>NZ_CM174478.1:6042500-6622941 GCF_057838875.1 Pseudomonas sp. KH_050 | reverse complement strand
GGATATCCCCTAAGTTGAAAGCCGGTGAGGCAAAAACAACCGCCATTGTAGCGACCGAGCGTCCACTTATCCACATGTAGGTTGTTCAGAGAGCACGAAGAATCAACGCCTTAAGTGAAAAAAACACGACCAATGGTATGTGGATAAGCCCTGTGGATAAGCCCACCTAAGCTCGTTGTACAAGTGGGGGGCAAACTCGGTGGATAACCTGCCTGTGGATAACAGGCCCTTTCACACACAGCTTATCCGATAGCGCAGCACAGGCTGAACACCGTTTTCCAGCCTAGTTGTCATTCTCTGTACAGTACGGTCTAGATGGCCTTAAGGCACTTATCCACAGAAGATGCCGGCCCTAGCTTTTATAAGCTTTACAGAAAAGCTTTAAATAATTCCCTTCTTTATTTCTATATCTAGCGATCCCCGTCAGACGGCCAACACCCTCAGAGATCTAATTGAAGGAAACGCTGGTTGGAAATTGACCTAGAGGCTTGCTTTCTCTAGAATCGCCGGTCTCTTAAAACGGGGGCCATTCCGGCCCGTTGTGGACGAACCAGGTAACACGACATGAAACGTACTTTCCAACCAAGCACCATCAAACGCGCCCGTACTCACGGCTTCCGTGCTCGCATGGCTACCAAGAACGGCCGCGCAGTCCTGTCGCGTCGCCGCGCCAAAGGTCGTGCGCGTCTGGCAGTTTGATAATCCGGTACTGGTGGTGAGTCAGGACTTCAGTCGGGAAAAGCGTTTGCTGACTCCCCGGCATTTCAAGGCAGTCTTTGACTCCCCCACCGGCAAGGTTCCGGGGAAAAATCTCCTGCTCCTTGCGCGAAACAACGATCTTGATCACCCCCGATTGGGGTTAGTGATCGGGAAAAAGAGCGTAAAGCTCTCCGTTGAGCGCAATCGCCTCAAACGTCTGATGCGCGAATCGTTTCGCCTCCACCAGGATTCTCTGGTCGGTTGGGACATCGTTATCGTCGCGCGCAAAGGTTTGGGTGACGTAGAAAACCCCGAATTGATTCAGCATTTCGGCAAACTCTGGAAGCGTCTGGCACGCAGCTCGCCGGTACCAGCAGTCAAAACCGAAACTGTAGGGGTAGACAGTCCCGATGCGTAAACTGGCACTCGTACCGATCCAGTTTTATCGCTATGCCATTAGTCCTCTGATGGCCAGTCACTGTCGTTTCTACCCCAGTTGTTCCTGCTACGCGTATGAAGCCATAGAAAATCATGGCCTTCTGCGCGGTGGCTGGCTGGCCTTTCGTCGTTTAGGTCGCTGTCATCCGTGGAATCCCGGTGGTTATGACCCGGTTCCATCTATCCCTACCTCCCGTTCTTCTTCGATGGCCGAGTAATCATGGATATTAAACGCACGATCCTGATCGTCGCCCTGGCAATCGTGTCCTACGTTATGGTCCTTAAATGGAACCAGGACTATGGCCAGGCTGCCCTGCCGACTCAGAATGTTGCCGCCAGCTCTACCGCTCCGGGCCTACCGGAAACGGCGACTGGTACTAAAGCTTCCGTCAGTGACGACATTCCTCGCGCGGCAAGCGATACCAGTGCACCCGCCGAAGCACTGGTCGCTGCAAGCAAAGATCTCATCCAGATCAAAACGGATGTGCTCGATCTGGCTGTCGATCCACAAGGTGGTGATATCGCCCAGCTGAAGCTGCCGCTTTATCCTCGTCGTCAGGATCACCCGGAAATTCCATTCCAGCTGTTCGACAACGGCAATGAACGGACCTACCTTGCGCAAAGCGGTCTGATCGGCACCAATGGACCGGATGCCAGTCCAGCGGGTCGCCCGGTGTTCTCGTCCGAGAAGAAGACTTATCAACTGGCTGAGGGTCAGGACCAATTGGTCGTGGACCTGAAGTTCAGCAAGGACGGCGTCAACTACATCAAGCGTTTCACCTTGCAACGCGGTAATTATGATGTAGGTGTTTCCTACATCATCGACAACCAGAGCGCTCAGCCCTGGTCCGGTGCAATGTTCGCGCAATTGAAGCGCGATGCCAGTTCCGATCCTTCTTCCAGCACTGCCACCGGCACCGCGACTTATCTGGGCGCCGCTCTGTGGACAAGTAACGAGCCGTACAAGAAAGTGTCGATGGGTGACATGGACAAGGCCTCGCTGAAAGAAACCGTTCAAGGTGGCTGGGTTGCCTGGTTGCAGCACTATTTTGTGACCGCGTGGATTCCGGCCAAGGGCGAAAACAATCTCGTCCAGACCCGTAAAGACAGCAAAGGCAACTACATCATTGGTTACACCGGCCCTGCGTTGACCGTTGCGCCAGGTGCCAAGGCTGAAACCACCGCTACGCTTTACGCCGGTCCGAAAAGCCAGGACATACTCAAAGAGTTGTCCCCAGGTCTGGAACTGACCGTCGACTACGGCATTCTGTGGTTCATTGCCCAGCCGATCTTCTGGTTGCTGCAAAATATCCACGCGCTGGTCGGTAACTGGGGCTGGTCGATCATCTTCCTGACCATGCTGATCAAAGGGATCTTCTTCCCGCTGTCGGCAGCCAGCTACAAATCCATGGCCCGTATGCGTGCAGTGGCGCCGAAACTGGCGGCTCTGAAAGAGCAACATGGCGACGATCGGCAGAAAATGTCGCAGTCGATGATGGAGCTGTACAAGAAAGAGAAGATCAACCCGCTGGGTGGATGCTTGCCGATTCTTGTGCAAATGCCGGTTTTCCTCTCGCTGTACTGGGTTCTCCTGGAAAGCGTGGAAATGCGTCAGGCGCCGTTCATGCTGTGGATTACTGACCTGTCGATCAAGGATCCGTTCTTCATTCTGCCGATCATCATGGGTGCAACCATGTTCATCCAGCAGCAGCTGAACCCGACTCCTCCGGATCCGATGCAGGCGAAGGTCATGAAAATGATGCCAATCATCTTCACCTTCTTCTTCCTGTGGTTCCCGGCTGGTCTGGTGCTGTACTGGGTAGTGAACAACGTTTTGTCGATCGCCCAACAGTGGTACATCACGCGTAAGATTGAGGCGGCGGCGAAAGCAACGGCCTGATCTACTCTGTGGATAACCACTCAAAACGCCCCCTAGTGGGGCGTTTTGCTATCTGTCACTTTTGTCTGGATATTGGTTTATGAATGTCCCTCGTGAAACCATCGCCGCCGTCGCGACCGCTCAAGGTCGCGGCGGCGTGGGCATCGTCCGTATCTCCGGGCCGCTCGCAAGTGTCGCAGCGAAAGCCATCAGCGGCCGTGAACTGAAACCGCGTTATGCCCATTACGGTCCGTTTTTCAGTGAGCACGATGACGTCCTCGACGAAGGGATTGCTCTGTATTTCCCGGGGCCGAATTCATTTACCGGCGAAGACGTGCTTGAACTTCAGGGCCATGGCGGTCCGATCGTGCTCGATATGTTGCTGCAGCGCTGTCTGCAATTGGGCTGTCGACTGGCGCGCCCGGGGGAATTCAGCGAGCGCGCGTTCCTCAACGATAAGCTCGACCTGGCTCAGGCCGAAGCCATTGCCGACCTGATTGAAGCCAGTTCGGCACAGGCCGCGCGCAATGCGCTGCGCTCGCTGCAAGGGGCTTTTTCCCAGCGTGTGCATAACCTGACCGAAAAACTCATCAGTCTGCGCATCTATGTCGAGGCGGCGATCGACTTTCCGGAGGAAGAAATCGACTTCCTGGCGGATGGGCATGTCCTGAAGATGCTCGATAACGTGCGCGAAGAGTTATCCACCGTGTTGCGTGAAGCCGGGCAGGGGGCATTGCTCCGCGACGGGATGACCGTGGTGATCGCCGGTCGGCCGAATGCCGGCAAGTCCAGTCTGCTCAACGCCCTGGCCGGTCGTGAGGCGGCAATTGTTACGGAAATTGCCGGGACTACCCGGGATATCCTCCGCGAACATATCCACATCGACGGCATGCCGTTGCATGTGGTCGACACCGCGGGTTTGCGCGATACCGATGACCAGGTTGAAAAAATTGGCGTCGAACGGGCGCTCAAGGCCATTGGCGAGGCTGATCGGGTCTTGCTGGTGGTCGATGCAACGGCCCCTGAAGCCCTGGATCCGTTTGCCCTGTGGCCGGAATTCCTCGAGCAGCGACCGGATCCGGCCAAGGTGACCCTGATCCGCAACAAGGCTGACCTTACCGGCGAGGCGATTGCCCTGGAAGTCAGTGAGGATGGCCATGTGACGATCAGCCTCAGCGCCAGGTCCGCCGGCGAAGGCCTGGAGTTGCTGCGGGACCACCTCAAAGCCTGCATGGGCTATGAACAGACCTCGGAAAGCAGCTTCAGCGCTCGCCGACGCCACCTGGAAGCCCTGCGTCATGCCAGCACCTCACTTGAGCATGGTCGTGCCCAATTGACCCTTGCCGGCGCTGGTGAGCTGCTGGCCGAAGATTTGCGTCAGGCGCAGCAGTCTTTGGGCGAGATTACCGGGGCATTCAGCTCTGATGATCTGCTCGGACGGATCTTTTCCAGTTTCTGCATCGGCAAATAACCTTCTGTTGTCCACAGGCAGGCCATTGGGGCCTGTCTGTTCTCCTCCTTCCTGATCCTTTTTCTGAACTGCCTGGTGGAATTTATCGACCTCGGCGGATTTTCTGTACCCGGGATTTGCCCTGCCCTGGTTTTTTCTGTGGATTAAGCCCTGTGAATAACTGCCCTTAGGCCCAGTTGATAACAGGGCCTCAAAACTGAGGAAAACCCCGCCTGTGGATAAGCACCACTTTTACCCACAGGCTTAAACCGGTTATCCAAGGGCCTCATGACCACATGACCACAGACTTTTGAACCGCTCTACACATTGAATTTAAAGGTGTACAGAGATCTATCCACAGAAAACAGCCTCTGTATAAATAAACATAAAAACAAAGCTTTAATACTTTTCTCTCTTTTAATTTCTATTATCCGTGATTATCCACAGCTGGTTAAATTTTGTGCAAAGGGTTCTTTAGGGGAGGCGAAGTCCCTATACTTGCCGCCTAGCCTAATAACCCATTCCTTTTTACCCATTCAGAAGCAGGCACGAGGTGCGTGGTGGATTTCCCTTCCCGTTTTGAAGTGATCGTCATCGGCGGCGGTCATGCCGGTACCGAGGCAGCACTAGCGTCAGCACGCATGGGAGTGAAAACCCTGCTGCTTACGCATAACGTGGAAACCCTCGGGCAAATGAGCTGCAATCCAGCGATTGGCGGCATTGGCAAAAGCCATTTGGTCAAGGAGATCGACGCCCTTGGCGGCGCGATGGCCATGGCTACTGACAAAGGCGGTATTCAGTTTCGCGTACTGAACAGCCGCAAAGGCCCGGCCGTGCGCGCTACACGTGCTCAGGCCGACCGGGTTCTCTACAAGGCGGCGGTTCGCGAAATCCTCGAGAATCAGCCCAACCTGTGGATATTTCAGCAAGCCTGCGATGACCTGATCGTTGAACAGGATCAAGTCCGCGGCGTTGTGACCCAGATGGGCCTGCGAATCCTTGCCGACTCGGTGGTATTGACCACCGGTACCTTCCTCGGTGGACTTATCCACATCGGGATGCAGAACTATTCCGGTGGCCGAGCGGGTGATCCACCTTCGATTGCCCTGGCACAACGTCTGCGCGAACTGCCTTTACGGGTAGGGCGTCTGAAAACCGGCACGCCGCCGCGAATCGATGGTCGTTCTGTGGATTTCTCGGTGATGACCGAGCAACCAGGCGACACGCCGATTCCAGTGATGTCGTTCCTCGGTTCCAAGGAACAGCATCCTGCGCAAGTCAGCTGCTGGATTACCCATACCAATGCCCGAACCCACGAAATCATTGCCGCGAACCTCGATCGTTCGCCGATGTATTCCGGGGTCATCGAAGGTATCGGCCCGCGTTACTGCCCTTCGATCGAAGACAAGATCCACCGCTTTGCCGACAAGGAAAGTCATCAGGTCTTCATCGAACCGGAAGGCTTGACTACTCACGAGCTGTACCCGAACGGGATTTCCACTTCCTTGCCGTTCGACGTGCAGATCCAGATCGTGCAGTCGATTCGCGGGATGGAAAACGCGCATATCGTTCGTCCTGGCTACGCCATCGAATACGATTACTTCGATCCGCGGGATCTGAAGTACAGCCTGGAAACCAAGGTGATCGGTGGTTTGTTCTTTGCCGGACAAATCAACGGCACCACCGGTTACGAAGAAGCTGGCGCCCAGGGTTTGCTGGCCGGAACCAACGCCGCACTGCGTGCACAAGGCAAAGACAGCTGGTGTCCACGTCGGGATGAGGCGTACATCGGGGTGTTGGTCGACGACCTGATCACCCTCGGGACTCAAGAACCGTACCGGATGTTCACTTCCCGCGCCGAGTACCGGCTGATCCTGCGCGAAGACAACGCTGATCTGCGTCTGACCGAAAAAGGTCGTGAATTGGGCCTGGTGGATGACGCGCGTTGGGCCGCTTTCTGTACCAAACGCGAAAGCATCGAGCTGGAAGAACAACGTCTGAAAAGTACCTGGGTTCGCCCGGGCACCGAGCAGGGCGATGCGATTGCCGAAAAATTCGGCACGCCGCTGACTCACGAATACAACCTGTTGAACCTGCTGACGCGTCCGGAAATCGACTACGCTGGGCTGATTGCGGTCACCGGTGACGGCGCAATCGATCCACAGGTTGCAGAACAGGTCGAAATCAAAACCAAGTATGCCGGTTACATTGATCGTCAGCAGGACGAGATCGCTCGTCTGCGGGCCAGTGAAGACACCAAGTTGCCTGTGGATATCGATTACACGAACATCTCCGGTCTCTCGAAAGAGATTCAGAGCAAGTTGGGGATAACTCGCCCTGAGACGCTGGGCCAGGCTTCGCGGATTCCCGGTGTCACGCCGGCGGCGATTTCCCTGTTGATGATTCATTTGAAAAAACGCGGCGCGGGCCGTCAGTTGGAGCAAAGCGCTTGAGTTCGTTGGTCACCTCGCAACATGCCGAAGAGTTATCCACAGGTGCTCGCCAGCTCGGTGTCACCCTGACAGAAAGCCAGCACGCCCAGTTGCTGGCGTATCTGGCCCTGTTGATCAAATGGAACAAGGCGTACAACCTCACGGCGGTGCGCGACCCTGACGAAATGGTTTCGCGGCATTTGCTCGACAGCCTGAGTGTCATGTCCTTCATCGAGAATGGTCGATGGCTGGACGTTGGCAGCGGCGGCGGTATGCCGGGGATTCCGTTGGCGATCCTGTTTCCCGACTCGCAAGTGACGGTTCTGGACAGCAACGGCAAGAAAACCCGCTTCCTGACCCAGGTCAAACTCGAACTCAAGCTGGATAACCTGCAAGTTATCCACAGTCGGGTCGAAGCCTTCCATCCTGAACTACCCTTCACCGGGATCGTCTCCCGAGCGTTCAGCAGTCTGGAAGATTTCAGCAACTGGACGCGGCACCTGGGCGACCTCAATACACGTTGGTTGGCAATGAAAGGCCTGCATCCGGCGGATGAACTGGTAGCATTGCCGGCAGACTTCCACCTCGATAGCGCACACGCCTTGGCCGTACCTGGTTGCCAAGGCCAACGCCATCTGCTGATACTGCGCCGCACGGCATGATTGGGAACACAAGCAAGAATGGCTAAGGTATTCGCGATTGCGAACCAAAAGGGTGGTGTGGGCAAGACCACCACCTGTATCAACCTCGCAGCATCGCTGGTCGCTACCAAGCGTCGGGTGCTGTTGATCGATCTTGATCCACAGGGCAACGCCACCATGGGTAGCGGTGTGGATAAACACGGCCTGGAAAACTCGGTCTATGACCTGCTGATCGGCGAGTGCGATCTGGCGCAAGCCATGCACTTTTCCGAGCATGGCGGTTATCAGCTGTTGCCGGCCAACCGCGATCTGACAGCGGCAGAAGTCGTTCTGCTGGAAATGCAGATGAAGGAAAGCCGTCTGCGCAGCGCCCTCGCGCCGATTCGTGAAAACTACGATTACATTTTGATCGATTGTCCACCGTCGCTGTCGATGCTCACGCTCAACGCTCTGGTCGCCGCCGACGGGGTGATTATCCCCATGCAGTGCGAGTACTTCGCACTCGAAGGTTTGAGCGACCTTGTGGACAACATCAAGCGAATCGCTGAACTGCTGAACCCGAACCTGAAAGTCGAAGGCCTGCTGCGGACCATGTACGACCCGCGGCTGAGCCTGATGAACGACGTTTCGGCGCAGCTCAAGGAACACTTCGGCGAGCAGCTGTACGACACCGTCATTCCACGCAACATCCGCTTGGCCGAAGCGCCGAGCTATGGCATGCCGGCGCTGGCGTACGACAAATCATCGCGTGGCGCGATCGCCTATCTGGCATTGGCGGGCGAGCTGGTTCGTCGTCAACGTCGCAACTCACGCACTGCCGCTGCTCAGGCAACTTAAGGAGTCCACATGGCCGTCAAGAAACGAGGTCTCGGACGTGGACTGGATGCACTGTTGAGTGGTCCGACTGTCAGCCTGCTGGAAGAACAAGCGGTGCAGGCGAGTGAGCGTGAGTTGCAGCATCTGCCACTGGACCTGATTCAACGTGGCAAATACCAGCCGCGTCGTGACATGGACCCACAGGCGCTCGAAGAGCTCGCTCAGTCGATCAGGGCCCAAGGGGTGATGCAACCGATCGTGGTTCGTCCGATCGGCGCTGGTCGCTTTGAGATTATTGCCGGTGAACGCCGCTGGCGTGCCAGCCAGCAGGCCGGCCAGGAAACCATCCCGGCGATGGTTCGCGATGTCCCGGATGAAACCGCCATCGCCATGGCGCTGATCGAGAACATTCAGCGCGAAGACCTCAATCCGATCGAGGAAGCGGTCGCCCTGCAGCGCTTGCAGCAGGAATTCCAGCTGACTCAGCAGCAAGTTGCCGAAGCAGTGGGTAAATCCCGGGTGACCGTGGCCAACCTGTTGCGGCTGATTGCCTTGCCGGAAGTCATCAAGACCATGTTGTCTCACGGCGACCTGGAGATGGGACATGCTCGCGCATTGCTCGGTTTGCCGGAAAATCAACAAGTCGAAGGGGCGCGACACGTTGTCGCACGTGGCCTCACTGTACGCCAGACCGAAGCCCTGGTTCGCCAGTGGTTGAGTGGCAAGCACGAGCCCTCGGAACCGGCCAAACCTGACCCGGATATCGCCCGTCTCGAACAGCGTCTGGCCGAGCGCCTGGGCTCTGCGGTGCAGATCCGCCATGGCAAGAAGGGCAAGGGGCAGTTGGTCATTGGTTATAACTCCCTCGATGAGTTGCAAGGCGTCCTCGCACACATCCGCTGAAACAATTCCATATGTAGCAGCAGTTAGAAATCACTACCTGGCAGTTGAATAGGGGCAGAACCGCCCCTATACTCTGCGCGCATTTTGTCGGCACAAATTATGCCAAATTATTGAGTTCTGGCAGCCGATCTTGGGGAGCAATATCGATGGAGAGCCGCACGCCAAACCGCTTGCCGTTCCATCGTCTGGCCGTATTTCCGGTGCTACTGGCTCAATTTGTCGTTTTGGTACTGGCCGCTTTGGCGCTCTGGTACTGGCATGGAGCCGTAGCCGGGTACTCGGGACTCTGCGGAGGCCTGATAGCCTTGCTGCCCAACGCGTATTTCGCTCATCGGGCATTTCGGTTTTCCGGCGCCCGGGCAGCTCAAGCCATCGTCCGGTCATTTTATGCCGGCGAGGCGGGCAAACTAATTTTGACGGCGGTGCTGTTTGCACTGACGTTTGCAGGTGTGAAGCCACTGGCGCCGCTAGCTGTATTCGGTGTCTTCGTGCTGACCCAACTGGTCAGCTGGTTCGCACCCCTGCTTATGAAAACAAGACTTTCGAGACCTTAGGGCGTTTGAGGCAACCATGGCAGCAGAAACCGCTTCGGGCTATATCCAGCACCACTTGCAGAACCTGACTTTCGGTCAGCTACCTACCGGTGGCTGGGGCTTTGCCCACACCGCAGCAGAGGCCAAAGAAATGGGCTTCTGGGCATTCCACGTCGATACCCTCGGCTGGTCTGTTGCGTTGGGTCTGATCTTCATTCTGATTTTCCGCATGGCCGCGAAAAAGGCGACCTCCGGTCAACCTGGCGCGCTGCAGAACTTCGTTGAAGTCCTGATCGAGTTCGTCGACAGCAGCGTGAGAGATACCTTTCATGGCCGCAACCCGTTGATCGCGCCATTGGCACTGACGATTTTTGTCTGGGTCTTCATGATGAACGCCGTCGACCTGGTACCGGTCGACTGGATTCCAAAGCTGGCTGCCATCATTACCGGCGACCCGCATCTGGTCTTCCGTGCCGTTCCGACCACTGACCCGAACGCCACCCTGGGCATGTCCCTGTCTGTGTTCGCATTGATTATTTTCTACAGCATCAAGGTCAAGGGCATCGGCGGTTTCATCGGCGAACTGACCCTGCACCCGTTCGGCAGCAAGAACATCTTCGTTCAGGCCCTGCTGATTCCGGTGAACTTCCTGCTGGAGTTCGTGACGCTGGTTGCCAAGCCAATCTCCCTGGCACTGCGTCTGTTCGGCAACATGTACGCCGGCGAGCTGGTCTTCATTCTGATCGCCGTGATGTTCGGCAGCGGTCTGCTCTGGCTTAGCGGCCTGGGCGTAGTTCTGCAGTGGGCGTGGGCTGTGTTCCACATCCTGATCATCACCCTGCAGGCGTTTATCTTCATGATGCTGACCATCGTCTATCTGTCGATGGCGCACGAAGAAAACCATTAAGACCAGTCTCGACTGGTCTGATGTCCCTCTCGGTCAAACGAGAGGGTGCCCGAACAGGGCTATGAAACGATTTGTTTTACCGCTTTAAAAATTAAAAAACCTAAACCATACGACGTAAAAGTCGGGAGGAAAGATGGAAACTGTAGTTGGTCTAACCGCTATCGCTGTTGCACTGTTGATCGGCCTGGGCGCACTGGGTACCGCAATTGGTTTCGGCCTGTTGGGCGGCAAGTTCCTGGAAGGCGCAGCGCGTCAGCCAGAGATGGTTCCAATGCTGCAAGTCAAAATGTTCATCGTTGCCGGTCTGCTCGACGCCGTAACCATGATCGGCGTTGGTATCGCTCTGTTCTTCACCTTCGCGAACCCCTTCGTTGGTCAACTCGCTGGCTAATCACTCGAATTTTCGAGTTGATTAGGGTGATGGACAACGAACGAGCGAGGTGTTGGCGTGAACATTAATGCAACCCTGATTGGCCAGTCCGTTGCGTTCTTCATTTTTGTACTGTTTTGCATGAAGTTCGTGTGGCCTCCGGTCATCGCGGCTTTGCACGAACGTCAGAAGAAGATCGCGGATGGACTGGACGCTGCCAGCCGTGCAGCTCGCGACCTGGAGTTGGCCCAAGAGAAAGCGGGTCATCAACTGCGCGATGCTAAAGCACAGGCAGCTGAAATCATTGAGCAAGCCAAGAAACGCGGTAACCAGATCGTTGAAGAGGCTGTTGAAAAAGCCCGTATCGACGCTGACCGTGTGAAGGTCCAGGCTCAGGCCGAGATCGAGCAGGAACTGAATGGTGTCAAAGATGCGCTGCGTGCCCAACTGGGTGCTCTGGCCGTCGGCGGTGCCGAGAAGATCCTGGGTGCCACAATCGATCAAAACGCGCACGCGGAGCTGGTTAACAAACTGGCTGCTGAAATTTAAGCGAGGGCGATCATGGCAGAATTGACCACGTTGGCCCGACCTTACGCTAAGGCAGCCTTCGAGCACGCCCAGTCCCACAAGCAGCTGGCCTCTTGGTCAGCCATGCTCGGCCTGGCTGCAGAAGTGTCGCAAGACGACACTATGCAGCGCGTGCTCAAGGCCCCGCGACTGACGAGCGCAGATAAGGCCACCACGTTTATCGACGTGTGTGGCGACAAGTTTGATGGAAAAGTGCAGAACTTCATTCACGTCGTTGCCGAAAACGACCGTCTCCCGCTTCTGCCGGAGATCGCCGCTCTGTTCGACCTGTACAAGGCCGAACAAGAGAAATCGGTAGACGTTGAAGTCACCAGTGCTTTTGCATTGAACCAAGAACAGCAAGACAAACTCGCCAAGGTTCTCAGTGCACGACTCGACCGGGAAGTGCGCCTGCAAGTTGCGGAAGATTCATCCCTGATTGGGGGTGTTGTCATTCGCGCCGGCGACCTGGTTATCGATGGCTCGATTCGCGGCAAACTCGCGAAACTTGCCGAAGCATTGAAATCTTGAGTTTGAAGGGGCAGCAGAGCAATGCAGCAACTCAATCCTTCCGAAATAAGTGAAATTATCAAGGGCCGCATCGACAAGCTCGATGTGACCTCCCAAGCCCGTAACGAAGGCACTGTCGTCAGCGTATCTGACGGCATCGTGCGGATTCACGGTCTGGCCGACGTAATGTACGGCGAGATGATCGAGTTTCCGGGCGGCGTCTTCGGTATGGCCCTCAACCTTGAGCAAGACTCTGTAGGCGCCGTTGTATTGGGCTCCTATCAGTCTCTGGCTGAAGGCATGAGCGCCAAGTGCACTGGCCGCATCCTCGAAGTTCCGGTTGGTAAGGAACTGCTGGGTCGCGTAGTCGACGCACTGGGTAACCCAGTTGACGGCAAAGGTCCGCTGAACCACACCGAGACCGACGCGGTCGAGAAAGTGGCTCCAGGCGTGATCTGGCGTAAGTCGGTAGACCAGCCTGTACAGACTGGCTACAAGGCTGTCGATGCCATGATTCCTGTCGGCCGTGGCCAGCGTGAGCTGATCATCGGTGACCGTCAGATCGGTAAAACCGCTCTGGCGATCGACGCGATCATCAACCAGAAAAACAGCGGCATCTTCTGCGTCTACGTAGCCATCGGTCAGAAACAATCGACCATCGCCAACGTGGTTCGCAAGCTGGAAGAAAACGGCGCCCTGGCAAACACCATTATCGTGGCTGCCAGTGCTTCCGAATCTCCTGCGCTGCAATTCCTGGCACCGTACTCCGGTTGCACCATGGGCGAATACTTCCGCGATCGCGGTGAAGACGCGCTGATCGTTTATGACGATCTGTCCAAGCAAGCAGTGGCTTACCGCCAGATTTCCCTGCTGCTGCGCCGTCCACCAGGCCGTGAAGCCTACCCAGGCGACGTGTTCTATCTCCACTCCCGTCTACTGGAGCGCGCATCCCGCGTTTCGGAAGAGTACGTAGAGAAGTTCACCAACGGTGCCGTGACTGGCAAGACCGGTTCCTTGACCGCTCTGCCAATCATTGAAACCCAGGCTGGCGACGTTTCCGCGTTCGTTCCGACCAACGTGATTTCGATCACCGACGGTCAGATCTTCCTGGAATCGGCCATGTTCAACTCCGGCATCCGTCCGGCTGTGAACGCCGGTGTTTCGGTATCCCGTGTGGGTGGTGCCGCTCAGACCAAGATCATCAAGAAGCTTTCCGGTGGTATCCGTACCGCTCTGGCTCAGTACCGTGAACTGGCGGCATTCGCCCAGTTCGCTTCTGACCTGGACGAAGCCACTCGCAAGCAGCTTGAGCATGGTCAGCGCGTTACCGAGCTGATGAAGCAGAAGCAATATGCGCCGATGTCCATTGCCGACATGTCGCTGTCCCTGTACGCCGCTGAACGTGGCTTCCTGGTGGACATCGAGATTCCAAAAATCGGTAGCTTCGAGCAGGCCATGATTGCTTACTTCAACCGCGATCACGCCGATTTGATGGCGAAGATCAACGTGAAGGGTGACTTCAATGACGAAATCGACGCTGGCCTCAAAGCCGGTATCGAGAAGTTCAAGGCCACCCAAACCTGGTAAGCCGCAGCGGGGGCCGAGAGGCTCCCGCTTGCTAACCTGATAGGTGTTACATGGCAGGCGCAAAAGAGATTCGCAGTAAGATTGCGAGCATCAAAAGCACGCAAAAGATCACCAGCGCCATGGAAAAAGTGGCGGTCAGCAAAATGCGCAAGGCACAAATGCGCATGGCTGCTAGCCGTCCCTACGCGGAGCGCATCCGCCAGGTTATCGGTCATCTGGCCAACGCCAACCCGGAATATCGCCACCCGTTCATGATCGACCGCGAAATCAAGCGCGTCGGTTATGTCGTCGTGAGCAGTGACCGTGGTTTGTGCGGTGGTTTGAATACCAACCTGTTCAAGGCTTTGGTCAAGGACATGGCGGTAAACCGCGATCGCGGCGTAGAGATCGATCTGTGCGTGGTCGGCAGCAAAGGTGCGGCATTTTTCCGCAACTTCGGCGGTAACGTCGTCGCTGCTATCAGCCACTTGGGTGAAGAGCCGTCGATCAATGATCTGATCGGCAGCGTCAAGGTGATGCTGGATGCCTACCTGGACGGCCGTATTGACCGCCTGTCCGTGGTGTCCAACAAGTTCATCAACACCATGACGCAACAACCTACGGTGGAACAGTTGATTCCGCTGGTGGCGACCCAGGATCAGAAGCTCAAGCACCACTGGGACTATCTCTACGAACCGGACGCCAAGGAGCTGCTTGACGGCTTGATGGTCCGCTACGTGGAGTCGCAGGTGTACCAGGCGGTGGTCGAGAACAACGCAGCTGAACAAGCCGCGCGGATGATCGCAATGAAGAACGCTACCGACAACGCCGGTGATTTGATCAGCGATTTGCAGCTGATCTACAACAAGGCGCGTCAGGCTGCGATCACCCAAGAGATCTCGGAAATCGTCGGCGGCGCTGCCGCGGTTTAACGGTTCAAATATTCAGAGGATCCAGCTATGAGTAGCGGACGTATCGTTCAAATCATCGGCGCCGTTATCGACGTGGAATTTCCACGCGACAGCGTACCGAGCATCTACAACGCGCTGAGTGTACAAGGCGCGGAGACCACTCTTGAAGTTCAGCAACAGCTGGGCGACGGCGTGGTTCGTACCATTGCGATGGGTTCCACCGAAGGCCTGAAACGTGGCCTGGGTGTTACCGACTCTGGCGCAGCCATTTCCGTACCGGTCGGTAAAGCGACTCTGGGCCGGATCATGGACGTACTGGGCAACCCGATCGACGAAGCTGGCCCGATCGCCACCGAAGAACGCTGGGGCATTCACCGTCCTGCGCCGTCCTTCGCTGAACAGGCGGGCGGCAACGACCTGCTGGAAACCGGCATCAAGGTTATCGACCTGGTTTGCCCGTTCGCCAAGGGTGGTAAAGTCGGTCTGTTCGGTGGTGCCGGTGTAGGCAAAACCGTAAACATGATGGAACTGATCCGTAACATCGCCATCGAGCACAGCGGTTATTCCGTGTTCGCCGGTGTGGGTGAGCGTACTCGTGAGGGTAACGACTTCTACCACGAGATGAAGGATTCCAACGTTCTGGACAAAGTGGCACTGGTTTACGGTCAGATGAACGAGCCGCCGGGTAACCGTCTGCGCGTAGCACTGACCGGCCTGACCATGGCCGAGAAGTTCCGTGACGAAGGTAACGACGTACTGTTGTTCGTTGACAACATTTATCGTTACACCCTCGCCGGTACTGAAGTATCCGCACTGCTGGGCCGTATGCCTTCTGCAGTAGGTTACCAGCCTACCCTGGCTGAAGAGATGGGCGTGCTGCAAGAGCGCATCACTTCCACCAAGGAAGGTTCGATCACCTCGATCCAGGCGGTATACGTACCTGCGGATGACTTGACCGACCCGTCGCCTGCGACCACCTTCGCCCACTTGGACGCCACCGTCGTACTGTCCCGTGACATCGCTTCCCTGGGTATCTACCCAGCGGTCGATCCACTGGACTCGACTTCGCGCCAGCTGGACCCGAACGTGATCGGCCAGGACCACTACGACACCGCTCGCGGCGTACAGTATGTTCTGCAGCGTTACAAAGAACTGAAGGACATCATTGCGATCCTGGGTATGGACGAGCTGTCGGAAGCCGACAAGCAGTTGGTAAACCGTGCTCGTAAGATCCAGCGCTTCTTGTCGCAGCCGTTCTTCGTGGCTGAAGTCTTCACCGGTGCTTCGGGTAAATACGTTTCCCTGAAAGACACCATTGCTGGCTTCAAAGGCATCCTCAACGGTGACTACGACCACCTGCCAGAACAAGCGTTCTACATGGTCGGCGGCATCGAAGAAGCGATCGAGAAAGCCAAAAAACTGTAATCCCGGCGCCCGGCAACGGGCGCTAATTTAGGGTGAGGCAATCAGATGGCTATGACAGTCCATTGCGATATCGTCAGCGCGGAAGGAGAAATCTTCTCCGGTCTGGTCGAGATGGTGGTCGCGCACGGCAGCCTGGGTGATCTTGGTATCGCTCTAGGTCACGCTCCGCTGATCACTGAACTGAAGCCGGGCCCGATCCGCCTGATCAAGCAGGGTGGGGAAGCCGAGGTGTATTACATCTCCGGTGGTTACCTCGAGGTTCAGCCGAACATGGTCAAGGTTCTTGCCGACACCGTGCAACGTGCTGCCGACCTGGACGAAGCCTCCGCTCTGGAAGCCGTCAAGGCTGCCGAGAAGGCTCTGCACGACAGAGGCGGGGAGTTCGACTACGGTTCCGCTGCCGCACGTCTGGCCGAGGCTGCAGCTCAGCTGCGCACCGTCCAGCAGATCCGCAAGAAGTTCGGCGGCTAAGCCAGGCTTTTTGTGTGATTGATTAAAAAGGGTAGCCTCGGCTACCCTTTTTCTTTTTCCGTCGTTCAATTTTTGGTCGCAGCCGCTGACCACCCAGGATTGGTAGCCAGTCATGTCTCTTGAAATCGTAATCCTCGCTGCCGGTCAAGGCACTCGCATGCGTTCGGCACTGCCGAAAGTGCTTCACCCGGTGGCGGGCAATTCCATGCTCGGCCATGTTATCCACAGCGCCCGGCAACTCGATCCGCAGCGCATCCACGTGGTGATCGGTCACGGTGCCGAAGTGGTGCGTGAGCGCCTGGCGGCCGATGACCTGAACTTCGTCCTGCAAGACCAACAACTCGGCACCGGCCATGCCGTGGCTCAGGCCTTGCCGTTTCTGACGGCTGAAAACGTACTGATCCTCTACGGCGACGTGCCACTGATTGAAGTCGATACGCTTCAGCGTCTACTGAAAAAAGTGAGCCCTGAACAACTCGGCCTGTTGACCGTAACCCTGGCCGACCCTACCGGTTATGGCCGGATCGTTCGCGATGCGGACGGAAAAGTCGCTGCCATCGTCGAACACAAGGACGCCACTGACGCCCAGAAGGCCATCTGCGAAGGCAACACCGGGATTCTCGCGGTGCCTGGCGCACGGTTGGCCGATTGGCTGGGCCGCTTGTCGAACAACAACGTCCAGGGCGAGTACTACCTGACCGACGTGATCGAAATGGCGGTCAAGGACGGTTTGGTGGTGGCCACCGAACAACCCCATGACGCCATGGAAGTGCAGGGCGCCAACGACCGCAAGCAGCTCGCCGAGCTGGAGCGTCACTACCAACTGCGCGAAGGTCGTCGTCTGATGGCACTGGGCGTTACCCTGCGTGACCCGGCACGTTTTGATGTTCGCGGCGAAGTCAGTGTCGGTCGTGACGTGCTGATCGACATCAACGTGATTCTCGAAGGCCGGGTGGTTATCGAAGACGACGTCGTCATCGGCCCGAACTGCGTGATCAAGGACAGCACCTTGCGCAAAGGCGTGATGATCAAGGCCAACAGCCATATCGAAGGCGCAGTGCTGGGCGAAGGCAGCGATGCCGGCCCGTTTGCGCGTCTGCGGCCGGGGACCGTGCTGGAAGCCCGCGCCCATGTGGGTAACTTTGTCGAGTTGAAGAATGCCCACCTGGGTGAAGGCGCGAAGGCGGGTCACCTGACCTATCTGGGCGACGCCGAGGTCGGTGCGCGCACCAACATTGGCGCAGGTACCATCACCTGCAACTACGATGGCGCCAACAAGTGGAAGACCGTGCTGGGTGAAGACGTGTTCATCGGCTCCAACAACTCGTTGGTGGCGCCTGTGGATATCGGCAACGGTGCGACTACCGCTGCGGGTTCGACCATCACCTCCGAGGTGTGCGCCGAGCAATTGGCAGTCGGCCGTGCTCGTCAGCGCAACATCGATGGCTGGAAGCGGCCGGTGAAAATCAAGAAAAGCTGAGTTATCCACAGCTGCGATCTTTTTGGTTTATCCACAGATATTTTTTCAGCTATCAACTTGACGAGTTTCGCCTAATAGGTTTTGATTGCCTTCGTTATCTTTCGAAACGAAACTTATCAGCCCATGTCGAAACGAAATACACCACAACGTCGCCACAATATCCTCGCCTTGCTCAATGAGCAGGGCGAAGTCAGTGTGGATGAGTTGGCCAAGCGTTTCGAAACCTCGGAAGTCACGATTCGCAAGGATCTGGCTGCTCTGGAGAGCAATGGTCTGTTGCTGCGCCGTTATGGTGGTGCGATCACCATGCCGCAAGAACTGGTGAGCGATCTTGGGCAACCCGTTTCGAAATACAAGCAGGCCATCGCCCGTGCCGCCGTGGCGCGGATTCGCGAACATGCGCGGATCATTATCGACAGCGGCAGCACCACCGCCGCAATGATTCCGGAGCTCGGCCAGCAGCCAGGTCTGGTGGTGATGACCAACTCGCTGCACGTTGCCAATGCCCTGAGCGAATTGGAACACGAACCTGTGCTGTTAATGACCGGCGGCACCTGGGACCCGCACTCCGAGTCTTTCCAGGGGCAAGTCGCCGAGCAGGTACTACGCTCTTATGATTTCGACCAGCTGTTCATCGGAGCCGATGGCATTGATCTGATCCGGGGCACCACGACCTTCAATGAACTGCTCGGCCTCAGCCGGGTGATGGCGGCAGTGGCGCGTGAGGTGATCGTGATGGTCGAGGCCGACAAGATCGGCCGCAAGATTCCCAACCTGGAGCTGCCCTGGAGCAGTGTCCATACCCTAATTACCGATGATCGCTTGCCACTCGAGGCACGCGAGCATATTCAGGCCCGCGGCATCACCTTGATATGCGCGGCAGTCAACCAGGAGAAATAGCATGTGTGGAATTGTTGGCGCGGTCGCTGAGCGGAATATCACTGCCATCCTGCTCGAAGGCCTCAAGCGCCTTGAATACCGCGGCTACGACAGTGCCGGCGTGGCAGTTTTCACTAACGCCGGCAAGCTTGAGCGCATGCGCCGCCCAGGCAAGGTCAGCGAACTGGAACAAGCTCTGGCCGGTGAGCCTATGGCCGGTCGCCTCGGGATCGCCCACACCCGCTGGGCGACTCACGGTGCGCCGTGCGAGCGTAATGCCCACCCGCACTTCTCCGGGGATCTGGCGGTGGTGCACAACGGCATCATCGAGAACCATGAAGCCCTGCGTGCACAGTTGAAAGCACTGGGTTATGTGTTCACCTCCGACACTGACACCGAAGTCATCGCCCACCTGCTCAACCACAAACTCAAAGACGTGCGCGATCTGACGGTTGCGCTCAAGGCTACCGTGAAAGAACTGCACGGCGCCTATGGCCTGGCGGTCGTCAGCGCCCATCAGCCTGATCGTCTGGTGGCGGCCCGCAGTGGCAGCCCGTTGGTAATCGGCCTGGGTCTGGGCGAGAACTTCCTGGCTTCCGATCAGTTGGCGTTGCGTCAGGTCACCGACCGTTTCATGTACCTGGAAGAAGGCGACATCGCCGAGATCCGCCGCGACAACGTGCAGATCTGGGATGTCGACGGTCAGTCAGTCGAACGTGAAGCCGTGCAGTACCGTGATGGTGCCGAAGCCGCCGAAAAAGGCGAGTACCGCCACTTCATGCTCAAGGAAATCCACGAGCAACCGTCTGTGGTCCAGCGCACCCTGGAAGGCCGCCTCAGCCAGAACCAGGTACTGGTCCAGGCCTTTGGTCCACAAGCGGCCGAGTTGTTCGCCAAGGTCCACAATGTACAGATCGTAGCCTGTGGCACCAGCTACCACGCGGGTATGGTTGCCCGTTACTGGCTCGAAGAGTTGGCCGGCATTCCGTGCCAGGTCGAAGTCGCCAGTGAGTTCCGCTACCGCAAAGTAGTAGTGCAACCGGACACGCTGTTCGTGACCATCTCGCAATCCGGCGAAACCGCCGACACCTTGGCTGCGTTGCGTAATGCCAAGGAACTGGGTTTCCTCGCCAGCCTGGCAATCTGCAACGTGGGCATCAGCTCGCTGGTGCGTGAGTCCGATCTGACCCTGTTGACCCAGGCCGGTCGCGAAATCGGCGTGGCCTCGACCAAAGCCTTCACCACTCAGTTGGTCGGGCTGTTGCTGCTGACCCTGTCCCTGGGCCAGGTCCGCGGTACGTTGGCCAAGGGCGTGGAAGCCGAACTGGTCGCAGAACTGCGCCGTTTGCCGGCTCGCCTGGGCGAAGCCCTGGCCATGGACAGCATCATCGAGAAAACCGCCGAGCTGTTCGCCGAGAAGAACCACACGCTTTTCCTCGGCCGTGGCGCGCAGTTCCCGGTAGCGATGGAAGGTGCGCTCAAGCTCAAGGAAATCTCTTATATCCACGCCGAAGCCTACCCGGCCGGTGAGCTGAAGCACGGCCCGCTGGCGCTGGTCGACGCCGACATGCCGGTAGTGACCGTGGCGCCGAACAACGAGCTGTTGGAGAAACTCAAATCCAACCTGCAGGAAGTTCGTGCCCGTGGCGGCGAGCTGGTGGTCTTTGCCGACGAACAGGCGGGCATGACCAATGGCGAAGGCATTCACGTCATCAATATGCCGCACATCCACGACACCCTGTCGCCGATCCTCTACACCATCCCGCTGCAACTGCTGTCGTACTACGTCGCCGTGCTCAAAGGCACCGACGTCGATCAGCCGCGCAACCTGGCGAAATCCGTCACGGTGGAGTGAGTTATCCACAGCCTGGGACTGTCGATTGAATTGAAATCAGCCAAGAGAAACTGATGGTTAATCGACATTTACCCAAGGCTTTCAGCGCAGGCTGGATCGCCAAGATCGCAGCCTGCGGCAGCTCCTACAGGTGATCGGCGTAGCGACGGATAAACTCGGTCGGCGTAGGAGCTGCCGAAGGTTCGGGCCGCGTTCGGACGATCTTTTGGGGATAGCTGGTGCTTAACTGAACGGCATTAGCGCTTGCTATCGCCCAAGAGGAGCCGCCATGGACAGGTTCCAGGAAATGCAGGTGTTCCTTGCCGTGGCGCAGGAGCAGGGTTTTTCTGCGGCGGCGCGGCGTTTGGGCATGTCGGCGGCCAGCGTCACGCGGGCGGTCGCCGCACTGGAGAAACGCATCGGCGCGCAATTGCTGACGCGCACTACCCGTAGCGTTCACCTGAGCGAAGCCGGTCAGCGTTATCTGGAAGACTGCCGACGCATCCTTGCCGAACTCCAGGAAGCTGAAGCCTCGGCGGCGGGCAGCCATGCCCAGCCGCGTGGACAACTGACGATCACCGCGCCGGTATTGTTCGGTGAGTTATTCGTAACGCCAGTCATGGTCGCTTACCTGGATCAGTTCCCCGAGGTCAGCATCAATGCCTTGCTCGTCGACCGTGTGGTGAGCATGGTCGAGGAAGGGATTGATGTGGCGGTGCGCATCGGTGAGCTGCCGGACAGCAATCAGCACGCGATCCTGGTAGGGGAAGTGCGGCGGGTGATCTGCGGCTCGCCCGGTTACCTGGCGAGTCATGGCCGACCTTTGCATCCTGATGACCTGTGTCAGGCACGGATCGTCGCTCCCTCGTCCATCGGGCAGGCCAGGAGCTGGCAATTTCAGCAGGCGGGTACAACCCTGAGCGTTCGCCCGGAGCCCCGGCTGGTGGTCACCGCGAATCAGGCGGCGATCACTGCGGCCTGCCTTGGGTGGGGGCTGACCCGGGTTCTGTCTTATCAGGTCGCCAGCAAGGTCGCCGCCGGCGAGCTGGAAATCGTTCTGCAAGACTTCGAGCTGCCACCACTGCCCATCCATGTGGTGTATCAGGGCGGGCGCAAGGCCCCGGCCCGGGTGCGCAGTTTTGTCGATTTCGTGGTGCAGGCGCTGCGTCAACATCCAGCGCTGAAAGCCTGAAACGTTATTGCGCCTGGTGAAATAATGGATTGCGTTTACTGGTTATTCTGTTGTTTTGGTTGCGGGTGGAAGATAGCTCCCATCGACGCGGCTCTGTCCTGGAGTGCGCGATTACCCTGCGGAGTCCTGCATGTCCCAGCCAGCGATCAAACTCTACAACTTCCCGCGCTCCGGTCACGCCCATCGAGTCGAGCTGATGCTCTCGCTGCTCGGTCTGCCGATTGAACGGGTGTTCGTCGACCTGGCCAAGGGCGCTCATAAACAACCCGAGTTCCTCGCGTTGAATGCTTTTGGTCAGGTGCCGGTCATCGATGACCAGGGCGTGGTGCTGGCTGACTCCAATGCGATTCTGGTGTATCTGGCGCAGAAATATGGCAAAGGCCGCTGGCTGCCGGCGGACCCGGTTGGCGCTGCCAGGGTCCAGCGTTGGTTGTCGGTCGCCGCGGGGCAGATTGCCTCAGGACCGGCCGCGGCTCGACGGATCACCGTGTTTGGCGCTCCGTATAACGCTGAAGAAGTGATCGCCCGCTCCCACAGCCTGCTCAAGGTGATCGATCAAGAATTGGCCAGCACTCCCTACCTGGCGGGCGAAGAACCGACCATTGCCGATATCGCCGCCTACACCTACATAGCCCATGCGCCGGAAGGCAATGTGTCACTGGCCGACTATGCCAATGTGCGCGCCTGGCTGGCCCGCATCGAAGTCTTGCCCGGATTTGTCGCGATGCCGCGCACGGTGGCCGGCCTGCAAACCGCCTGAGACCAGCGAACCCGCCCCGGGCCCATTCAGACCGCGCCGTAGGCGCAGGGGGAACCGCGATGAATCTTCAATCACCCTGGCATGCCGGCGAGAAGCAGTTGCAAGCATACGTTGGTGTCGCTGAGCGCATGGAAGCAATCGGCCCCAAGGTCATCCGCAATTTCCTGCCTGAGCAGCATCGTCAGTTCTATCTGCAATTGCCCTTCATGCTGTTCGGCGTGGTGGATGCCGAGGGTAATCCTTGGGCCAGCATTCTCGAGGGACAACCGGGTTTCGCCCACTCTCCCGAGCCTGTGCTGTTGCAGCTCGACAGTCTGCCGCGCCAGGACGACCCGGCTCAATTGCAGGCAGGTGCGGCGATCGGCTTGCTGGGGATCGAGCTGCATACGCGGCGGCGCAACCGGATCAATGGGCGAGTCAGCGAGATGACCGCTAATGGCTTGACCGTGGTGGTGGAACAGGCTTTCGGCAATTGCCCGCAGTACATTCAGCTGCGCCAATTCGAATCGGTGACTGTCGCAGCTCCCTCGGCGCCTGTGGTTCAGCGTCCAAGCTCATTGGATGATAGGGCGAGCGCAATGATTCGGGAGGCCGACACCTTCTTTGTCGCCAGTTACGTCGATGTTGAAAACCAACGTTCGGTGGATGTTTCCCATCGGGGCGGGCAGAGCGGGTTCGTTCAGGTTGAAGGTAACTGCCTGACCATTCCCGATTTCGCCGGCAACCTGCATTTCAATACCTTGGGCAACCTGCTGCTCAATCCGCGGGCCGGTTTGCTGTTCATCGATTTCACTACAGGGGATTTGCTGCAGGTCAGTGGGCGGACCGAAGTGATTCTTGAAGGGCCACAGGTCGACGCCTTTCAAGGCGCCGAGCGGCTCTGGAAGCTGCAGGTGGAACAGGTTGTCCGCCGGCCCGCAGCGCTGGGTTTGCGCTGGCGGTTCGAGGCGTTCTCTCCCAACAGTCGGATGACTGGCCGCTGGGAATAGGGTTTTCGTCGTTCGAATCTCTTTGTGTTCGGCACTCAGGCATAGGAAAGCGCCTTTTCCTCCAGCAACTCCTGATACAACTGCGCCCACTTTTGGCCCATTTCATCGGCCGTGAACAGTTTTCGGTAGCGCGCTTCAGCGCGCCGTCCCATCTCTGCCGCGTGTTGCGGGTTTTCCCACAAGGTCCGCATCGCCTCACGGAAAGCCTGTGGATTACTCGGAGGAACCACCAGGCCGGTCTCGCCGTGAATGTTGATGTAACTGGTCCCGGTGCCGATCTCGCTGGAGATCATCGGTTTGCCAAACATCGCGCCTTCGAGCAATGAGATACCGAAAGCCTCGGAGCGCAGGTGTGAAGGGAATACCACCGAGTAGCTCAACTCCAATAACGTCACCTTGTCCTCGTCGCCGAGCCGGCCAAGGAAGTGCAGGTTTTGCAGGCCAAGGGCCGCCGCCTGGGCATGCAGCTCGGCCTCCAGTGGTCCTGCGCCGACAATCACCACTGGATAATTCACGCCCTTGAGCGCGTCCAGCAGGATGTGCAGCCCTTTGTAGTAGCGCATCACCCCGACGAACAGGAAAAACCGCTCCGGCAAGCGTTGCCGCCAATAAGCCAGGCGCTCTGGTTCCAGTGTTGGATAGGCGGATCTGTCCAGGCCATAGGTGATGACCCGGGTCTTTTCCCGGTACTCCTGCAAGACATCGCTGGTATGCAGATAGTTGGGCGATGCGGCGACAATCCGGTCGGCACTGTTGAGGAAGCGACGCATGAGCGGACGGTACATTTTCAACAAGGACCGCTGGCGGATGATGTCCGAGTGGTAAGTCACCACGCAGGGTTTCTTGATCGCGCTGCAGAAATGCACGACGTCCATGAAAGGCCAGGGGAAGTGGTAGTTGACCACGTCCGCTTCGGCGGCCAACTCACGAAACTGTTTGAAGACGCTAAAGGAAAAGCCGGTGGAAGCCAGCTGCAGGTCCAACCTGGCCTGATGCACCTGATGCTGGCCAATCTGAATGGGCGCGGGGGCCGGGTCAGTGCTCAAGGTCAGTACATGGCTATCGATACCGTGGCGGGATGTGCTTTCGCTCAACTGAAAAATGACTTGCTCGATTCCACCCATAGAGTCGGGCAGATACGTTTTGTAAAAGTGCAGAACACGCATTCAACCTCCCATGGCCTGACGGTATGCACTCGCGGTTATCTTCGCGCAGCGCCCCCAGGAAAAAAGCCTTGCCTGTAGCAATCCAGCCTCTTGGCATTCCTGCCAATGCGCTTGATCGTCGATCAAGCGGCTCATCGCCTCGCGCAAGCCATCCACATCGTCAGGTTCAATATAGTTGCCAGCGTCACCTGCGACCTCTGGCATCGCCGAACGTCGGGTCACAATCACCGGAGTACCACTGGCCATGGCCTCCAGGACCGGAAGGCCAAAGCCCTCATAGATCGATGGGAATACCAGCGCCCTGGCACCAGCCACCAGCTGTGCCACTTGCTCATCCGGCAGATAACCCAGCAGCCGGACATGACCGCAGGCCAGGGCTTTTTGCAGCTCATCACTGAACTGTCCGCGTTCCCAGCCGCTCATCCCGACAATCAGCAACGGGTAACGCTGGCGCGTCCGCTCAGGCAGTTGCCCATGAGCGTGCAAGGCCAGCGCGAGGTTCTTGCGCGGTTCCAGGGTGCCAACACAGAGGAAATACGCCTGCGCTTGCACGCCATGGGGCTTGAGTGCCTCCTGCAAGGTATCGAGCGAACGTGGGTGGAAGCGCGCGGCGACGCCCAGTGGCGCAACAATGAAGCGTTCAGCCGGAAGACCAAAGTATTGCCGGGCTTCATCGGCGACGAATTGTGAGTCGGTCAGGATCAATCGCGCCTGCTGCAAACCCTGGCCAAGTCGCCGCTCTATCTCTTTCAACCGCGCCAGTGGCTGGGTCGAGGGATAGTGCAGGTGGGTCAGGTCGTGCAGGGTGATGATGGTCGGGCCTTTGAATGCCAGGGGCCACAAGCTCGGCTCATGATAGAGGTCGATGGCCTGGGACCGTCCCTGGTCAAAGCGCCGCTGCTCCAGCCAACGCCGAGCCTGATAAGCCCCCGGCACGCGTCGTAGCCAGGGCGTCAGCCGGGAATAGCCAGGCATGGCGGCGGCTGGCAGGGCAGAACTCCAGCCCCAACCATGGAACAGCGACAGCTCCAGGTCCGGCTCTGCCGCCAGGGCTGTCACCAACTCGGCCAGGTAGTGGCCGATGCCGGTGCGCGGCGCCTGGAGAATCCGTGCGTTAAGGGCAATCTGCATGCTGCCTCGCTATCCCGGCGGGCGCACACTTGAGGTTGCGCTGGACACGCTCGACCAGCTGCGCACTGGCCTCGCGCCAACCCAGCCAGCGCCACTCGCGGACATTGCGTGCTGCCGGAAACTCGCCGGTGCGTTCCATGTGCATGACCAGCTCGGCAAGGCTCTGTGGCTCAGCCAGATCGAAATAGGCCATGAACTCGCCGCCAATCTCGCGGAACACCGGAATATCGCTGCCCATCGCTGGCAGGCCACGCTGCATGGCTTCGACCAGCGGCAAGCCAAAACCTTCGACATACGAAGGGAACACCAGCGCCGTCGAGTGGGTATACGCATGCTCGAGACTTTTATCGGTGAGCGAGTTGAACATGAACAGGCGCTTGTTCAGTTCGGGATGGCTGCGAATGCGTTCGATCAAGGCCTCGCACTTCCAGCCAATGCGCCCGGCGATGCACAGTCGGGCGCTTGAGCCGGCAGCCCAGGCTTGCTCGAAGGCATCGATCAGGTAGCCATGGTTCTTGCGCGGCTCGATGGTACTGACCATGAGGAACACCGGAGCTCGCTGCTTGAACAACCGCACAAGGCCCGGCTCCACCACTGACGTCTCATGGCTCAGGTCCAGTTCGGAGCCCAGGTGAAAATAGTCGAACCAGCGCTGCTGGACCTGCTCGGCGCCCACCCGGCGGATCATTTCCTGGTGGACCTGATCGCGGATGGTGGTGGAAATGGCGACATAGCCATCCGCCGTGCGGGCGATCCAGTCGAACCAGTCATTGAACACCTTGACCAGTCCGGCATCGCAGAATTGCGGGTGAGTCAGCGGGATCAGGTCGTAGATCACCGAGACAATACCCACGCCATCGCGCTTGAGTTGCTCGGCCAGCGGAAAGAAATCGGCATGCCAGGACGAATCCAGCAGCACCAGCTGGTCACCCGGCTGGTGTTGCAGTGGCACACAACGGGTAGGGATTTCGTTCTTGTTCAAGCAGCGATCGAGTATCCGCATCGGAATGCTCAAACAGGCCAGTGCCGCCAAACGGCAACCGACATACAACACTCGGCGAGCGAACAGCGATTGGCGAAACGGCCGGCGTCGCTCGAGTGTCCGATGGCGCAGCCAGAAAATATTGGCCATTTGCTCCAGACGGACGCGCAAGCCCATCAGATCCAGCTTTGGGGGTTTAAGCGGTGCCAGGCTGAGCACCTGATAGAGTTTGCCCTGGAGCATGACCACCGGAATACATTCCAGCGCCTCGTTGGCGTCGGGCAATTGCCGAATGACATTGCGCACCACCCGCTGAATTCCCGAATTGGCGTCCGGGTGTTCGAACACGTAGGTGCATTCAACCAACAGGCGCGTCATCGCTGGGCCTGCGAGGTGGTGGGTTCGGCAGGCGACTCTGTCGATCGGCTGATGGAGGTTTGCGCTTCGAGCCAGGAGCAACCGACAAAGTCTTCCTGACGGTTATTGATCACATGAAACACCAGACCATAGTCCCGCCATTCGAAATTGCGGTCCAGGTGCGAGTCCAGGCGCGACAGGCTCAAGGCGACGGAGTAATTACCCTTGCCCAGGCGCATGGGGAAGGCAAAGCGGAAGGTGACCTGTTCACCGGCGCTCAAGTCCGTCAACGCCTGATCCAGTCGATGGGTATTGATGCCGTACATAGGCTGGCCAAGGCGATCCTTGATCATGAAACCCAGCACCAACCGTTCGATGTTCTTGCGCACTTCAACCTGTACCTCCAGCACCATGGGCTGACCGACCTCGGCCACTTCCACCGAACGCTGGCGCTGGTCGAGCAAGCGCACACTGAGGATGGCGGCCTCACCGGTTCCGGAGATGGTCTGCACCTGACCGTTGGCGAGCATTTCCTGACGCACCGTCTGGCCTTCGCGTTCGGCGAGCATGGCGTTGTAGTAATCCATCACCTCTTCGGGCTTGCCGCGCATGGCCATGCGGCCTTGCTCAAGGAGAATCGCGGTATCGCAGATCGACTGGATCGCCGAACGATCATGGGAAACGATCAGCAAGGTAGAACCGGCCTTGCGGAAACTGCGGATGCGTTCGAAGCTCTTGTGCTGAAAGTAAGCGTCACCCACCGACAGCGCTTCATCGACGATCAGAATGTCCGGTCGGCGCGCTGTGGCGACACTGAAGGCCAGGCGCATCTGCATGCCGCTTGAATAGGTGCGCACCGGCTGATCAATCGCCTCGCCAATCTCCGCGAAGCTTTCGATTTCCGGCATCAGCGCCTCGATTTCTTCCACCTGCATGCCCAGTAACTGGCCGGCCATGAAGACGTTCTGGCGCCCGGTGAAATCGGGATGGAAGCCCATGCCCAGTTCCAGCAGCGCAGCGACCCGCCCGTGCAACTCGATCTGCCCACAGGTGGGTTGGGTGGTGCCGGTGATCATCTTCAACAAGGTACTCTTGCCCGCGCCGTTGACGCCGACGATCCCGACGGCTTCGCCGGGGGCGATTTCGAAGTCGACACCTTGCAAGACCCAGTGCTGGTGATGCCGTACCCGGGAGAAGGGGATGAGCCATTCGAACAGCCGGCTCCAGCGGTTCGGATACTGTTTGTAGGCCTTGCCCAGACCGCTGACGCGTATGTGTCCCATCAGAGTTCATCCACCATTTCGCCGACGCGCTGGCGGAATAGCCGCAGCCCCATGACACAGAACAGCACGCCGATGACCAGCATCGGTGTCAGCGAACTCCAGACCGGCCATTGGTTGTAAAGGAACAGGTTCTGGTAACTGTGCATCAGCGCCGTCAGCGGATTGAAGCCGAGCAGACCTTGAATCGACTCGGGAAGGATCGCCATCGGATAGACGATAGGCGTCAGCCAGAACCAGAACTGCAGGACGATGCCAAAGAACTGCCCGACATCGCGGAAAAATACGTTCAATACCCCGAGAATCATCCCCAGGCCGGCCGAGAAAATAACCTGCAATATCAGCAGCGGCACCAGCGCCAGCAACGCCATGCCGGGCAGCCGTCCGCTGATCAGCAGGAAGCCCAGAAACAACCCGAGGATGATCGCGAAGTTGATCGCGGCATTGAGCAGCACGATCACTGGCAGGCAGATGCGCGGAAAGCTGATCTTCTTCAGCAGGTTGGCATTTTCAAGAAACATGCTCTGGCTGCGCAGGGTGATCTCGGCGAACAGCCCCCAGGTCAGCAGGCCTGCGCAGAGGTATACGCTGTAGGCCAGGCTGTCTTCCACGCCGGGCAACCGGGCGCGCATGACCTGGGAAAAGATCACCGTGTAGACGACGATCATCGACAATGGATTGAGCACGGTCCAGAGGGCACCGAACAGCGAGTTGCGATATCGCGATTGGAACTCTCGCTTGACGCTGCCGAGGATGAAACCCCGGTAACCCCACAGCGAGCGATACAGGTTAAGCAGCATTCAGACCGTCCTTCCGTATCTATCTTCGAAGCGAACGATATCGTCCTCTCCCAGGTACTCGCCGCTCTGGACTTCAATGATCACCAGATCGATCACCCCCGGGTTTTCCAGGCGATGCTTGTGGCCGGCGGCAATGAATGTGGATTCGTTTTTGGCGACAAAGTGCGCGCCGTCACCGTTATTGGTGACCTTCGCCATGCCTTCGACCACTACCCAGTGCTCGTTGCGATGGTGGTGCATTTGCAGGGAAAGGGCGGCACCGGGCTTGACCACGATGCGCTTGATCTTGAAGCGCGGCCCTTCTTCCAGCACGGTGTAGGAACCCCAGGGGCGACTGACCGTACGGTGCAGCCGATAGGCTTCGTGTTGCCGGTCCTTGAGCTGCCTGGCCACCTGGCGCACATCCTGCGCACGGTCGGCATGCGCCACCAGCACGGCATCGGCGGTATCGATGATGATCAGGTTGTCGACGCCGACCGTGGCCACCAGGCGTCCTTCGCTCTGTACGAAATTGTTGTGGCTGTCGATGAACAGCGCGTCGCCGCTGGCCCGGTTGTTCTGGGCGTCAGGCTCGACCAGGGCACTGACCGCACCCCAGGAACCGATATCGCTCCAGTCGAAACCTGCCGGTATTACCACGACCTTTTCGGACAGTTCCATCAAGGCATAGTCGATGGAAATATCCGGCATGTCGGCAAAATGTGCTGCGGACAATTCCTGCTGGAGGCAGCCGCCCGTCTCGACCGGGTCGCTCGCCGCCAGGCAGGCCTTGCCCAGCGCCAACAGCTCGGGCGCGTGGACCTGCAACTCGGCCAGCAGCGTGGCGGCAGAGAAGCAGAACATGCCCGAGTTCCACAGGAAGTTCCCGCACTCGAGGTAGTGGCGGGCGGTATTGGCATCGGGTTTTTCGACAAACCGCCGGACCCTGGCGGCGCCTTGTTCATCAAGGCTGGCGCCGGTCTCGATGTAACCGAATCCGGTTTCCGGTGCGGTCGGGGTAATGCCGAAGGTCACCAGGTGTCCGGCCTTCGCCAGGTGTACGGCGTGTTCGACACTGCGTCGCAACGCTTCTTCGTTGCGGATCAGATGGTCGGCCGGCATCACCACCAGAATCGCTTCGTCGCCATGCAAGGCTTGCAGGGACAGCGCGGCGGCAGCGATCGCCGGCGCCGTGTTGCGTCCCGACGGTTCCAGGATGAAATGCCCGCGATGGCGTTTCAGGTTCGCTTGCTGGTAGTGATCCTTGCTCTGGAAGTAGTAGTCACGGTTGGTCACGGTGACGATATCGCCGCCCCCGGCCAGCAACCCCGCAGCCCGTCGGTAAGTCTTGCCCAGCAGGCTCTGGCCATCGGGCAAGGCCATGAACGGCTTGGGATGACCTTCGCGTGAAACCGGCCACAGTCGGGTTCCGGCACCGCCGGAGAGAATCACGGGAATAAGCATGCCTTACTCCTTGGCGACGCGTTTCATGTCCGCATCCATCATCATGCGGATCAGGCTTTCCAGGCCGGTCTTGGGTTTCCAGCCCAGCACCCGTTGCGCTTTGGCCGGATTGCCGAGCAGCACATCGACTTCGGCCGGGCGAAAGAACGCCTGATCGATTTTCACGAAGTCCCGGTAATCCAGGCCGACGTGATCAAACGCGATGTGACACATCTCACGGACAGTGGTGGTGACACCGGTCGCCACCACATAGTCATCGGCCTTTTCCTGCTGCAGCATCAGCCACATGGCTTCGACATAGTCGCCGGCAAAACCCCAGTCGCGCTTGCTGTCGATGTTGCCCAGGCGCAGTTCCTGCTGCTTGCCCTGCTTGATCCGAGCCGCGGCATCGGTGACCTTGCGCGTCACGAACTCGATCCCGCGCAGCGGTGATTCGTGGTTGAACAGAATTCCGCTGGAGGCGTGCAGCTTGAAACTCTCGCGGTAGTTCACCGTGATCCAGTGACCATAGAGCTTGGCGACACCGTAGGGGCTGCGAGGATAGAACGGGGTGTTCTCGTCCTGTTGCTCGGCCTGGATCAGGCCGAACATCTCGCTGGTGGAAGCCTGGTAGAACCGCGTGTGCGGACTGAACTGACGGATCGCCTCGAGCAAGTGGGTCACGCCCAGCCCGTCGACGATGCCAGTGGTCACCGGCTGGTCCCAGGAGGCGGCGACAAAGCTTTGCGCGGCGAGATTGTAGACTTCATCGGGGGCGGCCTTGATCACCGCACGCTGCACTGAGCAGGCGTCGGCCATGTCGCCATCCAGATAGCGAATCTCGCCCTCGATGCCCATCTCACGCAAGCGCCAGCGCGAATCGCTGCTGCGACGCGCCACCAAGCCGTGAACCTGATAACCCTTGTCGAGCAGCAGCTTGGCCAGATAGGCGCCGTCTTGCCCGGTGATCCCTGTGATCAGTGCGCTTTTTGTCATTCTTGTCGTACCCGTGTCTCCCAGTCGGACAGGATCGCCCGCAGGGATTGTTGTGTAGTTACTTCTGGCGTCCAGCCTGTGGCGTGCTGCAGCCTGGCATGGCTGCCACAGACTCGACGTTGTTCGGCGCGGCGAAGGCGCGCCGGGTCCTGGATCAGTTGCATGTCGACTTGCGCGATGTCCGCCAGCTGTTCGATCAAGCCGCGGATACTCTGCTCCTTGCCCGAGCAGACGTTATAGATCTGGCCGGGTATGCCGCTATGGAGCATGGCCAGGTAGGCCGACACCACATCGCTCACATCGAGAAAGTCGCGGGTCACGTCGATGTCGCCGACTTCCAGTCGCGGTGCTTGCAAACCCTGTTTGATCCTGGCGATCTGGCGTGCCGCGCTGGCAATCACAAAGCTGTCTTTCTGCCCGGTGCCGATGTGGTTGAACGGGCGGGCGACCATGACTGGCCAGCCTTCGGTCATGCCCCATTGCTGGCACAGCAATTCCGCCGAGAGTTTGCTCACGGCATACGGATTGCGGGGGCAGGGCGGCTGGTTTTCATCGATGGGCAGGGCGCTCTCGCTCACCTGGCCGTACACATCGCCGGAGCTGATGTACAGGAAGGTGCCGGTGAAGCCGCGGGCCTTGAGCGCCTGCAGCAGATTCAGGGTGCCGAGCAGATTGACCTGCAGGGTCCTGGCCGGATCACGGAACGCTTCGGGGACGAAGGTCTGGCCTGCCAGATGAATCACCGCGTCGGGCAGTTCGGGCCACAAGCCTTCCAGGCTTTGTGGCTGGGAAAGGTCGTAGCGAGAAGCGACAGGCAGGAACTCCCAAACCGAATCGGCAGACGTCAAACGGGATTGAATGTGATGCCCGACGAATCCAGTCAGACCCGTCACGAACAGTCGCTTCTTCAAGCAGCAGCCCCTCAATCAGTAAACTTCGGCACCCTCAGGGTGTGCTGAGAATTCGGAAAATCCTGAGTGATTTTTTCAGGTTTTCCGTGGCGCGAAATTTTTTGTTGTAGTTGTTTGGGGACAATCTGTGCCAATTGACCGGCAATTTCAATAAGTCCATCCGTGACTGGTCAGTTCTCGTTTTCGTAGCCAGGTTTTTCTCATCGGGCTGTTCACGAATCCCCAACGGATGTGTTTAGAATGGCCCTCGTCGCGACCGCCCAGCGATCAGCAAGGCTGCAGTCTGGCCACGCAAAGCTGACCAATAAAACAAGAACGTAGACGGGCATGAGGACAATCGACGAGGCCTGTGAATGCAGGACTTCGTCAATGGCTCTACCGTCATAGAGTGAATCTGCCCAACGGCGGCTTCATCGTGGGATGCCATGAATTTCATTCTTTACTCGGACGTCAACGACAGCTCGATCAGCCAAAGCCTCGGACGTCCAGAATACAGTTACTACTTCGTACTCAAGGCCTACCGTCCGGTACTCGAAAGCCTTGGGCGGGTTCACGTGGTGCAGTCGACTGCCGAAGTCGACCCGCTCTACCAGCAACTCCTGGATAACGGTCAGGAGTGCCTGTTTCTCTCGTTCTCGCCGCCCCACAAGACCCCGACCGACCTGGTCTGCCCGACCCTCTGCGTAGTGGCCTGGGAATTCGACTCGATCCCGGATGAACAGTGGGATGACGATCCGAATCAGGACTGGAGCCGCACACTCGCTCGTCATGGCCGGGTTATCACGCTCTCCAGCCATACCGCCCGTGCCGTGCGCAAGGCGCTGGGGGAAGACTTCCCGGTGCTGGTGCTACCAACGCCTCTGTGGGAAAACTTCGCCGGTATCCGTAGTCAATATCCCAGTGCGGCGATCAATCCTGGAACGACCCTGCAAATCAAAGGTTGCATCATCGACAGCCGCAGGCTCGGGCTTTCCGCTGACGGTTTGATTGCGCCGGTGATTGCAGAAGTGGTGAAAGAGGTAGTGGCCGAGGAGGAACCGCCTGTATGCGAGGAAGCCATCGAGGCCCCACCCTTGACCTGGCGGCGACGTCTGTTCATCAGCAAGCACTACCTGGTTCAGTGGTACCGCGAAGCGCTTCGCGACCTGGTACCCGAGCGGGTTCGGGCGATGGTCGCCAGCCTGCGGCCGGCGCGTGTGCCGCCGGCGCCAGTGGTGGTGCCGGTCCCCGAGCTGGTACCTGAGCTTCAGCCCGAACCACAGCCTTCGGACGAGCATCCGCAAGCCGTGTTCCCGGACACCACCGAACGGGTCGAAACCCAAGTCGACGGGGTGGTCTACGCCAGTGTGTTCAACCCCAATGATGGTCGCAAGAACTGGCACCAGTTGATCACTGCCTTCTGCTGGGCCATGCGTGACGTAGAAGACGCCACGCTGGTGTTGAAGATGACCCAGAGCGATTTGTCCTTGTACTACGTCGAGATGCTCACCTTGCTCTCGCAGTTATCACCCTTTGCCTGTCGCGTCGTCGTCATGCATGGTTATCTGGACGATGAGCAATATGCCCGTCTCTACGGTGCCGCCAGTTTCTACGTCAATGCGTCCCGCTGCGAAGGGCTCTGCCTGCCGTTGATGGAGTTCATGGCCTGTGGCAAACCGGCACTCGTGCCGGCGCATACCGCCATGGAAGACTACATCGACGAGAGCGTGGCCTTTGTCGTCAAATCCAGCCAGGAGCCGGCAGTCTGGCCGCAAGACGCGCGAATCCTGTTTCGCACGTTACGGCACAGGCCCGACTGGGGTTCGCTGAAAGATGCCTACCAGGCCAGTTACCGGATGGCCAAGGAACAACCTGAGGCCTTCCAGGCAATGTCCGAGGCGGCGACTGAACGTATGCGTGACTACTGCGCCTTCGCCCCCGTGCAACAGCGCCTGGCGGATTTTTTCGGGCTGGCCCCGACGATTGAGGTCGCGAGTGCGCCGGCCATGGCTGTGGCGGACAACGCATCATGCTGATCATCATCCATTCGGAAACCAACAAGAGCACCATCCAACAGAACCTCGGCCGGCCGGAGTACAGCTACTATTTCGTGCTCAAGGAGTACCGCCCGGTGCTCGAACGGCTGGGGCAGGTCATCGAAGTCAGCAACCCCGACGAACTGGTCGACCGCTTGTATTTCGACTGTCTGAGTCGCGGTGAGGAATGCGTGTTCCTGTCCTTTTCACCGCCGCACCGCACCCCGATCCACTATGCCTGCCCGACCATTCCGGTGTTCGCGTGGGAGTTCAGCACCATCCCCACCGAAAGCTGGCAAGGCGAACCCCGGCATGACTGGCGCCTGGTACTGGGCGCGTTGGGGGCGGCGATTACCCACTCCAGTTTCACGGTGAACGCGGTGCGCGATGTCATGGGCCGGGATTACCCGATCTGCGCCATTGCGGCGCCGGTCTGGGATCGGTTCGCCACGCGTGGCCGGCAGCTTGCCAGACAGCCTCAAGCCGAGCAGGTGAAACTCAATTTGCGCGGTTTGCTGGTCGATAGCCGTGAGCTGGACCTGCGCCCCTACGGGCCACCAGCCTTGCGCGAAGGCCAACGAATCGACTTCGATGCGCCGGCGCAGGATTGCGAGTTGCTGCTCGATGGCGTGGTCTACACCTCCGTGTTCAATCCGTATGACGGTCGCAAGAACTGGAAGGACATGCTCAGTGCCTTCTGCACGACCTTCCGCGATACCGCCGATGCAACCCTGGTGTTGAAGCTGACCCACCATGACATTGAAGACGCGCTGAGCGACATGCTGCACCACCTCTACAAAAACCAGTCCTATCGCTGCCGTATCGTGTTGATCCACGGTTACCTGGCCGACCCGGACTATGAGCGACTGGTGGAAGCCACCCGCTATGTGGTCAACAGCTCGTACGGCGAGGGCCAGTGCCTGCCGCTGATGGAGTTCATGTCCTGTGGCAAGCCCGCCGTCGCCCCCTGCAACACGGCGATGGCCGACTACGTGGACAGCGACAACACCTTCATCGTCGACTCGACGGATGAACTCACCGCCTGGCCCCACGATCCCCGTGCCGCCTACCGCACGCTGCGTTACAAAACTGACTGGGACTCGTTGTGCTCGGCTTACCGGGCCAGCTATGAGGTGGCCAAAGGCGATCTCGAGCGCTATGCGCGAATGTCCGCGCATGCGGTGCACAGTCTGGAAAAATTCTGCAGCCAGGCCAGCGCCGAACAGCACTTGAAAAGCTTTTTCGCGCAGCTGCTCGATAGCCGCAAGGCGCTCGCCGTGGGAATCCCGCCCGCATGATCGGCTCTTTGATGAGGCGTCTGCGTGGCGTACCGGCCGAACCACTGCTGGCGCCGGTGGCTGAGCCCGTAGTCCCAGTGTCGCCGCGTGATATCGGTTTTCACGACGCGGTGCTCGATGGCTGGTTTCTCAACGACAGCGGTGAACTGCTCAAAGGCTTTGCCATCGGTGCCGACGATACGTTGCTCGATGTCGGTTGCGGCGAGGGTGTCGCCACGCTGTTTGCGATGCGCCAGGGCGCGTCGGTGATTTTTACCGACAGCGAATTCGACAAGGTTCGCGACCTTGCGCGGCAAGTTGGCGCTCAGACTCAAGTGCCTTCCTTGGGCCTGGTCAGTAATAGCTTGCCGCTGCCTTTGGCCGATGGCTGTGCGAACAAGATTGTCTGCATGGAAGTGCTGGAGCATGTCGACCAACCCGAGCAGTTCATGGCCGAGCTGGTGAGAATGGGCAGTCCCGGTGCGCAGTATCTGCTCAGCGTTCCAGATGCCGTGGGCGAGGAGTTACAGAAAGGCATCGCGCCGCCGGGCTATTACCAGTCGCCCAATCACATTCAGATATTTTCCCGGGAGCGCTTTGCCGCGCTGGTTGAAGACGCCGGCCTGGTCATCGAGCATCGGCAGGCCAGCGGCTTCTTCTGGGTCATGGGCATGATCTTTTTCTGGGCCAGTGAACGGGCTGCCGGACGCGATCCCGGCGGTGCCGTGCGTGATCGGATTCACGCTCCTTATCCGCCATTGATGGAGGGTTGGGCGAGAACCTGGCAGGAGCTGCTGGCGCAACCCAATGGCCTGGAGATCAAGCAGCTGCTGGATCAGTTCATGCCCAAGAGCCAGGTGATCATTGCCCGCAAGCCGGGCACGCTGCACACAGCGTCAGCAGCAGGACGCTGATGATGAACGACAAACGGATCATGGACATCGAGATGTTGCGCGCGATTGCCGTGCTCAGCGTGCTGTTCCATCACCTGCAGGATAGTTTGTTTGCCGGGCCCGTTCCGTTGCTGCAGGCGATCACGGCGCGTTTTCAGCTCTGGTGGGGAGTCGATCTGTTTTTTGCCATTTCCGGATTCGTCATTGCCCGTAGTCTGCTCCCGGCCTTGCAAGGCTGCACCTCCCGCGAGGAGTTCTGGCAGCAGACCCGCAACTTCTGGATTCGCCGGGCATTCCGTCTGCTGCCGTCAGCCTGGTTGTGGTTGCTGCTGATTCTGCTGGCCAGTCTGTTTCTCAATCAGTCCGGGGCCTTCGGTACCCTGCAGGCCAACCTTCAGGCGACCCTGGCGGGCTTCCTGCAGTTTGCCAACTTGCGCTTTGCCGACAGTTTCTTTCGCTACGAATACGGGGCCAGTTTTGTTTACTGGAGCCTGTCGCTGGAAGAGCAGTTTTATATACTGCTGCCGCTGTTCATCCTGGTCTTTCGAAAACGGCTGGTCTGGGCATTGCTGGTGCTGGTCGCACTGCAACTCTTCACCCTGCGCACGCCTTGGCTGATGGTGATCAGGACCGATGCCCTGGCCCTCGGTATTTTGCTGGCAATCTGGAGTGGGCGCCCCAGCCATGCTCGCTGGGAGCCCAGGCAGCTGCGGCATTCGTGGCTCGGCGTGCCGTTGCTCTTTGGCATCGGCTTGATCCTGAGCGTGTTGGGCACCGAAACCTTCAACTTGACCCACTACCGCATTGGCGCCATGGCCGTGCTCTGCGCGGTACTGGTCTGGGTCGCGTCCTACAACCGCGACTACCTGTTCCCGCGCGGCCCGTTGAAAAACCTGCTGACCTGGGTCGGCAGCCGCTCCTACGGGATTTATCTGATCCACATCCCGGCCTACTTGCTGGTCCGCGAACTCTGCTTCCGCCTGCAGTCGATGGGGCTGCCGAGCCCGGCCGGTCACCCAATTGCGACCCTGATTATCGCCGCGACCCTGATCGTGCTGTTGAGCGAACTCAACTATCGCTTCATCGAAACGCCCATGCGCAACCGGGGTACAAAACTGCTCGAGCGCTTGAACGCCAGCCGAACCACCGTCCCATCCTCTGGAGCTACCTCATGCTGAGCCTGTTGAAGAAACTCACCTCGGGTACTCCCGCCCCCGTGCAACCAGAGCCTCAGGCGCCAGCGCCGGCCAAGGTCGATCCTTACATGTTGGGCCTGCAGGACGCGGTACTCAGCGGCTGGTTCAACCAGCAGACCAACGAGTTGTTCAAGGGCTTCGAGATTCGTGCGGACGATATCGTCCTGGATGTCGGCTGCGGTGATGGCGGCAATGTGCATTTTTGCGGCATGCGCGGGGCGAAAATCATCATCGCCGATATCGATGCGGCCAAAGTCGAGGCCACGCGACAGCGGCTTGGCGATACTCCGGCCCGGGAAGTGCAGTGTGTAGTCAGTGACTGCAACCCGCTGCCCCTGGCGGATGCCACCGCGACACGGGTGGTTTCTACCGAAGTGATTGAACACGTCGACGACCCGGCGCAGTTTCTCTCGGAACTGGTGCGTGTCGGCAAACCGGGCGCCTTGTACCTGTTGAGCGTCCCGCATCCGAGTTCGGAGACCCTGCAAAAAGACATCGCCGCACCCGAATACTTTCAGAAGCCCAATCACATCCGGGTGATCAGCGAAGAACAGTTCAAACAGATGGTCAGCGACGCCGGCCTGGAAGTGCTCAGCCACGACCAATATGGCTTCTACTGGTCGCTGTGGATGCTGCTGTTCTGGGAGGCCAAGGTCGATTTCGCTAACCCCGATCATCCACTGCTCAACCACTGGGCCGAGACCTGGCGGGCGGTGCTTGAGTCGCCGCGCGGCGCAGTGATCAAACAGGCGCTGGACGCGGTCGTGGCGAAAAGTCAGGTGATCATTGCCCGCAAACCTGCGGCCGAGTAGGTTTCGGGCTGTGCAACAAGGGCCTTGATGGCCCTTTTTGCTGGGCTACAGACGCTACGCCTGCTGCACGAACGTCAGCCTTAGGGCGAAGCCGATCAACAGGCTGCCGAACAACCATTGCTGCACCCGCTGCGCCGAGGGGCTGCGCTCAAGCCAGCGTCCGAGCCCGGCCCCGACCAGGGCGTAACAGCTGTCGAACAATAACCCGACGATCACCAGCACCACGCCCAGCTCGATAAATTGCGTCGCCACCGGGCCGGCGTGCGGGTCGATGAATTGCGGCAGCAACACCGAGCAAAACAGCAACGCCTTGGGGTTGAGCAGGTTGGTCAGCAACCCGCGCTGAATGGCTTCACGCCACAACAAGGTCTTTGTCGGTGCTTCGGCCGGGTTCAGGCTTGGCAACATGTTGGAGCGCAGGCACTGAATACCCAGCCACAGCAGGTACGCCGCACCGGCCAGGCGCACCACTTCGAAGGTCCAGGGTGCGGCCTTGAACAGGGTCGCCAGGCCCAACGCCGCCAGCGCCACATGACAACCGCGAGCGATGGCCAGCCCCACAGCCGTGGCCAGCGCCGCGGCCTTGCCCTGACGCGCGCCGGTTTGCAGCAGCAGGATCATGTCCGGACCCGGCAGCAGATACACCACCGCCAGGGCCAAAAAAAACATCCAGAGTTCTGCCACCTTGCCACCCCATTCGTCATCGATTCGGTGATCAAAGTCTATGCCCGAAGGGCAGGGCAGGTGCTTGCGTAGTCAGCCACTAAAGCAGCTAGACTTGGCACAATCTGCCAATCCATGAATAAAAACAGTCTGGAACTGCCAAGCATGAAACTGGATGCCTACGACCGCCGAATCCTTGCCGCCCTGCAACGGGACGGGCGCCTGAGCAACGTGCAACTGGCCGACGAGATCGGTTTATCAGCCTCGCCCTGTTTGCGCCGGGTTCGATTACTGGAAGAGGCCGGAGTGATTCGCGGCTATCAGGCCAACCTTGACCGTGACGAAGTGGGCCTGGGGTTGACGGTGTTTGTCGGGGTCAAGGTCGAACGGCACAACGACGCCGAAGCCGAAGCCTTTCGCCAGGCCGTGACCGCGTTGCCCGAGGTGATTTCAGCGTTTCTGGTATCGGGGGAATCGGACTTTTTGCTGCAAGTGGTCGTGCCGGATCTACGGGCTTATGAGCGCTTCCTCACCGGCAACCTGCTCAAGTTGCCGGGAGTCAGCGACATCCGCAGCAACTTCGCGATCCACACCGTAAAAACCCCGGGGCCGTTGCCGCTGGGGCATTTGCCGGATTGAAGAATGCTAAAGATCGCAGCCTGCGGCAGCTCCTACAGGGGGGATTTGTGTACACCGACGCTATTGCGGATGAACGCGGTCGCCACGGTTGATCGGCAGCGCCACGCTACATCTGCGTCGCCATCCCCTCCACATTCATCGCCGCCTGGCGCAGCGCTTCGGAGCGGGTCGGGTGCGGGTGGCAGGTCAGGGCGATGTCCTCGGCCGAGGCGGAAAACTCCATGGCCACGCAATATTCGCCAATCATTTCACTGACACTCGGCCCCACCAGGTGAACCCCCAGCACTTCATCCGTGCGCTCGTCCGCCAGCACTTTGGCGAAGCCTTCGGTCTCGTGATTGATCTTCGCCCGGCTGTTGGCGGTGAAGGGGAATTTGCCGACTTTATAAGCCCGGCCTTCGGCCTTGAGCTGCTCTTCGGTCTTGCCGACGCTGGCCAACTCGGGTTTGGTGTAGATCACGTTGGGGATCAGCTCGTAATTGACTTCACTGGCCTTGCCGACGATCTGCTCGATGCAGGCCATGGCTTCGTCTTCGGCCTTGTGGGCGAGCATCGGCCCGGAAGTCACATCGCCGATCACCCAAATGCCCTCGGCTTCGGTGCGCAAGCCCTTGTTCGGCAGCATGCCGCGCGGGTCCGTCGCCAGGCCGACGTTTTCCAGGCCCAGGCCCTGGGTGTAAGGTCGGCGCCCGATGGCGACCAGCACGTAGTCCGCTTCCAGCAGCTCGGCAGCACCACCCGCCGCCGGTTCGACGCTCAGCTGAACGCCGTTGGCCGAGGTGATAGCGCTGGTGACTTTGGAACTCAACTTGAAGGTAATGCCCTGTTTGCCCAATGAGCGTTGCAAGGTTTTGCCGGCCTCGCCATCCACCCCCGGGCAAATGCGATCCAGGTATTCGACCACCGTCACTTGGCTGCCCAGGCGCCGCCATACAGAGCCCAGCTCAAGACCAATCACCCCCGCGCCGATGACCACCAAATGCTTGGGCACTTCACTGAGCGCCAGCGCGCCGGTGGAGTCGAGAATGCGCTGGTTGTCGATCTCCACGCCCGGCAATGGGGTAGGTTCGGAGCCGGTGGCGATGATGATGTGCTTACCGTGAATTTCGGTTTTTCCACCCTGGCTGTCGGTCACCGTGACTTTGCTCGGGCCATCGATATGGCCCCAGCCGATGATCCAGTCGACCTGGTTTTTGCGAAACAGAAACTCGATGCCCTTGGTCAGCCCGGCGACGCTTTGGTCTTTCTGTTTCATCATCTGCGCGAGGTTGAGGGTCGGTTTGACCTCGATGCCAAGGTTGGCGAATTCGGCACCCATGGCCGCGTCATAGAGTTCCGAGGCGTGCAGCAATGCTTTGGAGGGCATGCAGCCGACATTCAGACACGTCCCGCCAAGGGTCGCCCGGCCTTCGACGCACGCCGCCTTCAAACCCAGCTGGCCCGCGCGGATGGCGGCGTTGTAACCGCCGGGGCCACCGCCCAGAATCACGACGTCGTAGGTGCTCATGGCTGCTCTCCTGCTGGGGGGAAGGGAACGTCTAAAGGTAGACCGGGTAAAACATTATGATCGTAATTTGAGTGGTTCGGGTGATAGCCGTCAAGGGGCAGCGATCCCAGAAAAAGGCGCAGTAGCCCAAGGAGCACTGCTCACACTCAGGTCCACCAGTAACGCACCAGATGGAAGAAAATCGGTGCGGCGAAGCACACTGAATCCAGCCGATCGAGCATGCCGCCATGGCCTTCGATCATATGGCCCCAATCCTTCACCCCACGGTCGCGCTTGATGGCCGACATGACGATGCCGCCGGCAAATCCCAGCAGATTGATCAACAACGCAATGAGGAACGCCTGCCAGGGGTTGAACGGGGTGATCCACCACAGCGCGGCACCGATCAGCGAAGCCAGCAGAATGCCGCCGACAAACCCTTCGACGGTTTTCGATGGCGAGAGATTCGGCGCGATCTTGTGTTTGCCCCATAGCTTGCCGCAGACGTACTGCAACACATCCGACAGCTGCACCACGATCACCAGATAGGCGATCAGCAGCAGGTTGCGGCCTTCGTAACCGGGAATGTCGAGGGTCAGCAGCGCCGGCACGAACGACACGCAGAACACTGCGATCATCAGCCCCCATTGGACTTTCGAGGCGCGTTCTAGGAAGTGCGTAGTGTCGCCTCCCAGCGAGGCAAGGATCGGCAGCAGCAGGAACACGTAGACCGGGATGAAGATCGAGAACAGCCCGTACCAGTCGAAATAGATCAGCAAGTACTGCACGGGCAGCGCAAGGTAGAACGCCGCCACCAACGCCGGGTAGTCGCTGCGGCGGGTGGGTGTCAGGGTCAAGAACTCCCGCAGGGCATAGAAGGACACCGCGTAGAACAGCAGGATCACTGCGCTGGTACCGAGCCAGAAGGCGATGCCGATGACCACCACCATCACCCACCAGGCATTGATCCGCGCGTTGAGGTTATCGATCACTGGGTTGGGCGTGTCGCGGGTCCGCAGCTTGAGGATGAAACCGACCAGCGAGGCCAGCAGCAAAATCGCGCCGATCCCGCCGAACAACATCAGGGTTTGCCTATCCATCTCAGGAGTGCTCCGGGGCGAGGGCCAGCAGGGCGTCGCGGCTGCGTTCAAGGAAGTGCACTTTGCTCTCGCTCTCTTCGAGCACAAGCGGTGCCCCGAAGCTGGTTGTGCATAACAACGGCAGTGGCAGGACGCGACCCTTGGGCATGACCCGGTTGAGATTGGCGATCCACACGGGGATCAACTCGACCTGTGGATAATTTTTTGCCAGGTGGTATATCCCGCTTTTGAAGGGCAACAGACCCTCTTCAAGATTGCGCGTGCCCTCCGGAAAAATGATCAGTGAGTCACCGTTTCCCAGAGCGTTCAACATGGGCTGCAAGGGGTTATCCACAGGGTCCTTACGTTCGCGGTCGATCAACACGCCGTTGAACACTCGATTGATGATGTAGCGACGCAACGGGCTTTTTTGCCAGTAATCCGCGCCGGCCACCGGCCGCGTGACCTTGCGCAATGCGGGCGGCAACGACGCCCAGAGCAGCACGAAATCGCCGTGGCTGCTGTGGTTGGCGAAGTAGATGCGCTGCACCGCCTGGGGCGCGCAACCAAGCCACAGGCTGCGAGCGCCGGTGACGGTGCGGGCGGCGGAGGTGATGAGTGTGGCGACCACGGGTTCGAACATGTGGATTCCTTATCCAGTGAACGGCAGCCAAGGGCTGGCGAGGATGACCGCGAGTGGCGGTAGCACTTGCACGGCCAGCAGCTGTACTTGCCGACGCAGCAGTTTCAGCGCGCCGCGGCTGCGCTCGGCCCAGCTCCTGGCAGGTCGATTGGGTTTTTGCAGGCTCAGGCTCTGCAACGCCCGATCCATGGCTTGCGTGCGTTGCGTCAGTTGCTCGGTTTCTGTGGCCATGCGCTGAAACAGGTCCGCGTCGAAGGCTACCCGCAGCGCCCAGTACTTTTGCAACAGCCCGAGCAGCACCATCCACGCGCTGAGGATTAGACAAACCGGGCTGATGGTGGCCAGCAACAATTGCACCAGGCCGAGCAACAGGCCCAGTAGCGTTATGCCTGTCGATAACTGATCCAGCGCCCGACCCCGGCGCAACAGGCTGGCGACGACTTCCAGGGAAAGGTCAGTGGCCATAGGCTGTCCTTATTTGCTCCAGTGCCTGGCGATGGGCCAGGTGCAGTACGATCCCGGGCCGATTCTGTCGAATGTGCATCTGCGCAGCCTCGACGCTGGCCGCGCGACCGGTGTACAGCAGCCAGGCGGCGACGGCTGTGGCACTGCGTGAATAACCCAGTGCGCAGCAAACCAGCAGCGACCCGTGCTGACGCAGGCGCTCAATCGCCTGCGCGGCTTGAAGGCATTGCTCGGCGGTGGGGGCGATAAGGTCGAGCACGGGCAGCGAGTGATAGTGCAGGCTGGGTGCGTGTATCGGCAATTCAGCACACAGGTCGAGGACCGCGCGGAACGGGCTGTCTTTCAGTTCCGACGAAGCCGGGATCCGCCCTAGCCAAACGTTATCCACAACCCGGTTTGCCTGTGGGTATCTTCGGTGCGGGATGTCTTTTGACCCCGGCGGAATGTTACCCACAGCCCGATTCGACTGTGGATATGTTTTTGTCCACAGTCTCGAGTTGATCCAGGCTGCTCCCAGATACGGCGCCAGCAACCAACGAACGGCCGGGCTTAGCCGGCCATCGGCACCCTTCTGGAAGCCGGCGGCATCGAACAGCGCGTAGTTCAACGCCACCATCAACAAGGCCACGGCCGGCCAGAGCAACCACAGCCACCAGCCGCTAGCCGCGAAGGCCGGAACGCCCAGCCCCACTGCTCCCAAGGTATAAAAAAGGGCCAGTCGCCAGCGTTTTTGATCAGCTGCCAGGCGGGCAGTTTGCAGCGGGCTGGGCCGATCCAGCGGCCACAACCAGACGCACAGCCAACCGGCCAGAGCGCCTGTGGGTAAGTCGATAAAGTGGTGTTGATAAGTGCTGAGCACGGAAATCCCGATCAGCAGGAACCAGCCATGCACCAACCAGCGCCAGGCACCCTGTGTATAACGTTGGTAGCAGACCCAGAGCACCACCAGCAGGGCAATGTGCAGGGACGGTGCTTGATTGAAGGGTTTGTCGAAACCCGCCAGCACGTCAAACAGCCAACCGAACACTCCATCCATTTCGGGGCGCTGGAAAGTGAAGCGCAACGGCCAGAGCAGGAAGCAGCTGACCGCGATCGCCTGGGCCGTGATCAGGCGCAAGGCATGGCGCCTGAGCTCGTCGCGGCTGGTCGGCAACAGCAGCGACAACCCATACAGCAAGTCGATCGACCAGTAGGGCACGATGGTCCAGGCGAGGAACGGAATGTGCGACTCCCAGCCAAATACCAGGCTACCGACGTCATCTCGTTGAGCGGAAACCCAGGTGGCGAAACCGTAGGTGCTGAAAAACAACGGCGCCAGCAGCAACAACCAGAGCAGCGCCGATTTCAGCAGGCCAGGCTCGCGCAGAGGCGTTACGGCACTGGTCATCATTGCACCCGCTGCGCCAGTGATACGCTGAAGATGCCCCATTCATCGATCCGCTGCGTGATCTTGCGAAACCCCGCCGCTTCGACCAACTGATCCATTTCCGCCTGACTGCGGCGGCGCATGATCCAGGCCTGACCCTGGCGATGGCTGGTCAGGGCGCGAGCGATAAGCTCCAGTTGCGGGTGCCACGGCTGGCCGGTGTAGACCAGATAGCCGCCGGGCTCGACGGCGGCGGCCAGCCCGGCCAGCGAGCCGCCGACCAGTTGGTTGTCGGCGAACAATTCGTAGAGGCCAGAGACCACGGCCAGGCTCGGTTTTGGCTGCAGCGCCGCGAGATCGCCCTGGTCGAAGGCATCACCTTTGACGAAGCGGGCAATCTCGCTCAACCCTTTCTCGGCAATCAGCGCGCTGCCTTCGCGCACATTGAGGTCGCTGTAGTCGCGTAGCAGGATTGATTCGGGCAGCGGACTGACGCCCTGCAAGGCTTCGAGAATGTAACGTCCATGGCCGGCGGCGATGTCGACGATGTGTACTTCGCGGTGCTGTTCGCGGAGTTGTTCCATCGCCAGGCGCAGCAGTTCCTCCAGGTGCAGTTTGCGCTGGCGAATGCCGCGCCAGCCGATGGAGTTCAGGTAGTTCTGATCGATCATCCGGCCCACGGCGGTGTGCCCGGTCGGCTGTTCGCGATACACGTAATCCAGGGTGCTGCCGGAGTCGAAACCGCTGTCGAAACCGAGTTTGACCCCGGCCGACAGCTGACTGCCCAGCCGCATGCTGGCGCGGGTCAGCCGCCAGTACAGGTCACGCAGCGAGTTGCGTGGCAAGGGGGCCGCCAGCGCTTCGGATTCGGCACAGGTCAGGCCGAGGCGGTCGGCGTCGAGCAGGGAAGGGCGGTGCGCCGGACGCTGGAAGTTTTGCAGGATAAAACGCCTGGCGCTGCTCAGCGCAGTGGCGCGGTCCCGTTCGCCAAGGGTGTCGTGGAAGAACCCCGGAAGAATGTGTTTTTCCTTCTGCAAACTGCCGAGGCGGTCGAAGAATTGCTCCTGGGGTTTGCGATGCACCACGAAGTCCGAGCCGGAGATCAGCAGCTGGGTGGGCACCTGGATCGCCTGGGCATCGGCGACCACGCGGTCCGCCGCTTCATACAGCCCGAGCAACACGTTCACCGAAATTGCTTTGGTGATCAGCGGGTCGCTGTCGTAGGAAGCCACCCGTTGCCGGTCGTGACTGAGCAGGCGCGCCTTGACGTAACTGTTGACGAAGAAATTGCCGCGAAACTTGCGCATCAGGGCCAGGCCCGTCCTCGCGAAGGGTACGTAAAGTTTTACCTTGAACGCCGGAGAGGCCAGTACCAGTGCACGGATTCGCGGCGCGTAGTCGTGGACCCAGGTGGCCACGATCACCGCGCCGACGCTCTGGGCGATTACCGCCATGTTCTCCTGGTCAATCCGGCAGGTCGCGCTCAGGTGGTCGCAGAAAGTCTGCACGTCGCGCACGCTGGTGGCAAAACCCGGGCTGTCGCCCCGGGCACCGGGGGATTGGCCATGACCGCGAGCGTCCCAGGCGAAGAAATCGAATTCGGGGAGGTCCAGTTCATCCACCAGGTGGGCGATACGCCCGGAGTGCTCATGACCGCGGTGAAACAGCACCACGGCCTTGCGCGGCTCACCGGCGGGCAAGGCGCTGGCAGGCCAGTGGCGGTAGAACAGCGGTACCCCGTCGTGGGTGTTGAAAGTCTGTTCCCGGGCTTCGCGCATGCTGATCTCCTTATGCCGATGGGGCGTTGTTGCGGGCTTCTTTCAAGCCCTGACGGACCCGATTGACCAGGGTGTACAGCAGCAGGGCAGCGACCACTAGCAGCAGGCCGTTGATCCAGTCTGCCGCGAGCCAGCCCAGGGCAATCCCGGTCGCCAGCACACCCAGCACCAGCGCTCGATCACTTTTACCCATCGGGCCGTCGTAGCGTCGTGAAGCGCCGATCATTGGCCCGAGCACTCCCGCGTATTCACTGAACAGCGCCAGTAAGGTCACCAGCAACACAATCAGCGGGTCCACTCCCGGGATCATGGCAAACGGCAGGATCAGCGCGCTGTCGGCGATGATGTCGCAGAGCTCATTGAGGTAGGCGCCAAGGGGCGATTGCTGGCCGAACTCACGGGCCAGCATGCCGTCGATGGCATTCAGCGCCATGCGCAGAATCATCCACACTGGTATCAGTGCGAACACCCACAGATGCTCGGCCAAACTGGCCACCGCGACACCCACCAGCACCGAGACCAACCCCGCCAACAGGGTGATTTGATTGGCGGTGTTGCCGTTATCGAACAGGCGTTGAACCAGGGGCCGCAGGAGGTTTTGAAAGGCCGGTTTGAGCTGGTAGATGGAAGGCATGGAGGAGACAGTTCCTTGTCGAGGGTGAAGACCCGGGGGCGGTGTCGCCGCCGCGGGTACTGTGGATGATCAGTGCACTGATGTCTGGTCCTGAGAGTAGCTTGTGGCGAAGGAGCTTGCCCTGGTGCCTCTCAATCAACACAAGCAAGCACGAGTGTGCACCAAGCGAAAATTTCACTACTATCGTTATATCGTAACAAAATGAGCAGTTTGCAACGGCTCGGGGACTTATCCTCAGGTCAGGTTTTGACAACGGCAAGTGCTGGAGTGGTATGCAAATCGATCTGGAAGCGGATGGGGCGGATGTAGAAGGGCTGCCACGGTTTCAACAAGCGGCATTTCACGCGCGACGGTTGAAACGAATGGCTATTGGCCTGGCAGGGTTGGCGGCGATTGCGCTGGTGCTGGGCTTTTTTGTCGGCGTATTTACAGCGCAGTCGGTCTGGCCTGCGTTGCTGGTCAACCAGGCCGCGGCGTTACTGGTCGTGGTCGCAGGCCTGCAATCGGCCTGGTGGGTGAGCCGTTGGCGACAGCAAGCACTGGGGTCTTACCCGCCGGCGACGGTTGAAACCGCCGCCAGCACCCCCGCCGAAACCCTTGGCTGGTACGAGCGGTTGCTGGAGCGCATCAGTCATCAATGGTTCAGGCTGCTGGCGCAGATTGGCGCTCCGACCCTCTGGTTGGCCGGTTGGGCGCTGCTGACACTGTTGAGTATCGAGCAGGTCTGGAACCTGTCGTTGCCCGGGGCGGCAGTGGGGCTGTCGGCCAGTGTCGGGGCGGCACTTTCGTTGTTGCTGGCCTTCGGCTTGCTGGTATTCGAACGTCAGCTGGCTCAGGAAAACCCTGCCGAGTGGCCCGAAGCCGGCCAACTCGGGCAATTGGTCCGGGTAGCGATCATTTGCCTGGTATTGAGCGCGCTTTGTGTGTTTTTCAGCAGTAAGGCTTCGGTGTGGCCGGTGCGTCTGGCGGTGTTGATCGGCCTATTGCCAGGTTTGGTCGCGGTCGAATTTCTGCTGCGTGCCCTGTTGTCGCTGTTCAGCCCGCGTCGTGAACAACTTGAGCCACGTCTGCTGGCGCAGAGTTTTGTCGCCGATATGCTGCGCTGGCCACCGCAGCCCTTGCTGGCGTTGCAGCACGAGCTGCACAACCGCTTTGGCATCGACCTCAGGCAGATCTGGGCCTTCAGTTACATGCGCCGGGCCTTTTTGCCGGTGTTGTTGGTGGTGCTGGCGGTCGGCTGGTTGCTGAGCGGGATTCACGAAATTCCGCTGCAAGGGCGGGGCATTTACGAACGATTCGGCAAACCGGTGGAAGTCTTCGGGCCCGGACTGCACGCCGGGTTACCGTGGCCGTTGGGCCGAGTGCTGAGCGTCGAGAATGGCGTGGTGCATGAGTTGGCCACCAGTGGTGAAGCGCCTGTCGCAACAGTGCTCGAGCCGGCGGAAGGTCCCGCGCCGTTGATTGCCAATCGGCTGTGGGACGCCAGCCATGTGAATGACAAATCCCAGGTGATCGCCAGCAGTCGCGCTGACAAACAGAGCTTTCAGATCGTCAACATGGACGTACGCTTTGTCTATCGCATTGGCTTGACCGATCAGGCGGCGCTGGCGGCGACCTATAACAGCGCAGATGTACCGAGCCTGATTCGCAGCACCGCCAGCCGGATTCTGGTTCACGATTTCGCCTCGCGGACGCTTGATGGTTTGCTGGGCGAGGATCGTCAGGGGCTTGCCGAAGAGATCGGCCGCGCCGTGCAGGCTGACTTGCACAAGCTCGACAGTGGCGTGGAAATTCTCGCTACGGTGGTCGAAGCGATTCATCCGCCGGCGGGTGCCGCCAATGCTTATCACGGGGTGCAGGCGGCGCAGATTGGCGCTCAGGCATTGATCTCCCGTGAGCGCGGAGCGGCCAGCGAACAGACCAATCAGGCGCAGTTGCAGGCCAGCATTGCCCGCGATCAAGCGCTGGCCATTGCCCATGAAATCAGCGCCACTGCCCAGGCTGCCGACCGGCGTTTTGCTGCCGAGCAAAAGGCTTATGCCGTGGCCGGCCAGGCTTTTGTGCTGGAGCAATACTTCAGTCAGCTGACCTTCGGTCTGGCTAACGCCAGGCTACTGGTTCTCGACCATCGACTCGGTGCCAACGGGGCGCCAACCATCGATCTACGCACTTTCACGCTACCGGCTGACCCTGCGGCGCCGCGTAATGCCGTTCAGCCAGGAGCCGCCCAATGAGCCAACTGCATTCCCACGATGAGCATCAAGACCCTGCCAGCCACGAGCACGGGCATCATCATGGTCACCACCACCACCATCATCACCATGGTGAGCCGCAGGAGGCCGGGCCTTTTCCTTGGCGGCGCATGGCCTGGGCCGCGTTGTTGGTGTTGTTTGCCATTGCCGCCGCGAGTCTGGTGCAAGTGCGTTCCGGCGAAGCGACGGTGATTACCCGCTTCGGTAACCCGTCGCGGGTGCTGCTCGATCCTGGTCTGAGCTGGCGCTGGCCGGCACCGTTCGAAGCGGCGATCCCGGTGGATCTGCGATTGCGCACCACCTCCAGCGGTCTGCAGGACGTCGGTACCCGCGATGGTTTGCGGATCATTGTGCAGGCTTACGTGGCGTGGCAGGTGCAGGGTGACCCGGATAATGTGCAGCGCTTTATGCGCGCGGTGCAAAATCAGCCGGACGAAGCGGCGCGGCAGATTCGCACCTTTGTCGGCTCGGCACTGGAAACCACGGCCAGCAGTTTCGACCTGGCGAATCTGGTGAACACTGACGCCAACCAGGTCCGCATTGCCGACTTCGAAGCGCAGTTGCGCAAGCAGATCGATCAGCAACTGCTCACCACCTATGGCGTACGTGTGCTGCAAGTCGGCATCGAACGGCTGACCCTGCCATCGGTGACCCTGACCGCCACCGTCGACCGCATGCGTGCCGAGCGTGAAACCATCGCCACCGAGCGCACGGCAATTGGCAAACGCGAAGCGGCGCAGATTCGCTCCGCTGCCGAGCGTGATGCGCGAATCATGCAAGCCGATGCAACGGTAAAAGCTGCTGATATCGAAGCTCAATCCCGGGTCGAAGCCGCGCAGATTTACGGCCGCGCATACGCGGGTTCGCCGCAGCTGTATAACTTGCTGCGTTCGTTGGACACCTTGGGCACGGTCGTCACTCCGGGTAGCAAACTGATTTTGCGCACCGATGCCGCGCCATTCCGGGTGTTGGTTGATGGGCCGCCCAGTCTCGGGACCAAGGCCGAGACGCAACCATGAATAAGGTTCCACGTGGAACAAATGCAGTCGACAGCCCTTGGATTCAAGCCGGCCGTTTGGCTTTTCTCGCGTTGTACGCGGTGACGATATTGGCGGCACTGGCATGGTTGTTCTCCAATGTGCGGCAAATCGATCCGCAGAATCGGGCTGTGGTGGTGCAGTTCGGCGCCCTGGATCGGATTCAGAATGCCGGTTTGCTGTTGGCCTGGCCGCGCCCCTTCGAGCAGGTGGTGTTGTTGCCGGCGGCAGATCGGGTGATCGAGCGCCGGGTGGAAAACCTGCTGCGCTCGGATGCCGCACTGCAGGGCGATCGAGTGGCGAGTTTCGCTACACCGCTCAGTGATGCCCTGGCCGGTTCCGGTTACTTGCTGACGGGTGACGCCGGTGTGGTGCAACTCGACGTGCGAGTCTTCTACAAAGTCACCGAACCCTATGCTTTCGTCCTGCAAGGCGAACATGTACTGCCGGCGCTGGATCGGCTGGTAACCCGCAGTGCGGTGGCGCTGACTGCCGCGCGAGATCTGGACACTATTCTGGTGGCGCGCCCCGAGTTGATCGGCGCGGACAACCAGGCCGCTGAGCGTCGCGAGCGACTGCGTGGCGACCTGGTGCGCGGGGTTAACCAACGTCTGGCCGAGTTGACCGTGACCGGACAGGGCTTGGGGATCGAGGTGGCGCGGGTCGATGTGCAATCGAGTTTGCCCGGCCCCGCGGTGAACGCCTTCAACGCCGTGCTGACCGCCAGTCAACAGGCTGACAAAGCTGTGGCAAATGCGCGAACCGACGCCGAAAAACTCACCCAGACTGCCACCCAGCAAGCCGACCGAGCCCTGCAAGTTGCCCACGCCCAAGCCAGTGAACGCCTGGCCAAAGCCTCGGCCGACACCGCGACAGTATTGAGCCTGACTCAAGCGCAGCAGAAGGGCGCCGACCCGCAAATGCTCCTGCGCATTTACCGCGAGCGTCTACCGAAAATCCTTGGCCAGGCCGGGTCGGTAACCGCGGTCGATCCTAAAGACGATTCGCGCCTGATCATCCAGGGAGCCGAACAATGACTGCCCAAACCTCCGCCACACAACCTGCGGTGAGCATGCTGACGTCTGTCGAACAACGAAGCGCCGCTCGCCAACTGACCTTGGCCATGCTCGCTCTCGGGTTGCTCGCCCTGGGGCTGGTCTGGCGCTGGTGGGCGCCGGAGCAAAGCGGCGTCAGTCAGTTGCTGCTGGGTTTTGCCTCATTGCTGGTGGCCGTGCCGGTGATGCGTTCGGCCTGGTACAGCCTGCGTTACCCGAGTCTGCACGGCATCACCGATCAATTGATCGCTCTGGCGATGATGGGCGCCTGGGCGACTGGCGATTTGCTGACCGCGGCCTTGCTGCCGATCATCATGATCTTCGGTCATGTGCTGGAAGAGCGCAGCGTGATTGGCTCCCAGGAAGCCATTCATGCCCTGGGCAAGTTGACTCGTAGCCATGCGCGGCGAGTACAGGCCGACGGCACGATTATCGAAGTGGACAACGCCACGCTCAAGACCGGAGACCAGGTGGAAGTGCGCGCCGGTGATCGGGTGCCGGCGGATGGCCTGGTACTTTCCGGACAAGCCAGCCTGGATACGGCGCCTATCACCGGTGAGTCGGTGCCGCTGGAGGCGAGTGTTGGCATGCAGGTATTCGGCGGGGCGATCAACCTCGATGGCTTGCTGCGGATTGAAGTCACCCGCACCGGTACTGAGTCGACGTTGGGCAAAGTGATCGCCCTGATGCAGAGCGCCGAGCGTTCGAAACCGCCAATCACCCGTCTGCTTGAACGTTATGCCGGCAGCTATATGGTGTTGGTCTTGTTGCTGGCGGCCGTCACCTGGTTTATCAGCAACGATGCCCAGGCGATGTTGGCGGTGTTGGTGGCGGCCTGTCCTTGCGCTCTGGTGTTGTCGGCGCCGGCCACGGCAATTGCCGGGATTGCCGTGGCGGCTCGTCACGGGATTCTGATTCGCAGCTCGGCGTTTCTCGAAGAGCTGGCAGACCTGACTTCGCTGGTGGTCGACAAGACAGGGACCCTGACCTTCGGCACCCTGCGTCTGCAGTCGATCGACAGCCCGGTCGAGGATCGCAGCCCATTGCTGAAGCTGGCAGCCAGCCTTGGCTCTGCCAGCAGCCATCCGGTCAGCCGAGCGTTGGCCGGGTTGGTGACGCAAGAGCATTTTCTGCTGTTGTCGGATATTCGTGAGCGCCAGGGTCTGGGTGTGGTTGCGCAGACCGAGCAGGGCGAGGCGGCACTCGGTCGCCCAGAGTTGTTTGCCCAGCTGCAGATCGCCACGTCTGCCGTGCCCGAGCATGACGGCCCGATCGCCGGCCTCGCGCTGGACGGGCAATTTCTCGGCTGGCTGTTGCTCGCGGACAGCATCAAACCCGAGGCTCGCCACGCCCTGAGCGAGTTGCGTGAACTGGGCCTGGGGCGGCAATTGCTGCTCACCGGTGACCGGCAAAGCGTCGCCCATAGCCTGGCCCATGAAGTCGGGATCAGCGATGTCGAGGCTCAGGCCTTGCCCGAAGACAAGCTCAACCGGGTACTGGAAGAAATTCACAGTGGTTTCAGGCCGATGGTGGTGGGGGACGGGATAAACGATTCGCTGGCCCTCAAGGCCGGGGTCGTCGGTGTAGCCATGGGCGCGGGCGGGGCGGACATTGCGCTGGCCTCGGCCGATATCGTGCTGATCGGCAGCGACCTGCGGCGCCTGGGCACCTGTGTGCGTCTGAGTCGCCAGTGTCGGCAGACGCTGCAGGTCAACGTGATCATCGGTCTGGGCTGGACCCTGGCGATTGTCGCTTTTGCCGCCTTTGGCTGGTTGGGTGCCGCTGGGGCGATGATTGCGGCCGTGCTGCATAACCTCAGTACCTTGTTGGTATTGGGTAACGCGGGACGGTTGCTGCGTTTTCAGGAGCCGTTGCTCAAGCTCAAAGAAGACGATTGATCAGCGAGGAGTTTTTTCTGGTTTTTTTTTGCCTCGGCTGTAACAGCCGGGGCGTGTCTCTCTCTAGTGCTATGTCGGGACTGAACAACCTTCCAGCCGACACCCCTAGCGATTATTGAGGATACAAAAATGACCATCAAAACAACCGCTGCCGGTGCCGCCCTCGCTTTTGCTGCAGCCACCCTGTTTGCCGGTGTCGCCACTCAGGCCCAGGCAGCTGATGCTGCTCAGGTGCATTGCTACGGTGTGACCTCCTGCAAAGGCATGAACGACTGCAAAACCAAAGACCACGCCTGTAAAGGTATGGGCGCTTGCAAAGGGCAAGGTTTCAAAGCCATGACCCAGGCCGAATGCACCAAGGCAGGCGGCACCGTCGGCGAGTAACCGACGACCGAGTGCTACCGCAGTGGCGCCAGGCGCCATTGCGGACCTTTGCAAGGAGTCCGCGATGTCTGCTTACGATTCTTGCCTGGGCTACGGTCTGGGCTTGCGCAGCACCTACTATCAACAGATCCTGGATCAGTCGCCCAATGTGGACTGGTTTGAAGTGGTCTCCGAGAATTTCCTGGTGCAGGGTGGGAAAGCCTTGTACTACCTGGACGCCATCGCCGAACGCTACCCACTGGTGATGCATGGTGTGTCTCTCTCCATCGGTGGCCCTCACGCCCTCGATCCTGATTATCTGATGCAACTCAAACAGCTGGCCGAGCGGGTCAAACCGGCGTGGATCTCCGATCATTTGTGCTGGAGTCGCGGCAATGCACATCAGCTGCATGACCTGTTGCCGCTGCCATATACCGAAGAAAGTCTCTACTACGTAGCCGGCCGGGTTCGCCAGGTTCAGGACGTATTGCAGCGGCCGCTGGTGCTGGAAAATGTCTCCAGCTATGTGCGTGCTGCCAGCGATGAGTTGACCGAATGGGAGTTTCTTGAAGCCTTGAGCCGTCTTAGTGATTGCGAGCTGTTGCTGGATATCAACAATGTTTACGTCAGTTCGCGCAACCACGGCTTCGACCCGTGGACCTTCATTCAGGGCTTGCCTGCCCAAAGCATTCGCCAATTGCATCTGGCCGGCCACAGCGACTATGGCGATTATGTTATCGACACCCACGATCAGCCGGTCAGTGATCCGGTGTGGGCGCTCTATCAACGTACCCTCGAACACCTTGGTCCGGTTGCGACCTTGCTGGAACGCGACGATCATTTTCCACCCTTTGACGAGCTGCTCGTCGAGCTGCAAAAGGCCCGAGAACTGGGCGATGTCGCGTTGGCCCGGAGGCTGAAATGCGCCTGAATGATTGGCAGCTGGCCTTCGAAGATTACCTGCTGGGCGAGCACTCAGCGGCCAGCAGGCAATTGGGCGAGAGTCTGATTGGCGGCCCGACCCTGGACGTCGGCACGGGCCTGGCGATTTACCACAATGCTTATCAGGCCAGGCTCCAGGAAGTATTGCGCGCGGACTTCCCGACAATTCGGCATTGGCTAGGCGACCATGAGTTCGAGCAATTGGCAGCGGCGTATATCCGCCAGTGCCCTTCAGTCCACTACAGCCTGCGTTGGTTGGGCCAGGGTTTCGAGGCTTTCATTCGCGGTCATTTGATAGAAGAGCAAAGCGCGCCTTTGGCGGAGCTGGCACAACTGGAATGGGCGTTTACCCTGGCATTTGATGCGCCAGAGGGCGAACCGCTGACGATACAGGCGCTGGCCAGCCTGCCGGCTATAGAATGGCCGCAGTTACAGATCAATTTGCGACCCAGCGTGCAGTGGCTGGAATGTCGTTTCAACAGCGTGGCGTTGTGGCGTGCAGTGAAAGACCAGACCGATTTTCCCGACAGCGTTTTGCTTGCAACACCGCAGGTTTGCCTGGTCTGGCGCGCGGACCAGGTGTGCCAATACCGCAGCCTGCCGAGCCCGGAGGCTCAGGCCTTGAGCGGTATGGTGAACCACGGTTGGAGTTTTTCCGAACTGTGCGGCGAGTTGGCAGTCACTTGTGAAGAGGGAGCGGCATTACAGGCTGTAACCTGGCTGAAACAGTGGGTCTACAGCAGTTTGATCGGCGTCGCGGGTCATAGCGAGCGGTTATGAATTCGATAGCCTGCTAGTTTTCTCGGATGGTCTACCCTCACATCAGACGCCTGAAACAAGGGGACTAGCCATGCTCGCGCATCTGCCACCGGCCTTACAGAATCTGCAGGTACCATTACGGCTCAGACTCTGGGATGGTCATGAGTTCAATCTGGGCCCAACACCCAGCGTCACCATTGTGGTCAAGGATCCACAGATGGTTGCCCAATTCACTCATCCCAACCTGAATCTGCTGGGCAGCGCTTTTGTTGAGGGCAAACTGGAACTCGAAGGCTCGATCCATGAAGTCATACGGGTGTGCGATGCTCTGAGCCAGGCCCTTCTGAATGAGGGCGACGAGTATCAGCCGGTGCGTTCCGAGCACGATAAAGCCACTGATGCGGCGGCCATCTCCTATCATTACGACCTGTCCAATGCCTTCTATCAGCTCTGGCTTGATAGCGACATGGTCTATTCCTGTGCCTATTTCGAGACCGGTAGCGAGACGCTCGAGCAAGCCCAGCAAGCCAAGTTCCGTCACCTGTGCCGCAAACTGCGCCTGCAACCCGGCGAGTACCTGCTGGATGTCGGTTGCGGTTGGGGCGGGCTGGCGCGCTTCGCTGCCCGGGAGTTCAGCGCAAAGGTATTCGGCATCACCTTGAGCAAGGAACAATTGGCCCTGGCTCGTGAGCGGGTGGCGGCCGAGGGCCTTGAAGATCAGGTCGAATTGCAGCTGCTCGATTACCGCGAGTTGCCCCAAGACGGCCGTTTCGACAAGGTGGTGAGTGTCGGCATGTTCGAGCATGTGGGGCACGCGAATCTGGCGCAGTACTGTAAGACCCTGTTCGGCGCGGTGCGCGAGGGTGGTCTGGTGATGAACCACGGGATCACCGCCAAGCACACTGATGGTCGGCCAGTCGGGCGGGGTGCCGGTGAATTCATCGAACGTTATGTGTTCCCCAACGGCGAGCTGCCACACCTGTCGATGATCTCCGCCGAGATCAGTGAGGCCGGGCTGGAAATTGTCGACGTCGAAAGCTTGCGCCTGCATTACGCGCGCACCCTGGACCATTGGAGCGAGCGTCTGGAGGACAATCTGGAGGCCGCCGCGAAACTGGTTCCAGAGCAAGCGCTACGCATCTGGCGGCTTTATCTCGCCGGGTGTGCTTACGCGTTCGCCAGGGGCTGGATCAATCTGCACCAGATCCTCGCGGTAAAGACCCACCCCGACGGTAGCCATGAACTGCCGTGGACTCGCGACGATATCTACATCCCTTAAAGGATCGGCGATATGAGCCGGGCGACTCGCATGCCCAGTTGTTGCAGGCGGCGGGTTTCCCGGCTTTCGCCCTTGGCGATCTCATGAGCCAGGGCAAAGTCAGCGTTGAGCATCTGTTCTACTTCGGCGGCGAATTGGCTGTCGACAGTCAGCAGCATCACTTCGAAGTTGAGCCGGAATGAACGATTGTCCAGATTCGCGCTGCCAATTGCGCTGATTTCGCTGTCGATCAGCACCACCTTCTGATGCAGGAAACCTGGCTCATAACGGAACACCCGCACCCCGGCTCGCACTGCTTCGAAAGCAAAGAGGCTGGAGGCGGCATAGACGATGCGGTGATCTGGTCGCGAGGGCAGCAGAATTCGCACATCGACACCGCGCAATACCGCCAGGCGCAGCGCAGCGAACACCGCTTCATCGGGAATGAAATACGGGCTGGTGATCCAGACCCGCTCGCTGGCGGCATGAATGGCTTCGACAAAGAACAGCGAGCAGGTTTCATAGGAGTCGGCAGGGCCGCTGGCGAGCAGTTGGCAGAGTACGCCGGCGTCCGGAAATGTGTCCGGCAGGATCAATGGCGGCAGCTGGCGTGCAGCCCAGAACCAGTCTTCGGCGAACGACTCCTGCATGCAGGCCACTACCGGTCCGCTGACAGCTATATGGGTATCGCGCCAGGGCGCCAGTGGTGGTTTCTCTCCCATGTACTCGTCGCCGACATTGTGCCCGCCAACAAAACCGAGCAGGCCATCGACCACGACAATTTTACGGTGATTGCGAAAGTTGACCTGGAAGCGATTCAGCCAGCCACTGCGGGTGGCAAAGGCGTTGACCTGCACGCCAGCATCACGCAGCGGCTGAACATAGCTGTGAGGCAGGGAGTGGCTGCCGACGCGGTCGTAGAGCACATAGATGGCGACGCCTTCGGCGGCTTTCTCCTTCAACAAGTCCTGCAGCCGGCGACCGAGCCGGTCGTCGTGGATGATAAAGAACTGGATCAATACCGCTTGCCGAGCGTTACGGATGGCTTCGAAAATCGCCGTGAACGTGGCTTCGCCGTTGATCAGCAGGCGCACCTGATTATTCGCCAGGCACGGCATGCGTCCCAGTTTGGGCATGGCTCGTAGCGAGGCATAGGCCTTTGAGGCGCGGGCGGCCAGCGCTTCTTCGACCCAAGGGCGCCAGTTCAGGTCGGCAATGGCTTTGCGCATCTCTTCGTTGGCCTGGCGCCTGGCCTTGATATAGGCATCAAATGTACTGCGACCGAAGACCAGATAGGGGATAAGTGTCAGATAAGGAATGAACAGCAGTGACAGGGCCCAGGCAATCGCGCCTTGAGCGGTGCGGACGGTGAACACCGCATGGATAGCGGCGATCGTGCCCAGCGAGTGAATAATGGCGATCAGATAACCGAAAAAATGCGGGCCAAAATAATCCATGGGGGCAGCCTGACTCCTGATGATTCAATGCTTAACAGACCATGTTCTGCGGCGATTGTCGCTATTTAATTCGCCATGCAACCCAAGTAGATTTTTGACGTCTAACGGCCACTATTCTCTAGGAGTTACTCGATGAACGTTCGTCTGCTGGGTTTGGCCATGGCTGTTGGTTTGTCGCTTCCTGTGGCTGCTCAGGCACAGATGCTGCAACCCGGCTTGTGGGAATTGACTTCGAGCAATATGAAAGTCGACGATCAGAATCTGCCCGATCTGCAACTGATCCTTGGTCAGTTGCAGAACCAGATGACCCCGCAGCAACGGGCTGCGCTGGAGAAGCAGGGCATCACCATGGGTGGCAAAGGTATTCGGGTTTGCCTGACTCCGGAACAGGTAAAGTCCGACACCATTCCGCTGCAAGACCCGCAATCGGGCTGCAAACAGGAAGTCACCGAGCGTATGGGTAACCAGTGGAAATTCCGCTTCAGCTGCCCGAAAGCCCAAGGTACCGGTGTGGCCAACTTCCTTAGCGACCGAGAGTTCACGACCAAGGTAAATGGCACTTTCAATGCCACCGGCATCCAGCAGAAGGGCAGCCTGGATACCCGCGCGGTATGGATGGGGCAGGATTGCGGAACGGTCAAACCGAGAGCTTAAAAGCTTCGCCGGCAGCGGCCCTCCCACAGGTTCAGCGCGAACCCTGTGGGAAGGGCCGGGCGACGTTCGTTTGCCGCGGATACGTCAGATCAGGCACCATTAAATGCACTGAGTAACCTTGGCTTCCCGGCGTCCACCAGCAAATCACCCTCGAATTCACAGCCTTCATTGACCAGCCGGGCGTTGCGAATCAGCACACTGCTAATGATTAAAACTCGTTCTGCAGGGCTTTGTAGCCGCGAACCAGGTCAACGTTGGTCCGCGCCACGTCCTCGGAAAATTCCGAAGCACTGATGCTGACGAATCACCGCGTAAGGGCCGACGAAGACGTTCTTGCCGATCACAACCTTACCGCAAATGATCGCGGTTTTATCCATATAGGCGGACTCGGCAATCACCGGCAGATCGCCTGACGGATTCTTGCGAATCATGCGGTCTCCCAGTTCCAGCGGCTTTCGGCCACGGCGTCGTGTGCGTGCAGGCTTTCGGCGTGGACAACTCGCAGGTAGAAGGCGCTGATGCCTGGCGATCTTTTCATGGCCAGGTTCAGTCGTCGGACAGCGTCTTCGCAGAACATCAGGTTCTGGCCGTTGGCCAAGGCAAAGGCTTGTTCGTCGGCGCGCTTCACTGCGGTTTGAACCGCGGTGCCGAGGGCGGCTTCTGTGTCGTTAATGACGGCGATCAATGGCAGGCCTTCGAAACAGTTGTCCAAACGCAGCTGTAACTGCGCGCTGCTTCGCTGGCTATGGGGCGTCGCAACGATGCCTTTTGAAGACCCGAGCCAAGCCAGCACATCGGCATGCTGCAACGCTTTGTTGGCAAAGTCATCGACAAACTGCTGCTGAATCAGCTGTCTCGACAGTGCGGCTGAGCACGGGCAAGTTGAGGAATATGTCACTTCAATTTTTAGTTCCACGTGGAACATTGCATTTTTCAGCCGCGCTTCAATGCTCACTGGATAGGTTTTCCAGCCGGCCAACGGGCTGACCAAGGCGGGTCGTTTCAGTAGCAACTCGGTGTGGATACGCAGGTAGGCGCTGCTGGCCAATTCGCCATGGCTGTCGAGGAAACGTTGCAGAGCCCGGTGTAAAAGCAGCGGGGTGAGGTTTTCCTGTTCCAACATTTCCAGCGCCAGGTACAGCCGCGACATATGGATACCGCGGGCCTCGCCATCATCGAGGCTGACGCCGGCATCCGCCTTGGCGCGGATTCGCTGGCCATCGAACAATACCGGTAGCGCAATGCCACACATGCCCACCCATTCGAGTGGCAAGGTTTGGCGTGAGGCTTGCGCGGCGATATCCGGCAGAGTCAACGCATTCATGGGCAGGTCCATCGTTGCGGGTGTTGAATTATGTTATATCATATCTTTACGGTCGGGCGATGCTTTTATTCGGCGAGATCAGAAGGGCGTAGAACTGATGGTGAAAGGGGGATTGGCTTAATTGTATTGTTATAATATAACATCAATAAAAGCCTGACTTGAGGAACACCTTGTGCCCAATCGCCTCCCCGTTACCGTGCTGTCCGGCTTTCTCGGCGCAGGTAAAAGTACGCTGCTCAACTACGTCCTGCGCAATCGCGAGAATCTTCGGGTGGCGGTAATCGTCAACGATATGAGCGAAATCAACATTGACGGCAGCGAGGTTCAGCGCGATGTCACGCTCAATCGCGCTGAAGAAAAACTCGTGGAAATGAGCAACGGCTGCATTTGCTGCACCCTGCGCGAAGACTTGCTCGAAGAGGTCAGCAAGCTCGCCAGGGACGGCCGTTTCGATTACCTGCTGATCGAGTCCACCGGGATTTCCGAGCCGTTGCCGGTGGCGGAAACTTTCACCTTCCGTGACGACGAGGGCCAGAGCCTGGCCGACATTGCCCGGCTCGACACCATGGTCACGGTGGTCGACGGCATGAACTTCCTGATCGACTTCCAGGCTGCCGAGAGCCTTGCCTCCCGTGGTGAAACCCTGGGTGAAGAGGACGAGCGTTCGATTACCGATCTGCTGATCGAGCAGATCGAATTTGCCGACGTGATACTGATCAGCAAGATCGACCTGATCAGCAGCAGTGAACGTCTGGAACTGATCGCTATCCTTGAACGGCTCAATTCCAAGGCTGAAATCATTCCCATGGTCATGGGTGAAGTGCCATTGAAGAAGATCCTCAATACGGGTCGTTTCGACTTCGAACGTGCTGCCCAGGCACCCGGCTGGTTGCAGGAACTGCGCGGTGAACATGTACCGGAAACCGAGGAATACGGCATTGCCTCGATAGCCTATCGAGCGCGGCGCCCCTTTCACCCTCAGCGCTTTTACAGCTTCATCGACCGCCCTTGGGTGAACGGTAAACTGCTGCGCTCCAAGGGCTTTTTCTGGCTGGCGAGCAAACATCAGGACGCCGGAAGCTGGTCCCAGGCTGGCGGTTTGATGCGTCATGGGTTTGCCGGACGCTGGTGGCGATTTGTGCCAAAACCGCAGTGGCCGCAGGACCAGGAAAGCACTTCGGCGATCATTGAAAACTGGACTGCGGCCACCGGTGATTGCCGTCAGGAACTGGTGTTCATCGGCCAGAACATCGACTTCGCCCGGCTTACCGAAGAGCTCGATAACTGCCTGCTGACCGATGACGAAATGGCCCTGGGCGTGGAAGGCTGGCGACTGATGATCGACCCTTTCGGTCCGTGGCATGAAGAGGAGGCGGCTTGATGTTACGCCCGCTAAAGAACCCTGTGGGAGCGGCGGTGCGGCAATCCGACTTGCCCGCGAAGACAATCCTGCTCCCGGTACAGCCCCTGCGGCACAAACCCGGTCAAATTCACGGCGAAACCCTCGAAGTCTTCACCCAAATACTCAAAGACAACGTCAATCTCGCCCTCTGGCAGCGCCAACTACCTGTTCATATCGCCGACTTCGGCGCCTTGCTACTCTCCCTCGGTCAGCCCTTGGCCGAATCACTGTCATTGGAGCTGGGCAGTGATGATGCGCAGCCAAACCTGCGCGGCCTGGCCTCGGGCTTCAGTGATCTGGAAGGCTACGAAGGCTTCATCGCCGACGTCTCCTGGCTGGTCAGTGCCTTCGCCTGCCTGCTGGGCGCAAGGCGCATCGGTTTGCGCCTGCAGGTGCTGGACAAGGCCATGTGCCCGCGTTTTCACGTCGATCATGTGCCGGTGCGCTTGATCACCACCTATGCCGGCATCGGCAGCCAATGGCTGCGGGAGGGGGCAATGGATCGCCGGCAATTGGGCCAGGCCGATGCCGAGCCCCAGGACGACTCACCGATTCAGCAAGTCGCTTGTGGTGAAGTGGCCTTGCTCAAGGGCGAGAAATGGCACGGCAACGAAGGCTTCGGCCTGATCCATCGTTCGCCGCAACCGGCGCCGGGTGAACGTCGGTTGATCCTGACTCTCGACTGGCTGAGTTAGGCACACTCAAGGTTTCAGCCATTTGCCCTGGCTCTGGTTTTCGCAGAACGGCTGCAAATACGCCGCATCGGTCGCCACGCCGTAATAGTGAATATCCTGCCGGTAAGGCATATTGGCTACTTGGGCATTGCTGCAAACGCCAAAGGCGCCAGCGGGACATTGCTCGGTGAACGTAACGTCGACTTTTTGACCGGCCAGTTTGGGTTGGCAGAAGCCGTCGTTGAACAGTTTTTCCGGGATGTTGCGGTTTTGCTGGCAGACTTTGACATCGAGTCGGTCTGCCTGACTGTGGACCACACAGGCCTGGGCCAGCACCTCGCCGGAGCTAAGCGCCAATAGCAGTGGCAAGCAATTCACCCGCATCCTTCACCTCCTTAGAAACCGTCGAACATGTTGCAGAACATTCCTACCCACGTCATTGCCGGGCCGCTTGGCGCCGGCAAGACCAGTCTGATCAAGCACCTGTTGGCGCAACGGCCGGCCCATGAGCGCTGGGCGGTGCTGATCAATGAGTTTGGTCAGATCGGCCTGGATGCTGCGCTGCTGACTCAGGATGCCGATGGTATCGCGCTGGGGGAAGTCGCCGGGGGGTGTTTGTGTTGTGTGAATGGCGCGCCGTTCCAGGTCGGGCTTGGTCGCTTGCTACGCAAGGCGCGACCCGACCGGCTGTTTATCGAGCCCTCCGGGTTGGGGCATCCGGCACAGCTGCTCAAGCTATTGCGCGATGCTCCGTGGCAGGGCGTGCTGGTGGTTCAGCCGTGCGTGCTGGTGCTCGATGCCCAGGCACTGGCCGCCGGAAAACCTCTGCCTGCGGCGCAGCAGGAAGCGTTGGCCAGTGCCGGCCTGTTGTTGCTGAACAAGGACGAGCAGCTCAATGATGTTGATCGCCAGCGGATCATCGCGCAGTTACCGGATTGTCCGCTGTACTGGACCCGACAGGCTGCCTTGCCGCTCGACCAATTGCCAGGCGTGCAGACCCGGGCGAGCGCGGGAGTGGATAGTTTCCGCGCGCCCCCAGGCCTGGCGCAGATACCGGCGATCTGGTCTGATCCAGGGGTGCCGATTTGCCTTAGCCAGCAACAGGAGGGTGGTTGGAGTATTGGCTGGCGCTGGCATCCGAGTCAGCAATTCCAGGCAAGGCAGGTACTGCAATGGCTTGAAAGCCTCGATTGGCAAAGAGCCAAGCTGGTTATCCACTGCACCGACGGCTGGGTTTCTGCCAATGCGGTGGATAACCCGGATCTGCACTGGCAACCCAGCGAATGGCGGCGTGATTCGCGTATCGAGTTGATTTTCAGCGAGCCGCAGGATGCGCAGGGGCTACAAAAGGCCTTGGCAGCGTGCCGTGCCGCCCAGGCATAAAAAACGCTATCTACGCCGACCGCGTCCCCCTTCAACTACGCCACTTGTTATGTTCCTGACGCCACTGGCTCAATTCGATCACTTCGGCACTCGGCGTCGGATTCTTGACCTCGAACGGGTAGGGCGCCAGCTCGATCTGCGCGCTGTGGGCGCCGAACTGAGTGATGGTGCCGCTGTGGCGCGTTTCGCCAGTCACGGTGAATTCGAAATTATAGATGCGGGCCAGGCGCCGACGACCGTTGGCGTCCTTGACGAAGCCGATCCGCTTCAACGCCACGTTGCCGTCCAGCAGCTCGATATCGAGCTTGGCGCAATGTTGCTTGACCCGCTCCAGTGCCCGTTCTCGCAAGCCGTGGTTGTGCCACAGCCAGGCGCCGCCGGTGGCCAGCAACATCAGCACGAAGATATTTCCCAAGGTCAGCATGAACGCGCGCTCCAACAAAGTAGTGTCAGCTTAACTGCGTCTTTGGTCTGTCGTACAGGCTGTGTTTAGTCGCATACTGCGCCGCTCGAATTTCAATCGGTTTACGGAAAGCTCGCATGAAACGTACACCCCATTTGCTCGCCATTCAGTCCCATGTGGTATTCGGCCATGCCGGCAACAGCGCTGCTGTGTTTCCGATGCAGCGGGTCGGGGTAAATGTCTGGCCGCTCAATACCGTGCAGTTCTCCAACCATACTCAATACGGTCAGTGGACGGGAGAGGTATTGGCGCCGCAGCAGATTCCGGCATTAGTGGAAGGGATCGCGGCGATTGGCGAATTGGGTAACTGCGATGCGGTGTTGTCCGGTTACCTGGGCAGCGCGGCTCAGGGCCGGGCGATCCTCACTGGGGTAGCGCGGATCAAGTCGGTCAATCCCAAGGCCTTGTACCTGTGCGACCCGGTGATGGGGCATCCGGAAAAAGGCTGCAGCGTGCCGGCCGAGGTCAGTGACTTCCTGCTGGAAGAAGCTGCGGCGATGGCTGACTTCATATGCCCGAATCAACTGGAACTGGACAGCTTCTCCAGGCGCAAGCCGAAGTCATTGTTTGATTGCCTGGCCATGGCGCGAGCGCTATTGGCCCGTGGCCCGAAGGCGGTGCTGGTCAAGCATCTGGATTATCCCGGCAAGCAGCCCGATTGCTTCGAGATGTTGCTGGTGACCGCCGAGGGTAGCTGGCACCTGCGGCGGCCGCTGCTGGCTTTCCCGCGTCAACCGGTGGGTGTCGGCGACTTGACGTCTGGCCTGTTCCTGGCCCGGGTACTGTTGGGCGACAGCCTGCTGGCAGCCTTCGAGTTTGCCGCCGCGGCGGTGCATGAGGTGCTGCTGGAAACCCAGGCCTGTGCCAGCTACGAGCTCGAACTGGTACGCGCCCAGGACCGGATCGCCCACCCGCGGGTGCGGTTCGAGGCCACAGCGATCAGCCTCTGAACCGAGCTAAGCAGATCTCAAGTCTGGCGATCACTTTTGTGGCGAGGGGGCTTGCCCCCGCTGGGCTGCGAAGCGGCCCTAAAATCTGCAATCACATTTTTTCAGGTATAACCGCGTTCGCCGGTTTTGCGACTGCTGCGCAGCCGAACGGGGGCAAGCCCCCTCGCCACAGGTCAGGCGCTCGGCTTACCTTGCTTTACTCACTGCCCTCAGGCTCCGCCTTGATTTCCTGATAGCGCTTTTCCAGCTCCTGGCGGATTTGCCGACGCTGCTTGGCCTGGATGAACCGGCGATGCTCTTCGCTGGTTACCGGCTGCAGCTGTGGCACGACCGCAGGTTTACGCTGGTCGTCGACCGCGACCATGGTGAAAAAGCAGCTATTGGTATGGCGCACCGAGCGTTCGCGAATATTCTCCGTCACCACTTTGATCCCCACCTCCATCGAGGTGTTGCCGGTGTAGTTGACCGACGCGAGGAAGGTCACCAGTTCGCCGACATGGATCGGCTCACGAAAGATCACCTGATCCACCGACAGGGTGACCACGTAGCGCCCGGCATAGCGGCTGGCGCAGGCATAGGCGACTTCGTCGAGGTACTTGAGCAGGGTACCGCCGTGGACATTGCCAGAGAAGTTGGCCATGTCGGGGGTCATCAGTACCGTCATCGACAGCTGGGCGTTTCCGGGTTCCATAGCACACTCACGGTTCTAGGCAGGGATTGCGGGAGGCACCTCTGCGGGCGCTTGATGACTTTTTCAAAACTATCCTTAACGGGACGCTGCGCTTGTGGCAGCCGTCACGCCCGGATCGATCTGTTTCCATATATTGCACCGCCTTTCTCCCGGAAGTCGCGGTGTTACCCTTCAAAAGCCCGGGAAAAAGGCATTTTCCTACCGGGACAAGAGAATTTTATCTGGCTCAATCAGGCCTTTGCTGATGCCTGGGCGATTGAGCAACAGCTTCAGCACGGCACCCAAGGAGTCCCACCCCATGCATGCCATCAGTTTTATTCAGGATCTGGCAGTGATCATGTTGGTCGCGGGTGTGGTGACCATTCTTTTTCATCGGTTCAAACAACCGGTGGTGCTCGGTTATATCGTCGCCGGGTTCATCATCGGCCCGCACACCCCTCCATTCAGCCTGATCCACGACGAAGGCACGATCAAGACGCTTGCCGAACTCGGGGTGATCTTACTGATGTTCTGCCTGGGTCTGGAATTCAGTCTGCGCAAATTGTTCAAGGTCGGTGCCACGGCGTTTATCGCAGCCTTTCTCGAAATCGTGCTGATGATCTGGATCGGCTATGAAATCGGCCGCTGGTTCGATTGGAAGACCATGGACTCGCTGTTCCTCGGCGCAATTCTGGCGATCTCCTCGACCACTATCATCGTCAAGGCGCTTAACGATCTGAAGATGAAGAACCAGCGCTTTGCGCAGCTGATCTTCGGCGTGTTGATCGTCGAGGATATTCTCGGGATCGGCATCATCGCGCTGCTGTCGAGCATCGCAGTCAGCGGTACGGTCAGTTCCGGCGAAGTGTTTTCCACAGTCGGCAAGCTTACCTTGTTCATGATTGTTGCCTTGGTAATCGGCATTCTGCTGGTACCGCGGTTGCTGGCCTATGTGGCCAGGTTCGAAAGCGACGAGATGCTGCTGATCACTGTGCTGGGCCTGTGTTTCGGCTTCTGCCTGCTGGTGGTCAAGCTGGAATACAGCATGGTGCTGGGGGCCTTCCTGATCGGCGCGATCATGGCTGAATCCCGTCAGTTGGTGAAAATAGAACGGCTTATCGAACCAGTTCGCGACATGTTCAGTGCAATATTTTTCGTCGCCATCGGCTTGATGATCGATCCACAGATCCTGCTGCAATACGCTTGGCCGATCGCGGTGATCACGGTCGCCGTGGTGCTGGGCAAGATGCTGTCCTGCGGGCTGGGCGCGTTTATCGCCGGCAATGACGGACGCACCTCACTGCGGGTTGGCATGGGGCTTTCGCAAATTGGCGAGTTCTCTTTCATCATCGCCGCTTTGGGCATGACCCTGCAGGTTACCAGCGACTTCCTCTATCCGGTGGCGGTGGCCGTGTCGGTGTTAACGACGTTGCTGACCCCCTACCTGATTCGCGCGGCCGACCCATTGTCGCTGAAGCTTGCGGCGTTGATGCCACGAAGTCTGGCTCGGGTACTGGGGATGTACGGCGAATGGCTGCGCAGCATCCAGCCCCATGGGGAGGGGGCGCTGCTGGCGAAAATGATTCGGCGGATCCTGCTGCAAGTGGGGGTCAATCTGGCGTTGGTGATGGCGATCTTTTTGTCTGGCGGTTTTTTCGCCGAGCGCCTTGGCGGCTACCTTCAAGGCTGGATCAGCGATCCTGGTTGGCAGAAGGGATTGATCTGGGGCGGCGCTCTGCTGCTGTCGTTGCCGTTCCTGATCGCCGCGTATCGCAAGCTCAAGGCCTTGTCGATGCTGTTGGCAGAGATGGGGGTGAAACCGGAGATGGCGGGGCGTCATACTTACCGCGTGCGGCGTGTGATCGCCGAGGTGATACCGATTCTATCGTTGCTGGTGATCTTTTTGCTGCTGGCGGCCTTGTCGTCGAGCATTCTGCCAACCAACGAACTGTTGATAGTGATTGCCATCGTGGCGGCGGCGGTCGTGGCGCTGCTGTGGCGCTGGTTTATTCGAGTGCATACGCGGATGCAGGTCGCCTTGTTGGAGACCCTGGATAACCACAAGGAGCTCTGACGAGCATTGAGGCCCGCTCCAGCTCGAGGCTGGAGCGGGCTCGCGGTATCAGCTTTCCAGCCAGACGTCCCGCGCCCAGTGCCACACCGATTCCCAGGTTTCTTCAGTGACCAGCTCTTCTTCGGCCGACCACAACACTACGGTGCCGTCTTCCTCGACGCAGTAGTAATCGTCACCATCCTGGCAGATCGGGATCAATTCCCGGGGAACACCAGCATCCCAAGCGTTGGCAGCCACCTCGGGCAGGTAAGTATGGGACTGGGGGTCCGTAACGGTGACCGGCTCCAGGCTGCCGTAGACGACATCGCTGACGGTCAGCAGGAACTCTTTGAAGACAAAGGGAATGTCGATGAACAGCTGTTCTTCGATCTCCACCAGTAAATCTTCATCTGGCAGTTCCAACGGGACCGGCACAGGTTCATTTTTTTCACGCAGTTCTTCAATGACTTCTTCCACGACCTCAATCCTCTTGCTCTATGGCGCGGTTTGTATGGGGCGGTTTATACAGTAGCTCGGTATAAGTGCAACCGTGAAATAGAAAACCCCAGCCGAGGCTGGGGTTTTTGTTTCAACATACTCAACGCAGTGCTTGGGATCAGCCGTTCTGGCGGATACCTGCAACCAGCCATGGCTGGTTTTCGCCTTGAGGGCGTTCCATGTTCCAGCTTTCGTTGAACACTTCGCCCTGGTCGAAGCGCGAAGTTTTCGACACACCACTGAAGGTCAGGGTGGCGACGGTCTTGTCGGAGCGATCATCCACGCCGTCCAGTTGTACATTGAGGTTATCAATGTAAGTGGACTGGAAGCCTTCACCCAGATCGGCACGTTCCTTTTTCAGGAACTCCAGCAGCTGTGGCGTGACGAATTCGGCGATCTTGTCCATTTCATTGGCGTCCCAGTGCTGTTGCAGGGACTGGAAGTGGCTGCGCGCCGCTTCAATGAAGCGCTCTTCGTTGAACCATGCCGGTGCGTTGATCACCGGACGAACGGCTGCGGGTGCGGCCGAACCACCGAAGATCGACCCTTGAGCCGGCTTTTGCTCGAACACTTCACGCTGCATCGGTGCGTGGCCAGCTGGAGCCATGTGCTCTTGCTGCTTGCGACGACGAGCGGCAATGAAGCGGAAGACCAGGAAGGCGATGACCGCCATGATCAGGATGTCGAGGATCTGCATGCCCTGGAAGCCGTCGCCCATGAACATGGAGGCCAGCAGGCCACCGGCAGCGATGCCGGCCAGAGGGCCGAGCCAGCGCGAAGCACCGCCAGCTTTGGCGGCAGCGCCTGCGGCACCGGCAGCCCCTGCGGTAGCGGCTGCAGAGCCGGCACCGGTGGAGGACGGAGCCATCTGGCTAGTCTGGTGCGTCGGCGCAGCGCCGGAGCTTTTGCCGCCACCAAAGCGCTTGGCGGCGTTGGCCTCGAGGCTCATCGTCAGGCCGATGCACAACGCCATGGCGATGCTAAGAAAACGTTTCATAAAGGGAATTCCCATTTGTGGATGGCACTCGCGCCATGTTGCACAGGTGAGGTGTTGCTGGCTAGCGGCAGAGTGTTTCGGGCTTTTGCCTGGCCGCCTGTGAGTAAACTCAGTCGGGGGCGTAAGGCCAGTAATGTTTGGGTTGTAGGGCCGGTGGATAAAATCTGTAGGAATGTTTTTTTCTAGCGCCTGAAGGCATATTGGCCCGTGGCGTACAAAATCAAGGCCAGGCTGACCAATACCACTTTCTATCAGATCAAACCTGTGGGAGCGGGCTTGCTCGCGATGGCAGCGCCGCGGTTTATCAGAAACACCGCGTCATCGTCAGATCGCCGCCCGGAGCAAGCACGCTCCCACAAAGTTTTTTTCAGGCAGTCTTCAGACTGCTTCCAGTTTGGCGTAGCCCAGCATCAGCCACTTGCTGCCTTCGCTGAAGTTCACCTGGACCCGTGCCTGAGCGCCGGCGCCTTCAAAGTTGAGGATCACCCCTTCGCCGAATACCGAGTGCCGCACCTGCTGGCCAAGGCTGAACGCGGTTTCCGGGATCTCCGTGCCGCTGAACATGCTGCTCGAACTTTGCTTCTGGCCGCCGAACGGTCGGCTGACGCTATTGGACAGCCGCACTTCCTGAATCAGCCCTTTCGGTATTTCGCGTACGAAGCGGGAAACCTTGTTGTAGGTTTCACTGCCGTACAGGCGTCGGGTCTCAGCATAGGTCATCACCAGGTTTTGCATGGCCCGGGTAATACCCACGTAGGCCAGACGGCGTTCCTCTTCCAGGCGACCAGGTTCTTCCAGGCTCATCTTGTGCGGGAACAGGCCTTCTTCCATGCCCACCAGGAACACGTAAGGGAATTCCAGGCCTTTGGCGCTGTGCAGCGTCATCAGCTGAATGCTGTCTTCGTGTTCGTCGGCCTGGGTATCGCCGGCTTCCAGTGACGCATGGCCAAGGAAAGCCGCCAGTGGCGACAGGTCGGCATCTTCTTCGGCGTTTTCAAAGTTGCGTGCGGCGCTGACCAGTTCCTCAAGGTTTTCTACCCGAGCCTGGCCTTTCTCGCCTTTTTCCGCCTCGTGATAGGCAATCAGCCCGGACTGCTCGATGACCGTCTGGGTCATCAGGTGCAGCGGCATATCCACGGTTTTCGCCGCGAGGTTCTCGATCAGTTCGACGAATGCTCCCAGAGCACCGGCTGCGCGACCGGTCAGGCCTTTATTGGCCACCAGCAGGCGCATGGCTTCCCACATCGACACATCGCTGTGGCGTGCGTGCTCGCGGATCGCTTCGACGGTTTTTTCGCCGATGCCACGGGCCGGGACGTTGATCACCCGCTCCAGCGCTGCATCGTTGCCGCGACCTTCGAGCAAACGCAGGTAGGCCATGGCGTTTTTGATTTCGGCACGTTCGAAGAAGCGCTGGCCGCCGTAGATCCGGTAAGGGATGCGTTCGCGCAGCAACGCTTCTTCCAGGACCCGGGATTGGGCGTTGGAGCGATACAAAATGGCGATATCGCTGCGAGCCATGCCGGTTTTCAGGGCGCTTTCGATGGTTTCCACCACATAGCGCGCTTCGTCGTGTTCGTTGAAGGCTGCATACAGGTTGATCGCTTCGCCTTCGCCGCCATCGGTCCACAACTCTTTGCCCAGGCGTCCGGTGTTGTTGGCGATCAAGGCGTTGGCGGCCTTGAGGATCCCGGCGGTGGAACGGTAGTTCTGTTCCAGACGAATGGTTTCAGCGTCCGGGAAGTCTTCGGAATACTGATAGATGTTCTCGATTTTCGCGCCGCGCCAACCGTAGATCGACTGGTCGTCATCGCCGACCACCATCAGGCTGTCGCCGCCCTTGGCCAGCAGCCGCAACCAGGCGTACTGCACGGCGTTGGTGTCCTGGAACTCGTCCACCAGCACATGGCGGAAACGCTTTTGATAGTGCGCCAGCAAACCCGGGTGGTCGCGCCACAGATCGAGGGCGCGCAGCAGCAACTCGGAGAAGTCGATCACCCCGGCGCGCAGGCATGCGGCCTCGTAGGCTTCATAGATGCTGCGCATGGTGGCCAGGAACAGATCGCCGCTGGCTTGAATGTGCTGCGGGCGCAGACCTTCGTCTTTCTGCCCGTTGATGAACCACTGTGCCTGCCGGGCCGGCCAGCGTTGCTCGTCCAGACCCAACTCGCGGATCACCCGCTTGACCAGCCGTTGCTGGTCATCGCTGTCGAGGATCTGGAAGGTCTGGCTGAGCCCGGCTTCCTGCCAGTGCGCCCGCAACAGGCGGTGCGCCAGGCCGTGGAAGGTACCGACCCACATACCGGCCGGGCTGATGTTCATCAACTGCTCGATACGCTGACGCATCTCGGCAGCGGCCTTGTTGGTGAAGGTCACCGACAGGATCGAGTGTGACGAGGCCTGCTCGACCTGGATCAACCAGGCGATGCGGTGCACCAGCACACGGGTTTTACCGGAACCAGCACCGGCCAGGACCAACTGACGACCCACGGAGGCAGCTACGGCCTGGCGTTGGGCATCGTTGAGGGAGTTCAGCAGAAGGGAGAGATCATCGCGCATTGGAGCATTCTAGGGTGCCGGGCCACACCGGGCAAACCGAGCTTTGGTTTAGCCGATAAAAAGAATCGCTGGGACGACCGGTCAGTCATTCACTGCAGGCGTTGGCGGAGCTCGCTCGAGCAGTCTGGCGCCGGGCCTGGGGGCTATTTCTTTTATCAGTTTAATGATCTGGAGCAGTTTGGTCCGGGCAATTGCTTGTGTATGCTCCGTCGACGTTTCGGGCTCACCATTATAAGAATACTGCCTATGACACTCAGCACTAGCCTGACCGGCCCCTCTGTGGAGCCACGGGTTATACGCAAGCACTACGCCATGGAGATGGCGGTCGAACGTACGCGTCTGCTTTACCAGGGTTCGCTGCTGCCGACGTTATTCATGTTGCTCAACGGTTTGGTCTGCGCCTGGTTACTCTGGAGCCCGCAGCGCTCTTTCCTGGTCAGCATTTGGCTGGTCTGGCTACTGACGCTGGTCGCCATGCGAGTCATCCAGGTCGCAGCGTTCGATTCGGCGATACCGGGTCGCCAGGCACAGCCGATCTGGCAGCGAATGTTCTTGCTCGGCTCGGCCATGAGCGGCTTGACCCTGGCCGGCGCCGGCATCGCCCTGGTGCCCACCGACAGTTTCCTGCAACAAGCCTGGGTCTTCGGCTTGATCGGTGCGGCGACGTTGTCGGCCAGCGTCGCTTATGCCGTCAGTCTGCCGGCATTCCTGTCCTTTACGCTGCCGTGCCTGTTGCCGGCGATAGGTTTTTTGTTCTGGGGGGGCGACGAACAGCAGCAAGGCTGGGGCTGGCTGGGACTGATTCTGCTGGGCTCCTTGAGCGTTGTTGCCTGGCAGGTCAATCGGTTGATCCAGCGTGGTTTGCTCCGACGTTTCCAGAACCAGGCGTTGATCGAGCATCTGCAGCAGGCCCAAAGCCGCAGCGAACAGCTCAATCAGGAACTGGCCCGGGAAATCGAGCAGCGTCGCTGTGCGCAAGAGCAATTGCGTGAGGCTCAGGTAGGTCTGGAAAGCCGCGTAGCGCAGCGCAGCCTGGAGCTGGATGCGGCGAATCAGGCCTTGAGCAAAAGCGAAGCGCGTCTGGACCTGGCGTTAAAGGCCAGTGAGCTGGGCCTGTGGGACTGGAATCTGCAAACCGACGAGGTCCATCACACACAGCTCAAGGAGCTGTTTGGCCTGGGTCCTGAGGACGTGACGGCGGTGCTCAGCCATCTCAAGCCGCGTTTGCATCCGCAGGACCTGCTGCCGCTCAAGCGCGCCCTGGTCGAACACTTGAAAGGTCGCACCGAGGATTACCAGATCGAGTACCGCGTACGCCATGGCGACGGGCATTGGGTATGGATCGAGGACCGTGGGCGGGCCGTGGAGCGTAGCGACAGCGGTCGGGTGATCCGTATGGTCGGCACTCGGCGTGATATCAGCACCAACAAGGAGCTGGAAGAGCAGCGCCGGCTGGCGGCCACGGTATTCGAGGCCGCCAGCGAAGGCATCGTGATTTTCAACCCTGATTACGCCTTGATCGCGGTCAATCAGGCGTTCAGCCAGGTCACCGGCTACCAGATCGAGGACTTGTTGGGGCGCAATGTCGTCGAGTTACCCTGTAGCCGGGATGCACGCCGGCACTACCCGGCGATTCATCAGGCGCTGAAGCAACACGGCAGTTGGCAGGGCGAGCTGGTCGAGACTCGGAAGAGCGGCGAATTGTATCCGCAATGGTTGCAGCTGAATATCGTGCGCGATATGCGAGGAAATGTCAGTCATATTGTGGGTTTCTTCGCCGATCTCTCCGCCAGACGTGAGTCCGAAGAACGGATGCGCTACCTGACCCATTACGATGAGCTCACCGGCCTGGCCAATCGCTCACTGTTCCGCGAACGTCTGCATGAGGCCCATCAGCGAGTACGCCAGGGTGGTCGTAGCCTGGCATTGCTGCACATCAATCTGGACCGCTTCAAGTTGCTCAATGACAGCCTGGGGCATGAGGTCGCCGACCAGTTATTGCAGAAAATGGCGCGGCGGCTGGTCAATGCACTGCCAGAGGCCGACACCATCGCGCGCTTATCCGGCGATGAGTTTGCGGTGCTGTTCGACGCCTATGCCAACCTGTCCAGCCTGGCACGGGTCGCGACCCGGCTGGCAAGCAAGCTGCGCTTGCCATTGACGGTGGATGGGTATGAGTTGGTGGTCAGTGCATCGATGGGCATCAGCATGTTGCCGGATAACGCGCGAGAGATTTCGGCATTGCTCAGCCAGTCGAATATTGCCATGCAACATGCCAAGCACTTGGGTGGTAACAATTTCCAGTTCTACACCGACAGCCTGCAAGCCAGCACTCTGGAGCGCCTGCAGCTGGAAAACCAGCTGCGCAAGGCCATTGAGGACCGGCAGTTGAAGGTCTTCTACCAACCAAAACTATGCCTGGCCACTGGCCGGTTGAATGCCGCCGAGGCCTTGGTGCGCTGGGATCACCCGACCATGGGTCGGGTGCCGCCAGGCGACTTTATCGGCCTGGCCGAAGAAACCGGTCTTATCGGCCCGATCGGCGAGTTCGTATTGCGCCAGGCCTGCTGGCAAGCCTGCGAATGGCAACGCCAGGGGCTGGAGCCGATTCGGGTTTCGGTCAATCTGTCGGTGCATCAATTGCGCCAGGGCAAGCTGGTCAGTCTGGTCCGCCATGTGCTGGAGGAAACCGGGCTTGCGCCGCACTACCTCGAATTGGAGCTGACCGAAAGCCAGCTGCTGGACAGCGTCGAGCACATCATCGCGACCTTCCAGCAATTGCGTGATCTGGGGGTGAAACTGGCAATTGACGACTTTGGTACCGGGTATTCGTCGTTGAGCTACCTCAAACGCATTCCGGTGGACTATGTGAAAATCGATCAGGCGTTCATACGTGGCCTGGCCGAAGGTAGCGAGGATGCGGCGATCACCCGGGCGATCATCGCCATGGCCCATGGGTTGTCGCTCAAGGTGGTGGCTGAGGGGGTCGAGAGTGCGCAGCAGCTGGAATTCCTCAAGGCCGAGCAGTGTGATGAGGTGCAGGGTTATCTCATCAGTCGCCCCATAGAAGCTGATGGTCTGGCTGAACTGTTACGAGTGCAGACGGGCTCTTCATAGCGACTACATAGAGCGCGCCCGGCCAAAACGGGGGTCAATAAGGTGATTCAGTTACGCATCGGACGGGCAAAAAGCCCATTCATGTAGTATAACTACAAGCGTGCTACATCCCTGGCGTTTGCCAATAACAATGAGTCCAGCCCTTTGAATCTGTTGCAACACATCGCCCAGTCACGCCACCTGTTGCGCAAGTCGGAACTCAAGGTTGCCGATCACGTGCTGCTTGACCCTGCGGCTGTGATGCACAGTTCCATGGCCGATCTTGCCCACAATGTGGGTATCAGCGAACCGACCATCGTGCGCTTCTGCCGCGCCATTGGTTGCTCGGGTTTCCAGGACCTGAAGCTGAAACTGGCGCAAAGCCTGGCAGCCGGCGCGAGCTTCGGCCAGTTTGCAATCCATGAAGACGATTCGGTTGCCGATTACAGCCTGAAAATCTTCGACACCACCCTGCACACGCTGATGGAGGTGCGCGAGAATCTCGACCCGGTGGCCTTGCAGCGTGCAGTGACTGCCATGTCCCAGGCCCAGCGCGTCGAGTTCTACGGCTTTGGCGCGTCTGGTGCGGTGGCGGCAGATGCCCAGCACAAATTCTTCCGCTTGCTGCTGACCGCGGCGGCTTATTCCGATCCGCACATGCAGGCGATGTCGGCGGTGACGCTCAAGCCCACGGATGTGGCGATCTGTATTTCCCAGTCCGGGCGCTCCAAAGACCTGCTGATCACCGCCAATCTGGTTCGTGAAAGCGGCGCGACGCTGATTACCCTATGCCCGAGCGCGACGCCGCTGGCCGAGCTGTCGACCGTCAACCTGGCGATCGACGTTCATGAAGACACCGAGATCTACACACCGCTGACTTCGCGTATCGCTCACCTGGTGGTGATCGACGTGCTGGCCATGGGCGTGGCCATGGCGCGCGGTCCGAGCCTGGTCAATCATCTCAAGAGCGTCAAACGCAGCCTGCGCAGCTTGCGTCTGTCGCCCAAGTCGGTCAAAGCGCTGGACGATTGATAAGAGCAAAAGATCGCAGCCTGCGGCAGCTCCTACGCCGATCCGGTTCACCCGCGAAATTGTAGGTGAACGACAATCCCGTAGGAGCTGCCGAAGGCTCGGGCCGCGTTCGGACGATCTTTTAGCAATCGGGCATACCCTTCAAGACTCTCGTCATATGGCAACTTTCACATCCCTGTAACCCCCGCGCCGCCAAACCGTCATCCCCGACGTCCATCGTGTAACTCCCGTAATCGTCTTGGGAGACTCGAAATGGCCCAGTCCTACGATCCACGCACTAGCGCCGTCAAAACCCGCCGCCAGCAAGAAGATCAGCGCCGCATGGAATTTCGCCGCGCGATCGAGCACCGTTGTGAGCAGCGTCAATTGCTCGCCGAGATTGGCGACTTGTCCGATTCGATGGAACTCAATTACTGGCAGGCGGCACCGGCAGCTTCCCGTCGAAACGCTCAACCAGCCCGCTGATCTGTATCCGTTCGCTACGGATAAACCCGAGGAACGCATGTGCCACCGGTGACAGACGCTTGGCTTTGGCCTGCACCACGCACCAGCTACGGTACAGCGGCAGCTCTTCCACCGGCAGCTCCTTGAGCGTGCCGGTGGCCAATTCCAGGTTCAGGGCGTGGCGCGTCAATAGCGCTACGCCCAGACCCGCCACCACGCACTCGCGCTGGGCCTCCGCCGAAGCCACTTCCAGGGTTTGCGTGAAGTGCACGCGCTTCTCCTTGAAGTATTCCTCGCACGCCAGTCGCGTGCCCGAGCCTTGCTCGCGCAACAGCAGCGTATAAGGCTCGAGATCCTGCAAGCGCAACGGCCCCATATGGCACAGCGGATGGTCGGGCGGTGCCACGGCGATGATCGGGTTGTTGAGGAACGGCAGGAACTCCAGGCCCATTTCCTGGGGGACCATGGACATGATCACCAGATCGTCGCGGTTGTCCGACAGGCGCCGAATGGCCTGCGCCCGGTTGATCACTATCAGTTGCAGATTGACCTCCGGGTGCTGTCGCTTGAAGGCGGCGAACAAGTGCGGTACGAAGTACTTGGCGCTGGATTCGACTGCCAGCTTCAGTTGCCCCTGCAGCGAACCCTGCATGTCCGACAGCTGCATGTCGAGGTTTTCCAGGCGCCCGAAAATGTCCCGACTGGCCCGTTGCAAGGCTTCCGCGGCCTCAGTCATGTAGAGTTTTTTGCCGACATAATCGAACAATGGCTGACCAATCAGCTCTTCCAGCTGACGAATTTGCAGGCTGACGGCCGGCTGCGTGAGAGACATTTCCTCGGCCGCGCGGCTGTAGGACCGTAAATCGCACACCTCATTGAAAATCTGAAGCTGACGCAATGTCATACGCATCAATGACTTACGCATTTTATGAGGACCCTCACTGCAAGCTGATCAGTCAACTATAAGTCTTTACTTATGAGCGACCCAATTATTATTGATTTTTGTTAATTCCTTGAGAGGGCTAGTGTGGGGCCGCGACTGACTTGAAACATTTGGTCACTCGTCGACTCGGCCTAGCGGGTCGTTGGTGCAATCGGCTCAAGGGAAATTCCAAGTGATAAAAAAGATCCTGATCGCCAACCGTGGGGAAATCGCCGTACGAATCGTGCGTGCCTGCGCCGAGATGGGCATTCGCTCAGTCGCGATCTATTCCGACGCCGATCGCCATGCCCTGCATGTGAAGCGCGCGGATGAAGCCCACAGTATCGGTGCCGAACCTCTGGCCGGCTACCTGAACCCGCGCAAGCTGGTGAACCTCGCAGTGGAAACCGGTTGTGATGCACTACATCCCGGCTACGGCTTCCTCTCGGAGAACGCCGAGCTGGCAGATATCTGCCTCGAACGCGGAATCAAATTCATTGGTCCATCGGCTGAAGTGATTCGCCGCATGGGCGACAAGACCGAAGCCCGCCGCAGCATGATCAAGGCCGGTGTGCCGGTGACTCCGGGCACCGAAGGCAACGTCGCGGACATCGCCGAAGCCTTGGTCGAAGGCGAGCGCATCGGTTACCCGGTGATGCTCAAGGCCACTTCCGGTGGTGGCGGCCGCGGTATTCGCCGCTGCAACAGCCGCGAAGAGCTGGAACAAGCTTTCCCAAGGGTGATCTCCGAAGCGACCAAGGCCTTTGGCTCGGCGGAAGTGTTCCTGGAAAAATGCATCGTCGATCCCAAGCATATCGAAGCGCAGATCCTCGGCGACAGCTTTGGCAACGTCGTGCACTTGTTCGAGCGTGATTGCTCGATCCAGCGCCGCAACCAGAAGCTCATCGAAATTGCTCCAAGCCCGCAACTGACCCCCGAACAGCGCGCTTATATCGGTGACCTGTCGGTGCGCGCAGCCAAGGCCGTGGGTTACGAGAACGCCGGTACTGTGGAGTTCCTGCTCGCCGAGGGCGAGGTGTACTTCATGGAGATGAACACCCGGGTGCAGGTGGAGCACACCATCACCGAAGAAATCACCGGCATCGACATCGTTCGCGAGCAGATCCGCATCGCCTCCGGTCTGCCGCTTTCGGTCAAGCAGGAAGATATCCAGCATCGCGGTTTCGCGCTGCAATTCCGGATCAACGCCGAAGACCCGAAAAACAACTTCCTGCCGAGCTTCGGCAAGATCACCCGTTACTACGCACCCGGCGGCCCCGGCGTTCGTACCGACACGGCGATCTACACCGGTTACACCATTCCGCCGTACTACGATTCGATGTGCCTGAAACTGGTGGTGTGGGCGTTGACCTGGGAAGAAGCGATGGACCGTGGCTTGCGCGCCCTGGACGACATGCGTCTGCAAGGGGTCAAGACCACTGCCGCCTATTACCAGGAAATTCTGCGTAACCCGGAATTCCGTAGTGGTCAGTTCAACACCAGTTTCGTTGAAAGCCATCCGGAACTGACCAATTACTCGATCAAGCGCAAACCCGAAGAGCTGGCTCTGGCCATCGCCGCCGCCATTGCCGCCCACGCAGGCCTGTGAGGAATACAACAATGTCCAAGATCCATGTAACTGACACCATCCTGCGTGACGCCCACCAATCGCTGCTGGCGACCCGCATGCGCACCGACGACATGCTGCCGATCTGCGACAAGCTCGACAAAGTCGGCTACTGGTCGCTGGAAGTCTGGGGCGGCGCGACCTTCGACGCCTGCGTGCGTTTCCTCAAGGAAGATCCGTGGGAGCGTCTGCGCAAACTGCGCGCCGCTTTGCCTAACACCCGTCTGCAAATGCTCCTGCGCGGGCAGAACCTGCTGGGTTATCGCCACTACAGCGATGACGTGGTCCGGGCCTTCGTCGCCAAGGCGGCGGTCAATGGTATCGACGTGTTCCGCATCTTCGACGCGATGAACGACGTACGTAACCTGCGTGTGGCCATTGAAGCGGTGAAAGCTGCCGGCAAGCACGCACAGGGCACCATCGCCTACACCACTAGCCCGGTGCATACCATCGAGGCGTTTGTGGCCCAGGCCAAGCAGATGGAAGCCATGGGTTGCGACTCCGTTGCGATCAAGGACATGGCCGGCCTGCTGACCCCGTACGCCACTGGCGAGCTGGTCAAGGCACTGAAAAGCGAGCAGTCGCTGCCAGTGTTCATCCACTCCCATGACACGGCTGGCCTGGCATCCATGTGCCAACTCAAGGCCATCGAGAACGGTGCCGACCATATCGACACCACGATCTCCAGCTTCGCCTGGGGCACCAGCCACCCGGGTACCGAGTCGATGGTCGCCGCGCTTAAAGGCAGCGAATTCGATACCGGACTGAGCCTGGAGCTGTTGCAGGAAATCGGCCTGTACTTCTACGCAGTGCGTAAGAAGTATCACCAGTTCGAAAGCGAATTCACCGCGGTCGACACCCGTGTACAAGTCAACCAGGTGCCGGGCGGGATGATTTCCAACCTGGCCAACCAGTTGAAGGAGCAGGGCGCGCTGAATCGCATGGCCGAAGTGCTGGCGGAGATCCCGCGGGTCCGTAAAGACCTCGGCTACCCGCCGCTGGTCACCCCGACCTCGCAGATCGTCGGCACCCAGGCGTTCTTCAACGTGCTCGCCGGCGAGCGTTACAAGACCATCACCAACGAAGTGAAGCTGTACCTGCAAGGCGGCTATGGCAAGGCGCCGGGCCAGGTTGACGAGAACCTGCGTCGCCAGGCCATCGGCAGCGAAGACGTGATCGACGTGCGTCCGGCCGACTTGCTCAAACCGGAAATGACCAAGCTGCGTAGCGATATCGGTGCGCTGGCCAAGTCTGAAGAGGACGTGCTGACTTACGCCATGTTCCCGGACATCGGCCGTAAATTCCTCGAAGAGCGTGAAGCCGGCACCTTGACTCCAGAAGTGCTGCTGCCGATTCCGGAAGCGGGTGGTGTGACCTCGGCCGGTGGCGAAGGCGTACCGACCGAATTTGTTATCGACGTCCACGGCGAAACCTACCGCGTCGACATCACCGGTGTCGGCGTCAAGGCCGAAGGCAAGCGTCACTTCTACCTGTCCATTGATGGCATGCCGGAAGAAGTGGTGTTCGAGCCGCTCAACGAATTCGTCAGCGGCGGTAGCAGCAAGCGCAAGCAAGCTACTGCTCCAGGCCACGTCAGCACCAACATGCCGGGCAACATCGTCGATGTGCTGGTCAAGGAAGGCGACATCGTGAAAGCCGGCCAGGCTGTGCTGATCACCGAAGCGATGAAGATGGAAACCGAAGTTCAATCGGCCATCGCCGGCAAAGTTACCGCCATCCACGTGGCCAAAGGCGACCGGGTCAACCCGGGTGAAGTCCTGATCGAGATCGAGGGCTGATCTACAGCCTTTGACTGAAACGCTTTAAACCTCGGGGGGGCATGTGCTCCCCTTTTTTTTTTGGTTCTTCACGGAATCCCGGGAAACACAGAAACAAGAACGCCGATGGTGATGGACGAAGAGGGTGTTACGCGTACCACAAAATGGCCTAAAGAGTTGGAGGTGGCGGAGGAGATTGATTGGCGTGGTGTGTGTGGTGCGTTGGTGGGGATTATCAATCCAGCGGACGCATTCGAGCGTCTTCGACAAGACGCCGACCCTTTACTGGCGTTGCCGGACATTCTGGTCGCCAGCGGCTTACCCGACGTCACCCTGAACCACCCGAGTATCGCTTTGAAAAACCTTGAGCAGCGCTTGAAAAACTGGGGGCTGAAATGACGCTTTCCATTGATGTTCGCGCTCAGCTGATTGAAAGCATTCAAGAGGGGCTCGCCCACGGTACTCTGGAAATCGGCGAAGCCGTCCGCCGGTTGCGGGTGGAGGTCACCGGCCTGCATCAAAGCCAGTTCGCCAAGATGTGCAAAATCTCGGTGCGAACCCTGGTGCATATCGAGCATGGGGAAGGGAATCAGACCCTCAAGTCGCTGAACGCGGTGTTTCGACCGTTCGGGTTGCAGATGGGGGTGGTGAGGATTCGCAGGAACATTAGTTGAGCGTGGGAGCGATCAACATCCGGAGACTGGCGATCAATTGTGGCGAGGGAGCTTGCTCCCGCTGGTAAGCAGCGGCCCTAAAAGCCGGGCACCGCATTGTGACAGGGAGAATGCATTTGCTGGATTTACGACTGCTGCGCAGCCGAGCGGGAGCAGGCTCCCTCGCCACAGGTGCGATTAACTGACCGGCTTTGGGGCTTGCCTGCGAAGGCGGCCTGCCAGGCGCCGATGAACCGATGGTTTATCCCCGACACTCAACCAATGTCTTCACCTGGCCAGACCCCGTTTGATTTTCCTCGCTCAACCACTCTTCAAACCCCGCGCCAATTGCCGGCCACTCCGAATCCAGAATCGAGTACCACGCCGTGTCACGGTTCTGACCCTTGACCACCATGTGCTGGCGGAACACGCCTTCAAAGCTGAAGCCCAGGCGCTCAGCCGCGTATTTGGAGCGGGCGTTGTCGTTGTTGCATTTCCACTCCAGGCGACGGTAGCCCAAGGCAAAAGACTCTTTGGCCAGCAGGTAAACCGCCTCGGTACTTTTCGGCGAGCGTTGCATCGGCGCGCCGAAGGTGACGTGGCCGATTTCGATCCGGCCTTGGGCTGGCACGATCGACATCAGGCTGAGAAGGCCCTGAACCTCGCCGCTGGCACGGTCGATGACGCTGAAGAAGTACGGGTCGCTATTGGCTGCGTGGTTGTTCAGCCAGTCATTGAACGCATTGCGCTCGGTGAACGGCCCATAAGGCAGATAGTCCCAGAGTTTCGGGTCGGCATCGGGCCCTTCAAGGGCTTGCCACAGGCCATCGCCGTGGCGTGCCGGGTCGAGTTTTTCCAGGCGTATGAAACGCCCTTCGATGAGTTTGACCGAGGGCGCCGGGACGCCTTTCCAGTCGGCGAGTGAGGTCGACATGCTGTTCTCCTTGAACCTTAAAGAAGGCCTTTGCGAAACTGGATGAAACCAGGGCGTTCGGCGATGCGCTCGTAGAGCTGGATGGCCGTGGCGTTGGTTTCGTGGGTCAGCCAATGAACCTTGGCGCAGCCGTCTTTGCGGGCGGTGTCGTAGACAAACTCGATCAGCTGCCGACCGACGCCGGTGCCGCGTGTTTCGGGGACTACCAACAGGTCTTGCAGGTAGCAGGAATTCTCGATGCTCCAGTTGGAGCGGTGGTAGATGAAATGCACCATGCCCACGGCTTTTTCACCGTCCCAGGCGAGGGCCGCGTGGGTCGGCTCGCTCGGGTCGAGAAAACGCTGCCAGGTGCTTTGGGTGACAGCGTCGGCCAGTTCGGTGTTGTAAAACCGCAGGTAGGCTTGCCACAACGGCAGCCAGGCGACGTGGTCGTCGGCGGTGACTCGGCGGATCTCAATCTGACTCATGGTCATTCCTTAACGCATCAAGTGGGCGAGGGCCTGGTCGTGGATGTCGGGGCTGGCTGCCAGCCCTTCACGAACACCGGCGATGTCTGCGGTACTGCGGTTCTGGCTGAGCTTGCGTTTGCCTTCCAGGCGCTGGATTGGCAGGGCGAAGCCGACGATAGCCTTGAGCATACCGTCGATGTAGTGGGCAGGTGCGTCGGCAACTTTCCACGGTTGGGCGCGGCCGGCTTCGTGGCGATCGGTCAGGGCGCTGACCAGGTCGCGCAAACGCTGTGCATCGCTGAACACTTCGGCGCTGCCATAGGCATGCACGGCGAGGTAGTTCCAGGTGGGTACGACTTTGCCATGCTCGGCTTTGCTCGGATAGAACGACGGGCTGACATAGGCGTCGGCACCGGCAAAGATCACCAGCGCTTGGGCCCCGGTCTCCAGCTCCCGCCACTGTGGATTGGCCTTGGCCAGATGTCCGTAGAGGGTGCCATTGGGTCCTTGACCGGGGTTCAGCAGCAACGGCAGGTGGCTGGCCTGCAAGCCTTGCTCGCCATAGGTGACCAGCGTCGCCAGACGAGTGCTGAGGATCTGCTGGTGAAGGTGTGGCAGGTCTTGGTCGGCAAAAGCGCTGGGTGTGTACATGGGAAATTTTCCTTGGCGAATGCCTGCATCCTAGGCAGGCTATTGGTCTGTTGTAAGAGCCATTAATAGCCAATTTCATAGGGCCATTGTGATGAGCAACTCACCGCTGTCCTTGTCGTTCAACCCTGCCGGGATTGAGCTGGATCGTCGTCAGGGCTTGAGCCGTCAGCTGTATCAAGCGCTACGGGTGCGGGTACTCGATGGGCGTCTGGCCGGCGGCACGCGTTTGCCGGCCAGCCGGGATTTGGCTGCGGCGTTGTCGATTTCTCGTAACAGCGTAGTTCGAGCCTACGATCAGCTGTATGCCGAAGGGTTTATCGAGGGGCGGGTGGGAGACGGCACTTATGTGGCGCAATTGCCGGAAAATACTCTGGCGCCGAAAAAACTATCCACAAAAGTATCCACAGGCTTTTCAACAGGCTTACCCACAGGGTTATCCACAAAACAACTTGATTTACCTGTAATTACATCCAGTAAAGTTATCCACAGCGGTGCACTCGATCGGGTCGAGAAGCATCATTTGCCCAAGCCACCGACTGGTCCACCAAGGGCTTTTCGGGTTGGAGTACCGGCCTTTGATCTGTTCCCGTTTGAGGTTTGGGCCAAGCTGAATGCGGCTTTCTGGCGCAAGCCGGATTTACAGCAGCTGTGTTATGGCGCACCTGAGGGCGACGAGCGGTTGCGTGGTTTGATCGCGGCCTATTTGCGCAGTTCGCGGGGCATGCAGTGCAGCGCTGAACAAATAGTGATCACCAGTGGCGCGCAACAGGGAATCAGCCTTTGTGCACAGCTGCTGGTGGAGCCCGGTGATGGGGTGGCTGTGGAGAACCCCGGCTATCGCGCCGCCGGACATGCCTTTGCCGTGGCGGGGGCGAAGTTGCGCGGCGTGACGGTGGACAGCGAGGGCATGGACTGCGCTGAACTGGCGACCTTCAGTGATTGCCGACTGGCCTATGTCACGCCGTCTCATCAGTACCCGACCGGGGTGATCATGAGCCTGGCGCGGCGCCTGGAATTGCTGGCCTGGGCCGAGCGCAGCCAAGGCTGGATCGTCGAGGACGACTATGACGGCGAATACCGTTACAGCGGCGCACCGCTGGCACCCTTGGCGGCGCTGGATCGGCAGGGGCGAGTGCTGTATGTCGGGACGTTCGGCAAGGTTGCATTCCCCGCGCTGAGACTCGGTTACCTGGTATTGCCAATCGGGCTGGTCGAGGCCTTCTCCCGGCGCCGTGCGGTGGATGTGCGACACTCGGAGGTCAGCACTCAGGCGGTGATGGCCGAGTTTATCGCGGCCGGGCATTTTCAGCGGCATATCCGCCGCATGCGTCGGGCGGCGCTGAGCCGGCGCAATACCTTGATGGCCGGTTGGCCGGAGAATATCCCTGGAGTCGGCAGTTTGCCGAGTGTGGCGGCCGGCCTGCACCTGACGGTACGGGTAGACAGCCTGGCCCGTGAACGCGAACTGGTCGAACAAGCCGCGAGTGTCGATGTGGAGGTTAACGGGTTGAGCAGTTACTGGTTGCCGGACTCCAGTACCCCGCAAAACCAGCGAGCGGGATTGGTGCTCGGGTTTGCCGCGGTACCGGAGGTGGCGATTGAAGCGGCGTTGATGAGGTTGCGGGGTGTATGGAAGTGAAAGACCCGCACAATGGCGGGCCCTGGTTTTGTTCAGTGGGCACTGGACCACAGATGTAACTCGTCAATCATGCATATCACGTCCCGGACTTGATCTTGGTCCAGGCCCGTGTCCGTGCCCGCTCGGCATCGCGCGGCAACGGCTGCAGCGTATAGAGCGTGCTCATCGCCGCTTCGGTCGGATACAGGTTGGGGTTGTTGCGGATCGCCGGGTCGACCATTTCGGTGGCGTCTTTGTTCGGGTTCGGGTAGCCGACGAAGTCGCTGATCGGCGCGATTACTTTCGGTTGCAACAGGTAGTTGATAAAGGTGTAGGCGTCCTCGGGGTCCTTGGCGCCTTTGGGGATCGCCAGCATGTCGAACCAGATCGGCGCGCCTTCCTTGGGCAGGCGCATATCGACGATCACGCCGTTCCTGGCTTCCTTGGCGCGGTTGGCGGCCTGGGAGAAGCTGCCGGAATAACCGACCGCGACGCAGATGTCACCGTTGGCGATATCGGCCATGTACTTTGAGGAGTGGAAGTAGGTGATGTACGGGCGGATCTTCAACAGCAGCGCTTCAGCCTTGGCGTAGTCCGCAGGTTTGCTGCTGTTGGGGTCAAGGCCGAGGTGTTGCAGAGCCAGCGGCAGGATCTCCGACGGCGAGTCGAGCAGGGCGACGCCACACTGTTTGAGCTTGCTGATGTTCTCTTCCTTGAAAATCAGCTCCCAGCTGTCCACCGGCGCGTTTTCGCCCAGCGCGGCCTTGACCTTGTCCGGGTTGAAGCCGATCAGGATGGTGCCGTACATATAGGGCACGGCGTGTTTGTTGCCAGGGTCGTTGGCTTCGATCAGCTTCATCAGCTTGGGATCGAGGTGGTTCCAGTTCGGCAGCTTGCTGCGGTCCAGCGGCTGGAACACGCCGGCTTCGATCTGCTTGGCGAGGAACACGTTGGACGGCACAACGACGTCATAGCCCGAGTTGCCGGTGAGCAGCTTGGCCTCAAGGGCTTCGTTGGTATCGAAGATGTCGTAGACCAGTTTCACCTGGGTGTTCTCGGACTTGAAATCCTCCAGGGCTTTGGGGGTGATGTAGTCGAACCAGTTGTAGACCCGCAACGTGCGCTCTTGCGCCTGGGCAGCGCCGCTGAGCAGCGTGGCGCACAAGGCTGAAGCGATACATCCCTTGAGACTGTTCATTGTGCTGATTCCTCATTGGCGCTCTGGAAACCTTCGAGAACGTTCACCGCGTTGATGCCGATTTCTTCGACCGCGTAACCGCCTTCCATCACGAACAGTGTCGGCTTGCCCAGACGTGCGATGCGTTCGCCCATGCTCAGGTAATCCGGGCTGTCGAGTTTGAACTGAGAGATCGGGTCGTCCTTGAAGGTGTCGACGCCCAGGGAAACCACCACGACATCGGCGCCGTAGCGTTCGATCTCTTCACAGGCCAGTTCCAGTGCCGCGCTCCAGGCGTCCCAGCCTGAGCCTGCGGCCAGAGGGTAGTTGAAGTTGAAACCTTCGCCAGCGCCTTCGCCATGCTCGTCCTCGTAACCGAGGAAGAATGGAAACTCGGCTTCCGGATGGCCGTGGATCGAGGCGAACAGCACGTCGCTACGCCCGTAGAAAATCGATTGAGTGCCGTTACCGTGGTGATAGTCGACGTCGAGAATCGCAACCTTTTTATGGCCTTGATCGAGGAATGCCTGGGCGGCGATGGCGGCGTTGTTCAGGTAGCAATAGCCACCCATCAAATCGCTGGCGGCATGATGTCCTGGTGGTCGGCACAGGGCGAAGGCACTGCGGGCGCCCTGTTGGATAACGGCCTGAGCAGTGAGTGCGACTTGCGCTGCGCTGTAGGCCGCTTGCCAGGTTCCGGCAGTAATGGGTGCGCCGCCGTCAAAGCTGTAATAGCCGAGCTGACCATGGAGACTTTTCGGCATGACCGAGCGCAGGGTGCGGGCCGGCCAGGTGTAGGGCAGCAAGTCTCCCTCGCGACCGAACTCGGTCCAGCGCTGCCAGGCGCCTTTGAAGAACTCCAGATAATCACGACTGTGGATGCGCGCAACCGGTTCGAGACCAAAGTCCTGTGGTGCTTGCACTGGGCCCAGACTGCGGTCCTGAACCCGCTGCAGAACGTGATCGGCCCGTGAAGGCATCTCGAAGCAGGGCATCAATTGCCCATCCATCAACTCGCAGCGGCCGTGGTGCAGGTGGTGGTCGTCAGAGTAAATCGTCAGCATTTCTTATTCTCCGCAGGCTGATTCGGTTGCTTACAGTCTTGCGGCGCAGGGCGTTTGGGAGAACGGCAGGAAAGGCCAAAAGGGGATCGATATGGCCAAATTGTTTGTCCGAAATTCGCCCCTGAAAAGCGCAAGGCTGCCTCCGGCCGCGTAGCGGACGTAAACACTTCAAACGCGATAGTTCAGAGAGTACGCATCCACCGTGTTGCGCCTGCTGCGCAGGCGGACGCAGCCTTCGGCAGTTGCTACGGCCGGAACTGGCTCGGCGCCACGCCACTCCAGCGCACGAAGGCATGGCGGAAGCTCGCGGTTTCGCTGAAACCCAGGGCTTCGGCGATCTGGTAAATCGGTAGTTGATCCTCGCAAAGCATCTGTTTGGCCCGCTCGAAACGCAGTTCGTCGAGCAATTCCTGATAACTGCAACCCAGGTTCTTGAGGTGCCGCCGCAGGGTGCGCGCCGAACAGTTCAGTTGCTCGGCAAGACCCTCAAGCCCGGGTGCGGCGTTGAGTTGTGCGGCAAGCAGTTGGCGGATTCGCCCCAGCCAGGCCTGACGCCCGGTGAACTCGGTGTTCTGCTTGCGGCAGCGCTCGGCAATGGCCTGATAGGTAATCGTGTCGGCCAGTGGCAAGGGTTGGTCGAGCCAGTGTTTGTCGAAGGCGAAGGCATTGGCCGGGGCATTGAACTGCAAGGGGCAGTCGAAGCGCTCGCTGTAGCGGGACTGGTAGTCCGGCGCGGAGTACTCGAAGCGGGCACCGAGCAATGGCAAGGGGTGACCCAGCAGGTCGTCGCAGATGACTTTCATCGAGACCAGGCAGAACTCGATGTTGAACACCGTCAGCGCCGGGTTTTCCCGATAGTCGCTGGCCGTGAGCCAGATGCGCTCGCCATCCTCCTCGAGGCTCAGCTCGAAAAGTGTTCCCAACAGCGCCGGATAACGCAACGCAAGACGCAAAGCGTCACCTAAGGTGGCACTGGTGAGCAGGGCATAACCGAGCATGCCGTAGGAGGAAACGTGCATGCGCCTGCCCAGTTCCAAGCCAATTTCGCGCTTTAAGGCGACGGCATTGATGCAGACCTGCATCTCCTGATGGGTGGTGATACGCGTGTCGGCACGGCTCAGATCCGCCGCGCTGATACCGCTGCCGGCCAACAACGCTTCACTGGACAGACCTTCATCCTTGAAGGTGCTGAGTACCAGGGAGACCGCATTGAGTGTGGTGAGGTGGGAGTGGAGCATGCTCGGTTCCAGCGTGGGAGTGCTGGATCGGGAGCAAGTTGTGTGCCGTTGGGTTGTGGGGTGGATCTAAAGCCGAAGACTCAGCTCAACTCCCCACAAAGATCCAACTCAACCAACCGCCGAACCTCAGCCGTCTCAAGCCCCGCCCCCAGCAACGCGTGCAACTTGCCGAACGCCGCCTCGCGAGTCATACCGCCACCCGACAACACGCCAACGCCACGCAAACGGCTACCCGCTTCGTAGACGTCCAGCGCCACCCCGCCTTCATGGCACTGAGTGATCGCCACGACCACGATGCCTCTGTCCTGCGCCCGTTGCAGGCTGGCGAGGAATTCGGGGTTGTCGCTTGGCCCGGTGCCGCTGCCGAAGCATTCAAGCACCAGCGCCTGGATGCCGCTATTCAACAAACCATCGAGTTGCTCTGCACCAATGCCGGGGAACAGGGGCAGTACGCCGACTTTTGCCAGTTGCTTGCTTTGATGGTAATTCAGCTCGGCCGGAAGCGAAGGCGCCTTGGCTCCGCCACCCTGACGTTGCAGGCGGGCAAACGGATGACGCCCAAAGCTGCGGATTTTCGCGCAACGGCTCGGTTCCAGCAGTTCGCCGTGGAAGTACAAATGCACGCCTGGCGCCATGCCCTGGCCCAAGGCAACCAGCGCGCCGCCAAGGTTTTCCCAGGCATCGCTGTCGGTAACGCCGGCTGGCAGCATCGAGCCGGTAAACACCACGCGCGCATGCAAACCGAGCAACTGGAAGCTCATGGCCGCGGCGCTGTAGGCGAGGGTGTCGGTGCCGTGGAGGATCAGCACACTGTCGCAGCCCTGAACGTCGACGGCGTCGATGACCGCTTCACGCAGGCGCTGCCAGTAAGCGGGGGTCATGTTGGCGCTGTCGATCAGCGGAGCCATTTCGCGGAAGCGCCAGTCCGGTACCACCAGCTCTGGCTGGCTGTGCAGGTAGTCGCGCATCCGCGCGTCAAAACCGGACGCCGGGGCCAGGCCGTGGGCACTGGCTTGCATGCCGATGGTACCGCCGGTGTAGAGCACCATGACGCGTTGCGCGGCGGGATAAGTTTCGGGGTTCATGTGGGAATCTCCTGGACGAGTACACCGTGGGGTCGAGCATGACGCTGACCGTGCGGTGTGTCACGTCGGGCGCAACGAATTGCGCCCGGTTTGGCGATCAGCGTTGCGCTGCGCTCGCGACTGCAGGTGTGGCCTCGGCTTGCGTGGCCGGTGAGGGTTAAGACGGTATCTTGTATCTCGACTATCGCTCCTGGCGGAGCGATAGTCGAGATACAAGGAGCTGCCGAAGGCTGCGATCTTGGCGGCATTGAACACGCTGAACATGTTCGGTGGTATCCGAAAAATCCAAAAAAAAGGGCCTGGAGAGTGATCCCCAAGCCCTCAAAAGGTGAGAGGTGTCTAGTCCCTCGACCTGGTGAGCGTGGCTCTTGGTTAAAAGAGCCGGCGTTCGGTTAAGCCTTCAGAGGCACCAGACGCGGAGCAATCATGTTTTCCGGGCGCAGGATGTCGGCGAGCATGGCGTCGTCGAGCAAGCCTTCTTCGCGCACCAGTTCCAGCACGCCGCGGCCGCTTTCAAGGGCGATGCGGGCGATGCGGGTGGCGTTTTCATAGCCGATGTACGGGTTCAGCGCGGTCACCAGGCCGATCGAGTGCTCGACCAGTTCGCGGCAGCGCTCTTCGTTGGCGGTGATGCCGACGATGCAGTGTTCGCGCAGCATGTCCATGGCACGTTGCAGCAGGCGGATCGAGTCGAAGATCTTGAAGGCGATCAAAGGCTCCATCACGTTCAGTTGCAGCTGGCCGCCTTCGGCCGCGATGGTCAGCGCCAGGTCGTTGCCGATGATCTGGAAGGCTACCTGGTTGACCGCTTCCGGGATGACCGGGTTGACCTTGCCGGGCATGATCGAGCTGCCTGGCTGACGCGCTGGCAGGTTGATTTCGTTGATGCCGGTGCGTGGACCGCTAGACAGTAAGCGCAGGTCGTTGCAGATCTTCGACAGCTTGACCGCGGTACGCTTGAGCATGCCGGAGAACAGTACGAAGGCGCCCATGTCGGACGTGGCTTCGATCAGGTCGGCGGCCGGTACCAGCGGTTGACCGCTGATGATTGCCAGACGCGATACAGCCAGGTGCTGGTAACGCGGGTCGGCGTTGATGCCGGTGCCGATCGCGGTGCCGCCCAGGTTCACTTCGGTCAGCAACTCGGGGGCGAGGGTTTTCAGGCGTGCCAGGTCTTCGCTCAAAGTCGTGGCGAAGGCGCGGAATTCTTGGCCCAGTGTCATCGGCACGGCGTCTTGCAGCTGGGTACGGCCCATCTTCAGGACGTGGCTGAACTCGGTGCCCTTGGCGGCGAACGCCTGGATCAGGCTGTCGAGACTGGCAAGCAGCGCGTCGTGACCCAGCAGCAGACCCAGGCGGATGGCCGTCGGGTAAGCGTCGTTGGTCGACTGCGCCATGTTCACGTCGTTGTTCGGGTGCAGGTACTGGTACTCGCCCTTGCTGTGGCCCATGGCCTCCAGCGCGATGTTGGCGATGACTTCGTTGGCATTCATGTTGGTTGAAGTGCCAGCGCCGCCCTGAATCATGTCCACCACGAACTCTTCGTGGAAATCGCCGCGAATCAGACGTGCACAGGCTTCGCTGATGGCTGCGTGCTTGGCTTCGCTCAGGTGACCCAGCTCGCGGTTGGCGTCAGCGGCGGCCTGTTTGACCATTGCCAGGCCGACAACCAACTTCGGGTAATGCGAAATCGGAACGCCGGAGAGACGGAAGTTGTTCACCGCTCGCAGGGTCTGGATGCCGTAATACGCTTGAGCAGGTACTTCGAGTACGCCAAGCAGGTCTTTTTCTGTGCGGAAAGATGCAGCGGAGGACATGATAGGAATCATCTCGATATGGACCCGGGCTATGCCGGAACACTGGCAATGCTAGGCTTGCGGGCAATTTAGGGCCAATGCTGTTAAACACTGGCCCATGCATAAACGGCATAATGTCGATGTGACGCCGCTTGGGCGTCGAGCGTATGACCTAAAATGGTGCGTGTCCGGGAGGACGTGATGAATCTGGAAAGCAAATGGCTCGAGGACTTTAGTGCTTTGGCCGCCACCCGCAGCTTCTCCCAGGCTGCCGAGCGACGCTTTGTCACTCAGCCGGCGTTCAGTCGGCGGATCCGTAGTCTCGAAGCCGCGCTAGGCCTGACCCTGGTCAACCGTTCCCGCACGCCGATCGAGCTGACGGCGGCAGGGCAACTGTTTCTGGTGACCGCACGCACCGTGGTTGAACAGCTCGGCGAAGTGCTGCGGCATTTGCATCACCTGGAAGGTGGGCAGGGCGAAGTAATGCAGGTCGCCGCCGCGCATTCGCTGGCGCTGGGCTTCTTCCCGCGCTGGATCGCGCAATTGCGCAACGAAGGTCTGAACATTGCCACACGACTGGTGGCAACCAACGTCGGCGATGCGGTGCATGCGCTGCGTGAAGGTGGTTGCGATCTGATGCTGGCCTTCTACGACCCGGATGCGGCGCTGCAGATGGACCCGGAAATCTTCCCTTCGCTGCACCTTGGGCATACCGAAATGCTCCCGGTCTGTGCCGCCGACGCGGACGGCAAGCCGTTGTTCGATCTGGAAGGCGAAGCCAGCGTGCCGTTGCTGGCTTACAGCGCCGGCGCCTTTCTCGGGCGTTCGGTGAATATGCTGCTGCGTCAGCGTGCCCTGCGGTTCACCACTGTCTATGAAACCGCCATGGCCGACAGCCTGAAAAGCATGGCGCTGGAGGGTCTGGGCATCGCCTGGGTACCGCAATTGAGCGTGCGGGCCGAACTCGCCCGCGGTGAACTGGTGGTCTGTGGCGGTCCGCAATGGCATGTGCCGTTGGAGATTCGCTTGTACCGCTGCGCGTTGGTGCGCAAGGCGAATGTGCGGTTGCTGTGGCGCAAGCTGGAGGGTGGGGCGGCGAGCGGCAATGCAAATATAAACAAGGTCAACCCATCGATTGTATGAAACCCCATCCTTACCTTTATAGCCGTCGTGCACAAACGCAAAAATGAAGAGGGGTCTGCTTTTTACCGGTGCGCGGGCACTGTCCAGAGTAGATAGTTATCTCAATTGTGTTCTACCCCAAGCTTGACCTGAAAGTCAGTAAAACCCTTTGGTTGCGTCCGGAACGCCTCTGATGACAGATGGTCGCCCAAGGGGCTGTTTATCTGCCCCATTGCGGTATACTGCGCGGCCTTTGGCCGGTTCGACCGGCCTTGAATTCGTACAACAAGCCACGCCGGTCCTCCCGCGTGGCTTGTTGTTTTTTGACGCGCCCGCGGGCGCCCAGAGAGAAGAGGCACGACGATGAGTGCACTGGTTGGCGTGATCATGGGCTCGAAGTCCGATTGGTCCACCCTTAGCCACACCGCCGATATGCTGGAAAAGCTCGGCATCCCTTACGAGGTGAAAGTGGTCTCTGCCCACCGCACCCCGGACCTGCTGTTCCAGTACGCCGAAGAGGCCGAAGAGCGCGGCATCGAGGTGATCATTGCTGGCGCCGGTGGCGCGGCGCACTTGCCAGGCATGTGTGCGGCCAAAACCCACCTGCCGGTACTGGGCGTGCCGGTGCAGTCGGCGATGCTTTCGGGCGTCGACTCGCTGCTGTCCATCGTGCAGATGCCCGCGGGCATTCCGGTGGCGACTCTGGCGATCGGCAAAGCCGGTGCAATCAATGCCGCGTTGTTGTCCGCGAGCATCCTCGGCGCCAAGCACCCGCAATTTCATACGGTGCTGAAAAAATTCCGCGCTGAGCAGACAGACAGCGTCCTGGAAAATCCAGACCCACGCATCGCCTGAGGTTGTTGACGATGAAGATCGGTGTAATCGGTGGCGGCCAGTTGGGTCGCATGTTGGCTCTGGCGGGTACACCGCTGGGGATGAACTTCGCTTTCCTTGACCCTGCGCCGGATGCCTGCGCAGCGGCATTGGGCGAACACCTGCGGGCCGATTACGGCGATCAGGATCATTTGCGCCAATTGGCCGATGAAGTCGATCTGGTGACCTTCGAGTTCGAAAGCGTCCCGGCTGAAACCGTGGCCTTCCTGTCGCAGTTCGTGCCGGTCTACCCGAGCGCCGAAGCCCTGCGCATCGCCCGCGATCGCTGGTTCGAAAAGAGCCTGTTCAAGGACCTCGGCATCCCCACCCCGGCCTTCGCCGACATCCAGTCGCAAGCCGACCTGGATGCGGCCGTGCTCAGCATCGGCCTGCCGGCCGTGCTGAAAACCCGCACCCTGGGCTACGACGGCAAGGGCCAGAAAGTCCTGCGCACCCCGGCCGACGTGGTTGGCACTTTCGCCGAACTGGGCAGCGTTGCCTGCCTGCTGGAAGGTTTTGTGCCGTTCACCGGCGAAGTCTCGTTGATCGCCGTGCGTGCCCGTGATGGCGAAACCAGGTTTTACCCGCTGGTTCACAACACCCACGACAACGGCATTCTGCGTCTGTCCGTGGCCAGTACCGAGCATCCGTTGCAAGCATTGGCCGAGGACTATTCGAGCCGAGTGCTCAAGCAGCTGGAATACGTCGGCGTGATGGCGTTCGAGTTCTTTGAAGTCGACGGCGGCCTCAAGGCCAACGAAATCGCCCCGCGGGTCCACAACTCCGGTCACTGGACCACCGAAGGCACCGAGTGCAGCCAGTTCGAAAACCACCTGCGGGCGGTAGCCGGTCTGCCGCTGGGCTCGACCGCCAAGGTCGGTGAAAGCGCGATGATCAACTTCATCGGCAAGGTGCCGGAGGTCGAGAAGGTCCTGGCCATCGCCGATTGCCATCTGCATCACTATGGCAAGGCATTCAAGGTCGGTCGCAAGGTCGGTCACGCCAACCTGCGCTGCGCCGACAAGGCCACCCTTGAGCAGCAAATTCTCAAGGTCGAAGCGCTGATCGCCGAGTAACAGTCTCCATGACTGGCGGGAACCTTGGTTCCTCGCCGTTCTCTGATGGCAGGATGCCAAAGTCTGTCTAGGCTTTGGCATAGCCAATTCATACAGAGGGAAATGTCATGGGTATTATCGGAACCATCTTTATCGGCTTGATCGTGGGTCTGCTGGCACGCTTCCTGAAACCTGGCGATGACAGCATGGGTTGGATCATGACCATTCTGCTCGGTATCGGCGGTTCGCTGGCGGCGACCTATGGTGGCCAGGCATTGGGCTTTTATCAGGCGGGCCAGGGCGCGGGCTTCATCGGTGCATTGATAGGCGCCGTGGTGTTGCTGGTGATCTACGGCCTGATCAAAAAGAACTGATTTAGCGACCAAGCCCTCTCTGCGCCGCACGCCGAGAAGGGTGCCTTGTCTCGAAAATGACTGTTCCGCATTTCCGGGGCAGGGCACTAGAATGCTCGGCGTCCCACCGTCCCCTCTTTGCCGAGTACATCATGCGCCGTCTTCTGTTGACTTTCCTCTTGCTGGGCAGTGGCTTGGCCCATGCCGCAGAACTGCCGGAAACCGACTGGCTCGAACTAATGCCCAAGTCGGACCAGAAAGCCCTCGAGCAAATGCCGGAAATCGACCATGACTCGCCTGAGGCCAACGGGACATTCACCGACAAGGGTGGCCTGAAGCAGAGCAAAGGCCTGCCCGCGGTGATGTACTCGAGCAAAACCGTGGTCGCGATGAACGACAAGCACATCCGTCTCGGTGGTTACCCGGTACCGCTGGAAACCGATGCCAAGGGTCGCAGCACGCTGTTTTTCCTGGTGCCTTACCCGGGTGCCTGCATCCACGTACCGCCACCACCGCCCAATCAACTGGTGCTGGTGCGTTATCCGAAGGGGTTGAAGCTGGACGATATCTACACGCCGCTGTGGGTGACCGGCACCCTGAAGGTGGAGCAGGTCAGCAACGACCTGGCTGATGCGGCCTATGCGCTGGATGCGGCGAAGGTGAGGGTGGTGCAAGAGGCGGATTTGTAGGTCTGAGGTCATGCGCCAGACCCCTGTGGCGAGGGAGCTTGCTCCCTCGCCACAAATTGTCTGCGGTGCTTTATAGAGCCTTGCTGGCAACACTCACACCCAAGGTATGACTCGCCCCCGGCACCAGCGTCACCACGTCATCCATTACATTCGCCGTCTCGATGCATAACATGTGCTGCCAGCCGTCGTCGGCCATGTCGCCGAAGCGTGCGGCGCGATCGATCCAGGGGTTCCAGATTACCGCCGAGCGTGAACCACGGCTGGTCAGCTGAATACGCCGTTCCCAGGCCGGGTCCACAATGCTCAGCTGTTCGGGCGTATCCAGATAGATGCGGTCGGTTTCCCCGACAAATCGCAGATCACCGGCTTGAGTGCAGGTTTTCCAGTCGTCCAGGGTCTCGATATAGCTCAGCCCGTCCAACCCTTCGACGTGCACGTTGCGCACATCGCTGACGGCGAAGTAACTGTGCAGCGCCTGGCTGATGCTCACGCTTTCAGTACTCAGGTTGAGGCTGGTGAGGCTGATGTGCAGTTGCTCATCCAGGCGAATATTCAGCTTCAACTCGACCTTGTGCGGCCAGCCTGGCAAACCCTCTTCAGGCCGTGGCAGGACGAATTCGACGTTCAGGCTTTCGCCCTCGGCTTCGATCCCGGTCAACTCCCAATCTATCGCCCGGACCAAGCCGTGGGCAGTGGCGGGTTCAGTGCTCTGGTGCATGTCCTGAACGCTTTGCGGATTGCGCGCCAGATTGCCAAACCACGGCCAGCACACCGGAACCCCGGCACGAATGCTTTTGCCGGTATTGAACACGGCCTCATCGTTGAGCCAGATCAGCGGCGGTTGCCCGTTCAACTGATAGCTGAGTATATGCGCGCCTTGCTGGGCCACCAGCAATTCGGCCTGACCATGGCGGATGCGCCAGCAGTTCAGCTCATCCATTTTCACGGCTTCAACGTTGGGCGTTGGCATGCTGCAATCTCACTCGGGAACATTGACTGCAATGGACCCGCAAAGGGCCCGGGAGTTTAACGTCGTGGCGGCACCGAACGGGTGCGTCCGCTGCCATCGATGGCGACGAAGACAAATACCGCTTCAGTCACTTTACGCCATTCGCTGGACAAGGGATCGTCGCTCCAGACCTCGACCATCATCTGAATCGAGCTGCGGCCGATTTCCAGGGCCTGAGTATAGAACGACAGTTGCGCGCCGACCGCGACCGGCACGAGGAAAGCCATGCGGTCGATGGCAACGGTGGCTACGCGCCCACCGGCCACTTTACTGGCCATAGCCGTGCCAGCGAGGTCCATCTGCGCCACCAGCCAGCCGCCGAAAATATCGCCGAAACCATTGGTCTCGCGAGGAAGCGCGGTGATTTGCAGGGCCAGGTCGCCTTGCGGAATAGGATCTTCTTGTTCGAGCTCTATCATGCCGGGGGTGCCTCTGACCCGTGACTCTCTCTGGTACTTCAGGTGAATAGCCGTCTTGGGAAAAACGATTCAGCCCGAACATACTACGTTCGTCGCGTTTTCCATAAGGCGTACTAAAGGGAAACTCTGCGAAACCGGCTGGTTGGCGCCCAACGGCGTTTTCGCACAGCAACCCTTTCAAGTCGTTGCAGGCTGCGAGTATATCGATCGGTAGACCCCGCGACGACCGTCCGGTTCTCATTTTGACTGCCTATTACACACATCTATGTGCTTTTTCGAACAATTTGCTATGGTGCCGAACCTGCCAGGCCTCAACCAGCGCTGTTGCGGCTTCCAGATCCGACTATAAGAGAAGCCCTTGCCATGACCACAGTGCCCTCGAGCATTGCGCCGCCAGCGCAAACCGCACGTCCGTTGACCCATAACGATTACAAGACTTTGTCGCTGTCCGCCCTGGGTGGGGCGCTGGAGTTTTACGACTTCATTATCTTCGTGTTCTTCGCCACGGTGGTCGGTAAGTTGTTCTTCCCGGCGGACATGCCGGAATGGCTGCGCCTGATGCAGACCTTCGGGATTTTCGCTGCCGGGTATCTGGCGCGGCCACTGGGCGGCATTGTCATGGCGCACTTTGGTGACTTGCTGGGGCGCAAGAAGATGTTCACCCTGAGCATCTTCATGATGGCCGTGCCCACGTTGATCATGGGGTTGCTGCCGACCTACGCGCAGATCGGCATGTGGGCGCCCATTCTCCTGCTGCTGATGCGGGTGATCCAGGGCGCGGCCATTGGCGGTGAGGTGCCTGGCGCCTGGGTATTCGTATCCGAGCATGTGCCGCAACGTCATATCGGCTACGCCTGCGGCACGCTGACCTGCGGCCTGACTGCCGGGATCCTCCTCGGCTCGCTGGTCGCCACCGCGATCAACAGCATTTACACCCCTGAACAAGTGTCGGATTACGCCTGGCGTATCCCGTTCCTGCTGGGTGGGGTATTCGGCCTGTTTTCGGTGTACCTGCGTCGCTGGCTGCACGAAACCCCGGTGTTCGCCGAACTGCAACTGCGCAAAGCCCTGGCCGAGGAAGTGCCGTTGCGTGCGGTGCTGCGCGATCATCGCGGGGCGATCGCGATCTCCATGCTGCTGACCTGGTTGCTTTCCGCAGGTGTCATCGTGGTCATTCTGATGACCCCGACGGTGCTGCAGACTATCTATCATTTCTCGCCAACCACTGCGCTCCAGGCCAACAGCCTGGCGATCGTCTTCCTGAGCCTGGGCTGCGTGGCTGCCGGCGCACTGGCTGACCGTTTTGGCGCGGGCCGGGTGTTCGTGTTTGGCAGCGGCGCGCTGTTGCTGACCTCCTGGACCTTCTACCATAGTCTGTTCAACCACCCCGACTGGCTGTTCCCGCTGTACGCGTTGACCGGTCTGTTCGTCGGTACCATCGGCGCGGTGCCGTACGTGATGGTCAAGGCCTTCCCGGCCGTCGTGCGTTTCAGCGGCTTGTCGTTTTCCTACAATCTGGCCTATGCAATCTTCGGTGGCCTGACGCCGATGGTCGTCACCTGGATGCTCAAGGAAAGCCCGTTGGGCCCGGCCTACTATGTAGCGATTATTTGCAGCATGGGGCTGTTGGTGGGGCTGTATTTGTGGAAGAAGGGGCGTTGATTTAACTATTGGCTGGCCTTAAAAGATCGCAGTCTGCGGCAGCTCCTACAGGGTGTACACCGCTCTGGGCAGGAGCTGCCGAAGGTTGCGATCTTGGCTATTTCACTATCAACTTCTCCCTCAAAGGCCAGCCATCTAACCAAATGCTGGCCTTTCATCTAATTGTCATATTCCAGTCATAGAGTGTTCACACGGCCCAAAGATACTTGGCCCGACTTAACACACCTATCTGCTAGGAGTAAGGCATGAAACTGAAGCGTTTGATGGCGGCAATGACGTTTGTCGCTGCTGGCGTTGCGACTGCCAATGCGGTTGCCGCTGTTGACCCTGCTATCCCGAGCTACGCCAAGACCACCGGTGTGTCGGGCAACTTGTCCAGCGTCGGCTCCGATACTCTGGCCAACCTCATGACCTTGTGGGCCGAGAACTACAAAAAAGAATACCCGAACGTCAACATCCAGATTCAGGCTGCCGGCTCCTCTACTGCGCCACCTGCGCTGACTGAAGGCACCGCTAACCTGGGCCCGATGAGCCGGAAGATGAAGGACAACGAGCTGCAGGCCTTCGAAACCAAATACGGCTATAAGCCAACCGCTATTCCGGTTGCGGTCGATGCCTTGGCGGTATTCGTGCACAAGGACAACCCGATCAAGGGTCTGACCATGGCGCAAGTCGATGCGATTTTCTCCTCGACTCGTCTGTGCGGCGCCAAAGCTGACGTGAAAACCTGGGGTGAGTTGGGCGTGACCGGTGACCTGGCCAACAAACCGGTCCAGCTGTTCGGTCGCAACTCGGTATCCGGTACTTACGGTTACTTCAAGGAAGAAGCTCTGTGCAAAGGCGACTTCAAGGCTAACGTGAACGAACAGCCAGGCTCGGCTTCGGTCGTACAATCGATCAGCAGCTCGCTCAATGGCGTCGGCTACTCGGGTATCGGTTACAAGACAGCAAGTGTGAAAACTGTCGCTCTGGCCAAGAAGGAAGGTGGCGAGTTTATCGAAGACACCGAAGAAAACGCGCTGAACGGCAAATACCCGCTGTCGCGTTTCCTCTACGTCTACGTCAACAAAGCCCCGAACAAGCCTCTGGCCCCGCTGGAAGCCGAGTTCGTGAAACTGATTCTGTCCAAACAGGGTCAGGAAGTGGTGGTGAAAGACGGCTACATCCCGCTGCCAGCCAAGGTTGCTGCAAAAGCACTGGCTGACCTCGGTCTGCAGGAAGGCGCTGCAGTCGTAAAAAAGTAACACCTGAGCCTGGGTCCTGACCCAGGCTGCACCACTTCGGCGGGGTCTGATCGACCAGGACCCCAGCCACTCATTTTCGGTCCGCTGCCAGCTTTGCTCGGCGGCGGATTAGTTGCGTCACTGCATTGTCATCTTTCTGTCATACAGGATCGCTAGGGTGTGCGAATGAATGATCTGGCCAATTCCACCATGACTACAAATCCCCCCAAGCGAATTGACTTCAATACGCCTGAGCTGCAACGCAAGCGTCGCATCCGCGCGCTCAAAGACCGCCTGACCCGCTGGTACGTGCTGATCGGCGGTCTCGCCGTCCTCGGCGCAATCACCTTGATCTTCTTCTTCCTCGGTTACGTGGTGATGCCGCTGTTCCAGGGCGCAGACCTGACCGCGAAAGACGCCGTCACGCCGGCCTGGATGCAGGATGCCGGCAAGCCGCTGATGATTTCCCTTGAAGAACAGAACCAGGTCGCCATGCGGGTTTCCGACAAAGGCCAGGCGCTGTTCTTCGACATCGACAGTGGCGCCGAACTGCGCCGCGTCGACCTGCCGATCCCGGCCGGTGTCAGTGTTTCCTCCATCGGTGAAGATCAACCTGGCAGCCCGCTGGTGATCGTCGGCCTGTCCAATGGCCAGGCGCTGATGTTCCGCCACACCTATAAGGTCAGTTACCCGGACGGCAAGAAAACCATCTCTCCGGCCATCGAATACCCTTACGGCGAAACGCCGATCGCTCTCGATGAGCAAGGTCGTGCCCTGGAGCACGTCAGCCTCAATGCTACCGATTCGGCCCTGGTGGTCGCCGGTTCCACGGGGCCGCAACTGCATGTTATGTCGCTGACCCGCGAAGAAAACCTGATGACCGGTGAGATCACCAGTGATCAGGTGCGTATCGATCTGCCGCAAATGACCGAACCGGTCAAAGCCATCTTCATCGACCCGCGCCAGCAATGGCTGTACGTGCTCAATGGTCGTGCCCAGGCCGACGTCTTCAGTCTGCGCGAAAAAAGCCTCAACGGTCGCTACAAACTGCTCGACAACGGCGAAACCGAAGTGACCGCCAGCACCCAGCTGGTGGGCGGTATCTCGCTGATTATCGGTGACTCCAAGGGCGGCCTGGCCCAGTGGTTCATGGCCCGCGACCCGGATGGCGAGCAGCGTCTGAAACAGATCCGCACCTTCCAGATGGGCACCACGCCGATCATCGAGATCACCGCCGAAGAGCGCCGCAAAGGCTTCGTCGCCCTGGACGCCTCGGGCAAGCTCGGGGTATTCCACAGCACCGCACACCGCACCTTGCTGGTTGATCAAGTGGTCGAGGGCACCGGCATCTTCGGTCTGTCGCCACGGGCCAACCGGGTGATCGTCGAAGAGGGCGGCAAACTGCAACCGCTGCTGCTGGAAAACCCGCACCCGGAAGTGTCCTGGAGCGCGTTGTGGAACAAGGTTTGGTACGAGAACTACGACGAACCTAAATTCGTCTGGCAATCGACCGCCGCCAATACCGACTTCGAACCCAAGCTGAGCCTCTCGCCGCTGACGTTCGGTACGCTCAAGGCCGCGTTCTACGCCATGCTGCTGGCCGCCCCGCTGGCCGTTGCCGCCGCGATCTACACCGCTTACTTCATGGCCCCGGGCATGCGCCGCAAGGTCAAGCCGGTGATCGAGTTGATGGAAGCGATGCCGACGGTGATCCTCGGTTTCTTCGCCGGTTTGTTCCTGGCACCGTACGTGGAAGGGCATTTGCCGGGGATTTTCAGTCTGCTGCTGTTGATGCCAATCGGCATCCTGGTCGCCGGCTTCACCTTCAGTCGCCTGCCTGAGTCGCTGCGCCTGCGGGTACCGGACGGCTGGGAGAGCGCGATCCTGATTCCGGTGATTATGTTCGTCGGCTGGCTCTCGCTGTACATGAGCCCGTACATGGAGGCCTGGTTCTTCGGCGGCGACATGCGCATGTGGATTTCCCACGACCTGGGCATCACCTACGACCAGCGCAACGCTCTGGTGGTCGGTCTGGCAATGGGTTTTGCGGTGATCCCGAACATCTACTCGATCGCCGAGGACGCCGTGTTCAGCGTGCCGCGTGGCCTGACCCTCGGGTCGCTGGCCCTCGGCGCCACGCCATGGCAGACCATGACTCGCGTGGTGATCCTTACCGCCAGCCCGGGCATTTTCTCGGCGTTGATGATTGGCATGGGCCGCGCGGTGGGTGAAACCATGATCGTGCTGATGGCCACGGGTAACACCCCGGTCATGGAAATGAACCTGTTCGAAGGCCTGCGCACCCTGGCCGCCAACGTTGCAGTGGAAATGCCCGAGTCGGAAGTCGGCGGCAGCCACTACCGCGTGCTGTTCCTCTCGGCGCTGGTGCTGCTGTTGTTCACCTTCGTCATGAACACCCTCGCCGAGCTGATCCGTCAGCGTCTGCGCAAGAAATACTCGTCGCTTTAAGAAAGGTAGAAGTCTGTGAAACAGAACTCCCTGAAAGGATGGTTCAAGAGCGGCGCCCCAGGCGTCTGGATCAGCGGTGGCGCGGTGTCCATCGCGGTCATCATGACCATTGGCCTGCTGGCCGTGATTGCCGTGCGCGGTTTGGGCCACTTTTGGCCGGCGGACCTGGTGCACGCCCATTACAACGTTCCTGGCCAGGCCAATCAGCTGGTCGTCGGCGAAGTGGTGCAGAAAGAACAAGTACCCCGTGAGCGCTTGAAAAGTGCTGGCTTGCCAGTACCCGATCAAGGCCCGGAGTTCATGACCCGCGAGCTGATCAAGGTCGGCAACCGTGACCTGAACGGCACCGACTTCACCTGGATCGTCGGCGAGTGGCTGACCAACCAGACCACGCCGCCAGAACTGATGGCCATTGAACGGCGTGAGTGGGGTAACTTTTACGGCTACCTGGTCAACGTCAAACAGGACGGCAAGGTCATCGCTGAAGGCGAAGCGGCCTGGCCGGAGCTGCAAGCCCGGGTCGAGCGCGTCAACCAGCTCGCCGCGCAACTGAAAACCCTCGAAAAATCCGATATCGGTGCCATCAACGCCGGCCTCGAACGTCTGCGTCTGCATGCCCGCAAACTGGAGCTGGCCGGCACACTCGATGCCGCTGCTCAGGCGGATATGGACGGCGAACGCGCCGAACTGAACAATCGCTACAAGGCGATCGAAGCACAGCTCGATGACCTGCATGCCCAGTTCAACCGCGACAGCCTTACGGCCCGTGATGCCAACGGCAAAGAAGTGGAAATCAGCATCGGCAAAGTGGTGCATGCCTATCAGCCGAACGCCATGGGCACCCCGACCAAGGTCGGCTTCTACTTCAGCAAGGTCTGGGAATTCCTCAGCGACGATCCACGTGAAGCCAACACCGAAGGCGGGATCTTCCCGGCCATTTTCGGCACCGTGATGATGACCCTGATCATGGCGATGATCGTCACCCCGTTCGGCGTGCTGGCGGCGGTCTACTTGCGTGAATATGCCCGCCAGGGTCCGATGACCCGGTTGATCCGTATTGCCGTGAACAACCTCGCGGGTGTTCCGGCAATCGTTTACGGGGTATTCGGTCTGGGATTCTTCGTCTACGTACTGGGTGGCTCGGTCGACCGGTTGTTCTTCCCTGAGGCCTTGCCGGCACCGACCTTCGGTACTCCGGGCCTGCTTTGGGCATCTCTGACGCTGGCATTGCTGGCGGTGCCGGTGGTGATCGTCGCCACAGAAGAAGGCCTGGCGCGGATTCCTCGCACCGTGCGTGAAGGTTCGTTGGCGCTCGGCGCGACCAAGGCGGAAACGCTGTGGAAGATCGTCCTGCCGATGGCCAGCCCGGCGATGATGACCGGCATGATCCTCGCCGTGGCTCGCGCCGCCGGTGAAGTGGCACCGCTGATGCTGGTGGGTGTGGTGAAACTGGCGCCGTCGCTGCCGGTGGATGGCAACTACCCGTACCTGCACCTGGACCAGAAAATCATGCACCTGGGCTTCCACATCTACGACGTCGGCTTCCAGAGCCCGAACGTTGAAGCCGCGCGACCGCTGGTATACGCCACGGCACTGCTGCTGGTAGTGGTGATCGCCACGCTCAACCTGTCGGCAGTGTGGATTCGTAACCACCTGCGCGAGAAGTACAAAGCTTTGGATAGCTGATTTTCATGCGGTACTGATTTTTTTGTGGGAGCGAGCTTGCTCGCGATGGCATCACCGCGGTTTCAAGCTAAACCGAGTCGGTGAATCGCGGGCAAACCCGCTCCCACACAACCGAAACGAATTTGTTAGCACAGGGAGCCTCCCATGCAGCACGAAGCACATAGCCACGGCATCAACATGTCCGCCCTGGGTCGCGACAAGCAAAGCCTGAGCCTGGCGCAAGAAACCGTTGCCATCGAAGTCCCTGGCCTGAGCCTGTACTACGGTGACAAGCAAGCGTTGTTCGATGTCAGCCTGAACATTCCCAAGCAGCGTGTGACCGCCTTTATCGGTCCGTCGGGCTGTGGCAAGTCGACCCTGCTGCGCACGTTCAACCGGATGAACGATCTGGTCGACGGTTGCCGCGTGGAAGGCGAAATCAATCTGTACGGTAATAACATCTACCGCAAGGGCGAGGATGTCGCCGAGCTGCGTCGCCGGGTCGGGATGGTGTTCCAGAAGCCCAACCCGTTCCCGAAAACCATCTATGAAAACGTGGTCTACGGTCTGCGTATTCAAGGCATCAACAAGAAACGCGTGCTCGACGAAGCGGTCGAATGGGCGTTGAAGGGCGCAGCCCTGTGGGATGAGGTCAAGGACCGCCTGCATGAGTCGGCACTCGGCCTGTCCGGTGGTCAGCAGCAGCGTCTGGTGATTGCCCGCACGATTGCCGTGGAGCCGGAAGTCCTGCTGCTCGATGAACCGTGCTCGGCGCTGGACCCGATCTCGACACTGAAGGTCGAAGAGCTGATCTACGAATTGAAGTCCAAGTTCACCATCGTCATCGTTACCCACAACATGCAACAGGCCGCCCGGGTTTCCGACTACACGGCGTTCATGTACATGGGCAAACTGGTGGAGTTCGGCGATACCGATACCCTGTTCACCAATCCGGCCAAAAAACAGACAGAAGACTACATCACTGGTCGGTATGGCTAGGAAGCAGCTGCAAGTCGCACGCTTCACGCGGCAAACAGGAGCGGTTCAGCGTAATGACACAGATAGCTTGCAGCTTGTAGCTTGCAGCTCACAGCTTTTGCGGAGCAAATCATGATTTCGAAGGAAGGCTTAACCCACCACATCTCCCAGCAGTTCAATGCCGAGCTCGAGGAGGTGCGCAGCCACCTTTTGGCCATGGGCGGTCTGGTAGAGAAACAGGTCAACGACTCGGTGACCGCGCTGATCGAAGCCGACTCGGGTCTGGCCCAGCAAGTGCGTGAGATCGACGACCAGATCAATCAGATGGAGCGCAACATCGACGAGGAGTGCCTGCGTATTCTGGCCCGTCGTCAGCCTGCCGCGTCCGATTTGCGCTTGATCATCAGCATCTCCAAGTCGGTGATCGACCTGGAGCGCATCGGCGACGAAGCGACCAAAATTGCCCGTCGTGCCATCCAGTTGTGCGAAGAAGGCGAAGCCCCACGCGGCTACGTCGAGGTCCGGCACATTGGTGACCAGGTGCGCAACATGGTCCGCGACGCACTGGACGCGTTTGCCCGCTTCGACGCCGACCTGGCGCTGTCGGTGGCGCAGTACGACAAGATCATCGACCGCGAGTACAAGACCGCACTGCGTGAGCTGGCCACCTACATGATGGAAGACCCGCGCTCTATCTCGCGGGTCTTGAGCATCATCTGGGTCCTGCGTTCGCTGGAACGGATCGGCGATCACGCCCGCAACATTTCGGAACTGGTGATTTACCTGGTGCGCGGCACCGACGTGCGGCACCTTGGCCTCAAGCGCATGAAAGAAGAAGTTGAAGGCACCAGCGCCGAAAGCGCTAATGTTCCGGGTAAAGCTGACGATAAGTAAGATTGCCCCGAGAAAAACGCCTGGCCTTGTGGCCGGGCGTTTTTGTTTGTGGTTTTCGAATTCATAGCACCCGCGAACGAAAAAAGTCCCGGAGTGATTGAAGAGTTTTGGCAAATTGCCATCAGCCAAGCATTATGCTTGCCGGGATTTTTGAAGGGGTGGTCGATGAGTAAGGTCAGTGTGTTGGTGGTAGATGACGCTTCGTTCATTCGCGACCTGATGAAGAAGTGCCTGCGCAACTACTTTCCGGGTATCAAGATTGAAGAGGCGGTCAACGGCAAGAAGGCTCAGACCTTGCTCGTGCGTGAAGCCTTCGACCTGGTCCTGTGCGACTGGGAAATGCCGGAATTGTCCGGCCTCGAACTCTTGACCTGGTGCCGCGAACAAGATCACCTCAAGAGCATGCCGTTTGTCATGGTCACCAGCCGTGGCGACAAGGAAAATGTGGTTCAGGCGATTCAGGCCGGGGTTTCCGGCTACGTCAGCAAGCCCTTCACCAACGAGCAGTTGCTGACCAAGGTCAAACAGGCCCTGCACAAGGTCGGTAAACTCGAGACTTTGCTCGCCAGCGCCCCGACCAAAATGAACCCGGCGTTCGGCAATGATTCCCTCAACGCCCTGACCGGCGGCAAGGCCGAAGTGGTCAAGCCCGTCGCGGCGCCTGCCGCACCTTCCCACGGCCTGCTCAACAGCCCGCCGATCAAGACTGCGGCCTCGTCGACGGGTGGCCGTGGCCAAGGTCAATTGCGCCTGCCCAATGGCATTCAACAATGCGCGATCAAAGCCCTGAGCCTCAAGGAGGCGTTGTTGGTGGTCCGTCGCACTGAAATCCTGCCACAGGTACTCGACAGCGCCGTGCTCGACCTGGAGCAGGGCGACAACGCCGAAATCGCACGCCTTAATGGTTACCTGCACGCGGTCGTGGCCTATGAGCCGAAGCCGGACAGTGACTGGCTGCAACTGACCTTCCGCTTCGTCGATCAGGACACGCAGAAACTCGACTACATCTCCCGGTTGATTGCGCGTGGGACGGCGCAGAAGCATTTTGTCCCAGGTGCATAAGCGTCGCTTTTAAAAGATCGCAGCCTGCGGCAGCTCCTACGCAGGCTGCGATCTTTTGATCTTGCCCTCTTTGAATCTGGCCTATCACTTCCCGCTTTTTGAAACATCTCGCGACTACGAGGGTCCATTTCAGCTGCTAGTCTGCCTTCCACGCCTTACACGACAGATTCTTGCCTATGCTTGCGCGATTACTGCTTTTCTGTGGCCTTTTCATGGTCGCCACTGCGACCGTGGCTGCGACGATCTACAAAACCATCGATATCAATGGTGCGGTCTCCTACAGTGACCGCCCCAACGGCGCCTCGAAGGTGTTCGTGTTTCGCGATCGAATGGTCGAGCAACTGGATCGTCAGGTACGTCTCGATATCAAGAAGCACAAGGGTGCGGATAGCGTCTTTGTGCGCAACGATTTATATGCCCCGGTGGAGATCGAGCTGAGTTTCGCCGGGCTGAAGAATGTCAGCGGCGCGCCGAGTCGGCCGATCCGCCGGGTTTTGCCGGCGCGCAGCAACTTGCGTCTGGCGCTGCTCACGGCAACGCGAGCCGGCAAACCGCTGGCCTATACCCCAAGCTTCCGTTATTCGCTGGGAGACCCTTCAGGAGCTGCCCGGGCCTATCGTTATCCGTTACCCTGGCAAGGTGGGCCGTTTCGCCTGACGCAAGGCGCGAATGGCAAGTACAGCCATTTCGGGGTCAAGAATCGTTACGCCATGGACATCGCCATGCCGGTAGGCACACCGATCATCGCTGCCCGTGGCGGGGTGGTGGTGAAGACCGAGAATGCCCAGACCGGGCGCGGTACCGACCCGTCCGGCAATTTCGTTCGGGTTCTGCACGACGACGGCACCATGGGCGTCTATCTGCACCTCAAGCGAGGTTCGGTGAGTGTTCGGGAAGGGCAACGGGTGGCAGTGGGCAGTCCGCTGGCGCTGTCGGGCAACACCGGCAACAGCAGCGGCCCGCATCTGCACTTCGTGGTGCAGCGCAATACCGGGTTGGGGTTGGTGTCGATTCCGTACCAGTTCAATCAGCCAGTGGGCAACCTGCCGAATTTTGCATTGGGCAAGCAGTGATGCTGAAAAGCAAAAAATCGCAGCCTGCGGCAGCTCCTACGCACCCGTGATCAAGGTGAACGCGATCCCCCCCGTAGGAGCTGTCGAGCAGAGCGAGGCTGCGATCTTTTAGAAGCGAGGCTGCGATCTTTCGGATGCACATACCGGTCGCCCGCCTTTTGCTTAATCCAGCATCAACACCTTGGCCAGCACGATTTTCGGGCCTTTCATTTTTTTGATGATGATCCGCAGGCCTTCGACTTCCAGCACTTCCTCTTCTTCCGGCACCCGTTTCAGGGTTTCATAGATCAGCCCGGCGAGGGTTTCGGCTTCAATGTGGTCCAGGTCGATGCCCAGCAGGCGCTCGACCTTGAACAGCGGTGTGTCGCCGCGTACCAGCAGTTTGCCCGGCTGGTAGGCGAGGATGCCGCGTTCGGCCTTGCGGTGTTCGTCCTGAATGTCGCCGACCAGTACTTCCAGCACGTCTTCCATGGTCAGGTAGCCGATGATGTTGCCGTCGGCTTCTTCCACCAGGGCGAAGTGTGAACCGCCCTTGCGGAACTGCTCGAGCAATTGCGACAGCGGCATGTGCCGGGATACGCGCTCCAGCGGCCGGGTCAGTTCGGCGAGGTTGAACGACTCGGGGATATGGTCCAGCGCCGCCAGTTCCAGCAGCAGATCCTTGATGTGCAGCAGGCCGACGAACTCATTGCGCTCGGTGTCGTAGACCGGATAGCGGCTGAATTTGTGACGGCGGAACTGTGCAAGGATTTCCTTGAGCGGTGCATTGAACTCGATGGTCACCAGGTCTTCGCGGGAGTTGGCCCAGTCGACCACTTCCAGCTCACCCATTTCCACGGCCGAGGCCAGTACACGCATACCTTGGTCACTCGGGTCCTGGCCGCGGCTGGAGTGCAGGATCAGTTTCAGTTCTTCACGGCTGTAATGATGATCGTGATGGGGGCCGGGTTCGCCTTGGCCGGCGATCCGCAGGATGGTGTTGGCGCTGGCGTTGAGCAGGTAAATGGCCGGGTACATCGCCCAATAGAACAGGTACAGCGGCACCGCGGTCCACAGCGACAGCAGCTCGGGCTTGCGAATCGCCCAGGATTTCGGCGCCAGTTCACCCACCACAATGTGCAGGTAGGAAATGATGAAGAAGGCGGTAAAGAACGACACGCCTTTGACGACTTCGTCGGAATCCACTCCGACTGCGCTGAGCAGCGGCGCCAGCAGGTGCGCGAACGCGGGCTCACCGACCCAGCCCAGGCCCAGGGAAGCGAGGGTAATACCCAGCTGACAGGCGGACAGATAGGCGTCGAGCTTGCTGTGTACGGTGCGCAGGATCTGCCCGCGCCAGCCATTGGTATCAGCGATGGCCTCGACCCGGGTCGAGCGCAGTTTGACCATCGCGAATTCGGCCGCAACGAAAAAGCCGTTGAGCAAAACCAGGACCAGTGCAAAAAGGATCATGCCGAAATCGGCGAAGAGTGTCGCGAGGGTGAAACTAGGGGAAGGGTCCATGGTGGAGTTTTGCGGGTTCCGTATATTCGAAAGGAAGGAGGATTACTGTGCCTCAAAGGCAGGCCCAAGTCAGCCAATGTAGCGGCTGACAGGGCGATTGCCTAGTGGGTAGTGGTCTGTGTGGCTAGTCGGTCAGGCTACTGGCCCTGGATTTCGTTACCTGGGCGGGTACGAAATGGCAGGTGAAGGTACTGCCATGACCCAGCACGCTGCTGATCTCCATCCGTGCGCGGTGGCGCAGCAGCACGTGTTTGACGATGGCCAGGCCCAGGCCGGTCCCGCCGGTATTGGAGTTGCGGCTGGAGTCGACGCGGTAGAAGCGCTCGGTCAGACGTGGCAAGTGTTTACTGTCGATGCCGATGCCGGAATCCTGCACGCTGAGGTGCGCGCCTTGCTCATCACCCCACCAGCGAATATGGATGTTGCCTTCGGCCGGGGTGTACTTCACGGCGTTGAACACCAGATTAGAGAACGCACTGCGCAATTCGGCCTCGCTGCCCTTGAGCAGAATCGACGGGTCGGCTTCCAGCGTGATCCGTTGATTGCGTTGCCCGGACAATGCCTGAGCATCATTCTTGATCGATTGCAGCAGGCTGTCGATCGCCACTGGCTGGTTGTCCGACGGGTAATCGGTGGCTTCCAGCTTGGCCAGCAGCAACAAGTCATTGAGCAGGGTCTGCATCCGTCCGCCTTGCTGCTGCATTTGCTGCAAGGCGCGGACCCAGCGCGGGTTCACTTCTTCGGCGTTGTCGAGCAGGGTTTCCAGGTAACCGCAGATCACCGTCAGCGGCGTGCGCAGCTCATGGGAGACGTTGGCGATGAAGTCTTTGCGCATCTGTTCGAGCTGATGAATGCGCGTGACATCGCGCACCAGCATCAAGTGTTCATTGTTGCCGTAGCGGGTGATGTACAACTGGATGCGCAGCCGATCGTTGATCGGCGAAGGGATTTCCAGTGGTTCGGCGTAGCTGTCCTGTTCGAAATATTCCTTGAAGCGTGGGTGACGCACCAGGTTGGTCACCGGTTGGCCGCTGTCTTGCGGGGTTTTCAGGCCGAGCAGGGTTTCCGCGGCGCGGTTCCACCATTCCAGGTTGCCGTCGGTGTCGAGCATGATCACTGCGTCTTTCAACGCGGCAGTGGACTCCTGGACCCGGTCGATGACCGCTTGCAGCCGCCCGCGTACCCGCTGGTCGCGGCGTTGCAAGTGGTAAATGCTGTCGAACACTTCACCCCACAGGCCATAGCCATCGGGTGGTGCTTCGTCGGGTTTATGCAGGCGTAGCCATTCGTGCAGGCGCAGCAACTGCTTGAGAGTCCAGGCCAGATAAATCGCCAGGCCAATGGCCAGGCTCCAGCCGTAGTAGCCGCTGATCAAGCCGACCAGCAAACAGCCGGTGACCAGGAGCAGCATGTGGCGAATCAGGGTGCCATGCCAGTTTTGGTTCACTTAAACACGCGTCCTTGTCAGCTTGTCTGGCGGGGTGAAAAGCAGCTCAGGCTTTGGTGGAAAAGCGATAGCCGGTGCCGCGCACGGTTTGTACCAGATTCTCATAAGCCTCTCCGAGGGCTTTGCGCAGCCGACGAATATGCACGTCAACGGTGCGCTCCTCGACGTACACGTTGCCGCCCCAGACCTGGTCGAGCAGTTGCCCGCGGGTATAGGCGCGTTCCTGGTGAGTCATGAAAAACTGCAGCAGGCGGTATTCGGTGGGCCCCATCTCGGCCGGTTTGCCGTCGATGGTCACGCGGTGGCTGATCGGGTCGAGCAGCAGGCCGCCGACTTCGATCGGCGATTCGCCTTCGGTCGGGCCGGCGCGGCGCAGTACGGCCTTGAGGCGGGCGACCAGTTCGCGCGGAGAGAAGGGTTTGGTGATGTAGTCATCGGCGCCGACTTCCAGGCCCTGGATCTTGTTGTCCTCTTCGCCCTTGGCGGTGAGCATGATGATCGGGATATCCCCGGTCAGCTCATCGCGCTTGAGGCGTCGGGCCAATTCGATGCCCGAGGTGCCGGGTAGCATCCAGTCGAGCAGAATCAGGTCGGGCTTGCGGTCGACGATGATGGCATGGGCCTGCTGGGAGTTTTCCGCCTCCATGCAGTCGTAGCCGGCCATTTCCAACGCAACGGCGATCATCTCGCGGATGGGCGCTTCGTCGTCGACTATCAGAATGCTCCTGCCAACCATGCTCAGTCCTCTTGTCATTTAACTGTCTTGCGCCGCATTAGATAACGGAATTATTGCAGTCGTGTGACAGTATTTTAGCGCCCCGGCGATCCGCGTGTTCCTGAACTAAGCTCTAAGTCCGAATCCTGACAACCACAAAAGGAAGGTTTCCATGTCTCACAGCACTATTTCCTGGAAAGCGCTATTGGTCACTGCCGCACTGGCCCTGCCGGGGCTGACGTTTGCCGCAGAGCCAGTAACGATGAAAGACGGCATAGGGGTCGACCATAAAGGCATGGCGGTATACACGTTCGACAAAGACAGTGCTGGCAAGTCGATGTGTAACGATGACTGTGCCAAGAACTGGCCACCATTGATGGCCCCGGCGGGCGCCAAAGCCGAAGGCAAGTGGACCACCATCAAGCGTGATGACGGCATGATGCAATGGGCTTACGACGGCAAGCCGTTGTACACCTTCGTGAAGGACGAAAAACCGGGAGAGATGAAGGGCGACGGCATGAAGAGCGTCTGGCACGTGATGCGCGAGTCGCAGAAATAGCCGACTCAAGCCGTCTGTGGGCGCGTGACTTGCCTGCGAAGAATGCGTAATGCCTGTAACCGCGGTGTTCGCTTCGCGGGCAAGTCGGATCGTCGCACCGCCGCTCCCACAGGGTTGTTGTCCGGCGCGGTTAGCGCACCGCGTAATCCAGCACGATCCCGACAAAGATCGCCAACCCTGCCCAATGGTTGTGCAAAAACGCCTTGAAGCAGCGCTGCGGATCTTTCCCGCGGGTGTACCAGTATTCCCAGACAAAACACGCCGCGGCCGCCACAAGCCCAAGGTGGAACCAGCCGCCCAGCTCGAAGCGCGCCCCCGCCAGCAACAGGCAACCCAGGGCCAGCCCCTGCAGGGTGAGGATGATCACCCGATCCGCATCGCCAAACAGGATCGCCGTGGACTTCACGCCGATCTTCAGGTCATCGTCGCGATCGGTCATGGCGTAATAGGTGTCGTAACCCACGGTCCACAGCAGGTTGGCGATATACAGCAGCCACGCGGCAGCCGGCAGGTCACCGGTCTCGGCGGTGAACGCCATCGGCATGCCCCAGGAGAACGCCGCGCCCAGCACCACTTGCGGGTAGTAGGTGTAACGCTTCATGAAGGGGTAGCAGGACGCCAGCGCCAGCCCGCCGAACGACAGCCAGATGGTCGTCGAGTTGGTGCACAGCACCAGCAAAAAGCTCAGGCTCATCAGCACGGCAAAGAACACCAGCGCCTCTTTGGAGCTGATCTTGCCGCTGACCAGCGGACGCTGCGCGGTGCGTTTGACGTGGCCGTCGACCTTGCGGTCGGCCCAATCGTTGATTACGCAACCACCGGCACGGGTCAGCACCACACCGAGAACGAAAATCACAATGTTACTCAGTGATGGCGAACCCTTGCCGGCAATCCATAGCGCCCAGAGAGTCGGCCACAGCAGCAGGTAAATGCCGATCGGCTTGTCCATCCGGGTCAGCTGAATGAAGTCCCAGGCCCGTGGGTTCAGGCGATTCAGCGATTTGAGCAGGCTCAGGTACATCAACGGTTCTCCGAATGTGCGCTCGCGGCGAGCCAAAGGGTCGGGAGGAATATCTCGGCCACCAGCACGCTCAAGGCCCCTCGGTCAAAACGTGAGCGCCGCCCCCAAAGCCCGGGGGCCCGGGATTCGACGGGTAACCATTGCAGCGGGTAGTGACAGACCTCGATGGCGCGGCGTTGAAACGCCTGGTCGCAGAACAACAGCTCGCCCAGCGAGCGGCTGCCGAGTTCATCCATGTTTAATCCGCCATCCTGCAAGGCGCTGCGCGCCGCCACACTGCGGGCATACACCCAGGCCTGGCCATGACCGCGCAAATACACTTCACGGACCCAGCCCTCGCTCTTGGCGGGCAGATCCAGCGCAGCGCATTCGTCGTCACGCAAGGTTTGCCAGCCTTCGAACAGCGGAGTAACACTGAAGCCGTCATTCGACAGCCGAGTCAGGCGGCGGGTCAGTGAGCCTTCATCGAACAGCCAGTCGAGGGTTTTCGCGTCGGGGAGGGGCGTCAACCGGCTTTGCGGCAACCAGACGGGAGCAGGGGGGAGGGGTATTGAGTGCGGCACAGTGAGTCATTATTGGCAGCAAATGAGGCGGCGAGCTTACCATGTCGACAGGCGATTTAGCCTGATCGGCTGCGGTCCAGGTATCGAACGAGCTTGCATCTGGCGATCCCGATCAGTACAAAACGCCCCTGAGCCGGACGGCAACCAAAGTGTCTCTGTGATGACCCCATCGACCGTCCGCGCCAGCGATAGCCTGAGAACCTGAGGAAACACGTAATGAAGAAGTGGCAATGTGTGGTCTGCGGCCTGATTTACAACGAGGCTGACGGCTGGCCAGACGAGGGCATCGCGCCCGGTACCCTGTGGCAAGATGTTCCCGAAGACTGGCTGTGCCCGGACTGCGGCGTGGGCAAAATGGATTTCGAAATGATCGAAATCGGTTAATTGCAGCTTTTCGAATCACTTTAAAAAAGGACAAAGGCATGAACACACCTGTCGTGATCGTCGGCACCGGCCTGGCTGGCTACAACCTGGCCCGGGAGTTTCGCAAACTTGATGGCGAAACTCCGCTGCTGCTGATTACCGCAGATGATGGTCGCTCCTACTCCAAGCCGATGCTGTCCACCGGCTTCGGCAAAAACAAGGACGCCGACGGCCTGAGCATGGCCGAACCCGGGGCCATGGCCGAGCAACTCAAGGCCGAGATCCGCACTCATACCCGCATCAGCGGCATCGATCCGGGCCACAAGCGCCTGTGGATCGGCGAAGAGGCGGTGACTTATCGTGACTTGATCCTGGCCTGGGGCGCGGAAACCGTGCGGGTGCCGGTGCAAGGCGATGCGCCCGAGGCAATCTTCCCGATCAACGATCTTGAAGACTACGCGCGCTTTCGCGCAGCGGCCGCCGATAAGCACCGGGTGCTGCTGCTTGGCGCCGGGCTGATTGGCTGTGAATTCGCCAATGACCTGATCCTCGGCGGCTATGAAGTGCAACTGGTGGCGCCGTGCGAGCAGGTGATGCCGACCTTGCTGCATCCGGCTGCCGCCGCGGCTGTCCAGGCCGGGCTGGAAAGCCTCGGCGCACGTTTCCACCTCGGGCCGGTGCTCAATAGTTTGCAGCACACCGCAGACGGGCTTGAGGCTCACCTTTCCAACGGTCAGGTCATCCCTTGCGATGTGGTGGTTTCAGCCATCGGCCTGCGCCCGCGCATCGACCTGGCGGCAGCGGCCGGTTTGGTGGTCAATCGCGGGGTGGTGGTCGATCGTCATCTGCAGACCTCCCACGCCAATATCTATGCCCTGGGCGACTGCGCCGAAGTCGACGGGCTGAACCTGCTGTACGTCATGCCATTGATGAGCTGCGCCCGGGCGTTGGCCCAGACCCTGGCCGGCAAGCCGACGATCGTCAACTATGGCCCCATGCCGATCACCGTGAAAACGCCGGTCTGCCCACTGGTTGTCTCCCCGCCACCACGGGGTTCGGAGGGTCTCTGGACGGTCGAAGGCGAGGGCGGCGATATCAAGGCGCTGTGCCGTGACGCCAACGGCAAACTGCTGGGTTATGCCCTTACCGGCAGCGCCGTTATGGAAAAACTCGCTCTAAACAGGGAGCTTCCAGCACTGCTGGCATAAATGCTGGTCGTTCTGTCGGATACACCACGCTTTTGGCCCTACAAAGGTCGCGGGGAGACTGGCGTCACTGCTGTCGGCGTGCCATCCTCACTCCCGTCTGCCGCAGAGTAGAGCCTGCGGCGCCTTGGGCGCTGTTCCGGAAGAACAGCACGGACATAACAACAAAAAACCGTCAAAGAGGCTTCACTATGCGTAAACCAGATCTCGCAGCTGCCATTGCTGAAAAAGCTGATCTCACTAAAGAACAGGCCAATCGCGTTCTCAACGCCGTTCTCGAAGAAATCACCGGCGCTCTGCACCGTAAAGACAGTGTCACCCTGGTGGGCTTCGGCACCTTCCTGCAACGCCATCGTGGCGCCCGTACCGGCAAAAACCCGCAGACCGGTGAGCCTGTGAAAATCAAGGCAAGCAACACCGTTGCCTTCAAACCGGGCAAATCGCTTAAAGATAGCGTCAATCCGTAACGGATGCGGACTCCCCGGATAGTGGGGAGAGCGGTATTTAAGATGGGCACGCCAACCAGGTTGGGTGCCCATTTTTTGTGGGCGTGGGTTTTACTGAATGAGTTTCTGGCTTTGCACATTTCCCCGTATCCGCAATACCTGTGGGAATGATGCATTTGTGGCGAGGGGCTTGCCCCCGCTCGGCTGCGAAGCAGTCGTAAAACCTGAAGGTGCGTTCTTCCAGATACAGCGCAGTGACCGAATTAGGGCCGCTGCGCGACCCAACGGGGGCAAGCCCCCTCGCCACAGGGAACAGCGCCGCCTAGTGCCTGGTTGATGGGGGAGGCCTGAAGATCTGGAATAAGACGCCCGCAGCGATGCGGGTTTTTCAGTAAGAGGGCTGATGGCTGAGCAGCAGGCACGTGCGGTTATTGCAGCACGACCTTTCTAAGACTCGATACAAGAAGAAAAGGGCCTGTTTCGCCGCCTTTTTTTCGCTATTGCACGGCGCAGTTTCAACGCGTCAGGATGAACCTGCGCCGCTCAACGAAGCCCTGAAACAGGCCCTCACCTCACTCAATACCCCAGCGACAACCCCGACCCACGCCGCGGATCGTTCGCGCCGTAGTAGCGGTTTTTACCCACTGGTTTGCCGCCGAGCGACGGTGCTCCGACCAGAATTGCCGCGAGGTGGTTGGCGTCCTGTGGGCCGGTGAATTTCTGGCCCCAGCTCTCGAGGATTTTCTGGGTGTCGGGGCTGACGGCGAAGGTTTCGAGGTTGGTCTCTTCCGGCATCCACTGTTGGTGGAATCGCGGTGCATCGACCGCTTCCTGGATGTTCATGCCGTAATCGATGACGTTGAGCATGGTCAGCAAGGTCGCGGTGATAATCCGGCTGCCGCCTGGCGTGCCCAGGACCATCACGGTTTTGCCGTCCTTGGTGACGATGGTCGGGCTCATTGACGACAGCGGGGCTTTGCCCGGGGCGATGGCGTTTGCTTCCCCTTGCACCAGCCCGTACATGTTGGGCGCACCGACCTTGGCGGTGAAGTCGTCCATTTCGTCGTTGAGGATGATGCCGGTCTTGCTGGCCATGACCCCGGCACCAAACCAATCGTTGAGGGTGTAGGTCACCGACACCGCATTGCCCCATTTGTCGACGATCGAGTAGTGGGTGGTGTTGCTGCCCTCGTGAGGCGCGACCCCGGGTTTGATTTCTTGGGAAACGCCGGCCTTTTGCGGGTCGATGGCTGCGCGCAGCTTGGCCGCGTAATCCTTGTTCAGCAGATGCTCCACCGGGTTTTTGACGAAGTCCGGGTCGCCCAGGTAGCTATTGCGGTCGACATAGGCGTGGCGCATGGCTTCGATCTGATAGTGCAGCCCCTGAGCCGAGTGATAACCCAGGCTTGGCATCGGATAGCCTTCGAGGATGTTCATGATTTCGCAAATAATCACCCCTCCCGAACTCGGCGGCGGAGCAGAAATGATGTGGTAGCCACGGTAGTCGCACTCGATCGGCGTAAGCTCGCGGGTCTTGTACTTGTCGAGATCGGCCTGAGTGATGATGCCCTTGCCGGCCTGACTTGAGGCGACGATGGCCTCGGCGACCCAGCCCTTGTAGAAACCGTCAGCACCTTTGCTGGAAATTTCCCGCAGTGTCTTGGCCAGGTCCTTTTGCACCAGTTTCTGGCCGACCTGGAGCGGCTCGCCGTTGCTCAAAAAGATCGAGCCCGAGTCGTTCATGTCTTTCTTGAACACCTCGGTCGCGGGTCCGAGCAGGTCGACGTCGCCCTGATCCAGCACGAAGCCGTCCTCGGCGTACCTGATGGCTGGCGCGATGACGTGGCCGCGCCTCATCGTGCCGTACTTCTCCAGCGCCAGCTCCATGCCGGACACGGTCCCCGGGACGCCGACTGCCAGCTGCCCTCTGGAGCTCAACTCCGGAACGACATTGCCATCCTTGTCGAGGTACATGTTCGCGGTGGCGGCCAGGGGCGCCTTTTCACGGAAGTCGAGGAAGGTCTTGCGGCCATCGGCCAACTGGATCGTCATGAAACCGCCGCCGCCAATGTTGCCTGCTGCGGGGTAGACCACGGCCAGCGCATAGCCGACTGCCACCGCGGCATCGATGGCGTTGCCGCCGTCCTTGAGGATATCGACACCGATGCGGGTGGCAATATGCTGTGCCGTGACTACCATGCCGTTTTCGGCAGCCGCCGGAGCTTGCGAAGCCGCCTGCGCGCAGGTGAAACCAAGGACGAATACCGTCGCAAGAAGCGATTTGGCAAGGGGTTCGAAGGTCATGGGTCGAGTCTCTTGTTTTAAGGTCGGGGGAGAGTCGTGTCAGATGGCCGACTGCCACTAGACTGTAGGACAGTTTTCGCTTGCCCGATCCGTTAAAACACCGCCGCCAGGCTGCTCACTCATCATTCACCTGCGGCGTGATCCATGCTGTCAGCGCCCATGTCGGGTTGTTCAGGTGCGTTCCCATCGTCGACAGGAACTGGTTCGTCAGTTCTTTCGTCCTGCACGGACTCCTGGCCCGGCAAGGGAACTTCTCGCGGCACCGGTCCGAACCTGACCGGCATTTCAATGGCTTTGGTGAGGCTGCCTTCGATTTGCCCGGCCAGGTAAAGGACCGGTGCCATGACCCCGGTGGTGGGACTCTTGACCAGCTTGAGCCACGCCTGGTCAAAGGCTGTGCCGAGGTTTTGCCGAACCTGCGCTTCCATTTCCGGCCGGTCGCTCTCGTGGGCCATGGCGCGAAACCCTGCCGCGCCCATGGAGATCATCATGCCAGCCACCCGACCGGCCGCCGCGGCGGCGGCGCTGGCGATCCCTCGGCTGGCGAATTGGGCCTCGAATTTTTCGCTGGTGCGTTTCGCCACTGTCGATATGGCTGCATCCGATGTGTTGGCGCCGGTTTTGGCCGCGACAGTATGGATCTGATCGGTCAGGGCCGCATAGGCTGGCAGCGTGGCGATGGGCTCAGTGTGGAGCACTTGGTAGAGCGAAGCGTTGTTGGCGGGTGGCGGCGCGAGGGTGATCGCTGGAATGTCCTTGAGCCGGCGATTGAGTTGTTCCGCGGGGACACCATAGCGCCGGGCTATAGCCTGAAGTTGGGTGCTCAGGAGTTGAACGTAGAACTCCGCCGCCTGCCCCATGATCGCATCGGGATCGATCTCCACGGCGACGGGGGCGAGCACTCGATCGTGGTATTGCTCCTGCAGATAGGCCGCCAATCGTTTTGTCGAACGGTCTTTTTCATCTTTTCCAGCGCTTATGGTGTACCAGGTCACCTTCATGGACAGCCATTCCTGGGTCCAGTAGTTGCTGAACCACGGAATGAAGTCTTCCTCGGTGCGCTGGTAGACGCGCAGCCGCCAATGGTCCATGGAGCCGCGTGTGTAGATCCTGGCTTGGTCTGTCGCGTCTTTGGAGGCGGCGACCAGGTCCTGATCGACCCGCCGCCAGGTGTTTTCCGAGATCAGCACCTGCGGCTTCGGCTCGGGGGGGCGCTCTTTCGTGGCACAACCACTCAACGCCACCGTCAAGGCGACGAGCAGGGTAACGATCAGGGAGCGCAGACTCACGATCGCAGTCCCCCCTAAAAAAGATTCGACAGTGCTCGCCCACCCGGCATCGGATAGGTTCCAACCAAGCGCTTCACACTGCTCATACCGGTTTGTTGGCCCCGCGAATCTCAATGGGCTGCTCGCTTCCTCCCCAGGAGCGGCGTGTGGTGCTGTTGCAGCTTTTCCCGCTCCTATCCGAACGGAACGTCCGGCGAATCCGACGATATTGTCTTGAGTATAGGTGGCGAAAACGTGATCAGTGGTCATACGCGAGGGGCAGGAGGCTGCTATTCCTTCCCTTGGGTGAAGTCGTTTGCGGCCGGCCAGCAGGCGGACCGGAACAGACGCGTGGCCGTGGCCGCGGCGCCAGCCAGGTGCGCGAAAAGAACAGCAGGTGCCCATTCCTCTTTGGAGGTGGCAGATGTTATTCATTGTCAGTTGGTCAATCAGTCCCGAGCGGCGTAACAGCGCGATCGAGCGTTTTCTCAAGACCGGTGGAGCCCCACCCGCAGGTGTGAAGATGCTGGGACGCTGGCATGCGGTAGGACGCATAAGCGGCTTTGGTGTCGCAGAGGCCAGTGATGTGGCACTGATCCAGAAATGGGTGCTCGACTGGAGTGACCTCATGAGTATGGAGATTCACCCGGCGATGACCGATGAACAGCTAGGACCGCTACTGGCGGCCGCGGTCGGCAAGCAATAGTCGGCACCCCAATAGCGCTGAGGAAAAAGGGGCAGGCTTATTTTCGCGGAATAACTCTGCCTCTTTTTCAAGGCGCCAGACCCGGAAAACGTCACTTGGCCTCTGCACCATCAGGCAACTTCGGGAAAGGAGAATGAGATGCAACTTTTCACTGTGAGAATCGATAAGCCGCAAGAGACGAACTTCATTTTCGGTCAGACGCACTTCATCAAATCCGTCGAGGACATCCACGAAGCGTTGGTCGGTGCCGTGCCGGGCATCAAGTTTGGCGTGGCCTTCTGCGAAGCCTCTGGCAAATGTCTGGTGCGCTGGTCCGGCACCGATATGGCCATGATCGAACTGGCCCAGAAGAATGCGAAAGCCATTGCCGCCGGGCATAGCTTCATTATTTTTCTCGGGGACGGTTTTTATCCGTTGAACCTGCTCAACACCATCAAGATGGTTCCAGAGGTCTGCCGGATCTTTTGTGCAACAGCCAACCCCACTGAAGTGATTCTGTCTGAGACCGCGCAGGGGCGGGCTGTGCTTGGCGTGGTGGATGGCTTGTGTGCGACTGAGATTGAAGGTGATGAAGACATTGTGTGGCGCAAGAATTTCCTGCGACAGATCGGCTACAAGTTATGAATGAAGAGCAGGCGCCTGGGCGATGTTCGTAGTGGTATTACAGCTGGATCAAAACGCCAACCTGGAACCAATGAAAATCAGCATTACGGCCAGGCAAGGACGCAATATTTCGTCAGAAACGCGGCCGGATAAATGACTGCCAACGTAAATTCCTGGCAGTGATCCTATCAGTAAGTAGCCTAATAAATGCCAATCCATATTGCCCATGCTCGCATGGCCCAAACCGGCGACTAATGTCAGGGGCACTGCGTGGGCGATTTCTGTCCCGACTAAACGCTTGGTCGCAAGAAAAGGGTACAAGACAAAAAGCGCCACAGTACCCAATGCGCCGGCACCGATGGAGGTGAGTGCCACCATTGTGCCGAGTATCGCGCCAGTGACTACCGTCAGCATGTTCAGGCTCGAGTCACTGAGCTTATAGTGGTCGCCCGCATGCTTGTGGGCAAATGCCAGCAATTGCTTCTTGAAAAAAATGGCCAGTGCGGTCAGCAACAAAACAAAGCCTAATGCCTGTTTGATAACTGAATTCATCGCTTGGGGGTCAGTGTCCAGATTTTTCAAAAACCACAATGTAAGCAGAACCGCCGGCACACTGCCCAGTGTTAGCCAGCCAGTAATTTTCCAGTCAATGTTGTCGTTCTTTTTATGAACCAAAACACCGCCAGATTTGGTGATTGCTGCATACAGCAAGTCTGTGCCGACGGCAGTGGCTGGATTAATGCCAAACCATAAAAGAATGGGCGTCATTAAAGAACCACCCCCTATGCCGGTCATGCCGACAATAAACCCGACAATCAAGCCTGCAACGACAAAACCCAAATTACCGAAATCCATTATCAAGACCTGCAAATCAAGCGTGACCACACAAACACGAGGCCGGCAGCATAACGATTTTTTTTATAACCACTTATATCGATGTGGTCTGACTTTATAACCTTTTGTGCTCGATGCTCTGGCAAGGCCCGCACCCGTATTCGATGGGCTTGGCAATTATGCGAAAAGGGACATCGACACCCGGGTGACCGGTACGCGCTACACCGACACAGTGATCCAGCCATTGTTTCGCTTGGGCGCCGGTGCCTTGCCCGAATCTCCAAGCGTTCCGGTTTGTAGTAATTTGTTGCTATAAGCAGTAAAAGACGGTCGATCTCCTTCAAACGGTGGCGTTCAACTTTTAAATCGTTAAACTCCCAGGGTCATCCAAAAACTCCACTGAGGCCGTGTGCATGAAATTTCGTTTTCTTCTCTGGATGCTGGGCTTGCTAATGGGCAAAGCCAGTCGTAACAACCCGGCGTTTCAGCAACAGTTGGCTGATAAAGAACTGGTATTCCAGTTGCAGACCCTGGACGGCAAGGTTGCTCGTCACTTCTTCGTCAAAAACCAGCGAATTACCAGCAGTTCGGGTGTTTACCCAACGCCGGCGTTTGCCATTGCCTTTAAAGACGCTGCATACGGTTTTGCGACGATGCAGGCGAAGAACAAGCAACTGGCATTCATGACCGGGATTCAGGACAAGTCGATCCAGATCAAGGGCAACCCGGCGCTGGTGATCTGGTTCCAGGGGTTGACCAAGTACTTGAAGCCGAAGAAAAAGCCGAAGGTTTGAGGGTTTAGACTGTATCGATTTCTTCGCGGGCAAGCCCCGCTCCCACAGGTTCTGCACGGTGGGAGCGGGCTTGCTCGCGATAGTGGTATTACCGGCGCCGCATCAGTGCTGGCTGAACTGCGAAGCCAGTTCGCGCAGCATCACCTCGGCTTCGAGCACTTTGCCGACCACGTCTTCGGCTTTGTCGCGGCTCATGCCCAGGCGTTCGAGCAGAGCGTCGGGGATTTCTTCCTCGGGGCCGGAGCCGATGCCGCGACTGCGCAGCAGGCGTACGGCCAGGCACACCAGGTTCGGATAGGCGGCGTAGTCGCCGTCGTAGCCCGGGTCGTGCTGGAAGCGCAGGGCGGCGGACAGTTCTTCCGGCATGTCCCAGTAGCGCATCAGCCAGGCACCGATCTGTTCACGGGTGATGCCCAGCAGGTGTTGTTCGACATAGCTGTGGCACAGGTGCGGATTGACTTCCAGGTGGCGGCAGATCAGCGAGAAGTGCGGCGGAAAGACGTGGGCCAGCAGCAGATAGCCGAAGTTGTGCAGCAGGCCTGCCAGGTAGGTCAGGCCGGCTTCCGGACGCTGGGCCCGGGGCATGGCGCGGGTCAGGCCTTCAATGACTGCGGCCGTGTAGATCGACTGCTGCCAGTAGGGCGTGGTGTGTTGCGGACGGTCCTTGGGCAGACTCAGGGTTTTACCCAGCGCCAGGCCCAGCGCCAGGTTGATCACCAGATCGAAACCGAGCACGCGAACGATTGCATCTTCCACTGAGCGAATCTTGCCCGGCGAGGCGTAGTACGGTGACGCCGCCCAGCTCACCACTTGCGCGGCCAGGGCCGGATCGGTTTCCACCACACCGGTAATGTCGTCGATGGTGGCGTTGGGGTCGACTCGCAGTTTGATGATTTTTTGCGCAGTTTCGGCCAGCGGTGGGATCTCGATGGTCTCTTCGAGGCGCTGCTGAATCCTTCTGGCGGTAAAGGCCTGCACCGCCTGGGTGATTTCCTCGCGGTCATCGTGGGGGCGATCGAGGTTCGGGCGGATGCTGTGCAAGGCTTCGCCGAAGTTCGCGGCGCTGGCCTTGTTCAGCATGTTTTTGAAGTCTTGCCGGGAAACTTCCAGCAGCAACTCTGGCTCGCCGGAGTTGATCAGCAGGCTCGGTTCACGCAGCAGGCTTTCTTCATACAGGCACGGTGAACTGGCGAGACTCGGCAAGCCCGGCAGCAGGCTCAGGTTATGTTTGCCGAGCATGCGCTCCAGGCGATCCTGCGGCACCGCTGTCAAACGTCGGCCGGTCAGCTCGGCGAGACGGTTGAGATCGAGCAATTGGCTTTGTGGAAACAGCACCATCATGGTGCCGACGGCGTCGTCCAGCAGAACCGCCTGAACCTTGCGCGCGACGGGAAGGCCGGGATGGTCGAGCACTTCGGTGTAGCTGATGGCCAGCTTGCCGAGCAGCAGCCGGATAACAGACGGAGTGTGCGGGGTTGCTGGAGCGAGGGCAGTCATGGCCTGTATCCGTTTTCGAACAATTTCAAGAGTATAACCAGCTTGGTTACGCCATTGGTTCAAAAACTGAAACGCTGCTCACACTTGGCCGTATTGCTGCCCATGTCGTAGCCAGCGTTCCAGCAGCGGGCTCACGTGTTGCGGCCAGCGCTCGAGCAAGGCTTGCGCAGCATCGCGCACTGCCGGAAGCAGATCGGCGTCGCGCATCAGGTCGGCGACCTTGAACTGCAACAGACCGGTTTGCCGGGTGCCGAGCATCTCGCCGGGGCCGCGCAGTTCGAGGTCTTTCTCGGCGATGATGAAGCCGTCGTTGGTCTCGCGCATGATGCCCAGGCGTTGGCGACCGATCTGCGACAGTGGAGGATGGTAGAGCAGCACGCAGTGACTGGCGGCGCTGCCGCGGCCCACCCGCCCGCGCAACTGGTGCAGTTGGGCAAGGCCCAGGCGTTCGGGGTTTTCGATGATCATCAGGCTGGCATTGGGCACGTCGACGCCGACTTCGATCACCGTGGTCGCCACCAGCAGTTGCAGGGCGCCGGCCTTGAACTCGGCCATGACTGCGGCCTTTTCGGCGGGCTTCATCCGCCCGTGAATCAGTCCAACCCGCAATTCACCAAGCGCACTGGTGAGGTCTTCATAGGTGGTTTCGGCGGCCTGGCAGGTAAGCTCTTCGGACTCTTCAATCAGCGTGCACACCCAGTAAGCCTGGCGCCCCTCGGCGCAGGCAGCGCGTACCCGTTCGATGACTTCAATGCGCCTGGTATCGGTGATCAGCACGGTGTTCACCGGAGTCCGGCCGGGCGGCAGTTCGTCGAGGATCGAGGTGTCGAGGTCGGCGTAGGCGCTCATGGCCAGGGTGCGCGGAATCGGCGTGGCGGTCATGATCAGCTGATGCGGACACATCCGCCCACCCACACCCTTTTGACGCAACGCCAGGCGTTGCTGCACGCCAAAGCGGTGCTGCTCGTCAATGATTGCCAGGGCCAGGCTCTTGAACTGCACTTCGTCCTGGAACAGCGCATGGGTGCCGACCACCATAGGTGTGCCGTTGGCAATCTGCTCCAGCGCCGCTACGCGGTTTTTGCCTTTGAGTTTGCCGGCCAGCCAGGCAGTTTCGATGCCCAGCGGTTCGAGCCAGCGGGAGAAGTTGATGAAGTGCTGTTCGGCGAGAATCTCGGTCGGCGCCATCAGTGCGACCTGATAGCCAGCCTCCAGCGCTTGCAGGGCGGCGAGGGCGGCGACCACGGTTTTGCCGGCGCCGACATCGCCCTGGATCAGCCGCAGCATCGGCTCGGGCTGACTGAGGTCGTAAGCGATTTCGTTGCCCACCCGGTGCTGCGCGCCGGTCGGCGGGAAGCCCAGGTTGGCCAGGTATTTTGCGGGCAGCACTGTGGCTTTCGGCAAGGCCGGCGCTCGCTGGGAGCGCAGGCTCTCGCGCAGGCGCTGTTGGGACAGCTGATGGGTTAACAGCTCTTCAAACGCCAGGCGGTGCTGCGCCCAGTGATGACCCAGGGCGAGTTCGTCGACGTCGGCATCCGCCGGTGGGTGGTGCAGGTAACGAATGGCGTCGTCCAGCGGCGCCAGCTGGTAGTCACGCGCCAGTTCTTCCGGCAGCCAGTCGGGCAGGCTTTGCGGGCCCAGCAGGGCCAGGGTTTGCTGACACAGCTGGCGCAGCCGCTGCTGGGTCAGGCCTTCGGTGAGCGGGTAGATCGGCGTCAGGGTCTGGTCAACCGGTGGTGGCTCGTCGCCGTTAATGGCGCGGTATTCCGGGTGATAGATTTCCAGGCCCGAGGCGCCGGGCCGGGCCTCGCCATAACAGCGCACACGGGTACCGCGTTTGAGGCCTTCCTTTTGCGCGTTGCTGAAATGATAGAAGCGCAGACTGAGCCCGCCGGTACCGTCCTGCAGGCGCACCAGCAAGCTGCGACGCTTGCCCATGACCACGTCGGCGCCGCTGACGGTACCTTCGATGACGGCATCCTGGCCCGGCCGCAATTGGCCGATCGGCACCACGCGGGTGCGGTCCTGATAGCGCAATGGCAGGTGAAACAGGACGTCCTGGAGATTCTCCAGGCCGACCTTGGCCAGTTTCTCGGCCATGGCTTCACCGACGCCCTTGAGCGCCGTGACCGGCACCTTCGACAGCTCAGTCATTGCGCCTGCTCAGGCCGCTGCTGGCGGCTTGGCCACCGAGCACAGGCGGATCGAGTCGGCGAGGATTTCAATGGCTTTGGGCCGTGGGAAGCTGGCGCGCCAGGCGATCGCTACAGTGCGGAACGGCGCTGGCGGCGTCAGCGGGCGAACTTCGATCACGCCTGGAGAGTAGTGATGGCTGTCCACCGCCGAGAGTGGCAGGATCGAGATGCCGAGGCCGGAAGCGACCATGTGCCGAATGGTTTCCAGGGAGCTGGACTCGACCGTGGTGTGCTTGGCGCCGTCGCTGCCTTTGGCCAGGGTCGGGCAAGCCTCGAGTACCTGATCGCGGAAGCAGTGACCTTCGCCGAGCAGCAGCAGGCTCTTGTCGTTGAGCAGGCTGGCGTCGATGGTGTTCTTCTGGGTCCAGGGGTGCCCGCTTGGCATCAGTACGTAGAACGGCTCGTCGTACAGCTGCAGGGTCAGCACGTCCGCTTCGTTGAACGGCAGGGCGATGATGATCGCGTCCAGCTCGCCGTTGCGCAGTTTGTCACGCAATACGTGGGTAAAGTTTTCTTCGATGTACAACGGCATCTGCGGGGCGACCCGGTGCAGTTGCGGAATCAGATGCGGGAACAGATACGGCCCGACTGTGTAGATTGCACCGACTTTCAGCGGCGCGGTCAGTTGGTTTTTGCCGGCCTGGGCCAATTCGCGGATGCCTTGGGCCTGTTCAAGAACCTTCTGGGCCTGGGCGACGATGCCTTCGCCGACGGGCGTCAGGCGCACCGCACTTTTGCTGCGCTCGAAAATCAGCACACCGAGTTCGTCTTCAAGCTTTTTCACGCCGACCGACAGGGTCGGCTGGCTGACATGGCAACGCTCGGCCGCGTGGCCGAAGTGCTGCTCTTGAGCGAGGGTAACGATGTAACGTAATTCTGTGAGAGTCATAGCGGCGTCCATGAGGTTGCAGGCCAAGCATACCGGCTGCAATCGATAGACGCACGTTATCAGAGAGAGAGGTGACTACGACACTCTGCAATGCATGTTTGGCGGGGATGGATATGCAAAAGGCTCTTGTGGCGAGGGGGCAAGCCCCCTCGCCACAAGGGTTCTGTCTTAGCGGCGACGTTTTTCCAGGGAATAAACGAAGGGGGCGACGATTTCAATCGAGCCATTGCTCAGCATGTCGGCCGGCGGTTTGGGCAGTGGTTGGGCGCGGCGAATCATTTCCAGGGTGGCCCGGTCCAGATCGGCATTGCCCGAACGTCCCACTAGCTCAAAGGACAGCACGTTGCCTTCGGCATCGACTACGAAGCGAAGACGGTTCAGACCTTCCTTGCCGCGCGCTTGAGCCCCAGCCGGATACTTTTTGTACTTTTGCAGGTGCGCCAACAACGTACCTTGCCAGCTTTCCTTCGCGGCCTTTTGCGCCATGGTAGGGCCGGGTGCAGGCGCCGCGGATTTCTCCGTGGGCGCAGGAGTCGGCGGAGCGTCGCTAGGTTTTTCCTCGGAAGGTTTTTCCTTTGGCAGCTCCGGCTTTTTCTCCACAGGCTTGGGTGGTTGTGGCTTTGGCTTGAGTTTTACCGGCTTGGGTACGGAGATAGTCGGCTTCGGCGCTTCCGCGAGTTTTGGCAGCGGCAGTTCTTCCACCGGTGCCGGTGGTTGCGGTGGCGTCACGACTTTGGGCGGTGCCGGTGGAGGTGGTGCCGGTAGCGGCGCCAGTTCGACCATCATCGCCAGCGGTGGCAGTTCGACCGGTTGTGGCGAGGACCAGTTGAGCGCGAGGAGAATCGCGACCGCGTGGACGCCCAGCACCACGGCCAGGCTACCGCTGTAACGCGTCAGCTTTTGGCGCGTCGTGATCATTTCTTGGCTGCCGTCTCAAGTCCGACCAGGCCGACTTTGAGGTAGCCGGCTGCCCGCAGGGCATCCATCACGCTCATCAAGTCACCGTAGTCCACGCCTTTATCGGCCTGGAAGAAGATTGTGGTGTCCTTCTTGCCCTGGGTCTTGGCATCGAGAGTCGCGCCGAGGGTTTCGGCTTTGACTTCGTCTTCACCGAGGAACAGGCGCTGATCAGCCTTGACGCTGAGGAACACCGGTTTCTCTGGCCGCGGCGCCGGTTTGGCGGTCGAGGCCGGCAGGTCGACTTTGATGTCCACAGTCGCCAGCGGTGCGGCGACCATGAAGATGATCAGCAACACCAGCATCACGTCGATAAACGGCGTTACGTTGATTTCATGGTTCTCGGCGAGATCGTCGTCAGCGCCTTCTTTCAAATGCAGGCCCATGGCCGATTACCCCACTTTCACCATGTGCGGTTGCGAGCTGCGCTCGGTAGGCAGGTGGTCGAGGTCGCGGCTGACCAGCAGCAGGACCTCTGCCGAAGCATCGGAAACCTGTGCCTTGTAACCGGCGATGGAGCGGGCGAAGACGTTGTAGATCACTACCGCGGGGATCGCTGCTACCAGGCCCAGTGCCGTTGCCAGCAGGGCTTCGGCAATACCGGGAGCAACCACGGCGAGGTTGGTGGTCTGGGTCTTCGCGATACCGATGAAGCTGTTCATGATGCCCCACACGGTACCGAACAGGCCGACGAAGGGCGCGGTGGAACCGATGGTTGCCAGCACGCCGGTGCCGCTGCTCATGTTGCGGCCACAGGCTGCAACCAGGCGCTCGAGGCGGAAGGCGACGCGTTCCTTGATGCCTTCTTTTTCACGGCTGTTGACCGACAGGCGCATTTCTTCCAGTGCGTCGTGGACCAGCAGGTTGGCAAGGGTGCCTGCCTTGGCGGCGGTGGCGCTGGCTTCTTTGAGGGTGGTGGCTTTTTTCAGGTGGGCGATTTCACCGCGCAGACGACGCTTGGCGCCCAGCAGCTCAAAGCCCTTGGCGATCCAGATGGTCCAGGTGATGATCGAAGCGATGGCCAGGCCGATCATCACGATTTTCACGATGATGTCAGCATTCTGGTACATGCCCCAAGGCGACAGATCGTGGGCCATGCCCAGCGAGTTGTCCGCTTCGAGTACTTCAGGCAAGTCTTCGAGTGGCGCGCCTTCAGCGGCCAGCGCCGGGTCGGCAGCGACCGGAGTCACAACCGGAGCAGCAGGCTCGGCGTTGCCATGAGCAGCGGCAGGCGGGGTGGCTGGCACAGGTTCATCGGCAAAAACGGCGGTCGGCGCCAGCAGCAGGCTGAACAGCAGCGCTGTTACCATGCGCCATGTGCCTGACGGGCTCGGAAGTTTGGTTGGCGAAGCGGGGAGTTGATTACTTGTCATGCTGGCCGGACCTGAGAGAAATAGAGGGTGGATGTCCTTCCAGGCCTCGCAGGGCCGAGAACAAAATAGGCAGGCATTATTGCAAGTAATTCTTGTTAACAAAAGTAATAGAGTATCTTTTTTTCTTTGATTGCTAGCCGCCGGTCCGTTCTTGACGCCAGGCTATGTGCTTCTGAAAGGAGTTTTGTGATGACCACCCCTTCTGTTTTGATCGCTGGCTGCGGTGATGTCGGCAGCCGCCTGGCCACGCAATTGCTGGCCGAGGATTGGCGGGTTTACGGGCTGCGGCGCAACATTTCACGCCTGCCGAGCGGTGTCGAAGGGATAGCGGGCGATCTGTTCAGTGAGCAATGCCCGGCTGACTGGCCGACTGCACCGGTGGATTACCTGGTGTATTGCGCGGCGGCCACGGTACACGACGAGGCGGGCTATCGCGTCGCCTATGTCGAAGGCCTGCAGCATGTGCTGGGCTGGATGAAGCAGCATGGGCAGCAGCCGAAGCGCCTGTTGTTCGTCTCCAGCAGTAGCGTGTATGGCCAGCAGACGGGCGAATGGGTCGATGAAAATTCGCCAACCGAAGCCGGTGGTTACTCCGGACGCTTGATGCTCGAGGCTGAGCAAGTGGCTTTGCAGAGCGGCATGCCGGCCAGTCTGGTGCGCTTGACCGGCATTTACGGGCCGGGCCGCGAGTGGTTGTTAACCCAGGTGCGCCAGGGTTATCGCGTGGCGATCGACCCGCCGCTGTATGGCAACCGGATTCACGTCGATGACGCTGCTGGTCTGCTGGCGTTCCTGCTCCAGGCAGAGCATCGGGGGGTGGCACTGCAGGACTGCTACATCGGCGTCGACGATGCGCCTGTGCCGCTGGCGGAAGTGCTCGGCTGGTTGCGCGAGTATCTGGGAGTGACCGAGTGGGCGGCCGATGCCAGTGTCCGCCGCAACGGCAGCAAGCGTTGCAGCAATGCCCGGGCCCGGGCGTTGGGCTGGGTGCCGCGTTATCCGAGTTTCCGTGAAGGTTATGTGGCAATTCTTGAAGGTGGTCGTTGAGCTACTTGTGCGCTTATGCCTGAAGAAAAAGGGGTCCGCGGGCTCCTTTGTTTTGGGTCACTGTTTTTCCAGCAGCCATTGGAGAGTTGTGGCGACATACGTGGGTTGCTCGTCTGGAAGGGAGGTGTTGATGTATTTGAATATTTCTAAATGCTTGCCCTTTCTGGCAAAAAGCCAAGCGTCTTCTTTCGCTCCTTTCGCAAGCCAAAGGTTCTGATAGTCGCCGTTCATGTTCGCGCAATCACCGCCAAGGCATAAAGCGTACCGGTCGGCGCCGGGCAGGCCGGAAACCGTGCCACCGGCTGTGAAGTGCACAGTGTTGCCTGTGTCCTGACCTTTGATGATTTTCCACGCGCCACCCATATAGGCTGTGTAGAGCGCGTGTTTGAACGTGGTTCCCAGTGGGGCGCCGGCGGGCGCTGGATGCTGGGCCAGGTTAAACACCTGTTCGGGTTCGTAGGGGTTGGCGTTTTGCTTCAGTTGCCCATCCATGCGCTTGAGTTCGGTGGTGTAGTGGCTAGAAAAATCGATTCGCCAGAGGCCCGCTTGCTCGCCAAGCAGCTTTCCTTCGATGTTCTCAAAACCATTGGAGAAGTAGCGAACCTGGCCGTCCTTTGTGTTGATGTTCCATTCCAGGTTTGGACCATAGGCATACAGCGAATTGAGTAGCGGGCCGCCTTTGGCCACCGCATCAATGGCCTGCTGGTTGATCCAGATGCCGCTGATATCAGGGTCTGTGGGGGCATGGGCACAGCCGCCGAGGAGTATGGCGAGCAATGTAGAAGCTATAAGCGCTTTGCGCATGGAGGCATCCTTGAACGAGCCTCCAGACAATTTGTAATCGGGGGCTTTGACAGGTTCCAGTATATGAAGGCTGTGGGGGGGTGGACCCGGAAAACAGTGTTGCCGATCTTGAGCGCCTGCAGACGGCCTGAGCGTTTGATATAGGTGCTGGGGTGGCGCTCAGGCAAAAAAAAGGAGCCATCGGGCTCCTTTTTGTTTTTGCGATCACTGCTTTTCCAGTAACCACTGTCGAGTACCCGGAGTAAGCGAGGGTACTTCATCGGCCCGGGACCCGTTGACCGCCTGGAAGATCTCCAGTTGATCGCCTTTGCGGGTGAAAATCCACGGATTGCCCTGTTCGCCTTGCTGCAGCCAGACATTGTCATAGCCACCGCTCATGGACGCGCAATCGCCAGCCAGGCATAGCGCGTAGCGATCTGCGCCTGGCAAGCCTTCAATCCGGCCATCGGCCTGGAACCGAGCGGTGTTGCCTTCGCCAGGGCCGCTGAGGATTTTCCAGCCGCCGCCCATGTAGGCGGAGTACAGGGCTCGTTCGAAGCTGGCGCCGATCGGTGCGCCTGCGGGAACCGTGTCTTGTGCCCGATCGAAAACCTGTTCCGGTTCGGAGTCGGATGCCGCTTGTTGCAGTTGTTTGCCGTCGCGACTCAGCTCGCTGGCGGAGCTGCCATAAAAGTCGACCTTCCAGGCGCCGGACTCTTCACCCAGCAGCTTGCCATCGACGTTTTCAAAACCGTTGGTGTATCGCGCCTGACCGGCTCGGGTGTTGATGTCCCATTCCAGGTTTGGACCATAGGCCTGGAGGGCTTCACGCAAGGGGCCGCCTTTGGCAGCAGCATCGATTGCCGACTGGTTGATCCAGGTGCCGCTGATGTCGCGGTCGGCGGGGTCGCTGGCACAGCCGCCGAGAAAAACGGCGAGCAACGAGAGAGCAAGCGCTTTGCGCATGAGGGAATCCTTTCAAAACGAAAATGGCGCAGCACGATGGCTGCGCCAGACCTGTGACCAGAGTTACTCGATGACGAGAATGGCGTCCATCTCGACCTGCGAGCCTTTTGGCAGTGCCGCAACACCGATGGCGGCGCGGGCAGGGTAAGGCTGGTCGAAGTATTTGCCCATGATCTCGTTGACCTTGGCGAAGTGGCTCAGGTCGGTGAGGAAGATGTTCAGTTTTACGATGTCCTTGAACGAACCACCGGCGGCTTCAGCCACGGCCTTGAGGTTCTCGAAAACTTGAACGGTCTGGGCTTCGAAGCCCTCGACCAGTTCCATGGTTTTCGGGTCCAGCGGGATCTGGCCGGACATGTAGACCGTATTGCCAGCCTTGATTGCCTGGGAATACGTGCCGATGGCAGCAGGTGCCTTGTCGCTGGTGATAACAGTCTTGGTCATTTATGACTCCTTGTAATGGGCTGGGCTATTTGGGGGAGCTATGCACGCATGCGAGTGATGCGGGTGACCCCGGTCAGGGCGCGCAGTTTCTTGATCACGCGGGCCAGGTGTACGCGGTCGTGCACGCTGACAACCAGTTGGACCACGCTGATGCGACCATCACGTTCGTCCATGCTGATTTTTTCGATGTTACCGTCGGCGGCATTGACGCTGCTGGCCAGCAGGGCGATCAGGCCGCGCTGGTGTTCCAGCTCGACGCGCAGTTCAACGTTGAATTCGCCAGTGACATCCTTGGCCCAGGAAAGCTGGATGCATTTTTCCGGGTTGTGGCGGATTTCACTGATGTTGCGGCAATTGTCCAGGTGCACCACCATCCCTTTGCCTGCGGACAGGTGGCCGACAATCGGGTCGCCAGGGATCGGCGTGCAACATTTGGCGTAGCTGAGGACCAGGCCTTCAGTGCCACGAATCGCCAGCGGCCCTTCGGCGCTCGGTAGCTGCTCGCCTTCGCCGATCAGGCGGCGGGCGACGACATAGGCCATGCGATTGCCCAGGCCGATGTCTTCGAGCAGGTCTTCGATCAATTCGAGTCGGTATTCGGTGAGCATCGCCTTGATGCGCTCGGCCGGGATTTTTTCCAGCGAGCTGTCGAAACCATTGAGCACCTTGTTCAGCAGGCGCTCGCCAAGGCTGATGGACTCGGAGCGGCGCTGCAGTTTCAGGGCGTGACGAATATGCGTGCGGGCCTTGCCGGTGACCACGAAGTTGAGCCAGGCCGGGTTTGGTCGCGCGCCCGGAGCGCTGACGATTTCCACGGTCGAGCCACTTTGCAGCGGTTCGGACAGCGGTGCCAGTCGACGGTTGATCCGGCAGGCGATGCAGCTGTTGCCGACGTCGGTGTGGACCGCGTAAGCGAAGTCGACCGCCGTGGAGCCTTTGGGCAGCTCCATGATCCGGCCTTTGGGCGTGAAGACGTAGACCTCGTCCGGGAACAGGTCGATCTTCACGCTTTCGATGAATTCGAGGGAATTGCCAGCGCGCTGCTGCATCTCCAGCACGCCCTTGACCCATTGGCGAGCACGGGCATGAGTGCCCTTGGGCTGCTCGTCGCCGGTGGATTTGTACAGCCAATGGGCGGCGATGCCGTTGTTCGCCATCTCTTCCATTTCACGGGTGCGGATCTGGATCTCGATCGGTACGCCGTGCATGCCGAACAGCGTGGTATGCAGTGACTGATAGCCGTTGGCCTTGGGAATCGCGATGTAATCCTTGAAGCGCCCCGGCAATGGTTTATACAAGTTATGTACAGCCCCGAGCACTCGGTAGCAGGTATCGACCTTGTCGACGATGATGCGGAACGCGTAGACGTCCATGATCTCGTTGAACGCCCGACGCTTGCCGCGCATCTTCTTGTAGATGCCGTAGATGTGTTTCTGTCGACCGCTGACCTCGCCCTGAATGCCGTCGATGGCCAGGCAGTGGCTGAGGGATTCTTCGATCTTGTTGACGATTTCCTTGCGGTTGCCCCGGGCGCGTTTGACCGCCTGGTAGATTCGCGCGGAACGCATCGGGTGCATGGCCTTGAAGCCGAGGTCTTCGAACTCTATGCGGATGCTGTGCATGCCCAGGCGGTTGGCGATGGGAGCATAGATCTCCAGGGTTTCCTTGGCGATCCGCCGGCGTTTCTCGCCGGACAGCACTTCCAGGGTCCGCATGTTGTGCAGGCGGTCGGCCAGCTTGACCAGGATCACGCGAATATCGCGGGCCATGGCCATGGCCATTTTCTGGAAGTTTTCGGCTTGGGCTTCGGCCTTGGTCTCGAAGTTCATCTGGGTCAGTTTGCTGACCCCGTCGACCAGTTCGGCCACGGTTTCACCGAACTGCGCCGAGAGCGCTTCCTTGGCAATACCGGTGTCTTCGATCACGTCATGCAGCATGGCCGCCATCAGGCTCTGATGGTCCATATGCATGTCGGCAAGAATATTCGCCACCGCCAGCGGGTGCGTGACGTAGGCTTCACCGCTACGCCGGCGTTGCCCGTCGTGGGCTTGTTCGGCGTAGAAGTACGCTCGGCGAACCAGGTTGACCTGGTCCTTGCCGAGATAGGTCGATAAGCGATCGGCGAGGGCGTCTATGCTCGGCATGATGGCTCCTGCCGATAGCTTTGACCCTGCGCCGTGCTACGTCGACCAGGCATAGGCTTAGACGGCCTCGTTGGACTCGTCCTCGAACGCCGCGAACAGCGGTTCGTCTTCAACGATTTCAGCTTCAGCGATGACTTCATAGCTCATCAGGCCCGCTGCGATTTCACGCAACGCCATTACTGTAGGTTTGTCGTTTTCCCAGGCCAGCTTTGGCTCTTTGCCGCCGGTCGCCAATTGACGAGCACGTTTGGTAGAGAGCATGACCAGCTCAAAGCGGTTAGCCACGTGATCTAGGCAGTCTTCAACGGTTACGCGGGCCATGGTATTCCTCGTAGCAAATGCAATATGCGCGCTGCCCGGATGGGCGAGCGGACTCAACAGTTTAAAAAATCACCAGCGTTTAGGGAAGCGCTGATTTTTCGCCGAGCTCTCCATTGCGCTACAAGTGCCAATGTAAAGCCCTTGCAGCGGTTTTGGGAAGTGCTCTTTAGCCCAACAGTTCGGCCAGTAATTTGCCGGAACGCTGCTGCTGGCGCTTTTGATGGAGCTGGTGGGCGCGGAAAATCGCTTTCAGATCCTCCAGCGCAGTAGCGAAGTCATCGTTGATGATCAGGTAGTCGTAGTCGACGTAATGGCTCATCTCGCTGACCGCTTCACGCATCCGGCCTTCGATGATTTCGTCGCTGTCCTGGCCGCGATTGGTCAGGCGCTGGCGCAAGGCCTGCTGGGACGGCGGCAGAATGAAGATCGAGCGGGCCTGGGGCATCAACTTGCGTACTTGCTCGGCGCCTTGCCAGTCGATTTCCAGAATCAGGTCGTGGCCTTCATCCAGGGTCTGCTGCAAATGGCTTTGCGAGGTGCCATAGAGGTTACCGAAGACTTCGGCGCGCTCGAGGAAATCACCGTGTTCGATCATCCGCACGAACTCGGAACGGTCGACGAAGTTGTAATTCACGCCGTCGACTTCACCCGGGCGCATGGCGCGGGTGGTGTGGGAGACCGATACGCGGATTTGCGGCTGCGCGTCGATCAGAGCCTTGACCAGGCTGGTCTTGCCCGCGCCCGAAGGCGCGGAAATGATGTAGAGGGTGCCGGTGCTGTGGGTCATGTCGGGTAGCCTTACTCAATATTCTGCACTTGTTCGCGCATCTGCTCGATCAACACTTTGAGGTTGACCGCAGCCTGGGTGCTGCGCGGGTCGAAGGCTTTGGAGCCCAGTGTGTTGGCTTCGCGGTTGAGCTCCTGCATCAGGAAGTCCAGGCGCCGACCGGCGGCGCCGCCGGACTTGAGCACGCGGCGAACTTCGATGATGTGGGTGCTCAACCGGTCCAGCTCTTCAGCCACGTCGCTTTTTTGCGCGAGCATGACCATTTCCTGTTCCACGCGCTGCGGGTCCAGCTCGGCCTTCATGTCGGCAAAGCGGTCGAGGACTTTCTGGCGTTGGTTCGCGAGCATTTGCGGGACCAGCACGCGCAGGGTCACCACGTCTTCTTCTATGGAGTTCAGGCGTTCGTTGATCAGCCGGGCCAGCTCTGCGCCTTCGCGCTCGCGGCCATTCTTCAGTTCTTTCAAGCCTTGGTTGAACAGGTTCAGGGCTTCAGCGTTCAGCGCTTGCGGGTCGCTCGCGTCGGCCACCAGCACGCCTGGCCAGGCCAGGACTTCCAGCGGGTTCAGGGCTGCAGGGTGCTTGATCAGGCTGGCCACGGTCTCTGCTGCGGCGACCAGTTGCGCGGCGCGCTCGCGATCAACCTGCAACGGCTTGCCGGTGGTTTCTTCGGTGAAGCGCAGGGTGCATTCGAGTTTTCCGCGAGACAAACCCTGGCGCAGCGCTTCGCGCACGGCGCCCTCAAGGTCGCGAAAAGACTCTGGCAGACGCAAGTGCGGTTCCAGGTAGCGGCTGTTGACCGAGCGCAACTCCCAGCTCAGGGTGCCTTGGGTGCCGGCTTTTTCGACGCGGGCGAAGGCGGTCATGCTATGCACCATGGAGGTACCTCGCGATTCGGGCCCGCTCCCAACCTCAGAGGGTTTGAGCGGGCCTGATGGATAAATTAAAGCCGACAGGCTGCAAAGGCGCAGGATTGTAACGCAGTGCAGCGAATGCTCCCAAACCCGGCGTGTGACAAAGCGCTGCAGGCGCCCGACGGTCAGCTTCAGGCCCCTGTTCAGAGCCTTCGGTCGCGACGCGGATTTTTTAGAAGTGCCCAGTCGGTGCTGCGGGCTCTATAATGCTCGGCAGATTTCCGTCCCCGTACAGGTATTCCCTATGAAACGTCCAAGTGGTCGCGCTGCCGATCAGCTCCGCTCGATCCGCATCACCCGCAACTACACCAAACACGCCGAGGGATCTGTACTGGTCGAGTTCGGTGATACCAAGGTGATTTGCACGGTCAGCGTCGAAAATGGCGTGCCGCGCTTCCTCAAGGGTCAGGGCCAGGGTTGGTTGACTGCTGAGTACGGCATGCTGCCGCGCGCCACTGGCGAGCGTAACCAGCGTGAAGCGAGCCGTGGCAAGCAAGGCGGTCGCACTCTGGAGATCCAGCGTTTGATCGGCCGTTCCCTGCGCGCCGCACTGGACATGTCCGCGCTGGGCGATGTCACCCTGTTCGTCGATTGCGATGTGATCCAGGCCGATGGCGGCACTCGCACTGCGTCGATCACCGGCGCCATGGTTGCCCTGATCGATGCCTTGAAAGTGATCAAGAAGCGTGGCGGCCTGAAAGGCGGTGACCCGCTCAAGCAAATGATCGCGGCTGTTTCGGTGGGTATGTATCAGGGCGAGCCAGTGCTTGATCTGGACTACCTGGAAGACTCGGCTGCCGAGACTGATCTCAACGTCGTGATGACCAGCACCGGTGGCTTCATTGAGGTTCAGGGCACTGCCGAAGGCGCACCGTTCCAGCCTGAAGAGCTGAACGCGATGCTGGCGTTGGCGAACAAAGGCATGAACGAGATTTTCGAGCTGCAGAAAGCTGCTCTGGCTGACTGATTGTCCTGACTTCCAGCAAGGAGAGCATCACCATGAGTGAGGATCAACTACCACTGCCTGCGCCGAGCCGCGAGGTTCGCCAGTGGGCGATGTTTTGTCACCTCTCCGCGTTGCTGGGAATCTGGATTCCATTCGGTACCTTGATCGGGCCACTGATTCTCTGGCAGATGAAGCGCGAGACGGACCCGTTCATCGATGCGCAGGGCAAGGAAGCGCTGAACTTCCAGATCACCGTCGCCATTGCCTCGGCGATCTGCTTCTTGCTGATGGTGGTGGTGATCGGGTTCTTCCTGCTCGGACTGGTGGCGATCGGCGCTTTGGTGCTGACGATCATCGCCGGGGTCAAGGCCAATGAAGGGCAGCCGTATCGCTATCCGTTCACCTGGCGGCTGATCAAGTAAGCGCTCACCGCAATCCCTTGCGCCTTCCTGAAAAGAAGCCAGAAGGTGTAAACCTTATTCAGGACGGGACAGCGGACACAAAAAAGCCGACATCGTTGTCGGCTTTTTTGTGGCTGCGAAAAGACGCTTAGATAGTCAGCGTCCAGTCGTAATCCACAATCAGTGGTGCATGCTGCGAGAAGCGTGGCTGACGTGGCAAGCGTGCGCTACGGACGAAACGACGCAGGCCCGGAGTCAGCAGCTGGTAGTCGAAACGCCAGCCCAGGTTGAGCATCTCGGCCTGTTCGTTGTCTGGCCACCAGCTGTACTGGTCACCTTCACGGCTGACTTCACGCAGTGCATCGACATAGCCCATGTTGCCGACAATCTCGTCCATCCAGGCCCGTTCAGGTGCCAGGAAACCCGGAGATTGCTGGCTGTCGCGCCAGTTCTTGATATCCAGCTTCTGTTGCGCCACGTAGAGCGAGCCACAATAAATGTACTCGCGCCGTTTGCGCCGCTGTTTATCCAGATAACGGGCGAAGTCGTCCATAAGCTTGAACTTCTGGTTCAAGTCTTCATCGCCATTCTGCCCTGATGGAAGCAGCAAGGTTGCGATGCTGACCTTGTCGAAATCGGCTTGCAGGTAGCGCCCGTAGCGGTCCGCCGTCTCGAAACCGAGACCGCTGATGACAGCCTTCGGTTGCAGCCGCGAATACAAAGCCACGCCACCTTGGGCGGGGACTTCAGCTTCGCAGGCATAAAGGAAGTAGCCATCCAGTTGGAAGGCTGGGTCGTCCAGTTCAAAGGCGGAGGCGCGGGTGTCCTGCAGGCAGATGACGTCGGCATTCTGTGCTTGTAGCCAACTGAGCAAACCACGCTCGACTGCAGCCTGAATACCATTGACGTTCACACTGATGATCCGCATAAATGGCCCCAAAAATCGCGTGCGTGTATGATACCCGAGGTCTACCTAATTAGCTAAATCCGTGATATTGGGGCTTTTTTCATGCAGGCGTATCAGCGCGATTTCATTCGTTTTGCCATCGATCGCGGCGTTTTGCGCTTCGGTGAGTTCACCCTGAAGTCCGGGCGTACCAGTCCTTACTTCTTCAATGCCGGTCTGTTCAACAGCGGTTCGGCCCTGGCGCAGCTCGGTCGTTTCTACGCGGCAGCCATTGTTGAAAGCGGCATTTCTTTCGACGTACTGTTCGGCCCGGCCTACAAAGGCATTCCTTTGGCGGCGACGACGGCTGTGGCACTGGCTGAGCACCATCAGCTCGATCTGCCATGGTGCTTTAACCGCAAGGAAGCCAAGGCCCACGGTGAGGGTGGCAGCCTGGTTGGCGCTCCGCTGGCGGGTGATGTGCTGATCATCGACGACGTGATCACCGCGGGCACCGCCATCCGTGAAGTGATGCAGATCATCGCTTCCCAGGACGGCGCCAAGGCTGCTGGCGTGCTGATCGCCCTGAACCGTCAGGAGCGTGGCAATGGTGAATTGTCGGCCATCCAGGAAGTGGAGCGTGACTTCGGCATCCCAGTGATCAGCATTGTTTCGCTTAACCAGGTGCTCGAATTCCTGGCTGACGATCCGCAGCTCAAGCAGCATTTGCCTGCGGTTGAAGCCTACCGCGCACAATTCGGCGTCTGACGGCAATCCCATAGGGAAAGCACAAACAAAAAGACCCCGCTCAGCCAGGCTGAGCGGGGTCTTTTTATATGCATCGCTTAGTGACGCTTGCGATTGCTGATCAATGTACCCACACCGGTGTCGGTGAAGATTTCCAGCAGCACCGCGTTCGGTACACGACCGTCGATGATGTGCGAGGTGGTCACGCCGCCTTGCACCGCTTCCAGTGCGCAACGGATCTTCGGCAGCATGCCGCCGTAGATGGTCCCGTCAGCGATCAGCTCGTTGACCTGCTCGGTGGTCAGGCCGGTCAGGACTTTGCCGGACTTGTCCATCAAGCCGGCAATGTTGGTCAGCAGCATCAGCTTCTCGGCCTTGAGGGCTTCAGCGACTTTGCCGGCTACCAGGTCGGCGTTGATGTTGTACGACTCGCCGTTGGCGCCGACACCGATAGGTGCGATGACCGGGATGAAATCACCTTTGACCAGCAGGTTCAGCAGGTCGGTGTTGATCCCGACTACTTCGCCAACGTGGCCGATGTCGATGATTTCCGGCGTGGTCATTTCCGGCGTCTGCCGGGTGACGGTGAGCTTTTTCGCGCGAATCAGCTCGGCGTCCTTGCCGGTCAGGCCGATGGCGCTGCCGCCGTGACGGTTGATCAGGTTGACGATGTCTTTGTTCACCTGGCCGCCGAGAACCATCTCCACCACGTCCATGGTCTGCGCATCGGTAACGCGCATGCCATCGACGAAATGGCTCTCGATCGACAGCCGCTTGAGCAGATCACCGATCTGCGGGCCGCCACCGTGAACGACCACCGGGTTGATGCCCACGGCCTTCATCAGCACGATATCGCGAGCAAAGCCGGTTTTCAGCTCGTCGCTTTCCATAGCGTTACCGCCATATTTGATCACCAGCGTCTTGCCGACGTAGCGGCGAATATAAGGTAGCGCTTCGGATAGAACCTTGGCGGTGTTGGCGGCGGCATCGCGTTCGAGGGTCATTCAGGGCTCCGGTGAAACTATCTAGTCAATCAGAACGGTAGTTGTAGGTCAGGGGCAACGCGTTTCAGCTGGGCGTGGAACACGTCCTTGATGCGCTGCAACTCGGCCTCGCTATCAGCCTCGAAACGCAGTACCAGCACCGGTGTGGTGTTGGAGGCGCGAACCAGGCCCCAGCCTTCGGCGTAGTCGACTCGCACACCATCGATGGTGGTCAGTTTGGCACCTTCGCCCCACTGCGCGTCGTGCAGTGCATCAATGATGCTGAATTTGCTCTCTTCGGTCACATGGATATTGATTTCCGGCGTAGAAATATCGTTCGGGAAGGTCGCAAACAATTCTTCCGCAGTGGATTTTTCCTTGCTGAGGATCTCCAGCAGCCGCGCGGCGCTGTAGATGCCGTCGTCGAAACCGAACCAGCGTTCCTTGAAGAAGATGTGTCCGCTCATTTCGCCTGCGAGCAGGGCGCCAGTTTGCTTCATTTTCTTTTTGATCAACGAGTGACCGGTCTTCCACATTAGCGGACGACCACCGTATTCCTTGATCAATGGGGTCAGGCGACGGGTGCATTTGACGTCGAAGATGATTTCCGCATCCGGGTTGCGCGCCACGACGTCGCGGGCGAACAGCATCAGCAGGCGGTCCGGGAAGACGATGCTGCCGGTGTTGGTGACGACGCCTACACGGTCGCCATCGCCGTCGAAGGCCAGGCCCAGGTCGGCATTGGTTTCCTTGACCTTGGCGATCAGGTCAACGAGGTTTTCAGGCTTGCCCGGATCCGGGTGATGGTTCGGGAAGTTGCCGTCGACTTCGCAGAACAGCGGGATGACTTCGCAGTTCAGGGCTTCGATCAGTTGAGGGGCGATCACGCCGGCGGCGCCGTTGCCGCAATCGACTACCACTTTCAGGCGGCGAGCCAGTTTGATGTCCTGGACGATTTCGGTGTTGTAGCGATCGAGGATCTCGACCTTGGTGATGCTGCCCTTGCCGCTGCTCAGGTTGTTGGTCTTGAGGCGTTCGTGCAGGGCCTGGATCTGTTCGTTCGCCAGGGTGTCACCGGCAATGACGATCTTGAAGCCGTTGTAGTTCGACGGGTTGTGGCTACCGGTAAGCATCACCCCGGATTTGCCGGCCAGTACGTTGGCGGCGTAATACAGCGCAGGCGTTGGTACCAGGCCGACATCGCTGACGTGGCATCCGCTGTCGGCCAGGCCCTGGATCAGTCGTTCCACCAGCTCTGGACCGGACAGGCGGCCGTCGCGGCCAACGGAAATGTTTGGTTCATCCTGGGCCAGGCTCTGGGAGCCGATGGCGCGGCCGAGCCAGTAAGCGGTTTCAGCGTTCAAGAATTCCGGGACGGTGCCGCGGATGTCGTAGGCGCGGAAAATGCTGTCGGGGAACGTCGGTGCGACTTGACCTGGGGTGCTCATTTCTGGAAATGCTCCATCTCGAAAGTGGCTGGGCCTGCCTGCGAAAAACTCGTCGGCAGTCTCAAAGTGAAGGATATGACGGCGTATTCGGCAGAGAGTTCGTGGTGTGCAAAGGCCATGTCACCAGAATCCGCAACCGAATGGCCCGTCAATGCCTTGATTTTCGGTGGTAAAGCTTCCGAATGAAGTCTGCGCAATTATTTCGTCCCTGAAATACAAAGTGCGGGTTTCAGGCCGGGCAGGGCGCCCGGCCTTTCTGTGATTAGTGACTGCCGGTGTGTCCGAAACCGCCTACGCCGCGCTGGCTTTCGTCGAATTTTTCGACCAGCTCGAAGTGCGCTTGAACCACGGGCACCAGCACCAACTGGGCCAGGCGTTCGCCAACCACGATGTTGAAATCGGTCTGGCCACGGTTCCAGCACGACACCATCAGCGGGCCCTGGTAATCGGAGTCGATCAGGCCGACCAGGTTGCCCAGCACGATGCCGTGCTTATGGCCCAGGCCGGAGCGCGGCAGAATCAGCGCCGCCAGGCCCGGATCGCCGATGTACACCGACAGGCCGGTAGGGATCAGCAGGGTTTCGCCTGGCTTGATGACGGTGTCTTTTTCCAGCATCGCCCGCAGGTCGAGGCCGGCGGAGCCCGGTGTGGCGTACTGCGGCAGCGGGAATTCGGTACCGATGCGTGGATCGAGGATCTTGGCTTGCAAAGCGTGCATGTAAATTAAACCTGGTTCAGACGTTCGGCGATAAAGGTGATCAGCTGGCGGGCAATCTTGCCCTTGCTGGTCTGGGCGAAGAGAGTTGCGTGCAACTCCCGGTCAATCACGCTGCAGGCGTTTTCCTCGCTGTTGAAGCCAATGCTCGGGTTGGCGACATCGTTGGCAACGATCAAATCGAGGTTTTTGTCTTTCAATTTGCGTGCAGCGTAGTCGAGCAGATGTTCGGTTTCAGCCGCGAAGCCGACACTGAACGGACGGTCGGGACGGGTGGCGATGCTGGCCAGAATGTCCGGGTTGCGCACCATCTGCAGTAACAAGCCGTCGCCGTTCGTAGGGTCTTTCTTGAGTTTTTGTGGAGCGACGACTTCGGGTCGGTAGTCGGCGACCGCCGCGGAGGCGATGAACAGGTCGCAGGGGATCGCGGCTTCGCAGGCGGCAAGCATGTCCCGGGCGCTGACCACATCGATTCGGGTCACCCGATCCGGGGTCGGCAAATGCACCGGGCCGGTGATCAGGGTCACTCGGGCGCCGGCCTCGACAGCCGCTTCCGCGAGGGCGAAGCCCATTTTTCCGGAGCTGTGGTTGGTGATGTAGCGCACCGGGTCGATGTTTTCCTGGGTCGGGCCGGCGGTGATCAGCACGTGTTTGCCGGTCAGCGACTGGCGTTTGAAACACTCGGCGGCACAGAGCGCGAGGTCGTCGGCTTCGAGCATGCGGCCCATGCCGACGTCGCCACAGGCCTGGCTCCCGGAGGCCGGGCCGAACACCCGCAGGCCACGGCTTTCGAGCAATTGGGTGTTGGCCTGGGTCGCCGGGTCGCGCCACATGGCCTGGTTCATGGCCGGGGCAATAGCGACGGTGGCGTCGGTGGCCAGTACCAGGGTGGTCAACAGGTCATCGGCGATACCCTGGGCCAATCGCGCGATCAGGTCCGCGGTGGCGGGGGCGATCAGCACCAGATCAGCCCACTTCGCCAGCTCGATATGACCCATTGCGGCTTCGGCTGCAGGGTCGAGCAGGTCCATATGGACCGGGTGCCCGGACAGGGCCTGCATGGTCAGCGGGGTAATGAATTCACTGCCGCCACGGGTCATGACCACGCGCACTTCAGCGCCCTGGTCGAGGAGTCGGCGAACCAGTTCGGCGCTCTTGTAAGCGGCAATGCCGCCGCCGACGCCGAGAACAATGCGTTTCCGATACAGACGCTGCATAGGCTTGCCTTTAGTTCAGTGATGACCGCATGCGATACCCCTCCCCAGGTGAAATCGCATGCAAAAAAGATGGGCTAAGATAGCACAGCGACCGCCACGGAACAGCGGCGCCCACACACACATGGAGGTGCTATGAGTATTCGCGATTGGCCTGCGGCGGAGCGTCCGCGAGAGAAACTTCTGGAGCAGGGTTCGGCCAGTCTTTCCGACGCCGAGTTGCTGGCGATCTTCCTACGAACCGGAGTCCGCGGCAAAAGCGCAGTCGATCTTGCGCGACACTTGCTGCTTCAATTTGGCAGCCTGCGGGCATTGCTGGAAGCGGATCAGCTGACATTCAGCCGCCAGTTGGGGCTGGGCCCGGCGAAGTTCGCGCAATTGCAGGCCGTGCTGGAGATGGCCCGGCGGCATTTGGCCGAAAGGTTACGGCGGGACTCGGTGCTGGAAAGTCCGTTAGTCGTGCGCGACTACCTCAAGGCGTTACTTCGGCATGAGCCCCATGAAGTGTTTGGCTGTCTGTTTCTGGATACCAAACATCGCGTGCTGGGGTTCGAGGCGTTGTTCAGAGGTTCGATTGACACCACCAGCGTCTATCCCCGGCAGGTGGTCAAGCGCGCGTTGGCGTACAACGCGGCGGCCTTGATCCTGTGTCACAACCACCCTTCGGGTATCGCCGAGCCGAGTCAGGCTGACCGCATATTGACCAAGCGCCTGCAAAAGGCGCTGGATCTGATCGATGTGCGGGTGCTTGACCATTTCATCATTGGTGAAGGCGACCCGCTGTCGATGTCCGAGTACGGATGGATGTAGCCATACAGCGCTTCAGGGCTTAATGCTGACCTTTGAGTAGTCCTGGCGACCGAAGGGGCTGACCTGGTAGCCCTGCACTTCCTTGCGCGTCAGGGCGAAGGCGGTCGGGTGTGCCAGTGGCAGCCAGAGTGCCTGGTGCTGGATCTGCGCCTGCGCCTGTTGGTAGAGCTTGCTGCGCACCCCTTGCTCGCTGGTGGTCTTGCCGGCACTGATCAGTTTGTCCAGGCCCTGATCGCAGTAGCGGGCGAAGTTGGTCCCGGATTTCACTGCGGCGCAGGAAAACTGCGGTGTGAGGAAGTTATCCGGGTCGCCGTTATCGCCAGCCCAGCCCATGAACAGCAGGTCGTGCTCACCGGCTTTGGCCCGGCGAATCAGCTCGCCCCACTCGATGACCCGAATCTCGGCCTGAATGCCAATCTCGGCCAGATCCGCCTGAAGCAACTGGGCGCCCAGGCTTGGGTTGGGGTTGAGCAGGCTGCCCGAAGGGCGAGTCCAGAGGGTCGTTTTGAAGCCGTCCTTGAGTCCGGCCCTGGCCAGCAGCTCCCGCGCCCTGGCGACGTCATGGGGGTAGCCCGGTAGCTCCTTTGCGTAGCTCCAGGTATTGGGCGGGTAAGGGCCGTTGGCGGTTTCGGCGGTGTCTTCGAAGACGGCCTTGAGGTAGCTGGACTTGTCGAAAGCGAGGTTGATTGCCTGGCGTACTTCAGGTTTGTCCAGCGGCGGGTGCTGGCTGTTGATGGCGACAAACGCCGTCATGAAGGCCGCAGTGCTCTCGACGCTCAGCGTCGGCTCCTTGCCGGCGACTTGCACGTCCAGGGGTTTGGGCGACAGGGCGATCTGGCACTCGTTGCGCCGCAGTTTCTGCAGGCGCACGTTGGCGTCCGGGGTAATGGCGAACACCAGGGTGTCCACCCCAGGCTTGCCACCAAAGTAATCGCGGTTGGCCTTGTAGCGAACCGATGCGTCCTTCTGGAAACGCCCGAAGATGAACGGGCCGCTGCCGATCGGCTGGCTGTTGAGCTTCTCCGGGGTGCCGGCCTTGAGTAGCTGGTCGGCATACTCTGCCGAATAGATCGAGGCAAAGCCCATGCTCAGGGTCGCGAGGAAGGTCGAATCCGGGTGGTCGAGGGTGAACCGCACAGTCAGTGGGTCGAGCGCGTCGATCTTTTTGATCAGCGCCGGCAACTGCATCGATTGCGCATGGGGGAAACCGCTCTGGGCGACCTTATGCCATGGGTTGGCGGGGTCAAGCATCCGCTCGAAGCTGAACTTCACATCTTCTGCGGTCAGCTCGCGGCTGGGGCTGAAGTACTCGGTGCGATGAAATTTCACCTGCGGATGCAGCTTGAAGACATACATCAGGCCATCACTGGAGACTTCCCAGCTATCAGCGAGGCTGGGCACCACTTTGCCGCTGGCAGTATCGAAGTCCACCAGTCGGTTCATCAGCACGTCGGCGGACGCGTTGGTGGTGGTCAGCGAGTTGTATTGCACCACGTCGAAACCTTCCGGGCTGGCCTCGGTGCAAACGCTCAGGGCGGCGGCATGGGCCAGCGGGCTCAGAAGGGGAGCGAGCAGTAGCGGTAGGGCAGCGAGGCGCATATTCGGTTTCCTTTGCAGATCGAAGGCCCATCTGCGAGTGCAGTCTGGAAAAGGCTTACCCTAGTGGCCTCTTTTGAAAATGACTATCCAATTTTTCGCTTTGGCGTTTCAGGCTTGTGGTCTTTCAAGCGGTAAATTGGCATATGAGAGGTTTTTTCTGACACGGCCAGAGGCGTTTTTTCTGAAAAACACCTCAATTGCCTCGTTTGATCAGGGGCAATTACGGGTAATCTGTATAGCTGAACCGCGTGAAACGGCAACAAGTCACATGTTCAGCGACGAGCGGTAATTTCCATCGGCAGCCTTTGAATGAGGCCCCCGGAGCAAGAAAACCGGGACTTCAAGAAAGGCAGATCACATCGCCTGTTGTTGCAATGGGGTCTTTCTGGTATAAAGCAGCGCTCTTTTCTAGGGGCCCGGTTCCTTCGCTTGTAGGTGTAGCCGGTAAGACCCTTAAAGAAACGCGGCGCCTGGCGCCAAATTGACTGAGAGATTAAGCGGCCAACCCATGCCGGGTTGGGCATGTGGTTTTAGAGGGCTGAGGCATGTCGAGAGTCTGTCAAGTTACCGGTAAGGGTCCGGTGACTGGGAATAACATTTCCCACGCAAACAACAAAACCCGTCGTCGTTTCCTGCCGAACCTGCAGCATCACCGCTTCTGGGTCGAGTCCGAGAAGCGTTTTGTGCGTCTGCGCGTATCTGCCAAAGGCATGCGTATCATCGACAAGCGTGGCATTGATGTCGTGCTGGTCGAAATTCGCCGCAATGGCGCTAAGGTCTAAAGGAGAGAATCATGCGTGAATTGATCCGTTTGGTGTCGAGTGCCGGTACTGGCCACTTCTACACCACTGATAAGAACAAGCGCACCACTCCGGATAAAATCGAAATCAAAAAATTCGATCCGCGGGTTCGCAAGCACGTGATCTACAAAGAAGCCAAAATCAAGTAATTGGTTTTGTCTCTTAAGAAAAAGGCCCGTATCGCGAGATACGGGCCTTTTTCTTTGTGCCGGATTTTTACTCCGTGAACCTCCACCGCAGTTGATGCTGCGGATGATGTTGTCCGCATCGGTCAGCAGATTGATGCGTGTCGGGCGCCGGTGGCGCGAACTGTCGCCCCGTTGGCCGTTGCGCGCCCCGGATTGAGCACCACATCCTGTGATGACCCGCTTCGGGTGACCGTTGCAGGGCGCCTGACAGGAGTCTGGCTGGTGAATGCGCAAACGTCCTCTCGCAGCCCCTGCCAAAGTGTTTCCTGGTGCGTAAGTAGAAGCCGGCAGTGCCTCAGGCCTTTTGCTCGAACACCACATAAATCTTGCGGCAGGTCTCCAGTACTTCCCAGGTCCCTCTGAAGCCGGCGGGGATGACAAAACGGTCGCCCACGCGCAGGGTCTTGGCATTACCGTCGTAATCGCGCAATACCGAGACCCCCTGCACGATCTCGCAGTATTCATGCTCGGTATAGTTGACTGTCCACTGGCCTACGGCGCCTTCCCACACGCCCGCGTTCATCTGGCCGCAAGGGCTGTTGTAGTGGTTGTGGATGACTTGCTCGGGGTCGCCCTTGAGGACTTTTTCCTGGGCCGGGCGAAAGCGCTCCGCCTGGGTAGTGGCCTGGTTGAAGTCGACGATGTCCTGGATGCTCATTCTTTTTATCCCCCGTGATTGCAACGCGAGTGCCTGGAAGCCCAAAGTCTATGTTTATTAAAATGAACATCGCAAGGCCGATTGAAGGCCTTGTGTCAAATATATTGAAACTTGAGGTGCCGCTGGTTTAGGGTGATGGTTGCCTTGGGCCGAAGTGAAGGCTGGCCGGGCAGAATTCCTGAGGGTGCCTGCGTTGAAGCGTAGCGCCTGTATTCAATAAGAGGAGGACACTCGTATGACCACCCTGACTCGTGCCGACTGGGAACAACGCGCCCGCGATCTGAAGATCGAAGGCCGCGCTTACATCAATGGCGAATACACCCATTCAGTCTCCGGCGAGACGTTCGAGTGCATCAGCCCGGTTGATGGTCGCCTGCTGGGCAAGATCGCCAGCTGTGACGTCGCCGACGCCCAGCGTGCAGTTGAAAACGCCCGCACCACCTTCAATTCCGGTGCCTGGTCGCGACTGGCACCGAGCAAACGCAAATCCACGATGATTCGTTTCGCCGGCCTGCTGAAAAAGCACGCCGAAGAACTGGCACTGCTTGAAACCCTCGACATGGGCAAGCCGATCAGCGATTCCCTGGGCATCGACGTTCCGGGAGCAGCGCAAGCGCTGAGCTGGAGCGGCGAAGCTATCGACAAGATCTACGACGAAGTCGCTGCCACGCCGCACGATCAGCTGGGTCTGGTGACCCGCGAGCCAGTTGGTGTAGTGGCTGCCATCGTGCCCTGGAACTTCCCGTTGATGATGGCCTGCTGGAAACTCGGCCCGGCATTGTCCACCGGTAACTCGGTGATCCTAAAGCCGTCCGAAAAATCGCCGCTGACCGCCATCCGCATTGCCGCTCTGGCCGTTGAAGCCGGTATTCCGGCGGGTGTGCTGAACGTGCTGCCCGGTTACGGCCATACCGTCGGCAAGGCACTGGCCTTGCACATTGACGTCGACACGCTGGTATTCACCGGTTCGTCCAGGATCGCCAAGCAATTGCTGATCTACTCCGGCGAATCGAACATGAAGCGCGTCTGGCTTGAAGCCGGTGGCAAGAGCCCGAACATCGTGTTCGCCGATGCGCCGGACCTGCAAGCCGCCGCCGAAGCCGCGGCCGGTGCCATCGCCTTCAACCAGGGCGAAGTCTGCACCGCCGGTTCGCGTCTGCTGGTCGAGCGTTCGATCAAGGACCGCTTCCTGCCGCTGGTGATCGAAGCCCTCAAAGGCTGGAAACCCGGCAACCCGCTGGACCCGGCGACCAACGTCGGTGCGCTGGTGGATACCCAGCAGATGAACACCGTGCTGTCGTACATCGAGTCCGGTCATAGCGATGGCGCCAAACTGGTGGCGGGTGGCAAGCGCATCCTCGAGGAAACCGGTGGTACCTACGTTGAGCCGACGATCTTCGATGGCGTGAGCAATGCGATGAAGATCGCCCAGGAAGAAATCTTTGGTCCGGTGCTGTCGGTCATTGCCTTCGACACCGTGGAAGACGCCATTCAGATTGCCAACGACACGCCCTATGGCCTGGCCGCGGCGGTGTGGACTTCCAACATTTCCAAGGCTCACCTGACCGCCAAGGCATTGCGTGCCGGTAGCGTCTGGATCAACCAGTACGATGGCGGCGATATGACCGCGCCGTTTGGTGGCTTCAAGCAATCGGGCAATGGTCGTGACAAATCGCTGCACGCATTCGACAAGTACACCGAGCTGAAGGCGACCTGGATCAAGTTGTAACTCCCTGTGGGCGAGCTTGCTCCGGGCAGCGTTCCGACGATAGCGGTCTGACAGTCACATCAATGCTGAGTGTGATGTTCGCTGCGAGCAAGCCCCTCCCACATTAGATCCATCTCGCAGCCGGACTTTCCTCCAGGAAGGTCCGGCTGTGTTGTTTCAGTCATCGAATAAAAACCATCCACAGGAGCGTGGAAATGCGTTGGGCGACTTATTTCGCCGTATTGGCTTCTGTCCTGAGTGTCGGTCTGGCCCTGGGCGTCAGCATGCCGTTGGTGTCATTGCGCCTGGAAAGCTGGGGTTATGGTTCGTTCGCCATTGGCGTGATGGCGGCGATGCCGGCGCTGGGTGTTCTCCTCGGCGCCAAGATCTCGAACCGTCTGGCGGCGCATTTCGGTACCGCGGGCTTGATGCGCTTGTGCCTGTGGGGCGGGGCGGTATCGATCGGCCTGCTGGCGCTGTTGCCGAGCTACCCGGTCTGGCTGGTATTGCGCCTGATGATCGGGGTGATCCTGACCATCGTCTTCATTCTCGGCGAAAGCTGGATCAACCAGTTGGTGGTGGAACAATGGCGCGGCCGTTTGGTGGCGCTGTATGGCAGCAGCTATGCCTTGAGCCAACTGTCCGGGCCGTTGCTGCTGGGCGCTCTGGGAACCGAAGGTGATTATGGTTTTTGGGTCGGTGTCGGGCTGCTGGTAATCTCGCCTTTCCTGCTGCTGGGGCGTAGCGGGGCGCCGACCAGTGAGGCGCTCGGCGTAACTTTAGGTGATTTGTTGGGTTTTTGCCGAGGATTGCCGGCGATTGCCTGGGCGGTAGCGCTGTTCGCCGCGTTCGAAGCGATGATCCTCACCTTGCTACCGGTCTATTGCCTGCGCCAGGGCTTCACCACCGAAATTGCCCTGGCGATGGTCAGCACCGTGGTGGTCGGCGATGCGTTGTTGCAACTGCCGATTGGTGCGCTGGCCGATCGGCTCTCGCGCCGCACACTGTTTACCGGCTGTGCAGTGATCCTGATGCTGTCGAGCCTGGCGATTCCACTGCTGATCGACACCTTGCTGATCTGGCCGCTGTGGGTGCTGTTCGGGGCCAGTGCCGGCGGCTTGTTTACCCTGTCGTTGATTCTGATCGGCGAGCGTTATCGCGATGACGCACTGGTCCGCGCCAATGCCCACGTCGCGCAGCTGTGGGGTATCGGTTGCCTTGTCGGGCCGTTGGTGGCGGGGGCGGGCAGTCAGTGGATCAGTGGACATGCGCTGCCGTTGTTGATGGCGGCCGGGGCTTTCGGCCTGGTGATTCTGGTGTCGCGCCAGGGAGCTTTTGGTACGGTCGCCGAAGCGGTCTAAAGCATCCGCTCCAGGCCCACGGTGGTGCTGAACCAGGCATTGAAGCGCCGCCACCAGCTCCCCGGCTCCCGGCGCAGGGTATGCAGTTGCTGGTTGTCTTCAGTGACCCAGACTACCCGGCCATTCTCCAGCCTGGCCTGATAACTCAAAGTCGGAGCCATACCTTGCAGGGCCAGGTCGCGAACGTACCCGGCAAGTTCAGGGCTGTCGACCAGCACCCCGACTTCGGTGTTCCACAGCACAGAACGCGGGTCGAAATTGAATGAGCCGATGAAGGACTTTTGCCGGTCGAAGATGATCGCCTTGCTGTGCAAGCTGGAGTCGGATTCACCGTAAGAGCCACTGCGGAACATGTACGGTCCGTTACCATTGCCCTCCCCGGGTTGGCGCCGCAGTTCGAACAGTCGCACACCATGTTCCAGCAAGGCTTTGCGGTACGGTGTGTAACCGCCATGTACCGCCGGCACATCGGTGGCGTCCAGGGAGTTGGTCAGTAAGCTCACCGCGACCCCGGCGTCAGCGCGCCCGGTCAGGTACAGCAGGCCGGGCTGACCGGGAACGAAATAGGCCGAGATCATGATCAGTTCTTTGTTGACGCCCTCGAGTTCCGGCGCCAGTTGAGTGGTAAGCAGCAACTGCGGATCGGGTTCGCCATCGGCCAGCACCTTGCTCGGGGCATCCCACAGTGCCTGGCTCCACGCCCAGATCAATTCTTTACGCCAGATGTCCATGCGCGGCTGGGTCCGAAAGGTCATCAGTTGCTGATACAGCGCATGGTTCTGTTGCCGGGTTTCGTTCAGGGACTGCTCCAGCTTTGCCCGGGTGTCAGCCAGATCCTTGGCTGTTGGTTTGGTGGCCAGAAAATTGTCGATCGGTTTGCTCAGGGCACTGTTCCAGTATTGATCGAAACTGTGCCCAAGCTGCTCGGCCACCGGCCCCATGCCAAGCAGGTCAATGTCAGTGAAGTTCAAGTCCGGCTCGGCATCGAAATATTCGTCGCCCAGATTGCGCCCGCCGACGATGGCCGCGCTGTTATCCGCCAGCCACAGCTTGTTGTGCATGCGCCGATGTTGCAGCGACAGGTTGAACAGCCGGCCCGCGGTTCGGGTCACAGCGGTACTGCGGCCCAGGTGCAGCGGGTTGAACACGCGAATCTGGATGCGTGGGTGGGCGGCGAGCGTAGCCATGACCTGATCCTGACCTGCACTGGCCATGTCATCGAGCAGTATGCGCACGCGGACGCCGCGATCGGCAGCCTTGAGCAACTCTTCCACCAACATCCGCGTGCTGATGCCGTCATGGACGATGTAGTACTGCAAGTCGAGGCTGCTTTGTGCGTTGCGAATCAGTTCGGCGCGGGCCGTGAGGGCTTCGCCACTGTCGGACAACAGGCGAAAACCGGACTGCCCCTCGTAAGGCGCCGCCTGGGCCTTGATCGAGCGGCCAAACGCCGAATCCGTTGCAGGCAAGGCTTGACTGGGCTCGCGTGGAGCGTTGAACGTGGCGCAACTGCCCAGAATCAGGCTGACCAGCATAAGCAGGGGCAGAGCCCGTCTGAATCTCATGTCGGATCGTCCTGATTGGCGGCTGTCTGCATATGGACGCTGGTTTGCGGATAAAGGTCAGTCGATGGCAGCCTCGGTTTCGGCCAGCAGTTTGATCGCCGCGGCGCCGACCTTGCGCACTGCCTCTTCAATCTGTGCCGTTGGTTTGGCAGCGTAGTTCATCCGCAGACAATTGCGGTATTTGCCGGAAGCCGAAAAGATACTGCCGACGGCGATCTGTACGCCTTGATCGAGCAGAACACGATTCAGTTTCAAGGTATCGAAGCCGTCCGGCAGTTCCACCCACAGCATGAAGCTGCCTTGCGGGCGGCTGGCGCGGGTGCCGGTGGGGAAGTAATGGCTGACCCAGTCGATCATCAAGTCGCGGTTACGCTGGTACTGGCCGCGCATGCGCCGTAAGTGCGGCTCGAAATGCCCGGCCTTGAGGAACTCGGCGATGGCGATCTGCGGCTGCGGCGCGGTGGAGCCGGTGCTGATGTATTTCATGTGCAGCACCCGCTCCAGATAACGCCCTGGTGCTACCCAGCCGATGCGCAGGCCCGGCGCCAAGGTTTTCGAGAACGAACTGCAGAGCAGGACCCGACCGTCTTCGTCGAAGGATTTGATGGTCCGAGGTCTTGGGTAGGTGTAGGCCAGTTCGCCATACACATCGTCCTCGATAATCGCCACGTCGAAGCGCTGCGCCAGGGTCAACAAGGCCCGTTTGCGCGATTCCGGCATGATGTAGCCCAGCGGGTTGTTGCAGTTGGGGGTCAACTGTATGGCCTTGATCGGCCACTGTTCCAAGGCCAGTTCCAGGGCATCGAGGCTGATCCCGGTCAGCGGATCGGTGGGGATTTCCAGAGCCTTCATGCCCAGCCCCTTGAGGGTTTGCATGGCGCCGTGAAAGCTCGGCGAGTCCACGGCGACGATATCGCCTGGTTCGCAGGTGGCCCGAATGCTGGTGGACAGCGCTTCATGGCAACCGGTGGTGACCACCAGGTCGTTGGCGCTCAACTGACAGCCGGAATCGAGCAGCAGGCGGGCAATTTGTTCGCGCAGTTCGAGGGTGCCGTAGATGTTGTCGTAATACAGGCCTGGCATGTCTTGCCGACGGCTGATTCGGGCCAGGCCGCGCAGCAGGGGTTTGAGGGTGGGTGTGGTGATGTCCGGCATGCCGCGACCCAGTTGGACCACGTCTTTGCGCGGGACCGCCCGGATTAATTCGAGCACCTGATCCCACTGGGATATTTCCACCGGTCGTTGGGCGGGGCGCCCGACTGCGGGCAGCGCCGGCAGCTCGCGCCCGACCGGGACGAAGTAGCCGGATTTCGGCTTCGGCGTCGCCAGGCCGCTGTCCTCCAGCATTCGATAGGCCTGCTGCACGGTGCTCAGGCTGACCCCGTGTTCGACGCTCAAGGCCCGCACCGAAGGTAACCGGTCGCCGGGGCGGTAGAAGCCCTGTTCGATACGCGTGCCGAGCAGCTCGGCGAGATTGACGTAAAGGGTCATGGCGGGGCCTCGGTGGAGAGTGATTCAGATAACCAGTACAGATGAAGCAAAAATACAGGATTCAGTGCCGGGATCGAAAATTCTGTATGGAGATAATACATCCATTTTGAATCTGTAATGGTTTTGGGTGCCCGCGCATGATGTCTGCTCATGGCAACCCAAGTAAACAGGAGCGACAGAAATGAACGGCTTGAGCGATGTGCGGCTCGCGTTACACAGTCAGGAACTGGCGGCAGGGCAGGAAAATCGGTCACATGCGGCGACGGCCCGTCATGCGCCGTCCGGCCTGGGGTGCTGGGGCTTGCTGTGGCATCGCCTGCACACGCGCAAGGCCTTGCTCGAGCTGACGACCGAGCAACTGCGCGATATCGGCTTGAGCCGTGAGCAGGCGCGGGAGGAGGGGTTGAAACCGTTTTGGCGGATTTAGGAGGTAAAGCACATTCCTGTGTAGCAGCTGGCGAAGCCTGCGTTCGGCTGCGCAGCAGTCGTAATCCGGTTTCCCCAATCTACCTTCAATATCGTGGCGTCAGGTTTCACGACCGCTGCGCGGCCGAACGCAGCCTGTCGGCAGCTGCTACACGGGAAATGTGATCCGCCAACCCACTCAGACCAGCTCTTTAAGCCGATGCCACAACATCCCCAACGCCAGCAACGGCGAGCGCAAATGTTTGCCGCCAGGAAAAGTGATGTGCGGCACCTTGGCGAACAGATCGAAACCGCCGCTCTGCTGGCCGCTGATGGCTTCGGCCAGCAGCTTGCCGGCCAGGTGCGTGGTATTCAGGCCATGACCTGAGTAGGCCTGGGCGTAATACACGTTGGGATGGTCCTTGAGGCGACCGATCTGCGGTAAGCGATTGGCGCCGATACCGATCATGCCGCCCCATTGATAGTCGATTTTCACTTCGGCCAGTTGCGGGAATACTTCGAGCATTTTCGGCCGCATGTAAGCGCCGATGTCCTGTGGATCGCGCCCGGAATAGTGGCAGGCTCCGCCAAACAGCAAGCGCCGGTCCGCCGAGAGGCGGTAGTAATCCAGTGCTACCCGTTGATCGCAGACCGCCATGTTCTGTGGCAACAAGGAATGGGCCAGGGCTTCGCTCAAGGGTTCGGTGGCGATGATGTAGCTGCCGGCGGGCAACACCTTGCCGCTGAGTTCCGGGTTGAGTTCGTTGAGGTAGGCGTTGCAGCCCAGCACCAGGGTCTTGGCACGGACCGAACCCTGAGCGGTGTGAACGCGAACTTCAGGGCCGTAATCGATGCGGGTCACCGCCGATTGTTCGAACAGCTTCACACCGAGTTGCTGCGCGGCGGCGGCTTCGCCCAGCGCGAGGTTCAATGGATGCAGGTGCCCCGAACCCATATCGATCAACCCACCGACGTAACGGTCGGAGCCGACCACGCTGTGCATCTCATCGGCCTGCAGCAGGCGGGTTGCGTGGCGATAACCGAGGCTGCGCAGCACTTCGGCCTCTTCGGCGAATCCTTCAAGATCGCGGGGCTTGTTAGCCAGGTCGCAGTAACCCCAGGTCAGGTCGCAGGGGATCTGAAAACGTTCGACTCGCTGGCGGACGATCTCCACCGCTTCCAGCCCCATCAGCTTCATCTGGCGTACGCCATCGGTGCCGAGCACATTGGCAAACTGATCGAGGCCATGGCCGACTCCGCGGATCAACTGCCCGCCGTTGCGCCCGCTGGCGCCCCAGCCAATCTTGCGTGCTTCCAGCAGCACCACGCCGAGGCCGCGTTCGGCCAGTTCGAGCGCCGTGTTCAGCCCGGAGAAACCGCCACCGACCACGCATACGTCGGCCACCAACTCGCCACTGAGCACCGGATGATCGGGCTGTGGCAGGCTGCTGGCGGCGTAGTACGAGGCGGTGTGCTGGTTGCTCGGGACAGGTTGCTGAGCACGGGCGTTCATGTGCGTAATCCTGATTATTGCGTTTGAAAAACTTTACGGAGCATAAGCCGGACCTTTCAGTCTCGGCAACACTGGTCGGCTGGCGCTGTCTGGAACGTGGCTTTTAAGGCAAAATTCCGGTCCATCCACTTTCCGGTATTCGCCTCGATGAGCTGCAACAGCCAGAAAATCCGTTTGCTCCGGCAGCAGATTCCCTCATTCGAGTGCGTACCTGGCTGCCATGACTGCTGTGGTCCGGTGACCACTTCGCCTGAAGAAATGTCCCGCTTGCCACGCAAGACTGCTGCCGAGCAAGAGGCGGCGATGGATGAGTTGGACTGCGTCCACCTGGGCCCGAACGGCTGTACGGTGTACGACGAGCGGCCGCTGATCTGTCGCCTGTTCGGTACCACGCCGACCTTGCCGTGCCCCAATGGCCGACGCCCGGTGGAGATGATTCATCCGCGGGTCGAAAAGCAGATTCATGAGTACATGGCCAGCACGCGGCAAGTGTTGGTTTAAGCGTTTGCCCCGAAAAGATCGCAGCCTATCGGCAGCTCCTACGGGCGTTCACAACGCCGTGGTGCTGCCCAAGGTTGCGATCTTTTGATCTTCAATCCGGAATCGGCAGATTCAGGCTCTCCTTCACCTCTTCCATCACGATATAGCTCTTGGACTCTCGCACATGGGGCAGTTTGAGCAGGATGTCGCCCAATAGCTTGCGGTACGAGGCCATCTCGGAAATCCGCGCCTTGACCAGATAATCGAAGTCCCCTGACACCAGATGGCACTCCAGCACATGGGGCAGTTTCAGCACGGCGCGTCGGAATTCTTCGAAGGTGTCGCCGGACTTGTAGTCGAGGCTGATCTCGACGAACACCAGCAAGCTGCCCTTGAGGTGTTGCGGATTGAGCCGGGCGTTGTAGCCCATGATGATCCCTTCGCGCTCCAGACGTCGCACCCGTTCAGTACAAGGGGTGGTCGACAGGCCGACCTTTTCCCCCAGCTCAGTGAAGGATATGCGCCCGTCCGCCTGCAGGATGCGCAGGATGTTTCGGTCGATCTTGTCCAGCTCACGTTTGGTTTGGGTGTTGGTACGCATAGGGGATGCGCCTCCGTGAAAAGCGTTTTTACCGAGAATTCTCGCCAAATATAGGCACTTATATAGTGAAAAGCACTGGCTAATGTTTTTTACACTGCGCGCATCAATGCTCGAAACAACAAACGTCAGCGGTAAGCCGCGATGAGGGATATGAAAATGCGCGTTCTGGTCTTGGGTAGCGGCGTCATCGGTACCGCCAGTGCTTACTACCTGGCTCGGGCCGGGTTCGAAGTGGTTGTGGTTGATCGTCAACCGGCCGCTGCCATGGAAACCAGTTTTGCCAACGCCGGGCAGGTCTCCCCAGGCTATGCCTCACCGTGGGCCGCGCCGGGTGTGCCGCTCAAGGCCATCAAGTGGCTGTTGCAGCGCCACGCGCCGCTGGCGATCAAGGCTACCGCCGATATCGACCAATATCTGTGGATGGCGCAGATGCTGCGCAACTGTACCGCCAGTCGTTATGCCGTGAACAAAGAGCGCATGGTCCGTCTGTCCGAGTACAGCCGCGACTGCCTCGACGAATTGCGTGCCGAAACCGGCATTGCCTACGAAGGCCGCAGCCTGGGAACTACCCAGTTGTTCCGCACTCAAGCGCAACTCGACGGCGCGGCAAAAGACATCGCGGTACTCAAAGAGTCCGGCGTACCTTTCGAGCTGCTCGACCGCGCTGGTATTGCCCGCGTCGAACCGGCGCTGGGCAGCGTCACCGATATTCTCGCCGGTGCCTTGCGCCTGCCGAACGACCAGACCGGCGACTGCCAGATGTTCACTACCCGCCTGGCCGAAATGGCCGTGAAGCTGGGTGTGGAATTCCGCTTCGGTCAGGATATTCAGCGTCTCGACTATGCGGGTGAGCGCGTCAATGGTGTGTGGATCGACGGCAAGCTGGAAACCGCTGACCGCTACGTGATGGCACTCGGAAGCTACTCGCCGCAGTTGCTCAAGCCGCTGGGTATCAAGGCGCCGGTGTATCCGCTCAAGGGCTATTCGTTGACCGTGCCGATCACCAATCCGGCAATGGCCCCGACGTCGACTATTCTCGATGAGACCTTCAAGGTCGCCATCACCCGTTTCGACAACCGCATTCGTGTCGGTGGCATGGCCGAGATTGCCGGTTTTGACCTGTCGCTCAATCCGCGTCGGCGTGAAACCCTGGAGATGATCGTCAACGACCTTTATCCTCAGGGCGGTGACCTGTCCCAAGCCAGTTTCTGGACCGGCCTGCGCCCGACCACCCCGGACGGTACACCGATTGTCGGTGCCACACCGTTCCGCAATCTGTTCTTGAACACCGGCCACGGTACTCTCGGCTGGACCATGGCCTGCGGTTCTGGTCGCTTGCTGGCTGACCTGATGGCGAAGAAATCGCCACAGATCAGCGCCGAAGGCCTCGATATTTCTCGTTACGGTAATAATCCCAAGGAGTCAGCTAAACATGTCAATCCAGCGCCAGCTCACCAATGAGCGCATGAGCCAGATCGTTGTTAATAACGGTACCGTGTATCTGGCAGGGCAAGTCGGCGACGATATGAACGCCGGGATTGAACAGCAGACCCGTGAAACCCTCGCCAACATCGAGCGCTTGCTGGATCTGGCGGGTACCGACAAGAGCCGTTTGTTGTCGGTGACGATCTACATGAAAGACATTGATGCTGATTTTGTCGGCATGAACAGCGTGTGGGACAAGTGGCTGCCAAAAGGTGTGGCACCTGCGCGCGCAACCGTAGAGTCGAAACTCTGCGAGCCGGAAATCCTGGTCGAGCTGTCGGTTGTGGCTGCTCTGCCTTAAGCAAGAAAGATCCCTCTCCCGGTGCTGTTGGCGGTTCACGTCGTCAGCCAGCACCGGTTTTTTTTCCTCATGACCGCCTAGAAGTCTGCCGCCATGCGTCCAGCCCGTGCCCTGATCGATCTTCAAGCCCTGCGTCACAACTATCAATTGGCCCGCGAAGTGTCGGGAGGAGCCAAGGCTCTTGCCGTGATCAAGGCCGATGCCTATGGCCATGGCGCGGTGCGCTGCGCCCAGGCCCTGGAAGCTGAGGCGGACGGTTTTGCCGTCGCCTGTATCGAAGAAGCGCTGGAGCTGCGCGCCGCCGGCATTCGTGCGCCGGTGCTGCTGCTTGAAGGCTTTTTCGAAGCCGATGAGCTGGGATTGATCGTCGAGCATGATTTCTGGTGTGTAGTGCATTCGTTATGGCAACTCGAGGCGATCGAGAAAGCCGCACTGGCGAAACCGTTGACCATCTGGCTCAAACTCGACTCGGGCATGCACCGCGTCGGTTTGCATCCGGCGGATTATCAGGCGGCCTATCAACGCCTGCTGGCCAGCGGCAAAGTGGCGAAGATCGTCTTGATGAGTCACTTCGCCCGCGCCGATGAACTCCATTGCACCCGCAGTGCCGAGCAAGTCGCGGTGTTCGAGGCGGCTCGTCAGGGCTTGTCGGCTCAGGTCAGCCTGCGCAACTCGCCGGCCGTTCTCGGCTGGCCGAACATTCCCAGTGATTGGGTGCGCCCCGGAATCATGCTTTACGGTTCGACCCCGTTCGAAGAAGCCAATGCGCTGGCCGCGCGGCTGCAGCCGGTGATGACCCTGGAATCGAAAGTGATCTGCGTACGTGAACTGCCGGCCGGCGAACCGGTGGGCTACGGCGCGAAATTCATCACCCAGAAACCGATGCGCATCGGCGTGGTTGCCATGGGCTATGCCGATGGCTATCCGCGCCACGCACCGACTGGCACGCCAGTGTTGGTTGCGGGTCAACGCAGTCAGCTGCTCGGGCGGGTATCGATGGACATGCTGTGCATCGATCTGACCGATGTACCGCAGGCGGGCCTTGGTTCCACGGTCGAATTGTGGGGAAAAAACATCCTCGCCAGCGACGTGGCGATGGCCGCCGAGACCATTCCTTATCAGATTTTCTGCAACCTGCGCCGAGTGCCACTGGTCTATTGCGGGAGCTGACGGCTAGCGGAGAGTACCGAAAGTCGCCTCGCCGAACAGGATTCAGCCCGAAGTGTTGTAAATACTGAACGCTGTCGCCATGATAACGCTCAATATCCATACAACCTGAATCCTGGGAGGCTAATGCATTGGACGTCGGTGAACGACTGCAATCCATCCGTAAACTGAAAGGTCTTTCCCAGCGTGAACTCGCCAAGCGTGCGGGCGTCACCAATAGCACCATTTCGATGATCGAGAAAAATAGCGTCAGCCCCTCGATCAGTTCGCTGAGGAAGGTTCTTGGCGGTATCCCCATGTCCATGGTGGAGTTCTTTTCTGAAGAAATCCTCCAGGAAAAGCCGACTCAGATCGTCTACAAAGCCCACGAGCTGATCGATATTTCCGATGGTGCAGTGACCATGAAGCTGGTCGGCAGGGCACATCCGAGCCGGGCGATCGCGTTTCTCAACGAAATTTACCCGCCAGGCGCCGATACTGGTGGCGAAATGCTCACCCATGAGGGTGAGGAGACCGGGATTCTCCTGGAAGGGCGACTGGAACTGGTGGTCGGGCTTGAGACCTTCGTGCTCGAAGCCGGTGACAGTTACTACTTTGAAAGCACCAAGCCGCACCGTTTCCGTAATCCGTTCGACGCGCCAGCGCGACTAATCAGCGCAGCTACACCAGCGAATTTCTGACAGAAGAGGCGTCCAGCAAGGTTTGCGGAGGCGCCCTGGTTACTTTCCGGCCACTACTAATACCCCTTCGACTTTAGGGTTGTTTCAGTGTGGCCGGCTAACCGTTATACTTGCGCCCGCCTGCGAACCGTGGCCGTGGGCGTGACTAGCCACCATTGAGGGTGTACGCGTGAACCTAATTATGAAAATGCTGGCTGCACCAGCAACCGTATTGGCCCTTTGGGCAGTCAGCGCTCAAGCTGCGACTACAGACGAAATTGCCAAACGTCTTGAGCCAGTCGGCCAGGTCTGTGTGCAAGGTCAGGAATGCAAGGGGATGGAAGTTGCTGCTTCGGCTGGCGGCGGCGGTGCAAAAACTCCGAAAGACGTGATTGCCAAGCATTGCAATGCTTGCCATGGCACCGGCCTGTTGGGCGCGCCGAAAATCGGTGACAAAGCCGCCTGGAAAGAACGTGCCGACCACCAGGGTGGTCTCGACGGTATCCTCGCCAAAGCCATTACCGGCGTGAACGCGATGCCGCCAAAAGGCACCTGCGCAGATTGCTCGGATGACGACTTGAAAGCCGCTATCAAGGAGATGTCTGGCTTGTAACAAGCTCGATCCTCTGGAAAAAGCCGCTTACGAGCGGCTTTTTTGTGCCCGGGATTTGGTCCTGAGACTGTTCTTTGCAGGCAAGACCCGGCAAGCTCGGGCTAACCTCAATTCAAGGAAGTTCAGGGAGAGTCAGATGGTGCAGTCCTGTTCAATCGAGCATGCCGTCGATGACGTGCTCGCGCGTTTGCCGGCGCATATCCATATGGGCTTGCCACTCGGGTTGGGCAAACCCAATGCTTTTGTTAATGCGCTATACCAGCGTATTGCGCAGTTGCCCGAGCGGCGGCTGACGATCTACACCGCCTTGACTCTCGGCCGCCCAGCACTCGGCGATGGCTTGCAACGGCGCTTTCTCGAACCTTTTATCGAGCGGGTATTCGGCGATTATCCCGAGTTGGACTTCCTCGCCGATCTGCATCGCAATAGCCTGCCAGCCAATATCCGGGTCGAACAGTTTTTCCTGCAGCCAGGCAGTCTGCTCAACAGTGCAGCCGCTCAGCAGGACTACGTCAGCAGTAACTACAGTCATGCCGCCCGGGACATCAACGCTGCTGGCTTGAACCTGGTCGCGCAGCTGGTCGCGCGTGATCCATTGCAGGTCGATCGTCTGAGTTTGAGCTGTAACCCGGACATCACCCTCGACTTGCTGCCGATGATTGCCAAGCGCCGCGCAGCGGGAGAGACCATTCTGCTGCTCGGCCAGGTTCACCACGACCTGCCCTATATGCCGGGCCATGCAGAAATCGGCAGTGACGCCTTCGATCTGCTGATCGATGAGGAGGACCGCACCACGCTGTTTTCCACGCCGAATATGCCGGTGGGCCTGCAGGACCATTTCATCGGTCTGCATGCCAGCACGCTGGTGCGCGATGGCGGCACCTTGCAGATCGGCATCGGTTCCATGGGCGATGCGCTGACCGCCGCACTGCTGGCGCGGCAGGCGGATAACGAGGGTTATCGTGCGCTGCTGGCGGATATCGATCTCACTCAATGGCAGCGCCTGATCGAACGTGAAGGTGGCGTCGAACCCTTCGCTGAAGGGCTTTACGGTTGCAGCGAAATGTTCGTCAACGGGTTGCTGGTTCTGGCCGACGCTGGAATCGTGCGGCGCAAGGTTTATGCGGATGTCGCTCTGCAAGAGCAGGCGAACGCCGGAACGCTGGATGAGGCGACGCAGTCTGGGGGCATTTCGGTGCATGGCGGGTTCTTCCTCGGCCCGCGCAGCTTCTATCAGCGCTTGCGCGAGCTGCCGTTGAACAAACTGGCCGAGTTCAACATGACGGCCATCAGCTACATCAATGAACTGTACGGCAACGAGCAGCTCAAGCGTTTGCAGCGGCGCGATGCGCGTTTCATCAACAGTGCCTTTACCATGACTCTGCTGGGGGCCGGGGTGGCGGATCAACTGGAGGATGGGCGGGTACTCAGCGGTGTCGGCGGGCAATACAACTTTGTCGTTCAGGGTCATGCGCTGGAGGGCGCGCGTTCGATACTGATTTTGCGCAGTTGGCGAGAGGCGGGTGGCGAGGTCAGTTCGAATATTGTTTGGGAATATGGGCACTGCACCATTCCGCGGCATCTGCGTGACATCGTAGTGACCGAGTACGGTATCGCCGACCTGCGTGGCAAAACCGATGCGGCGGTGATCGAAGCGCTGCTCAACATCAGCGACTCACGCTTCCAGCAGGGTCTGATCGAGCTGGCACAGACAGTCGGCAAATTGCCCAAGGACTTCCGTCTCGATCCCCGTTTTGCCGACAACCGCCCACAGCGTTTGCAGGATATTCAGGCACGGCATCCGCAGCTGTTTCCGGAGTATCCGTTGGGGAGTGATTTCAGCCCGCAAGAGCGGGACTTACTGCGGGCGTTGAACTGGCTGAAGAGCAAGTTCAAGCTCACCGAGATTCTTGAGCTGGGCAAGGCGACGCTCGATGCGCCGGAGCCATCGCAATACCCGGCTCATCTTGAGCGGATGCAGCTGACGAAACCTGAAGGGCTGCGCGAGGACCTGTATCAGCGATTGCTGCTGGCGGGGCTGAAGGCGACGGTGGTTTGAGAGTTCCGTCTTCAGTGTCGGGAATATCGCCAAGATCGCAGCCTGCGATCTTTTAGCGGTTCTGGAGAGTGCCGAAAATCAAGATCAAAAGATCGCAGCCTGCGGCAGCTCCTACCCGGGGGATTGGGTGAATCCGTGAATTCGGGGTGCGTGCGGTCGAGGAATGGCGTTAACCGGAGAGTGCGGGTGTCCCCGGTCGGCGTAGGAGCTGGCGCAGCCTGCGATCTTTTAGCGGTTCTGGAGAGTGCCGAAAATCAAGATCAAAAGATCGCAGCCTGCGGCAGCTCCTACCGGGGGGATTGGGTGAATCCGTGAATTCGGGGTGCGTGCGGTCGAGGAATGGCGTTAACCGGAGAGTGCGGGTGTCCCCGGTCGGCGTAGGAGCTGGCGCAGCCTGCGATCTTTTGGCGGTTCTGGAGAGTGCCGAAAATCAAGATCAAAAGATCGCAGCCTGCGGCAGCTCCTACCGGGGGATTGGGTGAATCCGTGAAATCCGGGGTGCGTGCGGTCGAGGAATGGCGTTAACCGGAGAGTGCGGGTGTCCCCGGTCGGCGTAGGAGCTGGCGCAGCCTGCGATCTTTTAGCGGTTCTGGAGAGTGCCGAAAATCAAGATCAAAAGATCGCAGCCTGCGATCTTTTGGCGGCTACAGCCATTACTCGATAAAGGTCACGACACCACCGGCCAGGGATTTCACCCGGGCCAGGGATTCGACGCGATAGCCTTGGGAGTCCAGCTCCGCGCGGCCGCCCTGGAATGACTTTTCGATGACGATACCCAGGCCCGCCACAGTGGCGCCAGCTTGTTTGATGATCGAGATCAGCGCCTGCGAAGCTTTGCCGTTGGCCAGGAAATCATCGATGATCAGCACCCGGTCGCTGCTGGTCAGGTGCCGTGGGGAGATCGCCACAGTGCTTTCGGTCTGCTTGGTGAACGAGTACACGGTCGCCGACAGCAGGTTTTCAGTCAGGGTCAGGGACTGATGCTTGCGGGCAAAAATCACCGGCACGCCGAGGTTCAGGCCAGTCATGATCGCCGGCGCAATGCCCGAGGCTTCGATGGTGACGATCTTGGTGATGCCCGAATCGGCGAACAGCGTGGCGAATTCGTCGCCGATCAGCTTCATCAGCTGCGGGTCGATCTGGTGGTTCAGAAAGGCGTCGACTTTCAGGACCTGATCGGAAAGCACGATGCCTTCTTCGCGAATTTTCTTGTGCAGTGCTTCCACGGAATTTCCTCTTTTTTTGCGCCTAAGCTCTGATAAAAAGTGTTCGGTTAAAAAGTAGTCAATTCTAGCGCTTTAACATTGCGCGTATATCCGCCAATGCGGTGTTACCGCGAACGGCTTTGACTTCGGTCGGGATATCGTCGGTGCCTTCCCAGGCCAGGTCGTCCGGCGGCAGTTCATCGAGGAAGCGGCTGGGCGCGCAGTCGATGATCTCACCGTATTGCTTGCGCTTGGCAGCGAAGGTGAAGGCCAGGGTCTGACGGGCGCGGGTAATGCCGACGTAGGCCAGGCGGCGTTCTTCTTCGATGGTGTCGGCTTCGATGCTGGAGCGGTGGGGGAGAATTTCCTCCTCCATGCCCATGATGAACACGTAGGGAAATTCCAGACCCTTGGAGGCGTGCAAGGTCATCATCTGTACACCTTCGGCGCCGTCTTCCTCTTCCTGCTGACGTTCGAGCATGTCACGCAAGACCAGCTTGCCGATGGCGTCTTCGATGGTCATCTCGCCATCTTCGTCTTTTTCCAGGGTGTTCTTCAGCGCCTCGATCAGGAACCAGACGTTGCCCATGCGATAGTCCGCGGCTTTGTCGCTCGAACTGTTGGTGCGCAGCCAGTTCTCGTAATCGATGTCCATGACCATGCTGCGCAGGGCGGAAATCGGGTCTTCGCCCGCACACTGTTCACGTACGCGGTCCATGAAGCGCTTGAAGCGCGCCAGACGATCCGTGAAGCGGCTGTCCAGATGCTCGCCGAGGCCGATTTCTTCGGTGGCGGCATACATCGAGATTTTGCGCCCGGTGGCGTAGTTGCCCAGCTTTTCCAGGGTAGTCGAACCGATTTCCCTGCGTGGGACGTTGATCACCCGCAGGAAGGCGTTGTCGTCGTCCGGATTGACCAGCAGACGGAAGTAGGCCATCAGGTCCTTGACTTCCTGACGTCCGAAAAAGCTGTTGCCGCCGGACAGGCGATAGGGAATCTGGTGGTGCTGCAGCTTCAGCTCGATCAGCTTGGCCTGATAGTTACCGCGATAAAGGATCGCGAAATCACTGTACGGCCGATCGGTGCGCAGGTGCAGGGTAAGCAGTTCCACGGCCACGCGTTCGGCTTCGGCATCTTCGTTGCGGCAGCGGATTACGCGAATCTCGTCGCCGTGCCCCATCTCGCTCCACAGCTGTTTTTCGAACTCGTGGGGATTGTTCGAGATCAGTACGTTGGCGCAACGCAGGATACGGCTGGTGGAGCGGTAATTCTGTTCGAGCATCACTACTTTCAGGGACGGATAGTCGTCCTTGAGCAGCATCAGGTTTTCCGGACGGGCGCCGCGCCAGGCGTAGATCGACTGGTCGTCGTCGCCCACCACGGTGAACTGGTTGCGTTTGCCGATCAGCAGTTTCACCAGCAGATACTGGCTGGCGTTGGTGTCCTGGTATTCGTCCACCAGCAGGTAGCGAACCTTGTTCTGCCACTTGTCGAGGATGTCGTCGTGTTCCTGGAACAGCTTTACCGGGAGCAGGATCAGGTCGTCGAAGTCCACCGCGTTGAACGCCTTGAGCGTGCGCTGGTAGTGGGTGTAGACGATGGCGGCGGTCTGTTCCTTGGGATTACGCGCGTTTTCCAGGGCTTCGGGCGGCAGGATCAGGTCGTTTTTCCACGAGCCGATCATGTTCTTGATCTCGTCGACGCCGTCGTCGCCCGCGTATTCCTTCTGCATGATGTCGGTCATCAGGGCTTTGACGTCGGTCTCGTCGAAAATCGAGAAACCTGGCTTGTAGCCCAGCCGCGTATGCTCCTTGCGGATGATGTTCAGCCCCAGATTGTGGAACGTACACACAGTCAGGCCACGGCCTTCGCCGCCCTTGAGCAACGTGCCGACCCGCTCCTTCATCTCGCGTGCGGCCTTGTTGGTAAAGGTCATGGCGACGATGTACTGCGCGCGGATGCCGCAGCTCTGGATCAGATGGGCGATTTTGCGGGTGATCACGCTGGTCTTGCCGGAGCCAGCGCCGGCGAGCACCAAAAGAGGGCCGCCGACGTAGTTCACGGCTTCTTGCTGCCGGGGATTGAGTCGGGACATGACGAAATTGGGTGTCGCTTGCGAAATGGGCGGGCATTTTAACAGGCTGGAAAGATTCTGCTGCCTCTGTGCGACTTGTGACGTAGCACTCGATCTAAATTTGCCGGTTTTGTTACTTTCCCGCAGGATGCGCGCTGAAGTTGCGTCTAATGTTCGTGTTTGAGCGGTACAAAAACGTGTTTGATAATCAATTGCATTGGTCATTGTTTATCTGCGCGGCATAATGCCCGCCGCCAACATCTATTGCAGAGTCTAGGGAGCTAGCTTGTCTACGCCTGTCGAACCCTTGCGTTTGCTGCTGCTGGCCGAAGAGCCGGCGTGGGCAGCGTTGTTGCGCGAGTGTCTGGCTCCGATGGGGAGCTCGGCTGTGCTGATCAGTGCGCCGACCTGGGAGTCGGTGAGTCATTTGTTCGATGACGACCGCAGCGCGGTGTTATTGACGATTCCAGCCCTGCAACCCGCTCCGGGTCGCTGCAGTTTGCCCACGGTATTGCTGCTCGAGCACGAACCGCTTGCTGCGCCGGACGGTGTCAGCGACTGGCTGGTCCGCGACGTCCTGGATTTCGCGACCTTGCGCCGTTGCTTGCGCCACGTTCGCGAACGGGGTGTGCTGGAAAACACCCTGCAACGCCTGGCCGAACAGGATCCACTGACCGGCATCGCCAATCGTCAGGGTTTTCAGACCTTGCTGGCGGCCCGCCTGGCTGAGAATGAAGGCCGGGGTTTGGCCTTGGGCCACCTGGACCTCGACAACTTCCGCCACGCCAACGACGCTCTCGGGCACCAGGCTGGCGACCGGCTGATCCTGCAGGTGGTCGCGCGGCTCAAAAGCCAGCTGGAGGCCGGCGATCAGTTGGCGCGCCTGGGCAGCGATGAGTTTGCCTTGCTGATCGACACCCGCCGGGCACCGCAGCGTGCCGAGTGGATGGCTGAGCGGATTACCGAAGCGATGTCCGAACCTTACTGGGTCGATGGCGAGAGCTTGTTGATTGGCTGCAGTCTGGGTGTCGCCCACGCACGCGCTCAGGCCGGTGCCGATCCGTTGATGTGGCATGCGCATATCGCCATGCAACAGGCCAAGAGCACTCAGGGCTGCACCTTCCACATCTTCAATGAACGCATCAATCGCAACGCCCGCAGCCTTGCAGACCTGGAAAGCGAGCTGCGCCGGGCCTTGCGTCGCGACGAGCTGGAACTGCACTACCAGCCGCGGCTGAACCTGGAAGACGGGCAGATTGTCGGCCTCGAAGCATTGGTGCGCTGGCGCCATGGCGAGCGCGGGCTGTTGCCGCCGAGCGAGTTCGTGCCGATGGCCGAGCAGAGCGGCTTGATCGTGCCGCTCGGCTACTGGGTGATTTCCCGCGCCCTGCGCGATATGCAGGCTTTGCGTGAACGCGGTCTGCCGCCGTTGCACATGGCGGTCAACCTGTCGTTCCGACAGTTTCAGGACAGTCAGTTGCTCTCGACCTTGAGCCGATTGATTGCCGAGCGAGGCGTCGAGGCGCAGTGGCTGGAGTTCGAACTGACGGAAACCGCGGTGATGCGTCGCAGTGATCTGGTCAAGCAGACCATGGACGCGCTGGGTCGTTTGGGCGTGCGTTTCTCGCTGGATGATTTCGGCACCGGTTTCTCCTCGTTCGTCCACCTCAATAGCCTGCCGATCGCGCTGCTGAAGATCGACAAAAGCTTTGTCGGTGGCATGGAGCAGCGCGAAGAGAATCGCAAGCTGGTGCACGCGATGATCAACCTGGCCCACAACCTCAACCTCGAAGTGGTGGCCGAAGGCGTCGAAACGCCGGAGCAACTGGCGTTGCTGCGCGGATTTGGCTGCGATCAGGCGCAGGGTTACTTGATCAGCAAGCCGCTGCCGTTGGCGGAACTGGTGGAATACCTGACCTTCGGCACCAGCCAGCACACGGTGACCCAAGCATAAAGATCGCAGCCTGCGTAGGAGCTGCCGCAGGCTGCGATCTTTTAAGGCTTCACCACCTACCTAATCCGGCTGAGCCGTCCGAAACTGCAGCTGCTGCCCTGGCGGCTCGCTTTTGATCATCCGCTTCATCCGCCATTCAAACGCCAGCGTCAGGCTCACTGCCGCGCAGGCCAGGCCCAGCGCCAGCCCCCACCAGACGCCAGTCGGGCCCCAGTCGAGGGTAAAGGCCATCAGCCATGCGGCAGGTGCGCCGATCAACCAATAGCAGCCCAGCCCTACCAGAAAGGTGGTCTTGGCATCCTTGAGCCCGCGAATCGCGCCCATGGCGATGGTTTGCGTGCCGTCGAACAACTCGAACCAGGCCGCCACCGCCAACAGGCTCACAGCCAGATTGATCACCTCGCGAAAGGCCGGGTCATTGTGGTCGAGGAACAGCCCGACCAGCTGGTTCGGCAACAGCCAGAAGACCATGGCGAAACCGAGCATCGCGGCCCCGCCGAAGGCAATTCCGACCCGACCGGCCAGGCGCGCATCGAGCAGTTGTCCGGCACCGTAGTGTTGACCAATACGCATGGTGATTGCGTAGGAAATACCCGCTGGAACCATGAACGCCACCGAGACGATCTGCAGGGCAATCTGATGCGCCCCCAATTGCGTGCTGCCCATGGTGCCCATGCACAGCGCGGCGAAGGCAAACAGGCCGACCTCTACCGCATAGGTACCACCGATCGGCAGGCCCAGGCGCCACAGCTCGCGCAGGTAGTGGCGGTTAGGCCGCGACAGGCCCTGACGCAGCGGATAAGCGTCGTAGGCCGGATGCCGGCGGATATGCCAGGCCAGCGCCAGGGCCATGCAGTTGGCAACGATCGCGGTGACCAGACCGATCCCGATCAACCCCATCTTCGGCAGCCCGAACATGCCGGTGATCAACGCATAGTTGAGCAGGAAGTTGGCCACGGTGCCGCCAAGGCTGATGACCATCACCGGAGTCGCGCGGCCAATGGCGCTGGTGAACCCGCGCAAGGCCATGAAACTCAGGTAGCCGGGCAGGGCGAACGGCAGGATCAGCAGGAACTGGCCGGCCGCGTGAACGTTGCTTTCGGTCTGGCCGAACAGCAGCAGCACCGGCTTGAGGTTCCACAGCAGCAACCCGGCCGCCAGCGCCATCAACCAGGCCAGCCAGAGTCCGGCCTGGGTCAGGCGGGCGGCGCCTTCGATATCGCCAGCGCCCTGGCGAATGGCAACCAGGGTGCCCACCGCGGCAATCACACCAATGCAGAAGATCGACACGAACGAATAGCTGGCCGCGCCCAAACCGCCACCGGCGAGGGCTTCCGGGCTGAGTTTGGCCATCATCAAGGTGTCGGTGAGCACCATCAGCATGTGGGCCAACTGCGAGGCGATCAGCGGCCCGGCCAGCCGCAGGATGGCCCAGAGTTCGATACGTGCTGGATGCTGCATGATCATCAGGCTCGATTATTCAGAGGGGCTTGGAAGGGTTGATTCTCGGCGCTCGCAGCGGTTCGCACAAAGGGATAAAAACGATTGGTCACATGATTAAAACTCATGCTTGAGAGTTTCTGGTAGGGTTTTCACATTGCGCTATAGGAGCTTTCCTTATGTCCCGTCGTCTTCCTCCTCTTTACGCCTTGCGCGCTTTTGAAGCGGCGTCGCGGCATAGCTCCTTCACCCGTGCGGCCGAGGAACTGTCGATCACCCAGAGTGCGGTCAGCCGGCACATTCGCACCCTGGAAGATCACTTCGCCTGCCGCCTGTTTCAACGCAGTGGCCGCAATCTGCAATTGACCGAAGCCGCGCGTCTGCTGCTACCCGGCATCCGGGAAGGCTTCTCGGCACTGGAGCGTGCCTGCAATACCTTGCGCGCCGAGGATGACATCCTGCGCATGAAGGCTCCTTCGACCTTGACCATGCGCTGGCTGCTAGCGCGCCTCAGCCGTTTCCGGCATTTGCAGCCGGGAAACGAGGTGCAACTGACCAGCGCCTGGATGGACATCGATTCGGTCGATTTCAACCAGGAACCGTTCGACTGCGCGGTGCTGCTCAGCAATGGGCATTTCCCGCCGGATTGGGAGGCCAGCTACCTGTTTCCCGAACTGTTGATCCCGGTGGGCGCGCCGAACCTGTTGAGCGATCAGCCATGGGACGCCGCACGGCTGGCCAGCGCCGAACTGCTGCACCCGACACCGGATCGTCGTGACTGGCGCAACTGGCTGGAGCGCATGGGCCTGTCCGCGCAGGTGTCGCTCAAGGGCGGGCAGGTCTTCGATACCCTGGAGCTGGGCATGATCGCCGCCGCCCGAGGTTACGGGGTGTCCATGGGCGACCTGCTGATGGTCGCCGAAGACGTCGCCCAAGGGCGCTTGAGCCTGCCGTGGCCGACGGCGGTGGCCAGTGGCGAGAACTATTACCTGGTCTGGCCGAAAACCCGCCCCGGCGGTGAACGCCTGCGCCGGCTCAGCGATTTTCTCCAGAGCGAAGTCCAGGCGATGGTATTGCCTGCCGTCGAGCGGTTGAGCTGAAACGATGACGCTCTGGTAATTACGGAGTGTATCAACCCGGTGGGAGCGGGTTTGCCCCAATGCCAGCCAGTTAAGCACTGGATACCCCAAAAAGATCGCAGCCTGCGGCAGCTCCTACAAGTTTTGCGCACACCCGTTATACAAGGGTGAATTGGCTCGGCGTAGGAGCTGCCGCAGGCAAAGCAACTCAAATCCCCGGAAATGACTGCGGTCGCAGAACTGTTGCCAAGGGTTCGCTTGGCGAAAAAATGATTACAAGCGCGGCTCACTGACTCGTCGGCCGATACTGCAACGCCTCAGCCAGATGTTCCCGGCTGATCATGTCGACCTGCTCAAGGTCCGCCAATGTGCGCGCCACCTTGAGCAGCCTATGGGCGGCCCGCAACGACAGGGTCAAACGCTCGCAAGCTGACTCCAGCCAGTTCTCGTCGGCTGTGGATAACTGACAATGCTTGCGCAGTCCCGGCAGGTCGAGGAAGGCATTCGCGCAGCCCTGCCGCCGTTGCTGCCGTTCGCGGGCGTTGGCGACCAGTAAGGCGGCGCTGGCGGTGTCATCCCCGGGTTGGGGCGTGGGGTTGAGCGCAGTGGTTTCGCGGGCGACGGTCAGGTGCAGGTCGATGCTGTCCAGCAGCGGGCCGGAGAGTTTGTTGCGGTAGCGCTGGATCTGCTCTGGCGTGCAACGACAACGGCCGTTGGGGTCGCCGAGGTAGCCGCAAGGGCAGGGGTTCATCGCCGCAACCAATTGGAAACGCGCCGGAAAACTGACTCGATCACGGGCCCGGGAAATTACGATATGGCCGGACTCCAGTGGCTCTCTTAAAACCTCCAGCACCTTGCGTTCAAACTCCGGCAATTCATCGAGAAACAGCACGCCATGGTGGGCGAGGGTGATTTCCCCCGGCTGTGGTTTCGAGCCACCGCCCACCAGTGCCGGGCCGGAGGCCGAATGATGGGGTTGGCGAAACGGTCTATGGGGCCAGTGGCTCAAGGGCACATGGCTAGCGACCGATTGAATCGCTGCAACCTCCAGCGCTTCGTTTTCGTCCAGCGGCGGAAGCAAGCCGGGCAAACGACTGGCCAGAAGCGTTTTACCCGTGCCCGGCGGGCCGCTGAACAGCAGGTTGTGAGCGCCCGCTGCGGCGATCAGCAAGGCTCGTTTGGCGGCCAGCTGGCCCTGGACTTCACTCAAGTCGGGATAAGGTTTGTTCGCCAGCAGCAAGCCGTTGGAAACAAAAGGTTCGATAGGCGTGTGGCCATTGAAGTGTGCGACTGCCTGCAGCAAGTGGTCGACCGCGATGACCTTCAACCCCGAAGCGAGGCAGGCTTCTTCGGCATTGGCGCGCGGTACCACCAGCGTTCGTCCGGCTTTACGTGCGGCCAGGGCCGCCGGCAGTACGCCGCGTACCGCTCGGACGGCGCCAGACAACGCCAGCTCCCCAAGGCACTCCACATCGTCCAGGGTCAAGGTCGGAACCTGCACGCTGGCCGCGAGAATCCCCAGGGCAATCGCCAGGTCAAAGCGCCCGCCGTCCTTTGGCAGATCGGCAGGGGCGAGATTCAAGGTGATGCGACGTGCCGGATACTGGAGGCCTGAATTGAGTATCGCGCTGCGCACCCGGTCTTTGCTTTCCTTGACGGCCGCTTCTGGCAAACCCACCAGCGTCAGGGATGGCAAGCCGTTGGCCATATGAACCTCAACGGTAACGGCAGGCGCTTCCACGCCGATTTGGGCGCGGCTGTGGACGATGGCCAGAGACATAGATCATTCCTAGAGGGGCGAGAACCGCGTCCTGCGGTTTTGGAAGGATAGCAACGAGGTGACGAGTTAACCTGTGACAGTGGCCGTCAAATTTGCGCAGGATGTTGCGAATGTGGTGAGGTTATTAGCGGATTTAACTGGAGTTTTTCGCTATTGTTCGTCGATCATTAGTCTTTCGAAGTGAGTGACGCACAGAGAATAACCCCCCTGTTCCCGTTTTCGCGTTTTCGTCGCCCCGTGGTTACTCAAGTCCGTCAAACCTATCGTTAGCATCGGTTACTGCAAAAGTTTAACCTGGCCGCCCTTGCTTAAGGTTCCTCAGCGCTGGGGATTCGGTGTGGATACCCGCTTGAAAAGCTTAACTTGCTGGCAATAATTGAAGTTCACCGCCATGATATTGGGTTCAGTCAGATTGGCTTCAAACATTTCCGCATACAGTAATCCATTACTGGTGTCTTGAAGCATTTTTTGTGGTTTGAGCCTGACTTTACCACCAAGCGTCGCCCCAGCCACGGTGTAGTGCAGATGATACCGGTGGCCGTCGCGGATAATATCGTTTTTAATCTCACCATTAATAAGCCCAGAAAATAACCCTTCTTCAAGACTAATCGTCATTTCCTGAGCACTAAGTCGCTTGGAGGGGCAGTTGAGATTTCCTTTCCATGTGCCCACGATATCAGGTGGGCTCGCTGGATGGCTGGAGCATGCGGCCAGAGTAACCAAGGCGGTGCTGGTTAGTATATTTTTTAGCATGAAAAAATCCTATAGTTGACTGCGCCGGTTAGCCACCAGGGGGCACCCTATTTGATGAACCCTAGAGGCTGGCGGCTAATTATATCCAGCGGACAGATAAGGTCTTAAATATAGAGCTAGTCAGTCTCGCTCGTGAAAATTTGCTTGTTGGAATCCTTTATTTTGAAAGGACGGCCAGCACTAAATCAGGATTTCCCTTGTCGGCTACTACTAATTTTTGAACCGTTACAATGGTTGCGCGACGTGAGTCAGCTTTCTCATTGTCCCCTTGCGTTAAGGAGTCAACGTATCCATACGCAGTGACGGTATAGGGTTTGTTTTTTTGCACGTAACTCTCCAGTACTCGAGCGGAGGCCTCATCCTCGACAGGAATAAACTGGAAGTCCGGGCCATTGGAAAAAGTCATCGTATAGGCTGGATTATCTCCAAACTTTAGATCGCCTCGATCCTTGATTTGATTCCCGCGAGCGTAAGACTTTGATTGCTCACTGCTTGACATTTTGCTTACAGCGTTAAAGAAACCAGGCTCGTAAGAGAAGCCTTTCTTTTCAAAATTGTACGCTGACAAGTGCAGCGTGCTTGGAAGTTGTACCCTGACATAACGTGTGTTTTTGTTTTCCGCAACATGTTTTTCAATCACAGGGTCAAGCATTTGTGCAATATCACGTTGCTCAAATTGGTCATTAGTCTGGGCGAATTTCTCGAGCAGCTCCATTAGCTGAGGATCGCCTAATTCGTAGTGCGTCGGGCGATAGCCAAATGACTTGGCGATTGACATTGAATCGTCCCGACCCTCTTTTTTGTTTCCATTATAAATATAAACCAGCTGAGTTCCTGATGTTACAAGTTTGTATGCTCCAAAGTCGGGCGCCTCTCCCGGACGTTCCAGGTTCCAGGTAACGGGGTCTTTCTCACGCAGTTTAGCTTCTTCTTTCTCCCGTTCTGCCTGATCTTGAGCACGCTCTTCTGGGGTCGGATTGTACACCCTTCGAGCTTTCTCTTTGGCAACCTCATCCGGAGTCATTGTTCTTGTAGGCTTCTGGTCGGGACTCTTTACTGTGCCCCCGTCGTTATCGGAACAACCAGATAAAATGGCGAGCGCGCTTATGCACGCAATCATGTACTTAAATTGCATTGAAAACTTCCTGGTTTTTGAATTTGAATTGGCTTGCGCCTATCTAGAGATACCCAAGCTTTTGTGTGTGGCTTATTAGTATCTTAAGGTCGTTTTTTCATCAATACCCTGCTTGACATAGCTAATAACCTGTTCGGCTGTTTTGCCGTCAATCGATTGCTGAAAAGATATGCCTTTTTCGTGAATGCCCATGATTTTGCCCATGGTAATTGCTTGTTGGAACTTGCCTTTTTGTGCATCTGGCAGCCCTTCATAAATAGCTTGCGCAGACTCGTTGAAGCTTTCCTCAGTTGTGGCATCGATGGTGCTATCACCGCACCCTGACAACATCGCACACAGGGTGACAGCAGAGATGAGCTTTACAAATTGCACAAAAATTTCCTTTTTTCGTTCTGAATTTTTAAATGATGACATGTCATTTTGCCTTCATTCAAAATTGTACTCAGCCCAATACAAAAAATCACGCAAAAATCCCCTCGAATAGCTCTAGTCCGGGCGATACAGGCGAGGTCGTTCGAGTTGAAGTCGGGCGTGGTGGCGCTTCAGGGATTCAGAACGATTGAAGCAACCGCGAGGCCTTTTTCCACCAAGGTGCATGGGTTGCACTTCGGGGCCGCTCTCCCTCCGGCAGCATATGTGGAACGTCTTGCAGCCGAATCCATGGCTGATTGTTCCAGTGCAAAAGGCTCAGGGACATCTCCGGCCAATCCAGCAGGCTTAAAATTGGGCGTTCGCTCGAAGTCGCTTGCTGGGCATCTCTCAGCGCGGGGACCACTACATGAGTGAGCCATTCCCGCAAACCCCGGTACTCCGGGCAGTAGTGATAGATGAGCAATGCATAGACCCCGGACTCGCTGATCATTAGCGTGTGTTCGACTGTGCCGTGGTAAAGCAGGCGCAAGGTCTGGCGCTGATCGGAGTCCAGTTTGCGCAATGCGCGCTCATCCAGAAAAAGCCGAAGCAGACGCCCAAGATCGCGGGCGCTGAACCATGCCTGGTTTTCCAGCAGGAGTGCATGGAGGTTGAGTTTGTGGCGGGTGAAGACGTGGGGTGTCAGGTAAGCGTCATTGCTATTCATTGATACAGCTCCTTTTGCTTATGGGGCTGCCAGCAATCGTCGCCAAACGATTGGGTGGCAGCTGTACGCGGGTTGGCGAACCGGAGCAAAAGGAACCCGGCAGACCCGAAGGTCTCCCACGCACAGCCGCCATGATACGAGTCGACGGACATAAAAAACGCCCGCTATCGCATGGTGGGCGTCGTGCGCCTTTAGCTTTCCAGGTCGCCAAACCCAGTGCTGAATATTCAGCTGAGGATGAGCGTAGAGACCCGGGGCTAGCGGCGCAATCGGAAAGCGGGGATTGCTTTTGTAAGAATCAGCCTGGATGTATCGCAGTGTTCAAGATTTTAGAAAGGTCGTTCCGACCTTATCGCGAGCAGGCTCGCTCCCACAGAGGGTTTGTGGTGTTTTTGAGAGCGGCGATGTTATTCCGCAGGCGAACTCAGCTTCGCTTCAAGCTCGGCGACCTTGGCTTCCAGGCTTTCCAGCCTGGCTCGGGTGCGCGCCAGGACCACCATCTGGCTGTCGAATTCTTCTCTACTCACCAGATCAAGCTTGCTGAAGCCGCTTTGCAGCAGGGCTTTGAACTGGCTTTCGATTTCGTTGCGCGGCAGCGCGGTGTCGCCGCTGAACAGGCGCGAAGCGTGGCCGCTCAGGGCGTCGAGGAGGTCTTTGGGCGCGAGCATGGGAGTCAGGTGTCCTGAGTTACAGATGCGGGCAGTGTATCACGCAGTGGCTATAGTCATTGGCGCAGGCAGGCTGCACGCTTTTCGCGCATGCCGCCGGGCAGTCGCGCACCGTTGTTGTGCGTATCTGTTGTGCCATTGCCGTGCAGACGCTTGCGGAAACGACCAAGAGGTTGATATCAGAGGGTTTTCAGGAGATGGCAAGCTTTCTGCTTAGTCCTTGATAACCCATGCACTGATGCAGTCGCTGTGACGAATGCAGTGCGGCAGGCGGAGCGGGGAAGTGTTTCGTCAGCAGTGGTTAGCAGGCGTCGGACTGGCCGAGCAAGGCCGACGATGCGTTACAAAGCCAGGCACTGCGCTTAGACTTGAGTCGGGTTTGTTTTCCTGGGGCAAGTCCACCAATTCGGGAGAGAGTTTTCATGAAGCTAGTCACTGCCATCATCAAGCCGTTCAAACTGGACGACGTACGCGAGTCGCTGTCCGAGATCGGCGTGCAGGGCATTACCGTTACTGAGGTCAAAGGCTTCGGGCGGCAGAAGGGTCACACCGAGCTGTATCGCGGCGCGGAGTATGTGGTCGATTTTCTGCCCAAGGTGAAGATTGATGTCGCCATTGACGACAAGGATCTTGATCGGGTGATCGAGGCGATAACCAAGGCGGCCAACACCGGCAAGATTGGTGACGGCAAGATCTTCGTGGTCAATCTGGAACAGGCTATTCGCATCCGTACCGGCGAAACCGATACCGACGCAATCTAAGCCGCCAAACCCAACGCCCCAGGAGAAAAACAATATGACTCTGCGTAAATTCGCAGGGCTAGGAGCCCTGTTGTCCCTCGTAATGCCCGGCCTGGTTATGGCGGCAGACGAGGTGGCAGCCCCAGTCCTCAATTCCGGCGATACCGCCTGGATGTTAACCTCGACAGCACTTGTGCTGTTCATGACTATTCCCGGCCTTGCGCTGTTCTACGGCGGCATGGTTCGTTCGAAAAACATTCTTTCCGTGATGATGCAGTGCTTCGCCATTACCGGTCTGATCAGCGTCCTGTGGGTCATTTATGGCTACAGCATCGCGTTCGACACCACCGGTATGGAGCAGGGCGTCGTCAACTTCAACTCGTTCTTTGGCGGCATGGGCAAGGCGTTCCTTGCCGGTGTCACCCCTTCGAGCCTGACCGGGCCTGCGGCATTGTTCCCTGAGGCGGTGTTCATCACCTTCCAGATGACGTTCGCGATCATTACGCCTGCGCTGATCGTCGGTGCCTTCGCCGAACGGATGAAGTTCTCCGCGATGCTGATCTTCATGGGCATCTGGTTCACCCTGGTCTACGCGCCGATCGCGCACATGGTCTGGTCCGGTAACGGCGGCCTGATGTGGGACTGGGGCGTGCTGGACTTCGCCGGCGGCACCGTGGTGCATATCAACGCCGGGGTTGCCGGTCTGATCGCCTGCCTGGTGCTGGGCAAGCGTCGGGGCTTCCCGACCACCCCGATGGCTCCGCACAACCTCGGCTACACCTTGATGGGTGCCGCGATGCTGTGGGTCGGCTGGTTCGGTTTCAACGCCGGTTCCGCCGCAGCGGCCAACGGCACGGCCGGCATGGCCATGCTGGTGACTCAGATCGCGACCGCTGCTGCAGCGCTGGGCTGGATGTTCGCCGAGTGGATCACCCACGGCAAACCAAGTGCACTGGGTATCGCTTCGGGTGTTGTAGCCGGTCTGGTGGCAATTACTCCAGCGGCGGGCACCGTCGGCCCGATGGGCGCTCTGGTGATCGGTCTGGCCGCGGGTGTGGTCTGCTTCTTCTGCGCAACCACCCTCAAACGCAAGCTCGGCTACGACGACTCCCTGGATGCCTTCGGCGTGCACGGTATCGGCGGTATCCTCGGCGCGATCCTCACCGGTGTGTTCGCCGCTCCGTCGCTGGGCGGTTTCGGCACTGTGACTGATATCGCGGCCCAAGTCTGGATTCAGTGCAAAGGCGTCGGTTTCACGGTGATCTACACCGCGATCGTGACCTTCATCATTCTCAAGGTGCTGGACGCCGTGATGGGGCTGCGTATCGCCGAAGAGGAAGAGGCGGTCGGCATCGATCTGGCGCTACATAACGAACGGGGCTACAACTTGTAAGCATTCGGCAAATACGAATAAAAAATTGCCCGGCTTGCCGGGCATTTTTTTGTCTGGCTTTTGTCTGTAATGGAACAGCTGAAAGGTTTTTTCTTGCAGTTGTGGGTGTGTTCTTTGCTGCTATTTTTTTCGGGCCAATGGCTTACAGCATTGAAGGAATATTAGGCCCTTTGTTTTTTCCCAGAGCGCGCTAGAATGCGCGCCGTAGGTGCGGAGAACTGTATGTGGCAACAGACTTTGATTACCCTGCGGGCGAGGCCCCGGGGCTTTCATCTGGTAACGGACGAGTTACTCGCCGGCCTGCCTGAACTGAAGGCATGTCGGGTCGGTCTGTTGCATTTGTGGCTGCAGCACACCTCGGCGTCGTTGACCATCAACGAGAACGCCGATCCGGCGGTACGTCGTGACTTCGAACGGTTTTTCAATCGGCTGGTCCCACAAGGCCTGGCCGGATATGAACACGAGGACGAAGGCGCGGACGATCTCCCGGCGCACTTCAAGGCCAGTTTGCTGGGCTGTCAGTTGAGTTTGCCGGTCACGGCAGGTCGACTGGCGCTGGGTAGCTGGCAAGGTGTTTATCTGGGCGAGCATCGTGATCATGGCGGTGCCCGTAAAGTCCTCGCCACCTTGCACGGTGGTGGGGCATAAGCCGCTGGTTACCAGCGGATGATGATTTTTCTCCGGCGGCCTTCGACAGTCGGCGAAGCTGGGCTATAACTAATCTGCTTTTCGCAAGTCATGAGGTAGAACATGAGCGACGATGATCTGGAAAACGACGACCTCGAAGTAGGTGACGAAGACGAGACCGAAGAAGGTCTTGAAGCAGCGGCCGAAGACGTCGCTGACGACGATGGCGGCGATGTGCCTGTTCCGACCGCCAAAGGCAAGGCCAAGGCTGCTGTTTCGGTCGATGAGCTGCCGAGTGTCGAGGCCAAGAACAAAGAGCGTGATGCTCTGGCTCGCGCTATGGAAGAGTTCCTTGCCAAAGGCGGCAAGGTGCAGGAAGTCGAGGCCAACGTGGTGGCCGATCCACCAAAAAAGCCTGACAACAAGTACGGCAGCCGGCCTATCTGAGCTCCTGCTACTTGCTTGCTTGCTGAAAAAGCCCGCCGTCGCTGCGGGCTTTTTCATGGGCGGGTGAAAGCAAAGTCAAAAGATCGCAGCCTGCGGCAGCTCCTACGCCGACTGGGCGCAAATCCTGTAGGAGCTGCCGCAGGCTGCGATCTTTTCGGAGCGCCTCAGGACTTCGTTGCGTTCCACCGCGCCAACAGCTCAGGCAACTCGCTCAAACTGCGAATCTCGGCATCCGGTTGTTTTTCGGCTTCCCAGGCTTTGCTGCCAGGGTTGAACCAGATTGCCCGCAACCCCGCCTGCTGAGCCCCGGCGATGTCGTCGCCCGGGTGATCGCCGATATGCACGGCGGCTTCAGCGCTGACGCCTCCTCGCTGCAAGGCTTCCTGAAACAACCGCGAATCCGGCTTGCCAACCCCGATATCTTCCGCGCAAAGGGCAAACTTGAAGTAGTCCGCCAACCCCAGTCGACGCACATCGGCATTGCCATTGGTGACCACTCCCAGGGTGTAGTGCCGCGCCAGCACTTCCAGGGTCGGTTGCACCTCCGGAAAGATTTCGAGCTGATGCCGCGCATGCAGAAACACTTCAAAGGCCTGCTCGGCCAGATCCGACGCGTGCGATTGTGTGTAGCCGGCTTCTTCCAGGGCGTGGAACAGCACTTTGCGTCGCAGGGCGCTGATCCGGTGCTTGAGCCCGGGCTCGTTGCTCAGAACGCGCTCACGAATCGCCCAGAGGTGCTCGACAGGCACACCACCGAGGTCCGATGCGTGTTCCGCCAGCCACTGGCGCAGTACCGCTTCCGCGCTGACGATGACCGGGGCGGTGTCCCACAGGGTGTCGTCGAGGTCGAAAGTGATCAGTTTGATCGTCATTACTCACCGCCTTTGGTGCGTTTAGCCCGTGGATGGGCACTGTCGTAGACCGACGCCAGATGCTGGAAATCCAGATGAGTGTAAATCTGCGTGGTCTTGATGTCCGAGTGGCCGAGCAACTCCTGGACGGCGCGCAGGTCCTGGGAAGATTCCAGCAAGTGGCTGGCGAAGGAGTGCCGCAGCATGTGTGGATGCAGGTTCTGCCCCAGCTCGCGCTCGCCGGCGGCCTTGACCCGCAACTGGATCGCCCGCGGGCCAAGGCGTCGACCTTGCTGGCTGACAAACACCGCGTCGTCTGCCGGGTTGGCCAGGGTGCGCAGGGGCAGCCACAGTTGCAGTGCTTCGCGGGCCTTCTGGCCAACTGGCAGAACCCGGGTCTTGCTGCCTTTGCCGAGCACTTGAACCAGGCCATCGGCCAGATCCAGCTGGTCTAGATTGAGCCCGGTCAGCTCTGAAAGTCGCAGGCCGGAGGAGTAGAACAGCTCTAGAATCGCCTGATCACGATGGGCCAGGAAGTCGTCCTCGACCGCGCCGTCGAGCAATTGCAGTGCACGGTCGGTATCGAGAGCCTTGGGTAGCCGGCGTTCGCCTTTGGGCGGTGCCAGGCCATTGGCCGGGTCGTGGTCGCAGAGGCCTTCGCGGTTCAAGTAATGGTAGAGCCCACGAACCGCCGAGAGCAGTCGCGCCAGGCTGCGCGAGGACTGGCCTTGTGAATGCAGGCGGGCGATCAGGCTGCGCAAGCGTTGGATGTCCAGGGCGGACCAGCTGGAAATCTGCTGTTTTTCGCAGTACGCCAGTACCTTGTTCAGGTCGCGGCGGTAGGCTTCCAGGGTATGGGGTGACACTTGGCGCTCACTGCGCAGGTGAGCGCAGTAGGCGTCCAGTTGTCGTTCCATGGTCAGCGCACCGAGCGTAGGGAGTTGTTGATGCGCGGCAGTACGCGGCCCATGACTTCGGCGATGTAGCTGAGGAACAGCGTGCCCACCGAGCTTTTGTAGTGCTGCGGATCGCGGCTGGCGATGGCCAGGACGCCATGCAGGCCTTGATGGCTGAGGGCGACGACCGCCGTGGAGCCGATTTCCTTGCGCTGCTCTTCGCCGAACAGGAAGTCCAGTTCGTGTTCGCGCAAACTGCCGCTGACGGTTTTGCCTTCCGACAACAACCCGCCGATGGCTTGCTGGGCTTGCGCCGTGGTAACCCAGCGGCCTACCGGCAAGGCACTGTCGCTGAACAGAATCAGGCTGACAAAAGGCACCTGGAAGTCTTGGCGCAGGCTGTCTTCGACGCTGATCACCACGTCTTCCAGGCTGCTGGCGTCCATTAGCGCGAGCACCAGCCGGCGGGTCTTGTCGAACAGCCGGTCATTGTCGCGAGCCACGTCCATCAGTTGCGAAAGGCGATGGCGCATCTCGATATTGCGTTCACGCAGCAGTTTCAGCTGACGCTCGACCAGGGAGATGGTGTCGCCGCGCTGATGGGGGATGCGCAGGGCCGGGAGCAGTTCTTCGTGCTCGACGAAGAAATCCGGATGAGCCTCCAGGTACGCGGCAATGGCCGCCGCCTCAAGGCTTTCGGAAGGGGATTCGTCGGGCTGTCGGGCTGGAACCTGGGGCTGATCGGTCATGGATTTCGCTCGCTCATAGACGCACCTGTCCTTCGTAAACGCGCACTGCCGGGCCGGTCATCATTACCGGTTCGCCAGGGCCCGCCCATTCAATGGACAGGCGCCCGCCGGGCAGGTCGATCAATAGTGGCGAGTCCATCCACCCCTGGTTGATCGCAGCCACTGCGGCGGCGCAGGCGCCGGTCCCGCAGGCCTGGGTTTCCCCAGTGCCGCGTTCCCAGACGCGCAACTGCGCGCGCTGCCGGTCGATGACCTGGAGAAAACCGACGTTGACCCGGGCCGGGAAGCGCGGGTGGTTTTCGATTTTCGGCCCCAGTTCATGCACCGGCGCGTTGTTGATGTCGTCCACGCGCAGCACCGCGTGCGGGTTGCCCATGGACACCGCGGCCAGCTCGACGGTCTGGCCGTCTACCGCAAGCGGATAACTCTTGGCCTGAGCCTCGGCCTGGAAGGGGATATCGGCCGGAACCAGGCGCGGCGGTCCCATATTGACACTGATCTGGCCGTCGCTGCGGATATCCAGTTCAATGATGCCGCTTTTGGTCTCGACGCGGATCTGCCGTTTTGCGGTCAGGCGTTTATCGAGCACGAAGCGCGCGAAGCAGCGCGCACCGTTGCCGCACTGCTCCACTTCGGACCCGTCGGCGTTGAAGATCCGGTAACGGAAGTCCACGTCCGGGTTGCTCGGCGCTTCGACGATCAGCAGTTGATCGAAGCCGACTCCGGTGTGCCGATCTCCCCATTGCTTGGCGTGCTTGGGCAGAATGTGCGCGTGCTGGCTGACCAGGTCGAGGACCATGAAGTCGTTGCCCAGGCCGTGCATCTTGGTAAAACGCAGCAGCATGGTTTTACTCCGGCAGCAGGCTTTCGCCAGCAAACAACTCGGCTACCGTCTCACGGCGACGCACTTCAAATGCTTGATCACCGTCCACCAACACTTCGGCGGCACGGCCGCGGGTGTTGTAGTTGGAGCTCATGACAAACCCATAGGCGCCGGCCGAATGCACGGCGAGCAGGTCGCCCTCCTCCAGCGCAAGCTGACGGTCCTTGGCGAGGAAGTCGCCGGTCTCGCAGATCGGCCCGACGATGTCGTAGGCACGGGGTGCAGTGGCGCGTGGGCGCACAGCGGTGACATCCATCCAGGCCTGGTACAGCGCCGGGCGGATCAGGTCGTTCATGGCGGCGTCGACAATAGCGAAGTCTTTGTGTTCGGTGTGCTTGAGGTATTCGACCTGAGTCAACAGCACCCCGGCGTTGGCCACAATGAAGCGGCCCGGTTCGAACACCAGCGCCAGATCGCGGCCATCCAGACGTTCGCGCACGGCCTTGATGTAGTCTTCAGCCAGTGGCGGCTCTTCATCGCGATAACGCACGCCGAGGCCGCCACCGAGATCGATGTGACGCAGGTAGATTCCGCAATCGCCGAGACGATCGACCAGTGCCAGCAGGCGGTCGAGGGCATCGATGAACGGTGCCAGGGTGGTCAGTTGCGAACCGATATGGCAATCGACGCCGACCACTTCCAGGTTTGACAGTTGCGCGGCGCGGATGTACACGTCTTCGGCATCGGCGATGGCGATGCCGAACTTGTTCTCTTTCAAACCGGTGGAGATGTACGGGTGGGTACCGGCATCGACGTCCGGGTTGACCCGCAGCGAGATCGGCGCGCGAACGCCCAGCTCGGCCGCCACCACTTGCAGGCGCTCCAGCTCATCGGTGGACTCGACGTTGAAGCAGTGCACGCCGACTTCCAGTGCCCGACGCATGTCGTCACGGGTCTTGCCGACGCCGGAGAAGACGATCTTGTCAGCCTGGCCGCCCGCAGCCAGAACACGTTCCAGCTCGCCACGGGAGACGATGTCGAAACCAGCGCCCAAACGCGCCAGGACATTCAGTACACCCAGGTTGGAGTTGGCCTTGACTGCGAAGCAGACCAGGTGCGGCATGCCGGCCAGCGCATCGGCGTAAGCCAGGTATTGGGCTTCGATATGAGCGCGGGAGTAGACGTAGGTCGGTGTGCCAAAGCGTTCGGCGATGGCGGACAGGGCAACACCTTCCGCGAACAGCTCACCGTCACGGTAGTTAAAAGCGTCCATGGAGTTCCCTTAGTAAACGTCGTGCTTGTGCGATGTGGAAGGCGACTGTTGCGAAGACTTGGCCTGCTCTGCAGGATCTTGCTTATCATCCGGCAGGTACAGCGGGCCTTTTTGGCCACAGGCCGACACAAGGCAGGCAACCGCGACGAGCGCAGCAAGGGAAGAGATCAGGCGCTTCATGGCGAAATCCTTGAAAATGCGTTAATTGCGCCGGAGTATACCGGCCACCCGACAGCTTGCCTATGTGGGCGGCTGGCCGTCCGGCGGGGGTTTGACGTGCCTCGGCGGATAATTTATGCCAGTGCCGGGCGCTTGATCAGTATCCTTTGCATTCGTTCGGATGCGCCCGTATCTTGCGGCGCTTGAGCGTAAGTAGACACTTTTTGAGGTTCTCGCAATGAGTTTGACTGAAGCCCGCTTCCACGATCTGGTCGATGCCACCCAACAGACGCTGGAGGATATTTTCGATGAGAGTGAACTGGATGTGGATCTTGAGAGCTCGGCCGGTGTGCTCACCGTCAAGTTCGAAAACGGCAGCCAGGTGATCTTCAGCCGCCAGGAGCCCTTGCGTCAGCTGTGGCTGGCCGCCCGTTCCGGTGGTTTTCACTTCGACTATGACGAAGAGAGCGAACGCTGGATGTGCGACAAAAGCGAAGAGCAGCTGGGTGAAATGCTGGAGCGCATCGTGCTTGAGCAGGCCGATGTGGAACTTGATTTCGAAGGTCTCTGAGGTCGTGACGCAGCCTGCTCCAGTGCGTGCGGCCAAGCCGCTGTACAGCAACGTCAGCCCGGCCGTGCCTTCGCCGTGTACCAGCGTCTGCCGTCTGGATGAGCAGAAAGTCTGCTTGGGGTGCTTTCGCCATGTCGAAGACATCCGCGAGTGGCGTTCGGCCGACGACGAACGGCGCCGGGTGATTTGCGCGCAGGCCGCGCAACGCAAAGCCACGAGCCACCCGTAACAAAGCGCGCCAGCAGCTATTTGTGCCCCGCTTGTATATTTATTGAGCTGTGATAGTGTCCGGATACGCCTCAACTCATCGAGGCCCGTGAAAACCCCGCCTTTTTCTGGCGGGGTTTTGCTTTTTTTGTGCAGAAAAAAGGAGTCTGCCTGGATCATGAGCACCGCACCTTCCATCATCCTTACCCGCCTGGACGTGCAACGTCTCGAGCGCCTGATCGATAGCCTGGACGACTCGCTGCCGGGCGTCATCGCGCTGCAAGCCGAACTGGATCGCGCTGAAACCCTGGTTGGTCACGATGAAGTCCCAGCGGATGTCGTTACCATGAATTCGCGTGTGCACTGCCGTGAAGAAAGCAGTGGCAAGGACTACCACCTGACCCTGGTTTATCCACAGGATGCTGATGCCGACAAAGGCAAGATCTCGATTCTCGCGCCGGTCGGCAGCGCGCTGCTCGGTTTGCAGGCGGGTCAACATATCGACTGGCCGGCTCCGGGCGGCAAAACCCTCAAGTTGAAGCTGCTTGAGGTCGAGTTCCAGCCCAAGGATGGCGGCCCCTGCACGTTCTGACTTGCCTCAGGCCTGATCGAGCGCCTCGTTGAGCGCACGTTCCAGGTCCGCTTTGTATCGCAGGTAAAGATTGCTTGGGCTTTGCACATCACCGAGCAGGCCCGACAGGTCCAGGTCGGTGATGTAGCAACGGTAGCGTTGCGCCTCGCGGCGCTGCCCGAGGATTTCCTTGGCGACCACGCTGAACAGCTGGTCGCCGTACTCCAGTTCGCAAAACTCTCGCTGATCGCAATACAGGGTGACCTGCACCTGCCCATGCACGGCTTTGCCGATAATCGCCTGGACTTCATAAAAAGGTTTGTTCGCCAGCGTTTGTGGGGCAGGGCGCGGTTCGACCCGTCGAGCACGCCCGGTTCCGGATGGCAACAGCTGGTAATACAGGGTCTCCAGGGTCGCCATGGGCCGGGCGGCATCCAGCGGCAACAGTGCATCGCGACGAAACACAATCGATTGCAGGAAGCGCTGCAGTGGCACCAGCAGGCTCTGCTCATCGTGATAGGGCACGCGTTGCTGCCACAGGGCGTTGCACTCATCCAGCACATACAGATCGGCCTGGGCCTCGTTGATCCGGAAGAACACCTGGATGCATTCCGCCAGTCCCATGGGCAGGATCAGCGCCAGATCGTGCTCCTCCAAAGCCATCGGATCGAGGTGCAGCGGGCTGTAACGTGGCTGCTCTTCGCCAAGGTAGTCGAGCAGCGCTGGCAGGTTGTCCAGAGCCACATGATTGACTTGGCCCGGGACCAGTTCCAGCACGTGATAGTGCTGCTGGACCTGAAACAGGTAACGATGGTTGAGCTTGCCGAGCAGCAGGTTCTGCGCGGTATCGAAGATCTCTTCCACTCGCCGGGCAATGAATTGGGCGCGGTTATGGCTAAAGCAACGAACCCGCAAGCGGGGCTGCTGTGCTTCGCTCGGCAGATTGTTGAGGTAGTCGCGCAGGCAATCGAGCAGCGCGTGCGCGCCGTCGTAGCGGCTGACCAATACCTCGTTCCAGCTGTTGAGCGTGACCTGGTCGAGGGTCAGCACCAGATTCTCCCGGACCCCGGCGTAGCTCAATGAGTCCGTGCGCTCGGTGGTCATCAGGATATTCAGGTCGCGATGGTGTTTGAGCGGATCGATCCCGACATTCACCAGAATCAGCACTTCGCTCGGCACACTGGCCTGCAGCAACTGTACCTCGCCGACACAGGTCAGCGGCAAGGCAATGGTCTGCTGCAGGCTGCCCAGCAGGTTGAACAGTTCGAACTCGCTCAAATCGCTGCTGCCAGGGTGCAGGGCGAGGCGGGTGCTGCTGTCGATCACGCCGTTGCGATGACACCAGGTCAATAATTCCAACAACCCACGGTTGCGCTTGATCGGCGCGAAATGCTCCCACTCAAGAGCGTTCAGGCTGCCGTTGTACAGGCACCAGTGGACTTGTCCTGGCTCCTGGCGATTGGGCGACTGCACCAGCGTCAGGGTGTCTTCGGCCAAGTCCGGGGCGATGCCGGGGTTGATGAACTCGATCTTGTCGGCCTTGCGCTCGAAGGCCGCATACAGGCGTCGTCCGAGCACATTGATATCTCGCTTGGTGATCAGGCTGGCGGTTTGCTCGGTGCGGGCGAACTGAGTCAGGAAGCGATAGCTGTAGTTCAATTCGTTAACCAGGGCCCGGCGCTCGGCATTGACCTGGCGGACTTTCCATTGGCTGCGGCTGTCGAGCATCGCCAGTTGGCGTTGATCCCAGCCCCATTCGTGGGCCAGACGCTCAAGCAACAGCCGCTGCCAGTTGTTGTTGCGCTGGATGGGGTTGCCGGTGAGCTTGCGGTTGACCTTCAGGTACAGGCTACGGCGTACCAGTTCCAGGCGTTCCGGCTCGCCGCGAGCCTTGAGGTATTCCTCGATACGCCGATAGACCACGATATAGGGGTCCAGCTCATCCAGATCGAGGTGATTGGCGAACACCGCCTGCTTGAAGCGCAGGCTCAGGCATTGGACCTGCGGGTGTTCGCTGGCATAGACCTCGGTCAGCAACAACTTGAGCACCGACTTGTAGGGCGACTCGATACCTTTGTACAACTGCCAGAGCCCGGCACCAATGAATTCGCCGGGCGGGATGTGCGCCAAGTGGCCAAGATCAAGGGTTTCATCGGCGCGGATAAAGCGTTTTGACAGCAGTGTATGGGTGTACTGGTCGTAACGCGCCTCTTCGTACACCGGCACCAGCCACCACAGCGGGGTGCGTCCGGCCAGCCAGATGGCGGTGCGGTAGAACTCATCCAGGAGCAAGTAGTGTTGGGTCGTGCCGCAGTCCTCCGAGCTCAACTGGGTATCGCGTTCGCCCCGCACGAAGCGGCTCGTGTCGATCAGAAAGAAGTGTGCCTCGGCGCCCTGGCCCGCGGCCCAGGCTTCCAGCAGCTGGCATTTCTTGCGCAGTTCGGCGAGTTCGCTCTCGCTCAGGTCCGGTGCGTGGCAGACCCACACATCCATGTCGCTTTGGTCGGCCTGGGCCAGAGTGCCCAGGCTGCCCATCAGAAACAGCCCATGGATCGGCCGCGGCGCATTGCCGTGGCGAGCTTTGTAGGAAAAGGAGCGGGTCAGGCGCTGGGCTTCGGCGAGGGCCTGACCGTCGGGCTCGAAATTCGACAGCCCGGCCGGCGTGCTGCCTGAAACATAGCCCGGCAACAGCGGATGGTTGACGTGAAAGAACAGCGGCAACAAGGTCAACACCACTTGCTGGCGTGGCGACAACCCTTCCATGGCTCGGGCCATGCGGCCCTCGTTGAGCTTCAGAAAACGAGCGCGCAGCTGAACCAGAACCTTGCGATCGATTCCTTCATCCAGATCAGGGCGGATTTCATGGGTGCGGGTCATTGCAAACTCAAACCGGCTCGCGAAGCTCGAACGTGGAAGGTCTCAGGGCGGTAAGCAGTTTACAGCCTCGAGGTCTGGACCTTTAAGCCGAATTTTGTTTTTGACGTCAAATTTTTATCGGCGTGGCGAAGTGTGCCCGCGGAATCCATCAAAGGGGATTCCGTGGGCAATGCGCGGGTGCTTATGCGGTTTCTTGAACGGTCAGGATAGTCAGCAAGGTTTGCACTTGCTGCGCGGCGTCCCGGCCCAGGCTGGTCAGATAACCACCATCGACCTGGGTGATCAGTTCTTTGTCGAACAGCCGCTGTGCGGCAGCAATGGCTTTCGGGGCAGCGGTCTGATGGATTTTCAGGCCTTCCTGGGAACTGTCCAGGTTGAAGAGTGCAAGGATTTCCAGTTCGGCAACCAACTCAGGGGTAAGCGACATAAGGACTCCAGACTTTCTAGGAATTAGACGGTAGCGCTCCTAAGGTGACCGCACTTGTGCGAGCTGTCCAGTGTTCGCTGAGCGCTTTTTTTGCCTGGGGCAGCAGGCGGTCGCGGCAACCCCGTGGGTCGTGTGGCTGCGGGGTGTTACCAGTGTAGTCAGGGTCTGGAGAAATGCTGGATTGACAACCCAAAACCCTGACTAAAGCCCGTCCGAGGAAGGGGAGAGTTACTTCTTCTCTGGCGGCAGTTCTGGCAGAGCCCGCAACGCAGCCTCGTACCACTCGGTATTGAACGGCCGGTCTTCTTCGAGGATTGCATCGATTTCGACGGCCAGTACGTGGGCCATCAGTTGCAGGATTTCTTCGCGCTCATAACCGACCAGGGTCAGTTTGTTGAGCGTTGCCTTGGCTGCTGGCGGGTTGTCGCTTTCGATCTGGTTCTCGATCGCTTCGATCAGCGTGGTTTCGGTGAAATCTTCTTCGTCGTTGTCGATATCGGTGGGCTCGCTCATGGCAGGCTCCTCAAGGAAAGGCGGCCAGTTTAACTGCATTCAGCGTTTTGATGCTGCTGGTCAGATGTCACCTGAGGTTCTATAACTGGCGCTGCCAACCCCTACACGGCCTGGAGGCTTTGTGATGCTCAAGCTTTACGGATTTTCCGTCAGCAACTACTACAACATGGTCAAGCTGGCGTTGCTGGAGAAGGGACTGCCGTTTGAAGAAGTGCCGTTTTATGCCGGTCAAAGCCCGCAAGCACTTGCCGTCAGCCCACGGGGAAAAGTCCCGGTGCTGGGTGTTGAGCAAGGGTTCATCAATGAAACCAGTGTGATCCTCGAGTACCTCGAGCAAACCCAGCCAGGCCCGGCGCTGCTACCGAGCGATCCGTTCCAGCGCAGCCAGGTGCTGGCACTGGCCAGGGAAATCGAGCTGTACATTGAATTGCCGGCTCGCGCCTGTTACGCCGAGGCGTTTTTCGGCATGAAGGTGCCGGACGCGATCAAGGACAAGACCAAGGCCGAGTTGCTGCTGGGTGTTGCCTCCCTGGGCAGGCACGGCAAGTTCGCCCCTTACGTGGCGGGTGAAACGCTGAGTATTGCGGATCTGTACTTTCTGTACAGCGTGCCGCTGGCCCGTGCTGTGGGCAAGAAGCTGTTCGATGTCGATCTGTTGGCTGATTTCCCACAGGCCAAGGCGCTGTTGGAGCTGCTGGAACAGAATCCGAATGTGCAGCGGATCGCTGCGGAAAAGGATGCGGCGATGCCACAGTTTTTGGCGATGGTCGCGGGTAAGAAGTAGGTTTTGTAGCGCTTTGGAGTCAATCATCGTCGGAACGCCGCCCGGAGCACGCTCGCTCCCACTACTGGACCTGTGCTGATCACAAATTTGTGGCCAGCCGGGAACCCTGTGGGAGCGAGCTTGCTCGCTATGCTTTTAGCGGCTGGCGAGCAACGCCTGGCCGCGAACCACTGCAGCCTTGACCTGCGTTGGTGCCGTACCACCAATGTGGTTGCGCGCATTGACCGAACCTTCCAGAGTCAGCACGGCAAACACGTCCTGCTCGATCTGGTCGCTGAACTTGCGCAATTCTTCCAGACTCATTTCCGCAAGGTCCTTGCCACTGTCCACACCGTACTTCACGGCGTGGCCGACGATTTCGTGGCAGTCACGGAACGGCAGGCCGCGGCGCACCAGGTAGTCGGCCAGGTCGGTGGCGGTGGAGAAGCCGCGCAGCGCCGCTTCACGCATGATGGCGTGCTTGGGTTTGATCGCCGGGATCATGTCGGCAAAGGCCCGCAGCGAATCGCGCAGGGTGTCGGCGGCGTCGAACAGAGGTTCCTTGTCTTCCTGGTTGTCCTTGTTGTAAGCCAGAGGTTGGCCTTTCATCAAGGTCAGCAGGCCCATCAGTGCGCCGAACACCCGGCCGCTCTTGCCGCGCACCAGTTCTGGCACGTCGGGGTTTTTCTTTTGCGGCATGATCGAGCTGCCGGTGCAGAAGCGATCAGGCAAATCGATGAACTGGAACTGCGCGCTGGTCCACAGCACCAGCTCTTCGGAGAAACGCGACAAGTGCATCATCGCGATGCTCGCCGCAGAGCAGAATTCGATGGCGAAATCACGATCGGAAACGCTGTCCAGGGAGTTGCCGCCGACGGCGTCGAAGCCCAGCAGCTCGCAAGTCAGGTCGCGATCGATCGGGTAGGTGGTGCCCGCCAGTGCCGCGCTGCCCAGTGGCATGCGGTTGGTGCGCTTGCGGCAATCCACCAGACGCTCGTAATCGCGGCTGAGCATTTCGAACCAGGCCAGCAAATGATGGCCGAAGGTCACAGGTTGTGCGGTTTGCAGGTGAGTGAAGCCAGGCATGATGGTGGCGGCTTCGCGCTCGGCCTGTTCCAGCAGACCTTTTTGCAGGCGGGTAATTTCCGCCAGGATCAGGTCGATCTCATCGCGCAGCCACAGGCGGATATCGGTCGCTACCTGGTCGTTGCGGCTGCGGCCGGTGTGCAGCTTTTTGCCGGTGACGCCAATGCGGTCAGTCAGCCGGGCTTCGATGTTCATGTGCACATCTTCCAGATCGATGCGCCAATCGAACGTACCGGCTTCGATTTCGCTCTGGATGGTCTTCAGACCGTCGATGATGCTGTCGCGCTCGACATCGGTCAGAACGCCGACCTTGGCCAGCATCGTGGCGTGGGCAATCGACCCCATGATGTCGTGGCGATACAGGCGCTGGTCGAAAGTGACGGAGGCGGTGAAGCGGGCGACGAAGGCGTCGACGGGTTCACTGAAGCGGCCGCCCCAGGACTGATTGGTCTTGTCAGTGCTCATGAATTCGCTCGTGATTTGCTGAAGGAAGATGGCGTGAAAAGTTGCCGCGGATAATAACAGGGTTGCCAGGGCTGGCGCTGACACTGGTCGGCAGGTTTTTATTTCTCCATGCGTTGCCTGGCGCCTTGCCGTTGAATCCCTGCGCGCAGAGACTGGGAGCCTATGAGGCCGAGACGCTGAACCAGACCTGCGAACCTGCCGCGTTGGCGTTATGAGCGGGCGCTGGCGAAACGATATTTTTCGATTGAGCAATATCGTCTTGGCGAACGTCTACAGTAGCACTAGAGGGTCAGCGTAAATGCAGGCGATTTGCCTGCCCGGTAACTGACCGTGCAACCGTTGTTACAAACGCTCTGATCGAGGATGTCGCGCCGCGAATCGTTGGCGATGTGAGCAGGGTGCAAGCCAGCTATAAAGAGGGGGGAGTGCGTATTGTGTATCAGCAATCCCTACAATGATGCCGCGCCAGAACAGACTTGGAACAGTCATTGGCAGGCACTGGTAAATATAGGTTCCCGACTCGGGGCACTTTTTGGCCCTCGCGCTACTCTTAGCGTGGATCGTCGTGACGGATGTCACGTCACCTGTCTACGCTATCCTTGTGCGAGACTCACGCAGGAATCCAGCGCAATATGAATGTCCTGATCGTTGATGACGAACCCTTGGCCCGCGAGAGACTGAGCCGTATGGTCAGCGACCTCGAGGGATACAATGTCCTGGAGCCCAGCGCCACCAATGGCGAAGAGGCGTTGGCCCTGATTGACAGCCTCAGGCCGGATGTCGTGCTGCTCGACATTCGTATGCCTGGCCTCGACGGCTTGCAGGTCGCGGCTCGATTGTGTGAACGCGAGGCACCGCCAGCAGTGGTGTTTTGCACCGCCCATGACGAATTTGCCCTGGAAGCGTTGCAGGTCAGCGAAGTGGGCTTCCTTATCAAGCCAGTACGCGCCGAGCAATTGATTGAAGCGCTGAAAAAGGCCGAACGCCCCAACCGTATCCAGCTCGCTGCCCTGACCCGTCCGGCAGCGGAAAGTGGCAATGGTCCGCGCAGCCATATCAGCGCGCGAACCCGTAAAGGCATCGAATTGATTCCCCTGGATCAGGTGGTCTATTTCATTGCCGATCACAAATACGTGACGTTGCGCCATGAGGGCGGCGAAGTCCTGCTGGACGAACCGCTCAAGGCGCTCGAAGATGAATTCGGCGACCGCTTTGTGCGCATCCATCGCAATGCCCTGGTGGCCCGCGAGCGTATCGAGCGCCTGCAGCGTACGCCGCTGGGGCATTTCCAGCTGTTTCTAAAAGGTCTCAACGGCGATGCGCTGATTGTCAGCCGACGTCATGTGGCCGGCGTACGCAAAATGATGCAGCAGCTTTAGTCCGGCGCCTGCACGCGGATTTAGCTGCCGGTGCCAAGTATGCAAGGCCAGGGAGGCCACGCACTTTCTGATTCAAGTCAAAGCTGATTTGGCTGAGCTGTTATTATATCCCGTATCTATTCAGTACGGATTGATCCATGTCCCCTCGCGAAATTCGCATCGCTACCCGCAAAAGTGCCCTGGCCTTGTGGCAGGCCGAATTCGTCAAAGCCCGCCTGGAAGAAGCCCATCCCGGCCTGGTCGTGACGTTGGTGCCCATGGTCAGCCGTGGCGATAAGCTGCTTGACTCTCCACTGTCGAAAATCGGTGGCAAGGGCCTGTTCGTCAAAGAGCTGGAAACCGCTCTGATTGAAGACCAGGCCGACATTGCCGTGCATTCGATGAAAGACGTGCCGATGGACTTCCCCGAAGGGCTCGGTCTGTTCTGCATCTGCGAGCGCGAAGACCCGCGCGATGCTTTCGTCTCCAATACCTACGCCAGTCTCGATGACCTGCCCAAGGGCAGTGTGGTCGGTACCTCCAGCCTGCGTCGCCAGGCTCAGTTGCTGACCCGCCGTCCGGATCTGCAGATCCGCTTCCTGCGCGGCAACGTCAATACCCGTCTGGCGAAGCTGGATGCCGGCGAGTACGACGCAATCATTCTGGCGGCCGCCGGCTTGATTCGCCTGGGCTTCGAAGATCGCATCAGCTCCTCGATCAGTGTCGACGACAGTCTGCCGGCAGGCGGCCAGGGCGCAGTCGGTATCGAATGCCGTAGCGCCGACACCGGGATTCATGCCTTGCTCGCGCCTCTGCACCATCAGGACACTGCCACTCGGGTCACTGCCGAGCGTGCGCTGAACAAGCACTTGAATGGCGGCTGCCAGGTTCCGATCGCCTGCTATGCGGTGCTGGAAGGCGAGCAGATCTGGTTGCGCGGCCTGGTCGGAGATCCAGATGGTAGCTTGTTGCTGAGCGCCGAGGCCCGAGGTCCACAAAGCGCAGCGGCGGCACTGGGTGTGCAAGTGGCTGAAGACCTGCTGGCTCAAGGGGCCGATGCAATACTGCAAAGGGTCTACGGCGAGGCCGGCGAAGAGTGAAGGGCTGGCGTCTGCTGCTGACTCGGCCGACGGAGGAGTCGGCAGCGCTGGCCACGGTCCTGGCTGAGGTGGGCGTTTTCAGTAGCAGTCTGCCGTTGCTGGAAATCGAAGCGCTACCGGTTTGCGGGACTCAGCGCGCGATGATTCTCGAGCTGGATCGCTACTGTGCGGTGATTGTGGTCAGCAAACCTGCTGCCCGCCTGGGTGTGGATCTGCTCGGCCAGTATTGGCCGCAGCCGCCGATCCAGCGCTGGTTCAGTGTGGGCGCAGCCACCGCACAGATTCTCGCCGATTACGGTCTTGATGTGAGCAACCCCCAGGCGGGCGATGACAGCGAAGCCTTGCTTGAACTGCCACAGTTACACGAGGCTATCGCGCAGCCAGACGCACGGGTATTGATCATGCGCGGTGAAGGCGGGCGGGAGCTGCTGGCGGAGCGTTTACGCGAGCAAGGTGCTAGTGTCGATTATCTGGAACTCTACCGTCGCTGCCTGCCGCAGTATGCATCAGCGGACCTGCCTGCGCGGATTGCCGCGCAACGCTTGAACGGGCTGGTGGTCAGCAGTGGGCAGGGGTTTGAGCACCTGCATCAATTGGCAGGCACGGCCTGGCCCGAGTTGGCGCGGTTGCCGTTGTTTGTACCAAGCCCTCGGGTCGCCGAGATGGCGCGTGCTGCCGGCGCCCAAACAGTTGTGGATTGTCGCGGCGCCAGTGCCGCGGCTTTGCTGACGGCGTTACGGGAGCACCCCGTGCCCGTTCTCTAACGCAAAGGATGGATACGTGAGCGAAACAACCTTGCCTAAAGATGAAGTCCAGCCAGCGTTTGAAGCGCCGGCTGAGCCTGCGACCACCACCCCGCAACGCCGGGGCAATGGGTTGGTGATTCTGGCCTTGTTGCTGGGAGCGGCGGGTGTCGCTGTTGGCGGTTGGGGGGTCTGGCAGGTTCGCAGCCTGCAAACCAATAACCAGCAACAGCTGGGGCAGTTGCAAGCACTGGGTGATCAAGCCCAGACCCTCAAGCTCAACGAGCAACGACTGACGGCGCGACTGGAGCAATTGCCGGCCGCCGAGGAGCTGGAAGATCGGCGGCGTCTGGTGGCGCAGTTGCAAGGTGATCAGCAACGCTTGAATCAGCGACTCGAAGCCGTGCTGGGCGCCAGCCGCAAGGACTGGCGCCTGGCCGAAGCCGAACACCTGCTGCGTCTGGCCAGCCTGCGTCTGTCGGCGTTGCAGGACATCAGCAGCGCCCAGGCCCTGGTGCAAGGCGCCGATGAGATCCTCCGCGAACAGAATGACCCTGCATCCTTCGCCGCTCGCGAGCAGTTGGCAAAAAGCCTGGCGGCGCTGCGCAGTACCGAGCAGCCGGACCGTACCGGGCTATTCCTGCAACTGGGGGCCTTGCGCGATCAGGTGGTCGAACTCAGCGCGCTGGCGCCTGAATATCAGGACCGTGGCGAGTCGCTGCTGGGTCTGACGGCCGATGGCGACGGTGCCAGTCGCTGGGCGCAGTGGTGGGATGAAATCTCGCGGTACATCCGCATCGACTTCAATGCCGACAAGAATATCCGGCCATTACTGGCGGGGCAGAGCCTGATTCAAGTCCGGCTGGCACTCAGCCTGGCGCTCGAACAGGCGCAATGGGCTGCGCTCAATGGGCAGGCGGCGGTGTATACCCAGGCCTTGGCCGAGGCGCGGGATGTTCTCAAAAGCAACTTCAATCAGGACAACCCGCAAAGCAAATTGATGCTGGAGCGGGTCGGCGAACTGAGCAAGCAACCGGTTACGGTGATTACCCCTGATCTGACGACGACCTTGAGCGCTGTCCAGGCCTATCTGGAACGTCGGAACCCGAGTGTCGAGGAACCGGTGAATACCTCTGCCAAACCTGCCGCGAATGCAGCGCAGGAGACCAGCCCATGAAACGCCTCTACGTGATCCTGTTCCTGGTCATTGCCGCCGCAGCGTTGCTGGGGCTGGCCATCGCCGAGCACGCCGGCTATGTGCTGATCGCCTACAAGAGCTTTCGTTATGAGTCGAGCCTGTGGGCGACCCTGGCACTGCTGGCGATCATCTGGCTGGTGGGCTGGGGGGTGAAGTTGCTGATCGAGCTGCTGACGACCTCCGGTGGCGTGGTCAATCCCTGGTCGCGACGCAACCGCAGTCGCCGGGTACAAGTGGCGATCGAGCACGGCCAGCTGGACCTCGCCGAAGGTCGTTGGGCCAGCGCGCAGCGCCACCTGCAGCGGGCTGCCGAAGCCGAGCGCCAACCGTTGCTGTATTACCTGGGCGCTGCGCGGGCGGCGAACGAACAGGGGCTTTACGAAGAATGCGACAACTTGCTGGAACGGGCCCTTGAGCGTCAGCCTCAGGCCGAGTTGGCGATCGCCTTGAGTCACGCCCAGTTGCAGATCGATCGCGGTGATACCGACGGCGCACTGGTCACGCTGGAAACCATGCATGAGCGTCATCCGCGCAGTGTTCAGGTCCTGCGCCAGTTGCAGCGCCTGCATCAGCAGCGCGGCGATTGGTCGTCGGTGATCCGTCTGCTGCCGGAATTGCGCAAGGACAAGGTGCTGCCTCCCGGCGAGCTCATCGAACTGGAACGCAGGGCCTGGGGTGAAAACCTCACATTGGCGGCTCGACGGGAAGAGGACGACACGGCGGGTTTGCAATCGCTCAATCGGGCCTGGCAGCAACTCACTTCCGCTCAGCGCCAGGAACCGCAATTGGTGCTGGCCTATGCCGAGCAACTGCGGCAACTGGGTGCCGAGGTCGAGGCTGAGGAGGTCCTGCGCGTTGCCCTCAAACGCCAATACGACAGTCATCTGGTCCGGCTTTACGGGTTACTTCGTGGCAGTGATCCCTCGCGGCAATTGCACCTCGCCGAGGGTTGGTTGAAAGATCATCCGGTGGATCCCAGCCTGCTGCTGACCTTGGGGCGTCTGTGTTTGCAGAGTAGCCTGTGGGGCAAGGCAAAGGACTATCTGGAGAGCAGCTTGCGAGTACAGCGTAATCCGGAAGCTTGCGCCGAGCTCGCGCGCTTGCTAGCCCAATTGGGTGATACCGAGCGCAGCAATCAGCTGTTTCAGGAAGGCCTGGGGTTGTTGGACGAGCGCTTGCTGGCCTCGCCTCTGCCCGTACCGGCTCGCGTGTAAGCAGAACTGTGAATGGCTGGCTCTCCTGTCAGGGTGGGGCCGGCCACTTCAGGAGTGCCGGAGTTTTCCGCGCATTGTGTCCCTCAGTCCTGCGTCCTACGCGGGACTACATTTTATCCTCTTGTTCCTGTCGGCAATTCCCTACAGCATTGAGGAAGTGTCCGCTAAGGCCCGCCTTGTAAGGGTTGCGCGCTTTCCTCTACCGTAACTGCCTGTCTCTTCTGTTACGGATAAGCCATGTTTTTGGCCCGCTCACGCTCCTTGTTCTTCTTGGCGTTTACCGCAGGTGCTCTGGCCTTGGGCGCCTCGCTGTATCTGGAATATGTGGTCGGGCTCGAACCCTGCTCCTTGTGTACGGTGCAGCGGTTCTTTTTGATCCTGTTCACGGCGGTTTGCCTGATCGCAACCGTGCATGGGCCAAAACGCACGGGTTGTTATGTGTATTGGCTGTTGAGCATTGTCAGTTGTCTGGCCGGGATGGTCACTGCATGGCGCCATGTGCTGTTGCAAAATGAGCCTGCGGAACGCTGGCTGGCATGTTCGCCTGGCGTGGAGTACCTGCTGAGCACGATGTCCTGGCGTTGTGCGTTGACACAGGTCTTCCAGGGAAGTGCCGAATGCACACGAATTTCATGGACGTTGTTCGATATGAGCATCCCCGAGTGGAGCCTGCTGTTTTTCGTCGGGATGATCAGCCTGGGCATTTATCAGATGCTGCGGCTCCTGCGCTCAACCTGCTGGATAGCTGATAAAGGATGATTGTGGCTCGGCGATCCTTGGAGATTAAACGCTTGTATGAACTTTATCGCCTGCGTACCTTGATGCAGTTGTCGCGCGGGCATAATCTGGCCCGCACGTGTTATTGGAATTATGTTGCTCAGTGGCGTCCTGCTTGGCCGAATCTTGATCATTCAAGTCTTGCGGCGGGTGTAGGGCGGCACGACCCATAAGGGAAGAGAGACCATGCTCGAAAGTTGTCAGAATGCTCAGGAACGCTGGGGTGGAGTGCATCTGCTGATCGATCGCTGGTTGCAGGAGCGTCACGAACTGGTTCGGGCCTATGATGCTCTCGGCGCCAAGCCAGAAGCGCTGGGCGAGAACCGAAAGCCATTGCAGGAATTCTGCGGGGTCCTGGTTGATTACGTTTCGGCCGGGCATTTCGAAATCTACGAACAGCTGACCGGCGAAGCCAAGGCTTTTGGCGACACCCGTGGGCTGGAGTTGGCCGAGACGATTTACCCGCGTATTGATGTGATCACCGAGAAGCTGCTGGCGTTCAACGATCTCTGTGACGCTGGAAAGTGTGCCGCGGAAAAATTCAAAGAGTTGGGCGGTCTGTTGCACGAACGCTTCGAGCTGGAAGATTGCCTGATCGAAGTGCTGCACACGGCTCACAAAGAAGAGGCTCCGGCTCAAGCCTGAGTATTCGCTTACGCGAAAAAGATCATCAAAAAACGGTGCGCCATGCGCGCCGTTTTTTTGTTTGGGCCTTGACTCAGCCAGCGACGCCGAGCAACTCAATTTCGAACACCAGTGGAGTGTAGGGCGCAATCAAGTCACCCGCGCCGTCGGCGCCGTACGCCTGAACCGAAGGAATGACCAGCCGCCACTTCGCACCGGTGGGCATTTGCGGCAATGCGCTGCGCCATCCATTGATCACACTGTCGAGGCGAAACCACTGCGCCTGATCGTTCTGATCGAACACCGTGCCATCGGGCAGACGACCGATGTAGCGAACCTGGACGTTGCCATTCGGGCCCGCCTTTGGACCGGTGCCTGGAGTCAGTTCGGTCAGCAGTATTCCATCCGCCAATTCACGAACGCCTGGCCTGGCTTTTTCAGCTAAAAGAAAACGGCTCTCCGTTTCGAGGGCAATCTCACTGTGCGGCCGTGTGGATTTCTCTGCGGCCCGCTTCTCATGCTGGGCAAGAATCTGTTCGATTCGTTCATCTTTGAGTGCCAGCGGCTTGCCTTGATAAGCCTGTTGCAAACCTTCCAGCAACGCTTGAATTTGCAGATCGGGAATCTCCTGGCGCAAGCGTTCGCCGAGGCTGGCGCCAAGGCTGTAAGCGAGCTCGCGGGAGTCATTTTCCGTGGATTTTTCAGCGGCTTGAACCAAGGAAAAAAACAGCCACAACGATAAAAAAAGATAACGCGACATGGGCACGCTCCGGCCTGAGATGCGAGGGATTATGCCAGTGCGAATGCGTTGGTGGCTGCGCTGATTTCAGCGCCACGAAGAACATTTTCAATCTACTGCAACGTAGAGCTTTCGATACTGTCAACATGCCCTAGCGGCGGTAGCAGCAGAGGTCTAGTATGAGCCGCAATAACGTAAGCCAGGAGGTAAACCATGTCGGCCAATAAGAAGCCTGTAAATACTCCGTTGCATTTACTCCAACAGCTCTCGGGCAGCTTGCTCGAGCATTTGGAAAACGCCTGCTCCCAAGCCTTGGCTGATGCTGAAAAACTGCTCGCCAAGCTGGAAAAACAACGCGGAAAAGCGCAAGAAAAACTGCACAAGTCACGTACCAAATTGCAGGACGCTGCATCGGCCGGCAAAGCCAAGGCACAAGCCAAAGCCAAGGACGCAGTGAAGGAACTTGAAGAGCTGCTTGATGCACTCAAGGATCGTCAATCCGAAACCCGCAGCTACATTCTTCAACTTAAGCGCGATGCCCAGGAAAGCCTGAAACTGGCGCAAGGTGTTGGTCGAGTGAAAGAAGCTGTCGGCAAAGTGCTGACTCTGCGTTCCGCCAAACCTGCTGCTGCCCCGGCGAAAACGCCCGCGGCCAAACCGGTTGCTGCCAAAGCGCCGGCCAAACCAGCTGCCAAGGCTCCAGTCAAAGCAGCTGGCAAACCCGCTGCAAACCCGGCGGTGAAAAAACCAGTCGCTGCCAGCGCTGCCAAGCCCGCCGCTAAATCCACTGCTGCCAAACCCGCCGCTGCAAAACCGGCGGCCAAGCCTGCTGCTAAAACTGCTGCTGCCAAACCCGCAGCGGCGAAAGCGACGGCTGCCAAACCAGCAGCCAGAACTGCTGCCGCGAAACCTGCGACGGCCAAGCCAGCAGCCAAACCTGCCGCAGCTAAAACCGCTGCTGCAAAACCAGCGGCCAAACCTGCCGCGGCGAAATCAGTTGCCGCTAAAGCACCTGCCAAAGCCGCAGCAAAACCGGCAGCGAAACCTGCTGCAGCCAAACCGGCTACTTCGGCAGCCGCCAAACCGGCCGCAGCGAAACCCGCAGTCAAATCTGCTGCCAGGCCGGCAGCCAAACCCGCCGTGAAAAAGCCGGCTGCCGTCGCTAAACCAGCAGCGGCTGTTGTCGCGGCCAAGCCTGCGACTCCAGCGCCAGTAGCATCGCCGGCACCGACTGCGAGCACGCCTGCAGCGTCTTCAGTAACAACGCCAGCAGCCTCTGCGAGCAGCACCACCCCAACCAGCGCTTCCTAAGCTCCGGTTACCGCGACGTGCAGTTCATTCAGCGCGTCGCGGTTCAGGGTGGCAGCTTGCACCGCCACTCCTTCCAGCCAGGCTGGTAAATCCTTTACCCCCTCTTCTGGCCAGTCTCGTGCCGTCGTCTCCAGCCGCAATAACAGCTGTCGCTCCGCTTCGAGCTCCAGCGCCTTGACCTGTTCGCGCAGAATAGCCAGTTGTGCATCCTCAAGGGCCGCCGAACGCCATTGCTTGCGCAGTTGCCGCAGGGGTTGCACGACATCGTCATGCCAGGGGCCGGCCACCTGCTGCAGTTGCTGCAGGCGCTGGGCATTACAGGCCACGCCACGCTGGCCAAGCCAGACCGCGCACAACAGCAGGCAGACATTGACGCCCGCACTCTGCAGTTCCAGGCAGGCCCGTTCGACACCGGGTCGAGCGTAGGTCGTCAGGGTAGAGCTCCACAGGTCAGAGGACATATTCCTACTCGCGCCAGTTGCGAGCGAAGCTGGTAGACTCCGCCGCCATTATGATCCGACTTCAAAGCCTAACATTACAGCGTGGCCCGCAACGTCTGCTAGAAGACGCCGAGCTGACCCTGCACGCCGGTCACAAAGCCGGCCTGATCGGTGCCAACGGCGCCGGTAAATCCAGCCTGTTCGCCTTGCTCCAGGGGGAATTGACCCCTGACTCGGGCGACTGCTTCCTGCCGGCGGACTGGCGTATCGCCCATATGCGCCAGGAGGTCGATACCCTTGAACGGGTAGCGGTCGACTACGTGCTCGATGGCGACCTGCGACTGCGTCAGGTGCAGCAGCAGCTGGCGGACGCCGAAGCGGCCCATGACGGTGCCGCTCAGGCGCGCCTGCATGCCGAGCTCGATAGCGCCGACGGTTACACCGCCGATGCCCGGGCGCGCAAGCTGCTCGCCGGACTGGGGTTCACCAACGAGCAAATGGATCGCCAGGTCGGTGATTTCTCCGGTGGCTGGCGAATGCGCCTCAACCTGGCACAGGCACTGATGTGCCCGTCAGACCTGTTGTTGCTCGACGAACCGACCAACCACTTGGACCTCGACGCCATTCTGTGGCTCGAAGACTGGCTCAAGAGCTACCCCGGCACGTTGCTGCTGATCTCTCACGACCGCGACTTCCTCGACGCCGTGGTCGACCATGTGGCCCACGTCGAACAGCGCAAAATCACCCTCTATCGCGGTGGCTACAGTGCTTTCGAACGCGCTCGCGCCGAACGGTTGGCCCAGCAGCAGCAAGCCTACGAGAAGCAGCAGGCGCAGCGTGCGCACATGGAAAGCTACATTGCCCGCTTCAAGGCCCAGGCCACCAAGGCTCGTCAGGCCCAGAGCCGGATCAAGGCCCTGGAGCGCATGGAAGAGTTGTCGGCCGCCCACGTCGACTCGCCCTTTGATTTCGTGTTCCGCGAGTCGGCGAAGATCTCCAGTCCGTTGCTCGATCTCTCCGATGCCCGTTTGGGTTACGGCGAGAAGACCGTGCTGGAGAAGGTCAAGCTGCAATTGACTCCGGGTGCCCGGATCGGCCTGCTTGGTCCGAACGGCGCAGGCAAGTCGACGCTGATCAAGAACCTCTCCGGTGAGCTGGAGCCCTTGGCCGGTCGACTGGTGCGCGGTGAGAACCTGGTGGTCGGCTACTTTGCCCAGCACCAGTTGGACTCTCTCGATTCCAAGGCCAGCCCGCTGCTGCATTTGCAGCGTCTGGCGCCGACCGAGCGTGAGCAGACCCTGCGCGATTTCCTCGGTGGTTTCGACTTCCGTGGTGCGCGCATCGATGAGCCGGTGCTGAATTTTTCCGGTGGCGAGAAGGCCCGTCTGGCACTGGCATTGATCGCCTGGGGTCGGCCAAACCTGCTGTTGCTCGACGAACCGACCAACCACCTCGACCTGGAAATGCGCCTGGCGCTGACCATGGCCTTGCAGGAGTTCACCGGTGCGGTGCTGGTGGTTTCCCATGATCGGCACTTGCTGAAAAGCACCACCGATGAATTCTTGCTGGTTGCCGATGGCAAGGTTGAGGAATTCGACGGCGACCTGGAAGACTACGCCCGCTGGCTGGTTGACTATCGACTGCGCAATGCGCCGGTCAATAACTCGCCGGTCAATCCCGACAAAACCGACAAGAAGGCCCAGCGCCAGGCAGCCGCTGCATTGCGTCAGCAACTGGCGCCGCATAAGCGTGAAGCCGACAAGCTCGAAGTCGAGCTGGGCAAGCTCCACGAAAAACTCGCGAAAATCGAAACCAGCCTCGGCGACAGTGCGGTTTACGAAGCGGCCCGCAAGGATGAACTGCGCGAACTGCTGGCCGAACAGGCCCGGCTGAAAGTTCGTGAAGCCGAGCTGGAAGAGACCTGGATGGAAGCCCTGGAGCAACTCGAGAGCCTGCAGTCGGAGCTGGAGGCGCTGTCCTGATGGAGGCGTTCAAGCTGCCAATGTCTGCCGTGTGGATCGAGCCGCTGCTGTTTGTCGGGCAAATTCTGCTGATCCTGCTGGCCGGTTATCTGGCCCAGCGTTTCGTGGCCAGGGGCCTGACCCGCCTGGGTCAGCGCTATCCGTTCCCGCCGCAATTGCTGATGCCGCTGCGCGGTGGCTTGCGCTGGCTGATCATGGGCAGCGCGCTGATTTTTGTGCTGGAGCGCCTGGGCGTTTCTGCAACCGTGCTGTGGACGGCGTTGTCCGGGTTTGTCGCGGTAGCGGCAGTGGCGTTCTTCGCCATGTGGAGTGTGCTGTCCAACCTGCTCTGCGCGATTCTGATCTTCACTGTCGGGCCGTTCCGCCTGGGCGATGTGGTCGAGCTGGTGGACACCACCGACAAACCGGGCGTCAAAGGTCGGGTGGTGGCGATCAATCTGCTCTACACCACGTTGATCGAGTCCGCTGAGGCAGGCAACGGCAGCGCCATGGTACAAGTGCCGAACAGCCTGTTCTTCCAGCGCTCGGTCCGCCGCTGGCGCGGCAGTGATGTATTCCCGTTGAGCGCTAGCGAAAAACTGCCGGGCAGCTGATAACGCTGGTCGGCAGGGCTCAAGTCTTTCAAAAAATCGGTAGTCATTCGCCAGAAGGCGCATTAGTTTAGACGTCTGCAACGAGTCTGAGTGAGGTGTGCGATGGTGCTTGAAACATGGCTGGCGTTTTTTGCCGCCTGCTGGGTGATCAGTCTTTCTCCTGGTGCCGGCGCCATTGCGTCGATGTCCTGTGGTTTGCAGTACGGCTTCTGGCGCGGCTATTGGAACGCCCTGGGCCTGCAACTGGGTCTGGCGATGCAGATCGCGATTGTCGCCGCAGGTGTCGGGGCCATTCTCGCGGCTTCGTCCACGGCCTTCTATGCGATCAAGTGGTTCGGCGTGGCCTATCTGGTCTATCTGGCGGTCAAGCAATGGCGCGCGCTGCCCAGCGACCTGAATGACGACGCGGCCATCCGCCAGATCGGCAAGCCGCTGGCGCTGGTGTTTCGCGGGTTCCTGGTGAACGTCAGCAACCCCAAGGCGTTGGTGTTCATGCTCGCGGTATTGCCACAGTTCATCGACCCCCACGCGCCACTGGTGGCCCAGTACCTGATCCTCGGCGTGACCATGATCATCGTCGATCTGATCGTGATGGCGGGCTACACCGGGCTTGCTTCAAAGGTCCTGCGCCTGCTGCGTACACCGAAACAGCAGCGCCGCATGAACCGCACCTTTGCCGGTTTGTTCATTGGCGCGGCAGGGTTGCTGGCGACCATTCGCCGCTCAGCGGTTTAAGCGCAGCACTACTCCCTGCGGTCAATGCCGATCAACCGTAGCAGCCTTCGGCAGCTGCTACGGGGGCGTTCTCGTTACACATTTCGTACCTACCGAAAAACCTCTCCAAGCCTAGTGCGAGCGGGCATTGTGGGGCTATGTCCGACTCCTGCTGCCAGGTTTGAATGAACGACAACGCTTGAGCGAAACGCATTCGAAGTGAACAATGTGTTACTTCTTGTTTCCAATTGAGATTCGTTCATGAGTGCCTCGTCCCGTTTCCTGGCCTGGTTAGTGTTGCCGGTGTTTGCGTTATGCAGTTTCAATCTGCTGGCCGACACTGTGGAAGGCGCTCCCCAGGCGCTGCATTTGCTCGACTACATTGGTGCGGATTACCCGGCCTCGGTCCAGGCGGGCAAGGTTGTCGATTCCTCCGAGTACAGCGAACAGCTGGAATTTCTCGGTGTTCTGCAGGGGTTGATTGGCGGTTTGCCGGCCAAGCCTGAGCGGGCCGAGCTGGAGCAGGGTGTCAGCAGCCTGCGCGCCGCCATCACCGCTCGCCAGGACGGAGCGACGGTCGCCCGCCAGGCGCGGCAGTTGGGGGCGAAGCTGGCGGTGGCCTACGAGGTCAGCCAAGCGCCGATCATCACCCCGGACCCGACTCGCGGTGCGCCGCTCTACGCTCAGCATTGCTCGGTCTGCCACGGTGACAGCGGCGCGGGCGAGGGCCCGGCAGGCGTTGGTCTGACGCCGCCACCGGCCAACCTGCGCGATGCCTCACGCCTGGATCGCTTAAGCCTCTACGGGCTCTACAACACCCTTGGGCTGGGCGTTGAAGGCACGGACATGCCGTCTTTCGCCGATCAACTGGACGACCGTCAGCGCTGGGATCTGGCGACCTACATTGCCAGTTTCAGCGCCGCCCCGGTTACGGCAAAAAACCAGAAGACCTTCAACCTTGCCGACCTGGCCCGGCAAACCCCGGGTGAAGTGCTGGCCGCCGAAGGCCCTGAAGCCGCGGCTACCTTCCGTGCTCAACGGGCTCAGCCTCCACAGGTCAAGCGCGGCCCGGCTCAGTTGCTCGACTACACAGCGTCGACCCTGGACAAAAGCCTGGCAGCCTATCGCGCCGGCGAACACGAACAGGCGTATGACCTGTCGGTAGCGGCCTATCTGGAAGGCTTCGAGTTGGTCGAAAGCTCCCTGGACAACGTCGACGCCAACGTGCGCAAGGACACCGAGAAATCGCTGATGGCTTACCGTCAGTCGCTGCAGGACGGTTTGCCGGTAGCCCAGGTCGAGCAGCGTCTGGAAGCAGCGAAAGCCAGGTTGAAGCAATCTGCCGGCCTGTTGGGCAGCGATGGTTTGAGCTGGTCCCTGAGCTATATTTCCGGCCTGCTGATCCTGCTGCGCGAAGGCCTGGAAGCGATTCTGGTACTGGCGGCGATCCTGGCGTTTCTGCGTAACACCGGTCAGCAATCGGCAGTGCGCAGCGTCAACGTCGGCTGGGGTCTGGCGCTGGTGGCCGGTCTGGCGACCTGGGCGTTGGCGGCTTACGTGATCGATGTCAGCGGTGCCCAGCGTGAATTGCTGGAAGGTTGCACGGCGTTGTTCGCCAGCGTCATGGTGCTCTGGCTCGGCGTGTGGATGCACGACCGCCGTCATGCGGCGGCCTGGCAGAATTACATCAAGAGCAGCCTGGTCAGCGGCGGCGGGCGTTTCGGCTTTGCGATCCTGGCGTTCTTCTCGGTTTACCGCGAGTTGTTCGAAGTGATCCTGTTCTACGAAACCCTTTGGCTGCAGTCGGGCCCGGCGGGTCATAACGCCGTATTGGCCGGTGGTGCAACGGCGCTGGTGCTGTTGATCGGTCTGGCCTGGGTGATTTTGCGCGGCTCGGCGAAATTGCCACTGGCGCTGTTCTTCGGGATCAACGCCGCGCTGTTGTGCGCGCTGTCGGTGGTATTTGCCGGGCATGGGGTCAAAGCCTTGCAGGAAGCCGGGATCTTTGGCACCCGGCCGGTGGCGTTTTTTGACTTTGACTGGCTGGGGATCCACGCTGATGCCTATTCGCTGAGTGCTCAGGCCGTGGCGATTCTGGCGATCGTCGTGCTTTACAGCCGTAGTCGCATGGCAGAGAAGCGGCGGATGCGGGCGTCTTGATCGAATCCCGGTCGGTGTGATGGCGAAAAGATCGCAGGCTGCGCCAGCTCCTACATGGACCGCGTACACACGTTGTAGGGTGTGAACGACAATCCGTAGGAGCTGGCGCAGCCTGCGATCTTTTGATTTTTTTGAGGGCAACAAACCATGCGTGTCTGGATCGATGCCGATGCCTGCCCCAAGGCGGCGAAGGAGCAAGTGATCAAGTTTGCCTTGAAGCGCCAGTTCGAAGTGCTGCTAGTGGCGGGGCAGAGCCAGATCAAGCCGGGCTATGCCTGCGTAAAGTTGATCGTGGTGCCCAGTGGCCCGGATGCGGCCGATGACTATCTGGTTGAACACGCATTGCCCGGCGAACTGGTGATTTGCAGTGATGTGCCACTGGCCGATCGGCTGATCAAGAAGGGCGTCGCCGCCCTCGATCCACGTGGCAAGGAGTTCGACCCGCAGAACATGGGTGAGCGGCTGGCGGTGCGCAACCTGTTCACCGACCTGCGCGATCAGGGCCAGATGGGGGGCGGCCCGCCGCCCCATGGTGAGCGCGAGAAGCAGGCGTTCGCCAATTCGCTGGACCGGATCCTTACCCGGTTGATGCGTAACGCCTGAAAAGATCGCAGCCTGCGGCAGCTCCTACAGTCGAGCACGGTCGGCGTAGGAGCTGCCGAAGGCTGCGATCTTTTGATTTGCTTACACATCATTCTCGTGAGTCAGCTCCAGCACCCGATCGACCAGTTTGTTAATCCCTGAAGCCGCTTCGCTGATGGATTGCGCCAGCATGTAGGCCGGGGTGCTGACCAGTTTGCGTGCTTTGTCTTCGATGATGTCGCTCACGGCGCACTCTGCGTGGGTGGCGCCCATTTTGGTCATGGCTGCGGCGGTCTCGGCATCGTTGCCGATGGTGCAGGTCACGCCGGGGCCATAGATCTTGGCAGCCAGGGCTGGCGAAATGCAGATCAGCCCGACCGGTTTGCCGGCTTCGGCAAAGGCTTCCGTCAGGGCCAGGACTTCTGGCTGGATGCTGCAACCGGCGCCTTCGATGGCGAAGTTGGAGAGGTTTTTCGCCGAGCCGAAACCGCCGGGCACGATCAGCGCGTCGAAGTCGGATACGTCGGCTTCGCGAATATCCTTTACCTGGCCGCGGGCAATGCGCGCCGATTCGATCAGCACGTTGCGCGATTCAGGCATTTCTTCGCCCGTGAGGTGGTTGATCACGTGCAATTGCGCAATGTCAGGTGCAAAGCACTGCACTTGCGCGCCGCGCTGATCCAGGCGCAACAGGGTGATCACGCTTTCATGAATCTCGGCGCCGTCATAGACGCCACAGCCGGAAAGTATCACTGCAACTTTTTTACTCATGGTTTTTTCTCCAGGTTCATGGCGTTAAATGTCCACTAATTTGTCACTCGTTGCCATAGGGTTATTTCGCGAGTACACCTAATCTGCGGGTAAAGATTCTGATCAGGTCGCGTCATGAACTTCATCCTTTATGCAGTGCCGTTTTTCTTTGTGCTGATAGCCGTCGAGCTGTTGGCCGACCGGTGGCGGGGTGTGAGTAATTATCGCGTGGCGGATGCGATCAACAGCCTCAGTACCGGCGTGTTGTCGACCACCACCGGGCTGTTGACCAAAGGCGTCGGGCTGATCACCTACGCCTTCGCCCTGCAGCATCTGGCGCTGTTCGAGCTGCCGGCAGAGAGCGTCTGGGTCTGGGTGTTTGCCTTTGTCTTCTATGACTTCTGCTACTACTGGCTGCATCGCCTGGGGCATGAGCGCAACATCCTCTGGGCGGCGCACTCGGTGCATCATCAGAGCGAGGACTACAACCTGTCCACGGCGTTGCGCCAGACCAGTACCGGATTCCTGTTGAGCTGGATCTTCTACCTGCCCATGGCAGTATTCGGTGTGCCGTTGCTGGTGTTCGTCAGTGTCGCGGCACTGAACCTGTTGTATCAATTCTGGGTGCATACCCGGCACATACCCAAGCTCGGCTGGTTCGAATGGTTTTTCGTCACGCCGTCCAATCATCGAGCCCACCATGCACAGAATGCTCTCTACATGGATCGCAACTACGGCGGGGTGTTCATTATCTGGGACCGATTGTTCGGTTCATTCCAGGAAGAGGACGACAACGAGCCGGTCATTTTCGGTGTGACCACGCCGCTGGCGAGCTGGAACCCGTTGTGGGCCAATGTGCAGTTCTATGCGCAGTTGCTGAGCGATGCGCGTAGCACCGAACGCTGGAAGGACAAGCTGCGGATCTGGTTCATGCCAACTGGCTGGCGCCCGGCGGACGTGGCGGCGAGGTACCCGCTGAACAAGCCGGACCTGAGCCAGTTCCGCAAGTTCGAGGTGCCACTGGATGGGCGACAGCAGTGGTACGTCGCACTGCAGTTCACCGTCTATATCGCGCTTGGCAGCTACCTGATGAACCTGGCTGACAGTTTGCCAACGGCCGCACTGGTCTTGGGTTGGAGCGCCGTAGCGCTCGGTCTGTTTGTGCTGGGCGTGGCCCTGGAGAATCGCCCATGGGCGTTGAAGCTGGAGTTGTTGCGCCTGGCACTGAACGTACCGCTGGTATGGCTGGCGCCGTTGCTGGGGCTATGGCCGGCCAGCGCGGTGGGCTGGATCGGCCTGCTCAGTTACAGCCTGCTCAGTGGTATCGGTCTCTACTGCTGCAGAAGCCGACTCACTCGCCTGGCGTCGTAGGTTTGCTGGATTTGGCGTATTCGGCCTGTTCCTCTTCGTAGATCTTTTTCGCCAGTCGGGCATTCTTCAGGCGCCGGCGCAGCCACAGGCCGAAACCCAGCACCAGCAGCGCACCCAGTACCCATAGCTCGTACTTCTTGACGCTGCCGAGCATCCCTTCGAGCACCGCGCCAAAATGGTAAGCGGCGGCGGCCAGGGCGGTGGCCCAGATCGCGGCGCCAATCCCGTTGAGCAGCAGATAACGTCCCGGTGGATAGCCGGACAGACCGATCGCTACCGGCATTACCGTGCGCAGGCCATAGACGAAGCGAAAGCTCAGCACCCAGATATCCGGGTGCCTGCGGATATGCTCCAGCGCCCGATCGCCCATTAGTTGCCAGCGCGGTTTGCGCGCCAGCAATTTGCGGCCGTGCTTGCGCCCCAGGAAGTACCACAGCTGATCACCGGCATAACTGCCGAGAAAGGCCACGACCACCACCAGGTTGATATCCATGTATCCGCGGAACGCGAGGAAGCCTGCGAGCACCAGAATGGTTTCGCCTTCGAAGAACGTGCCGAGAAAGAGGGCGAAGTAGCCGAATTCCTGAAGAAGTTGTTGGAGCATTGTCTGGATGCTGGCGAAATGAACGCGCAGCCTAACCCTTCAGACACATTCAGGAAAGTATCCAAATGTGTCTCGACGTGAACATTTCCTACAAGGACAATGGCTGCGACTACCGGTCACAGGGGTAAGCACGACTGTAATGACTTAGTCATAATGTCGGCTTATAACTGTCACACTCGCCCGCCAGTGCGGGCTCAGGAGTCTGCCGTGAGCTTTACCCCCGCCAATCGTTTGTTCCCTGCAACCCGCCTGCGTCGCAACCGTCGTGATGATTTCTCGCGTCGTCTGGTGCGTGAAAACGTCCTGACTGTCGATGACCTGATCCTCCCGGTTTTTGTGCTGGACGGTGAGAACCGTCGCGAGGCAGTGGCTTCGATGCCGGGCGTCGAGCGCCTGACCATCGATTTGCTGCTCGAAGAAGCGGCGAAGTGGGTCGAGCTGGGGATTCCTGCGCTGGCACTGTTCCCGGTAACCCCGCCTGAACTCAAATCCCTCGACGCCGCCGAAGCCTGGAACCCGGACGGCATCGCCCAGCGTGCGACCCGTGCGCTGCGCGAGCGCTTCCCTGAACTGGGGGTGATCACCGACGTGGCACTGGACCCGTTCACCACTCACGGCCAGGACGGTATCCTCGACGAAGAAGGCTATGTGCAGAACGACATCACGGTCGACGCGCTGGTCAAGCAAGCGCTGTCCCATGCCGCTGCCGGTGCTCAGGTGGTGGCGCCGTCGGACATGATGGACGGCCGGATCCAGGCGATCCGCGAAGCCCTCGAACTGGCCGATCACGTCAACGTGCGGATCATGGCCTATTCGGCGAAGTACGCCAGCGCCTATTACGGACCGTTCCGCGACGCCGTTGGTTCTGCGCTGAATCTGGGCAAGGCCAACAAGGCTTCCTATCAAATGGACCCGGCCAACAGCAACGAAGCCCTGCATGAAGTGGCCGCCGACTTGTCAGAAGGCGCGGATATGGTCATGGTCAAGCCTGGCATGCCGTACCTGGACATCCTTTATCGGGTCAAAGAAGAATTTAAAGTGCCGACCTTTGTCTATCAGGTCAGCGGTGAATACGCCATGCACATGGCGGCAATCCAGAATGGCTGGCTGAGCGAAGGGGTTATTCTTGAATCCCTGACCGCTTTCAAGCGTGCAGGTGCTGATGGCATCCTGACCTACTTTGCCGTTCGTGCTGCTCAATTGTTACGAGAGCGAAAATAGCCCTCCCAGGAACACGCGATGAATACCGAAGGACTTCTTGAAGTTGAAGTAACTGACGCTCAACCGGTGGTCGAGCAAATCGTCGAAATCCTGCCGGAGCTGGAAATTCCACCGCCGGCGGTGGTCGAGCCGCAGCCCGCGGCACCGGCGATTGTGGTCCCAAGCCTGGATGACAGTAGCCTGTACATCCATCGCGAGTTGTCGCAACTACAGTTCAACATCCGCGTGCTGGAACAGGCGCTGGATGAGTCCTACCCGTTGCTGGAGCGGCTGAAGTTTTTGCTGATCTTCTCCAGCAACCTGGACGAGTTCTTCGAAATTCGTGTCGCCGGTCTGAAGAAACAGATCACCTTCGCCCGTGAGCAGGCCGGTGCCGATGGCCTGCAACCGCATCAGGCGCTGGCGCGTATCAGCGAGCAGGTACACGGTTACGTCGACCGCCAGTACGCGATCCTCAACGACATTCTGTTGCCGGAGCTGGAGAAGCATCAGGTCCGCTTCATTCGTCGACGCCACTGGACCACTAAACTCAAGACCTGGGTGCGCCGTTATTTCCGCGACGAGATCGCGCCGATCATCACCCCGATCGGTCTGGACCCGACGCACCCGTTCCCGCTGCTGGTGAACAAGAGCCTGAACTTTATCGTCGAGCTCGAAGGCATCGACGCCTTCGGTCGCGATTCCGGTCTGGCGATCATCCCGGCGCCGCGCCTGCTGCCGCGGGTGATCAAGGTTCCGGAAGAGGTCTGCGGTACCGGCGACAACTACGTGTTCCTCTCGTCGATGATCCACGCCCACGCCGATGACCTGTTCCAGGGCATGAGGGTCAAGGGTTGCTACCAGTTCCGGCTGACCCGAAACGCCGATCTGTCAGTCGATACCGAAGATGTAGAAGACCTGGCCCGCGCCCTGCGTGGCGAGTTGTTCTCCCGTCGCTACGGTGACGCGGTGCGTCTGGAGGTGGCTGACACGTGCCCGAAACACCTGTCCGACTACTTGCTCAAACAGTTCAACTTGCATGAGACCGAGTTGTATCAGGTCAACGGCCCGGTCAACCTGACGCGCCTGTTCAGCATCACCAGCCTGGACAGCCATCCAGAGCTGCAATACACGCCGTTCACCCCGCAGATTCCCAAGCTGCTGCAGAACAGCGAGAACATTTTCAGTGTGATCAGCAAGCAGGACATCCTGCTGCTGCACCCGTTCGAGTCCTTCACGCCGGTGGTCGACCTGCTGCGTCAGGCGGCCAAGGATCCCCATGTACTGGCGGTCCGTCAGACCCTGTACCGCAGCGGCGCGAACTCGGAAATCGTCGATGCGTTAGTCGATGCGGCGCGAAACGGCAAAGAGGTCACCGCGGTGATCGAATTGCGCGCGCGCTTCGACGAAGAGTCCAACCTGCAGCTGGCCAGTCGTCTGCAAGCGGCCGGCGCGGTGGTGATCTATGGCGTGGTCGGCTTCAAGACCCACGCCAAGATGATGTTGATTCTGCGTCGCGAAGCCGGGGAGATCGTCCGTTACGCCCACTTGGGGACCGGCAACTACCACGCCGCCAACGCCCGTTTGTACACCGACTACAGCCTGCTGACGTCCGATGACGCGCTATGTGAAGACGTCGGTAAGTTGTTCAGCCAGTTGATCGGCATGGGCAAGATCTTGCGCATGAAGAAGCTGCTGCACGCGCCGTTCACCCTGAAGAAGGGCATGCTCGACATGATTGCCCGGGAAACCCAGTTCGCCCTCGACGGCAAACCGGCGCACATCATCGCCAAGTTCAACTCGCTGACCGATCCGAAAATCATCCGCGCGCTGTACAAGGCCAGTCAGTCCGGAGTGCGTATCGATCTGGTGATACGTGGCATGTGCTGCCTGCGACCGGGTATCGCCGGGGTCTCGCACAACATCCATGTGCGCTCGATCATCGGTCGCTTCCTGGAGCACACGCGGGTGTTCTACTTCCTTAACGGTGGCGAAGAGCAGATGTTCCTGTCCAGCGCCGACTGGATGGAACGCAACCTCGACAAGCGCGTCGAGACCTGCTTCCCGGTCGAGGGCAAGAAGTTGATTCTGCGGGTCAAGAAAGAGCTGGAGCTTTATCTCACCGATAACACTCATAGCTGGAGCCTGCAGGCGGACGGCCGTTACATACGCAACTCGCCGACCGGCAACCAGAACCCGCGCAGTGCCCAGGCAACGCTGCTGGAGCGTTTGGGCAGTCCGATCCTGAGCGTACGCTGAGGCGGGACGCTGTCTTCCGGACAACTCTTCTCGAGGGTTGTCCGGGAAACACAACTTTCAAATGCTGACTGGTCCGTGTAGGAGCTGCCGTAGGCTGCGATCTTTTGATCTTTCCAGCAGACGGCTCGTTGTCTGGATGGACGTCGAGATCAAAAGATCGCAGCCTCGTTTCACTCGACAGCTCCTACGCAGCTCCTACGCAGATCCTGTGGGGTGTTTTTCGGCGTTTTTGGTTAGCGAACGTTCAGCACGAAGCCGACTCGGGTCAGCCACTCCGCTTCCAGCGCGAAGTCGGCCTGAGTCAGCTGGTTCTCGTCCAGCCAGTTTTCCGGGAACAGCACATCCAGGCTGTCGCCAGTGGCATGCAGTGTCACCTGCGGCATCTCCTGGGTGCCGCGGATGTGATGGAACAGAATCGCAAATCGCAGCAATGCGCACAGGCGAATCAGCTTGATGCCGTCATCGCCGAACTCGGCGAACCTGTCCTTGGGAATATTGCGCCGGTGGCCACGCACCAGCAGCGCCAGCATCAGCTGGTCTTCGCGGGAGAAGCCGGCCAGGTCGGAGTGCTCGATCAGGTAGGCGCCGTGTTTGTGGTACTGATAGTGGGCAATGTCCAGCCCGACTTCATGGACCTTGGCCGCCCAGCTCAATAGTTCGCGCCAGACGCCGTCATCCAGATCCCAATCGGTTGCCACCTGATCGAAGGCGTGCAGCGCCTTGCGCTCGACCCGTACCGCCTGGTCCAGATCAACGTGATAACGCTCCATCAGCGAGCTGAGGGTGCGTTCACGGACGTCTTCGTGGTGATGGCGGCCCAGCAGGTCATACAGCACGCCTTCGCGCAGAGCGCCTTCACAGTGGTCCATGCGTTGCAGTTCGAGAGCATCGAAGATCGCTTCGAGAATCGACAGGCCGGCCGGGAAGATGGCCCGGCGGTCGGGCTTGATGCCCTCGAAGTCGATTTTTTCGACATCGCCAAGCTTGAACAGCTTGCGTTTGAGCCAGGACAGGCCTTCGGCATTGACCTCGCCGGTACCGTGCCCGCCGGCTTTCAATGCCAGGCCAATGGCGCGGATGGTTCCCGAGGAGCCGATGGCTTCATCCCAGGTCAGGCGATGCAAGGCGTGTTCGATGCTCATGATCTCCAGCCGCGCCGCGGTGTAAGCCTGGGCGTAGCGGGCCGGGGTGATCTTGCCGTCACGGAAATAGCGCTGGGTATAGCTGACGCAGCCCATTTGCAGGCTTTCGCGCAGCAGCGGTTCAAAGCGCTGGCCGATGATGAATTCGGTACTGCCACCGCCGATGTCGGCCACCAGGCGCTTGCCCGGGGTGTCGGCGAGAGTGTGGGAAACGCCGAGGTAGATCAGTCGGGCTTCTTCACGGCCGGAGATGACTTCTACCGGGTGGCCGAGGATTTCTTCGGCGCGGCGAATGAATTCGGCACGGTTGCGCGCCTCGCGCAGGGCGTTGGTGCCGACGATACGGACCGCGCCCGGGGGCATACCGCTGATCAGTTGAGCGAAACGCTTCAGGCAATCGAGCCCGCGCTGCATGGATTCTTCTGAGAGTTGACGCTCTTCATCGATCCCGGCGGCCAGCTGAACTTTCTCGCCGAGCCGCTCCAGAATACGGATTTCACCGTTCTGGGCCTTGGCCACGACCATGTGGAAGCTGTTGGAGCCCAGGTCGATGGCGGCGATCAGGGACAGATTCTTGGCTTGGGATTGCGGCATGGTTAAGGGGTCTCGGTCGATAACCTTGCCATCCTGCCACGATCAAACGCTGACGCCAACGCGCAGGAGCTGTCGAAGGTTGCGATCTTTTGATTGATCATTCTCCCCGGCGAGCGTGGAAATCGATCAAAACTCTGGCCGAACGCTGCTCCCCTGTGGCGAGGGGGCTTGCCCCCGCTGGAGCGCGAAGCGGTCCTAAAACCGGCAACCTAGGTTTCAAAGACAGGCCTCATCCGCCGGTTTTGCGCCTGCTGCGCAGCCGAGCGGGAGCAAGCTCCCTCGCCACAGGGGTTCCTCGGCAACCCAGGAATAGCTCAACCTGCGGTTTCAGCCGTCCCGATAAAATTCGCCAACTCTGCCGTTTGCGGCCTTGCGAACAACAGTTTCGGATCACCGACCTCATGCACCTTGCCCTGATGCATGAACACCAGCTTGTCTCCCACCTCGCGGGCAAAGCGCATTTCGTGGGTGACCATGATCAGCGTCATGCCGTCCTTGGCCAATTGCCGGACCACGCTGAGCACCTCGTTGACCAATTCCGGGTCCAGGGCCGAGGTGATTTCGTCGCAGAGCAAGACTTTCGGTGACATGGCCAGCGCCCGGGCAATGGCCACGCGCTGCTGTTGGCCGCCGGACAAACGATCGGGGAAGGCTTCGAACTTTTCTCCGAGGCCTACCCGCTCTAGCATCTGTCGCGCCAGTTCGGCAGCCTTGGTCTTAGGTACTTTTTGCACCACCTGTGGCGCGAGCATGACGTTTTCACCGACGGTCAGGTGCGGGAACAGGTTGAACTGTTGAAACACCATCCCGACCTTCTGCCGCAGGCTGCGCAAATCGGCACGAGCGGCGTCCAGGTATTCGCCATCGACTTCAATCACCCCGTCGTTGATCGATTCCAGGCCGTTCAAGGTTCGCAGCAGGGTGCTTTTGCCCGAGCCGCTGCGGCCGATGATCGCCACCACCTGGCCTTCCTCGACGCTGAGGTCGATGCCTTTGAGCACATGGTGCTCGCCGTAGTATTTATGCAGGGCGGTAATTCTAAGCAGAGGCATGCAGTTTCCTTTCCAGGTAGCGCGCACTAAGGGACAGGGGGTAGCAGAGCAGGAAGTAACCGAGCGCCACCAGGCCGTAGACCATGAAAGGCTCGAAGGTCGCATTGGCGAGCATGCCTCCGGTCTTGGTCAGTTCGGTGAAGCCGATGATCGACGTCACCGCAGTGCCTTTGACCACTTGCACCGAGAAACCCACGGTAGGTGCCACGGCAATGCGTAGCGCTTGCGGCAGGATCACGTAACGCAGTTGTTCCAGGGGATTGAGCGCCAGGCTCGAGGAGGCTTCCCACTGGCCATGGGGAATCGATTCGACGCAGCCGCGCCAGATCTCCGCCAGGTAGGCGCTGGTGAACAGCGTCAGGGCAATCGCTGCCGCCAGCCAGGGCGAGATATCCAATCCCAGCAGCGCCACGCCGAAGAACACCAGAAACAGCTGCATCAACAGGGGTGTGCCCTGGAACAGCTCGATGTAGGTGCGAGCTAACGCCCGAGGGAACGCCTTGTCGGAAATTCGCAGGGTCATGATCAGCAAGCCGATCAGTCCGCCACCGATGAACGCCACCAGCGACAGCGCGAGGGTCCATTGCAGACCGGTGAGCAGGTTGCGCACGACGTCCAGCAAAGTGAAATCGTTCATTGGCTGCTCCGGGCGATGTAGCGCCGACCGACCCAGTTCAGCAGTTGGCGGATCATCAGCGCCATGCACAGGTACACCAGTGTGGTCAGGGCGTAGGTTTCGAACGCGCGGAAGTTGCGCGACTGAATGAAGTTGGCGGCGAAGCTCAGTTCCTCGGTGGCGATCTGCGAACATACCGCCGAGCCGAGCATGACGATGATGATCTGGCTGCTCAGTGCCGGCCAGACCTTGCCCAGCGCCGGTAGCAGCACCACATGGCGAAAGGCTTCGAAGCGGCTCATCGCCAGCGCGGCTGCCGCTTCCAGCTGTCCGCGTGGAATCGCTTGAATTCCCGCTCGAATGATCTCCGTGGAATAGGCACCAAGGTTGATCACCATCGCCAGCACGGCGGCCTGCCATTCGGAAATCTGCACGCCGAGGGAGGGCAGGCCAAAGAAAATGAAAAACAGCTGCACCAGAAACGGCGTGTTGCGGATCAACTCGACATACACCCCGAAAATGGCGGCGAACGGCTTGATCTGCCAGGCCCGAACCACTGCGCCGACGATTCCCAGGCTGATCCCGAGTGCTGCGCCGATGGCTGTCAGCTCAAGGGTGAACAGCGCTCCGCGCAGCAATAGCCCGGTGTTTTCCAGCACCGGTAAAAAATCGAATTGATAAGCCATGGCTAACCTCCCTGACAGCGATCAGAGATCGGCCGGCAACGGCTGCTTGAGCCACCGCTGCGAATGTTTTTCCAGGCTGCCGTCGGTTTTGGCGGTGGCCAGAATCTGATTCACCTTCTCCAGCAGCGCCGGCTCGTTCTTGTTCACGCCGATGTAGACCGGCGAGTCCTTGAGTTTCACTTTCAAGGCGGGAATGCGCTTGGGGTTACGTTCGCTGATGGTGACCATCACCACGTTGCCGCTGGCGATCAGGTCCACCTGGCCGGCGAGGTAGGCGGCGATGGTCGAGTTGTTGTCTTCGAAGCGCTTGATGGTCACGCCTTGGGGGGCCACGGCAGTCAGCTCGATGTCTTCGATGGCGCCGCGGGTGACACTGATGGTTTTGCCTTTGAGGTCGTCCAGGTTATTGATGGCTGCATCGGGCGGGCCGAACACCGCGAGATAAAAGGGTGCGTAAGCGTGGGAGAAGTCGATGACTTTTTCGCGATCAGGGTTTTTGCCGAGGCTGGAGATCACCAGATCAACCTTGCCGGTGGTCAGGAACGGAATCCGGTTGGTGCTGTTGACCGGGGTCAGCTCAAGTTTGACCTTGAGTTGCTCGGCGAGCAGCGCAGCGGTGTCGATGTCCAGGCCACGGGGCTTCATGTCCGGCCCGACCGAGCCGAAGGGCGGGAAATCCTGGGGCACTGCGACCTTTAGGGTGCCGCGCTTGACCACCTCTTCCAGGCCATCGGCATAGGCGGGAGCCTGGCTCAGCATCAGGCTGGCCAACAGGGCAGTGAGTAGGGCGCTGCAACGCTTGGTCATGGCAATTCTCCGAATCCAGGGAAGTGATTTCTGAGTTCGGACTTTGCACAGCCCATGCCAGTTGCCGCGAAATGCGCTGGCGAGCAGGGTTTGTCTGGAGTTAAGCGGTCTTACTGGTCTGAACAGTTGTAGCGCTTTTCGCGCCGTTAAGGAGCATCGACCGACAGGCTTGAACCTGCTTGGGGCGTGACTTGCCGTGAAGCGCCAATAGCTTTACAACTAGCCGGTCAATGGCCTGATTCTCTGAAAAAACCATGAATTCTATCTCCCGCGCCGTACCCGAAGTGGCCCTGCAAGCCATTCGAAAACTGATCACCGAACAAGGCTTCGGCCCAGGGGACGTGCTGCCCTCGCAGCGGGATCTGGCGTTGCAGCTGGGTGTCAGTCGGGCGTCGTTGCGTGAGGCTTTATCGTCCTTGAGCGCGCTGGGGGTGATCACAGTACAGCCGGGCAAAGGCGTGTTCGTGCAGTCGCTGATCGACCTGCCCCGCAGCGAATCGGCTGGCTCCTGGCCTTTCGCAGCCCAGGCCTCACCGGTGGACATCTTCCAGTTGCGTTATGCCCTGGAGGGTTTTGCCGCGGGGCTGGCGGCGGTGACGCTGACAGCGGATGAACTGGATGCCCTGGAGGACAATGTCGAGGCAATGCGTAAGAAACTGCTGGCCGAGGATTTCGACGCCGCGGCGCGTCTGGATTTCGAGTTTCACCGCACCCTCTTGCTGGCCAGCGGCAATCAAGCGATGTCGAGCATCCTCAGTACCAGCGCCGAGCTGTTTCTGGAGAGTCAGAAGCTACCGTTCATCCGGCCCGAGCGGGCCATGGAAACCTGGCAGGAACACCGCAAGATCCTCCGGGCCTTGGCGCGCCGGGCGTCCGGCGCTGCGCAGAAGGCCATGCAAGGGCATGTGCGTAACGCTGCCCTGCGCACCGGGATTGCCATCGTGACTCCCGCAGCGTCCTGAGTTGAGCTATACACAAACTCGTGCGCCACCATAGTGAGAGTCAATCACCTGCGGCTTCCTGAACGCGGGAAGGGCGGCTATGATGGGCAACGTTTTTTTCGCTTACAACCCCGGAGACATCCATGAGCAGCGATCTTATCAAGCACGTCACCGACGCTAGCTTCGAGCAGGAAGTACTGAAAGCCGACGGCCCTGTGCTGGTCGATTACTGGGCTGAATGGTGCGGTCCTTGCAAAATGATCGCCCCGGTTCTGGACGAAATCGCTAGCACCTACGCTGGCAAACTGACCGTCGCCAAGCTGAACATCGACGAAAACCAGGAAACTCCGGCCAAGCATGGCGTGCGTGGTATTCCTACGCTGATGCTGTTCAAGAACGGTAACGTCGAAGCCACCAAGGTCGGCGCGCTGTCGAAGTCGCAACTGGCTGCCTTCCTCGACGCCAACATCTAAGCGTCGTTGTTATGGCGTCATGAAAAAGCCCCGCAAATTGCGGGGCTTTTTCATGAGAGAGGGCTAGACGCTCTGAAACTCAGGTGGTACATTCGGCCCCGCACTGGTTTCTCCTTTGCCCCCTGCAAGCCGTCGCCGACGCTCTCCTTTTCGATTAGTACGCGATCCTGTCGCCTTCTCTGCGGCGCGGCCTCATTAAGCCAAAAGCTTAATTTCCCCCCTCCATAAATGATTACGTCATTCCTATATGAATCTGACTGAACTCAAGCAAAAGCCGATTACCGAACTGCTCGAATTGGCCGAACAGATGGGCATAGAAAATATGGCCCGTTCGCGCAAGCAGGACGTGATTTTCTCCCTGCTCAAAAAGCACGCTAAAAGCGGTGAGGAAATCTCCGGTGATGGCGTGCTGGAGATTCTCCAGGACGGCTTCGGCTTCCTCCGCTCTGCTGACGCTTCCTATCTTGCCGGCCCAGACGATATCTACGTCTCGCCGAGCCAGATCCGTCGCTTCAACTTGCGCACCGGTGACACCATCGTTGGCAAGATCCGCCCTCCAAAGGAAGGCGAGCGTTATTTCGCCCTGCTGAAGGTCGACACGATCAACTACGATCGTCCCGAGAACGCGAAAAACAAGATTCTCTTCGAGAACCTGACCCCGCTGTTCCCGACCGTGCGGATGAAAATGGAAGCCGGCAACGGTTCCACCGAAGACCTCACCGGCCGTGTGATCGACCTGTGTGCACCGATCGGTAAAGGCCAGCGCGGCCTGATCGTTGCTCCGCCGAAAGCCGGTAAAACGATCATGCTGCAAAACATCGCAGCGAACATCGCCCGGAACAACCCGGAAGTTCACCTGATCGTTCTGCTGATCGACGAGCGTCCGGAAGAAGTGACCGAAATGCAGCGCACCGTGCGCGGCGAAGTGGTTGCCTCGACGTTCGACGAGCCGCCAACCCGCCACGTGCAGGTTGCCGAAATGGTGATCGAAAAGGCCAAGCGCCTGGTCGAACACAAGAAAGACGTGGTGATCCTGCTCGACTCCATCACCCGTCTGGCTCGTGCCTACAACACCGTTATCCCGAGCTCCGGCAAGGTCCTTACCGGTGGTGTCGATGCTCACGCCCTGGAGAAACCTAAACGTTTCTTCGGCGCTGCGCGAAACATCGAAGAAGGCGGCTCGCTGACCATCATCGCCACCGCGCTGGTTGAAACCGGCTCGAAGATGGACGAAGTGATCTACGAAGAATTCAAAGGCACCGGCAACATGGAACTGCCTCTGGATCGCAAGATCGCTGAAAAACGCGTGTTCCCGGCGATCAACATCAACCGCTCCGGCACCCGCCGTGAAGAGTTGCTGACCGCTGACGACGAGTTGCAGCGCATGTGGATCCTGCGCAAGCTGCTGCACCCGATGGACGAAGTCGCGGCCATCGAGTTCCTGGTCGACAAGCTCAAGCAGACCAAGACCAACGATGAATTCTTCCTGTCGATGAAACGCAAGTAAATCGCAGAAAGTCAGCAAAAGCCGGGGAGACCCGGCTTTTTGCTGTCTGATTATTCATGATCCGGGCAGGTCACTATTCTGAACCGGTGGGTTCGGCGCTAAACTCATGCCCCCGAACGCCACGGCCAAAACGAGGCTCATGCATGCAGTATCGCGACTTGCGCGACTTTATCAGCGGTCTGGAACAGCGCGGTGAACTCAAGCGCATCCAGGTACCGGTGTCCCCAGTGCTGGAAATGACCGAGGTCTGCGACCGCACCTTGCGCGCCAAAGGTCCGGCCCTGCTGTTCGAAAAGCCAACGGGTTATGACATTCCGGTACTCGGCAACCTGTTCGGTACACCCCACCGTGTTGCCTTGGGCATGGGCGCCGAAGCGGTCAGCGAGCTGCGGGAAATCGGCAAGCTGCTGGCCTTCCTGAAAGAGCCGGAGCCGCCGAAAGGCTTGAAGGATGCCTGGTCGAAGCTGCCGATCTTTCGCAAGATCATTGCCATGGCGCCGAAGGTTGTCAAAGACGCGGTCTGCCAGGAAGTGGTCATCGAAGGGGATGACGTCGATCTGGCCATGTTGCCAGTGCAGACCTGCTGGCCAGGCGATGTCGGCCCGCTGATCACCTGGGGCCTGACAGTCACCAAAGGCCCGAACAAGGACCGGCAGAATCTCGGCATTTATCGCCAGCAGGTCATAGGGCGCAACAAAGTCATCATGCGCTGGTTGAGCCATCGTGGCGGCGCGCTGGACTACCGTGAGTGGTGCGAGAAGCATCCGGGCCAGCCATTCCCGGTTTCCGTGGCGCTGGGGGCGGATCCTGCGACCATTCTCGGTGCGGTCACGCCGGTGCCGGACAGCCTCTCGGAGTACGCCTTCGCGGGTCTGCTGCGCGGCAACCGTACCGAGCTGGTGAAGTGCCGTGGCAACGACCTGCAAGTCCCGGCGACCGCCGAGATCATTCTGGAAGGCGTGATCCACCCTGGCGAGATGGCTGACGAAGGTCCGTATGGTGACCACACCGGCTACTACAACGAAGTCGACAGCTTCCCGGTGTTCACCGTCGAGCGCATCACCCATCGAATCAAACCGATCTACCACAGCACCTACACAGGTCGTCCACCGGATGAGCCGGCGATTCTTGGCGTGGCGCTGAACGAAGTGTTCGTGCCGATCCTGCAGAAGCAGTTCCCCGAGATCACCGACTTCTACTTGCCACCGGAAGGTTGCTCGTACCGCATGGCCATCGTCACCATGAAGAAGCAGTATCCTGGCCATGCGAAGCGGGTAATGCTCGGTGTCTGGTCGTTTTTGCGACAGTTCATGTACACCAAGTTCGTTATTGTCACTGATGACGATATCAACGCCCGCGACTGGAACGACGTGATCTGGGCTATCACCACGCGCATGGACCCCAAGCGCGATACGGTGATGATCGACAACACGCCGATCGACTACCTCGACTTCGCTTCGCCGGTTTCCGGCCTGGGGTCGAAGATGGGGCTCGATGCCACGCATAAATGGCCCGGTGAGACCACTCGCGAGTGGGGCCGGGTTATCGTCAAGGATGAGGCGGTCACCCGCCGGGTCGATGCCATCTGGAATCAGTTAGGAATAGATTGATGCGTGTAACCTTGCAGCCGTCCGGAGCAGTGCTTGAGATATTGCCCGGCGAGCGGATTCTCGATGCGGCACGGCGCCTGGGCTATGAATGCCCGCAGAGCTGCCGCAATGGCAATTGCCATGTGTGTGGTGCGCTGCTGGTTGAAGGGCGGGTCGAACAGGCTGGTGATGTTCGTGATCACGGCGAGTTCTACACTTGCATAGCAGAGCCGCTGGAAGACTGCATCGTGCTGTGGGATGGCGTGCTCGCGCTGGGAGAATTGCCGGTGCGCAGTTTCTCGTGTCAGATCACTCAATGCATTGAAGTCGGCGGTGATACCTGGCGGGTTCGACTACGGGCGCCCGCCGGCAAGCCGCCGCGCTATCACGCCGGCCAGTACCTGATGATCGAACGTGAGAATGGCGAAAAATCCGCTTTCTCGCTGGCCTCCGCGCCGCATTCCGGACGGGATCTGGAAATCCACGTGCTGGCGCGCGAAAGCAGTGCGCTGAGTCTGATCGAGCAGCTGCAGCGCAACGCCATGGTGCGGATCGAGATGCCGTTTGGCGATACGCACCTGGCTGAACTGCCGGACGGCCCATTGGTGCTGATCGCCGCTGGCACCGGGATGGGACAGATCCATAGCCTGATAGAGCATTGCCGGTCCGAGGGCTTCAAACACCCGGTGCATCTGTATTGGGGCGTACGGCGGCCGGAAGATTTCTATGAAATCGAGCACTGGGATGAGTGGGATAGGTTGCCCAATCTGTTCCTGCACAAAGTCGTCAGCGATCTGTGTGGCTGGGAAGGGCGTTGCGGCATGTTGCATGAGGCGGTCTGCGAGGACATCGACGATCTGAAGTCGGTGCATGTGTATGCCAGCGGCTCGCCGGCTATGGTCTATGGCACCCTGGACGCGTTGGTCAACGCTGGAATGGATGCGCATCAGATGCGCGCGGATGTCTTTGCATACGCGCCTCGATCTTGATCCGCGATTTTGATCCGCAATCTTGATTCAGCTCGGTCGCCAATGCCCATATAACTCCTTATATAGCCCATCGGTATTTATCCACAAAGGATAAATACCGTTAGGGTATATGCAGTCGTTCGCGAAGTGATTGGCACTCAACTTGCGTTGAAATCTATGTGCCTCAGGGTTACAGCGGCGCGTTCTATTAAGTAACTCTTATTACGCGAGGAGCTGAACGCTATTCGCCATGACAGCCATCGAACCTGCTTTTTTGCATCCGCCTTACCCGCCGCGGCTCGATCTGGGACCGCAGCTCACTCACGAACAGTTAATGAGCTCGATGCAGGCCACCATGCGCCGGCACAAGGGGGGGGCGGTCTGGTTGTTTGCCTACGGCTCATTGATCTGGCGTCCTGAATGCTCGGCGGTCGAACGGGTACGCGGGCGCGTGCATGGTTATCACCGTGGCTTGTACCTGTGGTCTCATGAGCACCGCGGCACTCCGGAAATGCCAGGGCTGGTATTCGGTCTGGATCGTGGCGGCTCTTGCAGTGGCTTCGCCTATCGATTGCCGGAAGATCAGCTGGACGTGTCGCTCTACGCCCTGTGGCAGCGCGAGATGCCTTTCCCGTCCTATCGCCCACACTGGCTCAACTGCCGTCTCGAGGACGGAAGTCAGGTTCAGGCCTTGGGATTTGTGTTGGAACGGCACCTGCCCAGCTATGCCGGCAATTTGCCGGATCATGTGCTGAGCCAGGTGTTCGAAAGCGCTAGCGGACGTTATGGCACCACCCGCGATTATGTCGAGCAGACCGCCAGCGCCCTGCGTAGTCACGCCATGCCAGACCGGAATCTGGAGGCGCGGCTCAAACGCTGCAAATCAACGGCGGATCAGGCGATCGCTTCGCGGCTCTGACTGGCGATTTGCTTGTGCCACAAGGTCGGCGCCAGGAAGGCCATGGCCAACAGGCAGGCACTGACCAGCAGCACAAATCCGCCATCCCAGCCAAAATGGTCCACGGTGTAGCCCATGGCTGCACTGGCCGCGACGGAACCACCCAGATAACCGAACAGGCCGGTGAAGCCGGCAGCGGTACCCGCGGCTTTCTTCGGTGCCAGCTCCAAAGCCTGCAGGCCGATCAACATTACCGGGCCGTAGATCAGGAAGCCGATGGAGAACAGCGCGATCATGTCGACCATTGGATTGCCCGCCGGGTTGAGCCAGTACACCAGGGTTGCCACAGTCACCAGCGCCATGAACACCATGCCGGTCAGGCCGCGGTTGCCACGGAAAACCTTGTCCGACATCCAGCCGCACAGCAGCGTGCCGGGGATCCCTGCCCATTCGTAGAAGAAGTAGGCCCAGGAAGTTTTATCCACGGTGAAGCCTTTGGCTTCCTTGAGGTAGGTCGGCGCCCAGTCCAGCACGCCATAGCGCAGCAAGTAGACAAAGACGTTGGCCATGGCGATGTACCAGAGCATTTTGTTGCGCAGCACGTATTTGACGAAGATGTCCTTGGCGCTGAATTCGTCTTCGTGGCTGGCATCGTAGCCTTCCGGATAATCGTTCTTGTACTTCTCGATTGGCGGCAGGCCGACCGATTGCGGGGTGTCGCGCATGGTAATAAAAGCGAACACTGCCACCAGCAAGGCGACGGCCGCCGGCACATAAAACGCCGCATGCCAGTCGTTGAACAAGCCCATGCCGAGCAAGAACAGCGGGCCGATCAGCCCGCCGCCGACGTTATGCGCAACGTTCCATACCGACACCACGCCGCCGCGTTCCTTCTGCGACCACCAGTGCACCATGGTTCGGCCACTCGGTGGCCAGCCCATGCCCTGAGCCCAGCCGTTGATGAATAACAGAATAAACATCATGGTCACGCTGGACGTTGCCCAAGGCGCGAACCCGAAAACAAACATCACCCCGGACGATACCAACAAGCCGAATGGCAGGAAGTAGCGCGGGTTGGACCGGTCGGACACCAGGCCCATGAGGAACTTGGACAAGCCGTAGGCGATGGCAATCGCCGACATCGCCAGCCCCAGCTGGCCACGGGTATAGCCTTCATCGATCAGGTACGGCATGGCCAGGGAGAAGTTCTTGCGCAGCAGGTAATAACCCGCATAGCCGATGAAAATCCCGGCGAAGATCTGCCAGCGCAAGCGGCGGTAGGTGCTGTCTATTTTTTCTTCAGGCAATGGAGCCTGATGTGCGGCAGGACGAAAGAAAGCAAACATTCAAAGGCTCCAGATTTCTTGTTTTGACTGCGGATGCGAATGTTACAGTTTCGTTACCGAAAATAGCACCGCTTATCATCCGCGAAACAATGGAAATCAGGGGGATTGCATGTTCTTTTACGAACATGTCGCTCAGGTGTAAGAGGAGGGCAGTGTAGGAAGTGTTACCACTCTGTCGGTTTTAGAAGGCTTAAGGGCAGCAAGGGGTTTGCCGTTGGGAAATTTCCTTCACTCAAATGAGAAGCCATGGCATTTGCTGTATCGCCATGCGGCTTTAACCTTTACCACCGCTGCCAGGTTTGGCAGCAAAGGCGCGAAGGGTGGCGGTTATGCAGGGTTGGCTTGGGTTTGTTTTAGGATTTTGTATTTTTATCGATAGCGCGGCGGCGGAGGTTTTCCTGATTCCAGAGCACACCCCCAAGCCGGATTATCCTGCAGAGTTGTTCAGGAAAGGCGTCACGGGTGTCGTCCGGGTTGCGTTCACCGCCAATGCCGATGGCTCCATCAGCAAGGTGAAGACGCTGGAGAACTCTCATCCACAACTGGCCGAGGCCGCCTTGGCCGCCGTGAGCCAGTGGCGCTTCAGGCCGTGGACGGTCGATAGCGACAACCCCGCCGAAGTGGAGGTTGTCGCGCCGATGGATTTTCGACTCGACCTGGATTTACCCATTCACTTCAACAAATCGATCAAGAAGTGGAAATGCCGAGACTTTAGTGAGGCCGCGCTTCATTACCCGGAGTCATCGTGGGTCGATATGCCTGCGTTCCATTACACCCGAGCGTATCTGTCGAACGCGTTTCACTCGACGCAATTACCGGATGCAGAACGTCTGGCATTGATCGCCCGGCTGAATAAAAGTGTTCCGACAATTGTGAGGCGTTGCAGCACCAGTCCTACCTCCAGATATGTGCGTTTCCTGCCGGAGGAAATCCGCAAATTGCTGTAGTGGTGGTCTATGAAAAGCGTTACCGCGGTCTGAACGACGTCATCGAACGTTCAGACCGTTTGCGCAAATTCAGCGTACTTGCACCACCACCTTCCCGACCGCCTTGCGCTGGCCGAGAACATTGATGGCTTGGGCCGCTTCAACCAACGGATACACCTGCGACACCAGCGGCTTCAACTTGCCCTCTGCAAACCACCCAAACAATTGCTGGAAGTTCGCTGTGTTGTCCTGGGGCTGGCGCTGGGCGAACGAACCCCAGAACACGCCGACTACCGCTGCACCTTTGAGCAACGCCAGGTTGACCGGCAGTTCCGGGATGCGCCCGCTGGCGAAACCGACCACCAGCAGGCGACCGTTCCAGGCGATGGCGCGGATGGCCTGGTCGAACAGGTCGCCGCCGACCGGGTCGTAGATCACGTCGGCGCCCTGGCCGTCGGTGAGACGTTTGATCTCGTCTTTCAGACTGATTTCGCTGTAGTTGATCAGCTCATCGGCCCCGGCGGCCTTGGCCACGGCGAGCTTCTCGGCGCTGCTGGCGGCAGCGATAACCCGGGCGCCCATGGCTTTGCCGATTTCCACGGCGGCCAGACCGACTCCTCCGCAAGCGCCGAGCACCAGCAGGGTTTCACCGGGTTGCAGATTGCCGCGTTGTTTCAGCGCGTGCATCGAGGTGCCGTAGGTCATGCTGAATGCGGCGGCGGTGTTGAAGTCCATGGCCGCGGGAATCGGCAACACGTTATAGCCGGGCACTGCGACCTGTTCGGCAAAGCTGCCCCAGCCGGTGAGCGCCATCACCCGATCGCCGACCTTGAGGTGGCTGACCTTTTCGCCCACCGCGCTGACCACGCCAGCCGCTTCACCGCCGGGGGAAAACGGGAAGGGCGGCTTGAACTGGTACTTGCCCTCGATAATCAGCGTGTCGGGGAAATTCACCCCGGCGGCATGCACGTCCAGCAGGATCTCGTTCTTCTTCGCTTGAGGACTGGCGACTTCTTCCAGCACCAGCGATTCGGCAGGGCCGAAGGCTTTGCACAGCACGGCTTTCATCGGGGCTATTCCTTTGGGAGTGGTGGCCGATAAGTGTAGGTGTGTGAGTCAAGCGGTCAACGAGCATGCCCCGCCCTGATAGCCAGCCATAAGCTTTGTGCTTGGGCTCGCGCAGGCCGATAGCTATGCTATGGCGCAAACCGGATAAGGAGCGAACTGTGAAAGCGTGGACCATGTTGATGCTGGCCCTGTCTCTGCCAATGGCAGCGATGGCCGAAGAAGCCAAAGAGGCGACGGTACCGAAAGTCAGCTACATCAACCTGAGCCCGCCCTTCGTTGGGAACTATGGCCTGGATGGCAGCCCGAAACTCAAGGTGTTCAAGGCCGATGTGGCCTTGCGGGTGACCGGTGATGAGGCGGCCCAGGCGGTAAAGGCCAATCAACCCTTGATCCGCAATCAGTTGGTGGCGCTGTTTTCCCAGCAAACCACCGAGGCCATGAGTAACGTCGAAGCCAAGGAAAAGCTCCGCCAGGAAGCCTTGAAGCAGACCCAGCAGGTGATGAGCGACGAAACCGGCAAGCCGATGGTCGAGGATCTGTTGTTCAATAACCTGATTATTCAATAGGGTTTTCAGTGTCTGGGCGGACGCTATCGCGAGCTTGCTCGCGATGAGGCCAGTACAAGCAGCCGAGTACTTTCTAGCGCAACGCCAAAACCGCCGCCCATTGCTCGCCTGTCACCGGCATCACTGACAGCCGACTGCCTTTGTGTACAAGAGGCAACTCGGCCAGCGCGGTTTGCTGTTTCAGGTAACCCAGCCCAAGCACTTTAGGGAAGGTTTCGACATGGGCGACGTTTATCGCGCTCCACGGATTCTTCTCTGCGTTGGCTTTCGGATCGAAATACACGCTTTCCGGTTCCAGTGCGGTCGGGTCCGGATAAGCTGCCTGGGCAATGCGCCCGATGCCGGCAATACCCGGCTCGGGGCAGCTGGAGTGATAGAAGAAAAACTCATCGCCTGTCGCCATGGCCCGCAGAAAGTTGCGTGCCTGGTAATTGCGCACACCGTCCCAGCGCGCTTCCCCGAGGGCCTCCAGGTCCTTGATCGAGAGTTCTTCCGGCTCGGATTTCATTAGCCAATAGGCCATCGTTTTTGCTCCTGGAGGGGGAGTGGACAGGTTGTCCGGCAATTTTATGACAAACCGACAGTCGGTTGACGCCAGCATTTGCGTGTCGGTTCACGTTACCGCAGAATGCCGGCCTTCTTAGCTTGACGCTGCTGCACGGCCTATAAAAAACCGCTGCTGTCATCGCGTGTGATTTGCCTGAAGGGGGGCAATCGATGAAACGCAAACCGGATTTACTATGGATTTTGGTTATTTTGTTCGGTTTGGGCGTCGTGACCACGGGTTATGCGCAGAGTCTGTGGTCGCCCCAGATCGAGGCACCGATTGCCGTAGCGACGCAGCAGCAACCCATCAAGCATTGACAGTGATTACCGGACGCCGCTGACTCCAGTGGCGTCTACCCGGCGAAATACCACTGCTTATCCGTGACCGTTCCTTGCAGCGGTACATCCCAGCTCGCCTGATCCAGTCTTGCGACTTTCTGACATTCATGGGCCAGTCCCAGTAGCGTCGGCTTGCGCCAGGTTTTGCGGCGCGCCAGATAGGCCAGGCTGCGGTCGTAGAAGCCACCGCCCATGCCCAGACGACCACCGGCGTCATCAAAACCCACCAGCGGTAACAACACCAGATCCAGCGCCCAGACCTTGCGTTGCCGGGCTGTGTTGAATCGTGGCTCGGGAATGCCGAAGCGGTTGGGCCGAAACTTGTCTCCGGGACGAATACGCTGGAACACCATCCTGGTGCTCGGCCAGGCGCTGAGCACCGGCAGGTAGGTAATCTTGCCCCGACGCTGCGCCGCACGCAGCAACAGACCCGGATCGATTTCACCGTCGTTGGGTAGATACAGCGATATGTGTCTGGCCCGGCGAAACAGCGGGTGCTGTGCCAGTTGGCGGTAAAGTCCGCGGGCCGCTTCGCGTTGTTCGCAAGGCGTCAGCGCCCGACGGGCTTTGCGCAGCATGCTGCGAAGTTGCGGGCGGGAAAGCGGCGCAGGTTCGGTCATGGCTGTGGGCTGATCAGAATCGAGCGCGGCAGGGTGGCGTACTCGTTAAAAGCCATTGCCAGTTTGCAGAAACTGGCAATGGGCAGGAATTCAGGCTCCCCGGATGAACCGCTGTCGACTTAGCCCTTGAACCCGAAAGTTCAAGGTGGAAGATGCAGTAGGCCTTAAGGCTTTCCGTCTAGCGGACATGCACACCGGCCCAACGTGCAACCTCCAGGGTAGTGCGAATCGGCTCAGGGACATCGCCAACTGGCAAGCACCCCAGGGAGTGGCGCGAGTATACCGCAACCACCCACAGGAATCAGCCCTTGGTGACATCCGTATCAGTGGCGAGCACCAAATCGACACGTTCCAGCAGGTCACGTACCTGCTCGCGGGTCGAACCGCTGGCCTGCACCTCCGAGCGTTCCTGGTTATGCAGCAGGTCATGGGTGATGTTCAGCGCAGCCATCACCGCAATGCGATCGGCGCCGATGACTTTGCCGCTGCTGCGGATTTCGCGCATCTTTCCGTCCAGATAGCGGGCGGCGCTCACCAGATTGCTGCGCTCTTCCTGGGGGCAGATGATCGAATACTCTTTGTCGAGGATCTGCACGGTAACGCTATTGTTTGAACTCATGAGTCTTGCTCCAGGGCCTTGAGGCGCGAAATCATGGATTCGACCTTACGCCGGGCGATTTCGTTCTTTTCAATGAGGTGCGCACGCTCCTCGCGCCAGGACTTTTCCTGAGCTAATAAGAGTGCGTTCTGGGTCTTTAGTTGCTCGACCCTGGTAATTAGCAGTTCGAGTCTGGCCATCAGCGCTTGCAGGTCGGTGTCTTCCATTGGGTTCCACTGGATTTGTCTGATGAATGGCACTGGCTAGGGCCGTTGACGCGAGGTAACGAACCACGTGTCAACAGACCCTAGGCAAACGAGTTGGCGCCCTCGATAGTCTTGGCGCGTCTGCCGATGCTACGATACAAGGCCTTCATTCTAGACATTGCGCCGCTTGGCGCCTAGCAGCCCATGCCCATTCAGAATTCTCCGTATCACGCCTTCGCCACCCTGCTCAACACCAGCGGCCATCCTGTCTCGCCTGCCGAATTGCATGGCCTGTTGCTGGGGCGCAGCTGCGCCGGCGCCGGTTTTGAAGCCGACAGCTGGCTGGCGGATGCTGCCGAACTGCTTGAAGGCGAGCCACAAGACAACGTCCGCAACGCCTTGATCGGCCTGCAGGAGATGGTCAAAGGCGAACTGACCAGTGACGACATGACCGTTGTGCTGCTGTTGCCATCCGATGACGCGCCGCTGGCCGAGCGTGCCGAGGCCCTCGGCCAGTGGTGCCAGGGTTTCCTCGCCGGCTTCGGTCTGACCTACCGTGACAATGCCTTGAGCGCTGAAGCCACGGAAGTCTTGCAGGATCTCGCGGCCATTGCCCAAGTGCAAGACGCCCTGGAAGAATCCGACGACGGTGAAAGTGACTACATGGAAGTCATGGAGTATCTGCGAGTCGCGCCATTGCTGCTGTTCACCGAGATCAAAAAAACGGTTGAACCGGTTGCCAAGCCTTCACTGCACTAATTGTTTGCCAGGGAAATCCATCTGCCCATGATTCATATCCCGAAATCGGAATACAGCCGGCGCCGCAAGGCGCTGATGGCGCAGATGGAACCCAACAGCATCGCGATTCTGCCAGCCGCGGCCGTGGCGATTCGCAACCGTGATGTCGAGCACGTCTACCGTCAGGACAGCGATTTCCAGTACCTCAGCGGTTTCCCCGAACCTCAGGCAGTGCTGGTCCTGATGCCAGGGCGTGTACATGGCGAATACCTGCTGTTCTGCCGTGAGCGCAACGCCGAACGTGAGTTATGGGACGGCTTGCGCGCCGGGCAGGAAGGCGCGATCCGCGACTTCGGCGCCGATGACGCCTTTCCGATCACTGACATCGACGACATCCTGCCGGGCCTGATCGAAGGCCGCGACCGGGTCTATTCGGCCATGGGCAGCAATCCCGAATTCGACCGCCACCTGATGGACTGGATCAATGTAATCCGCTCTAAAGCGCACCTCGGCGCCCAGCCACCGAACGAATTCGTTGCTCTGGATCATCTGCTGCATGACATGCGTCTGTATAAATCGGCGGCAGAAGTGAAGGTGATGCGCGAAGCCGCGCGGATTTCTGCTCAGGCGCATGTTCGGGCGATGCAGGCCAGCCGTGCCGGGTTGTTTGAGTTCAGCCTGGAAGCGGAGCTGGACTACGAGTTCCGAAAGGGCGGGGCGAAAATGCCGGCGTATGGCTCGATCGTTGCCTCGGGGCGCAACAGTTGCATCCTGCATTATCAGCAGAACGATGCCCTGCTCAAGGATGGCGATCTGGTGTTGATCGATGCCGGCTGCGAGATCGACTGCTACGCCAGTGATATCACCCGGACCTGGCCGGTCAGCGGCAAGTTTTCCCCTGAGCAGAAGACGATCTACGAGTTGGTGCTGGCTGCCCAGGAGGCCGCGTTTGCCCAAATCGCTCCGAACAAGCACTGGAACCAGGCCCATGAAGCCACGGTTCGGGTAATTACCGCGGGCCTGGTGGACCTTGGTTTGTTGCAGGGTGACGTCGACGAGCTGATCGCCAGCGAAGCCTACAAGGCGTTTTACATGCATCGCGCCGGTCACTGGCTGGGGATGGATGTGCATGACGTCGGCGAGTACAAGGTCGGCGGCGAATGGCGGGTGCTGGAAGTCGGCATGGCGCTGACGGTCGAGCCGGGCATCTACATTGCGCCGGACAATCAGAATGTAGCGAAGAAATGGCGCGGCATTGGCGTGCGCATCGAGGATGACGTGGTGGTGACCAGACAAGGCTGTGAAATTCTGACCAAAGGCGTGCCCAAAACGGTGGCCGAGATTGAAGCCCTGATGGCGGCTGCCCGGGTTCAGGCGGCATGAGTCGAGTCAATCTGGCAATCATCGGTGGCGGCCTGGTCGGCGCCAGTCTGGCGTTGGCCTTGCAGGCGGGAGCCAAAGCCCGCGGCTGGAAGATCGTGCTGATCGAACCTTTTGCGCCCGGCGACAGCTTTCAACCGAGTTATGACGCCCGCTCCTCGGCACTGTCATACGGCGCCCGGCAAATTTATCAACGGTTGGGCCTGTGGCAGGAAATTTCCCGGCGTGCCGAGCCGATCAAACAGATCCATGTCTCCGATCGCGGGCGGTTTTCCACCGCGCGGTTGTCAGCCATGGAGGAGGGCGTTCCGGCGCTCGGTTATGTGGTGGAAAACGCCTGGCTCGGCCAATGCCTCTGGCAAGGTCTGGACAAGGACGTGATCAGTTGGCACTGCCCTGCCGAAGTCACGGGAATGGAGCCACTTGAAGATGGCTACCGCCTGACCCTCAATGATGAAACCACCCTCGACTGCGATCTGGCCGTTTTAGCCGATGGCGGCCGTTCGGGGCTGCGCGAGCAACTGGGGATCGGTGTCAAACAGCGTCCGTACAACCAGAGCGCGCTGATCGCCAACATTACTCCGAGCGAGTCCCATAACGGCGTGGCGTTCGAACGCTTTACCGATGACGGGCCGATGGCCTTGCTGCCACTTCCGGATAACCGCTGTGCGCTGGTCTGGACTCGCATCGGCATGGACGCCAAGCGTCTGGCGAGCCTGGATGAACGCAGCTTTCTCAGCGAGTTGCAGGGCGTTTTCGGCTATCGCCTGGGTACCCTCAAACAGGTTGGCGCGCGGCACCTTTATCCATTGACGCTGGTGGAGGCCGAAGAACAGGTTCGCCCACATCTGACGATTCTGGGCAATGCCGCCCACAGCCTGCATCCGATCGCCGGCCAGGGTTACAACTTGTCGCTGCGTGATGCCCAGGCATTGGCCGATGCCTTGCTGGCCAGCGAGAGCGCGCCGGGCGACTTCGCGACCTTGCAGGCCTATCGGGAGCGGCAGCGGCTGGATCAGCAACTGACTATCGGCTTCTCCGATCAGGTCACCCGCTTGTTTGGCAGCTCTCAACCGTTGGTCGCTCTGGGCCGGAATATCGGTTTGCTCGGCCTCGACCTGCTGCCCCCGGCCAAACGCTGGTTCGCCCGACAGGCCATGGGCCTGGGCACCCGTCCCGGTGCATGAGTGGCTAACCCACGGTTTCGAGATTGGTGACAGCGGCGACACGCGGGTGGCGCGGCTCGATAAACCCCTTTACGTGCGGCTCAAGCCGCAAGCGAGACAGGCTTAAAGCATGGAAATGCGCGCAGATCTGCTGATTGTCGGGGCCGGAATGGTCGGGAGCGCTTTGGCGTTGGCGCTGCAAAACAGCGGGCTGGAGGTGCTGCTGCTCGATGGCAGCCCGTTGAGCGTCAAACCCTTTGATGCGCAGGCGCCCTTCGAGCCGCGAGTGAGTGCCTTGTCGGCAGCCAGCCAACGGATCCTCGAGCGTCTGGGCGTCTGGGACGGTATCGTTGAACGACGCACCAGCCCCTATACCGAAATGCAGGTCTGGGACGGCAGCGGCACGGGGCAGATCCACTTCTCGGCGGCCAGTGTGCACGCCGAAGTACTCGGGCATATCGTCGAGAACCGCGTGGTGCAGGATGCCTTGCTCGAGCGTTTGCACGACTGCGATATGGGCTTGCTGGCCAATGCGCGACTGGAGCAGATGCGTCGCTCCGGGGACGACTGGCTGCTGACCCTGGCCGATGGCCGGATGTTGCGTGCACCTTTGGTGATCGCGGCGGATGGCGCCAACTCGGCAGTGCGCCGCCTGACCGGTTGCGCGACCCGCGAGTGGGATTATCTGCATCACGCCATCGTCACCAGCGTGCGCAGTGCTCAGCCCCATCAAATGACGGCCTGGCAGCGCTTTACCGACAACGGTCCGCTGGCCTTCCTGCCGCTGGAACGCGACGGCCGGCACGACTGGTGCTCGATCGTCTGGTCGACCACCCCGGCTGAAGCCGAACGCCTGATGGCGCTGGACGATGAAACCTTCTGTCGCGAGCTGGAGCGAGACTTCGAAGGTCGTTTGGGCACGGTGTTGAGCACTGACCCACGGCTCTGTGTGCCGCTGCGTCAGCGTCATGCCAAGCGCTATGTGGCCGAAGGCCTGGCGCTGATCGGCGACGCGGCCCACACCATTCACCCGTTGGCCGGGCAGGGGGTCAACCTCGGCTTCCTTGATGCCGCGGTACTGGCCGAAGTGCTGCTGCAAGCGGCCAGCCGCGGCGAGCGCCTGGCGGATGTCAAAGTGCTCAGCCGTTACGAGCGCCGACGCATGCCCCACAATCTGGCGCTGATGGCGGCGATGGAAGGGCTGGAGCGATTGTTCCAGGCCGATCCTTTGCCACTGCGCTGGTTGCGCAACACTGGCTTGAAGATGGTCGATCAGATGCCTGAAGCCAAGGCGCTGTTCGTGCGTCAAGCGCTAGGGTTGACCGGAGATTTGCCGGAGCTGGCCAAGGCGTAGGAGCTGCCGCAGGCTGCGATCTTTTGCTCTTGCGCAATCAGCGGTGCGCCGGAAAAGATCGCCGCCTTCGGCAGCTCCACAGCAACATCTGGTAACTCCTCGGCGGACTGTTCGGTTGAGAAGCTAAATCCGAGTCACTATCATTTCATTTTCCCTTATTTCGAGAGACCGCCCCCATGCTGGCACCGAAGCGTCTACTGACTGCCCTGGCACTCACACTCATCGGTAGCACGGCCCAGGCGGCCGATGAGGTGGTGGTTTACTCCTCGCGCATCGATGAGCTGATCAAGCCGGTATTCGACGCCTATACCCAGAAGACCGGCGTCCAGGTGAAGTTCATCACCGACAAGGAAGCACCGTTGATGCAGCGGATCAAGGCCGAGGGCGAAAACGCCACAGCCGATCTACTGCTCACCGTCGATGCCGGCAACCTCTGGCAAGCCGAGCAGATGGGCATCCTGCAGCCTTTCACCTCCAAGGTGATCGACGCCAATATTCCGCTTCAATACCGTTCGTCCGCCCATCAGTGGACCGGTTTGAGCCTGCGGGCGCGGACCATTGCCTATTCCACTGCCCGGGTAAAACCGGCTGACTTGAGCACTTACGAGGCGTTGGCCGACAAGCAATGGGAAGGCCGCGTGTGCCTGCGCACGGCGAAAAAGGTCTACAACCAGTCGCTGACCGCCACGATGATCGAAGTCCATGGTGCGGAAAAGACCGAGAAAATCCTCAAAGGCTGGGTCAACAACCTGTCTACCGATGTGTTCTCCGATGACGTCGCGGTGCTCGAAGCAATCAATGCCGGACAATGTGACGTCGGCATCGTCAACACCTATTACTATGGCCGTCTGCACAAGCAGAAGCCTGATCTGGCGGTAAAACTGTTCTGGCCGAACCAGGGCGACCGTGGTGTGCATGTCAACCTGTCCGGCATCGGCCTGACCAAACACGCCCCGCACCCGGAAGCGGCCAAGGCGCTGGTGGAGTGGATGACCACCCCGGAAGCCCAGAAAATCTTCGCCGATATCAACCAGGAATTCCCGGCCAATCCGAATGTGCAGCCGTCTGCTGAAGTGGCGGGTTGGGGCAAGTTCGTTGCCGATACCTTGCCGGTGGAAGTGGCTGGCAAGCGTCAGGCCGAAGCCATTCGTTTGATGGACCGTGCTGGCTGGAACTGAGCCGCCGGTTATACTGCGCCCCGCATTTGCGGGGCGTTTTGTTTCCGGCAGATTGTCGGCGCGATTGTGATTGCCAACAAATCGCAGCGCGGGATTTGTAACGCCCCCCGATATCGCGGTTGCAGGCGGTCGGCGTAGGAGCTGCCGCAGGCTGCGATCTTTTCCGATACACCCCGCATCCGCTATTGATTCAAACCCATCACCAGAGAGCTTTTCGTGGCCCATCCCGCCCAACGTCGTTGGTATCCACTGGTCTTTGCCGTTGCCGCACTGGTTCTGCTGCCGCTGAGCGTGCTGCTGTTGTCGTGGCAGTCGATCGACCAGCAGATCTGGTCGCACCTGTGGCAAACCCAGATGCCGCGCTTGCTCGGCAATACGCTGACGCTGGTGCTGGGTGTCGGGGTCGGCGTGACACTGCTGGGTGTCAGCCTGGCCTGGTTGACCAGCCTCTGTGACTTCCCTGGGCGGCGCTGGCTGGATTGGGCGCTGATGCTGCCGTTTGCAATTCCGGCCTACGTGCTGGCGTTTGTCTTCGTCGGTTTGCTGGATTTTTCCGGTCCGCTGCAAACCCTGTTGCGCGAATGGTTCGGCATGGACCTGCGCCTGCCGCGGGTGCGCTCCACCGGCGGGGTGATCCTGGTGCTGGTGCTGGTGTTCTACCCCTATGTCTATTTACTCGCACGCACCGCCTTTATCGCCCAGGGCAAGGGTCTGATGGAGGCAGCGCGGGTTCTCGGTCAATCGCCCTGGCAGGCGTTCTGGCGCGTGGCGCTGCCCATGGCGCGGCCAGCCATCGGTGCGGGCGTAGCCCTGGCGCTGATGGAGACCCTGGCGGATTTCGGCGCGGTGGCGGTGTTCAACTTCGATACCTTCACCACGGCCATCTACAAGACCTGGTACGGCTTCTTCAGCCTCTCCAGCGCAGCGCAACTGGCCAGTCTGTTGCTGCTGGCGGTCATGCTGGTGTTGTACGGCGAACGCCGGGCTCGCGGCGCCAGCCGGGCGGGTAATGAGCGGCCCCGCGGCAAGGCGTTGTATCACCTGCACGGCTTCAAGGCGTTGGCCGCCAGTAGTTGGTGCGGTCTGGTGTTTGCCTGTGCCTTTGTCATTCCGATGCTGCAGCTGGTGGTCTGGTTCTGGCAGCGCGGACGTTTCGACCTCGATGAACGGTATACCGGGCTGATCGTGCACACGCTGTACCTGGGCGGTATGGCGGCCTTGATCACGGTAAGCGTGGCCTTGTTGCTGGCATTTGCCCGACGACTGGCGCCGACCCGGGCCATCCGCTCCGGTATCAGTGTGGCCAATATAGGTTACGCCTTGCCGGGCTCGGTACTCGCCGTGTCGATCATGCTCGCCTTCAGCTATCTGGACCGCGAGATGGTCATCCCGTTGTCGTCCTGGTTGGGCGGTGCGGGTAAACCCTTGCTGCTGGGCAGCCTGTCGGCATTGCTGCTGGCCTATCTGGTGCGATTCATTGCGGTGGCCTACGGACCGCTGGAAAATAGCCTGGGACGGATCCGGCCTTCATTGCCCGAAGCAGCCCGCAGTTTGGGGGTCAGTGGGCCACGACTGTTTTGCAAAGTGTATCTGCCATTGCTGCTGCCAGGCACCTTGAGCGCCGCGTTGCTGGTGTTTGTCGATGTGCTCAAGGAAATGCCCGCCACCCTGCTGATGCGCCCGTTCGGCTGGGACACGCTGGCCGTGCGGATCTTCGAAATGACCAGTGAAGGCGAGTGGTCACGGGCGTCGTTGCCGGCCTTGACGCTGGTTTTGGTCGGACTGTTACCGGTCATCGGATTAATCCGACGGTCCGCGCATCGAACAGCCTAGGTGCCAGTCCTACACCTTGCGGCTACAATGCGCGGCATTCGGTGCGGTCCGTCTTTCAGACAGGGTGACTGGAATCGGCTGAAAGCCATATATTTCAAGGCTTTCACTCCGTACAGCACTCGCCCGCACCCTCGCCACGCCCGGAAGGAGAAACCCATGGGACAGCGTACGCCTCTGTATGACCTTCATCTCGCCCTCGGCGCGAAGATGGTCGATTTTGGCGGTTGGGATATGCCTTTGCATTATGGCTCGCAAGTTGAAGAGCACCATCAAGTGCGCCGCGACTGCGGGGTTTTCGATGTATCCCACATGACCGTGATTGACGTCAGCGGCCCCCAGGCCAAGGCCTGGCTCCAGCATTTGCTGGCCAATGATGTCGAACATCTGCACAGCATTGGCCGTGCTCTGTACAGCGCCATGCTCAATGAGCGCGGCGGGGTGGTCGATGACATGATCGTCTATCGCACCGAAGCCGGTTACCGTCTGGTGGTGAATGCCGCCACCCGTGATCAGGACATGGCCTGGATGCAGGCTCAGCTCGGCGATTACCAGGTACAGTTGCACGAGCGCCCCGAGTTGGCGATGCTGGCGATTCAAGGCCCGCAGGCCCGGAGCAAGATTGCCGAGCTGGTTTCCCAGGCTCGTGGCGCGCTGATCCATCAGCTGAAACCTTTTGAGGGGCAAGCCGACGGCGACTGGTTCATCGCGCGTACCGGTTACACCGGTGAAGATGGTCTGGAAATTGTCCTGCCGGCCGATCAGGCACCGGCGTTCTTCAACGATCTGGTCGGTGCCGGTATTTCCCCGATCGGCCTCGGCGCCCGCGATACGCTACGACTTGAAGCCGGCATGAACCTTTACGGCCAGGACATTCATCAAGACGTCTCACCGTTGGCGGCCAATATGGCCTGGAGCATTGCCTGGGAACCTGCCGCTCGTCAGTTTATTGGCCGCACCGCGCTGGAAGCCGAACGGGCAGGCGGAGTGCAGCAAAAACTGGTGGGGCTGGTGCTGGAAGAGCGTGGAGTATTGCGCGCTCACCAGGTAGTTCGCATCGCCGATGTTGGCGAAGGGGAGATCACCAGTGGTAGTTTCTCTCCTACGCTTAGCAAGTCGATTGCACTGGCGCGGGTGCCGATGGCAACCGCCGACCGTGCAGAAGTGGAAATCCGTGGCAAGTGGTACCCGGTTCGGGTGGTAAAACCGACCTTTGTGCGTCATGGCAAAGCCTTGATCTAACTTTTTCTGGCGGGTAAACAACCGCTGACGTTTCTTCTTGAGGACACAGAATATGAGCGAAATCCCTGTCGATCTGCGTTTTGCCGAAAGTCACGAATGGGCCCGTCTGGACGAGGATGGCGGCGTGAAAGTGGGTATTTCCGACCATGCTCAGGAAGCCTTGGGTGATGTAGTGTTCGTCGAGCTGCCGGAAATCGGCAAAGTGTTTGCCGCCGGTGAGGCCGCGGGCGTGGTCGAGTCGGTCAAGGCCGCGTCCGATATCTACTCGCCAGTGTCGGGCGAAGTGATTGCCATCAACGAAGAACTGGGCGCCAGTCCGGAGCTGCTTAACAGCGATCCATACGGTGCGTGGATCTTCAAACTCAAGCCAAGCGATACCAGCGAACTGGACAATTTGCTCGACGCTGCCAGCTACAAGAGTGCTATCGGCGAGTAATGCTCGCCCCGTAGGAGCTGCCGCAGGCTGCGATCTTTTGATCTTTCTAACGGACCACGCCCTTCCCGAACAAAGATCAAAAGATCAAAAGATCAAAAGATCAAAAGATCAAAAGATCAAAAGATCAAAAGATCAAAAGATCAAAAGATCGCAGCCTGCGGCAGCTCCTACCAGCCTTGACCGCCACCACCGAACGCTCGACATCACTCTTGCTCATGGCCGAGAACATCGGCAGCGAGACGATCAAACGACCCACACGTTCCACGACCGGAAACATGCCGTCCGTGAAACCGTGCGCACGACCGTTTCAGCTCGAGCCCAAGGCTTGTGCGGCGTCTTCCAGCACCCGCAGGGCTCTCTCAGACGCTGAGCATACCAATTGGCCAAATACCCCATGCCGTCGACCCTCGGGATCGACTGCTATGCTGCTTTGACCGTGTTGCATCGACGCCGAGCGCCATTCAAGAGAGAGCCCGTCATGTCCCAGCTGCCGTCCTTGAGCCAGTTACGCGACCCCAATGCCTTCCTGCGGCGCCATTTGGGACCCGATTCCGCCGAGCAACAGGCCATGCTCGACAGCCTCGGGCTCGCCAGCCGGGTCGAGTTGATCGAGCAGACGGTGCCGCCGGGCATTCGATTCAACCGCGTGCTGGACCTGCCACCAGCACTTGATGAGGAGGCCGCACTGGCCAGGCTCAAGGGCTATGCCGAACAGAACGAGGTCTGGACCAGTCTGATCGGCATGGGCTATCACGGCACCCTGACGCCGGCGGTGATCCTGCGTAACGTGCTGGAAAATCCCGGCTGGTACACCGCCTACACCCCCTATCAGCCGGAGATTGCCCAGGGTCGGCTCGAAGCGTTACTGAACTTCCAGCAATTGACCATCGACCTCACCGGTCTGGAGCTGGCCAACGCATCGCTGCTGGATGAGGCCACGGCGGCAGCGGAGGCCATGGCGCTGGCCAAGCGCGTAGCCAAGTCCAGAAGCAATCTGTTTTTTGTCGACGAAAGCTGTCATCCACAGACCATTTCCGTGGTCCAGACCCGAGCCGAAGGGTTTGGCTTCGAACTGGTGATCGATACTGTGGATAACCTTGCCAACCACCAGGTGTTCGGCGCACTGCTGCAGTACCCGAACACCCACGGTGAAATCCGCAACTTGCGGCCGCTGATCGATCAGTTGCATGCGCAGCAGGCACTGGCCTGTGTCTCGGCCGATCTGCTCAGTCTATTGCTGTTGACCCCGCCAGGGGAGTTGGGGGCCGATGTGGTGTTCGGTTCGTCTCAGCGATTTGGTGTGCCAATGGGGTATGGTGGTCCTCATGCGGCCTATTTTGCCAGTCGTGATGAGTTCAAACGGGCAATTCCAGGGCGGATCATCGGCGTTTCGAAGGATGCACGCGGCAATGTCGCACTGCGTATGGCGTTGCAGACCCGCGAGCAGCATATCCGCCGGGAGAAGGCCAACTCGAACATCTGTACTGCGCAGGTGCTGCTGGCCAACATCGCCAGCTTCTATGCGGTCTATCACGGCCCGGCGGGGCTCAAGCGCATTGCCCAGCGGGTTCACCGGTTGACCTGCATACTGGCCGCCGGTCTTGAGCGCAACGGCATTACCCGGCTTAACAAGCAGTTCTTCGACACCCTGACTCTGGAAGTCGGCGGCAGCCAGACGGCGATTATCGAAAGCGCCAAGGCTGCGCAGATCAATCTGCGGATTCTCGGCCGTGGTCAGTTAGGCCTGAGCCTCGATGAAACCTGTAATGAAAACACGGTGGCGCGGTTGTTCGATATCTTCCTTGGTGCCGACCACAGGCTGGATGTCGCCGAGCTGGATGCCGAGCCATTGGCCTCGGGCATCCCGGCCGAACTGCTGCGCAGCTCGCCTTATCTGAGCCATCCGGTATTCAGTGCCCATCACAGCGAAACCGAGATGCTGCGTTACCTCAAACAGCTCGAGAACAAGGACCTGGCGCTCAACCAGTCGATGATCCCGCTGGGCTCCTGCACCATGAAGCTCAATGCCACCAGCGAGATGATTCCGATCACCTGGCCGGGCTTTGCCAATCTGCACCCGTTTGCGCCGACCGAGCAGGCGTTGGGCTATTCACGGATGATCAGCGAGCTGGAGCGCTGGCTGTGCGCGATCACCGGCTTCGATGCCATCTGCATGCAGCCCAACTCCGGCGCTCAGGGCGAGTACGCCGGGTTGCTGGCAATCCGCAAATACCACGAGAGCCGCCAGCAAGGCGCGCGCAACGTTTGCCTGATCCCGGCGTCTGCCCACGGTACCAACCCGGCCTCGGCGCAGATGGCGGGCATGCAGGTGGTGATCGTCGAGTGCGACGATGCCGGCAACGTCGATCTGGACGACCTGAAAGCCAAGGCCCTGGCCGCCAATGACAAGCTGTCCTGCCTGATGGTGACCTACCCCTCGACCCATGGCGTGTATGAAGAAGGCATCAACGAGATCTGTGAAGTTGTCCACAGCCATGGCGGCCAGGTGTACATGGACGGCGCCAACCTCAACGCCCAGGTCGGGCTGGCCCGGCCGGCGGATATCGGCGCTGACGTATCCCACATGAATTTGCACAAGACCTTCTGCATCCCCCATGGTGGTGGTGGGCCCGGCATGGGGCCGATTGGCGTGCGGGCGCATCTGGCGCCTTACGTCGCCAATCATCCGGTGGTGCCGATCGAAGGCCCGTTGCCGCAGAACGGCGCTGTCAGCGCGGCGCCCTGGGGCAGCGCGAGCATTCTGCCGATCAGCTGGATGTACATCGCGATGATGGGGCCGCAATTGGCGGATACCAGTGAAGTGGCGATTCTCGCCGCGAATTACCTGGCCGAGCATTTGAGCGGAGCCTTCCCGGTGCTCTATGCCGGGCGTAATGGTCGGGTGGCCCACGAATGCATTCTTGATCTGCGGCCGCTCAAGGCGCAAACCGGGATCAGCGAAGAGGATGTTGCCAAGCGTTTGATGGACTACGGATTTCACGCGCCGACCATGTCGTTCCCGGTACCGGGCACACTGATGGTCGAGCCGACCGAGAGCGAGTCAAAGGCTGAACTGGACCGCTTCATTGAAGCCATGCTGAGTATTCGCGCGGAAATAGCCCTGGTGCAAAACGGTACCTGGCCCGGCGAAGACAACCCGTTGAAACGTTCACCGCACACCCTGGCGGATATCACCGGCGTCTGGGAGCGCCCCTACAGCATCGAACAGGCAGTCACCCCCAGCGCTCACACCAAGACCCATAAATACTGGCCGACGGTGAATCGCGTCGACAATGTGTATGGCGACCGCAATCTGTTTTGCGCCTGTGTGCCGGTGGATGCGTATCGTTGAAGCGAGGGCGAATTAAGGGTAGATACGCCGAATGCAGGACGTGTGGCGAGGGAGCTTGCTCCCGCTCGGCTGCGAAGCAGTCGTAAAAGCCTACAGATGCGTTATACCTGAAAAACCGCAGTTACAGATTTTAGGACCGCTTCGCGCCCCAGCGGGAGCAAGCTCCCTCGCCACAATTGATCACCAGACTGTAGATTTTTGTTAACTGACGGGCATCAAGGCCAAAAAAAAAATACCGCTCCCAAGAGCGGCATTTTTTTATTCAGCAGATCAACAGGTCACTGCTGGGCAACGGCATTCTTCGCCAGAATCGCGTTGGCCAACTCCATGTCGGTAGCCTGCAAGCCTGGGTTATCGGCGCGGACTTTCTGCATTGCGGCCTCCAGATACGGGCCACGAATACCACCATCGCTGGCGACGAAGCTGCTGGCGTCATCCTGGGCTGCGACAACCAGCTTGTGATCCTTGGAGGTCAGGTAGCTGGAACCAGTGGTCGCTCCTGAGGTAATGACGTTACGCCAGAAGGTATCCTCCGCCATTGCCGAGCCGACAGGAAGCGACAGCAAGGCCAAGGTGGCGACAGCAAGTTTAAAACGCATTATGGGTGACTCCGATGGGTTATCTGGAGCCTTGGATACTCGATAGCCCGGTTGAGTTCCGTTGTACTGAATCAATGGGTTACGTCATTATTTCTGCTCACTCTGGGGTGTCACGCGCAGCACCTCCTCGATGGTCGTCAAGCCAGCCGCGACTTTCTGTGCGCCGGATAACCGCAGGCTGCGCATGCCTTCCTTGAATGCCTGGTGACGCACCGCCAGCAGGTCGGTGTCCCGGTGGATCAACGCTTTGACGCTGTCGCTCATCAGCATGATTTCGTACACCCCGGCGCGCCCACGATAGCCGGTGTCGCGGCACTCCAGACAACCGATTGCCCGCTGGGCATTGGTCGGCAACGGTGCTTGCCAGGGCCGGGTCAGGGTCTGCCAGTCCTCGTCGCCCAAGCTCACGTGTGCCTTGCAGTGTGGGCAAAGGGTACGCACCAGCCGTTGGGCCATGACCCCGAGCAGGGTGGCCTTGATCAGGTAATGCGGCACGCCGAGTTCCAACAGGCGGCTGATGGCGCTCGGCGCATCATTGGTGTGCAGGGTGGAAAGCACCAGGTGGCCGGTGAGCGCGGCCTGGATCGCCATTTCGGCGGTTTCCAGGTCGCGGATCTCACCGATCATGATGATGTCCGGGTCCTGGCGCATCAGTGCCCGTATACCGCTGGCAAAGGTCAGGTCGATGTTGTGCTGGACCTGCATCTGGTTGAACGCTGGCTCGACCATTTCGATCGGGTCTTCGATGGTGCAGAGATTGACTTCGGGGGTCGCCAGTTTCTTCAGGGTGGTGTAGAGCGTGGTGGTTTTACCGGAGCCGGTCGGGCCGGTGACCAGAATGATGCCGTTGGGCTGGCGGGTCATGTCTTGCCAGCGGCGCAGGTCTTCTGCGGAGAAGCCCAGCTGGTCGAAGTTCTTGAGCAGCACTTCCGGGTCGAAAATTCGCATGACCATTTTTTCGCCAAAGGCCGTTGGTAGCGTCGACAGGCGCAGCTCGACTTCTCCACCGTCCGGGGTTTTGGTCTTGACCCGGCCGTCCTGGGGTTTGCGCTTTTCCGCGACATTCATCCGCCCCAGGCTTTTCAGGCGGCTGACGATGGCCATGGTCACTTGTGGCGGAAATTGATAAACGTTGTGCAGCACGCCGTCGATACGAAAGCGCACGGTGCCTTGCTCTCGGCGGGGCTCGATATGAATATCGCTGGCGCGCTGCTGGAAGGCGTACTGGAACAGCCAGTCGACGATATTGACGATGTGCGCGTCGTTGGCGTCCGGCTCCTGGTCACTGGCGCCGAGGTTGAGCAACTGTTCGAAGTTGCCCAGGGTGCTCATTTTCTGATCAGAGTTGTTGGCGCCACTGACCGATTTGGCCAGGCGGAAAAATTCCACGGTAAAGCGTTGGATGTCCGCCGGGTTGGCCACCACGCGTTTGATCGGCAGCTTCAGGACGTGGGTCAGATCGGCTTCCCAGGCGGTGACGTAGGGCTGCGCGCTGGCCACTGTCACCGCATCGCGGTCGATCGACACCGCAAGGATCTTGTGACGCTGGGCAAAGGCATAGGACATCAGCGGGGTAATGCCCGCGACATTGATCTTCAGCGGGTCGATGCGCAAATAAGGCTGACCGGCCTGCTGCGCGAGCCACAGGGTCAGGCTTTCCAGGTCAAGCTGCTTACCGGGTCGACTGAGGTCGTCGAACTGCTGGCTGGCGAGAAATTCCAGCGGGTGGAGCTGGCTGTTGACGGCGTTGCGTCGGGTAGTCAATGCGTGTTCGGCACAATCCTGGCTGATAAAGCCTTGGGCGACCAGTTCACACAGCAGATCATTGAGATCGAGCCAGCGATCCTGAGTGAGGAGGGGGACGGACATGCGGGTTCCTTATGAACAATCCTGCAACTAGCGGTTAAGACACGTGCGTCTCTGACCACCGATTGCCAAGAATAGTCCCCGGATGAGCCGACCGTTCGGCCGTTACCGAACCAAGCGTTGCGAGTTTTTACCGACAGGCGTCAGCCGGTCGCCTGTGCAGGCTGAGCCCATGCGGATTCAGCAGGTTGCAAATCCACCGAGCAGACGCTGATCAAGTTACGGAGCTTCTCAGCGATCACCTGAGCGCGGTGCCAGCTCAGTCCGTCGAGCTGCACATCGATGGACAGTAAGTCGCCCTGGCGCAGCATGTTGACCTGCTGCGGAACCAGAAACTGCAGGGCGAAATGGTTGAGCACCCGGCACGGCAGATCCGGCTCGGCTTCCGCCAGGAGCTGATAGCGCACGCGGCAATGGGCGTTGCTGACGTTCCAGACATCGGCGCGGGTCGGGGCGGTGCTGACAGCTTCGAGAGGGGGCATGCTGGATCTCCAAAAAACACTGGAGAAATTTTTACATGCCGTTGGCGGTATTTCTTATCTATGATTGGGTTTATTGCAGATAAATTGAATTGAATAATTCAATTGTTAAGTTATTCAGAGGTTTTTTATGCGCAGCGAGCTTGATGCTTATGACCGACGGATTCTGGCGCTGCTCCAGGAGGACGCCTCGCTCTCCAGTGCGCAGATCGCCGAACAGGTCGGGCTGTCGCAGTCACCGTGCTGGCGACGAATTCAACGGCTCAAGGAGGAGGGCGTCATTCGCGGGCAAGTGACCCTGCTGGATCGCAAGAAAATCGGTCTCAACACGCAGATCTTCGCCGAGATCAAACTCAACGCCCACGGCCGCTCCAACTTCACTGAATTCACCGAGGCGATTCGCGGCTTTGCGGAGGTTCTAGAGTGTTATGTGCTGATGGGGTCGGTGGACTTTTTGCTGCGCATTGTCACTGCGGATATCGAGGCGTATGAGCGGTTTTTCTTCGAGAAGCTGTCGATGGTACCGGGGATTCAGGAGGTCAACTCGATCGTGGCTTTGTCCGAAATCAAATCCACGACGAGTTTGCCAGTGTAGCGCTGAAACAAAGATCGCAACCTGCCGCAGCTCCGTAGGAGCTGCCGCAGGCTGCGATCTTTTTTGCGATGTTACATACGCAACAAATTCTTCCAGGCACGATTCTGGAACACCACAATCGCCTGCTGCTTGCGGGCATCGAGCGCTTCATCGGTGATCGGCTCGTTGGCCAGTTGCTGCAGCTGTTTCAACTCGCCGTACAAGCGATCGAGTTCCGGGATCTCCAGCACGTTACGCGCATGGTGTAGCCAGGCCTGGATGCGCTCGATGCGCGGCAGTTGTTCGGCCAGGTCTTCCGGCTGTTGCTGGTAGCGCGACAGTTGCAGGGCGACGGCTTCGTCGGCCAGCAGGCGCGGCAACCAGTTGGCCAATTGCGCTGCACCCTGGCGATTGCCGCGGGTGTTGCGGTCGGCTGCCCAGGTGCGGGCCAGCAACCAGCGCGAAGTGTTCAGCGAGAACAGGCCCCAGCGCACGTCTTCAAGTTCTTCGGCGAACTGTTCCGGTGCGGCTTTACGCACGTCTTCGTCGTCCTGGCCGGCTTGCACCAGTGGGCGCCAGTCTTCCAGCAAGGCATCCAGCGATACTCGCAGGTCGTGGGTCGATTGACGTGGCGCGGCCTGGCCCAGGCTGCCCAGCAACGCGCGCAACTCAGCGAGGTTTTCGACCCATTCCTGCAGCAGGCGCCAGTGGCCATTGAAACGGTATTGCTCGGCCAGGCGCTGGCTGCTGCTCAGCAAATGCCAGCTCAACGCGGCGAAGGCTTCGTCCAGCGGCAGTTCAGCAGTCAGCTTTGGCGCGGGCAGGCTCAACGAATAGCTGTTGGCATCGAACAGGCGATAGCCACGCTCGGCCTTGCTGATATCGCACGGCATCAGCGCCAGGGTGGCGGCCAGTTCGGCGGCGAGTTCCAGCAGTGCGGCCGGTTCGCCTTCACGCAGTTCCAGCTCCAGTTCGCAGATTTCTTCTTTCTGCTTGCCGGCGATCACGTGGCCCAGGTCCAGCGCGGCCTCGATGACCACTTTGGCCTTGCCACGGCCCCAGGCGATTTCCGCGCGTTCGCGGACGAAATCGGTGGTGAAGATTGGCTTGAGGGTCTTTTTGTCCAGTTCGGCCAGTTGCTCCGGCCAGCATTCTCCGTCGAGTTTTTTCACGTCGAGCTTGGCTTTGGGCAGTTTCCAGTCGTACTCGTTACGCTCGGACAGACCGGCGATGCTTTGACCACGGGTCTTGAGGGTCTGGATCACTTCTTCGCCATCGCGGCGCAGGCGCAGGGCAACCTTGGCCTGAGCCAGATCGCGCTCTGGCGTGTCGAAGTACTGGTTCATCAGTTCACGGCGTTCCCAGCCACTTTTGTTGCGTTTTTTCAGTAGCGGATGCTCGCGCAACGCGGCGAGGGTTTCGCGGCTGACGCGGAGTTTGATTTCGGTTTCTTTCTGCATGGCCGGAAAATCCAGGATCGGGAGCGCAGCCGGGGGAATGTGTGGCTGCCAAGGCCGTGCAGTGTACAGGACAAGCCGGCTCGACGTGCCGCGACGGTTTATTCCGAGCGCCGGATGGCTCTATGATGGAGTTCACACCAGCGAGCCCGGAGACCGCGCATGCCTTTGCCATCCATGAAAGATCAGTTCGCTGCGCTGATCGCTGCGCCGTCGGTCAGCTGTACCCAGCCGAATCTGGATCAATCCAATCGTGCAGTGATCGACCTGTTGGCGACCTGGCTCGGCGATCTGGGATTTGCCTGCGAGATCCAGCAGGTTAACCCTGGCAAGTTCAATCTGCTCGCCAGTTTCGGCACGGGCCCTGGCGGCCTGGTGTTGGCCGGACACAGTGACACGGTGCCGTTCGACGGTGCGCTGTGGCAGACCGATCCGCTGAAACTGACCGAAGTCGACGGTCGCTGGGTGGGTCTGGGCAGTTGCGACATGAAAGGCTTTTTTGCGCTGGCCATCGAAGCCGTGCTGCCGTTGCTGGACAAACCGTTCAAGCAGCCTTTGATGATTCTTGCCACCTGCGATGAAGAAAGCTCCATGGCCGGCGCCCGGGCACTGGCCGCCGCCGGCCGGCCATTGGGACGTGCCGCGGTGATTGGCGAGCCGACCGGGCTCAAGCCGATTCGGATGCACAAAGGGATAATGATGGAGCGCATCGATATTCTCGGGCAAAGCGGCCACTCATCGGACCCGCGCCTGGGCCATAGCGCGCTGGAGGCCATGCACGACGCCATGGGTGAATTGCGCGGCTTGCGTCTGGCGTGGCAGCGCGAGTATCGCAATCCGCAGTTCAGCGTGCCGCAGCCGACCCTGAATTTTGGCTGCATCCACGGTGGCGACAACCCCAACCGGATTTGCGGCCAGTGCTCGCTGGAGTTCGACCTGCGACCCCTGCCGGGCATGGACCCGAACGTCTTGCGCGCCGCGATCCGGCAGAAGCTCGAGCCGATTGCCGAGTGGCATAAGGTGAAGATTGATTACGCGCCATTGTTCCCCGAAGTGCCGCCCTTCGAGCAAGCCGAGGACTGCGAATTGGTCCGTGTCGCCGAAAGACTCACCGGTCACCTGGCCGAAGCAGTAGCGTTTGGCACCGAAGCGCCTTATCTTCAGCGCCTTGGCTGCGAGACACTGGTGCTTGGCCCGGGTGACATTGCCTGTGCGCATCAGCCGGGGGAATACCTCGAAATGTCACGCTTGCAGCCTACCGTGCATCTATTACGTCAACTGATTGAACATTATTGCCTGACACCGGCCTGACCTCCGTTAAATCGCCGATGATCAAGCCCGTATCTACAAGGAGAGCTCGCGTGTCGCCAAGCCTGTTCCGACGATAACCAACAGCCCGCTGTGCGTTTTCTGTTTCGTCCTTTTTTTGGCTGCTTTTTATTACAGGCGCTGGTTTTATGCCCGATTACGTCAATTGGCTTCGTCACGCTTCTCCGTACATCAATGCCCACCGCGATTGCACCTTTGTCGTGATGCTTCCCGGCGACGGGGTCGAGCATCCGAACTTCGGCAATATCGTCCACGACCTGGTGCTGTTGCACAGCCTGGGTGTGCGGCTGGTACTGGTGCATGGTTCGCGCCCGCAAATTGAAACCCGCCTCGCGGCCCGTGGCCTGACCCCGCATTACCATCATGGCCTGCGCATCACCGATGCGGCGACCCTGGAATGCGTCATCGACGCGGTCGGCCAGCTGCGGATTGCTATTGAAGCGCGCCTGTCGATGGATATGGCCTCATCGCCAATGCAAGGCTCGCGCCTGCGGGTGGCCGGCGGCAATCTGGTGACTGCACGGCCGATCGGCGTGCTGGAAGGCGTCGACTATCACCACACCGGCGAGGTCCGTCGAGTCGACCGCAAGGGCATCAACCGTCTGTTGGACGAGCGTTCGATCGTGCTGCTGTCGCCGTTGGGTTACTCGCCGACCGGGGAAATCTTCAACCTGGCCTGCGAAGACGTCGCGACCCGCGCCGCCATCGACCTGGAGGCGGACAAGCTGCTGCTGTTCGGCGCCGATCTGGGCCTGATCGACGAAAACGGCAAACTGGTGCGCGAACTGCGCCCGCAACAGGTTCCCGCGCATTTGCAGCGCCTGGGTAGCAACTATCAGGCGGAATTGCTTGATGCCGCTGCCGAGGCCTGTCGAGGTGGTGTAGGCCGCAGTCATATTGTCAGCTATGTGGAAGATGGTGCATTGCTCACCGAACTCTTCACTCGCGACGGTGGCGGTACCCTGGTCGCACAGGAGCAATTCGAACTGGTGCGTGAAGCGGCCATTGAAGACGTCGGCGGATTGCTGGATTTGATCAGCCCGCTGGAAGAACAGGGCATTTTGGTTCGCCGTTCCCGCGAAGTGCTGGAGCGTGAGATCGAGCAGTTCAGCGTGGTCGAGCGCGAAGGGATGATCATTGCCTGCGCGGCGCTGTATCAGATTGCCGATTCGGATGCCGGAGAGCTGGCTTGCCTGGCGGTCAACCCGGAATACCGGCATGGCGGTCGTGGTGATGAATTACTGGAACGGATCGAAACCCGCGCCCGGGCGCAGGGCTTGAAAACCTTGTTCGTACTCACCACGCGAACCGCGCACTGGTTCCGCGAGCGCGGCTTCGTGCCGAGCAGCGTTGACCGCCTGCCATCGGCCCGGGCGTCGCTGTACAACTACCAGCGTAATTCGAAAATCTTCGAAAAGACGCTTTGACCGCTGATTATTGATTAACGACAAATTGCTCATTCACATACGGCGATAACCTGAAAGCACGGCCCGCGATTTTCCTCGATTGCTTGAGGAATCTGGCGGTTTACCGAGGGTTTTCGCCGTTTACGTTTGGTCGGTTGATCTTTTCTTGCCCGCGAATCAGCAATACATAAAAGCTAAATGATCTAAAAATAATCTCGTAAATACCATTTAGAAATTAGCGAGTCTGCCGACACCTTGTGTCCGGTTGGTTTGAGCGAGTCATGTCTTATTCCTAAAAAGAATGAAAAACTACGAAACAATTCTTTTTGGATTTATGAAAAACTCATTACCCTGCACGAATGCATAACGCGGTTAGACCATGGTCGTAGACACACTTGGTTACGATTGACTTCGCAGCCACCGTCTGGCGCTAATCGCGCACCTACGGATCCCGGGCGTTCGACTCAGGACCTAAGTACAGAAGAATTAGAAAACGAGAGGAGCGAAACAATGAACAAGTCCACGTTGGCCCTGGCTGTGGCCGTGGGGGTTTTGGCACAGCAAGCAGGTGCCGCCGGTTTTGTTGAAGACAGCAAGGCCACTTTGGGGTTGCGCAACTTTTACATCAATAACGACAACCGTGATTCTGGCGCTACTCAAAACAAGGCAGAAGAGTGGGGTCAAGGCTTCCAGCTCAACTTCACTTCGGGTTACACCCAAGGTACCGTCGGTTTCGGCGTTGATGCCATCGGCCTGTTGGGTATCAAGCTGGATTCCGGCGGCGGTACCAACGGCGCTTCGAACAATTCTTACGGCGGCACTGTTTTTCCAAGCAAGTCCAACGGTGAAGCAGTCGATAACTTCTCCAGCCTGGGCCTCACGGCCAAAGCCAAGGTTTCCCAGACTGAATTGAAACTCGGCACCCTGCAACCGAAGCTGCCGGTTATCGTGAGCAACGATGGTCGTCTGCTGCCGCAAACCTTCCAGGGTGGCCAACTCACCTCCAACGAGATCAAGGACCTGACCCTGGTCGGCGGTCAGATCGAGCACGCCAAAGGTCGTAACTCCAGCAGCAACGAAGAGTTGTCGATTGCTGGCGCCAACAGTCGCACAGCGGCTGGCCGTGACAGCAACAAATTTATCTATGGCGGTGGTGACTACAAGATCACCAAGGACCTGACCGCTCAGTATTACTACGGCAACCTGGAAGACTTCTACAAGCAACACTTCCTCGGCCTGGTACACAACTGGGCTATCGGCCCAGGTGTGTTGAAGTCCGACTTGCGCTACTTCCACAGCACCGATGATGGTGCCAACGGGCACGACTCGAACTACTTCACTACCGGTTACTACGGTGGCACCGTCACCAAGGGCAAGGTCGACAACGACCTGTATAGTGGCTTGTTCCTGTATAGCGTTGCCGGCCACACCTTTGGCGGCGGCTACCAGGTCAGCAACGGCGACAGCGATTTTCCTTTCCTGAACCAGGGGGACGGTGCATCGGCGTACCTGACCACCGACATGCAGATTTCCAAGTTTGCTCGCGCTGGCGAACGTACCTGGCAAGCTCGCTACACCTATGATTTCGCCAAGATTGGAGCACCGGGCTTGACCGCCGGTGTGGTTTACCTGCGTGGCGACAATATCGACAACGCGGCGAGAGTGAATGGCACGACCGTTGTAGGAAATGGCAACAGTGAGTGGGAGCGCGACATTACCCTGGCCTACGTAGTGCCAGAAGGTCCGCTGAAGAACCTCGGCGTCATGTGGAAAAACGCCATGTGGCGCAATGACGTTCCGGGCCAGCGCGACCAGGACGAAAACCGTCTGATCGTCAGCTACTCGATCCCGTTGTTGTAATACCTGCGTAAGCTCTTGCCTGGCGCAATGCCGGGCAGGGGTTGTCTTTCAAGTCAGGCTCCTACCCGCAGCTCTTTCCAGCTCCCCTCTTCGCATTACTTTATCGACTCCTGTGAGAAAGATGGGCTTCGTGCGTTTTTGTTATTCTATTTAGGTATAGATAAATCGATATTTATTCTTTTTAAATATTCCTCGGTGTAGGCAGAGTGGGCTGCACAAGCACATACCAGGAGCAATACCATGAGCCTCAGACTTGGCGACATCGCACCCGATTTTGAACAGGACTCCAGCGCCGGCAAGATTCGCTTTCATGAGTGGCTCGGCGATAGTTGGGGCGTGCTGTTTTCCCATCCGGCGGACTTCACCCCGGTGTGCACCACGGAACTCGGTTTCACCGCCAGGCTCAAGGATGAGTTCACCACGCGTGGGGTCAAGGCTATTGCCCTGTCAGTCGATTCGGTGGACTCGCACCACAAGTGGATCGAAGACATCAACGAAACCCAGAACACTATCGTCAACTTCCCGATCCTCGCCGACGCGGATCGCAAGGTTTCCGACCTCTACGACCTGATCCACCCGAATGCCAGCGACACCCTGACCGTACGTTCACTGTTCGTCATCGACCCGAACAAGAAGGTGCGCCTGACGATCACCTATCCAGCCAGCACCGGGCGCAACTTCCAGGAAATCCTGCGGGTGATCGATTCGCTGCAACTCACCGACAACTACAAAGTGGCCACGCCGGCCAACTGGCAGGACGGTGATGAGGTGGTGATCGTGCCGTCGCTCCAGGATCAGGAAGAGCTCAAGCAGCGCTTCCCCCAAGGCTATCGGGCAGTGAGGCCGTATCTGCGGTTGACGCCGCAGCCCAATCGTTAAAGTCAAAAGATCGCAGCCTGCGGCAGCTCCTACAGTATCGCGCCGTGTGCAAATCCCGTAGGAGCTGCCGCAGGCTGCGATCTTTTCAAGGTATCCCCAATGCAAGGGTTTCAGGCCGTTTCGACGGCCTTTTTTTATGGCCGGAGAAATAATTTCCGCTTATTCATTTAAAGAATAAACAAATGAATAAATAAGATTTATGGATATATAAATCAACTGGTATGGTCTGTTCATCCCAGCGAGATCGCAGACAGCGAATCGCCAACAACCCAAGGAATTATCTGCATGCTGGTCGTCTCACTTGGTGGAAGTCCCAGTCAGCGCTCCCGTTCCGGGGTGCTGCTCGAGTACTCCAGGCATTGGTTGCAGCAGCAGGGCGTGGAGGTGGTGAGTTATCAGGTACGGGACTTCCCGGCCGAGGATTTGCTCCATGCTCGCTTCGACAGCCCGAAGGTGATCGATCTGCTGCAACAGATTGAAAATGCCGATGGTCTGTTGATCGCCACTCCAGTCTACAAAGCGTCGTTCTCCGGCGCACTGAAGACCGTGCTCGACCTGTTGCCGGAACGCGCGCTGAGCCACAAGGTGGTGCTGCCCATGGCCACTGGCGGCAGCATCGCTCACATGTTGGCGGTGGATTACGCGCTCAAACCGGTGCTTTCGGCGCTCAAGGCTCAGGAAATGCTCCATGGGATTTTTGCCGAAGACAGTCAGATCGCCTACGGCGAAGGCAGTGCCCAGGCACAGCTGGTGCCGATCCTCGAACGACGCTTGAATGAGGCGCTGGAGCAGTTTTACAGCGCCATGGCGCGGCGGCCAGGACCGATTGATCCGAACCTGTTGAACGAACGTTTGTTGAGTGCTCGCTGGAGCATTTAAGCCTTACCGAATCTGGAAGTACTCACCTTACTCAGCCGCTAACGGCCAAGCAGGTGCAGCCAAAAACCCAACAGCAAAAGGAGAGCGCTATGCGCACTGTCATTTTGCGTCGTGGTCTGGTCGCTCTGTTTGCTGCGGCTGTGTCCCTCGGCGTTGTTACTCAAGCCCAAGCCGAAAGCTTGCGCATCGGTTATCAGAAATACGGCACCCTGGTGCTGCTCAAGGCCAAGGGCTCGCTGGAAAAACGCCTGGCAGAGCAGGGCATTCAAGTGCAATGGACTGAATTCCCGGGCGGCCCACAGCTGCTCGAAGGGCTGAACGTCGGTTCCATCGACTTCGGCGTGACCGGTGAAACGCCGCCAGTGTTTGCTCAGGCGGCCGGCGCCGATCTGCTCTATGTGGCTTATGAGCCGCCAGCACCGACCAGCGAAGCGATCCTTGTGCCGAAAGACTCGCCAATCAAATCGGTGCAGGACCTCAAGGGCAAGAAGGTCGTCCTCAACAAAGGTTCCAACGTTCACTACCTGTTGGTTCGCGCCCTGGAAGACGCTGGCCTCAAATACACCGATATCCAGACGGTATTCCTGCCACCGGCCGATGCCCGCGCCGCATTCGAACGCGGCAGTGTTGATGCCTGGGTGATCTGGGACCCGTACCAGGCGGCGGCCGAACAGCAATTGCAAGCACGCACCCTGCGTGACGGCAGCGGCATCGTCGACAACCATCAGTTCTACCTGGCAACCAGGCCTTACGCCGAAAAACATCCGCAAGTGATCAAGACACTGGTGGAAGAAGTGCGTGCTGTCGGCGAATGGTCCAAGGCCAATCCTGAAGACGTGACCGGACTGGTTTCGCCACTGCTCGGCCTGCCTGCGGATATCACCCTGACTGCGGTGAAACGCCAGGGCTATGGCGCGCTGTTCCTCACTCCAGAAGTGGTCGCCGCTCAGCAGAAAATCGCCGACAGCTTTTACCAACTCAAGCTGATCCCGAAACCGCTGAGCATCAAAGATGTGATCTGGACGCCGCCTGCGACCGTTGCCAAAGCGCCGTAATTCGAACTCCCAAGGAAACAACGCCATGAGTATTTTCTGGCCCCTGGCCATCCTCCCCGACACTGCGTCCTGGAACTGAGGCACGGCCATGAAGAACAAAGCAGTTATCCAAAGCCTCGCGCCTTGGGCTTTGCCGGTGTTTTTGCTGGCAGTGTGGCAGTTGTCGGTGTCCGCGGGCTGGTTGTCGACGCGGATTCTGCCGGCGCCGAGCGCGGTAATCGAAGCCGGTATCAGCCTGGTTCGCAGCGGTGAAATCTGGACCCACCTGGCAATCAGCGGTTGGCGCGCGGCAACCGGTTTCTTGATCGGCGGCAGTATCGGTCTGATCCTGGGCTTTATCACCGGTCTGTCGAAATGGGGCGAACGCCTGCTCGACAGTTCGGTGCAGATGATCCGCAACGTGCCGCATCTGGCGCTGATTCCGCTGGTGATTCTTTGGTTTGGCATCGATGAGTCAGCGAAGATTTTCCTGGTGGCCCTGGGCACCTTGTTCCCGATCTACCTCAACACCTATCACGGCATCCGCAACGTCGACCCGGCGCTGGTGGAAATGGCCCGCAGTTATGGTTTGTCCGGTTTTGGCCTGTTTCGTCAGGTAATTTTGCCGGGAGCGTTGCCTTCGATTCTGGTGGGTGTGCGTTTCGCGCTGGGCTTTATGTGGCTGACCTTGATCGTCGCCGAAACCATTTCCGCCAGCTCCGGTATTGGCTACCTGGCGATGAATGCCCGGGAGTTCTTGCAGACTGACGTGGTGGTGCTGGCGATCCTGTTGTACGCGGTGCTCGGCAAATTGGCCGACCTCGCAGCTCGCGGCCTGGAGCGAGTCTGGTTGCGCTGGCATCCGGCTTATCAGGTTGCCAAGGGAGGTGTTGCATGACGGCTCAACAACAACCGCCTCGTCTGTTGCACGGGATTCCGCTGGCGGTGCGCAAGCTGCAAAAGACCTTCGGCTCGCGGCAGGTGCTGCGCGAGATCGATCTGCATATTCCAGCCGGTCAGTTCGTCGCCGTGGTCGGTCGCAGTGGCTGCGGCAAAAGCACTCTGCTGCGCTTGCTCGCCGGTCTCGACGAGCCTACCGGCGGTGAGCTGCTTGCAGGTTCGGCAGCGCTGAGTGAGGCGATCGAAGACACCCGCCTGATGTTCCAGGAGGCGCGGTTGCTGCCTTGGAAAAAAGTCATCGACAACGTGGGTCTCGGACTCAAGGGCAACTGGCGGGCAAAAGCCCTGGAGGCACTGGAAGCGGTCGGCCTGGCGGATCGCGCCAATGAATGGCCGGCAGCCCTGTCCGGCGGGCAGAAGCAACGTGTTGCGCTGGCCCGTGCGTTGATTCATCAACCTCGGTTGCTGTTGCTCGATGAGCCGCTGGGCGCCCTGGATGCCCTGACCCGAATCGAGATGCAGCAACTGATTGAACGCCTTTGGCAGAAGCACGGATTCACCGTGCTGCTGGTGACCCACGACGTTAGTGAAGCCGTGGCGATTGCCGATCGGGTGATTCTGATCGAGGAGGGTGAAGTCGGCCTCGACCTGCAGGTGGAACTGCCGCGCCCTCGGGTTCGCGGCTCCCATCGGCTGGCGGCGCTGGAAACCGAAGTCCTTAACCGTGTGTTGTCGCTGCCCGGTTCGCCACCCGAGCCGGAACCCGTTTCACCCTTGCCCACGCAATTGCGTTGGGCCCAATAACTGCGCTGCAGAAAATCTCTTAGCCAATCAGGAATACCGCTCATGACTATTAAAGCCATCAACGTTCGCAACCAGTTCAAAGGCATTATCAAGGAAATCGTAGTCGGTGATGTTCTGTCGGAAATCGACGTGCAGACGGCTTCCGGCGTCGTCACTTCGGTGATTACCACGCGCTCGGTGAAGGAGTTGGAATTGGTGGTTGGCAGCGAGGTGATTGCCTTCGTGAAATCCACCGAGGTATCGATCGCCAAGCTGTAAGCCGTGCGCTACAGACGACCCCGAACGGCTTGAGCCCCTCGGGGTTTTTTATGTCCTGGTGTGTTAGGGATCAGGCGCGCAACGCCAGCCGCCGGCCGGGGTAAAGGTCCCGAGTGAAGACATGAGCGCTTCATCGGCGAACAGGTCTGCAGCAAACGGGTCTATTACCGAGGGCAGCAGGTATTGACCCATTCTGGCAGGCAGCGTTGAGCGCTCGATTTGCCACGGGGATTTTCCGCCGTGATGCCGACCAAAAGACAGCTCGCAGGCGAGGAGGGTGATGGGAGGTTGTTGGCCGATCTTTTCGCGCAGATGACCGCCGGGTGTCAGCGCTATGGGGCGGCTGGCGGCGAACAGGAAATAATCCCCGGCCAATAGCAGGCAGCCTTGGCGTGATGGATCATCTGGTGCTTGCAGCCATTGGCCTCGACACACCCCTAGTGAATCCGGCAAGCGCTCCCAGATTTCGTAATAGCTATTGTCCAGCGCAGTTTCGACCAGGCGTTCGCTGGTTTCAAATTGCATGCGACCGATATCTTCTTCGCCACTGACCGGTTGATAGTCCATTTTGCGATGCCACTGGCAAATGTCGGCCTCGACCCGGGTCACCCCGGCGAAGCCTTTCTGTTCGCACAGTGCCTGATGTTGAACGTGGCTGAGTGCTTCGAGTGGCAGGCCGGGCAGCGGGTTGGGCGGGATGCGCAGATCGGCGAACAGTCGTGGGGTCTGCAGCCAATACACCGCGGTTTCGCTGTCCGAATGTCCCGAGCGGTGCTGGATCAGGCGCCGCTTCCAGACGCCAAGATAACTCTGCGCAACCTGATGCATGGTCATGCCCTGTGTCATGCGCCGCGTTTGGGCAGATAAGGCGGCAGATACAGCCCCAGATAGGCATCGAATACCCGCATACCTTCCTCGGCCATGCGCGGGGTGATTTGCCCGTGCTGTTGCACCGAACGGGCGTAAACGCGATCGCCCAGTTCCATGGCCAGGGCGAAGACATCGACATCATCGGGCAGCACCGGCAGCTGGAAATGTTGATCGAACAGTTTGTGCATCAAGTCGCCCAATTCGATGTCGTGCTGGCGGTCAGCCTGGGTGACTTCGGTCAGGCCGTGCTGCGCCAGGATCAATTGGCGGGCGGCGGCGTCTTCGCTGTAGATGCTCAGCATGCGCTGCTCCACCAGTCGTGACAGGTCGCGCCAGCCGCTGAGCGAGGCGGGCTCGATAGGTGCTTGCAGGCAGGCGCGAAAGGCCGCGTGGACATCGGCGGTCAGGGCTTCGAGCAGGGCCGGGACGCTGGCAAAGAAGTGGTAGACGGAGGAGGGCGGGATCTCCGCGCGTTCCGCGACGCTGTAGATCGACAGGCTGGCCACGCCCTCGGCAGCCAGCAGCGTGCGCGCGGCATCGAGTATCGAATCGATCCTGGCCTGGCTGCGTGCGCGGGGTTTGCGGATGGTGGCGGGGCGCGTCATTGAAGTCTCCTGCAGGGCAGCGGGCATTGTACGAGTCGGGCTCGATGTTGTCTGTATAGCGCCGCTGCCCCCCTGGAGCATACCCGCGATGGGTTAGCCGCCCACTTGTATGGTCCGACCGTTCAAGGGTTGAACGGGGCGCGCATTCATTGGGTACAGCGCCTGGAACGCATTCAACTGATTTCGGGACAAGGCAACCGGAGTCGTCAGGACATGCCAGCGCACATTTTCGCTGCAAGGCGGAGTCGTCAAGGAGCCCATGTAGGCATAGTAATCACGTTTTGTGGGTAGTAAGTCTGCGATGCTCTGATTGTCCAAGGCTTTTGTTGCGCCCACTACGTCAGGCATTGCTGCAAGGATGGGCGCCAAAGCCGGGTTATGGGCTCCTTCCTCGAAAAGGATGGCAACGACGGCTAGATCGCCTGAATGATTACGGTGAACCAGGTGCGCGACCATAGGGTAGGCACGACCTTGTATTTTTTCTTCACTGGGGCTGTGGAAGTGGAACTGTATTAATGAGTAGTTTCCGGAGGCCAGTGTGATCCCGCCCGCGTTCGAGGGCGTGACCTGAACGGTGTGTCCATTGTTCAAGACCTCTATCGGACTGGACCGATAATCAAAAGCCAGCGGGGCCAGATCTGCTTTGGCAGCATCGCGAATATCAATGGGCGATTGCACTTTTCCGAGCGTGCAGAGTTTGTAATCGGGCTTTAACTCGCCCCAACTATCCGGGTTGGTGTAGCTCCAATGGGGATGCTGTTGGGTCTGAGCCCACGCGGCAGAGCATAAACTGACCCCGATAAGAGAAAAGGCAGCGCCAAGGATGTGTGTTTTCATGACTGATATTCTCAAAGTGACGTAATGGCAGGCTGCCGGATGATTACTTCCGGGCATCATCCAGTCGGCAAGTCCGGTGGCCTGCATATTGAGTTTGAATCAATTGTTTTTTATGTAGGGTTAATCCTGATGTCTTGAAGAAATAACCCTACGATTCAGCCGCAAAAAAACGCCGCAGGCTTTGGCCGGCGGCGTTGTTTTTACTGCAACCGCTTACACGGTATGCAGGTACCAGTTGTACTCGAGGTCGGAGATGGAGTGTTCGAACTCCTCCAGCTCGCTTTCCTTGCAGGCGACGAAGATATCGATGTATTTCGGGTCGATATACTTGGCCATGACTTCGCTGTCGTCCAGCTCGCGCAGGGCATCACGCAGGTTGTTCGGCAGGCTCTGCTCGTTTTGCTCGTAGCTGTTGCCTTCCACCGGTGCGCCCGGCTCGATCTTGTTGACCAGACCGTGGTGCACACCTGCCAGGACCGAAGCCATCAGCAGGTACGGGTTGGCGTCGGCGCCGGCAACGCGGTGCTCCAGGCGGACCGCATCGGCCGAGCCGGTTGGTACGCGCAGGGCAACCGTACGGTTATCCAGGCCCCAGCACGGCGAATTCGGCACGTAGAACTGTGCGCCGAAACGACGGTAGGAGTTGACGTTCGGGCAGAGGAAGGCCATCTGCGCCGGTAGGGTCTCGAGCACACCGCCGATCGCGTGACGCAGTGCGGCGTTCTGCTCGGGATCCTCACTGGCAAAGATGTTCTTGCCTTCTTTATCAAGGATCGAGATGTGTACGTGCAGACCATTACCTGCCTGGCCCGGGTAAGGCTTGGCCATGAAGGTGGTGTCCATCTCATGGTCGTAGGCGATGTTTTTGATCAGACGCTTGAGCAGTACCGCGTAATCGCAGGCTTTGATCGCGTCGGCAACGTGGTGCAGGTTGACTTCGAACTGCGCCGGAGCACTTTCCTTGACGATGGCGTCGGCCGGGATGCCTTGCTCTTTCGCGCCTTCCAGAATGTCCTGGAGGCAGTCGACGTATTCGTCGAGGTCGTCGATCAGGTAGACCTGGGTCGAATGCGGACGTTTGCCAGAGATCGGCGAGCGTGGAGGTTGTGGCCGGCCATTCACGTTCTCCTGGTCGATCAGGTAGAACTCCAGTTCGAATGCGGCGCAGATGGTCAGACCCATGTCGTCAAATTTGGTAACAACTTGACGCAGGACTTCGCGCGGATCGGCGAAGAAAGGTTCACCTTCGATTTCGTGCATGGTCATTAACAGTTGCGCGGTCGGGCGCTTCTGCCAGGGTTCATTGCACAGGGTGTCAGGGATTGGATAGCAGATTCGGTCAGCATCACCGATGTCCAGGCCCAGCCCGGTGCTTTCCACCGTCGAACCGTTGATATCCAGAGCAAATAGAGAGGCCGGCAGGTTGATGCCTTTCTCGTAAACCTTGTGGAGACTGGTGCGCTCGATGCGCTTGCCGCGCACCACACCATTCATATCCGCAATCAGAAGGTCAACGTACAGAACCTCAGGATGTTCCTTAAGGAACGCGTTCGCTTCGTTAAGCTGAACGGCACGCGGGGGTACCGACATGATGCAACACCTTTGTTGTTAAAAATATCAATCATTGAGCTCTTGAGATTCCAGTCAACCCGAACGGCATGCCGAAGTCAAGCGAGGCCTTTTTTGCCCTGAAAAAGCGCCGCGAGGGCATTTTTGGGGCAATTTAAGGCGGTTTTATACATTCCGGGTCTTTAGTGTCCGCAGGTTTGAGCAGGCCGTGTTGTATTTTTTACGGGGGTGTTGTGTAAAAAAATGAACAAGGCTAAGCTCGATTCAAACCCATAACAGCAATAATACCGGGGTGCTTCATGTCTCGCCTGCCGTTAATCGGCGTCACCGCCTGCTCCAGGCAGATCGGTTTGCATGCTTATCACATCAGTGGTGATAAGTATGTCCGCGCCGTGGCCTCAGCTGCCAAGGGCCTGCCGGTGATTCTCCCATCCCTGGCTGATCTGCTGGACCCGTCCGATATTCTGGACGGTCTGGATGGCATTCTCTTTACCGGCTCTCCTTCCAATATAGAACCGTTTCACTATAGCGGCCCAGCCAGCGCGCCGGGCACTGCTCATGATTCTGCACGCGATGCCACCACTCTCCCGTTGATCCGCGCCGCTGTCGAGGCCGGTATTCCCGTGCTCGGTATTTGCCGCGGCTTCCAGGAAATGAATGTGGCGTTCGGCGGCAGCCTGCATCAAAAAGTTCACGAGGCCGGTCCATTCATGGATCACCGTGAAGACGATAGCCTACCGCTGGAAGGGCAGTATGCGCCAAGTCACCCGGTGCATATTCAACCGGGTGGTGTGCTCGCAGGTCTGGGCCTGGCGAGTGAGATTCAAGTCAATTCGATTCATGGCCAGGGTGTTGAACGTCTGGCGCCGGGCCTTCGTGTCGAGGCTCTGGCTCCTGACGGGTTGATCGAGGCCATCTCTGTAGGTGGAGAGCCAGTCAACGGAGGCAGGGGTTTTGCCCTGGGGGTTCAATGGCATCCCGAATGGCAGGTAAGCTCAAACCCCGACTACCTTGCGATCTTCCAGGCATTTGGCGATGCCTGCCGCGAGCGCGCATTACAACGCGACGCCGATGCGTCAAACAACGCCTGACTTATAAGAGTCAGGAAACTCAGTCCAGAGGCATTTATGAGTAACAACCTCGACCAGCTCACCGATTGGTTGAAAGACCATAAGATCACAGAAGTCGAATGCATGATTGGCGACCTTACCGGGATTACTCGCGGCAAGATCTCGCCGACCAACAAGTTCATCGCCGAGAAAGGCATGCGCCTGCCCGAGAGTGTGCTGTTGCAAACAGTGACGGGCGACTATGTCGAAGACGACATCTATTACGAGCTCCTCGATCCGGCAGACATCGACATGATCTGCCGTCCCGATCAGAACGCGGTATTTCTTGTGCCCTGGGCCATCGAGCCTACGGCCCAGGTGATTCACGACACCTACGACAAGCAGGGCAACCCGATCGAGCTGTCGCCGCGCAACGTGCTCAAGAAGGTTCTGAAACTCTATGCCGATAGAGGCTGGCAGCCGATCGTGGCGCCAGAAATGGAGTTCTACCTGACCAAGCGTTGCGAAGACCCGGACTTCCCGTTGCAGCCGCCGATCGGCCGTTCCGGTCGCCCGGAAACCGGTCGGCAGTCCTTCTCTATAGAAGCGGCCAACGAATTCGACCCGTTGTTCGAAGATGTCTACGACTGGTGCGAACTGCAGGAACTGGATCTCGACACGCTGATCCACGAAGACGGCACCGCGCAGATGGAAATCAACTTCCGTCACGGTGATGCCCTGTCGCTGGCCGATCAGATTCTGGTGTTCAAACGGACCATGCGCGAAGCGGCGCTCAAGCACAACGTTGCCGCGACGTTCATGGCCAAGCCGATGACCGGTGAGCCGGGCAGTGCCATGCACTTGCATCAGAGCATCATCGACATCGAGACCGGCAAGAACGTCTTCTCCAATGAAGACGGGACCATGAGCCAACTGTTCCTGCACCACATCGGCGGCTTGCAGAAATTCATTCCCGAGTTGTTGCCGCTGTTTGCCCCGAACGTCAACTCGTTCCGCCGCTTCCTGCCGGACACCTCGGCACCGGTGAACGTGGAGTGGGGCGAAGAGAACCGTACCGTCGGCCTGCGCGTGCCGGATGCCGGTCCGCAAAACCGCCGGGTGGAAAACCGCCTGCCGGGTGCCGATGCCAACCCTTACCTGGCCATCGCCGCGAGCCTGCTCTGCGGTTACATCGGCATGGTCGAGGCGATCGATCCGAGCGCACCGGTGGTCGGGCGTGGTTACGAACGACGCAATCTGCGTCTGCCATTGACCATCGAAGATGCACTGGAACGCATGGAGCACAGCGCCACCATCGAGAAGTACCTGGGCAAGAAATTCATTACTGGCTACGTCGCGGTCAAGCGGGCCGAGCATGAAAACTTCAAGCGCGTGATCAGTTCGTGGGAGCGGGAATTCCTGCTATTCGCCGTCTGATGCGCCGGGTGCCGCCGTTCCTGGCGGCGCCCTCTACTGGAATCTTAGGAGAATTCGTATGACCAGCAACAACCCGCAAACCCGTGAATGGCAAATCCTGAGCAATGATCACCACCTGGCCCCTTTCAGCGACTTCAAGCAGCTGAAAGAGAAAGGTCCGCGGATCATCACCAACGCCAAAGGCGTGTACCTCTGGGACAGTGAAGGTAACAAGATCCTCGACGGCATGGCCGGCCTCTGGTGCGTGGCCATCGGTTACGGTCGTGATGAGCTGGCCGATGCCGCCAGTAAACAGATGCGTGAACTGCCTTATTACAACCTGTTCTTCCAGACCGCTCACCCGCCGGTGCTGGAACTGGCCAAGGCCATTGCCGACATCGCACCGCAAGGCATGAACCACGTGTTCTTTACCGGGTCGGGCTCCGAAGGCAACGACACCATGCTGCGTATGGTTCGTCACTATTGGGCGATCAAGGGCCAGCCGAACAAGAAAGTCATCATCAGCCGCATCAACGGCTACCACGGCTCGACCGTGGCCGGTGCGAGCCTGGGCGGCATGACCTACATGCACGAACAGGGCGACTTGCCGATCCCGGGCATCGTGCACATCCCGCAGCCGTACTGGTTCGGTGAAGGCGGCGACATGAGTCCGGAAGAATTCGGTATCTGGGCGGCCGACCAGCTGGAGAAAAAGATTCTCGAAATCGGCGTCGACCATGTCGGTGCCTTTATTGCCGAGCCGATCCAGGGTGCGGGTGGGGTGATCGTGCCGCCAGAAAGCTACTGGCCGCGCATCAAGGAAATCCTCGCCAAGTACGACATTCTATTTGTCGCCGATGAGGTGATTTGTGGTTTCGGCCGTACCGGTGAGTGGTTCGGTACCGATTTCTACGACCTCAAGCCGGACATGATGACCATTGCCAAGGGCCTGACCTCCGGTTACATCCCTATGGGTGGCCTGATTGTGCGCGACGAAGTGGTCGAGGTGCTCAATGAGGGGGGCGATTTCAACCACGGTTTCACTTACTCCGGGCACCCGGTAGCGGCTGCGGTCGCACTGGAAAACATCCGCATCCTGCGCGAAGAGAAAATTGTCGAGCGCGTTCGTGCAGAAACGGCACCCTATTTGCAAAAGCGTCTACGGGAACTGAACGATCACCCGTTGGTGGGTGAAGTGCGTGGAGTCGGTCTGTTGGGTGCCATCGAGTTGGTTCAGGACAAGGCCACCCGTGCGCGGTATGTCGGGAAGGGCGTCGGCATGATCTGCCGACAATTCTGCTTCGACAACGGCCTGATCATGCGCGCCGTGGGCGACACCATGATCATTGCTCCGCCACTGGTGATCAGTCATGCCGAGATCGACGAGCTGGTGACCAAGGCCCGCAAGTGTCTGGACCTGACCTTGAGTGCATTGCAAGGCTAAGTGCTAGGCTCTGAGCGAGGGTGTGAGATTGCACTTTCGCTCAGAGCAAACAAAGGATGGGTCTTTCCTTGAAAGCCTGCCTTGGATCTTGCCAGACTACCCATTGTTCTAGTTGCCCGGGAATCGGCCGCTGAGCAAGTGGTTAAAAAAGAATAATTGGAGCATGACGCATGAAGGCATTAGGTTTAAAGATCGCCGGTAAGACCCTCCTCGCCTTGTCGCTGATGGGGGTGATGGCCGGGACCGCCCAGGCGGATGACAAAGTACTGCGCGTATACAACTGGTCCGATTACATCGCGCCGGACACCGTCAAGAAGTTCGAAACCGAGTCGGGGATCAAGGTCGTCTACGACGTTTTCGACAGTAACGAGACCCTTGAAGCCAAGTTGCTGGCCGGCAAGTCCGGTTACGACATCGTCGTACCGTCGAACAACTTCCTGGCCAAACAGATTAAAGCCGGGGTTTACCAGAAGCTGGACAAGTCCAAGCTGCCTAACTGGAAAAACCTCAACCAGGACTTGCTCAAAGCGGTATCGGTGAGCGATCCGGGCAACGAACACGCTTTCCCTTACATGTGGGGCTCGATCGGTATCGGCTTTAACGCCGACAAGGTCAAGGCTGCACTGGGCGCCGATGCACCAACCAACTCCTGGGATCTGCTGTTCAAACCTGAAAACGCCGCCAAGTTGAAGTCGTGCGGTATCAGTTTCCTTGATTCGCCAACCGAGATGATTCCGGTGGCGTTGCACTACCTGGGCTATCCAACCGACAGTCAGGACAAGAAACAACTGGCTGAAGCCGAAGCACTGTTCCTGAAAATCCGTCCTTCGGTGGGCTACTTCCACTCGTCCAAGTACATCTCCGACCTGGCAAACGGCAACATCTGCGTAGCCGTGGGTTACTCGGGCGACATCTACCAGGCCAAGGCTCGTGCAGAAGAAGCCGGTGGCAAAATCAAGGTCAGCTACAACATTCCGAAAGAAGGTGCCGGCAGCTTCTTCGACATGGTCGCTATCCCCAAGGATGCGGAAAACGTCGAGGGCGCCTACAAGTTCATGACCTTCCTGATGAAGCCGGAAATCATGGCTGAGATCACCAACGCCGTGCGTTTCCCGAACGGTAACGCGGCTGCCACCGCATTGGTCGATAAAGAAATCACCAGCGATCCGGGCATCTATCCACCAGCAGAAGTCATGGCCAATCTGTATGCCATCGCCGATTTGCCGGCCGCTACCCAGCGGATCCTGACCCGCAGCTGGACCAAGATCAAATCGGGCAAATAAGCCGGTTTGAAGTAATACCTGTAGCCGCCGCCTCGCGCGCGGCGGCTGCAGAAACAATTAAATGACAGAAAGTTTTGCTGGAACGGTTTATCGAGGGTAAGTTGCGCGCCGGTTTTGTTGCCAGGCAGCCATGGCTGTCAAGTAACGCGGGCACAACTGCGGCCCAACTATTTAGAGGACCTCCACTTGCCTATTTCTTTGTTTCGCAACGCTATGCTGATCGGTGCTGGCCTGACTTTGGCAGTCGGTGTCCACGCGGCACCCACCGTGCATATTTATAATTGGTCGGATTACATCGGTGAGAGCACCCTGGCCGATTTCGAAAAAGCCACTGGCATCAAACCGGTGTATGACGTGTTCGATTCCAACGAAACCCTGGAAGGCAAGTTGCTGGCCGGGCGTACCGGTTATGACGTGGTCGTGCCGTCCAACCACTTTCTGGGTAAACAGATCAAGGCCGGGGCGTTCCAGAAGCTCGACAAGTCGAAGTTGCCGAACTATTCGAACCTCGACCCGGCGTTGCTCAAGCGCCTGGAGAAGAACGATCCGGGCAACCAGTACGCGGTGCCTTATCTGTGGGGCACCAACGGCATCGGCTACAACGTCGAGAAGGTCAAGGCGGTACTGGGTGTCGACAAGATCGATTCCTGGGCCATGCTCTTCGAGCCCGAGAACATCAAGAAGCTTTCCAGCTGCGGCGTCTCGTTCCTCGACTCCGCCGATGAAATGCTGCCGGCGGTGCTGAACTACATGGGGCTGAACCCTAACAGCGAGAATCAGGACGACTACAAAAAGGCCGAAGCCAAGCTGATGGCGGTGCGGCCTTACGTGACCTACTTCCACTCATCCAAATATATCTCGGACCTGGCCAATGGTGATATCTGCGTCGCCGCCGGTTTCTCCGGCGATATCTTCCAGGCCAAGGCGCGTGCGGTCGAGGCTGGCAAGGGCGTAGACATTGCCTATGTGATTCCCAAAGAAGGCGGCAACCTCTGGTTCGACATGCTGGCGATTCCCAAGGACGCCACCAACGTCAAGGAGGCCCATGCATTCATCAACTATTTGCTGAAACCTGAAGTGATTGCTCAGGTCAGTGATTATGTCGGCTACGCCAATCCCAACCTCGGGTCGGACAAGCTGATGGAACAGTCGATACGCAATGACGAAGCGGTTTATCCACCGCAATCTGTCCTCGACAAGACCTACGTGTCTACCGAGTTACCGCCGAAGGTGATGCGTTTGATGACCCGCAGCTGGACCAAGGTCAAGTCGGGCAAGTAGCTTCAAAGGCTCAAACTATCCAAGGTTCGCTTGCATTGGGCGAACTGCAAATTTTGTTGGGAGTTTCGTAAATGGCAGTTGCCTCCGGCGCCTATAAGAAAGCCCTCGAGGGCGACCAGACACCTAAACAGGTGCTGGTCAAAATCGACCGGGTCACGAAGAAGTTCGACGAGACGATTGCCGTGGACGATGTGTCCCTGGAAATCAAGAAAGGCGAGATTTTCGCTTTGCTCGGCGGCTCGGGATCGGGCAAATCCACCTTGCTGCGGATGCTCGCAGGTTTCGAACGGCCCACGGAAGGACGCATTTTTCTCGATGGCGTAGACATCACGGACATGCCGCCCTACGAGCGGCCGATCAACATGATGTTCCAGTCCTACGCTTTGTTCCCGCACATGACCGTGGCGCAGAACATCGCCTTCGGCCTCAAGCAGGACAAGATTCCGTCGTCTGAAGTCGATGCTCGCGTAGCCGAGATGCTCAAGCTGGTACAGATGAGCCAGTACGCCAAACGCAAGCCGCATCAGTTGTCCGGTGGTCAGCGTCAGCGGGTGGCGCTGGCACGCTCCCTGGCCAAGCGGCCGAAGCTGTTGCTGCTCGATGAGCCGATGGGTGCGCTGGATAAAAAACTTCGTTCGCAGATGCAACTGGAGCTGGTGGAGATCATCGAGAGGGTCGGCGTGACCTGCGTGATGGTGACCCACGATCAGGAAGAGGCCATGACCATGGCCGAGCGCATCGCGATCATGCACCTGGGCTGGATCGCCCAGATCGGCAGTCCGATCGACATCTACGAAACCCCGACCAGCCGTCTGGTCTGCGAATTCATCGGTAACGTCAACATCTTCGAAGGTGAAGTGGTGGACGACGCCGAGGGGCATGCGGTCATTACCTGCAAGGACCTGGATCGCAACATTTACGTGGGCCACGGCGTCAGCACCTCGGTGCAGGACAAGTCCATCACCTACGCGATTCGTCCGGAAAAACTGCTGGTCACCTCCGAAATGCCGACCTGCGAAAACAACTGGTCGAGCGGCAAGGTGCATGACATCGCCTACCTGGGCGGGCACTCGGTGTTCTACGTCGAATTGCCGAGCGGCAAACTGGTTCAGTCCTTCGTGGCGAACGCCGAACGCCGCGGCACACGGCCGACCTGGGGCGACCAGGTCTACGTCTGGTGGGAAGATGACAGCGGCGTGGTATTACGCTCATGAAAATCCGAAAACTCAAACGTGCATTGCAACGAATAACACCCGGTGGCCGTCAATTGGTCATCGGGGTGCCGTTCCTCTGGCTGTTCCTGTTCTTCATGCTGCCGTTCTTCATCGTGTTGAAGATCAGCTTCGCTGAAGCCGACGTGGCCATTCCGCCGTACACCGAGATCTACAGCTACGTCGAGCAGAAGGTGCAGCTGCTGCTCAACCTCAGCAACTACGTGATGTTGAGCGAGGACGAGTTGTACATCGCCGCTTACCTCGGCTCGCTGAAGATGGCGTTGGTCAGCACTGTCCTTTGCCTGCTGATCGGTTATCCAATGGCCTATGCCATTGCCACCGCGCGCAAGGAAATGCAGACCGTACTGATACTGCTGATCATGATGCCGACCTGGACCGCGATCCTGATTCGCGTGTATGCGTGGATGGGCATCCTCAGCAACAACGGCTTGCTCAACGGATTCCTGATGACGATGGGCTGGATCGACGAGCCGCTGCAGATCCTCAACACCAACCTGGCGGTTTATATTGGCGTGGTTTATTCCTACCTGCCGTTCATGATCCTGCCGCTCTACGCCAACCTGGTGAAGCACGACAACAGTTTGCTGGAAGCCGCCTCGGACCTGGGTTCGAGCACCTTCAACAGCTTCTGGAAAATCACCGTTCCGCTGTCCAAGAACGGCATCATCGCCGGCTGCATGCTGGTGTTCATTCCGGTAGTGGGTGAGTTCGTGATCCCGGAACTGCTCGGCGGTCCGGAAACCCTGATGATCGGTAAAGTGCTCTGGCAAGAGTTCTTCAACAACCGTGACTGGCCGGTGGCGTCCGCCTTGGCCGTGGTGATGCTGGCGATCCTGATTGTGCCGATCATCTTGTTCAACCGCAGTCAGGCCAAAGAAATGGAGGGCAAAGAATGAAGCGCTTCAGTTTTTCAAGCCTGATGCTGGTACTCGGCCTGTTGTTCATCTACCTGCCGATGCTGATCCTGGTGATCTACTCGTTCAACGCCTCGAAACTGGTGACGGTCTGGGGCGGCTGGTCGGTGAAGTGGTATGTCGGTCTGCTGGACAATACGCAACTGATGGGCTCGGTGGTGCGCTCGCTGGAGATCGCCTGCTACACGGCGGTTGCCGCGGTGATACTGGGTACGCTGGCGGCATTCGTGCTGACCCGCATCACCCACTTCAAGGGCCGCACGCTGTTCGGTGGCCTGGTCACCGCGCCGCTGGTGATGCCTGAAGTGATCACCGGTCTGTCGCTGTTGCTGCTGTTCGTGGCCATGGCGCAGATGATCGGCTGGCCGCAGGAACGCGGCCTCATCACCATCTGGATCGCCCACACCACCTTCTGTGCGGCCTATGTGGCGGTGGTGGTCTCGGCGCGCTTGCGTGAACTGGACCTGTCCATCGAAGAGGCGGCCATGGACCTCGGTGCGCGGCCGTGGAAGGTGTTCTTCCTGATCACCATTCCGATGATCGCACCATCGCTGGGGGCGGGTGGCATGATGTCCTTCGCCCTGTCGCTGGATGACCTGGTGCTGGCGAGCTTCGTCTCGGGGCCGGGTTCGACGACCTTGCCGATGGAAGTATTCTCCGCCGTGCGTCTGGGGGTGAAACCGGAGATCAACGCCGTGGCCAGCCTGATTCTGCTGGCGGTATCGCTGATGACCTTCCTGGTCTGGTACTTCAGCCGTCGTGCCGAAGAACATCGCAAACGCGCGATCCAGCTGGCCATCGACGAAAGTGCTGCCGACTCCTGGAAACAACCGGACATACGCCGCGCCCCGGCGTCGGCTCCGGTTTAACGACCGCGGTACCAAAAAACCTCGCTCCCTGGACGAAGAGCGAGGTTTTTTTATGTGTTCGCGAACCTTTGTGGCGAGAGGACTTTGTGTGGCGAGGGGGCTTGCCCCCGCTGGAGCGCGGAGCGGTCCCAAAATCGGCTACCGCGCTTGTCCAGATAGAACTCCATCGCCCGTTTTACGACCGCTGCGCGGCCGAACGGGAGCAAGCTCCCTCGCCACAGGGGACTGTGTTCGCGCTTGATTTACGTTTGTTCTTGAGCCATAGAAGGCGATCCGTCCCATGAGTAAAACCGTTGCCATCGTGGTTTTTTCCGGGGTTCAGTCTTTGGATGTCACGGGGCCCATGGATGTGTTTTCCGAAGCCAATCGCTTTCTCGCGGTGGATGACCACTACCGGCTGGAGGTGATCGGCGTGGAGCGCGGCGTGATGCCCTGCTCGAACGGGTTGACTCTGCAGGCTCACCGGCATTTCAGCGAAGCACAGGAGGCCTATGACTTGTTGTTGGTCGCCGGTGGGCCGCAGCTGCCGTATCTGGATTTCGGTGCCGGCTTTGATACCTGGTTGCGCGAAGCCAGTGCTCGTTCGAAGCGTTTTGGTTCGATCTGCAACGGTGCATTCATGCTGGCCCGTGCAGGACTGCTCGAAGGGCGAACCGTTACCACCCATTGGAATGATGCGGTTGCGCTGGCAGCGCTCTGCCCATCGACTCAGGTCGAGGCCGATCGGCTCTATGTGCAGGATGGCAAGCTCTACACCTCGGCGGGGGTGACAGCGGGGATCGACTTGTCGTTGTACCTGCTGGCCAGGGATCACGGGCCGGAGGTCGCGCTGAGCGTGGCCAAACGACTGGTGGTGTTCACTCAGCGCTCGGGCGGGCAATCGCAGTTCAGTCCATTCCTCACGCCCTATGCCGAAGCGACCTCACCGGTGGCGATGGTCCAGCACTACGTGTTGGCCAATCTGACGGGCGACCTGACCATTGCTGACCTGGCCCAGGCCGCCAACATGAGCGCGCGCAATTTCTCCCGGGTGTTTGCCCGGGAAGCCAAAATCACCCCGGCCGAATTCGTCGAGCAGGCGAGGGTGGACGCTGCCAGGGTCATGCTGGAAAGCGGCAGTGCCCCGCTCAAGACCGTGGCCTATCAGTGCGGGTTCCGCGATGCCCAGCACATGCGCAGCGTGTTCAATCGCAGGCTGGGCGTAACGCCGCAGCAGTTCCGGATGAATTTTTCGGCGATGGTTTGAGTGGCGGTGGGAGGATTTAGAGGTTTGATGCCTGACAGACCGCCAAAGATCGCAGCCTACGGCAGCTCCACAGCGGCGTAGGTGCTGGCTCGGGCCGCGTTCGGACGATCTTTTGATGTTTGCTTATTGATCCACCTTGGCCGGCAACAATTTCAAGGTGCTGCGGGTATTGGCCGCCACTTCCTCGTCACTGAAATGCGCCTGCAGGTAAATCCCCTCGATGTACGCCTCGGCCTGATCGTCATAATGCTTGTCGAACAACACGCCGCTTTGCCCAACCGGGTTGATGGTCAGGCTGTGGGCGGGGTCGGCGAAGTCGATGATGCGTCGGGTCGAAGGGCCGTAGGTCACCGGCCACGGCGCCGGACCGATCCTGGCCGAGAGGTTGTTCGGCACTTCGTGGCTGCCCGGGGCTTCGAACGGGCCGACGTTGAAGAGTCGGTCCAGTGGTTTTTGCAGCCCCAATGGATGGACTTGGGTCAGGGTATGCGCCTTGCCCCACAACCATTGACTCGGGTTATCGCCGAAGGTGGCCTTGAGGTGGGCAATGCTGGCCTGCCATGCGAGGGTGACGGTGTCGGCGCGGTTTTCCTTGCTGAGGGTGTTGCGGTTGTCCCACCACGGCGAATCGACCGAAGCAGCCAGGCGCGGCAAGGCGGCATCGATCACCCGAGTAGAGAGCAGGGTCTGGAAGAAACCGTCGCCCAATTCGTCGTGGAACGCGGCATCGGTCAGGTTGAACAGCAATTGGTTGAACAGCGTGGCACTGGTGGAATCCAGTGGATAATCGCCTTTCCACTGTGCCAATTGCGCCACCAGTTTGAGTTCCGCAGGATCCTTCACTACCTCTCGCAGCACCGGCAATAGCGGCGCCAGCAGTCGTGGGCCGTAGGCGGTGGTGGTACCCAGTTGCAGTTTCTGGCTGCTCTCCAGGTCCCATTTGACGTTCGCCTCGCTCAGCTGTTTGTTCAACTGCTGGCCGCGATCCGCCAGGTTGTAATAGCCGGGGATTTCCAGGGTCGGCGACAGCGGCTGGAAGTTGGCCGAGACGATGTAGCCGCGCGCCGGGTTCTCTTCCTGGGGGTTGGCGCTGAAGGGGTAAAAGCCGTCCTTGTCCGCCTGGCTGGTACTGCCGTCGAGGATAAAGCCCGGCTTGACCCCGGCCGGCCGCTTGGGCAGTTGCGCCGCCGCCCACCAGCCGATGTCACCCTTGGCGTTGGCCCACAGCAGATTCAAGCCTGGCGCCTGCACCTTGGCTGCGGCGCCGCGGGCCTTGGCCAGGGTGTCAGCGCGGTTGAGCTGGTAGAAGCCTTCGAGAATCGGGTTCCGGGTTTCGAGGAAACCCCACCACATGGCAATCGGCGTCTTGCCGGCGCTGGTACCGAGCAGGTCATTGATGATCGGGCCATGGGGCGACTGGCGCAGGAGCAGCTTGACCGGTGCCTGGCCTTTCACGGCGATCTGCTGTTCGCTGCTGGTCAGATCGACCCACTTGTCGCGATACCAGACCTGATCAGGGTTATCCGGGTTGACCTTTTCGGCGATCAGATCGAGGTCATCGTTCTGGAACATGGTCATGCTCCAGCCGAAGTCACGGTTGTGACCCAGGGAGGCGAAAGGCATCAGCGCCTGGTAGTAACCATACAGCTCGAAGTCGGGCGCCGACAGATGAGCTTCGTACCACACCGAGGGCACGGCGAAGCGGATGTGCGGATCGCCGGCCAGCAACGGTTTGCCACTTTTGGTCCGGTCACCGGAAATCACCCAGGCATTGCTGCCTTCGAACTGCGGCAAGCCGTTGTCGGCCAGCGCCTGTTCGCTCAGCCGGGCAATGGCGTTCAGGTCTTTCCAGTCGCTGGCGGTCAGGGCAGGTGTCGAAACCAGCACGCCTTTGGGCTGCCAGTCGAGGTCAAAGACGCCGAGGTAGCCGTTGCCCAGTTGGTCGCGCACATAGGTCAGCAAGGGCTCGGTGCGAAACGCTGCGGCAAAGCTGTAGGCCATGTAACCGGCAATGCTGATGGTGTCCTGGGCGGTGAAAGCGCGCTTGGGGATTCCCAGCACCTCGAACTCCATGGGCCTGGCGTGAGTCGCCTGAAACTGGTTGATACCCTCCAGGTAGGCTTGCAGTGCCTTCCAGGTGGCAGATTGCCGGTCCAGCCCGGCCAGGTAAGTCTCGGAGCGCTCGCGGATGCGCAAGGTGCGCATCAGCTTATCGGTGTCGAGCAATTTCGGCCCGAGCACTTCGGCCAGTTCGCCTCGGGCCAGCCGACGCATGACTTCCATCTGGAACAGCCGGTCTTGAGCCTGTACGTAACCGAGGGCGCGGTACATATCGATTTCGTTGCCGGCGCGGATATGCGGCACGCCGCGTTCGTCATAACGCACTGTGACCGGACCCTGCAGGCCTTGCAGCTCCACCTGCCCCTGGCGAGTTGGCTGCTTGCTGTACACGTACCAGCCCCCACCGATGGCGAGTGCGACGACCAGGGTGGCCAGTACGGTCAGGCTGCGTTTCATTGAAACTCCTTGTTCTTATTCTTGGTTGCCGCCACTCGGGACCGCGAACATTTAGCACAGGCCCTATGTGCTATGCAGCGTTGTCCTTGAAAAGTCAGGAATGCCTTAGTTCGTCTGGCTATCGGGCCACGGACAATAACAGCCCACCGCCAGGGTGTGAGTGGCGTTGACCGCTCGTCCTTCACTCAGCGCCTGGAGAATCGGTTCAATAAAGCTATTGCTGGAGTTGCAGGTCAGCCCTTCGCTGTAAGGCCCGAAATACGCGAGTTTGCCGTTGCGATCCCAGATCGCCACGGCCGGGCTGGCGGGGATGTGTTCGGCGCCGGGCAGGGCCGACAGGGTTTTCAGGCTGCTCAGGGTGCTGGGCAGCTGCCCGTGGCTGCCGGGCTTTTGCACCGAATAGAACTCCACGCCTTGCGGCGCGTAATGTTCGATCAGTTCGCTCAGGTGCTGCTGGTTGCCGACATTGCACGGGCAGGCGGGATCCCAGAAGTGCACCAGCCGTATTGCCCCGGGGCCGGCCAGTTCGCTGGGCAGGCTCAGGGGATCTCCGGAAAACACTGCGGTCTGGTCGCTGAAGGCGCGCAGGTAGCGCCCCTGAAACCAGTCGTAAGCTGCCCACAGCGCACCGGCGCATATAAGGGCGAGCAGGCTGGCAAGCAGTGTTTTGCGGTAGGGCAGACGCATAGGGATCAATCCTCGAAGGTCGGGTAGCTTGCCATGCTTGCCGCGACAGATGAATATCGCAGACCTATCAAGTCTGTTACGCGCTCCGCGCTTTTTGTCTGGAAACCCTTATGCCTGCGACCTTCGAGCCCGATCATCTGCGTGCCAGCCTGCGACCTTTGGCCGCCGCGCAGCCGCTGTCGGTGGAAGCACTGGCCTATCAGCGTTTCTATGGGCTGGATTTTGCCCGGCACCGTGTCCCGGTCAAGCGTGCTCTGGGACGCTTCGAGGTCGGTGATTATGAGTTGGTCAGCCAGGTCTGGTGGCCACCGCAGGCCGTGGCCACTCTGTTTTTGTTGCACGGCTTCTACGATCACATGGGGCTCTACCGGCATATTATCGAGTGGGCCCTGGAGCAGGGTTTCGTGGTGATTTCCTGCGACCTTCCGGGGCATGGCTTGTCCAGCGGCGAGCGTGCCAGCATCGAGGATTTCGCTGAGTACCAGGCCGTGCTGCAAGGGTTGTTCGCCGAGGCGCAATCCCTCGATCTGCCGCAGCCGTGGCACCTGTGCGGACAAAGTACCGGCGGGGCGATAGTGCTTGATCATCTGCTCAATCACGGCACCAGCAGCCCGGCGCAGGGCCAGGCCATTCTGCTTTCGCCGCTGGTGCGGCCACGGTCCTGGGGTTGGTCGCAGTTGAGCTACTACCTGGTCAAACCCTTCGTCAAAGGCATCGCCCGGCGTTTCAGTGAGAACTCCAGCGACCCGGCGTTTTTACCCTTCCTGCAGGCTGATCCGTTGCAGCCGTTACGGTTGCCGACTGCCTGGGTCGGCGCGCTGGCGCGCTGGATCAAACGCATCGAAGCGGCGCCGCGTAGCGGCCGGCGGCCACTGATCGTCCAGGGGCAAGCGGACACGACGGTGGATTGGGTGCATAACCTGGAGGTGTTGCGCAGCAAGTTCGATCAGCCACAGGTGTTGATGCTGCCTGAGGCGCGGCATCATCTGGCGAATGAAATTCCAGCGTTGCGCGAGCGGTATTTCGGGTTTTTGACCAAAAATTTCTGAAAGATGTGTAGTGACTGTGCTCGCGATTGGATTCTACAGGCGCCTCAAGCTACTGGGTCAGGCTCGAGGTGCTTTGCCCCACCGCCAATCCTGCGCGGATCGCTGCCAGGGCGGCCTGGTAGTAAGCCTTGCCTTCGTCTGACTCGGCGAAGGTGGCAAATTCTTCCAGTTCCGTATCAGACAGGTCGCGGTAAACGTAGAGCAGCGTGTTGTTCAGGTCGGTGCCGATCTGATCCATCAGCCGCTGACGCTGACCGTTCAGCATTCCTTGGGCCTGACCGTTGCCCAGCAGGCCGGGGATCATCTGGCTCAGGCTGTCGGCGGCAACCCCGGCAATGGCCAGGCTGACTTCGGCACCCGCTTCGCGGGCAGGCAGCGCCTGAGCCAAATGGCCAATGATCAGCAGGCGGGTATCGCTGGCCTGGATTTTCGGCAAACCCTGGGCGTTTTTCGCCAATTGGTCGCGGCGGGTCGCCAGCAGTTCAGCGGCGACGATCTTGCGGCCCAGGGGGGACTGAAAAAACGCCAGCGCAGGTTTTGGATCGGCGAGTTTCTGGCGTAACTGCGCCTGGGCTCGCTGATCCATTGCCTGGGGTGCAAAGCGCTGATTGCTGTTGTTAACCAACGCCTGGAACACCGCAGGTGGCAGGCTGTTTTTGTAGCGTTGCTGGGCAGCGGTGAGGGCATCATTAAAATGCGCGCGTTGTTCTGGCCAGCCGGCGACCTTGTATAATTGGTCGAGGCCGTCTGCCCAAGCGGGCAAAGTGCAGAGCATCAGCAGTGAAAAAAGCAAACGGCGCATAAGGACTCCTGTCAGCAGCCCACTATTGTCCGGGGCTTGGCCGTGGTTTGTCGAGAATTCGTATCAGTCCGCTCTGTGGCTCTGTCGGATTTTCAGGCGTATGGATACTATGCGCGTCATGCAAATACCCTCAGATCACCCGCTGCTGTTACGTATCGTCGACGATCTGGCTGAGCGCGGCTGGTCGCAACAGACTATTTTCCTGCCAGAGGCTCTGACCCTGGAATTGGCGGCTGAGTGCCGTAAACGTGCGGCCGAGGGTGAACTGGCTCCGGCCTCGGTCGGCCGAGGGGCTTCCCAGGAAGTTCGCGAGGGGATTCGGGGGGACCATATCCAGTGGCTTGAACCCGGTCAGGTCGAGTCGTGCGATAGCTACCTGGGGTTGATGGACAGCCTGCGGCTCGCCATGAATCGCGGGTTGTTCCTGGGGCTGGAAGATTTCGAAAGCCATTTCGCGCTGTACCCGCCGGGTGCGTTTTATCTCAAGCATGTCGATCGTTTTCGCGATGATGACCGGCGCATGGTCTCCGCCGTACTTTATCTCAATCAAGGCTGGCTGCCTGAGCACGGTGGCCAGCTGCGGATGTATCTGGATGAAGGCGGTGAATATGAGGTGGTGCCCACCGGCGGTTGCCTGGTGGTGTTCCTTTCCGGCGCAGTGCCCCATGAAGTCCTGCCCGCTACCCGGGATCGCCTGTCGCTGACGGGGTGGTTTCGTCGTCGCGGTAACGAGCCATTCTGAGATGCAAAAGATTCTGGTGAGTCGCTGCTTGCTCGGGCACCGCGTGCGTTACGACGGCGGTGCCAGCGGGCCCTTTGATCAGCTTGAACAGTGGACCATCGAGGGTCGGGTGGTGGCGCTGTGCCCGGAAGTGGCCGGCGGATTGCCGACGCCACGAGCTGCGGCCGAAATTCCCGGCGGGCAGGGCGCTGCGGTGCTGGATGGCAACGCTCGGGTGCTGACCACCGAGGGTGAGGATGTCAGTGCCGGGTTCCTCAGTGGCGCGCGACAGGCTCTGGCGCTGGTCGAACAGCACGGCATCCGGATTGCCGTGCTCAAGGCCAACAGCCCGTCCTGCGGCAATCTGCTGACGTATGACGGCAGCTTCAACGGGGTCAAAGTCAGCGGGGAAGGCGTTACCGCGGCGTTGTTGAAGCGTAACGGGGTGCAGGTGTTCAGTGAGCTGGAGTTGGCTGAGGCGGCGGCCGCGTTGGCGGCACTGGACTGAGGCGAACACAATCCCTGTGGCGAGGGGGCTTGCCCCCGTTGGGGCGCGCAGCGGCCCTAAAACCCGCAATCACATTTCGTCAGGCACACCGCATTCACAGGTTTTGCGGCTGCTGCGCACCCGAGCGGGGGCAAGCCCCCTCGCCACAAGTTGAGCGCAAGACTCTCGATTTATGATCTGCCTCAAGGCTTGGGCGGTTTGCTCGCATCCATTCCGAACCATTTTTCCGAGAGCGCCATCAACCGACCATCGGCCTTCATGCGTTGCAGGGCCTTGTCGATGCTGGCCTGGAACGCCGGGTTGCCCTTTTGGAACGGAATTGCCAGGCTCAGCGTCGGGCCGACTTTGGCACCTTCCTTGACGGGCAAGTGGCTGTCACGAATGGCGTAAGGCACCAGCAAACGGTCGCTGATGGCCGCATCGATCTGCTTTTTCGCCACATCCTTGAGCGGCTGTTGCGCGTCGGGGTAGCTGCGCAGGTCAATGCCTTCGACCGTGCGAGCCTGCTCGACGAACTGGCTGCCTTGCGCCACTCCCAGTGTCTGGCCCTCGAGCGCTTGCAGCGAACTCAGCGAGCGTTGCTCTTCCTGGCGCACGATCAACTGCGCATTGGAATAGCTATAAGGTTCGCTGAAGTCGAAACGTTCCTTGAGTTCAGGGGTCATTGCTATGTGGTTGATGGCGACATCGTACCTGCCGCTTTCGACGCCTTGCAGCAGATCGCCCGAGTCGGTGACGACGAAATCCGCACGCACGTCCAGCTCGCTGGCGAGCATTTGGCCCAGTTCGACCTCGAACCCACTGAGCTTGCCGTCATCCTTGAAGTTGAATGGCGGCGTATTGGCTTCCAGAGCGATGCGCAACTCGCCACGGTCATTCACATCATCAATCAGTTCGGCTTGAGCGCAAGTGCTCACCAAGGGTAGCAAAAGTAACAGGCCAGGCAAAAACCGCATGGTCACTCCTTTGAATTCAAATGTGCTGTGCGCGGTATCTGGTGCGCTTTGCTATGGTGTTGATTGGCTTCGACAACTATTTGTCACTAAGTTGTCGCAACCGTACAGATTTTGCTGAAAAACTGGAGAAGAGAATGAAAACCTTAATGTCTCGTGCTGCTTTTGCCAGCCTGTTGCTGGGAGCTTCGATGCTGGCGAACGCCGCGGATGGCATCCCGCGCTCCCCGACTCCAAAAGGCGCGGAAGTGTTCATCGTCTCTCCCGAAGATGGTGCCACGGTAGGTCAAACCTTCAAGGTCAAATTCGGCGTCAAGGATATCGCCCTGGCTCCGGCCGGCGACCAGACCAAAAACACCGGCCACCATCACCTGCTGATCGACGTCGACAAGCTGCCGGCCGAGACTGCGCCGATCCCTATGGACGCCAACCACATGCACTTCGGCAAGGCGCAGACCGAAGCCGAGGTCAAGCTGGCCCCAGGCAAGCATACCCTGCAGCTGGAACTGGGCGACAAGAACCATGTACCGTTCGACCCGCCGATTGTCTCGAAAAAAATCACCGTGACCGTGGAATAACCTTTTCGCGGGGATAAAAAAGGGAGACCCGAGGGTCTCCCTTTTTCATTGGTACTTGAAGCTTAGAACAACACGCGGCAACGGATGGTGCCTTTGATGTGCTGCAGCTTCTCTTGCGCCAGGTCCGAGTATTCGGCGTCGACATCGATCACGACGTAGCCGACTTTCTCGTTGGTCTGCAGGAACTGACCGGAGATGTTGATACCGTTTTCGGCGAAGACCTTGTTGATCTCGCTCATCACACCCGGAATGTTCTCGTGGATGTGCAGCAAACGGTGCTTGCCAGGGTGAGCCGGCAGGGCCACTTCCGGGAAGTTGACCGAGGACACCGACGTACCGTTGTCGCTGTACTTGACCAGCTTCTCCGCCACTTCCAGACCGATGTTGGCTTGGGCTTCGGCAGTAGAGCCGCCGATGTGCGGCGTCAGGATCACGTTGTCCAGGCCGCGTAGCGGGCTTTCGAACTCTTCGTCGTTGGAGCGCGGCTCCACCGGGAATACGTCGATAGCCGCACCGATCAGGTGCTTGTCCTTGATCGCGTCCGCCAGGGCTTGCAACTCAACCACCGTGCCGCGAGCAGCGTTGATCAGAATGCCGCCCTTCTTGATCGCGCGGATTTCCTTCTCGCCGATCATCCACTGGGTCGCAGCGGTTTCCGGAACGTGCAGGGTGACGATGTCGGACATGCCCAGCAGCTCGGTCAGGCTGGCAACCTGCGTCGCGTTGCCCAATGGCAGCTTGGTGATGGTGTCGTAGAAATACACCTGCATGCCCAGGCCTTCAGCCAGGACCGACAACTGAGTACCGATCGAGCCGTAACCAACGATGCCCAGCTTCTTGCCGCGGATTTCGAAGGAGTTGGCCGCGCTTTTGATCCAGCCGCCACGGTGGCAGGAAGCGTTTTTCTCGGGAATGCCACGTAGCAGCAGGATCGCTTCAGCCAGCACCAGCTCGGCCACCGAACGGGTGTTGGAGTAAGGCGCGTTGAAGACTGCGATGCCGCGTTCGCGAGCAGCGTTGAGGTCGACCTGGTTGGTGCCGATGCAGAAACAGCCAACAGCAACAAGCTTCTTCGCGTGATCGAAGATCTCTTCGGTCAGTTGCGTACGGGAACGAATGCCGATGAAGTGAGCATCAGCGATCTTTTCCTTCAGCTGGGCTTCCGGCAGAGAACCTGTCAGGTACTCGATGCTGGTGTAACCGGCGGCCTTGAGGACGTCGACAGCGGATTGGTGGACGCCTTCGAGAAGAAGGAACTTGATCTTGCTCTTGTCGAGGGAAGTCTTGTTCATCTGCGTAAACCTGTGTCCCGGAAAAAAAATGGCAGGGAAGGACAGCCTGAGCTGACCTGCGCGGCATGTTAGCCGTCACCGCAGAACGCCTTTGGGCACTATCCTGCGGGGGCGGTATGCTAGCATATGCACCCCGCTAAACACTCATTCCTGCGACGTGAAGCGTTCTCAGGATGACCATGAATTGTTCGAGAGTTCTGTCGATGACCAACCCTGCCCTGATTGATGAGCTGAAGACCCTGGTTGAGCCTGGCAAGGTGCTGACCGATGCCGACTCCCTGAATGCTTACGGCAAGGATTGGACCAAGCACTTCGCCCCGGCCCCGACCGCCATCGTGTTCCCCAAGACCACCGAGCAGGTCCAGGCCATCGTGCGCTGGGCCAATGAGCACAAGGTCGCGCTGGTGCCGTCCGGCGGTCGTACCGGGCTTTCCGCCGCTGCGGTGGCGGCCAATGGTGAAGTGGTCGTTTCCTTCGACTATATGAACCAGATCCTCGACGTGAACCTGACCGACCGCACCGCGGTCTGCCAGCCGGGCGTGGTCACCGAGCACTTGCAGAACGTGGCTGAAGAAAAAGGTCTGTACTACCCGGTGGACTTCGCTTCGGCCGGCTCCAGTCAGATTGGCGGCAATATCGGCACCAATGCCGGCGGGATCAAGGTCATTCGCTACGGCATGACCCGTAATTGGGTCGCTGGCATGAAAGTCGTGACTGGCAAGGGCGACCTGCTGGAACTGAATAAGGACCTGATCAAGAATGCCACCGGCTACGACCTGCGTCAGCTGTTCATCGGCGCCGAAGGCACCCTGGGGTTTGTCGTCGAAGCCACCATGCGCCTCGACCGGGCTCCGAAAAACCTCACGGCGATGGTCCTCGGCACCGCCGATTTCGACTCGATCATGCCGGTGCTGCATGCATTCCAGAGCAAACTGGACCTGACCGCCTTCGAGTTTTTCTCCGACAAGGCACTGGCCAAGGTTCTGGGGCGTGGTGATGTGCCGGCGCCATTCGAGTCCGATTGCCCGTTCTATGCGCTGCTGGAATTCGAAGCGACCACCGAAGAAGTGGCCAACGATGCGCTGGAGACCTTCGAGCATTGCGTCGAGCAAGGTTGGGTGGTCGATGGCGTGATGAGCCAGAGCGAGCAGCAACTGCAGAATCTCTGGAAGTTGCGTGAATACATCTCCGAAACCATTTCCCACTGGACGCCGTACAAGAACGACATTTCGGTCACTGTGTCGAAAGTGCCGGCATTCCTCAAGGAAATCGATACGATCGTCGGCGAACACTACCCAGACTTCGAAATCGTCTGGTTCGGCCACATCGGCGACGGCAACCTGCACTTGAACATCCTCAAGCCGGACAACCTGAGCAAGGACGAGTTTTTTGCCAAGTGCGCAACGGTGAACAAGTGGGTGTTCGAAACCGTCGAGAAGTACAACGGCTCGATTTCCGCCGAACATGGCGTGGGCATGACCAAGCGCGATTACCTCACCTACAGCCGCTCGCCGGTTGAAATTGAGTACATGAAGGCAGTCAAGGCGGTGTTCGACCCGAACGGCATCATGAACCCGGGCAAGATTTTCGCCCTGTGACTTTCTAACGCCTAGACTTTCTATCTTTGAAGCAGGAGTGGTAAATGAGCTATCAGCACCAGTATGTCGACGGTACTCGTATTCACTTCCCGCTGGGGAAAGTGGTGTGCATCGGGCGTAACTACGCCGAACACGCCAAGGAACTGGACAACCCGGTACCGACCGAACCGCTGCTGTTCATCAAGCCGGGCAGTTGTGTGGTACCGCTGGAAGATAGCTTCACGATTCCGACCGAGCGTGGCTCGGTGCACTACGAGGCGGAAATTGCCGTATTGATCGGCAAACCACTGTCGACCAAGCCGAGTCGCGAAGAGGTGCTCGACGCGATTTCCGGTTTCGCTCCGGCACTGGACCTGACCTTGCGCGACAAACAGGCAGAGCTGAAAGCCAAGGGTTTGCCGTGGGAAATTGCCAAATCCTTCGACGGTGCGGCGGTGATTGCGCCGTTCGTGGTCAGCAGCAGCTTTGATGACCTGACCAACATCGGCATCCGCCTGACCATCAACGGCGAAGTCCGCCAGGATGGCAACAGCAGCGCCATGCTCAACCCGATCGTGCCGATGATTCAGCACATGGCTGGCTGCTTCTCGCTGCAGGCCGGAGACGTGATCCTCACCGGTACTCCGGTAGGCGTCGGCCCGCTGAATGTCGGTGACGAGTTGGTTCTGGAGTTGCCGGGCGTGAGCAGCTTCACCAGCAGCGTTCGCTGAGTTCTGAATTCGGCCGCTAAAAGATCGCAGCCTGCGGCAGCTCCTACATGGCCTCATACACCCGCGATGTTAACGGGTGCATGCAAAGCCTGTAGGAGCTGCCGATAGGCTGCGATCTTTTTGGGGCGCCACCTATTCCAGTTTTTCCCCGTTTTTTTCACATTTTGTCTGGATAATTTTTCGGTCCTGGGCACGCGGGCCTGTCCGCTTGTGCTATTACCCACAGCTGATTTTTCTGGAAAGCTCCCTCAATGCCCACGCAACCCGTTTCCAACTTGAACGCTGTTCGTCGCTCACGCTTCGCCCTGCGCTGGTATTCCTGGCTCTTGCTGGTCGTGGCGATTGGGTATGGCCTTGCGTTCGCGATGCATTGGGATGATCGGGCGGTGCTTTGGGTGAGCGAGTATTTTGAAAGCCCGGCCGAGCGCCAGGAAAGTGTCTGGCTGCCGGACTATCACGCGGTGATCGATGCCAAGCCGCTGCCGGGCATGGAAAAGGACGAAGCCTCGGATATTGCTTACAACCCGCTCAGCAAAACCTTGTTCGCGGTGATGGGGAAAAAACCTTTCCTCGCCGAATTGACCCTGCAAGGCGACGTCTTGCGCAAGATTCCGTTGCTGGGCTGGAGCAATCCAGAAGGGGTAACGGTGATGGAAGACGGCTTGATCGCCATCGTCGATGAACGCGAGCACAGCTTGAGCATCGTCAAGGTCGACGAGCAGACCCGTGAACTGAATGTCGACAGCTTCCCGAAATATGACCTCGGGCCTTCGAAAGACCAGAACAAGGCCTTCGAAGCAATTGCCTGGGACCCTCGCAACCAGCAGTTGTTGCTGGGAGAGGAGCGCCCGCCAGCGATGTTTACCTGGAAAGGCGACGGCAGTCAGATCCTCAAGGGCGACAAGTACAAACTCGCGAGCGATAAGCTGGACCTGCGTAACCTCTCGGCCCTGGCCGTCGATTCGCGCACCGGTCATACCCTGGTGTTGTCCGCCGATTCGCACCTGTTGCTCGAGCTGGATGAAAAGGGCGAACAGGTCAGTTTCATGACCTTGCTCGGTAGTTTCAATGGCCTGAAGAAGACCATTCCACGTGCCGAAGGGGTGACGATCGACGAGGCGGGCACGCTGTATATCGTTAGCGAGCCGAACCTGTTCTATCGTTTCGAGAAGCTGTAGGAGCTGGCGCAGCCTGCGATCTTTTGATCTTGCTTTTCGACATCCTATCGATTGCGCAGGTGCGCCAAGATATCGCAGCCGGCGCAAGCGCCAGTGGCGATTAAGCTTGAATTCATCAAGTCGTGTTATTTCATCCGCCTGTTTCGTTTTCGAGCCTGCCCAATGCGCCGACTTGCCCGTCCCCTGCCTTTCTTGCTGCTTGTCAGTGTTGTCGCTTTGGTACTGCTGGCGCTGGCCGGGCAGCACTATCGATTGTTCGAGCGTACCTGGTTCAACCTGCAGACCTGGTGGCAACCGGCGGACGCGCGTTCCATTGGCCTGGCGGATTATCAGGTGACCCTCGAGGCCAGGGTCATCGAAGGGCTGGACGATGACGTATCAGCCCTGACGTATGACCCGGTGCGCAAAAGCCTGTTTACGGTGACCAACAAGAATGCCGAGCTGGTTGAGCTGTCCCTCGATGGCCGGATCCTTCGGCGCGTGGCATTGATCGGATTCGGTGATGCAGAGGCCGTCGAGTTCATCAGCACCAACACCTATGTGGTTACCGATGAGCGCCAGCAGCGCCTGATCAAGGTTCACCTGGAAGATCACACGCAATTTCTTGATGCGGCGGATGCCGAGCAGATTTCGCTCGGTGTGCACATGAGCAGTAACAAGGGCTTCGAGGGGCTGGCGTACGATTCGGTGGGCAAGCGGCTGTTCGTCGCCAAGGAGCGCGACCCGATGTTGATCTACGAAGTGCAGGGGTTCCCGCATTACAATCCGGAGAAATCCTACGCGGTTCACGTGGTCAACAACCCCAAGCGTGACGCCGGTCTGTTTGTGCGGGACCTGTCGAGCCTGCAATACGACGAGCGCAGCGGGCATTTACTGGCGCTGTCCGATGAGTCGCGATTGGTGATAGAGCTGGATATCGACGGTCGCCCACTGAGCACCCTGTCACTGCGCAAAGGGCGTCAGGGGCTGAAAAAGACCGTGCCGCAAGCGGAAGGGATCGCCATGGACGATGATGGCACTCTGTACCTCGTCAGCGAACCCAACCTTTTTTACGTTTTCAAGAAACCACCGCAGCCCTGATAAACACTGCAAGACCAACGGGGGATCAGTTTCAATCACAAATCCGTATTCGGGATTATTTGGCGCGCAGGGTTTTCACGCCTTCGCTAGTGCCCAGTAGCAGCACATCGGCCGGGCGTGCGGCGAACAGGCCGTTGGTGACCACGCCGACGATGGCGTTGATTTGGCTTTCCAGCTCGACCGGGTTGGTGATCTGCAGGTTAAACACGTCGAGGATGATGTTGCCGTTGTCGGTCAGCACGCCTTCACGGTAGACCGGGTCGCCGCCCAGTTTCACCAACTGGCGGGCCACATGGCTGCGGGCCATCGGAATCACTTCGACCGGCAGTGGGAAGGCGCCCAGCACTGGCACCAGTTTGCTGGCGTCGGCGATACAGATGAAGGTCTTGGCCACGGCCGCGACGATCTTCTCGCGGGTCAGGGCTGCACCGCCGCCCTTGATCAGGTTCAGGTGTTCGTCGCTTTCATCGGCGCCGTCGACGTAGAACTCCAGGTCGGCGACGGTATTGAGTTCATACACCGGAATACCGTGGCCCTTGAGGCGCGCGGCGGTGGCTTCGGAGCTGGCGACCGCGCCGTCGAATGCGCCCTTGTGCAAGGCCAGGGCGTCGATGAAGCAGTTGGCGGTGGAGCCGGTGCCGACCCCGACGATGCTTTTGTCGTCGAGTTTTGGAAGGATGAAGTCGACGGCGGCCTGAGCCACTGCCTGTTTGAGTTGATCCTGGGTCATGCGGGCTCCGAGGGTGCCGAAGGGGAACGAAAGGCCGGCATTATAGCCCTATGCCCGGTTAAAACCTCTTGATTCGTATGGTCGCACGGCCAAACGCTGAGTTAGACTCCTTGGCCCTGCCCAACTCGCTCAGTGATGCTTTCCGATGCTCGAACAGTACGTCAAGAAGATCCTCACCTCGCGCGTTTATGACGTTGCCGTAGAAACCCCATTGCAGACTGCCCGCCAGCTCTCCGAGCGGCTGGGCAATCAGATCCTGCTCAAGCGTGAAGACTTGCAGCCGGTGTTTTCGTTCAAGATTCGCGGCGCTTACAACAAGCTCACGCAGTTGACCGATGAAGAACGCGCACGTGGCGTGGTCACTGCTTCGGCCGGCAACCATGCGCAGGGCCTGGCCCTGGCGGCCAAGGTGCTGGGGGTCAAAGCGATCATTGTGATGCCCAAGACTACCCCGGAGATCAAGGTCGAAGGCGTGCGTTCCCGTGGCGGCAAAGTAGTGCTGCACGGTGATAGCTTCCCGGAAGCATTGGCGTATTCGCTGAAACTGGTCGACGAAAAAGGCTACGTGTACATCCACCCCTACGATGATCCGCACACCATTGCCGGGCAGGGCACCGTGGCGATGGAGATTCTGCGTCAACATCCAGGGCGCCTGGACGCGATTTTCGTTCCGGTGGGCGGCGGTGGCCTGATCGCCGGGATCGCCGCTTATGTGAAGTACCTGCGGCCTGAGATCAAAATCATCGGTGTCGAGCCGGATGATTCCAATTGCCTGCAAGCCGCGATGGCGGCCGGCGAGCGTGTGGTATTGCCGACCGTAGGGCTGTTCGCCGATGGCGTGGCCGTGGCGCAGATCGGCCAGCACACCTTCGATATCTGCAAAGACTACGTCGATGAAGTGATCACCGTCAGCACTGATGAGATTTGCGCGGCAATCAAGGATATCTACGACGATACCCGCTCGATAACCGAGCCTGCCGGCGCCTTGGGCGTGGCCGGGATCAAGAAGTATGTCGAACTGCGTGGTGCCACCGGCGAGACGCTGGTGGCCATCGACTCCGGGGCCAACGTCAACTTCGACCGCCTGCGCCACGTCGCTGAGCGCGCCGAGTTGGGCGAAGGCCGGGAAGCCATCATCGCCGTGACCATCCCGGAACAGCCTGGCAGCTTCAAGGCGTTCTGCGAAGCCATCGGCAAGCGCCAGATCACTGAATTCAACTATCGCTACAACACCGGCAGCGAGGCGCATATTTTCGTCGGCGTGCAGACCCATCCGGAAAATGACCCGCGCCGCGCGTTGATCAGCAGCCTCACCGAGCAAGGTTTCCCGGTAGTCGACCTGACCGACAATGAACTGGCCAAGCTGCACATCCGCCATATGGTCGGTGGGCGTGCCGTCCATGTGGTCGATGAGGTGGTGCTGCGCTTTGAATTCCCGGAGCGTCCGGGCGCGCTGTTCAACTTCCTCAACAAGCTCGGCGGGCGCTGGAACATCTCAATGTTCCACTACCGCAACCACGGCGCTGCGGACGGCCGTGTGGTCGCCGGGCTGCAAGTGCCTCACGGGGAACGTCATCTGGTGCCTGCAGCGCTGGAAGAAATCGGCTACCCGTACTGGGACGAAAGTGACAACCCGGCCTATCAGCTGTTTCTCGGCTGAGCGGCTACGCTGATGGGCAGGCCTTAAGGAAATCGAACAATGGAAACGTTAACCGCCCTCAAAGTGGCGCATATCGTGGCGACGGTGCTGCTGTTGATCAGCGCACTGGGGCTGGCGATCTGGGTTTGGCGTACACGACGTAATGGCGATGCGACGTCTCATGCGCGGACCTTGCAGCGGCCACGGGTGTTTATCTGGCTGGTGATGGGGCTGGCGCTGCTGAGCATGCCGTTCACGGGATGGTGGATGGTGCATCTGGTGGGCTGGCCGTTGGGGCAAACCTGGTTGCTGGCATCCAGCGTGCTTTACACCGTGGCGGCGTTGGGCTGGTTCTGGTTACTGGTACGGCTTAACCGGTTGCGCAAGGCGCCAGCGGGAAGCAACGGGAAGTTCACGTTCGCTTTGGCGTTGTTCAGCTTTGTGTGTTTTGTCGCCATTGCCGGGTTGATGGGCGCCAAGCCGGTTTAAGGCTTGGGACCGGGTTGGGCCCAAAAAGATCGCAGCCTGCGGCAGCTCCTACGCGGATCGCGTTTCAACCGATTATCGCGGGTGATTCGGTCCGTGTAGGAGCTGCCGCAGGCTGCGATCTTTTGCTTTTCAGTCGCGCAAAGTAATCACCGGCCAACCGCGCTTCTCAGCCTCGGCCCGCAAATTCGGGTCAGGATCGACCGCTACTGGATGGCTCACCAACTCCAGCAATGCAAAGTCATTCATCGAATCGCTGTAGAAGTAGCTGTCTTCCAGGTTGAACCCAGTCTCTTCCAGCCAACGTTGCAGTCGCGTCACCTTGCCTTCGCGAAAGCAGGGGACGTCGGTGCTGCGCCCGCTGTAGCGGCCGTCGATCATTTCGCATTCAGTGGCTATCAGGGTTTCAACGCCCAGGCGCTGGGCAATCGGCCCGGTGACGAAGCGGTTGGTGGCAGTGATGATCACCAGCTTGTCGCCGTCAGCCTGGTGCCTGGCCAGCAATTCGATGCCCTTGGGCAGCACGATCGGTTCGATGCAGTCGCGCATGTAGTCGCGGTGCCATTCGTCCAGCACGGCCATCTCGGTGCGCCCGAGGACTTCCAGGCAGAAGTTCAGGTACGCATCGTTATCCAGTTTGCCGGCCAGGTAATCCTGATAGAACTCGTCGTTGCGTGCCTTGTAGGCGACGGCGTCGAGGAAGCCGCGTTCGCACAGGTAGTCGCCCCAGGCGTGGTCACTGTCACCGCCTAAAAGCGTGTTGTCCAAGTCGAATAAAGCCAGGCGCATTGCGGTTACTCGCTGAAAAGTCTGTAAAAAGGCGTCCAGAATACGGTCTTTTCACAAGAGTGCACATAAGGTAGGTCGTCTCGTTGCTGCTTTAACAACCTTTGTGGAACAATGCGGCGACATGCGTTTGCGAGGTTGTTGCCGTGATCGACCCCGATGGTTTCCGCCCCAATGTCGGGATCATTCTGACGAATGATGCCGGCCAGGTGCTATGGGCTCGCCGTATCAATCAAGATGCCTGGCAGTTTCCTCAGGGAGGTATCAATCCCCAGGAGACGCCGGAAGACGCCTTGTACCGCGAGTTGAACGAAGAAGTGGGCCTGGAGCGCGAAGATGTGCAAATTCTCGCCTGCACCCGGGGCTGGTTGCGCTATCGTTTGCCGCAACGTCTGGTGAGGACGCACAGTCAACCGCTGTGCATCGGCCAGAAACAGAAATGGTTTCTCCTGCGCCTGGTCTCCAACGAGCAGCGGGTGCGGATGGATTTGACCGGCAAACCGGAATTCGATGGCTGGCGCTGGGTCAGCTATTGGTATCCGTTGGGTCAGGTGGTGACATTCAAGCGCGAAGTGTATCGACGCGCTCTCAAAGAGCTTGCCCCGCGCCTTTTAGCGCGCGACTGACGACGGAGTTCGACCCCGAGCCATGCTCAATACGCTGCGCAAGATCGTCCAGGAAGTTAACTCCGCCAAGGATCTCAAGGCGGCGTTGGGGATTATTGTGTTGCGCGTCAAAGAGGCCATGGGCAGCCAGGTTTGCTCGGTCTACCTGCTGGACCCCGAGACCAACCGTTTCGTGCTGATGGCCACCGAGGGCTTGAACAAGCGCTCGATCGGCAAGGTCAGCATGGCGCCCAACGAAGGTCTGGTCGGTCTGGTCGGTACGCGCGAAGAACCCCTGAACCTCGAAAACGCCGCCGATCACCCGCGTTATCGCTACTTCGCCGAAACCGGTGAAGAGCGCTTTGCCTCCTTCCTTGGCGCGCCGATCATTCACCACCGCCGCGTCGTCGGCGTATTGGTCATCCAGCAAAAGGAGCGGCGTCAGTTCGACGAAGGCGAAGAAGCCTTCCTGGTAACCATGAGCGCCCAGCTTGCCGGGGTTATCGCTCACGCCGAGGCCACGGGCTCGATCCGCGGTCTGGGTCGTCAGGGCAAAGGCATCCAGGAAGCCAAGTTCGTCGGCGTACCCGGTTCGCCCGGTGCGGCGATCGGTACCGCGGTGGTCATGCTGCCGCCGGCGGATCTGGACGTGGTGCCGGACAAGACCATCACCGACATCGAGGCCGAGCTGGGGCTGTTCAAGACCGCGATCGAAGGCGTGCGCGCGGACATGCGCACGCTGTCCGCCAAGCTGGCGACTCAGCTGCGTCCAGAAGAACGGGCGCTGTTCGACGTCTACCTGATGATGCTCGATGACGCTTCGCTGGGCAGCGAAGTGACCACCGTGATCAAGACCGGTCAGTGGGCCCAGGGGGCCTTGCGCCAGGTGGTCACCGATCACGTCAACCGTTTCGAATTGATGGACGACGCCTACTTGCGTGAGCGGGCATCGGACGTCAAGGACCTCGGCCGCCGTCTCCTGGCCTACCTGCAGGAAGAGCGTCAGCAGACCCTGGTGTACCCCGACAACTCCATTCTGATCAGCGAAGAACTGACGCCGGCCATGCTCGGCGAGGTGCCGGAAGGCAAGCTGGTGGGTCTGGTCTCGGTATTGGGCTCGGGCAACTCCCACGTCGCGATCCTGGCCCGGGCCATGGGTATCCCGACGGTGATGGGCCTGGTAGACCTGCCGTATTCCAAGGTCGACGGCATCCAGATGATCGTCGACGGCTACCACGGCGAGGTCTACACCAACCCCAGCGAAGTGCTGCGCAAGCAGTTCGCCGAAGTCGTCGAAGAAGAGCGGCAGCTGGCCCTGGGGCTGGATGCGCTGCGCGATTTGCCGTGCGTGACCCTCGATGGTCACCGCATGCCCTTGTGGGTCAACACCGGCCTGCTGGCGGACGTGGCGCGGGCGCAAAAGCGCGGAGCCGAAGGCGTGGGTCTGTACCGCACCGAAGTGCCGTTCATGATCAATCAGCGCTTCCCGAGCGAAAAGGAGCAGCTGGCGATTTATCGCGAGCAACTCGCCGCCTTCCATCCGCAACCGGTGACCATGCGCAGCCTGGACATCGGCGGCGACAAGTCACTGTCGTATTTCCCGATCAAGGAAGACAACCCGTTCCTCGGCTGGCGCGGAATCCGCGTCACCCTCGACCACCCGGAAATCTTCCTGGTGCAGACTCGGGCCATGCTCAAGGCCAGCGAAGGCCTGAACAACCTGCGCATTCTGCTGCCGATGATCTCTGGCACTCACGAGCTTGAAGAAGCCCTGCACCTGATCCACCGCGCCTGGGGTGAAGTGCGCGATGAAGGCACCGACGTACCGATGCCGCCGATCGGGGTGATGATCGAAATCCCCGCCGCGGTGTATCAGACCAAGGAACTGGCGCGGCAGGTGGACTTCCTCTCGGTCGGCTCCAATGACCTGACCCAATACCTGCTGGCCGTGGACCGCAACAACCCACGGGTGGCCGATCTTTACGACTACCTGCATCCGGCGGTGCTGCAAGCCCTGCAGAACGTAGTGCGTGACGCCCATGCCGAAGGCAAGCCGGTGAGCATCTGCGGTGAGATGGCCGGTGATCCGGCGGCGGCGGTACTGTTGATGGCGATGGGTTTCGATAGCTTGTCGATGAACGCCACCAACCTGCCGAAAGTGAAGTGGATGCTGCGCCAGATCAACCTGAAAAAGGCCAAGGAACTGCTGGCCGAGCTGATGACCATCGACAACCCGCATGTTATCCACAGCTCGCTGCAACTGGCGCTGAAGAACCTCGGGTTGGCGCGGATGATCAATCCGGCTTCTGCGAAAACCCTCTAAACCTCTGTGGCGAGGGGGCTTGCCCCCTCGCCACAGGGTCAGTGCCGACAACGCCTAAACCCTGACCTCAACCTCCCCCAAATGCCCCCCATACGGCCCGAAGCTGCGCTCGACCATCTGCCGTGAACCATCGGCATGGACGATCAGCGCGGTACTGGCGCGGGTGCCATAGCTGGGGCTGGCGATAAACACACTCGACAGCAGACTCTCGGTCGCCAGGCCCACCCCGGTATCCGGAAGCTCGGCGAAGGGCGCGGTCTGTGGATCGTTCAGCAGTGCGAGCAGCGCTTGCGGTTGCGGATCGTCGAGGACTTCACTCAATGCCGCCTTGGCCTTGAGCACTTTCGGCCATGGGCTATTGAGACCTGCATTGGACAGTCCGTAGACACCTTCCGCCAACAAGGTGGGCTCAGGCTCCAGCGCGTTGTAGTGCCATAGCTCGTTTGAGGTGCCAAGCAGCAGGTTGAACCCGGCATATTCGACCGATCTACCGACAACGTCGGCTAAATAGTCGGCAACAGGCATTTCCCCGCTGAGAAAACGCGCCACCAGTTCGCCCCGTGAGCGCCGGGCCGGAGGCTGATGGGGATTGCGGATGTTGGTCAACGCCGCAAAGCGTCCAGCGGCACCGACTCCCAGCCAGGTGCCGCCGGCTTCCAGATCACGACCGGCATAAACCTGCGGCGCCTCAGGCCATTGCGCCAACGGCAAAGTCGGGCGGGCATAGAACTCGTCGCGGTTGGCGGCGACAATCAGCGGTTGGGCATGGCCAGGCCGCCAGGCGAAAACAATCAGGCACATAAGGTGATCCTTGTGTGTTTTTTGCTCACTCTACGCAGTCATCGCCTGTCGATCCATCGCCATCCACAGTGGAGCCCGGGGCCATGCATCCGTTACCATGCCGCTCCTGTTTTTGGGATGCCTGGGGATACGGCCATGGAATTTCTGCTCTATCTGGCGCTGGGCGCCTGTGCAGGCGTGCTGGCCGGGCTGTTCGGGGTGGGTGGCGGGATAATTATCGTCCCTGTGCTGGTGTTCAGTTTCAAACTGCAGGGCTTCGATCCGTCGATTCTGACCCACCTGGCGGTCGGCACGTCCCTGGCGACGATCATTTTTACTTCGGTGAATGCGATCCGCGAGCATCATCGTCGCGGCGCCGTGCGTTGGCCGATTTTTGCCTGGATGACCCTCGGCATTCTCATTGGTGCCGGTTTCGGCGCGCTGACCGCTGAGGCGATCTCCGGCCCACATTTGCAGAAGATCATTGGCGTATTCGCGTTGATCATCGCTGTTCAGCTCGCGTTGGACTTCAAACCCAAGGCCAGCCGAACGGTGCCAGGCAAAGTCGGTCTGACCTTGGCGGGCAGTGTGATTGGCTGGGCTTCGGCGATTTTCGGGATTGGCGGTGGTTCGCTGACCGTGCCGTTCCTGACCTGGCGCAGCATACCGATGCAACAAGCCGTGGCGACTTCATCTGCCTGCGGCTTGCCGATTGCTTTGTCCAGTGCATTGTTTTTCATGATTCTGGGCTGGCACGATCCATTGTTGCCGGCCCATAGTCTCGGTTTTGTTTATTTGCCGGCGTTGCTGGGGATCGCCCTGACCAGCATGTTCTTCGCCCGATTTGGCGCGCGACTGGCCCACAATTTGTCACCACGTTTGCTCAAAAGACTGTTCGCCGCTTTGCTGTTCTGCGTGGGGCTCAATTTCCTGCTCTGATGCCCGGCACAATCCTGGCTTAATCCTGAGGTGGCATCATCCCCCGGGAATTTTGAAGGTTTCAACTCTAACGAGGAGTCGCAATGCTGCCTTACCCGCAGATTGACCCGGTGGCCCTGGCCATCGGCCCGCTGAAAATCCACTGGTACGGTCTGATGTACCTGATCGGCATTGGCGGCGCCTGGTGGCTGGCATCGCGCCGGATGAACCGTTTCGACCCGACCTGGACCAAGGAGAAGCTCTCCGACATGGTCTTCTGGATGTCGATGGGGGTTATTCTCGGCGGTCGATTGGGTTATGTGCTGTTCTATGATCTGCATGCCTACCTGGCCAATCCGACGCTGATCTTCGAAGTGTGGAAAGGTGGCATGTCGTTCCACGGCGGCTTTATCGGGGTCATGCTGGCGGCCTGGTGGTTCGGCAAGCGCAATGGCAAGTCATTCTTCGAACTGATGGACTTCGTCGCGCCAATGGTACCGATTGGTCTGGGTGCCGGGCGGATCGGCAACTTCATCAACGCCGAGCTGTGGGGCAAGCCGACTGACGTACCATGGGCGATGGTGTTTCCACCGTTCAGCGATCCTTCGCAACTGGCGCGCCATCCTTCGCAGCTCTACCAGTTCGCACTGGAAGGCGTCGCACTGTTCGCTATCCTCTGGCTGTTCTCGCGCAAGCCGCGGCCGACCATGGCAGTGTCCGGGATGTTCGCGTTGTTCTACGGAATCTTCCGTTTCATCGTCGAGTTCGTCCGGGTACCTGACGCGCAGCTCGGCTATCTGGCGTGGAACTGGCTGACCATGGGGCAGGTGCTGTGCCTGCCGATGATCATCGGCGGCCTGGCCTTGATCTGGCTGGCGTATCACCGCGCTCCGGCGAGCAAAAGCGCCGCGCTTTAAATTCGAATCGCAGGGCCCGAGCCCTGCATTCAAGGACACAGGTAACTCATGAAGCAATATCTCGAACTGGTCGCCCACGTCATCAAGAACGGCACCAAACAGGCCAACCGCACTGGCGTGAACACCATCAGCTTCCCTGGCGCCATGCTGCGCTATGACCTGAAGGAAGGTTTTCCGGCCATCACCACCCGCAAGATGGCCTTCAAATCGGCGATCGGCGAGATGGTCGGTTTCTTGCGGGGCGTGAACAACGCCGCCGAATTCCGTGCCCTGGGCTGCAAGGTCTGGGACCAGAACGCCAACGAAAACGCCCAGTGGCTGGCCAATCCGTTCCGCCAGGGCGATGACGACCTGGGCGAGATTTATGGCGTGCAATGGCGTAAATGGCCAGCGTACAAGCAGATCCCGGTTAGTAATCAGGCTGCCATCGAACAAACGCTAAGCCAGGGCTATCGGCAGATCGCCGAAGGTGAAGAAGACGGCCAGGCCTATGTGGTGCTGTACAAGGCCATCGATCAGGTTCGCCAGTGCGTCGACACCATCATCAAGGATCCAGGTAGCCGTCGGATTCTGTTCCACGGCTGGAACTGCGCCCAGCTTGATGAAATGGCCTTGCCGCCGTGCCACCTGCTGTACCAGTTCCACCCGAATGTCGAAACCAGAGAAATCTCGTTGACGCTCTACATCCGTTCCAACGACCTGGGGTTGGGCACGCCGTTCAACCTGACCGAAGGCGCAGCGTTGTTGAGCCTGATCGGCCGCCTGACCGGCTACACGCCGCGCTGGTTCACCTATTTCATCGGTGATGCCCACGTCTACGAAAACCACCTGGACATGCTCAACGAACAGCTCACCCGCGAGCCGTTCCCGATGCCGAAACTGGTGATTTCCGACCGCGTGCCGGAGTTTGCCAAGACCGGTGTCTACCAACCGGAATGGCTGGAGCAGATCGAGCCGAGCGACTTCTCGCTTGAAGGCTACGAACACCATGCGCCGATGACCGCGCCGATGGCGGTCTAAAGCTGCAACACCGACCTGTAGGCGCTGCCGCAGGCTGCGATCTTTTGATCTTCGGCGCTCCCGCAGGCGCCAAAAGATCGCAGCCTACGGCGGCTCCTACAAAAGCGGTCCGTGTACGAGCCTTTTAATGCCCGTGGCTACGGCCGACATGCGAATGCTCGGCCTCGCTCGCCACTACCGAGCCACTCACTTCCAACCGCTGCAAGATCCCGCACTGATCGATTTCCGGCCCTTCGCTGCAGCGTTGGCGCAGGTCGAGCAGTTGTTCCTGCAAGGCCAGCAGCCCGTCGATCCGCGCCTTGACGTGGTGGATGTGTTCGTCGATCAAGGCGTTGACGCTTTGGCATTGGCCTTGTGGGCTGTCGCGCAGGCCCAGCAGGCTGCGGATTTCCTCGAGGGTCATGTCCAGGGTGCGGCAGTTGCGGATAAAGGTCAGCCGCTCGCTATGGGCATGGGTGTACAGGCGGTAATTGCCTTCACTGCGCACCGGCTCCGGCAGCAGGCCTTCGCGTTCGTAGTAGCGGATGGTTTCGACTGGGCAGTCGGTGAGTTTCGCCAGTTCGCCGATCTTCATAACGGCAATCTCCGAATAGGTGCTTGACCCTATAGTGGCTACAGGGTCTTTACTTGGCAACAGGCACTTTTCTGGACGGACCCTCATGAGCGATTCCCTTCATACCCACAAACCCGAGGCAGGGCACGATCACAGCCACAAGCTGCAGCCCGTGCAGAAGCACGAGCATGGCAGTCACGGTGATTCCTGCTGTTCAGCCAACGCTGCGCCAGCGCGAATCTTGCTGAGCGAAACCCTGACCGCCGGCGCGCGGCTGAGCAGCTTTCGCATCGAAGCCATGGACTGTCCGACCGAGCAGATGCTGATCCAGAACAAGCTCGGCAAGCTTGCGGGTGTGCAGCAACTGCAATTCAACCTGATCAATCGGGTGCTGGAGGTTACTCATGATCTGCCGTCCACTGCGCCAATCATTGAGGCGATCAAATCTCTCGGTATGCAGGCCGAGCCGATCGAGCAGGGTACCGATGCCGAGATAACCATCCCGACTCCCGTGAAAAAGCCCTGGTGGCCGCTGGCCCTGTCCGGCGTCAGCGCCTTGGCAGCCGAAGTGATCCACTTCACCAGCGCGGCACCGACCTGGGTGGTCGCGTTGGTCGCGCTGGTGTCGATCCTCAGCGGAGGTCTTGGCACTTATAAGAAGGGCTGGATCGCCCTGAAAAACTTCAACCTTAACATCAACGCACTGATGAGCATCGCCGTGACCGGCGCGTTATTGATCGGCCAGTGGCCAGAAGCGGCGATGGTGATGTTCCTGTTCACCGTGGCCGAGTTGATCGAAGCCAAATCCCTCGATCGTGCGCGTAACGCCATCAGCGGTTTGATGCAGATGACCCCGGAACGGGCCACTGTGCAGCAGGCTGACGGCAGTTGGCTTGAGCAGGAGGTGAAAAGCATCGAGCCGGGAGCGTTGGTGCGGGTCCGTCCCGGCGAACGTATCGGCCTGGACGGTGAAGTGGTGTCCGGCAACTCGACCATCGATCAGGCGCCGATCACCGGCGAAAGCCTGCCGATCGAGAAAACCGTGGGCGATAAAGTCTTTGCCGGGACCATCAACCAGTCCGGTTCCCTGGAATATAAAGTGACGGCGGCCGCCAACCACTCGACCCTGGCGCGGATTATACATGCCGTCGAGCAGGCACAGGGTTCGCGGGCACCGACTCAACGTTTCGTCGACACCTTCGCCAAGGTCTACACGCCGGTGGTGTTCATCCTCGCCCTGGCCGTGGCGGTCATTGCGCCGCTGTTCATGGGCGGTGCCTGGTTTGACTGGATCTACCGCGCACTGGTGCTGCTGGTGGTTGCTTGCCCATGCGCCCTGGTGATTTCTACCCCGGTGACCATCGTCAGCGGCCTCGCGGCCGCGGCGCGCAAAGGCATGCTGATCAAGGGCGGGGTCTATCTGGAAGGGGGTTACAAGCTCGATTACCTGGCCCTGGACAAGACCGGCACCCTCACCCACGGCAAACCGGTGCAGACCGATTATCTGGCCCTTGATCCGCTTTGCGAACAGATCGCACCGGGCATCGCCGCCAGCCTGGCCGGACGCTCGGATCACCCGGTGTCGCTGGCCATCGCCAATGCGGCTGTGAATAAACAATCGCCGTTGCACACTGTGAATAACTTCGAAGCGCTGGCCGGTCGCGGTGTGCGCGGGGAAATCGGTGGTCAGCTCTATCACTTGGGCAACCATCGCCTGGTAGAAGAGCTGGGTCTATGCTCGCCAGCGCTGGAAGAGAAGCTATTCACCCTGGAGAAACAAGGCAAGTCGGTGGTGCTACTGCTCGATACCTCAGGCCCCTTGGCGCTGTTCGCGGTGGCCGACACGGTCAAGGAGTCCAGCCGCGAGGCGATCCGCCAGCTGCACGAGCTGGGCATCAAGACCCTGATGTTGACCGGCGACAACGTCCACACTGCTCAGGCGATTGCTGCGCAAGTCGGCATTGATCAGGCCCGGGGTGATTTGCTGCCGACCGACAAACTGCAGGCCATTGAAGCCTTGTATGCGCAAGGCCATCGGGTCGGGATGGTCGGAGATGGCATCAACGACGCTCCGGCGCTGGCCCGCGCCGAGATAGGTTTTGCCATGGCCGCCGCCGGCACCGATACCGCCATCGAGACTGCCGATGTCGCCCTGATGGACGACGATCTGCGCAAGATCCCGGAGTTTGTTCGGCTATCGCGGCGGACCTCGAGTATTCTCAAGCAAAATATCGCCTTGGCACTGGTCATCAAGGCGATCTTTCTTGGGGTAACCTTCGCCGGTCTCGCCACCATGTGGATGGCGGTGTTTGCCGACATGGGCGTGAGCTTGTTGGTGGTGTTCAATGGTTTGCGCCTGTTGCGCAAATAGACGATGAGAGGGTGCAGTGCTGAGTGCCGAGCTGAAGGCTTTTTACATGGTCGCCCGCCTGGGCAGCATTACCCAGGCGGCGAAAAAGCTCGGCCTGAGCCAACCGACGGTGACGACGCAGATTCGCCAGCTGGAAAGCCAGTATTCGGTTGAGCTGTTCTATCGTGGCGGCCGTCGCATGAGTGTCAGCGACGAAGGCGCGCGATTGCTGCCGATGGTCAAGACGCTGCTGCAGCAGGAAGCCGATATCGAGTTTTTCCTGCGCAACAGCGGCCAGGTCCAGGGTGCGCTACGCATCGCCGCCACGGCACCGTATTACATCCTCGATCTGGTGAAGAATTTTCGTGAGCGCTTGCCCCAGGTTGAGGTGTCGGTGGAGATCGGCAATTCGCAACAGGTGCTGGAGTCGCTGGAGGAGTACCGGGTCGATATTGCCGCTTCGTCGCAATTGCTCGAAGACTCGCGGCTGGTTCGCCGGGTGCTGGGCACTGACCCGCTGGTACTGGCGGTGCATCGCACTCATCCGCTGGCGGGGCATGATCATGTTCCGCTGAGTGCGTTGGCCGGGCATACCTTGTTGATGCGCGAGCCGGGCTCCACTACCCGCCAGTTGACCGAAGACCTGCTCAAGCACGCCAACGTCAGCTTTGGCCCATTGCTGGAAATCGGCAGCCGCGAGTCTATTCGCGAAGGTGTGCTGCGTAATATCGGCATCAGCATCATCGCCCGTCACGAAGTGCCCCACGATCCGCAACTGCGGGTGCTGACCTTCGAAGGCGCGCCGCAGATCGCCGAGTATCTGTATTGCCTCAAAGAACGAAAAGGCGCGCGCTTGCCGGCGGCGTTTTTGGGGTTGGCGCAGGAGATGGCGGGCTGCTGAACAGGTATAGCCATTGTGGATGTACATCAATCCCGTAGGAGCTGCCGAAGGCTGCGATCTTTAGCGATCTGAGTTGCGCTGAAGAACGCCAGCCAACCCAAATCCACCAATACCACTATCGGTAACTTTTGCCTCGTTGCCACATGACCTACGCATTGGGTCCCTAGGATGGCCTTCATCTGCTTGATGAGGTCTGTCCATGAACCACTCGATCGCTACTGCCCTGACCAACCCCGGTGCGCCCATGAAGGTGCGCGGTGTGCAGAAACGCTTCGGCGCCTTCACCGCGCTGGATAACGTTTCCCTGGACGTCGCTGCTGGCGAACTGGTGTGTCTGCTCGGGCCCTCCGGCTGCGGCAAGACCACCTTGCTACGCTGCATCGCCGGACTGGAGCGACAGGACAGCGGCGAGTTGTACCTGGGTGATCGGGATGTCTCGCACCTGGCGCCGCAGGCCAGGGACTACGGCATTCTGTTCCAGTCCTACGCGCTGTTCCCCAATCTCACAGTCGAAGCCAACATCGCCTACGGTCTCGCCGATAGTGGCCGCGATGAAGTGCGCAAGCGCGTCGCACAGATGCTTGAGCTGGTCGGGCTGACTGGCAGCGAAAAGAAATACCCCGGCCAATTGTCCGGCGGTCAGCAACAGCGTGTAGCACTGGCTCGGGCCTTGGCCCCGGCGCCGTCGTTGTTGTTGCTCGACGAACCGATGTCAGCCCTCGACGCCCGGGTTCGCGAGCATTTGTGCACCGAGTTGCGTCAGCTGCAGCGCAACCTGGGCATCACTACCTTGATGGTCACCCACAATCAGGATGAGGCAATGCTGATGGCCGACCGGATTGCGGTGATGAACAACGGCAAGGTCGAGCAATACGCCACGCCGCAGGAAATCTACGACAAACCGGCAACGCCGTTCGTGGCCGAGTTCGTCGGCCAGGGCAACTGGCTGCCGTTCCAGCGCAACAGCGACAGTCACGCTCAGGTTGGCGGGATGAATGTTCGTTTGTCTGAAAACGCTGGCCGGGCAACCTCCGGACGCTTGTTCTGTCGCCCGGAAGCCATCAACGTCAACCCGCCGGTACATGAAGAAAACCTGTTCCCGGGGCGGGTCCGGGAAATTACCTTCCTCGGCAACCGCTGCCGCATGAGCTTCGAACTCAACCAGCTGCCAGGTCATCCGCTGCTTGCCGAACTGGCACCAGAAGCCATGACGCGCCTCGGCGCGCAGGACATCATGGTCGCCTTGCCACCACGCAGCCTGCAGGTGTTTGCCTGATGAGCGCGCAGATCGCCCTGCCGATTTCGCGCAAGCAGGTACGGCAGACCTCCCGCGCCGAAATCGGTGACCGGGTGTTCGTGGTCGGCGGCAAGGTCTTACTGCTGTGTCTGCTCAGCGTCGCGGTGTTGATGCCGCTGCTGGCGATCTTCTGGCGCGGCTTCAGTGCCGAAGCCGGGCAGGGCGGTGGACTGGTGGCTGCTCGCGAACTGCTGAACAGCGCCAACTTCCACTGGCTGCTGGGCAACAGTTTGAAAGTCTCTCTCAGCGTTGCGGCCATCGTCGTACCACTGGCTTATCTGTTTGCCTATGCCCTGCAACGCACCTTGATTCCCGGCAAGGGCATCTGGCGCGGCATGTCGCTGCTACCATTGATGGCGCCGTCGATGCTGCCGGGGATCGCTTTGGTTTATCTGTTCGGCAACCAGGGTATGTTGCGCGGTTTGCTCTCGGACAATATCTACGGCTTCTGGGGCATTGTGCTCGGTGAGGTCATCTACACCTTCCCACACGCCCTGATGATTCTGCTGTCGGCGTTGTCTTTAGCAGATGCACGACTCTTCGATGCCGCCTCCAGCATGGGCGCAAGTCCGGCCAAGGCCTTTCGCAGCATCACCTGGCCGGCGACTCGTCAGGCCGTGTTCGCCGCGTTTTGCCTGGTGTTCACCCTGACCATCACCGACTTTGGCGTACCCGTGGTGGTCGGCGGCGACTATCAGGTATTGGCGCTGGAAGCCTACAAGGCGGTGGTCGGCCAGCAGCAATTCGGTCGCGGCGCCCTGATCGGCATAGTGTTGCTGCTGCCGGCACTGTTCAGCTTCGGCGTCGATGCCTGGTTGCGGCGTCGTCATGGCGACTCCATGAGCGGTCGGGCCCAGGTTTTTCAGCCAGCGCCCTCGCGGCTGCGCGATGCCTGCTTCCTGGCCATCGTGTTGCTGATCTGCGCGGTGCTGTTGCTGGTGTTCGGCATGGCGGTGTACTCGTCGCTGGTCAAATTCTGGCCGTACAACCTGTCGCTGTCGCTCAACCATTACCAGTTCAATGACACTGCGGGCGGCGGTTGGCTGGCCTATGGCAACAGCGTGAAAATGGCCTTGTGCACGGCATTGATCGGCAGCGTATTGATCTTCACCGGTGCCTACCTGATGGAGAAAACCAACGGCCAGCGCGGTTTGAATCTACTTCTGCGGATGCTCGGTTTTGTGCCGATGGCGGTCCCGGGGTTGGTGCTCGGCCTGGGCTACGTGTTTTTCTTCAATCTCAACGGCAACCCGCTGCATGTGTTCTACGGGACCATGACCCTGCTGGTGGTCTGCACCATTGCTCACTATTTGACCACCGCGCAAATGACCGCCACCACGGCGCTGCGCCAGCTCGATGCCGAGTTCGAAGCCGCCGCGCTGTCGCTCAAGGCGCCGTTGTACCGCCACTACCTGCGGGTCACGGTGCCGATCTGCCTGCCGGCGCTGCTGGATATCGTCCGTTACCTGTTCGTCTCGGCGATGACCACGGTTTCGGCCGCGATCTTTCTCTACAGCCCCGACACCATCCTCGCGGCGGTGGCGGTGCTGAACATGGACGACGCCGGTAACGTCGGCGGCGCGGCGGCCATGTCGACCCTGATTCTGTTCACCTCGGCGGGCGTCTCGCTGCTGCTGGCCTGGGCCTCGCGCGGCTTGCTGCGTCGCTCCCAGGCCTGGCGGCAGACCGCGCCCGGCAACTGATCTGCTGCACCACTCACTCTGATCCGCACTCACAAAGGAACCGCACCATGTTCAAGCCCCTGGCTCTTGCCGCTGCTGTCCTCTCCGCTTTCAGCCTGAATGCCTTTGCGGCGACAACCGAGCTGACGGTCTACACCGCCCTCGAGGCCGAGCAACTGAAGACTTACAAACAGGCCTTCGAAGCAGCTAATCCGGACGTCGAGATCAAGTGGGTGCGCGACTCCACCGGGATCATCACCGCTAAACTGCTGGCTGAAAAAGCCCGTCCGCAGGCTGACGCGGTCTGGGGCCTGGCGGCGTCGAGCCTGGCGATCCTCGATCAGCAAGGCATGCTGCAAAGCTATGCGCCGAAGGACCTGGGCAAGATCGGCAGCAACTACCGCGACGCGGCCAACCCTCCAGCCTGGGTCGGCATGGACGTCTGGGCCGCGACCATTTGTTTCAACACCGTCGAAGCCGAGAAGCAGGGCCTGACCAAGCCGGTGAGCTGGCAGGACCTGACCAAGCCTGAGTACAAAGGCAAGATCGTCATGCCCAACCCGGCGTCGTCCGGTACCGGTTTCCTCGACGTCAGCGCCTGGCTGCAGACCTTCGGCGAGAAGCAGGGCTGGCAGTACATGGATGACCTGCACCAGAACATCGGCCAGTACGTTCACTCCGGTTCCAAGCCTTGCAAGCTGGCGGCAGCGGGTGAGTTCCCGATCGGCATCTCCTTCGAATACCCGGCGGTACAGCTCAAGCGCCAGGGCGCACCGCTGGATATTGTCCTGCCAAAAGAAGGCCTGGGCTGGGAAATCGAAGCGACTGCGGTGATCAAGGGCACTCCACATGAAGACGCGGCGAAGAAACTCGCCGACTTCTCCGCCAGCCCGGCGGCGATGGAATTGTACAAAGAGAACTTCGCGGTACTCGCGCAACCCGGCATCGCCAAGCCGCAGACCGAACTGCCGGCCGACTACGAGCAGCGCCTGATCAAGAACGACTTCGCCTGGGCCTCGAAGAACCGTGACGAGATTCTCACTGAATGGCGCAAGCGCTATGACGGCAAGTCGGAGAAAGTGGCTGCCAAGTAACACAACCCCCCTGTGGCGAGGGAGCTTGCTCGCGCTGGAGTGCGAAGCAGTCCCAAACCAGCAACCGTAGTCCTTCAGAAGGAATGCGTTCACCGGGTTTACGACCGCTTCGCGGCCGAGCGGGAGCAAGCTCCCTCGCCACAGGGGATCTCCGTTGTGCGCAAGAATTACTCAGGGCATAAAACATGGCTAATCACAGCGACATGCTGATCGTCGGCGCGGGCATTCTCGGCCTGTCCCACGCTTATGCCGCGGCCAAACGCGGTCTCAAGGTCAAAGTTTTCGAACGCAGCGAAACGCCCTTGGGCGCTTCGGTGCGTAATTTCGGCCAGGCACTGGTCACTGGCCAACCGCCTGGGCCGATGCTTGATCTGGCGCGGGCCAGTCGCGATATCTGGGGCCAATGGGCACAACTGGCGGGTCTGCAACTCAAGCGCAACGGTTCGTACCTGTTTGCCCGCAACGAAGCCGAAGAACACGTGCTCGAAGCGTTCTGCGCCGGTCGCGCGGTGGAGCACGGCTACCGAGTCGAGCTGCTGCGCGGTGCGGCATTGCGCGACTTGTATGCTGGCCAGTTCAGTCATCATCGCGCGGCATTGCACGGTCTGGATGATCAGCAACTGTACTCCCGCGAAGCGATACCTAAACTGATCGACTACCTGCGCCGCGAGCTGAGTGTGGAGTTTCATTTCTCGACGCTGGTTCGTGACATCGAACCAGGCCAGTTGCACAGCACTGCGGGGACCTTCGGTGGCAAGCAAATCGTGGTCTGTTCCGGTCATGATTATCAGACGTTGCTGGCCGAGCAGATCGCTGAACTGAACCCGCAAATCTGTCGTCTGCAAATGCTCCGCGCTCGACCGCAGCTCAACCTGAATCTGCAACATGCATTGTTGACCGGTCTGAGTTGCGTGCATTACGGCGCGTTTGCCGATCTGCCTGAAGCCGCGGCGGTGCAAGCGCAGATCCTGCGCCAGGCGCCACATCTGCACGAACACGGGATTCATCTATTGATCAGCCCTACACCTTACGGCGAGCTGATCATCGGTGACTCCCACGATTACGCCCGTGATCCATCACCGTTCAACGGTGAGCAGGTGGACAACTGGTTGATCGAACTGGCCGAGCAGACACTGGGTTGCAAGGTGCAGGTGGTCGAGCGCTGGCAGGGCGTCTATGGTTCTCGCGGGCCGGGTCCATTTTCGTTCCTGCGCCCGGCACCGGGGGTGAGTATCGCGCTGATGCACACCGGTGTGGGCATGAGTGTCGGGCCGGCAATGGCTGAGCGAAATGTCGCGACCTTGTTGGGAGAAACTGGATGAATAGCAGTGAGCAGGTCATCGCCGAGGTCTTCGGCTTGTATGAGCAATTCGGTGACAGCGATTACATCGGTGAACCGGTGTCGCAGCTCGAGCACATGTCCCAGGCCGCACAGCTGGCGCTGGCCGAAGGCTTCGACGATGAGGTGGTGCTGGCAGCGTTCTTTCACGACATCGGGCATCTTTGTGGGCAGGGCATCGAGAACTTTAAAAGTTACCGCTCAAGATCGTCTTCGAAATGGCAAAGCAGAAACGGTACTTCTTCAGTTTTATGAGCAGTCGGGAGGTGAGGCTGAAGATATTCTGGTCAATACGGCTTTTGCTCTGGACCTGACAGCTGATGGCAAGGTCGACTACAAAATGGGCGATGTGACAAACAATGGTCGGGAAAACGTCGTCGATGAGCGATTACTGGAGACGTTCGCCAACGCCTATCTGCAGCTGAACTGGTTCAATCGTGGGGCGGTCTGGAAGCGCTACCTCAAAATATTCGCTGAAGACTTCTATGCCGATGGTACGCCCGACACCGTACGTTTGCAGTTGCACGAAGGTACTGGCGAGGCAAGCGAGCGAACGCTGGCCTCCTGGCATGCTGCCTACGACTTTGACAACAATGGGACGCTGGAGTGGAACATCCATTTTGATGTGAACCATGACGGCATTATCGACGAAGTGGACGAGGCGCTGGTCCGGCGGCTGGCTGATACTTTCCTGAAGTTTAGATGGAAATAACCGCTCGGCTGCTGAAGGCCAAGGCAAATCGGGTGCTGTTGGTGTAGTACGAACAAGCGGTTCGCAAAGTGGTCGATGTCTTTGGCTCAGTCGGCCACGCCTCAACACGCTGGCGCTTCACTGGGACTGACTCTAGCGTCACTAGTCTTATAGTGAACGGAGAAGTATTCTTACGGTAAACGAAGACGCGTCGGCTTGTGAAGGTGCAATGCTCAAATTAAGGTGTTTGTCTCATAAGTCGAAGGAGTGAATACCATGCGTTATTTCAGAGCGGCTGCCCAGGATCGTAGCAATAACGATAAAGCCGATACTGTAATATTTAATTTCTATCAAAAATATTCCCGCTGCCCTGATGAAATGATACATGAGGCAAAAACTATATTGTGGGCGAGTTTTTGAGAGGCTGTCTTATGGCCGTCACTCTAACGGTGTGGCGGTTTTTTATAGGGGTTCAATATGCGCTACTTAAAAGTCACTGCTCAGGATAGAAGCGGCAATGGGATGGCTGATACAGTGTGGCTTCACTTCTATCGTAAAAAATCATATACCCCTGATGAGTTGATTCATGAAGCTGTCGCGATAGATATCAACGCCGATGAACAGATCGATTTCGAGTTCTCTGGAGATGTCAATAATGATGGTAAATACAATGTTGCAGACAAGCAGTGGTTAAGGATGTTTGCCAACACGTTTCTGGCATTGAACTGGTTCAATCAGCATGATAACTGGCACCGCTATCTCACTGTTGCGGTTGAATCTTATTCCAGGGAAGGGGCTCCTCAAGCCGTCAAACTGAATTTCTATGAAGACGGTTGTGCAGGGGGCCGGCTAACATTGGTTTATAGCGCTGCTGCGTATGATAGTGATGATGACAGTATGCTGGAATCCTTTACCAATAACGATATCGATAGAAATGGAGTGATCGATAAAGCGGACAAGAAGCTGATCAAGTTGATGAGTAGCAGCTTCTTGGCATTCAAATGGTACTAATCGCCAGTCGACCTGACGGCTATGAAATTCAATTGGCGATAATTGCTCGTCAGAGGGATCGCTTATGCGCCGAAAGTTTTTTTGACACACCTTAGGGCCGGGCAGACCTGTCTAGCGTTGGTTGAGCTGTTGCGCCAATGCTTCGACCTGCTCCTGCCGTTCCGCCTGACTCAACCGCGCATGAGAATTAAGCGACGACCACTGCGGATGCGCCCGTGCCTTGTTCAGAGCCTCGGGCAATTTCCCTTCACGCCAGGTTTTGTCTTGCGGGGTGGCGACCTGAATGCTGTCCATCGCCGCATGCCCGCGCAGGTCCAGCGCTTGCAGTAATTGCCGTTGGCGCAGGGCCAACAACCGCAGCACGCTATCGTCGACGGTCAACTCACGCTGGCCCTTGATCTTGTCGAGCAAGCGGCTGCCATAGCTGCGGGCGGTTTGCAGTGCGCCTCCAGCAATGGCCCCGGCCAGCGCGGCGGCACCCAGGGTCAGGCCGCCGACCAGCAAGTCCACCCCGGCGCCGGCCGCCGCGCCCGCGGCGATCCCGCCACCGACCCGAACGCCAAGTTGCTTGAGGGTTTCCGGGTTGAACAAGTCATCGCCCCAGCGGCCATCGAGCAGGGGTAAATCACTGGCGGCAGCGTCCTGCGGGCGGAAGGCATAGAGCTTGAGCAACGCTTCGACGCAGCGTTGTTCGCGCTGGCGAACGGCTTTGCGCAATTCGCTGATGGCTTGCTGTTCTTGCTCGGCCTGGCTGACCACGCTACGGCGACAGGCCGCGCAGTCAATCAACAGTTCGGCGATCAAGCGCGCGGCACTTTGCTGACGAGCCAGGCGTTGCTTGTGCTGGTCGGCAATTAACCGCTCCAGCTGGCCGCGAGAGCTTTCCAGCAGCAGGGAGAGGCTCTCGTAGAGTCGTCGCTCGCCGTCCTGCGGCGGTGCCACGCTGTCGAAACGTACCAGTGCATGCAACCCCAGGCGGGCCAGGGCTTCGCGCCAATCGGGTTCGCGGTGGTTGGCACTGCTGACGAAATTCAGCACCGGTAATAGTGGCTTGCCGCAGCTGGAGAGCACTGCCAGTTCATCGCGGTACTTGGCCAGCACTGGCTCGCGGGCGTCGATCACATACAAGCCGGCATCCGAGGCCAGCAATTGGCGCAGGACTTTGGCTTCCTGTTCGAAACGCTGGCGCGCCTCGCTGCCATCGAGAAACCGCGCTAGGCGCGCCGGGCCGTCGAGGCGTTCGCCGGGGTGTTCCAGGCGCTCCAGATAGTCGAGCAGAGCGATGGCATCTTCCAGGCCCGGAGTGTCGTAAAGCTCGAGCAAGGCTTCGCCGTCCACCGACAACCGCGCACCTTCGACGTGGCGGGTCGTGCTTGGGCGATGGGAGACTTCGCCGAAGCCGACATCCCGGGTCAGGGTGCGCAGCAGCGAAGTTTTGCCGACATTGGTGTGACCGACCACGGCCAGTTTCAGTGGCTTAGTCATGTCCGTGCTCCAACCAGTTCAACGGGGCGCAATCGGCGAACGGCAACTCCAGCTGCTGCAGAGCAACGTGCCAGTCGCCAAGGCGCTCGGCATCCAGTGCCTGGCCCGGCGGCGCCTGCAGCAGCCAGACGCGGGTCGCCGTGGCACTGCGGGCCAGTTCGGCGATCAGCGCCAGGCTGCCGCGATCCGGCGAGCGACGCGGGTCGCAAGCAATCGCCAGACGTGCCGGGGGAAAGCGGCTCATTTGCTCCAGGAGCTTTTGCCGGGATTCACGGCTGTCGAGGATGCCGGCGTCTTTAACGGTTTTTGGCAGTTGCGGCGGCCATGGGCGTTGATCGTCCAGCTCGATGGCGACCAGCAATGCACCATCACTTTCCTGTGCGCTGACGCCACTCTGGATCACCGGCAATTGCTCGGGTGCGGCATCGTTGATACCGAGCCGTTCACTGCTGGGCATCAAGCGTTCGCGCAATTGGCTATAGCCAGGCAGGTTCAGGTCGAGGTGCAAGGTCGAACGGCCGTGCTTCCAGCGCCATAAACACAACAGCGTCAGCAGCAGACGCGGCAATACCCCATAGACCAGCAGTACCCCGACCAGCCACGCGGCCCAGGCTTGGCGGGCGCTTTCGATATTCAGCGCGGCATCGCCGCTGGCGCGGATCATGTCCTCGGTCGGCACACTGAAACCCAACAGGGCGGGCAGGGCACCCAACGCCTGGGTCATGGCGACAAAGGTCTCGCCACCGAGAATGGTGGTCTCCCAGACAAAACCATAGCGCCGGGTCGCCAGCAGCATCAGCACAATCGCGAGGGCGCTGAGCAGTGCCAACAGCCACAAGCTATTGACCAGCACACCAACGGCCCAGCGATTGAGCTTTTTGCGTCGTAGTAACAGCAACAGCGCGGGTGCCAGTTGTGCGGCTTTGGCATCCCGGGCGAGTTTTTCGCTGAGCCACAACCATAAGCGCCCCAGGCTGGCGCCTTGTTCTGCGGCGAACAGCAGGCCCAGGGCCCAGCCGAGCAGCAGTAGCACGTTCAACCCGAGCAGGCTGCCCAGTGCCCAGAACACATTGACCGGAGCCTGGCCGTTACCCAGCGCGGCAAACGCCAGTCCGGCGCCGCTGACTATCGCCAGCAGCGCCAGTACGATCAAGGCCAGCCGTGCGCCCTGCAGCCAATGGCGTAGCGCGTCGGTGAGCCCATCGCGGTCGGCCAGCCACCTGGCGCGGGACTGGATTCGGCTCGGCAGGTCGCCCCCGGCGTTGCGGGCCAGGCGATTGGCTTCGAGGTCTTCCAAGGGCCCTGCGTGTTCTTCACGCAGGCGTACGGTTTCAGTCAGCCAGAGGTTTTCCAGCGGGGTCAGTGCAGTCACGCGGCATCCCATTGCTCAAGTGAGCCAAGAGCATAACCGCTGTGCGCTGATCGGGGTACGTTGCGGGCGAGTGAGCCTCTGGTATCCTCGCCGGCATGAATAAAACTCTCCCCCTCAGCCTGATCGCAGCCCTCGGTGAAAACCGCGTGATCGGCGTCGACAACAGCATGCCCTGGCACTTGCCGGGGGATTTCAAATACTTCAAGGCCACCACCCTCGGCAAGCCGATCATCATGGGGCGCAAGACCTGGGATTCCCTCGGTCGTCCGCTGCCGGGCCGGCTGAACATCGTGGTCAGTCGTCAGGCGGATTTGCGTCTGGAAGGCGCGGAGGTTTATCCGTCATTGGAGGCCGCCGTGGTCCGCGCACAGGAATGGGCCCGCGAGCAAGGCGTCGATGAGGTGATGCTGATAGGCGGCGCGCAGCTGTATGCGCAAGGGTTGGCGCAGGCCGATCGGCTGTACCTGACTCGCGTGGCACTAAGCCCGCAGGGCGATGCGTGGTTTCCGGAGTTTGATTCGGGGCAGTGGAAGCTGGTGTCCGAGACCCCGAATCCGGCAGTGGATGACAAGCCGGCGTACAGCTTCGAGGTGTGGGAGAAAGCCTAAAAGCTTCGCGGGCATTGGAACCCCGCCCGGCCCGCCCCCGTAGGAGCTGCCGCAGGCTGCGATCTTTTAGCGGGCACAAAGATCAAAAGATCGCAGCCTGCGGCAGCTCCTACGCCTGCACCAGTTCCCCATGTTCGTCTGTATCCAGCAGCTCTTTATCAGTCTGCTGCATGATCTGGCTGGTGATTGCGCCGGCGGTCATCGAGCCGCTGACGTTCAACGCGGTACGGCCCATGTCGATCAGCGGTTCGACCGAGATCAGCAGCGCCACCAGTGACACCGGTAATCCCATGGCCGGCAGCACGATCAGCGCGGCAAAAGTCGCACCACCGCCGACACCGGCAACCCCGGCCGAACTCAAGGTCACAATCGCCACCAGCGTCGCGATCCACAGCGGATCCAGCGGGTTGATGCCGACGGTCGGTGCGACCATCACCGCCAACATCGCCGGGTAGAGTCCGGCACAACCGTTCTGGCCAATAGTCGCGCCAAAGGAGGCGGCAAAGCTGGCGATCGATTGCGGAACGCCCAGGCGACGAGTCTGTGCTTCGATGCTCAGCGGAATGCTCGCGGCGCTGGAGCGGCTAGTGAAGGCAAAGGTCAGCACCGGCCAGATTTTACGGAAGAAGCGCAGCGGGTTGATCCCGGCCACCGATACCAGCAGGCCGTGAACCACGAACATCAGACCCAGGCCGATGTACGACACCACCACGAAACTGCCGAGCTTGATGATGTCTTGCAGGTTGGAGCCGGCGACCACTTTGGTCATCAGCGCCAGCACACCATAGGGTGTGAGCTTCATCACCAGGCGAACCAGGCGCATGACCCAGGCTTGCAGGGTGTCGATAGCGCTAAGCACTTTCTGGCCTTTTTCGACATCATCCTTGAGCAGTTGCAGCGCGGCGACTCCAAGGAACGCGGCGAAGATCACCACACTGATGATCGACGTCGGCTTGGCCCGGGCCAGGTCGGCGAACGGGTTCTGCGGGATGAACGACAGCAGCAATTGCGGGATATTCAGATCGGCAACCTTGCCGGCGTAGTCGGTCTGAATGGATTGCAGGCGTGCCAGTTCCTGAGTGCCGGCCACCAGACCTTCAGCGGTCAGGCCAAACAGGTTGGTCAAGCCGATGCCGATCAGCGCGGCGACGGCGGTGGTGAACAGCAGGGTGCCGATGGTCAGGAAGCTGATCTTGCCCAGCGACGAAGCGTTGTGCAGACGGGCCACGGCGCTGAGGATCGAGGCGAACACCAGCGGGATCACGATCATTTGCAGTAACTGCACGTAGCCGTTGCCCACCAGATCGAACCAGCCGATTGAGGCTTTCAGGACCGGGTTGCCGGCACCATAAATGCTGTGCAACGCGACACCGAAGACTACGCCCAGCACCAACGCCAGCAGGACCTTCCTGGCCAGACTCCAGGTGGTGTGGCGGGTTTGTGCCAGGCCCAGCAACAGGGCGAGGAATACCAGCAGATTGAGGATCAGCGGCAGATTCATTGAAGCTCCATAAAGACTTGAGCCAATCGCCTTTGGTTGCGATTGCGAACCGCGAATCCTAACAGTTTGATATCTAACGAATTAATACCCGAATGGAATGGTTGCTGTCGTTTTTGGAATAAGCCGCTGACGCTCAGGCGAATGCCGATGACGTGATCAGGACGCAAGCGGTCGCGCGCAGGAGAGAGCTGTCATGCGGATTTGTTAGCGTCGATAGCTTCAATTCAGGGAGAAAACGCACATGAAGCTCGCTCCGAGGTTGTTTGCCGTTGCGCTGTGCCTGGGCCTTGTCGGTCAGGCGTTCGCCACCGACTTGAAGCATTGGCCGCAGGATCAGGCCAGGCAACTGGACGCGATGATCGCGGCCAACGCCAACAAAGGTAACTACGCGGTGTTCGACATGGACAACACCAGTTACCGCTACGATCTGGAAGAGTCTTTGTTGCCGTTCATGGAAAACAAGGGCCTGATCACTCGCGAGAAACTCGATCCCTCCCTGAAGCTGATCCCGTTCAAGGACACCGCCGACCATAAGGAAAGCCTGTTCAGTTACTACTACCGCCTTTGCGAACTTGACGACATGGTCTGCTACCCATGGGTCGCGCAAGTCTTCTCCGGTTTTACCCTCAAGGAACTCAAGGGCTACGTCGACGAGCTGATGGCCTCCGGCAAGCCGGTGTCGAGCACTTACTACGAAGGCGACGTGGTCAAGACCATCGAAGTGAATCCACCGAAGATCTTCACTGGGCAGAAAGAACTCTACAACAAGCTGATGGAGAACGGCATCGAGGTCTACGTAATGACCGCCGCTTCCGAAGAACTGGTCCGGATGGTCGCTTCCGATCCGAAGTACGGCTACAACGTCAAACCGCAGAACGTGATTGGCGTGACCCTGCTGCTCAAGGACCCCAAGACCGGCGACCTGACCACCGCGCGCAAGCAGATCACCGCCGGAAAATATGACGAGAAGGCCAACCTCGGTCTCGAGTTGACGCCGTACCTGTGGACTCCTGCAACCTGGATGGCTGGCAAGCAGGCGGCGATCCTGACCTACATCGATGAATGGAAAAAACCGGTTCTGGTGGGCGGCGATACCCCGACCAGCGACGGCTACATGTTGTTTCACAGCGTCGACGTGGCCAAGGGCGGCATCCACCTGTGGATCAATCGCAAAGACAAATACATGACCCAGATTAACGGCATGATGGCCAAGCACGCCGCGGCTCAGGCCAAAGAGGGCCTGGAGGTGACAGCGGACAAGAACTGGGTGATCGTCAAGCCGGAAGATATCCTGTAGGAGCTGGCGAAGCCTGCGATCTTTTGATCTTGATCTTCTGGGATTGGTGCCGCCCCGAAAAAGATCGCAGCCTGCGCGTATAGCCAGAGTTTCACGGGTGTACCCGGTCGGCGTAGGAGCTGGCGAAGCCTGCGATCTTTTGATCCTGGGGATGGGCGCCGCCCCGGAAAAGATCGCAGCCTGCGGCAGCTCCTACGGGATCGCGTGTAGCCAGAGTTTCACGGGTGTACCCGGTCGGCGTAGGAGCTGGCGAAGCCTGCGATCTTTTGATCCTGGGGATGGGTGCCGCCCCGGAAAAGATCGCAGCCTGCGGCAGCTCCTACCGGGGCGTTTGTATTGCTGAGATTGACGCTTACAGACCGTCGAGCATCGCCTTGTTACGCACAGCGCCTTTGTCGGCGCTGGTCGCCAGCAAGGCGTAGGCCTTTAGCGCGGTAGTCACTTTGCGTGGACGCACTTCCACCGGTTTCCAGCCTTTCTGATCCTGCTCGGCACGGCGACCAGCCATCTCTTCATCGCTGATCAACAGGTTGATCGAGCGGTTTGGAATGTCGATCAGCACCTTGTCGCCATCGCGCACCAGGCCAATGGCGCCGCCGGCTGCTGCTTCAGGCGAAGCGTGACCGATGGACAGGCCCGAGGTACCGCCGGAGAAGCGGCCGTCGGTGAGCAAAGCGCAGGCTTTGCCCAGTCCTTTGGATTTCAGATAGGAAGTCGGGTAGAGCATTTCCTGCATGCCCGGACCGCCTTTCGGGCCTTCGTAACGAATGATCACGATGTCGCCGGCCTTTACTTCGTCAGCGAGGATGCCGCGTACGGCGCTGTCCTGGCTTTCAAAGATTTTTGCGTTGCCTTCGAACACATGAACCGACTCGTCGACACCGGCGGTTTTCACCACGCAGCCGTCCAGGGCGATGTTGCCGTACAACACAGCCAGGCCGCCTTCTTGCGAGTAAGCGTGCTCGACACTGCGGATGCAGCCGTTTTCACGGTCGTCATCCAGGGTTTCCCAACGTGTCGACTGGCTGAATGCGGTCTGGGTCGGGATGCCGGCCGGGCCTGCTTTAAAGAAAGTGTGAACGGCTTCATCGTCAGTCTGGGTGATGTCCCATTTGGCGATGCCGTCGGCCAGGGTCTTGCTGTGCACGGTCGGCAGGTCGGTGTGCAGCAAGCCGCCACGGGCCAGTTCGCCGAGGATACTGAAGATCCCGCCGGCGCGATGCACGTCTTCCATGTGGTACTTCTGGATGTTCGGCGCGACCTTGCACAGTTGCGGGACTTTACGCGACAGGCGATCGATGTCCTGCAGGTTGAAGTCGATCTCGGCTTCCTGAGCCGAAGCCAGCAAGTGCAGGATGGTGTTGGTCGAGCCACCCATGGCGATGTCCAGCGTCATGGCGTTCTCGAACGCCTTGAAGTTGGCGATGTTGCGCGGCAATACGGAGTCATCGTTGTCGCCGTAGTACTGACGGCACAGATCGACAATGGTGCGGCCGGCTTGCAGGAACAGCTGCTCGCGATCGCTGTGGGTGGCAAGTGCCGAGCCGTTGCCTGGCAAGGCCAGACCAAGAGCTTCGGTCAGGCAGTTCATCGAGTTGGCGGTAAACATGCCGGAGCACGAACCACAAGTCGGGCAGGCGCTGCGCTCGTATTCAGCGACTTTCTCGTCAGAAGCGCTTGAGTCGGCGGCGATCACCATGGCGTCGACCAGGTCCAGACCGTGGCTGGCGAGCTTGGTTTTACCCGCTTCCATCGGCCCGCCGGAAACGAAGATCACCGGGATGTTCAGGCGCAAGGCCGCCATCAGCATGCCGGGGGTGATCTTGTCGCAGTTGGAGATGCAGACGATCGCATCGGCGCAGTGAGCGTTGACCATGTACTCGACGGAGTCGGCGATGATCTCGCGGCTCGGCAGCGAATAGAGCATGCCGTCATGGCCCATGGCGATGCCGTCATCCACCGCAATGGTGTTGAATTCCTTGGCGACACCACCGGCGCGCTCGATCTCGCGGGCGACCAGTTGGCCCATGTCCTTGAGGTGGACGTGGCCCGGTACGAATTGAGTGAACGAGTTGGCAACGGCGATGATCGGCTTTTTGAAGTCGTCATCCTTCATCCCCGTGGCGCGCCACAGTGCGCGAGCGCCGGCCATGTTGCGGCCATGGGTGGATGTTTTCGAGCGGTAATCAGGCATGAAGCACTCCGGGCGGCTAATCAGGTATCAAAAGGGAAGTGAGCTTCTATTGACGTCTGGAACACACAGAAATGGCCGTGTGCCCGGAAGATGCCGTTAACACTGCGGGATCGCCGCGTGTCTGGGCTTGAGCTCATAAACCCGCCGGGGGATGACTGGCGATGAATCCGCCGATTCTACACCGCTGGCGCCAGGAAGGAATGGTGCGATGACGGGACGCGCGTACTCCACGTCCCTGCAGGCACAGCCGGTCGACGCTGATTGCTCGCGATAAACGTTAACGATGATGCGGTGTGCCTGATATGTCGTGGCGCCTGTTAATTTTTCGCGAGCAAGCTCACTCCTGATGAGTAACGGCGATGAGCAGATACATACACCCGGATTCCGAGAAAGTGATGGGCGTGAGGTGTTGTGGACATTCCATTGTCCTCTCTGCAATTGGACGCTCCACGTTAAGTTGGACGGACAGGATTGTCTTTTTGACAGTGGATCTGGATGTGTCTGTTACGCCGACTGATCAGCGCATTCAAGCCAAGACTTAGGGTGCTCAGCATCAAAAAACACAGCGCCAGGGCGGTGGTCAGGTCCTCGGACACCAGATTGATCACAACGCTTATCAAGCCGCCGCACATGAAAATCAGCACGCCGCCGGCCGAAGTAGAGGTTCCGGCGTTTTGCGGGTAGAGGCTCATGGCCCTGGAGTTCGCAATGGGCCTGGCAATGGTGGTGCCGGCCGTGCAAATCAGCATGGGGATCAATACCGTGGCAGCGCTGGTGCCGAGCTGACTGGCGAGCCACAACATCACCAGGCCTGACAAGGCGATCAGCAGCAGGCCAATAGTAATCTGGGTGTCTGCTTGCAGCCGCCGATGCATAACACTGGCGACAATCCCGCCGAACACATAGGCCACGCCATACAGCAACAAAGCCCATGCAAACTCGTAGGCCGAGAACTTTAGCCGCTCCATGAAAATGATCGGCGAAATGACGATAAACGAGAAATGGCAGGCAAAGGCCAGGGCGGAAATCAGCCAATTGCCGATGAAACGGATATCCGAACAAACCAGCCAGTAAGCACTGAAAAAACTGTGGGGCGATGCTGCGCTACTGCGCCGGGTTTCTTCCAGCAGGAACCAGGCTTTCAGCCAGACGATGACCGCCAGTGTGATAAAAACAAAAAAGCTGCCCTGCCAGCCCAGATGTAATTGCAGCCAGGTCCCGAGCAGGGGCGAAATCGAAATGAAAACCCCGCCGCCAGTCACCATCCAGATCCTGATTTGTTCCTGTTCCCTGCCGGCGAACAGGTCCTGGACCAGTGCCTGAGACAACACAAAAGACCCGCAGCCCACGGCCTGAATCACGCGAAAGCCCAGAAACCAGTGGTACTCGCCGGAAAACAGGCAGCCCGTTGCGCCGACCACCGCGACGGCAATGCCGCACAGAAGCAGCTTCTTGCGCCCCAGCAAATCGGACAGCGGTCCAATCAGCGCCACGGACAACGCCAGGCCGATGGCAAACACGCTTACGGACAGGGCAATGTCGGAGGACGAGGTCTGGAAGTAGTCGGACAGGGCGGGAAAGGACGGGAGAACCACATCCAGAGGGAAAACGCCTAGCAACGTCATGGTCATCAATAGCAGGATGACAGACAATTTTTTCGTGGGGTGACTAGGGCGGATCATCAATCAGTGCGCTCAGTCCATGAGGGGTGGACGAGGATTGAATTGATGGCGGAGGAAGTCAATGTGGAGGTGCGAGGGAAGATTCCGAGAGTACTGTAGGAGCAGTCGGTCGACGCTCCTACAGTAGGGCGCTGCCTTAGCTGTTAGGCAGCAACCGGCAGGTAATGCTCTTGATGTAGCGCGTTTCGGCGATGGCCGGATGTACTGGATGGTCCGGACCCTGGCCGCCGCGTTCGAGCAGCTGGATATTACGGTCCAGGTGACGGGCGCTGGTCAGCAGGATGTTTTGCAGATCGTCCTCGGGCAAGTGCATGGAGCACGAAGCGCTGACCAGGATGCCGTCTTTGCTGAGCAGGCGCATGGCTTGCTCGTTCAGGCGACGGTAAGCGCCTTCACCATTCTTCAGGTCTTTCTTGCGTTTGATGAACGCCGGTGGGTCGGCGACGATGACGTCGAAGCGTTCTTCGCTGGCTTTCAGTTCTTTCAAGGCTTCGAAGACGTCGCCTTCGATGCAGGTGACTTTCTCGGCAAAACCGTTCAACGCGGCGTTGCGCTCGACGCCGTCCAGGGCGAAGGACGAAGCATCGACGCAGAACACTTCACTGGCGCCGAAGGCTGCAGCTTGCACGCCCCAACCGCCGATGTAGCTGAACAGGTCGAGCACACGTTTGCCCTTGGCGTACGGGGCGAGGCGGGCGCGGTTCATGCGGTGGTCGTAGAACCAACCGGTTTTCTGGCCTTCCATGACCGGCGCTTCGAATTTCACGCCGTTCTCTTCCAGGGCCACCCACTCCGGCACCAGGCCAAAGACGGTTTCGACGTAGCGATTCAGACCTTCGGCATCACGGGCGGCAGAGTCGTTCTTGAACAGAATGCCGCTTGGCTTGATGACCTGAGTCAACGCGGCGATCACGTCGTCTTTATGGGCTTCCATGGTCGCCGAAGCGATCTGGACCACCAGGATGTCGCCGAAACGGTCGACCACCAGGCCCGGCAGCAGGTCGGAGTCACCATAGACCAGGCGATAGAACGGCTTGTCGAACAGCCGGTCGCGCAGGGACAGGGCTACGTTGAGGCGGTGCACCAGCAGCGACTTGTCCAGCGGCAACTTGATGTCCCGGGACAGCAAGCGTGCGCAGATCAGGTTATTCGGGCTCATGGCGACGATGCCCAGCGGCTTGCCGCCGGCAGCTTCCAGAATCGCTTGATCGCCCGCCTTGAAGCCGTGCAGTGGGGTGGCTGCTACATCGATTTCATTGCTGTAAACCCACAGGTGGCCGTTGCGCAGGCGACGGTCGGCGTTGGCTTTGAGGCGCAGGCTTGGCAGGGACATGACGTCGCTCCGGAAAAAAGAGCGGGAGTATAGCGTGTTGCTTGGCAATTGGCCGCGCTGCCGGATGGGCTGTAAAACACGATGTGTCAGATCGGACTTTATAAAGGTTAGAATCGCCGTCTAGTCCAGAGTGTGTACCTATGTCCCAAGAGCTTTCCCCCGAACAGATTCAACAGGCCCTGCAAGGCATCAGCGTGCCGCCTCAACCGCAAATCATGGTGGATTTGCAGATGGAGCAGTACATGCCGGACCCGGATCTGGAAGTAATCTCTCGGTTGATTGCCCAGGATCCAGGCCTCTCCGGTGCGCTGCTCAAGATCGTCAACTCGCCGTATTACGGGCTGAGCAACAAGATCGCGTCGATACAACGCGCAGTGAACCTGTTGGGCAGTCGCTCGATTATCAATTTGATCAACGCCCAGTCGATCAAGGGCGAGATGAACGACGACACTATTCTTACGCTGAACCGTTTCTGGGATACCGCCCAGGATGTGGCGATGACCTCCCTGACGCTGGCCAAGCGCATTGGCTCGCAAGCGGTCGATGAAGCCTATGCTCTGGGTTTGTTTCATGATTGTGGAGTGCCGCTGATGCTCAAGCGCTTCCCCAACTACATGAGCGTTCTTGAAGAGTCTTATGCGTGTGCCGGCCCGCAATGCCGCGTGGTGGACACCGAAAATCGCGCGTTCAACACCAATCATGCGGTGGTCGGCTACTACACCGCGAAGTCGTGGCGTTTGCCGGATCACGTGAGCGATGCCATTGCCAATCACCACAATGCGCTGGCGATCTTCAGCGATGAATCGTCGCGCAACAACCAGTTGAAGAACCTGTTGGCGATTCTGAAGATGGCCGAACATATCTGTGCCTCGTACCGGGTGTTGGGCAATCAGATCGATGACCATGAGTGGAACAGCATCGGCCATCTGGTGCTCGATTATGTCGGTCTCTCGGACTACGACTTCGAGAACCTCAAAGAGTCGATTCGCGAATTGGGCGTTCACCGTTGAGCGTCGGTTATTTCCTGACCTGAGAGCGTCATGCCTGAATTACCGGAAGTCGAAACCACTCGGCGCGGAATCGCCCCGCACCTGGAAGGCCAGCGCGTCAGCCGGGTGATCGTCCGTGACCGGCGCTTGCGCTGGCCGATCCCGGAAGACCTCGATGTGCGCCTGTCCGGGCAGCGCATCGTGAAGGTCGATCGGCGGGCCAAGTACCTGCTGATCAATGCCGAGGTCGGGACGCTGATCAGCCATTTGGGCATGTCGGGGAATTTGCGCCTGGTGGAAGTCGGCATGCCGGCGGCCAAGCACGAACATGTGGATATCGAACTGGAGTCGGGCCTGGCGTTGCGCTACACCGACCCTCGGCGGTTCGGGGCGATGCTCTGGAGCCTCGATCCACTCAATCACGAACTGTTGATCCGCCTGGGCCCCGAGCCGCTGACCGATCTGTTTGACGGCGAGCGGTTGTTCCAGCTTTCCCGCGGGCGTTCGATGGCGGTGAAACCCTTCATCATGGATAACGCCGTGGTGGTCGGCGTAGGCAACATCTACGCGACTGAAGCATTGTTCGCAGCCGGTATCGATCCGCGTCGCGAGGCCAAGGGTATTTCCCGGATGCGTTATCTGAAGCTGGCTATCGAGATCAAACGCATCCTCGCCCATGCCATTGAGCGCGGAGGTACGACCTTGCGCGACTTTATCGGTGGCGACGGTCAGCCCGGCTACTTCCAGCAGGAATTGTTCGTCTACGGCCGTGGCAATGAGCACTGCAAAGTCTGCGGTACGGGCCTGCGAGAGGTTCGCCTGGGGCAGCGCGCCAGCGTCTATTGCCCACGTTGCCAGAGCTGAGTAGACCTCAGGGTCTATAGTGAGCCTTTGTTTGTTTGCTGAAGGACCGTGTCATGAAGCTGTTTCCTACCCTCGTCGTTGCGCTGGCCTTGAACCTGGGCCTGCAGACATCGCCGGCCTTGGCCTCTTCTGGCAACGGCAGTGGCGACCCGAGCTACACCATTCAGAACCCGCCGGCCTTCGCCATGATCGGCGACCTGTTGATCGCCCGGCCATTGTTGGTGGTGGCGACCGTCATCGGGGCGGGAGTGTTTGTGGTGTCGTTGCCGTTCACCGCTTTTGGCGGCGGGATCGGCGAGGCCGGCCAGGCGCTGGTGCTCGATCCGGGCAAAGCGGCGTTTGCGCGCTGCCTGGGGTGTACCGGGGAGGAGTATGGCCAGCGGGAGTGATAGATCTGCTGGCCCTGTCCTGGAAGACATCCAATAACTTCAGTCTTACACCTTGCCAGTAATGAGCTTGTATTTGGCCATCAGCTGTTCTTCGGTTTCCGGATGCGCTTCATCCAGCGGGATGCAGTCGACCGGGCAAACCTGCTGGCACTGTGGTTCGTCGTAATGGCCGACGCATTGGGTGCACAGGTTCGGGTCGATCACGTAGATCTCTTCGCCTTGAGAGATGGCAGCGTTCGGGCACTCGGGTTCGCAGACGTCGCAATTGATGCAATCGTCGGTGATGATAAGGGACATGGGGCGCTCCTGCCGGGGCGGCTGGCCCAGGCATCTGAAAACTAATGCACACAATTGTGCCGCATTGGCGCCCGGAGTGCACGCGGGCGCGATGGACTGCAAAAGATCGTCCGAACGCGGCCCGAACCTTCTGCAGCCTATCTGCGTTACTTCTTGAACCGCAGTGTCAGGGCGTCAGCGACGGAAGGATGGACGAACTTGGCAATATCACCGCCCAAGGCCGCGATTTCCCGAACCAGCGTCGATGAAATGTACGAATAACGCTCCGATGGGGTGAGGAAAAGGCTTTCCACATCCGGCGCCAACTGGCGATTCATGTTGGCCAGCTGAAACTCGTATTCGAAGTCCGATACCGCCCGCAGGCCTCGCAGAAAGATATTGGCGTCCTTCTCCTTGGCGAAGTGCGCAAGCAGCGTGGAGAAACCGACGACTTCGACGTTCGGCAAATGTTTGGTGACCTCTCGGGCCATCGCCACTCGCTGGTCCAGGGGAAACAGCGGGTTTTTCTTCGGGCTGGCGGCGACGGCAATGATCACGTGGTCGAACAGGCGTGCGGCGCGTTCGACCAGATCGCCATGGCCCTTGGTAATAGGGTCGAAGGTTCCTGGGTACAACACTCGGTTCATCGCGTCGTCCTGGCGGGAGTCCGTTGGGGAATCGGATGGTATCGCAGCCGTCCCGGTCGGCCAAGTCGCCTTTAGAGTAAGAAAGCGATATAGACAGTACGAATAGTGTGCTTTTTCACGAGTTTTTTAAACGCTCGACCAGTGAAGTCGCCAGTTTCGCTGTCAGCCCGTAGACCGACAACTGCGGGTTGGCGCCAATACTGGTGGGAAACAGCGAGCCATCATGGATCGAAAGATTGCTCAGCTGATGATGCCGGCCGAGGCTGTCGCAGACGGCATTTTTCGGATCTTCGCCCATGGCACAGCCGCCCATGACATGAGCACTGCCCAGGCGCGTGCGATACAACTCAAGGCTCAGACCGTCGATCAGCGTACGGGCTTCGGCCGGGGTTTTCACAAAACGGGCATCGCTGTGCAGGGGCATGACTTGTCCGGCGCCTCCAGCAAACTGGATTTCGGCCATGCTGTGAAAGGCCCGGCGTAAACCGTCCCAGGCATAGGCTGAAACCTGATAGTCGAGCACCGGTGTACCGTCGCCGCGCAGCTCGACACTGCCGCCGGGGCTGTCCGGGTGGAAACCGTCTCGCAGCAGCGCGAGCATGGCGTGGGTATGGGGCAGCTGTTCCATGCGCAGGGCGTTGTCTGTGCCGAACCCGCCGAACAAGGTGCTGGCCAGCGCCGGGTGCAGTGGCGGCACCTCGAGTTTGTAGGACATTTTGCCAGTGGTGCCGTCCTGCCATTGAAAGTGGTCGGAATAAATCGATTGAGGCGCGCCGTAGAACGGATTGATCACTTCGTCGAAATGTCCGGCGGACATGTTCACCAGGTGCAGGAAGGTCCGCTTGCCGAGCCGCCGATGAGGGTCGGGCGCCTCGGAGCGCAACAGCAAGGCCGGGCTGTTGATACCGCCACCGGCCAGCACATAGTGCCGCGCCTTGATGGTAATGCTGCGCCCGGTTGGCGCGACGCAACGCGCATCCATGGCCACGCAGTGCAGGCTGCTGACCTTGTCGTTCTTGATCAGCAGGCGCTCGGCGCGGGCCAGATACAGCAGCTCGCCGCCTTTTTCCAGTGTCGCCGGAATGGTGGTCACCAGCATCGACTGTTTGGCATTGGTCGGGCAGCCCAAGCCGCAGTAGCCGAGGTTCCAGCAACCGCGAACATTGCGTGGGATCATATGCCAGCCATAGCCGAGCTTTTCGCAACCCTTCTTGATCACATCGTTGTTGGCGTTGGGCGGCATGATCCAGGGTGCGATGCCGAGACGTTGCTCCATTTTTTCGAACCAGGGCGCCATCTCGGCGGGGCTGTGGCCTTTGACCTGGTGTTCCTTGGCCCAGTGTTCGAGCGTCGGCTCCGGGGTTCGAAAGCTCGAGGTCCAGTTGATCAGCGTTGTGCCGCCGACCGCACGGCCTTGCAGGATGGTGATAGCGCCGTCCTTGCTCATGCGGCCGATGCCTTCCTGATAGAGGCTGGCGTAGGCCTGGTCTTCGAGCATCTTGAAATCGCTGCTGGTCTTTAGCGGGCCTTCTTCGATCAACAGCACCTTGTAACCGGCGGCGCTGAGAATTTCCGCCGTGGTCCCGCCACCGGCACCGCTGCCGATGATTGCCACGTCCGCTTCCAGCGTCAGGTCCTGCTCGAGTTGCGAGCCGTCCCGGGTTTTCCAGCCACGGGCCAGGCCCTCGCGAAACAGATCAGGTACGGGCATGTCGGGTTCTCTTGTTTTTATGGTTTAAACGCAGATGACCGCAACGCGGCCAATCGCGAGCAAGCTCGCTCCTTGGAGCGGGCTTGCCCGCGAATGGAGCAGCGCAAGTCTCAAATCCTGGGCGGCCCCGGATATCCGCAATGCGTCCACGATTGCGCGCGACCGTACCAAGCCATCATCACCAACTGCAAAATCGAGCTGTGGCCCATGCGCAGCAGGCTCAGTGAGCTGTTTTCCCAACGCTTGAGAAAGTGCTGGATATCATCGGCGCTGGCGTTCTCCCAACTGCCCCAGACTCCGGTCAGCGGCCCGCGGGTGACGGGCATGCCGAGCACGTCAAACAGCTGCCGGGTCAGCTTGAGCATTGCCGGCGACAGGTAATCAAGGCCGCGATCCAGGCCTTGCAGAGTGCCGTCGATGGCGGCGGGCATCTTCTCGGCAGCCACGGCGCCCTCGAGCATCACCGGAATCAGCGCCCGCAGAAATGCCAGGTCACTGCTACGCAGAATCGTAAAACCGCTGGCCGCAGTGCTGGCCGAGCAACCGCTGAGGCTGGCGCCAAGCCCGGTGGTGGCCAGGAAGGCGCTGGCGCAGAGGCTGAATTTCAATAGGCCGCGGCGAGACAACTCGGGTGATTCGGACAGGCTTGGGGTCATTATTGTTATTACCCGACGGCAGTAGGGTTAGCGAACAAACAGCTTCTGAATCAGCTTCTGGATGGATTTACCGTAGGGCGGATAAATCAACTTCGCCGCGTTCAGCCGCTGCTTGGTCAGTACGCCCTTGGCCTTGCTGAACGTCAGGAAGCCTTCATGACCGTGGTAATGGCCCATTCCCGATGCGCCGATGCCGCCGAACGGCAGGTCGTCCTGAGCGACATGCAGCAGGGTGTCGTTGATGCAAACGCCACCGGAGTGAGTCTCGTCGAGCACGCGACGTTGCTCGGCCTTGTTGTAGCCGAAGTAGTAAAGCGCCAGCGGACGCGGCCGTTGGTTGATGTAGGCAAAGGCCTGATCCAGGCCCTTGTAGGGCACGATGGGCAGTAGCGGGCCGAAGATCTCGTCCTGCATCACGGTCATTTCGTCGTTGACGTTCAGCAGCAGGCTGTGGCCCATGCGCCGGCCCTGATTCTGCTCGAACAGCGGGATCAGCAGCGCACCCTTGCTTGTGGCGTCACTGAGGTAGCCGTTAAGCCGCGCCAGTTGCCGGTCATTGATAATGGCGGTGTAGTCCGGGTTATCGGCGAGTTTCGGATAGAACCCGCGAACGGCCTTGCGATAGGCTTCGATGAAGCTACCCACGCGGTCTTCTGGCACCAGCACGTAATCCGGAGCGACGCAGGTTTGTCCGGCGTTCAGGGTCTTGCCGAAGGCAATGCGTTCAGCCGCATCCTCGAGCGGCACGTCGGTGGAGACGATGGCCGGGGACTTGCCGCCCAGTTCCAGGGTCACCGGAGTCAGATGTTCCGCCGCCGCGCGCATGACATGTTTGCCGATGCTGGTGGCGCCGGTGAACAGCAGGTGATCGAAGCGCAGTCTGGAAAAGGCCATGCCGATCTCGGCTTCCCCCAACACCACGCAGACCAGGTCTTCTGGGAAGACCCGGGCCAACAATTGCTTGAGCAATTGCCCGGTGGCCGGCGTCGACTCGCTGAGCTTGAGCATCACCCGGTTACCGGCGGACAACGCACCGACCAAAGGCCCGACGGCGAGGTAAAGCGGATAGTTCCACGGCACGATCACCCCGACCACGCCCAGCGGTTGATAGACGACCTTGGCCGAGGCTGGCTGGAAGGCGACACCCACCGAGCGTCGGGACGCTTTCATCCAGTCTTTGAGGTGTTTGCTGGCATAGTGGATGCCGTGCAGGCTGGGCATCAGCTCGGCGAGCAAGGTTTCATCGGCGCTGCGATGGCTGAAGTCCTGGCTGATGGCATCGATCAATGCCTGGCGTTCGTCGCTCAACACTTCGCGCAGGGCCTTGAGCCACTGCTGGCGTTGCGCTGCCGACGGCATCGGGTTGGCTGCGTAGGCCTGGCGCTGGGCGGTAAACAGGCTGTGGAGCTCGTCCAGTTGCGGTTGGGAGTCTTGCAGGTAGGCGATGTCGGCAGACATGGACGGCTCCTTTTTATTTTAGTGAGCGAGTTTTAGAGTCTATACTCTAAAGCGTCAAGTGACATCCCTCGACAGCTTTGATTTATCCGATGCGGGATAGGTCGTAAGATGTTCGGCAACGCACTCTGAATTAAAGCCCAAGCCCATGGCCCCACGGATAAAAACCAGCGAGCGCATCGTCCAGAACAGCCTGGAGTTGTTCAATCAGCAGGGCGAGCGCAGCATCAGCACTAACCATATCGCCGCGCACATGGAGATTTCTCCGGGCAACCTGTACTACCACTTCCCCAACAAGCAGGCGATCATCGCCGTGCTGTTCAGTGAATACGAAAATCTGGTCGACAGTTTTTTGCGCCCACCCCAAGGCCGCGCAGCCACGGTCGAAGACAAGCGGTATTACCTGCAAGCGCTGCTCGCCGCCATGTGGCGCTACCGCTTCCTGCACCGGGATCTCGAACACCTGCTCGACAGCGATGCGGAACTGGCCGACCGTTATCGACGATTTTCCCAGCGTTGTCTGATTCAGGGCGGGGCCATTTACGAGGGCTTCGTTGAGGCCGGCATTCTGCGAATGGACAAGGTCCAGATCGAATCTCTGACCCTCAACGCCTGGATCATCCTGACCTCCTGGGTGCGTTTTCTCTGTACCACGCGGGAAAATTCCACGCATCTGAGTGAAGAAGCAATCAAGCGCGGGGTCTATCAGGTGCTGGTGCTGGAAGCCGGATTTGTCACGGACCAGGCGCGGGAAGCGGTAAATGCGCTATTTGAGGAGTTTTATGTGCCGCTGGCGCAGGCACTGGAAGAAGTGCAGTAGGATAAACCTATGACGTCATCACAGGAGCCCGCTATGCCCATTGCGCAATTGATCAGCCCTCAAGCTCTGGATCTGAAAAAGGAGCAGGAAGGGCTGGTGATTCTGGATTGCCGTTTTGCCCTCGAAGACCCGGACTACGGACAGCGCAGTTATGCCGAAGGACATATTGCCGGTGCTTCTTTCGCCGATCTGGAGCGTGATCTCAGTGGTCGGATGGTCAAAGGTGTGACCGGACGCCATCCGCTGCCGGATCCGGCGCAGCTGGTTCAGCGCTTGCAAGACTGGGGAATCAATGCCGACAGTGAAGTCGTGCTTTATGACGACGGCCCTGGCGCCTTTGCCGCGCGCGCCTGGTGGCTGCTGGCCTGGCTGGGCAAGCGCGACGGAGTTTTTATCCTCGACGGCGGTTTGAAGGCTTGGCATGCGGCCGGTTTGCCATTGAGTCTGGACGCGCCTGGCAACTCGCCAGGCAGCTTTACCGGTACTCCTGACACCTCGCTGCTGTTGAGCACCGAACAGCTGCAAAAGCGCCTCGGCCGGCCATCCCTGACTTTGCTCGATGCTCGTGCCGAGCCGCGATTCCGTGGCGAGGTGGAGCCGATCGACCCCGTGGCCGGGCATATCCCCGGCGCACAATGCGCGGCATTCAGCGAAAACCTGGGCAGCGACGGGCGGTTCCTGGCGGCGGACCAGCTCAAACAACGTTTCGCTGCGAAGCTGGGTGATCGCTCACCCACAGAGCTGGTGGCGTATTGCGGTTCCGGTGTAACGGCGTGCCATAACCTGTTCGCGTTGTGTCTGGCGGGGTATCCGTTGGCCAGCTTGTACGCGGGATCGTGGAGCGAGTGGATTACCGATCCAAAGCGGGCGGTTGCGAAGGGCGATTAAAGCCAGGTCCGCTTCCATATCGAGTGTGCAGTGAAAAGATCGCAGCCTGCGGCAGCCCCTACACCGACCGTATACACCCGTGATAAGCGGGTGTACGCAATCCTGTAGGAGCTGCCGATAGGCTGCGATCTTTTCGGCCATCACCGGATCAAATGGGCAACTGCCCCATCATCCAGCGCAACAAAAAGAACACCAGCAACCCGCCGCCAATGGTCGCCAGCAAATGCCGGGTCAACGCGGCAATGGCAATCGCCGCCAGCCCCGCCAGCAAATACGCATTGCTCAGGTTCAGCGCCCAATGCTCGCCATCGGGCAGCAACATGCCTGGCACCACAATGGCAGTGAGCACTGCAGTCGGCACGTAGTGCAAACCTTGGCGAACCAGCGGTGGGAAACTCAGGTTTGGCCAGGCAAACAAGCTGTAGCGCAGGACGAAAGTGATGGTTGCCATGCCGAAAATCAGCCACCAGTAACTCATGGGCGCAGCTCCTTTTCCGACCGCATCGCCAATTGCCGGCGCTCCAGCACGACGCCCACCGCAATTCCGCTGAACGCGGCGGCCATCAACCCGAGTTTGTAGGGCCAGTTGTAAGTCATCAACGCCACGGCACCCGCCGCCAAGGCTGCTGCCACTTGCGGTTTGTTGCGCAGCAATGGCACGACGATGCCGATAAAGGTCGCCAGCATGGCGAACTCAAGGCCCCAGCTGGCCAGGTCAGGTACCGCCTGACCGAACAACACCCCGACCAGCGAGCTGAGTACCCAGCAGACGTACAGTGAGCAGGCCACGCCCACCCAATACCAGTGCGCCAGCGGCGGGTCTGCGTGCAGCAGATAAAAACGCTGGACCACGGCAAAGGTTTCATCAGTCAGCCAGAACGCCAGCAACACCCGCCAGCGCTGCGGTAGTTGGCTGGCGTGGGGCTGTAAAGTGGCGCTGTAGAGTACGTGTCGCAGGTTGACGATAAAGGTCGTCAGCAGAATTACCACGGCGCTGGCGCCCACCCCGAACAGGCTGATGACAATGAATTGCGCAGAACCGGCATAGACGAACAGCGACATGCCGACCGCCTGCCATAACGTCAGGCCGGCGGCGCCAGCCAGTGTGCCGAAGATCAGCCCGAACGGCAGAATGCCCACGGCCATGGCAAAGCTGTCGCGGATACCTCGGGAAAAAAGCTGCTTACGGGTCATCAAGACTCTCCTTATTGCCCGCATCTTAGGCAGTCGGATTGAGTCCGTCTTGAACGATCTTGCGCTGTTGCCAAACGATCGCAGCCCTTATGCCAAGAACATACCCGTGGCGAGGGAGCTTGCTCCCGCCGGGCTGCGTAGCAGTCCTGAAATCTGCAATCGCGTTTTGTCTGGTAAGACTCAGCGGTCGGCTTTACGGTCGCTTCGCGCCCGAGCGCGAGCTTGCTCCCTCGCCAGACTTAGGGTAATTGCCGGGCACTGCGATAGGCCCCCGGGCCGACGCCATAGACTTTTTTGAACTGCCGGCTCAGATGGCTCTGGTCGGCGAAGCCCAATTGCGTCGCCACTTCCAGCGGCAGGCAGCCGTCGCGCAATAATGCCCGCGCTCGAGCGATCCGTTGCTGCATCAGCCAGGTATGTGGCGGCATGCCCGTGGCGCGGCGGAACACTCGGGCGAAATGAAAAGGTGACAGGTTGACCGCTGTGGCCAGTTCTTCGAGGGACGGCGGTGCAGCCAGCCGAGACTGCAGCAGTTCCTTGGCCCGGGCGACTGCGCGATGTTCCAGCCCGGGGTTATCGGGCGTCGACACGCCAGCGTAGCGTTGCAGCAACGACAACATCATTTCCCGCCAGACCGTTTGCTGTTGCAGCGCCGAGGCCGGGCTTTCCAGCAACCGGTGCAATTGGCAGAAACCGCTGACCAGATCCGGATCGCGATAGAGCGTGGCACCAAATGCCGGAAGGTTGTTGGCCGGGAGTTCGAGCTCGGCCAGTAGCGAAAGGATCTGCTCGTTGTCGGGATAAAACGCCCGATACAACCACCCGTCATCCGTGCCTTTATGGCCCGTGTGCAATTCGTCGGGGTTGATCAGCACCAGGGTTCCGCTACCCGCCAGGTGGTCTGCACCGCGGTAGCGATAACGTTGGGCGCCGGCCATGATCAGGCCGATGACATAGCCGTCATGCACATGGGGCACAAAACGCTGCTCGATGTAGCGGGCGGCCAATAACTCGACGCCTGCCAGCGGCGCGGTCTGCCAGAAACGGACCGACTCACCCTCAAGGTTCATAAGCGCTACCTGTGACCTGTGCCAGTCAGCCATTGCGGGATCCTGCGCTCCAGGTAGTAACCGGGAGTGCGCAAGGTTCCATCGACAAAACCGACATGCCCACCCCGAGCCTGCAATTCGAATTGTGTGGTCGGCGACAGCTCGCTGGTTTGCGGCAGGCTGTGGGGGAAGACGAAAGGATCGTCAGCGGCCTGAATGATCAGGGTCGGCGTGCGGATGGCACCGAGAAAGTAGCAACTGGAAGCGCGACGGTAATAGTCCTCTGCATCGACAAACCCGTTTAATGGTGCGGTGACCCGCCCGTCGAAATCCCAGAAGGTTCGCATATTGTCCAGCGCGCCCAGCTGCGCCAGAGTCGCCAGGCCTTCGTGGCGACCGTCATGCTGGAATTGCCGCTGTTTGTTTTTGATATAGGCGAGCATCTGGCGCATGAAGTGCGCCTGATACACCTTGGAAAATCCCAGGCCAATACGGTCGGCGCAGTGGTCGAGACGAAAGGGCACTGAAACCGCCACCGCGCCCAGCAGTTGGCTGTTGTCGCCGGTTTCCCCCAAATACTTGAGCAGCACGTTGCCGCCCAGCGAATAGCCGACTGCATACAACGGTGCCAAGGGTCGCTGGGCTCGCAGATGGCTGATGGCTGCCGCCAGGTCTTCACTGGCGCCGGAGTGATAACTGCGCGCCAGCAGATTGGGTTCCCCGGAGCAGCCGCGCCAATTCAGCGCCACACTGCCCCAGCCTTGAGCTGCCAGGGCTTTTTGCAGGCCGGCCACATAGGGCGAATTCGAAGAACCGGTCAGCCCGTGCAATACCAGCACCAAAGGCGCATCAAGGCTATGAGGGGCATGCCAGTCGAGGTCGAGGAAGTCTCCGTCCTCAAGCCACAGCCGTTCACGTTGTCGATCGAGATGGGTGGTTTTGCGCCACAGCGGGCCCCACAAGGTTTGCAGGTGCGGATTGCCCAAGCCCAGGGCAGGGGTGAAACGATCTGGCGGTGTGGGCACGGTTGTTCTCGATGCAGCGGTGCGTACCTGGGTACGCACCTTTTTCAGGACGGTCGATTAACCGACTGTCTTTACCATACGTTGCCACAATGCATAGTAGACCCGTCCGGATTTTTGCTCCCGATGCAGGCGCCAGCTGGCCGGAAGGCCGAGGGTCGAGGGTGCGGTTTCGCTTTCGGTATAGATCCAGGCGTCGGCGGCCAGCCACTGGCGCTCTTCGAGCAGTGCGCAGACGACAGGCAACAAGTTCTGGTTGAACGGCGGATCGAGAAATACCAGGTCGAACGCCATCGCCGGCTGGCTTTCCAGATAACGCAAGGCGTCGGCGGTCTGCACCTGGCCGGTGGTGCAGCGCAGGGTGCCCAGGTGCTCGCGCAGGCTGGACACGGCGATGTTGCTGCTGTCCAGCGCCTGGCCCATGGCGGCGCCACGGGACAGGGCTTCGAGGAAAAGCGCGCCACTGCCAGCGAACGGGTCGAGCACTTTGGCCCCGGCCACGTACGGCGCGAGCCAGTTGAACAGGGTTTCACGGACCCGGTCCGGCGTCGGGCGCAGGCCCGGAGCGTCGGGGAAGCTCAAGCGACGGCTACGCCATTCGCCGCCGATGATGCGCAATTGGTTAACGCCGTTATGGACGTTGTGAAGCGGTTTTTTGCTGGGACGCGATGGGCTGGCCATTAATGCTCCGGAACCCCGAGCGGCTGCTCGGCGGGTTTATCAGTAGGGGCCGGTAACGGCTTTTGTGGCACGGTCGGACCAGCGCTGACAATGACCATCTTGTCGGTGCTCAGATGGTTGTTCAGTGCGGTCCTGACCTGCTCGACAGTCAAACTCTGGGACTGCTGCATGAAGTCTTCAAGATAGCTGAGCGGCAGGTTATAGAAACCCATGGCACCCAGTTGCCCGACGATATCGGCGTTGCTGGCGGTGGACAGCGGAAAGCTGCCGGCCAGTTCACGCTTGGCGTCGTCCAGTTCTTTCTGGGTCGGACCGGTTTTCAGGTAATCGGCGAGAACGTCCTGGACCAGTTTCAACGTGCCTTCGCTCATCTCGGCGCGGGTCTGCAGGTTGATCATGAACGGCCCGCGAGCCTGCATCGGGGTGAAACCGGAGTATACGCCGTAAGTCAGGCCGCGCTTCTCGCGTACTTCACTCATCAGTCGCGTGCCAAAACCGCCACCGCCGAGGATCTGATTGCCCATCGACAGTGCTGCGTAGTCCGGATCGTCACGGTTGATGCCCAATTGCGCGAGCATCAGGTTCGTCTGGTTGGACGGGAACTCGATATGACCGGTACTGGCCTTTGGCTCAATCGGTGGTTCGATCTTGGCCAGCGCCGGGCCTTTGGGCAGTGCGCTGGAGACTTGTGCGGCAATGACCTCGGCTTCGGCGCGCGACAGATCACCGACCAACGCGATCACCACATTGCCAGCGGCATAGGCCTTGGCGTGAAATGCCTCCAGCTGAGCGAGGCTGATGAGCGGAACGCTTTTCGCTGTGCCATCGCTGGAGTGGGCGTAAGGATGATCGCCGTACAGACGACTCATCAGCTCAAGGCTCGCCAGTTTGCCGGGACTCTGCTTCTGGTATTCGAAACCGGCGAGCATCTGGTTCTTGATTCGCGCCAGCGAGTCGGCCGGGAAGGTCGGTTTACCCACCACTTCGGCAAACAGCTTCAAGGCAGGTGTGCGTTTATCCACAGCGCTCAGGCTGCGCAGCGAAGCAACGGCCATGTCTTTGTAAGCGCCGTTGCCAAAATCGGCCCCCAGACCTTCGAAGCCTTCGGCAATCCCGCCGACGTCTTTGCCGGCGACGCCTTCATTGAGCATGGCGTTGGTCAGCAATGCCAGGCCGGGCGCGCTGCCATCCTGGCTGCTGCCAGCGGCGAACGTCAGGCGCATGTCGAACATTGGCAGTTCGCGGGCTTCAACGAACAGCACCTTGGCGCCTTCGGCGGTTTGCCAGGTTTGTACATCCAGCGCACGACGCCCCGGCGCCTTGCCGTCCAGTTCCGCCAATGATTGCAGCTTCTTGCTGGCTTTGGCCTTATCCAGCGCCTGGCTGGCATCGGACTCGCTCGGGCGGCTGAGGTAGAAGCCCAGCGAGCCAACCAGTGCGACGAGTACCAGGCCGATCAAGGCCAGGCGTGATTTTTTGCGCTCACTCATGGGCGGTCTCCTCGGGCAGGACATGCGCAACGCTGAGACGTTCGCGGGTGAAATAGGTGCGGGCGGCGTTCTGGATATCTTGCGGGGTCACGCTTTGCAGCTCGTCGAGCTCGCTGTCCATCAGTTTCCAGGACAGGCCGACGGTTTCCAGCTGGCCGATGGCGGTGGCCTGGCTGGTGATCGAATCGCGTTCGTAGACGAGGCCGGCGATCACCTGGGCGCGGACGCGTTCCAACTCTTCAGCCGTTGGTGCGGTGGTTTTCAACTGATCGAGCAGGCGCCACAGACCGGCTTCGGCCTGGGCCATGGTTTTGTTTTTCTGCGAGTTGGGCGTCGCGGAAAGCGTGAACAGGCTGTCACCGCGGGTGTAGGCGTCATAATCCGACGAACCGCCGGAGACCAGTTCTTCACCGCGCTCCAGTTGGGTCGGGATGCGTGCGCTATAACCGCCGTCGAGCAGCGCCGAGATCAGCCGCAGGGCATTCACCGAGCGCTTGTCCACTGCAGTGGCGATGCTCGGCACGTTGAAGCCCAGCATCAGGCTCGGTAGTTGAGTCTTCACGTGCAGGGTAATCTGGCGTTCGCCGGGTTCGGCCAGTTCTCGCGGGATCTTCGCCGGCGGTACGTCGCGCCTGGCAATCGGACCGAAGTAGCGCTGGGCCAGAGCCTTGACCTCATCCGGGGTCACGTCGCCGACCACCACCAGGGTGGCGTTGTTCGGCACATACCAGGACGTGTACCAGTTACGCAGTTCCTCGACCTTCATCCGGTCCAGGTCAGCCATCCAGCCGATGGTCGGCGTGTGGTAGCCGCTCGCCGGGTAGGCCATTGCCTTGAAGCGCTCGTAGGCCTTGGACATGGGTTTGTCGTCGGTGCGCAGGCGGCGCTCTTCCTTGATCACTTCGATCTCGCGACTGAACTCGTCGGCCGGCAGGCGCAGATTGGCCATGCGGTCGGCTTCCAGCTCGAAGGCCACGGCCAGGCGGTCGCGGGCCAGTACCTGGTAATAAGCGGTGAAGTCGTCGCTGGTGAAGGCATTCTCTTCGGCGCCCAGATCGCGCAGGATCAACGAGGCTTCGCCGGGGCCGACTTTCTCGCTGCCCTTGAACATCATGTGCTCCAGGGCGTGGGACAAACCGGTCTGGCCCGGGGTTTCATAGCTGGAGCCGACCTTGTACCAAACCTGCGAAACCACCACAGGCGCGCGATGGTCTTCGCGCACGACCACTTTAAGGCCGTTGTCGAGGGTGAACTCATGGGTGGGTTGTGGATCGGCAGCCAATGCTGAAAGGGGCAGACAAACTGTACTGAACAGCAGGCCTGCGGCGCGGCGGGCTAGAGCATTCATTCGTTTTTAAACCTGTTGGGCTGCCCGCTTGGTCTTAGCGTCGGCGGGCGAGAGGGTGCTAGGATACTGATCCGTTTTACTGGCGGCCACGCCTATCAGGCCTTTGATCGGTCAGCAGGTTGTATGAGTTTCCGGCAGAAGCTTTGAGTTTGTCAGCTAAACTCTGGGTTTTCGCCGACGATGCCGTTCCAGTCCTTCGTATTAGTCGACCTTTGAGGTGCCGATCAGCACCTCGACAAAATGTTGCGCGTGAACAAGCTGGGTAAAAAGCAGTCTGTTCTGCATCGAATATTTATTTGCCGAGGCGCCACATTGGCGCGTCGCTACCTTGAGATAGCCGTCATCCATGTTTGGTTCCAACGACGACAAGAAGACCCCAGCTGCGGCTGGCGAGAAAAAAGGCCTGTTCGGATGGCTGCGCAAAAAGCCGCAGGAAACCGTCGTCGAACAGCCGCAAGCCAATCCTGAGCCTACCCCTGAACCGGTTGTAGATGCTGCACCGGTTGTAGACGTGTCCGCTGCGATCGTTTCGCCTGTCGCCGAACCGGTCTCTCAGCCGGTGGCGGAGTCTGCGGCTGTCGCACCTGCACCGACTGCGCACACCGAGCATAAGCCGTGGCCGGTTCTGCCCGTGGCAGAAGAGCCGGTCGGGTTGGTCGAGGATGTGTTGGCACCGCATATCACCCCGCCGATTCCTGCGCCGACAGAGATTCAGCAAGCGGTACAGCTGCTGGTTAGCGAGCCGGTTGCAGTGGTCGAGCCGGTGACAGCGGAACCGATAATTGCCGAGCCCGATGTTCCAGAGGCAGTAATTGCGGCATTTTTGGTTCCAGAACCTGTCCCTGCACCAGCTCCTGCAGCGGTTGTTGCTGCATCTGTTGCTCCTGCTGTTGTTGCTACTGTTGTGCCAGCGCCCCCTACACCGCTCGCATCGTCCGTAACCGTCGAACCAGCCCGCGCCAGCAGCGAAGAAAAAGTCGGTTTCTTTGCCCGCCTCAAGCAAGGCCTGTCCAAGACCAGCGCCAGCATCGGCGAGGGCATGGCCAGCCTGTTCCTCGGCAAGAAGCTGATCGATGACGAGCTGCTCGAGGACATCGAAACCCGTCTGCTGACGGCTGACGTCGGCGTCGAAGCGACCTCGGTGATCATCCAGAGCCTGACTCAGAAAGTCGCGCGCAAACAGCTGGCCGACGCCGATGCGCTGTACAAATCCCTGCAGGTCGAGCTCGCGGCCATGCTCAAACCAGTCGAGAAGCCGCTAAACATCAGCTCGCAGAACAAGCCGTTCGTGATTCTGGTGGTCGGCGTCAACGGCGCCGGTAAAACCACCACCATCGGCAAACTGGCGAAGAAGCTGCAGCTCGAAGGCAAGAAAGTCATGCTCGCGGCTGGTGATACCTTCCGCGCGGCGGCAGTCGAGCAGTTGCAGGTCTGGGGCGAGCGCAACAAGATTCCGGTGATTGCCCAGCACACTGGGGCTGATTCCGCCTCGGTGATCTTCGACGCGGTGCAGGCCGCCAAAGCCCGTGGCATCGACGTATTGATCGCCGACACCGCCGGTCGCCTGCACACCAAAGACAACCTGATGGAAGAACTGAAAAAGGTTCGCCGGGTCATCAGCAAACTCGATGCTGATGCGCCGCATGAAGTGCTGCTGGTGCTCGACGCCGGTACGGGTCAGAACGCGATCAGCCAGGCCAAGCAATTCCATCAGACAGTCGAGCTGACCGGTCTAGCCTTGACTAAGCTCGACGGTACGGCCAAAGGCGGGGTGATCTTTGCCCTGGCCAAGCAATTTGGCCTGCCCATTCGCTACATCGGTGTCGGTGAAAGCATCGATGATTTGCGTACTTTTGAAGCTGAACCCTTTGTCCAGGCACTGTTTGCCGAACGGGAGCGTTCATGATTCGTTTCGAACAGGTCGGTAAGCGCTATCCGAACGGTCACGTCGGCTTGCATGAGCTGAGCTTTCGAGTCCGTCGGGGCGAATTCTTGTTTGTCACAGGCCATTCCGGCGCCGGTAAAAGCACCTTGCTGCGATTGTTGCTGGCCATGGAACGTCCGACCACCGGCAAACTGCTGCTGGCCGGTCAGGATCTGGGTCAGATCAGCAACGCACAGATTCCTTTCCTGCGGCGGCAGATCGGCGTGGTGTTCCAGAACCACCAGTTGCTGTTCGACCGTACTATATTCAACAACATCGCCTTGCCGTTGCAGATTCTCGGTCTGTCCAAGGCCGAGATTACCAAGCGCGTTGATTCGGCCCTGGAACGCGTGGCGCTTTCGGACAAGACCGATCTGTACCCTGGCGATCTGTCCACCGGTCAACAGCAGCGCGTCGGCATTGCCCGTGCCATCGTTCACCGCCCGGCGTTGCTGCTGGCGGACGAACCGACCGGTAACCTCGATCCGCGTCTGGCGGCAGAAATCATGGGCGTATTCGAAGACATCAACCGGCTGGGCACCAGTGTGCTGATTGCCAGCCACGACCTGGCGCTGATTGCCCGCATGCGCCATCGCATGCTGACGCTGCAGCGTGGCCGGTTGATCGGCGACGGGGAGGCCGGGGTATGAGTGCGACACGCAGTCCGAAAGTTTCCGAACGTGTGGCGCCCAAAGCCGCCGACCCGCAACCGCAGAAGAAAAAACGCGACGAAGACGACGGCCCGGATTTCAGCACCTTGCTGCACGCCTGGATTGAAAGTCACCGCGCCAGCTTGCTGGACAGCCTGCGTCGCCTGGGCAAACAGCCGATCGGCAGCTTTTTCACCTGCCTGGTAATGGCGGTTGCCCTGAGCTTGCCGATGGGGCTGTCACTTTTGCTGAACAACGTCGAACGTCTCGGCGGTTCGTGGCAGCGTGCGGCGCAGATTTCCCTGTACCTGCAACTCGACGCCAGCACCACCGAAGGCGAGCAGTTGCGTGAACAGATCATGGGCCTGCCGGGTGTCGCGCAAGCCGAATACATCAGCCGTGACCAGGCCCTGGAAGAGTTCCAGCAGCAGTCCGGGCTGGGCGAGGCGCTCAAGGAATTGCCGCACAATCCGTTGCCGGGAGTGGTGCTGGTGACGCCGAACGAAGTCGACAAGCCGGCTCTTGAAGCATTAAGACAAAGACTTTCCGAGCTGCCGAAGGTGCAACAGGCGCAACTTGATCTAGTCTGGGTCGAGCGTCTGGCAGCGATCCTCAAGCTGGGCGACCGTTTTGTCTTCGGTTTGACCGTGCTTCTGGTTTCTGCATTACTTTTGGTGATAGGCAATACCATTCGTCTTCATATTGAAAACCGTCGCACCGAGATAGAAGTGATTAAACTGGTCGGCGGCACTGACAGCTATGTGCGTAGGCCCTTTCTATATATGGGTGCGCTGTATGGCTTCGGTGCGGGGATTTTTTCCTGGGGCGTACTGGCGTTCGGCCTCGACTGGCTGAACGATGCGGTGGTCGGGCTGGCCGGGCTGTATGGCAGTGATTTTGCGCTGGCCGGTGTGCCGGTCGCCGATGGTCTGTCACTCTTGCTTGGCGCGGTCCTGTTGGGGTATATCGGTGCATGGATTGCGGTAGCACGCCACCTTCGGGAGCTTGCGCCGAAATAATGTCTTTTTGCTTGTATTGACTTTTCAGCTTTCTAGGGAACTTGTATTTCGGTTTCCGGTCAATTTTCGCAGTGCTGAACTGCACGAGTTATGTGAGTCGGAGGTTTTTTCGTATGACCACTTCTTTGCAACCTGCATATGCTTTAGTCCCGGGCGCAAACCTGGAGGCTTATGTGCACACGGTGAACAGCATTCCATTGCTGACACCGGAGCAGGAGCGTGAACTGGCCGAGAGTCTCTACTATGAGCAGGATTTGGGGGCGGCTCGGCAGATGGTGCTCGCCCACCTGCGTTTTGTTGTGCATATTGCCCGTAGCTATTCCGGCTACGGCCTGGCCCAGGCTGACCTGATCCAGGAAGGCAACGTCGGGCTGATGAAAGCAGTAAAGCGCTTCAACCCGGAAATGGGTGTGCGCCTGGTGTCGTTCGCCGTGCACTGGATCAAGGCTGAAATCCACGAGTTCATCCTGCGCAACTGGCGCATCGTCAAGGTCGCCACGACCAAGGCCCAGCGCAAGCTGTTCTTCAACCTGCGCAGCCAGAAAAAACGTCTGGCCTGGCTGAACAATGAGGAAGTCCATCGTGTGGCGGAAAGCCTCGGCGTAGAGCCGCGGGAAGTACGCGAGATGGAAAGTCGCCTGACCGGACATGACATGGCCTTCGATCCGGCAGCAGAAGCGGACGACGACAGCGCCTTCCAGTCGCCGGCGAACTATCTGGAAGACCACCGGTACGACCCGGCCCGTCAACTGGAAGAAGCCGACTGGAGCGACAACTCGAACCACAACCTGCACGAAGCGCTGGAAGTGCTCGACGATCGCAGCCGCGACATCCTCTACCAGCGCTGGCTGGCGGAAGAGAAAGCCACGCTGCATGACCTGGCGCAGAAGTACAACGTGTCGGCCGAGCGTATTCGTCAGCTCGAGAAGAGCGCGATGAACAAGCTCAAGTTGTCGATCGCCGCCTGATCGCAGCGAAAACACAAAAAAACGCCCCGATCTGATCGGGGCTTTTTTGTTTAGGTCTCAAGATCCAAAGATCGTTCGAGCGCGGCCCGAACATTCGGCAGCTCCTGCGCCGATGCGACGTGCATCCGGATTCTGTCGGAGCTGCCGATAGGCTGCGATCTTTTTCCAGAGAACGACGCAGTCTCGGATCACTGCGCCCAAGGCGCCCTGCGCGAATCGTTCAGCCCTGCCAGATAACCCTCGCCACCCAATTGCCCCATCTGTCGGCGAATCCAGCCGGCGCGGCGCGCCACATAGCTGCTTGGATGGCTGGCGCTCCACGCGCGCGGGTTGGGCAATACGGCCGCCAGCAGGCTGGCTTGTTGGCGCGACAGTGAGCCTGCGCCAATACCGAAGTGATGTCGGGCCGCTGCTTCGGCGCCGAAGACCCCGGCATCCCATTCCACGCTGTTGAGGTAGACCTCAAGAATCCGTTGCTTGGGCCAGAGTATTTCGATCAGCCCGGTAAACCAGGCTTCCAGCCCTTTGCGCAACCAGCTGCGACCCGACCACAGAAACAGGTTCTTCGACACCTGCTGGCTCAGGGTGCTGGCGCCGCGGATCGAACCGCCGCGCTCGTTATGGGCAAATGCCGCCTGAATCGCACCGAAATCAAAACCCCAGTGCTCGGAGAACTTCTGATCTTCGCCGGCAATCACTGCGATTTTCAGGTCGTCCGAGATCTTCTCCCATGGCTGCCAGCTACGTTGCAGGTCGATCGGCTCACCGTTGAACCAGGATTCGACCTTACGCTCGACCATCAGCGCCGTTCCCGGTGGTGGCACGAAGCGAAACACCAGCACCAGCAGAACGCTGCCAGCTGCGAACCAGAGCAGGGCTTTGGTGAATCGACGAAAAAATAAACGCAGCATAGAGATGGCTTGGCCGAACCCGTTGAGCGGGCCATTATACAGACCCTGTTGAATGAGTCTGACTGGAGTTCTACATGCTGCGTGGCTTTTTGATGCTGGCTGCCTTCTTCGGCTTTACCGGCGTTGCCCTCGGCGCGTTTGCCGCCCACGGCCTGAAAAATCGCCTGAGCGCGGAATACCTGGCGATTTTTCATACAGGGGTCACCTATCAGTTGGTGCATACCTTGGCGTTGCTGGGCGTCGCGCTGTTGGCCACTCAAATACCCGGGAGGCTGATTACATGGGCCGGCGCCTCATTTGTCATCGGCATCCTGTTGTTCTCCGGCAGCCTCTATCTGCTGACCCTGACCGGAATCAGCAAGCTCGGTATTGTAACGCCCTTCGGGGGTCTGGCCTTCCTGACAGGCTGGTTCTGCCTGGGGTTTGCAGCCTGGCGCGTGCAGCTCGCCGCTTGAGGCGACCGACAGGGCTTGGGTCGGCCTGACTGATCGGGCTAGAATGCTGACCCCTAAAAATGATGACGGCATCCGGCATGCGCATTCAGTTGAACGGTGAATCCTTTGAACTGCCCGACGGCGAAACCGTCGCGGCCCTGCTGACCCGTCTGGACCTGACCGGACGCCGGGTGGCGGTCGAACTCAATCTGGATATCGTCCCGCGCAGCCAGCATGCCGAGACCGCGCTCAGTGAGGGCGATCAGGTCGAAGTGGTCCACGCCATCGGCGGCGGCTAGGGCTCCCGGTCATTCATCAGCAAAGAATTCTGCAGAACCTCACCCCTACAGAGGATTTCCCATGAGCAACGTTCGTAGCGATAAGCCCTTCGTCCTGGCCGGTCGTACTTACCAGTCGCGTTTGCTGGTCGGCACCGGCAAGTACCGCGACATGGAAGAAACCCGTCTGGCAATCGAAGCCTCGGGCGCGGAAATCGTCACCGTTGCCGTGCGCCGGACCAATATCGGCCAGAACCCGGGTGAACCGAACCTGCTCGATATCCTGCCGCCGGATCGTTACACCATCCTGCCGAACACCGCCGGTTGCTATGACGCGATCGAGGCCGTGCGTACTTGCCGTCTTGCCCGTGAACTGCTGGATGGCCACAACCTGGTCAAGCTGGAAGTCCTGGCGGATCAGAAGACCCTGTTTCCCAACGTCATCGAAACCCTCAAGGCCGCAGAAATATTGGTCAAGGATGGTTTCGACGTGATGGTCTACACCAGCGATGATCCGATCATTGCTCGTCAACTGGAGCAGATCGGCTGCATCGCCGTGATGCCATTGGCCGGCCTGATCGGTACCGGGCTGGGGATCTGCAACCCGTACAACCTGCGGATCATCCTCGAAGAAGCCAACATCCCGGTGCTGGTGGATGCCGGCGTGGGTACCGCTTCCGACGCCACCATCGCCATGGAGCTGGGTTGCGAAGCGGTGCTGATGAACTCGGCCATCGCCAATGCGCAACAGCCGATCATGATGGCTGAAGCCATGAAGCACGCCATTGTTGCAGGTCGTCTGGCCTATCTCGCCGGGCGCATGCCGAAAAAACTCTATGCCAGCGCCTCCTCGCCGCTGGATGGTCTGATCAAGTAAGAGCCATTGATGACTGAATCAAACGACACGCCTATCCAGCCGCAAGAAGGCGAAGAACGCCAGCACCGCCGTATCAAGAGTTTCGTGATGCGCGCCGGGCGTATGACCGAAGGCCAGCAGAAAGGTCTGGAGCAAGGTACGCCGCTGTTCGTTCTGCCGCTGGCCGATGCACCGGTGGACTTCGACCAGGTGTTCGGCCGCTCGGCGCCACGCACTCTGGAAATCGGTTTCGGCATGGGTCATTCGTTGCTGGAAATGGCTGCCGCTTCACCTGAACAGGATTTCATCGGTGTTGAAGTCCACCGTCCGGGTGTAGGCGCGCTGCTCAATGGCGTGTTGACTCAGGGCCTGACCAACCTGCGGGTCTACGATTGCGACGCAATCGAAGTGCTCAACCGCTGTATTGCGGATAACAGCCTTGATCGTCTGCTGCTGTTTTTCCCGGACCCTTGGCACAAGAGCCGTCACCACAAGCGTCGCATCGTGCAGGCGTCTTTCGCCGAACTGGTACGCAGCAAGTTGAAAGTCGGCGGTGTGCTGCATATGGCGACCGATTGGGAACCCTATGCCGAGTACATGCTGGAAGTCATGGATGTCGCGCCGGGCTACCGCAACCTGGCCGAGGACGGCAAATGCGTGCCGCGCCCGACCGAACGCCCAATCACCAAGTTCGAACGCCGTGGTGAGCGTCTAGGGCATGGGGTTTGGGATTTGAAGTTCGAGAAGCTGGCTTAAGTCTGTGGCGAGGGGGCTTGCCCCCGTTCGGCTGCGTAGCAGTCGTAAACCATTCCGCGCGGTGTACCTGATCCAGCGCGGTGGCTGGTTTTGGGGCTGCTTCGCGACCCAGTGCGGGCAAGCCCGCTCGCCACAGCAAGCGCGCTCCCACATTTGTTTTGGGTTGTGTTCGGGTCAGCGGCGATCTGCAACCACCCCAATCAACACCAGTACCACCAACAACACCGGCGCCAGGCTGTAGTTGTTGAATTGGCTCAGGCCTTTGATGATCCAGGGTGTGGCATAGATCAGTGCGACGCCGCTGCCGACCATGCACAGCAGGGCCATCAGCGGTACGCGCAAGGCGCCGGCGATGCCACCCAGGCGTTGTTCGACCCAACCTTTAATGTCGGCGCCGAACAGCACCAGCAGGCAGCCGACCAGCGCCAGAGAGATTTCCGAAAGGTTGCTGCGGCTCCAGCGGGACACGCTGGCGAGCAGGTCGAGTACCAAATCCATTCGATTTCCTTATGTCAGAAAATTCTGCAGCAAGTCATTGAGAAAGAGTTGTCCGCGCTCGGTGGCTGCCAGACGTGACGGTTCGACCTGCAACAAGCCACTTTGTTCGGCTTCGCGACGGCCTTCAGCGAGGCTTTCCAGGGGCAGCCCGGTGCGCTCCGGATAAAGCCTGGATTCGACGCCATCGGTCAAGCGCAAGGCGTTCATCAGGAACTCGAACGGCAACTCTTCGTTGCTCAGGGATTTCTCGCCGGCCTGAAAGCTTTTCGCCGGGTTCAGGTAGTCCTTGGGCAGTCGGGTTTTCCAGGTGCGTACGATACGCCCGTCGGGATGGCTGAGTTTGCCATGGGCGCCCGCACCGATGCCGATGAAGTCGCCAAAGCTCCAGTAGTTGAGGTTATGCCGCGCCGGGCGTCCGGGCTGGGCATAAGCGGAGACTTCGTATTGGGTGTAACCGTGCTCGGCCAGCAGTGCCTGGCCAGCTTCCTGAATGTCCCAGAGGGTGTCGTCTTCGGGCAGGGTCGGCGGCTGGTTCCAGAATACTGTGTTGGGCTCCAGGGTCAGCTGATACCAGGACAAATGGGTCGGGTTCAGCGCAATGGCCTGGCGCAGGTCGCTCAGGGCATCATCCAGGGATTGATCGGGCAAGCCGTGCATCAGGTCCAGATTGAAGTTGTCGAAGCCCGCCTGACGGGCCATGCCGGCGGCACGTACGGCTTCGTCTCCGTTGTGGATCCGGCCCAGCGCCTTGAGTTTCTCTTCCTGGAAACTCTGGATACCGATCGACAAGCGATTGATGCCCAGGGCGCGGTAAGCGACGAACTTCTCCTGCTCGAAGGTCCCGGGATTGGCTTCCAGGGTGATCTCGATGTCGCTGGCAAACGGGATACGTTGTTCCACGCCTTTGAGCAGGCGGCCCAAAGCGTCGGCGCTGAACAGGCTGGGCGTGCCGCCGCCGAAAAAGATCGAACTCAGTTCGCGGCCGTAGACGGCGTGCAGGTCCTGATCAAGATCGGCCAACAGCGCGTCGACATACTCCTGTTCCGGCAGCACGGGGCTTGCAGTATGGGAGTTGAAGTCGCAATACGGGCATTTGCGTACACACCAGGGAATGTGGATGTACAGGGCCAGGGGCGGCAGCTGGGGCAGGGCCGCGCGAGGCGTTTGCGCACCGCCGAAGATCAGCGGCTGCGCGGATGAATCCTTAGTCATGCCAGCCCCAGACGCTGACGCAGCAGGGCCATGGCGCGGGCGCGATGGCTCAATTGGTTTTTCTCGCTCGGGCTGAGTTCGGCGCTGGAGCAATTGCGCTCCGGGACCCAGAACAGCGGGTCGTAGCCGAAACCGTGTGCCCCGCTGGCGGCAGGCAGGATACGCCCATGCCACAGCCCTTCGCAGAGAATCGGTAGCGGATCATCGGCGTGTCGAACCAGGGCCAGCACGCAAACGAACTGCGCGCCGCGCTCGGCTTCAGGCACATCCTTCAAGACCTCCAGCAGCTTGGCGTTGTTGGCCGCGTCGCCTTGGCCTTCGGCGTAGCGTGCGGAGTAGATGCCGGGCGCGCCGCCGAGAAAGTTCACCGCCAGCCCGGAATCATCGGCCAATGCCGGCAGACCGGAAATGCGCGCGGCATTACGGGCCTTGAGGATGGCGTTTTCGACGAACGACAGGCCGGTTTCTTCCGGTTCGACGCTGCTGAACTCGCCAATCGAGCGCAAATGCACGGACTCGCCGAGCATGGCCTGGAGTTCTTTGAGTTTGCCGGCGTTGTGGCTGGCCAATACGAGTTGCGTGAAATTCATTATTCGCCCGGGAATAGCTCTTGGTTGAAACTGAAGCTGTTGGTTTTGCCGCCAGTTTTAACATTGATCGTGAAGGTGCGGGTTTCCTGTTGGTCCACAGGGAACTGCGCAATGTAATAGATCGCGCCTTGCTCGGTGATCTGCTTGAACTTCAGCGGGATGGGTGCGCTGATGAGGTCTTTGACCGTGCCGCTGACGTCAGAAACCAACGGTTTTCCGTCCTTGAGCACGGAGACATTGATTACGCCCTGATTCTTGCTGCGCACCAGTTCAGCGGCTTTGGCGATGTCCGGCTGAATGAACGTCGAGTTGAAGGTGTTGTAGTGCACGGTGATGTCACCGAACACTTCCTTGCGTTCGCCTTTGATTGCATCGGCCGCCATGGCGGTCAGGCTCAGGCAGGCAGTGAGTAGAAAAATAGCCAAGCGACCCATGTTCGTTCTCCTCGAAGTAGCGTGGTTATACCGCGACCTGGTGATCCTGCAGGCCAGGGCTGCTGACGCGATAGATACCGATTTCACCTAATAGATTAGGCCATAGCTTACTGGCCCACCCATGTCGATGTTGTTGATCGACGGCAAGCCGATCGATGACCCGCGCTTTACGCTCACTGCACAGGGCTTCGAAGTCTTCAAAGGTGCAGAAGTGGATGTTCGGCGTGTTGTACCAGGTGTAGGGGAGGAAGTCCGAAACGGGCATCCGGCCTTTGCTGGCCAGGTACCAGCGGCAGCGCCAGTGACCGAAGTTGGGGAAGGTAATGATGCACTGACGACCGACCCGCAACATTTCGTCGAGGATCCGGTCCGGGTAGTGCACGGCTTGCAGGGCTTGGGTCATGACCACGACATCGAAACTGTTGCTGGCAAAGTTGCCCAGCCCCTTGTCCAGATTCTGCTCGATGACGTTGATGCCTTTGGCGACGCATTCGGCAATGTTGTCCGGGTCGTTTTCCAGGCCGTAGCCGGTGACTTGCTTGTGATCCCGCAACCAGGTGAGCAGTTCGCCATTGCCACAGCCGAGGTCGAGCACGCGGCTGCCGGCGGGGATCCAGTCTTGGATGATTTCCAGGTCGGCTCTCATGGCGTCCTCAAAGCGAAATTCGGTTCATGTAGTTGCTGAAAGCCTGCAAGTAGCGCGGGATCGGAATCAGGAAGGCGTCGTGGCCTTGCGGAGCATCAATTTCCAGATAGCAAACGTCTTTCTTGGCCGCCATCAGTGCGTCCACCAACTCCCGCGAGCGGGCCGGGGAGAAGCGCCAGTCGGTGGTGAAAGACATCACGCAGAACCTGGCTTTGGCTCCGGCGAAGGTTCTCGCCAGATCGTCATCGTAACTCGCCGCTGGATCGAAGTAGTCCAGGGCCTTGGTCATCAGCAGGTAGGTGTTGGCGTCGAAACGTCCGGAGAACTCCTCACCCTGATAACGCAGATAGCTTTCGACCTGGAACTCGACACTGTGAAAGTCGTAGTTGAGCTTTTCGCTCTTCAGGCCACGGCCGAATTTCTCGCCCATGGAGTCATCCGACAGGTACGTGATGTGTCCGACCATCCGCGCCAGCATCAGCCCGCGCTTGGGGATCACGCCCTGTTCCTGGAACGACCCGCCATGGAAGTCGGGGTCGGTCAGGATGGCCTGACGCGCCACTTCGTTGAAGGCGATATTCTGCGCCGACAGCTTGGGGGCCGAGGCGATCGCCAGGCAGTGACGGATGCGCTCGGGGTAGCTGATGCTCCACTGCAAGGCCTGCATGCCGCCCAGGCTGCCGCCGATCACCGCGGCCCACTGGCTGATGCCCAGCAGGTCTGCCAGGCGCGCCTGGCTGTGGACCCAGTCTTCGACGGTCAATACCGGGAAGTCGGCGCCAAAGGGCTTGCCGCTTTCCGGATTGATGCTGCTCGGCCCGGTGGAGCCGTTGCAGCCGCCGAGGTTGTTCAGGCTGACGACGAAGAACTTGTTGGTATCGATCGGTTTTCCGGGGCCGATGCAGCTGTCCCACCAACCGGGTTTCCGGTCGTCGGGGCTATGAAAGCCTGCCGCGTGATGGTGGCCGGACAACGCATGGCAGATCAGCACGGCGTTGCTGGCCGTGGCGTTCAGCTCGCCATAGGTTTCGTAGATCAGATCATAGGCTGGCAAGGAGCGGCCGCAGGCAAGGGCCAGGGGCTCGCTGAAGTGCGCCATTTTCGGCGTCACCAAACCAACAGAATCGTGGGGAAAGACAGTGGACATCGACCCTGCTCTCGCTTAAATGAGGCGTAAGTCTAATGAGCGCTGTCCCCAGCAGCAAGCAAAGGCCGGGGCATCTGGAAATTAGTCTGTTTCCAGAAACTCCGGCACCGGCCTCTGGGTGGTTTCAGGCGATCAAAACCACTCATCGCGCATGGTCAGGCACGTATCGTCGCGGGCTTCGAGAATCGCCAGCTCATGATGGCAGCCTGGTACTTCCCAGGTCAGGAAGTAGCGGGCGGCTTGCAGCTTGCCTTTGTAGAAGCTGACATCCGCCCCATTGCCCTTGAGCAGTCCTTCTTCAGCGCGGATCGCCTGTTCCAGCCAGCGCCAGCCGATCACCGTGTGGCCGAACGCTTTGAGGTACAACGCCGAATTGGCCAGACTGCTGTTGACCTTGCCTTGACCCAGGTCGGTCAGCAGGCCGAGGGTGACGGTTTGCAGTCGTGCGACCAGTTGCTCCAGCGGTTGACGCAGCGGCGTCAAGGATTCATGGGTCTGTGCCCGCTCGGCGGTGTTGGCGATCAGCCGAATCAACTGCTTGAGCCCGGCCCCGCCGTTCTGCGCGAGTTTACGCCCCAGCAGGTCCAGTGACTGGATGCCGTGGGTGCCTTCGTGGATCGGGTTCAGGCGATTGTCGCGGTAGTACTGTTCCACCGGGTATTCGCGGGTGTAGCCGTGACCGCCGAGAATCTGGATCGCCAGTTCGTTGGCCTTCAGGCAGAACTCTGAAGGCCAGGATTTGACAATCGGGGTCAGCAGGTCCAGCAGCTCGTGGGCCTGCTTACGTTCGGCTTCGGTCTCGAGGGTGGTGGTGTCGTCGAACAATCTCGCTGCATACAGACCCAGGTCGAAAGCGCCCTCGACGTAAGCCTTTTGGGTCAGCAACATGCGTTTGACATCGGCGTGCTGGATGATCGAGACCGGTGCAGTATTCGGGTCCTTGCTGTCCGGCAGGCGACCTTGCGGACGCTCGCGAGCGTACTCCAGGGAATACAGGTAACCGGCGTAGCCGAGCATCACCGCACCCATGCCGACGCCGATCCGTGCTTCGTTCATCATCTGGAACATGTAGCCAAGGCCGTGGTGCGGCTTACCCACCAGATAGCCGACACATTCCCCGTTATCGCCGAAGTTCAGTGCGGTGGAGGTGGTGCCGCGCCAACCCATCTTGTGGAACAGCCCGGCCAGCAGCACGTCGTTGCGCGGGCCGAGACTGCCGTCATCGTTGACCAGGAACTTGGGCACGATAAACAGTGAAATGCCTTTTACCCCCGCGGGCGCATCCGGCAACTTGGCCAGGACCATGTGCACAATGTTTTCCGACAACGAATGGTCGCCGCCAGAGATAAAGATCTTGTTGCCCTTGAGCCGGTAGGAGCCATCGGCGGCCGGTTCGGCGCGGGTGCGGATGTCCGACAGCGACGAGCCGGCATGGGGTTCAGTCAAGGCCATGGTGCCGAAGAAGCGGCCGTCGATCATGGGCTGCAGGAAGCGCTGTTTTTGCTCCTCGGTACCGAAGCTTTCGATCAGGTTCGCGGCACCCATGGTCAGGAACGGGTACGAGGTCGATGCCGCATTGGCCGATTGGAAATGCGCGAAGCAGGCTTGCGAGAGCAGGGTCGGCAACTGCATGCCGCCAGCCTCGAAACTGCGCGCGGCGTTGAGAAAGCCGGCTTCGAGGAAAGCATCGACTGCCGGTTTCACCTCTGGAATCAGGATCGCCTTGCCGTCTTCGTAGCGCGGCTCGTTCTCGTCACCCTTGCGGTTGTGCGGGGCGAAAAACTTCTCGGCAATGCTTCGGGCGGTGCCGATAGCAGCATCGAAGGTCTCGCGATTGTGCTCGGCAAACCGCTCACGCTGAGTCAGGCCCTCGGCATCAAGAACTTCATACAGCTCGAAAGCCAGATTGCGGGAACTGAGCAACGTCTCGGACATGGCGGCCTACCTTCTTTTTGGGATGGGCCGAGTCTAGGCGCGGGGAGGGTAGGGTGAACAGGATGATTGATGAGCGTGATGGAGGGGCAGAACGAGGCGAGTAGGAGCTGCCGCAGGCTGCGATCTTTTGACTTTGCTCTTCAAAACAACCAGGCACCCATTGCGGGTGCCCGGTCTTATTGCGGTTTAACCGATAGTCATCAAGCTGGCATTACCACCCGCCGCAGCAGTGTTAACGCTCAGTGCACGCTCGATCACCAGGCGCTCCAGCGCAATGCCGGTTTCGCCCTGGGACAGGCCGTGAACCCCGACGATAGCGCCGGCACGTTTGGCCACTTGCTGGCAGACCGCCCGCAGCTGGTCGGAATGGCCGTGATGCAGGACTGCATCGAAGACCACTTCGTCCTTGCTCCAGTCGTTGACCAGTTTGATGCGCGCTTGCACTTCTTTCGGCAGGCGAGTGTAAAGCGCCTTGTTCAGTTCGGCATCCGGCCAGATCGCCGAACCACCGACGGCCAGTACCGCAGCCAGTTGGCTCAGCAGATCCGCTTCGACTTCCGCCAGGCACAGCACATGCTCGCGCGGCAGGATGGCGTAGCTGTTGCGTTCGCCGGTCGGGCCGCTCAGCAGGCGAGTGATACCACTTTGCGATTGTGCTGCGAATTGCAGGCAAAGCGCACTCAGGTCGGCCTGTTTATTGCTATCAGCCCAGGTTTTCAGAGCGGTCAGTGGCTTGCTCATGGCATCGCGCAGACGAACATCCGGTGCGTTCAGCGCGTCGCCGCGAACGAAGGATTGCTCGATCGCATCGGTAGGACGAGTCGACAGCAGGCGGTACAGGTACAGCGGACCACCGGCTTTCGGACCGGTACCCGACAAGCCTTCGCCACCGAACGGCTGCACGCCGACCACGGCACCGACGATGTTGCGGTTAACGTAGACGTTACCGGCATTGACGTTGTCGATCACCTTGGCGATGGTTTCGTCGATGCGGGTGTGCACGCCCAGGGTCAGGCCGTAGCCGGAAGCGTTGATCTGGCCGATCAGCTGATCGATCTCTTTACGCTTGTAGCGCACCACGTGCAGCACCGGACCGAAGATCTCCCGTTGCAGCTCGTCGAAGCTTTCCAGTTCAATCAAGGTCGGCATGACGAAGGTGCCGCGTTTGCATTCTTCAATGTCGGCGATTGCCACCTGGTACACGTTGCGACCTTTGTCGCGCATGCCCTGGATGTGCTTCTCGATGCCAGCCTTGGCTTCGGCGTCGATCACCGGGCCGATGTCCACGGACAAGCGTTCCGGGTTGCCAAGACGGCATTCGGCCATGGCACCTTTAAGCATTTCAATGACGCGGTCGGCGGAATCTTCCTGCAGGCACAGTACGCGCAGGGCCGAGCAACGTTGACCAGCGCTGTCGAAGGCCGAGGATACGACGTCGATGACCACTTGTTCGGTCAGCGCCGAGGAGTCGACGATCATCGCGTTCTGGCCGCCGGTTTCAGCGATCAACGGGATCGGACGGCCCTGGGTATCCAGGCGGCCGGCGACACTGCGTTGCAACAAGCGAGCGACTTCAGTCGAGCCGGTGAACATCACCCCTTTGACCCGATCGTCGCCGACCAGGCGGGCGCCAACGGTCTCGCCACGGCCCGGCAGCAGTTGCAGCACGCCTTCAGGGATCCCGGCTTCAAGCATCAGGCGCACGGCTTGAGCCGCCACCAGTGGAGTTTGTTCTGCAGGTTTCGCCAGTACCGGGTTACCGGCAGCCAGCGCTGCGGCGACCTGGCCACTGAAAATTGCCAGTGGGAAGTTCCACGGGCTGATGCACACCACTGGACCCAACGGGCGGTGGGCGTCGTTGGTGAAATCGTTGCGCGCCTGTACCGCGTAGTAACGCAGGAAGTCCACGGCTTCACGCACTTCGGCGATGGCGTTGGTGAAGGTCTTGCCCGCTTCGCGAGCCAGCAGGCCCATCAGCGGCTGGATCTCGCCTTCCATCAAATCGGCGGCGCGTTCCAGAATCGCAGCGCGCTCGGCGGGTGGAGTGGCCTGCCAGATCGGTGCTGCGTTCAGCGCACACTGGATGGCGTTGTCGACGTCTTCGATGTTGGCTTCTTGCACATGACCGACCACGTCACGCAGATCGGACGGGTTCAGTACCGGTGCAGCAACTTCGTTGCTCGATGCGCAACCGAGCATCGGCGCGGCTTTCCAGTGGTTGTGCGCGGAGGCCAGGAGCGAGGAAGACAACGACGCCAGACGATGTTCGTTGGCCAGGTCGATGCCGCTGGAGTTGGCACGTTCAGTACCGTACAGATCACGCGGCAGCGGGATACGTGGGTGTGGCAGGCCGAAGCCGCCTTCCAGCGTCGCCATCTGCTCGATGCTGGCCACTGGATCGGCCACCAGCTCCTGAATCGAGATGGATTGGTCGGCGATGCGGTTGACGAACGAGGTGTTCGCACCGTTTTCCAGCAGGCGACGGACCAGGTAGGCCAGCAGGGTTTCGTGAGTGCCGACCGGCGCGTAGACACGGCATGGACGGTTCAGTTTGCCTTCGGAAACCTTGCCTACAACCTGTTCGTACAACGGCTCACCCATGCCGTGCAGGCATTGGAACTCGTACTGACCCGGGTAGTAGTTCTGACCGGCGATATGGTAAATGGCCGACAGGGTATGGGCGTTGTGGGTGGCGAACTGCGGGTAGATGACTTCCGGCACCGACAGCAGTTTGCGTGCGCAGGCAATGTAGGAAACGTCGGTGTACACCTTGCGGGTATAGACCGGATAGCCTTCCAGGCCTTCGACCTGGGCGCGCTTGATTTCGCTGTCCCAGTACGCGCCTTTTACCAAACGAATCATCAGGCGATGACGGCTGCGACGAGCCAGGTCGATCACGTAGTCGATCACGTACGGGCAACGTTTCTGATAGGCCTGGATGACGAAGCCGATGCCGTTCCAGCCAGTCAGTTGCGGCTCGAAGCACAGTCGCTCCAGCAGATCCAGCGACAGCTCGAGGCGGTCGGCTTCTTCGGCGTCGATGTTCAGGCCGATGTCGTAGTGCTTGGCCAGCAGGGTCAGCGACAGCAGGCGCGGGTACAGCTCGTCCATCACCCGCTCGTACTGGGCGCGGCTATAGCGAGGGTGCAGGGCCGAAAGCTTGATCGAGATGCCCGGGCCTTCATAAATGCCGCGACCGTGGGAAGCCTTGCCGATCGAATGAATGGCCTGCTCGTAGGAAGCCAGATATTTCTGTGCGTCATGTTCGGTCAGTGCGGCTTCACCGAGCATGTCGTAGGAATAGCGGAAGCCCTTGGCTTCGAACTTGCTGGCATTGGCCAGGGCTTCGGCGATGGTTTCGCCGGTGACGAACTGCTCGCCCATCAGGCGCATGGCCATGTCGACGCCCTTGCGGATCATCGGTTCGCCGCTCTTGCCGATGATGCGGCTCAGGGACGAAGTCAGGCCGGCTTCGTTATGGGTAGCGACCAGTTTGCCGGTTAGCAGCAGGCCCCAGGTAGCGGCGTTGACGAACAGCGATGGGCTGTTGCCCAGGTGCGGATGCCAGTTACCGGTGCTGATCTTGTCGCGGATCAGTGCGTCGCGGGTGCCTTTGTCCGGGATACGCAGCAGCGCTTCGGCCAGGCACATCAGTGCCACGCCTTCCTGGGACGACAGGGAAAATTCCTGCAGCAGGCCCTGAACGATACCGGCACGGCCGCCGGCGCTCTTCTGATTGCGCAGTTTCTCGGCAATCGAGGCCGCCAATTTGTTGGTGGCTTCGGCCATGGTCGCAGGCAGGCGCGCCTGCTCGATCAGCATCGGCACCACTTCCGGCTCCGGGCGACGGTAGGCGGCAGTGATTGCAGCGCGCAGGACCGATTGCGGCAGGATGCTCTCGGCGAACTCGAGGAAGCACTGGTGTGCGTGGTCAGCTTGCACGTCACCGGCGTCATCAGCGTCTTTACCGGTCAAACCGTTCAGCTCGGTCAGGGTTGCACCACCCTCGAGTTTTTCCAGGTAATTGAAAATTGCCTGCTTGATCAACCAGTGCGGCGTGCGATCAATCGAGGTCGCGGCGGCTTTGAGGCGCTCGCGGGTAGGGTCATCGAGTTTGACCCCAAGGGTGGTGGTAGCCATATTTTTATCCTCATGTTTGCCACGACTGCGTGGCATCAGCTGGCGGCAAGGTTAGCCGTGAGCAGACCGAGGTGCAACCGGGTGCAACCTTTTTTTGTCGGAAAAATAGACGGCTCGTCAGGAAATAATTTCCAGTAGGTAAAAGTCGCGCCTGCTTGGTGCTGTTTGCTTCTGGGTATCAGGTTTTTTGCTCCGAAAAGGAGCAAAAACGGCGAATTCAATAAAAAATCCGACTAGGTGCAACTTATTCGGCCGAAACAGGTTGCACCTTATTTGCTTTGTTGAATAGCATTCGCGCCCAAGGTGCAACCAGTCCAAAAGAACGGTTCATCGGCTGATGGCTTTCCTGGGGAAACGTCAGTCATAAATGCGCGGCAAACAGAATCGTCTATCCACTCAGGTGCAGAGAGACGGTCCGACAGACCGCCGCTACATAAAAACAATGCCAGGGCGCAACTCAATGAGCGTAAGTAATCCAACCCTGATCACGTTCGTGATCTACATCGCGGCAATGGTATTGATCGGCTTCATGGCCTATCGCTCCACCAACAACCTCTCTGACTATATTCTGGGCGGCCGTAGCCTGGGCAGCGTGGTGACCGCGCTTTCCGCCGGTGCCTCCGACATGAGCGGCTGGTTGCTGATGGGCCTTCCGGGCGCTATCTATATGTCCGGCCTGTCGGAAAGCTGGATCGCCATCGGCCTGATCGTCGGTGCCTACCTGAACTGGCTGTTCGTGGCCGGTCGTCTGCGGGTGCAGACCGAGCACAACGGCGATGCACTGACTCTGCCGGATTACTTCTCCAGCCGTTTTGAAGACACTAGCGGTCTGCTGCGAATCATTTCGGCTATCGTGATTCTGGTGTTCTTCACCATCTATTGCGCTTCCGGCATTGTTGCGGGTGCCCGTCTGTTCGAAAGCACCTTCGGCATGTCCTACGAGACTGCCCTGTGGGCCGGTGCTGCGGCGACTATTGCCTACACCTTCGTTGGTGGCTTCCTGGCAGTGAGCTGGACTGACACCGTACAAGCCACGCTGATGATCTTTGCCCTGCTGCTGACGCCGATCATCGTGCTGCTGGCCACCGGTGGCGTCGATACCACTTTCCTGGCTATCGAAGCGCAAGATCCAAGCAATTTCGACATGCTGAAAAACACCACTTTCATTGGCGTGATCTCGCTGATGGGTTGGGGCCTGGGCTACTTCGGCCAGCCGCACATCCTCGCGCGTTTCATGGCGGCGGATTCGGTCAAGTCGATTGCCAACGCACGTCGCATCTCCATGACCTGGATGATCCTGTGCCTGGGCGGCACCGTTGCTGTTGGTTTCTTCGGTATTGCCTACTTCGCGGCGAACCCTGCAGTGGCGATGCCAGTGAGTGATAACCACGAGCGGGTGTTCATTGAGCTGGCTAAAATCCTCTTCAACCCATGGATTGCCGGTGTCTTGTTGTCGGCCATTCTGGCTGCCGTAATGAGCACCTTGAGCTGCCAGTTGCTGGTGTGCTCGAGTGCCCTGACCGAAGACTTCTACAAGACCTTCCTGCGTAAAAATGCTTCCCAGCTCGAACTGGTATGGGTCGGCCGCGCCATGGTGCTGTTGGTTGCCCTGATCGCCATCGCCATGGCTGCCAACCCGGAAAACCGCGTACTGGGTCTGGTCAGCTACGCCTGGGCCGGTTTCGGTGCCGCCTTCGGTCCAGTTGTACTGATTTCGGTCATCTGGAAAGACATGACCCGTAACGGCGCACTGGCCGGTATCCTGGTCGGCGCAATCACCGTGATCGTCTGGAAGCATTTCGAACTGCTGGGTCTGTACGAAATCATCCCGGGCTTCATCTTCGCCAGCCTTGCGATTTACTTCGTTAGCAAGATGGGCGCACCAACCAGCGGTATGCTGCAACGCTTCGCTGCGGCTGAGAGTGATTTCCGCCTGAACAAGTGATGGGGATGAGCTGAGGCTCTGAGCTTTCACAAAAACGGCCCGTCTCCTACAGGAGGCGGGCCGTTTTTTTTCTTCGGGCATTGGCCCTTATCTCCAACTCCGCCGCCTTATTCTGTACTGCTCGTGGGACATTTCCTATTGTGCTCGGGCGCCTTGAATTCTCTCTGTATGCACGTACTTTGCGTTAGCCCGGCTCATTTCCGAGTTGGGGTAACTCATCGTTAATGACGGCGCGCCTCCCATGGTCGGGATGCCAGCAGAGAGGGAGATCAAGACATGGCGACTGGGTATTACATTGGACCGGGTGATAAAACCACCTGTGGTGGCACGGTTCTGGAAGGAGATGTCACCTTCAGTTTGTTCGGCCTCGTTCATGCCTGCGAAGGAGACTTGGTCACCTGCGGGGAAGACGATGAGCGTTATCAGATCCACGGAGGGGTTTCTCACGTCATCAGCAATGGCAAGCGAGTTGCGGGCACGCTTGATAGCTTTAGCGGCTGCCCCTGTAAAGCCCAACTGATTCCCTCGAACTTCGAGGGCAGTTATGAGAATGAACCACCTGTCGTGAAAACTGCCAAGACATTCACTCAGCTGGCCACGGCCGCACCATCGCCGACATCTACTGGGCATCCGACTACGCCGCGGTCATCTGGCTTTGCATCAGCGACAAATGCTTCTTTTGCGCCACGGTTCACCAGTCTCGACGTCCAGGAACCAGGCTTCTACATCGTGCCCAAGAGCACCACCCGTGAACAACTCGAGGCCTCGTTGTTCACCCTGCGCGACCCGGCGGTGATGGGCAAATTCAAGCTGCTCAATCCCAATCTGCGCGACGTCAAAGCCGGCTCGATGATTGTGCTGAGCGATCCCAACAACTTCCAGTGCACCCGTGAAGAAGCCCTGCTCATGGACGTGGCGGCCAAGACCAATCAGGTGCTTGAAACCCTTAGCCCGGAAGAAGCGGACTTCATGATGCAACACCGTGATGCCATTCAGACCTTCCTGGCCTATGGCTCGAAGGCAACCGGCATTGGCCAGAGCATTTTCAGTAACAACCTGGAAAACGTCAGCGGAACCTTGCGTGAAATCGAAGCGCTGCATCAGCGTTCATTCCTGCAGGACGGGCACCTGAACTCACCGACGTTTCTGGCAGAGCGCCAGCGCCTGCTCGCTAAACTCGATACTCACCTGACAAGCCTGACGCGCAAAGGTATAGGTTTCCCGGACCACCCCAACTTGAAACGTGCGATGTTCATCGCTCCTCCCAGCCTGGTTCACCGCTGGACCGAAGCTGGTGCCGTAGGGCAAATACCGAGGTATGCCAATCATTTTGAAGGCGTAGCCAAAGCGTCAAAGTACCTCAAGTACGGTGGCTGGGTCGGCACAGCTGTTGGCGGAGGGGCATCTGCCTTGAAGGTTCAGAATGTATGTACGGCGGGAAATACCGAAGCTTGCGAGCGAGTCAAGTTTACTGAGACGGGAAGCTTTGCTGGAGGTTTGGTTGGCGGCTGGGCAGCCGGTATTGCGTTAAGTGCCCCGGTAGTTGGAGGACTCTGTGTGGGGCTCGGTGTTCCTACCGGAGGTGTATCTATATTGGTTTGCGGAGTTTTAGTGGTCGGAACGACGTCCTTTTCAGTAGGTCAACTCGGTGAGAAAGTTGGTGAGAATATAGCTGAAAAAATTTATGAGTCAGTGAAGTGACCCTGAGCACGGGTGATAAATTATTTCTTGTAGTCGGATTAATTGATTTTGGAGGGCTCATAGCGTGCATCGGGTTTACTCTGTACCTAGCCTATACAAAAATGGAGGTCTTGCTGAGTTATTTCCAAAATAGCCCTGCCGTTGTAAGCCTTGTGCCTCTCAGCTACGGTGGGCCCTGGGAAAAATTAATGGTGGTTGGTGGGATCTCCGGATTTGTAACGTTTCCCGGTTTTTACATTAAACGCGGTCGTGTCAGTGCTGACGATATTGAACGATTGCCCTCATCACTTCGGTATAGGCTGATTGTTTTGCAGTGGTCTGTGATCGTTCTGCTGCTGATCATGTTCTGCCTCGCAGCGATGATTGAAATGGAGGTTTTCTAAGCTGTCTATGTGCTCTTAAAGATTGCAGTTGGTGCTGGCACTCATGCGGGTGGTAAGTTGGGTGGGAAGGGGGTATTGGCGAAATTGTGTACGAGAGTTTGAAATGACTACTGCGGAACTGGTTGTTGGTAGTTTATGTGGAGTAGTGCTCATCAGCATGTTTGTCTGGCTCGCGGTTGCGCTATATCTTGGCTACACAAAAACTGATGCGTTGCTGGATTCTTTCAAGAACAGTTCTTCAGCCATAACCATTTCTACGCGCATACACACTGGTCCTTGGGGAAAGCTGCAGCTGGTGGGTTCAGCATGCAGCGTCGTTACATTTTTCCGCTTTTTTGTGAAACACGGTATCGCCGGTGCTGAGGATATAGAGAGCTTTCCCCTTTCACTCAGGCGCAAGCTCATAGTGCTCATGTGGAGTGCTATAGGACTATTCGCCGCTTTAGCGCTACTCGTCGCGTTGTGGGAATCAGGAGCGCTCAAATAATTGATCCCCAAAATGGGCATCAACTCACCGACGTTCCTGGCAGAGCGCCAACGCCTGCTCGCAAAACTCGATGCCCACATGACAAGCCTGACGCGCAAAGGTATCGGTTTCTCGGACCATCCCAATTTGAATCGTGCGCTGGGTAGTTCAAGTCGCAGTTTGGTTCACCGCTGGACCGAGGTTGGTGGCGTGGGGCATATACCGGTGTATGCCAGCCATCTTGAGGGGGTAGCCAAGGCTTCCAAGTACCTTAATTACGGTGGTTGGGTCTGGTCAGCTACGCTTGGGCCGGTTTCGGTGCCGCCTTCGGTCCAGTTGTACTGATTTCGGTCATCTGGAAAGACATGACCCGTAACGGCGCACTGGCCGGTATCCTGGTCGGCGCAATCACCGTGATCGTCTGGAAGCATTTCGAACTGCTGGGTCTGTACGAAATCATCCCGGGCTTCATCTTCGCCAGCCTTGCGATTTACTTCGTCAGCAAAATGGGCGCTCCGACTGCCGGCATGCTCAAGCGTTTCGCCGCTGCCGAGAAAGACTTCCAGCTGAACAGCTGAGTGAGATGAGCTGATGCTCTAGGCATCAGGCGACATAAAAACGGCCCGCGTCCTTCTGGAGGCGGGCCGTTTTTTTGTGCCGTCGTTTTGCTCAGGTCCGATCGGGGTCAGCCTGGTTCAAGAAAATCAGCACACCCAAGATCGCCATATAGAACTTGAAGGCCGCTTCTTGGCCGTTCCATATCTGTGATTGCCACATCATGAACCATTCGCCACCCACCACCATGAAGCCGAAGAACCACAGCAGAAAACCCGCTGTAACGCCAACGATTGCCCACTTTTTTGCGCGGTCGAATGCCAGGCCGGTGCCATGCCGTGAGCGCCACAACACCAACGCACCGTAGGTCAGCAGCACTGCAGTAAGGGTCTCGCCGGCAATGATCAGCCAATAAGCTGCATGCCAGATCCATGGAGTGGTGATGGCGCGATACATGGCATTGTTGTGCGGGAACAGGGTATCCATGCTCAGTACGTGCCGGACAAAGGCAAAGTTGGAGCCATAGTCCGTGATGTTGTTGAGCGCTGCCATGAAGGCGAAAGCAGCGAGTACCAAGGTGATAGTGATCTTTGCGTAACGTGTGGTCATTCCATTTTCAGCCGTTGTGTTGAGGTATTGACGCGACCCACGTTGAGAAACCGCCGTCAGTACCGTTTAGCCGAGCAGGTTGTTGAGCCCCGCGTTGGCTTCTGATCGGCAGGGTGGTCCATCCGCAAGTCCTTTGTACGTTTTGAAGACATGGGACTCTGGAGGAGCGATTAGAATATTTAAATCGGATCAGCCTTTTTTCGATGTAAGAGGTTTCGCTTTGTCAGGGGACCTCGGTGTCAGGGAATGCTCAGGGCGTGAGGGCGTACTCAAGGCGAGCAAATTTCTGGGCGAAGCCATCGGACATTTCCCGCAGGTTGTGGCGGTTTATGTGAACTGGCGGGGGATTGGCTGCATCGATAATCTTTATGAGTCGCTGCAAAATCAGTGACAGGGTGTGGAAGCCCTTATATCGTTAGGCGCACAAAGCGCCACCTGCATGGCGTTTTTTATCGTCTGTGTTTTTATGGTGGCTGTGCGCGGGGCACTCTTGAGTGCGCCGGGTGCCTAACGGCCCGGTCTTCCACACCTGCGTACAGCCGCCACCTATTATGTGGAAGTAATTTCTGGCGGCTCCAACCATACGTTAGGAGTCAGACTCGTGAGAACCATCACCCCCGGTCCACCCTTTTCCACTGATACCGCTCACCGCTACATGCCCCTCACCAGCAACGATTGCGATATCCCGACCTTGTTCGTCGACACCCAGGCGCCGCTCGATGTGCTGCAAGACGCTGCCGATTACCGCATCCGCGCCGTCACTCAGCTGGTGGAAAACCTGGCCATGCGCGAGGAGATTCATACCGATGCGGTGATCCTTCACGACTTTGCGCGGCTGTGCGCCATTGCGTTGCGCGATGGGTGTGATTTGCTGGATGTGATTGGGCGGCGGTTGCAGACGCAGATCTCGAAGTAGGAACAATCCTTGTGGCGAGGGAGCAAGCTCCCTCGCCACAAGGGAAGCGGTGTTTGTCCGCTTGGCTGTGAAGCCCTGACGTTCTGCGTCGTACAAGGTAAACTTCGCCTCCTGCGCAGGAGCAACCATGAACTATCGCCACGCCTTCCACGCCGGCAACCACGCCGACGTTTTCAAACACCTGACCTTGACCCGCCTCATCGCCTTGATGTCGCGCAAGGAGCAGCCGTTTGCCTATCTCGATACCCACGCCGGCATTGGTCTGTATGACCTGCAGGGTGATCAGGCCAGCCGTACCGGTGAGTACCTGGAAGGCATTGCGCGTCTGTGGGATCAGCCGGACCTGCCGGCGTTGACCGCCGATTACATGAAGGTGTTGCACGAGATGAACCCCGATGGCCAGTTGCGCTATTACCCGGGGTCGCCGGAGTTGGCGCGGCGTCTGACCCGTGCGCAGGACCGGGTGTTGCTCAACGAGAAGCACCCGCAAGATGGTGTGTTGCTCAAGGACAACATGAAGGGTGATCGTCGGGTGAAGGTGCATCTGGGCGAAGGCTGGCATGTGCCGCGGGCGATGTTGCCAGTGCCGGAGAAGCGCGCAGTGATGTTGATCGATCCGCCATTCGAGCAGCTCGATGAGATGCAGCGCTGTGCGGCGTCGTTGAAAGAGGCGATTGGCCGGATGCGTCAGACGGTAGCCGCGATCTGGTACCCGGTGAAGGATCAACGGATGTTGCGCCGGTTCTACCAGGATCTGGCCGGCACCGGTGCGCCGAAGCTGCTGCGGGTGGAGTTGCTGGTGCATCCGCTGGATACGCCCAATAGCTTGAACGGTTCAGGGCTGGCGATCGCCAATCCACCGTGGGGGCTGGAGGAGGAGTTGCGCGAGTTGTTGCCGTGGTTGTCGAAGAAGCTGGGGCAGACCCAGGGTGGGTGGCAGATGGATTGGTTGATCGCCGAATAAAAAGCAAGATCAAAAGATCGCAGCCTGCGGCAGCTCCTACAGGGATTTCGATACACCCGTAAGAGCTGCTGAAGGCTGCGATCTTTTTGCTTTATGCCATCAAATCGGGCAGGTCACGCCTGTACCGCCAATCCCGCAATATCCCTCGGGGTTCTTCGCCAGGTACTGCTGGTGATACGCCTCGGCGTAGTAAAAAGTCGGGGCTTCTTCGATTTCAGTCGTGATGGTGCCCAGCCCGGCTTTGGTCAGTTCAGCCTGGAACACTTTCTCGCTGGCCTTCGCCGCTTCCAGTTGGCTGGGGTTGGTGGCGTAGATCACCGAGCGATACTGAGTGCCGATGTCGTTGCCCTGGCGCATGCCTTGGGTCGGGTTGTGCAGTTCCCAGAACATCGCCAGCAGTTCCTGGTAGCTGACTTTTTCCGGCTCATAGACCACGAGCACGACTTCGCTGTGACCGGTCAGGCCCGAGCAGACTTCTTCATAGGTCGGGTTCGGCGTGAAACCGCCGGCGTAGCCCACCGACGTGCTGAACACGCCTTCGCGTTGCCAGAAGCGACGTTCCGCGCCCCAGAAGCAACCCAGGCCGAAGATCGCGAAGTCCACACTGCCCGGGAATGGGCCGAGCAAGGGGTTGCCGTTGACGAAATGTTCGGCCGGCACGGTCATTGGGGTTTCGCGGCCAGGCAGGGCTTGTTCTTTGGTTGGGAGCACGTTTTTGTTCACCAGAATTTCCGAGCGCAAGACCATGATCAGTCCTCTCAGTCAGATTGAGTTAACAGTAAAGAGTCAGACGACCAGTGTGCCCGAGTGTTACAGCGCTGTCAGGCGTTTGGGCCACGCGGGTAGCGTTTGAGCCTTTCGATCAGCTCCGACCCCGGGATTGGCCGGTCGAACAGGTAGCCCTGGCCGACGTCGCAACGGTGGCGGCGCAGGAATGCCAGCTGTTCGGCGGTCTCGATGCCTTCGGCGACCACTTTGATTTTGAGGTTGTGGGCCATGGCAATCACCGCGGAGGTGATCTCCATGTCGTCCTGGTTGTCCGGGATTTCGTGGATGAAGCTACGATCAATCTTGATGATGTCGATCGGGAATTTTTTCAAGTAGCTAAGCGACGAGTAACCGGTGCCGAAGTCGTCCATGGCCAGGGTCAGGCCCAGGCGTTTCAACTGGTCGAGCTGCAAGTGGGTGTCTTCGGTGGCTTCCAGCAGCAGGCCTTCGGTCAGCTCCAGCTCCAGCAAGGAGGAGGGCAGCTGTTCTTCCTTGAGAATGCCGGCGATGGAGGCCACCAGGTCCGGGTCGGAAAACTGCTTGGGCGACAGGTTGATCGCCACTTGCAGATTGCCCAGACCCGCAGCGGTCAGCTGCTTGCTCATGCGACAGGCCTGGCGGGCGACCCATTTGCCGATGGGAATGATCAGCCCGGTCTCTTCGGCGACGCTGATGAACTGGTCCGGGCGGATCATGCCTTTTTCCGGATGGTTCCAGCGCAACAAGGCTTCCATCCCCAGCAGGCGACCACTGCGCAGGCAGAGCTTGGGCTGGTAGAACACGTCCAGCTCGTTCTGGGTCAGGGCGCGCCGCAGGTTGTTCTCGACGAACAGCTTATAACTGGCCTCGGCGTTCAGCGCTTCGGTGAACACCTGAACCTGGTGCTTGCCGTTGGCTTTGGCCTTGTGCAAGGCCAGCCCGGCGTTGCGCATCAGGGTTTGCGGTTCGCGGCCATGCAGCGGCGCGCAGGCCAGGCCCACGGAGCCGGTGACACTGATCAACTGGTTGTCGACGAACATCGGCTTGTCGAGGGTCATCAGCAATTGGTGGGCGACATGCTGGCCGGCCTCAAGATCGGTGTTGTCGAGCAGCACGGCGAATTCGTTACTGGCGAAGCGCGCCAGGCTGCCACTCGGGCTGAGGCTGTTGCGCAAACGCCGGGCCAGGCTGATCAGCAGTTTGTCGCCGGTCTGGTGACCGAGGCTGTCGTTGATCCGCTTGAAGTTGTCGATGTCCACCAGCAACAGGCTGATGGGGGTGTCGCTGTCACGGGCGAAGCGTTCGTCGAGGTTGCGGATGAACGCCGGACGGTTGCCCAGATTGGTCAGGTTGTCGGTGTAGGCCAGACGTTCGATGCGCTGCTGGGCAAGCTTGGTCTGGGTGATGTCTTCGTAGATGCCGATGTAGTGGGTCAGCTCGCGGTTGTCACCGTAGACCTTGGAAATCGACAGCTGACCCCAGTAAGGTTCGAGATTTTTACGCCGACTCTTGAATTCGCCCTGCCAACTATTGCTCTTGGCCAGGCTCGATGGTGCGTCGAACAGCAATTCACTGAGGTTTTCCAGCGCCGGCAGTTCCGACAGCTTTTGACCGTGGACTTCTTCGGTGGTGTATTGGGTGATCGCGGTAAAGCTCGGGTTGACGTATTCCACCACACCGTCGCAATTGACCAGCAGAAAGGCGTTGGCACTCTGCTCGACAGCGCGCTGGAACAGGTGCAAGGCGCTGGTGGCGGTGCGCCGGTTGTGGTTGTTGATGACCTGGGCGAATTGATCGGCCAGTTCCCCGGCGAAAGCGATCTCATCCGACTGCCAGGCGCGGGTGATACCAATCTGCTCCAGGCACAACACACCGACCACCTGGCCATCGACGCGGATGCTGGCGTCAAGCATGGCGTTGACGTCGCGCGATCTCAGGCTTTCGGCCATTTCCCGGGTGCGGGGGTCGCGCATCGCATTGTGGGCATCGATTGCGCGGCTGGTGTGCAGGGCTTCCAGATAGCAGGGGAAGCCGCTCGCATCGATGACGTCCGGCATCCAGTATTCCCGGGAGGCACGGTGGTACGCGGAAATCGGCGTCAGTTGCTGGCCTTCGAGGTTCCAGATGCTGGCGCAATCGATCTCATAGATGTCGCAGGCGCTGCGAGTAATCAGTTTGGCGGCTTCTTGCAGGGAATTATTGGTGCTGTAGCGCTGGCGAGCCAGGAGCAGGATCAGGTCTTGCTGGGCACGCACCCGTTCAAGGTGCTGGAACTGATCCAGCATCGGCAGTTGCGGGGTGTCGCTGAACAGGTCGTCGACCACGAGCAGGTAACCGCGCAGCAGATGCCGATTATGTTGTTTGTAGGCTTCGCCCAGTTCGAGCAGGTTCAATGGCCCTTGGGCGGTATGCAGTGTATAGCGGATCAGATAATGCGGGCTTGCGCTCAACTGCTGCTGGATCGCGTCATGCAGTTGATAGCGCGCTTCAGGTTCCATCAGGCTGGCATAGGGTGAACCTACCAGTGCACAGAGTTCGACGGCGGCTATGCCGAACTGGCGCTCGCAGTTGGGATCAAGAAACAACAGCGCCCAGCTAACCTCATTCAACCGTTCGAAACGCAGCATGCCGAGCCGCGAGGGCACAGGCAACTGCGTCACTACCTCGGCCGCCATACGGCTGACGGCATCGGGTTGGCTTTTCATGGAGGAAACTCGCTTCGAAGATGCTGATCGCGCCGGGCTCGCGCCCTCTGTACTGTTGCCTGCGGGCAAGGTTGCATCATGCGACACAGACTGACAAGAGAGGATGAAGGCTAAGTGCTATAAACGTTTGTCGGCAGGGTAGAGGATTTCTACAGAGGGGGCAGAAATTGATGTCCATGCTGGCGCGGAAGGCGAACCGGCCAGCATGAACGACACGTCTTCGGTATCAGCGAAGCGCAATGGTCACTGATTGGAGGCGCTCTCCCTCGTGGTCGTGGAAGTCGACGTTGATCTGCTGTTGATCGAGGGTGATACGTGCAAAGTTGTCCTGGCTGACCACTTCACTGGTCAGTGCATGGTTATAGCTGCCTCTGCCCTGCGTGGTGAGGGGGTGGTCGAGAATGAAATCGGCGGCCTTGGCATAAGGCAAAAGCCTGGTGTTGCGCAAGGGCGACGAAACGATGGTGTGGACCACGAAGTCCTTGTCCTCTGAGTGAGTCAGTTGGCTGGTCATCGAACCGTGCACATCACCCGAAATGAAGACAACATTCTTGACCTTGTTCGAACGTATGGTTTCGAGGATCCGCTCGCGCTGAGCAGGGAAAGATTTCCAGGTGTCACCGCCGTCGTTCTTGAGGTCGGGATAGAACATGACACTGGTGACGATTAACTTGACGCTTGCCCGGCTATTGATAAGCCATTTGTATAGGGCCTGCTCCTGCTCTATATCAAGTATTCGTCTGTCTTGAATCGAGAGATTCCTGCCCGTACGAGTGTCAAGAACAAACCACTCGGTATCGCCGTCGGCAAATTGATACCAATAGTGTGTTATCTCGCGATCGATCTGCCCGGAAGTTAATAGGGTGTGGGCGGGGCTGTGGCTGCATTGATATATTTGATAGGCGCTAATGGCATTGTTGAACAACGACCGATCCTCTCTGCTTGCTTTAGCGGGCCAGTTGTCTTCAATTTCATGGTCGTCGAGAATCATGTAAGTAGGAACGTGCGACATGAGATTTCGAATATTGGGTTGAGAAAAAGCCGCCTGGTATTTGCTCAAAATGGATTTGTAGTCGCGATCAGGTGCAAAAAAATTCAGGTCGTCGACGTAGACCTGATCTCCGGTCATTACCATGCCATGGACCGGCGTGGAGGGGTTCAGCGCCAGCGTGTCGATAGCGGCAAAGATGCGGTCGCCGAGCTCCGGATCGCAAGGTCGCCCAAGCGTCATGCGTAAATAACGGCATGAACCAATGACGTAGGAGCGAGGAGTGGTTTTTTTGCTGGAGGCTGTCTTGAATGAGAAAGTCTCATGGGGCCACTGCAGGTCCAGCTCTTGTACCGTATCTGGCGTGTGCAGCGGGCTGGAGGAGGTGAACCAGCCTGCTTGATATTCATGTTCCGTGTCTTCGCTCAGGTTATTTAGCGTAATGACTTCGGACATGTCGTTCGATGGTATCAGTAACGCAAACTTACCTTGCGTCCATTGTCCCTGGCCTTTTACCCGATAACGAATTGCGCCGAATACCAAAGGATTATTATCATGGTTGCCGCGTAGAAAAATGCGAACGTGATGGGTGGTGGTAAAGCCAATAATAGGGCCGACCGTGGGTTTGAGCATTTTCGAATCCTTTCGAAGTATCGATGTGCTTAATAGTTACCGCCCTGAAGTGGTTGATGGGGGTGGCTTGACTAACGTTAGTTGTCAATGCATAAAACTTGCTTTCAATAAGGCGTTAGGGTGCGTGGCTTGTTTAAGTTTATTAAGTAGTAACCAGGATGTAGGTCGGTAGGCGTTGGTATTAAACGTTGTACGAATTTTTATTTGATGTGCTGGCTCGCAGAATTGAGCCAATAGGGGGGGTTAATTTCAGACAAAAAAAGCCCCGCCAAACTGGCGGGGTTGAGGTACGAGCGTGGCGCTCGGAAAACGTGGAGCGCGGCAGGCCCTCTGTTGAAGGAGGGCCGGTCGGTCTTACAGCAGGATGGTACGGATGTCCGCCAGCAGATCGCTCAGACGCTTGGTGAAGCGTGCAGCAGCGGCGCCGTTGATCACTCGGTGATCGTAGGACAACGACAGTGGCAGCATCAGTTTCGGCTGGAAGGCTTTGCCGTCCCAGACTGGCTGGATGGTGGCCTTGGAAACACCGAGGATCGCCACTTCCGGAGCGTTGACGATCGGCGTGAAGCCGGTGCCGCCAATGTGCCCGAGGCTGGAAATGGTGAAGCAGGCGCCTTGCATGTCGTCAGCGGTGAGCTTCTTGGTCCGGCCCTTTTCCGCCAGAACGGCGGCTTCGGCGGCCAATTGCAGCAAGCTCTTCTTGTCGACGTCCTTGATGACCGGTACCAGCAGGCCATCTGGAGTATCGACGGCGAAGCCGATGTTCACGTACTTCTTGCGGATGATCGCTTTACCGCTTGGCGCCAGCGAACTGTTGAAGTCCGGCAGTTCCTTGAGCAGGTGCGCGCAGGATTTGAGCAGCAGCGGCAGGATGGTCAGTTTGACGCCAGCCTTCTCTGCAACTGCTTTCTGAGCGATACGGAAGGCTTCCAGCTCGGTGATATCGGCCGAGTCGAATTGCGTTACGTGCGGAATGTTCAGCCAGCTGCGATGCAGGCTCGATGCGCCGATTTGCATCAGGCGAGTCATCGGCACTTCTTCGATTTCGCCGAAGCGGCTGAAGTCCACGACCGGAATCGGCGGGATTCCCGCGCCGCCGGTTACGCCGGCAGCAGCGGCCGGTGCTTCCTTGGCCTTCTGCATCATGGCTTTGACGTAAGTCTGCACGTCTTCTTTCAGCAGGCGGCCGTGCGGGCCGCTTGGGCTGACCGCGCCCAGCTCGACGCCGAATTCACGGGCCAGTTGGCGCACCGCAGGACCTGCGTGAACCTTGGCGCCCGGCTTGGCCGGTGCAGCAGCAGGTGCGGCCGGTGCCGGAGCAGCGGCTGCGGGAGCCGCTTCAGCCTTGGCAGCAGGTGCAGGAGCGGCGGCAGGAGCCGGGGCAGCCGCCGCAGCGACACCTTTGACTTTCAGCTTCAGGATCAGGTCGCCGGTACCGACTTCGTCATCCAGTTTGATGGAAACGCTTTCCACCACGCCAGCGGCTGGCGATGGGATTTCCATGCTGGCCTTGTCGGATTCCAGGGTGATCAGCGACTGATCGGCTTCAACGGTGTCGCCGGCCTTGACCAGGACTTCGATGATCTTGGCCTTGCCCGACGAGCCGATGTCCGGGACGTGAATGTCCTGAACGCTGTCAGCTACCGGTGCAGCCGGGGCCGCAGCGACTGGCGCTGCAGCTGCGGCGGCCGGAGCTGCGGCCTGGGCTGGCGCGGCAGCAGCCGGTGCAGCAGCACCCGCCACTTTCAGCGCCAGAATCAGGTCGCCAGTGCCGACTTCGTCGTTGAGCTTGACGCTGATGCTTTCGACCACGCCAGCGGCGGGCGAAGGGATTTCCATGCTGGCCTTGTCGGATTCCAGGGTGATCAGCGACTGATCAGCCTCGACGGTGTCGCCGACCTTGACCTGGATCTCGATGATCTGGGCCTTGCCCGACGAACCGATGTCCGGCACGTGCACTTGCTGAGTGGTTGCAGCGGCTGGAGCAGCGGCCGCAGCCGCTGCAGGAGCAGGGGCGGCAGCTGGTTTTTGTTCGGCCTTGGCCGCCGGCGCGGCAGCCGCTGGCGCCGCAGCAGCGGCACCCTCGACTTCCAGTTCCAGCAACTCGTCGCCTTCTTTCAGGCGATCGCCGAGCTTCACTTTCAGGCTTTTGACGATCCCGGCCTTTGGCGCAGGGATCTCCATGCTCGCCTTGTCCGACTCAAGCGTCAGGATGCTCTGGTCGGCTTCGATGCGATCGCCGACCTTGACCATCAGTTCAATTACTTCACCTTCACCGCTGCCGATGTCAGGTACGCGAATGAGTTCGCTCACAGAAAATCTCCTCAGCAGTCCAGTGGGTTGCGTTTTTCCGGGTTGATACCGAACTTGGCGATGGCTTCAGCCACCACTTTAGGTTCGATATCGCCACGGTCAGCCAAGGCTTCCAGGGCTGCCAACACCACGAAATGACGGTCGACTTCGAAGAAGTGACGCAGCTTCTTGCGGCTGTCACTGCGACCGAAACCGTCGGTGCCCAGGACTTTGAATTCCTTGGACGGGACCCACTGACGAATTTGTTCAGCAAACAGCTTCATGTAGTCGGTAGAAGCAATGACCGGACCTTGACGGCCGTTCAGGCACTCTTCGACGTAGCTCAGCTTAGGCTTCTGACCCGGGTGCAGACGGTTGGTGCGTTCCACGGCAAGGCCATCGCGACGCAGTTCGTTGAAGCTGGTAACGCTCCAGACGTCAGCGCCGACGTTGAACTGTTCACGCAGAATCTTCGCTGCTTCACGGACTTCACGCAGGATGGTGCCGGAGCCCATCAGCTGTACGTGGTGCGCCGCTTCGCGGGTGTCTTCTTCGAGCAGGTACATGCCCTTGATGATGCCTTCCTCTACACCGGCCGGCATGGCTGGCTGCTGGTAAGACTCGTTCATCACGGTGATGTAGTAGAAGACGTCCTGCTGCTCTTCGGTCATCTTCTTCATGCCGTCCTGAATGATCACCGCCAGCTCGTAGCCGTAGGTTGGATCAAAGGTGCGGCAGTTCGGGATGGTCGCTGCCAGCAAGTGGCTGTGACCGTCTTCGTGCTGCAGGCCTTCGCCGTTAAGCGTGGTACGGCCGGCGGTGCCACCGATCAGGAAGCCACGGGTGCGGCTGTCGCCAGCGGCCCAGGCCAGGTCGCCGATACGCTGGAAGCCGAACATCGAGTAGAAGATGTAGAACGGCAGCATCGGCTGGTTGTGGCTGGAGTACGAAGTACCGGCGGCAATGAAGGAGCTCATGGCGCCCGCTTCGTTGATGCCTTCCTCGAGAATCTGGCCTTTCTTGTCTTCGCGGTAGAACATCACCTGGTCTTTATCGACTGGCTCGTAGAGCTGGCCGACGGAGGAATAGATGCCCAGCTGACGGAACATGCCTTCCATACCGAAGGTACGGGCTTCGTCCGGGATGATCGGCACGATGCGCTGGCCGACTTCCTTGTCCTTGACCAGTTGCGAAAGAATCCGCACGAAGGCCATGGTGGTGGAGATTTCGCGGTCGCCGGAACCGTCGAGGATAGCCTTGAGGGTTTCCAGTGGCGGGGTCGGAAGGCTGAAGCTCTTGGCGCGACGCTGAGGCACGAAACCGCCCAGTGCGGTGCGACGTTCGCTCAGGTAACGGGCTTCGGCGCTGCCTTCTTCAGGTCTGAAGAACGGCAGGCTTTCGATCTCGCTGTCCTTGACCGGAATGTCGAAACGATCACGGAACAACTTCAGGCTCTCGACATCGACCTTCTTGGTGTTGTGCGCGGTGTTCTTCGCTTCGCCGGCGCCAGTGCCATAACCCTTGATGGTTTTGGCCAGGATGACGGTCGGTTGTTCTTTGTGGTTGACTGCTTCGTGGTACGCCGCATAGACCTTGTACGGGTCGTGGCCGCCACGGTTGAGTTTCCAGATCTCGTCGTCGGACAGGTCTTCAACCATTGCCTTGAGTTCTGGCGAGTTGAAGAAGTGTTCACGCACGAACGCGCCGTCTTTGGCTTTGTAGTTCTGGTACTCGCCGTCGATGACTTCGTCCATCCGACGTTGCAGGATGCCGTCGGTGTCCTTGGCCAGCAGTGGGTCCCAGAAACGGCCCCAGATGACCTTGTTCACGTTCCACTGGGCACCACGGAACACGCCTTCGAGTTCCTGGATGATCTTGCCATTGCCGCGAACCGGGCCGTCGAGGCGCTGCAGGTTGCAGTTGATGACGAAGATCAGGTTGTCCAGCTTCTCGCGGCCGGCCAGGGAGATCGCGCCCAGGGATTCCGGCTCGTCACACTCGCCGTCGCCCATGAAGCACCAGACTTTCTGTTTGCCGGCCGGGATGAAGCCACGGGCTTCCAGGTACTTCATGAAGCGTGCCTGGTAGATCGCCTGGATCGGACCCAGACCCATGGAAACGGTCGGGAACTGCCAGAAGTCTGGCATCAGCCAAGGGTGAGGGTAGGACGACAGGCCCTTGCCATCGACTTCCTGGCGGAAGTTGTTCATCTGGTCTTCGGTGATTCGGCCTTCCATGAAGGCGCGGGCGTAGACCCCAGGAGAAGCGTGACCCTGGAAGTAGATCAGGTCGCCGCCGTGCTCGTCGGTCGGAGCCTGGAAGAAGTAGTTGAAGCCGATGTCATACAGGGTCGCACTGGAGGCGAAGCTGGAGATGTGACCACCGAGGTCAGAATCTTTCAGGTTCGTACGCATGACCATGGCCAACGCGTTCCAGCGTACCAGCGAGCGAATGCGGCGTTCCATGAACAGGTCGCCAGGCATGCGTGCTTCGTGGGTAACGGGGATCGTGTTGCGGTACGGCGTGGTGATGGCGTAGGGCAGTTGCGAGCCGCTGCGGGTCGCGAGTTCGCCCATACGGGTCATCAGATAGTGAGCACGGTCTTCGCCTTCTTTGTCGAGAACCGATTCCAGGGCGTCCAGCCATTCCTGGGTTTCGACGGGATCGAGGTCTTGCATGGCTTGCTCCAGGGCGGAAAGGCTTCCAGAATCGGTTGCCTGAGTTTTGCGACTGGCCTTGTGGGCAGACGATATAAATTCTTGGATTGCCAGCGGTTGTTCTGGCGGCGTGTAGTTTTACTACAAATCGTCGGCCATTTCAGCCTGTCGAATGTATATACGAGTAGTAAAACTACAGATGAACGGCTCATGGCCTCCTGCTGTGTTGTGAGAATAATCGTTAATGTTGGTATGGGGTCAACTGAAATAGGGTGAAGCTTGATGTTGCCTGCCAAGAAAGCAGAATTTTCAGCTATTTATAACTTTTGTTCGACAGTCGATCAGGTAGTGCGTTTCGCGCATTCACTACAGACCGTCCTTTACACGCCGATCAAGGATAGACCATGAGCCTGCCCACGCTTGCCGAACTTCCGGCGAATCTTCTGCCATTGGTCAGCCGCGCCGAGCAATCGTTGCGTGGCGCTGTTGCCGCACTGGAAAACGATCATGGTTTATCAGCCTGGTCACCCGAGCGCCGGGCGCAATTCGCTCGCGTTGCCGCGGCCAGCGACTTCGTGATTGAGCAGAGCGTGCGCGACCCGGTGATGTTGCTCGATCTGGTGCAGTCCGGTGAACTGGACCGCAGTTATGCCCCCGGCGAACTGTGCGGCCAGATCGCCGCCGCCGCGCAACTGGCGCAAAGCGACGAAGAGCTCGGTCGGGCCCTGCGTCGCCAGCGCACCCGTCATCAAGTGCGGATCATCTGGCGCGACCTGAACCGCCAGGCGGACCTGGTGCAGACCTGCCAGGATCTGTCGGACATGGCCGATGCCAGCATCGATCAGGCTTATCAATGGTTGTATCAACGCCATTGCCAACAGTTCGGTATGCCCACTGGCCGGCGCAGTGGCGAGCCACAGCAGATGGTCATCCTCGGCATGGGCAAACTTGGCGCCGTGGAGCTCAACCTGTCGTCAGACATCGATCTGATCTTCGCCTACCCGGAAGGTGGCGAGACCGTCGGTGTGAAGCGGGCGATGGATAACCAGGAGTTTTTCATTCGTCTTGGTCAGCGACTGATCAAGGCGCTCGACCCGATGACCGTCGATGGCTTCGTGTTCCGCGTCGACATGCGCCTGCGGCCTTATGGGTCGTCCGGTGCTCTGGTGCTGAGCTTCAACGCGCTGGAGCAGTACTACCAGGACCAGGGCCGCGACTGGGAACGCTACGCGATGATCAAGTCGCGGGTGGTGGCCGGTGATCAGGTCGCCGGCGCGCAATTGCTCGATATGTTGCGTCCGTTCGTTTACCGGCGCTATCTGGACTTTTCCGCGATCGAAGCGCTGCGCACCATGAAGCAGCTGATCCAGCAGGAAGTCCGGCGCAAAGGCATGGCCGAGAACATCAAGCTCGGTTCCGGTGGGATCCGCGAAGTCGAGTTTATCGCTCAGGCATTCCAGTTGATTCACGGTGGCCGCGACCTTAGCTTGCAGCAGCGTCCGCTGTTAAAAGTGCTGAGCACCCTGGAAGGGCAGGGTTATCTGCCACCCATGGTGGTCAGTGAGTTGCGCGAAGGTTATGAGTTCCTGCGCTACACCGAACACGCCATCCAGGCGATCGCCGACCGGCAGACGCAAATGCTCCCTGACAATGAGCGGGATCAGGCGCGAATTGCCTTTATGCTCGGCTTTGCTGACTGGAAGGCCTTCCATGAACAGCTTATGTACTGGCGCGGCCGGGTGGACTGGCACTTCCGTCAGGTGATCGCTGACCCGGATGAAGACGAGGGTGACGAAAGCGAAGTGGTGGTCGGCGGTGAATGGCTGCCGCTGTGGGAACAAGCCCAGGATGAAGATGCCGCCTGCCGACAATTGGAGGAAGGTGGTTTCGTCGATGGGCCGAATGCTTTGAGAGCCTTGGCCGGCCTGCGTGCCAGCCCGCAGCTGCGTGCCATGCAGCGTCTGGGTCGTGAACGGCTTGATGCGTTCATTCCGCGTTTGCTGGCCCAGGCCGTGGAGCATGCCAATCCGGATCTGGTGCTTGAACGGGTGTTGCCGTTGGTGGAAGCGGTGGCGCGGCGATCGGCTTATCTGGTGCTGCTCACGGAAAACCCGGGAGCGCTTCGCCGACTGCTGACCTTGTGCGCGGCCAGTCCGTGGATTGCTGAACAGATCACCCGCTTCCCGCTGCTGCTCGACGAGTTGCTCAACGAAGGTCGCTTGTTCAAGCCGCCGTTGGCACCGGAGCTGGCTGCCGAGTTGCGCGAACGGCTGACGCGGATCCCCGAGGATGACCTGGAACAGCAGATGGAAGCCTTGCGCCACTTCAAACTGGCTCATCGACTGCGAGTGGCCGCCTCGGAAATCGCCGGCAGCCTGCCACTGATGAAGGTCAGCGACTACCTGACCTGGCTGGCTGAAGCGATTCTCGAACAAGTGCTGACGCTGGCCTGGCGCCAGACAGTGGCCAAATACGGATCGCCGCAACGCGCGGATGGCACCTTGTGCGATCCGGGCTTCATCATTGTCGGTTACGGGAAAGTCGGTGGCCTGGAGCTCGGGCATGGTTCCGACCTGGACCTGGTATTCATCCACGACGGCGATCCACAGGCGGAAACCGATGGCCTTAAACCCATCGATGGTGCGCAGTTCTTCACCCGGCTGGGTCAACGGATCATTCATCTGCTGACCACCCAGACCAACTCCGGTCAGTTGTATGAAGTGGATATGCGCCTGCGACCTTCCGGGGTGTCGGGGCTGCTGGTCAGTTCCCTCGGCGCTTTCGAGCGTTATCAGCAGCATGAAGCCTGGACCTGGGAACATCAGGCGCTGGTGCGGGCGCGGGTGTTGGTCGGTTGCAAGCAGGTCGGGGCGGCCTTCGAGAAAGTCCGCGCCGCCGTGCTGGGACGCCAGCGTGACTTGCCCAAGCTGCGTCAGGAGGTCAGTGAGATGCGCGCCAAGATGCGCGATAACCTGGGCACGAAAGTCACCGCCGCCGGGACTGCGGCAAATGCCTTCGAAGCCACGGCGCCCTTCGATATCAAGCAAGACGCCGGAGGTATCGTCGATATTGAATTTATGGTGCAATACGCGGCTCTGGCGTGGTCCGAAGAGCACCCGTCGCTGCTGCGCTATACCGACAACATCCGTATTCTTGAAGGGTTGGAGGAGGTCGGGCTGATGCCCGTCGAAGATGCCAGTCTGTTGCGCGAGGCCTATAAAGCTTATCGTGCGGCCGCTCACCGGCAGGCCCTGCAGAATGAGGCTGGGGTGATCGGTGGCGACCAGTTCGTGGACGAACGGCGACAAGTGTCGCGGATCTGGCGTGAGCTGGGGCTAAGCTGAAGCTGATTTGCAGAGTGGCGAGGCTTTATGTGGGTTTATGCTGACTGGCATGATGTGCAAGAAAATTGATCCGACGAGCCCCAGACGGCTCGTCCAAATGACCTGGCAGCGTTGGCTGCAGGTGCTGGATTATCGAGGCGGGGAGGCGTATGCCTCCCCGGTTCGTTTTTGGAAACCACATGAAAATTCTGATCGTTGGGCCCAGTTGGGTCGGTGACATGGTGATGGCACAGACACTCTTTCAGTGTCTGAAGCAACGCCACACACAGTGCGAGATCGACGTACTGGCCCCCGAGTGGAGCCGGCCGATCCTTGAGCGCATGCCCGAAGTGCGGCAGGCCCTGAGCTTTCCGCTCGGCCATGGGGTGCTCGAACTGGCGACCCGTCGGCGTATCGGCAAATCCCTGGCCGGTCAGTACGATCAGGCGATTTTGCTGCCCAATTCGCTGAAGTCGGCACTGGTGCCGTTTTTTGCCGGTATCCCGAAACGTACCGGTTGGCGGGGCGAGTTCCGCTACGGCTTGCTCAATGATGTACGCACCCTCGATAAAGAACGTTACCCGCTGATGATCGAGCGCTTCATGGCCCTGGCCTATGAGCCCGGCGTCGAGTTGCCCCAACCCTATCCGCGGCCATCGCTGCAAATTGACCACGGCACTCGCGACGCTGCGTTGGGCAGGTTCGGCCTGGCGCTGGACCGTCCGGTGCTGGCTTTGTGCCCCGGTGCCGAGTTTGGCGAGTCCAAGCGCTGGCCGTCCGAGTATTACGCCAAAGTTGCCGAGACGAAGATTCGCGAGGGCTGGCAGGTCTGGCTGTTTGGTTCGAAAAATGATCACTCGGTGGGCGAAGACATTCGCGCACGGCTGATTCCCGGCCTGCGTGAAGAGTCAGTGAACCTCAGTGGCGGTACCTCGCTGGCCGAGGCCATCGATCTGATGTCCTGCGCGGATGCGGTGGTGTCCAACGACTCCGGCCTGATGCACGTGGCAGCTGCGTTGAACCGGCCGCTGGTGGCAGTCTACGGTTCGACCTCGCCGGGCTTCACCCCACCGTTGGCCGAGAAGGTCGAAATTGTCCGGCTGGGGATCGAGTGCAGTCCATGCTTTGATCGCACCTGCCGTTTCGGCCATTACAACTGCTTGCGCCAGCTCTTGCCGCAATCGGTGGTCGATGCCTTGCAGCGGTTGCAGGGCTCCGTGGTCGAGGTCAAGTAAGTTGCGGGTATTGTTGATCAAGACCTCCTCTCTGGGGGACGTCATTCATGCGTTGCCGGCATTGACCGATGCCGCGCGGGCGATCCCCGGGATCACCTTCGACTGGGTGGTGGAAGAAGGCTTTGCCGAGATTCCGACCTGGCACCCGGCCGTGGGACGGGTAATTCCAGTGGCAATTCGACGCTGGCGCCAGAACATCTGGCAGACCATCAAAAGTGGCGAATGGCGGCGCTTCAAGCAAAGCATTCGGGCAACTGAATACGATCTGGTGATCGATGCTCAGGGGTTGCTCAAAAGCGCCTGGCTGACTCGTTACGTCAGGGCTCCGGTGGCCGGCTTCGATCGTGACTCGGCCCGCGAACCTTTGGCCGCGCGCTTTTATTCGCGGCGTCTCGCTGTGGCCCGTGGGCAACACGCAGTGGAGCGTTTGCGTCAGTTGTTCGCGGTGGCGCTGGGTTATGACTTGCCCAAAGGTCTGGGTGATTACGGCCTGAGCGTCGAGAAACTGGTCGAACTGCCGCGCAAGAATCCCTTTGTACTGTTCCTGCATGGCACCACCTGGGACACCAAGCACTGGCCCGAAGCCTATTGGCGTGAACTCACCGAGCGCATGGGCCAGCTGGGTGTCGAGGTGAAGCTGCCGTGGGGCAACCCGGCGGAGAAGGCCCGGGCTGAACGTATTGCCAGCGGACTGAAAAATGCCCAGGTGCTGCCCAAGCTGAATCTGGCCGGAGTAGCCAAGGTTCTGGCCGGCGCGCAGGCGTGCGTCGCGGTGGATACCGGTCTCGGCCACCTGGCGGCAGCACTGGACGTGCCGACTCTGTCGTTGTTCGGTCCGACCAATCCCGGCCTGACCGGCGCTTACGGCAAGAGCCAGATCCATCTGGCGAGCGACTTTCCAAGTTGCGCGCCTTGCCTGCAAAAGAAATGCACCTATCAACCGACTGCTGAAGATCAGCAGCGGTTTGACCTGAAGCGCGAGTGGCCACTGTGTTTCACTCGCCTGAATCCCGAGCGTGTCGCGAGCCGATTAAGCACGTTGTTACTGGCTGAGGAGCTGCGTTGATGCAATTGGCTTTCGTCTTGTACAAATATTTCCCGTTTGGCGGTCTGCAGCGCGATTTCATGCGCATCGCCCTTGAATGCCAGCAGCGCGGGCATCGGATTCGCGTCTACACCTTGATCTGGGAAGGCGATATTCCGCCGGGTTTTGAAGTACTGGTGGCACCGGTCAAGGCGATCTTCAACCATCGACGCAACGAAAAGCTCAGCGCCTGGATGGAGGCCGACCTGGCCAAGCGTCCGGTGGACCGCTTGATCGGTTTCAACAAGATGCCGGGCCTGGACGTGTATTACGCCGCCGACGGCTGCTTCGAGGATAAGGCGCAGAACCTGCGCAATTCGCTGTATCGCCGCTGGGGCCGCTACCGGCACTTCGCCGAGTACGAGCGTGCGGTGTTCGCCCGGGACGCCAAAACCGAAATCCTGATGATTTCCGAAGTCCAGCAGCCGCTGTTCATCAAACATTACGACACCCCGTTGCAGCGTTTTCATCTGCTGCCGCCGGGCATTGCTCAGGATCGTCGCGCACCGCCCGACGCGGCTGAAATTCGCGCCGGGTTCCGCCGCGAATTCAAGCTGACCGACGACGATCTGTTGCTGGTGCAGATCGGTTCCGGGTTCAAGACCAAAGGCGTCGATCGCAGCCTCAAGGCACTGGCGGCACTGCCGGCCGAACTGAAGAAGCGCACCCGGCTATTTGTAATTGGCCAGGACGACCCCAAAGTATTCCAATTGCAGAGTGCGGCGCTGGGCCTGGGTGATCAGGTGCAATTTCTCAAGGGCCGCAGCGACATTCCGCGGTTTCTGCTGGGCGCCGATCTGTTGATCCATCCGGCGTACAACGAAAATACCGGTACTGTCCTGCTCGAAGCGCTGGTCGCCGGTTTGCCGGTACTGGTCAGCGCGGTCTGCGGTTACGCCCATTACATTGCCGAGGCCGACAGCGGTCTGGTGCTGGACGAGCCGTTTGACCAGGCACAGCTCACGAGCTACCTGAGCAGCATGTTGGCCGACGATGCAGCGCGTAAAGCCTGGAGTCGTAATGGCTTGGCCTTCGCCGATACGGCTGACCTCTATAGCATGCCGCAGCACGCTGCGGATGTGATTTTGGCGGAGCAACACTGATGAAGTTGATTCTTGCCGAACCGTTCAAGACCCTTTGGGCCGGGCGCGATGCGTTCGCCGATGTCGAGGCGCTGAGCGGTCAGGTGTACCGTGAGCTGGAAGCACGTCGTACCTTGCGTACCGAAGTTGCGGGTCGCGGTTATTTTGTGAAAATCCATCGTGGGATCGGTTGGGGCGAAATCTTCAAGAATTTACTCACCGCCAAACTCCCGGTGCTCGGTGCCGGTCAGGAATGGCAGGCGCTGGAGCGCCTGCACGAAGTTGGCGTGCCAACCATGACCGCGGTTGCTTACGGCGAGCGTGGCAGCAACCCGGCGGATCAGCATTCGTTTATCGTCACCGAAGAGCTGGCGCCGACCGTCAGTCTCGAAGATTTCAGTATCGATTGGGTCAAGCAACCGCCAGAGCCCAGGCTCAAACGCGCGCTGATCGCTGAAGTGGCGCGCATGACGGGCATGATGCACCGTGCCGGGGTCAACCACCGCGACTGCTATATCTGCCATTTCCTGCTGCACACCGATAAACCGGTGACTGCCGACGACTTCAAACTCTCGGTGATCGACCTGCACCGTGCCCAGACCCGTCCGGCCATCACCAAGCGCTGGCGCAACAAGGACCTGGCGGCGTTGTATTTCTCGGCGCTGGACATCGGCCTGACCCGGCGTGACAAGTTGCGTTTTCTCAGGGGCTACTTTCAACAGCCATTGCGCCAGATTCTGCGCGATGAGGCGCCATTGCTTGCACGTCTGGAGGGCAAGGCCAACAAGCTCTACGAGCGCAAACAGCGCTACGGAGATGCGCTCTGATGGCGGGCTGGAAGCTTGAGCCCGGCTACAGCGATCTGGCAGAAGACTTTGGTAGCCTGGGCGCAGTGTTTGCTCTGCAGGGTGAGCGACTGACCCGCGATCCGTTGTCCGAGGTGATCCGCGTCGAGCGCAATGGCGTCAACTATTACGTCAAACGCTATAGCGGTGCCGGCAAGGGTTTGCGCCGCTACCTGGGCAAGCCGCGAGTCAAGTCCGAATGGCAGAACCTCAAACGTTTTGCCAAGTGGGGTATCCCGACCGCCGAGATCGTCGCTTGGGGCCTGGAGCGCCGGGGCGCAACCTATGATCGCGGGGCGATGATCACCCGCGAACTGCCGCGAACCGAAGACCTGGCGGCCCTGGCCGCTCGCAACGATCCCTTGTTGGCCGACCGGGCTTGGGTCGATAGGGTCAGCCGGCAGTTGGCTGACTACACCCGGATCATGCACGAACAACGCTTCACTCATAATGATTTGAAGTGGCGCAATTTGCTGATCGACGACCAGGCGCAGCTGTTCCTGATCGACTGCCCGAATGGCGACTTCTGGCGCGGATTCTGGCTCAAGTATCGAATCACCAAGGACCTTGCCTGCCTCGACAAGGTGGCCAAGTATCACTTGTCAGCCACCCAACGCCTGCGCTTCTATCTGCAATATTGTCAACGGAACAGGCTCAACGCGGCCGACAAGCGTCGGATCCGGCATGTCGTGAGATTTTTCGAGGGGCGCGAATGAATGATTTCCTGGCCGCAGAAGACCGTGCCCTGCTCGAGCGCCACGGCCTTGGTAACTTCGATGCGCTGTGGGCCAAGCAACTCGACGCGGTCGATGAACCCAATACCCTGCACGGTGGCTGGAGCAGCGTCTATCGGCTGGACCTGGAAGGTCAGGGTTTTTACGTTAAACGCCAGAGCAACTACCTGACCCGTTCCTTGCAGCGGCCATTTGGCGAGCCCAGTTTTGCTCGGGAATTTCGCACCATCCAGCGCTATCGACAGCTGGGTATTCCGGCCTTGCAGGCCGTGTTTTTCGGCGAGCGAAAAGTGCCCGGCGAGACCCGGGCGATCCTGCTGACTCGCGCGCTGGATGGCTCGGACGATCTGGAGTCACTATTGCCGCAATGGACGCAGCTCAGCGTTGCGCAGCGGATGGCGATTCTTCGGGCCTGTGGTGTGCTGGCGCGACGGCTGCACGCGGTGCGCCTGGTGCATGGTTGCTTCTATCCTAAACATATCTTCGTACAGGCCTGCGGCGACGATTATCAGGCACGGTTGATCGACCTGGAAAAGACCCGGCCGTTGCTGTTCGGTCAGCGTGATCGGGTCAAGGATCTCGAACCCCTGCTGCGCCGGGCGCACGTCTGGAGCGAAGACGAAGTACGAGAGTTGCTCGCAGCCTATCTGGAGCAACCTGCTAACAGTCCAATGGTTGATGCCTGGGTTCAGCGTCTGACCGCGCGACGCAGTCACAAGGAGGCCCGCTGATGCGTTTGTCCGAACTGAAGAATGCCGGCCGCACTCCGCGCCTGCCACTGAGCCTTGAATTGGCGGATGCTGCCGGCCCGGCCCAATTGCAACTGCTCAGCTTGTTGCGAGTGTTGCCGGGCCAGCGTTATGTTGGTGCCGGCGTTTGGCGCGGGCGACCGGTCCTGGCCAAACTGCTGGTGGGCGCCAAGGCCGCCCGGCATTTCCAGCGTGAGCTAACGGGCGCACGTTTGCTGGCGGAGCAAGGCATAACCACGCCACTGCTGTTGGCCGATGGCTTGAAGGACGGCGAGGGCGGCTGGCTTTTGTTTGATTTTCTGGAAGGTGCCGAAAGCCTCGGCGATGCCTGGAAAAACGTCGAAGCGCTGCCGGCTTTGGCCGACGAGCAGCAGGCGGTGCTGGCTGAGGCGCTAGCGGCCATCGGACAATTGCACAGCAAAGGTCTGTGGCAGGAAGATCTGCACCTGGACAACCTGCTGCGTCATCAAGGTCGGCTGCATTTGATCGATGGTGCAGGGATCTGTATCGAGCAGGCGGGGAAACCCCTGTCCCGGCAAAAAGTCCTGGAGAACCTCGGGGTATTTTTCGCTCAATTACCCAAGGCGCTCGAACCGTACACCGAAGAGCTGCTGGTGCATTACCTGTTGAGCAACGGCGAACACGCGTTGCCACTGGAAGCCCTGCAAAAGCAGGTGAGCAAAGTCCGTAGCTGGCGCTTGAAAGACTTCCTGAACAAAATTGGCCGCGAGTGCACCTTGTTCAGTGTGCAGCGGGGAGCGTTCGCCTTGCGCGCGATTCGTCGCGAGGAAGAGGCCGCGATGTTGCCGGTACTGGACCAGGCCGATGCCTTGCTCGATCAAGGCCACTTGTACAAGACTGGCGGCGCGGCGAGTGTCGGGCGGGTCGAGCTGGCAGGCCGTACGCTGTTGGTCAAACGCTACAACATCAAGGGCTTCGCCCATTGGCTCAAGCGCTTCTGGCGCCCGAGCCGGGCCTGGCATTCCTGGCGCGAAGGCAATCGCCTGGTGTTCCTCGGGATTGCCACGCCCAAGCCGCTGGCCTTGCTGGAGAAGCGATTTTTCTGGCTGCGCAGTCGTGCTTACCTGATCACCGAATACCTGCCGGGGCCGGACATCATTGAGCGCTTCGCACCCTTCGTCGAGAGTGGTGATGCCCCGGAACCGGAGTTGCGCGCGCTCGATCAGTTGTTTGCCGAATTGATCAGCGAACGCATCAGCCACGGTGACTTCAAGGGGCATAACCTGTTCTGGGATCATCACCGTTGGGCGCTGATCGATCTGGATTCGATGTGTCAGCACCACTCCGCCAGCAGCTTCGCCCCGGCCTATGCCCGGGACCGCGCACGGTTCATGCGCAATTGGCCCGAGAGCAGTGCGTTGTATCAAGTGATTGATCAGCGCTTGCCCAAGACCATCGATAGCGCCCAGTAGGAGCTGCCGCAGGCTGCGATCTTTTGATCTTGCTTCTGGGCAATTTCCAGAGCCGCTAAAAGATCGCAGGCTGCGATCTTTTGATCTTGCTTCTGGGCAATTTCCAGAACCGCCAAAAGATCGCAGGCTGCGCCAGCTCCTACGCCGACCGTGGTTGGCCAAAAGATCTGCGATATGCCCATGACCTTGGGTGTTCGGCAGACCGCGTAGAACCTGTGGGAAGGGCCGGCCGACGCTTCGCTTGCCCAGTCCATGCACGCTTCGGCTAAGTAATTGCGAAATTTCTTACTGATATTTCAGGACGGTCGCTCTGTTATCTCGAAGAGTCCCAACGTTAGGCTGCCTGACGACTGGGAGGATTGCCTTTGAATAATAAAATCGCTGTTTTAATTTGCGTTCTATCGTTGACGTTCGTCGGCTGCGGAACAACTAACACAGTATTTCGCGATGATTCCGTAGCGAGCAGCGAACTCAAGAAAAAACGAACCTACTGTGGGTCTATACCTCGCATATACAGCGGCCTGGCATACGACTTTTGTGTGCTGAATGGACCACCCGGGGTAAAGGGGGCTCAGGGGGTGCAGGAGGTCGTCGCGGTTGGGTTCGTTCCGTTGATATTTTTTGATTTTGTAGCCTCCGGCGTTCTCGACACCCTGGTATTGCCTTATACGGTTTACCGTCAGGGCAAAGACGGAAGTATCAATATCGATTGATCCTCGATCGAGTCATGCCCTTTCCATAGGCGGTAGGCCTGGCGGGAGGGCGTTTACTTGAAATGGCGCTCCGACAGCCCTGAATAACGACAGGGTCATCGCGTCCATCTTTACGCTATAATCCCGCGCTTTAGCTGTTTCTCGCCCCTTGCGAGGACACACTTTTCTCAGGCAATCACCGCCTGCATGCAGACAAAAGAGGCTAGACCCCTGTGGCATTGACGATTCTTGGCCTGTCCGGCGCCCTTAGCCATGATCCTTCCGCAGCCCTGTACATCGACGGCAAGCTGGTTGCAGCGGCTGAAGAAGAGCGCTTCGTACGCGATAAACATGCAAAGAACCGCATGCCCTACGAATCGGCGAAGTTCTGCCTTGAGCAGGCCGGTATCAAACCTTCCGATGTTGATGTGGTGGCGATTCCGTTCGCCCCGATCAGCCTGTTCGGCGAGGCTCGCTGGCACTACGCCAAGCGTTACTGGTACGCCCCGGACCGCGCCCTTGACGCGATTCTGATGGGTAACCGCCGTTATAAACGCTATCGCAACAAGATTGTCTGGTGCCTCGAGCAACTGGGCTTCGATCCGAAGAAAATCAAGATCGAGCCGGTCGAGCATCACCTGGCCCACGCCTCCAGCGCTTACCACTGTTCCGGTTTCAAAGAGAAAACCGCGATCCTTGGCATCGACGGCAAGGGTGAGTACGCCACGACCTTCTTCGGTTATGGCGAAAACGGCAAGATTCACAAGATCAAGGAATTCTTCGACCCGGATTCCCTCGGCGGCCTGTACGGCGCGATCACTGAATTCCTCGGCTTCGAGATGCTCGACGGCGAATTCAAGGTCATGGGCATGGCGCCGTACGGCGATGCCAGCAAGTATGATTTCTCGCGTCTGGCCAGTTTTGAAAACGGCGAGCTGGTGATCAATACCGAATACGCCAACGTCATCGGCCTGCGCCGCTACAAAGAGAAGGGCAAAGGCTTCTACTTCTCGCCGAAGCTGATCGAGTGGCTGGGCCCGAAACGCGAAGGCGATATCGCCGACGAGCCTTACATCCATTACGCCGCGAGCATGCAAGCGCTGTTCGAGAAACTGGCATTGCAGATGATCGACCACTACCTGGGTGACGTCCTCAAGGAAACCGGCAAGCTGGCCTTCGCCGGCGGCTGTGCGCTGAACGTCAAGTTGAACCAGAAGATCATCGCCCGTGACGACATCAAGGAGCTGTTCGTGCAGCCGGCGTCCGGCGATGCCGGCACCGCGGTCGGTGCGGCGGCCTACGTTTCCCACGCTCGTGGCGTACCGGTAGAGAAGATGGAACACGTCTATCTCGGCCCGTCCTACAGCAATGAAGATGTGATCGCAGCCTGTGCCCGTCATCCGAGCAAGCCTGCCTGGCGTCAGATCGACAACACGCCGGAGCGCATCGCCAGAATCATGGTCGATGGCAACCCGGTGGCGTGGTTCCAGGGTCGTATGGAGTTCGGTCCGCGAGCCTTGGGTGGTCGTTCGATCATCGGTTGCCCGAGCGCCACTGGCGTGGCTGACCGGATCAACCATCAGATCAAGTTCCGCGAGCGCTGGAGGCCTTTCTGCCCGTCGATGCTCGACACCGTAGCCCCGCAAATGATCAAGATCGATCATCCGGCGCCGTTCATGACCTTCACCTTTGAAGTGTCCGAGGAGTGGAAAGCCCGCGTGCCGGAAGTGGTTCACGAAGACGGTACGTCCCGGGCCCAGGTGCTCAAGCGCGAGTACAACCCGCGCTACTACGACATGATGAAAGCGCTGGAAGTACTGACCGGTAACGGTGTGTCGTTGAACACCTCGCTGAACCGTCGTGGCGAGCCGATGATTTGCTCGCCGACCGACGCGCTGAATATGTTCTACGGTTCCGACCTGCAATATTTGATCATGGAGGATATCCTGGTGGTCAAGGACGGCGTGGACGCGTATGACGCGCTCGTCTGAGCGCCAGGTTCTGCAGTTCTGTCACGGCTATGACGGGCCGTTTCTGGATTGCGCCAGACAATATGCCAGCCTGTTCGCGGGGACCGGTTATCGGGTCACTACGGTCTTTCTGACCGGCGCGGCCGATGCCGAGGTCGCGGCGGGTTGCGCGTCGGATGAAGTGTTGTTCCTCGAGTACAGCTCCAAGGCCATCCGTGGGCTGAAGCTCGAAGCCATCCGCGAGTTGCGCGAAATTGCTGCCTCGCGCAACTTCAGCCTGTGCATCGCTCACCGGTTCAAGCCGATCTATATCGCCTTGTTGGCCACCGACTTGCCGGTGATTGGTGTGCACCATGCCTTTGCTGATTACCAGCGGCGTAGCCGCAAGCTGTTTGTTCATCTGTTTCGCAAGCGCCTGAGCCTGCTTGGAGTCTCCGATGCGGTGCGTGACGACATGCGTCGTTGCCTGCCGACATGGTCGGCTGAACGCATCCAGACCCTCTATAACCGCATCGATATCGACGCTTTGCAGGCCAGCCAGTTGCCGGCCGCGCAGGCTCGCGAGGCGCTCGGGCTGTCGCCAAGGGCATGGATTGTCGGCAACGTCGGGCGGCTGCATCCAGACAAGGACCAGGCCACGCTGTTGCGGGGTTTTGCTGCTGCGTTGCCGCGTCTGCCAGAGGAAAGCCAGCTGGTGATCATCGGTAGTGGTCGCCTGGAACCGGACCTCAAAGCATTGGCTCAAAGCCTGGGAATTACCGAGCGGGTGCTATTCCTCGGTCAGGTGCCGCAGGCCCGACGTTATTTTCGCGCGTTCGATGTGTTTGCCCTCAGTTCCGACCACGAGCCTTTCGGCATGGTACTGCTGGAAGCCATGGCGGCCGGCGTACCGGTTATCTGCACGGATTGTGGGGGTGGCCGCGAAGTCGTGGCGGGTGTTGGCAAACTGTTTCCCCTGGGCGATGCCGACGCGCTTTCCAGGGCCCTCATCGAACAATCCGGCGAAACCGCAGAGCTTCCAGCCATTCGTACGCGCATGGAACAGTCGTTGCGTGAACGTTTTGCCGATGAGCCAGTCCGGCAACATTTCTGGTCGCTACCGATGGTTCTGGCTGCTTGTGGTGCTTCGACTGGCCAGGGCAATAGCGCAGCCAGCAGTTGGGTCGACAAGGCCCGAGCCCTGGACCTTTACCGCTGGCGACTGCTGCGTGAACGCCATGGTTCGTTCGCCAGTGCCTTGCGCTTTGTTCGTGATGCTCTCGCAGACCTGCGCTTTGGCTGGTGTGCCAGGGCCAGCGTGGCAAAGCGGATCGACGTCGAGCCCTGTGACGTTCTACTGCTGCAATCGGCCCCTAAAGTCATCGCCCTGCAACGCAAGAAACTGCTGATCAAGGCGTTGCGTGACCGTGGGCATTCGCTGGTGGAAACCGCACTGCCCGAGACACGGCAAGTGTGTCGGGAGCGCCTGCTGGCTGTTCCCCCTCAGCCTGTGCCGCTGCGTTATTTCGGCTATGCCGCGCATGCCCAATGGCTGGTGGAGCGCTATGCGCCGAAGGTATTGCTCAACGACCGCAATGGCAGCCTGTATGCGCCATTCCTGCGTCTGGCGCTGACGGCCACGGGGCGGCCACTGGTCCATCTGGCCCATGCCTCTACCGTGGAGTCGTCGCGACGCCTGGGTATGAACGACTATGATTATTACCTGTTGTTTGGGCGCAGCTCACTGGAAGCGCTGCAGGCGCGGGCCTTGCGTTTCGGCGAGTCAACCACGGTGCTCGCCGGCTCGCACATGATCGACGATTCTTTTGACCTGCCTGCGGCTGACCCGGTATTACGCACCGTACTGATCCTTGGCGTGGGACCGGATAAAGAAAAGGAGCCAGGCTACCAGCGAACCTACGCGATGTTGCGTGACTGGTCTGCGGCGAATCCTCAGTATCGGGTGCTGGTCAAGCGTCATCCGCGCAGTCAGGTGCCGTTCTGGCAGCAGGCGGCCGCGAGCCTTGAGCAGATTATCGTGCTGCCGGCAGAATGCTCCCTGGCGCAAGCGCTGGAGCAGGCTTCGGTGGTCATCAATATCATGTCCAACGCGGTCATCGAGGCGGGCCTGGCGGCGCGGCCGGTGATTCATGTCAACGTCAGCGGCGAGCGCGACATTTTCTCTCAGGAGCGATTCATTGGGCCCCAGGTCGATAGCGTGGCGGGGCTGCAGCAGCGTCTGGAGGAAATTGACCTGGACTATGCCGGGCATGTCAGTCGGGCGCAGTCGTTTGCTCTTTTTCATCTGGCCCATGGGTCGCACGGCCTGCACAAGACTGTCGAGGTGCTGGAAAGCCTGCTTCAAGGCTCGGTCCTGCCGGACGATGTAGAGCAGTGCAGATTGACCGGCTCCAGATAAGCATTCTGTCTTACTTCAATATGCCCGGGCCGAGCGACTTCAGGCCTGAGTGAATTCCGGACGCATGATGACGAACTTTTTGTTTTTTTCTCTTGCCAAGCATCAGAGCCTTTATTTCCAGCGCCTGCTCGATGAGACCGAGCTCGACGGCAAGGTAGTCGTTCCAGGGCAAATGCCTTGGCCCAGGCCGTGGCAATGGTCGCGAGTGGTTTCACGCATCGACTGGAAACACCTGATCGAAGAGAAATGCCAGGAGCGCCGGGTCAAGGGCAAGTCCGACGGCAAGTTCTATCGGATGCTGTTAAGTCTGGAGCTCGCCTGGATCGCATTGCGGGTACAGGCGCTACTCGATCGCGATCGGCCGGCTACACTGGTGATGTGGAATGGCTCGCACCGCTACTGCCAATTATTGCTGGCGCTGGCACCGACCGACTGCAAAACCTTTTTCTTCGAGAATGGCCTGTTGCCCAATACCACGACCCTGGATGCGAAAGGCGTCAACTATCGCAACTCGGTGCCGCGAGAGGCGCAGTTCTATCTGAATTACCAGGCTCCAGAGGTCACGGAGCCGGCGGACATCACGCTGGTTCCACGTAAACCGCGCAACACCGGGCTGACGCCGATTGTTCTGCCGGAGCGTTTCGTCTTCATTCCATTTCAGGATGACCGCGACACTCAGGTTCGGCTGTTTTCGCCCTGGATCAAGGATATGCGCGAGATGTTCGCCCTCGGTGAGCGTCTGGCGAGAGATACCGGCATGACCGTGGTCTTCAAGGAGCATCCATCGAGTCGCGAGTCGTACCCCGAACTCCATCAGCGCACCCATGAGCGGCTGTTGTTCGCCAACGGCAACGCCACTCAGGAGTTGATTGAGTCCAGTCAGTTCGTCATTACCCTGAATTCGACCGTCGGCCTGGAAAGCCTGCTATTGGGCAAGCCGGTGCTGACCCTGGGCCAGGCGTTTTTCAATATCCCCGGCCTGGTGATGCACGCCGATTGCGCCGATGAAGCGGTGAGCCTGGTCAACGCGTTCCCCGACTGGTCGCTGGATGAGCGCCTGCGACATAATTTTTTGCGCTACATCGCTCAGGAGTACTGCATACAAGGCAGCTGGCAAAACGCCGACAAAGCTCAGTTACTCAGAGTGGCGAATCGAATGCTGGGCAAACGCGAATGCTAATCGCATTGGAGAAACTGTCGTTGATTCGTAAAGACGTCCTGTCAATCTGGGCTGCTATCGGTCTGCTAGTGCTGCTCTGCGGGGCATGGGTGCTGCCGAGCAACAAGCTTTACCATCAACTCATCATTTTCCTGCTTTGGCTGCCTGCTTCACTGGCGCTGGTTCATCGTGACTTTCGGCTGAGCCTGAAACAGCCCGAGTTCCTGTTATTTGCGATTTTCGCCGCCTGGACCTTAGTGGTGTTGATGGTAGACGGTGCGACAGGCAACGAAATCGGCAAGATCAAGGTGACGCTCTATGTGACGCTCACCCTGGTGGGCGTGGTGCTGGCCACGCAAAGTCGCAAGTGGCGGATCGAGACGCTGCTGCTTTATTCCTCGGTGGTCGGCGGTCTGTTTGCCGGTGCGTCCTGGATCTACTTCTATGGGGTGTCGGCGCAGCCGCTCAGTGGCCGGCTGGTTGCGCTTGGCTTGTGGGACACGGCCATCATGGCGGCGCATGCCGTCGGTGCGCTGTTCATTCTTGGCCTGTTCATGGTGCAAACCCAACGTCTGAAGCCCTGGATGATGTTGCTGTTGCTGGTCCCAGCGATAGGCTACGCGTTGTTCCTGGGATTCAGTCAGACCCGTGGCGTGTGGATCGGCCTGCTGGTCAGTCTGTTGGTGATGGCGCTGGCACGTCCATCGCGACTGAGTATCGGCCTGCTGTTGCTGACAGTGGTGGGGGTAGGGACCATTGCCATTTTCAAAATGGAAATCCTGCTGCAGCGCGGCGTGTCGTACCGTCCGGAGCTATGGAGCGGCGGTGTTCGGCTGATGCTGGATAATTGGGCGATGGGCCTGGGCTTTCACGAGTACCGTATCCTGGTTCCGGAAATCGGTCAGGAGTTCAAGCATCCGCATAATCTGTTTCTCGACATTGGAGTGCGTCTGGGCGTGCCGGGCCTGCTGCTGTTCCTGCTGCTGTGGATGTCGGTCGGCTGGCGCGGCTGGATATCGCGAACGATGCCGTTGGGTCAGGCGCTACTTGCACTCTGGGTTTTTTCCGGGGTGTCGTTGCTGACGGATGGCATCGGTCTGTGGCTTAAGCCCAATGCCGACTGGCTGATCATCTGGCTGCCGATTGCCTTGAGCGCGGTGCTGGCTTGCCGGAGCGTGGCCGATCAGGATCTGCCACGCGGTGGTTCGAAAGGCGTTGCGCCGGGGGCGACGAGGGAATAGCTCCCGAGTGATCTGGATAGTTTGCAGTAGCCGTCCGTCACACTTCAGGCACTGTTCTGTCAGCTGGGGCTCTTGCTCGCCTCGTCGTAGGCGTGCAAAAGTTCGTCCCATGGGAAGTTCTGGATATTGCGTCGTTGCAGGTAATTGCGCAGGTGTTGAAAGTTACGCTTTACCAGCATGCTTCGTAATGGACGCTTTTTGAAACGAATATCCAGGAAGTCGATCAGGCCGAAATCCTGGTCCGGAGTGCGCAGGACATTGCCCAGGTGCAGTGAGCGGAAGTAGATACCGCGCTGATGCAGCCTGTGGATGTAACCGGCCAGCTCAGGGAGCAGGGCATCGAACCGGGCCCGTGAGCCCTTGAACAACGAGTCCATCCCCACGCCGTCCAACGGCTGGTAAAGGCAGGCGCTGACGGCCTTTTTACGGTCGATCCAGCAGCATTCGAGGATCTGTGGCGTGTGAATGCCGCGTTCCTGCAGGCGCCGGCCTTGTTCGGCGAAGCGCTGGGCATCCGGGCGAAGGCGGGCGATCAGAGGGTGGCGTCGACTACGGAATATCTTCAACAGTTCACCGCTGGCCAGTCGCACAACCTTGGGGCCGTGGCTGTCTTTTTCCAGCAGCTCGCCCTGGCTTAGCCAATTTTGTAATTCGTTCGCTGTTACAATCCGCATCTTGTCTCTCTTTTCAAACGTACGAGGCTCGCCGCATGGCCAATTCCGCCCAGCAATCCAGCATGAAGATCTACCTGCGATTGCTGAAATACGTACTTCCGTACTGGGGGGCTTTCGCCATCAGTATTGTGGGCTTCGTGCTGTTCGCCTCCAGTCAGCCAATGCTGGCGGATATGCTCAAGCATTTTCTCGATGCCCTGCAAAAACCATCGGATACCCAATTTATGGGGGTTTCCCTGGTCCTCGGCGTGCCGTTATTGATTGTACTCATTGCAGTCTATCAAGGCATAGGCTCATTTCTCGGCAACTATTACCTGGCCAAGGTCGCCCGCGGCGTGGTTCACGACCTGCGTTGTGCCTTGTTCGACAACTTGCTGACCCTGCCTAACCGCTATTTCGACAACCATAATTCGGGTCACCTGATTTCCCGGATCACCTATAACGTGACCATGGTCACGGGTGCCGCGACCGACGCGATCAAAGTGGTCATCCGCGAAGGGCTGACGGTGATCTTCCTGTTCGGCTACCTGTTGTACAGCAATTGGAAAATGACTCTGGTTCTGCTGGCGATCCTGCCGGTGATTGCGATCCTGGTGAGCAGTGCCAGCAAGAAATTTCGCAAGCAGAGCAAGAAAATCCAGGTGGCCATGGGTGACGTGACCCACGTGGCCTCGGAGACCATTCAGGGTTACCGAGTGGTCCGCAGCTTCGGCGGCGAGCCTTACGAGACCCAACGTTTCCATTCGGCCAGCGCCGACAACATGAACCGTAGCCTGGGCATGACCCGTACCCAGGCGATCTACACGCCGGTACTGCAGTTGGTGATCTACATCGGCATGGCCGTACTGATGTATCTGGTCCTGTACCTTCGCGGCGATGCCTCTGCCGGTGAACTGATCGCCTACATCACTGCGGCCGGCTTGCTGCCGAAACCGATCCGCCAGTTGTCCGAGGTCAGCGCCACGATTCAGAAGGGTCTGGCAGGTGCCGAGAGCATTTTCGAACAACTGGATGAGGCACCGGAGGTCGATAAGGGCACCAAGGAGCTCGAGCAGGTCAGCGGGCGTCTGGAAGTCCGTAACCTGAGCTTCCAGTACCCGGGCACGGAAAAAGTCGTGCTCAACGATATTTCGTTCACCGCCGAGGCTGGGCAGATGGTCGCCCTGGTGGGTCGCTCGGGCAGCGGCAAGTCGACCCTGGCCAACCTGATTCCGCGTTTCTACCACCATGACCAGGGCCAGATCCTGCTCGATGGGCTCGATGTCGAGGAATACAAGCTGATCAACCTGCGTCGGCATATCGCCCTGGTGACCCAGCAAGTGACGCTGTTCAACGACAGCGTCACCAACAATATCGCCTATGGCGATCTGGCCGGTGCGCCGATGGACGCTGTCCGCAAGGCTGCTGAAGATGCCTACGCCGCGGAGTTCATCGAGCAAATGCCCCAGGGTTACGACACCTTGGTGGGTGAGAACGGGGTATTGCTGTCCGGCGGCCAGCGCCAGCGTCTGGCGATTGCCCGGGCACTGCTCAAGAACGCCCCGCTGCTGATCCTCGATGAAGCCACTTCGGCACTGGATACCGAGTCCGAGAGGCACATTCAGGCCGCCCTGGACCAAGTGATGCAAGGTCGTACAACGCTGGTCATCGCCCACCGTCTGTCGACCATCGAGAAGGCCGATCTGATCCTGTTGATGGATCAGGGGCGCATTGTCGAACGTGGTACTCATGCCGAACTGTTGGCGCTCAATGGCTACTACGCACGCCTGCACGAAAAGGATTTCATCGAAAGCACCGATGAGGCTATGACGGAGTCTCACGTTTGATTCTGAGTTATCTGCGTGCCTGGCGAGAAAACGGTTGGACGCCTATCGATGTCACTGCCTATGCCAAGGCCTGGCATCAGTTCGGAGGCAGTGTCGCGAGCCACCCCGACGTGGTCGAGCGCCTCGCCGGGCTGGCGGGGATTCCGGTGCGCTATCTGGGCTGGTTCGTCGCCGGTGAACTGCGCGCCGCGATCCCGACCTGGGGCCGTTACCTGGCATTGTCCAAGGACGTACTCAAGCGCGAGGGCAAGCGCGGCCTGTTCGACCTCGGTAATGCCGAAATCATTCTGCCCGTTGCCGACGATGCGCGGATTCGCGTGCGCCACCGTATGCGCTATGTGTCCGAGCTCAACGCCCAGACTGTCACAAATCTTGCCGAGCAGCCGGAAGGCCTGGCGTTGGCGCGTCTGCCTGAGGACTACAGCAAGAAGTTTCGCTACAACCAGCGTCGCGAACAGCGTTTGCTGGAAGAGGCGGGCGGTGTTATCAGGCCCATGCTGGAGCTGACCGCCAGTGAACAGGCGACGATCTATGCTGACCTGTTCCAGCGGCGCTGGAATTTCGAGGCACCGGGCAAGCAGCTTCTGACCGAGGTGTTCACGCAGTTGCGCGAGTTCATGACCGGCTCGCTGATCTACCTGAACGATGAACCGGTAGCCATCCAGATTCTGTACCGGGTGGAGTCACCCAAATGGATCAGTCTGGAGTACATCAACGGCGGCGTGGATCCACAGAACCGTGAGTTCAGCCCCGGTAGCGTGCTCAGTTTCGTCAATACCCAGGCAGCGTGGGAACAGGCCCGTGCAATCGGCAAGCCGTTGCGTTACTCATTCGGCCGTGCCGATCGCGAATACAAGGATCGCTGGTGTAACCGGGTCCCGGTCTACCAGGTTTGAACGAGGTCATGCAGCCATGAGCGCACGCAAGCAGCAATTGCTCAAGCGCCACCGACGGCACAAACGCCTGGTGTTGCTCGGGGCGTCGGTGATTCTGATGTTGTTTGGCATTTTCGTCGCATGGTGGCCGTTACCGCTGTTGCTGCTGCTCGGCTGGGTCGCCCATGAAGCGTGGTTTGCCGACCACTTGTTCTATGCCCCAGGCGACGATTACCGTTATGACTTTGCGCCGGGCACTCCGCAGTTTCCAGTGACGCTGCAGCAGGGTTGCCTGCAAGTGACGGGCGACTTTGCCGAGGCCGAAACGCTCGTCCTGCAAGTGCGCGTCAAGGCCAGCTGGCTGGGTCGGTTGTTCGATCCGCAGGTTTGGATCGGCGACGATCGCCAGGATCTCGAACGCGGTGTCGATGGCGAACGCTTTCTCAATCTGTCTGGACAGGGCACCACACTGAAAGCCGGGCAGCTGTCGCTGCGCGGGCGCTTCTGCAGTGTCGCGCAACAGGCCACTTTGCATGCCCTGAGTAACCCTGACTATGGCCAGCAACGGCTGCTGATTATCGCTCCCCATGCCGATGACGCCGAGCTGGCCGCGTTCGGTCTGTATAGCCGGGCCGCCGAAGTTTCGATCATCACCCTGACCCAGGGCGAGATCGAAGCCGAGAACTATCGAAACCTGGGCCTGGATACGGCGCAGGCTGCGCGCCTCAAGGGGCGTCTGCGCAGTTGGGACAGTCTGGCGGTGCCGCTCTGGGGCGGTGTGCCACAACATAATTGCGTTCAGCTGGGCTATTACTGCCTGCAACTGAGCGCAATGGCGCAACAACCAGAGCAAGGTTTTGCTTCGCGGGAGTCGGGAGACAGTGACATCCGTGGGGCGCGTCGCAACAATCCGCTGAAGCTGCCCGGCGATCTCGATGGCCAGCCGCACTGGCGCAATCTGGTGGCCGATCTGGCTCGCTCGCTTGAGCATTTCCGTCCCGAGGTGGTGGTGACTCCTCACCCGGAGCTGGACCCGCACAGTGATCATGTCGCCAGCACGCGTGCCTTGCTCGAGGCGATCGAAGTCAGCGCCTGGCGGCCACGCACGCTGCTGCTCTACGCCAATCACCTGCACGATAACGATCGTTGGCCGATGGGGCCGGCGGACTATGGTATTGCCTTGCCTCCGACCATCGAACCGTTGCCGGCAGATGTGCTGTGGAGTCCCTCGCTGGGTGCCGAGACCCGGTTGGACAAGGCCATGGCGCTGGGCATGCAGCATGATCTGCAAGGTCGCCCACCGTTGAAGAAACGTCTGCGCCGGTTGATTCAGCGCCTATTGGCGGGCCGTCGTTGGCCGGCCACCGGGGAAGACGAGTTTTTCCGCAAGGCGGTGCGCCGACATGAGCTGTTCTGGGTGCGCCCGCTGGATTGTCCTGTAAATGATGGCCGCCGCTGAGCCGTTTGCTCGCGTTCGGTCGCCTTCTTTCGCTATGTTATTATCCGCGACGTTTTTATCGCCTCTGGAGTTTCCATGAAGTTGTCCATGCCACGATTCAATCAGGCCCCTGTCCTGGTGGTCGGCGATGTCATGCTCGACCGTTACTGGCATGGTGGTACCTCACGGATTTCTCCTGAGGCACCGGTGCCGGTGGTCAAGGTCGAACAGATCGAGGACCGCCCGGGTGGTGCTGCCAACGTTGCCTTGAACATCGCCGCTCTCGGCGCGCCCGCGTCGCTGGTCGGGGTGACCGGGGACGACGAGGCCGCCGACAGCCTGGCCAACAGCTTGCGTGGCGCAGGCGTGCGGGCGCTGTTCCAGCGCATTGCTCACCAGCCGACCATCGTCAAGCTGCGGGTCATGAGTCGTCACCAGCAACTGCTGCGGATCGACTTCGAAGAACCCTTTGCCACCGATGCGCTGGCATTGGCTGGTGAGGTCGACAACCTGCTTGAAGGCATCAAGGTTCTGGTGCTGTCCGACTATGGCAAAGGTGCGTTGAGAAACCATCAGGTGCTGATCCAGGCTGCGCGTGCGCGTGGCATTCCGGTGCTGGCGGATCCGAAAGGCAAGGACTTTTCGATCTACCGCGGTGCGAGTCTGATCACGCCCAACCTCAGTGAGTTCGAGACTATTGTCGGCGGTTGCGCCGATGAACATGAGTTGGTGAGCAAAGGCGCCCAGCTGATGCACGATCTCGAGTTGGGGGCCTTGCTGGTAACCCGTGGCGAACACGGTATGACCCTGTTGCGGCCCGATCACCCGGCGCTGCACTTGCCGGCTCGGGCTCGCGAAGTATTCGATGTGACCGGTGCCGGCGACACAGTGATTTCCACTCTGGCGGCAGCAATTGCCGCCGGTGAGGAATTGCCCCATGCCGTGGCCCTGGCCAACCTGGCCGCGGGCATTGTGGTCGGCAAGCTCGGTACGGCGGCGATCAGCGCGCCTGAACTGCGTCGTGCGATCCAGCGCGAGGAAGGTTCGGAACGTGGAGTGCTGAGTCTCGATCAGTTGTTGCTGGCGATCGACGATGCCCGTGCGCACAATGAGAAAATCGTCTTCACCAACGGTTGCTTCGACATTCTGCATGCCGGGCACGTGACCTACCTGGAGCAAGCTCGGGCACAAGGCGATCGCTTGATCGTTGCGGTCAATGACGATGCCTCGGTCAGCCGCCTGAAAGGGCCGGGTCGACCGATCAACAGCGTCGACCGCCGCATGGCGGTATTGGCCGGTCTGGGCGCGGTGGATTGGGTGATCAGCTTCTCTGAAGGAACGCCGGAAAACCTGCTGACCCAGGTCAAGCCGGATGTGCTGGTCAAGGGGGGTGATTACGATATCGATCAGGTGGTCGGTGCCGATATCGTCAGCGCCTATGGCGGCAAGGTGAAAGTGCTGGGGCTGGTCGAGAACAGCTCGACCACGGCGATTGTGGAGAAGATCCGCAATAATTAAGTGACGGGTGCACCGAAAAGATCGCAGCCTGCGGCAGCTCCACATTGAACCGCGTACACCCGTCATTAAAGGTGTATACAAATCCAGTAGGAGCTGCCGCAGGCTGCGATCTTTTGCGTTTAGCGCGCCACGCTTCTGGGCACGATCTTCTTCAACAACTGCCGCGCCCTGCCGGTCAGGCGCTTGAAGCCTGAGACCTTGCCCGGTTGGCTCAGGCCCTGCTGCTTGAGCCAGTCCTTCCAGCGAATCCGCTCATCGCGTACCAGCCAGCCTTCCTGCCTGGCAAAGCTTTCCGCCAGATACAGTCCGCGGGTACTGGCCGGGTGGAGCTGATCCTTTTTCAAGATATAGAGTTCGGCCTGGGGCTGACCATCCTCAAGTGGCATCAGGTACAGGTCTGGCCGTTTGCGGTCCAGCCGAGCCACCAGTTGGTCCCCTTCCAGACGCTCATCGACATGGAACAGGCTGAGGGACTTGGCCTCTTTCGGCACATCCAGGCGCAAATCGTAGATCAACTGCAGCGAAGCCGTGGGCAGGTGCACGTAGGCTCTGGGGCGTTCGATCAGTTGCATCCTGGCGCAACGCACCGGCCGTGCCGAACCGGACAACGGGGTCAGGCGAAAGGGCAGGGCTTCGCGATAATGCAACGCAGTCGAATAAGGCGCTGGCAACCAGGTGTCGTTGAAGCGCCCACCGAGCCAGCCCTCCGGGGTTTCCAGCAGACACTCTTCGGCAATCTCCTGAATCGCGGTATGCAGCGGCAGGTTCAATTCGTGGGCCGGCACATAACCGGAGATCAACTTGAGCACCACGTCGCCACGGTCCTGACGTTGCTGGCGAACCAGGACCCAGTAATCGCGGTTCTGCCAATGCAGGGTCAGGCGAACTGAAACCCCCAGATTGGCCAGTTCGAGTGAGAAGCGCTCGGCATCGGCGATCGTCACCGGACGACGACGCTGCAGGGTTTGCGAAAAATTCAGCGGCATCCCGACGCTCTGATAGTTCAGGCCTTCGGGGGTCGCTTCGACGAACAACGGCAGTGTCTTGAAGTTGCTTGGGTTCTTTCTTATAAGGGTTCGCGGCATGTCGGCTCCTTCTTGCGTCGGGGTCGGCCGCGTCGGCGGCTTCAATTTCTACGGAGGACCTGCGCAACAGTCGCCACATTGTGGGCGAGGTGCAGCGGATTAATGGTCCCGACAATAGCACTGGCGACACCGGGATGTTCAAACAACAATTCGAAGCTGGCGCGGACCGGGTCGACTCCCGGGCTCAAGCAGGCATGGCCGCTGGCCAGGGCTTTTTTCACTAAAATGCCTTTGCCGTGGGCGGCAGCATAGTCGATGACCGGTCGCTCGGCTTGTTCGCTGAGATTGTAGGTGACCATGGCGCAATCGCCTTGCTCCAGAGCCTTCAATCCGCCATCGACGGTCTTGCCGGAAAAGCCGAATCCACGGATTTTTCCTTCGCGTTTCAGCTCGGCAAGGGTCTGGTAGACCTCGCTGTCGTCAAGAATAGCCAAATCGTTGCCATCCGAGTGCACCAGCACCAGATCGATAAAATCGGTTTCCAGGCGTTGCAGGCTGCGCTCCACCGAGTATCGCGTGTGTTCGGCACTGAAGTCGTGGTGTGACAGGCCATCGACGAACTCTTCGCCGACCTTGCTGACGATTACCCAGTCCTGGCGCTGGCCACGCAACAATGGCCCGAGGCGTTCTTCGCTGCGGCCATAGGCTGGGGCAGTGTCGATCAGATTGATGCCCAGGTCGCGAGTCAGCTTGAGCAGCATGCGCGCCTGATCATCGTCGGGGATCTGGAAGCCGCTTGGGTATTTCACTCCCTGATCGCGACCGAGTTTGACGGTGCCCAGGCCCAGCGGCGAGACCAACAGGCCGGTGCTGCCGAGGGGGCGATGCAGATCGTGCAAGGTCGGTTGGTTCATGGCAACAATTGCTCCCAGGCCGGTTGGGCCATCGGCGGCTTTGGCAGTTCGGGCAAGGCCGGCGGGTGGCTGGGTAGAATGTCGTCGCGGTCGAAGGCGGCCAACACCCGATCGGCGAAGTCCGGCGCCAGGGCCAGCTTGGTTGGCCAGCCCACCAACAGTCGATCCTGCTCGGCGAGAAAGGCGTTGTCCGGGCGGGTCAGCCCCGATTGCGCCGGCTCCGCCCGATCCACCCGCAAGGTCGCCCATTGCGCCTGGCTCAGGTCGACCCACGGTAGCAGGTTGCCGAGTTCTTTTTGCGCGGCAGCGATTTGTGCCGCCGGTTCACGGGCGACGCCTTCTGCTTCGGCAATATCACCGCCCAGGTACCAGACCCATTGACCATCGGCCGCCGGGTGGGTGGTGACGGTGATCCGCGGCTTTGGTCCGCCGCCCAGGCAGTGGGCGTACAGTGGTTTGAGGGTCGGGCCTTTGACGATGACCATGTGCAATGGCCGTCGTTGCATCGCCGGCTGGCTCAGGCCCAGGGCGGTCAGCAAGTCCGCGTTGCCAGCGCCGGCGCTGAGGACGATGCGTTGCGCGCGGATCTCCCGCCCATCGACCCGCAGGCCGACCAGTTCAGCGTTTTCCAGCAGGGGCTCGATGGTCTGGCCTGCCAGCAGGCCATCACCGGCCAGCTCGGCCAGACGCTGGATCAGACTCGGTACGTCGACCACCAGTTCGGCCAAACGATAGACCTTGCCCTTGAAACGTTTGTCTTGCAGGGCCGGTGGCAGTTGCTCGCCCTTGACCTGGTCGACCCGGCCGCGCACGGCTTTGCTGGCGAAGAAGCTGGTGAGGTTGCCGGCAATCGTTCCAGGGGACCAGAGGTAATGGGCTTCGGAGAGCAGGCGTACGCCGGACAGGTCCAGTTCACCGTTACCGGCCAGGGCTTCACGCCAGCGCCGTGGCATGTCGGCGATGGCTTCCGAGGCGCCGGTCAGCGCTCCGTGCAGTGCGTATTTGGCGCCGCCGTGGATGATCCCCTGGGACTTGACGCTTTGCCCGCCACCGAGGCTGGCGCTTTCCACCAGCACAGTCGAAAAGCCCTGGCGACGCAGGCGTGCGTTCAGCCAGAGGCCGGCAACCCCGGCGCCGACAATCAGAACGTCGGTGGAAATAACGGATGGCATGCAGCGACCTCAGTGTTCAAGACTAGGGGCGCAGTATACAGACTCGAAGATCGCAGGCTTTGTTGGCGATCAATGGGGTATCTGAATCGAACACAAAACCTGTGGCGAGAGAGCTTGCTCCCGCTCGGCTGCGAAGCGGTCGTAAAAATTCTATGAATGCGTTTTTATCTGTTGGAACGCAGTCGCAGATTTCAGGACCGCTGCGCGCTCCAGCGGGAGCAAGCTCCCTCGCCACAGGGATTGGGACCGACTCAAGGTTGGCTCAAGGTTGGGTGACTGGCAATCAATGCCCCGCCGTATTCGAGAACAGCTGAATCACCACCACCCCCAGCACGATCATGCCCATGCCGATGATGGCCGGGATGTCGAGTTTCTGCCCGTAGATAAGCAGCGCGGCGATGCTCACCATCACGATGCCCATGCCGGCCCAGACCGCGTAGGTCACACCGACCGGAATGGTGCGCACCACCAGGGTCAGCATCCAGAACGCAATGCCATAACCAACGATGACCAGCAACAGAGGGATGGGTGTGCTGAAGCCCTTGACCGCTTTCATCGAAACAGTGGCGATCACTTCGGCGCAGATGGCGATGGCCAGATAGTAGTAAGCGTTCATGGGCGAATCCTCGTGTTGAGTGCTGCTTTCCAAGGTCGGCATTCTAGAGATTGCACAGATGGGGTAAAGTCATTACCTATCTGTTTTAAAGATGGGTTGAGCCATGAATGTGCAATGGAACTTGGAGCAACTGCGCTTGTTCGTCAGCGTAGCCGAACAACGTTCGTTTTCTGCCGTGGCCCGGGACCAGCGCAAGGCACAGTCGGCGATCAGCAGTGCTATCGCGATGCTGGAGGAAGACCTTGGGGTCAGCCTGTTCGACCGTAGCAGCGGTCGTCAGCCGAAATTGACCGAAGCGGGGCAAGCCCTGCTAGAAGAGGCCCGGGAAGTCTTGCGTCAGTGCGAGCGCCTCAACGGGCGGGCGTTGGCGTTGATGCGCGGTGAGGAGGCACGCCTGCGCCTGGCTCAGGATGAAGCGATGCCTTATCAACCGGTGATCGACAGCCTCGAATCCCTGGCCGAACAATTTCCCAGCCTTGAAGTGCAATTGACCAGCGCGGCCCAGGGTGATGTGGCGCGCAAGCTGGTGGAGCGTCGGGCCGATCTGGGTTTGCTGTTTTATCATGACCAGATACCCGAAGCCCTCGAGCGGCGGGTGCTGGGCAGTGTCGAAATGGTCACGGTGTGCGGGGTCGGGCATCCACTGGCGGCCGAAGGAAAGGTCGACTGCCAGCAAATGGCGCAGCATCGACAGTTGCTGATGGCCACCCAGTCCAGTGTCTATCCCGGCAGTGAGCAGGCCAGCCCGCAGGTCTGGCGCGCCGACAGCTTTTATGTGATGGCCGAATGGCTGATGCGTGGTCTCGGCTGGGCCTGGCTACCGCGGCACGTGGTGCAGTATCCGGCGTATCAAGGGCAGATGGTCGAGCTGGTCAGCGAATGGACCCCGCCGGCGCTGGTGGTAGAACTGGTCTGGCGCCGCGACGAGCCCCTTGGCCCGGCCGCGCGCTGGCTGGCGGAACGTTTTGCCGTGCACTTGCAGGCGATCGGCTGAAAACCCGATAAACTCCGCCGCCATGAATAGAACTCTCTACACCTTGCTGTTTTATCTCGGGCTGCCGTTGGTGGCGTTGCGTCTGTGGTTGCGGGCGCGCAAGGCGCCAGCCTACGCCAAGCGAATCGGCGAGCGCTTTTCCATTGGCTTGCCAGTGATGCGCCCAGGCGGAATCTGGGTGCACGCAGTCTCGGTCGGCGAAAGCATCGCTGCGGCGCCGATGATTCGGGGTTTGCTCGAACGTTATCCACAGCTGCCCATCACCGTGACTTGCATGACCCCGACCGGTTCGGAGCGGATCAAAGCGCTGTTCGCCAATGAACCGCGGATTCAACACTGTTATCTGCCGTATGACTTGCCTTGCGCGGCGGCAAGGTTTCTCGAGCGGGTCCAGCCGAAGCTCGCAGTGATCATGGAAACCGAACTCTGGCCCAACCATATTCACCAGTGCGCCAAACGCGGGATTCCGGTGGCGCTGGCCAATGCGCGGCTGTCGCAACGTTCGGCCAAGGGCTACGGGCGTTTTGCCAAACTGACCCGGCCGATGCTCAGTGAAATGAGCTGGTTCGCAGTGCAGACCGAGGCGGAGGCCCAGCGCTTTCTTAATCTGGGGGCGCGGCCGGAAACGGTCGAGGTGACCGCTTCGATCAAGTTCGATCTGAGCATCGATCCGCAATTGCTGGTACGCGCGGCGCAATTGCGTAGTCAATGGCAGGCTGCGCAGCGTCCGGTGTGGATCGCCGCCAGTACCCACGAAGGTGAGGACGAAGTGGTGCTGGCGGCCCATCGGCAGTTGCTCGCCAATTATCCGGACGCTTTGCTGATTCTGGTGCCACGCCATCCAGAACGCTTCAACACAGTCTTTGAGTTGTGCCGGCAGCAGGGCTTCGCCACCGTGCGCCGCTCCACGGCGGAACCGGTCAGCGCCAACACTTCGGTGCTGCTCGGCGACACCATGGGTGAATTGCTGTTTCTCTACGCCCTGGCGGACAGCGCCTTTGTCGGCGGCAGCCTGGTGCCCAACGGCGGACATAACCTGCTGGAGCCGGCAGCCCTGGCCAAGCCGCTACTGAGCGGCCCGCACCTGTTCAACTTTCTCGAGATCGCCGCGCTGTTGCGCGAAGCCGGGGCGTTGCAGGAAGTGGAGGATGCCCAGGGGTTGGCAGTGGCGGTGCAGCGGCTGTTCGAGTTGCCGAGTGATGCGCAGAAAATGGCTGAAGCGGGGCTGAAGGTGATGCGCGCCAATCAGGGGGCGCTGAAGCGTTTGCTGGATGGGTTGGGAAGGTTGATCGACCGTTAAATCGAGTTGCTCTGGCGAAAAAGATCGCAGCCTGCGGCAGCTCCTACGGGTGGACATCTGTCGTAGGTTGCGATTTTTTGATTTTAATACCCTGGATTAGCCTTTAGCTGTTCCTGCGCGGCCTTGGCCAGGTCCGGTGGCAGGAAGTCCTTGTCCGGGTTGTAGTCGGCTTTCAGGTAGCGCGACAACTCCTGCAAATCCCCCGGGTTCAAGGTGCCGGCCGCTTGCTTCAGGCGCAGGTTGTCGAGGATGTAGTCGTAGCGAGTGTTGTTGTAGTTGCGCACCGAAGTGTAGAGCTGGCGCTGAGCGTCCAGCACGTCGACGATATTGCGCGTCCCCACCTGATAGCCGATCTCCGTGGCTTCCACCGCACTCTGGTTGGAGATGATCGACTGGCGGCGCGCCTGCACCTGTTCGACATCGGTATTCACTGCACGGTGCAGGTTGCGGGTGTTTTCCACCACCTGCCGCCGCAAGGCTTCGCGTTGCTGTTCAGTCTGGTTCAGCCGGGAGTAGGACTCGCGAACCTGGGAGCTGGTCAGGCCACCGCTGAAGATCGGAATATTCAATTGCAGGCCGACGGTGCGTTGCTCGACGTCACTGCCATAACGTTGCCCCGGGATCGGGCTTGGGTTGATAAAACCGAGGGCGTCGTTGTCGCCTTTCTTGTATTGCGCGATCGCATCGAGAGTCGGCGCATGGCCGGCCTTGCGTTGCTTGAGGGTTTCTTCGGCGGCGCTGACTGCATAGTTGCTGGCCAACAGATTGAGGTTCTGCTTGGCGGCGGTGTCGACCCAGGCCTTGGCGTCGTTCGGCGTTGGCGCCAGCACCGGTAACGTGTGGACGATACCCTGAATCGAATTGTACTGGCGGTTGGTCAGGGTGATCAGCGCTTCGAACGCATCATCCACCAGGCGTTGCGCAAGGATCCGGTTGGCCCGTGCGGTGTCGTAGCTGGCCTGGGATTGCAACACATCGGTCTTGTCCGAGAGGCCGACATCGAAACGTTCGTTGGATTGATCGAGCTGACGCTTGAACGCGGCTTCTTCGGCCTTGGTCGAGGCCAGGTTGTCCTGAGCACGCAACACCGTGAAGTAACTATCGGCACTTTGCAGAATCAGGTTCTGCTCGGTTGCCGAGAGCTCCAGGGCGGCCTGTTCATTCACCGCCTCGGCGGCTTGCAACTGGAACCAGCGATCGGCGCGGAAGATCGGTTGCGCCAGGGTCGCCTGATAGGACGTGCCACTGCGGTTGGCGGTCATCGACGGCTGGTCGAAGTCGGTCCGGGTATTGTTCAGGTCGGCACCGGCCGAGAGGTTCGGCAACAGGCCGGCGCGGGCCTGGGGCACAACTTCCTTGCGCGCATCGTAATTGGCGCGGGCGGCGGCGAGGTCGGCGTTGTTGTCCACCGCTTCCTGGTAGACGCTGACCAGGTCGGTCTTGGTCGATAAGGGCGCTTCTACTGCCCAGGCCATTCCATTGGACGCACAAGACACGGCAATGGCCAGTGAGAGTTTGCGCAGCATGAGGCGATCCCTAGAGTGAATATTACACCGATAATTTAGACGCCAAGGCTACGGCGCACCATGCAGAGCGTCAAGGTCGGGCACAGCGTAGCGAGTGTAGTTGCGCAGGCTTGCGGCAACAATCCTGTAATTGCGCCATTCATCACGCTGTTTGCACCGGTGTTGGCGTTCTTTGTGAGTTCTGTCTAGACTGGCCACGTTCTTGTCGGGGTGCCTTGCTATGAGGCTGAGATCGGATAATTCCGGATCCCGTTGAACCTGATCAGGTTAGCGCCTGCGTAGGGAACAAGATTTCTCGTCACCCGGCGAGACCTCTTGTGCTTCGTCCGGGATGTTGTTCGACAATCGAACAACCCTTTCGAGACTGAGCACAGCACCCGTCCTGGTGCGTCCGTGCATATCAAGTTCGCTCCGACAAAAATCCAATGCCTGGATGCTGTCTGGAGAGCCCGTGATGAGTACAAAATCAAAAAATACCGCTAACTTGAGTGACTCGGCCAAGGTCGATCTGCAATCGGTTCAGCCCTTTACCCGCTCGCAAAAAATCTACGTCCAGGGTTCGCGCCCGGACATCCTCGTGCCGATGCGCGAAGTCAGCCTCGACGTCACCCCGACCGAGTTCGGCGGCGAGATCAACGCGCCAGTCGTGGTCTATGACACCTCCGGTCCCTATACCGACCCAAACGTGATCATCGATGTGCGCAAAGGTCTGGGCGACGTGCGTTCGCCGTGGATCGACGCCCGTGGCGACACCGAGCGCCTCGCCGGCCTGAGTTCGAACTTCGGCCAGGAACGCCTTGCCGATGCGGAATTGACCGCGCTGCGTTTTGCCCATGTGAACAACCCGCGTCGGGCCAAGGCCGGTGCCAACGTCAGCCAGATGCACTATGCGCGTCAGGGCATCATCACCGCCGAGATGGAATACGTTGCCATCCGCGAGAACATGAAGCTTGAAGAGGCCCGCTCTGCCGGCCTGCTGAAGCAGCAGCATCCGGGCCACAGTTTCGGTGCCAGCGTACCGAAAATCATCACCCCGGAATTCGTCCGTGAAGAAATCGCCCGCGGTCGCGCGATCATCCCGGCGAACATCAACCACGTCGAACTGGAACCGATGATCATCGGCCGTAACTTCCTGGTGAAGATCAACGGCAACATCGGCAACAGTGCGCTGGGCTCTTCCATCGAAGAAGAAGTGGCGAAACTGACCTGGGGTATTCGCTGGGGTTCGGACACGGTCATGGACCTGTCCACCGGCAAGCACATTCACGAAACCCGCGAGTGGATCATCCGCAACTCGCCGGTGCCGATCGGTACCGTGCCGATTTATCAGGCCCTGGAAAAAGTCGGCGGTGCCGCTGAAGACCTGACCTGGGAGTTGTTCCGCGACACGCTGATCGAGCAGGCCGAGCAGGGCGTCGACTACTTCACTATCCACGCCGGCGTCCTGCTGCGTTACGTGCCGATGACCGCCAAGCGCGTCACCGGGATCGTCAGCCGTGGCGGTTCGATCATGGCCAAGTGGTGCCTGGCGCATCACAAAGAGAACTTCCTCTACACTCATTTCGAAGATATCTGCGAAATCATGAAGGCCTACGACGTCAGCTTCTCGCTGGGTGATGGCTTGCGTCCGGGATCGATTGCCGACGCCAACGACGAAGCGCAATTCGGTGAGCTGGAAACCCTTGGCGAACTGACCAAGATCGCCTGGAAACACGACGTGCAAACCATGATCGAAGGCCCGGGCCATGTGCCTATGCAGTTGATCAAAGAGAACATGGACAAGCAGCTCGAGTGCTGCGACGAGGCGCCGTTCTACACCCTCGGCCCGCTGACCACCGACATCGCACCCGGTTACGACCACATCACCTCCGGGATCGGTGCGGCAATGATCGGCTGGTTCGGTTGCGCCATGCTCTGCTACGTCACGCCGAAGGAACACTTGGGCCTGCCAAACAAGGATGACGTGAAGACCGGGATCATTACCTACAAGATCGCTGCCCACGCGGCCGACTTGGCCAAGGGTCACCCGGGCGCGCAGATTCGCGACAATGCCTTGAGCAAGGCACGCTTCGAATTCCGTTGGGAAGACCAGTTCAACCTTGGCCTGGACCCGGATACCGCACGTTCATATCACGATGAAACCCTGCCGAAGGATTCGGCCAAGGTCGCGCACTTCTGCTCCATGTGCGGGCCGAAGTTCTGCTCGATGAAAATCACCCAGGAAGTCCGTGAATACGCGGCCAACCAGTTGATTGAAGCGGTCGATGTAGACGTGGCGCAAGGCATGGCGGAACAGTCCGAGCGGTTCAAGAAAGAAGGCAGTCAGCTGTACCAAAAGGTTTGATCTGACCTGCGGGGCCTGAAAGGGCCTCATCGCGAGCAAGCTCGCTCCCACATTTGATTTGTGTCGTACACACATCCCCTGTGGGAGCGAGCTTGCTCGCGATGGCGATCACCACAACAACAAATGTCCCTCTGAGATAACACCCTTGAGCATTCAACCCAGCACTTACTCTCCCGACCACGCCGTGCCTCTGGCCCGGCGCGTATTCGGTGCCCGTGATCTGTTTTCCCTGTGGTTTTCCCTCGGCATCGGCCTGATGGTCTTGCAGACCGGCGCTTTGCTCGCGCCGGGCCTGGGCCTTAGCGGTTCGTTGCTGGCAATTTTTCTCGGCACCGCAGTGGGCGTCCTGCTGCTGGCCGCGGTTGGCGTAATCGGCAGTGACACCGGTCTGTCGTCGATGGCAGCGCTCAAGCTCAGCCTCGGCAGTCGTGGCGCGAGCCTGCCGGCGGTGTTGAACCTGCTGCAACTGATCGGTTGGGGTTCGTTCGAAATCATCGTCATGCGCGATGCCGCCAGCCTGTTGGGCACCCGTGCCTTCAGCGAAGGCAGTCTGCTGTCGAATCCTCTGCTCTGGACCTTGTTCTTCGGTGGTTTGGCGACCTTGCTGGCCGTCAGCGGCCCGCTGACCTTCGTGCGGCAGATTCTGCGCAAATGGGGCATCTGGGTACTATTGGCGGCCTGTATCTGGCTGACCTGGAACCTGTTCGCCAAGGCTGATCTGGCCGCATTGTGGGCTCAGGCCGGTGACGGTTCGCTGCCGTTTGCGGTGGGTTTTGATATCGCGATTGCCATGCCGCTGTCCTGGTTGCCACTGATTGCCGACTACTCGCGTTTCGGCAAGCGCGCCAGAAACGTATTCGGCGGTACCGCCGTGGGGTTCTTTATCGGTAACTTCTGGCTGATGAGCCTGGGCGTCGCCTACACCCTGGCATTTGCGCCGAGCGGTGAAGTGAATGCCTTGCTGCTGGCGCTGGCCGGCGCAGGCCTGGGGATTCCGTTGCTGTTGATTCTGCTGGATGAGTCGGAAAACGCTTTCGCCGACATTCACTCGGCAGCAGTGTCCAGCGGGATTCTGTTGCGCTTGAAAGTCGAGCATCTGGCATTGGCCATCGGCGTGATCTGCACGCTGATCGCTTGCTTCGCGCCATTGGCGCAGTACCAGAACTTCCTGTTGTTGATCGGCTCGGTATTCGCGCCGTTGTTTGGTGTGGTACTGGTGGATCACTTCATCCTGCGCAAGCGCAGTGCGCAAGTGGCGTCGTCGATGTTGCGCTGGCCGGCATTGCTGGCCTGGTTGGGCGGGGTGAGCACCTATCACCTGCTGGCCAATCTCTATCCGGAGATCGGCGCAACCCTGCCGTCACTGGTACTGGCAGGGCTGTTGCAGTGGGTGCTGGGCCGGGCTTTCAGCTACGGCCGGGAAACAGCTCGGGCTTGAGAATACCGTTGAGGCGCGGGTAGGGGATCTTCAGTTCGATGTGGCCGAGCGCGTAAGGCGCTATGGTGCTCACTTCGTACTTGAGGATCACCCCACCGTAGGTTAGCGCCACATTCGCGGTTTTCTGGAACGGCCAGCTTTTCACGAACTCGGCTTCCTGATCCAGCTTGGTGCTGATCAGCCAGCTGTTGTGCGCCACTTGAGCGGCCTTCCAGAACGCCTCTTCCTGCCCCGGCAGCAGCATGTCCGAAAGACTCAGCACCTTGTGCTGCTGGCGCGAATAGTTGATGAAACCACGGCCTGGCTGGCCATGGGCGCCGCCGGTATCCAGGTAGCTGGACAGTTCGACAATCACCAGTCCGTCATGCTGCTCACGTACCTTGGCTTGCAGGTAGCTGCTGTGGCGGCCACCGGCCTCACGCAGGAACTGCTCCCGATAGGCGTTCAGCGACGTCGGCAGCGGTGCGTCCGGCGAGGTGCGGGTCATTTGCAGCAGACGCTTTTCAATGATGGCGTCCAGTTGCGGTTCGGCAGGAAAACGCAGCGTATCGATGTTCACCAGAGGGCAATCAGCGGCGCTGCAGCCCGGCTTGATCTGCTCCGAGGCGTCGCGAGTGGTTTCCAGTGGTGCCCGGTAATTGGGCTGGAACAGGCTTTGACAGGCGCCCAGGGTCAGGGCGATACAGGTCATGGAGACGATTTTGACAAGCGACATGGGCGTCCTTCATGAATCAGGGAAAGGCAAAAAGTTATCCGCTTCGACTATCAGCGGGACGGTCAGTTCGCCACTAAGCTAATTAGAGTTGGTTTCGCCCCCCGCCGTCTATCCTGCTGACTGTAAAGGGGCTGCATCAACAGGCGAGAGCGCGTTAGGATGGCGCGAAGCCGAGGGGGAGCCTCGGATCGGACCGCAAGCACGAGGATTGATATGACTGACGTTGCCAATACCATTCCGACAGCCGTCGATATCGTTCGGCGCGAGAAATGCTTTCAAGGCTTCTACCAGCTTGATCGCGTGCATCTGCGCCATGAGCTGTTTGCCGGCGGAATGGGTCGTGAGATCAGTCGTGAACTCTTTGTTCGCCATGATGCGGTCTGTGTCCTGCCCTACGATCCGCAGCGTGACGAAGTGGTGTTGATCGAGCAGTTTCGGGTGGGGGCCTTGGGCAAGGTCGCCAATCCGTGGCTGGTGGAACTGGTAGCCGGTCTGATCGACAAGGATGAGCAACCGGAAGAAGTTGCTCACCGCGAAGCGCAGGAGGAAGCTGGACTTGTGTTCTCCGCACTCTGGCCGATGACTCAGTATTTTCCATCACCGGGTGGCAGCACCGAATACGTACACCTGTTTCTGGGGCGTTGTGACAGTACCGGGGCCGGCGGCTTACATGGGCTGGAGGAAGAGGCAGAAGATATCCGGGTGACGGTCTGGGCGTTCGAAGATGCCCTGCAGGCCGTACGCGACGGACGGATTTCCAACGCGGCAAGCATCATTGCCCTGCAATGGCTGGCTTTGAATCGCGTTGAAGTGAGGGGGTTATGGTCGTAAACAAGCAGCGCGATCGCTATCGGGTCGATCTGGTGGGGCTGCAAGCTTCCTGCGAGGCGAACTACGCTCGTTTGATGCGCCTGTTGCCAGACATGCGCGAGCAACCGCTCGCGCGGCGAATTGCCGTCACCCAGGGTGACCAGATGCTCGGTGTACTGGCACTGGAGGTGCTGCTGGCCTGTCCCTACACCACCACCCTGCGAGTGCGCCAGGAACACAGCCTGCCCTGGCTGCCGGTGCCGCAACTGGAAGTCCAGGTCTATCACGACGCACGCATGGCGGAAGTCATCAGTGCCGAGCATGCCCGGCGCTTTCGCGGGATCTACCCATATCCGAATGCTTTCATGCACCAGCCGGACGAAAAGGCCCAGCTCAATGTGTTCCTCGGCGAATGGCTGAGCCACTGCCTGGCCTGCGGGCACGAAGTCGAGGTGGTGCGCTAGATGTGAACTGCGTCCATTTCTCAGGTTTCCCCTTTTAAGTTTCCCCCAGCATAATTGTGCCATTCATCATTTCCATGATCATGCCCTGGGAGAACGCCTTGCCGAGCGTATCCACTCTGACCTCTGCCGATTCAGCGTTGCTGGTGCAACTCTCTGACAGCCATCTGTTCGCCAAGGCAGAGGAAACGCTGCTGGGCATGAATACCTGCGACAGCCTGCAAAAGGTGATCGAACTGGTCCGGGCGCAGCAGCCGCAGGTAGATCTGATGATCGCCAGCGGCGACCTGTCCCAGGACGGCTCGCTTGAGTCCTATCAGCGGTTTCGCGACATGACCCGGCAGATCGACGCGCCAGCGCGCTGGATACCGGGTAATCACGATGAGCCGCAGGTCATGGCCGAGGCAGCCACCCAGAGCCAGCTACTTGAGTCGGTGGTGGACCTCGGCAGCTGGCGGGTCACCCTGCTGGATTCCGCAGTGCCTGGCTCGGTACCGGGGTACTTGCAGGACGAGCAGCTGCAGTTGCTCGCCCGCTCCTTGAGCGAAGCCCCGGAGCGTCATCATCTGGTGGTTTTTCACCATCATCCGGTCTCCATCGGTTGCGCCTGGATGGAGCCGATCGGCCTGCGCAATCCTGAGGCGTTGTTCGCCGTGCTCGACCGCTTTCCTCAGGTTCGCGCAGTGCTGTGGGGGCATGTCCATCAGGAAATCGACCAATTGCGCAATGGCGTGCGTCTTCTGGCTTCGCCGTCGACTTGCATCCAGTTCGAACCTGGCAGCGAGGATTTCAAGGTCGATGACCTGGCCCCCGGCTATCGTTGGTTGCGGCTGTTGCCGGATGGACGGCTGGAAACCGGGGTTGAACGGGTGACAGGGTTCGATTTCCAGGTCGATTACGGTGCCAAGGGCTACTGAGGTGCCCCCTGTAGAAGCTGCCGAAGGCTGCGACCTTTTGATCTTTACGTTCGTCCGGCCACCCGCACCCCATTGACCGCGGAAAAGATCGCAGCCTGCGGCAGCTCCTACGGATGTTGTGGTTTTTCGAGGTATTCAGCCGCCAAACTCGACGACAGTCCCTGTAAACTGCCTCATCTTTGGCTAATGCACAGAGGGAACTCGCATGTCCGGTTCGATCCTGTATATCCACGGTTTCAACAGCGCGCCCGCGTCGAAGAAGGCCTGTCAATTGATCAGCGTGATGGATCGCCTGGGCTTGAGCGAGCAACTGCAGGTTCCGGCCTTGCATCACCACCCGCGAGAGGCGATTGGCCAGCTGGAACAGGCGATCGCCGAGCTTGATCGGCCACTGCTGGTCGGCAGCTCCCTCGGCGGCTACTATGCCACTCACCTTGCCGAGCGCCATGGTCTCAAAGCCTTGTTGATCAACCCCGCCGTCAGTCCCCATCGGATGTTCGACGGGCACCTGGGCAGCCAGAAGAACCTGTATACCGATGAAGTCTGGGAGTTGACCCACGACCATGTGACGGCCCTGACCGAGCTGGAAGTACCGGCCCCCCAGGATCCGCAGCGGTTTCAGGTATGGTTGCAGACAGGTGACGAGACCCTGGACTATCGTCTTGCCCAACAGTATTACCGAGCCTGCGCCTTGCGCATCCAGGCCGGCGGCGACCATGGTTTCCAGGGATTCGCCGGGCAACTGCCGGCCCTGTTGAGTTTTGCCGGCATCGGCGCGGATCAATACCAGGCGATCGACTTCACTACACTGTGAATTTCCTGGCCTCTATTTTCATTGAACGACTAACGACGAGACCCCATGGCCACTCCCAGCGCTAGCTCTTATAACGCAGACGCCATCGAAGTCCTCTCGGGCCTCGACCCGGTGCGCAAACGCCCGGGCATGTACACCGACACCAGTCGGCCGAACCACCTTGCCCAGGAAGTCATCGACAACAGCGTCGACGAAGCCTTGGCCGGGCACGCGAAATCGGTGCAGGTCATCCTCCATGCCGACCACTCCCTGGAAGTCAGCGATGACGGCCGTGGCATGCCGGTGGACATTCACCCGGAAGAGGGTGTGTCGGGTGTCGAGCTGATCCTCACCAAGCTTCACGCCGGTGGCAAATTTTCCAACAAGAACTACCAGTTCTCCGGCGGTCTGCACGGGGTCGGTATTTCCGTGGTCAACGCCCTGTCGACCCAGGTGCGGGTGCGCGTCAAGCGTGACGGCAACGAGTACCAGATGACCTTCGCCGATGGCTACAAGGCCACCGATCTGGAAGTGGTTGGCACTGTGGGCAAGCGCAACACCGGCACCAGCGTCTATTTTGTGCCGGATCCCAAGTACTTCGATTCGCCGAAATTCTCCGTCAGCCGCCTCAAGCACGTGCTCAAGGCCAAAGCTGTACTGTGCCCGGGACTGCTGGTCAGTTTCGAAGACAAGGCCACCGGCGAAAAAGTCGAGTGGCATTACGAAGACGGCCTGCGCTCCTACCTGGTGGATGCGGTCGCCGAGTTCGAACGCCTGCCGGACGAGCCGTTCTGCGGCAGCCTTGCGGGCAATAAAGAAGCGGTGGACTGGGCCTTGCTGTGGCTGCCCGAAGGTGGCGACAGCGTCCAGGAAAGTTACGTCAACCTGATCCCGACTGCCCAGGGCGGTACCCACGTCAATGGCCTGCGTCAGGGTTTGCTGGATGCCATGCGCGAGTTCTGCGAGTTCCGCAGCCTGCTGCCGCGGGGCGTGAAACTGGCGCCGGAAGACGTTTGGGAGCGGATCGCGTTCGTTCTCTCGATGAAAATGCAGGAGCCGCAGTTCTCCGGCCAGACCAAAGAGCGGCTGTCCTCCCGTGAGGCGGCAGCGTTCGTTTCCGGGGTGGTCAAGGATGCCTTCAGCCTGTGGCTCAATACACACCCTGAGCTGGGCATGCAGCTGGCCGAGCTGGCGATCAACAACGCCGGTCGTCGCCTCAAGGCCAGCAAAAAGGTCGAGCGCAAGCGCATCACTCAAGGTCCGGCGCTGCCGGGCAAGCTCGCTGACTGCGCCGGACAGGACCCGATGCGCTCCGAACTGTTTCTGGTGGAAGGTGATTCCGCCGGCGGCTCGGCCAAGCAGGCGCGAGACAAAGAGTTCCAGGCGATCCTGCCGTTGCGCGGAAAGATCCTCAATACCTGGGAAGTCGATGGCAGCGAAGTGCTCGCCAGCCAGGAAGTACACAACATCGCCGTGGCCATCGGCGTCGATCCGGGCGCGGCGGACATCAGCCAGCTGCGCTATGGCAAAATCTGCATCCTCGCCGACGCCGACTCCGACGGTCTGCACATTGCGACCCTGCTTTGTGCGTTGTTCGTCCAGCATTTCCGCCCGTTGGTGGACGCCGGACACGTCTACGTCGCGATGCCGCCGTTGTACCGGATCGACCTGGGCAAGGAGATTTTCTACGCCCTGGACGAAGCCGAGCGCGATGGCATTCTCGATCGCCTGGTGGCCGAGAAGAAACGCGGCAAGCCACAGGTCACCCGATTCAAAGGCCTGGGTGAAATGAACCCGCCCCAACTGCGCGAAACCACCATGGACCCGAACACCCGGCGTCTGGTGCAGCTGACCCTGGATGATTTCGAGGCGACCTCGGAAATGATGGACATGTTGCTGGCGAAAAAACGCGCCGGCGATCGCAAATCCTGGCTGGAATCCAAAGGCAACCTGGCCGAGGTTCTGGCCTGATGCGGAGCGGTTTCGCCCTGGCATTTTTGTTGTGGGCGGCTTCGGCTGCTGCGGCGCCGTTGCCCGAGTTGGCGTTGCTTGCCGAGCATCCGGTGCAAGGCATGCGTGGCGCCAACCTTTCGGGGCTGGCGCTGTGCGGTAACGAGCTGTGGACGGTGTCCGACCGCGATGACGATCAGATCTATCGGCTCGATACCCGCGAGACGGTCTGGCAGGCCGAAACCGTGCGTATCGAGGTACCCCCCGTGCCGGACAGCGGCCTGCCGTGGAGGCTGGATATGCTTACCTGGGCGATCGGCCCTTTGCGTGGCGGCGATCTGGATTTCGAAGGCATTACCTGCGACTCGGCAGGCTATCGGTATGTGGTCAGCGAAGCCCATGCGGCAGTCCTGAAAGTTCCGACGACGGGCAAACCGGAGTGGTTGAACATCTCGCCGTTGCTGGTCAGTCAGGCGCGGGCCAATGGCATGTTGCTGCACTTCAACGCGGTGTTCGAAGGGCTTGCCGTCGACCCTGCCGGCAACCTGCTCTGGCTGGCGGCCGAACGCAGGCATCGCGGTCTGCTTGCCGTGCACAAACGGCAGGCGGGGTGGGGTTGCGACAGCAATTGTGTACTGATGAGCGAAGGCGGACTTGAACGGCCGCCGGCCCAGGTCCCGACGACTCGCGGCCAGCAGAAGGATTTCAGCGATCTGGTGTTCTACCAGGACAAGCTGTTCACCCTCGAGCGCATGGCTTACCGTGTTTGCCGCCGCACCCCGGAAACCGGAGAGGTCGAGCGCTGCTGGTCATTTGCCGACGTGGCCCTGACCGACAACCGGCGTTACAACACTCGATACGGTACAACGGAGGCACTGGCCATCGATGATGGCGGCGCATGGATCGGTGTCGATAATGGCAATCATATCCGTGCCGATGGCGAAAAGCGGCCGATTGTCTGGCGCTTCGCTGCGCCGCAGGGTGGCTGGAGTGCCAAGTCATGAGTCAGCAACCACCGGGCAAGCGCGCCGGCCGGGTGCTGCTGGTGCTGGCCTGGGGGGCCGGGCTGTTTTTGGCGACTCGGTTTTTCGGGCAGTGGGAGCAGCGTCAGGAAAACCCCAACGCTGTCGTCAGCTCGCAACAGCACGAGGGGTATGTCGAAGTGAAGCTGGTCGGCAACGGTCAGGGGCATTTCGTCGCCAGCGGCCAGATCAATGGCCAGCCGGTGGATTTCATGCTCGATACCGGGGCGACCGATGTGTCGATTCCTTCCAGGCTGGCCGAGCGACTTGGCCTGGAGAAAGGTGCTCCGGTAATCCTGAGCACCGCCAATGGTCGTAGCGAGGGCTATCGAACGCGTCTCGACCGCCTGCAGTTGGGCGATATCGTCTTGCGCGATGTCCGCGCGCTGGTGGCGCCAGGGCTCGGCGGCGAACAAGTGCTGCTGGGCATGAGTGCCTTGAAAAAACTTGAATTTACCCAGCGTGGTGGCACCTTGCTGCTGCGCCAGACAACGAATAAATGAGGCCCGCATGAGTGACATCCTTGCAGACAGCTTAGATGGCGTTGAACGCCGATCGCTGGCTGACTTCACCGAAAATGCCTACCTCAACTACTCCATGTACGTAATCATGGACCGTGCCTTGCCGCATATCGGCGACGGCCTGAAGCCAGTACAGCGGCGCATCATCTACGCCATGAGCGAGCTGGGGCTGGACGCTGACTCCAAGCACAAGAAATCCGCGCGGACCGTCGGTGACGTGCTCGGTAAGTTCCACCCCCATGGCGACTCGGCCTGCTACGAAGCCATGGTCCTGATGGCCCAGCCGTTCAGCTATCGCTACACGCTGGTGGATGGCCAGGGCAACTGGGGTGCGCCGGATGATCCCAAGTCCTTTGCCGCCATGCGTTATACCGAGGCGCGGTTGTCGCGTTACTCCGAAGTTCTGCTCAGTGAATTGGGCCAGGGTACCGCGGACTGGGGCCCGAATTTCGACGGCACTCTCGACGAGCCGCTGGTGTTGCCCGCGCGTTTGCCGAATATTCTGCTTAACGGCACCACCGGCATTGCCGTGGGCATGGCCACCGACGTACCGCCGCACAACCTGCGGGAAGTCGCCACGGCCTGCGTGCGTTTGCTGGATGAGCCAAAAGCCACGGTCGAGCAGCTCTGCGAACACATTCAGGGCCCGGATTATCCGACCGAAGCGGAAATCATCACGCCGCGTGCCGACCTGCTGAAAATCTACGAAACCGGCCGTGGTTCGGTCCGCATGCGTGCGGTGTATCGCATCGAAGATGGCGACATCGTCGTCACGGCGCTGCCGCATCAGGTCTCCGGCGCCAAGGTGCTGGAGCAGATCGCCGCACAGATGCAGGCCAAGAAGCTGCCAATGGTTGCCGACCTGCGTGATGAGTCGGACCACGAACATCCGTGCCGCATCGTGATCATTCCACGCTCCAACCGGATTGATCTCGATGAGCTGATGCAGCATCTTTTCGCGACCACCGAGCTGGAATCGAGCTATCGGGTCAACGTCAATATCATCGGCCTGGACGGCAAGCCGCAGCTGAAAAACCTGCGCACGCTGTTGGTGGAGTGGCTGGAGTTTCGTGTCAATACGGTACGTCGTCGCTTGCAGTTCCGCCTGGACAAGGTCGAGCGTCGCCTGCACCTGTTGGACGGTTTGCTGATTGCTTACCTCAACCTGGATGAAGTGATTCATATCATCCGTACCGAGGAGCATCCGAAGGCCAAGCTGATCGAGCGTTTTGCCCTGAGTGAAATCCAGGCCGACTACATTCTCGATACCCGCTTGCGGCAGTTGGCGCGCCTGGAAGAAATGAAACTGCGTTCCGAGCAGGATGAGCTGCTCAAGGAGCAGGCCAAGTTGCTGTCATTGCTCGGCAGCGAAACAAAGTTGAAGAAGCTGGTACGCACCGAGCTGATCAAAGACGCCGAAACCTATGGCGACGACCGTCGTTCGCCAATCGTTTCCCGCGCCGAAGCCAAGGCATTGTCGGAAAACGAGCTGATGCCGACCGAGCCTGTGACCATTGTCCTGTCGGAAAAAGGCTGGGTCCGTTGTGCCAAAGGTCACGATATCGACGCTACCGGGCTGTCCTATAAAGCCGGAGACGGCTTCAAGACCTCTGCCGTCGGGCGCTCCAACCAATTTGCAGTGTTTATTGACTCTACCGGGCGCAGTTATTCGGTGGCGGCGCACACCTTGCCATCGGCACGGGGCCAGGGCGAGCCGCTGACCGGTCGCTTGACGCCACCGCCAGGGGCCACTTTCGAGTGCGTGCTGCTGCCTGAAGACGATGCGCTGTACGTCATCGCGTCCGACGCCGGCTACGGTTTTGTGGTCAAGGGTGAAGATCTGCAAGCCAAAAACAAGGCAGGCAAGGCGCTGCTGAGCTTGCCGAACAATGCCAAAGTGATCCTGCCACGTCCGGTAAGCGATCGGGAACAAAACTGGCTGGCATCGGTAACGACCGAAGGTCGCCTGTTGATCTTCAAGATCAGCGATCTGCCACAACTGGGCAAAGGCAAGGGCAACAAGATCATCGGTATCTCCGGTGAGCGAGTGGCCAGTCGTGAGGAATACGTTACCGATATCGCGGTGCTGCCGGAGGGTGCAACGCTGGTGTTACAGGCTGGTAAGCGTACTCTGTCATTGAAAGCCGATGACCTCGAACACTACAAAGGTGAGCGTGGACGCCGTGGCAACAAGCTGCCACGTGGCTTCCAGCGGGTAGATGCACTATTGGTTGAAACTCCGAATCAAGCAGTCTAGAGCGCTCGATCTGCGATTTAACCCGTAGATCGACGCATTCGGGCTGGAGTCGCGGCGCATATTCGCGGATGATATAGCCTTTCAAGCGCCGGCGTGGCTGAGCGTTATTTAGAATTTTTTAGTATTTACACTGTGGTTTCGCCTTGTGGCAGCCACTTGGACGGGATGATGATTGCGCTACGCCTTCCTTTTATTTTGTTGCTCGCTGGCGTACTTGGCCTGGCGGGCTGCAGCACACACCAGCCGGTGTCGCTGTATCAGTTGGACAGCGGAAGTCCGACTCAACCGGCGCAAAGCGCTGGTATGGCTGTATTGATCGGGCCGGTGTCGGTAGCTGATTACCTGCAACGGGAAACTTTGTTGCAGCGCCAGCCTGACGGCAGCCTGCAAGCGGCGACAGACGGTCGTTGGGCAGGTAGCCTGTCTTCCGATATCAATCAATTGTTGTTGCGTCAGGTGGCAGGTCATCTGGACAGTCAGCGAGTGGTCCTGGCACCGGCAACTCTCGGCTTTGCGCCCGATGTGCAGGTCTTGCTGTCGATCACCCGACTGGATTCGGGTGCCTCGCAACCGGCGATTCTCGATGCTCAATGGCGCTTGATCGATCGCCGCGGCCAGGTCCGCGACAACCGCATCATTCATTTGCAGGAACAGCATGCCGGCAGCACTGCTTCTCAGGTCCAGGCCCAGGGTGTACTGCTGCAGCGCCTGGCGGAGCAACTGTCGGTGGCGCTCAAACCGCTGGCCAACCAGCCGCCGGTAGCTGAAACACCGCGTAAATCGGCACCTGTGGCGGCAAAACCCGCCGAAAAAGACAAACAGCCGAAGATCCCGATGGCCTCGCCGATTCGTACGGATATGGAAGTATTCCGGTTCTAAGGTGTTTGCTGCAAAACAAAAGCCCGCGCTGATGCGGGCTTTGTTGTTTCTGCAGGTCGGAAATGTAGCTGTTGGCGAAGCCTGCGTTCGGCCCGGGGTCGCGCTCGACCGCAGCAGATGCAAAACCTGCCACCGCGGTGAGGCAGAGGCAACGCGGTGACTGGATGACAGATCCCGTAGGAGCTGCCGAGCGAAGCGAGGCTACGATCTTTTCGGGCGCCCCCCAGACTTTTGCCGAATCAACAAAAAGCCCGCAGCGATCACTCGTCTGCGGGCTTTGTTCTTTCGGCCTTTTGAGCAGGGCGCAGAGCATAACCGGGCCGCAAAAGATCGCAGCCTGCGGCAGCTCCTACGCCCGGTTCTCGTGCATTCGCGCCAGTTGTCGTTCGAGCATCGATGGATAAGGCTCCATCAGGCGTTCTACGCAGCAGGCGCCTTCAGGGCTGGCGATCGGTCGAATACGTGCGCGCTGGCGGATCAGTGCATCATCGCTGATCTTTCGTTCCACCAGCAGCAGGTTGCGGCTGTGTTGGGACAGGGCGAGGGCGTCCTGGGCGGTTTCAGTCAGCAGCAGATCGATCTGGCTCAGGCCGAAGAGTTCGTTGCCCAGGGTTAGTCCCAGCTGCAGCTGCAAGGTGATGCCACTGTCCGCGACTTCGATTTGCAGGGCATGGCCCAGGGCCCTGAGCAGTTCACCGCAGCATATGGCGTTGGTCAGGTAATCGTCGCCGCTGTCTTCGCTGTGGAACAGCATCAGCGTGCTGCCGTCATTCAGGGTGTGCAGTTCGCTCTGGTAGAGCGAAGCGGCCTGATCCAGGCAGTCGCGATAGCGTTCCAGCAACTCCGTCAGGCGTGCCCGGGGCAGGCGCCGCAGTTGGTCCTGAGCGCCAAGTTGTACAGCCAGGACCGCACTGTGCTGTGGTTGCGACGAGGCAAGCGGTTTGGTCAGTCGTTTAGGCGCTGTGGCTACCGCATCGTCGCGCAGGTCGGCGAACGGATCTTCTTCGTCCTGCTCGTCTTCTTCGCCACTGACGATATGCCGTGGCACCGGTTTTAGCCCGGCGATCGGAGCGGTTTCGTCGAAGCCCGGATCGCGCAGGTTGCGCACCTCGAAAGCCGGTTCCACGTCCTCTTCGTCATCGAATTCGGTTTCAGGCTCAGGTTCGGGATCAACCTTTTCAGGGGCGTAGCTGGCGTGCAGCTGACGGGCCAGATCACCGATCTCATCCTGACGCAGAGTGGCCGGGGTATGTTCGTCAATATCGCGCAACCAGACGCGCAATTGCATCAGTGGCGTGGAGATATGCCGACCCAGGCGTAAACTCAAGGCCAGGGAGAGTGCCAGCAGAATCGCGCTGAGGATGCCCATGCTTTGCAGGCTGATGGTCATCGGCTGCTGGAACTGCTCCATATCGAGGCTGATCCGCAGGTGTCCGGCGGTCACATCCTGGAAGGTGATCTTGCTCTGGTACAGGCCTTCGGCTTCACCCAGCAGGCCGTGTTTCGGGCGCTGGCCGGCTTCGGCCAGAATCCGGTTGTCGACGCTGTAGATCGCAGCGTGGGCCACCAACGGGTTCTTGGTCAGGTTGTTGAGCAGCACGTTGAGGCTGAGGATGTCGTTGGACACCAGCAGTTCGGTCGCTGACGTGGCGGTCTGGATGGTCAGGCTCTGGCCGAGGGCATCTGCCTGCTCGTGCATGGCCTGTTTGAACTGCAGACCCATCACGCAGGCATAGATCACCAGGGCCAGGGCGACCAGGATCACGTTATGGCTGGCAATGCGTAATGCGATCGGTACACGGCGATGGCGCAGTGCCCGGAAGATCAGCAGAAAGAAGTTATCGGTTTTAACTGGCGTAGGCCGGTTCACTGAGCTCGGCTCTTTTGTCCGTGAAGTTGAGGCGCAGTATAGCGACAGGCCCTGGACCGGCAAAGCGCTCGCTGTGCCCGATGGTCACTGAAAGTAGGTAGAATGCGGTTTTTTTCCACCTGCGGGGGTGCGCCTTGCGTGAAATCGTCCTGATAAACATCACTGGTGTCGACCGTCCGGGTCTGACTGCAGCCATTACCGGCGTTTTGGCCCAGGGTGGTGTGAACATTCTCGACATCGGTCAGGCGGTAATCCACGACACCCTGTCGTTTGGCATCCTGGTTGAAATCCCGAGTACCGAGCAAGCCTCGTCGGTGCTCAAGGATATTCTGTTCACTGCTTACAAGCTGGATCAGCAAGTGCGCTTCACTCCGGTATCGGAGGAGGATTATCAGCTGTGGGTCGGCGGCCAGGGCAAAAAACGCCACATTGTCACCTTGCTGACCCGCAAAGTGACGGCTGAGCAATTGCAGCGAGTCAGTTCGATTACTGCCAAGTACGGTTTGAACATCGATCACATCGATCGGCTGTCTGGCCGCATGCCGCTGGACACCCCGGCGGACCAAGGCAAGGGTTGCATCGAGTTTTCCGTTCGCGGCGAAGCGGCCGACCCGCAAGCATTGCGTGCCGAATTCCTCAGCGTGGCCCAGGAGTTGAACGTCGATATCGCCTTCCAGGAGGATTCGCTGTTCCGCCGCAACCGGCGCCTGGCGGTGTTCGACATGGACTCGACCCTGATCGAAGCAGAAGTGATCGACGAATTGGCCAAGGCCGCCGGTGTTGGCGATCTTGTGTCTGCTATCACTGAGCGTGCAATGGCCGGCGAGCTGGATTTTCGCGCCAGCTTCAAGGAACGCCTGGCCTTGCTGAAAGGGTTGGACGTCAGCGTATTGGACTCGATCGGCGCTTCGCTGCGGCTGACCGAAGGCGCCGAGACGCTGTTCGCCGAGCTCAAGCGCCTGGGCTACAAAACCGCGATTCTGTCTGGCGGGTTCACCTACTTCGCCAAACAACTGCAGGCCAAGCTGGGCATCGACTACGTGTTTGCCAATGAGTTGGAAGTAGTGGATGGCAAGGTCACCGGGGTGGCGGTCGAGCCGATCGTCGACGCACAGCGCAAAGCCGATCTGCTGCGCGAACTGGCCCACAAGGAAGGCCTGCGCCTGGAGCAGACTATCGCGGTGGGCGACGGTGCCAACGACCTGCCGATGCTGGCGATCGCCGGTCTCGGTGTCGCGTTCCGCGCCAAGCCACTGGTCAAGCAATCGGCCAAGCAGGCAATCTCGACCCTGGGACTGGATGGAGTGCTGTATTTGCTGGGATTCAGGGATCGCGACGGGCAGCTTTGAGCGGCTTGAGTGACCTTCTGTGGCGAGGGGGCAAGCCCCCTCGCCACATAGCTAAAGCGACTTCCACAACGAAGCAAATTCCTCTTCAGCACTACGCGCCGCTACTCGCGGCGTTGTCAATCCGGGGTTGTTCCAGCGATTGATACTCGAGCCGGTTGCAGAAGTCGGGCCGACTTCTGACGTCCCGACTCTAACAACAATGCCTGTCGGCCGCTTATGCCGAAGGCAAGGCCATTCCCTGGCCCATCTGCACCGGCGAACCGGCCACCAGATCTTCAGCCCATTTCACCTGATCCGGCCCGAACAGCACGACCGCGGTAGAGCCGAGTTTGAAACGCCCCAGTTCGGCACCTTTCTCCAGATGGATCGGCGCACGCGCGGCTTCGTCGTAGCGCACGGTTTTCAGCTCGCGTTTGGGCGGAGTGACCAGCCCGGCCCAGACCGTTTCGATCGAGGCGACAATCATCGCGCCCACCAGCACCACGGCCATCGGCCCGCGTTCGGTGTCGAAAATGCAGGCTACGCGCTCGTTGCGGGCGAACAGTTCAGGGACGTTTTCGGCGGTGGTCTGATTGACCGAGAAAATCCGCCCCGGGATGTAGACCATCTCGCGCAGGGTGCCGGCCAGCGGCATGTGTACGCGGTGGTAGTCTTTCGGCGACAGGTAGATGGTGGCGAAGTCGCCGCCCATGAACGGTGCTGCGGCCGCGGCATCACCGCCGAGCAGTTCCAGTACGCTGAAACTGTGGCCCTTGGCCTGGAACACGCGACCGTGTTCGATCGGGCCGAGCTGGCTCACCGCGCCGTCGGCCGGGCTGAGGATCGCGCCCGGAGTCGGGTCCAGCGGCCGTGCACCGTCTTTCAAGGCTCGGGTGAAGAAAGCGTTGAAGTGCTCATAAGCGGTCAGGTCTTCGACCAGGGCTTGCGACATGTCCACCTGATAACGCTTGGCGAACCAGGCGGTGAAGGCATTCTTGAACCAGCGCACGCGGCATTCGGCAATGCAGCCGGCCAGGCGCGACAACAGGTGATGGGGCAGCAGGTACTGGCTGAGGATAAACAAACGCTTTTTCATTAACTGTCCTTAAAAAACCTTAAATCTCTACAGGCGTGTCGGGGTGGTTGCCCCATTCGCCCCAGGAGCCGGCGTAACCTTTGACTCGCGGATAACCGAGCGCCTTGGCCACCAGATAGGTGAAGCCAGAGCGGTGGTGAGTCTGGCAGTGGGTGATGACTTCTTTGTCTTTAGTGATGCCGAGTTTCTCGAGGATCTGCGGCATGTCGGAGCGGATGCGCAGGTTGCGCGCCGTATCCATGCCCGCCGTCCACTCGAAATTGACCGCGCCGGGGATATGCCCGGCTTTGGCCGCGAGCACTTTCTCGCCGGAATACTCCAGCGGCCCGCGCGCATCCCAGATCGCCAGGTCGGCGGCGCCCAAACGGCTTTGCAGGTACTCGCGGGTCGCGGTGGGTTCGTCGTGCAGAGTCAAGGCGACCGGGCCGCCGACCACTGCCGGGACCTGGATCGACATTGGCAAGCCTTCTGCCAGCCAGGCCGACAGGCCGCCGTCGACATAGTGGTAGTTGCTGTGGCCGATGACATCCAGCAGCCAGATAAAGCGCCCGGCCCAACCGCCGCCTTCGTCGTCATAGACCACGTAGACCGCATCGGGGTTATGCCCCAGTTCGCCGAACAACGCTTCAAGAGCGGCATGTGTCGGCAGCAGGCCCGGCGCAGGTGGCAGGCCTTGCTGAGTGCGTTTGGGGTCGACGAAATGTGCGCCGGGGATGTGTCCCGCGGCGTAGCGGGCGCTGCTGGTCAGGTCGACCAGGATCAGTTCGCGGGCGTCGAGACGAGCGAGCAGGTCGCTGGGTTCGATCACCAGCGCCAAGCCAGAGAAGTCAGACATGTGAGGTCTCCAGAGCACAAAGGGAAGGATTGTAGCGCAGCGTCAGTTACCGCGGTTGGTAAAGCTGTGCAGGGCTTTTTCGATGCACTGCGCAGTTTTACCAAAGGCCTGCACGGTGATTTCCGAGAACGGACCACCGCCCTGATCGGCCAGCACCAGCATCACCACCCGGCCGTTATTACTCAGTGAGCGTACCAATAGATGCTCACCGCCGAACCGGCTGCGCAGGCTTTCGGGCAGCAGCGCCGAAAGTCGGGCGTTGTTGGCGGGTGTCAGGCGAATTTGTGCCGGCTGTGCCAGCAGGCGTTGCAGCACGCTGCTCTGGCTGACCTGCAGATTCAGCATGGCCGCATCGCTGGAGAGGCCGGCGATCTGATGGACGCGCAGACTGCTTTGGCTGCGGTCGGCCATCAACAGCATCACCCGCCGCATCCCGCAGGCCACCAGCGCGTCGCGGGCAGAGGTGGTCAGGTGCAGCGCATTGGTGAAGCGGCTCGGCTCTGCCAGCAACTCGGCGCAGTGTTTGCGCCAGACCACCAGATCTTCCGCCGAAGGCGGTGCCGCAGGCAGCAGGGCGCTATTTTTGCGGCTGGTGGGCCACGGCCAGAGTAATGCCTGGGCCGGGTGCCAGAGGTCGGGCATCGTATGCTGGCGGGCACTTTGGACCGCTTGCTGGTGCAATTGCTGTTGCAATTCATCCATCGGCATCTGCAGGTACAGGCTGGTCAGAAGCTGCCAGCGCAGGCTGTGCGGGCTGTCCCAGACATGTTGCGCCGACAGCGCCAGACTGTTGGCCAGCAGTACGCTATTGGCCGGCTGGCTCAGCCAGCGGCGCAAGACCGGATCGTCATCCAGCCGCTGCTGCTGGCTCAGCCAGCGGCGCAAGACCGGATCGTCATCCAGCCGCTGCTGCTGGCGCAACGGGTGATCGCTATCACGGGCAATGCGCAGGACCTTGACCAGTAGGTGTTGCTCGCGGAGCAGCAGGCGGTAACCCTGCAGTATCCAGATCGGCAAATGCCAGCGTTCGGCCAGCGTCTGGCAGAGGTCCAGCAGGCGAACGCCGAACAGTTCCTGTTCAACCTTGCTTGCCGATTCGCTCTTGTGAACCACCCGCAGCTCCCACTGTTCGAGCAGTTGTGGATGGGTCAGCGCCAGCGGCCAGAGCGGCGAAAGGAACAGCAAGCTGCCCCAGTGGATGTCCTGCCAGAGTCGCGCCAGACGGCCGGCGAACAGACCGTTGGCCTGCTGCGTCGCGTGCTGGCTAATCAATTGTAACTGGCGCAATGCGACCGGGATTGCGCCCTCGGCCAACGCCGGCAGGCGCGCGAGTAATTCTTCAGTGCGCTTCAGACCGAGGCGATTGATGGCGATCTCAAGGTTCTCGGCCGGCTCGGCCATGCTGCCGTGAGTGTGCAGGTTGGCTTCGCGAATCACGCTGAGGGCCAGCGCGGGGCTGTCTTGCATCAACTCGGCGATATCGCGCATCGAGCTGCGGCTATTGGCGATGGCTTTGCACACGCGGTCATGACTGACTTGCGGCACCGGCAAAACCACGTCGTCGAGGAGCTTTATCCAGCCTTCGAGGGTGTCGGGTCTGGCAGTTGGGACTGTCGTTTCATTAGCCATAGTTGGGCGCGATCATCATTCACAATTAACACGCCCAAAAGGGGCAAGCTGGCTTTTCGCCTTAACGGCCTATAGTCTGGCGCAGTTTTGCCGATAAGTAGAAGAAGAGTTTTTTAACTTCCGAATATGACCTTGAACCCGACTCAGTAAGTACTTTCTACCTATGGCTAAAATTATCGGCATCATCGTCGTGTTCGCGAGTGTGCTCGGCGGATACGTGCTCTCCCACGGCAAAATTGCCGCCTTGATTCAGCCTTTCGAGGTCTTGATCATCGGCGGAGCGGCCTTCGGTGCATTTCTCCAGGCCAACCCCGGCCACATGACAAAGCATGTGATCAAGAAATCCCTGGGGATGTTCAGTTCGCGCTTCACCCACACCTTCTATCTGGAGGTGCTTGGCCTGATCTACGAGATCCTCAACAAGAGCCGTCGCGAAGGCATGATGGCGATTGAAGGCGATATCGAAGACGCCGCCGCCAGCCCGATTTTTGCCAAGTACCCGGCCGTGCTCAAAGATGAGCGCATGACCGCCTACATCTGCGACTACCTGCGCATCATGTCCTCCGGCAACATGGCTCCTCATGAGCTGGAAGGTCTGTTCGACATGGAACTGTTCAGCATGAAGGAAGACCTTGAGCATCCTTCCCATGCGGTCAATGGTATCGCCGACGCCATGCCGGGCTTCGGTATCGTCGCTGCGGTATTGGGTATCGTGGTGACGATGGCCTCTCTCGGTGACGGTGACCAGAAGTCCATCGGCCTGCACGTAGGTGCGGCGCTGGTCGGTACATTCTTCGGTATTCTCGCGGCCTACGGCTTCTTTGGCCCGCTGGCCCACGCCCTGGCTCACGATGCCAAAGTAGAACTGAACGTCTATGAGGCCATCAAGGCCTCGTTGGTGGCATCGGCCTCCGGCATGCCGCCGTCGCTGGCGGTGGAGTTCGGCCGCAAGGTTCTGTATCCGTCGCACCGTCCTAGCTTCGCTGAGCTGGAACAAGCGGTTCGCGGTCGCTGAGTCATGGAAAATAATCAGCCGATTATCATCAAGCGCGTCAAGCGCTTTGCTGGCGGACATCACGGGGGCTCCTGGAAAATCGCCTTCGCCGACTTCGCGACGGCGATGATGGCGTTCTTCCTGGTGCTGTGGCTGTTGTCCACGGCAACCCCGGAACAGAAGATCGCCATTGCCGGTTACTTCAAGGATCCGATCGGTTTTACCGAGAGCGGCACGCCCTACATTATCGACTTGGGCGGTTCGCCAGAACTGGCGCCGGAGACCACCATCAATCCCGAGCTCAAGTCCCAGCCGCAACCTGACAAGATCACCGTCGACGCCGAGCAAGTCGAGGGCATGGCCGAACAGGTTGAGAAAGAACGCCTGGAGCTGTTGCTGCAAGAGTTGCAGAACAAGGTCAATGAGAACCCGCAGCTGCAGAAATTCAAGGACCAGATCCTGTTCGAGATCACTCAGGATGGTTTGCGGATCCAGATCATGGATGCCGAGAACCGGCCGATGTTCGATTCTGGCAGTGCGCGCCTCAAGCCTTATTTCGAAGACATCCTGCTGGCGATGGCGGACACCATTAAAGCGGTGCCGAACAAGATCAGCGTCAGCGGTCATACCGATGCCAAACCCTACTCGGGCACCGGCGGCTTCGGTAACTGGGAGCTTTCGGCCAGCCGCGCGAATGCCGCCCGCCGTGCGCTGGTTGCCGGTGGTTATCCGGATACGCAGGTGGCGCGGGTGATCGGTTACGCCTCTTCGGCGTTGTTCGACCGCGCTGACCCGTTCAACCCGGTCAACCGCCGGATCGACATTGTGGTCTTGACCAAAAAAGCCCAGCGGGCCATCGAAGGCGAGCAAAACACCCCGCAACCCCCGGCGCCTGGCCAGAGCGCGCCAGGTGAGGTGCCGGGTGCCGCAATCGACCCGAATGCCTTGCCGGCGGACCAGGAGCCACTGCCGGCCCATGAGGTACGGCAGCGGCTGAACATTTTCGAGGATGGTGTGTTGAAGATGGATGAGCCCGGAAAAGTGCCGGACAGCCCAAAACCCTGACAAACAACCAGGCCGCGATCATCGCGGCCTGGTTGTTTTCGCGGAGTAATCTCAGTGGCTAAAAGCCACGGCGGATTTTGTTTTTGAGCTCGGCGTGGAAATGTTCGGCGTTTTTCCTGTTCGTGCTGCGCAGCGACTCGTTACCCGTCATTGATTCGAGCGACATCGAGCGTTGGCTGGTCATTTCAAGTTTGTAGGCCTCGATAAACATCTCGATATCCGCGTTCCTGGTCATTTTTGGCCACTTGTCGAGGTACAGCGGCAGTTCGCTGTCGCCAGTCTTGAATGTACAGATTCGGCGATCGCTGATGGTCGCTTCACCGATTTCAAAAGGTACCCACCACGACAATGCCGTTTGTTGCGAGACGACCGCGATCAGGTGGGTGCACTCGGTTATGTTGCGAGTAATGACGCCCGTTATATCGTCGGTGGTCAGGGACTCGCTATCCAGCACATCCAGGTAGGTGCTGATGTTGGCGAGCCTCAACCGGGCGTCGATCGTCATTGCCTGGGGGCGGTCGGTATGGCGGTAGCTAATGAAGACTGGCATTAGAAATGTCCCTTGATCGCGAGTTCGCGGTAATAGGCACCGAGCGCCGTCAGGCGGCAGCCGGTGGAGTTCATGGCGGCGTAATACATGTGTTCGGCGTCTACCGGTTCGATCAGGCTATGGCGGTTGCACTTTTGTAACTGGGCGAAGGTTTCGCCGTTCTCGGCATTAAATACTGCTGTTTCGGTGGGTTCATGGCTGGGGTCGAGGGGGTAGACAGACTCGGCTTCCGGAAACCAGTCCGGCAGCTTGCGCAGAATCTCTTCCTGGATAAGAGGAGGCACCTCTCGCAAGGCGATGAACTGCGAAACGTTGGTCTTGAACACAGGACGTTGCTCCCAGGCACCAAGAGCGTTGTCGACAAATGAATACAGGCTGCCGGGAGTGATTTCTCCCAGAACATTGGCTGCACCACCGTGCAGCGCTTGCAGCAGGAGGCTGGTGAATACGCCGTGACCGGACTGTTCCTGGGCAGGTTGTTCTTTCTTGCAGGCGGTGAGGATAGTCATGCCTTCGCCAATGACGCTGGCTCCACCACTCAGGCTGCGTGTTTCTCCAGCCGCGCCAGCCTGGCAGCAGTCGAGAATGATGATTTTGTTTTTGATCTTGTCGGCATTGTTCGCCCACTGGAGGATGTCGCTGATCCGGATACCATCGTGACTGGTTCGATAGTCTTGAGGAATCAGCATTCCCTCATCGATGCTGGTCTCGAAATGACCGTGTCCGGCGAAATACAACAGGGCAACATTACAGTCGCCGGAGAACAGCGCCTTGATGTTTTCTTCCAGGGTATGGCGAGTGAGATTTTCCTCGGCAGAAGTCAGTACTATATTTTTGAAGTTGGGCTTGCCTGTGGCGTGGCGCTCCAATACCGAAGCCATGGCCATGGCGTCGTTATTGCAGCCTGACAGTGTCGAGATATGTGTGTAGTTGTTAATCCCAATAAAGAGTGCCTTGCGCATGGTTTAACCCGCCGCATGCAATTGAATGGCACTGACAATACTTTTGGTGTTCCAGGCGCACTCGGCGTGGGCGGCGTTGCGAACCACCGTGGATATCCGCTCGGCGCCAAAGGGCTTGACCGCGATGATGACCTTGCCCATCCGCTCGGCGATCTCGATTTCCTTATTGATCCACTTGCTGTAGGTGGAATACATCCCGGCCATGATCAGCACAGCCGAACAGGGGCGAATCTTGTTTTCTATGGCCTCTTCCAACTGTTTATCGGTCTGTGCGCCGATGATGGGATTGTGTGGCGGCACAGAAAAGTTTTTGAAGGTGAAGTCAGGGTGTGCGTTGAGAAGCTTTACCAGGTTGTCGTGAGCATCCGGGTGGTTCCACGAATGGCTGATGAACAAATGAAATGTCTGCATGAGTTACCCCAGGTTTCGCACGGGCGAAGTAGCACTTGTACGGTCCGGTTGACCGCGTCACAAGGGGCTGAATGTATTCGGATAATTCGAGGCGACAAGGCGCCTGGAGACAAAGAGAAGTGTCCTTCTTTATGAAGGATGCAAGTCCTACGGAAGGTTCTTTTGTTTAACGGGAGGGTGTGTTGTGTAGGACATGCAGAACAGCGAGCAAGCCTGCATAAGTACAGGCTTGCTCGCAGTCTGTTTAATAGCTGTTTTCAGGCAAGCTGGCGATGATCGAGCGATAGCTGTTCATCCGCTGCTGCTGCACGCGACCTTCTTCCAGGGCCTTGAGCAGTGCGCAGCCGGGTTCGCGGTCATGCTTGCAGTCGCGGAAGCGACAGGTGCCGATCAGATCGTTGAACTCGATGAAGCCGGCTTCGACGTCGGCGCGGCTGACATGGCCGAGACCGAATTCGCGAATCCCGGGGGAGTCGATCAGTTCGCCGCCGCGCGGGAAGTGGAACAGCCGGGCGGTGGTGGTGGTGTGGGTGCCCTGGCCGGACAGTTCGGAAAGCGGCCCGACTCGGGCTTCGACTTCCGGCAGCAGGGTGTTCACCAGCGAGGACTTGCCGACGCCGGACTGGCCGACGAACACGCTGATATGGCCGTCCAGTAGCGCTTGCAACTTCTCCATGCCGTCGCCGTGATGTGCAGACACTTCCAGCAATGGATAACCCAGCTGCCGGTAGACCGCCAGCAAGGCATTCAGCGCCGGAGCATTTTGCTCATCAATCAGGTCGGCCTTGTTCAGCAAGAGCAGCGGGTGTATGCCCGCATGCTCGGCGGCCACCAGATAACGGTCGATCAGATTGGCGTGGGGTTCAGGCAGCGGAGCGAAGACGATCACGATCATGTCGACGTTGGCCGCAACCGGCTTGAGCTGGCCGCGACTGTCCGGGCGACAGAGTTCGGTGTTGCGCGGCAGTTGCGCCACGATCACCCCGATACCCTGGTTGCCAGCACGCCAGACCACCTGATCGCCGGTTACCAGCGCAGGCAGGTTGGCGCGTAAGTGGCAGCGGAAAACCTGACCGGCCAGTTCGCCGTCGCGGGCTTCGACCTCGACCTGCACACCGAAGTGAGCGATCACCAGCCCGGTTTGCTCGGGACCAAGATCGCCACCCTCGAGTGCTTCCACGGCAGAGGATTCGCGTTTGGCGGCGCGGGCAGCGCGTTCACCTTGAATCTTTTCGATGCGCCAGTTTTGGCGACGATTGAGCTGGCGTTTGGCCATTGGTGTTCCGTGTCGATAATGCAGCGGTTAGGTAAAACGGCCGCGAGTTTAGCACGCCGGGCAGGTTCTCTAGGCTAAACTGCGCAACTACGCCGAGGAGCCGACACATGCAAAACCCGCAGAATCTGATTTGGATCGATCTGGAGATGACCGGTCTGAACCCCGACACCGACGTCATCATCGAGATGGCGACCATTGTCACCGACAGCAATCTCAATACCCTGGCTGAAGGTCCGGTCATTGCCATCCACCACAGCGACGAAATTCTCGCTGGCATGGATGAGTGGAACACCCGACAACATGGCGGTTCCGGCCTGACCCAGCGAGTGCGCGACAGCCTTATCAGCATGGCTGAAGCGGAAGCCGAAACCATTGCTTTCCTGGAAAAATGGGTACCCAAGGGTAAATCGCCGATCTGTGGCAACAGCATTTGCCAGGACCGTCGCTTCCTCTATACCCACATGAAGGCGCTGGAGAGCTACTTCCATTACCGCAATCTCGACGTGTCGACCTTGAAAGAACTGGCCGCACGCTGGGCGCCGGAAGTACGTGACAGTTTCCAGAAGGGCAGTACCCACCTGGCACTGGACGACATTCGTGAGTCGATCGCCGAGCTGCAGCACTACCGTCAGCACTTCATCAAATTTTGATGGAGGAACTCGGTTGACGACGTAGGCGCTGCCGCAGGCTGCGATCTTTTGATCTTTCCCAAAATCAGCGGTGATCCTGAAAAGATCGCAGCCTGCGGCAGCTACTACGCCTGTTCAATGGTTGGGATTAACGGTTGCCCTCTTTTGGTGCCCCCGCCAACTGGTTAGACTGCGCGCCTTCTCGCAAGGACTGCCCGCCATGTTGCTCATGCTCTACCTGATTGCCATTACTACCGAAGCCATGACCGGTGCCTTGTCCGCTGGCCGCCGCGGCATGGATTGGTTCGGTGTGGTGCTGATCGCTTGCGTGACGGCGCTTGGGGGTGGTTCGGTGCGCGACGTACTGCTGGGGCACTATCCGCTGACTTGGGTCAAACACCCGGAATATCTGGTACTGACCTCGATCGCGGCATTGGTGACAATCTTCATCGCGCGCTGGATGCGTCACCTGCGTTCGCTGTTCCTGGTGCTCGATGCCGCAGGCCTGGTGGCCTTCACCCTGATCGGCTGCATGATCGCCCTGGAAATGGGCCACGGCATGCTAGTGGCCTCGGTCAGCGGCGTGATCACCGGGGTATTCGGTGGCATTCTGCGGGACATCTTCTGCAACGACATTCCGCTGATCTTCCGCCGTGAACTCTACGCCAGCGTCTCGTTCGCCGCCGCCTGGTGTTATCTGCTCTGCGTCTATCTGCAATTGCCAAGCGAGCAGGCGATTCTGCTGACCTTGTTTGGCGGCTTCCTGCTGCGCTTGCTGGCGATTCGCTTTCATTGGGACATGCCTAAGTTTGTTTATAACGATGAGCAGTGATCGAAGACTCTATCCCTGACTGATCATAAATCCGGCTCTTGAAAACAGTCTGTGGAACTCTGAAAAAAGCTTATTACTTGATATATCAAGAATGCAGGCGTTTATCGAAAAGTATTGAACCAATTTGAAATGGATCCAAAAGTCTGCGCGCAGTGCTTTACGCTTTGTTGGTTTTGAAGCTGGTAATAAGGTGGCGGTATTTTATGTTGAAATAAAGCCTGGGTGTTTGTGCGGGGCTGGAAATTTTGTGTTAAACAAGAATCCTGTTTTCGACATATGTAATAAAATAATGAAACATGAGGTTTGAAATGCCGGTGGGCGGAGAAAAATGGTCCGCTTCTGCCGGGTAGAAGCGTTGCTCATTCCTTGCTATTACTAAGTGGCGCGACGCCGAGCGAGTCTCGGTTGTTACCTTTAGTGCGGTCAAAAAAAGCCGCGATTGAAATAAATAGCAAGGAAGGCATGCATGAGCGATTCGAAAAACATTAGTGGTCAGCCGATTTCTGAAATGGTTGTGTCGCCGCCCCCGGCAGCGGGACGTATTGATAAAGTGACCCGTCTTGATGTCAGGTTCGAAGCGCCTGGTATTGAGTCCAAGAAGTTATATGCCAATGGCAGGATGCAGGTGCGTGTCTGGGTATTCATAGAAGCGGTAGATTCTGATGGTAATGATGTTCCACTGTCCTTTTACCCTGATTTGATCACGGCAAAGTTGATTCGGTATCACAACGGCCTGCCATTGAGAAGCGACGTGTACACGGGCAAACCGTTGGCAGGATGGAATTCAAGTCGCTTTGTAAACTCCTTTTCTCATGAGACGCCTGGAGGTATTCAATCCGCTGCGGAGCCATTTGTTTTCTGGGTATCTTCCTCTGAAGTGGGGCAAGCACAAATCGCGGCAGAGGTGACCTTGCAGGGAAAAACCTACAGGAGCAACAACACCACAAATCCAGACGGTAAAAAAATAAATAAAAGCATCATCATTCAAGCCGACGCAAAACCAACCTACGCCATCAGTCAATTCAGAATGCAGGCGGAAAGGGTCGGGCAAGAGCGGGGCGGTGACAGTCTTTATCGATATTATCTGGGGTTATATCCAAACGAAAGTCAGGTTAAATTGGTGGCTTGGGAAAGTGCGCAGTACAATACGGGTTACCAGTACCCAATACTGTTTTGTAATACTGGGTTGATCAATAATATCCCTGGTGTCAAAGGTTTCTGCGGTGAGTTTCCTCTGGCTACCGCCAAACAAGTACAGGTTAACCTGCCAGAAAATCAGTATGTGGTTGACATCAATCAGCGTTCGGGAGAGCTCACGTTTGTTCAGGGGGTTTCGACAAAGTATCCCATGAGTTCACCCGTCAGAACGGCACCGTTCTATTTTACGGTGACGGATGAGTTTGGTAATGATCATAAGCTGTCGATTGCGATCAATATGAATAACACTGCGTTTACCTTGCAAAGAGGCTAGCGCTGCTCTAGTGCATTGCGCGCTTCCGTTAGAAGTCGCGACGCATCCAGCACTGTCTTCATCGATTGCTGTTTAGAGTCTGTTATCAGTGAGAATCTTTTAATGACTGTCAAAAACTCAACGGACATTTATTCGAACGCCTTTAATTTTCATGACTTCATGGTCGGTGGTGTCGACCCTCGTACCGGAATTTATACCTGCTCACTAACATTGGGGGAGATCAAGTCTGGAAGCTTGAATGGGCCCTCCCTGCCGATTAATTTATATTTCAATCCGATCAACGGCGCGGATATAGGGTTAGGGGTGGGCTGGTCGCTGGCATTAACCCGATATGACAAAGAAAATGAGACACTCACACTGTCCTCGGGTGAAAGTTACAAGGCAAAGGAGACCATCGCCGGGCTGAGTTTCGAAGAGCTTAAACTTGAAACTATCAAAACCAGCCGGCCTGCACCCAATCGCTATGACCTTGTTCACAAGAATGGCCAGCGCGAAGAGCTAAAAGTCTACGGCGCAAGCGAAGTGGCGGTGCCAACGCGAATCGTTGCTGCGAATGGTGCGAGTATTACGTTCGACTATACCTCGATCAATGAGCAGCCGATACTCAAGGAAGTGCGGGACACTCAGCGCATTTTGCTGAGTGTTTCCCGTTCCCAGGGACGCGTCACGCTTGTGCAGTATCCCGGCACGGAGTGCGAGGCGAAGTTTATCCTGACGCTCGCCAACGATAGAGTTGTATCCATTGACTTGCCCACAGGTGGATCCTGGAAGCTTGAGTATGAGGATTATGATCGCCTCAGTTACCTGACGGCGATCGATTCGCCGCTTGGAGCGCGCGAAGTCATTGGCTATCAGGGTATAGGCCATCGACTCCCGCGGGGTTCGCCCCTGCGCTCCCTGCCTTATGTGAACTCGCATACTGTTTTTCCGAGACACAATCAGCCCGCCATAACGAAAAATTATGAGTTTTCCGACAATAACTTCCTGGGTTTCGGCGCTGAAGACATCAGATGGTCAACGGAGGGAGACAATCTTTACCAGACGACTTCCGATTATGAATACACCTCGACGGAATCCTTGACATCGGAAGGCAAGGTTTACAGTTCAACGACACGCACTTACAACCAGTACCATTTGCGGGTATCGGAGGTGACGACTTGCAACAAGATGGTCACCTCGCAATTGATTGAATATCACCTCGATCCACGCAAGAGTTTCGCCCAGCAACCTGCGCAATTTCGTTTGCCAAAAGTCCAGACGCAACGCTATGAAAACCGCGCAACCGGAAAGTTTAGGGAGGAAGTGACTCGTACCGAGTACGACACCTTGGGCAATTTGCTCAAGCAAGTCGATCCGAACGGCGTGACAACCGTTTCCGAATTCTACCCGGCAACCGGTGCCGATGGCTGTCCCGCCGATCCCTTGGGGTTTGTGCGCTTCGAAAAGCAGCGGACAGTCTTCCCGGCGACAGGGTTGGCCGCGGCTGCGACTACTGTCACTCGCTATAGCTATCAATTGCAGCCCGGATTGACTGGCGCAACAGTGCAGAACGTCGTGCCTGTGCGAGAACAATTCTTTGAGCAGACAGGAAGTCGCGAAGCATTACGCTCACAGACCGACCTGGTTTATTTCAGTGCTCAGGCCGACCCGTTGCGACATGGCCTGCTGCAAAAGCAAACCGTCACTCAGAACGGCGAATCGACTCAATCCGAGTTCCTTTACACCTTCAGTGACACAGACCGCACCCTGCAAACCATCCTGACAGGGAGGGATGGCACTCGCACAACGGCTGCGCGGACGTACTCGGTGCTGAACGGCGTGAAGTTGTCCGAGCAGAATGAGGATGAAGGGATCGTTGTTTTCGAGTACGACACCATTGGCCGGGTCGTGAGTGAGACCGTGGCACCTGGTACGCCCTTCGAAGCCAGACGCCGTACGTCCTATCAATTGGCCGTCGGCAGTAGTACACCCGCGACGATGCTCAGTACGGATGTCAGCGGCCTGCAACAGCGGATCACTTATGACGGGCTGGGGCGTACGGTCCGTATTGAAGAACAAGACGCCGACAATCAGGCCAATGGCCCGCTCCGTACGGTCTATTCGGCGCAGCACAATGCCGTTGGCCAGCTCATCGAGTCGATCCGGACCGATTGGCTACGGGGCGCGCCTCTCGTGCTGAAAACCGGATTTGTCTTTGATGATTGGGGGCAGGTAAAAACCACCCGCCATGCGGATGGGCGAAAGGAACACCGTGAACTCGACCCCGTGACCCGGAGTGAGACGAGTTGGCTGGAGGGTATGGGCAAAAAGGTCACGATCCATAATGACTTTGGCAAGCCTGACAGTGTCGAGGTGTTCGACATCAGGGACAACAGCCAGGGCAAGACCCTCCATATGTATGACGGTCTGGGTCGCGCTGTCAGCCAGACGGATCCGGTCGGCAACGAAACCACTTATGAGTACGACGTGTTTAATCGGCTGCACCGCAGTGTTCTGCCTGATGGTAATGCGGTGCAGACGCAGTACGCGGCCCATAGCCAAGCACTGTTACCGATCGAGATAAAGGTAGCTGGGCGTAGCCTGGGCCAGCAGGTCTTCGATGGGTTGGGGCGTTTGACCAAGAGCACGGTCGGTGGTCGGACAACCACGTCAGGATACGATGCTGGCTTCAGCCTGCCGGCCTGGAGTCAGATGCCGAACACTGACAAGGTTGAATACACTTATGAGCGCAACCTTGGCAAGCGGGTGACCTTGCGCAAGGCTACTGGAAAGACTGGAGAATCGGTCGCCAGCTTTACCTACGACCCCCAATCTGGCTTGCCGGTGAGGCACATCGAGCAAGGATACGAAACCCGTTATGAGTATTACCCGTCCGGACGGCTCAAGAAGGAAACGTCGACCCGTGGCACGGCGCAGAAGAATGCCCTCTATGCCTATTCCCTGGCCGGACGCCCGCTGACGTGCACCGATGTGTTCGGGAATGAACACAAGACTGAATATGATGAATGGGGTCGCCCGAAGTCATTTGAACACGACGCGCTCAAAACCACGTTTTCTTACAACACCTTGAACCAACTGACAGCGGTCAATGCCCAAGAGAAGAGCGGTCAGGCTTCCCTGATCACCAGGCTGGCCTATGACGACCTGGGGCGCGAGGTCTCGCGTGTCTTTGAGATCAATGGTTCGCCCACGCAAGTCCTGACATCCAGTTACACCCAAGCCAACAAGCTTGCGCAAAAAACACTGAAGAGCGGGGACGTTGTCCTGCGTAATGAACTGTTCAGCTATGACAAGCGCGGCCGGCTGAGCCTGTACACCTGCGGGGGCACGCAGCTGCCACGAGACGCTTGCGGCAAGGAGATCCTTAAACAAACCTACGTGTTTGATGCGATGGACAATATCCTCACGCTGAAAACCGGGTTTCCCGGCGGTGAGAACCTTGCGAGCTACCAGTACAGCGCCAACGATCCGACCCAGTTGATCGGCATAACGCATACGCATAAGGATTATCCGGCGCCGGTAGTCTTGCAATACGACGCCAATGGTCGGCTGATCAAGGATGATCAGGAACGTACCTTGACCTACGATGCCTTGGGTCGCCTGACCCAAGTGGCCAGCGCGGTAAAGGCGGTGGTGCGCGGTTACCACTATGACTCCCAGGATCAGTTGGTTGAACTATCGCAGCCCGAAGGGGCGCCTATCCAGCGCTTCTACCGCGACGAGCGGGTGATAAACGAAGTGCGCGGCGACGACAAGAGCACCTGCTTGCGTCAGGCCGCAATTTTGTTGGGCCAGCATCAGCAGGGGCTGGAGGCTGGGACCAAGCTATACAGCACGGACCAGCAGCAGAGTGTGTTGTGCAAATTGAAAGGGGCGCAATACCAAGATGTTGCCTATAGCCCTTATGGATATCGTCCAGTGGAAGGTGGGTTGTTTTCTCTGTTGGGTTTTAGTGGAGAACAACTTGATCCGGTGACGGGCTTGTATCTGCTGGGCAATGGCTACCGGGCCTACAGTCCGACGTTGATGCGTTTTTTCAGCCCGGATAGCTTGAGTCCGTTCGGTGAGGGTGGCTTGAACCCTTACGCCTATTGTGCAGGCGATCCGATTAACCGGTTTGACCCGACGGGGCATTCGTTTTGGAGCATCTTCACGTCGATTGTTCTAACGCTGATCGGTGTTGCACTCAGTGTGGCGACTCTGGGGGCGGCGACGCCGCTTGGGGTGTTGAGTATCGGGCTGGGTCTTGCTTCAGCCGTCGCTGGTATCGCAGAAGTTATTGTGAATGAAGTCGCACCAGGATCCGAAGCCGCCAGCATTTTGGGATGGGTGAGCCTGGGGTTGGGCGTGGCATCCTTGGGTGTCGGGGCGGCTGGCGCCGTCGGTGGTGCATCGAAGCTGGCCAGTCGGGGGGCGACATTCGGTAAGGTCTTCTCGGCGATAATCGGTCCTGGAGAAAGGGTTGCCGCACTTTCAATTGGTATTGGTAGCGTCGGTAAACTGCTCGATTCTGGCTCGGGAGGGGAAAGTGGTGGAGCCACCAAGAGCGACGAGCCTGTCAGGGCCCCGTCGGAAACCTCGAAAGATCAAAATACTGGAAAACAGAGTAATGCCGGTCGTTCTGGCTCAGACACCTGGAACAACGCTGCTTCTGCGGAGCGGGGGCGTGATCGTGTCGGTGCGCGCCTTGCAGGCAAGGATCGAATGGCTTTTGATGTTCATCCGCAAACATCGGCAATCGGTGTGCGCAGACTGTCGTAATAATGCGGTTAGCGGCTATGCATGATTTTTTCTGCGGGCCGACATCAGGATAGGCTGACCGATGATTGTCGGTCCATCCTGACATTGACTGTTGCGCACAATAAGGCGCGCGGATTACGCCCCGCGCCGTGCATGTTCATTCAATGCCCACTCCACATGCTCCCTCACCAACTCCGACGGATAGTCCCGTCGCGCCTTCAACGCTTCCAGCACCGGAATCGTTGAAGGCGCATTTCCCAGCCCGACCGCCAGGTTGCGCAGCCAGCGCTCGTAGCCGGCGCGGCGCAGTGGCGAGCCCTCGGTGCTGCTGAGGAATTTGTCTTCATCCCACATAAACAGCTCGGCCAGTTCCGCGTTGTCCAGGTTGTGCCGGGGCTTGAAGTCGCTCTCTCCCGACGGGCGGGCGAAGCGGTTCCACGGGCAGACGATCTGGCAGTCATCGCAACCGAACACCCGATTGCCGATCAGTGGCCGCAAATCCTCGGGGATGGCGGTTTTCAGTTCGATAGTCAGGTAGGAAATGCAGCGCCGGGCGTCCAGCACATAGGGGCCGACGAAGGCGTTGGTCGGGCAGATGTCCAGGCACGCGGTGCAGCGGCCGCAATGTTCGGTGGCGTGGGGCGGGTCCACGGGCAGCGGCAGGTCGACAAACAGTTCGCTCAGAAAGAAATAGCTGCCGGCTTTGCGGTTCAGCACCAGGGTGTTCTTGCCGATCCAGCCGAGTCCGGCCTGTTCGGCGATGGCTTTTTCCAGCACCGGGGCGCTGTCGACAAAGGCGCGGTAGCCGAAGGGGCCGATAACTGCCTGAATCCGCTCGGCAAGCTGTTGCACGCGCTTGCGAATCAGCTTGTGATAATCGCGGCCCAGGGCATAACGCGAGACGTAGGCTTTTTCCGGCTGAGCCAGACGTTGCGCCATCTGGGTATCGCCGGGCAGGTAATCCATGCGCAGAGAAACTACTCTCAAGGTGCCGGGGACCAACTCTTCAGGGTGGGAGCGCTTGCTGCCATGGGCACCCATGTAGTCCATCTCGCCGTGATAGCCGGCGTCGAGCCAACGTTGCAGGTGCTGCTCATGCTCGGCCAGGTCCAGGCCGCTGATGCCGACTTGTTGGAAACCCAGTTCGCGCCCCCAATCCTTGATCGATTGGGCGAGAGCGGCGAGGTCAGTAGTAATTGCAGGCATGAGACGAGAGAAACCGGGGCTGAGGTGCGTATAATTCTGCCAGACATCGGAGCCTGAAGACGCATGCCGCACATTAAAGACGATTTACCCGACGCGCTGTATAGCGCCGCTCAAGTTCGCGACCTTGATGCCAGCCTGATTGCGGCGGGCACAACGGGCTTCGAATTGATGCAGCGCGCCGCTCGGGCCGTGTGGCGAGCCATGGTCAGACGCTGGCCAGATGCGCGGGAGCTCAGTGTTGTCGCGGGGCATGGGAATAACGCCGGCGATGGCTATCTGGTCGCCGCGTTGGCCCTGCGTGGCGGTTGGCAGGTACAGGTTCTTGCCGCTGGGGATCCGCAGCGGTTGCAGGGCGATGCGGCCTTGGCCTATGCCGAGGCTTTGGCGGTCGGCGTCACCGTCCAGCCCTGGACCGGGCCCGTCGCATTGCGCGGGGTTCTGCTGGATGCGCTACTGGGGACGGGGCTGGCCGGCGAAGTGCGTGAGCCTTACGCCAGTATCATCGCCGCGATCAATGCCAGCGGTCTGCCAGTCGCCGCGGTGGATATTCCTTCGGGCCTGTGTGCCGACACCGGGCGAGTCCTGGGCGTGTCGATACGGGCTGACCTGACGGTAACGTTCATTGGCTTGAAGCTTGGGTTGTTCACCGCCCAGGCTCCGGATTACGTTGGCGAGCTACTGTTCAATGATCTGCAAGCCTCGCCTGAACTGCTGGCCGAGGCTTGCGTCAGCGCCAAACGCTTGATGCCGGGCAATCTGCCGCATCTGGCAGAGCGGCGGCCCACTGCCCATAAAGGTCAATCCGGCCATGTGTTGCTGATCGGCGGCGATCGCGGCCTGGGTGGGGCGATTCTGTTAAGTGCCGAATGCGCCCTGCGTAGCGGCGCGGGTATGGTGTCGCTGGCTACCCGCAGCGAGCATGTCGCGGCGGCCCTGGCGCGTTTGCCGGAAGTCATGACGGCGGGCACACATTCGGCGAACCAGCTGATGGGGTTGCTTGAACAGGCTTCGGTGGTGGTGGTAGGCCCAGGGCTGGGTCAAGCCGCGTGGGGTCGCAGCCTGTTGTCTGCGGCGGTCAATGCGCCTGTGCCGCAAGTCTGGGATGCCGACGCGCTGAACCTGCTGTCCAAAGACGCACTGGAACTGCCCGAGGGTTGCGTGATAACTCCGCATCCAGGCGAGGCGGGGCGTCTGTTAGGCATTTCGACAGCGGACGTTCAGGCTGATCGCTTTACTGTTGCGCGCCAATTGAGCAAGAAATATTCAGCTGTTGTGGTGCTCAAAGGTGCCGGTAGTCTGATCGCCAGTCCGGATGGTCGTCTGGCACTGTGTGATCGCGGCCATCCGGCGATGGCCGCGGCAGGTCTGGGGGATGTGCTGGCGGGCCTGATTGGCGCACTGCTGGCACAAGGCATGGACGCTTTCGATGCGGCCTGCCTCGCGGTCTGGTTGCATGCCAGCGCCGGCGAGCGTCAAGGCAAGTTGGGCCGGGGGCTGGCGGCCAGTGATTTGATTCCAGCCATTCGTCAGTTGCTGGAGGAGCAATCACCGTGTCTGAAGTAACCCTGTATCTGCCCGACGAAGAGGCGATGATCAAGTTGGGGGCGTGTATCGCTCAAGTCACCGAAGGGCTCGGGGTGATCTTTCTGGACGGTGACCTGGGGGCGGGGAAAACCACCTTGTCGCGGGGCATCATCCGTGGATTGGGGCATGTGGGGGCGGTCAAGAGTCCGACCTTTACCCTGGTCGAGCCCTATGAGATCGGCGAGGTTCGGGCCTTCCATTTCGACCTCTATCGACTGGTCGATCCGGAGGAGCTGGAATATCTCGGCATCCGTGATTACCTCGAAGGCGATGCGTTGTGTCTGATCGAATGGCCCCAGCGTGGTGCAGGCTTTTTGCCAAAGCCCGACCTGACCATTACCATTAGCCCGCATAACAGCGGACGTTCGCTGAGTTTGTTGCCCCAGGGCTCGCGTGGCGAGTCGTGGTGTGCCGCTTTGGCATTGGAATTCAAATAAATGATGGGGTTAGGTATGCGCTTTCGCGCGTTGGTTGCTGTCGTAGGACTATTGCTTACGGCACTGGCCGTCGACGCTGTGGCTGCAACACAGGTCCGCAGCGTACGCCTGTGGCGCGCACCGGATAACACCCGACTGGTGTTCGACCTGACCGGTCCGGTCCAGCACAGCGTTTTTACCCTTACGGCACCGGACCGTCTGGTCATCGACATTAATGGCGCGACGCTTGGCGGTCCGCTGAATGTCTCCAGCGCTAACACCCCGATTACCTCTATGCGCTCGGCCCAGCGCACGCCGACCGACCTGCGGGTGGTCATCGACCTGAAACAGGCCGTTACTCCGAAGAGCTTCACCCTGGCGCCGAATGCGCAGTACGGCAACCGATTGGTGGTCGACCTGTTCGACAACCCCGCCGATGCCGCGCCAACTCCGCCGCCGACCAACGTTGCCACGGTGCCTGTGGTGCCGGTGACCCCGGTCGAGCCAACGGTCAAGTTGCCGCCCGCGCCAGCCGGCAAGCGTGACATTATCGTGGTGATCGACGCCGGTCACGGCGGCGAAGACCCGGGCGCTTCCGGCTCCCGAGGCCAGAAGGAAAAAGACGTGGTGCTGGCGATCGCCAGGGAGCTGCAGCGTCAGGTCAATGGCATGAAAGGTTTTCGCGCCGAGCTGACCCGCACCGGCGACTACTTCATTCCCTTGCGCGGCCGTACCGAGATTGCCCGCAAGAAGGGCGCGGACCTGTTTGTGTCGATCCACGCCGATGCGGCGCCGTCCAAGGCGGCTTTTGGCGCTTCAGTGTTCGCCCTGTCCGACCGCGGTGCCACCTCGGAGACCGCCCGTTGGCTGGCCGACAGTGAAAACCGCTCCGACCTGATCGGTGGTGCCGGCAACGTCAGCCTCGACGACAAGGACCGGATGCTGGCTGGGGTGTTGCTGGATTTGTCGATGACTGCCTCGCTGACTTCAAGCCTGAACGTCGGCCAGAAAGTGCTGAGCAACATCGGCCGGGTTACGCCGTTGCACAAGCAGCGCGTCGAGCAGGCCGGGTTCATGGTGCTGAAATCCCCGGATATTCCGTCGATCCTGGTGGAAACCGGGTTTATCTCCAACGCCAACGAAGCCTCGAAACTGGCGGCGGCCAGCCACCAGCAAGCGTTGGCTCGTTCCATCAGTGGTGGTGTGCGGCAGTTCTTCCAGCAAAATCCACCGCCAGGCACCTACATTGCCTGGCTGCGCGATTCCGGCAAGATTGCCCAGGGTGCACGTGATCATCGGGTGAACCCGGGTGAGACACTGGCGATGATCGCCGTGCGCTATCAGGTTTCTCCAGCGGCGTTGCGCAGCGCCAATAACCTGAAGAACGATGAGTTGAAGATCGGTCAGACCCTTAACATTCCGAGTTCGGAACTGGCGGTCAAGGAATGAGCGAAGCAATGATCGGCGGCGCTCGTATCGAGCTGCTCAGCCCACGGCTGGCGAACCAGATTGCCGCCGGTGAGGTGGTCGAGCGCCCGGCTTCGGTGATCAAGGAGTTGCTGGAAAACAGCCTCGATTCCGGTGCCAAGCGTATCGACGTGGACGTCGAGCAGGCCGGGGTCAAGTTGTTGCGCGTGCGTGACGATGGCAGCGGTATCTCCTCGGATGACCTGCCGCTGGCCCTGGCGCGACATGCCACCAGTAAAATTCGCGACCTGGAAGACCTCGAACGGGTGATGAGCCTGGGGTTTCGCGGCGAAGCACTGGCGTCCATCAGTTCTGTCGCACGTCTGACCCTGACCTCCCGCACTCGCGGTGCCGAGCAAGCCTGGCAAGTCGAGACCGAAGGCCGTGACATGGCGCCTCGGGTCCAGCCGGCCGCCCATCCAGTGGGCACGTCGGTGGAAGTGCGCGATCTGTTTTTCAACACGCCGGCACGGCGCAAATTCCTCAAGGCCGAAAAAACCGAGTTCGATCACCTGCAAGAAGTGATCAAGCGCCTGGCGCTGGCGCGTTTCGACGTAGCCTTCCACTTGCGCCACAACGGTAAAACGATACTCAGCCTGCACGAAGCCCATGACGACGCGGCTCGCGCCCGGCGCGTGGCAGCTGTTTGCGGTGCGGGGTTCCTCGAGCAGGCGCTGCCGATCGAGGTCGAGCGTAACGGTCTGCACCTATGGGGTTGGGTCGGCTTGCCGACATTCTCCCGCAGCCAGGCGGATTTGCAGTATTTCTACGTCAACGGTCGAGCCGTGCGCGACAAGCTGGTCGCCCACGCAGTGCGCCAGGCTTACCGCGACGTGTTGTTCAACGGACGGCATCCAACGTTCGTACTGTTTTTCGAAGTCGATCCGGCGGTAGTGGACGTCAACGTGCACCCGACCAAGCACGAAGTACGCTTCCGTGACGGGCGCATGGTTCACGACTTCCTTTACGGCACCTTGCACCGTGCCTTGGGCGACGTGCGTCCGGAAGACCATCTGGCTGCACCCGTCGCGGTTGCCGGTATGGCCCGCCCTACAGGTATTGAGGCCGGCGAGTTCGGCCCACAGGGCGAAATGCGTCTGGCAGCCAATTTGCTGCTGGAACAGCCACAGCCGCAACCGACATTCAGCGCGCCGGGTTCAGGCGCTGGCGCGGGTTATCAGTACCAGTACACGCCACGGCCACAATCGACCTTGCCGGTGGCCGAAGCCCAGAGCGCTTATCGCGAATTTTATGCGCCTTTGCCAGAAAACGCGGCGGCTGCGCTGCCGGACGGCCAGGGCGATATCCCGCCCTTGGGCTATGCGCTGGCGCAGCTTAAAGGCATCTATATTCTCTCGGAGAACGCCCAGGGGCTGGTGCTGGTGGACATGCATGCAGCCCACGAGCGGATCATGTATGAGCGACTGAAAGTCGCGATGGCCAGCGAAGGCTTGAGTGGCCAGCCGTTGCTGGTGCCAGAGTCGATTGCCGTCAGCCAGCGCGAAGCGGACTGCGCCGAAGAACACATGAACTGGTTCCAGCGGCTCGGTTTCGAGTTGCAGCGACTAGGCCCGGAAACCCTGGCGATTCGGCAGATACCGGCGCTGTTGAAGCAGGCGGAGGCCAACCGGCTGGTGCACGACGTGCTGGCAGACCTGATGGAGTACGGCACCAGTGACCGGATTCAGGCGCATCTGAACGAGTTGCTCGGAACCATGGCCTGCCATGGCGCGATTCGCGCCAACCGGCGCCTGGCCTTGCCGGAAATGAACGGTTTGCTGCGTGACATGGAAAACACCGAGCGCAGCGGTCAATGCAACCATGGCAGACCGACCTGGACCCAATTGGGCCTGGACGATCTGGACAAACTGTTCTTGCGCGGTCGTTGATGAGCCAGCTCCCTCCCGCCATATTCCTGATGGGGCCGACGGCCGCTGGCAAGACCGATCTGGCCATCGAACTGAGCAAGGTGCTGCCCTGCGAGTTGATCAGCGTCGATTCGGCGCTGGTCTACCGCGGCATGGACATCGGCACCGCCAAGCCTTCGAAAGCGCTGTTGGCCGAGTTCCCCCATCAATTGATCGACATTCGTGACCCGGCACAGAGTTATTCAGCGGCTGATTTTCGCAATGACGCTCTGGCCGCCATGGCCGACATCACCGCGCGCGGCAATATTCCGCTGCTGGTAGGTGGCACGATGCTCTATTACAAGGCTTTGCTCGAAGGCCTGGCAGACATGCCGGCGGCCGATCCGCAGGTGCGCGCAGAAATCGAACAAGAGGCTGCACGCCTCGGCTGGCAAGCCCTGCACGACCAGTTGGCGGTGATCGACCCGGAATCGGCGGCGAGAATTCACCCCAATGATCCGCAGCGATTGAGCCGGGCGCTGGAAGTTTATCGCGTCAGCGGCCTGAGCATGACGGCCCTCCGGCAGCGACAATCTGCGCAAAGTACTGAAGCAGCCGCTTCGGGACGTGGACAATTGCCCTATACTGTCGCGAACTTGGCCATCGCTCCAGCGAACCGTCAGGTACTGCACGAGCGAATTGCACAAAGATTCACACAAATGTTGGAACAGGGGTTCATTGACGAGGTCGTAGCTCTGCGTACTAGAAGTGACCTGCATATCGGGTTGCCGTCTATACGTGCTGTAGGCTACCGACAAGTCTGGGATCATCTGGATGGCAAGCTGACGTCAGCCGAGATGCAGGAGCGTGGAATCATTGCCACGCGCCAATTGGCGAAGCGCCAGTTCACCTGGCTACGCAGCTGGGCTGACCTGCATTGGCTGGACAGCCTGGATTGCGACAATCTGCCACGCGCCTTGAAATACTTGGGAACGGTCTCCATATTGAGCTGAGTCCCTGCAATTGCCGTCTATCCTTTGGGGGTGTGACGGCCTAAGCTATTTGTTTTTCTAAATTTTTTTATTATTGATCCTTAAAGGAGTGCGGCACATGTCAAAAGGGCATTCGCTACAAGACCCTTACCTGAATACTTTACGTAAAGAGAAAGTTGGGGTTTCTATCTATCTGGTCAACGGGATCAAGCTGCAAGGTCAGATCGAGTCTTTCGACCAGTTCGTGATCCTGCTGAAGAACACCGTCAGCCAGATGGTCTACAAACATGCTATCTCGACAGTAGTGCCGGTTCGTCCAATTCGTCTGCCTAGCGCAACCGAAACCGAACAAGCTGACGCTGAGCCAGGTAACGCCTGATAGGAGTCTCCTTTGTTCTTTGAGCGCCACGGTGGTGGTGAACGGACAATACTCGTTCACTTGGATGGTCAGGACCCTGAGGCGCGCGAAGATCCGCAGGAGTTTCAGGAGTTGGCCATATCGGCCGGCGCCGAGACCGTCGCGTTTTTTAACGTGCCGCGTCATCGGCCAACCGCCAAATACCTGATTGGCAGTGGCAAGGTCGAAGAATTACGCGACCTGGTCAAAGCCGAGCAGGTAGATCTGGTAATTTTCAATCACGTCCTCACGCCCAGTCAGGAACGTAACCTCGAGCGTGTTTTCGAGTGTCGCGTGATTGACCGCACAGGCCTGATTCTCGATATCTTCGCCCAACGTGCCCGCACCCATGAAGGCAAGCTCCAGGTCGAACTGGCCCAGCTTGACTACATGAGTACGCGACTGGTTCGCGGCTGGACTCACCTTGAGCGGCAGAAAGGCGGTATCGGTCTGCGCGGCCCGGGTGAAACCCAGCTCGAAACCGACCGGCGTCTACTGCGGGTTCGCCTGCGGCAGATCAAGGGGCGACTGGAAAAGGTCCGCAGTCAGCGTGAGCAGTCGCGTCGCGGCCGAAAACGTGCCGACATCCCGACGGTTTCACTCGTGGGCTATACCAACGCCGGCAAATCGACGCTGTTCAACTCGGTGACCGATTCCGACGTCTTCGCGGCCAATCAGCTGTTCGCCACGCTCGACCCGACCCTGCGCCGTCTCGAACTCGACGACCTCGGTCCGATCGTGCTGGCCGACACCGTGGGTTTCATCCGTCACTTGCCGCATAAACTGGTCGAGGCATTTCGGGCAACGCTCGAGGAGTCGAGTAACTCCGACCTGTTGCTGCACGTGATCGATGCCCATGAGCCGGAGCGTATGGCGCAGATTGAGCAGGTCATGGTGGTGCTGGGCGAGATCGGTGCTCAAGACTTGCCGATCCTGGAGGTCTATAACAAACTCGATTTGCTCGAGGGCGTAGAGCCGCAGATCCAGCGGGATGCCGATGGCAAGCCGCAGCGGGTCTGGTTGTCGGCGCGGGACGGTACGGGTCTGGACTTGCTCAAACAGGCTGTCGCGGAGCTGCTCGGCAATGAAATATTCGTTGGCACCTTGCGCTTGCCTCAGCGTTTTGCTCGACTGCGCGCTCAGTTCTTCGCCTTGGGCGCAGTTCAGAAAGAAGAACACGACGAAGAAGGCATCAGTTTGCTGGCTGTTCGCTTGCCACGGGTCGAGTTGAATCGACTGGTGAGTCGCGAAGGCCTGCAGCCGCTGGAATTCATCGAGCAACACACTTTGCAATAAAAGCCTGAAAAAGCGGTTGTGCCGCTGTGGCAGGCATTCTGTAGCATTGGTCGGCGCGCCGTGGGTGCGTCTTTGCTTTATCAGATGGAGAGCGCTATGGCTTGGAATGAGCCGGGTGGCAACTCGAATAATCAGGATCCTTGGGGTGGTAAACGCCGCAATAACGGCGACCGCAAGGGGCCGCCAGATCTCGACGAGGCCTTCCGAAAGCTACAGGAAAGCCTGAATGGGTTGTTCGGTGGTGGTAAAAAACGTGGTGACGACGGCGGTGGGTCGGGCAAGGGCGGTGGTTACGGCTTGCTCGGCATCGGCCTTGTCGTGCTGGCGGCTGTCTGGCTGTATAGCGCGGTTTACGTAGTCGACGAGCAGGAGCAGGCCGTGGTGCTGCGCTTCGGTAAATACTACGAAACCGTTGGCCCGGGCCTGAACATCTACTTCCCGCCGATCGATCGCAAGTACATGGAAAACGTCACGCGTGAGCGTGCGTACACCAAGCAGGGTCAAATGCTGACTGAAGACGAGAACATCGTCGAAGTGCCGCTGACCGTGCAGTACAAGATCAGCAACCTGCAGGACTTCGTGCTGAACGTCGATCAGCCGGAAATCAGCTTGCAGCACGCGACCGAGAGCGCCTTGCGCCACGTGGTGGGTTCCACCGAGATGGACCAGGTGCTGACCGAAGGTCGTGAACTGATGGCCAGCGAGATCAAGGAGCGTCTGCAACGTTTCCTCGATACCTATCGCACCGGTATCACCGTCACTCAGGTCAACGTTCAGAGCGCAGCAGCACCGCGTGAAGTCCAGGAAGCCTTCGATGACGTGATCCGCGCTCGTGAAGATGAGCAGCGCTCGCGTAACCAGGCTGAAACCTACGCCAACGGCGTCGTGCCGGAAGCCCGTGGTCAGGCCCAGCGTATCCTTGAGGATGCCAACGGTTATCGCGACGAAGTCGTCTCCCGTGCCAAGGGTGAGGCCGATCGCTTCACCAAGCTGGTGGCCGAATATCGCAAAGCCCCTGAAGTCACCCGTGAGCGTCTGTACCTGGACACCATGCAGGAAGTCTTCAGCAACACCAGCAAGGTGCTTGTGAGCGGCAACAAGAATGGCCAGAGCAATCTGCTTTACCTGCCGCTGGACAAAATGATCGAAAGTGGCCGTAGCGGCTCTGCGCCGGTAACGGGCGCGGCAGCAGTGGGCGGCACTGATGTGAGCACGCGCAGCGCAGCGGATTCGCAGCAACAGCCAACGCGTTCCAGGGAGAGTCGCTGATGAGCAATAAATCGCTGATCGCCCTTATTGTCGGCGTCGTCGTGGCCATCGCTGCCTGGAACTGCTTCTACATCGTGGCTCAGACCGAGCGTGCGGTGTTGCTGCAGTTCGGCCGAGTGGTCCAGGCGGACGTTCAACCGGGCCTGCATGTGAAAGTGCCTTACGTTAACAAAGTGCGCAAGTTCGACGCGCGCCTGATGACACTGGATGCACCGACACAGCGCTTCCTGACGCTGGAAAAGAAAGCCGTCATGGTCGATGCCTACGCCAAGTGGCGGGTGAAAGATGCCGAGCGCTTCTACACCGCGACCTCCGGCCTCAAGCAGATTGCTGACGAACGCCTTTCGCGTCGTCTGGAATCGGGCCTGCGTGACCAGTTTGGTAAGCGCACCCTGCATGAAGTGGTTTCCGGTGAACGTGACGCGCTGATGGCTGACATCACGGCTTCGCTGAACAAGATGGCCAACAAGGAACTGGGCATCGAAGTGATCGATGTTCGGGTCAAGGCTATCGATCTGCCGAAGGAAGTGAACCGCAGCGTGTTCGAGCGTATGAGCACCGAGCGTGAGCGTGAGGCTCGCGAGCATCGCGCCAAAGGTAACGAGCTGGCGGAAGGTATTCGTGCCGACGCCGATCGTCAGCGTCGCGTGCTGCTGGCCGAGGCTTATCGCGAGTCGGAAGAGGTTCGCGGTGATGGAGACGCCCAGGCCGCTTCGATCTATTCCAAGGCCTACGGTCAGGATCAGGAGTTCTACGCGTTCTACCGTAGCCTGCGCGCCTACCGTGAAAGCTTTGCGAACAAAACCGACGTCATGGTCCTGGACCCAAGCAGCGACTTCTTCCGTTATCTGGAAAAGCCCAAGCCTTGATTCAGTACTCATCCGGCAACACCCCGTCGAGCGGCTAAAGCGCTTGGCGGGGTGATCCTTTGGGAAAACGGGTGTATGATGCGGCAGCCGGGAAATTCCCGGCTTTTTTGCGTCTGCATGTTTGATTGCTGTTTTTTATTGCACGGCGTCGAGTTGAATGACTCGACAGTTTTTTCGAGGAAAGTGGTTGGCGAAGCCGATTGCAGGCTGTTCGTCCCGTTGTTCATGCGCGGGAGGTAACCATTTTCTGCTTCACTCAAGGCTCGCCCGAGGGCTGGCCGCCCGGATCATAGGGGAATGGCGTAATGGCAACGGTAGACCGCTGGCTGCTGCCAGATGGCATCGAAGAAGTACTGCCGCCGGAAGCGGCGCGCATAGAAGTGGCGCGTCGTCAGGTGCTGGATCTGTTCCAGGGCTGGGGCTATGAGTTCGTCGTCACCCCGCATATCGAATACCTGGAATCCCTGCTGACAGGCGCAGGCCAGGATCTCGATCTGCGAACCTTCAAGGTGATCGACCCGCAATCGGGCCGGCAGATGGGCTTTCGTGCCGACATCACGCCGCAAGTGGCGCGCATCGATGCGCACACCCTGCGTCGCGAAGGGCCGAGCCGTCTGTGCTACGCCGGCAGTGTCCTGCATGCCCAGCCGCGGGCCTTGTCGTCCTCGCGCAGCCCGATCCAGCTGGGTGCCGAGTTGTATGGCGATGCCAGTCCGAGCAGCGACGTTGAAGTCATCAGCCTGATGCTGGCTATGCTGCAACTGGCCGACGTGCCGGATGTACACATGGACCTCGGTCATGTCGGCATTTATCGCGGCCTGGCCCGTGCCGCCGGTTTGTCCGGTGAAGTGGAACAACAATTGTTCGACGCCCTGCAACGCAAGGCGATCGATGAGGTCATTACCTTGACCGAAGGCCTGCCCGGCGATTTGTCGGGCATGCTGCGGGCCCTGGTTGATTTGTGTGGCGGTCGTGAAGTACTGCCTGCCGCCCGCGAGCGTTTGGCCAATGCGCCGGCTCCCGTACTGGCGGCGCTGGACGATTTGCTGGCGATTGCCGAGCGATTGTCCGCGCGTTTCCCCGAGTTGCCGCTGTACTTCGACCTGGGTGAATTGCGCGGTTACCACTACCACACGGGTGTGGTGTTCGCGGTATTCGTACCGGGCGTTGGCCAGTCCATTGCTCAGGGCGGTCGTTATGACGACATCGGCGCTGACTTCGGTCGTGCTCGTCCGGCGACTGGTTTCTCTACCGATTTGAAAACCCTGGTGACCCTGGGGCGTGCTGAAGTCGAGCTACCGTCTGGCGGTATCTGGATGCCTGACAGTACGGACGCAGCACTCTGGCAGCAGGTTTGCCAGTTGCGCAGTGAGGGTCAGCGTGTCGTTCAGGCGTTGCCTGGGCAACCTTTGGCCGCCGCCCGTGAAGCGGACTGCGACCGGCAATTGATTCAGCAGAACGGGCTTTGGCAAATATTGCCGCTGGCTTCTTGAGTTTTCCTGCCGGCCGTTGCCGGCACCAAGTTTGCGCGAATGAGGACAAGTGTTATGGGTAAGAATGTCGTAGTCCTGGGCACCCAATGGGGTGATGAGGGCAAAGGCAAGATCGTTGATCTGCTGACCGAACATGCTGCCGCCGTAGTGCGCTATCAGGGTGGCCACAACGCCGGTCACACGCTGGTGATCGATGGCGAGAAAACCGTCTTGCACCTGATTCCGTCGGGCGTCCTGCGCGATGGCGTGCAGTGCCTGATCGGTAACGGTGTAGTGGTTGCACCTGACGCCTTGCTGCGTGAAATCATCAAGCTGGAAGAGAAGGGTGTGCCGGTGCGCGAGCGCCTGCGCATCAGCCCGTCCTGCCCGTTGATCCTGTCCTACCACGTGGCGCTGGACCAGGCCCGTGAAAAAGCCCGTGGCGAGCTGAAGATCGGTACGACCGGTCGTGGCATCGGCCCGGCTTACGAAGACAAGGTTGCCCGCCGCGGCCTGCGTATCGGTGATCTGTTCCACCGCGAACGTTTCGCCGCCAAGCTGGGCGAGTTGCTGGATTACCACAACTTCGTACTGGTCAATTACTACAAAGAACCAGCGATCGATTTCCAGAAGACTCTCGACGAGTGCATGGAATACGCCGAGCTGCTCAAGCCGATGATGCTCGACGTCACCGCCGAGCTGCACGAACTGCGTCGCGCAGGTAAAGACATCATGTTCGAAGGCGCCCAGGGTTCCTTGCTGGACATCGACCACGGTACCTACCCGTACGTCACCAGCTCCAACACCACTGCTGGCGGCATTGCCACCGGTTCGGGTTTTGGTCCGATGTACCTGGATTACATCCTCGGCATCACCAAGGCGTACACCACTCGCGTGGGCTCGGGTCCGTTCCCGACCGAGCTGTTCGATGATGTCGGTGCATTCCTGGCCAAGCGTGGCCACGAGTTCGGCGCTACCACCGGCCGTGCCCGTCGTTGCGGCTGGTTCGATGCCGTGATCCTGCGTCGCGCTATCGACGTCAACAGCATCTCCGGCCTGTGCCTGACCAAGCTCGACGTGCTTGATGGTCTTGAGACCATCAATATCTGCGTGGGCTACAAGAATCAGGATGGTGCAGTGATCGACGCGCCGACCGACGCCGACAGCTACATCGGCCTGGAGCCGGTATACGAAGAAATGCCGGGCTGGACCGAGTCGACCCTCGGTGCCAAGACCCTGGAAGAGCTGCCTCAAGCTGCTCGCAACTACATCAAACGCGTCGAAGAGCTGGTCGGCGCGCCGATCGACATTATTTCGACGGGCCCGGACCGCAACGAGACCATCGTTCTGCGTCATCCGTTCGCTTAATAAGTCGTTGATGTAAAAGACAAAGGGCCCTTCTTGGGGCCCTTTTTCGTTTCTGTCGACCAAACGGCACGACCCTTGCTGTGATTCCCTTTTTCTGGTTGCCATCAATTTAATGGCGTCCTAGCAGAGGGATTTCCTGTGTCGGCCGTTCTCTCATTGTTACAAAGCCGTTTACTGCGGCCTGTGTTCGTTACCCTTGGTATCGCTCTCTTGGTACAAGTACTGGTGGCTGTCGCCCTGACCCGGAGCACGGTGACCGCGCTGGAGGCCGATCTCGGCAATAGCCTGGGCGTCGATAGCCAAAAACTCGCTGGCGAGCTCGAGCAAGCGGGACGTGAAGTCACGTCGAGTCTCGACAGCCTGTCCGCCAGTACCCGTCAACGTCTGACCGCAGGATTATCCTCGCGGCTGGAAGACGAGCAGGCGCAATTGCGCGCGACGCTGGAAAAGGGCCTGAAGGACTCGGCCAATGATATGGCCCAGTTGCTGGCATCCGTGGCTCCGCGAGCCATGTGGGACAGTGATGTGCCGACTCTTTCCGAGTTCGCTCGACGTGCCCAGCGCAATCCCAGCGTGCTGTTCGTGGTGTATGACGACGCCACCGGCCAGCATCTGACTCGCTATATGAACCGGGAAAACCCGATCAACAAGGCCCTTTTGGAAAAGGGCCAGGGCGACCGCGCGATGGACAAAATCCTCGATGCGGCGAAAAAAGATCCTTCGGTCTATTACCTCGAAGCCTCGATCAACCCCAATGGCGTGGAAATCGGCAAGGTCCTGATGGGCGTCTCCACGGCGTCGGTGGAAACCGATCTGGCGGCGCTGGACAAGCGCTTCTCGGCCTTGATCGCCAGCGGTGATCAACTGGTCGGCGACAGCCTCAAGGGGGCGGCGGCAGACAGCGCCACGGCCATGCGGGCGCGCTTGCAGTCGGCCCAAGCCACCGCCTCCGAGATGAAGGACAACACCACCAGCACTGTGCAGGAAGCTGCGGCAACCTTGCGCTGGCGGATCGGCATGGGCCTGGCGCTGGTCGGCTTTGGTGTCTTGCTGTTGCTGGCGGTGGTGCTGGGACGTCGAGTGGTCAACAGGTTGCATCTGCTGATCGCGGCGCTGAATGACCTGGCCGCCGGCGAAGGGGATTTGACCAAGCGCGTGCAACTCAACAGCAAGGACGAGATTGGCGAAATGGCCTCGGCGGTCAATCGCTTTGTCGACAAGTTGCAGCCGATCGTTCGCGAGGCGGGTGATGTAGCGCAGCGTACGGGCGTGGAAATCGGCGCCATGACCTTGCGCAATGCCGGTGCCGATGCGGCGGCGGCGGCGCAGCGCGACGAGGTGGCCGAGAGCTTGCGGGCGCTGTCGCAAATGGCTGATGAGGCGCAGGCCGAAAGTAATGCCATGCAGGCAGCCTTGCAGCAAGTGGTGGATATCCGTCAGGCGACCGACGAGAACACTCGTACCTCGGCTCAGGTCGGCAGTCTGATCGAGGCCTTGGCCGGGCAAGTGGAGACCGGGTCCAAAGTGATCGAGCGGCTGGCGCAACAAAGCGAGCAGATCGAAGTGGTGTTGACGGTGATTCACGGAATTGCCGAGCAGACTAACCTGCTGGCGCTCAACGCAGCCATCGAAGCAGCCCGTGCCGGTGAGACCGGGCGTGGCTTTGCGGTGGTGGCCGATGAAGTGCGGGCTCTGGCGAGCAAGACCCAAAGCTCTACCGGCGACATCCAGGCGCATATCGGCGCCTTGCAGCAAGGTGCCCGTGAGGCGGTAGCGGCGATTGGTCAAGCAGGTCGTCAAGCCAGCGAAGGTTTGCTGGTGCTGCGCGACAGCGCGCGGCTGCAGCAGTCGGTGCAGGCCTCGGTCGAGCAGGTGCATGCGGCGATTGGCCTGGCGACCCAGGCGGCCGCCCATCAGGCGAAAGGCGCACATGCGGTGCGTGGGCGGGTTGAAACCATTCATGCCCAGGCTGAGCGGGCGGCTCAGGCAGTGGTAGAAACCACGGCCAGCGGCGAGGTGCTGGATGGCCTGGCGGCGCAGTTGAAAGCGAGTCTGGGGCAGTTCAGAGCCTGAGGGGCCCAAAAAGATCGCAGCCTGCGGCAGCTCCTACGGTTTTGTGTGCATCCACAATGCTGCGGGTGTACTCGGTCGGCGTAGGAGCTGCCGCAGGCTGCGATCTTGGCGTTTTCAGCGGCTCAGGTACATCCGCGTCGTCAGCAGATAAACCGGCAACCCCGACACCAGAATCAACAGCGCCGCATAAGGCGCCGCTGCCGCAAACTCCACATTTGCGGTATGCGCCCAGACTTCCGTTGCCAAGGTGTTGAGCCCGGTCGGGCTGAGCAGCAAGGTTGCCGTCAGCTCCTTCATCGCATCCAGAAACACCAAGGCAAACGCTGCTCCCAGCGCCGGGAAGATGATCGGCAGGGTCACCCGGACAAATGCGCTGAAAGAAGACGCTCCGAGGGTTCGGGCCGCTTCCTCCAGTTGCGGTGCGGCCTTGTTCAGGGTGGTGCGGATCGGCGCCTGAGCCAGTGGCAGAAACAGCAGGGCATAAGCAATCAGCAGCAGGGCGGACGTCTGATACAGCGCCGGTACATAGTGCAAGGCGAAGAACACCAGTGTCAGCGCAATTACCAAGCCTGGCAGTGCATGCAGCAGGTAGGGCAGGCGCTCCGCCCACAGGGCCACTCGGCCCTTGTAACGAACTACCAGCAGGCCGACCGGCACTGCCAGCACCAGGCACAGTGCTGCACCGCCCAGGGACAGCGCCAGCGAAGACAGCAAGGCTTCGCTGATGGCAGCGACCGGGAATGCCGCTGACGAGCCCACGGCCAGCCAATGCACGAGCATGCCGAGCGGAACGCCACTGCCGATGCTCGCCAGCAGCAGGCAATATAGCTGGCCCGCAGCCGCCCATTTACCCAGGTGTACCTGCTCGGCATGCCGCGCCGCGCCCTGGCCAATGCGCACGTGACGCCCCTTGCCGCGAACCCGCAACTCCAGCCACAAAAGCACAAGGCACAGTGCAAGCAGCACTGCAGGCAGCATCGCCGCATTGGCGTTGCTGAACTCCAGTTCGAACTGCTGATAGACAGCCGTGGTAAAGGTTTGCAGGCCGATGATCGACAGGGCGCCGGATTCCACCAGCATGTGCAGGGCGATCAGCAGGGAGCCGGCCAGTAGCGAAGGCCAGAGCAAGGGCAGGGTAATCCTGAAGAACACCCCCCCAACGGTTTTGCCCCAGTGTCCGCGCAGACTCTTCCAGGGATGGATCGAGGTTGCGCAAGGTGGCTGCCACGGGCAAGAAAACCAAGGGGTACTTGGAGAGAGTCATGACCAGAATGGCGCCGCCGAGGCCTTCGAAGTTCGCGCTCAGCGACACCCAGGTGAAACTGCTGACAAAGGCCGGTACTGCGAACGGCAGGCAGAGCACCATGCCCCACAAGCGTATTTTGAAACATCATTCGCAGGGTTCCTCGCTGGCGTTTTGCAAAATCTTGTTACAATGATAAACGATATTGTTTCTCATGTGCGTCTTTGCAGGGCGGGTGAGGGTTTGCTAAAGCAGTCTCGGACGAGCTGCCGAAGGCTGCGATCTTTTGATCTTGATTGTTGGCGGAACTGAAATTGCTAAAGGTCAAAAGATCGCAGCCTGCGGCAGCTCCTACAGGGGGGCGTCCATGAGTTTTCGAATGCCTGAAACGCAAAAACCCGCTTTCGCGGGTTTTTGTGAAGCTTCAAAGCAATGCTTTGAAGTTTGAATTGGTGCCCAGAAGAAGACTCGAACTTCCACGACCTTGCGGTCACCAGCACCTGAAGCTGGCGTGTCTACCAATTTCACCATCTGGGCAGTATCAGCAGCGTTGTCCGCCGTTGATGAGGCGCACTATACGGAGAGCCTTTTGATCTGTAAACCCCTGTTTTGGTTTTATTAAATCAAAAACCTGGAATGCAAAAACCCGCTTTCGCGGGTTTTTGTGAGAGCCTGGAGATTGATGTAATCTCCAGCTCTTGAATTGGTGCCCAGAAGAAGACTCGAACTTCCACGACCTTGCGGTCACCAGCACCTGAAGCTGGCGTGTCTACCAATTTCACCATCTGGGCAGTATCGACATGCGTCTGCGTCGTCGATGGCGCGCACTATACGGACCACCTTTTTAACTGTAAACCCCTGTTATGAAAAATACCTGGAAAATTTCGCGAGCGGCATTCATGTGAGCTTTCTATGCTTGGCAAAGGGCGTTTCGAGCGCTGTCCGAGCCTGAAATTTCCCGTTTCAATACGCGTATGCCAAACTAACCCGCATATAGACAAGGTGAAAACTCTCTAATGGCCGATTGGCAGTCCCTCGATCCCGAGGCCGCTCGTGAAGCGGAAAAATACGAAAACCCTATTCCTAGCCGCGAACTGATCCTCAAGCATCTTGCTGATCGGGGTTCGCCGGCTAACCGCGAGCAGTTGGTGGAGGAGTTTGGTCTTACCACAGAAGACCAGATCGAAGCCCTGCGTCGCCGCCTGCGCGCCATGGAGCGCGATGCTCAGCTGATTTACACCCGTCGCGGCACCTACGCGCCGGTGGACAAGCTCGATCTGATCCTCGGTCGCATCAGCGGTCACCGCGATGGCTTTGGTTTTCTGATTCCGGACGACGGCAGCGACGACCTGTTCATGAGCCCGGCGCAAATGCGCCTGGTGTTCGACGGCGACCGTGCGCTGGCCCGGGTTTCTGGCCTGGACCGTCGTGGTCGCCGCGAAGGCGTGATTGTCGAAGTGGTTACTCGTGCCCACGAATCCATCGTCGGCCGGTACTTCGAAGAAGGCGGCATCGGTTTCGTGGTTGCCGACAACCCGAAGATCCAGCAAGAAGTGCTGGTCACGCCGGGTCGCAATGCCAGCGCGAAAGTCGGTCAGTTCGTCGAAGTGAAGATTACTCACTGGCCAACGCCACGCTTTCAGCCGCAAGGCGACGTGGTGGAAGTAGTGGGCAACTACATGGCGCCGGGCATGGAAATCGATGTCGCCCTGCGTACCTACGATATTCCCCACGTATGGCCGGAAGCGGTCTTGAAAGAAGCCGCCAGGCTCAAGCCGGAAGTCGAAGAGAAAGACAAAGAGAAGCGCATTGACCTGCGCCATCTACCCTTCGTTACCATCGACGGTGAAGATGCGCGCGACTTCGATGACGCGGTCTACTGCGAAGCCAAGCCGGGCAAACTGCGTCTGTTCTCTGGTGGCTGGAAGTTGTACGTGGCGATTGCCGACGTTTCCAGCTATGTGAAGCTCGGTTCGGCGCTGGATGCCGAAGGTCAGGTACGTGGCAACTCGGTGTATTTCCCCGAGCGCGTGATACCGATGCTGCCTGAACAGCTGTCCAACGGCCTGTGTTCGTTGAATCCGCGCGTCGATCGTCTGGCCATGGTTTGCGAGATGACTATCTCGAAAACCGGCGAGATGACGGATTACCAGTTCTACGAAGCGGTGATTCACTCGCAGGCGCGCCTGACCTACAACAAGGTCAGTACCATGCTCGAACAGCCGAAAACCAGCGAAGCCAAGCAACTGCGTGGCGAATACGCAGGCGTCGTGCCGCACCTCAAGCAGCTGTATGCGCTGTATAAAGTGTTGCTCGGCGCACGGCATGTCCGGGGCGCGATCGATTTTGAAACCATGGAAACCCGAATCATCTTCGGCTCCGAGCGCAAAATCGCTGAAATCACCCCGACCGTTCGTAACGATGCGCATAAGCTGATCGAGGAATGCATGCTGGCCGCCAACGTGGCCACCGCCGAGTTCCTGAAAAAGCACGAAATCCCTGCGCTGTACCGGGTCCATGCCGGCCCGCCGCCGGAGCGTCTGGAAAAGCTTCGCGCATTTCTGGGTGAGCTCGGTCTGTCGCTGCACAAAGGCAAGGACGGCCCGTCGCCGAAGGATTACCAGGCGCTGCTGGCCGGGATCAAGGATCGTCCGGATTTCCATCTGATCCAGACCGTCATGCTGCGCTCGTTGAGCCAGGCGGTTTATAGCGCCGATAACCAGGGCCACTTCGGTCTGAATTACGAAGCCTATACCCATTTCACTTCGCCGATTCGTCGTTACCCGGACCTGCTCACGCACCGGGCGATCCGCAGTGTGATCCATTCCAAGCAAAACACCCCGCACGTCAAGCGCGCCGGTGCGATGACCATTCCGAAAGCGCGTATCTATCCGTACGACGAAGCGGCGCTGGAGCAGCTCGGCGAGCAGTGCTCGATGAGCGAGCGGCGTGCCGATGAAGCAACCCGCGACGTCGTGAACTGGCTCAAGTGCGAGTTCATGAAAGACCGCGTCGGCGAGTCGTTCCCGGGTGTGATCACCGCCGTGACCGGTTTTGGCTTGTTCGTCGAGCTGACCGATATCTACGTCGAAGGTCTGGTGCACGTCACTGCCTTGCCGGGTGACTACTACCACTTCGACCCTGTGCATCACCGCCTGGCCGGTGAGCGTACTGGTCGCAGCTTCCGTTTGGGTGACACCGTCGAAGTGCGGGTCATGCGGGTTGACCTGGACGAGCGCAAGATCGACTTCGAGATGGCCGAAAAAACCATCAGCGCGCCGATCGGTCGCAAAAAACGTACGGCGGGTGTCGATGTACCTGCGGCGAAACCTGTTCCTGAGCCGGCAGCGGCCAAGACCGGGCGGCGTACCGCGGCGGAAAAAAAGTCCAGCGAAGCTTACCGTCCAAGCGATGCCGCGGCGAAAAACGCCGAGCTGCGCAAAAGTCGTGAAATGAAGCAGGCGTTGTTGAACGAAGCGAAGAGCGGCGGTAAAGCGGCGTCTGAGGGAAAGTCCGGAAGGTCGGGGCCAGCCAGTTCCACGGGCAAGCCAGCCAAACCGAGTAAACACCGTAAAGGCCCGCCGAAAGCGGGCTCGGCTCCAGCCGCGAAAAGCGGCGGAGTGCGTAAACCTAAGGCCAAGCCATGAGTCAGTTGGAAAAAATCTACGGCGTGCATGCTGTAGAAGCGTTGTTGCGTCATCACCCGAAGCGCGTGAAGCAGATCTGGCTGGCTGAAGGCCGCAGTGATCCGCGGGTTCAGACGCTGATTGAGCTGGCGAACGAAAATCGCGTGGCTGTCGGTCAGGCTGAAAAGCGTGAGCTGGATGCCTGGGTCGAAGGCGTGCACCAGGGCGTGGTGGCGGACGTGAGCCCGAGCCAGGTCTGGGGCGAGGCGATGCTCGACGAGCTGCTCGATCGCACCGAAGGCGCACCGCTTTTGCTGGTGCTCGACGGCGTGACCGATCCGCACAACCTCGGCGCTTGCCTGCGCTCCGCCGATGCGGCCGGCGCGCTGGCAGTGATCGTTCCGAAAGACAAGTCAGCCACGCTGACCCCAACGGTACGAAAAGTCGCCTGTGGCGCAGCGGAAGTGATTCCCCTGGTGGCGGTGACCAACCTGGCGCGCACCCTTGAAAAACTCAAGCAGCGTGGGTTGTGGGTCGTCGGTACGGCGGGCGAGGCTGAACAGGATCTGTATCAGCAGGACCTGACCGGCCCTACCATCCTGATCATGGGCGCGGAGGGCAGCGGTATGCGCCGCCTGACTCGCGATCTTTGCGACTACCTGGTACGCCTGCCGATGGCTGGCAGCGTCAGCAGTCTCAACGTTTCCGTGGCGACCGGTGTCTGTCTGTTCGAAGCCCTGCGTCAGCGCGGCGTCAAGGCTACTGCCAAAAAGCCCTGACACACCTCCGGTAGGAGCTGCCGCAGGCTGCGATCTTTTGATTTTGCTTTTTAGAAGATCAAAAGATCGCAGCTTTTTAGAGGGTCAAAAGATCGCAGCCTGCGGCAGCTCCTACAGTGTTCGGCTTTCCAGCTAAGGTGGTTGTTCAAATAATCACCAATTGCCTTGCACCCTTTCTATCCCTTCTCTACAATTGCGCCCCTTGCTGTGACGGCAGGCACGCATGTGTCTATCGCAAGCAAGTCCATAGTGTCATTCACTCCTTGTCTGACCGCTTTTGAGCGGCAGGCTACAACCCGTAAGGAGCATTCATGCGTCATTACGAAATCATCTTTTTGGTCCACCCGGATCAAAGCGAGCAAGTCGGCGGCATGGTAGAGCGTTACACCAAGCTGATCGAAGAAGACGGCGGCAAAATCCACCGTCTGGAAGATTGGGGCCGTCGTCAACTGGCTTACGCAATCAACAATGTTCACAAGGCTCACTACGTGATGCTGAACGTTGAGTGCACTGGCAAAGCCCTGGCTGAGCTGGAAGACAACTTCCGTTACAACGATGCTGTGATCCGTAACCTGGTCATCCGTCGCGAAGAAGCCGTTACCGGCCAATCCGAGATGCTCAAGGCTGAAGAAAACCGCAGTGAGCGCCGTGAGCGTCGTGACCGTCCTGAGCACTCCGACAGCGCCGATGGCGATGACGGTGACAACAGCGACGCCAGCGATAACGCTGACGAGTAATCCACGGACCTTTTGAGGAGCCAATTACATGGCACGTTTCTTCCGTCGTCGTAAATTCTGCCGCTTCACCGCTGAAGACGTGAAAGAGATCGATTACAAAGATCTCAACACCCTGAAAGCATATGTATCCGAGACCGGCAAAATCGTTCCAAGCCGCATCACCGGTACCAAAGCTCGTTATCAGCGTCAGCTGGCCACCGCTATCAAGCGCGCCCGCTTCCTGGCCCTGCTGGCCTACACCGACAGCCACGGCCGCTGAGACCGGGCAGTCGACACGTAGTAAGGGATTGAATGCATGCGCGCCTTAGCTGAGTTCATCATGCGCGGTCGTATGCAGGCCACTCTGGTAGTGGCTGGATGTGCCGCATTGCCGATGTTGTATTGGTTGGGTGCTGCCGCGGGAAGCTTCGTGCTTCTGCGGCGCGGATTGAAGGATGCCCTTGGCGTCCTTGCTCTGGGAATGCTGCCGGCGTTGATCTGGTGGCTTTATTCCGACGACCCGCGCGCACTTATGGTGTTGCTCGGGTCATCGGGCCTTGCGTTGGTTTTGCGCGCAAGTGAATCCTGGAACCGCGTGCTGCTGGTCAGCATAGCGATGGGGTTGGTGTTTTCAGTGGTGCTGGGTGCGGTTTACCGCCCTCAGATCGAAAGCCTGGCGCAGGAGTTGGTAAAAATCCTGCCGCTGGCGCTCGGTGATCTCTACCAGCAGTTTTCGGTAGAAGAGCGAGCGCGCCTGGCTTCACTGATTGCGCCGATTCTGACCGGCCTGATAGCGGCTTTGCTGCAGATCGTCAGTGTGCTGAGCCTGATTGTTGGGCGCTACTGGCAGGCGTTGTTGTACAACCCGGGTGGTTTTGGTCGCGAGTTTCGCGCCATCCGAATCCCGCTGGGGCCGGCGATGATGCTGCTGGCGTGCATGCTTCTGGGGCCGAATTTCGGTTCGCAGATGGCCATGTTGACGCCGTTGTGCAGCGTACCGCTGGTGTTCGCCGGGCTGGCCCTGATTCACGGGCTGGTGGCTGAAAAGCGACTGGCCAGGTTCTGGCTGGTGGGGTTGTACGTCACGCTGTTGCTGTTTATGCAGCTGCTCTATCCGTTACTCGTGGTGTTGGCCATTGTCGACAGCCTGATTGATTTTCGCGGTCGTTCTGCGCCGAAAGACGCCGATAACGCGAACGGTGAAGGTTAAAAGTTAAGAGGATTTTCACATGCAACTGATCCTTCTGGAAAAAGTCACCAACCTGGGCAACCTGGGTGACAAAGTGAACGTTAAGGCTGGTTACGGTCGTAACTACCTGCTGCCTTACGGCAAAGCTACCGCTGCGACCGCTGCCAACCTGGCTGCGTTCGAAGAGCGTCGCGCTGAGCTGGAAAAAGCCGCAGCAGACCGTAAAACTTCGGCTGAAAACCGCGCTGCCCAACTGGCTGAGCTGGAAGTGACTATCACTGCCACCGCCGGTGACGAAGGCAAGCTGTTTGGTTCGATCGGCACCCACGACATCGCTGATGCACTGACCGCCTCTGGCGTTGAAGTTGCAAAAAGCGAAGTTCGTCTGCCGAACGGCACTATCCGCAACGTAGGCGAATTCGACGTAGCCGTGCACCTGCACGCTGAAGTTGAAGCCACCGTACGCGTTGTCGTGGTAGCAGCTTAAGCAGTACTTGTCGGCTGGCACCCATGGGTGCTTGCCGGTAACATCGGGCACGATCCTGTTTACAGGTCGTGCCCTTTGTCTTTCTGCTGATCCTGTTTTTTTTAACCCTGATTTCAAGTGGCCATGAACGATATCTCCGCTCCTGAGCAATACGATCTGCAAACCGCTGCCCTGAAGGTGCCGCCGCACTCCATCGAGGCCGAACAGGCCGTGCTCGGTGGTCTGATGCTGGACAACAACGCCTGGGAGCGCGTGCTCGATCAAGTCTCAGACGGCGATTTCTATCGACATGACCACCGCCTGATCTTCCGGGCAATTGCCAAACTGGCGGATCAGAATTCACCGATCGACGTGGTGACCCTGTCCGAACAGTTGGATAAGGAAGGCCAAAGTTCCCAGGTCGGCGGCCTCGGCTACTTGGGCGAACTGGCGAAGAACACGCCGTCGGTCGCCAACATCAAGGCCTATGCGCAGATCGTCCGGCAGCGGGCCACCTTGCGTCAGCTGATCGCCATCAGCACTGAAATCGCCGACAGCGCCTTCAACCCCGAAGGCCGCACCGCCGAAGAAATCCTCGACGAAGCCGAACGGCAGATCTTCCAGATCGCCGAAGCCCGGCCGAAAACCGGCGGCCCGGTGAGCGTCAACGACCTCTTGACCAAGGCCATCGACCGTATCGACACGCTGTTCAACACCGACAATGCCATCACTGGCCTGTCCACCGGTTACACCGACCTCGACGGGATGACCAGCGGCCTGCAGCCGTCGGACTTGATCATCGTCGCCGGCCGTCCGTCCATGGGTAAGACGACCTTCGCCATGAACCTGGTGGAGAACGCCGTATTGCGTAGCGAGAAGGCCGTATTGGTCTACTCGCTGGAGATGCCAGGCGAATCGCTGATCATGCGTATGCTGTCGTCGCTGGGGCGGATTGACCAGACCAAGGTCCGGGCCGGTCGCCTTGAAGACGATGACTGGCCCCGTCTGACCTCGGCGGTGAACCTGCTCAACGATCGCAAGCTGTTCATCGATGATACCGCCGGCATCAGCCCGTCGGAGATGCGTGCGCGAACTCGTCGACTGGTGCGTGAGCATGGCGAGGTTGGCCTGATCATGATCGACTACCTGCAATTGATGCAGATTCCAGGCTCTGGCGGCGATAACCGGACCAACGAGATTTCCGAGATCTCCCGCTCGTTGAAAGCCCTGGCCAAGGAATTCAACTGCCCGGTGGTTGCGCTGTCGCAGCTCAACCGATCCCTGGAACAACGTCCGAACAAGCGCCCGATCAACTCCGACTTGCGGGAATCCGGAGCGATCGAGCAGGATGCCGACGTGATCATGTTCGTTTACCGGGACGAGGTGTACCACCCGGAAACCGAGCACAAAGGCATTGCCGAGATCATCATCGGCAAGCAGCGGAACGGCCCGATCGGTACCGCGCGCCTGGCATTCATCGGCAAATACACCCGCTTCGAAAACCTTGCGCCGGGCAGTTACAACTTCGACGACGAGTAATGCGAGTTTTGTAGGAGCTGCCGCAGGCTGCGATAAGGGCCGAAGGACCTTCGTTCAATTTGCGAATGCCAGGTCTGTTGCGAAGAGGTCGATATCAATTCCGACCATTACCGTCGGAATTGGTCGTTTTTTGTGCTATATTTCGCGCCCGCGATTTTCCATCCTTTTACACCAACACCGGTCATCGACATGCAAGCAGCCAAGCCGTTATTTGACTATCCCAAGTACTGGGCCGAATGTTTCGGACCAGCGCCATTCCTGCCGATGAGCAGGGAGGAGATGGATCAGCTTGGCTGGGATTCCTGCGACATCATCATTGTCACCGGTGATGCCTACGTCGACCATCCGTCGTTTGGCATGGCAATCATCGGTCGTCTGCTGGAGTCCCAGGGCTTTCGTGTCGGCATCATTGCGCAGCCGAACTGGCAGTCCAAAGACGACTTCATGAAGCTTGGCGAGCCGAACCTGTTCTTCGGCGTCGCGGCCGGCAACATGGACTCGATGATCAACCGCTACACCGCCGACAAGAAAATCCGTTCCGATGACGCCTACACCCCCGGTGGCATGGCTGGCAAACGTCCGGATCGCGCAAGCCTGGTCTACAGCCAGCGCTGCAAGGAAGCCTACAAGAACGTGCCGATCGTACTCGGTGGCATCGAGGCTTCGCTGCGCCGTATCGCCCACTACGATTACTGGCAGGATCGGGTTCGCAACTCGATCCTGATCGACGCCTGCGCCGACATCCTGCTCTACGGCAACGCCGAACGCGCGATCGTCGAAGTCGCCCAGCGTCTGTCCTACGGTCACAAGATCGAAGACATTACCGATGTTCGCGGTACCGCGTTCATTCGTCGTGACACGCCCAAAGACTGGTTCGAAATCGACTCCACGCGCATCGACCGTCCGGGCAAGATCGACAAGATCATCAATCCGTACGTCAACACGCAAGACACCCAGGCCTGCGCCATCGAGCAGGAGAAGCGGCCGGTCGAAGATCCGGAAGAAGCCAAGGTCGTGCAGATCCTGGCGAGCCCGCGGATAACCCGTGACAAAACCGTGATCCGTCTGCCATCGGTAGAAAAGGTTCGCGCCGACGCGGTGCTCTATGCCCACGCCAACCGCGTGCTGCACTTGGAAACCAACCCGGGCAACGCCCGCGCATTGGTTCAGAAGCATGGCGACGTCGACGTCTGGTTCACTCCGCCTCCGATTCCGATGACCACCGAAGAAATGGACTACGTGTTCGGCATGCCCTATACGCGTGTTCCGCACCCGGCGTACGGCAAGGAGAAGATCCCGGCCTACGACATGATCCGTTTCTCGGTGAACATCATGCGCGGCTGCTTCGGTGGCTGTACCTTCTGCTCGATCACCGAGCACGAAGGGCGGATCATCCAGAACCGCTCCGAAGAATCGATCATTCGCGAAATCGAAGAGATTCGCGACAAGGTCCCAGGCTTCACCGGCGTCATTTCCGACCTCGGCGGCCCGACCGCGAACATGTACCGCATCGCCTGCAAGGCCCCGGAAATCGAATCCGCGTGCCGCAAGCCTTCGTGCGTGTTCCCTGGTATCTGCCCGAACCTGAACACCGACCACTCGTCGCTGATCCAGCTCTATCGCAGCGCCCGTGCACTCCCGGGTGTGAAAAAGATCCTGATTGCTTCCGGCCTGCGCTATGACCTCGCGGTCGAGTCTCCGGAATACGTGAAGGAACTGGTGACCCACCACGTTGGTGGTTACCTGAAGATCGCCCCGGAACACACCGAGGAAGGTCCGCTCAACCAGATGATGAAACCGGGCATCGGCAGCTATGACAAGTTCAAGCGGATGTTCGAGAAGTACACCAAGGAAGCCGGCAAAGAGCAGTACCTGATTCCGTACTTCATTGCCGCGCACCCGGGCACCACCGACGAAGACATGATGAACCTGGCTCTGTGGCTCAAGGGCAACGGCTTCCGCGCCGACCAGGTGCAGGCGTTCTACCCGTCGCCGATGGCCACCGCCACCGCCATGTACCATTCGGGCAAGAACCCGCTGCGCAAGGTCACTTACAAGAGCGATGCAGTGACCATCGTCAAGAGCGAGGAGCAGCGTCGTCTGCACAAGGCGTTCTTGCGTTACCACGATCCGAAAGGCTGGCCGATGCTGCGTGAAGCATTGACCCGCATGGGCCGTGCCGACCTGATCGGGCCGGGCAAGAACCAGTTGATCCCGCTGCATCAACCGGCGACCGACAGCTACCAGAGTGCCCGTCGCAAAAACTCGACACCGGCCGGCAGCCATAAAGTGGCCCAGGAAAAGACTACGAAGATCCTGACCCAGCACACCGGCCTGCCACCGCGCGCCAGCGACGGCGGCAATCCGTGGGACAAGCGTGAACAAGCCAAGGCCGCGGCGTTCGCCCGCAACAAGCAGGCAGCCAAGGAACGTATGGACGCGGCCAAGGGCAAAGGCAAAAAGCCTGATCGCAAGCCAGTTGTACCGCGTTAAGCGCAGCCTGCTTTAAACAGAACGCCAACCTTCGGGTTGGCGTTTTGCGTTTTGCCAAAAGATCAAAAGATCGCAGCCTGCGGCAGCTCCTACAGGATCTTTTCAGGGGCTCGCCACATTTGCGTGCAACTCTCCCAGCGCAAAATCCAGCATCGCCCGATTTTGGTGCTGTACTGCCTCAAGCAACCGAAGAAAGCGCCTGACTTGCCTGAATGGCATAAGTCTTGCGCCGCTTTCGAAACGCCCAGGCTCGCAGGAGGCACGCCGTGTCGATCCATGTCGCATTGCATCATGTCACGCATTACCGCTACGACCGTGCGGTTGAACTCGGCCCGCAGATCGTTCGTCTTCGTCCGGCTGCCCACAGTCGCACCCGGATTCTGTCCTATGCGCTGAAGGTTCTGCCCGAACAGCACTTCATCAACTGGCAGCAAGACCCCCAAGGCAATTACCTGGCGCGGCTGGTGTTCCCGGAGAAAACCGATGAACTGCGGATCGAGGTCGATCTGTTGGCCGAGATGGCGGTGTTCAATCCGTTCGATTTCTTCCTTGAGCCCTACGCGCAAAAGATTCCTTTCACCTACGCCGCAGACGAACAACGCGAACTGGCGCCGTACCTGGAAACGTTGCCACTAACGCCGAAGTTCCAGGCCTACCTCGAGGGTATCGACCGTACGCCGCTGCCCAGCGTCGACTTTCTGGTGGCGCTGAATCAGCGACTGAGCGACGACATCGGCTATCTGATCCGCATGGAACCCGGTGTGCAAACCCCCGAGCACACCCTGGAAAATACCTCGGGTTCCTGTCGCGACTCGGCCTGGTTGCTGGTGCAACTGCTGCGCAACCTCGGTCTGGCAGCGCGTTTTGTCTCTGGCTACCTGATTCAACTGACCGCCGACGTCAAAGCTCTCGACGGGCCGTCGGGCACCGAAGTGGACTTCACCGACCTGCACGCCTGGTGCGAGGTGTACTTGCCTGGCGCCGGCTGGATCGGCCTGGACGCCACCTCCGGGTTGTTTGCCGGTGAAGGGCATATTCCATTGGCCTGTAGTCCCGATCCGTCCTCTGCGGCGCCGATCAGTGGTTTGGTCGAGCCCTGTGAGTGTGAATTTACCCACGTAATGTCGGTGGAAAGGATTTGGGAAGCCCCACGGGTGACCAAACCCTACACCGAAGAGCAGTGGCTGGCGATTCAGGCGCTGGGGCGGCAGATCGATGCCGACCTGCTGGAGGGCGATGTGCGCCTGACCATGGGCGGCGAGCCGACCTTTGTGTCTATCGACGATCCGGATGGTGCTGAATGGAACACCGCCGCCTTGGGGCCGGCCAAGCGCACGTTGTCCGCCGAGCTGTTCCAGCGTATGCGCAAACGCTACGCGCCCAAGGGCCTGGTGCATTTCGGCCAGGGCAAGTGGTACCCCGGTGAGCAACTGCCACGCTGGTCGCTCAACCTGTACTGGCGCCGCGACGGAGTGCCGATCTGGCACAACAGCGCGCTGATTGCCGATGAACAGCAAGACTATGGCGCCGACGGTGAGCTGGCTGGACGTTTTCTGGCGAGTGTGGCCGAGCGCTTGAAGCTGCCGACACGCTTCGTGTTTCCGGCCTACGAAGACAATTTCTATTACCTCTGGCGGGAAGGCGCCTTGCCGCTGAATGTCAGTGCCGAAGACTCAAGGCTGGGCGATGAACTCGAACGGGCGCGCCTGCATAAAGTCTTCAGCCAGGGTCTGGACAAGGTTATCGGCCAGGTCCTGCCACTGGCACGCACCGCCAAGGGCGATCAATGGCAGAGCGGGCGCTGGTATCTGCGAGAGAACCATTGCCGACTGGTGCCGGGCGATTCGCCGCTGGGTTATCGCTTGCCACTGGCCTCGCAGCCTTGGGTGACAGCAGTGGAGTACCCGTTCGTGCATGGCACCGATCCGAATCAGGACTTGTCGGCGTTGCCCGGTACGGCGCAGCTGCAGGCCCACGGCGAACCGGCACAGGCTGTCGAGCGTACGCCGGAACTCGATGAATCCGCTGATTGGCTGACCCGCACGGCGTTCTGCGCCGAGGCACGGGAAGGACGCCTGTATCTGTTCATGCCGCCGCTGGAACGGGTCGAAGACTATCTGGAACTGGTCAGCGCCATCGAGGCCACCGCCGAGGAGCTGCATTGCCCGGTGTTGCTGGAAGGCTATGAGCCGCCCAGCGATCCACGTCTGAGCAACTTCCGTATTACCCCGGATCCGGGCGTGATCGAGGTCAATGTGCAGCCGTCCGCCAGCTGGGACGAACTGGTGGAACGCACCGAGTTTCTCTACGAGGAAGCGCGGCAGACCCGGCTGACCACCGAGAAATTCATGATCGACGGTCGCCACACCGGCACCGGTGGCGGCAACCATTTCGTACTGGGTGGCGCGACGCCGGCCGACTCGCCGTTTCTGCGTCGCCCAGACTTGCTGCGCAGCCTGATCAGCTACTGGCACAACCACCCGTCGCTGTCCTACTTGTTCTCCGGATTGTTCATCGGCCCGACCTCCCAGGCGCCCCGGGTGGACGAAGCGCGTAACGACGCGTTGTATGAGCTGGAGATCGCCTTCGCGCAGATGCCCGCGCCTGGCGAAGAATGCCCTCCATGGCGGGTAGACCGACTGCTGCGCAACCTCCTGATCGACGTCACTGGCAACACTCATCGCGCCGAGTTCTGCATCGACAAACTGTATTCGCCGGATGGCGCTACCGGCCGCCTCGGGCTGCTGGAGCTGCGAGCATTCGAAATGCCACCTCATGCCCGCATGAGCCTGGCCCAGCAACTGCTGTTGCGGGCGCTGGTGGCGCGGTTCTGGCGTGAGCCCTATGCGCCGGTCAAGCTGGCGCGCTGGGGCACCGAACTGCATGACCGCTTCCTGTTGCCGCATTTTATCGAGCAGGACTTCGCCGACGTTATTGTCGATCTCAATGCCGCGGGCTATGCACTAAGTGCCGAGTGGTTTGCCGCGCACCTGGAGTTCCGCTTTCCGAAAGTCGGCGATTACGCGGTCAGTGGAATCGGGCTGGAGCTGCGTCAAGCTCTCGAACCCTGGCATGTACTGGGTGAGGAGGGTGCGGCCGGGGGCACGGTGCGCTATGTCGACTCCTCCCTGGAGCGCTTGCAGGTCAAACTGACCGGCCTGCCAACCCAGCGCTATGTGCTGACCTGCAATGGCATTCCGGTGCCACTGCATCCGACCGGGCGGGTCGGTGAATTTGTCGCTGGCGTGCGGTATCGCGCCTGGCAGCCGGCCAACTGCCTGCATCCTACTATCCCGGTGCATGCGCCGTTGGTGTTCGACCTGCTCGATACCTGGATGCAGCGCTCGTTGGGTGGTTGTCAGTACCACGTCGCTCATCCGGGTGGACGCAACTACGACAGCTTGCCGGTGAACGCCAACGAAGCCGAGAGCCGGCGGATGGCGCGCTTCTTCCGCCTCGGTCACAGCCCCGGGACATTGCCGGTACCGACCCTGACGATCAACGACGAGCTGCCAATGACGCTCGATTTGCGACGTTTCTAAAGCAGACACGACGCCCGGTTTTTTCGCGTATCCGGGCGTCATCTGTCTGCGCTAATCTGCCATCTCCTTGCAGTCTGCCGAGCACTCCATGCCTGATCTGCTTGACCGCTACCCGCTGACGGCGGGCACTTATCACGAATTGCTCGACGACAGCGGCGCGGTACGCCCGCATTGGCGTCGACTGTTCGAGCAATTGCAACGCAGCACCCCGGCGCAGTTGGTTCAGCGTCAGGCGCTGCTGGCCCGGCAGATCCAGGAAAACGGCGTGACCTACAACGTCTACGCAGACCCCAAGGGCGCTGATCGTCCGTGGGAGCTGGATTTGCTGCCCCATGTGATTGCGGCCGATGAGTGGCAGCAGCTCGCCGCTGGCATTGCCCAGCGCGCCCGCTTGCTCAATGCGGTATTGGCGGACCTGTACGGTCCACAGCGCCTGATTGCTGAAGGTTTGCTGCCAGCGGAGCTGGTATTCGGTCACAACAACTTCCTCTGGCCCTGTCAGCGCATTGCGCCGCCTGACGGGACCTTCCTGCATCTTTACGCCGTGGATCTGGCGCGCACGCCCGACGGGCGCTGGTGGGTAACCGCCGATCGGACTCAGGCCCCGTCTGGTGCCGGGTATGCCCTGGAGAACCGCACCATCGTTTCGCGCGCCTTTCCCGAGCAGTACCGCGATCTGAAAGTGCAGCATCTGGCCGGGTTCTTCCGCACCCTGCAGGAAACCCTGGCTCGCCAGGCGCCGAGTGATGATGAAGCGCCGCTGGTAGTGCTGCTGACGCCGGGGCGTTTCAACGAGAGTTACTTCGAGCATCTGTATCTGGCGCGCCAGCTCGGCTATCCGTTGGTCGAGGGCGGTGATCTGACCGTGCGCGACGCCACGGTCTACCTGAAGACCCTGAGCGGTCTGCGTCGGGTGCACGCCATCATGCGCCGGCTCGACGATGACTTCTGCGACCCGCTGGAACTGCGCACCGACTCGGCCCTGGGTGTCCCGGGTCTGCTCGAAGCAGTCCGTCAGGGGCGGGTGCTGGTGGCCAATGCCTTGGGCAGTGGGGTACTGGAGTCGCCGGGGTTGCTGGGGTTTCTGCCACGGATCAATCAGTTCCTGTTCGGCGAAGAACTGCTGCTGCCGTCCATCGCCACCTGGTGGTGCGGTGAAGCGCCGGTATTGGCTCAGGCACTGGAAAAACTGCCGGAGCTGCTGATCAAACCGGCTTTTCCTTCACAGAGTTTTGCCCCGGTATTAGGTCGCGACCTGAGTGAAAAGCAACGTCAGGCCCTGGCCGAGCGCATGCAGGCCCGGCCCTATGCGTATGTCGCTCAGGAGTTGGCGCAGTTGTCCCAAGCGCCGATCTGGCAAGCCGAAGACGGCCAGTTGCAGCCGCGAGCGATCGGCATGCGAGTCTATGCGGTGGCCAGTGCCAAGGGGTATCGGGTGCTGCCCGGTGGCTTGACCCGGGTCGCGGCCGAGGCAGACGCCGAGGTGGTATCGATGCAGCGCGGCGGCGCGAGCAAGGACACCTGGGTGCTGGGTGAGCGTGCGCCGAGTGGCGAGCAATGGAAGGCCCAGCGGACCATTGGCGTGCAGGACCTGGTACGGCGCGATCCATACCTGCCTTCGCGGGTGGTGGAAAACCTGTTCTGGTTCGGCCGTTATTGCGAGCGATGCGACGACAGCGCCCGGCTGCTGCGAATCATGCTGGCACGGTATGTCGACGGAGATGATCCGCAGGCGCTGCAGGCCGCGATCGATCTCGGTGAGAGCCTGATGCTGCTGCCGGAGGAGGGCGAGTTGCCTGAGCGGCTGCTGGCGGCGTTGCTCGGTGACGACTGGTCATTCAGCCTGCGCTCCAATCTGCAGCGCTTGCAGTGGGCAGCCTCCCAGGTGCGCGGCAAACTCTCGCGGGAGAACTGGCAGGCGTTGGTGGAGCTGCAACGCGAAGCCCTGGAGCTGGAAACCGAAGAGCCGGACTTTGGCGAGCTGCTGGATTTTCTCAACCGCTTGGTCATGTCGCTGGCGGCACTGTCCGGCTTTGCCCTGGACGACATGACTCGCGACGAAGGCTGGCGCTTCTTGATGATCGGTCGGCGACTCGAGCGGCTGCAATTTCTCAGCAGCAGCCTGGCGGCGTTCCTGCGTGGCGCTGCGGCATTCGATCAGGCCGGGTTGGAATGGTTGCTGGAGCTGGGTAACAGCAGCATTACCTATCGCTCGCGCTACCTGGCGGTGGCGCAGCTGATTCCAGTGCTCGACCTGTTGCTGCTCGATGAGCAGAACCCCCACGCGGTGCTGTTTCAGTTGAAACTGGTGACCCACACCCTCAAGCGCTTGAACGATGATTTTGGCGTACCGCGCGAGGTCGGGCTGCCCAGGTTGGTAGATCGCCTGGCGTGCTTCGATCTTCGATGCCTGGAGAATCCGCTGTTCGGCGAGGCCAGTGTGCGCTCCGCCCTTGATGGCCTGGCGGACCTGCTGCAGGAAGTCGCCGAGGCCAGCGGTCAGGTGTCCGATCGCCTGGCATTGCGGCATTTCGCTCACGTCGATGATGTCAGCCAACAAACGGTGTCGGTCTGATGAGCGCCCATTACCAGATTCTTCACGACACCCACTATCACTACGACAGCCCGGTGTCGCTGGCCCAGCAGCTTGCGCACCTATGGCCGCGACCTTGTGTCTGGCAGCGCTGCACCGAACAGCAACTGCTGATCGGCCCGGAGCCGACTTCGCGTCGCGATGAGCTGGATGTGTTCGGCAACCCGCTGACCCGCCTGGCTTTCGAACGGCCTCACGATGAACTGCGGGTCAATGCCCGGCTCAGAATTGAGGTGCTGGCCAGGCCCGCGCTGGAGTTCAATCAGTCACTGGCTTGGGACCTGACCCGTAGTGCGCTGACTTACAGCGGCCAGCCGGTTTCCTCGGCGTTGCTAGACGCCTGTCGCTATCGCTTCGAATCGCCTTACGTGCATCTGAAGAGCAGCTTCGTCGAGTTTTCCGAGAGCTGCTTTCCCCTCGGTAGGCCGTTGATGCTGGGGGTTCAGGCCTTGATGGAGAAAATCTTCAGCGAGTTCACCTTCGATGCCGAGGCGACCCAGGTCGCCACGCCGCTGGTGGAAGTGCTGGAGCGTCGACGCGGGGTGTGCCAGGATTTTGCCCACCTGATGCTCGCCTGCCTGCGCTCTCGTGGGCTGGCGGCGCGTTATGTCAGCGGCTACCTGCTGACCCAGCCACCACCGGGTCAGCCGCGGCTGATCGGAGCTGATGCGTCCCACGCCTGGGTCTCGGTGTTTTGTCCGGTGCTGGGTTGGGTCGACTTCGACCCCACCAACAATGTGCAGCCAGCGCTGGAGCACATCACCCTGGCTTGGGGTCGGGACTTTTCCGATGTGTCGCCGTTACGCGGAGTGATTCTGGGGGGAGGGAGTCATGATCCCGAGGTTCGGGTGACGGTGATGCCGTTGGATGAACACGATTCATGAGCTGGCGCGGTCATTGTGGCGAGGGAGCTTGCTCCCGCTGGCCGGTCCGCGCTCGGGCGCAGCAGTCGCAAAAACGGTGAGCGCGGTGTATCTGATTAAACGGGGATGCAGGTTTTAGGACCGCTTCGCGTTCCAGCGGGAGCAAGCTCCCTCGCCACAAGGTCCGCGATCGATTTGGGGATTTGTGCAATTGGAGTGTGGCGCTGTGAGGGTCAGCAGCGTAACTGCTGACCCTGGACACAGATCCGATGGGCCTGATCAGATCATCCGGCCCGGAGGGACTCAGGCGTCAGGCGCCTGATCTTTCGGTGCTTCAACGTCATCGGCAACCACTTCACCCTCTGCATCCGGGTTCAGTGCGGTGGCCTCTTCTTCAGCTGTAGCTTTCTTGCGTTGAAGCTTTTCCTCTTTCTTCTGCTCTTTAGCCAAGTCTCTCTGACGTTTGGCGAACGAGTAATTAGGTTTAGCCATGGGCGATCCTCTGGGGTCGAAGGTGAGGTTGAGCGGCGCGTATTCTGCCTTTAAACAGGGCTCAAGGGTTAGCTGGGTTTTTGCCCGGCCCATTTTGGCGGTACCGAGGGTTTCCAGGCATCCAGCGCATCGAGCAATAATTGCGGCGATTCGCTCACTTGCAGCATGGCACGGTGATGGTCGCGAACGAAGCCTTCACCGACGACATGATCAAGAAAACCGGTGAGTTTCTGGTAAAAGCCACTCACTTCCAACAGGCCAAGCGGTTTGCCATGGTAGCCGAGCTGGCCCCAGGTCCAGACTTCGAACAGTTCTTCCAGAGTGCCCAAACCACCCGGAAGGGCAATAAAGGCGTCGCTCAGCTCAGCCATGCGGGCCTTGCGCGCATGCATGCCGTCGACCACCTCCAGGCGGGTCAGGCCTTCGTGGCCGATTTCCGAGCTCTTCAGGCTTTGGGGAATGATCCCGATCACTTCACCGCCCGCCGCCAGCGCGGCATCGGCGACGATTCCCATCAAACCGACCGCGCCGCCGCCATAGACCAGGGTCAGCTTGCGCCGGGCCAGTTCCTGTCCCAAGGCAATTGCTGCTTCGCGGTAAGCCGGATGGGTGCCGGTACTGGCACCACAAAATACACAAACAGACGCTAAAGACATGCCTTACTCCGTGGTCAGTGATGACCTCAGAGTAATGGCTGGCTGATGGCTCTCCAAGGATTAAACCTCGCGCTGGGTCTTTTCATAGGTACCGCTGGTCGACTCCACCGATCAGATGTCCTTCAATACCAAGGAGATCACCATCGACAAGAGCTGCAAGACTTTCACCGTCAACCTGGGTCACTCCGGCAAGTTGCCGAAAAACGTCATGGGCCATAACTGGGTACTGAGCAAAAGCGCAGACATGGCGGGCGTCGCCACCGATGGCATGGCCGCCGGTATCGACAAGAGCTACCTGAAGGAAGGCGACGCTCGCATCATCGCCCACACCAAGATCATCGGCGGTGGCGAGAAAGACTCGGTGACCTTCGACGTCTCGAAACTGACTGCTGGCGAAAGCTACGAGTTCTTCTGCTCGTTCCCGGGCCACAACTCGATGATGAAAGGCGCTGTTGTTCTGAAGTGATCGATTGCTCACGATGACGGCTGAATGATCACCGCAAGATTCAGCCAAAAAAAAGCCCACTGACGGTCAACCTGTCAGTGGGCTTTTTGTCGACTGCCCGGCCGCTGGTTACGGCGCGAACGGCATTACGCGCTTGTGATGGGTTTTCCTGTAGGTGTCGCAGATGATCTTGAAGGCTTCTTCTCGCACCGGTTGGCCGTGCAGGAACGCATCGATCTCGGCATAGGTCACGCCGTGGGAGGCTTCATCCGGTTTGCCCGGAGACAGATCTTCCAGGTCGGCGGTGGGGATTTTTTCCACCAGCGACTCCGGCGCACCGAAATGCCGGGCAATAGCCCGGACCTGATTTTTCACCAGCCCGCTCAGTGGCGCTAGATCGCAGGCGCCGTCGCCGAACTTGGTGAAGAAGCCCATCACCGCTTCCGCGGCGTGGTCGGTGCCGATCACCAGGCCTTGAGCAGCGCCGGCGATGGTGTACTGCGCAAGCATACGCATCCGCGCCTTGGTGTTGCCCAGGACAAAATCCACCGAGACCGCGTGCTTGCCTTCAAAGGCCGCCACTTCATTGGCCAGTGACTTGACCGCCGGGCCGATGTTCACGGTGTGGCGCTCGTCCGGCGCGATGAAGTCCACCGCCGCTTGGGCGTCGGGTTCATCGAACTGGATCTCATAGGGCAACCGCACCGCGATAAAACGGTATTGCGGGTCCGCGGTCCGTTCGCGCAGTTGTTCCATGGCCCGTTGAGCCAGTAGACCGGCGGTCAGGGAGTCGACGCCACCGCTGATACCCAGCACCAGAGTTTTGAGCCCCGAGTTCAGCAGGCAATCCTGGATAAAGGTAATCCGTCGGGCGATTTCCGCCTCAAGGGCGGCCTGGTCAGTAAAGGGCGGTTGGACCTTGAGCTGTTCAGCAATCTCACGCTGTACGGCTTGCATGATTCACTCCTTGCTAGATTTTGCCGGATAGGGCGGCAGGTACTTTGAAAACGTGGCGCAAATAAGCGACAAAATTAGGATCCGTGCAATGGGTCTTGCCCGGTTCATCGGAAATCTTGGCGACGGGCTCACCATCGCAGGCGGTCATTTTAAGCACGATGCTCATCGGCTCGACACCAGGAATATCGCACGTCAGGTTGGTGCCGATCCCGAAGCTGACATTGATCCGACCACGTAAAGCACGAAATATCTCCAACGACCGGGGCAGTGTCAGGCTGTCGGAGAACACCAGGGTCTTGCTCATCGGCTCGATGCCCAGCTTGTGGTAGTGGGCGATGGCCTTTTCAGCCCAGAGGATCGGGTCGCCGGAATCATGGCGCAGGCCGTCGAACAGCTTGGCGAAGTACAGATCGAAATCGCTGAGAAAGGCATCGGTGGTGATGCAATCGGTCAGGGCGATCCCCAGCAGGCCGCGGTACTCGCGGACCCAGCAATCGAGCGCGGCGATCTGGCTATCGACCAGCCGTGGGCCGAGTTGCTGATGGGCCATGATCCATTCGTGGGCCATGGTGCCCAGCGGCTTCATGCCCAGTTCACGAGACAGATGAACGTTGCTGGTGCCGACAAACCGCCCCGGGAAGTCATGCTTGAGCACGTTGACCACTTCTTCCTGGACCCGGTATGAGAAGCGCCGGCGGGTGCCGAAGTCGGCGACCTGCAGATGCGCCAGTTCATCGGCGCTGGCGTTGGCCGTCAGCCAGTCAAACTTGCGGTACAGCTGCTCGCGGGCCTGCTCCAGGATAATTTCGCGGTAGCGATAGCGGTTGCGCACTTCACTGACGATCGCCAGCAGCGGCACTTCGAAGAGAATAATGTGCAGCCACGGACCGCGCAGGCGGATGAACAACTCGCCGTTTTCGATACCGGTGTGGACGTAGCGCAGATTGAAGCGGAACAAGCCGAGAAAACGCAGGAAGTCCGGCTTCAGGAAGCTGATGTGTTCGAGGAAACTCAATTGATCAGCGCTCAGGCTCAATTCGGCCAGACGCTCGATCTGAAAACGGATCTCGGCCAGATACGGCCGCAAATCCTCACTGTTACGGCAACGGAACTCCCATTCGACTTCAACGTTGGGATAGTTGTGCAGCACCGCCTGCATCATGGTCAGCTTGTAGAAGTCGGTGTCGAGCAGGTTCTGCACGATGCGCTCGGCAAACACACTCTCGCTCATAATGGGAATCTCCAGGCTGGTCGCCGCTTGGGTCGCGACATCACAGCTGTTTCAATGAATGGGCTAGTGGCGCATATCAATGGCCTGCTTTGCCAGTGTTTTTTGCGTTCCCAAAGATTCCCGAGAAGACATATCCCCGGTAGGAGCTGCCGAAGGCTGCGATCTTTTCAAGAGCGCCGCGCAGGTAAGTCTTGCGTTAACGACCAAGATCAAAAGATCGCAGCCTCCGGCAGCTCCTACACCTGCTCCAGCATCCAGCGCACAAAATCCCGGACCTTGGGCACTTCCGCCGAATGCTCGGGGTAGGCCAGGTAATAGGCGTCGCTGCTGGGCATTGCGTGCTGCCATGGGATTACCAGCTTGCCGTCGGCCAGTTCTTCTTCCACCAGGAATCGTGGCAGCAGCGCTACGCCGCAACCGACCTGGGCGGCGCGGATGCACATGTAAAAGGTTTCGAAACGCGGGCCGTGATAGCTGTGCTCGGTTTGGTAGCCCTGGCTGTCGAACCAATCGTGCCAGGCTTGTGGACGGGAGGCATTTTGCAGCAGCACCAGTTCGCTGAGTTGCGTCGGATCGGTGAAGGGGGTCTCCGGCAGGCTGCCGGGGGCACACACCGGCACCAGCTCTTCGCCGAATAACCTCAGGCTCTCGGTGCCGGGGCGCGAGCCCTGGCCGAAGTAGAACGCCAGATCGCTGCGCCCCTGCAGCAGGGCGTCGGCTTCCTGCTCGTTGCACAGGTCCAGATGGATATGCGGATGGCGCAAACGCCAGCCCTTGAGCCGCGGCACCAGCCAGCGCGCACCGAAGGTCGATGGCGTCGACACCCGCAGCACTTCGGTTTCACCGCCGTAGGAGCGCAGGTAGTGGGTCGACATCTCGACCTGGGTGAGGATTTTGCGCACTTCGACCAGGTACAGGTCACCGGCCGGAGTCATTTGCAGGCGTCGGCGAACACGCCGGAACAGCAAGTGCTGTAACAACTCCTCAAGCTGCGCGACCTGTTTGCTGACGGCGCTTTGGGTCAGGTTCAGCTCTTCGGCGGCGCGGGTGAAGCTCAAGTGGCGGGTGACCGCCTCGAAGCACTGCAGTGCGGTGATCGATGGCAGGTGGCGTTTATTCAGCATGGGTGATCCCTTGTTCTTGTCTCAGCGCAGCGATGCCGACGCAGCATGAATAAACGGAATGATATCTCGCCTAAAGGTCGTTTGTTGACAAGTCTCAGTCCGGCTACAACTAGAGGCCTGAATAGCCGCGTTTGCGGGCTACGAAATTTTTGTTTTTCATGTTTGAGGAGTGACCCATGGTTGCCGCATTGCTTGATCGTCTTGGTGTGAACCCGGCGCTGTACCAGAACGGTAAACAGCCTGTGCACTCACCGATTGACGGCAGTCGTATTGCCGCCGTGAACTGGGAGGGCGCGGCCGAAGTCGAGCAGCAGGTCAGTCGCGCAGAGCATGCGTTCGAACTCTGGCGCAAGGTTCCGGCACCGCGTCGTGGCGAGCTGGTGCGTCAGTTGGGCGATATTCTGCGCGAATACAAGGCCGATCTCGGTGAGTTGGTATCCTGGGAAGCTGGCAAGATCACTCAGGAAGGTCTGGGTGAAGTGCAGGAGATGATCGACATCTGCGACTTCGCCGTGGGCCTGTCTCGTCAGCTGTACGGTCTGACCATCGCTTCCGAACGTCCTGGCCACCATATGCGTGAATCCTGGCATCCGCTGGGGGTGGTCGGGGTGATCAGTGCGTTCAACTTCCCGGTCGCGGTCTGGGCCTGGAACACCACGCTGGCGCTGGTTTGCGGTAACGCAGTGATCTGGAAACCGTCGGAGAAAACCCCGCTGACCGCACTGGCCTGCCAGGCGCTGTTCGAACGCGTGCTGAAGAACTTCAGCGATGCGCCGCCGTACCTCAGCCAAGTGATCATCGGCGGTCGTGATGCCGGTGAAGCCCTGGTCGACGATCCGCGCGTGGCCTTGATCAGTGCCACCGGCAGCACCCGCATGGGCCGTGAAGTGGCGCCGAAAATCGCCGCGCGTTTCGCCCGCAGCATTCTTGAGCTGGGTGGCAACAACGCGATGATCCTCGGTCCAAGTGCCGACCTCGATATGGCGGTGCGGGCGATTCTGTTCAGCGCGGTCGGTACTGCCGGTCAGCGTTGCACCAGCCTGCGTCGCTTGATCGCTCATGAATCGGTGAAAGAAGAAATTGTCACCCGCCTCAAGGCTGCTTATTCCAAAGTGCGCATTGGCCACCCGCTGGAAGGCAATCTGGTCGGTCCGCTGATCGACAAGCACAGCTTCGAGAACATGCAGGACGCGCTGGAGCAGGCACTGAGCGAAGGCGGCCGGGTGTTCGGTGGCAAGCGTCAGCTGGAAGAGCAATTCCCCAACGCCTATTACGTGTCGCCGGCCATCGTCGAGATGCCGGAGCAGAGCGATGTGGTCTGCACTGAAACCTTCGCGCCGATTCTGTACGTGGTGGGTTACACGGATTTCGCCGACGCGCTGCGCCTGAACAACGCTGTGCCACAAGGCCTGTCGTCGTGCATCTTCACCACAGACGTGCGTGAGGCCGAGCAGTTCATGTCGGCGGTGGGCAGTGACTGCGGCATCGCCAACGTCAACATCGGCCCGAGCGGCGCGGAAATCGGCGGCGCCTTCGGTGGCGAGAAGGAAACCGGCGGCGGGCGTGAGTCCGGCTCCGACGCATGGCGCGGGTATATGCGTCGCCAGACCAATACCGTCAACTATTCGCTGGAGTTGCCGTTGGCGCAGGGCATCACGTTCGACTGATGGAATGTTGGTGCGCCTGAAAAGATCGCAGCCTGCGGCAGCTCCTACGGGGATTTGCGTACGGCTGCGGTTTTGCAGGTGCCCCCGGTCGGCGTAGGAGCTGCCGCAGGGCTCTTACACAACGTGGGTTGGTTAGGTTTCATTTCGGAGTCTGGCAATGCCGTTACGCGAAGAATGTCTATGGGAAAAACTGACGCCGCAAAGGCCTGACAATGCGCTACTTCAGGGCGAGCTGACGGTGGATGTCTGCGTGATCGGCGCCGGCATCACCGGGCTGTCGGCGGCGATTCATTTGCTTGAGCAAGGCAAGCGGGTGTGTGTACTCGAAGCCCATCGTACGGGCCATGGTGGCTCCGGACGCAATGTCGGGCTGGTGAATGCCGGGATGTGGATTCCTCCGGACGAAATCGAAGCCGGTTTCGGCAACGCGGTGGGCAGCCAGCTCAATCGCATGCTCGGCGCCGCGCCATCCTTGGTGTTCAGCCTGATCGACAAATACCACATCGATTGCCAGTTGCGTCGCGAGGGCACTTTGCACATGGCCCACAACGCCCGCGGCGAAGCCGACCTGCGCAGTCGAGAAGAACAATGGAAGCGTCGCGGTGCCCCGGTGGAGTTATTGACCGGATCCGCCTGCGAAGCCGCCACCGGCACCAAAAAGATCGCCGCCGCCTTGCTCGACCGGCGTGCAGGCACCTTGAACCCGATGGCCTATACCAGCGGTCTGGCCAAGGCGGCAGTGGGTCTGGGCGGTCAGTTGTTCGATCATTCGCCGGTCACCCAGCTGGAACGTCAGGGTCAGCGCTGGTCGGTGCAGACTGCACAGGGTTCCGTACTGGCCGAACAGGTGGTGATTGCGTCCAATGCCTACACCGAAGGCGAGTGGACGGAATTGCGTCGCAACTTCTTCCCCGGTTATTACTATCAGGTGGCTTCAAAGCCGCTGACCGAAGAGGCGGCACAGCAGATTCTGCCTGGCGGCCAGGGCTCATGGGATACCCGTCAGGTACTGAGCAGCATTCGCCGGGATGCCGAGGGACGCTTGTTGCTTGGCAGCCTGGGTAATGGCAATCAGAAGCCGACCTGGTTCTTGAAGTCCTGGGCGGACCGGGTCCAGCAGCATTACTTTCCCTACCTCAAACCGGTGGAATGGGAGTACACCTGGACCGGCTGTATTGCCTTTACCCCTGATCACTTGATGCGCCTGTTCGAGCCGGCGCCCGGTTTAGTGGCAGTCACCGGCTATAACGGCCGCGGCGTGACCACTGGCAGCGTGGTCGGCAAAGCCTTTGCCGATTACCTGTGTAACGGAAATCCTCAAGCCTTGCCGATTCCCTTTGCGCCCATGCAGCCATTGGCCGGAGTGGGGCTGCGCAGCTGCCTGTACGAGGCGGGCTTCTCCCTGTATCACGCGGGCCAGTGCCTGCGGATCGTTATCTGATTGTCGAAATGTGTTGCTGGAAGCGGCGCTTTTCAGCGAAGCGACTAGCCTGTAGTGGTGCGGGTTGTAGCAGTCTTGCACCGACAGTGTGCACTTCGGTGACGCAGTCTGTTACAGGGTGGTTGCACGCCGTTAGGTGCCGTGGTTGCAATGATGGCACTTTGAGGTTGCACCTTTTTAAAATAAAGGTTTCACCTTCCGCGGTTTAGACGGTTGCACGCCCAATGAAAATGGGCTCAAAACAGTCGATATAACAATAAAAGAGCGACTTTTTTCAGAATAAAAAACCAATGGCACGGCCCTTGCTCTGAGCATTCAGTGAAGTCGCAGTGCCAACTAAAAAAACCATGGAGCACCACCTCATGTCCCAGACGTTTTACAAAAAAGGCTTTCTGGCCCTCGCAGTGTCAGCTGCGTTGGGTGTTTCTGCGTTTGCTCAGGCTGACATCAAGTTCGGGGTAGCGGGTCCAATGACCGGTGCTAACGCATCGTTCGGCGAGCAGTACATGAGAGGAGCACAGGCAGCGGCTGACGAGATCAACGCCAAGGGTGGCGTCAACGGCGAGAAGATCGTGTTGGTGAAAGGCGATGACGCTTGCGAGCCGAAACAGGCCGTGGCTGTGGCCAACCGCATGGTTGACCAGGACAAGGTGGCGGGCGTGGTCGGGCACTTCTGCTCATCCTCGACCATTCCGGCTTCCGAGGTGTACAGCGATGCCGGCGTGATCGCGATCACCCCAGGCTCCACTAACCCGGCAGTGACCGAACGTGGCCTGAGCGCCATGTTCCGTATGTGCGGGCGTGACGATCAGCAAGGTATCGTTGCCGGCGACTACATCGTCGACGTGCTCAAGGGCAAGAAAGTCGCGGTACTGCACGACAAGGACACCTACGGCCAGGGTCTGGCGGATGCCACCAAGGCGCAGCTGAGCAAGCGCGGCGTGACTCCGGTATTGTACGAAGGCCTGACCCGTGGGGAAAAAGACTTCAGCGCCGTGGTTACCAAGATTCGCGCCGCGGGTGCCGACATCGTCTACTTCGGTGGCCTGCACCCGGAAGCCGGGCCGCTGGTTCGCCAACTGCGCGAACAAGGTCTGAAAGACGTCAAGTTCATGTCCGATGACGGCATTGTTACCGACGAACTAGTGACCACTGCTGGCGGTCCTCAGTATGTCGACGGTGTGTACATGACCTTCGGCGCCGACCCGCGGATGCTGCCAGAGAGCAAGGCTGTTGTAGAGCAATTCCGTAAGTCGGGTTACGAGCCAGAGGGCTACACCCTGTACGCCTACGCTTCAGTCCAGGCACTGGCCGCCGGCTTCACCGGTGCCAAATCCACCAAGGGCGAAGACGCGGCCAAATGGCTGAAAGCGAACGCTGTCAAAACCGTGATGGGCGAGAAGACCTGGGACGCCAAAGGCGACCTGAAGGTTTCCGACTACGTGGTTTACCAGTGGGACAAGGACGGCAAATACCACCAGCTGGAAAAACAGAAGTGACATGAACCTCTGATCTGGCCGACGCCCCGGTGTCGGCCAGACGCAAAGCGTGTCCGTGTAGTACCTGTCTTTTCTCGTAGAGCTGCACAAGTGTGTGTTGCCGGGTGGTTGAACCCCAAGCCGTCGCAGCAGGTGTTTGTGCAGTCTCTCAAGTGTGTGAGATTGCGTTATGGATGGTATTTTCCTGCAGCAACTGATCAATGGACTGACCCTCGGGTCCGTCTATGGTCTGATCGCCATCGGCTACACAATGGTCTATGGCATCATTGGCATGATTAACTTCGCCCACGGCGAGGTTTACATGATTTCCGCTTACCTCGCGGCAATCAGTCTGGCTCTGCTGGCCTACTTCGGTATCGAATCCTTTCCGCTACTCATTCTCGGAACCCTGGTGTTCACCGTCGTTGTGACGGGGATCTACGGCTGGGTCATCGAGCGTGTCGCTTATAAACCGCTGCGCAACTCCACCCGCCTGGCGCCGCTGATCAGCGCTATCGGCATCTCGTTGATCCTGCAGAACTACGCGCAGATCAGTCAGGGTGCAAAACAACAGGGGGTGCCGACGCTGCTTGCCGGTGCGCTGAAAGTCGACATCGGCACGGGTTTCGTCCAGCTCACCTACACCAAGATCTTCATTCTGATCGCAGCATTTGCCGGGATGGCGGTGCTGACCTACATCATCAAGTACACCAAGCTCGGCCGTATGTGCCGCGCCACCCAGCAAGACCGCAAGATGGCCTCGATCCTGGGGATCAACACCGACCGAGTGATTTCCTACGTGTTTATCATCGGTGCAGCCATGGCGGCCTTGGCCGGCGTGCTGATCACCATGAACTACGGCACGTTTGACTTCTATGCCGGCTTCGTCATTGGCATCAAGGCGTTCACCGCGGCGGTACTGGGCGGGATCGGTTCGTTGCCCGGGGCCATGCTCGGCGGGATCATTCTCGGGATCTCCGAGTCGCTGTTCTCCGGTCTGATCAACTCTGACTACAAAGACGTGTTCAGTTTCTCGCTGCTGGTGCTGATCCTGATCTTCCGTCCTCAAGGCCTGCTGGGTCGCCCACTCGTGGCGAAGGTGTAAGTATGTCTGCTGCCAAAAAAACGATTGATATCAAACAAAGTGTCATTGACGCCATTCTGGCCGGGCTGATCTCGCTGATCGTGTTCGGGCCGATTGTCGGCGTGGTGCTCGAAGGCTACAGCTTCAACCTCCAGCCGGCGCGCGTTGGCTGGCTGGTGGCGATCGTCATGCTCGGACGCTTCGCGATGAGCGTGTTCATGCAAACTCCCAAAGGCTTGAAAGTCCTCCATGGCTTCGAAAGCACTGGCTCAGGCGTGCATGTGCTGGCGCCGGACTACAAGTCACGGCTGCGCTGGATCATTCCGGCGCTGATCGTGATCGCCATCGTGTTTCCGTTCTTTGCCAACAAGTACATTCTGACCGTGGTCATTCTCGGGCTGATCTACGTGTTGCTCGGCCTTGGACTGAACATCGTGGTCGGCCTGGCCGGCCTGCTCGATCTGGGTTATGTGGCGTTCTATGCCATCGGTGCCTATGGCCTGGCGTTGGGTTATCAATACCTCGGACTGGGGTTCTGGACAGTGTTGCCATTGTCGGCCCTCGCGGCGGGGCTCGCGGGATGCCTGCTCGGCTTCCCGGTCTTGCGAATGCATGGGGACTACCTGGCTATCGTGACCCTGGGGTTCGGCGAGATCATTCGTCTGATCCTCAACAACTGGCTGTCCTTCACTGGCGGACCGAACGGCATGCCAGTGCCATCGCCAACCTTTTTCGGCCTGGAATTCGGACGCCGGGCCAAGGAAGGAGGGGTGCCGTTCCATGAGTTCTTCGGCCTCGAATACAACCCCAACATCAAGTTCCTGTTCATCTACATCGTGTTGTTCCTGGTGGTGTTGCTGGTGCTCTATATCAAGCATCGCCTGACCCGCATGCCGGTCGGCCGGGCCTGGGAAGCGCTACGTGAAGACGAAATCGCCTGTCGCTCTATGGGCCTGAACCACGTGCTGGTCAAGCTCTCGGCCTTCACCATCGGTGCTTCCACCGCCGGTCTGGCGGGGGTGTTTTTCGCCAGCTACCAGGGCTTCGTCAACCCGTCATCGTTCACCTTCTTCGAATCGGCACTGATTCTCGCCATCGTGGTACTGGGCGGCATGGGTTCGACGGTCGGTGTGGTGATCGCCGCGTTCGTGCTCACGGTCGCGCCGGAGTTGCTGCGCGCCTTCTCCGAATATCGGGTGCTGCTGTTCGGCGTGTTGATGGTGGTGATGATGATCTGGCGACCACGCGGCCTGATTCGCATCAGCCGTACCGGTGTGACCCCGCGTAAAGGAGTGGCGCCATGAACGATGAAGTCATTCTCTCGGTAGAGAACCTGATGATGCACTTCGGCGGCATCAAAGCCCTGAGTGACGTCAGCCTGCAGGTCAAACGCAACTCGATCTTCGCCCTGATTGGCCCCAACGGTGCAGGCAAGACCACGGTGTTCAACTGCCTGACCGGCTTCTACAAAGCCTCCGGTGGCAAGATCGAACTCAACACCCGTGGCGAGCCCATCAACGTCATCAAGATGCTTGGCGAGCCATTTCGCGCGACCGATTTCGTGTCGCCGAGAAGATTCGCCAGCCGGCTGTTCTACAAGATGTTTGGCGGCACTCACCTGATCAACCGCGCCGGACTGGCGCGGACCTTCCAGAACATTCGCCTGTTCCGGGAAATGTCGGTGGTGGAAAACCTGCTGGTGGCTCAGCACATGTGGGTTAACCGCAGCTTGCTGTCGGGCATTCTCAACACCAAGAGCTATCGCAAGGCTGAAAGCGATGCGCTGGATCACGCGTTCTATTGGCTGGAAGTGGTGGATCTGATGGACTGCGCCAACCGTCTGGCCGGTGAGCTGTCCTACGGCCAGCAACGGCGCCTGGAAATCGCCCGGGCCATGTGCACCCGGCCCAAGCTTATCTGTCTCGACGAACCGGCTGCCGGCCTCAACCCTCAAGAAACCGAAGCGCTGAGCGCGATGATCCGGCTGCTGCGCGATGAGCATGATCTGACCGTGGTGCTGATCGAACACGACATGGGCATGGTAATGAGCATTTCCGACCACATCGTGGTGCTGGACCACGGCAACGTGATTGCCGAAGGCGGTCCTGAAGCGATCCGCCACGATCCGAAGGTGATCGCTGCCTACCTGGGCGCTGACGAAGAGGAACTGGTATGAGTCAACCGATCCTCGAACTGAAAGAGGTCGATGTGTTCTACGGGCCGATCCAGGCCCTGAAGAAGGTCTCGCTGCACATCAATGAAGGTGAAACCGTCGCCCTGATCGGCTCCAACGGGGCCGGCAAGTCGACGCTGCTGATGTCGATTTTCGGGCAGCCACGGGCTGAGGATGGGCAGATTGTCTACCGGGGCGTCGACATTACCCACAAGTCGTCCCATTACATCGCCTCCAACGGTATCGCTCAATCACCGGAAGGACGGCGGGTTTTCCCCGACATGACGGTCGAGGAAAACCTGCTGATGGGCACCATTCCGATCGGTGACAAGTACGCCACCGAGGACATGCAGCGCATGTTCGAGCTGTTTCCACGGCTCAAGGAACGGCGTACTCAACGAGCCATGACCATGTCCGGCGGCGAGCAGCAGATGCTCGCCATCGCCCGGGCGCTGATGAGTCGACCCAAGCTGCTGTTGCTCGACGAGCCGAGCCTGGGGCTGGCGCCTATCGTGGTGAAACAGATCTTTGCCACCCTGCGCCAGCTGGCGGCAACCGGTATGACGATCTTTCTGGTGGAGCAGAACGCCAACCATGCGCTCAAGTTGTCGGATCGGGCGTACGTGATGGTGAACGGCGAAATCCGCTTGAGCGGTACCGGCAAGGAGCTGCTGGTCAATGAAGAGGTGCGCAACGCCTATCTCGGCGGTCATTAAGATTTAGTCCGTATAAGAAAACGCCCTGACGTATTCCGCGTCAGGGCGTTTTTTTGTGTTTGTTTTTGATTCTCCCCTTTATACATACGGTGGTGGCTTGAAAAGATCGCAGCCTGCGGCAGCTCCTGCGGTCCGAGACTTTTCAGGCGCCCATAGGTGTTCCGGCAAATTGTGGAAAACAAATTTAACAACCTGTTAAAGCGCGACATATAGCCGCTGCAAATAACTGTTTTGTCACAGTTTTGACTTGTCCCCGTTTGCTGTGGAACTGGCTGTGGGTAACGTGGGAGTATCTGGCTGTACGCCTTGGTTTACGTGGCCTGCAGGCTTGTGGTTGTTTTTTGATCATTGGTTTTTACGTGGCTTGCGGCGGGCGTTGTCAATCTTTTTATTGTCGCAGCAGATGGACCGAAAAGACGTTGCACAGCCTGTGGATAAGTCTGTGGTTAAACTCTGGAAAGACTCGGCAAGACGGCGTAATTACTGGCTTGGCGCCATCGTACAGAGAACGGTAAGGGCGCAGTGATTGCAGACTGCTACATGTGACGCTCCCGCGGGTCAAGCAAAATACTTGCAAAGTCCGCTGCAGGCCCTGTGGATAGCGGCTTTGAGGAAATTGCACTTGCCCCCAAAGACTGTGGACGGGGCTGTGGATAAGATGCGTGCACATGGCTGCAGGCCACGGTGGGCCGGGCTTTGGATGGTGTGATCAAATTTCGTACAGTGATCATGCTCTTCGTAGCAGCTGGCGAAGGGTTGTACCGCATACTTTTCCTTCGCTTCGGTTGCCGCTATGGCGCCAGCCGGGCATGCTGCAAGGCGACTTTTACTCAATGACGGCTGATTCAGGCCCTGCAAGGAGAACACGATGTCCAACACCCTGTTTATTACCGGCGCGACCTCCGGTTTTGGTGAAGCCTGCGCCCGGCGTTTTGCCGAGGCGGGATGGTCATTGGTGCTGACAGGCCGTCGTGAAGAGCGCCTGAATGCCTTGTGCGCCGAACTCTCGAAACAGACCGAAGTCCACGGACTGGTGCTCGATGTACGTGACCGCAAGGCGATGGAGGAGGCGATTGCCAATCTGCCGCCGTCCTTCAGCAAGCTGCGCGGGCTGATCAACAACGCCGGCCTGGCGCTGGGCGTCGACCCGGCACCCAAGTGCGATCTGGACGACTGGGACACCATGGTCGATACCAACATCAAGGGCCTGATGTACAGCACTCGCTTGTTGCTGCCACGCTTGATCGCCCACGGTCGCGGTGCAGGGATCATCAACCTGGGTTCCATCGCCGGTAACTATCCGTACCCGGGCAGCCACGTCTATGGCGCGAGCAAAGCCTTCGTCAAACAGTTCTCGCTGAACCTGCGCTGCGACCTGCAGGGCACCGGTGTGCGGGTGACTAACATCGAGCCGGGCCTGTGCGAAAGCGAGTTCTCCCTGGTGCGCTTTGCCGGTGACCAGGCCCGTTACGATGCCACCTACGCTGGCGCCGAGCCGATCCAGCCGCAGGACATCGCCGAGACGATCTTCTGGGTCCTCAACACCCCGGCACACATCAACATCAACAGCCTCGAGCTGATGCCGGTGAGCCAGACCTGGGGTGGTTTTGCCATTGAGCGTGGTGCCAAGGGTTAAGACCGGGTTGCTTTTGTGGTGAGGGGCTTGCAGCCGAACGGGGGCAAGCCCCTCACCACAGGGGGCTGATGGTCAGCCGAAGTATTCGACCAGGCCGCGATAACAGGTCGCCAGATGATAAGGCGTGGTCGATGGCATATCCCGACGGCTGACGATGCCAGCCGCATCCAGGCACTCATACCAGCCACCGGTATGCAGAAACCGCTGTCGCAGCGCGTTCAACTGGCGTTGCAGCAGCGCCTGGTTGTCAGGCCACAATGTCAGGGCACGCAGGTACTCGGCTTGAGCCCAGATCCGCTGAGTGCCGTCGCGAACGCTGCCGTCGATATCCAGCATGCCAGTGACGGTGCCGGTTTGCGGATCGACGCCGACCTGTTCGGCATAGACGAAGGCGCGTTCCAGCGAGGCGTGTAACGGCGAACCTTTGAGCAATGGGGATGACTCGAGCAGGAAGAACCACTCGAACTGATGCCCCGGCTCGAACCAGTTATCCACAGCCCCCAACGGCTTCTCCATCATTACGCCGTGCTGGCGGTCGATGAAGCGCCTTTGCATGCCATCGCACAGTGAGCCAAGCGCCGATTGCACGGCCGCGTCCTGGCGAACCGATAGCGTGGCAAGGAAGGCTTCCGCCAGGTGCATCAGGGGGTTCTGCAACGGCCCGGATTTGAGCGATGACCAGTCCCGGTCGAGACTGGCTTCATACAAACCGTCGTCGGCGGCGAAGCGCTCGTCCACCACTTCCAGAGCGGTATTGAGCGCCGACTCCACCAGCGGTTCGCGAACTTTGTCCCAGTAATGGGCGCAGGCAAAGATGATGAACGCGTGGGTGTAGAGGTCTTTGCGCTGGTCCAGCGGCGCGCCTTTGGCGTCGATGCTGTAGAACCAGCCGCCATGCTCGGCGTCGTGGAAATGCCGCTGCAACGCGCGAAACAGCGCCGCAGCGTGGTCCCGGGCAGCGGGAAACCCGGGTTCGCCGATCAGGCTGGAAAACAGGTACAACTGCCGCGCGCAGGCCATGGCCCGGTAGCGCTGTGGCGGCAATGGCCGATGTTCGGCATCCAGCGCTTCATAGGGCAGCGCCAGCTCGGCATTCCAGCCAGGACCCTGCCAAAGCGGCACGATCACATCATGGAAATGCTGCTGCACGGCCGCGAACAGAGCGGTCAATTCAGGCTGGGAGGCGGAGCTGGAAACATCGGGCATCGGCTGGCGTCGTCACGGCAGGGGTGTTTGCGCGACATGGTAGCAGAGAGGTTGCCTTGAGAGAGGAGGTGTCTTTCAGACCACCCATCGCGAGCAAACACCAAAGATTCAACCCGCCAACAACCAGACCCCGGTCGCCGCCGCCGCTGCTCCAGCCAGCCGCACCAGGGGCGCAACTGCTTGCGGCAATACTCGCACTACTGCGTAACCGGCAGCATGCAGCGCCGCGGTGGCAGCAACGAAACCTGCGGCATAGAGCCAAGGGCTGTACATCTCCGGCAGCTCCAGGCCATGCGCCGCGCCATGGAACAGGGCAAACAGGGCTGTTGCGCCAAGCGCCAGACTTAACGGCGGACGCACTGCCAGCGCCACGGCCAGGCCCAGCGCCAGCACCGAAGCGGCGATCGCGCTTTCCAGCGCAGGCAGGTTCAGCCCTTCAAAACCGAGCATGCCACCGATCAACATAGTGCCGACAAAGGTGCAGGGTAGCGCCCAGCGCGCTGCGCCTTGCTGCTGTGCGGCCCACAGACCGACCGCGAGCATCGCCAGCAGGTGATCGAGGCCGCCGATCGGGTGGCTGATGCCAGCGATCAAACCGTTGTCGCCATGGCCGGGGTGGGCGAAGGCGAGAGCGGGAGTGAGCAGCAAGGCGACGGCGCCGAGGATACGTTTGAGTGTCATGAATAAGCTTCCTTGTTGATGTTCTTTGTTAATGAAGGCATCAAGCCGCGGTCAGCAGCCCCTGGCGTTCGATAAAGGCGACGATCGCGTCCAGCCCGAAACCGGTTTTCTGGTTGCTGAAAACGAACGGCTTGTCGCCGCGCATGCGCTTGGTGTCGCTGTCCATCAGCTCCAAGGACGCGCCCACCAGTGGGGCAAGGTCGATCTTGTTGATGACCAGCAGGTCGGATTTACAGATCCCCGGGCCGCCCTTGCGTGGCAGCTTGTCACCGGCCGAGACGTCGATCACATAGATGGTCAAGTCCGACAGTTCGGGGCTGAAGGTCGCGGACAGGTTGTCGCCGCCGGACTCCACCAGAATCAGATCCAGGCCCGGGAAGCGCCGATTCAACTGATCCACTGCTTCGAGGTTGATCGAAGCATCCTCGCGAATCGCCGTGTGCGGGCAGCCACCGGTTTCCACGCCGATGATCCGCTCCGGCGCCAACGCCGCATTGCGAACCAGAAAATCTGCATCTTCGCGGGTGTAGATGTCGTTGGTGACCACCGCCAGGTTGTAGCGTTCGCGCAGGGCCAGGCACAGGGCCAGCGTCAGGGCGGTCTTGCCGGAACCGACCGGGCCGCCGATACCAACGCGCAACGGTTGTGCGTTCATGTAGTTCTCCTAGGAGCGGAATAGACGGCTGTACTGGCGTTCATGGGCCATGCACGCCAGGGACAGGCCAAAAGTGGCGCTGCCGTAATGATCGGGAGTGATATTCGAAGCCTTGTGCTGGGCCTGCTGCAGCAACGGCAGCAGCTCGCTGGTAAGGCGCTGGGCAGCTTGTTGGCCGAGTGGCAGGGTCTTCATCAGCACCGCCAGTTGATTTTCCAGCCAGCTCCAGAGCCAGGCGGCCAGCGCGTCCTGCGGGCTGATCTGCCAGGCGCGAGCAGCCAGCGCCCAGCCAAGAGCCAGGTGCGGTTCTGGATGTTGCGCAAGAAAGGCCCGGGCGGGGGCGTCGAGTTCCGGCAAGCCATTGAGCAGCTGTTGCAGGGAGTAGCCCATTTGCCGGCTTTCCTGATGCAGTTCGCGGGTCTCGCGGCTGGCGCGGTGTTCTTCGCAGCGCTGCAGCAGTTCGGCCCAGTCTTCATCCGCCGCGGCGCGACAGTGAGCGAGCAACAGCGGGGCTTCAAAGCGCGCCAGGTTGAGCAGCAACTGATCGCTGATCCAGCGTCGGGCCGTTTGCGGGTCGCTTACTCGCGCCTGTTCCACGGCCATTTCCAGCCCTTGGGAGTAGCTGTAGCCGCCAATCGGCAGCTGTGGACTGGCCAGGCGCAGCAAGGCCCAGGCCGGGTTCATGGGCGTACGCCGAACTGGTGCAGGCGCGGTGGGTAGTTGAAGTCCTCGTCGCCATGCCGTGAATGGTGGTGGCCGCCGCCATAGGCACCGTGTTCCGGCTGGAATGGCGCTTCGAGGGGCTCGGTGTGGGCGCCAAGCTGTTCAAGCATGGCTTTGAGTACGTAGTCATCGAGCAGGCGTAGCCAGCCATCACCGACCTGCAGCGCGACATGCCGATTGCCCAGATGATAGGCGGCTCGGGTCAGCTCAAAGGCATTGGCGCAGGTGACGTGCAGCAGCCGCTCGGGGCGAGCGCAGACTCGCACGATGCGCCCGTCTTCGGCTTGCAGGAACTCGCCGTCACGCAAGGGTGGTTGGCCACGCTCCAAAAACAGTCCGACGTCTTCACCGTCGGCACTGAAACAGCGCAACCGGCTTTTGCTGCGGGCCTCGAAATTCAGGTGCAGTTCGGCGGCCCAGAGGGGTTGAGGGTCGATTCTGCGATGAATCACCAGCATCGGAAAGCTTCCAGCAAGGAACGTTGTAGAGGCTAGAGCAAGGGTCTTGCCAACAGAGCTGGATGTAGGAAAACACTGTAAGGACGTGGGGGGTGTCAGAAAGTGATGGGTAGGTTTTGCGTGGGATTGGTGCGGCGAAGAAGCTGGCGCACTATTTTGCGGCGTTTGGTTTTTGTGCCAGTCAGTTAAGTACTGCGTGCCCAAAAAAAGATCGCAGCCTGCGGCAGCTCCTACGGGTTTTGTTTACACCTGATATCTCAAACCGGCTTTGCGTAGGAGCTGCCGCAGGCTGCGATCTTGGCGATCTATCGGCACCGTCAGTCCCGAGCCATCACCCCTCGATAAAACAACCATTCCTGCTCCAGTGCATGAGCCTGATTGCCGGCCTTGCGAAAGCCGTGGCGTTCGTCGGGGTAGTAATGCGCCTGGGCCGGGATGCCGTTGTCCTGCAAGGCTTTGAGCATGTCACGGGTCTGTTGCGGGACGACCACGGCGTCGAGTTCGCCCTGGAAAAATATCACCGGCACGCGGATGTTGCCGGCATGCAGCAATGGCGTACGGGCCTTGTAGCGTTCGACGTCCTGCTCGGGGTCGCCGATCAGCCAGTCGAGGTAGTCGCCCTCGAATTTGTGGGTAGTGCGGGCCAGGGCGATCGGGTCGCTGACACCGTACAGGCTGGCACCGGCGCGGAAAACCTGGTGAAACGCCAGCGCGCAGAGGGTGGTGTAACCGCCGGCACTGCCACCACGGATGAAGGTGTTTTCGCCATCAATCAACCCTTGCCCGGCGAGGTGGGCGACGACCGCGCATGCGTCCTCGACATCCACCTCGCCCCAGCTCAAATGCAACGCTTGTCGATAGGCGCGACCGTAGCCGCTGCTGCCGCGATAGTTGAGGTCGGCGATGGCGAAGCCTCGTTGTGTCCAGTACTGGATACGCGGATCGAGCATCGGGTAGCAGGCGGAGGTGGGGCCGCCGTGGATAAACACCACCAAGGGCGGTTTGGCCACACCATTTATGGCCGGGTAGAAAAAGCCATGGGCTTCGCCCTTGCCGCTTGGGTAGCGCAAGGTTTGCGGACGACTGATCTGCTCGGCAGGCAATGGCGCAACACCACCGGCCAGTACCTTGACTTCATGGGTATCGCGATTGATAGCGACCACCGCCGCCGGGCTAATGGGCGACGCAACTACGCAGTAAACAAACTGTTCATCCAGCGCCAGATTGCGGAATCGGCTGTAGTCGCTGGTGAAATCCTCCAGCGAGCCATCACCGTGGCGCAGCCCCAGTCGGCCAAAACCTGCTTCGGTCCAGCTCGCCAGGTAAGCGCCTTCACCCAGTGGCAACCAGGTGCTGCCACCGAGTTGCCAGGGCGCGGGTGCGTGATCGGCCTCAGCGGCGGGCAGCGGGATCAAGCCTGATTCGGATTCGCTCCAGGGTTGCCAGAACCCTGCGCGATCCGTCAGGCAATAAAGACCACCGGACGGATCAAAACGCGGTTGTTGCAGGGACTCTTCGGCGCCATCGCCGGCCACGCAACGCGGTGGGCTCCAACCGCTGTCAGCCTGATGCTCGGCGACCATCAGGCGGGTAGAGGTCCAGGGTTGATGGGGACGATCCCACTCGATCCAGGCCAGACGCCGACCGTCTGGACTCAAGGTCGGCGCGGCATAGAAGTCCGCGCCTTCGACCAGTAACTGACGTTGCCCACTGGTGCTATCGATGGCGACCAATCGGTGTTGATCAAGGTTCTCTTCGACCGCCAGAACCTGCCCGGCAGCGAACTGCAGATCGCCATAACGGCATACGCCCTGGGTCAATGCCTGGGGAGCCTCACCTTGGAGTGATTGCCGGTACAACTGCTGATCCGCTTCGTTGACGAACACCAGCCCGTCATCGCTCAGGCAGAACGAACCGCCGCCATATTCATAGACCCGACTGCGCACGCTGAACCCCGAGGAAGTCAGGCAGCGGGCCTGACCCTCATGCCAGTGCCAGATCCGGCAGGCCGCATCTTCGGGGCGGTATTCATTCCAGAACAGGCCGTGCCGGCCGACTTGCAGTTCAGCGAAGTCGATACCGGCGGCGACCGCCCGTGCGGCGCTGAAGAGCTCAGCCTTTAACGATGAGGCGTGAGTTTCGTTCATTGCGAAAGGCCAGTTGTTCGATGGTCTGGGTCGCGTGCTCGGCGTCTTCGCGAGCCTGGAGAATCACGCCATGATGTTCCGACTTGCTGCACACCGGATCGGCGTTGCTTGCATCGCCCGTGAGCATGAAGGCCTGGCAGCGACAGCCGCCGAAGTCCTTTTCTTTTTCATCGCAAGAGCGGCAGGGCTCGGGCATCCAGTCATAGCCGCGAAAGCGATTGAAACCAAAGGAGTCATACCAGATGTGCTGCATGCTGTGATCACGCACATTCGGGAATTGCACCGGCATTTGCCGCGCGCCGTGACACGGTAGGGCGGTGCCGTCCGGAGTGACGGTGAGGAAGATGCTGCCCCAGCCATTCATGCAGGCTTTGGGGCGTTCTTCGTAGTAATCCGGGGTGACGAAAATCAGCTTGCAGGGATGCCCTTCAGTTTCCAGTTTGGCGCGGTATTGGTTGGTGACGCGTTCGGCGCGAACCAGTTGCTCCTTGGTTGGCAGCAGGCCGACTCGATTGAGCTGAGCCCAGCCGTAGAACTGGCAGGTGGCGAGCTCGACGAAGTCGGCTTCCAGTGCGATGCACAGCTCGATGATGCGGTCGATCTTGTCGATGTTGTGCCGATGGGTGACGAAGTTCAGCACCATCGGATAGCCGTGGGCTTTCACTGCACGAGCCATTTCGAGCTTTTGCGCGAAGGCTTTTTTCGAACCGGCCAGCAGGTTGTTCACTTGCTCGTCGCTGGCCTGGAAACTGATCTGGATATGGTCCAGCCCGGCTTTCTTGAAGTCACTGATTTTCTGCTCGGTGAGGCCGATGCCGGAGGTGATCAGGTTGGTGTAGAACCCCAGCTTGCGGGCTTCACCAATCAACTCGGCCAGGTCCTGGCGCACCAGCGGTTCGCCGCCGGAAAACCCCAGCTGCGCGGCGCCCATCTCCCGTGCTTCGCGGAATACCTTGATCCACTGTTCGGTGCTCAGCTCCTTGCCCTGCTCGGCGAAATCCAGCGGATTCGAGCAATAGGGGCATTGCAGCGGGCAACGGTAGGTCAGCTCGGCCAACAGCCACAAGGGCAGGCCGGTTTCAGGCTTGGGCGGTATCCGCAGCGCCTGCTCAGACAAGTTCGATCCAGTGCTGTGCACGGGCGACCTCCATGAATTGCTCGATGTCGTCAGCGAGCTCGGGGACGCCGGGGAATTTGGCGTCCAGTTCGGCAATGATCGCCGCGACGTCACGCTCTCCGTCGATCAGGCCGCCAATCAGCGCGGCGCTTTCGTTGAGTTTGATCATGCCTTCGGGGTACAGCAGCACATGGCCTTTTTGCGCCGGTTCGTACTGGTAACGGTAACCGGTGCGCCAGGTCGGGATCTTGCTGCGATCGAAACTCATAGGGTGATCCCTTTGTGCCAGACCCGCTGCTCGGTCACGCTGTGATAAGGCGGGCGGTTCAGTTCGTAGGCCATGCTCATGGCATCAAGCATGCTCCAAAGGATGTCCAGTTTGAACTGGAGAATTTCCAGCATGCGTTCCTGGCCGACCCGCGTGGTGTAGTGCTGCAGGGTGATGGCCATCCCATGTTCCACATCACGTCGAGCCTGGCTCAGGCGAGTGCGGAAATACTCATAACCGGCCGGGTCGATCCAGGGGTAATGCTGCGGCCAGCTGTCGAGTCGCGACTGGTGGATTTGCGGGGCGAACAGTTCAGTCAGCGAGCTGCTGGCAGCTTCCTGCCAATTGGCCCGACGGGCGAAGTTGACGTAGGCGTCGACGGCAAAACGCACGCCGGGCAAGACCAGTTCCTGGGAACGCAATTGATCCGGGTCGAGGCCGACTGCCTGGCCCAGCCGCAGCCAGGCTTCGATGCCGCCGTCTTCACCGGGCGCGCCATCGTGGTCCAGCAGACGCTGAATCCATTCGCGGCGGACCTCGCGGTCCGGGCAGTTGGCCAGGATCGCTGCGTCCTTGAGCGGGATGTTCACCTGATAATAAAAACGGTTGGCAACCCAGCCCTGGATCTGCTCGCGGGTCGCCCGACCTTCATACATCGCCACGTGATAGGGGTGATGGATGTGGTAGTAGGCACCCTTGGCGCGCAACGCCTGTTCGAATTCGGCGGGGGACATTGGTTGGTCAGTCATCTGGGCTCTCCGGGAACAGCCGTGAATTTGCGTTGCGGGCAAGCCCGATACCAGTTCTTCAGCTAGAACACATTTGCCGGTTTTACGGTTGCTTCGCACCCGAGCGGGAGCAAGCTCCCTCGCCACAGGTATTGTGCCCGCGAGTGATCTTGAATCGATTGCCTGTTACAGCTCAATACTCATTCCGTCGTAAGCCACCTCGACATTTCGTCGTAGAAGTTCGGTACGTTCGGCGGAGTCTTCGTCGAGGATCGGGTTGGTGTTGTTGATGTGGATAAGTATTTTGCGCTGCTTGGGCAACTGTTCCAGCACTTCCAGCATACCGCCGGGGCCGTTCTGTGCCAGATGGCCCATTTCCCGACCGGTACGGGTGCCAACCCCACGGCGCTGCATTTCGTCGTCGTCCCACATCGTGCCGTCCACCAACAAACAGTCGCTGCCGGCCATGATTTCCAGCAACGGTGCATCGACCTTGCCCAGGCCTGGGGCATAGAACAGCTTGCCGCCAGTGCGCAGGTCTTCGACGATCAGCCCGATGTTGTCGCCGGGGTGTGGGTCGAAGCGATGGGGCGAGTAGGGCGGTGCGGCGCTGCGCAGCGGTAGCGGGGTGAAGCGCAGGTTCGGGCAGGCGGGGATGGTGAACGTGCCTTCGAGCTCGATGCGGTTCCAGTTCAGCCCGCCATTCCAGTGAGTGAGCATGGTGAACAGCGGGAAACCGGTACTCAGGTCCTCGTGGACCATGTCGGTGCACCAGACCTGGTGTGGGCAACCTTCTCGCAGGCTGAGCAGGCCGGTGGTGTGATCGATCTGGCTGTCCATCAGGATGATCGCGCTGATCCCGGTATCACGCAGGGCGCGGCCCGGTTGCATCGGGGCGAAGTTTTGCAGCTGTGCGCGGATGTCCGGCGAGGCATTGCACAGCACCCAGTTCACGCCGTCATCGGAAATTGCGATGGATGACTGAGTACGCGCCTCGGCCCTCAGGCTGCCGTCGCGAAAACCTGCGCAGTTCACGCAGTTGCAGTTCCACTGCGGAAAACCACCGCCAGCGGCGGAACCTAAAATCTGGACAAACATGGCCGCTCCATCACACAAAAGCTGAAAATGAAAACGCCCCGGCTAGCCGAGGCGTTGCGCTGCGCTATACATCAACGGCTAGCAAAGTACATGGTGACTTCAAAGCCGATACGCAGGTCGGTGTAAGCAGGTTTGGACCAGGTCATAAAAACGTTCCTTCAGGCGGGTGAGAAAAATTCACTCTATACATATAGTCCACCTCCCGTGGGAGGTGTTCAGATGCTTGCCGGGCTATGTTACTGAAACGTTTCCGCTAATTGGAGATATCTATTGAAGAAAGCTCATTACAGCCCCGGTAATGATCCGGCAGTCGGTTGCCAGGTGCCATCCGGGCAGGCACCGCTGGCCAGGCATCTACGGCCACCTTCTGCGTGAATCAACCGCCTTGCCGCGTCGAGCAACGCTGTGCGGTCCAGTAGCAAAACGGACTGTTGCAACTGAAGCAGGTAATCCGACGAATGGCCGCCCAGTTTGCCCTGCCACAGCAGTTCAAAGGCCTGGGCAAACGGCATGGTATTGCCGTCGAGTTGTTCGGCCAGGGTCTGACGTTGATTGATCAAAGGCGCATCATCGAGCGTCGAGATGAGTTCGGGCAGTTGCTTCAAGAAGGCTTCGATGTGTTCGAGGATCTCTTTCACCGATGCGTTCGGCGATTGCACGCCGAACAGCAGCCCGGTCTGCCCGTTGATCTGGCGGACGCCGCTGAACACCGCATAGCCCAATTGCAGTTCGACCCGCAGGCGCTGATAGAAAGGCGTTTGGCAAAGTTGGGCCAGCAGGCGCCACGCGGCTTCGTCGGCCAGTGCCTGAGTGGGCGTAGGGCAAAACAGCAGCAGCGCATTTTCATTGGCGTCGCTGGGCACTTCACTCCAGAGGTGTTGGCCGGCAATGGAGGCGGCCGCTGTCATCCTACTGTCGGGAATGCCAGGCACGCGGCTCAATACACGGGTGATTGCCGTTTGACCGGTTGCCGGCAGACCTGCGCTCAGTCCATCCCAGCGTGCAGTGGCCCACTGTTGTTGCAGATCCTCATGGCTGACAGGCTGCGGCGCAGGACGCGGGCTCTGTCCCAGGCATTGCTCGGGCAGCTCTTTGAGCAACTGCCGAATCGCAATCATCGGCACAGGCGAGTCATTGCTTTTCCAGGCATCGGCGGCGGGTTTCGTCAGACACAGCAGCGCCTGTTCGAGAATCGCCGGCATCGGCTCATGCAGCCCGCTCATTTTCAGCAGCCATTGGTTGCCCGTTTCGCTGAAGGACAGATCGACGCCCGCCTGACGGGCGTCGTCGCACAGGCTTTGCAGACTGCGGGCGAGTATCGGTTGAAGATTGGCTGACGGTGCCGTGTCGAGACGCCAGCGCAGGCAAATCGCCGCTTCGCCGCTGTCGTCCGCCAGTGCCGGGCTGAACTGCATGGGCGAACGTTCACGGCGACTGCGCGTTCGATCCTGGGCAAACGTGCGCAAGCCCCTATGGGCGCTGGTTTGTCCACGGATCAAACCAGCCGGCGCTGGCGCCTCGGCGGTGCGTAGGAAAGGGTTGGCAGGCGGCAGCTGCCAAGCGACAGTCAAGTTATCCACAGGCATCGGATTCATCTGTTGCAAGATCGCCTTGAGGGCAATCGCACCCGACTCCGAGAGTTCTGGCTTCAACTTCTCGCAATCCAGACGGGCAAGCGTCAAGGCGTTGCTGGCCTGATGTTTTCGCCGTTGCAACAAGGCATATTCTTCGCGCAGTTCAGACCAATCGGCATGGCTGGCGAAGAAACTCAGCCAATCGCCAAGCAGCTCGCTGATTGTCCCGGTTTGCGTTGCGGTGTTGGCCGTCAGCTTGAATTCAACGTGCAGCACCGCTTGCCCGGCGAACTGGTACAGCGGCGTCGCCTTCAGGTTGTCGATCAGTTGACGCTGGCGTAACTCGGCGAACAAGCCTCCCGGTTTCGAAGCGTTCAGCCAGGTGCAGAGAAAATCCAACGCTTCACCGGAGGCGTCCGGCAAGCGTTCAAGCGTAAACAGCAGGTTGAATCGGCGTTCGTCAGTCTGTTGATAACGGCCATTTGCGGTTGTCATCAATGTGGGCGGGGCGCTTTGCGGTTGCTGCTCACCGACGGTGAAGTCGGTGCTGAAGCGTTGCGCCAAGCTCAGTAATTCATCCACAGACTGTGGCCCGGCAAGGCTCAAGGTCATTTGGCCGGTCTGAAAGAAGCGCTGATAAAGCGCGCTTAATGCCTGTTGAAACTCCGGTTGTTGCACCGCCAGGCTGTCGCGGTTGCCGGCATGGAAACCACGCAAGGGATGATCGGGCGAGAGCCCGTTGAACAAGGCGACGTGTCGCTGCGCCTCAGCATCCTGAGACCAGGCAATGAACTCCGCTTCCAGTACTTCCCGTTCGCGCAACTGATCGTCCGGATTCAGACGCGGGTGGGCGAGCATGTCGCACAAACGCTCAAGTCCGCCAGCGAAGGCATTAGGTTGCAATTCGAAGAAGAAATCGGTGGTGCGCTCGCGGGTGCTAGCGTTCAGCTGTCCGCCGTGGCGTTGCACGTAGGCCATCAACCCATCGTTTGCGGGAAAGCGTTCGGTGCCGAGAAACAACAGGTGCTCAAGAAAGTGCGCCAGGCCAGGCCAGGCCGGCGGTACGTCGTGGCTGCCGGCGGCAACCCGTAAAGCAGCGGCGCAGCGTTTCAAGCCGGGCGCATGACGAAGCGAAACCCGTAGGCCGTTGGCCAGGGTTTCGGTGTGAGGGAGAAGGTGGGTCGGCGCAGGCATGAGCACTTCCGCTACGTAAGAAGCGCTCATGCTAGCGAAAACCACAGATCAGCGCTTGTTCAGCTCGCCATAAAGCTCGGGTCGGCGATCAAGGAGGTAGCGATTGGCGGCGCGGGAATCGAGCATCAACTGCCGATCCAGCGTTCCAGCGATCAGCGCCTCATCCAGACCTGCCTGGGCGATGCGGCTGCCGTTCGGTGCGGCAATGCTGCTTTGACCGCAGTAGTGGATCTCGCCTTCATGGCCGCAGTAGTTGGCGTACGCCACATAACACTGGTTTTCGAAGGCGCGGGCCCGCACGGTGACGTCGGCGATAAAGTCGTACGGAATCATATTCGCCGTCGGCACCAGAATCAGCTCGGCACCGGCCAAGGCCAGACGCCGGGCGTTTTCCGGGAATTCGAGGTCATAGCAGATCAGGAACCCAAGCTTCCAGCCGTTCAGCTCCACCAGTGGAAACTTGTCCGGGCCGACACTGAACATCGAGTGATCGAGTTCACCGAACAAGTGAGTCTTGCGGTAATTGCACAGGCTTTGGCCCTTGGCATCGATCAACTGCACGGCGTTGTAGATCTGCCCGTCGTCGCCGCGCTCCGGGTAGCCATAGAGGATGGCGACGCCCGAGGCCTTGGCGATGCTCGCAATGTGTTGCGCCGACTCGCCGTCCCGCGCCTCGGCCAATGCGCCGACGGCCTCGACGCCGATGTTGTAACCGGTCAGGAACATCTCCGGCAGCACCAGCAGATCCGCGTCCCCGGCTTCCATTGCCAGGTGTTGCAGACGCTGCAGATTGCCGGCGACATCCAGTGGCAGCGGCGGGCATTGGTAAAGGGCTACTCGCATATCGAACTCCTGTCACTCGGGCAGGGCTATCGGGCCGATTTCATGGAACACATCACCCGGGCCAGGATTCTGCGCATGAGTTTCGCCGCCGAAGTGTTTCATGATGCCCCACACGGCGTTCAGCGAAGTCTGCACCGCGCCTTCAACCCATGCCGGGGTCCATGAAACATCGTCGCCTGCAATGAAGATTCCGCGCTGCTCGACGGGCATGTCTTGCTGCATGAAGTGTGCATACATGCGCTGGTTATAGCGATAGTGGCCCGGCAGCGCACCCTTGAAGGCACCGAGGAAATGCGGATCGGCTTCCCAGGATACGGTGATCGGGTCGCCGATAATGCGCGCGGCGATATCTACTTTCGGGTAGATCTTCTTCAATGCGTCCAACGCCAGCTTCACGCGTTTTTCCACCGGTTGCGGGAGCATTTTCAACGCGTCGCTCATCCATGAGTACGACAGGCAGATCACCCCCGGTTTGTCGTCGCCATTGTCGAAGAGGTAAGTGCCACGGGTCAGGCGGTCGGTGAGGGTCATGCTCATCAGGTCGCGCCCGGTTTCCGGATCTTTGTCTTTCCAGAACGGCCGGTCGACCATGACAAAGGTTTTCGACGACTGCATGTAGCGGGTGCGGTCCAGGGCCATCCACATTTTCTGTGAGAACAAGCTTTCGTCGCATTCAATCTGGGTGGTCAGCAGCCAACTCTGGCAAGTGGTCAGCACTGCTGCGTATTCCCGGGTATCGCCCCAGTTGTCGGTGACGGCAAAACGACCGTTGGCCGCGTGGGCGATGCGTTTAACGCCAGTGCGCGGCGCACCGCTGTGCAGCGAGCTCAGGCTGGTGCCGGCGGGCCAATGAGCGCAACGCTCGGGTACATGCCGCCAGATGCCCAGCGGTACTTGTTCGACGCCGCCAACCACCAGGTGCTGGTGGTCATCGCAGTTGGTCATCACCACGCGGAAAATTTCCAGCATCGAGTTGGGGAAATCCGAATCCCAGCCGCCGGTACCGAAGCCAACCTGGCCAAACACTTCACGGTGATGGAAGGACAACTTGGCGAAGGCTTTCGAGGTGGCGACGAAGTCGTAGAAGGTGCGGTCATCCCAGAGCGGAACCAGGGTGTTCCACAGCTCTTTCAAGCGCGGCACATCGCGGTCGCGGATCGCTTGCTGGATCTCGCCGAAGCGCGAACCTTCCTCCAATGCATCGGCCCAGGCGTCGGCGACTTCCTGGAACAGTGCGGGCAGGTCGGCGAGCTTCTGCGCGTAGTGGGTCTGGCCTTCGAGGTCGATAACCGTGCTGCCCGACGCGGGTGTCAGCGGGTTGGGGAAGGGTTTGGTTTCCAGGCCAAGCTTGTCGACATAATGATAGAACGCGGTGGACGACACCGGGAAACGCATACCGCCGAGTTCGGCGATGATGCCTTCGGCGCCTTCAAAGGCCTGGGAGCGCAAACGCCCGCCCATTTTCGAAGCCTCATAAACCACCGGTTTCAGGCCCAGCTTCATCAGCTCGTAAGCCGCCACCAGCCCGGCGATCCCGGCACCGACGATCGCCACTTCGGCCCCGTGGTGCTGCGTTGGAATACTGCCCAGGCCGGCCGGATGCTCGATCCAGTCGTCGAACGCGAAAGGGAAGTCCGGGCCGAAGATAGTGACCGGTTTTTTACCGTCTGCAGGATGGCGATTGTTCTTGTTCATGGCTGACCTTGCTGGCGACTCGCGCGGTTGTGACCGCTGTGAGTTTGGAAGGAGGAAAAGACAGCCGCCATTCTAGGGAGTGTAGAACACGTTAATAAGACGCAAAGTGTCGTCGATATGAATGCTTGTTTAGCAATGTGACGAGGCTAATGAGCTAAATGACTGTCTGGCCTCCGTAGTAGCCTGCGTCCGGCCGCGAAACGGTCGTAAACCTGTTAGCGCATTACCCCAGGTAGTACGCGTCGACTGAACTGCGACCGCTTCGCGCTCGAACGCAGGCTTCGCCAGCTGCTACGGGGGATCTTCGGACGGCCTTAACCCGGCTGCCCGCGATCGATCTTGCTGCTGAGAATGATCGAAGTGGTGGTTTTCTCCACGCCATCGACGCTGCCAATCTGGTCGAGCAACTGGTCGAGCTGTTCCGGCGAGTCAGTGCGCAGCCACGCCACGTAATCAAACTCGCCACTCACCGCACACAGCTGCTGCACCTGGGCCATGGCACTGAGCCGGCGCAGCACTTCCTTGCCGGAGCGCGGCTGCACGGTAATCCCGACATAGGCCTGCAACCCGCCATCGACCAGCCGCTGGCCGAGACGCACACCGTAGCCGGTAATCACCCGGGCCTTCTCCAGCCGCGCCAGGCGTGAGGTGACCGTGGTGCGGGCGATGCCCAGCTGCCGGGCAAGCATGGCCACGCTTTCGCGGGCATTGATCTGCAGCGCCGCAATCAGTTGGCGGTCGATTTCATCGAGAACGGGAGGGCGGGTGTCAGGCAAGGTAGTCTCCGGCGGCATGCGTCAATGGCTGAGCATGTTACAGGCACTCCACGCCATCAACGGGTGAATTGAATGGACACGAACTGTCACTCGTAGTCGAATGCGCAACCAGGGGCTTTGAAGCGAGAGGATCGAAATGAAGAGCATGCCTGCTGCTCTGCGAGACTATGCACTGCAGATTGCGCATCATGAAATGGGGCACTACGTAGTAGCCCGAGCTTTGGGCTTTGAAACGGGTGATGTGACCCTGAAAGTTACCGTGGGCTTGGCGCACCACGGAGGGGCTTCCATTACCCTGGCGCGGTCAATTTCGTCGATCGAAGAAATGAAGGAACATTTGGAAGGTCGGATGATGGTCCTCTTCGCCGGAGCGATGGGGCAGACACTACCCCCAAAGCATTCGCCCGAAAAACACGTCGATGAGCCGAAAGCGGAAGCAATCCTGAAAGGAGGGCTTGGAGCTGAACAGGATTCCGCGAAAATTAGAGAGTTACGGCACTTGCTTCGAAATATCGCCTACCCCGATACGGATCCGGCGTCGTCTGACCGCATCATTGCTGAGCTGACAGAGATTAATGATCGCTTGTGGTCGAGGACCCAAAAAATCGTAGAGGAATTGGCCGATACGATTACCGGATTGGGAGGGGTTCTGGTAGACCGCATGGTCCTCGTGGACCTGTGGGGGAGAGCTGAGGATTCGTATGAGGTCGTGTTGACGGGCAAAATGCTTGAACAGCTGCCGCGAGTGCAGGCTATTCCAGCGTTAAGTGTTTGGGCGTAAGCATCCAGCTCGCCGTTGGACGCAGTAAAGGGGCGGGCATTACAGCGGCGGTCCCGATCACGATCTGGAAACCCCGAAAAATCGGGGCGTATTTCAAAGGATCAGCCCGCGCTATTGTTCGGACTCCGTCGCCGTCCGAGCGGGGCTCGGTGTCAGCACCTTCACCACATCATCAATCACCGCTTTGCTCATAGCCGTCAGATAATGCGCAGCCCAGGCGTGGCGGTCGGTGTCTTTTGCGTAGGCGGCATCCTCGGTGAATGACTTGGCGAGGAACAGCAGATCGGAGGCCTGTGCCAATGCATCGCCAATGGGAATGCCACGACAAACGTGGAACAGCGGCTGATCCGAGCAATAGATGAAAGGCGTGAAGCCGATGGTTTTCAGTTCTGAAGGTGCGGACGGATTTGCTTTGGTCATGGTTTTACTCCTGGGTTCGAGGAGCCGCCATTTTCGTTACCACACGAAGGGGTGGCAGCTGTACGCAGGGTGGTAAACCGGGAACCAAGGAAACCGGCACGCCCGAGGGCGTCCCACGCACAGCCGCCATATCAGGATCACAGGCATAGAAAACTGCCTGTACTCGTGATGAGTGCACTATTGCGCTGGTTTCACCGGGTTACCACACCCGATCGCTGCATTGGCAGCGACGTCCGGAGGGTATTCCGTCGAAGAGAGCGCCAACAAGGCGGCTAAGTGCCCAAACGCACCCATTACGCAATTCTCGGAGTTTGCCTACAACCTCAACGGGAGTCATCCGATATTCTGGCATCCGCGTAAAACAAAAATCAGTGGGCCCACACGGACTTGAACCGTGGACCAAAGGATTATGTAGTGGTGTCTGAGAGAGGTCCCTAGCGACCTCAACCCCCTGTGGTGCTGGCCAAGCGCGGTCGGCGATAAAAAAAGGCCACCTTGCGGTGGCCTGGTTTCTCAGGGTCGGAACAACCCGACCCAATCGCCGCGATTGCTTTCCATGTCATCCGTGACCAGTGCGGACACGTCGAACACGAGGCGCTGGCTGTCAAACAGATCGTCCTGCTCTGAAACGAAGTCAACGGCGATATGCCCACAGTTGAACATCACCAACAATTGCCCGCCGTCCGGTAGCGGGACGATACGAATAGCTTCGGCTTCACCTGTGGTAGAGATGATGGCTTTGGCGATAAGCAGTCGGGTGTGTGAATCAATCGAAAGGGTAGGCATGGTAGCTACTCCGTTTTAGCCTGCATTTATCAAGCGCCCGGCAAGTGGGAATAAATCGGCGCGAATTCCATCGTATACCTACCTGTGTGGTTACCCATCGCAACAGACCAGCGGCAGGCCCGCCTTACAGACTTTACATAGGTACGAAAACCACCCGCCCAACAAAAAAGGCCTACGCCGTTAAGCGTAAGCCTTTAATTTGTATGGTGGGCCCAGCAGGACTCGAACCTGCGACCAAGGGATTATGAGTCTCTTTTTCTTCGTTTTACCCAGCTTTACCAGTATTGATAAAGCCTTGTATTTATTGGGCTTCAGCCATATTCTTGTTTTACGAAGTTTAACGGTTTTTGACCACTGGTGATTGACCGGTGATTGACAGCCCAGTTCGGAAAGCATGCAGTGAACACGACAGAAACCGCTTTCAGTTTCACCAAGACTGCCTTGGACGGAATCAAGCCGACCGATAAGCGTGCTTGGTATCGGGACGCCAAGACCCTAGGGCTTTCCCTTTGTGTTACTCCGGCAGGCTCCAAGACCTTCTATGTAATTCGTCGCGTCGCGGGCATGGGACGCAAGGGCAATAACGAGTTCATACGCCTGGGGACGTTTCCAGACATGACCGTCGAACAGGCCCGCGTCGGAGCCCGGCAGAAGCTCAAGAGCCTGAATGCCGGTGAGAGCGTTCGCGCTGCTGCCTCTGCCAGAAAGGATGAGTTGACCGTTGGCGACTTGTGGGATGTCTGGAAAAGCGAGCGTGCACTCGGGCCGTCTCCCGACAAGCCGATCAAGCGCAGTTGGAAGAAAGATCAGCGGCTGTATGACTGCCACCTGAAAGAGCGCGCCAAACGCCGCGTGAGTGAGATTAGCGCGGCCTTGGTGGGCAAGATTTTTCGTGATGTCACGGTGGTTAGTGGGCCGGTAGAGGCGAATCACGTGAAACGGCTGGCCCGTGCCATGTGGAACCATGCCATCAAGCATCACGGCCTGGACCTTCGCAATCCTTGGTCAACGCTCAAGGACAACCACGAAGTTCGGCGAGAAGAGTGGATCAAACCCTCGCAGATGCCGGCCTTGTTCAAGGCCATCGACTCCGTAGGCAACCAAGACGTAGCGGACATGGTCAGGCTGTGTCTGTTCACGGGGGCGCGGTCGGGAAACGTCAAGGCGATGCGTTGGGACCAATTGGACTTGAATACTGCTATCTGGACGATTCCCAGCAGTCATCACAAGAACAAGCTGATCCATACGATACCGGTGACGCCACCTGCTCTGGAGATTCTGCGCCAGCGTGTCGGTGTGAGCCGGGATTGGGTTTTTCCCGCACCGACCAAGGCGGGTCATATGGGTGAAATTCGCAAGACTTGGCATGCCATGCTCAAGGCCTTTGCTGCGGAGTTGGCGCTGGCCGAAATTCCAGACCTTCACATCCATGACCTTCGCCATACAACGGCAAGCTGGCTGGTCGGCCAAGGCGTGAGCCTTCCGATGGTTGGCAAGCTGTTGGGGCACACGACGACAGTGACCACCGCCCGCTATGCCCATTTAGCCACTGATCCGGTACGCGAGGCGTTGGAGAAGATCACTGCAGCGATGGGGCGAACCGCCCCCGTATGATCAAGTTACGGTCTGCCTAGCTCGACGGTGTGAAAGCGGATCACCTACCCACCTGGCTGGTTACACTTTGTAGGACGCCTGAGAAACGATATGGAATTGGATAGCATCGAGTTGGAAGGCATGGAGCTGGGATATGCCGAGTTCATGGAATTTGCCGAAGCGGACTGCTCGGGCCACCTTGACCCCGAAAACTTTGGCAACGGTTTTGAAATCAAAGCCGATGGCATATATATCAAAAAGCTCCCAGAAGGTATCGATCTGACACCGAAGGAGCTGGCTGCACTTACCCGGCACCCCAGAGGCAGAGTAAATGAGCCAGCGTTGGGCTTTCCCTTCACTCCTCGGGAGCTCAAAGCATTTTTTGATTGGGCTGCACGGGTTGGTCACGACATACCCATCGATGAGGATGCGCTGGAGGAGTTGATTACTGCTCAGAAGACGCAACCAACACTGACCACTCCCCATCCTACGAGAAAATTCAACGAGTCCGACGCGGCGCTTGGGATTCGCACTCGCCAGCAGAATCTAGCTTTCGCCAATAGGCCACGCGAGGATGGGGATGCCCGAGCGATGGAGTATCAACGCTGGTGCGACGCTGGGGAGGAGATCCAACGAGGAAGGCAAAAGCCGGCTTCCATTCGCCAACTAGCGAAACTGGTAAAGGAATATCTCGATCTACCAGACTCGGATGAAACGATTCGCAAGTATCTCGCACAGTCGCAATGTTGGGTAAGGGGTAAGGGGTAAGGGGTAAGGGGTAAGTGGGTCTGCGGGTAAGTGGGTAAGTGGGTAGTGGGTTGGGTACGTCGGCCCTACCCATCGCAGACCGTGATCCTTGGCTCCGTCATTACCAGCTAATACGGAGCTATCCACATGACCACCACACATGCCGCCAATATTGCCGTGATCAAACTCGAGATTGCCGCACAGCTCGGCTACGACCCGAAAAACCCGCCCGTCTACGTAGACCCTGCGGAGACCTCCGTTGTCCTCACCGTGAAGGAGACCACCCTCGCCGTCTGGCGTTCTACTGGTCGCTACAACCTGCCTTTCGTCAAGGTTGGCCGTCTGGTGCGCTATCGCGTGAATGATCTGGCGCAGTTCCTGGTCGATCGCACTGCAGGCCATACCGGCGAGGTCGCCTAACATGCTGGAGAAAAATAAGATCGCCCAACAGGCCGCCCCCAAGAAAGAAACCTTGACTGATACCAGTGCCGACACAGAGCGCACCCGCCTTCTGGCTCGCCTGCAAACTGGCGCGGCGGCTACGGTCATCGCCCAGATTGCGCTGAGCATCCCGATGCCTGCTGCGTCTGTTAAGGCGTTGCATATTCAAGAACCCGCCCTCAAAACCCCACGTATCACGCTGACCGATAATCACAGCCACCCACATCATGGCGTGGCGTGTCATTACTTCGGTGCCCAGGCCGACTCCAATATCGCCGCTCGCAACGAGCGCAACGCCATTCAGTCAGGGGTTTAAACCATGGAGGATTTTCAACGCTGCCAAGAGGCGGTGACGGTCCCTGCTTGCCTGTTGAAAGTAGCTGTTTCGATGCACCTTCAACCGCTCGCCGTCGACCGGGTGACGCTGGCCGCTGTAGCTGACCTGATCGCACTGGAGGACAAACTGACCAAAGCCTTGGTGCTCCAATGACCGTTACCGTCGGGAAATTGCTCAGCCGAGGAGACGAAATCAGTATCGAGCTTGGTCGGCTTGTCATTCGCCCGTCCAGTGGTAAGTCTGTACCTCAGGATTGGATGGACAAATACTCACCAGCTCTTCTGCACGAAATTCTGGTCACGCTCGGAATGGATGCATATGAGTACGGTGGTTATTCGACGGGCTTGTACGGCGAAAACAAGGCGGCTGGTGTGACGATCCAGCTTCCCTCGTTTGTAGGTGGCCTGGATACTCACGCAATCTTCAACGCGGAGCTGAATCGTAAACTTACCATCAAGGCAGGGAAAAAAGGCACTCCACTGCCGAAAGGGCACTTTCGCATTGGTAAGCGCAGCCATCTCTATCGTTTCTGGCAATCAACCGGGCTTTCCATGCCCGGGCGTCTGTCGGCGCTCCATGACTATCTGGGCAACCTGCGGGGCATCCTGTTCGTTGCAGATATGATGGCCGGCCAAAAAACTCGGCTGGATACCGCATCGCTCCGCCCCCTTTCCCTCACTTCTGCTGAGGTGCGTAACGCCTTTCAGCCGGACAACGGACGGACAATTGCCGGACAAGCGACGGACTATTGCCGGACAAAAGTGCCGGACAAGGATTTGGCTCCAGCCCAGCAAAACCAAGGCCTCCAAGGGAATCCAACTACGGGGACTGAAAACCACGGTAAAACGGTAATCAGTACACGCGGGTACACGGCAGTTAACGAACCTGTCCTTTCGCGCAAGCTACCGGAAGAACAAACAGTGGAGGAGTGGCTGACTGATTACTCTTCACCTTCCAGCAACCCCAACTGAATGTCCCCATACATGAGGGCATCCGCGCTAAATACCTTGAACAAAACTCCTTACCGAGCATGGTTGATTCCTGAAAAAAGCCTTACTGCAGTGAGGCTCATTTACGAAGGGAATCCGAACAATTGATATCTCAGGGCTCCTTGAAAGAAAGGTCGTCTGCTAATACACCTTTGCTCAGTAGGCCATTCTCAACCAGTCAACACCTGCTACCTTTCCTCTTCATGGAGGAAACATCATGCCAAACTCAGATCTGCTCCCCTCGCTGCTGTTTAAAATCAACGAAAATCAACTTGCCCTCGAAGCTGCCATCTTGGAGCTTTCGAATTGGGTCGAGCAGCGGGGGGGCAGCTGACGTCGCCGACAACGTGCGCGGCGCCCTTGAAGCCATCGACAAGAATGAGGAATTCATCAAGATGACGCTCGCGGTGATGATGGCGCCGGAATGACTAGGATCGGCCACTGACAGCCCGAGCATGGCGAATCGCGCCATGATTCATCAGTACATGAAGCTGATCGAACGCACCGCCCAGCTTTGGACAGGCCTCTATTCCAACGCCGCCAATTCAACGTCCAAGTGACGCTAGGCCTGTGATCTTTACATCAACCATATCATCGCCTGTCGCGCGTACCATGCATTTAGGTGGCTACTGCGCAGTAGCAGCGAGTTTATGCGAGAAGCACAACCACACTCCCCTGGAGCATCCCGTAGGACTCCTCGCTCCAGTCGAGGAGAAGCTGAAGTGGTTCGATTGCAGAACCACTGAAGTGTTTTCAGTCGTTGCCAAAAGAAATTGGTGATTTATGAGCGCCCTAACGGGTGAGGGGATTTGATAGTTTTCGGAGCAGTACGCGCGAGCGCGCGGATAAACCATCATCAAGCAATCTGTCAACGGTATAGCCAGCTGGGGCGGGCGATCACCATCCAGTTTGGGTCTGACGGCCGTTTTCACTTGTGTTGACCGCTGCGCGCCAAAGAGGCGACCGGCAGTGAACGGCCAAAAGGAGCCAGTCGGATCAGTCCAGTAAATTAGGGGTGATCCATTGGGTAGCCGAAGCGATACCACTTGGTCGTCGTAGCAATCATCAGACTCTCATCTAATGAACCGCTGTCGGGGTCCAGCTCGAGAGCCTATTGAGTGAGGACAGGGCGGAAGGTCTTTTTAGCGCGAGGGGTGAGGCAGGCAGTCGCTAGAATTTTCAATCCTCAACATCTACCGCCACTCAGTGTAATTTCATGGCGGGTAAGGTTTGCCTGTGGTTCAACTTCCCAACATATCGTAGGGTGTCGGGTATCGACAAAGAACACCGACCGTTCAAGGATGTTGAAGATGGCCACTCACCCTACTGCTGGAGATGCGCGCGTTGCCGTGCTCGTAGATTGCGACAATGTTTCACCCGACGTTTTGGAGCACGCTCTTCGGGTTGTCGCGCAGTTCGGTCGGATCGTTCTACGGCGCGGTTATGGCAACCATGCCACGCTGGCCAATAAATGGCAGGAAGCTCTGGTCCGCCTGGCCTTCACTCCCTGCCTTCAATACCAGTACGCCTCCGGCAAAAACACGTCCGATATCGCCCTTGCGCTCGATGCACTGGAAGCCCTTTTTGATCACAGAGCAGACATGTTCTGCCTAGTTACCAGCGACTCTGACTTCGCCTACCTGTGTCGCAAACTTCGCGAGCGTGGAGCATCAATATGCATTGTCGGTGAAGCTAAGACACCTGATGCTTTGCGAAATGCCAGTGATCAGTTTTTCGAGTGGAACCGTCCGGCCCCCGCTGTAGAGCAAATGGCAGCCTCTGCCATAATCAATCAATCAGATTGCTCCCCTAAAACGGGTTCGAGCAAGGAGGAGTCTGCAACTCATGTGGTTAAGCGCAGGCCCAAGTTTGTTGTTGAGGCTGTGTCGTTACTGGCCAGTGGTGCAACTGAAGGTAAGGTCACAGCAGGCTTACTGGGCGCCTACCTGAAGCGCACCGATCCAGCTTTTTCACCTAGCGTGTACGGGCACTCCGGATTGGTCGACATGATCAAAACCTACGACTTGCTGACGGCAGTCATGGAGCCTGGCGGCCATTGGATGGTCGGGATTGCCGCCAAAGAGGGTGAGCCAGAGCTGTCTACCCATGGCAAGTAGTTCATGGCCGTCTGCGCTTGGATGGCCACTGCACAAAGCCACAAATCTCAGTACAACGAACGCTTTTATGAAGCCTCTTTGGATGGATTAGGCAACGGTCACTGTGTTTTGCCTGGATCAGCTAACGGCGGCGCAACCCAAAGCTGCCGGTCAGCAGCGGCAGAGTTCGGCCAGGAGCGGACAGATCTAACCCTACTCGGACTTGCCACCTTGGGGGCTGTCTCAGTGATTGACTGCTTGGGTTTGACTATAAAGCTTGGCACTACTCAAACCGGGGGAGACGTCGCCATCATGCAAAGCCCGGCCAGGTTAGACACCTAGACTCGCTCAGTGACGAGTTTCTTTTGGAATCAAACAAAAACAGCCAAGCAGCCTGGCTGGAACTTTCTAGCGAATTGGTCTTGACTGAGAACGGGGTTTTCCACTTAAGAATTGAAGGTAGCTGGAGCATGAAAAACGCACTCCTCTTCATCTTCGCCACACTTACAGTTGCCTTTGCCTCGACGTCCTACGTGCTGTACACCAATCAGCAAGGCAAACCTATCGGCAGCCTACCAGATCAGTTGGCCAAAACTCCTCAATTTGCACCATCCGCCAAGACTTACCAAGGCCAAATATTTGTAGTCACGCGGGGCGGTGAAAGCATCCCACTTGGGGGTCTCTTCGTGTCGTTTCATTCCCTGCAAGTGATCAAAGACTATGAACTTAGAATGTACCAGGCATTGGCCTCCGATGTAGCCAAACACTCTGAAAAATTTGAAAAACAGTATATGAAATATGCGGCCACCGAAGCTATATACAACGAAGTAGTAGAGAAACAGCAATACAAAAAATATAAAACAATTCGCGGAATGTTGGATGATGAAGAGAGGTACCTGCGATATGCCTACGAAGATCTACTCTATGTATCCGGTGCTAAGCCCTACGCTGAGGCAGCGCCGGAGTCGGCGATCACCACTCAGACCGATGCCAGCGGCAAATTCAGCCTGACACTTCCTGCAGATGAGCCACTTGTTGCCGCCACTTGCGCGTCGCGGGAGGTTTCGGATAAGACCGAACGGTACTGCTGGTTCATCAACATGGATGGCTCAAAAGCGGTACTGATGAACAACCACAACGTGCTGGGGAAACGCTCGGACGATTCCGCTATCAAAACTCCAGGCCTGCCCCTGGATTGCAAACAATGGCAGGAATGCGCCGCCGCCGTATATGCGGTCAAACAGGCTTATGCGCCATACGCCGTGACCGCAGCAAAGTAAAGCGAAGCAAAAATTTAAGGTTATTCGCGGACTCTGGGGGTACGAGCGAGTTGACCGTCTGGGAAGCAGGTAAATCGGCAGTCCCTAAACACACCCTTCACCTGCCCCTGCTGTCGCCGTGCATCCTATTGATCTTGCCGCTTTCTGGTCAGGCTACGAAGTCGTCGCCTCTCGCCCCGCTGCTGACAACGCCCTGCTGATTGAGTTGGAACCCCAAGCCATGCGAGTGCCCCAGTGTAGGGGCTGTCGGCAGCCAACTCCTTTGATCCACGAACGACGCCTGTTGGCCGGTGTCTGCCGATTCCCACCGGCAGCTATGGGTCGATGACCGCACTTCACGATCGTCAACAACCGGCCAAAAGCGGTCTCTAGCGCCCAAGCTCAGGCGCTCCCACGTCGAAGGCGTGGACGTCGCACTTGAGGGCCTTGTTGTGCGCCGAGCCGCAAACGTTCGCGTTACTCTGTTTGAAGCGCTTTACCAAGTTTCGCCCCCAGATCGCGGCGACATTGATTGTGCACGTGGTAGCGCTGCATGACGGTTGCCGTCAAGGCTTCCTCGGAGAGCGCCACGGCCATTTGCTCCGCCCCCCACTCCTTACTGCCCTTGAGCTGTTGGAGTCCAATGACTGTCTCAATCAAGGCTTGCTCGAACCATGCGTGGACTACATCCGTAACCACCCCCTCAATGGTCCCGTCCGGCGCGTCCTTCCTTTCCTTGCAGAGGCGGCGGACCATGTCTGTGAACACCCGAAAGTCGGCGTTCACGCGCAGGATGTTCTGCTCCGGCAGGTATCGAGCGGCCCGGTCCTCCATCTCATATTCGTCGCGTGTCCCCTCGCGGAGTGACACCCACTGTACGACTGGAAAGGGGTCGGTTTCTGCCTTATCGCTAGGTACACCACCTTTCTTTTCGAAGAAATGGTAGATGTTTCCGAGTTCACCATCCCGAAGTCCGAGAGAATCACCGCCAGAAGCGGTTCCAACTGCGCCGCCGCCCCCTTTGCCTTTATGGCCTGAGTCTGAAGAGGGGCCAGTGGGTGCGCGTGAGCTTTCGTCTGAGAGATAGATTCCCTGAGGATTCGGGCGGTACCGACTAACTTTGTACAGGTCGATTATGCCCTTGAGCCGTTCCTTGATTGATTTAACGTGATCTTGGTCGGAAGATGAAGAACCCTTTTCACGAATGAACTCTGCCAGTTGCTTAGGCATGTTCTGACGGAACTCGTAAGCCCAATCGGCCCACGGGAGCAGCAAGCCGTTGAGCAGAAGCGACGTTCGAGCTGTGTTCGTAGTGAGATTTACCTCGGGCGCAGCAACAGGTTCCACATAGAGAACTACAAATCGAGTACCAAAGAGAACGCCGAAGTTTTGCAGCTTTGCAGTACCCGCACGTGCCGTTTCGCGATCATAGAGCTCATTTTGATACAGGGCAGCAACGTGCCCGCCGGATTCGATGAACCCGCTGTTGTTTGATATGGCGGGCTCATCCCTGAGAATCCACCAATGAATCCGTGCGCCCGAGAGCTCATGTACTCCGGACGCCTCAGCATGTGCCTCTAGGTACGGCCGCTGCCCGGTGATCGTCCTCAGAATATTCCGATCCGCGTCAGATCTCGGAAAATCCCAACCCTCCCGCGCCCTCACGGTTACGTCGCTTGGGAATTCAAAGTAACGAGTGTTCAGATACTTGGAAATCCAACGGGATGGGGCTGCTGCCTCCGCGGGCGCAGCCATTGTGTTTTCTTCCTTGAACTTGCCCAGCAAGATGACTTTGGTTCCTGACTCAGATATTTCGTCCGGTTTAACTTCGTCCGCCAGTGGGAAGTAGTGGGAATAACTGCCGTCATCCAGTTTCCATTGGCACAGCCCATACTCGCCCGTATCCGGGTCTTTTTCGAGAGTGACCTGGAATCCATCTCCTTTCTTCCAGGACTGGTAGATTACCCCGTAGGGATTTCGAGTTGCGGCGGCAATCTTCGCGCCGATGCCGTAATTGCTGGTAAATGACTGTTCGGACCCAGAAGAGGAAAGTTGATTGATGAACTTTTGCATCTCCTCCCCCGTCATTCCGTCGCCGCAATCAATGATCGACAGCTTCATGACATCGCCGAGGTCGTAAAGGGTCCAGTCAACGTCCCAGGTGATGTGGCCGGGCCTTCCGGTTCGAGCGATGGCATCAATCGAGTTCTGAGTAAGCTCCCTCAGAAACTGCAATGGGGCACAGTCCTGCCCGAGGCGATCGAGAAGGAATCCAACGTTGTGTACTGACATGGGTAGGGCATTGCGCCCGCCCGTTTGAGCGTGCTTTTTCATGTTCATCTCCGATCCGCGCAATGGCCGTGGCGATTGCACTGATTGAAGTTCCTTTTTGAGAGCAGCCTCGGTGGCGGTTTCGCGACCTTGGCTAGCTTCCGTCGAGGGCCTTTTTCAACTTAATCCGATGGGTGCCCACACGCAACTACGCTGAAATCGAACGCCTCTTTCCAAGGCCCGAGCAAGACCACTTTTGCCTCAGCATTGCCTCAAGCCCAGGAGGTGTCAGCGCCTCTACAAACAGTATCGGTAGCTCAACCTTGTCAATGCATATTGCGGTAAAGCGACCCATAGCGGCCGATCGCCTGCACCCCATGAACGTCAGGTATTAAAGGACGCTTACAGCCAACCCCGCAGTCGGCTCGCTTTCGCACTTCCATCGCTTGAACCACGGCGATTAGCGCTTTTTCTTGTTCGCCTTCTTGGCTTTTTTCCGAGCTTCTTTCGCCATTTTGCGACGCTCAGCTCGGTTCATTGGGGTGCCAGAACCGTACTCGTAGAACTTGGGGCCACCAAAGTTGAACGGCATCGGGAATTCGTGATCTCTTCCGCCGAAGTACTGCACATCCTTGCCCGGTGTCTGCAGGACGTCGAGCTCCTCCATTACGCCCTTCCAATGAGCGGACTCCTCTGGGCTCAGCTCGTGAGCAAGGTCGACGTACAAAAAGTCTTGCGAAGCTACTTGCTCGGAAAAGGGCTCGGATGCAATACCAATCGCTTCGGTCGCGCTGGGAAAGCGCAGCTTGATGCCGTGGCAGTATGCAAGCAGTACAGCCGAGCGCATCTCCCGGTAATCCTGGTAGTCAACATTTGGTGGCTTTGGAACAGTTAGGAATACGTACCCACGGGACATGGTGTCGCCGCTCAGGATCATGCGGGCGAACTTCTTGCCGGGCTCGCTCTTCGAGAGAGCGAAGCGGAATTGGTTGGCGAGATCGCGTCTTGCCAGTCGGGGCTCTGATGCGAAGGCACGCAGGATTCGCTCGTGGTCGACGCTCTCCGGGGGGATCTCGGGGAGCCCAATCGCTGTCCCTGCGCGAACGAAGGATGCTTGGTACTCAATGAGTGCATCCCACATGTAGCTGCCCTGATCGGCCACGCGCTTGGCCGCTCGTTGAGGGCTTGAGCGGTAGTACTGCCAATCGCCCTCCAAGAGGGTGACGGCCCCAGTGCCAGGTGGCACTTTAGGCAAGGTGTGCCGACCGTTCTCCATCGTGCACATGTACTGCGCAAGCAATTCCTCTTCACCGGCAACGTGCATTACGACGCCGTTCGCGCCGAAATAGCGCTCCTTGCAGACTAGGTAGTCGACAAGGTCCGGGACGGTGTCCAGTTCCTCTAAGAGGGCGTCGACTGTTACCTCATCGAGGACGTGGACGAAGCGGCGGCCTTTCAGTGGGAAGCCGACTTCGAAAGGGTGTTCGTAGTGGGCGTTGCCCTCAAGCATGCTGTTGAGCATCAAGCTGCCGCTGCTTCCACCGCCGAAGTATCGAGCTGCTGCCTCATGGCCGCCTCGCGTGACAGCAATCAGGAAGTAGCGGGCTAAGCTTGGGTTCGGGAGTTCCACGGGTAACTCGGTCTGACATGACTTGTCGACAAACACGCGGCCTGGGAAACGACGCAGGAAATGTTCGGCCCCTACAAGTTGCTTTGCTGACTTTTCGATGGCTCGCTTGTACCAACGCGGCCAAGCAACCTTGATGTCCACGTCCGACTGAAACGCGCAGTGCTTGTCGGAGAACAGCAGCACATCGTTGCCAAAAACCACCAGCAGGTCCACCAACTCCTTGCCATCACCCTTGCCGCCTGATCTCCCTTCGTCGCTGTGAACATTTGGATAGCTCCACAGACTCAGGAACGCTTTGCGGGCGAGCCGCGCAAGGGCACGCTCCGATTCGGTCGTGCCCTGTGCCTCAGCTGCTTTCTCCCAAGCGGTCTTGTTGCTCATCCTGCTATCCCAAGTCTGCGATTCCACCAGCATATCTGGGCCGATCGCTACACGTGCATCGAAATCGTGTGAGTGACCATGACCCCTCTTGATTACATTATGGTCGCCCGGACCGCCGAGGCGTGCGGCAGCTCTTGGCCCAGGCTGTGTGAAAACGCATGCACCGTTTTGAAGTCTGCGTTGCTACGTGAAATCTGCCAGCGTTTGGTTAATCAGCAGACCTGAAATTTGCGTAGGAACGCGATTTTCGTTCCGATCCTGACTGTAAAATCCGCTCAAAAACGTTTTCACACAGCCTCGGCCGTTCTTTGCCGGTCTTCACTACGGCGCCTGTTGGTCAAGTCGAATGCAAACGGTTGGTCAGCACGGATGCAACGGACTGGTCGGTGGCAATTCAAATGGATGGTCAAGCGGGATGCAATTTCCCACTCTCCACAGAATCCCATTTTTCCACCCTAAATCGGGATTCGCTTATGCAAGAGGGAGGGACGTTAGATGATGCCTATGACTGGCGTAGCCGCATAATGGCATCTGTTATGGCTTGAGCATTTGTGTCCAGCGTTTCCATGGCCGCTGTTGCGTGAGCGGCAACACTTCCCACTCCATTTTCTGAGAGCCACTTGGTGATCTCTTCTATAGCGGCACATATGGCGTGCTGGTTGTGTAGGAGCAATGTCAAAGCGTCCGCCGTAGCGATCTTGGCTTCTGGGTTATCTGACATGGGTATCGTCCTTGAGTGATGGTGCAGGAAGCCTAGATCAACTCGCCGCTGGCTGTGGCTGGGCGGGTAATTGCTCAGGCCTGCCCACGCATTTGCATTCGAGCTGACCAGTCATTTGCATCGGATTTCACCAGCTCGATTCGTAGACATGACCGGCACAGAACGACCCAAACCGGTCATTCGCGATAGGCAGAAAACGGCCATGAGGAGACATTTGCTGCTTGGCTTGATCAGAGAAATGAAAGTCCGCAACACGCCAATGAGCTGACCTTCGCAGAAGCACTTGCGATGTCGGCTCACTGGACGAATGGCTAGCGAGCCCAACCACCCTGCTGCTGGGCAACTTGATGATGTTCCCTGGGCAGGCCGACGCGCAGAGCCGCCAGTACCTGATCGCTTACCCCAAGAGCTTAAAGTAAGCACGTTGCCGGCACGGTTCTGTCTGGGCGAGCAGCATCCGACGCATCAGACTGTGAGATCGAGCACGATGCGGCCTTCGATCTGGCCTTTGTGCATACGGGTGAAGATGTCGTTGATGTTTTCCAGGGGTTCGCTGTGGACCGTCGCCTTGACCTTGCCTTCGGCAGCGAAACTCAGCGCTTCCTGCAGGTCTAGCCGGGTGCCGACGATGGAGCCGCGCACTGTGGTGCCGTTGAGCACCATATCGAAGATCGACAGGGAGAACTCGCCCGGCGGTAGGCCGTTGAGGACGATGGTTCCGCCGCGGCGAGTCATGCCCAGAGCTTGTGCGAAAGCCTTTGGCGAGACGGCGGTGACCAGCGCGCCATGGGTTCCGCCAATTTCACTCTTCAAGTAGGCTGCCGGGTCCTGGTCGAGGGCATTGACGGTGAGCGTGGCGCCAAGGTGCCGGGCGAATTCCAGTTTCTGATTGTCCACATCCACGGCGGCAACGTTCAGGCCCATGGCCTTGGCGTACTGCACTGCCATATGGCCGAGGCCGCCGATGCCGGAGATTGCTACCCACTGTCCGGGGCGGGTGTCGGTCATCTTCAAGCCTTTATAGACGGTCACGCCGGCACACAATATGGGGGCGATCTCGATGAATTCGATGTTGTCCGGCAAGTGACCGACGAAGTTGGCGTCCGCCAGGGCATATTCGGCAAAGCCACCATTCACCGAGTAGCCGGTGTTCTGTTGGGATTGGCAGAGAGTTTCCCAGCCGCCCAGGCAGTGCTCACAATGGCCGCAGGCGGAATGCAACCAGGGGACGCCTACCCGGTCACCTTCCTTGACGTGCTTGACTCCGGCCCCCACGCCGACGACCTGTCCCACTCCCTCGTGGCCTGGAATGAAGGGCGGCTTGGGTTTGACTGGCCAATCGCCTTCGGCGGCATGCAGGTCGGTATGGCATACGCCGCAGGCGGCAATCTTGACCAGGACCTGGCCCGAACCGGGGGTAGGTACCTTCACTTCCTGGATTTGCAGCGGTTTGCCAAACTCATGAACGACAGCGGCTTTCATTGTTTTAGGCATGGTGCAGTCCCCATGGATATGTGGCGCGTTTAATCAGTGAAGATCAGTTTTTGCCAGTTCGCCACAGGATGTGGGGTGCTGCGGTGTCGTCTGATTGAAATAACCAGTGTTATCGGGTGAGGTGCTGTGGCCGATGAGCCGACATCGCAAGTGCTTCTGCGAAGGTCAGCTCATTGGCGTGTTGCGGTCTTTCATTTCTCTGATCAAGCCAAGCAGCAAATGTCTCCTCATGGCCGATTGTTGTCTGTCGCGAAGGGCTGTAATCGACCCTTTGCAGGCATTCATAACGTTCAGTTTAAGGGGTGTCCCGAGTGGCTTGAACCGCTAGTTAGGCTCTTGCGCCGCCGCAACTGGTTTGCGATCACGACACTGCTCCCTTTCCACCCGGTAAAGAAAAGAAATCTGCCAGAAGCCGAACGCAGCAACGCTAAGTGAAACGAGCGCGAAATGTGCGACAGACCAGCGGTAGGTTAGATAGCCGCTAAGCGACTGAGGCAGGTCTTCTGAGTGCCTCCAGCGAAGAAACTTAGCGTATGGCTTGGCATAGCTAACACCTTCCACAAAAAACTCTGCCGGCGCCGACGCGTTGAATTTCCAAGCTATAAAATCGAAAACAACCCACAGAACGAGTCGGTAGATTGAGAAAGCTGTAAATCCGATAAGGGCCACACACAATGCAGTGGGAACTTGATTGGACAGAGCCCATTGAAAGATGGTCCGAGGATCATTCAGGCTCATCACCAATATGGTCGCAATCACAGCGCCACTCAGAAGGTAGCGAATTGCTGCTTCCAGGCTTGAAACCAGTGATATGAGTTTGTCCATGCAATCCTCTTGATCCTATCTTTGGAATTAAGGGCACGTATTGCCGCATTCCAAAACGTCGATCCTTGAATGACTTGTTATGCGCCATATGGGTCATGACGACTACACACCAATGAGGTGGCCAAAGTCGCTTTCTCCGAGTATGCGAATTTTCTGGCCTTTAGCCATAAGTTCTTCGGCCTTCCTATGCTTAGCGCTCTTTTCTGCGCCAGCCAGCATGCGAATGTCTTGGTCGCCGACAACAAGCAGAGTGGTATGTTTCGTGACGCCAGTTGCGACATCGCAGCCTGCTAACGATGCAACATTGGCAGCTTCTTGGCGCGGTATTGAAAGTGCTCCGGTGAACACAACCACATTACCGAATAGTGGGCCGTCTGGATTGGCGGTGCGAACCTCGGAGGATGATAATGAAGCAGTTGGTCGCAATGCCAAAGAGCACCAATCGGCAGCACTTGAACCAGTTTCCTGAATTGCTCTAAGTAATATTTCACCCGCAGCACGCGCATCCTCTTCTGCATCGTGATGCTTGAGGCTTATGCCGAAGTGAGCGGCAACATTTGCAAGCCCATAACCAGATTGCGAAAAAATAGGCCAAGTGCGCCTAACAACTCGCGCCGTATCAAGCCACTGGCAATCAAGTGAGGTTGTTGAAGACTTTTCACAGGCCCTGCGAATTGCAGTTCTGTCGAATGGCGTATGGCTAGCCAATATTTGATTAGAGAAATTGGCTCTCAGGCGATCATGTACTTCTATCCAATGCGGTGCCGATGCAACCATTTCCTCATTTATGCCGTGAACTGAAACGTTGTGAGAATCAAAGTAGTCATTTGGATTAACGAGCGTGCTCCATGACTCTGAGAATTGTCCGTTTGAGAAAACGGCGATGCCAACTTGGCAGATGCTTGCAAGGTCTGGATTGGCGGTTTCAACGTCAATGACTACGAAATCCATGGTGCCTCCTTAGGCGACATGCCATGTCGCGTTTCTTGTCGCGATGGCGTGTCGTATAACGTTCCTTGTCGTCCTGTAAGTCCTTGTCTAACTTAGAGGTGGTCGCGGCATACGCGACATTGCTCAGGGAGAAACGCGACATGGATGACGGCAAGCCCTGCTACCCTCTAGAGTCGAAAGCAGCGCCAATGACCCTACCCATTTGCCATCACCGTGTCCACCGTCCACTTTTGGCCGAGGCTGTGTAAAAACGTTTTAGAACAGGTTTGACAGTCGGAATCGGAACGAAAATAGCGCTCCTACGCAAATTTCTGGTCTGCTGATTAACCAAACGCTGGAAGATTTTACGTAGCAACGCAGACTTCAAAACGGAGCATGCGTTTTTACACAGCCTGGGCCGTTCTCTGCCGACCATGGTTACAAAGCGTGCTGGTCAAATCCGATGCAATCGGTGGTCAGAGAATGCAAATGACTGTTCAGGTCGAATGCAAACAGGTGGTCAAGTGGAGTGCAATTTCGCAAATGTCCCAGCAGGCTCCCGGAAAGTATCAGGTCGAGGTAACCCAGGAGGGTGATGACTGGTATGAGGTCTCCGGCCAGAACCTGTTCGTACATACCAGCGGCTGTTTCAGCATGGCAATGAACGAGGATGCAGTTCTAGACTTATACAGCGGCGGCTCCGGCACTTTGGAGATTGAGGGCGACGAGTGCACCGTGGACGGTATTTATTCAAAACTTCGGCTCTGATCTTGATCGTCTACGGCCAAAGGTGTGTCCCCCGTACGCTTACAACGAAGTGGCCTGATCGTCCGAGGCTTCAGTCGTTCTGATTTTTCTAGCGATCCACGATTACCATTCAGAGTTTCTTAAGCAGTACGCGCGCGAGCTCGTTCGACGGTTTAATCGTGCGCTATTTCAAAGGGTGGCCGTCAATTTGAGATCGCGAGCTACTGCTTGCTGTTCTGAGGGATTTTGTATCGGCGAAGGGAGGCACAAAGCAAAAGCTGTTGCTGATGACTACGAAATGCCAAGCTCGGCCGGTCACGATTTCAGCTGTGGTGATTGACCGGTGATTGACAGTCAATTCAGAGAATAAGGGGGTACGAATGCAACCCCTTGATTTGTTTGGTGGGCCCAGTAGGACTCGAACCTACGACCAAGGGATTATGAGTCCCCTGCTCTAACCAACTGAGCTATAGGCCCTCAGTAGGCCGCGGATTATAACGATGGTTTCTCGGCTGTGCTATCCGAAAAATCCGAAAGATTGATACGAAGAAAGGTTGCAGCGAATTCATCGGCGGGGAGGGGGAGGCTGACGATGTAGCCCTGGATCTCTTCACAGCCCTCAAGCGCGAGGAATTGCTGCTGGGCCTGGGTTTCGACGCCTTCGGCGATTACGGTGAATTGCATGCTGCGGCCCAGGGCGATGATGGCGCGGACGATGGCTGCATCGTGGGGGTCATCGGGCAGGCCGCGGACGAAGGACTGGTCGATTTTCAGGAAGTCCAGGGGCAGGCGTTTGAGGTAGCTCAGCGACGAGTAACCGGTGCCGAAGTCGTCGATGGCCAGCTGCACACCGAGGCGTTTGAGTTGATGCAGGACGTCCAGTGCTTCTTCAGCCTGGCTCATGATGAAATTTTCGGTGATTTCCAGTTGCAGGAAGCCGGGCATGAGACCGTTGTCGTTGAGTAGCTGCTCGATCCGGTTGAGCAGGTTCGGTTGGCGCAATTGGGCCCCGGCCAGGTTGACCGAGAGGGGGCCAAAACTCTCATACATCCGGTTCCACTCGTACAGTTGCTGGCAGGCTTGCTCCAGCACCCAGTCGCCAATTTGCAGGATCATGCCGTTTTCTTCGGCCAGTGGGATGAAGTGTTCGGGCGGTACGTTGCCGAAAGTCGGGTGACGCCAGCGCAGCAGGGCTTCGGCACCGACCAGGGATTGATCCTTGAGGCTGATTTTCGGTTGGAAGTAGAGCAATAGCTCGTTGCGTTCGATAGCCCGGCGCAACTCATGTTCCAGCGCGATGCGTTCGCTGGCCTGGGCGGTAAGGTCGCGGGTATAGCTTTCGACCCGATTGCGGCCCTTGGATTTGGAACGGTACATGGCCGCGTCGGCATTCTTGATCAGCGTGGCGACGTCGCAGCCGTCCTGTGGGTAGAGACTGGTGCCAATGCTGGCACTGATAAAGAACTCGTGCTCGCCGGCCTGGAAGGGGGCTCCAAAGCAGTTGAGCAGCTTGTTGGCGATGTGCTCGGCGTCGCTGGCTTGCTGCAGGCCCGGCAACAGGATGATGAACTCATCACCGCCCAGGCGGGCCACGGTGTCGATGTCACGCAGTTGCTCTTTCAGGCGTACGGCAATACCCCTGAGCAGCAGGTCGCCGACCGGATGGCCAAGGCTGTCGTTGATATGTTTGAAACGGTCGAGATCGAGGAACAGCACGGCGCCCTGGCCGCCGTTTTCTTGCTGGCTGTTGAGCGCTGTCAGCAGCCGGCTCTCGAACAGGGTGCGGTTGGGCAAACCGGTCAGTGGGTCATGGTGGGCCTGGTAGTCGAGGCGCGCCTGGGCGTGCTTCAAGCTGGAGATGTCAGCGAATACCGCAACGAAGTGGGTAATGAATTTGTCCCGGTTGCGCACGGCACTGATGGTCAACCAGCTGGGGTACAGCTCACCATTTTTGCGCCGGTTGGAAATCTCGCCCTGCCAATGGCCTTCGGCGGTCAGTTGGTGCCACATGGCGGCGTAGAAGGCGCTGTCGTGCAAGCCTGAGGCAAGCAACCTGGGGGTATGGCCGAGCGCTTCGGTTTCGCTGTAACCAGTGATCTCGGTGAAGGCTCGATTGACTGCGCTGATGTGCTGTTGAGTGTCGGTAATCAACACCCCTTCGGCGGTGCTCTCGAACACCGTGGCGGCCTGTTGCAGTTTTTCCTGCATCAGATGGCGCTCGGTGATGTCGCGAGCGATGGTCAGGATGCAATCCTCGCCGGCGATGGGCAGCGGACGGCTGGAGAGCTCGCACAAGCGAATCTGCCCGTCGCTACGGCGGATATGGCAACTGAAGTCGCGGACAAAACCGTCACGTTGCAGCAGGTCGAGCATCTGTTTGCGTTCGTTGAGGTTGACCCAGATACCCAGGTCCAGGGTGGAACGGTCCAGGGACATCGCACTGTTGAAGCCGGTAATCCGGCTGAAACCCTCGTTGATCTCAATCAGCAAGCCATCGCTCTGTCGGGTCAGCAGCAAGCCATCGGGTGAGGCATGGAAGGCTTTGGCGAATTTCTCTTCGGAGGTTTGCAGTTGTTGCTGGGTCTCCTTGAGTTGGCTGATGTCGCGCACCACCACTACCAGCGCGGGAGTGGTGTCGAGGTCGAAGGGCTCGGCGGAGATCAGCCCGGTGAACAATTGCCCGTTGTTGCGCCGGAACGGCATTTCCAGGTTGCGGATGCTGCCGGCCTGCAAGCGCTGCAAAAGGCCGGGGCCGACGTCGGGTACGCCCCAGATGTTCAGATCTGTGGCGGTCTGGCCGATGACCTGTTCGGCGCTCAGGCCGATCTGTTCCTCAAAGGCCTCATTGACCTCCAGCAGGCAGCCGTCGGACAGCCGCGCGATAACCAGGATGTCCGGGCACTGCTGGAACACCGAAGCGAATTTCTGCTCGGACAGGCGCAAGGCTTCTTCGGTTCGCTTGGTTTCGCTGATGTCGATCATCAGGCCGCGCAGAACTGGCTCATGGCCGTGCTCTATCAGGCTGACGATATCGCGAACCCACAGGCAGCGGCCGTCGGCGGTGATCACGCGGTAATCGACGCTGTGATCGCGGCCGGCCAGTATCTCACGGTCGCAAAAGGTCTGGGCGCGGGTCAGGTCGGCGGGATGAATGATGTTGAGCCAAAAGCCCGGGATCAGCCAGTTAGGCAAGGGATAGCCGAGCAGTTCTTCGGCGTGGGGTGACACATAGCTGTAGGTGTAGTCGCTTATGCGGGCCTCCCAGGCTATCGCCGAAAGGCTTTCTACCAGACCGCGGTAGTGGTATTCGCTGCTGCGCAACTCCTGCTCAAGCGCGACCCGGCGCGAGATCTCCGAGCTGAGCCGACGATTGATGCGAATAACCACTGCCAGCACGGTAAACAGCAGCAGCACTCCGGGCAGGCCATACAACAAAAGACCGGACCAGAAGTTACGGTGGTCGAGGACATTGCCCACCCAGTGTTCCTGGATGCGGCTTATTTCCTCGGGGCTCAGGTCGGCCAGCACTTTATCGAGAATACCGACCAGCATTTTGTTTTGTTGTGGTACTCCCATCGCCAATTGGTAGCGATAAGGTGTTTCACCGCTGACATAGAGACCGTCGAGTTTAAGCTGGCGCAAGCTCCAGATGCTGGAGGCGAGATCACCTACTACAGCATCGACCTGATCGGTGGCCAGGGCCTGGAGTGCCGAGCTGACATTCGGCAGGGCGACCAGATTCAGGTCTGGGTGGTGGGTGCGTAACAGTTCATGGGGCGCATAGTTTTCCACGACGGCAATCTTCAGGCCATACAGATCGCGGAGGTTGTGCGGTTGTGGTCCGCCTTCGTGGGCCAGGATCACAATCGGGAAGTCGAGGTAGGGCCGTGTGAAGGCCAGATAAGTCTGGCGTTCGGGAGTCGACATGATCCCTGGCAGCAGGTCCAGCTTGCCTTGTCTGGCCTGTTCCAGCACCTGGCTCCAGCTGACCGGCTCCACGGGAGTAACCTTGATGCTCAGGCGTTCCTGGATCAGGCGAATGTAATCCGCCGCCAGGCCCTGATAACGGCCTTCTTCGTCGCGATATTCAAAAGGTGGCCATGATGCATCGACCCCCAGACGCAAGTCCGGGTGGGCCGCAAGCCAGCTACGTTCTTCGTCGGTAAGAGTCAGCGCGCCAGCCGTTGCAGTCCAGGTCATCAGCCACAGCAGAAACACAGCCGGCATTCTGGGCATAACGGTCTCGTTATGGCTCGGGGAGTAGGATCGAGTGTAGACGGGCAATTCGGCGGGAGGGATGCCTGGAGGATTTTATCTGCACAAAGCAAAACCCCCAGCAGGGCTGGGGGTTTTGTGATCACTCGTCGAGGAAGGAGCGCAAATGCTCGCTTCTCGTCGGGTGGCGCAGCTTGCGCAACGCCTTGGCTTCGATCTGACGAATCCGTTCGCGGGTAACGTCGAACTGTTTACCGACTTCCTCGAGGGTGTGGTCGGTATTCATGTCGATGCCGAAGCGCATGCGCAGGACCTTGGCTTCACGGGCAGTGAGGCCGGAGAGAACTTCGCGAGTCGCTTCTTTAAGGCTCTCAACAGTGGCGACATCGATTGGCGACTGCATGGTCGAGTCTTCGATGAAGTCACCCAGGTGGGAGTCTTCGTCATCACCGATCGGGGTTTCCATGGAGATCGGCTCTTTGGCGATCTTCAATACCTTGCGGATCTTGTCTTCAGGCATTTCCATGCGTTCGCCAAGCTCTTCCGGAGTCGGTTCGCGACCCATTTCCTGCAACATCTGCCGGGAAATACGGTTGAGCTTGTTGATCGTCTCGATCATGTGCACCGGAATACGGATGGTGCGGGCCTGGTCGGCGATCGAGCGAGTGATCGCCTGACGGATCCACCAGGTGGCATAAGTCGAGAACTTGTAGCCGCGACGGTATTCGAACTTGTCCACCGCTTTCATCAAACCGATGTTGCCTTCCTGGATCAAGTCGAGGAACTGCAGACCACGGTTGGTGTACTTCTTGGCGATGGAGATCACCAGACGCAAGTTCGCTTCAACCATCTCTTTCTTCGCGCGGCGGGCCTTGGCCTCACCGATCGACATGCGACGGTTGATGTCCTTGATCTCGGCAATCGTCAGACCGGTTTCGGTCTGCAATGCAGTCAGCTTTTGCTGGCAACGAAGGATATCCGGTTGCAGGCGACCAATGGCTTCAGCGTATTTGCTTTTGCCTTTGGCCAGTGCATCGGACCAGCTTTCGTCGACTTCATTGCCCGGGAACTGGCGCAGGAAGTCGGTACGCGGCATACGTGCGTCACGAACGCAGAGCTGCATGATCGCGCGCTCTTGCTGACGCAGGCGATCCAAAGCACTACGCACACGCTCAACCAGGCCTTCGAATTGCTTCGGTACCAGTTTGATCGGCATGAACAGTTCAGCCAGGGCCACCAGCTCGGCGATTGCCAGCTTGTTGCCACGACCGTGCTTTTTCAGTGCCTTGCGAGTGACTTCCATCTGGTCAGCCACGGCGCCGAAACGCTGTGCGGCGATGACCGGATCCGGACCGCTTTCGACTTCTTCCTCGTCGTCAGAGCTGGCTTCGGCTTCGTCGTCGTCGGAATCGTCATCCGCTTTCGCGGTTTTCGTATCGACGGGCGGCGGTACTTCGGCAGCAGGCGGCGCAATGCCATCGTCCGGGTCGATATAACCGCTCAGGACGTCGGACAGGCGGCCACCTTCGGTGGTGACGCGAGTGTACTCGGAGAGAATGTGGTCAACCGTGCCAGGGAAGTGCGCAATTGCGCCCATCACTTCACGAATGCCCTCTTCAATACGCTTGGCGATTTCAATTTCGCCTTCACGTGTGAGGAGTTCTACCGTGCCCATTTCACGCATATACATGCGCACTGGGTCAGTGGTGCGACCAATGTCGGTCTCGACCGCTGCCAACGCAGCCGCTGCTTCTTCCGCAGCGGCCTCGTCGGTGTCGGCGTCGGCCAGCATAAGGGAATCCTTATCTGGCGCAACCTCGAATACGTTGATCCCCATGTCATTAATCATGCGGATGATGTCTTCCACCTGTTCCGGATCTGAAATATCCTCCGGCAGGTGGTCGTTGACCTCCGCGTAAGTCAGGTAGCCCTGCTCACGACCAAGAACGATCAACTCTTTGATACGAGACTGCTGTTGCGCTTTTCCGGACATAACACCCTATCCACTGAAGGTCTTGGCGGGCAAAAAACAAGCCGAGGATTATACCTGAGCTATGACCTCACGCGCCAGTTGAGGTCGGGTTTGATGCGGAAACATTGCGACTCAAGAGGTCGCGCAGCTGATTTTTCTCCTCGGTACTCAATTCACTTTGACGTGCTTTCCTGAGCAGTTGTTCCAAACTCCGCTCGCGTTGGCGAGCTGACAAGCTAGTTATAGTGTCGAAAAACTGTTGTTCAAGGTTATCGCCCTCAATCAGCCATTCCTTTTCTGCCAGCGCTTTGAGCAGGCGCCCTTGTTCGGTGCCGTGCCAGCGAGCAATCAACTGAATTGAGTTTAGCTTGGGATTCTTTTGCACGGCTTCGAGTAGCGCCACCAACAGTTGTGTATTGGTGTGATCCTCGGCAGCAAAGTGCCCGGCATCCTCGACTTTTTCCGCCAGTTGCGGGTGATGCAGCAATGTGCGCAGGGCCGCCAGCGTTGGTGGCTCTACAGCTGCGGGAATGCGTGGGGCACGAGGCTGATCGCGATCACCCTGACGCTTGCCCTTTTTATCCCAGGGTTTATTTTCCCATTTCTTGCCGCCGCTGCCCGGTTTTTTCGGCGTCCACTCCTGTTGAGGCGCGTAGGCCTCTTGAGGTTGGTGGTAATCGGCGTAATCCGGCATGGCGTCGTAATCGATGCCTGGGTCGTAGGCGGGCGGAGCCTCTTGTGGCGCGCTGTGCACCAGTTGGCTGACCGCCTCGCTGTTGAGGCCGGTGATTTCCGTGAGTCGCTGGCGCATCAGGGTGCGCAGGTTGGCCCCTGGAACCTTGTCGATCAACGGCGCTGCAAGGGTGGCCATATGGGCCTTGCCTTCGAGCGAGCGGGGGTCGGACTCTTCGGTCAGCTGCTGAAAAAAGTAATCGGCCAGCGGTTGTGCATGCTGGTTGATCCGCGCGCGGAACGCGTCTGTACCTTCGGAGCGGACCAGGGTGTCCGGGTCTTCGCCTTCGGGCAGGAACAGAAAGCGCGCGCGCCGACCGTCCTGCAGGCTTGGCAAGGTCGCTTCCAGTGCGCGCCATGCGGCATTGCGCCCGGCCTGGTCGCCGTCAAAGCAGAACAATACGTTGGGGACCACCCGAAACAGTCGTTTGAGGTGTTCTTCGCTGGTGGCGGTGCCGAGTGTGGCGACGGCATTGCGCAGGCCTTGTTGGGCGAGGGCGATGACGTCCATGTAGCCTTCGACGACGATGATTTCGTCGAGGTTGCGATTATTCTTGCGAGCTTCAAACAGCCCGTAGAGTTCCTGGCCCTTGTGGAACACCGGGGTTTCCGGGGAGTTCAGGTACTTCGGCTTGTCGTCGCCCAGTACCCGGCCGCCGAAGGCGATGATCCGCCCGCGACTGTCGCGGATAGGGAACATCACGCGATCGCGGAACCGGTCGTAGCGCTTGCCGGTTTCGGCATTCTCGACCAGCAGACCGGCATCAATCATGGCTTTCTGCTGCAGGGTGTCACTGCTCAGGTGCTTGAACAGATTGTCCCAGCCTGGCGGGGCGAATCCGAGGCCGAAATCCCGGGCGATCTCGCCGGTCAGGCCGCGGCCCTTGAGATAATCGACGGCAGCCTTGCGCGCCGGATGGCTTTTTAGTGCCTGGCGATAGAAATCGGCGGCAGCAGTGAGCAGGGGGTAGAGCGGCGAGTCGGTCGGTTGCCGGGGTTTGTGCGGTCGGCCGCTTTCCTCTCGGGGAATTTCCATGCCGGCGGCTTTGGCCAGTTCTTCGACAGCCTGGGGGAAATCCAGATTGTCGTGGTCCATGATGAAGCCGAGAGCATTCCCGCCAGCGCCGCAGCCGAAGCAGTAGTAAAACTGTTTGTCCGGGCTGACGCTGAACGAGGGGGTTTTCTCTTTGTGGAACGGGCAGCAGGCAGTGTAATTCTTGCCGGCCTTTTTCATTTGCAGGCGCGAGCTGACCACATCGACGATGTCGGTGCGGTTCAGAAGGTCGTCAATAAAGCTCTGGGGAATTAGCCCGGCCATGGCGTTCTCGTCATCACTGCGCGGAAATTGATCCGGGGCGAAGGGCGCCGAAGTCTGGTCGTTGTTTTGAGGCGCAACAGTCTGCGTCTCGACCGGATGTCGTCTGCGTGATCGCTGTCGGGAAGTGTATCTGTCGAAAATCCACTGACGTTAGTTCCAATCAGTATTCGACTATTTGAAAGTGTTGCTCTGAGTCCGGCAACGGCCAGTGACAGGCCTCGGATAGCTCACAAGCGGGCACGGGAGATCGTGCCTTGGGCTGATCGTCTGTTGAGGAATCAGTAAGGTGTGCTCGTCAGTAGCCTTGAAAGGCTCGTCAGAAAAGACGTGCACCGCTGGCAAAAGAGCCAGGTCTGACGTGTGAAGCAGGTTGTCTCGGTCGCATCGGCGGCTTTGACGGTGAAGCATCAAGCGATATCCGCAAATGCCAATAGCCCGGCTGAGGGCCGGGCTTGGCAGAAGCTTGCTACGAACGTCTGCGTATTAGTACAGACGAACGGCGCGGCGCTGTTCGCGCTGAACTTTCTTGGCATGGCGCTTAACAGCGGCTGCTGCTTTACGCTTACGCTCAGAAGTCGGCTTCTCGTAAAATTCGCGGCTACGAACTTCAGCCAGAACACCGGCTTTTTCGCAGGAGCGCTTGAAACGACGCAGTGCTACGTCGAAGGGTTCGTTCTCTTTAACTTTGACGGCTGGCATCCAGAGCTACCTTCATTCATTACCGGGGATCAACATCCTCGCGGCATAAATGCACTTGAAGACGTCGGTTTTTAAGGGTTGCGGATGTTAACCCCTCATCGCTCGGAATGCAAAGCCTCTGATCGAAAACCGCTGGTAGGCGCTGTAAGTGGCGACTATTATGCGCGCCTTCGAATTTAGCCTCTACAAGGCGCAAACCCATGCTAGTACTGGGATTAGAAACCTCCTGCGACGAAACCGGCGTCGCACTATACGACAGTGAACGCGGCCTGCTGGCCGACGCGCTATTCAGCCAGATCGACCTGCATCGAGCCTATGGTGGCGTGGTGCCGGAGCTGGCTTCGCGCGATCACGTCAAGCGCATGCTGCCCCTCATTCGCCAGGTTCTGGCAGAGGCCGATTGCGTGGCGACCGAGATCGATGCGATCGCCTACACGGCGGGTCCCGGGCTTGTCGGGGCGCTGCTGGTGGGCGCCTCCTGTGCTCAGGCGCTGGCGTTTGCCTGGGGCATTCCAGCTCTGGGGGTGCACCACATGGAAGGCCATTTGCTGGCGCCGATGCTGGAGGAAAAACCTCCGGAGTTTCCGTTCGTCGCTTTGTTGGTGTCTGGTGGGCATACCCAGCTGGTTCGGGTCGACGGAATCGGCCAATACCAGCTGTTGGGCGAGACGCTCGATGATGCCGCCGGCGAGGCTTTTGACAAGACCGCGAAGATGATGGGCCTGAATTATCCGGGTGGACCGGAAATCGCTCGATTGGCGGAGCAGGGCTTGGCGGGACGTTTTGTCTTCCCGCGTCCGATGTGCGATCGCCCAGGTGTGGATTTCAGTTTCAGTGGCTTGAAAACCTTTGCCTTGAACACCTGGCAGCAATGCGTCAGCGCTGGGGACGACGGTGAGCAAACCCGTTGCGACATCTCGCTGGCCTTCCAGCAGGCGGTGGTGGAGACTTTGACCATCAAGTGCAAGCGGGCGCTGAAACAGGCGGGTCTCAAGCGCCTGGTCATCGCTGGCGGCGTAAGTGCCAACAAGGCGCTACGGGTTTCGCTGGAGAAAATGCTTGGCGACATGAAAGGCGACGTTTACTACGCACGCCCGGAGTTCTGCACGGATAACGGCGCGATGATCGCTTTTGCCGGGTGCCAGCGTTTACAGGCCGGGCAGCAAGAAAGCCTGGCAATCAGTGTGCAGGCGCGCTGGCCGATGGAGCAGTTGTCGCCGCTGTAGGCGGTGGTTTTGATGGGCGCGGCCGAGGAACCTGAGCCGCGTTCATCATCAGAATTTAAAAATGCCGTTCGCGCCCGGCAAACAGGTCGCGTAGATTGCCGCGATGGCGCCAGACGATCAGTGCCGTCAGTGCGCTCATCGGCAGCAAGGCAGCAGGCTCTTGCCAGGCCAGCAGTGGCAGGGTCAGCGGTGTGGCGATCAAGGCGGCCAGCGAGCTGGTGCGGGTGAGGTAGAAGGTCAGTAGCCAGGCGCAAAGGGCCAGGAGAGCAGCCGGCGGGTACAGCCCCAGCAGCATCCCGGCAGCGGTGGCCACACCTTTGCCGCCGCGGAAGCGAAAGTACAGCGGGAACAGGTGGCCGATGACGGCGCATAAGCCGACCCAGGCCTGTTGCTGCAGTGACAACCCTGCCAGGCTGGCGATCAGTACCGGCAGCAGGCCTTTGCAGAGGTCGCCGAGCAACGTCAGGGTGGCGAGTTTTTTGCCCGCTACGCGCAGCATGTTGGTGGCGCCGGCATTGCCCGAGCCACTCATTCGCGGATCGGGGCTGCCGGTCAGGCGGCTGAGCAAAATGGCAAAGGACAGAGAGCCGAGCAGGTAGGCGAGGATCGCCAGTAACCAAAACATGCTAACTATTCCGGGCGAGGACGCCCTGATTCTAACGGCGCATTGCGCCCTTGTCGTGCTGCGGAGAAAAGTGCTTGGACAGAGTGTTTATCGAGGGCCTGGAAGTCGACACAGTGATCGGTGCCTACGACTGGGAGCGGGGCATCCGACAGTGTCTGCGTCTTGATCTGAGCTTCGCCTGGGATAATCGCCCGGCCGCCGCCGGTGACGACCTGACGCTGGCGCTGGACTATGCCAGCGTATCCTCGCGCATTCAGGCGTTTGCCGAGCAGGCACAGTTCCAGCTGGTGGAAACCTTCGCCGAGCGTCTGGCTGAGGTGCTGATGAACGAATTTCATATTCCCTGGCTGCACCTCAAGCTGACCAAGCCTGGTGCAGTGGCCGCCGCCACAGGTGTGGGCGTGGAGATCGAGCGCGGATGTCGCTAACTCAGGTGTTTCTAGGGCTCGGTAGCAATATCGAGCGCAACGCCCATTTGCAGGCGGGGCTGGATGCTCTGGCCGGTTTCCTGGTGGATATGCGTTGTTCGGCGGTGTTTGAAAGCCAGCCAGTGGGCATCAAGAGTGGTCCGTTCTTCAACCTCGTGGTGTCGGCCTACTCCGATCTGCCGCTGATGGAGCTGGATCGCCGATTGAAATTCATCGAGGCGGATAACGGTCGTTATGCACCGGATCGCAAGGGCTTACCGCTGGATATCGACGTGCTGCTCTATGGCGATCTGGTGGGTAATTTCGACGGATTGATCCTTCCTCGCACCGAAATCCTGAAAAATGCTTTTGTGTTGTGGCCGTTGTCATTGATGGCGCCTGACAGGGTGCACCCGGGTGTGGGCAAAAGCTTTGCGGTTTTGTGGAGTGAGGCGCAGATTGACCAGGTTTTGGCGCCTGTGGCGTTTGAGTGGCGTGGGATGCAGCTGACTTCCTCGAACTTGCTCTGAGCCGATAATTCTTCGTTGTATTTCGAATAGCCAAGATCGCAGCCGGCGGCAGCTCCTACAGGGGCCGGGTGTACCAGGCTGCGATCTTTTGATCTGGCTTACTGCTGTTCCTTGTAAGCCTTGAGCGCTTTCAAGCGTTCAGCCTTGAGTGCTTCACCCAGTTCCGGTCCTTTGAAACCTTGCTCCAGCAGTGGCTTTACGGCCACGCTCCGCGCTGCGGTTGCTGCACCGCGCAAATACTCCGCCTGTGGATAACTGCGTTGTTCGAAGCCTTTGCGGCCTCGGGCGTCCATTTCGCAGGCGACGACAAACTCTTCAAAGCGCTGCGGCCGTCTATAGACATCGAAGCTTTGCAGCAGCTCCAGTAAAGTCGAAGGCTTGAGCTCAAGGGCTCGATGTCCATGAGTGTGATATTGGCCAACCAGCAAGGCCAGTTCCGAACAGTCCCTGGGCGCTTTGAAGCGTTCGTTCACCGCCTTGATCAGGCGCAATCCCTTTTGTTCGTGGGCAATATGTTGCGGCCACTGAGTCTCTGGCGTGAGTCCCTTGCCTAAGTCATGGAGCAGGCAAGCCCAGCGTACTGTCAGCGGTTGGGCATGCCTGGCGGTTTGTTCGAGGACGCTCAGGGTATGTGTGCCACTGTCGATTTCCGGATGATGGACTTCGGGTTGTGGCACGCCGAACAGCGCATCAACTTCGGGAAGCAAGACCTTGAGTGCGCCGCAATCACGCAGCACCTGGATGAACACCTGGGGCTGATCTTCCATCAGGGCGCGGGAGATTTCTTTCCAGCTGCGCTCGGCCGTCAGCGCCTCGAGTTCACCTGATTGGCTGAGTTCGCGCATCAATTCGAGGGTCTCGGGAGCGATGCTGAAACCGAGGCTGGCGTAGCGTGCGGCAAAACGAGCGACTCGCAAGACCCGGAGAGGATCTTCGGCGAATGCGGGGGAAACGTGGCGGAGTATGCGGTCATCAAGATCGCGCTGGCCGTGATAGGGATCGGTCAGTCGGCCCTGATTGTCCTCGGCCATGGCATTGATCGTCAGGTCGCGGCGAATCAAGTCTTCTTCAAGGGTGACGTCGGGGCTCGCGTGGAAAGTGAAGCCGCCATAGCCACGACCACTCTTGCGTTCGGTCCGGGCGAGTGCGTATTCCTCGCCACTCTGCGGGTGCAGGAATACCGGGAAGTCGGCACCTACCGGGCGAAAGCCCTTGGCGAGCATTTCTTCTGTGCTGGCACCGACCACGACCCAGTCGATATCGGTAACAGGCTTGCCCAGCAAGCGATCGCGCACCGCGCCGCCGACTTTATAAATCTGCATAAAAAACCTCCGTTAGCTCGACAGGATAAACCTTGCGTCGAACTTTCGGAGGTTTGGCTGGAATCAAAGGTGGATGACGGCCAGGTCCAGGCGGCCGTAATCTCCCTCGCTATGCTCACCTCGTGGGGGGACGTGATGGGTTTTCACTACCTGGTCGCCTTGCAGGGTTTCCAGGTGAATATCGAAACCCCACAGCCGGTGCAGGTGCTTGAGCACTTCATCGGTGGAATCTCCCAGGGGTTTGCGGTCGTGCTGTTGGTGCCGCAGGGTCAGCGAACGGTCTCCGCGCCGGTCGATGCTGTAGATCTGTATGTTGGGTTCACGATTGCCCAGGTTGTATTGCGCTGCCAGGGTTTCGCGGATGATCCGATAACCGTCTTCGTCGTGGATAGCAGGAACCAGCAGATCCTCCTTCTGATCGTCATCGAGGATGCTGAACAGCTTCAGGTCGCGGATCACCTTGGGTGACAGGTACTGCAGGATGAAGCTTTCGTCCTTGAAGCTGCTCATGGCGAACTTGATGCTGGACAACCAGTCGGTGCCAGCGATTTCCGGGAACCAGCGGTAGTCCTCTTCAGTGGGCGTTTCGCACATCCGCCGGATATCGCGGTACATGGCAAAGCCCAGGGTGTAGGGGTTGATGCCGTTGTAATAGGGGCTGTCGAAACCGGGCTGGAAGACCACGCTGGTATGGGAAGTCAGGAACTCAATCATGAAGCCATCGGTCACCAGACCTTCGTCATACAGGTCGTTCATCAAGGTGTAGTGCCAGAAGGTTGCCCAGCCTTCGTTCATGACCTGGGTTTGCCGTTGCGGGTAGAAGTACTGCGCAATCTTGCGCACGATCCGCACGACTTCACGCTGCCAGGGCTCCAGCAGTGGTGCGTGTTTTTCGATGAAATAAAGGATGTTTTCCTGGGGTTCGGCGGGGAACCGCGCATTGTCCTTGTCGCTGAACTTGTCCGCGCCTTTGGGGATAGTCCGCCAGAGGTCATTGATCTGCTTTTGCAGGTGCTCTTCACGGTCTTTCTGACGCCGCCGTTCTTCCTCTGCGGAGATCGGATAGGGGCGTTTGTAGCGGTCTACGCCGTAGTTCATCAGTGCGTGACAGGAATCCAGCAGGTCTTCTACCGCATCAATCCCATGGCGTTCTTCGCATTGCATGATGTACTGCTTGGCGAACACCAGATAGTCGATGATCGAGCTGGCGTCGGTCCAGGTGCGGAACAGGTAATTGCCTTTGAAGAAGCTGTTGTGGCCATAGCAGGCATGGGCTACGACGAGCGCCTGCATGCAGATGGTGTTTTCCTCCATCAGGTAGGCAATGCACGGGTCCGAGTTGATCACGATTTCGTAGGCCAACCCCATCTGGCCACGAGTGTAGGACTTCTCGGTACTGAGGAAGTGTTTGCCATAGGACCAATGGTGGTAGCCCAATGGCATGCCCACGGAGGCGTAGGCATCCATCATCTGTTCGGCGGTGATCACTTCGATCTGGTTGGGATAGGTATCCAGCGCATACCGGTCCGCGAGCCTGCTTATTTCGCGGTCGTAAGCCTGGATCAGCTCGAACGTCCATTCCGAGCCGGTGGATATGGGTAGGCGTTTCTGCTCTCTGGCGGTCATGTCACTAACCTGCGCTGGAAGAGTTCACGGAAGACCGGATAGATATCTCCGGCCGAGACCAATTGTTGCTGAGCGAAAGTGTCGGAAAAGGCTTCGGCGATCCGTTCGTACTCGAACCACAGGGCTTGGTGCTCGCGGGGGGTAATCTCCACATAAGTGTAGTACTGCACAAATGGCATGATCTGGTTGATCAGGATGTCGCGGCAGATAGGTGAATCATCGTTCCAGTTGTCGCCGTCGGACGCTTGGGCCGCGTAGATATTCCATTCGTTGCTCGGATAGCGTTCGGCCATGATTTCCTGCATCAACTTCAAGGCGCTGGAAACGATGGTGCCGCCGGTTTCGCGGGAATAGAAAAATTCCTCCTCGTCGACTTCCCGGGCACTGGTGTGGTGTCGGATGAACACCACATCGATCTTGTCGTAGTTACGCTTGAGGAACAGGTACAGCAGAATGAAGAAGCGCTTGGCGATGTCCTTGGTCGCCTGAGTCATGGAGCCGGAAACGTCCATCAGGCAGAACATCACCGCCTTGGAACTGGGATTGGGCTGTTTGATCAGCAGGTTGTACTTGAGGTCGAAGGTATCGAGAAACGGCACGCGATGAATGCGCGCAATCAATCGCTCGATTTCTGCTTCTGTTTCCTGAATATCGCCGAAGTTATCCGGTTCTTCCCGTTTGAGGCGTGCCAGTTCGTCTCTGGCTTCACGCAGTTTTGCCCGGCTGCTGCCGGACAGCGCAATCCGCCGGGCATGGGCCGAACGCAATGTGCGGATGATATTGATCCGCGACGGGTTGCCCTCGTTGCTGATCCCTGCTCGAACGGTTTTAAAGGTGTCGGTTCCGGTCAGATTGCGTTTGACCAGGTTGGGCAGTTCGAGGTCTTCGAACATGAATTCGAGAAACTCTTCCTGAGTGATCTGGAAGACGAATTCGTCCATGCCTTCGCCGGAGTTACCGGCCTTGCCTGGACCACGGCCGCCACCTCCGCCGGGTGGACGGGGAATATGCTCGCCGCTGGTGAACTCCTTGTTTCCAGGGTGAACCACGGTCTGCTTGCCGCCGCGACCATGATGAAGCACCGGCTCGTCGATATCGCGGCCGGGAATGCTGATTTGTTCGCCGTGCTCCATATCGGTGATGGAGCGACGGCTGACGGCTTCTTCAACAGCTTTCTTGATGTGGTCACGGTAGCGCCGCAGAAACCGCTGACGGTTCACCGTGCTTTTGTTCTTGCCATTGAGACGTCGGTCGATCACATAGCTCATGACTGCTCCTTAGAAGCTGCCCTGCAAGCGGTGAGCGGGTCTGTGACAAACCAACTGCCCGGAGGCGATCATTGGGCCTCCTGAGCCGTTTGTACTGCCAGGACCTCGCTACCGACTTCTGACACCTTCCTGGAACCTGTGTACCAGATAATCCTGACACAGGCTCCGGGCTAACGACAACCGGTGCGACCGGTAGCGGGTTACTGTGATTTTCTGACCCGCAGGTACCACTCGGAGAGCAGTCGTACCTGTTTGTCGGTGTAGCCGCGCTCGACCATGCGTGTAACGAAGTCGTTGTGCTTTTGCTGATCCTCTTTGCTGGCCTTGGCGTTGAAGCTGATAACCGGCAGCAGATCCTCGGTGTTCGAGAACATTTTCTTCTCGATGACCACCCGCAGTTTCTCGTAGCTGAGCCAGGTCGGGTTTTTGCCATTGTTGTTGGCCCGGGCGCGCAACACGAAGTTGACGATTTCGTTGCGGAAATCTTTCGGGTTGCTGATACCGGCCGGTTTTTCGATTTTCTCCAGTTCTTCGTTCAGTGCCACGCGATTGAGGATCTCGCCGGTTTCCGGATCGCGGTATTCCTGATCCTGAATCCAGAAGTCTGCGTAGAGCACGTAGCGGTCGAAGATGTTCTGACCGTACTCGCTGTAGGACTCGAGGTAGGCGGTCTGGATCTCTTTGCCGATAAACTCGATATAGCGCGGTGCCAGGTACTCTTTCAGGAAGCGCAGGTAGCGTTCACGGGTTTCTGCCTGGAACTGTTCCTGTTCGATCTGCTGTTCCAGTACATAAAGCAGATGCACCGGGTTGGCGGCGATCTCGTGAGGGTCGAAGTTGAAGACTTTCGACAGGATCTTGAACGCAAACCGGGTCGACAGACCATTCATGCCCTCATCGACACCGGCGTTGTCGCGGTATTCCTGAATCGATTTGGCTTTCGGATCGGTGTCCTTGAGATTCTCGCCGTCGTACACGCGCATTTTCGAGTAGATATTCGAGTTCTCCGGCTCTTTCAGGCGCGAGAGTACGGTGAACTGTGCAAGCATCTTCAGGGTGTCTGGCGCGCAATGGGCCTTGGCCAGCGAACTGTTGAACAGCAGTTTGTCGTAGATCTTCACTTCGTCGCTGACCCGCAGGCAGTACGGTACTTTGACAATGTAGATCCGGTCGATGAAGGCTTCGTTGTTCTTGTTGTTACGGAAGGTGTGCCATTCCGATTCGTTTGAGTGGGCCAGCAAGATCCCGGTGAACGGAATGGCCCCCAGACCTTCGGTACTGTTGTAGTTACCTTCCTGGGTCGCTGTCAGCAATGGGTGCAGCACCTTGATCGGTGCCTTGAACATTTCGACGAATTCCATCAGGCCCTGGTTGGACCGGCACAGGGCGCCTGAGTAGCTGTAGGCGTCTGCGTCGTTCTGCGGGAATTCTTCCAGTTTGCGGATATCGACCTTGCCCACCAGAGCAGAAATGTCCTGGTTGTTTTCGTCCCCAGGCTCGGTCTTGGCGACCGCGATCTGATTGAGGATCGAAGGGTAAAGCTTGACCACCCGGAACTGGCTGATGTCGCCGCCAAACTCGGCCAGGCGTTTGGTGGCCCACGGCGACATGATGGTACTCAGGTAGCGCCGCGGAATACCGAAGTCTTCTTCGAGGATCTGGCCATCTTCCGTGGCGTTGAATAACCCGAGAGGTGACTCGAAAACCGGTGAGCCCTTGATGGCGTAAAAGGGTACTTTCTCGATCAGCTGTTTCAGCTTTTCGGCCAAGGATGACTTACCGCCACCCACTGGGCCAAGTAGATAGAGGATCTGTTTCTTCTCTTCCAGGCCCTGAGCGGCATGGCGGAAGTAGGAAACGATCTGATCGATGCATTCCTCCATGCCATGGAAGTCTTCAAAGGCCGGATAACGGCGGATCACCTTGTTGGAAAAGATACGCGACAGGCGCGAGTTGGCAGAGGTATCCAGCAACTCAGGCTCGCCGATTGCCAGCAGCAGGCGTTCGGCTGCGGAGGCGTAAGCGCTGCGATCCGTTTTGCACAGCTCTAGATACTCTTGCAGCGAGAGTTCTTCCTGGCGTGTGGACTCGAAGCGTTGTTGGAAGTGGCTAAAGATACTCATGACGTCACCTCGCTCGATACGTGGAGCCGACGCCGGATCAGTCAGTCGATGCTGGCAAGCAGCTGAATATGCAGCTGCTGTTTACCCCCCAGAACACCTCCAGGGCTTACAACCCCGAAAGCTACTCCCGATGACCCGCGCGCCGGTGTACCGGCTCTCCCCTGTTTTGGATGGCCTGCGCTTAAGGATAGTTCGGAATCCGGGAGGTAAAGGCGCAATGCGTAATTAGTTGTGGCAGACCGTTCGTCTGCCACCGCGCTAGCCCACGGGGGCCGGGGCTTGCGCGCTGGAAAAAAATTATTCGGAAGTGCCTTGCGCCGTTTCCGAAGGATAAGTCGTACGCCAGAGCTCGAAACCGCCATCCATGCTGTAGACGTCGGAGAACCCCTGGCTGATCAGGTAAGCCGCGGCGCCCTGGCTGGAATTTCCGTGATAGCAGACCACTACCGTTGGCGCGTCGAGGTCGGCGCCGGTGATGAAGTCGTGCAGGGAGTGGTTGTCCAGATGCTTCGAACCGCTGATGTGCAGCGCGGCAAAGGTTGCCGGATCGCGGACATCGACCACTACCGCACCCTGTTCACGCAGGGCTTGGGCTTGTTCGGGCGGGATGCGTTTGAAATCGCTCATGGCGGGCTCCTGTAGCCTGGCTGAAAGCGCCGTTCAGCGCTTCGCGGTGGCCGGCAATTGTTCGGGGGTAGTGTGGGCGACGTGTGGATTGACATGGCCCAAGGCATCGCACTTGCACTGCAAACGTTCACCGGTGTCGATATTCAGCAGCGTCAGGGCACCGCCCCAGACGCAGCCAGTGTCGAGGGCAAAGATGCCCGGTTCGTGGCATCGCCCTTCAAGGGCTGCCCAGTGACCAAAGACGATCTTCAGGCCCTTGGTCTTGCGCTCTTTGTGGCAAAACCAGGGGGCATAACCCGGTGGTGCGGTATCCGGGCCTTCCTTGCCCTTGAGGTCTAGTTTGCCATCGGCGGTGCAGAAGCGCATGCGAGTGAAATAATTGGTGATCATTCGCAAGCGGGCAGCGCCCTTGAGGTCATTGTCCCATTTCACCGGCTCGTTGCCGTACATGCCATCCAGATAAGGTGCGAATAGGATGTCGTCATGCAGGGCCGCTTCGACTTCCGCCGCGCATTTCAATGCTTTGCGCAGCGACCACTGAGGCGGTATGCCGGCGTGGACCAGCAGCATGTCGCGCTGTTCGTCGTAGTGCAGCAGTTTTTGCTGGCGCAACCACTCGAGCAGCTCGCCGCGATCAGGCGCTTCGAGGATCTCGCGCAGGGTGTCGGCTTTCTTCAGGCGTTCGATATTTTGTGCGACGGCCAGCAGGTGCAGGTCGTGGTTTCCCAGCACGCACACCAGCGATTCGCGGATGCTGTAGAGAAAACGCAGGGTTTCCAGCGACTGCGGGCCGCGGTTGACCAGGTCGCCGACCAGCCAGAGACGGTCCTTGGCGGGATTGAAGGCGACACGCTCAAGCAGGCATTGCAGCGGTTCAAGGCAGCCTTGCAGGTCGCCGACGGCGTACACCGCCATTAGTGCAGGGCTCCGGGCACCGCGAGACGAAATGGCGCGATGATAGCGTCGAAATGTTTGCCGTCTTCGGCGAGCATCTGGTAACTGCCCTGCATGGTGCCTACGCGGGTGGTCATCACCGTGCCGCTGGTGTAGGTATGGCTTTGGCCCACCCCGATCAACGGTTGCTGACCGACCACGCCCGCGCCACGGACCTCCTCGACGTGCCCGTCGCCATCGGTGATGACCCAGTGCCGTGAGAGCAACTTGGCCGGCAGCTGGCCGTTGTTCTTGATGGTAATGGTGTAGGCGAAGGCAAAGCGATCTTGCTCGGGTAGCGATTGTTCTGCCAGAAAGCGGGTGACGACGCTGACGTCGACCTGATAACGAGGATCGGACATGCAAGAGGCCTTAAAAACAAAGCGGAGCGCGGGACATAACTGATGAGATCAGTCTAGGCCAAGTATCGGGTAGTAAACCAGACATGGCGCCTGGTGTCTTACCCGAAAACGATCATGGCGTGTCAGCTGAGGCTGGACGTCTCGACGACTTGCTCACCCAGCTTGTCGGCCAGGCGGACAAAGGCGGCCAGGTCGAGCTGTTCCGGGCGCAGACTGCCATCGACGCCGGCGGCTTCAATCTCGGCATTGCTGAGCAAAGCCTTGAGGGTGTTGCGCAGGGTTTTGCGGCGCTGGTTGAAGGCTTCGCGAACGACGCGCTCGAGCAGGCGATGATCCTTGGCCGGGTGCGGCAGAACGGCGTGGGGCACCAGGCGGACAATCGCCGAATCGACTTTTGGCGGCGGGTTGAATGCGCCCGGCCCGACGTTGAACAGGTGTTCGACCCGGCAGTGGTACTGAACCATGATCGACAAGCGGCCCCAGTCACCGCCGCCAGGGCCTGCTGCCAGTCGCTCGACCACTTCCTTTTGCAGCATGAAGTGCATGTCGCGGATCAGGCTGGCGTTGCGCAGCAGGTGGAAGATCAGCGGGGTGGAGATGTTGTACGGCAGGTTGCCGACCACTCGCAGGCTGTTGGGCGCGGCATTGAGGCTGGTGAAGTCGAACTTCAGGGCGTCGCCTTGATGCAGGTTGAAATTGCTTTTGCCGGCGAACTGCTGATTGAGGATCGGGATCAGGTCCTTGTCCAGCTCCACCACATCAAGCTGCGCGCCGCTGTTGAGCAAGCCTTCGGTCAATGCACCCTGGCCCGGGCCGATTTCCAGCAGGCGGTCTTCAGGGCGGGCATGAATGGCGCGCAGGATACGGTCGATCACCCCGGCATCGTGCAGGAAGTTCTGGCCGAAGCGCTTGCGCGCCCGGTGTTGGTAATGCTCGGTCATAAACGGGTCTCGGCCATCTGGTAGGCGGTTTCCAGGGCGACTTGCAGGCTGCCGGTATCGATTTTTCCGCTACCGGCCAGATCCAGGGCGGTGCCGTGGTCGACTGAGGTGCGGATGATCGGCAGACCGAGGGTCACATTGACTGCGGCACCGAAACCTTTGTATTTCAGTACGGGCAGCCCCTGGTCATGGTACATCGCCAGCACTGCGTCGCAGTGCTCCAGATATTTGGGGGTAAACAGAGTGTCGGCAGGCAGGGGGCCGCGTAGATCCATGCCCTCACTGCGCAGACGCTCTAATGTAGGTTCGATGATGTCGATTTCTTCATGGCCCAGATGCCCGCCTTCACCGGCATGCGGGTTGAGCCCGCAGACCAGGATGCGCGGCTGGGCAATGCCGAATTTTTGTTGCAGGTCGGCGTGCAGGATCCGCGTCACTCGCTCCAGGCGTTCCGGGGTGATTGCATCGGCAATCTGCCGCAAGGGCAGGTGAGTGGTGACCAGGGCCACGCGCAGACCACGGGTGGCGAGCATCATCACGACTTGCGCAGTGTGGGTCAGGTCGGCGAGGAATTCGGTGTGGCCCGAGAACGGTATCCCGGCCTCGTTTATCACGCCTTTGTGCACTGGCGCGGTGATCATGCCGGCGAAATGCCCGTCGACACAGCCTTGGGCTGCGCGAGTCAGGGTCTGGAGCACGAACCCGGCGTTTGCCTTGTCCAGTTGCCCGGCAACGACTTTGGCCTGTAGCGGGGTGTCCCAGACATACAGGCTGTTAGCCGGTGCCGGTGAGTCCGGCCAACTGTCTGGGGTCACCGCCAGCAGGTCGACAGCCACGCCCAGTTGCGCGGCCCGCTCAAGGAGCAGGTCGCGGCTGGTAATGGCAATCAGAGGGTGTGGCTGGGCTAGCGAGGCGAGCAGCAGGCACAGGTCTGGACCTATGCCGGCCGGCTCGCCGGGGGTCAGCGCGAAACGCTTGGGTTTCACTGCTGTGCCTGGTCAGCGCCAGGAAGCTTGATTTCAACATAAGCTTCGTCACGGATCTGACGCAGCCAGGTTTGCAGCTCCTCGTCGTATTTGCGGTTACGCAGTACGGTCATCGCCTGCTGTTCACGGGCCTGGCTGGTGCTGTCGGTGGCACGACGGCCAAGGACTTCCAGAACGTGCCAGCCGTAAGGGCTCTTGAACGGTTTCGACAGCTGACCCTGGGGGGCATCGGCCATTACGGCGCGGAACTCGGGCACCAGGGAATTCGGGTCGACCCAGTTCAGGTCGCCACCGTTAAGGGCGGAACCCGGGTCTTCGGAGAAGCTTTTCGCCAGTTCAGCAAAGTCTTCGCCGGATTCGATCCGCTCGTAGAGTTTCTCGGCCAGGCGTCTGGTTTCTTCTTCGCTGCGAATTTCGCTGGGTTTGATCAGGATGTGGCGGACATGGACTTCGTCACGCACCTGAGTCTGGCCACCGCGTTTTTCCAGGATCTTCAGGATGATGAAGCCGCCTGGGGTGCGCATTGGCTCGGTGATGTCACCCACCGACATCCTGCTGAGCATGCGATCGAATGGAGGTGGCAGTTGCGCCGCTTTACGCCAGCCCATGTCGCCGCCTTCCAGCGCGGTCTCACTGGCGGATTTGGCGATCGCCAACTGACCGAAGTCAGCGCCTTGCTTGAGCTGCTGATAAACATCGGCAGCCTGACGCCCGGCAGTCTGGATCGCTTCAGAGTTGGCGCTTTCCGGGGTCGGGATCAGGATGTTGGCCAGGCGGAACTCTTCGGACAGCTGCATCTTGCCCAGGTCCGAGGCGAGGAAGTTCTTCACTTCCTGCTCCGTTACCTGGATGCGCTCAGCCACTCGACGCTGACGGACCCGGCTGATGATCATCTCGCGGCGAACCTGCTCACGAGCATCTTCGTAAGACAGGCCGTCACGGCTCAGGGCGGTGCGGAACTGTTCCACGCTCATGTTGTTGCGCTGGGCAATGGTGCCGATCGCCTGGTTCAGTTCTTCATCGGTGATGCGGATGCCGGAACGCTCGCCGATCTGCAGCTGCAGGTTTTCGACGATCAGACGCTCAAGCACCTGCTGATCCAGTACGCCAGCTGGCGGCACGGCAGCGCCGCGCTTGGCGATGGTTTGCTGGACTTCATGGACCCGTTGGTCCAGTTGGCTTTGCATGACCACGTCGTTATCGACGATGGCCACCACCTTGTCGATGGACTGCACGGCGGCGTTGGCCGCGGTACCCAGTAGCAATACACCCAGCAGCAGCGGGCGCAGAGAATCAGAAAGCTTGGTCTTCACGTTCACGATAACCTTGAATGCCTTTGTCGAGGAAGCTCTCTACTTTGGTGCCAACAACGCCACCAAGCCCCTTCAGAACAATTTGGAGGAAGACGCCATGGTCGCCTTTTTCGTTTTGCGGAGCGTCTTGACTGAACTCGTCATAGTCGATCCAGTAACGGTTGATCAGGCGCAGTTTCCAGCAGCAGTTGTCGTACTCGAAACCACCGAAGGCTTCCAGGGTACGGTTGCGGTTGTAATCATACTGCCAGCGGCTGATGGCGTTCCATTGCGGCACGATCGGCCACATCACCGAGAAGTCGTGCTGTTTGATTTTGTAATAGTCCTTCACGAAGCCTGGTTGGCCTTCAACACCGTAGTCGCCGCCGCCAACCTGCCACTTGCCGGTGGACTGGTCGTAACGGACCTGGTCGTTGCGATAACGATAACCGGCGTTGATGATCTTGTTCGGGTTGTCTTCCGGCTGGTAGTGGAACATCGCGCTGCCCGAGCGAGGGCTGCCGCTGTCCGGATCCCAGTTGTAGTCAGCGGTGGCGCGCCAGTCGCGGTTGAAGCGGTACGCATACTCAAGCGCGTAGGGTGAAACGCTGGAGTGTGCATCGTCGCGGGTTTTTGCATCGATGCCCGGCAACTGAACTTCGCGGTCCTTGAAATACAGGGCCTGGCCGACGCTGATGGTTTGGCGTTCAAAGCCATTTTCTTCAATCCAGCGGTTGGTTATGCCCAGCGACAGTTTGTTTTCGTCGCCGACACGGTCGGAGCCGGTGAAGCGGTTTTCGCGGAACAGCGAGGAGTAGTTGAATGTACTTTCGCCGGTGTCGAATACCGGGATGTCGCTCTGGTCTTCCTCGGGTACATAGAGATAGAACAGGCGAGGTTCCAGGGTCTGGCGGTAGTTCTTGCCGAACCACTGGGTATTGCGGTCGAAATACAGGCCACTGTCGAAACTGGCAATCGGCACGCCACGGTTTTGATTCTGGCTGAAGGTACCATTGAGACGATCAGCTTCGGCATTCTGCAAGGCTATCTGGTCTTTACCTGTTCCGTCGAGGTCAAGATCGTACTGGGTGTATTTGTACTTGAGCGATGGCTTCAGGAAGCCATAGGTCCAGTTGAGCGGCAGGCTGACGCCCGGCTCGAGGTCGAGACGATTGCCGTTGGCGCGTGCCAGACCCTGAATGTTGTTATCGAGTCGTGGCGCTGCGACACCATCTTGATCAATGTAGTCGCCGTCCTGCAAATCCCGATCAAACCGCACGATTTCTGTGTTGTACGCGAAATTCAGCCCGCCTGGTTGGTACGGCAATGCACCGTTGAAGGTGATCTGCGGCAAGCGGTTATACGGCGTGATATCCGAAACAGTCGCCAGCTCATAGGCATGTGCGTTGATCCGCGCGGTGTAGTTGTCGCCTCGGTAGCTGACGGCACCTTGCTGATTCACGAATTCGTTGGTTTTGATACCAATCTGATCACTTTCCAGGTCCTGGAAGTAATACGGATCGCTGATGTCGGTGTAGTCGACTTCAGTCAGCACACGCGAATCCAGCCCGCCCTTGTGCTGCCAATTGAGCATGTAACGGGTTTTTTCGTAGTCGGACTGCAGTTTGCGGTCGTCATTCTCGTCGTTGAGGTAAGCGCCGCCGAACTGACCTTCGCTGCCCTTGGTCAGGTAACGGAACTCGCCTTCCATCAACAGCCCGCGCTTGCTCATGTAGCGCGGATACAACGTGGCATCGTAGTTCGGTGCCAGGTTGAAGTAGTACGGGGTGACCAGCAGGAAGCCGGTATCGCTGCCGGTGCCGAGAGTCGGCGGCAGGAAACCGGACTGGCGACGGTCATCGATCGGAAAATAGATGTACGGGGTGTAGAGCACCGGGATGTCTTTGACCCGCAGGGTCACGTTGGTCGCGGTACCGAAGCCGGTCGCCGGGTTCAAGGTGATGTTGTTACCCTTGAGCTGCCAGGCGTTGCTGTCCGGTTCGCACGTGGTGTATGTACCATCCTTGAGGCGGATGATGGCGTTCTCGGCACGCTTGGCGTACAGCGCGCTGCCGCGCACGCGCGACTTGTGCAGCACGTATTCAGCGTTGTCGACCTTGGCTTCGCCGGTGTCGAGCTGCACATCGGCGTGGTCGCCGACCAGCAGCGCGCCATTGTCGCGAACGCGAACGTTGCCGCTCAGCTCGCCGCGGTTTTCCGCCTGGTACAGGCTGGCCTCGTCGGCTTCGGCCTGCATGCTGCCCTGGCGCATGACCACGTCACCGGCCAGGGTTGCGACTTGTTTTTCCTGCTCGTAACGCGAGGCTTTCGCGCCGATAAAGGTCGGAGCGTCTTTTTTATCCGTCTTGTCATTCATGCCAGGACGAATCGGTTCGACATAGGAACCAGAGCAATAAGGACCGGTTTCGGCCAATTGCGCAGCGGTGAGATTCTCGCGGGGGACCCAGTCGAGGTGGCTGTAGTCGGCACTGCGCGACTGCAGGCCGCGGCCCTTGGCCTCGGTGACCAGTGTGGTCTTGGCAGCTGTTTCGTCGCTTGCGCCGCTGTCTGCCGGGGTCTCGCCCGTAGCACTGACCGCGTCTGCGCCATGCACGGGACGTGGAGGTAATTGAGCGGCATTGGTTTTCGGCGCGCAGTCCCAGGCACCCGAAGCAGAGACTGAGCAGTCATACTGTTCTGCGGCGACTACGAACTGAGTGGCCAGAGGTTGCAGGGCCAGCAGACTGCCGGTAACCAACAACGGAAATTTTTTACGAAACGCGGGGGATTTCAATGCCATCTTATTAGTCCGGGCTTCCTGCGTGCCATCTGCCCGCGGTGGGGGCCGCACGCCTCTCGATGGTCTGAAAAAGATGCTGGATAATAAAGCATGACCCGCTTGACGGCTAGCGCCGTCGGAGACCCTTGCAATGCCTGATCAAGATGTACGCTTGCAACACCTGAAAGTCTGGCTCGATGAGCAATTGGCAATCCTCTATACCGCGCAAGGCTGGGGCTCCGTGCCCCCGGCTACATTGACTGCGGCCAGCAGCGACGCGAGTTTTCGGCGGTACTTCCGCTGGGAAGGGGAGGGTCGCAGCTTCATCGTGATGGATGCACCGCCGCCCCAGGAAAACTGCAAACCCTTCGTCGATATCGCTGACTTGCTGGCGACATCCGGAGTAAATGTGCCGAAAATTTACGCACAGGACCTGCCGCGCGGGTTTCTTTTGCTCAATGACCTGGGCAACAAGACCTATCTGGACGTGATAAACGGCGAAAATGCCGACAATTTGTTTAAGGACGCCGTGCAGGCATTGCTGGCCTTTCAGCAGTTGCCGATGGACGCTCCTCTGCCGAGTTATGACGTGGCGTTGTTGCGTCGTGAGCTGGAACTCTTTCCCGAGTGGTACGTGGGACGTGAGTTGGGCATCCAGTTTGACCAGGAGCAACGGGTGCTCTGGCAACGGCTCAGCGACCTGTTGATCGACAGTGCCCTGGCCCAGCCCAAGGTATTGGTGCATCGCGACTATATGCCACGCAACCTGATGCTCAGCGAGCCGAACCCGGGGGTGCTGGATTTCCAGGACGCGGTCTATGGGCCGGTCACTTATGACGTGACCTGTTTGTTCAAGGATGCCTTCCTCAGTTGGCCAGAGGCTCGTGTACGGGCCTGGCTGGAAAACTATTGGCAACAGGCCAGTGCCTTGGGGATTCCGGTGCAGGCGGATGTCGAAGATTTCCTGCGTGCCAGCGACCTGATGGGCGTGCAGCGTCATTTGAAGGTGATCGGGATCTTTGCCCGTATCTGCCATCGCGACCGCAAACCACGTTATCTCGGCGATGTGCCGCGCTTTTTTGCCTACATAGAGGCCGTCGTGGCGCGCCGCCCCGAGTTGGTCGACTTGGCCGAGCTATTGACCAGCCTTCGCCAGCCGGTCGGGACTTGCGTATGAAGGCAATGATTCTGGCGGCGGGCAAGGGCGAGCGCATGCGTCCGCTGACTCTGACCACGCCCAAACCACTGATTCGCGCTGGCGGAGTGCCATTAATCGAGCACCACCTGCGGGCGTTGGCGGCGGCAGGATTTACCGAGGTTGTCATCAATCATGCCTGGCTCGGCCAGCAGATCGAGGACTACCTGGGAGATGGCTCGCAGTTCGGGCTAAGCATCCAGTACTCGCCGGAGGGCGAGCCGCTGGAAACGGGTGGCGGTATTTTTCGCGCGTTGCCGTTGTTGGGGGACGAGCCGTTTCTGGTGGTCAACGGCGACATCTGGACCGACTACGACTTCTCGGCGTTGCGCCAACCGATTACCGGCCTTGCCCATCTGGTGATGGTCGACAACCCGGCGCATCACCCGAACGGGGGCGACTTTTGTCTGCAGGACGGGCAGGTTCGCGACGCCGAACCGGGGGCGGCGATGCTGACCTATAGCGGTATCTCGGTGCTGCATCCGAAACTGTTCGCGACCTGCATTGCCGGGCCTTTCAAATTGGCTCCGTTGCTGCGCGAGGCCATGGCGCAAGGGCAGGTCACAGGTGAACACATGCAGGGATGCTGGATCGATGTCGGCACACTGGAGCGTTTGGCACAGGTCGAACAACTGCTAGAAGCGAGCCGCTGATATGTTATGGCCAGGGACTCTGATCGGAGCCGGAGCGGGGTTTTTCATAGCCAGCATTCCGGGGGCCATGCTCGGTGCATTATTGGGACAGGCACTGGACCGACGGTTACAACTGCAGGACTGGGCGCAACTGCGCGAACGTTTGGGTGGACGTGCGGCGCTGCGCAATGATGAATTGTTGTTCGTCTTGTTGGGGCGCCTGGCCAAGTGCGATGGCCAAGTGGTCGAGGGCCATATCCAGCAAGCTCGTCAGGAGATGCGTGCGCTGGAAATGAGTGAGCCGGCGCAGCAGCGGGCAATCGCTGCGTTCAATCGAGGCAAGACCGGGCATGACCACTTGCGTAATTATTTGCGGCGCCTGAGTGCTCAGCCGCATGCGGCAGAAGGAGTGTTGCGCGCCTGCTTGCGGATGGTCTGGGCCGATGGTCGGGCCAGCAGCGCCGAACGAGAGTTGATCAAACTGTGGGGCAAATGGCTGGGCTGGACATCGCAGCAGGTGCAAGCGCTGGCCAATGAGTACCAACCGCATAGAAAACCACTGATTAATAGTAGCGGAGCTTATCAAGAGGCAATGCGAGTGCTGGGGGTCTCGACCACCAGTGAGCCCTCGCAGATCAAGCGTGCCTACCGGCGCCTGCTCAGCCGGCATCACCCGGACAAGATTGCCGGCAGTGGGGCCAACCCGTCGCAGGTGCGGGAGGCGACCGAGAAGACTCGCGAGTTGCACAACGCGTATGCGTTGATCCGTCAGCGGCGGGATTTTCGTTAGCAAGCAAAATTTGCAGTCAAGAAAAGAAGCGCCGAACGCAAAACCTGTGGCGAGGGAGCTTGCCCCCGCTCGGCTGCGCAGCAGTCGTAAAGTAGGGGACCGCGGTGTGCCTGATACAACGCGATTGCAGGTTTTAGGGCCGATACGCGCCCCAGCGGGGGCAAGCCCCCTCGCCACAAGTGCTCACAAGACTCTAGATTTTGTTAACTGACCGGCATTGGTACAAGCCCGCTTCACACCGGGGATGATGTCGCTCCTGTGGGATAGGGCCGGGGGCGCTCAGCTGCCGCTATTCTGTGGGCTCAGCCAGCCGCGAACCCGCCGAAACAGCTGCTCTTGTTGGGCGACGTTATTCCCGGGCACCGCATTCAAGGATATCTGGGTGAAGTTTGCGCTCTTCAAGCGTTTGCTCGCTTGCAGACGGTGCAGGGCAGCGGCGCGCGCCAGTGCCTTGTCCTTATAGAAGAAGTCGGCGGTTGCCACTTTCAGGGTCGGGGTCAGTTCCGCCAGTTCCGGTTGGCCATTGAGCGGTTTTTGTGCAGCGATCATCACGAACTTCTCTATCTGCGAGGGTTGCTTCTCGCTCAGGTAACGCGCGGTCCAATAAGCCCCGGTGCCATGGCCCAACAAGACAATGCTGCGTGCATTCTGCTGTTCGGCAAAAGCGATCGCCGCATCAATTCGGGCGAAAATCCGCTCGGCGTCGGCCTTGATATGCTCTTCGGAAGTTTCGGCGACGGCCCGATCAGCGACATCCGCCTCACCACCGACCGCTTGTTCGATCGGCTTGGGCTCGGCGGTGCTGGCATCTTTGCTGCTAGTGTCCATGGCGGCCGGTGCGGGCGCGGCTTCGACAATCCGCGGCTGGCTGGCCTCGCTGCGCAGGTCCGGCAAGGTAATGCTCAGACTGCTCCAGTGGGCATTCGGTAGTTTTCGCCGCAATGGGCTGATTGCTTGAGGCCAGTCAGCTGTTTCGCCAGCGCCAGGGATGATAATCACCGTGCCGCGGGGTTCGCCGGTATTGGCCGGTTTCCAGAGCGCGAGGAAATTGTCGTTGCCAGCCAGCAACTGTTGTTGCTCCTGCTGCGGGATTTGGCGCTCGAGGGCTGCCGCTTCTTCCTGGCTACGCTCAAGCAGCGGTTGGCGCTCCAGCGGCTTTTCTTCTGCGGCTTTTTCCGTGGCGGCGGGAGCCGGGTCGGCGGCCTCGACTGAAAACGCACAAGGCAGGATCAGCGACAGGCACAATGCAGGCAGTGCCGAGCGGTAGACAGGGGGCATCGGATATTCCAGGCCAGAAGTAATTCCGGCAGCCTAATGGGTTGGTCAGTATTTGTCAGTGTGTGAGACTTCAGATGATGCGTTTTCGCTGCCTGTTGGTTATCGGCTGTTTTTGCCTGCCCTTGATGGTATGGGCGGCGCCTGCGCCCTCCGTTCCTGGCGCGCAGTTGAATGCCGAACAACGTCACTGGCTCGAGCAACACCCCGAGTTGCGTGTAGGACTGGTGCTGCAAGCGCCGTACGCCCAGTACGATCGCCGCTTGCAGCGCTTGTCCGGGGCCAACGTCGAGCTGATGCAATGGCTGGCCAAAGCCCTTCAGGTCGAGCTGAGCTGGCGCAACTTTGCCGACCAGGCGCAGTTGGAGGCCGCGGTGCGCAATGGCGAAGTCGACATCGCCCCAGGCCTGAACCAAACCCCTGCGGGGCTGAAGCTCTGGCAGTTTTCCGATCCCTATATGCGGGTTCCGCAACTGATCGTCAGTGCTCAGAAGGAGGCCGGTGCTGTTGAGCTGGAACAGCTCGACAGTCAGACCCGCGTCGCGGTGCGCATGCCCGGTACCGTTGCTGATTATCTGCGCAGCACCTACGGTAATCTCAATCTGCAAGGTGTCCCCCTGGAGCGCCAGGCGCTGCAGCTGCTGTTGAGCCAGCAGGCCCGATACGCGGTGGTTGATGAAGTGCAGTTTGGTCGCTTGTCCGCCGAGCCGGAGTTCGCTGACCTGGTGGTGGTCGGTGATATCGGTCTGCCGCAATTGCTGCGGATCGCTACACGACGTGATTGGCCCGAGCTGGCAGGGATCGTTGAAAGAGCGCTGCATGCCATTGCGGCGAAGGATCTGGAGCAGCTGCACAATCGCTGGCTGCAACCCAAGTATCCGCGCCTGGTCGAGTCGCGAGGCTTTTGGCAGAACCTCTGTCTGTTGCTGGCGGTGTTGTTGTTCAGCAGCATGGCCATCGTCGCCTGGCAACGTCGCCAGCAAAGCAGCCTTGAGCAACGTTTGCTGGCAGCCAGAGAAGACATCGCCCAGCGTGAGGCCAGCGAAGAAGCCTTGCGCCTGACGCAGTTTTCCATTGATCAAAGCACGGTGGGCATCCTCTGGGTCAACTGGGACAGCCATGTCCGTTATGCCAATCGGGCCGCAGAATCGATGCTCGGTTATGCCCCGGGTGGCGTCATCGACCGACCCTTGATCGACTTCGAACCTGGTCTGCACATGGATCGCTGGCTGACGCTGTGGAAGCGCGCCCGCGCCAGTGAGGAAGGACCACAGAGTTTTGAGACCCATTGCGTTCGGGCCGACGGCGGTATCCTGCCCACCGATGTATCGCTGAGTTTCATGCGTTTTCGCGATGGTGAGTATTTGGTGGTCTATCTCAACGACGTCACCGAGCGTCGTCGGGCGCTGGCCGCCTTGCAGGAAAGCGAGGCACGCCTGCAAGGTATCGCCGCGAATGTCCCGGGGCTGGTGTTTCGTCTGGAGCGGGCGCCGGTCACCGGGCAGATCGATTTTGCCTATATCAGTGAAGGCAGCGAGAGCCTGGTGGGGTATTCCCCGGCGACACTCAGCCATCGCGATATGGGTTTGCGCAGCCTGGTCCATCCGGACGACAAGGCCAGCTATCACCGGACCCAGGATCGGGCCCTGGATACCGACAGCGACTGGTCCTGGCAAGGGCGAATCGTGACCCGCCAGGGCGAGCAGCGCTGGGCGGAAATCAAGGCAATCACTCGGCGCCTGGAGGACGGCGCGGTGGTCTGGGACGGGATTGTCTGGGACATCAGCGAAAGCAAGCGCATCGAGCTGGAGTTGGCCAGTTCCCGCGAGCAGTTGCGCGAGTTGTCCGCTCACCTGGAGAGCGTGCGGGAAGAGGAAAAAGCCCGTATCGCCCGCGAAGTCCATGATGAATTGGGTCAGATGTTGACCGTTCTCAAGCTCGAAACCTCAATGTGCGAGCTGGCCTACGCGCAACTCGATCCAGGCTTGAACGAGCGGCTCAACAGCATGAAACGCTTGATCGCCCAGCTGTTCCAGCTAGTGCGCGATGTAGCCACGGCGCTGCGTCCGCCGATTCTCGATGCGGGGATCGCTTCGGCCATCGAGTGGCAGGCGCGGCGTTTCGAGGCACGCACACAGATCCCGTGCCTGGTACAGGTGCCGGAAAACCTGCCGGTCCTCAGTGACGCCAAGGCCATTGGTTTGTTCCGGATCCTGCAGGAGGCGCTGACCAATGTCATGCGCCATGCTCAGGCGCATACTGTCGAACTGAGCCTGACCCTCGAAGGCGGCGACTTATGCCTGACGGTCAGCGACGATGGTCAGGGCTTCGTCCCGACCACCGGCCGGCCGACGTCGTTTGGTGTGGTCGGCATGCGCGAGCGGGTATTGATCATGGGCGGCAGTCTGTCGCTGGAAAGTGAGCTGGGGGAAGGCACGACATTGAGCGTGCGAGTGCCGCTGGGTGAGTCCTGAGGGTGCTGCCTGGTTTGCACTGATGTCTTGGTGGGCAAGCGGAACGTCGCCCGGCCGCTTCTACAGGATAGTGGAGGGGTGGTGGAAGCCGGCTTGCCCGCGAAGGGTCGTGAAGCGGTCTGAATTAATCAGGAGAAGAAAGTGATCCGTGTACTGGTAGCCGAAGACCACACCATTGTTCGTGAAGGCATCAAGCAATTGATCGGCCTGGCCAAGGATCTGATTGTGGTGGGGGAGGCAAGCAATGGCGAACAATTGCTCGAAACCTTGCGCCATATTCCTTGTGAAGTAGTGTTGCTGGACATCTCCATGCCCGGCGTCAACGGCCTGGAGGCGATTCCACGGATTCGCGCGCTGAACAATCCTCCGGCGATTCTAGTGCTGTCGATGCACGACGAAGCGCAGATGGCCGCGCGCGCATTGAAAGTCGGTGCCGCCGGTTATGCCACCAAGGACAGCGATCCGGCGCTGCTGTTGACCGCGATCCGCAAGGTTGCGGCCGGCGGACGTTACATTGACCCGGACCTGGCCGACCGGATGGTCTTCGAAGTCGGTCTGACCGATTCGCGGCCATTGCATGCGTTGCTATCGGAGCGCGAATTTTCGGTGTTCGAGCGCCTGGCCCAGGGCGCGAACGTCAACGACATCGCCCAGCAACTGGCGTTGAGCAGCAAGACCATCAGTACCCATAAGGCGCGGCTGATGCAGAAACTCAACATCACGTCACTGGCGGAGCTGGTGAAATACGCGATGGAGCACAAGCTGCTCTGACCGTAGGAGCTGCCGCAGGCTGCGATCTTTTGATCTTGCTTTTGCTTTCGCGGCGCTAGGGGGAAAAAGATCGCAGCCTGCGGCAGCTCCTACGGGGGATCGTGCAGGCATATCCATTTGCGACATCCGCGAAAAGCCGCTGTCGCCCGTTCTTGAGGCTTGCAGCCTGAGGCTTGCCGCTGCCGCTCTCCAATCCCGCCATCCTTGTAGGGCAATCCCTACCCCGAAGCTTCCATCCGGCTTAGGCGAATCTCTCATACCCCCCGATTTGCGTGCTCCCCAGCCTCCACTAGGCTTAGTCCACGGCAGTCCAAAACAAAAGGTGTGGGTATGAGCGAGGTCAATTCAAGTGCTGGGGCCAATGATGTTCTGGTCAGCTTTCGTGGGGTACAAAAGAGCTACGACGGCGAGAACCTGATCGTCAAAGACCTCAACCTGGAGATTCGCAAAGGTGAATTCCTCACCCTGCTAGGGCCTTCCGGCTCCGGCAAGACCACCAGCCTGATGATGCTGGCGGGCTTCGAGACCCCGACTGCCGGCGAAATCCAGCTGGCCGGGCGCTCGATCAACAACGTGCCGCCACACAAACGCGACATCGGCATGGTGTTCCAGAACTATGCGCTGTTCCCGCACATGACCGTCGCCGAGAACCTGGCGTTCCCGTTGTCGGTGCGTGGCCTGAACAAGACCGACATCAGCGATCGGGTAAAACGCGTGCTGAGCATGGTTCAGCTCGACGCCTTCGCCCAGCGTTATCCGGCCCAGCTTTCCGGTGGCCAGCAACAGCGTGTGGCCCTGGCCCGGGCGCTGGTGTTCGAACCGCAACTGGTGCTGATGGACGAACCCCTTGGTGCCCTCGATAAACAGCTGCGTGAACACATGCAGATGGAGATCAAGCACCTGCATCAGCGCCTGGGTTTGACAGTGGTCTACGTGACCCACGACCAGGGTGAAGCGCTGACCATGTCCGATCGGGTGGCGGTATTTCATCAGGGCGAGATCCAACAGATCGCAGCTCCGCGCACCCTCTATGAAGAGCCGAAGAACACCTTTGTCGCCAACTTCATCGGCGAGAACAACCGTCTCAATGGCCGCTTGCACAGTCAGAGCGGTGATCGTTGCGTGGTCGAGCTCAGCCGCGGCGAGAAGGTCGAGGCGCTGGCGGTGAATGTCGGCAAGACCGGCGAACCAGTGACCCTGTCGATTCGTCCGGAGCGAGTGAGTCTGAACGGTTCCAGCGAATCCTGCGTCAACCGCTTCTCGGGCAGGGTGGAGGAGTTCATCTATCTGGGCGACCACGTTCGCGTTCGCCTGGAAGTCTGCGGCAAGAACGATTTCTTTGTGAAACAACCGATCGCCGAGCTGGATCCGGCTCTGGCAGTCGGTGATGTGGTACCGCTTGGCTGGCAGGTCGAACACGTTCGCGCGCTCGACCCACTTCTAGAGGCGCATTGATCGCCCCCTTGGTTTACCAACACCAATCCTGCACGTGGAGAGAACAATAAATGTTGAGATCCCTGAAATTCACCGCTCTGACCCTGGGTCTGATGGGGGCGGCGCACGCGATGGCGGCGGGCCCGGACCTGACCGTGGTGTCCTTTGGCGGGGCGAACAAGGCGGCTCAGGTCAAAGCCTTCTACGCACCATGGGAAGCGGCGGGTAACGGCAAGATCGTCGCCGGCGAATACAACGGCGAGATGGCCAAGGTTAAAGCCATGGTCGACACCAAGAGCGTGTCCTGGGACCTGGTGGAAGTGGAATCGCCAGAGCTGTCTCGCGGCTGTGACGAAGACATGTTCGAGCAACTCGACCCGGCGCTGTTCGGCAAAACCGAGGACTACGTCAAAGGCGCTATCCAGCCTTGCGGCGTGGGCTTTTTCGTGTGGTCGACCGTGCTGGCCTACAACGCCGACAAGCTGAAAAGCGCACCGGCCGGTTGGGTGGATTTCTGGGATACCAAGAAATTCCCGGGTAAGCGTGGCCTGCGCAAAGGCGCCAAGTACACCCTGGAATTCGCCTTGATGGCTGACGGCGTTGCGCCGAAAGACGTCTACAAGGTGCTGGCCGGCAAGGACGGCCAGGACCGCGCCTTCAAGAAACTCGAAGAGCTCAAGCCTAGCATTCAGTGGTGGGAAGCGGGCGCTCAGCCGCCGCAGTATCTGGCTTCCGGCGACGTAGTGATGAGTTCGGCCTACAACGGTCGGATCGCTGCCGTGCAGAAAGAAAGCAACCTGAAGGTCGTGTGGAACGGCGGTATCTACGACTTCGACGCATGGGCAATTCCAAAAGGCCTGGATAAAGCCCGCGCCGAAGCGGCGAAGAAATTCATCGCTTTCTCGGTCATGCCGCAACAGCAGAAGACCTACTCGGAAAACATCGCGTACGGCCCGGCCAACACCCAGGCCGTTCCGCTGTTGGCCAAAGATGTCCTGAAAGACATGCCGACCACTCCGGAAAACATCGCCAACCAGGTGCAGATCGACGTCAGCTTCTGGGCTGACAACGGCGAGCAACTGGAGCAGCGCTTCAACTCATGGGCGGCCAAGTAGGAGCTGCCGCAGGCTGCGATCTTTTGATCTTGCTTTAGATCTTCAGCGCTCTCAAAGCCGCCAAAGATCGCAGGTCTGCGATCTTTTGATCTTGCTTTAGATCTTCAGCGCTCTCAAGGCCGTCAAAAGATCGCAGGCTACGCCAGCTCCTACAGATGTACGTTTTAAACATAAACAGAGGCGGCCTTCCGGTTGTCGGATGCCGCCCTCTGTAACGATCAAAGATTTCCGGAGTCCGCTATGGCCATCACCGTTCCCCTGAACGAGGTCACCAGCCCCACCTTGAAGCAGCGACTGGCACGCGCCGAGCGGGTCAACCGCTGGAAGGCACAAGCCTTGATCGCGCCCTTGGTGCTGTTTCTGTTGCTGGTGTTCCTGGTGCCGATCGTGGCGCTGCTCTACAAGAGCGTTGCTAACCCGGAAGTGGTTGGCGGAATGCCGCGTACTGTTGCAGCTGTCGCTGCCTGGGATGGTCGAGGCTTGCCGGGCGAGCCGGTGTACAAGGCCGCCAGCGAAGACCTGGCCGAAGCCCGCAAGAATCAAACCTTGGGCGATCTGTCCAAGCGCCTGAACATGGAGTTGGCCGGCTATCGGAGCCTGCTGACCAAAACCGCACGAGCACTACCGTTCAAGACCGAGCCAGCCTCTTATAAAGAAGCGTTGGAGAGTCTCGATGAGCGTTGGGGCGACCCGGCGTACTGGCAGGTGATCCGCCGCAACACCAGCAGCCTGACACCTTATTACCTGCTGGCCGCTGTCGATCACCGTATCGACGATCTGGGTGAAGTAGCCCCGGCCACTCCAGACCAGGCGATTTACCTCGATATTTTCGCCCGCACTTTCTGGATGGGTCTGATCATCACCGCGATCTGCCTGGTGCTGGCCTATCCGTTGGCCTACCTGCTGGCCAATCTGCCGTCGCGGCAAAGCAACCTGCTGATGATTCTGGTGCTGCTGCCGTTCTGGACCTCGATTCTCGTACGGGTGGCGGCCTGGATTGTCTTGCTGCAATCGGGCGGGCTGATCAACAGCGGGCTGATGGCCATGGGCATCATCGATAAACCGTTGGAGCTGGTGTTCAACCGCACCGGGGTTTACATCTCCATGGTGCACATCCTGCTGCCGTTCATGATTCTGCCGATCTACAGCGTGATGAAAGGCATTTCGCCTACCTATATGCGGGCGGCGATCTCCCTCGGGTGCCATCCATTCGCCAGCTTCTGGCGGGTGTACTTCCCGCAGACCTATGCCGGTGTCGGCGCTGGTTGCCTGTTGGTGTTCATTCTGGCGATCGGTTACTACATCACCCCGGCGCTGCTTGGCAGCCCGAACGATCAGATGGTCAGTTACTTCGTCGCCTTCTACACCAACACCAGTATCAACTGGGGTATGGCGACTGCACTCGGTGGGTTGCTGCTGTTGGCGACCGTCGTGCTCTATCTGATTTACAACTGGCTGGTGGGCGCCAGTCGCCTGCGCCTGAGCTAAGGAGAGAACCGAAATGCTGAGCCCTTATATGTCGCCCGTTGAGCGGGTCTGGTTCTACAGCTTGCGTATTCTCTGCGGGCTGATCCTGTTGTTCCTGATCCTGCCGGTGCTGGTGATCATTCCATTGTCGTTCAACTCCGGCAGCTTCCTGGTTTACCCGCTGCAAGGTTTCTCGCTGCATTGGTACCAGGATTTCTTCGCCTCGGCGGAGTGGATGCGGTCCCTGAAGAACAGCATTATCGTTGCCCCTGCGGCGACTGTAATCGCAATGATTTTCGGCACACTGGCGGCCATCGGTCTGACTCGCGGCGATTTCCCCGGCAAACCGTTGGTAATGGCGTTGGTGATTTCACCGATGGTGGTGCCGGTGGTGATCATTGGCGTGGCCAGTTACCTGACCTTCGCTCCGCTGGGATTTGGCAACAGCTATATATCGCTGATCGTGGTGCATGCGGTGTTGGGCGTGCCGTTCGTGATCATTACCGTGTCGGCTACTTTGCAAGGTTTCAATCAGAATCTGGTGCGTGCGGCGGCCAGCCTTGGCGCTTCGCCGCTGACGGCATTCCGCCGTGTGACCTTGCCATTGATCGCGCCGGGGGTGATTTCAGGGGCGCTGTTTGCCTTCGCGACGTCGTTCGATGAGGTGGTGGTAACGTTGTTCCTCGCCGGTCCCCAACAGGCGACCTTGCCTCGACAGATGTTCAGCGGCATCCGCGAAAACCTCAGCCCGACCATCGCCGCCGCCGCCACCCTGTTGATCGCTTTTTCGGTGATCCTGCTGCTGACCCTGGAATGGTTGCGTGGGCGTAGCGAGAAACTGCGTACGGCTCAGGTCTGACGGCATTCCCCTGTAGGAGCTGCCGCAGGCTGCGATCTTTTTCTCGGGTTCACTTGAATTTCAAGCGAAAGATCAAAAGATCGCAGCCTTCGGCAGCTCCTACGACGTTGTATTTCCCAGCTATCCTTGTGCCCAGCTCTCAAAACAATAAAAAGAGGCTGAGCCGATGAGTCTGTACGAAATCTTCGATCGGGTCCTGCCTGATCCGGCCGAAGTCGAAGACTGCATGCGCGCCTATCGCGAAGGCGGGGATCGCGTTTGATGCGCAACAATCCGCGCAAGCTCAGTGCCGTTGATATCGAGAAGATTTATCGCGCCGCTTATTAGTGCCTTTCATCCAATCATCGAGGTCACAGTGCGCGCTGGAAAGCATGCGGTATACAATGCGCGCCATCGTGAATCTGCTCAAAAAAGGTGCGTCATGCAGCCCTTCGCAATTGCTCCGTCGATTCTCTCCGCCGATTTCGCCCGTCTGGGAGAGGAAGTGGACAACGTTCTCGCCGCTGGCGCCGATATCGTGCACTTCGATGTCATGGATAACCACTACGTGCCGAACCTGACCATCGGCCCGATGGTCTGTTCTGCTCTGCGCAAATATGGCATCACCGCGCCGATCGACGCGCACCTGATGGTCAGCCCGGTGGATCGTATCATCGGCGACTTCATCGACGCCGGTGCGACTTACATCACTTTCCACCCGGAAGCTACGCTGCATGTCGACCGTTCCCTGCAAATGATCCGCGAAGGCGGTTGCAAGGCTGGTCTGGTGTTCAATCCGGCTACCCCGCTGGACGTGCTCAAGTACGTGATGGACAAAGTCGACATGATCCTGCTGATGAGCGTCAACCCGGGTTTTGGCGGGCAGAAGTTCATTCCCGGGACCCTCGACAAACTGCGGGAAGTGCGGGCGCTGATCGATGCGTCGGGGCGCGACATCCGCCTGGAGATCGACGGTGGGGTCAATGTGAACAACATTCGCGAAATCGCTGCAGCAGGTGCTGACACCTTCGTTGCCGGCTCGGCGATCTTCAATGCACCGAACTACCAAGAGGTGATCGAAAAGATGCGTTCCGAACTGGCGCTGGCTCGCCCATGAGTGGCTTTGAGCAACTGTTCCCCGGGTGTCTGCCGCGACTGGTGATGTTCGATCTGGATGGCACCCTGGTCGATTCGGTCCCTGACCTCGCGCTGGCCGTGGATAACATGCTGCTCAAGCTCGGGCGTGCGCCTGCCGGTATCGAATCGGTGCGCGAATGGGTTGGCAACGGCGCGCCGGTGCTGGTTCGCCGCGCGCTGGCTGAAAGTCTCGATCATTCAGCGGTCGACGATACCGAAGCCGAGCAGGCATTGGAGCTTTTCATGGAAGCCTATGCGCAGAGCCATGAACTGACCGTGGTCTATCCCGGGGTGCGCGACACGCTGAAATGGTTGCACAAGCAGGGTGTGGAAATGGCCCTGATCACCAACAAGCCCGAACGGTTTGTCGCACCCTTGCTGGATCAAATGAAGATCGGCCGGTATTTCCGCTGGATCATCGGTGGTGACACCCTGCCGCAGAAGAAACCCGATCCGGCGGCACTGTTTTTCGTGATGAAAATGGCCAACGTGCCAGCGTCCCAGTCGTTGTTCGTCGGTGATTCGCGCAGCGATGTGCTGGCGGCGAAAGCGGCGGGGGTGAAGTGTGTTGCGCTCAGCTATGGCTACAACCACGGCCGACCGATAGCCGAAGAGTCGCCGGCGCTGGTGATCGATGACCTGCGCCATTTAATTCCCGGTTGCCTGGATCTTGCCGCTGGGATAACGTTGGCCGACGTTGCTCAACCCCCTCCTAGAGATTCCATCGTGGTGGTCACTCGCAAGCTCTGGATGAAAGTCATCAAGGCCCTGGCCCGCTGGCGTTGGCGCGCCTGACTTGATTCTGGCCGGTTATCCGGCGCGTTTGCACAACTGACCGTTAGACCCTCAAGCCACGAGGCTACTCATGATCCGCGAAGAATTCCTGCGTTTGGCCGCTGCCGGCTACAACCGCATTCCGCTTGCCTGCGAAACCCTGGCTGACTTCGACACGCCGTTGTCGATCTACCTGAAGCTGGCCGACCAGCCGAACTCCTACCTGCTGGAATCGGTGCAGGGCGGTGAAAAGTGGGGCCGTTATTCGATCATCGGCCTGCCGTGCCGCACCGTGTTACGTGTTCATGATCATCAGGTCAGTGTGACCCAGGAGGGTGTGGAGATCGAAAGCCACCAGGTCGAAGACCCGCTGGCGTTCGTCGAAGCATTCAAGGCACGCTACAACGTACCGACCATTGCCGGCTTGCCACGCTTCAACGGTGGGCTGGTGGGTTACTTCGGCTATGACTGTGTGCGTTATGTGGAGAAGCGTCTGGGCAAATGCCCGAACCCGGATCCGCTGGGCGTGCCGGACATTCTGCTGATGGTTTCCGATGCGGTGGTGGTGTTCGACAACCTCGCCGGCAAGATGCACGCGATTGTCCTGGCAGATCCTTCTCAGGAAAACGCCTACGAGAATGGCCAGGCGCAACTGGAAGCGTTGTTGGAAAAACTCCGTCAGCCGATCACCCCGCGTCGCGGTCTGGACTTCAGCAAGCAACAGGCCGCTGATCCGGTGTTTCGTTCGAGTTTCACCCAGGACGACTACGAGCGGGCGGTGGACACCATCAAGGAATACATCCTCGCCGGTGACTGCATGCAGGTGGTGCCGTCGCAACGGATGTCGATCGATTTCAAGGCCGCACCCATCGATCTGTACCGTGCGCTGCGCTGTTTCAACCCGACGCCGTATATGTATTTCTTCAACTTCGGCGACTTCCATGTCGTCGGCAGTTCGCCGGAAGTACTGGTGCGGGTCGAAGACAATCTGATTACCGTGCGGCCAATCGCCGGCACCCGCCCGCGTGGGGCCAACGAGGAGGCTGATCTGGCGCTGGAAGAAGACCTGCTGTCCGATGCCAAGGAAATCGCCGAGCACTTGATGCTGATTGACCTGGGTCGCAACGATACCGGTCGGGTGTCGGAGGTCGGTTCGGTGAAACTCACCGAGAAAATGGTCATCGAGCGCTATTCCAACGTGATGCACATCGTCTCCAACGTCACCGGCCAACTGAAAGCCGGCCTGACGGCCATGGACGCACTGCGGGCGATTCTGCCAGCGGGCACCTTGTCCGGCGCGCCGAAAATTCGCGCGATGGAAATCATCGATGAGCTGGAGCCGGTCAAACGTGGCGTCTATGGTGGCGCCGTGGGCTATTTCGCCTGGAACGGGAACATGGATACCGCGATTGCGATTCGTACGGCAGTGATCAAGAACGGTGAGCTGCATGTACAGGCCGGTGGCGGTATCGTCGCGGACTCAGTGCCAGCCCTGGAATGGGAAGAGACACTGAACAAGCGCCGCGCGATGTTCCGCGCCGTGGCCCTCGCCGAACAAACGCCATGACGTTAGCCCAATAAAAAAACGCTGCCCCCATAAAGAGGCAGCGTTTTTTTTGTCACAACCGTAAATGTAGGAGCTGCCGCAGGCTGCGATCTTTTGATCTTTTGGATCGCCAGACCTAGAAATCCAGGCTGACCCCAAGGCTCACGCCCTGTTGGGTAAAGTCATCGTCCTTGCGAAAGCTATAACCGCCGCGTAACGCCAGGTCGGCGGTCAGCTTATGACTAACTCCCAGGCTCACGCGGTTCAGATGGCTCTGTGGGGTGTAGCCCTCCAGGGTGAAATCGTTATTGGGCAGGCTGTTAAGCGCGATGTTCAAGTGCTGGACATCGTCTTCATACTCGCGTTCGTGAGCGTATTCGCCGAACACCTGAGTTTGCCGGGTGATCTGGTATTTGCCCTGCAAACCCGCGCCGAGACGCTTGGAGGTGCGCGTCTGATCGTCATAGGTCAGCGAAGTTGCACGTGCGCCTTTCTCGGAATAACCGTCGACTTCAACCCGCGCGTAATCGGCGCTGATAAAAGGCGACAAATGCCATTCGCTGCCTGGTTGCGCGATGTCATAACCCAAGCGGGTGCTGAAGGCCCAGAGATCACCATCGGTATCGCCTTTCTCGGCGCCTTCACTGACACCCAGGGCGAACTTGCGTTTGAGGTTGTCGAAGTCCAGATGGCCGCCGGTCAGCGCCGCGTCAGCCCACCAGCGATTCTGTTGGTACTGGGCGAAAACGCTGCCCAGATAACTGTTGAGTTTGTAGTCGGAATCGCGGTCTCCTGCTTCAAGGTCCTGGCGGTAGAAACCCGTCGCGACGCCCAGGCGCCATGCATCGGTGAGCCGGTAGCTGCCGCCGACCGTCAGGTTATAGCCAGTACCATCGGCACTGGCGGCACTGTTTTGATCGTCGATATCCAGGTGTTGACCGCCGCCCGCAACAATTGCCCGCCATTGGCCGACACCTTGCCAGTTTTCCCAGTCGCTCAGCCATTGGCTGCGCAGCTCATCCTGATGGGCGCGCAAGGTGCCTTGAGCCATTTCTGGCAGCAGGGTTATTTCCCATGGCGCAGCCAGCAGAGAGTAGGCGTAGTCGGCGATCAGTCGCTGGCCGGCCTCGGTGGGGTGAACCGAGTCGTTATAGATCAGCTTGGTCGGATCAGGGTTGGCGCTGTTGATCCCATAGGTGGCGTTTTCGATGCAACCGTTGCCGCTGAAGCAGGTGGCGGTGAGGTTCTGGTCCGCGCCCAGGCCGAATCGGGCGGGGTCGGCAAAGGTGTCCTTCAACAGCAATGGAATGTTAAGCGGGATGACCTCGGCCTTGACCTGAGCCAGTTGCGTGACCAGTTGCTGGTTGAACGCTTCGCTGAGCCGGGTGCCGATTACCTGCGCTGGACCGCCATTGAGGGCCGGTGTCAGGCCCAGGTCGGGAAGCAACCAGACTACGATATATTTGGCCCCGGCCTGCTGCAGAACCTGGACGCTATCGACCAGTCGGTCGGCGGCCGCGTTGGCCTGGTCGACGTTGAGAATCCGCCCTTGCAGAAAGTCATTGCCGCCGCCGGAAAGGTAATACAGCGCCTTGGGATCGGCGCGGAAGTTGTTCGCCACCAGATAACCCGGACGACTGCGTTCGCCGGTGTCGGATTCGGTGGTAATCGAGTCGAGGATCTCATCGGTACGGTAGCCGCCCACCGCCCAGTTGTTACCATCCGGCAGGCCTTGGCTGGCACGGGCTGCCGAGGTCGAGGCGGCCACCTGGTCAGGCGAAAACCCGAGTTTTGCGCCCAGCAATTGGGTCGAGTTGGCGGAGCGGATTTCACCGCTGCCGTCCAGATAGAGCGGACCGGTACGGTTGGTAAAACGTTGCGTTGCACCGGTGGGGCCGCCCGGATCAGTGAACTGTCCAGCGTCGTTCAGGCTGTCGCCAAACACCACAAAGTTTGAGTAAGGGGAGGGGGCGGCTATCGCCTGGGCACAGGCCAGGGAGAGAAGAGCGCCTGCAAGCGGTACAAACAACGTCTGTTTGATCATGGGCAAGTCCGTTTAGTTATTGTTGTATAGAACGAAACGACAGTACCAAAATCTTTTAAGCTTTAGCTATGGCTAATGGCCTCATCAGTTCTTTGGTCCTGCAAGGGCGGCGCCATATTGCACCCTCTGCTCAGCTAAGTTACTGTGCCGGGATCTATAAATGAGACCTTCCCCGTGTTGATCGTCAGCAAACTCTTGATGCGAGTAGTCAAGGCCCACGCCCGTTGGCGTTGGCGCGCCTGACATTTCTCTGCCGGCCCGCCCGGACCTGTACCGATTTGCCTTCTCTACCCCTGTGAAACACCGCGTGTGCTGGCTCAAGTCCAGCAACTGACAGAGCGGAAGACACTGCGGGTAAATCATCTGAAGGCCGTATTAAAAATCAGTGAATTCAAGAGGTTGTAACCATGTTGCTGATGATCGATAACTACGACTCTTTTACTTACAACGTTGTGCAGTACCTCGGCGAGCTGGGCTCGGACGTGAAGGTCGTGCGCAACGATGAACTGACCATTGCCGAAATCGAAGCCCTCAAGCCTGAGCGCATCGTCGTTTCCCCTGGCCCGTGCACCCCGACTGAAGCCGGTGTTTCCCTGGAAGTCATCAAGCACTTTGCCGGCAAGTTACCTATTCTTGGTGTATGCCTCGGTCATCAATCTATCGGCCAGGCATTTGGCGGCGACGTGGTACGCGCCCGTCAAGTCATGCACGGTAAGACTAGCCCGGTATTCCACGCGGACAAGGGTGTGTTCGCAGGCTTGAACCATCCATTGACGGTCACGCGGTATCACTCGCTGATCGTCAAGCGCGAAACCTTGCCCGAATGTCTGGAATTGACCGCCTGGACACAACTTGAAGATGGCTCCATTGACGAGATCATGGGCCTTCGTCACAAAACGCTGAACATCGAGGGTGTGCAGTTTCACCCCGAGTCGATCCTCACCGAGCAGGGCCACGAGCTGTTCGCCAATTTCCTCAAGCAGAGCGGCGGCACGCGCTAAGGACTTTTCATGGATATCAAGACTGCCCTGAGCCGTATCGTCGGCCACCTGGACCTGAGTACTGATGAGATGCGCGATGTCATGCGCGAAATCATGACCGGGCAATGCACCGACGCGCAGATCGGTGCCTTTATGATGGCCATGCGCATGAAAAGCGAAAGCATCGACGAAATCGTCGGCGCGGTCTCGGTCATGCGTGAGCTGGCGGATAAAGTCGAACTGAAAACCCTCCACGGTGTAGTCGACGTGGTGGGTACCGGCGGTGACGGTGCAAATATTTTCAACGTGTCGACAGCGGCCTCGTTTGTGGTCGCCGCGGCCGGTTGCACCGTCGCCAAGCATGGCAACCGTGCGGTTTCCGGTAAAAGCGGCAGTGCCGATTTGCTGGAGGCTGCCGGCATTTATCTGAATCTGACGCCGATTCAGGTCGCCCGTTGCATTGATAACGTCGGCATTGGCTTCATGTTCGCTCAGTCCCATCACAGTGCGATGAAGTACGCCGCCGGGCCGCGCCGCGAGCTGGGCCTGCGTACGCTGTTCAATATGCTTGGCCCGCTGACAAATCCCGCCGGTGTGAAGCATCAGGTGGTGGGCGTGTTCACTCAGGCGTTGTGCCGTCCATTGGCCGAGGTCCTGCAACGTTTGGGCAGCAAGCATGTGCTGGTGGTGCATTCCCAGGATGGTCTGGACGAATTCAGTCTCGCGGCTCCGACCTTCGTTGCAGAGCTCAAAGATGATGCAATAACCGAGTACTGGGTCCAGCCTGAAGACCTTGGAATAAAGAGTCAGAGCCTGTTCGGCCTGGTGGTCGAAAGCCCGGCGGCATCCCTGGAGTTGATTCGCGATGCCCTGGGGCGCCGTAAAACCGAGTACGGCCAGAAGGCGGCGGAAATGATCGTGCTCAATGCTGGCGCGGCGCTGTATGCCGCTGATCTTGCAAGCAGTCTCAAAGAAGGCGTGGCCCTGGCTCACGATGCGCTGCACACCGGCCTGGCTCGGGAGAAACTCGAAGAGTTGGGCGCGTTTACCGCGGTATTCAAGGTGGAGAATGAGGGATGAGTGTGCCGACGGTTCTGGAAAAAATTCTTGCGCGCAAGGCTGAGGAAGTCGCCGAGCGTAGCGCCCGGGTGAGCCTGGCGGAGTTGCAGCGTCTGGCGGCATTGGCCGATGCGCCGCGGGGTTTCGCCGAGGCACTGATCAAGCAGGCCAGGCTCAAGCAGCCGGCGGTGATTGCCGAGATTAAAAAAGCCTCGCCAAGCAAAGGCGTAATCCGTGAGAACTTCGTTCCGGCGGACATCGCCAGGAGCTATGAGAAAGGTGGAGCGACCTGCCTGTCGGTGCTGACCGATGTCGATTACTTCCAGGGCGCCGATGCTTACCTGCAACAGGCGCGCGCGGCGTGCAAGCTGCCGGTGATCCGCAAGGATTTCATGGTCGATCCTTATCAGATCATTGAAGCCCGGGCGCTGGGTGCCGATTGCGTGCTGTTGATCGTCGCCGCGCTGGATGACGTGAAAATGGCCGAGCTGGCTGCCGTGGCGAAAAGCGTTGGACTTGATGTGCTGGTTGAAGTGCACGACGGTGACGAACTGGAGCGGGCCTTGAAAACCCTCGACACGCCACTGGTGGGCGTTAACAACCGCAATCTGCACACCTTCGAGGTCAATCTGGAAACCACGCTCGACCTGTTGCCGCGCATCCCTCGTGATCGCCTGGTGATCACCGAGAGTGGCATTCTCAATCGAGCCGATGTCGAGTTGATGGAAATCAGCGACGTGTATTCATTCCTGGTCGGCGAGGCGTTCATGCGCGCCGAGAGCCCGGGCGCGGAGCTGCAACGGTTATTCTTCCCTGAGCGCGGTGTGCCGGTGAGCGGCTCCACTCTCGATTGAACCTGATTTAATGAAGAAGCCGGCGATGCCGGCTTTTTTATAGCCATCGCAAAAGGATTCGTACTGCCATGACTCAACCCATTGCCTTGACCGTCGAAGCGGGCCTGCGCGCCGAGCAGGACTTGCTGGCCGCCGTTTGCGCTGGAGAACAAGAGTTCGGCCTGTTGTTCTGGCAGCCGAGTGATCGAGCGCTGGTCATGCCCAGGCGTTTAAGTCGCTTGCCAGGTTTCGAAGCCGCCAGCCAGGCGTCGGCCGCCAGCGGTTGGCCAGTCCTGTTGCGTGAAACGGGCGGTGAGCCGGTGCCACAGTCTGCGGCGACCATCAATATTGCGCTGGTCTATGCGCCACCACGCAGTGAAGGCGACCAAGGGCGGATCGAGACCGCGTATCGGCGTTTGTGCGACCCGATTTGCGAGCTGCTCACCGAGCTCGGCGGCAATGCTTCGTTGGGAGAGATAGAGGGCGCGTTCTGCGACGGTCGCTTCAACGTCAACCTTGATGGTCGAAAAATGGTTGGCACCGCCCAGCGCTGGCGCCAGAGCAAGGGTGGCCAGCGCCCGGTGGGGCTGGTGCATGGCGCGCTGTTGCTGGATGACGAGCGTGAGTCGATGGTCGCGGCGGTCAATCGCTTCAATCAGGTCTGTGGTCTGGAGCAGCGGGTACGTGCCGAGAGCCACATCGCCTTACATGAAAAATATGCTGCTGCAGATGCCCTCGAGCGTTTGGACAGTTTGTATCGGCAGATGCTTGCAGAGGTGATGGCTCCCTAGCGGGTGCCGAACACCACCATGGTTTTGCCTTTGACGTTCACCAGGTTGCGTTCTTCCAGATCCTTGAGCACGCGTCCGACCATTTCTCGAGAACAGCCGACGATCCGGCCGATCTCCTGGCGCGTCACCTTGATCTGCATACCGTCCGGGTGGGTCATGGCATCCGGTTGCTTGCACAGCTCCAGCAGGCAACGGGCTACCCGGCCGGTGACGTCGAAAAACGCCAGGTCGCCAACCTTGCGCGTGGTGTCGCGCAGGCGCTGGGCGATCTGGCCGCTGAGTGCGTAGAGAATGTCCGGGTCTTGCCGGGACAGTTCGCGGAACTTGCTGTAACTGATTTCCGCCACGTCACATTCGATCTTGGCCCGCACCCAGGCACTGCGCTGTTGTTCGTGGCCGGCTTGTTCAAACAAGCCCAGCTCGCCGAAGAAATCGCCGGAGTTGAGGTAGGCGATGATCATTTCCCGGCCATCGTCGTCCTCGATCAGAATCGTGACTGAGCCTTTGATGATGAAAAACAGCGTATCCGAACGATCGCCGGCACAGATAATGTTGCTCTTGACCTGGTAGCGTCGACGCTGACAGTGCATCAACAGCTTGTCGAGGTTCTTGATCTTGGGTATGGGGGTAATAGCAACCATGGTTGTATCCCGAAAAGACTGTGCAGTGTGGTGTCGTCTGGATTTTTTATAGGGCGAGGGCGCTGTAAACAGCTGGCCATGCGCCAGTGATTTGGCGCCAGCTTAACAGACACATTCTGTAGAGATTTGAGAATTTATCTATCAGGCATGGCAGCCCCTCATCGGCTGGCAAAACGCTGTCCTTTCAGGGGCTTGTGCTAAGCTGGCGACCCTTTTTTTAGCAGTGGAGTCTTGGCGATGAAGGCACGCATCCAATGGGCTGGCGAAGCCATGTTCCTCGGTGAATCCGGCAGCGGTCACGTAGTGGTAATGGATGGCCCGCCAGAAAGCGGTGGCCGCAACCTGGGTGTGCGGCCCATGGAAATGCTCCTGCTCGGTGTGGGCGGTTGCAGTAATTTCGATGTGGTCAGCATCCTGAAGAAGTCTCGTCAGGCAGTGGAAAGCTGTGAGGCCTTTCTCGAAGCCGAGCGTGCTACTGAAGATCCGAAGGTCTTTACCAAAATCCATATGCATTTTGTGGTCAAGGGCCGGGCGCTGAAAGAAGCTCAGGTCAAACGTGCTATCGAACTGTCCGCGGAGAAGTATTGCTCGGCGTCGATCATGCTCGGAGCGGCTGGCGTGGTGATTACCCACGACTACGAAATCGTCGAGCTCGGTTGAATCGACATTCAACTATCATAAATGCAGTGCAGACTCTGGCGACCATCGACCCAGGTCTGCATGATGCGCCACTTTTTTTCAGGGCAGTGATTGCTTTCAAGGCAGGTCACGGCTCCGAACAGATAACCAAAATCGCCATCGCGAAGAGGTGTTTACCGTCCTACGCAGGTGCGTCGTTCGCATCTGACGGGCATGCTTGATCACGCGGCCGGGCCGCATTCACAGAGAGTTTCTAACGGTGAAAAGCAAACTCAAGCTCCACGGGTTCAATAACCTGACAAAGACCTTGAGCTTCAACATCTATGACATCTGCTACGCGGAAACTCCGCAGGACCAACAGGCTTACGTCGAGTACATCAACCAAGAGTACGACGCCGAACGCCTGACGCAGATTCTCACAGATGTGGTCGATATCATTGGTGCCAACATCCTGAACATCGCCCGTCAGGATTACGATCCGCAAGGCGCCAGCGTGACCATTCTGATTTCCGAGCAGCCGGTGACGCCTACCGACAGCCAGATCGAAGAATCCCCGGGTCCACTGCCCGAGACCATCCTGGCTCATCTCGACAAAAGCCACATCACCGTACATACCTATCCGGAGATCCATCCGGTGGACGGTATCGCGACGTTCCGTGTGGATATCGATGTGTCGACGTGCGGGGTCATTTCACCGCTTAAAGCGCTCAACTACCTGATTCACCAGTTCGACTCGGATATCGTCACCGTGGATTACCGCGTGCGCGGTTTCACGCGGGATGTTGAAGGCAAGAAGCACTTCATCGACCATGAGATCAACTCGATCCAGAACTACCTCTCCGAGGACACCCGCGACGGTTACCAGATGACCGACGTGAACGTGTACCAGGAAAACCTGTTCCACACCAAGATGCTGCTCAAGAACTTCGAACTGGATAACTACCTGTTCGGTGACGCAACCAGCAATTTGTCGGCAGAACAGCGCGCTCAGGTCACTGAGCGGGTGAAGCACGAAATGCTGGAGATCTTCTACGCTCGCAACATGACAAGATAAAATCTGCAGGCAAAAAGAAAGGGCGCTTGATAGCGCCCTTTTTACTTTTCTGTAGGGTGACTTTTCAGATCCGATAGGTACTCTTGGTCATGACCTTGGCCATCAGACTCATGCCGAACTTGACCGGCGCGGGGAACCGGAAGCCACCGGCATCCAGCGCGCTTTCGGCGTGCTGCTCTTCATCGACGCGCATCTGCTCGAGAATCGCCCGGGACTTTTCGTCTTCGGCCGGCAATTGCTCAAGGTGTTCATTCAAATGCTTGCAGACCTGATGTTCGGTCGCGGCCACGAAGCCCAGGCTGACTTTGTCGCTGATCAGCCCGGCAACCGCGCCAATGCCGAACGACATGCCGTAGAACAACGGGTTCAACAGGCTGGTATGGCTGCCCAACTGGCGGATGCGCTGTTCGCACCAGACCAGGTGATCGATCTCTTCTTCGGCGGCATGCTCCATGGCGGCGCGTACTTGCGGCAGCTTGGCGGTCAGGGCCTGGCCCTGGTACAGCGCCTGGGCACAGACTTCACCGGTATGGTTGATGCGCATCAGACCGGCAACGTGCCGGGTGTCCTCGTCGCTCATCTGCGCGTCCGGCTTTACGATAGCCGGCGACGGGCGATAAGGCTGGCCGCTGAAGGGCAGCAGGGTGCGCATCGCGGTATCGGCTTGCAACAGCAGACGGTCGATCGGCGAGTAGTGACGTTGGGTAGTCATGCATACCTCCGGGAAGAATCTCGGCGGCCAGTTTACCCCAATCGATGAGGCGAAGCCTGCGCTGGATCAGCGCACCCTCCACCTTGAAGGCTGCGAAGGGTGTGCTGCGAAGGTCTGTACTAGAGCAATCAGCCCGGAGGCCAGTGCATCTGACGCTGGCCGAGTACATGCATATGGATGTGATAGACGGTCTGCCCACCCAGTTCATTGCAGTTCATGACCACGCGAAAGCCTTTTTCACAGCCAAGCTCTGTGGCCAGGCGCTGGGCGGTGAACAGCATATGTCCGGCCAGCGCCTTATCGTCTTCGGTAAGGTCGTTGAGGGTGCGGACGGGTTTCTTCGGGATCACCAGAAAATGCACCGGTGCCTGTGGCGCAATATCGTGGAAGGCCAGTACCTGGTCATCCTCGTAGATGATCTTCGCGGGTATTTCTCTGTTGATGATCTTGGTGAACAGAGTATCCACAGCTGTTTCTCCATTGTGTTGGTCCGGACTGAGTGTACTCAGACGACTTGCCTGCGCCCAGCCCTTTGCTCGGTTGCGAGTTAACGCGGGCAATAAGTCTTGTTGATTGCACCGGCGATTTTTCGGGTCAGCCAGCGCGAGCCAAGACGCGGAATGAAGGCGCGCCAGCGGTTGCGACGGCCAGGAATGATGATTGCGCGGTTCTTCTCCATCGCGCGCACGGTGTAGAGCGCGACTTCTTCGGGGCTCATCAGCAGATTGCTGTGTTCCAGCTTGCTGGCGTCGAGCTGGGCGGTGCGAAAGAACGCCGTGCGCGTCGGTCCCGGGCACAATACCGAGACCTTGACCGCGCATTTTTTCAATTCTTCGCGCAAGCCTTCGGAGAAGTGCAGGACATAGGCTTTGCTGGCGTAGTAAGTGCTCATCCAGGGGCCAGGATGGAAGGCCGCGACTGAGGCGACATTCAGGATCTGCCCGCCGCCCTGCAAGGCCATGCTGTTGCCGACGGCATGGCACAGGCGGGTCAGGGCCAGAATATTCACTTCGATCAGGTCTTGTTCGGTCATCCAGTCCTGGGCCAGAAACGGGCCGCAGGTGCCCATGCCGGCGCAATTGACCAGCAGGTCAATCTGCCGGTCACCTTCCTCAAGCTCCAGCAGAAAACCGGAGAGACGCAGCGGTTCGCCAAGGTCGCAGGCGCGGAACAACACCTCCACGCCAAAGCGCTGGGTCAGTTCGATTGCAATGCTTTCCAACTGATCACGTTGGCGCGCCACCAGAATCAAGCTGCGGCCGCGCCTTGCCAGTGCTTCGGCCAGGGCCAGGCCAATGCCGCTGGAAGCGCCAGTGATCAGAGCGTAACGGGTCATGCAGTTCTCCATCGCAACGGCTGCGCGTCTGGGACGGACGTCTCACAGGCGCGCAGCGCTTTTCATTCTTGCGCAGAGTCTACAGGTGGCTGAGCGGGTTCGGCTGCTTCTGTCGCGGGTTCGACGCTTTCATAGGCGCTCATGGAGCTGCTCTGGTACTCCTGTGTGAGGGTGCTGAGGCCGCCGGCGAGTGCGCCGATGATCAGCACGGCAAGCAACACCAGCCACAGAGAGCACAGGATTTTGACTGCGGTGCTGTTTGGTGGCGGCGGTGCGCCATAGCGGTTGGCGCCGGCATTGCCCGGCATGACCGTTATCAGAATCGGGAATACGCTCCCCACCAGTGGCACCAGATTGAGGAACCATAACCAGCCTGACCAGCCAAGGTCGTGGAGGCGCTGGACGGTAATGGTGATATTCACATAGAGGTAGGCTAGTAGCGCAACGCTACCCAGCAGGCCCCCCAGCATGAAGTGCTCGCCAGAGAACAAACTCAGGGTAATGGCTGCTGCGACAGCGGTTGCGGCCATTAGCGACACTAATGTCCAGGCCAGAAACCTCAGGCGTCCGATGCGTCCTTGGACACTGAATACTTTCAGCTCGGAAAACACTGGAAGGGGTTCACCGACTGCCGCGCGGGGAGGGCTGTAGGGCGATTCGGAATCACTGGAAGACGATGCACTGGCGATAGAGGGCAGACGAACCTCGGCGATACTGGGCTCGATAGGCTGCTCGGCTTCGATTCGAGCGTCGATACCGGTCTTCGACAGTGCATCAAGGTAAGTTTGTGCATCCGCGTGGGACAAGCCGTGCTTCAAGGCGACGGGTTTTCCGCTGAACAGCCGCTCAATGGCCGTCACATCGCTTTTGAACAGCTCGGCGAGGTTGAGCTTTGCCGTGGTGATCTCGACGCCGGGTAGCAGGGCCCCGTCGAATACGATCTTGAAACGGTTTTCGCTCATTCAGGGGCATCCTTGTCAGTTGCAATAGGTAGGGATGGAGTTTAAGGCCAGTCGTGAGCGTCTGGCCAAAAACACCCGAGGTCGTCAGCGCGGCCAGCGCTTCGGCAATTGCGCAGCCAGCGCTTGCGCACTGCGGTATTCGGCGTCCAGCCGTGCTACCAATTGATCGACACTCGGCAGATCATCGATTTCACCCACGCCCTGGCCTGCCGACCATACGGTTTTCCAGGCTTTGGCTTCGTCTTTGAGGGGTTTGAGTTTCGAGCCGAAGTTGACTTCGCCCTTGCCCTGCAGCGCATCCAGGTCGAAACCGGCATTGACCAGGCTCTGGCGCATGAAGCTTGCGGGGACGCCAGACACGGCGGGGGTATGAATGATGTCGGCGGCCTTGGAGTTCAGCAGCATCTCTTTGTAGGCCTCGGGTGCATGGCTTTCGCTGGTGCCGATAAACCGTGTCCCGAAGTACGCCAGATCCGCGCCGAGCAGTTGTGCGGCAAGAATTTCGTGGCCATGGTTCAGGCAACCGGCCAGTAACAGGGTCTTGTCGAAGAACTGGCGGATTTCGGCAATCAGCGAGAACGGGCTCCAGGTGCCGGCATGCCCGCCGGCGCCGGCGGCAACCGCAATCAGCCCGTCGACCCCGGCTTCAGCGGCTTTTTCAGCGTGGCGCCGGGTGGTGACGTCGTGAAATACCAGTCCGCCATAGCTATGTACCGCATCGACGAGCTCCTTCACCGCGCCGAGGCTGGTGATGACGATCGGCACCTTGTGTTCGATACAGATCGCCAGGTCCGCTTCCAGGCGCGGGTTGCTGTGGTGGACGATCAGGTTCACCGCATAGGGCGCAGGATTCTCCAGTTCGGCCAGCCCTGCTTCGATTTCCTCCAGCCAGGCCTTGAAACCGCTGCTTTCACGCTGGTTGAGAGCGGGAAAGCTCCCCACCACACCGTTACGGCAACACGCCAGGACCAACTGGGGATTGGAAATCAGGAACATTGGCGCTGCCACCACCGGCAGACGCAAACGTTGTTCAAGCAGAGCGGGCAGCGACATTGGAAGTACCCCGAATAGTTGCGACTGGCAGGATTTAGAACGGTCGTACAACGACCAGAATTACAATAGCCAGCAATATCAGAACTGGCACTTCATTGAACCAGCGATAAAAGACATGGCTGCGGGTGTTTTCGCCACGGGCAAAACGTTTTACCTGTGCTCCGCACATGTGGTGGTAGCCGATGAGGAGCACCACCAGGGTGAGTTTGGCGTGGATCCAGGCGCCTTGGCTGAAGATGCTCGGGTTGAGGGCGATCAGCCAGATGCCGAAGACCAGGGTCGCGATCATCGCCGGGAGCATGATGCCCCGGTACAGCTTGCGCTCCATGATGCTGAAGCGTTCCTTGCTGATACTGTCCTCGCTTTGCGCGTGATAAACGAACAGACGCGGCAGGTAAAACAGGCCGGCAAACCAGCAGACCAGACTGACGATGTGAAAGGCTTTGAGCCACAGATAAAGCATTTTTGGTTATTCCCAGGTTCACGGTAGCCCGAATAGTAGAGAAAGTGTCCTGTCTCGGACATAGCTGTTCAATTTTGGCAGTGTCTTTTGTCGCCATACTGCGTTGCCGCTCCTCCCCATAGCGGGCTATGGCTCGTCGCGGCGCCGTGTCTGACAACAAAATCCACTTGCCAAACCTTGAACGTATGCCCGAGACAGGACACATGAGCGTCCGCACGTCACCTTGGCGGTTGTCGCAGAGCGTTGCGGCCCCTATTATCGATGGCTTTCCAGTGGGTTCGTTGAGGGCAGGTATATGGTCAAGGTCGGTATCGTCGGCGGCACGGGTTACACCGGTGTCGAACTGCTGCGTCTGTTGGCACAGCATCCGCAGGCTGAAGTGGTGGTCATCACTTCACGATCCGAGGCAGGTCTGGCCGTTGCCGACATGTACCCGAACCTGCGAGGCCACTACGATGGCCTGGCGTTCAGCGTACCGGACATCAAAACCCTGGCTGCCTGCGACGTGGTGTTTTTCGCCACGCCCCACGGCGTTGCCCATGCCCTGGCGGGCGAGTTGCTGGCTGCGGGGACCAAGGTAATCGACCTTTCGGCAGACTTCCGTTTGCAGGACGCCGATGAATGGGCCAAGTGGTACGGTCAGCCGCACGGTGCGCCAGAGTTGCTGGAAGAAGCGGTCTACGGCTTGCCGGAAGTCAATCGCGAACAGATCAAGCAGGCTCGCCTGATCGCTGTGCCAGGTTGCTACCCGACCGCTACGCAATTGGGTTTCCTGCCATTGCTTGAGGCAGGTCTTGCAGATACCTCCCGCTTGATCGCTGACTGCAAATCCGGTGTCAGCGGTGCCGGTCGTGGTGCCAGCGTGGGGTCGTTGTACGCCGAAACCTCCGAAAGCATGAAGGCCTATGCGGTCAAAGGGCATCGTCACCTGCCTGAGATCCGCCAGGGACTGCGTCGCGCCGCGGGTAAAGATGTCGGCCTGACCTTCGTCCCGCACCTGACCCCGATGATTCGTGGTATTCATTCGACGCTTTATGCAACGGTCGTGGACCGCTCGGTGGATCTGCAAGCGCTGTTTGAAAAGCGCTATGCCAACGAACCGTTCGTCGACGTCATGCCTGCCGGCAGCCACCCGGAAACGCGTAGCGTGCGTGGTGCCAACGTCTGCCGTATCGCCGTGCACCGTCCACAAGATGGTGATCTGGTGGTGGTGTTGTCAGTGATCGACAATCTGGTCAAAGGCGCGTCAGGTCAGGCGGTGCAGAATCTGAATATCCTGTTCGGCCTGGATGAGCGTCTGGGCTTGTCCCACGCCGGCATGCTGCCGTAAGGCTGTATCCCACTCGGCAAAAAGGCCCGTGAACGGGCCTTTTTGCATTCTGTACTGGCAACCAGGTTGATTGATATACCGTAACAATAGTTGACCGATTTTCTGGGAGAAGCGGATAATGCGCGTCATCACGCATTATGGCGGCGTAACGCCGGGAGATAGTCAGCATGAGCGTCGAATCCTTCACCCCCATGGCTTTGCAATTCACTCACGGTGCCGCGCACAAGGTGAAGAGCCTGGTCGATGAAGAGGGGAATGATCGCTTGAAGTTGCGCGTATTCGTTACGGGCGGCGGTTGTTCAGGTTTTCAGTACGGCTTCACCTTCGATGAAGATGTGGCCGATGACGACACCATCGTCGAGCGCGAAGGCGTCAGTCTGGTCGTCGATCCGATGAGCTTCCAGTACCTGGCGGGTGCCGAGGTGGATTATCAGGAAGGTCTGGAAGGCTCTCGTTTCGTGATCAAGAACCCGAATGCCACCACGACCTGTGGTTGCGGTTCTTCGTTCTCGATCTGATCGAACAGCACAGTACCGGTTTCACTTAACGCCGCATGGCTCCCATAGAGCCATGCGGCGTTTTGCTGTCTGTCCATCAGGCCGGGTAGATGGCGCCCAGCACTCGCAAGCCGCGAGCGCCGGTGACGCTCGGACGATTGCCGGCAATGCCTTCCAGGCAGCAATGCGCCAGCCAGGCGAAGGCCATGGCCTCGACCCAGTCCGGATCGACGCCATAAGCGGCGGTGCTGCTGACAGTGGTATTGGGCAACAGGGCAGCGAGACGGCTCATTAGCGCAGCGTTGTGGGCGCCACCGCCGCAAACCAGCAACTCTTGCGTTTCGTCTTGCGCGGCCCGCAATGATTCGACGATGGTCAAGGCGGTCAGTTCAAGCAGAGTCGCCTGTACATTTTCAGCGGCCAGTGTTGGGAGGCCCGCCAGATGGCGCTGTAGCCATTGCAGGTTGAACACTTCACGGCCAGTGCTCTTCGGGCCCTTGGTCAGGAAAAATGGATCACTGAGCAAGGCCTTCAGCAGCGCAGGTTCCACCTTGCCACTGGCAGCCCATTGGCCGTCGCGATCAAAGTTGTCGCCGCGTTGCAGTTGAATCCACGCATCCAGCAAAACGTTCCCGGGGCCGCAGTCAAAGCCAGCGACAGGTTTGCCAGTCTCAATCAGGCTGAGATTGCTGAACCCGCCAACATTCAACACGGCTCGATGGCCTGCACGCTGATCAAACAGCGCCTCGTGGAAGGCTGGAACCAGTGGCGCGCCCTGGCCGCCGGCGGCCACGTCACGGCTGCGAAAATCGCCGACGACGGTGATTCCGGTCAGTTCGGTCAGCAACGCCGGGTTGCCAATCTGCACAGTGAAACCCCTTGAAGGCTCATGGCGGATGGTTTGCCCGTGGCTGCCGATCGCCCGAATCGCTTCAGGTTTGAGATGGTGTTTGTCGAGGAGGGCGCGGATGCCCTGAGCGGCCAGTTGCACCCAGTTCTGTTGGGCGATGGCCGAGCGGGCAATCTCGTCGGGGCCGCTGGCGCACAAGCCAAGCAGTTCGGCGCGCAGGGTTTCAGGCATGGGGATGTAATGCGTGGCGATCAGCTTGATCGCCGGTGTTTGCTCGATCAGCGCGATATCCAGGCCATCAAGGCTGGTCCCGGACATCACACCTATATAGAGCGCCATGGCCTAGCGCTTGCTCGAAGCCAGCGTGGTGGCTTTTTCCTGATCCATCCGCGCCATCAGTGGCTGGCTCTGTTGCTGGAAGCGCGCGCGCTCTGCTTTGGATATCGGATCGGCCATGGCCACCTTCTGACCCAGCGGGTCGACGTGCACACCATTGACCTGGAACTCGTAGTGCAAGTGTGGGCCCGTGGAAAGGCCGGTGGTGCCGATGTAGCCGATAACCTGGCCCTGCTTGACGCTGCCGCCGGTCTTGACGCCTTTGGCGAAGCCTTGCATGTGGCCGTAGAGCGTACGGTAGGTATTGCCGTGCTGGATGATCACAGTGTTGCCGTAACCGCCGCGGCGCCCGGCCAGCAGGACTTTGCCATCACCGGCCGCCTTGATCGGTGTACCGCGTGGTGCGGCGTAATCGACGCCTTTGTGGGCGCGGATCTTGTTCAGGATCGGGTGCTTGCGGCCCATGGAGAAGCGCGAGCTGATACGGGCGAAGTCTACCGGTGTGCGGATAAAGGCTTTGCGCATGCTGTTGCCTTCAGCGGTGTAGTAGCTGCTGGTACCTTGCTTGTTGGTGTAACGCACGGCGGTATAAGTCTTGCCGCGGTTGACGAACCGGGCGGAAAGGATAGGGCCGGTGCCGACGGTCTTGCCGTTGACGACCTTCTGTTCGTAGATCACATCGAACTGGTCACCCGGACGAATATCCTGGGCGAAGTCGACGTCATAGCCAAACACGCTGGCCATGTCCATGGTCAGTCTATGAGACAGACCGGCACGAGCTGCGGACTGCGAGAGCGAGCTGTTGATTACGCCGTGAACATAGGCCGAGCGCACCGTCGGCTTGGAGGTGAGGCGGTTGAACGCAAAGCCATTGGAGCCTTTGGTCAGGGTGATGCTTTCGAGGTCGTTGACCTTGCTATGCAGGTTCCTCAACTGGCCATCAGCGTCCAGTTCGAACTCGAGTTTCTGACCGCGCTTGAGCTGAGTGAACTGCTTGGCTTGTTTGTCGCTGGCGAGGATTTCATGCACGGAAGTCGCGGGCAGGCCGACTTTCTCGAACAGCGTGGAAAGCGTGTCGCCTTTGGCAACAATAACTTCCCGATGTTCGGGGCCTTTTTTCTCTTCCGCGACCGCTGGTGCGACCACTGGAGCGGGCTGCGCTAGAGCGGTTTGCGGGGTTTCTTCAGGGCTGTCTTCAATTTGCGCAAACGGGGGGGCAACCACTTCATTTGTGGCTTGCTCCGCTTCTGCGGCGTCTTGAACTTGTGTCAGTTGCTCGATCGGGGTTTCCAGGTCGAGATTCAAAGTCGTTCTTTTGGCTTCTACGTCACTGGAAGGAAATACCAGGAGCGCCAGGCTGAGTAAGGCGGCGATACCACTTGCGGCGAGCAGGTGGGTCTTCGGATAAAGCGGTGGCGCTTTAGGCGGTTTGGAGGTCATAGGTAGTTTTGACTTTGAGAAAAATGAATTGGAAAAGATGAATGACATGATGAAGATGAAATAACTGTATAAAATATAACCAAATCGTCTGTGAAGCAAGCCCGCGAACGTCCAGTTCGTGGAATGGCCTCCGTACGCCGGGCAAAACTTGTAATTAGTCCGTGATCTTGTATGGTTGGCTCCCTTTGAATCTGAGCCTTGCGGGTCTGTTATGAAGTCGGTTGAAGAGCAGCTAGCGCTGATCAAACGTGGTGCGGAAGAGGTGTTGGTCGAGTCCGAGCTGATCGAGAAGCTCAAACGTGGCCAGCCGCTACGTATTAAAGCTGGTTTCGATCCGACGGCGCCGGATTTGCACCTGGGGCATACCGTGCTTATTAATAAGCTGCGCCAGTTCCAGGATCTGGGGCATCAGGTGATCTTCCTGATCGGTGACTTCACCGGCATGATCGGTGATCCGAGCGGCAAGAGCGCGACGCGTCCTCCGCTGACTCGTGAGCAGGTTCTCGAGAATGCCGAGACCTACAAGACCCAGGTATTCAAGATTCTCGATCCGGCCAGGACCGAGGTGGCGTTCAACTCCACCTGGATGGATCAGATGGGGCCGGCGGACTTCATTCGCCTCACTTCGCAGTACACCGTAGCGCGGATGCTCGAGCGCGACGATTTCAACAATCGCTACTCGACCAATCAACCGATTGCCATCCACGAGTTTCTCTATCCGCTGGTTCAGGGCTATGACTCGGTAGCGCTACGTGCCGACGTCGAGCTGGGCGGTACCGATCAGAAGTTCAACCTGTTGATGGGGCGTGAGTTGCAGCGCGCTTACGGACAAGAGGCGCAGTGCATTCTCACCATGCCGTTGCTTGAAGGTCTGGATGGCGTGAAGAAGATGTCCAAGTCCCTGGGTAACTACGTCGGGATCCAGGAAGCGCCGGGTGTCATGTACGGCAAACTGGTTTCGATCCCGGATGTGCTGATGTGGCGCTACTTCGAATTGCTCAGCTTCCGCTCGATGGATGAAATCGAAGTCTTCAAGGCTGACGTCGAGGCAGGCGCCAATCCGCGGGATATCAAGATCAAGCTGGCTGAAGAAATCGTTGCGCGCTTCCATGGTGAAGAGGCCGCGGCGAATGCTCATCGTGGTGCGGGCAATCGCATGAAGGATGGCGAGCTGCCAGATGATCTGCCAGAGATCGAACTGACTGCGACTGAAGATATGCCAATTGCCGCTGTCCTTAATAAGGCAGGCCTGGTGAAGAACTCGGCAGTAGCGCGCGATCTTCTCGGCTCCGGTGGTGTGCGTATAGATGGTGAAGTGGTTGATCGCACCTATATATATGCAGTGGGTGCGACCCATGTTTGCCAGGCTGGTA
>NZ_CM174478.1:5815000-6037500 GCF_057838875.1 Pseudomonas sp. KH_050 | reverse complement strand
AAAGGCAAAAGCGCGCTTGACTGCGAGACAGACACGTCGAGCAGGTACGAAAGTAGGTCTTAGTGATCCGGTGGTTCTGTATGGAAGGGCCATCGCTCAACGGATAAAAGGTACTCCGGGGATAACAGGCTGATACCGCCCAAGAGTTCATATCGACGGCGGTGTTTGGCACCTCGATGTCGGCTCATCACATCCTGGGGCTGAAGCCGGTCCCAAGGGTATGGCTGTTCGCCATTTAAAGTGGTACGCGAGCTGGGTTTAGAACGTCGTGAGACAGTTCGGTCCCTATCTGCCGTGGACGTTTGAGATTTGAGAGGGGCTGCTCCTAGTACGAGAGGACCGGAGTGGACGAACCTCTGGTGTTCCGGTTGTCACGCCAGTGGCATTGCCGGGTAGCTATGTTCGGAATAGATAACCGCTGAAAGCATCTAAGCGGGAAACTAGCCTCAAGATGAGATCTCACTGGGACCTTGAGTCCCCTGAAGGGCCGTCGAAGACTACGACGTTGATAGGTTGGGTGTGTAAGCGCTGTGAGGCGTTGAGCTAACCAATACTAATTGCCCGTGAGGCTTGACCATATAACACCCAAGCAATTTGCTGACTCGAAAGGGCGCCAGATTGCGGTGTGTGAAGACGCAACAGTCGAAAGTTTGCAGCACTCACAAAAGCAGCACAAATCTATTACATACCCATTCGCTGGAGCGTGATCTCGCAAGAGAAGACGACCCGGCTACCGAATTTCTTGACGACCATAGAGCATTGGAACCACCTGATCCCATCCCGAACTCAGCAGTGAAACGATGCATCGCCGATGGTAGTGTGGGGTTTCCCCATGTGAGAGTAGGTCATCGTCAAGATTAAATTCCAAAACCCCTATCTGCATCTGCAGGTAGGGGTTTTGTTTTTTGCGCGATTTAAAGGATCCGCCGATCGACGCTCGATTGATCGCGATAGCAATTTCGAAATCGCCAACGCGATTCCCTCTCCCCGCTTGCAGCTGCTTCAGTTCTTGCGGCTTATAGCTTGCAGCTCAAGTCATAGTTATCATGCGTGCCTTATTGTGAGGCGAGACTTGCATGCTGACGTTGTTGAAGCTTCTGAAGGATGGCCGATTCCATTCCGGGCAGGCGCTCGGTGCTGCCTTGGGCATCAGCCGCAGTGCTGTGTGGAAGCAACTGCAGCAGCTGGAAATCGAATTGGGTTTGTCCATTCACAAGGTCCGCGGCCGCGGTTATCAGCTGGCTGCGCCGCTCACACTGTTGAGTGCTGGCGAAGTTAGCGAGCATTCGGCCGCGTGTGCCTGGCCTGTTCTGGTCTTTGATTCGATTGACTCCACTAATGCAGAAGCCTTGCGCTGCATTGAGCGCGGGATGGCTGCGCCGTTCCTGGTGCTTGCCGAGCGGCAGACTGCTGGGCGTGGTCGACGTGGCCGTAAGTGGGTAAGTCCATTTGCGGAAAACGTTTATTACAGCCTGGTGCTGCGTATCGAGGGTGGGATGCGTCAGTTGGAGGGGCTCAGTCTGGTTGTGGGGTTGGCGGTAATGCGCACTCTGCAAGAGCTGGGTATCTCTGATGCGGGATTGAAGTGGCCAAATGATGTGCTGGTCGGTCAGAAGAAGATCGCCGGGATCTTGCTGGAGTTGGTCGGAGATCCGGCAGATGTGTGTCACGTCGTGCTGGGTGTCGGGATTAATGTGAATATGCAGATGGCCGAAGAGGTCGATCAGCAATGGACGTCGATACGGCTCGAGACGGGCAAGGCCTTTGATCGCAACCTGCTGGTGGCTCGCTTGGGAGACATGCTCCAGGCCTACTTGATTCGTCACCAGGAGTCGGGTTTTGCGGCTATCCAGGCGGAATGGGAGCAGAACCATCTGTGGCAAGGACGTGCGGTTTCCTTAATTGCCGGAGTCAACCGGATTGACGGCGTTGTGATGGGCATCGATCGGCAAGGCGCACTGCGTTTGAAGGTGGATGATGTGGAGAAAGTCTTCAGTGGTGGTGAGCTCAGTCTGAGGTTGCGCAATGATTCTTGAGCTTGACTGCGGTAACAGCTTCATCAAATGGCGCGTGCTTCATGCTGATGCCGCTCGTATGTTTGCCGAGGGCGTGGTTGATTCGGATCTTGCCTTGCTGGAGAGCTTGCGTGAGCTTGATGGCCTGGCTCTCAAGCACTGTAGGCTAGTCAGCGTCCGGTCCAATGAAGAAACCGCTGTGCTGGTGTCTTCATTGGTCGAGGAGTTTGGCGTATCTATTGCGCGCGCGGTGCCGGCTCGTGAGATGGCAGGGGTTCGTAATGGCTACGAGGATTACGAGAGGCTGGGACTGGATCGCTGGCTTGCGATGCTCGGAGGCTTTCACCTCGCATCCGGAGCCTGCCTGGTGCTCGATTTCGGAACGGCGGTGACAGCGGACTTCATTGCAGCCGACGGTGAGCACCTGGGAGGCTTCATCTGTCCGGGAATGCCGCTGATGCGCAATCAGTTGCGCACCCACACACGACGAATCCGCTATGACGACCTGGCAGCCGAGCGTGCCCTGGAAAAACTGGTTCCGGGTATTACAACGGTTGAGGCGGTCGAGCGCGGATGCTCGTTGATGCTCAGGGGGTTTGTTCTGACGCAGCTGGAGTTGGCACGCAGCTACTGGGGTGAGGATTTTGTGGTGTTTCTCACCGGTGGTGATGCGGGTCTGGTGTCCGAAGTCGTGCCTGGGGCCAGGGTCGTTCCGGATCTTGTATTTGTAGGCTTGGCTATGGCGTGTCCTTTGTCTTGAGGTTTTTATGCGTTGGTTGTTTCTGTTGCTGCTGGTTCTCAATGGGTTCTATTACGTCTGGCATCAACAGGAAGCGCCCATGCGAGCGAAGGACGTGACGCCGTTGAGCCTGTATCGCGGTTCGCAGCAGGATATCCGCTTGCTGAGTGAGTCGGACGATGCTCTGGCAAGGCTTAACAAGGCCAAGGCGGCCGAGGCGGACAGTAATTGCCTCTATGTCGGAGGTTTTACTCGTCAGGACAAGGTTCGGGAGCTCGAGCAGCGCTTGAGCGGGCTTGATATCAAGACTCGGCCACAGCCGCCAGCTCGGGCAGGCGACAGCGGTTTTTGGCTGCGCGTGGCGCCGGAGAGTCGGTATTTGGCCAATGATCTGCTGCTGCAGAACCTTGCTAAAGAATTCAATGAGTTAAAACATAAAATAATGCCGTGCGAAGGCATTGCAACTGTCGAATAGTTTGCATAGAATGGCGCCCGCTCCACAGTGAAGACCTTTAACGGTCAACGATGTGAAGCGAGGTCAACGCAGCTAACCTCAGGTTTTTAATGAGAAAATGCTTGACAGAAGGGTAGCATGATATAGAATGCTGCCTCGCTTAGGAGGGGTTCCCGAGCGGCCAAAGGGATCAGACTGTAAATCTGACGTCTACGACTTCGAAGGTTCGAATCCTTCCCCCTCCACCAATTTAGCGCGAGCTGAAAGCTCCGCGGGTATAGTTTAGTGGTAGAACCTCAGCCTTCCAAGCTGATGATGCGGGTTCGATTCCCGCTACCCGCTCCAAGTTTTCAGGTTGTGCAATGTGTTTCGCTCTTGTAGCTCAGTTGGTAGAGCACACCCTTGGTAAGGGTGAGGTCAGCGGTTCAAATCCGCTCAAGAGCTCCATATAACAAGGCAGATATGAAAATATCTGCCTTTGTTTTAATGGCTAGTGTCACTTGCTTAATTCTTCTCCTGAGGGTGATTTCGATGGCTAAGGAAAAGTTCGAACGGAATAAGCCGCACGTCAACGTGGGCACCATTGGTCACGTCGACCACGGTAAAACTACTCTGACTGCTGCCTTGACTCGCGTTTGCTCCGAAGTTTTCGGTAGTGCGAAGGTTGACTTCGACAAGATCGATAGCGCCCCGGAAGAAAAAGCTCGTGGTATTACCATCAACACCGCTCACGTTGAATACGACTCGGCCGTGCGTCACTACGCACACGTCGACTGCCCGGGTCACGCTGACTATGTGAAGAACATGATCACCGGTGCTGCGCAGATGGATGGTGCAATCCTGGTTTGCTCGGCCGCTGATGGTCCGATGCCGCAAACCCGAGAGCACATTCTGTTGTCGCGTCAGGTTGGTGTTCCGTACATCGTTGTCTTCCTGAACAAGGCAGACATGGTTGATGATGCCGAGCTGCTCGAACTGGTTGAAATGGAAGTGCGCGATTTGCTGAGCACTTACGATTTCCCGGGCGATGACACTCCGATCATCGTTGGCTCCGCGTTGATGGCGCTGAACGGTCAAGACGATAACGAGATGGGCACCACTGCCGTTCGTAAGCTGGTCGAGACTCTGGATAGCTACATTCCTGAGCCGGTTCGCGCTATCGACAAGCCGTTCCTGATGCCGATCGAGGATGTGTTCTCGATCTCCGGTCGCGGTACTGTTGTAACCGGTCGTATCGAACGTGGCATTGTAAAGATTCAAGAAGAGATCGAAATTGTCGGTCTGCGTGACACCATCAAGACCACCTGTACAGGTGTCGAGATGTTCCGCAAGCTGCTCGACGAAGGTCGTGCAGGCGAGAACTGCGGTGTGTTGCTGCGTGGCACCAAGCGTGACGATGTCGAGCGTGGCCAGGTACTGGTCAAGCCGGGCAGCGTCAAGCCGCATACGAAGTTCGTTGCTGAGGTTTATGTTCTGAGCAAGGAAGAAGGTGGTCGTCATACGCCATTCTTCAAAGGCTACCGTCCACAGTTCTACTTCCGTACGACTGATGTGACTGGTAACTGTGAGCTGCCAGAAGGCGTTGAGATGGTGATGCCGGGTGATAACGTTCAGATGACCGTTACCCTGATCAAGACCATCGCGATGGAAGATGGCTTGCGTTTCGCCATTCGTGAGGGCGGTCGTACCGTCGGTGCGGGTGTCGTGGCAAAAGTTATCGAGTAAGTTGTTGAAGTATCTTTGTCGGGCCGACATAATGGTCGGCCTGATTTTGTTTTTAGGTCAGTAGCTCAATTGGCAGAGCGACGGTCTCCAAAACCGTAGGTTGGGGGTTCGATTCCCTCCTGACCTGCCAGATTCACTCGGTGTGTCTGGCTTTCTTTTCACAGGATTTTCTTAGATGACTCCCAAGGCTGAAGCTCAAGGTTCTCGCTTCGATCTGCTCAAGTGGCTTGTAGTAGTCGCTTTGGTGGTTGTTGGTGTGGTGGGTAATCAGTATTACTCCGCTTCGCCGATCCTGTATCGCGTACTGGCTTTGCTTGCCATTGCTGCTGTAGCTGCTTTTGTAGGCCTACAGACTGCCAAGGGCAAGTCTTTCTTTGTACTCGCTAAGGAAGCTCGCACCGAAATCCGTAAAGTCGTATGGCCAACTCGCCAAGAAACCACGCAGACCACGTTGATCGTAGTGGCTGTTGTTCTGGTTATGGCGTTGCTGTTGTGGGGGCTTGATTCCCTGCTCGGCTGGCTTGTTTCCTTGATTGTTGGCTAAGGGTGTCCCGTGGCTAAGCGTTGGTACGTTGTGCATGCTTACTCGGGTTACGAGAAGCATGTCATGCGCTCGTTGGTCGAGCGTGTAAAGCTGGCTGGCATGGAAGAAGGCTTCGGCGAAATTCTGGTTCCCACTGAAGAAGTGGTTGAAATGCGTAACGGCCAGAAACGCAAAAGCGAGCGCAAGTTCTTCCCAGGTTATGTGCTGGTGCAGATGGATATGAATGAGGGTACTTGGCACTTGGTCAAGGATACCCCTCGCGTCATGGGCTTCATCGGCGGAACCGCTGACAAGCCTGCGCCGATCACCGACAAAGAGGCGGAAGCAATTCTGCGTCGTGTTGCTGACGGTAGCGACAAGCCGAAGCCGAAAACGCTGTTCGAGCCAGGTGAAGTGGTACGCGTCACCGATGGTCCGTTCGCCGATTTCAATGGCACGGTTGAAGAAGTTAACTACGAAAAGAGCCGGATCCAAGTGGCTGTGCTTATTTTCGGTCGCTCTACTCCGGTAGAGCTAGAGTTCAGTCAGGTCGAAAAGGCATAACTGAACAAGCATCCCATACCCCGCAGCCTAAGGCTGTGGGGTTTTGTCGTCACTGGGATAAACGCGCAAGTAGCCGGGGAGCCTTTCGAGGCGTTCGAACCCGTAATTGGAGTGCCTCATGGCCAAGAAGATTACCGCTTACATCAAGCTGCAAGTGAAGGCCGCTCAGGCTAACCCAAGCCCACCTGTTGGTCCTGCTCTGGGTCAGCACGGCGTGAACATCATGGAATTCTGCAAGGCTTTCAACGCCCGTACCCAGGGTATTGAACCAGGTCTGCCGACTCCAGTGATCATCACTGTCTACAGCGACCGTAGCTTCACTTTCGAAACCAAGTCCACCCCTGCTTCGGTTCTGCTGAAGAAGGCTGCTGGTCTGACTAGCGGTTCGGCTCGTCCGAACACTGTCAAGGTTGGCACCGTTACCCGTGCTCAGCTGGAAGAAATCGCGAAAACCAAAAACGCGGATCTGACTGCAGCTGATATGGATGCAGCCGTGCGTACTATCGCCGGTTCTGCTCGTAGCATGGGCCTTAACGTGGAGGGTGTGTAATGGCTAAGCTGACCAAGCGCCAAAAGGCTATCGCCGGCAAAATCGAAGCAGGCAAGGCCTACAACTTTGTAGACGCCGCTGCACTGCTGACCGAGCTGTCGACTGTCAAGTTCAGCGAGTCGGTTGACGTCGCTGTAAACCTGGGTGTCGACCCGCGTAAATCTGACCAGGTTGTTCGTAGCGCTACTGTGCTGCCACACGGCACTGGCAAGACCGTTCGCGTTGCTGTGTTCACCCAGGGTCCAGCTGCTGAGGCCGCTCTGGCTGCCGGCGCTGACCGTGTAGGCATGGACGACCTGGCTGCCGAAATGAAAGGCGGCGACCTGAACTATGACGTGGTTATCGCATCCCCGGATGCAATGCGCGTTGTGGGTCAGTTGGGTCAGATCCTCGGTCCACGTGGTCTGATGCCTAACCCGAAAGTCGGCACCGTTACCCCGGACGTCGCTACCGCGGTTAAAAACGCCAAGGCTGGTCAGGTTCGTTATCGCACCGACAAAAACGGCATCATCCACACTTCCGTTGGCAAGGTCGGTTTCGACGCCGTCAAGCTGAAGGAAAACGTTGAAGCCCTGATCGCTGATCTGAAGCGTATCAAGCCAGCTTCTTCGAAAGGTATCTACGTCAAGCGCGTTACCCTGAGCACCACTATGGGCCCAGGTCTGGTCATCGACCAAGGCTCGCTGGACGTATAAGACACAGGTTGGCGCAAGCGATTGCGCCAATTGAAAGATTGGGGTCCCTGCCTGGCGGGGGCTATCCAAGACCGTAGGCGACGCAAGTCTTAAACCTCAAGCCTACGCAGATGGTGCTCCCGGTTCCTTACCGAATCAGACACCAAAACGACATCCGGCTCCGGTTGGATGAAACGGTAACAAGCAGGAGTTTTTCCCGTGGCAATTAAACTTGAAGACAAGAAGGCCATCGTCGCTGAAGTCAACAAGGCTGCCCAAGTTGCTCTGTCCGCTGTCGTGGCTGATGCCCGTGGCGTAACAGTAGGCGCTATGACCGGACTCCGTAAAGAGGCTCGTGAAGCTGGCGTTTACGTACGTGTTGTACGTAACACTCTGCTCAAGCGCGCTGTTGCCGGCACTCAGTATGACGTGCTCAACAACGTGTTCACTGGCCCTACCTTGATTGCATTCTCCAACGAACACCCAGGCGCTGCTGCCCGTTTGTTCAAAGAGTTCGCAAAAGGTCAGGACAAGTTCGAGATCAAGGCAGCTGCGTTCGAGGGTAACTACCTCGCAGCTAATCAGATCGACGTACTGGCAAGCCTGCCGACCCGTGACGAAGCAATTTCTCAGCTGATGAGCGTGATTCAAGGCGCTACCAGCAAATTGGCTCGTACTCTGGCGGCTCTTCGCGACCAGAAAGAAGCTGCCGCAGCCTGAGGCTGAGCAACTCCTTTTTACGTTTATTGTTTATTTCGATGGCCGTAGGCCGTCACCCCAATACAGGAATTTATAGTCATGTCTCTGACTAACGAGCAAATCATCGAAGCAATCGGCGAAAAATCCGTTCTGGAAATCGTTGAACTGATCAAAGCCATGGAAGAGAAGTTCGGCGTTTCCGCTGCTGCTGCTTCCGCTGGCCCAGCTGTTGCTGCTGCCGTTGTTGAAGAACAAACTGAATTCAACGTCATGCTGCTGGAAGCTGGCGAGAAGAAAGTTAACGTGATCAAGGCTGTACGTGAGCTGACCGGTCTGGGCTTGAAAGAAGCCAAGGCTGTAGTTGACGGCGCTCCAGGCATGGTTCTGGAAGCTGTGTCTAAAGACGCTGCTGACAAAGCCAAGGCTACCTTGGAAGAAGCAGGCGCTAAAGTCGAGCTGAAATAAGCATCGACTTTGCGTCTCCAGCCCAAGCGTTAAGCGGAAGGCTGATGGCTGGTGGCTCTTGCCACCGGCCTTTTTCCGTTATTGGCAATCGACTCGGTCGTCGCCATTAACGCGCTGTAACCACCCGATGCGGTGGCGCAAACCATGGGGTTTGCAAGATTTTCTGGCTGCTCCCGTCGGGAGGGGCCAAACAAGCAGGTGACCAAGCTGGGGAACGCTGATGGCTTACTCATATACTGAGAAAAAACGTATCCGCAAGGACTTTAGCAAGTTGCCGGACGTCATGGATGTGCCGTATCTCCTGGCAATCCAGCTGGATTCGTATCGTGAATTCTTGCAGGCGGGAGCGACTAAAGATCAGTTCCGCGACGTGGGCCTGCATGCGGCCTTCAAATCCGTTTTCCCGATCATCAGCTACTCCGGCAATGCTGCGCTGGAGTACGTCGGTTATCGCCTGGGCGAACCGGCATTTGATGTCAAAGAATGCGTGCTGCGCGGTGTCACGTACGCCGTACCTTTGCGGGTAAAAGTCCGTCTGATCATTTTCGACAAAGAATCGTCGAACAAAGCGATCAAGGACATCAAAGAACAAGAAGTCTACATGGGTGAAATCCCCCTGATGACTGAGAACGGTACCTTCGTAATCAACGGTACCGAGCGAGTAATCGTTTCCCAGCTGCACCGTTCCCCGGGCGTGTTCTTCGACCACGACCGTGGCAAGACGCACAGCTCCGGTAAACTGCTGTACTCCGCGCGGATCATTCCTTACCGCGGTTCGTGGCTGGACTTTGAGTTCGACCCGAAAGACTGCGTGTTCGTGCGTATCGACCGTCGTCGCAAGCTGCCTGCATCGGTATTGCTGCGCGCGCTCGGCTATACCACCGAGCAAGTGCTCGACGCGTTCTATACCACTAACGTTTTCCATGTGAGCGGTGAAAACCTCAGCCTGGAACTGGTGCCTCAGCGCCTGCGTGGTGAAATCGCTGTTATCGATATCCTCGATGACAAAGGCAAGGTTATTGTCGAGCAGGGTCGTCGTATCACCGCTCGCCACATCAACCAGCTGGAAAAAGCCGGGATCAAAGAGTTGGTTATGCCCCTGGACTACGTCCTGGGTCGCACGACCGCCAAGGTCATCGTGCATCCGGCAACCGGCGAAATCCTGGCTGAGTGCAACACCGAGCTGAACACCGAGATCCTGGCGAAAATCGCCAAGGCCCAGGTTGTTCGCATCGAGACGCTGTACACCAACGATATCGACTGCGGTCCGTTCGTCTCCGACACCCTGAAGATCGACTCCACCAGCAACCAATTGGAAGCGCTGGTCGAGATCTATCGCATGATGCGTCCAGGCGAGCCGCCAACCAAAGACGCCGCCGAGACCCTGTTCAACAACCTGTTCTTCAGCCCTGAGCGCTATGACCTGTCTGCGGTCGGCCGGATGAAGTTCAACCGTCGTATCGGTCGTACCGAGATCGAAGGTTCGGGCGTGTTGTGCAAGGAAGACATCGTCGCGGTTCTGAAGACTCTGGTCGACATCCGTAACGGCAAGGGCATCGTCGATGACATCGACCACCTGGGTAACCGTCGTGTTCGCTGCGTAGGCGAAATGGCCGAAAACCAGTTCCGCGTTGGCCTGGTACGTGTTGAGCGTGCGGTCAAAGAGCGTCTGTCGATGGCCGAAAGCGAAGGCCTGATGCCGCAAGACCTGATCAACGCCAAGCCAGTGGCTGCTGCGGTGAAAGAGTTCTTCGGTTCCAGCCAGCTGTCGCAGTTCATGGACCAGAACAACCCGCTGTCCGAGATCACCCACAAGCGTCGTGTCTCTGCACTCGGCCCAGGCGGTTTGACTCGCGAACGTGCAGGCTTCGAAGTCCGTGACGTACACCCGACTCACTACGGTCGTGTATGCCCGATTGAAACGCCGGAAGGTCCGAACATCGGTCTGATCAACTCCCTGGCTGCCTATGCGCGCACCAACCAGTACGGCTTCCTTGAAAGCCCGTACCGCGTGGTGAAAGACGCTCTGGTCACCGACGAGATCGTGTTCCTGTCCGCCATCGAAGAAGCTGATCACGTGATCGCTCAGGCTTCGGCCACGATGAACGACAAGAAAGTCCTGATCGACGAGCTGGTAGCTGTTCGTCACTTGAACGAGTTCACCGTCAAGGCGCCGGAAGACGTCACCCTGATGGACGTATCGCCGAAGCAGGTAGTTTCGGTTGCTGCGTCGCTGATTCCGTTCCTCGAGCACGACGACGCCAACCGTGCGTTGATGGGTTCGAACATGCAGCGTCAGGCTGTACCCACCCTGCGTGCTGACAAGCCGCTGGTCGGTACCGGTATGGAGCGTAACGTAGCCCGTGACTCCGGCGTTTGCGTCGTGGCCCGTCGTGGTGGCGTGATCGATTCCGTGGACGCCAGCCGTATCGTGGTTCGTGTTGCCGATGACGAAGTTGAAACCGGTGAAGCCGGTGTCGACATCTACAACCTGACCAAGTACACCCGCTCCAACCAGAACACCTGCATCAACCAGCGTCCGCTGGTGAGCAAGGGTGATCGGGTTCAGCGCAGCGACATCATGGCCGACGGTCCGTCCACCGACATGGGTGAGCTGGCGCTGGGTCAGAACATGCGCATCGCGTTCATGGCATGGAACGGCTTCAACTTCGAAGACTCCATCTGTCTGTCCGAGCGTGTGGTTCAGGAAGATCGCTTCACCACGATCCACATTCAGGAACTGACCTGTGTGGCGCGTGACACCAAGCTTGGGCCTGAGGAAATCACTGCAGACATCCCGAACGTGGGTGAAGCTGCACTGAACAAGCTGGACGAAGCCGGTATCGTTTACGTAGGTGCTGAAGTAGGCGCAGGCGACATCCTGGTCGGTAAGGTCACTCCGAAAGGCGAGACCCAGCTGACTCCGGAAGAAAAACTGCTGCGTGCGATCTTCGGTGAAAAAGCCAGCGACGTTAAAGACACCTCCCTGCGCGTGCCTACCGGCACCAAGGGTACCGTCATCGACGTACAGGTCTTCACCCGTGACGGCGTCGAGCGTGATGCTCGTGCACTGTCGATCGAGAAGACTCAGCTCGACGAGATCCGCAAGGATCTGAACGAAGAGTTCCGTATCGTTGAAGGCGCGACTTTCGAACGTCTGCGTTCCGCTCTGGTCGGCCGCAAAGCCGAAGGCGGCGCCGGTCTGAAGAAAGGTCAGGACATCACCGACGAAATTCTCGACGGTCTTGAGCACGGCCAGTGGTTCAAGCTGCGCATGGCTGAAGATGCTCTGAACGAGCAGCTCGAGAAGGCTCAGGCCTACATCATTGATCGCCGCCGTCTGCTGGACGACAAGTTCGAAGACAAGAAGCGCAAACTGCAGCAGGGCGATGACCTGGCTCCAGGCGTGCTGAAAATCGTCAAGGTTTACCTGGCAATCCGCCGCCGCATCCAGCCGGGCGACAAGATGGCCGGTCGTCACGGTAACAAAGGTGTGGTCTCCGTGATCATGCCGGTTGAAGACATGCCGCACGATGCCAATGGCACCCCGGTCGACGTCGTCCTCAACCCGTTGGGCGTACCTTCGCGTATGAACGTTGGTCAGATCCTTGAAACCCACCTGGGCCTCGCGGCCAAAGGTCTGGGCGAGAAGATCAACCGTATGATCGAAGAGCAACGTAAAGTTGCCGATCTGCGCAAGTTCCTGCACGAGATCTACAACGAGATCGGCGGCCGTAACGAAGATCTGGACAGCTTCTCCGACCAGGAAGTCCTGGATCTGGCGAAAAACCTGCGCGGCGGCGTACCGATGGCCACTCCGGTGTTCGACGGTGCCAAGGAAAGCGAAATCAAGGCCATGCTGAAACTGGCGGACCTGCCAGAAAGCGGCCAGATGCAGCTGACCGACGGCCGTACCGGCAACAAGTTCGAGCGCCCGGTTACTGTTGGCTACATGTACATGCTGAAGCTGAACCACTTGGTAGACGACAAGATGCACGCTCGTTCTACCGGTTCGTACAGCCTGGTTACCCAGCAGCCGCTGGGTGGTAAGGCGCAGTTCGGTGGTCAGCGTTTCGGGGAGATGGAGGTCTGGGCACTGGAAGCATACGGTGCTGCATACACTCTGCAAGAAATGCTCACAGTGAAGTCGGACGATGTGAACGGCCGGACCAAGATGTACAAAAACATCGTGGACGGCGATCACCGTATGGAGCCGGGCATGCCCGAGTCCTTCAACGTGTTGATCAAGGAAATTCGTTCCCTCGGCATCGATATCGATCTGGAAACCGAATAACACGTGACGCGAATCGAGAGCGGGGCAGGATTGCCCGCTCTCTGCTCCGCCAGGAGGAAAGGCCTTGAAAGACCTACTGAATTTGCTGAAAAACCAGGGTCAAGTCGAAGAGTTCGATGCCATCCGTATTGGATTGGCATCGCCTGAGATGATCCGTTCGTGGTCGTTCGGTGAAGTTAAAAAGCCGGAAACCATCAACTACCGTACGTTCAAACCAGAGCGTGACGGTCTGTTCTGCGCCAAGATCTTTGGCCCGGTAAAGGATTACGAGTGCTTGTGCGGTAAGTACAAGCGCTTGAAGCACCGTGGTGTGATCTGCGAGAAGTGCGGCGTTGAAGTCGCACTGGCCAAAGTTCGTCGTGAGCGCATGGCGCACATCGAACTGGCTTCGCCAGTTGCCCACATCTGGTTCCTGAAATCGCTGCCGTCCCGTATCGGCTTGCTGATGGACATGACCCTGCGTGATATCGAACGCGTTCTCTACTTCGAGAGCTATGTCGTTATCGATCCAGGCATGACCACCCTTGAAAAAGGTCAGCTGCTCAACGACGAGCAGTACTTCGAAGCGCTGGAAGAGTTCGGCGACGATTTCGATGCCCGCATGGGAGCCGAAGCCGTTCGTGAGCTGTTGCACGCTATCGATCTGGAACACGAGATTGGCCGTCTGCGTGAAGAAATTCCGCAAACCAACTCCGAAACCAAAATCAAGAAGCTGTCCAAGCGTCTGAAGTTGATGGAAGCCTTCCAGGGTTCCGGCAACCTGCCAGAGTGGATGGTGCTGACCGTTCTGCCGGTTCTGCCGCCAGATCTGCGTCCACTGGTCCCGCTGGATGGCGGTCGTTTCGCGACTTCCGACCTCAACGATCTGTATCGTCGAGTGATCAACCGTAACAACCGCTTGAAGCGTTTGCTCGATCTGTCCGCTCCGGACATCATCGTGCGCAACGAAAAGCGTATGTTGCAGGAAGCTGTCGATGCACTGCTCGACAACGGTCGTCGTGGCCGCGCTATCACTGGTTCCAACAAGCGTCCTCTGAAATCCCTGGCTGACATGATCAAGGGTAAACAGGGTCGTTTCCGTCAGAACTTGCTCGGTAAGCGTGTTGACTACTCCGGTCGTTCGGTAATTACCGTAGGTCCGACCCTGCGTCTGCATCAGTGCGGTCTGCCGAAGAAAATGGCTCTCGAGCTGTTCAAGCCGTTCATTTTCGGCAAGTTGGAAATGCGCGGTCTCGCGACCACCATCAAAGCTGCCAAGAAGATGGTCGAGCGCGAACTGCCAGAGGTCTGGGACGTTCTCGCTGAAGTGATTCGTGAACACCCGGTTCTCCTCAACCGTGCACCGACCCTTCACCGTCTGGGTATCCAGGCGTTTGAACCGGTACTGATCGAAGGTAAGGCTATCCAGCTGCACCCTCTGGTCTGTGCTGCGTACAACGCCGACTTCGACGGCGACCAAATGGCCGTGCACGTACCGCTGACACTGGAAGCCCAGCTCGAAGCGCGTGCGTTGATGATGTCGACCAACAACATTCTGTCGCCAGCCAACGGTGAGCCAATCATCGTTCCGTCGCAGGACGTTGTATTGGGTCTGTACTACATGACTCGTGAAGCGATCAACGCCAAAGGCGAAGGTCGTGTGTTCGCGGATCTGCAGGAAGTTGACCGTGTATTCCGCGCCGGCGAAGCCGCGCTGCATGCCAAAGTCAAAGTGCGGATCAACGAAACCGTCAACGATCGTGATGGTGGCAGCGTGACCAACACTCGTATCGTCGACACTACCGTCGGCCGTGCGCTGTTGTTCCAGGTTGTGCCAAAAGGTTTGTCCTTCGACGTCGTCAACCTGCCGATGAAGAAGAAAGCGATCTCCAAGCTGATCAACCAGTGCTACCGCGTGGTTGGTTTGAAAGAGACCGTGATTTTCGCTGACCAGTTGATGTACACCGGTTTTGCCTATTCGACCATTTCCGGCGTTTCCATCGGTGTTAACGACTTCGTTATCCCGGATGAGAAAGCGGCCATCATCGGTGCAGCTACCGATGAAGTGAAAGAGATCGAAAGTCAGTACGCCTCCGGCCTGGTAACCCAGGGCGAGAAGTACAACAAAGTGATCGACCTTTGGTCCAAGGCGAACGACGAAGTTTCCAAGGCGATGATGTCGAACCTCTCGAAAGAGAAGGTTATCGACCGTCACGGCGTCGAAGTCGACCAAGAGTCCTTCAACTCGATGTACATGATGGCCGACTCGGGCGCACGGGGTTCTGCTGCGCAGATCCGTCAGCTCGCCGGTATGCGTGGCCTGATGGCCAAGCCGGACGGTTCCATCATTGAAACGCCGATTACTGCGAACTTCCGTGAAGGTTTGAGCGTACTTCAGTACTTCATCTCCACTCACGGTGCTCGTAAAGGTTTGGCGGATACCGCGTTGAAAACTGCGAACTCCGGTTACCTGACTCGTCGTCTGGTAGACGTGGCGCAGGATCTGGTCGTGACCGAGATCGATTGCGGCACCGAACATGGCCTGGTAATGACTCCGCACATTGAAGGCGGTGACGTTGTAGAGCCGTTGGGTGAGCGCGTATTGGGTCGTGTCATTGCCCGTGACGTATTCAAGCCAGGTACCGAGGACGTTATCGTTCCTGCAGGCACCCTGGTTGATGAGAAGTGGGTCGAGTTCATCGAACTCAACAGCATCGACGAAGTGATCGTACGTTCGCCGATCAGCTGCGAAACCCGCTTTGGCATCTGTGCCAAGTGCTACGGCCGTGACCTGGCTCGTGGTCACCAGGTGAACATCGGTGAAGCGGTCGGCGTTATCGCTGCCCAGTCCATCGGTGAACCGGGTACCCAGCTGACGATGCGTACGTTCCACATCGGTGGTGCGGCAAGCCGGACCTCCGCGGCCGATAGCGTTCAGGTGAAGAATGGCGGTACCGTCCGTCTGCACAACCTGAAGCACGTTGAGCGAGTGGATGGTTGCCTGGTTGCTGTGTCCCGTTCCGGTGAGCTGGCGATCGCTGATGACTACGGTCGTGAGCGCGAGCGCTACAAGCTGCCGTACGGTGCTGTGATTTCGGTTAAAGAGGGTGACAAGGTCGACGCTGGCGCAATCGTGGCCAAGTGGGATCCGCACACTCACCCAATCGTTACCGAAATGAAAGGTACCGTGACCTACGTGGGCATGGAAGAAGGCATCACGATCAAGCGTCAGACTGACGAATTGACCGGTATGACCAACATTGAAGTACTCGACGCCAAAGACCGTCCAGCAGCGGGCAAGGACATCCGTCCTGCCGTGAAGATGGTTGATGACAACGGCAAGGATCTCTTGCTGCCGGGTACCGACGTAATTGCTCAGTACTTCCTGCCAGCCAACGCATTGGTTGGTGTGGCGGACGGTGCGCGGATCGCGATCGGTGACGTAATCGCTCGTATTCCGCAAGAAACTTCGAAAACCCGTGACATCACCGGTGGTCTGCCGCGTGTTGCCGACTTGTTCGAAGCCCGTCGTCCGAAAGAAGCCTCTATTCTGGCTGAAGTCAGCGGCACCATCGCGTTCGGTAAAGAGACCAAAGGCAAGCGCCGTCTGGTCATTACCCCGAACGACGGTACCGATCCGTATGAAGAGCTGATTCCGAAGTGGCGTCACCTGAACGTCTTCGAAGGCGAACAGGTTAACCGCGGCGAAGTTATCTCCGACGGTCCGAGCGATCCGCACGACATCCTGCGTCTGCTGGGTGTGAGTGCGCTGGCCAAGTACATTGTTAACGAGATCCAGGACGTTTACCGTCTGCAAGGCGTGAAGATCAACGATAAGCACATCGAGACCATCCTGCGTCAGATGCTGCGTAAAGTTGAAATCGCTGAATCCGGCGATTCCACTTTCATCAAGGGCGACCAGATGGAATTGACTCACGTTCTGGTAGAAAACGAGCGCCTGGCGAACGACGAGAAATTCGTTTCCAAGTTCACTCGTGTTCTGCTGGGTATTACCAAGGCGTCGTTGTCCACCGAATCGTTCATCTCGGCGGCCTCCTTCCAGGAGACCACTCGCGTACTGACCGAAGCGGCGGTAACCGGCAAGCGCGATTACCTGCGCGGCCTGAAAGAAAACGTGGTCGTGGGTCGTCTGATTCCGGCTGGTACCGGTCTGGCTTATCACAGCGAGCGCAAGCGTCGCCGTGATGCTGACAAACCGTTGCGCGTGAGCGCCAGTGAAGTGGAAGCTGCACTGACCGAAGCGCTGAACTCGAGCGGTAACTGAGTTCTGCGGTAAATAAGCGCCGGGCCCTGGCAGCCCTGCCTGACTCGCCCCGGGATTTTTTCCGGGGCGAGTAGGGCGGGGAGGTCGGGGCCTTGCCTTGACTGGGGGCAAGAACCTCTTTAGACTCTTGTACCCCTAAATTTGGCGGGAATTCGTTCCTGCCATTTTGCTTTTCTTGCAAGACAATAGCGTCGCAAGACAACAGTGGAGCTAGTAGATGGCAACTATCAACCAGCTGGTACGTCAGCCGCGTAAGCGTATCGTCGAGAAATCCGACGTGCCTGCGCTGCAGAACTGCCCGCAACGTCGTGGCGTATGCACTCGCGTGTATACCACTACGCCGAAAAAACCTAACTCGGCACTGCGTAAAGTATGCCGTGTGCGTCTGACCAACGGTTTCGAGGTTTCCTCGTACATCGGCGGTGAAGGCCACAACCTGCAAGAGCACAGCGTGGTACTGATCCGCGGCGGTCGTGTAAAAGACTTGCCAGGTGTTCGTTACCACACCGTTCGCGGCTCCTTGGATACTTCCGGCGTTAAAGGTCGTAACCAGGGTCGTTCGAAGTACGGTACCAAGAAGCCTAAGTAGTAGCGGCTTTTTGTAAAAACTGAATTTCTTTTTTTCTGAGTCGATAAGAGTAAGGTCGGAGGCGTCCCGAAAGGGCACCGATTCCGAGCGAACCTGAAGACCGTTTGAGGGCTTATCCATGCCAAGAAGACGCGTAGCAGCCAAGCGCGAAGTGCTTGACGATCCAAAATACGGAAGCCAAATCCTGGCCAAGTTCATGAACCACGTGATGGAAAGCGGCAAGAAAGCCGTTGCCGAGCGTATCGTTTATGGCGCGCTGGACAAGGTTAAAGAACGCAAGAACAGCGATCCCCTGGAAATCTTCGAGAAAGCTCTCGACGCCATCGCTCCGCTGGTCGAAGTGAAGTCGCGCCGTGTAGGCGGTGCTACTTACCAGGTTCCGGTCGAAGTTCGTCCGTCCCGTCGTAACGCCCTGGCAATGCGCTGGTTGGTAGACTTCGCCCGCAAGCGCGGCGAGAAGTCTATGGCCCTGCGTTTGGCTGGCGAACTGTTGGACGCTGCTGAAGGTAAAGGTGCTGCAGTTAAGAAGCGTGAAGACGTGCACCGTATGGCTGAAGCCAACAAGGCTTTCTCGCACTACCGCTTCTAATTTTAGCGTCAATAATTTTGCGAGGGCTTTATGGCTCGTACTACTCCGATTAACCGCTACCGTAACATTGGTATCGTTGCTCACGTGGATGCTGGCAAAACCACCACCACCGAGCGCGTCCTTTTTTACACTGGCGTAAACCACAAGATGGGCGAGGTGCATGACGGCGCCGCGACCACAGACTGGATGGTGCAGGAGCAGGAGCGTGGTATTACCATTACTTCTGCTGCGATCACTACCTTCTGGCAAGGTTCTGCCAAGCAGTACGACAAGTACCGCTTCAACGTCATTGACACCCCGGGCCACGTTGACTTCACGATTGAAGTTGAGCGTTCCCTGCGCGTACTCGATGGCGCGGTAGTTGTGTTCTGCGGCACCTCGGGTGTTGAGCCCCAGTCGGAAACCGTATGGCGTCAAGCCAACAAATACGGCGTTCCACGTCTTGTTTACGTAAACAAGATGGACCGTGCTGGTGCGAACTTCCTGCGCGTGATCGAACAGATCAAAAAGCGTCTGGGTCACACCCCGGTACCCATCCAGTTGGCTATCGGTTCCGAAGACCAGTTCCAGGGTCAGATCGATCTGATCAACATGGAAGCTGTGTACTGGGACGACGCTGACAAGGGCATGGTTCCTCGTCGCGAGGCTATCCCTGCAGATATGCAGGCATTGGCTGAAGAGTGGCGTGACAACATGGTGCAGGCAGCCGCCGAATCCAATGATGAGCTGATGAACAAGTACCTCGAAGGTGAAGAACTCACCATCGCGGAAATCAAGGGTGCTCTGCGTCAGCGTACTATCGCTGGCGAAATCGTCCTGGCTGTTTGCGGTTCTTCCTTCAAGAACAAGGGTGTTCCCCTGGTTCTCGATGCCGTTATCGATTTCCTGCCGGCACCCGTCGACATTCCTGCCATCAAGGGTACTGACCCGGATGACGAGACTATCGAGCTGGAGCGTCATGCAGACGACAGCGAGCCGTTCTCGGCGCTGGCGTTCAAGATCGCTACCGACCCATTCGTGGGTACTTTGACCTTTGTCCGGGTTTACTCGGGTGTGTTGAGCTCCGGTGACGGCGTTATCAACTCGGTTAAAGGCAAGAAAGAGCGCGTGGGTCGTATGGTGCAAATGCACGCAAACGCCCGTGAGGAAATCAAGGAAGTACGCGCTGGTGACATCGCGGCCTTGATCGGCATGAAGGACGTCACCACCGGTGAGACTTTGTGCACCGCTGACAAGCCAATCATCCTGGTTCGCATGGACTTCCCGGAGCCGGTTATTTCGGTTGCCGTTGAGCCCAAGACCAAGGACGACCAGGAAAAAATGGGTATCGCTCTGGGCAAACTTGCTCAGGAAGATCCATCTTTCCGCGTCAAGACTGATGAAGAGACCGGTCAAACGATCATCTCTGGCATGGGCGAGTTGCACCTGGACATCCTGGTTGACCGGATGCGCCGTGAGTTCAACGTCGAAGCCAACATCGGTAAGCCACAGGTTTCCTATCGTGAGAAGATCACGAAGAACTGTGAGATCGAAGGCAAGTTCGTTCGCCAGTCCGGCGGTCGTGGCCAGTTCGGCCACTGCTGGATCCGTTTTGCACCTGCTGACGAAGGTCAGGAAGGTCTGCAATTCCTGAACGAAGTAGTGGGTGGTGTGGTTCCTAAGGAATACATCCCGGCTATCCAGAAGGGTATCGAAGAGCAGATGAAGAACGGCGTTGTGGCCGGCTATCCGCTGATCGGCCTGAAGGCGACCGTTTTCGATGGTTCTTACCACGACGTCGACTCCAACGAGATGGCGTTCAAGGTGGCTGCTTCCATGGCGACCAAACAGCTGGCCACCAAAGGTGGTGGTGTGCTGCTTGAGCCGGTGATGGCGGTAGAGGTTGTTACACCTGAGGACTATATGGGTGACGTGATGGGCGACTTGAATCGTCGTCGCGGCATGATTTTGGGTATGGAAGACACGGTCTCCGGCAAAGTGATTCGCGCCGAAGTTCCGCTGGGTGAGATGTTCGGTTATGCGACCGACGTCCGTTCCATGTCTCAGGGTCGCGCGAGCTACTCTATGGAATTCAAAAAATACGATGTAGCTCCGTCGCATATCGTCGAAGCTGTCACTAAAAAACAAGGCTGATTCAGTCCTTTAGGCAAGGAGTTAATTGTCGTGGCTAAAGAAAAATTTGTACGTGACCTCCCGCACGTCAACGTTGGCACCATCGGTCACGTTGACCATGGTAAAACCACCCTGACTGCTGCTCTGACTCGCGTCTGCTCCGAAGTTTTCGGTTCGGCCGTTGTTGCTTTCGACAAGATCGACAGCGCTCCGGAAGAAAAGGCTCGTGGTATCACCATCAACACCGCGCACGTTGAATACAACTCGCTGATCCGTCACTACGCTCACGTTGACTGCCCAGGTCACGCTGACTATGTGAAGAACATGATCACCGGTGCTGCGCAGATGGATGGCGCGATCCTGGTTTGCTCGGCCGCTGATGGTCCGATGCCACAGACTCGTGAACACATCCTGCTGTCCCGTCAGGTAGGCGTACCGTACATCGTTGTCTTCCTGAACAAGGCTGACATGGTTGACGACGCTGAGCTGCTGGAACTGGTTGAGATGGAAGTGCGCGATCTGCTGAGCACTTACGACTTCCCGGGCGACGACACTCCGATCATCATCGGTTCCGCTCTGATGGCTCTGAACGGCCAGGATGACAACGAAATGGGCACCACTGCCGTTCGTAAACTGGTTGAGACTCTGGACAGCTACATTCCAGATCCAGTCCGTGTTATCGACAAGCCGTTCCTGATGCCAATCGAAGACGTATTCTCGATCTCGGGTCGCGGTACTGTTGTGACCGGTCGTATCGAGCGCGGTATCGTCAAGGTTCAGGATCCACTGGAAATCGTTGGTCTGCGTGACACTACCGTCACCACCTGCACCGGTGTTGAAATGTTCCGTAAGCTGCTCGACGAAGGTCGTGCAGGCGAGAACTGCGGCGTTCTGCTGCGTGGTACCAAGCGTGACGACGTTGAGCGTGGCCAGGTTCTGGTCAAGCCAGGTTCGGTCAAGCCGCACACCACCTTCGAAGCTGAAGTGTACGTGTTGAGCAAAGAAGAAGGCGGTCGTCACACTCCGTTCTTCAAAGGCTACCGTCCACAGTTCTACTTCCGGACCACTGACGTGACCGGTAACTGCGAACTGCCGGAAGGCGTTGAAATGGTAATGCCAGGCGACAACATCAAAATGGTTGTCACCCTGATCAAAACCATCGCAATGGAAGATGGTCTGCGTTTCGCTATTCGTGAAGGCGGTCGTACCGTCGGCGCTGGCGTCGTAGCCAAAATCATCGCCTAAGCGTTGATTGATGAAAGAGCCCCCGCTTGCGGGGGCTTTTTTATTGGGTTGACACTGTGTGGGCCCGTCTATAGAATTGCGCCTCCTTTTAACGGGCGTATTGCGCTCGGTGGGAATAGCAGCCTGGAGTCTGAAATCCAATGCAAAATCAGCAAATCCGTATCAGGTTGAAGGCTTTTGACCATCGCCTGATCGACCAATCCACCCAGGAAATCGTGGAAACCGCGAAACGTACTGGTGCTCAAGTGCGTGGTCCGATTCCACTGCCTACCCGTAAAGAGCGGTTCACCGTTCTGGTCTCCCCGCACGTCAACAAAGACGCGCGCGACCAGTACGAGATCCGTACTCATAAGCGCGTGCTGGACATCGTCCAGCCAACGGATAAAACCGTTGATGCACTTATGAAGCTCGATCTGGCGGCCGGTGTGGAAGTACAGATCAGCCTCGGCTAAGACTCGGTCTTAGTCGTGTAACGCTCTGAAATGGGCGGCCATAGCGGGTGAAAGCCCCGTACACTCATGAGGTTTACAACATGACTATTGGTGTAGTCGGTCGTAAATGCGGTATGACCCGTATTTTCACCGAAGAAGGTGTCTCCATTCCGGTCACGGTCATTGAGATCGAACCGAATCGCGTCACCCAGTTCAAAACTGAAGAAACCGATGGCTATCGTGCAGTGCAAGTCACTGTCGGCGAGCGTCGTGCTTCGCGTGTGACTGCTGCTCAAGCAGGTCACTTCGCTAAAGCAAACGTTGCAGCTGGTCGTACCGTAATGGAATTCCGCCTTGAAGAAGGCGAGTACCAGGCAGGCGATCTGATCAACGCTGAAATCTTCGCCGCTGGTCAACTGGTTGATGTAACCGGTCAGTCCAAGGGTAAAGGCTTCCAGGGTACGATCAAGCGTTGGAATTTCCGTGGCCAAGACAACACTCACGGTAACTCCGTTTCCCACCGCGTCCCGGGCTCTATTGGCCAGTGCCAGACTCCTGGTCGTGTATTCAAGGGCAAAAAAATGTCCGGTCATATGGGCGCTGAGCGCGTGACCGTGCAGTCCCTCGAAGTAGTGCGCGTCGACGCTGAACGCAATCTGTTGTTGGTCAAGGGTGCTGTTCCTGGCGCTACTGGCGGCAACCTGGTTGTACGTCCAGCGGCCAAGGCTCGCGGTTAAGGGGAAGCTGACATGCAATTAAATGTAAATGACGCTCAAGCGATCGAAGTTTCCGAACTGACATTTGGCGGCGAATTCAACGAGACGCTGGTTCACCAAGCAGTCGTGGCCTACATGGCCGGCGGCCGTCAGGGTACCAAGCAGCAAAAGACCCGTTCCGACGTTCGTGGTGGCGGTAAGCGCCCATGGCGTCAGAAAGGTACTGGCCGTGCTCGTGCCGGTACTATCCGTAGCCCAATCTGGCGTGGCGGCGGTACCACTTTCGCAGCTCGTCCTCAGGATCACTCCCAGAAGCTCAACAAGAAGATGTATCGCGCAGCAATGCGTTCCATCCTTGCTGAACTGGTGCGTACTGATCGTCTGGTCGTGGTTCAGGACTTCGCTGTTGAAGCACCGAAAACCAAAGATCTGCTGAACAAGCTGAATGGCATGGGTCTGACTGATGTCTTGATCGTGTCCGATGCTGTTGATCAGAACCTGTACCTGGCTGCTCGCAACCTGCCACACGTTGATGTACGTGACGTGCAAGGTTCCGATCCAGTTAGTCTGATCGCATACGACAAGGTGTTGATCACCGTGTCGGCCGTGAAGAAATTCGAGGAGCTGCTGGGATGAACCAGGAACGCGTATTTAAAGTTCTGCTTGGCCCGCACGTTTCCGAGAAGGCTACGGTCCTGGCAGACAAGAAAGGCCAGTTCGTTTTCAAGGTTGCAACTGACGCAACCAAGCTGGAAATCAAGAAGGCCGTCGAAAGCCTGTTCAGCGTGAAAGTAGAGCGTGTTACTACCCTGAATGTTCTGGGTAAGAGCAAGCGCACTGCTCGCGGTCTGGGCAAGCGTAATGACTGGAAGAAGGCAGTTATCTCCCTTCAGCCAGGCCAAGATCTCGATTTCAGCAGCAGTGCTGAGTAAGGAAGGGGTGCATCATGGCAATCGTTAAATGCAAACCGACTTCCCCTGGCCGCCGTTTTGTGGTCAAGGTGGTCAACCAGGAGCTGCATAAAGGCGCTCCTCACGCACCGCTGCTCGAGAAGAAATCGAAGACTGGTGGTCGTAACAACAATGGCCGTATTACCACTCGTCACATCGGTGGTGGTCATAAGCAGCATTATCGTCTGGTCGACTTCCGTCGTAACGACAAAGATGGCATCTCTGCCACTGTCGAGCGTATCGAATACGATCCAAACCGTACTGCTCACATCGCTCTGCTGCTGTACGCAGATGGCGAGCGCCGCTACATCATCGCCCCTAAAGGCGTGAGTGCCGGTGACCAGCTGATCTCAGGTGCTCTGGCGCCGATCAAGCCGGGCAACGCTCTGCAACTGCGTAACATTCCAGTTGGTAGCACCGTACACGGCATCGAATTGAAGCCGGGTAAAGGCGCGCAAATCGCTCGTTCCGCTGGTGCTTCGGCTCAGCTGATCGCTCGTGAAGGTGTCTACGTGACCCTGCGTCTGCGCTCCGGTGAGATGCGTAAAGTATTGGCTGAATGCCGTGCGACCCTGGGCGAAGTCTCGAACTCCGAGCACAGCCTGCGTTCGCTGGGTAAAGCTGGTGCCAAGCGCTGGCGTGGCGTTCGCCCAACCGTTCGTGGTGTTGCCATGAACCCGGTTGACCACCCACATGGTGGTGGTGAAGGTCGTACCTCTGGTGGTCGTCATCCGGTATCGCCATGGGGCTTCCCGACTAAGGGCGCGAAGACTCGTGGTAATAAGCGTACCGACAAAATGATCGTCCGTCGTCGCAAGTAAATAGAGGGATACGACAGTGCCACGTTCTCTGAAAAAAGGTCCTTTTATTGATCTTCACCTACTGAAGAAGATCGAAGTGGCGGCGGAAAAGAACGATCGCAAACCAGTGAAAACCTGGTCGCGTCGTTCCATGATCCTGCCACAAATGGTCGGTCTGACCATTGCTGTGCATAACGGTCGTCAACATGTTCCAGTTCTCGTGAACGAAGACATGGTCGGCCACAAACTAGGCGAGTTTGCCGGTACCCGCACATATCGTGGGCACGTGGCAGACAAGAAAGCCAAGCGTTAAGGGGTAAGGAACGATGGAAGTAGCCGCTAAGTTGTCGGGCGCTCGAATCTCCGCCCAGAAAGCCCGCTTGGTCGCCGACCAGATCCGCGGGAAGAAGGTGGGCGAAGCGCTCAACCTGTTGGCTTTCAGCAGTAAGAAAGCCGCCGAGATCATCAAGAAAGTGCTGGAGTCGGCCGTAGCCAACGCCGAGCATAACGAAGGCGCAGACGTTGATGACCTTAAAGTCAGCACCGTTTTCGTCAACGAAGGGCGTTCGCTGAAGCGCATCATGCCGCGTGCCAAAGGCCGTGCTGATCGCATCGTCAAGCGGTCTTGCCATATCACTGTCAAGGTTGCTGACAAGTAACGGAGTCGAAGAGATGGGTCAGAAAGTACATCCCATTGGCATTCGCCTGGGAATCGTCAAGGAGCACACCTCCGTCTGGTACGCAGACGGTCGGACTTATGCGGACTATTTGTTCGCTGATCTGAAGGTGCGTGAGTATCTCCAAGACAAACTAAAAAGCGCGTCCGTAAGCCGTATCGATATCCATCGTCCGGCTCAAACTGCACGTATCACCATCCACACCGCTCGCCCAGGTATCGTTATCGGGAAGAAAGGTGAAGATGTTGAGAAACTGCGTCAGGACCTGACCAAGCAAATGGGTGTGCCTGTGCACATCAATATCGAAGAGATCCGTAAGCCGGAGCTCGACGGTATGCTGGTTGCGCAGAGCGTAGCTCAGCAGCTGGAGCGTCGCGTAATGTTCCGTCGCGCTATGAAGCGCGCTGTACAGAACGCCATGCGCATTGGTGCCAAAGGCATCAAAATCCAAGTGAGCGGTCGTCTCGGCGGTGCTGAAATCGCACGTACTGAATGGTATCGCGAAGGTCGTGTGCCACTGCACACCCTGCGTGCCGACATCGACTATGCCAACTACGAAGCTCACACCACTTATGGTGTGATCGGTGTAAAGGTTTGGATCTTCAAAGGCGAAGTAATTGGTGGTCGCCAAGAAGAGCTGAAACCACAAGCACCAGCGCCTCGTAAAAAAGCTGCTAAGTAAGGGGTACGCCAAATGTTGCAACCAAAGCGTACGAAGTTCCGCAAGCAGATGACTGGCCACAACCGTGGCTTGGCATTGCGCGGTAGCAAAGTCAGCTTCGGCGAATATGCGCTGAAGTCTGTAGCTCGTGGTCGTCTCACCGCTCGTCAGATCGAGTCAGCGCGTCGTGCACTGACCCGTCACGTTAAACGTGGCGGCAAGATCTGGATCCGTGTATTCCCGGACAAGCCTGTCACCAAAAAGCCACTCGAAGTTCGGATGGGTAAAGGTAAGGGTAACGTCGAATACTGGGTTGCCCAGATTCAGCCAGGCAAAGTCCTGTATGAAATCGAGGGTGTTTCTGAAGAGCTGGCGCGTGAGGCTTTCGCCCTGGCTGCTGCAAAGCTGCCGCTCGCCACCTCCTTTGTTAAACGGACGGTGATGTGATGAAAGCGAATGAACTTCGTGAAAAATCCGCACAGCAGCTGAACGAGCAACTGCTCGGCCTGCTGCGCGACCAGTTCAATCTGCGTATGCAGAAAGCAACTGGCCAGTTGGGGCAGTCTCATCTGCTCTCGCAAGTTAAGCGTGACATTGCTCGCGTGAAGACTGTGCTCAACCAGCAGGCAGGTAAGTAATCATGGCTGAAGCCGAAAAAACTGTCCGTACGCTGACTGGCCGTGTTGTCAGCGACAAGATGGACAAAACCATCACCGTTCTGATCGAGCGCCGCGTTAAGCACCCGATCTACGGTAAATACGTTAAGCGTTCGACTAAGCTGCACGCGCACGACGAAACCAATCAGTGCCACATTGGCGACAAAGTCACTATTCGTGAAACTCGTCCCCTGGCCAAGACCAAGTCTTGGGCACTGGTTGATGTTCTCGAACGCGCTGTGGAAGTCTAAGGACTAGGGGTCGGAGAAATTATATGATTCAGACTCAATCCATGCTCGATGTGGCCGATAACAGCGGCGCTCGCCGCGTTATGTGCATCAAGGTGCTGGGTGGCTCCCATCGTCGTTACGCTGGTATCGGTGACATCATCAAAGTTACCGTGAAGGAAGCAATTCCTCGCGGTAAAGTGAAAAAAGGCCAAGTGATGACTGCTGTAGTAGTCCGCACTCGTCACGGCGTTCGCCGTGCAGATGGCTCCATTATCCGCTTTGATGGCAACGCTGCTGTTCTTCTGAACAACAAGCAAGAGCCGATCGGCACCCGTATCTTTGGGCCAGTGACCCGTGAACTTCGTACTGAGAAGTTCATGAAGATCGTCTCGCTCGCCCCAGAAGTGCTGTAAGGAGATCCGACATGCAAAAGATTCGTCGTGACGACGAGATCATCGTGATCGCCGGCAAAGACAAAGGTAAGCGCGGTAAGGTGCTTAAGGTTCTCGCTGATGACCGTCTGGTCATTGGTGGTCTGAACCTGGTCAAGCGTCATACCAAGCCTAACCCGGCGTCGGGCGTACAAGGCGGTATCGTCGAAAAAGAAGCGCCACTGCACGCTTCTAACGTCGCCATTTTCAACGGCGAAACCAACAAGGCTGACCGCGTTGGTTTCAAAGTAGAAGACGGCAAGAAAATTCGTGTCTTCAAGTCGACCCAAAAAGCGGTTGATGCTTGAACACTGCTAGGTAGAAGACCATGGCACGACTAAAAGAGATTTACCGGAAGGAAATCGCTCCGAAACTTAAGGAAGAACTTAAGCTTTCGAACGTGATGGAAGTTCCGCGCGTTACCAAAATCACCCTGAACATGGGTCTGGGCGAAGCGATCGGCGACAAAAAAGTCATCGAGCACGCTGTTGCTGACCTGGAAAAGATCACCGGCCAAAAAGTCGTTGTGACTTACGCTCGGAAATCCATCGCTGGCTTTAAAGTCCGTGAAGGTTGGCCGATCGGCGTCAAAGTGACTCTGCGCCGTGAGCGTATGTATGAATTCCTGGATCGTCTGCTGTCGATCTCCCTGCCTCGGGTTCGCGACTTCCGCGGCCTGAATGCCAAGTCCTTCGATGGTCGTGGTAACTACAGCATGGGCGTTAAAGAGCAGATCATCTTCCCGGAAATCGACTACGACAAGATCGATGCTCTCCGCGGTCTGGACATTACCCTGACCACCACTGCCAAGAACGATGATGAAGGTCGCGCCCTGTTGCGTGCTTTCAAATTCCCGTTCCGCAACTGATTGGAGTAGGACCATGGCCAAGATGAGCATGAAAAACCGCGAGCTGAAGCGTCAGCTCACGGTTGCCAAGTACGCCAAAAAGCGTGCAGCACTGAAAGCTATCATCGTTGATCTGAACGCAAGTCCAGAAGCGCGTTGGGAAGCTACAGTTGCTCTGCAGAAGCAGCCACGTGACGCAAGCGCTTCGCGCATGCGTAACCGCTGCCGCCTGACCGGTCGTCCACACGGCGTTTACCGCAAGTTCGGCCTTGGCCGTAACAAACTGCGTGAAGCTGCAATGCGTGGTGACGTACCTGGTCTGGTTAAAGCCAGCTGGTAAGCACTGTCGAAGTCTCGGTGTCCAGGGTCGGAAGATCCTGACCACCGGTGACCTTGAACTTGAATCAAGCCCCTATTGGGGCTTGATTCATTTGTGGGGTGTGTCTAGAATACCCGGCTCGCCTGAGCCCGTGCTTTTTTCGTGCGGAAGTACTCGGCGACACGTAGTAGCCGCAAGGCTAATTTTTTTGTATTAGGAGCGTCTAGCCCATGAGTATGCAGGACCCGTTAGCGGACATGCTAACTCGAATCCGTAATGCCCAGATGGCTGAAAAGTCCGTCGTAAGCATGCCATCTTCCACGTTGAAGGTAGCTGTTGCCAAAGTCCTGAAAGACGAAGGCTACATTGCGGGTTATCAGATCAGCAGCGAAATCAAACCGTTGCTATCCATCGAGCTGAAGTACTTCGAAGGCCGTCCGGTCATCGAGGAAGTGAAGCGCGTTAGCCGTCCAGGCCTGCGTCAGTACAAGTCCGTCGAAGATCTGCCGAAAGTTCGTGGCGGTCTCGGTGTGTCTATCGTCTCCACCAACAAAGGTGTGATGACGGATCGTGCTGCGCGCGCTGCCGGTGTCGGCGGCGAAGTTCTTTGCACAGTGTTCTAAGGGGGGATAAGCATGTCACGCGTCGCTAAGAACCCCGTTAAGCTGCCAGCCGGTGTCGAAGTCAAATTCGCAGGCCAACAGCTTTCGGTGAAGGGTGCCAAGGGTACTCTAGAACTGAACATCCATTCGTCCGTTGAGATTGTTGAAGAAGCTGGTGAGCTGCGTTTCGCTGCTCGCAATGGCGATCAACAGACTCGCGCAATGGCTGGTACCACTCGTGCGTTGGTAAACAACATGGTCCAAGGCGTAAGCCAAGGCTTCGAGCGCAAGCTCCAGCTGGTCGGTGTTGGTTACAAAGCGCAAGCAAAAGGCACAGTGCTGAACCTGGCTCTTGGCTTCTCGCACCCAGTGGATTATGAACTGCCGGAAGGCATCACCGCTGAGACTCCTAGCCAGACCGATATCCTGATCCGGGGCATCGATAAGCAGCTGGTAGGTCAAGTGGCCGCCGAGATCCGCGACTTCCGTCCACCAGAGCCGTACAAAGGCAAAGGTGTGCGCTACGCGGACGAAGTCGTCCGTCGTAAAGAAGCCAAGAAGAAGTAGGGCATAGCAAATGACCGACAAAAAAGTTACTCGACTGCGTCGCGCTCGCAAAGCACGCCTGAAAATGCACGAACTCGAAGTCGTGCGTCTCTGCGTGTTCCGCTCGTCGCAGCACATCTACGCCCAGGTCATTTCGGCCGACGGCAACAAAGTCCTGGCAAGTGCCTCGACTTTGGATAAAGAACTGCGTGATGGTGCCACCGGCAACATCGACGCGGCCACTAAGGTTGGCCAGCTGGTCGCTACGCGTGCTAAAGCCGCTGGCGTCTCGCAGGTGGCTTTCGACCGCTCTGGCTTCAAGTACCACGGCCGCGTCAAGGCGCTGGCTGATGCTGCTCGTGAAGCTGGGCTGGAGTTCTAAGTTATGTCAAATAACGACCAAAAGCGCGACGAAGGCTACATCGAGAAGCTGGTTCAAGTTAACCGCGTAGCCAAAACCGTTAAAGGCGGCCGTATCTTCACTTTCACCGCGTTGACCGTGGTGGGTGATGGTAAAGGGCGCGTTGGCTTCGGCCGTGGCAAGTCACGTGAAGTGCCTGCCGCGATCCAGAAGGCAATGGAAGCTGCTCGCCGCAACATGATCCAGGTTGATCTGAACGGCACCACGCTGCAGTACGCAATGAAGTCCGCTCACGGCGCTTCGAAGGTGTACATGCAGCCTGCTTCTGAAGGTACCGGTATCATCGCTGGCGGCGCTATGCGTGCTGTCCTCGAAGTTGCTGGCGTTCAGAACGTTCTGGCCAAGTGCTACGGCTCGACTAACCCGGTAAACGTGGTTCACGCCACTTTCAAAGGTTTGAAAGCTATGCAGTCTCCTGAATCCATTGCCGCCAAGCGTGGCAAAAGTGTCAAGGAGATCTTCTGATCATGGCTACCGTTAAAGTAACGCTGATCAAAAGCATGACCGGCCGTATCCCTAATCACAAATTGTGCATCAAGGGTCTGGGTCTGCGTCGCATCGGTCACACTGTAGAAGTACTTGATACTCCCGAGAATCGCGGGATGATCAACAAGGCTTACTACATGCTGCGTGTCGAGGGTTAATCGATGAAACTCAATGATCTGAGTCCTGCGCCGGGTTCCCGTCGCGAGAAGCATCGTCCGGGCCGTGGTATCGGTAGTGGTTTGGGTAAGACTGGTGGCCGTGGTCACAAAGGTCAGTCCTCCCGCTCCGGTGGCACCATTGCTCCGGGCTTTGAAGGCGGTCAACAGCCGCTGCATCGTCGCCTGCCGAAGTTCGGTTTCGTTTCCCTGAAGGCCATGGACCGCGCAGAAGTGCGTCTGTCCGAGCTGGCTAAAGTGGAAGGCGACATCGTCACTGTGCAGTCCCTGAAGGATGCCAACGTGATTAACCAAAACGTACAACGTGTGAAAATCATGTTGTCCGGTGAAGTTACTCGCGCAGTCACCATCAAGGGTATCGCCGCCACCAAAGGTGCGCGTGCGGCTATCGAAGCAGCTGGCGGCAAGTTCGAGGAATAAATGGCTAAGCAAGGTGCTCTCTCTGCGCTCGGCAAAGGCGGTATGTCTGAACTCTGGGCTCGTCTGCGTTTTCTGTTCCTGGCGATTATCGTCTACCGAATAGGCGCACACATCCCGGTTCCAGGTATCAACCCGGACCGACTCGCAGACCTGTTTCGACAGAATGAGGGGACCATTCTTAGCTTGTTCAACATGTTTTCCGGCGGCGCGCTGGAGCGGATGAGCATCTTTGCACTGGGGATCATGCCGTACATCTCGGCATCGATCATCATGCAGCTGATGACCGCCGTCAGCCCGCAGCTGGAGCAGTTGAAGAAGGAAGGTGAAGCTGGCCGTCGCAAGATTAGCCAGTACACCCGCTACGGCACCGTCGTCCTTGCTCTTGTTCAGGCTATCGGCATGTCCGTTGGCCTGGCGGGGCAGGGCGTTGCGTTCACTGGTGACTTTGGCTTCCATTTCATCGCGGTATCCACTTTTGTGGCTGGTGCGATGTTCATGATGTGGCTGGGTGAGCAGATTACTGAGCGTGGTGTTGGCAACGGTATCTCGATGTTGATTTTCGCAGGTATCGTCGCCGGTCTTCCGAGTGCAGTCGGGCAGTCTTTCGAGTCTGCACGTCAGGGTGATATCAACATTTTCGCCCTGGTTGCCATCGGTTTGCTGGCAGTAGCGATTATCGGTTTTGTGGTGTTCATTGAGCGTGGTCAGCGGCGCATCGCCGTTCATTACGCCAAGCGTCAGCAAGGCCGCAAGGTGTTTGCTGCGCAGACTAGCCACTTGCCGCTGAAAGTGAATATGGCCGGTGTTATTCCTGCTATCTTCGCGAGCAGCATTTTGCTGTTCCCGGCTTCGTTGGGTGCCTGGTTCGGTCAGTCTGAAGGTATGGGCTGGTTGCAGGACATCTCGCAGTCGATCGCTCCTGGTCAGCCGTTGAATATTCTGCTGTTTAGTGCAGGGATTATTTTCTTCTGCTTCTTCTATACGGCGTTGATGTTCAATCCGAAAGACGTAGCGGAAAACCTGAAGAAGTCCGGTGCCTTTATTCCGGGTATCCGTCCAGGTGAGCAGTCTGCGCGCTACATTGACGGCGTTCTGACTCGCTTGACCATGTTCGGTGCTCTATATATGACGGCCGTGTGCTTGCTGCCCCAGTTCCTGGTGGTTGCAGCAAACGTTCCGTTCTACCTTGGCGGGACCTCGTTGCTGATCGTGGTCGTGGTTGTGATGGACTTCATGTCCCAAGTACAATCGCACCTCGTTTCGCACCAGTACGAATCCCTGATGAAGAAAGCCAACCTGAAGGGCTACGGCAGCGGCATGCTGCGCTGAAGCACCCATAAGGTTCGAGGAGTTGGTGATGAAAGTTCGTGCATCGGTGAAAAAGCTGTGCCGTAACTGCAAAATTATTCGCCGCGAAGGTGTTGTTCGAGTAATTTGCAGCGCGGAACCGCGTCACAAACAGCGCCAAGGCTGAGTGTGATCCGCTTGAAGCCCAGCAGCTAGTGCGCTGCTGGGTTGATTATTTGTTATTACAGCGATATTATCTCGCGCCCTATTTCTTGGCTTCCGGGGCGTAGGTAGCTGTCAATTGGAGTCCCACTGAATGGCCCGTATTGCAGGCGTTAACATTCCAGATAACAAGCACACTGTTATCTCGCTGACCTACATCTATGGTGTTGGTCGCACTACTGCACAGAAAATTTGTGCAGTGACTGGGGTAAACCCAGCCGCAAAGATCAAGGATCTGAGCGACGAGCAGATTGAACAGCTGCGTGGCGAAGTGGCGAAGTTCACCACTGAAGGTGACCTGCGTCGCGAAATCAACATGAAAATCAAGCGTTTGATGGACCTCGGTTGCTATCGCGGTCTGCGTCATCGTCGTGGTCTTCCAGTACGCGGTCAGCGTACCAAGACTAACGCGCGTACCCGTAAAGGTCCGCGTAAGCCGATCCGCAAGTAATCGCCCCAGCGAATCGACAGGAAATTAATCATGGCAAAACCTGCTGCTCGTCCTCGTAAAAAAGTCAAAAAGACAGTGGTTGATGGCATCGCCCACATCCACGCGTCTTTTAACAACACCATCGTGACCATTACCGACCGTCAGGGTAACGCGCTTTCTTGGGCTACCTCCGGTGGTTCGGGTTTCCGCGGTTCTCGCAAGTCCACCCCGTTCGCTGCTCAAGTAGCTGCTGAACGTGCTGGTCAAGCTGCGCTGGAATATGGCCTGAAAAACCTCGACGTCAACGTCAAAGGTCCAGGTCCAGGTCGTGAGTCCGCTGTCCGTGCATTGAACGGCTGTGGCTATAAGATCGCCAGCATCACCGACGTGACGCCAATCCCGCACAACGGGTGCCGTCCGCCGAAGAAGCGCCGCGTGTAATCCAGGAGATTGTAAAGAATGGCTCGTTACATTGGTCCAAAATGCAAACTCGCTCGTCGCGAAGGCACCGATCTCTTCCTGAAGAGCGGCGTGCGCGCGATCGAATCGAAGTGCAACATTGAAGCAGCACCTGGTATCCACGGCCAGCGCCGCGGTCGCCAGTCCGATTACGGCACCCAACTGCGTGAAAAGCAGAAAGTCCGTCGTATCTATGGCGTTCTCGAGCGTCAATTCAGCGGCTACTACAAAGAAGCTGCTGGCAAGAAAGGCGCAACTGGCGAAAACCTGTTGCAGCTGCTCGAATGCCGTCTGGACAACGTTGTATACCGTATGGGCTTTGGTTCGACTCGTGCCGAATCCCGTCAGCTGGTATCGCACAAATCCGTCAGCGTTAACGGTCAGACCGTAAACGTCCCGTCCTACCAGGTTCGTGCTGGTGACGTGGTCGCGATTCGCGAGAAAGCAAAGAACCAACTTCGCATTGTCCAAGCTCTCGATCTGTGTGCCCAACGTGGCCGCGTAGAATGGGTAGAAGTAGACACTGAGAAGAAGTCGGGCGTTTTCAAGAACGTTCCTGCTCGCAGTGATCTGTCCGCCGACATCAACGAAAGCCTGATTGTCGAGCTCTACTCCAAGTAAGGGCTAGAAAATAGGTGCATCCATGCAGATTTCGGTAAATGAGTTCCTGACACCCCGCCACATTGATGTGCAGGTTGTCAGTCCAACCCGCGCCAAGATCACTCTCGAGCCTCTCGAGCGTGGTTTTGGCCACACCCTGGGCAACGCGCTGCGCCGCATCCTGTTGTCCTCAATGCCCGGCTGTGCAGTAGTCGAGGCCGAGATTGACGGTGTGCTCCACGAGTACAGCGCCATCGAAGGTGTACAGGAAGACGTAATTGAAATCCTGTTGAACCTTAAAGGTCTGGCTATCAAGCTGCACGGCCGTGACGAAGTTACGCTGACCTTGTCGAAGAAGGGTTCGGGGGTGGTTACCGCTGCCGATATTCAGCTGGATCATGATGTCGAGATCGTTAATCCCGATCACGTAATCGCTAACCTGGCGTCTAACGGCGCCCTGAACATGAAGCTCACTGTAGCTCGTGGTCGTGGTTATGAACCGGCCGACTCGCGTCAGAGCGATGAAGACGAAAGCCGCAGCATCGGTCGCTTGCAGCTTGACTCTTCGTTCAGCCCGGTTCGCCGTATCGCATACGTGGTGGAAAACGCCCGTGTCGAGCAGCGTACTAACCTGGACAAGCTGGTTATTGATCTGGAAACCAACGGTACCCTGGATCCTGAAGAGGCTATCCGTCGTGCTGCAACCATCCTGCAACAGCAGTTGGCTGCGTTCGTCGACCTCAAAGGTGACAGTGAGCCAGTGGTAATCGAGCAAGAAGACGAGATCGATCCGATCCTGCTTCGCCCGGTTGACGATCTGGAACTGACTGTACGTTCGGCTAACTGCCTTAAGGCGGAAAACATTTACTACATCGGCGACCTGATTCAGCGTACCGAAGTAGAACTGTTGAAGACTCCGAACCTGGGCAAGAAATCCTTGACTGAAATCAAGGACGTTCTGGCCTCCCGCGGTCTGTCCCTCGGCATGCGCCTCGACAACTGGCCGCCTGCAAGTCTTAAGAAGGACGACAAGGCGACTGCCTGATCGTCGTAATCACCGAACGTGAGTTTGGTAAGGAATGAACCATGCGTCATCGTAAAAGTGGTCGTCACCTGAGCCGTACCAGCTCGCACCGCAAGGCCATGTTTCAAAACATGGCGGTGTCGCTGTTCGAGCACGAGCTGATCAAAACTACACTGCCAAAAGCCAAAGAACTGCGTCGCGTTGCTGAGCCGCTGATCACTTTGGCCAAGACAGACAGCCTGGCTAACCGCCGCCTGGCCTTCGACCGTACTCGTTCGAAAGCCATCGTTGGTAAGCTCTTCAACGACCTGGGCAAGCGTTACGCTACCCGTGAGGGTGGCTACCTGCGCATCCTCAAGTGCGGTTTCCGCGCTGGCGACAACGCGCCTATGGCGTACGTCGAGTTGGTTGATCGTGCTGTCGGCGGTGAAGCTGTATCCGCTGAGTAAGACGTCAAATACAAAAAACCGGGCCTAGTGCCCGGTTTTTTGTGTCCGCTCGATAAGCAAACCTTCTTTTTCTCAGGCAATCTGCTGTCATTAGTTATTTTCTATCGAAGCCAGCAATTTAATGAATTTGGTGGTGACATGTTGATGGTCAATACTCCCTCCAGCCGATTAGCCGGCAGTCAAAGACTGACAGAGGAAGTTTGAGCATGAGCCAGAATAAAACGCTAACGACAGCCAGTGGCGCTCCAGTAGCCGATAACCAGAATTCCCGTTCCGCCGGCCCCCGTGGCCCGTTGTTGCTCGACGATTTTCACCTGATCGAGAAGCTTGCCCACTTCAACCGTGAAAATATCCCGGAGCGACGTGTCCACGCCAAAGGTTCGGGCGCTTACGGTACCTTCACGGTCACCGGTGACATCACCCAATACACCAGCGCCAAGCTGTTCGAGTCCGTCGGCAAGCAAACTCCGACCTTCTTGCGCTTCTCTACTGTCGGTGGCGAGCGCGGCTCGGCGGATACCGAGCGCGACCCACGCGGCTTTGCGCTGAAGTTCTATACCGAAGAAGGCAACTGGGACATTGTTGGCAACAACACCCCGGTGTTCTTTATCCGTGACCCGCTGAAATTCCCTGACTTTATCCACACCCAAAAGCGCTTGCCGCAGAGCAATCTGAAGAGCGCGCAGATGATGTGGGACTTCTGGTCGCATTCGCCTGAGGCGTTGCATCAGGTCACCATTCTGTTTTCAGATCGCGGGATCCCTGACGGCTACCGGCACATGCACGGCTTCGGTAGCCACACCTATAGCCTGATCAATGCCAATGGCGAACGGCACTGGGTGAAATGGCACTACAAAACCAAGCAGGGCATCAAGAACCTGGCCCCGGCAGAAGCAGCGCGGCTGGCCGGCACTGACCCGGACTACGCCCAGCGTGACCTGTTCGGAGCCATCGAGCGCGGTGAGTTCCCGAAATGGCGCGTGTGCATTCAGATCATGACCGAGGCCCAAGCCTCGGCGCACTACGAGAACCCGTTCGACGTGACCAAGACCTGGTCGCAGAAGGAGTTCCCGCTGATTGAAGTCGGTGAACTGGAGCTGAACCGCAACCCGCAGAACTACTTCGCGGAAGTCGAGCAGGCGGCGTTCGGGCCAAGCAATATGGTGCCAGGTGTCGGTCTGTCGCCGGACCGCATGCTGCAAGGCCGGGTGTTCGCCTACGCCGATGCCCACCGTTACCGGGTAGGCACCAATCACCAGCAACTGCCGGTAAATGCCCCGCGTAATCCGGTTAATACCTACCAGCGCGATGGCTCCATGGCCTTTGGCGGCAACGGCGGCGGTGCTCCGAACTACGAGCCCAACAGCTACGCCGATGCGCCGAAACAGGCTCCGCAATACGCGGAACCAGGGCTGGCCCTGAGCGGTGCGGCAGATCGTTACGATCACCGCGAAGACACCGACTACTACAGCCACTCCGGTGCCTTGTTCCGCTTGATGAATGACGAACAGAAGGCTCTGTTGATCAACAACATCGCCGGTGCCATGGCCGGGGTTTCTGCCGATGTGGTCCAGCGACAATTGCAACATTTCTTCAAGGCCGATGCCGCTTATGGAGAAGGCGTCGCAAAGGCCTTGGGCGTAGCGCTTAACTAAGTCTAAACGAGAAGCAGAACCGCCCTCATTTAGGCGGTTTTTGCGTTATTTAGCCTGCTTTTCTCAGAATATCTTCGCTTTTATTGCGATGGGCGAGTGACCTGCAAGTCAGCTTGGTTCAAACTATAGACTTTCAAGCAGGGAGATTCAGGCGATGCAAGGCCACCCGGATGTAATCGATTATCTCAACACGTTGCTGACGGGCGAATTGGCGGCGCGCGATCAATATTTCATCCATTCGCGGATGTACGAGGACTGGGGCTTCACCGAGCTCTACGAGCGCATCAATCACGAGATGGAAGAAGAGACCCAACACGCTGACGCGCTGATGCGGCGGATTCTGATGCTTGAAGGCACGCCGCGCATGCGTGCGGACGATCTGGATGTCGGCGCCACGGTGCCCGAGATGCTCGCCTGCGACCTGCGCCTGGAATACAAGGTGCGTGCCGCACTGTGCAAGGGCATCGAGCTCTGCGAACTGCACAAGGATTACGTCAGCCGCGAGATCTTGCGTCTCCAGTTGGCAGACACCGAAGAAGACCACGCCTACTGGCTGGAGAAACAGCTGGGCCTGATCAAGCTGGTGGGTCTGGAGAACTACCTGCAGTCGCAGTTCTAATCAGGTGCGGTCAAGATCGCCAGGATCGCAGCCTGCGGCAGCTCCTACGCCGGGCCGCGTCCCCCTGTAGGAGCTGCCGCAGGCTGCGATCTTTTGGCGGCAGCGCAATAAAAAGCCCCTGTCACTGACGAAGTGACAGGGGCTTTTTCATTGGCCTCAGGCCCTGTCGCGTTCCAGCAGCGGCTTCAAGTAGTAGCCGGTGTATGACTGCTCCATCTGCGCTACTTCTTCCGGGGTGCCGACAGCAATGATCTGTCCGCCTTTGGAACCCCCTTCGGGTCCCAGGTCCACCAGCCAGTCGGCGGTCTTGATCACGTCCAGGTTGTGTTCGATCACCACCACAGTGTTGCCGTGGTCTCGCAGGCGATGCAGCACGTCGAGCAGTTGCTGGATGTCAGCGAAGTGCAGGCCGGTGGTCGGCTCGTCGAGGATATACAGGGTCTTGCCGGTATCGCGCTTGGACAATTCGCGAGACAGCTTGACCCGCTGGGCCTCGCCACCGGACAAGGTAGTCGCTGATTGTCCCAGCTTGATATAGGACAGACCGACGTCCATCAGCGTCTGCAGCTTGCGCGCCAGGGCCGGCACCGCATCGAAGAACACTCGTGCTTCCTCGATGGTCATTTCGAGGGTTTCGTGGATGCTCTTGCCCTTGTACTTGATCTCCAGGGTTTCGCGGTTGTAGCGCTTGCTCTTGCAGACGTCGCACGGCACGTAGATGTCCGGCAGGAAGTGCATTTCCACCTTGATCAGTCCATCGCCCTGACAGGCCTCGCAGCGCCCGCCCTTGACGTTGAACGAGAAACGCCCCGGGCCGTAACCGCGGGAACGCGATTCCGGTACCCCGGCGAACAGCTCGCGAATCGGTGTGAAAAGCCCGGTATAGGTCGCCGGGTTGGAGCGCGGGGTACGACCGATCGGGCTTTGGTCGATATCCACCACCTTGTCCAGATGCTGCAGGCCATTGATGCTGTCGTGCGCCGACGCCTCGAGGGTGGTCGCACCATTCAATGCCGTGGCGCTGAGCGGAAACAGCGTGTTGTTGATCAACGTCGACTTGCCCGAGCCGGACACGCCGGTAACACAGGTCAGCAGGCCGATCGGAATATCCAGGTCGACATCGCGCAGATTGTTGCCGCGGGCTCCCTTGAGCGACAGCGAAAGCTTCTTGTTGCGTGGCGTACGTTTGGCCGGCACTGCGATCTTCACCCGGCCGGACAGGTACTTGCCGGTCAGTGAATCGGGGTGGGCCATGACTTCGGCCGGTGTACCTTCGGCGACGATATGTCCGCCGTGTATCCCGGCACCCGGGCCGATATCCACCACATAGTCGGCCAGACGAATCGCGTCTTCATCGTGCTCGACCACAATCACTGTGTTGCCGATATCACGCAGATGCTTGAGCGTACCGAGCAGTCGGTCGTTATCGCGCTGATGCAGGCCAATCGACGGTTCGTCGAGGATGTACAGCACCCCGACCAGGCCGGCACCAATCTGGCTGGCCAGGCGGATACGCTGGGCTTCGCCGCCAGACAAGGTGTCGGCACTGCGATCCAGGGACAGGTAGTCGAGGCCGACGTTGACCAGGAACTGCAGACGCTCGCGGATTTCCTTGAGAATCTTGTCGGCGATTTCGCCACGTCGACCGGTCAGTTTCAAAACGCCAAAGTACTCGCACGCATCGCCAATTGGCAGGCTGGTGACCGCTGGCAGGGTCTTCTCGCCGACCCATACATGCCGCGCCTCGCGGCGCAGACGGGTACCGCGACAGTCCGGGCACGCCTGGGTGGCAAGGAACTTGGCCAGTTCTTCGCGTACGGAAGCCGACTCGGTTTCCCGATAGCGCCGCTCCAGGTTCGGCACGATGCCTTCGAACGGGTGCGAGCGTTTGACGATGTCGCCACGGTCGTTGAGGTATTTGAAGTCGACATTCTGTGAGCCGCTGCCGTGCAGAATGTACTTCTGCTGATCAGCCGGTAGCGCGTTGAATGGCTCCTCCAGGCTGAACTTGTAATGGGAGGCCAGCGACCCGAGCATCTGGAAATAATAAACGTTGCGCCGGTCCCAGCCGCGAATCGCACCCTCGGCCAGGGTCAGTTCGCCATTGACCAGGCGCTTGATATCAAAGAACTGCTTCACCCCCAGACCATCACAGGTCGGGCAGGCGCCGGCCGGGTTGTTGAAGGAGAACAGCTTGGGTTCGAGCTCGCTGATGGCATGGCCGCAGATTGGGCAGGCAAAGCGTGCGGAAAAAATGATTTCTTCGCCGGGCTCATCGTCCATCGGCGCCACCAGGGCTATGCCGTCGGCGAGTTTCAAGGCGGTTTCGAAGGACTCGGCCAGACGTTGCTGCAAGTCGGGGCGAACCTTGAAGCGGTCGACCACTACATCAATCGAATGCTTTTTCTGTTTATCCAGCTTCGGCAGCTCATCCAGCTCGCAGAGCTTGCCATTCACCCGGGCCCGCACGAAGCCCTGGGCGCGCAGCTCTTCGAACACCGAAAGGTGCTCGCCTTTACGCTCGCGAATCACCGGGGCCAGCAGCATCAGCTTGCTGCCTTCGGGCTGCGCCATAACCAGGTCGACCATCTGGCTGACGGTCTGCGCCTCCAGCGGGATATCGTGGTCCGGGCAGCGGGGCATGCCGACGCGAGCGTACAGCAGGCGCAGGTAGTCGTAGATTTCGGTGATGGTGCCGACGGTCGAGCGCGGGTTGTGCGAGGTCGACTTCTGTTCGATGGAGATCGCCGGTGACAGACCTTCGATGGTATCGACGTCAGGTTTTTCCATCATCGACAAGAACTGCCGGGCGTAGGCCGACAGCGATTCGACATAACGTCGCTGACCTTCGGCGTACAGCGTGTCAAAAGCCAGGGACGACTTGCCGGATCCGGACAGGCCGGTGATGACGATCAGTTTGTCCCGGGGCAGGGTCAGGTCGATGTTCTTCAGGTTGTGGGTTCGGGCCCCACGAATCAGGATCTTGTCCAAAGTGGCCTCGCTCGGCGGGCGTAAACGTAGGAGTATAAGGCCAAATACTGGATGGATGCACACTATCAAATGAGCGTGGCGTAGCCATATATCAAAGCTGCGCGTCAATGCGTCGCGATGTACCCCGTCATTCGATGGGACTGGTAGAATCGCCGCCGGTTCACATGAGGTTTATCCATGCACGATCCCCACAGCGAACGCATGAGTGGCAGCGAGACCCGCGCGGCAAGCGGTCTGGCCCTGGTGTTCGCCTTCCGTATGCTTGGCATGTTTATGGTGTTGCCGGTCCTGGCGACCTATGGCATGGATCTCGCTGGAGCGACCCCGGCCCTGATCGGACTGGCGATTGGCGCTTACGGCCTGACCCAGGCGCTTTTCCAGATTCCGTTCGGGTTTGTTTCCGATCGTATCGGCCGACGCCCGGTCATCTACCTGGGGCTGATCGTCTTTGCCCTCGGCAGTATGCTGGCGGCCAACGCTGATTCGATCTGGGGCGTGATCGCCGGACGGATCCTGCAAGGCGCCGGGGCGATTTCCGCGGCAGTCATGGCCTTGCTCTCAGACCTGACCCGCGAACAGCACCGCACCAAAGCCATGGCGATGATCGGCATGACCATCGGCCTGTCGTTCGCGGTGGCCATGGTAGTCGGCCCGCTGCTGACCCGCGCATTCGGCTTGTCGGGGCTGTTTCTGGCTACCGGTGCAATGGCGTTAGTGGGGATTGTGATCGTCATGTTCATGGTCCCGCGCTCTACCGGGCCGTTGCAGCATCGCGAGTCCGGCGTTGCGCGACAGGCGCTCATGCCGACGCTCAAGCACCCGGACCTGCTGCGCCTGGACCTGGGTATTTTTGTGTTGCACGCGATGCTGATGTCCAGCTTCGTCGCCTTGCCGCTGGCCCTGGTCGAAAAAGCCGGGTTGCCTAAAGAAGAGCATTGGTGGGTTTACCTGACTGCGTTGTTGATTTCCTTCTTCGCGATGATCCCGTTCATCATCTACGGCGAGAAGAAACGCAAAATGAAACGAGTTTTACTCGGTGCAGTCGGTATGCTGATGCTCACTGAGCTATTCTTCTGGCAGTTCGGCAATAGCTTGCGGGCGCTGGTGATGGGTACGGTGGTGTTTTTCACCGCGTTCAATCTGCTGGAAGCCTCCTTGCCATCGCTGATCAGCAAGGTTTCACCGGCGGGCGGCAAGGGTACGGCCATGGGGGTTTATTCCACCAGCCAGTTCCTCGGTTCGGCACTGGGCGGGATCATGGGCGGTTGGCTGTTCCAGCATGGCGGTCTGTCGGTTGTGTTCCTCGGATGCGCAGGTCTGGCTGCCCTCTGGCTGGCCTTTGCTGTTACCATGCGCGAACCTCCCTATGTGACGAGCCTGCGCTTGCCGTTGTCGCCTGAAGCGATACGCGAAGCTGGCCTGACCGAGCGCCTGAAGGCCGTCGTTGGAGTAACAGATGCAGTGGTGGTGGCCGACGAGGCTGCCATTTACATCAAATTGGACACCGAACTATTGGATCGTACGACCCTCGAGCGCCTGGTCAACAACCCGGCGCCGGCAACGTGCGAAGCCTAGGAGAACGTTATGGCCCGTGGGGTTAACAAAGTCATATTGGTCGGCACTTGCGGCCAGGATCCCGAAGTTCGCTACTTGCCTAACGGTAACGCCGTGACCAACCTGAGTCTGGCGACCAGCGAACAGTGGACCGACAAGCAAACCGGTCAGAAGGTCGAAAAGACCGAATGGCACCGTGTGTCGATGTTCGGCAAGGTTGCGGAAATCGCCGGCGAGTACCTGCGCAAAGGTTCGCAGGTCTACATCGAAGGCAAACTGCAAACCCGCGAGTGGGAAAAAGACGGTATCAAGCGTTACACCACTGAAATCGTGGTCGACATGCAAGGCACCATGCAACTGCTCGGCGGCCGTCCACAGGGCGACCAACAAGGCCAGGGCGGCATGTCCAACTCGGCACCACGTCCACAACAGCAGTCCCGTCCACAGCCGACCCAGCAGCCACAGCGTGAGTCGCGTCCAGCGCCACAACAGGCTGCGCCACAGCCGGCAGCGGATTTCGACAGCTTTGATGACGATATTCCGTTCTGATTTTTAGAAACGCGAAGTGTCCAGACCTGAAATAGGTTTTACACCTGTTTCACCCAAACGCCCGATGCACTGCATCGGGCGTTTTGTATTTTAAGGGCAGGTGTAATCGCTTGCGGCACCGTCGGAGGCCATCGCGGGGCGTAAGCGTGGAATCCAGGTCGCTTGCTGATCAGATCTAGCGCCCTCACTTCCAATTATCCGGCGTTTGCCGGATACTAAGAGGCAAATGCCGAATCAATGGAGGTGCCGAATGTTAGCTGAAGTGATGCGAGAGCCTGCCTACGCTGCATACCGAATCCGCCTGGAATCCCTTCTGCAGATTCCGACCGATGCAAGCGAGCTGGAGATTCACGAGATAATCCAGTTTGGTTTCGAGGCCGATCGACTGATGAAACTCTGCGACCAAGGCGATGTGACGCCCTTGGAGCGTGATCAGATCATCCCCCTCAAAACGCTGAAGACGCGGATTGCCAAAGATCAGAAGCTGACGGTCGACGAGAGTGATCGGCTGTTCCGTGCCGCGCACATCACCGCCATGGCCGACGCTCTGTTCGGAAACGATGAAAAGGCCAAGCGCTGGTTATCGAAGCCCAAAGATCGTTTCTCAGGCAAAAGCCCAATGGCGATGCTTTCGACCATTCAGGGTACCCGTCAGGTCGAGGAAATGCTCATTCAACTGGCAGAAGGCTTTACCTTTTGATTTTCTGGCGGATAAGCGCGTTCGCCGATCTGACAGGACGTGGTGGCCTTCTTGCCAGTGGACGATGGCATACTGCTGGCAGGCCTGTCGTTTACCTCGCCGGGACGCCTGCCGGGGCCATGCTTGAAATCCTGGTCCACCTTGAGGTGGATCAGGAAGACTTTCCTGAAACGCTGCAGCTGCTCAAGGTAGAGATCCCGGACGACATTAGCATTGCCGCAGCACCCCAACTCAAGACGGATTGGGCAGATGATCTTCGTCACACCAAAGGCCTGGGCGATGCGTTTCTCAAGACAGCAGCGGCACTTCTGATGCCGATCCCAAGCGCCATCATGCCGCACACTCAAAACTACCTCTACAATCCCATGCACATGGACTCGGCGAAGGCCGTTCTGACCGGCGAGATCTTCAAACTGGACAATCGCCTGCTCAAGAAACCGTAGGCTCCAGCCCCCCCCTCGGCTAGCTTGAGGGGGGGCGATAATTGGGGGATGCGTAACCCTTCCAAGGGACTCGGATTTCTCTAACGGTAAACAAAAGGCCGGTAGCACTCAAACGCTACCGGCCTTTTGGTTTCTGATGCTTTTATCAGCCTTTGGCAAAGGCCAGCATATCCGCGTTCACCTTCTCTTTATGCGTATCCGTCAGCCCATGAGGTGCCCCCGGGTAGACGATCAGCTTGGCGTGTTCGATCAGCCTGGCGCTTTCCAGTCCGGCAGCCTGGATCGGCACGATCTGGTCATCGTCGCCGTGGATGATCAGGGTCGGTATATCGAATTTCTTCAGATCTTCGCGAAAATCGGATTCCGAGAAGGCCTTGATGCTGTCCAGGGTGTTCTTGTGCCCGCCCATCATGCCTTGCATCCAGAACGAGTCGATCAAGCCCTGGGAGACTTTGGCTCCGGGGCGGTTGAAGCCGAAGAACGGGCCGCTGGCGATGTCTTTGTAGAGTTGCGATCGATCGGCGATGGAGCCGGCGCGGATGCCGTCGAAAACTTCGATAGGCAAGCCTTTGGGGTTGGTCTCGGTTTTCAGCATCAGCGGTGGCACGGCGCAAATCAGCCCGGCCTTGGCCAGTCGTCCGGTGCCGTGGCGACCGATGTAGCGGGCGACTTCGCCGCCGCCGGTGGAGAAGCCGAAGAGGATTACCTCCTTGAGGTCCAGGTGTTCGATCAGCTCGGCCAGATCGTCGGCGTAGTGATCCATGTCGTTGCCGTCCCACGGCTGGCTGGAGCGTCCGTGGCCGCGCCGGTCGTGGGCGATGGCCCGATAGCCATTGTCCGCGAAGTGCAGCATTTGCGATTCCCAGCTGTCGGCGCTCAGTGGCCAGCCATGGCTGAACACTACCGGTTGTCCGCTGCCCCAATCCTTGTAATAGAGAGTATTACCTTCGCGAGTCGTAAGCATTGCCATGTCAGTAGTCTCCAATGAGTGTGCGTCAGTGGCTGGCAGTCAGGAAATCGTTGGTGGACACCACGCTTGCATAGGCAAAGTCCAGGGCCGACATGAAGGCGGCGTGCACGTGGGCGGCCGGAACAACAACACCGTTGAACTCTAGATCGCGGGAGGCACAGGCGTCGTGGATCACCGTGACCGGGTAGCCAAGGTCGGCCGCAGCGCGAGTGATGGCGTCGACGCATATGTGGCTCATGTTGCCGACGATCACCAGTTGCTCGATGCCCTGCTGGTCGAGGATTGACTGTAGTTCGGTTTCGCGAAATGAGTTGACGAAGTGTTTGAGCACCACCGTTTCGTCCGCACGGTTGGTCACTTTAGGGTGCAGGTGTGCGCCTTCGGAGCCGGGGGTGAAGAACGGCGCCGCGTCGGAGGTGAATTCGTGCCGGATGTGCACCACCGGCTCACCGGCCTCGCGAAAGGCCTGAATCAGCCGTGCGGCGTTGTCCGCCGCGGCTTCGACGCCAACTAGTGGCCACTTGCCTTGGGGGAAGTAGTCGTTCTGGATATCGACTACGATGAGTGCTTGCTTGGCCATGTCTGTTTCCTCGAAGTGTGTCTTGGTGTGGAATCAAGTATTGGGTCTGACAGGGCGTCCGAGGATTGGCCGCACCGACAATAGAGAGGGGAAAACTGACAATGGATGTGGAACGCGCAGTCGCCGAACTCGGCGTGCTGATCTATCCCGGGGCGCAGATGGCGGCGGTGCACGGTTTGACCGATCTGTTCGGGGTGGCCAACCGCATCGCCGATGAGCATCAGGCGTCGCGGTTGCCGATACTGCGGGTCAGTCATTGGCGGGCCGATGACGATGAGGTGCCCGTGCGAGTGTTTGACAGCCATCCCGGTTCTGAGGAGGCGCTGGTGGCGGTACTGATTCCACCGTCGATCGGCGGCTTTTCCGACGACCAGGCGCCGCTGGTGCTAATGCGCTGGATTCGCCAGCAACACTCCGGGGGTGCGACCCTTGGTGGCGTGTGCGTGGGCTCGATTCTGTTGGCGCAAAGCGGTCTGCTCGATGGCCGTAGCGCGACCACTCACTGGACCTCGGCGAAAAAATTTGCCGAGCGTTACCCGGCGGTCAGGCTCAATGCCGACAAACCCATAATCGACGACGGCGACCTGATCACCACCGCTGGACTCATGGCTTGGTCCGAGCTGGGTTTACGGCTGGTCGATCGGCTGCTCGGGCCGAGTATCGCCACCAGTACCGCGCGCTTTCTGATGGTCGAACACAGCGACAGCGCGAGTCAGTGTGGCAGCAACTTTTCACCGATTCTCGGCCATGGCGACGGCGCTATTCTGAAGGTTCAGCACTGGCTGCAGGGCAATGGTGCGGTCGAGGTATCCCTGAGCAGCATGGCGCAGCGGGCCGGGCTGGAAGAGCGTACCTTCCTGCGGCGCTTTCGGACGGCGACAGGCCTGAAACCCACCGAGTACTGTCAGCATCTACGGGTCGGCAAGGCCAGGGAAATGCTCGAATTCACCCACGACACCATCGACCACATTGCCTGGACCGTCGGCTATCAGGACCCGAGTGCTTTTCGCGCGACGTTCAAGAAAATCACCGGGCTTGCCCCCAGTGATTACCGAAGCCGGTTCGGCGTCACGGCACTCGCGATGGCCCAGCGGGGTTGAATCCTCGGTCGTGCAAAATGCGTTGCCTGTCACAGCGGTCGTGCAAAATACGACAGGCCCAATGCCAGCATCGGTGCCGGCAGACCACTGATCAGTGGAGCCTATTCTCGGTTGGTCTGTTGGCCTGATCCCTGCACCTATCCCAGGACACCCATTACGCACAGGGCCAAGGGGGGACACATGACCCCGGCACAACGAAAGAAACTGGTGGTCGCCCATTCGGTCCGCCCGCAGGCGCCATTGCATGAAGTCGAAACCAACCGTGCGCTGGCTCGCTGGTTGGCGCAGGTTCTCGGACTCAAGTTCGGTGGCAGTTATGACGCCGAACGTCACGCCTCTCGCGACCTCTATCTGCTGCCCACGCAAACCATTGTCGGCGCAGAGGACGCACGGCAATTCGGGATCAAGGGCCCGGAAGACCTGTGGGGAGGTTACGTCGAGCACGATTTTATCTGCACCAAAGCCATCACCCATGGCCTGTTGAACAAAGACGCGGTGGCGCCTGAAGGCTGGGCGCCGCTGTTTTGCGAAAGGGTTCGCACTGTGGTGCTGGACGGCGTCAGCGTTTTTTCGTTGAGAGATGCCCGGCCGGCGGCAAGCCACCTGCTCTACAGCGGGCCGATCCGGATGAAGCCGATTCACGGCTGTGCCGGTCGGGGGCAGAAAGTGATCAACAGCCTCGATCAATTCGATGAAATCATTGCCCGGCCGCAAGCCGCCAAGCTGTTCAGCGAAGGCGTGGTGCTCGAGCAGGATTTGCAAAACGTCATGACCCACAGCGTTGGCCAGACCGTTATCGCCGGCAATCGCCTGAGCTACTGTGGCGAGCAGTACCTGACGGAAGACGGCGTTGGCGAAAAGGTCTACGGCGGCTCGGACCTGCTGGTAGTGCAGGGCGGCTACGACGAGTTGCTCGCCCTCGAGCTGCCGGATGACGTGCGTCTGGCCATCCGCCAGGCCCAGGTATTCGATGCCGCGGCGGATGAGGCCTATCCGGCATTCTTCGCCTCGCGGCGCAATTACGACATCGCCCAGGGGCTGGATGCCAACGGCCAGCAGCGCAGTGGCGTGCTGGAACAGTCGTGGCGCATGGGCGGTGCGAGCAGTGCGGAAGTGGCGGCGCTGCAAGCGTTCGTCAACGACCCTGGAATGCGCGCAATCCGTGTGTCCTCGGTGGAAACCTATACTCGACAGGCATTACCGGCGGGTGCCATCGAAGTGTTCCGGGGCCCGGCTGAAAGCAGCGATTTTCTTCTCAAGTACGTAACGGTCAAATCCTATGACGGCTAGAAGCGAAACGATTCAGATCGAGATCGACCATGAGCAGATGAGCGGGACCTTCCTCAGTCCCAAATCGAAAGTCCCGGGCGTATTGTTCGTGCACGGTTGGGGCGGTAGCCAGGAGCGCGACCTGGAGCGAGCCAAAGGCATTGCCGGACTGGGTTGCGTGTGTCTGACCTTCGACCTGCGCGGCCATGCAGGCAATGGCATTGCACTGTCGCAGGTGACCCGTGAAGATAACCTGCGCGACTTGCTTGCGGCCTATGATCGGTTGCTCGCTCATCCGGCTATCGACACCTCGGCGGTTGCCGTGGTGGGAACCAGCTACGGGGGCTACCTGGCGAGCATTCTGACCTCATTGCGCCCGGTGCGCTGGCTGGCGCTGAGGGTTCCGGCGCTATACCGCGATGATCTATGGCTCACACCCAAGCGTGACCTGGATAAAGCCGACTTGCTCGATTACCGCAGCAGCCGGGTGCAGGCTGGCAGCAACCGTGCGTTGCATGCCTGTACGGCGTTTACCGGGGACGTGCTGATCGTTGAATCCGAGCACGATGAGCATGTGCCCCACGCCACCATCATGAGTTATCGCGCGGCCTGTCAGCAGACCCACTCGCTGACCCACCGGATCATTGATGGCGCCGATCATGCGTTGAGCGATCCGATTTCCCAGCAGGCTTACACCTCGATCCTGGTGGGCTGGATAACCGAAATGGTGGTGGGCGAGCGCTTGAGTCTGATTCAGTCCAGGTGAAGGGTGATTCCCAAAAGATCGCAGCCTTCGGCCGCTCCTACACCGACCCATGCACGATTTTTTGATGTTAGGTTCACCCCGCAGGCTTCTTCTCCACCCGCAACGCCTTGGCCTTGGCCTCGACCACCAGGAACATCACCAGCGCAATCAACAGCGGCACAATGAAATAGATCGCACGGTAGGCAATCAGCCCGGCCAGCAGACTGCCGCGCGACACCTCATGTTGCAGCAGCGCGATGAACACCGCCTCCAGCACTCCGAGCCCGGCCGGGATATGAGTAATCACCCCGGCAATGCTGCTGATCAGCAACACGCCCAGCACCACCGGGTAATCGAGCTGCTTGGGCAGTAAAGTGAAAATCACCGCGGCCATCAACGACCAGTTCAGCGCCCCCAGGAACAATTGCAACAACGCCATGCGCAGTGATGGCAGGTTGATTTCGATACCGCGCAAAGTCCAGGTCCGTCGCCGGGAAAAGCGGCAGGCTACGAGGTAGCTCGCACTCAATAACAATAACAGCAGCCCAACCCCTTGAAAGGCATCGCTGCTGAGCTTCCAGCCGGGTGGCAGCCTGACCAGGCCGCTGCTGAACACCGATCCAGCCAGCAGCATGTAGCCTAGCCAATTGGTGGCCAGGCTCAGACCGAGAATCTTCGCAATATTGGCCGTGCTCACACCCAGCCGCGAATACAATCGATAGCGCATGGCGATGCCGCCGACCCAGGCACTGAGGTTGAGGTTGAAGGCATAGCTGATAAATCCCACCGGCAGAACCTGCCGCCAGCCCAGATTCTGTCGGATATAGGTGCGACCGATCAGGTCAAAGCAGGCGTACACCAGGAAACTCACCAGCGTCAGGCTGGCGGCGATGATCAGCGTGCGCACCTTGAAGTCGGCCAGGGTATCGACTACCTCGCTCCAGTCGATACGCCTTGCCAGCAGGGTGAACAGCACAATCAATAGCAGAAAAAACACCACCGTCAGTGGCCGCTTCCAGCGTTTCCAGCCATGGTTGGGATGGGAGCCATTTTGCGCCGAGTGTGATTCGGGGTGGCTCATGGCGCCTGCTCCCGGGTGGTCTTCGACGTTTGCTGCGGATGGGTAAAGGGTTTGAGTCGCGGTTTATGTGCCGGCAGCCAACCGGCCCAGGCTGGAAAGTGCCGCAGGAAGTGGAACACCAGAAACCCGATCGTCATCCGCCAAAGCAACCCGCGCGATGAGCGGTTTTGCGGCATGCACTTGCAGTGCTCGCGGCTCAATCGATCCAGGCGCTCGAACAGCTCGCGATTGAATTCGCGATCGCGAATCAGCACGTTGGCTTCGAGATTCAGTGACAGGCTCAACGGGTCCAGGTTGCTCGAACCCACGGTGCTCCATTCCTCATCCACCAACGCGACTTTGCCGTGCAGTGGCCGCTCGCAATACTCGTAGATGGTCACGCCATCCTTGAGCAGGTAGTCATAGGTCATGCGCGCCGCGAGTTTGGCGATCAGCATGTCTGGCTGGCCTTGGAGAATCAGACGTACCTCGACCCCGCGTCGCGCCGCATTGCGAATTTCGCGCAGTAAGCGATAGCCCGGAAAGAAGTAGGCGTTGGCGATCACCACCCGACGTTTTGCTCTGCGCAAGGCCTGCCGGTAAACCTCTTCGATATCCGTCTGATGTTCGCGATTGTCGCGATAGACCAGTCGCACCTGACCGTCATGTTCGGTGAAGGCCAATTCCGAGCGACGTCTGCGGCGGCGTTGCCACCAATATTTGGCATGGGCCGGCCGGCCACTTTGCAGCAGGGTGAAATGGTGGATGTCGACCACCGCCGGGCCCTGGACCTCGACCGCGTAATCCTGCTTGGCTTCGGGACCGAAGTCTGCGAGGTGATCAGCGGAAAAATTGATCCCGCCAAGGAATGCGATTTCGCCGTCGACCACCACGATCTTGCGATGCAGACGACGGAACCAGTTAGTCCGCAGCAAGCCAAGGGTCAGCGGCGCCGGATCGAATATTTGCAGGCGTACTCCGGCAGCGCTCAGGGCCGCCAGGAAGTCAGTGCTCAGCTCACCGCAACCGAATCCGTCCAGGCTCATGGTGATCCGCACGCCTCGTTGCGCTGCTTCGATCAGGATGCTTTGCAGCTCATTGCCCACCTTGTCCTCGAACAAAATGAAGGTCTCGATGAGGATTTCGTTCTGCGCCTGGCGCAGGACTTCGAACACTCGGGGAAAATACGCTTCGCCATTTTCCAGCAGCTCGACCCGGTTGTTGCTCTGCCAGCCGTACTCGATATCTCCAAACGCCCGGTCCCGTAGGGATTGGGTTGTGGGTAAGTTGTCCACCGGGGTTTTTTCCATCGGCGTGCTGCTCATAGCTCGATCTCCACCGACAGCGGTGCATGATCAGACAGATGGGACCAAGGGCGTGCCTTCAATACTTTCGGATGCTGCGCCTTCAGATTGCGCACGTAAATCCGGTCCAGACGCAATGCAGGCAGTCGCGCCGGGAAACTGCGCGCCGGTTTGCCATAGTGTTCGGCGAACACTTCGCGCAAGCCGCAGGGTTTGAGTAGCGCATCGGCCCGCTGGCGCCAATCGTTGAAATCGCCAGCGACAATCACCGGTGCATCTGCAGGTAGCTCTCCCAAACGGTGCGCCAAGAGTTGCAACTGCTGGCGGCGATGGGATTCGAGCAACCCAAGGTGGACGCAAATCGCGTGTACTTCACGGCCGTCACCGGGTAAGCGTAATACGCAATGCAACAGCCCGCGGTTTTCCCGCCCGGAGATCGATACGTCGAGATTGTCATGGCGAATGATCTGGAATTTCGACAACAGTGCATTGCCATGGTCGCCCGAGGGATACACCGCGTTACGCCCATAGGCGAACTGTGGCCAGATAGTGTCGGCGAGGTATTCGTACTGCGGCATCGTCGGCCAGTTGCTGAAGCGCCGTGAATGAGGCTCGTGGATGCCGTGCACCTCTTGGAGAAACACCACGTCGGCGGCCACGCTACGCACCGCTTCGCGCAGTTCCGGCAAGATAAAACGTCGGTTGAGGGCGGTGAAACCCATGTGGATATTGACGGTCAGCACGGTAAAGCGGCAGACCGCCGTGGTGCCTGGTGTGATATCGCAATGTTCGCTTGTCGGCTCCCGCAGGCTCATGGCAATACCCCGGGTTCCGGCGACTTGCCCGGCTCGGTCGCCAGTGCGGCATCCAGACCCAGGTGCTGTATCAGGCGACGGGCATCGAAGGGCGCGTGGACCTTGAGGTCATTGTCGAAGTAACAAAACACCTCGCGGGTTTTTCGCGCTTTGGGCTTTTGCTGGTGGTCGATCAACTGCGCATCGGCCGGTTGTTTGCCGTGGCTCCAGGTGTCGATTCGATCGCCCCAGCGTTTTAGCGCCTCGGTTGTGTAGCCGCTGGCGTAGAGCTGTTTGTCGCCATGCAGGCGCATATACACAAAATCGCTGGTCAGGTCTTCACGGTAGGGCCACTTGCCGGCCGTATCGGCGATGACCAGTGCGGCGCTATAACGCTTGAGCAAGGTGACAAACTCCGGGACCGCAAAGCTGTCGTGGCGGATTTCCACGGCGTGCCGCAGCGGCTTTTTTCCGTGGGCCTTCATACTGGCTTTGCCGTTCAGGCGGGCTTCGTGTTGTCGGGCGAGGTCCGCTGCCTGTTGGGTATTCGTCGGGATCTGGGCGAGAAAGGCTTCGAACAATTCGGGGTTGAACTTGAAGCTCGGCGGGAATTGCCAGAGGATTGGCCCAAGTTTTTCCTTCAGCTCCAGCACCCCGGAAGCGAAAAAATTGGCCAAGGGTTTGTGGACGTCCCGCAGACGCAGGATATGGGTGATGTAGCGGGGCGCCTTGACGCTGAAGACGAAGCCTTTCGGGGTATCGGCGTACCAGTCGGCATAGCGCTGAGGCGTTTGCAGCGCATAGAACGATCCGTTGATTTCGATGCTGTTGACCGCCCGCGAAGCGAACTGCAACTCACGGTTCTGGGTCAGTCCTTCGGGGTAGAAATCACCTCGCCAAGGTTTGTAGCGCCAGCCGGAAATACCGATATGAATTACCGCCATGTGTCCTCCCGTCGTGTCTCGCCGAATCACCTCCGTTCTTTTGATGACTGTGTTTCTGGCGGGAAAGTTTCGACGGGTTTACAGACGGTGAGTTACCCGTAGCAGCTGGCGCAGCCTGCGTTCGGCTGCGCAGCAGTCGTAAAACCTGCAATCGTGTTTCTTCCGGCAGAACACCTCAGCCGTATTGCGACTGCTTCGCAGTCGAACGCAGGCTGCGCCAGCTGCTACAAGCAAGCTCCAGGGCACAAACAAAAACGGCTGCGGCTCAATGACTGCCTACTACCCGCGCCATACCTTCGGCAGGTTCTGCGTACACCGGCCCCAAGCGATCGAGGCGACCACTCAAGGAGGTCAATGCCAGGGCGACCAGCACCACCAGGCCGCCGATCCATGCGGTATGAATCAGCCCCATGTGGGTGACGATCAGGCCGCCACCCCAGGCACCACCGGCAATGCCGAGGTTGAAGGCGGCGATATTGAGGCCGGAAGCCACGTCCACCGCATTCGGCGTGTGGTGTTCGGCCTGACGCACTACATAGACCTGCAGACCCGGTACGTTGCCGAAGGCCACCGCGCCCCAGACCAACACAGTGGCCAGTGCCAGCCAAGGGTTGCCGGCGGTGAAGGTCAATACGAAGAGCACGGCGGCGAGCAGGGCGAAGACTATTTTCAGGGCACTGATCGGGCCGCGTTTGTCGGCCAGTTTACCGCCCCAGATGTTACCGATAGCCACCGAGATCCCGTAGACCAGCAGCACCAGGCTGACAGTGCCAGCGCTAAAGCCGGAGATGTCCTGCAGAATGGGTGCCAGGTAGGTAAAGGCGATGAACGAACCGCCATAGCCGATCGCGGTCATGGCGTACACCAGCAACAGTCGCGGTTGTTTCAGCACTTGCAGCTGCTGCAACAATGAAGCGGGTTTGCTGTGGGCGATGTTTTTCGGCACGTAGAGCAGGCTACCGATAAAGGCGATCAGACCCAGGGCCGAGACTGCGAGGAAGGTTTCCCGCCAGCCGAAGTGCTGACCAATGAACGTACCCAGCGGCACGCCAGTGACCAGGGCCACGGTCAGGCCGGTAAACATGATCGCAATCGCGCTGGCGGCTTTTTCCTTTGGCACCAGGCTGGTGGCGATGATCGAGCCGATAGAGAAGAACACCCCATGGGCGAGTCCGGTGACGATTCGCGCAATGACCAGCGATTCGTAGCTCGGCGCTTTCCAGGCCAGCAGGTTGCCGAGGGTGAACAACACCATCAGTGACAACAGCAAGAGTTTGCGCGGCACTTTACCGGTCAGCGCGGTGAGCACCGGTGCGCCTACGGCCACGCCCAGTGCGTAAAGGCTGACCAGCAGGCCGGCGGATGGCAGGTCGACCCCAAGGTCGGCGCCAATGGTGGGTAACAGACCAACGATGACGAACTCGGTCGTCCCGATGGCGAATGCGCTTAGGGTCAGCGCGAGCAAGGCAATGGGCATGGCTGCAACTCCAGTGATTTGAATCAGGAGCGCAGTGTCGATGTTCGACTCGTGCAGAAAAATAGCCTTATCGGCATAAGATATTTGACTGAAAGTCAAAGGTTTGCCCGTGGGCAAACCTTGCGGGGGGGCTTTGCAGCTCGGCCCCGTTGCGGATTTAGTGCGACATCACTTCGCGAATATCGGCCGCCAGTTCTCGCACCCGTGCCTCTTCGGTGTCCCACGAGCACATGAAGCGCGCGCCGCCATTGCCGATGAAAGTGTAGAAGCGCCAGCCCTTAGCCGTCAGGGCGGCGATGGCCGGTTCCGAGAGTTGCAGGAACACCCCGTTGGCTTCCACCGGAAACATCAATTCGACGCCAGGAATGTCCTCGACCAGACTGCTCAGCAGTTGTGCGCAGTGGTTGGCGTGATGCGCGTGTTTGAGCCAGGCATCGTGTTCCAGGATGCCGACCCAGGGCGCGGAGAGAAAGCGCATTTTCGACGCCAGCTGCCCGGCCTGTTTGCAGCGGTAGTCGAAGTCTTCGGCCAGTTTATGGTTGAAGAACAGAATCGCCTCACCCACCGCCATACCGTTTTTCGTCCCGCCGAAACACAGCACGTCGACCCCGGCCTTCCAGGTCAGGTCTGCCGGCGAGCAGTCGAGGAACGCACAGGCGTTGGAGAAACGCGCGCCGTCCATGTGCAGGTTCAGGCCCAGCTCCTTGCAGGTGGCGCTGATGGCGCGGATTTCTTCCGGGCGATAGACGCTGCCGACTTCGGTCGCCTGGGTCAGGGTCACTACGCGTGGTTTCGGGTAGTGGATGTCCTGGCGCTTGAGGGCGATCTCGCGGATCGATTCGGGGGTCAGCTTGCCGTTTTCAGTGCGGGCGGTCAGCAGCTTGGAACCGTTGGAGAAAAACTCCGGGGCGCCACATTCGTCGGTTTCGACGTGGGCGGTTTCCGAGCAGATCACGCTGTGGTAACTCTGGCACAACGAAGACAGTGCCAGGGAGTTGGCCGCGGTGCCGTTGAAGGCGAAGAACACTTCACAGTCGGTTTCAAACAGTTTGCGGAAATGATCGGCGGCGCGGGCGGTCCACTCATCGTCGCCATAAGCGCGTTGGTGGCCATGATTGGCCTGCTCCATGGCGGCCCAGGCTTCAGGGCAGATGCCGGAATAATTGTCGCTGGCGAATTGTTGGCTCTTGTCGGTCATGGCCGTCTTCCGTGGTTGAGAGCAGCGTGGTCGATGATGGTGCGCACTTTACCCAAGATTGGCGGGGTAGCACACGCCCAGTTTCCGTAGGAAAAATGCAAACTGCTTGAGGGATTATGCGCGACTCTTCCATGAAGCCTGCAACACCTGCCCGCGACGGTGCGCTGGATCTGCTCAAATGGCTGGCGCTGTTGAGCATGCTGCTCGATCACCTGCGATACGTCGCCTTGAGCCTCGATGTGCTGTATGTGCCCGGACGCCTGGCGTTTCCCTGGTTCTGCCTGGCGATCGCGTGCAATCTGGCCCGGACTGGCCGGCCGGGCGCCGATGGGCAATGGCGTTACCTGGGCTGGCTCCTGCTGTTTAGCGTAGTGAGCGAGATGCCTTATCGGCTGTTCATTCCCCACCCGGACACCCTTAACGTGCTGCCCAGCCTGATGCTGGGCTTGCTGGTTGCGCGAGGCTGGCTGCATCGAACGGCTCAGGCGCAGCTGCTGGCGATAGGGGCGCTGCTGTTGGCCGCGCTGTTCCCCGAGCGCTTGATGTTCGGTTTCTTCGGGGTCTTGCTGCCGCTGGCCACCCTGCTGGTGTTGCGACGGCCCTGGTATTTCAGCCTGTTGCCGGGGCTGGTGTGCCTGGCGGCCAATCAGTGGAAAACGCTATGGCCCGGCGTCGCTGATGGCAATAGCGTGGCGATTCTCGGTATCGCCGTTTGTCTGGTCGCACCGTTGATCGGCCTGCTGCTGTTGCGGCATATGGGCCATTGGGCGCCACCCCCGATGCGTCGTTGGGCGTATGCGCTGTATCCGGTGCATTTCCTCGCGCTGCTGGCTTTACGACAACTCATCGCCTGACACCTGCGTAGGAGCTGCCGCAGGCTGCGATCTTTTGACTTTGCTCTTAAAGGATCAAAAGATCTCAGCCTGCGGCAGCTCCTACAAAGTGCATGTCGTAAACGCACCTTTGCGTGGCGTCCATAGGCATTTGGCCTGTCTGCGCCGGCCATACCATCGCATCCAAAGGGCACTGCCTTAGGGCAGAGGCCTCACCGAGACGAATGGCGCACCGCCGCCGCTGGGAGAGACGCGATGTTCAGCAAGCAAGACCAAATCCAGGGTTATGACGATGCACTGTTGGCAGCGATGGATGCCGAGGAGCAACGTCAGGAAGATCACATCGAGCTGATCGCGTCGGAAAACTACACCAGCAAACGCGTCATGGAAGCGCAAGGTAGCGGCCTGACCAACAAATACGCCGAAGGCTATCCGGGCAAGCGCTACTACGGTGGTTGCGAGCACGTCGACAAGGTCGAGGCCCTGGCCATCGAGCGCGCCAAGCAGCTGTTCGGTGCCGACTACGCCAACGTCCAGCCGCACTCCGGCAGCCAGGCTAACGCCGCGGTGTTCCTCGCCCTGTTGCAGGCCGGCGACACCGTACTGGGCATGAGCCTGGCCCACGGTGGTCACCTGACCCACGGCGCCAAGGTCAGCTTCTCCGGCAAGCTTTATAACGCCGTGCAGTACGGCATCGACACCGTCACCGGGCTGATCGATTACGACGAAGTCGAGCGCATGGCGGTCGAGCACAAGCCGAAAATGATCATCGCCGGTTTCTCGGCCTACTCGAAAACCCTGGATTTCCCACGCTTCCGTCAGATCGCGGACAAAGTTGGCGCTTACCTGTTCGTCGACATGGCCCACGTCGCCGGTCTGGTGGCTGCCGGTCTGTACCCGAACCCGCTGCCGTATGCCGATGTGGTTACCACCACCACTCACAAAACCCTGCGTGGTCCACGTGGCGGGCTGATCCTGGCCAAGGCCAACGAAGAGCTGGAAAAGAAACTCAACGCTGCCGTATTCCCTGGTGGTCAGGGCGGCCCGCTGATGCACGTGATCGCCGCTAAAGCGGTGTGCTTCAAGGAAGCGCTGGAGCCTGGCTTCAAGGTTTATCAGCAGCAAGTGATCGACAACGCCCAAGCGATGGCCAGCGTATTTATCAAACGCGGCTACGATGTAGTGTCCGGCGGCACCGACAACCACCTGTTCCTGGTCAGCCTGATCCGTCAGGGCCTCACCGGTAAAGAAGCCGACGCCGCGTTGGGTCGTGCGCACATCACCGTGAACAAGAACGCCGTACCCAACGATCCGCAGTCGCCGTTCGTCACCTCGGGCCTGCGCATCGGCACCCCGGCGGTCACCACCCGCGGCTTCAAGGTCGCTCAGTGTGTCGAGCTGGCCGGCTGGATCTGCGACATTCTCGACAACCTCGGCGATGCCGATGTCGAGGCCGATGTGGCGAAGAATGTGGCAGCCCTGTGCGCGGACTTCCCGGTTTACCGCTGAGAGCAGTTTTGGAGTAAATGACTATGCAACGCTACTCGGGCTTCGGCCTCTTCAAGCACTCCCTCAGCCACCATGAAAACTGGCAGAAGATGTGGCGCACGCCGACCCCGAAAAAGGTCTATGACGTGGTCATTGTCGGCGGTGGCGGGCATGGTCTGGCGACCGCCTACTACCTGGCCAAGGAACACGGCATCACCAACGTGGCCGTGGTCGAAAAAGGCTGGCTGGGCGGCGGTAACACCGCGCGCAATACCACCATCGTTCGCTCCAACTACCTGTGGGACGAGTCGGCGCACCTGTACGAACACGCAATGAAACTGTGGGAAGGCCTGTCCCAGGATCTGAACTACAACGTGATGTTCTCTCAGCGTGGCGTCTACAACCTGTGCCACACCCTGCAGGACATTCGTGATTCCGAGCGTCGGGTCAGCGCCAACCGCCTCAACGGCGTGGACGGTGAATTGCTTGATGCCAAGCAAGTCGCTGATGAGATCCCGTACCTCGACTGCTCGAAAAACACTCGCTACCCGGTGATGGGCGCAACCGTCCAGCGTCGCGGCGGCGTGGCCCGTCACGATGCCGTGGCCTGGGGCTTTGCCCGTGCCGCCGATGCCTTGGGCGTGGACCTGATTCAACAGACCGAAGTGATCGGCTTCCGCAAGGAAAACGGCGTGTGCATCGGTGTGGAAACCAACAAAGGTTTCATCGGCGCCAAGCGCGTCGGCGTGGTCACGGCCGGTAACTCCGGGCACATGGCCAAACTCGCCGGCTTCCGTCTGCCGATCGAATCCCACCCGCTGCAAGCGCTGGTGTCCGAGCCGATCAAGCCGATTATCGACAGCGTGATCATGTCCAACGCCGTGCACGGTTACATCAGCCAGTCCGACAAGGGCGACCTGGTGATCGGCGCCGGTATCGACGGCTACAACGGCTACGGCCAGCGTGGTTCGTACCCGGTGATCGAGCACACCGTTCAGGCCATCGTCGAGATGTTCCCGGTGCTGTCGCGCGTACGCATGAACCGTCAGTGGGGCGGCATCGTCGACACCACTCCGGATGCTTGCCCGATCATCTCGAAAACCCCGGTTCCAAACATGTTCTTCAACTGCGGTTGGGGCACCGGTGGCTTCAAAGCGACACCTGGCTCGGGCAACGTGTTTGCCGCAAGCCTTGCCAAGGGTGAAATGCACCCGTTGGCCGCACCCTTCTCCATCGACCGCTTCCACAGCGGTGCGTTGATCGATGAACACGGCGCTGCAGCTGTCGCCCACTAACAGGAGAAATCCCTATGTTGCACATCTTCTGTCCTCACTGCGGCGAACTGCGCTCCGAAGAGGAATTCCATGCATCCGGCCAGGCGCACATCCCGCGCCCACTGGACCCGAACGCCTGCACCGACGAGGAGTGGGGCGACTACATGTTCTTCCGTGACAACCCACGCGGGTTGCACCACGAACTGTGGGATCACGTCGCCGGTTGCCGCCAGTACTTCAACGCTACCCGAGACACCGTGACCTACGAGATTCTCGAAACCTACAAGATCGGCGCCAAGCCGCAATTCACCGGCAAGACAGAGACGGCGAAAGTCGCCACTGGCCTGGGAGAGAAGGTATGAGCCAGATCAATCGTCTGTCCAACGGCGGCCGGATCGACCGCAACAAAGTCTTGAGCTTCACCTTCAACGGCCAGATCTACAAAGGCTTCGAAGGTGACACCCTGGCCGCAGCCTTGCTGGCCAACGGTGTCGACATCATCGGTCGCAGCTTCAAATACTCCCGCCCGCGCGGCATCTTCGCCGCCGGTGCCGAAGAGCCGAACGCGGTGCTGCAGATCGGCGCCACCGAAGCCACGCAAATCCCTAACGTGCGCGCGACTCAACAAGCGCTGTACCAGGGCCTGGTCGCCACCAGCACCAACGGCTGGCCGAGTGTCAACAACGACATGATGGGGATTCTCGGCAAGGTCGGTGGCAAGCTGATGCCGCCGGGCTTCTACTACAAAACCTTCATGTACCCGCAATCGTTCTGGATGACCTACGAGAAGTACATTCGCAAGGCCGCAGGTCTTGGTCGTTCGCCGACCGAGAACGATCCGGACACCTACGACTACATGAACCGTCACTGCGACGTGCTGATCGTCGGCGGCGGCCCTGCTGGCCTGGCGGCTGCTTTGGCGGCGGCACGCAGCGGTGCCCGGGTGATTCTGGCGGACGAACAGGAAGAGTTCGGCGGCAGCCTGCTCGACTCCCGCGAAAGCCTCGACGGCAAACCGGCCACCGAATGGGTCGCCAGCGTTATCGCTGAGCTCAAATCCCTGCCGGACGTGGTGCTGTTGCCGCGCGCCACGGTCAACGGCTACCACGACCATAACTTCCTGACCATTCACGAGCGCCTCACCGATCACCTCGGCGACCGCGCACCGATCGGTCAAGTCCGTCAGCGCATCCACCGGGTTCGCGCCAAGCGTGTGGTGCTGGCTACCGGCGCTCACGAGCGTCCACTGGTCTACGGCAACAATGACGTGCCGGGCAACATGCTCGCTGGCGCAGTCTCGACTTACGTCCGTCGTTACGGCGTGGCACCGGGCAAAAAACTCGTGCTCTCCACCAACAACGATCACGCCTACCGCGTGGCGCTGGACTGGCTCGACGCCAGCCTGCAAGTGGTGGCCATCGCCGACGCACGGAGCAATCCTCGCGGCGCGCTGGTAGAAGAAGCACGAGCCAAAGGCATCCGTATCCTGACTGGCAGCGCAGTGGTCGAAGCGCGCGGCACCAAGCACGTGACCGCAGCCCGGGTTGCCGCCATCGATGTCAAAGCCCACACCGTGACCAGTCCTGGCGAATGGCTGGACTGCGACCTGGTGGCCAGCTCCGGCGGCTACAGCCCGGTGGTTCACCTGGCTTCGCACCTGGGTGGCAAGCCGATCTGGCGTGAAGATATCCTCGGTTTCGTGCCGGGTGAAGCACCGCAGAAACGCGTGTGCGTCGGCGGCGTGAATGGCGTGTACAGCCTCGGCGACACCTTGGCTGACGGTTTTGAAGGGGGCGTGCGCGCTGCCAGCGAAGCCGGCTTCAAAACGGTCGAAGGTGTCTTGCCAAAAGCCCTGACCCGTCTGGAAGAGCCGACTCTGGCGCTGTTCCAGGTACCCCACGAAAAAGCCACCGCACGGGCGCCGAAGCAATTCGTCGACCTGCAGAACGACGTCACCGCCGCCGCCATCGAACTGGCAACCCGCGAAGGTTTCGAATCGGTCGAACACGTCAAACGCTACACCGCACTGGGCTTCGGTACCGACCAGGGCAAACTGGGCAACGTCAACGGCCTGGCCATCGCCGCCCGTTCCCTGAACGTGACCATCCCGCAGATGGGCACCACCATGTTCCGCCCGAACTACACGCCGGTAACCTTCGGCGCAGTAGCCGGTCGTCACTGTGGTCATATCTTCGAGCCGGTACGTTACACCGCCTTGCAAGCCTGGCATGTGAAGAACGGCGCCGAGTTCGAAGACGTCGGTCAGTGGAAGCGTCCATGGTACTTCCCGAAAAACGGTGAAGACCTGCACACCGCTGTCAAACGCGAATGCAAAGCCGTGCGCGACAGCGTCGGCCTGCTCGATGCATCGACCCTGGGCAAGATCGATATCCAGGGCCCGGATGCGCGTGAGTTCCTCAACCGCATCTACACCAACGCCTGGACCAAGCTCGATGTGGGCAAGGCCCGTTATGGCCTGATGTGCAAAGAAGACGGAATGGTCTTCGACGACGGCGTAACGGCCTGCCTGGCGGACAACCACTTCGTGATGACCACCACTACCGGCGGCGCTGCGCGCGTGCTGCAATGGCTGGAAATCTATCAACAGACCGAATGGCCAGACCTCAAGGTGTACTTCACCTCGGTCACCGACCACTGGGCGACTATGACCCTGTCCGGGCCGAACAGCCGCAAGCTGCTCAGCGAAGTCACCGACATTGACCTGGACAGGGACGGCTTCCCGTTCATGACCTGGAAAGAAGGCCTGGTCGGCGGTGTGCCGGCACGGGTGTTCCGGATTTCGTTTACCGGTGAACTGTCGTACGAAGTCAACGTGCAGGCCGACTACGCCATGGGCGTGCTCGAGAAAATCGTCGAAGCCGGCAAAAAGTACAACCTGACTCCGTACGGCACCGAAACCATGCACGTACTGCGGGCTGAGAAGGGCTTCATCATCGTCGGCCAGGACACCGACAGCTCGATGACCCCGGACGACCTGAACATGGGCTGGTGCGTTGGCCGCACCAAACCGTTCTCGTGGATCGGCTGGCGCGGCATGAACCGTGAAGACTGCGTGCGTGATCAACGCAAACAGTTGGTTGGCCTGAAACCGATCGACTCGACCAAATGGCTGCCAGAAGGCGCGCAGCTTGTGCTGAATGCGAAGCAAGCGATCCCGATGACCATGGTCGGTCACGTCACCTCGAGCTACTTGCACAACTCCTTGGGCTATTCGTTTGCCATGGGCGTGGTGAAGGGCGGCTTGAAGCGTATCGGTGAGCGCGTGTTCGCACCGCTGGCCGACGGCAGCGTGATCGAGGCGGAAATCGTTTCTTCGGTGTTCTTCGATCCGAAGGGTGATCGCCAGAATATTTAATGGCCTCGGGTCCTGTGGGGCGTCGCGAGCAAGCTCGCTCCCACAGGAGATCGCGTAACCCTTGTGGGAGCGGGCTTGCTCGCGAAGGCGGCACAGCCACCACAAGGGCCGGAACCAACAGAATTCAAGACAGGTGCTTTATGACCGCAGCCAATGTTTACCAACAACGCCCAACCACCGGGGCCAAGGCCGAGTCGTCGTTGCATCACGCCGACCTCGCCAGCCTGGTGGGCAAGGGCCGCAAAAACGCCGGCGTGACCGTGCGTGAGAAGAAGCTCCTCGGTCATCTGACTATTCGTGGCGACGGCCATGACCCTGCGTTCGCCGCCGGCGTGCACAAGGCGCTGGGCCTGGAACTGCCTGTGGCCCTGACCGTCGTCGCCAAGGGCCAAACCAGCCTGCAATGGATGGGGCCGGATGAATGGCTGCTGATCGTGCCGACTGGCGAAGAATTCGCTGCCGAGAAAAAACTGCGTGAAGCGCTGGGTAGCCTGCACATCTCCATCGTCAACGTCAGCGGCGGCCAACAGCTTCTCGAACTGAGCGGCCCGAAAGTCCGCGAAGTGCTGATGAAGTCCACCAGCTACGACGTACACCCCAACAACTTCCCGGTGGGCAAAGCCGTCGGCACCGTGTTCGCCAAGTCGCAACTGGTGATCCGCCACACCGCCGAAGACACCTGGGAACTGCTGATCCGCCGCAGTTTCTCCGATTACTGGTGGCTGTGGTTGCAGGATGCTTCGGCTGAGTATGGGTTGAGCGTTCAGGCCTGACCTGTGGCGAGGGAGCTTGCTCCCGCTGGGCTGCGCAGCAGCCCCAAAGCCATTTATAGCGTTCCGCCAGTGAGACCGCATCTGTAGGTTTACGACTGCTACGCAGCCGAGCGGGAGCAAGCTCCCTCGCCACAAGGAGTCACCGCACTATGAGCCGCGCCCCAGATACATGGATTTTGACTGCTGATTGCCCAAGCGTATTGGGCACCGTGGATGCGGTGACCCGTTTTCTGTTCGAACAGGGTTGCTACGTCACCGAGCACCATTCCTTCGATGATCGGCTTTCCGGCCGCTTCTTCATTCGCGTGGAATTCCGTCAACCCGACGGCTTTGACGAACAGGCATTCCGCGCCGGTCTGGCCGAGCGGACCGATGCTTTCGGCATGATCTTCGAGCTGACACCGCCGCACCACCGGCCAAAAGTGGTGATCATGGTCTCCAAGGCCGATCACTGCCTCAACGACTTGCTCTACCGCCAGCGCATCGGCCAATTGTCCATGGACGTGGTCGCGGTGGTCTCTAACCACCCGGACCTCAAGCCGCTTGCAGATTGGCATCAGATTCCCTACTACCATTTCCCGCTGGACCCGAACGACAAGCCATCGCAAGAGCGTCAGGTCTGGCAAGTCATCGAAGAGTCCGGCGCCGAACTGGTGGTCCTGGCGCGCTACATGCAAGTGCTGTCGCCGGAGCTGTGCCGCAAGCTCGACGGCAAGGCGATCAACATCCACCACTCCCTGCTGCCCGGTTTCAAAGGCGCCAAGCCCTACCACCAGGCCTACAACAAGGGCGTGAAACTGGTCGGCGCCACCGCGCACTACATCAACAACGACCTGGATGAAGGTCCGATTATCGCCCAGGGCGTGGAGGCCGTGGACCACAGTCATTACCCCGAAGATCTGATCGCCAAAGGGCGGGATATCGAAGGGCTGACGTTGGCGCGGGCGGTTGGATATCACATTGAGCGAAGGGTATTCCTCAACGCCAATCGCACGGTCGTTCTTTAGATCGCTATCGCAAGCAGGCCCTCCCAAACAACACAAAAACACACAGGCAATAACCCGAGCATTCAACGCGCTGCCGCTCCATGGCAACGCGACCGCTACATAAAAACAACAGCGAGGTGAAAGCATGTCTGGAAATCGTGGTGTCGTGTATCTCGGCAATGGCCAGGTCGAAGTACAGAAAATCGACTATCCCAAAATGCAGGACCCGCGCGGCAGGAAGATCGAACACGGTGTCATCCTGCGCGTAGTTTCCACCAACATCTGTGGCTCCGATCAGCACATGGTGCGCGGTCGCACCACTGCCCAGACCGGTCTGGTGCTGGGCCACGAGATCACCGGTGAAGTGATCGAGAAGGGTAGCGACGTCGAGAACCTGAAAATCGGTGACCTGGTGTCGGTGCCGTTCAACGTTGCGTGCGGGCGCTGCCGTTCCTGCAAAGAGATGCACACCGGTGTCTGCCTGAGCGTCAACCCGGCGCGTCCGGGCGGTGCTTACGGTTATGTCGACATGGGCGACTGGACCGGTGGCCAGGCCGAATACGCGATGGTGCCGTATGCCGACTTCAACCTGCTGAAACTCCCGGATCGCGACAAGGCCATGGAGAAAATCCGTGACCTGACCTGCCTCTCCGACATCCTGCCCACCGGTTACCACGGTGCAGTGACTGCGGGCGTTGGTCCAGGCAGCACCGTATACATCGCTGGCGCCGGCCCGGTCGGCCTGGCTGCTGCCGCGTCCGCTCGCCTGCTGGGCGCCGCGGTGGTAATCATCGGTGACGTCAACCCGATCCGCCTGGCTCATGCCAAGGCCCAGGGCTTTGAAATCGCCGACCTGTCGACAGACACTCCACTGCACGAACAAATCGCCGCGCTGTTGGGCGAACCGGAAGTGGATTGCGCTGTTGACGCCGTAGGCTTCGAAGCTCGCGGTCACGGCCATGCCGGCGTGAAGCACGAGGCTCCGGCCACCGTACTCAACTCGCTGATGGGCGTGGTTCGCGTAGCCGGCAAAATCGGCATCCCTGGCCTCTACGTCACCGAAGATCCGGGAGCAGTCGACGCTGCCGCGAAAATGGGCAGCCTGAGCATCCGCTTCGGTCTGGGCTGGGCGAAATCCCACAGCTTCCACACCGGCCAGACCCCAGTCATGAAGTACAACCGCCAACTGATGCAGGCCATCATGTGGGACCGCATTCATATTGCCGACATCGTCGGTGTCGAAGTCATCAGCCTCGACGACGCGCCACGCGGTTATGGCGAGTTCGATGCCGGTGTGCCGAAGAAGTTTGTGATTGATCCGCATAAGTTGTTTAGTGCGGCGTAAGGCTTCACGCAAAACAGAACGGCGACCTTAGGGTCGCCGTTTTTCATGGGCAGTGCTCAGGATCGTTCAACAACGCATTTGTTGCTTATTTGGCATCGCGGACGGGTGTCAGTGAAGAGTAATCATATGCACATTTCTGTTGGGTGTCTGATTCGCACCTTTGTACTTGCCTGGCTTTCCTGTAAGCAATTGGAGGGTTCTTCCCAGCGACTGTCCAACCTGTATCCGGAGCTGGCTTCCAGTCTTTGAATGAATACAGCGTCAGCCTTGCGAATGCGTTCCACTCTTCCCCTTCATAATCACAGGAGACTACGAAGCTATTACCTTCCGAACTGATGTCTCGATACAACGCACCTGTGAATTTGAAAGTCTTTAGATCGCCCTCCTTGGCATAGGGGTTTGAGCCAACCCATACACGTTTTTCCGGTCCAGGCGCGCTGTACAAATAACCACCTTCGCTCTCATCCTCGAGTTGCTTTATATCGGCGACTTCAGGGCAGGTTGTTGTTGCTGCATAGACGTTACTCACCCCCGTGATGGCCATGGCGGTGAATACGCTGGCAATAATGCTCATCCGCATTATGTGTACTCCGTTACGTAATTTGAGTATCCATGCTCGCGGTTATGCCTGGACATGCCTACTGTCAAATCTGACAGTTATTTATGCCAATTCGGAAAGGTTTTCCATGCTTATAAAATCAGAAAATGTTTCAGATCCAGAGTCGAGGAGCATGGATAGCTCGGTTCTTACTGGGTAGGTGAATATATTTTTGACTTTCTCTTCTGCTTCTTTGAACGTATTGGCTTCTACTTCGCCATATTGAGTGTTGTGCAGGTCGTCTTGCGCATAGGCGGTGTAATCATAGATAGTCATTGTTATGTCCTTATATTGATCAAGCAAAAAAACTGGAAAACGTCACTCTGAGGGGGCACGAAGCCTTTCGATAAAGTTATAAGTTTCGGATGGTGTTCCGTCTACTGTCATAAATTACAGGTTGCATTATTACGTCAGGGGTTTCGGATAGACGGTTGTCTGTCGCAAAAATAGTTGGGAGCGAGGTTTTCCAGCAATTGGGTCACGGCGAGGATACGGTAGGTGGCGGTGTCGTGCAGAACCTCGAGTGGGGCTTGGGTGTCGATGAGTAGCGAGTGGAAGTCGTTGTCGATTCCGGTGATGGGCTTGCCCCTCGCCACCTACGGCCCGGATTGGCGGCAGCGAGGGTCAGCGGCTCGACTTGCAGGTAGTCGTCATGGGCCTTGATCCGCAACGCAGGTTGTTTGGTGGCACTGAGCAGGGTTGCGCTGTAACGGGCGTCGTCGCGGTTGTAGATGATGCCTTTTTCATCCTTGAGCACGATGTTGTGCGGGCCGTTCATCATGACCCACAGCTTGCCGCCGCCGGCCTTGATGCGCTTGCTCAGCTCCGTCATGTCGAGCTTACCGGGCACTACGTGGTAGGTGAGGATGTGGGGCAGGGTGGTTTTGTTTTGCGGTTTGAGCAGGGCGTCGACAGTGCCGGCGGGCAGGGCGGCGAACGCCGAGTTGACCGGTGCGAACACGGTGAACGGGCCTTTGAGGGGGGCGACCAGCCCGGCGGCTTTCACGGCGGCGACCAGGGTGGTGTGGTCGGCGGAGTTGAAAGCGTTATCGATGATGTCTTTGCTCTGCATCATGCTCTGGCCGCCGACGATCACGCTGTCGCGGCTCCAGTCCGCGGCTTGTGCGCCGGTCCTCGCCAAGGCGCTGGAAAGGGCCAGGGTCAGCAGGCTGGCGATCAATGGGGCTTTAATCGAAATGCGTTTCATGGTGATGATCCTCGTGGAGGGAAAATCGGCCAGGAGTGTCTGTCCGTGCTTGATATACGCAGGGGGTCGAATACTGGATGCAGTGCGCGGGAAATATTTTTCTGCTAGCTGAGGCAGCGCACTGGACACTGGGAACAAACCTCATTGCGGCTAGTCCAACTGACTGTTTTGCGCCACTCATTGCGCAGTGGTATTCATGGCCCAAGAGGTTGTCTCGATGAAGATTTCACGCGGTTTTGCACTGGCTTCGCTTATGACCCTGGCGGCAAGCCCGGCCTTCGCGGCTTTCAACCTGGGTGATGTGGCCAATGCAGTTTCCGGCGCACAAGGCAATAACAGCGGTGACGCGATTGTGGAGGCTGCCCCGAAAGCGGCCGGGTTGCTCAATACACTGGGGTCGCAGCTCGACATCACCCCAGAGCAGGCGATCGGCGGTGCCGGTGCCATGCTTGGGTTGGCGAAGAATCAGCTGAGCTCCACCGACTATTCGCAGCTGAGTAAAAGCGTGCCGGGTCTCGATCAGATTTCGGGCAATGGCGCGCTGGGCGCTTTGGGTGCCTTAGGCGGCTTGGGTGGGTTGCTCGGCAAGTCCGGTGAGTCGTCGGCGCTGGACGGTTTGTTGGGCAACGTCAAAGACACCAACGACCTGAACAACACCTTCAGCGCCCTGGGCATGGACAGCGGCATGATCGGCCTGTTTGCTCCGGTGATTCTGCAGTACCTCGGTCAGCAGGGCGTTGGCAGCTCGCTGCTGCAAAGCCTGGGCGGCATCTGGGGCACTGGCATCGGTAGCTGATTCAACGGCGCTCGGCGCGCAAGGCGTCGTAAACCTGCTTAAAGCGATCTACCTGATAAATCGCGGTTACAGATCTTGGGCCCGCTACGCGCCCCAGCGGGAGCAAGCTCCCTCGCCACGGGGTTTGTGCCGGGCTCGGGTTATCTTTCCAACTTACCCGGTTTTTTGCGGTCTAGAATTCAGCGTTATTGCCCCATCCCCACAAGGAACCCTCCCACGTGAAATCCGTCCTTGCACTGTTATCCCTCCTGGCCCTGCCAGTCATGGCCGCCGAGCCGACCCTTTACGGGCGCTACGAATACATTCAATTGCCGGAAATCGGCGGTGAAACCCTCAAGGCCAAAATGGACACCGGCGCGCTGACCGCCTCGCTGTCGGCCAAGGACATCGAAACCTTTACCCGTGATGGTGAAGACTGGGTGCGTTTCCGCCTGGCCACCAAAGGCGCGAGCAACAAGGTCTACGAGCATAAGGTCGCGCGCATCAGCAAAATCAAAACCCGTTCTGAAGAAGACGAGGATGACGACGAAACGATCGCACCCACCAAACGCCCGGTGGTCGATCTGGAGCTGTGCCTGGGCAACGTCAAGCGCACCGTCGAGGTCAACCTGACTGACCGCAGCAGCTTCAACTACCCGCTGCTGATCGGCGCCAAAGCCTTGCGTGAGTTTGGTGCCGCCGTGAATCCGGCGCGGCGTTTCACCGCCGATAAACCTGACTGCTGATTGACGGCGAATCCGGCATCCGGCACCTTTCGCCAACGAAATCTCTGTGCTCGGATGCCATGCCCCATATCCTGATTGTCGAAGACGAAGCCGCGATTGCCGATACCCTGATATTCGCCTTGCAGGGCGAGGGCTTTACCACCTCCTGGCTGGGCCTTGGGCAAGCGGCGCTTGAGCATCAGCGCAGCCACCCGGCCGACTTGATCATTCTCGACATCGGCCTGCCGGATATCAGCGGCTTTGAAACCTGCAAGCAGTTGCGGCGTTTCAGCGAAGTCCCGGTCATGTTCCTCAGCGCCCGCGACGGTGAGATCGACCGGGTGGTGGGGCTGGAAATTGGTGCGGACGATTATGTCGTCAAGCCATTCAGCCCTCGCGAGGTCGCGGCACGGGTACGGGCGATTCTCAAGCGTGTCCTGCCGCTAGCCACCACTGCTGTGGCCGCCGGGGTGTTTCAGGTAGACCGCGAGCGCGTGCAGATCAGCTATCGCAGCCAACTGCTGAGTCTGACCCGTCATGAATTCCGTCTGTTGCAATGCTTGCTGGAGCAACCCGAACGGGTCTTCAGCCGGGAGCAGTTGCTGGATGCGCTGGGTGTCGCCGCCGATGCCGGTTATGAGCGCAGCATCGACAGCCATATCAAAAGCCTGCGCGCGAAATTGCGCCTGGTAGTGGCCGACGCCGAGCCGATCCAGACCCATCGCGGTCTCGGTTATAGCTACCGCCCGGGGCACAGCTGATGCCGCTGGGGATCCGGATTTTTCTGGTGTATGTGCTGTTTATCAGCTTCACCGGTTATTTTGTGCTCAGCACGGTGATGCAAGAAATTCGCCCTGGCGTGCGCCAGTCCACCGAAGAAACCCTGGTGGATACCGCCAACCTGATGGCCGAGGTCCTGCGCGATGACGTCAAGTCCGGGACGCCTGCCCAAAGCCGCTGGCCGGAATTGCTCAAGGCCTACGGCGAACGGCAGCCGGCGGCGACCATCTGGGGCTTGCCAAAGAATCAGGTCAATCACCGAATCTATGTCACCGACGCCAAGGGCATCGTTTTGCTGGACTCCAGCGGCGTGGCAGTGGGAGAGGATTATTCGCGCTGGAACGACGTGTACCTGACCCTGCGCGGCGAGTACGGCGCCCGTTCGACCCGTAGCGACCCTGCCGATCCAGACTCATCGGTGATGCATGTCGGCGCGCCGATCCGCGACGGCGGCCAGATCATCGGCGTGGTCACCGTGGCCAAGCCCAACAGCTCGTTGCAGCCCTACGTCGACCGCACCGAGCGGCGCCTGTTGTGGTACGGCGCGGGATTGATTGGCCTCGGTTTGCTGTTCGGCGCCGTGCTGTCGTGGTGGCTCAGCGCAGCGCTGCGGCGCCTGACTGCCTATGCCCAGGCCGTCAGCGAGAGCCGCCGTGCCGAGGTGCCGCATTATCGCGGCGGCGAACTGCAGCAATTGGCCACAGCGGTCGAGCACATGCGCACCCAGCTTGAAGGCAAGGCTTACGTCGAACGTTATGTCCACACGCTGACCCATGAGCTGAAGAGCCCGCTGGCGGCGATTCGCGGCGCCGCCGAATTGCTGCAGGACGAAATGCCGCTGGCGCAACGGCAGCGTTTCGTCAGCAACATCGATAGCGAAAGTGCACGCATGCAGCATTTGATCGAACGACTGTTGAACCTCGCACTGGTTGAGCAGCGCCAGGGTCTGGAGGAGCGAGTCGCCGTACCGTTGGTGCCGTTGCTGGAGGAGTTGCTGAGCGCCCGGAGCGCGCGGATCGAGCGTAAGCATATTCAGGTAGAGCAACAGGTAGCGTCGAAATTGAGCCTGTTGGGCGAGCCATTTCTGTTACGTCAGGCGCTGGGTAATTTGCTGGAGAATGCACTGGATTTCACACCGTCCCATGGCGTCTTGAGGTTCACGGCCGAGCAGGTGGGTGAACAGGTCGAACTCAAACTGTTCAACCAGGCCGACCCGATTCCCGATTACGCCTTGTCGCGCTTGAACGAGCGCTTCTACTCCTTGCCGCGCCCGGACAGCGGGCGCAAAAGCACCGGGTTGGGGCTGAACTTCGTGGAAGAAGTGCTGCAGTTGCACGATGGCGAGTTGCACATCGGCAATGTACCGGGCGGGGTCGAGGTGACATTGCGTCTGCCCTGATACTGCACAGGCTAACGGTTCACAGATCTCCACACACTCTCCACATTCCCCGCATAAAACCCCCACACAGTCAGCACAGACTCTCCCCATCCAGACAGGGAGAGACCCATGAACCGCAGCCTGACTTTAAAACTGGGGGCGATTGCCCTTTTGATTTTGCTGTTGCTGATTCCGCTACTGATGATCGACGGGATCATCAATGACCGTCAGCAACTGCGCGACGCGGTCCTCGAAGACATCGCCCGCAGCTCCAGCGACAGCCAGCAACTGAGCGGGCCGATCATGGTGGTGCCGTATCGCAAGGTGGTACGCACCTGGAAGACCAATGAGAAAACCAGCAAGCGCTACCAGGAAATCGGCGAAGAACGCGGTCGGCTGTATTTCCTGCCGGAGCGTTTTGAGCTCGACGGCAAGGTTCAGACCGAATTGCGGGCGCGGGGGATTTATCAGGCGCGGCTGTTCCATGCCGACAACCGCATCAACGGCCATTTCGCAATTCCCGAGCAGTTGGGGATCAAGGAAGATTTTGCCGACTATCAGTTCGACCAGGCATTTCTAGCGGTCGGTATCAGCGATATTCGAGGGATCGAGAATGCCCTGAAGCTGGAACTCAATGGCCAGGACCTGGACTTTGTTCCGGGCACACAAGTGAGCTGGCTGGGCGAGGGTGTGCATGTGCCGTTGCCGGCGCGGGACGCCAGGCAGGCCACGGAACTGGCGTTCGCCTTCGACCTGAGCCTGCAAGGTACCGGCCAGTTGCAGATCACGCCGGTCGGCAAAACCAGCAAGGTACAGTTGACGGCCAACTGGCCTCATCCGAGTTTTATCGGCAACTACCTCCCCGTGCAGCGTGAGGTGACCGAAGAGGGATTCTCGGCCCATTGGCAAACCAGCTTTTTCTCGACCAATCTCGAAGAGGCGATGAGCAATTGCCTGTCCACCAACCGTTGTGATGAGTTCAATAGCCGCCGCTTCGGTGTGAGCTTCATCGATCCGGTGGATCAGTACCTGAAAAGCGACCGGGCGATCAAATACGCGCTGCTGTTCATTGCCCTGACCTTCGCCGGGTTCTTCCTGTTCGAAGTGCTCAAGCGCCTGGCGGTGCATCCGATCCAGTACGCCTTGGTGGGTGTGGCACTGGCGTTCTTCTATCTGTTGCTGTTGTCGCTGTCCGAGCACATCGGCTTTGCCTTGGCGTACCTGTTGTCAGCCGGTGCCTGCGTAGTGTTGATCGGTTTTTATGTCAGCCATGTGCTGCGCAGCCTGGGTCACGGCTTGAGTTTCGCGGCCGGGTTGGCAGCCTTGTATGGCGTGCTCTATGGGCTATTGAGTGCCGAGGATTACGCGCTGTTGATGGGGTCGTTGCTGCTGTTCGGTTTGCTCGGAGTCTTCATGGTGCTGACCCGCAAGCTGGACTGGTATGGGATCGGACAAAAAGCGCCCAATCCGCTGGAGTTCGAGTTGGGAGCGGTGGAATGAGCCGCTCGTTGGGGTTGCGTGAGGATCAGCTGGTTGGAGCGATGTTGGCGACGCGGATCGCCGGGTTGTTTCCCTTGAAGTCGAAAGATCGCAGCCTGCGCCAGCTCCTTGGGGATTGTGTGACCCACCACATTGCGGGTGTACCCGGTCGGCGTAGGAGCTGCCGATAGGCTGCGATCTTTTCGGGGGCGCCGCAAATGCAAGATCAAAAGATCGCAGCCTGCGGCAGCTCCTACAGGCTGCGATCTTTTGAGACCGGTATGCCCAGCCATGAATCAAGGGTTAAACCGGCGGCTGAGTCTCGATCATCGACGGCCGCAGACTGACTTCGGCATACCAGCCGGCGAGTTTCGGATTGGCTACGCGCCAGTTCAAGTCCGGATGGCGAAAGTCCAGGTAACCGAGGGCGCAGGCCACGCTGATGGCGGCAACGTCGAAGTGGCTGGTGAGTTCGGCGATCGCCTCGCGCTCCAGCACGGCCAGGGCACGGCGGATTTTCTCGCGTTGGGCCTCGAGCCATTCGTCCCAGTGCTTTTCCGGGGCGCGCAGCGCCAACTCATAACGGACCAGCACCGAGGCGTCCATGATGCCGTCGGCGGTCGAGGCCAAGGTCATGCGCCGCCAGCGGGCCGAGCCGTCGCGGGGAATCAACGGGTTGCCGACGTGTTGGTGGTCGAGGTAATCGAGGATTACCCGGCTGTCGTGCAGCACATTGCCGTCGGCCAGGCGCAGGGCCGGGATCTTGCCCAGCGGATTGTCCCGGTTCAGTGCCGCATCCGGACTCACCGGGCTGAGTTGGCTGGATTGCAGCGTTACGCGGTTCAATTGGCCGGTTTCGTGGAGCAGCACCATCACTTTGCGAACGTAGGGCGAGGCAGGGTTGTGGAACAACGTCATGGTGGGGGCGGACATGGGCTTTTCTCACAGGATGGGCAGGGGGTTAGCCTATTAAGTTCCGTGGTGGCTGGCGAGGGGTTTGAATCCGGAAATGATTCGGCCCCACAGGCACCAAGGATTTCAGGCCCGAGCACGTCCTTTGAACAGCCCCTGCAACCCAATCACTGCCGGCACTCCCAGGCCAATCCAGCTCAATCCATCCCACACACCATCACCGAGCAGCGCCGCGAACAGTCCGGCGGCAGTCAGCAGACCAAGGACCATGGGTGTACCGAAGACTTTCCAGAAGTTCGATTGTCGAGGCTTCATGACGCAGTTTCCACGTTAGCGATCACCGGTTGTACCGCCTTGCGCCGCACGGCCCACAGATACACGCCACTGCCCAGAACGATGATGGTCAGCAGATCCAGCGCCGCCCAGAGGATCTTCATGGGCATGCCACCGTAGTCGCCGAAGTGCAGCGGTTGCGACATACCCATGGCGTCCATGTACCACGGCCGTTCAGCAACGGCGGTGATCTGCAATGTGCTGGCGTCGATCAGTACCGGGGTCAGCAGGTGCGAGGTCAGGTGGGTGCTGCCCTTCATGAATACCGCGTAGTGATGCTCGCTGGAAAATCGCGTGCCGGGGAAGGCAATGAAGTCCGGCTGCATGCCCGGCGCGACGCTTTCGGCGATCTTGAGCAGGCGGCTGGCCGGCGCCAGGTGGGTCAACGGCGGGGCACCACGATAGGGTTCGATCATTGCGCTGAGCGTGTCGTTGCGCCAGGCGGCGATCAGCAGGTCGGCGCAGGCGCTGATCACCCCGGTCACACCGACCACCAAGGCCCAGGTCAGGGTGACCACACCGATCAGGTTGTGCAGGTCGAGCCAGCGCAGGCGGGTGGATTTATCCTGACGCACGGTGGCGAATTTCAGCCGGCGCATGAACGGCAGGTACAGCACCGTGCCGGAGATGATTGCCAGCACGAACACAATCCCCATGAACGCCAGCAGCAGCTTGCCCGGCAGACCGGCAAACATGTCCACGTGCAGCCGCAGTATGACCATCATCAGCCCGCCATTGGCCGAGGGGACTTCCAGGGCTTCACCGGTGCGGGCGTCGAGCATGAAGGTGTGGGACGAGTTCGGCTCGGTGCCCGCGGTGGGCGCCATGATCGCGATCACCCCGTTGGGGTCTTCTTCATCCCAGCCGAAATACTGCATCACTTCGCCCGGCCGATGGGCCTCGGCGGCAAGCACCAGCTGCTGTAAATCCAGCTGTGGGGTATCGGCCGGCAGCTGTTTGAGTTCCGGTGCATCACCCAGCAGGTGATCGATCTCGTGATGAAAAATCAACGGCAAGCCGGTCAACGCCAGCATCAGCAGGAAGACGGTGCAGATCAGGCTGGTCCAGGTGTGGATAAAGGACCAGCGGCGGATGGTTTTGCTTTTCATGAATCATCCAGATGCAAAAGGGCCACGGTTATTCCGTGACCCTTGTTTTACTGCGGTGGGGCTAGCGGATTACCACTTGTAACTCACGCTGGCGACGACGTTGCGTTCGTCGCCGTAGTAGCACCAGTAGCCGTCACAGGTCGACAAGTAGTCCTTATTGAAAATGTTCTTGGCATCCACCGCGAGCGACGCGCCTTTGAGGCTGTTGCTCAGGCGGCCCAGGTCATAGTGAACCGACGCATCGTAGATGGTGTTGGAGCCGACATGGCCCAGGTCGGTGTTGGCCACATCGCCGTACGTGTCGCCGACGTAGCGCACGCCGGCGCCGACGCCAAAGCCGTCGAGCACGCCGTTATGCCAGGTGTAGTCGCCCCACAAGGTCGCCTGGTTGCGTGGAATCTGCTGCATGCGGTTGCCTTTGCCGGCGCCTTCCAGGACTTCACTGTCGGTGTAGCTGTAAGAACCTATTACCTTCAGGTTGTTGGTCACATCAGCGGTGGCTTCCAGTTCGAGGCCGCGAAGCTGGACCTCACCGGTCTGGCTGGTGACATTGCCTTCAGTGACTTTCACATTCTTCTGGCGCAGGTCGAACACGGCGGCGGTGAGCAGCATCTTGCTCCCCGGAGGCTGATACTTGAGCCCCGCTTCGTACTGTCGGCCTTCTGTCGGTTTGAACGACTGCTCGGCACTGGCCGAGGCACCGGTGGAGGGCTGGAACGACTCGGTGTAGGAGAGGTAAGGCGTCAGGCCGCTGTCGAACACATAACTCAGGCCGGCATTGCCGCTGAAGGCCTTGTCACGCTGGGTGTTGGTGGCGTCGGTCTGGTTGAAGGTAGTACCGGTGTGTACCCAGTCCTCACGACCGCCGAGGGTCAGGCGCCATTTGTCCAAGGCGATCTGGTCTTGAACATAGAGGCCGGTTTGCCGGGTCTTTTGCGCAAAGTCATTCATCGCAAAATAAGTGACGTTGGAGAAGTCCTGGCCATACACCGGCTTGTTCACATTGGTCGGCGGCACGCCCGCAAAGCCGTAAAGCCATTGGTAGTTGGTGTTCGACCGTTGATGATCCAGGCCCAGCAGCAGGGTGTGGCTCAGTTCACCGGTCTGGAAATCGGCCTGGAAATTGTTATCCACCGCGAACTGGCTGATGTCCTCATTGACGATGCCGGTTTCACGGTTAAGGGTACCGTCGGCCTGTACCGTGTTGAACGTGGCGGCGTTGATGCCCTGGAACGACAAATCGCTCTTGGTGTAGCGCAGGTTCTGACGGAATTGCCAGACATCGTCCAGGCGATGATCAAAGGCGTACCCCAGCGCGTAGTAAGTGCGGTCGTAGAATTCCCAGTCCGGATCACCGAGGTTCTTGTGGTGCGAAATCTTGCCGGCCGCCGAGGGCAGCTTGGTGCCTTGCAGGGGTAGAAACTGCCCGGTAATACCGGTGTCGTCGCGGGTGTACTGCGAGATGAAGGTCAGGTGGGTGTCGTCGTTGATGTTCCAGGTCAGGCTGGGGGCGATGTTGTAGCGCTTGTCTGGAATGTGGTCGACCGGTGCATTGCTGTCGCGCACGGTGCCGCTGACCCGATAGAGAAACTGACCTTCGTCATCGATCTTGCCGGTGCTGTCGAAGTTGATCTGTTTGTGTTCGTTGCTGCCGGCTTGCAGCTCGACTTGATGGCTGCTCTGCTCCTCCGGACGACGGCTGACCATGTCCAGCATGCCGCCGGGCGGGGTCTGGCCGTACACCGAAGAAGCCGGGCCGCGCAGTACCGCGATGCGCTCCAGGTTCCAGGGCTCGACCTTGGGATTGGAGAACGAGCCTTTGGGCAGTGGCAGGCCGTCGAGGAACTGGGTGGGCTCGAAGCCGCGAATTCTCAGCCAGTCGGCGCGGGAGTCGGAGCCATAACCACTACTGACGACTCCAGCGGTATAACGCAGTGCGTCATTGAGGTTGAGGACTGAGCGATCGTCCATCTGCTCGCGAGTGATCACCGAAATCGAGCGTGGCACTTCGACGATCGGTGTATCGGTCTTGGTTCCGGCAGCAGTGCGGGTTGCAACGTAACCCTCTACCGGGCCCCAGGCACTTTCGTAGCTTTCCTGGCCAGTGATGCTGGTTTCCGGCAGGGCGACGACACCGTCCGGAATCGCCACCAGGCTGAAGGTACCGGCGCTGCTTTGTTCCAATTGCAGGCCGGTGCCGCACAAGGCTTCACGCAGGGCGCCGGCAGCGTCGAATTGGCCTTTGACCGGGGCCGAGGTCTTACCCGAGGCCAGCGACGGATTCAGACTCAACGCCAGACCGGCCTGGCTGGCGATCTGGTTCAGGGTGCTCGCCAATGGCGCGGCCGGCAGGTTGTAGGCGCGAACGCTGGACGCCTGTTCGGCGGCAACCACTTGGGTACTGGCCAACGGGACGCAGAAGGCAATAGCAACGGCCAACAGGCTGGGGCGCAACAAGGTGTCTAGCGAGCGGGACATACAGCGGCTCCTGAATGGAAATATTTCTCAATTGCCTATGTGCCGGACGAGATGCAAAAAGTGATAGGGCTGATTGAAAATAATTTCGATTCAGGAAATGGGCGGGTATAAATGGATGGAGTGTCGATCACCCCTCGCCACAGAGTCTTAGGGTATTGTTTCGGATCTGGCCACCACCGTCACCCACCATGGCGTGTGCTGTTCGATTTGCACCGGTAGGGTCGGCAGCAGTGCGGTCAGCGCCAGGTCGGTGTCGTGCAGCGGGAAGCTGCCAGTGATTCGCAGGTTTGCCACCTGCGGTGCGACCCCCAGATGGCCGCGGCGATAACGCCCGAGTTCGTTGACCAGATCCTCCAGCCGGGCGTTATCCACCACCAGCATGCCGCGGGTCCAGGCGTCGGCTCCCGGGTTCAGCGCCAGCAGCGGACCAAGGCCGTCGCGGCGCATCAGCACTTGCTGGCCTTCACGCAGAATCTGTTCGTCCACACTGGATTGCGGATGCGCGGCCACGGCCGATTGCAACACGCTCAGCCGCGTCCCTTGCTCTTCGAGCCTGACCAGGAACCGCGTACCCAGCGCGCGCATTTTTCCTTCGCGGGTTTCGACGATAAACGGCCGGGCATCGTTGTGACCGGTTTCGATGAGAATTTCACCTTCCAGCAGAACGATTCGCCGCTGTTTCTCATCGAAGCGCACATCCAGCGCGCTGTGGGTATTGAGGTTGATCAACGTGCCGTCGGCCAGCCGCAGGGTGCGTTGCTCGCCGGTGGCGGTGCGTTGGTCGGCCAGCCAGTAGTCGAGCGGCAGATAACGTTCACCGGCAAACAGCGCCAGACCGCAGACCAGTATCACGCTGGCCAGGCCGCTACCGAGCTTGCGAACCCGCCGCCGAATGCTTTCACGCGATTGCAACAAGGCCGAGCGGGCCGGGCCGCTGGCGACACTGAAGCGTTGATCGAGCATGCCCAGCTGCCGCCAGGCGCGAGCGTGCTCCTCGGTGGCGGCGTGCCATTTGGCGAACTCCTCGCGCTCTACAGCGCTGCCGTTGCCGGAGTCCAGCGACAGTTGCCAGGCGATGGCGGCATCCAGGACTCGGGCCGAGACTGGTTTGGAGCTGAGCTGGCTCATGCCGGCTCACCGTACAGGGCGATGTAGCACTGACGAATGCCCTGAGCCAGATACTGTCGCACTCGAGGCACGGACACCCCGAGACGCTCGGCGATTTCGGCGTGGCCCAGACCATCGATACGGTTAAAAAGGAAGGCCGCGCGGGCCTTGCTCGAGAGTTGGCCAAGCAGGCGGTCGATGGCCTTGAGATCTTCGAGGATCAGTTGCTGTTCTTCCACAGAGGGTTGTTCACCCTCCGGAATCAGCATCAGTTCGGTGAGGTAGGCCTGTTCCAGCGCGGCGCGGCGGAAGTAGTCGAACAACAGGCCTTTGGCGATGGCCACCAGAAACGCTCGAGGTTCGCGCGGGGTTTTCAGTTCATCGCGGCCCAACAGGCGGACGAAGGTGTCCTGACTCAGATCTTCGGCCCGTTGCGGGCAGGCTACATTGCGCCGCAGCCAGGCCAGCAGCCAGCCGCGATGGTCGCGATACAACGCGCCGACAAGCTCACTGTGAGGACTTTGGGCTGACGACACGGGATATCACCAATCGAGAAGTTTAAACTAACGAGAATTATTCGCGATTGTGTCAGAGGCGGGGGATGTGCGCAATTGGCGCTGGTCGGGATGATATGGCTGGTGACACCCCCGTAGCAGCTGGCGAAGCCTGCGTTCGATCGCGAAGCGGTCGCAATCCAGACACCGCGGTTTTCCAGGCAAACCGCATTGAGCCATTTGCGACTGCTGCGCAGCCGAACGCAGCCTCGCAGGCTCGGCAGCTGCTACGAGAGTTCGCGGCGTCCTTAAAACGAATGTGCCTGCTTGCGACGCTTCCACTGGCTCAACCGCTGTTGCAGATTCAACGGGCTGTGAATCTGCTGCCGCCGCGCGCGGCTGAACAGGATCAATGCCAGCTCGGCTGTGGCCAGGGCGTCGGCGCTGGCGTGATGGCGTTCACCGACTTGCAGTTTGAAGTAGTCGATCCATTGATCCAGCCCGGCGTGGCCGATATGTGCTTGGGGGCAGAGTAAAGGCGCCATGTCCGCGACATCGAGAAACGGGTGCTGCAAGCGATAACCCAGGCTGTCCTTCAAGGCTCGTCCGAGCATGTGCTGATCGAACGGTGCATGAAAGGCCAGCAGCGGGCTGTCGCCGATGAACCCCATGAAGTCCAGCAAGGCTTCGGCCGGATCGCTCCCGGCGGCAATCGCACTGGGGCCCAGTCCGTGGATCAATACAGCAGGGCTGAGCTTGTGGTCGTCGCGCTGCAAGGTTCTTTCGAATTGCTGGCTGAAGTCGATCGCCCCGTCTTCGATCACTACCGCGCCGATGGACAGCACCTGGTCCTTGTGCAAGTTAAGCCCGGTGGTTTCCAGATCCATCACCACCCAGCGCTGCTCGCGCAGGCTGCATTCGCTTAGATTCGGGGCGACGGTCAAACGCTCCAATCGCTGTTGCTGCTCGAGGGTCAGTTTCGGGCCGGCAGGCCGTAGCCAGGAGAACAGGCTCATAGCTGATACCGCAGCGCCAGGCTGCTTTGCAGACGCTGGGCCTGACGCAGGGACTCGCGCAGGATTCGTCGATCCAGGTGATTGAGGCTGTCGGGGTCGACCCGGTTGGAGTAGGGCAGGTTCTCGCGGGTTTGCAGTTGATGCTGCTGCATGCGGGTCTGCTGAATGAAGTGGTAGGCCTCCTCGTACGCCGCACCGTCCAGCCGTTCGATGACTTCACGGGCCACCAGTTGCTGCAAGCGCTCCAGGGTGTTGTTGGCTTCGATGCCATTGGCCAAGGCTAATAGTCGGGCGCCGTCGACGAAAGGGGTGAGGCCCTGCACTTTCAGATCCAGGGTGGCTTTCTCGTTACCTTTGCGGGTCAATACAAAGTCGCGGAAACGCCCCACCGGCGGACGCTGACGCAAGGCATTCTCGGCCATCATGCGCTGAAACAGGCGGTTGTCGGCCACCTGGTCGAGAATCTTTCGGCGCAATTGCTCGCAGCCTTGTTCATCGCCCCAGACCACTCGCAAGTCGAAGTAGATGGTTGAACTCAGCAGGTTCTCCGGCGTCGCTTCACGAATAAATGCCGCAAAACGCCGGGCCCATTCGGCGCGGGACAGGCACAGCTCGGGGTTGCCGGCCATGATGTTGCCCTTGCACAGGGTGAAACCGCAGAGCGCCAGGCTCTGATTGATCTGCTGCGCCAACGGCAGCAACTTGCCGCGGATCTCGGCGGCGTGAGCGGCGTCTCTGGCGTCGAAGAGGATGCCATTGTCCTGATCGGTATGCAGGGTCTGCTCGCGACGCCCTTCGCTGCCGAAACACAGCCAGCTGAACGGCACGCCGGGGTCGCCTTTCTCGGCCAGGGTCAGTTCGATGACCCGGCACACGGTATGGTCGTTGAGCAGGGTGATGATGTGGGTGATCTGGGTCGAGGACGCGCCATGGGCGAGCATGCGCTCCACCAGCTGGCCGATCTCGCCGCGAATCGCCACCAGGTTGTCCACCCGGGGCGCGTTGCGGATGGTTCGCGCCAGGTGTACCAGGTCGACCCGTTGCAGGGAAAACAGATCGCGCTCCGAGACCACGCCGCACAGGCGATGATCCTTGACCAGGCAGACATGGGCGATATGCCGCTCGGTCATGGCAATGGCCGCATCGAACGCGCTGTGATCGGGCGTCAGGGAAAACGGCGCCTGGGTCATGTGCCGTTCGATGCCCTGGTTGAAATCACCGGTGCCATCAGCGACCACCTGGCGCAGGTCGCGCAGGGTGAAAATACCAACCGGGGCCTTGTGCTCGTCGATCACCACAATGCTGCCGACCTGTTGCTCGTGCATCAGGGTCACGGCTTCACGCAGCGGTGTTGTCGGGCTGCAGGACACTGGATGGCGCATGGCCAATTCACCCAGACGGGTATTAAGCGAATACTGGGTGCCGAGGGTTTCCACGGCTTTTTGCTGAACCTGCTGGTTGACTTGATCCAGCAGGCTGCTGACCCCGCGCAGGGCGAAGTCACGAAACTCGCTGGACAGCGCGAACAGTTTGATAAAGGCCAGCTTGTTCAGTTGCAGGCAAAATGTGTCATCGGCCGCCAGGTGTTCGGTGCGGGTCGCGCGTTCGCCGAGCAGCGCGGCGAGCGGGAAACACTCGCCCGTGGTGATTTCAAAGGTGGTTTCGGTGCCACCCTTGGCGGTATGCGGGCGCTCACCGACTACTCGCCCTTGTTTGACGATATAGAAGTGCTCAACCGTACCATCGGCGGGCTTGATGATGCTGTCGCCCGGTGCGTAGAAGCGCAGTTGGCATTGCTCGACCAGGTAAGCCAGGTGAGCATTTTCCATCTGATTGAAAGGCGGGAACCGTTGCAGGAACTGCATGGTGCCGTGGATGTTCTGCAACACCGCGGTTTTCCCTGCCTGGGTGAAGGCATCCGCTTTATTCATAACCAATACCGCAGTTTTTCTGGATGTGTTGTTGTCGAGTCATCAGTCATCCTCGACCCCTCTGCGTCGGGTGCCCATTGGACGTAAGTCTAGGTAGCCAGCGAGTTAATTGAAGTTTCGGAAAAACCCTACAGAGCGGATGCGTAAACTGTCATAAGCTCTATTTTGAGTTATCCGACGAAGTGCACATTCAAGGTCTGCTTGGTGATGTCTGAGCCTTTGCCAGGGGATTGATTTGAAAACCCAGAGAAACGTATGGTCGACCACGATATTTTGAGCGATGCCGAGCGTGAGGCGCTCAGCGCCGTCATGCTGGAGCCGGATCTGCCGCCGCAGCGCGTGTTGATCGCCGATGATGATCGGGACGCACGGGAGTTGTTATCGGAGATCCTTGGCCTGGATGGCATTCGCTGCATGACTGCCGCCAATGGCAAAGCGGCCCTCGAACTGTTGAGCTCGAATAAATCGATTGGCCTGCTCATCACTGACCTGCGCATGGCTCCCTGCGATGGTCTGGATCTGATACGCCAGGTGCGCGAGTCGGAACGCGCGGCGCTGCCGATCATCATCATTTCCGGGGACGCCGATGTCCGCGACGCCATTGCCGCGATGCATTTAAACGTGGTGGACTTCCTGCTCAAACCGATCGATACCGGCAAATTGTTGGCGTTGGTCAAGCATGAGTTGGGTGTGGCGCCGTAATTTCTCAACCCCCCGTTAAACCGTTAAAAGATCGCAACCTCCGGCAGCTCGAATTCACGGGTGTACCCGGACCCCGTAGGAGCTGCCGATAGGCTGCGATCTTTTGATCTTGCTTCCAGCAAATACAAAAAAGCCCTGACCGTTTCCGATCAGGGCTTTTTCTTATCCGCTGCTAGCGCTTATTCACAGACCATTTTTGGCCTTGAACTCGCGACGGCGACGGTGCAGGACCGGCTCGGTGTAACCGTTCGGCTGTTTGGTGCCTTCGACCACCAGTTCGACGGCCGCCTGGAAGGCGATGTTGCTGTCGAAGTCAGGAGCCAGCGGACGGTACAGCGGGTCGTTGGCGTTCTGCCGGTCGACCACTGGTGCCATGCGCTTGAGGCTTTCTAGCACCTGGGCTTCATTGACGATGCCGTGGCGCAACCAGTTGGCGATGTGCTGGCTGGAAATACGCAGCGTGGCACGGTCTTCCATCAGGCCGACGTCGTTGATGTCCGGTACCTTCGAACAACCCACGCCCTGATCGATCCAGCGCACCACGTAACCGAGGATGCCCTGGGCGTTGTTGTCCAGTTCGTTCCGGACTTCTTCGGCCGACCAATTGGTGTTGCTCGCCAACGGGATGGTCAGGATATCGTCGACCGAGGCGCGACCGCGCTTGGTCAGTTCGGCCTGACGGGCGAACACGTCGACCTTGTGGTAGTGCAGCGCGTGCAGCGCCGCGGCGGTCGGCGAAGGAACCCAGGCGGTGTTGGCGCCAGCCAGCGGGTGAGCGATTTTCTGTTCGAGCATGGCGGCCATCAGATCGGGCATGGCCCACATGCCTTTACCGATCTGGGCGCGACCTTGCAGGCCAGTGCTCAAGCCGATATCGACGTTCCAGTTCTCGTAGGCGCCGATCCATTTCTCAGCCTTCATGTCCGCCTTGCGCACCATCGCGCCAGCTTCCATAGAGGTGTGGATTTCATCGCCCGTGCGGTCGAGGAAACCGGTGTTGATGAACACCACACGCTCGCTGGCGGCCTTGATGCAGGCCTTGAGATTGACCGTGGTACGCCGCTCTTCGTCCATGATGCCGACTTTGAGGGTGTTGCGCGGCAACTCGAGGACTTCTTCGATGCGACCGAACAGCTCGTTGGTGAACGCTGCTTCTTCAGGGCCGTGCATTTTCGGTTTAACGATGTAGACCGAACCGGTACGGCTGTTTTTGCGCGAGTTGTTGCCGTTGAGGCTGTGAATCGCCGCAAGGCTGGTGACCAGGCCGTCGAGAATCCCTTCCGGCACTTCGTTGCCGTCTTTGTCGAGAATCGCGTCGATGGTCATCAAATGGCCAACGTTACGCACGAACAACAGGGAACGGCCATGCAGGCTCAGTTCGCTGCCGTCGAGCGCGGTATAGCGGCGGTCGGCGTTCATGGTGCGGGTAAAGGTCTTGCCGCCCTTGGACACTTCCTCCGACAGGTCGCCCTTCATCAGGCCGAGCCAGTTGCGGTAGATCACCACTTTGTCATCGGCATCGACTGCAGCGACAGAGTCTTCGCAGTCCATGATGGTGGTCAGCGCCGCTTCCATCAGCAGGTCTTTGATGCCGGCAGGGTCGGTCTGGCCGACCGGCGTGCTGGCGTCGATCTGGATTTCGAAGTGCAGGCCGTTGTTTTTCAGCAGGATCGCGGTCGGTGCAGCGGCGTCGCCGTGGAAGGCGATCAGCTGTGCGTCGTTGCCCAGGCCAGTGTTGCTGCCGCCCTTAAGGCTGACCACCAGTTTGCCATCGACAATCTTGTAGCCAGTGGAGTCGACGTGTGAGCCGGCCGCCAATGGCACCGCTTCGTCGAGGAAGGCGCGGGCGAAGGCGATGACCTTGTCGCCACGGACCTTGTTGTAGCCTTTGCCTTTTTCTGCGCCGTCAGCTTCGCTGATGGCGTCAGTGCCGTACAACGCATCGTACAGCGAACCCCAACGGGCGTTCGAGGCGTTGAGGGCGAAACGGGCATTCATCACCGGGACGACCAGTTGTGGACCGGCCATGCGGGCGATTTCGTCGTCGACGTTTTGCGTCGTTGCCTGGAAATCGGCCGCTTCTGGCAGCAGATAACCAATGTCTTGCAGAAAGGCTTTGTAGGCCACGGCGTCATGCGCCTGACCGGCACGGGACTGGTGCCAGGCATCGATTCGCGCCTGGAATTCGTCGCGTTTGGCGAGTAGGGCTTTGTTCTTCGGTGCCAGGTCATGAATGACCTTGTCGGCTCCGCCCCAGAACTTATCGGCGGTGAGACCGGTACCGGGAATGGCTTCGTTGTTCACGAAGTCGAACAGGACTTTGGCGACCTGCAGGCCACCGACTTGAACGTGTTCAGTCATTGCTTGCCTCACTCTGCTCAGCTATTTCGCTTTTCAGCTCTTCAATTTAACAATGAAGCCTCTGGCCATTTAAACCACAACCCTTTGCACCAGTACATGCCATTGCTGGCGGCTGGGTGGTTCCAATCAACGGCAGAGCCTTGCTGACGGGGCTTTTCGGGGTTGCGATGGCGCCTGGGCAGACATCGATCCAACATTATGTAGTGCGCGCTGCGGCATACTACATGATGAATAGCGGTTGTGAAAATTAGACTAAATACGTCGTTTAGCGACTTGAGCCGGGTGCATGGTCACGCCGGGGAACGGGATGTTCTCAAAAAACTATTGGATTGTTCCAGATAAATCTAAAAACAGTACACTATTTGTTTTTCGGCCGGTGAAATGCCGCGGTGCGGTAAACCCGCTTTCTGGTAAGGGGCAAGGAGGTTGGACCGCGTCTCGGTGAGGCTTGCCTATACTTGCCCTTCTATTACAAAAGTCATGACAAGAGGGCTATGCCATGGACCATCTCGTACTTACCGTGATCGCCCCGGATAAACCCGGCCAGGTCGAGCGCATTGCCCAATGCATTGCCGAGCACGGCGGCAACTGGCTGGAAAGTCGCATGTCGCGCATGGCCGGGCAATTTGCCGGAATCTTGCGGGTCGGCGTGCCGGCCGAGGCCTATGACGAACTGGTGGATGCCCTGCAAGGGTTGTCGGCGCAGGGTATCCGCGTGCTGATTGCCGAAAGCGGCATTGAGCAATCCTGCACCTGGAAGCCGATCGCAATGGAGCTGGTGGGTAACGACCGACCGGGGATTGTCCGCGACATCACACGCTTATTGAGCGAGCAGGGGGTAAACCTCGAGCGATTGGTCACTGACGTGCGCCCAGCCCCCATGAGCAGCGAGCCGCTGTTCCATGCCGAGGCAATTCTGGCAGTACCGCTGACTTTGTCCCTCGACGTTTTACAGGCGCGCCTGGAAACCCTGGCGGACGATTTGATGGTCGAGTTGGTGTTGCGCAGCGAGGTGTAAACCTGAAGTAACAGTTATCCAAGTAAAACCTGCACCTGCCTGTGGATAACCTGTAGAGATGCGCCGCCAGCCCAGGCTGGCCGGGGCTCTTCAAGAGTTGAGCAAAAAACGAACAGTTTCAATGGCTTGTGCACAAACGGCGGGGATCACGCTGTGGATAACCTTGGGACGGATGCTTGCAGGCCATGTGAATCATGGCCTGCATAGCTTTGTGCGTTTTTTGATCAGGCGCGCCGGCGCAGGCTGATCCAGGCATCCACGCTGTAAATCGCCAGTCCCGCCCAGATAAACATGAATGCAACCAGGGTGCTTGAGGATAAGTGCTCGCCAAACAGCAGCACAGCCTGCAACAGCACCAGGGTTGGCGCCAGGTACTGGAGGAAACCCAGGGTGGTGTAGGGCAAGTGCCGCGCGGCGGCGTTGAAACACACCAGCGGTACCAGCGTGATCGGACCGGCGGCTACCAGCCACCAGGCTTCGGAGGTGGTCCAGAACTCGGCCTGCGCACTGCTTGCGCTGGGGTTGAGCAAAAGCCAGCCGAGGGCAATCGGCACCAGCATCCAGGTTTCCACCACCAATCCGGGCAAAGCCTTGACCGGTGCCTGCTTGCGGATCAACCCGTAGAAACCAAAGGTCATCGCCAGCACCAGCGAGACCCACGGCAGGCTGCCCACTTGCCAGACTTGCTGAGCCACACCGACCGCAGCCAGCCCCACCGCCAACCACTGCATGCGCCGCAGCCGTTCGCCGAGCAACAGCATGCCCAGCAGCACGTTTACCAAGGGGTTGATGTAATAGCCGAGGCTGGCTTCGAGCATCCGACCGTTGTTCACCGACCAGACATAGGTCAGCCAGTTGGCTGCGATCAGTGTGCCGCTCAAGGCCAGGATCGCCAGCCGCCGCGGGTTCTCCCGCAGTTCGCGCCACCAGCCCGGATGTTTCCAGACCAACAACAGCAAACCGCCGAACAGCGCGGACCAGAGCACCCGGTGGATGATGATCTCTACCGCGGGCACGTTGGCGATGGCTTTGAAGTAGAGCGGGAACAGGCCCCAGATGATGTAGGCGGTCAGGCCCAGAATGTACCCGCGACGCGGGTTGGCGGCTTGCATGCAGAGTCCTTGCTTAGGCAGCTAACGGTCAGAGCGGCCATTGTAAGGAGGTTGTATAAGATGTGTCGTGCCTGAAAGCAAAGATCGTCCGAACGCGGCCCGAACCTGCCGCAGGCTGCGATCTTTTGATCCTGCTTTTGCGGCGCCCCCGAAAAGATCGCAGCCTGGCGGCAGCTCCTACGCGCCGACCGGGTACCCCTGCAATGGGGTGGGTATACACAAACCCCTGTAGGAGCTGCCGCAGGCTGCGATCTTTTGCTCCTGCCTTTGCGGCGCCGCCGAAAAGATCGCAGCCTGGCGGCAGCTCCTACGCGCCGACCGGGTACCCCCGCAATGGGGCGGTGTACACAAACCCCCGTAGGAGCTGCCGGAGGCTGCGATCTTTTGATCCTGCTTTTGCGGCGCCCCCGAAAAGATCGCAGCCTGGCGGCAGCTCCTACGCGCCGACCGGGCACCCCTGCAATGGGGTGGGTGCACACAACCCCCCGTAGGAGCTGCCGCAGGCTGCGATCTTTTGACCTTGAATCAGAACAATTTCAAAGGTTCTTCGTTTAATGCAGACAGCTGCTCACGCAACGCCAGCACCTGATCGCCCCAATAGCGCTCGGTACCAAACCACGGGAAGCTGCGCGGGAACGCCGGATCATCCCAGCGGCGGGCCAGCCAGGCGCTGTAGTGCATCAGCCGCAGAGCGCGCAATGGTTCGATAAGTGCCAGTTCACGCGGGTCGAAGTCATGGAACTCGCGGTAGCCATCCATCAGCTCCGACAGCTGGCCCAGGCATTCGTGACGGTCACCGGCGAGCATCATCCAAAGATCCTGCACTGCCGGGCCCATGCGGCAGTCGTCGAGGTCGACGATGTGGAACATTTCATCGCGGCACATCATGTTGCCGGGATGGCAGTCACCGTGCATGCGAATGTTCTGATGGGGCGTAGCCTGGTAGACCTCTTCCACTCGCTTGAGCAGATCCCGGGCGACCGACTCGTAGGCCGGAAGCAAGCTGCGAGGCACGAAATCACCTTCGAGCAAGGTGTTCAGGGAATCATGGCCGAAGTTCTTCACGCCGAGGGCTTCGCGGTGTTCGAACGGGCGGGTGGCGCCGACCGCGTGCAAGCGTCCGAGCAATTGCCCGAGGCGATACAGCTGATCCAGATTACCGGGCTCTGGCGCACGGCCGCCACGGCGAGGAAACAGGGTGAAACGAAAACCGGCGTGTTCGAACAGGCTTTCGCCGTTGTGGATCATCGGCGCAACCACTGGAACATCGCACTCGGCGAGTTCGAAGGTAAAGCGGTGCTCTTCGAGAATCGCTTCGTTGGTCCAGCGCTGTGGACGGTAGAACTTGGCGATCAGCGGCTCGGAGTCGTCGATGCCAACCTGATAGACGCGGTTCTCGTAGCTGTTCAGCGCCAGAATGCGGGCGTCACTGAGGAACCCGATGCTTTCAACAGCATCGAGTACCAGATCGGGGGTAAGGGTTTCAAACGGATGGGCCATGCTGACTCCTGCGCGCAGCAGGCTGCCGCGTCCGGCCAGACATGGTAGCGCAAAGCAGTCTGAATTGATCGTTGTGGCTAAGCGCATTACCTGTGGCGAGGGAGCTTGCTCCCTCGCCACCGTAGAAGTCAGGCGCCGACGATCCCGCCATCTTCACGGGTGATCGCCATCACCGACGATCTCGGCTTGCCATTCGGCAAATGCTCGGGGAAGGTCGAGCCGCCGTTCTCGCCCGGGTGCTGAATGCCGACGAACAAGGTTTTCTGATCCGGCGAGAAACTGATGCCGGTCACCTCGCAACCCACCGGCCCGACCATGAACCGACGAATTTCACCGCTGAGCGGATCGGCGCAGAGCATCTGGTTGTTGCCCATCCCGGCGAAATCGCCGCTGTTGCTGGCGTCGCCATCGGTGAGGATCCACAGCCGGCCAGCGTCGTCGAAACCCAGGCCGTCCGGGCTGTTGAACATGTTCTGCGGGGTGATGTTCGACGAGCCGCCTTTCGGGGTGCCGGCATGCACTGCAGGATTACCCGCGACCACAAACAGATCCCAGGAAAAACTCATCGCCCCATGGTCGTCACTGTTTTCCTGCCAGCGCAGGATCTGCCCGTAGACGTTCTTCTCCCGTGGGTTAGGGCCGCCGAGCGGTTGACCCTCTTCGCCGCGCTTGGCGTTGTTGGTGAGGGTGCAGTAGACCTGACCGTCTTTCGGGCTGACGACTATCCATTCCGGGCGGTCCATGCGCGTGGCGTTGACCACGCTGGCAGCGAGTCGGGCGTGGATCAATATCTCGGCCTGATTGGCAAAACCACTGCTGGCGTCGATGCCGTTTTTACCATGGGTCAATTCGATCCATTGGCCCTGGCCTTTTGGATGGTCGGGGTTACTGTCACCGGCGTCAAAACGTGCGACGTAGAGGGTGCCGTGATCCAGCAGGTCGCGGTTGGCTTGCGGATCCTGATGATTGATCTTGTCGCGGCTGATGAATTTGTAGATGAACTCACCGCGCTCATCGTCGCCCATGTAGACCACTGCGCGTCCGTCGCCGGTCTCGGCCAGTTCGGCGTTTTCATGTTTGAAGCGGCCCAGGGCCGTGCGCTTGACCGGGGTCGATTGCGGGTCGAACGGGTCGATCTCGACGATCCAGCCGTGGCGGTTGAGCTCGTTGGGCGTTTTCGCCAGGTCGAAGCGCGGGTCGTGTTGGTGCCAGTTGATCTCCTTGCTGGCCGCCACCACGCCGTAGCGTTTTTGCGCCGCGTCGAATTTCTGCTCGGGATTGCTGCTGCCAAAGCAGTCGGTGAAGTTCTCTTCACAGGTCAGATAAGTGCCCCACGGGGTCTTGCCGTTGGCGCAGTTCTGGAAGGTGCCGAGGACTGTATTGCCCTGCGGGTCGGCACTGGTTTTCAGCAGCTCATGCCCGGCGGCCGGACCGCTCACGCGCAAGGGCGAGTTGCCGTGGATGCGGCGGTTATAGCTTGAGCCCTGGACGAATTGCCAGTGGCCGTTCTTGCGTTGCACCTCGATGACAGACACACCTTCGCAGGCCAGCGCCTTGTGCACATCCGCCGCCGACTGCGGCATACCACCGTGGGGATAAAGGTAGCGGTAGTTGGTGGATTCATTGTTGATTGCCATCAGCGCGCGGTCGTGGTCGCCGGGCAAGGCGAACAGGCTCATGCCGTCGGTGTTGTCGCCGAACTGGACTTCCTGGGCCTGGGCCGTGCCATTGCCGCTGGGGTCGAAGGCCGGGCCGTCCTTTTGCAGAGGTTGCCCCCAGCTGATCAGCACCGAGGATTTATAACCTGGTGGCAAGCTGATGGTGTCGCTGGTAGCGGCGGCAATGCTATCGAAACCCAGCAGCTTGCTGGAGCCGGCGCTGACGCTCGCGGCCAGTACGCTTCGGCTCAGCAGGTTCCCACCGAGAAACATCGCCGCGCCGCACAGGGCGCCGGCACTGATGAAGCCGCGGCGGCTGAGGCCGGTGATTTTTTCGAGGTCGGTGGGCTGGTTTTCTTCTAGTAATGTCACATCAGGCTCCCTGCAGGTTTTTGCAGCCACCTTAAAGAGTGCTGATGACGGAAATGTTGCAGCGGGTTGTAGCAGCTGCCGAAGGCTGCGTCCGGTTGCGTAGCAGCCGTAAAAACCGGCCACCGCAATTCTGTCTTTTTACCGGGTTAGCTGAACTGCGACCGCTACGCGTACGGACGCAGGCTTCGCCAGCTGCTACGAAAAGCGTGGTTGCCCGATTACAGCGGGATACCGAGCAACACGTTGGAAGGTGCGAACTGCACCAGGACTGCTTTCCCAGCCGCCAGCGCCAGAGGCTTCAGCTGCAACGGCTCGGCCAATGCACACAATGTCTGCCCATTGGGCAATGCGATGCGCACTTCGCTGGGCCCATCTTCGGCCTCGAGAATCTCTTCGATGCTGCCGCTCAGGCAATTGTGCCCTGCGGTTGCGGCTTGATCGATGGCCAGCACCTCCAGCCAGCCGGCCTTGATCAGCGCGACCACCTCGATGCCGGGTTCGAGTTCCAGTCGCAACGTACTGTCATGGGTGATCTGCGCCTGGATCCTCAGCCCTTCGGCCAGTTCCAGGCTGATCAGGTCATTGCGTCCCTGGCTATCGATGGCCACCACCTTGCCATGCAACTGGTTGCGGGCGCTGGTTCTGAGCATCAAGCGGCCGAGCAGGTCCAGATCGCTGGCGTCTTCGGCGGCTTCCAGCACTTGTGCCTGCAACGCCTGCAATCGTTGATAAAGCCGCAGCACCCGTTCGCCTTCGCGGGTCAACCTGGCTCCACCGCCGCCCTTGCCGCCGACGCTGCGCTCGACCAACGGTTTCTGCGCCAGGTTGTTCAACTCATCGATCGCGTCCCAGGCGGCCTTGTAGCTCAAACCTGCGCTTTTCGCGGCGCGGGTAATCGAGCCCTGCTCGGCGATGTGTTGCAGCAGGGCAATGCGCTGCGGGCGACGGACGATGTGTTGGGTCAAAAGCGTGGGCAAGGACATGGCGGCGCGCTACGAGCTGTGATGATGGGATCGGACGTTGGCGGCTTGGCGCTTGAGAGTCAAGTCAGGCCTGATCGCCAGGTTTTGGGGTTCTTGCCAGGCAGTAGACGTCGACCTGTCGGGCTCCGCCGTTTATCAACAAGCGGGCCAGGTATTCGGCAGTGGCGCCGGTGGTCAGCACATCGTCGACCAGCGCCAGGTGCCGGCCTTCAATCTGCGCATCAGGCGCCAGGGCAAAGGCCGTTCGCAGGTTGCGCCGGCGCGCCTCGGCATTCAGTTCCTGTTGCGCGGTGGTGTCTTGAGTGCGCAGCAATACCTGTTCCTCGCAGGGAATCGTCAAACTGTCGCTGAGCCAATGGGCGAGCATCGCCGCCTGGTTGTAGCCGCGCTCGCGCAGACGCTTGTTCGATAAGGGCACCGGGACCAGCGCATCGGGCCGAGTAAGGTCTTCATCGAAGCGATGATGCAGCGATTGGCCGAGAAGTTCGGCCAGCAAGCGACCAAACGGCCACTGTGCGCGATGCTTGAAGCGGGTGATCAAACTGTCGATCGGAAAGCCGTAGGTCCAAGGCGCCACGACCTGCGCAAAGGCCGGCGGCTTTTTCAAGCATTGGCCGCAGGTCAACCCCGCCATGGGCAAGGGCAGGGCGCAAACCTGGCACTGATCACCGAGCCAGGGCAGCTCGCTTTCACAGGGGGTGCAGATCGGGTGAGGGGTATCGGTGGATTCGTCGCAGAGTAAACAGCGTTGGTTGTTTTTTAACCAGATGTAAACCGGTCCGATGTATCGTGGTTGACAGCGCATGACTCTTCCTTAAATATGCCGAACATCCGTGTCGCGCCTGTGGGTATTACTGACCGCAGTCGCTTGCCAAGCATAAAACAAGGGAATCAGCCGATGAGCGCCAGTACCACCGCCAAATTGCGTCACGATTGGTCGTTAGCCGAAGTCAAGGCGCTGTTCGTTCAGCCCTTCAATGACCTGTTGTTCCAGGCGCAGACGGTGCACCGCGCGCATTTCGACGCCAACCGGGTTCAAGTTTCGACACTGCTATCGATCAAGACCGGTGCCTGCCCGGAAGATTGCAAATATTGTCCGCAGTCCGGTCACTACAACACCGGGCTGGAAAAAGAAAAACTGATGGAAGTGCAGAAGGTCCTCGAAGAGGCCGCTCGCGCCAAGGCCATCGGGTCGACCCGTTTCTGCATGGGCGCGGCCTGGAAACATCCATCGGCCAAAGACATGCCCTACGTGCTGGAAATGGTCAAAGGCGTGAAAGCCATGGGTCTGGAAACCTGCATGACCCTGGGGCGCCTCGATCAGGACCAGACCGAAGCCCTGGCCCAGGCCGGCCTGGACTACTACAACCACAACCTCGATACCTCGCCTGAGTTCTACGGCAGCATCATCACCACCCGTACCTACGCCGAGCGCCTGCAGACCCTGGCTTACGTGCGTGATTCCGGGATGAAGATCTGCTCCGGTGGCATTCTCGGCATGGGTGAGTCGCTTGATGACCGTGCCAATCTGCTGATCCAGCTGGCCAATCTGCCGGAGCATCCGGAATCGGTGCCGATCAACATGTTGGTGAAAGTCGCCGGCACGCCGCTGGAAAATGCCGAAGAAATCGACCCGTTCGACTTCATCCGCATGCTCGCGGTCGCGCGGATCCTGATGCCGCAATCCCACGTGCGGCTGTCCGCCGGCCGCGAAGCGATGAATGAGCAAATGCAGGCCTTGGCCTTCTTTGCCGGTGCCAACTCGATTTTCTACGGCGAAAAACTGCTGACCACCGCCAATCCGCAGGCGGACAAGGACATGCAACTGTTCTCGCGCCTGGGCATCCTGCCGGAAGCCCGCGAAGAGCACGCTGACGAAGTGCATCAGGCGGCCATCGAGCAAGCGCTGGTTGAGCAGAAGAGCAGCGAGCAGTTCTACAACGCGGCTGTTTAACCACGACCACGTTCCTTTTTAGGAGCTGCCGAAGGCTGCGATCTTTTCCGGGTCGACGCTAATAAGGGCAAGATCAAAAGATCGCAGCCTGCGGCAGCTCCTACGCGGGGGCATGTTTCTTATTTGTTCGTGAGGCCTGCATGTCATTTGATCTCGCCGCGCGTCTCGCTGCCCGTCGTGCCGAAAACCTTTATCGCCATCGGCCTCTGCTCGAAAGCCCCCAGGGGCCGGAAGTGGTGGTCGACGGTCAGCCGTTGCTGGCGTTCTGCAACAACGATTACCTCGGCCTGGCCAATCACCCGCAGGTGATCGAAGCCTGGCGCGCCGGGGCGACCCGTTGGGGCGTGGGCGGCGGCGCTTCGCATCTGGTGATCGGCCACAGCGGCCCGCACCATGCGTTGGAAGAAGCCTTGGCCGATCTGACCGGCCGCCCGCGAGCGCTGTTGTTCACCACCGGTTACATGGCCAACCTCGGCGCGGTCACGGCGCTGGTCGGGCAGGGCGATACGGTGCTGGAAGATCGCCTCAATCACGCCTCGTTGCTGGATGCCGGGCTGTTGTCCGGCGCGCGCTTCAATCGCTATCTGCATAACGATGCGGTCAGCCTGGCCAAGCGTCTGGAAAAAGCCACAGGCAATACCCTGGTGGTCACCGATGGCGTATTCAGCATGGACGGAGATCTTGCCGACCTGCCTGCACTGGCTCGCGAGACCAAGGCCAAAGGTGCCTGGTTGATGGTCGATGACGCCCATGGCTTCGGTCCGTTGGGCGCCAACGGTGGCGGGATCGTCGAGCACTTTGGCTTGAGCCAGGAGGATGTGCCGGTGCTGGTCGGCACGCTGGGTAAAGCCTTCGGCACGGCCGGGGCGTTTGTCGCCGGCAGTGAAGAGCTGATCGAGAGCCTGATCCAGTTTGCCCGTCCGTATATCTACACCACCAGCCAACCGCCGGCCCTGGCCTGTGCAACGCTCAAGAGCCTGGAGTTGCTGCGCAGCGAGCATTGGCGGCGCGATCATCTGAATCTGTTGATCCGCCAGTTCCGCCGGGGTGCCGAGCAGATTGGCCTGCAACTGATGGACAGCTTCACACCGATCCAGCCGATCATGATTGGCGATGCCGGCCGTGCCGTTCGCCTGTCGCAGATGCTGCGCGAGCGCGGTTTGATGGTGACGGCGATCCGCCCGCCGACCGTGCCGGCCGGCAGTGCGCGGTTGCGCGTGACCTTGTCTGCTGCCCACAGCGAGGCGCAGGTCCAGCTATTGTTAAATGCACTGGCCGATTGTTTTAACGAATTGGGACCGGAGCCAAGCCATGCGTGATCGACTGATTCTGCTGCCCGGTTGGGGGCTCGGCATTTCGCCGCTGGAGCCGCTGGCGGCGGCCTTGCAGGGCCTGGACGAGCGCCTGCGGGTCGAGATCGAACCGTTGCCGGAACTGCACTCGAGTAACCTCGATGAGTGGCTCGACGAACTCGATGCGAGCGTGCCCGACGACACCTGGCTGGGTGGCTGGTCACTGGGCGGCATGCTTGCCGGGGAACTGGCCGCCCGCCGTGGCGACCGATGCTGCGGTCTGCTGACCCTGGCCAGTAACCCGTGTTTTGTCGCCCATGCCGAGTGGCCGAGCGCGATGCCCGGGGAGACCTTCGATGCCTTCCTTGCCGGCTGCAACGCTGACCCGCGAGGGACCCTCAAGCGCTTTGCGTTGCTCTGCGCCCAGGGTGCTGCGGACCCGCGTGGCATGGCCCGTTTACTCGTGGGTGGTGCACCGCATACAGCGCCTGCAGTCTTGATGAGCGGACTGGAGTTGCTGGCACAGTTGGATACCCGCCAAGCCTTGCAGTCCTTCCGCGGCCCGCAACTGCATCTGTTTGCCGGGCTCGATGGCCTGGTTCCGGCAGAAGCGGCAGGCGACTTGTTGGTGTTGTTGCCGGATGTCGAAATTGGTCTGATTGAACAGGCCAGCCACGCGTTTCTTCTGGAAGACCCCCATGGCGTGGCGGGGGCGATCCAGGCCTTTTTGCATGAGTCCGGTGATGACTGATTTATCCTTTCCCAAACTGCCCGGTGGCTTGCCGGACAAGCGTCAAGTCGCGGCGTCCTTTTCCCGCGCGGCGGCCAGCTATGACAGCGTGGCTGAATTGCAACGGGAAGTCGGTAGCGAATTACTGAGTCGTTTACCCGGCGATTTCTCCCCTGACCGTTGGCTGGACCTGGGCTGCGGCACGGGGTACTTCAGTCGTGTGCTGGGTCGGTCCTTCCCCGAGGGCGAAGGGCTGGCGCTGGACATCGCCGAAGGGATGCTCAACCACGCCCGGCCCTTGGGCGGAGCAACACACTTCATTGCCGGCGATGCCGAGCACTTGCCGCTACAGGCAAACAGCTGCGAGCTGATCTTCTCCAGCCTGGCGGTACAGTGGTGCGCGGACTTCGCCTCGGTGTTGAGCGAGGCGCAGCGCGTGCTGAAGCCTGGCGGCGTGTTCGCGTTTGCCAGCCTGTGTGTGGGTACTTTGTATGAATTGCGCGATAGCTGGAGTCAGGTCGACGGTATGGTTCACGTCAATCGCTTCCGCCCCTTCAGCACTTATCAACAGCTGTGCGCTGCCAGTGGCTTGCGGGTGGTCAGCCTGACAACCCGTCCACATGTTCTACATTTTCCGGATGTGCGTAGCCTGACCCACGAGCTCAAAGCCTTGGGCGCGCACAATCTGAACCCCGGCCGACCCGGTGGTTTGACGGGCCGCGCGCGGATACTAGGGTTGATCCAGGCCTATGAACAGTTTCGTCAGGGACAAGGGCTGCCTGCGACTTATCAGGTGGTCTACGGCATATTGGAGAAACCGCTATGAGCTCAGCCTATTTCATCACTGGCACCGATACCGATGTCGGCAAGACCACCATCGCCGCGGGTTTACTGCATGCCGCACGGTCAGCCGGGATGAGCACGGCGGCAGGCAAACCGGTGGCCTCCGGCTGCGAAGTGACGCCCAAGGGCTTGCGCAACGCCGATGCGCTGGCGTTGCTGGCTGAATGTTCCTTGCCGCTAAGCTACGCCGAAGTCAATCCGGTGGCGTTCGAACCGGCCATCGCTCCCCATCTGGCCGCTCGTGAGGCCGGGGTGGTGCTGACCGTTCAGTCGTTGTTGTTGCCGATGGAGCAACTTCTGGACAAACAAGCGGACTTCACCCTGATCGAAGGCGCGGGCGGTTGGCGGGTGCCATTGGCCGATCAGAACAATCTGTCGGACCTGGCGATGGCGTTGCAGCTACCGGTGATACTGGTGGTGGGCGTGCGGCTGGGTTGCATCAATCATGCGTTATTGACGGCCGAGGCGATTGCCCTGGACGGTTTGCAGCTGGCGGGTTGGGTGGCCAATATCATTGACCCGAAAACCTCACGCCTGGAAGAGAATCTCGCGACCCTGGCCGAGCGATTGCCTGCACCGTGCCTAGGTCGAGTACCGAAGCTCAAGGCCCCCACTGCAGAAGCCGTGGCCGAACATCTGCAGCTTGAACTGCTTGACTAGCGTTTGCCTATGACAAGGCACTTTGCTATTAGTGTTTTTGTCGGGCCTTTTACGGGCCGGTCTGCTTCAATGAATCCCGTTTATCCTTTTCAGGATCGAGTTCTCCCATGGAAATCTCAGGGAATACCGCTTTCTATGCCGGTTTGAGCACTATTCAGACGGGGCAGAACCGTGTCGATCAAGCGGCCAGCCAGATCGCCAACACGACCATCGAGCGATCCGTCACCAGTCAGTCATCCACAGCTCAGGTTGACCGTCTGCGCGCGGTGGATCGCAGCCAGCAATCGGATCTGGCCAACAGCATGGTCGAGATGTCTCAGGGCAAGATCCAGGCGGAGCTGGGCGTCAGAATCGCCAAGGCTTCGGATGAAATGCTCGGTACGTTGATCGATACCTACGCTTGACGTCCTGCCACTTCTGATTTTTCGCGGAACACACATTTGCGTGTGGGAGCGGGCTTGTCCCCTCACCACAGATGTGATGATTATCTGAAAATCCGGGACTTGCCCGCGAAGACATCCTCCCCGTCAAAATAGATTTTGCTTCATCCCTCAGAACCTCTACCTCAACTATTCTCTTCATCATCAGCCACTGCTGCCAATGATCGCTGCAGGTCTCTACCTGCGTGTCATTCAGCCTGTCGATGACGAACGGCAGTTTATCGATGCTTGACAAGATTTCATGGTAAACGTATGTTTCAAACAACTGTTTGACCGCCATGATAAATCAACGCGGTTGTTCATTCCAGGATTCATCAGCAGAGGTTTATCGCTATGCCTGACTACAAGGCCCCCTTGCGTGATATTCGCTTCGTTCGTGACGAACTGCTCGGCTACGAAGCGCACTATCAGAGCCTTCCGGCTTGCCAGGACGCTACCCCGGATATGGTTGACGCTATCCTTGAGGAAGGCGCCAAGTTTTGTGAGCAGGTGCTGGCTCCGCTGAATCGCGTGGGTGACACCGAAGGCTGCACCTGGAGTGAATCCGGCGTTAAGACTCCGACTGGCTTCAAAGAAGCCTACAAACAATTCGTCGAAGGCGGCTGGCCAAGCCTGGCCCACAACGTGGAGCACGGCGGCCAGGGCCTGCCGGAGTCGCTGGGTCTGGCAGTCAGCGAAATGGTCGGCGAAGCCAACTGGTCGTGGGGCATGTACCCAGGCCTGTCCCATGGCGCGATGAACACCATTTCCGAACACGGCACGCCTGAGCAGCAAGCGGCTTACTTGACCAAACTGGTCTCCGGCGAATGGACGGGCACCATGTGCCTGACCGAGCCGCACTGCGGCACCGACCTGGGCATGCTGCGCACCAAGGCCGAACCTCAGGCCGACGGTTCCTACAAAGTCACTGGCACCAAGATCTTCATCTCGGCCGGTGAGCACGACATGGCCGACAACATCGTCCACATCGTACTGGCACGCCTGCCGGACGCACCGGCTGGCACCAAAGGCATTTCGCTGTTCATCGTTCCAAAGTTCATGCCGAACGCCGATGGTTCGGTCGGTTCGCGCAACGCAGTGACCTGCGGCTCCCTGGAACACAAGATGGGCATCCACGGTAACGCGACCTGCGTGATGAACTTCGATGCGGCCACCGGTTTCCTGATCGGCCCGGCGAATAAAGGCCTGAACTGCATGTTCACCTTTATGAACACCGCGCGTCTGGGTACTGCCCTGCAAGGTCTGGCACACGCCGAGATCGGCTTCCAGGGCGGCCTGAAATACGCTCGCGATCGTCTGCAAATGCGCTCCCTGACTGGCCCGAAAGCGCCGGAAAAAGCCGCTGACCCGATCATCGTGCACCCTGATGTACGCCGCATGCTGTTGACCATGAAGGCCTTCGCCGAAGGCAACCGTGCAATGGTTTACTTCACCGCCAAACAGGTCGACGTCGTCAAGTACGGTGTGGACGAAGAAGAGAAGAAGAAAGCCGATGCACTGCTGGCTTTCATGACTCCGATCGCCAAGGCGTTCATGACCGAAGTCGGCTTCGAATCCGCCAACCACGGCGTGCAGATCTACGGCGGTCACGGCTTCATCGCCGAGTGGGGCATGGAGCAGAACGTTCGCGACAGCCGCATTTCCATGCTGTACGAAGGCACCACCGGCATCCAGGCACTCGATCTGCTGGGTCGTAAAGTGCTGATGACTCAAGGCGAGGCGCTGAAAAGCTTCACCAAGATCGTTCACAAGTTCTGCCAGACCAACGAAGGCAACGAAGCCGTCAAAGAATTCGTCGAGCCTCTGGCTGCGCTGAACAAAGAGTGGGGCGAGCTGACCATGAAGGTCGGTATGGCGGCCATGAAAGACCGCGAAGAAGTCGGTGCCGCTTCGGTGGATTACCTGATGTACTCCGGTTATGCCTGCCTGGCTTACTTCTGGGCTGACATGGCGCGTCTGGCTGCCGAAAAACTGGCTGCCGGCACCAGCGAAGAGGCGTTCTACACCGCCAAGCTGCAGACTGCGCGCTTCTACTTCCAGCGCATCCTGCCGCGTACCCGCACTCACGTTGTAACCATGCTGTCGGGCGCCAGTAACCTGATGGACATGAAAGAAGAAGACTTCGCCCTGGGTTACTAAACCTTAACGCAGTCCTTCAAAAGCCGCTGTTCCTTCGGGAGCAGCGGCTTTTTTTGTGTGCGGTGAATTCCTCTGGGAATGCAGCGCCCCCAAAAGATCGCCGCCTGGCGGCAGCTCCTTGTATCTACGCTGATCGGACACATCCGCGAATGTGCGAATGTACCCAAAATTTGTAGGAGCTGCCGCAGGCTGCGATCGGTCAAAGCCGCCGCGGTGCAGTGTGCATGGGTTAAGTGATGATGGCGCATTCAGCGTCTGGACTGTGATTGTTCAGGGCAGGCCTACGCAGTAGTTTGGGTTATCTGCTGCCGGAGAAAATCACCATGCCCGAGTACAAAGCCCCCCTGCGCGACATGCGCTTTCTGATCGATCATGTCTTCGACTTTCACACCAGCTACGCCGCGCTGGGGGCCACCGATGCCAGCCCGGACATGGTCAATGCGATTCTCGAAGAAGGCTCGAAATTCTGCGAAAACGTGCTGGCACCGTTGAACCGCTCCGGCGATGAAGAAGGCTGCCATTTCGACAATGGCGTGGTCACTACACCGAAAGGTTTCAAACAGGCTTTCGCCCGGTACGTCGAAGGTGGCTGGCACGGCCTGGCGGCGGACCCGACCTATGGTGGACAAGGGTTGCCGCATTCGCTGGGATTGGTCATCAGCGAGATGGTCGGCTCCAGCAACACCTCCTGGGGTATGTACCCAGGCCTGACCCATGGCGCCATGTCGGCGATCCACGCCCATGGCACCGAAGAGCAGAAGCAGATCTACCTGAGCAAGCTGACTGCTGGCCAGTGGACCGGCACCATGTGCCTGACCGAAGCCCACTGCGGCACCGATCTTGGCATTATCAAGACCCGCGCCGTGCCGCAGGCCGACGGCAGTTATGCGATTTCCGGCAGCAAGATTTTCATCTCTGCCGGCGAGCACGACATGAGTGACAACATCATTCACCTGGTGCTGGCCAAACTGCCGGACGCGCCGGCCGGGACCAAGGGCATTTCGCTGTTTATCGTGCCCAAATTCCTGCCCGATGCCGAAGGCGAGGCCGGTGCGCGTAATGGCGTGAGCTGCGGCTCCATCGAACATAAGATGGGCATCAAGGCATCGGCCACCTGCGTGCTGAACTTCGATGACGCCAAAGGCTTTCTCCTCGGAAAAGCCAACAAGGGCCTGAACTGCATGTTCACCATGATGAACCATGCGCGGCTCGGTACCGGGATGCAGGGCTTGTGTCTGGGCGAGGCGAGCTTCCAGGGCGCGGTCAAATACGCCAACGAGCGTTTGCAAATGCGCTCCCTGACCGGCCCGAAAGCCCCGGATAAAGTGGCTGACCCGATCATCGTCCACCCCGATGTGCGGCGTATGTTGCTGACCATGAAAGCCTTCAACGAAGGCAACCGGGCGCTGACTTACTTCACCGCGCAATTGCTCGATGTCGCCCACCTGGGCGCCGACCCGACTCAACGTCAAGACGCCGAAGAGCTGCTGGCCTTCCTGACGCCGATCTGCAAAGCCTTTATGACGGAAACCGGCCTGGAAGTGACCAACCACGGCATGCAGGTGTTCGGCGGTCATGGCTTCATCCGCGAGTGGGGCATGGAGCAACTGGTCAGGGATTGTCGGATCGCGCCGATCTACGAAGGCACCAATGGCATTCAAGCGTTGGACTTGCTTGGGCGTAAAGTCCTTGGCAGTCAGGGCAAGCTGCTGCGCGGCTTCACCAAAATCGTCCACAAGCTCTGCGCGGCAAATGCCGAGCATCCACAGCTCCAAGGCTATGTGGCGCAACTCAACGACCTGAACCAGCAGTGGGGCGAGTTGACCACCAAGGTCGGCCTGGCGGCGATGAAGAACCCCGATGAAGTCGGCGCAGCGGCCCTGGATTATCTGATGTACAGCGGCTACATCATCCTCGGCTACCTGTGGTTGCGCATGGCGCTGGTCGCTCAGGCGCAACTGGAGGCGGGCAGCGGTGATGCGGATTATTGCCAGGCCAAACTGGCGACCTGCGAGTTCTACTTCAAGCGCCTTTTACCACGCACGACCGCTCATCGGGCGGCGGTGGAGGCGGGGAGCGATTGCCTGATGCGACTGCCTGCGGAGTTATTCGCGCTGTAGGAGCTGCCGAAGGCTGCGATCTTGGCGATCGTCCGCACAACCACCGGAAATTCACGCCAAATTGCAGTGACTAAAAATTACATTTTGGTCACTAGTTGACCCTATGTGTCTTAAAAGTTGTTCGGGTACACTCATGGTCTAGCATTAAACCGATCTTACGAATCACTTGTTAAGTTCTTACGAGGTTTGCCATGGCTGACTACAAAGCGCCCCTGCGCGATATGCGCTTCGTCCTCAATGAAGTTTTCGAGGTCGCCAAACTCTGGGCCGAGCTGCCTGCCCTGGCTGACACAGTCGATGCTGAAACCGTCGAGGCGATCCTCGAGGAAGCCGGTAAAGTCACCAGCAAAAGCATTGCGCCGCTGAGCCGTAGCGCCGACGAAGAAGGTTGCCATTGGCACGATGGCGCCGTCACCACGCCGCAAGGTTTCCCTCAGGCTTACCAGACCTACGCTGAAGGCGGCTGGGTGGGCGTTGGCGGTGATCCGGCGTATGGCGGCATGGGCATGCCCAAGGCTGTTTCGGCTCAGGTCGAAGAGATGGTCAACTCCTCCAGCCTGTCGTTTGGCCTGTACCCGATGTTGACCGCCGGGGCGTGCCTGTCGATCAACGCTCACGCCAGTGAAGCGCTCAAGGCGGCTTACCTGCCAAACCTGTACGCCGGTATCTGGGCTGGCTCCATGTGCCTGACTGAGCCCCATGCCGGGACCGACCTGGGGATTATTCGCACCAAGGCCGAGCCGCAAGCGGACGGATCCTACAAGGTCAGCGGGACCAAGATCTTCATCACCGGCGGTGAGCACGACCTGACCGAGAACATCATCCACCTGGTGTTGGCCAAATTGCCGGACGCACCGGCCGGACCTAAAGGCATTTCGCTGTTCCTGGTGCCGAAATTCATGGTCAATGCCGACGGCAGCCTGGGCGCGCGCAACCCGGTGAACTGTGGTTCGATCGAGCACAAGATGGGGATCCAGGCGTCCTCTACTTGCGTGATGAACTTCGACGAAGCCGTCGGTTACATCGTCGGTGAGCCGAACAAAGGCCTGGCGGCCATGTTCACCATGATGAACTACGAGCGTCTGGGTGTCGGTATTCAAGGCCTGGCGTCTGGCGAGCGGTCTTATCAGAACGCCGTCGAATACGCCCGCGACCGCCTGCAAAGCCGTTCGCCAACCGGCCCGCAAGCCAAGGACAAAGTCGCCGATCCGATCATCGTTCACCCTGACGTGCGCCGCATGTTGCTGACCATGAAAGCTTCGAACGAAGGCGGTCGGGCATTTTCCACCTACGTGGCCATGCAGCTGGACGCCGCCAAGTTCAGCGAAGATCCGCTCACCCGCAAACGCGGTGAAGACCTGGTTGCCTTGCTGACCCCGGTGGCCAAGGCATTCCTCACCGATCTGGGCCTGGAAACCACCATTCATGGCCAGCAAGTGTTCGGCGGCCACGGCTATATTCGCGAGTGGGGCCAGGAGCAATTGGTCCGTGACGTGCGTATTACCCAGATTTACGAAGGCACCAACGGTATTCAGGCGCTGGACCTGGTGGGTCGCAAGATCGTCGGTAACGGCGGTGCTTACTACTCACTGTTCACCGACGAAATTCGCCATTTCATTGCGACCGCCAGTGCTGATCTGGCCGAGTTCACCAAGCCGCTGAATGATGCCGTCGATACCCTCGACGAGCTAACCTCCTGGTTACTGGATCGCGCGAAAAACAATCCCGACGAAATCGGCGCGGCGTCGGTCGAGTACCTGCACGCATTCGGCTACGTGGCTTATGCCTACATGTGGGCATTGATGGCTAAAGCGGCCTTCGGTAAAGAGGCGCAGGACGATTTCTACGCCAGCAAAATGGGCACTGCGCGTTTCTACTTTGCCCGTCTGTTGCCGCGGATTCACTCGTTGAGCGCGTCGGTCAAGGCCGGGAGTGAATCGCTGTTCCTGTTGAGCGCGGAGCAGTTCTGACTCTAGTAACATCGTGTAAGCATTCTCTTACGTGACGTACTGCTATTCTCCCATAGCCCAGGATTGGATCCAGAGCTAATCTACTTCACATGGATGTCGCGCAGGAAGCGCAAAGCAACAACACGGACACGTAGGATTCTGCCAGGACGGCGGAGTGAAATGGATGTCAGGGAAACAGTCTGCAAAGCCCCGCTTCGGCGGGGTTTTCTTTTTTGTGGCGAGTGTTTCTGTTCAGCCCGGCATATCCAGTGTTGCCGGGTTCGCCAATCGCCCCTGCGGGCCATTCATCACGTCTTCCAGCAGATTGCGCAGTAACTCCAGCGTGGCTTGTTGACGCTGCACATCGCGACACACCAGGCCGACTTTCAGTGGCACCCGCGGTTCACTCAAGGGTTTCCAGAGCAGTGCCTTGTTGCCATGTTCGCGCTGCGAGCGGCCGGGCAATACGGTTGCCAGTTTTGTGTGAGGCAGGCTGTCGAGGATCCCGGCCATATTGTTCAACTCCGCCTGTACCTGCGGGCGTCGCCCGAGATTGGCCAGTTGCGCTTGCCAGATCTGTCGTACCTGGAATTCCTCGCCAAGCAACAACATCGGCAACTCCGCGGCCTGGCTCATGGAAACCTTCTTGAATTCGCGCAGTGGATGCTCGGCCGGAATCACCAGGGTCAGTTCATCTTCATACAGCAGCAGCCCATGCAGTCCCGGCTGACGCGCAGGCAAATAGCTGATGCCAATGTCCAGCGAACCATTGAGCAGGCGCTTTTCGATTTCCAGCCCGGTCAGTTCATAGATCTGTACCACCAGGTGCGGCTGGGCCTTACGTACCCGTTCCAGCATCTGTGGCACCAGGCTGGTGTGGACGGTCTGCAGCACGCCGATGGCCAAGGTGCGCAGCGCCTGCCCCTTGAAGTTACCCAGCGCCTCGCGGGCCCGTTGCATGCCGTCGAGCAAGGGCAGGGCGTGGTTGTAAAGCGTGTGGGCGGCCAGGGTCGGTAACAGGCGTTTGCTGCTGCGCTCGAACAGGCTGACATCGAGGTTCTGTTCCAGATGGCGAATCTGTTGCGAGAGCGCCGGCTGGGAGATCGACAGGCGCTCTGCGGCTCGTCCCACATGGCCTTCTTCATACACCGCGACGAAATAACGCAGTTGTTTGAAATCCATAAGTAATTCTTATCGAAAAAGCTGGAAAATCGAAATGGCCCGTGGCCGCTCAGAGGCCTAGTCTAACCGCATTCACAAGGCTTACAGGGCCAGAGAGTGCGATGAATACCGTTTGCGTGGATGGCGTTTACATAGGTAAGGCAAAAAATCTCGGGCAGGGTTTGAGCAGTGATACCGATAAGCACCTGTTGCAAACAGGTTCTGGTTGTGGCTGCCGCTTGAGGGGCAGCGTGCATGAACTTGTTTAACTTGCGTCGAAACTCCCTAAGCCTTGATGACCTGACGGCAGAGCTGCGTCAGCCCTCCAGCCCCGACAACCTCTCCAGCGAGTACCTGATGCCCAGTGTCGAGCGGCCCCAACAGATTTTTGTTCGCGGTCAGGGCTCTTGGCTGTGGGACAGTGAAGACCGTGCGTATCTGGACTTCAATCAAGGCGGTGCGGCCAATAGCCTCGGCCACAGCCCATCGGTACTGGTCAAAGCCATCGCCGCTCAGGCCCAGGCGCTGATCAATCCAGGCAATCGCCTGCATCATCGCGGTCAGCTCAATTTGGCCGAGCGTTTGTGCCGGAGCACTGGCAGCGATCAGGCGTATTTGCTCAACAGCGGCAGCGAAGCCTGCGAAGCGGCGATCAAACTGGCCCGCAAGTGGGGTCAGCTGCACCGCGGCGCAGCCTACCGGATCATCACTGCCAGCCACGGTTGCCATGGCCGCAGTTTCGCGGCGATGTCTGCATCCGACGGGGTGAATGTCGAGAACCGCTTCGATCCACTACTGCCAGGCTTCAGCCACGTTCCGTTCAATGATTTGCCCGCGCTGCATGCTGCCGTGGATGCCCGGACTGTAGCGATCATGCTGGAACCGATCCAGGGCGAAGCCGGGGTGATTCCCGCCACCGAGCATTACCTCAAGGGCGTCGAACGTTTGTGCCGTGAGCTGGGGATACTGCTGATCTTCGATGAAGTGCAAACCGGTATCGGCCGCTGCGGCACCCTGCTCGCCGAACAGCTTTACGGAGTGCGCGCCGACATCGTTATCCTCGGCAAGGGCCTTGGCGGCGGCGTCCCCTTGGCGGCGCTGTTGGCACGCGGCAAGGCCTGTTGCTTCGAACTTGGCGAGCTGGAGGGTACTCATCACGGTAACGCTTTGATGACGGCAGCCGGGATCGCGGTACTCGATACCTTGTTGGAAAACGGCTTTCTCGAGCATGTCCGGGACACGGGCCAATACTTGCGCGAGGGACTGGCTCGTCTGGCTCACCGCTATGGGCAGGGTGAGTTGCGCGGCCAGGGCCTGCTCTGGGGCTTGACCCTGGCTGATGATTCGGCCGACGCAGTGGTCAAGGCAGCACTTTACGAAGGTTTGCTGGTGAATGCGCCACAAACCGATTGCCTGCGCTTTACCCCGGCCCTGACCGTCAGCAAAGCCAATATTGACGAAATGCTCCTGCGACTGGCTCGAGCTTTTTCCCGGGTGCGCACCGCGCAACTGCACTGCCGCAAAGGGGTGGCAGTGTAAGCGAGCCGCAGCCTCTCTAATCCCCGAACCGTCTCGCGGTATAACGCGTCGCCCCATGCCTGATTCTTTTGGCATGGGGCGTTTTTTTGTTTGCGCTTTTTGCGAAACGCCAACGCGTGCTTGAGCGATTGTCAGAACAATGGCTTTTTAACGGGGGCTGGCATGGATTGCCAATGATATTGGAAATATATACCACTAGGTGGTATGTTAATGGGAAGGGATGTCCATGACGTTCAGATTGTTCAAGACCAAGCGCTTTACGACGCAAGCCAGCAAAGCGTTGATTGGTGATGCCGCCTTGGTTGCTGCATTCAGCGAAATGCTCGCGGGGCAGGCCGATAACCTCGGCGGTGGCGTGTGGAAGAAGCGTTTGAACGAAAATCGCCATCGTTCGATTGTATTGGCCAGGGGTGGCCGTTACTGGATTTATCAGTTTTTGTTTGCCAAGCAGGGCCAAAGCAGCATCAGTCAGGCAGAGCTGGCGGCTTTTCGGGAGTTGGCCAAGGCCTACGAGGGCCTGAGTGACAGGCAAGTCCAACAGTTGTTGGATATGAAGGAGTTTGTGGAGATAACGCCATGAGTAAGAAATTCAAGAGTGAGGCGCTGGAATCGATCCATGATTCGGCCAGTGCTCTGTTTTCGGTGGGAGCCATCAGCAAGACCACCATGCGCAAGTTTGATGAGTCGTGCCTGGCACCGGTACCTGTCGATATTCCGGCGGAGCAAATCAAGCAATTGCGCGAGCGCAGCAATGTCAGCCAGCCAGTATTCGCGCGTTATCTGAATACCAGCGCCTCCACCGTCAAACAGTGGGAGTCGGGTGACAAACATCCGAGCGGCATGGCGCTCAAGTTGCTGAGCATCGTGCAGAAGCATGGTATCGAAATACTGGCTTGAAGCTGCAGCAACCCGCCTCGTTCTGACTGAGGCATTTTAGATGAGTGGCAAACTCGCTGGCCGCCGAATGAACCCTGCTGTTGGTTGCGGGTCGATTAGCTGTATGGCTCACACGGGCCGATTTTTATCAGGAGCTGACCCATGGACTTTATCCGCATCATCATCGCTATCCTGTTGCCGCCGCTGGGGGTGTTCCTGCAGGTGGGTTTCGGCGGCGCGTTCTGGCTGAATATCCTGCTGACCTTGTGCGGCTACATCCCGGGAATCGTGCATGCGGTGTACATCATCGCCAAGCGTTGAGGTGCGTCGGCTCTGCCAATTTGCCTGGAGCAGGCCATAAGCACTTACTCGGTACTGCCCAGCCCTTGCCAGTGCTTGAGCCCGATAAAGATAAACCGCAGTTGCTGGGTGATTTTTGCCTGGGGCGTGAGGTGTTCGGGGAGCGCGGCGGTCGGTGGGTCGATGATGTCCGGCAACGTGGCGAACACGCTTTTGACGATCAAGTCGGCCATGACGGTCAGGCCCGCGACATCCAGGTGTTGCAGCTTCGGCATCAAGGCCAGGTCGGCTGCCAAATCCGAGCTGATGTCTTCCCGCAAGGCGCCGATCGCCTGACGTACCAGCAGCGAGCCGCCATATTGTTCACGGGCCAGAAATAGAAACTGCGAACGATTGGCTGCCACCACGTCGAGAAAGATCCGCACCGAGGCATCGATGATCCCGCCCATGACGAACTCGTTGTGCCGCACCAGGCGGATGGTGGCGCGGAAGGTTTGACCGACTTCACTCACCAGCACCAGTCCAAGCTGGTCCATATCGGCAAAGTGTCGATAAAAGCCCGTGGGAACAATGCCGGCGGTTTTCGCCACTTCACGCAGGCTCAGGCTGCCGAATCCTCGGCCACTTTCCATCAACTGGCGGGCAGCATCCATCAAGGCGTTGCGGGTCTGTTGTTTCTGTTCGGCGCGGGGCAGCATCGGGTGGCTGATTTCTGGTCAAGGACAGCGGAGCACTCTAGCAAATCAACTTTGCCGGCGTCGAACTTGAGTAGAGAGGAGATAAGAGGCGGGTTGAGCAATTGCGGGGGGTACTTACACAAAATCAAAGCCCGATCCAGGGATCGGGCTTTTTTCCAAGGCCACCATGGGCTCAGCTCACAGTCTGATGACGTTCAGCCAGGCGATCAGCACCGCCTTCGGCAACAGTCTGACCTTGAGGGGTGCTGTCGTAGCCATCTTCGGCAACAGTCTGACCTTGAGGGGTGCTGTCATAGCCATCTTCGGCAACAGTCTGACCTTGAGGAGTGCTGTCGTAGCCATCTTCGGCAACAGTCTGACCTTGAGGGGTGCTGTCGTAGCCATCTTCGGCGACAGTCTGACCTTGAGGGGTGCTGTCATAGCCATCTTCGGCGACAGTCTGACCTTGAGGAGTGCTGTCATAGCCATCTTCAGCGACAGTCTGGCTGAACACCGAGTGGCTTTCTTTTACTTGAGGTGTGGCTTGCTCGGCAGCAGGCAAGGCGAAAGCATTGGCGGCCAGTATCGAGAGTGTCAGGCTAAGCAGTAGTTGGCGTTTCATGATTGGGTGCTCCGTGGATGATGGGTGACAAAGTGAGTACGAAGCTAGTGTTACTCGCGCTAAGTCGATAGAGAAGTTCATAAGGGCAATGGTAATAATCAACGGAATTGATTGTCCGGCGACAAGGCTCTAGAACAGGCTTTTCCGTGGAGTTCTGTTAAATTTTATGTGGGTATTTTCGACCCGCAGTCGCCTCGCGATAGGCCTGGTGCGGTAACGCCTTCTGACGGGGCCGGTCAGAAATCATCGAAGGTTGCGTTTAAATTGCCCTTGGTATTAAACCTGCGGGCCATTTGCCAGTCGTAGTTCATAGCGGGTCGATTCCAGGCCTGGCGCTTCACACGTGCGTCTCGGTTCGCACGCTTAGCCGTAATCAGGAGCCCCGTGCAATGACGCGCACTCGTAAAATTTTCGCCTGGACAGTCGCCAGTCTGGTTGTACTGTTCGCCGTACTGGTTCTGGTCATCGCGTTCTTCGATTGGAACCGGATCAAGCCGACACTCAACGCCAAAGTCTCTGAAGAACTGCAACGGTCTTTTGCCATTAATGGCGACTTGGCGGTGCTCTGGCAGCGCGAACCTGACGAGGGCGGTTGGCGGGCCTGGGTTCCGTGGCCGCATGTGGTGGCGCAGGACCTGACCCTGGGCAATCCGGACTGGTCGAAGAACCCGCAAATGGTCAGCCTCAAGCGCGTCGAGTTGCGTGTTTCACCGTTGGCATTGCTGGCGCAACGACTGGTGATCCCGCGCATTGACCTCACCGAGCCCAATGCCACCCTCGAGCGCCTGGCCGATGGTCGCGCCAACTGGACGTTCAAGTTCGACCCGAAAGACCCGAATGCCGAGCCCTCCAGCTGGGTGCTGGACATAGGGGCCATCGGTTTCGACAAAGGTCGGGTCACGCTTGATGATCAAAGTCTGAAAACCCAACTCGAGCTGCTGATCGATCCGTTGGGCAAACCCATCCCGTTCAGCGACATTGTCGGCGATAAAGCGGCGAAAAAGGCCATCGAGAAGGGGGCTGCGCCACTGGATTACGCGTTTGCCTTGCAGGCCAAAGGCTATTATCGCCAGCAAAAACTTGCGGGCAGCGGCAAGATCGGCGGCCTGCTGGCGATGCAGGACGCCGCCCGGCCTTTCCCCCTGCAAGCTCAGGTCAAGATCGGTGATACCAGCGTCGAACTGGCCGGGACACTCACCGATCCGCTCAATCTCGGCGCGCTGGATTTGCGCCTGAAACTGGCCGGTACCAGCCTGGGTAACCTCTACCCCCTGACGGGCGTAACGCTGCCGGATTCGCCGGCGTATGCCACCGAAGGCCATCTGGTTGCCAAATTGCAGGAGCCCGAAGGCGCTTCGTTTCGTTATGAGCAATTCAACGGCACGATCGGTAGCAGTGATATTCACGGGGATCTGGCCTATGTCGCCAGCAAGCCTCGCCCCCGACTCAGCGGTGCATTGGTCTCGAACCAGCTGCTGTTCGCAGACCTCGCGCCGCTGATCGGTGCCGATTCGAATGCCAAACAAAAAGCCCGGGGTGGCGAAAGCAAGCAGCCGGCGGACAAGGTGCTGCCGGTCGAAGAGTTTCGTACCGAACGCTGGCGCGCTATGGATGCAAACGTTGAGTTCACCGGAAAACGTATCGTCCACAGCGCCCGATTACCGTTCACCGATCTCTACACTCACCTGATTCTCAATGATGGCCAGCTGAGCCTTGAGCCACTGCGTTTTGGTGTGGCCGGCGGCAAGCTGGACGCGCAGATTCGCCTCAATGGCCGCACGACGCCACTGGAAGGCCGGGCCAAGCTGACGGCGCGCAAGTTCAAGCTCAAGCAACTGTTTCCGAGCTTCGAACCGATGAAAGCCAGTTTTGGCGAGCTTAACGGTGATGCCGATATCGCCGGTCAGGGCAACTCGGTGGCGGCGTTGCTGGGGACCGCCAACGGCGAGCTGAAAATGCTCATCAACGATGGAGCCATCAGCAGGGAGCTGATGGAACTCGCCGGGCTCAATGTCGGTAACTACGTGGTCAGCAGGATATTTGGCGACAAGGAAGTGAAGATCAACTGCGCCGCCGCCGATTTTGATATCAAGACCGGTCTGGCCACGATTCGCTTGTTTGTATTCGATACCGAAAACGCAATTGTCTACATCGATGGCACGGTGAACATGGCCAGTGAGCAGCTGGACCTGACCATTACTCCCGAATCCAAGGGCCTGCGGCTGTTCTCCCTGCGTTCACCGCTGTATGTCCGTGGCCCTTTCATCAAGCCGGCTGCCGGTGTGAAAGGTGTGCCATTGATGTTGCGGGGCGCGGGGATGGTGGCGCTGGGCGTTATCGCCGGGCCTGCGGCGGGGTTGCTGGCGTTGGTTGCGCCAAGTAACGGAGAACCGAACCAGTGCGGGCCGTTGTTGGCGCAGATGAAGGAGGGCAAGGCGCCGGTGACGGTGAAACCAACCAAGTGATTCAACACCCATGTACTAACGGGTGTACGCAAAACGCGTAGGAGCTGCCGCAGGCTGCGATCTTTTGGGGCATCCAGTGCTTCTGATTCACAGTCTGGTTTTCCTCAATTGACGGGCTGGGCATGACCCGAGAGCAATGCCTCTTCGCGTAGCCACTGGAAGAATGCCCGCACTGGCGGATGTCGCTCGCGCCCCGGTACGCAGAGTGCGCTATAACCGGCGCCGCCAACATGGATCTGCGGGCGATAGGGCTGCAGCAAACCGCCGGCGACGCTTTCCGAGACGAGGATGTTGCTTGCCAGCACCAGGCCTTGACCGGCAATCGCCGCTTGCAGGGCGTAATGTTCTTCGTCGTATTCACGGATCACCGGCTGACCCTCGAGCCAGCTCTCATCGGCCTGCTCGCACCAGGCTTCCCAGCCATGGGCGTAAAGTCTGGAATTGTGCCAGCGCACGCTGATCAACGTCGGTGGCCGGGTAGCGGCCAAAGCGACTTGCTCCGGTGAACCATAGACCGCGAAACATTCGTCGAACAGGCATAGCCCATAGAGATTGGGGTAGCCGTCGAGGCTGTAACGAATCACCAGGTCTATGCTCGCATCCTGCTGCAGGTCGATGACGTCACAGTGGGTGTCCAGGCGCAGGTTAATGTTGGGATGGCGGGCATAGAAGCGCCCCAGTCGCGGCACCAGCCACAGTGCGGCAAATGCCGGCGTGGTGGAAATCATCAAATTGGTGCCGCTGCGTTGTGGTCGTAGGGTATCGACGCTTTGCGCGACCTCCAGCAATGCGCCATGCAGGCTGTGGAACAGCCGTTCGCCGCATTCGGTCAGGCGCACCTGGCGTGGCAGACGTTCGAACAACGACACTCCGAGCCAGCTTTCCAGCGAGCGAATCTGATGAGAGACCGCGGTCGGAGTGACCGACAGTTCTTCAGCCGCAGCCTTGAAACTCAGCAGGCGCGAAGCGGATTCGAAGGCGCGCAGGGCGGTCAGCGGCAGCGAGGCAAACATCTGAGGGCTCCATGGATGAAATTAATTCATCCTGAATGACTTCTGCTCATTTGAACAGGAGCAGCTGCGAGCTTCATGCTGCAAGCCACAAGCTTCAAAGCAGTTTGGTCTAGAGATTAGCCTTTTCAAGGAGATTCAGATGAACAGAGTTCTTGCGGTACACGCCAGCCCACGTGGCGAGCGTTCTCACTCCCGGCGCCTGGCCGAGGTGTTTCTGTCAGCTTGGCAGGCCTCTCGCCCGGAGTCACAGCTGACTCGTCGCGAAGTCGGCCGGGCGTTGATCCCGCCGGTTAACGAGGGATTCATTGCCGCTGCGTTCTGCCCCGAGCCAGAAGCCCGGCCATTGTCGATGCAAGCCGATCTGGCGTTCAGCGATGAACTGGTGGCGGAGTTGCTGGGACATGATTTGCTGGTGATCTCGACGCCGATGCACAACTTCAGTGTTCCCAGCGGTCTCAAGGCCTGGATCGACCAGATTGTGCGTTTGGGCCTGACGTTCAACCATACGCTGGACAATGGCGTCGCTCAGTATGAGCCGCTGGTGCGGGGCAAAAAGGCCCTGGTCATTACCAGCCGCGGCGGACACGGCTTCGGCCCCGGTGGTGAGAACGAGGCAATGAATCATGCCGACCCGCTGCTGCGCACCGCACTGGGATTCATTGGCATCGATGACATCACGGTGGTTGCGGCCGAGGGTGAAGAGTCGGCAGAACGCACCTTCCTGATCTCGTCTGCCGAGGCTGAACAGCGTTTGCTGGCGCTGGCCAAGGTGTTTTGAGAAGGCATCATGGCCTGGGTGTTTTTGCTGATCGCCGCCGGTTTCGAAGTGACCTTCGCCATGGGCATGAAGTACGCCGAAGGTTTTACCCGACTCTGGCCGTCGCTGCTCACAGTGGTGGCGGCGGTGGGCGGGATCTGGTTTTTGACCCTGGCCATGCGCGAGCTGCCCGTGAGTATCGCTTACCCGATCTGGACCGCTATCGGTTCACTGGGCACGGTGTTTCTCGGTTTTGCGTTGTTGGGTGAGAGTCTGACGGCGATCAAGCTGGTGTCAGTCGGGCTGATCGTGGCGGGAGTGGTCGGGTTGAAATAACGTCACGGGCTTGTCATGCCGACGGCCGATGCTGGCACAGTCCCCAGTCATTGCGTCTAGGATGGCATTATCAGCTCAGTTCACGGACGTACGCCCATGTCGCAAGAATCCGCCACCCGTTATCCATTGGTGTTGGTCCCGGGGATGTTGGGGTTTATCCGTCTGGTGCTGTACCCGTACTGGTACGGGATTATTTCGGCCTTGCGCCGAGGCGGGGCGACGGTGATCGCGGTACAGGTCTCGCCGCTCAACTCTTGTGAGGTGCGTGGTGAGCAATTGTTGATACGCATCGAAGAGATTCTGCGCGAGACCGGCGCCAGCAAAGTCAATTTGCTCGGCCACAGCCAAGGGGCGCTCACCGCGCGTTATGCCGCGGCCAAGCGCCCGGATTGGGTGGCCTCGGTGACTTCGGTGGCGGGGCCCAACCATGGGTCGGAGCTGGCGGACTATCTGCAGACCCATTACCCGGGCGACAGCCCCCTCGGGCGGGTGCTGAAAGTGCTGATTCGACTGATCGCGGCCTTGATGAGCCTGCTGGACACCGGTTATCGCGGTCCGAAATTGCCAGTGGATATCCATGCTTCACACCAGTCGCTGACGAGCGAAGGCGTCGCGCTGTTTAATCAGAAGTACCCACAGGGTTTGCCCGACACGTGGGGCGGGCAGGGTGCCGAGGTGGTCAATGGTGTGCGCTATTACTCCTGGTCCGGGACCTTGCAACCGGGCAAGACCAATCGTGGACGCAATCTGTTCGATAGCACAAACCGCAGTTGCCGGCTGTTCGCCAGGACCTTCGTCCGCGAAGCCGGGCATTGTGACGGGATGGTCGGGCGCTACAGCTCCCATCTGGGCACGGTGATCGGCGATGAGTATCCGCTGGACCACTTCGACATCGTCAACCAGTCCCTGGGATTGGTAGGCAAGGGCGCCGAGCCTGTTCGGTTGTTTGTCGAACATGCACAGCGGTTGAAGGTGGCGGGCTTGTAATTGAATGTGTCAGGCAACTCTGGCCCTGCGCCCCAACACCGTCCTCCAACGCTCCGACACAATCACCCCACCCAAGGTCAGCGCGCCACCGACCAGGTGATACAGCGCCAATTGCTCCTGCAGCACCACGGCGGCAATCAATGCGGTGATCAGCGGCAACAAGTTAAAGAACAACGTCGTACGGCTCGGCCCCAGGCGTATCACCGCTTGCATCCACGCCAGTGGAGCGATCATTGAGGCTAGCAGACAGGCATATAGCACCAGTGGACTGTTCTGCAGGGTCAGGCCGACTTTCGGTGAGGCGAGGAACAGCGGAAAAAGCACCACGATTGCCACCAAAACCTGCAAGTAGAGCAACACCAGCGGTGGTAAACGCAGCTGCCATTTTTTCAGCAGTGTGCTGTAGATCGCATAAGCCAGGGTGGCGATCAGCATCATCGCATCGCCCAGGTTCACGCCGTGTTCCAGCAGCACACCGAGACTGCCGGAGGACACCACCACCAACACCCCGGCGAACGACAGCAGCGCACCGGCCAGCGCACCGGCGGTCAGGCGTTGACCCAGGCTGGCAATCGCCATGGCCAGCGACATCAAAGGCATCAGCGACAGGATGATCCCCATGTTAGTGGCCGAGGTCAGGGTTGCGGCGAAGTAGGCCAGGCTTTGATACACCGCCATACCCAGTACCCCGAGAACAAAAATCTTACCGAGGTTCGGGCGGATCATTGGCCAGTGGGCGATTACCGGCTTGAGCATGAAGGGCGTGAATAGAATCCCTGCCAGCAGCCAGCGGTAGAAGCCGATCTCGGCCGGAAAAATCGCCCCGACTGCCAGTTTGTTGATCACGGTATTGCCAGCCCAGATAAAAATGGCCAGCAGCGGATAGGCGTATTGCATGGGGGAAAAACCAGAGCGTTAATGAAGGGGAATTATCCACCTGTCCGGATCAATGCCTATACTTCGATCCAGACAACCCGCCTCTGTATTCGGACAGCATGAACAAAAAGTCTATCGACCTTCTGAGTTTCAGCGGTTTGCCTTCTGCGGTGTACTTTCGCTACGCCGATTTCGACGCCCATAGCCACGCATCGGCTCACCGCCACCCTTGGGGCTCTCTCGAGTACTCTGCCTTCGGAGTGATGCATATGGAGATTGCCGGACGGCGCTTTATGTCACCACCGCAATACGCGGTATGGGTGCCGCCGGATACCGAGCATAGTTTCTACAGCGCCCAGCCGATCAATTATCGCGCGGTCTGTCTGGCACCCGAGCTGTGCCGCGACTTGCCGCAACAAGCCTGCACGCTGGCGATCAGCGACATTCTCAAGGCCATCCTCAAGGACTTCGCTGCTCGCGACGTGAAGATCCCTGAGCACGAAACCGATGCTCGCCTGGCTCAAGTGTTGGTCGACCAATTGCAGCAAGCGCCAGTACACACCTGCTATTTGCCTTACGCCAGCAGTCCCGCTCTGCTCAGTGTGCTCGAAGCGCTGCAGGCCGAACCAGGTGATAACCATCCGTTGGCGCACTGGGCCGACCAGGTGCATGTCAGCGAGCGCACTTTGGCCCGGCAGTTTGTCCGCGAGCTGGGCATGAGCTTTGGCGAGTGGCGTCAGCGTCTGCGCTTTCTGGCGTCGATCGAAGCACTGGACAGTCAGCGCAGCATTCAGGAGATTGCATTCGACATGGGCTACAGCACCGGGTCAGCTTTTATCGCGATGTTCCAGCGCCAGGCCGGTTGTACCCCCGAGCAATATCGAAGGACCAGCTTGCAGATCCGCTGAAGGTGTAACAGGGTTTGTCTGCACTCCGACAGGCGAAATAGACGTCGCGGTGTATCAGATATATCCCGTAATCGTTCTTCGCGGGCAAGCACGCTCCCACAAAATGCAGGCACTCGCTTCAGCGTCTGAACGCTGGCAGACTGCCAATCCTTTATCGCCGTTCGTTTTGAGGCTTTATGCCAACGTTTTCTCAGCGTCATCTGTTGTACTTCAGTTGGGTGATCATTTTTGGTGGCTTGTTACTGGTCTTGCCGTTACGGCTGCTGCCGAGCCTGCTCGCCGGTTTGTTGGTGTTCGAGCTGGTCAATATGCTCACTCCACAACTGCAACGGCTGATCGAAGGGCGCCGGGCACGCTGGTTGGCGGTGGCATTGCTGGGCACTTTGGTGGTCAGCGTACTGACGCTGATCTTTGCCGGAGCCATCAGTTTTCTCTTGCATGAGGCGGAGAACCCTGGCGCTTCCCTGGACAAGTTCATGGGCGTGGTGGACAAGGCCCGCGGGCAGTTGCCACCGTTTATCGACGCTTATCTGCCCGCCAGCGCTGCCGAGTTCCGTGTGGCCATCGGCGACTGGCTGAGCAAACACCTGAGTGATCTGCAACTGGTGGGCAAGGACGCCGCGCACATGTTCGTGACGCTGCTGATCGGCATGGTGCTCGGCGCGATCATCGCCTTGCAGCGGATACCGGATCTCACCCAGCGCAAACCGCTGGCTGCGGCGTTGTTTGATCGCTTGACCCTGCTGGTCAAGGCGTTTCGCAATATCGTCTTCGCGCAGATCAAGATTTCCCTGCTCAATACCTTCTTCACCGGGATTTTCCTGGCGGTGGTCCTGCCGATGTTCGGGATCAAATTACCGCTGACCAAAACCCTGATCGTGCTGACCTTCCTGCTCGGCCTGCTACCGGTCATCGGTAACCTGATATCGAACACCCTGATCACCATCGTCGGCCTGTCACTGTCGATCTGGGTAGCGATGGCGGCGCTGGGTTATCTGATCGTTATCCACAAGCTGGAATACTTCCTCAACGCGAGGATCGTCGGAGGGCAGATCAGTGCCAAGTCCTGGGAGTTGCTGCTGGCGATGCTGGTATTCGAAGCCGCGTTCGGTTTACCCGGGGTGGTGGCGGGGCCGATTTACTACGCGTATCTGAAGAGTGAGTTGAAGCTGGCGGGGTTGGTTTAGCGCGGGCACAAGAAGCCGCTGGCTACTTTGTGGCGAGGGGGCTTGCCCCCGCTGGGTCGCGAAGCGGCCCTAAAATCTGCAACCCGGCTCTATCAGGCACACCGCATATGCTGAATTTACGACTGCTGCGCAGCTGAGCGGGGCGATGCGGCGTGCCGACAAGCCCCCTCGCCACATGGGATCTGCGCTGAATCAGCCGTAGCGCTTTTTCGCCTCGATCGCCAGACCGCTGCCGATGCTGCCAAAGATGTTCCCTTCGACATGCCGCGCGTTCGGCAGCATCGCCGAGACGCTCTGGCGCAGGGCCGGGATGCCGCTCGAGCCGCCGGTGAAGAACACCGTATCGACCTGATCGACGCGTACATCGGCATCGTTGAGCAATTGCGTGACGCTGTTGCGGATGCGTTCCAGCTGATTGTCGATGGCCGACTCGAACATAGTCCGGCTCAATTCCACACTCAAACCCGGCTCGATGCGATCAAGCGGCACGTGACGGCTTTCGGCGTGGGTCAGCTGGATCTTGGTTTCTTCCACTTCCATCGCCAGCCAGTGCCCGGCGCGCTGTTCGATCAACTTGAACAGGCGGTCGATGCCACCGGTGTCTTCGATGTCATAGCGCATGCTGCCCAGTGCCAACTGGGATTTCTGCGAGTACACCGAATTGATGGTGTGCCAGGTCGCCAGGCTCATGTGCTGACTGGTGGGCATATAAGCGCCGCTCTTCATCCGGCTGCCGTAACCAAACAGCGGCATCACACCCTGCAGGCTCAGCTGCTTGTCGAAGTCGGTACCACCCACATGCACACCACCGGTGGCGAGGATGTCGTCGTGGCGGTGGTCGATGGCGCGGCGTTCGGGGGACAGACGCACCAGCGAGAAGTCAGAAGTACCACCGCCGATGTCGACGATCAGCACCAGCTCTTCGCGTTCGATGGTCGACTCATAGTCGAAGGCGGCGGCAATCGGTTCGTACTGGAAGGACACATCCTTGAAGCCAATGGCGCGTGCCACGTCCACCAGGGTGTTTTCTGCTTCCTGGTCGGCCATCGGATCATCGTCGACGAAAAACACCGGACGGCCGAGAACCACTTCTTCGAAGTCGCGACCGGCGGTCGCCTCGGCGCGCTTTTTCAGCTGGCCGATGAACAGCCCGAGCAAATCCTTGAACGGCATGGCCGTGCCGAGCACGCTGGTGTCGTGCTTGATCAGCTTGGAGCCCAGCAGGCTCTTGAGCGAGCGCATCAGCCGGCCTTCGTAACCTTCCAGGTATTCGTGCAGCGCCAGCCGACCGTAGACCGGGCGGCGTTCTTCGATATTGAAGAAGACCACCGAGGGCAGGGTGATTTTGTCGTCCTCCAGCGCGATAAGCGTTTCCATGCCGGGGCGCAGCCAGCCGACAGTGGAGTTGGACGTGCCAAAGTCGATGCCGCAGGCACGGGCTGGAGATGCGTTTTTCATGTCTATCGAGTTCCGGTTAAAAAACGGCCGCGCAGTGTATGTCAGTGCGGCGAAGAATCGTAGGCCGACTATCCGCTAAATCGCAGCGATAAGTGTCTTGAAAGGCTATCCTTCGCCCCAAACTTGCAGGCATGGCCCTGGCAACCCGCGCAAATTCAAGAGTTGGGCGCCGGTTGTCGATAAACTTCTGAAGCGCTGCCCGGTCACAAGATTGAGATCGGTCAATCCAAATGCTGCCAAACAGAGCATGCTGTACCTGGCTGCGCGATATCGATAACGGATGGTGATTCCCTCGATGGACTTCAAAGACTATTACAAGATACTCGGTGTGGAGCCGACTGCGGATGACAAGGCGATCAAGGCCGCGTACCGCAAGCTGGCGCGCAAATACCACCCCGATGTCAGCAAGGAAAAGGACGCCGAGAGCAAGTTCAAGGACGCGTCGGAAGCTTATGAAGCGCTGAAAAGTGCCGACAAGCGCGCCGAATACGACGACCTGCGCAAATATGGTCAGCACGGCCAGCCGTTCCAGGGTCCGCCGGGCTGGCAGGGACGTGGCGGCGCGGGCGGCTTCGGTGCTCAGGACAGCGGCGATTTTTCGGACTTCTTCAGTTCGATCTTCGGCTCGCGTAGTGGTGGTTTCAGTGGTGGACAATCAGGCCGTAGCGCCGGTCGTCGAGGGCAAGACGTGGAAATGGAATTAGCGGTTTTTCTTGAGGAAACCCTGTCGACCGAGTCAAAGAAAGTCAGCTTCCAGGTGCCGCAGTACAACGCCGCCGGCCAGCACGTCAGCAATACCAGCAAAAGCTTGAATGTGAAGATTCCGGCCGGCGTGGCCGACGGCGAGCGAATCCGCCTCAAAGGCCAGGGCGCACCTGGCGTGGGTGGCGGTCCCAATGGCGACCTGTATCTGATCATCCGCTTTGCGCCGCATCCGAAATTCGATGTCGAAGGCGAGAACCTGATCGTCACCCTGCCGCTGGCTCCCTGGGAACTGGCTTTGGGGGCCGAAGTCGCCGTGCCGACCCTGACCGGCAAGATCCATCTTAAAGTTCCGGCCGGTAGCCAGAATGGTCAGCGCATGCGCGTCAAAGGCCATGGCCTGCTGAATAAGGCAGGCCACCGTGGTTATCTGTTCGTGCAATTGAAAGCGGTCATGCCCAAACACTGCGGCGACGAGATCAAGGCGTTGTGGCAGGAACTGGCGGAAAAAGCCGCTTTTAACCCGAGAGAACACTGGAGTAGCTGATCATGAGCAGTCCCCTGATCGTTCAACTGGGCATGGAAGAATTCTGTGAGGTGACCGATTTGTCGGCTGCCTACGTGATCGAAATCGTCGAACACGGCATCCTCGAACCTCAGGGCAAGGCGCCCAAGGATTGGTTGTTTACCGACTACGAACTGGCCCTGGCCAAACGCGCGGCCAAGCTGCGGCGCGATCTTGAGCTGGAATGGGAAGGGGTCGCCCTGGCCCTGGACCTGCTCGAGGAGGTCCAGCAACTGCGGGCCGAGAATCGGATGCTCAAGCAGCGGTTGGGGCGGTTGGTGGTGGAGTAAAGCCGAGACCATTGTTGTCCTTGAGACCGCTATCGCGAGCAAGCCCGCTCCCACATTTGGATTTATGTCAGGCCACGATAGTGTGATCGGCCCATAGCCTGTGGGAGCGGGCTTGCTCGCGATGGTCTTGCATTCACCCAATGTCTACCTGACAAACCACGCTCTAACCCTTGCCCGGACAAACCCGCTGATCCACCTGCTCCAGCGCCTGATCCACCAACAACTTGCACAACTCGATCATCTGATAAATCCCCAACGCCACGCTGCGACGCGAGCCTTCGAGGTCAAAGGCCAGGTCGCCGGCAATGGCATTGATCGACGCCAGCGTTTCGGAGGCGTTGGCCAGCAGGCTTTCGGTGTCGATGTGGGTGGCGACGGTGAAGAGGTTCGTCGTCGAGGTATCGGAACTGCGGAGGTTGTCGAGGGATGGCTTGAAGTGGTGATCGAGGGCTCGTTCGGCAGCCTCGTGGAGCTTTTTGGAATCGAAGGGATCGTAGGGGGGAACGCTGGGGGTTTCTGGTGGATCGGGGGTGATTTTTTTCATGGTAAAGCTCCCTTTTGCTCATGAGGAGCTGCCATTTTCGTTTCCAGACGAAAGGGTGGCAGCTATGCGCGGGCTGGAAAACCGAGGCAAAAGGAACCCGGCAGACCCGAAGGTCTCCCACGCACAGCCGCCATAACGCAGAACTGCGGGCGCAAAAAAAGCGTCGGCATGTGTTATGTGGACGCTGTCGCGCCTTTTTGCTCCTCGGGTTTCCAGGCCCGGTCGCTGAATTGGCAGCGACCCAAGAAGGTTATCCGCGCCCATCAACCAGCGCAACCCTCAAAACCTGTCAGAAAAACCCCAACCATCCCTAGGAAGCTTGCGCTTGCCCCGAGCGCTTGGGCAGCACCACGGTAAAGGTCGTGCCGTCTGCCTCATTCGAGCTGACTTCGATCGTGCCCTGATGGGCAATCACCACTTCCCGGACAATGAAAAGCCCCAGGCCAAGGCTGGTGGAACGACCGGCGATCTCCTCGCTGGCGCTGCGTACCAACGGGTCGAAGATGGTGACCTGGGCGTCTTCGGGAATCGGCTCGCCATAGTTGTGTATGGTCAGGATCACCTGCTCTTCGCCGCCGGTGATACTCAAGGTCACCGGGCGTTTATTGGCACCATGCTGCAGCGCGTTGCCGATCAGGTTCTGCAGCAATTGATCAAGCCGTCCACGGTCCCATTCCCCTTGGGTGTCTCCCTGGACATTCAAGGTTGCAGTGCAGTCGGGCTGCCCGGCGCAGGCTTCATCGATAGCGGCCTGCGCAGCGCTGGCCAGGTCCATGAGCGTTGGTTCGATGGGCAGGCCGTTGCCCAGACGGCTGCGCACGAACTCCAGCAAATCGTTGACCATCACGGCCATATGGCGGGCACCGTTCTTGATGAGTGAAACGTAGGTCAGCGCATCGGTATCCAGTTTGGCTTTGCGCACCAGCATCTCGGTGGACATGCTCACGGCCTGCAAGGGGGCGCGAAGGTCATGGCCGAGAATGGCCAGGAAGATATCCCGCGAACGATCGACCTGCTCGGCATAGGCCGCGGTGGACTCGGCCAGGGCTTCGTCGATGGCCTCGTTGAAGCGGATCATGTCCTGGAAATAGGCCAGTTCCGGCGACTCCAGGCTGTTGACCCACAGGCGAATCACACAGGCGCGTAAATGCCGAAATTCCGAAGTCATCTGCACCAGGTCAAAACCGACGGTATGTCTGAGCTCACCGTGGCTGGCCGCGGCTTGATCCAGGCTCGGGGTTTTCTCCGGCCCTTCGCCCTTGGCTTTCGCGGCCTGTTCGCTGGCGCTCTGTGCGGTCTGCATGTCCCGTGACGCGGCCAGCAGGATCGACTTTGCATGGTCGCGCAGCATCGCACGGCTCATTGAGTCGACGTCAAGTGCGATGGCCTTGGCGAATTGCTCCCACTCATCGACGATGCGATCCACGTGTTGCACGATGAATTCGGACAGGCGCATGGCCGGTGACCTTGCTGGACAGAGATAGTCATGAAGTGTGGCGCATTCTGGCGCCTTTGTCGTTCCCCTGCTGCAAGCACTGACGAAGGTGTCTGCCTTGATGTGTTAACAAGGTGGTACTTAGTTATTTTTCATGACGATTTATTAGACGTGTGCTGGCTGTTATTTGGTGAGTTAAATGAGTTTATTTGATTTTATTTTTTCAGGCGTCGATGAGTAAGCTGAGTCTCTCTATAAATGCCTTAGGTCGTTATCAATGTCACAACATGGAGCTGTAGAATCTATGGAAGGTTTGCCGTCCTTGTCGCCCGAGAACAACGGGGTTAATGATGAGTTTTTGAAGGGTAAAGTTCCTGGGTGGTATACGGGGGCTTCCGATAAAAGACAAAAAGAACTCAGTGCCCATCAGTTGGTTCTTCCCGACTGGTATAAAAAAGCGTCTTCTGCGATGAAAGTCGCTTTGAAAGAAAGTCATGCCGACTATCGTAACTCGCTCAATAGCGTCGATAAAATTCTGGGTGGCATTCAGGATATCTTTGAGTTCGCCGAACCGTTACTGACCCAGGCCATCCAGGATAAATTCAAACTGGCGCTAAATGTCAGGGAGGTTTTTTTTGCCCGTAAGTACCGTTTCGGGGCACCACCGAGAAACGACTATTATCAGTTTCTTGTAGTGGATCAGGAGACAGACTCTTCACTGAATTATGTCTATCGGGGTATCACCTTGCTGGAGGCGGCGCTGGGTAACTTCGAGCCTGATGAAGCGCAGAAAAGCAGCTGTGACGATTGCCAAATCATTACCCGATGGAGTTCTTACGACGGCGAGGTCATGGCGACCCGGTTTGCGGTCATGGAGCAGGCTGTATCGATCGCCCCCGAGGCGTTTGCCGAGTTATGTCGCAGCCTGGACCTGGGGCGCCAATATCAGAAGCATATCAGTGCCATTCTCACGCCAGATGACGCTTGGGAGCGTGCGGTAGTAGACACCACACTCAGCAGCAACCAAAAGCACATGCTGGCTGTGTCGGCACAGGTGGCCTATATGCAGCATCTGACGCCGGGAGCGGATGGGGTGAAGTCAGGCATCAGCGCCGATGCCTATCAGATGCTGCTGCAGGTAGTGGGTAACAAGCCCGGTATCACCCTGGATGGGCGAGCGGTGGGCTATGCCGGACTGAAGATGCTGGATGTCGACCTGAGCGCGATTGTGCTGATCGGTCCCGATCGCCAGAGCAGCGACCGTGTCGAGCGCTTGGTCGTCTATATTCCGGGTGATCCGCTTCAGCCTCTCAAAGAGTACGCATCGTCAGTGGATTTCGAAGTTGATCTGAAGGCGCGTTTGCATACGTCGGCTTATCGGCTTTTTTTTAGCCGTTTTGTTCCACAACGCGATCAGGGGAGTTTTTTCCGTTCATTGGGCATACGTCTCGATCCGACTGAAACCTATACGCAGTCTGAGGATTACACGCCCATCCCGAATCAGCGGAGCGTGCGTCTGTCGATAGGGGAAAATGCCGTTCAGGGCAATCTTTGGGAGTATCTGCGCCAGGAGAGAGTCAACAAAATCATCAATGATGCCCGGGCGGTGGCGGTTCCTACCGACGATGAAGACAAACAAGCCCGGCTCAAAAAAATGGAGAGTTACATCAGCGCGGTCTTGAGCGTGTTCAACCTTGCCGCCTTTGTGGTGCCCGGGCTTGGCGAAATCATGCTGGTGGTTGGCGCCGCTCAGATGATGACCGAGGCGTTCGAGGGAATCGAGGCCGCCGAGCAAGGCGAATTCAAAGAGATGTGGGAACACTTTTCGAGTGTGGCGTTGAATGTCGCTTTTATCGCAGCGGGTGCAAAAGTGATACCCGCGATCAATGTTCCCGGCGTCGTCGATGCTTTGAAACCCGTCAAGATGCCTGACGGGAAGAGTCTTTTATGGAAGCCCTCGCTGGAAGGCTATGAGCAGAAAATACCGACGCTGAGTACGAAGCCTGATGATCTGGGCCTGCATCGTTACGATGGTCAAGACATTTTGCCGCTGGAGGATAAGTACTATGCGGTGAAAAAGGAGCCGACTAGCGGTAAATACAGGATTCAGCAACCTGCCCGCCCGGATGCCTATACGCCCGAGTTGAACCATAACGGTTCCGGGGCCTGGACTCATGAAGTGGACCAACCCCGGACCTGGAAGGGGACTGAGCTGATGAGGCGCCTCGGTCACTCTGTCAGTGAGTTCAGCGATGCTGAGCTTGCGCAGATCCGCAGTGTCAGTGATACCTCTGAAGACGTCTTGCGCAAAATGCATGTCGAGAACGAGCCGCCTGCGCCCATGCTGGCCGATACGATCAGTCGATTTGACGTTTACAGGCAGCTCGAGGAATTTATCGCCGACATGAAGAGTGACAGCGCCACACGGTCAGCCGAGGATTATTCGATCGATCAACTGCATGTCATGACGCGTTATGGCAAATGGCCGGATACGGTATCGATACGGGTTCTCGACGCGCAGACGAAGACGGTTTGGGAATACGTCAATCCAAAGGGCGCGACACGGACCGTGCAGATAAATGATGCGCAGGTACGGAGTGGGAAGCTGCTGAAAACGCTCCTGGAAAGCCTCGATGAGAGCGAAACCAATGGGGTGCTCGGCAAAAATCCTGGAACCCCCCGTGGTTCTCTGGAAGAGCGCATCGAGACACTGCGTGGGAACATCGCCAAGCTTGCCGAAAGCCATAAAGCCGAGATATTCAATGACCATTACGCCAGTAAGACCAGGGATAGCGATCCTCGGGTAAAGCTGATTAAAGGGCGCTATCCCAGCGTGCCCGCGAGCGTTATCGAAGGGCTGTTGGCCGACGCGAGCAGTACCGAACGACAACAAATGAACAAGTGGGACTTCACCGACCGGCTGCAGACCAAACCCATACCGTTAGGGCTGGCGGAGGAGTTGCGCTGGGTCCAGCGCGAAGTGCGTCTGTCGCGAGCGTTCGAGGGGCTTTACCTGGACGCACTGATAAGTGCGGACACAGAGAATCTCGTGCTCAATACACTCAAGAAGCTGCCCGGCTGGCCGAACGGTTTACGGATTGAGGTACGGGACGGCTCATTCGACGGAACACTGCGCGCCAGTGTTGGCCCTGAGGATGCTGCAAGTCGCAAGGTTCTGGTGCGAAACGAAAAAGGATCGTATGAGGCGCGTGATGAGGAAGATGGTCAATTGCACGGCGCTGACGATCTCTATGCCGCCCTTCAGCATGCCTTGCCCGATACCCATCGCGCCGCTTTGGGTCTGCCTCACGTGGGGCAGGGGCCGGAGTTGAAAGCGTTGGTCAAACAGCATGCGCTCTCGCGGGATGAGCTACGCCCGGTTTTGAACATGCAGCCGATCAAGCCCTGGTTCAAAGCACCGAAGCGTTGGTCTGATGGCCGTCTGGGTTATCCACTGAGCGGGCGCGGGGTAGGCGTCAGCCGGCGGCAAACGGTAGATCGGGCACGGGTGCTGACTCTTTTTCCCGAGTATACGACGGCGGAGGTCGATCGTTTGCTTGAGCGTTTTGGTACCCAGCGTGAACTCTACCTGGTCAACTTCGAGGCGGAGTTCGCCAGTCTGACAGATGAACTGGAATCCTGGGTGAAGAAGCCGACTTCTCGGGTGCTGTCCGATGGCTCTGCTGAACCGGTGAGTGAGTATGACAAGCAGGTCACCGCAGAGCGGTTCAAGAGGTGCTGGCAAAAACTGGATCGTCATCAGTTCTTCGATGGACTTGATCCTTTGGGCGAAGGACTCGATCTGGCAGGAATGCACGTGGCGGAACTTCCGGTATTGTCCCGAGCGACGTTCACTCATGTGCGTGTGTTGAACCTTCGCGGCATGGGGCTTGGCCAGGTGCCTGATGATTTCCTGAAGGCTTTCCCCAACGTGAAACAGATGGATCTGGGGGGGAATAATTTGCAAAGCCTTCCGGGTGCACTGGTGGACATACCGACGCTTCGGGGGTTCGATCTTGGCGAAAACACCATTGCACTGAGCCCGAGCTCGCTCGAAACGCTGGAGGCCTGCTCGACTCTGGAGACGTTGCGACTGAGCAACTCGCCGTTAAGCCGGGCTCCTGACTTCAGCCGAATGCCGGCGTTGGGCCGTATCAGTCTGTACAACACCGGTCTGGTCGAGTGGCCGGCCGGGTTGCTGGATTTGCCCAGGCTGTATGAGCTCGACTTGCGTGACAATTACATCGGGCGGGCTCCTGACGAAATCCTGAATCCGTCCGCGGAGCATGCAGACGCTGCCAGGAGGGTATTTGCGTCGACGGGTCTGGATCAGAACCCGTTTACGCCCCAGGGGCTGGAAGATTATGCGCATGCCTGGATGCGCTTCTCTCAGGATGAGGTGATTCCGGGGGTAATTGCACCTGCCGCGCCGGCTGCGCCACTAGCGAGTTCCAGCGCGAGGCTTGAGCGCTGGCTGACCGATACCCCAGCCAGTGACAGGGCTGCAAGGACGGAGCAGTGGAACCTTTTAGATCAAGAGCTTCTCGAGAGGGAAGCTCAAGGGGGTGAGGCTGGCAGGACGACCAGTGAGAGTGAGGAGTTCTTCAGGCTATTAGAGGGCCTGAAGGATACAGCGGACTTTGAGAAGTCATATCCAGACCTGAAGGCGCGGGTATGGAAACTACTGGATGCCGCCGCGCAATCGCAAGAACTGCGCACCGAGTTGTATGCGTTGGCAGGAGACGTGGAAACCTGTGCTGACGGGGCTGCGCTGATTTTCAGCCGACTGGAAGTCAAGATCCTGGCCCGAGACGGGCTGACGCTGAGCGATGATAAGCAGGCAGCATCGGAACTTTTAAAGCTGGCAAAAGGTTTGTTTCGGCTGGACGAGGTTGAAAAGATTGCGGAAAAAATCGCCGATGAGCGGATTCACGCTATCGCTGAAACCGATATGACTCTGGATGAAAAAGTGCAAGAAGTTTTGCTGATTGACAGGGTAGAAATACGCCTGGCTTATCGCCTCGGTCTGAAGGACAGGTTGGGGTTGCCGGGGCAGCCAGATCAGGCCAGGTTCACCGCAGTGGCCGATGTTACGGCAGCGATGCTTGACGACGCACAGCTCAAGGTACTGGCTATGGATAATTCGCCGGCAGAGATCGATGCGACCACCCAGCGTGATTTCTGGCAAACATTTTTGAAAAGAAAATACGCGTCGAAATTCGAGGAGGCGTTGGCCTCGACTATCGCCAGTCTGGAGACGTTAGCGGACACCCTGGGCACCATGACAAGTGAAGCGTTCAGACTCAAGAATGAGGCGCTGCTAAAGGAGTACCGGGATACAGAGACAGGGGTCATAGCGCAACTGACGAAAATGGAAATGTCTGGGGCGGACACCGAAAACTGATGGTACGTCGCGGTCGATCCGCACCTGGATCATAGATCTCTTCCCAAAAGCCAAAAGCCCCGAATGTCGCCAATGAAGCGGCATTCGGGGTTTTCTTGTCAGGGGGTCAAAACAGAAAATACCGCTGCGCCATCGGCAACACATCAGCCGGTTCACACCACAGCAACACACCATCGGCCTTAACCTGATAGGTCTGCGAATCCACCTCAATGCTCGGCAGATAGTCGTTGTGGATCAGGTCGGTTTTCTGCACCTCACGACAGCCTTTGACCACTGCGATTCTCTTCTTCAGACCCAATGACTCGGGAATCCCTGCCTCCAGCGCAGCCTGGCTGATAAACGTCAGGCTGGTGGCGTGGAGGGATCCGCCATAACTCGCAAACATCGGCCGGTAATGCACCGGTTGCGGTGTCGGGATCGAGGCGTTGGCGTCGCCCATCAGGCTGGCGGCAATCGCCCCGCCCTTGAGGATCAGGGTCGGTTTGACGCCAAAAAATGCCGGGCGCCAGAGCACCAGATCGGCCCATTTCCCCACTTCGACCGAGCCGACTTCATGGCTGATGCCGTGGGTAATTGCCGGGTTGATGGTGTATTTGGCGATGTAACGTTTGGCGCGGAAGTTGTCGTTGCCTTCGCCATCACCCGGCAGCGGGCCGCGCTGCTTTTTCATCTTGTCGGCAGTCTGCCAGGTGCGGGTGATGACTTCGCCGACACGGCCCATGGCCTGGCTGTCGGAGCTGATCATCGAGAAGGCGCCGAGGTCGTGAAGGATGTCTTCGGCGGCAATTGTCTCGCGGCGGATACGGCTTTCGGCGAAGGCCACATCCTCGGCAATGCTCGGGTCCAGGTGGTGACAGACCATCAGCATGTCCAGGTGTTCGTCGATGGTGTTGCGGGTGAACGGCCGGGTCGGGTTGGTCGAACTCGGCAGAACGTTGGGGAAACCACAGGCCTTGATGATGTCCGGGGCATGACCGCCACCCGCGCCTTCGGTGTGGTAGGTGTGAATGGTTCTGCCCTTGAACGCGGCGAGGGTGGTTTCGACGAAGCCGGATTCGTTCAGGGTGTCGGTGTGGATTGCCACCTGCACATCGTACTGGTCGGCAACGCTCAGGCAATTGTCGATGGCCGCCGGTGTGGTGCCCCAGTCTTCGTGCAGCTTGAGGCCGATGGCCCCGGCCTTGACCTGTTCGATCAGCGGCTCCGGCAGGCTGGCGTTGCCCTTGCCGGTGAAACCGATGTTCATCGGGAACGCATCGGCGGCCTGCAGCATGCGCGCCAGGTGCCAGGGCCCGGAGGTGCAAGTGGTGGCGTTAGTGCCGGTGGCAGGTCCGGTGCCGCCGCCGATCATGGTGGTGACGCCACTCATCAGCGCTTCTTCGATCTGCTGAGGGCAGATGAAGTGGATATGGGTGTCGATGCCACCGGCGGTGAGGATCATGCCTTCACCGGCAATGACTTCGGTGCTGGCGCCGACGGCGATGGTCACGTCGGGCTGGATGTCCGGATTGCCGGCCTTACCGATGCCGGCGATGCGCCCGTCCTTGAGACCGACGTCAGCCTTGACGATGCCCCAGTGGTCGATGATCAGCGCGTTGGTGATCAAGGTGTCGACGACCCCGGCGGCGAGCAACTGGCCCTGACCCATGCCGTCGCGGATTACTTTGCCGCCACCGAATTTCACTTCTTCGCCGTAGGTGGTGAAGTCTTTTTCCACCTCGATCCACAGCTCGGTATCGGCCAGGCGGACCTTGTCACCGACGGTAGGGCCGAACATGTCGGCGTAGGCTTGTCTTGAAATTTTCATGGGGTTGCCTTGGGGTTTAATTGGGTTTGCCTTGGGATTCAATTGGGTTTGAGACCGCTCGCGTAGCTCGCTATCGCAGCCTTCGGCAGCTCCTACGGGGGATGGGTAGGAGCGCGAAATTGGGGGGGTGGGGGTGATCACACGAGATCGCGGGTGCCTGCGGTCGGCGTAGGAGCTGCCGCAGGCTGCGATCTTTTCGGGGGCGCCGAAAATTTCAATCCAGATCACCCATTACCCGCCCGGCAAACCCGAATACACGGCGCAGTCCGGCCAGGTCCACCAGCTCGATGTCGCGGGTCTGCCCCGGTTCGAAGCGCACGGCAGTGCCGGCCGGGATGTTCAGGCGCATTCCACGGCTGGCGGCGCGGTCGAAGGTCAGAGCGTCATTGGCTTCGAAAAAGTGATAGTGCGAGCCGACCTGGATCGGCCGGTCGCCGCGGTTGGCGACACTCAGGCTCAAGGTGCGGCGTCCGGCGTTGAGTTCGATGTCGCCGGGCTGGATCTGATATTCACCGGGGATCATTCAACGGCTCCGAGGATTTTGTAGTAGAGGGCAGTCGGGCGGTACTTGCCGCTCGGGTTGCAGGCGTAGTCGGGGATTTGACCGGCACGGGTGTAGCCTTGGGTGCGATAGAAGTCTTCGGCGCCCGAACCGGCTTCGGTGTCGAGGTAGAGCATGCCGCGTTTGTGCTGGCTGGCGGCAATCTCGAGGGCACTCATCAACTGCTGGCCCAGGCCACGTCGCCGTGCGTGTTCACGCACCAGCAGTTTTTGCACTTCGGCGCGATTGCGCCCGTTGGCTTTCTGGCAGAGTGCAAGCTGCACGCTGGCCAGTACCTGTTCGTCCTTGACCACAACCCAAAGCAGCAGGTTGCCTTGCTCAAGGTTCGCCTGCACTTCATCGAAATAAGCGCGGGCCTGAGTGGCATCCAGGTCTGCCATGAAGCCGACATTGGCGCCATAACCCACGGCCTCGAGCAGCAGTTCAATCAAACCCTGGCGATAGTGCGCAAAGCTTTCAGCATGGACTCGACGCAGTTGAGCGGCGTTCATCGGAAATTACTCCTGGTGGGCGACTGGGGGCTCCGCGCCTGGGTTGAGGGTCAGCTGCATAAAGGTCAGGTCGAGCCAGCGGCCGAACTTGGTGCCCACTTGGGGCATCTGACCGGTGATGGTGAAGCCGGCTCGTTGGTGCAGGCGAATCGAGGCTGTGTTGCCGCTCTCGATGGCCGCGACCATCACGTGTTTGCCGCAGCCGTTGGCGCGCTCGATCAGCGCTTCCATCAGCCGTGGGCCGAGACCGTTACCCCGTTGGTCACTGCGCACGTAAACCGAATGCTCGACGGTGTGGCGGAAGCCATCAAAAGGCCGCCAGTCACCAAACGAAGCGTAGCCCAGTACGCTGTTGTCGCCGTCGACAATTACCAGAATCGGGTATCCCTGGGATTGCCGGGCGCTGAACCAGGCCTGACGATTGCCGAGGTCGACGGCTTGTTCGTTCCAGATCGCCGTGGTGTTGAGCACGGCATCGTTGTAGATGTCGCGGATCGCTGGCAGGTCGGCATGCTGCGCATCACGAATGCTGTAAGTCATGGTGCGGTCTCAGGCAATAGGTTGGTGGACGGTGACCAGTTTGGTGCCATCGGGGAAGGTCGCTTCAACCTGGATTTCCGGGATCATTTCCGGGATGCCTTCCATCACTTGTTCGCGGCTGAGCAGGGTGGTGCCGTAGTGCATCAGTTCGGCCACGGTCCGGCCGTCACGGGCGCCTTCGAGCAGGGCGGCGGAGATGTAGGCCATGGCTTCCGGGTAGTTGAGTTTCACGCCGCGGGCCAGCCGCCGCTCGGCCACGAGGCCGGCGGTGAAGATCAGCAGCTTGTCTTTTTCGCGTGGTGTCAGGTCCATTATGGGTCCATGTCAAATTGTGTTGAATATGCAGGGGGGCGGTGTTCATGTGCTCCATATTCTGGGGGGTATGGCTTCGCGGCCGAGCAAGGCCGGCCTGAGCAACCGCCACAAATCGATCAGCCAGCCCCGTGCCTGCAAGGCTTCACTCGCTAGACAACGGGCGACCAACAACCCCGGCAGCTGGGTCAGGTCACCGCGCACCGGATTGGGCAACGAGCGGCAGACTTCCAGCAATTCGCTATCAATTTCACCGGTTACCAGCAAGGTCGCAAACACCGGCTGCCCGTCGAGCCCGATCGGTGAGTCGAGCAAACCGTCATCTGCGACAATGCGCTGGCGTTCATGCCAGAGCAACTGCCCGTCGCGGCGGATATCCAGTTGCGCCTGGAAATGCCCCAGATCGAAGCGCTCGCCGCTGGCCGGGCGCCCCAACGCCACCACATCCCAGTAGAACAACCTGGCGTTGCCTTCAAGTTCGATTGTCGTGCTGAGTTCGGCCTGGGCGGCGCTGAAGATGATGGTTTCCTGCGGCAGCCATTCCAGCGTCGCACCGGCTGCAACGTGTAAGTCCAGCGTCTGGTAGGCCGGGCCGGCGGCGCGATACCACTTGGCCGCACCGGGGCTGGTCAATTGCGCCCAGGCATCGGCGCCGACATGGGCGCTGATGTCCAGCCGGTCGCCGCCGGCAATCCCGCCCGGTGGGTGAACGATGATGTGTTGGCAGACTTCAGGCCCTTCGGCATACAAATGCTTCTGCACTCGCAGCGGACCTTTGTGCCGGCGCTGGACCGGACGCGTGCTGTCGCCGAAGCGGGCGTAGCCGAGTTCCAGCTCGGCGTGCCAGCTGGGGGTGAACAGTGTGGTATGGGCAGGAAGATTCATGATTTCCAGTTATCGTCAGGACGCTACAGATTAGATCGTAACCAACCCGCGTACACCTTCGGCCTCCATGTTTTCGCCACGACCTTGCTGGACGATCTCACCCCGGGACATCACCAGATACTGATCGGCCAGTTCGGCGGCAAAATCATAGAACTGCTCCACCAGCAGAATCGCCATGTCACCGCGTGCTGCAAGCTTTTTGATCACCGCCCCGATCTCCTTGATCACCGATGGCTGAATGCCCTCGGTGGGCTCATCGAGAATCAACAGGCGAGGGCGGCTGGCCAGGGCACGGCCGATAGCCAGTTGTTGCTGCTGACCGCCGGACAGATCGCCGCCACGGCGCTGCTTCATTTGCTGCAGTACCGGGAACAGCTCATAGATAAACGCCGGGACCTCTTTGGCTTCGGAGCCTGGAAAGCGTGACAGGCCCATCAGCAGGTTTTCTTCCACCGTCAGCCGGCCGAAGATTTCCCGGCCTTGCGGCACATAGGCGATTGCGGCATGCACCCGCTGGTGCGGTTTGTACCCGGTGATAGCTTTGCCTTCCCAGCTCACCACACCCTCTTTGGCGGGCAGCAGGCCCATCAGGCATTTGAGCAGGGTGGTCTTGCCGACGCCGTTACGCCCCAGCAGGCAGGTGACCTCGCCGACCTTCACGTCGAACGACAGACCCCGCAGGATGTGGCTACCGCCGTAGTACTGGTGCAGCTTGTCGACTTGTAGCATGTTGGAATTCCTTGTGGTTCACACAGACCCGCTCTCGTAGGAGCTGCCGCAGGCTGCGATCTTTTGATCTTTTGATCTTTTGATCTTTTGATCTTTTGATCTTTTGATCTTGCTGAGGTGTGATGTAAGAAGATCAAAAGATCGCAGCCTCGCTTCGCTCGACAGCTCCTACGCAGCTCCTGCGGGGGAGGTCGGTTATCGGCCTAAATACACTTCGATCACCCGCTCATTGTCCTGCACCTGCTCCAGCGAGCCTTCGGCCAGCACGCTGCCCTGGTGCAACACCGTGACGTGGTCGGCGATCGAGCCGACGAAGCCCATGTCGTGTTCCACCACCATCAGCGAGTGCTTGCCGGCCAGGCTCTTGAACAGCTCGGCGGTGAATTCGGTTTCGGCGTCGGTCATGCCCGCCACGGGCTCATCGAGTAGCAGCAGTTGCGGGTCTTGCATCAATAACATGCCGATCTCCAGAAACTGCTTCTGACCGTGGGACAGCAATCCTGCCGGGCGATCGACCGAGGTGGTCAGGCGAATGGTTTCCAGGATTTCGGCAATTCGGTCTTTCTGCTCGCCATTGAGTCTGGCCCGCAGACTGGCCCACACCGACTTGTCGGTTTTTTGCGCCAGTTCAAGGTTCTCGAACACGCTCAAGGCTTCGAACACTGTTGGCTTCTGGAACTTGCGACCGATCCCGGACTGGGCGATCTGTACTTCGCTCATTCGCGTCAAATCCAGGGTCTCGCCGAACCAGGCCTTGCCGTGGCTGGGCCGGGTCTTGCCGGTGATCACATCCATCAGCGTGGTTTTTCCGGCACCGTTGGGGCCGATGATGCAGCGCAATTCGCCAACGCCGATGTACAGGTTCAAATCGTTCAGGGCTTTGAAACCATCGAAACTGACGCTGATGTCTTCCAGGGTCAGGATGGTGCCGTGGCGGGTGTCGAGACCTTTTTCGACACGTTGTCCCAGCCCGATGGCATCGCGGCTGCTGCCCTGGTCTTTGTTGGGTTCGAGAATCGGTTCGAGCATGAATTCAGCGGTCGGTGTGATTCTCATTGGTCGCCCCTTTTCTTCAGCAGGCCGATCACGCCTTTAGGCAGATAGAGGGTCACGACGATAAACAGCGCGCCGAGGAAAAACAGCCAGTACTCAGGGAAGGCCACGGTGAACCAGCTCTTCATGCCATTGACCACACCGGCGCCGAGCAGGGGCCCGATCAATGTGCCGCGACCGCCCAAAGCGACCCACACTGCCGCTTCGATGGAGTTGGTCGGCGACATTTCACTGGGGTTGATGATCCCCACTTGCGGCACATACAGCGCACCCGCCAAGCCACACAACACCGCGCTCAATACCCAGACGAACAGCTTGAAACCGCGCGGGTCGTAGCCGCAGAACATCAGGCGGTTTTCCGCGTCACGCAGGGCCGTCAGCACCCGGCCGAACTTGCTCTGCGCCAGGCGCCAGCCGATGAACAGGCTGGCGACCAACAGCAGTACAGTGGCGACAAACAGCACCGCCCGAGTGCCTGGTTCGGTGATGCCGAAACCGAGGATGCTGCGGAAATTGGTGAAACCGTTGTTGCCACCAAACCCGGTTTCATTGCGGAAGAACAGCAGCATCCCGGCGAAGGTCAGGGCCTGGGTCATGATCGAGAAGTACACGCCCTTGATCCGCGAGCGGAAGGCGAAGAAACCGAACACCAGCGCGAGCAAGCCCGGCGCGAGCACCACCAGACACATCGCCCATAGGAAGCTGCTGGTGCCGGTCCAGTACCAGGGCAATTCGGTCCACGACAGAAAGCTCATGAACGCCGGCAACCCATCGCCCGCGGTCTGGCGCATCAAATACATGCCCATCGCATAACCGCCGAGGGCGAAGAACAGGCCGTGGCCGAGGGACAGCAAACCGGCGTAACCCCAGACCAGATCCAGCGCCAGCGCGACAATCGCGTAGCAGAGAATCTTGCCCACCAGGGTCAGGGTATAGGCCGAGACATGCAGCGGATTGTCCGCCGCCAACAGCGATAGCAGCGGCAAGGCCAGCAGCAGTGCGAGCACCAGACTGCCGACGATCAGGGTGACTTTGGTTCCGGCTTTTTGCGTAGCCGTGAGCATCAGGGGCTGGTTCATCAGTCGATCACCCGTCCTTTCAGTGCGAAGAGTCCTTGCGGGCGTTTCTGGATGAACAGAATGATCAGCGCGAGGATCAGGATCTTGCCGAGTACGGCGCCGATCTGTGGTTCGAGGATCTTGTTGGCAATGCCCAGGCCGAAGGCTGCCAGCACGCTTCCGGCCAGTTGACCGACACCGCCGAGCACCACCACCAGGAACGAGTCGATGATGTAGCTCTGGCCCAGGTCCGGACCGACGTTGCCGACCTGACTCAAGGCCACGCCACCGAGCCCGGCGATACCCGAACCGAGGCCGAAGGCGAGCATGTCCACTCGCCCCGTGGGCACGCCGCAGCAGGCGGCCATGTTGCGGTTCTGGGTCACGGCGCGCACGTTCAGGCCGAGGCGGGTCTTGTTCAGCAACAACCAGGTCAGCAGCACCACAAACAGTGCAAAGGCGATGATCACGATGCGGTTGTACGGCAACACAAGATTGGGTAGCACTTGAATGCCGCCCGACAACCAGGCCGGATTGGCGACCTCGACGTTCTGCGCTCCGAACAGCAGGCGCACCAGCTGGATCAGCATCAGGCTGATGCCCCAGGTCGCCAGCAGGGTTTCCAAAGGACGGCCGTAGAGATGGCGAATTACCGTGCGCTCCAGCGCCATGCCGATCCCGGCGGTGACGAAAAACGCCACCGGCAGCGCCACCAGCGGATAGAACTCGATGGCTTGCGGGAGGAAACGCTGGAACAGCAACTGCACCATATAGGTTGCGTAGGCGCCAAGCATCAGCATCTCGCCGTGGGCCATGTTGATCACGCCGAGCAAGCCGAAGGTGATCGCCAGACCCAGCGCCGCCAGCAGCAGAATCGAACCCAGGGACATACCGCTGAAGGCCTGGCCGAGCATCTCGCCGACCATCAGTTTGCGTTTGACTTGGGCCAGGCTGGTTTCGGCGGCGGTACGCACGTTGGTGTCGGCTTCGACGCCGGCCTCGAGCAAACTTTCCAGACGGGTGCGAGCCAGCGGATCTCCGGTTTCTCCGAGTAGCCGCACGGCCGCCAGACGCACCGCCGGATCGCTGTCCACCAGTTGCAGGTTGGCCAGGGCCAGGCTCAGGGCGGCATGAACGCCTTGATCCTGTTCACCGGCGAGTTGTCGGTCGAGGAATTTCAATTGCGCCGGCTTGGCACTTTTCTGCAGTTGTTGCGCAGCCGCCAGACGCACCTTGGCGTCAGCGGCAAGCAGTTGATGGCTGGCCAGCGCGGTGTCGATCAGACCGCGCAGGCGGTTGTTCAGGCGCAGGGTTTTGGCTTGGCCATCGACGGTCAATTGGCCTTGTTGCAAGGCATTGATCAGCTCGATGCGGGCCGGATCGGGCTGCGCGGCCCAGGCCTCCAGCAGTTTGGCTTGCTGCACGGGATTGGCCACGACGAAGTCTTCGGCGTCGCCGGCATGGGCGGCTATCGGCAATAGCAGCGCGAGAGCGAAGATGAAGCGGTAAAGGGCAGTGGGCATATCATTGGCCTTGCGCGAACTAAATGTGGGAGCGAGCAGGCTCGCTCCCACAGGAGTTGTGTCGGGCTCGAGCTCCATGCTCAAGCCCCAGTGGCTCAGTTGCTCTTCACCGCATAATCCGGCTTCTTGTCGTTACCCGGAATGAATGGGCTCCAAGGCTCGGCGCGGATCGGGCCTTCGGTCTGCCAGACCACCGAGAACTGACCATCGGCCTGGATCTCGCCGATCATCACTGGCTTATGCAGGTGGTGGTTGGTCTTGTCCATGGTCAGGGTATAACCCGACGGTGCCGCGAAGGTCTGGCCGGCCAGGGCTTCACGGACTTTGTTGACGTCAGTGGACTTGGCTTTTTCCACGGCCTGCGCCCACATATGGATGCCGACGTAAGTGGCTTCCATCGGGTCGTTGGTCACGGCTTTATCGGCGCCTGGCAGATTTTTCTTCTTGGCATAGGCTTTCCAGTCGGCGACGAATTTCTGGTTGACCGGGTTCTCGACGGATTCGAAGTAGTTCCACGCCGCGAGGTTGCCCACCAGCGGCTTGGTGTCGATGCCGCGCAGTTCTTCTTCACCGACCGAGAACGCCACCACCGGAACGTCAGTGGCTTTCAGGCCCTGGTTGGCCAGCTCTTTGTAGAACGGCACGTTGGAGTCGCCATTGACCGTGGAGATCACCGCCGTTTTGCCACCGGCCGAGAATTTTTTGATGTTGGCCACGATGGTCTGGTAATCGCTGTGGCCGAACGGCGTATAGACCTCTTCGATGTCCTTGTCCGCGACGCCTTTGGAGTGCAGGAACGAGCGCAGGATTTTGTTGGTGGTGCGCGGGTAGACGTAGTCGGTACCGAGCAGGAAGTAGCGCTTGGCGCTGCCGCCTTCTTCGCTCATCAGGTACTCCACCGCCGGGATCGCTTGCTGGTTTGGCGCCGCGCCAGTGTAGAAGACGTTCGGCGACATCTCTTCGCCTTCGTATTGCACCGGGTAAAACAGCAGGCCGTTGAGTTCTTCAAACACCGGCAACACCGATTTACGCGACACCGAAGTCCAGCAACCGAACACCACCGCAACCTTGTCCTGGGTCAGCAACTGACGACCCTTTTCAGCGAACAGCGGCCAGTTCGACGCCGGGTCGACGACCACCGGCTCGAGCATCTTGCCGTTGACGCCGCCTTTGGCGTTGATCTCCTCGATGGTCATCAGCGCCATGTCTTTAAGCGACGTTTCAGAGATCGCCATGGTCCCCGACAAGGAGTGCAGGATCCCGACCTTGATGGTCTCGGCGGCCTGGATGCTCCAGGTCAAACCCATCGCGGCAATCGATGCCGAGAGTGTGAAAGCCTTGATCAAGCTACGACGCTTCATTGTGCGATCTCCATGAGCTCATGTTTTTTTTGGTTGGCAGATACGGACGCTGAAGGGGCTTTTGCAAGGGCTGTGCCCAGTCGGTGAAAGGCAGGGAAGTGTCGTGTTTTTCGGTGAGAGGGCGCACTGCGGCGCACCATCAGGGGACAAGGTCAAGCGAGTGGTGCGTCAGCGTGCGCCACCTTGGAGCAGCTGGTCGTGCGCTGAGCCTGTGGCCAGGAGGGCAAGCCCCCTCGCCACAAAAGCTCGTTCGCCGACGATTTATTGCCGGCCGGCATTGTCGAGCCTTCACAGCCGTTGCATGTACCTCGCCGTCCTTAACTTGAAGATGAAGCGGACTCAGCTTTCCCGATCAGTCGTGACAGCAGCAGCCGATCGAGAATCCACACCACGATCAATGACGCACCGACCAACGGAAATGCCACCGCCAGCGCAAACATGATGACCATCGCGGTTTTCCACTTCGGCAGGTCATGGCGCAGCGGCGGAACACCGAGCCGACCTTGCGGGCGGCGCTTCCACCAGATCACCACGCCACTGACCGCACTAAGCAGGATCATCAGGCACACCAGCAGAACCGCTATCTGATTGAGCGTTCCGAACATCTTGCCTTCATGCAGCATCACGCCCATTTCCGTGGCGCGGGCGACGCTGTTGTAGTGCTGCCAACGGACATCGGCGAGCACCTTGCCGGTGTATTGATCGACATGCAGGGTGGCGTCGTTACGCGGGTCGTCGGCGAACACGGCGATGGTGAACACACCGCTGGCGGTGGTCGGAAAGGTGATGCTGTAGCCGGGTTCGACCTGGCGCTGTGTGGCGATGTCCTGCACGTCTTGCAAGGCGATGGCAGGTGCGGCGGGAGCGGTTGTCGCTGCCGCGTGAGCCATGTGTTCGGCATGGTCGCCGGACACCGGCAGCGGCGTGTTTTCCATGGCCCATGGTACGGTCTGGCGCGTTGCGGTATTGAGGTCGCGGGCCTCGCGATCGGACTTCGGCACCTCGTTCCACATGGCCGCCGGGAAACGGTTCCAGAGCTCGGCGTATTGCTTGCCCCAGACGCCGGTCCAGGTCATGCCGCTGAGCAGCATCACCAACAGCAACGCCGCGCCCCAGAAACCCGTCACCGCATGCAGATCGCGCCAGAACAGCCGGCCACGATTGTTCAAGCGCGGCCACAGTACGCCGGCCGACGACTTGCCGCGCGGCCACCATAGGTACAAGCCGGAAACCACCAGCATGATGCCCCAGCCGGCGGCCAGCTCGACCAGTCGATCACCCACGGTGCCGATCATCAACTCACCATGAATGGCTCGGGCGATGGCTTGCAGGTTGCTCTTGGCGTCCTGGTCGCCGAGGATTTTTCCGCGATACGGATCGATGTACACGTTCAGTTCATTGCCGTCGTTTTGCACCACGAACTGCGCGCTGCGCTCGGTATTGACCGGCGGCAGGTATTGCGTGACGTGCCCCTGTGGATAAGCGATTTGCACACGCCGTAATTGCTCATCGGCACTGAGGGTTTGATGGTCTGCGGAGACGTTCAGCAGGTTGCCGTACATCAACGGGTCGAGCTGGGGTTTGAACAGGTAAATGATGCCGGTCAGGGCCAGCATCACCATGAACGGCGCGACGAACAGCCCGGCATAAAAATGCCAGCGCCAGGCCAGGTTGTAGAAAGACACTTTTGGTTGGTTCATCAGACGCGCTCCGCGTTGGCGTGGATCTGTTCTAGTTGTCTGGTTTTTGACCGCTTGGCAGCCACTCGCTCAAACACCACAGCGTGCGGCTGCCTTTTCTACAGTCGGCCGGGTGATCTGAGGTAGGGGGGTTACCTGACGATGGGCGGGGCGCGGGTGCGGGCGCCGGGGAATACCGTTTGCCGTGCATGACCCAGGCGCGGAGAAGGGCTGATGACAGTCGATGTTGGCGGCATGTCGAATGCCGCGAACGACAGGCCGCCAGGCAGCGCCGGACAGTTGTACAGCAGGCCGCAATACCCGCACTTCTCCCAGAGCATCTGCTGCTCGGCGGGTTTGGGGTGGAGTGGCGAAGCGTCGTGGCAGCCGGGCTCGTCAATGCGCATGTCTATCGACATGTTCGGCATGGCGTGATCCATCGGCATCGCTTGAGAAGTCAGCGGGCCGATAAAGATCATCAGCATGGCGAACAGGCTGATCCAGCTGCCGCGCCTTACTCGCGAAGAGCGCTGACGTGGCACGGATCGCCCGGCGCGTGGCGAGCGCAGAGTGTCCACAGGACTTTCAGATTGTAGTTACTGGGGGTGCATGTGCGTTTCGGTGCCGGCGGGTGGTTGTTTCTGCACCGCGACCTCCACCGTCACGTCGCCGGACTTCTCGAAATGCAGGGTCAGCGGGAAACGCTTGCCGTCGCTCAGCAGGCTGCGGTCTTTGAGCTCCAGCAGCATCACGTGGTACCCCATTGGGGCGAAGGTGACTTCACCGCCGGCAGGGATATCCACGCTCGGTACCTGCTGCATTTTCATCAGCTCGCCTTGCTTCACATGCTCGTGCAACTGGGCGAGGCCGGCGATCGGCGAGGCCACGCTGAGCAGGCGATCGGTGCTTTTGCCGTTGTTGTGGATGGCAAAATAGGCCGCGACCGTTGGGGCATTCGGCGGCAGTTCCTGCGACCAGGGATGAGCGATTTGCAACTCGCCGGCAACGTATTCGTGAGCATTGGCAAAGCAGGCAGGCAACAGCAACGCGGCTAGAAGCAGTGTTTGTTTCAACATGGCAGTTCTCCAGAACGATTCAAAACGCAGATCAATTGCGAGAAGGAATCAAACCAGAGGCGAGGCGCGGGGATTGAGACTCGGCCATTGCTGGCGCGGCGTGGGTGCCTCAAGGGTGGGCGGCGGCAGGCTTCGATTGGGCTCGAAACGTGCGAAATACAGGTGTGGCACATGCCCCGGCAACGCCACCAACGGCGCCGAGCCTGAACAGCACCAGCAGTGCTGCATGTTGGAGTGATCGTCGTTCTGCGGGGCCTTCTGCTCAAGCGTGCCCAACGATATAGCCACCAGCCGGGTGCCGTTCGAGGAACAGAAACTGCCCCACAACAATTGCTCGGCCGGCGACTGATTCGCCGCCTGGGCCATCGTCCCGGAAATCGGCATGGCGAGCATGTTGAACAGCACTGCGAAGCAGGCGATCCAGGCAAATGCAAGCCGTTGTCGGGACATGGTCAAATCCGGTTGTGGGGACGATCAAGCGGGGGTATTTAGCCTGATCAGGGTCGATAAGTAAAAAGTCCGCGTGAGGTTTGGTGTCACAGAGCGATCAGGCTGCTGTGGCGTGCAGTTTCAGGCCGAGGGCCTTCATCACCTTCATGATAGTCACGAATTCCGGATTGCCATTGCTGCCGAGCGCTTTGTACAAGCTTTCACGGTCGAGACCGGCATCCCGTGCAACCTGAGTCATGCCTTGAGCTCGGGCTATATCGTTGAGAGCTGCTCGTATCAGTACGCCGTCGCCTGCGTCTTCGTCGAAACAGGCATCAAGGTACGCCGCCATATCTTCGGGTGTCTTCAGATATTCGGCGGCATCGAAACGGGTAAATTGTTCGGTCATGTTCTTACTCCTCACTTCCGAGGTTTTGCGCCATTTGCTTGGCACGTTTGATGTCTCGTTTTTGAGTCGATTTATCGCCTCCGGTGAGTAGTAGATAGATTACTTCGCCTTTGCGCGTGAAATAGATCCGATACCCGGGACCATAATGAACTCGCATTTCCGAGACCCCTTCTCCTATGGGTTCACAATCTGAGCCAGTCAGGTCTTTCGTATAGTGTTGTGTGTAAAGTCGCCAGCGTCGCAGCGGTTTTCGCAGCGCAGAAATTCAAATGGTGGACACCAGCCCCTGTTTTACCAAGGCTTCCAGGATCTCTGCCCCGTTTCCAAACTCCCGCTCAACCTCCACCAACTCTGGCCTTTTCAGTATCAACACTGGCACCCCACGTTCCCGCGCCACTTCCAGCTTGGGCTCGGTGGCAGTGCTGCCGCTGTTTTTGCTGATCAGCACATCAATCTGCCGCCGTTCAAACAGCTCACGTTCATCGTCCAGCAGAAACGGTCCACGGGCGCCAATCACTTCGCAGCGCTCATTGCCGGGGTACTGATCGAGCGCGCGCAAGGTCCAGAACTGTCCGTCCGGAATTTCATCCAGATGCTGCAGAGGCTCGCGGCCCAGGGTGAACAGTGGACGTTTGAAAGGCTTGAGCGCTTCAACCAGTTCGGTCCAGTCGCTGACTTCACGCCAGTCATCACCTGCCTGTGCCTGCCACGCCGGGCGCCGCAACGCCCAGCAGGGGATGCCGCTCAATTGTGCGGCGGTCGCGGCGTTCTGGCTGATTTGTGCGGCGTAGGGGTGGGTGGCGTCCAGCAGCAAATCGATGCCCTGGTCCTGGATGAATTGCGCCAGACCCGCCGCGCCGCCATAACCGCCGACCCGGACCTGACAGCTCAAGTCCGTCGGCACCCGACCGATGCCGGCCAGGCTATAGATATGTTGCGGGCCAAGGGTGCGGGCAATCGCCAGGGCTTCAGTCACGCCACCGAGCAACAACAAACGTTTCATTGAATAGCTCCCGCGTGGCCGACGATGCCACCCTGACGATCAATGGCAAATACCTCGACCTGAACCTGCGCCGGCACCACGCTACGGGCAAAGTCCAGGGCGTGCTGGCACACGGCATCACCGAGAGCGATGCCCGCGGCACTGGCCATCGCCAACGCCTGTTGGCTGGTATTGGCCTGGGTGATGAGGTGCTGCAAGGCCTCATCCGCGCCGACGTCCGCGGCCCACTGCGCCAGTTGCGGCAAGTCGATGCTCGAATGGCGGCTGTGCAAATCCATATGCCCTGCAGCGAGTTTGCTGATCTTGCCGAAGCCGCCACAAATGCTGAGTTTAGCCACCGGCACTTTGCGCAGGTGCTTGAGTACCGCACCGACGAAGTCGCCCATCTCGATCAGGGCGATTTCCGGCAGGTCGTAAACGCTGCGCATGGTGTCTTCGCTGGCATTGCCGGTGCAGGCGGCGATGTGCAGGTAGCCATTGGTCTTGGCGACGTCGATACCTTGATGAATCGAAGCGATATAAGCCGCGCAGGAGAACGGCCGGACAATGCCGCTGGTGCCGAGAATCGACAGACCGCCGAGAATGCCCAGCCGTGGGTTCATGGTTTTCAGTGCCAGGGCTTCGCCGCCCTCGACGTTGACCGTGACCTCGAAGCCTCCGTCGTAATTGCGTTCTTGCGCCAGTTGCAGCAGGTGATCGCTGATCATCTTGCGCGGCACCGGGTTGATCGCCGGCTCGCCGACGCCCAGGACCAGGCCCGGCCGAGTGACCGTGCCAACACCAAGGCCTGCAGTAAAACGTATGCCCGGCTCGGGATTCAGACGCACATGGGAATACAGTAGCGCGCCATGAGTGACGTCCGGATCGTCTCCGGCATCCTTGATCGTCCCGGCTTCGGCCCCTCCCTCGGCGAGACGGCAAAACTCCAGGCGCATCTGTACCTGCTTGCCTTTGGGCAGGACAATGTGCACCGCATCGTGGCTGATGCCGCTGAGCAACAAGCGGGCGGCGGCGAGACTGGTAGCGGTGGCGCAGCTGCCAGTGGTCAGGCCGCTGCGCAGGGGCGCGGGTTGTTCGGCGGTTTCGTCACGCATCGAAAGGCTTCGTCACTTCCAGCAAGGTAATCGGCAATGCCTGACGCCAGGTATCGAAGTCCCCCAGAGGCTGCGCCTGCGCAATATGAATCCGGGTCAGCTCACCGCCGTGCTGTTCGCGCCAGGCAATCAAGGTCATTTCGCTTTGCAGGGTGACGGCATTGGCCACCAGCCGGCCGCCAGGCTTGAGTTGTTCCCAGCAGGTGTCGAGCACGCCATTGCGGGTGACGCCGCCGCCAATGAAGATTGCTTCCGGTCGCTCCAGGCCTGCCAGCGCTTGTGGAGCGCTGCCGCCTATCAACTGCAAACCGGGTACGCCGAGGGCATCGCGGTTGTGTTCGATCAGGTGCTGGCGCCCCTCATCGGCCTCGATGGCCAGGGCACGACAGCTGGGGTGGGCGCGCATCCACTCAATGCCGATCGAGCCGCTGCCGGCGCCGACGTCCCATAACAACTCACCGGGCACCGGAGCCAGGCGGGCGAGGGTGATGGCGCGCACGTCACGTTTGGTCAGTTGGCCGTCGTGCTGGAAGGCCGAATCCGGCAGCCCGGCAAGTCGCGATAAGCGCGGAGCGTCGGGTTCGGCGATGCACTCGATGGCCACAAGATTCAGATCGGCGATGTTCGGCTCGCTCCAATCGCTGGCAATGCCCTCGACGCGTCGTTCAGCCGGGCCGCCCAAATGCTCCAGCACCGTGAGCCGGCTTGGGCCGAAACCCCGTTCACGTAACAGCGTGGCGATGGCGGCGGGGCTTTGGCCATCGTTGCTCAGCACCAGCAAACGAACGCCGCTGAACAGTTGCGCACTCAGGGCCGCCACAGGGCGGGCGACCACCGAGAGCGTCAGCACTTCTTGCAGCGGCCAGCCCAATCGAGCCGCCGCCAGCGAGTAGGAGGACGGTGCGGACAACACCTGCATCTCATCGCTCGCTACTCGCCGCGCCAGGCTGGCGCCGACCCCGAACAGCATCGGATCGCCGCTGGCCAACACACACACCGGTTCGCCGCGTTGCGCCAGCAGCGCTTCCAGGGAGAACGGGCTGGGCCACAGTTGTCGCTCGCCGCGGATGCACACCGGCAACAAATCCAGTTGCCGCTGGCCGCCAAAAATCCGTGCAGCGCCCAACAGCGCGCGTCGGGCGTTCTTGCCCAGACCGCTGAAACCGTCTTCACCGATGCCTACTACAGTCAGCCAGGGGGCCATCTATATTCCTCAAACCATGCGTTCCGACGGGCAGGCTTTTCATGCCTTCGGACAAAGCAGGCATAATACCGCGCCTTCGCCCGCGAAGCGCTTCTACCTCGAGCCGGTGACCCTTTGAACGAACGCCAGATGTCCGCTGCTTTACGCCCCTCGGCTTGCCCGGGGTTACTGCGAATCGTCCCTGCGCTGGACGGCGGTATCTGCCGGATCAAACTGACCGGCGGCTCGATCAGCGTGGCACAAGCCTGCGCGGTGGCCGACGCGGCCGAGCGTTATGCCGCCGGGGTGATCGAGGCGACCAATCGCGCCAACCTGCAGATTCGCGGGATTGGCAGCGAGCAGCCAGCGCTGATCGACAGCCTGCTCGCCGCCGGACTCGGCCCGGCCACGGCGGCCGGTGACGATGTGCGCAATCTGATGCTCAGCCCAAGCGCCGGGATCGATCGGTACCGGCTGATCGACACCCGACCGCTTGCCGAACAGATCCTTGGCACTCTGCAAAATCACCAACGCTTCCACGACCTGTCGGCCAAATTCGCCGTGCAACTGGATGGCGGCGAGGCGCTGGCGATGCTCGAACATCCCCATGACCTGTGGTTGTCGGCGCTTGAGTCGAACGGTGAGTGGCTGCTGGCCTTCGGCCTGGCGGGCTGTCCCACCGACCCGCCATTGGCCGCCGTGCCGCTGGCCGAGGGGCACTCGCTGGTGGTCGCGGTGCTGGAATTGTTCCTTGATCTGGCCCGTCCGGATCAGACACGCATGCGCCATTTGCTGGCAGAACTGCCGGTGGATAACTTTTTGCAGTCATTGGCCGGGCGCGTGCCTTTAGTCGTAATCACCGGTTGGCAGCGGTCGCACTCGCCCAGGCTGCTGCATATCGGGACTTATCCACAGCGTGAAAGCGATCGAGTCTATGTCGGCGCCGCCACCCCCTTGGGTCGTCTTGATCCGGTGATGCTGCGCGGTGCCGCGCAACTGGCCAGTGAGTTCGGCGATGGCAGCCTGCGCTTTACCCCTTGGCAAAGTCTGTTGCTGCCCAATATTCGCCCGCAAGATGCGCCGGACGTGACGCACCGCCTGCAACACCTGGGCTTGGCGTGTTCGCCCGATCAGGCCCTGGCGCAGTTGATTGCCTGCACCGGCTCAAGCGGCTGCGGCAAAGGCCTGGCCGAGACCAAGGGTGACGCCCGGCAACTGGCCGCGCTGCTGCAACGCCAGGGCAATGCCCTGAGTGTGCATCTGTCGGGCTGCCAGCGGTCCTGCGCCGCCGCGCACTGTGCGCCTGTCACCTTGCTGGCCGTTGCCCCCGGTCTTTATGACCTCTATTTTCGCGATGCAGAACAGCCGGGTTTCGGTGCCCTGCACGCGCGTCACCTCACAATTGAAGCGGTTGGCGCATTGCTTGACGCCCGCCCACGGAGCCACCTTGATGCTTGATTACATCCGCGACGGTCAGGAGATCTATCGCAACTCGTTCGCGATCATTCGCGCCGAGGCCCGCCTGGATCGCATCCCGGCCGACCTGGAAAAACTCGCGGTGCGAGTGATCCACGCCTGCGGCATGGTCGACGCGATCGACGGGCTGCAATTCTCTCCGGGCGCGGGCAAAGCCGGACGCGATGCGCTGGCGGCCGGTGCGCCGATTCTCTGCGATGCGCGAATGGTCTCCGAGGGCGTCACCCGTACGCGCTTGCCCGCCAACAATCAGGTGATCTGCACCCTGCGCGATGAAAGCGTGCCGGACCTGGCGCGGGAACTCGGCAACACTCGTTCGGCCGCCGCGCTGGAACTGTGGCGCCCGCATCTGGAAGGCAGCGTGGTGGTGATCGGCAACGCACCGACTGCGCTGTTCTATCTGTTGGAAATGCTCGACGCTGGCGCACCAAAACCGGCGCTGATTCTTGGCTTTCCGGTGGGGTTTGTCGGTGCCGCCGAGTCCAAGGCGATGCTCGCCGCGGACAGTCGTGGCGTGCCCTTTGTCATCATGCAAGGCCGGCTGGGCGGTAGCGCCATGGCCGCCGCCGCCGTCAATGCCCTGGCCACGGAGATCGAATAATGCAGCAACCTGGACGTTTGATCGGCCTTGGCGTTGGCCCGGGTGATCCGGAACTGATTACCGTCAAAGCCCTGCGCCTGCTGCGTGAGTCGCCAGTGGTGGCGTACTTCGTCGCCAAGGGCAAGAAGGGCAATGCCTTCGGCATCATCGAAGCCCATCTGCAGGACGCGCAAACCTTGCTGCCGCTGGTCTATCCGGTGACCACCGAAGCGTTGCCGGCACCCTTGTCTTACGAGCAAGTCATCAGCGATTTCTACGATGCCGCCGGCGAGGAAATCGCCACGCATCTGAATGCCGGTCGCGATGTGGCGGTGATCTGCGAAGGTGACCCGTTCTTCTACGGCTCCTATATGTACTTGCATGACCGCCTGGCCGAACGCTACGTAGCCGAAGTGGTGCCGGGCGTGTGCTCGATGCTCGGCGGCGCTTCGGTGCTGGGTGCGCCGTTGGTGTATCGCAATCAGAGCCTGTCGGTGTTGTCCGGTGTGTTGCCCGCCGAAGACCTCAAGCGCCGTCTGGCCGATGCTGACGCCGCGGTCATCATGAAGCTGGGGCGCAACTTCCCCAAGGTTCGTCAGGTCCTGCAAGAGCTCGGGCTGGCGGATCGGGCGCTGTATGTCGAGCGCGCAACCATGGTCAACCAGAAGATCGTGCCGCTGGATCAGGTCGAACCCATGTCCTCGCCGTACTTCTCGCTGATCATTGTTCCCGGTGAAAGGTGGCAAGGTTGATGACTCGTTCTGCCCCGGCCATTGTCATTCTGGGCAATGGCAGCCTCGCCACTGCGCGCAAGCTCCAGCAGCTGTACCCGGACGCATTGATCCACGGCCTGGCCGAGCGGGTCGAAGGCGCCGACCGGACCTATCATGAATTCGGTGCGACCCTGCGTCAGCTCTATCAGCAGGACACGCCGATCATCGCCCTGTGCGCCGCCGGGATCGTGATCCGGACCCTGGCGCCACTGTTGCTGGAAAAAGGCGCGGAGCCTGCGGTACTGGCCGTCGCTGAAGACGGTAGTGCAGTGGTGCCGTTGCTCGGGGGGTTGAGCGGGGTTAACGTCCTGGCGCGAGAAATTGCCGCCGGACTGGGCGTCGCACCAGCCATCACCACCAGTGGGGAACTGCGCTTCGGCACCTGTCTGCTGAATCCTCCCAGTGGCTATGCCTTGGGCGATCTGGAACTGGGCAAGCGCTTTGTCTCGGACTTACTCGCCGGCCAAAGCGTGCGTATCGAAGGCGAGGCACCCTGGTTGGCTCAGGCACAGTTGCCGGAAGATCAACAAGCGCGGCTGGCGATTCATGTCGGTTGTGCCGAGCGTGCACCTGTGGCGAATGAACTGCTGATCTATCCGCGCTGTGTGTTGGTGGCGGTGAGCGCCAGTGTAGCGGACCTTGCATCAGCGATTCGCGCGGCATTGCATGAAGCGAAGATCGCCGTTCAATCGGTTGCCTGCCTGTTGGCTGCCGACACGGAAGTGGCCAGTGCGCAGTTGCGTGAAGCCGCACTCGAGTTGGGCGTGCCCCTGCGTTTCGCGGCCGCTGCCGGGAGTGTCAGCGAGCTGGCGCAACACGCTGTGCCGCAATTATTGCCACCGCTGTGTGTGGGTGATGGCATTGCCATCAGCGTCGCTCATCAGCCGCTGGACCCTTCGCAGATTGGTCGCCCTCGTGGCCGCCTGGCGGTAATCGGCCTCGGCCCTGGCGCTGCCGAACTGATGGTGCCGGCGGTGAAAGCCGAGCTGGCCAAGGCCAATGATGTGCTTGGTTATGAAACCTATGTGCGTATGGCCGGGCCGTTCCGCGCCGATCAGGTGCTGCACTGCACCGACAACCGCGAAGAAATGCAGCGTGCTCGGCATGCCTTCGAACTGGCCGCCCAAGGGCGCTCGGTTGTTGTCGTTTCGTCCGGTGATCCTGGCGTGTTCGCGATGGCCGCAGCGGTACTCGAAGCGTTGCACGAATCGACTGAACCAGGCTGGCACAACGTCGACCTGGAAATCCTCCCAGGCGTTTCCGCCTCCCTGGCCACCGCCGCTCAGGCCGGTGCACCGCTGGGCCATGACTTCTGCGTGCTGTCACTGTCGGACAACCTCAAACCGTGGGCGATCATCGAGAAGCGCCTGGACCTGGCTTCGCAGGCTGACCTGGCCCTGGCCTTCTACAACCCGATCTCCCGTTCTCGCCCATGGCAACTGGGGCGTGCCCTTGAAATCGTCGCGCAACATCGCACGGGTGCAACGCCCGTGGTGTTGGGGCGTGATATTGGGCGGCCGGGTCAGACACTGCGAGTCACTACCTTGGGGGCATTGACGCCGGATCAGGTGGATATGCGAACCATGGTGTTAGTCGGTTCTTCTACTACCTGTGTGTTCCCGCGTGTCAACGGTGGCGAGTGGGTATATACGCCGCGTTGGTATGAGAACAAACCCTGATTATCCGACCGATCACTCCCATGATCGGTCGTGAAATTTCAGAGGTGGTAATGTCCAGAGGCAATAGAACGTTTGAGTCTGCACGGCAAAGTGTCGTGCTGCTCTTATATTAAAGATTATATCGGCTGGGCTTGTGCTCTGCGCAGTGGCGTGCTGGAAAAGTGTTTGGTTACAACTAATGGATTGAGTCGCTTTTGATGAGGGTGTAATTTTCTTCGCAAGTCCACGAGGGCTTGAAAATAATAAATAAATGGAGTTATTTATGAGTAATGATGTTTTCGCTGTCGATACTTTACCTGATCGTATAGAACGTTTGAGCCAGTATGATATTTCTCCCGTAGAAACGGTCAGTGCTCGGCCTTTAGCGCTCCCGAACTTTGACGAGCTCAAGCCTGATCGTGCCTCTGTTGTAGGTGATGGTGTTCTGGCATTTGTCTCCGGCATGTCGAGCCAGAATCAACAGGATATCCAGCATAGTTATTTGTTTGCCACTCTGGCGGCCAATAAGAAATTCCCAAGTGACAAGCAGCGCAAGGAACGCTATTTCTTTTTTCTTCAAGTCATGCAGGATTACGGTTGGCTCATACTAAAAGATTATTATGATTCTACGTCCGCCTCTGGACAAAGTTTCAAGATGGATCAGCTGGCCTTGCAAATATTGGCGTCGGTGTTGGCAACCGTCGCGGTTCCAGGCCCTTCTTCTGCACTCATGTTAAAAGTGGCAGGTGATGCCATCAAGGCACTGCAGAGTACTGAAAAACCACTGCAATTGTTCGAGCGCAATGTCAAGGACTCCGGTACCGGTGGCTTTGGTCTGGCATCGTGCATTGAGAACCCGGGTGGTGAAGTGATCATGGCGCTGGGGGTAGTGAACTTTACTAATAAGTCGAACCAGACCCGAGTACTTTTTGTCGATTGGAACAGCGCTTCGGTAGACCTCTACCGTGGCGAGTGCTACATGACAATGGTTCCGACGATAGTCAACAAAACCAGGGATATGGTTGCGCAAAAGCTGGGTGATCGTGCGGTTCTGAAAATCGCCGAGTATGAACTCTGATCCTACCTGATCTGCTGGCGGCTACTACGTAGCCACCAGTGACTAAAACAGCAGGACGAAAAAATGAACAAAGAATACTCTGTTTTTATAAGTGCAGGCTCAGTAGTGTTAATGTCGTCCAATATGGAGGAGCAAGACAGGCAGGATGTTCTGTATTCGACGCTGTTCGCACAATTGGTTTCCAATAAACGTATTTCCGCTTCGGCTGCTCCGGACGCCTGGTATGACTCCTATCTCGACGTGCTTGGAAACGCGTGGCTACTGCCTAAAAGCTCATGGAGCCATTTTTCCCCTGAGCAGAATAAACGTTACAAGATTTTTGATTGGGTTCGCCATATGCTGGGAGAGATCCAGCCGAGCGAAACCGTTGACACGTCGATGCGAGCGTTAAGGGTTTTAGAAAACTTATCAGACTCGACCTCTGCTGCTCAGTTGTTGAGAGCGCATATTAAAAGTGCTGTCGAAGTTGAATCCTCAGATAAGCCAATTTACAAGGTCAGGCTCCAGGTCATTTTTGCGAGTGCGGGTCCGTCGATAACTAATGTCTACATTGAATTCCAAACCACAGAGGCGGTGCGATTGAATCCAATGATGCAGAAATTTTCTGCTGATAAGTTGGTGGGTGATGTCGTGTTGAAAAGCTTTGAGGCAGGCCTGTCCGAACTTCTGTATGAAAAGCAACGTAGTGTTATTGTTACATCGCTGGGCGATCGAAAGACTGAAAAAATCATGGATATCACCAAACTCATTAATGGCGAGAGTCATCTGGTCAAAAAGGGTGGGCTCAATGAATATTGAGTGGGCTGATAAGATTGCACCGAAAGCGGCCGTGGTAGGGGCCAGTATCGTGATCTGCGATGATGCCATGTCCGCTCAGGACAGAGAAGATGTCTACTTGAGTCATTTGCACTCGCAGTACGTAACCCGATTGGCTCTTCTCGATGGTTTGGCGGGTGACTGGTTTGACTACTATATGAACACCCTCAAGTACTTGGGATGTGATATAGCGGTTCCTGCCGGGGCGGGTAACGGTGCAGGTGATATGGCAGGGCACACCACGTTTGAGCAGATGAATCAGGTATTTGACGAAAAGTTCGCGGTTCCCGCAAGGCAAGCTCTAGAGGCCTTGAAACGCAAAAAATCTGCACTTGATGCTTTGGACATTGCCAGCGTTTCAGGCGATAGCCGTTTTTTTCAAGTCATGCCTTGTATCGCGAAAGGTAACGGAAAAATCGAAATCGCGCTCTACCATAAGCGATTCACTACAACACGAAAGGTCTCCAGGCTCTTGTTCTTGAAACGCGAAGAGATTATGGAAAACTCTGTAGAGATCATGGCGCTTATCACATTCAATACACGGCATTACGCAACATTCAGAGACAAGGTGGCTGCCTCTGTTGCGAAACATGCAATGCTCAGTATCCAAGAGTTGGATCTCTGATCTACAACCTCATCCGGGCAGATCCACGCGAAATGCTTCAAGGCACCAGATACCCTCTGATCCCGGTAAAGATGATCTGCGCTGCCAGCGCACAGACGAACAGCCCCATCAACCGGCTGACAATCTGCAAGCCCTGATCGCCAAGGATGCGTTCGATACGGTGCGACAAGTAGAGCACCACGCCGACGGTAAAGCTGGCCAGGGCGATGCTGAGGATGGCGGTAAGCTTGTCGTCCCAGTGCGGCTGGCTGACGCCCATGACCAGCAGGGCGCCGATAGTGCCGGGGCCGACGGTCAGGGGAATGGTCAGCGGGACGATGGTTACGTCTTGCTGTACGTTATCAGTCTGCACCGCCAGCTTGCCTTGAGCCATGCCCAGCGCCGAGATGAACAGCACGCTCCCGGCGCCGATGCGGAAGGCGTCCACGGTGATACCGAATACGCTGAAAATCACTCGTCCGAACAGATACAGCAAGACGCTGGAGACCAGGGTCGCGAGAGCGACTTTCCAGGCCAGGCGCCGACGTTCCTTGCTGGAATAGCCGCGAGTCAGGCTGATGAAACAGGACAGAACGAAGAACGGGCTATAGAGCACCAGCATCTTCAGGTAAACGCTGAACAGCACGTGGAGCATGGTGGGGGCTCGCAACGAAAGAGGGCGATGGGGAGTCTATCAGGCGCTGCGCAAACTGTCGGCTCAGGAGATTTGAACAGCCAACTGATTCTGCAAGTCCCGTTGAGTCACCCAATGTTCGATCAACTCGCGCAGTTGCGATAGCTCGACCGGTTTGGCCATGTGTCCGTCCATGCCGGCCTGGCGCGCGCGCTCCTTGTGCTCGGTCAGGATGTGCGCGGTGAGCGCGACGACCGGAGTGCGCATACGCTGGTTGCCGACTTCCCAGGCGCGAAGCTGCTGGGTGGCGGAAAAACCGTCGAGGATTGGCATTTCACAATCCATCAGCACCAGATCGTAACGCTGGGCTTTCATCGCTTGCAGTGCTTCCTCGCCGTTGCTGGCGGTGTCCGGCTGCAGGTTGAGCTTGCCGAGCATGCCGCGAATCACTTTGGTCGAGATGCTGTTGTCTTCGGCGACGAGGATGCGGAAATCGCTGGGTACCTTGATCGGTACAGGTATGCCCGACGGTGCGTGGTGGGGCACGACCAGGCCTTTGTTGCGTCGGGTCAGCTCGTCGGCCAGGGTGGTCTTGAGGGTATAGCCGGCAACCGGTTTGGCCAGGATGCGTTTGATTCCCGAGTTGCGCGCAATGATCTTGCTCGGCGCGTTGCTGATGCCGGTGAGCATGATCAGCAGGATGTCGTGGTTCAGGCTCGGGTCTTCCTTGATCTTCGCCGCCAGTTGCATGCCGGTCATGCCGGGCATGTTCTGGTCGAGCAGGACCACGTCGAAGTAGTCGCGCAGGTGCGCCTTGGTCCGCAACAGGGCCAGCGCTTCTTTGCCGGAAGGCACGGCACTGACATTCAGGCCCCAGGCGCTGCATTGTTGCACCAGGACTTTGCGACAGGTTTCATTGTCATCGACCACTAACACACGGGCACCTTGCAGCGGGCCATCGAGGTCCGAGGTCGGATGTTCCAGGCGTTCCGGATCCAGCGGCAAGGTCAGCCACAGGGTGCTGCCGCTGTTGTTACCGCTTTTGATCCCGAATTCACCGTGCATCAGCAGGATCAGTTGGCGGGCGATGACCAGCCCCAGGTTGCCACCCAGTCTCGTCGCCGAGAGGAAGTTCTTGCTGTGCAGTTCGGCGTGCAGCAGGGCTTCGCGCTCGCTGGCTTCCATGGGGACGCCACTGTCCTGGACCGCGATGCGTAGCCGCGGTTTGGCGCTGCGTTCGTCCAGGGCGACGACGATCAGAATTTCGCCTTCGTCGGTTTTCTTCAGGGCGTTTTCCAGCAGGCTCAGCAAGGTCTGGCGCAGGCGTGTCGGGTCGCCGCTGATCACCCGCGGGACTTGCGGCTGAATAAAACTGATCAGTTCGACATTCTGCTGCTCGGCCTTGGCCCGGAAAATACTCAGGCAGTCTTCGATCAGGGCGTTGAGGTCGAACTGCACATCGTCCAGCTCGATTTGCCCGGACTCGAGCTTGGAGATGTCGAGAATCTCATTGATCAATGTGAGCAGTTCATTGCCGGCGCTGTGGATGGTCTGTACGTAGTCTCGTTGTTTGACCGACAGGGGGGTGCCCAGCAGCAACTCGGTCATGCCCAGGACACCATTCATCGGGGTGCGGATCTCGTGGCTGATTTTCGCCAGGAACTCGGCTTTGGCGTTGATCTCGGCGTTGCTGGCTGCCAGGTCGCGGCTGATGCAGAAACGGTCTTCAGTGATGCTGCGTTGACGCTCGCCCAGGGCGATACTCATCAACAGGCCGCTGAGGCAGATGAACCCGAGCAGCGTCATGATCAGGCCTTGCGGCGCCACCAGGGTCAGCCCCAGGAGCGCTGGCAGGATGATCAAGGTGCCGATGTTGAAGATCACCATGGCCACCACGAACAGTCGAGCCGGGCGGTAACCTTTCTGCCAGTGATAAGCACCGACGAACAGTATGCTCAGGCCGGCGAGCGCCACCAGCGCGTAGGTGATGATATTCAGCGGCAGGGTGTCGACAAACAGCAGCAGGCTGCACAGGGTCGTCAGCAGGATATCGCCGAGCAACAACCGGTTCAGCGGATGGGGGCCGAGTGGGGCGAAGAATCGATAGGCGAACATCAGGCCACAGGGGGCGGTCAGCAGCAAGGCCAGATAGGCGCCGGGAGTTTGTATGGCGTACCAGTCCGGCAGCCAGGGGCCTGGCAGATTCAGCAGCAGGAGCAGGCTGAGCAACAACAGGCCTTCACAGGCGGCCAGCCAGATGCTGCTTCTGGAGCGGGTGTAGGCGTAGCGCGTCAGGTTATGCAGGATCAGCATCGCCAGGCAGCCGAACAGCAGGCCATAGATCAATGTCTGGCCTTGATCTGCCGCGGTCATGACCGCCGATTCCAAGGTGATGTAAGGCCGCAGCTGGTGCTCGGACACCAGCCGCACATACACCTCAAGGACGTTTTGACTTTGCGGCAGCGGCAGCATGAAGTCGCTGCTTGGCAATGGCCTCTGGGCTTGCGGTTGATCGGTGCTGGTGTTCAATTGCTCGATCAGCTTGTCGTCGTCGAGCACGTATAGATTCAGTTGAGCCAGATCTGGCGCGAAAATGCGCAGCAGTTGCTCGTGTTTGTCCGGCTGGAGTTTGAAGCGCAACCATAAAGCGCCATCGGGCTCGGCAGCGGTCAGCCGGTTCAGTTCGATCGGGCTGAATTGGTTGGTGTAGCGGGCAGAGCGGATGTCGCTCAGTTGCAGGTCGGCCGTTTCGTCAAGCAATACCGCCCAGCCACTGCCTTGCGCGGCCTGGGCTGGTAGCAAGCAGAGCAGAGTCAGCAGACTGAGGGTAAAACCTATGGCAATCCTGAGCCAGCGCACGGCGAAATCCCTTCGTAGGTTGATGCCAGATTGTAACTATGCGCGGGGCTGGAATAGCACGGCAAGGGTCTGAGACCCCTGCCTGGCCGAACGGATAGCTTATTCCTGATTTTCGCCACGCTCGCGGGCAATGGCACGGTAGCCAATGTCCTTGCGGTAGAAGCAGCCTTGCCAATCGATTTTAGCCGCCAATTTGTAAGCCTGCTGTTGAGCCGCATCGACACTCTGGCCCAACGCAGTGGCGCAGAGCACTCGGCCGCCGGCGGTAACCACCTGACCGTCTTTCAGTGCGGTGCCAGCGTGAAAGACTTTGCCTTCCAGCGCGGCCGCTGCATCCAGACCTTCAATGGCCGCGCCCTTGGTGTAATCACCAGGATAGCCACCGGCTGCCAGAACGACACCCACGCTTGGACGTGGGTCCCATTGCGCTTCGACCTTGTCCAGTGCCTGGGCCAGAGCAGCCTCGATCAGCAACACCAGGCTCGACTGCAGGCGCAGCATCACCGGTTGGGTTTCCGGATCGCCGAAGCGGCAGTTGAACTCGATGACTTTCGGATTGCCAGCCTTGTCGATCATCAGACCGGCATACAGGAAGCCGGTGTAGACGTTGCCTTCCTCGGCCATGCCGCGCACGGTCGGCCAGATCACCAGATCCATCACGCGCTGATGCACCTCGGCGGTGACCACCGGGGCAGGGGAGTAGGCACCCATGCCGCCCGTGTTCGGACCGGTGTCGCCGTCGCCGACGCGTTTGTGGTCCTGGCTGGTGGCCATCGGCAGAACATTCTTGCCGTCGACCATGACGATGAAGCTGGCTTCTTCGCCGTCGAGGAACTCCTCGATCACCACCCGGGAACCGGCTTCGCCGAACGCATTGCCGGCGAGCATGTCACGTACGGCTTCTTCCGCTTCTGCGAGGGTCATGGCGACGATCACGCCTTTACCGGCGGCCAGGCCGTCGGCCTTGATCACGATCGGTGCGCCTTTTTCACGCAGGTAAGCCAGGGCCGGCTCGATCTCGGTGAAGTTCTGGTAGTCGGCGGTCGGGATTTTGTGGCGAGCCAGGAAGTCCTTGGTGAACGCCTTGGAGCCTTCCAGTTGGGCGGCGCCGGAAGTCGGGCCGAAGCAATCCAGGCCGCGGGAACGGAACAGATCGACGACGCCGGCCACCAGTGGCACTTCCGGACCGACGATGGTCAGTGAGACGTTTTTCTCGGCGAAGTCGGCCAGCTGTTCAAGGGCCAGCACGTCGATAGCGACGTTTTCGCACTTGGCTTCAATGGCGGTGCCGGCGTTGCCCGGAGCGACGAATACTTTTACCACACGCGGATCCTGAGCCACTTTCCAGGCCAGGGCGTGTTCACGGCCACCGCTGCCAATGATCAAAACATTCATTTCAAAAACCTCGGATGACGCTAATTCTGTGGGAGCGCTGCATGCCACCGTAGGAGCCGCAGGCTGCGATCTTTTGATCTTAAAAGCAAAGTCAAAAGATCGCAGCCTGCGGCAGCTCCTACAGGGGCAACTGCGTTATCAGTGACGGAAGTGGCGCATGCCCGTAAAGACCATGGCGATGCCGGCTTCGTCAGCTGCTGCAATCACTTCATTGTCACGCATCGAGCCGCCTGGCTGGATCACCGCGGTGATGCCGACCTTGGCCGCGTTGTCGATGCCGTCGCGGAACGGGAAGAATGCATCCGAAGCCATGACCGCGCCTTGCACTTGCAGGCCAGCGTGTTCAGCCTTGATCGCGGCGATACGCGCGGAGTTGACGCGGCTCATCTGGCCGGCGCCGACGCCGATGGTCTGACGGTTCTTGGCGTAGACGATGGCGTTGGATTTGACATACTTGGCGACCTTCCAGGCGAAGATCAGGTCATTGATCTCCTGCTCGGTCGGGGCGCGCTTGGTCACCACTTTCAAGTCTTCGCTGCCGATCATGCCAATATCGCGACTCTGAACCAGCAAACCGCCGTTGACGCGCTTGTAGTCCCAGGCCGCGGCGCGATCGGCCGACCATTGACCACAGGCCAGCAGGCGTACGTTGGCTTTGGCGGCGACAATGGCGCGGGCTTCTTCGGTGACGCTTGGCGCGATGATCACTTCGACGAACTGACGCTCGACGATAGCCTTGGCGGTCTCGGCATCCAGTTCGCGGTTGAAGGCGATGATGCCGCCGAACGCCGATTCGGTATCGGTGGCGTAGGCCAGTTCGTAAGCCTGGCGGATACCGCCTTCGGCGTCAGGGCTGACTGCGACGCCGCACGGGTTGGCGTGCTTGACGATGACGCAGGCCGGTTTGACGAAGCTCTTCACGCATTCCAGTGCGGCGTCGGTGTCTGCCACATTGTTGTACGACAGCTCTTTGCCTTGCAGTTGGGTCGCGGTGGCAATACCTACTTCGGCAGGCTTGGCTTCCACGTAGAACGCCGCGCTCTGGTGCGGGTTCTCGCCGTAGCGCATTTCCTGAGCCTTGACGAACTGGCTGTTGAAGGTGCGTGGGAACTGGCTGCGGCCTTCGGTGCCGAGGGTCTCGGCCGTCTGGTCAACGGTGCCCATGTAGTTGGCGATCATGCCGTCGTAGGCGGCAGTGTGTTCGAAGGCCTTGAGCATCAGGTCGAAGCGCTGAGCGTAAGTCAGGCCACCGGCCTTGAGGCTTTCCAGGACCTGGCTGTAATCGCTGGCGTTGACCACGATGGCCACGTCTTTGTGGTTCTTGGCCGCGGAGCGAACCATGGTCGGGCCGCCGATATCGATGTTCTCGATAGCGGTAGGCAGGTCGCAACCCGGCTTGGAAATAGTGGCTTCGAAGGGGTAGAGGTTGACTGCCACCAGGTCGATCGGCTTGATGCCGTGCTCGTTCATGATGGCATCGTCGATTCCGCGACGGCCGAGGATCCCGCCGTGGATTTTCGGGTGCAGGGTCTTGACCCGACCGTCCATCATTTCTGCGAAGCCGGTGTAGTCCGCGACTTCCACTGCGGCCACGCCGTTGTCCTGCAGCAGCTTGAAGGTACCACCGGTGGAAAGGATTTCGACACCCAGCGCTTCCAGCTCGCGGGCGAAGTCGAGAATCCCGGTCTTGTCGGAAACGCTGATCAAGGCGCGGCGGATCGGCAGGCGGGTAGTCTGGTCGGTCATTTCGATTTCCATCAAAAGCAAAGGAGTCAGCAAAAAAGGCGACCGGTTTTACGCGGACGCCTTTCTGGTTTGATTGAATGCTTACAGCAGATCGTACTGCTTGAGTTTTTTGCGCAAGGTGCCGCGGTTCAGCCCCAGCAGCTCACTGGCCTTGGTCTGGTTGCCCTTGACGTAGTTCATCACGCATTCGAGCAGTGGCGCCTCGACTTCGGACAGCACCAGGTTGTACACGTCCGTGACGGCAGCGCCCTCAAGGTGGGCGAAATAGTTGTGCAGCGCTTTCTCGACACTCCCGCGAAGGGTTTGACCCTCTTCGCTCGGTGTATTGAGGTGCTGTTTCAAATTCACATTGTCGCTCACGGGTGCTGTTCCACTCACTAAAGTCTCGGTCATCATCGTCATGCGGCCACCCCTTCTGCGTCCCCTTTCACCAGGCTCATGTAACGCTCGGCGAAAAACTCACGAACGTTGGCGCACTGTGCTTCCGTTTCATCCAAACGATTGAACTGGGCGCGAAACTCCTTGGCGCCCGGCAAGGTTGCGAGATACCAGCCCACATGCTTGCGTGCAATGCGTACGCCCATGACATCCCCATAGAAGGCATGCAGCGCGGCCAGATGCTCCAGCAGAATACCTTCCACCTCGAACAGCTCCGGTGCCGGGAGTGTTTCGCCGGTACGCAGAAAGTGCTCGATCTCACGAAAAATCCATGGCCGCCCTTGAGCGGCCCGGCCAATCAACAAACCATCGGCGCCGGTCGCTTGAAGCACGTACCGGGCTTTCTCGGCCGAATCGATATCGCCGTTGGCGAAGACTGGAATCGACACCGCCTGCTTGATCGCGGCAATGGTGTCGTACTCGGCAACGCCGGTGTACAGATCGGCGCGGGTCCGTCCATGGACCGCCAGTGCCGTGATACCTGCCTGCTCGGCGATCTTCGCCACCGTCAGGCCGTTCTTGTTCGACCGGTCCCAGCCGGTACGTATTTTCAAAGTGACCGGGACATCGACTGCTGCCACGACGGCGTGCAGGATTTCCTTCACCAGGTCTTCGTCTTTCAACAACGCGGAACCGGCAGCCTTGTTGCAGACTTTCTTCGCCGGACAACCCATGTTGATATCAATAATCTGTGCGCCCAACTCGACGTTGGCGCGAGCGGCATCCGCCAGCATCTGTGCATCACCGCCGGCGATCTGTACCGAGCGCGGCTCGGGATCACCTTCGTGGATCATGCGCAGACGCGATTTGCGACTGTTCCACAAGCTCATATCGCTGGTGACCATTTCCGAGACTACAAGGCCTGCGCCCAACCGTTTGCACAGCTGACGAAAGGGCTGGTCAGTGACCCCCGCCATGGGAGCGAGAATCAAGCCGTTGGGCAATGTATATGGACCGATGCGTACCGCCGACATAGGACTTCCCTGGTGTGGGGCCGGATCATTAGAGTTCGAAAAAGGGTTGGCATGATACCCGCTCTCGATGACCGGATAAAGGCTGAATTGGATAAAATCTGAACAGTTATTCTGTTATCGCCAGCAGTTTGGTTCGAGACGAGGAAGTCAGAAAAGCGCCGTCAATCCTTAGCCGTGCCGCTTGACTGAAGCGTTTCACTCGGGCGAATGAAAGCTCAGGCTGTAATTAACGGCTTTGGGGCCGGGATCAAGGATGTCCAGGGCAATATGGATCGGTGTTTGGGGTGGCATTTCTGCCAGGCCTTCAAGCTCGCCGTTGAGGTACTCGCCGGGTTTGAAGCGCCGACTGGCGATCAAGTGCCCATTGAGATCGGCAAAGCGCAGTTCCAGCAACGGGAAGGGCTGGGAGAAGGGGGCGCGGTTGTAGATGATCGCATCGACTATCAGTGCGCCGCTGAAGTCCGGATGGCTGCGAACCACCAGGTTGCTGCTCTTTATGCGGGCAATATCGACTTTGGACGGTACCGTGCAGCCGATTTGCGGGCACAGTTGCTGGAACCACGGACGATACTGGTCCTGGCGGGCCAGTTCCTCAAAGTGATAGGCAATGTATTGACCGGCCAGTGCTGCAGCGCCGAGCAGAATCAGCAGTCCCCAGAGAAAACGTCGACCCCAGGGGGAGCGGCGCTTTTGCCAATCGACTTGCACCGGTTCATCGATCAAGTCCTGCAACACCTCGTCGTGCAAACCGGGCTCACTGCGTGCGCGCTTCTTGCGCGGCGGCTCGGCCTCCAGCAGTTCTTCGTCGGCGACATCTGTCGCGCTCAGGCGCTCGAAATGTTCTGGCGCTGGCGACGCCTGTTCCAGGTGTACAAGCGGTGCTTCGGGTTCATCCCGCAGATCGTCAAGCTCGAAGGACAGTGAGGGTTCGGTGCGGCCGGGTCTGTCCGCCTCTACGATCGGGTCTATCGGCTGGCTGTCTGCGTTGGCCAAAGGCTCAATTGGTTCGTTCGCGTCTGCGCGGTCGACCGCTGGTTCGCTGAACAGGCTGCCAGTCCATTGCTCTTCCTCACCGCCGGTGATCTCCCTGTGTGCGCTCAGCGAATCCTCCCGGGGCTTGCGCTTTTGGTCGAGATCCGTGATCGGCTGGATTTCCCGCTGTTCGAGCCTGGCGAGCTCTTCGTCGAGGTCATCCAGGTCGAGTTCGGCGGCCGACCACTGTTTCTGGCTGATTGCCCGGGGCACGGCTGGCACGGCTAGCGCGTCGGCTGTGAGGGGGGGCTTGCCGGCGCTTTGTTCGAGCAACTGCCGCGCGGCGTTGAACACCTGCAGGCATGAGCCGCAACGAACTGCCCCGCGGGCCACGCTCAATTGCGCGTGGCTGACGCGAAAGCTGGTTTGGCAATGCGGGCACTGGGTGACGAAGCTGTCGGTCATGCGGCAATCCGGATTATGCAGGCGTCCATTCTAGCGCCGACGGCCGGTAATGCGCACCCAGCCTTCGCGATTGGCAATCGGGTCCAGCTCGAAGTCCTGAGCATAGGCCGCGGCAACCTCTTCGCCCTGCTCGGCAAGGATGCCCGACAGTGCCAGGCGACCGCCGGGCCTGACCAGGCTGGACAGTTGCGGAGCCAGCGAGACCAGTGGGCCAGCGAGGATATTGGCGACCAGTACGTCGGCCTGAACCTGTGGCAAATCTTGCGGCAGATACAGCGCGAACAGCTCTTCGGCGATGTTGTTGCGCCCGGCGTTGTCGCGGGAAGCTTCCAGCGCCTGCACGTCGATATCGGTACCGACCGCTTCTTTGGCACCCAGCAGCAAGGCGGCAATCGCCAGGATTCCCGAGCCGCAACCGAAGTCCAGCACGTTGCAACCCTTCAGGTCCTGACCGTCGAGCCATTCAAGGCACAGTGCTGTGGTCGGGTGGGTGCCGGTACCGAACGCCAGGCCCGGGTCGAGCAGCAGGTTGACTGCGTCCGGCTCCGGTGCGGCGTGCCAGCTCGGAACGATCCACAGACGCTGGCCGAAGCGCATAGGCTGGAAGTTGTCCATCCAGCTGCGTTCCCAGTCCTGGTCCTCGATGATTTCACTCTGGTGCTCAGGCAGCGGGCCGCCGGTCAGCAGTTCCATATGGGCCAGCACGCTGGCGGCTTCGGTGCCGTCTTCGAACAGGGCCAGCAGATGGGTGTGGGACCACAGCGGAGTGGTATTGAGTTCCGGCTCGAAGATCGGCTGATCTTCGGCGTCCATGAACGTCACCGAAACAGCGCCGACTTCAAGGAAAGCGTCTTCGTAGGTTTCGGCTTGTTCTGGGCTGATGGCGAGACGGACTTGCAGCCAAGGCATGGCGGGCACCTTTGAAAAATGTAGTGTGCAGCCTGAAGGCTACGAGAAGCCCGCCAGTTTACGCGAGCGCGACGCAGAAGACGACCATGGGGTGTAAGCCGAAAAGATCGCAGCCTGCGGCAGCTCCTACAGGTGTACGCCAGTCCCTTGCAGGAGCTGCCGCAGGCTGCGATCTTTTGGCTTTTCTCAGAAACGACAAAGCCGCTCGAAAGCGGCTTTGTCGGTCTGGATCACATCTTAATGCTGGGCAGCCAGCTTGTGTTCCAGGTAGTGGATGTTCACTCCACCTTCGCAGAAGCCTTGATCGCGGACCAGGTCGCGGTGCAGCGGGATATTGGTCTTGATCCCGTCGACAACGATTTCATCCAGCGCGTTGCGCATGCGCGTCATGGCTTCTTCACGGGTTGCACCGTAAGTGATCAGTTTGCCGATCAACGAATCGTAGTTCGGCGGCACTGCGTAGCCACTGTACAGGTGCGAATCGACACGCACGCCATTGCCGCCCGGGGCATGGAAATGCTTGATCGTGCCAGGGCATGGCATGAAGGTTTTCGGGTCTTCGGCGTTGATCCGGCATTCCAGCGCGTGACCACGAATGACCACGTCATCCTGGGTGTACGACAGCTTATTGCCAGCGGCGATACTGAGCATCTCCTTGACAATGTCGATGCCAGTAACCATTTCCGAAACCGGATGCTCAACCTGAACGCGGGTGTTCATTTCGATGAAATAGAACGCGCCGTTTTCGTACAGGAACTCGAAAGTACCCGCGCCACGGTAGTTGATGTCGATGCAAGCCTTGACGCAGCGAGCGAGGACTTCCTGGCGTGCTTTCTCGTCGATGCCCGGCGCCGGCGCTTCTTCGAGAACCTTCTGGTGGCGACGTTGCAGCGAGCAATCGCGGTCACCCAGATGGATGGCATGGCCCTGGCCATCGGAAAGCACCTGGACTTCCACGTGGCGTGGGTTGGTCAGGAACTTTTCCAGATAGACCATCGGGTTGCCGAACGCTGCGCCGGCTTCGGAGCGGGTCAGTTTCGCCGAGGAAATCAGGTCTTCTTCGTTGTGCACAACACGCATGCCGCGACCACCACCGCCGCCAGCGGCTTTGATGATCACCGGATAACCGACTTCGCGACCGATGCGCAGCGCGGTTTCTTCGTCTTCCGGCAGCGGACCGTCAGAGCCCGGAACAGTCGGTACGCCGGCACGCTTCATGGCGTCCTTGGCTGAAACCTTGTCGCCCATCAGGCGAATGGTTTCGGCTTTCGGGCCGATGAAGGCGAAGCCGGAGTTCTCGACCTGCTCGGCGAAATCGGCGTTTTCCGCGAGGAAACCGTAGCCCGGGTGAATGGCGGTGGCGCCAGTCACTTCAGCAGCCGCGATGATCGCCGGAATGTGCAGGTAAGACTTTGCGGCAGATGCCGGACCGATGCAGACGGATTCGTCAGCCAGGCCCAGGTGCATCAGCTCTTTGTCGGCCGTGGAATAAACGGCGACGGTCTTGATGCCCATCTCTTTGCAGGCGCGCAGGATCCGCAGGGCAATTTCACCGCGGTTGGCGATCAGCACTTTTTCCAGCTTCGCAGGTTTCAACATCGTTGGCTCTCCGCGGTTCAAACGATGGTGAACAGCGGTTGGTCGTACTCAACCGGCTGGCCGTCTTCAACGAGGATGGATTCGATCACACCGCTGGTTTCAGCTTCGATGTGGTTCATCATCTTCATGGCTTCGACGATGCACAGCGTGTCGCCTTTCTTCACGCTCTGACCGACTTCAACGAAGGACGGCGAGGAAGGGGAAGATTTGCGATAGAACGTACCCACCATCGGCGAGCGGGCAACGGTGCCGTTGAGCGCTGGCGCGGCCGGTGCGGCAGGCGCTGCGGCAACGGGTGCGGCGACAGCGACAGGCGCGGCAGCCGGAGCAGCCATAGGTGCAGGCGCGTAGAACTGCTGAGCCGGGGTTTTGCTGTGACGGCTGATCCGTACGGACTCTTCGCCTTCCTTGATCTCGAGTTCGTCGATGCCGGATTCTTCCAGCAGTTCGATCAGTTTCTTAACTTTACGGATATCCATGAATCATCAACTCCCAAGGGTCGGTCAGGGGCGTTTAGCTTGTTGTTCAAGCTGTTCCAGGGCGGCCTCCAGGGCCAGTCGATAACCGCTGGCGCCAAGGCCGCAGATCACTCCCACCGCTACGTCGGAGAAGTAAGAGTGATGGCGGAAAGGTTCGCGTTTGTGCACGTTAGACAAATGCACTTCGATGAATGGGATGCTCACCGCCAGCAGCGCGTCACGTAATGCCACGCTTGTATGCGTAAAAGCTGCTGGATTGATCAGGATGAAGTCCACACCCTCGCCAGGGGCGGCATGGATGCGATCGATCAATTCGTACTCGGCGTTGCTTTGCAGGTAAAGCAAATGGTGGCCGGCATTGCGCGCCCTTTGTTCCAGATCCTGATTGATCTGAGCCAGGGTGACCGCACCGTAGACGCCCGGTTCACGGGTGCCGAGCAGGTTCAGGTTGGGGCCGTGCAAAACCAGTAGGGTCGCCATCTGCAGTTCCTTGTTATCTGTGTGCAGTTGTCAGAACCCGGCGACTATGCCGCAAAGCCTTTGTGACTGTCCAGTTCTCTGCAATAGCCAGCACAATGTCCGATGTTTGCGCGAAATAAATGACCAGTTAATTAAAACCGGTCATTTGCTTTGGCGACACGTTCGGCGAAGTCCGCTGCATTGATCTCGCCGACCACCCTCACGTCCCCGTGTTCGAGACCGTCTTTACCGAAAAGCATCAGTGCCGGCGGCCCGAACAGTTTGTAACGGTCGAGCAGGGCGCGTTGTTCGCGGTTGCTGGCGGTCATGTCAAACCGCACCAGCCGATAACCTTTCAGGCGTTCGACGACGTTGCTGTCGTTAAGCACCTCGTGTTCGATGACTTTGCAGCTGATGCACCAGTCGGCATACCAGTCGAGCAGCAGCGGGGTGCCAGCGTTTCTGGCCTCGGCGAGAACACGATCCAGTTCCACAGGGGTATTGATGGTCTGCCATGGGCTGGCGCTTTGAACCGGGATGCCAGTGGCCGAATTGACGGCCAGTGAGCGGCCGATCGGACTCAACGGGTCGGTCTGGCCGCTGAATGCGCCGTACCAGCAGGCCAGCGCGTAGAACAACAAAAACATCCCCAACAGCTGCGCCAGGCGTTGTCTGGGTGGTTTGTAAATGAACTCCAGGGCGCCGAGAAACAGCCCGACACCGGCCGCCAGCAAGCCAAGCAGCAATAAGGTGGCCTGGCCGGGCAACACCCGACTGAGCAAGCCGATCGCCAGCCCGAGCAGCAGCACCCCTATGGCATTTTTAACGTAGAGCAGCCATGGGCCGCTTTTCGGCAGCCAGGCCGCGCCGCCAGTGGCGACCAGCAGCAACGGCGCGCCCATGCCCAAGCCCAGTAGCAGGAGTTTCAGTGCCCCGCCCAAGGCGTCACCGCTGGCACTTATATAAAGCAGAGCGCCGGCCAATGGCGCCGAAACGCAGGGCGAAACCAGCAGGCTGGAGACCACCCCGAGCACTGCTGCGCCCCACAAGGAACCGCCTTCGGTGCGATTGGCCACACGATCCAGTCGGCTGCTGATGGCATGGGGCAGTTTCAATTCGAAGATGCCGAACATGGCCAGGGCGAACACCGCGAAAAACAGCGCGAACGGCACAAGCACCCAGGCCGATTGCAGGCGTGCCTGGAGATTCAGTTGCGCGCCGAACATGCCCATCAGTGCCCCGAGCAGGGCAAAGCAGACCGCCATCGGCAACACGTAGGCCAGCGACAGGTTGAAGCCGCGCCAGCCGCCGACCTGACCGCGCAAGACCACGCCGGAGAGGATCGGCAGCATGGGCAGCACGCAAGGGGTGAAAGTCAGTCCCACTCCCGCGAGGAAGAACAGCGCCAGTTCGCGCCAGTTCCAGCGGGTCTGGAGGTCGCTGGCCGGGGTATCGGTACTGGTTGTTGGAGAAGCCTTGCCCGCGATACTCAGGCGCTCGGTTTCTGGCGGGTAGCACAGGCCCTTGTCGGCACACCCTTGGTAAGTCACTGCCAGGGTAAAGGCGCGCTGTTCGCCGGCCGGGAGCGGCAGTTCTACCTCGAGAATCCCGTGGTAGACCTCGACGTCGCCGAAATACTCATCGTGTTTTTGCTCGCCCTGAGGCAACTGTGCGCCGCCCAGCGTGACGTCTGCGGGCTCGGTACGGAACTGAAAGCGATGGCGGTACAGGTAATAACCTTCGCTGGCGACGAAGCGCAGCTTGATCGATTGCGCGGCCCGTTCTACCAGACTCAGCTGAAAGGCTTCGCGTACCGGCAGGAAGTCGGCGCTGTTATTGATCGCACCCAGGGTCGAACCGGGGCGACTGTCCAGCAACCCGCCGGCGGTCACCGGCAGGGCGAGCAATAACAGCATCAGGTAGAGCAAGCGGCGCATAGCGATCTCGCGTATCGGAAGTGTGCGCATCATAGCGGAGTGGGGGGGAGTGCAGGGAGGGGGGATCGTCCTTGAGGCGATCGAGCTTTTGTGGCGAGGGGGCTTGTCGGAACGCCGCATCGCCCCGTTCGGCTGCGAAGCAGTCGTAAATCCGGTTAATGCGTTCCGTCAGAAAAACACTGTCGCAGGCATTGGGGTCGCTACGCGACCCAGCGGGGGCAAGCCCCCTCGCCACAAGGGTCCCTTTCAGACCCTGAATGCCTGGACGGCCGTATGCAACTGCCCGCCCAACGCCAACAAATGTTCACCCTGGCTACGGCCTTCACCAATCCTCAGCAGGTTATCCCCACCCAGCTGGTGAATCCGCTCGCTGTGATCGCGGATTTCGCTGACGGCGCCGCTCTGTTGGGCGGTGACATCGGCGATGCGCACGGCAGTGTCGGAAATGGTCTGGATAGCCCCGACGATTTCATCCAGTGCGCCGTCAGCCGCTTGCGCCTGGCTCGCCGTGGCCTCAGCGTGTTCGACCTGAGCGCGCATGCCTTCTACCGATTGACGGGCGGCCAGTTGCAGGCCAGCGATCAGCGTCTGGATCTCGGCGGTGGCGCCGGCGGTGCGTTGGGCCAAGGTGCGGACCTCTTCGGCGACCACCGCAAAACCCCGGCCCATTTCCCCGGCGCGAGCGGCTTCGATGGCGGCGTTGAGGGCCAGCAGATTGGTCTGATCGGCAATCGAGCGGATCACTGTGAGCACGCCGCCAATGGTCGCCGACTCTTCGGCCAGGTGTTCAATCATCTGCGCATTGCCTTGCACCTCGCCGACCAGGGCATGCAACCCCGTGAGGCTCAGGCCGATCACTTTCTGCCCGTGCTCGACGGCGAGCCCGGCATGACGGCTGGCGTCCGCGGCCTGGCTGGCATCGCCGGCTACCTGCTGGATGGTGGCCTCCAGCTCACCCAAAGAGTCGCGAATTTGTGCGGTATCCCCGGCCTGGCGTTCCGCGCCGCTGTGCAGGCCACTGCTCAACTCGGCCAGAGCGCGGCTGCTGCCGGCGACCTGTTCGGCGTTTTGCCGGATGGTTCCCACCAGATCGACCAGATACGCCCGCAGTCGATTCAGCGACGCTTCGATATCGTGCAACTCGCGGTTGGTGTTGCCCAGTTGGATATCCCGGCTGAAGTCACCCTCGGCCCAGGTCGACAAGGCCGGCGCGAGGTTGGTCAGCACACGCGCCAGCCGCCGTTGCAAGGTATCGATGAGCAACGCAATCAACAGGATCAAGCCAATCATCAAGCCCTGGATGATCCTCACCTCGCTCTGGATCTGCCCGTGCTGGGCGCGTACGGCGGGTTCCAGGCCGGCAATCGCCTGGGTAACCGCGGTGATCTTCAGGTGCGTCGCAGCGCTGAGTTCAGCGCGTTGCTGGATCTGCTGGCGAGTGCGGGCGAGCTCGGCCGGGTAACGCGTCAGCAGGCTGTTGAGTTCGCGCTTGAGGCCAATGCCAGTATCTTCGGCGATGCTTTTTTCAGTGTTCTCCAGCCCCATCATGGCGGCGAAGTCGCCGCTGTTCGATTCGCTGCTGGCGGTGACGCCTAACAATGCCCGGGCTTCCAGCTGCTCGGCCTGGCTGCGGATGTTGCTGACTTCGCGCTCGACATCCGCCGCCAGTTCACTACGGCCGCTGCTGACCAGCTTGTCCCGGGCCAGCGACAGTTTGGCCAAGTGCTGCGACGCCACCAGTAACAAAGGCAAATAGCCGCTGGCATTCGGGTTACTGGCGCCCGTTGCGTAGTGGCTGAGTTGCTCCAGATTGGCCCCCAGCTCGCGTTCGGCCTGGAGCAGCAAGGCTTGTGGATCACCAGCGAGTTTGCCCGCGGCCAGCAACTCGGTCTTGCTGAACTCACTCAGGCTCGAAAGGCTTGGGCGCAAGCTCTGGGCCAGCTCGCTCGGCAGCTCGTCCAGCTCTTGGTGCAAGGTTTCGATGGCCTGGCTGGCGCTGCTCAGGCGCAGTGCATCGCCACTGGTCAGGTAGTCCTGGATATTGCGCGCCACCTGATTCTGGAACTGCTGGGACAAGCCCAGGTAGCGTTCCATCAACAGGTAGGGTCGCTCCAGCGCCCGTTGCGACCACCAGAGTGTGGCACCCAGGGCGAGGCAAACGGCGACTAAGAGGAGGGTATTGAGATTGGTCAGCAGCTTCAGGCGCATCGTGGCTCTACCAACGACAGAATCGTAAGCGCCTGAAGTTATTGCGTTTCTGTTACAGGGTTATGACCGACTCGATGGATTACGAGGAAAAAGTGGCACTTTGCTTTGATGGTAGAGCGGCTTGCACACGATTGCGTCCGGCGTGCTTGGCGCGATACAGCGCTTCGTCTGCCTGGCTGGCCATCATCAGGCTGTCAGAGTCTTCGCTCAGCTCTACAACACCGGCGCTAAAAGTGCACCAGAGATCCTGAGGTTGCGCTGGATAATGAATCTCGGCAAAACGCTGACGGATCTCATTGAGCACTTTATAGGCCGACCCGACATCGGTATCAGGCATGACGATGGCGAACTCTTCACCGCCATAGCGCCCGATGAAGTCGGTCTTGCGCAGGCGTTGCTTGAGAAACAGCGCCAGGCTCTTGATCACACGGTCGCCCATGGGATGACCGTGGCTGTCGTTGACCCGTTTAAAGTGGTCAATGTCGAGCATCGCAAAGCTCAGCGGCTTGCTTTCGCGGCGAGCGCGGAAGCTGCAGTCTTCGAGCAGTTGCAGGATATGGGTGTGGTTGTACAGGCCGGTCAGGCTGTCGCGAACCATCCGCGCCTTGAGATTGCGTGCCCGGACCGCGCGGTTGCGCACGGTGGTGATCAGGTGGCGCGGCTTGATCGGCTTGGTCAGGAAGTCGTCGCCGCCTTCGCTCATGGCATCGAGCTGCTTGTCCAGGTCGTCTTCGGCCGACAGGTAGATGATCGGCACGCTGACGTAGCGGTCGTTGTGGCGGATCACCTTGGCCAGTTCGGTTCCGGTGCAGGCTGGCATGTACATGTCGAGGATGATCAGGTCCGGCTGGAAGTCCGCCAGTTCGGCCATCGTCTGGATCGGCTCGATCAGGGTCCGGGTGACGATCCCGGCGCTGTTGAGCAGGCGCTCGGTGTGCAAGGCCTGGGCCCGGGAGTCATCGATGATCAGCACTTTATAGGGTTCGTACTGGGCAACGCAGGTCAGCACTTCGATTTTTTCCAGCAGGCTCGAGGCTTCGAGGGTGCCGGTCAGAAACTCCTGGCCGCCGGCGCGCACGGCCGCAAGACGGGTTGGAGTGTCGGTTTCGTGCAGGCTGAAAAACAACAGTGGCAGCTTGTGCTCCAGGCCTTCCTGGGCTTCGGCCGCCAATTTCAGGCCCATGCCGGTGCCACAGAAGTCGACATCCATGACAATCGCCGCGGGCAACCGCTCCACCAGCGAGGAGCGAAACGCCGCGACACTGTCCAGCGACTGAGCGCTGAGCCCGAAGAACTCAAGCTGCTTGGCCAGCCGCTCGGCACGGTCGTGATCTTGCAGCATCACGTAGATCGGCTTGCGCAGCGGTGGCAGGAAGGTTTGTTCGAGCTGGTCACCCTGCCGCAGGCCGGTGCGTGACAAGCGTTGCATCAAGCGGTTGAGATCGGTGATCAACCCGCTGCTCAGACGCCCGCGGTTAGCATCCACCGCTTGCAGCGAATCGCCGATACTGCGTGCCAGCTTCGCATGTTCGGGTTGTTCGAATCGTTCGGCGAACCGCAGCAGGCGCAGGTTGGCTTCGCTCAGCTCCGACAGGTCGACGGTAGACCATTCACTACGCTGCAGGCGTTGCCATATCTCAAGAATCTGACGTGCCTGATGAATTACCCGCTGGGCAAAGTGGTGCTTGAGGCGCTCACGGCTGGGGTCTTCTGGCTCGGTCATATCCTGACTACTAGTTAGGGGGCATGCTGAGATTGAATGGTGGCTCTATGCTAGCACCTCTTTTCGATTGTATGAGTGTCGTACGTCAATAAACTGTGAGGCGGCGTAATTCATTTGCTGACCCACGGGTCGCATAGGCTCGCGACTGTGCTTCATTTATAGTGGGCCGGTGATCCGCAACAATCGTGCAGCGCCGGGTATCGTGAGCGATAAATTCGCTCCGGCCGAGGCACGATGGGGTAGGGTTACGGTCGAACCCATGAATTCCGAGATCGAAAGGATATAGCCATGCTGGACTGGAAGAACCGCGCAGGCAGCGCGCCTGAACGTGCCGCTGAACCGAAATCGGCAACCCGCAGCTATTTCGGAGGTTTGCTGTTCAGCCGTGCACTGGCTACGTTGCTCGGTCTGTACCTGCTGGTGGCCATTGTCCTGGGTTGGTACTGGAGCCAGGAGCCGGCACTGTTTCCGGTTCAGCAGAACGCTCAGGTAGCGTCCGAGATACAAGGCAAGCAGATGGTTATCGGGTACACCACGGTGGAAACCCTGAAGACCGTTGCCGGTACGCTGCTGACCAAGCAGGGCGGTTATATTTCCAACGACCGTTTCCCGCCGGGCCTGTGGATGGACAACATGACCAGCTGGGAATACGGCGTGCTGGTGCAGGTCCGTGACCTGAGCCGTGCCCTGCGCAAGGATTTCGCCCGGTCCCAGTCGCAGTCCGCCGAGGACGCTGATCTGGCCAAGGCCGAGCCGCGCTTCAACTTCGACAACAAAAGCTGGGTGCTGCCTTCCAGCGAGTCCGAGTATCAGGAAGGGATCAACTCCCTGACCCGTTACCAGACCCGTTTGTCCGATCCGAACCAGAAGGGCGCGCTGTTCTATTCCCGTGCCGACAACCTGAACAATTGGTTGGGTGACGTGGGCACCCGTCTGGGTTCGCTGTCGCAACGGCTGTCGGCCAGCGTCGGCCGGGTCAAGCTCAACACTGCGCTGAAAACCGAAGTCATGGCCCCGGGTCAGGTGCCGCAGGTTGATGAAGAGGTGGTGGAAACTCCGTGGCTGCAGATCGACAACGTGTTCTACGAAGCCCGCGGTCAGGCCTGGGCGTTGTCCCATCTGCTGCGGGCCATCGAAGTCGACTTTGCCGATGTCCTGGCCAAGAAGAACGCCACGGTCAGCGTGCGCCAGATCATTCGTGAGCTGGAAGCCTCCCAGGAACCGGTATGGAGCCCAATGATCCTCAACGGCAGCGGCTTCGGTGTATTGGCCAACCACTCGCTGGTCATGGCCAACTACATCTCGCGGGCCAACGCTGCAGTCATCGATCTGCGTCAATTGCTTTCCCAGGGCTGAGTCATGGTCGCTACCTCGAATGAGGCCGCCCATCGCGCGGCCTCGGATGCCGAACACATCGCCTGGGTCGATGAGCAGGATAATCTGCTCGGCGCCCTGGTCCGCTCCGATCTGCGCGAACGCGGGCTGATCGGGCGCGGCACCTACATCATGCTGTTCAATTCTGCCGGTGAGCTGTGTGTGCATCGGCGCACCCTGAGCAAAGCCATCTACCCCGGTTACTGGGACGTGGCGGCGGGTGGCATGGTGCTGGCGAGCGAGACCTACGCCGAGTCGGCGGCCCGTGAGCTGGAAGAAGAACTGGGGGTGAGCGGTGTGGCGTTGACCGCTCATGATCACTTTTTCTTTGAAGACACCGGCAATCGGCTCTGGTGTTCGGCGTTTTCGGCGGTCTGGGACGGACCGTTGCGTCTGCAGCCGGAGGAAGTGCTGGAAGCGCGCTTCATGCCGATCGACCAGGTGATGCAGGATATTCAGTGCAAGCCTTATTGCCCGGACTCTCTGGCGGCCTTGAAGCGTTATCTGCGCGCACAAGGCGCAGACGTCGCATAAGATGCATAAATTGGCGCCGATTGGCTCTTAGCAAGTCGGCTTTTTGCCGTTACACTGCGCGACCTTTTAACGCTGGACCGGTTTTGCTTTTTGTAGGAGCTGCCGCAGGCTGCGATCTTTTGACTTTGCTTCTGAGTCAAGATCAAAAGATCACAGCCTCGTTGCACTCGTCAGCTCCCACACGCATACACAGTGTTGTACCGGTTCAGTAGCGCTGCCCCTGCCTGAGTGGGGCTTCGCGGTCGATGGCACGGCCATTGTGCTTCGACCAGTCTTTGTCCTCACAAGAGGATTGCCGGTGGCCAAAAAAGCCGCATCCTTCGCCGCCCTTGGTGGCCTGGTATTCTCCACCGACGCAGGTCGACATTGCCCGGACTGTAGCCAGCCGGTGGATGCCTGCATCTGCAAACAAACTGTTATCCCTGCCGGCGACGGCATTGCTCGCGTGCGACGCGAAAGCAAGGGCCGTGGCGGCAAGACGGTGACCACCATCACCGGCGTGCCGTTGGCTGAAGACGCGCTCGGAGCGCTTGCCACGACCCTGAAAAAGCGTTGTGGCACCGGTGGCACGTTGAAAGACGGGGTCATCGAGATCCAGGGCGAGCATGTCGAGCTACTCTTGGCAGAGCTGATCAAACTCGGTTTCAAAGCGAAGAAATCCGGCGGCTAGCAGCCTCTGTGAAGACCACCCCGACTTGATGCAACCCTGATCGGATTCAGGTTTGCCGTCGTCTCCATGGTTTTCACAGAGCCTGTTCATGACCGGTTTCTAAACTCCGCGCTGTATGTGAGGTCTATCCCCCTCGAATGCAGGCTAATCGTCACTTTTACTCTTTAGACTGCGCCAGCCTGATCTCAGGCGACGCTCTATGACTTCATTTATAGGGGACTTCGATGTCCGTACGACGCACACGCAAAGACGATGGCAGCCAATGGACAGTTGCGGACAGCCGCAGTGTTTATGGGATTCGCCATTGGGGGGCCGGGTATTTCGCGATCAATGACGCCGGTCGCGTCGAAGTTCGTCCGAACGGCCCGAACAGCTCGCCTATCGATCTGTACGAGCAAGTCGACGAACTGCGTAAAAGCGGCCTGTCCTTGCCGCTGCTGGTGCGCTTCCCGGATATCCTGCAAGACCGCGTACGGCAGCTGACCGGCGCGTTCGACGCCAACATCGAGCGTCTGGAATACCAGAGCAAGTACACCGCGCTGTATCCGATCAAGGTCAACCAGCAAGAAGCGGTGATCGAGAACATCATCGCCACCCAGGACGTATCCATTGGCCTGGAAGCCGGCTCCAAGCCGGAACTGCTGGCGGTACTGGCCCTGGCTCCCAAAGGTGGGACCATCGTCTGCAACGGTTACAAGGACCGCGAGTTCATTCGCCTGGCGCTGATGGGCCAGAAGCTGGGTCACAATGTGTTCATCGTGATCGAGAAAGAATCCGAAGTCGGTCTGGTGATCGAAGAAGCCGCCTCGCTCAAAGTCAAGCCACAGGTCGGCCTGCGAGTGCGTCTGTCTTCCCTGGCTTCGAGCAAGTGGGCGGACACCGGTGGTGAAAAATCCAAATTCGGCCTGTCCGCCGCGCAACTGCTGTCGGTGGTCGAGCGTTTCCGCGCGGCCGGCCTGGATCAGGGCATTCGCTTACTGCACTTCCACATGGGCTCGCAAATCGCCAACCTGGCGGATTACCAGCACGGTTTCAAGGAAGCGATCCGTTATTACGGCGAATTGCGCAACCTCGGCCTGCCGGTCGATCACATCGACGTGGGCGGCGGTCTGGGTGTCGACTACGACGGGACTCACTCGCGCAATGCCAGCTCGATCAACTACGACATGGACGACTACGCTGGCGTCGTGGTTGGTATGCTCAAGGAATTCTGCGACGCGCAGAACCTGCCGCATCCGAATATCTTCTCTGAAAGCGGCCGCTCACTGACTGCCCACCACGCTATGCTGGTGGTCCAGGTGACCGACGTCGAGAAGCATAACGACGACGTGCCAGTCATCGAAAACAAGGAAAACCTGCCGGAAACCGTGCAATGGCTGGTGGACCTGTTGGGCCCGACCGACATTGAAATGGTTACCGAGACCTATTGGCGCGCCACGCACTACATGAGCGACATTGCCGCCCAGTACGCCGATGGCAAGCTGACCCTGGCCGACAAAGCCCTGGGCGAGCAGTGCTACTTCGCCGTCTGCCGTCGCCTGCACAACTCGTTGAAAGCCCGTCAACGTTCCCACCGTCAGGTGCTCGACGAACTCAACGACAAACTCGCCGACAAGTACATCTGCAACTTCTCGGTATTCCAGAGCCTGCCGGATACCTGGGCGATTGGCCAGGTGCTGCCGATCCTGCCGCTGCACCGCCTCGACGAAGAGCCGCTGCGCCGTGCCGTGCTGCAAGACCTGACCTGCGACTCCGACGGCAAGATCAAGCAGTACGTCGATGAGCAGAGCATCGAGACCAGCCTGCCGGTGCATGCGCTGAAAGATGGTGAAGATTACTTGCTGGGGATTTTCCTGGTGGGTGCCTATCAGGAAATCCTCGGGGATATGCACAACCTGTTCGGTGACACCGATTCGGTGAACATCTACCAGAACCAGGATGGCTCGGTGTACAGCGCCGGTATCGAAACTCACGACACTATCGAGGACATGCTGCGTTATGTGCATTTGTCCCCGGAAGAGTTGATGACTCACTACCGCGACAAAGTTGCCAGCGCGAAGATCACCGCCGCTGAGCGTACCCAGTTCCTCGACGCTCTGCGCCTGGGCCTGACTCGCTCGTCTTACCTGTCGTCTTGAGCCAGTAATCGGTTGCTCCAGGCTGTCTGAAAATTCACCGCAACGCGTGGGTTTTTTTACAGATGGCCTGGTGCGATCTTTCTTTATCTTTCAGACATAAGCGGCTCAGGCTGTTGGCTCTCGAAGGATCATAGAGATCCGGTCTGCATTTCATGTAGTCCATTTCCTGATTTGTACTCTTGCTCTCTACTCGGCCATGTCTCTCAGCGAGAATCCCCGGTCGCCCTCCTGTAGAGAGAAACCTCGATGTCCAATCCAGTCAGCGAACCGTTTTTTCGTCTGGACATAGCGGGTCTGCCCCATCCCCTTAACGTTTTGGCCTTTACCGGCACCGAATCCATCAGCGAACCGTTCGTGTTCGAGTTGCACCTGATCATCGATGACCCGCAGCTGGACCTGGGGGGGCTTATGTATCGCTGCGCCTACCTTCAGATTTCCGATGGCCAGGGCGGTATTCATGGGCAGATTCACGGGCTCAGCCAAGACCTTCATTGCGCCCCCCAAAGGCTTTGTCGCGTGCGGCTGGGGCCGAAGCTGGCGTGTCTGGCGCAACGTTACAATCAGCGTGTTTTCACCCGCCTTACGGTGCCTGAAATCATCAATCGGGTGCTGCATGAACACGGTATTCGGGAGGGGGGGTATTGTCTTGAGCTGACTGCTGACTATCGGGCGCGAGATTACTGCACCCAGTATCGAGAGTCGGATCTGCAGTTTCTCCAGCGTCTGTGTGCGCAAGAAAGAATCCATTATCACTTTCAGCATCAGCGGTGCGGCCACTGCGTGGTGTTTGCCGATACGCAGAGGAGTTTTCGTCGAAGCGACAGCTGCTTTTTTTCGACCGAAGGGCAGGCTCCTGCAATCCGCAAATTCAGTGTGCATGTACAGCTCAGGGCAGATGAGCCCGGTGAGCGGGCCGAACACGTTGCCGAGGGCCAAAGCGATCTCGCGTTGCTGCGCAGTGGTTCACTCATGCGCTTGTCCGGGCACCCTTTTACCGATTGGAACCACCTCTGGCTACTGACCAGCGTCCAGCATCAGGGGGTTCAGGCAGCGGCGTCGGAGTCGAGCGCGGCGTTTTCCGGTGAGTTGCCATCGGTGTGTCAGTACCGCAATCATTTCCGCGCTACGCCCCGGGAAGTCGCCTTCGTGCCTGCCAGGTCGTTGCCAGAACCGCGAATGAGCAGCATCCAGCGAGCCTGGGTAGTGGATGCCGGGCCAGCCCCTCAGGGGATGATCGCGGTGCAGTTTGAGTGGCTGTATCAGGGCCAGGGCTCTAATCAAGACCCCTGTTGGGTACCCGTATCGAATGAGCTTGCAGGCGAAACGACTCAAGGGTTGCAAGCCGGCATGGAGGTACTGGTCAGTTTTGCCCAGGGGGATCCCGACCAGCCACTGATCATTGGCTTCCTGCCAGCGGCGGTGTTCGGTACGGCGAATGTGCCGGGGGATAAGACACTTCCTGTGGCCGCAGGATCGTGCGAGGAGCCTGCATTGCTGCATGTTGACCTCGATCCAGCGAAGTTTGTCGGGGCCGGGCAAAGCATCCGGTTGGCAAACGGGCTTGAGCTGAGGTTCGAGGCTGGCAGTGAAATGCACTTCAAGGTCGGCAACAGTGCGGTCAAGCTCGACGCAGCAGGTCTCAGTCTTTTAAGTGCGCAGATCATTCTCGAGGCGCGGCAGCGATCGGCCGCCAGCGTCCCGATAGCCAGTGAACCGCCACCCCTGCCTGAACAGGAGCAATTGCTGGCGCTGGTGCAGGCCAGCCACCCTCTGGTGTTGCTGTGTTTGCTGCCTGAAGGTGGCAGCTTCACTCACTGCAAACAAAACATCTGCACGTGTCGCTTGCTGGCCAGGCCCGGTAAAAGTGGTGGGGTATGAATATCGCCGGGATGCCAAGGCATGCAGCCCAATGGTTGTTGCTCGATCTCCCGAGCTCACCGGAGTCTGGCTTGCTGCTGCGCCAACGCTTTGCCGGAGTCCGCTGCCGGGCACTTTTCGAGAGTACCGATGTGCATTCGCTGAGTGGACATGGACCGTTATTGATCGCGCTGGATCAACACTCGCCGCTGGTTGCGCTCAGTCAGTCCGAACCACAGGCCTGGCCAGGATTGTTCCTGGTCAGCGCGGCACCGTTACAGGAGCTGTTGATGCACCTGCGACGGATGCTCACCGTCACCTTGGGGCTGCACTACAAAGGCCTCTTGAGCTACTACAACCCACAGACCGCGAGTTATTTCTTCGATGCCTGTGACCCCCGCGAACTGAGTGACTGGTTGGGGCCGATCAGTCAGTTGTATTGGTATGGCGGGACCTGGGCCGACAAGGCGGTGGGTAGCCTGGGCTGGCAGCACCTGATGAATCCACGACTGCCGGGCAGCAGGCTGGTCATAGAACCCGGCCTGAGCCGCCGCCAACAAGACAAGCTGCAAGCATGCCTGCTGGAGCGCCATGCCTATCAGTGGAGTCGTTCGACGGGGAATGACTACAGCACTATCTGGTGCCATCTGGAGGAGGGACTCGAGCACGGCTTTCGGGACAACGCCGTGCTCGATGGCTGGCTGCGACTGCGTCTGCGTTACCCGGTGGCCAGTGTTCCCGAACGATTGAGTGGCAGCGCCCCGAGTGAGCGCCTCGAGCACTTGCGTCATATCTGGGAGCGTCATTCGCCCTGAACAGGGTGCTTTGATCAGTGGTGGCTGGCGCTGAACCAGCTGTCGTTTTTGCGCAGATGCCAGGCAAAAGCGCCGAGGGTCAGGCTTCGTAGCAGCATGAACAACAGAAATGTCAGCCACAGGCCGTGATTGCCGTAGCCCTGTAGAGCCCAGGCAAACGGCAATGCCAGGATGACGCTCAGCAACATGCCGTTGCGCATTTCCCGGGCCCGGGTAGCACCGATGAACAGGCCGTCGAGCAAGTAACTCCAGACTGCAATCAGCGGCAGTACAGCGAGGTAGGGTAAATAGCTGAAGGCTGTATCGCGCACACTCTGGATATCGGTCTGCAATTCGATGAACAGATGACCTGCCACCAGGAACAAGCCGGCGAAGCCCAGGCTGATCAGCAACGACCAACCACAGGCCACCACCAGCGAGCGGCGCAAGGCCTGCCGGTCACGGGCACCAATGGCGTGCCCGCACAGGGCTTCCACGGCATGGGCCAGGCCGTCCAGCGCATGGGCGGTCAACAGCAAGCCGTTGAGCAGCAGGGCATTGGCCGCAACCGTAGCGTCGCCCAGCCGCGCGCCCTGCACGGTGATCAGGAAAAACACCGATTGCAGCGCCAGGCTGCGAATGAAGATATCCCGATTCACCGCCAGCAGCGGTCGCCAGCTTTGCCACAGCGTCAGCGCGACCCAGGCAATGTGCCCCGGGTAGGCACGCAAGGCTTTGCGGGTCATGGCCAGACCCATCAGGGCACCGGTCCATTCGGCGATGACCGAGGCCCGTGCCGAGCCGACCACGCCCCATTCCAGACCGAGGACGAACCACAGGTTCAGCGCGATGTTTACCAGGTTGGTACTGAGCAGAATCGCCAGCGGCGCGCGTGCGTTCTGGGTGCCAAGGAACCAGCCCACCAGGGCAAAACTGGCCAGTGCTGCCGGCAGCCCGAACAGTCGGGTATGGAAAAAGTCCCGGGTCATCTGGTCGAGTTCGGCAGAAGGCTGCATCAGCTGCAAGGCAACGCCACTCAGCGGCACCCCGATGATCCCGAGCAGCAGCGCCAGGCCCATGGCCAACAGCAACCCCTGCAACAGGATTTGCCGAAGCGCCGCACCGTCGGCGCGCCCGGCGGCCTGGGCGGCGAACCCGGTGGAACCCATGCGCAGAAAACCCATGGACCAGGCCAGAAACACATACAGGTTGGCGCCGATCGCTACGGCGCCAAGTTGGTGGGCGTGGGGCAGGTGCCCGATCACCGTGCTGTCGACCAGCGCCACTAATGGAACAGAAATATTAGACAGAATCATCGGCGCCGCGAGAGCCCAGACGCGGTGATGGGTCAGGCGGTGGCGCCAGTCGGTGATCAGGGTGGACATGCAGGCTCCTTGCAAGACCGGGCATTGTAACGGTAGGAGCAGGTTTGGTGCCGAGCCTTTGTGGCGAGGGGGCTTGCCCCAATGTTGGCAGGTTATATGGGCTGCGGAACGGCATGACACCCCGCCGTCTGTAGGAGCTTTCGCAAGCTGCGATCTTTTGATCTTGGCGTTCAGCCGGTTTGGCGCCAGTGATATATAGTTCAAACCTTCGATACCCCTGCCAACGAGTGCCTCATGCTTAACAAAGGATTGTTCCTGGCCTGTGCGCTGGTGCTGCTAAGCGCTTGCGATTCGTCGACCCCGGATAAGGCACCGACCGCCGCGGCCCCCGCTGCGCCTGCTGCCCCTCCAGCGACGGTCAGCGCGCCGAAGGCCAAGGCGCTGCCGGATATCGAGGTGCTGAAGCAGCGCTACGTCGGCCGTGAGTTAAGCGTGGTGGACGTTTCCGAGGTTCAGCTCGATGGCGCGAGTACGCTGTCGGTGAGTTTCTCGGTGCCGCTGGACCCGGAGCAGAAGTTTGCCGAAAAACTGCACCTGGTGGACAGCAAAACCGGCAAGCTCGATGGCGCCTGGGAACTCTCCGACAACCTGATGGAGCTGCGTCTGCGCCACCTCGAGCCGCAACGCAAACTGGTGCTGACCATAGACCCCGGCCTGCGCGGGGTGAACGACGCCACGCTCGCCGCCGAGTACGTCAGCCGCCTGGAAACCCGCGACCTGCAACCTACCGTAGGCTTCGCCAGCCGTGGCACCCTGCTGCCGACCCGTCTGGCCGAAGGCCTGCCAGTGATCGCGCTGAACGTCGACAAGATCGACGTCGAGTTCTTCCGCATCAAACCCGAGGCGCTACCGGCTTTTCTCAGCCAGTGGGGCCGCAGCTCCAGCCTGCAAAGTTATGAGTCGCGCGAACTACTGCCGATGGCCGAGCTGGTCTACGGTGGTCGTTTCGACCTGAACCCGGCACGCAATACCCGGGAAACCCTGTTGCTGCCGATCGCCGGCCTCAAACAGTTGCAGCAGCCCGGCGTTTACCTGGCGGTGATGCGCGCTTCCGGCACCTACAACTACTCGCAACCGGCAACCCTGTTCACTCTGAGTGATATCGGCCTGTCGGTGCACCGTTATCAGAATCGTCTGGACGTCTTCACGCAAGCGCTGGAAGGCGGCAAAGCCCTGGCTGACGTCAGTCTCGAGCTGCTCGACAGCAACGGTAGGGTCGTTGGCCAAGGCAAGACCGAGAAGGGCGGCCACGCCGAGTTGCCTCTGCCGAAAAAAGCCGAAGTGCTGCTGGCTCACCAGGGTGAGCAGACCAGCATGCTGCGCCTGAACAGTGCCGCACTGGACCTGGCCGAATTCGATATCGGCGGACCGCAAGCCCATCCACTGCAATTCTTCGTGTTTGGTCCGCGCGATTTATATCGCCCGGGGGAAACCGTGCTGCTCAACGCCTTGCTGCGGGACAAGGACGGTAACGCGGTCAAGCCTCAGCCAGTGAGTGTTGAAGTGCGTCGGCCGGATGAACAGGTCAGCCGCAAATTCGTCTGGGATGCCGATGCGTCCGGCCTCTATCAATACCAATTGCAACTGGCCGGCGAGGCGCCGACCGGACGCTGGCAACTGGTGTTCGATCTGGGCGACGGCAAGCCGCAACTCTATGAGTTCCTGGTCGAGGACTTCCTGCCCGAGCGTCTGGCCCTTGAGCTCAAAGGCAGCGATGCTCCGATCAAACCAACGGACAGCGCCCGGATCAGTGTCAACGGCCGCTATCTCTACGGTGCCCCGGCCTCGGGCAATCGCCTGAGCGGCCAGGTCTATGTGCGTCCGCTGCGTGAGGCAGTCAAAGCCTTGCCGGGCTATCAGTTCGGCTCGGTCACCGAAGAAGAGTTGAGCCAGGATCTGGAACTGGACGAAACCGCACTGGACGCCGATGGCGAAGCGGTTATCGCCCTTGAAAGCAAATGGGCCGAAGCCAGGTCGCCGCTGCAACTGATCGTGCAGGCCAGCCTGCAGGAGTCCGGAGGCCGTCCGATTACTCGTCGCGTGGTCCAGCCGGTATGGCCGGCGGATCGGCTGCCAGGGCTGCGCGCCTTGTTCGAGGGTGAAGAAACCGACGGCGACGGTCCGGTCGAATTCGAGTTGCTGGTGGCCAACAATGAAGGCCAGAAACTGGCGGCGGACAACCTCAAGGTGCGCTTGGTGCGCGAGCGCCGTGATTACTACTGGAACTACTCGGAGAACGATGGCTGGAGCTATCACTTCAACGAAAAATTCCTCAACCTTGACGAAGAAACCGTCAGTATCAAGGCTGGAGATACCGCGAAAGTCAGCTTCCCGGTGGAGTGGGGCCCGTACCGCGTCGAAGTCGAAGACCCGCAGACCGGCCTGGTCAGCAGCTTGCGTTTCTGGGCAGGCTACCGCTCTCAGGACAACGCCGAAGGCGGCGCAGTGCGTCCGGATCAAGTCAAGCTGGCGCTGGATAAACCCGCCTACGGCGATGGCGATACGGCCAATGTGACCGTCACCCCGCCCGCTGCCGGTCAGGGCTATCTGCTGGTGGAGTCCGCCGACGGCCCGTTGTGGTGGCAGGAAATCGACGTGCCGGCCGAAGGCAAAAGCTTCGCGGTCAAGCTCGATCCGAAATGGTTGCGGCATGACCTGTATGTCAGCGCCTTGGTGATTCGTCCCGGTGAGCGCAAGGCCAACATCACCCCGAAACGTGCGGTTGGTGTGCTGCATCTGCCCTTGGACAGGACCCAGCGCAAACTCGGCCTGACGCTGAGTGCCGCGGAAAAAATGCGTCCGAAACAGCCACTGACAGTGAAAATCCAGGCGAAAAATGCTGACGGCAGCGTACCGAAACAGGTGCATGTACTGTTAGCCGCGGTGGACGTAGGCATTCTCAATATCACCGAATACCCGACCCCGGATCCGTACTCGAGCCTGTTCGGTCGCAAAGCCTACGGTGCTGACCAGCTTGATATCTATGGGCAACTGATCGAGGCCGGGCAGGGCCGTTTGGCCAGCCTGGCATTCGGCGGTGACGCGGCACTGGCCAAGGGCGGCAAGCGCCCCGATACCAGCGTGACCATCGTTGCCCTGCAAAGCGCACCGGTGACCTTGAACGAGCAAGGCGAGGGCGAAGTCAGCGTCGACATCCCGGACTTCAACGGCGAACTGCGCTTGATGGCCCAGGCCTGGACCGACGACCGTTATGGCATGGCCGAAGGTAAAACGGTGATCGCCGCGCCGCTGATTGCCGAGCTCTCGGCACCGCGGTTCCTCGCCGGTGGTGACCAGACGACGCTGGCCCTGGACCTGTCGAACCTCTCGGGCAAAGCGCAGAAACTGACAGTGCAGCTAAGTGCCGAGGGCCAGTTGGGCCTGCTCGGTGAAGCGAGCCACAACGTGCAACTGACCCAGGGCCAACGCACGACCCTGCGGATTCCGGTGCAGGCGCTCGGTGGTTTGGGCCAAGGGAAGGTCAAGGTGCTGGTCAATGGCCTCGATCTGCCGGGTGAGAGCCTGCCGCCGTTTACCCGCGAATGGACCCTGGGTGTGCGCCCGGCTTATCCGGCGATGCTCAAACATTACCGCGCGGTGCTCAAGGATCAGCCGTGGGAGCTGCCGGAAGCTGAACTGGCGGCTTTCGAACCCGCCGGACGTGAAGCCCTGCTCAGCCTGTCGAGCCGGCCACCGCTGAACCTTGGCGAACAAATCCGCGCGCTCAAGGCTTACCCCTATGGTTGCCTGGAGCAAACCGCCAGTGGCCTGTATCCGTCGCTTTATGCTGACGCCGCGAGCCTCAAACGCTTGGGCCTGGAAGGCGAGCCGGATGCCGATCGCAAGCGCAAGATCGAACTGGGCATCGAACGCCTGCTGGGCATGCAGCGTTACAACGGCAGCTTCGGTCTGTGGGGTGCTGATGGTGAAGAAGAGTACTGGCTGACGGCCTATGTCACCGACTTCTTGCTGCGTGCTCGCGAGCAAGGTTTCGCGGTGCCGCCCGAGGCGCTGAAAAAAGCCAGTGAACGGCTGCTGCGTTATCTGCAGGAGCGCAACCTGATCGAAGTGAACTACAGCGAAAATGCCGAACACACGCGCTTCGCGGTGCAAGCCTATGCCGGTCTGGTATTAGCCCGCAGCCAACAGGCGCCGCTGGGCGCGCTGCGCAGTCTGTTCGAGCGTCGCACCGATGCCCGTTCCGGCCTGCCGCTGGTGCAACTGTCCATCGCCTTGCAGAAAATGGGTGACCAGCCACGTGCCGATCAGGCCTTGATCGCAGGGTTGACGGCCTCACGCACCAGCAAGGACTGGCTCGCCGACTATGGCAGCCCGCTGCGCGATCAGGCGCTGATCCTGGCACTGCTCGAAGAAAATGACCTGGCCAAGGGCAAACGTGAGGAGCGTCTGTTCGAGTTGTCCGACCAACTGGCCGCCAGCCAATACCTGTCGACCCAGGAGCGCAACTCACTGTTCCTCGCAGGTCGTGGCTTGCTGGGCAAACCCGAAGCCAGCTGGACGGCGCAATTGCACAGTGGGGATGAAACCCGTGAGCTGAGCAATAACCAGCCAGGCCTGAAACTCGAAGGTGCGCTGCTGGGTTTGCCGTTGACCCTGCACAATGAAGGCAGCGAACCTGTGTACCAGCAGCTGACCATTTCCGGTTATCCACAACAGGCGCCGGTCGCCGGTGGGGTGAACCTGAGCATTCGTCGTGAGTACCTGGGCATGAATGGCCAACCGTTGAACCTCAAGGCCTTGGCCAGCGGTGATCTGGTGCTGGTGCACCTGGCGGTCAGCGCCAAACAGCGAGTGCCGGACGCCCTGGTGGTGGACATGCTGCCGGCGGGACTGGAACTGGAAAACCAGAATCTGGCCCAGAGTGCCGCGAGCCTGGAAAACGCCAGCCGCAAGGTCAAGGAATGGCGCGAGTCGATGCAGAACGCCAGCCTCAAGCATCAGGAATTCCGCGATGACCGCTACGTCGCGGCGATGAACCTGGACGGCTACGGCACCACGCACCTGCTGTACCTGGCGCGAGCCGTCACACCGGGTATCTACCGGGTACCACCGCCGCAAGTAGAGTCGATGTACCGGCCGAACTGGCAGGCAGTGGGCGAAACTCCACCGCAGATGGTGATCAAGGGAAGATGATTTCGAGCAAGGCGCGGTACCTGTGGCGAGGGGGCTTGCCCCCGCTCGGGTGCGCAGCAGCCGCAAAGCCTGTGAATGCGGTGTGCCTGACAAAATGTGGTTGCAGGTTTCAGGGCCGCTTCGCCCCCCAGCGGGGCGATGCGGCGTTCCGACAAACCCCCTCGCCACAGGCTCAATGAATAATCCAGCTCAACAACCACAGCCCCAACATCAGCCAGATAATTCCCATGATGATCGAGGCCCGCATAAAGGCGCGGATTGCCGAGTACAACAGCATCAGGCCGACGATCAGCGCGATGAGGCTGATGATCGAGGCATCCATGCCGAGCGTGCGGGATAATCCTTCTACGAAATTGCTGCCGGCATTGGCCAGGAGATTGAACAACCCACTGAGGCCATCGACGATAAACCGGATGACTGAGCCGAGTGCCTGGCCGAGCCATTCGAAAAAGCTTTCTACCTGCATGTATGCGTCCTGATGAGAGAGTTGGCGTTGATACCAGACCTGAGCCTTGGGCCATCATGTGTGTTGGCGAGTTCCCTGAAGCATAGAGGTTTGCCGGTTTGAGTTTGCGATTAGTTATTCAACCTCTGCGATCCCTGTGGCGGCGGGTTTGCCAGCGAACGGGACGGCAAGGTGTTTCAGGCAGAGTGCTCCCACAGGTCAGATTTCTGCGGTGGGCTTCAGGCTGCCTGGTGCTTTTGATCGCGCTACTCTGGCTTGCCGACCGCCTCTGGCCGCTGCCCTTGCCCCAGGACGACCTCGCGCGCGTGGTGCTGGCCGAAGACGGCACACCGCTGTGGCGTTTTGCCGATGCCAATGGTGTATGGCGCTATCCGGTGGAGACCCACCAGGTCTCGCCGTATTACCTCGATGCCCTACTGACCTACGAAGATCGCTGGTTCTACCAACACCCCGGTGTGAACCCGTTGGCGTTGGGCCGTGCCGCATGGCAGAACCTTACTGGCGGCCGTGTCCTGTCGGGCGGCAGCACGTTGTCGATGCAGGTCGCGCGGTTGCTTGATCCGCACTCGCGCACGTTGTTCGGCAAACTGCGGCAACTCTGGCGCACCGCGCAACTGGAATGGCACCTGTCCAAGGATCAAATCCTCAACCTGTACCTCAACCGCGCACCATTCGGTGGCACGTTGCAAGGCGTGGCGGCGGCCAGTTGGGCATATCTGGGCAAACCACCGCAGCAGTTGACCCACGCCGAAGCGGCGCTGCTGGCGGTTCTGCCCCAGGCGCCGAGTCGCTTGCGCCCGGACCGCCACCCGGCGCGGGCTCAAGTGGCCCGGGACAAAGTCTTGCGGCGTCTGGCGCAGTTCCAGGTATGGCCGCAGTCAGCGGTCGACGAAGCGTTGGAAGAACCCCTGCTGCTGGCGCCACGCCTGGAACCAAGCCTCGCGCCGTTACTGGCGCGACGCCTGAACCGTGCGGACAGCCCGCCACTGATCCGCACCACCCTCGACGCGACCTTGCAGCGACGTCTTGAAGACTTGCTGCTGGGTTGGCGCGCGCGCTTGCCGGAGCATACGTCTGCAGCGATTCTGGTGGTCGAAGAAGAGACCATGGCAGTACGCGCCTACCTCGGCTCAGTGGATATCAACGACGCCAGGCGCTTCGGTCATGTGGACATGATCAGTGCCATGCGCTCGCCCGGATCGACCCTCAAACCCTTCCTCTATGGCATGGCCATGGACGCCGGGCTGATCCATTCCGAATCACTGCTGCAGGACGTGCCGCGCCGTTATGGCGACTATCGGCCGGGCAATTTCTCCATGGGCTTCAGCGGTGCCGTGCCGGCCAGTACCGCGCTGGCGACATCGCTGAATCTGCCAGCAGTGCAACTGCTCGAAGCCTACGGGCCAAAACGCTTTGCTGCCGAGATGCGCATTGGCGGAGTGCCGCTGACACTGCCGGCATTGGCCGAGCCGAATCTGTCGTTGATTCTCGGCGGCGCCGGCAGCCGTCTGGAGGACCTGGTCAGTGGTTACAGCGCTTTCGCCCGTGGCGGCAAGAGCGCCAATATTCGATTGCAACCGGACGATGTACTGCGTGAGCGACCCTTGTTGTCGGCGGGCTCGGCATGGATCGTGCGGCGGATTCTCAGCGGCCAGGCGCGACCCGATCGCGACCCCCGCGCCGAGCTGGTGCAACGCCCGGTACTGGCCTGGAAAACCGGCACCAGTTACGGTTTTCGTGATGCCTGGGCGATTGGCGTGGGTCCCCGGTACCTGATCGGCATCTGGATCGGCCGCCCGGACGGTACCCCGGTGCCGGGCCAGTTCGGCCTGGCCTCGGCAGCGCCGCTGATGCTGCAAGTCCACGATGTATTGATCAACCGCGACAGCCAGCGCGGAGTCAGCGTCCCGGTACAGCCGGTGCCGATGAACGTCGGCGTGGCGGCGATCTGTTGGCCGTTGGGCCAGCCCATGAACCGTAGCGACCCCAATTGCCGGCGCCAGCGATTCGCCTGGACCCTGGACGGCACCACGCCACCCACCTTGCAGGCGTTGGACCAGCCACTGGGTGTCGGCTTGCTGGAGAAAATCCAGGTCAACGCCAAGGGCTTGCGGGTCGACGCCAAATGCCCGGGTGCCGTGGCGCGTGACATCGCCTTATGGCCGGCACCGCTGGAACCCTGGTTGCCAAGGGTGGAGCGTCGTGAAGCACGCTTGCCCGCCAACGATCCAGAATGTCCGGGGCCGATGCTGTCGGCCGCGTCGCCCTTATCGATTGTCGGCGTGCGCGAAGGCGACCAACTGCGGCGCCCGGCCGCCAGTCAGGAGCTGTTGCGCTTGAATCTCTCGGCCCTGGGCGGCAGCGGGCGACGCTGGTGGTTCATCAATGGCGCACCGCTGGGCGACAGCGCCAATCAGGACAGCATCAACGCAACCTTCGATCAGCTCGGTCGCTATCAGCTCAGTGTGCTGGATGAAGGCGGGCAGACGGCACGGGTCGAGTTCAGCGTTGTGGATTAGCCCGCTCCCACAGGAACGCCATGATGCTTGTGGGCGCGGCGGTGCGGCGATCCGACTTGCTCGCGAATGATTGCAGACTTACCGAGGTTTAGCAGGCCGTCCGCTGCACTTGCTTCCTGCGATCATCCCCCCGAAGCTATACGCCTTCAGGAGAGCCCGATGAACCTAGACGAACTGACCGAACGCCTGCACGCCATCCGCGACCGTAACGACTGGCGCCAATTCCACAGCCCGAAAAACCTGGCCATGGCCGCCAGCGTGGAAATGGCTGAACTGGTCGAAATTTTCCAGTGGCTCAGCGAGGACCAGTCGCGGCAATTGCCACCGGAAAAACTTGCCCATGCCGGACAGGAAGTCGGTGACATCGTGCTTTATCTATTGTTGCTGTGCAGCGAACTGGGGCTGGACATGGAGCAGGTGGTACGCAGCAAGCTGGCGGACAGTGAACGGAGGTTCAGTTGATGGGTGATCGTCATTTCGATCAGTTGGCGACTCGTTTTGCCGAGAAAATCTACGGCGGAGCCAAAGGCGCGATTCGCCTCGCGGTGCTCCAGGCCGATCTGGCCGAAACCTTGCCGGATCGCCCGCTGCGGGTGCTGGATATCGGTGCAGGGTTGGGCCATATGTCCTTGTGGCTGGCCCAGCGCGGGCATCAGGTGACGTTGGCCGAACCTGCCGAACCGATGCTCGAAGGCGCTCGCCAGCGTTTCGCCGAGGCCGGGCAGACCGCGACCTTCATTCAGGCGCCCTGGCAGGACCTGCTGGGTCAACTCACCGAGCCTTACGACCTGGTGCTGTGCCACGCAGTGCTGGAATGGCTGGCCGAACCCCATGCAATCTTGCCGGTGCTGCATCAGTTGACCACCAAGGACGGTTGGCTGTCGCTGGCGTTCTACAACCGTGATGCGCTGATTTACCGCAACCTGCTCAAGGGCCACTTCCGCAAGATGCGCAAGAACGACATGGCCGGTGAAAAGCAGAGCCTGACGCCACAGCAGCCGCTTGATCCGCGTGAATTGGCCGCGCAACTTGAAGGCCTGTGGACGGTCGAAACCCAGAGTGGGGTACGGGTTTTTCACGACTATATGCCGGTGGAATTCCAGGCCCGCGCCGAGTTGCTGGACTTGCTGGAAATGGAACTGGCCCATCGTCGTCACCCAAGCTTTGCCGGTCTTGGGCGCTATTTGCACTGGATCTGCCGTCCGGTTTAAGTGGTCTGGTGGACTAACAGAACTAGCCACACAGGCCACTATTTAGTGGAGAGGGAAATGAAACGCCGTTTCGGATTATTCCTGTTGTGCCTGGGGCTGGGCGCTTGTCAGGGCAGTAATCCTTATGTCGCCAGCTCCAGGCCGATTCCGCCAGCGCCGCCGCAGGCGGCCAACACCTTCGACCCCAGCGCCTACCCGGCGCCACAACGGGACTACGCTCGCTACCGCAGTTGGGCCTGGCTCAACGGGCATTTGCCCACGGGCTCGGCATGGGCCGATTCAGCGCAGATCGCTGAAGCGGTCAGCAATGGTCTCGACCAACGTGGTTTGCGCCCGCTGCATGACAACCGCCCGGCGGACCTGTGGGTCAGCGCCGATGTGAGCCTGGAAACGCGCCTGCGTCAGGTGCGAGACGATTACGGTTATGGCGGTTATGGCTATGGCGGTTACAACCGTTACGGCAGCGGTTACGGGATGTATAACACGGTGCCGATCGTGCGCACCTACGAGGTGCAAGTGGTGGTGGTGCGGGTCGATCTGTTCGACGCCGCGAGTGGCCAGCCGGTGTGGAGCGCCAGCGCCGAAACCAGCAGCCAGGGCAGCATGAGCGCACGCGCCGATGCATTACGCGAAGCTGTGGAAAAGGCCATGTCGGCGTATCCTCCTAATTGAGGCACTCCCTCTCAGGTTCATGTCTTCAACCGGAGAATAATCATGTTCCGCCATCTTTCCTTACTGGCTTTCGCCGTACTGCTCGGCGCCTGCCAGAGCCAGGTCAATCAGGACTTCGATGCCAGTCGTGACTTCGCTGCCTACCGCAGTTGGAGCTGGAAAGAACCCGCTCTGCAATATCGCCCGGACGATCCACGGATCAAGAGCGACCTGACCGAGCAGCGCATCCGCCAGGCGGTCAGTGATCAGCTCGATCAACGCGGTTTGCGTCCGGCGTCCGGCGCCAAAGGCGACCTCAATGTGCAGACCTACCTGATCGTCGAAAATCGTCAGCAACAAGTCACCACCAACTACGGTGGCGGCTACTGGGGTAGTCCATGGCACGGTTACTGGGGAGCGCCGATGTACGAAACCCGCAATGTCACCTACAAGGTCGCGACCATTCAGATCGACCTGCTGGATGCCAGGGACGGCAAGCTGGTCTGGCGAGGCAGTGACGAGCAAACGCTCAGTAGCACGCCTAACCCGGCAGACCGTAGCGCCGCCGTGCGCGAGACCGTGGCCAGGATATTGGCCAATTACCCGCCGAGGCAGGGCGGATATTGATTGGAAGGTTAATGTCGTCCGACACATTAATGGTGGCGAGGGGGCAAGCCCCCTCGCCACAGGTGGCAAACTGCAGGCAAAGGAGTGCTCGATGAATACCGCGAAAGAATCACAAATACCAAAGCGAATTCAATCGCCACGGCGCCTTTTTGCGTTCTTGGGAGGCCTACCTTCATCAGTGCGTCTACCCTGACAGTACTACGTCATGTCAGCATAGAATCATTCAGCCAAAAGGGACGCTTTTTACCTGATGCAGAGCTTAATGCTATTTATCTGGTTGGCTCTCTGCGCTGCGCAGGACATTCAGCAACGCCAAATTGCCAATAGTTTGACCCTTGGCGCGACGATCATTGCCCTGGTGTATTTGCTGTGGAACAGCACCACCTGGATGGGAGCGAGCGCAGAACAGGGGGTTGGGGCGTTCTTGCTGGCGCTGGCCTTCACCTTGCCTGGCTATGCAATGGGGCGCCTGGGGGCGGGTGATGTGAAACTGATGGCAGCACTGGGGTTGGCGAGCGACACCATGCACCTGTTGGGAACCTTCATTGGTGCGGGCATCGCCAGTATCGTCTGGCTGCTCATGGCACCCAGGCTCTGGCCGCTGATAAACAAAAAACTTAGAGCCCATCTGCAATACCTGGATCCTAACGAATCGACCCAACAACCCTTTGCGCCGTTCGTTCTGGTCGGGATGTTGCTGGCCGTCGCCTGGATCAATTAGCCGCCTGAGCTATGAGCGTTATGTACACAGTCAAAAAGTGCGTCTATTTTCAGTGCGTGGACAGCCATTGGCTGTCGGTGCAGGAAAAATCAGTCTTCGGTTTGCCCGGCATGGAGTCGCACGTGATCAAGCTTAATTCTCCGATGAAAGTACTCGTAGTCGACCATCAGCCGCAGATGCTCGACGAACTGTGTAGGTTTCTGGAAAGCAGCGGTTACCGTTGCATTCCCTGCACATCCAGCAAGCAAGCCATCGAACGGTTTAGCGAAGACCCTGAAATCGGTCTGGTGCTGTTCGATTTGCACCTGGCAAAACCGTGCGGCATTCAACTGGTGCAGGCACTGCAGGAGCTCGCCGGCAAACAGCGAGTGTTCGAAGCGATCATGCTGACCAAGGCGTCTGACAAACAGCAAGTGATCAAAGCCTTGCGTGCCGGGGTCGCCGACTACTACCAGAAGCCTGTCGATCTGGATGAATTGCTCGAAGGCCTGCGGCGCCAGGAAGGGGTCGTGCAGGAGCGCGTGAAACATCTTCAATTGAGCCATCTGAACCAAAAACTGCAAAGCCTCGCCGATTCGATCGACACTCTTTATCAAGACCTTGACGAGGTTCGACGGGAGGCGGCGAGCGAAACTCAAGCCGGCGAGATTCCAGCCATCCTCAATCAGCTGTCACCGCGCCAATTGGACGTCGCCCGCCTGGTGAGCAAGGGGCAAACCAACTACCAGATCGCCTGCGAACTGGGTATCACCGAAAACACCGTGAAACTTTACGTATCCCAAGTGCTGCGCCTGACCCAGATGCACAATCGCACGCAACTGGCGCTGGCCTTGGCGCCAGGGCATTCGGCGTTGACGAAGCGGGCGGCACTTTAGTGACCTGGTAACTCACTGTGGCGAGGGGGCTTGCCCCCGCTCGGCTGCGAAGCAGTCGCAAACCCTGAGAATAGGGTGTGCCTGACACAACTGGGTTGCAGATTTTAGGGCCACTTCGCGCCTCAGCGGGAGCAAGCCCCCTCGCCACAAGGGGTTGCGCCAAGCCTGCTTCCGAGGGATTGGATTTTAGGACTTTTCCGACAGGCTTTCGTGTTGCTTTGGCGCAGGCCAGCGACTAGTCTTCGCGTGTCGCTGCAAAATCAGCGATCGGGTTTGGTCGCCCGGGTTTAGAATGGCGCACAGTGCCGCGCGAGCGGTTTTTTTGTGCTTGCTTTATGGCGAGCTGTGCGTGGGAGGGCCTAGGCCCTGCCGGGTTTCCATTCCCTGGTCGACCAACCTGCGTACAGCTCGCCACCCTTCTGCTTGGTCGCAGTGGTGGCGAACTCCAGCTAATTGAATGGAGCTTCACCATGCATAAAGTCACCCCCAACCCCCCTGAAACCCCCAGCATTTCCCCCTACGAATCACTCGACTCCAACAAACTCCATCAGGCGGCTCAGCGCGCGCTTGATCACTACCTGCCGCCGGTATCCGACAGGCCCAGGCTGGCAATCCCCAACCCGCTCAACCTCTTCGCCGTAGCCCCAGACCTTGATAGTGAAACGCTGCTGGCCAATGCCTCCGAAACGCTGGCTGGCGCCCAGGCCATCGCCAGCGACCTGGCTTTCGAACTCGAAGGCTCGCTGCGTAGCGTGGGGTTGGCGATTTACCAGTTGATCGAACTGAGTAAGTTATTGGTGGATAAGGCACTGGACCAGGTGGACTCGCCGGAGTGTCAGGTGAAGGTGTAGGGCGCGATTCGTCAGATGAGCAATTGTTGAATGGAAGACCCAATCGCGAGCAAGCTCCCACAAGGAATCCGAGCCAGGCGCAGCTGGCGTGATTGGCACATAACCTGTGGGAGTCGCGCAACCCAATTGTCCGAACCCAAGCAGGCACTTGGCGGGACGGTTGTCCCGTAATCGGCTAATCTCGATCCTATTCGATTGCCTACTCAGTCACAGGTACTGCGCATGAATCTCCTATCATCTCCACGACAACAGCTTCTCCTTGTGGACGACGAAGAGGACGCCCTCCTTGAATTGGCGGGATTGCTGGAGGGCGAAGGCTTTTGTTGCTTTACCGCGACCTCGGTCAAGCTCGCCTTGCAACACTTGACTCGCAACCCGGATATCGCGCTGGTGATCACTGATCTGCGCATGCCGGAAGAAAGCGGCATGTCGCTGATCAAGCGCCTGCGTGAACACACCTCGCGCCAACACTTGCCGGTGATTGTGACCTCGGGGCATGCCGACCAGGACGACGTCAGTGACATGCTGCGGCTGCAGGTGCTGGACCTGTTCCGCAAACCCATCTATCACGTGCGCCTGCTGGAAACCCTGAACAACCTGTTTCCGCAGCCGATGGTGTATCAGGCCAATTCTTAGGGTTGTGCATTCCTTCCGCGATATCACGATAATCCTTAAAAGATCGCAGGCTGCGCCAGCTCCTACAAGGGCTCGCGTACACCGGTCATTTATAGGCATTGTCGTATACTGCTGCGCCTCATTCCCCCGCTGGAGAACACTATGCCCGCCCCTGTCTGGTGGCTGCTTTGCCTGCCCTTTATCGCCGGTGCCTTTCTGCCGTTGCAAGCAGGGATCAATGGTCAGCTAGCCAAGCAGGTTTCCAGCGTTCTGGCGGCGGCATTGGTTTCTTTTTTTGTCGGGTGCGTGGCGTTGCTGCTGTTGGTCATGGTTCAACGTGAAGTGCCAACCCTGAGCGCGCTGAAAAGCCTGACCTGGTGGCACTGGAGCGGCGGGCTGCTCGGTGCGTTCTTCATCACCACCGCGGCGTTTGCCGGGCCGCGCATCGGCGCCATGTTGTTCATGACGCTGGTGCTGGCCGGGCAGTTGGGCATGGCCTTGGCGCTGGACCATTTCGGTTGGGCGGGTTTTCGCGAAGCGCCGATCAGCGCCGGCAAGATTGCCGGGCTGGTGCTGATCCTGGCCGGAGTGTTTCTTATCCGGCGCGGTTGAGTCGCGGTCTCAGGTAATCGGCCGCCAACTGCCGGTCATATGTTCCAGGTCGCCGATCCCTATCAATTGCAAGTCTCCACTGGAGCCCGGTGCGCTGGTCAGCAGTGTCACCTCGCTGGGCAGACGCACCGGTTTCTTGAACTCCACCGTGATCTCTACCTTGGAGGCGGGCAGGTGCTCGCTCAGGGCCGCCAGGGTGCGCGCCTTGTTCCACAAACCATGGGCGATGGCCTGGGGGAAACCGAACAGTTTGGCGCTGGCGGCGCTCAGGTGAATCGGGTTGTAGTCCCCGGAAACTTTGGCATAGCGCCGGCCGATATCCGCGGGAGCCCACCAGCGAGTCAGTTCGCTCAAGGTCACTGCCGGGCTTTGCTCTTCGACGATGGGCTCGCCCGGTAACTCGACGCCCTTGCACAGCATGCGGCTTTCGGCTTCCCATAGCAGCCCGAGGGGATCTTCGAGGGTGGTGATCAGATCGAACACCGCACCTTTGGCGTGAGGCTGCAGGTTCTGCACGTGGACGCTGACCCGTACGCTGCTGACGCCACCCATGGGCCGCAAGACGCGGATGCGGTTGGCCAGATGGATAAGCCCCAGTAGCGGGAAAGGGAAGTCTTTGGCCGTAAGCAGTTGCATCTGCAAGGCGAACGCCAGCACATGGGGGAAGGTTTGCGGCAGCAAGCCATTGCCGACAAAGCCGCAGACTCTTCGATAAGCCTCCAGTCGTTTGTGGTCGACATCGACCCAGCAACGTAGTCCGTCTTCCGGCAGCGTGGTGCCGGTGATCTTGCGCCGCGTGGCCGCCCGCACATACAGCTCGGGCAAGTGTGGGGCGTGGTTCAAGGGGTGCCAGTTGACTGCCATGGTTATGCTCCCAATGCGCTTTGCCCGCAGACGCGCAATACCTGCCCGCTGACCGCGCCGCTGTCCGGCTGGCTGAGCCAGGCCACGGCTTCGGCGACGTCCTGGGGCAAACCTCCCTGACCCAGAGAACTCATGCGCCGCCCGACTTCGCGCAGGGCGAAAGGAATGTGCGCAGTCATTTGGGTTTCGATAAAGCCCGGCGCCACCGCATTGATGCTAATGCCGCGCTCCTGCAGCAGCGGCGCCCAGGCCTGGGCAAGGCCGATCAGCCCGGCCTTGCTCGCAGCGTAGTTGGTTTGCCCGCGGTTGCCGGCAATGCCGCTGATGGAGGCCAATAGAATCACTCGACCATTGTCGCGCAAGGTGCCGCTGTCCAGCAGCGCCTTGGTCAATACCTGCGGTGCATTGAGATTGACCGCAAGCACCGCGTCCCAGAATTCCGGGGTCATGTTGGCCAGGGTTTTGTCGCGGGTAATGCCGGCGTTGTGCACGACGATATCGATGCCGTCCGGCAAATTTTCGATCAACTGCGTTGCGGCGTCTTCGGCGCAAATATCCAGCGCGATACTGCGCCCACCCAAGCGTGCAGCGAGGGCATCGAGATCGGCTTTGGCCGGCGGTACGTCGAGCAGGATGACTTCGGCGCCATCCCGGGCCAGGGTCTGCGCGATCGACGCGCCGATGCCCCGTGCCGCACCGGTGATCAGGGCCTTGCGCCCGGCCAGCGGCCGACTCCAGTCCTGCACCTGGCTGGCGCAGGCATTCAGGCGCAGCACTTGTCCGGAAACATAGGCACTTTTGGGCGAGAGGAAAAACCGCAGCGCGCCCTCGAGCTGCTCTTCGGCGCCTTCGCCGACATACAGCAATTGCAAGGTGCCGCCGTTGCGCAATTCCTTGGCCAACGAACGACTGAAACCTTCCAGCGCCCGCTGGGCACTGGCGGCGAATGGATCGCTGAGGGTTTCTGGTGCGCGCCCGAGAATCAGCACATGGGCGCTGTGATCGAGGTTTCTCAACAGCGGCTGGAAGAATTCGCGCAATTGCTTGAGTTGATCGGTCTGGACGATAGCGCTGGCATCAAACACCACCGCCTTGAGTTTCGGGCCGTGGCCGGGAATCCAGGCGGGCGCTACCAGCGGCTCGGGACCATAGCTGTAAATGGCATCGGTCAGTTTGTTGCCGAACGCATTGATGTTCTGCACCAGCGGGCCGCCGCCAATCAACAATGCCCCTTCGATGGGCCGCAGGCGTCCGGCCTCCCAGCGCTCCAGACGTACCGGTGACGGCAGGCCAAGGGCCCCTACCAGGCGGTGGCCAATGGCCGAGTTGGCGAAGTCGATATAGCGGTCAGACATGGAACGCTCTCCAGCAGCTGGGATTCAAAGTGTGGACCGTGAATGACAAACAATCGTTCGATCGGCGAGATACGGCCTACGCTTGTGGGGGCTAGCACTCACAGCAGGTTAGTTCGAGCCGGAGCTCACTGCCTGCGATTTCAGCTTTTGTGGGAGCAGGCTTGCCGTCAGCACGCTGACGCGGTCGGGCCGATCGAGCGCGGCGGCTGATTCGCGAGCAAGCTCGCTTCCATTTGCAGATAACCATAGGGAGCTTTTCATGACTCAACTGCGCCGCGTCGCAATTATTGGCGGTAACCGTATTCCGTTCGCCCGCTCCAACGGCCCTTATGCCACCGCGACTAACCAGACGATGCTGACCGCAGCGCTCGAAGGCTTGATCGAACGTTATAATCTGCACGGTCTGCGTATGGGCGAAATGGCGGCTGGCGCGGTGCTCAAGCACTCGCGGGATTTCAACCTGGCCCGCGAATGCGTGCTCGGTTCGCGGCTATCACCGACTACCCCGGCCTATGACATTCAACAGGCCTGCGGTACCGGCCTGGAAGCGACGCTGCTGGTGGCGAACAAAATTGCCCTGGGGCAGATCGAGTGCGGCATCGCGGGCGGCGTCGATACCACCTCCGATGCGCCCATCGGCGTGAGTGAAGGCCTGCGCAGGATTCTCCTGCAAGTCAATCGCAGCAAAACTACCGTCGAAAAGCTGAAAACCCTGTTGCAACTGCGACCCCATCATCTCAAGCCCGAACTTCCGCGCATTAACGAGGCGCGCACCGGCCTGTCCATGGGCGAGCATTGCGAGCTGATGGCGCAGACCTGGAACATCCCGCGCGCCGAGCAGGATCAGCTGGCGATGGACAGTCATCAGAAAATGGCCGCCGCTTATGCCGAGGGCTGGCAGAACGATTTGATGACGCCGTTCCTTGGTCTGACCCGCGACAACAACCTGCGCCCGGATCTGTCCCTGGAAAAGCTCGCGTCGCTCAAGCCGGTATTTGAACGCAGCGCGAAGGGCACGCTGACCGCAGGCAATTCGACACCGTTGACCGATGGTGCGGCGCTGGTGCTGCTGGGCAGTGAGGCGTGGGCCAAGGAGCGTGGCTTGCCGATCCTTGCGTATCTACGTGATGGTGAAACCGCGGCGGTGGATTTCGCCAAAGGCGCGGAGGGGCTGTTGATGGCCCCGGTGTATGCAGTGCCGCGCTTGCTGGCGCGCAATGGTCTGACGCTGCAGGACTTCGATTACTACGAGATCCATGAGGCCTTCGCCGCTCAAGTGTTGTGCACCCTCAAAGCCTGGGAAGATCCGGAGTATTGCAAGACCCGCCTCGGCCTGGACGCGCCCTTGGGTTCCATCGACCGCAGTCGGCTCAACGTCAAGGGCAGCTCATTAGCCGCCGGGCATCCGTTTGCCGCCACCGGCGGACGGGTTGTTGCCAACCTCGCCAAGCTGCTGGACGCCGCAGGGCAGGGCCGAGGCTTGATCTCGATCTGCGCCGCCGCTGGCCAGGGCGTGACGGTGATTATCGAGCGCTGACCGTCGCTGCACCTTGCTGCTCGGCGATCAGCCGATTGCGATTGGCGTAACCCTCGGCCAACACCGAGCAGACGATCAACTGCAACGGGTGATAGATCATGATCGGCAGCAGGATCAGACCCAGGCCCGGGTTGGCGCCGAAGATCAGCGCCGCCATCGGTGCGCCGGCGGCCAGGGATTTTTTACTGGCGCAGAACACTGCGGCGATCTCGTCGGCCGGGCTGAATCTCAAGGCGCGGGCGGTGCGGGTGGTCATCCAGAGGATGATGGCCAGCAGGATCACGCTGCCGACCAGAGCGCTGAGAATCACCGAGTTGCCCTGCTGCTGCCACATCCCTGAAACCATCGAGTTGCAGAATGCGGCGTAGACCAGCAACAGGATCACCAGCTTGTCGACGATGTTGGTATAGCGCTTGTGCCGGGCGAAAAACCGTCCGCAGAATGGACGCAGCAACTGGCCCACTACCAGCGGCAACAACAACATCGCGCACAGATCAAGCAAGGTCGAACCCAGATCTATCCCACCCGCGCCGCTACCCATCACCAGACTCACCCACAACGGCGTGAGGAAAATCCCCAGCACGCTGGACAGACTGGCATTGAAAATCGCCGCCGGTACGTTGCCGCCGGCGCTACCGGTCAGGGCCACCGAGGAGGAGATGGTCGAGGGCAGGGCGCACAGGTACAAGAAGCCGAGCATCAGCAGCGACGGGACGTGGGTCCCCAGCAGTTTGTCGCTGAGTAGCCAGATCAGCGGAAATACTCCGAAGGTGAAACCCTGCACCATGAGGTGCAGGCGCCAGTTCTTCAGACCGTGGCTGATCTGTTCGCTGGACAGGTTGACCCCGTGCAGAAAGAACACCAGGAACACGCCAGTATTGACCACCCACTCGGCATGCATCGCGCCATCCGAGGCGCCAAAGCGCGGGAACAGGTACGCCAGCAGCGTCGCCACCAGCATGCCGCACAAGAACCAGTCGGTGACCACGCGTTTGAGGTGTTTGAAGGCATGCATATCCGGCACCCGGGAGATTGTAAGGATTGATGACTTAGCCTAACGTCGGTGCTATCAGCCGTCTTGCGACATAAGGCCAATCAATGCCGACTAACGGACAACAGCGTCAACTCGAACGGCAAATCCCCACCCTGACGGCATTGCCGCGTCCGCTGTATGCCCGGGCTGAAAGCCTGAGTGCCGGCTCCTGGACGCCACCTCATCGCCACGACTGGGTGCAATTTTCCTATGCCATCAGCGGGGTACTCGGTGTACACACCGCCGAGGGCAGTTTCTTTGCACCGCCACAGTGGGGCATCTGGATTCCGGCCGATCTGGAGCATCAGGTCGTGACGTCCATGCGCGCGGAAATGCGCAGCCTGTATGTGCGCCGCGAAGACTGCGCCTGGGCGCCAGAGCGTTGTCGGGTGCTGGAAGTGACATCGCTGGCGCGAGAGTTGATCAAGAGTTTTTGCCAGTTGCCGGTGGATTATCCACCGGGTGACAGTCGCGAAGCGCGCCTGGTGCAGGTGTTGCTGGACCAGTTGGCGAGTTTGCCGGAAGTCGGCTTCTCCTTGCCGCTACCGCGCCAGCCTCGATTACTCGGGCTGTGCAACGAGTTGATCGCCAGCCCCGAACAAAACGTCAGCTTGCGCGAATGGGCGCAGCGCTTGGGGACCTCGGAAAAAACCGTGATGCGTTTGTTCCAGCGCGAAACCGGTTTGAGTTTTCGCGGCTGGCGGCAACGCATGCGTTTGTTGTCATCACTCAGCACGTTGGAGGAGGGTGACAGCGTGACCACTGCCGCGCTGTCTTGTGGCTATGACTCGACCTCGGCGTTCATTGCGGCGTTCAAGGGGTTGTTCGGGTTTACCCCGGGGGAGTTGTTCAAATACTGACACCGCTAAAAGATCGCAGCCTGCGGCAGCTCCTACGGGGAGGCGTTCACCCGATCAATTGCGGTGGCACCTGGCCGGCGTAGGAGCTGCCGCAGGCTGCGATCTTTTGATCTTGCCTCAGGTGCGGAATCTTCTCACCAGAACATCCAGCTCATTCGACAACCCCGCCAAACTCCGGGAGTCCAGCTGCGCCGAGGTGGCCAGTTCGGCCACCAATTGCGCATCGCCATGGATCTGGCTGATATGGCGGTTGATGTCTTCAGCCACCTGATGTTGTTGTTCGGCGGCGGTGGCGATCTGGGTATTCATGTCGCGGATCACGTCCACTGACTCGCGGATTTGCCCGAAGCTGCTACGCGCCAGGCCGATGCGGCTGACCGACTGTTGCGACACTTCGAGGCTGGCGTGCATTTGCTGCGCGACCTGACTGGTACGCTTGGCCAGATTGCCGAGCAGGCCGTCGATCTCTGCCGTGGAGTCGGCGGTACGTTTGGCCAGGGCTCGCACTTCATCGGCCACTACCGCAAAACCGCGACCTTGTTCACCGGCACGGGCGGCTTCGATGGCGGCGTTCAAGGCCAGCAGGTTGGTTTGCTCTGCGATGGAGCGGATGGTGCCCAGAATCGACTGGATGTCATTACTGTCGCGCTCCAGTTGCTGCATCGACTGCGCGGACTGTTCGATCTCCTGGCTCAACTGATCGACGCTGCTGACCGCGGCATCGATCTGTTGCTGGCCTTCGCGGGCTTGGCGCTGGCCGCTGTCCGCTGAATCCGCGGCCTGGCTGCAGGAACGCGCGACTTCGTTGGCGGTGGCGACCATTTCGTGGAAGGCGGTGGAGACCATGTCCACTGCTTCGCGCTGGCGCCCGGCGGCTTCGGCCATGTCGCTGGAGACCCGGGTCGAGCTCTGGGAGGTGGCGAGGATCTTGGTCGCGGCCTGGCCGATGTGTTGAATCAGGCTGCGGATCGCCGCCAGAAACTGGTTGAACCAGCTGGCCAGTTGCGCGGTTTCATCGCTGCCACGGATCTGCAGGTTCTGCGTCAGGTCGCCTTCACCTTGAGCGATCCCCTCCAGGCCGCTGGCAACACTGCGGATCGGTCGCACGATCAGGCTGGCGAAACTGGCACCGACCACTGCGAAAATCAGCGCCAACACCGCGGCGATGATCGCAATCAACCAGGTCAATTGGGTTGCCGAGCTCATCACCTCGGTTTGTTTGATCAGGCCGATAAAGGTCCAGCCCAGCTGTTCCGACGGCCAGACATTGGCCATGTAGCGCTCGCCGTTCAGTTCGACTTCCACCAGGCCTTTGCCGGCCTTGGCCAGTTGGGCATAACCCTCGCCCAGACTGCCAAGCGCCTTGAAATTGTGCTCAGGTTGCTTGGGGTCGACCAGCACGGTGCCGGTGTTCTCCATCAGCATCAGGTAACCGGTTTCACCCAGTTTGATCTGTTTGACGATTTCGGTGAGCTGTTTGAGCGTCACGTCGATACTCACCACGCCGCCCGGGCTGCCGAGTTTGTTGCTGATGGTGCGCACGGTACTGACATAGGTCGCGTTCTCCGCTGCCCAGTAGTAAGCCTCGGTGCGAAACGGTCTGCCCGGATTGGCCATGGCGGCCTTGTACCAGGGACGCTGACGCGGGTCGTAGTTGTTCAGCTTGGCATCGTCTGGCCAGGAAACGTAGCCGCCGGCATTGGTCCCGACAATCGCGTAGGCGTAAGACGGATGACTGGTGCCCAGGCTCTCGAGCAGGGTGAAGATCTTTTTGTCCATCTCTCCCTGTGGAATGTCCGCCGCGTTGGCACTCATGTAGGTCTTGAGGCTGTCATCGGTATTCTTGATCAGGGGTTGGGTTGCCAGATAATCGACGTTATGGCTGATGCCATCGAAGAATATTTGCATGGCGTTGCTGACTTGACGAATTTCGCGACTACTGCCGTCGACGAAATCGTCCTTGGCCTCGCTGCGCAGGTTCAGCACCACCAGGGTGGCGACCAGTATCACGGGCAAGCAGGCAATAACTGCAAAGGCCCATGTCAGTTTTTGTTTGATGTTCATCCGCGCTCCAGATTTTTTTTCTTATAAGTCCACGAAGTGCTGATGACTCGCGGATTAACGGCAGCCGTAAAACCTTGCGGTGTTGCTTGCAGTCCCTTTCACCCTGCAAGGTGGGTGGTCTCCATCAGGAGCCTCCCTTTGAGGAGCTGGCGTCTTTATTCTGATTGTTGGACAAAATCCGTTTCTCTCCGATGACTTCGGCTGGCGGCAGGGAAAATTGAGGCTGTTTGGAAAAAATCCTACGAATGACCTGGTGCCGCGGCGTCGGCATCTGTCGGACATTCCCTGATTTCTTGTCTCCAACATTGGCAGGACTCTCGGCTATGATTCTGAGCGGTCGATCGAAGTCGGCGGTTTTGTCTGATTTATCTGGCACATTGAGTGCATCTAAGGCGTTCATAGGTCGGCAACCTCTCCCCCCGGTGAGAGGATTGCCGTATAACGAGTGACATTCGCGTGTTTGGTAATAAAGGACCCACAATAAAAGCTGATGAAGACTCCAAAACGCATTGAACCCCTGATCGAGGACGGTCTGGTCGACGAGGTGCTGCGCCCACTCATGAGTGGTAAAGAAGCAGCTGTTTATGTGGTGCGCTGCGGCAACGAGTTACGTTGCGCGAAGGTTTACAAGGAGGCGAATAAACGAAGTTTCCGTCAGGCAGCCGAGTATCAGGAAGGTCGCAAGGTGCGCAACAGCCGACAGGCTCGAGCGATGGCCAAGGGCTCCAAGTTCGGCAAGAAAGAAACCGAAGACGCCTGGCAGAATGCCGAAGTGGCGGCGTTGTTCCGTCTGGCCGGGGCTGGTGTGCGAGTCCCCAAACCGTACGACTTCCTTGAAGGCGTGCTGTTGATGGAACTGATCGCCGATGAGTATGGCGACGCGGCGCCACGTCTGAACGACGTAGTGCTCGATCAGGAACAGGCGCTTGAGTACCACGCCTTCCTGATCCAGCAGATCGTGCTGATGTTGTGTACCGGTCTGGTGCATGGCGACTTATCCGAGTTCAACGTGCTACTCACGCCGACCGGTCCGGTGATCATCGATCTACCGCAAGCGGTGGACGCGGCAGGCAACAACCATGCGTTCAGCATGCTGGAGCGGGATGTCGGCAACATGGCGTCTTATTTCGGGCGTTTCGCTCCGGAGTTGAGGCGCACCCAGTACGCCAAGGAGATGTGGGCCTTGTACGAAGCCGGCACTTTGCACCCGGCTAGCGTGTTGACCGGTGAGTTCGACGAGCCGCAAGAGCTGGCAGACGTCGTCGGCATCATCCGTGAGATCGAAGCCGCACGCCTCGATGAAGAGCGTAAGCAAGCGGTGCGCGCCGCAGACGACGCGCCACCAAGTAAAGCCGAAGAGCCGCCTCCACCCTGGATGCAGTGATCGGCTAAACAAAAATCCGGCCTCGGCCGGATTTTTTGTGAGTGTTGTAAATCTCTGGCCTGGCGGGCATTTTGTGTTCGACGCTTATTCCCTTGACTGGCACCAGGACAGCTCAGGCCACACCCTTCTCACAGCATCCGCCCGACGCCAGCTCCTTGAGAATCGGGCAGTCGGGCCGGTGATCGCCGTGACAGTGTTCGACCAGGTCCTGCAAGGTGTCACGCAGCTGCCCCAGCTCGCGGATCTTCAGGTTCAATTCCTCGATATGCTGGCGAGCCAGTGCCTTGACGTCGGCACTGGCGCGCTGCCGATCCTGCCAGAGCGTCAGCAGTTTGCCGACCTCTTCCAGGGAGAATCCCAGATCCCGAGAACGTTTGATGAAGGCCAGGGTATGCAGGTCGGCCTCGCCATACACACGGTAGCCGCTGTCGGTGCGATGGGCCGCCTTGAGCAGGCCGATCGATTCGTAATATCGGATCATCTTCGCGCTCAGGCCGCTCTGCCGGGCTGCTTGGCCGATGTTCATTCAGCTTTCTCCAGGTCTTTGGGCTTCCAGGTTTTCAACAGTAGCGCATTGCTCACCACGCTGAGGCTGGACAAGGCCATGGCGGCGCCGGCCAATACCGGGTTGAGCAGGCCGAATGCCGCCAGTGGAATCCCGATCAGGTTATAGACGAAGGCCCAGAACAGGTTTTGGCGAATCTTCGCGTAGGTCTTGCGGCTGATCTCCAGCGCCGCCGGTACCAGCCGCGGGTCGCCTCGCATCAGGGTGATCCCGGCGGCCTGCATGGCGACGTCGGTGCCACCGCCCATGGCGATGCCGATATCGGCCGCGGCGAGGGCCGGGGCGTCGTTGATGCCGTCGCCGACCATGGCCACCACCGCGGTTTTCTTAAGCTCCATGACGGTCGCGGCTTTGTCGGCTGGCAGCACTTCGGCGTGCACGTCGGTAATACCCAGTGCCTGGGCGACGACCCGGGCGCTGCCACGATTGTCGCCGGTCAGCAGGTGGCTGCTGATGTGGCGCGCGCTCAGTTGTTGAACCGCCGCCAGGGCACTGGGCTTGAGCGTGTCGCCAAATGCAAACAGGCCGAGTACGCGTGGTTGCGGGCTTTGCTCGATCAGCCAGGACAGGGTCCGGCCTTCGGTTTCCCAATCTTCGGCGGCTTGTTTCAGGGGACCGGCATTCAAGCCGCTTTCCACCAGCAGGCGTCGATTGCCCAGCGCCAATTGGCGGTCGTCCAGCGTGCCGGCGATGCCACGACCGGTGAGGGATTGGCTGGCGCTGACCTCGGCCACCGGTAGATTGCGCGCGGAGCAGGCGTCGAGCACGGCTTTGGCCAGCGGGTGTTCGCTGCCGCGTTGCAGGGCGCCGGCCAGTTGCAGCAAGGTGCTTTGGTTTCCGTCGACGGCGCGCAGGTGGGCGATTTGCGGAGTGCCGGAGGTCAGGGTGCCGGTCTTGTCGAAGACCACTGCGCTGACTTCATGGGCACGCTCCAGGGCTTCGGCGTCCTTGATCAAAATGCCGTGGCGGGCCGCAACGCCGGTCCCGGCCATGATCGCGGTGGGGGTGGCCAGGCCCAGGGCGCAAGGGCAGGCGATCACCAATACCGCGACCGCATTGATCACTGCGGTTTCCAGGGGGGCGCCATACAGCCACCAGCCGATCAGGGTCGCCAGGGCCAGCAGGAGGACGACGGGCACGAATACCTGGCTGACTTTATCCACCAGCTTCTGGATCGGCGCCTTGCCGGCCTGGGCGTCTTCCACCAGGCGGATGATCCGCGCCAGCACGGTTTCCGCGCCCAGGGCCAGGGTGCGCACCAGCAGACGGCCCTCGCCATTGATCGCACCGCCGGTGACTTTGTCACCGGGCTGTTTCGGCACAGGCAGGCTTTCGCCGCTGATCAGTGCTTCATCGGCATGGCTCTGGCCTTCGAGCACTTCACCGTCCACCGGGAAACGTTCGCCGGGTTTGACCATGACCAGATCATTGAGGCGCAAATCGCTGATGGCGACGTCCTGCTCACGGCCGTCGATGACTTGCATCGCCCGTTCCGGGCGCAAGGCTTCAAGGGCGCGGATGGCGCTGGCGGTCTGGCGCTTGGCGCGGCTTTCCAGGTATTTACCGAGCAGCACCAGGGCGATGACCACCGCCGACGCTTCGAAATACAGGTGCGGCATGCTGCCCGCAGTCGCAGTTGCCCATTGATAAAGACTCAAGCCATAACCAGCGCTGGTGCCCAGCGCCACCAGCAAGTCCATGTTCCCGGCACCGGCCCGAACAGCTTTCCAGGCGGCGACATAAAAGCGCGCACCAAAGATGAACTGCACCGGCGTCGCCAAGGCAAATTGCACCCAGGCGGGAAGCATCCAGTGCAGACCGAAGGGTTGCACCAGCATCGGCAATACCAGTGGTAGCGCCAGCATGATCGCCAGCAGCAAGGCCCAGCGCTCGCGACGCAAATGCTGTTCTTGATCAGTTGAAGTCGCTTGTTCGCTTTGCCACAGGCTGGCGGAGTATCCGGCTTTGCTGACGGCCGCGATCAACGTCGCAGGATCGACCTGGCCCAGCAACTGGAGGTGCGCACGTTCGTTGGCCAGGTTGACGCTGACGCTTTTGACTCCGGCGACTTTACCCAGTGCACGCTCGACCCGACCGATGCAGGAGGCGCAGGTCATGCCACCGATGCTCAATTCCAGGCTCTGGGCCGGAATGCTATAACCGGCTTGCTGCACGGCTTGCATCAGCGCCGGCAGGCTGTCACTCGGCGCCCGGACACGGGCCTGTTCAGTGGCCAGGTTAACGCTGACGGCACTGGCACCGATGACCTTGTTTAAGGCACGCTCGACACGCCCGGCACAACTGGCGCAGGTCATGCCGGCAATCGGCAGATCGAAGATGGTTGATTCGGGCATGGAGGAAACTCCCTGTAGAAATTGCCTACAGGATCAACCTTGCCATGCGGGCAAGGTCAATAGGTTTTTTGTTGGCACCAAATGCAAAACCTGTGGCGAGGGGGCTTGTTGTGGCGAGGGGGCAAGCCCCCTCGCCACAATTGCCCAATACACCCAACCTGATCAATACCCCAGCCCCGCCCGTTTCAGGTACATCCCATCCTGAGTCATGGCGATCCGGTATTTCTGAATTTCACCGGCCTTGAGGGTGATGGTCTGCGAACCCGGAGCCAGCATGCCCGGTTGGCAGCCCGGGGCTTGGCCCGGCAATAGCTTGAGCCGTAGCGAAACATTGCCCGGTGGCAGATTGAACGAGGTGCTTTGTTCCTGGAACAATCGAGCTGACAGATGATCATGGATGTACACCCCGATTTCGCAGGAGGTTGCGACCTCCAGGCGCTCACGGGAAATAATCAGCACAGCGTAATCTTCTCCAGCGGCGCTGGCCGTTTGCGAGGCACCGAAAAGGCTGAGGATGCTCAATAGGCTAAAGGCTGACCAGCGCATGGGCTGAGTCTCCTGATCGTGTCATGGATGACGAAGCTTGGCCGAGCAGCGCGCCGATTGCCAGCCCGGCAGATCACTTCAGAACTTGACCTTGCCATGGTGACAAGGTCGAGGATGGCCACATTCCCTCATTCAAGGAGTTACACCCATGCAAGTATTCAATGTTCAAGGCATGTCCTGTGGTCACTGCGTTCGGGCCATTACTCAGGCTATACAGGCCAAGGATCCGGCGGCCAGTGTTCAGGTCGATCTCGGCGCCAAAGAGGTGGGCATTGAGAGCCGGCTGTCGGCAGATGAAGTAATCAGCCTGATCAGCGAAGAAGGCTATGGGGTGAAGCTCGCTTGAGTCTTTTTATTAGTTAGCGACCTATCGGAATGTTCAAGGCATCCAAGCGCGGCTAGACTGTCGGGCTGCTGACCGACGCTTACCTGGATGCCTGATGAACCTGCGCACAATCCTGATTCTTGGCGCCCTGAGCGCTTTCGCACCGCTGGCAATCGATTTTTATCTGCCGGGTTTTCCGGCGATGGCCCTGGCCTTCGGCACCGATGAAAAACACATCCAGCTGACACTTGCGGCTTATTTCCTGGGCTTGTCCATCGGGCAACTGGCCTATGGTCCGGTGGCGGATCGTTTCGGACGGCGGATTCCGCTGCTGGTCGGGGTCACGTTGTTCACCCTGGCATCCCTGGCCTGTGCCTTTGCGCCCAGTCTCGATTGGCTGATCGGCGCGCGCTTCGTGCAGGCCCTGGGAGGCTGTGCGGGGATGGTGATCTCCCGGGCGGTGGTCAGTGACAAGTGCGATGCGGTAGCGTCGGCCAAAGTCTTCTCGCAATTGATGCTGGTGATGGGGCTGGCGCCGATCCTCGCGCCAATGCTCGGCGGGCTGTTGGTCAATCTCTATGGCTGGCAGTCGATCTTTATCGTGCTGACTCTGTTCAGTGCCCTGTCGGCATTGGCCGTCGCCCTGGGGCTACCGGAAAGCCTGCCGGCCCATCAGCCACGCCAACCGTTGTCGGGCGCCTTGCGCCAATATGGTCGGTTACTGGCAGACAAAGTCTTTCTCGGGCATGCCTTGACCGGCGGGATCGCGATCGCCGGGATGTTTGCTTACATTGCCGGTTCGCCCTTTGTGTTCATCAAACTCTACGGGGTACCGCCGGAGCACTTTGGCTGGCTGTTCGGCAGCAACGCGGCGGGCTTTATCCTGGTGGCGCAGATCAATGCGCGGATGCTCTCCAGGCACGGACCAGCCTTTTTGCTGGCGCGTACGGTGTGGATTTATCTGGCTGCCGGATTGACGCTGCTGGCTGTCAGCGCATTGCATACCCCGCAGTTGTGGCCGCTGCTGGTGCCGCTGTTTATTTGCATTGCGAGTCTGGGTTGCATCATTCCCAATGCCTCGGCCTGTGCGATGAGCGGTCAAGGTGCGCGGGCGGGCAGTGCCTCGGCGATGCTCGGTTGTCTGCAATTCAGTGTCGCCGCCGGGGCGGCGTCACTGGTAGGCGTTTTGCATGACGGCAGCGCCATGCCGATGGCGATGGTGATCAGTCTGTGCGGGATACTTGCGGTGAGCGTGGCCATGGTCACCCGCCGACTGCAAAACGCGCGGATAGCAGCACAAGTGGCGGCCTGAATCAGCTGACGGCTTGCTGCTGACGATCGGGAAATTGATGGGGGGCCTGCAGTCGGGTTTCCAGGGTCTGGGCAAAGGCGCGGGCTTCTGCTTCACTGCGGAACGTCACCACATGTTGGTCGATGCGGACTTGCCACTGGTGGCTTGGAGATTTTGCCGGTTCTTTTATCAGGATCTTCATTGCTGACCTCCTCAAGTAAAAGACAACATTGCAGTGGCCCCGAGTGTAGACCCCGAATGCCCTCGTAAATATGACAAGGGTCAAGTCTCTGACTGACGGTGTCATCCGCATCCCACAGCGGTTGCGGATGACTCCCCCGGAGACTGCGTTTCAGAAGCCTTCGAGTACTATTTTACCTTTGGATTTACCACTTTCCAGCAGCTGGTGGGCACGCTGCAGGTTGGTCGCATTGATGCTGCCGAAGTGTTCGCCAACCGTGGTTTTCAAGGTGCCGGCATCAATCAGCTCGGCCACGCGGTCAAGCAGCTTGTGTTGTTCAAGCATGTCGGGGGTTTCGAACAGCGAACGGGTGTACATGAACTCCCAATGCAGCGACAGGCTTTTGCGCTTGAGTTTGGTGACGTCCAGCACCTTCGGATCATCGATCAATGCCAGTTTACCTTGGGGCGCCAGCGCTTCGACCAATTGATCGAAGTGTTGGTCGGTTTGGGTCAGGCTGGCGACGTGGGTCACGTGTGTCTGGCCGGCACGCTGGAGTTCTTCACTCAGCGGTTGGCTATGATCGATCACCAGATCCGCCCCTAGTTCACGCACCCAGCTCCGGGTTTCAGGACGTGACGCGGTGCCGATGACTTTCAGGGCGGTGAGTCGGCTGGCCAGTTGGGTCAGGATCGAACCCACGCCACCGGCGGCACCGACGATCAGCAGGCTTTGACCCTGGTCGGTTTTACCTTCAGCCACTTGCAGGCGTTCGAACAGCAGTTCCCACGCGGTAATCGCGGTCAGCGGCAATGCGGCGGCTTCAGCGAAACCAAGGGTCTTAGGCATGTGGCCGACAATCCGCTCGTCAACCACGTGCAGCTCGCTGTTGCCGCCGGCACGGGCGATGGAGCCGGCGTAGTAGACCTTGTCACCGGCCTTGAACAGGCTGACTTCGCTACCAACGGCCTTGACCACTCCGGCCACGTCCCAGCCCAAAACCTTGGCCGCGCCGCCTTCTGGCTGGACGTTCTGGCGGACTTTGGTGTCCACCGGGTTGACCGAGATGGCTTTGACTTCAACCAGCAGATCTCGAGGGCCGGCCACGGGTTCAGGCAGCTCGATATCCTGCAGGGATCTCGGGTCGTTGATCGGCAAGGACGCGTAGTAGGCAATGGCTTTCATGAGAACTCCTGGAGGCAATGGTCGATTGGGCAGATCATTGGCTATTTCTCTCGCAGATAAAACCCGCTAAAACAGCACTCTCTTTCAATATTTTTTTGATAATCGGTCGGTGATGGCGATGTTGCGATTCGATGATTTGCAGTTGTTCGTGCGTGCCGCTGACTTGGGCAGCTTGTCTGCTGCGGCGCGGGTGATGGATATGTCGGCGGCGGTGGCCAGTGCCGCGTTAAAGCGAATCGAGCAGCAATTGGGGGCCCGGTTGCTGGCGCGTTCGACCCGCAGCCTGCGGCTGACAGCTGAGGGCGAGGGGTTTCTCGAGTACGCCAGGGCCGCATTGAGCAATCTCGACGAAGGCCGGCGGTTGTTGGCCAGCGGGCAGGATCAGGTGAGCGGGATTTTGCAGTTGTCGGCGCCTTCCGATTTCGGCCGCAACCTGTTGTTGCCCTGGCTCGATGAATTCCAGCGCGAACACCCGAAGCTCACGGTGCGCTTGTTGTTGGGCGACCGGATTGCCGATCTGTTCCGTCAACCTGTGGATATCGCAATACGTTATGGCGAACCGGAAGACTCCAGCCTGGTGGCGTTGCCGATTGCGCCGCAGAACCGTCGGGTGTTGTGCGCTGCTCCCGATTATCTGGCCCGCTATGGTGAGCCCCGGCAACTGGAGCAATTGGCTCAGCATAATTGCCTGTTGTTCATGCTTGGCAGCCGGGTTCACGATCACTGGAGTTTCCATGATGGCAAGCGCGAGGTGGGGCTGACGGTCAGCGGCGATCGATTCAGTGATGATGCCGATGTGGTGCGCTTGTGGGCCGTGGCAGGGGCGGGGATTGCCTACAAGTCCTGGCTTGATGTGGCCGCCGATGTGTTGGCAGGACGGTTGCGAGTGCTGATGCCCGAGTTGCTGTGTGAGCGCGCGCCGCTGAATTTATTGTGTGCACACCGCGCGCAATTAAGTAAACCGGTGAACTTGTTGCGTGAAATGATCAAGTTGCGTTGTGAGAAATTATCCGCTCAGAGTCCCGTCCCATTTGCTGTCGATCATTAACCGCCTCAAAAAAGAGATAATTCTTTCAGGAACTATCACCTTCAAAGGTTTCCTCGCGGCGGGAGCCCTTGGTTTTCACGTTTATACTAGCGCCGGCCTATTTCTCTGCCGTTGATTTCGGGGATGAGGAACCGTGTTTATTTCGGTTGAGCAGCCAATCGTCGACGTTGGACTATTGGGTGGTTTCGAAGGAGTTGATCGCTTTAGTTTGTAACATCGCCCGGTTTTTGGCGGTTTTCACGTCTTGGCCGGTGATACATTACTGGCCATTATGTCTCAGCGCTGTAGACGAATGATTCAACAGGGAGTGAACACATGGAATATGCACCTTGCATCAGCCAGATTGCTACGCTGCTGGCGGACCCGAAGCGCAGTGCGATGATGTGGGCTTTGATGGACGGAACAGCCCGGCAGTCCGAAGAGTTGGCGTTACTGGCAGGTTTGTCACCGTCTTCGGCCAGCGCGCATCTGGCGCGCTTGTCTGCCGGAGGGCTGTTGAAAGTCGAAGCGCGTGGGCGAAAGCGTTTTTTTCGCTTGGCCGCTCCCGAAATAGGTGCCGCAGTCGAAGCCCTGGCCAACGCTTCTATCGCCAGCGCACCACGGGCGATGCCGGACATATTCAAGCGCAACCTCTCCCCGACAGGAGCCCAGACCCCGCCGTCCTCGTTGCTCAAGGCGCGGATTTGTCATGACCATCTGGGTGGCGAACTGGCGGCTGATCTGTATCAACGATTGCTCGATGCCGGCTGGATCGAGCAGACGCATCAACGCATCGTCGTCACGAACAAGGGCGCAAATCAGTTGGCGAGCCGAGGTATTTTTATCCAGGCGCTTGCCCAGCGAAATGCCCAGATTGCCTGTTCCTGCCCGGACTGGAGCGAGCGCCGGGCCCATTTGGGTGGCGCATTGGGCGCCGGGTTGCTGCAGTTGTTCATGCAGTCTGGCTGGCTGAGCATCCCGAGCCAATCCCGCGCCCTGCAGATCACCCCATTGGGGCAGCGTGAAATTGCCAGATTCGCCAGGGTGACCGAGTTGCAGATGGTCACTTAGCACCTGGCTGCAGCCTGCCCGCGAAGAATTACTGCGGTCTGTCAGATGCATCGTTCTTCGCCGGCAAGCCACGCGCCCACAGGACCGTGGGATCTGTGGCAATCAGCTTTACCCGCGATAGCGGTCTTACGGTTTGACCAAGCGTGCATCCAGACTGTTCTGGGCCAGGCGTTTAGCCTGGTCCTGAGTCATTCCCAAATGGGTATGCAAGGCGTGGAAGTTTTCGGTGACGTAACCGCCGAAATACGCCGGGTCATCCGAGTTCACCGTGACCTTCACCCCACGCTCGAGCATGTCGAGGATGTTGTGCTGTGACATGTCGTCGAACACGCAGAGCTTGGTATTGGATAGCGGACAGACGGTCAACGGAATCTGCTCGTCGATAATCCGCTGCATCAGCCGCTCATCTTCGATCGCGCGTACACCATGGTCGATACGCTGGATTTTCAGCAGATCGAGGGCTTCCCAGATGTACTCGGGTGGGCCTTCTTCGCCAGCGTGCGCGACAGTCAGGAAACCTTCGTGGCGGGCGCGATCGAATACTCGCTGGAACTTGCTCGGCGGGTGACCCAGCTCGGAACTGTCGAGGCCGACGGCAACAAACGCATCGCGAAATGGCAAGGCCTGATCAAGGGTTTTCTCCGCTTCTGCTTCGCTCAAATGCCGCAGGAAGCTGAGGATCAGGCCGCTGGTGATGCCCAGTTGCTGCTCGCCATCTTTCAGCGCGCTGGCGATACCGTTAAGCACTACTTCAAACGGCACTCCACGATCGGTATGGGTCTGCGGATCGAAGAACGGTTCGGTGTGAATCACGTTCTGCGCCTTGCAGCGCAACAGGTAAGCCCAGGTCAGGTCATAGAAGTCCTGAGAGGTGCGCAGTACGTCCGCGCCCCGGTAATACAGGTCGAGAAACTCTTGCAGGTTGTTGAAGGCGTAAGCCTTGCGCAGGGTTTCAACGTTGTCCCATGGCAGGGCGATCTTGTTGCGTTCAGCCAGGGCGAACAGCAGCTCAGGCTCTAGCGAGCCCTCCAGGTGCAGGTGCAGTTCGGCCTTGGGCAAGGCGTTCAGCCAGTCGTACATATTGAAATCTCATCAGGTGCAAGGGTGGCATTCTACAGGTCGACGCTGAGAACTTTGGCAAAAACCTGACCAGCCGGTTCATTACATAGCCTGCAGTTCTCGCCGATAAGAATAGGTGCGACAGCAGGAATTCGGCGCAGGTAGTGGTCGGATATTTCGCCGGGTGCTGCCAGCCACTGCTGCGCCAAGGTGTAACGAAACGTTAGCAACTCACCGCAGTCTGTCGCTCATCGTTTCCTGCTCCCATATTAGGTTGGTGTCGGGTCAGATGCCTGCGATCAATTGCCTGGCCGCCTGGCTGTGATCGGCAATCAACCCCTTCAGATCCAGCCCCTCGACCTGCCCGTCGATTACCCGCCATTTGCCGGCAACCATCACCCGGTCCGCCCGGTCCGCGCCACACAACAACAGTGCCGACAACGGATCATGACTGCCAGAAAAGCGCAGCTCATCGAGTTTGAACAAAGCCAGGTCTGCTTGCTTGCCCACCGCCAGTTCGCCGATATCGCTGCGCCCGAGCAGTTGCGCCGAACCACGGGTGGCCCAGCCGAGCACTAACTCGGGAGTGATTTTTTCCGCGCCATAACGCAGGCGCTGCAAGTACAGCGCCTGACGGGTTTCGAGGATCATGTTTGACGCGTCGTTGGAGGCCGAACCATCCACACCCAGACCCAAGGGTGCACCTGCTGCGATCAAATCCAGGGTTGGACAGATACCTGAAGCCAGGCGCATGTTCGAGCTCGGGCAATGACAGATGCCGGTGCCGGCCGCCCCCAGGCGAGCAATTTCATCCGGGTTGAAATGAATGCCATGGGCTAGCCAGGTACGTGGCCCGAGCCAGCCGACGCTGTCCAGATAGTCCACGGTGCGCAGGCCGAAACGTTGCAGACAGAAGTCTTCTTCGTCGAGGGTTTCAGCGAGGTGGGTGTGCAGGCGTACGTCGAGTTTGTTGGCCAGTTCAGCGCTGGCCGTCATGATTTGCGGCGTCACGGAAAACGGCGAGCAGGGCGCCAGGGCAATCTGGATTTGTGCGCCGTCGCCACGTTCATGGTATTCGACGATCAGGCGCTGGCTGTCGGCGAGAATCACTTCACCTTGCTGCACGGTCTGTTGTGGCGGCAGCCCGCCGTCGGCTTCACCCAGACTCATCGAACCGCGGGTGAGCATCGCGCGCATGCCCAGTTCGCGCACGCTCTGGACCTGCACATCAATGGCATTTTCCAGGCCTTCGGGGAACAGGTAGTGGTGATCGGCCGCCGTGGTGCAGCCAGACAGCAGCAACTCGGCCAGAGCAACTTTGCTCGCCAATGCCAGTTTCTCAGGGGTCAATCGAGCCCAGACCGGATACAGGGTTTTCAGCCAGGGGAATAACGGCTGATTGACCACCGGCGCCCAGGCGCGGGTCAGGGTTTGATAGAAGTGATGGTGGGTATTGATCAGCCCGGGAAGGATCACATGCTCGCGAGCATCGAAGACTTGTCCACAGGGTGCGGCGGGTTGTTGCCCGGCCCCAAGTACTTCGATGATCAAACCGTCTTGCAGCACCAGACCGCCACGGGCATCGAGCGCGTTGGCAGTGAAAATGGCCAGGGGGTTTTTTAACCAGATACGGGTCGCAGGCATTAGCCGGCTCCTCTGAAAGTTGGGTTCAGGTTCGCCAGCTCAGTGTTGCCCTGTCTGCTGATCCAGGGTCGCCGGGGTGGGCGAGGTTTGGAGTTTACTCAGATTCCGGATTTGGTGCGATAGCTTCAAATAGTTGCGTGAGGCCTGAAAGATCGAAGCCTTCGGCAGCTCCTACGGATCGGGTTTACACGCGGATAGCGAAAAAGATCGCGGTCGGCGTAGGAGCTGCCGCAGGCTGCGATCTTTTCGTCCTCACCAAGGAATCGTCTCGCCCCGGTAGTTCACAAAATGATGCCCACCCCTACCCGCATAAGCATTCACCTGCTCGATCAGCCCTTGGGTACTGGTGTCGACATCGATGTCCGCGCCTTCACCGCCCATGTCGGTTTTCACCCAGCCCGGGTGCAGCGACAGCACCGTCAGCTTCTGCTCGCCCAGTTGAGTGACGAAGCTGTTGGTCATGGAGTTCAGCGCCGCCTTGCTGGCCTTGTACAGCGCCAGCTCCGGGGCATCGGGCATGGTCACGCTGCCGAGCACCGAGCTCATGAACGCCAGCACACCGCTGTCCGGGCGGATCTGCCGGGCGAAGCGCTGGGCCAGATTGATCGGGGCCACGGCATTGGTAAAGAACAGCCGGCCGACTTCGGCAAGGGTGGCGTTGCCGGGCGTCTGATCATCCGGGCCTTTGACCCCGGCGTTGACGAAGAGCAGGTCGAACACCTGGTCTTTCAGCCGTTGGCTCAGGGCGATCACGGCGTGTTGGTCATCCATGTCCAGTTGCTCGATCCGGACCTTGCCCAGTGCCTGCAAGTCCTCGGCTTTCTGCGGGTTGCGCACGGTGGCGGTGACTTGCCAGCCGTCGGCCAGCAAGCGTTTCACCAGCCCGAGGCCCAGGCCTCGGGAGGCACCGATGATGAGTGCGTTTTTTGCAGTGTTCATAAACGGGTTCCTTGAGAAAAGCACATCAGGGTCTTAAGGGACAACTCTGGCTGAGCCGTAGTTGCAACTCCTGGCGCAGTTCGCCGAGTTCGGCAATGCGGGTTTCGATCAGGGTCAATTTGTCTTGCAGCAATTGGGTGACGGCGCTGTCCGGGTCGACGGCGTTCCACAGGCCGGCAACGCTGCTGCCGATTTCACCGAGGCTGAATCCCAGGCGTTGGGGCGGTCTTGGTGTAGAGCACCAGTCGCACCCGATCAGCCGGGTAGTCGCAGTAACCGTTGGCGCTGCGTTGGGCGGCGATCAATCCGAGTTGCTCATAAAAGCGCAGAGTATCGCGGCTGACAGCGCTGGCCCGGGCTAATTCACCGATACGCATCTTGAAGACTCTTTGGAGCTTGACCCTGGAGCATACTCCAGGCTTTAGCCTGTGTGCTCCTTGAATAGTTGGAGTCACCTCAATGTGGACTGCACAGCAATACACCGCCGCTCCCACAAGGATTGAACCCTTGATGCCCCGCCTGCCCCAATTCAGGGCAAGCCTGTGGATAAGGCCCGGTGTTGCCCCGTCGCAGCTGATTAAAAAATGAGCAGCCGGCTGCGAGCTATGCCACCTATGCAACTGAGCCAGCCTTGCACGGCTTATCCACAGGTTGCTCCACAGTATTTGTGCGCAAGCCAAAAGCCTGGGTATAAGCACTCGTGGGCTTTCTTCTAAAGGCGATATACCGCTCTAACTGATTGTTTTGCAGCGGGATTAGTCTTGGCGACAGGCAATTGGACAAAAAATGAACAGTGCCCGCAAAGCCACGTTGCAGAAGGGTTGCAGGGGAATGTGCTCAGGTTATCCACAGTCGGGTGCACAGTAGATGTGGGCAAGTTCAGCGAGTAGCGGGTAGGTGGATTGCACCAAAAAAACCGCAGCGCGGTGCACTGTAGGGGCGTGCGATTTTCTGGTTTGTTTTTGTCCTGATCGGGACACTAGCGTTGCAACAGAATACGCCCACGACTCAGGTCCGCCAGTTGCGATTGCAGAATATCAATCTGCGCTTCACCAACCGCCAGCTGCAACTCCACGCCATTGGCGGTAAAACTTTCTTCCAGGATCAAGCCGCCAAGTTCAGTCACCCGCAGTTTGACCAGCGCCAATTCGTTGAAACCACAGGCGCAATGCAGTGGTACCCGACTGATCAATGCAACGCGCTCGGCCCCTTGCAAGCATTTATTGGCACTGCCGCCGTAGGCCCGGGCGAGGCCGCCAGTCCCTAACTGGATGCCGCCATACCAACGAATCACCACCACCGCGACCTGGTCGAAATCCTGGGCTTCGATGGCCGCCAGAATAGGCCTTCCGGCAGTACCGCCCGGCTCGCCGTCGTCACTGCTGCGGTATTGATCGGCGAGTTTCCAGGCCCAGCAATTGTGCGAGGCGTTCAGGTCACTGTATTGCTCGATAAAGGCTTGAGCATCAACGGGGCTACTGATCGGGGCGGCGAGGGCGATGAAACGGCTTTTGCGAATTTCTTCGCGGTATTCGCAAAGGCCGGTGAGGGTAAAAGGCATGTGCGGTATCTTTTAAAGGATTGGCTTGAGGCCGCAGCCCTTGAGAATGATCTGGATAAGATTGTTGCTGGCGTCGTCCATGTCCTGCCTGGTCAGTTTGCTGCGGCCGGTCACGCGGCAGATCTGCGTGGCGAAGTCGGCGTAGTGCTGGGTGCTGCCCCACAACAGGAAGATCAGGTGTACCGGATCGACCGGGTCCATCTTGCCGGCATCGATCCAGGCCTGGAATACGCCCGCGCGGCCCTGGAACCAGGTGCGATAGTCCTGGTTGAAATGCTCGCTCAGGTACTCACCGCCGCTGATGATCTCCATGGCGAAGATCCGCGAGGCTTGTGGCTGGCGGCGGGAGAACTCCATCTTGGCGCGGATGTAGCGGCTGAGCGCTTCGGCCGGATCGTCTTCGGCGGTCAAGGTGTTGAAGGTGCTGTCCCACAACTCGATGATGTTGCTCAGCACTGCCACGTACAGCCCGAGTTTGTTGGTGAAGTAATAATGCAGATTGGCCTTGGGCAGCCCGGCGTTCTGCGCAATGGTATTCATGCTGGTGCCTTTGTACCCGTGACGAGCAAACTCGTCTTCAGCGGCCTTGATGATTGCCTCTTCGTTCTTTTGACGAATACGGCTGGCAGGCTTGCCGGTGTGAGCAGGGACTTCAAGGGTCATGGAGGTTTCCGAGCAGTTCTGTGGGTGTGACCAATGGCTTGATAGCGTACCCACAAGAATCAGACAAGCCTTGGCACCATAAAAAACCGGATTTACCGGGTTGCCGCCAGGCTTTCCAGAAAGCTTTCCAGCACTAAGTGCGGGCGCCGGCCCTTACGGGTGACCGACGCCAGGCTCAGGTCATAAAACCGCGCCATCGGTTTCAGTGCGCGCAGTCGACCTTGCTGCACCCAGAGGCTGGCGTAATGATCCGGCAGATAACCTATGTAGCGCCCAGTCAGAATCAGAAACGCCATGCCTTCGCGGTCCGACGCGCTGGCGGTGCAATTGAGCGCCTGGTAATGCGCCTGGATCTCGGCCGGCAAACGGAAGGTCGGCGCGATGGCGTCCTGGCTGTTGAGGCGCGGATCGTCCAGTTGTTTGTCATCGACGTAAAACAGCGGATGCCCGACCGCGCAGTAGAGTAACGAACGCTCGCTGTACAGCGGTTGATATTCCAGGCCCGAAAGCGCGCTGGCCTGTGGCACCACACCGACATGCAAGCGGCCGTCGAGTACCCCTTGCTCCACTTCGTTGGGGGCAATCATGCGGATCTGAATCTGCACGTCCGGCCCCCGCTCCTTCAATTGTGCGAGGGCATGGGTGATGCGCATGTGGGGCAGGGTGACCAGGTTGTCGGTCAGGCCGATGGTCAACTCGCCACGCAAGTGCTGGTGCAGTCCGTTGACCTCGGTACGAAAACTTTCCAGCGCACTTAATAGCTGCAAGGCCGATTGATAGACCTCGCGGCCTTCCTCGGTCAGGGAGAATCCGGCACGACCACGCTGGCACAAACGTAATCCGAGACGCTGCTCGAGATCGCTCATCTGCTGGCTGATGGCGGAACGGCCGATCCCTAATACGCTTTCCGCCGCGGAGAAGCCGCCACATTCGACTACGCTGCGAAATATGCGCAGCAGGCGGATGTCAAAGTCACTGACTTGTGCCAGCGGATCGGGGCGACGACTGCTCATAGTTTAGTGTGTGCCTGACTGAAGGTTAGAATAGTTGGATTTCACAGACTTTATCCCCGTGGCAATTTAGCTGCAAGAACGCTTTTGATCCCTACGCTGCCTTTTGCCTTGCGAGGTTTTGCTCATGAACTTGCCTGAAAACGCTCCGGTCTCCCTGGCCAGTCAACTCAAGCTCGATGCCCACTGGATGCCGTACACCGCCAACCGCAACTTCCAGCGCGATCCGCGGCTGATCGTTGCAGCAGAAGGCAGCTACCTGATCGACGACAAAGGCCGCAAGGTCTATGACTCGCTGTCCGGTCTGTGGACCTGCGGTGCCGGGCATACCCGCAAGGAAATCCAGGAAGCGGTTTCCAAACAATTGGGCACCCTCGATTACTCGCCGGGCTTTCAGTACGGTCACCCGCTGTCGTTCCAGCTGGCAGAAAAAATCACCGAGCTGACTCCAGGCAACCTGAATCATGTGTTCTTCACCGACTCCGGCTCCGAGTGCGCGGACACCGCGGTGAAAATGGTTCGTGCCTACTGGCGTCTGAAAGGTCAGTCGACCAAGACCAAAATGATCGGTCGGGCTCGTGGCTACCACGGCGTGAATATCGCCGGCACCAGCCTGGGCGGCGTCAACGGAAACCGCAAAATGTTCGGTCAGGCGATGATGGATGTCGACCATCTGCCGCACACCTTGCTGGCGAGCAATGCCTACTCCCGTGGCATGCCGGAGCAGGGCGGTATCGCCCTGGCCGATGAACTGCTCAAGCTGATCGAGTTGCACGATGCGTCGAATATCGCCGCAGTGTTCGTCGAGCCGATGGCAGGTTCCGCCGGTGTGCTGGTTCCGCCTCAGGGTTACCTCAAGCGTCTGCGCGAAATCTGCGATCAGCACAGCATCCTGTTGGTGTTCGATGAAGTGATCACCGGCTTCGGTCGTACCGGCTCGATGTTCGGTGCCGACAGCTTCGGTGTGACCCCGGATTTGATGTGCATCGCCAAGCAAGTCACCAACGGTGCGATTCCGATGGGCGCGGTGATTGCCAGCTCAGAGATCTATCAAACCTTCATGAATCAAGCGACACCGGAATATGCGGTGGAATTCCCTCACGGTTACACCTACTCGGCCCACCCGGTGGCCTGCGCGGCCGGCTTGGCGGCACTGGATCTGTTGCAGAAGGAAAACCTGGTACAGAGCGTGGCAGAAGTTGCACCTCACTTCGAAAACGCCTTGCATGGTTTGAAGGGCACCAAGAACGTCATCGACATCCGCAACTACGGCCTGGCCGGCGCGATCCAGATCGCCGGGCGTGACGGCGATGCCATCGTGCGTCCTTTCGAAGCCGGTATGGCTCTGTGGAAAGCAGGTTTCTATGTGCGCTTCGGCGGCGACACCCTGCAGTTCGGCCCAACCTTCAACAGCAAGCCGCAGGATCTTGATCGCCTGTTCGACGCGGTCGGCGAAGTGCTGAACAAGATCGATTGATTCGCCCTTCTATATAGAACGAACAACAGGTGCGCCGCGATGCGCGCCTGTGGACAACTTTTCAGGAGCCCTGCATGAGCCTTATCCAGCATTTGATCAACGGCGAACTGGTGACCGACAACGGTCGCAGCGCTGACGTGTACAACCCGTCCACCGGTCAACCGATTCACAAAGTACCTTTGGCCAGCCGCGAAACCGTGCAGAAAGCCATCGACTCGGCCAAGGCGGCATTCCCGGCCTGGCGTAACACTCCACCGGCCAAGCGCGCCCAGGTGATGTTCCGCTTCAAGCAATTGCTTGAGCAGAACGAAGCACGTATTGCCCAGTTGATCAGCGAAGAACATGGCAAGACCCTGGAAGACGCCACCGGCGAATTGAAGCGCGGCATCGAGAACGTCGAGTACGCGTGCTCGGCTCCGGAAATCCTCAAGGGTGAGTACAGCCGTAACGTCGGCCCGAACATCGATGCCTGGTCCGACTTCCAGCCGTTGGGCGTGGTTGCCGGGATTACTCCGTTCAACTTCCCGGCCATGGTGCCGCTGTGGATGTATCCACTGGCGATTGTCTGCGGCAACTGCTTCATCCTCAAGCCTTCGGAGCGTGATCCGAGCTCGACCTTGCTGATCGCCCAGCTGCTGCAGGAAGCCGGATTACCAAAAGGCGTTCTGAGTGTGGTGCATGGCGACAAGGGTGCGGTCGATGCATTGATCGAAGCGCCGGAAGTCAAAGCGCTGAGTTTCGTCGGTTCGACGCCGATTGCCGAATACATCTATTCCGAAGCCACCAAGCGCGGTAAGCGTGTGCAGGCCTTGGGTGGCGCGAAGAACCATGCGGTGCTGATGCCGGATGCGGATCTGGATAACGCGGTCAGTGCCTTGATGGGCGCGGCTTACGGTTCGTGCGGTGAGCGCTGCATGGCGATCTCGGTGGCTGTGTGTGTTGGTGATCAGGTAGCGGATGCGCTGATCAGCAAACTGGTGCCGCAGATCAAGGCGCTAAAAATCGGTGCCGGGACTTCCTGTGGCCTGGACATGGGGCCATTGGTCTCGGGTCAGGCTCGCGACAAAGTCAGTGGCTATATAGAAGACGGCGTTTCTTCCGGTGCCGAGCTGCTGGTGGATGGTCGCGGCTTGAGCGTAGCGGGCCACGAAGAGGGCTTCTTCCTCGGAGGCTGCCTGTTCGATCGCGTCACGCCAGCGATGCGCATCTATAAAGAAGAGATCTTTGGCCCGGTGCTGTGCATCGTGCGAGTCAATAGCCTGGAAGAGGCCATGCAACTGATCAACGATCACGAGTACGGCAACGGCACCTGCATCTTCACCCGTGACGGTGAAGCCGCGCGGTTGTTCTGCGACGAGATTGAAGTCGGCATGGTCGGCGTCAATGTACCGCTGCCGGTTCCAGTGGCGTACCACAGCTTTGGTGGCTGGAAGCGTTCACTGTTTGGTGATCTGCATGCCTATGGCCCGGACGGTGTGCGTTTCTATACCCGGCGCAAGGCGATTACCCAGCGCTGGCCGCAACGTGCCAGCCATGAAGCTTCGCAGTTCGCATTTCCTAGCTTGTAAGTAACAGGGTGGGAAAGGCCGGCTCCTTTATTGAATAAGGGGCCGGCCTTTTGCTTTTAGAGGCGTTTTTGGCCTATATGACACAATTGTGAAATTATGTGTTGACGGCAGATCCTGGAAGTCTATAATTCGCCCCACTTCCGGCGCAGTCGAAACGGAAAACTCCTTGCTAAACAATGAGTTACGCAGTTTTCGGCAGCGAGTTGCTTCAGTTCATCGAAGTCCAGAAGGAGTTGCTAGAGTCGGTTTGTTTGGCCCTGGTAACGGTTCGATCCACTCGGTCGAAAGCGGTGTAAAACAGGTGTTGACAGCAGCGAGTAACGCTGTAGAATTCGCCTCCCGCCAACGAGTGATCGGAAGCGCCAAGTGGTTGAAGTTAAAAAGGAAACTTTGAAAACTTCTGAAAATAACCGCTTGACAGCAGTAGAGGAAAGCGTAGAATGCGCGCCTCGGTTGAGACGAAAGATCTTAACCAACCGCTCTTTAACAACTGAATCAAGCAATTCGTGTGGGTGCTTGTGGAGTCAGACTGATAGTCAACAAGATTATCAGCATCACAAGTTACTCCGCGAGAAATCAAAGATGTAACCAACGATTGCTGAGCCAAGTTTAGGGTTTCTTAAAAACCCAAAGATGTTTGAACTGAAGAGTTTGATCATGGCTCAGATTGAACGCTGGCGGCAGGCCTAACACATGCAAGTCGAGCGGCAGCACGGGTACTTGTACCTGGTGGCGAGCGGCGGACGGGTGAGTAATGCCTAGGAATCTGCCTGGTAGTGGGGGATAACGTTCGGAAACGGACGCTAATACCGCATACGTCCTACGGGAGAAAGCAGGGGACCTTCGGGCCTTGCGCTATCAGATGAGCCTAGGTCGGATTAGCTAGTTGGTGAGGTAATGGCTCACCAAGGCGACGATCCGTAACTGGTCTGAGAGGATGATCAGTCACACTGGAACTGAGACACGGTCCAGACTCCTACGGGAGGCAGCAGTGGGGAATATTGGACAATGGGCGAAAGCCTGATCCAGCCATGCCGCGTGTGTGAAGAAGGTCTTCGGATTGTAAAGCACTTTAAGTTGGGAGGAAGGGCAGTTACCTAATACGTGGTTGTCTTGACGTTACCGACAGAATAAGCACCGGCTAACTCTGTGCCAGCAGCCGCGGTAATACAGAGGGTGCAAGCGTTAATCGGAATTACTGGGCGTAAAGCGCGCGTAGGTGGTTTGTTAAGTTGGATGTGAAATCCCCGGGCTCAACCTGGGAACTGCATTCAAAACTGAC
>NZ_CM174478.1:2050000-5812500 GCF_057838875.1 Pseudomonas sp. KH_050 | reverse complement strand
ATAGCTCACTAGTCGAGTCGGCCTGCGCGGAAGATGTAACGGGGCTCAAACCATACACCGAAGCTACGGGTATCACTTAGGTGATGCGGTAGAGGAGCGTTCTGTAAGCCTGTGAAGGTGAGTTGAGAAGCTTGCTGGAGGTATCAGAAGTGCGAATGCTGACATGAGTAACGATAATGGGTGTGAAAAACACCCACGCCGAAAGACCAAGGTTTCCTGCGCAACGTTAATCGACGCAGGGTTAGTCGGTCCCTAAGGCGAGGCTGAAAAGCGTAGTCGATGGAAAACAGGTTAATATTCCTGTACTTCTGGTTATTGCGATGGAGGGACGGAGAAGGCTAGGCCAGCTTGGCGTTGGTTGTCCAAGTTTAAGGTGGTAGGCTGAGATCTTAGGTAAATCCGGGATCTTAAGGCCGAGAGCTGATGACGAGCTAACTTTTAGTTAGCGAAGTGGTTGATGCCATGCTTCCAAGAAAAGCTTCTAAGCTTCAGGTAACCAGGAACCGTACCCCAAACCGACACAGGTGGTTGGGTAGAGAATACCAAGGCGCTTGAGAGAACTCGGGTGAAGGAACTAGGCAAAATGGCACCGTAACTTCGGGAGAAGGTGCGCCGGTGAGGGTGAAGGACTTGCTCCGTAAGCTCATGCCGGTCGAAGATACCAGGCCGCTGCGACTGTTTATTAAAAACACAGCACTCTGCAAACACGAAAGTGGACGTATAGGGTGTGACGCCTGCCCGGTGCCGGAAGGTTAATTGATGGGGTTAGCTAACGCGAAGCTCTTGATCGAAGCCCCGGTAAACGGCGGCCGTAACTATAACGGTCCTAAGGTAGCGAAATTCCTTGTCGGGTAAGTTCCGACCTGCACGAATGGCGTAACGATGGCGGCGCTGTCTCCACCCGAGACTCAGTGAAATTGAAATCGCTGTGAAGATGCAGTGTATCCGCGGCTAGACGGAAAGACCCCGTGAACCTTTACTATAGCTTTGCACTGGACTTTGAATTTGCTTGTGTAGGATAGGTGGGAGGCTTTGAAGCGTGGACGCCAGTCTGCGTGGAGCCAACCTTGAAATACCACCCTGGCAACTTTGAGGTTCTAACTCAGGTCCGTTATCCGGATCGAGGACAGTGTATGGTGGGTAGTTTGACTGGGGCGGTCTCCTCCTAAAGAGTAACGGAGGAGTACGAAGGTGCGCTCAGACCGGTCGGAAATCGGTCGTAGAGTATAAAGGCAAAAGCGCGCTTGACTGCGAGACAGACACGTCGAGCAGGTACGAAAGTAGGTCTTAGTGATCCGGTGGTTCTGTATGGAAGGGCCATCGCTCAACGGATAAAAGGTACTCCGGGGATAACAGGCTGATACCGCCCAAGAGTTCATATCGACGGCGGTGTTTGGCACCTCGATGTCGGCTCATCACATCCTGGGGCTGAAGCCGGTCCCAAGGGTATGGCTGTTCGCCATTTAAAGTGGTACGCGAGCTGGGTTTAGAACGTCGTGAGACAGTTCGGTCCCTATCTGCCGTGGACGTTTGAGATTTGAGAGGGGCTGCTCCTAGTACGAGAGGACCGGAGTGGACGAACCTCTGGTGTTCCGGTTGTCACGCCAGTGGCATTGCCGGGTAGCTATGTTCGGAATAGATAACCGCTGAAAGCATCTAAGCGGGAAACTAGCCTCAAGATGAGATCTCACTGGGACCTTGAGTCCCCTGAAGGGCCGTCGAAGACTACGACGTTGATAGGTTGGGTGTGTAAGCGCTGTGAGGCGTTGAGCTAACCAATACTAATTGCCCGTGAGGCTTGACCATATAACACCCAAGCAATTTGCTGACTCGAAAGGGCGCCAGATTGCGGTGTGTGAAGACGCAACAGTCGAAAGTTTGCAGCACTCACAAAAGCAGCACAAATCTATTACATACCCATTCGCTGGAGCGTGATCTCGCAAGAGAAGACGACCCGGCTACCGAATTTCTTGACGACCATAGAGCATTGGAACCACCTGATCCCATCCCGAACTCAGCAGTGAAACGATGCATCGCCGATGGTAGTGTGGGGTTTCCCCATGTGAGAGTAGGTCATCGTCAAGATTAAATTCCAAAACCCCTATCTGCGTATGCAGGTAGGGGTTTTGTTTTTGTGCGCGATTTACCGGTGTCAAGCGACAAGAGTGTTGCAAAACAATTTTGCACAGTTATTTTCGAGCCAGAACACTAGAATAGCCCCAACATTTTCCGAGCCAGAGCCTTTTATGCCAGATCCGGTTGATACCCTGGAGGTGTCAGATTTACCGCTGGACGACTTGGTGGCGTGCCATGAGTGTGATTTGCTGATGCGCAAGCCAGACCTCGCTCACGGTGAGAAAGCCCAATGTCCGCGCTGTGGTTATGAGTTGTACGCTCATCGGCACAACGTCGTGGATCGCAGCCTGGCTTTGGTCATCGCCGCCTTGCTGTTGTATGTCCCCGCGAACTTTTTACCCATCATGCAGCTCAATCTACTCGGACAGTCGTCGCAAGATACGGTCTGGAGCGGCGTGATCGCTTTATTCAATACCGGTATGCAAGGCGTGGCGGTCGTGGTGTTTCTTTGCAGCATGGGGATTCCGCTGCTCAAACTGATCTGCCAGTTGGTCGTGTTGCTGAGTATTCGCTGGAACCGGGGTCGCAGCTACGGCTTGCTGCTCTATCGCATTTATCACCATTTACGTGATTGGGGGATGCTCGAGGTCTATTTGATGGGGGTCCTGGTTTCCATCGTCAAATTGGCGGACATGGCCGCAGTCACAGTCGGTCTCGGCCTGGTGTGCTTTGTCGGTTTGCTATTGGTTCAGGTCTGTCTGGAGGTGGTGATGTCGCCCCATCAAATCTGGCAAGCGTTGTCAGGAGAGGATGTCCATGCGGGCGATTGATGCGGGCATTCTGATTTGTATGGAATGCCATGAGCTGAACAGGCAGGAACCGGACAGCGATGAGCAGACCTGTACGCGCTGTGGCGCGCTGGTTCATGCGCGTCGCCCGAACAGCTTGATGCGCACCTGGGCGCTGCTGGTGACTGCCGCGATCCTCTATATTCCGGCGAACCTGTTGCCGATCATGACGGTCAGTTCTTTAGGTCAGGGCGCTCCCAGCACCATTATGTCGGGGGTGATCGAGCTGGTTCAGCACGGTATGTTTCCGATCGCCGCGGTGGTGTTTATCGCGAGCATCCTGGTCCCCACCTTCAAGTTGGTCGGTATCGCTTTGCTGTTGTTTTCGGTGCAACGCCATCAGCCGCTGTCGGCCCGCCAGCGCATCATGATGTATCGATTCATCGAATTCATTGGCCGTTGGTCAATGCTGGATATCTTCGTGATCGCCATTCTGGTGGCGTTGGTAAATTTTGGCCGGCTCGCCAGTATCGAGGCGAATCTCGGCGCGGTGGCTTTTTCCAGTGTGGTGATTTTGACAATGCTTGCTGCAGTAACTTTCGATCCCCGACTGATTTGGGATAACACGGAGTCGGACGACGACCATGACTGATTTGCCTAACGCTAAAACTCGACCGGCTTCCAACTGGTCGGCCATCTGGGTGCTGCCCCTGATCGCCCTGGTGATCGGCGGCTGGCTGGGCTGGCGTGCCTACAACGAGACCGGTATCAAAATCCAGGTTCGCTTTGAAAGTGGCGAAGGCATTCAGGTAAACAAGACCGAGGTGGTCTACAAAGGCATGCCGGTCGGCAAGGTCAAAGCCCTGGCCCTCGACGACGAGGGCAACAATAAGGGCGTGATCGCTACAGTCGAAATGAACAAGGATGTCGAACCTTACCTGAGGACCAGCACGCGTTTCTGGCTGGTCAAGCCGAGCGTGACCCTGGCCGGGATAACCGGGCTCGAAACGCTGGTGTCGGGTAATTACATCGCAGTCAGCCCGGGTGAGGGTGAATCGACCCGCAAGTTCAAGGCCCTGGCGCAAGAGCCGCCGTTATCGGACTCGTTGCCGGGCTTGCACCTGACCGTCAAGGCAGATCGCCTGGGTTCGCTGAATCGCGGCAGCCCGGTGTTCTACAAGCAGATCCAGGTAGGGCAGGTTAAAAGCTACCTGTTGTCCGAAGATCAGAACACTGTCGAAATCAAAGTCTATATCGAGCCGACCTACGCCAAGCTGGTGCGCAAACATACGCGTTTCTGGAATGCCAGCGGGATCAGCATCGATGCCAACCTGTCCGGTGTCAAAGTGCGCAGCGAGTCTCTGGCCAGCATCGTGGCCGGTGGCATTGCGTTCGCCACTCCAGAAAACCGCAAAGACAGTCCGCCTACTGATCCGAGCCTGCCGTTTCGCCTCTATGAAGACTTTGACGCAGCCCAGGCCGGTATCCGGATCAAGGTCAAACTCAGTGATTTCGAAGGCTTGCAGGCCGGTCGCACACCGGTGATGTACAAGGGGATTCAGGTCGGTAGCCTGAAAGCCATGAAAGTCGATCCCGATCTGTCCAGCGCCAGCGCCGAGTTGACGCTTGATCCACTGGCCGAGGATTACCTGGTAGAAGGCACCCAGTTCTGGGTGGTCAAGCCGTCCATTTCGTTGGCGGGTATCACCGGTCTGGAAGCCTTGGTCAAAGGTAACTACATAGCGATCCGGCCGGGTGACAAGGGCGGGGCACCGCAACGTGAGTTCGAGGCCCGCGCCAAGGCTCCGCCGCTGGACTTGCGCTCCCCTGGCTTGCACATGGTGCTGCTCACCGAGAACCTGGGTTCACTGGAGGTTGGCAGTCCGGTTCTCTATAAGCAGGTCAAAGTCGGTTCGGTGCAGAGTTATCAGTTCTCGCGCACCCGTAAGCAGTTGGTCATCGGTGTGCACATCGAGAAAGAATATGAAGGGCTGGTCAACGGCTCCTCGCGTTTCTGGAATGCAAGTGGTGTCACCTTGTCGGGTGGCTTGACTGGCGGTATTCAAGTCAAAAGTGAATCGCTGCAAAGCTTGATGGCTGGAGGCATTGCCTTCGAAACTCCGGAAACGAATGTACCCTTGAGCAAGCGTATTCCGCGCTTCCGTCTGTTCGCCAACCATGAAGAGGCGGCGCAGAAGGGGGCAGTGATTTCGATCAGGGTCGACCGCGCCGATGGTTTGCGCAGTGGCACGCCGATTCGCTACAAAGGGCTGGATGTCGGCAAGGTCGAGGACGTCGATCTCAGCGATGATTTGCAATCGGTATTGCTGACAGCGCGTATCACCGAGGTTCCTGAGCGCATAGCCCGTGCGGGTAGCCAGTTCTGGGTGGTCAAGCCGGAACTGGGCCTGATCAAGACCTCCAACCTTGAAACACTGGTCACCGGGCAATACCTGGAAGTTCAGCCAGCGACGAAAAACCTCGGTCCGCAAAAGAACTTTGTCGCACTGGCTCAGCCACCGGAATCGGCGGTTTCCGAGGCGGGCCTGAGCCTGGTGCTGAGCGCCGCTCGCCGGGGATCGCTGAAGGCCGGTGTGCCGGTAACCTACCGAGAAATCACGGTGGGTAAAGTCACCGCTTATGAGTTGGGTCAGACCGCGGATCGGGTGCTGATTCATATCCTGATCGAGCCGAAGTACGCGCCATTGGTCCGTAGCGGTAGCCGATTCTGGAACACCAGCGGTTTTGGCCTGGATATCGGCCTGTTCAAGGGCGCGACGGTGCGTACCGAATCCCTGGAGACCTTGATCCAGGGCGGCATCGCCTTTGCCACGCCGGACGGCGAACGCATGGGTAACCCGGTTCGAGCGGAGCACACTTTCCCGTTGTTCGACAAATTCGAGGAAGAGTGGCTGGGCTGGGCACCGAAGATCTCCATTGGTAAATAAAAAATGATAGGGGGCATTGCCCCAATGCGTAGGAGCTGCCGATGGCTCGGGCCGCGTTCGGACGATCTTTTGACACTCACATGAAAAAGGCCGCGATCCAATGGATCGCGGCCTTTTCGTTTCTGCGCCAGGCGATTAAGCCTCGTCCAGTTCCGGCTCGGTCGATTCCACCTTGATAGCAGCCTTCACCTCGTCATGCCGACGGATGTATTTCCAGTCCGCCTCATCGATGTAGATCCCGTTCGGCCCGCTGCCGCCTTCCAGGTCGATGGCGACATGGGCGCAGACCTGTGGCTTCACACTGGCCAGAATCGGCACGAAGCCCAGTTGCAGGCTGGTTTCCAGCAGCGCGGCCTGGTTCTTCTCGTCGATGTCTGCCGCCTCGTCGAGGTAATACGGCAGACGGACGCGCCCGGCCTGATCGCGATCCATCAAGTGCAGCAACAAATACATGTTGGTCAGCGCCTTGATAGTCATGGTCGTGCCGTTGGATGCGGCGCCATCGATGTCGGTGTGGATAACCGGCTGGCCGTTGACCTTGGTGATCTCGAACGCCAGTTCGAACAGGTCCTTGAGACCCAGCTGGTTATGGTTCGCCGCCACCAGGCGCGCCAGGTACTCCTTGGCTTCTTCGTTCTTGTTGTCCTGATCGGCGCTTTGGCTCAGGTCGAACACCGAGAGGGTTTCGCCTTCTTCATACTGGCCGGCGCTGTGGATGATCTGGTCGATATGCTTGAGGGCTTCCTTGTTCGGCGCCAGGACAATGCGAAAGCTCTGCAGGTTGGACACCTGGCGCTTGTTGATCTCGCGGTTGAACAGGGCCAACTGATGTTCAAGGCTGTCGTAGTCGCTACGAATGTTGCGCAGGGTCCGGGCGATATCGGTGACCGCCGCGCGGCGCGCCTTGCCCAGGGTCAGGGCTTCGTCGGTACGGTGCGCGTAGGCATTGATCAGCAGTTGCAGGCGACGCTCCATATCGTCTTCGCTGTCAAACTTGGCCACGCCCTTGAGGCGAACCTGAGCGTACAGCGCTTCAATTTGCCCATCGCTGCGCAGCAAACCTTGCCAGCTGTCCTGATAGTCATTGAGCAGCGGCAGCAGGTTGTCCATGGAATCGTCGACCGGGTCCATGAACGGCGTACCAAACGGCAGGTCGGCCGGTAACAGCTGACGGCGACGCAGGGCATCATCGAGCGTGCGTTGCTTGGCTTCCATGTCACCGAGCTGCCGACCGACCAGTTGCAACTTGGCCGACAGTTGCTGGACGCGTTCGGTGAAAGCGTCGCTGGAGCGCTTCAGTTCATCCTGAGCCCCTTCCATCTGAGCCAGTTGCTCAAGCTTGTCGTCTTCCTCGGCGCTCAGGGTTTGTGAGCGACGGAAGTCTTCCAGGGCTTTCTGCGCATCCAGCACTTGCTGATACAGCGCCTCGGTCTGGGTCTTGCTGGCCGCGCGGTCCGCCGCAACGGCTTGCTGTGTCTTAAGCTGCTTGAGTTCTTTTTCCAGGCGCTCCTTCTGATCCCGCAGCGCCGCGCGGTCGGCCAGGGCTTGCAGCGCCGGTGGCTCGATGTGCGACAGATCGATGGACAGGCCCGGTACTTCGAAACGCTCGCCCTTGAAGCCATCGAGAATCAGCTCCATGGATTTGACCCACTGGCCATTCTCGTCCAGCTCGATGCCGTGCTCGCCCAGCGGCAAGCTGAACAGCGCGCTGTTGAAAAGGCGCATCAGGCGTTCGACGTCCTGTTGTGAGAATTCTTCGCGCAGGCGGGCGTAACTGTTGTTGTCGGCATGATCGAGTTGCTGCTTGACCGACTTCAGGCGTTTTTCCAGATCCCGCAGACGCTCTTCAAGGTCTTCTGCGCTGAACTGCCGGGACTGTGCAAGAGCACCGGCCAGTTCATCGTGAGCGTCTTTGGCGGCCAGCAGCTGCTGTTCGAGGACTTTGACATCATCGACCAGGGCAAAGCGATGCTTGAGCACCGACAGTTCACCGAGCCAGCGCTGGATGCCGCTGATTTCCCGCTCCAGACGCATCAGTTCTTGAGTACTGCTGCGTTGGTCGTTTTGCAGGGCGTCCTGTTCGTTGCGGTAATGCTCGGATTGAATCAGCAGCTCTTCCTTGCGCGCACCGGCGTAGTCCGACCAGGTGCCGAGCAAGGAGTCGAGCAGCGGCGACAGACGATGCAACTTACCGCGCAGGAAATTGCGCTGGGTGACCCCGGCGGCCAAGGCTTCGACCAGGGGACCGGCGGTGACCAGCGAGTTGTAATCCTGCTCCATCCGCCGGACATCGCGGAAGGCTTCTTCGCAGGCAGCAATGTAGTCGACGCTGCCGGACCGCAGGCTGTGCTCGAAGGCATCAAGGAACAGCTGTTTGAGCTTGGCCGCGGTGATTTCGCGCATGTGCAGCAAGTTGATGAACAAGGCGCGGAAGGTCTTCAGGCTCTGTTCGCTGGTGGAGCGCAGCGGAATCAGGGTCAGGTCCAGCGGAATCGATGTGTGACCGCCGACCAGCAACCGACGCAGTTCTTCGGGCTTGAGCTCGTAGGCTTTCAGGCCCTGGCGCTCGAGATTGTTGAACAGTTCTTTCTGTCGCAGGCAGGTGTCGTCTTTCTGGTAATGCGCCAGGTCGAGTTTGCCGGCATAAGCAAAGAACTGGTGACCGAAGCCGCCTCCCGGGCCGCGACCGACCACGCCGATTACGTGGGTGCCGTGGGGCAGGCAGACTTCGACCAGGATGTAGCTGGTGTCCGAAGCAAAGTAGAAGCGCCGCGATTGTTCCAGGCTGTACTTGCCGAAACTCATGTCCGACATGCGCGCCAGGATCGGGAACTGCAAGGCATTGATCGAGGCGGATTTGCCGAGGTTGTTCGCGCCGTATACCGACAACGGGTGCTCCAGCGGAAACAACCCGAGGCTGTAACCGGCGGTGTTCAGCAGGGCGAAGCGGCGAATGCCGTAGCGTTCCTGGCTCATGCGTCGATCTCCTGTTCAGCGGCAATGGCGCGAGCCAGAGCTTCTTCTTCGCTTTCTTCAGCGCTCTGCACCTTGAATTCGGTCAGATCCAGCGGATCATCGGTTTCCAGCAGTTTTTCGTCGCTGTCGTCATCGATCAGCACCGGTGTCGGCAATGGCAGCACGCTGTGCAGGCTCGCAGCCAAATCCCGGTCTTGCTGGACTGACAGGCAAACATCGAGGAAGCGGTGCATCGGCGGCAGGAAACGGTAGATGCCGTTTTCCTCACTGGCGAATCCCAGCTGGGTCATGCGGCGCATGATCTTTTCTTCCAGCTCTTCCTGGGTCTGCACTTCGGCCTGAATGAACAGGTCGCGGTATTTTTCCAGCAATGATGGCAACTCATCGCGGCCAAGGCTGCCGCCGTCGAGCACGGCAACCGGGTCGCGACCCTGATCCGCCAGATGCTCGACGATAATGAAGGTGAACAGCGCCAGACGTTGCGCGGTCTTGTTCACCGCCGCGGCGGCCAGGTCCGGAACGAAGTAGTAGAAACCACGGGTATCGCAGACCAGCTCGAAGCCCAGCGCCTTGAACAGCGTGCGGTACTGGTCCTGGAAGTTCGATAGTTGCGCGTACAGCTCCGGGTCGCGGCGGCTGACGTGGTAACCCTTGAACAGCTCGCGAAAGATCGGCGCGAGCTGGGACAGTTCGGAAAGATCAAGATGCATGGGGAGTGCTCGCAGAATTCTCGGTCGCGTCATCGCGGGCGGAGAGCAGGGCGAAGGAGCGCAGGCTGACCTGGTGCTCGTGAGTGTGGTAATCGCGACGTTCGAGACGTTCGCGCTTGAAGCGTTTCTCCCGCGACAGGCGCGAGAACCAGTAGAGCAATTCGTCGGTGGCGCCGTCCGGTTCCTGTTCCAGCAGCCAGGTCATCAGATCCGGCATCGGCAGGGCGTCTTCGCAGCGTTCGAGCATTTCCCGAACGGTGCGCGGCGCGCGTGGGGCCTCACCATTTTGAGTCTTGTGGGCCTTGGGGAAGCGCGCCGGTTTCGGCTCGAAGCGCGCCAGGGCATACACGTAGGCCTCGACCTGGCTGGCACTGCCGAGGAAGGTACTTTGCGGCCGGGTGAACATCGGCATTGCCGCGTGCGGCACCGCATCGATGCCCTTGCGCCGGATGGCCGCCAGCGCCAGTGCGGCACCCCGGGTCACGGCGTTATGGCGGCGGGCTTCTTCGCGTAGTGGCAGCAGCAGTTCCCGGGCATGACGCAGGGTCAGCTGGGCGCTGGTCTGCATTTCGAGAATGCGTGCGTGAGTGCGCAACAGCATGTCATCGTCGACCAGGTGACCGAGGCGCTGCTGTTCGCTGAGCATGCGCAGCAGCACGTTCTCGACTTTACGCACGCCTTGCTCGAACGCTCCGTCAGCGTTGACCAGCTGGATCATGGGTTCGACGTATTCGTCCCAGGTCGCCAGCACCTCGGCGTAGCGCTGGCGCAGCGGGATCTGCCGGTCGCTGGTCTTGGCCCGCTCGGCGACCGCCACCAGGGCCTGCTCGTCGTTGGCGAGTTTTTTCAGGACATCCCTTACGCGCATATCCAGCAACCGCAGCTGGCGTGCCAGATCACTGCCGTCACGGATGTCGAAGGCATCCTGGATATAACCGGCCAGCCGCTCCAGATGGCGCAGATAGGCTTCGATTTCCAGGCACAGGCCCAGACGATGCTCGCGCCGCAAGTACGCGAGGAAGTCGTGGATCTGGGCATTCAACTCGAAACGGTTCGGGCTTTTGGCCACCGGAACCAGAATATCCAGGCGGATCCATACGTCCAGCAGGCTGGTGATGTCCTGTGGCGTGCTGTCCAATTGCTGGGCGCCCAGCTGTGAACGCAGTTCGTTGAGGCTCAAAGTGCCTTGGTCGAAGTGCTCGCACAGAGGCTCCAGGAGTGCCCAGTGTTCGGCGAGGGCGCGCAAGACACGCTTGGGTTCGATCATCGGAGAGGCCGGCTGGTTGACGATTAAAAGCCGCGATTGTACTGCATCGCAGGGCCTGCGATTCACCCCCGGTCTCTTGATGAGACGTACTGCCGATTTTCTATCGATCAACGGCGGGCGATCTTGGACGAAGGACGGTAGAATCCCCCTTCTTTAGTTATCCACAAGTGGCCGACCTTTGCTTATCGAGTCCCGTCGCCGCGCTTATTTGACCGCCATGCAGGTGGTCAACTGGCTGCCGCGCACCGAATTGCCGTTTGCCGCGCCGTCGCGCCCGGAGCTGCTGGTGATGCCTGAGCCGCCGGTCGAGGCGGTTGTGCCTGCTCCGATTGCGCCTGCTCCAAGTGGCAAAGTCACCGCCGAGCCTGTGGCCAGGCCTGTCGAGCGGGCGAAGATCGAAGTGCCAAGGCCGACCAGCGCGAGTAAACCCGCGGTCCAGGCCCAGGAAGCGCCTGCCCCGGTGGCCAGGGCGCCGCAAGTGCCGCCACCACGTTTCGCTTTGCAACTGCTGCGCGCGGGTGCTTGCCTGCTGCTGGTGGAGTTACCCACAGGCGAAGCCTTCCAGACCCGCGATCCGGCCTATTTGCTGCTCAAAGACATGCTGCGCGCCGCCGGTCTGCCGGACAACCCGCAAATCGTCGGCGAGCCGGTGCGTTGGCCGTTGCTGGTACGCGGCACGATGGATCAAGGTCCTGAAGCAGCTCGCGATTTTGTGCAAGGTTTTGTTTCGGCACGTCTGGAGGACGCACCCTGCATCTGTCTATGGCTGATCGGTCTGCCGGCGATCCGCTTTGCCGGTGAAGCGAACGCCGAATCCTACAACCGTGAACTGCAGGTCGAAGGTCTGGGCTCGGTCTGGGCGCTGCCGGGCCTGGAATTATTAATGGAAGAGCCACAGCGTAAGGCTGATATCTGGCAAGCCATGCGTCGGCTGATGGCGCGCTGGAAAAGCAACGATGAGTGATGCTGTAACTTTCCGTCCGATGACCGAGGCGGACCTGGATGTTGTACTGAAAATCGAATACGCGGCGTTCAGCCACCCCTGGACCCGTGGGATTTTTCTTGATGGCTTGGGCAAGTACCAGATCTGGTTGATGTTCGAAGGTGAGCAACAGGTGGGACACGGTGTCGTCCAGATCATCCTCGATGAAGCGCATTTGCTGAACATCACGGTCAAACCGGAAAACCAGGGTCGCGGTCTTGGCTTGCAGCTGCTGGAGCACTTGATGTCCCGCGCTTACGAAGCGAAGGCTCGGGAATGCTTCCTGGAACTTCGCGACAGCAATCGCGCGGCTTTCAAGCTCTACGAGCGCTACGGCTTCAACGAAATCGGTCGCCGGCGCGATTACTACCCGGCAGTGGGCGGGCGTGAAGATGCAGTAGTGATGGCTTGCACCCTGGTCGACTGAAGCTCGTAGGAGCTGCTGCAGGCTGCGATCTTTTGACGTTATGACGGTTGTCGCAAGTCTGCAGTACTGCACAGCCAGCTAAAGATCGCAGCCTGCGGCAGCGCCTACAGGTTGGGCGTGTTTCCAGTGATACCGGTGGGCTAGCGATTGCCATCCACGGGCTCACGCTCGGCCATTTCGGCTTCATCCAGGCCATTGCCACCGCCGATGTCATCTTCGTCGACGATGCTCAGGTCCCAGTCGGCCGGCTCGTCTTCGCCAGCTTCACCGGCATCACGCGCGCCGTCTTCGAGGATCATGGTTTCGGCGCTGAGGTCGTCATCGGTTGATTCATGATCTGGCGTCGAGGCACCGGTCATACCCGCCTCATGGCCGCGCTTGGGCGCAGGGGCCTGCTGGCGTTCGCTGTCAGGTGTCAGCTCGGCGATGCGGTCGCGAGATTCGTCTTCATCGAATTGCAGCTCCTGCATCGAACCCATACGATCTTCGGTGTCGTCGATCTCCTCCGGCTGTGGCGCGCCGTAGGGACGTCGTGATTCAGTCATGACAACTCCTCATAATGTAAGGCCTATAGGGTGGACAGGCATTACCCTTTAAGATTCCACTGTATTAACCATCGCTCGGCTATCTTCACCCTGAGCGTGACCCCGACCGGCGGTCGTCTGTCAAAGCAGCACATCATTCTTGAGGCTTCATAGCATGAACGAACTACAAGATCTGATTGATAACAACGAGCGCTGGGCCGACGCGATCAAGCAGGAAGATCCTGACTTTTTCGCCAAACTGGCTCGCCAGCAAACTCCCGAATACCTGTGGATCGGCTGTTCGGACGCTCGGGTGCCGGCCAACGAGATCGTTGGCATGCTACCTGGCGATCTGTTCGTCCACCGTAACGTCGCCAACGTGGTCCTGCACACCGACCTCAACTGCCTGTCGGTCATCCAGTACGCGGTGGATGTGCTCAAGGTCAAACATATCCTGGTCACCGGCCACTACGGCTGCGGTGGAGTGCGCGCCTCGATGCAGGATCGGCAGTTGGGCCTGATCGACGGCTGGCTACGCTCGATTCGTGACCTTTACTACGAACACCGTGAACCGCTGGCCCTGCTGGCCACGGAAGAAGAGCGAGTCGACCGTCTCTGCGAGCTGAACGTGATCCAGCAAGTCGCCAACGTCGGCCATACAAGCATAGTGCAAAACGCTTGGCATCGTGGGCAGGCCCTGTCGGTCCACGGCTGCATCTATGGCATCAAGGATGGTCGCTGGAAGAGCCTGAACGCGACCATCAGCGGCTTTGAGCAGCTGCCACCGCAGTATCGCTTGCGTCCGGTCGGAGCGATTTGAGCAACGCAGCTCAACAAAGGCTGTGTCGGCGCCAGTGCTGCATAAACAACAGTCCTTCGGCATTTGGCGGCTCGTTATAGCCGGTAATCCAGCCTCGGCACTCGGCTGAACCACAACGGCAGGCGAACTGATGGAACAGTTCGTCTTCGGTGCTGGCGTAGTCCATGCATAGCAGCGTGCCCTTGGTAATGTCCTTCAATGACCACAGCCACAACTCGCTCATGTCGAGAAAGACATTGGGATCGCAAGAGTGCGCCAGCAAACCACAGAAGTAGGGGTCGTAGACATGGATGCCGGGTATCAACTGGCGTGTGTGCGGGCCGCGAGCGGATAGCAATTGTCCGGACACCTTGCAGATCCGGCGTATGCGTTGCAGGTCCAGCAATGCAACGACTGCGCTATCCTGTCCGTTTTTGTTGTAGGTTGTCTTGAAGTTGCGCCTCGCGGGGTAGCCCTGCGAAATGGCTACCCTGTCGTAGGGGTAGAGGCAATCGGTGGCTGATTTACGGGGTTTTTCCATCGCCGGGCTTTTCATAACGGTCCTTGTCGGTTCGGTGCTGCGACCGCGGTGCACTGGCGTCCTGCCAACCCTGCAGCAAATGGGTCCACCTCAAGGGTCTCGCAAATAAACAAGAGAATCTACTGTCAGATTTGACAGTCGATATCGGCTCCAGCCTGCGTCAGCCAAGGCTGACACAGGCTGTGCGGTTGGTTTTACAATCGTGGTGCAGCGATCGAGGCTACCGGTGCGGGGGCCTTGAGCTGGCTCAGCTGAGACTTGATTGGCGTCGTCGAGCACTTGGCCTGAGCTTGCGCCACTGTCAGATTGCGGATTGAGGTGTAGAACAGCTCGCAGGTTTGCTCTTTCCGGGTTATTTGCCAGGTTTGCATACAGCTTTTCAACTGCACATTCGGATCGCTTCCAGGCTTGCTGCCCATCCCGGCTTGCCAGCAGGCGGCACTCAAGTCCTGGCCCATGACGATCAAACCGGCGGCATCGGCCTTGGCTTCATCGCCGTCATAACTCTCCGGGTCGGCGGCATACCAGATATAGCTGGGGTGATTGGAGCCCAGAACCGGCACCTTCACCCCTTCGGTCGGGCTGATCTGAGCCAAGCCCAGGACACTGACGGTTGCCCCATATTGCTGCTTGATCCAGTTACGCACCGGCGCACCGAAGGCAACCATTGGCAAGGCCACGCCGCTGGCATTCTGGCTGACTTCCTTGACCATCGTCGTCTGGTAATCTTTGAAGTAGTCGTAGACCCCCTCCAGATCCTTTCCCGCGCTGGACGGCGCGGCAATCGGTGCGATGTCGATGATGGTCTGATAGCCCGGTGTTTGCTCTGCCGGAATGCCATTGACGGTCAACAACGTGGCCCAACGGTCGGTAGTGGCGGACTCCAGATAGTCCTGAGCACGGGTCAGGGAGTAATCCGGCGGGAAGTGCAGCAACTCGACACTCTTGCGATTCTCCAGCGCCATCCCCAGCGGTAGAAACAGATACCAGCTATAGGCCCACTTGCCATCGGCATTCAGTTTGCTCGCGCCGTTGTAGGCCAGATCTCCGGCATCCAGTAGCGCTGCCAGTGGTTTTTCGTAATTGTCCGGCACACCACTGATCGTCGCGTACAGCTGATCATTATCGGCTTTGACGTCGACTTTCGCTGCGCTGTAGCCATCGCGCTGCACGCTTTGGTTCAAGTAGTGCTCAACCGTCTGCTCCAGCGTCCAGTCGCGCAAACAAATCACATTGCAGTTATTGGGATAGGCAAACAGCCGGGTGACCCGCTCGGTGCTCCCCAGCTTCAGTTCCACGTCGGCGTGGGCGGTTGCACTCAGGGTAAGGGCGGCGAGGGTTAAGGGCAGTCCAGTGAGTTTCAGCATACATGGCTCCTTGTCAGAGTCCCGGTTGTCCGGGATGAATGTCCGAGCAAGGAGAGTAGCGGGTGACGCAGAAGTGGGCGGGGAGATTCTTTTCAGGATCGACGCCTACTGGCATAGGGATTCTGGCCATGGCATTCATGCGGCCCATTGGGTTCACTACACAAAACTCGGCTGAAAACCTACCCACGGACCTGATCGGGTTGTTCCTCCGGGCATTTACGTAGACCATTGGCGCCGTGGTTTTGCCTATTCAGAGTTTGTTTATGACTGCCATTACTGATTTGCGACCGGCGCCATTCTCCCGGTCGGACTACAAGACGCTAGGCCTGGCGGCCTTGGGCGGTGCGCTGGAAATCTACGATTTCATCATTTTCGTGTTTTTCGCGCTGACCCTCAGCCAGCTGTTCTTCCCGCCGGAAATGCCCGAATGGCTGCGCCTGCTGCAAAGCTTCGGAATCTTTGTCACGGGTTACCTGGCGCGGCCGCTGGGTGGAATCCTGATGGCGCATTTTGCCGATCAGTTGGGGCGCAAGCAGGTCTTCAGCCTGAGTATCCTGATGATGGCGCTGCCGTGCCTGCTGATCGGGATCATGCCGACCTATGCCGAGATCGGCTATTTCGCGCCATTGCTGTTGCTGGTACTGCGGGTGCTGCAAGGCGCCGCAGTGGGCGGTGAAGTGCCGAGTGCCTGGGTGTTTGTCGCCGAGCATGCGCCGCGTGGCCATCGCGGTTATGCCTTGGGTTTTCTGCAGGCCGGGCTGACTTTCGGCTACCTGATCGGCGCATTGACCGCGACCTTGCTGGCGCAGGTCTACACCCCCACGGAAATCCTCGATCACGCCTGGCGTTATCCGTTTCTGCTGGGCGGCGCCTTTGGCGTGATAGGCGTCTGGCTGCGCCGTTGGCTGAGCGAGACTCCGGTGTTCATGGCCATGCAGGCGCGTCGTGAAGCCGACGTTGAACTGCCGCTGCGCACGGTGCTGCGTGACCATCGTCCGGCCATGTTGCCGGCCATGATCCTCACCTGCGTGTTGACCTCGGCGGTGGTAGTGTTTGTGGTGATCACCCCGACCATGATGCAAAAAACTTTCGGCATGAGTGCCAGCCATACCTTTGCCTTGAGCAGCCTGGGCATTGTGTTCCTGAACATCGGTTGCGTGCTCGCCGGGCTGATTGTCGACCGCATTGGTGCCTGGCGCACAGTCATGCTCTACAGCCTGCTGCTGCCGCTGGGCATTGCTGTGCTCTATGGTTGCCTGATCGCTGGCGGCAGCTGGATTGGCCTGGCCTATGCGATAGCCGGCCTGAGCTGTGGCGTGGTCGGCGCGGTGCCGTCGGTGATGGTCAGCCTGTTTCCGGCGCGAATCCGTGTCTCCGGGATCTCTTTTACCTACAACATCGCGTATGCAGTGTGGGCCAGCATCACCCCCTTGCTGCTGATCGGGTTGATGCCCTGGAGCCCGTGGATATGCGTGATTTACTGCGCAGTAATGGGTGCGGTCGGGGTAGCCAGCGCGGGGTATTTTGGCTCGCGTGTACCCCGGGTCGGTTGTGAAGCCGTGGCTTCAGGTGTGGTGAGCGGGCCTGCCCCAAACGTGTAGGAGCTGCCGCAGGCTGCGATCTTTTGGGGGCTCCAGTGCTTAACCGACTGGCATTGGGGCTTGCCCGCGAACACCTTAGAGGTCTATACCCAGGCTCCCTAGTCCTCGGCTTCTTCATGAGGCGCTTCAGCCGGCTCTAGCGCGACGATCATGTCGATTTCAACCGAGGCATTTTTCGGCAACTGATAAACACCCACTGAAGTGCGGGTGTGGACGCCTGCATCGGCAAAAATCGAATAGAGGACTTCGGACGCAGCGTCTGCTACTTCGCTTTGTTGAGTGAAGTCCGCAGCGCTCTGGACATAGACATTAATGCGCAAGACCTGCTTGATCCGCTCCAGGTCGCCAAGTAACTGCCCCAGGATGGCCAGCGCGCGCAGGGTGCAAATCTTTGCTCCGTGCCGGGCCCGCTCCAGAGAGACTTCCGCGCCCACCCGTCCCACCACTATCACAGTGTCGTCGATGCGCGGGATCTGGCCGCTGACGTACACCTCATCACCGTTTTGCAGCGCCGGCACATAGTTGCCACCGATGCGCATTTCGCCCTCGAAACTGTGGCCGAGAGTTTTGGCAACCCCGTCGAATAGTGCCTTGCGTGAACTGTCCATTGCGCAACTCCCTGGCAGCCGCTGAATATTGTTGCTCCCACTATAGCGCCTCGGATCACTGAGGGAATCCGGGTTTTTCAGCGCAGCAAGGCCCATGGCCACTATTTTCTGCGGGCGTGCACTTCAGAAAATTTTCCCGTGGCCGATGGGTAAAGCTAACGCAGCACTCATCCTTGGCCATCGGTGCACTCCATGTTCAACAACCGCTTGAAGCAGGAGCTGTCGGCTCTTCGCGAAGAACTCTCCAGCCTGGCGCAAGTTAAAGAAAGCCTGGAAAGCGAGATGCTCGCCATGACCCTCGACCCCGATGGGCGGATTCAGTCGGTGAATGAGAACTTCATCGATGAGATGTTCTACAAAAGCAATGAGCTGCTGGGGCGGCACATCGAAGACATCGTTCCGGCCCATGTGAAGGCGGATGATTTTCACCATCGCTTCAAAGCCGCGCTGACCCGTGGCGAGCATTTCGCCGGGGCGGTTCGCTTGCTCAGAGGCAATGGCCAGGAAGCCTGGTTGCGCTCGATCATGCAACCCATTCGCGGGGCGAATGGGCGGATCAAGCATTTTTCGATTTTCGCCAGCGACCTGACCCGCACCATTGAGACCTCCCGTGAGCACGAAAACATGATCGGCGCGCTGTTGCGTTCAGCCGCGGTGATCGAGTTCGATCTGAACGGTAACGTGCTGACCGCCAATGATCGCTTTCTCAACGGCATGGGTTACAGCCTGGCGCAGATCAAAGGTAAACATCACCGCACCTTCTGCGAGCCGGAGGAATACAACAGCGCAACCTATCAGGCGTTCTGGAAACGCTTGAACGCCGGCGAGTTTGTCGCTGACCGCTTCAAACGCATCGACAGCCATGGTCGCGAGGTCTGGCTGGAGGCGTCCTACAACCCGGTGACCGACGCCAATGACACGCTCTACAAAATCGTCAAATTCGCCACAGTGATTACTGACCAGGTGAATCAGGAAGCGGCCGTGGCCGAGGCGGCGAATATTGCCTATAGCACTTCATTACTGACCGACAGCAGCGCCCAGCGCGGGACCATGGTCGTCACTCAGGCGGTAAATGTGATGCGCGAACTGGCCAGGCATATGCAACAGGCCGGCGAAGGCATCGAGGCGCTGAACGAGCAATCGCTGGTGATTGGCACCATCGTCAAGACCATCAGCGGCATCGCCGAACAGACCAACCTGCTGGCGCTCAACGCCGCGATCGAGGCGGCCCGCGCCGGCGAGCAGGGGCGAGGGTTCGCGGTGGTCGCCGATGAGGTCCGGCAACTGGCTTCTCGCACCAGCAAAGCTACCGATGAAATCGTCGGGGTGGTGCGCCAGAACCAGGACATGGCCCGTGACGCAGTGACCTTGATGAGCGATGGCAAACTCCAGGCCGAACAAGGCCTGGCACTGGCCGCCGAAGCAGGCACGGTGATTGTCGAGATTCAGGACGGCGCGCAAAAAGTGGTCAGTGCGGTGGGGCAGTTTGCCAATCAGTTGTCGGTGTAAATGCGCCGTGCAAATAGAGAGTGCCGAGCGCAGACTTTGTGGCGAGGGGGCTTGCCCCGCTGGAGCTCGGCAACCCTATTCTGCCAGGCACACTGCATATACTGGGCTTACGACTGCTTCGGCGTAGGCGCTGGCGGAGCCTGCGATCTTTTCGGCGGGCGGCACTTACCCAGCGAGATGGCCCAGGCGCGGGCTTGTCGTCTCAGTGCCCTCTGACCTCAAATCCACACATCATTCACCGCCGTCCGCTCGCCACCCTCATCCCCGGTGTTCAGTACACCCTTGGGCTCGATCAGCAGCAGCTTGACCTCGTGCTCGGCAAAGGGTTTGTGCTCGACGCCCTTGGGCACGACAAACATTTCTCCTTGGGATACCAACACCTGGCCATCGCGAAAGTCGATGCGCAGTTGACCGTCGAGGACGATGAAGGTCTCGTCCGTATCGGCATGGTGGTGCCAGATGAAATCCCCTTGCAGCTTCACCACCTTGAACTGGTAGTCGTTCATTTCGGCGATGACCCTGGGCGTCCAGTGCTCGTTGAACAGGCTGAGCTTTTGCGCAAAATTCAGGCTTTGATAATGACTCATGGGGGTTCATCCGCCGGGTGATCTTGAACCAACGATAGCCAAGGCAGCAGGGTGTTTCTTGAACGATTGTGCAGCCTTCAACGCCCGTGCATCTTCAACCAGCGCGCCGGTGACAGGCCGTAGGTTTTGCTGAATTGTCGGGTCATATGGCTTTGATCGGTGAAGCCGGCGATCAGCGCGGCGCTGACCAGCGGCTGGCCTTGCATCAGCAACGAACGGACCAGATCCAGGCGGCGCATGGTCAGGTAACGGTAAGGACTGGTGCCGAACAGCAGACGGAAATCCCGCGACAGACCCCAGCGATCGCGGCCGCTGTGCTCGGCCAGTTCATCCAGGGTCACGGTGCGATCCAGGGCGCTGTGGATGAATTCCCGCGCCCGTTCCGCTGCTTGATAATCGAAACTCTGGCGGATCGCAGTCACGCCGGACACGCTACTCAGGGCATTGGCCAGGTCGAACAGCGCGTCCTGCTCTTCCAGTGGATCAAGCGGGCAGTCCAGGCTCTGCAGCAACACCTGGGTCGCCGCATACAGCCGAGGATCAGCAGACAGACCGGTCTTGATAAAGGGTAGCGGCTTGCCACCGAGCATCTGCTGAATCAGCGCCGGCTCGATGTACATCATCCGGTACTTGAAGCCGTCCTCGGTGCCGGCCTCACCGTCGTGGACTTCATCCGGGTGCAACACCATGGTCCCGCCTGGCAGGCTGTGTCGCCACTCGCCGCGATACTGAAAGCTCTGCACGCCCGCCAGCGTTCGGCCAATGGCGTAGGTGTCGTGGCGGTGCAGGTCATAACCGTGACCGGAAAAAAACGCCTCGATGCGCTCCATACCGCTGGCACGGGGCGCGCGGTGGAGCCAGTCGGTCTGGCTGTGATGTTTGCCCATGAGGAGCGACCCTGCTCTGTGCTCAATGGAAAATACGGTAACGCAATGCTGGCCGACTGTCTTCATCGGGCCCGAAGGCGTATTTCTGCACGCTGGGAGGGGTGCTGCAAAACAATGGCTGGCGCTTGCAACCTGCGAGGTTGATCCACGCACCCGAGGTCGGGTAGAACTACAGATCCGAGCACACTGTCAGGAGACAGAGGATGAAACTTGGCTATCGGCCAGTAGAGGAACGGGACATTCCACGGATCTGCAGTTTTGCCCGCAACGAGGACGAGTTGTTTTTCTTCTTCCCCGCAGCTACCTGGCCGTTGACCCACGAGCAACTGCGTAACTCCATCGCCCAGCGCTCGGATTCGACAGTCATCGAACAGGATGAGCGGGTGGTCGGTTTTGCCAACTTCTACCAATGGCAAACCGAGGGGACCTGCACCATCGGCAATGTCATCATTGATCCTGAAGCACGATCGGGTGGGATCGGTGGGCATCTCATCAGGCACATGATCGACACCGCCCTGAGCCAGCATCGCGCTGGCGAGGTGACCTTGTCCTGCTTCAATTCGAATGTGGCGGGGCTGTTGCTCTATCCAAAACTCGGCTTTACGCCTTACGCGATAGAAGAGCGCAAAGACAAAAAAGGCCAGCGTGTGGCGTTGATTCATCTGCGTTATGCGCAGGCCTGAGACCTTCGCTTGCCGTATCCAGAAACAGTACTTTCATCAGGAGGCCGGATGATGAGCAAATTGCGGGTCGGGATTATTTTTGGTGGCCGCTCGGCAGAGCATGAAGTCTCGTTGCAATCGGCGAAGAACATCGTCGATGCGCTGGACCGTTCGCGCTTCGAGCCGATGCTGATCGGTATCGACAAGCAAGGGCGCTGGCACCTGAATGACACCTCGAACTTTCTGATCAACCAGGAAAATCCGGCGCTGATTGCCCTCAACCAATCGAACCGCGAGCTGGCCGTAGTGCCCGGCAAACCCAGCCAGCAACTGGTCGAGACTTCCAGCCAGGAGCTGTTGGAGCATGTCGACGTGACCTTTCCCATCGTCCACGGCACCCTCGGCGAGGACGGTTGCCTGCAGGGCTTGCTGCGCATGGCAGACCTGCCCTTCGTCGGCTCCGACGTGCTCGGCTCGGCAGTCTGCATGGACAAGGACGTCAGCAAACGCCTGCTGCGCGATGCCGGGCTGGCGATCACCCCGTTCATCACCCTGACTCGTGCCAACGCCACTCGCACCGATTTTGCTCAAGCGCAACTCAAGCTCGGCCTGCCGATGTTCGTCAAGCCGGCGAACCAGGGTTCTTCGGTGGGCGTCAGCAAGGTCAGCAATGAGGCCGAGTATGTGGCGGCCGTAGCGCTGGCGCTGAACTTCGACGAAAAAATCCTTATCGAGTCCGCGGTCAATGGTCGCGAAATCGAATGCGCGGTGCTGGGCAATGACCAGCCGATCGCCAGCGGTTGCGGCGAGATCGTGGTGCGTAGTGGCTTTTACTCCTACGACAGCAAATACATCGATGACCAGGCCGCAGAAGTGGTGGTTCCGGCAAACATCAGCCTGGAGAGCAGCGAACGCATCCGCGCCCTCGCCATCGAGGCGTTCCAGGTACTCGGCTGCTCCGGCCTGGCTCGTGTTGATGTATTCCTCACCGATACTGGTGAAGTGCTGATCAATGAAGTCAATTCGCTGCCGGGTTTCACCCGCATCAGCATGTACCCCAAGCTCTGGCAGGCTGCGGGCATGAGCTACGGTGAGCTGGTCAGTCGGCTGATCGATCTGGCACTGGAACGCCATGCCGCGCGCCAGGGGTTGAAATACAGTCGCTAGGGGGGGCTATATTCAATGACGGGCGAGGTTGTTCTCAAAAATTATTATTCGAGGGTACACGTCCATGAAGGTCAGTGCGCGTAACGTCTTCAAAGGCAGCATCAGCAGGCTGCAGGAAAGCGCCGTCAACGCCGAAGTTTCCTTGAAACTGCCGGGTGGCAATGATTGGGCAAGTCGACCGGGAATTGCTTCGACTTATAGGCTTCGATGAGGGTGATCATGACGTCGAAGTAATCATCTTCGGCGGTGCCAGGTTCTGGTTCATTGTCGAATAGCGTAGACACTTCCTTGAGTGCCGCACGGTAGTCTTGATCGCTGTGAATAGGGCGAATATTCATGGTGGTTACTCCATTTCAACGGCGTCGGCGTTGATCGCGTCGTACTGCCTGTGGGTGCCGACCTGTCCCTAACCCCGATCAATCCCCCAGCGCTTCACCTTCACGCCGTGGATCGGCGCCGCCGGCCCATGACGCTTTGCCTTGGGCATCACGAACCCGGACGATGGCCTGGGTGCCGCTGGTCATGTCGATCTGCTTCATCTCATGCCCTTTATCCCTGAGCGCTTGTACCAGTGCCGGGCTGAATTGCCCCTGCTCGAGTTCGGTCGGGCCGTTGCGGCTGCCGAAGTTGGGCAGGCTGATGGCGGCTTGCGGGTCCATGTTCCAGTCGAGCAGGGCCACCACGGACTTGGCGACGTACTCGATGATTTGCGAGCCGCCCGGGGAGCCCACAGTGGCCACCAGTTCACCGCTCTGACGATCGAAGATCAGCGTCGGCGCCATGGAAGAGCGCGGACGTTTGCCAGGTTCGACGCGATTGGCGACGGGCAGGCCGTTTTCCTCCGGGATGAAGGAGAAGTCGGTCAATTGGTTGTTGAGCAAAAAACCCTGAACCATGAGGTGAGAACCGAAGGCCGCTTCCACAGTGGTGGTCATCGACACGGCGCCGCCCCTGTCGTCGACCGCGACCACCTGCGAGGTGGAAATCCGCATTGGTGAGCGGTCTGCAGCATAGGCCAGCTGGACACCAGCCGGATTGCCCGGCTTGGCCATGCCCATGCTGCGCTCACCGATCAAGGCGGCTCGAGTTGCCAGGTAGTGGGGGGCGACCAGGCCTGCGAGCGGCACCGGGACGAAGTCCGGGTCAGCCACATAGAGCGCGCGGTCGGCATAGGCCAGGCGTTCGGCCTCGGCGATCAGGTGGACGGCTTCAGGCGCCGGCTCCAGGCCGGCGGCGGTAGTGCTCGGGACTGGCTTGAGGGGTGGCAGGGCAAAACGGCTATCGCGGCTTTCCAGGGCCTGCAGGGTACCGAGGATTTGCGCGACAGCGATTCCTCCGGAAGACGGTGGTGGCATGCCGCAGACTTGCCAGCGTTTGTAGTCGGTGCACAGTGGCATGCGCTCTTTGGCGCGATAGCCTTGCAGATCGTTCATCGACAGGCTGCCGGGGTTGGCGTGACGCTGAACCTTGGCGACGATCTCCTCGGCGACCGAGCCTTGATAAAGGGCCGCGGGGCCTTCTTTGCCGATCCGTTTCAGGACGGCTGCCAGCGCCGGGTTTTTCAGCGGAGTGCCGACGGCTTTCGGGCTGCCGTCGACATTCAGGAAGTAACTGGCCATGTCCGGCGAGTGGGGCAGGGCGCGATCGGCTGCAATCAGTGCGTGCAGTCGTGGCGAGATCAGGAAACCGTGCTCCGCCAGGTGGATGGCCGGTTCGAACAACTGAGCCCAAGGCAGGCGACCGTGTTGGTTGTGAGCCAGCTCAAGGGCGCGCAATACCCCCGGTGTGCCGACCGAACGACCGCCAATCTGCGCCTGGGTGAACGGCATCGGTTGGCCATCGGCTTGCAGGAAGAGCTTTTCGCTCGCGCCCGCAGGAGCGGTTTCACGACCGTCGTAGGCCCGCACGGTTTTGCCATCCCAGAGCATGATCAGTGCACCGCCACCAATACCCGAGGATTGTGGTTCCACCAGGGTCAGCACCGCTTGCATAGCAATCGCCGCATCGATCGCCGAACCGCCCTGACGCAACATTTCACGCCCGGCCTCGGCCGCCAGCGGGTTGGCCGCCGCCGCCATGTGCCGGGAGGCGTATTGGGTGCGCAAATCGCTGCGATAACCCGAAGCAAGTTCCGGGGCCAGCGCCAGGGCGCCGCCGGAGGGGGCCCAGGGCGGGGCGTTGCAGGCGGCGAGGGTGAGTGCGGCGGCTATCAGCGAAAGGGCAGATAAGCGGTAGTGGCGTAAATTGAAGGCTGAGAACACGCGGGGCGCTCCGTCCGTTGGAAAATAGAGGTATCGAGCGCAGCGGTGACTGCGAGTGGGGAATGTATCGGCCGACAGCGGCCGGCGCAACGCGCGGGGCGACGCCGCTGGTCTCGGGTTCAAATGACGAGGTCTGACCCTGCGTGTTTAAATCGAATGGCTGCATCAACCCACGCGTTTCCCTGATAAGCCGGAGCTATCAACATGGAAGTCGTCAATCAATTACGCCCTGACGAATGTGAAGGCATGGAAGATATTCGACGCGAGATCGATGCCCTCGATCGAGCCGTCATCAAGCTGCTTGGCACACGTTTCAAATACGTTCTGGCCGCGTCGAAATTCAAAACCTCGGAAACCTCGGTTCGGGCTCCGGAGCGCTTCAATGCGATGCTGGCCAAGCGTCGCGAGTGGGCAGAAACCGAAGGCCTGAGCCCGGCAGCAATCGAAAAGCTTTATGCCGATCTGGTCAATCACTTCATCGAAGAAGAACTGAAGCGCTGGAAGGCTCATCAGTGATGGGCAACCATTACCCCTCGTCGTGCGTGGTTGAGCCAGTCAGTTAGCGATAACGCTCATGTTTCTGCCACTGGCTTTGGCGACGTAGAGTGCCTTGTCGGAGGCGCCAATCAAGTGATCGGGTAATTCTTGCGATGTCGGGCTGCAGGCGGCGACGCCAAGGCTGACTGTGACCATGCCTTCGGTGCTTTCGTTGTGCTCGATTGCTGCTTGCAGAACGGCGCGGCGAATGTTCTCTGCAATCAGAAATGCCCCGACGTAGTCAGTCCCTGGCAACACCACGGCAAACTCCTCGCCGCCATAACGCGCAGCGAGATCGCCGGGCCGTTTGATGTTCTCCCGTATGATTGCGCTGATAGTGCGTAAACAGCTGTCTCCGACCAAGTGACCGTATTTGTCGTTGAAAGGCTTGAAGTGATCGACATCGATCATCAGCAGGGCAAGGCTCCCTTGGCTGCGCCTGGCGCGGCCCATCTCCGCATGAATGAACAGGTCGAACTGACGCCGGTTCGCCAACCCTGTCAGGGCATCCTCCAACGCTAATAACGCCAGCGTCCGATTGGCCTCGATCAATTGGTCCTGAGCACCCAGCAATTCGTTCTGGATGTGATTTTGCTGCTTCATGAGCCTGATCAGCCGATAGCCGAGCAGCCCCAGAATCATCAGCAGAAAAGCCACGATCGCCGCGCTCAGTAATGACGCCTGTCGCCAGCCTGTGAGAGCCTCGTCCTTGTTCTGCGCGACAAATATGATCAGCGGATACTGATCGACTCGCCGATAACCCACCACGCGTTCGACACCGTCCACATAGGATTTGACGGTTGCGGAACCAAAAGAGCCCTTGGGCAAGAGTTGAGTGAAGAGTGGGCCACCGGCGAGGCTGGTGCCGATTTCAGCTTCCTTGAACGGGCGGCGAATCACTATTCTGGCGTCGGCTGATATCAGATTGATGACGCCGTTAGCGCCGATATCAATGCTGTTGTACAGCTGAAGAAAATGATCCAGATACAGGGTTGCCAGCACCACCCCGGCAAAACTGCCATCGGGGTGATTGATCCGGCGCGACACGGGCATGATCCAGTCGCCGGTGGAGCGACTTTGTATCGAAGGCCCGATATGCGGTCCGCGGTCCGGATGCTCTTGATGAAAGGTGAAATACTCGCGGTCGGAGTTGTTGGCGCTGGACGGGATGATCTCGTTCGAGTTCGCTACCCACCGGCCTTTTTCGTCATAAATGAACAGGCCGTGTAATTGGCTCAACTCCTTGCGCTGGGAACTGAGCAAGCGTTTCAACCTGGGAATCTGCTCGTGGCCCATGCCATCGATTTCGAGACGGTCTACCAGGCCGAATAAAACGGTGTCGGCTTGCTTGATTGACGCCTGCGCCTGCGATGACAGGGTCTGCGCAAGGTTTGACATCGCGACTTCTTTGTCGCCCAAATGGTATTGACGGGAACTCCAGCTCTCCCAAATAGCCACTGCCACCAGCGACAGACATACCGCCATCAGGAAAAGTATTGCAGATCGAACCTTGAGTCCGGACTCGGGCTTTTCAGTGGTTGGACGTTCGGCGATATGAGTTTTCAAAGATGGTTGCGGCATGTCACTCCCTGAAACCTGATGGAATGGCAATTTATCCTCTTTGCCATTTTTTGCGGCTTACCTGGCCACTGATTGCGTCGTGTCGCCTGCAACTATGCATCATCAACGCCGAGACAGGGCGCCTTACCTGAGCATTGCCTCGAATGAGGGTGCAGCAATCAGCAGCCGTTCCCTGCGTGACGCGTTCTGGCGTACCGGCTGATTTGACCGGGTCTGGAGCACTACTTATCTCCAGACATAAAAAAACGGCCTACCTTTCGGTAAGCCGTTTTTAGTACTTGGTGGCTACACAGGGACTTGAACCCCGGACCCCAGCATTATGAATGCTATGCTCTAACCAACTGAGCTATGTAGCCAAGTGGCGCGCATTATTCGCCGATAACGGAAATGCGTCAAGCGTTTTTATTGAAAATTTATCTACACTATCAACTGTTTATCGAAACCCCCTGGTCAGCCGGGGTGGTGGGCGGTGTTGGAAGCACGACGTGCCGGTTCTTTGCTGCGGCCCGGCGGCTTCAACTCAAGCGAAACCTCCCGGTATTTTCACTCAGTGCATTGCTGCCTTGGCTTAAGGTGTCCGCCGCGCGGTTCACCGCTCGCGCGCCTTCGAGCAGGCGCACGGCCGCTTGATCGACCTGTTGAATATTACCGCTGACTTCATCGGCGGTGCAGGCCTGTTCTTCAACCGCGGTAGCAATCTGTGCCAGGGTGTCGGTGACGCCTTGCACCGCGCTGGCAATTTCCCCCAGGCGTTCGCCAAGCCCGGTTACTGCTTGAGCATCGGTTTGCGCCTGCCCGCAAGCGGCTTCCATCAAGTTCACTGCTTCACTCACCGTGGCCCGCAGGCTGTCGACTGTGCCGGCGATCTGGGCGGTGGAGATTTGCGTGCGCTGCGACAGGCTGCGCACTTCATCGGCGACCACGGCAAATCCCCGGCCTTGTTCGCCAGCCCGCGCCGCTTCGATGGCGGCGTTCAATGCCAGCAGATTGGTCTGCTCGGCGACCCCGCGAATAGTATCGACGACTAACTGGATCTGCTGGCCCTGAGCGCTGACCCGACCCAGCGCTGCGGCCGTGTCGTTCAGTCGCTGGTTGAGTTGCTGGATGCTGGCGGTGGTCCGCTGGCTGTCTCGGCTGCTGTCAGCGGCGATCCGTTGAGTGTGCCGGGCACTGCCGGAGGCTTGTTCGCAACTCTGCGCGACGCCTTGTGAGGTGGCGGCCAGCTGGGTCGCCGCCGCGGCGATCTGACTGATCTGCAATTGCTGCGCTTCGACTTCGCCCAAGGCACCGCCGGAGTGATCGTTGAGGGCTCGCACTGCGTTACTCAGTTGCAGGGTTTCGTGATCGACTCCGAGCAGGCTGCTGCGCAGTTGCAGCACGGCGACATTGAGCGCGGTGCTGATGGCGGCCAGTTCGTCGCGCCCGTGCACCGGGACCTGCAGAGACAGATTGCCGTCACGCAGGGCTTCAGCCAACAGGGTAATGCCGCTGGCGCTGCGACGGATCGAGGCTTGCAGGCAGACAAACAGGTACAGCGCGGCCAGCAGCAAACAGCCGAAGATCGTCGCCACCAGGGTCAGTTGGCCGACAGCTGAACCGTGGTAGTAATCCAGGCGGCTGTCCAGCGCTTGCAGAGACTGCTGCCGCAGCGACGCCAGGTCGCGGAGCAGGGCGTCAAGGTTGCGTTCGAACTCTTCCGGCTTGAGCTTGATGCTGCCGCCGAAGACCCCGTCATCCAGCACTTTGAGGCCCTCGTCCAGAAGCTTCAAGCTGCGATGGTATTGCCCGGCCCAGGACTGCAAGGCACTGGGCAGTCGGGCCTCGAGCAGGGTGCCAGTCTTCACCAGTTGCTCGCGGGCATCGCCGATGCGGCTGCGCAGGTCCCGCAGTTGCAGGCGGCTCTGCAGGGTGAATTGCCCGGACACCACTGACGCCTGACCGACGCTGGCAAGGCGACCGACCCGTTCAATCAGGTCCGGCGTATGTTGAGTAGAGATTTGCGTCAGCAGGTAGGTTTCCAGCCATGGGGCGAGGATCAGCCGGTTATCCATGGCAATCTGCTCGCGCAGGGCTTGCAGCGCACTCAACGCGGCGGTGAAACGCTCGTAACCGTCCGGCCACCAGCCGACGCTGCTCAGACTTTTCGAATCCAGGCCGTTGAGAGCCGCCTGGAGCGCTTGATAGCGGCTCAAGGTGTCGCCCGTGGCGCCTTCGATTTTCAGGGCCGTACCGAAGTCTGTAGCGGCCTGATTGAGCGCCGGCTGAACCGCATCGAATGCGGCCATGGCGGCGAGGGTCGCGGGCGTTGGCTGACGATTGGTTTCCGTGGCTCGCCAGCGGGCCGCGCGGTCACGCTGGGCGGCGAGCAGGTTGTCGAGGGCGTCGAGCGCCAGTAACTGGCGAACCCCGGCACGCTCGCCGGAAATCAGGCTCAGCTTGTCACGGTAATCCTGGCCGATCATCCACAGGCTGCCCATCAGCGGCAGGATGAACAGCAGAAATAACAGCTGAAACTTGCGGGCAAAGCCGAAGCGCCCGAGCAATCTGATTCCTGGTGATAGAAAAGCCTGCATGCCCGACTACTCCTCTGGGCACTACGCACAAATGGCGTGCAGTCCTGGCGGTATGGCCCGGACCTGTGCCCTCGTTAAAGGCCTCGGAAAGTCCGCCAGCGTGTGCCCTGTGAGGTGAGCCCTGTAGCGAAACTTCCCATTCTCGGTCCCTTTGTAAGGGGCCGCGTTGAAGCGGATAAACAAGGCAAGATTCAGACCATGGCGTTCGGCTATCACTTGGCGGGCTCAAGATGAAGTCGTTAGCAGGCTAAGGGGATGGCTTTGCTGCACTGAAAAATGGCACATTGTCGCACCTGCAAGTGCGCATCCATCTGTTGTACGGAAACCTTATGGCTATCAGTAATCTTCAGACCACCGCGGCCCCGGCTTCAGCCACCGCGCAAACCAGCCCGCTGGTCATGCGCATCATCGGTGCCGTGGCCCTCGCACATTTGATCAATGACCTGATTCAGGCGGTGCTGCCGTCGATCTATCCGATGCTCAAGGCCAACTATGGATTGAGCTTCACTCAGGTCGGCTTGATCACCTTGACCTTTCAGCTCACCGCTTCGCTGCTGCAGCCCTGGGTCGGGTATTACACCGATCGCCATCCCAAGCCGTTTCTGCTGCCGGCTGGAATGGTCTGCACGCTGATCGGGATCCTGATGATGTCCCAGGTGGGCAGCTTTGCCTTGATTCTGTTGGCGGCGGGGTTGATTGGCATCGGCTCCTCGACCTTTCACCCTGAGGCTTCGCGGGTCGCCCGACTGGCTTCCGGCGGGCGCTACGGTCTGGCGCAGTCGACCTTCCAGGTCGGCGGGAATGCCGGGTCGGCGTTCGGGCCGTTGCTGGCGGCAGCGATCATTATTCCGTTCGGTCAAGGTAACGTGGCCTGGTTCGGGTTGTTCGCGGTCTTTGCGTTGTTCGTGCTTTACCGCATCAGCCACTGGTACGCCAACCACCTGAACCTTTTCAAGCTCAAGCAAGGTCAGGCTGCGACCCATGGGTTATCCAAAGGGCGGGTGTTGAGTGCCTTGGTGGTACTCGGTCTGCTGGTGTTCTCCAAGTACTTCTACATGTCCAGCCTTACCAGCTATTTCACCTTCTACCTGATCGAGAAGTTCGACCTGTCGGTGGCCAGCTCGCAGCTGCATCTGTTCCTGTTTCTGGGCGCGGTAGCGGCGGGGACCTTCTTCGGCGGGCCGATTGGCGACCGGATCGGCCGCAAGGCGGTGATCTGGTTCTCGATCCTCGGCGTGGCGCCGTTCACTTTGTTGCTGCCGCATGTGGACCTGTTCTGGACCAGCGTGCTGAGCGTGGTGATCGGCTTCATCCTGGCCTCGGCATTCTCGGCCATCGTGGTCTACGCCCAGGAACTGGTGCCGGGTAACGTCGGGATGATCGCCGGAGTGTTCTTTGGCTTGATGTTCGGTTTCGGCGGGATTGGCGCGGCGCTGCTTGGGCATCTGGCGGATGTTCACGGGATCGAGTACGTGTACTTCCTGTGTTCGTTCTTGCCGCTGCTCGGGGTGTTGGCGATCTTTCTGCCAAGAACCAGGAAGGCTTGAGGTTGCTGCAAATCTACGGGCAACCCCATACCTGTGGGAGCGGCGGTGCGGCGATCCGACTTGCCCGCAAAGAATGATGACCTAGTGTGCCTGGCAGACCGCGCGTCTGCCTCGCGAACAAGCCTCGCTCTCACATTAGAACTTTCACACCGGCGATGTCTCTACCTGGGTTCCCCGCAGGTCAGTAGTGCTTTCCAGCCCACAATGAGCTGATTAGGCTCCCAACCACCTGCCTGTAAGCATGTGGTGTCCCTCCTTTCACTACGGCGGCAAATTCGTGCAGACCACATAGTGGGGAGCGCGCCCGCACATTGGATCGTCAAGTTCTCGTTAGTCGTGCGCATCGACACATAGGCACAGGTTCGCTATTTACGACCAATGGTCGCATGGGAATGCGAGCACTAATCCTACAATGAAGGCCAACCGCCATTATCCAATGCAACGGAGAGTAATAATCACCGCTGCAGACCAGCGTTTTCCTGATTGTGCCTCCGCCATGCCGGGCACCCTTCGACAAATGGACTATTGAACTGAGGTGCACATGAAAATAGTAGGTACCACTGGCAACGATGATCTCCGAGGCTGGCTGGAAAACGACAGCATCTACGGCTATGCAGGCAACGACATCCTCTACGGCAATAGTGGAAACGACTTCCTCGATGGTGGTGCTGGAAACGACAACCTCGACGGTGGTTTGGGCGACGACACCCTTTACGGCGGAATCGGCGATGACGTGCTTAGAGGTTACATCGGAAACGACTTCCTCGACGGAGGCGCGGGTGACGATACCCTTTGGGGAGGCTTCGGCGACAACATTCTCGTCGGCGGTGATGGAAAGGACAGTCTCGACGGCGGTGAGGGCAACGACACCGTCTATGGAGGTATCGGCGACGATTCCCTCCACGGCTTTGATGGAAGCGACACCCTTGAGGGCAACGAGGGCAACGACTATTCCCACGGCGGAATAGGCAACGACATCCTCTCTGGTGGTGCTGGAGACGACGACCTCGACGGCGGTGAAGGTGACGACACCCTTGACGGCGGAATCGACAACGACGTGCTTAGAGGCTATATCGGAAACGACTACCTCGACGGAGGCGTGGGTGACGATACCCTTTGGGGAGACCTCGGCGACGACACTCTCGTTGGCGATGATGGAAACGACCATCTCGACGGCGGTGAGGGCAACGACACCCTTAGCGGCGGAATCGGCAACGACGTGCTTGGAGGTTATTTTGGAAACGACGACCTCGACGGCGCTGAAGGTGACGACGACCTCGACGGCGCTGAAGGCAACGACATCCTTGACGGCAACGAGGGTCAGGACCGTCTTTTCGGCGGCAATGGACTCGACCTTCTCTACGGTGGTCTCGGAAACGACGAGCTCTACGGCGAACTCGGCAATGACACGCTGCAAGGCGAAGAGGGAGACGATTACCTTGGCGGCGGTGAGGGCGACGACCTACTCTACGGTGGTCTCGGAATCGACGACCTCTACGGCGACCTCGGCAACGACACCCTCCAAGGCGATGAGGGAAACGATAGTCTTGAGGGCGCTGGTGGAAACGACATCCTCTACGGCAATAATGGAAACGATTTCCTCGACGGCGGAATTGGCAGCGACACCTTGATTGGTGGTGAGGGCTCCGACATCTACGTGGTCGATACGGCTACCGATGTCATCTCCGAGACCAGCACACTGGCCAGCGAAATCGACATCGTGGAATCTTCAGTCAGTTGGACGCTGGGTGCCAACCTCGAGAACCTCTTATTGACCGGCACCGGTACCATCAATGGCACCGGCAATACCTTGGCTAACACCCTGACCGGCAACAGCGCGGCCAACGTGCTGAATGGCGGCGGGGGCCGCGACACGCTGATCGGCGGTCTGGGTAACGACACCTATCTGGTCGATGTGGCTAGCGATGTCATCTCTGAGACCAGCACGCTGACCAGTGAAATCGATACCGTGCAGTCCTCGCTGAGCTGGATACTGGGTGCCAACCTGGAGCGGCTGGTGCTGACCGGCAGTGCGGCGATTAATGGCACCGGCAATGCCTTGGCTAACACCCTGACCGGCAACAGCGCGGCCAACGTGCTGAATGGCGGTGCGGGCAGCGACACGCTGAATGGCGGCGGGGGCAGCGACACACTGATCGGCGGTTTGGGTAACGACACCTATGTGGTCGATGTGGCAACCGATGTCATCTCTGAGACCAGCACGCTGGTCAGCGAAATCGATACCGTGCAGTCCTCGCTGAGCTGGATGCTGGGTGCCAACCTGGAGCGGCTGGTGCTGACCGGCAGTGCGGCAATTAATGGCACCGGCAATGCCTTGGCTAACACCCTCACCGGTAACAGAGCGGCCAACGTGCTGAATGGCGGCTTGGGCAATGACACGCTGATCGGCGGCCTGGGCAACGACACCTTTGTGGTCGATGTGGCTACCGATGTCATCTCCGAGACCAGCACGCTGGTCAGCGAAATCGACACCGTGGAATCTTCAGTCAGTTGGACGCTGGGTGCCAACCTCGAAAACCTCTTGTTGACCGGCACCGGTACCATCAATGGCACCGGCAATACCTTGGCTAACGCCCTGACCGGCAACAGCGCGGACAACGTGCTGGATGGCGGCGCGGGCAGCGACACGCTGATTGGCGGCCTGGGCAACGACACGCTGATCGGCGGCCTGGGCAATGACACCTATGTGGTCGATGTGGCTACCGATGTCATCTCCGAGACCAGCACGCTGGTCAGCGAAATCGACACCGTGGAATCTTCAGTCAGTTGGATGCTGGGTGCCAACCTCGAAAACCTCTTATTGACCGGCACCGGTACCATCAATGGCACCGGCAATACCGTGGCTAACACCCTGACCGGCAACAGCGCGGCCAATGTGCTGAATGGCGGCGGGGGCCGCGACACGCTGATCGGCGGTCTGGGTAACGACACCTATGTGGTCGATGTGGCTAGCGATGTCATCTCTGAGACCAGCACGCTGACCAGCGAAATCGATACCGTGCAGTCCTCGCTGAGCTGGATACTGGGTGCCAACCTGGAGCGGCTGGTGCTGACCGGCAGTGCGGCGATTAATGGCACCGGCAATACCTTGGCTAACACCCTCACCGGCAACAGCGCGGCCAACGTGTTGAATGGCGGCGCGGGCAGCGACACGCTGAATGGCGGCGGGGGCAGCGACACACTGATCGGCGGTCTGGGTAACGACACCTATGTGGTCGATGTGGCTAGCGATGTCATCTCTGAGACCAGCACGCTGACCAGCGAAATAGATACCGTGCAGTCCTCGCTGAGCTGGATACTGGGTGCCAACCTGGAGCGGCTGGTGCTGACCGGCAATTCGGCGATTAATGGCGCCGGCAATACCTTGGCTAACACCCTGACCGGCAACAGCGCGGCCAACGTGCTGAATGGCGGCGGGGGCAGCGACACGCTGATCGGCGGTCTGGGTAACGACACCTATGTGGTCGATGTGGCTAGCGATGTCATCTCTGAGACCAGCACGCTGACCAGCGAAATCGATACCGTGCAGTCCTCGCTGAGCTGGATACTGGGTGCCAACCTGGAGCGGCTGGTGCTGACCGGCAGTGCGGCGATAAATGGCACCGGCAATGCCTTGGCTAACACCCTGACCGGCAACAGCGCGGCCAACGTGCTGAATGGCGGTGCGGGCAGCGACACGCTGACGGGTGGTGCAGGGGCGGACCGCTTTATCCTGGATAGCGCGGCCACGAGGGACCTGATCACCGACTTCCTCAGTGGCACCGACAAGCTAGTGCTGGATAACTCCTCACTGGGCGGCCTGGGTGACAAGGATGCCGTCCTGGAGGGAGCCGTGCTGCGTAGCGAGGCCGGTGGATTTGCCGCGAATGCCGAGCTGGTGGTGTTCAGCAGCAACATCAGCGGCGCCATAAATGCTGGTTCGGCGGCCGGCAATATCGGCAGTGCTGCCAGCGCGTATGTGATTGGCGATAGCCGCCTCTTTGCTGTGGACAACGGTACACAGACCGGGATTTATCTGTTCAAAGCAGTGGATGCCGATGCCGCGGTGGAGTCAAATGAGTTGCAGCTATTGGGTAGCCTGAACAGTGCACAAACAGCGGCAGCGGATTATATGTTCCAAAGCTGAGTCCGTTTAGTGCAATAAAGCTCCGGTGGCGTACCCATCAACCTCCCGGATCGCAATGGAGGAGGATGGCGATCCTGAAACACAAAATCCCCGTATCATCGAGTGATTACGGGGATTTTCAGTCTATCGAGATCCGTGTAAATCCACGGGATCCATTACACGTTGAAACGGAAGTGCATCACGTCGCCGTCCTTGACGATGTAATCCTTGCCTTCCAGGCGCCATTTACCGGCTTCCTTGGTACCGGCTTCGCCCTTGTACTGAATGAAGTCGTTGTAGGCGATGACTTCAGCGCGGATAAAGCCTTTCTCGAAGTCGGTGTGAATCACGCCGGCTGCTTGTGGCGCGGTAGCACCGACTTTTACGGTCCAGGCGCGGACTTCTTCGACACCGGCGGTGAAGTAGGTCTGCAAGTGCAGCATTTCGTAGCCGGCGCGGATCACGCGGTTCAGGCCCGGTTCTTCGAGGCCCAGGGCTTCGAGGAACATGTCTTTTTCTTCACCGTCGTCGAGTTCGGCGATTTCCGCTTCGATCTTGTTGCAGACCGGTACCACAATCGCGCCTTCTTCTTCGGCAATGGCCATGACCACGTCCAGCAGCGGATTGTTTTCGAAGCCGTCTTCAGCAACGTTGGCGATGTACATCACAGGCTTGGTGGTCAGCAGGTGGAAGCCGCGGATCACCGCCTTTTCGTCGGCGCTCATGTTCTTCATCAGGCTGCGCGCAGGCTTGCCTTCGGTGAAGTGGCCAATCAGTTGTTCCAGCAGGCCTTTCTGGACCACTGCGTCCTTGTCGCCGCCCTTGGCGTTGCGGGTGACTTTCTGCAGTTGCTTTTCGCAGCTGTCGAGGTCGGCGAAGATCAGCTCGAGGTCGATGATCTCGATGTCGCGTTTCGGGTCGACGCTGTTGGAGACGTGGATCACGTTCTCGTCTTCGAAGCAGCGGACCACGTGGGCGATGGCATCGGTTTCGCGGATGTTGGCCAGGAACTTGTTGCCCAGGCCTTCACCTTTCGAGGCGCCGGCAACCAGGCCGGCGATGTCGACGAATTCCATGGTAGTCGGCAGGATGCGCTTGGGATTGACGATCGCCGCCAACGCGTCCAGACGCTTATCCGGCATCGGCACGATACCGGTGTTCGGTTCGATGGTGCAGAAGGGGAAGTTCTCGGCCGCGATACCGGATTTGGTCAGGGCGTTGAACAGGGTGGACTTGCCGACGTTAGGCAGGCCGACGATGCCGCAGTTGAATCCCATGGTGTTTCCCCGAGGAGTTAGAGTCAGGCCTTCTGGCTGTGCAGGTTTTTCATCGCGCGGTTCCATTCACCGGCGAAGATATCCGGCAGCACGCCGAGGGCAAAATCGATGCTGGCATCGAGTTTTTCCTGTTCGGCGCGTGGCGCACGACCCAGGACAAAGTTTGAAACCATACTGGCAACGCCCGGGTGGCCAATGCCAAGCCGCAAGCGGTGAAAGGTATTCTGATTGCCCAGCTGCGCAATGATGTCGCGCAACCCGTTGTGACCGCCATGGCCGCCGCCCTGTTTGAGCTTGGCAACGCCAGGTGGCAGGTCGAGTTCGTCATGCGCCACCAGGATTTCTTCAGGCTTGATGCGGAAGAAGCCAGCGAGTGCCGCCACGGCCTGGCCGCTACGGTTCATGTAGGTGGTGGGAATCAGCAGACGAACATCCTGACCCTGGTGCGAGAAACGCCCGGTCAGGCCGAAATATTTGCGATCGGCCACGAGGTTGATGCCCTGTGCTTGCGCGATGCGCTCAACAAAAAGGGCCCCTGCGTTATGCCGGGTCTGTTCGTATTCAGCACCTGGATTTCCCAAGCCAACGATCAGTTTAATGGCAGTCACGATAGGGGCCCTTCCTTGGAGTGGTGGATAACATCGCCGCAACCAGGTTGTGCGGCGAAAGTGGACGAAAAGTGCTCATTTACCATTATGTAAACTCCGCGTTCTCGCCTGCTTTCTCGCTACGCTCTAGTCCGCGATGTTTCCATGAACTCCGGCGTACAGAGTGAATTACTCTGCAGCGCCTTCTGCAGCTTCTGGAGCAACACGTGGAGCGTGAACGTTGGCAACAGCCAGGTCGTTACCGTGAGCCAGAGCAACAAACTCAACGCCTTGAGGGGCTTTGAGGTCGGACAGGTGAATGATCGAGCCGATTTCAGCGTTAGCCAAGTCAACTTCGATGAATTCAGGCAGGTCTTTCGGCAGGCAGGAAACTTCGATTTCAGAAACAACGTGCGAGATTTCGCCGCCTTTCTTGATCGGCGCTTCTTCATTAACGAAGTGTACAGGCACGATAGCGGTCAGTTTCTGGCCAGCTACAACGCGTACGAAGTCAGCGTGCATCACGTGGCCTTTGGCCGGGTGACGCTGCAGGGCTTTGATGATTACGTTTTGCTTGGTGCCGCCAACGTTCAGCTCGATGATGTGGCTGTAAGCCGCTTCGTTTTCGAGCAGTTTGGCAACTTCCTTGGCCAGCATGCTGATGGATTCAGGGGCTTTTTCGCCACCGTAAACTACAGCTGGAACCAGGCTTGCGAGACGACGCAGGCGGCGGCTCGCACCTTTCCCCAGGTCGGAACGCACTTCAGCATTCAGAGTAAAATCGTTCATGTTGTATCTCCAAAATAACCACATTCGCCCCAGCGTTTGCGACCAGCGCTAAAGGCGATATGGGCAAAAAAGCCCCGCCCCAACAAAATGTTAGGGCGGGGCGCTTTTCGTCGGCGGGATGCAGCTAAGGTTCGACCCTTAGCGGAACATCGCGCTGATCGATTCTTCGTTGCTGATGCGGCGAACCGCTTCGGCAACTACCGGTGCGATATCCAGTTGACGGATACGCGAACAGGCTTGAGCGGCAGCGGACAACGGGATGGTGTTGGTCACCACCAGTTCGTCCAGCATTGAGTTCTCGATGTTCTCGATCGCCCGGCCCGACAGCACAGGGTGTGTGCAGTAGGCAAAGACCTTGGCTGCGCCATGCTCTTTCAGGGCTTTAGCCGCGTGGCACAGAGTGCCGGCGGTATCGACCATGTCATCGACCAGAATACAGGTACGCCCTTCGACATCACCGATGATATGCATCACTTCAGAGTGATTGGCTTTCTCACGGCGCTTGTCGATGATCCCGAGATCAACGCCCAGGGATTTGGCAACGGCACGTGCACGCACGACGCCGCCAATGTCCGGGGACACGATCATCAGATTTTCGAAGCGTTGGTCTTCGATGTCATCCACCAGAACGGGGGAGCCGTAGATGTTATCTACCGGAATATCGAAGAATCCCTGGATCTGGTCAGCATGCAGATCAACCGTGAGAACACGATCGATGCCGACTACGGTAAGCATGTCAGCGACGACTTTCGCGCTGATAGCCACACGTGCGGAACGCGGACGGCGATCCTGACGGGCATAACCAAAGTAGGGGATTACCGCTGTGATTCGAGTCGCTGAGGAGCGGCGGAAGGCATCAGCCATCACGACGAGTTCCATCAGGTTATCGTTAGTCGGAGCGCAAGTCGGCTGAATAATGAAGACATCTTTACCGCGGACGTTTTCATTGATCTCGGCGGTAATTTCGCCGTCGGAGAACTTACCGACAGAGATGTCGCCGAGAGGGATATGCAGCTGACGTACAACACGCCGAGCCAGATCGGGGTTAGCATTCCCCGTAAAGACCATCATCTTGGACACGCGCAGTACCTGAAGGCTGAGGGTAACCTGGATGAGTATTAGAAAATGGCAGGGGCGGCTGGATTCGAACCAACGCATGGCAGGATCAAAACCTGCTGCCTTACCGCTTGGCGACGCCCCTGTATCTGTTGCAACGAGTGCCCAGCACTCGGTTCCTTTTAGAGCAGACCTTGCAGCTTGCGATGCAACATCGAAACGTTGCTTCCCTTTGCTACAAACCCTGTAAGGGTCTCTGTAAGAAGGGCCGAGACTTTATCAGCTTCAGCTTTGCTTGGGAAGCCCCCAAACACACAACTTCCAGTTCCGGTTAATTTTGCTTCGGTAAATTTACCTAACAAATTCAAAGCGTTACGTACATCTGGGTAACGCCTCGCTACAACCGGTAAGCAGTCATTTCGACTGTTTCCCTTGGGAACGGGGCGCACTTTAATGGGAGAAGAGTTACGTGTCAACAACGGATCTGAAAAAATTTCTGCTGTACTTACAGAGACTTGCGGCACAAGCACGAGATACCACGGTTCTTCGGGGTCTACAGGCGTGAGTTTTTCCCCAACGCCTTCAGCAAAAGCGGCGTGTCCACGCACGAAAACCGGGACGTCGGCGCCTAGAGTCAGGCCCAGAGCGGCCAGCCGATCTTCATCCCAACCCAGTTGCCAAAGATGATTGAGGCCGAGCAGCGTGGTCGCCGCATTTGAACTGCCGCCACCGATTCCGCCGCCCATGGGCAGGATTTTTTCGATCCAGATATCAATTCCCAGCATGGAGCCGGATTGTTCCTGAAGTTTTTTTGCCGCGCGCACGATCAGGTTACTGTCGTGGGGCACGCCATCGAATTCGGTATGCAGCTTGATCACGCCATCATCGCGAACGGCAAAGGTCAGTTCATCGGCGTAATCGAGAAACTGAAACAGCGTTTGCAGTTCGTGATAGCCGTCTTCGCGGCGACCGAGGATGTGCAGCATCAGGTTGAGTTTTGCCGGCGCGGGCAAGGTCAGGCGGGTTGCAGTCATTTCAACGCCCCAACTTGCCCCAGCTTGCGTGGTTGCCAGTCCTTGATCACCAGCGTGACGTCGAGGTCGCGGCCGTGCAGCTTGATCCGTTCGGGCAGCCAGATGCCGCTCTGTTGCGCATAGCTCAGGTACTCGACCTTCCAGCCATCCTGGTCGAGGCTGGCCAGGCGGCTATTGGCATCGAGGTTCAGACGGCTTTTACTGTCAGGCGCGGGAAGGCCGCGGACCCACCAGACCAGATGCGAGACTGGCAGCTTCCAGCCCAGCTGCTCTTCGAGCAGGGCTTCGGGCGTAGGCGCTTCATAGCGTCCCTGGTTGGCGACTTCCAGTGATACCTGGCCCGGGCGACCGGTCAGGCGTGCCGCACCGCGCCCCAGCGGGCCGGACAGGCGGATGTCGTAGTAGTCCTGACGTTGCAGCCAGAACAAGGTGCCGCTGCCCGAATCTTTCGGGGCGCGAATGCCGACCTTGCCGCTGATCTGCCAGCCATCGAGGCTGCTCAGTTGCTGTTTGTGCTCGCGCCATTGCGCGGTGTTGCCGTGCCCCTCGACAGACTCGCGGGGGCCCAGGCCTGCGCAACCGGCGAGCAGGGCGATGAAGCTGAAAACGATAACGTGGCGCAAAAACATAATCTTAAAGAGTCTCGGAACCGGTCAGGCGCTTGATGGTGCTGCGCAGAATAGGGCTGTCGGGCTGATCCTTGAGGAACTTGCCCCAGATTTGCCTGGCTTCGCGTTGTTTGCCATTGGCCCACAGGACTTCGCCCAGGTGCGCGGCGACTTCCTGATCGGGGAACCGCTCAAGGGCCTGACGCAGCAGGCGTTCGGCCTCATCGAGGTTGCCCAGGCGGAAATTCACCCAGCCGAGGCTGTCGAGTACCGCCGGATCTTCCGGAGTCAGCTGATGAGCCTGCTCGATCAGCGCCTTGGCCTCGGCGTAACGCGTCGTACGGTCGGACAAGGTGTAGCCGAGGGCGTTCAATGCCATGGCATTGTCCGGATCACGCTGAATGATCAGGCGCAGGTCTTTCTCCATTTGTGCCAGATCGTTGCGCTTCTCTGCCTGCATGGCGCGGGTATACAGCAGGTTCAGATCGTCCGGGTATTGCGCCAAGGCTTGTTGCAGGACTTTCCAGGCTAGATCGCCCTGCTTGTTGGCTGACAGGGTCTCGGCTTCGATCAGGTACAACTGAATCGCGTAATCGGGCTGAGTATCGCGGGCCGTGGCCAGGCGGCTTTGGGCTTCACGGGTGCGGCCGTGGCTGATCAAGATGTCGGCCTGGCGCAATTGCGCCGGCAGGTAGTCATTGCCCGGGCCGACCTGGGCGTATTCGATCAGCGCGCCTTGCGGGTCATTGCGTTCTTCGGCGATCCGACCGAGGTTCAGGTGCGCCGAATCGACATGGCTTTCCCGGGCGATCAAGTCTTCCAGATAACCCTTGGCCTCTTCCCAGGCCTTGGCTTCCAGGCAGACCAGTGCCAGTGAGTAACGCAAATCGTCATCTTCCGGGTATTGCTGGACCAGGCTGGAGAATTCGACCTTGGCGTCCTCCATGCGGTCCTGCTCGACCAGCATGCGCGCGTAGGTCAGGCGCAGGCGTTTATCGTCGGGGTACTTGCGAATGCTTTTTTCCAGTAGCGGCAAGGCTTCCGGGCCGCGATTCAACGCTTGCAGCAGGCGCGCGCGCAGCAGCAACGGCGCTACTTCGCCTTCTTCCGGCGGATTATCCTCAAGCAGGCCCAAGGCGCCCTCGGAGTCACCGTCCTGTTGCAACATCAAAGCCTTGCCGAAGATCAACTGGCCATTGTTCGGGTACTTTTGCAGCAAGCGGTCAAAGCCTTTCATCAGGCCGTTGCGGGTTTCCTGATCGGTATCGGCGGCAGACAAGGCCAGAAAGTCGAAATGGGTGTCGCCTTTGCCTTGCAGGACTTTCTCCATATAGACCATGGAGTCGTCATAACGCCCGCTGCGTGCCAGTTGAATGGCTGCGGCGCGTTGCGCCTCCAGGTCGTCCGGGGAGTTTTTCGCCCAGATCAGCGCGGTATCCAGCGCGGCCTGATCGGCGCCCAGGTATTCGGCGATGCGAAAGGCTCGCTCGGAGATCCCGGGGTCCTGAGTGTTGATGGCCTGGGTTACGTAGTTGTCCAGGGCAATGTCGTAACGATTGCGCTGGCCAGCCAGCTCCGCGCTCAGCAGGCTGAAGATCGTGTCTTCGCTGAACGAGCTGTAGACCTTTGGCTTTTCAGGCGCCGGAGTACTGTCTTCAACCGGCGGCGTGCTGTCCGGTGGTACGGGTACCAGGAACTGGCAGCCACTGAGCAAGACAAAAGCGAGGAGCAACGAGGAAGATCTATTCATATAGGAGGAGGACGACTAACCTGCGGTCGGATCATCATGACACAAGCCTTCGGTCAAACATAACCGGGTCAGGCAATTCATATTGACAGACGTTTGAACGCTTTATACAGGGTATTCGGTGCGGCAGTGGTTGTTCTGGATCTGGCGAAGTAGGACAATTGTCGGCTTCTCGACATCATCAGCGACCTTGAATGGCCTTCCTTGCACTCGGTATTAACCACAAGACTGCTTCAGTAGACGTCCGCGAGCGCGTGGCTTTTACCCCAGAGCAGTTGGTTGAGGCCTTGCAGCAGCTCTGCCGCCTCACCGACAGCCGCGAAGCTGCGATCCTCTCCACCTGCAATCGCAGTGAGCTCTATATAGAACAGGATCACCTTTCGTCTGACTCGGTGCTGCGCTGGCTGGCCGATTACCACCATTTGAGCATCGACGACCTGCGTGCCAGTGCTTATGTGCACGAAGACGATGCGGCAGTTCGTCACATGATGCGGGTGGCCTCGGGGCTGGATTCGCTGGTGCTCGGCGAGCCGCAGATTCTCGGCCAGATGAAGTCGGCCTATGCCGTGGCCCGCGAGGCGGGCACCATCGGGCCGCTGCTCGGGCGCTTGTTCCAGGCCACATTCAATGCGGCCAAACAGGTGCGTACCGACACCGCCATCGGCGAAAACCCGGTGTCGGTGGCTTTCGCCGCCGTCAGCCTGGCCAAGCAGATATTCAGTGACCTGCAACGCAGCCAGGCGCTGTTGATCGGGGCCGGTGAAACCATCACCCTGGTCGCCCGGCATCTGCATGAGCTGGGCGTCAAACGCATAGTGGTGGCCAACCGGACCCTGGAGCGCGCGAGCATCCTGGCCGAACAGTTCGGTGCCCACGCAGTGCTGCTCTCGGATATTCCTGCGGAACTGGTTCGCAGCGATATCGTCATTAGCTCTACCGCCAGCCAGTTGCCGATTCTGGGCAAGGGCGCGGTCGAGAGCGCATTGAAGCTGCGCAAGCACAAACCGATTTTCATGGTCGACATCGCCGTACCTCGCGATATCGAGCCGGAAGTCGGCGAACTGGACGACGTTTACCTGTACAGCGTCGACGATCTCCACGAAGTGGTCGCCGAAAACCTCAAGAGCCGTCAGGGCGCTGCCCAAGCGGCCGAAGAGATGGTCTCCATCGGTGCAGACGACTTCATGGTGCGCCTGCGTGAGCTGGCGGCGGTGGATGTGCTCAAGGCCTATCGTCAGCAGAGCGAACGCCTGCGTGATGACGAATTGCTCAAGGCCCAGCGCATGCTCGCCAATGGCAGCAACGCCGAGGACGTGCTGGTGCAATTGGCCCGCGGCCTGACCAATAAATTACTGCATGCGCCAAGCGTGCAATTGAAAAAGCTGACCGCCGAAGGCCGCCTCGATGCGCTGGCCATGGCCCAGGAACTTTTTGCTCTCGGTGAGGGCCCTTCGGATAGCTCTTCGGATAAAAAACCGCAATGAAAGCGTCACTGCTCAATAAGCTGGACATCCTCCAGGACCGTTTCGAGGAACTGACCGCCTTGCTTGGCGATGGCGAAGTCATTTCCGATCAGAACAAATTTCGCACCTATTCCAGGGAATACGCGGAAGTTGAACCGATTGTCAGTACCTATACCCAGCTGCTCAAGGTCCAGGCCGACCTCGAAGGCGCCCAGGCGCTGCTCAAGGACAGCGACCCGGACATGCGTGAAATGGCCGTGGAGGAAGTGCGCGAAGCCAAAGAGCGGCTGATCGAGCTCGAAGGCGACCTGCAACGCATGCTGCTGCCCAAGGATCCCAACGACGGGCGCAACGTGTTTCTCGAGATTCGTGCCGGCACCGGGGGTGACGAAGCGGCGATTTTTTCCGGCGACCTGTTCCGCATGTATTCGCGCTACGCCGAGCGTCGTGGCTGGCGGGTCGAGATTCTCTCGGAGAACATCGGCGAACACGGTGGTTACAAAGAAGTCATTGCCCGGGTCGAAGGCGACAATGTCTACGGCAAGCTGAAATTCGAATCCGGTGCCCATCGCGTGCAGCGGGTTCCGGCCACTGAATCCCAGGGCCGTATCCACACCTCGGCCTGTACCGTGGCGGTATTGCCAGAGCCGGATGAACAGGAAGCGATCGAGATCAACCCGGCGGACCTGCGGGTCGACACCTATCGCTCCTCGGGTGCCGGTGGTCAGCACGTCAACAAGACCGACTCGGCAATCCGTATCACTCACCTGCCTTCGGGGATTGTGGTCGAGTGTCAGGAAGAGCGTTCCCAGCACAAGAACCGCGCACGAGCCATGTCCTGGCTGTCGGCCAAGTTGAACGACCAGCAGACCAGCGCCGCGGCCAATGCCATCGCCAGCGAGCGCAAGTTGCTGGTGGGGTCGGGTGATCGCTCCGAGCGGATCCGCACCTATAACTTCGCCCAGGGTCGGGTGACCGATCACCGGGTCAACCTGACCCTGTATTCCCTTGATGAAATCCTTGCTGGCGGCGTCGACGCGGTGATCGAGCCGCTGCTGGCCGAATACCAGGCCGATCAACTGGCAGCAATAGGTGAGTAAATGACGATTATTGCCAGCCTGTTGCGCGCTGCCGACCTGCCTGATTCGCCCACGGCCCGGCTGGATGCCGAGTTGTTGCTGGCGGCGGCCCTGGGCAAGTCCCGGAGCTTTCTGCACACCTGGCCAGAACGGATTGTCAGCAGCGAAGCCGCGCTGACCTTTGCCGGCTATTTGCAGCGCCGCCGCAGTGGCGAACCAGTGGCTTACATCCTCGGTCAGCAGGGTTTCTGGAAACTCGACCTGGAGGTCGCGCCCCATACGCTGATTCCGCGGCCGGACACCGAGCTGCTGGTGGAGGCCGCGCTGGAGCTGTTGCCGGCCACGCCTGCCAAGGTTCTGGACCTGGGCACCGGCAGCGGCGCGATCGCCCTGGCCCTGGCCAGCGAACGTCCGGCCTGGCAGGTCACGGCGGTGGATCGAGTGCTCGAAGCCGTGGCCCTGGCCGAGCGCAACCGTCAGCGTCTGCATTTGCACAACGCGACGGTACTGAGCAGCCATTGGTTCAGTGCGCTGGCAGGTCATCGCTATCAGCTGATTATCAGTAACCCGCCGTACATTGCCGATGCCGACCCGCATCTGGTGGAAGGTGACGTGCGCTTCGAGCCGGCCAGTGCGTTGGTGGCCGGTTCCGACGGGCTGGATGATCTGCGTTTGATCATTGTCCAGGCACCCCAATACCTTGAAGCCGGCGGCTGGTTGATGCTCGAGCACGGCTACGATCAGGCAGTTGCGGTGCGTGATCTGCTGCTGACACAGGGTTTTGAACAGGTCCACAGTCGCCAGGACCTGGGCGGCCACGAACGCATCAGCCTGGGGCGCCTGCCATGCTGAATGATCAAGAGCTGTTGCGTTATAGCCGGCAAATCCTGTTGCAGCACGTCGACATCGACGGCCAGCTGCGCCTGAAGAGCAGCCGTGTGTTGATCGTCGGTCTTGGCGGTCTAGGTTCGCCAGTGGCCTTGTACCTGGCCGCTGCGGGGATCGGCGAGCTGCATCTGGCGGACTTTGACACCGTCGATCTGACCAACCTGCAACGGCAGATCATTCATGACGCCGACAGCGTTGGCCTGACCAAGGTCGACTCGGCGATTCGTCGCCTGACGGCAATCAATCCCGAGATCCGGCTGATTGCCCATCGCGCAGCCCTGGATGAAGATTCTCTGGCGGCTGTGGTGGCCGCTGTCGATCTGGTGCTCGATTGTTCGGATAATTTCTCGACCCGCGAAGCGGTCAATGCGGCCTGTGTGGCTGCCGGCAAACCTTTGGTCAGCGGCGCGGCAATTCGTCTGGAAGGACAGCTTTCGGTGTTTGATCCACGTCGCCCCGAGAGCCCTTGCTATCACTGCTTGTATGGGCACGGCAGCGAAGCCGAGCTGACCTGTAGCGAAGCCGGAGTGCTGGGGCCGCTGGTGGGGCTGGTCGGTAGCCTGCAAGCTCTTGAGGCGTTGAAATTGCTGGTCGGTTTTGGCGAGCCGCTCGTGGGGCGGTTGCTGTTGATCGATGCCCTGGGCACGCGTTTTCGCGAGTTGCGCGTCAAACGTGATCCAGGCTGCAGCGTCTGTGGAACCAAACATGCGTGAAGCGCCGATTGGCGTGTTCGACTCCGGTGTCGGCGGGCTGTCGGTGCTGGCTGAAATCAAGCGTTTGCTGCCCAATGAGACGCTGCTGTACGTCGCCGATTGCGGCAATATTCCCTACGGCGAAAAGACCCCGGAGTTCATTCGTCAGCGCTGCAGTGTGATGGCTGAATTTTTCGTCAAGCAGGGGGCCAAGGCGTTGGTGCTGGCCTGCAACACGGCAACGGTGGCGGGCGTCGCCGACTTGCGTCGCGACTACCCGCAGTGGCCCATCGTCGGCATGGAGCCCGCGGTCAAACCGGCGGCGGCGGCAACCCGCAGTGGGGTGGTCGGTGTACTGGCGACCACCGGGACCTTGCAGAGCGCCAAGTTCGCCGCCTTGCTCGATCGTTTTGCCACCGATGTGCGGGTCATCACTCAACCGTGCCCGGGGCTGGTTGAACTGATTGAAGCGGGTGACCTGCACAGCCCGGCGTTGCGCCAATTGCTGCAGGGTTACCTCGAGCCGCTGCTGGCGGCGGGGTGCGACACCCTCATTCTCGGCTGCACCCACTATCCCTTTCTCAAGCCGTTGCTCAAGCAGATGATCGCCGACGACATCAGCCTGATCGATACCGGCGCCGCGGTTGCCCGGCAACTTCAACGCTTGCTGGCCGAGCGTGAATTGCTCGCTTCGGGCCCTTCCCGCGAAGCGCAGTTCTGGACCAGTGCCAGTCCCGAACACTTGCGAAATATCCTGCCTCTGCTATGGAGCGGGTCTGGCGTAGTGCAAGACTTCCTTTTGTAAAAAAAACGTGAAAAGAACGCTCAAAAGCGCTGAACTTCTGCATGTGCAGCGACTTCTATAGCTAGTCTCTTGAGTAGTACAAGAACAATACAAAAACGTTCTCAAAAGGATGTTTCTCATGAAGCGACTGTTCTGTTTGGCTGCCATTGCAGCCACCATACTGGGGCACAGTTTTTCGGCACAGGCGGCGGGTGTCGAGTTCTCGGTCGGCCAGACTGGCGAGTCTACGATGGCCTATCGTCTGGGCGTGCAACTGGATTGGGACAAGAGCTGGCTACAGACGAGTGTCGGCCGCGTGACCGGTTACTGGGACGCCGCCTACACCTATTGGGATGGCGACCAGACCTCCAGTAATCACAGCCTGTCGTTCTCACCGGTATTTGTGTATGAATTCGCCGGTGAAACCGTCAAGCCGTACATTGAATTAGGGGTAGGCGTAGCCCTGTTCGCCACCACCGAGGTGGAGAGCAACAACCTGGGGTCGGCCTTTCAGTTCGAGGACCGTTTCGGTTTTGGCCTGCGCTTTGCCGGTGGGCATGAAGTCGGGGTTCGCGCGACGCATTACTCCAACGCTGGTATTACCAGCCCCAACGACGGTGTAGAGAGTTACGCGTTGCATTACACGATGACGTTGTAAGTCTGCGCCCTGTGGCGAGGGAGCTTGCTCCCGCTCGACTGCGGAGCAGTCGCAAATCCGATGAAACTGTTTTATCTGACACAACAGAGTTGCAGATCTTAGGGCCGCTTCGCGGCCCAGCGGGAGCAAGCTCCCTCGCCACAGTTGATCATGGCCACAAGTGATAAGTTTTTCAGCGATATGCCGTCGTAATTCCCAATCGTTCATCGATGCATTCTGGCGCACCCATCTCGAATTCCCGACAGATCAGCGGGCGTTTCTCGTAGATGGTGCACATCATGCTGTTGCGATCCAGCGCGGCGCACCAGCCGTCATCCAGGCGCAGCATGACTTCCCCGCCCCAATCGTCCGTGTCGATAAAACGTTCAGGCACGCCAGTGTCGGTGATCAGCATGACTTCCAGTTGGCAGCAGCAGGCCGCGCACGTGGAGCAGGTGACAGCCGGTTCGGCGATCTCGGTGAGGGGGATATTGGTCATAGCCGCGCAGTGTAAGGCAGCGCGCCACGGTTGTGTGAAAGGCCTGACGGACGCAGTGATGCGCCCTTGTGGTTGCCGATCAGTGCTTCACCCGAGCCGGCTACTTCGGCAGTGGCCAGAACTCGGACAGGCTCAAGGCCGAAAAAGCGATTTTCGGCGGACGACTCTGGATTTCCCCCAGTACATGCCGTGCGGCCTTGTCCAGCGGCCAATCCTGCGGGATGGGCAAGTCCTTGTCCTTGGTCGATGGAGTGTCGACGAAGCCCGGGCTGAGTACGGTGACGTCAATGCCTTGCGGTGCCAGATCGACTCGCAAGGATTCGAATAAAGCGCGCAGGCCAGTGTTGCGGGCGCCATTCTCGGCAGTTCGCGGTAGCTGCAGATAGGTCACTGAACTGGCGATGCCCACCAGATGCGGTTTGTTCCCGGCCCGCAACAGGGGCAGGGAGGCTTCGATGCAATAACTGCTGGCCAGTAGGTTGGTGCGCACCACATGTTCGATGATGGAGCTGTCGAGCTGTCTGGCGTCGACGTATTCACAGGTCCCGGCATTGAGAATCAAGCTGTCGAGCGAGCCCCAGGTTTCACTGATGCGTTCGCCGATCTCCCGCACCTGCTGGCTGTTGGTGAGGTCGCCGGGGACCAGCAGTACCTGCCCCGGAAACCGCGCGGCCAACGCATGCAGCGGTGCGACAGCGCGTGCGCTGAGAGCAAGGTGGGCCCCTGACGTGAGCAGTTCCTCGGCCAGCGCGGCCCCGATTCCGCTGCCGGCACCGGTCAGCCAGATACGACGTGGAGGTGTACGACTCATCCCATTCTCCTTGTAAATTTATTCATGCCCGGCTCGCGCGGCCTGTCGCGAGGGCAGGCTCCTGAATGCGGCCAGAGCCCGTTGCCGAGACTGGCTCAGATCGACGATCGGCGGTGGGTAGCCAGTTACGCCGAACAACCCGCCCATGGCGGCCGGGTTGTGGATATCTTTATTGTTCAGGTTTGCCAGTTCCGGCAGCCAGTGCTTGATGAACAGCCCTTGCGTATCGAATTTCTCCGACTGGCTTAGCGGGTTGAAGATGCGGAAGTAGGGCGCCGAATCGGTGCCGGTGGACGAACTCCATTGCCAGCCGCCGTTGTTCGCCGCCAGATCGCCATCGATCAAGTGGCGCATGAAGAAGCGCTCGCCTTGCCGCCAGTCGATCAACAGATTCTTGGTCAGAAACATCGCCACGACCATTCGCAACCGATTGTGCATCCAGCCGGTTTCCAGCAATTGACGCATGGCAGCGTCGATGATCGGCAAGCCGGTCCGCCCCTGTTGCCAGGCGGCCAGTTCTTCGGGGGCGTGGCGCCAGGGAAGGGCTTCGGTTTCCGGGCGAAATGCGCGGTGCCGGGAGACCCTTGGGTAGCCCACCAGAATATGTTTGTAGAACTCGCGCCAGAGCAATTCGTTGATCCAGGTAACGGCACCTTCATTGCCGCTTTCAAACTCACCCTGGTTGCTTTGCAAGGCGGCGTGCAAGCACTGGCGTGGCGAGATCACCCCGGCGGCCAGGTAGGCGGACAATTGGCTGGTGCCAGGCTTGGCCGGAAAGTCTCGCTCGCTTTTGTAGTAGTCGATCTGCTGCTCGGCAAAACGCTCCAGACGGCGCCGTGCCTCGGTTTCACCCGCAGGCCAGAGTTTGCGCAATGCCTCGCCGGGTGGCGCGAAGCTTTCTACCTGTGACGGAACCGGATCGCTGCCGATGGTCAGCGGCAACTGGGCGTTTGGCGCGCTGATCAATCGCGGTAGCATACTGTGCAGGCGGGCGTAGCAGACTTTACGGAATTGGCTGAAGACCTGGAAATAGCTGCCGGTCTTGCTCAGCACGCTGCCGGGCTTGAACAACAATTGATCGAGGTAACGATGAAAGGTGATGCCATGGGCTTGCAGCAGGTTATTGACGGCCGTATCACGCTGGCTTTCATGAATACCGTATTCCTCGTTGGCATGAACCGCTTCAATCCGGTGTTGCCGGCATAAATCGAATAATACCTGCGGCACCTGTTCCCAGGTGCTGGCATGGCAGAGCAGCAAGGGGATATTCAGCTCACCGAGGGCTGTGCTCAACTCACGCAGATTGCGCAGCCAGAAGTCGACTTTGCACGGAGCGTCGTCGTGGGCCAGCCATTGCTTCGGACTCAGCACGTACACCGCTACCGTCGGGCCGCTTGCCGCTGCGGCCGAGAGGGCAGTGTTGTCATGTACGCGCAGATCGCTGCGCAACCAGATCAATTGCATGGTCATTCCAGGAAAAGCCTTAAATCAGACCGCATTGAACCAATCCCTGGTGAGCCGACAAAGGGTCTTCGGCGAGGAACAAATCAGCCATTTCAGATGTTTTCAGGGACAACTCGGCGTGATGGATGCGCACCGTGGGGCCGGCAATGATTTTTGGGCAGCTGACGCCATTCAGAAGTTTCGTCAGTTGGTTCAAATTTATCGCTTGGCTCGAATAGAGCAGTGCGCCACGGGCTTGCAGGTGATCGACGGCCAACGCCAGTTCGCCCGCGGGCAGCGGCCAGTCGAAGACTTCCACGGGGCAATCGGCGCTGCTCACCAGCCAGGCGGTGAGCCACAGGTGAGGCTCGAGGGGCAGGTCCGAGTGATTGATCAACAGCAGCGGTGCGGCGCGCAACTGGCGGTTGTTATGGTAGATCCGCGCGCCGAACTTGCTGCGTAACCAGGAATAGAAAAATACCTGCTCCATTTGCGCGCCGAACTGGCCCAGCCAGCGCTGCTCCAGCTCCGCGAGCAATGGCATCAGCAACTGTTCGCACAAGGTTCGCGGCGGGTACAGCGACATGGCTTGATTGACGGTGTCATCAAGAGTGCGTTCGGCCAGTTGACTGACCGCTTGCAGTGCCGTCTGGCGCAACACTTGCCAATCGCTTTCAACGGGCCCGGTAAAGGCCTGAGGGGTATCGAGCAGTTGTTTGACCTGGCTGATGGCGACGCCGCGATTGAGCCAGGTGAGGATGATCAGGATCCGTTGCACGTGTTCGGCGCAGAACAGCCGATGGCCCTTGGGCGTGCGCTGGGGCACGATCAGCCCGTAGCGCCGCTCCCAGGCGCGCAGGGTAACCGCGTTGACCCCGGTCTGCCGGGCCACTTCGCGGATTGGCAGCCAGCCTTCGTCCAGGGCCTTCTCGAAGTCCGGGCCGAGGTCTTCGCTGGCACTGGTGTCGGGTATGGTTTTCATTAGATCGCATTTCGCAGGCTGAGATTTTCCGGGTGCGGCTGCAGATAAACCTGCTGCGCAATGTACGGATCCGGGTGTTGGCGAAAGTAATGCTTGAGCAGTGTCAGCGGTACCACCAACGGCACGATTCCTTGGCGGTACTGGCCGATGACGTGTTGCACTTCCTGTTTGTCTTCAGCGCTGATGGCTTGCCTGAGGTAACCACTGAGATGTTGCAAAACATTGGCATGGGTGCGGCGGGTGGCGCATTTTTTTAGCGCCGCCATCAGCTCGCTGAAATACCGAGGGCCGAGCAGGGCAGGGTCGGACTTGCCCATGCTGCCGAGCACATTGCCCAGGGTTTTGTATTGCACCGGGTTATGGGCCATGAGCAGGTATTTGTAGCGCGAGTGAAATTCGGTCAGCCGGCGGCGGCTCAAGCCCTCCTTGAGCAACTGCTGCCAGGCGACATAGGCGAAAACCCGAGTCAGAAAATTTTCGCGCAGTACCGGATCATTCAGACGGCCGTCTTCTTCTACCGGAAGGTCGGGATGCAACGCGCAGAACGCCTGGGCATAGATCCCGCGGCCGCCGCCATCAATCGGCATGCCGTTATCCTGGTAGACCTTTACCCGGTGCAGACCGCAGGACGGCGACTTCTGCATGAAGATGTAGCCGCAGATGTCATACAGTTCGCCGGCCATTTTTGAGGCGTAATCAGCCAAGGGTCGAGTGACATTGACCTCGTGATGAACCGTGCCGACGGCATCCGGATGCTGCGGATCACCCACCAGACGGATCGGCGCACGGGGAATGCCCAGGCCGATAGCGACTTCCGGGCAGACTGCAATGCAGTCGAAATAGTCTGTGAGGGTGTGGCTGCACAGGTACGATTGCTTGTGCCCACCGTTGTAACGGACTTCGGCGCCCATCAGGCATGCGCTGACAGCGATTTTCGGTCGGGTCGCAGTAACGTCGCCGGGCATGGGGGGACCTCTGATCTACACCTGTACCGATAGTTTTATTCGTACAACTTTAATGCATCATAGATACAAAGGTGTACAAGTCAAACTTTTTGTATAGGTTTTTCGGAGAGGTCTGGTTTATCGGTAGGACCTGATTCCCGGTTCGATGACCAGAAAAATGTTTTAGTGGTTTTGCCAATGGGCTGCTGTCCATTTCGACAGCAGCAATTTGCTCGGGTCAATGCGCTTCACTGCAGGTGTTCATGCAAGCGGCGGGCAGCTTCCTGACCGCTGAGCCAGGCTCCTTCGACGCGTCCGGACAGGCACCAGTCGCCACACGCATACAGACCCAGGTCGGCATCGGCCAAGGCGCCCCATTCATGAGTGCCGGCCGGGCGGGCGTAGAGCCAGCGGTGGGCAAGGCTGAAGCTCGGAGCGGGCATGGCGCTGTGCAGCAACTCGGCGAAAGCGCCGTGCAGTTGCTCGATCACTGCCTCTTTGGGCAGATCGATATGTTGCCGGCTCCAGGTGCTGGTGGCGTGCAGTACCCACGTGTCCAGGGTGTTGTCGCGCCCCGGTTTACTGCGGTTGCGAGCCAGCCAGTCGAGCGGACTGTCCTGTACGAAGCAGCCCTCCATCGGGGTATCCAGCGGGGTTTCGAAGGCCAGGGCGATAGCCCAGGTCGGCTCCATTTTCACGCTGGCAGCGGCCCCCGCCAGTTTCGGCGCGGCAGCCAGCAGGGCGGTGGCCTGAGGGGCGGGAGTGGCAATCACCACATGACTGTACGGGCCATGGGTGAAGCCTTCGGCATCTTGCAGATGCCAATGCTGCTCGCCACGGTAAACCTCAGTGATACGGCAGTTGAACTGCACGGCCATGTCACCGATCAGGGCGCGGGTGATGGCACTCATGCGCGGCGTCCCGACCCAGCGAGTCTGTTCGTCGGGCGAAGGGCTGAGCTGGCCGCCGTGGAAGTTGTAGAGCTGCGGGGACCACACGGCAACCCAGCCATTGGCTTGCCAGCGCTGGACTTCGTTGACGAAGCGGCGGTCACGGGCGGTGAAGTACTGCGCCCCCAGGTCCAGAACACCCGCTTCACTGCGCTTGCTCGACATGCGTCCGCCGCTGCCATGACTTTTATCGAAAAGCTGCACTTCATGCCCGAAGTCACGAAGTGCCTGGGTGGCTGAGAGTCCGGCGATGCCGGTGCCGATGATTGCGATAGGTACAGTCATAGGGGCCTCGTTTACCTTCTGTACAGACTACGCCGTCGGTTTAAACCTGTACAATAATGTTTTGTTGTATAACTTTTGCCGTGCTCGGTCTTGCAAGCTGTTCCAGGCAGGTTGTCCTATGGTTAACCATAGAGCCTGCCCGATTCAAAAGCTCCCTGCTTATAAAAATAGACTAGTGATAAGGGTAAAACGCCACGCGAGGAAGTTGTCATGCACATATTGCTGACCGGCGGTACTGGTTTGATAGGACGTCAGCTCTGCCGACACTGGTTGACCCAAGGTCATCGCTTGACTGTCTGGAGTCGTCGACCGGATCAGGTGGCCAAACTCTGCGGTGTCGAGGTCCGCGCAATCGAGCGCCTCGAGGAGTTTGGCGATCAGCCGCTCGACGCGGTGATCAATCTCGCCGGTGCGCCAATTGCCAGTCGGCCCTGGACCCACAAGCGCAAGGCATTGCTCTGGAGCAGCCGGATCAACCTGACTGAAACCCTGCTTGCCTGGCTGGAAAGCCGCGAACAAAAGCCCCAGCTGCTGATTTCCGGGTCGGCGGTGGGCTGGTATGGCGATGGTGGCGAGCGCGAATTGACCGAGGGCTCGCCGCCGATCAATGAAGATTTCGCCAGTCAGCTGTGTATCGCCTGGGAGGAGACCGCGCAACGTGCCGAGACCATGGGCATCCGCGTGGTGCTGATTCGCACCGGGTTGGTGCTGGCCGCCGAGGGCGGCTTTTTGTCGCGGCTGTTAATCCCCTTCAAACTCGGGCTGGGCGGGCCTATTGGCAGTGGTCGGCAGTGGATGCCGTGGATTCATATCAAGGATCAAATCGCCCTGATTGATTTTCTTCTGAATCAGAAAGATGCCAGTGGTCCTTATAATGCCTGCGCGCCCAACCCGGTACGCAATCGCGAGTTTGCCCAGGCCCTGGGCAGCGTGTTGCACCGGCCGGCGATAGTGCCGGTGCCAACCCTGGTTTTGCGGGTTGGCCTGGGTGAGTTGTCACTGTTGCTGCTGGGTGGCCAGCGGGCCACGCCGACGCGTTTGTTGGCGGCGGGTTTTACTTTTCAGTTCACTGACTTACGTGCGGCACTGGACGATTTATCCAGCCGCCTTTGAAAGGACGTTGCATGACCGATCACGCGTTGCTCCTGGTCAACCTGGGTTCGCCTGCCTCCACTTCGGTGGCTGATGTGCGCAGCTACCTCAATCAATTTCTGATGGACCCTTACGTCATCGACCTGCCATGGCCGGTGCGGCGTCTGCTGGTCTCACTGATTCTGATCAAGCGCCCTGAACAGTCGGCCCATGCCTATGCGTCGATCTGGTGGGAGGAGGGTTCGCCGCTGGTGGTCCTCAGCCGACGCCTGCAACAGGCGATGAGCGAGCAATGGACACAAGGCCCGGTGGAGTTGGCGATGCGTTACGGCGAGCCGTCGATTGAGACGACGCTCACCCGTCTGGTCGCCCAAGGGCACAAGAAAATTACCCTGGCGCCGCTCTACCCGCAGTTTGCCGACAGCACCGTGACCACGGTGATCGAAGAGGCCAAGCGGGTGGTGCGAGACCAGCAGCTGGATATTCAGTTCTCGGTGCTGCAACCATTCTACGACCAGCCGGAATACCTGGACGCGTTGGTCGCCAGTGCCAAACCGCACCTGCAGCAGGATTTCGATCACCTGTTGCTGAGTTTCCATGGCTTGCCGGAGCGGCATCTGAAAAAACTCAACCCTGGGCATTGCTTCGACGGTGGGGCTGATTGCTGCCGTGATGCATCGCCAAAGGTCCTCGCGACCTGTTATCGCGGCCAGTGCCTGCGAACGGCCCGGGCCTTTGCCGAGCGCTTGGGGTTGCCGGAGGATAAGTGGTCAGTGTCATTCCAGTCGCGGCTGGGCCGCGCGAAATGGATCGAGCCCTACACCGAAGCGCGGCTTGAGGACCTCGCAGCCCAAGGCGTGAAGAAGATTCTGGTGATGTGCCCGGCATTCGTTGCCGATTGCATCGAGACGCTGGAAGAGATTGGTGATCGCGGGCGTGAACAGTTCCGCGAAGCGGGGGGCGAGGAACTGGTGCTGGTGCCCTGTTTAAACGACAACCCCGAGTGGGCACAGGCGTTGAATGCGCTGTGCGAGCGGGCGCCGCGAGCGTTGTAAATGCAGACCTGTGGCGAGGGGGCTGGCCCCCGCTCGGCTGCGCAGCAGTCGTAAAACCAGTGGTTGCGGTGTGCCTGACGAAATGTGATTGCAGGTTTTAGGGCTGCTTCGCGACCCAGCGGGGCGATGCGGCGTTCCGACAAGCCCCCTCGCCACAGGGGACCTGCTTGTGTCAGTTACAGCAACGACTCATCCGCTTTCTTGTGCTTCCAGCTGTCATTGCCGGGCAACAGCAGATTCAGCGCTATCGCCACCACCGCACACAAGGCGATGCCTTTGAGGCCGAAGTCATCCGGGCCGGTTCCGGTGCCCACCAGCACGCCGCCAATCCCGAACACCAGGGTCACCGACACAATCACCAGATTGCGCGCTTCGCCCAGATCGATTTTGTGGCGAATCATCGTGTTCATTCCCACCGCGGCGATCGAGCCGAACAACAGGCAGAGAATCCCGCCCATCACCGGCACTGGAATGCTCTGCAGCAGCGCACCGAACTTGCCGATAAACGCCAGGCTGATGGCGAAGATCGCCGCCCAGGTCATGATTTTCGGGTTGTAGTTCTTGGTCAGCATCACCGCGCCGGTCACTTCGGCATAGGTGGTGTTGGGTGGGCCGCCGAGCAGTCCGGCAGCGGTGGTGGCGATGCCATCACCGAACAGGGTGCGGTGCAGACCGGGTTTTTTCAGGTAATCGCGACCTGTCACGCTACCGACCGCGATTACCCCGCCGATATGCTCGATGGCCGGCGCCAGCGCCACCGGAACGATAAACAGAATCGCCTGCCAGTTGAACTCTGGAGCGGTGAACTGCGGCAGTGCGAACCAGGGAGCGGCGGCAATCTTCGCGGTATCGACCACGCCGAAGAAGAACGCCATGCCGAAGCCCACCAGCACGCCCGAGATGATCGGCACCAGGCGGAAAATCCCTTTGCCGAAAACGGCCACGATCAAGGTGGTCAGCAGCGCCGGCATCGAAATCAGCATGGCGGTCTGGTAAGGGATCAGCTCAGTGCCGTCGCCGGCCTTGCCCATCGCCATGTTGGCGGCAATCGGCGCCATGGCCAGGCCGATGGAAATAATCACCGGGCCAATCACCACGGGAGGTAGCAGCCGGTCGATGAAGCCGGTGCCCTTGATCTTTACTGCCACACCCAGAAAGGTATAAACGAAACCGGCCGCCATCACCCCGCCCATGGTCGCGGCAAGGCCGAACTGGCCCTTGGCGAGAATGATCGGGGTAATAAAGGCAAAGCTCGAAGCCAGGAACACCGGCACCTGACGCCCGGTGACCACTTGGAACAACAGAGTCCCCAGGCCCGCCGTGAACAGCGCGACATTGGGATCGAGACCAGTAATCAGCGGCATCAACACCAACGCGCCAAACGCCACGAACAGCATCTGCGCACCCGACAGGACCTGGCGCCAGAGCGGGTCGTTGAACTCGTCCTGCATGCTCACGCGTCCTTCTGCTTGGTACCGAAAATCTTGTCGCCGGCATCACCCAGGCCAGGAATGATGTAACCGTGTTCGTTCAGGCGCTCATCGATGGACGCGGTGTAGATGGTCACGTCGGGGTGAGCTTTGTCGACGGCAGCGATGCCTTCGGGAGCGGCGACCAGCACCATGGCGCAGATATCCTTGCAGCCGGCTTTTTTCAGCAAATCGATGGTCGCGACCATCGAACCCCCGGTGGCGAGCATCGGATCGATGATCATTGCCAGGCGTTCGTCGATTTCCGGAACCAGCTTCTCCAGGTACGTATGGGCTTCCAGGGTTTCCTCGTTGCGAGCCACGCCAACGGCGCTGACCTTGGCACCCGGAATCAGGCTGAGGACACCTTCAAGCATGCCGATACCGGCGCGCAGGATCGGTACCACGGTAATTTTCTTGCCGGCGATCTTTTCGACTGAAACGGTGCCGCACCAGCCCTCGATGTCGTAACTCTCGAGCGGCAGGTCTTTGGTTGCCTCGTAGGTGAGCAGGGCACCGACTTCCTGAGCGAGCTCACGGAAGTTCTTCGTGCTAATGTCGGCGCGGCGCATAAGGCCGAGCTTGTGGCGGATCAGCGGATGGCGGATCTCACGGATGGGCATAGGGAATGGCTCCGGCGGCGGGCAAAAAAACCGGCCTAGATTAATCTATCCGAGGGTGTTGTCCTATAGACATGCTGTACGTTAGTCCAGAAAGGCTTGATCTGGCTCCGCCGGATGCGTACCTTTGCCCGCTTTTCCGAATCCGCCACCCCCTTGGAGAGCGCCATGTCCGCTGATCTCGAGCATATCCGTCAAATCATGCGAGAGGCTGACTGCCTGTACACCGAAGCTGAAGTCGAGGCGGCCATCGCCCGTGTCGGTGCACAAATCAATGAACAACTGGCTGAGCGCAATCCAGTGGTTTTCTGTGTGATGAACGGTGGGTTGATTTTCTCCGGCAAACTGCTGACCCACCTGAATTTTCCACTGGAAGCGTCCTACCTGCACGCGACCCGCTACCGCAATGAAACCAGCGGCGGCGACCTGTTCTGGAAAGCCAAGCCGGAAGTCTCGTTCATCGACCGTGACGTACTGATCATCGACGACATCCTTGACGAAGGTCATACCCTGGGCGCGATCATCGACTTCTGCAAACACGCCGGCGCCAGCGCCGTACACACTGCCGTGCTGATCGACAAGGATCACGACCGCAAGGCTCGCCCGGATCTGAAAGCAGATTTCGTCGGCCTGCCCTGCATCGACCGCTACATCTTCGGTTACGGCATGGACTACAAAGGCTACTGGCGCAATGCGAACGGCATTTTTGCCGTCAAAGGAATGTAAGACATGCCAACCCCGAGCTTTCTCGATCAATCACTCTTCTGCGAACTGGCCGAGAAAGCCGCGGCCAACCCTCGTGGCCGGCAGCATCACAACTTCCATCAGATGGAAGAACCGTGCCACCGGATGGCGGTGGGCTTGCAACCCTCGACCTACATTCCGCCCCATCGGCATCTGGGTGCCGACAAGGCCGAAACCCTGCTGGTCCTCAAGGGCCGCCTCGGCCTGCTGATTTTCGACGAGTCGGGTCAGGTACTGAGCAAGCGTGTGCTGCAGGCAGGCGGCGATTGCCTGGGCGTGGACTTGCCACCGGGGGTGTTCCACGGCCTGGTGGTGCTGGAAGCCGACAGCCTGATGTTCGAATGCAAATCCGGGCCTTATCGGCCGGTGGGCGAAGGCGAGCTGGCGCATTGGGCGCCGCGCGAAGGCGAGGTAGGCGTGGCCGAGTATCAGGCCTGGATGCGCGCGCAGTTCGATTGATTGCTGCGTTGTGCCCCCATGCTAGAGTGCTCGGCCATGTCTCCGGAGCCCGTCATGAGCCTTTTGATTCGCAGTTGCGCCGCTGTGTTGCTGGCACTCTGCCTGCCGCTGGAGGCCGCGCCAGCGCCGATGCACGCGCAGTTCCTGCCGCCAGACGATCTGACCCTGCGTGATGCTCAGCCTGAACAGCAGCAACTGCTACAGGTCACCGAATACTCGGTGGTGGTCGGCAGTCAGCGTCAATCCAATCAGCAGCCGATCCCGGTGACTTCACCGGTGATGATCCGGTTGAAGGGCAAGTCGCTGAACAAGGGCGCCGCGATTAATCAGGTACTGGTCAATTTCGATGGTGAAAGCAAAAGCCTGAAAAAGCCGGTGTTCGACGACAAGACCAAGACTCTCACCCTGTATTACCCGATGGCCCAGTACCGGGTGATCATCGATCTGCTGCGCAATGACACGGTTTATTGCCAGTTCCTGAGCTATGCCAACGGGCATGTCTGGGCCGATCTGCACACCGGGGCCGTACGCGCGCGTTGAGCGCAGAGGCTGGCGGGGGGTAAACTGCCCGCCCCGTGAAACGTCTGCGAGCTGGAGTCGGCAATGCGTAAAGATAAGAAACAGGTGATTGGTGACGAGATCGGCGATGCGCAGATCAAATTGTTCCTCGATTTCGAGCCGGTCGATGCCACATCGCCGTCCCTGCACAAACTGATCAAGGCCTACCGTGGCCTGCGTATCGACGATTTCGAGCGCTTTCTGGGGTTCTTTGTCGAGGCCGGTTACGACCTGGATGGCAAGGACGAGCACGGTAAGGATTTTGTTGCCCTGGTCCAGGATCAGCGTAATGCCGATGAGTACATCGAGTTGATCCAGAAGGCTCGCGGCTGACATAGAAACAAGATCAAAAGATCGCAGCCTGCGGCAGCTCCTACAGGGGATCGGCGAGCCGACGGGTAAATTCGGTCGGCGCAGCCTGCGATCTTTTAAACGACATAAAAAAACGCCCCGCTCTCAAGGAGAACGGGGCGTTTTTTATGCGCTATGACTTCAAGCGTAGCTTGGGGTCTCGCTGCTTGGCTCAACCAGTTCCAGGCTGAGATTGTTCTGCTTGTTGATCTTGCGGTACAGCGCAGCGTCGGTTTCCAGGACCTTTTCCCGAGCCGGGAAGATTTCCTTGAGTTTGGTCGCCCAAACGCCTTTGGTTTTTTCCGGGAAGCAACGTTCGATCAACTCAAGCATGATCGAAACGGTCACCGAGGCACCCGGCGAAGCGCCGAGCAGGGCGGCCAGAGAGCCGTCCTTGGCTGCAACCAGTTCGGTACCGAACTGCAGAACGCCGCCTTTCTTCGGATCCTTCTTGATGATCTGCACGCGCTGACCGGCCACTTCCAGGCGCCAGTCTTCTGCTTTGGCTTCTGGATAGAAGCGACGCAGGGACTCCAGGCGCTGCTCCATCGACTGCATCACTTCGCTGACCAGGTACTTGGTCAGGTCCATGTTGTTTTTGGCCACGGACAGCATCGGGCCGATGTTGCCGGCGCGAACCGACATCGGCAGGTCCATGAACGAGCCGTGCTTGAGGAACTTGGTGGTGAAGCCGGCGTAAGGTCCGAACAGCAGGGACTTCTTGCCATCGACGACACGGGTGTCCAGGTGCGGCACGGACATCGGTGGCGAACCCACGGCAGCCTGGCTGTAGACCTTGGCCTGGTGATGTTTGACCACTTCCGGATTGTCACAACGCAGCCACTGGCCGCTGATCGGGAAGCCGCCGAAGCCTTTGCTTTCCTCGATGCCCGAGGCCTGCAGCAACGGCAGCGCAGCACCGCCGGCGCCGAGGAAGACGAATTTGGCGTCGACATCACGGGAGTTGCCGGTGTTCACGTCCTTGATGCTGACGGTCCAGCCGCCGTTGTTACGCTTGAGGCCGGTGACACGCTTGCAGTACTTGACCTGGGCATCGGGTGCGCTGGTCAGGTGCTGGAGCAACTGGTTGGTCAGGTTGCCGAAGTTGACATCGGTACCATTGATCACGCGGGTGGCGGCGATGACTTCGTCAGCCGGACGCCCCGGCATCATCAATGGCATCCACTCCGCCATTTTCGCCTTGTCTTCGGTGTATTCCATGTCGGCGAAGGCGTGGTGCTTGTGCAGCTTCTCAAAGCGCTTTTTCAGGAACGAAACGCCATCCCCGCCCTGCACGAAGCTCAGATGCGGCACCGGGCTGATGAAGGTTTTCGAGGAGCCGAACGTGCTTTTTTTGGTCAGATAGGACCAAAACTGCTTCGACACCTCAAATTGGGTGTTGATGTGCACGGCTTTCTTGATATCGACGGAGCCATCCCCGGCCTGTGGCGTGTAGTTCAGCTCACACAGCCCGGCGTGACCGGTACCGGCGTTGTTCCACGGGTTGGAACTCTCCGCGGCACCCGAATCCATCAGCTCGACGACTTCCAGCTTGATCGCGGGGTCGAGCTCTTTGAGCAGTACAGCGAGGGTGGCACTCATGATGCCCGCCCCAACCAATACCACGTCGACTGCTTCGTTATGCGCCATTTAACGCGTCTCCAAAATCTGCAGCACCAAATTGACGGCATAGCTGCCAAGAGTTACGGGGCATGCTTCAAATTAGCCCCAGGTCACCCATGGCCAGGATCGCCATGTCCGAATCTTCGCAATTTTTCGCAACTTCGACGGACGCTACCAACCGGCCTGAAGTTCATATGAACTCACTTCAGCGCGCCGCAGGCAATTCGACTTATGGTCAAGGCGTCCGTTTGTGCAACCAAATCCGTAGCGGACAGGCTTCAGGCTCCAGTTCTTGAGGAGTGCTCGGTCCTGTGTAATTGGGCTGTTTCAGACGCTAATAGTGCATTTTCAGACGCAAAACTATTCATTTGCTCGCCACACTCTTGTGAAGTAGTGAAAACCCGTTTTTTCACGCTCTTTTGAAGACGTGAACCTCAAAAAGGGCTGCCCCAGCCTGGCACCGGGCCCGAGGTTAACTGCCGTCATGGGATGCATGACAGGCAAAACGGGCAAACAACTCAGTGACCGAGCGCAATGGCAGCTCTGGCAGATTCGCGAAAAGTGGTGGTTTGCAGGAAAAACAGCAAGCGCGCCAGCTTCACTCGATCTGTGTGGGCGGCTCTCTGTGGGCGGTGCGGGGGAGCTAATGCAAGCGCATTAGCGATGCTGCGAGGCCCGATCAGGAGACGTCCTTATAATCGGGGGGAGATTGTAGCGAAGAAACGCACGGAAATGGTCTTGTTAAATGACTTTTATTAGCCGTTTGGTCAGGTGGTCAGCGCGTAATGTGCTCGTGAGCGGGACATGCGCGGGGTGATCCGGGCGTCGGCGGGCAGTGGTCGCTGCAGCCAGTTGAGGCGAACTTCTTCGATTTCGACCCAGTTGGCGCCCATTGGCGGCAGGCTGCACTGCTTGAATGCCTGGCAGCAACCCTTTTGGTCGAGCAAGGCAAAGCTGCGGTATTGCTGGCGTGGAGCGAACAAGGACCGGAGAAAGCGCATGGTGGAGTACCTGCTGGGTGACTGAATCGAAGGTTGCCAGCCAGGCATGACAGACCGATGTAAAAACTGTGACGGCTGTGTGACAGGAACCCGCCCGTAGCGTCCGGGTCAGACATTTGAGCAAGTGTTGCGTAGCGCTAGTTAGCGGCACTGGCCCACCGCTATACTGCGCGCCTGTTTGTGCCTGATTCTGGAGAGATGAGCATGTTGCAACGCCTGTTGTTCGGTTTGATCACTGTGACCAGCTTGACGCTGGTCGGCTGCGCCCACAGCCCGCAACAACTCAGCCCGCAACCGAAACTCACGGCCCAGCTCGCGCCTGTGGGCCAGGGCCAGCCGGTGGTGGTGAAAGTGGTCGACGGTCGTCCGTCGCCAACCCTGGGGACCCGTGGCGGTCTGTACCCTGAAACCAGCGCCATCAGCGTCGCCAGCGCCGATATCGTGCCCAAGCTGCAAGCCCAGGCCGAAGCCGCCGTGCGTCTGCTGGGTTTCACTCCAAGCCCGAATGCGCTGAACGCTCCGCAAGTGACCGTGACCCTGGTCGAGCTGAAGTATCAGTCGCCTAAACAAGGCATGTACGTGACCGAAGCGACTATCGGCGCGACCTTCCGCTCCGATGTATCGAACGCCAACCGTCGCTACAGCGGCCGTTACGGCGCTTCCCTGGACCAGCGCTTCGGCATGGCGCCGAACCAGGAAACCAACACCAAGCTGGTGAGCGACGTCCTGAGCGATGCCCTGACCCGACTGTTCAAGGATCCGTCCATCGGTCAGATCCTGGGCCAATAATGTGGGCTCTGTGTAGGCGCTGCCGAAGGCTGCGATCTTTTGATCTTCGCCCTTGACGGCACACTGCTCAAAATCAAAAAGCCCGGCTTCATCACTGAAGCCGGGCTTTTTCATGCCGGCCTGAATTCAGGCGGCTTCGACATAGAAGTCGAGCATGCTCACCCCGGTCAACAAGTCAGTCTCTGGCAGGTCGGCATGCTGATGGCCGCCGAGGGCGCAATACACCAGCCAGTGACGGTCCTGGACGTTGAAGGCCAAGCCGCCGACCAGGGCTTCCTGTTCGTCGCTGGGGGAGATCAGATAAAGACTATCCTGGTTTTCTGCATGCAGCATGACAAGCTCCGTGTCGGTGTCGGGTGCAACAGACTGGTTTGTTTAGATGACGAAAGCGTGACCGGGTAAATTAATCGGCAAATAGGGCGCACTTTGGTCGAATAGGGCGGGGCATGCGTCAGGGCTTTCGGTAGAATCCGCGCGCGGGTGCTTGTTCGATGGCCCAATGGCATGTCTTACACGAGGTTGATAATGTCGCTGCAACTGATCTGGTCCATGTTCAACGCCCACCCGGCAAAACTGATTAATGTCCTCGCGTTGCTGTTTGCCTGCCCAGGCAGTTGGCTGCTGCACTCGACCCGTCGGCGAGAGCAACGCGCCCTGGCCAGCCTCGAGGCGCAAAGCCAGAATCGCAGCACCGACCAGCCCATCCCGCTGCTGGACGTCGCAACCTTGCGCAAGAACCGGCTTTTCTACTGCTTCGGCTTCGCCTGCCTGGCCTTGGCGCTGCTGGTGTCGTGGATCAGCACCTGGATCTGAGCCGGCATTCAAGTGGGATTAAAGTGAACGTCACGCCTCACTGACTACAGCGCCTTGCGCCGCGGCCTACAAATCCTCCAGAATCCCCCGGCTTGTGCGCCTTGCCCCGCGCCACTAAGGTTCTCCTGTCGCTGCCTATCAGCGATCGGGTTTAGTCGCCCGTGGTTGTTAGCAAGGTGTATCAGCTCCACTCAGTCAGGTATTCCCCATCCCTGAACTCAATGGTAGCTGTGCGCAGGGCGCTTCGGCGCGCCGGTATTGCTGAACTCCCCGGTCGACTAACCTGCGTACAGCCGCCACCCCTTCGTTTAGTCGCGAGGTGGTTGCGGCTACACTCAAGGAGTTTAGCGAATGTTCAAAGTTACCCCCAGCCCACCTGAAATCCCAAACGTTTCGCCCTACGAAGCCTTCGATTCAAAAAAGCTCCACGCCGCCGCGTGCCGGGCCCTTGATTACTACCTGATCCCACCATTGGGAAAGCCGCCGTCCAGCGACGAGCGTTCGCCCCAGTTCTTCACCGTCGCCCAAGACATCAACCCCGAAGCCTTGATGGCCCACACCTACGAAACCTTCTGCTCGGCCAGCACCCTGACATTGGACCTGTCCGACGATCTGGAAGGCAAACAGCGCAACCTCGCCCTGGCGATCTACAGCCTGATGGAGTTGGGGTTGTTGCTGGTCGAGAAAATGATGGATCGCGAGGGTGCGGTGAAGGTGTAGGCAGAAGGTAATAAGGTGCCGGACACAAAACCCTGTGGCGAGGGAGCAAGCACCCTCGCCACAGGGTATCCGCCAAGCCGAAGACTCGCGTTCCAGAAACCAAAACGGCGCCCAAAGGCGCCGTTGTCATATCCAGCCATCGCTTAGCGCAGCAACCCCGCCTTCACCAAATACTGATTGCGTACCGGTGTTGCGTATTGCTTGACCATAAACGGACGGTGCTCGACCGGACAGGCGTCCAGGCGTTGTTGCCATTCTTCCTGGGCCTTGGCCAGTTCCTCGGCCGGGAACAGGTCGGCGGCGGCCGGCACCTGCAATTGCGGGTCGGCGTCGTTCCACTGTGCGTACGCCAGGTAGTGCACCGGGAACAATCGGTAGCCACCCAGAATCTGCCGGTCCATTTCGATCGCCAGTTGCTTGGTGTCTTCGAACAGTTCGGTGATCGGTGCGGCGAAATTCACGTGCACGCGGCCCTTGTAGCCAGTAATCCCTTTGGCGATGCTTGCATCGTCCTCGCCCGGCACCTTGCTGTAAGTGCCGGTGGTGGCGCGGATGTACAGCTCGCGAGCCTTGGCCTGATCGCAGGGGTCGTATTCGTAGCTGATCGACACAGGGGTCAGGTTCAGCGACCGGATGACCTCGCCGAACGGCTCGTCCTTGCGGCTCATGTGGAACATCTTGAGGATCGCCGACTCGGTGCGGTCATCGCCGTCCTTGGCGCGACCTTCGGCCTGGGCGATCCAGATCGACTGGCAATCATTGCGGATCGAGTGGCTGATGTAGGCCGACAGCAGTTGATAGGCGGCCATTTTCTCGCGGCGGCCGCTGATGGAGCGGTGCACGATAAAGCTCTTGTTCAGGCGCATCAGGTCGCTGACAAACGGCTTTTGCAGCAGGTTGTCGCCAATGGCGATGCGCGGGGTCGGCAGGCCTGCGTGGTAAATGGCGTAGTTGACGAAGGCCGGGTCCATCACGATGTCCCGGTGGTTGGCCAGGAACAGGTAGGCGCTGCCGGACTTGAACTGTTCGACGCCGGAGTAGGTCACGCCGTCAGTGGCGCGCTCGATCGTGTGGTCGACGTAAAACTCGACTTTGTCCTGCAGCGTGGCCACCGAAGTGATACCGGCGAACTCACGCCGCAGTCGATGAGCTATAAGTGGTTTGAGCATCCAGCCAAGGGCGCCGGCAAAGCGCGGGAAGCGGAAGTGGGTGAGGATATCTAGAAACGCCTTGTCGCCGAGCAGCCGTGCCAGCACTGCCGGGACTTCGCTGTCGTCGTAAGGTCGGATGGCATCGAATTCGCCCATCATGCTCTCTTGTTGGAAACGGCTAGGGTAAGTAAAAGGTCTGGATCAAAAAGTAGCCGGGCACGGTCTGAAAAGTAAGCTCAAACAAAAATAGCCCCTGCAAATAGACCGGCGATTATACGCACAAGTCACTCGGGAGACCGCGATGCTCGAAACTGCCCACTACGACTGCCCTTACTGCGGTGAAACGGTCGAGGCCGTACTCGACCTTTCCGGCGGCGATCAGCAGTACATTGAGGATTGTCCGGTGTGCTGCCGGCCGATTGTGTTCACGCTGCAAACCGATGGTCAGGAATGGATGCTCGACGTTCACACTGAAAACGAGTGAAGGGGGGCTGCATGCAGCGAATCTATGAACCGGAAAACCTGATGGAGGGCGAGTTGCTGCAGGGCATGCTCGCCAGCGAAGGCGTGGAAGCGCATCTGGTGGGTGGCGATCTGCTGGGTGGGGCCGGTGAGTTGCCGGTGCTCGGTCTGCTCGGTCTGGCGGTGGATAACGATCAAGCGCAATACGCACGGGAGCTGATCGCCGCGTACAATGCCGCGCTGCCGCTGCCGGGGGATGAACCGGAAAGCTTTCCTGGCGTTCTGGTCTGTTAGGCTGGTCTTTGTTTTGTTCTAGAGTCGTGTTGCCCCATGTGTGGACGTTATGCTCTGTTTCGCTGGAACCCCGCTTTCGCAGCCCTGCCAGGATTCCCCGCGGATCAGCAGGCGCAGTGGAATATTTCGCCCAACGACTCGGTACTGATCCTGCGCGCGACCGACGGTCAGCGTAACCTGGCCCGCGCTCGCTGGGGCCTGACACCGCCGTGGCTGACCGATATGTCGCGGACCCCGGCTCACGCCCGGGCGGAAACCCTGGCCGAGCAGCCGATGTTTCGCGAGGCTTTTCGCCAGCGCCGTTGCCTGTTGCCGGCCAATGGTTTTTACGAATGGCGCGGCACCACCCGCAAGCGTCCGTACTGGTTGACTCCGGGAGAGGGTTCGGCGCTGTTCTTCGCGGCGATCTGGGAGGCTTATCCGGTGCAGGAGCAGGTCTGGCTGAGTACCGCGGTGGTCACCCAGGCAGCTTCAAGCCAGCGTCGTCCGCTGATTCTCGATGCCGCCGGCCAGGAAGCCTGGCTGAACCCGGAAACGCCGCTACACAGCTTGCAGGCGTTGCTCGCCAGCGAGCCGGCAGCGTTGCGCGAGCGGGTGCTGGCCAATCTGGTGAATGATCCGAAGCTCAATGCACCGGAGTGTTTGACGCCGGGTTGAGTCAACTTGAGACTGCGGTGCATTCGAAAAAATCGCAGCCTGCGGCAGCTCCTACGGGATGTGTGTTCTACCAATGATATTGGAGAAGCTACCGCAGGACTGCGATCTTTTGGGGGTGCCTCGGGCCTTGCTGGCTGACATTGCAGATGGATCCGGGTGAGGTTTTTCCCGGATGAATCTGAAATTCAGCTGTTACACGTCCGTTGCATCTGGCGCCGATACCCATCACCACCTAGGATACGCGCCATGTCTTCAGGGAGCGCATTCATGAGTAAGTCATTGGTTTTGTGTGCACTGAGCGCGGCTTTGCTGCTCAGCGGTTGTCAGTCGGTCAACACCACCAGCGGCGGCGCAGTGGGTGTGGAGCGCAAGCAGTACATGTTCAGCATGCTGTCGACCGCTGAAGTCAACAAGATGTATGCGCAGTCCTACCAGCAGACGGTGGGAGAGGCGAGCAGTAAAGGTTTGCTGGACAAGACCAGTAACGATGCCAAACGGGTCCAGACAATCGCCGACCGACTGATTGCTCAGGCGCCGAATTTCCGTCCGGATGCGGCCCAGTGGCAATGGGAGGTCAACCTGATCAAGAGTGACGAGCTCAACGCCAGCTGCGGTCCTGGCGGCAAGATCTTTTTCTACAGCGGGTTGATCGACAGCCTGAAACTCACCGATGACGAAATCGCCGCGATCATGGGCCATGAGATTGCCCACGCATTGCGCGAGCATGGCCGTGAAGCGATGTCCAAGGCTTATGGCATCGAAATGGCCAAGCAGGGTGCCGGAGTCTTGCTCGGTCTGGGGCAGGACAGCCTGGCACTGGCGGACACCGTGGCCAATTACGGCATGACCTTGCCCAACAGCCGCGGCAATGAAAACGAAGCGGACCTGATCGGCCTCGAACTGGCCGCCCGCGCCGGCTACGACCCGAATGCGGCGATTACCCTGTGGACCAAGATGAGCAAGGCTTCGGAAGGTTCGCCGCCCGAGTTCATGAGCACCCACCCGTCATCCAGCAGCCGGATGACTTCGTTGAAGGCAGCGATTCCGAAGGTGATGCCGCTTTACCTGAAGGCCAAGAAGACCTGAATCCCTGTAGGAACTGGCGTAGCCTGCGATCTTTTGGCGTCATCAAAGGCACTGAAGATCAAAAGATCGCAGCCTGCGGCAGCTCCTTGCAGCATTAGGGCAAGCCCCCCCTCGCGACAATTACCCGCCAGACAGCAATGTCTTGTTCGTCAGCACCTACACCCACCCGCTCATCTGCATCGCTTTGTACACCGCGACAATGGCGAGGATGAGGAATGCCGTGGCCGCCAGGCGACGGATCAGGGTCAGGGGTAGCTTTTCCGCCGCGAAGTTGCCGGCCAACACCACGGGCACGTTGGCAATCAGCATGCCGAGGGTGGTGCCGATGATCACCAGCCACAGTTCCGGGTATTGCGCGGCGAGCATTACGGTGGCGACCTGGGTCTTGTCGCCCATCTCGGCGAGGAAGAAGGCGATCAGCGTGGTCAGGAATGGCCCGAATTTGCGTGCAGTGCTGGTTTCGTCGTCATCCATCTTGTCCGGCACCAGGGTCCACAGCGCCGTCGCGGCGAAGCTCGCGGCGAGGATCCAGTGCAGGGTGGCGTCCGAGAAGAAGCTGCCGAACCAGGCACCGACCGCGCCCGCTGCCGCATGGTTGGCCAGGGTTGCGGCAACGATCCCGGCAATGATCGGCCAGGGTTTGCGAAAGCGCGCAGCGAGAATCAGGGCAAGCAGTTGCGTCTTGTCGCCGATTTCGGCCAAGGCAACGATCGCGGTAGGAACGAGTAGAGAATCCAGCATCAGGTATTTCCTAAGGGGCGGGTCGACACGGCTATGACACGTACAGCCTTCCCGCCCCGGGTAAGGTGTTCGTGTCATAGGTCTTGTCAAACCCTGCGGTCCGTCTGTGCGGACTCTGGGTCGCATACGCCATGATCTGAGGACCAAGTATGTTGACGTATGCCGGACGAGCATGGCGCTCGTGGGAGACTACTCCCCTAGGACGGAGCGGATTCTGCCTAGGCAAATCCGATTGGGCAAGCCTCTTTTTACAAAAGCGTGTTACCCACGCTTGGCCCGGTAGATTCTGAATCCTTGCCCTTCAGCCTTGATCGCACAGACCCCAAGGTGCTCCTCGATCAAGGGTTGGTACTTGAGGAAGCTGTTGGCTACCAAGCGCAGTTCGCCACCGTTTTTCAGATGTTTGGCCGCTTTTCGCAGCAGGTTTTCCGTGGCGTGATAGTCGGTATGGACCCCGACATGGAACGGCGGGTTGCTCAAAATCGCACTCAAACCCATGGGGGCGGCGTCGATTCCGTCGCCGGTCAACACCTCGGCTTCCAGGCCGTTGGCAGCCAGGGTCAGGCGACTGCTGGCCGCCGCAAATGCATCGACGTCGAGCAGGGTCACGGTGTTATGCGGATAACGTCGTTTGACCGCCGCCCCCAACACCCCTGCGCCACAGCCGAAGTCCAGCAGGTGCCCGCTGGGCAGTTTGTCCAGGTGTTCGAGCAGCAGCGCGCTGCCACGATCCAGGCGCCCGTGACTGAATACGCCGGGCAGGCTGATAACCTTCAGCGGCCCTTCGGCCAGCGGCAGTTCGTACGCTTGCGCCAGGCTCTCCAGGGTCACCGCCTCCGGGGCATTGGCCACGGTGACTTGCCAGAGCTGGCAATGCCGCGCGCTGTCGAGTTTGCGCGGTTTGCCAAAGGGGTTCAGTTGTTTGGCCGCGCCTTCGATACCACTGCGCTTTTCACCCACCAGGTACAACTCGCGGCCGGCCAGGCGCGAGGCCAGGGCATTCAGCACGTAGTCGGTCAGGTCTTTGGATTTGGGCAGGAACAGCACCGCGGTTTCGAAGCCTTGATCCGGGGCATTCACGCCAAAATGGCTGCGCTCGGCAAAGCGTGCATCCAGCGCGGCCTGATCACCGGCGTGCCAGCACCAGCCGTGGGCGTTGGGCAATTTGCCCAGCAAGTCATCGGCGGGCAAACCGGCCAGCAGCAGTGAGCCCTGGAATAACTCAGCCTGACGAAGCAGTACTTCACTGCGCGGATCCATGGTCTGCTCCTTGAAAAAATGGCGCGCAGTTTATCAACTGACAACCCGCAGCGCTGTACCGTTAAAGAAGCCTTGGGCGTTTTCCGTCAGTTGACCAACGATCCGCTGCCGCGCCTCGCGACTGCCCCAGGCGTTGTGCGGAGTGACAATCAGCCGCGGGATGTCGTTGGCGAGCAATGGATTGCCGGCCGTCGGCGGCTCGACGCTCAGTACGTCGGTGGCCGCGCCGCCGAGGTGGCCGTTGCGCAGGGCATCGGCCAGCGCCTGTTCGTCGATCAAGCCACCGCGCGCGGTGTTGACCACAAAGGCGCCAGGCTTCATCAGCGCCAGTTCGCGGGTGCCGATGAAGTTGCGGGTGTGTTCGTTGAGCGGGCAGTGCAGGGTCAGCGCATCGATTTGCGGCAGCAGTTCATTCAGCGGCAAGCGATCGGCACGGGCAGGGCGCCCCGGCAATTGGCCGAGCAATACACGCATGCCGAAGGCTTCGGCCAGTCGCGCTACCGCGCTGCCCAGTTCACCATGTCCGAGCAGGCCGAGGGTCTTGCCTTCCAGCTCGACAATCGGGAAATCCAGCAGGCAAAACTGCTTGGCCTGCTGCCAGCGACCCTCGCCGACCGCTTTCTGATAGTCGCTCAGGCGCGTGGCCAGGGCCAGTAGCAGCATGAGGGTGTGTTGGGCCACCGATGGCGTGCCGTAACCCTGGCAGTTGCTCACCGTGATGCCGTGGGCGCGGGCGGCATCGAGGTCGACGTTGTTGATGCCGGTGGCGGCGATCAGGATCAGCTTCAGTTCGGGGCAGGCCGCCAGGGTCTGGGCATTGAGCATGACCTTGTTACTGATGGCAACGCTGGCGCCTTGCAGGCGTTCGACGACCTGATCCGGGGTGGTCTGTGAGCACAGCTGCAAGTCGCTGAAGCTGTTGCGCAGCGCACTGAGGTCGAGGTCACCCAAATCCAGGGAGGTGTGGTCAAGGAACACGGCGCGGCGATTGTTACTCATCAACTGTACCTTTTGTGGGATTGCCTGAAGGCGTAATGTGGCGAGCCTAACAGATGAAACAATTCGTTACTCCATACCCAAAAAGGAGCCCCCATGTACTGGACAGAGTTCTTGACCGTCGCCCTTATTCACCTGCTCGCCGTTGCCAGCCCGGGCCCGGACTTTGCCGTGGTGGTTCGCGAAAGCGTGACCCACGGTCGCCGCGCGGGCACCTGGACGGCTTTGGGTGTCGGCACGGCGATCTTCCTGCACGTGGGTTACTCGCTGCTGGGGATCGGCTTGATCGTGTCGCAGTCGATCGTCCTGTTCAACGCCTTGAAATGGCTGGCGGCTGCCTATCTGTTGTACATCGGCTTCAAGGCGTTGCGCGCACAGCCGGCGAAACCTGCGACTGACGACCTGCACAAGGAAGCCGGCGAGCGCACGGCCCGTGGCGCCTTTACTTCGGGCTTCGTGACCAATGGCCTGAACCCCAAGGCGACCTTGTTCTTCCTGTCGTTGTTCACCGTGGTGATCAATCCGCATACACCGCTGGCCATCCAGGCGGGCTATGGGGTGTACCTGGCCGTGGCGACCGGATTCTGGTTCTGCCTGGTGGCCATGCTGTTCAGCCAGCAACGGGTACGTGCCGGTTTCGCCCGCATGGGTCACTGGTTCGACCGGACCATGGGCGCGGTGCTGATTGCCATTGGCGTGAAGCTGGCGTTCACCGAGATGCATTGAATGCGCTACCGGAAATAAGTGCTGGCGCAAAGCCGGCATTTGTACAGCCTGCAAATCATTCCTTTGGCTGATTTAGCGGTCATCAAGGGGCTCTAAAGTGAAGATCTTTACAGCCAAGACCGTGCAGTCAGAAAAGGGATGCTTATGTTGCAGACTCGCGTTATCCCGCCAGCCGAAGGCGCCTATCAATACCCGCTGTTGATCAAACGGCTGCTGATGTCCGGCAGCCGTTACGAGAAGACCCGCGAGATCGTCTACCGCGATCAACTGCGCTATAGCTACCCGACCCTCATCGAGCGTGTCGCGCGGCTGGCCAATGTCCTGACCGCAGCCGGGGTCAAGGCGGGTGACACCGTGGCGGTGATGGACTGGGACAGTCATCGCTACCTGGAGTGCATGTTTGCCATCCCGATGATCGGCGCAGTCATTCACACGATCAACGTGCGCCTGTCACCCGAGCAGATTCTCTTCACCATGAACCACGCCGAGGACCGCTTCGTGCTGGTCAACAGTGAGTTCACGGGCCTTTACCAGGCGATTGCCGGGCAGCTGACCACGGTCGAGAAGACCCTGCTGCTGACTGATGGGGCCCAAAAAACCGCCGACCTACCGAATCTGATCGGCGAGTATGAGCAATTGCTGGCCGCCGCCAGCCCGCAGTACACCTTCGAAGATTTTGACGAGAATTCGGTCGCGACCACGTTCTACACCACCGGCACCACGGGTAACCCGAAAGGGGTGTATTTCACCCATCGGCAACTGGTCCTGCACACCATGGGTGTGTCGACGATCATGGGCAGCATCGACAGCGTGCGGCTGCTGGGCACCAGCGATGTGTACATGCCGATCACCCCGATGTTCCACGTGCACGCCTGGGGCTTGCCGTATGTGGCGACCATGCTCGGGCTCAAGCAGGTTTATCCCGGCCGTTACGATCCGGAGTACCTGGTGGAGTTGTGGCGCAAGGAAAAGGTCACGTTCTCTCACTGCGTGCCAACCATCCTGCAGATGCTGCTCAATTCCAAGGCGGCTCAGGGCACCGACTTCGGCGGCTGGAAAATAGTCATCGGCGGCAGCGCCCTCAACCGTGCGCTGTACGAAGCGTCCAAGGCCAAGGGCATACAGCTGACTGCCGCTTACGGCATGTCGGAGACCGGCCCGCTGGTGTCCTGCGCTCACCTCAATGACGAGCTGATGGCCGGTACTGAAGACGAACGCACCACTTATCGAATCAAGGCCGGAGTGCCGGGGCCGCTGGTGGAAGCGGCGATTGTCGACACCGAGGGCAACTTCCTGCCGGCCGATGGCGAGACCCAGGGCGAACTGGTGCTGCGTGCGCCGTGGCTGACCGAGGGTTATTTGCGCGAACCGCAGAAGGGCGCCGAACTCTGGGCCGGCGGCTGGTTGCACACCGGTGATGTGGCCACCCTGGACAGCATGGGGGTGATCGATATTCGCGACCGGATCAAGGATGTGATCAAGACCGGTGGCGAATGGGTGTCGTCCCTGGCGCTGGAAGACCTCATCAGCCGCCATCCGGCGGTACGCGAAGTAGCAGTGGTCGGCATTCCGGATCCGCAATGGGGCGAGCGCCCGTTTGCCCTGCTGGTGGTGCGCGAGGGGCACTCCATCGAGGCCAAAGAGCTCAAGGAACACCTCAAGCCATTCGTTGAACAAGGGCACCTGAGCAAGTGGGCGATCCCCAGCCAGATAGCGCTTGTTACTGAAATTCCCAAGACCAGTGTCGGCAAGCTCGACAAGAAGCGCATCCGCGTCGACATCGCCGAATGGCAGACCAACAACAGCACCTTCCTTTCGACGCTTTAAGCGTCAGTTGCCGTGCCCGAAAGGGCACGGCACGCCCACCAAGCAAGCGCTTGGCTTGTCAAATCGAATTTTTCAGCCATTCTTCCCCGTCCGGCATCTGCCGGATTGGCGAAAGGACTGTTCCAGAGTGGTTGGGGGCTGCAAATCACACTTTAGAGGGATCAAGCAGTACTACCTGCTGGATATAGTCCGCTCAAGGATTTTTAAGAACGGGGCAAACGCACAAAACACCGCGATGCAACTCTGACTGGCTTCGGGACAACCTGGCTCCCTGTCACTCAGAGCGTTTTTAGAAGTGCTCACTGCCATAACAATAAAGCACATGGAGTAGCGTCGATGACATCAGTAAACCAGTTCTGGCGCCGGGCGAAATTGCCCCTGGCGGTCAGTCTCGCCTCTACGCTCGCCGGGCCAGCATTCGGCGTCAGTTTCAACATCGGTGAAATCGAAGGTCAGTTCGACTCGTCCCTGTCGGTCGGCGCCAGCTGGTCTACTCAGAGCCCCAACAAGAACCTGATCGGTGTCAACAACGGCGGCCACGGCCTGTCCCAGACCTCCGATGATGGTCACCTGAACTTCAAAAGCGGCGAAACGTTTTCGAAGATCTTCAAGGGCATTCACGATCTTGAATTGAAATACGGCGATACCGGGGTCTTCGTCCGGGGCAAATACTGGTACGACTTCGAACTCAAAGACGAACATCGTCTATTCAAGGACATCAGCGACGAAAATCGCAAAGAGGGCGCCAAGTCCGCTGGCGGGCAGATCCTCGATGCGTTCGTCTACCACAACTACTCGATTGGCGATGAGCCGGGTTCGGTACGTCTGGGCAAGCAGGTCGTCAGCTGGGGTGAAAGTACCTTCATCGGCGGCGGCATCAACTCGATCAACCCGATCGACGTCTCCGCGTTCCGGCGTCCGGGCGCCGAGGTCAAGGAAGGGCTGATCCCGGTCAACATGTTCTACGTCTCGCAAAGCCTGACCGAGAACCTGTCGGCTGAAGCTTTCTACCAGCTCGAGTGGGACCAGACCGTCGTCGATAACTGCGGCACCTTTTTCTCGCAGCCGGACATCATCGCCGATGGCTGCGACGACAACCTGCGTGTCCTGAGCAAGCGTTCCACACTGCCTCCGGCTGCCGTGGCCGCAGCGGCCGGCTTAGGCGTCAATGTCAACGAGGAAGGTGTGCTGGTTCGTCGCGGTGGGGACCGCGATGCACGCGACAGCGGCCAGTGGGGCGTGTCGTTCAAGTACAACTACGAGCCGCTGGACACTGAGTTCGGCGCCTATTTCATGAACTACCACAGCCGTGCGCCGATCTTCAGTGCCACGGGGGCACCGCAGTCTATTTATAACCTCGCCGCGAGCTTGCCAGCCGCATTCAGACCCTTGGCCCCATTGCTGGTGGCCGGTAGCTCCGAATACTTCGTCGAATATCCGGAAGACATTCGCCTCTACGGCCTGAGCTTCTCCACCACCCTGCCTACCGGTACCGCGTGGCAAGGCGAGATCAGCTACCGTCCGAACGCGCCGGTGCAGCTGAACACCACCGACATCCTGTTCTCCGGCGTGGTTCCGTTGGGCGGCAGCCTGACAAACGCTTCGTTGCTCCAGGGGGTACCAGGAGAGGACCTGCACGGCTATCGCCGCAAGGAAGTCACCCAGATCCAGACGACCTTCACGCACTTCTTCGATCAGGTTATGGGCGCCAGCCGTCTGACCCTGGTGGGCGAAGTAGGCATGACCTATGTCGGCGGTCTGGAAAGCAGCTCCAAGCTGCGTTACGGCCGTGATCCGGTCTACGGTCCGGGCGAATTGCCGGCAACCGGCGGCGTCGACACCTGCGCCAACATCCTCAACGCCAGCACCATCAACGGTGCCGGGCCTGGTGCCGCGCAAAACAATCGCAGCCGCAATTGCACCGACGAAGGCTTCACTACGGCGGCCTCGTGGGGTTATCGCGGTCGTGCCATCTGGGATTACAACGACGTATTTGCCGGTGTGAACCTCAAGCCGAACGTGGTCTGGTCCCATGACGTCAGCGGCTACTCGCCTGGCCCTGGCGGCAACTTCGAAGAAGGCCGTAAAGCCGTGAGCCTGGGTGTCGATGCCGAATACCAGAACACCTACACCGCGAGCCTGGCTTACACCAACTTCTTTGACGGCAAGTACACCACCACAGATGACCGCGACTTCGTTGCGCTCAGCTTCGGCGTGAACTTCTAAGCACTGCATCTTCAGGACAAACAAGAATATGAAAATAACCAAGAGTCTGTTGCACGTTGGTGTCCTTGGGCTTTCGCTGTTGGCGACCAGCGTCATGGCCGCGGTACCCGCGGCTGAAGCGGACAAGCTGGGCAAAAGCCTGACGCCGATGGGCGCAGAAATGGCAGGCAATGCCGACGGCTCGATTCCGGCCTGGAAACCCATGGCCAAGAACGCCGGCAACGTCGACAGCAAAGGCTTCCTGTCTGACCCTTTTGCTGCCGAAAAACCGCTGTTCACCATCACCGGGCAGAACGTCGATCAGTACAAGGACAAGCTTGCTCCGGGCCAGTACGCGATGTTCAAGCGCTACCCGGAATCCTTCAAGATGCCGGTTTACCCGTCCCATCGCAGTGCCACCGTGCCGGACGCCGTGTTCGCCTCCATCAAGAAGAACGCCACCACGACCAATCTGGTGTCCGGCGGCAACGGCCTGGAAAACTTCGAGACCGCCATACCTTTCCCGATTCCAAAAACCGGCGTCGAGGTTATCTGGAACCACATCACCCGCTATCGCGGCGGCAGCGTGACCCGTCTGGTGACCCAGGCCACGCCACAGCCGAACGGCTCGTACAGCCTGGTGTACTTCCAGGATCAGTTCGTGTTCCGCGACAAGATGAAGGACTACGATCCGGCGAACCCGGGCAACATCCTGTTCTACTTCAAGCAGAAAGTGACCGCACCGGCACGTCTGGCCGGTGGTGTGCTGCTGGTGCACGAAACCCTCGACCAGGTGAAGGAACCGCGTTCGGCGTGGGTCTACAACGCCGGTCAGCGTCGGGTTCGCCGTGCGCCACAAGTGTCCTATGACGGTCCGGGTACTGCAGCCGATGGCCTGCGGACCTCCGACAACCTCGACATGTACAACGGTGCGCCAGATCGTTACGACTGGAAGCTTGAAGGCAAGAAAGAGATCTACATTGCTTCCGACAGCTACAAGCTCGATTCGCCGCAGCTCAAGTACGCCGACATCATCAAGGCCGGCCACATCAACCAGGACCTGACTCGTTACGAATTGCGCCGGGTCTGGCATGTGGTTGCGACCTTGAAGGAAGGTCAGCGTCACATCTATGCCAAGCGTGACTTCTACATCGACGAAGACACCTGGCAAGCCGCGGTGATCGATCACTACGACGGTCGTGGTCAACTCTGGCGTGTGGCTGAAGCTCACTCCCAGAACTATTACAACGTTCAGGTGCCGTGGTACACCCTGGAAACCCTCTACGACCTGCAGTCCGGCCGTTACCTGGCACTGGGCATGAAGAACGAAGAGAAACAGGCATATGACTTCGGCTTCACCGCGACCACCAGTGATTTCACCCCTGCCGCACTGCGTCAGGAAGGTGTTCGCTAACAGGCAGTAAGACAGAGGCCGCAACCTCTGCACGCCCCGACTGGTTCGGGGCGTTTTCTTTTGGGCGCAAAAAACCACCAGCCGGCAAAACCGGACTGACAATTCTGGTCGCAGTCTTTTTCCATCAATTTGCAGCAATAACCTTCAACATCAGGCCTTTTACCGCTAGTCTGCGGACATCTGCAATGCCGACAACAGCAATTAACAAGAGTTGGCTATGACTGACCTGTCCCGTACACAAGGGCCTTCCGGCGTTGCTGTTCCAGCACTGGAAGGGCGCTTTTACCGTCCACCCTTGCCTGACGGCTATGTACTGCGGCCTCGCTTGTGCGAGCGTCTGAGTGCCGGCTTGAGCGGGCGTTTGCTGTTGGTCAGCGCTCCCGCCGGGTTTGGTAAAAGCTCGCTGGCGGTAGAGTTCTGCCAGGGCCTGCCGGCTCACTGGCGAAGTCTATGGCTGGGCCTGAGTCCCCGCGACAACGATCCCGGGCGCTTCCTCGAACGTCTGCTCGATGGTCTTCAACACTATTTCCCGCGTCTGGGCAGCCGGGCCCTCGGTCTGCTGAAAATGCGTCAGCGGCACCAGCCGTTCGCTTTCGAAGAATGGCTCGATGGGCTGCTCGATGAACTGGCCGACCACCTCGTGCCGAGCAATCCGTTGTTGCTGGTGCTGGATGACTATCACTTGGCCCAAGGCTCGGTGCTCGATCGCTGCCTGCAATTTTTCCTCAATCATCTGCCCGATGGCTTGCTGGTGCTGGTCACCAGCCGGCAGCGACCTGACTGGCACCTGGCGCGGCTGCGATTGTCCCGGCAGTTGCTCGAACTGAATGAGCAGGACCTGCGCCTGACCCATGACGAATCCCTGGCCTTGCTCGACCGGCACAGCAGCTCGTTGCGCGGTGAAGCCCTGGAAAGCCTGATCCAGCGCAGTGAAGGCTGGGTCGCCGGGTTGCGCTTCTGGCTGCTGGCGGCCTCTGAAGCAGGCAATGACGGTGCATTGCCCCAGGTGTTGCACGGCGGCGAAGGTTTGATTCGCGATTATCTGCTCGAAGAGGTCATCGATTGCCTGCCCGCCGAAGTGCAATCGTTCCTGTATGACACCGCGCCCCAGGAGCGTTTTTGCAGCGAGTTGTGCGACGCCGTGCGCGAAGCCCACGACAGCGCCGAAATTCTCCGTTACCTGCAGGCCCATCAGGTGTTCCTGGTGCCCCTGGATGACCAGGGCCATTGGTACCGTTATCACCACCTGTTTTCCGACCTGCTGCGGACCCGTCCCACGGCCAATGCGGTATTGCCGGCAGCCAGCCTGCACCTGCGGGCCTGTCGCTGGTTCAATGCCCAGGGCCTGCTCGACGAAGCGGTGGAGCAGGCGTTGCGTGCCGGGCATCTGGATGTCGCGGCGAATCTGGTGCAGAACCTTTCCGAAGAGCAACTGTTGGCGGAACAAAACGTCGGGATGCTGTTGCGCTGGAAAATGGACCTTCCCGACAGCCTGCTGATCAGCACGCCACGGTTGATTGTCCTCTACAGCTGGGCGTTGGGATTGGCCTGTCAGCTGGACGCGGCCGAGGAGCTGGCCAGCCATTTGAGTCGTTTCCTGCCGGCGCCTTCGGAGACCGCGCAGAAATCCATGCTGGCGCAATGGCTGGCACTGAGCGGAATCATCGCCCGTGGTCGCGGCAACCGCGAGTTGACCCGGCTTTATTGCACCGAAGCACTGGAAAGCCTGCCGCAAAAGCGTTACGGGCAGCGTTTGATGTGTCTTTCGACCCTCTCCAATCTGGCGATTGCCGACGCCGACCTGTGGCGTGCCCGTGGCTTGAACCGTGAGTCTCTGGAGTTGGCGCAACGGGTCGGCAACCCGCTGTTCGAAGCCTTGGCCCATTCCGATCGGGCCCGGGTGCTGCAAGCCCGTGGAGAAATCCTCCGCGCGCTCGATGAAGTGCGCCAGGGTTTGCAGCGCCTGCAGGGGTTGTCTGCCCTGCGGCTGTATGCGGTGCGTGCGCGTCTGACCCTGTATGAAGGTTATTTGCTCACGCTGCTTTGCCAGCCCGAAGCCGGTCTTGCCCGATTGCAGGTGGGCCTGATCGAAGCACGAGCCTGCCGGGATATCAGCGTGTTGATCGGTCATTGCGTGATCGCTACGCAGGAAGGGAACAGCGGCCACTTTGCCAGGGCTTTCGCCGAACTGGCCGAGGCCGAGCGTCTGATGCATATCTGGGACGTGCCGCCGATCTACTACCTGGCGATGATTACCCTGGTCAAATGCCAGCTGTGGCTGGCCCAGGGCCGTACCGATCTGGCCGAAGCCTGGCTGGCGCGGTTGGGGCAGACCTATAACGGTGAACAGGCGGCCGCGCCTCCGGAGTTCCATCCGCAACTGCCGCTGCACATCGAACTGCAACAGGCGTTACTCGAGGTGATCCAGGGGCAGCCGGCGGTGGCCGAGCAACGATTGAATAAACTGGTCGAGCACGGGCAGCAAACCGGCCGGCTGATGCTCAGCGTGATGGCGTTGAATCAGAAGGTCGCGTTGCTGCTCGGCAGCGGGCGCGAGCCTGAGGCCCGGCAAGCCCTGGCTCAGGCGTTTGAAGCGGCCTCGGGGGGCGCCCTGCAACCTTTCGAGTGGTTGCTGGCCGGGCATCCCGACTGGCTGCGGGAGCAACTGCCGCTTTGCCCGCAACCAGCGTTGCGTCAAAGCCTGCTCGAACGTTTACCGCTGGCCGTGACCCGCGAGCCGGTCGAACCGCAGCATCACACGGAAAACCTCAGTACCCGTGAACTGGCGGTGCTGCGATTGATTGCTCAAGGGTGCTCGAACCAGGAAATCAGCGACCGGCTGTTCATCTCCCTGCACACGGTTAAAACCCACGCCAGCCACATCAACAGCAAACTTGGCGTCGAACGCCGGACCCAGGCTGTGGCGCGGGCGAAAGAGTTGGGCTTGCTGGCGTAACGCGCAACGACTTTTTGAGTGAGGGAATGCACAGTCCGGTGTTGCAGGAAACCGAGTGCCAACTCAAGCAGCACGTTGCCGGTGAGCGCACGCCACGTCGTCAGCCGATATGAGGGAGCTCACTCATCGCATACCTCAGGGGCTACAGCAACTCCTCAAACCGCGTTGCGGCCTTGAGCACGAAGGGCATGCGCTGATGAATATCGGTCAGGTCGGCCATGGGGTTGTTGCCGAAGCCAATGGTGCTTCCGTTATTAATACGCATGTTCAAGGCCCACCCCGAGACTTGCCAAGGCCGATCGTGATGAGGTAGCGCTCCTCTGTGGGACGCTTATGGTCCCTGAAGCGATTAACCACCAGCATCACCTGGTACTGGTCGCCCGCTCGCCAATAGGCCGTGCCACCTTTGTTCACGTCGCGCAATCGGGCCCGCCATTGCGGCGTGTCGGCGAACGATGGAAAGTCCTGGACCCGGATTGGTGTCCAGCCCCCTTGGCGCCATTGCTCCTGCAAATCCAGCACGACCTTGAGCGTATCGTCGAGCAACAGCGGTTCGATCTGCGGGGACATACGGACACTATTGATCCGCTCATTACGGTAAATAACCGTGAAGAAGCGGGCCAGTGGGGTCACGAACCCGTATTGAGGGTCAGTGAAACGCAGACGAGCATCAGACTTGGGAATGTTGAACGAGACTTGCCCGGGAATGGCTGGACCAATGACCGCGCTGGAGCGCTGACGCATGGACTCGTAAGGCTCGCCAATCACCAACGCGATTTCCGGCTCACCCGATTGCACTTGAATCGCCGCCACCGTAAGGAGGGCAGCGACCGCCAGTGCAAATACCGCGCGTCGCCAGCCCACACGTTGCAGCAGGCTCATCGCCCGCCCCGGCCAGCGGCAATATCCAGAATCGCCCGTTCGATCTGGTGGCGATTGTCGTTTCGCAGCAGTTCGTCAAACTGCGCCGCGGCCTTGAGCACAAAGGCCATGCGCTGCTCGATGTCGGACAGGTCGGCCAGGGGGTTATTGCTGAAACCAATGGTGCGTCGATCATCGACAGGACGGCACTGACTGGCGAGCGTCAGTTCGATGGCTTGAGCGACGCCTGACGGGATGTCTGTGACGTAGGAGACGTGGTTGCCGCGCAGCAGAGCTACCAATTTCGAGTTGCTGTACATCACCGGTTGCAAGATGTTGACCTGTTCGTGCGTAGCAAGAAACTTAACACTTTCGGCGATGTTGCCTGCCTCCATGGCTTCAAAGGCTTGCAGGATTTCCTCGTGGTCAGTACCGAACTTCAGCGTCTCCTGCGCGACCGGCCACAGCACCGGGTGCTGGTCATGCCCATAAATGTTTTTGCGTGAAGGTAGGCAGGTTCCAAGCGCCTTCAACCCACGCTCTTTGTAAAAAACATGCAGCGGAAAAACATCCAGAAACAGCGTGGTATTGCCCATGGCCAGCATCTCATACACGAACTGGTATAGCCGCTGCGCATACGACAGCGATCCGTCATCGCGCCCGAAGTCGATGCTCGGCAGCGGGTTGTTGCGGCGGGCTTGCTCGTAGTCACGCTGCGTCTGCTCAAACTCCCGCAGTTTCGCCTGCCTGTCTCGCTCACTGCGGCTGAACAAGCCAAAGAACCCTTTCCTGGCGCTATTCTTCAGGCCCTGTCCCGCCTCATATTCGGCCTGAATCTTCTCGATCGAATCGGCGGCGTGCAGCAGGCCACAGCCGACCTGCTTGGAGGCGAAGGCCGCGAGGCCGGCCCACTGGAAGCGCTGATCGTGCAGCCATAACTGGGCGTAGGCGGCATTGATCGCGCGATTGCGCGCCTTGGGGTCGGCGATCAGGATGCCGCCCGGCGCCACGATGGCTTCGGCTCGTTGCTGGTATCCGCGCCAGAGGTTCTCGCAGACCCGTCCCGGCAGTTCCGCGAAGGTCGGCGTGGGACGGCTCGCTGCCGGCGCGAAACCGGAGGGGCGCGGCCCGGCTGGCGCGGGACTGGTTGCCGCCGCAGCGGCGGGTTGAGCGGCGGCTCTGGCCCGTGGCGCGACGTCGCCACCTTCGATCATCTGACACTTGAGGGTCTGGTTGGCAATCAGCCGCGGTGGCGGATCGCACTGGCAACGGCAGAGGTCGCCGTCGAGGGCGGCGTGGCGTCCATCCAGCCGTTCGACCAGGCGCGGGCCGTCGCAGACAATCACCCCGATGCTGTTGCATGCCGGGCAAACGACCTCATCGCCTTCGCGGGCCATGGCCAGGCCATGGATCGTGCTGCGCTCCCAGCCGGTGCGCACGGTGCCGTCGACGGTGGTTTTAGCTCCGACAGTGATGTTATAACGCCTCATGCGGTCTGTGTCCTTGTTTTATCTGCAGGGACAAACACGCTAGGTAAGGCGATGCGGGAGGTATGTCAGGCGTTTCTTTGTCTGGTGTAGGTCGATTCTGCAATCAGGCAGCTTCGCCGCTGAGGAAATTGTAACGGCCCCGGCATCGGCGATACCGGTGGGCTGTGCCAGAATAGGCGATCCATTTTTTCCAGGAACACCCATGGACGCTGCCAAACCCGCCCTTATCCGCGAAACCTTCCCCGTCGGCCCGTTGCAGTGCAACTGCACGATCATCGGCGATCCGATCACCAAAAAGGCCATCGTCGTCGATCCGGGTGGCGATCATGAGTTGATTCTGGCGCGGCTCGATGCCTTGGGCCTGAAGGTGGTGAGCATCATTCACACCCACGCCCATCTCGATCACTTCCTGGCGTCTGGCCAGATGAAGGAAAAAACCGGCGCCACGCTGCACTTGCATAAGGAGGATCAGTTCCTTTGGGACAACCTGGAAATGCAATGCCGCATGTTCGGCGTGCCCTATACGCCAGTGCCGTCTCCGGATCGCTGGTTGGCCGATGACGAAGAGTTGGCCTGCGGCTGTGGCGTGGCGTTGCACACACCCGGACACACACCAGGGTCTATGAGCTTCTGGTTTTCCGATGCCAAGCTGCTGATTGCCGGTGACACCCTGTTTCGTCGCGGGGTAGGGCGCACGGATTTGTGGGGCGGCGACCAGGCGACCATCGTGCGCTCGATCAAGCAACGTCTGTACACCCTCGATGAAGACGCAACCGTGATCACCGGGCATGGCCCCGACACCCGTCTGGGCGATGAAATGCGCGAAAACCCTTTTGTGCGGGCCTGATTGATTTGCCTGGAGAAACCGACGGAATTTTTGCTGCCTGTCGTGTTCCAACGCCAGTTAAGGTCTATTGCCAACATCCGCTGCACCACAGAATGCAAAAAAAGTAGGAGCTTTCCATGTTCACCTCGCGTCGTTTGATTATTGTCGCTACCGCCGTGGCTTTGCTGTCTGGCTGCGCTTCGCAGAACCCGTATGACAACCAGGGTCAGGCCGACAGCTCCACGGGCATGAGCAAGACCGCCAAGTACGGTGGGCTGGGTGCGTTGGCCGGTGCGCTGGCTGGTGCCGCCATCAGTCACGACAACCGTGGCAAGGGTGCGCTGATTGGCGCCGCAGTGGTCGGCGCCTCCGCCGCCGGTTATGGCTACTACGCCGACCAGCAGGAAAAGAAACTGCGTGAAAGCATGGCCAATACCGGCGTCGAAGTGCAGCGTCAGGGCGATCAGATCAAGCTGATCATGCCGGGCAACATCACGTTCGCCACCGATTCGGCGAATATCGCCCCAGGTTTCTATCAGCCGCTGAACAGCCTGGCGGGCTCCCTCAAGGAGTTCAACCAGAACCAGATCGAAATCGTTGGCTACACCGACAGCACCGGTAGCCGTCAGCACAACATGGACCTGTCCCAGCGTCGCGCCCAGAGCGTGGCGACTTACCTGACCTCCCAGGGCGTTAGCGGTGCGAACCTGTCTTCGCGCGGTGCCGGTCCGGATAATCCTGTCGCCAGCAACAGCGACGTCAATGGCCGCGCGCAGAACCGTCGGGTCGAGGTCAATCTCAAGCCGATTCCTGGCCAGCAATACCAGTAAGCCCGGCCCAGCCGCAGGCGTAAAAAAGCCCGGCCGATCAATGATCGGCCGGGCTTTTTAGTGTTTCTCGAAAAGTCTGGTTATTTTTTCAGGCCATAATGCTCATCGAGCATGCCGGGTGCATTCGGCGTTTTTGGCGCGTAATCTTTCGGCGGTTCCTGACTGCGTGGTGGGGTCAGGCGTTCCCGTGGAGCCTGCACGGAGTCGGCGTGCAGCGCGGCCAGCAGGCGTTGGCGAGTCAGTTCGTCGAGGGCCAGGCGATTGGCACCCTCGGCGAGATGGTCTTGCACATCCTGATAGCTTTGAGTGAGTTTCTGCACCAAAGACGCAGTGCTGTTGAAGTGGGTAACCACTTCATTCTGATAACTGTCAAAACGTTCCTGAATATCATCCAGCTGACGTTGCGTGCGGTTAGGCGCGGCATTCGGCAGCAGGCGGGCGATCAGGAATCCAATGGCGACACCAGCAACCAGGGCAAGAGTCGGCAACAGCCAAACTAAGAGCGAGTGTTCCACGAGTCCTTCCTCTATAAACGGCTTTGCTTTACGTTAACGGCTCGGACCTGCGCTGTATACCGCGATGAGATCGCAATCATGCCAGGCGCAGACTTTTAGCTAGACGAGTCGACCCAATTCGAGGTCACGGAGTTCCTTCCTTGCTTATGCGTGAAACCCCAGTATTTATCGATGGCCCGGTTGGCCAATTGGAAGCCTTGTACCTGGATCTGCCCGACGCCCGTGGCCTGGCGCTGATCTGCCACCCCAATCCGGTGCAAGGTGGGACCATGCTCAATAAAGTCGTGTCGACCCTTCAGCGCACAGCGCGGGACGCCGGCTTGATCACCTTGCGCTTCAATTATCGCGGGGTTGGCGCCAGCGCCGGCAGCCATGACATGGGCACCGGTGAAGTCGATGATGCGCAGGCTGCGGCCCAATGGTTGCGTGCCAAACACCCTGAGCTACCCATCACCCTGTTCGGTTTCTCCTTTGGCGGTTTCGTCGCGGCCAGCCTGGGCGGCCGCCTGGAAGCCAAGGGCGATACACTTGCTCACTTATTCATGGTCGCACCTGCGGTCATGCGCCTGGGCGATCAGGATCAGTTGCCAAAAAACTGCCCGCTGACCCTGATTCAGCCAGAAACCGACGAAGTGATCGATCCACAACTGGTCTACGACTGGTCCGCAGCCCTCGATCGCCCCCATGAGCTGCTGAAAGTGGCAGAATGCGGACACTTTTTTCACGGCAAGCTGACGGAACTTAAAGATCTGATCCTGCCGCGCCTTTCGAATTGATTGCAGTCTGATAAGCGATTACCCATGACTACTCGTACGCGAATTCTCACCGGCATCACCACCACCGGCACGCCGCACCTGGGCAACTATGCCGGGGCTATCCGTCCGGCGATTCTCGCCAGCCGTGACAGCAATGCCGATTCGTTCTACTTCCTGGCCGACTACCACGCCCTGATCAAATGCGATGACCCGCTGCGCATCCAGCGCTCGCGTCTGGAAATCGCCGCGACCTGGCTGGCCGGTGGTCTGGACGTGGATCGGGTGACCTTCTATCGCCAGTCCGATATCCCGGAAATCCCTGAGCTGACCTGGCTGCTGACCTGCGTAGCGGCCAAAGGCCTGCTCAACCGCGCTCACGCCTACAAGGCCTCGGTGGACAAGAACGTCGAAACCGGCGAAGACCCGGATGCCGGCATTACCATGGGCCTGTACAGCTACCCGGTGCTGATGGCCGCGGACATTCTGATGTTCAACGCGCACAAGGTGCCGGTCGGTCGCGATCAGATCCAGCATGTGGAGATGGCCCGCGACATCGGCCAGCGTTTCAACCACCTGTTCGGCCAGGGCAAAGAATTCTTCACCATGCCCGAAGCAGTGATCGAAGCGGATGTGGCCACGCTGCCAGGTCTCGACGGCCGGAAGATGTCCAAAAGCTACGACAACACCATCCCGTTGTTCAGCAGCGCCAAGGAAATGAAAGACGCCATCTCGCGGATCGTCACCGATTCCCGCGCCCCTGGCGAAGCCAAGGACCCGGACAACTCGCACCTGTTCACCCTGTTCCAGGCTTTTGCCACGCCGGCGCAAGCCGAGGAGTTCCGCAGTGAGCTGCTGCAGGGGCTGGGTTGGGGCGAAGCCAAAAGCCGTTTATTCAAGCTGCTGGACAACGAACTGGGCGAGTCCCGCGAATCTTATATCAAGCTGCTTGAGCGTCCGGCGGACCTGGAAGACATCCTCCGGGCCGGCGCGAAGAAAGCGCGCAGTGTCGCCACGCCGTTCCTCCACGAACTGCGTGAAGCAGTCGGCCTGCGCTCTTTCGTCAATCAGGCGCAAACCACCACGACCACCAAGAAGAAAGCCGTGAAAGCCGCGCGGTTCGTCAGCTTCCGTGAAGACGACGGCAGCTTCCGCTTCCGTCTGTTGGCGGCTGATGGCGAGCAATTGCTGCTGTCGCGCAACTTCCCCGACGGTAAAACCGCCGGTGCGGTGAGCAAGCAACTGCAAGCGGGTAAGGACCTGGATCTGCGCAGCGAAGAGCTGAGCTTCAGCGTCTGGGTGGAAGGTGAGTGCGTGGCGGACAGTCCGGCCTTTGCCGACAGCGCTGCGCGGGATGCCGCCATCGAGGCTTTGCGGGTGGCTCTGAGCCCTTCGCAGGACTAATTCCGGATCAGCCCGACCAAGGGTTGATTGCCATTCTCAAGGGCCGTCGCTACAGTGACGGCCCGTTTTTGTTGCCTTGCTAACGAATTATGACGCCCCTAGAACGATATCAAGCTGATCTGAAACGCCCGGAATTCTTCCATGACGCCGCCCAGGAAACTGCCGTGCGTCATTTGCAGCGCTTGTATGACGATCTGGTCGCAGCCTCGCAGAGCAGGCCGGGCCTGTTCGGCAAACTGTTTGGCAAGAAAGACCAGGCACCGGTCAAGGGTCTGTACTTCTGGGGTGGTGTTGGTCGCGGCAAGACCTACCTGGTCGACACCTTCTTCGAAGCCCTGCCGTTCAAGGAAAAGGTCCGCACTCACTTCCACCGCTTCATGAAGCGCGTGCACGAAGAGATGAAGACCCTGCCTGGCGAGAAAAACCCACTGACCATCATCGCCAAGCGTTTCTCCGACGAGGCGCGGGTGATCTGTTTCGATGAGTTCTTCGTCTCCGACATTACCGACGCGATGATCCTCGGCACGCTGATGGAAGAGCTGTTCAAGAATGGCGTGACTCTGGTCGCCACGTCGAACATCGTCCCGGACGGTCTGTACAAAGACGGCCTGCAACGTGCGCGCTTCCTGCCGGCTATCGCCCTGATCAAGCAGAACACCGACATCGTCAACGTCGACAGTGGCGTCGATTATCGTCTGCGGCATCTGGAGCAGGCCGAACTGTTCCACTTTCCGCTGGACGCCGCGGCCAACGAAAGCCTGCGCAAGAGCTTCCAGGCCCTGACGCCGGATTGCACTCTGGCTGTCGAAAACGATGTGCTGATGATCGAAAACCGCGAAATCCGTGCTTTGCGCACCTGTGAAGACGTGGCCTGGTTCGACTTCCGCGAACTCTGCGACGGCCCGCGCAGCCAGAACGATTACATCGAACTGGGCAAGATCTTCCACGCGGTGTTGCTCAGCGACGTCGAGCAGATGACTGTCACCACCGACGACATCGCCCGACGCTTCATCAACATGGTCGACGAGTTCTACGACCGTAACGTCAAGCTGATCATCTCCGCTGAAGTCGAACTCAAAGACCTCTACACCGGTGGTCGTCTGAACTTCGAGTTCCAGCGCACCCTCAGCCGTCTGCTGGAAATGCAGTCCCACGAGTTCCTGTCGCGGGCGCACAAGCCGTAGGACATTTCGGAAAATAAAAAGGGCCTGCATTGCAGGCCCTTTTTTTGTGCTGAAGATCTGGAAAATGGATTGCCTGAACGGACGTCAAGATCAAAAGTCGATCTCCTCTACGCCGAAGAAGCGGGGTGGTGTGGTGCGATCTCCTCTACGCCGCCTGCTGAAACTGCTGCCGATACTGATTCGGCGATAACTCCGTGTGCTGGCGGAACAACCGGGCAAAGAAACTCGCATCGTCATAACCGACTTCATAGCTGATGGTCTTGATGCTTTTACGGCTGGCGGAAAGCAGGCCCTTGGCGGTTTCGATGCGCAGGCGTTGCAGGTAGTGCAGCGGCTTGTCGCCGGTGGCGGTCTGGAAGCGGCGCATGAAGTTGCGGATGCTCATGCCGTGTTCGCGGGCGACGTCTTCGAAACGGAATTTGTCGGCGAAATGTTCCTCGAGCCAGTGCTGGATCTGCAGGATGATCACGTCCTGGTGCAGTTTCTGCCCGCCGAAGCCGATGCGCCCGGGCGCGTAGCTGCGCTGCACCTCGTAGAGAATGTCGCGGGCCACGGCCTGGGCAACGTTGGCTCCGCAGAAGCGCTCGATCAGGTAGATGTAGAGGTCGCAGGCCGAGGTGGTGCCGCCGGCGCAGTACAGGTTGTCGGCGTCGGTCAGGTGCTTGTCCTGATTGAGCTGGACCTTGGGGAAGCGTTCGCTGAAAGCATTGAAGAAGCGCCAGTAGGTGGTCGCTTCCTTGCCGTCGAGCAGGCCGGCCTCAGCGAGCCAGAACACCCCGGTGGCTTCGCCGCAGAGCACCGCGCCGCGTGCGTGTTGTTCGCGCAGCCAGGGCAGTACTTGTGGATAGCGCTGGCAGAGGGTTTCGAAATCGTCCCAGAAGGCCGGGAGGATGATCACGTCGGTATCTTCCAGGCCACCGTCCACCGGCAGGATCACATCACTGAAACTGCACACCGGTTTTCCATCAGGGCTGACCAGACGGGTTTCGAAGGCCGGAGTCAGGCCGTGACCGAGTTGTTTGCCATAACGCAGGCTGGCCAGATGGAAGAAATCCTTGGCCTGCATCAGGGTGAAAGCGAAAACCCGGTCGATAGCCAGGATGCTGACGCGCCGCAGGGGCGTGGAGAGCTGGATAGACATATTCAATTATTCTTATAGGGGAAAGTGGTCACCAAACGGCTGGATCGTCTTATTTTTTGTCGCATGTGTCCAGTGTCCTGTATCGGATCACAGGCTTAGGCTCTGTGAGTCAATCCCGGCTAACAATAATTACAGGTGCCCGCATGATTCCCAGAACCTTGTTCAGTTCCGAGCACGAGCTCTTTCGCGACAGCGTGCGCACGTTTCTCGAGAAAGAGGCCGTGCCGTTCCATGGGCAATGGGAAAAACAGGGGTACATCGACCGCAAACTGTGGAACAAGGCGGGGGAGGCAGGGATGCTCTGCTCGCATCTGCCGGAAGAATACGGTGGCCTCGGGGCAGACTTTCTCTACAGTGCGGTGGTGATCGAGGAGGTCGGGCGTCTCGGCTTGACCGGCATCGGTTTTTCGCTGCACTCGGACATTGTGGCGCCCTACATCCTGCATTACGGCAGTGAAGCGCTGAAGCACAAGTACCTGCCGAAACTGGTCTCTGGCGAGATGGTCACGGCCATCGCGATGACCGAGCCGGGTGCCGGTTCGGACCTGCAAGGGGTGAAGACCACGGCAGTGCTGGACGGTGACGAGTACGTGATCAATGGCTCGAAAACCTTCATTACCAACGGCTTTCTCGCTGATCTGGTGATTGTCGTGGCCAAGACCGACCCGAAAGCCGGCGCCAAGGGCACCAGCCTGTTCCTGGTGGAAGCTGACACGCCAGGTTTCTCCAAAGGCAAGCGTCTGGAAAAGGTCGGGATGAAGGCCCAGGACACGTCCGAGCTGTTCTTCCAGGACGTCCGTGTGCCCAAGGAGAACCTGCTGGGGCAGGCCGGGATGGGCTTCGCCTATCTGATGCAGGAGTTGCCTCAGGAGCGCCTGACGGTCGCGGTAGGCGGTCTGGCATCGGCCGAAGCGGCATTGCAGTGGACGCTGGAGTACACCCGCGAACGCAAGGCGTTCGGCAAGGCGATCGCGGACTTCCAGAACACCCGCTTCAAGCTGGCCGAGATGGCGACAGAGATTCAGATCGGCCGGGTGTTCGTCGACCGCTGCCTGGAGTTGCATCTGCAAGGCAAGCTGGACGTGCCGACAGCGGCGATGGCCAAGTACTGGGGCACCGACCTGCAATGCAAAGTGCTCGACGAGTGCGTGCAGTTGCATGGCGGCTACGGCTTCATGTGGGAATACCCGATCGCCCGCGCCTGGGCCGACGCGCGGGTACAGCGGATCTATGCGGGGACCAACGAGATCATGAAGGAGATTATTGCGCGGTCGCTTTAATCAATCGGCGGGGCCTGCAAAAGATCGCAGCCTACGGCAGCTCCTACAGGTGTACATCCGTAGGAGCTGCCGCAGGCTGCGATCTTTTCGGGCGCGCTGAAAATTACGGCGCCGGATTCGGGTGATCTTTGTGAATCGCCTCAATCCCCGCCAGCACGTCATCCGACAACGTCAGGTCGAAACTCGCCAAATTGCTCTCCAGCTGCTCCAGGGTCGTGGCCCCAATGATGTTGCTGGTCACGAATGGCTGATGCGTCACATAGGCCAAGGCCATTTGCGCCGGATCGAGACCGTGTTCGCGGGCCAGTGCGACGTAACGGCTGCACGCAGCCTCCGACTGTGGGTTGAAGTAGCGGCTGAAGCGGCTGTAGAGGCTCAGGCGGCCTTTGGGTGGGCGAGCCCCGCCTTCGTATTTGCCTGAGAGAAAGCCGAACGCCAGCGGTGAATAAGCCAGCAGGCCGCACTGTTCGCGGATGGCGATTTCCGCCAGGCCGATCTCGAAACTGCGGTTGAGCAGGTTGTAGGGATTCTGGATTGATACCGCTCTTGACCAGCCGCGGCGTTCGGCCAGCGCGAGGAACTTCATGGTGCCCCACGGGGTTTCGTTGGACAGGCCGATATGGCGGATCTTGCCGGCCTTGACCTGCTCGTCCAGTGCTTCGAGGGTTTCTTCCAGTGGCGTGAAGTCCTCATCGGCCTTGTGCGTGTAGCCGAGCTGACCGAAGAAGTTGGTGCTGCGCTCCGGCCAGTGCAATTGGTACAGGTCGATCCAGTCGGTCTGCAAGCGCTTGAGGCTGGCGTCCAGTGCTTCGACGATGTGCTTGCGGTTGTGCTTGAGCTGGCCGTCGCGAATATAGTCGATGGTGTTGCCGGGGCCGGCGATCTTGCTGGCCAGGACCCAGTCGGCGCGATCACCACGGGTCTTGAACCAGTTTCCGAGGTAGCGTTCGGTGCTGGCGTAGGTTTCGGCTTTGGGCGGCACCGGGTACATCTCGGCGGTGTCGATGAAATTGATCCCGGCGCTCTTGGCTCGCTCGATCTGGGCGAAGGCCTCTGCCTCGCTGTTTTGCTCGCCCCAGGTCATGGTCCCGAGGCAGATGGCGCTCACGTTCAGGTCGGTTCTGCCTAGCTGGCGATAGTCCATCGGGTGCTCCCTTGGCAAAACATTCATAAAAGCAGGTTGAAAATTTTTTCGCAATCTGCATAATTGCGCACCTCTTTCTGCGGTGGAAGTGATGCGCCGCCTGCCGAAGAATCTTGCCGTTGAACGGACGCGCTGACCCGAGCCCCCGATAGCGTCTGTATCCGGCTGCCTTTGACTTGTCAAAGTACGCACTATTCAGTAAGATCCGCCGTCTAATTTATCAGGGCGGCCCCTGAGGCTATAAAGAATGAAAACTTTTACTGCTAAACCGGAAACAGTAAAGCGCGACTGGTTCATCGTCGACGCTGCTGGTCAGACCCTGGGTCGTCTGGCCACCGAAATCGCGAGCCGCCTGCGTGGCAAGCACAAGCCTGAGTACACTCCGCACGTTGACACCGGTGACTACATCGTCGTGATCAACGCTGAGCAAGTACGTGTCACTGGCGCCAAGTTCACTGACAAAATGTACTACTCTCACTCCGGTTTCCCGGGCGGGATTAAGTCGATCAACTTCGAAAAGCTGATCGCCAAAGCTCCTGAACGCGTGATCGAGACCGCGGTTAAAGGCATGCTGCCTAAGAACCCGCTGGGTCGCGACATGTACCGTAAGCTGAAAGTCTATGCGGGCGCTGTACACCCTCATACTGCTCAGCAGCCCCAAGAACTGAAGTTTTAACGGAATAGTTCATTATGTCGGCGACTCAAAATTACGGCACTGGCCGTCGCAAGACTGCAACCGCACGCGTTTTCCTGCGTCCGGGCACTGGTAACATCTCCATCAACAACCGCACCCTGGAAAATTTCTTCGGTCGCGAAACTGCCCGCATGGTAGTTCGCCAGCCGCTGGAACTGACTGAGACTGTCGAGAAATTCGACATCTACGTCACCGTGATCGGTGGTGGTGTAAGTGGTCAAGCTGGCGCAATCCGCCACGGTATCACTCGCGCTCTGATGCAGTACGACGAAACTCTGCGCGGTGCTCTGCGCAAAGCTGGCTTCGTTACTCGTGATGCACGTGAAGTTGAACGTAAGAAAGTTGGTCTGCGTAAAGCGCGTAAGCGTCCGCAGTACTCGAAGCGTTAATTCGCTTTTACGTTCAAAGCGCCCAGTTTCCTCACGGATCTGGGCGTTTTTTATGGGCGATGATTTTAGCTGTGACAACTTGCCACATCCGCAGCCCCCTTGCATTACAAGGCTTCGCGCTGGAGTGGGATGGTAATTACCTTGTCAGAATAGGGGGTTTTCATTACCATTCGGCAAAATTTTTATAAGTTCAGATTTTTACTTAGTAGATGCCTGATTTAACAGGCCACAAAGCTGATGGGAGAGGACTGAATGAGCAATGACGGCGTGAATGCAGGCCGGCGTCGCTTCTTGGTAGCAGCCACGTCCGTGGTGGGTGCTGCAGGAGCGGTGGGGGCTGCGGTCCCGTTCGTGGGGTCATGGTTTCCCAGTGCCAAGGCGAAAGCCGCAGGTGCACCGGTGAAAGTGAATGTCAGCAAGATCGAGCCGGGCCAGCAGATGATTGCTGAGTGGCGCGGTCAGCCGGTGTTCATTGTCCGCCGTACCGAGGAAATCCTGGGGAATCTGAAAAAGATCGAGGGGAAGCTCGCTGACCCTGACTCCAAGAACTCGACACAACCGACTTATGTCGACCCGGTAGTGCGTTCGATCAAGCCAGAAATTCTGCTGCTGATCGGAATTTGCACGCACCTGGGCTGTTCACCGACCTTCCGTCCAGAAGTGGCGCCTGTGGATCTGGGCGCGGACTGGGTGGGTGGCTATTTCTGCCCTTGCCACGGTTCCCACTACGATCTGGCTGGCCGCGTCTACAAGTCGCAACCTGCGCCTTTGAACCTGCCAGTTCCCCCGCATTCCTATGAGTCGGACGACATCATTGTCGTTGGCGTCGATACGGAGAAAGCGTGATGAGCAAGTTCATGGATTGGGTTGATGCGCGCTTTCCCGCGACCAAAATGTGGGAAGACCATCTCAGCAAGTATTACGCCCCGAAGAACTTCAACTTCTTCTATTTCTTTGGCTCCCTGGCACTGCTGGTTCTGGTTAACCAGATCGTTACCGGTATCTGGCTGACCATGAGCTACACCCCATCGGCGGAAGAGGCCTTCGCTTCCGTCGAATACATCATGCGTGACGTCGAGTACGGCTCGATCCTGCGTCTGCTGCACTCCACCGGCGCCTCGGCGTTCTTCGTCGTGGTCTATCTGCACATGTTCCGTGGTTTGCTCTACGGTTCGTATCAGAAGCCGCGTGAGCTGGTGTGGGTGTTCGGCATGCTGATCTACCTGGCGCTGATGGCTGAAGCCTTCATGGGCTACCTGCTGCCGTGGGGCCAGATGTCCTACTGGGGGGCCCAGGTGATCATCTCGCTGTTCGGTGCGATCCCGGTGATCGGCAACGACCTGACCCAGTGGATCCGTGGTGACTACCTGATTTCGGGTATTACCCTGAACCGCTTCTTCGCCTTGCACGTAGTCGCCTTGCCGATCGTGATTCTCGGCCTGGTGGTATTGCACGTCCTGGCGCTGCACGAAGTCGGGTCGAATAACCCGGACGGTGTGGACATCAAGAAATACAAAGACGAAAACGGCGTACCGCTGGATGGCATTGCTTTCCACCCGTACTACACCGTGAAAGATATCGTCGGCGTGGTGGTGTTCCTGTTCATCTTCTGCTCGATCGTGTTCTTCTTCCCGGAAATGGGCGGCTACTTCCTCGAGAAGCCGAACTTTGAAGTGGCGAACGCTTTCAAGACCCCGGAACACATTGCACCGGTCTGGTACTTCACCCCGTTCTACGCGATCCTGCGTGCGATTCCGGACAAGCTCCTGGGTGTTATCGCCATGGGTGGCGCGATCGCGGTGCTGTTCGTCCTGCCTTGGCTCGACCGTAGTCCGGTCAAATCCATGCGCTACAAGGGCTGGATGAGCAAGATCTGGCTCTGGGTGTTCTGCATTTCGTTCGTGATTCTGGGTGTGCTGGGTGTTCTGGCGCCGACTCCGGGCCGTACACTACTGTCGCAGGTATGTACCTTCCTGTACTTCGCCTACTTCATTCTGATGCCGTTCTACACCCGGCTCGAGAAGACCAAACCGGTTCCGGAAAGGGTGACTGGCTGATGAAAAAGCTATTTGCTGTACTGATTCTTGCTGCTTTGCCTGTGTTCTCGTTCGCGTCGACGGCTGGCGCTCCTGAGTTGGAAAAGGTCGATATCGACGTTTCCGACAAGGCCGCAATGCAAGATGGCGCGCGTACATTCGCCAACTATTGCATGGGCTGCCACAGCGCCAAGTTCCAGCGCTATGAGCGCGTTGCCGACGATCTGGGCATTCCCCATGATCTGATGCTCAAGAACCTGGTGTTCACCGGCGCCAAGATCGGCGACCACATGAACATCGGCATGCAATCGGCCGATGCCAAGAGCTGGTTCGGTGCGGCTCCGCCCGACCTGACCCTGGTGGCTCGCGTTCGTGGTACGGACTGGCTGTATGGCTACCTGCGATCTTTCTACGAAGATCCGTCTCGTCCTTACGGTGTGAACAACAAGGTATTCCCGAACGTCGGTATGCCTAACGTCCTGGTCGGCCTGCAAGGTCGTCAGGTGGTAGGCTGCAAACAAGTTCAAATCGTCGAAGACGGTAAAAAGCAATTCGATCCGCTGACCGGCACCGCTTTGACTCACGAAGCCTGCGATCAGCTGACCGTGTTGCCGAAAACCGGCACGCTGAACGAAGAGCAGTTCGACGAGAAGGTCAAGAATCTGGTGACCTTCCTGGCCTACTCGGCCAACCCGGTGAAGCTGCAGCATCAGCGCATCGGTACCTACGTGTTGCTGTACCTGGCCTTCTTCTTCGTATTCGCTTATCTGCTCAAGCGCGAATACTGGAAGGATGTTCATTGATTAAGCTGTAAGCAATTGCTGTTGATCGCGCGCGCCCAAGGGCGTCTCTGAAAGTGTAACGAGTCTGGATCTCCAGACGTTACGGGAGGCGCCCTCTGGGCGCGCTCGTTTTTCCGCTCCCGATAATTTCAACAAGCGAGGAGGACCGCCATGGGCGTGACCAATCGGTTGGCCTGTTACTCCGACCCCGCCGACCACTATTCCCACCGAGTACGCATCGTGCTCGCAGAGAAGGGTGTCAGCGCCGAGATCATCAGCGTGGAGGTGGGTCGTCATCCGCCGAAACTGATCGAAGTGAACCCTTACGGCAGCTTGCCCACCCTGGTCGATCGTGATCTGGCGTTGTGGGAGTCAACCGTGGTGATGGAGTATCTGGATGAGCGTTACCCGCATCCGCCCTTGCTGCCGGTTTATCCGGTGGCGCGTGCCAATAGCCGTCTGCTGATCCATCGCATTCAGCGTGACTGGTGTGGGCTGGTGGATCTGATTCTGGATCCACGCAGCAAGGAAGCCGCTCGCGTACAGGCTCGTAAAGAGCTGCGCGAAAGTCTCACCGGTGTTTCGCCGTTGTTCGCCGACAAGCCATTTTTCCTCAGTGAGGAACAAAGCCTGGTCGATTGCTGCCTATTGCCAATACTCTGGCGTTTACCGATTCTAGGTATTGAGTTGCCGCGGCCGGCCAAGCCGCTGCTTGATTATATGGAGCGCCAGTTTGCGCGTGAGGCTTTCCAGGCGAGTCTGTCTGGTGTCGAACGCGATATGCGCTAAAGCTTAAGGAGCCGCTATGAACTCCAGTCGACCTTATCTGGTCCGTGCGCTCTATGAGTGGATTGTGGATAACGATTGCACCCCGCACATGCTGGTCAATTCCGAATACCCGTCGGTGCAGGTGCCGCAGGGCTTTGCCAGTGACGGCCAGATTGTCCTGAACGTATCGCCCAGTGCAGTACGGCATTTGCACATGGATAACGATGCAGTCAGCTTCGAAGGGCGTTTCGGCGGTGTGCCGCATACGCTGTACGTGCCTATAGCTGCGATCCTGGGTATTTATGCCCGAGAGAATGGTCAGGGTATGGTCTTCGATCTGGAGTCTTCCATGGAAGACGATGAAGACATCGAGCCGGATGATGACGTTCCGCCACCTGATAACGAGCCGCCGCGTCCAAGCGGCCGGCCCAGTTTGAAAGTGGTCAAATAACAAAAAAGGCGATCCGCAAGGATCGCCTTTTTTATTACGTAGGAGCTGCCGAAGGCTGCGATCTTTTGGCTTTGCTTTTCAAGATCAAAAGATCGCAGCCTCCGGCAGCTCCTACAGGCGTCAGTCGATGTACTCGAACAGTTTGACGATCTTCTGTACGCCGGAAACGCCCTGCACCAGGCTGGTGGCCCGGGCGGCTTCCTGTCTGGTCAACAAGCCCAGCAGGTAAACGATGCCATTCTCGGTCACGACTTTGATGCGTGAACCAGGGATGCTGGGGTCGGTGAGCATCTGGGTCTTGATCTTGGCGGTCAGCCAGGTGTCGTTCTGGCGCGCCAGCAGCGAGGAGGGCTGCAGAACTTGCAGTTCGTTATGCACCGTCTTCACGCGCTGGACGGCGCCGGCGACTTGTCCGGCCTGAGCCTTGAGGTCGGCGCGCGGAGTCTGTCCGGCCAGCAGTACGACTCCGTTGAAGCTGGTGACGACGATGTGCGAGCTGTGGTCGAGGTCTGGATTGGCCTTGGCGATGTTCACGCCGGCCTTGGTTTCGATCAGGGAGTCGTCGATCTTGCTGCCGAAGGTGCGAGTGCCGCGGTCATCATCGATCGGCGCCTCACGGCTGGCGTTAACTACCGAGGTGCAGCCGCTGATGCCGAGACACAGGGTCAAGGCCAGCAGGCCAAGGCGATTAGGGGTCATTCTTCACTCCCGAACAGTTGGCTGTCGATCAAGTCGCAAAGACAATGGATCGTCAGCAGGTGGACTTCTTGAATACGTGCAGTGACATTGGCCGGTACGCGAATTTCGACGTCTTCGGGCAATAGCAGCGAAGCCATGCCGCCGCCATCGCGTCCAGTCAATGCTACGACAATCATTTCGCGATCATGTGCGGCCTGGATCGCTTGAATAATGTTTGCCGAGTTGCCGCTGGTAGAAATCGCCAGTAAAACATCGCCGGGTTGGCCGAGGGCGCGGATCTGTTTCGAGAAGATTTCGTTGTAGCTGTAGTCGTTGGCGATCGAGGTGATCGTCGAGCTGTCGGTGGTCAATGCGATGGCCGGCAGGCTCGGGCGCTCGCGCTCGAAGCGGTTGAGCAGCTCGGAGGAGAAATGCTGTGCGTCGCCGGCAGAGCCGCCGTTACCGCACGAGAGCATTTTGCCTTCGTTGAGCAGGGCGTTGACCATTACCTGGCTGGCTTGCTCGATGTGAGGTGCAAGTACGTCCATCGCCTGTTGCTTGGTATCGATGCTGGCCTGAAAAAGCTGGCGAATTCGCGATTGCATGTCCATCTGTGTGACCTTAAGTGGCGCGGCTTTCCGGCACATGAAAGTGCAGCCCGCAAAGCAAAGAGCAAAATGGTTGAGTGAAAATGTCCGGCTCGGATCGAGCGCTTCGATCAACTGTCAAAGGCATTCCGTAGCCAGTTCAAATGAGGTGCTGCGCCCATTGCGCTGTCTATGGCGACCACATCGAAGCGGCAGGGGTAATCGGCCCAGCGTGACTCGCGCTGCAGAAAATACTGCGCGGCGAGTATCAGCTTCTGGCGCTTGCGTGCATCGATGCTGCCGAGTGCGCCACCCCATTGTGTGTGTTGTCGGTAACGGACTTCGACGAATACTACTGTATCGCCGTCAAGCATGACCAGATCAAGCTCGCCGCGTTTGCACAACCAGTTCTGCGCCAGCAGGCGCAGACCCTGTTGCTGGAGATGCTTGAGCGCTTGGCTTTCCGCATCTCGACCGCTTTGCTGGCGTGATCTGTCGGGCATCAGTGGGGGGTATCGGGCAGGCGTTGAACCTGGCCGCTGACGAACTCGGCCCAAGGCAGCTGGCGCTGGATCCGTTGAGTCTGGCTCATGCTCAGGCTGCCCGACACGCCTTCGATGCGACTGTCTGGCAAGGCCTTGAGTTGACCCAGGCGCGGTGCCAGGCGATAGGCATCGACACCCATGGCATACAAGCGTCCCAGGCTACCGCCGGCTTGCGGCCATTGTGCTGACACTTGTTTGCGCAGCGGATCGTTGGCATCCAGCAGCCATGGCGTTTCACAGAAGCGCACGCCATTCATGTCGTTGTACTGGTTTTGATCGCCGCTGGCGCTGAATACGTGGGAGGTGGCATAAACCGGCACATCGCCTGCGTACTGGAAATTCAGCGTCGGTTTGATCTGCTGCGCCTGTTGTGGGGTCGCGGCGAGGAACAGGAACTCGATGTCCTGGCGGCGCGAAGGCTGTGCGGCGACTTGCGAGCCAACGGTGCTCTGCAGGCTTTTGGCGCGGCCTTCGCTCTGACGCAGCTGGAACAGATTGGCGATCTGCTGGGCCAGGGTCACCGGTTGGTCCACGCGCTCGACGCCGATCAGGGTGCCGCCGTTGGCTTCCCAGTCCTGGCGGAAGGCCTTGAGTACGCGATCGCCCCATTCGCCTTTGGGGACCATGGCGGCGGCGCGTTGCAGACCATCGGCGCGGGCACGGCGCGAGACTTCGCGGGCTTCGTCTTCGGCGGAAAGGCCGAACTGAAACAGTTGCACCGGGCCTTGGTTGCCTTCGCTGTAGTTCAGGGCGAGGGTGGTAATCGGCAGTTGCGGGCGAGCACTGAGTTGCTTGACCAGTGGCTTTTCCAGCGGCCCGATCACCAGTTGCACGCCATCGGCCTGGGCCTTGCGGTAGAACTCGTCCAGGGAGGTCAGGCGTGAGCTGTCATAGAACTCGATGCTCGGTGGCTTCTGCCCGGCTTGCTGGGCCTGGTAATGAGCCGCCATGAAACCTTCGCGCAGGGCTTTGGCCACCGCGGCCAAAGGACCTTCCTGAGGCAGCAGCAAGGCGATTTTGCTAATCGGCTGGCTGGCCAGTTGCTTGAGCTGGGTCAGCGGTAGCGGCAGTTGAATGGCGGCCGGGTGTTTCGGGTTCTGCGCGCGCCAGTTGTCGATAGCCGTCTGTTGCTGCTCCAGGGTGCCGGCGGTTTTTACCGCCAGTGCCAGGCTCAGCCAGCCACCGAGATCGTCATCACTGCCGGGTTGCAATTGATCGGTGGGCAAGGAGGCGATCAATGTCCAGATTGCTTCGTGGTTCTTGCTCGCGGCGTCACCGCTGAGCAGTGGAGCAATAAAGATGCGCTCCCGAGCGGCGGCGAGAGTCTGGCCGTCGGCCTCAAGCGCCAGGGCGTGGACAGTGCCGGTACGGATCTGTTGCTCTTCCGGCAATTCACTCAGGCGCTGCAGGCTCGGATGGCTCAAGGCGCTCAGCGCTGCCTTGGGCTGGTTGCGGGCCATGGCCAGTTCGGCCGCCAGCGTGCTGGCGAAGACCTGTTGGCCGGGCTTGAGTTGTTCCATCGGGACTTGCGCAAGAATCTGCGCGGCCTGGCCGGGATTTTTCTGGCGGTAGGCCAGGTCCGCCGCACTCAGGCGCAGCAACGCCGCTTTCTCCGGCGTCTTGCTGGTGGCGGCCTGTTCGAGCAGCTGCTCGATACTGGCATCCGGAGTCCGTGGGAGTTCGCCAAGGCTGGACGAGGGCGAGCTGGCGCACGCCGCCAATAGGGCAGCGAGGCAGAGGGCAGTGAACAGCCGCAGGCAAGCGATCATGTAGTGTTCCTGATACTCGATCAAATTAGCGTGGAATTGTACCCAAGCACTGGCCGGGGCGCGATGTTACTGGCGTCAATCTGGCTATTTAGCGGGTGCAAATGTTGCAATGCATCGAAAAAGGCTGAAAAACGTGGCAATACAGCGTGTCTGTCATGCGCATTCGCAGGGGCTCTACGCGCTACAATGGCGCCTTTTACCGATCGCGAGGTGTGCGCTTTGACTGTTCCAGGTGCTTTGAATTCCGCTGCTGGCTCGCTTTATGTGGTGGCGACGCCCATTGGCAACCTGGATGACATCAGTGCGCGGGCGTTGAAAATACTGCGCGAGGTGGCGCTGATCGCCGCCGAAGATACGCGCCATTCCCTGCGTTTGTTGCAGCACTTCGGAATTTCGACTCCGCTGGCAGCCTGCCATGAGCACAATGAGCGCGACGAAGGCAGCCGCTTTATCACCCGATTGCTGGCGGGTGACAATGTGGCGCTGATCTCCGACGCCGGTACCCCGTTGATTTCCGATCCTGGCTACCATCTGGTGCGTCAGGCCCGTGCTGCGGGTATCAATGTGGTTCCGGTTCCGGGAGCCTGTGCGCTGATCGCGGCCTTGTCCGCGGCGGGCTTGCCGTCCGATCGTTTTATCTTCGAAGGCTTTCTGCCGGCCAAGGCGGTGGGGCGTCGGGCTCGTCTGGAGCTATTAAAGGAAGAGCCGCGCACGCTGATCTTCTACGAAGCCCCGCACCGGATTCTCGAGTGTCTGCAGGATCTGGAATTGGTATTCGGTGCTGAGCGACCGGCTTTGCTGGCCCGTGAGTTGACCAAGACGTTCGAAACGCTCAAGGGGTTGCCGCTGGCGGACCTGCGGGCTTTTGTCGAGAGCGACAGCAATCAGCAGCGTGGCGAGTGCGTTGTACTGGTCGCTGGCTGGTCCGCGCCGCAAACCGAGGAGGCCGTCAGTAGCGAGGCGATGCGCATTCTCGATTTGCTGCTCAAGGAGATGCCGCTTAAACGAGCCGCGGCCCTGGCTGCGGAAATTACCGGCGAGCGGAAAAATGTCTTGTATCAGGTTGCCCTGGATAAGCAGAAAGGTGAGTAGCCTGCGGGTTACAGAGAGGCAAAAGGCTTTTAGCGCTTGTTCTTCGGCGGCTCTGCCGTTAATCTTCGCCGCGGAGAGTCGATTGGACAGTCGCTGCCTTCTATGAAAATTAGAGGGGGGAGGAAAGTCCGGGCTCCATAGGGCGGAGTGCCAGGTAATGCCTGGGAGGCGTGAGCCTACGGAAAGTGCCACAGAAAATAACCGCCTAAGCACTTCGGTGCCGGTAAGGGTGAAAAGGTGCGGTAAGAGCGCACCGCACGACTGGCAACAGTTCGTGGCTAGGTAAACCCCACTCGGAGCAAGACCAAATAGGGTTCCAAGGCGTGGCCCGCGCTGGAACCGGGTAGGTTGCTAAAGATGTCCAGTGATGGCCATCGTAGACGAATGACTGTCCTCGACAGAACCCGGCTTACAGATCGACTCTCCACCTTTTCCCTTCCCTGTCTCGATCGCCGACGGCAGGGCGTTGCAATGCCGATTCCTCCCTGTTTGAATCGCTGACAGCAGGGGGGTGGTAATAGCAATTACCCTCTCTGATTAAATCAATAGTATTAGCACTTTTGTAAGATCGAAAAAATCTTACTCTTAATAAATCACATTAACTTCTGGCCGTAGCTCACTGCTCCGGTTGAAGTTCGCGGGTCGAAACGTCCGCTAAATTCCTGCTACTCCCTCTTTCAGACTCCTAAATCTCAGTTTTGTAAGGCTTTTCGTTGAAGTCGCGCCTTGACGGTGCGGTAGGCGCATTCCTATAGTGTGCGAAAGTGGCGAAAAGTGGCACGAAGTGGGTTTTTTGAACGAAAAACGCTAAAATTTGGAGAAGCGCAGAAGTGTTTCGCGGAGCTAACGCTATCAGCCTCGATGCGAAGGGTCGGCTTGCCATGCCGAGCCGGTATCGTGACGAGCTGGTTTCGCGCAGTGCTGGCCAATTAATTGTCACCATTGATGCCGTTGACCCTTGTTTATGTGTTTATCCCCTCGATGAGTGGGAGTTGATCGAAACCAAGCTACGCGCACTGCCTTCTCTACGCGAAGAAAACCGTCGTTTGCAACGTTTACTGATTGGTAATGCCGTCGACCTCGAGCTCGATGGCAGTGGTCGTTTTCTGGTTCCGCCACGTCTGCGCGAGTACGCAAAACTCGATAAGCGCGTGATGCTGGTCGGCCAACTGAACAAGTTCCAATTATGGGACGAGGATGCCTGGGACGCAGTTTCTGCTGCGGACCTGGCTGCTATTCAACAACCGGGCGCCATGCCTGATGAACTGCGTGATTTGATCCTGTGACTATTGATAGCGGCTTTAACCACATCACCGTACTGCTTGACGAAGCCGTCGAGGCTCTCGCTGTACGCCCTGATGGCTGCTATCTGGACGGAACGTTCGGGCGCGGCGGACACAGTCGCCTGATACTCAGCCAGCTCGGTCCCGATGGTCGGGTGCTGGGGTTCGACAAGGATCCTCAAGCGATTGCCACCGGGCAAGCGCTGGCGGCCGAAGACGGCCGCTTTGTCGTTGTGCAGCGCAGCTTTGCCGAGATGGGGGCGGAAATCGCCGAACGCGGCCTGGCCGGCAAGGTCAACGGGGTTCTGCTTGACCTGGGCGTGTCCTCGCCACAGCTCGATGATCCGGAGCGCGGTTTCAGCTTCATGAATGATGGCCCGCTGGACATGCGCATGGACCCGAGCCGCGGAGTCAGTGCCGCCGAATTCATCGCCACGGCTCCGGCGGAAGAAATCGCCCGGGTGTTCAAGGAATACGGCGAAGAACGCTTCTCCGGGCGCATGGCCCGTGCAGTCGTCGAACGCCGTGTAATCAAGCCGTTCGAGCGTACCGGCGATCTGGCCGAAGTCCTGAAAGTCGCCAATCCGGCCTGGGAAAAGGGCAAGCACCCGGCGACCCGGGCATTCCAGGGTTTGCGCATTCACGTCAACAACGAACTGGGTGATCTGGAAACCGGCCTCGAAGCCGCGCTGGAAGCCCTCGAAGTAGGCGGCCGCCTGGTGGTCATCAGCTTCCATTCGCTGGAAGACCGCATCGTCAAATTGTTCATGCGTCGCCTGGTCAAAGGCGAGAGCGATAACCTTCCGCGCAACCTGCCGGTGCGCTTCGAAGCCTTCGTCCCGAAAATCAAGGTTCATGGCAAGGCGCAGTTCGCTTCCGAAGCCGAACTCAAGGCCAATCCACGCTCGCGTAGCGCCGTCATGCGTGTCGCGGAGAAGCTGCGGTGAGCAAGCTCTTCGCCAAACCACTTCCAGGCGGGAGCTTTTTCATGCTGCTCCTGTTTATAGGTGTGCTGGTTTCCGCGATCGCGGTGTCCTACAGCGCCCACTGGAACCGGCAGCTGCTCAATACCCTGTACGGCGAGTTGAGTGTGCGTGACAAGACCCAAGCCGAATGGGGTCGGCTGATTCTCGAGCAGAGTACCTGGACCGCTCATAGCCGTATCGAAGTACTGGCCAGCGAACAACTGAAGATGCGTATTCCTGGCGCAGCCGAAGTTCGGATGGTGGCGCCATGATGAAACTCGAAGGCGCCCTTTATCCTTGGCGATTCCGTCTGGTGCTGGGTTTGCTGGCACTGATGGTGGGTGCGATCGCCTGGCGCATCATCGATCTGCAGGTCGTGGACCGGGCTTTCCTCAAAGGTCAGGGCGACGCACGCAGCGTTCGGCATATCCCCATCCCTGCGCACCGCGGCTTGATTACCGACCGTAACGGCGAGCCCTTGGCTGTCAGTACTCCGGTGACCACCCTGTGGGGCAACGCCAGGGAAATGCAGGTGGCCAAGGACAAGTGGCCGGCGTTGGCGGCTGCACTGGGGCAAGAGCCTAAAGTGCTGGCCGAGCGTCTCGAAGCTCAGGCCAACAAGGAATTCATTTACCTGGTCCGCGGCTTGACCCCGGAGCAGGGCCAGCTGGTGCTCGATCTGAAAGTGCCGGGTGTGTATGGCATCGAAGAGTTCCGGCGCTTCTACCCGGCCGGAGAAGTCACCGCGCACATGGTGGGTTTTACCGATATCGATGACCGCGGGCGAGAAGGGGTCGAGCTGGCCTACGATGAGTGGCTCGCCGGAGTGCCCGGCAAGCGACAAGTCATCAAGGATCGGCGCGGAAGGCTGATCAAGGATGTCCAGGTCACCAAAAACGCCAAGGCCGGAAAGCCCTTGGCGTTGTCCATTGATCTGCGCCTGCAATATCTGGCCAATCGCGAACTGCGCAATGCCATCGTCGAGAACGGCGCCAAGGCCGGCAGCCTGGTGATCATGGACGTGAAGACCGGCGAGATCCTGGCCATGGTCAACCAGCCGACCTACAACCCGAATAACCGTCGCAACCTGCAGCCGGCGATGATGCGCAACCGCGCCATGATCGACGTGTTCGAGCCGGGTTCGACCATGAAGGCAATCTCCATGAGTGCCGCCCTGGAAACCGGGCGCTGGAAGCCGAGCGACACCGTCGAGGTTTATCCGGGTACTTTGCAGATCGGCAAATACACCATTCGTGACGTTTCCAGGACCGAAGGGCCAGTCCTCGATCTGACCGGAATTCTGATCAACTCCAGTAACGTCGGCATGAGCAAGGTCGCCTTCGATGTCGGTGGTGAAAACATCTACCGCTTGATGCAGAGGGTAGGCCTGGGCCAGGACACCGGTCTGGCTTTCCCGGGCGAGCGCGTCGGCAACCTGCCGAACTACCGCGAATGGCGCAAGGCTGAAACGGCCACGCTGTCCTACGGCTACGGTTTGTCGGTCACCGCCATTCAGCTGGTCCACGCCTTCTCGGCATTGGCCAACCATGGCCGGATCGCACCGCTGACCCTGATCAAAACCGATAAGCCTGCGCAAACCACTCAGGTGATTTCGGAGCACGTCGCGAAAACCATGCAAGGCATGTTGCAGCAAGTGATCGAAGCACCACGCGGCGTGTTCCGTGCACAGGTGCCGGCGTATCACGTAGCTGGCAAGAGTGGTACCGCGCGCAAGACTTCTGTGGGCACCAAAGGCTATGCCGAAAACTCCTATCGTTCGCTGTTCGCAGGCTTCGGTCCCATGGACGATCCGCGTTACGCAATCGTGGTGGTGATCGATGAACCGAGCAAGGCTGGCTACTACGGTGGCCTGGTCTCGGCGCCGGTGTTCAGCAAAGTGATGTCCGGTACCCTGCGCCTGATGAATATCACCCCCGATAACCTGCCACCCGTGGAACAAGCCAATGCCACCCCCGGCAATTTAATTAAAGCCAATGGAGGGCGCGGCTGATGTCTCTTAGCCTGAACAAAATTTTTGCCCACGCTGGCCGTGATCTGTTGATTCGCGAGCTGACCCTCGATAGCCGCAATGTACGTGCCGGCGACCTGTTTCTTGCGGTCCCGGGCGGCAAGGTGGATGGTCGTACCCATATTGTCGATGCTTTGCAGCGCGGTGCGGCGGCCGTGGCCTATGAAGTGGAAGGCGCCACCGTCCTGCCTATTACCGATGTGCCACTGATTCCGGTCAAAGGCCTGGCAGCGCAGTTGTCGGATATCGCCGGTCGTTTTTACGGCGAACCGAGCCGTCACTTGAACATGATCGGGGTGACCGGCACCAACGGAAAAACCAGCGTCACCCAATTGGTCGCCCAGGCGCTGGACCTGCTCGGCCAGCATTGCGGCATCGTCGGCACCCTGGGCAGCGGCTTTTATGGTGCGCTGCAAAGCGGTCTGCACACCACGCCCAACCCGATTGCCGTGCAGGCGACCCTGGCCGACCTGAAAAAGGCCGGCGCCAAGGCCGTGGCGATGGAAGTCTCCTCCCATGGGCTGGATCAAGGTCGCGTCACCGCGCTGGCGTTCGATGTGGCGGTCATGACCAACCTGTCTCGCGATCACCTGGACTATCACGGGACCATGGAGGCTTACGCCGACGCCAAGGCCAAGCTGTTCGGCTGGGCCGATCTGAGCTGCCGGGTGATCAACCTCGACGACGATTTCGGTCGGCAACTGGCGGCTGAAAAACATGAATCGCGGCTGATCAGCTACAGCCTGGAAGATGCCAGCGCCTACCTGTATTGCCGTGAAGCGCAGTTCAACGACGAGGGCGTGCGCGCCACTCTGGTCACGCCCCAGGGCGAACATCATTTGCGCAGCGCCTTGCTCGGTCGTTTCAACCTGAGCAACGTGCTGGCAGCGGTCGGCGCCTTGCTCGGCCTGGACTACGCGCTGGACGAGATCCTCCGGGTGTTGCCGAAACTCGAAGGTCCGGCCGGTCGCATGCAGCGTCTGGGCGGCGGTACGCAACCGTTGGTGGTGGTCGATTATGCCCACACCCCGGATGCCCTGGAACAAGTCCTGACCGCGCTGCGTCCGCATGCCAAGGGCAAGTTGCTCTGCCTGTTCGGTTGCGGCGGTGATCGCGATCGCGGCAAGCGCCCGCTGATGGCCGAAGTGGTCGAACGTCTGGCTGACGGTGTGCTGGTCACCGACGACAACCCGCGCAGCGAAGACCCTGCGCAGATTTTCGACGATATCCGCGCCGGCTTCAGTGCTGTGGATAAGGTCAATTTCGTTGCCGGTCGTGGCCTGGCCATCGCCCAGCTGATTGCCAGCGCCTCGGCCGACGACGTAATCGTCCTGGCCGGCAAAGGTCACGAGGACTATCAGGAAATCAATGGCCAGCGCCATGACTTCTCCGATCTGGTCGAGGCTGACAGAGCCTTGACCGCGTGGGAGGTGGCCCATGCTTAAAGCCCTCAAATTGAGTGAGCTGAGCGGACCTTTGGCCGGTCGCCTGGTCGCTGGCGATTGCAGCTTCGACGGCGTCAGCATCGACAGCCGTGCGATCAAGGCAGGACAACTGTTTATTGCGTTGAGCGGTCCGCGTTTCGATGGCCATGACTACCTGAATGAGGTTGCCGCCAAGGGCGCGGTCGGCGCACTGGTCGAGCGTGAAGTGGCCGATTCGGCTCTGCCGCAATTGCTGGTGAAAGACACTCGTCAGGCCTTGGGTGAACTCGGCGCATTGAATCGTGCGGCCTACTGCAATCCGCTGGCGGCCATTACCGGCTCCAGCGGCAAGACCACGGTCAAGGAAATGCTCGCGAGCATCCTGCGTACCCGCGGCGCAGTGCTGGCGACCCGTGGCAACCTGAATAACGATCTTGGCGTACCGCTGACCCTGCTCGAACTGGCCCCGGAACATACCGCGGCGGTGATCGAGCTGGGTGCCTCGCGTATCGGCGAGATTGCCTACACCGTTGGCATGACCAAACCGCACGTGGCCGTGATCAACAACGCCGGGACAGCGCATGTCGGCGAGTTTGGCGGTCCTGAAAAAATCGTCGAAGCCAAGGGCGAGATTCTTGAAGGGCTGGATGCCGATGGCGTCGCCGTTCTCAATCTCGACGACAAGGCCTTCGCCATCTGGAAGGCCCGCGCTGCCGGTCGTCAGGTGCTGAGTTTCGCACTGAACACTACCGCGGCCGATTTTTATGCAACCGATCTGGATCGCGATGCACGCGGCTGCCTGGCGTTCAACCTGCACAGCCCGCAGGGTGTGGCGCGGGTACAGTTGAACCTGCTCGGCAGTCACAACGTCGCCAATGCGCTGGCCGCGGCTGCTGCGGCTCATGCACTGGGCGTCCCGCTGTCTGGCATCGCCGCTGGCCTGGGCGCGCTGCAACCGGTCAAAGGCCGGACTGTTGCGCAACTGGCGAGCAATGGCATGCGCGTCATCGATGACACTTACAACGCGAACCCTGCCTCTATGTGCGCCGCCGTTGATATACTCGCCGGCTTTTCCGGCCGCACCGTGCTGGTGCTCGGGGACATTGCCGAGTTGGGCGAGTGGGCGGAGCAGGGGCACCGTGACGTGGGTGCTTATGCCGCCGGCAAGGTTTCTGCGCTCTATGCGGTCGGTCCGATGATGGCGCATGCCGTCGCGGCCTTCGGCGAACACGCCCGGCACTTTGCCACTCAGGCTGATCTGATTGCGGCACTTGGTGCCGAACAAGATACAAACACCACTATTTTGATCAAGGGATCGCGCAGCGCGGTGATGGAAAACGTCGTCGCGGCTTTGTGCGGTTCCAGCGGGGAGAAACATTAATGCTGCTGCTGTTAGCGGAGTATTTGCAACAGTTCTACAAAGGCTTCGCGGTCTTCCAGTACCTGACCCTGCGCGGGATCCTCGGTATTCTGACCGCACTGTCGTTGTCGCTGTGCCTGGGTCCATGGATGATCCGCACCTTGCAGAATCGCCAGATCGGTCAATCGGTACGTAACGACGGGCCGCAATCGCATTTGTCGAAATCCGGTACGCCGACCATGGGCGGCGCGCTGATTCTTTCCGCGATCGCCATCAGCACCCTGTTGTGGGCTGACCTGAGCAATCGTTATGTCTGGGTCGTGCTGTTGGTAACCCTGCTGTTTGGCGCGATCGGCTGGGTCGACGACTACCGCAAGGTGATCGAGAAGAACTCCCGTGGCCTGCCCAGCCGCTGGAAGTATTTCTGGCAGTCGGTGTTTGGCCTGGGCGCGGCGATCTTTCTTTATATGACTGCCCAGACACCGGTGGAAACCACCCTGATTCTTCCAATGCTGAAGGATTTCAGCATTCCCCTGGGATTCGGTTTCATCGTCCTGACCTATTTCGTCATCGTTGGCTCGAGCAACGCGGTCAACCTGACCGATGGTCTCGATGGCCTGGCAATCATGCCGACGGTCATGGTCGGCGGCGGGCTGGGGATCTTCTGCTACCTGTCGGGTAACGTGAAGTTCGCCGAATACCTATTGATTCCTTATGTACCGGGCGCGGGCGAACTGATTGTGTTCTGCGGCGCGCTGATCGGTGCCGGCCTGGGTTTTCTCTGGTTCAACACCTACCCGGCACAAGTCTTCATGGGCGACGTTGGCGCACTGGCGCTGGGCGCGGCCCTGGGCACCATTGCGGTGATCGTCCGTCAGGAAATCGTCCTGTTCATCATGGGCGGGGTGTTCGTGATGGAGACCCTGTCGGTGGTCATTCAGGTTGCTTCCTTCAAGTTGACCGGTCGCCGGGTATTTCGCATGGCGCCAATTCACCACCACTTTGAACTCAAGGGCTGGCCCGAGCCACGCGTGATCGTCCGTTTCTGGATTATCACCGTGATTCTCGTGTTGATCGGCCTTGCCACCCTGAAGCTGAGGTAGAACGAGTGTCTCTGATCGCTTCTGACCACTTCCGCATCGTTGTCGGCCTCGGCAAGAGCGGCATGTCCCTGGTTCGCTTCCTGGCGAACCGGGGCGTGTCGTTTGCTGTGGCCGATACGCGGGAAAATCCACCGGAGCTGGCCACGCTGCGTCGTGACTACCCGCACGTGGAAGTGCGTTGTGGCGAGCTGGACGTCGAGTTCCTGTGCCGTGCCGACGAGCTCTACGTGAGCCCCGGTCTGGCGCTGGCGACCCCGGCCCTGCAGGCTGCCGCCGCCCGTGGCGTGAAATTGTCCGGTGACATCGAGCTGTTCGCGCGTAACGCGAAAGCACCGATTGTCGCCATCAGCGGTTCCAATGCGAAAAGCACCGTCACCACGCTGGTCGGCGAGATGGCTGCCGCGGCCGGCAAGCGTGTCGCTGTCGGCGGCAACCTCGGCACGCCGGCGCTGGACCTGCTCAGCGACGACGTCGAGCTGTATGTGATGGAACTGTCGAGCTTCCAGCTCGAAACCACCGATCACCTCGGCGCCGAAGTGGCGACCGTGCTCAATATCAGCGAAGACCACATGGACCGCTACAGCGGTCTGCCGGCCTATCACCTGGCCAAGCACCGGATCTTCCGTGGCGCCAAACAGTTTGTGGTCAATCGTCAGGACGCCCTGAGTCGTCCATTGATGGGCGAAGGTCAGCCGTGCTGGACCTTTGGTTTGAGCAAGCCCGATTTCAAGGCGTTCGGTATACGGGAAGAAGATGGCGAGAAATATCTGGCCTTCGAATTCCAGAACCTGATGCCGGTGCGCGAGTTGAAAATTCGCGGCGCCCATAACCAGTCCAACGCCCTGGCGGCATTGGCGCTGGGTCACGCCGTGGGCCTGCCGTTCGACGCCATGCTCTCGAGCCTGCGCACCTTCGCCGGTCTCGAACATCGCTGCCAATGGGTTCGCGACTTGAACGGCGTGAGCTACTACAACGATTCCAAGGCCACCAATGTCGGCGCCGCACTGGCGGCCATCGAAGGCCTGGGCTCGGACATCGACGGCAAACTGGTGCTGATTGCCGGCGGCGACGGCAAAGGTGCCGACTTCAAGGACCTGCGCGGTCCGGTCGCCGCCAACTGCCGCGCCGTGGTGCTGATGGGCCGGGACTCCGAGCTGATCGGCCAGGCCATCGGCGATTCCGTGCCGCTGATTCGAGTCAACTCGCTGATCGAAGCGGTGGAGCAATGCCGTGCGATTGCCGAGCCGGGCGACGCGGTATTGCTGTCGCCGGCCTGCGCCAGTTTCGACATGTTCAAGAACTACGAAGAGCGTGGGCAGTTGTTCGCCCAGGCCGTGGAGGGCTTGAAATGATCTTCAGTAATATCATCAAGCCGTATCCATCGCCGCTGATTACCGGGCGCGGTATCGACCTCGACTTCCCGATGCTCGCCGGTTGCCTGGCGCTGCTCGGCCTGGGCCTGGTGATGATCACTTCGGCGTCCTCGGAAGTCGCGGCGGTGCAGTCTGGCAACACCCTCTACCACATGATGCGCCACCTGATTTACCTGATCATCGGTCTCGGCGCCTGCCTCGTCACCATGATGATTCCGATTGCCACCTGGCAGCGCCTGGGTTGGCTGATGCTGATCGGCGCCTTCGGTTTGCTGGTGATGGTGCTGTTGCCGGGTATTGGCCGCGAAGTGAACGGTTCGATGCGCTGGATCGGTTTCAGCTTCTTCAACGTGCAGCCGTCGGAAATTGCCAAGGTATTCGTGGTGATCTACCTCGCCGGTTACCTGGTGCGTCGTCAGAAAGAAGTGCGCGAAAGCTGGATGGGCTTTTTCAAGCCGTTCATCGTGCTGTTGCCCATGGCGGGCCTGTTGCTGATGGAACCGGACTTCGGTGCCACCGTGGTGATGATGGGTGCTGCGGCGGCCATGCTGTTCCTCGGCGGCGTCGGCCTGTTCCGCTTCACCTTGATGGTAGCGCTGGCGGTCGGCGCGGTGACGGTGCTGGTTCAGGCTCAGCCTTACCGTATGGCACGTCTGATTACCTTTACCGACCCGTGGGCCGACCAGTTCGGCTCCGGTTATCAATTGACCCAGGCACTGATCGCCTTCGGTCGTGGCGAATGGCTGGGCGTCGGCCTGGGCAACAGCGTGCAGAAGCAGTTCTACCTGCCCGAAGCGCACACCGACTTCGTGTTCTCGGTGCTGGCCGAAGAGCTCGGCGTGGTTGGCTCGCTGGTCACCGTCGGGCTGTTCGTGTTCGTCTGCGTGCGGGCCATGTACATCGGCTTGTGGGCCGAAAAAGCCAAGCAGTTTTTCGCCGCCTACGTCGCCTATGGGCTGGCGTTCCTGTGGATCGGCCAATTCCTGATCAACATCGGGGTGAACGTCGGCCTGCTGCCGACCAAAGGGTTGACCTTGCCGTTCCTCAGTTACGGCGGCAGCTCGCTGGTGATCTGCTGCGCCTGTCTCGGATTGTTGCTGCGCATCGAATGGGAGAGTCGAACCCACCTGGGCAGCGAAGAGATGGAATTCAAAGAGAGCGACTTCGCCGAGGAGCCGACCCATGGGCGCTAACGTGCTGATCATGGCCGGCGGCACCGGCGGCCACGTGTTCCCGGCGCTGGCCTGTGCGCGAGAGTTCCAGGCGCGTGGCTACACCGTGCACTGGCTCGGCACTCCGCGCGGCATTGAAAACGAACTGGTGCCCAACGCGGGTCTGCAGCTGCACCTGATCGACGTCAGTGGCCTGCGCGGCAAGAGCAAGCTGTCCTTGCTCAAGGCGCCGTTCGTATTGTTCAAGGCGGTGTTGCAGGCACGCAGGATCATTCGTCAGTTGCAGCCGGTCTGCGTCGTCGGATTTGGCGGTTATGTGACCGGCCCCGGTGGTGTTGCGGCCAAACTGTCCGGTGTGCCGGTGATCGTTCACGAACAGAATGCCGTGGCCGGTACCGCCAATCGGCTGCTGGTGCCTTTGGCTGCCCGAGTCTGCGAAGCTTTCCCGGATACCTTCGGGGCATCGAACAGCCGGCGTACGACCGGCAACCCGGTGCGTACCGAGCTGTTCCTCGAAACACCGCGTCAGGCCCTGGCCGGACGCAAGGCGCGTTTGCTGATCCTGGGTGGAAGCCTGGGGGCAGAACCCTTGAATAAATTGCTGCCTGAAGCCCTGGCGCAGGTCTCCCCTGAACTGCGTCCGCAAGTGTTTCATCAGGCCGGCAAAAACCACGATGAAGTGACTGCCGAGCGCTATCGAACCGCGGGTGTCGAGGCGCAAGTGCAGCCGTTCATCAAAGACATGGCCCAAGCCTATGGCTGGGCCGACCTGGTGGTCTGTCGCGCAGGTGCGCTGACCGTCAGTGAACTGGCCGCCGCCGGTCTGCCCTCGTTGCTGGTGCCTTTGCCCCATGCAATCGACGATCACCAGACCCGCAACGCCGACTATTTGGCCCGCGAAGGCGCTGCCTTCCTGATGCCGCAAAGAACGACTGGCGCAGCGGATCTCGCTGCACGCCTGACAGAGGTCTTGATGCAACCGGAACGACTCAACGATATGGCCACTGCGGCACGCCGCCTGGCCAAACCCGATGCCACCCGTAACGTGGTCGATATCTGCCTGGAGGTGGCCCATGGTTGAGAAGCACAAAGCCATGCCACAACCGGAAATGCGCCGCATCCGTCGCATCCACTTCGTCGGTATCGGCGGTGTGGGCATGTGCGGGATCGCCGAAGTGTTATTGAACCTGGGCTATGCGGTCTCGGGTTCCGACCTCAAGGCCTCGCCTGTGACCGAGCGTCTCGAGTCCTTCGGCGCGCAGATCTTTATCGGCCACCGTGCCGAGAACGCCGCGAACGCCGATGTGCTGGTAGTTTCCAGTGCCGTGAACACCTCCAACCCGGAAGTCGCCATTGCGCTGGAACGGCGGATTCCGGTAGTGCCGCGGGCCGAAATGCTCGCCGAGCTGATGCGCTACCGCCACGGCATCGCGGTCGCCGGTACCCACGGCAAAACCACCACCACCAGCCTGATCGCCTCGGTGTTCGCTGCCGGTGGCCTGGATCCGACCTTTGTCATCGGTGGCCGGCTGAATGCAGCAGGCACCAATGCACAGCTGGGTACGAGCCGATACCTGATCGCCGAAGCCGATGAAAGCGACGCCAGCTTCCTGCACTTGCAGCCACTGGTAGCGGTTGTCACCAATATCGACGCCGACCACATGGCGACCTACGACGGTGACTTCAACAAACTGAAGAAAACCTTCGTCGAGTTCCTGCACAACCTGCCGTTCTACGGTTTGGCAGTGGTTTGCCTGGACGATCCGGTGGTCCGTGAAATCCTCCCGCTGATCGCCCGGCCGACCCTGACGTATGGCTTCAGCGAAGAAGCCGACGTGCGTGCGATCAATGTGCGCCAGCAAGGCATGCTGACCTTCTTCACCGTGCTGCGTCCTGATCGCGAGCCGCTGGATGTTTCGGTGAACATGCCGGGCAACCACAACGTCCTGAACTCCCTGGCAACCATCGCCATCGCCACTGACGAGGGCATCAGCGATGAAGCCATCGTTCAGGGCTTGTCGGGCTTCCAGGGTGTCGGTCGACGCTTCCAGGTCTACGGCGAACTGCCGATCGATGGCGGCAGCGTGATGCTGGTCGATGACTATGGTCATCACCCGACCGAAGTCGCGGCCGTGATCAAAGCGGTACGCGGTGGCTGGCCGGACCGGCGTCTGGTGATGGTTTACCAGCCGCACCGTTTCAGTCGCACCCGTGACCTGTACGACGACTTCGTGCAAGTGCTGGCCGATGCCAACGTCCTGCTGCTGATGGAAGTCTACCCGGCTGGCGAAGAACCCATCCCGGGCGCGGACAGCCGTCAGCTGTGCCACAGCATCCGGCAACGCGGCCAGCTCGACCCGATCTACATCGAGCGTGGCGTCGAACTGGCGCCACTGGTCAAGCCGCTGCTGCGTGCCGGCGACATCCTGCTGTGCCAGGGCGCCGGTGATATCGGTGGTCTCGCGCCAAAACTGTTGAAGAGTCCGTTGTTTGCGGGTGCCGTTGTTGCTGTCGCCCCGGGGAAAGTGAAATGACTGCTGCCTACGCCAACCTGGTATCGACCATCGAGCCGAAAGACTTTGGCCGCGTCGCCGTGCTGTTCGGTGGCAAGAGTGCCGAGCGTGAGGTTTCGCTGAAGTCCGGCAATGCCGTTCTCGACGCACTGCTGAGCGCGGGTGTGGATGCCTTCGGCCTCGACGTCGGTGACGATTTGCTGCAGCGTCTGCTGAGCGAGAAGATCGACCGCGCCTTCATCATTCTCCACGGCCGTGGCGGTGAAGACGGCAGCATGCAGGGCCTGCTGGAATGCCTGGGCATTCCTTACACCGGCAGCGGAATCCTCGCCTCGGCGCTGGCCATGGACAAGCTGCGGACCAAACAGGTCTGGCACAGTCTGGGTATTCCAACGCCGCGTCACGCCGTACTGACCAGCGAAGCCGACTGTATTTGCGCAGCGACGGAACTGGGCATGCCTTTGATCGTCAAACCGGCGCATGAAGGTTCAAGTATTGGTATGGCCAAGGTGACCAATGCGTCGGAACTGATCGACGCCTGGAAAGCGGCCAGTGCCTACGATTCGCAAGTGTTGGTCGAACAATGGATTCAAGGTCCTGAGTTCACCATCGCCACTCTGCGTGACCAGGTGTTGCCACCGATCGCCCTGGGCACGACCCACAGCTTCTACGACTATGACGCCAAGTATGTGGCTTCCGATACTCAGTACCGGATTCCGTGTGGCCTCGACAGCACTAAAGAAAAACAACTCATGGACCTCACGGCCAAAGCCTGTGAGGCGCTGGGTATCGCCGGATGGGGAAGGGCTGACGTGATGCAGGACGCCGATGGGCAGTTCTGGTTCCTGGAAGTCAATACCGCACCGGGCATGACCGACCACAGTCTGGTCCCGATGGCGGCCCGTGCCGCCGGCCTGGATTTCCAGCAACTGGTGCTGGCAATCCTGGCGGCAAGTATTGCCAAGAACGAAGAGCCGCGAGGTTAAGTCCATGCAAGGCGCCCAGCTACGTCATCCGCAACCCGCTCCCGGCCGCAAGCCGGTGCCGCGTGGTGCCAGCCGAATGGTGGCCAAAGAGCCGATGTCGTCGCGCCTGCCGAAAGCCAATTTCGGCTTTCTGAAAAGCCTGTTCTGGCCGGTGCTGCTGGTGGCGCTGGGTTTCGGCACCTACGAAGGCGCGCAGCGTTTGCTGCCCTACGCCGACCGGCCGATCACCAAAATCAATGTTCAGGGCGATTTGAGCTACATCAGCCAGCAAGCCGTGCAGCAGCGAATCGCCCCTTACGTGGCCTCGAGCTTCTTCACTATTGATCTGGCGAGCATGCGTACCGAGCTTGAAAAGATGCCATGGATTGCCCACGCCGAAGTGCGTCGCGTCTGGCCCGATCAAGTGGTGATTCGCCTGGAAGAGCAACTGCCCGTAGCCCGCTGGGGTGACGAAGCCTTGTTGAACAACCAGGGCGAAGCGTTCACTCCGCGTGAACTGGCGAACTACGAACATTTGCCACAGTTGTTCGGCCCACAGCGGGCTCAACAGCGAGTGATGCAGCAGTATCAGGTGTTGAGTCAGATGCTTCGGCCAATGGGCTTTTCGATTGCCCGACTGGAGTTGCATGAACGTGGCAGCTGGTTCCTGACCACCGGTGCAGGCAGTGCCGGTCCGGGGATCGAATTGTTGTTGGGTCGCGGCTACCTGGTGGAAAAGATGCGCCGATTCATTGCCATCTATGACAAGACGCTGAAAGAACAGATTACAAATATTGCGCGCATCGACCTGCGTTATGCCAACGGCCTCGCCGTTGGCTGGCGGGAACCTGTAGCGCCGACGACAGCCGAACCCGCTGTCGCGAAGAATTAAGAGAGGCAGGACCATGGCAAACGTGCAAAGCGGGAAAATGATCGTCGGTCTGGATATCGGCACTTCCAAAGTGGTCGCTCTGGTGGGCGAGGTCGGAGCCGATGGCACCCTGGAAATCGTCGGCATCGGTACTCATCCATCCCGCGGCCTGAAGAAGGGCGTGGTGGTGAACATCGAATCCACCGTGCAGTCGATCCAGCGCGCTATCGAAGAAGCTCAACTGATGGCCGGTTGCCGCATTCACTCGGCGTTCGTCGGCGTGGCGGGCAATCATATCCGCAGCCTGAACTCCCACGGCATCGTCGCGATTCGTGATCGTGAAGTCAGTTCGGCGGATCTGGAGCGGGTACTCGACGCGGCCCAGGCCGTGGCGATTCCGGCCGACCAGCGCGTGCTGCACACCCTGCCGCAGGACTACGTGATCGATAACCAGGAAGGCGTGCGCGAGCCGCTGGGCATGTCGGGCGTGCGTCTGGAAGCCAAGGTCCACGTGGTCACTTGCGCCGTGAATGCCGCACAGAACATTGAAAAATGCGTGCGCCGCTGCGGTCTGGAAATCGACGACATCATTCTCGAGCAGCTGGCCTCGGCTTATTCGGTGCTGACCGATGACGAGAAAGAGCTGGGCGTGTGCCTGGTGGACATCGGTGGCGGTACCACCGACATCGCGATTTTCACCGAAGGCGCGATTCGCCATACCGCGGTGATCCCGATTGCCGGTGATCAAGTAACCAACGACATCGCCATGGCGTTGCGCACTCCGACCCAGTACGCCGAAGAAATCAAGATCCGCTACGCCTGTGCCCTGGCCAAGCTGGCCGGTGCCGGTGAAACCATCAAGGTCCCAAGCGTCGGTGACCGTCCGCCGCGCGAGCTGTCCCGTCAGGCCTTGGCCGAAGTGGTCGAGCCGCGTTACGACGAGCTGTTCACGCTGATCCAGGCCGAACTGCGTCGCAGCGGCTACGAAGACCTGATTCCGGCCGGCATCGTGCTGACCGGTGGTACGTCGAAGATGGAAGGCGCGGTGGAACTGGCCGAAGAGATTTTCCACATGCCGGTCCGCCTCGGCGTACCCCATGGCGTCAAAGGCCTCGACGATGTCGTGCGCAACCCGATTTACTCCACCGGTGTGGGCTTGCTGATGTACGGACTGCAAAAACAGTCCGACGGCGGTGTGTCCTTTTCGGGGATCGGCAGCAATCGCGAAAGCTACAGCAGTGAAGAGGCCAAAGCCCCACTGTTTGATCGCTTCAAGAGCTGGGTCCAGGGCAACTTCTAAAGAGTTAACGGACTACAGCAGCGACAAGAATCAAGCGGCAGGCAGCAAGCAACAAGCGGTAGGCAGCAGTAAAAAGTAGTAGGCGAAAAACTAGAGAAATGTAAGGAGAGGGAAAATGTTCGAACTCGTAGACAACATCCCCGCCAGCCCGGTAATTAAAGTTATCGGTGTCGGCGGTGGCGGCGGCAACGCTGTCAACCATATGGTCAAGAGCAACATTGAAGGTGTGGAATTCATCTGCGCCAACACTGATGCCCAGGCGCTGAAAAGCATCGGCGCACGAACCATCCTGCAATTGGGCACTGGTGTGACCAAGGGCCTGGGCGCCGGTGCGAATCCGGAAGTCGGTCGTCAGGCCGCTCTGGAAGACCGCGAGCGCATTGCCGAAGTGCTGCAAGGCACCAACATGGTGTTCATTACCACGGGCATGGGCGGTGGTACCGGTACCGGTGCTGCGCCAATCATTGCCGAAGTGGCCAAGGAAATGGGGATTCTCACCGTTGCGGTGGTGACTCGCCCGTTCCCGTTCGAAGGTCGCAAGCGCATGCAGATCGCCGATGAAGGCATTCGTCTGCTCTCCGAAAGCGTCGACTCGTTGATCACCATTCCCAACGAGAAACTGCTGACCATTCTTGGTAAGGATGCGAGCCTTCTGTCTGCTTTTGCCAAGGCTGACGACGTTCTGGCCGGTGCCGTTCGCGGTATTTCCGACATCATCAAGCGTCCGGGCATGATCAACGTCGACTTTGCCGACGTGCGTACCGTGATGAGCGAAATGGGCATGGCGATGATGGGCACTGGCTGCGCCAGCGGTCCGAACCGTGCGCGTGAAGCGACTGAAGCGGCGATCCGCAACCCGTTGCTCGAAGACGTGAACCTGCAAGGCGCACGTGGCATCCTGGTGAATATCACCGCCGGTCCTGACCTGTCCCTGGGTGAGTACTCGGACGTGGGTAGCATCATCGAAGCCTTCGCTTCCGACCACGCAATGGTCAAGGTCGGTACGGTTATCGATCCGGACATGCGCGACGAGTTGCACGTGACAGTGGTAGCCACTGGTCTGGGCGCAAAAATCGAGAAGCCTGTAAAAATCATCGATAATACCGTTCATACCTCCATGGCAGCTCAATCGCCGGCACCTGCTCGTCATGAAATGCCGTCGGTCAACTACCGCGATCTGGACCGTCCAACCGTGATGCGCAACCAGGCTCAGGCCAGTGCTGCGACCGCGGCGAAACTGAATCCGCACGATGATCTAGACTATCTGGACATCCCGGCATTCCTGCGTCGCCAGGCCGATTGATGAAATGTATCAGGGGTATTAGGGTGATTGGTGTTCAGCAAAGGCCTGGTCTGCTATTATCGCCAGCCTTTGTTGATACCAGTTCGCAATTTGCGCTGAAGCGGCCCAAGCCATGATTAAACAACGCACCCTGAAAAATATTATCCGTGCCACAGGTGTAGGTCTGCACTCCGGGGAGAAGGTATACCTGACTCTCAAGCCTGCACCTGTAGACACCGGCATTGTGTTTTGTCGTGCCGACCTGGACCCTGTGGTGCAGATACCTGCTCGCGCAGAAAACGTTGGTGAAACCACTATGTCGACCACGCTGGTCAGCGGTGACACCAAAGTGGACACGGTGGAGCACTTGCTCTCGGCCATGGCTGGCCTGGGCATCGATAACGCCTACGTCGAGCTCTCCGCGTCTGAAGTCCCAATCATGGATGGTAGCGCTGGACCCTTCGTATTCCTGATTCAATCTGCCGGCCTGGAAGAACAGGACGCAGCCAAGAAGTTCATTCGTATCCTGCGTGAAGTGACTGTGGAAGACGGCGACAAACGCGCCACTTTCCTGCCTTTCGAAGGCTTCAAAGTGAGCTTCGAGATCGATTTCGATCACCCGGTGTTCCGTGACCGCATTCAAAGTGCCAGCGTGGATTTTTCCAGCACTTCCTTCGTAAAAGAAGTCAGCCGCGCCCGGACCTTTGGTTTCATGAGTGATATCGAGTACCTGCGCAAGCACAACCTCGCACTCGGCGGCAGCGTTGAAAACGCCATCGTGGTCGACGCGGATGGAGTACTGAACGAAGACGGCCTTCGCTATGAAGACGAATTCGTGAAGCACAAGATCCTCGATGCAATTGGTGACCTCTACCTGCTGGGCAACAGCCTGATAGGTGAGTTCCGCGGCTTCAAGTCGGGGCATGCACTGAACAACCAGCTTCTGCGCAAATTGATTGAGCAGAAAGATGCCTGGGAAGTCGTGACCTTCGAAGATGCCAGCACTGCACCGATCTCTTACATGCGTCCGGTTGCGGCCGTGTAAGCAATACTCTCTTCTTTAGTTTTTAAAGGCTGCCTTCGGGTGGCCTTTTTTTATGCGGCTTGCGACTGCTGCGCATCCGAACGCAGGCTCCGCCAGCTGCTACGAACCGTGTGAAAGCTTCATTGACTGGCCTTCACAGCCACACCACAACTCTCAACCAGCCACCACCCGATTACGGCCCCTTTCCTTGGCCTGGTAAAGCGCCTTATCGGCGGCGAACAGCAAGGTTTTCAAGTTGTCTTGAGGCGCTCCAGACCAGGTGCTCACACCAATGCTGACGGTAATCGGCGATTCATCACCCTTGGTCCGTGGCAAACGTTCGACCGCGACGCGAATGCTTTCGGCGATCTGTAACGCCCCGGCCCGGTTGGTCTCGGCCAGTACCACTGCAAATTCCTCGCCGCCATAACGCGCCACAAGATCGGCCGGCCGGTGGACACTCTCGCTGATGACCTTGGCGACCGTGCGCAAGACGTCATCGCCGACCTGATGGCCATGGCGGTCGTTGAATGCCTTGAAATGGTCCGCATCGATCATCAGCACCGACAGCGGTTTGCCCGTCCGCTGCGCGCGCGCCCACTCATGGTTGAGTACCTGATCCAGCGCCCGGCGATTGGCCACACCGGTCAGTGCATCAGTGGCGGCCAGTTGCGCCAGTTCCTGCTCGGCGTGATGGCGCAGCTTCAGCTCGCGACAAAGCAGCCAGGTCAACCACAGCAGGCCGCTACAGAGCACTCCAGTGGCGCTGCTGATGACGATAGCGGTGCGCTTCCAGGCAGCGAATACTTCATGGGTAGAGAGGGCGACCATCACCGTCAATGGCAGGTCGCCGACCTGGGAAAAGGTGAACAGGCGACTTTCCCCGTTGGCGCTCGATACGCCACTGAAGCTGCCAGTGCCTTCATGCAGAATGCGTTCGACATTGGGTCGGGCGCTGAAGTTCTTGCCGATCAGATCCTTGTTCCGCAATGGATGTTGCGCCAGCATGATGCCGTCACGGTTAATCACGTTGATGGTGCTGTCGTTGCCGATGTTCAGGCTATTGAACAGCCGGTCGAAGTAACCCAGACGCATGGAAGCCACGGCGACGCCCTGGAATTCGCCAATGACGGAGGACACCCGTCGACTGAAACTGATGCGCCATTCGCCACGCTCGTCGCAGTCGCAGCGGTGCTTGAACGGACGGCTGATGAACATCCCGGTATCGCGATTGAAGGCGTGCGCGAGGAAGTAGTCGCGGTCGGCAAAGTTGGCGGGTTTTGGCTTGATCAGCGACGAGTCGGCAATCACCTCGCCATACTTGTCGAGGAGCAGGATGTCGCCCTTGAAGGGCGCGCCGGCGGCTCGATCGAACAGCGCCAGGTGGCGTATCTGTGGCGAGACCTGCTTGAGGTCGTCACGCTGGGCGGCGGCGATCAGACCTTTCAGGGACAGGTCGTAGAGCTCGACATTTCGCAGCACGTCGGTATTGATCAATTGCAAAATATTGGTGGCGCTACGGGTTGCGGCCAGCTCGGCGCTGCGGTGTTCGCGGATCAGCAGAAAGGTCACGATGCTCAGTATGGCAATCACCGTCAGCGAACTGCCGACAATCAGGATCAGTACCGATCGGCTGACAGGGGGCGGGCGCAGGGATGTCGCACTACTCACACTCATGGTTCTGACTTCTGCTGTCCGGGACGGTATCAATAAAGTTGCGAGCAAGCATGCAGAGTGACAGAGACCGGTCGCGCCTGGGGCGCCTATATAAATCCGGGGCATAAAAAAGGCCAGCAAAAAATGCTGGCCGTTTGCTTATTTGAGCTTAGAACACATTCAAAGGGTAATCGACGATCACCCGGTATTCGTCGGTGTCCTGATCCAGCGCACCATAGCCATTGCCGCCGCGGTTGGCCGCCCATTGCAGGCGCAGTGCCAGATCCTTGGCCTTGCCACCCTGGACCACGTAGTTAAGATCGAGGTCACGTTCCCAGTGCCTGGCATGTTGGCCATCGGCGCTGTACCAGGTCCGGCCGTAACCCGTGCTCTGCGGGTCGACCTTGCTCAGGTCCAGTTCGCCACGGGAGTAGGACACCGCCGAGGTCAGGCCCGGCAGGTCGAGGCCCGCGAAGTTGTAGGCGTATTTGAGTTTCCACGAGCGTTCGTTCGGGCCATTGAAGTCCGAGTATTGCTGAGAGTTGTCGAGATAGACGCTGTCGCCCTGATTGATGTAATCAAAAGGGGTGTTGCCGTTCACCCGTTGATAGGCGCCAGTTACGCTGTGATAACCGACGCCGACTGTTAAATGCAGACTGAAGGTGTTGTTGTTGATGGTACCCAGTAGCGCGTCGCCGGTGTCCTGGGTGTGATAGAAGTGCAGGCCAGGGTTGAGGCTGACCAGGTCGTTCAGCGCGTAGCTGTAATCCAGGTCGTAGTAATACTGGTTCCAGATGTCCTTGAGCTCAGACGCATACAGGCTGCTGTTCAGCCCTGGCAGGCCGCTCCAGGCGACACCGGCCCAATTCAGGTGCTGGCTTTCTTTACCCTCTGGCAGGTTGCCATAAGAGGTGCCGATGCGCTGATGGCCGCTCTGGTTGTAGAGCTTGGTGAAGCTGGCCTGGCCACTTTCGATCAACCAGCCGTCGATACTCTGGTTGCTCAGACTCACTCCGCGAAAGGTCTGCGGCAGCATGCGAGTCTCACCACCGGCAATCACCGGATTGTTCAGAAACAGGTCGCCGGCTTTGAGTTCGGTATCCCATGCGCGCATTTTCAGCGTGCCGCCGGCCGTGGAAAACCCGGGCGGCGCTTTACCGTTACCGCTGCCGATGGGCAGGATGCTTGAGCTATCGGTTCCGCCACCACCGTCGAGTTTGAGTCCGAGCATGGCGTGGGCGTCCAGGCCGAAACCGACGGTGCCCGGGGTGTAGCCGGATTCGAAAATCCCGAGTAACCCCTGTCCCCATTCAATGTTGTCATCCGCGCCCTGCCGACGGTTGCGGTTCATGTAGTAATTGCGGGCATTGAGCTTGAGCCCGGAGCCTTCAACGAAGCCTGCGACCGAGTCGTCTGCTGCATGGGCGTTTGAGGCGATAGTTACAGCCACTGCAATGAATAGCGGGCTGAGCCTTAGTGAAAGACACACGTAGGGTTAAAACTCCTTCGATCGATAATGGCAGTTATTATTTTGAAGAACGGGTGCGTCCTGTTCGGCAAGACCAGGCATTCGAGGTGTTTTCACAACGAAAAAAAAGCCGCTGAGAGCAGCGGCTTTGAAGACAACTTCTCAGGGAAAGAGCTCTGGAAGTGTCGAGGGAAATAGAGCAGTGGTGCAGATCAGCTATCTTTCTCAACCGGCGCTTGCGCTTGATTGACGGATGTTTGCTGGGGTTTTTCAGCGGTTTTGGCCTTTGCGGTCAGTTCGCTCCGGGACTGTTCCAAAGCGTCGGCACGCGCGGCATTTTGCGCAACAAATGCTGGCGACTCTTCAGCCATGGCGAACGGCGACAGGATCAAGGAAGACAAAACAAAAGCGCTGGCAATACCCATAGTGTTGGACATCTTGAAAACCTTCTTGCAGAGCAAGTGATATTTGGTGCGGCAAAAGTAACGGTCTTCGGCGCTGGGAAACAGAGCGGATCACTCAAAGGACTGTTGCCTATAAGGTAACAGTAGGTGCATTGGGGCCTCCAAAAGATCGCAGCCTGCGGCAGCTCCTACAAATGCTGTGCACATCTGCGTAGGAGCTGCCGCAGGCTGCGATCTTGGCGATCTCGCCGGCACCACAAAAGATGCGCAAAGGTATGGGACTAAACCGGCAGATAGATCCCGAACGTATTCATCCCGTCATCACTGCGTACAAACACATCGCCGCCATGCATCAAGGCAATGGCCTTGACGATCGCCAGGCCCAGCCCGTGGTTGGCGCCGCTGTTGCTGCGTGAGGCGTCGACCCGATAGAAGCGTTCGAACAACCGCGACAGGTGTTCGCTGGCGATGGCCTCGCCAGGGTTGGCGACGCCGATGGCGACCTGGTGTTCTTGCCGTTCAATCTGGACGCGAATGATTTGCCCTGGCGCGGTGTGTTGTACGGCGTTGTTCAACAGGTTGATCAGTGCCCGGCGCAAGTGGGCGATTTCGATTTGCACCTGGGCGTCGCCGCTGACCTCGACTTTGACCTGAGCGTCTTCGAGGATGAAGTCCAGGTAATCCAGCGTGGTTGCTACTTCATCGGCCAGTGAGGTCGAGGTGAGAGTAGTCGCTTTGCTGCCCTGATCGGCACTCGCCAGAAACAGCATGTCGTTGATGATCGAGCGCAGCCGCTCCAGCTCTTCGAGGTTCGACTGCAGGACTTCAAAGTAGTGTTCGGCCGAACGCCCGCGAGTCAGCGCGACCTGGGTCTGGCCGATCAGGTTGGTCAATGGCGAGCGCAGTTCGTGGGCCACATCGGCGTTGAATGACTCGAGGCGCGAGTAGGCTTGTTCCACCCGTTCCAGGGTCGAGTTGAAAGCGCTGACAAACTGATTGAGCTCCGGTGGCAGCGGTGACAGTTGCAGACGCCCGGAGAGTCGCGGTGGCGCCAGGCGTTGCGCCTCCTGGGACAGTTTGATCAGTGGTTTCAAGCCGATCCGCGCCACCCAGTAACCCAGTGCCGAGGCCAGCAGTACGCCGATGATGGCCAGGCCGATCAGGGCGATCAGCAGCTGATGCTGGGTCTGGTAGAAGGTTTCGGTATCAATGCCGATCATGAAGCGCAGCGGCGGGCGCTGGTCCTTGGCCGGGAATTGGCTGACCAGTACTTTCAACGGGTAGGGCTGGTCCGGCAGTTGCAAGTCGCGCATACCCAGCGGACCTTCGGCAAAGGCACGAATCGGCGAAGTCGGATTGCCATACTCATAGTTCGGATCGCCGCTGATGATCCAGAAGCGGATACGCTTGTCTTCTTCGCCGAGCAGTTTGAGTTTGTTATTGATCTTTACCCAGTGTTCGGGAGTGCCATAGCGGCCAACCGTCGATTCCAGCACGCTGTAGCGCGCATCCAGTTCGGCTTCGGGCAGCAGGCCCAGGCCTTTATCGACTTGTTGATAAAGCGCCCAGCCAATCAGCAGGAACACCAGCAGGGCCACCAGGGTGAACATGCCGCTCAGGCGCAGGGCAATGGAGTTACTCACTACGGCTCTCCAGCACATAACCCATGCCGCGAATGGTGTGCAGCAGTTTCTCTTCGAACGGCCCGTCGAGCTTGGCCCGCAGGCGTTTGATCGCGACTTCGACGACATTCGCATCGCTGTCGAAATTGATGTCCCAGACCATCTCGGCGATGGCGGTTTTCGAGAGGATTTCACCCTGACGCCGGGCCAGCACGCTCAGCAGCGAAAATTCCTTGGCGGTCAGGTCCAGACGCGTGCCGCTTCGGGTGGCCTTGCGGCTGATCAAGTCGATCCACAGGTCGGCGATGCTGATCTGCACCGGCTCATGACCGCCGCTGCGGCGGGTCAACGCTTGCAGGCGCGCGACCAGCTCGAGAAAGGAAAAGGGTTTGCCCAGGTAATCGTCGGCACCGTCGCGCAGGCCCTTGATCCGGTCTTCCACCCGTTCGCGGGCAGTGAGCATGATCACCGGGGTCTGCTTGCGCGCACGCAGGGCGCGCAGCACACCAAAACCGTCGAGACCGGGCAGCATCACATCCAGCACGATCACCGCGTAATCGCTTTCCAGCGCCAGGTGCAGGCCTTCGACGCCGTCCCGGGCCACGTCCACCGTATAGCCTTGTTCGGTCAAACCGCGGTGCAGGTAGTCCGCGGTTTTTTCCTCGTCTTCGATAATCAGAACGCGCATGACCCCGCCTCAGTTAGTGGTCGCCAGCACCGGGGCTGGTTTGGGCCGATGGAATAGCCGCTCAAGCCACAAGTATATGACCGGCGTGGTGAACAACGTCAGCGCCTGGCTCACCAGCAATCCACCGACCACGGCGATCCCCAGCGGCTGGCGCAGCTCGGCGCCGGTGCCGTAGCCGAGCATCAGTGGCAATGCGCCGAGCAGCGCGGCGAGGGTAGTCATGATGATCGGCCGGAACCGGGTCAAACAGGCCTGATAAATAGCTTCCTCCGGTGTCAGCCCCCCTTTGCGCTGGGCGTCGAGGGCGAAGTCGATCATCAGGATGCCATTCTTCTTGACGATCCCGATCAGCAGCACCAGGCCGATCAAGGCCATGATCGAAAAATCCTGGCCGAAGATCCACAGCATGATCAGGGCGCCAAGGCCGGCCGAGGGCAGGGTCGAGATGATCGTCAGCGGATGCACAAAGCTCTCATACAGCACCCCAAGAATGATGTAGACCGCTACCAGCGCCGCGAGGATCAGCCAGGGTTGGCTGGCCAGGGAACTCTGGAAGGCCTGGGCCGCGCCCTGGAAGGTGCCGATGATCGAGGCCGGCATGCCGATCTCGTTCTTCGTCTGGTTGAGCATCGACACCGCATCGCCCAGGGCCACGCCGGGTGCGAGGTTGAAGGACAGGTTGGCGGCCGGGAACATCCCGTCATGGCTGATGGAGAGCGGGCCGACTGTGGGTGGGTCGACCCTGGCCAGCGCCGATAACGGCACCATCTCACCACTGAGCGGCGAGCGCAGGTAGAAGTAATTCAGGCTTTCGGCCTTGCCGCGTTGTTTGGCGTCGAGTTCGAGGATCACGTTGTACTGGTTGGTCTCGGTCTGGAACTCGTTGACCTGGCGTTGGCCGAAGGCATCGTAGAGCGCCTCGTCGACATCGGTGGCGGTCAGGCCGAACCGCGCCGCGGCGCTGCGGTCGATGCTGATGTGGGTAATGCTGCCGCCCAGTTGCAGATCGTTGGACATGTCGCGGAACGCCGGATTGGCCCGCAGTTTCTCGGTCAGGCGCTGGGTCCAGGTGTTGAGGGTCGGCCCGTCGTTGCTTTTGAGCACGTATTGGTACTGGCTGCGGCTCGGCCCGGAACTGAGGTTGATGTCTTGCCCTGCGCGCAAGTAAAGGACGATGCCCGGTACCTTGGCCATCTGCGGACGGATCCGGTCGATGAACTCACTGGCCGATACGTCCCGCTCACTGCGGTCCTTCAAGGCAATCCAGAAACGCCCGTTGGCGATGGTCTGGTTGCTGCCGGTCACGCCAACGGAATGGGAGAACGTCTCAAGGGCAGGATCGGTAGCGAGTATTTTTGCCAACTGCTTATGTTTCTCCACCATGTCCGGGTAGGAAATATCCGCGGCTGCTTCAGTGGTGCCGAGCACGAATCCGGTGTCCTGCACCGGGAAGAAGCCTTTGGGAATGGCCACGTAACCAACGATCGCCATGGCCAGGGTCAGGCCGAAAAGCCCCAGCATCAGCCGTTGGTGGGCGAGGGCGCGGCGCAGGCCTTTTTCGTAGAGCGCCAGCAAGCGTTCGCCCAAACCGTGGGGGTGATGCACCGGCTTTCGCATGAACAGCGCAGCCAGGGTTGGCGCCAGGGTCAACGACACCACCACCGAAATCAGGATGGTCGAGGTCGCGGTCAACGCGAACTCCTTGAACAGTCGCCCGACCACGCCGCCCATGAACAGCAAGGGGATAAACGCCGCTACCAGCGAGAAGCTGATGGAGACCACGGTAAAGCCGATCTCGCCGGCTCCCTTGATCGCGGCCTCGCGCATGCCATCGCCGGCCTCGAGGTGGCGGTGGATGTTCTCGACCACGACTATCGCATCGTCGACCACAAACCCCACGGAGATCACGATCGCCACCAGGGTCAGGTTGTTCAGGCTGAAGCCCATCGCATACATCAGGGCGAAGCTGGCGATCAACGACACGCCGAGTACGCTGGCAACGATCAGCGTCGCCGACAGCTGGCGCAGAAACAGGGCCATCACCGCGACCACCAGCAATACGGCGATCAGCAAGGTGATTTCCACTTCATGCAAGGAAGCGCGGATGGTTTTGGTCCGGTCCGAGAGCACGGTCACTTGCACCGAGGCCGGCAGCATCGCTTGCAGGCGCGGCAGTTCGGCCTGAATGCGGTCAACGGTCTCGACAATGTTGGCCCCGGGCTGACGGAAGATCACCAGATTGAGCCCTGGCTGGTCATTGGACCAGGCTTGTACATAGGCATTCTCGGGGCCGGCGATTACCCGTGCGACATCCTTGAGCAGTACCGGCGCGCCGTCCTTATAGGAGACGATCAGTTGCCCGTATTCCTCGGGATGGAACAGTTGATCGTTGGTCGACAGGGTGGAAATGCTCGACTGACCATACAGCGCGCCCTTGGCCAGGTTCAGGCTGGCCTGCTGCAGCGCCACGCGGATGTCGGCCAGGGTCAGGCCGATGGCCGCCAGTTTGTCCGGCGACGCCTGCACGCGAATGGCCGGGCGTTGCTGGCCGGTGATGTTGATCAGGCCAACGCCATCGATCTGACTGATCTGCCGTGCCAACAAGGTTTCGACGTAGTCGCTGAGTTCGGTGCCGGGCATCTGCGTCGAACTGATTGTGAGGATCAGTACCGGGCTGTCAGCCGGGTTGACCTTCCTCCAGGTGGGCAGGCTCGGCATGTCATTAGGCAGTTTGCCGGAGGCGGTATTGATCGCCGCCTGGACTTCCTGGGCGGCGGTGTCGATGCTTTTTTCGAGGGTAAATTGCAGCGTCAGGTTGGTCGAGCCCAGGGCACTGCTGGAGGTCATTTGGGTCATGCCGGGAATGGCACTGAATTGCACCTCCAGCGGCGTGGCCACCGAGGACGCCATGGTTTCCGGGCTGGCGCCGGGCAGTTGGGCGTTGACCTGAATGGTCGGGAACTCCGCTTCCGGCAGCGGTGCGATGGGCAGTTGCGGGAAAGCGATGCCGCCCAGGAGCACCAGGGCGAAAGTCAGCAGCAGCGTGGCGACCGGGTGATCGATGCACCAGGCCGAAACCGAGCCATGGCCCTTCATGGTTGCACCTGCGACTTCGCCGTTTCAATGACCTGCGGCGACTCGCTGAGCACCTCGATCCTGGAGCCTGCCTTGAGCCGCGACTGGCCGTCGCTGACCAGCACATCGCCAGGCCGCACGCCGGTAATAATGTTCAGATTGCTGTTCTGATAGACCATTCGCACCGGCACGATTTCCACGGTGTTGGCGTTGACCCGGTAGACGAAATGCTGGTCCAGCCCGCGTTGCACCACAGTCGGCGGTACCACCAGGGCATCTTTGTCGAGGCCGGTCTGGATCTTGATCGTCACCAGCTGCCCCGGCCAGAGCTTTTGCCCCGGGTTGCTGAATTCGGCCTTGGCGCGAATGGTCCCGGTGTTGGTATTGATCTGGTTGTCGATCAGGGTCAACTGGCCTTTACCCAGCAAGTCGCCGGTTTCGCCATCGGTATCGGCGCCCATGTAAGCACTGACCTCGGCCTGGCGCTGGGCGCCGAGCAGTTCTTGCAGGGTCGGCAACATCTGTTGCGGCAGGGAGAACTCGACGGCGATAGGGTCAATCTGGGTCACCGAGAACAGCCCTTGGGCATCGGTCATGCGCAGGAAGTTGCCTTCATCGACGGAGCGAATGCCGACCCGTCCGGTCACAGGCGAGCGAATCCGGGTGTAGGAGAGTTGCACCTGCGCGGCATCGATGGCGGCCTGGTTGCCCTGCGCCGTGGCTTTCAGCTGATTGACCAGGGCCTGTTGTTGATCGTAGGTCTGCTTTGAAACGCCATCATCGACGCTCAGCAGCTTGTAACGTTTGAGGTTGACCTGGGCCACTTGCAGTTGCGCCTGGCTTTCGCCCAATTGCGCGCGGGCCTGATCGAGGCTGGCGCGGATCGAGCGATCGTCGAGGGTGGCCAGCAGGTCACCGGCTTTTACCAGCTGACCTTCCTTCACCAGCAATTTGGTGAGGATCCCATCGATTTGCGGACGAATGATCACGCTGTGCAGCGACAGCACCGAGCCGATGCCGCTGACATAGCGCGGCACGTCCTGCTCGACGACGTTGACCACCCGCACCGGAATCGCGCTCGGTGCCGCCAGTCTGGCCGTGGCGGGTTTGGTCAGGTACCAGCCGGCAAGGGCGGCCAGGGTGATCAGCAGCCCTGCGATCACGATGTTTTTTTTCTGAATACGCATGCTGTCAGGACGCCAGAACAAGTGATCAATGGATTGGCCAGTATCAATGACTATTTATAGCCCTCTGACCCGGTCAGCAAAATGACTGCTAACTGACAGCGTTGTCAGTAATGGCTGACCGCCGCTGAAACGAGTGGATTAACGGGGCCGCAGAGAATTTTTCCATAGTCGACCGAAGGTCAGCGTGCGGGCGCCAGCCGGGCAGGTATACTGCCGCCTTTCGCGGCCAGCCAACCCGGCCCGACTCTTATTTATGCATCACCCGGAGCTTCCATGACTTCCCGTACACAATCGCCTGCTGCTGACGTCCAGAGCGACGAACAGGCTGACCTGCAAAACAGCGTCGACTCCAGCGCAGAGACCGAAGACAAGGCCGCCATCCCCGCGTTCAAGTTCCCGTTCAACCCGGGCGAACTGGCCGCGACGAAGAACGCCAGCCAGCCGTGGTACAAAAACGGCGCCAAGAACGGCCACACCAAGACCCCAGGCGCAGCGCCTCCCGGTACCCGTCGTTCGATGGGCAAGCGCTGATTCGCGCAGTTTTAGCTGACTTTTCCCTTCCGGAGCAGTAATCAAGCTGCTCCATTCCAGGCCTCGTCCTACGCCAAACCCCGATCCTTCCTGTAGAGAGGGAAACGGTAATTGGTTGAAAGTTCATTGCCCGTTCAACGTTGCTCATCCCGGAGGAGACCGTTGCGGGGTCCATTGATCTTTCTGGAAGGACGCCACGATGATGTTTGGACAAACCGTAACGACTCTGCTTTTGTCCATGACCCTGGGTGGCCTGTGTTCGCTTGTTGTTGCAGAAGAACAGAAATGGACTGAAATCCGCTTCGGGGTCGAAGCCCTGGTTCCACCGTTTGAAAGTCGCAATGCCCAGGGTGAGCTGGTTGGGCTGAATATCGAGTTGGGCAACGCCCTATGCGCCGAACTCGATGCTCGCTGTGTCTGGGTTGATCAGGATTATGCAAGCAACATTGCAGCGCTCGAGGCCGGACGCTTCGACGCGATCATGCCGATGTCGGCCACAGCACTGCGTCGACAGAGTATCGATTTTACCGAGAATCTGTACCCGCTGAGCAATCGCCTGGTGGCTCTCAGGGACTCGGGTTTGCTGCCAGACGCGCAATCGCTCAAAGGCAAGCGTGTCGGTGTATTGGCCGGCACCAGCCGGGAAGCCTACGCGCAAACCAGGTGGGCACCTGCCGGGGTAGTGGTTCAGAGTTTCAAACTCAATACCGAATTGGTCGACAGTCTTCTGGCTGGCGCTATCGATGCGACGCTGCAAGACGCCATTGAAATCTCTGCGGCGTTGCTGGATACGCCCCAAGGCCGTGCTTTCGGTTTTTCCGGGTCGGTGATTACCGATGACCTTCTGGGAAGTGGCGTGGCGATCGGTGTGCGCAAGACCGACCCTGATCTGCGTGAGGCCTTGAATATAGCCCTGGCGCGTCTTAAACAAAATGGCCAATACGACCCCATCATCAAGCGCTATTTGTCTGAGCCCTCCGACTCATCGACTGTCGCGGCAAATTCACCACAGTACAGCCCCGGGGAAAAAGGTCAGCCGTTTTCAAAAGTCGTACGAGTCGGCGAGACGCTTTATCTCTCCGGGATTCTGGGTGTCGCTGCCAATGACAAGCTGGTGGCAGGGGGGATTCGCGCCGAAATGACCCAGGCCATGAACACCCTCGGTGAGGTGCTCGAGCGCAATGGTTCCTCCCTTGATCACGTGGCGAAGTGCACGGTCATACTCGCAGATATCAACGATTTCTCCGCGATGAATGAGGTGTATGCCAGATATTTTCCTGCCGGTCGACTTCCTGCCCGTACGACCTTCTCTGCCAGGAAGCTGGTGTCGAGTGCGCGCGTCGAAGTTGAATGCCTGGCCGTTATCAAACGCTAGGTTCACGCTCTCCAAACCTGTGGAACGACCATGAAAATATTAACGATGCTGGCGCTGACGGTCATGCTCAACCTCATCAGCTTCTTTGCCCACGCCGCCAATGTGTTGGTGGTGTTATCCGATGCCACGCAACTTGACTTGAAGAACGGCAAGGTCACCCAGACGGGTTTTTTTTTCAACGAGTTGATGCAACCGGTGAAACTGCTTCTCGATGCCGGTCATACGGTGACCTTCGCGACACCCAAGGGCAAAGCGCCGAGCCTGGATCAGGGTTCCGTCAACAAGTCCTACTTCAACAATGATGTTGACGCCTTTAATGCGCACAAGGCATTACTGGACCGGCTCAAGATCACTTCGCCAGGCGAGTCACCAGTGATCAGTCTATCCCGCGTAGAGCAGCTGGGTTACGAGCGCTTTGATGCACTCTATATCCCCGGTGGCCGTGCGCCGATGCAGGATCTGACTCACAGCCCTCTCTTGGGCAAGTTATTGGCGAGTTTCCATGCCAAGGGCAAGCCTACCGCGCTCGTGTGCCATGGGCCTGCGGCGTTGCTCTCGGCGTTACCTGATGCTGCAGGTTTTGTCGGTCAGCTGGAGTTGGCAGGACGCGTAACTGCACGCCCCGACTGGATTTATGCAGGCTATAAGATGACGGTCATGAGTAATGTGGAAGAACGAATGGCTGAAGGTCGCCTCGGCGGAGGGAAAATGAAGTTCCTCCCACAAACGGCTCTAGAGCAGGCGGGTGGTCTATACGGCAGCAACCTTGTGCCCTGGATGCCCAACATGGTGGTTGATCGCGAATTGATTACCGGTCAGAACCCCGCTTCGACACTGGACGTCGCGAATGAACTGTTGAAACGTCTGAGATAACCCGGATCGTTCCTACGCTTTCGCGTGGGAACGATCTTGGGCGGCCCGCAACGGAATAAACGCGTAATTCACCGGCTCCGCCGTCGCCACCTGCGCCCCGGCTGCTTGCACCTGTCCGGCGATATCCGTCCCCGACACATGGAACAACCATTCGCCAGCCGAACGCTCTGCTGGATGCGCTTCAGTTTGTTCAATCTCTGTGGCGAATGCCGACATATCCGGTAGATAAGCGGTAAACCCGTCACCCTTGAGCGCGGTGGTGCGAATGCCCAGCCGTTCGCAGATGGCCTCCTTGGTCTGGATATCGTCTCGGTCCGCCTGGCGCGAACGCTGGATCAGTTCGGCCAGTTGCCGGTCAACCAACTCACCACCGACAATCAGTTGCGGGCCTTTTTCCCAAGCATCTGACGGGCATTCCTTGGCGGTTGGCTTGAGTGCGATGTGCGGATTGATTTCCATCGGGTAGATGCGACAGACCAAAGGCCGGTGCTCATAGATCCGGCAGAGGTTGTCTTCGTCAAGATTCCGGCAGGGACCGACGTTGTACGCCGCGAAAGTGATCGCCACATACGCCTCGGTCGCGCCGCTGGGCACCACACAGGAACGTCGCTCGGCATGTTCGCGCTGCGCTAAAGGGAGCCCCAGACCATTACCGAGAAAGCCTTCCACCAGCACGATCACGTTGCCGCCGTCCGCCGCCCACTGCCGGGCTTCGGCGAGGGTCAGAGGCACATGGTGGTCGTGGCAGCACTTGCCGCACCCTACACAGGAAAACGTTGTATTCATCGAGCGGCCGGCCGTCATTGGTAGGTGTGAGTGGTGACGGGAATACCCACGCAATCACCTTGAAGGCCTGTCTGGAAGCAAGTTATGCGCCAGTCACTGGGCTTTGGCGGGAGGGCGGATCGAATCCCACTCGGTGACATAAGCGGTTTTGGTTTTTTTGTTGTACAGGCACAGTTCGGTGCCTGGCTGACCCTTCATGTGCTTTTGTGGGTACTGGCCTTGCAGCAGAATCGCGCTGTAACCCACCCGGTCATCGAACTGGGCGATCTTGCCGACCGGTTTGGCGTACTTGAGATGACTGGCCTTGTTACAGCTGGCGAGCACAGCCTGGTCGAAAGATTCCCAGGCGTCGGAGCTGGAAGCGTTAGCCTGCACGGCGAAAGTGGCCAGGCAGATGAGAGGTAGGGTGAGGACTTTCATGGCAGGGTTCCCCAGGACGCGTTTTGACGAAACGGGAAGTATGCCAGAGGATCTGCTGTGTGGCAGAGGCTGCCAGGATCGCAGCCTGCGGCAGCGCCTACAGGGAATTGTGTCGCGGTGTACATCGGTGGCCGGACTCGGTCGGTGTAGGCGCTGCCACAGGCTGCGATCTTTTAGCGGCTTTATGCTGGAACGGGTTCTCTGCGCACCCGTCGCATCCCGACACTTTCATACAAACGCTGCGCCCGCTGGTTATCTTCCAGCACCTTCAGGTCGACAAAACCTTCCCGGCGCTGCTGGAACACCCTGAACGCATGCAGCAACAACGCTCGGCCCAGGCCTTGGCCCCGAGCCCGCGGATGCACCACCAGATCCTTGATGTAGGCGCTGGTCCAGCATTGGGCAACGCCGACAAGCCCTTGAGCGTCCGAGGCGATAAAGCACAGTGCCGGGTCGTACTCGGCATCGGTTTCGAAATGTTCGCGCCAACTGTCCAGCGCCGGCACATGCCCGCCACCTTGCTGATAACCGATTTCCATCAGCCTGTGAACCGCCTCGGCAAGCGCCGGATGGTATTCGGTCAGGCTGATGCCGCTCGGCCAGTTGACCGGTGACAACACCTCAGTGAGGTCGCGCCGCAGCAGCAGGCAATAGTCCTCGGCCACGGCTCAGATACCCTGGGCCGCGACGGCTTTGGCGGCCTCGATCAGACATTTGGTCAGTTCCGGCGAGGAGAACTTGGTCAGCACCGCGTTGGCCCCGGCCAGGCGTGCCTTTTCGCTGTTCATCGCGCTGTCCAGGGAGGTGTGCAGCAGCACGTAGAGGTGGGCGAAGTCCGGAGTCTCGCGCAGGGTACGGGTGAGGGCGTACCCGTCCATCTCCGACATCTCGATGTCCGAGACGATCAGGTTGATCTGTTGATCGGTGCCCTGCAGGTCCAGCAGGCAGTCGATGGCTTCCCTGGCGCTGCGCGCGGTGTGGCATTGCAGGCCGAGGTTGCGCAGGGTATGCACCGATTGTTGCAATGCAACCTGGCTGTCATCGACTACGAGAATCCGCGCATTGCCCAGCACTTCGGCGTCTTCCATGCTCAGTTCGGTCGGTGCCGTTTCGATTTGCGCCGGAGCGATGCCGTGGATGACTTTCTCGATATCCAGCACCTGCACCAGGGTCCCGTCGACAGAGGTCACTCCGGTGATGTACGACTTGACGCCGCCAGCACCGTAGGGCGGTGGCCGAATATCAGTGGTCAGGCAATGCACGATCTTGCTCACGGCCTGAACGTGCAGACCCTGCTTGGAGCGGCTGACGTCGGTGACAATCAGGCAGCCACCCTCCGGGTCGACCAACGGCCTTTCACCAATCGCCCGGCTCAGGTCGATCACCGACAGCGAGGCGCCACGCAGGGTGGCAATGCCTTTGACGTGGGGGTGCGACTCCGGCAGCCGGGTCAGTGGTGGGCAGGGGATGATTTCACTGACTTTCAGCAGATTGATCGCCATCAGCTTGCCACTGCGCAAGGTAAACAGCAGAAGCGAGAGTGAGTCTGCGCGGGCTTTGGTGGAGGACATATAAACCTTCTGTGGAAAAGGTGGTTCGCGGTGACGGCACCGAGAACAGCGATCGATAAGGGGTTATCGACTTGTTGCAGGCGGGCTTTAGGATTAATCCCTGCTTTCCAGCCCGACGCGAATCCCTCGCCACATGGGGATCGAGTTCGACCGGAGATCACTTCATCCCCAACCTTTTAGCCATTCGCCCAAGATTCGCCCTGTCCAGGCCTAGCTCACGGGCGGCGCTTGCCCAGTTGTGTTGATGGCGCTCAAGGCAGGCGGTGATCAACTGGCGCTGGTAGTTCTCGGTGGCCTGGCGCAGATCCCCGACGGCGTCGGCTAGCACCTCGGGAGCGTTGGCCGGTTCTGGCGCGGGCACCTGCGCCGTGACATTCGGCAAGTCCAGATCGGCCGCACTGAGGCTGAGGATCTTCGGCCGTTCCTTGCAATTGCCCAGCGCCTTCAGCGCGCTGCGGCCAATCAAATGTTCGAGTTCGCGGACATTCCCCGGCCAGGCATAAGCCAGCAGCGCCGCCTGGGCATCGCTGGTCAGGCGCAGGCTGTTGAGGCCCATGCGCGAGCGATTCTGCTCCAGGAAGAAACCGCTGAGCAGCAACACATCCCGACCGCGATCACGCAGCGCCGGCACCAGGAGCGGGTAAACACTGAGACGATGGTAAAAATCGGCCCGGTAACGGCCGCTGCGCACTTCTTCGGCCAGGTCGCGGTTGGTCGCGGCGATCAGGCGTACATCGACCTGATGCTCCTTGTCCGAGCCCAGGCGTTGTAACTGGCCGCTTTGCAGCACCCGCAGCAACTTGGCCTGCACCGTCAGGGACAACTCGCCGACCTCATCGAGAAACAGCGTGCCGCCGTTGGCCAGTTCGAACTTGCCGCGGCGGTCGTTCATTGCGCCGGTGAAGGCGCCGCGCACATGACCGAACAGTTCGCTTTCCACCAGAGTCTCCGGCAGGGCGGCGCAGTTGAGGCTGATGATCGGTTTGTCGGCGCGCGGCGAGGCGGCATGAATCGCCTGGGCTACCAGTTCCTTGCCGACCCCGGTTTCACCGGTGATCAGCACCGTCAGATCGCTGCCGCCGACCAGCTTGATCTCTTCCACCAGGCGTTTGTGGGTTTTGCTTTGGCCGATCATTTCGCTGTTCTGCTGGCCGCTGGCCTGGCGGTAGACCTCGGCCCGTTGATGTTCGTCTTCGACTCGCAGGGCCAGGCGTTGCATGCGTTCGGCGGCATTCACCGTTGCGGCGGCGAGGCTGGCAAAGGCTTGCAGGGCGTCCAGTTCGATGGGTTGGAAACGCTGCGGGTCCAGCGCATCGAGGGTCAGCAGACCCCAGGGCCGTTCATCGATAAACAGCGGGCAGCCCATGCAATCGTGGACTTCCAGGTGCTCGTCCAGACCGTCCACCAAACCGTCATAGGGGTCCGGCATGTCACTGTCGCTGGCGAAGCGGGTCGGCCCCGGGCTGCTGAGCAACGCCTCGAAGCGCGGATGTTCGCTGACTTTGAAGCGTCGGCCCAGGGTGTCCGGGCTGAGGCCATCCACCGCCAGTGGTACCAGCCATTCGCCATCAAGACGCAGCAGGGCGGCGGCATCGCAGGGCAGCAACGCGCGCATGGCTTCGAGCAGGCGTCGATAGCGTTCACCCTCCGGCAGTTCGCGGGACAGGTCGGAGACCAGGGGGAGCAGGGTGGTGAGCAATGATTTCGCAGTCATATTGACTCCATATAGTCATGATGACTATAAGGTAGTTATTGTCGATATGACTAGTTGTTTGTCAAATCATTGATTTATATGGTTTTAATTGTTGGCACGGAAACTGATAAGTAAAGGGTAATTAGCTAGTAATCAAAAAAGCTCAGGAGTCGCCCTATGCTTAGCGTTCAAGACCGTGCCATCATCAAATCGACCGTCCCGCTGCTGGAAAGCGGGGGGGAAGCGTTGATCACTCACTTCTATCGCATGATGCTCTCCGAGTACCCTGAAGTGCGCCCGCTGTTCAACCAGGCCCACCAGAGCAGCGGCGATCAGCCGCGGGCGCTGGCCAACGGTGTACTGATGTATGCGCGGCATATTGACCAGTTGGACCAATTGGGCGATCTGGTGGCGAAGATCATCAACAAGCACGTTGCCCTGCAAATTCTTCCCGAACACTACCCGATCGTCGGCAACTGCCTGTTGCGGGCCATCTCTGAAGTGCTCGGCAGCGAAATTGCCACCCCGCAAGTCATGAATGCCTGGGGCGCGGCCTATAACCAGTTGGCCGAGATCCTGATCGGTGCCGAAACCGCGATCTACGACCAGAAGGCCGAAGCACCGGGCGGCTGGCGCGGGGAGCGGGAGTTCAAATTGGTGGCGCGGGTCGAGGAGAGTTCGGAAATCACTTCGTTCTACTTCGAGCCGGCAGACAAAGGCCCGATCCTCGCGGCGGAGCCTGGCCAATACATCGGCATGAAACTGATGCTCGAGGGCGAAGAGATTCGTCGTAACTATTCGTTGTCGTCTCTGACAGACGCCGGTCAGTACCGCATCAGCGTCAAGCGCGAAGTCGGTGGCCGTGCCTCGAACTTCCTGCACGACCAGTTGCATGTCGGCGCGAGCATCATGCTGTTTCCACCGGCCGGTGAGTTCATCCTGACTGCCAGCGACAAGCCGCTGGTGCTGATCAGCGGCGGAGTCGGCATCACGCCGACCTTGCCGATGCTGGAAGCGGCACTGGCGAGCAAGCGCCCGGTGCATTTCATCCACTGCGCGCGTAACGGTGGCGTTCACGCCTTCCGCGATTGGGTCGATGGCCTGGCCGAGCGTCACCCGCAACTCAAGCGCTTCTACTGCTACGCCGAAGATGACGGGGTCAGCCCGGCGGCGGACCAGGTTGGGCTGTTGAGCCAGAAACAACTGGCTGACTGGCTGCCTGAAGAGCGCGATCTGGACGCTTATTTCCTGGGTCCCAAAGGCTTCATGGGCGCGATCAAGCGTCACCTGAAGGCGTTGGGCGTTCCAGAGAAACAAAGCCGCTACGAGTTTTTCGGCCCGGCAGCAGCGCTGGAGTAAGGCTCAGTCGCGGTGAGTCAGGCTCACCGCGTCGTCTAAATCGCGAGCAAGCCCGCTCCCACACCCGACCGCGTCCAGACACAAACGCTGTGTACGACGCGGTCCTAATGTGGGAGCGGGCTTGCCCGCAATGGCGTCATCCGCTCCAACACACCTCTCCTGCTTAATCCGCTGTTAATGCCCCTGCCGTTAATTCCCTCCTGCAAACCCACCTCACTGCCGCTGCGCGGTAAACTAGCCTATCGATGACTTCCACCACTTCAGCAAAGGGATACGGGGATGAGTGACGAAACACTGCGTTTGGGACGCGAGCGACGATTCCTGGTCCTGCTCGGCCTGATCTGCCTGGCGCTGATCGGCGGCGCGCTGTACATGCAAGTGGCATTGGGCGAGGCACCTTGCCCGCTGTGTATCCTGCAGCGCTATGCCCTGTTGCTGATCGCGATCTTCGCCTTTATCGGTGCGGTGATGCCCAGCCGACGCAGTATTACCGTACTCGAAGTTCTGGTGGTGCTCAGTGCCATCGCTGGCGCCGCCGTCGCCGGGCATCATGTGTACACCCAGTTCTACCCGACGGTCAGTTGCGGGATCGATGTGCTGCAACCAATCGTCGATAGCCTGCCGCTGGCTTCGGTCTTCCCGCTGGGCTTCCAGGTCGACGGTTTCTGCTCGACGCCTTACCCGCCAGTGCTGGGCCTGTCCCTGGCGCAGTGGGCGCTGGTGGCCTTTGTGCTGACCATCGTGTTAGTGCCATTGGGCATTTCCCGCAACCGCAAGAGTCTCCGCTAAGGGGCAGCAACCCCATGGGTGAGTAACACACAAACGCCCCGGTCCTCCTTGTGAGGGTCGGGGCGTTTTGCATTTCAGGGTTCAGAAAAAGGAACATGATTTTGCTCAAGGAAATGCGCGAAACATGTGCGACACGTTGTCACACGCAAGGTGTGCCAGAACATTTCAAAAGCTTGAATCCGCGCTACAGAATCCAATCAAACGCCCGCGCATTACTGTCGATTTACCGATAGTCGCAAAATCCCATCAGGCAGATTTAACAGGTTTCAGAGAACTGTTGAAGGCCTTGTTTTAACGGGCTTTGGGAGAGATCAAGAAACCGTTCGCGATAGAAAAACTGTCTGAAATGAGCAGATTAGGCCTACTTTTCTTGTGATTATTATTGAGAATGAAAAGCGATACGTTTTCTCAATGGCGCAATAAAGGTTAGCGATTGTTGCTGGATCCGATATTAATTATTTCGAGATGAGACATGGTTTATAAAACGTTACATATCTACAATCGCCCGCACTGAATTTCCGGCGCTGCTCATCCCTGAGCATACGAGTGCGGTCGAGGAGCGGTTGGCGAGCTCCATAGGACCCCAGGTGTCGGCACCTTCCAGCTATCCGCACCAAATGGAATTGGTCTGTAAAAAGGCCTTTGACCCAGAATTTGAATAAGAACTCACCGCTAACCCGGGATTTGTCGATCAGCGCTTAGCGCTTCGGGCAGGCCCTTATTCAATCCAAGAAAAATGCCAACCCTTGGCAGGGTGAAGTGTTGGCGATCAAAACCCAACTGCATTGCGCAAGCTGCTTTAGAGGTCGTGAGATGAGTAAAAACAGGTACCCCAGATTCCTAGGCTTATTGCCGCTACTCGGCACGTTGTTGCTGAGTGGTTGCAACATGACCTTGCTCGATCCCAAGGGCCAGGTCGGCCTGGACGAGCGAAACCTGATCATCACCGCAACGCTGCTGATGCTGTTGGTCGTCGTGCCGGTCATTTTCATGACCTTCCTGTTCGCCTGGAAATACCGCGCGTCCAACAAGGACGCCGTCTACACACCGAAGTGGTCGCACTCCACCAGGATCGAAATCGCGATCTGGACCATTCCGGTGCTGATCATCATTGCCCTGGGTTACATCACCTACACCTCCACCCATGCGCTGGACCCTTATCGTCCGCTGGATTCCGACGTCAAGCCGATCACCATTGAAGTGGTCGCCATGGACTGGAAGTGGCTGTTCATCTATCCCGAGCAAGGCATCGCCACCGTCAACAAGATCGTGTTCCCGGCTCACACGCCGATCAACTTCAAGGTGACTTCCGACACCGTGATGAATTCGTTCTTCATCCCGGGTCTGGGCGGCCAGATCTACGCGATGGCGGGCATGCAGACCAAGCTGCACCTGATTGCCAACCAGAACGCTGAACTCGACGGTATCTCCGCCAACTACAGCGGCGCGGGTTTCACCGGCATGAAGTTCAAAGCTATCGCCACCTCTCAGGCGGATTTCGATGCCTGGGTCAGTGATGTCAAGAAGGCACCTAAACAGCTTGAAAAAGCTGAATACGAAGCCCTTTCCAAACCAAGCCAGAACAACCCAGTAGAACTCTACTCCTCGTTCACGCCGAACCTGTTCCAGATCATCGTCGACAAGTACGAAGGCATGAAACCGGGCAAGCCGATGCACCACGAGAAGAAAGAGAAAGAAGTGGCCCATATGGAAGGGATGGACATGAGTTCGCATTCAGCTGCCGGGGCAGAGGAGTAAACAATGTTTGGTAAATTAAGTTGGGAAGCGGTCCCGTTCCACGAACCGATCGTGATGATAACCATCGCCATGATCGCGCTCGGTGGTCTGGCGCTGTTCGCTGCAATCACCTATTTCAAGAAGTGGACCTACCTGTGGACCGAGTGGCTGACCTCGGTCGACCACAAGAAGATCGGCGTGATGTACATCATCGTCGCCATGGTCATGCTGCTGCGTGGTTTTGCCGACGCCATCATGATGCGTACCCAGTTGGCCATGGCCACCGAGGGTTCGCCTGGCTACCTGCCGCCTGAACACTATGACCAGATCTTCACCGCCCACGGTGTGATCATGATCATCTTCATGGCGATGCCATTCTTCACCGGCCTGATGAACCTTGCAGTGCCGCTGCAGATCGGCGCGCGTGACGTTGCCTACCCGTTCCTGAACTCCCTGAGCTTCTGGCTGCTGGTGTCCGGCGTGGTGCTGATCAACCTGTCCCTGGGCGTTGGCGAATTCGCCAAGACCGGCTGGGTTGCCTATCCGCCGCTGTCGGGCCTGCAATACAGCCCGGGCGTCGGGATGGATTACTACATCTGGGCGCTGCAGCTATCCGGGCTAGGTACGACGCTGACGGGGGTCAACTTCCTGGCCACCGTGCTGAAAATGCGTACCCCGGGCATGAAGCTGATGGACATGCCGATCTTCACCTGGACCTGCACCTGGGCCAACGTCCTGATCGTCGCTTCGTTCCCGATCCTGACCGCTACTCTGGCTTTGCTGACGCTTGACCGTTACATGGATTTCCACATCTTCACCAATGAACTTGGTGGCAATCCGATGATGTACGTCAACCTGTTCTGGGCCTGGGGTCACCCTGAGGTTTACATTCTGATTCTGCCGGCATTCGGGATCTTCTCCGAAGTCATCTCGACCTTCTCCGGCAAGAAACTGTTCGGCCACCACTCGATGATCTACGCCAGCGGCGCGATCTCGATCCTGGGCTTCATGGTCTGGCTGCACCACTTCTTCACCATGGGGTCGGGTGCCAGCGTCAACGCCTTCTTCGGTCTGGCGACGATGCTGATTTCGATCCCGACGGGCGTGAAGCTATTCAACTGGCTCTTCACCATCTATCAGGGCCGTCTGCGTTTCACCAGCCAGGTGCTGTGGACCCTGGGCTTCATGGTGACCTTCGCCATCGGCGGCATGACCGGCGTACTGCTGGCCATTCCGGGTGCTGACTTCGTGCTGCACAACAGCCTGTTCGTGATCGCGCACTTCCACAACGTGATCATCGGCGGCGCCGTGTTCGGTTATATCGCCGGTTTCGCCTTCTACTTCCCGAAAGCGTTCGGCTTCAAGCTGCACGAAGGCTGGGGCAAGGCAGCGTTCTGGTTCTGGATCACCGGCTTCTTCGTCGCGTTCATGCCGCTCTATGTACTGGGCTTCATGGGCATGACCCGTCGTCTGAACGCCACCACCAACCCTGAGTGGGTGCCTTACCTGTACGTTGCAATGTTCGGTGCGGTGATGATCGCCGTCGGTATCGCCTGCCAGCTGATCCAGCTCTACGTGAGCGTGCGTGATCGCAACAAGCCCGAGAACATGTGCGAACACGGCGACCCGTGGAATGCCCACACGCTGGAATGGTCGACCTCGTCGCCACCGCCGTTCTACAACTTTGCCGTGCTGCCGAAAGCCGAGTGCATCGACCCGTTCACCGATGCCAAGGAAAACGGTACTGCGTACAAGGCTCCACACCGCTATGAGCCGATTCACATGCCAAATAACACCGCCACCGGTGTGGTCATGGGGGCGCTGTTGACCGTGTTCGGTTTCGCAATGATCTGGCACATCTGGTGGTTGGCCATCGTCGGTCTGGTCGGCACTGTTGTGTACTTCGTGATCCACGCTGCTCGTGATGACCAGGGCTATATGGTGCCGGTCGACGTGATCGAGCGCATCGAAGCCGAGCAGCACAAGCGTCTGGTAGCGGCCGGGAAAGTTCCAGCCACCGCCACCCGTGTTGAAACCTCGTTGGAACAGGCTTAAACCATGTCGAACTTAGTGACCAATGCTGGACACACCCATGTCGATGGACATGGGCACGATGACCATCACCACGACTCGGGCGAGATGACCGTATTCGGTTTCTGGCTCTACCTGATGACCGACTGCATTCTGTTTGCGTCGATCTTCGCGGTGTACGCGGTACTGGTAAACAACGTCGCCGGTGGCCCGTCGGGCCACGACATCTTCGAACTGCCGTACGTGCTGGGCGAAACCGCTCTGCTGCTGTTCAGTTCGATCACCTACGGCTTCGCCATGCTGGCGCTGTTCAAGGGCAAGAAGAACCAGGTGTTGGGCTGGCTGGGCATGACCTTCCTGTTCGGCGCCGGCTTCATCGCCATGGAGATCAACGAGTTCCACGTACTGATCGCCGAAGGCTTCGGCCCAAGCCGCAGCGGCTTCCTGTCCGGGTTCTTCACCCTGGTCGGGACCCACGGTCTGCACGTGACCAGCGGTCTGATCTGGATGGCGATCATGATGTATCAGGTGCAGAAAAACGGCCTGACGTCGACCAACAAAACCCGTTTGAGCTGCCTGAGCCTGTTCTGGCACTTCCTGGACGTTGTGTGGATCTGTGTATTCACGGTTGTTTATCTGATGGGGACTATGTAAATGGCTAACGCAGCACATTCCCACGATGCCCACGATGCCAACCACGGCAGCGTAAAGTCCTACGCCATCGGCTTCATCCTGTCGGTGATCCTGACCGTCATTCCGTTCGGCCTGGTGATGTACCCATCCCTGCCGAAAGACGTGACCCTGTGGATCGTGCTGGCCTTCGCGGTGGTCCAGGTGCTGGTTCACCTGGTGTACTTCCTGCACCTGGACCGCTCCGCCGCCCAGCGTAACAACGTGATCGCGTTCGTCTTCGCAGCCCTGGTGATCGTCCTGTTGGTCGGCCTGTCGTTGTGGATCATGTTCAGCATCCACACCAACATGATGGCGCACTGAGGAACTCCGGATGTCCTTTAAGCACTTTATCCAAATCACCAAACCGGGGATCATTTTCGGTAACGTGCTTTCTGTGGCAGGCGGGTTTTTCCTGGCTTCGAAAGGGCATGTCGACATCGCCATTTTCCTGGCCGCGATGATTGGTACTTCGTTGGTGGTGGCGTCCGGTTGCGTGTTCAACAACTGCATCGACCGCGACATCGACCTGAAGATGGAACGCACCAAAAACCGCGTGCTGGTCCAGGGCCTGATCTCCCTGAAACTGGCACTGGTTTTCGCGACTGTCCTCGGCATCGCCGGCGTGGTCCTGCTGTACCGCGTGGCCAACCCGTTGGCGGCGTTGTTCGCAGTGATCGGTTTCGTCATCTACGTCGGCTTCTACAGCCTGTACCTCAAGCGCAAGTCGGTTCACGGCACGCTGGTCGGCAGTCTGTCGGGCGCCATGCCGCCGGTGATCGGCTACGTGGCCGTGAGCAACAGCTTCGACATGGCTGCGCTGACGCTGCTGGTGATGTTCAGCCTGTGGCAGATGCCGCATTCCTACGCCATCGCGATCTTCCGCTTCAACGATTACCTGGCCGCATCGATTCCGGTGCTGCCTGTGAAGCGCGGAATTGAAGTGGCCAAGCGGCACATCCTGCTCTACATCCTGGCGTTCCTCGTGGCGACCTTGATGCTGACCTTCAGTGGCTACGCCGGCATGAGCTACCTCGCCGTCGCCGCTGCCATGGGCATGTACTGGCTGTACATGGCCTGGACCGGCTACAAGGCGGTGGATGACCGAGTCTGGGCGCGCAAGCTGTTCGTGTTCTCGATCTTCACCATCACGGCCCTGAGCGTGATGATGTCCCTGGACTTCCAGGTGCCGAGTGAGTTGTTGCTGACTTACGCGCCTTGAGCTAGAACATGGCTACCAAAAAGCCCCGCCTTCGATATGAAGAGCGGGGCTTTTTATTGCGCCGATTAAAAGCAAAAGATCGCAGCCTGCGCCAGCTCCTACGGGACCGCGTGTTCCTGCAATTTCACAGGTGTACTCGGTCGGTGTAGGAGCTGGCGCAGCCTGCGATCTTTTGATCTTTCGACGTTACTGCTGAGCGATGCTGTAACCGTCGAACGCGCTCTGCTGCTGCAGGGCGGCGATCACACTTTTACGGGTAGCAGGCTGCTCGGCGCCTTCGTTGTCGATGAAGGTCTCGGATTCCAGTTCCGCCTGATCACCTTCGCCGACAAACGCAAAACCGAGGAACTCGAAGGCTTCACGGTCTACATTCGGCTTGGAACGGGGTGTGCGCAGGGGCAGGGTGACGCTCGCGCCGTCTTTGCTGATGACGAACACTTCGACTTCTTTCTTGGCACGAGCCGTTTTGGTTTTGCCGCCGGATGGATCCTTCACCGCCTGGTGGGTGTGGTTCAGCACCTTCAGCGCCAGGCCGTACACCAGCTCCTGAAACTCAGGGTCGTCCTTGAAGCAGGAGAGTATCCGGCTGATGGAAAATTTCGTGCTCAAGTCTTCCAGCGCCGCGCTGTCAGCGGCTTCTGCGTCTTTAAGCTTTTTCAGCTCGCCCATCAGGTCGTAGGCTTTGTCGTCGTCAAACTGGTCATGTGCGTGGCGAATCGCATTGCGTAACTCACGAATCTGGTCGCTTTCCTTCGAGGTGTGGAAAGCATCGAGCACCATTTCACTGATGGTCTTGGCCTGCGGCACATGCTGCGAAAGATTGATGGCGTTTTCGTATTCGGCTTTGGACGACAAGCTGGTTACGGATTCATCGGTGTTGGAATCAGGCATTGAAATTTCACTACTTCGTTTAACAGGGTTTGAGACGGGAAAAGCGCCGGGCATTTTCAGCGCGGCTGTGCAGCGGCGTCAAGGAACCATGCCTGAGTGACGGTTTTTTAACGGCTGTGCTGCCAGGTTCGCGCTGCAGCGATAGCAGCGCCCGATGCAAAGTGATCGCCACACGCAGAACAGACCTGGAACCCTGAAGTGATTGAGCTCGGCGCCAGCAGTAGATAGCTTTAATACGGTGGTTCAGTAGTGATATCGGCACATTAGAATATGCATCTCATCATCCTCTATCCCATAGACCAAGCGATGCTCCGCCGTTACCCGGCGTGACCAGAATCCGCTGAGGTTGTGTTTGAGGGGTTCAGGTTTGCCGAGCCCATCGAAGGGATCACGCTGGATCGCTTTGATTAAAAGGTTGATGCGCTTGAGTCCCGCCTTATCGTTCTGCTGGAACCAGAGGTAGTCATCCCAGCCTTCTGGGGTAAAGAGAATCTTCATTCTTCAATCAGTTGCCTGGCTTTGGCTTTTCCAGCGCGAAGGCTGTTGATCGATTTGATCAAGCGCTCGGCGTTGGTGGGGGAGCGAAGCAGGTAAGCGGTTTCTTCGAGGGCGTTGTATTCGGCCAGGGAAATCATGACCACCGGTTCGCCTTTTTGACGTGTCACCAGCAGCGGAACACGATCTTCGTTCACTCGATCCATGGTTTCAGACAGGTGCGCACGGGCATTTGTGTAGTTGATGGTTTGCATGACGGGATCCTCGCTCAATGGCTGAAACGTACAGAAATACGTACGTATTGGCAAGGTGCTCCCTATGAGCGGTCGTTCTGCTGGTAACACGGGGCGGGTCTGATCTTTCATAAGGGGGCCGTGGGACTCAAAAAGGTGCTCGAAGAGGCGCTTCAAGACGATGAAACCCAGCGTAGTACTGTGTATGAAAGATGTAAGGGGCTGGCGTAGTTCAGATTGTTGCGGGATATGCCGCCAGCCACAGTTACCACCAGGCTCTCGCATCACACCGCTTGAATATCCACCAACCCCGCCTCCAGCATTTCCCGAAGCCCGCAGCCGCGCCGAGCGATGAACACCAGTTGCACGGCGTGTTCCGGCGTTTGCCCGATGGCCAGTCTGAATTGGCTGCGGGCACCGACATGCTGCAGCCAGTAGGGCTGTTCGTTGCCTTGCAGTTGCACCAGCCCCTTGAGGCGGAAGATGTCTTTGGGCAGCCTCGCCAGCCACTCGCGCAAGGCTTTGGGCGGTAGCGGGTGCGGGCTGTTCCAGATCCAGCTTTCGAACAGCTGGTCATGGCGTTCCGCCAGCGGGGTGATTTTCAGGCCGCCACGGTTGCTACGATCCGACAGCAGCAACACATCCGGCAGTTCCGCTTGTACGGTGTCGAACACCGGGGCGTGACTGCCGAGGGATGCGTGGATGCTTTGCAGTTCGGCCGGGTCGGCCAGGTCGGCTTTGTTCAGCAGTACCAGATCGGCACAGGCCACCTGGGCTCGGGACAGTCGGGCGAACTCGCCTTCCAGTGCGCTGAAGCCTGTGGCATCGACCAGAGTGATGACGGCATCCAGATGCAGGTTGGCGCGCAGTTGCGGATAGCCCAGGGTTTGCACGATGCGTTGTGGATCGGACACGCCGCTGCACTCGATAACGATCCGCTCCAGTCGCGGTTGCAGCTGCGCGAGGCTGACCAGTTGCGCCAGCAGGTCTTCCTGCACGGTGCAGCAGATACAGCCGTTTTGCAGGCTGTACACCGCGTCGGTGACCTCGGCAATGATCGCGGCATCGATGTTCAGCTCGCCGAAGTCATTGACGATCACCGCCATGCGCCCGCTGTCGGCGCGCTGGACCATGCGGTTGAGCAGGGTGGTTTTGCCGGCACCGAGGAACCCGGCGACCACCGTCACCGGAATGGTTGGAAGGTTCATCAGGCTAACCCCTCGATCACCGGAGGCTGACCTTGCCAGACGGCTTTCAGCGGAGTGTCGCTGAACCTTGACTCGCGGTCGTACACCGGTCGGCCTTCGACGAAGGTCAGCTGCACCTGAGTGCGATGGATGTAGTTGCGCGGGGCTTGGGCAAACAGGTCGCGGTCGAGCACGATCAGATCGGCGGACTTGCCGACTTCCAGGCTGCCGGTCAAATGCTCCAGGCCCATGGCATGAGCACCGTTGAGGGTCGCGACTTGCAGCGCCTGTTCCAGGGTGATCGGTTCGCCGAAGCAGTCAGGTTCCTGGTTCCACGGGTTCTGCCGGGTGATCATGGTTTCCAGCGCCAGCCACGGATCGATCGAGGCCACCGGCCAGTCGGTGCCCATGACGGCAATGCCGCCAGCGGCCAGCACCCCTTTGAAGTCGTAAATGCGCTTGAGACGTTCCTGGCCGTAGCCGGAGCGTGCGCCGCTGGCGAAGGGCGTCGGGTACCAGGCGGCCGGGGAAAACTCGGCAATCACGTTCAGTTCCTTGAAACGCTTGAGGTTGCCCGGATGCAGCAGGGTGCTGTGGGCGCACTGATGGCGAATGCCGCTGTAACCGTTGCGGCGTCGGGCTTCGGCGACCGCATCGAGGAACACGTCGGAAGCACCGTCGCCAGTACAGTGGGCGATCACTCGCAAGCCTCGGCGATCCATGTCCACCACCATGTCGGTGATGTGTTCCGGGGTCAGATTGAGCTTGCCGCGCCAGTTCGAGTCTTGCGACCAGGGGGTCATCAGGTACGAAGACTTGGGCTCCACGGTGCCGTCGAAGTGGAACTTCACCGCGTTGGCGTTCAGGCGGGCGCTGCGATAGTAATGCCGTTCGCCACTGAGCAATTCCCAACGACGGCGGACCGGAAAGATGTCGTCCTGCCAGCTGATCGCCGCTTCTACGCGCAGGGTCAGTTCACCGGCGTCATCGAGTTCCTTGAGGGCTTCCAGACGCCGTTCGCAGACATGCACGTACTTGGTCGCGGTGACGCCCCGGGAAGTCTGGAAATGTACGCCATCGCGATAAGCGCGGCGCAGTACGTCCACCGGAGTCGGCGGCATCGCGGCGTGGATCAAGGCATACGCGCCATCGATCAACAGGCCGTTGGGTTCGCCGCTCAGCTCGTCGCGCTCCATGTAACCGTTGCGCGGGTCGGCGGTGTGGCGGTCGATGCCGGCCAGTTCGAGGGCCTTGGAATTGACCATCATGGTGCCCCACATGCGGTCGAGCAGCGCTATGGGGCGGTCCGGCATTACGCTGTCGAGCCACTCGCGGCCCGGGGTCAGGCCGGCTTCGCGGAAGGTGTAACGCACCCAGTATTGACCGTAGATCCAGCCGTCACCGGGATGGGCATCGGCGTAGGCGTGGATCGCCGCGACCAGTTGCTCGGGCGTCGGGTCTTCGATGCCGACATCCAGGTCGTCGCTGTAACGCGGTGCCAGCGCCAGATCCGGGTGCGTGTGCATATCGTGCAGGCCGGGCATGCAGAAGGCGCCGTCCAGGTCGTGCTGACGGGTGTTCGGGCCGATCAGCGCGTGCAACGACTCAAGACTGCCGACGGCGATGAAGCGGCCGTCACGAATAGCCACCGCCTCGGCCCAGGGTTGTGCCGGGTCGAGGGTATAGAAACGACCGTTGTGCAGCACCAGTTCGGCGTACGGCGCGACAACGGAGTGGGTCGAATTGAATTGGTCTGAAGCGGTCACGGGAGTAAACCTCTTGATCATTGCCGGTTTGCTAAGGAGTTCGGGCACAGCACGGTTTCGTAGCAGCTGGCGAAGCCTGCGTTCGGGGACGAAGTCCCCGCAGTACAGATAAATACGATTTATCTGAAAAACCGAGTTGTCAGGTTCTACGACGGCTTCGCCGCCGAACGCAGGCTTCGCCAGCTGCTACGGGCCGCGTTAGCGGTTGGCACGCAGCGACTCGACAAAGCCGGCAATGCGTTGGCAGGCATCTTTGAGCGTGGCATCGGCCACCGTGAACGAGATCCGCACAAAGCCCTTGGCGCTGGCACCGAAGGCCTCGGCATCGAGCACCGACACACCGGTCTGGCGAAACAGCTGCCAGGCAAAGTCCATGCTCGAGAGCCCGGTACGCCGCACATCCACCAGCATGAACATGCCGGCTTGCGGGATCCGGCAATCCAGCTCGGCAATCCCGCGCAGGCTCGCGACCACCAGGTCGCGCCGGCGCCGATAGACTTCAAGTGCGTGGCTGACCACCGGCTCATCCAGTTCCAGCGCCTTGAGCGCGGCTTCCTGAATGAACCCCGGCAAGCCGTAGAGCATGCACAGCAGCAGGTTATCGAGGTGGCCGATCAAGGTCGGCGGGGCGATCACCCAGCCGACGCGCCAGCCGGTCATGGCATGGCTTTTCGACAAACTGTTAAGCACCACGGTGCGCTCGGCCATGCCCGGCAGCGAGGTGATGCTCAGGTGCGGACGGTCGTAAGTGATCTGGCCGTAGACCTCATCGGAAATCACCCACAGGTCATGCCGCCGCGCGACTTCGGCCACCGCTTCCAGTTCTTCGCGGCTATAAACATTGCCGGTAGGGTTGCAGGGTGTCGCCAGCGCAATACCACGAGTCTTGTCGGTGATCGCCGCTTCCAGCGCGGCGCGGGTCAAGCGAAAGCCATTGGACGCCGGTTGTTCGATGGTCGTGATGCGCGCGCCAGAGGCGTGGATGCAGGCTTCGTACGTCAGGTACATGGGCTCCGGCACCAGCACCTCGTCGCCCTGGCTGAACAGGCACAACGCGGTGGCGAACAGGCCGTTCTGCGCGCCGGCCACCAGCGCGACGTTTTCAGCGTTCACCGGGATGCCTTGCAGCACGCTCTGTTTGGCGGCAATCGCTTCACGCAGCAGCGGACGGCCGAGCACGTGGGTGTAGTGAGTGTCGCCCTGGCGCAAGGCCTCGACCGCGGTCTCGCAAATTGCGCTGTCGGTGGCAAAGTCCGGGTCGCCGATGCTGAGGATAATCACATCCTCGCCGCGACCGCGGGCTTCGATGGCCGCGTAATGAATGTCCCAGGCGCTGACCGACTCGCCGCTGATGCGCTCGACAAAAGGTGAATAACGCATGCTGTTCTCCTCGCTGGTAATGACTGCCAGCGTCAATTAATAGGGGGGCTTCAGGCTTGGCGCTGGGGGACTTTGCCCAGGCGCGAGAAGCCGTGTTCGATCACAAAAGCCAGGACGATGTAGACCACCGCGACCGCCAGCAACGGTTCGTAAACCCGCAGGGTCTGGGCCCGCACCAGGTTGGCGGCGCCCAGCAAGTCAGTCACGGCCACGGTCGAGGCAAGGGCGGTGGCCTTGAGCAGCAGCACCGATTCACCGACCAGGGTCGGACGAACCAGCTGCAAGGCGCGGGGCAACCACACCCGGCGCAACACCAGGAAACGCTTCATGCCGTAGGCGCGCGCCGCTTCCAGTTCACCCCGTGGCACCGCACGCAAGGCGCCGCGCAACACTTCACCGACGTAGGCGCCGACACACAGGATCAAGGCCAGCGCCACGTACCAGAAACCTTCACGCAGGTACGGCCAGAGAAAACTGCCGCGAATCGGCGGGTACGCGGCGAACAGGCTGCCGATGCCGTAATACAGGATGTAGATCTGTACCAGCAGCGGCGTACCGCGAAATACACTGGTGTAGGCGCGCATGCTGCCGCTGATCAGCCGGTTGGGCGAGAGGCGCCCGAGCGCCACCAGCACCGCGAGGATAAAACCGAAGAAGCCGGAAAGTCCGAGCAACTTCAGGGTGATGCCGAGGCCATGCAGCAGCTCGCCGGCAAAACTGTTGATCCAGGAAAAGTCCATATGGGCGAGCTCCTTAGTGCTGCGGCATCCAGCGATTGATACGCCGCTCGAACAGCCGCAAAGCCCCGTTGGACACCAGGGTGATGATGAAATAAACCGCTGCTACGGCGAGGTAGAACACCAGGTAGTGCTTGGTCGAGCCGGCCGCTTGCTTGCCCACCGAGAGCAACTCGCTGTAGCCGACGATGCTGATCAACGCACTGTCCTTGACCAGCACCAGCCAGAGGTTGGACAAGCCGGCCATGGCGAACGGCAACATGCTTGGCAGCAGCACCCGGCGCATCAGCAACCAGCGCTCGATGCCGAATGAACGCGCCGCTTCGATCTGGCCAATGGGAATGGCCAGGATCGCCCCGCGGATAATCTCTGCCGAATAGGCGCCCTGAACGATCCCCAACACCAGTACCGCCGCCACGAATCCGTTGACCGTGACCACCGGTTTGCCCATCGCCGCCATCGCCATGTTCAACAGGTCGGTGCCGGCGTAGTACAGCAACAGAATCAACAGCAACTCCGGCACCGCGCGGTACAGCGTGGTGTAGGTGTTGGCCAGGCGAACCAGCCAGCGCGGGCCCTTGAGTTTGATCATTGCCACCAGCAGGCCAATGCTCAACCCCAGTACAAAAGCCCCCGCGGAAATCTGCAGGGTCACCACGGCCCCGTGCAGCAGGGCGTTGAGCCAGCCGTCGGCGATGAACAGCTGGGTTATCTCGGACAAAGAAATCATGGCGTATCCAGTCGAATAGTAGCGCTAGAGCGGCGATTTACTGTGCAGAGATGTCGACACTGAAGAAGCGGCTGCGGATCTTGTCGTAAGTGCCATCGGCTTTCAGTGAGGCCAGTGCGACGTTGATCTTGTCCTTGAGGGCCGAATCACCCTTGCGGATGGCCGCGCCGATACCCGAGCCGAACAGCGGATCCCTGGGCGCCAGGCCTTTGTCGGCCAGACCTTTGCCTGCCGGGGTTTTGATAAAGGGTTCGATGGTCAACGCGTCGGCCAGCATCACGTCGATCCGGCCGCTTTGCAGGTCGGAGGTCATGTCGTCCTGGGTGTTGTAGTAGCGCAGGGTCGAACCCTTGGCGTAGTACTCCTTGACGAAGGTCGCGTTGGAGGTCGAGCCCTGCACGCCGATCACTTTGCCTTTGAGGCCTTCAGGCGTGGTGACCAGTTCCAGGTTCTGCTCGGCTACCCACATGGCCGGGGTCTGGTAGTACGGCTGGGAGAAGTCGATGACTTTCTCGCGCTCGGCAGTGATGCTCATGGAGTTGAGGATCACATCGATCTGGCTCGATTGCAGGGCCGGGATCAGTCCGTCCCAGGCCACTTCCTTGAGTGGGCACTCGGCCTGCATACGCTCGCACAATGCCTTGATCAGTTCCGGCTCGAAGCCGTTCCAGTCGCCATTCCCGCTCTTCATGGAGAACGGTGGGTAGGGTTCCTGGGCGATACCGAAGACGATTTTTTCGGCAGCGACGGCGTGCTGGGCCAGGACCGCGAACATGCAGCCAGCGGCGAGGGTCTTGAAGACTTGTTTCATGGCTTTACCCTTTATCGAAGTTATTGTTTTCAAGGATTGAAGCGGGTAATCAGCTGCGGTTTTCCTGGGCCATCACGAATTGCCGACAGCGCTCACTATTCGGGTTCAAGAAGACTTGTTGCGGTGTACCTTCCTCTTCCACCAGGCCTTGGTGGAGGAACATCACCTTGCTCGATACGTCTTTGGCGAAGGCCATTTCGTGGGTGACCAGAATCATCGTGCGACCTTCCTCGGCGATGCCCTGAATCACTTTCAACACTTCGCCCACCAGTTCCGGGTCGAGGGCGGAAGTCGGTTCATCCATCAACAGCACTTGCGGGCGCATCGCCAAGGCACGGGCAATCGCCACGCGTTGTTGCTGACCACCGGAAAGGAATGAAGGGAAGACGTCGCGCTTGTCCGCCAGGCCGACCTTTTCCAGCAGATGCTCGGCGTGGGCGATGGCGTCCTTGCGGTCCTCACCCAGTACGTAGACCGGCGCTTCGATGACGTTCTCCAGCACCGTGCGGTGCGGCCACAGGTTGAAGCTCTGGAAGACCATGCTCAGTCGGGTGCGCAGACGCGCCACTTGTTCGGGGTCGGCGATCAGCGGATTGCCGGCGCGGTCCTTCTTCAGGCGCACTTCTTCGCCGTTGATGCGCAGGCTGCCGCTGCATGGAATTTCCAGCAGGTTGATGCAGCGCAGCAGGGTGCTTTTGCCGGAGCCGCTGGAGCCGATCAAGGACACCACTTCACCTTCGTTGGCACGCAGGGAAATGCCTTTGAGGACATGGTGAGCGGCATAACTCTTGTGCAGAGCGTCTATCGCTACCACCGGATTTACGGAGTTGGACTGCAAGTGCAAGGGTCGTCCCTCTTGTTTTTGTCGTGGCACCGGGCATCACAGACGGGCCGTGGTGGCAATCGAGAATAGCTAATGGCACATGGGGGTCAATCGAGGGTTTTTTGCGCAACTGTGAAATTAAATTCAACAGTTGCCCGCTGAGCAGAAAGTTTTGCTGGCTATGTCTGTCGGACAATTCCCGTTATCGTGAAAGCCATCTCTACTTGTGTGATGCCAACTTATGCGTTTCCCCTCCATGACCGCGTTGCGGGCGCTGGATGCGGTGGCCCGGCTGGGCAGCGTGTCCGACGCCGCCACTGAGCTGAACCTCACGCCCAGCGCCATCAGCCACCAGATCAAAAGCCTGGAGCAGACCCTTGGTTTCGCCCTGACCGAACGCACTGGGCGCAATATCCGCATTACCTGGCAGGGTGAGCGCTATGCCCGGGACATCCACCTGCTGCTGGCCAACATCCTTGAGGCCGGCCAGCGTTTCGATGGCCAGCAGGTCAGCGGGCGGCTGTGTGTCAGCAGCCCGGCAGGTTTTGCGACGTACTGGTTATGTACCCGGATCGCCGAGTTCCAGGCGCTTTATCCACAGGTCGAACTGCAGCTGATTTCTCCGCGCACGCCGGATGACACCAGCGACAACACGCCCGACCTGTTCATCGCCTACGGGATGGGCGACTGGCCTAACCAGCATGTGCAGAAAATCGTGTCGCTGCGCTATTTCCCGGTGTGCAGCCCGCGCCTGGTCAACACCATGGGCGGCTTGAAAGCCCCGGAAAACCTGGTCGGCGCGCCACTGCTGCACATGATCGATTACTCCGATTGGCGAGTCTGGCTGGCGGCCGCCGGCGCACCGAACGTGGATGTGCAACGCGGCATTGTCTTTGCCGACGCGCATTTCGTGCAGTCGGCCTGCATCGCCGGCCAGGGCATTGCCATGGGCGACAACCTGATCAGTGGCGAGGCCTTGGCCAATGGGCTGCTGGTGCGTCCGTTCGACACCGAGATCGAATCCAACCGCGGTTACTACCTGGTCGCCGATCAGCAGAAAGTCGAGCGGCCGGTGGTGCAGGCCTTCAGCGACTGGGTCAAGTCACAGTTGGGGGGCTTGGTCGGGCTGCGTTCGGAAGTCCGTCGTGCGTTGAAAAGCTGAATTTTATTGTTTAATCGCGACGATTTTTTTTGATTGTGGCGAGGCGCTGCCTGGCACTACTGTCCTGCGAATGAAGACCTGCCGATTCACTCGCTGACCGTCGGCGCAGAACAATAAGAGGAGTGAAAGATGACCACCTGTGCCCAGTCGCTGGTTCGCTTGCTTGAAGGTTACGGCGTAGACACCGTATTCGGGATTCCCGGGGTGCATACCGTTGAACTCTATCGAGGTCTGCATGGCAGCCGTCTGCGGCATATCAGCCCGCGTCACGAGCAGGGCGCCGGCTTCATGGCCGACGGTTACGCCCGTGCCAGTGGTAAGCCGGGGGTTTGTTTCATCATCACCGGGCCCGGTATGAGCAACATCCTCACGGCCATGGGCCAGGCCTATGCGGACTCGGTGCCGATGCTGGTGATCTCCACCACCAACCGTCGCGAGCACCTGCATCTGGGGCACGGCCATCTGCATGAACTGCCGGACCAGCGAGCAATGGTCGCCGGCGTCTGTGCCTTCAGCCACACACTGCAGTCGCCGGCACAGTTGCCTGAGCTGCTGGCCCGCGCCTTCGGCATTTTCAAATGTGCCCGACCACGGCCGGTGCATATCGAAATCCCGCTGGATGTGCTTGAGATGCCCGCCGATGACCTCAACCTGATGCCGCGCAGTTTGCCCGGTGCTCCGGCCCCGGCGACCGCCTCGTTGCAGGCGGCGCTGAACCTTCTGAATGAAGCGCGACGGCCCTTGATACTGGCCGGAGGCGGGGCGCGTGACTGCGCCGATGTGCTGCAGCAACTGGCCGAACGTCTGCAAGCGCCGGTGGCGTTGACCACCAATGCCCGGGGCTTGCTGCCGGTCGGCCATCCACTGCTGCTCGACGGTGTGCAATCGTCGGCCCATGGTCGGTCGCTGTTCGATGAAGCCGATGTGATCCTCGCGGTCGGCACCGAACTGGGCGAGACCGACTACGATTTTTTCGGCTTGGGAGCACTGAAATTCAAGGCACCGCTGATTCGTCTGGACATCGATCCGATGCAGGTCATGGGCGTGCAACGGGCGCATGTCGGATTGGTGGGCGATGCTCGCGAAGGCTTGCAGGCGCTGTTGGCCAATATTGCCGCGCCGGTTCAATCCGGGCGTTGGGCGCTGGACAGTGTGCAGCGGGTCAACCAGCTCGAGCGCGACAGCTGGACAGCCAGGCAACAGGGGCTGCAAGGGCTGCTGGACCTGCTGCGAGACAGCCTGGTCGATCCGCTGATCGTCGGCGACTCCACGCAACCGGTGTATCAGGGCGCGGTGGGTTACCAGTCGCCGAAACCCAACAGCTGGTTCAACGCTGGAAGCGGCTACGGCACCCTCGGTTACGGCTTGCCCGCGGCGATCGGCGCCAAACTGGCCAAGCCCGAGCGTGCGGTGGTCGCGTTAGTGGGGGATGGCGGCTTGCAGTTTTCCTGCGCTGAATTGATCGCTGCCCGCGAAGCGGCTGTGGGCGTGATCATGCTGCTGTGGAATAACCAGTGCTACGGCGAAATCCGCGACTACATGCAGGCCCGGGAGATCCCGCCACTGGGCGTCGACATCATGACCCCGGACTTCGCGGCCATGGCCCGCAGCTTCCACATCGAACACCATGCTCCGCAAAATCCAGAGGCGTTGCGCGGGTTGTTGCTGGAGTTGGCGTCCACGACCGAGCCGGTGATGATCGAGCTGGATGCGGCGGTGTATCTGGCATCCTAGCGTGCACAACCCTCAGCGGTTACGCAGTCGTTCCTGCATAAAGTCCATGACCTTCAACGATTGATAGATAGCATTGGCCGCGAGCAATCCGAACGGGCCGCCATTCCAGTCCAGCAGGTAAGGTTTGAACAGTTGATAACGTTCGCTCTCGCCACAGACCGCCTCGGCAATCACCCGGCCGCCGATGGAGCCAGTATTCAGGCCATGGCCGCCAAACGAAGTACAGGCCCAGACGCCCGGTTCAAGCAGGCCCAGGTTTGGCATCTTGTTGGTTGAATAGCCCATCAGCCCTGACCAGGCCAATTCAATCTTCGCCGATGCCAGCTGGGGATACACCGAGACCATGTCGTGTTTGAGCATGCTGGCCAGGGCTTGCTCGTTCTGTTCGTTGCGGGTGGTGATTCGGCCGCCCCACAGCAGGCGGTCGCCCTCGACCACCCGATAGTAATCCGAGGCGCGGCGGTCATCGGAAAAGGCCGCGCCCGAGTTCAGGATGCCTTTGATCGAGTCACCCAAATGTTCGGTCAGCACCACATAGGTGGCGATTGGCAGATAGGCCCGGCTCAACTTCTGCAGTTCGTGGCCGCCGTAACCGCCGGCGCAGAAGATCAGGTCCTTGCAGCGCACACTGGCGAGAGCGGTCTGTACCGTTTTACCGGCACCTTCGCGGCGCCAGGCGAGCATTTTCGAGTGCTCAACAATCCGCCCGTTGGCACTTTCGATGGCCTTGGCCAGCCCCAGGCAATAATTCAGCGGATGGAAGTGCATAGCCTGTGGATCTTCGATGCCTTGAAAGTACTTTTCGGTGTGGGCCAGTGCCCGTACCTGCTCGGTATCGAGGAAATTCAATGGGTATCCGAAGTCGCGTTGCATGTTCTCGACGTAGCTTTTTACTGCCGCGCGGTCATCGTAGCGTTTGACCCGAATCGTCCCGGGAGACGGGTCGCAGCCCTGTAGCGCCAGTTCGGCAATGTTGCTCCTGACAATATTCACCCCCTCCACCGACATCTGGAACAAGGCCTTGGCACTCTCCAGCCCGAGCTTTTTCCGAATCGCGCCGGACCCCTGCGCCCAGCCAGGAGACACCACGCCGCCGTTGCGCCCGGAAGCGCCCCAGCCGATCTGGTGGGCTTCAAGGACGATCACCCGTTTACCGCGTCGAGTCAGCTCCAGCGCCGCGGTCAAGCCGGCGATGCCGGCGCCGATGATGCACACATCGCATTCTTCATCGGCCAGCAGTTCGGCTCTGGTTTCGTGCGGGAGCGAGGTCTGGGAGTACCAGGTTTTTGGAAAGGGCATAGTTATCCTGTAGAAGCTGCCGCAGGCTGCGATCTTGGCGATTCAATCCTCTGTACAAAGGCCAGGGAATTATCAAAATTCCCCGGCCACCCGCTTACCTCACCGTCGAATAATCAACCCCGTACCACTTGTTGGACAGCTTGGTCAGGGTGCCATCCTTGTGCATGGCGCCGATGACTTCGCCCAGCCTGGCTTTCAACTCCGGGTCACCCTTGTCGATGGCAATCGCCAGGGGTTCGTAGAACACCACGCTGCCGTCAACGGCCTTGAGCGGGTAGTTCTTTTTGACTGCCGCTTCCAGGGTGCTTTGTTGCGTGAGGATGGCGTCCAGACGCACACCGTCGCCCAGGCGCAGGTCATCCAGCGGCCCCAGCGAACCGGAATAGGTTTTCAGCTTCCCGGCTTTCACGTCGTACTTGAACGGTGGAACGTCGGTCGCTTCGATGGCCAGGGACTGGTTGAGGAAGTCCTCGGAAGTGGTCCCGCCTTCGACGCCGATGACCTTGCCGTTGAGTGCGGCACGGTCTTTCAGGGCCGAGGCGTTATGCACGGCGAACACATACGGCACGTAGTAATAGGTGGCGGGGAAGTCGAGGATCCGCGCGCGGCTATTGGTGGCGGTCATAGAGCCGACGGACATGTCCCAACGACCGTTCCATTTACCGGCGGTGATCACGTCCCAATCGGGCGTGACGAATTTGACTTCGACCCCCAGGCGCTTGGCGATTTCCTTCGAGACGTCGATATCGAAACCGTCGATTTCATTCTTGTCGTTGATGAATCCCTGCGGTGGCCAGGTGGCGGACGTAGCGACCGTCATCACTTTATCTTTGTGAATTTTATCGAGGACGGGACCGGCGTTGACGGCGCCGACAAACAGCACCGACATCAAGGCCGCGAGCGTTACAGCACGTTTATTCGTGAGCATGTCCATCTCCGTGGTTATTTATTGTTGTGGGGCTGGGTGTTCAGGTACGGAAAAATCAGTGACCGATGATCTGTGAGAGAAATTTTCGGGCGCGTTCGGTTTGCGGGTTTTTGAAGAACTCTGCCGGCGTGGCTTGCTCGATGACCTGCCCCTGATCCATGAACAGGACGCGATCGGCCACCTTGCTGGCGAAGCCCATTTCGTGAGTGACACAAATCATCGTCATGCCGTCATTTGCCAGTTCGCCCATGACCTCCAGCACTTCATGGACCATCTCCGGATCGAGGGCCGAGGTCGGCTCATCGAACAGCATCACCTTGGGATTCATGCACAGCGCCCGGGCAATGGCGACGCGTTGCTGCTGGCCGCCGGAAAGTTGTGACGGGTACTTGTGGGCGTGCTCGGCAATTCGTACCCGTTCCAGATACACCTGGGCGCGACGTTTGGCCTCGCTGGAGGAAACTCCCTGCACCAGTTGCGGCGCCAGGGTCAGGTTATCCAGCACGCTCAGGTGCGGGAACAGATTGAAGCTCTGGAACACCATGCCGATCTCGCGCCGCACGGCACTGACACTTTCGGCTTCGCTGGTGAGGGTGATGCCATTGACGCTGATGTGGCCCTTCTGGAAGTTCTCCAGGTGATTGATGCAGCGAATCATCGTCGATTTGCCCGAACCCGACGGACCGCACACCACCAGGATCTCGCCGGTGGCGACGTTCAGGTCGACGTCGCGCAGCGCATGAAAGTTGCCGTACCACTTGTTCAGGCCGGTGATGGAGATCATCGAGTCCCGGGCCTTGGCGACCGGGTTCGTTTCATTGGGAAGCAGCTCGGCGGTAATAGTGCCTGTCATCAGGTTCAACCCCTCACAGTGGATCGGTTGACCCGTTTTTCGATCCTGGCCTGAACCCTTTCGAGCACGAACGACAGGGCCCAGTAAATCATCGCCGCGGTGATCAGCATTTCCAGGTGACGGAAGTCCGCGCGGCCTTGAGTCTTGGCGAGGTACATCAACTCCCAGACGCCGATCACAGACACCAGCGAGCTGTCCTTGAGCATGGCGATGAACTGATTGCCGGTGGGTGGAATGATCACCTTCAGCGCCTGAGGCATGATCACCCGGCTCAGGGTCTTGAACGGGCTGATGCCCAGTGCCCGTGACGCCTCCCATTGGCCGACCGGAATGCTCTGGATCCCGGCCCGGAAGATTTCCGTCATATAGGCGCCATAACACAAGGACAGGGCCAGGACACCGGCGGGCACCGCATCGACCACATAGCCCAGTTGCGGCAGCCCGAGGTAGATCAGATAGATCTGGATCAGCAGCGGAACGCCACGAAAGAACGAGGTATAGAAAGAGGCGAGGGCGTTTGCCAAACCGTTGTTCGAGAGCTTGGCCACCGCACCGATCAGCGCCAGGACAAAGGCAATGATGATGGCCAGGGCGGAAATATACAGGGTGGTCGCGGCGCCCTGAATGATCAGGAAACCGACTTTATCCAGGATGAAGGAGTAGGAGAGGTCGAAGGTATCGAAGAACGCCATGAACAACACAAACAACTCGACCCAGACCACCGTCGTCTGCACCTTGAACTTCAAGCGGCCGAGCACATGGAAGTTCAGCGTGCCCAGCACGGCAATCGCCAGCCCGACCGCTATATTGCGGTAGGCCAGGCTGTCGGGCTCGCTGCCGAACAGCGGCTGGACGAAATGGCTGATGGCGCTGTTACCCAGGTTCATCAGGTAAGCGCCGAGGAACAGCACCACTGCTACACCAAGGAGGAATCGAGGATCGTTAGACTTTTTTTTATAAATTATATTGTCGTGATACATGGATGCCTCTGGTTTGAATGTGTCGTTGATCTCGTTCAGGTAAGAGGGGCTCGGGCCAGTAGTACGCCACCGATCTGGCGGCTACAAGCGACCATAATTCGCTACGTCAGTCGCTGGAGGCATCAAGGGGAGGTATGGCGTGTGCGATCTTTTGGGGACCCCACCGTCCAATAGTCTTGCGCCGACTATTTCCCCGGCGAATTCAGATTCATCGAACGAATCGCCAGCTGCGCCGCCAGTTCCTCATCCACCGGCAGCGAGAAGCGAAAGGTCGCGCCCTGGCCGGGAACATCGAGCAGCTGGATCTCGCGACCATGCAATTGCAGGATCCGGTGCACGATGCGCAAACCCAGCCCTCCATCACGGCGGGCACCGCCGATGTTGAACGGACGCAGGAACAAGCCTTCGCGCAGTTCAGCGGCGATGCCCGGGCCGCTGTCGCTGATGGTCACTTCGACGAAAGATCCCTGGGTCACGAGGCTGACTTCGACTTCGCCATCGAGCGGCGTATGCCGCAGGGCGTTGTCCAGCAGGTTGGTCAGGACCCGCTCGATCAGGCCGAGATCGGCACACACCACTGACCCGCTGGGGGCGAAGGTGGCTTTCAAGGTGATCTGCCGCGCCTCGGCGGTCAGCTCGAATTTCTGGAACACGTCCTGCACCAGATCAGTCAGGGAAAACCGCTCCAGCACCGGTTGCACGAAGCCATGTTCCAGTCGCACCAGATCCAGCAGCGCCTGCGCCAGACCGCTCACCTTGCGACTCTGATCGAGGGCGATGCCGAGGTAGCGGCGCCGGTCGGCCGCGGTCAGCGTGGCGTCCTTGAGTGACAGGGTTTCCAGATAGCCATGCAACGACGCCAGCGGCGTGCGCAGGTCGTGGGAGATGTTTGCCACCAGTTCCCGGCGTTCCTGATCCTGGCGGGTCAACGAGCGCCATTGTTCACCCAGGCGGGTCTGCATTTGTCGGAACGCTGCGTCGAGCCTGGCGATTTCGTCCTGGCTGGCGCCTTTTTCCGCGGTGCTGGCGGCGGGCGGCGAGGGCGGGATCAGCGGGGCGCCGTCGATGTCGAAATGCGCGACGGTCTCGGTCAACCGGCGCAAGGGCCGGGTGATCAGGGCAAATGCCGTAAGGCCGGCGATCAGGCACAACAGCGCCACCAGACCAATCGACCAGAGCGCGGTATTGAGGGCCGCGCTGGTCGCGCCGCGTTCGGCAAAGCGGTCGTGTTCCTCGCTGAGCAGCACCACATAGAGGTAGCCCGCCTGCTGGCCGTTGACCTGTAACGGTGCGGCGCTGAACACCTTGCGCCCATCGACACTGCGCGGGTCATCACCGAGGATCGGCAAGGCGTCGCCATTGATCAGCCGCTGCACTGGCGCCAGATCGACCTTGTCGCGACGCAAGCGGCCCTCGGGCGCGGCATTGCCGACGATGCGGCCGTTGGCGTCGAGCAGATAGACCTCGACGCTGGGGTTGACCAGCATCAGTTGGCTGAACAACTGGCGCACTGCGTCCGGCTTCAAGCCGTTGGCGTCCATCAGTTGGGTGTCGTGGGCAATGTGCCGGGCCAGATCACGGGACAGCCCTTGCACCACTTCCAGTTCGTGCATTTTGTTCGAGCGCACTTGCATCCACACCGAAGTGCCGCAGCACACCAGCAACAGCAGGGCGAACACCGCCGACAGACGCTGGGTGAGGGTCAGTCTCATGACTGATCCTCCTTTGATGCGAATTTATAGCCACGGCCCCACACCGTGAGGATACGCACCGGTTGCGCCGGATCGGCCTCTATCTTGGCCCGCAGGCGGTTGATATGGGTGTTGACGGTGTGCTCATAACCCTCGTGGCTGTACCCCCACACGGCGTTGAGCAGGTCCATGCGCGAGAACACTTTGCCTGGCTGGCGGGCGAAGAAATACAGCAGGTCGAACTCGCGCGGCGTGAGGTCCAGACGCCTTCCGTCGAGTGAGACGTCGCGGGTCAGCGGGTCGATAAACAGCCCGTCGACCATCAGGCTGCCGGCGTCCATTTTCAGGTTGCGCGCCATCGCGTCGACCCGTCGCAGCAGCGCCTTGACCCGCGCCACCAGCTCGAGCATCGAAAACGGTTTGGCCAGATAGTCGTCGGCCCCCAGTTCCAGGCCGAGAATGCGGTGCAGTTCGCTTGAGCGTGCGCTGGTGATGATGATCGGTGTGTAGCGTGCCATGGCCCGGGCCCGGCGGCAGATTTCCAGGCCGTCGACACCCGGCAGCATCAGGTCGAGGATCAGCGCGTCCCAGCCGCCTTGCTCCAGCAGGCGCAGACCTTCATTACCGTCGGCGCTGTGCACCACCTCGAACTGTTCGTCGCGCAGATGCAGCGAGATCAGGTCGGCAATGTGCATATCGTCCTCAACCACCAGGACACGTTTGGGCTGATCCATCGGAACTCAATCCTGCGCTGGGCAATGGGGTTATTGTGCGGCTTTTCCCGGGACCGAGTTATCACGAATTGTTTAACTTGGCGTGAGGATTTGGCGACCATCACAAGCCTAGGCTGTCTCCAACGTAAAGCACTGCGACTTTTGGAGAGCGCCATGTTTTCTCGGCGACAGTTTCTGATAGCGGGCGGCGGCCTGGGCGTTGCGGCACTGGCCATCGGCGTGCTGCCCAGGTGGACGGCAAGTCCGGTCCTGGTCGGCAACGCCAGTGCCAGCGAAACCTTCGAGGTCACTCATACCGATGCGCAATGGCGGGCGCTGCTCAGCGCCGAGCAGTACGAGATTTTGCGCAAGGAAGGCACCGAGCGCGCCTACACCAGCCCACTGAACAATGAACACCGTGAAGGGGTGTTCGCCTGCGCCGGCTGCGACCTGGCGCTGTTTTCATCGAGCACCAAATTTGACAGCCACACCGGCTGGCCGAGTTTCTGGGCGCCGCTGGACAACGCGGTGGCTACCCGTCAGGACCGCTCATTCGGGGTGGTGCGCGAAGAAGTCCATTGTCGGCGTTGCGGTGGCCATCTGGGCCATGTCTTCGACGACGGGCCGAAACCCACCGGCCTGCGTTATTGCATGAATGGTCTGGCCCTGACCTTCAAACCACTCTCGGCATAAGCCCATGGCAATGCCGGTTCTTCCACTTCATACAGGTCGACGCCATGTGGCTCCTGGTTCTCGCTTATCTGGGCGGCGTGCTGACGATTGTCAGCCCGTGCATTCTACCGGTATTGCCCTTTGTCTTCGCTCGCACCGGCCAGCCGTTTTTGCGCAGTGGCTTGCCGCTGCTGGCGGGGATGGCCCTGACCTTCGCGCTGGTCGCCTCACTGGCGGCGGTGGGCGGCGGTTGGGTGGTGCAAGTCAATCAGTACGGTCGCTGGCTCGCGTTGCTGTTCGTTGCGCTATTCGCGCTGACGCTGTTGCTGCCGCAACTCGCCGAACGCCTGACGCGGCCACTGGTGGCGGCCGGCGGTCGGCTGTCCGAAGCGGCGGGTGCCGATACCCGGCCACGAGCCGGCGCCTCATTGTTGATTGGCGTCGCCACCGGCCTGCTCTGGGCGCCGTGCGCGGGGCCGATTCTCGGGCTGCTGTTGACCGGCGCGGCGCTGCAAGGGGCAAGCATCGGCACAACCTTGCTGTTACTCGCCTACGCCGCGGGAGCCGCGACTTCGCTCGCCGGGGCATTGCTGCTGGGCGGTAAAGTCTTTGCGGCGATGAAACGCTCGCTCGGTGCCGGTGAATGGCTGCGCCGTGGCTTGGGTGCGGCGATGCTGGCGGGGGTGGTGGCGATTTCCCTGGGGTTGGACACGGGCATTCTGGCGCGGCTGTCGACGGCCTCCACCGGTGGTATCGAACAGGCGCTGGTCGGCCGGCTGGTCGGTAAATCGCCGCTCAACAGTGGGGTGATGATGGCGCAAATCCCTCAAGCGGGCTCAAACAGGATGGCTGCCGGGGGCGCGATGAAAATGGCCGCGCAAGAGGCTGCGACGCTGCCGATCGAAGGCAAGCTGCCGCCCCTCGACGGTGCCGTGCAATGGCTCAACTCGCCACCCCTGAGCGCGCAGGCGTTGAAGGGCAAAGTGGTGCTGGTGGATTTCTGGACCTACTCCTGCATCAACTGTTTGCGCACCTTGCCGTACGTCAAAGCCTGGGCTGAGAAGTATCGCGATCAGGGGCTGGTGGTGATCGGCGTGCACACCCCGGAATTCGCCTTCGAGCGTGATGTCGGCAACGTGACCAAGGCCATGAAGGACCTGGGCATCAGCTACCCGGTGGCCATCGACAACGACTACAAAATCTGGCGCGCATTCAGCAACCAGTACTGGCCGGCGCATTACTTTATCGATGCCCAGGGCCGGATCCGTTATCACCATTTTGGCGAGGGCAACTATGCCGAGTCGGAGCGGGTGATCCAGCAGCTGTTGCGCGAGGCCGGTGCCGACCAAGTGGCGGGCGGTCTGATCGATGCCAAGGCCCAAGGCGTGCAGCTGGCCGCGGACATGAGCGAAGTCCGCTCGCCGGAAACCTATCTGGGCTACCAACGGCTGGAACATTTTGTCCCGGCCGCCAGCCTGGCGCCCGACCGCGTCGCGGCTTACAGCCCGCCGACCCAACCTGCCCTCAACGAGTGGGGGCTGGAGGGCCAATGGACGGTCGGCGCCGAGCAGGCCACCCTGGTCGCCCCGGCCGGGAAAATCGTCTACCGCTTTCATGCCCGGGACCTGCACCTGGTACTGGGCCCCGGCGCCGACGGCAAACCGGTGCGCTTCAAAGTCACCCTCGACGGTCAGGTTCCGGGCGCTGCCCACGGCACCGACGTAGCCCCGGACGGTACGGGAGTAGTGACCGAGCAACGGTTGTACCAGCTGGTACGCCAGCCGGGGGACGTGACGGAGCGCACCTTCAGCATCGAGTTTCTTGACCCGCAGGTGTCGGCGTATGCGTTTACCTTTGGGTGAAAAAGTGCAGGTGTTTAGCGAGGAATAGGGGTGCCCCTGAAAGATCGCAGCCTGCGGCAGCTCCTTGTATCTCGACTATCGCTCCGCCAGGAGCGATAGTTCTCGACTGATCATCGAGGGAGGGATTTGGAAGCCGTGCAGCTCCTTAGGCCTAGAGCCTGCGACGTAGATCGTGCTCCAACCCTCCACACTCACTCATATAGTTCGAACGGTATCTTGGGCCCGTCTCTGGCGAGAGCCCGCATTCGCAAGGTTGGACAGAGTGCAGTGATGATCACAATTGATTCAATTGGGAGACGATCATGTCCGATTATGTTGGCGTCGACGCCGCTAAACACACCTTTGACATCGCCAAATACCTGCCTAACGGCAAACATAAAACCAAAGCAAAATTGCCCAATGCAATCAAGGGGTTCGAGGAGTTCCACGCCTGGCTGCAGAAGCACGTCGAGCCTTCAGCCTTAATCGTGATGGAAGCCACCGGCATCTACCACGAAGCGCTGGCCGAGTTCTTGTACAACAAGGGCTATCGGGTCTGTGTCGTCAATCCTGCGCAGACCAAAGCCCATGCCAGGAGTGATTTGCAACGGGTCAAAACAGACAAGACCGACGCCAAGCTAATCGCCGATTTCGCCAAGGAAAAGCATGAAAAGCTAACGCTGTGGGCGCCGGAGCCACTGAAGTATCGACAGGTGAAGGCCATGGTTCGTCGCCTGAATGACCTTCAGGAAATGCTGCAAATGGAACGTAATCGTCTGGACGTGTCCGACGACAGCGTCAAGGTTTCGATCAATTCCGTCATCAACCACATCCAGAAAGAGATTGCCGAAACCAAAAAGGCGCTGAAGAAACACATTGATGACGACCCGGACATGCGCCAAATGCGCGACTTGGTGGTGACCATTGATGGCATTGCCGACAAATCGGCGCAGATGCTTTTTGCCGAGCTGGGCGACCTGCGAAAGTATTCGAATCCTCGACAAATGGTGGCGGCGGCGGGCTTAAATCCAAAGCTGGAAGAGTCTGGCCAGCTTAAGGGCCGCACCTTTATCTCGAAAATCGGATCAGCGCGACTCCGCACCGGGCTCTACATGCCAGGTCTGGTGGCGATGCAGCATAACGAAGCGATTATCGCGCTCAAAGAGCGATTGAAAGCCAACGGCAAGGCCCCCAAGCAGATCATCTGTGCAGCGATGCGCAAGCTGCTGCACATCATCTTTGGAGTGATCAAATCGGGCCAACCATTTGACCCGAAACTTGCGCTTGCCCGGTGAGGGTTAAGACGGTATCTACGAGGCCCATGCAGCGCAATTATCAGATTTGGAGTCACCACCATGAAAACTCCGTCCCAATCCACCTGGCGCCGTATCTTGATAGGCCTGGCTGCCGCCACCTTCGTCGGTCAATGCGCGGCCTTTTCCTTCGGCGCCACAGAGGATGCTGTGGCCATCGCCCCACCGGCTCTGGATATGCCGGCCGGTCAATCCGCCAGCGAAACCGTAGTGTTCGCCGGCGGCTGCTTCTGGGGCGTACAAGGCGTATTCCAGCACGTAAAAGGTGTCAAACGAGCGGTCTCCGGTTATGCCGGCGGCACCGCCAGCACCGCTCAATACGAGCAGGTGAGCAACGGCAACACTGGCCACGCCGAAGCCGTCGAGGTGACCTTCGATCCGACCCAGGTCAGCTACGGCAGTTTGCTGCAGATTTTCTTCTCGGTGGCGCATAACCCCACCGAACTCAATCGCCAGGGCCCGGACACCGGCACTCAATACCGCTCGGCGATTTTCCCGGCAAACACCGAACAGCAGCGGGTCGCCCAGGCATACATCGCCCAACTCGACGCCGCGCATTCGTTCAGCAAACCGATCGTCACCCGGCTCGAAAGCTTCAACGGTTTCTACCCGGCCGAGGACTACCATCAGGATTTCCTGACCGAGCACCCGACCTATCCCTATATCGTGATCAACGATTTGCCGAAGGTGGCGCAGCTCAAACAGCTGTATCCAGAGCGTTACCAGGAGAAGCCGGTGTTGGTGAAGGCGCGGATGTAGGTGGGTCGGGGTGGAACACGGTCGGCGTAGATACCGTCTTAACCCTCACCCGGAAATCATATTCTTGCCCGCTGCCTTGGATCGATACAGCGCCTGGTCGGCCCGGCCCACCAGCCCCGTGCGTTGCTCATCCTCCAGACGCTGCACGATGCCGAAGCTCATCGTCACCTTGAAGTCGCCGACAGGGGGTACGTTCAACAGCGCCTGGCGAATTTTCTCGGCCATCACCCTGGCGGTTTCGAGGGAGCTGTTGGGCAAGACCACCATGAATTCATCGCCGCCCCAGCGGGCCAGCAGATCATCTTCGCGCACGCAGCCTTTGATGCTTTCCACCACTCGCACCAGGGCCGCATCGCCGAGGGCGTGGCCGTAGTGATCGTTGATCGGTTTGAAGTCGTCGATGTCCATGATGATCAGCGCCAGCGGTTGGCGGAACCGCTGGGCACGCTCGCACTCCAGCTGCAGCGCCTTTTCCAGGCGGTACCGATTGGCCACCGAGGTCAGCGCATCCCGTTCCGCCAGATGGCGATTCTCATCGAGCTGGAGTTGCAACTGCTGGTTGACCAGGGACAACTCGCGAGTGCGTTCGGCCACGACGGTCTCAAGAGACTGATTCTTCAGTTCGAGTTGTTCGAACAAGCTTCTCTTGTCTTGAATGCTGCGGTGCGCGCCGACCATTCGTGCCACCGACCCATCCGCATTGCGGGCAATCACAATGCCGCGATCCTCGATCCAGGTGTAGCTGCCATCCTGCATACGGCAACGATATTCAGCCTGATAACGAGGGGTACGCAGATGCAGATAATCATCAAACTGTGCCATCACCCGCGGGTAATCGTCCGGGTGGATCACGTTCTCCCAGGTGAACACGCTGTTTTCCAGGGTATGCGGGGGATAACCGAGCATCTCGTACCAACCGGGATTGCGGTAGACGAAACCGGTGTTGGCATTCCAGTCCCAGATCCCGTCGCTGACCAACTCCATAATGGCATGCAGCATGTCTTCATTCAGGTCGCAAACACTGAACTTCAATGACTCACTACTGGACACATCACCCATCATCGCTCTCCCTGCGGCCCTGGTTTCGAGGTGGCCAGGTAATTCGAGAGAGGATAGTTCAAAATAATCTGGCTGCTCTAGCGTCAAATTTCAGTCGCGAGTCTGAACGCTACGCTCATTTCATCTTGCTCCCGGCGGGATACGCCAAGCGCATTGGCCAGCGTTGGCCATTGGCGCACCACTCCCTGGAAGTCCTCGATCAGTTGGTTCGCCTCATTCAGCGGAACCCGAAAAATCGCTGCCACTGAGCGAACAAGGTCAAGGTCAAGGGCATTGTCGTGTTCGCTGACATTCAACTTGAGCGCTTGCCCGTAGCGGTCCGGATTCATGTCATAGGCAGGGGAGAGATGCCAGCCTCGGCCAGGCTCAAGGATGAAGCCGTGATTGCGCAGATGGTCGTCAGTGTTGGAAACCAGCATGTTGAACAGGATGCGGCTCCAAAGCTCACGCAGGTCTGCGTTGGTGTTGGCTCCCTGAGTAATAAGCACCTGAGCCAAATCCAGATAGCTGATGCCGGTCGAGGCATCTTCGCCATCGGTATGGCCGGTGAGCGTCATGGCGGAGGCAAAGTGCAGTCGTCGGCCATTGGCGGTCCGGTCAAAACGCTTTACCCGGAAACAGTGATGCGCGCTTGCATAACGTTCTGCGTCCATCTGCGCGACCCGAAGCCCGCAGGCCTCGGCCAGGGACCCGACGATATATTCCCAGGCGCCGACATCTTGCTCATCGCGCACACTCGGAAACTTGGCGATCCAGAGTTGCCCCTCGGTGTCGACGACGCTGGCCTTGGGTCGGGCACCTCCCAGTGAGCCGCCTGGAGCAATCAACAGGCGAATCCAGTCCCCCCCTTCGGCCGCGGTATTGTCCTGATCATTCTCAAGGGACCGGCTAGCGGCCTCCAGCTCGCGCAACTGGACCAGCGGGGGAGCCGCCAGACCTTCCCGATCGTCGAGGAACGGGCCCTCGTCATTGAGCTTGAAACGCAGAGCACCGACTCGGTAAGTATCATGCACTCCCAAGAGATAATTCGACTCGAACAGTCGCTTATTCGCCGGTTCCACGCCTGCTCTCTTGTCGCGCTCGAACCGACGATTCATGAGCATGCGACCCCACCGGTCAGGACTCGAGTCAGCAAATACGCCGAAGGTCTCGCGTCCTTGCGCGGGATATTGTGAACCTTCGAACAAGCCGATCCTGGGATCCAGCTGGATCATCCCCAGGGTCGGATCAGCGAGTGCCGTGCGCTCATACTCGAACTCAAACAGCTCACCGGCACCACTGCGCCGTGCGTGAAGAAGACCCAGGCGGCGAGGCGCTGGCAAACCGTCCCAGTCGGCATAAACGGCTATCGGGCTCATTCCTGGTCCCCTGTGTTGGAAGGCACTTTACCGGCCTTTTCGGGTTTCACAATCAAGGCCGAAAGCTTCGAGGCGACCTGAACCGGGGCGCCTGGCTCGTTCGGCTTGGGCAGGCTATTGGCCTGCCTGGGCATAGGTATCGCGGACTCTTCCCTCACGTGTGGCGCTGGTCTGGATTTGTCAGTCGAGGTCGACTTTTGCGCTGCAGGCCGCTGCTTTCCCGAGAGCGTGGAATCTTGCAAATGACGACCCATTTCGTCGGCCTGGGCAATCAGGGAAATGTCTTTCTCCAACCCAAGCACCTGCAGTACAGAAAGGTAGGCCCCCATGGTAACTCCCGAGCCGCCTCGCTCTAGTGCCCGCAGAGTCATTTGCGACATGCCGGCCCGCTCTGCCACTTGCTTGGCCGTCAGCTTTCGCCGCAGGCGGGCCAGGCGAAGTCTTTCACCCAGCTCTACCAGCAAATGGCTTGTAGCCGGGAGCAACGGCGCGGTTTTATTGGCCATGAGTGCAAGTATTCCAGTGTTTATCAGCATAGAGTGCAAAAATAATAGCACTAAATGTAAAATCTGAAAAAAATCATGGTGCAGTTATTCTGGCGTTTTATAGCGATTAGTGAAGGAATAATTGCATGTTTTGATCGGGATCCTACGACCTGACGGCAAGGTGCCGACGGCCAGTTGATCGCGCTCAAAGGCGAAATCAATCGGCTATTCGCCTGCGGATACGGCACCGCGTTGTGCCGCGTCTTCAGGTATTCGAACGCCTGGCTGAGGGCTTCTCCGGGTGGTCGCGGGCGATAGCCCAGTTCCGATTCGGCTTTGCTGATGTCGTATTCCTGCTTGATGCCGTAGAACATTCGGACCTGGTCACCGCGCGCGATCAGCGCCCTGACCAGGGTGTTGCCCAAATGCCCTGTCCCAGAGCCCTCTATTGGAAGGAACTGCTCGGGTTGAATTCACTGTATTTCTTTACTTTTGTTTGATAAATACAGGTACGAGCACTTCATTTGATCCATGGTGTAATCAATCATGAAGCGACAGTTCGAAGATATTCAACTGGGCAGCATCGAGTTGTTTTGCCTGGCGGCTGAGTCCGGCAGCTTCACCACCGCAGCCGCGGTCGCCGGTGTCACCCCGGCGGCGGTCAGTCGCTCGGTGTCGCGGATGGAGGCGCGCATGGGCGTGCGGCTGTTCGCCCGAACCACCCGCAGCGTCAAACTGACGGAAAGCGGCCGAGCGTACTTTGAACAATGTCGCCAGGCCCTGGCCCAGCTGGTCGAAGCACAACGGGAAGTCATGGGCAAACAGCAAACCCCCTCCGGAACCTTGCGCATCAGCGTGCCCACCACCTACGGCCATCACCGCATTCTGCCGCTGTTGCCGATCTTCAGGGCGCGGTTTCCGGAGGTGAAGGTCGAGGCACATATAAGCAATCGCAACATCGACTTCATCGAGGAGGGCTACGACATGGCGATCAGGGTCCGGGTCCTGCCCGATTCTGGCTTGATCGCCCGCCACCTCGAAGACGCGCAGCTGGTCACCGTGGCCAGCCCTGAATACTTGCAGCGTGTCGGTACGCCGCAAACCCTGGACGACCTGCACCAGCATGAGTGCATTCAATTCGAGCTGCCCAGCAGCGGCCGGCACATCGCCTGGTTGTTCAAGGACAAGGGCGAAGATCAGGACCTGATGACCGAAGGCGGCTACAGCTGTTTGGACGATGTGCTGGGCGGCGTCACCCTGGCCAAACACAGCGCTGGCCTGTTTCAGACCTACAAGTTCATCATTGAAAAAGAACTGGCGGAAGGCTCCCTGGTCGAAGTCCTTGAAGCATTCCACGGACGCTCCCGGCCCTTCACGTTGCTTTACCCGGGCGGACGCCACACCCCATTGCGGCTACGGGCTTTTGTCGATTTTTTGATGGAATATCGGGCGCGGTGGAGCTTGTCGGTCAGTTAACAGCAATCTATGGTCGGACGATCACCTGTGGCGAGGGGGCAAGCCCGCTCGCCACAGGTGTCACCAGACTGCGAAATCGCACTACGGCGTCTGCGGCCAATCATCCTCAATACTCACCCAGCACGCCTTGGACGCAACATAAATGTGCTTCTGCCGAGCAGGCATAAAGGGCGTGTCGAGGGTCCCCAGCGCCACGGCAATCCAGTCAGGATGCTCCCCGCCCGTACTCGACCAGAACAGGCTCGAGCCACACTGGGAACAGAACTCTCGACTCACCGTTGGCGACGACCGATAACCGCGAATGAGCTCCGTGCCCGTCACGCGTTCAAGCGCTGCACGAGGGACAGTGCCGTAGGTCGCGAATGCAGCACCATGGAATTTTCGGCACTGGCTGCAATGGCAATGGCTGACCGCTTTTATCTCTGCGCGAATTCGATAGGTCACGGCACCACACAAACAACTGCCGGCATAGTCATTCATATTTTTACCTTGTGTCGTTCTAGCGGGGGACATGTGGAATTTTACTACCGAGGACAGTGGGAGCGAGCCGGCTCCGGGCGGCGTTCCGACGATTCAGACACCGCGGTTCGGAGATTTGCGGCGCATGTGATATCGCCAAGATCGCAGCCTGCGGCAGCTCCTACGGGGTTTGTGTACAGCGGATTATTTGCGGGTGCATGGGATTGGTGTAGGAGCTGCCGCAGGCTGCGATCTTTTAGCGGCCAGCCGGCCCTGACTGACCGGCATCAACCCAATCACACCCCGGTCTCAGTCTTCTTACTCTGTGGCCGCGGCTTAGCGCGGCTCCTCAGGCCCAACCAACCGCGTAGGTGGTGAGCCATTGGCATTGTGTTGATAAATAGCCTGCGGTTGCCCTTGTTGGTTGAAAAACACCTGACCAATCCCCGCCGAGTTCCATAGCCGCTCACCCGCCTCAGCATGCTCGGGGATATGCGGAATCACCTGCATCCGTCGACGTTTGGTCAACCAGTTCAGCGGCGAGCGCGGCGAGTACAGCCAGCGATTGAGCCGGTCGAACCATTCCAGCAGTTTCGGCGGAAACTCGTTCTTGATGCCGCTGCTGGTGATCTGCCAGATACGCGGGCCGCCCTTGCGGTGGCGGATCAGCACTTCATAGACAAAGGAGTAATGCACATCCCCGGACAGAATCACGTAATTCCCCGGCGTGCGTGAGTGGCGGAAGATATTCAGGATCACCTGCGCCGCGCCACGATGGGCCATCCAGTTTTCCGCATCGACCAACAGCGGGAAACCGAACCAGCTGAACACCCGCTGCACCGTCTCGATCAGCTTGACGCCGAAGATCGGCGCCGGCGAAACGATGATCGCCGAAGGGTGATCCAGCAGTTCCTGTTGCAGCTCGCTGAGGGCTTCCCAGTCGAGCAGACCCGACGGCTGCTTCAGGTTGAACTCACTGCGCCAGCGCCGGGTTCGGGTATCGAGCACCACCAGCGCCGGAGTGGTCGGCAACACATATTGCCAGCTCTGAAAACGCAGCAAATCATCGATCAGGCTGTCCTGATCGACACTGTCCAGATGCCGGTCCCGGCCAAGGGCCTCGGCACTCAGCGCGCGGGTTTTCTCCAGCAGTGCGACGAACACATCGGGGTTGTTGCCCCAGCCCTGGCAGAGCATGTAAGCCATCAGCGCATTGCCGATGATGCGCTTGGAAAACGGATGGCCGTAAGCCGTCTCTTCCCATTGGGCGCTGAGGTTCCAGTCATCGGTAATGTCATGGTCGTCAAAAATCATCAGGCACGACAGATGCGCGAACACCCGCGAAACACCGCCCAGACCCGCCTTGAAAGCATCGATCCGCGTTTGTTCGCCGGCATAACGAGCCCGCTCTGCGACAGCGAGCACCGGTGGCTGCGGATCGATCAGCGTCCAGGGCACCGGCGACCAGACCAGCAGATACATCGCCATGACTTCAGAGAAGGTCACCAAGTGGTTGTCGGCGGTACTGCTGGTGAAAATCGGCTTCTTCACCCCACCGAAAAACCGCTCGCGCAGGGTCTCATTACTTTCCAGCGCCGGCAGCAGATCGGCACGATGGTAGTAACTGGCCGGATGCCCGTAGAGCCTGGCACTGTCCTCGACCACCGCGCCGTCCAGGTACTCTTCGAACAACCCAAGGCGCTCGATCAACGCATGAATCGCCCGCAGCATCGGCCCCGACACATCATCCGCGTAAACCTGATCGCCACTCATCATCAACAAGGCTGGACGCTGCTCAGGCGCATGCGCCGCGGCCAGCAGCCGATCGACGCAAAGCAGACCCTCGTCGGCGTAATGATGGGGTTTACGGCAGGAGCCGTGGAGCAACTGCTTGATACGGCTCTGCAGGACGAAGTCGGGACAATGCGCATCACCGTAGAGCAGATGTGGGGCCCAGTCGGCGATGCCCGATTGTTGGCCGTCTGCTTCGATGATCAACAGGTCGTACTGAATCGACTGGTCGCAGGGTAGGGCGCGGTCCAGGTGTAGATCGATCAGGTGGATAAAGCCATGCAAGCCGATTGGTACTACCTGGCACTGTTGGGCATCGAGCGAGAAATCGAGAGTCGTTTCCGAACCACTGCCCTCGACGAATCGTAGACGCAGTGTCAAGTCCAGCGCCCTCGACCCCACTACCCATAGCACCAGACGCGTCGGCTCCAGGCGTCGCAGGAGCGGGCCGGCGAGAACGGCAGGTAATGGGGCGGGGGATTCGGGTAGCGGGGAGGTGACAGACATCCAGGTTCAAGGCTCTTGGCGTAAAACAGAGCCGGGGATCATACCGCAGGTGGGGTGGGGTTTTGTTGTGTGGCCTTAAAGCGTGCATTAGTCGTAATCAGTATTTTTTCTTGATGTGTACGGGTGCATGGCTCCGCAATACGGGTAAAGGTGATGTTATTGTGCCTCTATCGCAGCATCTTACGGATCAAGATCACCATGCATGACGTCGAAGCCCTTGCGGCATCTCCCGATTTCTCTGCTCTCATCGGTTACACCGATGCATTCGATCCTTTCAAAACCATGGGGGTAAGAAGCAGCGAACTCGTACATTCAAGAGTTCTCGCCTCCTTCCTGAACAAGCAGGCCCGTCATGGTTTAGGCCCCAAGTTTCTTAATGCATTGTTGACTGCATTGGCGCGGCCCGACGCCGTGGTATTTTCGGGAGCCCGTCTCGATGGCGCGACCCTTCTGAGGGCTACAGAACCGAACACCCAATCCATGGTTTACCGAGAGCTCGAGTTCATTGACCTTGTGATTGCGTTTCCTGCATGTCAGTTGGTCATTGGCATCGAGAACAAGGTGCTGGCAGGGGAGCAGAAAGATCAGATCGCTCGTTACCAGGAAACGCTAAGCACACGCTTCAGTGGTTATCGTCAGGCTCTGGTTTTTCTGACTCGAAGCGGGCGTAAGCCAAAAACCGCTGACATCGAGCATCCCGTGCCTGTTTACTGCATGGGGTACACAGAGATCGCCGGCATGCTTCATACGTGCAAGACATCTCCCGGATTGACTCCAGCCGCGGCCGTCTTCGTTGACCAATTCGTTAACCATATCGAGAGATACATGACTGGAAATGCCCAAATCAGTGAACAGTGTTGGCAGCTCTTCGATAAGCACGAGGACGCTTACAAGTTGATGGTGGATCAGTACCGGTTTTGCATTAAACGAAAAGTCGAACGTATGTTTTTATCTATTGTCGAGCGGTTGTCTACGGATCCGGTTTTCCGTGCAGATTCGTCAAGGTTTCAAATCAAACACTACCCCGCCAGAGACCACGATAAGGAAGTGGTGTTTTGCGAACTCGATATTCGCCTGGAAGATTGGCCGGAGGGCGTATGGATCAAGATCTACAAGCACACATGGTTCGCCGTGTTTCCCTTCATTCTCGATGTAGACTCGGAAAGTCTGGATGCCGATTGTCCTCTACCGATTTCGGAGAAAGACGCACGCCATTGGCCGGGCTACCGGTACGTAACCGCGAGGCAGGACCTGGACGAAGGGCGAAGGATTCGAGCCAAGGGAAATGAACTCACGGAAGACGATATCAATGTGGCCCTTGGTCTAGTGACAGGGTATGTCAGGGAAATTAATGAAGCGCTAGCGACTGATATGTAAAAAACAGTAGGTAGTTTAATTAATAAGGAGAATTTAGCAATGCCTGCAGGAGACAATGAGCGTCTGTTTAGAACGCTCTTGAATAATAAGTTCGGTGCTGAGTGCTTAAAGGGGAAGCGGTCATTTAAAGCCACTCTGGCGGGGCATAGTAAAAGTGTCTATATTTCAGTTGACGACTCATTGAGCATGTCGGATGGTCGATTAGTGCTTTTGGAAGTTGATTCTGGTAACTATGCAAAACTGCTTGCTGGGCAGTATGCCTTGATCAATGGATTGTTCGATGGTGAGCGAGATAAAACTCTATTTGTCGTTGTTCACTTTTACAAAAGCAAAGATAATGCGTTAGGAAAAGAATATGACCCAAGCCGAACGCTTAAGAATCTCAATGCTATCCAATCATTTAATCCATCTGCACAATGGCTGCCGTACGGGGCAATCACCTACAGTGAGTTTTCAAAGATAGTGTCTGAAGCATCCTCCATAGATGAGCTTGGAGCGGTGCTATGGGCTCTAAGTAGTCACCAAGATCCATCCATCAGCAAGAAATTAAAGAAAGTTAGCTAACCCCCAGTCATGAAGCTGCTACGTGACGATTAATAATTAGAGGAGAAATCGGACGGAACGGGGACGTTTTTAGCTAACTAACAATTGACCCGTCTTATAATCGTGGTTTGTCCCCCCGTTTTTCCACGAAATCTTGCATCCTTCGGGTTGATGTCTGGGGCGACGGTGAAGAATTGGTTTGGACGCTGGTCGCTGGAGCGCGGCTTGGTCGATGGTGGTGGGGGCAGGTAGTAATCGAGGGCGCGGTAGGCGGCTTCGTGGAGTTTTTTTGGATCGAGGGTTTCGTAGGGGGAAACGTTTGGGGTTTCGGGTGGATTGGGGGTTACTTTTGAACATTGGCGCAGGCCCTTTTAGTGGCGCTGCAACCATCTCGCTACTAAACGGAAGGGTGGCAGCTGTACGCAGGTTAGTAGACCGGGGACCTAGCAACCGGCGCGCCCAAGGGCGCCCTGCGCACAGCCGCCATTAAGTGCAGGGATAGGAATACCTGACTGAATGGAGCTGTTGCACCTTGCTAGATAACCACGGGCTACTAAACCCGATCGCTGATGGGCAGCGACAGGAGAACCTTAGTGGCGTGGGGCAAGGCGCACAAGCGGGGGGATTCTGGGGGATTTGTAGGCAGTGGCGCAAGTTGGTGTAGTCAGTGGGTGCGGGTGATGCGGGGTGGTTTTTTAAGATCAAAAGATCGCAGCCTGCGGCAGCTCCTACGCGAGGTGTTGCCATAGGGCTGCGCTCTGTCAGTGAAGTATGTCGTGCAGGACTTCGTAGATGATGCCCGTCGCGACGGCGACCAGGATCACGTCGGTACCGGCCTGGAGCCATTCGTATCCGTCATAGTGGGGCAGGCGTCCAACCAGCCGGCCATCGAGCTTTTTGGCAATGCCGGGTGGCAGCGGTTTGCCGCGCGCGAGGTTTTTTTGAATGCCGGGCGGAAGCGGCTGGGCATTGCCCCAGTATTGTCGATTATCGCCAAAGATCACCCGGATGCCGCCCACGTCGATGCTCGGGCCACGATCCCAGCCGCTATCACCCTGCTTTCCTTGCCCCTGTTTGGCGTTGCCGCCGTTCGGGTTGCCCTTGTTGCCGCTATTGCCTTGCTGGCCCTGGTTGGCATGCGGGTTACCTTTGCCGTTGCCTGGGTCGGCAAGCAGCGCGGGTGAACCGGCGAGCAATGCCGCGGCGGTGAACGTGGCGACTAACAGACGAATATTCGACATAGCGTAGAAACCTCTGGAGGAGGGGGCGTGCCCCACATGCCATTAGATTATGGCTAAGCCCTAAGTTCCTGTGGAGGCAGGATGTAATACCGTGAAACCTTTGTGTTGGGGGAAAGAACCTAAATTCAAAGTCCATGTCTGATGAGGGTGAAATCCAATCGCCGGGAGGCATCATGTTCATAAAAAAGAAAAATTTGATGGTTGTTGCTGTTTGCGCCCTGATGCTGGCGGGGACAACCATGCTGCCAAGTGAGCTATCGCTCATCTCCTCTGCTCAGGCCGGCAACGGCAACGGTGGTGGTGGTGGTGGTGGTGGTGGTGGTGGTGGTGGTGGTGGCCACGGTGGTGGCAATGGCGGCGGGCACGGTGGCGGCCATGGCGGTGGTGCTGGTCATTCCGGTGGCTCGGCCGGGAATGGCATTGGCAAGGGGCTCAGTAGCGACCATGCCGGGAAAGCCGTCCGGGATCGAGGCGACAGCGGCAACCATTACGGCAGTACGCGCAATGACGACAATGGTCATGGTTCGGTGACTTCTTCGGTGGCACATGACAGAGATACCCGCGGGTTGAGCAAGGCGACTGCGATCTCTCGCACCACGCCAGGCGATCACAATACCAAGGGCCTGCGTAACGCTGGCGCGTCAAGCATCAAGAACGACCGCTGACGGTTGGGTTGACTGGCCGGTGCCAATGCCGGTCAGTTAATGGAAAGCTATAGGCCGCCGCGTTGTATCTGAAGACTCGCGGTGGCTGGTTTTGGGGGTGCTTCGCAACCCGGCGGGGGTAAGCCCCCTCGCCACAGGTATTGGGTTCGGGCGTCCCGTTCTTACCTTCGGAACAAGTCTGCGGAGGGCACGAAGCAGGCTTTTCCTGCCATTTCGCATGGCCATTTTCCCCCTTGGGCTGTGCTGGCGTGACGCTGACACGGTTCGTGCGAAAGTATCCAGCGCTGTGCCTCAACGGTCGCCAGATTCGCGCCGCAGCCTGGCGAACTCAAGCAAGGTATCGGCAAACTCCCGGGCGGCTTCGGTCAGCGGTTCGTCCTTGCGGGTGATGATGCCGTAGTCCTGAGGTTCTACCTTGAACGGCGTGTTGAGTACTTTCAGCAATCCGCTCTGGACCTGCGACTGGACCATGGACTCGGGCAACAGGGCGAGTATCGGTCCCGATTGCAGCAGTTGCAGGAAAGTCGGCATCGAGATGGTCTCGACCGTGTTGGTGGGCGTGTCCATATTGAACTCGGCGAAGGCACGTTCCATCCGTCGACGTATAGGGGTGTTGAAGGGATACATGACCCACGGCCAATCGCTGAGTTGATCGGTCGCCACCTCGTCGAACTGCAGGAGGGGGTGGCGACTGTTGGCCACCAGACAGAAGGGCTCAGGCCCTAGCGCACGAAACTCGAACGGTTGCTGGAAACGTTCATCGGTGAAGCGCGCAATGATCAAGTCGAGCTTTTTATGCTCGAGCATTTCCAGCAGTTGATCACTGGTTTGTTCGATCACTTCGATGGACAGCATCGGCCGGTCCAGCTTGATCCTGGTGATCGCCTCGGGCAGCACGAACGAGGTCGCCGCGAAAATCGCGCCGACCTTCAAATGACCATGCCCGCCTTTGCGCAGTTTGTTGAGCTGATCGACGAATGATTGTGTGTCGTCCAGTGTTATCCGGGCATAGCGGGCCACGAACTCGCCAAGTTCGGTCAACGCCATGCTGCGGGTTTGCCGTTCGAACAAAGCGAAACCCAGCAACAGCTCGATATCGCGCAACATCTTGCTGATGGCTGGCTGGGTCAGATTCATCAGGTCGGCGGTGGTGTGCATGTTGCGGGTCTTGGCCAGCGTATCGATCAACGTCAGGTGCTTGATCTTGAGCCACTTGCTGACGCTGGCGTATGAAATATCGCGATTTTCCATGAGGCGCTCACGCTGGTTGATAACGGAACGATATCAAACGCTGAATATATGTCATTGGGATTTATCAATCAGATCCACTAGTTTTGCCCCGGTCGTCAGTGAGTGACTTCCCCCGTAGCAGCTGGTGAAGCCTGCGTTCGACTGCGAAGCAGTCGTAAATCATGCACCACGGTTAACCTGTAAAACCGCAGTGCCTGATTTCACGTTCGCCTGCGTGCAGTGATTGACAACCTGGCCGCTCGCGGTCCGGTGACAGGCAAATCTCGCCACTGATTGGCCTGCCAGAAGTTCTTGGTCGATAGAAAACAGTGGTCGCTGGACATCTAATAATAAGGCGCAAATGATGACCAAAAAATCAACAAGATCGGACCACGCGGCAGCTATTGAGAGCGCGATCGCCAAGTGTCGATGGAAGCTGTTGCCTTTCCTCGCCTTGATGTTCGCCCTGGCAATGATTGATCGCTCCAACGTCGGCTTCGCCAAGGCGGCGCTGCAAACCGATATCGGCTTGAGCAATGCAGCCTTCGCCCTGGGGGCCGGCATTTTCTTCATTGGTTATGCAATCTTCGAAGTCCCCAGCAACCTCATGTTGCACCGGGTCGGGGCGAGGGTCTGGCTTAGCCGGATCATGATCACCTGGGGGCTGGTGTCTGCGGCCATGATGTTCACGCGGGATGAAACGACCTTTTATGTGCTGCGCTTTCTGCTCGGCGTGGCCGAAGCGGGCTTTTCTCCGGGTGTCATCCTGTACCTGACCTACTGGTTCCCGGCCCAACGTCGCGGTCAGGCCATCGGGATCTACTATTTCGGCCTGCCATTGGCCTTGATGGTAGGCAGCCCGTTGTCGGGTTGGTTACTGGAAATGCATGGCATGTTCGACCTGACCAACTGGCAATGGATGTTCCTGGTGGAAGGCCTGGCCGCTGTCATCGTTGGGATCATTGCGCTGTTCTATCTCAAGAGTAAGCCTGAGGACGCCAACTGGCTGACCCGTGAGGAGAAGGCCGCCCTGAGCCAGGAGCTCAAGGCTGAAGACAAGCTCAAACTGACCCATGGACCGAAGAGCCTGATGGATCTGGTCCGCAACAAGCGAGTGCTGAAGTTCATCCTGATCTACTTCAGCGTTCAGGTCAGTGTGTACGGGGTCATCTTTTATCTGCCGACGCGAATCGCCGAGCTGCTGGGTACCACCGTCGGTTTCAAGGTAGGCATGTTCATTTCGTTGCCATGGCTGTGCGCCGCCGTCGCCATGTATTTTGTGACACGCTATGCCGACCGGCATGGGGCGCACCTGAAGATGGCGATGTGCATGCTGGGCATGGCTGCGCTGGGTATTGCCGCCTCGGCATTGCTCAATAGCTTTGCTCCGGTATTGCTGGCTTTCTGCTTTGCAGCCGCCGGTTTCGTGACCGTTCAACCGCTGTTCTGGACACTGCCGACCAGTTACCTGGGAGGGGTCGCCGCTGCAGGCGGTATTGCTCTGATTGGTTCCATGGGAAATATCGGTGGCTTCGTTGCGCCGATGCTCAAAGCCAATATGGAGGTCTGGTTCATCGATCCCCGTGCCGGGATGTTGTCACTGTCGGCGGCGGGGCTGGTGGGGGTCTATCTGCTCTGGACGTTGCGCGCGACGAAGGGTCAACCGCAGGTAAACCTGGGCCGTGCAGACGGGATTGCGAGTAATACCTAGGCACTCTCGAATTATCGAGCAAGCCTTTAAAAGCAGTCGAAGCCTTCAGGGGCTTCGGCTATTTTTTTGCCTCCCCAGGACACCGTCGTGAGAGATCAGCAGGACACGCTAATTGATCTGCACAATGACCGGACCTTCCGTAATGATCGGCGGTTTCGCCTGGATATTCGAGGCGTTCTTCTGAATCCAGTCGCGCGCGACTTTCGAGCTCTCATCGGTGCCAGCCTTGTCCGTGCAAACAGTCACCGATGTACCGCCATCACCCGTATTTAGCAGTGTGTAGCTTACGAGGCCAGGCACTTTGCGCAGGGTCGCTTCGACGTCGGCGTTTTGCTTTTCCAGAACATCGAAAAGCTGCTTTGCTCCAGCACCCAGGTAGGTTCTTATAACCGCGTACATATTCGTCTCCTTTGAGAGTTACGGTCTTGGTGCCATGGCCGCTATCACTCAGGTTTCAGTTCGCCCCGATTTATTGAGCTTAGCCAAACGCCAGCGACAAGCGACATGCAACGACCACCGGCAGCTGCGGGCCGATTTTTGCCTGTCATGCCAAGTCGGGTCGAAGCGTCAGATCTTCAGCCGGCTTGATGGACTGGCTCTGGGCGTGAAGGGGCGAGGGCTTGTCTGGTTATCTCGTAGACGATGGATCGCCTACAAAAGAAAACCCCGACAAGCACCAAGGCTTGTCAGGGTTCTGGTAACGCAAGGTAGATACAGCCTGTAGCGGTAGATCAGAGTATGAAGTCTGTCGCCACCAGGGTAGTGACGCCTGTGAGCTTGATGGCGAACTCGGCTTCGCTGTCAATATCGGTGTTGCCGTACAGCACACTGTCCTGCAACCTCAGCTGCCCGGCTCCGGTAAAGGCAGTAGTACTGCCGATGAACGAGAAGGCGTCGTTGGTGTAGCCAGTGCTCGTTTTGGCATCCAGCGTCCCCAGGTCGATTATGTCCTGCCCGCGGATGAAGTCAGTGATGACGTCACTGCTCGCACTGGTCGTCCCCATCTCCAACAGCGAGTTGAAGTCGAATGTGTCGTTGCCGGCACCACCGATCAATGTATCGTTGCCTTCACCACCGATAAGCGTGTCGATGCCTGCACCGCCATTGAGCACGTTGGCAACGGCGTTGCCGGTCAGTGTATTGCCCAGGGTATTGCCGGTGCCATTGATGGCCGCCGTACCCGTCAGGATCAGATGCTCGACATTGGCGCTCAGCTCAAAACCGACCGAGGTCTTGATGGTGTCGGTGCCGGCGCCGGAGTACTCGATCACCTGATCGCCGGCATTATCAACGACGTAAGTATCGTTGCCACGACCACCCAGCATCCTGTCCGCACCCGCGCCGCCGGAAATGACGTTGGCACCGCTATTGCCGGCGAGCTGGTTGTTCAGGGCGTTGCCCGTAGCGTCGATATTTGCGCTACCGGAAAGCGTCAGGTTTTCAACGTTGTCCGATAGCCCATAGCTTCCTGAACTGATGACCAGATCGGTTCCGCCCAGGGCTGCTTCCACCACGACGTCCCCAGTATTCTGAACGTAGTAGGTATCGTTGCCAGCCTTGCCTTCCAGGCGATTGTCCAGGCCGTTACCGATCAGGGTATCGTTGTAGAGGCTGCCTATGGCGTTCTCGATCCGTGCCTCGGTAATCTGGGTCATGCCGTCAGTCAAGGCATCAACCAGATTGGAACTGTCTGCCGCCAGCGTCACGACGGTTCCGAAGCCAAGCTGATCGACAAGGTCGTTGTAATAGGATTCGTTGCCTGCGGTGACTGCGAAAACCGGCACTATTCCACTGGCCAACAGCTTGGTCTTGAGCAGTTCAACCGTCGGGTAGTCTTCGAGCTCCAGCAGCGCATCACCGTCATTGGCGGGGTAAGACGAGTCGCCTGCCTTGTGATAGTCAGCATCAGTCATCACTACCGCCACCCGGAAGGATTCGGAGCGAAAACCCAGTTCGGACTGGCGAATGGCGGCCTGCATCAGCGCTTCAATTTGCGACTCCGGGGCGTCGCCGCCACTGCCGATGGTCAGCGCATTGAGTGCGTTGACCAGACTGGTCTGATTGGCGGTCATCGCCAGATCAGTGCGATAGACGTATTCGCCCTTGTCAATGAAGGAGGCCAGGCCGAAACGGTTGTCAGCCTGAACCGAGGACAGGGCGGATACCACCTGGGGCACTAGCGTCTTCACTTTAGCAACGTCGTCGCCAAACGATCCGGAGGCGTCCTGGAGGAAGAGCACGTCGAGTGGTGCGTCTACCGTGCCTCCGGAGGAAAGCGTCACCATCCGTCCATTGATGTTGCTGGTGCTACCAGGCGTGAGATCGATGGTCACACCGCCAGTAGCGCCCGATGCGTCCAGCGTGTCGATACCGGTCGAGTCTTCAACCAGGATAGAGCCAGTGGTGCCGGCAACCACGTAGGTATCGTTGCCTGCGCCACCGCTCAGCGTGTCATCGCCGATCGAGTCTGTCAGACGATCATTGCCCGCATCTCCGTAGAGCTGGTCACTGCCTGCACCGCCAATGAGGTTGTCATTGCCATCGCCGCCACGCAGGGTATTGGCATTGCCGTCACCGGTAAGGCTGTCACTGAATTTGCTCCCTGAGAGGTTTTCAATGTTGCTCAGAGTGTCAGTACCCGACCCGCCAGTAATCTGGCTGGCGCCAGTGACCGCTACCGTGACACCCGCAGTGGCGCTGGCATAACTGACGGTATCGTTGCCGCTGCCCCCATTGATAACACTGTTGCCAACGTTGGCCGAGATCAGGTTGTTCAGTGAGTTGCCGGTAGCGCTCATGGCTCCGGTGCCGACCAATGTCAGATTCTCGATGGTCGTGCGGGTGGCGAGCGAAAAGCTGGCCGTGCTCTGAACGGTATCAACACCTGAAGAGTCGGTGATGACATCGGTATTGGTGTCGACGATGTAGAGGTCGTTGCCATCGCCTCCGTTCAGGGTGTCAGTCCCGTTGCCACCATTCAGGGTATCGTTGCCGGCCAGACCGCTCAGGGTATTATTGCTGGCATTGCCCACGAGCGAATTGTTGCCAGCGTTGCCCGTACCGGTTACCGCGGTACCGGCCAGTGTCAGGTTTTCCAGAGTGGAGCCAAGCGTGTAGTTCTGATAGCTGATGACTTTGTCGGTACCGCCGGTACTGGTTTCGGTGATGGCATCTCCACTATCACGCACCACATAGGTGTCGTTGCCGGCACCCCCGATCATCTTGTCTGCTCCCGCACCACCATCAAGGGTGTTGGCTGCGGCATTACCCGTGATGGTGTTTGCGAGGCTGTTACCGGTGCCATTGATGGCGGCGGTCCCGGTCAGCGTCAGGTTCTCGATGGCTGCATAAGCGGCCAGACTGAGCGTTACCGAGGACTCGATGCGGTCCGTACCGGCCGTATCAGTGATGGTATCGGTCGTGGTATCGACGACATAGACATCGTTACCGTTGCCGCCATTCAGTGTATCGACGCCGCCCTCACCTTTGAGGGTGTCGTTGCCATCACCACCGATCAGCGCATTGTTTGAAGCATTGCCGATCAATGTATTGGCGTTGACGTTACCGGTAGCGTTCTGGGCCGTGCCGGTCAGCGTAATGTTTTCGACATTAAGCAAAGAGGCAATGCTGAAGTTGATACTGCTCTTGACGGTATCGACGCCTTCATTGGCATTCTCGGTGACCTTGTCGCTAACCGTATCGACGACATAGAGATCATTGCCGATACCGCCACTCATCTGGTCGTTAGCCGTTCCACCATCAAGGGTGTCATTGCCATTACCGCCGATCAAAGTGTCGTTGCCAGCCCCACCGATAAGGGTGTCGTTACCGTCATTGCCACTGAGCGTGTTAGCTGCATTGTTGCCGGTAATTATATTGTCGCGCCCATTGCCGGTACCATTAATGGCGGAAGTTCCGGTCAGTGTGAGGTTGGCCTGATGCGCAGCAAGTGTTGTGGTCACGCCGCTGGAAATATCCTGGGTGAAATTGACAAGACCACTCAGTTCGGCCGGACTCATGCCAGCCAAATAGGTGCTGCTAGTCAGCCCTGCGAGCGAACTACCGATCACCTGTGCTCCAGCCGCATCGGTCGCCAGAGCATAGAAATGCATGACAACTTTGGTCTCACCCGCAGCAAGCGTCAGGTTGTAGGCGCTCTGGGGTTGATCAACATCGCCGTAGTTCTGGCTCGTGGCGCTTGGCGAGCCTACACCCCCCGAAACCACATGGACAAGATTGGGAGAGATGGTGTAATCGCGGCTGCCGACGGCAAACCAGTCATCAGCGGTAGTGCGTACGGTGTCACCGCTGCTGGTGGCTGTAATAACAGTGCTGGAATCATAATAAATATTGTCCGTCAGCTGAAGACTGACTGACTGTGCGGTACTTCCGGTATTTTTTACAACTTCCAGCGTGCGGACAAAACCATCGCCGATATAGGTATTACGTGTGATGGAAATACCAGAGGCAGAATCTGTCGCAGTGACTGTCTGCGTATTGGCTGAAACACTGGCGACGGCCCATGGCAAGTAGGTAGATGAAGTTGATCCGCCGATATAAAGGCTTATGGAGCTATTGTCCAAGGTATCACTGTAGTGCCCTGACTTTGTAGCCTGAATCACATCGCCGTCGTTATCGACAGCCCAGGTGTTTCCTGATGCGTCCGTATAATTCAATGCCATTGCCGATGCTCCTTGCTGTTGGATCTTCTGAGTAGAGGGGAATAAGGGACAGATTTATTTATTTGGTAAGTGCTGGGTGCGGTCAATAAATCAGTCCGCTTTCCTCAAGCTTTTTAAGGGCGCTTCGGCGATACAGGTCAGAGGCCATGGGCCTGTCATGAAAACTAGGTTTTTTACGCTCATTAGGGCTTCCATGTTCAAAATATGGGCGATGGGTTGTTCGTTGCAGGGGCTGAAAGCGGCTGTGAAAGGGCTAAGAATATCCCTTGGGATGGCCTTCTGCCATATCTTAGCTGGATTGCCGTGCTTGGGTTTGCAAAAGCGGAAAAGGGGACAGCGGAAAAGGGGATTTATTTTGACCCATCACACTACGTCCCTGATTCCAAAGCGACGTGCTCAAATCCCACTGGGCCTTACAACGCCAACCGCAAGGATTCAGCCTGGCGTGCGCAGTGTCGAAGCTCCTGTGGCGTGCGCCCAACGACCCGCAGGAAGCTTTGGCACATGCGGCCGGCTTCGATGAAGCCATTCAGGCGCGCGATTTCCTCGAACGTCTGCCATCCATCCTCGACTTGCGGTCGTGCTGCCTCCACCCGCAGACGTTCGACCGCCCGTGCCGGTGTCATCCCCGTAGACGATGCGAACGCCCGCCCGAACTGTCGCACGCTCAGGTTCGCGATCTCAGCCAGACGCTCGACCGACAGATTGTCGCCCAGGTGTTCGCGAGCGAAGCTTAGCGTCGTGCGAATGCGGTCCGACCCCGGATCGAAATCCAGCAGCGAAGAGCACTGATACTGGGCGCCAGGTCGCCGGTAGTAAACGATCAGCATGCGCGCGACCGATAGCGCCGTCTCTTTGCCCAGGTCCTGCTCGATCATTGCCAGGCTCATGTCGATGCCGGCGGACATGCCTGCCGACGTCCACATGCCCTCGTCTTCACTCCACATGCGGTCACCATCGACGCGCACCGCCGGATGCCGCGCCTGCAACTGCGGCGCGTAGTACCAGTGGGTGGTTGCAGTTCGGCCATCGAGCAGGCCACTGGCAGCCAACAAAAAGGCGCCAGTGCACACGCTGGCGGTCCTGCGCGAGTGCCTGGAGATGTCGCGAATGGCCGCTGCCGGCTCAGCGATCCATTCGCCCTCAGGGGGTTCGGGTGCACCGACCACCACGAAGGTGTCGAACGCGCAGGGCTGCAATGGCTCAGTGACGACAGGAAGCCCGCAGGCACTGCGGACCATTCCGCCGTCCATGGAAACGACGGTCAGCAAGTAATCGGAGGATGAGCGTTGGCTGGCGTTGGAAAAGACTTCAAGCGGCCCACTCAGATCCAGCAGCACAAAGCCCGGGTAGACCAGAAAACCGATTCGGCGGGCCATGGCTGAAATCCCACGATCAATGTCCTTGACCGAATTAGGCTCCGTTTCTAACGTGATCGTCAATGCGAATCACTGGCGTTCTAGCGGATGCACAACGTGCCGCATTACGACCGTTGTGGTTCCTGCCAGCCAATCAACCGCGAGCGCAGCTTGAGCTGCCGTGCGCTCGTCACACGCCGACAGATGAGGTGGCTGGACCTGACCGGCAGCCGATGGTCTGGTTCGCCAAAGCCTACCTGAAACACAACGAAGATCCGCGGGAGGTAATCCCGGACGTTGAGGCCACTTACTTCGGAGCGCCGATCGACGACCAGTCACTGACCCCCGGCGCCAATCCGCTCATCGGAGCGACCCGCTTCGAGACATGGCTCAAGAACTCTGCCGCTCCGCGCTAGCGGCTAGGCCGGCCGGCAGTTGGCGATCGCGTGCTACAGATCACCAACTGCCAGCCCTCTACGTCCCTGGCGACGCAATCAGAGGTGTTCCAGAAACTCCAGATGAGGAAAGCCACATGCAAATTCATCATCTTTTCGCCCTGCTGCCCCTGGTGTGCACCGGGCTCGTGATGGCCGAGAACAAGGCAGTCTCCGCGCCGCTCCCGACCGTCACTACGGTGATGGTCAAACCGCTTCCCGAGTACCCCGGAAAGGAAGGGCTGATGATCACGGTAGAGTTTCCGCCCGGCGGTGCCGATCCGGTTCATCGTCATGACGCCCATGGCTTCATCTACGTGCTCGAAGGCTCCATCGTCATGGGCGTGAAGGGCGGCAAGGAAGTCACGCTGACACCTGGGCAAAGCTTTTATGAAGGACCAGACGACGTGCACACGGTTGGACGCAACGCCAGCCAGGAGAAGCCCGCCAAGTTTCTGGTGTTCCTCCTGAAGGATGCGAAAAAGCCCGCATTGATTCTAGTCGATTGACCCAAACGATAACGTGGAGCACCACCATGAACAGCACACTAGTTGGTAAGTTCTCAAGCTCAGTCAGCCACGGCACGGTTTCGTTGCTTTCCATCCTGCTGCTGGCTACGGGTTGCGCATATAACCCCGATATAAGACAGGGGCCCGATAATGTTTCCGGGGTAACCGCCAAGGACAACGCGGACTATATAGCCTGCATCAAGGATGATATTCAGGGCGGCATAGAGACCTTTACCGTTGAGGAGAATGGCAAAACCAAACTTTTCATCGGAAGCCTTGATCCCGATAGAGCTTCAGGCCTTGTGGAGCTGTCCGGTTCTGCAGGCGAGAAACACTATTCCGTCCACCAGAGAGACGCCTGGTATGACAAGGGAAGGCTGATCAATACGGCTATGGAGTGTTCCAGGGCTTGAAGCACTTAACATTTTGAGGTGCGATGCAGTGATTACGGACTACGAGCCCTAGTGTGAAGGGCTCGATTGTCCTGATCCGGATGATCAGTACGTTAGATAAGGTCAAGCATAGCCACCACACCAATACCAACAATTATCAGTGCGAGCACTAACCCAATACAATGCAGTCTCTTCAACTTTCGCTTAAGCGGTGCGGGAAAATTTTCGATATCTTCAGTGCTGATGCAGCCGCGTTTCAGATAACCGCGAGGAAACGCGAGGAAGCCAGAAATCCCACCGATCAACATCAATTTTCCCCATGGCCCAGTATGTCGAAGTGAGGCCAAAGTCATAATCGTAGGGCTGTTTTTAAGGTGTTCAAGCATCTCGTCCATCTTAGTAGAAGCCAGGTACAACATGACTCCAATCCAAACGATTCCCCCTCCGAAACCTATTAATCCGACTATCAGAAATATTTTATCCGCGGTGTTCAAACTCACTTGACCACCTCATAAATTTTCTCAGCTATCGCTTCACCGCCTGCCTCACCAATCTTCCCTGCAGCCAAAGAACCGACACCAACCACCACGACACCACACACAAGAGTACCTACACCAGCGGTGGGCACTCCCACTGCGAGACAAATAGTTCCGAGGGCGGGACCCGTTAACACAGAACCTATCACTGCCCCCCCAATGATCCCACCGGCAAAGCTTCCGCCTTCGGTGAATTTGATGCGCTCGCACGCCTCGGTATTACCCGCTGCGCACACGTCCTGGACCTTCATGTAAGAGGCGCCACCACCGATCGCCGTACCAAGCCAGCCGCCATGTTTGACGTACCTGGCCGCTTTGGTCACGCCGTCGATGTGCGTCGCGTAACCCGGTATCTGTTGCGGGGCACCGGCCTGGCTCCAGCGGTGAACCAGACTACGGCTGGAAATACCCAGCGCCGACTTCAGATTGGGATGATCGGGAAAGCCTGTGCCTTTGCGGATTATGGTCGTCAGGTGGGTATCAAGTTTTGCCAGTAGTTGCCTACGTTCGGCGAAAAATTCTGGTGATTTTAGGTGCCCCTCTCTTTGGAAGGTTCGTTGGTGGAGAGCTTCAATGTCTTTCAGTGCCGTTTTCACGTTCTCCAGTTTATTCGCGAACATTGCCTCGCCGATACCGATAGCCGTTGAGCCCCGGGCCAGGAATGTTTCGATTTCGTCACGGTGCCGCGCCATGAAATCTGCCTCTTCCGGCGTCAGCGGTTTAAGCGCGTTATTGACCTTCGCCGCCGCTTCCATCAGCAAGGCTTCTTCACGAGTGCACTGCAAGTTGTTCGGATCGCTCAGCACGATCATTGAGCCAGCTTTGATGTCGCCTGGATCAGGGTTGAGCGCATGAAACTTGCTCATCACGGCCGGGTCGCGCGTGGAGAAAAGCGTAGCTTCCAATGCTTCGCGGGTCATGCTTTTGGGCACAACATAGAAGCCAGGTTCCTGGGCCTCTGCGCTGTTGAACAGCGCTGAAGCTGGATTGCTCGATATAGGGGAGAAACCGGATTGACGCGGCGCTACCGAGCGGCTGGTCGCGGCAGGAGGGGTCGGTTGAGCGGCTCTCCTGGTAGCTTGCGGCGCAGGGCTTGCCTCATTCTGATAGCTGGCTGTGAATATCGAGGGGATCAGCTGAGCTTTACAGGGACAATTACTATGGCTATCCAGCGTGCCAGCCACGGCTTTGCCATGACTGATCATGTACGAAATGCCACCGACGATTTGATAAGTCTTGCCGTCCTTGCCACAGGTGACTCGATCACCATCGCGAGCATGGGCGATGCCAAACATCATGACTCGGGTATCACCATCCAGGACTTTTCCGCCGCAAGTGGTCTTGTCATCCAGGCCAATGAAATATCCCTTACTCATTGGTTTCTACTCCCTCGATAGAGGGCAAAAAATCCTCAGCCATCGATACGCCTTCACGCGCAACGAACAAAGAACCGCCTTGCAATGTATTGATGATCTCGTCGCCATTGCAAAGACGGCTGCCGACCAGCGCTAGATGGCTATTCCCTTGTCCCGCGCCCGTGACGATCTGCGCCGTACCGCCATCGGCATACACGACGTAATCGCCTTTCTGTGCTGCACTTACTGTCTGACCGCTCTCCAATGTGAACACCAGCGGCGCTGCTGCCTGCTGGATCACCCCACCGTCACGGGTTTGACTGCCCTCGGTTGCGACTCGGTAAATCGCGCGAGGGGGATGTTCTTCAGCGTAAGCCCGCTGCTGACGAATGATCGCCATGACTTCGTCGTCAAATCCCGCAAGTTGCTCCTCGGTGAAGGGCGAGTCGTCCAGGCGGCGGAGAAGTTCTGGGGAGACTTTGTTGGTATACAAGGAGTGCAACGGTGCGTTCATTTCTATGGTCCTGATCCTTGGAGGCTTTGGGGCTGCTTTTCCCCTTTACCCTCGGCAAGAGCACTGAGCCGGGCGAATATCGGGGCGATGACGAATAAGACGGTGGGACGCTAGCAGCGTCGCCGCCCCAATGGCAGGGCATCAGGAGCGAACAGGAAATGACGCAAAGAAATAAATCTGTTTCCTACACGACAACCCAGTCATGCCCGCCGAAACTAAAAGCTGCCCGGGGGAAGTGGGAAATGGGAGACGGATTTGTTTCTCGGCTTGTTGGTTTCTTGAAAAAAAACCGGTCTCCTTTGTTGCTGTTGAATCAGCTATTCAGCCGGTTTGACGGACTGATTCAGCGCGTATCGAAGCCCCCTCCCCAAAGGTTCTGCGCTCGGCGCCATTCGCACCAAACCCCTTCAACTCTGGCGCGCCCGCGATCGACGCGGGCGCGCTTGTGCTAACTGTCTACAGCTTCACCGAATGTTCGCGATCCAGCGTCTTTTCGATCAACAACAACCCCAGTTCCATCAGGCTGTATATCGCCAGTGCGAGGTTGCGGTGTTTGCCTTCCAGGTCATCGGAAAGATCCAACGTCAGGGTGCTGGCTGAGCAGAATGTTTCGTAGGTGTGGGCCATCAGGGCTTCGGGGTTGATGTCTGGGGCGACGGTGAAGAATTGGTTGGGGCGCTGGTCGTTGGAGCGCGGTTTGTTTGATGGTGGTGGGGGCAGGTAGTGATCGAGGGCTCGGTAGGCGGCCTCGTGGAGTTTTTTTGAATCGAGGGATTCGTAGGGGGAAACGTTTGGGATTTCGGGGGGATTGGGGGTTACTTTGTACATTCTCTCGGATCCTTAGTTTGGAGTTGCCACCGATTCGCTACTAAACGAAGGGGTGGCAGCTGTACGCAGGTTAGTAGACCGGGGATCCAAGGAACCGGCGCGCCCGAGGGCGCCCTACGCACAGCCACCATCAAATGCAGGTAAAGGGAATACCTGACTGATTGGAGCGCTATGCACCTTGGAAAACCACGAGCTACTAAACCCGATCGCTGATGGGCAGCGACAGGAGAACGTTAGTGGCGTGGGGCAAGGCGCACAAGCGGGCGGATTCTGGGGGATTTGTAGGTAATGGCGCAAGGTGGTGTAGTCAGTGGCGGGGGGTGGAAGGTCGTTGGGTCATGTCGTTTTGTTTGGGCGGCGGGCAGGTGGGGTGGGGGGATGATCAATAGCAGGTCAAGATCAAAAGCAGGATCAGGATCAAAAGATCGCAGCCTGCGGCAGCTCCTACGGGGGGATGTGGTGATTCCCGTTGCGGCGGAGCGCGTCGCAGGGTGTGTTATTGCGGCGATCAGAATCAAAAGATCGCGGCCTTGGGCGGTTAACGCCAAGAGGCCAGAGTAGGTGGGTGTAAAGGATGTAACCGATTTGCGTGTGGTCCCATCATTCACTGAATGTCTTTCAAGTAGTCCTTGAGCGCGATGAGCGGGGCATGAAGCTGCTCCAGGGTCTTAGCAGCGCCGAAATCCGCTGACAACCTATGCAGCTCGCGACCTAGCGGCGTATTGGCACCGCCTACCGCTTTCAGCGCCAAACCCAGGCATTCATCGACTTTAAGCTGGATCGTCTCGACATCACCTCTGCGCACCAGCAAGCCGAATACTTCCTGCTGATAGCTGCTCATTATCGGGTCGTCACGCAGGATCGGGCTTTGACCTTCCGTTTCGTAAGCCAGTTTGAGGGAGAAGAGGGCGACGGTTTCCAGTGGAAGTTCCATGGGGGGAATCCTTGTGAAATGTTCTGCCGGGCGAGGGGGGGCGTGGTGAGCAAGATCAAAAGATCGCAGCCTGCGGCAGCTCCTACACGGGGAGCGGTGGTGAGGCCGGGAGTTTTTTGCGGGCATAAAAAAAGGCCTTGCAATGCAAGGCCTTTCTTGATTTTGGTGCCCCGAGGGAGACTCGAACTCCCACTCCTTTCGAAAACGGATTTTGAATCCGCCGCGTCTACCAATTCCGCCATCAGGGCTCAATGGCGGCGAAGTATAGAGATGAGATTACCGTTGGTCAATCACGTTTCATGGTCAATTTTGACTATTTCCGCTAAACTTCCCGGCCCTGCTAGACGAACTCCATCATGCGCGTTGCTGACTTTACCTTCGAGCTCCCTGATTCCTTGATTGCTCGCCATCCTTTGGCTGAGCGTCGCAGTAGTCGCCTGTTGACCCTGGATGGGGTCAGCGGCGCTCTGGCACACCGTCAATTCACTGATCTGCTCGAGCTTTTGCGCCCGGGCGATTTGATGGTGTTCAACAATACCCGGGTGATTCCGGCGCGGCTGTTTGGCCATAAGGCTTCCGGCGGCAAGCTGGAAATCCTCATCGAACGGGTGCTCGACAGTCACCGCGTGCTGGCCCATGTGCGTTCCAGCAAGTCGCCCAAGCCCGGTTCGACGATCCAGATCGACGGCGGGGGCGAGGCCGAGATGCTGGCGCGCCATGATGCGTTGTTCGAGTTGAAGTTTGCCGAGGAAGTGCTGCCGCTGCTCGATCGCGTCGGGCATATGCCGTTGCCTCCTTATATAGACCGCCCGGATGAAGGCTCGGACCGCGAGCGTTATCAGACGGTGTATGCCGCGCGTTTGGGCGCGGTGGCGGCGCCGACCGCGGGGCTGCATTTCGATCAGCCGCTGATGGAGGCGATTGCCGCCAAGGGCGTCGAGACCGCGTTTGTGACCTTGCACGTTGGCGCCGGGACGTTCCAGCCGGTGCGCGTGGAGCGTCTCGAAGATCACCACATGCATAACGAATGGCTGGAAGTCAGCCAGGAAGTGGTGGATGCAGTGGCGGCCTGCCGGGCCCGTGGCGGGCGGGTGGTGGCGGTGGGCACCACCAGCGTGCGTTCGCTGGAAAGCGCGGCCCGCGATGGCGTGCTCAAGCCGTTCAGCGGCGATACCGATATCTTTATTTTCCCGGGCCGGCCGTTCCATGTGGTCGATGCCCTGGTGACCAACTTCCATTTGCCTGAATCCACATTGTTAATGCTGGTTTCGGCGTTCGCCGGTTATCCCGAAACCATGGCTGCCTATGCAGCGGCCGTCGAGCATGGGTACCGCTTTTTCAGCTACGGTGATGCGATGTTCATCACCCGTAACCCTGCGCCAACTGCCCCCAAGGGTTTGGCCCCTGAGGATCATGCATGAGTCGTATGTCTTTTGAGTTGCTCGCCACTGATGGCAAGGCTCGTCGTGGTCGTCTGACCTTTCCCCGCGGTACCGTTGAAACCCCGGCGTTCATGCCGGTCGGTACCTATGGCACGGTCAAGGGCATGTTGCCGCGGGATATCACCGCCACCGGCGCCGAGATCATCCTGGGCAACACCTTCCACCTGTGGCTGCGTCCTGGCACGGAAGTGATCAAGAAGCACGGCGACCTGCACGACTTCATGCAGTGGAAAGGCCCGATTCTGACCGACTCCGGTGGTTTCCAGGTGTTCAGCCTGGGCGCCATGCGCAAGATCAAGGAGGAGGGCGTGACCTTCGCCTCGCCGGTCGATGGCGCGAAAGTTTTCATGGGCCCGGAAGAGTCGATGCAGGTCCAGCGCGACCTGGGCTCGGACATCGTGATGATTTTCGACGAATGCACGCCGTACCCGGCCGATGAAGACGTGGCGCGGGTCTCCATGGAGCTGTCGTTGCGCTGGGCCCAGCGTTCGAAGAATGCCCATGGCGAGAATACCGCCGCACTGTTCGGTATTGTTCAGGGCGGGATGCACCAGGACCTGCGTATGCGCTCCCTGGAAGGCCTCGACAAGATCGGCTTCGATGGCCTGGCCATCGGTGGTCTGTCGGTGGGCGAGCCCAAGCACGAGATGATCAAGGTGCTGGATTACCTGCCAGGCTTGATGCCCGCTGACAAACCTCGTTACCTTATGGGTGTTGGCAAACCGGAAGATCTGGTTGAGGGTGTGCGCCGCGGTGTGGACATGTTCGATTGCGTGATGCCAACCCGCAATGCCCGCAATGGGCATCTGTTCATCGACACCGGTGTGCTGAAGATCCGCAACGCGTTCCATCGCCATGATGATTCGCCGCTGGATCCGACCTGCGATTGCTACACCTGCCAGAACTTCTCCCGCGCTTATCTGCATCATCTGGACAAATGCGGCGAAATGCTGGGTAGCATGTTGAATACCATCCACAATTTGCGCCATTACCAGGTGCTTATGGCTGGTTTGCGCGAGTCTATTCAACAGGGTACATTGGCCGCCTTTGTCGATGCCTTCTATGCCAAGCGCGGGCTGCCTGTTCCGCCTTTGGACTGAGTTTTCTGACCCTAAGATTCAATATTGCAACTGGAGTGCTAAATGAGCTTTTTTATCTCTAATGCCATGGCTGATGCTGCAGCACCTGCTGCCGGCCCAATGGGCGGTGGTTTTGAGTGGATTTTCCTGGTCGGCTTCCTGGTCATCTTCTACCTGATGATCTGGCGTCCACAGGCCAAGCGCGCCAAAGAGCAAAAAGCGCTGCTGGGCAACCTGCAAAAGGGTGACGAAGTCGTGACCACTGGCGGTATCGCCGGCAAGATCACCAAAGTGGCCGATGATTTCGTGGTGCTCGAAGTTTCCGACCAGGTAGAGCTGAAGTTCCAGAAGGGCGCTATCGCCGCCACGCTGCCAAAAGGCACGCTCAAAGCGATCTAAGTTCCAACTTTTACCAATCGACGGGGCGCGCAAGGCGCCCCGCGTCATAAGCGGGCGGCGTGATGCTGAACAAATACCCTCTGTGGAAATACATACTGATCCTGGCGGTGCTGGCGATCGGCTCTATTTATTCCGCTCCCAATTTATACCCTGACGATCCGGCCATTCAGATCAGTGGTGCAAGTACTGCGCTGCAGGTCTCTCAGGCTGATCTGGATCGGGCGAGCAAAGCGCTCACCGACGCCGGGATCAACGTCAAGGCTGCCAGTCTGGCGGAGAAAGGCAAGGGCGGTTTGTTGCGTCTGAGCAAGCAGGAAGATCAGCTTCCGGCCAAAGACGTCGTGCGCAAGGCCCTGGGTGATGACTATGTCGTTGCGCTGAACCTGGCACAAACCACTCCACAATGGCTGCGCAGCCTTGGCGCGCACCCGATGAAGCTGGGTCTGGACTTGTCTGGTGGTGTGCACTTCCTGTTGGAAGTGGACATGGATAAAGCCCTCGATGCACGCCTGAAAGTCTATGAAGGCGACGTCAAGAGCCTGTTGCGCAAAGAGAAGGTGCGTTATCGCAGCCTGCCGCAACTCGAGGGTGCCATTCAGCTGGGCTTCACTGATGAGGCTACCCGCGAACAGGCCCGTGCGCTGGTCCGCAAGAATTTCAACGATTTTGAAGTGACCGCTGCCGACCTCAATGGTCAGCCGGTGCTGCGTCTGGCGATGACCCCGGCCAAGCTGGCGGAAATCCGCGAATACTCCATCAAGCAGAACTTGACCACGGTACGTAACCGCGTCAACGAGCTGGGTGTTGCCGAGCCTATCGTTCAGCGTCAGGGTGCCAACCGTATCGTGGTTGAGCTGCCGGGCGTGCAGGACACCGCTGAAGCCAAGCGGATCCTCGGCAAGACTGCCAACCTTGAATTCCGTCTGGCCGCCGATGCAGGGGCTTCGAAAGCCAGTTCCGAGTCGTTCGAGTTCCGTGAAGGCGGTCGTCCGCCGGCACAGATCGAACGTGGCCTGATCATCACCGGTGACCAGGTGACCGACGCTCAGGCAGGTTTCGATGAGCAGGGTCGTCCGCAGGTGAACATCAAGCTCGACGGCCACGGCGGCGAGCTGATGAGTCGTTCGACGCGCAGTAACGTCGGTCGCAGCATGGCGGTGATCTTCATCGAGCAACGGCCGGTGACCACCTACACCAAGCAGGTGGTCAACGGTGTCGAGAAAGACGTGCCGGTGCAGACCTTCAAGGAAGAGAAGAAGATCATCAGCCTGGCGACCATCCAGTCGCCACTGGGCAGCCAGTTCCGCATCACCGGCCTGACCGGCCAGGGCGAGTCTTCCGAGCTGGCCCTGCTGCTGCGTGCCGGTGGCCTGGCGGCGCCGATGTACTTCGCTGAAGAGCGCACCATTGGCCCGAGCCTGGGTGCCGACAATATCGTCAAGGGCGTCAATGCTTCCCTGTGGGGCATGCTGTTCGTTTCGCTGTTCATCATTGCCATCTACCGCTTCTTCGGCATCATTGCCACGGTCGCGCTGGCGGTGAACATGGTGATGCTGCTGGCCTTGATGTCCTTGCTGGGTGCGACGCTGACCCTGCCGGGTATCGCCGGTATCGTGTTGACCATGGGTATGGCGGTCGACGCCAACGTACTGATCTTCTCGCGGATCCGTGAAGAGATCGCTGCCGGCATGTCCGTGCAGCGGGCAATCAACGAAGGCTTCGGCCGGGCCTTTACCGCGATTCTCGACTCCAACCTGACCACGCTGTTGGTCGGCGGGATTCTCTTTGCCATGGGCACCGGCCCGGTCAAAGGCTTTGCGGTGACCATGTCCCTCGGGATCTTTACCTCGATGTTCACGGCCATCATGGTGACCCGCGCGATGGTCAACCTGATCTTCGGCGGTCGTGACTTCAAGAAGTTGTGGATTTAAGGGGCTGCCATGTTACGTACAATCAACTTCATGGGCGTTCGCAACATTGCGTTCGGCGTCACATTGCTCCTTACCGTTCTGGCGTTGTTCAGCTGGTTCCAGAAGGGCCTGAACTACGGTCTGGACTTCACCGGCGGTACGCTCATCGAGCTGACCTACGAACGTCCGGCCGATGTCTCCAAGGTGCGTGGCCAGCTGGCTGAGGCCGGTTATGGCGACGCCATTGTGCAGAGCTTTGGTGCGACTACCGATCTGCTGGTGCGCATGCCTGGTGAAGACCCGCAACTGGGTCATCAGGTCGCGCAAGCGCTGCAGAAAGTCGGCGGCGACAACCCGGCCGTGGTCAAGCGCGTCGAGTTCGTCGGCCCGCAGGTGGGTGAAGAGCTGCGCGACCAGGGCGGCCTCGGCATGCTGATGGCGCTGGGCGGTATCATGCTCTACCTGGCTTTCCGCTTTCAGTGGAAGTTCGCGGTCGGTGCCATCGTTTCGCTGATCCACGACGTGGTGGTGACCCTGGGTATCCTCTCGTTCTTCCAGATCACCTTCGACCTGACGGTGCTGGCGGCGGTATTGGCGATCATCGGTTACTCGCTGAACGACACCATTGTGGTATTCGACCGGGTTCGTGAGAACTTCCGGGTGCTGCGCAAGGCGAGCCTGATCGAGAACATCAATATCTCGACCACGCAAACCCTGCTGCGGACCATGGCGACCTCGATCTCCACCTTGCTGGCGATCGCGGCGCTGTTGTTTTTCGGTGGTGACAACCTGTTCGGCTTCTCCATCGCGCTGTTTGTCGGTGTTATGGCGGGTACCTACTCGTCGATCTACATCGCCAACGTGGTGCTAATCTGGCTGAACCTGACCACCGAGGATCTGATTCCTCCGGCCATCACTGAAAAGGAAGTAGACGACCGCCCATAACGGCAAACGTCGCTTCTGGCATCACCCAAAAAGGCGCGAGTATTGAACTCGCGCCTTTTTTTGTGCTCCAAGGCTGGGAGAAGCGCGGGCTTGTCCCGCATGTGATGGTCAGGAGGTTCATGATGAACAAGTCGATGCTCGTTGGTGCTGTACTGGGTGCTGTCGGTGTGACCGCAGGGGGCGCTGTTGCCACCTATAACCTGGTTAAGAGCGGCCCTGAGTATGCGCAAGTGCTGGCAGTCGAACCGGTCAAGACTCAGATCAAAACCCCGCGTGAGGTCTGCAAGGACGTCACGGTGACCCGGCAGGCGCCGGTGAAAGATCAACACCAGATCGCCGGTACCGTGCTCGGTGCAGTGGCGGGTGGTCTCTTGGGCAATCAGGTTGGCGGCGGGACCGGCAAGAAGATTGCCACCGTTGCGGGCGCGGTTGGCGGCGGTTACGCCGGCAACAAGGTCCAGGAAGGCATGCAGAATCGTGATACCTACACCGAGACTCAAACTCGCTGCAACACGGTCAATGACATCAGTGACAAGATCGTCGGTTACGACGTGAAGTATTCGCTGGATGGCAAGGAAGGCAAAGTGCGCATGGATCGTGATCCCGGCAACCAGATTCCGGTCAACAAAGAAGGCCAGCTGGTTCTGGGGCAAAACGAACCTGCTCAATGATGAGCTGACTTTCAGGCACAAAAAGAAGCACCCTGCGGGGTGCTTTTTTTGTACGTGAGATTTGTGAGATACCACCAATCCCCCGTAGGAGCTGCCGCAGGCTGCGATCTTTTGATCCTGATCCTGTGGGAGCGGGCTTGCCCGCGATAGCGGATTGTCAGGCAACATCGATATCGAATGTGAGACCCTCATCGCGAGCAAGCCCGCTTCCACAGTTGATGGGTGGTGGTTTCGGGGTATGGTCCGGCTCAAATCCCGGGCATAAAAAAAGCACCCCTCGGGGTGCTTTTTCGGGGCTGCTTGCTTAGCGTTTCAGCGAAGCCGGCAGGTGCGGCTGGATGGCCGTCAGGACTGCTTTGAAGCATTTGGTGTTGCCGGCAACGACGTGGCCTTTTTCAAGGAAGTCGTGGCCGCCGGTGAAGTCGCTCACCAAACCGCCTGCTTCCTGGATCAGCAGGGCGCCTGCAGCCATGTCCCACTCGGACAGGCCCGATTCCCAGAACGCGTCGAAGCGACCGGCGGCCACGTAGGCCAGGTCGAGGCTGGCGGCGCCGGCGCGGCGGATGCCGGCGGTCTGGCCAACCAGGCTGCGGAACATGCCCAGGTAGTTTTCGAGGTTGTCCATCTGGTCGTCACGGAACGGGAAGCCGGTACCCAGCAGCGCACCTTCAAGGCTGGTGCGACCGCTGACACGCAGGCGGCGACCGTTGAGCTGAGCGCCGCGACCACGGCTGGCGGTGAATTCTTCCTGGCGAACCGGGTCCAGAACCACTGCGTGTTCCAGGCGACCACGGTATTTGCAGGCGATGCTGACCGCGAAGTGCGGGACGCCGCGCAGGAAGTTGGTGGTGCCGTCCAGTGGGTCGATGATCCACAGGTAGTCCAGGCCGTCGCCGCTACCGGCGTGCATGCCGGTTTCTTCGCCAAGGATGCTGTGAGTCGGGTAAGCCTTGCGCAGTGCGTCGATGATTTTCTGTTCGGCAGCGCGATCCACTTCGGACACGTAGTCCTTGGCGTCTTTTTCGTCGACCTTGATGGTATCCAGGCGCTCGATGGAGCGGAAAATCAATTCACTGGCGCTGCGGGCGGCGCGCAGCGCGATATTCAGCATGGGCTGCATGGATGTGTCACCTAAGGTTGTTAAAGAAAGCCGAGCATTCTAGCAGAAACTTTCTACAGATGAAGGTCGACGTTCGCTTTCATAGCTTAACTTCGGGATGGTCTGTAAGATTTGCTCCCCTTTCCCGTGTCCGAGAGCGCCTCCCGTGCTGCAAAACATTCGTGTCGTCCTGGTCAATACCAGTCATCCCGGGAACATCGGCGGGGCTGCGCGTGCCATGAAGAACATGGGCCTGTCGCGGCTGGTGCTGGTCGAACCGCGGTTTTTCCCGCACCACGAGGCCGACGCCCGGGCGTCCGGCGCCGGTGATATCCTGGCAAATGCCCAGGTCGTCGCCACTCTGGAGGATGCTCTGGTCGGCTGCAATCTGGTGTTGGGCACCAGTGCCCGTGACCGGCGCATTCCCTGGCCGCTGCTCGATCCGCGCGAGTGCGGGGTCAAGGTGGTCGAGGAGGCCGCGCAAGGCGCCGAGATTGCCCTGGTGTTTGGCCGTGAAGATTCCGGCCTGACCAACGACGAGCTGCAGCGATGTCATTATCACGTGCACATCCCGTCCGACCCTGAATTCAGCTCACTGAACCTCGGGGCCGCGGTGCAGGTGCTGAGTTATGAAGTGCGCATGTCCTGGCTGGCGGCCGAAGGTCAGCCGAGCAAGGTCGAGAAGGATGAAGTGGCGTCGACCAAGAGCGGCGAGCTGGCGACTATGGATGAATTGGAGCGATTCTATGAACACCTGGAACAGACCCTGGTGGCCATTGAGTTCCTTGATCCGGAAAAACCCCGGCACTTGATGGCGCGCCTGCGTCGGTTGTACGGACGCAGCTCGGTCAGCCGGGCGGAAATGAATATATTGCGTGGCATCCTCACGGAAACCCAGAAAGCGGCCCGTGGCGAGCTTCTAAAGCGGAAGGATTAATGATGTTCGAGCGTTTGCGTGAAGATATCCAGAGTGTTTTCCATCGTGACCCGGCGGCGCGTAACGCTTTTGAAGTTCTGACGTGCTACCCGGGCATGCACGCCATCTGGATCCATCGCCTGTCGTCGGCTCTGTGGGGCATGGGCTGGAAGTGGCTGGCGCGGGTCGTGTCGAACTTCGGCCGCTGGTTGACCGGGATCGAGATCCATCCGGGGGCGAAGGTCGGTCGACGCTTCTTTATTGACCACGGCATGGGCATCGTGATCGGTGAAACCGCCGAGATCGGTGATGATGTCACCCTTTATCAGGGCGTGACCCTGGGCGGCACCAGCTGGAACAAAGGCAAGCGCCACCCGACGCTGGAAGATGGCGTAGTGGTAGGGGCGGGCGCCAAGGTGCTGGGACCGTTCACGGTCGGTGCCGGGGCCAAGGTCGGTTCCAACGCGGTCGTGACCAAGGCCGTGCCGGCGGGCGCGACGGTGGTCGGGATTCCGGGGCGGATCATCATGAAGCCTGATGACGAGCAGCACGCCAAGCGCAAGGCGATGGCGGAAAAGATCGGCTTTGATGCCTATGGTGTCGGCGAAGACATGCCGGACCCGGTCGCCCGGGCCATTGGCCAGTTGCTCGACCACTTGCAAGCCGTGGACGGGCGCCTGGAAGGGATGTGCGGCGCGCTGAAGGACCTGGGCAGCAACTACTGCGCCAAGGACCTGCCTGAACTGCGCGAAGAAGACTTCGCCTGCGTGAAGGGCAAGGATGTGTAGGCGCTGCCGAAGGCTGCGGTCTTTTGATCTTCAAGGGGTGGTGGCGATCCTGAAAAGATCGCAGCCTGCGGCAGCTCCTACGGATTGGGTTTGCAGATGGGTGCCGCGTTGGGTTGGGATGGGTTGGGTTGGGTTGAGCGGTGTGCCATTGCGCTGCGGACCCTGCTATCATTCGCGCGCTCTTTTTGCAGTTAAACCCGAGTAAAACGCTAGGTCTTATAGTTGACTTAAATACTCGGGAATTGCATACTCGCCCCCATTCTGAAACTCCGTGGTACCTGTCCATGAGACTGACTACAAAAGGCCGATACGCAGTAACCGCCATGCTTGACCTGGCGTTGCACGCGCAAAACGGGCCGGTGTCCCTGGCCGATATCTCTGAGCGCCAAGGCATTTCCTTGTCCTACCTCGAACAACTCTTCGCCAAGTTGCGCCGCAGCAATCTGGTGTCCAGTGTTCGCGGTCCTGGTGGTGGCTATCAGCTATCTCGGGATATGCAGGGGATCCAGGTTGCCCAGGTGATCGATGCAGTGAACGAGTCGGTCGATGCGACCCGTTGCCAGGGTCTTGGCGATTGCCATGCCGGCGACACGTGTCTGACCCACCATTTGTGGTGCGATCTCAGCCTGCAGATCCATGAATTTCTGAGCGGTATCAGCTTGGCTGATCTTGTGACTCGCCGTGAGGTGCAAGAAGTAGCCCAGCGTCAAGACCAGCGCCGTTGCAACAGCAAGGCGTCGCGTCTGGACAAGATTGAAGCGTCTGCCGTCGAATGACAGCCAATAGAGCTAACGGCACGCCAGCCAGCCTGATTTAGGAGATAGTCCATGAAATTGCCGATTTACCTTGATTACTCTGCGACCACCCCGGTTGATCCGCGTGTCGCGCAAAAGATGAGTGAATGCCTGCTGGTCGACGGAAACTTCGGTAACCCGGCGTCCCGTTCCCACGTGTTTGGCTGGAAAGCTGAAGAGTCCGTGGAAAATGCACGTCGCCAGGTCGCTGACCTGGTGAACGCCGATCCGCGTGAAATTGTCTGGACCTCCGGTGCCACCGAGTCCGACAACCTGGCAATCAAGGGTGTCGCGCATTTCTATGCCACTAAAGGCAAGCACCTGATCACCACCAAGATTGAGCACAAGGCTGTCCTCGACACCATGCGCCAACTGGAGCGTGAAGGTTTCGAAGTGACCTACATCGAGCCTCGTGAAGATGGCCTGGTGACTGCGGAAATGGTCGAGGCCGCCCTGCGCGACGACACCATCCTGGTTTCGGTCATGCACGTGAACAACGAAATCGGCACCATCAACGACATCGCAGCGATCGGCGAATTGACCCGTTCCAAAGGGATCATGTTCCACGTCGACGCCGCGCAGTCCACTGGCAAGGTCGACATCGACCTGCAGAAGCTGAAAGTCGACCTGATGTCCTTCTCGGCCCACAAGACCTACGGCCCTAAAGGTATCGGCGCGCTGTACGTGAGCCGCAAGCCGCGTGTTCGCATCGAAGCGGCCATGCACGGTGGCGGCCACGAACGTGGCATGCGCTCCGGTACCCTGGCAACTCACCAGATCGTCGGCATGGGCGAAGCCTTCCGTGTAGCCAAGGAAGACATGGCTGCCGAGAACATCCGGATCAAAGCCCTGAGCGACCGTTTCTTCAAACAGGTCGAAGGCCTGGAAGAGCTGTACATCAACGGCAGCATGACTTCCCGTGTACCGCACAACCTGAACCTGAGCTTCAACTACGTTGAAGGCGAGTCGCTGATCATGGCGCTCAAGGATCTGGCGGTTTCCTCCGGTTCGGCCTGCACCTCGGCGTCCCTGGAGCCTTCGTACGTACTGCGCGCCCTGGGCCGCAACGACGAACTGGCACACAGCTCGATCCGTTTCACTTTCGGCCGTTTCACCACCGAAGAAGAAATCGACTACGCCGCGCAGAAAGTCTGCGAGGCCGTTACCAAGCTGCGCACTCTGTCGCCGCTGTGGGACATGTACAAAGACGGCGTCGACATCTCGAAAATCGAGTGGGCAGCGCACTGAATTTAAGTTGCCGTAAACGGGCTCTGTGAAGCTGCCGAACACAGCGACTTGATAGAGCCCGAAGAGCGACTAACTGATGAGTGAGGAATAAGAACCATGGCTTACAGCGAAAAGGTCATCGACCACTACGAGAACCCGCGCAACGTCGGCAAGATGGATGCGGAAGATCCTGATGTTGGCACCGGCATGGTCGGCGCTCCGGCGTGCGGCGACGTTATGCGCCTGCAAATCAAGGTCAACGAGCAAGGCATCATCGAAGACGCCAAGTTCAAGACCTATGGTTGCGGTTCGGCCATCGCCTCCAGTTCCCTGGCGACCGAGTGGATGAAAGGCAAGACTCTGGATGAAGCAGAGACCATCAAGAACACTCAGCTGGCTGAAGAACTGGCCCTGCCGCCAGTAAAAATTCACTGCTCGGTACTCGCTGAAGACGCTATCAAAGCGGCCGTTCGCGATTACAAGCAGAAGAAAGGCTTGATCTGACTTTCAAGATTTGGCGACGAGTAAGGAGTCACCGATGGCTATCAGCATGACAGAAGCGGCTGCTCAACACGTGCGACGCTCCCTCAACGGGCGCGGCAAAGGTGAGGGGATTCGTCTGGGTGTTCGCACCACAGGCTGTTCCGGCCTTGCCTACGTGCTGGAGTTTGTCGACGAGGTGGTTGCAGACGATCAGGTGTTCGTAAGTCACGGCGAGAAAGTGATCATCGACCCGAAAAGCCTGGCTTACCTGGACGGCACCGAACTCGATTTCGTCAAGGAAGGGTTGAACGAAGGCTTCAAGTTCAACAATCCCAACGTGCGCGGTGAATGTGGCTGCGGCGAAAGCTTCAACATCTGAGGCTGCTTGTGGGTACTCCTTGTCATTTCGCTTTATTTGAACTGCGACCGAGTTTCCGTCTGGATCTCGAGCAGTTGGCCACGCGCTACCGTGAGTTGGCGCGCGGTGTTCATCCAGACCGCTTTGCAGACGCTTCCGAGCGCGAGCAGCGGCTGGCGCTAGAGCACTCCGCAAGCCTCAACGAGGCCTACCAGACGCTCAAGAGTCCCCCCAAGCGCGCACGTTACTTGCTCGCCCTGGGCGGTCACGAGTTGCCGCTGGAGGTCACGGTGCATGATCCGGAGTTTCTTCTGCAGCAGATGGAGCTGCGTGAAGAGCTCGAAGACCTGCAAGACAGTGCCGACCTGGCCGGGATTGCCGTGTTCAAGCGCCGCCTGAAGGCCGCTCAGGATGAACTGAACGAAAGCTTCGCAGCCTGTTGGGATAATGCGGCGCAACGTGAACAGGCAGAACGCCTGATGCGGCGCATGCAATTCCTCGACAAGCTCACCTACGAAGTGCGCCAGTTAGAAGAGCGCCTCGACGATTAACCCAGTGCCGCCTCGGTCGCACGCCTGATATACAGATAAGTCCTGATAACGATGGCCCTACTGCAGATCGCCGAACCCGGCCAAAGTCCTCAACCGCACCAGCGTCGCCTGGCTGTGGGGATCGACTTGGGTACTACCAATTCGCTGGTCGCTGCATTGCGCAGTGGTCTTTCCGAGCCTCTGGCCGACGCTGAGGGGCAGGTCATTCTGCCGTCCGCGGTGCGCTATCACGCTGATCGCATTGAAGTCGGCATGTCGGCCAGGCTGGCCGCTGCAAGCGACCCGTTGAATACCGTGTTGTCGGTCAAGCGCTTGATGGGTCGTGGTCTGTCCGACGTCAAGCAGCTTGGTGAACAATTGCCGTACCGCTTCGTCGACGGCGAGTCGCACATGCCGTTCATCGATACGATCCAGGGCCCGAAAAGCCCGGTCGAAGTCTCCGCCGATATCCTCAAGGTGCTGCGTCAGCGCGCTGAAGAGGCCTTGGGGGGCGAGTTGGTGGGGGCAGTGATCACCGTTCCAGCCTATTTCGACGATGCTCAGCGTCAAGCCACCAAGGATGCGGCCAAGCTGGCCGGTCTGAACGTGCTGCGCTTGCTCAATGAACCGACCGCCGCCGCTGTGGCGTACGGTCTGGATCAGCACGCCGAAGGCCTGGTCGCCATTTATGACCTGGGTGGCGGTACCTTCGATATTTCGATTCTGCGTTTGACCGGCGGTGTGTTTGAAGTCCTGGCGACCGGCGGCGACAGCGCCTTGGGCGGCGATGACTTCGACCATGCCATTGCAGGCTGGATCATCGCGAGCGCCGGTCTGTCGGCCGACCTCGATCCGGGTGCGCAACGCCATCTGCTGCAAACCGCTTGTGCGGCCAAAGAAGCCCTGACCAACGCTGCTGCTGTTGAAGTCGCTTACGGCGACTGGAAAGCCCGGTTGACCCGTGAAGCCTTCAATGCGCTGATCGAGCCGATGGTCGCCCGCAGCCTGAAAGCCTGCCGCCGCGCTGTGCGCGATTCCGGCATCGAGCTGGAAGAAGTGCATGCGGTGGTCATGGTCGGCGGCTCGACTCGTGTGCCTCGCGTTCGCGAAGCTGTCGCTGAAGCCTTTGGTCGCGAACCGCTGACCGAAATCGATCCGGATCAAGTGGTGGCCATTGGTGCCGCGATCCAGGCCGATACCCTGGCCGGCAACAAACGCGATGGCGACGAACTGTTGCTGCTCGACGTGATTCCGTTGTCCCTGGGGCTGGAAACCATGGGCGGCCTGATGGAGAAGGTGATTCCGCGCAACACCACCATCCCCGTTGCTCGCGCCCAGGACTTTACTACTTACAAAGATGGCCAGTCGGCCATGGCGATTCACGTGTTGCAGGGCGAGCGCGAGCTGATCAGCGACTGCCGCTCCCTGGCACGCTTCGAATTGCGCGGTATTCCGGCGATGGTGGCCGGTGCGGCGAAGATTCGCGTGACCTTCCAGGTCGATGCCGACGGTCTGCTCAGTGTCGCGGCCCGCGAATTGGGTTCGGGCGTGGAGGCCAGCATTCAGGTCAAGCCGTCTTACGGTCTGACCGACGGCGAAATCGCCAGGATGCTCAAGGATTCGTTCCAGCACGCCAACGACGACAAGGTTGCCCGGGTGCTGCGTGAACAGCAGGTCGATGCCCAGCGCTTGATCGAAGCGGTGCAGGGCGCCCTCGATGTCGACGGCGAACGTCTGCTCGATGCAGAGGAGCGCATGGTCATCGAACTGCAGATGAAAGAATTGAGTGAATTGATGCGCGGCACCGATGGTTATGCCATCGAGCAGCAGACCAAGCGTCTGTCGCAAGTGACCGATGCCTTTGCAGCCCGCCGCCTGGACTCGACGGTGAAAGCCGCTCTGGCGGGGCGCAACCTGAATGAAATCGAGGAATAACTGATGCCGCAGATCATTTTTCTGCCACACGCCGAGCATTGCCCGGACGGTATGGTTGTAGAGGCCGAGACGGGTAAATCCATTCTCGAAGTGGCCCATGACAACCATATCGAGCTCGAGAGCGCCTGCGGCGGCGTCTGTGCCTGCACTACGTGTCACTGCGTCATTCGCGAAGGCTTCGAGTCGCTGAATGAGGCCGACGAGCTGGAAGAGGACTATCTTGATCGGGCCTGGGGTCTGGAAGCGCAGTCGCGCCTGACCTGCCAGGCAATCGTCGGGACGGAAGACCTGACCGTCGAAATTCCGAAATACTCACTCAACCATGCCGCCGAAGCGCCGCATTGATTCAAGGAGCTGTCATGAGTCTTAAATGGGTTGATGTGCTGGAGATCGCGATCCAGCTGGCTGAAAGCAAGCCGGGTGTGGATCCGCGTTACGTGAATTTTGTCGATCTGCACCAATGGGTTCTGGCTTTGCCGGAATTCAGTGACGATCCCAAGCATGGCGGCGAGAAAGTGCTCGAGGCCATTCAAGCTGCCTGGATCGAAGAAGCAGACTGAACGCACCCCTACGCAGTTAGGCAATCCCCCTAAACCCGCGTATAATTCGCGGGTTTAATTTTTCGCATTAATCATCGTTTCTGGAGTTACACCATGGCTGTTCAACGTACTTTCTCCATCATCAAGCCTGACGCTGTTGCAAAAAACGTTATCGGCGAGATCACCACTCGTTTCGAAAAAGCAGGCCTGCGCGTTGTAGCTTCGAAACTGAAGCAACTGTCCAAAGCCGAAGCCGAAGGCTTCTACGCTGAGCACAGCGCTCGTGGTTTCTTCAACGACCTGGTTGCTTTCATGATCTCCGGTCCGGTTGTCGTTCAGGTTCTGGAAGGCGAAAACGCTATCGCTCTGAACCGTGAGCTGATGGGCGCTACCAACCCTAAAGAAGCTGCTGCCGGCACCATCCGTGCTGACTTCGCTGACTCCATCGACGCCAACGCTGTACACGGTTCGGACTCCGAAGCCGCTGCTGCTCGCGAAATCTCGTACTTCTTCGCAGCTACTGAAGTAACCACTCGCTAAGCATTGGCTTATGAGTGAAGGTGAATCCATGACTACATCGACTGCAAAAATTAACCTGCTGGGTCTGACTCAGCTGGAAATGGAAAAATTCTTCGACTCAATCGGGGAGAAGCGTTTCCGTGCCGGTCAGGTAATGAAATGGATTCACCACCTTGGCGTCGATGATTTCGATGCCATGACGAACGTCAGCAAGGCCTTGCGCGAAAAGCTCAAGGTCGTTGCTGAAATTCGTGGTCCGGAAGTCGTCAGCGAGGACATTTCCACCGACGGCACCCGTAAATGGGTGGTGCGCGTGGCGTCCGGCAGCTGCGTCGAGACCGTTTACATTCCCCAGGGCAAACGCGGCACCTTGTGCGTTTCGTCCCAGGCAGGCTGTGCCCTGGATTGCAGTTTCTGCTCCACCGGCAAGCAAGGCTTCAATAGCAACCTCACTGCCGCCGAAGTCATCGGCCAGGTGTGGATTGCCAACAAATCGTTCGGCAGCATCCCGGCGACCGCCGACCGTGCCATCACCAACGTGGTGATGATGGGCATGGGTGAGCCGCTGCTGAACTTCGACAACGTCGTGGCCGCCATGCATCTGATGATGGATGACCTGGGTTATGGCATCTCCAAGCGCCGGGTGACTCTGTCCACCTCCGGCGTGGTGCCGATGATCGATGAACTGGCCAAGCACATCGACGTCTCCCTGGCGTTGTCGCTGCACGCACCGAATGACGCATTGCGTAACCAATTGGTGCCGATCAACAAGAAGTATCCGCTTAAGATGCTCCTCGAGTCGTGCCAACGCTACATGGCGACCCTGGGCGAGAAGCGCGTGCTGACCATCGAGTACACCTTGCTCAAAGACATCAATGACAAGGTCGAACACGCCGTGGAAATGATCGAGTTGCTCAAGAACATCCCGTGCAAGATCAACCTGATTCCGTTCAACCCGTTTCCCCATTCCGGTTACGAGCGCCCGAGCAACAACGCGATTCGTCGTTTCCAGGATCAGCTTCACCATGCAGGCTTCAATGTCACCGTGCGCACCACCCGCGGTGAAGACATCGATGCCGCGTGTGGCCAATTGGTAGGGCAGGTGCTGGATCGCACCCGTCGCAGCGAACGTTATATCGCCGTGCGCGAGTTGAGCGCCGAGTCCGATATGCCGCAAAGCGCTGCGAATCGTACCTGAGAGAGGATCTCCATGACCTTGCGCGTCGCGCTGCTCGTGCTATTCGCCAGTCTGTTGACTGGCTGTGTTCTGTCGGGTGATTTCAATCCGCTGAAGACGAGCAAGGGCCGGGACGAGGCGCGTGGGGCTTACGTGCAGCTGGGTTTGGGGTATCTGCAGCAGGGCATGACCGAACGGGCTAAAGTCCCGCTCAAGAGAGCCCTCGATCTGGATGATTCGGACCCGGATGCCAACGCGGCACTGGCGCTGGTGTTTCAGGCCGAGATGGAACCGGAGCTCGCCGACCAGCACTTTCGCAAGGCGTTGTCCGCACGGCCCGGCGATGCGCGTATCCTGAACAACTACGGTAGTTTTCTCTTCGAAGAAAAACGTTACAAAGATGCCTACGAGCGCTTTGAGCAAGCCGCCGCCGATACCCTTTATCCTGAGCGTTCGCGGGTTTTCGAGAACCTGGGCATGACCGCTTCGAAGCTCGGTCAGCGTGAACTGGCCCACAAGCAGCTGGAAAAAGCCCTGCGCCTGAACCGTCAACAACCTCGCGCGCTGCTGGAAATGGCTGAGTTGTCCTTCGAAGACAGGCATTATGTGCCCGCACGCGACTATTACGATCGTTTTAGCCTGCTGACCGAGCAAAATGCACGTAGTCTATTGCTCGGCGTTCGGCTGGCAAAAGTCTTCGAAGATCGCGACAAGGCCGCAAGTTTCGGCCTGCAATTAAAACGACTCTATCCCGGTACACCGGAATATCAGCAATACCTGTCGGAGCAATGATGAAAGCGGCGCATCCCGAAGTTGTAGCAGCGACTCGCGTAAACCCCGGTGAGACCTTGCGTCAGGCCCGCGAAAGCAATGGCTGGTCGCTGGCGGAAGTGGCTTTGAAGCTCAACCTGACCGTGGCTTCATTGAGCAGCCTTGAGACCGGTGCTTTCGACAAGCTGCCAGGGCATACCTTTGCCCGTGGCTACATTCGCGCTTATGCCAAATTGCTCGGCATGGACCAGACCGTACTGGTGCAGAACTTCGACCAGTACACCGGTACCGATTCCCAGGGCAGTGCCGTACACAGCCTGGGGCGTATCGAAGAACCGGTACGGGTTTCCCACACCATCTTGCGTATTGTCAGCCTGCTGTTGCTGATTGCGGTGATCGGCGGCGGCTTTATCTGGTGGCAGGATCAGACCTCGCTGCGCCCCAAGGAGCTGATCGGGCTCAATCAGGAGCACGTTGAAGTCGAAGGCGCCGATGGCACCACGCAGATTCACCCGATCGACGAGCCGGAAGACCAGGCCGTTGTCGAAAGCCAGACTGAAGGCCAGACCGCTCTCGCGCTGCCCGGCCAGTCGCCAGCCGAAGTACAGGTCAATTCGGCTGAAACAACTGCGCAGACTCCAGCAGTAGTGCCAGCCGCTCCCGCGCCAGTTGCTCCGGCTCCAGTCGTTGCAGCACCTGTGGCACCTGCTGTCCCGGCAGCCCCGGTGATTGTGGCGGCTGTTGCGCCCGCGCCGGTTGCACAAACCGCTCCGGCAGCGACTACCCCCGTCGCCGGTGCCGGCCAGGTTCGGCTGCAGTTCGTTGCTGACTGCTGGACCCAGGTCAGCGATGGCAACGGCAAAGTGCTCTTGAGTGGTCTCAAGCGCAAGGGCGAAAATGTCGAACTCAGCGGCAAGCCACCGTTCTCTGTCCGCCTGGGTTATGCCCGTGGCGCGCAGATCAGCTACAACGGTCAGCCGGTCAATCTCGCTCCGTTCACCAGTGGCGAAACCGCTCGCCTGAAGTTAGGTCAATAAGTCATGCACGGCGAATCTCCAATCAAACGTCGCGAGTCCCGCAAGATCTGGGTCGGCTCGGTACCGGTGGGCGGCGATGCGCCGATCGCGGTGCAGAGCATGACCAACAGCGACACCAATGATGTCGCGGCCACTGTCGCCCAGATCAACCGGCTGGAAGCCGCCGGTGTCGATATCGTGCGCATTTCGGTGCCCGACATGGACGCCGCCGAAGCCTTCGGCCGGATCAAGCAACTGGTCAAGGTACCGTTGGTTGCCGATATCCACTTCGACTACAGGATTGCTCTGCGCGTGGCCGAACTGGGTGTCGACTGCCTGCGGATCAACCCGGGCAACATCGGTCGTGAAGACCGGGTGCGTGCCGTGGTCGATGCCGCCCGCGATCGCGGGATCCCGATCCGTATCGGCGTCAACGCCGGGTCGCTGGAAAAAGACCTGCAGAAGAAATACGGCGAACCGACCCCTGCCGCGCTGGTGGAGTCTGCACTGCGTCACGTCGAACACCTTGAACGCCTGAACTTCAAGGACTTCAAGGTCAGCGTAAAGGCCTCCGATGTGTTCATGGCCGTCGAAGCCTATCGCCTGCTGGCCAAGGAAATCGTGCAACCGCTGCACCTGGGCATCACCGAAGCCGGTGGTTTGCGCTCAGGCACGGTGAAATCTGCCGTGGGCCTCGGTATGCTGCTGGCTGACGGGATTGGCGATACTATCCGCATCTCGCTGGCGGCCGACCCGGTCGAGGAAGTGAAGGTCGGCTACGACATTCTCAAATCCCTGCACCTGCGGTCCCGTGGTATCAACTTCATCGCCTGCCCAAGCTGCTCGCGGCAGAATTTCGATGTGGTGAAAACCATGAATGAACTGGAAGTGCGCCTTGAAGATCTGCTGGTACCGCTGGATGTCGCGGTGATCGGTTGCGTAGTGAACGGTCCGGGTGAAGCCAAAGAGGCGCATATCGGCCTGACCGGTGGTACGCCGAACCTGATTTATATCGACGGTAAACCGGCGCAGAAACTAACGAATGACAATCTGGTGGATGAGCTGGAAAGGCTGATCCGCCAGAAAGCGGCCGAAAAGGTCGAAGCCGACGCAGCGCTGATCGCTCGCGGCTGATCAAACGAATTTAAGGATTTTTTGTGAGCAAGTCTTTGCAAGCCATTCGTGGCATGAACGACATCCTGCCCGAGCAGACTCCCCTGTGGCGTCATTTCGAAGGTACCGTCTCGCGTCTGCTGGATAACTACGGTTACAAGCAGATCCGGATGCCGATCGTTGAATTCACCGAGCTGTTCAAGCGCTCCATCGGTGAAGTGACCGACATCGTCGAAAAAGAGATGTACACCTTCGCCGACCGCAACGGCGATTCCCTGACCCTGCGCCCCGAGGGCACCGCGGCCTGCGTGCGCGCAGTGCTCGAGCACGGCATCACCGGCGGCGGCCAGGTGCAGAAACTCTGGTACATCGGCCCGATGTTCCGCCACGAGCGTCCACAGAAAGGCCGTTATCGCCAGTTCCACCAGATCGGTTGCGAAGTCTTCAACCTTGACGGTCCGGACATCGATGCCGAGCTGATCGTGTTGACCTGGCGCCTCTGGGGCGAGCTGGGCATCCGTGATGCGGTCAAGCTCGAGCTCAACAGCCTGGGCACCAGCGAGTCCCGTGGTCGTTATCGCGAGGCGCTGGTGGAGTACCTGTCGGCCCGTCTGGATCAACTGGACGAAGACAGCCAGCGCCGGTTGAAAACCAACCCGTTGCGCGTACTCGATACCAAGAACGCCGAGACACAAGCCGTACTGGCAGACGCGCCGAGAATGGCCGATTACCTGGACGAAGAATCCCGCGTGCACTTCGAGGGCCTGAAGGCTCGCCTGGATGCTGCCGGTATCCCTTATGTGATCAACCCGAAGCTGGTGCGCGGGCTGGATTACTACAGCAAGACCGTTTTCGAATGGGTCACCGATCAACTGGGCGCCCAGGGCACGGTATGTGCCGGTGGCCGTTACGACGGCCTGGTCGAGCAGATGGGCGGCAAGCCGACCCCGGGCGTAGGTTTCGCCATGGGTATCGAACGCCTGGTATTGCTGCTTGAAACCCTGGAAAAGATCCCGGAAGAAATCTCCCGTCAGGTCGACGTCTACCTCTGCGCCTTCGGTGAAGCCGCCGAAATCGCTGCCCTGACCTTGAGCGAGCGGGTACGCGATCAATTGCCGAACCTGCGCCTGCAGATCAATGCCGGTGCCGGCAGCTTCAAAAGCCAGTTCAAGAAAGCCGACAAGAGCGGTGCGCTGTATGCACTGATTCTCGGTGACGACGAATTGTCCCATCAGGTGGTAGGTTTCAAGCCGCTGCGTGGCCAGGGCGAACAACAAAGCATTGCCTGGGATGCGCTTGCCGCGCACCTGGCCACCTGCGTCGTGCAGGGTTGAAGCTGTAAAACAGCTGATTTAGCGAATAAGGAGTATTGGGGTGTCGAGTAGCGAAGATGAACAGCTGGCGGATTTGAAGGACTGGTGGACGCGTAACGGCAAACCTCTGCTCACTGGCGGCCTGTTGGCGCTGGTCATCGTGTTCGGCTGGCAGGCTTTTCAGAAGTATCAGAGCAACCAGGCGCAAGGCGCCTCGATGCTCTATCAGCAATTGCTGGAAACTACCCTGACCCCGGACGGCAAGCCTGATCCGGCCCGCGTCGCGGACCTGGCCGGCAAGTTGAACAGCGAGTTCGGCGGCAGCGCCTATGCCCAGTACGGCAGCCTGTTCGTGGCGAAAGTCGCGGTCGAAACCGGCAAGCTGGATGACGCGGTCAAGGAGCTCAAGGCCGTGGCCGATAAACCGGTCAACCCGACCCTGGGTGAAGTCGCCCGTCAGCGCCTGGCTCAGGTGCTGGCTGCACAGAACAAGGCTGACGAAGCCCTGAAGCTGCTCGAAGGCGATACCGACAAGGCATTCCTGGCCACTCGTGAAGAGCTCAAGGGTGACCTGCTGGTCCAGTTGGGTCGTACCGACGAAGCCTATGCTGCGTATCAAAAGGCCAAGGCTGCGTTGTCCGATGAGGCGGCGGTCGGTGGCCTGCAAATCAAGCTGGACGACCTGGCCAAAGGGGATGCGTGACGTGATTCGTTGGAAACATGCAGCATTGCTGGCTCTGGCCGTTCTGGCCGCGGGTTGCAGCAGCAACAGCAAAAAAGAATTGCCACCGGCTGAACTGGTCGACTTCAAGGAAGAAGTGGTCCTGCAGAAGCAGTGGAGCCGTTCGGTCGGTGACGGCCAGGGCAAAACCTACAACATGTTGGTGCCGGCGATTGATGGCGACACCCTCTATGCAGGCGATGTCACCGGCGTGGTCATGGCGCTGGATCGCAGCAACGGCGACGTCAAATGGAAGAAAGATCTCGAACTGCCTGTTTCCGGCGCCGTTGGCGTGGGTTACGGGCTGGTCATGATCGGTACGCTGAAAGGCGAAGTGGTAGCGCTGGATTCGAGCAGCGGCGAAGAAAAATGGCGCGCTCGCGTGACCAGTGAAGTACTCGCACCGCCTGCCACCAACGGTGACGTGGTGGTGATTCAGACTCAGGATGACCGTCTGATCGGCCTCGACGCCGCCACTGGCAATCAACGCTGGCTTTATGATAGCACCCCGGCGGTCCTGACCCTGCGCGGCACCAGTGCGCCGATCGTCACCAACCGCTTGGCGGTTGCCGGCTTGTCGACCGGTAAAGTGGTCGCGCTGGATGTTTCGAACGGCGTGCCGGTCTGGGAGCAACGCGTTGCCATCCCGCAAGGTCGTTCGGAGCTGGATCGCGTGGTCGACATCGACGGTGGCCTGCTGTTGTCCGGCAGCACCCTGTATGTCGCCAGCTATCAAGGTCGTGTTACGGCCCTGGATCTGGATAGCGGTCGCCCGCTCTGGCAGCGTGATGCTTCCAGCTATGCAGGCGTCGCTCAAGGTTTTGGCAGCGTTTACGTGAGCCTGGCCTCGGGTACCGTTGAAGGCGTCGACGAGCGTTCCACCACAGCCTTGTGGACCAACGACTCGCTGGCTCGCCGTCAACTCTCGGCACCGGAGGTGTTTTCCAGCTACGTCGCAGTCGGTGACATGGAAGGCTACCTGCACCTGTTGAGCCAGGTGGATGGCCGTTTCGTCGGTCGTGAGCGCATCGACAGCGATGGCCTGCGTGCGCGTCCGCTGGTAGTGGGTGATACGATTTATGTGTATGGCAACAGTGGCAAGCTGGAAGCCCTGACCATCAAGTAATGGTTTGACTATGCTTGAAGGCATTGATGTCTTCAGGCGGCCTTGCTCCGCAAGGCTTGTGGCACTTCACGTGCTGCCCCGAGCACCAGCCGCTGCCCAGCAGCGGCTTTTGTATTTTCTGAAATAACGAAGTGGAGAGCCGCATGGTTCCCGTAATCGCCCTGGTGGGTCGACCGAACGTCGGCAAGTCCACCTTGTTCAACCGCCTGACCAGGACCCGTGACGCCATTGTTGGCGACCTGTCCGGTCTGACCCGTGATCGCCAGTACGGTGAGGCAAAGTGGCAAGGGCGTTCCTACATTCTGGTCGACACCGGTGGTATCTCCGGTGACGAACATGGCATGGACGAAAAGATGGCCGAGCAGTCGCTGCTGGCCATTGAAGAAGCCGATGTCGTCCTGTTCCTGGTAGACGCCCGCGCCGGTTTTACCGCTGCCGATCAAATGATTGGCGAGCATCTGCGCAAGCGCAACAAGCGTTCGTATGTGGTCGCCAACAAGGTCGACAACATCGACCCTGAGCTGGCCCGCGCCGAGTTCAGCCCGCTGGGCATGGGCGACGCGATCCCGATCGCCGGTGCCCACGGTCGCGGCATCACGCAGATGCTGGAAATCTGCCTGCGCGACTTCCCGAAAGATGAGGAAGAACCGGTAGAAGGCGAAGAAGAAATCGTCGCCGAAGGTCAGGAAGCCAAGCGCATTCCAGGCCCGAGCGAAAAAGACGGTATTAAGATCGCCATCATCGGTCGTCCGAACGTCGGCAAGTCGACCCTGGTCAACCGTATGCTCGGTGAAGACCGGGTTATCGTGTATGACGAACCCGGCACCACCCGCGACAGTATCTACATTCCCTTCGAGCGTAACGAAGAGAAGTACACGCTGATCGACACCGCCGGTGTGCGCAAGCGCGGCAAGATCCACGAGGAAGTTGAAAAGTTCTCGGTGGTGAAAACCCTGCAGGCGATCAAAGACGCCAACGTGGTGGTGTTCGTCATGGACGCCCGCGAAGGCGTGGTCGACCACGACCTCAACTTGCTGGGCTTTGTCCTGGAGGCCGGTCGCGCCCTGGTTATCGCACTGAACAAGTGGGATGGCATGGAGCCGAGCGAACGCGAGTTCGTGAAGATCGAGCTGCAACGTCGATTGTTCTTCGTCGACTTCGCCGACATCCACTTCATCTCGGCCCTGCACGGCACGGGTGTGGGTAACCTGTACCAGTCGGTGCAGAACTCGTTCAAGTCCGCGGTCACCCGCTGGCCGACCAACCGCCTGACCCAGATCCTTGAAGATGCGGTCGGTGAGCACGCGCCACCAATGGTCAACAACCGTCGGATCAAGCTGCGTTATGCCCACTTGGGTGGCGCCAACCCGCCGATTATCGTGATCCACGGTAACCAGGTGGAAAAGGTTCCGAAATCCTACGTCCGTTACCTGGAAAATACTTACCGCCGTGTCTTGAAACTGGTCGGCACGCCGATCCGTATCGAGTTCAAAGGTGGCGAGAACCCGTACGAAGCCCTGAAGAACACGCTCACCGACCGTCAGGTCAACAAGAAGCGTCGTTTGATGACCCACCACAAGAAAGCCGAGAAGAAGCGTAAAGACAAACGCTGATTCTTGGGCCTGGCTCATCCTGTGTGAGGTGGGCTCTTTGTGGTTGGTTCGCAAATCGCTGCATCGGAAGAAGGGCGCCCATGGCGCCCTTTTTCATACCTGGCGTTTGGGCTATCCTCGGGCTCTCCCGTGCCGCCGTAGAGCCGGGTGTTGAGCAGGGAACCACCGATGATCACCAGCAAGCTGCCGAATGTCGGCACTACCATCTTCACTCGTATGTCGCAGCTCGCGGTGGAAACCGGCGCGCTCAACCTGTCCCAAGGCTTCCCCGATTTTGACGGCCCGCAAGCACTGCGCGATGCCGTTGGCCGGCATATCGCCAGCGGCCACAACCAATATGCACCGATGACCGGCCTGCCGGCGCTGCGCCAGCAAGTCGCGGCGAAGATCGCCCGCAGCTACGGCTGCACGGTGGATGCCGACAGTGAAGTGACCATCACCCCCGGCGCGACTCAGGCGATTTTCTGCGCCATTCAAGCGCTGATCCACCCCGGTGATGAGGTCATAGTGTTCGATCCGTGCTACGACAGCTATGAGCCCTCGGTGGAACTCGCCGGTGGCCGCTGCGTGCATGTGCAGCTGGGCCTGAATGATTTCGCCATCGACTGGCAGAAGCTCGGTGAGGCGTTGAGCCCGCGTACGCGGATGATCATCCTCAACTCTCCGCACAATCCCAGTGGCGCGCTGATCAGTCGGGCCGAACTGGATCAACTGGCAGACTTGATCCGCGATCGCGACATCTATCTGATCAGCGACGAAGTCTACGAGCACCTGGTGTTCGACGGCGTGCCCCATGTCAGCGTGCTGGCCCATGAAGAGCTGTATCAGCGGGCCTTTGTGGTCAGCTCGTTCGGCAAGACTTACCATGTCACGGGCTGGAAAACCGGCTACGTGGTCGCACCGCCGGCGCTCACCGCCGAGCTGCGTAAAGTGCATCAGTACGTGAGCTTCTGCAGCGTGACGCCGTTGCAGTATGCCTTGGCCGACTTCATGGTCGAGCACCCTGAGCATGTCGAGGAGCTGCCCGCTTTCTATCAGGCCAAGCGCGATCTGTTCTGCGATTTGCTGATGCCTTCGCGGTTCAGTTTCACTCGGGTCGCCGGTACCTATTTCCAGTTGGTGGACTACTCGCAGATTCGCCCGGACCTCAATGACGTCGACATGGCGCTATGGATGACCCGCGAGCACGGCGTAGCGACGATTCCGGTCTCGGTGTTCTACCAGAACCCACCGCAAGGGCAGCGTCTGGTACGCCTGTGTTTTGCCAAGCGCGAGGAGACGCTGCGTGAAGCAGCGGAAAAACTATGCGTGATCTGAGTGCGCTGCCCAACCTCAACGTCGCGCTGATTCAGACGACGCTAGCCTGGCATGATCGTCAGGCCAACTTCGAGCATTTCGAGCAACTGCTGGAACAGGCCCGGGGCGCAGACCTGATTATCCTGCCGGAGATGTTTACCACCGGTTTTTCCATGGAGTCCGAAACCCTCGCCGAGCCGGAAAATGGTCCGACCAGTAAATGGTTGCGCAGTCAGGCGAAAAAACTCGATGCGGTGATTACCGGCAGTCTGATCGTTCAGGCCGCCGATGGCAGCCATCGCAATCGCCTGTTGTGGGCGCGTCCCGACGGTGAAGTCTGGCACTACGACAAGCGCCATCTGTTCCGTATGGCCGGTGAGCACAATCACTTCACTCCGGGCGAGCGTCAGGTGCAGTTCGAGCTCAAAGGCTGGCGGATCCGGCCGTTGATTTGCTATGACCTGCGCTTCCCGGTATGGAGCCGCGATGCTCAGGACACCGATTTGCTGCTGTACACCGCCAACTGGCCTGGCGCGCGGCGACAGCACTGGAATCGCCTGTTGCCGGCGCGTGCGATCGAAAACCTCTGCTATGTGGCGGCGGTGAATCGGGTGGGCACCGATGGCAAGGGCTTCGCCTATACCGGCGACAGCCAGGTGCTGGATTTCCAGGGTGAAACCCTGCTCAGCGCCGGCGAGGCGGATGGGGTGTTTCAGGTCAGCCTGGATGCAGCCGAACTGGAGGCCTACCGCAAGCGCTTCCCGGCCAATCTGGATGCCGATACCTTTCAGTTCACCTGATATCGGGGGCTCATCGAAAAGATCGCAGCCTTCGCCAGCTCCTACGCTGGAATGTGATCCCCGGTAGGAGCTGGCGCAGCCTGCGATCTTTTGATCTTCAAAATGGCTAAAACAAAAAAGGCCCCAAGGTTCTAACCTTGGGGCCTTTTGCATTTCAGCGACGACTTACGCCGCTTGGGCCTGCGGCTGGCTCAGGGAGCGGTTCAGCGCGCTGAACAGGGCCTTGAAGCTGGCGGTGGTGATGTTTTCATCGATACCCACGCCGTGTACCGCACGTTCGCCATTCACCCGCAGCTCAATGTAGGCCGCAGCCTTGGCATTGGTGCCCGCGCCGATCGCGTGTTCGTTGTAGTCCATGATCTCCACGGCGATCGGCAGACCGGCCACCAGGGCTTCCAGGGCGCCATTGCCCTTGCCGCGCCAGTGCTGGGTTTCGCCGTCGCAGTGAACCTCGACGTCGACCGCGCTGTGGCCGTTTTCTTCCTGCAAGCGATGGCTGACCAGCGCGTAAGGCAGGTTAGCCTGCAGGTACTCGGTGTGCAGCAAGGCGTGGATCTGCTGGGCAGTCATTTCCAGGCCGAGGCGATCGGTTTCACGCTGTACCACCTGGCTGAACTCGATCTGCATGCGGCGCGGCAAGTTGATGCCGTATTCCTGTTCCAGCAGGTAGGCAATACCGCCTTTGCCCGACTGGCTGTTGACGCGGATCACCGCCTCGTAGCTGCGACCGATGTCGGCCGGGTCGATCGGCAAGTACGGCACTTCCCACAAGGCGTCCGGTTTCTGTTGCGAGAAGCCTTTGCGGATGGCGTCCTGGTGCGAGCCGGAGAATGCGGTATGAACCAGGTCGCCGACATACGGGTGACGCGGATGCACCGCTATCTGGTTGCATTCCTCAACGACTTTGCGCACGCCGTCGATATCCGAGAAGTCCAGTTCAGGGTTGATGCCCTGGGTGTAGAGGTTCAACGCCACGGTGACCAGATCGACGTTACCGGTGCGCTCGCCGTTGCCGAACAGGCAACCTTCGACGCGATCGGCACCGGCCATCAGGCCCAGCTCGGTGGCGGCAACGCCAGTGCCGCGATCGTTGTGGGTGTGCAGGCTGATGATCACGCTGTCACGACGGTTGATGTTCCGGCCGAACCACTCGATCTGGTCGGCATAGATGTTCGGCGTCGCGCATTCGACGGTGGCCGGCAGGTTGAGGATCATCTTGTGCTCAGGTGTCGGGTTCCAGACCTCGATCACCGCATCGCAGACTTCCTTGGCGAATTCCAGTTCAGTGGCGCTGAAGGTCTCTGGCGAGTATTCGAATGTCCACTGGGTGTCCGGCTGCCGGGCGGCATACTTGACGAACAGCTTGGCGGCGTCCACGGCAATTGCCTTGATCCCTTCCTTGTCCTGATTGAAGACAATCTTGCGGAAGGACGGGCTGGTGGCGTTGTACAGGTGAACGATGGCTTTTTTCGCGCCGCGCAGGGACTCGAAAGTGCGCTCGATCAAGTCTTCACGACCCTGGGTCAGCACCTGAATCGTGGTGTCGTCCGGGATATGGCCGCCTTCGATCAAGGTACGGACGAAGTCGAAGTCGGTTTGCGAAGCGGCAGGGAAGGAGGCTTCGATCTCTTTCACGCCCACCGCGACCAGGGTTTTCCAGAAGCGCAGCTTCTTGACTGCGTCCATCGGCTCGATCAGCGACTGGTTACCATCGCGCAAGTCGGAGCTGCACCAGATCGGCGCGGCGGTGATGGTTTTCGAAGGCCAGGTGCGGTCCGGAATATCAATGGTCGCAAATGCGCGGTACTTCGAGGACGGGTCTTTGAGCATGGTCATCAGGAAATCCCTATGGTGTTGGCCGAAAAGAGGCGGCCTGCCGTTGAAACATTTTCTATTGATGAAGCTGGGGACGAGGCACCGCGATTCACCCTGGCAGTCGTGCACTGACGAGGCAGAGGCTGCGGTGCTGGCGTCGCTGAATGAGGGTGTGAGAGGTTTTCATGCCTTCAACCCTAACCATTGGAATGAAGGATGGCAAGCAGGTGAAAAAAATTGAGAGAAGTTCTGATTTTTGAGGGTTATTCGAGATTTTGTAGCGCTGGATTGAGTTTGTATTTGATTAAATTGCGCTGATATCTAAAGGTCAGCAATTGAGTTCTGGAGGATTAGCCTGGTTTTGTTCCGATATTGGCTTTGAGATTGCTATCGCGAGCAGGCTCGCTCCCACAAGGCACCGCGTTCCCCTGTGCGAGCCTGCTCGCGATGAAGCCCTTTGCCTCGCCACAACTCTCAGGGCTGGAATGCCCCAATAAAGATCGCCGGATCAACCCGGGCATCATTCAGGCTGATGTTCCAGTGCATATGCGGCCCGGTCGCCCGCCCCGTGGAGCCGACTTTGCCGACCACGCCACCGCGGGCCAATTGCTGGCCGACCTTCACGTCGATCTTCGACATATGGCAGAACATGCTGATAAAGCCCTGGCCGTGGTCGACGAACACCGTGTTGCCGTTGAAAAAGTAATTGCCGATCAGGATCACCTTGCCGCCGGCCGGGGTCTTGATCGGAGTGCCAGCGGGTACTGCGAAGTCCAGCCCGGCGTGGGGATTGCGTTCTTCGCCGTTAAAGAAGCGGCGCACGCCGAACTTGCTGGAAAGCGGCCCGTTGACCGGTTTGTCCAGCAGCAAGTTGCTCGGGGTGTTGGGGCTGAAGCTGCGGTAGGCGGAAATCTGTTCGGCCAATTCAACTTCGATGCGTTGCAGGTCCGCCGGGTCGGGATTGACCTGTCGTTTGTTCTTCAGGGTGATGTGCTGTTCCGGGTATTTCTTGGCAACTACGGTGAACTTCACACTGCGCCCGCCGGTACTGATCTGCTGGCTGCCGGGTTTGACGGTCAAGGGCACGCCGACAATTGCCAGCCAGTTGTTCTGTTCCTTGACCACCAGCAGTGGCTTGCCCTGATAGCTGGCCTTGGGGGCTTGGGCCGAGGTGCCGAGATCGACCACCGCCACGCCACCGGGCACCGGTTTGTTCAGCAGGCGGGTGATGTAACTGTCGGCGTGGGCGTTGAGGGTCAGGCACAGCAATAGCAGGGAGCAAAGAAAACGCGGCATGAATCAATCCAGTAAAGAAAGGGTGACGGGCGTCAGGTGGTTGTCTTCGACTCGAACCTGCAATTCGCCCTCGCCGAGTCTGGCCTTCAGGCGCTGACCGGGGTGGGTTTGGGCGGCGCTGCGAATGGCCTGGCCGCGTTCATCCAGCAGGATGCTGTAACCACGAGCGAGGGTCGCCAGCGGACTGACCACATGCAGCGTTTGCATCTGGCTCTGCAATTGCAGGCGACGGGCCTTCAGGCCTTCGCGCATCGCCCGGGGCAAGCGTTCGGCAAGGCTGTCGAGGCGCTGGCGCAAGAGCGCCAGCTGGCGACCCGGATGCTGCCCGGCGAGACGGGTTTCCAGGCGGATCAAGCGCTCGCGGCGGGTATTGAGGCTGCGCTCGAAAGCGCGGCGCATGCGCATGTCCAGGTCGTCCAGGCGTTGCGCTTGCTGGCGCAGACGTTCACCGGGATGGCGCAAGCGCCGAGCCATGCCTTCCAGGCGCAGGCGATCGCGCATCAGCCGGTCACGGATGCGCATCACCAGGCGGCGGTGCAGGCTTTCGACCCGGCGTAGCAGGTCGCTGGAGTCCGGCGCGAGCAGTTCGGCGGCGGCGGAGGGCGTCGGTGCGCGGACGTCGGCGACAAAGTCGCTGATCGACACATCGGTTTCATGGCCGACGGCACTGACGATCGGCGTCACGCAGGCATCTATCGCACGGGCGACTGCTTCTTCGTTGAAGCACCAGAGGTCTTCCAGAGAACCACCGCCGCGGGCCAGGATCAGCGCGTCGAAGCCACGGGCGTCGGCCAGTTTCAATGCGCGGACGATCTGCGCCGTGGCTTCGCGGCCTTGTACGGCGGTCGGGATCAGGGTCAGTCGGACTTGCGGCGCGCGACGGCTGAAGACACTGATGATGTCGCGTATCACCGCGCCGGTCGGCGAACTGATGATGCCGATACGTTGCGGATGGGCGGGCAGCGGCACTTTGCGTTCAGCGCTGAACAGGCCCTCGGCACTGAGTTTTTCCTTCAAGGCATCGAATGCCAGACGCAGCGCGCCATCACCGGCCGGCTCCACGGTGTCGAGAATCAGTTGATAGTCGCCACGGCCTTCGAACAACGACACCTTGCCGCGCACCTTCACCGCCAAGCCATCTTTCAATGCTTGACGAACCCGCGCAGCGTTCTGCCGGAACAGCGCGCAACGCACCTGCGCGCCGCTGTCCTTGAGGGTGAAATACACATGGCCGGAAGCCGGGCGGGCGAGGTTGGAGATTTCGCCTTCGACCCAGATGTTGCTGAACACATCTTCCAGCAACACCCGCGCACGGCCGTTGAGCTGGCTGACAGTCAGGACTTCGCGGTCGAGGCCGAGTCTTGCAAAGGGGTCTTTAATCATGGGGCGCATGATAAAGGCATTTGACCGACAATCTCTACGGTCATGCAATCCCCCGTAGGAGCTGTCGAGCGCAGCGAGGCTGCGATCTTTCCCCCGTCGCCGCAGAACAAAAGCAAGATCAAAAGATCGCAGCCTGCGGCAGCTCCTGTACGTTAATCAAAAATGAGACCAAGGATGTCGTACCCATGAGTGTTGTCGCACTGTTGAATCAATGGCCGTTCGGCGCGATGGATTGGTTGCTGATCGAGCTGGGAGTGGCCCTGGCCTACATCGTGTTCGGCGTCGCCGGTTTTGGCACGGCGCTGGTGGCCGGGCCGATTCTGATTTTGTTCTTGCCGTTGTCGAAGATCGTGCCGCTGTTGGTGCTGCTGGACTTTGTCGCGGCGTTCGGCAACTTGCTGCCGTCGCGGCGAGAGGTGGCCAGGCCCGAATTGTTGCGCTTGCTGCCGTGTATGGCGCTGGGCTGCACGTTGGGGGTGATCTTCCTGCTCAACCTCAAGTCCGATGTGTTGCTGCTATTGATGGGGCTGTTTATCAGTGCTTATGCGATCTACAGCCTCGCGGTTAAAATTCGTCCCGCTCAACTGGCGGCCGGTTGGGCGATTCCGATGGGCACGGTGGGCGGGTTGTTTGGCGCCTTGTTTGGCAGCGGCGGCTTTTTATATGCAATTTATTTGAACAGCCGTTTGTCCAAGGATGCGGCGCGAGCGACCCAGAGTGCGTTGATCAGTTGCAGCACGGTGGTGCGTTTGAGCCTGTTTTTGCTCGCCGGGGTGTATGCCGAGCTACCCTTATTGTTACTGGCTCTGTGTTTACTGCCGGCAATGGCGCTGGGCTTGTGGATCGGCCGCCGCTTGATCATGAAGCTGTCCCGCGAGGCGTTTGTGCACCTGGTGACCTGGCTGGTACTGGCCAGCGGCATTGCCTTGATCAGCCGTTATCTGAGTACTTGACCTGATTTCGTCAAGGATTAAGCTGCCGGCCCTCAGATCCTGTGGCGAGGATCATCATTGGTCATTATCCAGAACTGCTCCAGGCCCCACCCCATGAATTCCCAAAGCATTATCGTCCCGAAAATTTCCACACTGCCGGTGCATGAACCCCGGGCACGGGCGATCGTGCGCTGGCTGGTGCGCAAGAACATCATCGAAGCCGAACTGAGCACCTGCGGTCGCACCGGCAACCGCATGGCCCATGCCATTGCGCCGGGTGCCCGCGATGTGGTGCTGCACCCGGAGGCGTTGCCTTTTGGTGAGCCAATCAATGGCCTGGAGATCATCACCAAGCGCTGCATTTACACGCCGGCCAAGGGTTTTCTCGAAGAAGCCGGCTGCGCCGAATGCCGAAAAGAAGTGGGTGAAGCCCTGTTCGACAGCCTGGAGGACTGGATGCCCGGGCGTACCGACAACTTCATCTGCCCGGAATGCGGCCATGAAGACGACATCAATGGTTTTCTGTTCTTGCAGGAATGCGGTTTTTCCAACCTGGGTTTTATCTTCAATAACTGGGCCGAGGCGGGATTCAAGCAGAGCTTTATCGACGAGTTCGCCGACTGGCTTGATCAGCCTGTTACTTGGGTCAAGGTCGAACTGTAGGCATTGGGGAAGTCTGGGATCTTTTCAGCGGATAATTGAGGTTATGAAGAGGGGGCGAAGATCAAAAGATCGCAGCCTTCGGCAGCTCCTACGGGATTTGTGTACATGCGCGATATCCCGGGTGTATTCGGTCGGCGTAGGGGCGGTGATACCCGTATATCCGCAATGCCGATAATAGACAGAGTTTTACATTGAGCCCAGGGGGGTGTCTGAGTATAATGGCGCGCTTCCATTTTCCCGCTCGGGAGCCCCCGCGATGCTGCGTATCAGCCAAGAAGCTCTGACATTCGACGACATTCTCTTAGTGCCCGGTTATTCCGAGGTGCTTCCTAACGAAGTCAGTCTCAAGACCCGCCTAACCCGTGGCATCGAGCTGAATATTCCCCTGGTTTCTGCCGCCATGGACACCGTTACTGAAGCCCGTCTGGCAATTGCCATGGCTCAGGAAGGTGGCATCGGCATCATCCACAAGAACATGACCATCGAGCAGCAAGCTGCCGAAGTGCGCAAGGTCAAGAAGTTCGAAGCCGGTGTCGTCAAGGACCCGATCACCATCGAGGCTGACGCCACGGTTCGTGACCTGTTCGAACTGACCCGCCTGCACAACATTTCCGGCGTCCCGGTACTGCACGATGGCGACCTGGTCGGCATCGTCACTTCCCGTGACGTGCGTTTCGAGAACCGTCTGGACGCCACCGTCCGTGAAGTGATGACGCCTAAAGAGCGTCTGGTCACGGTCAAGGAAGGCGCCAACAAGAATGAAGCACGCGAGCTGTTGCACAAACACCGCATCGAACGCGTGCTGATCGTCGACGACAAATTTGCCCTCAAAGGCATGATGACTGTCAACGACATCGAAAAAGCCAAGGCCTACCCACTGGCCAGCAAGGACGACCAGGGTCGTCTGCGTGTCGGCGCTGCGGTCGGTACCGGTAAAGACACTGGTGATCGCGTCGCTGCTCTGGTCAATGCCGGTGTAGACGTAGTGGTGGTCGATACCGCCCACGGCCATTCCAAAGGCGTGATCGACCGCGTTCGCTGGGTCAAGGAAAACTTCCCGCAAGTGCAGGTCATTGGCGGCAACATCGCCACCGGCGCTGCCGCCAAGGCTCTGGCTGAAGCCGGCGCCGACGCCGTCAAGGTCGGTATCGGCCCAGGCTCGATCTGCACCACGCGTATCGTTGCCGGTGTCGGCGTGCCGCAAATCAGCGCTATCGCCAACGTCGCCGCGGCCCTTGAAGGCACCGGCGTGCCGTTGATTGCCGACGGCGGCATCCGGTTCTCCGGTGACCTGTCCAAGGCCATCGTGGCCGGTGCTTCCTGCGTGATGATGGGCTCGATGTTCGCCGGTACGGAAGAAGCCCCGGGCGAGATCGAACTGTTCCAGGGTCGTTCGTACAAGGCTTACCGCGGCATGGGTTCGCTGGGTGCCATGTCTCAGGCCCAGGGTTCCTCCGACCGCTACTTCCAGGACTCTTCCGCGGGTGCCGAGAAGTTGGTGCCGGAAGGTATCGAAGGTCGCGTTCCGTACAAGGGCAGCCTGAGCGCGATCATCCATCAGCTGATGGGCGGCTTGCGTTCTTCGATGGGTTACACCGGCAGTGCCGACATTGAAGAAATGCGCACCAAGCCTGAATTCGTGCGCATCACCGGCGCTGGCATGGCTGAATCCCACGTCCACGACGTGCAGATCACCAAAGAAGCTCCAAACTATCGCGTAGGTTGATAGTGATCGCCTTCAGGTTCAGTCCTGAAGGTGATTGATGACTTTAGTAACCGGGGCTGTTTTCTTCAGCCCCGTGTCGTTTCTGAAATTAGACGAGAATGACCATGGCCCTCGACATTCACGCCCACCGCATCCTGATCCTCGACTTCGGTTCCCAGTACACCCAGCTGATCGCCCGCCGCGTGCGTGAAATCGGCGTGTACTGCGAACTGCATCCGTTTGACATGGATGACGAGGCGATTCGCGAATTCGCCCCGCGCGGGATCATCCTCGCCGGCGGCCCGGAGTCCGTGCACGTAGCCGACAGCCCGCGTGCGCCGCAAGCCGTTTGGGACCTCGGTGTACCGGTCTTCGGTATCTGCTACGGCATGCAGACCATGGCTGAACAGCTGGGTGGTCGTGTGCAAGGTTCGGATCTGCGTGAGTTCGGTTACGCCCGCGTCGACGTGGTCGGCAAGAGCCGCGTACTCGATGGCATCGAAGACCATGTCGATGCCGATGGCGTCTTCGGCCTTGATGTATGGATGAGCCACGGTGACAAAGTCACCGAGATCCCGGCAGGCTTCCATATTCTGGCCAGCACCCCGAGCTGCCCGATCGCTGGCATGGCCGACGATACCCGTGGCTACTACGGCGTGCAGTTCCACCCGGAAGTGACCCACACCAAGCAGGGCGGTCGCATCCTCTCGCGCTTCATCCTCGACATCTGCGGCTGCGAAGCCCTGTGGACGCCGTCGCACATCGCTGAAGACGCCATCGCGCAAGTCCGTGCCCAGGTCGGTACTGACAATGTGCTGCTCGGCCTGTCCGGCGGCGTTGACTCCTCGGTAGTGGCTGCGCTGTTGCACAAGGCCATCGGCGACCAATTGACCTGCGTTTTTGTCGACAACGGTCTGCTGCGTCTGCACGAAGGCGAGCAAGTGATGGCCATGTTCGCCGAGAACATGGGCGTCAAAGTGATTCGCGCCAATGCTGCCGACCAGTTCCTCGATAACCTCGCAGGCGAGTCGGATCCCGAGAAGAAGCGCAAGATCATCGGCCGTACTTTCATCGACGTGTTCGATGCCGAATCCTGCAAACTCGACAACATCAAGTACCTGGCCCAAGGCACTATCTATCCGGACGTGATCGAGTCGGCTGGCGCGAAAAGCGGCAAGGCTCATGTGATCAAGTCGCACCACAACGTGGGTGGCCTGCCGGAAGAAATGAACCTCAAGCTGGTTGAACCCCTGCGCGAGCTGTTCAAGGACGAAGTCCGTCGTCTGGGCCTGGAACTCGGCCTGCCGTACGACATGGTCTACCGCCACCCGTTCCCGGGCCCGGGCCTGGGCGTGCGGATCCTCGGTGAAGTGAAGAAGGAATACGCCGACCTGCTGCGTCGCGCTGATCACATCTTCATCGAAGAACTGCGCAAGGCCGACTGGTACCACAAGGTCAGCCAGGCGTTCGTGGTATTCCAGCCAGTGAAGTCGGTCGGCGTGGTCGGCGATGGCCGTCGTTACGCCTGGGTCGTGGCCCTGCGTGCTGTGGAAACCGTCGACTTCATGACCGCCCGCTGGGCACACCTGCCGTACGAGCTGCTGGAAACCGTCAGTGGCCGGATCATCAATGAAATCGAAGGCATCTCCCGCGTCACCTACGACGTGTCGAGCAAGCCGCCAGCGACCATTGAGTGGGAGTGATCCTGCGCTAGCGCCCCGGCAAACAGGGCGTTAACCGATCAAACAGAACCCCGGCTCAGGCCGGGGTTTTGTTTTTTTACGTTTTACTTCTGCTGAGTGAACAGGCAATCAACGGACGAATTTCATGCCCATATGTTCGAGTGCGCTGACAAACTCCGCGAGGCTGGAAAAACGTTGGCTGCTGATCGACCATTTGGGGCGCTCTATGTACAGATGCCCTCGATCACTTTGGATGGCGGTGCGCACGATGGAGCCGTCGTTGCTGCGGTGAACGAGAAACGGTCTGCCTGAGGTATGTTCAAGGGTAAACATGCCGCGTTGAGGAAGGCGTTTTTCAATGGGTTGAATCGGCGCCACCCGTTCAGGGATCTCCATTTGCAATCTCAGATCATTTTTTACTTGGACTTGCTCCAGTTCGTTGGTGGCGAACCTTCCCGGGTCCACTTCAATACCGCTGGATTGTCCCGGTGCAACATCCTCGATACGCAAGCCGATCCCGCCTTCCAGTTCGCTGAGCCCCGGCACGCCATTGAAGGTATTGGCATGGCTTTCGCCGACCAGGGCGACCCAGTTATGGGCGCCTCGTGCCGCTTGATCGGCGTTGATGATGAGGTGGGAAAAGTAATTCATCATTTTTTGCCGATAGTTCTGAGCCGGCTCTTCCAGACCGGTGACTCGGTAACTGCTCATGCAGTCGATGGCCTGGATGCGGATATGGTTCTCTTGAGCGGATTTGACCACTTCAAGAAAGGTGTACCGCCCGCTGGGGTCGGTTCGATGACCTTCATCCAGTTCTTTCAGGTAACGCTCGAGGTCTTCCGGCATTTTTCCAGTACGGAAGAAGGTATCGAGGTCCGCCTGATGAAAGTCCGTCAGCAGATGTTCCATATAGAGCGTTTTGACTTTTTGTTTGGCCAGTAACTCCATGTTCTCGATCAGGAACTGTTTGCTGCCGACGGTGGAGTGATTTTCGCCAATCACCAGGGCGCGACTGTTCTCGAAAACTCGCTTGATGATGTCTTTGGCTTTGGTGGCGGGATTGAATAGGGGGATTTCTGCTCTGGCTGGCAAGCCTGGATGGGCAAAGTAGGCAGAGGCGTCCGTGTGCAAGCTACGGCGCAAAGACTTGAACTTTGATAAGCCGTCCTCTGGGTTCTTCAGATTGACAGTATTGTCACTCAGGTTACGGTCTGGAACACGACCATTGGCAGCCTCTTTCAATTCGTCTCGAAACGCCGCAGGCACGTCGTATGTCGTGGGGGGCAATTCGATATCAGGCAGCGTTCCACTGGCTTGTCCCCAGGGCTTCTTGCCGAAAATCCGCCCGCCACCTTTCAAGCCGAGACCGGGGATCGGCTCCCACCGGTTATAGGCATTCAAGCGTACCGGGACATTGCGATAGAAGGAGTAAGGGTTTGCCGGGTCGATGATGACCCAAGTGTTCATCTGGGCAACGTAGCGGACTTCGAAATGACTGGAGGACGCGCCATGACTCATCAAGATGTAGTTTTTGCCTTTGGGTGTTTCAAGAATGTAAAAGTACTTTTTTTCCCTGAAACCGGTATAGATGGGTTCTGTTATTTCGGTCTTGAAGGGTGTAAGAAAATCGTCCTGCTCGACCGGGTAAACGCGGCCGGGGGTTAGTTCTTCGAGGGTGGGGAGGGCGGCTTGGGGGATGGCTGCTTCAGCCAGTTTTTCTTCGGGGGCGATGAACTCATTGGCCTCGGCAATCTCCGGCAGTGCACCGCTGCCTTTGAGGAACGTGGCATTGAACAGTGTGTCCACGGCCGCGAAGATGGCGCTAATGACGGCCGCTTTGCGTTCCGAGAGGGTGTTAGCGTTCACCGCTTGATCGATATTCAACCCGACGTTGGCAACACCGGCACCCACCACCACCAGCGCCACCGGCCAACCGACTGCGGCCAATGGACCAAAAACCCGGTTGAAGGCATTGAGGTAGCCTATCCATAGCTTCTTCCTCAATTCGCCATTGGAATGCATCAGATAGTTGGCATCACTGATCATGCGCGCTTGTGTGGCCTGGCTCAAAAATGTGAAGGCATCTGTGGTGATCCTCTCCTCCGTGGAGTTGAGCAAGTGATGATTGCCGTGTTGCCAGGTGCTGAAGAGCAGATCCAGCATGGCGTTCAGCCCGACTTGCTCGTGATCGGGCCGCTCTTTGCGTTTTGGTAGCAAACTTGCAAAAGGAGAGCCCAGCGAAGCCCCCACCTCAAGAACCGACAGCCAAAAATCGGTATTGACGTTGTCCTGGGTTATGTCGTGATCCGCCAGCTGAAAATGTGACATCAGTCGCTGCCGCCCCGCAGTGTCCTTGGCCAACGACAATAGCCACCAATGCAGATCCCTGGGAGTCTCGAATGCGTGAAATCCCCAGACTTCTCCCGGTACGTAGATGATTTGCCGACCGTTGCGATCAACGATACGCAGGATATCGGTAGCGAAGAACTCGCCTATTTCGAGTTTGCAAATGCGCAGCCCATCGACCGCCGGAGCGTCCGCTTGCAACATGTCGAGGGTGACCGGCCAGGAAATGTTTCCGGCTGCGGCCTTGATGACTGTCCTGAAATTATCGTCGGATAGCCTTCCGCTTTCCCGGTCTTCCATCGCTTTGGCAATAAAACTGCACTTGGCCAATGCCCTGAAATGTCCGGCGTGGTTTTTCCAGAACGAAGTCAGCTTATCGTTGTAGCGTGATTTGAAATTGATCGCCCAGAAGTCGTTGAGCACCTCATTGCCATGCAGGTGGATATCGTTGGTTTCATTGTATGTTCCGGCATCCGGGCCGGCGCGATAAAAACCGCCGTAAGAGTCGAGCAGGTCCGCATTGTCCTGATCATGAACATCGAAGCGTTTGATCACCAATTGCGGCAGGGTCAGCGATTGATGGGGTATGCCAAAGTGCTCCCAACCGGTAAAGGCCTTGGGATTGCTCGCTGTGGTGTTGTTGAAACGATGCCAATAGACCGTTTCCGGCTCAATGTTGTGAATGCCGTGCTTGTCGAGAATCTCCTGAGCGGCCTCCCGGGCCATGGAATACATATCCGGGCAGGCATCCACCAACTCGGGAATCAATGCCTTGAGCTTCATTGCGTCTGCGGCATTGGGCAGGGGCGGGGTTTGATTGCTGTTCATATCTCTCTCTCCTTGAGAAAACTTGAAAACAAAGCTTGGCAAAAAATCAGGGAAGCAGAATCGGTTTTGTGTAAGTGGAAACTTCGCAATAACCTGAAAGACATAAGGCATTTCCACTTTCAGTCTCGTCTGTACTCTGCGCAGATCATCGTCCAGCCCTATCCGAACGGTTTTCGAAGCTCACACTTCTGATTGGGGGGAAGTGGATTTTTTCAGGTTGTCATTTGACAACCTGTCGATACTTGACGAGACTGGAGGCTATGGATGGCTCGTGCATCTCACCCAAAAAAAGAAATCGAAATGGCCCTGCGTCATGCCGAAGAACGAGGCTGGCGAATAGAAGTCGGCGGCAGTCACGCCTGGGGAAAGATCTACTGCCCTTTCAGAAATGACCTCTGCCGCTGTGGCGAGTTCTGTATCACCAGCGTGTGCAGCACGCCGAGGAACCCTTTCAATCACGCGAGGGCACTACGGCGAGTGGTTGATAACTGTACGCAGCAGCAGGTGACTGATGGGAAAACAGCACCTCGACTCAAGGAGTAATTCAATGGACTACATTTTCACCCTCAAGTATCAACTCGCAGAGTGCAATTGCGATTCCGACGAGTTGGTCGAACGGCTATACGCCGCAGGCTGCGATGATGCGTTGGTCGGTCTCGGATTGCAGGGCCGGTTGGCGTTGGAATTCACCCGCGAGGCGGTGACGGCCGAAACGGCGCTGTTGAGCGCGCTGATGGACGTCAAGCGCATCATTCCTGACGCTCGTTTGGTGGAGGTAGCGCCGGACTTCGTCGGTTTGACGGATATTGCCGACATCGTCGGGGTTTCGCGGCAGAACATGCGCAAACTGATGCTGACCCATTGCAACAGCTTCCCATTGGCCGTGCATGAGGGCAAGACATCGGTCTGGCACCTGGCCGAGGTTTTGAGCTGGCTGGATGCGAAGGGCGGTTACAGCCTTGAACAACCGGTGATCGACGTCGCCCGGATCGCGCAAAGCGTCAATGTTGCAAAGGAGTCACGCCGGGTCGTGGCCCTGAGCGCCGAGTGGCAGGCGCTGGTTTGATGCACACCTCTCAGCGGCGTGCCACGTCCGAGAAATAGAACTTGTCCAGGGTATGCCGCGATTCGGTGTACTCGAACTGCCGGCCGTCCTGCAAAAAGGTCTGGTTGCTCACCACGATCACATGGCTCTGGCCGTCAAGGTCCAGGTGCTGCTGGTCATCCTTGCCCCGTGGTACGGCTTCGATGGTCCGCTGCGCATAGCTGATCTGCAGTTGCAGGGTCTGTTCGATGAAGGCGTAGATCGAATGTTCGGCGATCTCGCGGTTCAACCCCGGTATCAGGTCGGCGACGAAGTGGTTGATGTCGAGAATCACCCGTTTGCCTTCGATTCGCCGTACACGTTTGATCCGCGTGATCAAGCTGCCCTCTGGAGCCTGGATGTGTTCAAGCAGGGCGCCTTCGAGGGGGATCTGGCTGAACTCCACGACCTCGGTGCTGACGTCGTTGCCCAGCCGTGGGTAGGTTTCCTGGAAACTGACGATTCCCCCCAACTGAAATTCGATCGGTGCCGGTGACAGGACGAACGTGCCCTTGCCATGGACTTTCTGTGCGAAGCCGCGCTCCTGAAGTTGCTCGATGGCCTTGCGCACAGTGCCGCGGCTGGCCTGGTAGCTGTCCATCAGTTCGGTTTCGGAGGGCAACCTGGCGCCACGTTCCAGACGTTCGGTGGTGATGCTGGCAAGCAGATCGGTGTAGATCTGGTTGTATTTACTCATGGGATGGCTCTGTGCCGCTGTACTCAAGGCTTGGAACCTTAAGGGCAGGGCTGGGGTTTGTCCATTTATGGCTGATCGTAAAAAATATTTCTCAACTCGTCTGTACGAGTTATTGCTTTAACTCGTACAGACGAGTATTTTTCGTTTCGGCGTGCTGCCAATAACGCTCTCCAATAACAAGAAGCTAAAACGGAAGAAAAAAGCATGAGCCACGACTACCCGACTATCGTCAGCGAGATCCTGCAAAGCCTCGGCGGTACAGACAACCTCGAACAGGCTGCGCACTGCGTGACCCGTCTGCGCCTGGCGTTGACAGACCCGAGCCTGGTCAACAACGCCACACTGAACCAGATCGACCTGGTCAAAGGTTCGTTCTTCACCGGCGGTCTGCTGCAAATCGTCATCGGCCCCGGTGAAGTGGAGAAGGTCTACGCCGCGTTGCGTCAACAGACAGGTCTCGCGGCCTCGACCATCGCCGACGTCAAACAGAAGAGCGCCGAGAAGATCAATCCCATGCAGCGCCTGGTGCGAGTGTTCTCCGATGTGTTCATGCCGATCCTGCCGGCGCTGATCATTGCCGGCCTGCTGATGGGCATCAACAACCTGATGGGTGCCAAGGGCATGTTCATCGAAGGCCAGACCCTGCTGGAGGCCTACCCGGACCTGGACGGTGTCTGGAGCCTGATCAACCTGATGGCCAACACCTCGTTCGTATTCCTCCCGGCATTGGTCGGCTGGTCGGCGGCCAAGCGTTTTGGTGGCAGTGAGATTCTCGGCATTGTGCTGGGCCTGATGCTGGTCCACCCGGATCTGCTCAATGCCTGGAACTACGGCAAGGCGGTTGCCGGCCTTGACGGTCAGAGCCTGCCTTACTTCGACATCCTCGGTCTGTTCCGGATCGAGAAGGTCGGGTATCAGGGGCAGATCCTGCCGATCCTGCTGGCGGCCTGGGTCATGAGCACTATCGAGAAGTGGTTGCGGGCGCGAGTACCGAACGCCATTCAGCTGCTGGTGGTGCCAATCACCACCATCGTGGTCACCGGTGTGTTGGCGCTGGCGGTGATCGGTCCGGTCACCCGGCACCTGGGCATCCTCATCACCGAAGGTATGGTCCTGCTGTTCGATCTGGCGCCGATGGTCGGCGGGGCGATCTTCGGCCTGCTCTATGCGCCGCTGGTGATCACCGGTATGCACCACATGTTCCTCGCCGTGGACCTGCAGCTGATCTCGACCCAGGGCGGTACCTTCATCTGGCCGATGATCGTCATGTCCAACCTCGCCCAAGGCAGTGCGGCACTGGCGGTGTTCTACATGACCCGCAATGTGCGGGACAAAAGCATGGCCTCGACTTCGGCGATTTCCGCTTACTTCGGTATCACCGAGCCGGCGATGTTCGGGGTCAACCTGCGCTACAAGTTTCCATTCTACGCCGCCCTGATCGGCTCGGCGCTGGGCAGCATTTTCCTGTCGCTGAACAAAGTCCAGGCCTCGGCGATTGGTGTCGGCGGGCTACCGGGTTTCATCTCGATCATCCCGCAATTCATCCCGATGTTCGTGATCGGCATGGTGATCGCGATGGTGGTGCCGTTTGTGCTGACCTGTGGCTTGAGCATGAAGATTGTGCGCCCCGGATACCGGGTCGCCTGATAGATCGTATCGCCCGTCTCGCGATGAGGCCGGTAGGGCCACCGCAAAATTAATTGGAGAAACACGCCATGCAAGACTGGCAACGTTCGGTGATCTACCAGATCTACCCGAAGAGTTTTTACAGCCACGCCGGCAAAGCCACTGGCGATTTGCTCGGGGTAGTCGCCAAGCTCGATTACCTGCACTGGCTAGGCGTCGACTGCCTGTGGATCACGCCGTTCCTGCGTTCACCGCAACGCGATAACGGTTACGACATCAGCGACTACTACGCCATCGACCCGAGCTACGGGACCATGGCCGACTGTGAATTGCTGATTGCCGAGGCGGGCAAACGCGGTATCAAGCTGATGCTCGATATCGTGGTCAACCACACCTCCATCGAGCATCAGTGGTTCCAGCAGGCGCGCAGCAGGCTGGATAACCCGTACCGCGACTTCTACATCTGGCGCGATCAGCCGAACAACTGGGAGTCCAAGTTTGGCGGTTCGGCCTGGGAGTACGAAGCGCAAACCGGCCAGTACTACCTGCACCTGTTCGACCACACCCAGGCCGACCTGAACTGGGACAACCCGCTGGTGCGCGCCGAAGTCTTCAAGATGATGCGCTTCTGGCGTGACAAGGGGGTCGGCGGTTTTCGCCTGGACGTGATCAATCTGATTTCGAAACCGGCGGATTTTCCCGAGGACCAGAGTGACGGTCGGCGCTTCTACACCGACGGCCCCAACGTTCATCAGTACTTGCAGGAAATGCACCGTGAAGTCTTCGAGGGCCATGACCTGATCAATGTCGGCGAGATGTCTTCCACCAGCCTCGAGCACTGCATTCGTTACTCGCGTCCTGAGTCGAAAGAACTGTCGATGACCTTCAACTTTCATCATTTGAAAGTCGATTACCCGAACCTGCAGAAATGGATTCGCGCCGATTTCGATTTCCTTGACCTCAAGCGCATCCTCTCCGACTGGCAGACCGGCATGCAAACCGGTGGCGGCTGGAACGCGCTGTTCTGGTGTAACCACGATCAGCCACGGGTGGTCTCGCGCTTCGGTAATGACCGCGAACACCGGGCGGTCTCGGCGAAGATGCTTGGTACGGCGTTGCACTTCCTGCAAGGCACGCCGTTCGTGTACCAGGGTGAAGAGCTGGGCATGACCAATCCGGGGTTCGATCACATCGACCATTACCGCGATGTCGAGACGCTGAACATCTATCGGCTCAAGCGTGAGGCCGGAGAATCCGAGACGGAAAACATGGCGGCGATCATGCAGAAGTCCCGGGACAACAGCCGCACGCCGATGCACTGGAATGCTCAGCCACATGCCGGTTTCAGCACCACCGAACCGTGGATCGGCGTGCCGGAAAACGCGGCGCTGATCAACGTCGAACAGCAGCTCGAAGACCCGGCGTCGGTGCTGCATCACTATCGCCAGCTGATCGCTTTGCGCCGCAGCGAGCCGCTGATCCAGGAAGGTGTCTATCGCCAGCTGTTGCCCGAACACCTGCAAGTCTGGGCCTACCTGCGTGAAGGTAAGGGCGAGCGTCTGCTGGTGCTGAACAACTTCTACGCCACGACCTGCGACGTCGAACTGCCGGAAGGGGTGATCAGCGACGCGATGGCGCAACGCCTGGTGATCAGCAACTACGCGGACTGCCCAGTCCGCAATCGGCAGGTGTTCCTACGGCCCTATGAGTCGTTCGTGCTGCATCTGACTGAATAACCGGAAAAACCCTTCGTTTTAGATCGGCTCGCATGACTCGTGCGCGGGGAAGTTGCGCCCGAAGATTGGCAGACCAACACAATAAAAATAATGGAGCGGCTCTTGAAAACAACAATAATTCGCAGCTTTGCAGCATCGTGCGTATGCCTGGCATTGCCTTTCCCGGCCCAGGCACTGGAGTTCTCCGGTTACTTGCGCAGCGGTGTGGGGACTTCGGTCAACAGCAGTTCGCAGTCATGTTTTCAGTTACCTGGCGCACAGACGAAATACCGCTTGGGCAACGAGTGCGAACAGTACGGGGAACTGGAGTTGCGCCAGGACTTGTTCACTCTCGACGACGGTTCGGTGCTCAGCGTCGACGGTATGGCATCGCTGTACAACCAGTACGACCGCAGCCTGACCTTCAACGGCGATAACGGCTCGGTGCGCATGCCGCAGCTGTACGCGCAGTGGTCGAAGATGCCCAGCCTCAATGGCGGTTCATTGTGGGCCGGTCGGCGTTACTACAAACGCAATGACATCCATATTTCCGACTTCTACTACTGGAACCAGAGCGCCACCGGCGGCGGCATCGAGGATGTGTTGATCGGCGATTTGAAATACAGCTACGCCTTCTCGCGCAAGGACAACCTGTACCAGAAGGATTACATCAATCGGCACGACTTCAATGTCGCCGGGTTCAACACCAACCCCGGTGGCGCGCTGGAGTTCGGCCTGAGCTATATCGACAAGCCGGACAGTCGCGACGCGCACCGTGGCTGGGCGATTACCACCCAACATGTGCAGAGCGGTTTTCTCGGCGGCAAGAACAAGCTGGCTTTTCAGTACGGCGAAGGCCCGGGTACCGGCCTTGGCTACACTGGCAATGTCCGGCTCGATGACAGCAACAAGAGCTACCGCCTGGTGGAGTTCTTCGACTGGCAGGTGACCCCGCGTTTCGGTGGTCAGGTCGAGGCGGTCTATCAGAAAGACATTCGCCCGGACGGCAACGATCAGAACTGGTTTTCCGTTGGCATTCGCCCGGCCTATGCCCTCACGGAGCAGTTCAAACTGGTCACCGAGCTGGGACACGATCAGGTCGAGGCCCCAGGCGGCACGCGCAAGCTGAGCAAGTTCACCTTCGCACCGACCTGGTCACCTAACGGCCCGGATTTCTGGGCACGCCCGGAAGTGCGCCTGTACTACACCTATGCCAGCTGGAACCAGGCGGCCAAACGTGCGGCCAATCAATTGGCGGCGGGTTCGGCGTTGTCCGACACCGGAGCTTTCGGCAGGGCGCGGCATGGTTCGAACGTTGGATTGCAGGTCGAGTATTGGTGGAAATAACGGTGCCGTCCGAAGAACCCGTAGGAGCTGCGTAGGAGCTGTCGAGTGAAACGAGGCCGCGATCTTTCCAGGTCCACTTGAGTCCCAAGCGAAAGATCAAAAGATCGCAGCCTTCGGCAGCTCCTACCTCTAGACATTAAAACAGCAGGTGAAGTCATGGCCACAACCCAACATTTGCAACTGCTAGCCCCCCTGTCCGGGGTGCTGATGCCGCTTGATCAAGTGCCGGATCCGGTGTTCTCCAGTCGCCTGATCGGTGATGGCCTGTGCATTGATCCGACCTCGCAAACCCTCTGCGCACCCATGGCCGGAGTGATCAGTAATCTGCCGCGCAGTGGCCATGCGGTCAGCATCACCGACGACAGCGGCGTGCAGGTGTTGATGCACATCGGTCTGGATACGGTGAATCTCTCGGGGAAGGGCTTCACGCGGCTGGTGGACGAGGGGCAGCGGGTCGAGGCCGGGCAGGCCTTGATCGAATTCGACGCCGACTACATCGCCTTGCATGCCCGCAGCTTGCTGACCTTGATGCTGGTGGTCAGCGCCGAGCCCTTCAGCCTGCTGACGCCGGACAGCGGATTGGTCGAAAGCGGGCAGCCACTGTTGCGTTTGAATCTGGCCGGCCAGCCGGCCGATGCGGCGCTGGCGCCAGAGGGAGAAGCACTGTTTTCGGGGGCGGTGACCCTGTCCAACCCGAACGGTTTGCATGCCCGTCCCGCGGCAGTATTCGCTCAGGCGGCGAAGGGCTTTGCGGCGAACATTTGCCTGCATAAGCAACAGGCCAGTGCCAACGCCAAATCCCTGGTAGCGATCATGGCGTTGCAGACCGCCAAGGGCGATACCTTGCAGGTCAGTGCGGTGGGCGAAGATGCCGAATTGGCGATCAAGACCCTCGTCGAGTTGCTGGCAGCAGGTTGCGGTGAAGCAATCTCGGTGCCGGTTGCAAGTGAGCCGGTTGCTGTCGTTGAAGCGCCTTCGTTGAAGGTCTTGCGGGGTGTATGTGCCTCGCCCGGCTCGGCGTTCGGCCGGGTGGTGCAGGTCGCTGAGCAAACTCTGGAGGTGGCTGAATTCGGTGCCGATCAAGCCGATGAACGCAGGCATCTGGAGCGTGGGTTGTTCCAGGCAACGCAAGCACTGCAGGGGCTACGCGACAACGCGACAAGCGATGCGCAAGCGGAGATCTTCAAAGCCCATCAGCAGCTGCTGGAAGACCCGAGCCTGGTGGAGCAGGCCTACACCTTGATCGCTGAAGGGAAAAGCGCCGCGTTCGCCTGGCGCACCTCGACCGAGGCCACGGCCGAACTGTTCAAACAACTCGGTAGCGCGTTGCTGGCCGAGCGCGCGGTGGACCTGGCGGACGTCGGCCAGCGGGTCCTCAAATTGATTCTTGGCGTGCAGGACAGCGTCTGGGTGTTGCCGGACCAGGCGATCCTGATTGCCGAGCAACTCACTCCTTCGCAGACCGCCGGCCTCGATACCAGCAAGGTATTGGGCTTTGCCACCGTGGGCGGCGGCGCCACCAGTCACGTGGCGATTCTCGCCCGGGCCTTTGGCTTGCCGGCTTTGTGCGGGCTGCCAATCCAGGCGCTGTCGCTGGAGAGCGGCACTCAAGTCTTGCTCGATGCCGATAAGGGCGAATTGCAGCTGGACCCTGATCTGTCGGCTATCGAACAGCTGCAGACCAAACGTCAGCAGCAACGCCAGCGGCATCAGCGCGAACTCGAGCAGGCTGCGCTGGCGGCTTGTACTCGCGACGGCCATCACTTCGAGGTGACGGCCAACGTCGCCTCGTTGCCTGAAGTTGAACAAGCGATAGCGCTGGGAGGCGAGGGTGTCGGTCTGCTGCGTTCGGAGTTTCTGTACCTGGAACGCAACCACGCACCCAGCCATGACGAGCAAGCGGCTACCTACAGCGCGATCGCCCGCGCGCTGGGGGCGGAACGCAATCTGGTGGTGCGCACCCTGGACGTCGGCGGTGACAAGCCGCTGGCCTACGTGCCGATGGACAGCGAGGCCAACCCCTTTCTAGGCATGCGCGGGATTCGCCTGTGCCTGGAGCGTCCCGAGCTGTTGCGTGAGCAATTTCGAGCGATTCTGAGCTGCGCCGGGCTGGCCCGTCTGCACATCATGCTGCCGATGGTCAGTCAGTTGTCCGAACTGCGCATGGCTCGGCAGATGCTCGAAGAGGAGGCGCTGGCACTGGGGCTCAAGGCGTTGCCCAAGCTCGGCATCATGATTGAGGTGCCGGCCGCGGCATTGATGGCTGATCTGTTCGCCGCCGAAGTGGACTTCTTCTCCATCGGCACCAACGACCTGACCCAGTACACCCTGGCCATGGACCGCGACCATCCGCGGTTGGCCTGCCAGGCGGACAGCTTTCATCCGGCGGTGCTGCGCCTGATCGCCAGCACCGTGAAAGCCGCCCATGCCCACGGCAAGTGGGTCGGCGTGTGTGGCGCGCTGGCCTCCGAAGCGTTGGCGGTGCCGCTGTTGCTCGGCCTGGGGGTGGATGAGCTGTCGGTCAGTGTGCCGTTGATTCCGTCCATCAAGGCGACGATTCGCGAACTCGACCTGAGGGATTGCCAGGTCATCGCGCAACAAGTCCTGAGCCTGGAGAGCGCCGAACAGGTACGTGAAACCTTGCACCGGCATCAACAGACCGCGGTCGTCAGCTCATTGGTCCTGGAGAATTGAATATGTTGAAAAAATTACAGCGTGCTTTCTGGAAAGCCCTGACACCGGATCTGGTGGTGGACCAACCCACGGCGCTTGCGCAGCCTGTCGCGGCGACACTCCTGGAACCAGGCATTGTGGCGGCACTGGGAGGGGAGAGTAACCTCAAGTCGCAACAACGCATTGCCCTGACACGAGTGCGGGTGGAACTGCACGATCAGGCGCAGATGGACCTGATGGCCCTGCGTGTGGCCGGTGTGCCGGGGGTTATGCCATTGGCGGGAGGGGTGGTGCATTTAGTGCTGGGGTTGCCGGCGTAACCCAACCGGATGGCCAGAGGACAAGCCCCTGGCCACGATAAACCGGTGTTACGAGAATCAGGCTTGGTACTGGCTCAACAACCGTTCCATCCGCGCGTCGAGGCGGCGTTTGATTTCGGTTTCGATATGCGGCGCGAAGTCGTCGATCACATCTTGCATGATCAATTGGGCGGCGGCGCGCAGTTCGTCGTCCAGGTGCAGGAGGGCGTCGGGACCTTTGGCGGCGACCGGTGCCGGGGCGGGCTGTGGTGCTGCGACTGGTTTTGGCGCCGGTTGCTCAGGTGCAGGTTCGTGGCTTTCAGCAGGCGTTTGGCCACCCACTATCTCGTACAGCATGGGGATCTGCACATCGTTGGTAACCATGTCGGTCAGCAGCGGTGGTTGCAGGTTGTCATCGCCGAGCAGTTGGCGGATCGACTCAAGGTCATCCAGCAGGTGCGCGGACTTTTGCTGCGTGTTTGGAGTGTCCATCGGGTGCTCAGAGTCGCTGTAGACGGTGATCTTGCAGAGGATAGCCCTGTTCACGGTAGAAACGGAAACTCTCCCGTGCGGCCTGACGAATAGCAGGGTCTTCGACCACCACTTCTGCCACACGGGCGAAGCGCTGGGCAAATGCCGGGACTTTCAGGTCCAGATTGACCAACAGATCCGAATGCTGCCCGGGATCTTCGCCAAGTCCCAGAACAATCAGCCCGTCCGGTTCGCTTTCGGCAGGACCATGGGGCACGAAGCTCTCGCCCTTGAAACTCCACAAGCGTGCATCGAGATCGTCACGCTGGGCCGCATCGCTGCAGTGCAGGTAGATCCTGTGACCCATGCGCCAGGCCTTTTCGGTGAGTTTGCAGGCGAAGTCCAGGCGCGCGGAAGGATCGGCGCTGGGCAGAATGTAGAAGTCGACTTTGGTCATTACGGGTCCTGACGCCCGGCCTGCGTCATCCACGGATGCTGCAGGCCGGGGTCTTCAGTTTCAGGCTTTGGCGCGGTCCAGCAGGTACTGGGTCAGCAACGGAACCGGACGGCCAGTGGCACCCTTGTCCTTGCCGCCGCTGGTCCAGGCAGTCCCGGCGATGTCCAGGTGCGCCCAGTTGTATTGTTTGGTGAAGCGCGACAGGAAGCAGGCGGCCGTGATGGTGCCGGCTTTCGGGCCGCCGATGTTGGCCATGTCGGCGAACGGGCTGTCCAGCTGTTCCTGGTACTCGTCGAACAGCGGCAGTTGCCAGGCGCGATCGTCAGCTTGCTGGCCGGCGCTCAACAGTTGCCCGATCAGCTCGTCGTTGTTGCCCAGCAGGCCAGAGGTGTGGGCCCCCAGCGCGACCACGCAAGCACCGGTCAGGGTGGCGATGTCGATCACGGCCTGTGGCTTGAAGCGTTCGGCGTAGGTCAGGGCATCGCACAGCACCAGACGGCCTTCGGCGTCGGTATTGAGGATTTCCACGGTCTGTCCGCTCATGGTGGTGACGATGTCGCCCGGACGAGCCGCGCCGCCGCTCGGCATGTTCTCGGCACAGGCCAGGATGCACACCAGATTGATCGGCAGCTTCAGTTCGAGCACCGCATGCAGGGTGCCGAACACGCTGGCCGAGCCGCCCATGTCGTACTTCATCTCGTCCATGCCGGCGCCCGGTTTGAGGCTGATACCGCCGGTGTCGAAGGTGATGCCTTTACCGACCAGCACGTAAGGCTTCTCGGATTTCTTGCCACCCTGGTAGTTCATGACGATCAGGCGAGGCGGCTGATCGCTGCCCTGGCCAACGGCATAGAATGCGCCCATGCCCAGATCTTTGATTTTCTTCTCGTCGTGAATCTCGACCTTCAGGCCTTTGTGCGCCTTGCCGAGGTTTTTCGCCTGTTCGGCGAGAAAGCTCGGGTGGCAGATGTTCGGTGGCAGGTTACCCAGGTCGCGGGTGAATGCCATGCCGCCGGCGATAGCCTGGGCGTGGGTCACGGCACGTTCGACTTCGGCTTGCGCGGCCTTGATGGTCAGCAGGGTGATTTTCTTCAGGGCGCGCGGTTCGGTTTTCTGGCTCTTGAACTGCTCGAAGAGGTACTCGCCGTCCACCAGGGTTTCGGCCAGCAGGCGTGTCTTGCCATAGCTGTCACGGCCCTGGACGATCACTTCGTCCAGCGCCAGTGCTGCGTCGCTGCCGCCCAGGCCTTTGAGGGTATTGAGCAAGCCACTGATGATTTTGCGGAACGGGCGATCACCCAGTTCGGCGTCTTTACCGATACCCACCAGCAGTACGCGGTCGGCCTTGAGGTTAGGCAGGCTGTGCAGCAACAGGCTCTGGCCAACTTTGCCGGCCAGGTCGCCGCGTTTGAGGACTGCGCTGATGGCGCCGCCGCTGAGATCGTCGAGTTGTTTGGCGACTGTGCCGAGCTTGCGGCCTTCGCCGATGGCGACCACCAGAGTGGCAGTCTTCAACGTTTCTGGGCTAACGCTTTTTACAACCAGTTCCATGTCCGGGTCCCTGAATAAATGGTCAAAGTGCGCGGTGCTCAAAGGCGTGCGCCTGGCTTATCTATATAAAGCCTGGTTATCAAAGGCGCCGGTACGTGCCGGCGACAAAGCCGCCAGTTTGAACCTCGCCGACCGAGGCTGACAACCCTGACATGAGCGAACTTCGCTGCATTACATGCCAGCTTGAGCGTGTGCAGTGACAGGCGCACCCAATCACAGGATAATGCGCCATCTTTTTCGGCGGCCCCGCTATACGAGCCGGCCCCGAGTGTGTTTGCTTGTTTGGCCGCCTTAGCCTGACAACCCTGGAGTGTCTGGTTTGATTGTCTTCCGTTATCTGTCCCGAGAAGTCCTGTTGACCTTGAGCGCCGTCAGCGCCGTCCTGCTAGTGATCATTATGAGCGGACGTTTCATCAAGTACCTGGCTCAGGCTGCCTCGGGCGCCCTGGACCCAGGATCGCTGTTCCTGATCATGGGTTTTCGCCTGCCAGGTTTCCTGCAACTGATTCTGCCTTTGGGGCTGTTCCTCGGTATTTTGCTGGCTTACGGCCGGCTGTACCTGGAAAGCGAAATGACCGTGCTCTCCGCCACAGGCATGAGCCAGCAGCGTTTGCTGGGCATGACCCTGTTCCCGGCCACGTTGGTGGCGCTGGTGGTGGCGTGGTTGAGTCTGAGCCTGGCGCCGCAAGGGGCGAACCAGTTCCAGCTGCTGATCAACAAACAGGATGCGCTGACCGAGTTCGATACCCTGGTGCCGGGTCGCTTCCAGTCGTTGCGCGATGGCACTCGCGTGACCTACACCGAGCAACTGTCTGATGATCGCGCCAATCTGGGGAGCGTATTCATTTCGCAAAAGAATACTTCCTCCGACAAGAGCAAGGAGCGTGGCATCTCGGTTCTGGTTGCCCAGAGCGGGCGTCAGGAAGTCCAGAAGGACGGTAACCGTTACCTGATTCTCGAGAATGGCTATCGCTACGACGGTAATCCGGGGCAGGCGGACTATCGTGCCATCAAGTACGACACCTATGGCGTGCTGCTGCCCAAGCCGGATGTCAGTGACGAAGTGACCGATCGCGATGCGATGCGGACCCGGGACCTGCTGGCCAACGACGACCTGCGTTCGAACACCGAGCTGCAATGGCGGCTTTCACTGCCGCTGCTGGTATTTATCGTGACCTTGATGGCGGTGCCCTTGTCTCGGGTCAATCCTCGCCAGGGTCGTTTCCTCAAGCTGCTTCCGGCAATTCTTCTTTATATGGCTTATTTGACCATCCTGATCGCCGCCCGTGGTGCGCTGGAAAAAGGCAAGATTCCACCAGCGCTGGGTTTGTGGTGGGTGCATGCGATCTTCCTGTCCATCGGTCTGGGGTTGCTGTACTGGGAGCCGCTGCGCCTGAAGCTGGCGAGTCGCCGCGGTGCGCTGGAGGTGGCCCGTGGATAAGCTCGATCGCTACATCGGTAGCAGCGTGTTCATGGCCATTGTCGCGGTCCTGGGGATTATTCTCGGTCTGGCGTCATTGTTTGCGTTCATCGATGAGATGGGCGACGTCAGCGATACCTACACCTTGCTCGATGTCTTGAGTTTCGTGCTGCTGACCGCGCCGCGGCGGGTCTACGACATGTTGCCGATGGCCGCCTTGATCGGCTGTCTGATCGGCCTGGGCAGCCTGGCCAGTGCCAGCGAACTGACCATCATGCGCGCTGCCGGGGTGTCCATCGGTCGGATCGTCTGGGCGGTGATGAAGCCGATGCTGGTGCTGATGCTGGCGGGCGTGCTGGTCGGCGAGTACGTGGCCCCGGCCACGGAAAACATCGCGCAGGCCAATCGTTCCCTGGCTCAGGGCGGCGGTGAAGCGCAAAGCGCCAAGCATGGTTTGTGGCACCGTCAGGGCGACGAGTTCATTCACGTCAACTCGGTGCAACCCAATGGCCTGCTGTACGGTGTAACCCGTTATCGCTTCGACGATCAGCGCCACATGCTGTCCTCGAGTTTTGCCAAGCGTGCGAAGTTCAATGAGGACTATTGGACATTGAGCGATGTCACCACCACGCTGTTCCATGACGGCAGTACCGAAGTCGTCACCTTGCCCGAAGAGCGCTGGGAAGTGGCCTTGAGCCCGCAGTTGCTCAGTACTGTGGTGATGGCGCCGGAATCGCTGTCGATCAGCGGCTTGTGGGGTTACATCCACTACCTGGCCGACCAGGGCTTGAACAATGGTCGCTACTGGCTGGCATTCTGGGTCAAAGTGTTGCAACCGTTGGTCACCGCCGCGCTGGTGCTAATGGCGATTTCGTTCATTTTCGGCCCGTTGCGTTCGGTGACCCTCGGTCAGCGGGTGTTCACCGGCGTGCTGGTGGGCTTCACCTTCCGTATTGCCCAGGATCTGCTGGGGCCGTCGAGCCTGGTGTTCGGTTTCTCGCCGCTATTTGCGGTGTTGGTACCGGCCGGCATCTGCGCATTGGCCGGGATCTGGCTATTGCGACGAGCTGGCTGATAGCGGTTTCGCCCTGCATTGGCGGGTTAAAAGCGCCCCGGTCGAAAGGCCGGGGCGCTTTTGCATGTGCGCGGTTCACAGGCAAACGTGACGCTAGGGCCGCGAATCAGGTACAATTCCCGGCTATTTTTCGGCGGGCTATGCCTGCAGCCTTTTTGAGTGTTGATCCGTGAGTGATTTGAGTCATATCCGCAATTTCTCCATCATCGCCCACATTGACCATGGCAAGTCGACTCTGGCCGATCGCTTCATCCAGATGTGCGGCGGCCTGGCCGAGCGCGAAATGGAAGCCCAGGTGCTGGACTCCATGGACCTCGAGCGTGAGCGCGGGATCACCATCAAGGCCCACAGCGTCACCCTGTATTACACCGCCAGAGATGGCATCAAGTACCAGCTGAACTTCATTGACACCCCGGGCCACGTCGACTTTACCTATGAAGTCAGCCGGTCGCTGGCGGCCTGTGAAGGTGCGTTGCTGGTGGTCGATGCCGGGCAGGGCGTGGAAGCGCAATCGGTTGCCAACTGCTACACCGCGATCGAGCAGGGCCTTGAGGTCATGCCGGTACTGAACAAGATTGACCTGCCTCAGGCCGATCCAGAGCGCGTCAAAGAAGAAATCGAAAAAATCATCGGCATCGATGCCACCGATGCGGTCGAGTGCAGTGCCAAGACCGGTCTGGGCGTCGACGAAGTGCTCGAGCGTCTGGTTCACACCATTCCTGCGCCAACCGGCAACATCGAAGATCCGCTGCAAGCATTGATCATCGACTCCTGGTTCGACAACTACCTGGGCGTTGTTTCCCTGGTTCGCGTGCGCCACGGTCGTGTGAAGAAAGGCGACAAGATTCTGGTCAAGTCCACCGGCAAGATCCACCTGGTGGACAGCGTCGGTGTGTTCAACCCGAAGCACACCGCCACCGTTGATCTGAAGGCCGGCGAAGTGGGCTTCATCATCGCCGGCATCAAGGACATTCACGGTGCGCCGGTGGGTGACACCCTGACCTTGAGCTCCACGCCGGACGTCGACGTGCTGCCAGGCTTCAAACGCATCCAGCCGCAGGTCTACGCCGGTCTGTTCCCGGTCAGCTCCGACGACTTCGAAGATTTCCGTGAAGCCCTGCAAAAGCTCACGCTCAACGACTCGTCCCTGCAGTACACCCCGGAAAGCTCCGACGCCCTGGGCTTCGGCTTCCGTTGCGGGTTCCTCGGCATGCTGCACATGGAAATCATCCAGGAGCGCCTGGAGCGCGAGTACGACCTGGACCTGATCACCACGGCGCCGACGGTTATTTTCGAGCTGTTGCTGAAAACCGGTGAAACGATTTACGTCGATAACCCGTCGAAGCTGCCGGATCTGTCGGCGATCGAGGACATGCGCGAGCCGATCGTGCGGGCCAATATTCTTGTGCCGCAAGAGCACCTGGGCAACGTCATTACCCTGTGTATCGAAAAGCGTGGCGTGCAGCACGACATGCTGTTCCTCGGCACCCAGGTCCAGGTGAGCTACGATCTGCCGATGAACGAAGTGGTCCTGGACTTCTTCGACCGTCTGAAGTCCACCAGCCGTGGCTATGCTTCGCTGGATTACCATTTCGATCGTTATCAATCAGCTAATCTGGTGAAGCTGGATGTGTTGATCAACGGAGACAAAGTCGACGCCCTGGCGCTGATCGTGCACAAGGACAACGCGCACTACAAAGGTCGCCAGTTGACCGAGAAAATGAAAGAACTGATTCCACGTCAGATGTTCGACGTCGCAATCCAGGCCGCCATAGGCGGGCAGATTATTGCGCGGACCTCCGTCAAGGCACTCAGAAAGAACGTATTGGCCAAATGCTACGGCGGTGACGTTAGCCGTAAGCGCAAGCTGTTGGAAAAGCAGAAGGCCGGTAAAAAACGCATGAAGCAGGTCGGTAACGTGGAAATTCCACAAGAAGCCTTCCTTGCAGTGCTCAGGTTGGATAGTTAGGTCCTATGTCGCTAAATTTCCCGCTGTTGCTGGTCATCGCCGTGTTCGTCTGCGGCCTGTTGGCGTTGCTCGATCTGGTTTTCCTGGCGCCGCGTCGGCGTGCCGCCATTGCCTCCTATCAGGGCAGCGTCAGCCAGCCTGACGGGGTGGTGGTCGAGAAACTGAACAAAGAGCCGCTGCTGGTCGAATACGGCAAGTCATTCTTCCCGGTGTTGTTCATCGTGCTGGTGCTGCGTTCGTTCCTGGTGGAACCGTTCCAGATTCCTTCGGGCTCGATGAAACCGACCCTGGATGTTGGCGACTTCATTCTGGTGAACAAGTTTTCTTACGGGATCCGCCTGCCGGTGATCGACAAGAAAGTCATCGAAGTCGGTGAACCACAGCGTGGCGATGTGATGGTGTTCCGCTATCCGAGCGATCCGAATGTCAACTACATCAAGCGTGTAGTCGGCTTGCCGGGTGACCAGATTCGCTACACCAGCGACAAGCGGTTGTTCGTCAACGGCCAGTCGGTCGCTGAGCAGATGGTCGGTTCCGAGCCGGGTACGCTGGGCAGTGCCGAGCTTTACAAGGAAAAACTCGGCGTTGCCGAGCACCTGATCCGCAAGGAAATGAGCCGCTACCGTTCGCCGCCGGACCGTCAGTGGGTCGTGCCCGCCGGGCATTACTTCATGATGGGCGACAACCGCGACAACTCGAACGACAGTCGCTACTGGGATGACCCAAGTATTCCCAAGGATCTGCTAGGCATGGTTCCCGACAAGAACATTGTCGGCAAGGCCTTTGCAGTCTGGATGAGCTGGCCCGAACCAAAACTCAGCCACCTGCCGAATTTCTCGCGGGTTGGCCTGATCAAGTAATCAAACACGGCGCTGTTGAACACAGCGCCGAATGCTTTTCTGGGTCTTGTAGAATGCTTCATGGCAGCGGTTTCACCGCCGTCAGTGAGTTTTGCAGGGATATCGCCAAAAGCATGCAGTCAATGATATTCAGGATGTGGATTTGAACACAGCGTTAATTGTCGAGGGCCGTCGGTGCCTCGCCCCTATGGTGGTGAAATTCGACCACGAACTCAGCGTGGGTAAACCGTGAGCGTCTCTTTAAGCCGTCTCGAGCGTCAGCTCGGCTATACCTTCAAAGACCAGGAACTGATGGTCCTGGCCCTGACTCACCGCAGTTTTGCCGGGCGCAACAATGAACGCCTGGAATTCCTCGGAGATGCCATTCTCAACTTCGTCGCCGGGGAAGCCTTGTTCGATCGCTTTCCGCTCGCTCGCGAAGGCCAGCTGTCGCGTTTGCGTGCACGACTGGTGAAAGGCGAGACCCTGGCCGTACTGGCCCGCGGTTTCGATCTGGGCGAGTACCTGCGCCTGGGTTCCGGCGAGTTGAAGAGCGGCGGTTTTCGTCGTGAATCGATCCTCGCGGATGCCCTGGAAGCCTTGATCGGAGCCATTTATCTCGATGCTGGCATGGAGATGGCGCGTGAGCGCGTGCTGGCCTGGCTGGCGTCCGAGTTCGAAGGCCTGACGCTGGTCGACACCAACAAAGATCCAAAGACTCGTCTGCAAGAATTCCTGCAGTCGCGTGCCTGTGACCTGCCGCGTTACGAAGTGGTGGATATCCAGGGTGAGCCGCATTGCCGGACGTTCTTCGTCGAATGCGAAATCACCTTACTGAACGAAAAAAGCCGAGGTCAGGGTGTGAGTCGTCGTATTGCCGAACAGGTAGCGGCGGCTGCAGCACTGATTGCCCTGGGCGTGGAGAATGGCCATGACTGATTCAACTGCAACTCGCTGTGGCTATGTCGCCATTGTCGGCCGCCCCAACGTGGGCAAATCCACGCTGCTGAACCATATTCTCGGGCAGAAGCTGGCGATCACTTCGCGCAAGCCGCAGACCACCCGCCACAACATGCTCGGGATCAAGACCGAAGGCGATGTGCAGGCGATCTACGTCGACACCCCCGGCATGCACAAAGGCGGCGAGAAAGCGCTCAATCGTTACATGAACAAGACCGCTTCGGCGGCGTTGAAAGACGTCGACGTGGTGATCTTCGTGGTCGACCGCACCAAGTGGACCGACGAAGACCAGATGGTCCTCGAGCGCGTCCAGTACGTGACCGGCCCGCTGATCGTGGCGCTGAACAAGACCGACCGCATCGAAGACAAGTCCGAGCTGATGCCGCACCTGACCTGGTTGCAGGAACAGCTGCCGAACGCGCAGATCATGCCGATCTCTGCCCAGCACGGGCACAACCTCGACACGCTGGAGCGCGTAATCGCCCAGCACTTGCCGGAAAACGATCACTTCTTCCCGGAAGACCAGATTACCGACCGCAGCAGCCGCTTCCTCGCTGCGGAGCTGGTGCGCGAGAAAATCATGCGCCAGATGGGCGCTGAGCTGCCATACCAGATCACCGTGGAAATCGAAGAGTTCAAGCAGCAGGGGAAAACCTTGCACATCCATGCGCTGATCCTCGTCGAACGTGATGGCCAGAAGAAAATCATCATTGGTGAGAAGGGCGAGCGGATCAAACGCATCGGCACCGAGGCGCGCAAGGATATGGAGCTGCTGTTCGACTCCAAAATCATGCTTAACCTGTGGGTCAAGGTCAAAGGCGGCTGGTCCGACGACGAACGCGCCCTGCGTTCGCTGGGCTATGGCGACCTGTAAAAGATCCAAAGATCAAAAGATCAAAAGATCGCAGCCTTCGGCAGCTCCTACGGGGGCTGGTGTAGGCTGCGATCTTTTTTGCAATCCCCGACAGGGACATAAAAAACATCATGTCGACCACCGCGCCTACCGCCCAGCCCGCCTTTGTACTGCACAGCCGGGCCTACCGGGAAAACAGCGCGCTGGTGGACTTCCTCACGCCTCAAGGGCGGCTGCGGGCGGTATTGCGCAGTGCGCGGGGCAAGGCCGGGACTCTGGCGCGACCGTTCGTTTCGCTGGAAGTCGAATTCCGTGGTCGCGGCGAGCTGAAAAATGTCGGGCGGATGGAAAGTGCTGGCGTTTCCAATTGGCTCAACGGTGAGGCGCTGTTCAGCGGCCTTTATCTCAACGAACTGCTGATTCGCCTGTTGCCTGCCGAAGATCCGCACCCGGCGGTTTTCGATCACTACGCCGCGACGCTGCTGGCCCTGGCCGAAGGCCGCCCGCTCGAGCCATTGCTGCGGGCGTTCGAATGGCGACTGCTGGATGATCTCGGCTACGGCTTCGCACTGGACAGCGACCTGCACGGCGAGCCCATCGCGGCGGATGGTTTGTATCGCCTGCAGGTCGACGCCGGGCTTGAGCGGGTCTACCTGCTGCAGCCAGGCCTGTTCAACGGCACCGAGTTGTTGGCCATGGCTGAAGCTGACTGGACGGCCCCCGGCGCGCTCTCCGCCGCCAAGCGGCTGATGCGCCAGGCATTGGCCGTGCACCTGGGTGGCCGGCCATTGGTCAGCCGCGAGTTGTTTCGCAAGCCTTGATCAACCCGTATGCTGTGCGCCGAACCCTCAATTTCTCAGGAGCGCTTCCGTGACCACCAGCAATCGCATTCTTCTTGGCGTGAACATCGACCACGTAGCCACCCTGCGTCAGGCCCGGGGCACTCGTTACCCTGATCCGGTCAAGGCCGCGCTGGATGCGGAAGAGGCGGGCGCCGACGGGATTACCGTGCATCTGCGCGAAGACCGCCGACACATCCAGGAGCGTGATGTGCTGCTGCTCAAGGACGTGCTGCAAACCCGCATGAACTTCGAAATGGGCGTCACCGAAGAAATGATGGCGTTCGCCGAGCGCATCCGTCCGGCCCATATCTGCCTGGTCCCGGAAACCCGTCAGGAACTGACCACTGAAGGCGGTCTCGACGTCGCCGGGCAGGAAGCCCGGATCAAGGCCGCGGTGGAGCGCCTGGCTAAAATCGGTTGTGAGGTGTCGCTGTTCATCGACGCCGATGAGCGGCAGATCGAAGCGTCCAGAAGGGTCGGCGCGCCGGCGATTGAACTGCATACCGGCCGTTACGCCGATGCCCAGACCCCAAGTGAAGTCGCTGAAGAGTTGCAGCGGGTGGCGGATGGCGTGGCCTGCGGTCTGGCCCAGGGCCTGATCGTCAACGCCGGCCACGGTCTGCATTACCACAACGTCGAAGCGGTCGCGGCGATCAAAGGCATCAATGAATTGAACATCGGCCATGCGCTGGTGGCTCATGCGCTGTTCGTCGGCTTCAAGTCGGCGGTGGGGGAGATGAAGGCGTTGATTCTGGCGGCTGCGGCAAAAGCCTAAGATCAAAAAATCGCAGGCTTCGCCAGCTCCTGCGCCGACCGATTGCACCCGTAAATTGCGGGTGTATGCAAATCCTGTAGGAGCTGGCGCAGGCTGCGATCTTTTTGCAGGCACCACGATTTAAAGCGGCGGGGTTTCCAGGTTCGGCTTGGTCTTGTCCACGCCAGGTACATGCAGGCTGCCCTCGGCCACCTGATTGCCTTCCAGCTGCGGCTGCGTCACCCAGGTCAGGATGTCGTAGTAACGGCGGATGTTGGCGACAAAGTGCACCGGTTCGCCGCCGCGGGCATAACCATAACGAGTCTTGCTGTACCACTGCTTCTGCGACAGGCGCGGCAGCATCTTCTTCACGTCGAGCCACTTGTTCGGATTCAGGCCTTCCTTCTTGGCCATGATTCGCGCGTCATCGAGATGGCCGCCGCCGACATTGTAGGCTGCCAGCGCAAACCAGGTGCGATCCGGTTCCGCGATCTTGTCGTCCAGCTGATCCTTTATGTAGACCAGGTACTTGGCGCCACCCTTGATGCTCTGCCGGGCGTCCAGGCGATTGGCCACGCCCATGGCCTGGGCGGTGTTCTGGGTCAGCATCATCATGCCGCGAACGCCGGTCTTGGAGGTGACAGTGGCTTGCCACAACGATTCCTGGTAACCGATGGCGGCCAGCAGGCGCCAGTCGACTTGCTCTTCCTTGGCCGAGGCCTTGAAGTGCTTCTCGTACTTGGGCAGGCGTTGCTGCAAATGCTGGGCGAAGGTGTAGGCGCCGACATAGCCGAGTACATCCACATGACCGTAGTAGCGGTCTTTCAAACGTTGCAAGGTGTCGTTCTTTTGCACCTTGTCGAGAAATTCGTTGATCTCGTTGAGCAGGCTGTTGTCTTCGCCGGCGGCCACCGCCCAACTCTGTTTGTTTGCCTCGCCGAGGTCGAAGGCGACCCGCACATTGGGGAAGTAGACCTGGTTCATCGCCAGTTCGTTGGAATCGACCAGCGTCAGGTCAATCTGGCCTTCATCGACCATGCGCAGCAGGTCGACCACTTCAACGTCGTCGGACTCTTCGTACTGAATGCCAGGATATTTCAGTTTCAGCGCCGCTAGCTGCTCGGCGTGGCTGCTGCCCTTGAGCACCATGATCTGCTTGCCCACCAGAGCGGCCGGGTTGGTCGGGCGTGGCTGGCCGTTGCGGTAGATGATCTGTGGCGTGACTTCCAGGTAGGTATGGGAAAACCTGACTTGTTGCTTGCGTTTCTCGCTGCTGACCAGACCGGCAGCAGCCAGCACCGGGCCGTTGAGTTTGCCTAACTGACCGTAAAGGTCGTCAAGGTTATCGGCGGTTTCGATTTTCAGTTCGACCCCCAGATCGTCGGCGAAACGTTTCACCAGCTCGTATTCGAAGCCGGTTTCGCCATTGCGATCCTGGAAGTAGGTGGCGGGACTGTTACGGGTGACCACCCGCAGTACGCCGTCCTCCTTTACGCGCTCGAGTGTGCTGGGTTTATCAACACAGGCACCAAGCATCAGGAAGAGTCCGGTTGCGATGAGCCATTTGGCACAGCGCGGACGGAAAGCCATTTGGGAAAACATTTGCGCAGTATACGCAAAGGACCACGAGCGCCATATCTCGACAGCGAAGAGCAGGTCTGCTAGCAACTGGAAAACCGGGCTGAAGGCCTCAAGAACAGGCTATTGGGCATTAAGGAGAGGAGAAAAATAACCCCTCGCACCCGCCTTGATGACCAACAGTTATAGGTGTTGGAGCACTGGCCGACGTCCGGCGCAAGCCCGGTGTACCGTTTCGGGTGCTGTAACGGGCGGTTTAGGCTAGAATGCACGGCCTCAAAGCACACCCCTTCCCGAGGCTGTCCCGAAGATGTTGATCCTGCGCGGCGCTCCTGCCCTTTCTGCCTTTCGCCACAGCAAACTCCTTGAGCAACTGAGCCAGAAGGTCCCGGCTGTCAGCGGCCTGTATGCTGAATTCGCTCACTTCGCCGAAGTTACCGGCGTCCTGACCGGCGACGAACAGCAGGTGCTCGCGCGCCTTCTGAAGTACGGCCCCAGTGTTCCGGTACAAGAACCGACCGGTCGTCTGTTCCTGGTGTTGCCGCGTTTCGGCACCATCTCGCCGTGGTCCAGTAAAGCGAGCGACATTGCCCGCAACTGCGGCCTGAGCAAGATCCAGCGTCTGGAGCGCGGTATCGCGTTCTACGTTGCCGGCCAGTTCAGCGACGCTGAAGCGCAGCTGATTTCCGATGCCTTGCACGACCGCATGACCCAGATCGTCCTCGGCAACCTCGAACAAGCTGCCGGCCTGTTCAGCCACGCCGAGCCCAAGCCGCTGACCGCGATCGACGTGCTGGGCGGCGGCCGCGCCGCGCTGGAAACAGCCAACACCGAGCTGGGCCTGGCCCTGGCGGAAGACGAGATCGACTATCTGGTCAACGCCTTCGTTGGTTTGAAGCGCAACCCGCACGACATCGAACTGATGATGTTCGCCCAGGCGAACTCCGAGCACTGCCGTCACAAGATCTTCAACGCCAGTTGGGATATCGACGGTCAGAGCCAGGAAAAAAGCCTGTTTGGCATGATCAAGAACACCTACGTGATGCACAGCGAAGGCGTGCTGTCGGCTTACAAGGACAACGCTTCGGTGATCGTCGGTAACGTCGCCGGCCGTTTCTTCCCGGACCCTGAAACCCGCCAGTACGGTGCGGTGCAGGAACCGGTGCACATCCTGATGAAAGTCGAGACTCATAACCACCCGACCGCGATTGCCCCGTTCCCGGGCGCATCCACCGGTTCCGGTGGCGAGATCCGCGACGAAGGTGCAACCGGTCGCGGTGCCAAGCCAAAGGCCGGCCTGACCGGTTTCACCGTGTCCAACCTGCAAATCCCAGGCTTTGAACAGCCGTGGGAAGTGCCGTACGGCAAGCCTGAGCGGATCGTTACCGCGCTGGACATCATGATCGAAGGCCCACTGGGTGGCGCCGCGTTCAACAACGAATTCGGTCGTCCGGCCCTGACCGGTTACTTCCGCACCTTCGAACAGTCGATCACCACCCCGCGTGGCGATGAAGTTCGCGGTTACCACAAGCCGATCATGCTGGCCGGCGGTATGGGCAACATCCGTGCCGAACACGTGCAGAAAGGCGAGATCACTGTTGGCTCCAAGCTTATCGTGCTCGGCGGCCCGGCGATGCTGATCGGCCTGGGTGGCGGCGCTGCTTCCTCCATGGCCACCGGCACCAGCTCGGCAGACCTGGATTTCGCTTCGGTTCAGCGCGAAAACCCGGAAATGGAACGGCGCTGCCAGGAAGTCATCGACCGTTGCTGGCAGTTGGGTGAACACAACCCGATCAGCTTCATCCATGATGTGGGCGCGGGCGGTCTGTCCAACGCCTTCCCGGAGTTGGTCAACGACGGCAACCGTGGTGGTCGCTTCGAGCTGCGCAATATTCCAAACGACGAGCCGGGCATGGCCCCGCACGAAATCTGGAGTAACGAATCCCAGGAACGCTACGTTCTGGCCGTGGGACCTGCGGACTTCGAGCGCTTCCAGGCGATCTGCGAGCGCGAGCGCTGCCCATTCGCGGTCGTCGGTGAAGCCACTGCCGAGCCGCAACTGACCGTTACCGATAGCCACTTCGGCAACAGCCCGGTGGACATGCCGCTGGAGGTGCTGCTGGGCAAAGCTCCGCGCATGCACCGTTCGGCCGTTCGCGAAAACGAACTGGGCGACGACTTCGATCCGTCGACGCTGGACATCGCCGAGAGTGTCGAGCGTGTTCTGCATCACCCGGCCGTGGCCAGCAAAAGCTTCCTGATCACCATCGGCGACCGCACCATCACCGGCCTCGTGGCCCGTGATCAGATGGTCGGCCCATGGCAGGTGCCGGTGGCCGACGTTGCTGTCACCGCGACCAGCTTCGACGTCTATACCGGTGAAGCCATGGCGATGGGCGAGCGTACCCCGCTGGCACTGCTGGACGCTCCGGCGTCGGGCCGCATGGCCATCGGCGAAACCCTGACCAACATCGCGGCTTCGCGCATCAACAAGATCTCCGACATCAAACTGTCGGCCAACTGGATGTCCGCTGCCGGTCACCCAGGTGAAGACGCCCGTCTGTACGACACCGTGAAAGCGGTCGGCATGGAGTTGTGCCCTGAGCTGGGCATCACCATTCCGGTGGGCAAGGACTCGATGTCCATGGCCACCCGCTGGAACGACGAAGGCGTCGACAAGAGCGTGACTTCGCCGCTGTCCCTGATTGTGACCGGTTTTGCGCCAGTGGCTGACATCCGTCAGACCCTGACCCCGGTACTGCGCATGGACAAGGGCACCACCGACCTGATCCTGATCGACCTGGGCCGTGGCCAGAACCGCATGGGCGCCTCGATCCTGGCCCAGGTTAACGGCAAGCTCGGCAAGCAGGCTCCGGACGTCGATGACGCCGAAGACCTGAAAGCCTTCTTCGCAGTGATCCAGGGCCTCAACGCCGACGGTCACTTGCTGGCTTACCACGACCGTTCCGACGGTGGCCTGCTGACCAGCACCGTGGAAATGGCCTTCGCCGGCCATTGCGGTCTGGCCCTGAACCTCGACGGTCTGGCGGAAACGTCGGCCGACATCGCCGCAATCCTGTTCAACGAAGAACTCGGTGCGGTGATCCAGGTTCGCCAGGACGCTACCCCGGATATCCTCGCGCAGTTCAGCGCTGCCGGCCTGGGCGATTGCGTGTCGGTGATCGGTCAGCCGCTCAACAATGGCGAAATCAGCATCACCTTCAACGGCGAAACCGTTTTCGAAGGTCAGCGTCGTCTGCTGCAGCGTCAGTGGGCTGAAACCAGCTACCAGATCCAGCGTCTGCGCGACAACGTGGAGTGTGCCGAGCAAGAGTTCGACGTGCTGCTGGAAGAAGACAACCCGGGTCTGAGCGTCAAGCTCAGCTACGACGTGAACCAGGACGTCGCCGCACCGTACATCAAGAAAGGCATTCGTCCTCAGGTGGCGGTTCTGCGCGAGCAGGGAGTCAACGGTCAGGTGGAAATGGCCGCGGCGTTCGACCGTGCCGGCTTCAATGCAATCGACGTGCACATGAGCGACATCCTCGCCGGTCGCGTCGACCTGAACGAGTTCAAAGGTCTGGTCGCTTGCGGTGGTTTCTCCTACGGCGACGTACTGGGTGCCGGTGAAGGCTGGGCCAAGTCGGCACTGTTCAACAGCCGCGCTCGCGATGCGTTCCAGGGTTTCTTCGAACGTACTGACAGCTTCACCCTGGGTGTGTGCAACGGTTGCCAAATGATGTCCAACCTGCACGAGCTGATTCCGGGTAGCGAGTTCTGGCCGCACTTCGTGCGTAACCGTTCCGAGCAGTTCGAAGCCCGTGTGGCGATGGTTCAGGTGCAGGAGTCGAATTCGATTTTCCTGCAGGGCATGGCCGGTTCGCGCATGCCGATCGCTATCGCTCACGGTGAAGGTCATGCCGAGTTCGCCAGCGAAGAAGCGTTGCTGGAAGCTGATCTGTCGGGTTGCGTGGCGATGCGCTTCGTCGACAACCATGGCAAGGTCACCGAAACCTACCCGGCCAACCCGAACGGCTCGCCGCGCGGGATCACCGGGCTGACCAGCCGCGACGGTCGCGTGACCATCATGATGCCGCACCCGGAGCGGGTGTTCCGCGCGGTGCAGAACTCTTGGCGTTCGGAAGACTGGAACGAAGACGCGCCATGGATGCGTATGTTCCGTAATGCGCGAGTGTGGGTGAACTAAGGCCGTGTACAAGCTCAGCTTCTTTGTGCCAGCGAGCCATGTCGAAGTGGTCAAAAACGCCGTATTCGCCGCCGGTGGCGGGCGGATTGGCGCTTATGATCACTGCGCTTGGCAGGTACTGGGCCAGGGCCAGTTTCGCCCGCTGGACGGCAGCCAGCCGTTTCTCGGGCAAACCGGTCTGGTCGAGCAGGTAGAGGAGTGGAAGGTTGAGCTGGTAGTGGCCGACGAGTTGATCCGCTCGGTGGTGATGGCGCTCAAGCAGAGCCATCCCTATGAGACGCCGGCTTACGAAGTGTGGCGGCTGGAAGATTTCTGATCTTCATTGCTGCTGGAATGAGAAACCCGCTGACCTTTACCGGTCAGCGGGTTTTTTGTTGGGCGCTGGAATTTTCGGTACTGCCAAGGCCAATTCTGACAGGCAATGAAGATCTAAACCTTCGTGCTCACCTCACTTCGATTCACCAAAGCTTCCAGCGCAGCATTCAAGCTCGAAGCCTTTTCGCCCACCAGTAGATGCCAGATTCCGCCCTCAAGCTGGCTGACACCCAGGCATCCCAACTCCTTGAGCTGACCTTCGGACAGCGCCTTGTCGTTATCCAGCTGTACCCGCAGCCGGGTCATCGCCACGCAATTGAGTTGCAACACATTGCCACTGCCGCCGAAGGCGCTCAGCCATTTTTGCGCCTCTTGTGCCGGAATCATCAGCGGTTTCTGGATGACTTCAACGACGGTTTGCGGGCTGGAAGAAACTGCAACAAACTGGTTGGCGTAGGGCAGGGCCAGGCGAATTTCATCGGCAATGCTGTCCGCCAATGGCCCGACCACCACCTGCAAACTCCCGCCCTTGCCCGGACGAACCACGGCCATGGCGCCGAGGGCCTTCAGGTCGGCATCCGAAGCCTTGTTGCGATCAACCATGTCCAAACGCAGGCGAGTGGTGCATGCCCCGACAGTGATCAAATTCTGCGCACCACCCAGCGCCTTGATATACGCCCCGGCCCGCTCGTTCTCCGCGACCACGGTTTTCTCGCCAGTCGGAACATCTTCGCGCCCCGGCGTCTTCAGGTTGAAGCGGCGAATACAGAAATCAAACACCAGGTAGTAAATCACCGCATAAACCAGCCCTACCGGGAACACCAGCCAACCATTGGTGGACTTGCCCCACGCCAGGATCATATCGATGAAGCCGCCGGAGAAGGTAAAGCCCAGGTGAATGTTCAGCGCATTGGTGATGGCCAACGACAGGCCGGTCAACAGCGCGTGCAGCACAAAGAGCAATGGCGCGAGGAACATGAAGGCGAATTCGACCGGTTCGGTCACGCCGGTGAGGAATGAGGTCAGGGCCATCGACAGGAAGATCCCGCCCATGACTTTACGGCGCTCCGGCAGGGCGTTGCGGTACATCGCCAGGCACGCGGCCGGCAGGCCGAAGAGCATCATCGGGAACATGCCGGTGGTGAACTGGCCGCCCCTGGGGTCGCCGGCAAAGTAGCGCGCTATATCTCCAGTCACCAGTGCGCCCGTGGTCGGGTCGGTGAAGTTGCCGAAGACGAACCACGCCATGTTGTTGAGGATGTGGTGCAGGCCGGTGACGATCAGCAGGCGGTTGAGTACGCCGAAGATGAAGGCACCGTAGCTGCCGCTTTCCAGCATCAATGCGCCGAAGCTGTTGATGCCGTGCTGGATCGGCGGCCAGATCAAGCCGAACACCACGCCCAGGCCAATGGCGGCGAACCCGGTGACAATCGGCACGAAGCGCCGACCGCCGAAGAACGCCAGGTATTCTGGCAGCTTGATGTCCATGAAGCGGTTGTACAGCGCGCCGGCCATCAAGCCGCTGATGATCCCGGCGAGCATGCCCATGTTGATGCTCGCGTCGAGCACCTTGAGGGTGGAGACCATCACCAGGTAGCCAATGACGCCGGCGAGGCCCGCGGTGCCGTTGTTGTCCTTGGCGAAACCGACGGCGATGCCGATGGCGAAAATCATCGCCAGGTTGGCGAAGATTACCTGCCCGGCGTCGTGAATGATCGCGATATTCAACAGGTCAGTGTCGCCCAATCGCAGCAACAGACCGGCGATCGGCAGGATCGCGATCGGCAGCATCAGCGCCCGGCCAAGGCGCTGCAGGCCTTCGATGAAGTATTGGTACATGGCGGATCTCCCTGGATTCTTGTTGTTGTTCAGCTCAGAGGCCATTGCTGGTGACAGGCGTGACGCACAGCGGCGGCGCTGCTCAGGTTGAGCAGGTTCTGGCTGATGCGTCGGCATTGGACAGCGTCCAGGTGACGGACGCGGTCCTTGATTTCACCGATCTGGACCGGGCTGACTGACAACTCGCTGACCCCCAGACCGATCAGTACTGGCGTGGCCAGCGGATCGGAGGCGAGTGCGCCACAGACGCCAACCCAACGCTGATGTTTGGCGGCACCGGCGCAGGTCTGGGCGATCAGCCGCAGCAGCGCTGGGTGCATGGCGTCCACTCGCGAGGCAAGGCCGGCGTGGTCGCGGTCCATGGCCAGGGTGTATTGGGACAAATCGTTGGTGCCGATGGACAGGAAGTCCGCGTGTTCGGCCAGTTGCTCGGCCAGCAGTGCGGCCGCCGGGACTTCGATCATCACGCCGAGCTCTGGGAGTTGGGTCAAGCCGAGTTCGTTGCACAAGACGTCGAGGCGCTGGCGGATGTGCAGCAACTCTTCGACTTCGGTGACCATCGGCAGCAGGATCCGGCAGCGCGACAGGGGACTGACGTGCAGCAGGGCTCGCAGTTGTTGATCGAGCAATTGCGGTCGTACCTGGGCCAGGCGAATGCCGCGCAAGCCGAGTACCGGGTTGGCTTCCACTGGCAGTGGCAGATAGTCGAGCTGCTTGTCGCCGCCGACGTCAATGGTGCGGATGATCACCGACTTGTCGCCCATGGCGTCGAGCACCCCTTGATAGGCGATGCGTTGCTCCTGCTCGTCCGGCGCCGTTTGGCGATCAACGAACAGAAACTCGGTGCGTAGCAGTCCGACGCCATCGGCGCCGTTGGCCAAGGCATCGGCCGCTTCGGTACTGGAGGCGACGTTGGCCGCAACTTCGATCCTTAATCCATCAAGGGTGTGCGCCGGGGTGTGAGCCTGAGCCTGTTGTTGGGCTCGGCGTTGTTGCTGCTCTATTTGTGCCTGACGCACCTCGGCCAAGCGCTCGGCATTCGGCATAAGTTCGAGACGACCGCCGTCGGCATCCAGCACCACCGCTTGGCCTTGTCCCTGATCCAGCAGCGTCGACCCCAGCGCAACCATGCACGGCAGGCCTTTGCCCCGCGCCAGAATTGCCACGTGGGAAGTTGCACCACCTTCGGCCATGCACAACCCGGCCACACCTTGCTGGCTCAGTTGCAGCAAATCGGACGGGGTCAGCTCATGGGCGGCGACGATGGCGCCGGCCGGCACCTCGTAGTGCCAGGTTTCACCGAGCAAGGCGCGCAGTACTCGTTGCTTGAGGTCGCGCAGGTCGTTGGCGCGTTCGGCCAGCAACGGGCTGCCGAGTTGCTGGAGGATGTCGCACTGCACATCGATCGACTGGCTCCAGGCGTGGGTCGCGGCCATGCCCTGGTCGATGGACTGGTTGGCCGCGTCCAGCAATGCCGGGTCTTCGAGCAGCGCGAGGTGCGCAGCGAAGATCGCCTCTTCGTCGGAGTTCTGGTGCTTTTTGGCCTGAGCCAGGGTGCTGTCGATTTCGCTGCGGACTCGGGTCAGTGCGGTGTCGAGGGCGTGGAGTTGTTGCTCTGGATCATGCTTGCCTGGGTCCACCGCAAGGCTGATCGCGTTCAAACGAAACAACGGCCCACCGACCAGGCCTGGAGCCGCGCAGACACCGTGCAACACACCTGCCTCGGCGGCACGACCGCGCTGGGCAGTCGGTGTTGGCGCCGCGGCGTGGCTGTCTTCGGCCAGTGCTGTGGACAGCGCAGCCAACAAGGCTTGCAACGCCGCTTCAGCGTCCGGGCCCTGGCAGCTGACCTGAACCTCGTCCTGCTCGCCGACGGCCAAACCCATCAACCCGATCAAGCTGTTACAGGTCGCCGATTTGCCAGCGAACCGCAGCTCGGATTTGCACTTGAAACCTTGAGCTGTGTGACGAATCAGCGCTGCCGGCCGGGCATGTAACCCGCCGCGATGGGCGATGCGAACATGTCCATGAATTTCCTTCCCCGAAAGGTCCTCTTCCGCCTGCGCACCAGACACGTCCCGACGAATGATGTGGAGCAGCGGCTCGCCGACTTTCACTGATTTCAGGGCGATCGGTCGCGCCTGAAAGTCCTGGCTGTTGGTCAGGATCATCAGGCTGACCAGGCTTTTGCACTGCTGCGCGACCTTGTCCAGCTCATAACGCAGCAGCGGCTGGCCATTGCTGACTCGCGCTCCTTCCTTGACCAGCATCGAGAAGCCTTCGCCCTGCAACTCGACGGTGTCGAGGCCCAGGTGCAGCAGCAATTCGGCGCCGTTATCGGCGCGCAAACTAATCGCGTGGCCGGTGCGGGCGACGTGCATCACCACACCGGCGCACGGTGCGTGGAGGGTGTCATTCAGCGGGTCGATGGCGATCCCGTCGCCCATAGCGCCGCTGGCAAACACCGGGTCCGGGACCTTGGCGAGTGTGAGCACCGGGCCGCTGAGCGGGGCGTTGAGGGTCAGCTCTTTATTATTGTTGTGCATGGCTCGGTCTCGTTTATAAAAACTACGGTTCGGATCAACTCGCCCCCTGTAGGAGCTGCCGAAGGCTGCGACCTTTTGATCTTGTATTTGAAAATCAAAGTCAAAAGATCGCAGCCTTCGGCAGCGCCTACGGGGTTATTCACCCGCCATCAAAGATGTGCAGATACCTATCGGCTTAGTGCGTGCGGGTCACTTTGCTCAAATGGCGTGGCTGGTCCGGGTCCATGCCACGAGCGAGGGCCAAACCGGCGGCCATGACGTAGAAGCTCTGGATTGCCAGAATCGGGTCGAGGGCCGGGTGCTCGGCGCGAGTCAGAGTGAGGTCACGCTCGGTGACGTCATCCGGAGCGGCCAGCAATACCCGGGCACCGCGTTGGCGCATGTCAGCAGCCAGGCTCAGCAAACCGGCCTGCTCGGCACCGCGCGGGGCGAAGATCAGCAGTGGGTAGTTCTCGTCGATCAACGCCATCGGCCCGTGACGGACTTCGGCACTGCTAAAGGCTTCGGCCTGGATCGCCGAGGTTTCCTTGAACTTGAGGGCGGCTTCCTGGGCAATCGCGAAACCGGCGCCCCGACCGATGACCATCAAGCGTTGGCAATCGCGCAGGGCATCGATGGCCAGGCTCCAGTCCTGTTTCGCCGCTTCGCGCAGGCCTTCGGGCAGGGCTTTTCCTGCTTCCAGCAATTCCACATCTTGTTTCCAATGGGCGACCAGACGAGCGCTGGCGGTGAGGGTGGCGATAAAACTCTTGGTCGCGGCGACGCTGCTTTCGGTGCCGGCGCACAGCGGCAGGCTGAATTCACACGCCGCTTCCAGCGGCGAGCTCTCGGCATTGACCATGGAAATGCTCAGTGCGCCACGCTTGCGCAGCAGGCGCAGGCTGTTCACCAGGTCCGGGCTTTGTCCCGATTGCGAGAAGGCAAACGCTACCTGGCCGCTAACCTTCAACGGTGCTTGCTGCATGGTCACTACCGACATCGGCAATGAAGCCACTGGAATCCCCAGTTGTTGCATGGTCAAGTACGCAAAGTAGCTCGCCGCATGGTCGGAGCTGCCGCGAGCGACGGTCATCGCCACTTGTGGCGGCTGACGGCGCAGGCGCCCGGCAATCTCGATCATCTGCGGGTCCAGTTGCTGCAATTGGGCTTGCACGGCTTCGAACGAGGACAGTGCCTCTTCAAGCATTTTTGAAGTCAATGTCTTCTCCTTCGACCATGACGGCGGTCAGTGTGAGTGAGCGATCCAGCCGCACGCAGTCGGCCCAGCTGCCGGGTTGCAGGCGGCCGCGATCGGGAATGCCGAGGTAGTCGGCGGGAAATTGCGAAAGTCGTTGCGAGGCCTCGCTGATGGGCAAGCCGATTTTCACCAGATTGCGCAGCGCCTGATCCATGGTCAGGGTGCTGCCGGCCAGGGTGCCGTCGGCCAGGCGCACACCGCCCAGGCATTTGGTCACGGTGTGGCTGCCGAGCTTGTATTCGCCATCGGGCATGCCAGCGGCAGCGGTGGAGTCGGTGACGCAATACAGGCAGGGAATCGAACGCAGCGCCACGCGGACCGCCCCGGGATGCACGTGGAGCAAGTCAGGAATCAGTTCGGCGTATTGGGCATGGGCCAGGGCTGCGCCGACGATGCCGGGCTCGCGGTGATGCAGCGAACTCATGGCGTTGTACAGGTGGGTGAAACTGCTGGCGCCGGCTTCCAGCGCGGCAACGCCCTCTTCATAGCTGCCCAGGGTATGGCCAATTTGCATGCGCACCCCACGAGCGCTGAGCGTACGAATCAAACCGTCGTGGCCGGCGATTTCCGGAGCGATGGTGATCACCCGGATCGGTGCCAGGCGCAGGTATTCTTCAACCTCCGCCATCAGCGCGGTATGGGCGAAGTTCGGCTGCGCACCGAGCTTTCCGGGATTGATGTACGGCCCTTCGAGATGGACTCCGAGGACTCGGGCACTGCCTTTGCCGCGTTGTTCGCAGAAGCCGCCGAGCGCCGCGAGGACGCTGGAAATGTCCTCGGGCGGTGCAGTCATGGTGGTCGCGAGCATCGAGGTCGTACCAAAGCGCACATGGGTGCGGGTAATGGTTTCGAAGGCGGGCAGGCCTTCCATGATGTCTTTGCCGCCGCCGCCATGCACATGCAGGTCGATAAATCCCGGCAGCAGGTAGGGCAGGTCATTGTCCGCCGGATCGCAGGGGCTGCCTTCGATGCTGACGACCTTGCCGTCCCGATGAGTCAGGCGACCGCGAACCCAACCCTGGGCGGTGAGAATGTTGTCTTCGGACATAAATAGCTCTCAGGACGTTGGCGACGCCGCTCTTAGCGTCGAAGCTCGGCAACAAAGTCGTAGTAGTCGTTGCGGCAATAGGTGTCGGTGACTTCGATCGGGGTGTTGTCTTCGAGGTAGCCGACCCGGGTCATCAGCAACATGGCGGTGCCGGGGGCGATGCCGACCAGCGCGGCGAACTCGTCCGAGGCGTTGATCGCCTGGATGTGTTGCAGAGCGCGGACCACCGGTTTGCCAATGCCGTCGAGGTATTCGTAGAGCGAATCACCCACCGCTTGCGGCTGCGGGATGATCGAGGCGGGCAGGGTGCTCATCTCGATGGCCATCACCGTGTCGTCGGCTTTGCGCAGGCGTTTGAGGCGCGCGACCTTGGCGCTCGGCGACAGCGCCAGACGGATCAGTTCTTCATGGGTTGGCGCAGTGATTTCCCGCTCCAGCCATTGCGAACCCGGGACGAAGCCTTTGAGGCGCAACATTTCACTGAAGCTGGACAGGCGCGACAGTGGCTGCTCGATGCGTGGGGTGATGAAGGTTCCGGAGCCCTGGCTGCGGCGAATCAGGCCTTGCTCGAACAGTACTTCCAGGGCCTTGCGCGCCGTTACCCGAGAGATGCCCAGCAGATCGCTGAGAGTGCGCTCCGAGGGCATTGCCTGCTCGGCTTTCCATTGGCCAGCGTGGATCGCGGCTTCCAGATTGCGGGCCAGTTGCAGGTACAGCGGCGTTGGCTGGGTTTCGTCAGGGCGCAGGGCCAGGATGTGATTCATGTGATAGGTGTCCGATGCGGATAGGAGTGTTGTCGCCCGGTAGTCAGTGAAAATTAATACCACTTGAATACCATGTCAATGCCAGTACTTTGCTGCGCACGGCACAATGCAAGCCACTAAAGGGTGCAGCGGCGATAGACGGTTTAAAGTGGTATTGGGGGGGTGAAGCAGAAAAGCAAAGATCGCAGCCTGCGGCAGCTCCTACGGGGTGAAGTGGTATTCAATCCGTAGGAGCTGCCGCAGGCTGCGATCTTTTGATCTTTTTTTTTATTACGGCCGAATTTCGATCATCGTGCCGTCCGGGACCAGGTTCCAGACTTCGCGCATGTCGATATTGCGCATGGCGATGCAACCGTCGGTCCAGTCCAGGGTGTGGAAGAAGTGTTCCGGGTTGTCCTCGGTATCGGGAGTGCCGTGGATCATGATCATTCCGCCTGGCTCTACCCCTTCACGGCGGGCACGGGCCGAATCGCTGATATTGGGGTAGGAAATGTGCATGGCCAGATTGAAGCGGTCACTGACCTTGCGCCAGTCCAGCCAATAGAGGCCTTCGGGGGTGCGCTTGTCGCCTTCCATGAGCTTCGCGCCCCTGGGTTGTTTGCCCAGGGAAATGCGATAGGACTTGAACGGCTTGCCGTTGTTGATCAGTTGCAGTTGATGGGCTGATTTGATGATCAGCACTTTTTCGATGAGCCTGCCGTCCAGGGGATCCGCCGTGGAGGCCTGGGATACAGCAATGAAAGACAGGCAGAAGAGGGCAAGCAACCAGCGCATTGAAACGATATCCCTAAGAGTACGAGGTGCCGCGTACGTTTTTTGTTTATGTGATCGCAGGTTGAGCGAGTGGTGGAATCGACTCGGACCGGACAGGAAAAACCTCTGTCTTGCGGTCAGCGTAATAGCATTCTAATGTACGCCCGACCGTGCGGAAAGCCAGCTCGGACCAAGGGATGTCGGCTTCTTCGAAAAGCCGCACTTCCAGGCTTTCCTGGCCAACGGCAAAGTCCAGGTCCGCCAGTTCTGCGCGAAAGAACACATGCACCTGGCTGATATGCGGCACATCGATCAGGGTGTAGATGCTCAGGTTGCGCACCCGCGCGCAGGCTTCCTCGAAGGTCTCGCGGATCGCCGCCTGCTCTATGGTTTCCCCGTTCTCCATGAAGCCTGCCGGCAAGGTCCAGTAGCCGCGCCGCGGTTCGATGGCCCGGCGGCAGAGCAGCACCTGAGTGCCCCAGACCGGCAGGCAGCCGGCGACGATATTGGGGTTCTGGTAATGGATGGTCTGGCAGTGATCGCAGACGAAACGCAGGCGTGAATCGCCCTCGGGAATGCGCTGGGTGACCGGGTTGCCGCAGTGGCTGCAGAATTTCATGCTGGGTTTCCGTGGAGGCTGGACCTATCTTGGCGTGAGAGGCCCGTTGTCGGCAAGTTGTCGTTAAGCGACATGCCATGGATCGGGGGTTGGGCGAGGGATTTCTTTGGTGCATGATGCGAGGTAGCCAACAGATCGAGATGACTCATGCTGGACGAGCTGCTTCATCGTGTAAGCAACCACACCCCGCGAACGCTGGAGACCGATCTACGTTTTCCCGAAGCGGCGGTGCTGGTGCCGATCACCCGCAGTGACGAGCCGGAGCTGGTCCTGACTCTGCGTGCCAGCGGGCTTTCGACCCATGGCGGCGAGGTGGCTTTCCCGGGTGGGCGGCGTGACCCGGAAGACCCGGACCTGATTTTCACAGCGTTGCGCGAAGCCGAAGAAGAAATCGGTCTGCCGCCGGGGCTGGTGGAAGTGATCGGGCCCCTCAGTCCGCTGATCTCATTGCACGGGATCAAGGTCACGCCTTATGTCGGAGTGATTCCCGATTACGTCGAGTATCTGGCCAATGATGCGGAGATTGCCGCGGTGTTCAGCGTACCGCTGGAGTTTTTCCGTCAGGACCCGCGCGAACATACCCACAGGATCGACTACCAGGGCCGAAGTTGGTATGTCCCCAGCTACCGTTTTGGCGAGTACAAGATCTGGGGCCTGACGGCGATCATGATCGTCGAATTGATCAATCTGCTTTATGACGCGAAAATCAGCCTGCACCATCCTCCTGAAAGTTTTATCAATATTTGAAGCCATCGCTCGTATGGCATGAACCCGTGGCACCCTGAGCCTTGAGGATAACTAGATGAAATACCGCCTGGGCGACGCCCGAGTCGAAACCCATCCGCAGAGTTGGGTCGCACCCAACGCCACGCTGGTGGGCAAGGTCAAACTGGAAGAGGGCGCCAACGTCTGGTTCAACGCCGTATTGCGCGGTGACAACGAACTGATCCTGATCGGCAAGAACAGTAACGTGCAGGATGGCACCGTCATGCACACCGACATGGGCTACCCACTGACCATCGGCACCGGCGTGACCATCGGCCATAACGCCATGCTGCACGGCTGCACCGTTGGCGATTACAGCCTGATCGGGATCAATGCGGTGATCCTCAACGGGGCGAAAATCGGCAAGAACTGCATCATCGGCGCCAATTCGCTGATCGGCGAAGGCAAGGAAATCCCCGATGGTTCGCTGGTGATGGGCTCGCCGGGCAAGGTGGTCCGCGAGTTGACCGAAGCGCAGAAGAAAATGCTCGAAGCCAGCGCCGCCCACTATGTGCACAACTCCCAGCGTTATGCCCGGGATCTGGTCGAGCAGGAACAATGAGCGCGACCGAGCGACCGGTCGCCTCGCCCTGCGTGAACATTTGCGCGCTGGATGACGACGACATTTGCACCGGGTGCCAGCGAACCGTCGATGAAATCACCCGCTGGAGCCGGATGGACAACGATGAGCGCCGCAAGGTGCTGGGGTTGTGTCATGAACGGGCCAAGTCCAGCGGGTTGGTGTGGATGATCGGGGCCAAACCGAATATCTGAACATTTGTGGCGAGGGGGCTTGTCGGAATGCCGCATCGCCCCGCTCGGCCGTCCGGTTCATGTAAAATGCCGCGCTTTCTCCCCATGGGAAGCCCGCCTTGCGTGCGACCCTCGATGATCCGCTCCTTTGAGGACCTGAGATGACCCGTATCGGAACTCCATTGTCGCCAACCGCGACCCGCGTTTTGCTGTGTGGTTGCGGTGAGCTGGGCAAGGAAGTGGTAATCGAGCTGCAACGCCTGGGCGTTGAAGTGATCGCCGTGGATCGCTACGCCAACGCACCGGCCATGCAAGTGGCCCATCGCAGTCATGTGATCAACATGCTCGACGGCGCGGCGCTGCGTGCGGTGATCGAAGCGGAGAAGCCGCACTTCATCGTGCCGGAAATCGAAGCCATCGCCACCGCTACCCTGGTGGAGCTGGAGGCCGAAGGTTTTACCGTGATTCCGACTGCCCGTGCCGCTCAGTTGACCATGAACCGAGAAGGTATCCGGCGTCTGGCTGCTGAAGAGCTGGACCTGCCGACCTCGCCGTATCACTTCGCCGACACCGTCGAAGACTATCGCAAGGCAGTCGAAGACCTGGGCTTCCCGTGCGTGGTCAAGCCGGTGATGAGTTCCTCGGGCAAAGGCCAGAGCCTGCTGCGCAGCGTCGATGACGTGCAGAAGGCCTGGGATTATGCGCAAGAAGGCGGTCGTGCCGGCAAGGGCCGGGTGATCATCGAAGGTTTTATCGACTTCGATTACGAAATCACTCTACTGACTGTGCGCCATATCGGCGGCACCACCTTCTGCGCGCCGGTCGGCCACCGTCAGGAGAAGGGCGATTACCAGGAATCCTGGCAGCCGCAAGCCATGAGCCCGATTGCCTTGGCGGAATCCGAGCGGGTTGCCAAAGCGGTGACTGAAGCCTTGGGGGGGCGGGGCCTGTTCGGCGTCGAGCTGTTCATCAAGGGCGATCAGGTGTGGTTCAGCGAAGTTTCGCCTCGCCCCCATGACACCGGCCTGGTGACGCTGATTTCTCAGGACTTGTCGCAGTTCGCCCTGCATGCGCGGGCGATCCTGGGGTTGCCGATCCCGTTGATCCGTCAGTTCGGTCCATCGGCTTCGGCGGTAATTCTGGTGGAAGGGCAGTCGACCCAGACTGCTTTCGCCAACCTGGGCGCCGCATTGAGCGAGCCGGATACGGCATTGCGTCTGTTCGGCAAGCCAGAGGTGAATGGTCAACGTCGGATGGGGGTTGCGTTGGCTCGTGACGAATCGATTGAAACGGCTCGCGCGAAAGCGACTCGTGCTTCTCGGGCTGTCGTAGTAGAGCTGTAACCAAGTCGCGGCCATCAGGAGCAAGCTTGCTCCCACACTGGATCTTTTGTGGACACACTATTTGTGACCACCACAGATTAGTGTGGGAGCGAGCTTGCTCGCGATGCGATCTGTCAGGCGACTCGATTCAAATCGGTTTGACGCGCTGCGACTCGAGATCGGAGTCGGCACCGGGCAGGTGCGGGCAGTGCGGGGCCGGATGTCGCTGAGTGCGGGTAGCACGCGGTTTGGCGGGGCTGGGTAAGCGCCTGGATTATAGGAAGGGAGCTATCGATCAAACAAGAGGATATGTAGCAGCTGCCGAGCCTGCGAGGCTGCGTTCGACTCGGGCCGCGTTCGGACGAAGTGGTCGTCGTTGGTTAAGCGCGATTTAACGGATACGGCGCGGTCGAACGCAGGCTCGCGGACTCGCCAGCTGCTACATGCCAGATCAACACACGGCTGACCCGGTTGTCTTCGGTTTCGAGGATTTCCAGGCGATAGCGACCGATCTTCAGGCAGACCGCACTCTCCGGGATGGTTTCCAGTGCTTCGGTAACCAGTCCATTGAGGGTTTTCGGGCCGTCGCTGGGCAGGTGCCAGCCGAGACTCTTGTTCAATTCGCGGATCGAGGCGGCGCCGTCGATCATCAGTCGGCCGTCGGGCTGAGGGTGAATATGCGGGTTGTCGAGGCTTTGCTGACTTTCGAACTCGCCGACGATTTCTTCGAGAATCTCTTCGAGGGTAACGATGCCGAGCACCTCGCCATACTCGTCAACCACCATGCCCAGGCGTCGCTGTTGTTTGTGGAAGTTTAACAATTGCAGCTGCAGCGGAGTGCTTTCCGGAACGAAGTACGGTTCGTGGCAAGCTGCTAGCAAGGCCTCCTTGGTGAGGCTCGCATCGGGCAACAGATGGCGAATCTGCCGGGTATTGAGCACCGCCTCAACCTGATTGATATCGCTGTGGAACACCGGCAGGCGGGTACGGTTGGAGTTCTTCAGCTGGTCGATGATCTCTTCGATCGGGTCGTCCAGATTGATCCCGTCGACTTCACTGCGCGGTACCAGGATGTCATTGACCGTGATGTTGTCCAGCGCATGAATGCCGGACAGCAGGTGCGGGCGGAAGGCGGGCTGCTCTTGCTCTGGTCCCTGGTCGTGGGTTGGCGCTGACTCGTCGTCGCTTTGCTTGACGCTGGACGGTCTGGCGCTCAGCTGGCGCAGGAACAATTGGGCGATGCCGTTGAGCAGCCAGGCGGCGGGATAGAGGATCTTCAGCGGCACGCCGAGCAGGGCATTGCCCATGCCCAGGATCGCTTCGGGATAGCGCGTGGCCAGGGTGCGCGGCAGGTAGTCGGCAAAGACCAGCAGGGCGCAGGTAGCGCTGAGGCAGGCCAGCCACGGTCCGTTTTCCTGCCAGTAAGTCAGGGCCAGCAACGTGCCAATGATTACTGTCAGGACCCGGCACAGGGTGTTGCACAGAATCAGGCTCTCACGCGGGAAGTTCAGCCTGGCCAGCGGCTTGTCGCTCGAGCGCGAGGCAGTGCGCTGCGCCAGCAGGTGCTGTTGAGCGACTTCGATGGCGGTAAACAAGCCTGACCATAGAATCAGCAGGGCCAGTACAGCGAGCATCGGCCCGAGGGGCAAGTTATCCATGGTTACGGCCCGTCAGACATGCAGGATGTATTCGCGGACCAGCTTGCTGCCGAAATACGCCAGCATCAGCAGGCAGAAACCGGCAAGGGTCCAGCGAATGGCCTTGTGTCCGCGCCAGCCGAGGCGGTTGCGGCCCCACAGCAGCACGCTGAAGACGATCCAGGCCAGGAATGCCAGCAGGGTTTTGTGGACCAGGTGCTGGGCAAACAGGTTCTCGACGAACAGCCAACCGGAAATCAGCGACAGCGACAGCAGCGTCCAGCCGGCCCAGAGGAAGCCGAACAACAGGCTTTCCATGGTTTGCAACGGCGGGAAGTTCTTGATCAGGCCGGACGGATGCTTGTGCTTGAGCTGGTGATCCTGGATCAGCAGCAGCAAGGCCTGGAACACCGCGATGGTGAACATGCCATAGGCCAGGATTGAGAGCAGGATGTGCGCCAGGATCCCCGGTGCCTCATCGATCACCTGCACCGTGCCCGACGGCGCGAATTGCGCGAGCAACACCGTGGCCAGCCCTAGCGGGAACAGCAACAACAGCAGGTTTTCCACCGGAATCCGCGAGCAGGCCAGCAGCGTCAGGGCTATCACCGCGACGGCAATCAGGCTGGCAGCGCTGAAAAAGTCCAGGCCCAGGCCGATCGGAGTCATCAGATGGTTGAAAAGGCTGGCGCTATGGGTCAGCACGGCGAGGACGCCGAGCGTGACCAGCAGGCGTTTGTTCGCCTTGGCGCCTATGGCCAGACGAGAGCCTTGATAGAGGGTCGCAGCGGCATATAAGCAGGCGGCGGCGAGGGCGGTTAGCAAGCTGGGTGACAAGGGGAGCATAAATCCTGTTAGGCAAGCCCGGAAGGCATTGAGTTTGGCATAGAACCCACATGACACGAAAGACCACAGAACCAGACAGCGAGGTGTCCGCCGGCCCCAGTCTTCGCTATAATCCGCGACCTGCCCACGCCGCAGGCTCGCCGAGCATACGTTTTTCACGGGCTGGGCCGCCATTACCTCGGTCTACTATAGGGCCTGAAAGGATCGCGCATGTTTGAAAACCTGACTGACCGTCTCTCGCAGACGCTGCGCCATGTCACCGGCAAGGCCAAGCTGACCGAGGACAATATCAAAGACACCCTGCGTGAAGTGCGCATGGCGTTGCTCGAAGCCGACGTCGCCTTGCCGGTGGTCAAAGACTTCGTCCATGCGGTCAAGGAGCGCGCTGTCGGCACCGAGGTGTCGCGCAGCCTGACGCCGGGCCAGGCCTTCGTGAAGATCGTTCAGGCCGAACTCGAAAGCCTGATGGGCGCGGCCAACGAAGACCTGAATCTGAGCGCTGTGCCGCCAGCCGTGGTGTTGATGGCCGGTCTGCAAGGTGCGGGTAAAACCACTACCGTCGGCAAACTTGCGCGTTTCCTTAAAGAGCGCAAGAAGAAGAGCGTGATGGTGGTATCGGCGGACGTCTACCGTCCGGCGGCAATCAAGCAGCTGGAAATGCTCGCCGGTGAAGTTGGCATAACCTTCTTCCCGTCCGATCTGAGCCAGAAGCCGGTGGCGATCGCTGAAGCGGCGATCAAGGAAGCCCGACTCAAATTCATCGACGTGGTAATCGTCGATACCGCTGGTCGTCTGCACATCGATGCCGAGATGATGGGCGAGATCCAGGCCCTGCACGCGGCGATCAAGCCGGTCGAAACGCTGTTCGTGGTCGATGCCATGACTGGCCAGGATGCCGCCAACACCGCCAAGGCCTTTGGCGATGCGTTGCCGCTGACAGGTGTGATCCTGACCAAGGTCGACGGTGATGCCCGTGGTGGTGCCGCGCTGTCGGTTCGCGCAATCACCGGCAAGCCGATCAAGTTCATCGGTATGGGCGAGAAGAGCGATGCGCTCGAGCCGTTCCACCCAGAGCGGATCGCTTCGCGTATTCTTGGCATGGGTGACGTGCTCAGCCTTATCGAACAGGCTGAACAGACCCTCGATAAAGACAAAGCCGACAAGCTTGCCAAGAAGCTGAAGAAAGGTAAGGGCTTCGATCTCGAAGACTTCCGCGATCAACTGCAACAAATGAAGAATATGGGCGGCCTCGGCGGCCTGATGGACAAGCTGCCGAACATCGGCGGAGTGAATCTGGCGCAGATGGGCAATGCCCAGGGCGCGGCAGAGAAGCAGTTCAAACAGATGGAGGCCATCATCAACTCCATGACCCCGGCCGAGCGCCGCGACCCTGAGCTGATCAGCGGTTCGCGCAAACGTCGGATCGCCATGGGTTCCGGTACTCAGGTGCAGGACATCGGTCGCTTGATCAAGCAGCACAAGCAGATGCAGAAGATGATGAAGAAATTCTCCGCCAAAGGCGGAATGGCGAAAATGATGCGCGGCATGGGCGGAATGTTGCCCGGCGGCGGTATGCCGAAAAGATAAAAGTTTCGCGTCGACAGTCATGTCGGCGCAGCCCCACACGGACGTGGGATCTCCAGCAAACCCGCGCTTGGCGGGAGCTGACCTGCCGTTGTTCGCAACGGCTCTATAGCAAATCTTGATGGCATGCCGATAGGCGCCGGAAAAAGACATTTGCAAAAGTCCGGATATTCCTTAGAATATGCGGCCTTTCGGGCACCTATGCCCGCTGTGCATTTAGATTTGCAGCACCGACTACAGGAACGATGTTCACATGCTAACAATCCGTCTTGCCCTTGGCGGCTCCAAAAAGCGCCCGTTTTACCACTTGACCGTGACCGACAGCCGTAACCCACGCGACGGTTCGCACAAAGAACAAGTTGGTTTCTTCAACCCGATCGCTCGTGGTCAAGAAGTCCGCCTGTCCGTGAACCAAGAGCGCGTAGCCTACTGGCTGAGCGTTGGTGCACAACCTTCTGAGCGTGTTGCTCAGTTGTTGAAGGACGCTGCTAAGGCTGCGGCCTGAGCAATATGAACGCGACGCCTGCTATTGCTGATGATTTGATCGTTATCGGCAAGATTTACTCTATCCATGGCGTTCGCGGCGAAGTGAAGGTCTTTTCCTTTACTGATCCAATTGCAAACCTGTTGGATTACAAGACCTGGACGCTCAAGCGTGATGGCGATGTACGACAGGTAGAGCTGGTCAGCGGCCGCGTACAAGGCGGCAAGTTTCTGGTCACAAAGCTCAAGGGTCTCGATGACCGTGAAGAAGCTCGTCTTCTGGCCGGTTTTGAAATCTGCGTGCCGCGTAACCTGTTTCCTGATCTGACCGACGGCGAGTACTACTGGTACCAGCTGGAAGGCCTCAAGGTTATTGACCAACTCGGGCAATTGCTCGGGAAAATCGATCACCTGCTGGAGACCGGCTCGAATGATGTAATGGTGGTCAAGCCTTGCGCTGGCAGCCTGGATGATCGCGAACGCCTGTTGCCCTATACCGAGCAATGCGTGTTGGCCGTCGACCTGGCAGCGGGCGAGATGAAGGTGGAATGGGATGCGGACTTCTAAGCGTGGCTAATTTGCGCGTAGAAGTGATCAGTTTGTTTCCCGAGATGTTCTCTGCCATCAGCGACTACGGCATCACCAGTCGTGCGGTGAAACAGGGGCTCTTGCAGCTCACCTGTTGGAATCCGCGAGACTACACGACGGATCGACATCACACTGTGGACGATCGCCCATTTGGCGGTGGTCCGGGCATGGTGATGAAGATCAAGCCCCTGGAAGATGCTCTGGTTCAGGCCAGGCAGGCAGCCGGGGAGGCGGCGAAGGTAATTTACTTGTCGCCCCAAGGCCGTCAACTGACTCAGTCGGCGGTGCGCGAGTTGGCGAATGAGGAAGCATTAATCCTGATTGCCGGCCGCTATGAAGGCATTGACGAGCGTTTTATTGAAGCTCATGTCGATGAAGAGTGGTCGATTGGGGACTATGTTCTGTCTGGCGGCGAGCTGCCGGCGATGGTCCTGATAGATGCGGTTACACGACTGCTGCCTGGAGCTTTAGGGCATGCGGACTCCGCCGAGGAAGATTCCTTCACGGATGGTCTGCTGGATTGCCCGCATTACACCCGACCGGAGGTGTATGCGGATCAGCGTGTTCCCGACGTGTTGCTTAGTGGCAACCACGCACACATCCGGCGTTGGCGTTTACAGCAGTCCCTTGGGCGGACCTTTGAACGACGCGCCGATCTTCTGGAAAGCCGCTCGCTTTCTGGAGAAGAGAAGAAGCTGCTCGAGGAATACATCCGCGAGCGGGACGATAGTTAACAACGTATCGATGGTAGATCCGACGATTTACCTTAGGAGCACAGCATGACTAACAAAATCATTCTTGCACTCGAAGCAGAGCAGATGACCAAAGAGATCCCTACCTTTGCCCCGGGCGACACTATTGTCGTTCAGGTGAAAGTGAAGGAAGGCGACCGTTCGCGTCTGCAAGCGTTCGAAGGCGTAGTAATCGCCAAGCGTAACCGTGGTGTGAACAGTGCTTTCACCGTTCGTAAAATCTCCAACGGTGTTGGCGTAGAGCGTACTTTCCAGACCTACAGCCCGCAAATCGACAGCATGGCCGTTAAACGTCGCGGTGACGTACGTAAAGCCAAGCTGTACTACCTGCGTGACCTGTCCGGTAAAGCAGCTCGCATCAAGGAAAAACTGGCTTAAGTCCAGCTTTTCGATGCAAAAAAAAAAGCAGCCTGCGGGCTGCTTTTTTGTTGCCCGTTTTTTGTCTTTTTCGATCACTGCGCCGACCGTGTTCACTCGTTGTTGCGCCGATCCCCCCGTAGGAGCTGCCGCAGGCTGCGATCTTTTGATCTTGGGGCCGGACGATTTTTTGGGGGGGCTCCCTGTTCCTTGAAACAACTGGCTATGAAAGACTAGAGCCCATCGACCCGATCCACTGTCTCTTCACGCGCGGCCTTGAGCTTGCGAATCCTGAGTGCTCATGCCTGCCATCGACCATCCCCTGATAGATCAGTTTCTCGATGCCTTATGGCTGGAAAAAGGCCTGGCCGAAAATACCCGCAATGCCTATCGCAGTGATCTTGCGCTGTTCAACGGCTGGCTGCAGGAGCAGGGCCTGGAGTTGATCAATGCCGGCCGCGAGCTGATCCTCGATCACCTGGCCTGGCGTCTTGAGCAAGCCTATAAGCCACGTTCCACCGCGCGTTTTCTCTCGGGTGTGCGTGGCTTTTATCGGTACTTGCTGCGGGAGAAGCTGATTGCGCTCGATCCAACCTTGCAGATCGATATGCCACAACTCGGCAGGCCGTTGCCCAAATCCTTGTCTGAGGCCGATGTCGAAGCGCTGCTGACGGCACCAGACCTGAGTGAGGCCATCGGTCAGCGTGATCGTGCCATGCTCGAAGTGCTGTATGCCTGTGGCCTGCGGGTGACCGAACTGATCAGCCTGACCCTGGAGCAGGTCAATCTGCGCCAGGGCGTGCTGCGGGTGATGGGCAAGGGTAGCAAGGAGCGGCTGGTGCCGATGGGCGAGGAGGCGATCGTCTGGGTCGAGCGTTACATGCGCGACGCCCGCCACGAACTGCTGGGCGGGCGCCCCAGCGATGTGCTGTTTCCCAGCCTGCGTGGCGATCAGATGACCCGGCAAACGTTCTGGCACCGCATCAAGCACCAGGCGAAAGTCGCCGGGATCGGCAAGTCCTTGTCCCCGCATACCTTGCGCCATGCCTTTGCCACCCATCTGCTCAATCACGGTGCCGACCTGCGGGTGGTGCAGATGCTGCTCGGCCACAGCGATCTCTCGACTACGCAGATCTACACCCATGTGGCACGTGCCCGCTTGCAAGACCTGCACGCCAAACACCATCCGCGCGGTTGACCGTGTCCTCTTGTGTGAGCGAGCCTGCTCGCGAATACGGCGGCACATTCAGCATTGATGTAACTGACAGATAGCTATCGCGAACAGGCTCGCTCCCACAAAAGCTTTGTAGCTCTTGCGTCAGCCGCATTCGGCCACAGGGGCCTTATGTGGTAGGCTTTGCCGGTTTGTACAGTGGGCGGCTGAACCCCCGATGTTTCAGTACCGGCGTTCCAGTCGTTCCATTTGTCCGCCTTCAGGAGTTCCCATGCGCGTGACCCAGATTTTCGCCGCCGCAGCCATTGCGTTGGTCAGTACCTTTGCGGTGGCCGATGACGCTGCGGAGAAAGCGATTCGCAAGAGCCTCGATAACCTGCAACTCGAAGTGCCAGTCGATACCATCAGCGCCAGTCCAGTGGCCGGTCTGTACGAAGTCAAACTCAAAGGCAGCCGCGTGCTGTATGCCAGTGCCGACGGCCAGTTCGTCATGCAGGGTTACCTGTTCCAGCTCAAGGACGGCAAACCGGTCAACCTGACCGAAAAAACCGAGCGTCTGGGCGTTTCCAAGTTGATTAATGGCATCCCTGTCGCCGAAACTGTGGTTTATCCGGCCATCGGCGAAACCAAATCGCACATCACGGTATTCACCGACACCACCTGCCCGTACTGCCACAAGCTGCATGCCGAAGTGCCTGAGCTGAACAAAATGGGTATTGAAGTGCGTTACGTCGCTTTCCCCCGTCAGGGCCTGGGTTCGCCGGGTGACGAGCAGCTGCAAGCGGTCTGGTGCTCGAAAGACAAGAAAGCGGCGATGGACAAGATGGTCGACGGCACGGAAATCAAGGCGGCCAAGTGCGCCAACCCGGTTTCCAAACAGTTCGCCATCGGTCAGTCTATTGGTGTGAACGGTACACCGGCCATCGTTTTGGCCGATGGCCAAGTGATTCCGGGCTATCAGCCTGCGCCACAAGTCGCCAAACTGGCACTGGGTGCGAAATAATCCTGCATCGTCACGCCAAGCCGTTGACGATCATGGTGCGGTGACTGCGGTCGTCGTTCCATTAATAGAGAGCCGCGCGTTGTGCGGCTGTTTCCACGGCCGACCTTGAGTCGGCCGTTTCATGGGGAGTTCACAGTGAAACCGGTCAAAGTAGGCATCTGTGGGTTAGGGACCGTCGGTGGCGGTACCTTCAACGTACTTCAGCGCAACGCCGAGGAAATTGCTCGTCGTGCCGGGCGTGGAATCGAAGTGGCACAAATTGCCATGCGCACGCCAAAGCCTCAGTTCCAAACGACCGGTATTGCGATTACCAACGATGTCTTCGAAGTGGCCACGAACCCTGAGATCGACATCGTTATAGAGCTGATGGGCGGCTACACCGTTGCCCGCGAGCTGGTACTCAAGGCCATCGAGAATGGCAAGCATGTGGTCACCGCGAACAAGGCATTGATCGCCGTTCACGGTAATGAGATTTTCGCCAAGGCCCGCGAGAAGGGTGTGATTGTGGCGTTCGAAGCGGCTGTGGCGGGTGGCATTCCGGTGATCAAGGCGATCCGTGAAGGCCTGTCCGCCAACCGCATCAACTGGGTCGCCGGGATCATCAACGGCACCGGCAACTTCATCCTCACCGAAATGCGTGAGAAGGGTCGCACTTTCGAAGACGTACTCGCCGAGGCGCAAGCCTTGGGTTACGCCGAAGCCGATCCGACCTTCGACGTCGAAGGCATCGATGCGGCCCACAAGCTGACGATCCTGGCCTCCATCGCCTTCGGCATCCCGCTGCAATTCGACAAGGCCTACACCGAAGGCATCACCAAGCTGACTACCGCCGACGTGAACTATGCCGAAGCCCTGGGCTATCGCATCAAGCACCTGGGTGTGGCGCGCAGCACTTCCAGGGGCATCGAGTTGCGGGTGCACCCGACGCTGATCCCGGCTGATCGCCTGATCGCCAACGTCAACGGCGTGATGAACGCGGTCATGGTCAACGGCGACGCCGCGGGCTCGACGCTGTTCTACGGTGCCGGTGCCGGCATGGAGCCGACGGCTTCCTCGGTGATCGCCGATCTGGTGGACGTGGTTCGCGCCATGACCTCGGACCCGGAAAACCGCGTCCCGCACCTGGCCTTCCAGCCGGACTCGCTATCGGCCCATCCGATCCTGCCGATCGAAGCCTGTGAAAGTGCTTACTACCTGCGTATCCAGGCCAAGGACCATCCGGGCGTACTGGCCCAGGTCGCGAGCATCCTGTCGGAGCGCGGCATCAACATCGAATCGATCATGCAGAAAGAAGTCGAAGAGCATGACGGTCTGGTGCCGATGATCCTGCTGACCCACCGTGTGCTGGAACAGCGCATGAATGATGCGATCGCCGCTCTGGAAGCCTTGGCAGACGTGGTCGGTCCGGTCGTACGGATCCGCGTCGAGCACCTGAACTAAGCCGTTATCGTTCACCGGGCTCGCGTGCGGGCCCGGGTTTGCGAACACTGTCTATTGGAGCCAGTCATGCGTTATATCAGTACCCGCGGCCAGGCACCGGCCCTGAATTTCGAAGAAGTCCTGCTGGCCGGTCTGGCCAGTGACGGCGGCCTTTACGTGCCGGAAAACCTGCCACGCTTCACCCAGGAAGAAATCGCCTCCTGGGCGGGCCTGCCGTACCACGAACTGGCGTTCCGGGTGATGCGCCCGTTCGTTACCGGCAGTATTCCGGATGCCGATTTCAAGAAAATTCTCGAAGAAACCTACGCCGTGTTCTCCCACGGTGCCGTGGCGCCGCTACGTCAGCTGAACGGTAACGAATGGGTGCTCGAGCTGTTCCATGGCCCGACCCTGGCGTTCAAGGACTTTGCCCTGCAACTGCTGGGTCGACTGCTGGATTACGTGCTGGAAAAACGTGGCGAGCGCGTGGTCATCATTGGCGCCACTTCCGGTGATACCGGGTCGGCGGCGATCGAAGGCTGCAAGCACTGCGAAAACGTCGACATCTTCATCCTGCACCCGCACAACCGTGTCTCCGAGGTTCAGCGTCGGCAGATGACGACCATCTTCGGCGAGAACATCCACAACATCGCCATCGATGGCAACTTCGATGACTGCCAGGAAATGGTCAAGGCCAGCTTCGCCGACCAGAGCTTCCTCAAGGGCACGCGCCTGGTCGCAGTAAACTCGATCAACTGGGCGCGGATCATGGCCCAGATCGTTTACTACTTCCATGCATCCCTGCAGCTGGGCGGTCCGGCCCGTTCGGTATCGTTCTCGGTGCCGACCGGCAACTTCGGCGATATCTTCGCCGGCTATCTGGCACGCAACATGGGCCTGCCGATCAATCAATTGATCGTCGCCACCAACCGCAACGACATCCTGCACCGTTTCATGAGCGGCAATCAGTATGTCAAGCAAACCCTGCACGCGACCCTGTCGCCGTCGATGGACATCATGGTTTCGTCGAACTTCGAGCGTCTGTTGTTCGACATGCATGGTCGTAACGGCGCTGCGCTGGCTGGCCTGATGGAAACCTTCAAGCAGGGCGGCGGTTTCAGCGTTGATGACGATCGCTGGACCGAAACACGCAAACTGTTCGATTCGCTGGCGGTTGATGATGCACAAACCTGCGAAACCATCGCTGAAGTCTTCGCCCAAAGCGGTGAGTTGCTGGACCCGCATACGGCCATCGGTGTCAAGGCTGCCCGTGAGTGCCGTCGCAGCCTGGATATTCCAATGGTGATTCTGGGAACCGCTCACCCGGTCAAGTTCCCTGAAGCCGTGGAAAAAGCCGGCGTAGGAAAAGCCCTTGAGCTACCGGCTCATCTTTCTGATTTGTTCGAGCGAGATGAACGCTGCACTGTGTTGGCCAATGACCTAAAAGCCGTACAGGCCTTTGTCAGTCAGCATGGCAACCGCGGCAAGCCTCTTTGATTGACTAGAACTGTCACATATTGAAGCCCGTCTCTGACGGGCTTTCTCATTTCTGCGTGCCACACTTGTCATAGTTTCGCCGTTGAGGGACGGGCGAATGACAGTGAAGGGAGCGGCAATGCGGTTTTTTGGAGGGTTCAAACTGGCCCTGTGCTGGTGGTTTTTTTTTGCAGCGGTGGGAGTCGGTCATCCCGCCTTGGCGGCTCACAGCGGGGCAGCGGCTCCTGAGGCCTCTATCGCGGGCAAGGCTTCCATGCTTGATGCAGCAGAGCTGGAATGGATCCGGGAACACCCTCAAGTCATAGTGGCTTCATTGCAATATCCGCTGTATCTGTTCAAGAACAAGCGCGGGCAGTGGGCCGGATTGAACAGCGATATCCTCAAGCACATTTCAGCGCTGACGGGTTTGCAGTTTATCCATGAGGAAACCTTTTCCAACGCTCAAATGCTCGGGCTGCTGGAAAATGGCAAGGCGGACATGAGTACGACCCTTGCGGTGAATGACGAGCGCAAAGCGTTTCTCGATTTCAGTCATGCCTTTGGAGGATCGGGCTGGGTCTTCGTGATCCGGGCAGACGAATCCCCATGGGTTTCCCTGGATAAACTCTCAGGGAGGGTTTTGGTGCTACCGGAACGACATGCTCTGGAGGCCAATATAAAAGCTGACTACCCGGATATTCGTCTGCGCTCGGTCAAGACCTATACCGAAGCCAGGTCCCTGGTGGAAAGTGGCGAGGCGGATGTAACCATCGAGAACGAGACGGGCGCGCATCTATATCCGCTAGGACAACTCAAGGTGGGGCGCCGTCTGGAAGGTAAATGGATGTCCGATCACCTCGCGATCCGTAAAAACCAGCCACAGTTATTGAGCATCCTCAACAAGGCGCTTGATGCGTTCACCGCCGCCGAGTTGCGCGGTATTCGCCAGAAGTGGCTGGGCGGCATTGCGCCTGCGGCACCGCTCTCCTTATGGCAGCGTGTTTCGCGCTGGGTGTGTTGGGGGGCAGTTGTCGCCATGGTGTTTGGATTGATTTCCCTGGTTTGGGATCGTCAGCTCAAGCGTCAGGTGCAACAGCGCCTCAAGGTCGAAAAACAACTCAGTGATCAGCTGGCTTTTGAACGTGTGCTGCTCAATGCCATTCCAAGTCCGGTTTTTGTCCGCGATCTGGAAGCGCGTCTGGTGATGTGCAACAAAAGCTATGAAGAGCGGTTATCGGTTCGCCAGGATCAAGTACAGGGACGCCGGTTGACAGAGGTCGATGTCTTCCCCAAGGAGATGGCCGAGCAGCTGCATGTGGAGCTCATGGAGCAGTTGAACACGCAAAGAACCAGATTCATCAATAGACAATTGAGGTTTAAAACCGGCGTTATGAACGTCTATCAGTGGACGGTTCCGTTCTACAGTGCAGAGGGGCATTTACGGGGATTGCTGGGTGGCTGGATCGATTGTAATGAGCGCAAAGGGCCTGGCACCGATTGACGGCGGGCCAGCTGTTTTATCTCTGTCATGTTTCACCTGCATGCTCTACACACTCACATTGACGTGACTCGCTTTCGGTCGACGTGACGACTTTCTCCTCGGGCCGGTGGTCATTTACTGTGGACACGCCCTTAGGCACTTTGTTTTCGGACTATTGAGTGGTGATCGAGATGGAAAGTATCCGCCTGTTGCTAGGGGAGGCGTTGACCCCCTATCAGGTAGCCCTGACCCCGTCGGGTGCCCATGGCGAATGCCTGGTGACCTTGAAGAATGCCACCGGAGCCATTGTGGTCGAGCGGGAGTTCAATCAGGCTCAGCTGGCCGACAAACGTGCGCTGACAGATGTTGTCGACGGTCTGCATCGTGATGTGTTGATTGCCGAAGGGCGCCTCGAACCCTGTGTTATTGCCGCTTTGCGCAACGCCGCACAGGACAAGGTGTTCGCCAGGAACAATTGATTTTAGTATTTGGGGAACCTTAATGCCGTCGGACCAGTCAGATTTTGTACAACAGGATCAAGCATTGTGCTCCGGTGCTTGTAGCTTGTTGTACTGGTCTTTATAGGCCACGTTTAACCCCGAGTCGTCTCCCCACTTCTCGGGGTTTCTTTTTGCCTGGCGTTTGTCATTGCCCCGACGGGCCCTGAAAAAATGCCCTGGCATCTGCCAGATAATCGCGACGCATCTCTGGATCAAGCCAGGCGGCATAGAATCCGCTCAGTGTATCCTGACGCAAATCGCCCAAGGCCTTGTTGATGCGGGTGATGGCTTGACGCCCTTGCGCGGTATCCGAGCAACCGACATGAATCGACTGATATTTTTCCGTATTCTTGATCGGGTAGAACGCCAGCTCTGCGGGTGATATGCCTTGTTGCTGCGCCTGGTAGCGGATTTCCGGCCAGTAGCCCAATAACGCGCTCAGACGGCCCAGACGCTGCATTTGCAGCAGGCTGCCCAGCGCGTCATTGCCATAGTGCGCAGCCAATGCCTCGGCTGCTGCCTGTTGCAGCAGACCGTCTACCGTTTGACCATAACTGCGCTCGGCAACCACCCCGAGTTTCTTGCCGCTACGGGCCAGCAGTGATGTCAGATCGACTTGACCGTCGACCATGAACGGAGCCAGAGCCGCGCGGTCTTGACGTCGCACTGCGAGGCCGTTGCTCATGATCCTGAGGGCCGGTATCGAATATACGATTCGCTGTGCGCGCTCTTTATTCCAGATCAGCGAAGGATCGCAGGTGAATGAGTGGGCACGAAGCATTTGCATGCCGCGCGCACGGTTGACCCGCACAATCTGGTGATCGTATTCCGGCATGCTGGCGATCAGGAGCGGAATCAATTGATCGATCGCTCCGCGTCCTTTTTGCGGTCCCTCGAAAATCGTCAAGGGTGGCAAGTCGCGCAGCAGCCAGACTAACGTCTCCTTGGCTTGAACCGCCCCTGGCACTGCCAGCAGGCACGCCAGCAACGGAAAAATGCTCAGCAGGCGAATCAAAGACAGGCACCTCAGCTTAGATAGCCCCGACTTCGCGCAGGCGGTTGATCTGCTCGGCGTCGTAGCCAAGATCGTTCAGCACCTGCACGTTATGTTCGCCGAGCGCTGGCCCGACCCACTCGGATGTACCCGGGGTATCCGAGAGTTTCGGAACGATTCCCGGCATCTTGAAGGCTTTGCCATCGGGCAGCCTGGCCTGCAGGAACATTTCCCGAGCGAGAAATTGCGGATCGCTGAACATGTCTTCAGCGCTGAAGATCCGGCTGGCCGGTACTTCGGCCAGATTCAATTGCTCGATCACCGCATCCAGTGGCAATGAGCTGACCCAGCGATCGATCACCCCGTATAGTTCATCGCGCCGAGCGTCGCGACCATCGTTGCTGCCCAGGGTTGGATCTTCAGACAGATCCGTGCGACCTATCGCCTGCATGAAGCGCTTGAAGATTGCGTCGCCATTGGCACCGATTTGCACGTGCTTGCCGTCGGCGCTGGTGTGGATGGAGGAGGGCGTGATTCCCGGCATGATGTTGCCGGTGCGCTCACGGATAAAGCCGAAGACGTCGAACTCCGGAACCATGCTTTCCATCATGGCAAATATTGCTTCATACAACGCAACGTCCACCACTTGCCCCTGACCGCCATTGACCTCGCGGTGACGCAGCGCCATCAACGCGCCAATTACGCCCCAGAGCGCGGCAATCGAGTCACCAATGGAAATACCGGTGCGCACCGGCGGTCGATCCTCGAAGCCAGTGATGTAGCGCAAGCCACCCATGGATTCGCCGACGGCACCAAAACCCGGCTGATCCTTCATCGGCCCGGTCTGACCGAAACCCGAGAGGCGCACCATCACCAGTTTCGGATTCAACGCATGCAGAACTTCCCAGCCGAGGCCGAGTTTTTCCAGCACACCGGGGCGGAAGTTTTCGATGAGGATGTCGGCTTCGCTGAGGAGCTGTTTGAGAATCGCCAGGCCGTCCGGGTGTTTCAGGTTCAAGGTCAGGGATTTCTTGTTGCGCGCCTGGACGAACCACCACAGCGAAGTTCCTTCATAAAGCTTGCGCCATTTACGTAGGGGATCGCCGCCATCCGGGGATTCGACCTTGATCACCTCGGCGCCGAATTCGCCGCAGATACGCGATGCGAAAGGCCCGGCGATCAAGGTGCCGAGTTCGATGACTTTGACCCCGGCAAGCGGTTTGGCGGTGAGCGGCATGGGAAATCCTGTAGGACAAACGGATGAACGAAGAGAGCGTTTTAACATAGCCCGGCTATCTCGCTAAAGGTTGATGAGTCTCGGGATTCGTTGATTGGCCTGTGCATCGGTTAGACTTGCCGCCTTTCCTCGTATCAAGAAGCCCTTTCATGGCCCAGCCGTCCACGACCTACAAGTTTGAACTGAACCTTACTGACCTCGATCGTGGGGTATACGAAAACGTCAAACAGACCATCGCCCGCCATCCTTCGGAAACCGAAGAACGGATGACCGTACGCCTGCTGGCCTATGCCTTTTGGTACAACGAGCAGCTGTCCTTTGGGCGTGGTCTGTCAGAAGTAGACGAACCCGCCCTGTGGGAAAAAAGCCTGGATGACCGTGTCTTGCACTGGATTGAAGTCGGCCAGCCTGACGCCGATCGCCTGACCTGGTGCTCGCGTCGCACCGAACGCACCAGTTTGCTGGCCTATGGCAGCTTGCGGGTCTGGGAAACCAAAGTGATCCCGGCGGTGAAAAACCTGAAAAACGTCAACATCGCCGCTGTGCCGCAAGAGATTCTGGAAGTGCTGGCCAAAGACATGCCGCGCGTAATCAAGTGGGATGTGATGATCAGCGAAGGCACGATTTTCGTCACCGACGATCGCGGCCAGCACGAAGTCCAGCTGCAGTGGCTGACCGGCGAGCGCGGCTGATTCTCGCCAGCCGTCTGCATCACCTGTGTTTGATCCCTTTTCCTGAAGAGCAGAATCCCTCGTCCCATGCGTATCGAACCCCGCCTGTTGCCCGCTGTCCTGCCGTTTCTCGGTGACCTGCCGCCGCTGCTGACCCGCCTCTATGCGGCCCGTGGCGTGCAATCGGAGGCTGAACTGGACAAGAGCCTGGCGCGCTTGATCCCGTATCAGCAACTCAAGGGCATCGATGCGGCGGTGGATCTGCTGGTGCTGGCACTGGAGCAACGTCAACGCATCCTGATCGTCGGTGACTTCGACGCCGATGGCGCGACCGCCAGCACCGTCGGCCTGCTCGGATTGCGCCTGCTGGGCGCTGCTCACGTCGACTACCTGGTGCCCAATCGCTTCGAATACGGTTACGGCCTGACCCCGGAAATTGTCGCGGTGGCGTTGCAGCGCACACCACAGCTGCTGATCACCGTGGACAACGGCATCTCCAGTGTCGAAGGCGTGGCTGCAGCGAAAGCGGCGGGGCTGACCGTACTGGTCACCGACCACCACTTGCCAGGTCACGAATTGCCGGTGGCGGACGCCATCGTCAACCCGAATCAGCCGGGTTGCGAGTTCCCGAGTAAGGCTCTGGCGGGGGTCGGGGTGATCTTTTACGTGCTGATGGCGTTGCGCGCGCGGTTGCGTAGCCTGGGCCGGTACGACAACACGCCGCAGCCCAACATCGGCGAGCTGCTGGATCTGGTGGCGCTGGGCAGTGTGGCCGACGTGGTGCCGCTGGATGCCAACAATCGCATCCTGGTGCATCAGGGACTTGAGCGGATTCGCGCCGGGCGTGCACGGCCAGGTCTCAAAGCGATTCTGGAAGTCGCGAAGCGCGATCACTCGCGAATCACTTCCACCGACCTGGGTTTTATTATCGGCCCGCGTCTGAACGCAGCAGGGCGCCTGGATGACATGAGCCTGGGCATCGAATGCTTGCTCAGCGAAGACATTGCTGGTGCGCGGGAAATGGCTACCCAGCTCGACGAACTGAACCAGGATCGCAAATCCATCGAACAAGGCATGCAGCGCGAAGCGCTGGCCCAGCTCAAGGACTTGCCACTGGAATCGATGCCGTTCGGGCTGTGCCTGTTCGAAGCCGATTGGCACCAGGGTGTCATCGGGATCCTCGCTTCGCGTATGAAAGAGCGCTACCACCGCCCGACTATCGCCTTTGCCGATGCTGGCGAAGGGATGCTCAAAGGCTCGGCGCGTTCAGTGCCGGGGTTCCATATCCGTGACGCACTGGATGCGGTGGCGGCGAAACATCCTGAATTGATCAGCAAGTTTGGCGGCCACGCCATGGCGGCCGGGCTGTCGCTGCCGGAGCAGAACTTCCCGGCGTTTGCCGAGGCGTTTGACGTTGAGGTCCGTCGCCAACTGCGTGAGGAGGACCTGACCGGGCGGCTGCTCTCGGACGGTACGCTGGCGGTCGAAGAGTTCCATCTGGAACTGGCCCGCGCGTTGCGCCACGCCGGTCCCTGGGGACAACACTTTCCGGAGCCGCTGTTCCATGGCGTGTTTCAGCTGGTCGAGCAGCGCATCGTCGGTGAGCGGCACCTGAAAGTGGTGCTCAAAAGTGAATGCGGTTCATTGAAACTCGACGGCATCGCATTCGGCATCGATCGCGAAATCTGGCCCAATCCGACCATTCGCTGGGTCGAGCTTGCTTATAAACTCGATCTCAACGAGTTCCGCGGCCAGGAAACGGTGCAGTTGATGATTGCCCATATCGAACCGCGGTAGCTGTTGTGGCGAGGGAGCTTGCTCCCGCTGGGTCGCGCAGCGGCCCTGAATCTGCAATCACATTTCGTCAGACTCCAAAACCGGGTTCTTTAGCCCCCCTCATCCCGCGTTGTCGACTAGGCTCTAAGCACTGCTTGATTGGCCTTGTGACGTCTTGTCTTTTTTTGCCCGCGGGGGCGGGTGCTACATCCTTCCAGTCACTCGTCGACTATTCAAACAGAACCCTGGAGCCTGACCACTGATTGAGAGGTGCCCCATGAGTCTGCTGCTTGAACCCTACACCATTCGTCAATTGACGCTGCTCAACCGCATCGCGGTGTCGCCGATGTGCCAGTACTCCAGCGCCGATGGGCTGGCCAATGACTGGCATCTTGTTCACCTCGGCAGCCGCGCCGTGGGCGGTGCCGGTCTGGTGTTTACCGAGGCCACGGCAGTCACCGCCGAAGGGCGAATCACCGCTCAGGATTTAGGCCTGTGGAACGATGAACAGATCGAGCCGCTGCAACGCATCACTCGCTTTATCACCGCCCAGGGCGCCGTCGCCGGTATCCAGCTGGCACACGCCGGGCGCAAGGCCAGCACCCATCGTCCGTGGCTGGGCAAACACGGTAGCGTCAAACCGGCCGACGGTGGCTGGATTCCGGTTGGCCCATCGCCGATTGCCTACGACCCCGAACATACTGCGCCGAAACAGCTGGATGAAGGGCAGATCGCCGAGGTCATTCAAGCCTTTGTCGATGCCGCCAATCGCGCGTTGGTTGCCGGTTTTAAAGTGGTCGAAGTGCATGCCGCCCACGGTTACCTGCTGCACCAGTTTCTGTCGCCGTTGAGCAATCAGCGACGCGATCAATATGGTGGCTCTTTCGAGAATCGCATTCGTCTTGTACTGCAAGTGACGGAAGCGGTGCGGGCGGTATGGCCTGAAGAGTTGCCGCTGTTCGTCCGGGTGTCGGCGACCGATTGGGTCGAGGACGGCTGGAACCCGGATGAAACCGTCGAGCTGGCGCGACGCCTGCACGCCCTGGGGGTAGACCTGATCGATGTGTCCTCGGGCGGCACCGCGGCGAATGCGGAGATCCCTACGGGACCGGGTTACCAAACGCGCTTTGCCGAGCGTGTGCGCAAGGAGGCGGGCATCTCCACCGGTACCGTCGGGTTGATTACCGAGCCGGCGCAGGCGGAACACATCCTGCGCACCTGTCAGGCCGACATTATCCTGCTGGCTCGCGAACTGCTGCGTGATCCCTACTGGCCGCTGCATGCCGATGACGACTTGGGCGGGCACAAGGCCATTTGGCCGTCGCAGTACCAGCGGGCGACTCACCGTGATCAACCGATCCATGAGTCGGATTTGCGCGACTAGGTACGCCTGAAGCAAGATCAAAAGATCGCAGCCTGCGGCAGCTCCTGCACCGACAGGGTACATCCGCACTATCGCAGCCATGTGCAGATCCCGTAGGAGCTGCCGCAGGCTGCGATCTTTTCGATGCCCCCTCGATTTAGGCGATGTATCAAATCAAGGGTATTTACGCTTGTCCGGCGCTGGCGGGAAGTACTGATACAGCCAGGTCTCGCTCAACGTCCGGTCATTTGTACGGATGAACAACCGCAACTCCACCGGCGCCACGCTATCGTTGGTGGGGTACCAGTCGAAGGTCACGCGATAACCCTTGATGTCTTCAAGCAGCAGCACGTTGAAGTCCTTCACCTGACCGTTCGAAGCAGTGACAACCGGTTCGATGCCGGTGCCCTCGGGCAGTCGATCCAGGCCACCGCCGGTAAAGTCCACGGCAAAACGCCGAGCCCACACCTCTGGGTAATGCTCGCCCGGTGCCCAGCCTTCGATAAAACCACCCATGCCCGAGCGCGTCGCGTTGACCCGCGCCAGTGGCGTGCCGACCGGTGGCAACGCACTCCAGTAGAGTTTGTAGCCGTAGTTCAGCGATTCGCCTGCCGCGACCGGCCGTTTGGGCGTCCAGAAGGCCACGATGTTATCGAGGGTTTCACCGGTGGTAGGAATCTCCAGCAGATCAATCGAACCTTCGCCCCAGGCGGTCGTCGGTTCGACCCACAGGCTTGGGCGGCGGCTATACCAATCGACAGTGTCCTGATAACTGGCGAACTCGTGATCGGTCTGCAACAGACCGAAACCTTTCGGGTCCTTGTCGGCGAAGGCGTTGAATTGCAAGGTCGCCGGATTGTTCAGCGGCCGACAGATCCACTCACCATTGCCGCGCCACATGGCCAGGCGGTCCGAGTCGTGGATTTGCGGGTGAATGGTGTCGCACATGCGCCGCTCATGGGTGCCGCAGCTGAACATGCTGGTCATCGGCGCGATGCCCAGTTGCTCGATGGCGGTGCGTGCGTTGATATGCGCATCGATGGCCATCACCACCTGATTGGCCTGGCAGTCGATGTCGAAACGATAAGCCCCGGTGGCGCTGGGCGAGTCGAGCAGGGCGTAGACCACGAAGCGCGTGCTGTCCTTGTCCGGTGTCTCGAACCAGAACCTGGTGAAATCGGGAAACTCTTCCTTGCGCTTGGCATAGGTGTCGATTGCCAGACCCCGAGCGGACAAGCCGTACTGACCACTGGCATCCACCGCGCGGAAATAGCTGGCGCCAAGAAAGGACACGACATCGTGCTTGTCCAGTTCCGGGGCCTTGAACAGCTGGAACCCGGCGAAACCCAGGTCACCCTTGAGCTGAGTAGTATCGACCGTGGTCTTCTCGTAGTTGAATAACGATGGCCGGAAGTGCACTTCCCGCGCCTGGCGGGTCTTGGGATCGACGCTGAACATGCGCACCGGTTGCTTGAAGCCCATGCCGACATGGAAAAACCGCACGTCCAATTGACCGTTCAGTTCTTTCCACAGCGAATGGTTTCCGTCGTACCGGATCGCGTTGAATTGTTGCGGGGCCATGGTGGCGAGTGTCGGCGGCAATACCTGCTTAGTGTCCAGGTAGCGACTGCCTGCCAGTTGCTTGGCTTGAGCCTTCAAGGTCTCGAAGTCGAATGTCTGTGCCTCGCCATCGGCGGTATCGGTGCCAGCCCAGGCGTGGGCGGCGAGCAGCCCGCTGGCCGAGAGACCGGTATAGGCGGCAATGGCCATGGAGGCTTTGAGCAGATTCCTGCGATGCATAAGTACAACCTGTCTTGGGCGATCCCGCGCCGTTCCTGGCACGTGCTGGATCAGAAATTGAGGTTCGGACATGCCTTCGGCCAAACGCAACTGACACTTAACAGATGCCAAATAGCTTAAACCGTTCGGTTGCGGAGCAAAATGAATGATGGCGCAGAGATGGCGCGGCAGTGAAACAAGAAATGTCGGTAAAGTTTTCCCACAGTACTTTCTGTTTTAAAGGGCATTCCTGCATTTTTTGACTAATTACTCTAAAAACCCCTGTTCACCTTGCAGATGTTTTCTATTCTTCTACTCATGACTGGTTTTAGCCCTCAGGCCGGTGGATTTCAGCAGCAGGTTTGTGTCAAGCCACTGCTGAAAAAAACGTTAGGGCGATGAGCTGTTTTTCTTTGATGTGCAGAGGACATCGTCCATGTCGAAAGTACAGGGTATTGCCGGTTTTTTTGCTCTTGTTTGTGGTTTGAGCAGCTCGCGAAAGTCGCGTCGACTCAGTTCGGAGGAGGTGAAGCTGGTGGAACAATACCGCGCATTGTCGGAGAGCGATCGCATCGCCATGCGGTATCTGGTGGATGCGATGAGGAGTGTTTCGCGGTTTTAGAGGCGCTTTACTGGGTGAGGGGGAGGCATGGTTCATGCCCCCTCGTACACCGCTGGGAATGAGAACCTGCTCAATTGCTTTCCCATTGGAGAAGATTTACCAGTATTCCATGCGCTCCATTCTTTGATGCAAAATCCGCAATATCTGTATCTGACCGTGCATCAGACGATAGGGCGCGACAAACGGATACTGACTCAGGATGAGTTCACGCACATCCGGCACCGTTGCCAAATGCTTGCCTACTGCTTGAGTGCCGGTATTGACCTGAATCGCGGTGACGCTATCGCGAGCAAGCTCGCTCCCACAGGGATCGCGATGAACCTGTGGGAGCTGCGGTACGGCGATCCGACTTGCCCGCGAAGCTTTTAGTGCTTGAACATTACATGCCGCACAGTGGTGTAGTCCTCCAGCCCGTACGTGGACATGTCCTTGCCATACCCGGACAGCTTCTGCCCGCCGTGGGGCATTTCGCTGACCAGCATGAAGTGCGTATTGACCCAGGTGCAGCCGTACTGCAACCGCGCGGCAAATCGGTGGGCACGGCCGACGTCGGTGGTCCAGACTGATGACGCCAAGCCGTAGACCGAATCGTTGGCCCAGGTCAGAGCCTGTGCTTCGTCGGTGAATCTGGTCACCGAGACCACCGGGCCGAACACTTCGCGGCGGACGATCTCATCGTCCTGTTGCGCGTCGGCCAGCACCGTGGGTTCGAAGAAGAACCCGTCGCCTTCCACCACCTTGCCGCCGGTGATCAGGCGAATGTGCGGTTGCGCCACGGCTCGATCGACAAACCCGGCGACGCGGTCGCGATGCTGAGCGGTGATCAATGGGCCGAGCTCGGTGGCGGGATCATCCTGCAAGCCGTATTTGATGCTGCTGACCGCCGCACCGAGCTTCTCGACGAACTTGTCGTAGATACCTTCCTGAGCATAGATACGGCAGGCGGCGGTGCAATCCTGGCCGGCGTTGTAGAAACCGAAGGTACGAATGCCGTCCACCGCGGCATCGATGTCGGCGTCGTCGAAGATGATCACCGGGGCTTTGCCGCCCAGTTCCATGTGCATGCGTTTGACGCTGTTAGCAGTGCTGGAAATGATGTTCGCGCCGGTGGCGATCGAGCCGGTCAAGGACACCATGCGCACTTTCGGGTGGGTCACCAGCGGGCTGCCGACACTGGGGCCACGGCCGAACACGAGGTTGAGCACGCCGGCCGGGAAGATCTCCGACGCCAGTTCAGCCAGGCGCAACGCGGTCAGTGGAGTTTGCTCCGACGGCTTGAGCACCACGGTATTACCGGCAGCCAGTGCCGGGGCAATTTTCCAGGCGACCATCATCAGCGGGTAGTTCCACGGTGCGATGGAGGCCACCACACCGACTGGATCTCGACGGATCATCGAGGTGTGGCCGGCCAGGTATTCGCCTCCGGCGGTGCCGCTCATGCAGCGGCTGGCGCCGGCGAAGAAACGGAACACATCGGCAATCGCCGGGATTTCGTCATTCAGCGCGGCGCTGTAGGGCTTGCCGCAGTTATCCGACTCCAGCTTGGCCAGTTCTTCGCCGTGGGCCTGGATCGTATCGGCGAGTTTGAGCAGCAGCAGCGAGCGCTCTCTGGGCGGGGTCTGCGACCAGCCCTCGAAGGCAGCATCGGCGGCTCGGACGGCGGAGTCGACCTGGGATTCGCTGGCTTCGTTGATTTCCACCAGCACGCGGCCCAGCGCCGGGTTGAACACAGGCTGGCTGGCGCCTTCACCGTCGACCAATTGGCCGTTGATCAGCAGTTTGGTTTGCATGTCGATTTCCTCTTCAATGCGGTTCGCAGGAGCTGCCGAAGGCTGCGATCTTTTGATCTTTCTTTTGATCTTTGGCGGCTTCAATGACGCTAAAGATCGCAGCCTGCGGCAGCTCCTACGGGGGGGTTAGTTACTTACCGCCACTCCCGGCCACGCTTTCACCTCCGCGAGTCAGGTAGTAGGCGCCGAGGATCGGGAACATGGTCACCAGCATCACCAACATCGCGACGACGTTGGTCACTGGTACATCCCGCGGTCGGCCGAGTTGGTTGAGCAGCCACAGCGGCAGGGTGCGTTCATGGCCGGCGGTGAAGGTGGTGACGATGATTTCGTCGAATGACAGGGCAAACGCCAGCATGCCGCCGGCCAACAATGCCGAGCCGAGGTTCGGCAGGATGATGTAGCGGAAGGTCTGCCAGCCATCGGCGCCAAGGTCCATCGAGGCCTCGATCAGGCTGTGGGAGGTCCGACGCAAGCGGGCGATGACGTTGTTGTAGACGATCACCACGCAGAAAGTCGCGTGGCCGACGATGATGGTGAACATGCCTGGCTCAATGCCCAGGGTCTTGAAGGTCGCGAGCAGGGCGATCCCGGTGATGATCCCCGGCAGGGCGATCGGCAGGATCAGCATCAGCGAGATACCTTGTTTGCCGAAGAAATCCCGCCGGTACAACGCGGCCGACGCCAGGGTGCCCAGGATCATGGCGATCAGCGTCGCAATGGCGGCGATCTGCAGCGACAGCTTGATCGCTTCGAGCACGTCTGGCCGGGAGAAGGCCACGCTCAGCCACTTCAGAGTGAAGCCCTGGGGTGGAAAGCTGAAGGCGGCGTCTTCGGTGTTGAAGGCGTACATGAAGATGATCAGGATCGGGAAATGCAAGAACACCAACCCGCCCCAGGCGGCCATGCGCAAGCCCAGGGACGCTTGTTCCCCAGGCTCCTCTGGCTTATGTTTTTTTGCATCAGAGCGCATCGAAGGCCCCCAGACGTTTGACGATGGACAGGTAAATGGCGATCAGCACAATCGGCACCAGGGTGAAGGCCGCGGCCATCGGCATGTTGCCGATCGCGCCTTGCTGGGCGTACACCATGCTACCGACGAAGTAGCCCGGCGGGCCGACCAGTTGCGGCACGATGAAATCGCCGAGGGTCAGCGAGAAGGTAAAGATCGACCCGGCAGCAATGCCCGGGATCGACAGCGGCAGCGTGACTTGCATGAAGGTCTGGCGCGGCTTGGCCCCGAGGTCGGCGGAGGCTTGCAGCAGCGACGGCGGCAGGCGTTCCAGGGCGGCCTGGATCGGCAGGATCATGAAGGGCAGCCAGATGTAGACGAACACCATGAAACGCCCCAGATGGGAGGTGGACAAGGTGCTGCCGCCGACACCCGGAATGCCGAGCACGAACTGCAACACCGGTTCCAGCCCAAGGTGCTGAACGAACCATTGCGCGACGCCGCCCTTGGCCAGCAGCAAGGTCCAGGCATAGGCCTTGACGATGTAGCTGGCCCACATTGGCATCATTACCGCGATGTAGAAAAACGCCTTGGTCTTGCCCGTGGTGTAGCGCGCCATGTAGTAGGCAATGGGGAAGGCGACTATGGCACTGGCGATCGACACTGCGACCGCCATGCCCAGGGTGCGCAGGATGATGTCGAAGTTCGACGGCTGGAACAGCGCCGCGAAGTTCGCCAGGGTCAGGTCGGGAGTGACCGCCATGGTGAAGTCGTCGAAGGTGTAGAAACCCTGCCAGAGCAAGATCAGCAGCGAGCCGAGATAGATTGCGCCGAACCAGAGCAGCGGCGGCACCAGCAGCATCGACAGATACAGATTGGGCCGGCGGTACAGCAGATTGGAAAACCGTCGCAACGGCGAGTGGCCGGGCGCGGTGTGGGTCATGGCCAGGCTCATGTCAGACCTCGCTCACAACGGTGTCGGTCAAGCGAATCATCGCTTCGCGGGCCCAGCGTGCACTGATCCGTTGCCCGGGCTGATGCTGGATGCTGCTGTCCAGCCATTGATTGTTGGCCTGGCTGATGTTCAGGGTCTGGCCGTTTTCCAGTTTCAGCTCGTAGCGGGTGGCGCTGCCCTGGTACTGAATGTCGTGCAGCAGGCCGCTGATTTCGATTTCGTGGCTGGCCAGCGGGCCCTCGGCGAAACGCACGTGTTCCGGGCGAATCGAGAACGGCTGGTCGCTGCCGCTCAACTGTCTGGCCAGGTCGCCGCGAATCACGTTGGAGGTGCCGACGAATTCGGCGACGAAAGTGGTGGCCGGTTTCATGTACAGGTTGCACGGGGAGTCGACTTGTTCGATGCGCCCCTTGTTGAATACCGCCACACGATCGGACATCGACAGTGCTTCAGTCTGGTCGTGGGTGACGAAGATAAAGGTGATGCCAAGCTGGCGTTGCAGCTTCTTCAGTTCGCCTTGCATTTGCTCACGCAGTTTCAGGTCGAGAGCACCCAGCGGTTCGTCGAGCAACAACACCCGCGGACGATTGACCAGCGCGCGAGCCAGGGCTACACGCTGACGCTGACCGCCGGAGAGTTGTGCCGGTTTGCGCTCGCCGTAACCACCGAGGGCGACCATGCCCAGGGCTTCTTCGGCGCGATTGCGGCGTTCGGTCTTGCCGACACCCTTGACCTTCAAGCCATAGGCGACGTTGTCCAGTACATTCATGTGCGGGAACAGTGCGTAATCCTGGAACACGGTGTTCACGTCGCGTTGATAGGGTGGCAAGCCGGCGGCTTCTTTGCCGTGAATGCGGATCGAGCCGGCGCTCGGTTGTTCGAAACCGGCGATCAGGCGCAGGCAGGTGGTTTTGCCCGAGCCGGAAGGCCCGAGCATGGAAAAGAACTCGCCGTCCTGGATATCGATGGAAACCCGGTCAACGGCTTTCACCTCGCCGAACTGCCGGGAAACGTTAGTGAACTGGACTGCAAGCGTCATGGTGCGGTGCTCCAAAAAGGCGCGCTTTTGAACAATTGAATAATAGGGTGTGGCGTCAAAAAGATCGCAGCGCCCACAGGCGCGTAGGAGCTGCCGAAGGCTGCGATCTTTTGACCCTTCTTTTGATCCTTCTTTTGACCTTAAGAGGGCTTACCTACCACCCATGATCGCGATGTAATCCTGGGTCCAGCGGCTGTACGGCACGAACTTTCCGCCCTCGGCCTGCGGGGTTTTCCAGAAAGCGATCTTGTCGAACTGGTCGAAACCGTTGGTCTTGCAGCCTTCAGCGCCGAGCAATTGGCTTTCTTTGCAGGCGGCCGGAACCGCTGGCAGCGAACCGAACCAGGCCGCAACGTCGCCCTGGACCTTGGGTTGCAGCGACCAGTCCATCCACTTGTAGGCGCAGTTCGGGTGCTTGGCCTCGGTGTGCAGCATGGTGGTGTCGGCCCAACCGGTGGCGCCTTCCTTGGGGATGGTCGAAGCGATCGGCTGTTTCTCGTTCATCAAGCCGTTGACCTGATACGGCCAGGCGCCGGAGGCCACCACGCCTTCGTTTTTGAAGTCACTCATTTGCACAGTGGTGTCGTGCCAGTAGCGGTGGATCAACGGTTGCTGGGCACGCAACAGTTCGAGTACGGCCTTGTACTGGGTTTCAGTCAGTTCATAAGGATTCTGGATGCCCAGTTCCGGTTTGGCCGACTTGAGGTACAGCGCCGCATCGGCGATGTAGATCGGGCCGTCATAGGCCTGCACGCGGCCCTTGTTGGGCTTGCCGTCCGGCAGGTTCTGCGCGTCGAAAAGCACGCCCCAACTGGTAGGCGCCTGCTTGAACACGTTGGTGTTGTACATCAGTACATTCGGCCCCCATTGATAGGGAGTGCCATAGATCTGTTTATTGACCACGTACCAAGGTCCATCCTTGAGACGAGGATCGAGGTTCTTCCAGTTCGCAATCAACGCGGTGTTGATCGGTTGCACACGTTTGCCGGCAATCAAACGCAAGGAGGCGTCGCCGGAAGCAGTGACCAGGTCGTAACCGCCCTTGGCCATCAAACTGACCATCTCATCGGAGGTGCCGGCGGTTTTGACATTGACCTTGCAGCCGGTGTCTTTCTCGAAACCGGTCACCCAGTCATAGTTCTTGTCAGTTTCGCCACGTTCGATGTAGCCCGGCCAGGCGACGATATCCAGCTGGCCTTCGCCGGCGCCAACGGCTTTCAGCGGTTCGGCGGCCTGGATGCAGGCACTGGCCAGCAATGCCGTGGTAATTGCACTGAGCAGTGCGGTCTTGTGCACGAACATGGGGTTTCCCTCTTCTTTAATTATGGTCGGGGCAGTTGTGAACGTGGTGAAGCTGGCCTGTTCTGGCTTGTTATTAGCGTAGTGCGTTTCTACAAATGCTGACCGTGGCGGGCCATGATGTGCCGCACCACGCTGTAGTCCTGCAGCGAATCGCTGGACAGGTCCTTGCCATACCCCGAGCGTTTTAAACCGCCGTGAGGCATTTCGCTGACCAGCATGAAATGGCTGTTGATCCAGGTGCAGCCATACTGCAAGCGCGCCGCGACCTGCATGGCCTTGTCCAGGTTCTGGGTCCAGACCGACGACGCCAGGCCGTATTCGGAGTCGTTGGCCCAGTCCACCGCTTGTTCCAGGTCCTCGAAGCGGGTCACGGTGACCACTGGGCCGAACACTTCGCGCTGGACGATTTCGTCGCTCTGTTTGCAACCGGCGAGCAGGGTTGGCTGGTAGTAGAAGCCTGCTCCGGAATGCACCGCGGCACCGGTGACGCGTTCGATATGTGGTTGGCCGAGGGCGCGCTCGACGAAGCTGGCCACGCGGTCACGCTGGCGGGTACTGATCAGCGGGCCAATCTCGTTGTCGGCGTCGCGCTTGCCGGCAAAGCGCAGGCTGCTGACGGCGGCGCCGAGTTCGGCGACCAGGCGATCATGAATCCCTGCCTGTGCATAAATCCGGCACGCCGCGGTGCAGTCCTGCCCGGCGTTGTAGTAACCGTAGCTGCGCACGCCGTCGACCACGGCTTGAAGGTCGGCGTCGTTACAGACAATTACCGGCGCTTTGCCGCCGAGTTCGAGATGGGTGCGTTTCAGGGTTTTTGCCGCGGCCTGGAGGATTTTCTGCCCGGTGACGATGTCGCCGGTCAGCGAGACCATGCGCACTTTCGGGTGGCTGACCAAATGGCTGCCGACACCTTCACCGCCACCGCAGATAATGTTGATTACCCCGCGTGGCAGCAGCTCGGCCAGCGCCGGAGCCAGGGCCAGGATCGACAGGGGCGTGTGTTCCGACGGCTTGAACACCAGGGTATTGCCCGCGGCCAGGGCGGGAGCGATTTTCCAGGCGGCCATCATGATCGGGTAGTTCCACGGGGCGATTGAGGCAACCACGCCAATCGGATCGCGGCGGACCATGCTGGTGTAGCCCGGCAGGTACTCGCCACTGAGCTGGCCAGTCTGGCAACGCACGGCGCCAGCGAAGAAGCGGAATACGTCGACGGTGGCGGTCAAATCATCCTGGCGCGCCAGGTGCAGCGGCTTGCCGCAGTTCAACGATTCCAGGCGGGCGAGATGGTCGGCTTGTTTTTCCACGGCGTTGGCAATGGCCAGCAGTAGGTTCGAACGCTGCTGTGGCGTGGTCCGCGACCAGCCGGCAAACGCGCGGTGCGCGGCCAGGACAGCGCTTTCGACCTGCTCGGTGCTGGCTTCGGCGATGTGCGTCAGCACTTCACCAGTGGCCGGGTTGAGGATCGGCTCGACAAAACCTTGACCCGCGACCAATTCACCATCGATCAACAAAGCGGTGAACAACGGGGTCTGCGTGGCGGGCATTTTTCGGGATCTCTTTTCTTGTGTGGCCATGGTGCTCCCTTGCGACTGGAGCCCGACCTCTTATTAGATGCATAAAGCCTAGTGGTCGGGATTGAGGGCGACAAATACTAAATACTGAAGGCTGCATTCGATTAAATAGATGGCTTGCGCCCGGTATGGGGTTGCTCGCGAGCCACGGTCAAAAAGGGGTCCACCAGGGCCGGCCGTGCGGTGCCGCGACGCCAGGCCAGGCCGACGTCGAGGGTCTGGTTGAGGTCGGCCAACGGGCGGGCTTCGATGATGTCGCCTTCCAGCGACCAGGGGCGATACGTCATGTCCGGCTGGATCGACACGCCGAGACCCGCCGCTACCAGGCTTCGCACCGCTTCGGTCGAGGCAGTGCGCAAGGTGATGCGCGGCTGCAAGCCCGCGCCGGACCACATGCGCTGGGCGTTACGGTCCATTTCGTCGACGTTGAGCTGAATAAGCGGTTCGCGGGCGACGTCGGCGAGGTTGATGCTGTCGTGGTCCAGTAACGGATGCTGGGCCGGCAGCCACAGGCGATGGGGTGAATGGGTGAGGACTTCGGTCTGCAAGGCGTGGCGGTCTTCCAGGTTGGACAGAATCAGCACCCCGACATCGATTTCACCGCTGACCAGCAAGTGCTCGATGTAGGGGCGCTCATCTTCCATCACGCGGATTTCCACGTTGGGGTAAGCGCGCTGAAAGCGCGTCAGCAAGTCCGCGAGGTAATAACCAGCCACCAGGCTGGTGACGCCGACGATCAACTGTCCGGCGACCTGATCGGTGCTTTGTTGCAGGCTGCGTTTGGCATTGTCGACCGTGGCCAGGATCAAGTGCGCCTGGCGCAGGAACTGGTGGCCCTGGTGGGTCAGGGTCATGCCCTTGGCGTGGCGATTGAACAGGCTGACACCAATCTCCAGCTCAAGCTGCTGGATCGCCAGGGTTAGTGTCGATTGGGAAATGTACACCGCCTGGGCGGCGGCCGAGATCGAGCCGGTTTCGGCCACGGCGATGAAGTGGCGGATCTGACGCAGAGTCATCATGGGGGCAATACCCGGTGGACGGTTTTTATAGATTTACTTGAGTGTATATCTTTTTAATCGATGGCTTGGGAGCAGCAACAAGCTTCAAGAAGTGGGTAACATCTGGAAGCACACTCGCCGACAGGTGTGTGGCACTTCGCACTAGGCTGGTGGCCTAAACGATCCGGTTAACCCCGGTTTTGGAGGTGGCAAATGAATACACGCGGATTGCTCGATCAGTTACTCAAATCCGGTCAGGACCTGTTGCAGAACAAGGCCGGCGGTACTCAGAACAAAACCTCGGGTTCGGACAAGGGCGCACTGGGCAGCTTGCTGGGTGGCGGCTCGGGCGGTCTGGGCAGCCTGCTTTCCGGGGCTGGCGGCGGCGCGCTGGCAGCGGGGGCGATGGGCTTGTTGCTGGGCAATAAAAAAGCCCGCAACTTTGGCGGCAAGGCACTGACCTATGGCGGTCTCGCCGCGCTGGGGGTCCTGGCCTACAAGGCTTACGGCAATTGGCAGGCACAGCAGGCCGGGGCGCCACAAGCCGAGCCGCAAACCCTTGATCGCCTGCCACCCGCGCAAGTTGAATTGCACAGCCAGGCGATCCTCAAGGCGCTGGTTGCCGCCGCCAAGGCTGATGGGCATGTCGATGAGCGCGAGCGGGAGTTGATCGAGGGTGAGTTCACCAAGCTGGACAACGATCAGGAACTGCAGCACTGGCTGCATGCCGAACTCAACAAGCCACTGGACCCGGCCGACGTTGCCCGCGCCGCCAGCACCCCGGAAATGGCCGCCGAGATGTACATCGCCAGCGTGATGCTGGTGGATGAAGAGAGCTTCATGGAGAAGTCCTACCTGGATGAACTGGCCCGTCAGCTCAAGCTGGAACCAGGTTTGAAGGCCGAATTGGAGAAGCAGGTTCGCCAGGCTTCGCTGTAATCAGAGAAAGCGGGTCAATCGGAAAGATCGCAGCCCGTAGGAGCTGCCGCAGGCTGCGATCTTTTTGGGTCCGCTCCATTTTCAGCCCCTGCAACGACCAATCCACGGTCAATTCCTACCCAATCATCACTGGCGGCGTTCCCCACGTCAGCCCCAAAGTAGCCATCCAGAGCGAATGCCGACTTTCTCCACTCCAAGTGAGATGTGGTGCGCAAACCGCTGATAAATCATGGCACTGCCTCGGCTATACTCCCCCGAATTTTGAACGGCTCCCGAGGACTGACTGTGAAGAACTGGACATTGCGCCAACGCATTTTGGCGAGCTTTGCGGTGATTATCGGCATCATGTTGCTGATGGTCGTGGTCTCGTATTCCCGGTTGCTCAAGATCGAGTCCTCGGAGGAGAACATACGGTCCGATGCCATGCCTGGTTTGTACTTCAGCGCGATGCTTCGTGGCGTCTGGGTCGATAATTACCTGGAGGTCGAGGAACTGTTCGGGCTGCAACATGGAGGGGAGGATGACTCAGAGCACATGGCGGACTTCAAATCCCTGGAGCAGCAAATCGAGCAGCAACTGGCAAATTATCAGCAGACCATCCATGGACCCAAGGATCAAGCCGAGTTCGACGCATTCAAGATGCTGCATCAGGCTTACACCAAGACACTGGCCACTGTGCTTGATCTGCACCATCGTGAGCAAAATACTGACGCCGAGCGGGTTTTCAAGGAAGAGTTGACCCCGATCTGGTCAGCCGGTCGCGTGAAACTCACCGAGATCATTTCCCAGAACAAGGGTGTGGCAGATAAGTCCATGGGTGCCATTGATGACGCACTGATTGAAGCCGAAATCAGCATGGGCGTCTCTTTACTGATTGCGATATTAGCTGCCGGTCTGTGCGGTCTGCTGCTGATGCGCGCGATCATGGCGCCGATGAACCGCATCGTCGAAATCCTCGATGTCATGCGCAGCGGCGACTTGAGCGGGCGTTTGAATCTGGAGCGCAAGGACGAATTCGGCGCCGTCGAAACCGGCTTCAATGACATGATGACCGAGCTCACGTCGCTGGTGTCCCAGGCCCAGCGCTCATCCGTGCAGGTCACCACCTCGGTCACGGAAATCGCCGCCACCTCCAAGCAACAGCAGGCCACCGCGACTGAAACGGCAGCGACCACTACGGAAATCGGCGCCACTTCGCGAGAAATCGCTGCCACCTCCCGGGATCTGGTACGCACCATGATCGAAGTCTCCACTGCCGCCGATCAGGCCTCGGTGTTGGCCGGTTCCGGTCAGCAAGGCCTGGCGCGCATGGAAGACACCATGCACTCGGTGATGGGCGCGGCCGACCTGGTCAATGCCAAGCTGGCGATCCTCAATGAGAAGGCCGGCAACATCAATCAGGTGGTAGTCACCATCGTCAAGGTCGCCGATCAGACCAACCTGCTGTCGCTCAATGCTGCCATCGAGGCCGAGAAGGCCGGTGAGTACGGCCGTGGTTTTGCCGTGGTCGCCACCGAAGTACGGCGCCTGGCGGATCAGACCGCCGTGGCCACCTACGACATCGAGCAAATGGTCCGTGAAATCCAGTCGGCGGTATCGGCCGGGGTCATGGGCATGGACAAATTCTCCGAGGAAGTGCGCCGCGGCATGTCCGAAGTGCAGCAGGTCGGCGAGCAGCTGTCGCAGATCATTCATCAGGTCCAGGCATTGGCTCCGCGGGTGCTGATGGTCAATGAAGGCATGCAGGCCCAGGCTACTGGCGCAGAACAGATCAACCACGCGCTGGTGCAGTTGGGTGATGCCAGCGGCCAGACCGTGGAGTCGCTGCGTCAGGCCAGCTTCGCCATCGACGAGCTGAGCCAGGTGGCGGTGGGGCTGCGTAGCGGCGTCTCGCGATTCAAAGTCTGATGAGCGAACTCGCGGCGAAACGCGGCGTAGCATTGGCGCCTGGACATTCGTTGTTTTTGTTGTTCCGCATCGGCAACGACCGCTACGCCCTGCAGGCTATCGAGGTGGCCGAAGTGCTGCCACGCCTGCCACTCAAACCGATCGCCAAAGCCCCCTTGTGGGTCGCCGGGGTGTTCGCCTATCGGGGCGCGGTGGTGCCGGTGATCGATCTCAGCGCGCTGACTTTCGGCCAGCCGGCTCAGGCGCGCACCAGCACTCGCCTGGTGCTGGTTCACTATCGCCCGGACGCTTCGCTGCCCGGGCAATTGCTCGGGCTGATTCTTGAACAGGCCACCGATACCCTGCGCTGCGCCCCGGCGGACTTTCAGCCCTATGGCCTGGACAATCGCCAGGCGCCGTATCTGGGGCCGGTGCGCGAAGATCAGCAGGGCTTGCTGCAATGGATTCGGGTCGCCGATTTGCTGGACGCCGAGGTCCGTGCGCTGCTGTTTCCGTCGCCACCTCTGGATCTCGCTCGGCTAGAGGAGCGCCCATGAGCAGCGACCAGCGCTTTTTCGATTTCCTCAAGGAGCGCATCGGCCTGGACGTGGCGTCCGTTGGGCCGGCGATCATCGAGCGTGCGGTGCGCCAGCGTACCAATGCCCAACAGGTGCTGAGTGCTGATGAGTATTGGCACACACTGCAAGGTTCACGAGATGAGCAGCTGGCGCTGATCGAAGCAGTGATCGTCCCGGAAACCTGGTTTTTCCGTTACCCGGAATCTTTCGCGACCCTGGCCAGACTGGCGGTCGCACGTTTGGCCGACATCAACAACATGCGGGCCTTGCGGATCCTCAGCCTGCCATGTTCTACCGGCGAAGAACCCTATTCGATTGCCATGGCCCTGCTCGATGCCGGTCTGGCGCCCCATCAGTTCAAGGTCGAAGGGCTGGATGTCAGCCCTTTGTCGGTGGAGCGGGCCAAACGCGCGATGTACGGCAAAAACTCATTTCGCGGGCTGGACACCGATTTTCGTGAACGTCACTTCAGCGATGAGGCTGACGGTTATCACCTCAGTCAACGGGTGCGCGAACAGGTCCATCTGCAGGTGGGCAATCTGCTGGATCCGGCCCTGCTGGCCAATGAGCCAGCCTACGACTTTGTATTCTGCCGCAACCTGCTGATTTACTTTGATCAGCCGACCCAGCAACAGGTGTTTGAAGTGCTCAAGCGCCTGACCCATGTCGACGGCGTGCTGTTTATCGGCCCGGCCGAGGGCAGTCTGCTGGGGCGCCTGGGCATGCGCTCGATCGGTGTTGCCCAATCCTTTGCCTTCAGTCGGCACACCGAGCCTGAACCCGAGCCACCGCCGGCCTTTGTTCCGACGCCATTGCCGGTGCGCCAGCCAATGCGCAGTGTGGTGCCACCCCCGCGTAGCCGACCTTTCGCCAGCGTTGCGCCAGCGACCAGGCCTGGCCAGGCAGATGCTGCGCCGACTGATGCCGCGGCGTTGCTCGCCAACATCACCGCGTTGGCCAACGAAGGCAAAAGTGCCGAGGCTCGCGCCGCCTGTGAGCAGTACTTGCGCAGTCATGAACCGGTGGCTCAAGTATTTTACTGGCTGGGTTTGCTCAGTGATGTCGCCGGCAGTGTGCTGGAGGCCCAGGGTTTTTATCGTAAGGCCCTGTATCTGCAGCCGCAGCACCCGGAAGCCTTGATGCACCTGGCGGTATTGCTGGCGTCCCAGGGGGACGCAGCGGGTGCCCGTCGATTGCAGGAACGCGCCGCTCGTAGCGAGCGCACCGCTGACAGTGAGCGTAAACGATGAGCCGTTCTGTTTCGTTGAACCTGATCCACGAGGATGCACAGGCCATCGATGACTGCTGGAACCGCATCGGTATCCAGGGTGACAAATCCTGTCCGTTGTTGGCCGACCATATTCACTGTCGCAATTGCGCGGTGTATGCCGCTGCCGCTACCCGCCTGCTCGATCGTTATGCCTTGCAACAGGAAGACCATCAGCAGTCGATCGCCGTCGAGAACGATGTCGTCACTCGCTCGCTGTTGATGTTTCGCCTGGGCGAAGAGTGGCTGGCACTGGTAACTCGCTGCCTGGTCGAGGTTGCGCCGTTGCAGCCGATACACTCCTTGCCGCACCAGCGTTCACGGGCGCTGTTGGGCGTGGCGAATGTGCGCGGAGCCCTGGTCGCCTGCCTGTCGCTGGTGGAATTGCTGGGGCTGGACGCTACCACCGTCGTCGCTAATGGAGCGCGGGTCATGCCGCGCATGTTGATCATCGCCGCCCCTGGCGGCCCGGTGGTGGTACCGGTGGATGAAGTGGACGGGATTCATGCTATCGATGAACGCACCTTGAACGCCGCCTCCAGCTCCGGCTCGCAAGCCAGCGGTAAATACACCCGGGGTGTGTTGCAATTCAAAAGCCGCAGCTTGCGTTGGCTGGATGAAGAACAGTTGTTGTCCGCCGTGACCCGGAGCCTCGCATGACCCCCGATCAAATGCGCGACGCCTCGCTGCTGGAGCTGTTCAGCCTGGAAGCCGAAGCCCAGACCCAGGTGCTCAGCGCTGGCCTGCTGGCACTGGAACGCAATCCGACCCAGGCCGATCAACTGGAAGCCTGCATGCGTGCGGCCCATTCGCTGAAGGGCGCCGCACGGATCGTCGGGGTCGACGCCGGGGTCAGCGTGGCGCATGTGATGGAGGATTGCCTGGTCAGCGCCCAGGAGGGTCGCTTGTACCTGCAACCCGAACATATCGATGCCTTGCTGCAAGGCACCGACTTTTTGATGCGTATCGCGACGCCCGGCAGCGCTAACGTGGGGCCGAGCGATATCGAGGGCTATGTCGCCCTGATGGACCGGTTGCTCGATCCGGCTGCGATGCTTGCCAGAGGAGCCGCGCCCGGCGTTGAACCGGTCACGCTGCCGATGGCCGAGCTGCAACTCGAGCTACCCCGTGCCGAACTGGAGTTGTTGCTGGAGCCAGGACCGATGCTTGCCGCACCCAGCGAAACGCCGCGCAACAGCCGGCGCGTCACCGAGGGTGGCGAGCGGGTGCTGCGGGTGACCGCCGAACGCTTGAACAGTTTGCTCGACCTGTCGAGCAAGTCCCTGGTCGAAACCCAGCGTCTCAAGCCCTGGCTGGTGACTATGCAGCGCCTCAGGCGCATGCAGAGCAACAGTCTGCGCGCCCTGGAAAACCTCAACCTTCACCTCAAAGATCACGACCTGAGCCTCGAAGCCCAGGAAGAGTTGGCCGATGCCCGACGCCTGCTCGCCGAGTCCCAGCAACTGCTGGCGGAGAAGACCGCCGAGCTGGATGAATTCGGCTGGCACGCCAGTCAGCGCGCTCAAGTCTTGTATGACACGGCGCTGGCCTGTCGCATGCGGCCGTTCGCCGATGTGCTGGCCGGGCAGGTGCGGATGGTCCGTGATCTGGGGCGCAGTCTGGGCAAACAGGTCCGGTTGGAGATCGAGGGCGATAAGACCCAGGTCGACCGCGATGTGCTGGAAAAACTCGAAGCGCCGCTGACCCATTTGCTGCGCAATGCCGTGGATCATGGCATCGAGTCCCCCGAACAACGGCTGCTGGCCGGTAAACCTGCCGAAGGTCTGATTCGTCTGCGGGCGTCCCATCAGGCCGGACTGCTGGTGCTGGAGCTGAGCGACGACGGCAACGGCATCGATCTGGAACGGGTCCGCCACAGTGTTGTGGCGCGCAATTTATCACCGGCCGAGACCGCCGCCCAGTTGAGCGAAGAAGAACTGCTGACCTTCCTGTTTCTGCCGGGTTTCAGTCTGCGCGACAAGGTCACCGAAGTCTCCGGTCGCGGCGTCGGCCTGGATGCGGTCCAGCACATGGTCCGGCAGTTGCGCGGCGCCGTAGTGCTGGAGCAAACGGCGGGCGAGGGCAGCCGGTTCCATCTTGAAGTGCCTCTGACCCTGTCGGTGGTGCGCAGCCTGGTGGTGGAAGTTGCCAACGAGGCCTATGCCTTCCCTTTGGCGCACATCGAACGCATGTGCGACCTGGCGCCGGAGGCGATCGTGCAAGTCGAAGGCCGTCAGCACTTCTGGCACGAAGGCCGGCATGTCGGCCTGGTCGCGGCCAGCCAATTGTTGCAGCGCCCGGCGGCCCAGAGCAGCGCGCAAACCCTCAAGGTGGTAGTGATCCGTGAGCGCGACGCGGTGTATGGCGTGGCTGTCGAGCGGTTTATCGGCGAACGCACGCTGGTGGTGCTGCCCCTCGATGATCGCCTGGGCAAGATTCAGGACATTTCCGCCGGGGCGCTGCTGGATGATGGCTCCGTGGTGCTGATTGTCGACGTCGAAGACATGCTGCGGTCAGTGGACAAATTGCTCAACACCGGCCGACTGGAGCGGATCGCCCGGCACCCGCATCAGGTGGCGGAAATCGCCCGCAAACGCATTCTGGTGGTCGACGACTCGCTGACCGTGCGTGAGTTGCAACGCAAACTGTTGCTCAACCGCGGCTATGACGTGGCGGTGGCGGTAGACGGCATGGACGGTTGGAACGCTTTGCGCGGCGAAGACTTCGATCTGCTGATCACCGACATCGATATGCCGCGCATGGATGGCATTGAGTTGGTCACCCTGTTGCGTCGTGATACTCGGTTGCAGTCGCTGCCGGTGATGGTGGTCTCCTATAAGGATCGCGAAGAAGACCGCCGTCGTGGACTGGACGCCGGGGCCGACTATTATCTAGCCAAAGCCAGTTTCCATGATGATGCGTTGCTGGATGCGGTAGTTGAACTCATTGGAGGAGCTCGGGCATGAAGATCGCGATCGTCAACGATATGCCCATGGCAGTGGAAGCCTTGCGCAGGGCCCTGGCATTCGAGCCGGCGCACGAAGTGGTCTGGGTCGCGAGCAATGGCGCCGAGGCGGTGAAACAGTGCGCCGGGTTGACCCCGGATCTGATCCTGATGGATTTGATCATGCCGGTGATGGATGGCGTGGAGGCGACCCGGCGGATCATGGCCGAGAGCCCGTGCGCCATCGTGATCGTGACCGTCGACCGCCAGCAGAACGTCCATCGAGTGTTCGAGGCCATGGGCTTTGGCGCGCTGGATGTGGTCGACACGCCGGTCGTCGGTGCCGGTAATGCGAAAGAAGCTGCAGCGCCGTTGCTGCGCAAGATCCTCAATATCGGCTGGCTGATCGGCCAGAGCGACAGCCAGCTACGTTCGGCACCGACCCCGTCGCGCAGCATGGCGCAGCGGAAGAGCCTGGTGGCCATCGGTTCTTCCGCTGGCGGGCCGGCGGCGCTGGAAATTCTCCTCAAAGGCCTGCCTCGGGATTTTCCTGCGGCCATTGTGCTGGTTCAGCATGTTGACCAGGTGTTCGCCGCGGGCATGGCCGAATGGTTAAGCAGTGCCTCGGGTTTGACGGTGCGCCTGGCGCAACAGGGGGAGCAGCCGCAAAGCGGCACCGTGCTGCTGGCGGGCACCAACCACCATATTCGCTTGTTGAAGAACGGTACGCTGGCTTATACCGCTGAACCGGTCAACGAGATCTATCGACCCTCGATCGACGTGTTTTTCGAGAGCGTGGCCAGTTACTGGAATGGCGATGCGGTTGGCGTATTGCTGACTGGTATGGGTCGGGATGGTGCTCAGGGCCTCAAGTTGATGCGCCAGCAGGGCTTCCTGACCATCGCTCAGGACCAGCGCAGCAGTGCGGTGTATGGGATGCCCAAAGCTGCGGCGGCGATCGACGCCGCCGTGGAAATTCGTCCGCTGGACAAGATTGCGCCACGACTGTTGGAAATATTTGCCAAATGACTGACCACACAGCTGTCCTGGCAAGCCTAGAGACTCAGGTGACCACTGATGAATGATTTACAGCTCGACGATTTCAAAACCGATGAAAATGCCGCGATGGTGCTGTTGGTCGATGACCAGGCAATGATCGGTGAAGCAGTGCGACGCGGGCTGGCCAACGAAGAGAATATCGACTTCCACTTTTGTGCCGACCCGCATCAGGCGATCGCCCAGGCCGTGCGCATCAAGCCAACGGTGATCCTCCAGGATCTGGTCATGCCGGGGCTGGACGGCCTGACGCTGGTGCGTGAATACCGCAACCACCCGGCGACCAGGGATATTCCGATCATCGTGCTGTCGACCAAGGAGGACCCCTTGATCAAAAGCGCGGCGTTTGCCGCTGGCGCCAACGATTATCTGGTCAAACTGCCGGACAACATCGAGCTGGTGGCACGGATCCGCTATCACTCGCGCTCCTACATGACCCTTTTGCAACGGGATGCGGCCTATCGCGCATTGCGGGTCAGCCAGCAGCAGTTGCTCGACACCAATTTGGTGTTGCAGCGCCTGATGAACTCCGACGGCCTGACCGGGCTGTCCAATCGCCGGCACTTCGACGAGTACCTCGAACTGGAATGGCGGCGATGCCTGCGCGATCAGACGCAGCTGTCGCTACTGATGATCGATGTCGACTACTTCAAGTTGTACAACGACAGCTTCGGCCATCTGGAGGGCGATGAAGCCCTGCGCAAGGTTGCCATGGCCATTCGTGACGCCAGCAGCCGACCGTCGGACCTGCCGGCCCGTTACGGCGGCGAGGAATTCGCACTGGTGCTACCGAACACTTCACCGGGCGGCGCGCGACTGGTGGCCGAAAAATTGCGTCAGACCGTGGCCGCACTGAAGATTGGGCATATTTTCCCGACCGAAGGCGCGAACCTGACTGTCAGCATCGGCCTGTCGACCATAACCCCGCAGCAGGGCAGCAATTGCCGGCAACTGATCTCGGCTGCCGACAAAGGTTTGTACCTGGCGAAGAACAATGGGCGCAATCAGGTGGGGATTGAGTAGCAACCCACCGCCTACATGGGTAGCCGGGGCATGTGCATCGATGGTTGATGAGAAATAACTGACAAGCTTATTTTTGATGGAATAAAAATAAACCTGTCAGCTATTCGTATGTTTTACGGGGGCTGCGTCTGCAATCACGGCCATCAGATGCCGCCGTCTCGTAGCGGGATGGCAAGGGCTCGAGCGAAGTCGTGCGTTGGCAAGCAGCTTTACAGCAGGAGTGCTTACTCAAAATCACTCTTAGGCATCTGACAATCCGGACATAGCCAATCGTCGTGGATCTCCTTCCAACGCGTACCTGGAGGTATTCCATTTTCAGAATCACCTACCGCTGGGTCGTATTCATAGCCACAGACAGTACAGTTCATTACCTTTTCTTCAGGCGGCATGATTTAACTCCTGTTAGTTGATTAGAGTGCTACTGTAGCAATTAATCCAGTCGCCCCTAGAATAAAACCTATTAGCGCCCCTCTTTCAGGTAGTTCCTTTAGCATGGCATATATAACAATAGGTTCTAGAATAAGCAGAAGCGTCAAGGAGGCGACCGTCACCACCCAAATATTTCCGGTACCTTGATATCCAAGCCAATATGCAAAAACAAGGCTGACGCCGGCAATGCTAATAAGTATCATGGGTTTGAGGAACATCAGCGGGGTTTCCATTGGTCGACCAGGAAGTTTTGAGGCATACACTTCGCTGTAGATCGTTAGTATTTCGCCGAAGATCATAAGTGTCAGGGAAGCTATCATGTAATGGTGGTTTTTCATTTTCGACCTTTAGCTAAAGCTGACAAAATTTCCTCTATAACAATGTCGCCAAGGTCATTGCCATCAAGCAGAAAGTGTGGGCCGTCGTGATCGAATAGGAAGGTGTTCTGGTATGCGTTTCCTTCGAATTTAACTATGCTGCGAAGTACGTTTTCAGCTTTGCTTAACTCTGAAGCATGGGTGTACTTAAGTATTTTTATAGCATTTCCAAAATGGATTGCTTCATCCGCTATTAAGTTTTTAATCCATGTGTTGAAAGCAGGATGCCCAAACTTGCTATAAAACGTGTCTTTTTTGTATGTCTTAACAGAAACATACTCATCATAAGCGAACATGAGTAGCAGGTTGAACTCGCTGACAAGTATCTCTTCCAAGCTCTCGAAGTTTCCAACCCTTACCTTCAGTTGGTCAATTAGCTCCTCTTCACTTGAGCCGAATAAAAGACGGTTAAGCTCAAAGAAACCATCGGCATGATTTCTCTCATCTGCAAACCAAAAGTCTAAATATTGAACGAAATATGGCGAAAATTTCGCTCTTTTCGGGTGTAGGTGGTGGTAAAGATTCACGGAGTCATACTCTGAAACCAAATCTGCCATGAAAAAATCTTGATATTTAAAATCGACTCCTGGGTTCACCCATCCGCTGTCAGCTATCTCACTGAAGAGAATCCGGGAACTCCAATGTCTTTTGACTAAAAATGGTTGATTCATTTATATTATTCCCGATAAGCAAAGTTCTCATTCGTTAAATTTTTTTAAGATAGCAGGGATGATCATGTTTTTAATTTCTTGCTTGGATAAAGGGAAGTCGGGCGTGTTATGGTCCAAGACGAATGTTCCACTGTAGCTTTCTTTTTCAAAATCTATATTGAAGATTTCTTCAAGTATTGAAGGGGTCTCGTTTATCCGTTCAGGGAACAATTCCTTTGCTTTCTGCACAAATGAGAAAAAATGTTTAACTTCATCTTTCTTTGTTTTTCTGATCCATGTCGATAGTTGTAGAGAGTCGAACTGATCGTACTTGGCTATGCTGCGATGATAGACGTGTGTAGTAATTATTTCGTCATAGGCCAGCATGATGAGTAGCTTGAATGCGTCATCAGCAATTGGATTAATGATGCTGAAGTCAGGCTTTCTGATTTCAGCTTCCAGCACAACTTGATCGAGCGGTATGCCTGTGTAAGATGAATAAATCAAAGCAAAGCCATAAGCGTGGTCAATTTCGTCCCTCAGCCATGGATTTAATACCTCTACGAGTGTCGGGAAGTAGTCTGTATGTTTGGTTTCTAGGTGCCAATACAGTCGCCGAGCATCGTACTCTGTGATTGTTGAGTCAAACAATATCTCCTTCCATTCTGTGCGCTCGACATCACTGAGTTCAAAAAGAGGGAATCTGAAGTTTGCTAGAACTACTGCGGCATCTGGGGTTGAGCGAGATTCGAATCGGCTGTTAATAATTTTTGCGTTGTCCATGATTTTAGCACTCCATTGTTTTTTAGGTTGAATCTAAGGAAATGCCCGGAAGCTCTGAAACGATAAGTTGTCGTCAGGTAAACCTGGCCGCCAATCAGTTTCTTGTGTAACTATGGGCTGCCAGTACCGCTCCGCGAAGTCGAAAATATACTGCCAGTCGAGATTTTCGGATTCCAGTACTCCGGACTCGGGGTGCTGCTCAGCCCACTTCATTCCAGCAACTATGCTTGAAACAACTTGTAAGCTTGTGGCACTATTGTGCTTCGCCATTTTCCTCGCCTTGCCTATTGAAAGATTAGAGCCGAGCCAAAATGATTTGTATTTTCTGCTGATCAAGAAAATACCAAGCTCATCTATGCCTGAGACTATATCGTCTTTCAATACTTCCTTTGATGTGATTCGATTTTCACTCCCGTCATTAAGTAGTTGCATTGACTCTACGGCTTGATCACAAGGGTGATACGCGTAATAAACAGTTGGCCGATATTTGGGGTTGACGGGATCGCCTAAGGTTAAATACTCCGCAATTGATAGCGATTCATTATGCGTCAACAAATATGCGGAAAACTCTAGATAGTTAGGGGACCAACTTTTTACTATGACCTCTCGTCCTTGCTCAATCAGTTCCAGTGAATAGCCGTTAACTTTAGCCCCATGAGGGGTTGTCTCTTCGTGGGATCCCCATCCCATCTCCGCGGGCTGCAAGCACTCGGTGATAAGCCCATCTACAGACCAGGTACACATAAAATTATAGGCTTCACGGACTCTCGAAGTAACTTGGGTATCTCGCTCTGATATCTGTATAACTTGTAATCCAAGCTTCTCGGCTAACTCAGCCCACTCGAGTTGTACCGTTGGTCGATCGTGTATTCCGTTAATGATCGCCATTTCAAGCAATGCCTTCTTGAGAAGTATGGAGATGAAGCCAGGATTTGCTCCATGTGCAACAAGTGCCGTTGTTGTCCCCGTTTGAGCTTGTGCGTATTTTTTCAACTCCTCCCGTAAACAATGATTGCTAGTAAGTCCGTGGCCTTTCTGGGTGCCGTACTCCCAAGGCTCTATACAGGTATCTAAATAAAGTACCTTGAATTGTTGAGCAAGACCTATCAAGGCTATACTTGAAATGGATACTGCCAAATTCAATAGAAAACTGCTTTCACTTAGTAATGGGGACAAGACTTCGCAAAAGTTATTGTCAGTTATGAGCTTTTTCTTTAGAGTGGCCGAAAACTCTCTCGCAATATTCTGTCGAATTTCATCCGCTTCTTTGTCGAATATAATGATTTTTGCATTATAGTTTTCGACTAATAGCGGAAGTAGCGCTTGAGCAATGCTGCCAAAACCTACAATTATTATGTTGTTGATGGGCTTCATTATAGTCCTTTGGTTTTATCCATAATAATGGCGTCTCTACCCGAACCTCACAGGTGAGGCAGAATGCAGGTTAGGGATAAGGCTGTACTTAATTCCGCTGAGGAAGATTGTTGCGACGTAATATAATTGGACATGCCCAGCTTTGACGATTTGTGGTGAGTGTCGTAATGCAAAAGCGATTACCCTGCGCGATGTTGGACATGTCAGTCACCGAGAAAACTATCAGAGGACAGCACCATAGAGGATCAATGACGAGGCAGAGCCTCCGCTAGTGTGCCAGGCCGATTTTCCGCAATTGCAGTTTTTGAGTGTGCAGAAGTTGATCTAAGCCTCCGCTTGATGTGATGTTGCGATTGATTGGTCAAGCGCAATTCATTTCTCATGATTTTTTTGTGTAACGTATTTATAGAAAAAAATGTAGCAATAAGCAATGATTAACTTAGTGGTATCAGTCCGTCTTAATTGAAAGTTATTTCCTACAGACTTGTCGATGTATTCAATTGGTTTTGAATAAGCTTTCTTAGGATGTCGTAGATGTGCCCGAATCAGGATGCCTGCATGACCTCCCGCCGAGAGCTTCCACCCCACGTCAGGCCCTCGCGGCCACGATCAGTCTGAACCCAGAGATTTCGATGCCTGGCCGCTCGACGGGCTGCGATGACAGCCTGATTACGGTATACTCGCCGGCTTTCAAAAGTTCGCCAACGAGTGCTGCCCGCCATGGAAATCAACCCGATCCTTAACAGTATCAAGGACCTGTCCGAGCGCTCCGAAACTATTCGGGGGTATCTTTGACTACGATCAAAAGCATGAGCGTCTGACCGAAGTCAATCGCGAGCTTGAAGATCCGAGTGTCTGGAACAACCCTGAATACGCCCAGAATCTAGGCCGCGAGCGCTCCTTGCTGGCCCAGATCGTCGATACCCTCGATGAAATGTCCAGCGGTCTGGTCGATGCCAAAGACCTGCTGCTGATGTCTGCCGAGGAAGAAGACCAGGCCGCTGTAGACGACGTTGCCGCTGAAGTCGAGCGTTTGCGCGAATCCCTCGAGAAGCTCGAGTTCCGCCGGATGTTCAGCGGCGAGATGGATGCCAACAACGCTTATCTGGACATTCAGTCCGGTTCTGGCGGCACCGAAGCCCAGGACTGGGCCAACATCCTGCTGCGCATGTACCTGCGCTGGGCGGATAAACGCGGTTTCGAAGCGACCATCATGGAGCTGTCCGCCGGTGAAGTCGCCGGGATCAAGGGCGCGACCGTGCATATCAAGGGTGAATACGCCTTTGGCTGGCTGCGCACCGAAATCGGCGTGCACCGTCTGGTGCGCAAGAGCCCCTACGACTCCGGCAACCGTCGTCACACCTCGTTCTCGGCGGTTTTCGTTTCGCCGGAAATCGATGACAACATCGAAATCGATATCAACCCGTCCGACCTGCGGATCGATACCTATCGTTCCTCCGGTGCCGGTGGTCAGCACGTAAACACCACTGACTCGGCGGTCCGTATCACTCACGTACCGAGCAACACCGTGGTCTGCTGCCAGAACGAACGTTCCCAGCACGCGAACAAAGACACCGCGATGAAAATGTTGCGGGCACGTTTGTACGAACAGGAAGTGCAGAAGCGCAACGCTGCTTCGCAAGCCCTGGAAGACACCAAGTCGGATATCGGCTGGGGGCATCAGATCCGTTCGTACGTGCTCGACCAGTCGCGGATCAAGGATCTGCGCACTAACATCGAGCGCAGCGACTGCGACAAGGTGCTTGACGGCGATATCGACGAATACCTGATCGCCAGCCTCAAACAAGGGCTGTAATCAGGCAACACCGGAAATCTGCGGAGCCACCGCGCTCCTGCGCGAGCGCGGCGAAGCCTGCGAACCCTCGAAGCCGGGGGCAATGAACCTGTGATGGAATATTTAAAGACATGAGCGACCTACAACTCGATCCGCAAGCCCTGCAACAGGAAGAAAACTCCCTGATCGCCCTGCGCAAGGAAAAGCTTGCCGCCGAGCGCTCCAAGGGCCAGGCCTTCCCCAACGACTTCCGCCGCGATGCCTACTGCGAAGACTTGCAGAAGAAATACGCGGACAAGACCAAGGAAGAGCTGGCAGAGGCTGCGATCCCGGTGAAGGTTGCCGGTCGTCTCATGCTCAACCGTGGTTCCTTCATGGTGATCCAGGACATGTCCGGGCGCATCCAGGTTTACGTCAACCGTAAAACCCTGTCCGAAGAAACCCTGGCCGCGGTGAAAACCTGGGACCTGGGCGACATCATTGCCGCCGAAGGCACCCTGGCGCGTTCCGGCAAGGGCGACCTGTACGTTGAAATGACCGACGTGCGCCTGCTGACCAAGTCCTTGCGCCCGCTGCCGGACAAGCACCACGGCCTGACCGATACCGAAACCCGCTATCGCCAGCGCTACGTCGACTTGATCGTCAACGACGAAGTCCGTCAGACGTTCCGCATCCGTTCGCAAGTGATCGCGCACATCCGCAGCTTCCTGATGCAGCGCGACTTCCTTGAAGTCGAAACGCCGATGCTGCAAACCATTCCTGGTGGTGCCGCGGCCAAGCCGTTCGAGACTCACCACAACGCCCTGGACCTGGACATGTTCCTGCGCATCGCGCCGGAGCTGTACCTCAAGCGTCTGGTGGTCGGTGGTTTCGAGCGCGTGTTCGAGATCAACCGCAACTTCCGTAACGAAGGCGTTTCGACCCGGCACAACCCCGAGTTCACCATGCTCGAGTTCTACCAGGCCTACGCTGACTATGAAGACAACATGGACCTGACCGAAGAGCTGTTCCGCGAACTCGCGCAGCTGGTCCTGGGTTCCACCGATGTGCCGTATCAGGGCAAGGTGTTCCACTTCGGCCAGCCGTTCCAGCGCATCTCGGTGTTCGCTTCGATCCTCAAGTACAACCCCGAGATCACCGAAGCTGATCTGCAAGACATCGACAAGGCTCGGGTTATCGCCAAGAAATCCGGTGCCGACGTCAAAGGCTTCGAAGGCCTGGGTAAGCTGCAAACCATGATTTTCGAAGAGCTGGTCGAGCACAAACTTGAACAGCCGACCTTCATCACCGAGTACCCGTTCGAAGTGTCGCCGCTGGCACGTCGCAACAACACCAACCCGAATGTCACCGACCGCTTCGAGCTGTTCATTGGTGGCCGTGAAATCGCCAACGCCTACTCCGAGTTGAACGACGCGGAAGACCAGGCCGAGCGCTTCCAGGCCCAGGTGCGTGACAAGGATTCCGGTGACGACGAAGCCATGCATTACGATGCCGACTTTGTTCGCGCCCTGGAATACGGCATGCCGCCGACCGCAGGCGAAGGTATTGGTATCGACCGTCTGGTGATGCTGCTCACCGACGCTCCGTCGATCCGCGACGTGATACTGTTCCCGCACATGCGGCCGCAAGCCTAAGTGTTTTGAGTAAAAAGCCGCCTACGTCAGGCGGCTTTTTATTGTCTGTCTGGTACAAGCGTATCAATTTGTTGCTTTCATTTGAGAGGAAATACCTGTCGTGAATCGTGCAATTGCTCAAGATGGTGCAGCGGGTATCGCCGCTGCGGTCGCTGAAAGTGTTCAGTACCAGGGCCGCAAGGCCAGCCGACAGGGCAGCGAGCAGCGCCGACAGGTCATTCTCGATGCCGCCATGCGCATCGTCGTACGCGACGGGGTGCGGGCGGTGCGTCACCGCGCAGTGGCCGCCGAGGCCGGGGTGCCACTGTCGGCGACCACTTACTATTTCAAGGATATCGATGACTTGCTCACCGATACCTTCGCTCAATACGTGGAACGCAGCGCGGCCTTCATGGCCAAACTGTGGGCCAATAACGAAGGCCTGCTGCGCGAGATGGTCGCCTACGGCGATGGCAGTCCGCAGTCCCGCTCGCAACTGGCGGATGACATTGCCCGATTGACCGCCGACTACGTTCAGCGTCAATTGCACAACCGTCGCGAACACCTGATGGCCGAGCAGGCGTTCCGCCAGGAAGCGCTGCTCAATCCGCGCCTGGCGCTGTTGGTGCGCTCGCACCAGCAAATTCTCCTACAAGGTACATGCCAGTTTTTCCAGGTTTTGGGGTCCCGTGAGCCACAACAAGATGCCAAAGTGTTGACGGCGATTATCGGACGGATGGAATATCAAGGCCTGCTCAATGATCCGGAGCCTGAGGCGGAGGAAGAAATGCTCGGTATTCTCAAGCGTTACATGCACTTGGTGCTGGCATCGGTGTGATCCACTTGGTACTGGCATTGGTGTGAACCACACGGTCCCCTGCCGATTTGCGTTGTACAAAGGAGTGTTGAATGAAGTCCTGGCGTGTAGTGATCGCCTTGTCGTTCCTGCTGCTCAGCGGCTGCCTGGTGTCCTTCAAGGAGCCCTTGCCGGCGAGTGAGCCGGCCCCTGCGGGGTTGCTCGGCAAATGGACCAGCAAGAATGCCTGGGGCGAAGCACTCAATCTTGAGCTGACCCGTGTCGGCACCAATCGCTACCAGGCCGTCAGCTACGCCAAAGCCAAACCCCGGGAGCGTGACGCCTATGGGTTCACTGTCTCCCGTCATGGCAACCGCTGGTATGTGTCGGCCAAAGTACCGGCCAGCTTCGGCGGTAACTTCACTATCGCCGGTTTCGAACTGACCGATGATCACGAGTTGGTGGTCTACAACCTCGACCTCGAGCAGATCCATCAGGCACTGGGGCAAGAAGCCCTGAGTGGCGAACCGTTTGAAACCAAAGAAGGCGAGGGCGTGCTGATTGGCAATCCGCTGGAGCAGGTATTCGCCTACCTGGATGATCCGGCCAACTCTGATGTGTTCGTCGAAGCGGCGCGCTTCCAGCGTTCGGGTAAGTAAACGCAGCATAGAACGTTATCAATAGGAGCTTCGGGTGGACGATTACCAGCAGACGATACGCCTTTTGTCCGATCGCATAGTGCTGGCGCAAACGCCGATCCGCGTACTGGATGCGGTCAAGTGGGACGACAACGTCCGCAACGGCTTCCTCAAGGCCAATGGCAAGGAAATGCCTGCGGTGGATCGTGACTACTACCTCAATCGCCCGCTGGCGTTCGACTCCAATGCGGTGAAGCTGGAATTCCAGAACATCGAACGGGACATCACCCGGCAACTGGGCCAGTTCAACCCGGTCGGGCAGATCATGCGCCGCATGTGCAAGGAATACCGCATGGTGGTGCGCATGCTCGAAGCGCGCGGCACCGAAGACTTCGGCCTGATCTCCCAGGAGCTTTACGGCGCCGCCTCCGACGCTTTCCATGCCGGTGACCCGACCCTGGCCGACCTGGGCCTGATGCTCTCCGATTACCTGAACAATATCGACGGCCGCGGCGACCTCAAGGACGAACCCAAGATCCTGACTTCCAAGGAAGCCGTCCACTTGCTGCAAACCCGTCTGAACAAGGTGTTCGGCGAGGCCGAGGAAACCATTCGGGTGTTCGAGTCCGACGGGATCGTCGCCGATGCGGCAGCCGGTGCCGACTACATCAAGATCCGCACCGATGCGATGTTCAACCACCGTGACGTGCGCGCCCTGGAAGTCCATGAAGGGCTGGTGCATGTCGGTACCACCCTCAACGGCCTGAATCAGCCGATCTGCACCTTCCTGTCCAAGGGGCCACCGTCCTCCACCGTGACCCAGGAAGGCCTGGCGATCCTGATGGAAATTATCACCTTTGCCTCCTATCCCAGCCGCCTGCGCAAACTGACTAACCGCACCCGCGCCATCCATATGGTGGAAGAGGGCGCGGACTTCATGCAGATCTTCGAGTTCTTCCGTGAGCATGGCTTCGATATGGCGCAAAGCTATGGTAACGCCAGCCGGGTGTTTCGCGGCTCGGTGCCTGACGGTTTGCCATTTACCAAAGACTTGTCCTACCTCAAGGGCTTTATCATGGTTTACAACTACATTCAGTTGGCCGTGCGCAAGGGCAAGCTTGAGCAGATTCCATTGCTGTTCTGTGGCAAGACTACCCTGGAAGACATGCGTACGCTGCGTCAACTGGTGGACGAAGGACTGGTGGTGCCGCCCAAGTATTTGCCCGAGCAAATCCGTGACTTGAATGCCTTGTCGGCCTGGATGTGTTTCTCCAACTTCCTCAATCACCTGAGCCTGGACCGGATCGAAGCGGATTACTCGAATATCCTGTAGCAATGACGCCTGTCGGCGGACGGGCCTTTGTGGCGAGGGAGCTTGCTCCCGCTGGACTGCGAAGCAGTCCCAAGATCTGCAGTCGAGTTCTGCCAGACTGACCGCATTCACCGGTTTCGCGGGTGCTGCGCACCCGAGCGGGAGCAAGCTCCCTCGCCACAGGTCTGTGCCAGGCCAACGAATTTAAACATTCAACGCGAGGTTTCAAACGGATGAGAATCCTCGGCATCATCAGCCTGTTACTCGCCCTGAGCGGCTGCAGCGCTTTGCTGTTCTACCCCGAACCCGGCCTGCCGTTCACTCCGGAAAAAGCCAGACTGCCCTACCGCGACGTCACCCTGACCACCGCCGACGGACTCAAACTGCATGGTTGGTGGCTGCCGGCCAAGACCGGTGTGGCGGTCAAGGGCACAGTGCTGCATCTGCACGGCAATGGCGGCAATCTGGCCTGGCATCTGGGCGGTAGCTGGTGGCTGCCGGAGCAGGGCTATCAGGTGTTGCTGGTGGACTACCGCGGTTATGGCCTGTCCGAGGGGGAGCCGCGGTTGCCCGAGATCTACCAGGACCTCGATGCGGCGTTCCAGTGGCTGGACCAGGCCCCCGAGGTCCAGGGCAAACCGCTGGTGATCCTCGGTCAGAGTCTTGGTGGCGCGCTGGCGGTGCATTACCTGGTCGAACATCCCGAGCGTCAGCGTCAGCTCAAGGCCATTGTGCTCGACGGCGTCCCAGCCAGTTATCGTGACGTCGGGCGTTTTGCCTTGAGCAACTCCTGGTTTACCTGGCCGTTCCAGGTGCCGCTGTCCTGGCTGGTGCCGGACGACGACAGTGCGATCAATGCCATGGCGCAACTGGGTGCGGTGCCGAAATTGATTTACCACAGCATCGATGATCCGTTGGTGCCTCTTTCCAACGGCGTCCGTCTGTATCAAGCTGCGCCGCCGCCCAGGGTGCTGCAGCTGACCCGGGGCGGTCATGTGCAGACCTTTGCCGATCCGGTCTGGCGAAAAGTCATGTTGCGTTATCTTGATGATCCGCAGCATTTCGACGGCCTGCGCCGGCTCGGCGAAATCCCCAATTACCCACTACCCCCGAATTCAGAAGTTGAACCTCCAGAGAGTCCGCAATGAGTGAAGAACGTAACGCCATTCCCCTGATCATCACCGGTATCTGCAGCATCCTCGGCACCGTGGCGTGCCTGTGGTACTACGGCTACCTGCACTTCGCCAAGCCGGAGGACGCGCTGCTGCTGAGCGACTTCACCATGGTCAAGACCCAGCCGGGCGAGGACTACAAAGTATCCTTGGAACCGGCTGCCCAGGTCGCGCAGTGCATTGATGGCGTGCTGGTGCTGTTCGACACCGAGCAGAAGGGATTGACCGGCGTGCTGGTCAACAGCAAGAAGAAGGCTGTGCGCTGCATGGGCCAGGAAACACCGCAGCTGGAACAATGATGCGCAGATAGCCGTAGCAGCTGGCGAAGCCTGCGTTCGGCCGCGAAGCGGTCGTAAATAGAGAGAATGCGGTCTTCCTGCAAGAACGAAGTTCGCCATTTTACGACCGCTGCGCGCTCGAACGCAGCCTTCGGCAGCTGCTACAGTCAGGCATAAAAAATCCGGAATCCTTAACAGGTCCCGGATTTTTTTTGGCAGTGGATTACGCGGTATGCCAGGTGATCTCTTCTTCACCATCAACGCTGATGCGAATCCAGCGATCAGCGGTTTCCTCGCCTTCGTCCTCGACCCAAGTGCCTGGCGCGCAACGCACTTCCACGTTCAGCGCGGCAAAAGCGGCGCGGGCACAGGCAATGTCGTCGTCCCACGGGGTCTGGTCACTGTCCAGGTGCAGGCTGTTCCATTTGCCCACGGCCTTCGGCAGCCAGGTCACTGGCACATTGCCGGCCTTGCATTTGTAGGTCTGGCCCTTCTGCACCCAATCGGTGCAAGGGCCCAGGGCCGTGCCGAGCCAGGCCGCGATGGCCTTGTAGTCGACGTCGGCGTCTTTGAGGTAAATCTCGATATCGGGCTGGCGCATGGATGTCCTCAATGCGGGTCTGAAAAATCCATTCGCGGATTTAGTCGGCCTCAAGCGATGCTCAAGGCCATGAATTAAGGGTTACTGAAGAACGAAGTAATCGTAGCGCATGGATACGCTGACCTCGAACGGCTCTACCTGTTCGATGACCTTTGTCCGCCGTTCGGCACTGGCGCGCCAGCCGTGGGGGGTCATGGCCAGCAGGTTGGCGCGGTCCTGACCACGGGCCAGGGTCAACGTGAAGTCCAGGGTCTCGCTGTGTTGCAACTGCATGCCTTCGGGCACCAGCGCCAGGTGTTTGTCGTCGGTGTACTCGCGCACCTCATCGTACAGGCGCTCACGCAGTTCCATCAGATGACCGCTGGTCGGCCCGACCTTCATCAAACCGCCGCCGGGGCTGAGCAGGCGCTTGGCTTCCAGCCAGTCGAGGGGGCTGAACACGCTGGCGAGGAACTGGCAGCTGGCATCGGCCAAGGGCACGCGGGCCATGCTGGCGATCAACCAGGTCAGCTGCGGATTGCGTCGGCAGGCGCGTTTCACTGCTTCGCGGGAGATATCCAGGGCATAACCCTCGGCATTGGGCAGGGCTTGCGCGATTTGCGCGGTGTAGTAACCCTCTCCACAACCGATGTCCAGCCAGCGCTGCGGTGCTACTTCTGCGGCCAGTTCGGCCAGACGTTTGGCCACCGGCGCGTAATGGCCGGCGTTGAGGAAATCGCGACGGGCTTCGACCATCGCCTGGTTATCCCCAGGGTCGCGGCTGTTCTTGTGCTGCACCGGCAACAGGTTCAGGTAACCCTGCCGCGCGCGGTCGAAACGATGCCCGGCGGGGCAGGCCACGCCGTTGTCCACCGCGTTCAGCGGTTCGCTGCAGATCGGGCAGGCGAGCATCAGGCGAGCAACTTGATCAAGGTCTGGTAGTAAATTTCGGTCAGCACGTCGAGGTCGCTGGCCAGCACGCGTTCGTTGACCTGGTGGATCGTCGCGTTGACCGGACCCAGTTCCACCACTTGGGTGCCCATGGTCGCAATGAAGCGTCCATCGGAGGTGCCGCCGCTGGTGGAGGCCTGGGTTTCACGGCCGGTGATGGCCTTGATGCTCGCTGACACTGCGTCGAGCAGGGCGCCCGGTTCGGTGAGGAAGGGCAGGCCGGACAGCGCCCACTCCACGTGCCAGTCCAGGCCATGCTTGTCGAGGATATTGGCGACGCGCTTTTGCAGGCCTTCGACAGTCGACTCGGTGGAGAAGCGGAAGTTGAATACCGCGACCAGATCACCCGGGATCACGTTGGTCGCACCAGTGCCGGAATTGAGGTTGGAGATCTGGAAGCTGGTCGGCGGGAAGAAGCTGTTGCCGTGGTCCCAGTGCTCGGCGGCCAGTTCGGCCAAGGCCGGGGCGGCGAGGTGGATCGGGTTTTTCGCCAGGTGCGGGTAGGCCACGTGGCCCTGTACACCACGTACGGTGAGCCTGGCGCCGAGGGAGCCGCGACGACCATTCTTGACCACGTCACCGACCAGCGTGGTGCTCGACGGCTCGCCGACGATGCACCAGTCCAGGCGCTCTTTACGGGCAACCAGACGTTCGATCACCGCCTTGGTGCCGTGATGGGCCGGGCCTTCTTCGTCACTGGTGATCAGGAAGGCCACCGAGCCCTTGTGGTCCGGGTAGTCGGCGACAAAGCGCTCGGCCGCCACCAGCATGGCCGCGAGGCTGCCTTTCATGTCCGCGGCGCCACGGCCGCAGAGCATGCCATGTTCGTCGATCAGCGCATCGAATGGATCGCTCTGCCAGGCTTGCACCGGGCCGGTCGGGACCACGTCGGTGTGGCCGGCAAAGCACAGCACCGGGCCATCATGTTTGCCGTGGGTCGCCCAGAAGTTATCCACATCTTCAATGCGCATTGGCTCCAGCTTGAAGCCGGCATCGCCCAGGCGCTGCATCATCAGCTTCTGGCAATCGGCGTCGATCGGCGTCACCGAGGGACGGCGGATCAGGTCACAGGCGAGTTGGAGGGTCGGCGAAAGGTCGGCGTGGGCCGTCATGTAAAAGCTCCGGTGTGCGCAGCACGATAAACCGTGGAAAAAGGCGACCATTCTAAAGCAAAACGGCGGCCCAAAGGCCGCCGTTTGACGTTATCTAATAACGGATCAAGCCGGTGCCGGCTCGCTCGTCGCTACCGGTTTAGGCAGCGAAGACAGGAAGGCCATGACCAGCGCCGCCAGATATGGCAGTGACTGTACCAGCAGCATGGCGACCCAGAAGCGCATATCGGCGCTTGGCAGGCCCTGCACCAGGCAAATGCCCAGCGCCGCGCCCCACAGCATCAGCATGATGAACATCTCTTCCCGGGCTTCCGAGATCGCCTTCCAAAAGCCATGAGTGTCGGCATTTTTCGGCGTGCGTATGAACGGAATGCTACTGGTGAAGAAGCCGTACAACACTGCTTTGGCAATGGTGTGGGACAACGCCAGGCCAGCCAGTGCCGCTGCGAATGCATCTTTCAGGTTAACCCCGACCGCACGACGGTAGAGAAAGATGATCTTGCCGACCTTGAACACGAACAACGCCAGGGGCGGGATCGCGAAGATCAGCAACGGCGGATCGACCCGTTGCGGCACGATGATCATCGCCGCCGACCACAGCAAGGCACCGACGGTGAAGAAGATGTTCATGCCGTCCGCGACCCACGGCAACCAGCCCGCGAGGAAGTGATAGCGCTGGCCACGGGTCAACTCGGTGTCTTTACCGCGAATCAGGCTGGCGGTGTGCCGCTTGATAATCTGAATCGCCCCGTAGGCCCAGCGGAAACGCTGTTTTTTGAAGTCGATAAAGGTATCGGGCATCAGGCCCTTGCCATAGCTGGTGTGGTAATACGCCGCCGACAAACCTTTTTCGAAGATCCGCAGACCCAGTTCGGCGTCTTCACAGATGCACCAGTCGGCCCAACCCAGTTCTTCGAGGACCGAGCGGCGGGTCATGGTCATGGTGCCGTGCTGGATGATCGCGTCACGGTCGTTGCGGGTGACCATGCCGATATGGAAGAAACCCTTGTATTCCGAATAGCAGAGCTTCTTGAAGGTGCTTTCGTTCTGGTCGCGATAGTCCTGCGGTGATTGCACCACGGCGATTTTCGGGTTGGCGAAGTGCGGCACCATGTGCTTGAGCCAGTTCGGCTCGACGCAGTAATCGGAGTCGATCACCGCGATGACTTCGGCATCTGCAGCGGTGTGCGGAATCAAGTAATTCAGCGCGCCACCCTTGAAGCCGGCCAGTGGCGCGACGTGGAAGAACTTGAAGCGCGGACCGAGGGTTTCGCAGTAGGCCTGCACCGGTTCCCAGACCGCCGGGTCCTTGGTGTTGTTGTCGATGATCAGGACTTCGAAATCCGGATAGTCGAGGTTGGCCAAGGCGTTAAGGGTCTGTTTGACCATCTCCGGTGGCTCGTTGTAGCAGGGCACGTGGATCGAGACTTTTGGTCGGTAGTCCGAATCGCCCACCACGGGCAGGAATTCACGCCGACGTTTGTGAGTCCAGACCGCTTCGGCCAGTTCGTGGGCCTCGGTCAGCAGCACGATAAACACCCCGAACGCACCGAGGGCAAGCAGGAAGCCCACCGTCAGGCTGAACCAGGTGCTGTATTGCTGGCTGTAGTCGTAACCGATCCACACCAGTACCGAACCGCAAAGGAACGCGATAAAGGTCAGGAAGGTCCGGCCACGCTGACGCAGGGCCGAGCCGTCGATCAACAGCAAGGCCAGCGAGAGCATTGCCAGCACCACCGAGCCGACGGCCAGGACCCGCCACTGCGGGATCGCGACCACAGGTCCTTCGAAGTTGAATTTCTGCTGGCGTGCGGCGTTGTACACGCCCCAGTAGGCGCCCACCGAGCCTTCATCGCTGGCCTTCCACGGTTGGTCGAAGGCTTCGATCACAAAGTAGTTGTAGCCCTGGCGGTTAAGCTTGTTCACCAGGGTGCGCAAGTAGATCGCCTGATCGGCCGGGGTCGCGTCGGCACCGCCACGCATGCGGCCATTACTTGGCCAGCCGACCTCGGACAGCAGCAAGGGTTTCTTCGGGAACATTTTTTTCAGGTCGCGCGCGCGATCGAGGACGAACTGGCCGGCCTGTTCCATCGGAACGAACTCCCAGTAGGGCAGGACGTGCGCAGCAATCAGGTCGACGTGCTTGGCCAGGCTCGGGTTCTCTTCCCAGACATGCCATTGTTCGGAAGTGGTCACCGGCACTTTGACCGCCGCGCGCACGCGATCAAGCATCACGCTCAATTGCTCGGCGTTGATTTCCTTGCGAAAGATCGCCTCGTTACCGACAACGACTCGCACCACGCTGCGGGAACTGTTGGCGATCTCGATGGCGCGCTGGATTTCGCGCTCATTGCGCTCCAGATCCGGGCTGATCCAGATCCCCAGAGTTACCCGCAGGCCAAACTCTTCGGCCAGCTTGGGAATATCCCCCAGGGTGCCGTCCACCGAATAGGTCCGGATATTGTCCGTCTGCTTGCTCATGATCTCCAGGTCGCGACGCATTTCATCGTCGGACGGGTATTGGTTTCTCTGTGGATACTGGCCTTGCTGGAAGGGCGAGTAAGAAAAACCGGAGATCTGTTCAGGCCAGTCGGGCGTTGTGACCGGGCGATTGATCAGCGCCCAGAAACCGGTGAACAGCGCGGCGATTGCCAGCACGACCACCAGATTGAGTCCAAATTTACGCGATGACATAGATATTTCGGGTTCCAAAGGGAGTGGAACGAAGAACTGCCGGCAGGTGCCAAGCGGCGCGCATCCTACACCGGCCCTAGACTTATCGTACAGCGAACAGGGAAATGCCGACGTTAGGCAATCCAGCTTCGGTAAAGTTCTTTCTCTATGCTGTGTAGGTTGATTCGTATAGCGAGTAGGCCATTCGGTTAACACTTGTGGCCATTCATACCTTGCGATGTGGTCTTTAATCCCGTCGGCTCTATAATGCGCGCCGGTTTTTGGGGTAATGGTCATGAGTGCAGAAGATCCGCGGTTTGCTGGCGTCGCCCGTTTGTATGGCGTCGAGGGCCTTGCGCGCTTGCGTGCGGCCCATGTGGCAATCATTGGGGTGGGCGGAGTCGGCTCCTGGGCGGCGGAAGCCATCGCCCGCTGTGGGGTGGGCGAGATCTCGTTGTTCGATCTGGACGACGTTTGCGTGAGCAACAGTAATCGCCAGTTGCACGCATTGGACAGTACTGTCGGCCGGGCCAAGGTCGAGGTGATGGCCGAACGCCTGCGAGGGATCAACCCGGACTGCAAGGTGCATGCGGTGGCCGACTTCGTCACTCGCGAGACCATGGCCGAGTACATCACGCCGAACATCGATTGCGTGATCGACTGCATCGACAGCGTCAACGCCAAGGCGGCGCTGATCGCCTGGTGCAAGCGTCGCAAAATCCAGATCATCACTACCGGCGGTGCCGGCGGGCAGATCGACCCGACGCTGATTCAGGTCTGTGACCTGAACCGGACCTTCAATGACCCGCTGGCTTCCAAGGTCCGCTCCACCCTGCGCCGCGACTACGGCTTCTCACGCACCGTGACCCGTCATTACAGCGTGCCCTGCGTGTTTTCCACCGAACAACTGCGTTATCCGAAACCGGACGGCAGCATTTGCCTGCAGAAGAGTTTTGTCGGCGATGGGGTGAAGCTCGACTGCGCTGGTGGTTTTGGCGCGGTGATGATGGTGACGGCGACCTTTGGCATGGTCGCGGCGACCAAGGCGGTGGACAAGATTGTTGCGGGTGTGCGGCGGCCGGCGGAGCGGGTCAATGCTCAGATTTGAAGGTTGACCGGGAGCCCCTGTAGGAGCTGCCGAAGGCTGCGATCTTTTGATCTTGGCGCCCGTTCAGAGAGCGCGCAATCCGCCGAAAAGATCGCAGCCTGCGGCAGCTCCTACACGTCGCTGAGGCTCCGCATCCGCTGTAGCACAGCGTTGAGGCCATTACTGCGCGACGGCGACAACTGCCGGCTCAGACCTAGCTGATTAAACCAGTCCGGCAAATCCACCTGCTGTAATTCTTCAGCGGACAACCCGTTGACCCGCGCTAGCAGTAACGCCACTAATCCACGAATCAACCGCGCATCGCTGCTTGCAGCAAACTGCCAGTGCCCATCCTGCAAGGCGCCGATCAACCAGACCTGGCTTTCACAGCCATGCACGCGGTTGGCGTCGTTCTTGTCCGTCTCGTTCAAGGCCGGCAGCCGATCGCCCCATTGCATCAGCAGGCGTGCCCGCTGTTCCCAGCCGGCGGCGGCCTGGAAGGTTTGCAGTGCGTTCAGTGCTTCGACTGGGAGGCTCATCGCAGCAGTTCCAGGGCTTGATCCAGGGCGGTAAAGAAGCGCTCCAGGTCTTCGGAATCATTGTACAGAGCCAAGGAGACCCGAATCGCCCCCGACAGGCTCAGGCTCTTCAGTAATGGCATCGCGCAATGATGGCCGGCACGCACGGCAATGCCCTGCTCGGTCAGCAAGTGCGCCAGGTCAGAGTTATGCACACCCTCGACGACAAAACTGGCCAGCGCCACCTGCGGTTTGCCCAACAGGCGGATGCCTTTGCGCATGAGCAGGCCTTGCAGCAAATAGGCATGCAAGGCGGCCTCATGGGCGTTTACCCTGTCCTGATCGAGCCCGCTCAGGTAATCGAGGGTCGCGCCAAGGCCGATAACGCTGGCAATCGGTGGGGTTCCGGCTTCGAAACCGAGCGGGGCGGGTCGGAAGGAGGCGTGCTGATAGTCGGCGTTTTGCACCATTTCACCGCCGAATTGCCAGTGGCGCAGCTGGCGCAATGCCTCGTTACGGCCATACAGCACGCCGAGCCCATCTGGCCCATAGAGCTTGTGACTGGAAAATACATAGAAGTCGCAACCCAGCGCCTGCACATCGTGGCGGCCATGGACCACGCCCTGAGCGCCATCGACCACGGTCAGCGCGTCATGGGCCTTGGCCATCGTCAACAGTGCCGGCAACGGCTGCCAGGCACCGAGTACGTTGGACAACTGGCTGACCGCCAGCAGGCGAGTGCGCGGGCCGATCAGGCTGGCCGCGGCGTCAAGATCGATCAGGCCGTCGGCGTCCAATGGCAGGACAATCAGCGCAAGGTCGCGACGCAGGGCCAGCTGTTGCCAGGGCAGCAGGTTGGCGTGGTGTTCCAGGGCGCTGATGACAATTTCATCGCCGGGGTTGAATTGGTGCTCCAGGCCATAGGCCAGGAGGTTCAGCGCGGAGGTCGCGCCGTGGGTAAATATGATCTGCCCGTCAGCGCTGGCATTCAGCCACTGGGCAACCTTGCCACGACTGTCTTCGAACGCCTGGGTGGCGTGGGCGCCGGGCAGGTGTTGGGCCCGATGCACATTGGCCGCGCCGTTGGCGTAGTAGTGCGTCAGGGCGTCCAGCAGGGCTTGGGGTTTTTGAGTGGTGGCGGCGTTGTCCAGATAGGTCTGGTCTTGCCGTTGCAGAGCGGCGATGGCCGGAAAATCGGCGCGCCAAGGAGAGGGCACAAGCATGGTGGTCGAGACTCGTTTTAGCAGGCCGGGCGCTGATGATACGCGCCCGGTTGATGCTGTGGCATCGAGTCGCTGCTTAGTTGTGAGCGTGCAGCGCTTCGTTCAGTTCGATGGCTGATTTGTGGGTTTTGCATTCCACGGCACCGGTCTCTGAATTGCGGCGGAACAGCAGGTCAGGTTGACCAGCCAATTCGCGAGCCTTGACCACTTTGACCAGTTGATTGTTCTCGTCGAGCAGCGCCACTTTGGTCCCGGCAGTCACGTACAGGCCGGACTCGACGGTGTTACGGTCGCCCAACGGAATGCCAATACCGGCATTGGCGCCGATCAGGCAGCCTTCGCCAACTTTGATGATGATGTTGCCACCACCGGACAGGGTGCCCATGGTCGAGCAACCGCCGCCCAGGTCCGAACCCTTGCCGACGAATACGCCGGCCGAAACGCGGCCTTCGATCATGCCCGGGCCTTCGGTGCCGGCGTTGAAGTTGACAAAGCCTTCGTGCATCACGGTGGTGCCTTCGCCGACGTAGGCGCCCAGGCGAATCCGTGCGGCGTCAGCGATACGCACGCCAGCCGGTACCACGTAGTCGGTCATTTTCGGGAACTTGTCGACCGAAAATACTTCCAGCAACTCGCCGCGCAGACGGGCTTCGAGTTGGTGCTCGGCCAGTTCGCTCAAGTCGATCGCGCCCTGGCTGGTCCAGGCCACGTTCGGCAGCAGCGGGAAGATCCCGGCCAGGTTCAGGCCATGAGGCTTGACCAGGCGATGGGACAGCAGGTGCAGCTTGAGGTAGGCCTCGGGGGTGGAACTCAGCGGTGCGTCTTCTGCCAGCAAGGTGGCGACCAACGGCTTGTGGCTTTCAGCCAGGCGGGTCAGCAACGCGGCTTGAGCTGTATCGATGCTTTTCAGGGCTTCGGCCAGTTGCGCGGCTTGAGCGGTGGTGAAGGCGATGGCCTGATTGCCTTCGGTGTAACCCAAAACGGGTGCTATGGCAGCGACCAGTTCGGCCGATGGATTGAGCAATGGCTGGGCGTAAAACACTTCCAGCCACGCGCCTTGACGATTCTGGGTACCGACACCAAATGCCAGGCTGAACAGGGTAGTGGACATGTAGTTACCTCTTACAATAATGAACGGGCAGACTTATGCAAAAGCTGCCGCGTAGATATCTGGCTTGAAGCCAATCAGGGTTCTGTCACCGAGATCGAGCACCGGGCGCTTGATCATCGAGGGTTGTGCGAGCATCAGTTCGATGGCTTTCGCTTGGTCGAGATCGGCTTTGCGTTCGTCGTCGAGTTTGCGAAAGGTCGTGCCTGCACGGTTCAATACCACTTGCCAGCCGTGCTCGTTGCACCACTGGATCAGGTGTTCACGGTCGATTCCGGCCGTTTTGTAATCATGGAAGTCATAGCTGACAGCGTTTTCATCGAGCCAGTTGCGCGCCTTTTTCATGGTGTCGCAGGCTTTGATGCCGAAAAGGTGCAACGTTTTGCTTGAAGCGGTCAAGGAATTGCCCCCTTTGCAGGTGCTGGAAACGAAAGGTGACGGATTATGCCATGACCAGGCAAGTTCGGCGTCGGCGGCCGCCGACCTTTGTTGCATTGTGTTACTGGATCCCGAGTCAACCGCTACTTTTGTGCAGCGGTCAGCCGGCAGCTTACGCGGCGAGTATGGCACTTCAATGGCGAACGCCTGCCTGGTGTGCCATTCGCTTTCGAGTGAGCGGGAATTCAGCGCCTGGCGCTGTATGGCCTGAGCCGCCATCATCAAATTGGCGATGATGTGTTGCGTGAGGTGCAGGGAGCGCTGGATTTGAGTGAGGCGAATCTGGGGCAAGTGAAATAACACCTGCCCAATGTTCAGCACAAATCACTGAACATTGGGTCTATCCACTGGATTTACCGAGGGTAAGCCTTGCGCATCAGCGCGATATCGCCAGCACTAATCTGCCAGTTCTTTGATTGACTCCAGTTTCCGACAGTCCAGTCTTCAAAAATCTCGTAGTGCATGAGCGAGTCTCTGTCATACGGTTCGAAAGTGTAATTATCGTCTCGAGGCATGGGTAAGATGTTTGTGTCGACCATCTCTTTCGTCCAGCCCCATTTTTGCCTGCAGCTCTCGTATAACCTGGGTATGTCCCAAGGGATTCCGGAATCGGGGTGTTGGTGCGCATGTGCAGCTCCCAGTGCGTGCCCAAATTCATGTGTGATCATATATTCAAATCGGGGGTCGTAATTACTCGCGTTAACTGTCATGGTTGGAAGATGCATTTGTTCTGTCAGTGCGTCAGTTCCTACCAAAGATTCGTTAGCGGCAGAATCATCTCGAGACACGAAAATTCGAATATCGCCTTTGTCACCCTCTACATATTCAAACTCAAGATTTATATAGGGCAGCCATTTGCTGGCGCCATTTTTTATCGACTGTACAATTTCCTCGTTATCTTCATCATACATTGCAATTTTAAGCGTCTTTCCGGGTGCCCAGTATTTGGTGTGGGCGCCGATGTTGCGTTTGGGTCTGCGGGAGCCGCTTCGCAAGGCATTGCTCGGTCGTTCATTGATGGCGGCTTCATAGGAGTCCTGCGGACTGGCAGGCGTTGTGATTTTACCGGGGATAATTGATTTCATTGTGGGTGTTCTCGTTTTTATTGAAGAAACAGGCGTCGATGACTCTGAATGTATTCGTCAGACAAATGTCATCCTTGTCCGGATTTTTTAGTGATCGGGAGTAGGGAGTTTGTAGGCAGCGCGTTGTGGGGATTCCCACTAATGGCGGCTCCGCAGGATTTCCTGGGGGTTGGGCCATTCAATGAGGGTGCAGTGTTCAAGCTCGTTCATTTTTCTTCATCCGTGAAGTTGATGTGGGTGTATAGCGGTTGTGGCGCGCGGAAAAATTGCAGGTGGCTCTATATTTGTTCTTGTTCTGGATAAGCCTTGCTCGTCAGTCGTCGATCAAGTTGGTTGGTGCTATTGTTATGTTCGATCTTCCAGTTCGCCTTTGTCGTGTTTCGACAAATATCCGTTCAGGTTGATTGAGGGGGCGGCTACTTTTTTTTCTGAATATCCAGTGTTCCGATTTGAGTCGGAAGTTGAGATAGAGCAAGATATTAGTCTTGGAAAAAGTACGTAGTAAAGCTGGAATTGTTTAGCAGATGTGATCTGTTGTTGCGGTAGTACCCGCACTGCATTGCGCAGCGCGGGTATGGATTTTATCAGGCGCGTCGCGTGATAAATGAGCGAATCCGCTCCGCCGCTTCAACACATTCCGCCAGGGGGGCCACCAGCGCCAACCGCACGCGGCCGGCGCCCGGATTAAAGCCGTCGACTTCGCGGGACAGATACGATCCCGGCACCACGGTCACATGCTCTTGGGCGAACAGCTCGCGGCAGAATTCGGCATCGTCGCCTTCTACGTTCGGCCAGAGGTAAAAGCCGCCATCCGGGCGCTGTACATCCAGGACCGGGCCGAGGATTTCCAGCACCGCATCGAATTTCTCCCGATACAGCGTACGGTTGGCGCGTACATGCTCTTCGTCGTTCCACGCCGCAATGCTGGCGAGCTGGGTCTGAACCGGCATGGCACAGCCATGGTATGTGCGGTACAGCAGGAACGCCTTGAGTACTTCGGCATCGCCGGCGACGAAGCCGGAGCGCAGGCCTGGCAGGTTGGAGCGCTTGGACAGGCTATGGAACACCACGCAGCGCTTGAAGTCCTTGCGGCCCAGTTCGACGCAGGCGCTGAGCAGGCCTGGAGGTGGTGTTTGTTCGTCGAAGTACAGCTCGCTGTAGCACTCGTCGGCAGCGATCACGAAGTTGAACTCATCGGCCAGGGCGATCAGCTTCTTCAGGGTGTCCAGCGGGATCAGCGCACCGGTCGGGTTGCCCGGCGAGCACAGGAACAGGATCTGGCAGCGCTGCCAGATCTCGGCCGGCACCGCGTCGAAGTCCGGATTGAAACCGTTTTCGTCGAGGCACGGCAGGTAATGCGGCTTGGCCCCGGCGAGGAAGGCTGCACCTTCGTAGATCTGGTAGAAAGGGTTCGGGCTGATCACCAGTGCTTCATCGCTGCGATTGACCACGGTCTGGGTGAAAGCAAACAGCGCCTCCCGAGTTCCGTTGACCGGCAGTACGTTGCGCGCCGGGTCGAGCCAGCCATTTGGAACGCTGAAACGGCGTTCGCACCAGTGTGCAATCGCTTCGCGCAGGGCGGGAATGCCCAGCGTGGTCGGGTATACCGCCATCTGGTCCAGGTTGCTGGCCAGCGCTTCGGCGACAAAGCCCGGGGAACGGTGTTTCGGCTCGCCGATGGACAGGGCGATCGGGCGTTTGTCTGCTGTGGGTTGCACAGTGCCGAGCAGGGCGCGGAGTTTCTCGAACGGGTAGGGCTGCAACTGGTTCAGAGCGTTGTTCATTGCTGGCGGATCTCACTCAGGTCATGGCGCGCGGCTAAATGCTGATGCGCGACAGTTCGATATTCGGTTCATGGCTGACGCTCAGCTGTTTGACGATTGCGTCCTGCAAACGGCTGCACAGTTGCGGGTCTGAAAGCGGCTGATTATTCGCATCGGTGATGAAAAATACGTCTTCTACGCGCTCGCCGAGGGTGGCGATCTTGGCGTTCTGCAGTGACAGGTCGAACTCGAGGAAGATGTTACCGATCCGCGCCAGCAGGCCCGGCCGATCCGGGGCACTCAGCTCGAGAACCGTCACGGGACGCTGGGCATCGTTGTGGATCGTGACCTGTGGCGGGAACGCGAAGTGCTTGAGTTGGCGCGGCACCCGACGCTGGATGATGGTCGGGTAGTCGTCCGGATTGCGCAGGGCTTCGGTCAGGCCGTCGCGAATCTGCTTGACCCGTGCCGGGTTATCGCCGATCGAGTCGCCTTCGGTGTCGAGCACGATATAGGTGTCAAGGGTGAACTGGCTGCTGGAGGTGATGACCCGAGCGTCATGAATGTTCAGGTTGAGCTGGTCCATCGCGGCCACGGTCACGGCGAAGAAGTCGTGCTGATCCGGCGCGTAGATGAAGATTTGTGTTCCACCCTCGAATTCCCGCTGGGTGGTTTCCTTGATCAGCACCAGCGGGCCGCCATCGGCCGGTTGCTGCAGGATCGCATCGCTGTGCCAGGCGACGTCGCCAGCGGTATGACGCAGGAAATAGTCATCGCCCAATTGCGCCCAGAGCTGTTCGACGTCGTCCGGATCGGTGCCACCGCGTACCAGAATGTCCAGGGCTGCGCTCTGGGTCTGGCGGATCTGTTCTTCGCGGTCTACCGGGTTTTCCAGGCCGCGGCGCAAGGCGCGTTTGGTCTCGGTGTAGAGCTGGCGCAACAGGCTGGCCCGCCAGGAGTTCCACAAGGTCGGGTTGGTCGCGTTGATGTCGGCGACGGTGAGCACGTACAGATAGTCGAGCCGGGTCTGATCGACGACGATTTGCGCGAAATCGTGGATCACCTGCGGATCGGAAAGATCCTTGCGCTGGGCAGTGGTCGACATCACCAGATGGTTCTGCACCAGCCAGACAATCAGTCGGGTATCCCACTGCGGCAGTTGATGGCGCGCACAAAACGCCTCGGCGTCCACCGCGCCAATGTCCGAATGATCGCCATGCCGACCCTTGCCGATGTCGTGATACAGGCCGGCCAGGTAGATCAACTCGGGCTTGGGCAGCTTGGCCATGAGCTTGCTGGCCAGCGGAAATTTCTCGGACACCTGGGTGTACTGCAGTTTTCGCAGGTGTTTGATCAGGTTGAGGGTATGGGCATCAACGGTATAGATATGGAACAGATCATGTTGCATCTGGCCGACAATGAGGCCGAACTCCGGCAAATAGCGGCCGAGAATGCCGTATCTGTTCATCCGTCGCAGGTTACGGTGGATGCCGATCTCGCACTTGAACAATTCGATGAACAGGCTGGTATTGCGGATGTCATTACGGAAATCGTCGTCGATCAAGTGACGGTTTTCCCGCAGCAAACGCACGGTGTCGGCGCGAACCCCTTTGATTTCCGGGTGCTGAGCCATCAGCAGGAAGATCTCCAGCATGGCGAACGGGGTGCGCTTGAAGACGTTGACGTGGGTGACTTCGATGTAGCCGTCATGCAGTTGGAAGCGCGAGTTGAGCGGTTGCGGTGGCGCTTCATCTTCCGGCGCGAGAATGATTTCCTCGAAGTGCTGGATGATCAGGTCGCTGAGCTGGGCAATGCTCATGACCACTCGGTAGTACTGCTGCATGAAGCTTTCGATGGCCTGCTTGGCGTCCTCACCCTGGAACCCCAGCAAGCCGGCGATCGAACGTTGGTGGTCGAACAGCAGGCGATCTTCGGAGCGGCCAGCCAGCATGTGCAGGGCGTAGCGGACTTTCCAGAGAAATTCCTGGGACGACGCCAGCAGAGCATTCTCGCTCTCCACCAGAAAACCTTCGCCAGCCAGTGCGCGCAGGTTCAGCGTGCCGTACTGGCGCCGGGCGACCCACAGCAAGGTCTGGATGTCCCTTAGGCCACCGGGTGAACCTTTGACGTTGGGTTCCAGGTTGTATTCGGTATCGTTGTACTTGTGGTGGCGGGCCTTTTGTTCGGCGCGCTTGGCCAGGAAGAACTCCTTGCTCGGCCACATATGAGCGGTGCTGGTGACTTCCAGCATGCGCTGACGCAACCGCTCGGGGCCGGTAATGGTGCGGCTTTCCATGAGGTTGGTGACGACTGTCAGGTCGGCACGGGCCTCCTCTGCGCATTCGGCCACCGAACGCACGCTTTGCCCGACCTCCAGGCCGATATCCCACAGCAGCGTCAGAAAGCGCTCGATGGAGTCACGGAAAATTTCATGATCGGCGCTGTCCAGCAGGATCAGCAGGTCGATGTCGGAGTAGGGGTGCAACTCGCCGCGCCCATAACCGCCAACCGCGACCAGGGCAATGTCGGCGTCTTCGTTCCAGTCGAACTGGTCCCAGGCCTTTTGCAGGATGTTATCGATGAACCAGGCGCGATCCTCGATCAGCCGGCGGATATCCCGGCCGCTGCGAAAGCGTCCGTCAAGGACCTCGCGGGCCTGACGGATAGCCTTCTTGAAGGCCGCAATCGGGCTAGCCTTCAAGGCCAGTTCAGCCTGGAACTGGCCGCGGTCGAAGAGTTCTGGATCCACCTGCGGCATCGATTGGCTTTCCTTTCTTTCTATAGAGAGCGGTGGGGCAGATCAGGCCGAGACGCGAGGGATAGTGTCATCGCTGCGCAGGGTGAAGATCTCGTAGCCGGTAGCAGTGACCAGTAGGGTGTGTTCCCACTGGGCCGACAGCTTGCGGTCCTTGGTGATCGCGGTCCAGCCATCGCCCAGGACCTTGGTGTCGGCCTTGCCCTGGTTGATCATCGGTTCGATGGTGAAGGTCATGCCTTCCTTGAGTTCCATGCCGGTGCCAGCGCGCCCGTAGTGCAGGATCTGCGGTTCTTCGTGGAACACCTTGCCGATGCCGTGGCCGCAGAACTCGCGAACCACCGAAAAACCGTTCTTTTCAGCATGCTTCTGGATCACTTCGCCGATGTCACCCAGGCGGCAGCCGGGCTTGACCAGTTCGATGGCCTTGTACATGCATTCCTGGGTCACTTGCGACAGGCGCTCGGCCCATACTGGAACAGTGCCGACGTGGAACATCCGGCTAGTGTCACCGTGATAGCCATCTTTAATGACGGTGACGTCGATGTTCAGCGTGTCGCCATCCTTCAGCGGTTTCTCGTTCGGGATGCCATGACAGACCACGTGGTTGATCGAGGTGCAGATCGACTTCGGGAAGCCCTTGTAATTGAGCGGAGCAGGGATGGCTTTCTGCTCGTTGACGATGTAGTCGTGGCAGATGCGGTCGAGCTCTTCGGTGGTGACGCCAGGCTTGACGTGTTGGGCAATCATTTCCAGCACATCGGCGGCCAGTTTGCCGGCGACACGCATTTTTGCAATGTCCTCGGGGGTTTTGAGGGTGACGGTCATACAGGCTCTCTAGCGCTCAATGGCGCAAATAAACACGGAAGATGGATTGCGTGACTCAATGTTGCGTCTGCGCAACCCCAAAAACGCGATTCTAGCAGACGGTCGAGGCAAATCATGAACGCCCGACCTTCTCTTCACTCTATAATAGATGCTGCATTCTGACCCGATTCCAGGGTCAGGGCAAAAGCGGACACCGGGAAGTGTGAATCCTGGTTTCGTTTTCGCCTTTCTTATGGTATAAAATGCGCCGCTTTCCGGGGATGCCCCGAAAGGCTTAAACCCACACACGTGTCGACACGATGACCTGGGTGCCTTCAGCTTGACGCTGCTGGTTGGTCATTGGGATACGTGGAGGCCTAACCCGACTTATCAAGGAACTATCATGTCCCAAGTCAATATGCGCGATATGCTGAAGGCTGGTGTCCACTTCGGTCACCAAACCCGTTACTGGAACCCGAAAATGGGTAAGTACATTTTCGGCGCGCGTAACAAGATTCACATCATCAACCTTGAAAAAACCCTGCCAATGTTCAACGAAGCTCTGACTTTCGTAGAGCGTCTGGCCCAGGGCAAAAACAAGATCCTGTTCGTCGGCACCAAGCGTTCCGCTGGCAAGATCGTTGCTGAAGAAGCAGCACGTTGCGGTTCGCCGTACGTCGATCACCGCTGGTTGGGCGGCATGCTGACCAACTTCAAAACCATTCGTGCTTCCATCAAGCGTCTGCGTGACCTTGAAGTCCAGGCCGAAGACGGTACTTTCGCCAAGCTGACCAAGAAAGAAGCGCTGATGCGCACTCGTGATCTTGAGAAGCTGGATCGTAGCCTGGGTGGTATCAAGGACATGGGCGGTCTGCCAGACGCACTGTTCGTTATCGACGTTGATCACGAGCGCATCGCGATCACCGAAGCCAACAAGCTGGGCATCCCGGTTATCGGCGTTGTCGATACCAACAGCAGCCCGGAAGGCGTTGACTACATCATCCCAGGCAACGATGACGCAATCCGCGCTATCCAGCTGTACATGGGTTCGATGGCTGACGCAGTAATCCGTGGTCGCAACCACGTTGCTGGCGGCACCGAAGTGTTCGTCGAAGACGCTCCGGCAGCGGTAGTTGAAGGCTGAGTAACTAGCGCTTAGCGTTTACTCAGTACGCAAAAAGGGGGCTTGGCCCCCTTTTTGCCACCTCGAAAATCATCTGTTGGAAATGCCTGTGGCGATTTTTTTCATGCGGCGGTCGCCAGGTGGTCTCGGGGCAAGAATTTGAACGCCCGTTCGCTCGGGTGGAATGGTTGAAAACCTATCCAAGAGGATTTTGAAAATGGCAGAGATTACTGCAGCGTTGGTCAAAGAACTGCGTGAGCGTACTGGCGAAGGCATGATGGATTGCAAAAAAGCCTTGACCAAGGCTGACGGCGACATCGAAAAAGCCATTGATGACATGCGTGCCTCGGGCGCCATCAAGGCTGCCAAGAAAGCAGGCAACATTGCTGCTGAAGGCGCCATCAGCATCAAGGAAGACGGCAAGGCTGCCGTCATCATCGAAGTCAACTCGCAAACCGACTTCCTGGCTCTGCAAGACGACTTCAAGAACTTCGTCGCTGCCAGCGTTGAAAAAGCCTTCGCTGACAAACTGACCGACGCAGCTCCGCTGATCGCCGCTCAAGAGCCGGCTCGTGAAGCACTGGTTGGCAAAGTAGGCGAGAACGTCAACATCCGTCGTCTGGCGCGTATCGAAGCTGACGTTGTAGGTTCTTACCTGCACGGCAACAAGATCGGCGTAGTCGTGGCACTGAAAGGCGGCAACGTTGAACTGGCCAAAGACATCGCTATGCACGTAGCGGCCAGCAACCCTGAGTTCCTGCTGCCGTCGCAGGTTTCCGCTGAAGCCATCGAGCGCGAAAAAGGCGTTTTCCTGAGCCTCAACGAAGACAAGATCAAAGGCAAGCCTGCTGAAATCGTCGAGAAAATGGTTGCTGGTCGTATCAGCAAGTTCCTCGCCGAAGCCAGCCTGGTCAACCAGGCGTTCGTCAAGAACCCTGAAGTGACCGTTGGCGATCTGGCCAAGAAAGGCGGCGCTGAAATCGTTTCCTTCACCCGCTTCCAGGTAGGCGAAGGCATCGAGAAGCCGGTCGACAACTTCGCTGAAGAAGTTGCTGCCCAGCTGGCTGCCAGCAAGAAGTAAGACGGTTTTCAACTGTCGCCCAGAAGAGGCTGCCCGCTCACGCGCGCAGCCTCTTTTCAAATGGGGTGATCAATTTAATTGGTTTCCCTTCGGAACTGGCTTACAAAGCCGTGTTCCGATGGCGCTGTGATAGCGTCAAGCTAGAGTGAGTGCTGGCTGTAAACGGCTGGCAAAGAATTTTTAAAAAATACGCCGCAGGAGAGATTCGCAATGGCTCAGCAGGGCAGTGGTTATCAGGCTCGCTATAAACGCATTCTACTCAAGCTTAGCGGCGAGGCCCTGATGGGCTCGGAAGAGTTCGGGATCGATCCGAAGGTGCTGGACCGCATGGCGCTGGAAGTCGGTCAGCTGGTCGGTATCGGCGTTCAGGTCGGTCTGGTGATCGGCGGTGGCAACCTGTTCCGTGGCGCCGCGCTGAGTGCTGCCGGGATGGATCGGGTGACAGGCGACCACATGGGCATGCTGGCCACTGTGATGAACGCTCTGGCCATGCGTGATGCGCTGGAACGTGCGAATATCTCGGCCATCGTGATGTCGGCTATTTCCATGGTGGGCGTGACCGATCACTATGATCGTCGCAAAGCCATGCGACACCTGAACGCCAAAGACGTAGTGATTTTCGCGGCCGGTACCGGCAACCCGTTTTTCACCACCGATTCGGCAGCTTGCCTTCGAGGTATCGAGATCAACGCTGACGTGGTGTTGAAGGCAACCAAGGTTGACGGTGTCTATACCGCTGACCCATTCAAAGACCCGCATGCCGAGAAGTTCGATCATCTGACCTACGATGAAGTGCTGGATCGCAAGCTGGGTGTGATGGATCTGACGGCGATTTGCCTGTGCCGTGACCACAAGATGCCGTTGCGCGTATTTAACATGAACAAGCCCGGCGCCCTGCTGAACATCGTTCATGGCGGTGCTGAAGGGACCCTGATCGAGGAAGGCGAATAATGATCAACGAAATCAAGAAAGACGCTCAAGAGCGCATGCAGAAATCCCTGGAATCGCTGCATCACGCATTCAGCCGGATTCGTACCGGCCAGGCTCACCCAAGCATTCTGGGTGGCGTGATGGTGCCTTACTACGGTTCCGATACCCCGCTGAACCAGGTGGCCAACGTCACCGTCAAGGATTCTCGCACCCTGCAAGTCGTTGCATTCGAGCGCAACATGCTGGCGGCCGTCGATAAGGCGATTCAGAGCTCCGGTCTGGGTTTCAATCCGACCAACCTCGGTGAACTGCTGCTGATTTCGATGCCGGCGCTTACCGAAGAAACCCGCAAGGGCTTCACCAAGCAGGCTCGTGAAGCAGCGGAAGATGGTCGTGTTGCCGTGCGCAATATCCGTCGCGATGCGCTGAGCCAGCTCAAAGACCTGGTCAAAGAAAAAGAAATCAGCGAAGACGAAGAGCGTCGCGCTGCTGACGATATCCAGAAGCTGACTGACAAGTTCGTAGCGGAAATCGAAGCGGCCATGAAGCAGAAAGAAGCGGACCTGATGGCCGTATAAGGGTCGCGTTTACATGGAAAAGACCAAGCAGGCTGTACTGTCTTCGGTGCCACGTCACGTGGCGATCATCATGGATGGTAATAATCGCTGGGCGAAAAAGCGCTTTATGCCGGGTGTTGCCGGGCATAAAGCGGGCGTCGATGCTGTTCGTGCGGTCATTGAAGTGTGTGCCGAGGCCAAGGTCGAAGTATTGACCCTGTTTGCCTTTTCCAGTGAGAACTGGCAGCGCCCGGCCGACGAAGTCAGTGCCTTGATGGATCTCTTCTTCAAGGCGCTGCGTCGGGAGGCCAAGCGCCTTAACGACAACAACATCAGCCTGCGCATCATTGGTGACCGCTCGCGCTTTCATCCGGAGTTGCAGGCGGCCATGCGTGAGGCCGAGGCGCTAACGGCGGGCAGCAATCGCTTTGTCTTGCAGATCGCTGCCAACTATGGCGGCCAATGGGACATTGCCCAGGCTGCCCAGCGCCTGGCGCGCGAGGTTCAGGCCGGGCATCTGCGTCCTGAAGACATCACGCCCGAATTACTGCAAACCTGTCTGGCGACGGGCGATCTGCCCCTGCCGGACTTGTGCATCCGTACGGGCGGTGAGCACCGCATCAGCAACTTCCTGTTGTGGCAGTTGGCGTACGCCGAACTGTATTTCTCCGACCTGTTCTGGCCGGACTTCAAACACGATGCCATGCGCAATGCGCTGGCCGATTACGCTTCTCGCCAGCGCCGCTTCGGTAAAACGAGCGAACAGGTCGAAGCGGGAGCCCGGGCTTAATGCTTAAACAACGAATCATCACCGCGCTGATCCTGTTGCCGATCGCCTTGTGCGGGTTTTTCCTGCTGGAAGGTACCGGCTTTGCGTTGTTCATTGGATTGGTGGTGACCCTGGCTGCCTGGGAATGGGCCCGGCTGGCAGGATTTACTGCCCAGCCGGTCCGGGTTGCCTACGCGGCCCTGGTCGCGCTGCTGCTGTTTTTCATGCATGTGCTGCCCGGTCTGGCGCCGTGGGTGCTGGCTGCAGCGGTGATCTGGTGGTTGCTGGCAGCCTTCCTGGTGCTGACGTATCCACGCACCAGTGAGCAATGGGCCAGTGCGGCCTGCAAACTGGTGATTGGTCTGTTGATCCTGTTGCCGGCCTGGCAAGGGCTGATCCTGATCAAGCAGCAACCCTTGGGCAATTGGCTGATCATGGCGGTGATGGTGCTGGTCTGGGGCGCGGACATCGGCGCCTACTTTTCCGGCAGGGCCTTTGGCAAGCGCAAGCTGGCGCCGAAGGTCAGTCCGGGCAAGAGTTGGGAAGGGGTGTATGGTGGCTTGGCGGCCAGCTTGCTGATTACTGCCGTCGTCGGTCTTGCCCGTGACTGGAGTGCGGCGCAGATGCTGATGGGGTTGATCGGTGCGGCAATCGTCGTGTTTGTTTCGGTGGTCGGTGACCTGACCGAAAGCATGTTCAAGCGTCAGGCCGGGATCAAGGACAGCAGCAACCTGTTGCCGGGTCATGGTGGCGTGCTGGATCGCATCGATAGCCTGACGGCGGCCATTCCGGTGTTTGCCGTGCTGTTATGGGTAGCTGCACCATGAGTCGCCCGCAGCAGATTACCGTGCTGGGTGCGACCGGCTCGATCGGCCTGAGCACCCTCGATGTCATTGCCCGGCATCCCGAGCGTTACCAGGTTTTCGCCTTGAGCGGTTTCAGTCGGCTGAGCGAGTTGCTCGCCTTGTGCGTTCGTCACACGCCGCGCTTCGCGGTCGTTCCTGAAGCTGGCGCTGCACGTGGCTTGCAGGACGATTTGCGGGCGGCGGGTCTGCCGACCCGGGTTCTGGTGGGGGAGGAGGGGTTGTGCCAGGTCGCGGCCGACCCACAGGTCGACGCGGTGATGGCGGCGATCGTCGGGGCGGCGGGTTTGCGCCCGACCCTGGCAGCCGTGGAAGCCGGGAAGAAGATTCTTCTGGCCAATAAGGAGGCGCTGGTGATGTCCGGCGCCTTGTTCATGCAGGCGGTGCGCAAGAGCGGCTCGGTGCTGTTGCCGATCGACAGCGAACACAACGCGATTTTTCAGTGCATGCCCAACGATTTTGCCCGCGGGCTTGGGGCTGTCGGGGTCCGGCGGATCCTGCTGACCGCCTCGGGCGGCCCGTTTCGGCAAACGCCGCTGGCCGAGCTTGAGCATGTGACTCCCGAGCAGGCCTGTGCCCATCCCAACTGGTCGATGGGTCGCAAGATCTCCGTGGATTCGGCGAGCATGATGAACAAAGGCCTTGAGTTGATCGAGGCTTGCTGGTTGTTCGATGCCAGGCCGGCTCAGGTCGAAGTGGTGGTTCATCCGCAGAGCGTGATTCATTCACTGGTCGACTACGTCGATGGTTCTGTACTCGCGCAATTGGGCAATCCGGATATGCGCACACCGATCGCCAACGCCCTGGCCTGGCCTGAGCGAATCGATTCCGGTGTGGCGCCCCTTGACCTGTTCTCGATCGCGCGCCTGGACTTCCAGGCCCCCGATGAGCAGCGTTTCCCCTGCCTGCGGCTCGCCCGTCAAGCGGCGGAAGCGGGTAACAGTGCGCCGGCCATGTTGAATGCAGCAAATGAAGTGGCGGTCGCAGCCTTTCTTGAACGACGCATCCGCTACCCGGAGATCGCGAGTATCATCGAGGAAGTATTGAACATCGAGCCTGTGGTTGCCGTCGAAGAACTGGACGCGGTGTTCTCGGCGGACGCCAAAGCCCGCGCCTTGACCGAACAATGGTTGAGTCGCCACGGGCGATAGACGTTGCAGCGGGTCCGAGCGAATCGGCACTGGATTGGAATGCGGAGTAAATAGATGAGCGCGCTCTATATGATTGTCGGCACCCTGGTTACTCTGGGCGTGCTGGTCACCTTCCACGAATTCGGCCACTTTTGGGTGGCGCGCCGTTGCGGTGTCAAGGTTCTGCGCTTCTCTGTGGGTTTCGGTATGCCCCTGCTGCGCTGGCATGATCGCCGCGGCACGGAATTCGTGATCGCTGCCATCCCGTTGGGTGGCTACGTGAAAATGCTCGACGAGCGCGAAGGCGAAGTGCCTGCCGATCAGCTCGATCAATCCTTCAATCGCAAGTCGGTTCGTCAACGTATCGCAATCGTTGCAGCCGGCCCGATTGCCAACTTTTTGCTGGCCCTGGTGTTTTTCTGGGTCTTGGCAATGCTCGGCAGCGAGCAGGTGCGGCCAGTCATCGGTGCTGTCGAGATCGGCAGTATTGCCGCCAGGGCCGGATTGAGCCCAGGCCAGGAAATCGTTGCGATCGACGGTGAGCCGACTTCCGGTTGGGCTGCGGTGAATCTGCAGCTGGTACACCGGCTGGGTGAAAGCGGGTCCCTGCAGGTGCTGGTGCGTGAAGAGGGTTCGACCGCCGATTCGCCGCGTGAGCTGGTGTTGGACAAGTGGCTTAAAGGTGCTGATGAACCCGATCCAATTCATTCGCTGGGGATTCGTCCATGGCGTCCGGCATTACCTCCGGTATTGGCTGAGCTGGATCCGAACGGACCGGCCCATGCTGCCGGGCTGAAAACCGGCGACCGCCTGTTGGCAGTTGATGGCCAGGCGTTGAGCGATTGGCAGCAAGTGGTTGACTGGGTTCGGGTACGTCCTGAAACCAAAATTGTGCTGCGGGTGGAGCGTGATGGTGCTCAAATCGACGTCCCTGTTACTTTGGCTGCCAAGGGCAAGGCGAAAGTCGCCACCGGATATCTGGGCGCGGGGGTAAAAGCTGTCGATTGGCCACCAGCGATGATCCGCGAAGTCAGCTACGGTCCCCTGGAGGCAATTGGCGAGGGTGCTCGTCGGACCTGGACCATGAGTGTCCTGACCCTTGATTCGCTGAAGAAAATGTTGTTCGGTGAGCTCTCGGTAAAAAACTTGAGTGGACCGATAACCATTGCTAAAGTGGCGGGCGCTTCTGCCCAGTCGGGTGTCGCTGATTTCCTGAATTTCCTTGCTTATCTGAGCATTAGCCTGGGGGTTCTGAATTTGTTGCCTATTCCTGTACTGGATGGGGGGCATTTGTTGTTTTATCTGATTGAGTGGGCGCGTGGTCGTCCCTTGTCGGATCGGGTGCAGGGTTGGGGGATACAGATTGGTATCAGTTTGGTGATCGGGGTGATGTTGCTTGCTCTGGTCAACGATCTGGGTCGACTGTAACGCTTCGCTGAATTGCGAATCTGCCGCATTTTGCGGCATTTTGTTTATTGCCAGTTGGAATAAGAAAGGACTTCATGAAACGTCTGCTGCTAACTGCGGTTCTCTCCGTATTGATGATCGCCGAAGTTCACGCTGAGTCCTTCACTATCTCCGATATTCGCGTCAATGGCCTCCAGCGGGTCTCCGCGGGTAGTGTCTTTGGTGCCTTGCCGCTAAACGTCGGCGAGCAGGCGGACGATCGTCGCCTGGTGGAATCCACTCGTGCGTTGTTCAAAACCGGTTTCTTTCAAGATATCCAGCTGGGCCGCGAAGGCAATGTACTGGTCATCACGGTAGTCGAGCGACCCTCTGTCGCCAGTATCGAGATCGATGGCAACAAGGCGATCTCCACCGAAGACCTGATGAAGGGCCTCAAGCAATCCGGTCTGGCCGAAGGCGAAATCTTCCAGCGTGCGACCCTTGAAGGGGTGCGTAACGAGCTGCAGCGTCAATATGTCGCTCAAGGCCGCTACTCGGCGACGGTCGACACTGAAGTGGTGCCGCAGCCGCGCAACCGCGTTGCCTTGAAGGTCAATATCAACGAAGGCACGGTCGCTGCCATCCAGCACATCAACGTGGTGGGTAACACGGTCTTCCCCGATGAAGACCTGATCGACCTGTTCGAGCTCAAGACCAGCAACTGGCTGTCGTTCTTCAAGAACGATGACAAATATGCCCGTGAAAAACTCTCCGGTGACCTGGAGCGTCTGCGTTCCTACTACCTGGACCGCGGCTATATCAACATGGATATCGCTTCGACCCAGGTCTCGATCACTCCGGACAAGAAACACGTCTACATTACGGTGAACGTCAACGAAGGCGACAAGTACAGCGTTCGTGACGTCAAGCTGAGCGGTGACTTGAAAGTGCCTGAAGACCAGGTCAAGTCGTTGCTGCTGGTCCAGAAGGGCCAGGTGTTCTCGCGCAAGCTGATGACCACCACCTCCGAGCTGATCACCCGTCGCCTGGGTAACGAAGGCTATACCTTCGCCAACGTCAACGGCGTACCGCAGCCCCATGAGGAAGACCACACGGTCGATATCACTTTCGTGGTTGACCCGGGCAAGCGTGCCTACGTGAACCGTATCAACTTCCGTGGCAACACCAAGTCGGAAGACGAAGTGCTGCGTCGGGAAATGCGCCAGATGGAAGGCGGCTGGGCTTCGACCTACCTGATCGACCAGTCGAAAACCCGTCTGGAACGTCTGGGGTTCTTCAAGGAAGTCAACGTCGAGACGCCGGCCGTGCCGGGCACCGACGACCAGGTCGACGTCAACTACAGCGTCGAAGAACAAGCTTCCGGTTCGATCACCGCCAGCGTCGGTTTTGCACAGAGCGCCGGTCTGATCCTCGGTGGTTCGATCACCCAGAACAACTTCCTGGGTACTGGTAACAAGGTCAGCGTCGGTTTGACCCGCAGCGAATACCAGAGCCGCTATAACTTCGGTTATGTCGATCCCTACTGGACGGCTGATGGTGTCAGCCTGGGTTACAATGCGTTCTATCGCACTACTGATTACGACGACCTCGATGTCGACGTTGCCAGCTATGCGGTGGACAGCCTGGGTGCGGGTGTCAGCGTCGGTTACCCGATCAGCGAGACCTCGCGTCTGACCTTTGGCCTGACTGCGCAACAAGACAAGATCAAGACCGGTCGCTACACCGTTGACGAGATTTTCGACTTCGTTAACAAGGAAGGCGACAACTACTTGAACTTCAAGGCTTCGGCCGGCTGGTCCGAATCGACCCTGAACAAGGGTGTGTTGGCCACACGTGGTCATTCCCAGAGCCTGGTGCTTGAAACCACCACGCCTGGCAGCGACCTGTCGTTCTTCAAACTCGACTACCGCGGCCAGGTGTTCCAGCCTTTGACTGACAACTACACCATGCGCCTGCACACAGAGCTGGGTTATGGCGATGGTTACGGTTCGACCGATGGTCTACCGTTCTACGAGAACTATTACGCGGGTGGTTTCAACTCGGTTCGCGGCTTCAAGGACAGTACTTTAGGTCCGCGTAGCACGCCTAGCCTGGGTACGAACCCAGGTACCCAGAGAGATCCGGATCAGGATCCGCTGCCGTTCGGTGGTAACGTGTTGATTCAAGGTGGTGTGGAGCTCCTGTTCCCTCTGCCATTCGTGAAAGATCAACGCTCGTTGCGGACCTCGGTGTTCTGGGACGTGGGTAACGTGTTCGACAGCAATTGCAGCTCGAGCAAGGTATCGGCTTCCGGCAAGAAGGTTGAATGCAACGACATTGGCCTTGACGGTCTGGCCAGCTCCGTTGGTGTGGGTGTGACCTGGATTACCGCGCTTGGCCCGTTAAGCTTTGCTTTGGCGATGCCGATCAAAGAACCGGATGACGCTGAGACCCAAGTGTTCCAATTCTCTCTCGGCCAGACTTTCTAATAGTCCGACCCAAGATAACGACAATGGATTTTGTAGGAGTGCATCGTGCGTAAGTTGACTCAATTGGTTCTCCTGGCAACTGTCCTGGTAGCGACCCCGGCATTTGCCGAAATGAAAATTGCAGTACTGAACTATCAAATGGCCCTGCTGGAATCCGACGCGGCGAAAAAATACGCCGTGGATGCCGAGAAGAAATTCGGCCCGCAGCTGAGCAAGCTGAAAAGCCTGGAAAGCAGCGCCAAAGGCATCCAGGATCGTCTGGTCAGTGGTGGCGACAAGATGGCCCAGGGCGAGCGTGAGCGCCTTGAGCTCGAGTTCAAGCAAAAGGCCCGTGACTTCCAGTTCCAGTCCAAGGAGCTGAATGAAGCCAAAGCCGTTGCTGACCGTGAAATGCTGAAGCAGCTCAAGCCGAAACTGGACAGTGCTGTGGAAGAAGTCATCAAGAAAGGTGCTTTTGACCTGGTCTTCGAGCGTGGCGCAGTGATTGATGTCAAGCCTCAGTACGACATCACGCGCCAGGTTATCGAGCGCATGAATCAGCTGAAGTAATCCATGGCCGCGACTATGAAGCTCGGCCAGTTGGCCGAGTTCCTCGGCGCCACGCTACGTGGCGACCCGGAGAAAGAAATCACTGGGCTAGCCACTTTGCAGGAGGCTGGCCCAGCTCAGTTGAGTTTTCTGGCAAACCCCCACTACCGTAAATACCTGGCCGACAGCCGGGCCGCAGCCCTGTTGCTGAAGGCCGCTGACGCTGAAGGTTTTGCCGGTGATGCGCTGGTGGTGGCCGACCCGTACCTTGCCTACGCGCGGATTTCCCATCTGTTCGACCCCAAGCCCAAGGCCAGTGCCGGTATTCATCCGACGGCAGTTGTGGCTGAGGACGCAGTGGTCGATCCGGCGGCGAGTATCGGTGCCTTTGCGGTGATCGAAAGCGCTGCGCGGATTGCCGCTGGCGTCACGGTCGGTGCCCACTGCTTTGTCGGAGCCCGTTGTGAAATCGGCGAAGACGGCTGGCTGGCTCCGCGGGTAACGCTGTACCACGACGTGCGAATCGGCAAGCGAGTGGTCATTCAGTCCGGCGCGGTGCTCGGCGGTGAAGGCTTCGGCTTTGCCAACGAGAAAGGCGTCTGGCAGAAAATTGCCCAGATCGGCGGCGTATTGATCGGTGACGATGTGGAGATTGGCGTGAATACCGCCATCGACCGCGGCGCGTTGGCCGATACCGTGATTGGCAATGGGGTAAAACTCGATAACCAGATTCAGATCGCTCACAACGTGCAGGTCGGTGATCACACCGCCATGGCGGCGTGCGTGGGAATTTCCGGCAGCACCAAAATCGGCAAGCATTGCATGCTCGCCGGTGGCGTAGGGCTGGTTGGGCACATCGAGATTTGCGACAACGTGTTCCTGACCGGGATGACCATGGTGACTCACTCGATTACCGAGCCGGGTTCCTATTCATCCGGTACAGCAATGCAACCGGCTGCCGAATGGCGCAAAAGCGCGGCACGCATCCGTCAGCTCGACGACATCGCGCGACGTCTGCGACAACTGGAAAAGCGTGTAGGGGACGTGACCCCTGGCGGTAATGCTTCATCAGATGGCTGATACCATTTCCATATCAAGTGTGCACAGCCGCTAGACTGCCTCCTTGATTTGCTAGAGGAGTGCGCGTCCAACGCGCCCTCCCAATCTTTACTACAGGCTTCCCCCCGAAATGATGGACATCAACGAGATTCGCGAATACCTGCCTCACCGTTACCCGTTCCTGCTGGTGGATCGTGTGGCGGAGCTGAATGTTGAGGGCAAGTACATTCGTGCCTACAAGAATGTCAGCATCAACGAACCTTTCTTCAATGGTCACTTCCCGGCGCATCCGATCATGCCGGGCGTACTGATCATCGAAGCGATGGCTCAGGCTGCCGGTATCCTTGGTTTCAAGATGCTGGACGTGAAGCCTGCCGATGGCACCCTTTACTACTTTGTCGGTTCCGACAAGCTGCGCTTCCGCCAGCCGGTAACGCCAGGCGACCAGCTCATTCTCGAAGCCAGGTTCTTGAGCTGCAAGCGCCAGATCTGGAAGTTCGAATGCCAGGCTTCGGTCGACGGCAAGCCGGTCTGTTCCGCTGAAATCATCTGCGCGGAACGCAAGCTATGAGTTTGATTGACCCTCGCGCAATCATCGATCCGACGGCCGTTCTGGCCGACGACGTCGAGGTCGGCCCTTGGTCGATCGTCGGCGCTGGTGTGGAAATCGGCGAGGGTACAGTGATCGGGCCGCATGTGATTCTCAAAGGCCCGACCCGAATCGGTAAGCACAACCGCATCTACCAGTTTTCCTCGGTAGGTGAGGACACGCCCGATCTGAAATACAAAGGCGAAGAAACCCGTCTGGTGATTGGTGACCACAACGTCATCCGTGAAGGCGTGACGATTCACCGTGGGACCATTCAGGATCGTGCCGAAACGACCCTGGGCGATCACAATCTGATCATGGCCTATGCCCACATCGGTCACGACAGCGTCATCGGCAACCACTGCATCCTGGTCAACAACACCGCGTTGGCTGGTCATGTGCACGTTGAAGACTGGGCAATCCTCTCCGGGTTTACCCTGGTTCACCAATACTGCCATATCGGCGCCCACAGCTTTTCCGGCATGGGTACCGCCATCGGCAAGGATGTTCCGGCTTACGTCACGGTATTCGGCAACCCTGCCGAGGCCCGTAGCATGAACTTCGAAGGCATGCGTCGGCGTGGTTTCAGCGAAGACGCTATTCACGCCCTGCGTCGTGCCTACAAGGTAGTTTACCGTCAGGGGCTGACTGTCGATCAGGCGTTGGCAGAGCTGGCTGAGTCGTCTGCACAGTTTCCCGAAGTCGCAGTGTTCCGTGATTCGATCCAGTCTTCGACTCGCGGCATTACTCGTTAATCATGGCCACTTTGCGTGTTGCACTGGTGGCCGGTGAAGCTTCCGGCGATATTCTCGGCGCGGGGTTGATGCGCGCGCTCAAGGCCCAGCATCCATCCATTGAGTTTATTGGCGTCGGCGGTCCGCTGATGCAGGCCGAAGGCTTGACCTCCTATTTCCCGATGGAGCGCCTGGCGGTCATGGGGCTGGTCGAGGTTCTGGGGCGTTTGCGCGAGCTGCTGGCTCGGCGCAAAAAGCTGATCAAGACGCTGATTGCCGAAAAGCCGGATGTATTCATCGGTATCGATGCACCGGATTTCACCCTCAATATTGAACTCAAACTGCGTCAGGCCGGGATCAAGACCGTACATTACGTCAGCCCGTCAGTCTGGGCCTGGCGTCAGAAACGCGTGCTGAAGATCCGCGAAGGCTGCGATCTGATGCTGACGCTGTTTCCGTTCGAGGCGAAATTCTACGAAGAGAAGGGCGTGCCGGTGCGTTTTGTCGGGCACTCCCTGGCCGATGCGATCCCGCTGCAAGCGGATCGTGCCGCGGCGCGTGCCGAGCTTGGATTGCCCATAGGCCCGCTGGTGGCATTGATGCCGGGCAGTCGTGGCGGGGAAGTCGGTCGGCTCGGCGGGCTGTTTCTCGATGCCGCCGAGCGCCTGCGTGCCATGCGTCCGGGCGTGCGGTTTGTCATGCCCTGCGCCAGTCCCGAGCGCCGCGCGCAGCTTGAAGAGTTGCTGGCCGGCCGCGACTTGCCACTGACCCTGCTCGACGGTCGCTCCCATCAAGCACTTGCCGCCTGCGACGCGGTACTGATTGCCTCTGGCACCGCGACCCTGGAAGCCCTGCTGTACAAGCGGCCGATGGTGGTCGCTTATCGCCTGGCGCCGCTGACGTTCTGGATTCTCAAGCGCATGGTCAAAAGCCCCTATATCTCATTGCCCAACTTGCTGGCGCAGCGTTTGCTGGTGCCCGAGTTGTTGCAGGACGATGCAACTGCCGAGGCCCTGGCGCAGACGTTGTCGCCATTGATCGAAGGCGGAGAAGAGCAAACCAGAGGCTTCGACCAGATCCACCGGACATTGCGTCGCGATGCCTCGAATCAGGCCGCTGAGGCGGTACTGAAGCTGATCGGCACACTACAATGAGTAAGATAAAGATGCAGATGGGGTTGGATTTCACCTTGGTCGCCGATGCTGAAGATCTGGTTGCAGGTGTCGATGAAGTCGGTCGCGGCCCGTTGTGCGGTGCCGTGGTCACCGCGGCGGTGATTCTCGATCCGCGCCGGCCGATTCTCGGCCTCAACGACTCGAAGAAGCTCACCGAAGCCCGCCGCGAAAAGCTCTACGACGAAATCTGCGAAAAGGCGCTGAGCTGGTGTATCGCTCGCGCCGAAGTCGAGGAAATCGACGAGCTGAACATTCTGCATGCCACCATGCTGGCCATGCAGCGCGCGGTGGAAGGGCTGAGCATCACACCGAAACTGGCAATGATCGATGGCAATCGTTGCCCGAAGCTGTCGATGCGTGCCGAAGCGGTCATCCAGGGTGATGGCAAGGTGCCGGCAATCGCTGCGGCTTCGATCCTGGCCAAAGTCAGTCGTGATCGTGAAATGGCTGCTTTCGAATTGATTTACCCGGGTTACGGTATCGGTGGGCACAAGGGCTATCCGACTCCAGTACACCTGGAAGCCTTGGCCCGACTGGGGCCGACACCGATTCATCGACGCTCTTTCGCTCCGGTGCGGCTGGCTTATGAGGCCCTCGAAGGTTTGATCAAGGTTTAGTCAACAGGCTGATGTTTTGCTCAGGGCCCGGTACAATCCGGGCCTTGTTGTTTTCAAGTTCTACACAGGATCACTATGCCGGCTTCATTCGTCCATCTACGCCTGCACACTGAATACTCCCTGGTCGACGGTCTGGTGCGGATCAAACCGCTGGTCAAGACCCTGGTCGGCATGAACATGCCTGCCGTGGCGGTTACCGACCAAAACAACATGTGTTCGCTGGTCAAGTTCTACAAGGCGGCCATGGGCGCCGGTATCAAGCCGATCTGTGGCGCCGACCTGTGGCTGTCGAACAAGGACCCTGAAAACTCCCTGAGCCGTATCAGCCTGCTGGCCATGAACGGTGTCGGCTACCGCAACCTCACCGAATTGATCTCCCGCGGCTTCATCGACGGCCAGCGCAATGGCTCGATCATCATCGAGCGCGAGTGGGTGGCCGAGGCCAGCGAAGGCTTGATCATGCTGTCGGCGGCGAAGGAGGGCGAAGTCGGTATCGCCCTGCTCAGCGGCAATCCGCAGGAAGCCGAAACCCTGGCGCGAGATTGGATGGCGGTGTTCCCGGATCGTTTCTATCTGGAAGTGCAGCGCACCAACCGCCCGAACGATGAAGAACATCTGCACGCGGCCGTGACCCTGGCTGAGAAGCTTGGCGCGCCATTGGTGGCGACCAACGACGTGCGCTTCATCAAGCAGCAAGATTTCGAAGCCCACGAAACCCGCGTCTGCATCGGCGAAGGCCGTGCCCTCGACGATCCGCGGCGGTCGAAGAACTACAGCGATCAGCAGTACCTCAAAAGCGCCGAGGAAATGGCCGAGTTGTTCAGCGACTTGCCTGAGGCGCTGGAAAACTCCGTCGAAATTGCCAAGCGCTGCAACATTGAAGTGAAGCTGGGCAAGCACTTCCTGCCCAACTTCCCGATTCCCGATGGCATGACCATCGATGAATACTTTCGCAAAGTGTCGTTCGACGGCCTTGAGGATCGCCTGAGCGTCCTGCTGCCCAAAGACACTACCGAGGACTATGAAGCCAAGCGTCAGGTGTATGTCGACCGGCTGAATTTCGAGCTGGATATCATCATCCAGATGGGCTTCCCCGGTTACTTCCTGATCGTTATGGACTTTATCCAGTGGGCCAAGAACAACGGCGTGCCGGTAGGTCCTGGCCGTGGGTCGGGTGCCGGGTCGCTGGTCGCCTACGTCCAGAAGATCACCGACCTCGATCCGTTGGAATACGATCTGCTGTTCGAACGTTTCCTGAACCCGGAACGGGTCTCCATGCCCGACTTCGACGTCGACTTCTGCATGGACGGTCGCGATCGGGTGATCGATTATGTGGCCGATAAATATGGTCGCAACGCGGTGAGCCAGATCATCACCTTCGGGTCGATGGCGGCGAAAGCGGTGATCCGTGACGTTGCGCGGGTGCAAGGCAAGTCCTACGGCCTGGCGGATCGACTGTCGAAGATGATTCCCTTCGAAGTCGGCATGACCCTGGAAAAAGCCTACGAGCAGGAAGAAATCCTCCGGGACTTCATCAAGGTCGATGAAGAGGCCGCGGAAATCTGGGAGATGGCCCGCAAGCTTGAAGGTGTCGTGCGTAACGTGGGTAAACACGCCGGTGGCGTGGTAATCGCGCCGACCAAACTCACCGATTTCTCGCCGATTTATTGCGATGAAGCGGGTGACGGCCTGGTGACCCAGTTCGACAAGGACGACGTCGAGGCTGCCGGTCTGGTGAAGTTCGACTTCCTCGGCCTGCGGACCCTGACGATCATCGATTGGGCGTTGAAGACCATCAACCGCGACCGCGCCAAGGTCGACCAGCCGCCGCTGGACATCGCCTTTATCCCGCTGGACGATAAACCGACTTACCAACTGCTGCAAAAAGCCGAAACCACGGCGGTGTTCCAGCTTGAGTCCCGGGGCATGAAAGAGCTGATCAAAAAGCTCAAGCCCGACTGCCTGGAAGACTTGATCGCATTGGTGGCCCTGTTCCGTCCCGGCCCGCTGCAATCGGGCATGGTGGACGACTTCATCAACCGCAAGCACGGTCGCGCCGAGCTGGCATACCCGCATATCGACTATCAGTACGACGGCTTGAAGCCGGTATTGGCGCCTACCTACGGCATCATCCTGTATCAGGAACAGGTGATGCAGATCGCCCAGGTCATGGCCGGTTACACCCTCGGCGGTGCGGACATGCTGCGCCGAGCCATGGGTAAGAAAAAGCCCGAGGAAATGGCCAAGCAGCGTGGCGGTTTCATTGAAGGTTGCGCGACCAACAATATCGATGCTGACCTGGCGGGTAACATTTTCGATCTGGTGGAGAAATTCGCCGGTTACGGCTTCAACAAATCCCACTCCGCCGCCTATGGCCTGGTGTCGTATCAGACCGCATGGCTGAAAGCCCACTATCCGGCGCCGTTCATGGCGGCGGTACTTTCAGCGGATATGCACAACACCGACAAGGTCGTGACCTTGATCGAAGAAGTGCGGACCATGAAGCTGCGGCTCGACGCGCCGGACGTGAATACCTCCGAGTTCAAGTTCACGGTGAACGACGAAGGCCGCATTATTTACGGTCTGGGTGCGATCAAGGGGGTGGGCGAAGGCCCGGTCGAAGCGATTACCGAGGCGCGGCAAGACGGGCCGTTCAAGGATCTGTTCGATTTTTGCGCCCGTGTCGACCTCAAACGCATCAATAAACGCACCCTCGACGGCTTGATCCGCAGTGGTGCCCTGGATCGCCTTGGTCCGTACTTCCATGATGAGCAGAAAGCCTATCAGGCCAATATCGACCGCAACCGCGCGGTCTTGTTGACGGCTATGGAAGAAGCGATCAAGGCTGCCGAACAAACCGCTCGCACTCACGACAGTGGTCATGCCGATCTGTTTGGCGGTCTGTTCGTTGAAGAAGACGCCGATGTCTACGCCAATCACCGCAAGGCCAAGGAGCTGACACTCAAGGAACGCCTGAAAGGCGAGAAAGATACCTTGGGCCTGTACCTGACCGGTCACCCGATCGACGAATACGAAGGTGAAATCCGCCGCTTCGCCCGTCAGCGCATCATCGACCTTAAACCGGCCCGGGATACCCAGACGGTCGCGGGGATGATCATCGCCCTGCGGGTGATGAAGAACAAAAAGGGCGACAAGATGGGCTTCATCACCCTCGATGACCGCTCGGCGCGGATCGAGGCGTCGCTGTTTGCCGAAGCATTCCACTCGGCGCAGTCGCTGCTGCAGACCGATGCAATGGTAGTGGTCGAAGGTGAAGTCAGCAACGACGACTTCTCCGGTGGCCTGCGCCTGCGGGTCAAACGGGTGATGAGCATGGAAGACGCTCGTACCAATCTGGCCGAGAGCCTGCGCCTGAAGGTCCATTGCGAGGCCTTGAAAGGTGACCGGCTGCGCTGGCTGGGCGAGTTGTTCAAGCGTCATCGCGGAGCCTGCCCGATTACCATGGAGTACACCGGCCAGGACGCCAAGGCCTTGCTGCAGTTTGGCGAGACCTGGCGAATCGACCCGGCAGACAGCTTGATTCAAGCCCTGCGTGACCAGTTCGGGCGAGACAACGTCTTCCTCCAATACCGTTGACGGTCAGGTGCCATTGATATGATATGCCTGATCTCGACCTGAATTTTTAATCTCGACCTGAACGCGCCTGTCCCTTAAGGTAGGGCGCGAATAGACAACCGGCCGGCCCAAGCTCCCTTGGACGTCGACCCAAGACGGACGCCTATGAACCCGAATTTTCTTGATTTCGAACAGCCGATCGCCGACCTGCAAGCCAAGATCGAAGAGTTGCGCTTGGTCGGTAATGACAATTCGCTGAATATCGGCGATGAGATCTCTCGTCTGCAAGACAAGAGCAGCACGCTCACCGAGGACATCTTCGGCAAGCTGACCAGCTGGCAGATCGCGCGCCTGGCGCGTCACCCGCGTCGCCCGTACACCCTGGATTACATCGAGCACATCTTCACCGAGTTCGATGAACTGCACGGCGATCGGCACTTTTCCGACGACGCCGCCATTGTCGGTGGCGTTGCTCGCCTGGACGACCAGCCGGTGATGATCATCGGTCACCAGAAAGGCCGCGAAGTGCGCGAGAAAGTTCGCCGCAACTTCGGCATGCCGCGTCCGGAAGGCTATCGCAAGGCTTGCCGCCTGATGGAAATGGCCGAGCGTTTCAAGATGCCGATCCTGACCTTCATCGACACGCCGGGCGCTTATCCGGGTATCGACGCCGAAGAGCGCAACCAGAGCGAAGCGATTGCCTGGAACCTGCGGGTCATGGCTCGTCTGAAAACCCCAATCATCGCCACCGTGATCGGTGAGGGTGGTTCCGGTGGTGCATTGGCGATCGGTGTCTGCGATCAGCTGAACATGCTGCAGTACTCGACTTACGCGGTGATCTCGCCTGAAGGCTGCGCCTCGATTCTGTGGAAAACCGCCGAAAAGGCCCCGGATGCCGCCGAAGCCATGGGCATCACTGCCGACCGCTTGAAAGGCCTGGGCATTGTCGACAAGGTCATCAGTGAGCCACTGGGCGGCGCGCACCGTAATCCGGCCGCTGCGGCTGCATCGATCCGTGCCGAGCTCAGCTCGCAGCTGGCGATGCTGAAGAAATTCGACAACGAAGCGCTGCTGGCCCGTCGTTACGAGCGTCTGATGAGCTACGGTCTGTGATTCGCGGCTGACCTTTTGTCCAGCGTTTGCCTCGAAAAGATCGCAGCCTGCGGCAGCTCCTGCGCTGATTCGGATATACCCGATAATCGGCGTAGGAGCTGCCGCAAGCTGCGATCTTGGCGATCTCGCCGGCAAAGGTGATTCAAATGGCTGTCCACTCGAGCATGAACAATGATCTGCCAGCCAGGCTTCTTCTGAATCTGGCCCCCTGGCGCAACGCCTCGACCTGGCGCATCGCCTTCTCCGGCGGCCTCGACTCCACCGTTCTGCTGCACCTGCTCGCGCAACTCGCGAAAACCGAACACCTGCCGACACTCTCTGCCATCCATGTCCATCATGGCCTTCAAGCTGTGGCCGATGCGTGGCCGGAGCATTGTCAGTCGGTCTGTGATGCCTTGGGCGTGCCGCTGCAGGTGGTTCGCGTCCACGTCCGGCCCGGCGCCAGCCTTGAGCGTGCCGCCCGGGATGCGCGATATGGCGCCTTCATCGCGAAGACCCGGCCCAATGAAGTGCTGCTGACCGCTCAGCACCTTGATGATCAGGCTGAAACGCTGCTGTTTCGCCTGCTGCGTGGGGCCGGGGTGAGAGGGTTGTCGGCCATGCCGCAGCAGCGCCCGCTGGGCGCAGGGCATCTGCTACGGCCATTGCTCGATGTGTCGCGAGCCGAGTTGCAGGCCTATGCCGTCGAACAGCAGTTGAGCTGGATCGAGGATCCCTCCAATGACGATCGGCAGTATTCCCGTAATTATCTGCGCCATCAGCTGTTCCCGGTGCTGACCGAGCGCTGGCCACAGGCGGTGGTGACCATCGCCCGCAGTGCGGCGCACCTGGGCGAGGCGCAGGGCTTGCTTGACGAGCTGGCTGAAATGGATCTGCGCGAGGCCGCGACGCCCGGCGAATTCGCTTGGCTGGGATTGCCTTCACTGGCATTGGCGCCCCTGGAAAAACTCTCGCTGGCGCGCCAGCGCAATGCGCTAAGTCATTGGCTGGCGGCGCTGAGCCGCTTGCCCGACAGCGACCACTGGAGCGGTTGGCAGACCTTGCGTGACGCAACCGCCGATGCGCGACCGCTCTGGCGTTTGGCCGACGGCGAGCTGCATCGGGCCGGCGGGCGAGTCTGGTGGCTGTCCGGTGATTGGCTGCAAGCGCTAGAGCCGGTGCCGGTCTGGGCAGACCCGATAACCCCGCTGCAATTGCCCGGTAACGGCCAGTTGCGCCTCAGTGGCCGAATCCCCGAAGGTCCCTTGCAGGTACGCTATCGCCAGGGCGGCGAAGTCATGCAGTTGCCGGGGCGTGGTCATCGGGACCTGAAGCGCTTGCTCAACGAAAGCGGCCTGCCGTTGTTCGCCCGTGGCAGATTGCCGCTGCTGTACCGCGGCGAGCAATTACTGGCCGTGGCAAACCTCCCGGGGCTGGATGCAAGTGCCAATGAATGCTGGCGATTGCATTGGCAGTTACCGACGAGCGATCAAGGTTTGAGCTGAAAGGGGCTTTCCGGTAGACTACGCTCCCTTCTTGATACAACTTCTGTGGATTCACCAGAATTGCAGCAGTTGCCGATTACCAAGCAGTCTTTGCTGGGCGATTCTCAAAAAATGTGTAGCGCGTACCGTATCGGTTTTCTGTGCCGATCTGTTCCAACGCAGCAGTTTTTCGAAAGATGCACTGTAATTAATGCAGGTGATCGGGGGCTTCGGCCTTCCTTCGCTTTCCCCGGCGGCTCTGACCGCTTTAACGCAGACTTCTAGGGTTTTTCATGACGCGCTACATCTTCGTCACGGGCGGTGTTGTTTCTTCATTGGGGAAAGGCATTGCCTCGGCTTCATTGGCGGCCATCCTGGAGGCGCGGGGACTTAAGGTCACCATGCTCAAGCTGGACCCCTACATCAACGTCGATCCGGGCACCATGAGTCCGTTCCAGCACGGTGAAGTGTTCGTCACCCACGACGGCGCCGAAACCGACCTGGACCTGGGTCACTACGAGCGGTTTATCCGCACGACCATGACCCAGAACAACAACTTCACCACCGGTCGTGTCTATGAACACGTCCTGCGCAAGGAGCGCCGTGGTGATTATCTGGGCGCAACCATCCAGGTGATTCCGCACATCACCGACGAGATCAAGCGCCGGATCATCAAGGGCGCCGGCGATGCCGACGTGGCCATGGTCGAGATCGGTGGCACCGTGGGTGACATCGAGTCGCAGCCGTTCCTCGAAGCGATTCGTCAATTGCGTTTCGAAGTAGGCGCCAAGCGCGCAATGCTGATGCACCTGACGTTGGTGCCGTACATCGCCACCGCTGGCGAAACCAAAACCAAGCCGACTCAGCACTCGGTCAAGGAACTGCGTTCCATCGGCCTGCAGCCAGACGTGCTGGTGTGCCGTTCCGACCACCCGATCGATATCTCTTCGCGTCGCAAGATCGCGCAGTTCACCAACGTTGAAGAGCGTGCGGTTATCGCGCTGGAAGACGCCGACACCATCTACAAGATCCCGGGCATTCTGCACTCCCAGGGTCTGGACGACTTCGTTGTCGAGCGTTTCGGCCTGGAGTGCAATGGCGCCGATCTGTCCGAGTGGGAAGCCGTGGTCGATGCCAAGCTCAACCCGGAGCACGAAGTCACCATCGCCATGGTCGGCAAGTACATGGAGCTGCTGGACGCCTACAAATCACTGATCGAAGCGATGAGTCATGCCGGTATCAGCAACCGCACCAAGGTCAACCTGCGTTATATCGATTCTGAAGACATCGAGAACCAGGGCACCGCGCTGCTCGAAGGCGTCGATGCGATCCTGGTTCCGGGCGGCTTCGGTCTGCGTGGCGTGGAAGGCAAGATTACCGCCGTCCAGTTCGCTCGCGAAAACAAGATTCCTTACCTGGGCATCTGCCTGGGCATGCAAGTGGCCGTGATCGAGTTCGCGCGTAATGTGCTGGGCTGGAAGGACGCCAACTCCACCGAGTTCGATCGCAACAGCGGTCATCCGGTGGTCGGTCTGATTACCGAATGGGAAGACGCCACCGGCGCGGTCGAAACCCGTACCGAAACCTCCGACCTGGGCGGCACCATGCGTCTGGGGGCGCAGGATTGCCTGCTCGAAGCCGGCTCCCTGGTCCACGATTGCTATGCCAAGGACGTCATCGTCGAGCGTCATCGTCATCGTTACGAAGTGAACAACAAACTGCTGCCGACCCTGATCGAAGCCGGTCTGAAAATCTCCGGTCGCTCCGGTGATGGCGCCCTGGTCGAAGTGGTCGAAGCACCGGATCATCCATGGTTCGTCGCTTGCCAGTTCCACCCTGAGTTCACCTCGACTCCGCGCGACGGTCACCCGTTATTCAGTGGCTTCGTCAAGGCTGCTTTGACCCAACATCAGAAGAAGGCTTGATCCAATGGCACAGAAAATCATCCGCGTAGGCGACATCGAAATCGCCAACGATAAGCCTATGGTGCTGTTCGGTGGCATGAATGTGCTGGAAAGCCGCGACATGGCCATGCAGGTCTGTGAAGAGTACGTGAAGGTTACCGAGAAACTCGGTATCCCTTACGTGTTCAAGGCCAGCTTCGACAAGGCCAACCGTTCGTCCGTGACTTCTTACCGTGGCCCAGGCCTGGAAGAGGGCATGCGAATTTTCCAGGACATCAAGCAGGCGTTCAGCGTGCCGATCATCACCGACGTCCATGAGCCTGAACAGGCTGGCGTGGTCGCCGAGGTCTGCGACATCATCCAGTTGCCGGCTTTCCTGTCGCGTCAGACCGATCTGGTCGTGGCCATGGCCAAGAGCGGCGCGGTGATCAACATCAAGAAAGCCCAGTTCCTCGCTCCTCATGAAATGAAACACATTCTGAGCAAGTTCGTGGAAGCGGGTAACGATCAGTTGATCCTCTGCGAGCGCGGTTCGAGCTTCGGCTACAACAACCTGGTTGTGGACATGCTCGGTTTCGGCATCATGAAGCAGTTCGAATACCCGGTATTCTTCGACGTGACCCACGCGCTGCAAATGCCCGGTGGTCGCTCCGATTCCGCCGGCGGTCGTCGCGCCCAGGTTACTGACCTGGCCAAGGCCGGCATGAGCCAATCGCTGGCCGGGCTGTTCCTCGAAGCGCATCCGGATCCGGACAACGCCAAGTGCGACGGCCCTTGTGCCTTGCGTCTGGACAAGCTGGAGCCATTCCTGGCCCAGCTCAAGGCTCTGGATGAACTGGTGAAGAGTTTTCCGACGGTAGAAACCGCGTAACGCTGATTTCTCCGGTAAAGTACCCCACGATAATTGCTCAGGCCCCCGGGTCTGAGCCTTATCGTCCGCAAGTCTGCGTGCTGCCCAACACTTGCCGACGATAAAAGGTTTTCCTTCAGCTGCGTCGTTTTCGTCAACTTTGGAGTGTTTACAACAATGGCAAAAATCGTCGACATCAAAGGTCGTGAAGTTCTCGACTCCCGTGGCAATCCCACCGTCGAAGCAGACGTGCTTCTCGATAACGGCATCATCGGCAGCGCCTGCGCGCCATCCGGTGCTTCCACTGGCTCGCGTGAAGCACTCGAGCTGCGTGATGGCGACAAGAGCCGTTATCTGGGCAAGGGTGTACTCAAGGCTGTAGCCAACATCAACGGTCCGATCCGCGACCTGTTGCTGGGTAAAGACCCGGTTGATCAGCAGGCACTGGACCGCGCGATGATTGCGCTGGACGGTACCGAAAACAAGGCAACCCTGGGCGCCAACGCGATCCTCGCCGTTTCCCTGGCTGCGGCCAAGGCAGCAGCCCACGATCAGGACCTGCCGCTGTACGCACACATCGCCAACCTCAACGGTACTCCGGGTGTTTACTCGATGCCGGTGCCGATGATGAACATCATCAACGGTGGCGAGCATGCCGATAACAACGTCGACATCCAGGAATTCATGGTTCAGCCGGTTGGCGCCAAGACGTTCTCGGAAGGTCTGCGCATGGGCACCGAGATTTTCCATCACCTCAAAGCCGTGCTGAAGGCCCGTGGCTTGAGCACTGCCGTCGGTGATGAAGGTGGTTTCGCGCCAAACCTGGCGTCCAACGAAGACGCGTTGAAAGTGATCTCCGAAGCCGTGGCCAACGCCGGTTACAAGCTGGGCACCGACGTGACCCTGGCTCTGGACTGCGCTGCCAGCGAATTCTACGAAGACGGTAAATACAACCTGTCCGGCGAAGGCCAGGTGTTCACCGCTGAAGGTTTCGCCGACTACCTCAAAGGCCTGACCGAGCGTTACCCGATCATCTCGATCGAAGACGGTCTGGACGAGTCCGACTGGGCTGGCTGGAAAATCCTCACCGACAAGATCGGCGAGAAAGTCCAGTTGGTAGGCGACGACCTGTTCGTCACCAACACCAAGATCCTGAAAGAAGGCATCGATAAAAAGATCGCCAACTCGATCCTGATCAAGTTCAACCAGATCGGCACCCTGACCGAAACCCTGGAAGCCATCCAGATGGCCAAGGCCGCTGGTTACACCGCTGTGATCTCGCACCGCTCCGGCGAAACCGAAGATTCGACCATTGCCGACCTGGCCGTGGGTACTGCGGCAGGCCAGATCAAGACCGGTTCGCTGTGCCGTTCCGACCGCGTTTCCAAGTACAACCAACTGCTGCGTATCGAAGAGCAGTTGAATGGCAAAGCCAAGTACAACGGCCGCGGCGAGTTCCGCGGTTAAGTAGTAGATGGTAAAAAGACACCGGATTGTGTCGGGAAAATCGCTACAGCGAGTTTTTTGCTACTAATCTGATGCCTGAAAGCCCGAGCCTGGTTCTTCCAGGCTTCGTGCTATCAGTCGTTTCAAAGTGGTTGGCATGGCTGTCTTTTTTCACTGGAAACCCGATATTCGATGCGCAGTCCCAATTGGTTGTTTCTCGTCTTGCTCTTGCTGCTGGCTGGTCTGCAGTACCGCCTGTGGGTGGGAAATGGCAGTCTGGCGCAGGTGGCTGACCTGACTCAGCAAATTGCCGATCAACACGCTGAAAACGAAGCGTTGCTGGAACGCAACCGCGTACTCGACGCTGAGGTCGCGGAACTGAAAAAAGGCATGGAGACCGTTGAAGAGCGTGCTCGCCATGAGTTAGGCATGGTCAAAGAGGGCGAAACCCTCTACCAGTTGGCCCAATGATCCATCCGTTACCGGCCTTCTGGGCCGTTGTTCCTGCCGCGGGCGTCGGTGCCCGAATGGCCGCGGACCGTCCAAAGCAATATCTGCAACTGGGCGGGCGCACTATTCTCGAACACAGCCTCGGCTGTTTCCTCGATCATCCGGCCCTCAAAGGCCTGGTGGTCAGTCTTGCTGTCGATGATCCCTATTGGCCAACCCTGGCCTGTGCCATTGATCCGCGCATTCAGCGGGTAGAAGGTGGCCCGGAACGCTCGGGGTCAGTGCTCAATGCGTTGCTGCATCTGCACGCTCAGGGCGCTGCCGATGAGGATTGGGTGTTGGTCCACGATGCCGCGCGGCCGAATCTGGCACGTGACGATCTGGACAAGTTGTTGATCGAACTGGCGGACGACCCCGTCGGCGGGTTGTTGGCGGTTCCCGCCCGCGACACTTTAAAACGCGTCGACAAACACGGCCGAGTGCTGGAAACCGTTGATCGCAGCCTGATCTGGCAAGCCTATACACCGCAGATGTTTCGCCTGGGCGCATTGCATCGGGCCCTGGCCGACAGTCTGGTGGCGGATGTGACCATCACCGATGAGGCTTCGGCCATGGAATGGGCCGGCCTGGCGCCGCGCCTGATCGAAGGTCGCGCGGATAACATCAAGGTCACCCGGCCTGAAGACCTGGAGTGGCTGCGCCTGCGTTGGGCCAACCGCCGCTAAAAGATCGCAGCCTGCGGCAGCTCCTACGGAGGAATGCGTTCGGCGTAGGAGCTGCCGCAGGCTGCGATCCTTTGATCTTCAACCCGTCAAACCCGATACTCCGGCCTCTTGGCCAACCCATCTTTCAGATAATCCACCAGCTTGCGAACCTTCGGTGACAGATGTCGTTGCTGCGGATACAGCGCCCACACCGCGGTGTTAGGTGGCTGATGGGCCTCGAGCAAAGAAATCAGTGCCCCATTGTTCAAATGCTCCAGCACGTAATAGTCCGGCAACTGGCACAGCCCAACCCCTTGCAGCGCCGCATCCAAAACCGCCTGGCCGCTGTTGCAGCGCCAGTTTCCCTGTACCCGTTGGGAAAATTCCCGTCCGTTCTGTTCCAGTTGCCACAGGTCCGAGCTGCCGATCAGGCAGTTGTGGCGGCTCAGTTCCGACAGGCTGTGCGGGCGGCCATAACGTTCCAGGTAGGACGGCGATGCGCACAGGTACATTCGCCGTGGCGCCAGGCGTGTTGCGACCAGTCTTGAATCCTGCAAGCGGCCGAGGCGGATCGCCAGGTCCAGGCCTTCGTGCACCAGGTCCAGTGTGCGGTTGCTCAGTTCGATGTCGACTCGCAATTGCGGATAGAGCCCCATGAAGCGGGTCACCAACGGCACGATAAAACGTTCGCCGTAAGCCACGGCGCAGGTCATGCGCAGCATGCCTTTGGGTTCGCTGGTCAAGTCGCCGACTGCCCGCAGCGCTTCTTCACGGCCATCCTGCAAGCGCTGGCAGTGTTGCAAAAAGGTTTGCCCGGCTTCTGTCAGTGTTACCCGGCGAGTACTGCGGTAAAGCAGTCGAGTTTGCAGGCGCTCTTCCAGGCGTACAATTTGTCGACTGATGTGAGAGGAAGAAACCCCAAGGCGTTCCGCGGCAGCCGTGAACTGGTTGCACTCGGCGACTGCGACGAATTCGTCGATACCTTCCCAGCGGTTTTCGGACATCAAGGATTATCCCTGTATGGCAATAATGTTTTGCTTTTGTCCTGATTATTCATCCTAAGCCGCTGTATTACACTCCTTGTCTCGTTTTTATTCACTGGAGAGTCAGCATGATCAAGTCGCGCGCCGCCGTTGCCTTCGAGGCCAAGAAACCCCTCGAAATCGTTGAAGTCGATGTCGCCATGCCCAAGGCCGGTGAAGTCCTGCTGCGCGTGGTCGCTTCCGGTGTTTGTCATACCGATGCTTACACCCTTTCGGGCGCGGACCCGGAAGGCATCTTCCCGTCGATCCTCGGTCACGAAGGTGGCGCGGTGGTCGAAGCGATCGGCGAGGGCGTGACTTCGGTTGCTGTCGGCGATCACGTGATCCCGCTATACACCCCGGAATGCGGCAAGTGCAAATTCTGTCTGTCGGGCAAAACCAACCTCTGTCAGGCGATTCGGGCGACCCAAGGTAAAGGCCTGATGCCGGACGGCACTTCGCGTTTTTCCTACAAAGGTGAAACGATTTTCCATTACATGGGCACCTCGACTTTTTCCGAGTACACCGTGCTGCCGGAAATTTCCGTCGCCAAAATTCCTAAAGAAGCGCCGCTGGAAAAAGTCTGCCTGTTGGGCTGCGGTGTCACCACCGGCATCGGTGCGGTGATCAACACCGCCAAGGTCAAACCGGGTGACACCGTCGCCATCTTCGGCCTGGGCGGCATCGGTTTGTCGGCCGTGATTGGCGCGGTCAAAGCCAAGGCTGGTCGGATCATCGCCATCGACATCAACCCGGCCAAGTTCGAGATCGCCAAACAACTGGGTGCTACCGACTGTGTGAACCCGAAAGACTTCGATCGTCCGATTCAGGAAGTGATCGTCGACATGACCGATGGCGGCGTCGATTTTTCATTCGAGTGCATCGGCAATGTCCAATTGATGCGCGCTGCACTTGAGTGCTGCCACAAGGGGTGGGGCGAGTCGGTCATTATTGGTGTTGCCGGTGCCGGTCAGGAAATCTCCACCCGCCCGTTCCAGTTGGTCACCGGTCGCGTCTGGCGCGGTTCGGCGTTCGGTGGTGTGCGTGGGCGTACCGAGTTGCCAAGCTATGTCGAGATGGCCCAGACCGGCGAAATCCCGCTGGATACCTTCATCACCCACACCATGGGTCTGGAAGATATCAACAAGGCATTCGACCTGATGCATGAAGGCAAAAGCATCCGTAGCGTCATCCATTTCTGAGGTCGGTCATGAGCCTGGAAAATATCTCCTGCCAGAAAAGCTTCGGCGGCTGGCACAAACGCTACAGGCACCGCTCCGACGTGCTCGGCTGTGACATGGTGTTTGCCGTGTACCTGCCGCCGCAGGCGGAGCAGGGCGGTAAGCTGCCGGTGTTGTACTGGTTGTCCGGCCTGACCTGCACCGACGAAAACTTCATGCAGAAGGCCGGCGCCATGCGCATGGCCGCCGAGCTGGGGCTGATCATTGTTGCGCCGGACACCAGCCCTCGCGGCCCTGATGTGCCGGGTGATCCGGATGGTGCCTGGGACTTCGGTCTCGGCGCCGGGTTCTATCTGAATGCCACCCAGGAACCCTGGTCCCGGCATTATCGGATGCATGACTATGTCGTGCAGGAATTGCCGGCATTGGTCGAAGCGCATTTCCCGGCGTCGGACAAGCGCGGCATCAGCGGTCATTCCATGGGCGGCCACGGTGCGCTGGTCTGCGCCTTGCGCAATCCGGGGCGTTATCAGTCGGTGTCGGCGTTCTCGCCGATCAACAATCCGATGGATTGCCCTTGGGGGCAGAAAGCCTTCTCGCGCTTCTTGGGGGAAGACCGGTCGAAGTGGCGCGAGTGGGATGCCTGTGCATTGATCGCCGAGGCTGACGAGAAGTTGCCGCTGCTGGTGGATCAGGGGGATCGCGATGATTTCCTCGCCACCCAGCTCAAGCCTGAAGCCTTGCAGCAGGCCGCCAAACTGGCTGGTCATTCGCTGACGTTGCGACTGCAACCGGGCTACGACCATAGTTATTTCTTCATCGCCAGCTTCATTGACGACCACTTGCAGCATCACGCGCGCGCTCTAGGCGCCTAATGCAGGTAGAATCACGCCCTGAATAAAATCGGGGCGTTTTTTTATGCGTATTGGCCACGGCTATGATGTGCACCGTTTCGCTGAAGGCGATTTCATTACTCTGGGCGGTGTGCGAATTGCCCATAGCTTCGGGCTGCTCGCCCACTCCGACGGTGACGTCTTGCTGCATGCCCTCAGCGATGCGTTGCTGGGCGCGGCTGCGCTGGGTGATATCGGCAAGCACTTTCCGGACACCGACCCGCAGTTCAAGGGCGCTGACAGCCGCGCGCTGCTGCGCCACGTCGTCGCACTGATCCACGCCAAGGGCTGGAAAGTCGGCAATGTCGATAACACTATCGTTGCCCAGGCGCCAAAAATGGCCCCGCATATCGAATCGATGCGCGCGCTGATTGCCGCGGATCTTCAAGTTGAGTTGGATCAAGTGAACGTGAAAGCTACCACCACCGAAAAGCTCGGCTTTGTCGGTCGCGAAGAAGGCATTGCCGTGCATTCCGTTGCCTTGTTGCTGCGCGCATGAACGAACTGCAATTGCTCGGCCCGCGGGCCTATGGTCAAGCCCTCGGCACCGCGGTACTGAAAGCCACGGCGGAAGATTTTCAAGTCGACGAAGTCCTTGATATCCCGCTGAGTGGCGAAGGCGAACACCTGTGGATCTGGGTGGAAAAGCGCGGTCTGAATACCGAAGAAGCAGCGCGGCGGATCGCCAAGGCTGCGGGCGTACCATTGCGTACCGTCAGTTACGCGGGCCTCAAGGATCGTCAGGCGCTGACTCGCCAGTGGTTCAGCGTGCAACTGCCGGGCAAGGCCGACCCTGATCTGTCGGCGGCGGAAAACGACACGCTGAAAATCCTCAAGACCGGCCGGCACAAGCGCAAGCTGCAACGCGGTGCCCACTCGGCCAACGGTTTCACCTTGCGCCTGACCCGGTTTGCCGGCGACAAGGCGGCGATTGAAGAACGTCTGCAATTGATCGCCAAACAAGGTATCCCCAATTATTTCGGCGCCCAGCGTTTCGGTCATGACGGCGGTAATCTGGTCGATGCTCGCGACTGGGCAGCGCGCAAGGCTCTGCCGGAACAGCGCAATGTGCGTTCCCGGTTGCTCTCCACCGCCCGCAGTTTTCTGTTCAACCAGGTGTTGGCGGCGCGCGTCGCCGATGGCACCTGGCAGCGTGCCCAGGTCGGCGATCTGCTGGCCTTCACCGACAGCCGCAGTTTCTTTGCGGCGGGTGAAGCCGAATGCAGCGATCCACGCCTGGCGATCCTCGACCTGCACCCGACCGGCCCTCAGTGGGGCGAAGGTGACTCGCCGGCGGCCGGTGCTGTCCATGTACTGGAGCAGGAAATCGCCGCTCGCGAAGCCGATCTGCGCGATTGGTTGGTCAATGCCGGCATGAGCCATGAGCGACGCATCCTGCGGCTGCCCATTGGCGGGTTGACGTGGCATTATCCCGAGCCTGACATTCTGCAACTGCAATTCGTCCTGCCGGCCGGATGCTTCGCCACTGTATTGGTGCGCGAACTTGTCGATCTGGTGCCTGTGGGGCAGACGGACAGCCCATGCGTATTCTGATTTCTAACGACGATGGGGTAACAGCACCCGGTCTCGCCGCGCTTTATGCTGCGCTGGCGGATTACACCGAGTGCGTGGTTATCGCCCCGGAGCAGGACAAAAGTGGCGCCAGCAGTTCGCTGACGCTCAACCGTCCGTTGCATCCGCAAACCCTGGCCAACGGTTTTATCAGCATCAACGGGACGCCGACCGATTGCGTGCACCTGGGCCTCAATGGCCTGTTGGAGCAACAACCCGACATGGTGGTTTCCGGGATCAACCTGGGCGCCAACCTGGGCGACGACGTGCTGTATTCCGGTACCGTCGCCGCCGCACTGGAAGGGCGTTTCCTGGAGCTGCCATCATTCGCCTTTTCGTTGGTGTCACGGCAGGTCGAGAACCTGTCGACCGCCGCGTACTTCGCGCGCAAACTGGTGGGCGCACATGCCCAGCTGGAGTTGCCGCCGCGTACGGTGCTGAATGTGAACATCCCCAACCTGCCTCTCGATCACATTCGTGGCATCCAGCTCACCCGCCTGGGCCATCGTGCCCGTGCTGCGGCACCGATGAAAATGGTCGACCCGCGGGGCAAGGCCGGCTACTGGATTGCAGCGGCAGGCGATGCCGAAGACGGCGGTCCGGGCACTGACTTTCATGCGGTGATGCAAGGTTATGTTTCGATCACCCCGTTGCAGCTCGATCGCACCTTCAACGATGCCTTCAGTAGTCTCGATGGCTGGTTGGAGGGGCTGAACTGATGCGGCGTGAACCAGATGACCTGATGCGCCGAGGTATCGGTATGACTTCTCAACGAACCCGCGAGCGCTTGATTCAGCGGCTGTACGAGGAAGGTCTGACCAATGCCCAGGTGCTGGAGGTGATTCGCCGTACCCCGCGTCATATGTTCGTCGATGAGGCGCTGGCACACCGCGCCTATGAAGACACCGCGTTGCCCATCGGCCATAACCAGACGATTTCCCAACCCTATATGGTGGCTCGCATGAGCGAGCTGCTACTGGAGGCTGGTCCCCTGGACAAGGTGCTGGAGATTGGTACCGGATCGGGTTATCAGACGGCGGTGCTGGCACAGTTGGTTGAGCGGGTATTTTCAGTCGAGCGGATCAAGGTGCTGCAGGATCGCGCCAAGGAACGCCTGGTGGAGTTGAAGCTGCGCAATGTGGTGTTCCGTTGGGGCGATGGCTGGGAAGGTTGGCCGGCGCTGGCACCCTACAACGGCATCATCGTCACCGCCGTCGCCACCGATGTTCCTCAAGCCTTGCTCGATCAACTGGCCCCGGGAGGGCGCCTGGTGATCCCGGTCGGCGCAGGAGAAGTGCAACAATTGATGTTGATCGTCCGTGAAGAACAGGGCTTCTCTCGGCATGTACTGGGCGCCGTGCGCTTCGTGCCTCTGCTCAACGGGCCATTGGCCTGAGTATTTGTTGAATAGCGATGAATTCTGTTTGGTCGCGTTTGTCTTACAGCGGGACTGTTCGGATAAACGCGATTGAACGCCAGTCAGCGGCCGTATGCTGCTCCGGATTACGCTTTGTCAGCGGTAAACCCGGAGCGGATGGTTATACTGGCGACACTCCAGGCCTGAACAGGCAAACTTTATTATCAGCCACCACATAGGGAGCGGCGGGTGAGTCTCACAGTCATTGCGCAGCGTATGGATATAACAAGCTTTCAGCGACTGGTGATTGGCCTTGTCTTGAGTACCATGCTGGTTGCGTGCTCCAGCAAACCTTCAGGTAGCGCAGGAGTGGTCGACCGCAATAATGCGGCGGCCCAGCGGCCAGCCGTGACCACTGGCCAGTATGTGGTTCGCCGCGGCGATACGTTGTTCTCGATCGCCTTTCGTTATGGCTGGGACTACAAAGCCCTGGCGGCACGCAACAACATTCCGGTGCCTTACACCATTCATCCGGGTCAGACGATTCGCTTCGACGGCCGTTCAGGTTCAACGCCGACAGCGGTGGTCACCAAGGCCGATTCAACACCATCCTCTTCCAGTAAAACCACGGTATTTCGCCGGCCGGTCGGTGCTGCTGCCGGCACTGCAGTGGTCACTACAACCAGCATCGCGAGCAAGCCGGCAGCGCCTCCACTCGCGCCTCCCGGACCTGCGCCCGCTGGCTGGGGCTGGCCTTCCAACGGTATTTTGATTGGTAAATTCTCTTCAAACGGAAGTTTGAATAAAGGCATTGATATCGCCGGAGATTTGGGACAGCCTGTTTTAGCTGCGTCTGATGGCACGGTTGTATACGCCGGGAGTGGCTTGCGGGGCTACGGCGAATTAGTCATTATCAAACACAGCGATACTTACGTAAGTGCTTACGGCCACAACCGTAGGCTCCTGGTTCGGGAGGGGCAGCAGGTCAAAGTCGGACAGGCTATTGCCGAAATGGGGTCAACTGGTACAGACCGGGTGAAACTGCACTTTGAAATTCGCCGTCAGGGTAAACCTGTAGATCCGCTGCAATTCTTGCCACGTCGTTGATCGGTTACCAGCCTGTTCCCTTGCGTAGGAGGAACAGGCTTCAGCGTTGCCAAGGATAAAGGCGCCGCTTGAGCTTGAGGTCGAACTCACCAAAGGACTATAACAATGGCTCTCAGTAAAGAAGTGCCGGAGTTTGACATCGACGATGAGGTTCTCCTGATGGAGGCCGGCGTCGCTACGGATATGATGTCGAATGAGGGATCTGTTGCACCCTCGGTTCGCGCTAAATCCAAACACTCCGCTTCACTTAAGCAGCACAAGTACATCGATTACACCCGGGCGCTCGATGCGACCCAGTTGTATCTCAATGAAATCGGTTTTTCCCCATTGCTCTCCCCGGAAGAAGAAGTTCATTTTGCACGCTTGTCGCAAAGTGGTGATCCGGCTGGGCGCAAACGCATGATTGAGAGCAATCTGCGGCTGGTGGTGAAAATCGCTCGACGCTACGTCAATCGTGGGCTGTCACTGCTCGACCTGATCGAAGAGGGCAACCTCGGCTTGATCCGTGCAGTGGAGAAATTCGATCCGGAACGCGGCTTCCGCTTTTCGACCTACGCAACCTGGTGGATTCGTCAAACCATCGAGCGCGCGATCATGAATCAGACCCGAACCATTCGGTTGCCGATTCATGTGGTCAAAGAGCTCAACGTCTACCTGCGGGCAGCACGTGAGCTGACACAAAAGCTCGATCATGAACCTTCCCCTGAAGAAATCGCCAGCCTGCTGGAAAAACCGGTAGGAGAGGTCAAGCGCATGCTGGGCCTCAATGAACGGGTTTCTTCGGTTGACGTTTCGCTGGGCCCGGATTCGGATAAAACCCTGCTCGATACCTTGACTGATGATCGTCCAACCGACCCTTGCGAGTTGCTGCAGGACGATGATCTGTCACAAAGCATTGATCAGTGGCTCTCGGAACTGACTGACAAGCAGCGTGAGGTAGTGATACGCCGCTTCGGGTTGCGCGGTCACGAGAGCAGCACACTGGAAGACGTAGGCCTGGAGATTGGTCTGACCCGCGAGCGGGTGAGGCAGATTCAGGTTGAAGGCCTTAAACGCCTTCGGGAAATTCTGGAGAAGAACGGCCTGTCGAGTGAGTCGCTGTTCCAGTAACTGGAACGCGTTACTCGACAATAAAAAGCCCCGACTGGTTCGGGGCTTTTTATTACGCTCAACATCACTGAATGGCAGGGCGCTAGCCTTTCGTTCTTCCGGTTTAGCCTTCATTCTGTGTAGGTCTTTGCCTACTCTTTCGTAAGTGTTCGGTTTACTTGCCTGAGCGCAGGAGTCCTTTGATAGCAGTGGTTTTTCTTATTGGTCTGATTTAAAAGCGTTTTTTAAAGTGTCGTGGATGGCGCTCAGCCTTTATTGAGCCTCCTCGAGGTGATTGCTCTTGATGGGGAACCTTCTACTATCAGTACTGTGTCAACGGAAGGACACCGCCATCAAGGACGATGGTTAAAGGACATCGCAGGAAGCGATTCATCAGGACGATGAAAAGGAGCACAGGGACTAAGGAAAAATGTGGGCGGGTCAAACCGCCCCTTTTTTTCGCCTGTCGTAGGGGGATTGTGCGCACCCACCACATTGCAGGTGTATCCGGTCGGCGTAGGAGCTGCCGCCAGGCTGCGATCTTTTCGGGGGCGCCACAAATGCCGGATCAAAAGATCGCAGCCTGCGGCAGCTCCTACAGGGGGGGGTGTACACCCGCCACATTGCAGGTGTATCCGGTCGGCGTAGGAGCTGCCGCCAGGCTGCGATCTTTTCAGGGGCGCCGCAAATGCCGGATCAAAAGATCGCAGCCTGCGGCAGCTCCTACAGGGGGGGGTGTACACCCACCACATTGCAGGTGTATCCGGTCGGCGTAGGAGCTGCCGATAGGCTGCGATCTTTTCAGGGGCGCCGCAAATGCCGGATCAAAAGATCGCAGCCTGCGGCAGCTCCTACAAAGCAAAAAGGCCCACAAGGGGCCTTTTCCAGCACGTGGCATATATCAGCGTTCGAGGTCTTTGATCTTGCCCTTCACGCCATCCCACTCTTCTGCATCCGGCAGCGATTCTTTCTTCTCGGTGATGTTGGGCCAGATTTCGGCCAGCTCAACATTCAACTGAATGAATTCTTGCATCTCTTCCGGAACTTCATCTTCGGAGAAGATGGCCACAGCAGGGCATTCAGGCTCGCAAAGCGCGCAGTCGATGCACTCATCCGGGTGAATCACCAGGAAGTTCGGGCCTTCGTAAAAGCAGTCCACCGGACAGACTTCTACGCAGTCGGTGTACTTGCACTTGATGCAGTTGTCGGTGACGACGAAGGTCATTTCTAATTTTCTCCTCAGGCGGCGGCAGCGGAGCCCCTACAGGACGGGGTCGCCAGGTTCGGGAGCGATAGTCTGCAGACCAGGCTAATAGCCTGCAGCATCCCAAACCGCGCGAGATTCTAACAGCTTGTACCGGTATGCGTTAGATCCGTGTCTTCAATGTATAGAGCATTTCCAGCGCCTTGCGCGGAGTCAGGTCATCCAGGTTGAGTTTGGCGAGCTCTTCCAGTACCGGATGCGGCAGGCTGGCGAACATGTCGCTTTGCTGTGGGACGGACGCCTTGCTCTTTGTGGGACTTGACACCTCATGCGGCAGACTGGTGGTTTCCAGGCGGCTCAGATGCTCCCGAGCCCGCAGGATCACCTCCGTGGGCACACCGGCCAGCTGTGCAACTGCCAGGCCGTAGCTCTGGCTGGCAGGGCCAGGCAGAACGTGGTGCAGGAAGACGATCCGTTCGTTGTGCTCGGTGGCATTGAGGTGAACGTTGGCCACCAGTGGCTCGTTTTCCGGCAGCACCGTCAATTCGAAATAGTGGGTGGCAAACAAGGTATAGGCGCGCAAATGGGCGAGGCGTTCGGCCGCAGCCCAAGCCAGGGACAGACCATCGAAGGTGCTGGTGCCGCGGCCGACTTCGTCCATCAGTACCAGGCTGCATTCGGTGGCATTGTGGAGGATGTTCGCGGTTTCGCTCATTTCGACCATGAAAGTCGAACGTCCACCGGCCAGGTCATCACTGGAGCCGATCCGGGTGAAGATCCGGTCCACCAGTGACAACTCGCAGCTGGCGGCCGGCACGAAGCTGCCGATGTGCGCCAGCAACACGATCAATGCGGTCTGTCGCATGTAAGTGGATTTACCACCCATGTTAGGACCGGTGATCACCAGCATCCGGGTGTTGTCATCCAGGTTCAGGTCGTTGGCCACGAATGGCGTGGTCAGCACTTGCTCGACCACCGGGTGACGGCCCTGGGTGATGCGCATGCACGGTTCGCTGACGAAGCGCGGGCAGTTCAGGTCCAGGTTGAGTGCGCGCTCGGCCAGGTTGCTCAGTACGTCCAGCTCGGCCAGTGCGGCGGCGGTGTCCTGCAACGGCGGCAATTGGGCAATCAGGTCTTCGAGGAGTGCTTCGTAGAGCATCTTCTCGCGAGCCAGGGCGCGGCTCTTGGCGGACAAGGCTTTATCTTCGAAGGCTTTGAGCTCCGGGGTGATAAAACGCTCGGCGCCCTTGAGGGTCTGGCGACGAATGTAGTCAGCCGGCGCTTGCTCGGCCTGCTTGCTTGGCAATTCGATGAAATAGCCGTGAATCCGGTTGTAACCGACTTTCAGGTTGGCCAGTCCGGTACGGGCCTTTTCCCGGGCTTCGAGGTCGATCAGGAATTGCCCGGCGTTTTCGCTCAGCGATTGCAGTTCATCCAGTTCGGCGTCGTAACCGGTTTTCAGTACGCCGCCGTCACGGATCACCGCTGGCGGGTTGTCGATGATGGCTTTTGCCAGCAGAGCCGCGAGTTCAGGGTAAGTACTGGTGGTCATGGCCAGTTGGTTGAGGTGAGGGGCCTCGAGCTCGGTCATGGCTACTTGCAGTTCCGGCAAGGCCGCCAGCGCATCGCGCAGACGTGCCAGGTCCCGTGGGCGGGCGTTACGCAGGCCGATCCGGGCGAGGATTCGTTCGATATCGCCGATCTCCTTGAGCTGCGGTTGCAGCTTTTCAAAGCGATAGCTATCCAGCAGGCAGGTGATCGAGGTCTGGCGGGCCTGCAGGATCTGCAAGTCACGCAGCGGGCGATTCAACCAGCGAGTCAATAGACGGCTGCCCATGGCGGTCTGGCAACGATCCACCACCGATTGCAGGGTGTTGTCGCGACCTCCGGCAAGGTTGGTGTCCAGTTCCAGGTTGCGCCGGCTGGCGCCATCCAGTACCACGGTGTCATCCAGGCGTTCATGGCGCAGGCTGCGCAAGTGCGGCAGGGCCGTGCGCTGGGTTTCCTTGGCGTAGCTGAGCAGGCAGCCGGCAGCGCCGATGGCCAGGGTCAGAGTCTCGCAGCCGAAACCTTTCAAGTCTTGGGTCGAGAACTGCTGGCAGAGGCTTTTGAGTGCCGAATCCCGTTCGAAGTCCCAAGGCGCACGACGGCGTACACCGCGGCGTTTCTCGGCCGGCAGGTCCTTTGGCCAGTCATCCGGGATCATCAGCTCGACCGGGTTGACCCGCTCCAGCTCCGCCAGCAGGTTTTCCCAGCCTTTGATTTCCACAACCGTGAAGTTGCCGCTGGTGATGTCCAGCACGGCCAGGCCAAACAGGCGCTCGTCACCCAGCACGGCGGCAATCAGGTTATCCCGACGTTCGTCGAGCAGCGCTTCATCGCTGACTGTTCCCGGCGTAATGATGCGCACTACCTGGCGGTCCACCGGGCCTTTGCTGGTCGCCGGATCGCCGACTTGCTCACAGATCACCACCGACTCGCCGAGCTTCACCAGCTTGGCCAGATAGCCTTCGGCTGCGTGATAAGGAATCCCGCACATCGGAACGGCCTGCCCGGCCGACTGCCCGCGCGCCGTCAGGGTGATGTCCAGCAACCTGGCGGCTTTCTTCGCGTCTTCGTAGAAGATCTCGTAGAAGTCACCCATGCGGTAGAACATCAACTGATCAGGGTGCTGGTTCTTCAGGCGCCAGTATTGTTGCATCATTGGCGTGTGGCTGGATAAGTCTGAAAGTGCTTTATTCATCAGTGGTTTAGGGCGATTAGTCAAAAGTGGGGGGCAAATCGGGACCTTTTGGCCCGGCTTTTTCGCGATGGGCGCAAGGTTACCACGGGCGGTCCGCCCTTCGCAGGCATGAAGGTTCAGCTCACCCTGGCGCAGGTCTATGCATGATTTATGCGAATCAGCATTTGTCATCGGTGCAAAGAACCCTCACTATGTGAGTTATGCACAAACGCAACGTTTCTACCGTCTTGAGAGAGCTGCTCGATCGCCACGGAATCTCCCCCACGGAGCTTCACCGTCGAACCGGCGTGCCGCAATCAACTCTCTCGCGCATTCTCGGCGGCAAGATTGCCGATCCTTCGGATAAGCACATCTCGCGAATCGCCGAGTACTTCCGTGTGAGCACCGATCAATTGCGCGGTCGCGTGGCTGTCGCGCCGGGCAAAGGCGCGGCGCGCGAGGAGCGGCACTCGGAACTCAAGGACATAAGCCTGTGGGACGACGACACCCCCGTCGACGATGACGAGGTATCGATCCCCTTTCTTCGCGAGGTTGAATTGGCTGCTGGATCAGGAAGATTCGTCATCGAGGAAAGCGAGAAGGCCAGCCTGCGTTTCGGCAAGCGCAGCCTGCGCCACAACGGCGTGCAGTTCGATCAGGCCAAATGCGTGACCGTTCGCGGCAACAGCATGCTGCCGGTGCTGCGTGACGGCGCGACGGTCGGGGTCAATGCCGGCAAGTCCGGGATTGGTGATATCGTCGACGGCGACCTTTATGCGATCAACCATAACGGCCAGTTGCGGGTGAAGCAGCTGTACCGCCTGCCCAGCGGGATTCGTCTGCGCAGCTTCAACCGCGACGAACATCCGGACGAGGACTACAGCTTTCAGGAAATCCAGGAAGAACAGATCATCATCCTCGGCCATGTCTTCTGGTGGGGCATGTACGCCCGATAACCATGACTCGCGAGATCAGGCCCGCCACTGAGCGGGCTTTTTTTCGTCGGTAGAAAACGGCCAGGGCCTGCGGTCTTGAATTATGCGTCAGAGCATTTTTTATCGGCTTATAAATGCATGTGTGCATTGACTGTATATGCATACATGCATATTCTGGGTCCCGGCTGCTCGACAACGAGTCGAAACGGTTCAATGGCAACGGCCAGGCATGAGGCTGCTGGATGGATGCGCAAGCAGGGCGGCACTCAGCCAATTCGTTGGTGGTTCTATTCAGGAGGCGCGACATGACATATGAGCAGGCGTTGCTGGACATGCCGATCTGGCTGGTCACGATCCTCGCCCTTATTGGCGGAGTGTCTGGCGAAATGTGGCGCGCCGACAAGGAGGGCGCCCGTGGCTGGTCGCTGGTCCGGCGCCTGACCCTGCGTTCCGGCGCCTGCATGATCTGCGGAGTAGCGGCGATCATGCTGTTGTATGCCGCCGGTCTGTCGATCTGGGCTGCCGGCGCCTTCGGTTGCCTCACTGCCATGGCGGGTGCCGATGTCGCCATAGGGCTCTACGAGCGATGGGCGACCAGGAAACTGGGTGTGTGCGACGTGCCGCCCCGTGATTCCACGCAGGATCGCTAGGCAGCTTTCAGGGTTTGTCAGGAGGTGACCGGCCCCCTCCTGGTAGCTCGATGCGCGAGCCGGGCAGGGTAAAACCTACGCCTGCAGTCGTTCACATTTTGATCGAGCCTGAGCCTTGCAAGCGCTATCGGCTCGTGTACGGTAGGCCTCACGCCAGCCTGATCAGGAGAGGTCCGTGAACGAAATCACCCAGCTTGCCGCTGAACTCGGCAGGCGCTTGCAGGTTCTCAATGCCCACGTCACCACGGCCGAGTCCTGTACCGGCGGTGGCATCGCCGAAGCGATCACCCGTATTTCGGGCAGTTCGGCATGGTTCGAGGCCGGTTACGTCACCTATTCCAATCGCCAGAAAACCCAGCAACTGGAAGTACCCGCCGCGCTGTTCGATCAGGTCGGGGCAGTCAGTCGCGAGGTGGTCGAGGCCATGGTCCGGGGCGCCCAGGCCAAGAGTCGGGCGCGGTTTGCCGTGGCGGTCAGCGGCGTGGCCGGGCCGGACGGTGGTACGCCGAACAAGCCAGTGGGCACGGTATGGCTGGCCTGGGGGGTAGGCGAGAGGATGATTACCGAGTGCCGACACTTCCCCGGCAACCGCGACGAAGTCCGCCGACAAACGGTGAAGGCCGCGCTAGAGGGGCTGCTGCAACATGCTGCGGGAGAAATCTCAAATCAGGGGTAGGCGATCCTCAAACGCTGTGGAATAATACTGGCTACTTATACAGGTGTTGGCCGTCAGGCCTTATTGATTACGTGAGGACTTTAATGGACGACAACAAGAAGAAAGCCTTGGCTGCGGCCCTGGGTCAGATCGAACGTCAATTCGGCAAGGGTGCCGTGATGCGTATGGGCGATCATGACCGTCAGGCGATCCCGGCTATCTCTACTGGCTCTCTGGGTCTGGACATCGCTCTCGGCATCGGCGGCCTGCCAAAAGGCCGTATCGTTGAAATCTACGGTCCGGAATCTTCGGGTAAAACCACCCTGACCCTCTCCGTGATTGCTCAGGCACAGAAGATGGGCGCCACCTGCGCCTTCGTCGACGCCGAGCACGCACTGGATCCTGAATATGCCGGAAAACTGGGGGTCAACGTCGACGACCTGCTGGTTTCCCAGCCGGATACCGGCGAGCAGGCGCTGGAAATCACCGACATGCTGGTGCGCTCCAACGCCATCGACGTGATCGTCATCGACTCCGTGGCGGCCCTGGTGCCAAAAGCCGAGATCGAAGGCGAGATGGGCGACATGCACGTGGGCCTGCAAGCCCGTCTGATGTCCCAGGCGCTGCGCAAGATCACCGGTAACATCAAGAACGCCAACTGCCTGGTGATCTTCATCAACCAGATCCGGATGAAAATCGGCGTGATGTTCGGCAGCCCGGAAACCACCACCGGTGGTAACGCGCTGAAGTTCTACGCTTCGGTTCGTCTGGACATCCGCCGTACTGGCGCGGTGAAAGAAGGTGACGAAGTCGTTGGTAGCGAAACCCGCGTCAAAATCGTCAAGAACAAGGTGGCTCCGCCATTCCGTCAGGCCGAATTCCAGATTCTCTACGGCAAGGGCATTTACCTGAACGGCGAAATGATCGACCTCGGCGTACTGCATGGTTTCGTGGAAAAATCCGGTGCCTGGTATGCCTACAACGGCAGCAAGATCGGTCAGGGCAAAGCCAACTCGGCCAAGTTCCTGCAGGACAACCCGGATATCGCGGCGACCCTTGAGAAGCAGATCCGCGACAAACTGCTCACTCCGACGTCGGACGTGAAAGCCAATGCGACCCGCGAGACTGTTGACGATCTGGCCGACGCTGATATCTGATTGATCCGATGACCGTCGTACTCGATACACTCGTCGCGGTGCGACGAACCGCAATGGACCTGCTCGCGCGACGCGAGCACGGTCGAGTCGAGCTGACGCGTAAACTGCGTCAGCGCGGCGCCCCTCCCGAAATGATCGACACGGCACTTGACCGGCTGACGGAAGAAGGCCTGCTGTCCGAATCCCGTTACCTCGAAAGCTTCGTCTCCTACCGTGCCCGAGCCGGCTATGGCCCTTTGCGTATTCGTGAAGAGTTGAGCCAGCGTGGCCTGCAACGTGCCGATATTGAACTCGCCCTGCGCGAGTGTGGCATCAGTTGGCAAGAGCAACTGGAAGACACCTGGCGCCGCAAGTTTGCCGGGCATTTGCCAATAGATGCCCGTGAGCGGGCCAAACAGGGGCGATTTCTGAGTTATCGGGGTTATTCAATGGAAATGATCGGCCGCTTGTTTAGCGGCCGCGGGCTGGATGACTGACAGGTGTGGCTCGTGAACGCTGTGTCTGAGCGTGCGAGCCACTGACTTGCTTGTTGATCAAGTGACCTTGATCGGTTCGCGCGCGCGTTGCTGCGTCTTGGGTTGAGTATTGGCCCAGTTTTCCGGCAGGTTGATGAAGTCGACCAGTTCACGCAAGCGACCATGATCGCGGGCGTTGAAGGTGAACGAAAGTCGCACCAGGTGACTGAACTGTGCTTCGTCGTGTTCCTCTCCACTGTAAGCATGTTGATGAAAGTGATCGCTCAGGCACAGGTCGGCAAAGGCCTTTTGCATGTGCTCGAGTGCCTGCTCGCTGAGTTTGTGGTTCATGCGGATCACAAATTGGTGCTTGAGCCAGCGACTGGAGTGGAAGTTGCTGTAGAACTGGTTGATTTGCTGAACCGCTTCTTCGGCGCTGTACACCAGGCGGATCAGCTTCATGTCGCTGGGCAGAATGTAGCGATTGTCCTCCAGTTGATTGCGAATGAAGTCCAGGGCGCCTTGCCAGAAATTTCCGCCCGGCGCATCCAGTAGCACCACCGGTACCAGCGGGCTTTTGCCGGTCTGGATCAGTGTCAGTACTTCCAATGCTTCATCCAGCGTGCCGAAACCGCCAGGGCAAAGAACCAGAGCATCGGCTTCCTTGACGAAAAATAGCTTGCGAGTGAAGAAAAAGTGGAATGGCAGCAGGTTGGTTGTGCCTTCGACGGTTGGATTCGCATGCTGCTCGAATGGCAGGGTGATATTGAATCCAAGGCTATGTTCGAGGCCGGCGCCTTCATGGGCGGCAGCCATGATGCCTCCCCCGGCACCGGTGATGACCATCAGGTTCGAGCGCGCCAGTGTCGCACCGAGTTCCCGGGCCAGGCCGTAGAGGGGGTGTTCGATCGGCGTTCGGGCCGAACCAAAGACCGTGACCTTGCGTCGACCTTTGAACTGTTCCAGCACCCGGAAGGCGTGCTCCAGTTCGCGCAGGGCTTGCAGCGTAATCTTGGCATTCCAGCGATTGTGGTCTTCCTGGGCCATGCGCAAGACAGTCAATATCATGTCGCGATAAATCGGAATATTCGGGCTATTGGGTGAAACCAGGTTGAGTTGCTCTTCGACCTTGCTGGTGAGGTCGATACCGTTGCTTTGAAAATGACGACTCAGGAGGTCATTCGGTTCGTAAGGCATTCAACTTCTCCTTCTGCACAGAACCTTTGGCCCGAGCGAGTATTCGCCAGCGCCACGACACTGCATGTGTCGCTGTCAGACCAGGCTAACGCCTGAGCACTACAACTGACTCGATAAAGCCGTGAAGCATTGATGTGGCGATCGAGTCATCCATACAGGTTCTGCTTTCTTGGATGAAAGAAACATTCGCACTGCAAGACGCGAGTGGGCAACCCCCTTTCCCGCCCCGAGAAAATTAGCGTCAACACACTGAATCTAGACCCTCTCAGCGATTTTTGCTGACTTGATCATGTGCCTGGAAAGTCTTGGCTGGCAATAGCTTATTGCCGATTCGAAAGGCAGTTTCACCACTCGTCAGAACCTGCTCCAGGTGGCCTGGGCTCTGATTTACTAAGTGGCAACCAAGATTGGACATCCTGGCTTCAAGGAGGCGGGGCAAGGTTTCAGGGTTGAAGGTTTGATCGCGATTGTCAGGGAGTCAGAGGACAAGGCGGCAATGACCAGAGTGAATCTGGAGATTGATATGCAGCTGTATCGATTGTTGCAATGAGCGGCGCAGGCCACTCATCCGGGCTTTGAAGATGAGTGCCGTTGACGTCCTGCGGCGCTTGCATGAGCTGCAAGCGCTGATGGCGTGCGTGCGTAGTCTTTACTTTTTCTTCTTCTGCTGCGGGCAGTCGGACTCCTTGAAGCGTTCGGTGGCCACCGGGCGGTTGGTTTTAACTTCGGTGAACTCGTAACGCATGATCGCGCCCTTGGCCATCAGCTTGCGAAAGCCCGGATTGTTGCAGACGGTAGAACCCAGCTGAAAGTAGACCGCCTTGGGGTCGGCGCGCATCTTGTCGGCATGGCTGCTTTGCACGCTCAGGTGGTTGATCAGCTCTTTGCCTTCAACGGTATAGCCCTGATCGAGAATGTCTTCGTTGATCGCCCGCGGCGTGCCGATGCTGCTCTGGGTGGCCACGTTTTGCAGCATTTTGCTCAGCTCCACGTCTTTCAAGGATGCAGCCTGAGCATTGAAGGACGACGCCAGCAAAACGGCAGCGGTGGGAACGATAAGGCGCAGCATGAAACTCTCCTGGTTCAGTGACTGTTGCTTCGACCAGCCACAGGACTGTGCGTTCAGTGACGGGGAATTATAGGGGAGCAGGTGTGGACGGTACAGGCTTGCGCGGCCGCTCTGGTAAACTGCAATGACATTTCACCCAGCCGAGTTCTTTCGTGTCGATTCTTTCCCCTTGCCAGCCATGCCTGTCATGAGCCACGCCGTTTCCCGCTTGCGCGCCCAACGTCTGGCGCGTGCCGTCAAACCCTTCGTCGCACGGGGCTCGCGAGCGGAACGCTGCCCGGGGTGTCGGGTAATTCCCAGTCATTGCATGTGTGCCTGGCGCCCGCAGGTTTCGGCAAAGTCGGCGATGTGCCTGGTCATGCATGATGTCGAGCCGTTGAAACCGAGCAATACCGGTTGGCTGATTGCCGATGTGATTGCTGACACCAGCGCCTTTCCCTGGTCGCGCACGGAAGTCGAACCGGGGTTACTGGCGCTGATTGCCGACCCGCAGTGGCAACCCTACATCGTATTTCCGGGCGAGTTTGTTGCGCCGGAGCGTGTGGTGACCGAGGTCAAGCTCCAGGAGGGTAAGCGTCCGCTGTTCATCCTGCTGGACGCCACCTGGAGTGAAGCGCGCAAAATGTTCCGCAAGAGTCCTTATCTGGAGCACTTGCCGGTGCTCAGTCTGGAGCCCGAGCAGCTGTCGCGCTACAAGCTGCGACGCTCCAAGCGTGACGACCACTTCTGTACCGCGGAAGTCGCTGCCTTGTGCCTGGAGCTGGCCGAGGACCAGCCGGCCAGTGAAGTGCTGGATGCTTATCTGGATGTGTTCAGCACCCATTATCTGGCGGCGAAATACCAACAGGCGATTGATCCGGGCGACCCGGCCCACAGCCGTCTGAAGCCTTTTCTCTAGGATTCAGGCGCTGACCAGCTGCGGCTTCTTCGGCCAGAGCTGCGTCACCAGCATGCCCGTGAGCATCAGCGCGCAGCCGAAATAGCCGCGCAGCTGCAAGGACTCATCGAGCAGCCAGGCACCGGCGATGGCGGCGAAGACCGCTTCCAGCGAGAAGATGATCGCGGCATGGGAGGCGATCGCATCCTTTTGCGCAATCACCTGCAGTGTGTAGCCGATGCCCACCGCAACCATGCCGCCATACACAATGGCCGGCCCGGCAGCGATAATGGCGTCCCGTTGGAAGGTCTCAAAGCCCAGCGCCAGGGCCAGGCTGACCACCGAGCAGGTGGAAAATTGCAGGAAGGCCAGGCGAATCGGGTCATGCCGGCTGGCGAAAACCCCGACCAGCACCACATGTGCGCCCCAGACTACGGCTCCGATCAGTTGCAGCCAATCTCCGGAGGCGACCTGGAAATTCTCGCCGACACTGAGCAAAAACATCCCGACCACCGCCAACAGTGCGCCGAGCCAGGTGCCCAGGCCGGTTTTGTGGCCGATCACCAGACCCAATAGTGGCACTACAATGACATACAGACCGGTAATAAAACCGGCATTGGTCACGCTGGTGAACAGCAAACCGACTTGCTGGAGGTTGATTCCGAGAGCCAGTGCCAGTCCCATCAGGCCACCGCCGACGAGCAAGCCTTGGGTAAGGAAGGGCTCACTGTTGGTGTTCTGGCGATTGCCACGCAACACCAGCGGTAGCAGGCAGAGCGAGCCAAGCGCAAAGCGCAGACCGGAATACAGGAAGGGGCCAATATGATCCATCCCCCAGGTTTGTGCGACAAATCCGGAGCCCCAGATCATGGCAGTCACAAGCATCAGGATGTCGGCACGCAAGGCATGGCTTCGCATGATGGCACTCTAGTTAGTCAGCCGATGACTTTGCCGTAAAGCATCCAGCTTGACCACCCCGGCTTCGCTCGGCATGCTTGGCGCCGATTAGGGCGCGACCGAGGTTTTAAACGCTGGCTTTTCGGGCTCTTGGCGTTGAGCGGGCTCTGCGGGTACAGCTTTTTTTGCTGTCACCTGGTGTTGCGTTGGCGAGGACTGAATTCTTCAGACCGACCATAAAAAACGGGATCATTTGAAAAATGGCCACATACGAAATCCTGATTGCCGATGACCACCCTTTATTTCGTAGCGCGCTGCATCAGGCGGTGACCCTGGGCCTTGGTCCTGAAGTTCGCCTGGTGGAGGTCGCGAGCATTGCCGAACTGGAAACCCGTCTGACCGAAAAAACTGACTGGGATCTGGTGCTGCTGGATTTGAACATGCCGGGTGCTTACGGTTTTTCCGGGCTGGTGTTGTTACGCGGCCAATATCCACAGATCCCCGTGGTGATGGTTTCGGCACAGGAAGAGGCATCGATCATGGTGCGCTCCCGTGAATTCGGCGCGAGCGGTTTCATTCCCAAGTCGAGTTCGCTGGAAGTCATTCAGAAAGCGGTGCGCAGTGTGTTGGACGGCGACGTCTGGTGGCCGCCGCAAGCCTTCGAGGAGATGAGCGTATCAGCCGAGGCCAAGGCCGCCAGCGCCGGCCTGGCGAGCCTGACTCCGCAGCAGTTCCGTGTATTGACCATGGTCTGTGAAGGTTTGCTGAACAAGCAGATTGCCTATGAGTTGAGTGTTTCGGAAGCGACGATCAAGGCCCACGTTACGGCGATCTTTCGTAAATTGGGGGTGCGGACCCGGACTCAGGCGGCGTTGCTCTTGCAACAACTTGAGTCAATTTCAAGTAGCCAGTAACCCGTTTATTCACACTATTTTGACTTTCGTTAAACTAGCTTTCCCACTTCTTTTTTCAGTTGCCTACTTTATGTCGCCTTTCAAGGGTCAAACCGGTCTTAAACGCATCCTCAACGCCTCCGGCTACTCTCTCGACGGTCTGCGCGCGGCCTTTACGGGTGAGGCGGCGTTCCGTCAGCTGGTATTGCTCAACGTCATCCTGATTCCGCTGAGCTTCCTGCTCACCGTCAGTCGGGTTGAGCGGGCGGTGATGATCGCCGTGTGCCTGCTGGCATTGATTGTCGAGTTGCTCAATTCGGCGGTGGAAGCGGCGATCGACCGGATTTCCCTGGACCTGCACCCGCTGTCGAAAAACGCCAAGGACATGGGCAGCGCCGCCCAGCTCGTCGCCTTGAGCATGATCGCCGTGGTCTGGGCGGTAATTCTGCTTTAACGACTGTTCACGCGATCGTCGGCAGGACGATCTCGTCGCTGCGCTGCACCCCGGCGGTGAAGGCGCGGCACAGTTCGAGAAACTCACGTATGGCCGAGGTCTGGTACTTCTGCTTGTGCCAGATGAAATAGAACTGCCGCAGCAGATCCAGGTCCGGCGTTTCTACCGCCACCAGGCTGCCGCGACGGAACGCATCGCGTAGCGCCAGGCGTGAAATGCAGCCAATTCCCAAGCCTGATTCCACTGCGCGTTTGATCGCCTCGGTGTGTTCGAGCTCGAGGCGGATGTTCAGCGTACTGCGGTGGTGACGCATGGCCTGGTCGAAGGTAAGCCGGGTTCCCGAGCCTTGTTCGCGCAGGATCCAGGCTTCGCGTGTCAGCTCTTCCATGCTCGCCTGACCGCGTTTTGCCAAGGGATGCTGGGGCGCGCAGAACACCACCAGCTCATCTTCGACCCAGCTTTGCACCTCGATATCCGGGTGGCTGCAATCGCCTTCGATTAGACCCAGATCAATTTCATAGTGGGCAACCTGTTGCACAATGTTGGCGGTATTTTGCACATGGAGCTTCACCTGGCTTTCCGGGTGCAGCTGCATAAAGCTGCCGATCAGCAAGGTCGCCAGGTAGTTGCCGATGGTCAACGTCGCACCAACCGCCAATGAACCGAAGCCGGACTTGCCGTTGAGCAGGTCCTCGATTTCCTTGGCCTGATCCAGCAAGGCAACGGCCTGCGGCAGCAGCTGTCGGCCCAGGGCATTGAGGCTCAGGCGCTTGCCGGCGCGATCGAATAGCTGACAGCTGGTTTGGCGCTCAAGCTCGGTGATAGAGGTGCTGGCGGCCGATTGAGAAAGCGCGAGCAGACCCGCAGCACGGGACACGCTTTCCTGCTGGGCGACGGCGACGAATACTTGAAGTTGACGGAGAGTAAATCGCATATCTATATAACCGATAACCCTTATCTTAATAATCCATTTAACAGATATTGTCGCCGCCATTAGAATGCGATGCAATTGCGCACATTGTCGGCGCAGGCAATTTCTAGGAGCCCCCGTACATGAGCAACATGAACCACGAGCGTGTCCTCAGTGTTCATCACTGGAACGACACCCTGTTCAGCTTCAAGTGCACCCGCGATCCGGGCCTGCGCTTCGAGAACGGTCAGTTCGTGATGATCGGCCTGCAACAGCCCAACGGCCGGCCGCTTATGCGCGCTTACTCGATTGCAAGTCCCAACTGGGAAGAGCATCTCGAGTTCTTCAGCATCAAGGTTCCGGATGGTCCGCTGACTTCCCAGTTGCAGCATCTGAAGGAAGGCGACGAGATCATCATCAGCAAAAAACCGACCGGCACCCTGGTGCTGGACGATTTGAAACCGGGCAAACACCTGTACCTGCTCAGCACTGGCACCGGTCTGGCGCCGTTCATGAGCGTCATCCAGGATCCGGAAACCTACGAGCGTTTCGAAAAAGTGATCCTGTGCCATGGCGTGCGTTACGTCAACGAAGTCGCTTACCGCGAGTTCATCACCGAGCATTTGCCGCAGAACGAGTTCTTCGGCGAAGCGCTGCGTGACAAGTTGATCTACTACCCGACCGTGACCCGCGAACCGTTCGAGAACGAAGGGCGTCTGACCGACTTGATGCGTACTGGCAAGTTGTTCAGCGATATTGGTCTGCCACCGATCAATCCGCAGGACGACCGCGCCATGCTGTGCGGCAGCCCGAGCATGCTTGACGAAACCAGCGAAGTGCTCAACAGCTTCGGCCTGAAGGTTTCTCCGCGGATGCGTGAGCCAGGCGACTACCTGATCGAGCGCGCCTTCGTCGAGAAGTAAGCGAACCCGATCAATGAAAAGCCCGCATTGCCTGAGAAGGCAGCGCGGGCTTTTTCATTTCTGGCGTTTATACGATCGCGGGGATGACTTCCAGCACGCGGATCAGGCCAGGCGCGGGGTAATGCCAGCGCACATCCAGATCCCAGAACTGTGCGCCGTATTCGCGCTCGGCTGCGGGAGCCTGGTAGGCCGGACGTGGATCCTGGGCCAGGCACTGCTCGATCAGCTCCAGCAATGGCTCTTGCAGGCGCTGAGCATGCTTGTGGGCCTGTTGCAGTGCGGTATCCGTCCACTGCACCGGAATCAGCTCGGGCGCGGCGCTGGCGATGCTGTTGGAGGCTGTATCAACGATGTCGGCATAGGGCACGTAGGGTTTGATATCGAGAATCGGCGTGCCGTCGAGCAAATCGATACCGGAGATCCACAGACGATTGGCTTCGACCTTGTCCAGCTTGACCACTGACTGGCCGATGCCGTTCGGGCGATGGGTGGCGCGGGTAGCGAACACGCCCATGGATTTGTTACCGCCCAGGCGAGGCGGGCGGACCTTGAGTCGTGGTTTGTCTTCCAGGGCCTGGTGGAACAGGAACAGCAACCAGACATGACTGACCTGCTCAAGCCCTTGTACGGCATCGCCCTGATCGAACGGCGCCACCAGTTCCAGAACGCCACGGGCGGCCGGCGCCAGCTGCGGCTGACGCGGAATGGCGAATTTCTCCTTGAAGCAGGAGCGCACGAAGCCGATCGGGGAAACGCTGTAGGTCATGGTCTGGGGTCGGAACGGGGGGAGATGCGCGCATCATAATCGATGTGAAGATCAAAAGATCGCAGCCTGCGGCAGCTCCTACGCCGAACGCATTCCCTGCAGGAGCTGCCGCAGGCTGCAATCTTTTCAGGGGTTGCAGCAGTACTCGCCAGGCGGCTGGGTTCAGCCACCTGAAACCAGGGCACTCAGGTGCGAATGCGCAGGGTCAGACCCTTGAGGAAGTTGCGCAGCAGTTGATCGCCGCAGGTGCGGTAGTTGGTGTGGCCGAACTTGCGGAACAGCGCGCTCAGCTCAGGCTTGGACACCGGGAAGTCGGAGGCCTTGAGGATCGCATGCATGTCGTCTTCCTTCAGTTCGAAGGCCACTCGCAGTTTCTTCAGGATGACGTTGTTGGTCACCGGCAGCTCGACTGGCAGCGACGGACGGCTTTCGTCCTTGCCGCGCTTGAAGAACACCAGGCCGTCGAGAAAATGCGCCATGACCTCGTCCGGGCAATGGACGAAACCTTCTTCCTCATCCTTTTTCAGGTAAGTGAGGACGTCTTCCTTGGTGACTTCGAGGCCGCCAAGCTTGATCAGCTCGACGACTTTGTTGTCACTGATGTCGAGCATGTAGCGCACGCTGCGCAGTACATCGTTATGAATCATGTTTACAGTCCTGATCAATCAGCAGTGAGCACCGCGCAGAGAAGTGCGGCGTCGAAGTGTGTGGCGGCGCGAGAAGCCTTAGAACTTCTCTTTGCCGGACAGGTAGCGCCATTGGCCGACCGGCACTTTGCCGATGGAGACTCCACCGATGCGGATACGACGAACGGCAATGACCTTGAGGCCGACGGCTTCGCAGAACAGCTTGATGACACCCGGCTGGGGGTTTTTCATCGCAAAGCGTAGGCGGTTTTCGTTCTGCCAGCTGGCCTTGACCGCCGGCAGTTCCTTACCCTTGTAGGTCAGGCCGTGGTTCAGGCGATTGAGGCCGTGGGCGACCATGTCTCCCTCGACCTCGACCACATACTCCTGCTCGATCTTGCTGGCGTCGGCGGTGAGCTTGCGCAGAATCTTCCAGTCCTGGGTGAACACCAGCAGGCCACTGGCGTTGGCTTGCAGGTCCGAGCTGGCGGTCAGGCGCAGGAAGTGCCCTTTGAGCGGACGCTTGCTGTAACGGTGCTCTTCGCTCAGGGTTTGCGGGCCGATCAGCTGCATGGCGCTTTGCGCATCCATGCCCGCCGGCGCGTGAAACAGGATGGTCACCGGCTCCGGCGCAGTGGCCTTGGCTTCGGGGTCGAGCTCGACTTTCTGGGTGTCGACCTTGAACTGCGGCTCATCGATGACTTCGCCGTCCACCGTGACCCAGCCGCCCTCGATGAACAGCTCAGCCTCCCGACGGGAACAGCCGACGAGTTCGATGAGGCGTTTGGAGAGACGAATCGGGTCAGTCATGACAGGGGCCGTAACAAAAGAGGGCGCCCATTGTACCTGCCTGGCGCCGGTTAATCGCGGGTCCATTTGAAGACTGTAGCTTTTAGCCGCTTTGTGCCCGCTGATTTGCCTGTTTCAAGCGCATATGCAGCAACGGATAGGGTTGGCCCATGCCGTCGTGCTCCGAACGGCCAATCACTTCGAACCCCAGCTTGTAGTAGAAACCCAAGGCCTGCGGGTTCTGTTCATTGACGTCCAGCTCATCGGCATTCAAGTGTTCGATGGCGTACTTGAGCAATTGTTTGCCCAGCCCCTGACCGCGGTGGTCGGGGTCGATAAAGAGCATTTCGATCTTGCCCGCCGCGATGCCGGCAAAACCGGTGATGCGTTGGCGATGATCCTTGGTGCAGACCAGCATGACGGCATCCAGGTAACGGGTCAGTACCAGGTTCTTCAACAGGTCGATATAGCTGTCCGGCAGGAAATCATGGGTGGCGCGCACCGAGGCCTCCCAGATCCGGGTGAGTTCCTCATAGTCGCTCTGTTTCGGCGTGTGGATGACCGCGTGATGACGCATGTCGCCGGTTCCTTATGCTAGTGGTGGCGGATGTCCTTTTATTTCACAAAACGATAGTCGTAAAAAAGCCCCGCATCTCGTCAGGAGAGCAGGGCTTTTCAATTTTGTATGCTTTAGCGCTTTTCAGCCCACAGGTCGTACTCGTCGGCGTCGGTCACCCGGCACCAGACCTTGTCGCCTGGCTTGAGGTCGCTGGCATCATCGATGAAGACGTTGCCGTCGATTTCCGGGGCATCGAAGAAGCAGCGGCCAACGGCGCCTTGCTCGTCGACTTCGTCAATCAGCACTTCGATTTCCTTGCCGATGCGCAGCTGCAGGCGAGCCGAGCTGATGGCCTGTTGATGGGCCATGAAGCGATCCCAGCGGTCCTGCTTGACGTCGTCTGGCACCACTTCCAGATCCAGGTCATTGGCCGGCGCGCCTTCGACTGGCGAGTACTGGAAGCAGCCGACGCGGTCGAGCTGGGCTTCGGTCAGCCAGTCGAGCAGGTACTGGAAGTCTTCTTCGGTTTCGCCGGGGAAGCCGACGATGAAGGTCGAGCGGATGATCAGTTCCGGGCAGATGACGCGCCAGTTCTTGATCCGGGCCAGGGTCTTGTCTTCGAAGGCCGGGCGTTTCATGGCCTTGAGGACTTTCGGGCTGGCGTGCTGGAACGGAATGTCCAGGTACGGCAGGATTTTCCCGGCGGCCATCAGCGGGATCAGTTCATCGACGTGCGGGTACGGGTAGACGTAGTGCAGGCGTACCCAGACGCCGAGGCTGCTCAGCGCTTCGCAGAGTTCGGTCATGCGGGTTTTCACCGGCGCGCCGTTCCAGAAGCCGGTGCGGTACTTGACGTCGACGCCGTAGGCGCTGGTGTCCTGGGAAATCACCAGCAGCTCTTTGACACCGGACTTGACCAGGCGCTGGGCCTCGTCGAGCACGTCACCGACCGGACGGCTGACCAGCTTGCCGCGCATCGACGGGATGATGCAGAAGCTGCAGCTGTGGTTACAGCCTTCGGAAATCTTCAGGTAGGCGTAGTGACGCGGGGTCAGCTTGATGCCTTGTGGTGGCACCAGGTCGATCAACGGGTTGTGATCCTGACGCGGCGGGACCACATCGTGCACGGCGTTGACCACCTGCTCGTATTGCTGCGGGCCGGTTACCGCGAGCACGCTCGGATGCACCTTGCGGATGTTGCCTTCTTCGACGCCCATGCAGCCGGTGACAATGACCTTGCCGTTTTCCTTGATGGCTTCACCGATCACTTCCAGGGACTCGGCCTTGGCGCTGTCGATAAAACCGCAGGTGTTGACCACCACGACATCGGCGTCCTGATAGGTGGACACGACTTCGTAGCCTTCCATACGCAGTTGCGTAAGGATGCGCTCGGAGTCGACCAGTGCTTTCGGGCAACCCAGAGATACAAAGCCGACCTTGGGGGCGGCCGGCGTGGTGACGGTGGACATAGCTAACCTCGGTTTTGTGACGCCTCAAGCCGCGGGTGGCAAGGCGACGGATGGACGCTTGGCGCGCCTCTGATCAAAAAGTGCGCAATTCTAGCGATGGGCAACGCACTTGACCAGCTTTATGCGGGGAAATACGACGAGTGCTGCGCTATGCTTCGCGCCTTTTGCGCTGTAATGAATTGTTACGATCCTGTAAACGCAAGAAAAACAGCGCATGCTGCACGACACAAAATAGTACTTCTTATAGAGAAGCCCGGGTTTGAGTAACAGGAGTGGTTGATGGGTCAGGCAAGTAGTCAGGCTGCGGGCGCCGAGCATTCGCCGGTGAAACCCTTGAGCATGCTGGTGGCGGCGGTCGGGGTGGTGTATGGCGATATTGGCACAAGCCCCTTGTACACCCTCAAGGAAGTGTTTTCCGGTGAATATGGTGTGCCCGTCAACCATGACGGGGTGCTGGGCATTCTGGCGCTGATTTTCTGGTCGTTGATCTGGGTCGTTTCGATCAAGTACATGCTGTTCGTGCTGCGCGCCGACAACCAGGGTGAGGGTGGCATCATGGCCTTGACTGCGCTGGCCCGGCGAGCGGCGGCGAACCATAAGCGTCTGCGCACCTTACTGGTGGTCTGTGGTTTGTGCGGTGCCGCGCTGTTCTACGGTGACAGCATGATCACCCCGGCGATCTCTGTCCTTTCGGCGATTGAAGGGCTGGGGCTGGCATTCGAAGGCATTGATCACTGGGTCGTGCCGCTGTCATTGATCGTGCTGGTGGCGCTGTTCCTGATTCAGCGCCATGGCACGGCGCGCATCGGCATTCTGTTCGGGCCGGTGATGGTCGCCTGGTTTCTGGTACTGGGTGCACTGGGGGTCTATGGCATCGTCCAGCACCCGGAAGTGCTCAAGGCGATGAGTCCGGTCTGGGGCGTGCGCTTCTTTGTCGTTCATCCGGGCATGGGCGTGGCGATTCTCGGCGCGGTGGTACTGGCGTTGACCGGTGCCGAGGCGCTGTACGCCGACATGGGCCACTTCGGTCGCAAACCGATAGCCCGTGCCTGGTTTATCCTGGTACTGCCGGCTCTGGTGCTCAATTACTTCGGCCAGGGCGCGCTGCTGTTGGGCGACCCGGAAGCGGCGCGCAACCCGTTCTACCTGCTGGCGCCAAGCTGGGCGTTGATCCCCCTGGTGGGGTTGTCGACCCTGGCGACGGTAATCGCCTCGCAGGCAGTGATCTCCGGTGCGTTTTCCCTGACCCGTCAGGCGATCCAGCTCGGCTATATTCCGCGGATGCGTATTCAGCACACCTCCAGTGCCGAACAGGGCCAGATCTACATTGGTGCGGTGAACTGGGCACTGATGGTCGGGGTGATTTTGCTGGTGCTGGGCTTCGAGTCCTCGGGCGCGCTGGCTTCGGCCTACGGTGTGGCGGTGACCGGTACCATGCTGATGACCACGATCCTGGTTTCGGCGGTGATGTTGCTCTTATGGAAATGGCCGCCGCTGCTGGCAGTCCCGGTGTTGCTGGGTTTCCTGTTTGTGGATGGTTTGTTCTTCGCCGCCAACGTGCCGAAAATATTTCAGGGCGGGGCCTTTCCGGTGCTGGCGGGGATTGTCCTGTTCGTGCTCATGACCACCTGGAAACGCGGCAAGCAATTGCTGGTCGAGCGTATCGACGAAGGCGGGCTGCCACTGCCGATTTTCATCAGCAGTATTCGGGTGCAGCCACCCCATCGGATCCAGGGCACGGCGGTGTTCCTCACCGCGCGACCGGATGCCGTGCCCCATGCCTTGTTGCACAACCTGTTGCATAACCAGGTACTGCACGAACAAGTGGTGTTGCTGACGGTGGTCTACGAGGATATTCCGCGGGTTCCAGCGCAGCGGCGCTTTGAAGTGGCGTCCCATGGAGAGGGGTTCTACCGGGTGATCCTGCACTTCGGCTTTACCGATGAGCCGGATGTGCCGCAGGCATTGAAGCTCTGCCATCTCGATGAGCTGGACTTCAGCCCGATGCGCACTACCTACTTCCTCAGCCGCGAGACGGTGATCACCTCCAGGCTGGTGGGCATGGCGCGCTGGCGCGCAGCGCTGTTCGCCTTCATGTTGCAGAACGCCAACGGTAACCTGCGGTTCTTTAACCTGCCGCTCAACCGGGTAATCGAACTGGGTACTCAGGTAGAAATATAAGCACCGTGGGCCCTAAAAGATCGCAGCCTGCGGCAGCTCCTACGGGTTTCGCATACACCTGATAATTTGTGGGTGTACGTAGGAGCTGCCGCAGGCTGCGATCTTGACGAACCGAACCGCGCCGAAGGTCTCTGGTTTGCAGTCTCAGGTCACTCTTCAGCGACTCGCGTCTTGCCCTGGCGCTTTTCGATCGCATCGACCAGGCGTTGAGCCAGGGCCGGGTAGTTCTCGTCGAAGTGGTGGCCGCCCGGCAGTTTCATGGCTTCACCAACGGCGGTCTTCTCGGTGCAACCGCTTTCGTCGACTTCTTCTTCACCGTAAATGCAGACCACTTTGTCTGCTGGCAGTTTGGCCATTTCTGGGCCGGTGGCGGCTTCCTTGCCAGCGTTGCCAAGCCAGCCTTCAACTTCGATTTCGAAGCTGCCGGTGCGGGCGAAAGCCAGCAGGATAATGGCGTCGACCCGTTGTTGTTCGGCTTCAGGCAGACGGTTGTAGATGGCTGGCAGCACGTCGGCACCGAAGGAGTAGCCAGTCAGCACGAAGCGTTTGATGCCCCATTTTTGCCGGTAGTGCTGCATCAGTTCGCTGAGGTCGATGGCGCTTTGTTCCGGGCTCTTGTGCTGCCAGTAGTAGCGCAGGGTGTCGATGCCGACCACCGGGTAGCCGATCTTGGCCATTTCGCCGGCCACATCGCGGTCCAGATCGCGCCAGCCACCGTCGCCGGAGAGAAACAGGGTCACGGTGTCCTTGGCCTGGCCGGCCGGTACTTCGACCACCGGGATATTCAGGCCGCCGTTGCCCTTGTCCGAACCCATGAGGATTTTGCGCAGCTCATTGTTCAGCACTTGCGGCAGGTTGATGTCGTAGTCGCTGATGCTGGTTTCGGCGTTGGGTTGATCCCGCACAAAGCCTGCGCTGGTGTCGTCGGGGTTGTCGTTCCAGGCCACCAGCCAGTGGCCGTGAGTCGCGGTTTTGGGCAGCAGATGGGTACAGCCGGGTTTTTCCAGTGCCAGGTCCACAGAGACGGCCTGGGCCTTGTCATTGCTTTGCTCCGCCAGCCAGCGCCAGGCCAGGACTGCGCCAGGACCGATGCCGCTGACCAGGGTGGCGGGGCCGTTGAGTTGTTTCAGGGCCGATTGCAATGCGCGACCTTGCAGCACGCAATCCTTAGGCAGGATCACTTGAACGATCTGCGCTGCGCCGCCACGGCTCAGGGTCAGCAGTTGTTGGTCGTTGAGCTTTTGCTCATCGGTAACGGCCACCACCACTTGGGCGTGCGGCGCGGTTCCGGGAATGACCCGGGTGGTTGTCGAACCGTCGGCTTGTGTCACGTGTTCAAGTGTCGGTTCTGGTGCAGGGCGGTTCCAGAACCAATAACCACCACCGAGGATCAGGCCAAGCACCACCAGAGTGGCCAGTAAATACCGCCAGGAGCGTTGAATCATCAGCGTTTCACCAATCCAGTCAAGCCGCCCGCGATCAGGGCGGCGGTATCGGCCAGTGCCACCAGCGGATCGAGTCCGGAGGGCACGGCCATGTAACGGGGTTCCCAGTCAGGCTGGAACTTGTCTTTGAAACGGCGCAACCCCTGGAAGTTGTAGAGTTGCTCGCCACGGCGGAACACCATCGAGCCAAGGCGTTGGGTCAGTGGCGCGCCGTGACGGGGCTGTAGCCCTGACAGCGGCACCATGCCCAGGCTGAAACGTGCATAGCCGTGATTTTTATAATGTTGAATCAGGCCGACCATCATGAACTCCATGGTCAGCTTTGGCGCTTCAGGATGGGCGCGCATCAAGTCGAGGCTGGCCAGGTCATGGCTGTAGGTCTCGAGCAGATTGGCAAAGGCCACCGGGCGCCCTTCAAAATGGATGATCGCAACGCGAAAATGCTTGAGGTAATCATCGCTGAACCGGCCGAGGGAGAAGCCTTTCTCGCGCACGTTCTTGCCAGTCAGCCAGGCATCGGAGATGACTTTCAGTTCGTCCATCGGCGCCTGGCCTGGATCAAAGATCTCCAGCGACAGGCCGTCGCGGGTGCCGCGATTCCAGGTGTAGCGCAGGTCTTTCATCTCTTTGCCTTTGGCTTCGAGATCAAAGCGCAGCAGATCGACCCGGGCTTCTTCGCCGAGTTTGATCGCCGTCAGGCCAATGTCCATGTAATACGGCAGGTTCTCGGCGCGCACCTGATAGAACACCGGGCGGGCATGGTGGATGTCGCACAGGTCGCGGAATTGCCAGATCATCTCCGCGCGCTGGCGGGGCGGGCCGATCGGGTCGTACAGCGCTACCAGGCTGCGACCGCGGCGAGCATACATCAGGAAGGCGTCGTCATCGGGGTGAAACAGCAATGCTTTGTCACCGGTCAGGGCCAGGCCACCATCCGGCTGGGCCGAGGCCATGAGAATCTTTAGCGCCTTGCCCATTTCTTCAGCGGTCGGCAGATGGATCACCGGGCGTGCGGTGCGCAGCAACCAGGTTAGCGACACCACCACCAGCAGCACCGCGGCGCCAAGTAGCGAGCGCAAGCCGCGCGGCGCGTCGGCGTCGAGGGTGAACTGCCACCAGAGTTGATGGCTGTAGGGCACATCCTGGTAAGCGAACAGCAGCAGCCAGATCGACGCCCCGAGCACACAGACACTGGCCACCAGATACAGAGGCGAGAACGGCAGTTCGGTCAATCGGCTGGGCCGATAGAACGAACTCCGGAAAACCGCCAGCAGGCAGGCAGTCAGGGTCAACAGGCTGGCTTCTTCCCAGTCGAAACCCTTGAGCAGGGAAAGCAGGGCGCCCACCAGCAGCAGAACGGTGGTCAGCATCCAGGCCGCCGACAGGCGCCGGCGCAACCCCTGGGCAAGCAATAGGCAGAGCACGCCGATCAGGCTAGCGCCGAAGTGCGAGGCGTCGATCAGGCGGTGGGGGATCAGAAAACCGATGTGTTCCAGGCGGGTGTCGATTTCCGGTGTGGCGCCGGAAAACAGCAACACCACGCCAGACAGGAACACCAGTACCGCCAGGATCGGTGCGGCCAGCCCCGAGGCTACCCTTAGCGATTGGCGAGACTGAAACAGGCGTTGGGCTTCGCTGATCAGCAATAACAAACAGGCCACCAGCAACGGCATCATTACGTAGATCAGCCGATACAGCAGCAAGGCCGCGGCCAGCGGGGCCGAGCCAAGTGTGTCGGCGAAGGCTGCCAGCAGAATGGCCTCGAACACCCCGACGCCGCCAGGCACATGGCTGAGCACGCCAGCGGCCAGCGCTAGCAGGTAGACCAGCAGGAATGCGCCGAACGGCGGGGCCTCGGGCAGCAATAGATAGAGCACGGTAGCCGCAGCTGCGACGTCCAGTGCGGTGATCACCAGCTGCAGGAGGCTCAGGCGGGGACCGGGCAGGCGCAGGGTCCGGCGTCCGATCCGAACCAGCAGGTTGTCCGGCAGAGGTTGCTCGGGCAGACGACGGCGGTAGATGCCGATTGCCAGCACCGCGCCGAGGAGCAGCACCGCGATGGCAATCGCGCCCGGCAGAGGTTCGGGCAGGTGCAGCGCGGCAGAGACGGCTGGCAGGTCGCTCAGGGTGGCCAGGGCGGCCAGCGGAGGCAACGCGCAACCCAGCGACAGGCTGGCAAACAGCGACATGCGCGCGACTTCGGACGCCCCCAGTCCAAAGCGTGCATATAAGCGATAACGCACCGAACCGCCGGACAGCAGCGAAAGACCAATGGCATTGCCGATCGCGAAGGCGCTGAATCCCCCCAGGGCCAGGATGCGTGGTGGCAACTTTACGCCGGCATAGCGGCTGGCCGACCACTCATAGCCCAGCAGGATGACGAAGCCGACCACGGTGGCCGCCATCGCCCCGAGCAAGGCCGGTTTTGGCACTTCAAGCAGGGAGTCGTGCAGGGCATCCAGATCGAGTTCGCTCAGCAGGTGGCGACAGGCAATCAGTGCAATGACGAACAACAACAGAGTGACCGCCAAACCTATGGGCTGGCGGTATTTGCTCACCTGGTCGAGCCAGTGCCGGCGGGTGGCTGTGATCGGTTGGGTCGCTGTGACGGTGTCTTGTGGATCAGACGAGTTGGCGCGCATCAATCACCTCTTGGATCGTGCGCGACAGGATGGGGGTATACAGCCAAGTTACCAATCCCTAAGGAAAAATAATTTCAAAATGTGTGGCGATGGGGCTTGCCGCCGTTCGGCTGCGAAGCAGTCGCAAAGTCGGCTGATACGTTCTTCCTGACACAATGCGACTACTGATTTTAGGACCGCTTCGCGGTCCAGCGGGGGCAGGCCCCCTCGCCACAGGTAGTCATTTGGTGCGAAAGGACATTTCTGACAGACACAAAAAAGGCCACTCTTTCGAGTAGCCTTTTTTGATGTTTGGTTGCGGGAGCCGGATTTGAACCGACGACCTTCGGGTTATGAGCCCGACGAGCTACCAGACTGCTCCATCCCGCGTCTGTGTGGCGGCATTCTACAGGCGATCGCTTGAGTGTCAACCGTTAATGCTCCTCAGGGTCAAATAAGCGCCAATAAGGAGTCGCGCCGGCTTAAGTGTCAGAGCTACAACGGATTTTCCTCGAGGCCAGGTTGTTGATGGCCGAGATGAGAATAGGCGGCAGGAGAGGGGTAAAAAAACGCGCACAAAAAAGGCCACTCTTTCGAGTAGCCTTTTTTGATGTTTGGTTGCGGGAGCCGGATTTGAACCGACGACCTTCGGGTTATGAGCCCGACGAGCTACCAGACTGCTCCATCCCGCGTCTGTGTGGCGGCATCCTACAGGGGTACGCTTGAGAGTCAATCTTTAATGGTCTGTCAGGACGAATAAGTGCAAATAGCTCGGCTTTTGCTCGTTTCGACGGGTTAAGTGCCAGAATCGCAAAGGTTTTTTCTTTGCGTCAATTCGGACACCGACGCCTCTGAGAGTGGAGGGGCACAAAAACGACACGCACAAAAAAGGCCACTCTTTCGAGTAGCCTTTTTTGATGTTTGGTTGCGGGAGCCGGATTTGAACCGACGACCTTCGGGTTATGAGCCCGACGAGCTACCAGACTGCTCCATCCCGCGTCTGTGTGTCGGCATTCTACAGAAGATCGCCGGCCTGTCAACCTGAATCTACTAAAAACCTGTTCCTGTTCAATCGCTTAGCGTGTCAGAAGGGCAGCTCGACATGCCTTGAAGGCTTGCTGCGTAAGGCTTCCAGCTCTATTGGACCGCCTGTCCTGATTGATAAAACGAATCCATTTGGATTTTTTCCTACGCAGACAGGCGAAGATTCAAAGCACTGGTGCTATATACAGGTGTCGGTGAGATACTGCCGATCAGTTTCATCTTGATCTCTTTTGCCCTCAACGAACACCGCCTTATATGACGCAGCGCAAAATCATCCACGTCGACTGTGACTGTTTCTATGCCGCTATCGAGATGCGTGACGACCCGAATCTGGCTGGCAAACCGCTGGCCGTTGGCGGGTCGGCGGAGCGGCGTGGAGTGATCGCCACCTGTAACTATGAGGCGCGGGCCTATGGGGTGCGCTCGGCCATGTCTTCGCGGCATGCCTTGAAGTTGTGTCCGGACCTGGTGATCGTCAAGCCGCGCATGGATGCCTACAAGGAGGCCTCGAAAGAGATCCAGACGATTTTCCGCGATTACACCGACTTGATCGAGCCATTGTCGCTGGATGAGGCCTATCTCGATGTGTCCGATAGTCCGCATTTTGCCGGCAGTGCCACGCGTATCGCGCAAGACATCCGCAGGCGAGTGTCTAATCAGTTACATATCACGGTCTCGGCCGGAGTCGCGCCGAACAAATTTCTGGCGAAGATTGCCAGCGACTGGAAAAAACCCAACGGCCTGTTCGTGATTACCCCGGATCAGGTCGAGGATTTTGTATCCGCGCTGCCGGTCAGCAAGCTGCATGGGGTGGGGAAGGTTACCGCGGATAAGTTGGGGCGGTTGGGTATCGTCAGTTGCCTGGACCTGCGGGGCTGGAACAAGTTGGCGCTGGTGCGGGAATTCGGCAGTTTCGGCGAGCGGCTTTGGGGGCTGGCTCGTGGGATCGACGACCGGCTGGTGCAGAACGACAGTCGGCGTCAGTCGGTCAGTGTCGAAAATACCTACGATGTGGACTTGCCCGATCTGGCCAGTTGCCTGGAGAAGTTGCCCGAGTTGTTGGAGGTCCTGAGCGGGCGCATGGCGAGGATCGATAGCAGTTATCGGCCGGGCAAGCCTTTCGTCAAGGTGAAGTTCCACGACTTTACCCAGACCACGCTGGAGCAGGCGGGGGCTGGACGGGATCTGGAGGGGTATCAACAGCTGCTGACCCAGGCTTTCAACCGAGGCGGCAAACCGGTGCGGTTATTAGGGATTGGTGTGCGTTTGCAGGATCTGCGCGGCGGGCATGAGCAGTTGGAATTGTTCAGCCGGTAGGAGCTGCCGCAGGCTGCGATCTTTTTGCGGGCACCCAGATATTGGCATTGCCCGCAAAAATAGCGTAGCTGACCTCATCAGGCCCCAGGATCAGCCACCAGTCGTCCGGCATCTTTGGTCAGTGACTTGAGGAATTCTTGCTGCAACTCGGGATCGTTGCGGGTCAACTCGATCAGGCTCTGTTCCAGTTCGCTGGCTTCTTCTTCCAGACCCAGTTCCGACAGGCGTTTTACCCGGTGTACCCACTGGCTGACTTCGTCATCCTCGAGGTCGTCGTAGATCAGGCCGTGAGCTTCGAGCATCTTGCCGCGCAAGGCGCTGCTGATGGCCAGGGTCGAATCGGAATGCACCTCATCCTTAGCGTCTTCGACACTGATCTGCAGCTTGCCGAGGTGGTTCAGGTCCTGTTCGGCAAACGGACTGTCCAGCAGGTTCAGACGCAGAACGCCGTTGCGGTCGGTGCTCAGGTTGAAGGTATATTTGCCGGCCTTGACCTCCACCGGACGCTCGCTCCATGGCAGGCTCGAATATTCCAGACGTTTGTCACGCTGGGTTTCGTCGATACCGGCCAGGTTTTGCTGCGCGCGACCATGGGACTGCACGTTCATGAACGGGTTGAGCCCGGCAACGCCGTAGCTGATCCAGTCCATGGTGACGCTGTCCGGCAGGTTGCCGAGGGCGAACACATTGACAACGTTTGCACCGACGCCAGCCACCACCGCCACTGCGCCCAGCGGGATCTCGTAGACCTCGCGCCAGGGTTGGTAAGGCGTGTAGCGATCATAGCGCCGGGTGACTTCGAATTCGGTGACCTCGAAGGTCTTCTGTTCGTGGATCCGCACACGACGTTGCGGCAGCTCAAGCACCTTAGGCTCGCCAACATCGATCTGCAGGCTATGCTCGAGCAATTTGCGCTCGATGCGCTCCTCATGCTCGCTGCGTTGAGACATCTGGTTGGCACAGCCGCTGAGCAGCAGGGTGCCGCACAGGGCGGCACCACCGAGGCTTAAGGTGTTTCGCTTGAGCATGACTTCTCTTGATCTGGTTTCAGCGACGGATACGGGCCTGGAGGAACGACAGCACGTCAGCGACCGGCAACGCATGCGCCTCGGCCTCGGTACGGCTCTTGTATTCCAGGTTGCCTTCGGCGAGGCCGCGGTCACTGACCACGATCCGGTGTGGAATGCCGATCAGCTCCATGTCTGCGAACTTGATGCCCGGGCTGGTTTTCTTGTCGCGATCGTCCAGCAGCACTTCGAAGCCGGCTGCAGTCAGTTCTGCATACAGCTTGTCGGTGGCTTCGCGAACCTGTTCGGTTTCGTAGCGCAGTGGCACCAGGGCAATCTGGAACGGCGCGAGGCTATCGCTCCAGATGATCCCTTTGTCATCGTTATTCTGCTCGATGGCAGCCGCCACCACGCGAGATACGCCGATGCCGTAGCAGCCCATTTCCAGGGTGACCGGCTTGCCGTTCTCGCCCAGCACTTCGCACTTCATCGCTTTGCTGTACTTGTTGCCCAGCTGGAAGATATGCCCGACTTCAATGCCGCGCTTGATTTCCAGAGTGCCTTTGCCGTCAGGGCTCGGGTCGCCGGCCACAACGTTACGCAGGTCAGCCACGGTAGGAACCGGCAGATCGCGCTCCCAGTTGACGCCGAAGTAGTGCTTGTCGTCGATGTTGGCGCCGATACCGAAGTCGCTCATCAGCTCGACCGAACGGTCGATGATGATCGGCAATGGCAGGTTCAGCGGGCCGAGAGAGCCTGCGCCAGCGCCAATGGCGTCACGCAGTTCGGCTTCGGAGGCCATGACCAGCGGGCTGGCTACGCCAGGCTGGTTGGCGGCCTTGATTTCGTTCAGCTCGTGGTCGCCACGGATGATCAGGGCAATCAGCTTGCCTTTCTCTTCAGCGTGAACCACCAGCGTCTTGATGGTCTTCTCGATCGGCAGGTTGAAGCCTTCGACCAGTTGCGCGATGGTCTTGGCGTTCGGCGTATCGACCAGGCGCAGCTCTTCGGCCGGCGCGGCGCGGGAGGGTTCGCGCGGTACGGCTTCGGCTTTCTCGATGTTCGCGGCGTAGTCGGAACCGTTGCTGAAGACGATATCGTCTTCGCCGGATTCGGCCAGTACGTGGAACTCGTGGGAGCCAGCACCGCCGATCGAGCCGTTGTCGGCTTCAACAGCACGGAACTTCAGTCCCAGGCGGGTGAATACATTGCAATACGCCTGGTACATGCGGTCGTAGGTGATCTGCAGCGAAGGCTGATCAGCGTGGAACGAATAGGCGTCCTTCATGATGAACTCGCGGCCGCGCATCAAACCGAAGCGTGGGCGGATTTCGTCACGGAATTTGGTCTGGATCTGATACAGGTTGATCGGCAGCTGTTTGTAGCTGCTCAATTCGTTACGCATCAGGTCGGTGATGACTTCTTCGTGAGTCGGGCCGGCGCAGAAGTCGCGACCGTGGCGATCCTTGAAGCGCAGCAATTCAGGGCCGTATTCTTCCCAGCGACCGGACTCCTGCCACAGCTCAGCCGGTTGCGTGCTCGGCATCAACACTTCAAGAGAGCCTGCGGCGTTCATTTCTTCACGAACGATGGCTTCGACCTTGCGCATCACTCGCAAGCCCATCGGCAGCCAGGTGTACAGGCCCGAGGCGAGTTTGCGGATCATGCCGGCGCGAAGCATCAGCTGATGGCTGATCACGACCGCATCGGAAGGCGTTTCTTTCTGTGTGGCGAGCAAATATTGACTGGTGCGCATGGTTGGCCGTTGTCGGTTGCTGATGACTAGAAATGACGGAGCATTGTACGGGCGAGAACCGTTGGCGTACAGGATTGCAGCCGGACGAACCGGGGTAGGCGACCAAAGTCGCCCCCCAGGGGCTTGTCAGGACTCTTCGGTGACTGTGGCGTCATTGGCCACGCGGGCGCGGCGGTTTTCCTGACGCCACTGCAAACCAATCAAGAGTAAGGTTGGCACGCCAAGCAGGGCTGTGATCAGGAAAAAGTCGTGATAGCCGAATTTTTCCACCATTACCCCAGAATAACCGCCGATCAGCCGTGGCAGCAACAGCATGATCGAGCTGAGCAGGGCGTATTGAGTGGCGGAGAACTTCAGGTTGGTCAGGCTCGACAGGTAAGCGACAAACGCCGAAGTGGCCAGGCCCGAGCTGAAGTTATCCAGCGAGATGGTGGCTATCAGCATGTTCAGGTTGGCGCCCATGTCCGCGAGCATCAGGAACAGCAGATTGGTCGCGGCCGAGGCGATACCGCCGATCAGCAGGATCGGCAGGATGCCGAAGCGCACGATCAGCAAGCCACCCATTCCGGCGCCGACCAGAGTCATGATCAGACCGAAAATCTTGCTGACACTGGCGATCTGATCCTTGGTGAAGCCCTGGTCGATGTAGAACACGTTGGCCATCACGCCCATGACCGTATCGGACATCCGATAGGTGGCGATCAGTCCCAGCAGCAGGAGCGCCTGCCACCGATAACGCAGGATGAAGTCGTTGACCGGTGTCAGCACCGGTGCCAGGCCGCGACGTCCGAGGCTCGAGAGGCACAGGCTGGTGAGCGTGACGTAGAGAATGGCCCGCAGGAAGGCGCGGTCCTCCAGCAGCAGGTCGAGCGGGCTGGTGCCGTCGAACAGGACGCTGGAGAAATCGGTGTTGTAGAGCTGGGTAAACATCGCCGGCACAGAAACCAACAGCACGATCAGGACGAACACCGAGGCCAGTTGATGTACGAAACTGTAGCGGCCCGCGGACAGTTGAGTGCGCAGCGGTACGGGCGGCTCACGCATGAAGAGGCTGGTGAGCAGTGCCGGGATCATCAGCGCACCGAACAGGATATACGTACCGGCCCAGGCTGAGTGTTTGTAGTTGAACCCAGTGGAGCCGAAACCTTCGGCGAAGAACAGCGCTCCGGCCGTGGCCAGCAGTGCCGCAATTCGATAGCCGGACATATAGGCAGCGGCGAGGGCGGCCTGGCGGCTGTCTTCGGCAATTTCCAGGCGGTAGGCGTCGACTGCGATGTCCTGGGTGGCCGAGGCGAAAGCGACGACCACGGCGATGGCGATCAGCCATGACAGGTGTTTTTGCGGGTCGCAGAAGCCCATGCCGATCAATCCGAGGACGACCAGTGCCTGGGCCAGGACCAGCCAGGAGCGACGGCGACCGAGTTTGCCGAGAAATGGCAGGCGCCATTGGTCGAGCAGCGGCGACCATACCCATTTAAAGGCATAAGCGAGGCCGATCAGGCTTGCGTAACCGATGGTTTCGCGGGCTACTCCGGCCTCTCGCAACCAGACTGAAAGCGTCGAAAACACCAGCATGTAAGGCAGGCCGGCGGCGAAACCCAGCAACAACAACACGAGGGTCGAGGGGCTGGCATAGGCGGCGAGAGCGGCGCGCCAGGTTTGACGGGGCATGGGCTGGAGTCTGCCTCAAATTACGGAAACAAAGCGCGCACTCTAACCGCTGTGCTCTACCGGGCGCCAGCCATGACGCTGAACATCAACACGATTGTTCAGGATACTAATGCCTTCCATGCGTAAACGTGCGCGCTGTTCATCCCCGGAAGTGCTACCGGCCGGCAGGCTAAGGCGCCCACCAGCACCGAGCACGCGATGCCAAGGCAATGTGGTATCGCCGGGCAATTGGCTGAGGGTGCGTCCGACCCAGCGCGCGGCGCGGCCGAGCCCGGCCAGTTCGGCCAGTTGGCCATAACTCACCACCTTGCCCGCAGGGACCTGGGCAAGTGTCAGATAGAGCGTCGTGCGTCGGATTTGCGCCGGGCTTTCGGAATCGGCAGGTGAGTCAGTCACGCTTGTGGATCCTCAAGGAGGTCGTATGACCGTCTGTAGAGTAAGTCCTTAATTGCTGGATGAGAAATGAACTCAATACTAATCGTTGGGTCAGTCCTTGCTCAGGCTTTCTCTATGGGGATAATGCCGCCTTTTTTTCGCGAACCTGAGTCTTGCTTTGCTTATGTTGTCCAAAACCCTGCTGTGCCTCGCTATTGCTACTGCCTCCACTCCCTTGCTTGCCGATACAGTCTGGTTGAAGAACGGTGACCGGCTGAGCGGCAAGATCAGCGTCTTCGATGGCGGCAAACTGCTGATCCAGACCGAATACGCCGGGGCTGTCCCGATTGACTGGAAACAGGTCAAGACCCTGGAGAGCGATCAGCAGCTGCTGGTCAAGCAGGATGCCTACACCGGGGAGAAGGCCAAAGCCCTGCATGCGGCGGAGGACGGCAAGGTGACCCTGGCCAACGGTGATGCGCCCAAGACCGTTGAACTGGCGAGTATCCAGCAGATCCTCAAACCCAAGCCGGTTGTCGAAGACCTGGTATTGAAGGGCAATATTGATATGGCGCTGGACTATCAGCGTGCGGAAAAGGATACCGACGATTACGACGTTGGTTTCAAGACCACCGCGCGTCACGGCAGGTGGCGGCACACGGCCGAAGGCGAATACAACCGCGAATTCCAGGACGATGTGGTGACCACAGACAACTGGAAAGGCGAATATTCGCTCGATCGCTTCCTGACCGAGAAATGGTTCTGGCAGGGGCGCGCGATCTACAAGCGCGACAAGGTCGAAGACCTGGCTCGCCAGCGTACCGTGGGTACCGGTCCGGGTTATCAATTCTGGGATAATGAATTGGGCGCGTTTTCCCTGGGCTCGCTGCTGAACCGTACCGACTATGAATACGCGGACGGCGGCAAGGACAACTTCTATTCCCTGGCAATGAAGTGGGACTACAACCGTTTCCTGATCGGCAAGAGCGTCGAGTTCTTCAGCAATGGCGAAGTCGGCAAGCCGCTATCGGGTGTGGCCGATTACGCCCTCGATACCGAGGTCGGTTTGCGTTACCGGGTCACGGAATGGGCATCGCTCAACCTCAAGGCGGAGAAGGACATCATCAGTGGTACCGATGACAGCGACTTGAGCAAGACCCGTTACACCGCAGGGTTTGGCGTTACCTGGTAAGTCTGTCCCTCGGTAGCTCCTGCATTTGACCGGTGCACACCCGTCGTAGGAGCTGCCGCAGGCTGCGATCTTTTGATCGTGCTCCTGAACCATCTCCCGAACCGCCAAAAGATCGCAGGCTGCGCCAGCTCCTACGCCGACCGGGTAGGCCTGTGACATCGCAGGGGCACGCGATCCCGTAGGAGCTGCCGCAGGCTGCGATCTTTTGATCGTGCTCCTGAACCATCTCCCGAACCGCCAAAAGATCGCAGGCTGCGCCAGCTCCTACGCCGACCGGGTAGGCCTGTGACATCGCAGGGGCACGCGATCCCGTAGGAGCTGCCGCAGGCTGCGATCTTTTGATCGTGCTCCTGAACCATCTCCCGAACCGCCAAAAGATCGCAGGCTGCGCCAGCTCCTACGCCGACCGGGTAGGCCTGTGACATCGCAGGGGCACGCGATCCCGTAGGAGCTGCCGCAGGCTGCGATCTTTTGATCGTGCTCCTGAACCATCTCCCGAACCGCCAAAAGATCGCAGGCTGCGCCAGCTCCTACGCCGACCGGTACACCTGTGACATCGCAGGGGCACGCGATCCCGTAGGAGCTGCCGCAGGCTGCGATCTTTTGATCGTGCTCCTGAACCATCTCCCGAACCGCCAAAAGATCGCAGGCTGCGCCAGCTCCTACGCCGACCGGGTAGGCCTGTGACATCGCAGGGGCACGCGATCCCGTAGGAGCTGCCGCAGGCTGCGATTTTTTGATCGTGCTCCTGGGCCATCTCCCGAACCGCCAAAAGATCGCAGGCTGCGCCAGCTCCTACGCCGACCGGTACACCTGTGACATCGCAGGAGCACACGATCCCGTAGGGGCTGCCGCAGGCTGCTCCCTGGCGATCCTTTACATCAGACAAAACACACGGGCACAAAAAAGCCCCGCTTTTAAGGGCGGGGCTTTTGCTGTATCAGTTACAAGTTAGATAACTTGAACTTCTTCAGCTTGCATGCCTTTCTGGCCGCGGGTAGCGACGAAAGAGACCTGTTGGCCTTCTTTCAGGCTTTTGAAGCCGTCAGATTGGATAGCTTTGAAGTGAACGAACAGGTCGTCACCGGATTGTGGAGTGATGAAGCCGAAGCCTTTTTCATCGTTGAACCACTTAACGGTACCAGTTTGGCGATTAGACATGGTGTATCTCCTTGGACAAAGTTAACTGCGACTCAGGAAAAGCCCTGGCCGAGACTGAGTGCAAAGAGCAGGAAAAATTCTTGGAGATGGTTGGATCGAAATTCAACATATCGTGTAGAGATTCTCAGTGACACAAGCAGCACAGTGGCGCCACCTTAACCCTTTTTCCGGAACGTGCCAATGGTCTTTGCGAAGGTTTCTCTATTTTCGTGACTGACGGTGCAACGCACAGGGCTGTGGGCGGCAACTATTCCGAGGATCGACGAGAAAAGCCCCCTAGACTTTGAACCCGGCGGCGCGCCCCGGTAAGATGCCGGACAGAATTTTTCCACCTCGCTATTCAGGACACCCGCCATGAGCATCAAATCGGACAAGTGGATTCGCCGCATGGCGCAAGAGCACGGCATGATCGAGCCCTTTGTAGAGCGTCAGGTGCGCGGCGAAGCCGCTGACCGGGTGATTTCCTTCGGCGTATCGAGCTACGGCTACGATGTGCGTTGTGCCGATGAATTCAAGGTGTTCACCAACATCAACTCGGCGACCGTTGATCCGAAGAACTTTGATGAGAAGAGTTTCGTCGACGTTAAAAGCGATGTGTGCATCATTCCGCCGAACTCCTTCGCCCTGGCTCGTACCGTGGAGTTTTTCCGTATTCCGCGCAATGTACTGACGATCTGCCTGGGAAAAAGCACCTACGCGCGCTGCGGCATCATCGTCAACGTCACGCCGCTCGAGCCTGAGTGGGAAGGTCATGTGACCCTGGAATTTTCCAATACCACCACGCTGCCGGCAAAGATCTACGCCAATGAAGGCGTGGCGCAAATGTTGTTTTTCGAATCTGACGAAGAGTGTGAAGTCTCTTATAAAGACCGTGGTGGCAAGTACCAGGGTCAGCTTGGCGTCACCTTGCCGCGTACCTGATTCAGGCATCTGACGAACAGTGGGAATTCTTGGGCGGGCAGATACTCTATTGAAGGTACTGCTCCGGTTCGCGGAATGCGAGCCGGGCCAACGCTCAGGAGTGCCCTATGAAAATCGATCCGCGAATAAGTGCCGAACTGGCAAGACTTGAGCCCAATCAGGTCGGGATGCTGGCCTGGTCTTTGTTGGCGCATCCGTCGGTCACGATGGCGGGCGGCATTCCTGGCCAACCTGATCCGGATACTCCGAACGAACAACCGACCGAACCCGGTGAGCCTACCCTTCCAGATGAGCCGCCTCCCGCACCTGTTGCCTGATGCAAGGGGGGGCGGGGCCGCACATTCCTCCCGTAGCAGCTGCCGAGCCTGCGAGGCTGCGTTCGGCTGCGCAGCAGTCGTAAATCCTGCCACCACGGTTAACCTGTAAAGCCGCAGTGCCTGATTTTACGACTGCTGCGCAGCCGGACGCAGGCTTCGCCAGCTGCTACGGACCGCGAAAGGCGTGACTGGCAACAGAGTATCCGGGAAGGGGAGTTATTTCAGGTTACCGCTGAGAAACTGCTTGAGCCGTTCACTCTTCGGATTGCCCAGCACTTCCTCCGGCGTACCTTCTTCCTCTACCAGTCCCTGGTGCAGAAACAGCACCTGATTCGACACCTTGCGGGCGAAACTCATTTCGTGGGTGACCATGATCATGGTCCGGCCTTCTTCAGCCAGGCCCTGGATCACCTTGAGCACCTCGCCCACCAGTTCCGGGTCCAGGGCCGAGGTCGGTTCGTCGAACAGCATGACTTCCGGTTCCATCGCCAGGGCCCGGGCGATGGCCACGCGCTGCTGTTGCCCTCCGGAGAGAAACGCCGGGTATTGATCGGCGACCCGGGCGGCCAGGCCGACCTTGTCGAGATAACGCCGGGCGCGGTCTTCAGCGTCTTTCTTGCTGCAACCCAGCACTCGGCGCGGGGCCATGGTGATGTTTTCCAGTACCGTCATGTGGCTCCACAGGTTGAAGTGCTGGAACACCATCGCCAAACGAGTGCGGATCCGCTGTAACTCGTCCTCGTCGGCCACGCGGATGCCATGCCGGTCCTTGATCAGGCGGATCGGCTGGTCATCCAGGGTCATGGCGCATTCGTTGGGCTGCTCGAGGAAGTTGATGCAGCGCAAAAAGGTACTTTTGCCCGAGCCGCTGGCGCCGATCAGGCTGATGACGTCGCCGGTTTTGGCCTTGAGCGAAACACCTTTGAGCACTTCATGGTCGCCGTAACATTTATGCAGGCCTTCTATGGTCAGTTTGTACATGGGCATGCATCCTCAAGGCGAAAGAAGGTAGCCGCTGCGATAGGCTTCGGTGCCTGCGACATGGGCAATCACCATGCCGGCGGTGGCCATGCGCCGCAGCGAGCGAGCGTACATCAACCCGGCGTTGTTGCAATGAATGGGCGTGACACTGTCGTTGATCGGGTCGATGACTTCGGCGACCAGTTGTCCGGCCTCAAGGTATTCACCTGGCAACGCGGCAAATACCAGCAGACCGCCAACGGACGTTGCCACCGGTTCGACGCCCGCCAGTGGGGTCGCCGGGTAGGGCAGTTCGGGCAGAGGCGCCGGTTCCCCAGCGATGGCGCCGAATTGCGTCAGATAGTCGATGATCGCCTGGCAGTCCAGGCTGGCCAGCCCGTGATTGACATCACTCTGGCCGCGCAGCTCGACGGTGACCGAAAAACTGCCCGGCGGAATCTCGAAATGCTCACCGAAGCGCTGTTGCAGTTGCCACCAGAGCAGGGTGAAGCATTCATCGAAGGACTGTCCGCCCGAGTCGGTCGCCAGCAGGCTGGCTTCGGCGCCGATGTAGCGCGCCAAAGGCTCGACCTGCGGCCAGGCTTCAGGGGTGGTGTACAGGTGCGCGACGGCTTCGAAATCGCAATGCAGGTCCAGCACCATGTCCGCATCGCAGGCCAGTCGTTGTAGGGTCAGGCGTTGGGATTGCAGTTGGGTGCTGGCGGTTTGCCGAGCCAAAGCCTTGCGCAAACTGCTGCGGATCAGTTGCAGGTTATGTTTAGGGTCGTCCTTGAGCTGGCCTTCGATCTCGTTACCGACTTCTTCGCTGAGGTCGACGAACCAGCGATTGAAGTTTTGCCCGCTTTCCAGCTCGTAGCGACCCAGCGGCAGGTCCATCAGCACCTGTTCCAGGCCGACCGGGTTGGCCACCGGCACTAGCACTATTTCACTGCGCAGGCGGCCTTGAGCTTGCAGCTCGGCCAACCGCAGCTTGAGGTGCCAGGCCACCAGCATGCCGGGCAGTTCGTCAGCATGCAGGGATGACTGGATGTAGATCTTGCCTTCGGCCTGCTGCGGACCGAAGTGGAAACTGTGAATCTGTCGTGCAGTCCCCGGTAGCGGGGCAAGCAGGTCATGAATCTGGTGGCGCATGTGAAGGTCCTAGTGGGTCGGCCCGAGGAAAGCCAGCCAGCGGCGTTCGGCGAGGCGGAACAAACCGACCAGCGCAAAGGTGACGGTCAGGTAGATCAGCGCGGCTATGCCGAACGACTGGAAGGTCAAAAAGGTCGCCGAGTTGGCGTCGCGGGCGACTTTCAGTACATCCGGAATGGTCGCGGTGAAGGCCACGGTGGTCGAATGCAGCATCAGGATTACTTCGTTGCTGTAGTACGGCAACGAGCGGCGCAGTGCCGAAGGCATGATCACATAGGCATACAACTTCCAGCCGCTTAGGCCATAGGCTTTTGCCGCTTCGACTTCACCATGGTTCATGCTGCGGATCGCCCCGGCAAAAATCTCCGTGGTGTAGGCGCAGGTGTTCAGGGCGAAGGCGAGGATGGTGCAGTTCATCGCGTCGCGAAAGAACGCATCGAGCACCGGCTGCGCACGCACGACGGCCAGACTGTAGATCCCGGTGTAGCAGATCAGCAACTGAATATAGAGCGGGGTACCGCGGAACAGGTAGGTGTAGAACTCCACTGGCCAGCGGATATAGGGCTTGGGTGAAACCCGGGCGATGGACAGCGGGATCGACACCAGGAAGCCGATAAAGATCGAGGCGCTGAGCAGCCACATGGTCATGGCCAGGCCGGTAATGTGGTAACCGTCGCTATAGAGGAAGGGTCTCCAGTACTCCTGCAGAAGTTCGATCATCGCACGGCCTCCCGGGAACCGGCCGCGTAACGGCGTTCGAGCCAGCGCAGGACAACGTTCGAGGCGCTGGTGATCAGCAGGTAGATCAAGGCCGCCAGCACCAGAAAGTAGAACAATTGATAAGTGCTTTTACCGGCATCCTGAGCCGCCTTGACCAGGTCGGCCAGACCGATGATCGACACCAGCGCCGTGGCCTTGAGCATCACCATCCAGTTATTGCCGATGCCCGGCAGGGCGAAGCGCATCATCTGCGGGAACACCACCAGACGAAAGCGCTGACCGCGTTTGAGGCCATAGGCGGTGGCGGCTTCGACCTGGCCGCGAGGCACAGCGAGAATTGCGCCGCGGAAGGTCTCGGTGAAATACGCACCATAAATGAAGCCCAAGGTAATCACCCCGGCGCTGAATGGGTTGATCTCGATGTATTCCCATTCCATGAAGTCGGTAAAGGTGGTCAGCCAGGTTTGCAGACTGTAGAAAATCAGCAGCATCAGCACCAGATCCGGCACTCCACGAATCAGCGTGGTGTAGAGCTGGGCCAGAATTCGCAGCAGCTTGACGGGGGAAAGCTTGGCACTGGCGCCGATCAGGCCGAGCAAAACGGCCAGCAGCAATGACAACACCGATAATTGGATGGTCATCCAGGTGCCTTCCATCAGCAGCGGGCCGAAACCCTGCAGGCTAAAGGCGGAAAGTCCCAAGGTTTGCAACAGGTCTTCGAACATGGGTCGTGCCTTTGACAATCGAAAAAGCGCCCACCGTTTTCGGTGGGCGCCAAGGGATTATTTCCCGCTGTAAAGATTCAGATCGCCAAAGTGTTTCTTCTGAATAGTGGCGTAGGTGCCATCATCGTGTAACGCTTTGATACCTTTATCGAGTAGCTCCTTGAGCTCTTTGTTACCTTTCGAGATACCGATAGCGGTTTTGGCTGGCAACAATGGGCTGTCGACCGGCTTGCTGACTTCGAAATCAGCCCCTTGTGGTGACTTCAAAAAGCCCAGCTCGGCTTGCAGCATGTCCTGGATAGAGGCATCAAGACGGCCGGAAATCAGGTCGGCGTACACCTGGTCCTGATTCTGATAGGCCTGGGTTTTCACCCCGGCCTTGTCCAGCACGGCTTTGGCGTAGGCTTCCTGAATGGTGCCTTGCTCGTAGCCGACGGTTTTACCCTTGAGCGAAGCGGTGTCTTCAGTCAGCCCCGAGCCCTTCTTGAACACAAAGGAGGTCGGGCCGGAGAACAGCTCGTTGGAGAAGTCGATGACTTTCTCTCGGGCCGGGGTCACGGTCATGGAGGAGATTACACCGTCGAATTTATTGGCTTTGAGGCCCGGGATCATGCCGTCGAAATCGCTTTCGACCCATTTGCACTTGACCTTCAGTTCGGCACAGATCGCATTGCCCAGATCGATATCGAAACCCACCAGGCTGCCGTCAGCCGCTTTGGACTCGAACGGCGCGTAGGAAGGGTCAACACCAAAACGCAGCTCTTTGTATTCCTTGGCTAGCGCGGAACCGGCTGCCATGCACAACGCCAGTGCAGAAAGGGTCAGCAATGCTTTTTTCATTATTCAATCCCTAAAAACCAATATGAGCGCTTGTGGCGCAGAATTATTGTTACTGGAAAGCGTAAGACCCATAGAAGGTAGCAATTTCCGAACCATAGTCCCGAACAAGTGTTTTAAAAGGTGGTTTTCCCCCAGAAGAATTGTCATGGCTTGCCCGAAAACGGGCAGGCGCAAATGGCTGCACCAGGCTGGAGCGTATGATTTGCTCCCACGCTCTGCGTGGGAACAATCATCAGGGTTTATTTTCCGGGCACCAGGGTCAATCGGGTCTTGCCATAGACCTTGTCGAAGTTCTGCGGCTGCATCGGGAAACTCATGTATTGGCCCTTGAACCACGGATCGATGCTGTTGAGGTAATTTGGACTGGCCGGGTTGCCGGACTGGCCCGTGCTGTTGAGGCCCATCATCGGTTCAGTCTGGCCGAAGTCGACGATAAAGCGCATGGCCGGGATCAGCGTGGTGTCGAAACTCTCGCCCCATGCGTACGCGGCGGTATTCAGCGTGGTGTGATCGCCGCCCGCAGGTTGTGGGCCGCGCACGGTCTGGCCGCTGGCGTTTTTCCACTCGTAGCGGTGCAGTTTGCCCCACTGCCAGGCGCGGTGATCGGCCCCCATCTGACTGTTACCGACAGTAATCGCCGCTGCCAGGCTGCGGGCGAGGATCGCCGGTTTATCTTCCTTGCCCGGCGTGCGGCTGTCGTCCCAGAACGGACTGTCTTCGCGGCCGAGCAAGTGGTCGGCCTGAGCCGAGTACGACAGGTTGCCGTTGGCGACAAAGGCTTTCCAGGCCGGGCTGGATTCCGGGCCCAGTTCGTCGAGGAATATCTGCCTGGCGCTTTCCTGCAGGAACAACTCGTAGATGGCGGCGTCGGCTGAAGTCGGGCCGAGTTTGCCGTCGAACGCCATCAAGCGGCCGTAGGCTTCGCGGGCCTTGCCCCGTTCGGCTTCGGGCAGCGTCTCGATGGCCTGCTTGAGTGGCTGGGACATGCCCGGGGCTGCGAACATTGTCTTCAGCTTGGCGGCGAAAGTGGTGGTCTGGTCGTACTGCATGGCAATCATGCTGCGGCTGTCGTGTTTGCCCGCACCGGCCAGTTCGGCGATGCGCTCACCGCGCTCCGGGTAATACCAGGAGTTGGACAACTGCATGCCATAGCCGTGGGGAATGATCCGCTGGTTGGCGGTGCCGAGCCAGCCCTGGGCCGGATCCTGATCATAGGGGTGCAGCATCGGGTCGGCGTAACCGTCCCAATCGTAACGACCTTCCCAGCCCGGCGATGGCAGCAAGCCTTCACCTTCGCGACGGTTGGGGAAGCGGCCAGTGACTTGCCAGCCGATATTGCTGGCGTCGGCGAACACCATGTTCAGGGCGATGGCGCGGATCTCGCGGCTGGCGTCGGAAGCCTTTTCGACGTTTTGCGCACGGGACAGGTCGAAGAACGCATCCAGGCTCTTGTCGTCCTTGAGGTTCGGCGTTTGCAGCGCCAGACCGTAACCACTGCTCAGTGTGGTGCCCAGCGCGCTATTGAGCAGCGGGCCGTGGCGGGTTTCGTACACCACTTCGCGAATCGGCCGCTGACCTTTGACAAAGTAGGTTTCGTTACGAACGATAGCCGGCTGCCATTTGCCTTCGACCTCGTAATAGAGTGCGTTGCCCTGGCGTTTGAGTTTTTCGAGGAACAGATCCTGATTGTCGCCCATGACCATGCTCATGCTCCATGCGACCTTGCCGTTGAAACCGGCGACGATGGCCGGGATCCCGGCGACCGAGACACCGGCGGCCTGGTATTTCGGCGCGCGCAGTTGCACGTAGTTCCATAACGACGGCACGGCTATCGGCAGGTGGCTGTCGCTGGCCAGCAGGCTTTTACCGCTGCGACTGCGCTGCGGTGCAACGGCCCAGTTGTTCGACGCCGCGACGCTCAGCAGATTCAGTTCGGAAAGTTGCTCGGTGACCTTGCCGAGATCAGCCAGGCCCGGGACTTGTCCGCTGAGGTTCAGGCCCTTGAGTTTTTCCGCTTCGGCCAAAGGCAGCGCTTCATCCGGGTAGGACGGAGTCAGCCAGGCAAGCTTGTCGGTGCCGACGTTCTGCGCCAGTACCAACGAGGCGATTTCTTCCTGCAAGTTCGCCGATTGGCTGAAGTTGAGCAGGCAAAAGATCAGCGCCGAATCTTCCGGTTTCCAGTATTCGGGCTTGTAGCCAGTGGCGGCCAGGTCTGCTGGCAGCTTGTCGCGGTAGCGAAACAGGTAGGCGTTGACGCCACGCGCATAGACCTCGAAGAAGCGCTTGAGGCGGGGCGAAGCGGCGGTATAAAGCTCACCGGCGTTTTTCTTCAGATTGACCGCCCGCATCAACCGGTCGGCTTCCAGTACATCAGGGCCGGACATCTCGGCCAGGCGTCCCTGAGCCAGCAGGCGCATGGTGAGCATCTGGGTGATGCGATCACTGGCGTGCACATAACCCAAGGTAAAGAGTGCGTCGTGGAAAGTGTTGCTCTCGATCAGCGGCATGCCCATGGCATTGCGCCGCACCGATACGTTCTGTGCCAACCCCTTGAGCGATTGCACGCCGGAAGTGGGGGGCACGGTGTCTTGTGTGTTCCAGGTCTGACAACCGGTCAGGCCCAGAGCACCGGCCACTGCTGCGGCAACGCCGAACCGGGGAAAAAAATGTGTAAAGGCTGGCGAGGCCATGGCAAAGCTCCTGCGGGGGGGTAGTGCTGATAAAGGCGCTACGTTAGTGAGCAGGAGGTTGCCGCGCAAGCAGGGGCGAATCTTATTTCAAGATTTGTCTGATAATTCTCGCAAGACGTCCAGGCAAGGCGTTCCCTGTGGCGAGGGGATCCTGCATTCCTCAGGGTTTAGGTGGGTTGATCCTTGCCGCCAGGGCATAGGCTCTTACAGTCGCCGGGCGATCCTGGATGTGGTTGAACCAGCGCTGCAGGTTCGGGAAGTCCTCCAGGTTCTGGCTTTGCCACTTGTGCGAGACGATCCAGGGGTAGATCGCCATGTCGGCGATGCTGTATTGGGCCCCGGCGACAAAGTCACGGTCGGCCAGTTGCTTGTCGAGGACGCCATACAATCGTGCGGTTTCGTTGATGTAGCGCTTGATCGCGTAGGGGATTTTCTCCGGGGCGAACTGGCTGAAGTGATGATTCTGCCCGGCCATAGGCCCCAGGCCACCCATTTGCCAGAACAGCCATTGCAGGGTTTGCTGGCGACCGCGCAGGTCCTTGGGCAGAAATCTTCCGGTTTTTTCCGCAAGGTACAAAAGAATCGCCCCGGATTCGAACAGCGCTAACGGCTCGCCATTATCCACCGGCTGCTGGTCGACAATGGCCGGGATTCTGTTGTTCGGGGAAATTTTCAGGAACTCAGGCTTGAACTGGTCGCCATTGCTGATATTCACCCCATGCACTTTGTACGGCAGGCCGGCTTCTTCCAGGAACAGGGAGATTTTGTGGCCATTGGGGGTGGTCCAGTAATACAGGTCGATCATGGAGTTCTCCAGGTGAGATGCGTCGTTGTCTACGGACAGCAAACTCTGGCATCAGGTCGTCCTGTTTGCTTTCGATGACTTGCCAGTAGGAATAGGTGATGTTGAAGTTCGGAAAATTCAATGACCCTGCAAGAGAAAAGTCGGCATGGAGCTCAAGGCAAACGCAGCGCTGATTCTGATCGATCAACAAAAAGGCATTCATCACCCGAAGCTCGGACGGCGCAACAATCCCCACGCCGAGGACCGGATGGCCGAGTTGCTGGACCATTGGCGCGACACTGCGCGGCCGGTGATTCATGTGCAGCATCTGTCCCGCGCACCCGACTCGGTGTTCTGGCCGCAGCAGTCGGGTGTCGAGTTTCAGCAGCGATTTGTGCCATTGCCGGGCGAGCAGGTGATTCAGAAGCAAGTACCGGACGCGTTTTGTTCAACGGGACTGGAGACCGGTTTGCGAGAGGCGGGGATCGAGCAATTGATCATTGTCGGCGTGGCGACTCACAACTCGGTCGAGTCCACCGCGCGCACGGCGGGCAATCTGGGGTTTCAAACCTGGGTGGTGGAAGACGCCTGCTACACCTTCGACAAGGCTGATTATTTTGGCAATGCGCACTCAGCCGAAGCGGTGCATGCGATGTCGTTGGGCAATCTGGATGGGGAATATGCGACGGTGGTGGCGACGGAGGAAATTCTGAAGAGAAATTGATGCCAAGGGGGCGGCTTGTGTAGGAGCGGGCAAGCTCGCTCCAAGGGATACCCACCCCATTGCGGGTGCACCCGGTCGGCGTAGGAGCTGGCGAAGCCTGCGATCTTTTCGGCGGACGCCACAATCGTCAAGATCAAAAGATCGCAGCCTGCGGCAGCTCCTACAGGGGAGCTTTAGGCATCAAGCGCCGTGGCACTTCTTGAACTTCTTGCTGCTACCGCACGGGCAAGGGTCGTTGCGGCCGACGTCTTTCAACGCATTGCGCACGGGCTCCTGATGAGCGTGTCCGCAATTGGGGCCATGAACATGGCCATGGTCGTGATCATGGTGCTGGTGCTGGTGCTGGTCATGATCGTGGTTGCAGTCAGGGCCATGGACATGAGGTTCTTGGGTCATCGAGGTCACTCCGGAATAAAATCGGCGGGAATTATCTCGCCAATACGCTTCAGGTGCACGTAATAGGCGATGAATAATCCGGTTTCCAGTTCACCTTCCAGCCGATAAGGGATGGGTTGCTGGGGTTTTCGCAGCAGTTTCACCACTTCGCGAACCTTCGGCCAGAGATTGGTGCGGATCGGTACCTGGAAATAGCCGCTGCTTTTCGGCTTCACAGTGAACCACTTTTCGTACTCGCCTTCGGTCAGCAGCATTTGCCCCAGGTGAATCCGGTATTCCAGTCCGCGCACCGTCAGGTCGCTGTCGTTGGGATTGTCGACGCGAAAGTGCAGACGAAACCTTTGCTCCAGGAGTTTGGCGCGGACTACTTCAACCTTGACCAGGTGCACTTGCGGATCAATCCAGTCCTCGTCCATAAACCAGGACGCGCAACCGCCCAATGACAGCAGCAGGAGCAGGCTGATTGTCCTTAATGCGCGAGAATCGGAGACCATGCCATTACCTCTTTGATACCCCAGTCTAGCAACCGGGTGTTCAGGGTGTTGGACGTGGCCTGGTTGACGCTCAGCTGGCGAAATAGCTCGAGCAGCACTTCTTGAATTTTTGACCGCTGGCGCAAGGGCAGGCGTCGTTGCGTCCCGCCTTGAGTTGCACCGTCGGATCGATAAAGTACCAATGGCCACTGGTCTGCACGAACGACGAGCGTTCGCGGTGGCTGTGTTCGCCGGCGCTGTCATGCCAGCGCGCGGTGAACGTCACGAAAGCGTGCTCGGGTTGGCCGCCAAACACCTCCGAGCTCTCCACTTCCAGGCCCAGCCAGGTGCTTTGGGCGCTCCAGTCACTGATGGATTGACGATCCAGGCCACCCTGCTGCGCGGGCAGGGTGGTCGCCACCAGATAGTCCACCAGGCCCAGCACATAAGCGCTGTAGCGCGAGCGCATCAATGACTCGGCGCACGGCGCCGGGTGGCCTGCATGGTAGTGGCCGCAGCAGACATCGAGCAGGTTGCCGCTACCACAGGGACAAATCGAGGTACTCATCGCATTACCACCAATACTTGCCGAAGTTTTCCGGATTGGCCCAGAACCGGGCATTCAGCCAGTCGGGCACTTGTTTGTAGTCAAGCAGATCGTAGGTAAACAGGGTCAGCTCCTGCTCGTCACGCTGGAAGCGTTCGCTGGCTTGCAGCGCCAGGGAGAAAAAATCGGTCTCCTGCCAGCCACAGGCCGAAAGATCCGCCAGCACGGCAATGCGGCTGGCATTCAGATTACGAATCCCGCCTAACAGGTTCAGACCCTCGCGCTTGGGCAAATGTTCGAGGCAATCGACCACCAGTGCCAGGTCGAAGCGGCGTGCCGCCAGCTCTGCCGGCAGTGGGCCGGGTGCGGCTTGCGCTACACAGGAGTCCGGATGCGCCAGCTTGAAGGCTGCGAGTGCCGGGAAGTCGCTGGCACCGATCAACAGCAGACGATGCGGTGCATAACGATCGAGCAAAGCGGCGAGGGCTTGCTGGGGTGTGCGCGAAGAAATACCTGCGATCATTGAAAATCCTCAATCAGAACTGCAAAGACTAGCGCGCTCGAACGCTCGGGCCTAGAGCGGGTTTTACCTAATTGAAGGCATCTACGGCGAATACCGGACAAAATCGCAGATGGCGTATTGCTGGCGGAGATTAAAACTGCAGTCTTTACTTCTTGAATTGGCAGCCGGTCTTCTCAGGAGAAAGGCAATGAGCATAGTTCGGATAGCGTTACCCCTGGTTCTGCTAACCAGTGTGTTGACTGGTTGCGCAGGTTTGCAAAAAACCGACTGGCCCACCTGCGCCGCTGTCGGGGGCATCGGTGGTGCTGCGCTGGGCGCGTTCGAGAGCACCTCTTGGGCAGGCGGTGGTGCCTTGTTCGGTGCCAGCATGGCCGCGGCCTACTGCTGGGTGCATGGCGATGGCGACGAAGACGGCGATGGCGTGCCGGATAGCCGCGACAAGTGCCCGGGAACGCCGAGAGGTGTGCAGGTCGACGCCAACGGTTGCCCTCCAGTGCCAGAGCCTGTCGTCGTCGAAGAGGTGGTGGTCGTCAAAGAGGAAACCATCGTAATCCGTGATGTGCACTTCGAGTTCGACTCGGCGAAGCTCACCGCTGCGGATAAAACCAAACTCGACCTCATCGCTACTCGCCTTAAAAAAGAAGCGCCGAGTGCCCAGCTGCGCGTCACTGGGCATACCGACAGCGTTGGCGGTGATGCCTACAACCAGCGGCTCTCGGAGAAACGTGCACGCTCGGTGACGGAATACCTGATCAGCTCGGGAGTGCCTCGCAGCAACTTCGTCTCGGTGGTCGGTGCGGGTGAGAGCCAGCCGGTAGCCGACAACAAAACGGCCGACGGGCGCGCCATGAACCGTCGCACGGAAATTCAAATCAACCGCTAAACCCCTCGCATCCCGCGGCTTGTGCAGTCGCGGATGCGGGTCTTTACTCCTGTGGGACCGGTATGGGCCGGTAACACAGGAGCCTTAATAATGAGAGTTCTCTCACGGATCGTCCTGCCGGTTCTACTGCTCGGCAGCCTGCTTTCAGGCTGCGCCACTCATAGCGATGGCAGCGCCGCGCTCAATCAACGTACCTGGCCAATCTGCAGTGTCATTGGCGGTCTTGTGGGTGGCGGCCTGGGCTCGATAAAAAGCGCTGGCTGGGCGGGCGGCGGTGCGGCTCTCGGTCTGCTCACCGGTGGCTTGATCTGTTACGCACAGGATGGCGATGAAGATGATGACGGGGTATTCGACCGGCGTGATCGTTGCGCCGATACTCCTGCCAACACCTCGATCGACAACCGCGGTTGCCCAATCCCGCAATACCCTGCCACGGTCAAGGCATCGGTGCCGCAAAGTGAAGTCATCACCCTCAGTGATCAGGGCGAAGTATTGTTCGCCTTCGATTCTTCGCAGCTGACCCCGCAAGGCCATAACCAGCTACTGGCGCGGGTGCCCAAACTCAAAAGCACCGATGTGCTGAGCATCAAGGTCGTGCGCTAAACCGGCGTGTCGAGTTGGTGGTCGGACGCCGATCGGCGGCCAAACAACGCGTTGTAGAAGAATTTTTTGTTGCCCGCTGGCCAATCCCTTGAGGAACTCGGTACTGTGCATGTAAAGAACGATTCTCAACGGGGGAGCTATGAAGGTGTTGTGGGGGCTCGGAAAGTTTTTGACCTTGCTGTTCTGGTTAGTCGTGGTGGTCAATCTGCTCAGCCCGTTGATCAATCCGTTCAATCTATTGCTCAATATTGCTGGTAGCCTGCTGTTGCTGACCCATCTGCTGGAGTTGGTGTTGTGCAATCGCAGCCTCAAAGGCCGCCCCCATCCCTGGCGTGATCGCTTGAAGATTCTGCTGTCGGGCGTTTTTCATCTGCAAACAATCCCGGAGCGCAAGCATGCGTAGTCTCTGTCTGCTGGCCGCTTTGTGCAGTCCTTTGGCCTATGCCCAGGTGGTAAAGGTCGAAACCAATTCGTTGCTGCGTTTGCCGAACACCACCAGTGTTCTGCAGCTGGAGCGTCTGGAAGTCGCCGATTACGGCACCCTGCTGATTCCTTCCAATGTGACCGAAGTGACTGTCGGCGAACTGCGTCTGGGTCACGAAGCGCGGATCGCCATAGTGCCGGCTGAACAAAGCCTGCAATTGAACGTTACTCATGCTCAATTGGGCAGCGGCAGCCAGATCACCTCCCGCGGTGCGCCCGGTACTTACTTCAAGGCGGCCAGGCCGGGGCGCAATCTCAATCTGCGCATCAACTCGCTGAATGCTCCGCAGTTATCGGTGGATGCCCGCGGTGGTGCGGGTGCGCCGGGTTATGCAGGTCTGGATGGTGCCAACGGTCAGGCACCGGGTTGCACCTGGGGCCAGGCCGGTCGTGGTGCCGATGGTGACAATGGTGGTGATGGCCATCCCGGCGCTGGCGGTGCGCTAGTTCGGGTGCAATTGCCAAAAGACTATCCGGCTGCGCAGATCAACGTCCGGGTTGACGGTGGCGCCGGTGGATTGGCCGGAGCGGCTGGCAAGCCAGGCGCGGGCGGCAAGTCCAAAGGTTGCTTCGTTTACCGCGCCGATGGCGGCAAGAGCGGGCGCCCTGGCGTTGAAGGCCAGCCCGGGCCTGCCGGTGAAGCGGGATCGGTGACGGTGCAGCGGTTGTAACAGGAAATGAGTTCTCCACAGTCCTAAAACATCGGCCTTGCCGAAGCCACCGCCACCAGCAGCAACCCGATAATCAGATTAATCCCCACCAAACGTCGAATCTTCCCCAGGGTCGCCGCGCCGTTCGGCCAATCCTCGGCCAGCACCGCTAACCGTAGCTCCGGCAGTTGCAACGCCGAAATACGGATAAACAGCGCGGTCATTACCACATACAACCCCATCATCACCTGCACATAACGCGGTGCGGTTTCAAAACCGTTGAAGCGCAAATGGATCAGGCCGACACCACTGATCGGCAAAAGCACCACGGCGACCCAAACCCACACAAAAAAACGTTGAAACACTTCTACCCACAGCTTCAGTCGCGCCGGACCTTCGAGTGCCGCCATAGCGGCCGGGCGCAGGACCAGCCAGGCGAAAAACATGCCGCCGACCCAGACCAGGGCAGCCAGTACATGCAGGGTGTAAGCAAGGGTAAAGGGTGTCATTCGGGTACTCCGTTCTGCGCGGGATGGATTAGCGGGTTATGATAGCGACCGATTCGAACCACTGAAAATTTATCCAGCGTTTCTCGCGCCCGAAGACCATGATCAGCAACGAACTCAAATCCCAGATCCAGGGCGCTTATTCGCGTTTTCTCGAAGCCAAGAGCCTCAAGCCGCGTTACGGCCAGCGTTTGATGATCGCCGAAGTCGCCAAAGTCCTTGGAGACATCGCTACCGATGACGAAGGCCGGCGCAGTGGCGACCCCGCGGTAGTGGCGGTGGAAGCCGGCACCGGTACCGGGAAAACCGTGGCCTACAGCCTGGCGGCGATTCCGACCGCCAAGGCTGCCGGCAAACGCCTGGTGATTGCCACCGCGACCGTCGCATTGCAGGAGCAGATCGTTTACAAGGATTTGCCCGACCTGATGCGCAACAGCGGCTTGAACTTCACCTTCGCCCTGGCCAAGGGGCGCGGGCGCTACATGTGCCTGTCCAAACTCGACATGTTGTTGCAGGAAGGCCACGCACAAACCGCTACGGCGCAGCTTTTCGAGGAAGAGGGCTTCAAGATCGAGGTCGATGAGGCCAGTCAGAAGCTCTTCACCAGCATGATCGAAAAACTTGCCGGGAATAAGTGGGACGGCGACCGCGACAGCTGGTCCACCGCCCTCGAGGATCAGGACTGGGCGCGGCTGACCACCGATCACAGCCAGTGCACCAACCGTCATTGCCCCAACTTTGGTCAGTGCGCCTTCTACAAGGCCCGCGAAGGCATGGGCAAGGTCGACGTGATCGTCACCAACCACGACATGGTCCTGGCCGACCTGGCGCTGGGCGGCGGTGCGGTACTGCCGGACCCGCGCGATACGCTCTACGTGTTCGACGAAGGACACCACCTGCCAGACAAGGCCATCGGTCATTTCGCCCATTACACCCGTCTGCGCTCCACCGCCGACTGGCTGGAACAGACCGCCAAGAATCTCACCAAACTGCTGGCCCAACATCCGTTGCCCGGTGACCTGGGCAAACTGATCGAACAGGTTCCGGAGCTGGCGCGCGAGATCAAGACCCAGCAACAATTCATGTTCACTGCCTGCGAGCAAGTGGCCGACTTCAAGCCCGGTGAAGACGTGGAGGGCCGTGAACGGCCGCGCCATCGTTTCGTCGGCGGGGTGATTCCCGAGCATATGCGCGAAATGGGCGTCGAGCTGAAGAAGGGCTTTTCGCGGCTGACCGACGTCTTCACCCGGCTCACCGAGCTGCTCAAGGAAGGCATGGATGGCGAGGTCAACATTGGCATCGCCAGCAATCAGGCAGAAGAGTGGTACCCGTTGTTCGGTAGCTTGCTGTCCCGCTCCCAGGGCAATTGGGAACTGTGGACCGCATTCACCGCCGAAGATCCGGAAGACAACCCGCCGATGGCTCGCTGGCTGACGCTGGCCGAAAGTGGCTCGCTGTTCGATATCGAAGTCAACGCCAGCCCGATTCTTGCGGCAGAAATGCTCCGCCGCAACCTGTGGAATGTCGCCTACGGCGCGCTGGTGACCTCGGCCACCTTGACCGCCCTCGGTACTTTCGACCGCTTCCGCATGCGCGCCGGCCTGCCGAAAAAAGCCGTGACAGCGGTGGTGCCAAGCCCTTTCCATCACGCCGACGCTGGTGTGCTACGTGTCCCGGACCTGCGCGCCGATCCTCGGGACGCCCCGGCGCATACGGCGGCGATCATCCGCGACCTGCCGTCGCTGGTCGAAGGCTCGCGCGGGACTCTGGTGCTGTTCTCCTCGCGCAAACAGATGCAGGACGTGTTCGACGGCCTGGACCGCGACTGGCGCAAACAGGTGTTCATTCAAGGCAACCTGTCGAAACAGGAAACCCTGAACAAGCACAAGGCGCGGGTCGATGGTGGCGATTCCAGCGTGCTGTTCGGCCTGGCCAGTTTCGCCGAAGGCGTGGACTTGCCCGGAGCCTATTGCGAGCATGTGGTGATCGCCAAGATTCCGTTCTCGGTGCCGGATGACCCGGTCGAAGCGGCGCTGGCCGAGTGGATCGAGGCCCGGGGCGGCAATCCGTTCATGGAAATCTCCGTACCGGACGCCTCGCTGAAGCTGGTCCAGGCCTGTGGCCGGCTGCTGCGAACCGAGGAGGACCGCGGCACCATCACCTTGCTTGACCGGCGCCTGGTCACGCAACGCTATGGCAAAGCCATTCTTAATGCGCTGCCGCCATTCCGCCGGGAAATTTCTTGAGACAAGGTGGGCGAAATTCGCCCACCACGTTGTCTATCTCCTATCACCGATTTTCCCCAGGCCGTTAACTGGTCGTTAGAGAGAACCTCGTTCCTATGATCCGCCGTTCGTTGCCCGCCGTTTTTGCTCTGTTGTTCGCCACTCCGCTGCTGGCTGCGCCTGCCGGACAACAGACGCTATTCAATTTTGTACGCCCCGCCGATGTGGTTCAGGTGGCGACTGAAGATGCCAGCCTGCCGCAATCCAACGCAGAGCAAACGGCCGAAGGCGAGGTGTTGCGTCGGGTGACCTTCAACCCGGCAGTCCAGCCGAGTCTGCGCCTGACGCCGCAATCCGGTGCCTGGGACTGGTCGCAGTCGGGAGCCATGAGCTTGCGCATCCAGAGCGCGATGAACTGGCCGCTGACCCTTTACGTGAAAATCCAGAGCAATGACGGCAAGACCCTGGTCAGCCGCATCGACTTGCCAGCCGGCCCGGCACAAACCCTGTTGGTGCCATTGCAGGCCAGTTCGCCACTGAGTCAGGGCATGAAAGCCGGGCCTCCGATGCCGATGACCGTCGACGGTCAACGGGTCTTGCTCGCCAGCAGCAGCGGTGAGCTGGATCGCAGCCAGGTGGTGTCGGTCACGCTGTCGATGGACAAGCCCAAAGTCGCCCAAAGCATCATGCTCGAGCGCTTCGGTGTGCAGGACGGTGAAGCCGTGGAGAAGGCTGCTTACAGTTCGCTGGTCGATGCCTACGGTCAATCCACTCGGGCCAAATGGCCGGAGAAAGTCGCCAGCGACGAGCAGCTCAAAAGCGCCGCCGGTAAAGAACAGCAACAGCTGAAAACCTGGCTCGCCGAGCGCGAACGTTCATCCCTGGACACCTATGGTGGCTGGAACAAGGGCCCGGCCTTCGAGGCGAGCGGCTTCTTTCGCACGCAAAAGCGTGACGGGCGCTGGTATCTGGTGACCCCGCAAGGTCATCCGTTCTATTCCCTGGGGGTCAATGCGGTCACTGCCGATACTAATCAGACCTATGTCGCCGGTCGTGAATGGATGTTCGGCGCGCTGCCCAAGGCCGATGAGCCATTGGCCAGCTATTACGGTGAGGGTGATAACCGTGGCGGTAACGGTGTCGACAAGGGCCGCGCTTTCAACGCCGGCAAATGGTATGACTTCTATGGTGCCAACCTGCAGCGGACTTACGGTCAGCCTTGTGCACCGACCAGCGAAACCCAGGCCGGAGTAGCGGCGGCACAGGTCGATGCGAATGCGGCGCAGGTCGAGAAGCTGGCCGAAACACCAGCGTCCGCTCCGTGCGCCGCGCCAGGCTTCGATGAAAAGCGCTGGACCGGCCACACCCTTGATCGCCTGCAAGCCTGGGGCTTCAACACCCTCGGCAATTGGAGCGATCCGGCGCTGGGCCTCAAGGGTCGGGTACCGTACACCTTGCCGTTGTCGATTGTTGGCGACTACACCAGCATCAGTACTGGCATCGACTGGTGGGGTGGCATGCCTGACCCATTCGACCCGCGGTTTGCCATGGCCACCGAGCGCGCCGTCGCCATTGCCACCCGCGATCATCGGGATGATCCCTGGGTGATCGGCTATTTCGCCGATAACGAGCTGGCCTGGGCCGGCCCCGGTGATGATCCGAAGGCCCGTTACGCGTTGGCTTACGGCACGTTGCGGATGACCACCGACGTCCCGGCCAAGCGTGCATTCCTCAAGCAGCTGCGCGACAAATACCGCAACCAGGCGGGCCTGTCGAAGGCCTGGGGTATCGACCTCCCGGCCTGGGAACTGATGGAAGACCCTGGCTTCGAGCCGCCGCTGCCAAGCCCGGAATATCCGGAAATCGAAGCCGACTTCAAGTACTTCCAGAAAGTCTTCGCCGATACCTACTTCAAGACCATTTCCGACTCGCTGAAATGGCATGCACCGAACCACCTGTTACTGGGTGGTCGATTTGCCGTCAGTACCCCTGAAGCCGTGGCATCCTGCGCGCAGTATTGCGATGTAGTGAGCTTCAACATGTACACGCTCAAGCCGCAGGACGGCTATGACTTCGCCCGGTTGCGCGAGCTGGACAAGCCGGTGTTGATCACCGAGTTCAACTTCGGCTCTCGGGATCGTGGTCCGTTCTGGGCCGGTGTCACCGAAGTGGCGAAGGAGGAAGATCGTGGTCCTGCCTACGCCAACTTCATCAAGCAGGCGCTGGCCGAGCCGGCGATTGTCGGCGTGCATTGGTTCCAGTACCTCGATCAACCGGTGACCGGTCGCCTGCTGGATGGCGAAAACGGTCACTTTGGTCTGGTGGGGCTCACCGATGTGCCGTTCCAGGGTTTTGTCGACAGCGTGCGCAAGAGCAACCTGCAGGCGATCGATCAGCTGGGCAAAGAGACCGGGCAAGCCAAGGCCGCTGCCGATAAAATCGCGACCCAAAAGGATGAGGGTGGCAAGCAAGGCAGCCCGGACAAGGGCACGGGGCAGGGCGGACATGCCGGTGGGCCTTCGGCGAATGGCCACTAAATCCTGAGATCCGCCTCGCATTTGTGGGAAGGGCCGGGCGACGTTCGTTTGCTCGCGAAAGCGTCCTGATGGGCACCGCAGATTTCGGATCCACCCCGGCAAGGGTGACCGCCCAGCCCAAGTCGGTTCCCAAAACCTTCAAGGGCTGGAACAATGCATCACTTTGTAGAACGTTTGTCTGGAGAGGTGTGGGTGCAGATTCAGGGTCATTACGAACTCAAGTTCGAAGCAGTACGCGAAGCCTTTGCGGCACTCTTCGATGATCCCCAGGAACGCGGCGGCGCGTTGTGTATTCAGATCGGTGGGGAAACCGTAGTCGACCTCTGGGCCGGCACGGCAGACAAGGACGGCGCCGAGGCCTGGCATAGCGATACTATCGCCAACCTGTTCTCTTGCACCAAGACCTTTACCGCCGTCACCGCCCTGCAATTGGTGGCCGAAGGCAAGTTGCAACTGGATGCGCCGATTGCCAGGTACTGGCCCGAGTTTGCTGCCGCCGGCAAGGAATCGGTCACCCTGCGCCAACTGCTCTGTCATCAGGCCGGCTTGCCGGCATTGCGCGAGCTGCTGGCGCCCGAAGCGCTTTACGACTGGCAAACCATGGTCGACGCCCTGGCCGTTGAGTCGCCTTGGTGGACACCCGGCGAAGGCCACGGTTATGCGGCGATCACTTACGGCTGGCTGATCGGCGAACTGTTGCGCCGCGCCGACCGCCGCGGTCCGGGAGAGTCGATCGTGGCGCGGGTTGCGCGGCCATTGGGACTCGATTTTCATGTGGGCCTGGCGGACGAAGAATTTCATCGTGTCGCGCATATCGCTCGCGGCAAGGGCAATGTCGGCGACGCCGCTGCCCAGCGCTTGCTGCAAGTGACCATGCGCGAGCCGACGGCCATGACCACCCGGGCGTTTACCAACCCGCCGTCGATCATGACCAGCACCAACAAGCCGGAATGGCGGCGTATGCAGCAACCGGCGGCCAATGGCCACGGCAATGCCCGCAGCCTGGCGGGGTTCTACAGCGGATTGCTCGACGGCAGCCTGCTGGAGGCCGAAATGCTCGACGAGTTGACCCGTGAACACAGCATCGGGCCGGACAAGACCTTGTTGACCCAGACCCGCTTCGGTCTGGGTTGCATGCTCGATCAACCGGATGTCGCCAACGCGACCTACGGCCTCGGCCCCCGGGCGTTTGGCCATCCGGGTGCCGGAGGCTCGATCGGCTTTGCCGACCCGGAGTACGACGTGGCGTTCGGTTTTGTAACCAATACCCTGGGCCCGTACGTCCTGATGGACCCACGGGCACAACAGCTGGCGCGAGTGTTGGCTGGTTGCCTGTAACGGGCGGCTGATCGACAAGGATTCGCAAATATAGCGGAAAAGTTCCTGGCTGGAACCCGGCGGCTTTTCTGCTTTCAAAGCGTCTGTTTATGCGGGGCCCGGTGCCCGATTTTTCTTCATCTCATTTTTGTGGACTGTCTCATGTCATCGAATAAATCTCTCATTCTGGCGCTTTGCCTGGCAATCACCGGGTGCGCACAAACTCCGCAGAAAGATGCTGAAGGCGGTCACAGCTGGTGGCAATTCGGCTCATCCGACAAGGTTGCCAGCAAACAGCCAGCTCCGGAGCCACTCAAGCCGGCTCCTGCGCCGCTCAAGCCGGCGGCCTCGGCCCCGGTAGCCAAGGCTGAAAGCGCCAGCCATTGGTATTGGCCGTTTGGCTCCGACGACGCGGCCAAAAAGCCTGAAACCAAAGTCGAGGCCAAGCCTGAAATCAAACCCGCCGCGCCGGCTACAGTCGCTAAAGTCGATGCCGATGCAGGCAAAAGTGGGTGGTGGCCGTTCGGTGGCAAGGATAAGACCCCGGCCAAGAAGGCCGTGCCGATGCCCGATCCAAAAGTCACTCAAGCCTGGCTGGATGACTATGAGCCGCGCTTGCGTACCGCCATCAAGGACAGCAACCTGCAACTCGAGCGCCGCGAAAACGTGCTGGTAGTGACGGCGCCCGCCGACAGTTCGTTCAACCCGGATCGCCCGGCCATGCTGCTGCCGGTCACCCTGGGGCCGTTTACCCGGGTGGCAAAGATCCTCGAAGCCGATCCGAAAACCTCCGTGCTGGTACTCGGTCACGCCGATAGCTCGGGCGCCGCTCCAGCGAACCAGAAACTGAGCCAGGAGCGTGCGCAGTCGATTGCCGCGATCTTCCGTCTCAGCGGCTTGCAGCGTGACCGCCTGATGCTGCGTGGCATGGGCTCGGAAGCGCCACGTGCGGCCAACGACAGCCTTGAAGGGCGTGCCTTGAACCGCCGGGTGGAAATCATGCTGACGCCGCAAGACACCATGGTCGCGCTGCTGAGCAAATACAATATGCCAGCACCACGGCCGCTGACTCAGGTCGCCGTCCAACAAACCAAACCGGTTGCCACGCCGGTGACACCCGTCGTCGAGACGAAAAAAGCCGTTCCGGCGAAAAAGGCCGTAGTGGCCAAGAAAGCCCCCGCCAAGAAAGCGACCCCGGCGAAAAAGCCAGCCCCGGCCAAAACCGCCGCGCCAGCGAAGAAAGTCGCAGCTGCCGAGCCAGTCAAGAACTGATTATTCACGCACAAGGAAAGCGCCATGACCCAAAGTCTGGCTGATATGCGTCGCGACTACACCCGCGATGGCTTGACCGAGGCCCAGGCCCCGGCCGAGCCCTTCGCGCTGTTCCATCAGTGGTTTGCCGAGGCGGTGAAAACCGAACAGCCGCCGGTCGAAGCGAACGCAATGACCCTGGCCACCGTCGATCTGGACGGTCGCCCGCATTGCCGTATCCTCCTGCTCAAAGGCCTCGATGAGCAGGGCTTTACCTTCTTCACCAACTACGAGAGTGCCAAGGGGCAGCAGCTGGCGGTTTGTCCGTTCGCTGCCATAACCTTTTTCTGGCCGACCCTGGAGCGCCAGGTGCGCATCGAGGGGCGCGTGGTCAAGGTCACGCCGCAGGAATCCGATGCGTATTACCAGGTGCGCCCCTTGGGCAGCCGTATCGGCGCCTGGGCTTCACCGCAAAGCCAGGTGATTGCCGGTCGCGATGAGCTGGAAGCGTTGCTCAAAACCACCGAACAGCGTTTCAGCGACTCTCAGCCCCATTGCCCCGAGCATTGGGGTGGCTATCGCTTGCTGCCGGAGCGTATCGAGTTCTGGCAGGGCCGTCCGAGCCGTCTGCATGATCGGCTCAACTATCGTCTACAGGGCAGCGACTGGGCCCGCGAACGCCTGGCGCCTTAAACAGTCTACTGATCGGGATATTCTGCCGCGGCGGCTTCAAGCCAGCGCGGCAAATCCTTGCGCTTGATGTTCTGCTGTCGAGCGCGGGCCAGTTGCCGCAACATAAAGGCTTTTTTCGGTTCATCGCCATTGGCCAGCGATAAAGCCAGGTCGCGGTCCATCCAGCGTTTGATCCGTACGTACAGCCACCAGTGGAAGTACAGCCCGGCAACGGTGGTGACGACAATGATGAAGTAGTCCATGGAAATCCTTTAGCCGGCGGCGCACATGGGTGAAGTTGACGCTACTGTGTGGTGCGTTTTCAGGTATGCCTGTCCTGTACTGTTGCTGAATGAAACCAATTTTATCTGGTCGATACCGTGACAGGCGTCAAGCTGCGGAGTTTAATGAATATCTGTCCTTTGGAGTTGATGCTATGCGTAAGTCTGTTCTGCTGGTTGCTTCTTTCACCACGATGGCGATGTTGCTCGGTGGCTGCCAATCCAGCCTGACCGGTGACTCTTACTCCCGTGACGAAGCGCGTCGTGTACAGACGATTCGCATGGGCACCATCGAAGCGTTGCGTCCGGTGAAAATCGAAGGCACCAAGACCCCGATCGGCAGTGCTGCCGGTGCGGTGGTCGGTGGTGTGGGTGGTAGCTCCATCGGTGGCGGTCGCGGCAGCATTGTTGCGGCAGTGATCGGTGCGGTGGCGGGTGGCCTGATCGGCTCGGCCACTGAAGAAGGTTTCACCCGCACTCAAGGTGTGGAAATCACTGTTCGCGAAGACGACGGCAGCATGCGTGCCTATGTGCAGCAGGTTCAGGAAAACGAAGTTTTCCGTGTCGGCGAGCGCGTTCGTATCGCGACGGTCGACGGTACCAGCCGCGTTACCCACTAAGCGAAGCGCTCAAAACAAAACCCCGATCAGGTGACTGGTCGGGGTTTTATATTTTGCACCGTTGAACCATCGACGTTTACAAAGGCTGCGGCGGATTCTTGCGACTGGCCGCCGCGGTCACGGCATAACCGATCAGCGCGGCGAGTATGGAGCCGGTGAGGATGCCCATGCGGTCCATCCCGGCGTAATCGCTACTGCCCGGAATAAATGCCAGGGACCCGACAAAGAGGCTCATGGTGAAACCGATCCCGCAGAGGATCGCCACGCCGAACACCTGGCCCCAGTTCGCCCCGGTGGGCAGGACGGCAATGCCGATCTTGACCGCCAGCCAGGTCAGGCCGAAGACGCCGACGGTCTTGCCCAGCAGCAAGCCTGCGGCAATGCCCATTGGCACATGGTGGGTGAAGCTTTCCAGATTGACGCCGGCCAGCGATACCCCGGCATTGGCGAAGGCGAACAGCGGCAGAATGCCGAACGCCACCCAAGGATGCAGCGCGTGTTCCAGGCTCAGCAGGGGCGAAGGCTCGGCATTTTTGGTGCGCAGCGGAATGCAGAACGCCAGAGTCACGCCGGCCAGAGTCGCATGGACTCCGCTCTTGAGCACACAGACCCAGAGGATCAGGCCAATGATCATGTACGGCCCGAGTTTCACCACGCCGAGCCGGTTCATCGCTACCAGTGCCACCAGACAAGCCGCCGCCAGCATGAGCGATAGCGTGGACAGTGCACCCGAGTAGAAGATCGCGATGACAATGATCGCGCCGAGGTCGTCGATGATCGCCAGGGTCATCAGGAACAGTTTCAACGAGACCGGTACGCGTTTGCCCAGCAGGGCGAGTACGCCCAGGGCGAACGCGATGTCGGTGGCCGTCGGAATGGCCCAACCGCCCAGCGCCGCCGGGTTGTCCTTGTTGAGGAACCAGTAGATCAGCGCCGGCACGACCATGCCGCCAATCGCCGCAGCGCCTGGCAGGACAATCTGCGAAGGCTTCGACAGATGACCTTCGAGGACTTCGCGTTTGACTTCCAGGCCAATCAGCAGGAAGAACATCGCCATCAGGCCGTCGTTGATCCATAGCAGCAAGGGTTTGGCGATTTTCAAGGCGCCGATCTGCGCGACCACGGGAGTGTCCAGCAGGCCGTTGTAAAGCCAGGACAGCGGTGAGTTGTTAATGATCAAAGCCAGGGCTGCAGCGGCGATCAGTAACAGACCGCTGGCAGCCTCCAACTGAAAGAAGCGCGTGAAAGTGCTACGCAGAGGCAAGGTCGCTCTCCATCAGATAGTCAAAAGGTGGCACACCCTAACCCGTACGGTTAGTTGTTAAAACAAAAGTTATATTCTTTTTTGTTATATAGCATGGTGATCACCGGGTTGCCGAGGAGCCTAGCAGTTGTGTGTCTAATTGAGGTCAGACTGTACCTTTGCGTTGCGTAGGAAATTTCCTAAGCTTGGGGTGTATACCTTGCGGCCTGGCCCGCGAATTTCCTTTTTCGGTATGGCCCACCGGCCAATGGCGCAGCCAGTCGTCAGCGCCTTCGAGCGTGCCCGCTTCACAGAGAAACCAACCATGAGCGACAACCGACAGTGGGCCCGCGAAGCCATCCGCATCATCGAAGCCGATTTCCAGCGCAGCGCCGATACTCACCTGATCCCCTTGCCACTACCAGGCCTGCCGGGTATCGAGCTGTACTTCAAGGATGAGTCCAGTCACCCCACCGGTAGCCTGAAACATCGTCTGGCGCGCTCGTTGTTCCTCTATGCACTGTGTAATGGCTGGTTCAAGCCGGGCGCGCCGGTGATTGAAGCATCCAGTGGTTCGACGGCGATTTCCGAGGCGTATTTCGCAAGATTACTGGGCTTGCCGTTTATTGCGGTGATGCCTGCCACCACCTCTCAGGAAAAGATCGCGCAAATCGCCTTCTACGGTGGCAACAGCCATCTGGTCGACGACCCGACGCAGATTTATGCCGAATCCGAACGCCTGGCCCGCGAAAGCGGCGGGCACTTCATGGATCAGTTCACCTACGCCGAGCGTGCCACTGACTGGCGCGCCAACAACAACATCGCCGAGTCGATTTTCCAGCAACTGCGCTTCGAGCGTCATCCGGAGCCGAGCTGGCTGGTTTCCAGTCCCGGCACGGGCGGCACGACGGCGACCCTTGGGCGTTATGTGCATTATCGCCAGCACTGTACCCGCGTGCTCTGTGCCGATGCCGAGCGTTCGGTGTTCTTCGACTACTACCAGAGCGGTGACGCCAACTTGCGGCTGGACTGCGGTTCGCGGATCGAAGGCATCGGCCGGCCACGGGTCGAGGCGTCGTTCCTGCCCAAGGTCATCGATGCGATGGTCAAAGTGCCGGACGCCTTGTCCCTGGCGGCCATGCATTACCTGGCGCAACGTCTGGGGCGGCGAGTGGGCGGGTCGAGCGGTACCAATCTGATCGGCGCCTTGATAGCGGCCCGGCAGATGGTCGAGGCGGGGGAGGCGGGCTCGATCGTGGCGATTCTGTGTGATGGCGGTGAGCGTTATGCGACCACCTACTACGACGAGAATTGGTTGACGGCTCAGGGGTATGAGTTGAGTGGCTTGATCGACACGGTTGCAGCCAGTGTGGAGCGCGGTGAGGCGTTGCCGGCCAGCGTGTTGCGCGCCGGGATCTGATAGGCCGTATTTTGCGGTGTGCCTGAAAAGATCGCAGCCTGCGGCAGCTCCTACAGGGGCTGCGTACATTCACAAATTCTGTGGGTGTGCGCGGTCGGCGTAGGCGCTGCCGCAGGCTGCGATCTTTTGATCTTGAGGTTTTAAGCTTCGATCCCGAGCATGTCCCGCGCCACCGCTTCGGCGATGCGGATCCCGTCGACACCCGCCGATAGAATCCCGCCGGCATAACCTGCGCCTTCGCCGGCCGGGAACAGGCCTTTGACGTTCAGGCTTTGCATTGTCTCGTTACGGGTAATCCGCAGTGGCGATGAGGTGCGGGTCTCGATCCCGGTCAGCACGGCGTCGTGCAGGGAGTAACCCTTGATCTGCTTGTCGAACGCCTGCAAGGCTTCACGAATGGCTTCGATGGCGTAGTCCGGCAAGGCCAGCGCCAGGTCGCCGAGTGCCACGCCCGGCTTGTAGGACGGCTCGACGCTGCCCAGTGCGGTGGATGGCTTGCCGGCGATGAAGTCGCCGACCAGTTGCGCCGGGGCTTCGTAGTTGCTGCCGCCAAGGATGAAGGCGTGGGACTCGAGGCGTTCCTGCAACTCGATACCCGCCAGCGGACCACCCGGATAATCCACTTCAGGGGTAATACCGACCACGATCCCCGAGTTGGCGTTGCGCTCGTTGCGTGAGTACTGGCTCATGCCGTTGGTCACTACCCGGTTCGGCTCGGAGGTTGCCGCCACCACCGTGCCGCCCGGGCACATGCAGAAGCTGTAGACCGAGCGGCCGTTCCTGGCGTGGTGCACCAGTTTGTAGTCGGCCGCTCCGAGTTTCGGGTGACCGGCGTATTTGCCCAGCCGCGCGCTGTCGATCAGCGATTGTGGGTGTTCGATGCGGAAACCCACCGAAAACGGCTTGGCCTCCATGTACACCCCGCGACCGTGAAGCATGCGGAAGGTGTCCCGGGCGCTGTGGCCAAGGGCAAGGATCACATGGCGGGAATGGATCTGTTCACCGCTTGCCAGCTCAATGCCCTTCAGCTGGCCATCCTCGATCAGCACATCGGTTACCCGCTGCTGGAAGCGTACCTCGCCGCCCAGGGCTTCGATCTGATGCCGCATGTTCTCGACTACACCGGTCAAGCGGAACGTACCAATATGCGGCTTGCTGACGTAGAGGATTTCTTCCGGCGCGCCGGCCTTGACGAACTCATGCAGGACCTTGCGGCCGTGATGCTTCGGATCCTTGATCTGGCTGTAAAGCTTGCCGTCGGAGAAGGTGCCCGCGCCGCCTTCACCGAATTGCACGTTCGATTCAGGGTTGAGCACATTTTTGCGCCACAGGCCCCATGTGTCCTTGGTGCGCTGGCGGACTTCAGTGCCACGCTCAAGGATGATCGGCTTGAAGCCCATCTGTGCCAGCAACAGCCCGGCGAAGATCCCGCACGGGCCGAAGCCGACCACGATCGGCCGCTCGCTCAGGTCCCGAGGGGCCTGACCGACGACGTTGTAGCTGACATCCGGCGCCGGATTGACGTTGCGGTCGTCGGTGAACTTGTGCAACAGCTTCGCCTCATCGCGAACGCTGAGGTCGATGGTGTAGATGAAGCACAGTTCGGAAGACTTCTTGCGCGCGTCGTAGCTGCGCTTGAACAAGGTGAAATCGAGCAGGTCATCACTGGCGATGCCCAGGCGCTGCACAATGGCAGGCCGCAGGTCTTCTTCGGGATGGTCGATGGGCAGCTTGAGTTCGGTGATTCGTAACATGACAGGATCCGATATGCGGCGCAGTTAAGTGCGCAGGCAGTTTTACAAAACCAGCGATTATAAGCCTCAACGGCGGTTTTCCGTGAGGCTAAAATATCCGGTTCGTCGAATCAGTCGCCCCGCGAACCGCCAAACGAGGCGCAACCGCGCTGTACCTGGCCGTTGACCCGCAGTTCGGCGCTCATGTGTTGCACGCTGCCGGTGACGTTGTCGACGCAACGCTGCGGCGCCGCCCAGAGTTCGACGTGCTGGCCATTGGCTTCGGTGGCGAGGTTGAAACGCCCTTCACCCAGTTGTTCTTCCAGGTAAGGCACCGCGAGAGCGGGCTGGCCTTCGCGCTCCAGGACCATGCCCTTGCCGCTGGCCTTGAGGCTCCATTCAGGCGTGTGACCACCGGCACGCAGAATCATGCGCTTGAACTCCGGATCATCGCAGGCGGTGTTCGAACGTTCAAGGCGATAGAGTTGCTGTAAATCGACCTGGCTTTCGGTGCCGGGAGCGGCGCTGGATAACTTGCCTCGCAGGTCGGCAAAAATCTTGCCGGGCTGGTCTGACAGATCCGCTGTTTCCTGTAAGACACTGGTGCCACCGGTGTCCTTCACCACATAACGACGAGTGTCCCGGCACGGCTGGAACAGCAATTTGCCATCGACGGCGCTGAGTTCGCCCTGCATGCGGGTCAGGCCTGCGTTGGAAGAAGTTGCCGGTTGACTGCTGAACATCTGGCAACCGGCGAACAGCGGCAGCAGGGCAAGAATCGCTATGGAACGGGTAGCTCGCATTGAGTGGTCTCCTGACAAGTGCCGCCACGTTACTCAGGCTGGCGGAGCATCACAAGACCGACGTTGAACCGGACCTGACGGTAAGGATTTTTCAGCAACATTCTGAGCATTAACAGAGGCTGCTTCAACGGGGTGCAAAAGCTAAGCTTCGAAAACTGTTGAAAAAATGCGAGGGAACAGAAAATGCCAAGAGGTTGGAAATGGGTTGTGGTGTCACTGGCGATGATGGGCGTGATGCCCAGTCAGGCGGCCGAGATCAATTTTTTGTCGGCCTCGGACTTCATCAAAGTGGACGCAGTGCTAAAGGATATCGACAGTCACAACCCCGATACGGTGGGGTTGAACGTCACACTCAGCCCTCAAGCGGCCGAGCGAATGCGCAAGATCAGCCGTGACTCGATGAAGCAACCATTGACGATCCTTATCAATGGCCGGCAGATAACCACGGCGACCGTGCAATCGGAGTTGGGCGCCCAGTTCTGGATTGGGGTGCCACGGGCGATTGCCCGCGACCTTTTGCCCACGCTGATCGAATGACGGGATTCCCGCGCGCCTGATGCTCGAAGTCGTCAGCCGACGTGAAACGTCTGCCCCGTCTGCAAACCTTCCACACTTTTCGCGTATGCCAGCGCCACGTCAACGGCTGGAACCGGTTTGAAGCCACGAAAGTACGGTGCATAGCTGCCCATGGCTTCGACCAGCACGTTCGGGCTCACCGAGTTGACGCGCAGGCCGCGTGGCAATTCGATTGCCGCGGCGCGGACGAAGCTATCGAGGGCGCCGTTGACCAGCGCAGCGGAACTACCAGTGCGAATCGGGTCATGGCTGAGGACGCCGGTGGTGAAGGTGAACGATGCCCCGTCATTGGCGAACTCGCGACCGATCAGCAGCAGGTTGACCTGGCCCATCAGTTTGTCTTGCAGGCCCAGGGTAAAGTCTTTTTCGGTCATGTCCGCCAGGGGGACGAAGTTGACGTTGCCGGCGGCGCAGATCAGCGCATCGAATTTTCCGGTTTGTTCAAACAGCTTGCGAATCGACGTGCTATCGCTGATATCCACCTGGAAATCACCGCTTTTACGACCGATCCGAATGATTTCATGGCGCGGCGCCAGTTCGCGATCAACGGCTGAACCTATGGTGCCGTTGGCGCCAATCAAAAGAATTTTCATCGTGCTGTTCCTCAAGTAGGGGCGAGGTTTCAGTCTAGAGTGGTTTTTTCGATTGATAAGCGCGCTAATAGGCAACCTTTGGTTTTCAGATGGAAACAATCCATGAGCGAAATGGATGATCTGGCGGCGTTTGCGGTGCTGATCGAGGCTGGCAGTTTTACCCTGGCGGCGCAGCAACTGGGGTGCAGCAAGGGACAATTGTCCAAACGCATCAGTCAGCTGGAGACGCGATTTGCGGTGGTGCTGTTGCAACGCACTACCCGACGCCTGAGCCTGACCGCAGCGGGGGCGGCGCTGTTGCCGCAAGCCCAGGCATTGGTGATTCAACTCGAGCGAGCGCGCCAGGCCTTGGCTCGCTTGAAGGATGACATGGCCGGTCCGGTGCGCATGACCGTACCGGTGTCATTGGGTGAGACCTTTTTCGATGGTTTGTTGCTGGAGTTTTCCCGGCAGTACCCCCAGGTGCAGATCGAACTGGAGCTGAACAACAGCTACCGTGATTTGTCCCGCGACGGCTTCGATCTGGCGATTCGCTCGGAGGTGTCCAACGATGAGCGATTGGTCGCCAAACCATTGTTGGCCTGGCACGAGATGACTTGCGCCAGTCCGGCGTACCTTCAACAGTATGGCGAGCCACGGACCCCGGCGGAGCTGGCCGAGCACGGCTGCCTGCTCAACAGCCATTACAGCGGCCGTGAAGAATGGCTCTATCACCAGCAGCATGAGTTACTCAGGGTTCGCGTCTCGGGGCCGTTTGCCAGTAACCATTACAACCTGCTGAAGAAAGCCGCGCTGGTCGGTGCCGGTATCGCTCGGCTGCCTTCCTATATGTTGCATACGGAACTGGCCGATGGCCGTCTGCGCTGGTTGCTGCGTGACTACCAGACCCGCAGCATGCCGATGTACCTGGTGCATCCCTATCAGGGAGGCCTGCCCAAACGCACGCAGGTGCTGGCCGAATACCTGATCGACTGGTTCAAACGCAGTGGCGAGGCGCTTGATCGCTTGTAGCAGCTGGCGAAGGCTGCGTTCGGCGGCGAAGCCGTCGCAAAACCTGCAATCGTGTTTCTTCAAGTAAACGCCTTCTGCCGGATTACGACTGCTTCGCAGCCGAACGCAGGCTTCGCCAGCTGCTACAAGCCGTAACGCCTGGCGATCAAGTGATCGATCGACAGCTTGCCCGGCCCCGTTGCCATCAAGTACAGCAGGATCGCCGCCCAGGTGCCGTGGGTCGGATACGCGTCGGGATACACGAAAAATTGAATGGTCAGGGTCATGCCCAGCAGTGCCAGGGCGCAGAAGCGCGTGGCGAACCCGAGGAGAATCAGTACCGGGAAAAAATGTTCGGCGAACGCGGCCAGATGCGCCGCCAGTTCCGGGGAGAGCAGGGGAACCTGATATTCACTCTGGAACAAGGGAATGGTCGAATCCGCCAGACGTGGAACACCAAGCTGGAAGGTGCCGTCGATCAGGTCAATGGCCAGGCCCTCGACCTTGGTCTGCCCGGATTTCCAGAACACTGCGGCAATGGAGAAGCGCGCGATAAAAGCGATCAGGCTGTGAGGGATCATCTCGAACAAGCGAATGACGCGTTCAATCAGTAGCGCGACGGGATTTTGCGGTTCATGGCGGGTGTTCATGACGATACTCGTTGTAAGTGGGTGATGGCGCTGTGGCCGATCAACAGTGCCAGGCATTGGCTCAGATCAAATCCAGGCGCTGCGTCCAGGGCACAGGCCACGGCTTGTTCCAGGGACCAGTCGTTTTGCAGGCTGCGGATGAACATCGTTGCACCGAGGTCGATGGCAAAAACCTCGACTTCGAGGCCATTACGCAGAATCAGAGCGCTTTGCTCCTGAAGCGGGTCGACGTTTTCCAGGGTTTCGTCCTGGTGCGCCGCCCAGAGCGCAACCACGGCATAGGCCGAATTCAGGGTGCTGACCGAGGGATGAAGCTGGAAATGAAGTTCGCCCAGCACGTGTGGATCTGCGAGGACTGCGCCGATCTGCTCGTGGCTCAAAGCCTGGGCATCGGCCGCGTGATAGGCCTGCACCCGCAGTCTTTCCAGCCGGGCGACGTCCGCCAGGTATGGCACGCTGGCAGCGGGTGCAAAACCTTCGATGAAGTCGGCGAAATCGCTGCCGTACTCGTTAAGCAGCGGGCCTTGCGGTGGACGCTGTCGGACATGGAACTGAGCCATGGCCCGGAAGAACGCGTCGCCGACCAACTGCAAGACCACCGGGTAACTGTCGGCCAACGCGTTGATCAGCGAGCTCTGTACGTTATTGCGATAAACCGCGAAGCGGGTGGCCGGATCGGCACGGTTGGCACTGAATAAACCTGACGGACAAGGCTGCTGCGGGTCGAGCAGGGCGGCGGCGAAGGAGACCTGAATGCTCATGGCCGGACCTCGACGCAACTTAGCCACTCATCCGCTTGCCGGGCCTCGGCGTACAGCTCGGCAAATGCCGGAAGGTGATTATCGCGCTCGATCAGCGTGGCAATCGGCCCCGTGCGCTGCAAAACCCGCCGATACAATTGCCACACCGCAGTGTCGACGGCAGCGCCATGGTCGTCGATCAGCAGCCGGTCACCGAGGCTATCACTGTCTTCGGCAAAGCCTGCAAGATGGATCTCGCCAACTGCGTGCAGCGGCAGGGCATCGATATAGGCCAGCGGATCGCGCTGATGATTGATGCTCGATACATAGAGGTTGTTCACATCGAGCAACAGGCCGCAGCCGGTACGGCGGATCACTTCGCGGATGAATGTCGCTTCATCCATGCTCGAGCGCTGGAACTCCAGGTAAGTCGCCGGATTCTCCAGCAGCATCGGGCGTTTCAGGGTGTTTTGAACCTGATCGATATGCTCGCAGACGCGGTTCAGCGTCGGCTGGTCATAGGCCAGGGGCAGCAGATCATTGAGGAACACCGGGCCATGGCTGGACCAGGCCAGGTGTTCGGAAAACGATTGAGGTTGATAACGTTCGATCAGTTGAGCCAAGCGTGCAAGGTGCTCGCGGTCCAGCGAACCTTCTGCGCCGATCGACAGGCCGACGCCATGCAGCGACAGCGGATACTGCTCGCGGATCAATCCCAGGTAGTGATGAAACGGGCCGCCGGCGACCATGTAGTTTTCCGCGTGCACTTCGAAGAAGCCCAGGTCGGGGAGGGTTCCGAGCACTTCGGCAAAGTGCCCGGTCTTGAGGCCCAGCCCGGCGCGGCGCGGGAGTTTGGACGCCGGAGCCTGAGTGCGGGGATGTGCGCGGTGCAGCAATGAAGTGGTCATCATCAACACTCAGGCAGAAGGGTGATTACGATTTGGCTTTGTAAGCGGCCATTTGACCGAAGCCGGTCGGCGAGGTAGGGCTGGCGGTTTTTTCGCAGGTGCCTTTTGGAACCAGCTTCCAGGCATTGGCCTGATGGTCGACTTTCGAGGTGCCGGCGCAGGTGGTGCCCGCGCCCGCGGCGCAATCGTTTTTACCTTTCAGAGCGACGCCAAAGCATTTTTCCATGTCGTCGGCGGCGTGAACGGTGGTCGGCAGGGCGGCAATACTCAAGGCAGAACCAAGGGCCAGAGCGAGGGCGGCGGCGGACAATGTGCGAGTGGTAGCGGTCATGATGTTTCTCCAGTAGTGAGTTTGGATAAGGAAGCGTTTTTGCTTGCTTATCCCACTAGAGAAACGCCATCCCGATCCGTTACAGCCCAATCCGGATTTTTTCAAAAATAAACACATGCCGACCCTCTGTCCGGCCACAAAATTCTCAGGCAAATGGTTTTCGCGGGCCAAAAAAAACGGCCCGCAGGCCGTTTCGTTTAAAGCAAGTGCTTAACCGCCCAGATAGGCTTCGCGCACTTTTGGATCAGTCAGCAAGTCTTCACCCGTGCCTTGCATCACCACCCGACCGTTTTCAAGTACATAGGCACGGTCGGCGATCTTCAACGCCTGGTTGGCGTTCTGCTCCACCAGGAACACCGTCACGCCATCGCGGCGCAGTTGTTCGATGATGTCGAAGATCTGTTGAATGATGATCGGTGCCAGCCCCAGCGACGGCTCATCGAGCAGCAACAGCTTGGGCTTGCTCATCAGTGCCCGGCCGATAGCGAGCATCTGCTGTTCGCCGCCGGACATGGTGCCGCCGCGTTGGGTGAAGCGTTCCTTGAGCCGCGGGAACAGTTGCAGCACTTTGTCCATCTGCTCCTGATAGTCGCCCTTGTCGGTGAAGAAGCCGCCCATGGAAAGGTTTTCCTCCACGGTCAGGCGAGCGAACACCCGGCGACCTTCCGGTACCACGGCAATGCTCTTGCGCATGATATTTGAGGAGTCCTGGCCGACCAGCTCTTCGCCCATGTAGCGAATGCTGCCGCTATGAGCCTGCGGCGAACCGCAGAGGGTCATCAGCAGGGTCGACTTGCCCGCGCCGTTGGCACCGATCAGCGTGACGATCTCGCCCTGGCGGACTTCGACGTTGACGCTGTGCAGGGCCTGGATCTTGCCGTAGAAGGTGGAAACGTTTTCGAATTGCAGCATTTACGCTTCCCCCAGGTAGGCTTTGATCACTTCAGGGTTATCCCGGATCTGCTCCGGTGTACCGTTGGCCAGAGGTGTGCCCTGGTTGATCACGAAAATGTGGTCGGAAATGCTCATGACCAGTTTCATGTCGTGTTCGATCAGCAGCACGGTCACGTTATGCTCTTCACGCAGGATGCCGATCAGCGCCTTGAGGTCGTCGGTTTCCCGCGGGTTGAGGCCGGCAGCCGGTTCGTCGAGCATGAGGATGCTTGGACGGGTCATCATGCAGCGGGCGATTTCCAGGCGGCGCTGCTGACCGTAGGCCAGGGTTCCGGCGGGGCGGTTGGCGAACTCCTTGAGGTTGACCTTCTCCAGCCAGAACTCGGCGAGCTCCATCGCCTCGCGTTCGCTGCGGCGAAACGCCGGGGTCTTGAACAGGCCGGCCAGGAAGTTGGTGTTCAGGTGCCGATGCTGGGCGATCAGCAGGTTTTCCACGGCGGTCATATCCTTGAACAACCGCACGTTCTGGAAGGTACGTACCACGCCTTTGCCGGCGATCTTGTGACCGGGCAGGCCTTCGATGGCTTCGCCGTTGAGCAGAATGCTGCCTGCGGTGGGTTTATAGAACCCGGTCAGGCAGTTGAATACGGTGGTCTTGCCGGCACCGTTAGGGCCGATCATCGACACCACCTGCTTCTCTTTCACGCTCAGGGCTACGCTATTGACCGCCAACAAACCGCCAAAGCGCATGCTCAGGCCATCTACTTTCAGGATCTCTCTGCTCATTTACGCAGCTCCATGTGAGGACGTTGCATGGGCAGCAGACCTTGTGGGCGCCAGATCATCATCAGCACCATCAAGGCGCCGAACATCAACATGCGGTATTCGCTGAATTCACGCATCAGCTCGGGCAATAGAATCATCACGACAGCCGCGAGGACCACGCCCAGTTGCGAGCCCATGCCGCCCAGCACCACGATGGCGAGGATGGTGGCCGACTCGATGAAGGTGAACGACTCCGGCGTCACCAGCCCTTGACGTGCGGCGAAGAAGCTACCGGCAAAACCGGCGAAGCAGGCGCCCAGGGTAAAGGCCGACAGCTTGATCACGGTCGGGTTCAGGCCCAGGGCACGGCAGGCGATTTCGTCTTCACGCAAGGCTTCCCAGGCACGGCCGATCGGCATGCGCAGCAGACGGTTGATCACGAACAGTGCGAACAGCGCCAGCAACAGTGCCACCAGGTAGAGGAAAACCACCTTGCTGATCGGGTTGTAAGTCAGGCCGAAGTACTCGTGGAAGGTCTGCATGCCTTCGGCAGCCGTTCTATCGAAGCTCAGGCCGAACAGCGTCGGTTTGGGGATGTTGCTGATGCCGTTCGGTCCGCCCGTGAGGTCCGTCAGGTTACGCAGGAACAGACGGATGATCTCACCGAAGCCCAGGGTCACGATCGCCAGATAGTCACCACGCAGACGCAACACCGGGAAGCCCAGCAGGAAGCCGAAGGTCGCCGCCATCATCCCGGCAATCGGCAGGCAGATCCAGAAGCTCAGGCCGTAGTAGTGCGACAGCAGCGCATAGCTGTAGGCGCCCACCGCGTAGAAACCGACGTAGCCCAGGTCGAGCAGACCCGCCAGACCGACCACGATGTTCAGGCCCAGACCGAGCAGCACATAGATCAGAATCAGCGTGGCGATATCCACCGCACCGCGCGAGCCGAAGAACGGCCAGACCAGAGCGAGGACGATCAATCCCATGATGACCCAGCGCTGGGTGCTGGGCAGGGTCAGGAAGTGGCTCGCGCCGGCCGGGATCAATTTACCTTTGGGCACGGAGCGCATGGCGGCCGTGTATTCCCGGTCGAACAGCACGCGCAGGAACATCAGTACCGAGCAGGCGGTGATGATGATCAGCGTTGAGGTACTGGCGCCCAGCACTTCAAGGTTGATGCCGGCGATGGACAGTTTCAGACCGAGTACCGGATAGGCGACGGCCCATACCAGTAGGGCGCTGAACAGCGCCTGTTTAAGATTCCTGATCATACTTTCTCAATCTCCGGGCGACCCAACAGGCCAGTTGGCCGGAATAACAACACCAGAACCAGAAGGCCGAAAGCCACTACGTCCTTGTACTGGTCACCGAATATATCGGCGCCGAATGCTTCGGCCACCCCCAGCACCAGCCCGCCGAGCATGGCGCCCGGAATACTGCCGATGCCGCCCAATACGGCTGCGGTGAAGGCCTTGAGGCCCACCAGGAAGCCCGCGTTGGGGTTGATCACGCCGTACTGCATGCTCAGCAGCACAGCCGCCACAGCGGCCAGGGCCGCACCGATGACGAAGGTCAGGGCGATGATGTTGTTGGTATTGATGCCCAGCAGGTTGGCCATCTTGATGTCTTCGGCACAGGCTCGGCAGGCACGTCCCAGACGTGAACGCGAGATGAACAGGGTGAGGCAGAGCATCACCACCAGGGTCACCACGAACACCAGGATCTGCATGTAGGAGATCAGCACTTCCTGTGCTCCGCCCGAACCGAAGCTGAAGCTGCCCGGAATCAGGTTGGGGATCGATTTGTCCTTGGAATCCTGCGAGAGCAACACGGTGTTTTGCAGGAAGATCGACATGCCGATGGCCGAGATCAGCGGAATCAGCCGGTTACTGCCCCGTAGAGGGCGGTAGGCGATCCGTTCGATACTGTAGCCGTAGGCACTGGTTACAACGATGGTCGCCAGGAATGCGGCGGTCATCAACAGTGGCAGAGAATCGAAACCCAGCATGGCCAGTCCGGCAAGGACGATGAAGGCCACGTAGGAACCGATCATATAGACCTCGCCATGGGCGAAGTTGATCATTCCAATAATGCCGTAAACCATTGTGTAGCCAATGGCGATCAAGGCATAGGTGCTGCCAATGGTCAGACCATTGACCAGCTGTTGGAAGAAGTGATAGATCTCAGGCATTACAACGCTCCTAAAAACCTGATACGCATTTCACTGGTGGAGTCATTTTCCCGCTCAGGTCACGTGGATCTGCATCCACGTTGAACGTGAGGTTTGCCAGCGAACCGCTGATGACGGTTTTGAGATTTTCAGGTGGGAAGGCTTCCGGATCACGGAGGCACGGCCCATTACCTCGTAAAACAAAGCCCACGGCACGCCGTGGGCTCTATTGGCAGTCAGTCAGGCAGCGCCTTACTGAGGCGAAACTTCGGTTTTAGGTTTGCCGAAGTGCCACTGGTAGACCACGAACTTGAAGTCCTTCAGGTCGCCCTTGGCGTCGAACGACAGGTCGCCGGTCGGAGTCTTGAAGGTACCGGCGTGAATGGCTTCAGCCACCTTGGTGGTGTCTTCGCTCTTGGCGGCCTTGATGCCTTCGGCGATCACTTCAACGGCCGAGTAGGACGGGAACACGAACGGACCGCTCGGATCCTGTTTCTTGGCGGTGAACGCCTCAACCAGTGCCTTGTTGGTCGGGTCCTGGTCGAAAGACTTCGGCAAGGTCACCAGCAGGCCTTCGGAAGCGTTCTGGGCAATTTGCGAGATGGAGTCGTTGCCGACGCCTTCTGGCCCCATGAACTTGGCTTTCAGGCCTTTTTCCTGGGACTGGCGCAGGATCAGACCCAGCTCTGGGTGGTAGCCGCCGTAGTAGACGAAGTCGACGTTGGCTTGCTTGAGCTTCTGAATGATCGAGGAGAAGTCCTTGTCACCGGCGTTCAGGCCTTCGAACACGGCAACCTTGACGTTCTTGCCTTCGAGGGTTTTCTTCACGGCGGTGGCGATGCCTTCGCCGTATTGCTGTTTGTCGTGCAGCACAGCAACGATTTTCGGTTTCACGTGATCGGCGATGTAGTTACCGGCGGCAGGGCCCTGGGCGCTGTCCAGACCGATGGTGCGGAACACCATTTTGTAGCCACGGGTGGTGATGTCCGGGCTGGTGGCAGCCGGGGTGATCATGATCACGCCTTCGTCTTCGTAGATGTCCGAAGCCGGTTGGGTGGAGCTGGAGCACAGGTGACCGACAACGAATTTCACACCATCGTTGACTACTTTGTTGGCGACGGCCACGGCTTGTTTAGGGTCGCACGCGTCGTCGTATTCCTTGGCTTCGAGCATCTTGCCGTCGACACCGCCTTTGGCATTGATCTGCTCGATGGCCATTTTGGCGCCGATGAACTGCATGTCGCCGTACTGAGTGACCGGACCGGTTTTAGGGCCGGCGATACCAATCTTGATGGTGTCAGCTGCGAACGAATGGCTGGCAACCCCGGCCAGAACCATAGCGGCAAACAGTTTGGAAATCTGCTTAGTAGCCTTATTCATAGTGCTCCACTCTTGCTGTTGTAGTTTTTATAGTCCTGGCGGCCAAAGCTGCAGAACCGGATCAGATATCTCCGGAAGTGCCCCTGGCAACTGTACCGGTACAGTGTAGAGCGCCGGTCAATCGCTTGAAAAGCTGGGTGCTGGGGGCAAAACCCGGGTATGTCGCTTAATTGACAGAAAAAGACAGAATTGCGGCGCGGGTTTTGCCTGAACTGAGCGGCAATCCTTGGCTTTTCTGAACTTTTCGATCAGTCACTCATTTGCAACTGGGTTTTTCTACCGGATCAGCGGCGTTATCATTGCACCGACTTTTTTCCTGGTGAGACCCATGACTCAAGAAGCTAGCACCCTCTATGCCAAACTGCTCGGTGAAACCGCATCTATTACCTGGAAGGAGCTTGAACCGTTCTTTGCCAAGGGTGCCCTATTGTGGGTCGATACCACTCTGGATTTGATTGCAGTCGCAGAAGCCGTAGCCGAGAACCAGGCCGAGAAAGTGGCTGCCTGGTTGACCGATGATGTGCTTGCCAAGGTGTCTGCGTCGCGGGCGCAGGATCTTCTGGAGCGCGATCCGCTGCTATGGGCAGTGGTTGTTTCGCCGTGGATTTTAATTCAGGAAAAGGCGCAGGCCTGAGTGAGCGCACCAATTTGGTGCTGCTGTTCGGCGAGTAAAAGTGTGTAGGCGAGTAACTACGATCAGAGTGATGGCACGTTGCCGTAGAGAAACGCCCCACCTGTTGAAGGGCGGCGTTTAGGGTGCTCAAAGACGGAACAGTTGGCCGGAGATACCGAGGGGCGCAAAATTGTTTCTGGGCGTGAGCAACCGACAGCGAAAATGGGTCGCGGCATTCATCGCGGACAGCGAGCGCCAGATGGCCTTTAAAGGTCGCACCGGCCTTTTGTCGATCAATGTATGAATATGAAAGTGCAGTCAAATAGCCGCGCATTACCAGAATCCCTCAGTCTTTATCTTTGTTTTTATTGGGTCGGACTGTAGAAGAAGCGGGCAGATACTGGCGCTGGGCGGCGAATGGGGCAATGGTCAAAGCGCTCAATCTGGTTGACTGGTTTGGCCAAGGCGCGAGTGAGAACATCCCCACGCTCTGCATGGGAATGATCAACCGCTTGGCTTCAGTGCGCCGTCTTGCCCGTATGGTTATTCAGCGAAATAACCTTGGTCTTGCCAATGCGGTGGCGATAGATCTCGCGCAAGTATTTGATGGCCTTTTTCACGCAATCGCGAGACAGGCGGATGTCGTTGATCGAGACGAACTTGTCCTTGTCGTTGATCAGCTCACGATACTTTTTCTCGTACATCGGCTTGATCGCGTACCAGTTGGTGTCGAGGATCTTCGCCGGGTTTTCGAACTCGTTGAGCAACTCGTCGATGAGGCCTTCGTCGAACTCTTCATTGATGATGAAGTCGAGGATCGAGTTGTCCAGCGTCTCGTCGAAGCGGTACGGGGTACGCGCAAAGCAGCGCTTGATGAACGCCACTATCAGGGTCAGGAAATCGTCGGAGAGGCACGGACTCTTGGCAATCAGGGTGGTCAGCGACAGGTTGGCCGAAGCGCCGATCACCAGGGCATAACGCTTGAGCGTGGTATTGGGGAACAGACTGTTGAGGTGAGTCTTCAGTCGGTTCAGGTCCATGTACGACAGCTTGTAGTCCTTGGGCAAGGAGACGATCGACACCACCGATGAACAGTTCTTGAAGAAGTGCAGATCGTGCAGGGCCGCGGCGTCGTAGCCCGAAGCCTTGTATTGCTCCAGTGCCGCACGGTAACGCTTGGACTCGATCGGCAGCAGGCTGATGCCTTCGATGGCCTGCGTCACCTTGTTGAAGTGCGGCAGGTCGATGGAGCGGAAGAACAGGTCGTCGATGTTCAACCGTTGTGGCTCTTTCTCGAAGACTTTGAACTTGTCGCCCGACGGTGCCGGCGTTTCTGGCACCACGGATTCGGCGTAGGCAATCGCTACCGGACCGGCCAGACTCATGAACAGGTCATTGGCGTCCAGGCGAATGGTTTCGCCGATGTCGATACCGGCTCGACGGAAATAGTTCTGGTCATAGTCGGTGGTCACCGCCTGCGCAGTGAGAATGTTGAAAATCTGTTGAGAGATGTACTGGTTGGCGTGCTTTTCCATGGCATTGACATCGATGTTCTGGATGTTGCCGTCATCGCTCTCTTCGGCGTAACGCATGATGTCGTTGGAGATCAGCATCATCGCGTTCCAGGGCCGGATCCGGCCCATGACGCTGGCTTCGCTGCTGTCTTCGTTGTCGAAGTTATAGGAGAAGTCCCATTCTTCCGACAGGTACTTGCAGAGCAAACGACCGGCGTTGATGTGCAGCGCTTCGGACATTTCGCTGCGGTGATCGGAAATGTTCGGCAGTACACAAATGCCGCTGGTGAAGATCGGTTCAAAGACGAAAGCGTGGCCGCTTTTGCTGTCATGTTCGTCAACCGGTTTGGTATCGAACGTCTTGTTCATGTAAGAGTATTGCTGTGCCAGGCCGAACTCCGAAGCCATGCCCGAACCGGTACCGCCACCGGCACTGAAGATCGAGAAGTACAGCCGTGACTGGTTGGCCTTGATCCCGCAGGAATCGATCAGGTAGGAGTGGATCATCTTCCAGTCCGGGCTGGAAAAGCGCTGGGTATCCTTGTTGAGAATAATCTTCGCCAGGTACTGGCCGAGGATCGGCGCGTTACCCGCACCCCCTGCATGGACTTCCGAAAGGTCCATGATTTTCATTTTGCTGTAGTCGCGCAGGAAGCTGCTTTTTTCGCCTTTGCGGGAGAAACGGATGCGACCGGCAATGTCTTTGTCCAGGTCGCCCAGCATCACCAGAGGTTCGACCAGGAACACCGGTTTACTGGCCTTGCCGGCGCCCAGGCGCAGGTTGTTGCGGATCCACTGCGCAGGGCTGTAGCCCTTGTCGGCATAGGGCTTGTCATCGGTATTGAATTCGTTCAGGTAGAACTTGCGGGCGTTGTACACCAGCTCCGCCACGTCCAGCGCAATGTTTGATCCGCAGCGACCCAGGCCGATCAGGCAGACCGAAGGAAATTCCTGGTCGCGGCGCATTTCGCTGCCGTCTTCCAGGTGCGGCGCGCGGGGGAACACCATGTCGCGCAGGCCATTGAGGTTATCGAGGATGCGATCGGTGTTGGTCTCGGTGAAGTACAGGTACTGTGGGCTGGCAAGCGGCGGCGAACTGGTCAATGGCTTCGAGCCTGAGGGTTTATCCGGGGAGGTCAGTGTCAGTTCGGATATCGCGTTGGCAGGGTTGTTTTTAGAAGTCATTGTGCGCCATGTACCTGGACTGGTCGGCTCGGTGACGAGATATCATCAAGCCATCACGGATGGGATCTCGCGACTTTACAGTGCGATATAGGCCCGAGCGATAGGGTTTAACCTTAGGGGTCGCTAGGGGGAATCCTTCCTGAATCAGAATGAATCGGCCAATATTCGACGTTCTTTAGTTCGCAGGAGTGAATTATGAGTGCTGCATTACCTTCTTTGGCCTTTGCCGGTATCGGTTTGATGGGCTTGCCGATGTGTCGCCGTCTGCTGGCCGCGGGTTACCCATTGACAATCTGGAACCGCAACCCGGAAAAGTGCGCGGCGCTGGTCGAGGCCGGAGCGCGGCAAGTGGCCACTCCCGCGGAGCTGTGCCAGCAGGCGGATGTGGTGATGCTGTGCCTGGCCGACACGGCGGTCGTGCGAGAGGTGGTATTCGGTGCGGCGGGTGTGGCGCAGGGTGCAACGGCCGGGAAATTGTTGGTGGATTTTTCCAGTCTGGAGCCGACCGCAACCCGGGAGATGGCCGCGCAGTTACTCAGTGAAACGGGTATGGGCTGGCTCGATGCACCGGTCTCGGGCGGCACTGCAGGAGCCGAGTCGGGCAGCCTGGCGATCATGGTCGGCGGGCACGCGACGGATGTCGAGCGTATGCGGCCTGTGCTATTGAGTCTGGGGCAGCGGGTCACGCACATGGGCGCGGTGGGGGCAGGGCAGGTGACCAAAGCCTGCAATCAGATGATCGTCGCCTGCAATGCACTGGTGATCGCCGAGGTGGTGGCCCTGGCTGAGCGTTCAGGTGTCGATGCGAAATTGATTGCCGAGGCACTGGCCGGTGGGTTTGCTGATTCCAGACCGCTGCAGATTCTTGCCCCGCAAATGGCCGAAAGTCGATTCGAACCGGTGAAGTGGCATGTGCGCACCTTGCTCAAGGACCTGGACGCGGCGGTGAAGTTTTCCCGCGAGCAAGGCTCGGCCACGCCCATCAGCGGACTGGCTGCTCAACTGATGCGCCTGCATAGCGGCCAGGGTTATCAAGAAAAAGATCCCTCGACATTGGTCCATCTGTACCGTGGGCGATGCCCAGAAGACTGAGGGCCGTCGGGATGGGCTGTCTACGCTGGTTGATTTCGTTCAGAACCGGATGCAACTCAGCGAGCGGGACCGGCGGGCTGAGCAAATAGCCTTGAACGAAATCACAGCCGAAGAGCTTGAGGAAATCGTATTGCTCGACGGTTTCGACGCCTTCAGTGACGACCTGCAAATGCAGTGTGTGGGCCATGACGATAATGGCCTGGACTATCTCCATGTCCTGGGCCGATTTGGGAATGTCCTGGATGAACGAGCGATCGATTTTCAAGGTGTTCAGCGGAAGCCGCTTGAGGTAGGCAAGGGATGAGTAGCCGGTGCCGAAATCGTCGATCGACAGGGAGACGCCGAGGGCGCGAATCTGCCGCAGCAAATCCAGCGTGTTGGCGATGTTGCCCATCAGGGCGTTTTCGGTGACTTCCAGTTCCAGCCGTTGCGGAGCAACGCCATTGGCTCGCAGAGCGCTTTCGATTTCGTCGGGGAGTTCTTCGCGTGACAGGTTGAGGGCCGAACAGTTCACCGCGATTTTCAGCGCTGAATACCCCTGCCGCGAGAGCGTGCTCAGGTCCTCGCAAGCTTTGCGCAGCGCCCAATTATCCAGCTCGGCGATCAGCCCGTTGGTTTCGGCAATACCGATAAACTGATCAGGTACCAGCAATCCATGAGTTGGGTGTTGCCAGCGCACCAGGGCTTCAAGCTTGGTGACCCGGCCGCTTTCCAGGTCCAGGATCGGTTGGTAATAGAGCATCAGCCTGCTTTCATTGCGCAATGCATTGCGCAATTCTTCTTCGAGTTGCAGTTCGAGGGTGGCCTTGGTTTTCAGGTTGGGACTGAAGAAGTGCAGGCTGTTACGACCGCTGCCTTTGGATTGATAGAGCGCCAGGTCAGCATTCTTCAGCAATTCCTCGCAGGTCTTGCCATCGTCGGGAAACACGCTGATGCCGATGCTGGTGGTCATGACCATGCGTCGCCCGGCCAGCTCGATGGGCTCCTTCATTTTTTGCATGATCCGTAGCGCCATGTGCCGTGCTTCATCACGATCGTGGAGGTTGATCAGGATGCAGAACTCGTCGCCACCAAAGCGCGCTACTACATTGTCATGGCTGCGGGTCGCGCCCTTGATGTGGCTGGCAAGTACTTTCAACAGCTCGTCCCCGGCGTCATGGCCGAGGCTGTCGTTGATGCGCTTGAAGTGATCGATATCCAGGAATAACACCGCCAGCATGCCGCCGTGTGTACTTTTCTCAATGAGCTTCTCGGCGAAGATCTGGTTGAAGCCGCGGCGATTGATCAGATTGGTCAAGGCATCGTAATGGGCCACATGCTGCAACGACATACGGGCCTGATCCAGTTGACTGAGCAGCGCGTTGACCCGGCGCAGATCGTGCTCCTTGTTTTGCAGTTTTTTGTCGGCCATTGCCGCGCTGATGCTGCTGCCGATAATCAGCAAGGTAATGACAGCGATGGTCAGGCCCAATTGCATATGGTTGTTGCCGGCAGGGAGTTGCTCAAGATTGCCGGCGGGCAGTACCAGGGTCATTGACCACATGCCGGTGAAATGCATGCTGACGATCCCGGCCCCCAGCACCAGGCTGGCACTGTATTTGAGCAGTTGGTGGAAAAAGCCTCTGCCGTCGCGCAAATGACGGGACAGCAACAAGGCTGCAAGGCTGGCACCTATGGCGATCACGACGGACAGGCCAAACAGCATGGGCTGGTAGTAGGCAGTGGCGTTGGAGCGCATGGCGGCCATACCGGTGTAATGCATGGCGGCAATTCCCAGCCCCATCCACACCGACGCTTGCAGGTACTGCCATAGACTCAGGTGTGCGTGGCTGAGGGTGTTCATCGCCAGCAATGAGGCGATCAAGGCGATCAGCAGCGAGATCAGGGTGATCGGCAGCTCATAATGGATTTCAATCGGCGCCTGGAACGCCAGCATGCTGATGAAGTGCATGGCCCAGATACCGCCAGCCAGACCGCAAGCTCCGACCCAGCACCAGACTCGTTTTGAGGCGAATTTTTCCACATGACCGACCCGTTCGGTCATATCCAGAACAGCAAAGCCGGCAACGCAGGCGACCACATAAGCCAACAGCACCAGAAAGGGGTTATGACTGCAATCAAGTACAACTTGTCCGCTTTCTGGAAGCTCGGTAACAAAATGCAAACCAAGCCAATCCATAGCAAGCTCCGTCTATGAGTCATTCAGCGCACAGCGCCATAAGAGCTGATAAGTGGTTGGAGTATAGAGACCCTGTATGAAACGCAAGTGATGGTGGCATATTAATATCAATGATTTTGCAATGAATTGGGCATTGCTTAGAACCAAAAATAAATCAGCGTCCGCGCTCGTCTCCATGAGCCGGTATCAGCTTTACAAATAATGACAGACAGGCCGGACCGGGCTGACTAGATTGCTGATTCCGGGTGGCAGCCACGCCCCAATAACAATAAAAGAGACGGACTATGCAGAACTCGAACCAAGCGGCGAATGCCTGGCGCATTCTGTTCCTGCTGTTTCTGGCGAACCTGTTCAACTTTTTCGATCGCACCATCCCGGCCATCATCATCGAACCCATCCGGATGGAATGGCACCTGAGTGATTTCCAGATCGGCATCATCGGTACTGCCTTCACCATTGTGTACGCCATCGCCGGGCTGCCGCTGGGGCGGATGGCCGATACCGGTTCTCGCAGCAAGTTGATGGGCTGGGGCCTGGCGGCGTGGAGTGGGCTGACCGCGGTCAATGGCCTGGTGGGCAGTTTCTGGGGGTTTCTGTTGGTACGCATGGGGGTGGGTATTGGCGAGGCCAGTTATGCCCCGGCCGCCAATTCGCTGATCGGCGACCTGTTCCCAGCCCACCGGCGGGCACGGGCCATGGGCATTTTCATGCTCGGGTTGCCGCTGGGCCTGTTGCTGGCGTTTTTTACCATCGGTGCGATGGTCCAGGCGTTCGACAGTTGGCGCGCGCCGTTTTTTATCGCTGCGGTACCGGGATTGCTGTTGGCGGTGTTCATGTTTTTTATCAAGGAGCCGAAGCGCGGCGCGGCGGAGACCGTTCAGGTCTCCCAGGAGCGGGTCGATCAACCCATTCGTCGGGTGCTGGCGATCCCGACCTTCCTGTGGCTGGTGTTAGCGGGGCTGACCTTCAACTTCGCCACCTATGCCTGCAACTCCTTTCTGGTGCCGATGCTGCAGCGCTATTTCCTGATGCCCTTGCAGGAAGCGGCGGTGGCGACCGGGGTGATCGTCGGCGTGACCGGGCTGATCGGCTTGACCCTTGGCGGCTGGGTTGCCGACAAGATTCACCAGCGAGTGGCTAACGGTCGACTGCTGTTCGCCGCCGGCAGCCTGATCATTTCGACCTTGGCCACCGCGTGGGCGCTGCATGCCGGCCGGATCGAGATCGGAGTGTTTGTCGCGGTGTTCAGCCTGGGCTGGCTGTTTGCCTACAACTTCTATACGTGCGTCTACACGGCGATTCAGGACGTGGTCGAGCCGCGCTTGCGGGCCACCGCCATGGCGTTGTTCTTTGCCGGGTTGTATCTGTTGGGGGGTGGGTTGGGGCCGGTGGTGGTTGGCGCTCTGTCCGATCACTTTGCACATACCGCAATGCTTTCGGCTGGCGCCGGACAGATGACCGAGGCGTTCAAGGCCGTTGGCCTGCATGACGCGATGTACCTGATCCCGGTGGCGTTGTTCCTGACCATGCTGTTTCTGTTCCAGGCTTCGCGTTGTTTCGTTCGGGATGCGCAGCGAATGAAGGAAGGGCTGGTGGCTGTTGGGCCGCAGATTCCGGTGGTGACTGCTTAAGATCAAAAGATCGCAGCCTGCGGCAGCTCCTACGCCGACCCTGTATACCCGCAATATTGCGAATGCACGCAAATCCCGTAGGAGCTGCCGCAGGCTGCGATCTTGGCGGTCTTCTTCACACTGATGGTTTTCAGTCGTAATTAAAAAGGCCCGCATTACGCGGGCCTTTGTTCTTCGGAGGAGGGGAGCAGCTAATCAGCCGGCCACCAACACCCGTATCGCTTCCAGACGCAAAGCCGCTTTGTCGAGCATGGCCAGGCCTTGTTCGCGTTGCTGGCGCAGGGCGATCAGCTCGCTGTCGCGCACGGTCGGGTTGACCGCTTGCAAGGCGGTCAGGCGCGCCAGTTCTTCGTCGGTGTCGGCGGCCAGGCGACGTTGCGCTTCGGCGACCCGCTCGGCGTGGCGTGGGGCGATCTTCGCTTCGCCGGCGTTGATCTTCGGTGTCAGCTGATCGCGCTGGGCCTGGATGAACTTGTTGGCGCTGGCCCGTGGCACGCTTTCGAGCTGGTCGTTCAAGGTCTCGAAGGAAACCCGGGTCGACAGGTCGTTGCCGTTGGCATCAAGCAGGCAGCGCAGGGCGGCCGGTGGCAGGTAACGACCCAGCTGCAGCGAGCGCGGAGCAACTACTTCACTGACGTAGAGCAGTTCCAGCAACACGGTCCCGGGTTTGAGCGCCTTGTTCTTGATCAGTGCGACGGCAGTGTTGCCCATCGAACCGGACAGCACCAGGTCCATGCCGCCCTGCACCATCGGGTGCTCCCAGGTAATGAACTGCATGTCTTCGCGAGACAGCGCCTGGTTGCGGTCGTAAGTGATGGTCACGCCTTCGTCGTCGCCCAGCGGGAAACTGGCGTCGAGCATTTTTTCGCTCGGTTTGAGGATCAGGGCGTTTTCCGAGTGGTCTTCACTGTCGATACCAAAGGCGTCAAACAGGGTTTCCATGTAGATCGGCAGGGCGAACTGATCGTCCTGTTCATGGATCGCCTCAACCAGCGCATCACCTTCGCCGGCACCGCCGGAGTTGAGTTCCAGCAAGCGGTCGCGACCGGTGTGCAACTCGCTTTCCAGGTGCTCACGGGCGCTGCGCGCTTCGTCGATCAGGGCTTGCCATTCACCGTCATCGGCGCTTTCCAGCAGCGGTAACAGGCGCGGGCCGAATTGATGTTGCAGGGCGTTGCCGGTCGGGCAGGTGTTGAGGAAGGCATTCAGTGCCTCGTGGTACCACTGGAACAAGCGTTGTTGCGGGCTGGTTTCCAGGTACGGCACGTGCAATTCGATGGTGTGTTTCTGGCCGATCCGGTCCAGACGACCGATACGCTGTTCCAGCAGATCCGGGTGCGACGGCAGATCGAACAGCACCAGGTGGTGGGAGAATTGAAAGTTGCGGCCTTCACTGCCGATTTCCGAGCAGATCAGCACCTGGGCGCCAAACTCTTCATCCGCGAAGTAGGCGGCGGCGCGGTCACGCTCAAGGATGTTCATGCCTTCATGGAAGACCGTGGCCGGGATGCCCGAGCGCACGCGCAGGGCGTCCTCGAGGTCCATCGCGGTTTCAGCGTGGGCGCAGATCACCAGCACTTTGGTGCGTTTGAGCATCTTCAGCGTGTCGATCAGCCACTCGACACGAGGGTCGAAGCGCCACCAGCGCTCTTCTTCGTTGGCGTCCGGCTGGGACTGGAAGCTGACTTCCGGGTACAGTTCGGCGTGTTCGCCCAGCGGCAACTCGAGGTATTCGTCCGGGCACGGCAGCGGGTACGGATGCAGCTTGCGCTCCGGGAAGCCTTGCACGGCGGCACGAGTGTTGCGGAACAGCACGCGGCCGGTGCCGTGGCGGTCCAGCAGTTCACGGACCAGACGACCGCTGGCTTCAATATCGCCATCGTTGACGGCGGCTAGCAGGGCTTCGCCTTCGTCACCGAGGAAGCCTTGAATGGTTTTATGCGCGGCCGGGGACAGACGCCCCTGGTCCAGCAGTTCCTGAACGGCTTCGGCGACCGGGCGATAGTTTTCGCTTTCGGCGCGGAACGCATGCAGGTCATGAAAACGATTCGGATCGAGCAGGCGCAGTCGCGCGAAGTGGCTGTCCTGACCCAGTTGTTCCGGGGTGGCGGTCAGCAGCAGCACGCCAGGAATCACTTCCGCAAGCTGCTCGACCAGTGCATATTCTGCGCTGACCTGATCTTCATGCCAGACCAGGTGGTGCGCTTCGTCGACCACCATCAGGTCCCAGCCGGCAGCGAACAGCGCGTCCTGGGCCTTCTCGTCGTCCACCAGCCATTCCAGAGCGACCAGTGCGAGCTGGGTGTCTTCGAACGGATTGGCGGCATCGCTTTCGATGAAACGTTCCTCATCGAACAGGGCAACCTGCAGGTTGAAGCGCCGGCGCATTTCCACCAACCACTGGTGCTGGAGGTTTTCCGGAACCAGGATCAGCACCCGATTGGCGCGACCGGAGAGCAGTTGGCGATGGATCACCAAGCCTGCTTCGATGGTCTTGCCCAGGCCCACTTCATCGGCCAGCAGAACCCGTGGCGCGATCCGGTCGGCCACTTCGCGGGCGATGTGCAACTGGTGAGCGATAGGTTGCGCACGCACGCCACCCAGGCCCCAGAGTGAAGATTGCAACTGGCGGCTGGTGTGTTCGAGGGTGTGGTAACGCAGCGAGAACCACGCCAGCGGGTCGATCTGCCCGGCGAACAGTCGGTCGCTGGCCAGGCGGAACTGAATGAAGTTCGACAGTTGGGTTTCCGGCAGGGTAACCACGTCGTTCTGCCCGTTGAGCCCGTGATAGACCAGCAAGCCGTCGACATCGTCGACCTCGCGCACGGTCAGTTTCCAGCCTTCGAAGTGAGTGATCGAGTCACCTGGCGAAAACCGCACACGTGTGAGGGGCGCATTCCGTAGCGCATACTGACGAGTGTCGCCAGTGGCCGGATAGAGCACGGTCAGCAAGCGACCGTCCTGTGCCAGAACGGTGCCTAAACCTAGCTCGGCTTCGCTGTCACTAATCCAGCGTTGCCCCGGTTGATACTGCTGCGCCATGCTGCCTGACTCCCGCCTTGAAAAAGCCGACTATCTTAACGGATCAAGGCCTCCAGACCAAAGGGTTACGGCGACGAGGGGTCACAAGTTTGCGCCCGATGGCTCAAGTCGTCACCCCGGCAGCCGACAGCCTGCTGACAGGAGACTAATAATTATGCTGCCACCGATACTTCCCTTGAGTGTCGTGCCGATCACCTCCCAGCAGGATCCGGTCCGCTCCACGCCGGACATTCCGCCTGTAGTGCCGGTGCAACCGAGCTCCAATGAAAGCACCATCGACCTGCAAAAGCGCGATGCCGAACATTCGGCGTTGTTATTGCGTGAAGAGCAGCAGCGCCAGCAGGAACGCAACAAGCGTCGGCGTGAAGTCGATGAAGACTCGCAAACGCACCTGGCCCTGCCCGGTGACGAGCTCAACGCGGACAACACCGTGCCCGTGGTGCCACTGATGGAAGATCAGCCTCGTCAGGGATTGTGGGTGGATGTCGAGGTTTAGCGTCGGGCTTTTTATGTGTATCACGGCGCAAAATGTTCGCTACCGACTTCGCTGGCGACTGGTCAGCGCCGGGATCACACCGCATTATGGGCAGACCCCGGCGTGCAGGGCGGTTGACTGCTGCGCTTGAATTCGACCGCCAGCCAGATGATGCAATCAACGCCATGAGCCAAGACGACAAGCTGATAGACCTGAATTCCGAACGTGCCAAGCGCGTGCATGATCTCAATGAAAAGCGCCTGAACGAAGTGCGCCAGGCTTTCGAGCAGGCCATGCCATTGGGAAAAGCCAGGAAAAAGCCGAAAAACAAACCGAAAAAACGTTGAATCCCCCTGCATCCGTTGACGCAGGTCAGTTATTTTCCTCCTTTACCTCTTCTTTCGGGCGCTATTGATCCCGGTCAATTTTTATCGAAGCCGGATTGGTTAACTTAGCCCCATCGCAACAGGGCAAGAGCAGGAGGCCAGTCATGTTTTTCGACAACGTAGTGATCGCCGGAGTGCTGACAGTCGGCCTCATGGTGGCTTTTTTCGCAGGGTTTGGATTCTTTATCTGGAAAGATGCACATAAGAGCAAAAAGCCTTAAGTCTTTCCGGTACACGAGCACGCAAGGCATTTTGGGCGACTTCGGTCGCCCTTTTTTTTGTCTGCGCGCCGCCGTAGGAGCTGCCGCAGGCTGCGATCTTTTCAGGTTGAACGCATTCCAAAAGGCATAAAAAAAGGTGCGATCCAGACGGGATCGCACCTTTTTTTTTTGCAAACAGGCTGAAGATCAGCTGACGAGGACTTTCGACGCCAGCCAGAACAAACCGGCCGACAAGCCCACCGTCGCCGGCAGGGTCAGGATCCAGGCCAGCAGGATGGTCTTCACCGTACCGCCTTGCAGACCGCTTTTGTTTGCGACCATGGTCCCGGCGACACCCGAGGACAGTACGTGGGTGGTGGATACCGGCAGGCTGAAGATGTTGGCCAGGCCGATGGCGCAGGCGGTGGTGATCTGGGCCGACATGCCCTGGGCGTAGGTCATGCCTTGTTTGCCGATCTTTTCACCGATGGTCAGAACCACGCGCTTCCAGCCGACCATGGTACCGAGCCCCAGAGCCAGGGCCACTGCCAGAATTACCCAGAACGGCGCATATTCGGTGGTCGCGGTCAGGTCTTTGCGCAGCTTGTTCAGGTCATCCTTTTCACGGGCTGCCAAGCCTGGCAGCTTGCCGACTTTCTTCGCCGTGTCATCCAGGCAGAGCAGGTAACGACGCACTTCGATACGGCTTTCCGCCGGCAGCGAGTGATAGTCCGCTACACCCTTGAGCGTGCCGAGGAGCGCGGAAATGGTCGGTTCGGTCTGTTGCGGATTGCAACGGAATTTCTCCGGCAAGTCGCCCGGTATGCTTTTGCCCAGCGCCAGGAACTCGCCCAGCGATTCGCTGTTACGCTGATAGAACTGGCTCAGGTGCAAGGTCGCATCGCGGGTTCGTTCGATCTGGTAGGTAGTGCTGGTCAGGTCGAGCACGAACTGCGCCGGGACGATACCGATCAATACCAGCATGATCAGGCCGATGCCTTTCTGGCCATCGTTGGAACCGTGCACGAAACTCACGGCCATTGCGGAGATCACCAGTACCAGGCGATTCCAGAACGGTGGATGTTTCTTGTCGTCGAGCTTGCGGCGCTCGTCCGGGGTCTTGTGCATCTTGGACAGTGGGCGCCACCATTTAAGGCTAACGAGCACCAGGCCAGCGACCAGGAAGCCGGCCATCGGCGAGAACACCAGCGAGGCGCCGATATCAATCGCCTTCTGCCAGTTGACACCATCGGCCAGCGGAATGTCGTTGATCAATGCATTCGCCAGGCCCACGCCCAGGATCGAGCCGATCAAGGTGTGCGAGCTGGAGGCCGGGATACCGAAGTACCAGGTGCCCAGGTTCCAGGTGATGGCGGCCGCGAGCAACGAGAACACCATCGCCAGCCCGTGGCCAGTGTTCACATTGATCAGCAGTTCTACCGGCAGCAGGTGGACGATTGCATAGGCCACGCCGACCCCGCCCAGTAATACGCCGAGGAAGTTGAACACACCGGAAAAGAACACGGCCAGGTGGGGTGGCATGGCTTTGGTGTAGATAACAGTGGCCACCGCATTAGCGGTGTCATGAAAGCCGTTGATGAACTCGAAGGCGAGGACAAAGGCCAGGGCGAGCAAGAGGCTCACAAGCACCCAAGCATCCAGTCCGCTGAATAAATCGATCATGAAGGTTTTCTGACCCGGTCGTAAGGGGGCGCGATTATGCCAGAAAACCTCAGTAATCGATGCACTACATGCTCATCGGTAACATTCTTCAACGAATTACTTTGTAACAGCCCCCTAGCCCCCGGGGTTTCTGCCGGTCAGGCAAGCTATTGATTTTGTTGGTGATGATCGAGAAGTCAGGCTTTTCGGGAAGTGCCGATGCGCTGAAATAGCTGTGGGAAGTTTCAGCGGTACAGGCCAGCCATGGCCTATTTACTCATCCTTTCGGGCTGGGGCGGCAGCCGCCCGCGTGTAGCGAGCGGAACAGGGTGGTGACCCGAGCCAGCTTCTATATGGCAGGGAAGTAGCCAGCCCTGAAGGGCTCAAGCCGGAGCGGTCATGGCTCTTCGGCTTTGAGTTCCTTTTCCATTTTCTGCAATTCTTGAGTAAAAGCCTGATCGAGAATGCTCGCGCGTTTGCGCCAAGGCTTGCGTTCCGGCTCAGGCTGGGCGGCGTAGGTGGTGATTTCCCCGCCGTAGACATCCTTGTAGCGTTGTTCCTGACGCTCAAGTTCCGCGCGCAGTTCGTCTTTCGTCACAGTATTACCTAATTGAGTTGAGATGAATTCTGGTGATACACCTTGCAGCATCGTTGATTATCAAGATGGGGTCACAGGCCGGGTTATACAAGCCCTTGGCTTTTGACAGCGATTTGATAAACAGCATCCTTGTTGCAAGCACTCACGGCACCAGAGAGGAATAACTGCCGTGCAACAGTTTTCGCGTGCAAGCGCTTTGGCTGATAGTGAATGAACGCCAGGCGGTTGCTGCAGGGGGCGCCGCTGGAACAGGCACCACCTGGGTGATTGGATCCGAAGGTATAAAAGAAACCCCGGTCATCACACGGATCATTATAGCGGTCGATTTGAATAACACTATCACCAAGAAGTTAAAACTCGTCAACTTTGTGTGAGGGCTTTTTGTTACGGATAAATTTCGGGTTGTAAGTAGGTTTTCCTCAGGACAGTTGTGTGCTTGCGGTGAAATTAATGCACGCAATGTTGTGAGGGGTAAGCGCTCGTTTCGGAGGCTGACGCCTACTCATGCGGGGAAGTGTGAACTTTTGTATATCTGGCGTCATCCATGAGTCGTGGGAGAAGGAATCCCCCCTGTGAGAGAAAGGTGCCGATTGCGATTATCGATTGATGGTTCGATAATCGCCCAACTCGGCTGTTCGTGGCTTGCGTATCTGCTGCGCAGCAGCCTGTAATAGATGTCGATCTGTGGGCATAGGACCTGAAATGAACGATCAACTGCGCAATTCTTTCGCTTCAGTGGCCCCGCCGATCGTCGCCTCGCCGGCCAAGCGGATCCAGGCACTGACCGGTGATCCGGACTTCATGACCTCCCTGGCGCGCGGTCTGGCAGTGGTGCAGGCCTTTCAGGAGCGCAAGCGCCATCTGACCATCGCCCAGATCAGCCACCGCACGGAAATTCCTCGGGCGGCAGTGCGCCGTTGCCTGCATACGCTGATCAAGCTGGGTTATGCGACCACCGATGGGCGTACCTATTCGTTGCTGCCCAAGGTGCTGACCCTGGGCCATGCCTATCTGTCCTCGACGCCGCTGGCGGTTTCGGCCCAGCCTTATCTGGATCGCATGAGCGAACAACTTCACGAGGCTTGCAACATGGCCACGCTGGAGGGTGATGACATTCTATATATAGCCCGCTCCGCGACGACCCAGCGCCTTATCTCGGTCGATCTGTCAGTGGGCGGGCGTCTGCCAGCCTATTGCACCTCCATGGGGCGGATCCTGCTGGCGGCGCTGGATGATGCCTCGCTCCATGAATACCTCGACCACGCGGAGCTGCAAACCAAGACCAGTCGCACGTTGCACACCCCCGAAGCGCTGCTTGAATGCCTGCAACAGGTCCGTCAACAAGGTTGGTGCATCGTCGATCAGGAACTCGAGCAGGGCCTGCGTTCCATCGCCGTACCGGTGTACGACGCCTCGGGGCAGGTGCTGGCGGCGTTGAATGTCAGCACCCATGCGGGGCGCGTCAGCCGCAATGAGCTTGAGCAGCGTTTTCTCCCGGAGCTGCTGAGCGCCAGTCGCGATCTGAGCGCACAGTTGTTCGCCTAGGGGCAGTTGGCAGCAACCTGAGGCTCGATCAATCCTCAGCAAACCCTAAGCTGTTCGATAAACGCACAGATACGCCGTTGCTCAATTGACGCTGTTTCCCGTGCTTCATTAATGTCGCGGCAGCGTCATCCGGCGAAGTGCGTCTGCTCCATCCGCCGGGCGCGCCTCAATAATAATGATGAGGCCTGCCTCAATGAGCACGTTTCCCGACAGCGGTTGCCTGCACTGTTTCAGCCTGCGGGCCGGGAGTGTCTGAGGTGATTCCGGCGGCGCTGGCGACCAGCGCGGTGCTGATCAAGGGCATGGTTAGTCATGCCGATGCGACTTGATCAGGTTTTGACCAGGTTGCTGTCGTTACGGTGAGTGGGCCTTTGTGGCGAGGGAGCTTGCTCCCGCTCGGGCGCGCAGCGGTCGTAATCCGGCTGATGTGCTCTGCCTGATAAATCGCGGTTGCAGGCTTTGGGCCCGCTTCGCGGTCCAGCGCGAGCAAGCTCCCTCGCCACAGGTACCGTGTTTTCCGGTGGAAGTGGGATTGGCCTGAAGCTGTTTTGTAGCAATGCAGAACCGATAGCCTGACAACAATCTGTTCGATAATCGAACGCTTAGTCGATTATCGGATTGTTTGGCGATTTTTAGAGGCTTAATCTTCAGTCATCCGGCGCTGCTCATCGCGCCTCTCTTCCACGTCGGTTTACTGAATTCGGGAGTCCACTCCATGGCTGAAATCCTTTCGCTGCATGACGCGGTGAAGCAGTTCGTCAACGACGGCGATACCGTCGCGCTCGAAGGCTTCACTCACCTGATCCCGACAGCGGCGGGTCATGAAATCATTCGCCAGGGCAAGAAAGACCTGACTCTGGTGCGTATGACGCCTGACCTGGTCTACGACCAGCTGATCGGTTCCGGTTGTGCTCGCAAGTTGATTTTCTCCTGGGGTGGCAACCCGGGCGTGGGCTCGCTGCACCGTCTGCGTGACGCGGTCGAGAAGCAATGGCCGCACGCGTTGGAGATCGAAGAACACAGTCACGCCGACCTGGCCAATGCCTACGTGGCTGGCGCTTCTGGTCTGCCATTCGCAGTGTTGCGCGCCTACGCCGGTTCCGATCTGCCGAAGGTCAACCCCTTGATCAAAAGCGTGACCTGCCCATTCACCGGTGAAGTATTGGCAGCAGTGCCTTCGGTGCGCCCGGATATCACCGTGATCCACGCTCAGAAGGCCGACCGCAAAGGCAACGTGTTGCTCTGGGGCATCCTCGGTGTGCAGAAAGAAGCGGCGCTGGCGGCCAAACGCTGCATCGTCACTGTTGAAGAAATCGTCGATGACCTGAAGGCGCCGATGAACGCCTGCGTGTTGCCGACCTGGGCCTTGAGCGCTGTCTGCCATGTGCCAGGTGGGGCGCATCCGTCCTACGCCCACGGTTACACCGAGCGTGACAACCGTTTCTACCAGGCTTGGGATGCAATCGCCCGCGATCGCGAAACCTTCACCGCCTGGATCAACGAATACATTCACGGCAGCGCTGACTTCAGTGAATTCCAGGCCAAGCTGGCCCGCGCTTCGGAGGCCAAATAATGACTTACTCCACCAATGAAATGATGACCGTCGCCGCCGCGCGCCGGTTGAAGAACGGTTCGGTATGCTTCGTCGGCATCGGCCTGCCTTCCAAGGCCGCCAACCTGGCTCGGCTGACCTCCTCGCCGGACGTGGTGCTGATCTACGAATCCGGCCCGATTGGCGCCAAGCCGAGTGTACTGCCGCTGTCGATCGGTGACGGTGAACTGGCCGAAACCGCTGACACTGTCGTGCCAACCGGTGAGATTTTTCGCTACTGGCTGCAGGGCGGGCGCATCGACGTCGGCTTCCTCGGTGCTGCGCAGGTCGACCGCTTCGGCAACATCAACACCACGGTGGTCGGCGACTATCACCAGCCAAAAGTCCGCCTGCCGGGTGCCGGTGGCGCGCCGGAGATCGCCGGTTCGGCGAAAAGCGTGCTGATCATCCTCAAGCAGTCGGCCCGTTCGTTTGTCGACAAGCTCGACTTCATTACTTCGGTCGGTCATGGCGAAGGTGGCGATTCGCGTCAACGTCTGGGCCTGCCAGGTGCCGGGCCGGTGGGGATCATCACCGATCTGTGCATCATGGAGCCGGAAGCCGGCAGCCACGAATTCGTGGTCACCGCGCTGCACCCGGGCGTGACCCGCGAGCAGGTGGTTGCTGCCACCGGTTGGGCCGTTCGCTTTGCCGATCAGGTCGAGCACACTGCAGAACCAACAGAAGTAGAGCTGAGCGCTTTGCGTGATCTCGAAGCACGCACCGCGGCGGCCCACGGCCAAGCACCGGGAGAAGCCTGATGCGCGAAGTCTTTATCTGTGACGCGATCCGTACTCCTATAGGCCGTTTCGGCGGTGGGCTGGCGGCTGTTCGTGCCGACGACCTGGCCGCTGTGCCGATCAAAGCGCTGATGGAGCGCAACCCTTCGGTGGACTGGAACGCGGTGGACGAGGTGTTCCTCGGCTGCGCCAACCAGGCCGGCGAAGACAACCGTAACGTTGCGCGCATGGCCTTGTTGCTGGCCGGTTTGCCAGAGAGCATTCCCGGCGTAACCCTCAACCGTCTCTGCGCTTCGGGCATGGACGCCATCGGCACCGCGTTCCGGGCGATCGCCAGCGGCGAGATGGAGCTGGCGATTGCCGGCGGCGTCGAATCGATGTCCCGTGCGCCGTTTGTCATGGGCAAGGCTGACGCAGCGTTCTCGCGCAACATGAAACTTGAAGACACCACCATTGGCTGGCGCTTCATCAACCCCTTGATGAAGGCTCAATTTGGCGTCGATGCGATGCCGCAGACCGCCGACAACGTCGCCGATGACTTCCGGGTTTCCCGCGCCGATCAGGACGCTTTCGCCTTGCGCAGTCAGCAACGGACTGCGGCCGCGCAAGCCGCCGGATTCTTCGCTGAAGAAATCGTCCCGGTGCGGATTGTCCACAAGAAGGGCGAGAGTGTGGTTGAGCAGGACGAGCACCCGCGCGCCGAAACGACCCTGGAAACCCTGAGCAAACTCAAGCCCGTGAATGGCCCGGACAAGACCGTTACCGCCGGCAACGCCTCGGGCGTCAATGATGGTGCGGCGGCATTGATCCTGGCCTCGGCCGAGGCCGTGAAGAAACATGGCCTGACCGCCCGCGCCCGGGTGTTGGGCATGGCCAGTGCCGGTGTCGCGCCACGGGTCATGGGCATTGGCCCGGTGCCGGCGGTGCGCAAATTGACTGAGCGTCTGGGGCTGGCCGTCAGCGATTTCGACGTGATCGAACTCAACGAAGCCTTCGCCAGTCAGGGCTTGGCGGTACTGCGAGAGTTGGGTCTGGCCGATGACGCCGCGCAGGTCAACCCGAACGGCGGCGCCATTGCCCTGGGTCACCCGCTGGGTATGAGCGGTGCGCGCCTGGTGCTGACTGCGTTGCATCAGCTGGAAAAGACCGGCGGCAAAAAAGGCCTGGCGACCATGTGTGTCGGCGTCGGCCAGGGCCTGGCTTTGGCGATCGAGCGCGTTTGACGCGTTCGCTACACCGCCGCTCCCACAGGTACAGCTTCGCTCTTGTGGGAGTGGGCTTTGTGTGACGAGGGGCTTGCTCCCGCCGGACCGGTGACGCGCTCGTTCACGAAGCGCCTCCATCAGCGGCCTGGTGAAAGCCGAAATGTTCCCGGCACAGGTTCGGGCATTGGGGGTAGGCTTGGCTTATGCGGTGGCGAACGCAGTGTTCGGTGGTTCGGCGGAATACGTGGCCCTGGGCTTGAAAACCATGGCCATGGAGAACAGTTTCTACCGGTACGTCACGGCGACGATGGCGGTGGCCTTCCTGTTCAGCTTGCGTCTGCCAAAACAGGCGGCTTATCTGCACCACGATCTTTGATCTGTCCGCGTGCGCCCGTTGCGGGGGCACGCCTCCAAGGGATTGTTTATGAACGACCGACCGAGCAATCAATTGTTCGATGCTTACTTCACTGCCCGCGATATGCGTGAAGTGTTTTGCGATCAGGGTCGGGTACAGGCGATGCTCGATTTCGAAGCGGCGCTGGCCCGGGCGCAGGCGCGGGTCGGATTGATTCCGCAGACTGCGGTCACGCCGATCGAAGCGGCATGCCGGGCAGAACACTATGACTTCTTCGCGCTCGGCGAGGCGATTGCCACGGCGGGCAACTCGGCGATCCCGCTGGTCAAGGCGCTGGGCAAACAGATCGCCAGCCATGACGTCGAAGCCGAGCGGTATGTGCATCTGGGGGCCACCAGTCAGGACGTGATGGACACCGGGCTGGTGCTGCAACTGCGCAGTGCCTTGCTGCTGATCGAAGCTCAACTGGCGCGACTCGGCGAGATCCTGGCCACCCAGGCACAACGCTATGTGGCTACACCGTTGGCCGGGCGCACCTGGCTGCAACACGCGACACCCGTGACCCTGGGCATGAAAATCGCCGGTTGGCTGGGCGCCGTGACCCGCAATCGCCAACGGCTGCAGGAACTCAAACTGCGTTTGCTGGTGCTGCAATTCGGCGGCGCTTCCGGGACCCTCGCGGCGCTCGGTGAGCAAGCAATGCCGGTTGCCGAGGCACTGGCGCAGGAACTGCAACTCGGGCTGCCGGAGCAACCCTGGCACACCCAGCGCGACCGACTGGTGGAGTTCGGCTCAGTGCTGGGCCTGATCGCTGGCAGCCTGGGCAAGCTCGGTCGCGACATCAGCCTGCTGATGCAGACCGAGGCCGCTGAGGTGTTCGAACCTGCGGCGCCGGGCAAGGGCGGATCGTCGACCATGCCGCACAAACGCAATCCGGTCGGCGCTGCGGTGTTGATCGGCGCCGCAACCCGGGTGCCGGGCTTGCTGGCGACGCTGTTCAGCGCGATGCCCCAGGAACACGAGCGCAGCCTGGGTCTGTGGCATGCCGAATGGGAAACCCTGCCGGACATTTGCTGCCTGGTCTCCGGTGCGTTGCAGCAGGCCTTGCTGGTGACTGAAGGACTGGAAGTCGACACCGAGCGCATGACTAAAAACCTCGACCTGACTCAGGGGCTGGTGCTGGCCGAAGCGGTGAGCATCGTCCTCGCCCAACGGGTGGGCCGCGATGCGGCTCATCATCTGCTCGAGCACTGCTGCAAGCGCGCGGTCGCCGAGCAGCGGCATTTGCGTGCGGTACTCGGCGATGAACCGCAAGTGACCACCCACCTATCGGCCGATGAACTCGATCATCTGCTGGACCCTGCCCATTACCTCGGTCAGGCCCATACCTGGGTCGAGCGAGCCGTGGCTGAACATTTTGCCTTGAGCGCATGAAGGAGACTGCTGTGGGATTCGTACAACTCGTCGATGGCGAACTGAACTATCAACTCGACGGCCCGGAAGATGCACCGGTGCTGGTGCTGTCCAACTCACTGGGCACCGACCTGCACATGTGGGACCTGCAGATTCCGGCCTTTGCCGAGCATTTCCGGGTGCTGCGTTTCGATACTCGCGGCCATGGTCGTTCACTGGTGACCCCGGGGCCGTACAGCATCGAGCAATTGGGCCAGGATGTGCTGGCGTTGCTGGATGCCTTGCATATCGAGCGCGCACATTTCTGCGGCTTGTCCATGGGCGGGCTGATCGGCCAGTGGCTGGGGATCAATGCTGGCGAGCGTCTGCGCAAGCTGGTGGTGTGCAACACAGCGGCGAAAATCGGTGATCCTTCGGTATGGAACCCACGGATCGAAACCGTGCTGCGAGACGGCCCGGCAGCGATGGTTGCACTGCGCGATGCGTCGATTGCCCGCTGGTTCACCGCGGACTTTGCCGAGGCCAATCCGCAGCAGGCCAAGCAGATCACCGACATGCTCGCCGCCACCTCACCACAAGGCTATGCCGCCAACTGCGCGGCGGTGCGCGATGCCGATTTCCGCGAGCAGTTGTCATCGATCCAGGTGCCGACACTGGTGATTTGCGGCACTGAAGATGCGGTCACGCCACCGGCGGGCGGGCACTTTATTCAAGAGCACGTGCAGGGCGCCGAATACGCCGAGTTCTATGCCGCGCACCTGTCCAACGTACAGGCCGGCGTTGCGTTCAGCGATCGGGTGTTGGCCTTCCTGTTAGCTGACCAGCGCGTTTGAGGAGCTGACCGTGGACGAGAAACAACGTTATGACGAAGGCCTGCAGGTGCGTCGCGCGGTCCTCGGCGATGCCCATGTCGACCGCAGCCTGAATACCCTCACCGAGTTCAACTCGGAGTTCCAGGAAATGATCACTCGTCACGCCTGGGGTGATATCTGGACCCGCCCGGGCTTGCCTCGGCACACCCGCAGCCTGATCACCATCGCCATGCTGATCGGCATGAACCGTAACGAAGAGCTCAAGCTGCATCTGCGTGCCGCCGCCAGCAACGGCGTGACCCGCGCCGAGATCAAGGAAGTGCTGATGCAGAGTGCAATCTACTGCGGCATTCCGGCGGCCAATGCGACCTTCCACCTGGCGGAGTCGGTGTGGGATGAGTTGGGGGTTGAGTCGCGGGAATAATCCGGGACTGTCTTGGTGCCCCGAAAAGATCGCAGCCTGCGGCAGCTCCTACGGGATTCGCATACACCGTTTGGTCAACGGTGTATGCGGTCGGTGTGGGAGCTGCCGCAGGCTGCGATCCTGGCGATCTGCCCGCGAAGCTGTTTATGGCTTACAGCAAGCTGATCGGGTAACTCACAATCACCCGGTTTTCGTCGAACTCATTGTTGCTGTAGTCGCGGCGGATGCTTGAGTTGCGCCATTTGACGTTGAGATTTTTCAGCGTGCCGCTCTGCACGGTGTAGGCCAGTTCGGTCTCGCGTCCCCATTCCTTACCGTCGGTGATGGTTCCGGTATGCACGTTGTCGCCGCTGATGTAGCGGTTCATCAAGCTCAGGCCGGGCACGCCCATGGCGACGAAGTTGTAGTCATGGCGCAGCTGCCAGGATTTTTCCCTGGCGTTGTCATAACTTGAGTTGTAGCTGTCGTTGGCCAGGGTGCCGCCACTGGTACCGTTGACCCGCATCCAGGGGCTGTCGCCGCTGACTTTTTGCAGGCCGACATAGAAGGTATGGCCGCCGTATTTGGCCGAGAACAGTCCGGACCAGGTCTTGTTGTCCAGGTCACCGGCCTGGGCGCTGCCGTCCTCCTTGCCATAGAAGAACCCCAGATTGGCGCCCAGGGTCCAGTCGCCCACGGGTTGAGTGTGGGTCAGGTTGAGGTATTGCTGGCTGTAGATGTCCTGGAGTTCAGCGTTCCACAGACCGATCTGGGTGCGTTTTTCATTGAAGGCGTATTCGGCGCCTTCGAAGTTGAAACGGTCGGAGGTGAATGCGGCTTTGCCGGTCATCGACATGTCGCTCATGCTGCTGTCGTCACGCGGGCTGTTGGCGCGGAACTGGCCACCGTAGAGCGTCAGGCCGTCGATTTCCTTCGAGGTGATCTGGCCGCCACGAAAGGTCTGTGGCAATGAACGCCCATCGTCCGAACGCAGGATCGGTAACACCGGCATCCATTCGCCGACTTTCAATTCGGTCTGGGACAGCTTCGCCTTGAAGGCCACGCCCAGGCGTCCGAAGTGATCCGCCGGGCGGCCGTCGTGATCGAGCGGCAGCAACTGTGTGCCGCCAGTGCCGCGTCCGCCGTCGAGTTTCAGCGAGTACAGGCCCAGCACGTCGACACCGAAACCGATCGTGCCCTGAGTGAACCCGGACCTGGCATCAAGGATGAAACTCTGGGTCCATTCTTCGGCCTTGCCCTGGGGCTTGGTCGGGTTGGTGAAGTTGCGGTTGAGGTAGAAATTGCGCAGGTTCAGGTTGACCTTGGCGCCTTCGACAAAGCCGGACTCCTCGGCCATGACCGGCAATGCCGTGCTCGCCAGCGCAATGAACATCACGGCGGGCGCAGTAGCTGAGTAAGAAGTGAATGGCTTCATGATGATCGGGCTCTCTCATTGTCAGGGATGAGGCAGGACGCTGCCGCGATGTCGAGTCGCAGACAAAAAATTCGAACTGGGGGGAAGAACGGGCCGGATCAGCCGGAGCGGGCAGGGTGCGCAGTCATGGGGTCGAACCTGTTGTTATTGGTTGTTGTCGGTGCGAGGGGATGGTGCGTTGGATGGTCAGAGCGGTTCAATTGGCCGTGGCGGGTTTTGGGCGGTAATCGAACGGAACAGGTTGGCGTTCAGACATAAAAATCCGGAGCCCGTATCGGACTCCGAATGATCTGCTGTTCAAGGATTAACGATAGAGACAGTTCCCGAACCCATCAGTTGGAACTGATCGCCGAGCGTGGAACAACCGACTGGTTGTCGTTGGAAATAGTGACTTCCACACGGCGATTCAGTGTTTTTGCTTGTCGGTCTGAGCGGACAAATCCTGCAGGTGGCGCCTTGATAACGCCAGATAACGGGGGGTAGGGCCGACGTCTTCGTAAAGCGGGTCACCTTCTTCGTCGGTGGCGACTACCTGGGATCCCTTGACGTAGGGAAAGCTCTCTTCGAGCTCTTCCAGCGCGGCACCGATCAGTTCGCCGAGAAGTTCTTCGATATGCCGTTTGGGGTACATCTCGGCTATGGCTGCCAGGCGTGCAGCGGCTTCCACGTCCAGGCGGATGGTGTAGCCGGTCTTGGTCAAACGGCCTTTGGCATTTTCTTCCCAATGTTGGGCGAGCTCACGGATTTTCATGGCGACCTCTAATCACCTGCTCGTGGCAGGCAGTAATGAATACCGGCGTGGGCCGGTAGCAAGCCCTTGTGTGGCTTACTCTTGAGACTAGCTTTATCGCGCAAGGTTTACAGTCGAATCGTCGCACGCTTGTAAGAACGTGACGCGAGCGGCACTCTTGAGCCTTCCGAGCCGCCCCGAGTCTGCTGGAGAACACCTGAATGACTGATATTGATGCACGCTTGCGCGAAGATGTTCACCTGCTGGGTGAACTGTTGGGCAACACCATTCGTGAACAGTATGGAGAGGATTTCCTCGACAAGATCGAGCAGATTCGCAAGGGCGCCAAGGCCGATCGGCGTGGCTCGGCGAATGCCGAACTGAGCGCCAGCCTGAACCAGTTGAGCGAGGACGAATTGCTGCCTGTGGCGCGTGCGTTCAATCAGTTTCTCAACCTGGCCAATATCGCCGAGCAATATCAGTTGATTCATCGGCGCGACGAGGCGGAGCCCGCGCCGTTCGAATCGCGGGTATTGCCGGAGCTATTGACGCGTTTGCTCGCTGAAGGGCATAGCGCCGACTCGCTGGCCCGGCAGTTGGGACGGCTGGAGATCGAGCTGGTGCTGACCGCGCACCCGACCGAGGTCGCCCGTCGCACCCTGATCCAGAAATACGATGCCATCGCCGCGCAACTGGCGGCGCAGGATCACCGCGACCTGACCACCGCCGAACGTGAGCAGATCCGCCAGCGCTTGCAGCGGTTGATCGCCGAGGCCTGGCACACAGAAGAAATCCGCCGCACCCGACCGACGCCGGTAGATGAAGCCAAGTGGGGCTTTGCGGTGATCGAGCACTCCCTGTGGCAGGCGATCCCCAACTACATGCGCAAGGCGGACAAGGCGCTGTTTGCCGCAACCGGCCTGCACTTGCCGCTGGAAGCCGCGCCGATTCGCTTCGCCTCGTGGATGGGCGGCGACCGTGACGGCAACCCGAATGTCACGGCGCCGGTCACCCGCGAGGTGTTGCTGCTGGCGCGCTGGATGGCCGCCGACTTGTACCTGCGCGATGTCGATCAACTGGCAGCCGAGCTGTCGATGCAACAGGCCAGCGCCGAATTGCGGGCCAAGGCGGGAGACAGCGCAGAACCTTATCGCGCGGTACTCAAGCAGTTGCGTGAGCGCCTGCGGGCGACCCGTGCCTGGGCCCACGCATCGCTCAATAGCGCGTCAGTGGCGAGCACCGACGTCTTGCAGAACAACCGTGACCTGCTCGATCCGCTGGAGCTCTGTTATCAGTCGCTGCACGAGTGCGGGATGGGCGTGATCGCCGATGGGCCGCTGCTCGACTGCCTGCGCCGTGCCGTGACCTTCGGCTTGTTCCTGGTGCGCCTGGACGTGCGTCAGGACTCCTCGCGGCATTCGTCGGCGATGACCGAAATCACCGACTACCTCGGCCTGGGACGCTATGGCGACTGGAGCGAGGAAGAACGCATCAGCTTCCTCATGGGTGAGTTGAATAATCGCCGGCCATTGCTACCCGCGTATTTCAAACCATCCGGCGAGACTGCCGAAGTACTGGCGACCTGCCGGGAAATCGCTGCGGCGCCTGCGGCCTCCCTGGGTTCTTATGTGATCTCCATGGCGGGTGCGGCTTCCGACGTGCTTGCCGTGCAACTGCTGCTCAAAGAGGCCGGGGTGCTGCGGCCGATGCGCGTCGTGCCGCTGTTCGAAACCCTGGCCGACCTGGATAACGCCGGCCCGGTAATCGAAAAGCTATTGCTGCTGCCCGGCTATCGCTCGCGGTTGCAGGGACCGCAGGAAGTCATGATTGGTTACTCCGATTCGGCCAAGGACGCCGGCACCACGGCCGCGGCCTGGGCGCAGTATCGGGCGCAGGAACGCTTGGTGGACATCTGCCGCGAGCAGCAGGTCGAACTGCTGTTGTTCCACGGTCGCGGCGGCACGGTGGGACGCGGCGGTGGTCCGGCTCACGCGGCAATCTTGTCGCAACCGCCGGGTTCGGTGGCGGGGCGCTTCCGCACCACAGAGCAGGGTGAAATGATTCGTTTCAAGTTCGGCCTGCCGGACATTGCCGAGCAAAACCTCAATCTGTACCTGGCCGCGGTGCTGGAAGCCACCGTATTACCGCCGCCGCCACCGGAACCGGCCTGGCGGGTACTGATGGATGAATTGGCGGCTGATGGGGTCAAGGCCTATCGCGCCGTGGTGCGGGACAATCCGCAGTTCGTCGAGTATTTCCGCCAGTCGACACCGGAACAGGAACTGGGCCGTTTGCCGCTGGGCAGTCGTCCGGCCAAACGCCGTGCTGGCGGCATCGAGAGTTTGCGGGCGATTCCGTGGATCTTCGGCTGGACCCAGACGCGCTTGATGCTGCCGGCCTGGCTCGGCTGGGAAAGCGCATTGAGCAAGGCCCTGGAACGCGGTGAAGGCGAGTTGCTTACGCAGATGCGTGAACAATGGCCATTCTTCCGCACCCGCATCGATATGCTGGAAATGGTCCTGGCCAAGGCCGATGCGGATATCGCGCAGTCTTACGATGAGCGATTGGTCGAGCCACAATTGCGACCTTTGGGTGCGCATTTACGCGACCTATTGTCGCAGGCTTGTGCCGTGGTATTGGGATTGACCGGTCAGTCTTTGCTGCTGGCACATAGCCCAGACACCCTTGAATTCATCCGTTTGCGCAACACCTACCTGGACCCGCTGCATCTATTGCAGGCCGAACTGCTGGAGCGATCAAGGCAACAGGACGCCGAGCAAGACAGCCCGCTGGAACAGGCGCTGCTGGTGTCTGTGGCGGGGATTGCCGCCGGTTTGCGTAATACCGGCTAATTGTTTTTTCGGCAGTATGCAGCGACTTGGCGCATCACCCTGACGGTCGGTTCAAAAGGGGTGATCGCTACTGCCAGGCGACACTTTGTTGTGGGGTTGCGACTAGGAGCACCTCGTTGCAGTGGCAAATTTGTCGCGGGTTCTTGCTACTTTCGGCGGCTTGTGTGGTCCCGGTCTGCTGTGTATCTTGATCAGCCCTTGGCCGTTTGGGCGGTCACCACCCTATTTATGAGGTTGGCCCCACGAGGCGAATCTGACGTTATCTATATAAAAAATTGAGGAGCACATCGATGCGCGTAATTCTGCTGGGAGCTCCCGGGGCCGGTAAAGGTACTCAGGCAAAGTTCATCACCGAAAAATTCGGCATCCCGCAAATCTCCACTGGCGACATGCTGCGTGCTGCCGTCAAGGCCGGCACCGAGCTGGGCCTGATCGCCAAGAGCGTGATGGACAGCGGCGGCCTGGTCTCCGATGACTTGATCATCAACCTGGTCAAGGAACGCATCAGCCAGCCTGATTGTGCCAACGGCTTCCTGTTCGACGGCTTCCCGCGCACCATTCCCCAGGCTGAAGCACTGGTCAAGGCCGGTGTCGAGCTGGATCACGTGGTTGAAATTGCCGTCGATGATGAAGAAATCGTTCAGCGTATCGCCGGTCGTCGTGTGCACGAGGCCAGCGGTCGCGTTTACCACACTGTCTACAACCCGCCAAAAGTGGCTGACAAAGACGACGTGACCGGCGAAGACCTGGTGCAGCGCAAAGACGACACCGAAGAAACCGTGCGTCATCGCCTGTCGGTCTACCATTCCCAGACCAAACCACTGGTGGCCTTCTACCAGAATCTGGCCGAAGGCCAGGGCAAGCCGAAGTACAGCCACATCGTTGGTGTCGGCTCGGTTGAAGCGATCACCGGCAAGGTGCTTGAAGCTCTGAGCTGAAAAGTCTGCTGATGCTTCACCTTCAACGGCCCGCTTGCGGGCCGTTGTTGTTTATACTGGCGGACTTTTTTCACACCGATGGAAACACCGATGAGCACCTTGCTGGCCCTGGACACCGCGACTGAAGCTTGCTCCGTTGCCTTGCTGCATGACGGCAAGGTCACGAGCCATTACGAGGTGATCCCGCGCCTGCATGCGCAGAAGCTGCTGCCGATGATCAAGCAACTGCTGGCCGAGGCGGGGACCACCCTGCAAGCGGTCGACGCGATTGCCTTTGGTCGTGGACCGGGTGCCTTTACGGGCGTGCGGATCGCTATCGGCGTGGTTCAGGGGCTGGCTTTCGCTCTGGAGCGTCCGGTGTTGCCGGTGTCCAACCTGGCGGTGCTGGCCCAGCGGGCATTGCGTGAGCACGGTGCGCACCAGGTCGCTGCGGCCATCGATGCGCGAATGGATGAAGTGTATTGGGGCTGCTACCGCGAAACCGCCGGTGAAATGCGCCTGGTCGGGGCTGAAGCGGTGCTGCCGCCAGAAGTGGTCGCCTTGCCGGCCGACGCCAGTGGCGAGTGGTTTGGCGCAGGCACCGGTTGGGGATATGCCGAGCGGATCGGCGTCAGCCTGACAGGGCAAGACACCGGCATGTTGCCCCATGCCGAAGACCTGTTGACCCTGGCGCGGTTTGCCTGGGAGCGTGGTGAAGCCATTCCTGCCGACCAGGCGCAACCGGTGTACCTGCGCGATAAAGTGGCAACGCCTAAAGCACGGTAAGTCCCATGTGGTGATAGGGCTGGTTGTGGCCTTCACCACAGGGTTTGCTTAAACACTGCCAATCATCAGGTTTCCCCAGCAATTTTCCCGCGCTTTTAAACCTTTTGCGTTTTCTGTGTTCTAGTTATCACTTGGGCATTTGCTTAGTCGGTGCAGTGCCGCTAAGTTGCCATCATTGATACCGAGCATACACTTATGCGTATAGACGGCTATTCATCTCAGTCCTATCCCATCAAGCGCACGCCTCGCAAAGGCAATACGCTGGTGGACGAGTCCCGCGAGGATATCGATGGCGAGCTTGATCTCCAGGCCGATACGCCGCCCAATGCACGTTCCCAGGCCGCGGCTGGACGTACCGGTAATCTCCCGGCCCGTCAGCAAGACATGATTTTCCATCGCGCCATGAGTAAAAACGTGGCCAATGCCCTGGCCAGCTACCTGACCACTGCCGGTTTTGTCGATTGGGACATGGAAGTGCTGGGGCTCGATCTGCACATCTGATGCTGCTCCCTTATTACCTCGGTTGCCCTTCCTGGAGCGAAAACGCCTGGCGTGAGTATCTTTATCCGGAAAACGCGCGGCCGGCGGAGTTTCTCGGCCTGTACTCCCAAGTGTTCAATGCCGTGGAAGGCAACACCACCTTCTATGCGCGTCCTGCTGCCTCGACGGTGCAGCGTTGGGCCGAGACCATGCCTGAACACTTTCGCTTCACTGCCAAATTCCCGGGTGATATCAGCCATGGCGGCGACCTGCGCGAGCAATTGACCGCCGCCGAGACGTTCCTGCAATTGCTCAGCCCGCTTGGAGCGCGCGTCTCACCGCTATGGCTGCAATTGCCGGCGAGCTTTGCGCCACAGCGACTGGCGGAATTGGCCGGTTTTATCGATGGTCTGGAACGACCGCTGGCGGTGGAAGTGCGCCATCGTGAGTTCTTTGCCAAAGGCGATGCCGAGCGGATGCTCAATCGGCTGTTGCTGGATCGTGGCGTGGAGCGCATCTGTCTCGATCCTCGGGCATTGTTCAGCTGCACCTCGAGCGATCCGTCGGTGCTGCATGCGCAATCGAAAAAGCCCAAAGTGCCGCCACGTCCGGCGGCCTTCAGCCAGTTTCCGCAGGTGCGCTTTATCGGTCATCCCGAGCTTGAGGCCAATGATCCATTCCTGCTGCCGTGGGTCGAGAAGATCGCCGGCTGGATCGAAGAAGGGCGCACGCCGTATATCTTTCTGCACACCGCCGATAACCTGCTCGCGGCCAAACTGGCACAGCGCTTTCACGCCCGGTTGATGCTGCGATTGCCTGGCTTGCCGGCGCTGCCTGAGCTATACAGAGAGCCCGCGGCGGAGCAACTTGGCTTGCTCTGAGGTGGACCAATCCTCTCTTCAGGAGCGAGAAAATGGATGCGCAACACCTTCGTGCCCAGGCCTTCAAGGCCCTCCATGAGCGTGACACTGCTTTCGTGATCCCTAATCCGTGGGACGCCGGCTCGGCCAAAATGCTTGCCAGTCTTGGCTATGGGGCGTTGGCGACCACCAGCGCCGGGTTTGCCTTTTCTCGAGGTCGTCCGGACGGGGCGATGTCGCTGAGCGATACCCTTGAAAACGTCCAGGCGATTGTTGGCGCAACAGAACTGCCGGTGGCGGTGGACCTGGAAAATGGTTTCTCCGACAGCCCCAAGGGCTGCGCCGAGGCTATCCTGCTCGCAGCGGCTGCCGGTGTGGTCGGTGGCTCGATTGAAGACGCCACGGGTCACGCTGACGATCCCATCCATGATTTCCTGCATTCCGTCGAACGGATCGAAGCCTCGGTCGCGGCGGCCCACAGTCTGCCGTTCCCTTTCATGTTGACCGCACGCGCCGAGAACTTCCTGCATGGCAAGCCAGACCTGGCGGATACCATCCGCCGCTTGCAGGCCTATGCCGAAGCTGGCGCCGACGTGCTCTACGCACCGGGCTTGCGCAGCGCCGATGAGGTGCTCGCGGTGGTCCGGGCGGTGGCGCCGAAACCGGTCAATGTGTTGATGTCGGGTGGGCTCAAGTTGAGCGTTGCGCAGCTCGGCGAGATGGGCGTCAAACGCATCAGCGTCGGCTCGGCCCTGGCCTTGGCGGCCTATGGCGAGTTCTTCCGGGCGGCCCAGGAAATTCACGAGCGGGGTACGTTCACCTTTACTGCGCAGTCCATGCCATTTCAGCAAGCCAATCAGCTATTCAAGGATTGATTCATAGGGAGTCGACGTGCGGTTTCTGAAAGTGCTCGGGCTGTTGCTGCTGGTCGCTGGCGGCTTGTTGCTCGGCGTCTGGCGTGGCTGGTTGCCGTTGTCGACCGAATGGAATCCCTGGGCACCTTTGGATGTGCGAGCCTCGCCGAACCTGTGGACGCGCTTCAAGTTGATGCGCCTGCGGGGCGACCCGGCGCTGTGTGATCAAGCGCTAGGCAGCTCCGGTTTGCGCGTGACTCGCCAACGTGACAGCGATCCGCAGGCGGCTTGCCCGTTGAGCAATGCCCTGCGCGTGGAGGGCGGTGAGGTGGCATTGAGCAGCAGCTTTCTGGCCAGTTGCCCATTGGCGGTGGCGTTCGCGCTGTTCGAGCGCCACGCCCTGCAACCCGCTGCGCAGGCGGTGTATGGGCAAGCGGTGACGCGCGTCGAGCATTTGGGTAGTTTTGCCTGCCGCAACATGTACAACCGCGAGGATGGTGCCCGCAGTCAGCATGCGACGGCCAACGCCCTGGACATTGCCGGGTTTCGTCTGGCCGACGGGCGAACCATCAGCGTGCTCAAGGATTGGCCGAAGGAAAATCCCGATTCGCGGTTTCTGCGGCAAGTCCGCGAGGGTGCCTGCGATACCTTCAATGTGGTGCTGAGCCCGGATTACAACGCCGCCCATCACAACCATTTTCACCTGGACATGGGGCCGTGGTGGATATGTCGCTGAGCCCGGCTTGAGGTTCAGGCGGCGAGGCGCAGATTGTGCAGGATCAGTGGGCGAGCCCAGCCGTTATCGAAATCGAATTGTTTCTGTTGTTCGACGAGTTCTTCCGGCGGATAGGGGAGTGCCGGCTTGTCCAACAGCTCGAGTTCGAACTCGGCAATCGGCAGGTGCAGCGCGCGAGGCTGCGGCGCCGGGCCGGGCTCTGGCAGCGGTTGGCCGGCATTGAGCACGATCGGCCGCAGCCAACTGCTGTCGAAATTCTGTTGCTGTTGTTGTGCGATGATTTCTTCTGCAGGGAACGGGATGGCCGGTTTGTCGGCAAGCTCCATCTCGAATTCGGCAATCGGCAGAAACAGTGGCTCCGGTGGGCGAATCACAGTGTCCTGAACGTCGCACAGGCGTTGGGAGATGATTTGGGTGAGCAGATCAGTGCCACCGCTTGGCTCGATCGGGCCATCGATGGCGACCTGGTTTTTTTCACCAACACTCGGCGCATCGCCCAACTGATCGGCCAGTGCCCGGGCAAAAAAATCCTGCCACAGATGGCTGACGCCGCTCAGTGCCTGGGAATTGCGCAGGCCGTAATCGCCGTGGGGCGAGATAAAGCCTATCGATAGGGGGCGAATGTCTGACATTTCTCTCGGTCGACGCTCAGCTCTGGCAAAATGCCTGATAGTTCTTTTATCGGCAGTTTTTGCCGATCATTAATTTTTTGAGCGTGTTTCCCCATGATTGAGCAACCAGCGGCCTGCCGCATCAAAGTCGAGGCGCTAGCCGGAGCGTCTGCCGCGCAAGCGCAGCAGTGGGCCGAGCGACTCGGTCTGCCCTTGTCGATGGACGATGCCGAGTTCGCGTTACAGCTCACGGAGCAGGGTTTGCAGTTGCAACAGCTCGGGCCGGATGCGCCGGGACCGGTGCGTGTGGACTTCGTCGAAGGCGGCGCCGCCCATCGACGGCTGTATGGCGGAGGCAGTGGCCAGATGATTGCCAAGGCGGTGGGTGTCGCTCAGGGCGTACGCCCGCGAGTGCTGGATGCCACGGCAGGGCTCGGCAAGGACGCCTTCGTACTGGCCAGCCTGGGCTGCGAAATGAGCTTGATCGAACGCCAGCCGTTGATTGGCGCATTGCTGGAAGATGGTCTGGCCCGTGGGCTTGAGGATTTCGAGGTGGCGCCCATCGTTTCACGGATGCGATTGCTCAAAGGCAACTCGATCGAGGTGATGCGCAACTGGGAAGGCGAGCCGCCGCAGGTGATCTACCTGGATCCGATGTTTCCCCATCGTGAGAAAACGGCGTTGGTGAAAAAGGAAATGCGTTTGTTCCGTCCGCTGGTTGGCGATGATCCTGACGCACCGGCGCTGCTTGAAGCGGCTTTGGCGCTGGCCAGCCACAGGGTTGTGGTCAAACGCCCGCGTAAAGCGCCGTGTATTGAAGGGCCCAAGCCGAGCCACTCGCTGGACGGCAAGTCCAGCCGCTACGATATCTATCCGAAGAAAGCGCTCAAGGGTTGAGAGCCGAGGTTAAGCCTGGAAGATCAAAAGATCGCAGCCTGCGGGATTTTGCGTACACCCGGGATTAACGGGTGAACGCAGTCGGCGCGTAGGAGCTGCCGCAGGCTGCGATCTTTTTGCTAGCGACACATACTTTTGGTGTTACTCAAACCCGATAAGCCCGCATAAACAACTCCACCACTTCCCGCACATGGGCCTCGGCCGCGTCACCGCTCAGGGGCGCGCCGCAGCCATAGAGCAGACGAAAATTCGCCGCACCCTTGAGCAGGCAGAAAAAATGCTCGGCGGCATTGCGCGGCTTGTCGATGCGCAAGGCGCCGATCTGGTCGATCCGGGTCAGTAAGCGTTCCATGCCCTGCAGCATGCGTTGCGGTCCGGCCTCGAAGAAAATCTGCGAGAGCTTCGGGTCCTGGCTGCCCAAGGCCATGATCAGGCGATGCAGGTTCACCGATTCATCGCTATTGATCAGCAGGTGAAAGCGGCGTGCGATGTTCAGCAGCACATGTTCGATCGGGATGCCGTCCGGCAGCTCGAAAAACAATGTCGGTAGTTGCTCTTCGCATTTGGCCACCACGGCCGCCGAGAACAGCGTCTCCTTGTCGTTGAAATGGCTGTACACCGTCAGCTTGGACACACCGGCCGCCGACGCCACCGCATCCATGCTGGTGCTTGCATAGCCATTGCTGAGGAACAGATTTTTCGCCGCGTCGAGGATGGCCTGGCGTTTTGCCAGGTCCTTGGGGCGGCCGGGACCATTGGATGCAGAAAGATTGTTCGACATTCTTCGCTTTTAATACTGGACTGGTGAGTTTGCTATTAATAACATACCCGTCAGTATAATTATTCAAAGCACCATTAGCGAAAGGTCCTTCACCATGTTCCGCTATGCCTTGTCCTTCGCGTTGCCAGTCAGTCTGGCGTTTTTGTTGTCGGCGTGCGGTCACGAAGAGCCGGCGCAGGTCACCGTGCGTCCGGCCATGGTGGTGCAGCCAGAGCCTTCGGCCCAGGCGATGGACAGCTATCCCGGTGAAGTTCGCGCGCGTTACGAACCCGATCTGGCGTTCCGTATCGGCGGCAAGGTCAGCCGACGACTGGTTGAAGAGGGCGAGCGGGTCAAGGCCAATCAGCCGCTGGCGGAGCTCGATCCCCAGGATGTGCGCCTGCAACTGGAAGCCACTCGTGCCCAGGTCGCAGCGGCCCAGGCCAACCTCAATATGGTGCGCGCCGAGCGAGATCGCTATAAGACCTTGATGGAGCGGCAGATGGTCAGCCGTTCGCAGTACGACAATGCGGAAAACCTTTACCGCGCAGGCGAAGCACGGCTCAAGCAGATCAAGGCCGAGTTTGATGTCTCCAGCAATCAGGCCAGCTACGCGGTGCTGCGTGCGCCGCAGGATGGCGTGGTAGCCAGGCGCGCGGTCGAAGTCGGGCAAGTGGTGGCGGCCGGGCAGACGGTGTTCACCCTGGCTACCGACGGCGAGCGGGAAGTACTGATCAGCCTGCCGGAGCAGAACTTTGGTCGTTTCAAGGTCGGCCAGGAAGTCTCGGTGGAGTTGTGGACGCAACCGGACCAGCGCTTCGCCGGGCACATTCGTGAACTGTCACCGGCCGCGGACCCGAAATCCCGGACCTTTGCCGCACGTATCGCCTTCAGCGCCGGCAAGGTCCCGGCCGAACTCGGTCAGAGCGCCCGGGTATTCATTCAAACTGCAGGTGTCGTATCGCTGTCGGTGCCGCTCTCGGCACTCACCGCGGAAAACGGTGCGACCTACGTCTGGCGGGTAGACGCCAATAACACCCTCAAGCGCGCTCCCGTGCGCGTCGGGGCCTTCAGTGAAAAAACCGTGCCGATCCTTGAAGGCCTGAACGCCAGCGACTGGGTGGTCGCCGCGGGTGTGCACGTATTGCACGAAGGCCAGCAGGTGCGCCCGGTGGATCGCTCCAATCGCACGGTCAATCTGGCGGTCAAGGAGTAGTCCCCGATGGGTTTCAATCTTTCCAAATGGGCGTTGCGCAATCGCCAGATCGTACTGTTCCTGATGCTGTTGCTGGCCGTAGTCGGCGCGCTGTCCTACACCAAGCTGGGGCAGAGCGAAGACCCGCCTTTCACCTTCAAGGCCATGGTGATTCGCACCATCTGGCCGGGGGCTACCGCCGAGGAAATGTCGCGGCAAGTCACCGAGCGCGTCGAGAAGAAGCTGATGGAAACCGGCGAGTACGAACGGATTGTCTCGTTCTCCCGACCCGGTGAGTCCCAGGTAACCTTCATGGCCCGGGACTCGATGCATTCGGCGCAGATTCCCGAGCTGTGGTATCAGGTCCGCAAGAAGATCAGCGATATCCGTCACACCTTGCCGCCGGGCATCCAGGGTCCGTTTTTCAACGATGAGTTCGGTACCACCTTCGGCAATATCTATGCGCTGACCGGCAGCGGTTTCGACTACGCGGTGCTAAAGGACTACGCCGACCGGGTACAGATTCAGCTGCAACGGGTCAAGGATATCGGCAAGGTCGACTTGCTGGGGCTGCAGGACGAGAAGATCTGGATCGAGCTGTCCAACGTCAAGCTGGCCACTCTCGGGCTGCCACTGGCCGTAGTCCAGCAAGCGCTGGAAGAGCAGAACGCGGTGTCCACCGCAGGCTTCTTCGAGACACCTGGTGAACGCCTGCAACTGCGGGTCTCGGGGAATTTTCAGACTGTCGAAGAGATCAAGGGCTTCCCGATCCGGGTCGGCGATCGAACGTTCCGCATCTCCGATGTCGCCGACGTGCACCGCGGTTTCAACGATCCTCCGGCGCCGCGCATGCGTTTTATGGGCGAGGACGCCATCGGGCTCGCTGTGGCGATGAAAGAAGGCGGCGACATTCTGATATTGGGCAAGGCGCTGGAAGTCGAGTTCGCCCGGATCCAGAAAAACCTCCCGGCCGGCATGGAGCTGCGCAAGGTTTCCGATCAGCCGGCCGCGGTCAAAACCGGCGTCGGTGAATTCGTCCGGGTGTTGGTGGAAGCGCTGGCGATTGTCTTGCTGGTGAGTTTCTTTTCCCTCGGAGTCCGCACCGGCATGGTGGTGGCGCTGGCGATTCCGCTGGTGTTGGCGATGACCTTTGCCAGCATGTATTACCTGGGGATCGGCCTGCACAAGATTTCCCTTGGGGCGCTGGTGCTGGCGCTGGGCCTGCTGGTGGACGACGCGATCATCGCCGTGGAAATGATGGCGATCAAAATGGAGCAGGGTTACGACCGGATCAAGGCTGCCAGCTATGCCTGGAGCAGCACCGCGTTCCCGATGCTCACCGGGACCTTGATCACCGCCGCCGGCTTCCTGCCGATTGCCACCGCGCAATCGGGTACCGGCGAATACACCCGGTCGATTTTCCAGGTGGTGACCATCGCGTTGGTGGCGTCGTGGATCGCCGCCGTGGTGTTCGTGCCGTATCTGGGTGAAAAACTGTTGCCGGATCTGGCGAAAATTCATGCCGCCAAACACGGTACCGGTGATGGGCAACCCGACCCGTACGGCACGCCGTTCTACCAACGGGTGCGGCGTCTGGTGGAGTGGTGTGTGCGCCGGCGCAAAACCGTCATCGGCCTGACCATTGTGCTGTTCGTGGCTTCGGTGGTGCTGTTTCGCTTCGTGCCGCAACAGTTCTTCCCGGCCTCCGGGCGCCTGGAATTGATGGTTGACCTCAAGCTGGCCGAAGGTGCTTCGCTGAGCAACACCGCCGATCAGGTCAAGCGTCTGGAAGGGCTGCTCAAGGACCACGCCGGGATCGATAACTACGTGGCCTATGTCGGCACCGGTTCGCCGCGTTTCTATCTGCCACTGGACCAGCAACTGCCGGCGGCGAGCTTTGCGCAGTTTGTGGTGCTGGCCAAAACTATCGAGGATCGCGAAAGCCTGCGTATCTGGCTGATCGAAACCCTCAACGAACAATTCCCGGCGCTGCGTTCGCGGGTCACTCGACTCGAGAACGGCCCGCCGGTCGGCTATCCGGTGCAGTTCCGGGTGAGCGGCGAGCACATCGAACAAGTTCGGGCACTGGCGCGCAAAGTCGCGGCCAAGGTGCGCGAGAATCCCCACGTGGTCAACGTCCATCTGGACTGGGAAGAACCGAGCAAAGTCGTCTATTTGAATGTCGACCAGGACCGTGCCCGGGCACTGGGCGTGAGCACCGTGAACCTGTCGAGGTTCCTGCAAAGCTCGCTCACAGGTGCAAGCGTCAGCCAGTACCGCGAAGACAACGAGCTGATCGAAATCCTGCTGCGCGGCACCTTGCATGAGCGCACCGAGCTGTCCTTGCTGCCGAGCCTCGCCGTGCCGACCGACAACGGTAAAAGTGTGGCCTTGTCGCAGATCGCGACCCTGGAATATGGCTTCGAAGAAGGCATTATCTGGCACCGCAACCGCCTGCCGAACGTGACGGTGCGTGCGGATATCTATGGCAAGGAACAGCCGGCGAGCCTGGTCCAGCAGATCCTGCCGACCCTGGAGCCGATTCGCGCGCAATTGCCCGACGGCTACCTTCTGGACGTGGGTGGTACCGTCGAAGACTCGGCTCGTGGACAGAACTCGGTCAAGGCCGGGGTACCGTTGTTCATCGTCGTCGTACTGACGTTGTTGATGCTGCAACTGCGCAGCTTCTCGCGCACGATCATGGTGTTTCTCACCGCGCCCCTGGGGTTGATCGGCGTCACCTTGTTCCTGATGGTGTTCCGCCAGCCGTTCGGCTTCGTGGCGATGCTCGGCACCATTGCGCTGTCGGGGATGATCATGCGCAACTCGGTGATCCTGGTGGATCAGATCGAACAGGACATCGCCGCCGGGCTGAAACCCTGGCAAGCGATCATCGAGGCCACCGTGCGACGCTTCCGGCCCATCGTACTGACCGCACTGGCCGCCGTCCTGGCGATGATCCCGCTGTCACGCAGCGTGTTCTTCGGGCCGATGGCGGTGGCGATCATGGGCGGGCTGATTGTCGCGACGGCGCTGACCCTGCTGTTCCTGCCGGCGCTGTATGCGGCGTGGTTCAGGGTGAAGAAAGAGCAGGCCTGATCAATTTTTGCCGGACCTGCGGGTATGCGTTGTCCACTGAAAAGATCGCAGGCTTCGCCAGCGCCAACGCCGATCCCGTACACCCGTAATCTCCTGGGTGTACGCCGCCCCGTGTAGGCGCTGCCGCAGGCCGCGATCTTTTGATCTTGCGGTATCTCTGCGCATGCGTTGTCCGCTGAAAAGATCGCAGGCTTCGCCAGCTCCTACGCCGATCCCGTACACCCGTAATCTCCTGGGTGTACGCCGCCCCGTGTAGGCGCTGCCACAGGCTGCAATCTTTTGATCTTGCGGTATCTCTGCGTATGCGTTGTCCGCTGAAAAGATCGCAGGCTTCGCCAGCTCCTACGCTGATCCCGTACACCCGTAATCTCCTGGGTGTACGCCGCCCCGTGTAGGCGCTGCCGCAGGCTGCGATCTTTTGATCTTGCGGTATCTCTGCGTATGCGTTGTCCGCTGAAAAGATCGCAGGCTTCGCCAGCTCCTACGCCGATCCCGTACATCCGTCATCTCCTGGGTGTACGCCGCCCTGTGTAGGCGCTGCCGCAGGCCGCGATCTTTTGATCTTGCGGTATCTCTGCGCATGCGTTGTCCGCTGAAAAGATCGCAGGCTTCGCCAGCTCCTACGCCGATCCCGTACACCCGTAATCTCCTGGGTGTACGCCACCCCGTGTAGGCGCTGCCGCAGGCTGCGATCTTTTGATCTTGCGGTATCTCTGCGCATGCGTTGTCCGCTGAAAAGATCGCAGGCTTCGCCAGCTCCTACGCCGATCCCGTACACCCGTAATCTCCTGGGTGTACGCCGCCCCGTGTAGGAGCTGCCGCAGGCTGCGATCTATTGATCTTGCGGTATCTCTGCGCATGCGTTGTCCACTGAAAAGATCGCAGGCTTCGCCAGCTCCTACGCCGATCCTGTACATCCGTAAAATTTCGGCGATCTTTTGATCTTCGTTTCTTACAACGTCCCAAACACCTTCTTCGCCAGGCTGGTGGCTGCTGCCGCCGGGTTCTGGCGAATGGTTTCTTCCTGCTTGGCGATCATTTCGAACAGGCCGTTGAGCGCCTGCTCGGTCACGTAACCTTCGATATTGGCGCTTTTCGCGTCCAGTACGCCGAGGGACGCCGCCTGGCCGGCGAAGGCGTTGTACTGCTTGGCCAGACCGACCTGGTCGGTGGCTTGTTTGACGATCGGCAGGAACTTGACGCGGATCTGCTCGCGGCTGGTTGTGCTCAGGTACTGCGTGGCTGAATCCTTGCCGCCTTTGAGAATGGCCTTGGCATCGTCAACGCTCATCTTCTTCACCGCATCCACCAGCAGCGCCTGGGCTTGTGGAACCGCCGCTTCTGCGGCTTTGTTCATGCTGGCTTCCAGCTCATCGACTTGGGCACCCATGCCGAACTGCTTCATTTTCTTGGCAACCTTGCCCAGTTGGCCCGGTAATCCAATCTTTACTTCCGGGTTGTTGCTGAAACCGCCGGGAGTCCCCAGTTGCTTGACGGCGACTTGTGCACCTTGGGTCAGCGCATCCTTGAGCCCACCGGTGGCATCTGTCTGCGACAGATCGTTCAGGGACAAGGCCAGCGCACTGGCGGATATCAACAAGCCTGCGCACAGGCCGGCGAAGCGAAGGGAGGGACGGAGCATGGCAGCTTCCTTAATCAAAGAGGGAGTCAACGTACCGCATCGACGCGAATTTTCAATGGCTGCGGATCCTTGCCGTCGAGTTGTACGGCGTGATGTTCAGTGGAAATGAACATCAACTTGCCATCCACTTCGATCCGCGCGCTGACCGAGTAACGATGACCGGGTTTGACGTGGGCCGGGTCGTAACTGAGGTGAAAGGGCAGAGGCACCTGGCCTTTGACCAGGCCGCTCTGTTCGTCCAGCACCACCGCAGGGGCGTCGGCGAGGGAAACATCCTGCAGGCTGACGCTCAGGGTCGCGTTCGGCGGCAGGGCGATGCGTTGCAGGTAGAAAACCTCACCGTCGAGAGCGGTTTTTGCCGCGGGTTGCATGGTTTGGCACGCACTGAGCAGGGCAGTGAGGACAACTAAAGAGAGTTTTTTCATCCGGGATCTCCGTATCGATGGCGCCAGAAAAGACTGGCGCCTGAGATAATCTAGTCGGTTTGCTGCGGAGCTTCGACCTGGTCGGCCGCATCTTCGCTGCGATGCAGCGCGACCTGGCGGATCGACAAGCGGATTTCCGCCGGCAAAACGCGCTTGGCCGCGCCCTCGGCCAGTTCACCGAGCAGTTCGTGATAACTCAGCTTGCCGGCTTCGTCGCGCCGCAGCACATCGAGATCCAGCAAGGTTTGAATGAAGTGGCGGAACAGGCTCTTGTCGAAGAATTCCGGTGCGTTCAGGCCATGCAGGATCGACAAGCGTTGGGCCATGACGGTGCACAGGTCTTCCAGTTCTTCGGCGCTGATGCTGTTCTGGCCGCTGTTGAGCAGCAGCGAGATGGCCATGTAGAAGCGTTGCAGGGTTTGCGCAATGCTCCTGGACAGCAAGGTCAGCAGGACGAAATGCCGTGAACTCGGTGCCGGGCGCAGGTACACCTCTTTCTCGAAGCGCAGCAGGCCTTGCTCGACGAAGGCTTCCAGCCACTGATCGACCACCGCATCCAGCTCATCCAGTGACCAGCGGATAAACAGTTCCGATTGCAGGTACGGATACAGCGCGCGGGTGTAGCGCAGTATCTGCTCGCGGCTCATGCGCGAACTGCTCTGGAAGAAGCTCGCCAGCAGCGCCGGCAGGGCGAAGATGTGCAGCACGTTGTTGCGGTAGTAGGTCATCAGGACGGCGTTCTGCTCGTCCAGATAGAGGATCTTGCCCAAGGCATCGCTCTGCTCGGAAAGCAGGTCCATGTCTTTGACGTGCTCGATCAGCGCGCGGCCATCACCTTCCGGCAGAGTGGTATTGGGTGAGTAGGGCACCCGGCGCAATAACGCCAGGTACAGATCCAGCACCCGTGCCATGGCGCGATCATCCAGAGCCAGGCGGCTGGTGGAGAGCAAGGCCAGTGCTACCAGGTTGACCGGGTTGATCGCCGCGGCCTCGTTCAAGTGCCGGGCTACTCGTTCGCCGAGGCGATGGGTGGTTTCATTCAGCCACGCTGGACGAAATTGTGGGCCGAGTTCCTGGGAGCGCCAGCCTGGCTGCTCACTGTCGAGGAATTCAGCCAGTTTGATCGGTTCGCCAAAGTTCACCGCAACCTGGCCGAAGCGCTGTTTGAGGGCACCGACGACCTTGAAGATGTCGAAGATCGATTCTTTCTTCTTGGTCGCTCCGCGCAGCTCGCCGAGGTAGGTCCGGCCTTCGAGGACGCGCTCGTAACCGATGTAAACCGGGATGAAGACGATCGGCATCCGCGATGAGCGCAGGAAGCTGCGCAGGGTAATGGCGAGCATTCCGGTCTTGGGTTGCAGCATGCGCCCGGTGCGCGAGCGCCCGCCTTCGACGAAATACTCCACCGGGAAGCCTTTGGTGAACAGGGTGTGCAGGTATTCGTTGAACACCGAGGTGTAGAGCGGGTTGCCCTTGAAGGTGCGGCGCATGAAAAACGCTCCGCCACGGCGCAACAGGCTGCCGATCACCGGCATGTTCAGGTTGATCCCGGCGGCGATGTGCGGCGGGGTCAGACCGTTGCGGAACAGCAGGTAGGACAGCAATAGATAGTCGATATGGCTGCGATGGCACGGCACATAGATCACTTCGTGACCCTGGGCGACGGCTTGTACGCTTTCGATATGGTTGACCTTGATCCCGTCGTAGATCTTGTTCCAGAACCAGCTCAGCACCACTTCCAGAAAGCGGATCGCGGTGAAGGTGTAGTCCGAGGCGATTTCATTGCCATAGCGCAGCGCCTGGGCCTTGGCTTTTTCCGCGGAGATGTTCTCGCGTTCGGCTTCCTCGAGAATCGCTTGCTTGACCAGTGGCTGATTCAGCAGGCCCTTGACCAGATTGCGTCGGTGGGAAATGTCGGGGCCGATCACCGCTGCTTTCAGGTTACGGAAATGCACCCGCAGAATCCGCTGGGCCATGCGAACGGTGCGTTCGTGGCCTTTGTTGTGTTCGATCAGTTCGCGCAAATGAATGGGCGCTGAGAACTGCACGCGAGTCTTGCGCCCCAGAATCATGATGCTCAGTAGTCGGCGCAGACGTCCGGTGACGGCCCAGCTGTCGGCGAACAGCAGTTTCCACGGACTCGACTCGCTGTCCGGGGATTGGCCCCAGAACACGCTGACCGGGATGATCTGGGCGTCTTCAGCGGCGTTCTGGCTCAAGGCACTGACCAGTCGCGTCAGGGTTGGCGGTGCCCCGCGTTTGTCCTGACGGCCAAGCCAGTCGGGCTCTGGCGTCAGGTAAAAAAACGCTGCCGGCTCCAGCAAATTGCCTACCGATACCGGCAACACCGGGCGTGGCAGGCCGGCCTTGCTGCACTCGGTGTCGAGCACCGCCAGATCGGTCAGCGAAGGGCTTTGCAGGACGTAGAACACCGGACGACTGCGGTCAAGGTTGAGGGTGAAGGACGACTGATTGATCGTCTCCGAGCGAACCCAGAGGTACAACAGTCGGCGCAAGGTGCCAAATACCAGACGGCGGAACGGGGAGCGGGTCATACGGCTTCTGCGTTAGTTAAAAAAACCGAGCAGTTGCTCGGGCCCGGTAGTGTGCCGTATTCACCGAAAATCGGCAAAAAAGCAGGGAAGTAAACTTGTTTCGAGGGTTTTTCTGCCGGCCTTACACCTGTGTCCGTTCGGAACAGTCTCCGGATCGAGTGTGACAGGCATAAAAAATCCGGAATTCTTGTCGGATTCCGGATTCTTCGGTGGTCTTTATTGCGCTGGAAACTTCGCGGGTTACAGCAAAAATTTCGCGAAATTCACGCCAGTACCGGCTGGGCGCACGTCTTCAAGGAACGCGTCCTTGTCAGCGCTCAGTTCCAGGCTTACGGTTGGCTTGCGTTTGCCTTGGTTGCGTACCACCAGGCCTTCCATCTTCTCGCGCAGGAACACCGTCGGCACTTTCAGGTGCAACAGCTGATCGGTGCTCGGGGTGTGTAGCAACAAGTGAATCCACTCGTATTGACCGATGGCCAGGCGGCTGACGGGAATATCGAACCACCAGATATTCTTGTTACGGTTCAGTTCGGTGAAGTGGCAGTTGTTGACGCCCAGCACAGCGCCGCCGAGTTCCTGGTTTCTGCGGGCAATGGCCTGCGTTTTATTGAGTTTCATAACATTCCTACGGGTTGGATCTTCAGCGACACGGCCTGAATACGTCGCGCATTCTCATGGGTTGATGAATAAACATAAAGTCAAACCTGCGCGTGGCGATGAAATGACCCCGTGAAAATAAATGAAACTCCGCGCAAAGGCCCCGGGTCAACCCTTACGTAGCGTCTATTACCCCTTGAACCTTTGCAGGAGAACTATCATGGGCAGTACTGGCGATAAAGTGAAAGGCATGGCCAACGAAGCGGTCGGCAACATCAAACAAGGCGTAGGCAAAGCCACCGACAACGAAAAACTGCGCACTGAAGGCAAGATCCAGGAAAACAAAGGCGAAACCCAGCAAGCCATCGGCAAGGCCAAGGATGCGATCAAGAAAACCATCGATAAAGCCTGACGTGGACGGCTTGATTGCAGCAGAACGGCCATCCGCGGATGGCCGTTTTCATATCAGTTACAGTTAACAATGAATCGAAATTGTTTCAACGCGGTCAACTGAGCTACTTTTGATGTACAAAACGGCCCCTGAGTCGCCATCGACTTCAACCCATTTGCGGCGAAAGAAGACTTATGTTTTTTCCGGATCTGAAAGGCTTGCCGCTGCACCGCGTCCTGACACGCACAGTCACCGAGTTCGTCGACGACGAAATGTCGACCTATGCCTCGGCGCTTGCCTATCAGATGCTGTTCTCGCTATTTCCGTTCCTGTTGTTTCTGATCGCCCTGATCGGCTTCCTGCACCTGCCGGACTTTTTCTCCTGGCTGCGTCTGCAATCGGAACTGGTACTGCCACCCCAGGCCCTCGAGCAAGTGAACCCGGTGATCGACCAGCTGCAGCAATCCAAGGGCGGGCTGCTTTCGGTGGGTATCGTGATTGCACTATGGACCGCTTCGGCCGGTGTGCGGCTGATGATGAGCGCGATGAACGCGGCGTACGATGTGGTCGAAGGGCGACCGATGTGGAAACGCTTTCCGCTGTCGATTATCTACACCATCGGCATCGCCGGGATGCTGCTGGTCGCCGCGGCGCTGATGGTCCTGGGGCCGCAAGTGATGGGCTGGCTGGCGGGGCAGATCGGCATGGAGGAGTTTATCGTCACCGTCTGGACCCTGGTGCGCTGGCCATTGATCGTGGTGTTGCTGATGGTCGCGGTGGCATTGATCTATTACGTCACACCCGACGTGAAGCAGGAGTTCCGCTTTATCACGCCGGGCTCGGTGCTGGCGGTGGTGGTATGGATCATCGCGTCCCTGGGCTTTGGCTATTACGTGAAAACCTTTGCTGATTACAACGCCATGTATGGCAGTATCGGCGCGATCATCGTGCTGTTGTTGTACTTCTATATTTCTGCGGCGGTGTTGCTGCTCGGCGCGGAAATGAACGCGGTGATCGAGCACATGTCGACCCATGGCAAGCATCCTGGCGAGAAAGACTTCGGGGACGACGAAAAACTCCACGTTTCGGGATTGGGACGGGACCACTCGCTCAAACCGACCACTGACGAAGCCTGAACATGATCCGTGAAATTCTGAAAATGGGCGACGAACGCCTGCTACGCATTGCCCCGCCGGTGCCGGCCGAGATGTTCGACAGCCCGGAACTCTGGCAGTTGATCGATGACATGTTCCAGACCATGGAACATGTGGGCGGCGTTGGCCTGGCGGCACCGCAGGTGGGCGTTGACCTGCAACTGGTGATCTTCGGTTTCGAGCACAGTGAGCGCTATCCGGACGCGGAAGCAGTACCGCAGACCATCCTGATCAACCCACTGATCACACCGTTGGGACCACTCCTGGAAGAGGACTTTGAAGGTTGTCTGTCGGTGCCCGGCATGCGTGGCGCAGTAGAGCGCTATCAGCAGATTCGCTACGAAGGGTTCGACCCCAAGGGTGAGCCGATCGTGCGCATCGCTTCAGGCTTCCATGCCCGCGTTGTACAACACGAATGCGATCACCTGATCGGCCGGTTGTACCCGTCGCGGATCAGCGACTTCAGCAAGTTCGGTTTTATCGAGGTGATGTTCCCGAATCTGGATCCTGCCGCGGGCGAGTGAGTCGATTATTCGGTCCGTAGGAGCTGCCGCAGGCTGCGATCTTTAACATTCACCGCTCAATCACCTATTTTCCGAGGTCGACCGAATCGGCGGTTCTATGCCCATGGCAATCATGGGTTTGCTGCGAGCGTAGCGAGCCAGACGGTCTGCCAGCGACTGGGGCAATCGTGGGTCGCTGGCAAATCCCCAACTCTCGTAAAACCCTTGCAGGTCCGGATGGCAAAACAGCCAGACCGGCCCGTCGACAGGCGCAAGAGCATGCTCTACCAGTTGCGTGGCAATCCTTTGGCCTCGGCAGGCCGGATCGACAAACAACCCGGTCAGCCACTGCCCCTCGGCAACCGGTGTCAGGCACAGGCCGGCAATGATCTCCAGCCGTTTGGCTACCCATGGCTCCCCCTTGCTGGCCGCGCGCATCGGCGAATTGTGCTGGCGATAGAACTTGTTCAGCAGGGGGCGTAGCGGCTCGGCAAGCGGGCTGAAATGAAGCTCTGGCATGGTTTGAGTGAATTTCTATGAAGGGCGGTGAACAGCAAAAAATTATAAATCGCGGAAACAAAACTCTGCTGCGCAATAGGTGTTATACCTCATCTTACATCCCGTATGAGTGGAGCGTGCATCATGGCCAAAGGCATGGATTCAAAGAAAGCGGCAAAGAAAAAACCATCGAAAACCGCCGATGAAAAACGCGCGGACAAAAAAGCCAAGAAAGTCGGCGTGTTCGGTCACTGAGTCGACTTTAACGGAGCCCGTCATTCGGGCTCCGCTTTCACTTCTGAATAAATAACCTTCCCCCGTAGGAGCTGGCGCAGCCTGCGATCTTTTGATCTGACTTTTGCTCCAGCTGGATCAGCCAACGCCGAAGCCGGCAAATTAGCTTAAGTACTCTCGCGCACCATCAACTCAAAGCCCATGTCCTGCACCGGTTTGGCAACGGTGTTGCCAGCCATCAACGTCAGCATCTGCTCGGCGGCGCGGCGGCCAATGGCTTCTCGCGGGGTGCTGATGCTGCTCAAGCGCGGCACCATATGGGCCGAGGCGGGCAGGTCGTTGAAACCGAGGACCGCCACCTGCTGGGGGATTTTGATTCCGCAGCGCATGGCTTCGAGCAGCGCGCCCTGGGCCAGGTCGTCGTTACCGAAGAAGATCGCGTCGACCTGCGGATGGCTGGTCATCAGTTGCAGAAACAATTCGCCGCCCAGACCGACCGACGAAGGACGCGGGGTCAGGAGTTCAAGGTCCGGATCATACAAGCCGGCTTTTTGCAGGGCCCGGCGAAAGCCTTCGCCACGCAACAAGGTGCGCTGGTCGAGTTGCGCGCCGACGTAGGCCAGGCGCCTGCGACCGCGTGAGATCAAATGCTCGGCCGCGGTCTCGCCAGCGCTCAATTGCGAGAAGCCGACGCAGTTAAGCCCGGCACCGGGGTCCAGGTCCATCATGTAGACGCAAGGAATGTTGCTAAGCTCGACCATCCGTCGGGCGCTTTCGGTACGGTCGAAACCGGTCAGCAGCAAACCGCGAGGCTGATAGGCCAGATAATTGCGCAGCAGGTTTTCTTCTTCATCGCGCGAATAGTGATAGTTGCCGATCAGCACTTCGAAGCCTTTGGGGCGCAGCACCGTGTGAATGGCTTCGAGGGTTTCGATGAACAGCAGGTTGGACAGCGACGGCACCAAAACCACCACCGAATGACTCTGAGCCGAAGCCAGGGCGCGGGCTGCGGGGTTGACCACGTAGTTCAGCTCGAGGGCTGCCTGCTGGACTTTTTCCACCAGTTCGGTGGCCACGCTGCTGATGCCGCGCAGGGCCCGGGAAGCGGTGATCGGACTGACACCGGCCAGGCGCGCGACTTCATTGAGGGTAGGGCGTCCCGTAGTGCGGGTATTTTTATCGTTTTTAGAGGAGGTCATCGGACGGCTTGCCAAACAATATTCAAGGCACTAAGGTAGCGCTGTCTCGATGCCGCTGCAAATGCTTGAGTGTGGCGTGCCTGATCCCACTTTTCAGCATCGAAACAGAACGCGCTGCAACCCATAAAAATGACAAGAAGGCGTCGGCAGAATCTATTTTTGCACTAGAGCTTTATTTCGCAAAGGTAGCGCTGTCTTCGTGCTGAGGTGTTACATGAATCAACCCATCACCGCCCTGGTCATCATGGGCGTCGCCGGCTGCGGCAAAACCTGCGTGAGCGAGGCCCTGTGCGAGCTCAGCGGCGCTACCCCCATTGAAGGCGATACTTTTCACCCTGCCGCCAATATCGAAAAGATGAGCGCGGGCATTCCCTTGAACGACGACGACCGTGCCGGATGGCTCGATAGCCTGTGCGATGAGTTGCGCCGCGTCGATGCCAGTGGCCGACGTCCGGTGCTGACCTGCTCGGCTCTCAAACTTATCTACCGTGAACGCCTTCGCCGCGCCTTGCCGGGGTTGGGTTTCGTATTTCTTCAGCTGACTCCCGAGGTCGCCGCCGAGCGCGTCGCCCATCGTCCGGGGCATTTCATGCCTTCGACACTGATCGAAAGTCAGTTCGCCACCCTCGAGTCGCCCGTCGGCGAGCCCCTGACCCTGGCTCTCGACGCGTCTTCTCACAGTGTTGAACGTCTTGCCGAGCTGGCCAATGTCTGGTGGCTCGAACATGGTCTGGAACCTGAGGTGTAAGTTTTGCTCCATAGAGATAGCGCTGTCCCATTAGCAGACGGTTCAAACCGACTTTAATAAAAACAACAAGCAGGAGACACCCCCTATGTTTGGCATGTCCCAAGAGACCTATCTGCTAGTCGATGCAGTGGTCACCATCATCGGTCTGATCGTGTTGATCACCCGATTCAAGATGCACCCGTTCATTGCGTTGATCATTGCTGCCGGTTTCCTCGGGCTGACCTCTGGCATGCCAGTGGACAAGATCATCAAGGCCTTCCAGGACGGCTTTGGCGGCGTTCTCGGGTTCGTCGGCATCATCCTGGCGTTAGGCACCATGCTCGGCAAAATGATGGCCGAATCAGGCGGGGCGGATCAGATCGCCCGCACCCTGATCCAGGCGTTCGGCAAAGAGCGCGTGCAATGGGCAATGATGTTTGCGGCGTTTCTGGTCGGCATTCCGTTGTTCTTCGAAATCGGCTTCGTGCTGCTGATTCCGCTGGTGTTCATCGTCGCCAAACGTACCGGCGTGTCGCTGATCAAAATCGGTATCCCGCTGCTCGCCGGTCTGTCTGCGGTTCACGGTCTTGTTCCGCCACACCCGGGTCCGTTGCTGGCCATCGGCATATTCGGTGCCGACATTGGCAAAACCATTCTCTACGGCCTGATCGTCGCGCTGCCGACTGCCATCATTGCCGGTCCCTTGTTTGGTACGTTCATCGCCAAATACATTCCGGGTCATCCGAATCAGGAGTTGGTGGATCAACTGGCCCATGAGCCGGAAGCCTCCACGCTGCCAAGCTTCAGCATCACCCTGATCACCGTGCTGTTGCCGGTGTTCCTGATGCTGCTCAAGACTTTCGCCGATGTGGTGTTGCCTGAAGGTAACGGCGTGCGCAACTGGATGGACATGATCGGTCACCCGATCGCTGCCTTGCTGCTGGCCTTGCTGCTGTCGCTGTACACCTTTGGCTACAGACGCGGTTTTGATTCGAAGACAATGCTCAAACTGCTCGACTCCAGCCTTGCGCCAACGGCCGCGATCATCCTGATCATCGGTGCTGGCGGTGGCTTCAAGCAGATGCTGGTGACCAGCGGTGTGGGCGATGTGATCGGCCATATGGCGGTCAATGCGCAGATCTCGCCGATTTTGCTGGCGTGGCTGGTAGCGGCGGTGATTCGTATTGCCACTGGTTCGGCGACCGTGGCAACCATTACCGGTGCGGGCATTGTGGTGCCGGTGGTGGGAATGGTTCCGGGGGTCAATCTTGAATTGCTGGTGCTGGCAACGGGCGCAGGTTCGTTGGTTCTGTCTCACGTCAACGATGCGGGCTTCTGGCTGGTCAAGCAGTACTTCAACATGACCGTCGCCGAAACCTTCAAGACCTGGACCGCGATGGAAACCATCCTCTCCGTCGTTGCCTTGATCTTCATCCTGCTGCTGTCGCTGGTGATCTAAAAAGCTGTGGCGAGGGGGCAAGCCCCCTCGCCACAGGGGATCGGGGTACCCGCTCGTACCACCCACAAAAAAACCGCATCGCTGCGGTTTTTTTGTGGCCGGTAATCTGGCGGGTTTGCGCTAGACGCCGGTTTTCGCTACCAAACCATCCGCCCTGAACATCCCGCGAATCCCGCGCACTGCCTGGCGAATCCGGTCCTGGTTTTCGATCAGGGCAAAGCGCACATGGTCGTCACCGTATTCACCAAACCCCACTCCCGGCGACACACAGACCTTGGCCTCCGCCAGCATTTTCTTGGCGAATTCCAGCGAGCCGAGGTGTGCATAGGCTTGCGGGATCTTGGCCCAGACGTACATTGCAGCCTTTGGATTCTCGACCATCCAGCCCAGTTCATGCAGGCCTTTGACCAGCACGTTGCGCCGCTGCCGGTATTGCTCGGCGATGTCTTTCACGCACTGCTGATCACCTTCCAGCGCCGCAATGGCCGCGACCTGCAGCGGGGTGAACGTGCCGTAGTCGTGGTAACTCTTGATCCGCGCCAGGGCGCTGACCAGTTCGGCATTACCGACCATGAAACCAATGCGCCAGCCCGCCATGTTGTAGCTCTTGGACAGGGTGAAAAACTCTACCGCGATGTCCTTGGCGCCCGGCACCTGCATGATCGACGGGGCTTTATAGCCGTCGAAGACGATGTCGGCGTAGGCCAGGTCGTGGACCACCAGCACGTCGTATTGCTTGGCCAAGGCAATGACCCGCTCGAAGAAGTCCAGCTCCACGCACTGCGCTGTGGGGTTGGACGGGAAGCCGAGGATCATCATCTTCGGTTTCGGGATCGAGCCGCGAATCGCCCGTTCCAGTTCGGCGAAGAAGTCCACGCCAGGGATCAGAGGCACCGAGCGCACCTGGGCGCCGGCAATCACCGCACCATAAATGTGGATCGGGTAGCTGGGGTTCGGCACCAGCACTGTGTCGCCCTGGTCGAGGGTGGCGAGCATCAGGTGTGCCAGGCCTTCCTTGGAGCCGATGGTGACAATGGCTTCGCTTTCCGGGTCGATGTCGACCTCGTAGCGATCCTTGTACCAATTGGAAATCGCCCGACGCAGGCGCGGAATGCCCTTGGACGTGGAATAACCGTGGGTGTCTTCACGCTGGGCAACAGTGACGAGTTTTTCGACGATATGCGGCGGCGTCGGACCGTCGGGGTTGCCCATGCTGAAGTCGATGATGTCTTCGCCACGACGACGGGCGGCCATCTTCAGCTCGGCAGTGATGTTGAATACGTAAGGGGGGAGTCGATCTATGCGCGCAAAGCGGCGCGGCGAACCTTGGTCAGCCATTGTTGCCTCTGGTACGTAAGCGCCCGGAACCGTCCGAGCGACGTCGGCCACTGCGGTGGCCTGCAGCGCACGATAAGGGCAGGGATGGCAGGTTGTCCAGCGCATGTATTCAAATATTTCGATGGCCGTTTGCGCCAACTTTCGGCACATTTACCATCGGCGCATTGTTCTGCGAAACGCCCTGCGCCCGTTTCGGGTTAAAAAAGCTGCGTTAAAAAGTCTTTTAAAAACTGTGTTTGATACCCGCCGACAATTCACCCCATTCGATGGAATGAACGATGGAATTTACCAGTGGCTTCTTGCTGAGCCTCTCTTTGTGCCTGGATATCGGCGTGGCCAATATCGCGATGATCACCCTCGCCATGCAACGTGGTTACTTCCAGGGTTTTGCCCTGGGGCTGGGGACCTGTGTCGGTGATTTGATCTACGCGCTGCTGGCGTTGGCCGGCATGACCGTTCTGTTGCAGTACTCGGCGGTGCGCTGGGTGCTGTGGATCGGCGGCTCGGCACTGTTGTTGTACTTCGCCGCGAAGATGATTTATTCGGCGATCTATCATCAAGCGACACTGGTCGAAGCAGGTGAGGTCAGCAGCGGCTCCCATCGCCGGGAGTTTTTCCGCGGGATCTTCCTGGCGATGTCATCGCCGAGCGCCATCCTCTGGTTCGCCGCGGTAGGCGGGACGCTCATTGCCCGTTCGGGCGGTGGCAGCCTGCTCAGTTCCGCGCTATTTCTGGCAGGGTTCTTCTGTGCCGGATTGGTCTGGGTGATCGGTTTATGCCTGGCCGCCACCCACGGTGGCAAGTTGATGGGCGACAAGCTGCTACGGTATTCCTATATGGCATCTGCAGCGATCTTCTGTTATTTCGCAGTCTACGTGATCGTATCCGGTTATCACGAGTTTATCGGATCGGCAGCTGTCGTTGAACTTCCAGGTCTTTGACTGGGGAAATTTGAGTCGGCTTCTATACTCCCAGCCGAACCCACTTTCACCTATCGAGGTTGCTTTCATGGACGAGCAAAAAAATGCCGATCGGCCTGAACCACGTTTTGAACATGGACATTTTCTGCTGATCGCGGGGCTTGGCGGGCGCTTTACTATCGAGACAACCCAGGGCATCCCAAAGCTTTGGGAAGCATTCATTCCGCATATCGGCAAAGTCCCGGGCCAAAAGGGTGACGTGACCTACGGCATCTGCTGTAACCCGGACGGAAAAGGCGGTTTTGAATACATTGCCGGAGTCGAAATCAGCAAGCTCGATGACTTGCCCGAGCAGTACCGCTGGATTGAAGTACAGCCACAATACTATGCGGTGTTCGAGCACAAAGGCCCGTTGGATACCTTGCCCCAGACCTTTCAATACATCTGGAAAACCTGGTTGCCCAATTCTGCCCATGAAGCCGCGGATGCGCCGGAGTTCGAGCGTTACAGCGCGGACTTCAATCCGCAGACAGAAGAAGGGACTCTGGAGATCTGGCTGCCGCTCAAGGAGGGCTGATCCGCTTTGCAGGCGGTCGCGGCCGGCAAGAAAAGCCCACAAAACCGGCCGTTGCGCCTATCGTTTTCGCCTTACAAGGTAACTGTTGTCTTCTATGAAATTATCAAACGCTGTTATCCGCCAGGTCACACCCGCTGATCTGGACCGCTGTTTCGCCATCGAATCCGTTGCCTACGAAGGTGACGAAGCCGCGACCCGAGAGAAAATCGCCACGCGCATCGCCACCTGGCCTCAAGGGTTCATCGTGGCTGAAATCGAGGGTGTGGTCGCAGGCTTTATCAACTCCGGTGCCGCCTGGCAGGTGGAAATGGCTGATGAAGCCTTCAAGGAACTGATCGGCCACGATCCGGACGGCCCGCATGTGGTGATCATGTCGGTGGTGGTGCATCCGGATTATCAAGGGCAGGGGGTAGCGAAGTTATTGATGAGCGAGTTCATCAAACGCATGCGAGGCCTGAGCAAGGCGAGCATCCACCTGATGTGCAAGGAACGACATGTAGCGTTTTATGAACAGTTCGATTTCATCTACCTCAAGGCTTCAGACTCTGATCATGGCGGGATGGCCTGGCATGAAATGGAGTTGAGTTTGTAAGGGAAGACAGAATGATTGGCACAGGTATGCATTTTTCGGCGCGTAGGAGCTGCTGGAGGCTGCGATCCTGGCGATCTTCCTTGCGCCGAAGCTATTCGTGTCAGGTCGAAATAGCTCTTCAGAACGCCAGCGCCAGCCTGCGTTCATAGCCGATCCGGCCCTTGTAGGCTTCGCCGGAATCGACCCATCCGAGCTTGAGGTACAAGTTGACGGCCGCTTCGTTGTGGGCGTCCACCGAGAGCATCAAGCCGTTGATCTCCGGCCAGGCTTGGCGAGCGACTTGTGGCAAGGCTTGGAGGCAGGCTTTGCCATAGCCTTTGCCCTGGACGCGGTGGTCGACCTGCAGGGCGTGTAGGGTGGCAGTATCTTTATCGGCCCAATGGGGAAGACACGGCGGACGTTTGAGCAGCAGGAAGGCTACCGGAACCTCTTGCGACAGCAGGGCAAAGCCTTTGACGCCGGGGTTGGCGTTAGACAGCAGGGCGTGCAAGGCGCCATGGATATCGCCGGAGAATTCCCTTTGCTGCGGGTGGATTTCGATGGCCTCGACTTGTCGGCGCTGAACCGGATTCAGGCTTTCGTAGGGCACAAGTTGAGTAGTCACTGGCGGTGTCCGTTTTCCGGCGAATGCGAGAGGCAGATTCTATCGAGTTTGCGGCAGACAAAAATATTTTTGTGGCAATCGATCGAATCTGTCGATTTCAGTTTTGGTCATACGACTATGGGTGTCTTCACGATTTACACCTCGCCAATCAGGCGACTCGATGACCCTCTGCAACTCAATCGCAAGGAGAACCATCATGAGCACTTTCAACACCGAAACTGAAATTCGCGCCTTGATCGAAACCTGGCAACAAGCCGTGATCGACAAGGATATCGAGAAAATCGTCAGCTTTTACGCGGACGACATCACCTCGTTCGACGCCGTGACTGCGCTGCAATTCAAGGGCAAAGAGGCCTACCGCGCCCACTGGGTAGAGTGCATGAAAGTCTGCCCCGGCCCGGGCATTTTCGAGTTTCACCAACTGCACGTCGTGCCCGCTGCCGATATCGCGTTTGCCCACTGGCTGGCCCATTGCGGCGGAACCGATGAAAAAGGCGAAACCAAAGCCTGCTGGATGCGGGTGACCGCCGGTTACCAGCGCATCAACGGCCAATGGTTGGTGGTGCATGAGCACTGGTCGGCACCGTTCGACATGCTGAGCGGTACGGTGCTGTTCGACCTGCAACCCTGATCGTCGGGTTTTTCGCCAAACCGTGAATCAGCAGCCATAGTTGATCAGCTTGATGACGGAGAACTTCATGAAATACCTATGCCTGGTCTACAGCGACGAACAACTGCTGCACAGCCTGCCCGAGAGCCCGAAGGACGCTGAGTGTATGGCCTATGCCGAGTCGGTTCAGGGCAGTGGCCGGATGCTCGCCGCCGAGGCGCTGGAGTCGGTGCAGACCGCAACCACAGTGCGCATGCGCAACGGCAAGCTGTCGATCACCGATGGCCCCTTCGCTGAAACCAAGGAGCAACTGGCCGGGTTTTATCTGATCGATGCCAAGGACCTCAATGAAGCCATCCAGGTCGCCGGCAATATCCCGGCGGCCCGGGTCGGCAGTGTCGAGGTGCGCCCGGTACGTGAATTGAATCCCTGAGAACAATCATCAGCAGGAGATCCCCGATGAACGCTCCACTGGCTCCACCGCAGCCCGCAGAATTCGAGTTGTCCATCAGCCGTTTGATTGATGCACCGCGCCGCAAGGTATTCCGCGCCTGGACCGAACCAGAGTTGCTGGCGCAGTGGTGGGGACCCCATGGGATGACGACGCCGGAGTGTGAGATGCAATTGTGGGTCGGCGGCCTGTTCCGGACCTTGATGCGCGCGCCGGACGGCAGCGAGTATCCGACCCAGGGCGTCTTCCTGGAGATCGTCGCGCCACGGCGGATTGTTTTCACCGACGCCTTTAAACCGGGTTGGACTCCATCCGCAAAACCTTTCATGACCGCCGAAGTAACCTTCGACGATATCGACGGCAAGACCCTCTACACCGCGCGCGCCATGCACTGGACTGAAGAGGATCGTCAGGCCCATGAGACGATGGGCTTTCATGAGGGCTGGGGGCAAAGTCTGGATCGGCTGGAGACACTGGTCACCGAAGGCATGCCCGACTGATGGCGGGCGACGCGAACGGGTCGGTCAAGGCTCTGGTCGAGACGGTCTATCGCACTGAGTCGCGACGGATCCTGGCGACCCTGATTCGCCTGCTCGGTGATTTCGACCTCGCCGAAGAGGCATTACACGAAGCCTTCTTCGTCGCGGTCGAGCGCTGGCAGCGTGACGGTGTGCCGAATAATCCACGCACCTGGCTGGTGTCGACCGGGCGCTTCAAGGCCATTGATGCGCTGCGTCGGCGGGCGCGTTTCAGTGCCTCCCGGGCCGCCCTGGTCCACCAGCTGGAAGAGCTTGAAGAGGCCGGTTGGAGCGAGGACGACGTGGAAGACGATCGCCTGCGTTTGATCTTCACCTGTTGTCACCCGGCCCTGGCAGCAGATGCCCAGGTGCCGTTGACGCTTCGGGAAATCTGCGACCTGACCACCGAGGAAATCGCCCGGGCTTTTCTCACGACTCCGGCCACCATCGCCCAACGCATCGTGCGCGCCAAGGCGAAAATTCGCGACGCGAAGATCCCTTACCAAGTGCCGTCCCTGGCCGAATTGCCGGAGCGTCTGGACAGTGTTTTGCGGGTGATTTACCTGGTGTTCAACGAAGGGTATTCGGCGTCGATGGGCGCGCAGTTGACCCGCGAAGACTTGACTGCAGAGGCCATACGCCTTGCTCGATTGTTGATGGAGCTGCTGCCGGAACCGGAGGTGATGGGCTTGCTGGCGCTGATGCTGCTGCATGAGTCGCGCCGCCTGGCACGGACCTCGGCGGCGGGTGAACTGATTGTGCTGGATGAACAGGACCGCTCACTGTGGAATACCGAACAGATCGCCGAGGGTTGTGGGCTGGTGGAGAAGGCGCTGGGCACCCGGCGCTTTGGCCCCTACTGTCTGCAAGCGGCGATTGCCGCGGTGCATGCCGAAGCGCCGACTGCGGGGGAGACCGACTGGGCACAGATTGTCGGCCTGTATGACGTGCTGCTGCGGGCGCTGCCTTCGCCGGTGATCGAATTGAATCGCGCGGCGGCCCTGGCCCGGCGCGATGGCCCGTTGGCGGGGCTGGAATTGATCGAGGGCATCCTGGCGCGCGGCGAGTTGCTCGAGTACCACCTGGCGCATTCGGCTCGGGCGGAATTTTGCCGGCAGTTGGGACGGGTCGAACAGGCGAAGGCGTCCTATCAGCGTGCCCTGGAACTGACTCGACAATTGCCTGAACGGCGGTTTATCGAGCGGCGGCTTGAAGAGCTGTAGGAGCTGCCGCAAGCTGCGATCTTTTGATCCTGACGTCCGTCCGGGCAACGCATTGCCCGCCGAAAAGATCGCAGGCTACGCCAGCTCCTACGCCGACCGCGCTTGCCCGTCGGTTCGCCGATGCCTTGTAGGAGCTGCCGCAGGCTGCGATCTTTTGATCCTGAGGTCCATCCGGGCAACGCATTGCCCGCCGAAAAGATCGCAGGCTACGCCAGCTCCTACGCCGACCGCGCTTGCCCGTCGGTTCGCCGATGCCTTGTAGGAGCTGCCGCAGGCTGCGATCTTTTGATCCTGGCGCCCGTCCGGGCAACGCATTGCCCGCCGAAAAGATCGCAGGCTATGCCAGCTCCTACGCCGACCGCGCTTGCCCGTCGGCTCGCCGATGCCTTGTAGGCGCTGCCGCAGGCTGCGATCTTTTGATCCTGGCGCCCGTCCGGGCAACGCATTGCCCGCCGAAAAGATCGCAGGCTACGCCAGCTCCTACGCCGACCGCGCTTGCCCGTCGGTTCGCCGATGCCTTGTAGGAGCTGCCGCAGGCTGCGATCTTTTGATCCTGACGTCCATCCGGGCAACGCATTGCCCGCCGAAAAGATCGCAGGCTACGCCAGCTCCTACGCCGACCGCGCTGCCCGTCGGCTCGCCGATGCCTTGTAGGAGCTGCCGCAGGCTGCGATCTTTTGATCCTGGCGCCCGTCCGGGCAACGCATTGCCCGCCGAAAAGATCGCAGGCTACGCCAGCTCCTACGCCGACCGCGCTTGCCCGTCGGTTCGCCGATGCCTTGTAGGAGCTGCCGCAGGCTGCGATCTTTTGATCCTGGCGCCCGTCCGGGCAACGCATTGCCCGCCGAAAAGATCGCAGGCTACGCCAGCTCCTACGCCGACCGCGCTTGCCCGTCGGTTCGCCGATCCCCTGTAGGAGCTGCCGCAGGCTGCGATCTTTTGATCCTGGCGCCCGTCCGGGTAACGCATTGCCCGCCGAAAAGATCGCAGGCTACGCCAGCTCCTACGCCGACCGCGCTTGCCCGTCGGTTCGCCGATGCCTTGTAGGAGCTGCCGCAGGCTGCGATCTTTTGATCCTGGCGTCCGTCCGGGCAACGCATTGCCCGCCGAAAAGATCGCAGGCTACGCCAGCTCCTACGCCGACCGCGGTTGCCCGTCGGTTCGCCGATGCCTTGTAGGAGCTGCCGCAGGCTGCGATCTTTTGATCCTGAGGTCCATCCGGGCAACGCATTGCCCGCCGAAAAGATCGCAGGCTACGCCAGCTCCTACGCCGACCGCGCTTGCCCGTCGGTTCGCCGATGCCTTGTAGGAGCTGCCGCAGGCTGCGATCTTTTGATCCTGAGGTCCATCCGGGCAACGCATTGCCCGCCGAAAAGATCGCAGGCTATGCCAGCTCCTACGCCGACCGCGCTGCCCGTCGGCTCGCCGATGCCTTGTAGGAGCTGCCGCAGGCTGCGATCTTTTGATCCTGAGGTCCGCCCGGGTAACGCATTGCCCGCCGAAAAGATCGCAGGCTGCGCCAGCTCCTACGCCGACCGCGCTTGCCCGTCGGCTCGCCGATGCCTTGTAGGAGCTGCCGCAGGCTGCGATCTTTTGATCCTGGCGCCCGTCCGGGCAACACATTGCCCGCCGAAAAGATCGCAGCCTTCGGCAGCTCCTACGCCGACCGCGCTTGCCCATCGGTTCGCCGATGCCTTGTAGGAGCTGCCGCAGGCTGCGATCTTTTGATCCTGACGTCCGTCCGGGCAACGCATTGCCCGCCGAAAAGATCGCAGGCTACGCCAGCTCCTACGCCGACCGCGCTTGCCCGTCGGTTCGCCGATGCCTTGTAGGAGCTGCCGCAGGCTGCGATCTTTTGATCCTGAGGTCCATCCGGGCAACGCATTGCCCGCCGAAAAGATCGCAGGCTACGCCAGCTCCTACGCCGACCGCGCTTGCCCGTCGGCTCGCCGATGCCTTGTAGGAGCTGCCGCAGGCTGCGATCTTTTGATCCTGGCGCCCGTCCGGGTAACGCATTGCCCGCCGAAAAGATCGCAGGCTACGCCAGCTCCTACGCCGACCGCGCTTGCCCGTCGGTTCGCCGATGCCTTGTAGGAGCTGCCGCAGGCTGCGATCTTTTGATCCTGGCGTCCGTCCGGGCAACGCATTGCCCGCCGAAAAGATCGCAGGCTGCGCCAGCTCCTACGCCGACCGCGCTTGCCCGTCGGTTCGCCGATGCCTTGTAGGAGCTGCCGCAGGCTGCGATCTTTTGATCCTGGCGCCCGTCCGGGCAACGCATTGCCCGCCGAAAAGATCGCAGGCTACGCCAGCTCCTACGCCGACCGCGCTTGCCCGTCGGTTCGCCGATGCCTTGTAGGAGCTGCCGCAGGCTGCGATCTTTTGATCCTGAGGTCCATCCGGGCAACGCATTGCCCGCCGAAAAGATCGCAGGCTACGCCAGCTCCTACGCCGACCGCGCTTGCCCGTCGGTTCGCCGATGCGTTGTAGGAGCTGCCGCAGGCTGCGATCTTTTGATCCTGGCGCCCGTCCGGGTAACGCATTGCCCGCCGAAAAGATCGCAGCCTTCGGCAGCTCCTACGCGCGCTCACTCCAGCATTTTTCCCAGCAGCCAGCTTCCCGCCGGCCCCGGGGGATGCAGGCGTGACCAGAGGGCATCGACCGAAACCGGTCGCGGCCAGCCGCGCACCTTGAGTTCCTGCAGCGAACCGGCACCAAAACGGCCCACCAGCCAGCGCGGCAAGGGTGCCCAGCCGAACCCGCGCTGGGCCATTTCCAGCAGCATCAGGTAGCTCGGCGCCGACCAGACCCGGCCCTGGGCGCGGCTTTCATAAGGGTTGACGATGGTCGCCAGGCGCAACTCGCGGTGCTGTTGCAGGCTGTCCTTGTCGACCTTGCCCAGTGCTGCCAACGGATGGTCACGAGACACAAATAAGGCAATTTCCGTGCGTTCGTCCACCGTCGAACTGGCGAGGTCCGCCGGGTAGTTCGGCTGCATCTCGGCGAAAGCAATCTGCGCCCGGCCACTCTGAACCAGGGCGATCAGGTCGGCGCATTCGGCAATCAGGCATTCCAGTTCGAGGTCTGGGTAACGCTGCTCGAAGGCGCTCAAGCTCGCCTCGAAACGGTCGGACTGGTAGGTGTCGGAAATGGCCACGGTCAGCTTCGGTTCGAAACCTTGAGACAGCTGACTGGCGGCCATTTCCAGACGACTGGTAGCGTCCAGGATGTCTTCGGCGCGCTGCAGCATGACGTGCCCGGCCGGGGTCAGTGTCGGCTTGCGGCTGCTGCGATCGAACAGCACCACATCCAGGTCGATTTCCAGGCTGGCAACGGCGGCACTAATGGTCGACTGGCTCCTGCCCAGCTTGCGTGCAGCCGCGGAAAACGAGCCTTGGGTCGCGGCTTGGACAAAGGCCAGTAACACTTCGTGAGAGGCCATGAACTATCGCCTTGATCGATGGTTATTGATTATTAAGTATCGGTCTCTAAGGTGATGATGGCAACCACCGTCACTTAGGGAGCCCAGCCATGAACACCAACAAATCCATCACCGAACGTATTTTCCAGGCCATCGGTTTCGAGCTGCTCGCGGTCCTGTTGTGTACTCCGCTGCTCGCCTGGCTGATGGGCAAACCCGTGGTCGACATGGGGATCGCGACTATCGCCATCGGCCTGATCGCCCTGGGCTGGAACGTAGTGTTCAACGGCCTGTTCGACCGCTTGCTCAAGCGCCTCGGCATGATTCAGAGCAGCTGGACCCGCGTGCTGCACGCGCTGTTGTTCGAGGGTGGCCTGGTGGCGGTCAGTGTGCCGCTGATAGCCTGGTGGTTGAACATCAGCCTGTTGCAGGCATTGATTCTGGACCTCGGCGTGCTGCTGTTTTTCCTGCCGTACACCTACGTCTACCACTGGGCGTATGACGTGCTGCGCGAGCGACTGCTGCTGGGTCGGATGATCTGAGCCAACGCGTTCAGCGCCGCACCGAATGCTGCTGCGGCGCGAGGAACGCATCATGGAAGTAATCACGGAACGCTTGCATCGCCGGGGTGAAGGCGTGTTCGCGGTGCCAGGCCAGGCCGACGCTCATGGGCGTCACCGGGTCGGTCACGGTGAGGGTCTCGATGCGTTTGCCTTCCAGCGACCAGGGACGATGCACCAGGTCGGAGAGGATCGCTACGCCGCTGCCATTGGCGACCATGCTGCGCACCGCCTCCACTGAACTGGTGCATACCCGCACCTTGGGTTGTTGGCCGGCGTGTTCCCAGTAACGCATCGCACTTTGTTCGGCCTCGTCGACCGTCAGCAGGATGTAGGGTTCTTGCGCCACATCGGCGAGGCTGACCGCCGAGCGTTCGATCGCGCCGAAGCCCTGGCCCGTGCCCGTATCGCGCTGCAAAACACCAGCCTGACCGGCATGGCCAGCACCCTGTCGCTGCATCGCCACCCGTAGAGCAGACCGAACAGATCAGTGTCACGATGGCTTTGGCCGATGCTGTGGTTCATGGAGTCTCGCTGGCGGGACGCGTCTGTCACAGGTTTCACAGGTTCGCTTGAACCGCATCATGACAAGGCTGTTTGACGTTTTTATGACAGCTTGGTGACATCGGTAAGAGCGCCATGACCAGTGGTCGGAGCCATTAAAGAATGTGAGCGGTGCGCCGATCAAGCTCAGGTAGTCTTTCGCGCCGTTGGCCAAAGGCTTGGTGTTTCTGACAGGGATGTCGGGACGTCATGCATGCCTCTTGTTGGCCTGCTTTATCCCTGTCATGAGATCCCACTCGATGTTTGTGCACAAATCCCTGAGAACTCAAATCCTGGCACTGCTGAGCGGTAGCCTGTTTGCAATGCTGCTGATTGCGCTGGGGTGCTTTCATTTTCTTTCCAGCGGTGTTCAGAACTATCGCAATCTGATCGATGGCCCGCTGCATACTTCGCAACTGATCGATGAAGCCAACCTGCAATTCAAGGTTCAGGTTCAGGAATGGAAAAATGTCTTGCTGCGCGGCAAGCGGCCGGAAGACTTGAACAAGTACTGGAAGCAATTCGAAGATCGCCAGCGCGATGTACAAGGCATTCTCGGCCAACTGGACAGCGCCCCGGGAATTGATGCGCAACTTAAGACTCGTATCGAGCGGCTGCGCGAAGAGCACCGCGTTTTGGGCACGGCCTATCAGAAGGGCCGTGAGGCCTATCTGGCCGCCGGAGCCGACGCCGCTGCCGGCGATAGCGCGGTCAAAGGCGTGGACCGCGCCGTCAGCGAGCAAATGAGTGAGCTGGTCAACGAACTGCGCAAGCAGGGTGCCGAGCAATCGACCCGGATCAGTGCCGATGCTGATCGCACCGTACTGCTGGGGATCGTGGTGATGCTGGCTTCGGGCCTGTTGATCGGCCTGCTCAGCCTGTGGCTGGTCAACCGCAATCTGGTCGAGCCAATCCGTAAACTGATCGAATACGTCGCCCAGCTCAGCCAGGGCCGCTTCGACGAACGCGTCGCCAGCGATCGTCAGGATGAATTGGGCAAGCTGGCTGTTGCCGCCAATACCTTGCGGGATTTTCTCGCGCAAACCTTCAGCGGCTTGCAGCGCAGCGCCACGGATCTGGACAGCGCCAGTGGCGAGCTGAATTCGATTGCCAGCCAGATGACCCAGGGCACCAACGAGCAATTCAACCGCACCGATCAAGTGGCCACGGCGATGAACGAGATGTCCGCCACGGCGCAGGAAGTCGCCCGGCATGCCGCGGATGCGGCACGGGCTGCCGATGATGCCGATCACTCAGCTCAGCAGGGTGAAAAAGTCATGCAGGGGACCATTCACACCATCACCCGGATGCGTGGCGAAATCGCCAGTACCGCTACCGTCATCCGTCAGCTGGAGACCGACAGCGGGCGGATCGGCAAGGTGCTGGAAGTGATTCGCGCCATTGCCGAACAGACCAACCTGCTGGCGCTCAACGCCGCCATCGAAGCGGCCCGCGCCGGCGAGGCCGGACGCGGATTTGCCGTGGTCGCCGATGAGGTTCGCAGCCTGGCTCAGCGCACGGCGGCGTCGATCATCGAGATCAATCAGATCATTCAAACGGTGCAGAAGGGTGCAGTGGATGCGGCCCAAGCCATCGACAGCGGCCAGTCACGCAGTGAAGAAAGCGTCGAACAAGTGACTCAGGCCGGCGCGATGCTAGAGCGGATCACCACTGCGGTGGAAGCGATACGCGACATGAACCGGCAAATCGCTACGGCCGCCGAAGAGCAGACTTCGGTGGCTGAAGACATTTCACGCAACCTCACCGAAATCACCACCATCGCCAGTACCAACCTGAACAACGTGCAGCGCACTGAAGCGGCGAGCCGGAATTTGCACGGGTTGGCGGGGCAGTTGAATGAAGTGACCGGGCGCCTGAGCGCATGAAAAAAGCCGCGCGACCCGAAGGCCGCGCGGCTTTTGCCGTGATGCAGTTACTTGTCTTGTTTGTTGCTCAGTACCTGACCGGTCTTGGCGTTCAGGTCCACGTCCCACTTGACGCCTTTGGCGTCGCGGATTTCCACCTGGTAGATGTAGTCAGCACCTTTTAGCTCAAGCTCGGTGTCGGTGATGTTGGCCGCCGTTGTGCCTGGGTGCTGGGCGAGGGCGGCCTGGTTGAGTTTTTCCAGGTCCATGATGGTGCCGGCCTTGAGCAAGCCCGGAATCTGGTCGGGACGAACGTCGGCCTGGGCCAGGCCGGCAGTCAGGGTCAAGGCGGCAGCGGCGAACAGGGCAGTCAACGTTTTCATGGGATTCTTTCCTTGGGATGAACTGTTTAAGTGGGATCAGATTAGCCCGCTGAACTTAATTCACCCTTAATTTAAACCGGGCGTTTAATAGCCGTTGGCCTCAAGCAACTGCGCGACACTGGCTGGCGCCGGGCGCTTGAAGTACTTGAGCAGCTCGGCGGTGCGGTTGGTGAAGATGCCATCGACGCCGGCATCCATCACTTTCTGGTAATCCACGGGCTCGTCGATGGTGTAGGCATGCACCAACAGGCCTTTGTCGTGAGTGAAGGTATTCATCCACGGCTGCACCAGGTCCGAATAGCTTTGATCGCCACCGGCGGTCAGGGCTGCCGAAGGTCCGGTGCCAATGGCGCCTTGAGCCTTGGCGTAGTCGACCCACTTCTCGAATTCGGCGTTGTCCTTGGGTTCCTGTCTGGCGTAGAAGGTGGCCTTATCCTTTTCCCCGCTGTCGGCGAAAGTGACGCTGGATTTCGGTTCGATATTGCCTTCACCGATCCACAGCAGGAGGATTTTCGGGACCTGCGGCATCTCTTTTTGCAACAGCTCCAGGCTGCTCTTGTCGAAGGTTTGCAGCACGACCTTGCCTTTGCCCTGGCCGACCGCAATAGCACCTTTCGCCAGTTTCGAGCCGATCGGGCTGAGCCAGCCACGGTCCTGCAATTTATCCTTGAGGTCGCGCTCCAGGCCCGGAAACTGCTTCGGCTCCTTGGTTTCGATATACAGCCCGGGCTTGTGCAGCGGGTTGCCCTGGGCGATATCGATGATTTCGTCGAGGGTCAGAATTTTCAAACCGACATAGGACGGACGCGCGCGGTCCGGGTAGGCGCTGTTGAACCAACTGCCGGCATCCAGGGTTTTCAGTTCGGCCAGGGTGAATTGATTGGCGGGACTGTCTTTGCGCTCGGGGAATTTACTCGCGACGTCGGTGGTGCGTTGCAGGTTGTCGTCATGCAGGGCGAACAGTACGCCATCCTTGCTGCGTTGCAGGTCCAGTTCCAGGTAGTCGGCACCCAGGTCGCGTGCCAGTTTGTAAGCGGCCGCGGTGGATTCCGGTGCATCGAAGGATGCGCCGCGGTGGGCAATGACCGCCGGGTGCGGGATGCCCGTCGCGGTGGCCAGGGCGGTGGGGCTTGGCTGGCTGCTGGCCTGTGCCTGGCCAAGGCCGAGCATCAGGCTCAGCAGCAGGGCGCTTTTGCGGAAAGTGGCAGGCATAGTCGAGGTCCTTTCGTGGAGAGCGATTTCAAAGGACCAGTTTTAACAACTGAGCGCTACCAGTGCTATCGCCAAACCGACATCAACCGGTGTCTGAGGCATTTTTTCAGCGCTTTTGTGCGGTTCTTTGCAGTATTCTTTGGCCCAACAGTTTCCCCGTCAGAGGGAAACCTGAAGAAAATGCTGCTCCTGCCTCGCGTGCGAACCATCGATCACTTGTCCTTCGGGACCTACCGTGAGGTTTAGCATGCGCATCACTTCCGAGCTTATCTGCCAGGCCGCCGACCAACTCAGGGGTTTCGTCGGTTTCAATCGCAAGGCCGGCCGGCATATCGTTCGTTTCAGCGAAGACTCCTTCGGCATGGACGTCGCGGATGACGCGATCATCCCCTGCAGCGAATTTGTCTGGCAGCCGGCGATCCATCAAACCATGACCCTCAAGCGCGAGCTGATTCAGCTGCTGCTAGACCAGAATATCGACGATCGCATCAACATCACCGAACCGCTGCGGGTCTACATGCGTCGCGAGGACGTGCCGGAGATTTCGGCGCAGCGCAGTCTGGTGCAGCCGGTGGTGGGGTGATTCGAGGTAGAGGGCTTGCCCTTAGGCCAGTCAGTTAACAGAAATCTATGCTCGGACGATTAACTGTGGCGAGGGAGCTTGCTCCCTCGCCACAGGTGCGACTACTTCTCGAATCGATAGTCCCGCTCAACCCTGCACACCCTGGTGTGACAGGCCGCATACCCGGTCGAGCGCCCACGCTCCCGGACTTCGGTGTTCGCAGGCAAGCCAGTCAGGGGGGCCGCCAAAAGATCGCAGCCTGCGGCAGCTCCTTGTATCTCGACTATCGCTCCGCCAGGAGCGATAGTTCTCGACTGATCATCGAGGGAGGGATTTGGAAGCCGTGCAGCTCCTTAGGCCTAGAGCCTGCGACGTAGATCGTGCTCCAACCCTCCACACTCACTCATATAGTTCGAACGGTATCTTGGGCCCGTCTCTGGCGAGAGCCCGCATTCGCAAGGTTGGACAGAGTGCAGTGATGATCACAATTGATTCAATTGGGAGACGATCATGTCCGATTATGTTGGCGTCGACGCCGCTAAACACACCTTTGACATCGCCAAATACCTGCCTAACGGCAAACATAAAACCAAAGCAAAATTGCCCAATGCAATCAAGGGGTTCGAGGAGTTCCACGCCTGGCTGCAGAAGCACGTCGAGCCTTCAGCCTTAATCGTGATGGAAGCCACCGGCATCTACCACGAAGCGCTGGCCGAGTTCTTGTACAACAAGGGCTATCGGGTCTGTGTCGTCAATCCTGCGCAGACCAAAGCCCATGCCAGGAGTGATTTGCAACGGGTCAAAACAGACAAGACCGACGCCAAGCTAATCGCCGATTTCGCCAAGGAAAAGCATGAAAAGCTAACGCTGTGGGCGCCGGAGCCACTGAAGTATCGACAGGTGAAGGCCATGGTTCGTCGCCTGAATGACCTTCAGGAAATGCTGCAAATGGAACGTAATCGTCTGGACGTGTCCGACGACAGCGTCAAGGTTTCGATCAATTCCGTCATCAACCACATCCAGAAAGAGATTGCCGAAACCAAAAAGGCGCTGAAGAAACACATTGATGACGACCCGGACATGCGCCAAATGCGCGACTTGGTGGTGACCATTGATGGCATTGCCGACAAATCGGCGCAGATGCTTTTTGCCGAGCTGGGCGACCTGCGAAAGTATTCGAATCCTCGACAAATGGTGGCGGCGGCGGGCTTAAATCCAAAGCTGGAAGAGTCTGGCCAGCTTAAGGGCCGCACCTTTATCTCGAAAATCGGATCAGCGCGACTCCGCACCGGGCTCTACATGCCAGGTCTGGTGGCGATGCAGCATAACGAAGCGATTATCGCGCTCAAAGAGCGATTGAAAGCCAACGGCAAGGCCCCCAAGCAGATCATCTGTGCAGCGATGCGCAAGCTGCTGCACATCATCTTTGGAGTGATCAAATCGGGCCAACCATTTGACCCGAAACTTGCGCTTGCCCGGTGAGGGTTAAGACGGTATCTACGGGGTTTGCATACACCCGATAATTTGTGGGTGTATGGGATCGGCGTAGGAGCTGCCGCAGGCTGCGATCTTGGCGATCTGCCTGTCGCAGCTGAGCGTTTGCCTAAGTGATGGTCTGGCATATTGTTTTGGGACGGCCAGAAAACTCCTTCAGAGTTAAGGTCGATAGACCATAACCTTTGTAGCTTTTGCTGATGGAAGTGTGCGGGTTCCATCTTTACCTATTTTCTTCAGAAACAAATTGTCGTGTTTTAGTGGCGCACGGGAAATGCCAGGAATAGTGTCATTTATTCCAGACACTAGAGCTGCGCAGAAGCCCAGCAGGAAAGGGTAACTGGTCTGACGGCAGCCTCGGCCTACAGCTGATAGCAGTTCAGGAACATGTCCAGGGTCGACTCGACGACCGAGGTCTGCATCTCTGTCGACAACCCGGGCTGGCCCATGGAAATCTGCGGCCAGAAGGCGAACGCCTTGATCAGCCCTTGCACCTGGTGCGCGGCAAAAACCGGGTCGACAGCTTTCAACCGACCATCTGCCTGGGCTGCACGAATCCACACCGTAAGACCTTCTTCCCGTTCGCCCAGCCGCGCGACCATGTCCTGGCCGCGCTCGGGAGAGTGGATAGTGGCGGCGATCGCCACTCGAGCCAGGTCGAGAAAATTATTGTCCGAGAGCATCTGCAATTTGGCCCGCAGCACTGCTTCGAGTTGCGGGCGCAGCGGCTGGTCGTTGTAGTACGGCGTTTCCTGTTCCGCGCAGATGCTGTTCCACAATTTGTTCAGGATCTCGGCGAACAGCTCTTCCTTGCTGGGGAAGTGGTTGTACACCGTGCGCTTCGAAACCCCCGCCGTAGCGGCAATCTTGTCCATGCTGGTGATATCGAAACCGTTGGCACGGAATTCGACAATGGCCGCCTGGATGATGGCGTCGCGTTTACGGTCGGTGAGACGCAGTGGAGCTGTCATAAATAGGCTTCGGCGGGAACTAGGGAAACTTACACTCTGCAGTTTACTTGCTCTCGAGTTTGTTGCAATCTAGAAACTACACCGTGCAGTGTAATTGCTCGGTAAGAATAGAGTCTCGGCCCAAGCGTGCATGCATTGGCCAATTATCGTCCAGCAACGGAACGCGACAACCTCGTCGTATTCCTTGGAGCCCCATCCATCATGGCCACTCCCTTATCTCGCGCCGACCGCGCCGACCGCGCTGTCGGCCTTGAAGCGTCTTTGCAAGATCAAGGTCACTACCGCAACCACGCGCCGGTGCAGCGCGAAGGCGTGCGCAAAACCTTGCGGATATTCTGGAACATGCTGTTCCATAAACCGCGTAATACCCGCCCGGCAGGGGATATCCCGGTTCAAGCCCTGACCCGCGAAGCGCTCTTCGCCGCGCCGAATCACAGCGTATTCCGTCTCGGCCATTCCACCGTGCTGCTCAAACTGCACGATAAATTCTGGCTGACCGACCCGGTCTTCGCCGAGCGCGCATCGCCAGTGCAATGGGCCGGCCCGCGGCGCTTCCATCAGCCCCCCATCAGCCTCGAACAGCTGCCACCGATCGAGGCGGTGATCCTGTCTCACGATCACTATGATCATCTCGACCATCAGTCCATCCTCAAACTGGCCGACAAAACCCGGTACTTCCTCACGCCGCTGGGCGTGGGCGATACCCTGATCAAGTGGGGTATCGAGCCCGGCAAAGTGCGCCAACTGGATTGGTGGCAGGACACCGAGGTGGACGGCATTCGCTTTATCGCTACGCCTTCGCAACACTTTTCCGGTCGCGGCCTGTTCGATGGCAACCGCACGTTATGGGCGTCGTGGGTCATGATCGACGGCGACACGCGGATCTTCTTCAGTGGTGACACCGGCTATTTCGATGGTTTCAAGCGCATTGGCGAACAGTACGGACCCTTTGACCTGACCCTGATGGAAACCGGTGCCTACAACGTCGACTGGCCGCACATCCATATGCAGCCCGAACAAACCCTGCAGGCACATATCGACCTCAAGGGCCGCTGGCTGCTACCGATCCACAACGGCACCTTCGACCTGTCGATGCACGCCTGGCACGAACCCTTCGATCGCATCCTGGCCTTGGCCTGGGAGCGCAATGTGTCCATCGCCACGCCGCAAATGGGTGAAGTCTTCAACCTGCAACAGCCCCAGCGTGGATGGGCGTGGTGGCTGGAGGTCGAAAGCGGGACGGAGCAAGTCGTTGTCAACAACCTGTAACCCGTTGGCCAGCCTCTACTGGCACCCCAGCGAAAAGCCCTTCAGCAGCAGGCGCACTCGCGACGAACGCATTCAACTGCTGCAAGAACAGGTCACAAGCCTGAACAGCTGGGTGCTTCCGGTTCTCTCTGCGGCTGGGGCGACCCGATAACCTGCACATTTACCCACGCCATCTTCGTCCGCCTCGATCCACAGATCCGCTTGCAACGCCTGCGCGCCCGGGAACTCCGGCGCTACGGCGAACAGGTCTTCGAGGGTGGAGAACGCTTCGGCGAAACCCAAACCTTCCTCGCCTGGGCCGCCGGCTACGACGAGGGTGGCCATGGCAACCGCAGCCTGCGCCGACATGAAACCTGGATCAAAACCCTGACCTGTCCGGTGATGCGGCTGGACTCAACGGATTGTTCGGTTGAGGAACTGGTGGAGCAGGTGTTGGAGAATCTGGATAGGCATAGCCGCCAGAGCGCTGGCAAGCAGGAGCATGTTCACTCGGCCTGAGGTAGCTGGGAGCTTAAGTGAATACGACCTCAATCCGCCCTTCGCGCCTTGATCGTGGGGCTGATTTGACGATGATCTGCACATCACGTCCAAGCCGGGAAAGGCATTCCATCATTTTAGCTTCGCTGATACCGCGAAACTTTCCTCGAAGCATCTCGGAGAGCTTCGGTTGCGACAGCCCGAGAATCTCTGAAGCTTGAACCTGAGTCAGATGTCGTGCCTTGATGATTTCACCGATCTTCGCGGCAAGTTGGGCCTTGACCCGCATCTCATTGGCGTCGGCATGCCCAAGGTCTTCGTAGACATTGCCAGTGCTTTCTTCGATTTCAATCATGTTCTGATCCTGTTGCATGATCTTGGGCCGCCCGAAGTCTCTTCTTAATCAGATCTATATCGCAGTGTGCGGTTTCGATGCCCTTGGTCGACTTCTTCTGGAAGCAATGAAGTACATAAATGGCCTTACCAAATCGAACGGTATAAACCGCTCGATAAGTATTTGTGTCGAAGTCTTCGACTACCTCAAGCAAACCTGCGCCGCCAAAGCCTTTCAATGGTTTAGCTTGCGGATGCTTCTCGCCGTCTTGTGCCAGGTGAAGGGCAAATACAATGACGTCCTGGACGTCTGCAGGCATTTGCTTGAGGTCTTTTTTTTGCTGCTGCTAAACCACAAGAGTGGCTTCCATGTACTCATGCGAAATATACCTAAATGGGGATAATCGTCAACAAAGGAACGTTGCTCACTCAATCATCGCGTAATCAGCCCGCCCGACCGGATCAGGCGTTGCACCTCTGACGTTCATCCCTCTGCCAGGCGCAAAGCCCGGGAAAAACACCAGGCCTTCGGCCTCAAGCCGAAACGCCAGGGCCAAACGGGTGACGTCCAGCAAATCCCCATGGGCTTCAAACAGCCGGATGGCTTCTACTGAAACCCCTGACTCCTGTGACAGCCGCTCCAGGCTCCAGCCCAGTAAATCGCGGGCCTGGGCACAGTGTTCGGGGGTGAATTGAAACAGGGCAATACGTTCGAGGGTGACTTTCATCGCAAGAGAGGCCATGGTTTTCTCCGGGGCACGAGAGTGGCGATTCAATAAAATACTGTGTTTTTGTACAGTTGTCTTGTGCCCGGATCAAACTCAATTTTTTGATCGATTCGTTTTTTCTCGATCGGATAAACAGTTGGCGCTCTTGCTCCGTAGCAGCTGCCGAAGGCTGCGTCCGGCTGCGAAGCAGTCGTAAATCCTGCTAACACGGTTTGTCGGAAATACCGCAGTGCATGATTTTACGGCTGCTGCGCAGCCGAACGCAGCCTCGCAGGCTCGGCAGCTGCTACACGAGCCGGACGCAGGCTTCGCCAGCTGCTACAAGAACTACCAGTAGACATAGCCCCTCCTTTGGCCGAGTCTAGGGCTCAGCACCTTATTGTTGGTCCGAGGACGGACAAAAGTGAAAATGGTAACGGTGATTGGCCTGGTCACTCTGCTGCTTTGTCAGCCGGGGCGGGCCGAGTCGGGTTCCGTTCCCGGGGATGACAAAGCCTTGTTCATCGCCGATCTCCTGCAGCGCATGACCATTGAAGAAAAGATCGGTCAGCTCAGACTCAACTGCATCGGCCAGCAAATGCCTCAAGAGACCTTTCTTGAAGAGGCAACCCAGGGGCAAGTCGGTGGCCTCTTCTATGTGACTGGCCGTTCGGATCTGCGAGCGTTTCAGGACGCCGCCTTGCGCAGCCGTTTGAAAATCCCTTTGTTCTTTGCCTACGACGTCATTCACGGTCATCGCACGCTGTTTCCGATCGGCCTCGGCCTGGCTTCCACCTGGGACGTGGACGCCGTCGCCTTGAGCGCACGCATCGCAGCGAAGGAGGCGAGTGCCGATGGCCTGGACATGGTGTTCTCGCCCATGGTCGATATCACCCGAGACCCGCGCTGGGGACGGATGTCTGAAGGTCTGGGCGAAGATACCTATATGGCCTCGCGTTATGCCCAGGTGATGGTCAACGCGCTGCAAGGATCGAAACTGGGTGCGGTGGACAGTGTCATGGCCAGCGCCAAGCATTTTGCCTTGTACGGTGCGGCGGAGGGCGGCCGCGACTACAACTCGGTCGATATGAGCCTGCCGAAGATGTATCAGGACTACCTGCCACCTTACCGTTCTGCGGTAAACGCTGGCGTGGGCGCCATGATGCTGACCTACGTCGCCATCAATGGCACGCCCGCCACCTCCAATACCTGGTTGATCCACGATCTGTTGCGCAAACAGTGGGATTTCAAAGGCCTGACCATCAGCGATTTCGATGCGGTCAACGAACTGGTGACCCACGGTGTGGCGCGCGATGGCCGTGAGGCTGCCCTGCGGGCGATCAAGGCCGGGGTCAACATGAGCATGACCGACACGCTTTATCGCAAGGAGCTGCCGGGTCTGTTGAAATCAGGAGAGGTCTCGCAGAAGGAAATCGACGACGCCGTGCGAGCCGTGCTGGGCGCCAAATACGACCTGGGGCTTTTCGCAAATCCCTACCTGCGAATTGGCGCCGCCCCTGAAGATCCGCCAGATAACCATGCCGAGGACCGCCTGCACCGGGCGCAGGCCCGTGAAGTCGCGCGCAAGAGTCTGGTCTTGTTGAAGAACCGGGACAATGTACTGCCGCTCAAGAAGGACGGCGTGGTGGCCATCGTCGGGGCCCTGGCGAAAAGCCGTCTCGATATCCTCGGTACCTGGAGTTCCATCGGCTCACCGGTGCAGGCGGTATCGGTCTATGACGGCATTGCCAATGCGCTGGGTGACCCAAATCGATTGCTTTACGCCCGGGGCGCCGATATCACGGATGACCAATCGGTCCTCAACTACCTGAACCAGCCTGGCGCCAACCCGTCCGATGTCGAGGTCGATCCACGCCCGGCAAAACAAATGATCGAGGAGGCGGTCAAGGTCGCTGAGCAGGCCGACATCGTTATCGCAGTGGTCGGAGAATCCCGCGGCATGTCGTATGAAGGGGCGAGTCGTGCCAGCCTGGGATTGCCGGGCTATCAGTCCGAACTGATCAAAGCGCTGAAGGCCACCGGCAAACCCATGGTGCTGGTCCTGATGAACGGCCGTCCGCTTTCCATTGGCAAGGAACAGGACGCTGCCGATGCGGTGCTGGAAACCTGGTACAGCGGCACCGAAGGCGGCAACGCAATCGCCGATGTGCTGTTCGGCGACTACAATCCTTCCGGCAAACTGCCAGTTTCATTCCCGCGCTCCGTGGGCCAGATTCCGACCTACTACAACCACTTGAACACCAGCCGGCCACACCTGCTGGATAATCCTCGCGCAGTGACCTCTCGCTACTTCGACGAAGCGTACGGCCCGCTTTACCCCTTTGGTTTCGGTCTGAGCTATACCCAATTCAGTCTGTCCGACGTGACCTTGACCAGCCAACGCCTGGAGCGCAGCGAGACCCTGGGTGCCAGCGTCGTGGTGAAAAACACCGGGCAGCGGGAGGGCGAAACGGTGGTGCAGCTCTATGTGCGGGACGTGAGCGCCTCCATCAGTCGCCCCATCAAAGAGTTGAAGGGCTTTCAAAAGGTCATGCTCAAGCCCGGCGAAGAGAAAGTCATCCAATTCACCCTCAACGAGCATGATCTAAAGTTTTACGACGCACAGTTGAAGCACGCGGCAGAATCCGGCGAGTTCAGGGTGCTGATCGGGCTGGATTCGCAGCATGTGAAAGAGCGGAGTTTTGAGCTGCTGTAAGGCCGTAGAAGCTGCCGAAGCCTTCGTTCGGCTCATGTAGCAGCTGACGAGCCTGCGAGGCTGCGTCCGGCTGCGAAGCAGTCGTAAATCTTGCGCATGCGGTTTGCCTGACAGCTGAAGTGGGTTGAAGAAAACGCGCGCCAGGAGTGACGGGAGTCGTACTGCGTACGGACAGTTATCAAAGAAGAATGGGCGTTGGATGACTCATTATTTCGCCTCCAACCCCGGCGCTTCACGAATGATGAAATGGTCGAGATTCTCGATATCCCCACTGAACACCCCGAACGTCTGCTCGGGGCTTTTCTTGCTAGGCACCTGTTTCAACTCCGGCGTCACGCCGTAGAAGAAGCAATACAGATCCCGCTCGCTCTCAATCGCGTTCTTGATTTCTTCGAGGAAGGCTTTACGTTTTCGGTAGCTCTCGATCAGCTGTTTACTCAGGTAAACATTCACTGAGTAAGGCTTCTTCTCGACCCAGACCTTCTTCTCGAAATCGATCCGGAAACTGGTTTTGTAATCCTTGATCTCCTTGATCTTGCCCCAGTAAATCAGCCCCTTATTGTCCTGCAGGTACTCGATCTTCTTGAAAAACGAAGCATAAGGCGCCGTGTGCTCGCCAATCTTCAGCGGCATGCGTTTGAGGGTGTCCTTGTCATCGAAATTCGATACAAAACACTCCACTGGATGGGCGAAGACGCTGGTCTTGTCCGGTGCTGTTTCCCGAGGTGCATGCTCTGTGGCAGCGTTCGCAGACGGCGTCTTCAACTCATCCCGCGGCGATCCGCCGTCTACCGCCGAACCAGGCGGCCTGCGCACATACTGGCGGCGAGTCAGCAGCAACTCCGACGGGAAATGCTCCTCCCGATCGGTATCGCCCTCGGCATCCTCTCCGCCTGCCAAGGCTCTGGAACTGCCATAAGGGCAGCCTTCAACATGCCGGGTGCTGGGCAGATTCTTGAAATGCGGCGTGCGGATGTAATTGACGTTCTTCGCATTGAACGTACCCAGCACATTCTGCGAATCGAACCCCGTCCGGCAGGCATCGTTAGGGCAGTGAAAACTTTCCTTGGCCGAATCAAACGCCATCGTCTCGTCGAAATTCAAATCCCGCACGTCATAGATCGACAGCTTTTCGTCGAGGCTGAGGCAGTAGGCTTTGTCGAATTTCATGAGCGCTCAGGTCCTGGGAAGGGGATGGCCTATTAATAGCGGGCGGGGCTTCGGAGTGCCCCAATCTTTTAAACACACCGCCAAACCTGTGGGAGTGCCAGTCAGTTAACGCGATTTTTTCAGTCGGGTGACATTTTGTGGCGAGGGGGCTTGCCCCCGCTCGGCTGCGAAGCAGCCGCAATACTGGCGCTCGGGTTCTAACTGAATGATCCCATTGCCTGATTTGGGACCGCTTCGCGATCCAACGGGAGCAAGCCCCCTCGCCACAGGTTCTGCATTAGGCCGTTAATCCTCGGCAACCAACCGCTTCACCCTCTTATAAAGCGATAACGTGAACTCGTCCCGATCACTGGAGTGATGACAACGCCGATGACAGTTAGGGCACAGCGCCACAGCATTGCTAGTCCGGTCCGAACCCTTCTGTGCCAGATGCTTAACGTGATGCACCTCAAGAAACGGTAAACCGTCCTTCTCAAACGGTGCTGCCTCTCCACAGCCTTCGCAGCTGCCATTGGCCGCATCCCGAACCCAAGCTCTCACCGCTGGATCGCGCACGAACGAGGTGCCTGTACTACTCGATTGTTGTGGATTCACTACGCCGATCGGCTCAGCCTTAGGCTTTTGTTTTTGAATCTTTGCGGCGCGACGATTGAGCGTTTCCTCATCAGAAGTAGGTGTGTAATCGTCCGCATCAGGAATGGCTTTAGTTTCGAGTACTTTGCGAATTCTCTCACTCACGCCTGCGCCGATATTTTTGGCCGGCATATAGCCAGTGATACGCCGCAAATTCAGTTGTTCGAATACCGCAGAAATATTCTGCATGCGGTACTCAACCGAAGAGGCGCTGCGTTTGTGCAGTAGACCCTCACGCAGTAGGCGATTCTCGACAGACTTCTTGATCGGCTGACCACTTATCTCAAGCGCCAACATCCTCAAGTAGGCATCGACCGAAGCCTCAAGCTCCGCATCATTCCAGCCGGTTTTTTCCTTTTCAGTGTCCATACAGTCGCCGAGGGTTGAATACCCTCGGACGATACTGAGTGGCCATCACGACTGTCTACGAATATTCCTACAACAAAAACAGATTTATTTCTCGCGATTTTAGGAAGGTGCCGCAGCACTAATCCACAACGACATTTCGCTCTCATGAGACCAGGTAGCGCGCTGGCGTTGCCAAGCGCGCTTGGGTCGGTGATAGGGTTGTGATTATGAAGGACGGTAAGCCTTATCTGGATTTGCTGCCGCATGTTGGTGTTGTGCGCCTGCGCAAGCCTGGGCGGCTTAAAGGGCAGATTCGTATGTCGGTGGATTTTGATTGGGCTCTTCGGGATTTCATTGAATAGTTTTTTTGCGATTAGGGCGATTGCCGAGGAGCAAGATCAAAAGATCGCAGCCTGCGGCAGCTCCTACGCGCGGGGGGATGTTTGTTTTTCCAATAAAAAGCCCTGAACAAGTCAGGGCTTTTTGTTTTTTCCGATGTGCCGGTTCAAGACATGACCGGCAGATCGTGGTCAGCGCAAGGAATCAATCCCAGCTAAGCGCGCCGCCGGTTTGGTATTCAATAACCCGAGTCTCAAAGAAGTTCTTCTCTTTCTTCAAGTCCATGATTTCGCTCATCCACGGGAACGGGTTAGTGGTCCCTGGGTACTCTTCTTTCAAACCGATCTGGCTCAAACGACGGTTAGCGATGAACTTCAGATAGTCCTCCATCATCGCGGCGTTCATGCCCAGTACGCCGCGCGGCATGGTGTCGCGTGCGTATTCGATTTCCAGTTGAGTGCCTTGCAGGATCATCTGCGAAGCTTCTTCCTTCATTTCGGCGTCCCACAGGTGTGGGTTTTCGATTTTGATCTGGTTGATCACGTCGATGCCGAAGTTCAGGTGCATGGATTCGTCGCGCAGGATGTACTGGAACTGCTCGGCGACGCCGGTCATTTTGTTGCGGCGGCCCATGGAGAGGATCTGGGTGAAGCCGCAGTAGAAGAAGATGCCTTCCAGAACGCAGTAGTAGGCGATCAGGTTGCGCAGCAGTTCTTTGTCGGTGTCGACGGTGCCGGTTTCGAACTTCGGATCGGAGATCGAACGGGTGTATTTCAGGCCCCAGGTGGCTTTTTTCGCGACCGATGGGATCTCGTGGTACATGTTGAAGATTTCGCCTTCATCCATGGCCAGCGATTCGATGCAGTACTGGTAGGCGTGGGTGTGGATCGCCTCTTCGAACGCCTGGCGCAGGATGTACTGGCGGCATTCCGGGTTGGTGATCAGACGGTACACGGCCAGGACCAGGTTGTTGGCAACCAGGGAGTCGGCGGTGGAGAAGAAGCCGAGGTTGCGCATCACGATGCGGCGCTCGTCGTCGGTCAGGCCTTCCGGGTCTTTCCAGAGGGCGATGTCGGCGGTCATGTTGACTTCTTGCGGCATCCAGTGGTTTGCGCAGCCGTCCAGGTACTTCTGCCAGGCCCAGTCATATTTGAACGGGACGAGTTGGTTGAGGTCGGCGCGGCAGTTGATCATGCGCTTTTCGTCGACGGCAACACGGGCGGAAGCGCCTTCGAGTTCGGCCAGGCCTTCGGCGATGTCGAGGTTGTCCAGGGCTGCCTTGGCGCGGATGATCGCGGCGGAGTCACTGGCGGTCACGGCGCGGGCTTCGAGCGCGGCGGCACCGCCGGCGCTGTCGAGGCGGTCCATGTTGGCTTCAGAAGCGTGGCCGGCGTTGGCGCCTTTGGCGGCAACTTCGCCGTCCTCTTTGTCGAATTCGTCCCAGCTCAGCATGACGTGTCGTCTCCTGCGTGAGGGCCAGAAGCCCGTGTGATTAACACTTATGGTGGGTTTTTCACACGGCTAGTGGCCGCTTTGGATCTAAAGGATTGTTTGCAGTGGCGGTTAACGCACGCAAAAAACATAAATTTGGTTGGGGTTGACCCCGGAGTCGCTGATGGGAGGCGGGCGCTGGGCCTTTCCCTATGGCCGTTGAAGGCTGAGTCAGCGTGGGTTTATAGCCCGACTTGGGGATATTTCAAGCCCTTTTGACTGCGCCAGTATAAGGGTTTTCATCAGGGTATTTCAGCCAGTTTTTAAGATCCGCTGCGACGGATTGGCTCAGTGAGGAGGGGTGGCCTGGGCTTTGTTGAGGTGGGGCAAGGGTTTGCGGGGGATTGGGGCTGGGGAGATTTTTTTGTCAGCTTGGGTGTTGCGAACGGGCGGGAAATTTGGGTGGCGTTTAGTGTGACCGCTGCGCGGTCATCGCGAGCAGGCCCCAATCCCGGCCAGTTAAGGAATTCCTGGCTTAGGGCATTCCTCGTAGCAGCTGCCGAAGGCTGCGTTCGGCTGCGCAGCAGTCGTAAAGTCAGGCACTGTGGTGTTACAGGTGAACCGTGATTGCATGATTTGCGACTGCTGCGCAGCCGAACGCAGGCTTCGCCAGCTGCTACGGATCGCGTCGTAGCCTTAATTGGCTGGCATCAGGGCAAGCCCGCTCCCACAGTTGTGGATGAGTTGCAGGGTTTTTTGTTCCTCCAGAAACAACTAAGCCCGGCCGAAGCCGGGCTGTGACGTCGCGGTCAGCTGTTAGCTGAGGCGGTTGGTGCCAGTGTGGTCGAAGCCATCAGCAGCCAGCGTAGCGGAACCGGTGTGATCGAAGCCATCAGCAGCGAGGGTAGCGGAACCGGTGCGGTCGAAGCCATCAGCAGCGAGGGTGGCGGAGCCGGTGTGATCAAAGCCATCAGCAGCAACAGTGGCAGCACCGGTGCGGTCGTAGCCATCGGCGGCGATGGTGCGGTCATAACCATCAGCGGCGAAGGTGTTGGCAGCCAGTACGGAGAGGGTCAGGGCGATGATCAGTTTGGTTTTCATGGTGATGGCTCCGGGTTGTTCGTTTTGTTCAGTGGGTGTGAAGGTCATACTACGCTGACCAATTAGATTAAAAAGCGCATAAATACGCTAAAACCAATCGTATAAATCGATGTGTTGCGCCGGGCGTTTTTTGCGCCTGCAGCCAGGAGCGCTGAGCAGTGCGATAAAACGATCGGATGAGAATCAGTTGAGTGCGAGTGCCGTGGTCGCACTTCATTTGGCGATGCTGTGCAACAGTCCCAGGGCGGGCGGTGCATCCGGGCATCTTTGCTGCAAGAGTGATTTCTTGTGGCCGGCAGTTGTAACGAGTGTCTGGGTCTGATCCGGGCGTTTAGCCGTTAGAGCATCCATTACCCATCAGGCTGTATTGCAGGATATGCCGTTGGCCTTTGGAGTCTTCATATTCCATGCGGGCCGGTACAACTTCGCAGACATTCGGAACTTCGCTCATGGATATAACTTTGGCGATGTCCAGGTGAGTCGAGTAGCTGTACTCCATCACCGGTGATTGCTGGCTGGCGACGTCTGTCGGGGCCTCGTCAGCCATCGCAGTGGCGCACAAGCTGCTGAGGGCCAACACTACTAAAGCTTTCATTTCCGTTTTACCTTTCCAGGGTCGTGAGGGGGCACGCAACCTTTTTGGGGTTGCGTGTGGAGCTTGAAAAAAGAATCTTGAGTAACCGGCCTTCGTGGGGGCTGTAACTTGGTTAATCACATTGCCGTTGCTGGCGAGACTGATTTTAGGCGGGTGAAGGGCATTCATATAGACGTGCTTTTGATAAAGACTATTGACTGATTCTGTAACAATCGCCGCAAAAACGACCCGTAGGAGCTGCCGCAGGCTGCGATCTTTTGATCCTGCCTTTGCGGCGCCCCCGAAAAGATCGCAGCCTGGCGGCAGCTCCTACGCCGACCGGGTACACCTGCAATGGGGTGGGTGCACACAAACCCCTGTAGGAGCTGCCGCAGGCTGCGATCTTTTGATCTTTAGCGTGCTTGTGGGCGCCAGAAGATCGCAGCCTGCGGCAGCTCCTACGGGGGGAATACGACATTTTGTAGGGGCTTGTTACTACCATCGTCGAATGGTTCTATAGGCCCGCCCCGGCTACAACTGAGGCATACAAAAACAACTATGTCACCGAGGTAAAAAAGATGAGTGCGGCTTCTCTGTATCCCGTTCGTCCCGAGGTTGCGGCCAACACGCTGACTGATGAAGCGACTTATAAGGCCATGTACCAGCAGTCGGTGGTCAATCCTGACGGCTTCTGGCGTGAGCAGGCCAAGCGCCTCGACTGGATCAAGCCTTTCACCACGGTGAAGCAGACTTCCTTCGATGATCACCATGTCGACATCAAATGGTTTGCCGATGGCACCCTGAACGTTTCCTACAACTGTCTGGACCGTCACCTCGCCGAGCGCGGCGACCAGATCGCGATTATCTGGGAGGGCGATGACCCTGCCGAGAGCCGCAACATCACCTACCGCGAGCTGCACGAAGAAGTCTGCAAGTTCGCCAACGCCCTGCGCGGCCAGGATGTGCACCGCGGCGACGTGGTGACTATCTATATGCCGATGATCCCCGAAGCCGTGGTCGCGATGCTGGCGTGCACCCGGATCGGCGCGATTCACTCGGTGGTGTTCGGTGGTTTCTCGCCGGAAGCCCTGGCCGGTCGGATCATCGACTGCAGATCCAAAGTGGTGATCACCGCTGACGAAGGCCTGCGTGCCGGCAAGAAAATTCCGCTCAAGGCCAACGTCGATGACGCGCTGACCAACCCGGATACCCACAGCATTCAGAAGGTCATCGTGTGCAAGCGCACCGGTGGCGACATCAAGTGGAACCAGCATCGCGACATCTGGTACGAAGATTTGATGAAAGTGGCGGGCACTGTCTGCGCGCCGAAGGAAATGGGCGCCGAAGAAGCGCTGTTCATCCTTTACACCTCCGGTTCGACCGGCAAGCCGAAGGGCGTGCAGCACACCACCGGCGGTTATCTGCTGTACGCGGCGATGACCCATGAGCGGGTGTTCGACTACCGTCCGGGCGAAGTCTACTGGTGCACCGCCGACGTCGGCTGGGTCACCGGCCACACGTATATCGTCTATGGCCCGCTGGCCAATGGCGCGACCACCGTACTGTTCGAAGGCGTGCCGAACTACCCGGATATCACCCGGGTGGCGAAGATCGTCGACAAGCATAAGGTCAATATTCTCTACACCGCGCCGACCGCAATCCGCGCGATGATGGCTTCGGGCAAGGCCGCGGTTGAAGGTGCTGATGGCAGCAGCTTGCGCCTGCTGGGTTCGGTCGGCGAGCCGATCAATCCGGAAGCCTGGGACTGGTACTACAAGAACGTCGGCCAGTCGCGTTGCCCGATCGTCGATACCTGGTGGCAAACCGAGACCGGCGCCACCCTGATGAGCCCGTTGCCGGGTGCTCACGCGCTCAAGCCAGGCTCGGCTGCACGCCCATTCTTCGGCGTAGTGCCGGCGCTGGTGGACAACCTGGGCAACATCATCGAAGGCGCTGCCGAGGGCAACCTGGTGATTCTCGATTCGTGGCCAGGCCAGGCGCGCACCCTGTATGGCGACCATGACCGGTTCGTCGATACCTACTTCAAGACGTTCCGCGGCATGTACTTCACCGGCGACGGTGCGCGTCGCGACGAGGATGGTTACTACTGGATCACCGGGCGTGTGGATGACGTGTTGAACGTTTCCGGTCACCGTATGGGCACCGCCGAGATCGAAAGCGCGATGGTCGCTCACCCGAAAGTCGCCGAAGCGGCGGTGGTCGGTGTGCCGCACGACATCAAGGGGCAGGGCATTTATGTCTACGTCACCCTCAACGGCGACGAAGAGCCGAGCGAAGCGCTGCGCCTGGAGCTGAAGAACTGGGTGCGTAAAGAGATCGGTCCGATTGCCTCGCCGGATGTCATCCAGTGGGCGCCGGGCCTGCCGAAAACCCGTTCGGGGAAAATCATGCGCCGTATCCTGCGCAAGATCGCCACCGGCGAATATGAGGGCCTGGGCGATATCTCCACCCTGGCAGATCCGGGTGTGGTGCAACATTTGATCGAAACACACAAGGTCATGAACGTCGCGTAAAGCGAGTTCAGCGTCATCGAGCCCCATTTGGTGTTGAGCCGGGTGGGGCTTTTTTGTGGGCTGGGTTTTTTGGTTGGCCTGGGGGGTGGAGGGTATTGCCCTAATGTCAGCCAGTTAGCAGAAATCTATGGTCGGACGATCACCTGTGGCGATGTTCGTCTCAAAATCCTTGGCTGACTGGTATTGGGGCAATCCCGCGATGGCGAACCAATAATTATCGGTCTGCGCGTAAGAGCTCTCCTACTGTTACCCAATGCCTTTCAAGTAACCGAATGTGTAACCGAACGGATGATTTCGAGGCAAAGCGAAACGCAAAGCCCCATTTCAGGGCCACCACATTCCGACGAAAAATAAGATACAACGCTACACTTGCCGCAATAGAAGGGTTTGCGAATAATAGGCCCGCTATTTGCAACATAGATCGGTTCTCTGTCTTTTGCTTCTGCATAAACTTGCAGGGCTGTCAATGAGCTCGGTCGGCTTTCTCGGTGCTTCTGTAAATTGTTGTCGCATTGAAGAAATATCGGCTTCGGGCCTGTCGTTAGAATGCCGATCACTTGCTCGTCGTTGCTTGCGTTGAATTCAACTCAAGGTTCCTGCGCCGAAGCACCGCAATCAGGTTCCACTCATTCGCATATTGGGCTGTCGCTCACTCTGCCGTTTTAGTCCTTTACCGATGGAGTCCCAAGATGAAGAAACTTGTGCTGCTTGGCGCCCTGGCATTGTCCGTATTGTCCTTGCCAACGTTCGCTGATGAAAAGCCTCTGAAAATCGGCATCGAGGCGGCGTACCCTCCGTTCGCATCGAAAGCGCCGGACGGCAGCATCGTTGGTTTCGACTACGACATCGGCAACGCCCTGTGCGAAGAGATGAAGGTCAAGTGCGTATGGGTCGAGCAAGAGTTCGACGGTCTGATCCCGGCACTCAAAGTGCGCAAGATCGACGCGATCCTGTCGTCCATGTCGATCACTGAAGATCGCAAGAAGTCCGTGGACTTCACCAACAAGTACTACAACACCCCGGCGCGTCTGGTGATGAAGGCCGGTACTTCGGTCAGCGACAGCCTGGCCGAGCTCAAGGGCAAGAACATCGGCGTGCAGCGCGGTTCGATTCACGAGCGTTTCGCGCGCGAAGTACTGGCTCCGCTGGGTGCTGAAATCAAGCCTTACGGTTCGCAGAACGAAATTTACCTGGACGTAGCGGCCGGTCGCCTCGACGGCACCGTGGCAGACGCTACCCTGTTGGATGACGGTTTCCTGAAAACCGACGCCGGCAAAGGGTTTGCTTTCGTTGGCCCGGCCTTCACCGACGTCAAATACTTCGGCGACGGCGTGGGTATCGCGGTACGCAAAGGCGACGCGCTGAAAGACAAGATCAACACCGCGATCACTGCCATTCGTGAAAACGGCAAGTACAAGCAAATCCAGGACAAGTACTTCGCTTTCGACATTTACGGCAAGTAATTCGTCGCAGCAATAAGTCCGAAATGGCGCAAGCAACAGGATCTCTGAGGTTTGCGCCATTTTTTCATCCCAACTTTCGAGGACCTGAATCATGTTGAAAGGCTACGGGGCTGTCATCCTCGATGGCGCATGGCTGACGCTTCAGCTCGCCTTGTCGTCCATGGTCCTGGCCATTGTTCTGGGTCTGATCGGGGTCGCCTTGCGCCTGTCGCCGATACGCTGGCTGGCCTGGCTGGGCGATCTGTATTCCACGGTGATCCGCGGGATTCCCGACCTGGTGCTGATCCTGCTGATTTTCTACGGCGGTCAGGATCTGCTCAACCGTGTTGCACCGATGCTCGGTTTTGACGATTACATCGACTTGAACCCGTTGGCGGCCGGTATTGGCACCCTGGGTTTCATCTTCGGTGCGTACCTGTCGGAAACTTTCCGAGGGGCCTTCATGGCGATCCCGAAGGGTCAGGCAGAAGCCGGCATGGCTTATGGCATGAGCAGTTTCCAGGTGTTTTTCCGGGTATTGGTGCCGCAGATGATTCGCCTGGCGATTCCGGGCTTCACCAATAACTGGCTGGTATTGACCAAGGCTACCGCGCTGATTTCGGTGGTCGGTCTGCAAGACATGATGTTCAAGGCCAAGCAGGCGGCAGATGCCACCCGCGAGCCTTTCACCTTCTTCCTAGCAGTGGCGGCGATGTACCTGGTCATCACCAGTGTTTCGTTGCTGGCATTGCGTCACCTTGAGAAGCGCTACTCGGTAGGCGTAAGGGCGGCTGATCTATGATCTTCGACTACAACGTCATTCTGGAGGCCCTGCCGCTGTACTTCAGCGGCTTGTTGACCACCTTGAAACTGCTCGCGCTGTCGCTGTTCTTCGGCCTGCTGGCGGCCTTGCCGCTGGCGCTGATGCGCGTCTCCAAACAGCCGGTCATCAACTTGAGCGCCTGGCTTTTCACCTACGTGATCCGCGGCACGCCGATGCTGGTGCAGCTGTTTTTGATCTACTACGGGTTGGCGCAATTCGAAGCAGTGCGCGAAAGCTTTCTCTGGCCATGGCTATCGAGCGCGACGTTCTGCGCTTGCATGGCGTTTGCCATCAACACCAGTGCCTACACCGCTGAAATCATTGCCGGTAGCCTGCGTGCCACGCCCAATGGCGAGATCGAGGCGGCCAAGGCCATGGGCATGTCGCGCTACAAGCTCTATCGCCGGATCCTGCTGCCGTCGGCTCTGCGCCGGGCGCTGCCGCAGTACAGCAACGAAGTGATCATGATGCTGCAGACCACCAGTCTGGCCTCCATCGTGACCCTGATCGACATCACCGGTGCCGCGCGCACGGTGAACGCTCAGTTTTACTTGCCGTTCGAAGCCTATATCACCGCAGGCGTGTTCTACCTGTGCCTGACCTTCATCCTGGTGCGCCTGTTTAAAATGGCCGAGCACCGCTGGCTGGGCTATATGGCCCCACGCAAGGCCTGACCATGGAACGTATCGATCATCCATTGCCGTGGAGCCACCTGGGCAGCGAGCGCCATGTATCGGTGTTCCGCTTCGGCAAAGGCGAGCGCAAGGCCTATATCCAGGCCAGCCTGCACGCCGATGAACTGCCGGGAATGCGCACGGCCTGGGAGCTGAAAAAGCGCCTGATCGAACTGGAAGCCCAAGGCGCCTTGAATGGCGTGATCGAACTGGTCCCGGTGGCCAACCCGATGGGCCTCAGTCAACTGCTGCAGGGCAGTCATCAAGGGCGTTTCGAGTTCGCCAGCGGCAAGAATTTCAACCGCGATTTTTTTGAGCTGAGCGAGCCGGTAGCGGCGCAGCTGGCAGGCAGCCTGGGCGATGATCCGCACGCCAATATCGAGCTGATCCGCCTGGCCATGACCGATGCGCTGGCCGCGTTGCCGCCGGCCGAAAGCCAGTTGCAAGGCATGCAGCGAGTGCTGCTGAGTCATGCCTGTACCGCGGACGTGGTGCTTGATTTGCATTGCGACACCGAGGCTGCGCTGCACATGTACGCCTTGCCGCAGCACTGGCCGCAGTGGCGTTCGCTGGCGGCGCATCTGGATGTGCGGGTCGGGCTGCTGGCGGAAGATTCCGGCGGCAGTTCCTTTGACGAGGCCTGCTCGCTGCCGTGGCTGCGGTTGTCGCGACTGTTTCCGCAGGCGAAGATCCCGTTGGCCTGCCTGGCGACCACCCTTGAATTGGGTGGTCAGGCCGATACCGCTCGCCCGCAAGCCGAGGCTCACGCCGAAGGCATTCTGGCGTTTCTTGCCGAGCAGGGTTTGATCAGCGGCGAATGGCCCAAACCTGCCCGGGACGCTTGCGAAGGCATGCCGTTCGAAGGCACCGAGTTGCTGTTCGCGCCGCACCCGGGCGTGGTGAGCTTTTTGCGTCAGCCCGGTGAGTGGGTTGAGGCCGGCGACGAAATTTTTGAAGTGATCGATCCTTTATCCGATCGGGTCAGCACGGTGTGTGCTGGTACGTCCGGGGTGCTGTTTGCCATTGAACGGCTACGTTATGCCCAACCCGGTTTCTGGCTGGCCAAGGTGGCGGGGCGCGAAGCGCTGCGTCACGGGCGCTTGCTCAACGACTGACTGACTGTTTTTGTGAGAACCGACCGCATGTACAAACTTGAAGTCCAAGACCTGCATAAACGCTATGGCAGTCACGAAGTGCTCAAGGGCGTGTCCCTGAAAGCGGCGGCTGGCGATGTGATCAGCATCATCGGTTCCAGTGGCTCCGGCAAAAGTACTTTCCTGCGTTGCATCAATCTGCTCGAGCAGCCCCACGCGGGCAGGATTCTGCTCAACAATGAAGAGCTGAAACTGGTAGCGAACAAGGATGGCGGGCTCAAGGCTGCCGACCCGAAACAGCTGCAGCGCATGCGTTCGCGGCTGTCGATGGTGTTCCAGCATTTCAATCTGTGGTCGCACATGACCGCGATGGAAAACATCATGGAAGCGCCGGTGCACGTGCTTGGCATCTCCAAGGCCGAGGCCCGTGAAAAGGCCGAGCTGTACCTGGCCAAGGTCGGTGTGTCCCATCGCAAGGATGCCTACCCGGGCCATATGTCCGGCGGCGAGCAGCAGCGCGTGGCGATTGCCCGGGCGCTGGCGATGGAGCCGGAAGTGATGCTGTTCGACGAGCCGACTTCGGCACTCGACCCGGAACTGGTGGGCGACGTGCTCAAGGTGATGCAGGCTTTGGCCCAAGAAGGCCGGACCATGGTCGTGGTCACCCACGAAATGGGCTTCGCCCGTGAAGTGTCGAACCAGCTGGTGTTCCTGCACAAGGGTATCGTGGAAGAAAGCGGCAACCCGCGTGAGGTGCTGGTCAATCCGCAATCCGAACGTCTGCAACAATTCCTCTCGGGCAGCCTGAAGTAATCGCTCCCGTTGTGCACCAAATTAGGTCATGCTGCGCACCGCGCGCCAGATGGTCTAATTTGGTTGCTGCCGCTTCCGGCTTCTAACACTGTTTTGTTTTCGGATTGCTCGCCATGACTGCCCATCGAATTGGTTTCCTGATTTGGCCCAGCACTAAAGCCTTGACGCTGGCGCTGGCTGAGGAGGCCTTGCGTGTTGCTCAGCGCGTGCATCCGGATGTTGTTTACGAGCTCTCGTTTCTGCAGGCCGAACTGCCCGTCGAAGGCGCCTGGCAATTGCCGGGTGAGCCCTGGGCCGGAAAACTCGAAGGTTTTCAGAAGCTGTTTCTGCTGGCGGACGAGCCGCCGACGAGCCTGGCCCCGGCACTGAGCAGTGCACTCAAGCAGCAGGTGCGGGCGGGGTGTGTGATCGGTGGTTTGTCCGCCGGTGTTTATCCTCTGGCGCAACTGGGCCTGCTCGACGGCTACCGCGCTGCGGTGCACTGGCGCTGGCAGGATGATTTCGCCGAGCGTTACCCGAAGGTCATCGCCACCAGTCATCTGTTCGACTGGGACCGTGATCGCCTGACTGCTTGCGGTGGCATGTCGGTGCTGGACCTGCTGCTGGCAGTGTTGGCCCGTGACCACGGCGCCGAGCTGGCAGGCGCGGTGTCTGAAGAGTTGGTGGTGGAGCGGATTCGCGAAGGTGGCGAACGCCAGCGTATTCCCTTGCAGAATCGTCTGGGTTCGAGCCATCCGAAGCTCACGCAGGCGGTGTTGCTGATGGAAGCGAACATCGAAGAGCCGCTGACCACCGATGAAATTGCCCAGCATGTCTGCGTGTCTCGCCGTCAGCTGGAGCGGATCTTCAAGCAGTACCTCAATCGCGTGCCGAGCCAGTATTACCTGGAGCTGCGCCTGAACAAGGCTCGGCAGATGTTGATGCAGACCAGCAAGTCGATCATCCAGATCGGTTTGTCCTGCGGCTTCTCCTCGGGGCCGCACTTCTCCAGCGCCTACCGCAATTTCTTCGGCGCCACCCCGCGTGAAGACCGCAACCAGCGCCGCAACAGCAGCCCGTTCGAATTGTCGTCGGCGCCTTCAGAGCGCGGTTGATGTTCTTGGGCGCGGCTCTCCTCGTAGCAGCTGGCGAAGCCTGCGTTCGGCTGCGCAGCAGTCGTAAAGGGATGTAGCGCGATTTCCCTGTAAGAATCGAGTCGCCTGATTTACGACCGCTTCGCGGCCGAATGTAGCCTTCGGCAACTGCTACGAAAACGCGCCCCAAGTCTCGGTCAAATCAAATGCCATGCCCCGCTGCATCAATCCCCTTCAGCGTTTAAACTGCGCCTTTGCGACGCTATTTGTCGCATTGCCGTAAACCCCGGTAAAAGCCGGTTTGGCGCTATAAGAAGTTGTCGCTTGGCGGCAAGGCCAAGCTGAAAACTGTCCTTACAATCCCCCCATCGCTTGCCAGTTTCAGGCAAGCGTTCCTCTTCAGGAGACTCCGATGTCCGTTGAGCTAGCTCCGGTGCAACGCGCCGATTTCGACCAGGTAATGGTTCCCAACTATGCGCCTGCTGCTTTCATTCCTGTGCGTGGCGCCGGCTCCCGAGTCTGGGATCAGTCGGGTCGTGAGCTGATCGATTTCGGCGGCGGGATCGCGGTTAACGTATTGGGCCATGCGCATCCGGCGCTGGTCGGTGCCTTGACCGAACAAGCGAACAAGCTGTGGCACGTCTCCAACGTCTTCACCAATGAGCCGGCTTTGCGCCTGGCCCATAAGCTGATCGACGCCACCTTTGCCGACCGGGTATTCCTCTGCAACTCCGGCGCCGAAGCCAACGAGGCCGCCTTCAAGCTGGCCCGTCGTGTGGCTCACGATCGTTTCGGTTCTGAAAAGTACGAAATCATCGCCGCGCTGAACAGCTTCCACGGTCGTACGCTGTTCACCGTCAACGTTGGCGGTCAGTCGAAGTACTCCGACGGCTTCGGTCCGAAGATCGTTGGCATCACTCACGTGCCGTTCAACGATCTGGCCGCGCTGAAAGCGGCCATCTCCGACAAGACCTGCGCGGTGGTGCTGGAACCGGTCCAGGGCGAGGGCGGCGTACTGCCGGCCGAACTGGCTTACCTGCAAGGCGCTCGCGAACTGTGCAATGAGCACAACGCGCTGCTGGTGTTCGACGAAGTGCAAACCGGCATGGGCCGCAGTGGTGAGCTGTTCGCCTACATGAACTACGGCGTGACCCCGGACATCCTCACCAGCGCCAAGAGCCTGGGCGGCGGTTTCCCGATCGCGGCAATGCTGACCACTGAAGAGTTGGCCAAGCACCTGGTCGTCGGTACTCACGGCACCACTTACGGCGGCAACCCATTGGCCTGTGCCGTGGCTGGCGCGGTGCTCGATGTAGTCAACACGCCAGAAGTGTTGAATGGCGTCAAAGCCAAGCACGACAAGTTCAAGACCCGCCTGGAACAGATCGGTGCCAAATACGGCCTGTTCACTGAGGTGCGTGGTCTGGGCCTGTTGCTCGGCTGCGTCCTCAGCGATGCCTGGAAAGGCAAGGCCAAAGACATTTTCAACGCCGCTGAAAGCGAAGGCCTGATGATCCTGCAGGCCGGCCCGGACGTGATTCGTTTCGCGCCAAGCCTGGTGGTTGAAGACGCCGATATCGAGCAGGGCCTGGAGCGTTTCGAGCGCGCCGTGGCGAAACTGACTCAAGCCTGATACAGGCCGTGCTACCCCTCGGGGCCTATTCTTGTAATAGGCCCTGAGCCAAATTCCTGTGCCGGGCCTGCCCGGCATTTTTTTCCCCGAGTCGGCACTTTGACCGACCTGTTTTTTCAGTAAGGAGTGACACCATGCTGGTGATGCGCCCCGCGCAAATGGCTGATCTGGGCGAGGTACAGCGTCTGGCTGCGGACAGCCCGATTGGTGTCACTTCCTTGCCGGATGATGTCGAACGCCTGAGCGACAAGATCGCTGCGTCCGAAGCCTCGTTCGCCGCCGAAGTCAGCTTCAACGGTGAAGAAAGCTACTTTTTCGTGCTCGAAGACACCAGCACCGGGAAACTGGTCGGCTGTTCGGCGATCGTGGCCTCGGCCGGTTACTCCGAGCCGTTCTACAGTTTCCGTAATGAAACCTTCGTTCATGCTTCCCGTGAGCTGAAGATTCATAACAAGATCCACGTGCTCTCCCAATGCCATGACCTGACGGGCAACAGCCTGCTGACCAGCTTCTACGTGGTCCCTGAGCTGGTGGGTTCGCCGTGGTCGGAACTCAACTCCCGTGGTCGTCTGCTGTTCGTTGCCAGCCACCCGGAACGCTTTGCCGATTCGGTGGTGACCGAGATCGTCGGTTACAGCGACGAGAATGGCGATTCGCCGTTCTGGGACGCCATCGGCCGCAATTTCTTCGACCTGAACTATGCCGCGGCCGAGCGTCTGTGCGGGCTGAAAAGCCGGACCTTCCTCGCCGAGCTGATGCCGCACTACCCGATCTACGTGCCGCTGCTGCCCGATTCCGCCCAAGAGGCGATGGGCCAAGTGCATCCACGGGCGCAGATCACCTTCGACATCCTGATGCGCGAAGGCTTCGAGACCGACCACTACATCGACATCTTCGACGGTGGCCCGACCCTGCATGCCCGCGTTTCGGGGATCCGTTCGATCGCCCAGAGCCGTGTGGTGCCGGTGAAAATCGGCGAGCCGGTCAAAGGCGCCGGTCGTCAATACCTGGTGGCGAATGCGCAGTTGCAGGATTACCGCGCGGTATTGCTCGAGCTGGACTACGCGCCGGGTAAACCGGTGACTCTGGATCTTGAAGCGGCCGAAGCCCTGGGCGTTGGAGAAGGTGCCAGTGTGCGCCTGGTGGCGGTTTAACACCTGCTGCCACGCCTATAAAGAGTGCCTGGAAAGAATCCTGGAAAGCAGCGAGTTTCACGGGTGGCGCCAGCCACCTGTCTGAGGAGATAGCATGATCGTTCGTCCCGTACGCAGCAGCGATTTACCCGCTCTGATCGACCTGGCCCGCAGCACCGGCACCGGCCTGACTACCTTGCCGGCCAACGAAGAGCGCCTGGCGCATCGGGTCGGCTGGGCGGAAAAGACTTTTCGCGGCGAAGCCGAGCGCGGTGACGCGGACTACTTGTTCGTGCTCGAAGACGACGACGGCCGGGTGGTGGGCATTTCGGCGATTGCCGGTGCGGTTGGCCTGCGCGAGCCCTGGTACAACTTCCGGGTTGGTCTGACGGTCAGCGCCTCTCAGGAGCTGAATATCTACCGCGAGATCCCGACGCTGTTCCTGGCCAACGACCTGACCGGCAACTCCGAGCTGTGCTCGTTGTTCCTGCATGCCGATTACCGCACGGGTCTCAACGGCCGCATGCTGGCCAAGGCGCGGATGCTGTTCATCGCGGAATTCCCACAACTGTTCGGCAACAAGATCATCGCCGAAATGCGCGGCATGTCCGACGAAGCCGGGCGCTCGCCGTTCTGGGAAAGCCTGGGTCGGCACTTCTTCAAGATGGAATTCAGCCAGGCCGACTACCTGACTGGGGTCGGCAACAAGGCCTTTATCGCCGAATTGATGCCGAAATTCCCGTTGTACACCTGCTTCCTCTCCGAAGATGCGCGTAACGTGATTGGCAAGGTTCACACCGACACCGAGCCGGCGCTGGCCATGCTCAAGAGCGAAGGGTTCAGTTATCAGGGCTACGTCGACATCTTCGACGCCGGTCCGGCGGTGGAATGCGAAACCACCAAGATTCGTGCGGTGCGCGACAGTCAGGCGCTGGTGCTGGCCATCGGCACCCCGGGTGACGATGCCACGCCATTCCTGATCCACAACCGCAAACGCGAAGACTGCCGGATCACTGCCGCTCCGGCACGTTACGCCGCTGGCACCCTGGTGGTCGATCAACTAACAGCCAAACGTCTTCAACTGACGGCGGGCGATCAGGTACGTGCTGTGCCGTTGTCGGCCCAGCCAGTTTCTCGGGAGTCGAAATAATGGGCACGCTATACATCGCTGGTGAATGGCTGGAAGGGCAGGGCGAAGGTTTCGAATCGTTGAACCCGGTGACCCAACAAGTGCTGTGGTCCGGTAATGGCGCCAATGTCGCGCAAGTCGAGTCAGCCGTACAGGCTGCCCGGCAGGCCTTTCCGGCCTGGGCCAAACGCTCGCTGGAAGATCGTATCGGCGTGCTGGAGGCCTTTGCCGCCAGCCTGAAAAACCATGCCGACGAACTGGCCCGCTGCATTGGTGAAGAAACCGGCAAACCGCTGTGGGAGTCGGCCACCGAAGTCACCAGCATGATCAACAAGATTGCTATCTCGGTGCAAAGCTACCGCGAGCGTACCGGCGAGAAGAGTGGCCCATTGGGCGACGCCACCGCGGTATTGCGCCACAAGCCTCACGGCGTAGTGGCCGTGTTCGGCCCCTACAACTTCCCGGGTCACTTGCCGAACGGGCATATCGTTCCGGCGTTGCTGGCCGGTAACAGCGTGCTGTTCAAACCGAGCGAGCTGACGCCGAAAGTCGCCGAGCTGACGGTCAAGTGCTGGATCGAAGCCGGCCTGCCGGCCGGCGTGCTGAACCTGCTGCAAGGCGCTCGCGAAACCGGGATCGCCCTGGCGGCCAATCCGGGTATCGACGGTTTGTTCTTCACCGGTTCCAGCCGCACCGGCAACCATTTGCACCAACAGTTCTCTGGTCGTCCGGACAAGATCCTGGCACTGGAAATGGGTGGCAACAACCCGCTGGTGGTCGATCAGGTCGCTGACCTCGATGCCGCGGTCTATACCATTATTCAATCGGCGTTCATTTCCGCCGGGCAGCGCTGCACCTGCGCTCGGCGTCTGCTGGTACCGCAAGGCGCCTGGGGCGATGCGCTGCTGGCGCGTCTGGTGGAGGTCAGCTCGACGATTGAAGTCGGCGAGTTCGACAAACAACCGGCACCGTTCATGGGCTCGGTGATTTCCCTCGGCGCCGCCCGTGCGCTGATGGAAGCCCAGGAACACTTGCTCGGTAACGGCGCCGTGGCGCTGCTGGAAATGACTCAGCCCCTCGCCCAGGCCGCGTTGCTGACGCCGGGGATTCTCGACGTGACCGCAGTGCTGGATCGCCCGGATGAGGAGCTGTTCGGCCCGTTGCTGCAAGTGATTCGCTACGCTGATTTTGAAGCAGCGATCGCTGAAGCCAACGATACTCAATATGGCCTGGCAGCCGGCTTGCTGTCGGATTCCGAGGATCGTTATCAGCAGTTCTGGCTGGAAAGCCGCGCCGGGATCGTCAACTGGAACAAGCAACTGACCGGTGCCGCGAGCAGCGCACCGTTCGGCGGCGTGGGCGCCTCGGGCAACCATCGCGCCAGTGCCTATTACGCAGCGGATTACTGCGCGTACCCGGTGGCCTCGCTGGAAACCCCGAGCCTGACCTTGCCGACGGCGCTGACTCCAGGCGTGCGGATGTCGTAAGCCGCTTCGCGCGTAGCAGCTGCCGCAGGCTGCGTTCGAGCGCGAAGCGGTCGCAAAACGGTACACCGTGATTCTGGGTCAGAATCTCGGGAGCCTGAATTGCGACTGCTTCGCAGCCGAACGCAGCCTTCGGCAGCTGCTACGGGATTTTGGTCAGATTTTTAGCAATTGATGCCTATAACAACAGATTTTCGTGGAGCCTCGCTGATGAAATCCTATGAAGTCAATTTTGACGGTCTAGTGGGGCCGACCCATAACTACGGCGGTCTGTCCTACGGCAACGTCGCGTCCCAGAGCAACAGCCAGCAATCTTCCAATCCGAAGGAAGCGGCGCTGCAAGGCCTGGCGAAAATGAAAGCGCTGATGGAAATGGGCTTTCAGCAAGGCGTGCTCGCCCCCCAGGAGCGTCCGGATGTGGCAGGCCTGCGTAAGCTGGGTTTCAGCGGCACTGACGCGCAAGTGATCGAGCAGGCGGCCAGACAGGCCATGCCGTTGCTGGTCGCCAGCTGCTCGGCGTCGAGCATGTGGGTGGCCAACGCCGCCACCGTCAGCCCGAGCGCCGACACTGCTGACGGTCGCGTGCATTTCACCGCCGCCAACCTCAACTGCAAATACCACCGCAGCATCGAGCACCCGACCACCAGTCGCGTGCTGGGGGCAATGTTCGCTGACCAGAAACACTTCGCCCACCACGCCGCGTTGCCGGCAGTGGCGCAGTTCGGTGACGAAGGCGCGGCCAACCACACACGCTTTTGCCGTGAATACGGCGAAGCCGGCGTCGAGTTCTTCGTGTACGGTCGCAGCGCGTTCGATACCCGCTACCCGGCTCCACAAAAGTACCCGGCGCGCCAGACGCTCGAAGCCTCGCAAGCGGTCGCCCGCCTGCACGGATTGAGCGAAGAGGGCACGGTCTTCGCCCAGCAGAATCCATCGGTGATCGATCAGGGCGTGTTCCATAACGACGTGATTTCGGTGGGCAATGGCGAGGCGCTGTTCTATCACGAGGACGCATTCCTCGACACCGACGCAATGCTGGTTGAACTGCAGACCAAGCTGGCCAAGCGTGGCGGCAACTTCAAGGCGATCTGCGTACCACGCTCCCAGGTGACAGTCGAAGACGCAGTGCGTTCCTATCTGTTCAACAGCCAGCTGCTGTCGCGCGCCGATGGTTCGATGCTGTTGATCGTGCCGCAAGAGTGCCAGAACAACGACCGCGTCTGGCAATACCTGCAAAGCCTGACCAGCTCCGGCGGGCTGATCCGCGAAGTGAAAGTCTTCGACCTCAAGCAGAGCATGCAGAACGGTGGTGGCCCGGCGTGCCTGCGTCTTCGTGTCGCGCTGAATGAAACCGAGCTGGCAGCGGTCAACCCAGGGGTTATCATGACCGCGCCGTTGTACGACACACTGACCCAATGGGTCGACAAGCACTACCGCGACGTCTTGAGCGAAAGCGATCTGGCGGACCCGCAATTGTTGCTTGAGTGCCGGACGGCACTGGATGAACTGACACAAATCCTTAAACTGGGCGCGGTTTATCCATTCCAGATCAATTAAAAGCTTGCGCCCGGATCCAACAGAGCCGGGCGCGCCGCTTTATTTCCAGATGAGAACGTACTAATGAGCGATACCCTGCAGCTGATCCTTGAAGACACCGACGGCACTCAACTGGAAACGACCTGCACCCGCGTTGCGGTGATGTGGCAAGGCAAGGAATTGTGGATCCAGCACGACGGCCGCGGCCAGTTGCTGATCGGCGTAGACGTCGAAGAAGGCGATGCTGAGTACGCCAACCTGCTGTTGCGCCCATTGGCGACTAATCTTGTAAGTCTGCAACTGGAAATGGAACCGGCCGAAGTCGGTGACGAAGACCACGTGCATGGCCCGGATTGCGCACACGACCATTAAGGAAATTGCTCTATGCTCGCCCTCGGCAAACTGCTTGAACTGACCCTCGCCGGCCGCGAACCGGCGGAGAAGACTCAACTGACTGTCGAAGGCGTGCGGATGCGCTGGTTGAGCGAAGGTGCGCTGGAAGTCCGGCCACCTGAAGCTCGCGATAACGGCAAGGACTTGCTGTTGTCGGCCGGCATCCACGGCAACGAGACAGCCCCTATCGAGTTGCTCGACCGTCTGTTGCATGACATCGCCCGTGGTGATTTGAAGCCATGTGCACGCATTCTGTTCCTGTTCGGTAACCCCGAGGCTATGCGCCACGGTGAGCGTTATATCGAGCAGGACGTCAACCGGCTGTTCAACGGCCGTCACGAACTGACCAGCGGTTCCGAAGCCCTGCGCGCTTGCGAGCTGGAGCGGCTGGCCGCGAGCTTCTTCAGCCTGCCGGATCGCAGCCGCTTGCACTACGACCTGCACACCGCCATTCGCGGCTCGAAGATCGAGCAATTCGCGCTGTATCCGTGGAAGGAAGGCCGCCAGCATTCACGCCAGGAGCTGATGCGCCTGCGCGCGGCCGGTATGGACGCGGTGCTGCTGCAGAATAAGCCTTCGATCGTTTTCAGTTCCTACACCTACGACAAACTCGGCGCCGAGTCCTTCACCCTGGAACTGGGCAAGGCCCGGCCATTCGGACAGAACGAAGGGGTCAACGTCGATCGCCTGGAAACCCGCCTCAAGCAAATCATCGAAGGCAACGAGCCATCGTTCGCCGATGACGGGCTGGACGGCTTGCAGCTGTTCAGCGTGGCACGGGAGATCATCAAGCACAGCGACACCTTCCACCTGCACCTGCCGGCGGATATCGAGAACTTCTCGGAGCTGGAAAAGGGTTTCTTGCTGGCGGAAGACATCGCCCAGACTCGCTGGATCGTCGAAGAAGACGGCGCACGAATCATCTTCCCCAATCCAAAAGTGAAGAACGGCTTGCGGGCAGGGATTCTGATAGTGCCGACCACCGCCGAAGACCTGGTCTGACCCGGATCTCAATCCCGACACAAATCTAATGTGGGCGAGCCTTGGGTGGCGAGGGGGCTTGCCCCCCTCGCCACAACAACCGCGCTCCCACAGGTATTGCGTCATTCTGTGGGAGCGAGGCTGAGCCTTAAACCGCTACCGCCCGCGGTTCGCTGCGACGCAATGCGCGGGTCTTGTGCAGGGTGTCGGCACACGTCTTCGCCGCTTCCTGACCTTTATGCACAAAATGCTCGAAGAAGAACTTCTGATGTTCTTCGCCGGCATGGAAGTGGTGCGGGGTCAGTACGACCGAGAACACTGGTACTTCGGTTTCCAGCTGAACCTGCATCAGGCCGCTGATCACCGACTGGGCGACGAATTCGTGGCGGTAGATGCCACCGTCCACCACCAGCCCGGCAGCGACGATGCCGGCATAACGGCCGGATTTGGCCAGCAGCTTGGCGTGCAGCGGGATTTCAAAGGCGCCACCGACTTCAAAGAAATCGATGTCACTTTCCTGATAGCCCTGGACGAGCATTTCGGCGACGAAACCTTTACGGCTCTGGTCGACGATTTCCTTGTGCCAGCAGGCCTGGATAAACGCGACGCGTTCGCCCTGATGGTTTTTGCTCTTGCTATCGATTGCGGTGGGTTGCATCTGTTCTGACTCCTGTTTGTGTGAAAAACAGGGCTTATGAATCGAATGGGATTTAAGGGTACGTTCCGGTCGATCCGCGCAGCTAACCGCACGAATGCCTGGGACGGCCCTTTGGCGCCAATCCCGTTCTCTCTTCATCCGGACTATGACCGTCGGCCCCGGGATCACACCGGGTCTGCTGACCTTGCCGACGCATACTGCCGAAGCCGTCCGTGTCACCAAGCGCTCGCGGGCTATGCGCATTGCGCGCAATTACCGCCGGTGGGGAGTTGCACCCCGCCCTGAGAACGTTGCCACCAGCATTTCTGGCGGCGGTGAGTTTTTAACATATATTTCTGAGCTGCGCATCGCTGCTTTTTGATGATATGAATCGAATTTTCCGTTGGCGTGAACAGGCTTTTCTTGACCCGAGCCTTGATTATCCAGCGCGATGACCGCAGTAATCGGGTTCGAAAGGGATTTTCCCGTTTAGTGAGCGGCGACGTTCGCGTCCCATTGCCGAGGCCTGTTCCATGAGTGTTATCGATCTTCGTAGCGACACAGTGACCCAACCGACTGCCGGAATGCTTGAGGCCATGGCAACTGCCGCCACCGGGGACGATGTGTACGGTGAAGACCCAACGGTGAACCGCCTTGAAGCCGAACTGGCCCAACGCCTGGGTTTTGCTCAAGCTTTATTTGTGCCCAGCGGCACCATGAGCAACCTGCTGGCGTTGATGGCCCATTGTGAGCGCGGCGACGAATACATCGTCGGCCAGCAGGCGCATACCTATAAGTACGAAGGTGGCGGCGCGGCGGTGCTCGGCTCGATCCAGCCACAGCCACTGGACGTCCAGGCCGACGGCTCGCTGGACCTGGCCCAAGTGGCCGCGGCAATCAAACCGGACGACTTCCATTTCGCCCGCACGCGCTTGCTGGCCCTGGAAAACACCATGCAGGGCAAAGTCCTGCCGCTGGAGTACCTGGCCCAGGCCCGCCGTTTTACCCAGGAGCATGGCCTCTCCCTGCACCTGGATGGCGCGCGGTTGTACAACGCCGCGGTCAAACTGGGTGTCGATGCGCGGGAGATCACCCGGCATTTCGATTCGGTGTCGGTGTGCCTGTCCAAAGGCCTTGGCGCGCCGATTGGTTCGGTGCTGTGCGGCACGCCCGAGTTGATCGGCAAGGCGCGGCGACTGCGCAAGATGGTCGGTGGCGGCATGCGCCAGGCCGGCATTCTCGCGGCGGCGGGGCTGTATGCGCTGGATCATCAGGTGCAGCGTCTGGCCGATGACCATGCCAACGCCCAGTTGCTGGCCGAAGGCCTGCGCGCGGCCGGTTATGCGGTCGAGCCGGTGCAGACCAATATGGTCTACGTGCAGATGGACGAGCGGGCCGAGGCGATCAAGGCTTTTGCCGCCGAGCGCGGGATCAAGCTCAGCGCCGCCACGCGGTTGCGGATGGTGACTCACCTGGATGTCAGCCGCGCGCAGATCGAGCAAGTCGTCGACACATTTGCCGAGTTTTCCGGAAAATGATAAAGCTAGCGGTCTGATTGACCCTTTCTATCGTATAAACACGCTGTACCCAAAGCGCAGGGCCGATATAATGCGGCCCTTTGCCGTCGCTCCGTCTTTGGACGTTTTGCACCGGCCTTTGGCCGCAGTCTCCGTGGAAGAACCTAATGAAAAGCGCAGAAATCCGTGAAGCCTTCCTTCGCTTCTTCGAAGAGCAAGGCCACACCCGTGTAGCCTCCAGCTCTTTGATTCCGGGCAACGATCCAACCCTGCTGTTCACCAACGCGGGGATGAACCAGTTCAAGGACTGCTTTCTGGGCCAGGAAAAGCGCGCCTATACCCGCGCCGTCAGCAGCCAGAAGTGCGTACGCGCCGGCGGTAAGCACAACGACCTGGAAAACGTCGGTTATACCGCTCGTCACCACACTTTCTTCGAAATGCTGGGTAACTTCAGCTTCGGCGATTACTTCAAGCGTGATGCGATCAGCTTCGCCTGGACTTTCCTGACGTCGGTCCTGGGCCTGCCCAAGGAAAAACTCTGGGTCACGGTCTACGCCAGCGATGACGAAGCCTATGACATCTGGACCAAGGAAATCGGGGTCCCGGCCGAGCGCATGGTCCGTATCGGCGATAACAAGGGCGCGCCGTACGCTTCCGATAACTTCTGGACCATGGGCGATACCGGCCCGTGCGGTCCTTGCACCGAGATTTTCTACGATCACGGCGCCGACATCTGGGGTGGCCCACCAGGCTCGCCGGAAGAAGACGGCGACCGTTACATCGAAATCTGGAACAACGTGTTCATGCAGTTCAACCGCACCGCCGATGGCGTGTTGCATCCACTGCCGGCACCGTCGGTGGATACCGGCATGGGCCTGGAGCGGATCAGCGCCGTGCTGCAGCACGTTCACTCGAACTATGAAATCGACCTGTTCCAGAGCCTGCTGAGCGCTTCGGCCAAGGCCATCGGTTGCACCAACGACAACCAGGCTTCGCTGAAAGTGGTCGCCGACCACATTCGCTCCTGCGGTTTCCTGATTGCTGACGGCGTGCTGCCGTCCAATGAAGGTCGTGGCTACGTGCTGCGCCGGATCATCCGTCGCGCCTGCCGCCACGGCAACAAACTGGGCGCCAAGGGCAGCTTCTTCTATCAGATCGTCGCCGCACTGGTCGCCGAGATGGGCGATGCCTTCCCTGAGTTGACGCAAGGCCAGGCGCACATCGAGCGCGTACTGAAAGCCGAAGAAGAGCAGTTCGCCAAGACCCTGGAGCAGGGCCTGAAGATCCTCGAGCAGGATCTGGCCGAGCTCAAGGGCGACGTGGTTCCGGGCGATGTGGTGTTCAAACTTTACGACACCTACGGCTTCCCGATGGACCTGACCGGCGACATCGCCCGTGAGCGCAACCTGACCATCGACGCAGAAGGTTTTGAGCGCGAGATGGAAGCCCAGCGTGTACGCGCGCGGTCGGCCAGCTCGTTCGGCATGGACTACAACAGCCTGGTCAAGGTTGATGTGGCCACCGAGTTCACCGGCTACAAAGCGACTAGCGGTTCGGCCAAAGTGATTGCGCTCTATAAAGACGGGCAATCGGTCGACGTGTTGAGTGAAGGCGAAGAGGGCGTGGTCGTTCTCGATCAAACGCCGTTCTACGCTGAATCGGGCGGCCAGATCGGCGATTGCGGCTATCTGCAAACCGGCGTGACGCGTTTCGATGTGCGTGACACCACCAAGACCGGCGGCGCGTTCCTGCACCACGGTGTGCTGGCTTCGGGCAGCCTGATTATCGGCGCAGAGGTCGAGACTCAGGTCGACGCTGACGTGCGGCACGCCACTTCGCTGAACCACTCCGCGACCCACTTGCTGCACGCCGCGCTGCGCCAGGTGCTGGGCGAGCACGTGCAACAGAAAGGCTCGCTGGTCGACAGCCAGCGTCTGCGCTTCGACTTCAGCCACTTCGAGGCGATCAAGCCCGAGCAGTTGAAGGCCCTGGAAGACATCGTCAACCGTGAAGTGCGTAACAACACCGCGGTCGAAACCGAAGAAACCGATATCGAAACCGCCAAGAAAAAAGGCGCCATGGCACTGTTTGGCGAGAAATACGGCGATAACGTGCGAGTGCTGAGCATGGGCGGTGATTTCTCCGTCGAGCTGTGCGGCGGTATCCACGCCAATCGCACCGGTGACATCGGCCTGCTGAAAATCATCAGCGAAGGCGGTGTCGCATCCGGTGTTCGTCGTATCGAAGCGCTGACCGGCGCCGCGGCGCTGACTTATCTGAACGGTGCTGAAGAACAACTCAAGGAAGCGGCGAGCCTGGTCAAGGGCAGTCGCGACAACGTGATCGACAAGCTCCTGGCTGTGCTTGAGCGCAACCGCGCGCTGGAAAAGCAACTCGAGCAGTTGCAGGCCAAGGCCGCCAGCGCCGCCGGTGACGATCTGTCGGCTAATGCACTGGATGTCAAAGGGGTGAACGTGCTGGCCGTGCGTCTGGACGGTCAGGACGGCAAGGCGCTGTTGGCCTTGGTCGATCAATTGAAGAACAAACTCGGCCGCGCAGTGATCCTGCTCGGCAGTGTCCATGAGGAAAAGGTCGTTCTGGTTGCAGGCGTGACCAAAGACCTGACTGGCCAACTCAAAGCCGGTGATTTGATGAAGCAAGCCGCTGCGGCAGTGGGCGGGAAGGGCGGTGGTCGTCCGGACATGGCGCAAGGCGGTGGTGTTGACGCTGGCGCCCTGGATGCCGCACTGGCCCTGGCCGTTCCATTTGTAGAGCAGGGTTTATAAGGCTGCGTGCCGAGCCCGTCGTCTAGTGACGGGCTTCGCAGCTGTTTGAGTGATTATTGGGCGCCCTTCACGGGCAGAGGCGGCTTTGAAATGGCTTTGATCGTACAGAAATTTGGAGGCACCTCGGTCGGCACTGTCGAGAGAATCGAGCAGGTCGCCGACAAGGTTAAGAAATTCCGCGAAGCCGGCGATGACCTGGTGGTTGTGTTGTCTGCAATGAGCGGCGAGACCAACCGTCTGATCGATCTGGCCAAACAAATCAGTGGTGACGGCCAACCGGTTCCCCGTGAGCTGGATGTGATTGTCTCCACGGGCGAGCAGGTGACTATTGCCCTGTTGGCCATGGCGCTGATCAAGCGTGGCGTGCCGGCGGTGTCGTACACCGGTAACCAGGTACGGATTCTGACCGATAGCGCGCACAATAAAGCGCGCATATTGCAGATTGATGATCAGAAGATTCGTGGCGATCTCAAGGCCGGTCGCGTGGTTGTGGTCGCCGGTTTCCAGGGCGTCGACGAGCACGGCAACATCACCACCCTCGGTCGTGGCGGTTCCGATACCACCGGTGTGGCGCTGGCGGCAGCCTTGAAGGCTGATGAGTGCCAGATCTATACCGATGTCGACGGTGTCTACACCACCGATCCGCGCGTCGTGTCCGTGGCTCAGCGCCTGGACAAGATTACCTTCGAAGAGATGCTGGAAATGGCCAGCCTCGGTTCCAAGGTGTTGCAGATCCGTGCGGTCGAGTTCGCCGGCAAGTACAACGTTCCGCTGCGCGTATTGCACAGCTTCAAGGAGGGTCCGGGCACCCTCATTACTATTGATGAAGAGGAATCCATGGAACAGCCGATCATTTCCGGCATCGCTTTCAACCGCGATGAAGCCAAGCTGACCATCCGTGGTGTGCCAGACACTCCCGGCGTGGCCTTCAAGATTCTCGGCCCGATCAGTGCCGCGAACATCGAAGTCGACATGATCGTGCAAAACGTTGCGCACGATAACACCACCGACTTCACCTTCACCGTTCACCGCAACGACTACCTGGCGGCTCAGGCGGTCCTGGAAAACACCGCTCGCGAGATCGGTGCCCGCGAAGTCGTTGGCGATACCAAGATTGCCAAAGTCTCGATCGTCGGCGTTGGCATGCGCTCCCATGCGGGAGTTGCCAGCCGCATGTTCGAAGCGCTGGCCAAAGAGACCATCAACATCCAGATGATCTCGACATCGGAGATCAAGGTCTCGGTGGTGATCGAAGAGAAGTACCTGGAACTGGCTGTGCGCGCTCTGCACACGGCTTTCGACCTGGACGCTCCGGTCCGACAGGGCGAGTGATGCGTTTCCCGAAGGGCGCGGTTTTCCGCGCCTTTTGTTTTTTTGATCGGCACGACTGAAATCTGTTCTTTTGCTCGCGCTAGTCAATACTTAGGCATGTAGGGCTGCGACCGCTCCGGTTGTGGGTCGAGTGCCTTTTTTTTGCAGACTGTTGTCCCTGAAATGAAATGCGTGAGGAGAAAGGTATGCTGATTCTGACTCGTCGATGCGCAGAAAGCCTGATTATTGGTGATGGCGAAATCACTGTTACGGTGCTCGGCGTCAAAGGAAATCAGGTGCGTATTGGTGTCAACGCACCCAAGGAAGTGGCGGTTCACCGCGAGGAAATCTACCTGCGGATCAAGAAAGAGAAGGATGAAGAACCAAGCCATTAATTTTTATCGTTTTTTATGTTTGCAAACGGGGAAAAGGTTGGTTAAGATACGCCCCGTGTTGCGGAGAGGTGGCCGAGTGGCCGAAGGCGCTCCCCTGCTAAGGGAGTACACCTCAAAAGGGTGTCGGGGGTTCGAATCCCCCCTTCTCCGCCATTATTTACTTAGTACGTTGTAATCTGGCTTCTTCGGTAAGTTGTTGAAATTACTAGAAAAAAGCGCTTTACAAAAAGATTTAACGGACTATAATGCGCGGCAACAAATGCACTCGTAGCTCAGCTGGATAGAGTACTCGGCTACGAACCGAGCGGTCACAGGTTCGAATCCTGTCGAGTGCACCATTTAAGAGTTGTTTGCAGTGATGTGAGCAACTTTGCTTCAACCAGCGGTGGTCTGGTCTAACAAACACAAATGCACTCGTAGCTCAGCTGGATAGAGTACTCGGCTACGAACCGAGCGGTCACAGGTTCGAATCCTGTCGAGTGCACCAAACATGAAAAGCGCTCCAGTCCTCACGGACCGGGGCGTTTTTTTTCGTGGTGATTTTTTCAGGCGTCGCTGGATGCCCGCTCAGTTGGCCGTAGTGGATGGGAAGGCAGCTACGCTGCGGTCATGGGCTCTTTGTTTCGCCGCCGCGCCCAAGGGGGCACGTAGGGGCATTGAAGCCGCTATCGCGAGCAATCGAGCATCGACCGACAGCTCCTGCCAAGGCATTCGATCACCTGTAGATACTCTATTGCCAACCTGTCTCTCGCGAATGTACCCAAATCCCACCGTAGGAGCTGCGGCAGGCTGCGATCTTTTGATCCTGGCTTTTGGCCGGCGTACATACCCATTCCCGCAGTAACGGCCACTTAGGGTTTCGCGCTTGCAGCCAGCCCTTCAAGATCTTTGCGCTTTTGCCGCCTTGAGTACCCAATCCGTCATTTAGCTGGCAGCCGATTGTAGGCAGATTCGGCAAAGGTTATAGGGGCGTTCCTGTTGATACATCAGGGGGTGTTGCGGTCGCTCAAGATGATCCATCGTTGTTTATAGAGAAGAGACCGGTACCTCTCTCTGGCTGACCCCTTCGCAAGGAGCAAAACACCGCATGACCACCTTGTTCACTTGGCTTTTTGGACGGCGCTCCAGTGGCCGGAACTCTCGGTTTGATGTGCGCGATGCCCCGATCCTGCCGACGCCCGACACAGGCCCGGTCCGGTCATCCTTGCCTCCCGAGACCAGTGCCGACGCACTGCAACCGTTACAGAACTGGAGCCATCCGTTCAAGGACCAGCGCAACAAGGACCAGCGCAACCCACTGCTGCAGTTGACCCAACTCGCCAAGGCCGGAGCCGGTTACTACCCCTTGGGCCGTAGTGGCATGTGGCACGGTGGCGTGCACTTCGATGCCGGCACCGAGGGCATCCTGGATCAGTCCCTGGTGCGTTGCCTGGCCGATGGTGAGGTGGTGGCCTATCGCATCCCCGAGCACACCCCTACCAACACTTTCTTTCCAGAGCCAGAGGTGACCGTCGAGGCGCCGTTTGCCAGCGGCTTCGTACTGGTTCGCCATCGCCTGGAAGCGCCGAAAATCGAAGGCAGCAGCGAGACTCCGCCGAGCCTGACCTTCTACAGCCTGTACCTGCACCTGCAGGATTGGGCGGTTTACCAGGCGAATTCCACCTTGGCCCGCCCGGCGTTCTGGCCCGAGGCGGCGGTCCGTCGCGTCAAGGCGACGGTGAACGACGTCCGCCCCGGCCATCCAGAGCTCCGCGGCCTGAACGTGCGCAACCAGGCCGCGTGGCGGGGCAAGGTGCTCGACCTCCTGCCACGGGGGGCGGAGGTCACCGTCAGCGGCGACGGTGATTACCGCAAGCTGGAGAACACCCTCGGACCGGCCAAGCTGACCAACGCCGAGGGTTCGCTACGCGGCTATGTTGCCATCACCCAGCTGAAACAGATTGCCGGGGACGAATATCACGTGGCGACACGCTGGGGCTCGCTCAATGTCTACGCCGAACCGAGCTTTCACAGCGAAGTGCTCACGGAACTGCCGGATGGCACGGAATTAACGGTCAGCGGTGAAGGCGAGTACCGCAAGCTGGAACGCATCAACCAGTACGTGCATTTCCAATCGCTGCAAGGTGCACTGGAACCGCTGGCGCAGGATCGGGTGGTGGTGCTCGATTCGCCCGTCGCGATCAAGGCCGGGGAGTTGATCGGCCACCTCGGCCTGTATCAGGACTGCCATGCGCAGCGCCCGGAAAAGAAACTGCACCTGGAAGTATTCAGCCCCGACACCCTGAGAACCTTCATCGCGGCCAGTCGCGCCTGGGCCGATCGTCTCCCGGCCCAGGACAGGACCTGGCTGAAACTCGCCAAGGGCACGGCGGTGGTGGCGCATCAGGGCACCTACAGCGTCACGCGATGGCCCATCCTGAGTGCGGCCAACCCCCTGAGCGACGCCGACCTGCTGGTCCCCAAGAGCCTGCTCGACGGCCTCGCGGCCGAGAGAAAAATCGCGGTACCGGCAACGCCTGACCGCAGGGCCTACAACTGGTACCGCCTCGATGGTTTGCTCCACGACGCCGACAACACCCTGCTCGACGGCTGGGTGCGCGAAGAAGTGGGCGTCACCCCCTGGGTCAGTCCCTGGTCATGGGACGGCTACGACGTCATCTTCGACTACGACTCCCCTCGGGAAGTCCTGGCCTCGTTCCTGCGTGCCGTTGACCACTTCAGCGAACAGCAACTCGAGCGCTACGGCCCCATGGCCGATGAAGGGGACAAGGGGCCGATCAAGAGCCGGCTGTACGACATCATCGACCGCAACCGCGACGGCAAGATGACCGCTGAAGAACTGCAAGCGGCCCTCCGCCTGCCGGCCCATGCCCAGTCGATCTCGCAGTTGATCATCCATTATGAAAGCGAGTGGTATTACAAACCGCAGAAGTGGGACGTGCTGGATGAAATGCTCGGCCATAGCGGTTCGACGCCCATCCTGAACTGGGTGGCGGAGAAGAGAAGAATCAAACAGCTGAGTTGGTGGGATGAAGTGGCGGAGAAAGTCGGATTGCCGGCGCATGGGAAGGTGTATCACTTTCATCCGGTGGGGTTGGCAACGTATTTCAACTCTATTGACGGATTAAAAATCCTTGCAGGCAAGATAACCTTCGATGCTGAAGGTAATGATAATCCAGGCTCGATGCACTACAGCAGAGTCATTCACTGGCCAGGAAATGATTTGTCTGGCGTAACTTTGGGGCGAGGGTACGATATGGGAAATCGAACGCAAAACGAAGTTTACGCCCATATGACTCGAGCGGGAATCGACGATAAAAAGGCTAGAGAAATTTCTTTAGCTCGCGGCCTGAAAGGAGTGGCTGCGAGAGATTTTGTAATAAGCAGCAAGATTTCAATTGGCGAAATAACTAAAGATCAACAAATATCAATTTTTAACATCATCTACCCTGGCTACATTGAAAGGGCTATTTCAAATTATAACAAATGGACTTTGTCTGAGATCGACAGGGTGGAATGGGTAAGTCTTGATCCCGTCATTCAAGAAGTATTAGTTGATTTTGTGTATCAAGGTTTTACTTTGGGCGCCAATCCAATGAAAGCTGGGATGCGCAACAGCAGGGCAGAGTTAATGTCTTATATTGAAAATACTCCTGCAATTAGTCAGTATGAGCCAGGTCGGCATAGGGTCAAGTATTTAAAAAATAATTAACTGGAGAGGTTTAATGATCGCAAGATTTATTGTGGTGATGTTGTTTGGGTGTGGGGTGTGTTATGCAGACGCTGCTTATCCTGATTTATGTTTATCTGGAGGCGTGGATAGTCAAGATGTATATGAATGTTCCAAGTATAAAGCTGAAAGCGCTGACAAGGAATTGAATGACGTTTACAAAGATCTAAATAATAGAATATCTACAGAGTACAAGGCGGATCCAAAGTTAGGAGGGGAGCTTCAAGAGTATATAAAAAAATCACAGAGAGCTTGGATTAATCTAAGAGACGCAAACTGTGCTATTGAGAGCTTTGTGATTTCCCCTGAATCTCAAGCATTTGAAGCAATAAGAAATAACTGTCTTGCTAGAGAAAGTATCGAAAGGTCCAGCTATCTAAAGAACTTGAGGTTCTGACGCAGTGCGCATTAAGAATGTGCTAGCAATAGGGAGGTCCACCGAAAAATCTACAGCTCAACAGCACTTATATGGGATGTGCTCTTGGCGCATGTTGTCGAATAAATTTCTAATTAATCAGGTCATCTCCAATCGTCGTTAAAAAAATTATTTTGATGTTATTGTTTTTTTTTTCTCTGCGTTGACAAATGCATCATGTCTAGATGAGCACAAAGATCTCATTGGTAATCTCTATGACGGGGCAGGAGTGATTCGACATAGCTCTGTTTGCAAGGTGTGGCCAGCAACAGGATATATCATCTTTGCAACATCAATTGAGCTGGATGGAAGGACTGATTTGGGGGTAATGGTTTTTGATTCAAAAACCAACACTATTGTTGGAACTGGTCGCGAAATTGATGCGTTAACGGGTGATGCTATTTACAATACTGGAATAAAAATTGATACGGCAAACTACCGGCTTGACAGGGATACCTTGGCGTTCGGGATTCGCACCTCATGGCGAGGTTCGTCACAGCCAAATCCATATAGCTCTGAATCTTTAAGGTTATACATTACGCATGACAATAGCTTGGTTAGCGTTCTAAACGGGCTGAATGTGCATGAGTATTCTGGCGAGTGGGATACCCGTTGTGCTGGTGAGTTCACTACACGAGAAATGACCGTGATCATGATGCAGTCAGCACGGACATATGCAGACCTGCTTATTAAAGAGAAGGCAACGAAAGTACTATCTCGAGAGGCTGCTGAGGGCTGCAAGGATGTTCTGCTGAAAACTGAGGTAAAGAAACACTTACTAAAATATGAAGGAGGGCATTACCTAGTTCCAGAAGACCTGCGCTCAGTCGTAAGATAAGCGAGGAAACCGGGGCAGCCGCTATCACGAGCAAGCTCGCTCCTTGGCCGCGTCCTGCGCAAGCGCTCTAATCCTGTGGCGCAGGCAAAAAAAATCCGAAGCCCTTATCAGGTTCCGGATTTTTTTCTCATCAAGAAGCGCTCAACGCTCCTCAGTCAGGCCCTCAAAACAACTTGAGCTTCGGCGCTTCTTCAGCCACTGGCTCGTTCTTCGCGGTCTGTGCGTTCCAGCCGCCACCAAGGGCCTTGTACAGATTGACCTCGCTGACCAGTTGCGCCAGGCGATCGGTGATCAATGCCTGTTGCGCGCTGAACAGCTGGCGCTGGGCATCGAGGAAGGTCAGGTTGCTGTCGACGCCGATCCGGTAGCGACGCTCGGCCAGGCGGTAGTAGTCCTGGTTGGCATTGACGAAATCACGCTGGGCCTGCAACTGTTGGTTGAAGGTCTGGCGCGCGGCCAGGCCATCGGAGACTTCCTGGAAGGCGGTCTGGATGGACTTTTCGTACTGTGCCACGGAGATGTCTTTCTGGATTTTCGAGTAATCCAGGCTCGCTCTCAGGCTGCCGGCATTGAAGATTGGCAGATTGATTTGCGGCTGGAACAACCAGGTTCCCGAACCACCCTTGAACAGGCCGGACAGGTCCGGGCTTGCGGTGCCGGCGTTGGCCGTCAGGCTGATGCTCGGGAAAAACGCTGCCCGTGCCGCGCCGATGTTGGCGTTGGCCGCCTTGAGCTGGTGCTCGGCTTCAAGGATGTCCGGACGACGTTGCAGCAAGTCCGACGGCAAGCCGGCCGGGACTTCGCTCAACAGGTCGTCGGCCAGCGGCTGACTGCCCGGCAGGTTGGCCGGAATCCCGGTGCCCAGCAACAGCGCGAGAATGTTCTCGTCCTGTGCGACCAGACGGGTATAGCGCGCATATTGCACCCGAGCGTTTTCCACGGAAGTCCGTGACTGGCTCAGATCCAGCGCCGAGGCCACACCCACTTCATTGCTGCGCGCGGTGAGTTTGTAGCTCTCCTCGAATGCACCCAGGGTGTCTTTGGTCAGCTGGAGCAGTTCCTTGTCGGCCTGCCAGGTCAGGTAGGCGTTGGCCACGCTGGCCACCAGGCTGATCTGGGTGCTGCGCCGCGCTTCTTCAGTGGCAAAGTATTGCTGCAGCGCTTGTTCGCTCAGGCTGCGAACCCGACCGAACAGGTCCAGTTCGTAGGCGCTGATACCCAGGGTCGCCGAATATTGGCTGGTGATGGCCGACTCACCGGTTTGCGACAGGTTGGCCGGAACTCGCTGGCGGCTGCCGCTGCCGGTCGCCGAGACGGCCGGGAACAGGTCGGCGCGCTGAATGCGGTATTGAGCCGCAAAGGCGTCGATGTTCAGGGCCGCGACACGCAGGTCGCGGTTGTTTTCCAGGGCGGTCTGAATCAGTTGTTGCAGCGCCGGGTCATGGAAAAACTGCTTCCAGCCCTGTTCAGCGGCCGCCATGTTGGCAGCCTCCACAGGGGAGTAGGCCGGACCTTGCGGGTACTGCGCCGCAACCGGCGCTGGCGGTCGCTGATAATCAGGTATCAGCGAGCAACCACCGAGCACGAATGCAGTGATTGCCAGGGAGAGTAGCGACTTGCTCATTGGCCAGCCTCGTTTGCAGTTTCAATGGAGTCGGGTTCGTCCGCGACTTTTCTTTGACCCATGGCGGACACGGTGACAAAGAACAGCGGTACCCAGAAGATCGCCAAAACAGTCGCGGTGATCATACCGCCAATTACCCCGGTACCAATCGCATGCTGGCTGCCGGAACCCGCGCCGGTGGAGATTGCCAGTGGTACCACGCCGAGCACGAAGGCCAGCGAGGTCATGATGATCGGTCGCAGACGCATCCGGCAGGCTTCAATGGCCGCCTCGCTCAAGGTGCGTCCCTGTTCATGCAGTTCCTTGGCGAACTCGACGATCAGAATGGCGTTTTTCGATGCCAGACCGATGGTTGTCAGCAAGCCCACCTGGAAATACACGTCGTTGGACAGACCGCGCAGGCTAGTGGCGAGCAGGGCACCGATGATCCCCAGTGGCACCACCAACATCACCGCGATCGGGATCGACCAGCTTTCGTACAGGGCCGCCAGGCAGAGGAACACCATCAGCAGCGACAACGCATACAGCGCCGGCGCCTGCGAGCCGGAGAGACGTTCCTCGTAGGACAGACCGGTCCAGGAGATACCGACACCCGCCGGCAGCTTCTTGGCCAGCGCCTCGACTTCGGCCATGGCTTCACCGGTACTGTAACCGGGTGCCGGAGCGCCGAGGATTTCCATGGCTTCCACACCGTTGTAGCGCGACAGCTTGGGTGCACCGTAAATCCACTCACCCTTGGCAAAGGCGGTGAAGGGCACCATGGTTCCGCTGGCGTTGCGCACGTACCATTTCTTGATGTCTTCGGGGCTCATGCGAGCGCCGGGCTGACCCTGTATGTAGACCTTCTTCACCCGACCGCGGTCGATGAAGTCGTTGACATAGTTACTGCCCAGTCCGATCGACAGGGTGGTGTTGATGTTCGTCATGGTCAGGCCCAAGGCGCTGGCGCGTTCGTCGTCGATGGTCAGCTGGTACTGCGGCTCATCGTTCAGACCGTTGGGGCGGACCTGCGACAGCACCTTGCTTTGCGCGGCCATGCCGAGGAACTGGTTACGCGCCGCCATCAACTTGTCGTGACCGATGCCGGCACGGTCCTGCAGGAAGACGTCGAAACCGGTGGCGTTACCCAGCTCCAATACCGCTGGCGGGGCGAAGGCGAACACCATGGCGTCACGGAAGGTGAAGAAGTGCTGTTGTGCACGGGCCGCGAGCTTGAACACGCTGTTTTCCGCGGAGCGTTGGTCCCATGGCTTGAGCATGATGAAGGCCATGCCCGAACTCTGACCACGGCCGGCGAAGTTGAAGCCGGTCACGGTAAATACCGAGTTGACCGCATCACCTTCACCACCTTCGGCGCTTGGACGCAGGAGGAATTCGCGCATTTCGTCGACCACCACCTGAGTCCGTTCGGCACTGGAGCCGGCCGGGGTCTGCACCTGGGCGAACAGTACGCCCTGGTCTTCTTCCGGCAGGAAGGCCGTGGGGATGCGGGTGAACAGCCAGATCATGCCGACCACGATGATCAGGTAGGCCAGCAGGTACGGCGCCTTGTACTTGAGCATGTTGCCGACACCGCGCTCGTAGCTTTGCACGCCACGGTCGAAGTTGCGGTTGAACCAGCCGAAGAAGCCGCGTTTCGGTACGCCGTGCTCGCCTTTGGGAATCGCCTTGAGCATGGTGGCGCAGAGCGCCGGCGTGAAGATCAGGGCGACCAGTACCGAGAGCGCCATGGCCGAAACGATGGTGATCGAGAACTGCTTGTAGATCACCCCGGTCGAGCCACTGAAGAACGCCATCGGCAGCAGTACCGCCGAGAGCACCAGGGCAATACCGACCAGGGCGCCCTGGATCTGCCCCATGGATTTCTTGGTGGCTTCCTTGGGTGACAGTCCTTCCTCGCTCATCACCCGTTCGACGTTTTCCACCACGACAATGGCATCGTCCACCAGCAAGCCGATGGCCAACACCATACCGAACATGGTCAGGGTGTTGATGCTGAAACCGAACGCCGCGAGGATCCCGAAGGTCCCGAGCAATACCACCGGTACGGTCATGGTGGTGATGACTGTGGCGCGGAAGTTCTGCAGGAACAGGTACATCACCAGGAACACCAGCACAATCGCTTCGACCAGGGTTTCAACCACACCCTTGATCGACTCGGTCACCACCGGGGTGGTGTCGTACGGGAACACCACTTCCATCCCTTCCGGGAAGAACGGCTTGAGACCATCGATGGTGGTGCGCAAGGCTTTGGCGGTGTCCAGAGCGTTGGCGCCGTTGGCCAGTTTTACCGCCAGGCCGGAAGCCGGGCTGCCGTTGAACTGGGCGCTGATGCTGTAGTTCTCGCCACCGAGGCCGACATCGGCCACGTCACCCAGACGCACTTGCGATCCGTCTTTGTTGACCTTCAGCAGGATGGACTTGAACTGCTCGGCCGTCTGCAGGCGGGTCTTGCCGATGATCGTGGCATTCAGTTGCTGCCCCGGCATGGCCGGCAGGCCACCGAGTTGCCCGGAGGAGACCTGGACGTTCTGCGCCGCAACCGCGGCTTTCACGTCCACCGGCGTCAGGTTGAAGTTGTTCAGCTTGGCCGGGTCGAGCCAGATACGCATGGCGTACTGGGCACCGAATACCTGGAAGTCGCCGACACCCGCGGTCCGCGAGATCGGGTCCTGCATGTTGGAAACGATGTAGTTGGACAGGTCGTCCTTGGACATGCTGCCATCGCGCGAGACCACGCCGATCACCAACAGGAAGTTCTTCACTGCCTTGGTCACGCGGATACCCTGCTGCTGCACTTCTTGCGGCAGCAGCGGGGTGGCCAGGTTCAGCTTGTTCTGGACCTGAACCTGGGCGGTATCGGAGTTGGTGCCTTGTTCGAAGGTCGCGGTAATGGTCATGCTGCCGTCGGAGTTACTTTCCGAGGAGACATAACGCAGGTTGTCGATACCGTTGAGCTGCTGCTCGATGACTTGCACCACGGTGTCCTGCACGGTCTGTGCAGAAGCACCTGGGTAGGTCACCTGGATTGCGATAGCAGGTGGCGCAATGCTCGGGTACTGGTTGATCGGCAACTTGAGGATCGATAGAGCCCCGACCAGCATGATCACCAGGGCAATTACCCAGGCGAAAATCGGACGGTCGATAAAAAATTTCGACATGGTTTACTCCCCTTTGCCGCCTGCAATTTTGTTTAATGCCTGTGCAGGGGCCGGGTTTTTCAAAGAAACGTTGGTCGCTTCGCTGACCTTGACTTCAATGCCAGGTTTGACGAATTGCAGACCTTCGGTGATCAGACGATCGCCGGCCTTGAGGCCATCTTCGATCAGCCACTGGCTGCCGACAGTGCGGCTGGCCTTGAGCTGACGCAGTTCGACCTTGTTGTCCGGGCCAACCACCAGCGCGGTTGGAGTACCTTTCAGGTCGCGAGTCACGCCTTGCTGTGGGGCGAGAATCGCGGCGGCGTTCACCCCGGCCTGCAACTGCGCGTGGACGAACATGCCCGGCAGCAGGGTGTGGTCGGGGTTCGGGAACACGGCGCGCAGGGTCACGGAACCGGTGGTCGGGTCGACCGAGACTTCGGAGAACTCCAGTTTGCCGTCCTGTGTGTACTGGCTGCCGTCTTCCAGGGTCAGCTTGACCATGGCCGCATTCGTGCCGGCCTTTTGCAGACGACCGCTTTCCAGTTCGCGGCGCAGTTCGAGCAGCTCTACCGACGACTGAGTGACGTCGACGTAGATCGGGTCGAGTTGTTGAATCACCGCCATGGCGTCGGCCTGGCCGTTGTTGACCAGTGCACCTTCGGTGACCGACGAACGACCGATACGCCCGGACAGCGGGGCGAGCACTTTGGTATAGCGCAGGTTGATCTGTGCGTTTTGCAGGCTGGCTTCCGATTGCAACCGATTGGCCAGGGCCGTGTCGTATTCCTGGCGGCTGACCGCTTGCTCGTTGACCAACTGCTTGTAGCGATCGGAAATCGACCGGGTCGATTGCAGGTTCGCCTGGGCGCTTTTCAGGGTGGCTTCATAGACCGATGGATCGATCTGATACAGCTGCTGGCCGGCCTTGACCTCGCCACCTTCCTTGAACAGACGCTTGAGAATGATGCCGTTGACCTGAGGGCGGACTTCCGCCATGCGGAACGCTGTCGTGCGGCCCGGAAGCTCGGAGGTCAGGGTAAAGGCTTGAGCTTGCAGGGTGACAACGCCGACCTGAGGGGCTTGTGGGGCAGGGGCTGCCTCTTCCTTTTTGCAGCCGCTGAGCAGCGTTGCCAGGGCAACGGCAGCAACCAGAGCGGTAATAGCTGGTTTGAATTGCATGAAAATCCTCGGTCAGGCGCGCAATTGCACACAAGAAAAGATGGAAGGTTAAAAAATAGGCGCTGAGTAGATAAGTAGCTTACTAAGGAATATACTTACGTTCATGGTTGTTTGTAAATACCTGGCTACGTACCGTTCTCGTTACAAAAAGCCATAAAAGACGTGAATGTAGGTTGGGGACGAGACTCAAGAGACTTCGCCCCACATTTATTCAGATGATCATTACGTATCGCCTGAAAGCCCCCTGATTGAGGTAGTACTGCCATGGTCCGTCGTACCAAAGAGGAAGCCCTGGAAACCCGTAGCCAGATACTCGAAGCGGCAGAGAAAGCCTTTCATGAGCGGGGTGTGGCGCGCACCACACTGGCGGATATCGCAACGCTGGCGGGTGTTACGCGCGGGGCCATCTACTGGCATTTCAGCAACAAGGGGGACCTGGTTCAGGCCATGCTCGACACCTTGCATGAGCCGCTGGATGAGATGGCCAAGGCCAGTGAAGATGAAGCGGAGCTCGACCCCTTGGGTTGCATGCGCAAGCTGCTGATTCATTTGCTTCATCAAGTTGCCCTGGACCCGAAGACCCAGCGTATTAATGACATTCTGTTTCATAAGTGCGAACTCACCGATGAAATGTGCGATCTGCGTCAGCAGCGCCGCGTCGCCAGCCTGGAGTGCAATGTGCGTATCGGGCTGGCATTACGCAATGCAGTGAATCGAGGGCAGCTTCCGGAGAATCTGGATACGGTCCGGGCTGCGATCAGCCTGCATGCGTTCATCGACGGCATCCTTTACCAATGGCTGTTGGCGCCCGACAACTATGAGCTGCACCGGGAGGCCGAGCGTCTGGTCGATACCGTGATGGACATGCTGCGCTTGAGTCCTGCGTTGCGCAACTGAGACAAAAGGCGAATCGGGTCCTGTTGTTTCAACAGATAAGGCGCGGGAAGATCGACCGTTCATTCGCCTTGTTTCGATGGGGTGCCTTTATATACGTGCTTGGGCTATCTTGACAGGTAGCGAGCTATGTATTTTGTAGGGAAATTGTGTCGAGTATGTGAATGAGTGTGAACACCCCGTCATACAAGGGCGCCGAGCAGCCGGTCAAAGGGATCGCATTGATTGGCCTGGCAGTATTGCTGTTCGCCAGTCACGACGCGCTGTCCAAATACTTGTCGGGGTTTTATCCGATCGTCATGGTGGTGTGGGCACGTTACGTGGTGCACACGCTGCTGATGTTGGTGATCTTTGTGCCTCGCAGCGGTTTTTCCGCGGTGGTGCGCACCAAACGCCCCGGGCTCCAGGTGTTGCGCGCACTGTGCCTGATCGGCACCAGCCTGTTTTTCACCACGGGCTTGCGTTACATCCCGCTGGCCGAAGCCACGGCGGTCAACTTCCTCGCGCCGTTGCTGGTGACGGCGTTGTCGGTTCCACTGCTCAAAGAGCGGGTTACCCGTAGCCAATGGCTGGCGGTGTTGGCCGGTTTTGTCGGCGTGCTGATCGTGGTGCGTCCAGGCGGGGCGCTGTTTACCCCGGCGATTATCCTGCCGTTGTGCTCGGCGCTGTGTTTCGGCTTCTATCAATTGCTGACCCGCAAGCTCAGCGGCATCGACAGCCCGACCACCAGCAACTTCCTCACCGGCATTCTCAACAGCCTGATCATGAGCGCGCTGCTGGCCTTCTTCTGGAGCATGCCGACACTGCTTCACGCGCTGTTCATGATCGGCCTGGGCACCTGCGGCATGCTCGGCCATATGTTGCTGACTCAGGCCTTTCGCCACGCCGCACCCGCCATGCTCGCGCCCTTCAGCTATGGGCAGATCCTGTTTGCCGGGATGTATGGCTACCTGATTTTTGGTCATACGCCGGATATGTTCGGGGTCATCGGCATTGTCGTGATTTGTGTCAGTGGTCTGGCCGTGGCCTGGGGGCAGCGCAAGGGCTAAGCTGACGCAGTAGCGAAAATCGGGGGGACAGTGCTGGATGGCTCTGTCTGCTCCCGGCCCGAGCAAACAGGCCGTGGCCACATACGTGTGTGTCGTGGTGAATTCGAGGAAGAATAAGTGAACAAGATTTACTCGAGTGCTGAATCCGCCCTGCAAGGTCTCGTCGAAGACGGTATGACCCTCGCAGTCGGTGGCTTTGGGTTGTGCGGTATTCCTGAGGCCTTGATTGAGGCATTACGCGACACCGGCAAGCGCGAGCTGACGGTGATCAGTAATAACGCCGGCGTCGATGGCTTTGGTCTGGGCCAGCTGCTGACTACCCGGCAGATCCGCAAGATGATTTCCTCCTACGTTGGCGAGAACAAGGAATTCGAGCGTCAGTACCTCGCCGGTGAACTGGAACTGGAGTTCACTCCCCAAGGCACCCTGGCGGAAAAACTCCGTGCCGGCGGTGCCGGTATCCCGGCGTTCTTCACCAAGACCGGCTACGGCACGCTGGTGGCCGAAGGCAAGGAAACCCGTGAATTCGATGGCGAGTGGTACGTGATGGAGCGCTCGCTGCGCGCCGACGTGGCCCTGGTCAAAGCCTGGAAGGCCGACAAGTCCGGCAACCTGCTGTTCAACAAGACCGCCCGCAATTTCAACCCGCTGGCCGCCATGGCTGCCAAGGTGTGCGTGGTCGAGGTGGAGGAAATTGTCGAGATCGGTGAGCTGGATCCCGATCAGGTTCACTTGCCGGGTATCTACGTGCAGCGGCTGGTGCTCAATGCCAACCCGGAAAAACGCATCGAACAACGCACTGTGCGGAGCGCCTGATCATGGCCTGGACTCGTGAAGAAATGGCGCAACGCGCCGCCCAAGAATTGCAGGACGGTTTCTACGTCAACCTCGGCATCGGCTTGCCGACGCTGGTAGCCAACTATATCCCTGAAGGCATGGACGTCTGGTTGCAGAGCGAGAACGGCCTGCTCGGCATCGGCCCGTTCCCGCTCGACAACGAGGTTGATCCGGACCTGATCAACGCTGGCAAACAGACCATCACCACCTTGCCCGGCAGTAGCTTCTTCAACAGTGCCGACTCCTTTGCCATGATCCGCGGCGGTCATATCAACCTGTCGATTCTCGGTGCCATGCAGGTTTCGGAGCAGGGCGATCTGGCCAACTGGATGATCCCCGGAAAGATGGTCAAGGGCATGGGCGGGGCGATGGACCTGGTGGCCGGAGTCAAGCGTGTGGTGGTGTTGATGGAGCACACGGCCAAGGGTGGCAGCCACAAATTGCTCAAACACTGCGACCTGCCCCTGACCGGTGTCGGCGTGGTGGACCGGATCATCACCGATCTGGCGGTGCTGGACGTGACCGGGCAAGGTCTGAAACTGGTCGAGCTGGCGGCGGGTGTGAGCCTGGAAGAGCTGCAGGCGGCGACCGGGTGTCCGATCAGCGCTTGATCTGTAAGGGGCGGGGGGGGGCCAAAAAATCGCAGCCTGCGCCGAGCCGGTTCACCTTTTAAATATCAGGTGTACCCAGAACCCGTAGGAGCTGCCGCAGGCTGCGATCTTGGCGATCTCATACGCGCTGAACGTCTCTGGTTTATCCCCAACAAGCCCCGTCTCTCACAACTCGGGGCTTTTTGCTTTTATAGCACCGGATAGTCGATATAACCGACCGGGCCTTTGGCATAGAAGGTTTCAGGATGCGCCTGGTTCAATTCGGCATCGGCCTTCAGGCGCGCCGGCAGGTCCGGGTTGGCGATGAAGGGCACGCCGAAGGCAATGGCATCGGCCTTGCCGCTGGCCAGCCAGGCGTCGGCACTGTCCTTGGTGAAGCGTTCGTTGGCGATGTACGGGCCGCCGAAGGCTTCCTTGAGTTGCGGGCCGAGGCTGTCGGCGCCTTCTTTCTCACGGGAACAGATGAACGCGATGCCGCGTTTGCCCAGTTCACTGGCGACATAAGTGAAGGTCTCGGACAGGTTGTCGTCACCCATGTCATGGGAGTCGGCCCGTGGTGCCAGGTGCATGCCGACCCGGCCAGCGCCCCAGACTTCGATCACCGCGTCCGTCACTTCGAGCATCAGCCGTGCGCGGTTTTCCAGGGAACCGCCATAGTGGTCGGTGCGCTGGTTGGTGCTGCTTTGCAGGAACTGGTCGAGCAGATAACCGTTGGCGCCGTGGATTTCCACCCCGTCGAATCCGGCGGCCTTGGCGTTCTCGGCACCGACGCGGTAGGCGTCGACGATGTCGGCGATTTCAGCGGTTTCCAGTGCCCGTGGAGTCGGGTAGTCGGCCAGCGGACGAACCAGGCTGACATGACCTTTGGGTTGAATGGCGCTCGGGGCGACCGGCGCTTCACCGTTCAGGTAGGACGGGTGGGAAATCCGCCCGACGTGCCACAGCTGCAAGAAGATCCGCCCGCCAGCGCCGTGAATGGCCTTGACCACGTTACTCCAGCCGCGTACCTGGTCGTTGGACCAGATGCCCGGAGTGTCCGGGTAACCGACGCCCATCGGCGTGACCGAAGTGGCCTCGCTGAGGATCAGCCCGGCGGAGGCGCGCTGCACATAGTATTCAGCCATCAGCGCGTTCGGCACACGGCCTTCATCAGCGCGGCAGCGAGTCAGCGGCGCCATGATGATGCGGTTCGGCAGGTCGAGGTCGCCGAGTGTGATGGGATCGAAAATAGTTGCCATGGATACAACCCTCTGGGTGGTCAGTTGGTAGCAGGGGCCAGCTCGGCATTGCCGCTCTGACGAAAAGTAATCAGCGTCACCAGCAGTGCGAGGACTGCCAGTGCTGCAGCGGCCAGGGGCACGCTGGTCAAGCCGAAACCGTGGGCAATCACGCTGCCGCCCACCCAGGCGCCGAGTGCGTTGCCGATGTTGAAGGCGCCGATATTCAGGGTCGACACCAGGTTCGGTGCGTCTTTGCCGAAGGTCACTACGTTCACTTGCAGGGCCGGTACGGCGGCAAACGATGCGGTAGCCCAGAGGAACAAGGTGATTTCAGTCGGGATCACCGCAACGCTGGTCCAGCTCAATACGGTCGAAACCACGGCCATGGAGATGAAGACCCCGATCAGCGTGGCCGCCAGGCGTTTGTCCGCCAGCTTGCCGCCGATGATGTTGCCGACGGTCAGGCCCAGGCCGATCAACAGCAGGGTCCAGGTCACGCCTGTTGGCGAGACACCGGTGACGTCGCCCAGCAGCGGTGCTACATAGGTGAAGAGGGTGAACATCGAGGCGGCGAACAGTGCGGTCATGCTCAGCGACAACCAGACCCCGGCACCTTTGAGCGCGGCCAGTTCCGAGCGCATGTCGAGTTTTTCTTCATCACGCTTGGCGGGAAGGAAGCGGATCAGGCCGATCAACGCAACCACACCGATCACGGTCACTGCCCAGAAGGTCGAACGCCAGCCGGCTTCCTGACCCAGTGCAGTGCCCAGGGGCACGCCCAGCACGTTGGCCAGAGTCAGGCCGGTAAACATCAAGGCCACTGCCGATGCGCGTTTGTTGGCTGGTACCAGGCCGGCGGCGACCACCGAACCGATACCGAAGAACGCACCGTGACACAGGGCTGTCACCACCCGAGCGAACATCAACACGTTGTAGTCACTGGCCAATGCGCAGAGCAGGTTGCCGACGATGAAAATGCCCATCAACGCCACCAAGGCAGCCTTGCGCGGCAGTTTGGCGGTGGCCAGCGCCATGAACGGCGCACCGATGGCCACGCCCAGGGCGTAGCCGGTCACCAGCCAGCCGGCGCCGGGGATCGACACACCGAGGTCGGCCGCCACTTCGGGCAGCAAGCCCATGATGACGAACTCGGTGGTGCCGATGGCGAAGGCGCTCAGGGCCAGGATGAGGAGCGAGAGGGGCATTGTGCAGTCCTTGTAAAGCTCTGGGTCAGAGCTCTTTGCTGATGGCGCGGAGGAACTCCTGAATCACTTCCTCGTTGCGTTTGAAGAAGTGCCATTGGCCGACTTTCCGGCTACTGATCAGACCCGCACGCTGCAAGGTCGCCAAGTGTGCGGAGACGGTCGACTGCGACAGGCCGCAACGTTGATCGATCTGTCCGGCACAGACGCCGTGCTCGTTGCTGTGACTCTGGTCGGGAAATTCGACCGTCGGGTCTTTGAGCCAGTGAAGGATTTCTCGCCGTACTGGGTGCGCCAGGGCTTTTATTATTTCGTCGAGGTCGATGGGCATGGCGGTTGCTCGTGATGAGTAAAACGTTATATCGCGATAAGGCGAACTTTAAATCGTTGAATCGCGATATACCAATATGATTTTGATCTGGTATCAGAGTAAATCGGTATATCGAGTTATAACGATATGAGAGGCGTGGTGCTAAACTGCACGCCATGAATTATCTCGCACATCTTCACCTCGGCGGCCAACTTCCGTCCCAGATGCTCGGCAGCCTGTATGGCGACTTCGTCAAAGGCCGCCTGCAGGGGCAGTTCGATCCGCAAATCGAGGCGGCGATTCAGTTGCATCGCCATATCGACGTGTTTACCGATCGCCATCCGCTGGTGGACGTATCGCTGTCGCGGTTTTCGCTGACGCGGCGGCGATATGCCGGGATTGTCCTGGACGTGTTCTTCGACCATTGCCTGGCGCGGGACTGGCAGCAGTATGCCGACCGCCCGCTGGACAGCTTCACCGCTGAGGTTTATCGGGTGCTTGCCGCGCAACCGCGGTTGCCGGGGCGCCTGGCGGAAATTGCGCCGCACATGGCGGCCCATGACTGGTTGGGTTCGTATCGGGATTTTGCGGTGATCGAGCAAGTGCTGCGGGGCATCTCGCGGCGCTTGTCGCGGCCCGAGGAATTGGCCGCGGCGATGCAGGAACTGGAAAGGTTGTATGAGCCGTTGAGTGAGGATTTTCGGTTGTTCTATCCCGAGTTGCAGGGGTTTGCGGCGGGGCATATATAGTCAAGACGGAAGATCAAAAGATCGCAGCCTGCGGCAGCTCCTACGCACGCCTGTGGGCGCTGCCGCAGGCTGCGATCTTTTTTGCATTAACACCGAAATTTTCAGGCAGCAACCAGCTCGCCGGCACGACGCGGCTCAGCGGGTTGGACAACCTCACCAAACAAGGCTTTTTGCACCGCCTGCTGCGCCTGAAACGCCAGCGCCGCACGTTCCTGGCCATTACAGGCAATCGGTTTGAGCAGATGGATTTCCACCTCGCCTTGATCGTTGGCGAATAACCGCATCAGGTGCGACAGCAGATCATCGTCGCCAATGAAAGGGGCCAGCGGATCGATCTGACCCTCACGCAAGTAGCGAATGGCCACTGGTTGCAGAGCGACGTCGGCGTCGATGGCGGCAGACAGCAAGCGGCCGTGGAACGTGCGCAGCGAACGGCCGTCGGTGGTGGTGCCTTCCGGAAACATCAGCAGCGGATGCTCCTGCTGCAGATGACGGCTCATCTGTTTGCGGATCAACTGGCTGTCGCCCGATCCGCGACGGATGAACAGACTGCCGGCCTTGGCCGCCAGCCAGCCGGCGACCGGCCAGGTGCGCACTTCGGCCTTGGACAGGAACGACAGTGGCGCGAGCATGCCGAGCAACGGAATGTCGGTCCAGGACACATGGTTGCTGACCCACAGCATCGGCTGTTGCGGCAGTTCACCGTGAACGGTCACGCGAAAGGGCAGGGCATTGCCCAGCCGCGCCATGAAAAACCGCGACCAGCGCTGGCGCCGCAGCATGGAACTGGCCACGCCCAGGCGCTCGAACAGGCCGAACAGGCTGGCCATGCTCAACCCCAGGGCGACCACCACCAATACTCGCGCAATCCGCGCGTACACCCGTAGCCGGCTCATCAGACAGCCGCCTTGAAGTGCCGGGCGTAGCGCGGGCACAACTCATCGCGTTTGAGCAGGATGAACACGTCGGCGACCTGGAAGTCTTCGTCCCAGCAGGGTTCGCCGCAGATTTTCGCGCCCAGGCGCATGTAGGCCTTGAGCAGCGGCGGCATTTCGGCAATCACATTGGACGGAATGTCGAGGGCCGGCAGCGGTTTCTTCGGTTCGGCGCGCAAGTGCTCGGTGCACAGGTAACGTTCGCGCAGGCGTTGCATGATCGCTTGGGCCTGAATCCCGCCGTCCTGCATCGGAATGCTGGCGCAGCCCATCAGGTAGGCGTAGCCACCTTGGTTGAGCACTTCCGCCAGTTCCCCCCAAAGCACGGCGATGGTGCCGCCGTTGCGGTAGGCCGGGTCGACGCAGGTGCGACCGATTTCGAGGATCGGGCCCTTGAGATGAACCAGACCGTGGAGGCTGAACTCTTCTTCGCTGTAGAATCGCCCCAGACTGCTGGCGGCCTGATGGTCGAGCAAGCGGGTGGTGGCAACCAGGCGGCCAGTGTTCAGGTCACGTACGCCGATATGAGCGCAGTGAACATCATAGTCATCCATGTCCAGACCGAGTTCCGCGCCCTTCAGCCTGGCGTTGAACTCGCCGCTGAAAACGTTGAAGCGCAAGGTCTGGGCTTCCTGCAAAGCCTCGGCACCGATCAGGCGTTCGGCTTTCAGGCGGCGTTCATTGCCAGTGTCGCTGATACGGGCGATCTGAGTCATTGCGAATCTCCATACGGGCTACTCACCCGTCGTGGGTTGCAGCCGATCGACTTTGTTGTGCAAAGTCAGGCTATGTAGCCCCGGTGTCATCGCCATGAAGCTTTGGTGATGCTTATATGACAGCCCCTTGAGGAACCTCCCATGCCTTGGCAAGCCCTGTTGAACCACCGCAAACGTCTGCCCGCCAATCCGGATCTGGCCGAGGGTTATGGGACGTTGTTACAGCAACTGGGCAGTGTCACGCCGTTCGAACTGGCCGTGCGCGGCGGCCGGTTGATGGCTACGCCCGGGCTGGCATTTCTGGTGGGCTATCAGGCGGCGTTGCGCATGCTTTGGCCCAGCGCGCCGCCGAGCCTGGGCGCCTTGTGCGCGACCGAACAGCACAGCTTGCGTGCGGCGGACATGCAGACCCGTCTGGATGACTTGCGGCTGAGCGGGCGCAAGGATTTTGTCACCGCTGGCGATGCAGCGGACTGGTTACTGATTGCCGCGCGCTGCGAGGCACCGGGTGAATCGCCACGGTTGAGTCTGGCCGTGGTGTACCCAGGCGAATCCGGGGTACGCCTGGAAAAACTGCCGGCAATTGCGTTGATGCCGGACATCAGCCACGGTCGGCTGTTTCTCGACAATGCCCTGTGTGAGTTGCTCGCCGGGGATGGGTGGGACGCCTATGTCAAACCGTTCCGCACCCTGGAAGACATCTATGTGCTCAGTGCCATGAGCGCCTGGTTGTATGGCGTCGGCCAGGACAGCGACTGGCCGCAAAGCCTGCAACTGCGGCTGTTGGCGCTGCTGGCGGGGTGCGCGGAGGTCAGTCGGCAGAACCCGGGTTCGAGTGCCGGGCATGTGTTGCTGGGTGGCTTGTTCGCGCAGTTTGATTCGCTCCGGACCGAGTTGGATGATGCATTCGCCGATGGCCCGCCGGAGTGGGCGACGCTCTGGGGGCGTGATCGGGCGGTGCTGGAATTGGCCGCCGGGGCACGGGCCAAGCGCTTGGCGAAGGCGTTGCTGGCGGTGTAGGAGCTGGCGTAGCCTGCGATCTTTTGATCTTGATTCTCTGTGATACCGGTGTGTTTGCGAAAAGATCGCAGCCTGCGGCAGCTCCTACGGGATCTATGTTCGCTCAAAACTGTCATCTATCTCGACTAGGCTCAGCAGGTTCATCTCCCTGAGTCCCCGCCATGTTCAAAGGCTCGAGCCTGCTGATCGCGCTGTTTTTCATGAGTGCTCACGCCGTCGCCGAGTACTGGCCTGCTGAACAATGGTCACAGGGTTCACTGGTCTCTGGTCCGGCGCTCGAGGAACTCGAGGACTACGCCTTCCAGCCCCGCGACGACAGTACTCACACAGGCATCCGCACCGATGCCTTGCTGGTGATTCGCGACGGTCAGTTGATCTACGAACGTTATGCCGGGCCAACCACCGCCACTACCGCGCATCTCACCTGGTCGATCAGCAAAAGCCTGATGGCCACGGTGTTGGGCGTGGCTTATGGCGAGGGACGATTCAAATTGCAGGACCCGGTGATGAAGTTCTATCCACCGCTGCAACGTCATCCGGCGATTTCCATGGCCGACCTGTTGCACTGGGCGTCGGGTCTGGACTGGCAGGAAGACTATGAATACGCCCCGTTGAAATCGTCGGTGGTGGCCATGCTGTACACCCGTGGCCGCGGTGATATGGCCGCCTTCACCTCCGCTCATGACGAGTTCAGTGCGCCGGGCCAGGCGTTTCGTTACTCCAGCGGCGACAGCAACCTGTTATCCGCGGCACTCAAGCACATGCTCGGCGCGCAGTACCCGGACTATCCGTGGACGGCGCTGTTCGAGCCCTTGGGCATTCGTAATGCCGTATGGGAAAGCGACGCCAGCGGTACGTTTGTCGCCTCGTCCTATGCCTACCTGACTGCTCGCGATCTGGCGCGGATCGGTCTGTTGATGCAGCGCGATGGTCGTTGGCAGGAGCGGCAACTGCTGCCCAGGGACTGGGTCGAGTTCAATCGCCAACCCTTTGCGCACTATCAAGCCAATCAGGACGACGCCGTGCCCGGTGGTCATTGGTGGCTCAATCTCGCGTTGGAGGGTGCAAGCAAGCCCTGGCCGGCGGCACCCGCCGATACCTTTGCCGCACTGGGTCATTGGGGCCAGGCGATGTATGTGATTCCCAGCGAACAGCTGGTGATCGTGCGCTATGGCGATGACCGCGATGGCAGTTACCGGCATAACGAATTGCTCAAACGCGTCCTGGCCGCGTTTGCGCCACCGGTGCCGCCATGAGTCGCCGGGGTTTTGTCCGTCGCCGACCGTTTAGCAGCCTGCTGCTGGTGCTAGTGGTCGCGCTGCTCGGTTGGGGCTGGCAGGAGCGGGTAGCGTTGCAAGCGTTTCCGGACATCATCGGCGCCTACACCGCCAAGGAGTATTGTTCCTGCCGGTATGTGATGAATAACCCGGCCGAGTATTGCCAGGCTTATGTGAAGCAGTACCTGCCCACTAGCGGGTTTGTTGATGACGCGGCAAGCAAGCAGGTGACGGCCAGTGGGATGGGGCGCAGCAGTACCGCGGCCTGGCTCGGCGAGCGCCAGGGTTGCCGGTTGATGCCTTGACTGTGGCGAGGGGGCTTTTGGGGTGAGGAGGACTGCCCTCCGTAGCAGCTGCCGAGCCTGCGAGGCTGCGTTCGGCTGCGCAGCAGTCGTAAAATCAGGCACTGCGGTATTCTAGACAAACCGTGGAAGCAGGATTTACGACTGCTTTGCAGCCGGACGCAGCCTTCGGCAGCTGCTACGGTCCGCGTGCTCGGGTCTATATCTGTGGTTCGGCGAATCAACAGAAAGTTTGCAACCTGCCGCAGTCCAGTTAAGGTTCAGCTCAAGTTTATTTGCCCATGAGTTGTTATGCCCAACGCTTCGTTTTTCAAACTGTGCGCTTTGCTGCTCACCGCCTGCGCCTCCTTGTCTGTCCACGCCAGCTGGTACCTGGATGGCGAGTCTTCACGACTGTCGTTTATCTCCACCAAGAACGCGAATATCTCCGAAGTTCAGCGCTTTCTGGTGCTGCACGGCAAGGTCGACCCCAAGGGAATGGCGCACGTGCAGGTCGACCTGGATTCGGTCAACAGCGGGATTCCGCTACGTGATGAGCGCATGCGCAAGGACCTGTTCGAGGTCAAGACCTTCCCCCAGGCGCTGATATCCGCGCAAATCAATCTGCAGCCGATCAACGATCTGGCCCCCGGTGCGCAGCTTGAACTGCGGCTGCCGCTGACCGTAAAGCTCCACGGCAAAGAACAGAACTACAACGCTGAACTCCTGGCCACCCGGCTGGATGACCGGCGTTTCCAGGTAGTCACCCTCGAGCCGCTGGTGCTCAATGCCGAGGACTTCGATTTGGCTCCGGGCTTGAATGCGCTACGCAAAACCGCGGGATTGTCGGCGATCAGTCTCTCGGTGCCGGTAGGTGCGGTGCTGATTTTCACGGCGCGCTGACATGAGTGGTCCGGTATTCCCCTGGCGTGAAGGTAACCGCTTCGAATTGCTGATCGACGGGCCGGGTTTCTTCCCACGCATGCTGGTGGCGATTGCCCGTGCCGAGACTCAGGTTGAGCTTGAGTTGTACCTGGTGGAGGCAGGAGCCTGTGCCGAATCGATGGTCCAGGCGCTGGTGCAGGCGGCCGAACGCGGCGTTCGCGTGCGCTGCCTGTTCGACGATTACGGCAGCCTGGCCTTCACCTTGAGTTTGCGCAACCGACTGATCCTGGCCGGGGTCGAGCTACGGTTCTACAATCGCCTGAGCTGGCGGCGCTGGGTGCGCAACTTTTACCGAGATCATCGCAAGCTGCTGTTGGTCGATCAACGCATGGCGGTGGTCGGCGGCACGGGCGTCACCGATGAGTTCTGGACTCCTGGCGAGGACGCCAGCGAATGGCATGAGGTAATGGTGGAAATCGTCGGCCCGCTGGTGCTCGACTGGCAGATGCTGTTCGACCGGCAATGGATCGCCAACCGTCACCGCAAGGCCTGGAAGCCGGCCTCGAGCTTTGGCCTGCAGCGTCTGCCAAAGGTACCGTCGGCGGGGCAGGGCATGGGCCGGGTGGCGTATGCCGACGCCCGTCAACATCGGGACATCCTGCAATCACTGATTCGCGCCTTGAACAGCGGGCAGCGACGGATCTGGCTGGCGACCCCGTACTTCCTGCCGACCTGGAAGGTCCGCCGCTCGTTGCGCCGGGCTGCAGCACGGGGCATTGATGTGCGTCTGCTGCTCACCGGGCCGCGCACCGATCACCCGTCGGTGCGTTATGCCGGGCATCGCTACTACCCGCGTCTGCTCAAGGCCGGGGTGAAGATCTACGAGTATCAGCCGTGTTTTCTGCACCTGAAAATGGTCTTGATCGATGATTGGGTGAGCATCGGTTCGTGCAACTTCGATCACTGGAATCTGCGCTTCAACCTGGAAGCCAATCTGGAAGCCCTCGACCCTGAGTTGACGCGTGCGGTGGCGGCGAGTTTCGAGGCGGACTTTGCCCAGAGCCAGGCCGTCAGCCTTGAGGCGTGGCGACGCCGGCCGCTGTGGCGAAGGGTCAAGCAGCGGGTCTGGGGTTGGGTGGATCGGGTGGTGGTGAATCTGTTGGATCGGCGGGGGTAGGCGGTCCATAAGATCAAAAGATCGCAGCCTGCGCAGGAGCTGCCGCAGGCTGCGATCTTTTGCTTGTGCGGTCTTACAACAACTCGAAACTCTGCTGGGTCACGTCCTGGGAATCCAGGCCGATCTGTACGTTGAACTCACCAGGTTCGGCAGCGAATTTCAGCTGGGTGTTGTAGAACTTCAGGTCATCCTCTTCGATGCTGAAGTGCACGACTTTCTCTTCGCCGGCCTTGAGCATGATCTTCTGGAAGTTTTTCAGCTCCTTGATCGGGCGGATCATCGAGCCGCTGACATCCTGGATGTACATCTGCACCACGGTTTCGCCATCGCGCTTGCCGGTGTTTTTAACCGTCACCCTGGCGTCGAGCTTGCCGGTCTTGCTCAAGGTGGTGGCCGACAGCGCCATGTTCGACAAGCTGAAGTCGGTGTAGCTCAAGCCGAAGCCGAATGGGTACAGGGGACCTGTGGTGTCGTCGAAGTACTGTGAGGTGTAGTTGCCCGGCTTGCCCGGAGTGAACGGCCGGCCGATGGTCAGGTGGTTGTAGTAGGTCGGAATCTGCCCCACCGAGCGCGGGAAAGTGATGGGCAGCTTACCGGACGGGTTGTAGTCGCCGAACAGCACGTCGGCAATCGCATTGCCGCCTTCGGTACCGGCGAACCAGGTTTCGAGGATCGCGTCAGCCTGTTGCTGCTCTTCGAGAATCGACAGCGGACGGCCGTTCATCAACACCAGTACCAGCGGTTTGCCGGTGGCTTTGAGGGCCTTGATCAGTTCACGCTGGCTGGCCGGGATGTTCAGGTCAGTGCGGCTCGAGGACTCATGGGACATGCCGCGCGATTCACCGACCGCCGCCACGACCACATCAGCCTGCTGCGCGGCCTTGACCGCTTCTTCGATCATTTCTGCTGCCGGACGCGGGTCGTCCACCACTTCCGGGGCATCGAAGTTGAGGAAGTTCAGGTAACCGACGATTTTCTGGTCGGCAGTGATGTTGGCGCCACGGGCGTAGATCAGCGTCGACTGATTGCCCAGCGCGCGGGTCATGCCGTCGAACAGGGTCACCGACTGATCCGGTCTGCCGGCGGCGGCCCAACTGCCCATCATGTCGATCGGCGCTTTGGCCAGCGGGCCGACCAGGGCGATTTTCGCGGTTTTCTTCAGTGGCAGGGTCTCGCCCCGGTTTTTCAACAGCACCATGCTGCGGCGCGCGACGTCGCGAGCCTCGGCGCGGTGCATGCGGCTTTCGGCATAGGTTTGGGCCGGATCTTCCTCGGCCTTGCCGATACGCAGGTACGGGTCTTTGAACAGGCCCATGTCGTACTTGGCGCCCAGTACTTCACGCACCGCGTTGTCGATATCGCTCTGGGCAATCTCTCCGGACTTCAACAGCCCCGGCAGTTCCTGACCATAGAGCGTGTCGTTCATGCTCATGTCGATGCCGGCCTTGATCGCCAGCTTGGCGGCTTCGCGGCCGTCCTTGGCGACGCCGTGTTTGATCAGCTCGAAAATCGCCCCGTGGTCGCTGACCGCCAGGCCCTTGAAACCCCAGTCCTTGCGCAGCAGGTCCTGCATCAGCCACATATTGGCCGTGGCCGGCACGCCGTTGATCGAGTTCAGGGCAACCATGACCCCGCCGGCGCCGGCATCGATGGCGGCGCGGTAGGGCGGCAGGTAGTCCTGGTACATCTTGACCGGGCTCATGTCGACGGTGTTGTAGTCGCGACCGCCTTCGACCGCGCCGTACAAGGCAAAGTGCTTGACGCTGGCCATGATGCTGTCCGGCGCACTCGGGGTGACGCCCTGATAGGCCTTGACCATCACTTTGGCAATCCGCGAGACCAGGTAGGTGTCTTCGCCGAAGCCTTCGGAGGTGCGGCCCCAACGCGCATCGCGGGAGATGTCGACCATCGGCGCGAACGTGATGTCGAGGCTGTCGGCGCTGGCTTCCTTGGCGGCGATACGCCCGCTCAGGGCGATGGCGTCCATGTCCCAGCTCGAGGCCAGGGCCAGGCTGATAGGGAAGATCGTCCGGTGGCCGTGAATCACGTCATAGGCGAAGAACATCGGGATCTTCAGCCGGCTGCGCATGGCCGCATCCTGCATCGGCCGGTTTTCCGGGCGGGTAATCGAATTGAAGGTGCCGCCGATACGCCCGGCAGCGATTTCCTTGCGGATCATCTCGCGGGGCATTTCCGGCCCGATGCTGATCAGGCGCAACTGGCCGATCTTCTCATCGAGGGTCATCTGCTTCATCAGGTTGGCAACAAAAGCATCTTTGTCCTGAATAGGTGCCGGCTTGGTGTCGGCCAGGGCAGGGTGACTGGCCAGGCCGATAACAAGACCCAGCAAACACAACTTCTTCATGAATACTTTTCTCGCAGGCTCAACCGTCACTATTGAAACGCGCCAGTTAGCCAAAAATTAGGGAGCGACTATTGTTGTTCGGATAAATGCAGCACACTTCTGAACTCTTTTCGCGCAGGGCATCTTTTAGCTGATTGGCTCGATGCAATCCAGTGGCGGTCGCAGATTATGCCCCAAGCGCTCGATTTAAGGGTCGCAGGTTCTTTTCCATAGGGTTGTACAAGGGAGCGTCACCACATGAAGCTACAACAGCGCTATCGCTCGGGCTGGCAAATGGCGGTACTGATGCTGCTCAGCACATTCCTCACGGGTTGCGGCATCAACACCATTCCGACACTCGACGAACAGGCCAAGGCGGCCTGGTCGCAAGTGCAAAACCAGTACCAGCGTCGCGCCGACCTGATCCCCAACCTGGTGGAGACGGTCAAGGGTTACGCCCAGCATGAGCAGGAGACCCTGACCGCGGTGATTGAAGCCCGGGCCAAGGCGACCTCGATCCAGGTCGATGCCAGCACCCTGGACAACCCGGAAAAACTCAAGCAGTTCCAGCAGGCCCAGGATCAGCTGACCGGCGCCCTCAGTCGCTTGATGGTGGTTTCCGAACGCTACCCGGACCTCAAGGCCAACCAGAACTTCCTGGCCCTGCAATCACAACTCGAAGGCACCGAGAACCGCATCAGCGTGGCTCGTCGTGACTTCATCCTCGCGGTGCAGAAGTACAACACCGAGATCCGCACCTTCCCCGGTCGTCTGTGGCACGCCGTGCTGTACAGCGATCTGCCGGTTCGCGAGAACTTCGAGGCGACCAGCGCGGATGCCGAAAAAGCGCCGGAAGTGAAGTTCTGATCTGCGTCGGGCGCCCTCTGCATGAGGGCGCCGGCTGCTTGTTGCTAGATCAGGCCAGGCGTCACCCAAGGATGAGGTTCCAATGCGCGTGTTGAGAGTTGGCCTGGTGCTATTGCTCTGGGTGTTGGCAGTCACGGCCCAGGCCGAACTGAAGTTTCCGGCGCTGACCGGAAGGGTGGTGGATAACGCCCAAATGATCGAGCCGTCGGTGCGCGAGCAATTGACGCAACAGCTCACGGCCCACGAACAGGCCACCGGCGAGCAACTGGTGGTGGTGACGGTGCCGGACCTGCAAGGCACCAGCATCGACGACTTCGGTTACCAGTTGGGCCGGCACTGGGGGATTGGCCAGAAAGATCAGAACAACGGCGCGCTGCTGATCGTCGCGCGCGATGAGCGCAAGCTGCGCATCGAAGTCGGTTATGGCCTGGAAGGCCGCCTCACTGATGCGCAAAGCTCGGTCATCATCCATCAAGTCATCACTCCCGCCTTCAAGGCCGGCAACTTCAGCAAGGGCATCAGCGACGGGGTTGCCGCGATGCTGGTGGTGCTGGGCGGCAACCCGCTGGATGAACCTGCCAACCTGGCCGGGTCGGGAGGGGAGCGCGGCAGCGACTTCCTCGAAAGCCACCCGGGTGTGTTCGTGTTTCTGGTGTTGCTGTTTATCGTGACGATTTTTGTCTGCCAGATGCTCGGTATTCTGCCCAGTGGCGGTGGTGGTCGGGGAGGTTCAGGCGGCTTCGGCGGTGGTGGTTTTGGTGGCGGTTCCGGGGGCGGCGGCTTCAGTGGCGGCGGTGGTAGCTTTGGCGGCGGCGGATCGTCGGGCGGCTGGTAACTAAAATAATGAATGAGTATGTGAAGACATGGCATTACTGAGTGAACACGAACAGCGCAAGGTTGCCGAAGCGATTGCGCGGGTCGAGCAACACACCGATGCCGAACTGGTCACCGTCCTCGCTGCCCGCGCCGACGACTATGCCTACATCCCGCTGCTCTGGGCCAGCCTGCTGGCGCTGATCGTGCCGGGCGTCGTGCACTACCTGTCCGGCTGGATGAACATGCATACCTTGCTGCTGGTGCAGTGGGTCAGCTTTATCATTCTGTGCCTGGTGTTCCGGATCCCGAAGATCACTACTCACCTGATCCCGCGTTCGGTTCGGCACTGGCGTGCCTCGAACTTGGCGCGGCGGCAGTTTCTCGAACAGAACCTGCACCACACCGCTGGCAGCACCGGCATGCTGATCTTCGTCTGCGAGGCGGAGCGTTACGTGGAGATTCTGGTGGACGAGGGCATTTCCAAGCGCCTGGACAACAAAACCTGGGACGCCATCGTCGCCGACTTCACCCGGCAAGTGAAACAAGGCCAGACCTTGCAGGGCTTTATCAACTGCATCGAAGCCTGCGGTGAACTGCTCAAGGTGCATGTGCCGGTGACGCATGTGCGCAATGAGCTGCCGAACCGGTTGGTGGTGTTGGGGTGATAGCGGATTAGGGCTGCTTCGCACCCCAATGGGGCGGTGCGGCGTTCCGACAAGCCCCCTCGCCACAGGATGTACACCGTTCGGGAAATTACCCGTGCCCTCGCACCCCATCCCCCCCTAAAATACCCGCCATTCCCCGATCCGCATCACCGAGGCGCTTTTTTCATGTCAGTCACCGCAACTCCCGCCAGCCTCGCGCCGGATCATCACGCGCAGTTCATCGACCTGCTGCAATCGAGCCTGGAGCAGAACGCCTTCATCAAGCTGGTGCTGGCCAAGTACGTCGGCACCGAGGTGGACTTGCAGCGGCTGATTATCAAGCAGCTCACGGTCAAGGATCAGCCCTGCCTGTCCTTCGTTTACCGCTACAAAACTCGCGACATCACCAAGAATCTGCCGATTGCCGAAGGGGTCGCGACGATTGCGGCGCTGTTGCCGGCGTCGTTCAAGAATGCGCATTTACTGTCGCTGACCGACGAAGCCCAGCTCGAATACAGCAAAAAGGGCAAGAGTTCGTTGTTCAAAAGCAAACCCCAGCAATTGCGTGAAGTACCGTCCGCTGAACACAACCGGGAGAAGCACCGCTTCCTCGACCTGAGCCGGCCCTTTCTCGCCGACCTCGGTGTGACGAACAAACAGCATGAGCTGATCCCGGCGATGTCGCGCAAGTGGAAGCAGATCAACAAATTCATCGAAGTCTTCAGCCATGCGCTGACCTCGTCACCGCTGGCGCTGGACAAGCCGGTTCAGGTTGCGGACTTCGGTTCGGGCAAGGGTTACCTGACCTTTGCGATCCACGACTACCTGCGCAATACCTTGAAAGCCGAAGCCGAGGTGACCGGCGTCGAGTTACGCGAAGACCTGGTCAAGCTGTGTAACATCGCGGCCGCAAAGCTGGAGCATCCGGGGCTGGTATTCAAATGTGGCGATGTGCGCAGTGTGGCCCCGAGCGAGCTGGATGTGATGATCGCGCTGCATGCCTGCGACATCGCCACCGACTATGCGATTCACACCGGCATTCGTTCCGGCGCCTCGATCATCATGTGCTCACCGTGCTGCCATAAGCAGATCCGCCTGCAAATCCAGAGCCCGGCGCTGCTCAAGCCGATGCTGCAGTACGGCCTGCACCTGGGCCAGCAGGCGGAAATGGTCACTGACAGCCTGCGCGCGCTGTTCCTCGAAGCCTGTGGCTACGAGACCAAGGTCTTCGAGTTCATCTCCCTGGAGCACACCAACAAGAACAAGATGATTCTGGCGGTGAAGCGCGCCGAACCGGTCGATCCGGCTCAACTGCTGGTGAAGATTCAAGAGCTCAAGGCGTTCTACAACATCAGCGAGCATTGCCTGGAAACCTTGCTGCGCGATGACGGGTATTTGAGTTAAGCCCGAAACGATCGCAGCCTGCGGCAGCTCCTACGGGGTTCGGGTGTAGGAGCTGCCGAAGGCTGCGGTCTTTTGATTTTTAGCCGGGCGCACGCTGGTCTTGCGCCCGAGCATTACAGTGACGATCACCCCCGCGGCGAACAGCCAGGTGATCGGCTCGATATGCTCGCCGAAGAACAGCGCGGAAAAGGCGATGGTGAAGAAGATCTGCAGCAGCTGGATCTGACTGACCCGGGCGATGCCACCCATGGCCAGCCCGGCGTACCAGGCGAAGAAACCGATGAACTGCGAGAACAGCGAGACATAGCCGAACGCCCACCAGGTCTTGCTGGAAATCTCCCCCTGATGCTGCAGCGCCAGGTAGCTTACCGGCCCGATCAGCAGTGGCGTCGACAGCACCAGCGCCCAACAGATCACCTGCCAGCCACCCATCTCCCTGGCCAGTCGGCCACCTTCGGCATAACCCAGGCCACCGACGGCAATCGCCCCGAGCATCAACAAGTCACCGGCCTGAATACTGCCGGCACCGCTGATCAAGGCATAACTCAATACCAGCGCGCTACCCAGCGCCGCACAGGCCCAAAAGGCTTTCGACGGTCGCTCGTGGGACAACCACGCGGCATACAGCGCCACGCACAGCGGCTGCAAACCGTTGACCAGCGCCCCATGGGACGCCGGCAAGGTCTGCATGGCCCAGGCCGACAGCACCGGGAACCCCAGAATCACACCGGCGATCACCAGGCTCAGGCCTTTGATCTGTTTCCAGGTCGGCCATTTCTCCCTGCGCCAGAGCAACAACAGCGCCGCCGGAATCGCCGCAAACAGTGCACGCCCGAGGCCGTTGAGCAGTGGATGGATTTCCTGCACGACGATCCGTGTGAACGGCAGGGTCAGGCTGAAGATGACGACACCGAGCAGGCCAAGGGCCATGCCGGTATTTTCGCGCGAAGACATAAGATGAACCGGAATCAAGGGTGGCGGATGAGCCTTCATCTAGCCATAAACCCGGGGATTGCGCTCTTACAGCTGGGCGTAGAATTGTCCGTACAGTTGGGGTAATGCCCCAACGCGTAGGAGCTGTCGAGCGCAGCGAGGCTGCGATCTTTTTCCCAACCGCACCCCCATCCCGATACATCAATAACCCGCAAGATCAAAAGATCGCAGCCTGCGGCAGCTCCTACGCAGGGGATACCGTAGTAGCTGGTTATTACCCACCCCCATGGATAAGGACTACCTTGAATACTCTTGTTGCCCACGTATTTCTACGAGAGGAGTCATCCCCATGGCCGCTAAAAAAATTCTGATGCTGGTCGGCGATTACGTCGAAGACTACGAAGTAATGGTGCCATTCCAGGCACTGCTGATGGTCGGTCACACCGTGCATGCGGTCTGCCCGGATAAAACCGCTGGGCAGACTGTGCGCACCGCGATCCACGATTTCGAAGGCGATCAGACCTACAGCGAAAAGCCGGGGCACCTGTTTGCGCTGAATTTCGACTTCGCCAAGGTCGATGCTGCTGATTACGACGCGCTGCTGGTGCCCGGTGGTCGTGCCCCGGAATACCTGCGTTTGAACGAGAAAGTCCTGCAGCTGGTGCAAGCCTTCGACAAGGCTGGCAAACCGATTGCCGCAGTCTGCCACGGCGCGCAATTGTTGGCGGCGGCGGGTATTCTGGAAGGCCGCGAGTGCAGTGCCTACCCGGCCTGTGCCCCGGAAGTTCGCCTGGCTGGCGGTACGTTCATCGATATTCCGGTGACCGAAGGCCATGTTCAGGGCAATCTGGCCACGGCTCCCGCCTGGCCGGCGCATCCAGGCTGGCTGGCGGGCTTCCTCGGTTTGCTCGGTACCAGGATCACCTTGTAAAAAGAGAGGCTCATCCGATGTGCGAGCTCTACGTCAAAGCCGACCCGATTCTCTACGAGTCACGCTCCCGCTCGCTGCGCATTTGCGGGGTAGTGACCACCTTGCGCCTGGAAAACCAGTTCTGGGACATCCTCAGCGAGATCGCCGAAGTCGACGGTATGACCACCAACCAACTGATCGCCAAGTTGTATGAAGAGGTCATGGACTACCGCGGCGAAGTGGTGAATTTCGCCTCGTTCCTGCGGGTCAGTTGCACGCGTTATCTGACTCAGCGCCGAGGGGTGGCGCCGGAGTTGAGTGTGGTGCGTTCGGCGGTGAAGTAAGGCTGGTTTTTTGGATTGGTCTTGCCGGCCTCTTTGCGGGCAAGCCGGATCGCCGCACCGTCGCTCCCACAAGGGTGCGCGATCACTTGTGGGAGCGGGCTTGCTCGCGATGCGATGTATCAGGCGACAAAACTCTCCTGGAAATCCGCGCGTGATATTGGCTAAACGCCGGACAAGGTCTTTACTCTGATGGCGCAGAAAGTCTTATCAATCGCCAGGAGTTCAAGCATGTCCGGATGGTATGAGTTGAGCAAAAGCAGTAGTGGTCAGTTCCGCTTTGTCCTCAAGGCGGCCAACGCCGAAACCATACTCAGCAGCGAGCTGTACACCACCCGCAGTGCTGCCGAGAGCGGCATCGCGTCGGTCCAGGCCAATAGTCCGCTGGACGAGCGCTACGAGAAAAAAACCACCAAGGATGGTCATCCATACTTCAACCTAAAGGCTGCCAACCACCAAATCATCGGCAGCAGTGAAGCGTATTCATCCGATGCGGCACTGCAAAAAGGCATTGCCAGCGTCAAGTCCAACGGGCCGAGCGGCGTGATCAAGGACAAGACCTTGCCGGTGCTTTAATCGCAAAGGTCAAAAGATCGCAGGCTGCGATCTTTTGATCCTGGCGTCCGTCCAGGCAACGCATTGTCCGCCGAAAAGATCGCAGGCTACGCCAGCTCCTACGCCGACCGCGTTTGCCCGTCGGTTCGCCAATCTCCTGTAGGAGCTGCCGCAGGCTGCGATCTTTTGATCTTTCAGGGCAAAGCCCGCGACCACTTCAACGCAAGGTGGTCAACAACCCCAGCGGGGGCAAGCCCCCTCGCCACAAAGGTCATGTGTCAGGCCAATACCTCTTCAACGCTCGACCGGCACCGACAGCTGTGGATTTCCCAACCCGTGGCTCTTTGAATCAAAAAAGCGCAGCGTCACATCCAGCCCCTCGAACAGTTTCGTGTAATGCCGTTTCTGGTGCTGGATAAACGCCTTGCTGCGCGGGTAGATCGAGAAGGCGATGGTCTTGAGTTGCGCTTGGCGCAGAGCGTGGACGATATGGTTGTCCTGCTCACCGAGACTGTGGCCGAAGACGCACAGGGCGCCGTCGTGGGTCAGCAGCTGATCGTAGCAGAAGGACAGATAGTCCGAGCCGCGGATGATCTTGAGCTTGTCCTGGCTGGTGCCTTCGTTGATGAACAGCGGCACATCGTCCAGGGTCTTGATGGTGTTATTGATGGCAAAGCTGCCAAGCAGCGTGCCTTCAGTGGCGGTCAGCTTGCGCGCGCTGCCGTCGGAGTTTCTCACCAGGTGCAGGCCACCGTGCAGGTAGAGCACACGCGCCTTGTCCGTCTGGGTATTGCTCAAGTCGAAGTTTGAATCGGCGCCATTGAACAGGTCGGTAATGGCCTGCGGGTCCTGCATGATGGCCCAGTAATTGAGCAGGTCATAGTTGGTGGTGAACACCGTCGGGTAGCTGCCCAGCTCCTGATTGATCTTCGCCAGACTCGACGCCTGCATCAGGCGCCAGGGGATATGCACCCCATGCACGGTATTGATCAGCGCTTCCTTGATCGCGTAGTAGCGATTGCGCGGCGCGGCCGAGCTGACGGCCAGTGCCTTGTTGACCCGGCTGGTGGTCTTCAATGCGCTCAGCACCTGCTCGAAAATCCGCGTGCCCATGGCCTCGAAGACGCTCAGTTCGGACTGGCTCAGGGGCTTTTCTTCGACGGTCCGGGCGTTCTCGAACAGCGAGTCATAACCGAAGTCGTCCCACACCACGCGACTGGCGCCGTTACCCACCAGCAGTGCGGTGAACGAGGTGGTTGCGCGCACGGCGTTCCAGTCTTCAAGTTCGGCATCAAATTCCTGGAAATCCATTATCACGTTTCGTCGTCTCAGGCTGAAGGTGTGCAGGGCGCAGACTTTATCACGACATGGAATTGAGCCAGATCAAGATATGCCTGCACTTATGGGCCGATCCTGCAGGCACCCGCTGGATCGGTATTCCCGGTTCAGCCACAACAAGAGGATTGGCCATGAGCAGCACGTTTTTTATTCCCGCGGTGAACATCATGGGCATCGGTTGCCTCGACGAAGCCATGAAAGCCATTAGCAACTACGGCTTTCGCAAGGCGTTGATCGTCACCGACGCAGGGCTGGCCAAGGCCGGCATCGCGAAGATGATCGCCGAAAAACTGGTGATTCAGGATATCGAATCGGTGATTTTCGACGGCGCCAGGCCGAACCCGAGCGTGGCCAACGTCGAGAGCGGCCTGACGCTGCTCAAGGAAAGTCAGTGCGATTTCATCGTGTCGCTGGGCGGCGGTTCGCCCCATGACTGCGCCAAGGGCATCGCCCTGTGCGCCACCAACGGCGGGCAGATCCGCGACTACGAAGGCGTCGACCAATCGAGCAAGCCACAATTGCCGCTGATCGCCATCAATACCACCGCTGGCACTGCCAGCGAAATGACCCGGTTCTGCATCATCACCGATGAATCACGCCACGTGAAAATGGCCATCGTCGATCGCAACGTCACGCCGCTACTGTCGGTCAACGACCCGGCGCTGATGGTCGGCATGCCCAAAAGCCTGACTGCCGCCACGGGCATGGACGCGCTGACTCACGCCATCGAGGCCTACGTGTCCACCGCCGCTACCCCGATCACCGACGCCTGCGCGCTGAAAGCCATTGAGCTGATCAGCGGCAACCTGCGCCTGGCGGTCCGCGACGGCAGTGACTTGGCTGCACGGGAAAATATGGCCTACGCGCAGTTCCTCGCCGGGATGGCGTTCAACAATGCATCCCTGGGTTTCGTGCATGCCATGGCCCACCAGTTGGGTGGTTTCTATGACCTGCCCCATGGTGTGTGCAACGCCATACTGCTGCCCCACGTACAGATCTTCAACGCCAGCGTCTGTGCCGAACGCCTGACCGATGTTGCCCGTGCGTTGGGTGCCGACACCCGCGGTTTGAGCGAGGAAGAGGGCGCCCAGGCAGCCATCGCGGCGATCCGCTGCCTGTCCACGGACGTCGATATCCCGGCCGGGCTGCGCGACCTGGGAGCCAAGCTGCAAGACATCCCGATCCTGGCAACCAACGCCCTGAAAGACGCCTGCGGACTGACCAACCCGCGTGCAGCGGATCAACGGCAGATCGAAGAGATATTCCGTAGCGCGTTTTGAGCCAGGCCTGAAGCCCAAGCGCTCCCTTTGCGGGCTTGTCCGCCGAATGCAAAACCTGTGGCGAGGAGGCTTGTCGGAACGCCGCACCGCCCCAGCGGGGGCAAGTCCCCTCGCCACAGGTCCTCACCAGACTAAAGGTTTACGTTAACTGACTGGCATTGGGGCTTGCCCGCGAATGCGCCAGACCAATCGGCTCGAGAGTCGAGGGACATCAATCAACTGGCATCGGCTCTGTGATTTGGCGTTATCCTGCGATCTCCAACTAAGCCGATATCGCCGAGCCTTTGATGCTGCACAAAAGCCTGATACGTCGCCTGGATCTGCTCACGCTGCAGTTGTTCGTTGCCGTCCATGAGGAGGGCACACTGACCCGCGCCGCCGCCCGTGAGGCGATTGCGGTGTCGGCGGCGAGCAAGCGTTTGATGGAGCTTGAAGAGGCGTTGGGGATCAGCCTGTTCGTGCGCCAGGCCAAGGGCATGAGCCTCACCGCCGCAGGCGAAACCCTGTTGCACCATGCGCGGCAGATGCTGTTCAACGTCGAGAAAATGGGCCTCGAGCTCGGTGAGCACAGCCACGGCGTACGTGGTTATGTGCGGATGCTGGCCAACCTCTCGGCGATCATTCAGTTCTTGCCCGAGGACCTGCGGGATTTCTCCGAACGTCATCCGCAAGTCAAGACCGACCTTGAAGAACGCCCCAGCAATGGGGTGATTCAGGGCGTGCTGGATGGCGTGGCCGACCTCGGCATCTGTTCCAGTGACAGTGATACAAAAGGCCTGCACAGCGTGCCTTACCGACAGGACAAGCTGGTGGTGCTGATGCGCCCGGATCATCCGCTGGCCATCGAGCATGAACTGGCGTTTGCCGACACGCTGGACTTCGATTACGTCGGCTTGCACGCCGCCAGTTCGATCAACATGCGCACCCATGCGGCGGCGCGTAGCGCGGGCAAGGTACTGCGCCTGCGGATTCATGTACCGGGATTCGACGCCATGTGCCGCATGGTCCAGGCCAATATGGGCATCGGTATTCTGCCGCAGCGCGCCTATGAACTGTTTGGACGGGCGCTGGGCCTGCATGCAGTGCCGCTGAGTGACGACTGGTCCGAGCGCACGCTGATACTGGTGGTGCGCGATGAGGCGGCGTTGTCGCCGGTGAGTCAGTTGTTGTTTGAGGCTTTGCGCGGGTCGGCTTGATCGCGTCGCTGACTGTTCCGGCCCCCGTAGCAGCTGGCGAAGCCTGCGTTCGGCTGCGCAGCAGTCGCCAACCCTGCGTCCACGATTTGTCTGGAATACCGCAGTGAACTGGTCAAGTAATCCCAGACACCGATTACGGTGTTTATGCCGCTTTTTGCTCCATAGCCATCGGCGTAGGAGCTGCCGCAGGCTGCGATCTTTTGATCTTTGCTTCAGGGGGATTGAAGGCCCTAAAAGATCGCAGCCTGGCGGCAGCTCCTACGGGATCTGTGTTCCCCGCTGATCCAGCGGCGAATGCCATCGGCGTAGGAGCTGCCGCAGGCTGCGATCTTTTGATCTTTGCTTCAGGGGATTGAAGGCCCTAAAAGATCGCAGCCTGGCGGCAGCTCCTACGGGATCTGTGTTCCCCGCTGATCCAGCGGCGAATGCCATCGGCGTAGGAGCTGCCGCAGGCTGCGATCTTTTGATCTTTGCTTCAGGGGGATTGAAGGCCCTAAAAGATCGCAGCCTGGCGGGTTTCACCAGGCATTTGGTGGCCCAAGCGCCAGTCCCATTCGTCTCAGTATGCCTATTCATGAGCACTTGCCCGATGGTATCCCGCAACCCGCCTGGCTTGCGCTAGAATCCGGGCCGTTCGCCCGCCGATTGGGGCATGGCGCTTGCTGAGAATCATTGATGACACCCTCACTGCTCCTGGCCGTTCTGGCTTCCGGCTTCATCTACGGCATCACCCCCGGGCCCGGGGTGCTGGCGGTGTTCGGTATCGGGGCGGCCCACGGGCGACGTGCCGGGGCAGGGTTTCTCTGCGGGCATCTGCTGGGCGATGTGGTCTGGTGCAGCACCGCGCTGATCGCCATCGTCGGTGCGCGGGAGATCGGCAGCACGGCATTCGATGTGCTGGGTGTGCTCAGCGGCCTCTACCTGTTCTGGCTCGGTGCACGGGCAATTCGCGCCCGCCGTGCCAGCCCCGAAACGCCCCAGGGCCCGGCGCGGCAACCGTTCTGGCACGGCATCATGTTCGGTCTGACCAACCCCAAAGCCTATCCGGTGGCCGTGGCGACCTTCACTGCGTTGCTCTCCAGCCGTGCCGAGTTGTTGAGCTGGTCGATGTTGCCCTGGCTGATCTTCTTGAGTTTCGTTGGCGGGATCGTTGCATACGCTATTCTCATCGCAGTGGTCGGCGCACGGCGCGTGCGCAGGGTGTACCAACGGCATGAGCTGGCAATCACCCGGATTTGCGGGGTAATGTTCATCGGTTTTGCCATCAATGCCCTGGTGCATGCATTGCCGGGGCTGTTAGTGAACAAGACTGGAGGCTGACTGCAGGACTGCGGCAGCAAAAAGAGTTCATCGGCGACCGCCGTTGATCGGATCGAAGGATTGATACTCGGCGCTTCAACTTAATGGGCAGTATCGATTCCTGATGGCAAGTAAGAACTCCGCGCCGCTGGCGAGCTACATCGACCTGTTGTTGGATGCCGTGTGCGCGGTCGATGTCGAAGGGCGCTTCGTTTTTGTCAGCGCCGCTTGCGAACGTATCTTTGGTTACATGCCGGACGAGCTGGTCGGTCAGCCGATGATCAATCTGGTGCATCCCGCCGATCGCGAGCGAACCCTGCAGGCTGCCCGGGAAATCATGGACGGCCAGCCCAAGCCGAATTTCGAGAACCGCTATGTGCGCAAGGACGGGCAAGTGGCGCACATCATGTGGTCGGCGCGCTGGTCCGAGGTCGATCAACTGCGGATCGCCGTGGCCCGGGACATTACCGAGCGCAAACTGGCCGAGTCCAAGCAGGCGGCGCTCTATGCGATCTCCGAAGCGGCGCATGCCGCAGAGGATTTGCTGGCGCTGTTCGAGCGTATCCACCGGATCATCGGCGAATGGCTGCCGGCGCTGAATTTCTCCGTCGCGCTGTACGACGAACAGTGCGGGCAGATCAGCTTTCCCTACCATGTCGACGACCACGAGCAATGTCCGGAGCCCGCGGGTACGGTCACCGGCAGCCTGTGCGCCGAGGTGATTCGCAGTGGCCTGCCAGTCCTGCTGACCCCCGATGACTACGGTCCGCTGCCTGAGTTTCTGGAGCTGATCAGCGGTCAGGATTCCCCTTGCTGGCTGGGGGTGCCACTCAGCTCACAGAAAGGCACCATCGGCGCGCTGATTGTAAAAAGCACGCCTGGCGGCGAGCGTTACACCGAGCAGGACAAAGAGCTGTTGCAATACGTCTGCGCGCAGGTTGCGGCAGCCATCGAGCGCAAACAACTGCATGCCCGGCTGCAGTACATGGCGCAGTACGATCAATTGACCCATCTGCCTAACCGGGGATTGCTCCACGAACGGGTGAAAGCGTCACTGGAGCGGGCCAGAAAAGAGTCCGGACGCATGGCACTGCTGTACGTCGATCTCGACAAGTTCAAACAGGTCAACGACACCTATGGGCACGGGGTCGGCGACCTGCTGCTGCAAGCCATCGCCAATCGCCTCAAAGGTTGTGTGCGTGAAACCGACACCGTAGCGCGCATTGGCGGCGATGAATTCGTGGTCCTGCTCGACAGCATTCAGGAGGCGCAGGATGCCAGCACCGTGGACGATAAAATTCGCCACGTGCTCAACCAGCCACTGCGGCTGGACGGCCACAGCCTGAGTGTCCAGCCGAGCATCGGTATCGCGCTCTACCCCGAGCACGGCAGTGAAGAAGAACAGCTGTTCAAGCACGCCGACGAAGCCATGTATGAGGTCAAACGAGCACAGCGAATACAGGCCTGAATTAAATCGACTGCAGTCCCTGTACCCACCCCATTCAACGCCAAAGCCCGATCATTGATCGGGCTTTGGCGTTTTTATCGGCACCGTTCGTCGCAGCAGACGCAACTTTTCTAAACCTTTGTGGCCGTAAAAATTCAGATTCTATGCGGGCCTTGCTCGCTGAATCATTCACAAGAGGAAGAGAAATCATGCCTACCTCAAAAAATCCGAACATGGGAAACACCGCCAACGACCGTAACAAGGCCTCTGAAGCCGGCCGTAAAGGCGGGAAAACCACAACCACCAATGTCGATAAAGAAAAAGGCGAAGCCGGTCGCAAAGGTGGCCAACACAGCCCAGGCAGTGGCCGCAGCTAGTCAGTGAATGAGAGGCGGGAGCGCAAGCTCCCGCTTGAATTGTTTTAAGGAGGGCACAACCCATGAGCCGAACAACCAGCCGATTGCGCACCGCCAGTTTCGCCGTGCTGCTGGGACTTGGCGCCAGCAGTGCCTTTGCCCAAACGCCTGCCGAATTCATCAATGAGGCCTCTGCCAAAGGTATCGCCGACATTGAAGCCAGCCGCCTGGCCCATCAGAAAACCTCCTCTAAAGAGGTCAAGGACTACACCATCCAGGTGATCAATGACCGCACCACGGCCAACCAGCACCTGGCCAAAATCGCCAAAAAACTCGAGCTGCCGATCGCCGGCAGAGAAGAGGTGCTGAACAAGGCCAAAGCCCTGATGCCCGATGTACCGGAAGGCGAGGCGTTCGACGAGGGCTATGCCGCCAGTCAGGTGAAAACCACCGAAGAGGCCATCCAGCAGCTGCAACAGGCAGCTCAGACTACCCAGGTGCCTGAGATAAAAGCTTTCGCCGAAGAAACCCTGCCCAAACTCGAAAATCATTTGCAAAGAGCCCGGGCGTTGCAAGCCAGCCGGTAACCGCTCGCCTGGACGACTTGCTCAGATTCCGCCTGTTGGCCCGATCACGGTGAGAGCGGCCTGTTCGTCCTGCAAGGTTGCTTCGATAACCCGAGGTGGAAGATGTCCCAAAAGATCGCAGCCTGCGGCAGCTCCTACGCCGACTGTGTTTCACCCTTGATATGGCAGGTGTACGCAAACCCCTTGTAGGAGCTGCCGCAGGCTGCGATCTTGGCGATCTACAAACGCCGGCGAGCCTGACGGTTGGGTTGGATTCGGCGTTTAACCATCCGCGGCAAAAAGCCCGACGCACATTGCGATCCTCAGCGCCGAGCCTGACTCAACCCTCACGGCCTCGGCGTAATCACCTTCACCACATCATCAACCACCGCCTTGCTCATCTCGATCAAATAATGCGACGCCCAGGCATAACGGTCCTTGTCCCTCTCCATCGCCGCATCCTCTGCCAGCATTTTCGCGCAATGGAGCAGATCAGAAGCGTGGGCCAATGCCTGCCGAATCTGCACACCGCCATTGACCCGAAACAACGGCTCGTCGGATTCGCCGCAAAATGAAAAGGGCACGATGCCAATGGTTTTAACGTTGGAGAAATCGGTCATAACGCACCTCCGAGGGTTGGGAAGTGGCGGGTGAGGGCGGAGGGTTGAAGCGTGCTCGAGACCGCAGGACGGTGAGCGGTAATGCGGATTTTGGATGGATTTAAGGTGTGCATGGGCGTAACTCCTAATGTTGAGGAGCTGCCACGTTCGTTCTCAGGCAAATGGGTGGCAGCTGTGCGCAGGCTGAGAACCGGGACAATAGGAACCCGGCAGACCCGAAGGTCTCCCACGCACAGCCGCCATAGCACGAACATGCGAGCACAAAAAAGCGCCAGCAATCGTGATGGTGGCGCCTATGCGCCTATTGTTTACTCAGGTTCTCAGGCCCGGTCGCTGAATTGGCAGCGACGATGGGAAGGGTAGCGTGGAAGGAGCAAGGGCTGCAAGCTTGTCGAGCCGAGAGACAACCCATGTGGTACTAGCTGTTGTTTCCTCTGGATCACGGCTACCGACAGCGTCGGCTACATGGAGATCAAATGAATTCAACCCTGCTGCAGCACCTTCAACGCTGCCGAGGCGAGGAAGCCCGAGCGGCTTTTCTCTTCCGGGTGATGCAGCACGTATTCATCGATACGGGTCAGCAGATAGCCGGGCAGTGTGATGTTGAGTTTTTGGGCTTTGCCAAGGTATTTGGTCACATCGATATCAACCACGGCCCAGGTGCAGCCCGCATATTGCGGATTGGTTGCATGAACGGTGACTTTGTTCGCCACCGGGATCGGGGCACCGTCCTCCGCCAGAATTTCGAAGTGCCCTTCAATGGCTTCCCGAGCCATGGCCATGGCGTCATCCAGGTCATCGCCAGCCGAGAAGCAGCCAGGGATATCCGGCACTTCTACACCCCAGGCGTGTTCGTCATCGCCCATCGAGATCGCAATAGGGTAAAGCATGTTCGTTGTCCTCCTCGGACGGTGTGCAGCCGCTTCAATAGAGCAGGGCCTGTTTCAATAGGCTGGTGGCCGTCTTTTTCAGCAGATCCTTTTTCGGATGTGGAATCGTCACCACTCCGGGCTTCGTTGGATGCTTGAAGTGGTGATGACTGCCTCTGATCCTTACCAGATACCATCCATCCGCGACAATTTGGCCTATCAAATATCGGCTATTCACATCACCTCCATGTGGTGTGTAAGTGGTTACTATACCTACTGCTGTTTGATTATCAACACTATAACCACCGAAAAATTTGATGGATGGTGATGAGCGATAAGGGTCAAAGTGTAGAAAGGTGAAGGAGCAATAGTGCCGATTGCGTGGGCTTGGTGTGTTTCTGAATCTTTTCGGGGGCTGGCAGTGGATTGCCCGAATGTCAGCCACGGCATACCTTAGCGAGCGCAGGGGCAAAGCACGCTTGTCGATATGCTGTGTTAGACACTGAAGAGTGGTATGCCCGTCCGCACAAAGAACCAAACCGACAGGAGCGCGCGATGAGTTGGTCTGCCAAGCAATATGTTGCCTTTGAAGATGAGCGCACGCGTCCGGCACGTGATCTGCTGGCCGCGGTACCCACGATGCAAGCCCGCTCCGTGATCGATATCGGGTGCGGTCCCGGTAATTCAACCGAGTTGCTGGCGGCGCGCTTTCCAGATGCGACGGTCCGCGGGCTGGACAGTTCGCTCGACATGATCGACGCCGCCCGCAAGCGCCTGCCGAATGTTCAGTTCGACACGGTGGCTATCGAAGCGTGGGATGAGGCAGGCCCGTTCGATGTGATTCTGGCCAACGCCGTTCTGCAATGGGTGCCTGACCATACGACCCTGCTGCCGTCCCTTGTGGCTCGGCTCGCTCCGGGTGGCAGTCTGGCCATCCAGATGCCGGATAACCTCGACCAACCCGCCCACCGCCTGATGCGCGAAACGGCAGCCCAGGGCCCGTGGGCCGACAAACTCGTCGGTGCCGCTGGCCAGCGCCCGGCGATGGCCGACGCAAACAGCTACTACGGATTGTTGCGTTCAAGTTGTACCCGGGTGGATGTGTGGCGCACCACCTACCATCACCCCCTCGCAGGCGCCGCTGCGGTGGTGGAGTGGTTCAAGGGCAGTGGCTTGCGGCCCTTTCTTGATCCGCTCGACGAGGCTGAGCGGGAGGAGTACCTGAGGCGCTATACCGCGGCGATCGAACAGGCGTATCCCGTGTTGGCTGATGGCGAGGTGCTGCTGCCGTTTCCACGGATGTTTATTGTGGCGACGCGGTAGCCACGGTCGACCTCGTCCTGACAGACTTCTCTACACCGGCAGTACGTCTGCCTTGAAAGCTAAGCCATGAAACTCTGAATCCAGTAAATCATGTGACTTCAACAACTTGGCCCCTTTGCATGGAGCTAAATGGCACCTGTTTCCAGGTGCCTTGACGTTGCAGTTACAGCCAGGCTTTGATTTGCGTGCAAACGGCTTGAGTTGAAATACCGTAGCGATCATGGAGTGTTGGCAGAGCCCCCGCATCGAGGAAGGCGTCCGGTAACGCTATTTGCCTGAAGGTGGGTGTTACGCCGTTCCGTAGCAGGACAGTGGCAACCGCCTCACCCAGTCCACCGATGATGGAGCTGTTTTCCGCGGTGACGACCAGTCGACCGGGTTTTCTGGCTTCAGCCAGAATGGTTTGCTCGTCCAGTGGTTTGATCGTCGGTACGTGCAGCACTGCGACGTCAACGCCATCTGCTTGCAGCTCCTTGGCTGCTTCCAGTGCGCGCATCGTCATCAAGCCGGTGGAGATGATCAGCACATCGTTGCCGGTGCGCAGGGTTTTAGCCTTGCCGATCTCGAATTTGTAGCCGTATTCGTCCAGCACCAGCGGCACATTACCGCGCAACAGGCGCATGTAGACCGGCCCGTTATGCGCTGCGATGGCAGGCACGGCCTGTTCGATTTCCAGGGCATCGCACGGGTCGACAATCATCAGGTTGGGCATGGCGCGGAAGATCGCCAGGTCGTCCGTGGCCTGGTGGCTTGGGCCATAGCCGGTAGTAAGACCGGGCAAGCCGCAGACGATCTTGACGTTGAGGTTTTCCTCGGCAATGGCCATGCAGATGAAGTCATAGGCACGGCGCGAAGCGAACACGGCGTAGGTGGTGGCGAAGGGCACGAAGCCTTCACGGGCCATCCCCGCTGCCGCACTCATCAGCAATTGCTCGGCCATGCCCATTTGATAGAAACGATCTGGATGCGCCTTGGCGAAAATGTGCAGGTCGGTGTACTTGGACAAGTCGGCGGACAGGCCGACGATATCCGGACGTTGATCCGCCAGCGCGGCCAGTGCATGGCCAAAAGGTGCGGATTTAGTGGCCTGACCTTCAGAGGCAATCGAGGCGATCATCGCCGATGTAGTCAGGCGTTTTTTGGCCGGTTCAACCGTGGAAGTCGGAGTGTTGGCTGCGTTGCTCATTGGTTTTTTCCTTCTTCAAGGTTGCTCAGTGCCAGATCCCATTCGTGTTCTTCCACGCGGATGAAGTGGGTCTTCTCGCGGGTTTCGAGGAAAGGCACGCCTTTGCCCATTTTGGTATCGCAGATGATCACGCGAGGTTGCGCTCCAGGGTGGTTACGTGCTGCATCGAAGGCTGCGACCAGCGCCTCAAGATCATTGCCATCGACGCGTTGGGTAAACCAGCCAAATGCTTGCCAACGATCGACGATGGGTTCGAACGAAAGGATTTCACTGGAGTAGCCGTCGGCTTGCTGGTTGTTGACGTCGACAATGGCAATCAGATTGTCGAGCTTCCAATGCGACGCCGACATCACGGCTTCCCAGGTGGAGCCTTCATTCAGCTCGCCGTCCGACAGCAGGTTGTAGACGAAGGCGGGCGATTCTTTGCGTTTGAGACCCAGGCAGGCACCGACCGCGATGCCCAGGCCCTGGCCGAGCGAACCACCAGTAATCTCCATGCCAGGGGTGTAAGCGGCCATGCCCGACATCGGCAGGCGACTGTCGTCGGCGCCGTAGGTTTCCAGTTCGTCCAGCGGAATGATTTGCGCTTCGATCAGGGCCGCATACAGCGCAATCGCGTAGTGACCGATCGACAGATAGAATCGATCGCGTGCCTCCCATTCAGGATCTTCGGGTCGATAGCTCAGGGCGTGGAAGTAAGATACGGCCAGCAGATCGGCGGCACCGAGGGCCTGGCCGACGTAGCCTTGTCCCTGAACCTGGCCCATGCGCAAGGCGTGGCGGCGAATATTGTGGGCACGCTGCGCCAGCGTCGTGGCTGTCGTGAATGCAGGAATAGCAGTCATGGTGAAAACTCCAATAAATCAACGATTGACCGAGGCGGCGGGAATGCGCAGCACTAGCGTGGCCCCGGCCAGCAGTACCCCGGTGATCAGGTACATGCCGATGGCGCTGGAACCGGTTTGCGTGGTGATCCAGCCGATCAGATAAGGCGAGCAGAACCCCGCGAGATTGGCGAAGCTATTGACCGCAGCGATTCCTGCGGCGGCGGAGACGCCACCAAGCAACGTGGTGGGTAACATCCAGAACATTGACGTCGCGGACAGAATTCCGGAAGCGGCGAGGCAAAGACTCAGAATAGAGAGCAGTACATTTCCGCCCATCAGAGCAGCCAGGCTCAACCCGATAGCACCCGCGATCATCGGTAAAATGAGGTGCCAGCGGCGCTCGCGATGTTTGTCGCCACTGCGTCCGGCATACAGCATGGCCACAATCGCGCAGAGGTAGGGCAGGCTGGTCAGCAAGCCGATGTGCAGCGGATCGGAAACCCCCGCGTTACGCACCAGGGTCGGCAGCCAGAAGGTAATGGCGTACTGGCCCATCACCACGCAGAAGTAGATAGCGGCCAGCAACCACAAACGCCGGTCGCGAATGAACTCGCCCACCGAGGCATGGGTAACTTTCTGCTGGTCGTCTTCGGCCAGTTCGCGGCTGATCAGTGCTTTCTCATCGTCATCCAGCCAACTGGCCTGATGCACGCCGTCCTTGAGATAGCTCAGAACCAGCAATCCGACTATCACCGTAGGCACCGCCTCCAGCACGAACATCCATTGCCAGCCGGCCCAGCCGTGCATCCCGGCGAAGTGGTTCATGATCCAGCCGGAAAGCGGGCCACCGACCATGCCCGAGAGCGGAATGGCGATGAACCACAATACAGTCATACGCGCACGCCGGTAGGACGGAAACCAGTAGGTCAGATAGAGCAACAGTCCCGGCGCCAGACCGGCTTCGGCAACGCCGAGCAGAAAGCGCAGGGCATAGAATTGCCACGCGGTTTCGACGAAGGCGAACAACGCAGAGACGATGCCCCAGGTGATCATGATGCGGGCGATCCACACACGCGCACCGACCTTGTGCAGGATGATGTTGCTAGGCACTTCACAGAGGAAATAACCGATGAAGAACATGCCGGCGCCCAGTCCGTAGACCGTTTCGCTGAGCGCCAGATCATTCATCATTTGCAGCTTGGCAAAGCCGACATTGACGCGATCAAGGTAGGCGCACAGGTAGCACAACATCAAAAAGGGCATCAGACGCCACGCAGTTTTGCGATAGGCGTTAGTGCGCACGGTCGAAACCGCTTCAAGCGACATAGTTGTCATGATGGTCTGATCTCTTGTTTTTATTGACCGCCAGGCGATGAGGCCCGGCTGCGTCGTCGATCCAGAACCGCACGGGCCTATAGGCCCGCCAGGTGTAATCAGTGAATCAGCATGCCGCCGTTCACATCCAGCGTGATACCGGTCAGGTAGGAGGATAGGTCGCTAGCCAGGAACAGGGCCGCATTCGCGACATCCTGCGCTTCACCCAGACGTCCCAGCGGGATGCCATCAATGATCGCGTGGCGACGCTCGTCCTGCATCAAGCCGCCGGTGATGTCGGTATGAATCAAGCCGGGGGCGATGGAGTTGACGCGTACCCTGTCCGGGCCCAGTTCGCGAGCCATGGCTTTGGCCAGGCCCAACACACCTGCTTTGGCGGCGCTGTAATGCGGGCCCCCGAAAATGCCGCCACCGCGTTGAGCAGAAACTGAGGACATACACACGATGCTGCCGGAAGATTGTTGACGCATGGTCGGAATGACCGCTTGCGACATGAGCAACGTGCCACGCAGGCTGACGTCCAGCACCTTGTCGTAGTCAGAAGGGCGGATGTCCAGGGTCTTGAGGGGTTGGGTGATGCCGGCGTTGTTGACCAGAATGTCGATACGGCCGAAACGTTCGATGATTTTCGCTACAGCCTGTTGAACTTGCGATTCGTCAGCGACGTTGGCAGCGAGACCGAGATGACCGTCACCCAGGGAGGCCGCGGCATCGCGTGCGGCGGATTCGTCCAGATCGAGGATCACGACGTGAGCGCCTTGTTGCGCGAAGGTGGTTGCTGTAGCACGGCCGATGCCACGTGCAGAGGCTGCACCGGTGATGATCGCGACTTTGCCTTGAAGAAGCATGGAAGAGTACCTCTGATTGTTTTTATTGGAGACGATCGGCAATGAACCGATGACTCAGCTTGTTCTTCAGGACAACCCTGAGCAATAACGCGAATGTCACTCGGTGCTGAAAAAAATTCAGCACTCGTCAAGCAAGGGGACAGATGATTGAATGGAAAACTCAACGATCATAAGAATTACAGTGGAGTCTTTCGTCATGCGCCCTGATACCGCCGCGCCAGCCACACTCCCACCGCTGAGAGCAATTCAGGCCTTCGAGCAAACGGCTAGATTCGGAAATGTTGCTAGGGCTGCCGAGGTTTTGGATCTGACGCCGTCTGCAGTCAGTCACCAACTAGCCAAGCTTGAAGGGATGATCGGCCGGCAGCTGTTTGTACGAGCTGCACGCGGGGTGACGCTAACGCCAGTAGGGGAGCAGTATTTGAAAGAGGTTTCCGGGTTACTTCATAGCCTGGCCATAGCTACCGAGCGGGCAGCCAGCGATATGAGTCTTGACTGCCTTCGACTGCATTCGTCACCAAGCTTCGGATTGTTGTGGTTGATGCCTCGATTGGAGGCGTTTCGCTCGAGCCATCCGGATATCCAGATCAACCTGTCATGTTCGTATGAATCGTTGCACTTTAGCCGGGACAAGATTGACGTCGATATTCGCCACGGTACGCCCAACTGGCCGAGCTATGAGGTTCGAACCGTGCGCAACGAAACCTTCGCTGTCTTGGCCTCTCCGAAATTACTTTCGCAACGTCCGATTAAGCACGCGGCCGATTTGCTGGACCGTGATCTCATTCTCTCCGAAGCCACGATGCTTAAATGGCCACAGTGGTTTGCCCAACACGGTTTGGCTCGCCCCGAAAATCCTTACGCATTGAGCTTCGATCGGTCATACATGAGTTTGGAAGCCGCTAGCCACGGGCTGGGCTTCGCGTTAGAAAGTACGCTACTAGCGCAAAAGTATCTCGCGACAGGAACGTTGATCGAAGTGGCGAGGGAATCACTTAGCGCCCCGGTGGCGGCTCACCATTTGGTGTTTCCAAAGGCGCATTCCAGCTTTCCTAGAGTAAGACGCTTTCTAGAGTGGATGGAGAGTGAGCTGGGTCATAGTTTCACTTATTGAATGTCTGCTGATCTCCTTTGCCAGGATGGAGACTCGTCACTCTGGCGTCATGAGCATCGCAAACGTCATACTGCCGGCCTTCTTCAAGCTCTCTGATTGCCTTGACTGAAACCCCGGACCGGAATGCAAGAGGAAATGTTTCTAGAGCCTCATGTTGAAACAGGAGGAATCACGGTGGCGCAGAAATGGGGGGATGTGCAGTTGGAAACCTGGCGATCGGCCGGTAGGACGCGGGGATGAGTCAGCAAAGGCGAAGTATCTAGGTGCGAGTGTCTGTTCAGTTCATTCGGAGTCTGCAAAAACAAGAAACAGACACCTTAACAGACACCTAATTGAAGCGGAGAAGGCTGGAGCCCTTGAAAATAGTGGAGCGGGTGAAGGGAATCGAACCCTCGTTATCAGCTTGGGAAGCTGGAGTAATGCCATTATACGACACCCGCTCAGAGCGGCTGACTTTGTACCAGATGTGGGCGGGGATTTGAAGTTTTTCTTTGCGGTATCTGTGATTTGCGCGGTTTTTTGCGGATAGCGGGGCAGCCTTCAGTCGTCGACGGCGGCTGGGGTCAGCGCTGACGATTGCGGCAGAGGTGAAATGCGCGACCGCGTTGCGGTCTTTCGCGGGTAGCCAGGCTCCTGCAGGTGTTGCTTGGTTCTGAGGGCGCTAGCTGACCCGCGATGACGCTGTTTCAAATGGCCAATGCATGGTGGTCCTGGACGTACTGGTAACGCGTTCGGTTTTCGTGTTGGGCCGGTTTCAGGAATCCCAGCAAGGCATTGCGGCTGTCTCGGCAGGCAGATTTGTGTTCCATGTCGAGAAAGTGCCCGGTGGCCTGGAGGGTGCTGAAGGTGCTGTGCTGCATGTGGTTGCCAAAGATTCGCGCGTCGTCGGCGGCGGTGTACTCGTCCCATTCACCGTTCATGAACAGCACCGGTATGTCGATTTTCTTTGCGGCGTTGATGTAGCACAGGCGATCGCTGTTGAGCACGTTGCTGATGTGGAAGTGCATCTGCCCGTATTCGTGCTCGGCCAGGGTGCTGACGTGGCGGTAGTTGAAGCGCTTGAACAACGACGGCAGGTGTTTGCCGATGGTGCTGTTCACCAGGTTGCCGACCCGGTCGCCATCCCGGCTGCCAAGATAGTCGACACCGCGCTCGAGGTAGTCGCGCATCGGTTCGTTGATCACTGGGGAGAACGAACTGATCACGGCTTTTTTGATGCGTCGTGGACGGTGCGCGAGGGCGACCAAGGTCGGCGCGCCGCCCCATGAGAATGACATCACATGTTCGGCGGCGAAGTGGTCGATCAGCTCCAGGAGGATCTGCCCTTCGACTTCCTTGGTGAGCATTTTCTCGTGCAGATTGTGGGCTTTGGACTTGCCCGCGTAGGGCTGATCGTAGAGTACGACGTTGAACTGCGGGTGCAGGTTCTTCACGGTCTGGGCAAACGATGCAGTAGTGGCCATTGAGCCGTTGACCAGAATGATGGTCTTTTCTGCGGCGTCTGCGCGATAGAACTCCGTGTAAACCCGGTACTGACCTTGGATGTCCAGCACAGCGATTTCTGGCCTCATGTCATAAGACTCCTGGCAAGCGGGTATGCGCGCAATGAGATTGCACGAGCTTTGTGACAGGTAGGCATACGCCCTGGAATTTTGAGGCCCATGTCGATCCGTTACGGTCTGGTCGACGGGTATTGTTATTGGCGGGCAGTCTGTCGGGGAGGTGGAGCCTGGGGGCTCTCTGCCGACAAAAAGTTTCTTGGAAACATGCTGGTGACTCATCGGTCATATTTCGGCCGACGGCTTGATTCAAGCAGGGTGCGATTCATCCTGCAAGTGCCATGGGTGAGTTGATCGGCAACTTTCTGCTGAATGGTAGTGACTTGGCAGCGGGTTTTAGATTTGCTGGATTTCTTCGGCCGTCAGCGGGCGGTATTCGCCGGGTGCGAGGGCGTTGTCGAGCACCAGCGGTCCCATGCGTTCGCGATGCAGGCGCAGGACTTTATTGTTGAAGTGGCCGAACATCCGTTTCACCTGATGATAGCGGCCCTCGACGATACTCAATCGCGCGGACTTTGCCCCCAGCACGAGCAGTTCAGCCGGCTGGGTGGTGAGGTCTTCGAAGGCGAAGTACAGGCCCTGGGCGAAGGTCTGCGCGTACTCGGGGCCGATGTCCTGTTCGGTTTCGACGTAGTAGATCTTCGCCAGTTTGGTCTGTGGCTGGGTCAGGCGACGCGACCAGCTGCCGTCGTTGGTGATCAGCATCAGGCCGGTGGTGTTGAAGTCGAGCCGCCCGGCGATGTGCAGCTCGTGCAGGTCCGGCTCATCCATCAGGTCGAGCACGGTCGGGTGCTGTGGATCGCGGGTAGCGCTGACGCAGCCCGGCGGTTTGTGCAGCATGAAGTAGCGCGGCGGCTTGCCGGCCTGCAGCACTTCATCGTCGCACTCGACGCGGCTGAACTCGCGCACCTCGACGTGCGGGTCGCTGACGACCTGACCGTCGACCTTGATCCGCCGTTCCACCAGCAGCAAGCGCACTTGTTTGCGGTTGAAGCGGGGCAGGTTGCTGAGGAAACGGTCAACGCGCATGACTATCGGCAGATCGGAAAAGGGCCGCGTATCTTACGCGATTGACCAGACGGCTGCTTGCAACTGCGTCTCGACCTGCGCGCAGCCTGGGCACAGGCAGGAGGTGTTGCGCAGTTCGGCGGGCAGCGCCTGGAGCACCGCCGGGTCGATGCTGACGGCATAGCACCAGCAGGCCCGGTCGGCGGTTTGCGGATCGGCGAGGCTGCAGTCGTTGCGAGCGCCGCAGGCCGGGCAGAGTTCGGGTTTATTCATGGCTGGAGTCAGGCAATTCCACGCAGGTTCGGTTACGACCAGATTGTTTCGCACGGTACATCGCCTGATCGGCGCGCGATAGCAGGTTATGCAGGGTGTCCTCGGCTTGTAGGGTGCCAAGGCCGATGCTGACGGTGGTCTGCAGCGATTGCCCCTCATAGGCATAGCGCTGTTGCTCGGTCCGTTGACGGATTTTCTCGGCAATCATCAGGCCTTTGTTACTGTCGGTGTCCTTGAGCAGCACGATGAATTCTTCTCCGCCCCAGCGACAAACGATGTCGGACTGACGCAGGCAGCTTTTCAGGTCGCGGGCGAAACCGCTCAGCACCTGGTCGCCGGCGAGGTGGCCACAGGTGTCGTTCAAGCGCTTGAAGTGGTCCAGATCGAGCAGCAATGCGGTCAACGGTTTCGGTTCACGCTGGGCTTCGTGCATGGCCTGGCTCGCCAACAGGTCGAAGCCGCGGCAGTTCGGCAGGTCGGTGAGGCTGTCGAGGGTGGCCTGGGCTTCGATTTTGCGCTGGTAGCGATTGACCACGCGGTTGAGCAGGGCCAGTACGGCCAGCGTGACGACCAGGCAGATCAGCAGGTTGAGGTACAGCGACTGGCGAATCGCACCCAGCGCACTGGCCTCGCGTTTGTCGACGAACAGGTACCAGTTCAACTCGGGGATGAATCGGACGTTGAGAAAGTGCCCCTGGCCCTGGGCCGAATATTCATAGCTGCCGCTGTGGGGTTTGGGCAGTTTGGTCAGCAGGTCTTCCATGTTGTCGAGTTCGCTGAGCGTCTGGCCAGTTCGTGCGCCTTGCGGTCCACCCTCGGCACCGGTGAGGACAATGCGGCCGAAGGTGTCGACGAAGTACACGCTGCGCTGGTAGCGCTGCTGGTACTTGTCGATCAGCTTGATCACCGCATCGACGGTCAGGCCGACACCGGCGGCGCCGATGAACCGGTCTTTGTAGTCGTAGACTTTGTAGTTGATGAAGAAGGTCATGTTGTCGTGATTGGCCAGGTCCGGATCGACGTTGATCTCATACGGCTCGGTCATGTCACGCACGCGGAAGTACCAGGCGTCACGGGGTTCGTCGGCGCTGACTTTTTTCAGCACACCCTTGGCGTGGTAGTAGGTCAGGCTGCCGTTGGAGATGAAGAAGGCAGTGTAGGCATCGTAGTGAGTCATGACCTCGTTGAGGTAACGGGTCATTTGCTCGGGGTCGCGTTCGCCGGCGACGACCCAGTCGCGCATGAAAGTGTCGCGGGCCATCATCGAGGAGATCAGGATCGGCCGGACCAGGTCTTTCTGGATCTCCGAGTAGACCGTGTCGGAGGTCAGCGGTAGTTCGGTATTGACGATGCTGTCGCGAATCGACGCCCGCGAGGCGTAGTAGCTGAGCAAGGAGGTGGCGAGGAAACCACAGCCCAGTAACGCGATCAGTGTGAGCACCAGCGAGCGTTGCGAATACAGCGCGGAGCGAAGCAGCATAGCGATTCCGTTGGCAGAGACCGGGTGCGGGCATTCTAATGGCACAGGCTGGAAATAACTGCTTCAGTGCAGGGGTATTCGAGATCCCCGTAGCAGCTGGCGCAGCCTGCGTTCGGCTGCGCAGCAGTCGCAAAACCTCAGAATGTGCTGGATCAGGTAACCTGGAGTCGCCTGACTTGCGACCGCTGCGCGCCCGAACGCAGGCTGCGCCAGCTGCTACGGGACCTGATCAATCGCGGCTTTGCAGATACGCCCGCCACCCGCCGGGATGGCGGGTGCTGTCCACGCGCGGATGGGGCAATCATGGCTTTAGGCTAGTTGTATCAACGTATTGCGGATGCGCACCAGATTCCGATTTCGCTGTCAGATGTTTCGACAGCCAGCTCATTGTTGACTGTCGCCGACCAGCGTCGCTGGTGTGTGCTCATTCGCGGTCCAGGAGGCCGCCATGTATCGACGACTTCTGCTGATTTTTGTACTGGGTTTGTCTCTTTCTGCGTGCGTGCCCTATCACGATGGAGGATCGAGCTACTACCGCTCTGATGTCTATACCTCACCGTCTCCATACTACTCTGGAGGCGGGTCCTACTATCAGGATCGGAGCCGCTACTATGCTCCGCCAGCGCGATACTACTCGGCGCCCAGGTATTACCAGCCTTCTCCAAGGTATTACCAGTCGTCTCCACGCCATTACCAGTCTCCGAGGCACTACCAGTCTCCAAGGCATTACCAGTCTCCACGGCATTACCAGGACTCGCGACGCTCGGTACACCGGTCTTACCCGAATCGCGACTGGGATTCCCATCACCGCCACAGCGACAGCCGCCATGGCGATCGTCACCATCGAGGTGACCGCAACCAACGTGGCGATCGTGGCGACCGAGATCATAGAGGAAGCCATAACCGCTAAGCCTCCCAACGAAAAAGCGGCGCATCATGCGCCGCTTTTTTATGTTCAGTAGCCGGACAAATCCGCCAGCGGATGGCGACCTTCCCACACCTTGTGGAAATGCGCCTCGATTACCGCGTCCGGGATTGCATTGATATCCGGCCAATGCCAATGGGGCTTCTGATCCTTGTCGATCAGCCGGGCGCGCACCCCTTCGCTGAACTCCGGATGACGGCAGCAGTTCAGGCTCATGGTGTATTCCATCTGAAATACTTCGGCCAGTGACAGGTGGCGGGCGCGGATAACCTGCTCCCAGACCAGGTGCGCGGTCAGCGGACATCCTTCGATCAGGGTCTTTGCCGCCCGGCTGAACAGCAGGTCGTTGTGATCGCGCAGCTGGCTGATGGCACGCCAGGCGCAGCGCACATCACTGACATCCAGCAGCTCATCGATCTGCTGGCGCCGTGGCAACCATTGTGGCTCGGGCCTCTGCCCGACAGCCTCCTGCTGCAGGGCCTTGAGCAGGCTGTTGAGTTGCATGGGGGTCTGTTCCTGCCAGTTCAATTGCAGGAGGCCTTCGATCAGATCTTCCTGCTGTTCATCCAGCAGAAAGCGGTCGGCCAGATCCAGGTCGATCGCATCGCGGCCATTCATTTGGGCGCCGGTCAGGCCAAGGAATAGTCCGAGCTTGCCCGGCAGGCGCGAAAGAAACCAACTGGCACCGACATCCGGGTACAAACCAATGCTGATTTCCGGCATGGCCAGGCGGCTGCTCGGCGTGACGATGCGGATACTGGCGCCCTGCAACAGGCCCATGCCGCCGCCAAGCACGTAGCCATGACCCCAGCAGATCAGTGGTTTGGGGTAGGTGTGCAGGCTATAATCGAGGCGGTATTCCGCCGCAAAAAAATGTCCGGCCACGGGTGGGACTTCACCGGGATGAGCACGGCAGGCTTCAACCAGACTGCGGACCTCACCGCCTGCGCAAAACGCTTTGGCACCATTGCCGCGTAACAGTACGCAAACGATCTCCGGGTCTTTGGCCCAGGCGTTCAGACGCTCGCTCAAGACATGGATCATCGGCAAGGAAAGGGCGTTCAGGGACTTTTCGACATCCAGGCTGGCGATGCCGATACGCGCGCCGTCGGTACCGGTGAGTTCTTCGAAGTGCAGATTCATCGTGACCTCGATTTTGAATTTAAGCGTTCAGTATGATCGCAATGTGGGAAAGTGCCGGTTCTGTGTCAGATCAATTGACAAGCGTGGCGGGCTTTCTTAGGGTGCGCCCATTGTTTTTGTGGACCTTGTGATGACTTCCGACGACCGTATCAAACTCGAACCGAGCTGGAAGGAGGCACTGCGTGCCGAATTCGACCAGCCGTACATGGCAGAGTTGCGCACTTTCCTGCAACAGGAGCGTGCTGCGGGCAAGGAGATCTACCCGCCGGGACCGATGATTTTCAACGCGCTCAACTCCACGCCGCTGGACAAGGTCAAGGTGGTCATTCTCGGCCAAGACCCGTACCACGGACCGGGGCAGGCCCATGGCTTGTGCTTCTCGGTACAGCCAGGCGTGCCGGCGCCGCCGTCGCTGGTGAACATCTATAAAGAGTTGAAGCGCGACCTGAACATCGACATCCCGACCCACGGTTGCCTGCAAAGCTGGGCTGACCAGGGCGTGCTGATGATCAATACCACCATGACCGTGGAACGGGCCAATGCCAACGCCCATGCGGGCAAGGGCTGGCAGCACTTTACTGATCGGGTGATCGAGATCGTCAGCGAACACCAGCCCCACCTGGTATTCCTGTTGTGGGGTGCCCATGCCCAGAGCAAGCAGAAACTGATCGACGCGACCAAGCATCTGGTGCTGACCTCGGTGCATCCGTCGCCGCTGTCGGCTTATCGTGGCTTTCTTGGGTGCGGGCACTTCAGTCGCGCCAACAAGTATCTTGAACAGAACGGCGAAACGCCGATCGAGTGGCGACTGCCGCCAGTTTGACGCAAACGCGATCCCCCTCGCCACAGGTATTCGACTCAGACCCTTTGCGGCTGCTTGTCCCATTACCAAAACAACGACTCCGCCAGAAACAACACCAGCAACCAGCGGATTACCTGCATTGCCGTCACCACCGACAATTGCAGGGTATCGGTGGTCAGGCTCATTTCGGCGATGCCAGTCAGCGAGCGTTGATCCAGTTCAATCAGGTGCCACCGGTCTGAGAGTGCCCGCGCGGGCTGGCCCGCCACCCTTCTTTGAAAGCCTTGTTCCACGGCGGCTTACACTGCTGCTGGCAGCTGGATCAGGCCTGACTCTGCGAGCTACCTGTCAGTTCTGACAGTATCCATCGCGCCGGTTTACGCATTCAATATTCTCCCTGGCCTTGTCGGTGCGCTGCGCTCCAGTTCGATGGGCAATGGCCGGTCATTGATCGATTGTTCAAGGAGAGTAGACATGCGTTCAATCCAGCCAACGAAAATTCGACTATCCGACGACCTGGCGGCACCCGAAGTCCCCGCAGCACTGCCGTTGCTGGATGATGAAGTGGCCTACACCATTCCACGCCCGGCGCAAGTAGGGGACTTGCAGGTCGACATTGAAGAGCTATGGGGCGGTACAGACACACTTGATCCAGGGGAAATCACCACGGTCAGTTTTCTATGGGATGGCGTGGAAGTCGAAACAACAACCCAAGAAGCGCCCTATGGAATTGAGATTCTTCCGTTCTCCGGTTCCATCCCGGAAATTTATTCCAGTGTTCCCGGTCTGCATCGTTTGCAGTACATCGTTGATCTGACATCGAACGGCAACATTACGATGCCGTCCGAACCTATCGAGGTGAATATCGACAAGGAAGCCCCAAACCAGGGGCAGCGCGGCAGGCGTTTGGTCTTCCCGCCCGATATCGTTGACTTCGGCGTTAGCGATGACTACCTGGCAAACCCGATCAACAATGATCAAGTGGTGGCAACCGTACCGGGTTGGCCCGACATGCGCCTGGAGGACGTGGTCGAGGGGTATCTGTCGCTGCTGCCGTCTGGCCGGCGTTCACATCGACGCTCGCGCACGCTCGACGTCGTGGCCCGGGCTGTGATCGAACAGCGGCACAAGGATGGTGCTCCCGTCGAGCTTGTCTTCGAAGGCGATACCCTCAGGCGCCACCGTAACGGCGATTACGACGCTCATTACTATTTGATCGACAGGGGCGGTACCGAAGGGCCGCGCTCACTTGCCGCTACGCTGTTGATCGACCTGACGCCGTCTCCATCACTGTTGCGGCGTCCCGAGGTACCCCAGGCGAATGCAGACTCCAATGGACGTATCGACCTGGACGATGCCCGAGCGCCTGGCGGCGTCTATATGAACATCCTGGAAATCACAGATACTGATGAGGGCGATGTCCTGCGGCCCTCCTGGAACCTGATCTCCCTGCCGGAAATCATCATCGGAGCAGGTCAGGTTTGGCCTATTCGGGTGCCAATCGATTGGCCCACGCTGGCCAGCGGTGGTTTTGAGATGACACCGGGAGTCATCCGCGCAGGTTACACCTGGCAGCGCGGGACGGGCGCGGCCAGGCCATCAGACCCCCGGTTTGTCCCGGTCGATCTGACCGTCGCCGGCCCTGTAAACCCGGACAATCCTGACCCGGTCAACCGGTTGCTGGCGCGGGCGACGGTCAAGGGGCTTACAGGCGATGATGTTCTGACAATTGCCGACCGTGGCAGGCCCGCGCGGGTGGTGGTGCCGCTCTATGCTGATCCCCGTGAAAGCCAGGTACTGGAGTTGATATGGAATAACCATCCAACGCCGGTCGACACCTACCCAGTGCAGAGGGGGGACAGAGAAGGGCAAGAAATCGAGTTTTTCATACCCTGGGCGCTGATCGAGCCCATCGCAAATGCAGTGGTGCCCCTTTACTACTGGACCTTCAACGGGATCAATCGGCAGCGGGCGCCGGACAAACCGGTAACGGTGAGTGTCACGCCGATTGCCGGCTTGAAGCGGCCGGAATTCCCTCAGGTTTCCTATGATCCGGGCCCGGATTCAGGCTTTATCGGCTGTACCCTTAAGCCGCATCCCGTTCATGGCGTGCAAGTGAAAATCCCTGGCGATGCCACCCGTCTTGAAGAACACGATGTCATCGAATTGAGCTGGGCCGGTTATGCCAGTACCAACGGCAACAGCAGCACACTCATACCGGGTACGGAAGACAGTTGGTCTCATACCCTCACCCTGGAGGAAGCGAGTAACGGTTACAGCTTCACCGTACCCTTCGATCCTTACATCAAACTCCCGGGCCTGGTGAGGCCTGACGATTATCCAAACAGACCTCGGCATGGTTCGGCGATAGCGCAGTACGAGGTCATCAGGAACGGTGTGCCTGCCGGTACATCAGGGCGCAACCTGGTGTTCGTTACATTGATTCGTCCTAACAGCCCACCTTGCCTCTCAGAGGATTGAATTTGCGAACCGTAGTTGTTCAAAAAAACAGACCAAGGCGCCTGATTTGATTTTCCGGTGCTGGAAAAAGCCTGCGACTGAGCAGGCTTTTTTTTCGCTATTTCAGACAGCTGGTTGAACGGTTGTCAGCGACAACGCTCAGCTTTTTGAGGCTGATAGATCTTTTTGAAACCGTATTAAAGGTTATTAATGCTGAACGTTATTAGATTGGGCGTTTTAACCCAGATAACCAGCCGATCTGGCTGATGCATGTTTTTTTGGTTTTTGCTACTTGTCAACTCTGACAGTTACGTAACCTGTTGCAGCTCTGTTTAATGAAAGTGCGGCCTGACGTAGTGTGTCAAGTCTATCCCAATACCTACACCCAGGGCTTGAGTCCGTGATTTTGTTCGCCCCGGGGGTTGTCATCTATTCAAGGAATCAGTGAAATGACATCTCAAGAGAAGCTTTCAGGCAGTCAAGAGCTAACAGGCAGCGTACCGAAAAAACACGCCTCAAGGCTTGAAGATCCACCGGCTACAGCACCAACACCTACCAATCTTCTCGCGGATGTTCCGGGCGACAGTCAGACCAATGTTGTATCTCGCGCGGTTCAAATCGCGGGGCTGCAGATTACACTTCCTCGGTGGTTTCCTTTGGCGGATCCGGGAGAAAACGACACAGTCTTTGTAATGGTAAACGGAAGCGTCGTAGATGTGCATTTGTTCCCTGGTGGGACCGCTATACCCGATCCGGTGCCGCTGACCATTAAAGCGGGCGAGTATCTCCAGACACATGGAACGAAGGCTGTCAGTTACAGGACGGTGCTGGCGAACATGAATGAAGCGACTTCTACTCCCGCGCCAGTTTTTGTCGATACTATCGATCCTAACTTGAATAATCAGCCTGACGCAATCCGGCTGCCACTGGACTTGCCAGGGGGAGTGGTAACACCCACCTACCTGGATGATAAAGGCGGCGTTGAACTGACTATCCCACGGCCAGCGGATTCCAGACCCGGAGATATCTATACAGTCCGTTGGAGTGTGAATGATGACCCGGGTCTATCGGGCCCAGTCCCCGATGCAGGGCCGATTCTGGTTACATTTACCCGCGCGCATATTATCGGCCTCGACGGAGGGGATAAAGCAATCACTTATGAAGTGCGCGATAGAGCAGGTAACGCTACTCAGACTTCGTTCCCCAGGACCGTGACAGTCAGTCTCAGTGAACCGCCAGTGCTGAGCGATCCCATCATTGAGACAAATCCAGCCCCGTTGATCACCAAGGAGCGGGCGCGTAACCGGGTGAAAGTTTCAATTGCAAGTATCACTGATTACCTGCCCACCGACAGGGTGCAGGTTTACTGGGGCACCAGTTTGATAGGTGATATTCCGATCGGATCGTTTCCTCTATTTCCTTTTGAGTTTTATGCCGATTACCCCGCTGTTGCTTTGCCAGGGAATTTATATATCGCAGACGTACAATACTTTGTCGTACGCGATAGCACTCGTTACCCTTCGGCAATCGCCAACGCGGCTGTAGATCTGGTGGAGCCGGGTATTATTAACCCAGGGCCAGGCCCTGAAGACGCCAGTCTTGAATTGCCGGAGGTAACAGGATTCACAGGCGGAACAAATGTCCTGGTTCCTGACGATAATGGTGAGCCTGCTGACGTAGCCTTTACTATTCCTGCGGCGCTAGTGCTCGGAGATTTCATTGATGTTTTCTACGGAACCGGCATGGGGCTGTTGGCGTTTACCTATGCTGTCACTGGGACGGAGGCCGTGGACTTTGACGTCACTGGTAAAATTGATTGGGTTATTATTGACGCCTACGGTAATGGCAAGATCCCTTGCTACTACAGAATCAGAAATGCCAATAACTACAAGCAGTCTCGTGCACAGGATGTCACAGTCGATGTATTCCGTTTGGGAGGGCTTGCCGATGTTACCTATCAAAAAATCAATACAATCAGTAACACTATTCTTTGTACTCATCGGCCATGGGACATGGCGCTGGGCGGGGTGCCGGTCAGGATTTTTGACCCCGCGACGCTTGAAGTAGGTGACAGGGTTATTGTTCATGTTGTCAGGTATGCCTTTGCCGACCCCACCACACCGATCCCGGGGAGCGAGATCAACACTCCGGAGCAGGAAGTGGGGTTCAATGACGTTACGAATGGTTTTATTGTCAATCTGAACCTGCCCTATTTCGCAGACTTCAGTGGGACCGGGGGGCGCGGTTGGGTGGGTGTAAGCTGGAGCCTGTTCCGTCCAGGACCGGGCGATAGAGGCAGCTCAGATGAAGTGCAAGCGAGATGGGACGTTCGTAGCGGTGCTACAGGGGGAACCTGTGTGCCGAACTCGACCCGTAAATGAAGACCTGAGGTGAAGTGCTGAGCATCCGTGAGGCCCGTTCTTGCGGATGTTCAGCGTCCAATGACATTACGTGCAGTGAGAGTTGTGCAAAAGCCAATAGATCTGCAAGTCAAATCCTTCATAGCCATAGGATAAGTCCTACATCCTTGGGTGCGCCCCATCTGTAGTCTCTGCACCGCTGAAGACGGAAGCCTGTTCGATATGGGGTCCGGATTCGAACTGGCCCTTTCTAAGAGACTTACACAAAGTGACTCACATTAACGCAACCTGTTTTAAATATTCCCCTTTGTCTGCAATGGTCAAACTCATGATCGTTGCGCCCTTTTGCTTTTTTGGCCAGCAGGCGTTGGCCGACATCGTCGTGGTCGATGGTAATGTCGGAACGGGAAAGCATGACGTTACTTCATCTGACGCCCCGTACATTTACCAACTACGCAACAACGCCACGTTGAATGTTCATGAGAATGCGCAAGTTCTGGGTATTCAATCTTCAAACTCCACAGTGAACATGACGGGGGGACGGGTAACCTCTTCTTCGCCCACGACTGCCGTGGTATTCACCAATAGCAAAGGTTTGATCTCTAATTCCTTCATTACCAGCACGGGTGCGGGTGCGCTGAATGTGGTGCGCAACCCTTCGTCCATCAGTGGCTCGGAAGTGGTGGTGAACAACACTGAAATCAGCGGCGGAACTTACGGGGCGAGTGTCACCTCATTCAGCACACTCGAATTGTTGAACAAATCAACACTGATCGGTGGCAGCCTGGAAGCCCTTACCCTGCGCGGAGGCCATGCCAGGGCAGTCGACAGCACCCTCACCGGTGCGACGAGCGGCGTGCGCATGACCCGTGAACACAGCACGATACTCACTTCGCCGCAGTTGGTTCTGGAAGGGTCGCGCGTTCATGGGCTGAACGGCGCGGCGATTCTGGTGGATCAGAACATCACCGCCGAAATCGACGTCAACAATGGCTCGACCCTGACAGGTAGTAACGGCAACCTGCTGGAGTTGACCAATGTTGCCAACGCCAACATGCGCGTCAACAACAGTGCCCTCAACGGGAATGTTCAGGTCGGCAAGGACAGTACACTGAACCTCAGCCTGGACGGTGCGTCCATGACTGGCGATGTGGTCAACTCCGGCGGTACAGCCAACGTAGCGCTGAACAATCACAGCGCCCTGATCGGCAACATTCAAGTGGGAGCGGACAGTGCGTTGAACCTCAACCTGGACCGTGCCTCCATGACCGGCGATGTAGTCAATGCCGGCGGTACGGCTAACGTAGCGCTGAACAACCATTCCGTGCTGACCGGGCGCCTGGAAAACGTCGACGGCCTGGCCGTCAACAGCGACGCGACCTGGGTGATGACGGCTGACCAGCAGATCAACGATTTGTCGCTCGGCGGCGGTAACGTCAAGTTTGGCGAGCCGGGGCAGTTCTATCGGCTGGATGTGCAGAACCTGTCGGGCAACGGCACCTTTGTGATGAGCGCTGACTTCGCTCACTTGAAGGGCGACTTCCTCAATGTCACCGGCACCTCGTCGGGCGCGCATCAATTGCTGATTGCCAGCAGCGGTGCCGATCCGTTGTCCGAGGACCGCTTGCACGTGGTGCATACCGAAGACGGTGGCGCGACGTTCAGTTTGTTGGGTGAGCGGGTCGATGTCGGGACTTACTCCTACCGTCTGATCGATGAGAACGACGGCAAGGACTGGCACCTCGATCCGGGCAGTAAAGTCATCAGCCCAAGCACGCGCTCCGTGCTGGCGCTGTTCAATACCGCGCCAACCGTGTGGTACGGCGAGATGACCTCGTTGCGTACTCGCATGGGCGAGGTACGTTTCAATCCCGAGCAGACCGGGGGCTGGGTGCGGGCTTACGGCAACCGGTTCGACGTGTCCTCCGGGGGCGGCTACAAGCAGACTCAACAAGGTTTTACCCTGGGTGCGGACATGCCAATCGCCGAAAGCCAGTGGGTGGTAGGTGTGATGGCCGGCCACAGCAATTCGCAGTTGGACCTGACCCATGGCACCTCGGGTACGGTGAAGAGTTACTACCTCGGTGCCTATGCCACCTGGCTGGACGAGGACGGTTACTACTTTGACGCCGTGGCCAAGGCCAACCGTTTCCAGAATGAGTCCAATGTCGCGGTCAGTGACGGCAGCAAGGTGAAGGGCAGCTACAACAACACGGGGATCGGCGTTTCGGCGGAGTTCGGGCGCAAGATCAAGCTAAAGGATGACTACTTCGTAGAACCTTATGCCCAACTGTCGACGGTGAGCATCCAGGGCGCGAGCTATCAACTGGACAACGGTCTGAAGGCCAATGGCGAAAGCACCCGTTCGATCCTCGGCAAGGCCGGTGTGACGGCGGGTCGTGACTTCCAGCTGGAGGATGGCAGCGTGATTCAACCCTACCTTCGCGCCGCCATGGTCCATGAGTTTGCCAATAACAATCAGGTCACGGTCAACAACAGCAACGTGTTCAAAAATGACTTGTCGGGCTCGCGCGCCGAGTTCGGCGCCGGGGTAGCGGTCAAGGTCTCGAAGAACCTGCAGCTGCATGCCGATTTCGAGCATAGCCAAGGCAAGAATATTGACCAGCCGTGGGGGGCTAATGTGGGGGTGCGTTACAACTTTTAAGGATGAGGGTTGAACAAGGGCGTTTTGTAGCGGCCATGTTTCATCCAACATAGCGGTAAAAATGCCCCATTTCGCGAGAAATGGGGCTTTTTCATTGTTACTTCGTGAAAGTGAAGAGGTCTAAATTGCAGTTGTCTCCAGTAGTGATTTCAACAGATTTTATTCTTTCTCCAGAGGGGGCAGTGAAATCAATATAGCTATGTATTTCATTAGGGTTCATTGCCAGCTTTCTCTCTCCAATGTTTATTCCTTGAGAATCAAAATAAATTACATGTACGGGTTCTTTCTGGAAGGCGCATGCAAATCTAATCCTGCGGCTACTGGAGGTTAGTGTAATTCTGGAAGTGCTTTCAACGGGATGCGAGCCATAGCCAGTGTTTGTTCCATATACCCTTCCGGCGTTGAATCCCGGAGCGCTAGGGCCATTATATATGACTCCATACTCAGGACCTCGCGAGTACTCTATTTTCATACTCGGAATATTGAGGCTTTCTCCTGGGCGTACTGTCTCGTTCACCAAGTGATCAAAGTTTTCTTCTAAGAAGAAGGGCTGTGTAAATGCAGTAAGCTTAAGTTCTGGTAGTGAGATCAGGTTTGATTCGTCATTGTTGCTGTGTACCGATACCTGGCACTTTATAGTGAGTTCACTATCATGAAGCAATTCATTCAGGTAACTCCTTGGTACGCTATTCTGCACAAATTTTTGGTTGAACTCCGTCGCACTCACTGGCGTACCATTACGCAAAGTGAGGTTGTGGGCTGCATTACCAGCCTTGGAGCCCTCCAGATAGATCCATACCGCGAGTCCAGCCTTGAAGAAGGGCCATTGCTCAACCTTGACGGTGACAGCGCCTGAAGCATCGAGTACCCCATCGATCTCTTCCACAACCGTCACAGGCGGCAGCGGATTGCCCGGTAATTCATCAAACGCCTGCACCCTCAGGTTCAGTTCGTCAGAACCCGTGGTAGCGCCTTGGCGTCTGACTTGGTAGCCCACTTTAAGGATCTGACCCAGGTGGGCCGCAATACTGGAGCTGGACGTTTTGAAGTCGACATATCCCTGACCAGGATTTCCCGGTTGTGGGTTGATGATCGGTGCGGTGAAGCCGGGCTTGCCGATCAGGAACACGGTGATGTCATCGGTGGCCAGCATCGGCGCATATCGCACACGAACCGTGAACACCGGAGGACTGTCGACATGCAGCGGATTGATCTGGGCACTCATGGGGCCGGTCTTCGTGGCTTCCAGTACTTCGGGCACCTCCAGGTCCAGCGCGGCACCGACTTTCATTGGGACCGCATGGGAAAACCGCGTGCGTTCGTTGTCCCGGCTGAGGGTGTAGTAGATCCGTGCCGAGCCGTTGAGGTTGGCCAGGACATAGGTACGCAGAACGCTGAACGGCAAGTCGCGGCCGACCCAATGGGCCAGTACCTTGAAGGGTTGCGGCGGTGCACTGCCGCCGACGGCGCTGCCTTCGAAGTGCAGGGTGATGGTGTCGTTTTCGCGGATAGCGGTGTGCGCCCGGACCAGAATGCGCGCATCGCCCAGGGACTGCTGCGGATCGAACACATAGTCCGGTGGCGGTGCCTGATCCACGGCGGGTTCGGGCAACGAGGCCTGGGGCTGGCCGACATCGAGCAGCAGATCCCGCGACGGGCGGGTCCCTCCGGCACCGGTCACGAGGTAGTAGAGCCTGAGGCTGCCGCCTTCGAGTTGGGCGATGTCGCCATTGGCCCCATTCATCAGGCGGAAGGTGATGTTGCCGTTGCCGGCCACATCGTCGATCTCCCGGTAATAATGCCCCGTGCCGTTGGCATAGGTGCCGTACAGGACCAGGGTGACCAGATCGAAAGGATCCTGGCCGGTGTACGCGTCAATTCTCACGGTGACAAACAACGACTCCGGCGGCAGGACGCCGTCCGGGGCTTCGTCCACGCGCGGCGGTGGCAGGCCGATGCCGACGGGCGTGCCGATGACCTGGACGATAGTGCTGTGTGAACGACGGTTGGGAACGCCGGTGCGGATGCGCTCATAGGACAGCTGCACGCGCCCGCCGACCAGCAGCAGAAAATCCTCGAAGGGGTAGGGGATGCGTGCATTGCGCCCGGTGACCGTGACCCGGTGTTCATAGAACGTGTCGACGGTGACCCCCTCCACCGTGCGCCCCCTGGCCCTCACCCGAATCAGATCGCCCACCACATAGTCGAAACGATGCACGGCGACCTCGAGGGTGGCGTCTTCGCCGTCGCGCTCATCCGCATCGAGGATGTCGTCCGGGGCTTCGAAGATGTAGCACTCGGGCAGTAGCGGTTCAGCGCCGTCATCCAGTTCGACCTCGATGAACACCGCCGGCGACCAGCCCAGGGAATAGTTGCCCACCTCGTCGACGATTTCGTACTCGCAGACGTGGGATCCGCTGCCGATCTGGGTCCAACTGCCGGCATACACCCAGATCACGATCGGTTCGCGGCCGGCCGCCTCGCCCTCGGTGACCAAGTGTTCGATGATCACCCCGCCGATGCTCAGGCGAATGCGATCGCGCACGGCGCGGTGGGTATTGACGGGTTGGCTGCTGTCGAGCGGGTAGAAGGGAATGCTCACCTTTACCCCTCGACCCGCTGCCGCCTCGTCGACGAACTCCAGTTCCGGCTCGGGCGGGGCCAGGTTGGCGTGCCAGGGCGTACTGGGCACTGGGTCACGCCCGGCGGGGGCCACGGTGTCGATTTTGAGCCTGAAGCGTCGGGTTTCGTCCTCTCCTCCGCCGCTCCGCGTGACCCGGAAAAACACCGGCTCGATCGTCCCGTCGGGCAGGCGTGCGCGGGGAATGGCCAGGGGAATCAGCAAGCCCTTTTCGGCTTCGTCCGTGGTCACGGTGTGAAAGGCCACTGGCGTGGTGAGATCGCGGCAGAACAGTTCGACAAAATCCAGTGCGGCCATGTCCAGGTAAGGCAGCAGAACGCACAGCAAGCCCTTGTCGCGATGGGTGTCCAGGGCGGCGAGATTGATCCCGCCGTCGAAGCCGACCACAGGCGTGGTCAGGCCGGGAATATAGAGTGGCAGCTGGTTGAACGGCACGGGCGTGTAGTGTTCGGGGGTGGACAGGTCAAACGTGTATTCCGAGCCCACACCGGTATTCTCGGGCGAGAAGCGTACGGGCAGTAAGTCGAGCGGTCCTGCGGGGAGCTGTTCCTGGTCCATGTTCGGCGTCCTGAGATGACAGAGGAAACGACCCGAAAACCCGAACGATGGGGGCGCGGTCGTGAAGACGATTTAGCGCCGTAGAGGGGGAGTGTGGATAGCTGACAGAAATGACAGTAGCGACGAACGGTTGTGGTTGGGGACAGGCGGTCTGTAGTCTGGAGGAGTACAGCCAGGAAGCTCTCAGGAGAACATAGTTTGCCGATGAATTCCTGTAGGCACAGGAGAACACCCGAAAAGCCGGGGCGGATTTATGGTTTAAATAAATCTGTCCCGGTTTTACTGCGGTTTGAGTATCGGTTTTAGGTCCTATGGTCGAAAATTAACGGTTAATTGGTCAGTGTTATGTTATCTACGAACAAGTCCTGTCGTACGGTATTCGTTATCGTCCACGATTTTATTTTTCTCCCGAGAGGGCTTCTATACTCTGCAAATTGTCTTCCCGCAGGTGCTGTATATCCGTGAATTTTTTGTCCTTGCTCATCAAAAAAATCAAGTTTCGTAGGATATTCTGAACTGAATTGGCGCCCGTGCAAGGCAAGCTTTACGTAGTTTCTTGGGTTGTTTAATACTATGTGAAGCTCAGGGGAGCCCAGTACCCAAATAAGTTGTCCACTAAAAAACATATCGGGAGACGTCGCAACTCCAATAATCCCTCTCCCGGGTACGGGGTAAATCGTCATTGCTGGAAGGACTAAAGGTGACTGCATGGTGAAATATGTGTCGAAGGGTGCACTTTCAAAAGTCTCAAGTACATCATATGTCACAGTATAATTACTTGTTGGAAAGCCCACTGCCTGCGCTTCAACTGTACTGCCGTCAAAAGTCACCTTGCAGGTGACGGTGATCTGGCTGTTTTCAGGCAGATCCTCTAACCAGCTGCGCAACACCGCTTTGTTGACCAGCCCATTCGCCGCTTCGGCCGAGGTGATCGCATAACCATCCAGCACCCGCAACACGTTGCTGCCTGCACTGCAAAACAACCACACGCGTTGTCCGGCTCCACTCAAAGGCCATTTCGCCACGGCAGCGAGTGCATCGCCGGTGAAGTCGTTCAGGTCCAGCGTCCCGCCTGAAGCGATGCCGTTGATGGTCGGGAAGGGCAGTGGATTGGGCGACAACTCATCAAACGCCTGCACCCGCAGGTCTAGTTCGTCAGAGTCCGTGGTAGCGCCTTGGCGTCTGACTTGGTAGCCCACTTTAAGGATCTGACCCAGGTGGGCCGCAATACTGGAGCTGGACGTTTTGAAGTCGACATATCCCTGACCAGGATTTCCCGGTTGTGGGTTGATGATCGGTGCGGTGAAGCCAGGCTTGCCGATCAGGAACACGGTGATGTCATCGGTGGCCAGCATCGGCGCATATCGCACACGAACCGTGAACACCGGAGGACTGTCGACATGCAGCGGATTGATCTGGGCACTCATGGGGCCGGTCTTCGTGGCTTCCAGTACTTCGGGGACGTCCAGGTCCAGCGCGGCACCGACTTTCATTGGGACCGCATGGGAAAACCGCGTGCGTTCGTTGTCCCGGCTGAGGGTGTAGTAGATCCGTGCCGAGCCGTTGAGGTTGGCCAGGACATAGGTACGCAGAACGCTGAACGGCAAGTCGCGGCCGACCCAATGGGCCAGTACCTTGAAGGGTTGCGGCGGTGCACTGCCGCCGACGGCGCTGCCTTCGAAGTGCAGGGTGATGGTGTCGTTTTCGCGGATAGCGGTGTGCGCCCGGACCAGAATGCGCGCATCGCCCAGGGACTGCTGCGGATCGAACACATAGTCCGGTGGCGGTGCCTGATCCACGGCGGGTTCGGGCAACGAGGCCTGGGGCTGGCCGACATCGAGCAGCAGATCCCGCGACGGGCGGGTCCCTCCGGCACCGGTCACGAGGTAGTAGAGCCTGAGGCTGCCGCCTTCGAGTTGGGCGATGTCGCCATTGGCCCCATTCATCAGGCGGAAGGTGATGTTGCCGTTGCCGGCCACATCGTCGATCTCCCGGTAATAATGCCCCGTGCCGGTGGCATAGGTGCCGTACAGGACCAGGGTGACCAGATCGAAAGGATCCTGGCCGGTGTACGCGTCAATTCTCACGGTGACAAACAACGACTCCGGCGGCAGGACGCCGTCCGGGGCTTCGTCCACACTCGGCGGTGGCAGGCCGATGCCGACCGGCGTGCCGATGACCTGGACAATAGTGCTGCGTGAACGACGGTTGGGAACGCCGGCGCGGATGCGTTCATACGACAACACCACACGCCCGCCGACCAGCAGCAGAAAATCCTCGAAGGGGTAGGGGATGCGTGCATTGCGCCCGGTGACCGTGACCCGGTGTTCATAGAACGTGTCGACGGTGACGCCCTCCACCGTGCGCCCCCTGGCCCTCACCCGAATCAGATCGCCCACGACATAGTCGAAACGATGCACGGCGACCTCGAGGGTGGCGTCTTCGCCGTCGCGCTCATCCGCATCGAGGATGTCGTCCGGGGCTTCGAAGATGTAGCACTCGGGCAGCAGCGGTTCAGCGCCGTCATCCAGTTCGACCTCGATGAACACCGCCGGCGACCAGCCCAGGGAATAGTTGCCCACCTCGTCGACGATTTCGTACTCGCAGACGTGGGATCCGCTGCCGATCTGCGACCAGGTGCCGGCATACACCCAGATCACGATCGGTTCGCGGCCGGCCGCCTCGCCCTCGGTGACCAAGTGTTCGATGATCACCCCGCCGATGCTCAGGCGAATGCGATCGCGCACGGCGCGGTGGGTATTGACGGGTTGGCTGCTGTCGAGCGGGTAGAAGGGAATGCTCACCTTTACCCCTCGACCCGCTGCCGCCTCGTCGACGAACTCCAGTTCCGGCTCGGGCGGGGCCAGGTTGGCGTGCCAGGGCGTACTGGGCACCGGGTCACGCCCGGCGGGGGCCACGGTGTCGATTTTGAGCCTGAAGCGTCGGGTTTCGTCCTCTCCTCCGCCGCTCCGCGTGACCCGGAAAAACACCGACTCGATCGTCCCGTCGGGCAGGCGTGCGCGGGGAATGGCCAGGGGAATCAGCAAGCCCTTTTCGGCTTCGTCCGTGGTCACGGTGTGAAAGGCCACTGGCGTGGTGAGATCGCGGCAGAACAGTTCGACAAAATCCAGTGCGGCCATGTCCAGGTAAGGCAGCAGAACGCACAGCAAGCCCTTGTCGCGATGGGTGTCCAGGGCGGCGAGATTGATCCCGCCGTCGAAGCCGACCACGGGTGTGGTCAGGCCGGGAATATAGAGTGGCAGCTGGTTGAACGGCACGGGCGTGTAGTGTTCGGGGGTGGACAGGTCGAACGTGTATTCCGAGCCCACACCGGTATTCTCGGGCGAGAAGCGTACGGGCAGTAAGTCGAGCGGTCCTGCGGGGAGCTGTTCCTGGTCCATGTTCGGCGTCCTGAGATGACAGAGGAAACGACCCGAAAACCCGAACGGTAGGGGCGCGGTCGTGAAGACGATTTAGCGCCGTAGAGGGGGAGTGTGGATAGCTGACAGAAATGACAGTAGCGACGAACGGTATGAACCCGCTCGGCCCATACCGATGAATCGCTCGTCCTTGAATACTATGGCGATCTGTTCCAGTACCTGAACAACGGCTCGGCGAGAAACAGCACAAACAACAAGCGCATCACCTGCATCGCCGTCACCAGGGGTACCGACAGTTGCAGGGTTTCGGCGGTCAGGCTCATCTCGGCAATCCCGCCGGGCATCATGCCCAGCGTCAGGGAACGTAGATCCAGTTGAGTCAGGGCGCTCAGGCCGAGTGCCGCGAGGGCGGCGATCAGCATGGTCAATGCCGTGCCGATCAAGGTCCGGCCCATGAACGATGGCGCGCGGCGGAAAAACTGCCGGTTGAAGTGACAACCCAGCCCGCTGCCGATCAACCATTGGCCAATCTGGCTACCGCCGTCGGGCAAGCCGATATGCAGATCCCAACCGATGCTCACCGCCGCACTCACCAGCAACGGCCCGAATAGCCAGGGGTTGGGTTGACGAAGGCGTTCCCAGAGCCAGGCAGCCAACGCGCCTGCCGGGAACAGGAGGGCCAGCCACCACCCGTTGACGGCCGAAGGATGAAAAACCGGCGCACCGTCGCCCAGCAAATACTTGAACGCCGCCGGCACGCACAGCACCACCACCAGCACCCGCAGACTCTGCCCCGCCGCCACCCGGCTGAGCACCGCGCCATTGCGGGCGCCGAGGTTGACCATCTCCCCGGAGCCGCCGGGCATGCTGGAAAAGAATGCGGTGGCGCGATCCTCCCCGGTACGGCGCATCAACCAGACCCCGACCACAGCGGACAGGCTGGTGACCAGCGCACCGAAGAAGATCAGACCGAAGTGGCTCAGTACCTGCTCCATCACCACCGGGGTGAAGTGCAGGCCGATGCCGATGCCGACGATCCACTGGCCGCATTTGCGCCCGCCAGGGATTTCCGCCAGTTGCCAGGGTGTCAGGCAGCGCACGAGGATGATCGCCAGCAACGAGCCGACCATCCACGGCAACGGCCAGCCGATCTGGCTGGCAAGGTAACCGCCAAGCAGACCGACCAGCGGGGTTCCCCACCAGGTCTTGAAGGTGGCCTCAGACATCGGCCAGGGCACGACGCTGCACGGAACGTTTGCGCCAGATCCGCAGAATCGGCACCAGCAACATCACCGCGACCAGCGCCCAGACAGTCATGGTGATCGGGCTCGACCAGAGAATCTCCAGCGCGCCGTTGGAAATCGACAGTGCCCGACGCAGGTTCTGTTCCATCAAACCACCGAGGATGAAGCCCAACAGCACCGGCGATAGCGGAAAGTCGAGCTTGCGCAGGATGTAGCCGAAGATACCGATACCGATCATCAGGAACAGATCGAAGGTGGTGGCATGCACCGCGTAGACACCGATCCCGGTGATGATCGCGATCATCGGCACCAGTGCCCAGTTCGGCACGGCAAGGATGCGGGTGAAAATGCGGATCATCGGGATGTTGAGGATCACCAGCATGATGTTGGCGATGAACAACGAAGCGATCAGGCCCCAGACGATGTCCGGTTGTTGCTCGAACAGCAACGGACCCGGGGTGATGTTGTACAGCGACAGCGCGCCGATCATCACCGCCGTGGTGCCCGAGCCTGGAACGCCGAGGGTCAGCATGGGCACCAGCGCGCCGCAGGCCTCTGCGCCGATCGCGGTTTCCGGGGCGGCGAGGCCGCGTTTGTCGCCCTGGCCGAACGTGCCGCTGTCGCCGGCGATGCGCTTCTCGGTCATGTAGGCCACAGCACTGGCCAGCGTTGCGCCGGCACCCGGCAATACGCCCATGATAAAGCCGAGCACGCCGCAACGGAGGTTCACCGCAAACACTGACGCGGCTTCCTTGAAGTTGAACATCATGCGCCCGGTCGCTTTGAACGCTTCCTGACCGCGATGGGTTTTTTCCAGCAGCAGGAGAATCTCACTGATGGAGAACAGGCCCAACACCAGCACCACGAACTGAATGCCATCGGTGAGGTGCAGATTGTCACCGGTGAAACGGTACACGCCGCTGTTGGCGTCGATGCCGACACACGACAGAAACAACCCGATCAACGCCGCGATAAACGTCTTCAGCGGACGATTACCGGCCATACCGCCGAGGCAGACAATCGCGAAGACCATCAGCACGAAGTACTCCGCCGGACCGAAGGCAATCGCCCATTTCGCCAGGATCGGGGCGAACACGACCATGCCGCAGGTGGCAATGAACGCGCCGATGAACGAACTCCACGCCGACAACGACAACGCCACGCCGGCCATGCCCTGACGGGCCATCGGGTAGCCGTCGAGGGTGGTCATTACGGTGGACGCCTCGCCTGGAATGTTCAGCAGGATCGAGCTGATCCGGCCACCGTATTCGCAACCCAGGTACACCGCCGCCAGCAGGATCAGTGCTGATTCTGGTGGCAGGCCAAGGGCAAAGGCGATCGGGATCAGCAACGCCACGCCATTGATCGGACCCAGGCCCGGCAGCAGGCCGACGACGGTGCCGATCAGGGTCCCGGACAAGGCAGTCACCAGGTTGTAGGGGGTCAATGCGACGCCGAAGCCGTGGCTCAAATAACCGAGAGTATCCATATCAGTTCTCCAGAACGTCGAGCAGCCCCAGAGGCAGCGGCACGTCCATCACTTTGTCGAACAGCAGGTAAAGGCCGATGCTCATCAGGCTGATGATCAGCACGCTGGGCAGCCAGCGACCGCCGTACAGGCGCGCCATCGGAATGCCGATCAGGATGCTGCTGAGGATGAAGCCCAAGGGTTCGAACAGGCCCGCGAACACCAGCAGCAACACCACGCAAAGGCCGATCTTGTTCAGGGTTTCGCGATCCAGTGGCGGATCGTCGTCGCTGTGCACGATGGGACTCGGGCGAAAAATCATGTATGCCAGGCCCAGCCCCATCAAGCCGAGCATCAGTAAGGGGAAGGCCCGCGGGCCCACAGGTTCGTAGGAAAAGGCCGCCTGATACGGCCACGCCATCAGTGTCAGGCCGACACAGATCAGCAGCAGCACCGAAGCGAAGATGCGTTGTAAGAGCATGGGAAACTCCTGGGTTGCGCCCCTGAAGCCCAGGGGCGCAACCGCTAGACAGGGGCGATCACTGGATCAAACCGAACTCTTTGGCCAGCACCTTGTAGTCGGCGACCTGTTTCTTCACGTAGGTGTCCAGCTCGGGGCCGGTCATGGCGAAAGGGAACAGTTCACGCTGATCGCGCAGCTTGGCGAAGTCTTCCGAGGCCAGCAGTTTGTCGAAGGCGTCTTTCCACCAGGCGTAGTCTTCATCGCTGACCTTTGGCCCGAGGTAGAAACCGCGCACCACCGGCCAGACAATGTCGTAGCCCTGTTCCCTGGCGGTCGGGATGTCCTTCATTTCCGGTTCGTCCAGACGCTTGTCGGAGAACACTGCGAGCAGGCGCATGTCACCGCTCTGGATGTGCGGCATGGAGTCGGAGATGTCGGTGCTGCCGACCTGGATGTGGCCGCCGAGCAGCGCGGTGGCGATTTCGCCGCCGCCTTCGAGGGCGACATAACGCAGGTCGCGCGGATTGATCCCGGCAGCCTTGGCGATCAGCGCGGTCTGCATCCAGTCCTGGCTGCCGACGGTGCCGCCGGAGCCGATCACCACTTTGCTTGGGTCTTTCTTCAGCGCCTGAACCAGATCGTCCAGCGACTTGTAAGGCGAATCGTTTTTCACTGCGATAGCGCCATAACTGGTGCCAACGGCCGCCAGCCAACGAACGTTGGTTTCATCGAAACGACCGAATTTGCCCTGGGCCAGGTTCAGCAGCGAACCGCTGGACCACGCCACCAGCGTGCCGGCATCGGCCGGGCGCTGAGCGACCACCGCGTTGTAGGCCACCGCACCGACGCCGCCGGGCATGTAGGTCACGCGCATCGGCTTGCTCAGCAGTTTTTCGTTGACCAGCGCGCTTTGCGCCAGTTTGCAGGTCAGGTCGAAACCACCGCCCGGCGAGGCTGGGGCGATGCATTCCGGGCGCTTCGGCTCGGCGAGTAATTGGCCGGCGAACAGCATGCAGCTGGCGGCCAGGGCAACTTTACGCAGTGATAGGTTCATCGTCGTCTCCACAGGAGTTGTTGTTTTGGTTGGAGCTGCCGCAGGCTGCGAACTTTTGCCCTTGGCGGTATGAATCAATTACCAAAGGGCAACGCTATAGCTGACCAGCAAACGCACTTCATCCGCGTCGCGGGCCGAGTAGTTGGAGCGGTAGGTGGCATTGCGCAGGCGCACCGCAACGTCCTTGAGGGTGCCGCTTTGCACGACGTATTTGATCTCGCTGTTACGCTCCCACTCTTTGCCCGAGTCACCGTTTTTCAGCTTGATGTTGTCACCGCTGATGTAACGGCTCATGAAACTCAGACCGGGAATGCCGAGTTTGACGAAGTCATAGTCGTAACGGGCCTGCCAGGAGCGTTCTTCGGCTTCGGCGAAGTCGTTGATCTGGACGAAGTTGACCAGGTACGGATCGCTGCCATCGACATAGGGGAAGGCGCTGTCGCCAGACATGTGCTGATAACCGGCGCTGAGTTTATGCCCGTTCAAGGCATAGCTGAGCAGGCCGTTAAGGGATTTGTTGTCGATGTTGCCGCCACGGGCCGCGCCCTGGTCGTCACTGATGGCCAGTCTCAGGTCGCTGGCGAAAGTACCAGGGCCTAAAGGTTGCGAAGCGACCAGGCCAATGAAGTGTTGGTTGTACACCTCATCGAGTTGGGCGTAGTGGTAGCTGGCGGTGATCTTGTCGGTGAACTTGTAATCCAGGCCGCCAAAGTCGAAATGCTCGCCGGTGGCACCCGATACGAAGCGGCCGTTCTTGTTGTTGAGGGCGATGTCCTCGTAGTTGCTGTCATCGCGATCCTTGGCCTGGTCCAGACGCCCGCCGGTGAAGGTCAGGTTTTTGATTTCTTTAGAGGTCAGCAGACCACCCTCGAAGGTCTGCGGCAGAATGCGCCCGTCGTTGGCCTTGAGGATCGGCAGTTCCGGGAACAGGCTGCCGATCTTCAGTTCGGTGGCGGAAATTTTCACCTTGCCGGTCAGGCCGAGCTTGGAGTACTCGTCGGCGGCACGCCCGTCATCGTGGGTCGGCAACAGGCCGGTACCGGTGCGGTCGGGGCTGGAGTCGAGCTTGACTCCGAGCATGCCCAGCGCGTCGACGCCGAAGCCTACAGTCCCCTCGGTGTAGCCCGATTGCAGGTTGAGCATGAAGCCCTGGGCCCATTCGTCACGCTTGGATTGCTGGGCGCTGGTGCCGTCGCGAAAGTCGCGGTTGAAATACATGTTGCGGGTTTCCAGCGTGGCGCTACTGTCTTCGAAGAAAGCGGCGTGGCTGAGCGGCGAAAAGCTTGCGAGGGCGGTGGCGCTGGCAAGGGCGGTCTGGCTGAGGCGGGATAAGCGGGCAGGCGGGCGAGCCTGTGGCTGCGTGGACAGCATGGTGAAGTACTCCGTTATTGTTCTTATTGGCGAAAACGCTTCGAGGCGTTTTTCGGTCACTACCCTTCAAATAGTCACGGCAGTCGAAACTGTCCGTAACCGGACTCTAACGGGCCAACCTTTCGCTAACCTTTCAACGGACTTTGAATATTTCCAGGCTTCACAGTGGCGGATGCAGCTGTAAACTCCGCGCCAAAGAATGGCGTCGTCCATCCCTGAACGAGGTACAAAACCATGCGTGTTCTTCTTGTCGAAGACCATCTGCAGCTGGCCGAAAGTGTCGCCCAGGCGCTGAAAAGCACCGGTCTGACCGTCGATGTGCTGCACGATGGGGTGGCCGCCGACCTGGCCCTGAGCAGCGAGGAATACGCGATGGTTATCCTCGACGTCGGCCTGCCGCGCATGGATGGTTTCGAGGTGCTCGCGCGATTGCGCGGGCGCGGGAAAAACCTGCCGGTGCTGATGTTGACCGCCCGCAGCGACGTCAAGGATCGGGTCCATGGGCTCAACCTCGGTGCCGACGATTACCTGGCCAAACCCTTTGAGCTCACTGAACTGGAAGCGCGGGTCAAGGCACTGCTGCGTCGCAGTGTGCTCGGCGGCGAGCGGCAGCAGCGTTGCGGGGGCCTGGTGTATGACTTGGACACTCGACGCTTTACCCTCGGCGATGACTTGCTCACGCTGACCTCCCGTGAGCAGGCGGTGCTCGAAGCCTTGATCGCCAGGCCCGGGCGGGTGATGAGCAAGGAGCAACTGGCCTCCCAGGTGTTTGGCCTCGACGAAGAGGCGAGCCCCGATGCAATCGAGATCTACGTCCACCGCCTGCGCAAGAAACTCGATGGTCAGTCGGTGGCTATCGTCACCTTCAGAGGGCTTGGCTACCTGCTGGAAACCCGCGATGCATAAGCCCAGCAGTCTGCGTTGGCGGTTGCTGTGGAACCTCGCGCTGCTGCTGGTGGTGTTGATGCTGGCCAGTGGTTTGAGTGCTTACTGGAATGGTCGGGAAGCCGCCGACACCGCCTATGACCGGACCTTGCTGGCCTCGGCGCGAACCATTGCCGCCGGCCTGTCCCAGCGCGATGGCAGCCTCAGCGCCGATGTGCCCTATGTCGCACTCGACACCTTTGCCTACGACAGCGCCGGGCGGATTTATTACCAGGTCAACGACATTCACCAGAAACTGATTTCCGGCTACGAAAACCTGCCCGGGCCACCACCCGGTACGCCGCGCACTGACGATTATCCGGCGCTGGCGCGTTTCTATAACGCCAAATACCAGGGGCAGAATGTGCGGGTGGTGAGCCTGCTCAAGCCTGTCAGCGAGCCGAACATGAACGGCATGGCGGAAATTCGTGTGGCGGAGACGGACGAGGCGCGGGTCAGCATGGCTCGCAGTCTGGCGGCCGATACCCTGCTGCGCCTGGGCATGCTGGCGATCGGCGCCCTGATGCTGGTGTGGTTTGCGGTCAGCGCGGCGTTGCGGCCGCTGGAACGCTTGCGCACGGCGGTGGAAGAGCGCCAGCCGGATGATTTGCGGCCCTTGCCGCTGGTGGAAGTGCAACATGAGCTGTGGCCGCTGGTGCGTGCGCTCAACCATTTTACCGAGCGCTTGCGCGGACAGTTCGAGCGTCAGGCGCAGTTTATTGCCGATGCCGCCCATGAATTACGCACACCACTGGCGGCGCTCAAGGCGCGACTGGAGTTGGGCCTGCGCGCGAAGGAGCCCGAGACCTGGCGCAGCACACTGGAAAGCGCCGCCCAAGGCACCGACCGGTTGACACATCTGGCCAACCAACTGCTCTCGCTGGCCCGCATCGAAAACGGCGCCCGGGCGATTGCCGAAGGTGGCGCGCAGTTGCTCGATCTCAGCCAATTGGCCCGTGAACTGGGGATGGCAATGGCGCCGCTGGCTCACGCCCGCGGCGTTGCCTTGGCACTCGAGGCGGATGAACCGGTGTGGTTGCGGGGCGAGCCGACCTTGCTTAATGAACTCTTGAGCAACCTGGTGGATAACGCCTTGGCCCATACCCCGCCGGGTGGCAATGTAATCCTGCGGGTGACAGCCCCGGCGGTGCTCGAGGTCGAAGATGACGGGCCGGGGATTCCCCAGGGGGAGCGTGATCGGGTGTTCGAGCGTTTTTACCGAAGCAGCCAGCAGGGTGCGGGTTCAGGGCTGGGCCTGGCGATTGTCGGTGAAATCTGCCGCGCCCATCTGGCGCAGATCAGCCTGCACGATGGCGCGCAGGCGGGGTTGAAGGTGCGGGTGAGTTTTGTGGCGGGGGAGGGCTGAGATTTTGCAAGTGGAACACAACACCTGTGGCGAGGGGGCTTGCCCCCGCTGGGTCGCGAAGCGGCCCTGAAATCTGCAACCCCGCTGTGTCAGACACACCGCATTCTCTGGTTTTACGACTGCTTCGCAGCCGAACGGGGGCAAGCCCCCTCGCCACAATTTGCCCAAGTCGCAATCGTGATTAATAAAACATCGACCGCGCGTCTTCCAGATCGCTGCACATCACTTTGTTTTCGGGATCAATGCCGAGCTTTTTGAAGGCCGGCACGTTGATAACGTCGATCCTGGCCAGCGGGTGCTCGGTATTTTTATGACAGCACAGCGTCGCGATCTGCACCAGATCGACATAGTCGACCTTCTCTGACTGGCGCTTGAAGTCCAGGTATTGCCCGGGCAACTTCATCAGCATTTCCGGAAACTCCCAGACGCTGAGCAGCTTGTCGCCAAGCAATGGATGAATGTGTTCGATCACATGGTTGAGGCTGACCGGGTCCGAGAGCAGCTCATAGTGATCTTCGGCGTAGGTCAGGATCGGCAGTACACCGATCTGATGCACCAGGCCGCCAAGCGCCGCTTGATCCGGCTTCAATTGAGTATGGCTGCGGCACAGGACATAACTGACGCCGGCCACCTCCAGGCTGTTGCGCCAGATTTCTCGCATTTTTTGCTCCACCACCTCGGAGCGGGCATGGAAAATCTGCTCCATGACCAGACCGATGGCGAGGTTGCTGCTGTAGTTGACGCCCAGCCGGCTGACCGCGGTATGCAGATCGGTCACTTCCTGGGCCGCCCGCAGCAACGGACTGTTGACCACTTTGATCAGGCGCGCCGACAGCGCGGTATCGCGGCCAATCACCTTGCTCAGGGTGCTGGCGCTGATATCCGGATCTTCAGCGGCCCGGCGAATCCTCAGGGCCACTTCCGGTAACGTTGGCAGAACCAGGTCATCGTTATAGATGGCCTCAACCAAATCCTGTTGGACCTTTTCCGCCAGCTCGCTCATTTCTGTTCTCTAGGGTGTTGCAAAAGGGTGCTGCAATTAACGCTGGATTTCGCGATCACGGTCCAGTTGGTAAGGCAGGTCGAGCAGTTGCAGGGCGGGCCCCTCTAGCGCGCCAAGATGGATGATCCCACCGTCAGCGGCTTCGGCTTGCAGCACGGCCAGCAGTTCAATGCCTTGCCCGGCCTGGGCGGCAATCACTACTTCGCCGATGGAGCTGCCGTGGGTCGGGGAAAACAACTGCGCGCCGGGTTCAGGCAGTTCACTGGCGTCCAGTTGCAGGCGATACAGCCGACGCTTGAGTTTGCCCAGGTACTGCATGCGCGCGACGATTTCCTGGCCGGTGTAGCAGCCTTTCTTGAAGCTCACGCCGCCGACGGCTTGCAGATTGAGCATCTGCGGAATGAACAGTTCGCGGGTAGTGGGCATGACTTGGCCGATGCCGGCGCGAACCTGCCCCAGCAACCACTGATTCAGATCGCCCTCGACCAGTTGCGCGGACAGTTGATCGTGCAGGGTTCGGGCCTGATCCGCTGCCGCCCAGAGTTCGGCTCGGTCAGGGGATATGCGAATTGCGATCAGGCCATTGGCGCGCACTACGGCGTCGGTTTCCGCTGGCAGCTCAAGCCCCAGCGCGGCCAGTGCGGTATCCGCCTGGCCGAGGCCGAAGCGAACCCAGGCGGCGCTTTCGTCAGTCAACTTCGATTTGGAGAACACCGCGTACTTTTTCAGGTCCGCCAGTTGCGGCTCCAGCAGCTCGGTGGCCATCGCCAGCAGGAAGCCATCGCCTTGCATCAGGATGCGAAAGCTCGACTGCATGCGACCTTTCTGGGTACAGCGGGCGCCGAGGCTGGCCAGGGTGTCGCTCAGGTAATTGAGGTTGCAGGTCAGTTGCCCCTGAAGGAACTTGCTGGCGTCCGGGCCGCGAACGGCGAGAACGCCTTCGTGAGACAAGGTGCAGAAAAAAGCGGAATCAGCCATGGGTCATCGCAGGTCAAAAAGTCTGGAGGACATCATAAGGGGGCGCCCATGAAATGGGTAGTTAACAAAGGATAGCGGATGGCCGACCAAAGCCGAGTGTTCGTTGCGGCCCCGGGCTGTATACTTGCGCTCTATTTGAGGAGCGCTCCATGGTCGAAGATGTTGAACTGAACCGCCTCTACTGGCACAGCCGCCGCGGCATGCTTGAGCTGGACGTATTGCTGGTGCCATTCGTGAAGGAGGTTTACCCGCACCTCAACGAGGTTGATCGCGCTTGCTACGTCAGACTGCTCGAATGCGAAGATCAGGACATGTTCGGCTGGTTCATGGAACGTGCCGAATCGCAAGATCCTGAGCTGCAGCGCATGGTCCGAATGATTCTGGACCGTGTCCAGCCCAAGTAATCATTTCGAATGCCGCTGGCATGCCTCTCGGCGGTTGCTGGCGGCTTATCTCCTGGCCCAGCTGTTCGCGCTGGGTTCGCTGTTGCTGCTATCGATACCGATCTGGGCGAGCCTGTCCGGGGTTGCCTTGTGCCTGGCCCATGGCCTGTGGGCGCTGCCACGGCAGATTCTGTTGACTCATCCTTCGGCTTTCCGCGGTTTGCGCCGGGATGCCGACGGCTGGCAACTGTGGAATGCCGCCAATGGCTGGCAGCCGGTGCAGTTACGCCCCGACAGCCTGGCCTTGCCGCTGATCGTGGTGTTGCGTTTTCGTCTGCGCGGTGAGTGGCGGTTGCGGGCGATCTGCGTGCCGCATGACTCGCAGGCGGCGGATCTGCACCGACGCCTGCGGGTTCGACTCAAATTCAGTCGACGTAGGTGGGCGGCACCAGAATAGTGTCGAGGGCAACCGGCAGCATGTCCGGGTAATCGAGGGTGTAGTGCAGGCCGCGGCTTTCCTTGCGCTCCATGGCTGAGCGAATCATCAACTCGGCCACCTGGGCCAGGTTGCGCAACTCGATCAAATCCCGGCTGACCTTGTAGTTGCTGTAGAACTCATCGATCTCATCGAGCAGCAGGCGCACACGATGCTCGGCCCGTTGCAGGCGCTTGTTGGTGCGCACGATCCCGACGTAGTCCCACATGAAACGCCGAAGTTCATCCCAGTTGTGCGCAATGATCACGTCTTCGTCGGAGTCGGTGACCTGGCTGGCATCCCAGGCGGGCAGGGCGAGAGAGTCCCCGATATGCGGCAGTTGCTCAAGAATGTCCGCCGCTGCCGAACGGGCATAGACGAAACACTCCAGCAACGAGTTGCTGGCCATGCGGTTGGCGCCGTGCAGGCCGGTGAAGCTGGTTTCGCCGATGGCGTACAGGCCAGGCACATCGGTACGGCCCTGTTGATCGACCATTACCCCGCCGCAGGTGTAGTGCGCCGCCGGAACCACCGGGATCGGCTGTTTGGTGATGTCGATGGAGAATTCCAGGCAGCGCTCATACATGGTCGGAAAGTGGCTCTTGATGAACGCTTCCGGTTTGTGGCTGATGTCCAGGTACACGCAATCGACGCCCAGGCGTTTCATCTCATGGTCGATGGCGCGGGCGACGATGTCCCGCGGCGCCAGTTCGGCTCGAGGGTCGAAGCGCTGCATGAAGCGTTCGCCATTGGGCAGCTTCAGGTGCGCACCTTCGCCGCGCAGGGCCTCGGTGATCAGAAAACTCTTGGCCAGCGGGTGATACAGGCAGGTAGGGTGGAATTGGTTGAACTCCAGGTTCGCCACCCGGCAACCCGCGCGCCAGGCCATGGCGATGCCGTCACCGCAGGCGCCGTCGGGGTTGCTGGTATAGAGATAGACTTTTGCTGCGCCACCGGAGGCCAGGATGGTGAAGCGTGCGCCATAGGTGTCGACTTCGCCGGTGCCGCGGTTGAGCACGTAGGCGCCAAGGCAGCGTTCGCCGTCCAGGCCCAGGCGTTTTTCAGTGATCAGATCGACGGCAACCCGTTGTTCCAGCAGTTCGATGTTCGGCCGTTGTTTGGCCTGGTCCAGCAACGTCTTGAAAATCGCCGCGCCGGTGGCATCGGCGGCATGGATGATGCGTCGGTGACTGTGACCGCCTTCGCGGGTCAGATGAAACTCGAATCCGCCGTCTTCGGTGCCGGATTGTTCATCGCGGGTGAAGGGCACGCCCTGGTCGATCAGCCACTGGATAGCCTCGCGGCTATGCTCGACGGTAAAGCGCACCGCATCTTCATGACACAGGCCGCCACCGGCATTGAGCGTGTCATCGACATGCGACTCAATGGTGTCGGTGTCATCCAGTACGGCGGCAACACCGCCCTGGGCCCAGAAGGTCGAGCCGTTGGCGAGATCGCCCTTGCTCAATACGGCAATGCGCAGGTGACCGGGCAAGGTCAGCGCAAGGCTCAAACCGGCAGCGCCGCTGCCAATCACCAGAACATCGTGTTGAAACTGTTGGCTCATTTCAGGATTCCGCTCAATGCGACCCGGGTCGGGGTTGGCGCAAGACACCTGGATCGGCGAGTCAGGCAGCCACACAGCCCCCTAGTATATAGAGGGGTGGATCGGCACAATAGCCAGGCAGTCGTGGCATTGTGAGACTACTGTGGCTGAAAGGTTGTTCTCAGCTTGAGCAGGCGCCGGTTGATTTACCAGTTAAATCGACGATTAGTCGACTGTATCGAGGACGAACCAACTCTTTTCTCTTCTTGGTTTCGCACTATACGTACCGCAAGGCTATAAATAATGGGAACTTTTGCTGATCCGACAGGCTCAATAGAAGGTTGCCCGAAGGAAGGGGGCAGCGTCGAAATCGTGCAGGACCGGTATACCAGTCCTTGCAGCTGAATTCGACAACAAGATTATTCGCGCAGCCGGCTTTTTGTCCGAGCTGCGCTTTTCGTGCGTGCCAAATCAGAGCACGCAGGAAACTTGCTTGGAGGGGGAGAACTTTTGCGAAAAGCCCGAGTCTATGTTTGCAAGGTTGATCGATTGGGAATGCAAGCCTCCTGCGGGTTTAACGAGGAGTGTTCATGCTAACCCAGGAAGAGGATCAGCAGCTTGTAGAGCGCGTTCAGCGCGGCGACAAGCGAGCTTTCGATCTGTTAGTGCTGAAATATCAGCACAAAATTCTCGGGTTGATCGTGCGTTTCGTGCACGACACCCATGAAGCCCAGGATGTCGCACAGGAAGCCTTTATCAAGGCATACCGTGCACTTGGTAATTTTCGCGGCGACAGTGCGTTTTATACGTGGTTGTACCGCATCGCCATCAACACGGCGAAGAACTATCTGGTTTCACGCGGCCGCCGGCCGCCGGATAGTGATGTCAGTTCTGAAGATGCGGAGTTCTACGACGGCGATCATGGCCTCAAGGATCTCGAGTCACCAGAGCGTGCGTTGCTGCGGGATGAGATCGAAGGCACCGTCCATCGAACCATTCAGCAACTACCAGAAGATTTACGTACGGCCTTAACTTTACGTGAATTCGATGGTCTGAGTTACGAGGACATTGCGAGCGTCATGCAGTGTCCGGTGGGTACCGTGCGCTCCCGGATTTTCCGCGCTCGGGAAGCCATCGACAAAGCCCTGCAGCCGTTGTTGCAGGATTAACCGAGACAGCGGCGACAGCCAAGAGAGGAAACCGCCATGAGTCGTGAAGCCCTGCAGGAATCGCTGTCCGCAGTGATGGATAACGAAGCGGACGAACTTGAATTACGTCGGGTATTGAATGCCTTTGACGATGTTGAAACCCGTGATACCTGGGCTCGCTACCAAGTCGCTCGTGCGGTCATGCATAAAGATTTGTTGCTCCCTCGTCTGGATATCGCTGCGGCCGTTTCTGCCGCTCTGGCTGACGAAGCCGTACCTGCCAAGGCAACGCGTGGCCCATGGCGCAACCTCGGGCGTCTGGCGGTTGCCGCTTCGGTGACTATTGCGGTGCTGGCGGGTGTGCGTCTGTACAACCAGGATGAGATCGCCGGGGTCGAACTGGCTCAGCAATCGGCTCAACCAGGTCTGGCTGTTCCGCAAGTCAAGGGTCCCGCGGTGTTGGCAGGCTATAGTGAGAGTTCGGAAGCCACTGGTCCTATGGCCAACGGCGTACTTCAAGCTCAGCCAGGCAATCAGCGTTTGCCAGGTTACTTGCGCCAACATGCGCAACAAGCTGCACTCAAAGGCACTGAAAGCGCTCTGCCTTATGCCCGTGCGGCAAGCCTGGAAAATCGCTAATTAAGGAGGATCATGCGCGCCATACCTCTACTTGCGCTTCTGCTCGGTGGCTGGTTCATTGTTCCAGCCCATGCCGACGAAGCCCAGGACTGGCTGACACGTCTGGGCCAGGCCGAGCAACAGCAAAGCTTCCACGGTACTTTCGTCTACGAGCGTAACGGTAGTTTTTCTACCCATAACATCTGGCACCGTGTCCAGGATGGCAAGGTCCGCGAGCGTTTGCTTCAGCTCGACGGCTCGGCTCAGGAAGTCGTACGCATTGATGGGCATACTCAATGCGTCAGCGGCACTCTGATAGCAGGGCTTGGGAATGCCCCCGACTCCTCCGCTCGCACACTGGATCCTCAAAAGCTCAAGAATTGGTACGACCTTGCCGTTATCGGCAAGTCGCGCGTGGCCGGTCGGCCGGCGGTCATTGTCTCGCTGATGCCTCGTGATCAGCATCGATACGGGTTCGAACTGCACCTGGACCGTGAAACGGGTCTGCCATTGAAGTCATTGCTGTTGAGTGACAAAGGTCAGTTGCTTGAACGCTTCCAGTTTACCCAGCTCAATACAGCCGACGTGCCCAGCGACAATGAACTGCAGGCCAGTGCCGAGTGCAAGCCTGTACCCCTGGACAGTGACAAGGCTTCGGCGGTGAAGGCTGCCCAGGCTTGGCATTCCGACTGGCTACCGCCAGGGTTTGAACTGACCAGTAGCTCTGCGCACCGGGATTCGAACACCAAGACCCTGGTCAATAGTCTGATGTACGACGATGGCCTGGCGCGGTTCTCGGTGTTCCTCGAGCCTTTGAACGGCGAGGTGGCCACCGATACTCGAACCCAGCTGGGGCCGACTGCCGCGGTCTCGCGGCGCCTGACCACACCGCAAGGTGAGGTGATGGTGACCGTGGTCGGTGAAATTCCGATTGGCACTGCTGAACGGATTGCGCTTTCGATGCGCAACAATGCCACTGCATCCAAGCAGTGAGCTGTTGAATTAATGCTCATCAGAACGCTTGTTGGTTGCGTTGGAGGTCGTCAATGCCGACTCCACAATTGAGCTCTCGATTGAGCTCTCGATTGAGTTCGCGAAATGTTTGGTGAGCATTTCAATTTGCAAAACTCCCGGAATTTTTTTATAGGTCAGAGTCCCTCGGCTCTGGCCTTGTTTGTTGTTCCCGGAACAAAAGTACCGGTGTATATTTCCTCGGTGTTCTTGCTCCATATCGCTTAACCATGCTCGTCGTAACGGGAGCCGTATGTCGATTCCACGCTTGAAGTCATATTTATCCATTGTCGCCACCGTATTGTTGCTCGGTCAGACGCTCACCGCCCAGGCGGCTGAGCTGCCGGATTTCACGCAACTGGTCGAACAAGCCTCGCCCGCAGTAGTGAATATCAGCACCACGCAAAAACTGCCTGATCGCAAGGTCTCAGGTTCTCAAATGCCTGATCTGGAAGGCCTGCCGCCGATGCTGCGGGAGTTTTTCGAGCGCGGTATGCCTCAGCAGCCTCGTTCACCGCGTGGCGATCGTCAGCGCGAAGCCCAGTCCCTGGGTTCGGGTTTCATTATCTCGACTGACGGCTACATCCTGACCAACAACCATGTGATCGCCGATGCCGATGAAATCATCGTGCGTCTCGCCGATCGCAGTGAGTTGAAAGCCAAGCTGATCGGCACTGACCCACGTTCCGACGTGGCGCTGCTGAAGATTGAAGGCAAGGACCTGCCGGTTCTGAAACTGGGCAAATCCCAGGACCTGAAAGCCGGGCAGTGGGTAGTGGCAATCGGCTCGCCGTTTGGTTTCGACCATACCGTGACCCAAGGCATTATCAGCGCCATCGGCCGTAGCCTGCCGAATGAAAACTATGTGCCGTTCATCCAGACCGACGTACCGATCAATCCGGGCAACTCCGGCGGTCCGCTGTTCAACCTGGCCGGTGAAGTGGTTGGTATCAACTCGCAGATCTACACCCGTTCCGGCGGCTTCATGGGCGTGTCGTTCGCCATCCCGATCGATGTGGCGATGGACGTCTCCAATCAGTTGAAGAGCGGCGGCAAAGTCAGCCGCGGCTGGCTGGGTGTGGTGATCCAGGAAGTGAGCAAGGACCTCGCCGAGTCCTTCGGTCTGGAGAAGCCGGCCGGTGCGCTGGTGGCGCAGATCCAGGATGACGGTCCGGCAGCCAAGGGCGGTCTGCAGGTCGGTGACGTGATCCTGAGCATGAATGATCAACCGATCGTCATGTCTGCTGATCTGCCACACCTGGTGGGTGCACTCAAGGCCGGCTCCAAGGCTAATCTCGAAGTCATCCGTGAGGGTAAACGTAAAAACGTCGAGCTGACCGTCGGCGCTATTCCAGAAGAAGGCAAGGAACTGGACGCCCTGCCTAAATCCGGCGTCGAGCGCAGCAGTAACCGTCTGGGTGTTGCGGTGGTTGAACTGACCGAAGAACAGAAGAAGGCCAACGACCTCAAGGGTGGCGTCATCATCAAGGAAGTCCAGGACGGTCCTGCTGCCTTGATCGGCCTGCAGCCGGGCGATGTGATCACTCACCTGAACAATCAGGCGATCACTTCGACCAAGAACTTCACCGAGATCGCCAAGGCGCTGCCGAAGAATCGTTCGGTATCGATGCGCGTTCTGCGTCAGGGTCGTGCCAGCTTCATCACCTTCAAACTGGCGGAATAACCGGGTAACCGTTTATTTGCGACATTAAAAAGCCCGTCTCGAAAGAGGCGGGCTTTTTTGTAGCCAAAAAATCGCAGTCTGTGGCAGCTCCTATACCGACCGAGTAAAGCCTTGATATCGCGGAAAAACGGCCACCACTCAACCCATCATGTCTTTGACCATTTGCTCCTGCTCCAACAACTCCCGCTGCCGCGCATCGATTCTTGAAGACAGCGGGAAGTTGGTGCCGGCCCGGCGCTTGGCGAAATCGAGTTGCTGGAGGGCCTGACGATAGTCGCCGACCAACGCGAAATATTCGGCCCGGGCCTGATGCAGGCCGATGATATTGCCAGACAGCCCACGGGTTTCCGCCACCATGTACCAGACATCTGGATCATCCGGGCGAGTCTTGAGCAGCTTATCGAGCGCTTTCTCGGCATCGGCGGGGCGGTTCTGCTTGAGCAGCAAGTCGACGCGCACATCGTTCAGCGGGTAGTTGCCTGGGTATTGCGTCAGCATCCGATCCACCCGTGACTGGGCGTCCGGCAGGCGATTGTTGGTGATATCCAGATCGACCTGCGCCAGGTTATAGGTGATGTCATTCGGTGACTTGGCCAGCAGCTGCTTGAGGTTCTCTCGAGCCTCATTCAACTGTCCGCCCTTGATCTGGGCGATCGCCAGGCCGTAGCGCGCCACATCGTTCTTTGGATTTTCATCGAGCTGGGCGCGAAAGCGTTTGGCACCCAGGCCGGGGGTTTCTTCATAGACCAGCTGGACCCGAGCACGAATCAGCTGATAGCGCAGGCTGTCTTCGGTGCCGCCCGGCCTGGCTTGTTCGGCGCGGTTGCGGGTGTCTGCGATCCGCGATTCGGTGACCGGGTGAGTCAGCAGGAACTCCGGTGGCTTGGCGTCGAAGCGGTACTGGCGCATCAGCCGTTCGAACATGGTCGGCATGGAACGTGGGTCGTAACCGGCTTTTTCCAGGTTGAGAATGCCGATTCGGTCGGCTTCCTGCTCGTTCTGGCGCGAGAAACGTCGTTGTTCCTGAATCGCTGCGGCCTGGGTACCGGCGATCGCGGCGATGCCTGCATCACCGGCACCGGCGGCGGCGATTACGATCCCGGCCAGCAGCGCGGCCATCATCGGCACCTGCATGCGTTGCTGGGCTTCTACGCCGCGAGCAAAGTGGCGCTGCGACAAGTGAGCCAATTCGTGCGCCAGTACCGAGGCGTATTCGCCTTCGGTCTGGGCGCTGAGGAACAACCCCCCGTTGACCCCGACAATTCCGCCCGGCGCCGCAAAGGCGTTGAGTTGCGGGCTGTTGATCAGAATGAATTCCAGGCGCCGATCGTTGAGCTGGCTGGTCTCTACCAGCTTGTAGACGCTGGTTTCGACGTAATCCTTGAGTTGCGGGTCGTTGAGCTGAGACACCTGGCTGCGTAACAGCGCCAGCCAGGCACGGCCCAATTGGTGTTCCTGCTGCGGCGAGACGATGGCAGAACTGGCGTCACCGAGTGACGGCAAGTCGTCGGCGAAGCCCGGTGAGGCGAGCAGGCAAGCGAGCGTCAGCAGGGTAGGGCGCAAAAAAGTCATGCACAAAGCCTTAGTCGACAAAGAGCTTACTGTAGCCGGACACTTGGCCCGGGACCAGATATTCTAGACGGCTTGAACGCCCGTCAGGAGTGAAGCAATGACCGAAACTGTAGAGTACGACGCCGAACTGGACGCCAGTGGTTTGAACTGCCCGCTGCCATTGCTCAAGGCCAAGCTGGAACTCAATCGCCTGCCCAGCGGTGCAGTGCTCAAGGTAATCGCCACGGACGCCGGTTCTCAGCGCGATTTTCGCACCTTTGCCCGTTTGGCCGGTCATACGTTGCTTCGCGAAGAAGATGACGCCGGTGTCTATCGATACTGGTTGCGCAAAGCCTGAGTTCGGCCTCGCCGATTTATAAGGATTATTGATGTTCAAGGTGTTACGCGACTGGATTCAGCGCTATTTCTCCGATGAAGAGGCGGTGGTGCTGGCCGTTCTCCTGTTCCTGGCCTTTACCGCGGTGCTGACCCTGGGCGGGATGCTGGCGCCGGTCCTGGCGGGGATGGTCCTGGCCTATCTGATGCAAGGGCTGGTGGTCATCCTTGAGCGTCTGCGTTTGCCCGGTGGGGCAGCGGTTGGACTGGTGTTCGCCTTGTTCATGGGCGTTTTGATGGTGTTCATCGTGGTGGTGGTGCCATTGCTATGGCATCAGTTGATCACCTTGTTCAACGAATTGCCGGGCATGCTCGCCAAGTGGCAATCCTTGCTGTTGCTGCTGCCGGAGCGTTATCCGCATCTGGTGTCCGATGAGCAGGTGTTGCAGGCCATCGAAGTGGCGCGCGGCGAAATCGGCAAATTTGGCCAATGGGCGCTGACGTTCTCGCTGTCCAGCCTGCCGTTGCTGGTCAACATCATGATCTACCTGGTGCTGGTACCGATCCTGGTGTTTTTCTTCCTCAAGGATCGGGAAATGATCGGGCAATGGGTCCGGGGTTATCTGCCTCGCGAACGCGCATTGATTACCCGGGTTGCGCAGGAAATGAACCGCCAGATCGCCAACTATATTCGCGGCAAGGTGATCGAGATCTTCATTTGCGGTGGGGTGACCTACATTGCCTTTGTCGCCCTGGGCCTGAATTACGCGGCATTGCTCGCGTTGTTGGTCGGGGTTTCGGTGGTGGTGCCGTACGTCGGGGCGGTGGTGGTGACTGTGCCGGTACTACTGATTGCGCTGTTCCAGTGGGGCTGGAGCGATCAGTTCATCTATCTGATGGCAGTCTACGGAATCATCCAGACGCTGGATGGCAACGTGCTGGTGCCGCTGCTGTTCTCCGAAGCGGTCAACCTGCATCCGGTGGCGATCATCTGCGCGGTGCTGTTATTTGGCGGGTTGTGGGGCTTCTGGGGGATATTCTTCGCGATTCCGCTGGCGACCCTGTTCAAGGCAGTACTGGATGCCTGGCCGCGCAAGGAGCCGATCGTGGCGCCGTTGTTGTAGATGTCGATGCCAGACAGAAAATCGGTGGTGCCGTTTAAAAGATCGCAGCCTCGCTTCGCTCGGCAGCTCCTACGCAGGCTGCGATCCTTTTGGGGCGTCGCTTATTCGGATCAGGCTTTGTTAAGGGCCTGAGCCGCAGCCAGCACCGCATCCACATGACCCGGTACTTTCACGCCGCGCCATTCCTGACGCAGGATGCCATCCTTGTCGATCAGGAAGGTGCTGCGGTCGACGCCCATGTACTCCTTGCCGTAGAGCTTCTTGAGCTTGATCACATCGAACAGCTGGCAGATGGCTTCATCCTTGTCGCTGATCAGCTCGAAGGGAAACTCCTGCTTGCACTTGAAGTTCTCGTGGGACTTCAGGCTGTCACGCGATAGGCCGAAGACTTCGGTGTTGGCCGCCTTGAACCCGGCGTACTGATCGCGAAAGCCCTGGCCTTCGGTGGTGCAGCCAGGGGTGCTGTCCTTCGGATAGAAGTAGATCACCACTTGCTTGCCCTTGAGCCCGGCGAGGCTGACAGATTGCCCACTGGTGGCGGGCGCTTCGAAGTCGGCGACAGGTTGGTCGATGGCAACGGCCATGAAAGCTTCCTTAGATTGGGTTCTGTGGGCGCCACGGTTCGATCAGCGCGTCGAGGTTCAGCGCGTCGGCGAAATCCAGGAACTGGTCGCGCAGCCAACTGATCTGCACGCCGGCCGGCAAGGTCACGGTGAAGGTCGCATTGAGCATGGTGCCGCCGGTCTGCGGCGCCTGGTAGGTGTCGCAGGTCAGGTTTTCCAGCTCGACGTTATGGTCGATGAAGAACTGGCACAGCTCGTTGACGATGTCCGAGCGATAGGCCGAGCTGACATATGCCACATAAGGCAGCGCCTCAGGGCGATTTTCCAGCGCAGCGCTACGCACCACGTTGACCGTGAAGGCATGTTTCTTGGCCAGAGAGGGCAAGCCTGCTTCGAGGCGCGCCAGCGCGTCCCAGGTGCCGGAAATCTGCAGGACCAGCGCGCTGCATTCGCCGTGGCGAGTCAGGCGGGAGGTCACAACGGCACAGCGATTTTCATGGCTGGCGCGGCACAGGACGTTAGTCAGCTCCATGGGGTTGGCGCCGAGGGCACTGATGACAAGGAATTGTTCGCGGACTGTGGGGGTGGACATGCAGCATTCCTAAAACGATGAGCGGTCGATACTTTTAGGGGCCCGAGCGCACAGGGCAAGCGTCCGGATACGAAATCAAAAACCCTGAATCCAGAGGTTGCGACGAGCTCCAGTAAGGCGAGAGCGAAGGGCGGCAACGCAGGATCGGGGCTTCGGAGGCCGAAAAGGGAGGCTCAAACCTGGCGTACAAGCTTATGAGTACCGATCAAAGTCTGAAGGGTAGCGAAAACCATCGCTCAGGGGAATGGCGCGAGCGCAGTACTTCGCTTGTACAAGCATCTTGGCGCCAGTACCATTACCGCTCTCTTTTTCCGGCAGGAGCGGTTGCATGATTGCGGGCAGTATGGTGGCACTGGTCACACCCATGGATGCACAGGGTCGTCTCGATTGGGACAGCCTGAGCAAACTGGTGGACTTCCACCTGCAAGAGGGCACCAACGCCATCGTGGCGGTCGGCACCACAGGTGAGTCGGCCACCCTCGATGTGAACGAACACATCGAAGTGATTCGTCGCGTGGTAGCTCAAGTTGCAGGGCGTATTCCGGTGATCGCCGGTACCGGCGCCAATTCGACGCGTGAAGCGATCGAACTGACCAACAACGCGAAAAACGCCGGCGCCGACGCGTGCCTGCTGGTAACGCCTTACTACAACAAGCCGACCCAGGAAGGCTTGTATCAGCACTTCCGTGCGATCGCCGAAGCGGTGGACATTCCACAGATCCTCTACAACGTGCCCGGCCGTACGGCGTGTGACATGCTGGCCGAGACCGTGATCCGTCTGTCGACCGTGCCGAATATCATCGGTATCAAGGAAGCCACCGGTGACCTGCAACGCGCCAAGGACATCCTGGCCGGCGTCAGCAGCGACTTCCTGGTGTACTCCGGTGACGACGCAACGGCAGTCGAGTTGATGCTGCTCGGCGGCAAAGGCAATATCTCGGTTACCGCCAACGTTGCTCCGCGAGCCATGAGCGACCTGTGCGCCGCCGCGATGCGTGGCGACGCCGTGACGGCCCGGGCGATCCACGAAAAGCTGATGCCACTCAATAAAACCCTGTTTATCGAATCCAACCCGATCCCCGTGAAATGGGCCCTGCATGAAATGGGCTTGATGCCGGACGGTATCCGTCTGCCGCTCACCTGGCTCAGTGCTGCCTGTCACGAACCGCTGCGACAGGCCATGCGCCAGTCCGGCGTATTGGTTTAATTGAGGAAGTACTACGCATGAAGCGAATGGCCGGACTTTCCGCACTTGCCTTGATTATCTCCAGCACCAGTGGCTGTGGGTGGCTTTGGGGCCCGGAAGGTTACTTCCGCGACCGTGGCAGCGATTACCTGGAGGCGCAACAGACTGCACCGATGCAATTGCCACCGGATGTCAGCACTTCCAAGCGCCTCGACCCGCTGTTGCCGATCCCGCGTAACGTGGCTGACGACAGCGTCAAGGGCGAATACGAAGTGCCGCGTCCGCAGCCGTTGACGGCCAGCGCCGATGCCAGCGCCTACAGCCTGCAGAAAACCGGCGAATCGCGCTGGATCACGGCGCAGCGTCCGCCCGCGGAAGTCTGGCCAGTGGCCGTGCAGTTCTTCCAGGACAACGGTTTCCGCCTTGACGAACAACGCCCGCAGACCGGCGAGTTCACCACCACCTGGCAGCGCTCTGACGAGCTCTCCGCGTCGATGGCCAAACGCCTGGGCAGCACCACAACGGCGCCCGACAACGAATTCCGGGTACGGGTCCGTATCGAGCCGGGTGTGCAGCGCAACACCAGTGAAGTCTATGTGGTCAGTGCCGAGCGTGCTGCCGGCAGTACCGCCAATACTGAGTTCACTAACCGCTCGGTCAACACCGGGCTGGACGCGGTGCTGGTCGATGAAATGCTCGCGAGCATGAGCCGTATCTCCGAGAAGGGCGGTTCGGTCTCCCTGTTGGCTGCGCGTGATTTCGATACGCCTAACCGTGTCAGCCTCACCGAGGACGGCAGCGGCAACGTGGTGCTTAACCTCGGTGAGGACCTCGACCGTGCCTGGTCGAGTGTCGGTCGCGCGCTGGAGCAGGGCGAATGGCGGGTTGAAGACATCAACCGCAGCCTGGGCCTGTACTACATCAACCTCGCTGAAAAAGCCGAGACCAAGGACAACGAGCCAGGTTTCTTCGGCAAGCTGTTTGGCAGCAAGCCGGCGAAAGAAGAAGTTGAAGCCCGCGCCGAGCGTTATCAGGTTCGCCTGAGCAAGGTGGGCGACACCGTGCAAGTCACCGTCGAGAAAAACATCAACACCGTTGCGCCGCCAGAAGTGGCTCGCAAAGTGTTGAGCGTGATTCAGGACAACCTGGGCTGATCACATGCGTTTTGCCGTTCTCGGCAGTGGTAGCCAAGGGAATGGCACGCTGATAGCCAGTAATGACACGTACATTCTGGTGGATTGTGGTTTCTCCCTGCGCGAAACCGAGCGGCGCCTGCTGCGCCTGGGTGTAAGCCCGACGCAGCTGAGCGCGATTCTGGTGACCCACGAACATGCCGACCACGTGCATGGCGTGGGTTTGCTGTCTCGGCGTTACAATCTACCGGTCTACCTCAGTCGCGGTACCTTGCGCGGGATGCGCAAACCCGTTGAACCGGCGGGCTTCGTGGCAGGTGGTGAGCAACTTCAGGTCGGTGCCTTGAGCATCGACGTGATCTCTGTATCCCACGATGCGCAGGAACCGACGCAGTACGTCTTCAGTGACGGCGAGCGGCGTTTTGGCCTGTTGACCGATCTGGGTTCGTATTGCAGCAAGGTGCTGGAAGGCTATCGGGATCTCGATGCGTTGATGATCGAGTCCAACCATTGCCGCGACAGGCTGGCCCGCGGTCACTACCCGTACTTTCTCAAGCAGCGGGTGGGCGGTGAGCTGGGACATTTGAATAACCATCAGGCGGCATTCCTGGTGGCGGAGTTGGGCTGGAAAGACCTGCAACACCTGGTCCTGGCCCATCTGAGCAGCAAGAACAACCTGCCGCAGCTGGCCCGGCAATGTTTTGTCGACACCCTTGGGTGCGACCCGGACTGGCTGCAACTGGCCGATCAAGATTCAGGGCTCGACTGGCGACATATCGCCTAGCCCACCTACTTAGCAAGCGGAGCCCATCATGGAAAAACGTGAAGAACTCTACCGCGGCAAAGCCAAATCGGTTTACAAGACCGATGACGCTGACCGCTTGATCCTGCTGTTTCGCAACGACACTTCGGCGTTCGACGGCAAGCGCATCGAGCAGCTCGACCGCAAAGGCATGGTGAACAACAAGTTCAACGCCTTCATCATGCAGAAACTCGAAGAAGCCGGCGTGCCGACCCAATTCGACAAGCTGCTGGGTGACAACGAGTGCCTGGTGAAGAAACTCGACATGATCCCGGTCGAGTGCGTCGTGCGTAACTACGCCGCCGGCAGCCTGGTCAAGCGCCTGGGCGTCGAAGAAGGCCTCAAGCTCGAGCCTTACACCTTCGAACTGTTCCTCAAGGACGACGCCAAGGGCGACCCGTTCATCAACGAATCCCACGTCGTGGCGTTCGGTTGGGGCACGGCCGAGCAACTGGTGCGCATGAAAGAACTGTCGCTCAAGGTCAACGAAGTCCTTAGCAAACTGTTCGACGACGCCGGTCTGCTGCTGGTCGACTTCAAACTCGAATTCGGCGTATTCCACGGTGAAATCGTCCTGGGTGACGAATTCAGCCCGGACGGCTGCCGCCTGTGGGACAAGGAAACCCGCAAGAAAATGGACAAAGACCGCTTCCGCCAGGGCCTCGGTGACGTTATCGAAGCCTACGAAGAAGTCGCCAAACGTCTGGGCGTACCGCTTTAACCGACGCAAGCGACTGATAGCACGGAAAAATTTTGCTCAGGGGGCTTCGCTTCCGGCAAAGGTGCTGTTATGATGCGCGCCGTTGGAGAGATGCCAGAGTGGCCGAATGGGACGGATTCGAAATCCGTTGTACCTTCACCGGTACCTAGGGTTCGAATCCCTATCTCTCCGCCATATTTAAAAGCCCCGAGCGCTTAATAGCCCTCGGGGCTTTTTTTCGTCTGGTGTCCCGTCCTGAACAAGGGCGCCGGCGGTTGAGGACGGTATTTCCTCATCGCCTTTGGTAATCCGCAAGCTGCTCCCATAAGGGGGCAGCTTCGTTTCATTGGGCAAAGGCCTTGCCCCTCCCTAAACTGTGAACAGTCTTGGGGACTGAGGGCACTCGATGAATCGTAATGAACTGCGCAAGGCCGACATCAATCTGATGGTTGTGTTCGAAACGCTGATGCTCGAACGCAATGTGACGCGGGTTGCGGAGAAGCTGTTTCTCGGGCAACCCACCATCAGTTCGGCGCTCAATCGCTTGCGCACGATGTTCAACGATCCGTTGTTTATCCGGGTCGGGCATCGCATGGAGCCGACGGCGAGGGCCGAGGAGATCATTCGGCATCTCTCGCCGGCGCTGGACTCGCTTTCGGTCGCCTTGAGCCTGACCCATGATTTCGAGCCCGCCAGCAGCCGCATGACCTTTCGCATCGGCCTGTCAGATGATGTGGAGTTCGGTTTGCTGCCGCCGTTGTTGCGGACGCTGCGCCAGGAGGCGCCGCAGGTGGTGTTTGTCGTTCAGCACGTCGACTACTGGCGGATTCCGGACTTGCTGGCGTCCGGCGACATTACTGTCGGCATCAGTCAGACCCGCGGCCTGCCAGCCAACGCCAAACGTAAGTTACTCAGGCAAATTCAGCCCAGCGTGTTGCGTGCGGATAAGTCTGACACCCCGCTGACCCTCGATGAATACTGCTCACGGCCGCATGTGCTGGTGTCCCACACCGCCAATGTCAGTGGTTTCGCTGATGAGTGGCTGGCGGAAATCGGCCGTAAGCGCCATGTGGTGCTTTCGGTGCCGCAATACAGTTCGTTGCCGGCATTGCTCGCCGACACCGACATGATCGCCAGCCTGCCGGATTACACCGCCGCGGCCATGGCGGCTTCCGGTCAGTTGTTCAAAGAGCCATTCCCGTTCAAGACACCGACCCTGGATCTTTCGATGGTCTGGCTGAGCCACGTCGACAGCGACCCGGCGGAACGCTGGCTGCGTTCGCGGCTGGAAGCATTCATGAGTGAGCGCGGGGCGGGCAATCTCAAACCGCTCTGAAAGCAGAGCCAAGGGCGGCAGCCGCAAGGCGTCCCTGTGCTATATCTACCACCTTACCTTCACGCGATCAGGAGCACTGTCATGCCTCACCTGCATATGGAATACACCCCCAATCTGCCGGAACTGGATGCCGACAAGGCATTGTTGCGACTCAACCTTGCGTTGGTGGCTTCAGGGCTGTTTGCGGCGGAGTTCGATATCAAGAGCCGGGCAGTGCAGGTGGGGGCATTTCGGGTCGGCACTGGATTGGCTGAGCGGGCTTTCGTGCATGTGAAGCTGGCGCTGCTGAGCGGGCGTTCGGCCGAGATCAAGCGACAATTGTCGCAAAGCCTGTTGGAGGTACTGCAGGACCTGTGTGAATGGCCGGCCAATGTCGAAGTGCAGTTGTGCGCGGAGATTCTGGATATTGACCGGGAGTCTTACACCAAGACCGCTATCGGGTTCTGACAAATCGGTTACCAGTCAGAGCGGGCGGTTTGTCAGGTCAATCGAGTCATCATTCTTAGCGGGCAAATCGGTCCCACGGAGACAGTGCCATACCTGTGGGAGAGGGCTTGCCCGCGATACAGGCGGTTTCAGGGCTCTCGCCGGTTTTCCCGCAGGCAGTGGCTTTTTCAATCAGAACGGCTTGGTCGGCAGGTACTTGCCATCCAGAGTGATCACCGCACGGGAACCGCCGTCCGGATCTTCGACTTTCTTGATGTCCAGTTTGAAGTTGATGGCGCTGATGATGCCGTCGCCGAACTGCTCGTGGACCAGGGCCTTGAGCGTCGAACCGTAGACCTGCAGCATTTCATAAAAACGGTAGACGGTCGGATCGGTCGGGATCCCGCCCTGGATGCTGCCGCGCAATGGCACGCTTTGCAGCAGGCGGCTGGCGTCCTGGTCCAGGCCGAGTTTGTCGCAGACTACATTGGCGGCTTCAGCCGGCAGAGGGTGTTGACCGAGCAGAGCGGCGGTGACGAAGGCCAGGCTCAGGCCGGTGCCGTCGGTCAGGTCCTGCCACGAAAGGTTCTTGCGGGCCTTGGCGTCGATGATGATGTCGGCCAGGGCCAGGCGTGGGGCTTGAGTGAATTGTGATTGCAGCATGGTGATTTCCTCTTTGGTTAAGTACGAAAAGTCGCTACCGCAATGGGGTCAGGCGGCGTGTGGCAATTTGCATAGCCAATTGCTTGAACAGTTCGCTGCGCTCCGGAAAAGCCTCACGCTGGAACTTGAGAAAGCCGTCGATGATGTCTTGCATGGTGATTCTCCTTGCGTCGCTGATGGGGCAAGGATGAAATTTTTCGGCTATAGCGTCCAAGACCGGCTTATTATTGTTGCCATAAGCCCTTCCTATAGTTGAGCGGCCATGCTGTTACGTCATATTCGCTACCTGCTGGCGGTTGCCGAGCATCGCAACTTCACCAGAGCTGCCGAAGCGCTGCATGTGTCGCAGCCGACGCTGTCGCAGCAGATCAAACAGCTGGAGGACTCCCTCGGCGCGACGTTATTCGACCGTTCGGGACGTTGCGTGCGCCTGACCGACGCCGGTGAGGCCTATGTGCGTTATGCCCGGCAAGCCCTGCAGGATCTGCAGGCAGCCAAACGGGCGATGCATGACGTGCAGGATCTGAGTCGTGGTTCGTTGCGCCTGGCAATGACCCCGACCTTCACCACCTATCTGATCGGCCCGTTGCTGACCCGCTTCAATAGCCTTTACCCGGCAATCACCCTGAGCGTCGAGGAAATGACTCAGGACCGAATCGAAGCGGCGCTGGCTGAAGACCGCCTGGATATCGGCATCGGTTTTTGCGGTGAACATCTGGCCGATATCGAATCTCAGGCGCTGTTCGCCGAAACCCTGAGCCTGGTGGTGAGTGATACCCATCCGGGGTTTGTCGGGCAGCAGTCATTGAGTGCTCACGAACTGGGCGAGCAGGCGCTGGTCTTGCTCAGCAGCGACTTCGCCACCCGCCAGCACATCGACCGCTACTGTCGCGAGCAAAACATCGCGCCACGTATCGTTATGGAAGCCAACTCCATCAGCGCGATCATCGAGACCGTACGCCGCAGCCAACTGGCGACGATCCTCCCGCAAGCCGTTGCCCGCGAGCAGACGGGCTTGCAGGCGCTGGAGCTCGAACCGGCACTGCTGCAACGCACCGTGGCATTGCTCAGTCGCAAGGGCGCTTACCGAAGTACCGCGTGTGGGGCGTTTGTCGAGTTGGTCGAGCAGCGGGGGAATGTTTAGTCAATCTGCAACCAAGGTTCTTCAAATCCGGATTTAACGGCTTATCCGCCCGTGTGACGCTGCTCGGCATCTGTTTACTGCGGTTTTCGTATGGGCGCCTGGCTGATCGGAATCAAACTCAAGGCTTCTCCTGGCGCCAGCGCCTCGGGCCTTTGTCATCGATTCACGCCTGCCACCGCACCGAGCCTGTCTGCACTCCCTTCTGAACTGGCCTTCTGGGCGCTCTGGCACTGTCGCCATGCGCGCCCACCGGATGCCTGTATTTCCCGTTAAGTCTTCATACGGATGCCACTTCGCCCTACGCGGCACAGTGGATTCAACCGGCGGCGCCTGCGCGCTTGCCTGACGCGGAAATACGAGAGTTCCCATGAATTTTGCCACGACCCCCTTTGCCTCCCTACAAGAAGCCCAGACCTTTCTTGCGAACAATCCGGATATCGAGATGTTCGAGCTGTTCATCCTCGACAACAACGGCGTGCCACGGGGCAAGTTGCTGCATCGCGATGAACTGTTGGCCGTGTATGAAAGCGGCCGGCCGCTGCCGAGCACCATCCTCGGGTTGACCATCAATGGCGACGACGTGGAAAACTCCGGGCTGGTCTGGGAAGTCGGCGATATCGACTGCAGGGCCTATCCGCTCAGTGGCAGTTTGCAGCGCATGCCGTGGCGGCTGATTCCTACCGCGGCGGTGCAGGTCAGCATGCACCCGCAAGAGGGGATGCCGGCGACAGTCGCTGATCCGCGGCATCTGCTGGCCCAGGTGATCGATGGCCTCAAGGCTGATGGTTTTTATCCGGTCATGGCGGCGGAGCTGGAGTTCTATCTGCTCGACCGTGAGCGCGACAGCAACGGTCGGCCGCAACCGGCGCGGGATGTCGACGGCGGTCGGCCGCGGACTACGCAGGTCTATGGCTTGCGTGAGCTGGAGCAGATCGAGCCGTTTCTCGCTGATCTCTACAACGCCTGCAAGCTCCAGGGCATTGCGGCGCGCACGGCGATTTCCGAGTACGCACCGGGGCAGGTGGAGATCACCCTTGAGCATCGCAACGATGCCTTGCAGGCGATGGATGAGGCGGTGCGCTACAAACGCCTGGTCAAAGGCGTGGCGCACAAGCACGGCATGACTGCCTGTTTCATGGCCAAACCCTTCGATGACCTGGCCGGTACCGGCATGCACATGCATGTCAGCCTGGCGGACAAGGACGGCAATAACCTCTTCGCCAGCGAAGCGCCCGACGGCACTCCGCTGCTCAGGCAGGCGGTCGGCGGCATGCTCAGCAGCTTGCTCGACTCTTTGCTGCTGTTCTGCCCCAACGCCAACTCTTACCGGCGTTTCCAGACCAACAGTTACGCGCCGCTGGCCGCGACCTGGGGCGTCGACAACCGTACGGTCAGCCTTCGGGTACCCGGCGGCCCGGCGTTTTCCCGGCATATCGAACACCGTATCTGCGGCGCCGATGCCAATCCGTATCTGGCGGCAGCAGCGATTCTGGCGGGTATTCATCGGGGCATTCGCGAACAGCGCGATCCCGGCGCGCCGGTTGAAGGCAATGGTTACGCTCAGGCCACCGAGCTGCTGCCGACGGACTGGCTGACCACCTTGCGTGCCCTGGAAGGCTCGTCCTGGGCTCGGGACGCCTTCGGAACCGAGTTTCTTGGGGTGTACCTGGCGGTGAAGCGGGCCGAGTACCGGCAATTCATGGGCGAAGTGGGCGAACAGGACTGGCGCTGGTATTTACATCAAGCCTAAAAGCAGCTTCAAGCTTCAAGCTTCAAGCTCACAACTTGAAGCTTAACGCTTGCCGCTGATAAAACTATTCGTTCGCTTATTTTTCACGAAAAATTGATGGTTGGCTGCTTAAAGTTTGTGCTGTCGTGGGAAGTGAAGTTTTTGTTACTTCCTGGCGGCACTACTTTCAAGGATAAAGCAGACCGTCATGTGGACTATTAAAGCCGTGCGCCCCGAGTGGGTGACGTTGGTTGCCAGTGCCTTTTTATTAATCGGCTTCAACTTTGTGCTCTGGCAACACCTGTTCGCCATTACCTCGTTCGACGGGCAAGGCATTGCCATGCGCGTGGCATTCGGGGTAATGATCTGGTGCGCGTTCAATATTGTCCTGACCCTGCTGGCCTTTCCTTACGTTCTCAAGCCGGTGCTGATCCTGTTGTTTTTAATCAGCGCTGGCGTGGCTTATTTCATGGCGCAGTATGGTGTTTTGATTGATAAGGGGATGTTACGTAACTTCGCCGAAACCAATGCCACCGAAGTGCGTGACTTACTTTCGGTCAAGTGGCTGGCCTACCTTTTTTTTCTGGGTGTGTTGCCGTCGTGGTTGTTATGGAAGACCCCAGTAAACTATCGTCGCTGGCACCGCGAAGCATTAAGTAAGATTTTGCTCGGTGTTGTATCGGCGGGTGTGCTCGGTATTGTCGCTCTGGCCAACTACCAGGGTTTGTCTTCGTTGTTTCGTAATCACCATGAGTTGCGCTTGATGATAGTGCCGAGTAATTACATTGGCGCGTCCGTCGGCTATTTGCGTGAGCAGGTGGTGTCCTCCCGGCAGCCATTCGTCAAGATTGGAGAAGATGCGCAGAAGAACCCGAGCTGGCAGGTCCATGCCCGCAAGTCGCTGACGGTGCTGGTGGTGGGCGAAAGTGCCCGTGGGTCGAATTTCGGCGTTCTGGGTTATAACCGCGATACCACGCCGAAACTGAATAAAGAGGCCGGCCTGATTGCCTTTACCGATGTGCACTCCTGCGGCACGGAAACCGCGGTATCGGTGCCGTGCATGTTCTCCAACCTGGGCCGCAAGGACTACAACGCCAGCACGGCGAAGAACGAAGAAGGTCTGCTCGATGTGCTCAAGCATGCCGGGCTGGATGTGATCTGGCGCGACAACCAGTCCGGCTGCAAAGGCACCTGCGACCGGGTCACGCTTCAGGATGTGAGCAATCTCAAGGATCCGGGGTTGTGTGCCAATAGCGAATGCCACGATGAAATCCTGTTGCAAGGGTTGCAGCACTTCATCGATCACCTCGATAAAGACACCGTGCTGGTGCTGCATCAGATGGGTAGTCATGGTCCGGAATACTTCAAGCGTTATCCCAAGGAGTACGAGCGTTTCACTCCGGTCTGTGAAAGCAACGCGCTGAACAGTTGCAGCCGCGAAAGCATCATCAACGGTTACGACAACACGCTGGTGTATACCGATCACGTGTTGGCGACGCTGATCGACTTGCTGCGCAGCAATCAGGACAAGGTCGATACCGCGATGCTCTACCTGTCGGATCACGGTGAATCGCTCGGTGAGTTCAACCTGTTCCTGCACGGCACGCCTTACATGCTGGCGCCGGAGCAGCAGAAGCATGTGGCGATGCTCGCCTGGTTCTCGGACAGTTACCAGAAGAGCTTTTCGGTGGACACCCATTGCCTGCAACTGAGCCGCGAAAAGCCGCTGAGCCAGGACAATCTGTTCCATTCAATGCTCGGCCTGCTGGAAGTCAACAGCAGCGTTTACAACCCCAGCCTGGATATGTTTGCCGGTTGCCGCGGCACTGTTCTCGATGGGGTGTTGGCCACTCAGTGAGATCGTCAGCGTCGTTCGACCTTTTTTTCACGCGTCAGTGGTTAGTCTGCCGCCAGGTGATCCCTTTACAAGAGTCCGTGCGTCATGTCCTCGCAACCCCCGTCTACCATCGAGCTTGAGTTCGCCAGGCGTTACGACCAGGAGCACGCCAGGGTGTGTCTGGGAGCGCGCCCCGTCAACCTGGCCAGGCGTCTCTCGCTTTGGCGCGCTGAGCAGTTGGTGCGTCAGGCGCTCAAGGTGGCGGGCGAGCCCGGGCTGATACTCGATCTGGCCTGCGGTGCAGGGCGTTTCTGGCCGGTGCTGGCGGAGCACGCAAACCGGGTCATCCTGGCGGCGGACAACTCTCAGGATATGCTCGACCACGCCCAGACCCATCATTCGCCTGGCCTGCTCGATCGGGTGAAAACCTTTCAGAGCTCGGCGTTCACCATTGGCCTGCCGGACAATGCCGTGGACTGCATTTTTTGCATGCAGTTGTTTCAGCACATCGTCAGCAGCGAGCACCGATTGCTCTTGCTGCGTGAACTTCATCGCGTCAGCCGCGACACGGTGATTGTTTCGGTGCAAGTCGCCGGCAGCTTCAAGGTTCGTCGCCGGAGGGCCAAAGACGCTGCATCGGCGGAGGCTGCAAAACGCCCGTTGGCCAGTAAAGCCCAGGTCGTAGGCGAGTTCAGACAAGCGGGGTTCGAGATTCTCCATTCTCAAGACTTCATGCCCGGTTGCGGCCTGTCACGGGTCTACGCGCTGCGTAAAGGCCGTTAGTGGCCTGTGTGGCTGGTTCTGTTAGCCGTACAGGCCACTAGTCTGTTCTGTCGGGCTATTCTGATAGTCCGCCAGGAGTTTTCCTTCATGCTCCACTGCAGTGAATGCTCGGAAATCGCCGGGGTCGATATATACTGCGCGCCATTCTTCAAGGGAGAGCCGTGTGGCCATCGATATTCACTGGATTCGCGACAACGATAGCCTCGGTCAGTTTTGCGCCGAGTGGCAGCAATTGCCGTTCGTTGCCCTCGACACCGAATTCATGCGGGTCGACACTTTTTATCCGATCGCCGGGCTGCTGCAGATTGGCGATGGCGTGCGCGCTTTCCTGATTGACCCATTGACGATCGATAACTGGCAACCCTTGGCCGCCTTGCTGGAAGATCCGGCAGTGATCAAGGTTGTACATGCGTGCAGCGAAGATCTGGAAGTGTTGCTGCGATTGACCGGCAGCCTGCCGGCACCGCTGTTCGATACCCAATTGGCCGCCGCCTATCTGAACCTGGGCTTTTCCATGGGCTACTCGCGCCTGGTCCAGGAAGTGCTGGGCATCGATCTGCCCAAGGGCGAGACTCGATCCGACTGGTTGCAACGCCCGCTGTCCGAGACCCAGATCAGCTATGCCGCTGAAGATGCACTGCATCTGGCCGAGGTCTACATCCGCCTGCGCCCGCAACTGTCGGACGACAAATTCGCCTGGGTGCTGGAGGACGGTGCCGAACTGGTGGCCAACCTGCGTCGCGAAGTCGACCCCTACGAGGTCTATCGCGAGGCCAAACTGGCCTGGAAACTCTCCCGCGCCCAGTTGGCCGTTTTGCGAGAGCTCTGTGCCTGGCGTGAACGCGAAGCCCGCGCCCGCGATCTGCCGCGTAACCGGATTGTTCGTGAGCATTCACTGTGGCCATTGGCCCGGACCCAGCCGGACAACCTCACGGCGCTGGCAAAAATCGAAGACATGCACCCGCGTACCGTACGTCAGGACGGCGAGTTCCTGCTTGAGCTTATCAAGCAAGCTGGCAGTGTATCCCCTGATCAATGGCCGCCTGCGGTGTCAGAGCCATTGCCGGTGGAAGCCGCCGCGCTGATCAAGCGTCTGCGGGCAATCGGCCAGGCCGAGGCCGAGCGCCTGAACATTGCACCGGAACTGATGCTACGCAAGAAAACCCTGGAAGCCTTGCTCAAAAGCGGCTTCCCCGAGGGCCCTTACCAATTGCCTGATTCATTGCGTGGCTGGCGCCGCGAATTGATGGGCCAGATGCTGCTCGACAGCCTGGCCACCGCCGGAGAACAGCCTTGAAACGTATTTGCTCGATCTACCGAAGCTTGAAGAGAAACGAGATGTACCTCTATGTGCTGAAAAGCGATGCACTGGAGCGCGTCCCGGAAAGCCTGCTGCTGGCATTCGGCAAGCCGCACCACGCCTTCGACCTGGTGCTGAGCCCGGAGCGCAAGTTGTCCCGCGAGGACATCAATGTGGTGTTGGAGAACCTTGAGAAACAGGGTTATCACCTGCAAATGCCGCCAGCTGAAGACGAGTACATCGAACATTTGCCCGAAGAACTGCTGCGGCGCAATGATCCGATGTGACGAACGGGTCCGGGGGCTCTGTGCGGAGCGCTCTTACACATGAAACTGAATAATCCGGCAGAGGACGTTAATGGCGGGCAAACCCCGTCGACGACCCGCTGCACTGTTTTTGAAAGGTTTGAACCATGCGCGTTCTGATTGCTGAACACGACCACGCTCTTTACGCCCAATTGTTGCGTCAGGCCGCTCCTGACCTGGAAGTGCTCACCAGCGGCGACTCCGCGGAGCTTGCGGGCTTTGCCGCGGATTGCCCGATCTGGTTCGGCCAGCCGGACCTGCTGGCAACGCTGCTGCGTCAGGGCCATGAGCCGCAGTGGTTGCAATCGACCTGGGCGGGGATCACCCCGTTGCTCGCCGAGGAGTTGCCGCGGCATTACCGTCTGACCCGGGCGGTGGGGATTTTCGGTCAGCTCATGGCCGAGTACGTGCTGACCTACATGCTCGGTCATGAGCGCGAAGTGCTGGCGCGGCTGGTCAGCCAGGTCGAGCGCAAGTGGGATAACCGTCTGGGCCAGAGTCTGGCCGGGCGCAAGGTGTTGATCGTCGGCACTGGCGACATTGGCCGCAGCGTGGCGCAGTTCCTGCTGCCATTCGGTGTCGAGTTGTATGGCATTGCCAGCGAAGCGCGTGAGCTGGCGCCGTTTATCGAAGTCGGCGGGCTGGAAGATCTGGGGCGATTGGTAGGGGAGGTCGATTATGTGGTCAACCTGCTGCCCAATACACCGAACACCCATGATCTGTACGACGCGGCGCTGTTCAAGAAATTCAAGCCGACCGGCCTGTTCATCAACGTCGGGCGCGGTGTCGCGGTGGTCGATGCGGACCTGGTCGAAGCCTTGAAGGAAGGGCATCTCGCCGGGGCGGTGATCGACGTCTGCCGCCAGGAGCCATTGCCGCAACGTCACCCGTTCTGGACCGCCTGGGGCTTGCTGCTGACCGGCCACAGCTCGGCGCCGACTTCACCTTCGCTGATGGTGCAGTTGTTTGTCGAGAACCTGCGGGCTTATCAGGCGGGTACGGCGTTACGCGGGGAAGTGAGTTTCGATCGGGGGTATTAGGTCCCTGGGAGATCTGACCAGCCCCAAAAGATCGCAGCCTGCGGCAGCTCCTGTAGGAGCTGCCGCAGGCTGCGATCTTTTGCGATCACCCAAATCTTACAGGCTGAAATCACCCTCAGCCGCTGTCTCGCTCAACGGACGGCGCGGGCTTGGGACTTCACGGGCCTGCAGGTATTCGGCCAGGGTTGCCTTGTCCCCCAGCTTGCCGATCGCCACGGCAGCGTGCAGCGCGTAGCCTTCAGGAATATTCAGCTCCTTGCGGGTCAGCTCCTGATCGAAACCGGCCATGCCGTGGGTGTGCCAGCCGCTGAGGCTGGCTTGCAGCGCCAGATGGCCCCAGGCCGAGCCGGTGTCGAAGGTGTGCCACAGCGCCGGTGTTTCTTCTTCGGCGCCAGGAGCTGTGAAGGTGGTTTTCGAGATCACGATCACCAGCGCCGAGGCATGTTGTGCCCAACTGCGGTTGAATTCATTCAGCAGGCCCAGGTAGCGCTCCCAGTTCGGCGTGTCACGACGAGCGTAGAGGAAGCGCCATGGCTGCGAGTTGTAGGCCGAGGGTGCCCAGCGCGCGGCTTCGAAGAAGCTCAACAAGGTTTCTTGCGGGATGCTTTCACCGGTGAAGGCGCGGGGCGACCAGCGATCGGTGAACTGCGGGTGGATGGCATAGTCGGCGACGCGGAGGTTAGCGCTCATGAAGAGATTCCTTGCTGGTTTGGGTCGAAATAAAACGGCGGGCGCAGTTGATGTGAGCCGTGGCAGTTCACTTGAATGCAACGCGGTTGAACGTTAATGGCTCAGGCAGGTGCTCTTTGCGACTGGCAAAACTACTTCGCCGCACAAGAACTGACAAGTCCTGTTCTACCGGCAGTCGCAAGCGCTTGGCCGCAGAGCCCTTGCGCACTAGACTGGCGGCCTTTTCACTGCCTGATACTGATGCTTGAGCCATGGCCGCCAAAGTCGAACCTTTCTGGATACGCAAAACCCTCGAACAACTCGATCAAGAGGAATGGGAGTCGTTGTGCGACGGCTGTGGCCTGTGCTGCCTGCAAAAGCTCGAGGACGAAGATGACAACAGCGTCTACTACACGCGTATAGCCTGCAAACTGCTGGACCTGAAAACCTGCCAGTGCAGCGATTACACCAACCGTCGCGACTCGGTGCCCGACTGCATCCAGCTCACACCGGGCAAGGCCGACCAGTTCAAATGGCTGCCGCCGACCTGCGGCTACCGTTTGGTCAGCGAGGGCAAGGACTTGCCGCTCTGGCACCATCTGGTCTGCGGTGATCGCGATGCTGTACACCACGAGCGCATCTCCCAATCCGGGCGCATGCTCGCCGAGGGCAGCGTGGCCGAAGAGGATTGGGAGGATCATCTGATCTTTCGGGCTGGTTAAGAGCGGGCGGGCTGGTTTAGCGTTTCAAGGTTGATTCACGAGGGAGTGTGTATGGCTGTGGGGGCAAGGCTACCGTTAGCCTGTTTGTTGCTGGCGCTGAGTTCGCCGCTGTGGGCGGCAAAGAAAGTGAATCTGGATTACCACGTGCGCTTATTGCCGCAGAGCGATCAGGCCGAGGTGCGACTGACCCTGACCGACGGCGCTGCGGTACGCAGTCTGGACCTGGATCTGGGCAATCGCGGCGATTACAGCGATTTCAAGGCGGATGGTCAGTGGCAATCCTCCGCATCCAAACCGCCCGAAGGCCAGCGAGGCATTTGGCGCCCTGCCAGTGGCAAGGCCAGCCTGACCTACCGCGTTCGCATCAGCCATGCCCGCAAGAATGGCACTTTCGAAGCGCGCATGACCCCGAGTTGGGCGTTGCTGCGAGGTGAAGAGCTGGTACCTGCCGCCCGGCTGGACCAGCAGGACGGCATCGAACTGGTGTCGCGGCTGGAATTCGAATTGCCGCCAGGCTGGAAAAGCGTCGAGACCGCCTGGCCGCGTATCGGCAAGAACCGCTTTAGGGTCGACAACGTCTCGCGGCTGTTCGACCGGCCGACCGGCTGGATGCTTGCGGGTACCCTGGGCAGTCGTCGCACTCGCCTGGGAGAAACCGAAGTTACGGTCGCCTCGCCGCAAGGGCAGGGCATGCGCCGCATGGACGTGCTGACGTTGCTGACCTTCGTTTGGCCGCAAGTGCAGGCCGCATTCCCGCGTCACCCCACCAAATTGCTGATTGTCGGCGCTGGCGACCCGATGTGGCGCGGTAGCCTGGCCGGGCGCGATTCGATCTACCTGCACAGCCGCATACCGCTGGTCAGCGAAAACGGCACCAGCCCTCTGGTGCGTGAGTTGGCTCAGGTGTTTGGCCGCATCAACGACAGTCAGCGCAGCGACTGGATCAGTGAGGGGGTTGCCGAGTATTACGCGATCGAGCTGGTGCGCCGGGCTGGCGGCATGAGTGACGAGCGCTATCAGAGTCTGCAGACCCGATTGGCCAAGGACAGCCATAACGTCAGCACGTTGCGCGGCGAGCAAATCAGCGGGCCGATGGTCGCCAGAGCGGTGTTGTTGCTGCAGGAGCTGGACAGCGAGATCCGCCTGAAAACCCGCAACAAACGTTCCCTGGACGATGTGCTGCACGCGGTCATGCGCCTGGAAAGCGTCAGCACCAAAGAGTTCGTGCAGTTGAGCGAAAGCATTCTTGGTGAATCGTCGTCGGTGCTGGATAGCAAGTTGTTGCAGTGACCGCAGAAGATCAAAAGATCGCAGCCTGCGGCAGCTCCTACAGGGTTGCGATCTTTTTCGGCTAACGCACCAACACCATCAAACTCCGGCTTTTGGCGATTCCACCGACTCATTGCCGGTCACTGTCGCCGTGCGGGTCGCCGCTTCGGCATTGGCTTTCATACGGCGCAAATCTTCCCCGGCCCGTTCGATTTTCGAACGTACGTTGTTCATGTCCTGACGGCTTTTCTCCAGCAGGTCTTTCGCCGAGCTGTGGCCAGTGATGCCGCGGGCCAGGGCCACGCCGCCAATCGCTACCTGGATCAGACCGAAAACGCCGCCACGGCGCAGCCCTTTGCCCATCATCAGCACGCCACCGGCCAGCGATCCAATACGTTCCCAGCCTTGAACATTCTGCGACGGCCGGGTCTGGAACGGGGTGGATTCGATGCGCTCTACGAATTTGCGGTCGCTCATGATCTGTCTCCAGAAGGGTGATGGATATAAAGCTGACTGCGCGAACGCGTCGCTTGTTCCGTCGGCTTTCAATATTTACTCACTAGAACTTCGGCCCGGAGCGGGTGTTATTACCCTTGGCCATGCGGTCATAAAGCACCACGTTGACGGTCGCTGCAAGGTTCATGCAACCGGTGGTCGGGATGTAGACCACGTCTTCGCACCAGTCGCGGATGTCTTTATCCAGCGAGCCGTCTTCCGGACCGAAGATATACAGCGCGCGATCCGGATGGGTGTACTCCGGCAGCGAGCGAGCGCCTTCGACCAGTTCGACAGCGACCGGGATGCAGCCCAATGGAAGGATTTTCTTCAGGTCTTCGATGCCGATCAGCGGAATGTCCTGGTGGACTTTCTTGGTGTCGGTGACGAAGTCGCGGGCGCGTTCATAACGCTTGCCGGTGTAGAACACCGACGCCACGCCGTAGCAGCCAGCGGCGCGCATCACCGAACCGACGTTCTCCGGTGATTTGGGGTTATACAAACCAATGCAGCTGTACCGTTTGTTGGCCACGAGCGGGGTGCCTTCGAGAAAAACCGTGATTATACGGGTTTGTCGGGGGGCGGGGGCATCAAGGCGGAGATAGCCGTGTAGGAGCTGCCGCAGGCTGCGATCTTTTGCATTTACTCTTCTTTCTTCATCAACCCCGCCAGCGCGGCGAACGGGTTGTGAGTGGCCTTGGCGATTTTTGGCGAGCTGGTGGAGCCTTCACCGAAGTACTGCTGGTCGGTGTAGCGCGAGTGTTCGTTATCGTGGCAGTACAGGCACAGCAGCTCCCAGTTGGAGCCGTCCTGCGGATTGTTGTCGTGGTTGTGATCGCGGTGGTGCACGGTCAGCTCGCTCAGGCGCTTGCCGGAAAACTCACGGGCGCAACGACCGCAGACGTGCGGGTACATCTTCAGGGCCTTGTCGCGGTAACCCATCTCGCGGTCGCGCTGGGCGTCGGCGAGGATGCGGTCCAATTTGGCGGTGTTGGACGGAGGCGTTGACGAACTCATGGGTTCACCTTTGTAAATGACTGATGACGGTTATGCAGCAAGTTTAGCTCAGGCCTTGAGCTTTTCGGCAATCCAGATGGTGTGCCGTGTGCCTTTGTTGCCGTGGGCGAAGACTTGCACTTCCTCGGCCTTGAAGCCAGCCTTGCGCAGCTTGTCGGAAAACAGCCGGTCAGCACTGGCCGACCACACGGCGAGCACGCCTTTGGGGCGCAGGGCCTTGGCACAGGCACTCAGGCCACCCGAGGAGTAAAGCCAGCTATTGGCCTTCTGCGTCAGGCCTTCGGGGCCGTTGTCGACGTCGAGCATGATCGCGTCGAAACCCTGTGGCTCGGCTTGCAGCACCTTGGCCACGTCTTCCATGCGGATCACGGTGCGCGGGTCGAGCAGCGGCCGTCCGGATTTTTCCCCCAGCGGCCCACGATTCCACTCCACTACACCCGGTACCAGTTCCGCGACCACCACCTCGGCGGTCTTGCCCAGATGCTTGAGGGCCGCGGCCAGGGTGAAACCCATGCCCAGGCCACCGATCAACACCCGCGAGCCGGGACGACCCGCGACCTTGCGGCAGGGGATTTCGGCCAATGCGTCTTCGGAGCCGTGCATGCGGGTGTTCATCAGTTGCCCGCCGTCACCGCCCTGGATCTTGATGACGAAATCCTCGCCGTATTCGAACAGGCACAAGGCACCGCCGTTTTCGGGGATCGGGGTGGTGTCGAGCAGAACGAAACGTTTCATGGAACTCTCATTAGGGAGGGAAAATTGGCATTGAGAAAGGCAAACTTGCGTCGTTGGGAGTAGCCTGAATGCAGACGGTAGCAACGGAGCCATTGATGAAGCGCACCATTCTAACGGTCATTGCGTCGGCCGCGCTCTCGATAAGTGCAGTGCAGGCGCAAGAGCTGCAACCTGTGCCGATTACGCCAGCGCCGATGCCGGGTTCGCCGGGCACCGCGACGCCCACGCCGTATCCGCAGATCACTCCTGCGAGTATTCCCAAGGCCGGCGGCGGCGACGGTTCACCTTTGCTGCCGCCGATGCCAATGCCCAAACCGCCCAAGGACCAAACGTTGCCCGGGTTGGAACCCAACCCGCCGAAAGCCAAGACACCTGGCGGTTAGCCCGGCACCCGGCGTCAGGGCCGGGACGCCGTGCCGAGTGCTTCAGGCAATACCCAGCACCTTGAACACAAAGGCATATTCGAGCGCTACATCACGCAATCCCTGATAACGCCCGCTCATCCCGCCATGGCCAGCGCCAAGCTCGGTCTTGAGCAGCAGCAGATGGTCGTCGGTCTTGGTTGCTCGCAACTTCGCCACCCATTTGGCGGCTTCCCAGTACTGCACGCGGCTGTCGTTGTAGCCGGCGATCACCAACGTCGCCGGGTAGGTCTGGGCCCGGACGTTTTCGTAGGGTGCGTAAGACTTGATCCGCTCATGGACTTCAGGTACTTCAGGGTTGCCCCATTCGTCGTATTCGGTGACGGTCAGCGGCAGATCCGGGTCGAGCATGGTGTTCAGTACGTCGACAAAGGGCACTTCGGCGATCGCTGCCTGGAACAGCTCCGGCCGCTGGTTGAGCACCGCGCCGATCAACAGGCCACCGGCGCTGCCGCCGCTGATCGCCAGTTGCGATGAGGTGGTGAAGCCATTGGCGATCAGGTGCTCGGCACAGGCGATGAAGTCGCTGAAGGTGTTCTGTTTATGTTCCTGCTTGCCGGCGCGATACCACGCTTCGCCCAATTCACCGCCGCCACGCACGTGGGCGATGGCGAAGGCGACGCCGCGATCGAGCAGGCTCAAGCGGGCATGGGAAAACCAGGGATCGAGACTTTCGCCGTAGGCGCCGTAACCGTAAAGGTAGAGCGGTGTCGGTTTACCGAGGGATTCGCGTTTGACCACCAGGCTGATCGGCACCTGGGTGCCGTCGGCAGCGGTGGCCCAGAGGCGCTGGCTGACATAAGCCTCGGGATCGAACGGGCCGAGCACCGGAGTTTCCTTGAGGACTTTCTGCTCGCCAGTCGCCAGATCAAGCTGGCGGATTTGCGCGGGGCGATTCAGCGCTTCGTAGCGCAGACGGATCTTCTCGCTGACAAACTCCAGGCTGTTTTGCACATGCAGGCTGTAGGCTGCGTCGGGCAGTTGCACGCGGTAGGCGGGCAGGCCCTCGGGGCGGACTTCGATGATCGGCAAACCACCTTCGCGCAGGCTCAGGGTCAGCGCCGAAGCGTTCAGGCTCATGCCGTCGAGCATCACGCTGTCGCTGTGCGGGACCAAGTTCTGCCAGTCAGCCTCGGTCGGTACGACGTCGTTGTCGGCGGCCTGGTACAGGGCGAAGTTGATGCCGTCGCGGTTGCTGCGAAACAACCAGGTCCATTGACCGTCGAGCTTGCCGTGGTCGGCGTCATACTCATGCTCTTCGACCCGCGGCGCCAGGCAAGTAAATGGCTGCTGCGGCTGCGAGGCGTCGAGGACCCAGACTTCGCTGGTGGTCTTGCTGCCCAGGGACAGTATCAGCTGGCGTTCGGAGCTTGAGCGGTAGCAGTGCAGGAAGAAGCGTCCGTCCGACTCATGGAACACTTCTTCGGCTGCGGTGCCGTCCAGGCGATAACGGAACAGTTTGTGCGGGCGATGGGTGTCATCCAGCTCGCCGAAGAATAGCGTCAGGCTGTCATTGGCCCAGGTCATGCTGCCGTCGCAGTTTTCGAACGACAGCTCACTGACTCGGCCGTCGGACAGTTCCTTGACGAACAGGGTGTAGGTTTCTTCGCCGTTGGTGTCCAGGCTGTAGGCCAGGCGCTGGTGGTCCGGGCTGATGCTGAACGCGCCAAGGGAGAAGTAGCCGCCGTTGGCCAGCTCGTTCGGGTCGAGCAATAGCTGTTCCTGGCTTTCATCGATTTGTTGGCTGTCATCGGCCGGACGCGGGCAGCGGTAATGCCGGGCGTATTCATCACCGGCCGTGGTGCGGGTGTAATACAGATACGGGCCCCAGGGCGAGGGCACCGACAGGTCGGTTTCGCGAATACGTCCTTTGATTTCTTCGAACAGGGTTTCGCGCAGTTCGGCCTGATCGGCCAGTCGCGCCTCCTGATAGCGGTTTTCCGCCTTGAGGTAGTCGAGCACAGGCTTGCTATCGCGGTCCTGCAGCCAGGCATAAGGGTCGGCACCGTCGGCCTTGTGGGCGATCGGGGCAGCGAGAACGTTGTCGGATAGGGGCATGAATGGCTCTCGGACGTTGTGCAAAAGAAGGGTTCGCGGACGGCGGTGCAGCCTGGCATGCGAAAAGCCGTTATCATAAGCGTCTCTTTGCCTGCCATGCCATGGACACCATGACCGAGAACGACTATCTGATCGCTTGGGGCCTGTACGCCTTCGCCGCTTTAGGCTGCCTGTTGGTGTGGATGCGCATGACCCGCTGGATGTGGCGCTGGTTGCGTGAGCCATTGCGCTTGCTGATGGCCGTGCTGCTGTTCACCCCGACCATTATCGACCCGGTGAAGGAAAAGTTCGCCCCGGCGTTGGCCATTACTGCTCTGGACTTGCTGTTCAAGGTCGGCAACAACGCCTGGCGCGCGGTCTCTGACCTGTTCATGTACGGCATGATCGCGTTCGCTATCTATCTCATATTTGCGTTGATTCGCTGGCAGATCGAGCGTGGCTCCAACGCTCGCAAGGAACAGGCCGCTGCTGCGAAAGCCGCGGTGTCGGCGCAGGACCCCGAGGATGATCAGCCTTTCGGTGGTGCCCCCGGTGATGACCGCTATGGCCGCCCACCCGTTCCGAGCAACCCCCAGCGTTTGCGGGTCGAACCGCGTTTGTAACCCCGTCCTGCATTGAAGCGAGAGTCCGAGCATGTGTGAGTTATTGGGCATGAGCGCCAATGTACCGACTGATATCGTGTTCAGCTTTACCGGGCTGATGCAGCGCGGTGGCCGCACCGGTCCACACCGTGACGGTTGGGGCATCGGGTTCTACGAAGGCCGCGGCTTGCGTCTGTTCCAGGACCCGGCGGCCAGTTGCGACTCCGAAGTGGCGCAACTGGTGCAGCGTTATCCGATTAAAAGCGAAGTGGTGATCGGCCATATCCGTCAGGCCAATGTCGGCAAGGTCTGCCTGTCCAATACCCATCCGTTCGTGCGCGAGTTGTGGGGACGTAACTGGTGTTTCGCGCATAACGGCCAGTTGGCCGATTTCCAGCCCGTCGCCAGTTTCTATCGGCCGATCGGCGATACCGACAGCGAAGCGGCGTTCTGTGATGTGCTCAATCGGTTGCGCCAGGCCTTTCCCGAACCGGTGGACGTCGAGCAATTGCTCCCGGACCTGGTGGCGGCTTGCGCCGAATACCGCAGCAAAGGCGTGTTCAACTGCCTGCTCAGCGATGGCGACTGGTTGTTTTGCTATTGCTCGACCAAGCTTGCGCAGATAACCCGCCGCGCACCTTTCGGCCCGGCGCGCTTGAAGGATGTCGATGTGATCGTCGATTTCCAGGCAGAAACCACGCCCAATGACGTGGTGACGGTGATTGCCACCGAACCCTTGACCGAAAACGAGACCTGGACCCGTTACGTACCGGGTCAATGGAGCTTGTGGCGGCGCGGCGAATGCGTCAGTCAGGGCCAGACCGAATAAGGACGTCCCGTATGTTGCTCAGCTATCTGCGACTGGTGTTGTTTGCCATCGGCCTGTTGGTCGGTGTGCAAGTGCCGGGTTTCATCAGCGACTACGCCAAGCGCGTCGAAGCTCACTTGATCGAAGCGCAGACCGGTTTGCGCGGCTTTCAAGGCACTGCCCAGCAATTCTTCAACGGCGATTTGCAGGCGTTGGTAAACCACTATCGCGCCAGTGAAGACCCGGTATTTCGCAGCGATGCCGACAGCCTGAGCACCTTGCTCGGCCGCCAGCTGGCACTCGACAAGCAGTTCCAGGCCATGCAAGGCCCGTGGTACATCCGCGTACTGCAGGTGGCTCTGGCCGCCGATCCGGACATTCGCAAGGAAACCTGGAACGGCTACAGCTATCAGATTTTACTGACCCCCGAAGCGATGGGCTGGGGACTGGGCGGTGCGATGCTGCTGTCGTTCGGTCTGGAGTGCCTGTTTCGCTTGATCGACTGGGTGGTGCTCGGCGGCAAACGCCTGCGCCAGAGCCGGCCGATTGAAGAGCGGGATTTGAAGGGATTGTAGGAGCTGCCGCAGGCTGCGATCTTTTGACTTTGGCGCCAGTTCAAGCGACGAGTCGCCTATTGGGAAGATCAAAAGATCGCAGCCTGCGGCCCCTCCTACAGGATTTGCATCGGGCACGGTCTATGTAGGAGCTGGCGCAGCCTGCGATCTTTTGATCTACCGCTTCAGCTGCTGGCTGGCTTGCTCAACACGATATACCCCTCACCAACCTTCTGTGCATAAGTGCGCAGGACCTCCTGACACAACACCACTATCTCCTCGACCAGCTCCACCCCGACCCGCCATGACACCACTACCTGCAGATTCGGCGGGCGTTGTTCGATCGCCAACAAGGTCAATTCGCCCCGCGCCAACTCTTCGCTGACCAGCACTGGCGGCAGCGCGGCAATGCCGAAACCGTCGCGCAGCAAACGGGTGATCGCCGACACCGAGTTCACGCAGTTGAGCCGCGGGGCGTTCACGCCGTTGGCCTGCATCAGGCTGACTACGTCCTGATGCGGGTGGGAGTTTTTCGAATAGGTAATGATCCGCTCGCGGCCAAGGTCGGCGACGCTCGAGTACTCGCGGTTGTAGATCGAATTAGTGGCGGCGATCCAGCCCATGGGATGACTCGCCAGTTCCAGGCTGCGGATGGTTTCCTGACGCAGCAGATCGGTTTGCAACGCGATATCGAGAAAGCCTTTTTGCAGCTGATCGCAGAGGTTCAGTGAGGTATCGGCGACCAACTCGATTTCCACCAAGGGGTAGGTGTCCATCATTTCTGCCACCAATGGGCTGAGCCAGGTATGGATCACTGTGTCCATCACGCCAATGCGAATTCGCCCGACCTTGCTCGAACTCGTCTCGATCGACTGCTTGAGCGCCTGCATGGTGTCCATCATCTGTTCGGCGTAGTCGAGTACCTTCAAACCTTCCGGTGTCAGCCGCACTCCGCGCGAATCACGCAGAAAAAGCTTCACCCCCAGCTCGCCTTCGAGCACGGCGATACGGCTGGATATCGAGGCCTGGGTGGTGAAGAGTTTCTCCGCGGTCAGGCGAAAACTCTTGAGCCGGGCTACCCAGACGAAGGTTTCGAGAAACTTGAGATTCATGGGATCAACTTTTTCTTATGTCTTGGGGTGGTTTTTATTAGTTGGACGCAGGAGGGCATGGGTGCCAAAAATCAGTCCTCCTCACGATATGCGTCGTCGGGGCTCAGAACAATACCAATAAAATTAACGTGGAGATTTTGCCATGAGTGCGCCCGACACCGTCGACGTCGCGAAGCCCGCAGCCCACCCCGGTCCCTTCGACTGGTATCGCAACATCAATCAGCAGGAACGCCGGACATTCTGGAGCTGCAAGATCGGTTATGGCCTGGACGGCATGGACACGCAGATGCTCAGCTTTGTCGTGCCTACCCTGATTGCCATGTGGGGCATTACCACGGGTGAGGCCGGGCTGATTCACACCAGCACCTTGATCGCTTCGGCCATTGGCGGTTGGGTCGCCGGGATTCTCTCCGATCGCATCGGTCGCGTGCGCACGCTGCAACTGACCGTTTTGTGGTTCGCATTCTTCACCTTCCTTTGCGGTTTTGCCCAGAACTACGAGCAATTGCTGATCTCCCGCACCTTGATGGGCTTCGGCTTTGGCGGTGAATGGACTGCCGGCGCGGTGCTGATGGGTGAGGTGATCCGCGCCAAGGATCGCGGCAAGGCCGTGGGCATGGTGCAAGCGGGCTGGGCGCTGGGTTGGGGGCTGACGGCGATTCTCTATGCGCTGCTGTTCTCCCTGCTGCCTCCAGAGGACGCCTGGCGTGCGCTGTTCCTGTTGGGCATCGTTCCGGCGATCTTCGTGATTTTCGTCCGTCGTCTGGTCAAGGATCCGGAAATCTACCGTGAAGCCAAGGCCCGGCAGGAGCCGAGCAACCCGGCGAAGTTCTACGAGATCTTTGCCCCGGGCATACTCAGCACCACCTTGCGCGCTTCGTTGCTGACCACCGGTGCCCTGGGCGGTTACTACGCAATCACCTCGTGGCTGCCGACCTTCCTCAAGAACGAACGCGGTTTGAGCGTGCTGGGTACCGGCGGTTATCTGGCAATGGTGATTGTCGGCTCCTACGTCGGTTATGTGATCAGTGCCTACCTGACCGATATCCTGGGCCGCAAAAAGAACTTCATCCTGTTCGCGGTCGGCTCCTTCATCATCGTCGTGCTCTATACCCAACTGCAGGTCAGCAACAACGTGATGCTCTGGCTGGGCTTTCCTCTGGGGTTCTTCGCCTCGGGGATTTTCAGCGGCATGGGCGCCTTCCTGACTGAGCTGTTCCCAACCCGGATCCGTGGTTCGGGCCAAGGCTTCTGCTACAACATCGGCCGGGCACTGGCGGCGCTTTTCCCACTACTGATCGGTCTACTCAGCCAGAAAATCCCATTAGGCATGGGGATCGGGGTGTTCGCGGCCGTTTCTTACGGCGTGGTGATTCTCGCGGCCCTGAGCCTGCCGGAAACCCAGGGCAAACAACTTGATGCGCAGTAGCTTGTAATCTGAGGGACCGCTGACGAACGGTCCCGCACTAAAATATTCAAAGGCCTACAGGAGTGTTCACCGTGAACCGCCTGCTATTGAACTGCGACATCGGCGAAAGCTTTGGCAACTGGACCATGGGTCTGGACGCCGAGGTGATGCCCTTCATTGATTGCGCCAACATTGCCTGTGGTTTCCATGCCGGCGACCCGAGCATCATGCGCAAGACAGTCGGTCTTGCATTGGCCAACGGCGTACAGATCGGTGCCCATCCGGCCTATCCGGACCTGGTGGGGTTCGGTCGGCGTTCCATGACTTGCACCCCGCAGGAGATTCAGGACCTGTTGCACTATCAGATCGGCGCCCTGGATGGCATTTGCCGGGCCCAGGGCAGCCGCGTGAGTTACGTCAAACCCCACGGTGCGATGTACAACGACATGATGGCCAACCCTGAACAGTTGCGTGCGGTGATCCAGGCCGTGGCCGCTTATGACCGACAATTGCCACTGATGCTGATGGCGACCCGCGACAACAGTGCGGCTCAAGCCATGGGCGATGAGCATGGGGTGTCGCTGTGGTTCGAGGCGTTTGCCGATCGGGCCTACGATAATGCCGGGCGCCTGGTGTCGCGGCAGCTGCCGGGGGCAGTGCATCACGACCCCGAAAGGATCATTGAGCAAGCACTGATCATTGCCCGTGGTGACAACCTGATCGCCAGCGACGGCAGCGCCTTGCACCTTCAAGCCAACACATTGTGCGTACATGGCGACAACGCCAGTTCGGTGGCTGCCGTGCGGCGTATCCGCGAGGCCTTGAACCAGCAGACTCAACTATGAAGCCACGGATAGAAGTGGTGGCGATCGATTGCTTGATGGTGCGTCTGTTTGAGGTCATTGCCGAAGACAATATGCCGTGGATGCTCGCCGCCTGTGAGCGGTTGCGCGCCGGGTTCGGCAGGCATCTGATCGATCTGGTGCCGTCTTACACGACCTTGATGGTGCATTACGACCTGACCGCACTGACTCCGTCACAGGCCCGTGAACTGATCGCCGAAGCCTTGACTGACCTGGCGCCGAACCCGCAGGCCCACGGCCAGTGTCACGTATTGCCGGTCTGGTATGACATCAGCGTCGGGCCAGAGTTGAACCTGCTGTCCCAGCGCAGTGGCCTGGCGGTCGACGAAGTGATTCGTCGTCACAGCGAACGCGAGTATCAGGTCTTCGCCTTGGGCTTTGCGCCGGGTTTTGCCTTTATGGGCCTGGTGGAAGAGGCGTTGGCCGCACCGCGCTTGAGTACGCCGCGCAAGCGTGTGGCGGCTGGCAGTGTCGGCATTGCAGAGCGCCAGACCGCTGCTTATCCGGTGGTGTCTCCGGGTGGCTGGAACCTGATCGGCCGCACTCCGAGCAAATTGTTCGACCGCGAACGGGATGGCTACAGCCTGATGCAACCGGGCGATACGGTGCGCTTCGAGGCCATCAATCACGCAGAATTCATCCGCCTGGGCGGTGATGACACGCCGCTGGAGAACCTGGCATGAGCCGTCTATTGATCGAAGCCAGCACACCGTTGTGTCTGCTGCAGGACGCCGGGCGTTTCGGCGTGCGGCATTTGGGAGTGACTCAGGGCGGGGCGCTGGACTGGGTGTCGATGTCCTGGGCCAATTGGCTGTTGGGCAACTCGCTGGACGCGGCAGTGGTCGAAATCACCCTCGGTGGTTTTACCCTTGTGGCGCAAGACGATTGCTGCCTGGCGTTGGCGGGGGCCGATCTTGGCGGGCAACTCGACGGTCAGCCTCTGGCACCGTGGCGCGCTTTCAGCCTGAAGAAGGGTCAGCGCCTGCAGTTCACCCAGCCGCTGCTCGGGGCACGAGCTTATCTCGCTGCGCCGGGAGGATTCGCCGCGACCAGCGTGTTGGGCAGTTGTGCCACGGTGGTGCGTGAAGAATTGGGGGGGCTTGATGGTTTTGGCCGAGCGTTGGCCAAAGGTGCCGAGCTGTGTTACTTGCGGCCGGCCATGAATGTGCGCGAACTGTCTCGCGAACAGATCCCGGATTTCAAACTGAATTTGCCATTGGAGGTGGTGCTGGGAGCGCAGATTGGCGAGTTCAGTGGGCAAAGTCTGTTCGATGCCTTCAACAGCTGCTGGACGGTCGACAGCCGCGCCGATCGCATGGGCATTCGTTTGCAAGGGCCGGAGTTGCAGTACCAGGGCCAGCCCATGATCTCCGAAGGCATCCCGCTGGGAGCGATTCAAGTGCCGCCGGACGGGCAGCCGATCGTGCTGCTCAATGATCGACAGACGATTGGTGGCTATCCGCGGTTGGGAGCGTTGACACCCTTGGCACTGGCGCGGCTGGCGCAGTGTCTGCCGGGACAGCAGGTCCGATTGACGCCGGTGGTGCAGGAGACGGCGCATCAGCAGCAAGTGAGTTACTTGCGCAGATTCGCATAAAGCCCAAAAAGATCGCAGCCTGTGCAGGAGCTGCGCAGGCTGCGATCTTTTTGCCCATCACCCAATCATTTCGACAAGAACCGCATCCCTTCTTCCAGCCCCCGCAAGGTCAGCGGGAACATCTGATCTTCCACCAGCTCACGCACGATGTTGGTCGAGGCGGTGTAGCCCCAGGTGTCTTTCGGGTACGGATTGATCCAGATGAGCTTCTTGTACTTCTCCCTGAAACGCTGCATCCACACATAACCGGCTTCTTCGTTCCAGTGCTCGACGCTGCCGCCAGGCTGGGTGATTTCGTAGGGCGCCATGGCGGCGTCACCGATGAAGATCACTTTGTAGTCGGCGCCGTATTTGTGCAGCAAGTCCTGGGTCGAGGTCCGCTCCGAGCTGCGACGCATGTTGTTCTTCCACACCGATTCATAAACGAAGTTATGGAAGTAGAAATACTCCAGATGTTTGAACTCGGTCTTGCAGGCTGAAAACAACTCCTCGCAGATCTTCACGTGGGCGTCCATCGAGCCGCCGATATCGAACAACAGCAACAGTTTGATGGTGTTGCGCCGCTCCGGGCGCATTTGAATATTCAGCAGCCCGGCGTCACGCGCGGTGTGGTCGATGGTGCCGTCGATATCCAGCTCTTCCGCCGCGCCCTGGCGAGCGAATTTGCGCAGACGACGCAGGGCGATCTTGATGTTGCGCGTGCCGAGCTCGACCGAATCGTCGAGGTTCTTGTACTCGCGCTGGTCCCAGACCTTGACCGCCTTGCCCTGACGTTTGCCGGCATCGCCGATGCGAATGCCTTCCGGGTTGAAGCCGCCGGAACCGAACGGGCTGGTGCCGCCGGTGCCGATCCATTTGTTGCCGCCGGCGTGGCGTTCCTTTTGCTCCTCGAGGCGCTTCTTGAACTCCTCGATCAGCTTGTCCAGGCCGCCGAGGGACTGGATCTGTGCGCGCTCTTCATCGCTCAGGCTGCGTTCGAACTCCTTGCGCAGCCAGTCTTCGGGGATCAACGCCTGAAGGTGATCGTCGAGTTTTTCCAGGCCATTGAAATAGGCGCCGAACGCCCGGTCGAACTTGTCGAAATGCCGTTCGTCCTTCACCAGGATCGCCCGGGCGAGATAATAGAACTCGTCCATGTCGGCGAAGATCACCCGCTGTTTCAGCGCATTGATCAGATCGAGCAGCTCGCGTACCGAGACCGGGACCTTGGCTGCGCGCATTTCATTGAACAGGTTGAGCAGCATGGCTGTCGCCCTTGAGATCGTAAAAAAGGAGTATCAGCGAGTGCCGCGACGGCTCATGAACGCCAGACGCTCAAGCAATTGCACGTCCTGTTCGTTCTTCACCAGCGCGCCGGCCAGGGGCGGGATGGCTTTGGTCGGATCGCGTTCGCGCAGCACGGCTTCGCCGATGTTGTCGGCCATCAGCAGTTTCAGCCAGTCCACCAGTTCGGAGGTCGAAGGTTTTTTCTTCAAGCCCGGGACCTTGCGCACATCGAAGAACACGTCCAGCGCTTCGCTGACCAGATCCTTCTTGATGTCCGGGTAGTGCACGTCGACGATCTTTTGCATAGTGACGCGGTCGGGGAAGGCGATGTAGTGGAAGAAGCAGCGGCGCAGGAAGGCGTCTGGCAGTTCTTTCTCGTTGTTGGAGGTAATGATGATGATCGGGCGCTTCTTGGCCTTGATCGTCTCGTCGATCTCGTAAACGTAGAACTCCATCTTATCGAGTTCTTGCAGCAGGTCGTTGGGGAACTCAATGTCGGCCTTGTCAATTTCGTCGATCAGCAGAATCACCCGTTCTTCGGACTCGAAGGCTTCCCAGAGCTTGCCCTTTTTCAGGTAGTTGCGAACGTCATGGACCTTGTCCACGCCCAGTTGCGAGTCGCGCAGACGGCTGACCGCATCGTACTCGTAAAGGCCCTGGTGAGCCTTGGTGGTGGACTTGATGTGCCAGGTGATCAGCCGCGCGCCGAAGGACTCGGCCAACTGCTCGGCCAGCATGGTCTTGCCGGTACCCGGCTCGCCCTTGACCAGCAGTGGCCGCTCCAGCGTGATGGCGGCATTGACCGCAAGCTTCAGGTCATCGGTAGCGACGTATGCGCTGGTGCCTTCGAACTTCATCTGCAATTCCTCGAACGGTAACGCCGACCTGAGCAAAGCAGGGCGGGCGAATAAATCTCATGGCTGACTATAACGCGGCGCCCGGTCGACTGTGAACGCAGACGGGCCATTCAGTCTCTGAATGGGGCGTCACATCTTGACTCAGTCAGGGCTTGTTGCCAGTATTAAGATATCGCCATTTTGGCGATAGCTTGCCCGGCATGTCTACAAAGTATCGATTTCGCGACAAATATCGCATCCAGCTGCGGGAAAGGGACCATTTGCCTCTTCACGTGCATCTGACGGGTGGCGGCGTGGATGTGATGATCAGTCTGGAAACCGTCGAAGTGATGCTGGGCCATGCTCCCGCGCAAATCGTGACGGAGGCGCTGGAATGGGTAAGGGCACATCGCGAGCAAATTTTGCAGGAGTGGAACCATGGCATCCATGAAACGGCCACGCCTGGCAGCCGTGCGGGCATTGCCCGATAGCAGACTGGCTTTGACCTTTATCGACGGTCAGCAACTGACCCTGGATTTAAGTGGCGATCTGCGCAGATTCCCGGGGCTGCTCCTGCTCCAGGACGAGCAAGCATTTGCCAGCGCGGCCTTGGGCGATGACGGCTGGACTGTCGAGTGGCCGGAACTGGACATCCAGATCGGCGCCGACACGCTGTACCTGGACGCCCTTGCGCAAAACGCCGTCGATGAAAACACCCGGATCTTCATCGGCTGGCGTGCGCGCACCGGATTGCCGTTGAGCCTGGCCGCAGAGGCCCTGGGCGTCAGTACGCGCAGTATCAGCCGTTACAGCAATGGCCGCGAACCCGTCCCCCGGTCCCTGGCGCTGGCTTGCCTGGGTTGGGACTCGCTGCAGAAACAGCTGGCGCCTACTCTGCAGGCAGCGGAAGAAACCGGCCGTTATCAGGTGACCGGCAACGATTAGTCAGCCGACGGTTTTGACTGCTCGTAGCGGGCGTTGAACGCCTCGACGAAGCCGTTACGCAGTATCTGCAAAAACGCCTGGAATGCGCTGATATCTCGCTGGTGAACACTACCGCTGAGCTCGACGCGGGTGGCGAACTGATTTTTTCTCTGGTTCTTGAGCACTGTTTCAGTGGTACCGACCAGGGCTTCCCATACGGAACGGAAGAGGCCTTTTTTCTCGTTTTCGACGTCTTGCTGCCAATTGAACACATCGACGTCTCTCAAGAGCGGTTTGATATAACCCTTGAGTTGTCCTTTATTGGCCTGCGCCTCGATCACGACGTCGCCGTGACCGGCATTGAAATCGAACTTGCCATAAGCCGAGGCGAAATCATTCATGCGTTTGAGTTCGATATGCCTGGCGCGCAGACGGAACTCGAATTCTTCGAAATTGCTCAGCGGGTCGAAGGTGGCCATAGTTTCCAGCGGCGCATGTCCAAGCAGCAGGGCTTTACCTTCGAAGCGGGCGTCGCGTTTGCCTTTGACGTCGACCACGTTGGTCAGGTTGTAGATGCTGGCGTTGACCTGGGTGGCCTCCATGTTGACCGGCGGTTTCGAGTTGAAGTTGCGGAAGGTCATTCGCCCGTCGTTGATCCGTACTTCGTTAAGTGTGATGGGCAGCAGCTTGCTCAATTGCGCTCGCCAGTCGGTACCCTGACCGGTCTGAGACGCCTGTTTGTTGGCTCCGCCGTCAACGAAGTTCAACTCGGGTCTGACGAACAGCACTTCGGCCACCACTGCATGGTCGTACCAGAGTGAATGCCAACTGACCGAAAGGTCGATCAGCGGCGCATTGACGAAAGGCACCGGCACCTTGCCATCGATCTTGACGATCTTCAGGCCATTGATTCGATAGGCGCCGCGCCACAGTGCCAGGTCGACGTCGACGATCTGACCGCGGTAGTCACCCATGTTCGCCAGTTTGTCGTTCAGGTAGTCGCGAACCAGGTAGGGCAGGGTGATGTGCAACGCTACCAGCAGTACGACGATGCCGGCCAGGGTCCAGAGGGGCCAACTGTAGCGACGTTTCATGGTGTTCAGTCTCCAGCCATATAAAGCCTGTGACTGCTGCAACAAGTAGTCGTTCGTCTCGACTGGACGCCCCATGGGCCCGAAGCATACCCTTGAACGCTTCTTCAACGCTGCATAAGGACCCAGCCATGAGCCGTATCTACGCTGATAACGCCCATTCCATTGGCAATACGCCATTGGTACAGATCAACCGCATCGCCCCTCGTGGGGTGACTATTCTGGCCAAGATCGAAGGGCGTAATCCCGGATATTCGGTCAAGTGCAGGATCGGCGCGAACATGATCTGGGACGCCGAAAGCAGCGGCAAGCTCAAGCCTGGCATGACCATCGTCGAGCCGACCTCGGGCAATACCGGCATCGGCCTGGCGTTCGTCGCGGCCGCCCGTGGCTACAGGCTGGTGCTGACCATGCCGGCGTCCATGAGCATCGAGCGGCGCAAAGTCCTCAAGGCCCTGGGGGCCGAGCTGGTGCTGACGGAGCCGGCCAAAGGCATGAAAGGCGCGATCGAAAAGGCCGCCGAGATTCTCGCCAGTGATCCTGCCCGGTACTTCATGCCGCAGCAGTTCGATAACCCGGCCAACCCGGCCATCCATGAAAAAACCACCGGCCCGGAAATCTGGAATGACACCGACGGCGCGGTGGACGTGCTGGTTGCGGGCGTGGGCACTGGTGGGACCATTACCGGGGTGTCGCGCTATATCAAGCTCACTCAGGGCAAACCGATTCTGTCGGTGGCGGTGGAGCCTGTCGTGTCTCCGGTGATCACTCAGAAACTGGCCGGGGAAGAGATCAAGCCAAGCCCGCACAAGATCCAGGGCATCGGCGCCGGGTTTGTACCGAACAACCTCGATCTGGCGATGGTCGACCGGGTCGAGCTGGTCAGCGATGAAGAGTCCAAGGCCATGGCCCTGCGCTTGATGCAGGAAGAGGGAATCTTGAGCGGCATTTCCTGTGGCGCCGCCATGGCGGTCGCGGTACGTCTGGCCGAAACGCCGGAAATGCAAGGCAAGACCATCGTGGTGATTCTGCCGGACTCCGGTGAGCGTTACCTGTCGAGCATGTTGTTCAGTGACCTGTTCAGCGAGCAGGAAAATCAGCAATAACGAAGGCATTCCCCCGTAGGAGCTGCCGCAGGCTGCGATCTTTTGATCTTTTGATCTTCGGCTGCCTCGAAAAGATCGCAGGCTACGCCAGCTCCTACGCAGGTCGTTGATTCAGGCGGGTTTTTTTCGAGGCCAGTAGTGTTGATTATGGCCGGCTGCCATGTCGGGTAAATGACAGGGCGCAGAGTTACTTATTTACAGGGAGTTATTCATGAGCTTTTCCTTTGTTGCGAAGGCGTCGGTGTTGCTGCTGTTTATGGGCAGCACGCTTTATGTCCATTTGCGTGGCAACGCGCGTTTGCCGGTGTTGCGTCAGTTCGTCAATCATTCGGCACTGTTCGCTCCCTACAACGCCTTGATGTACCTGTTCTCTGGCGTGCCATCCAAACCCTATCTGGATCGCAGCAAGTTCCCGGAACTGGATGTGCTCAAGGACAACTGGGAAGTCATTCGCGACGAAGCCATGCACCTGTTCGACGAGGGTTATATCCGCGCCGCCGAGAAAAACAACGACGCCGGTTTTGGTTCGTTCTTCAAGAAGGGCTGGAAGCGTTTCTACCTCAAGTGGTACGACAAACCGCTGCCGTCGGCCGAGGCGTTGTGCCCGAGAACCGTGGCGCTCCTGAGCACTATCCCCAACGTGAAAGGCGCGATGTTCGCCTTGCTGCCAGGCGGCAGCCACCTCAACCCGCACCGCGATCCATTCGCCGGCTCCCTGCGTTATCACCTGGGGTTGTCGACACCCAACTCCGACGATTGCCGGATTTTCGTCGATGGTCAGGAATACGCCTGGCACGATGGCGAAGACGTAATGTTCGACGAAACCTATGTGCACTGGGTCAAGAACGAGACGAGCAAGACCCGGGTCATCCTGTTCTGTGACATCGAGCGCCCACTGAGCAACCGCCTCATGACCGGCATCAACCGCAGGATCAGTGGCCTGCTGGGTCGCGCCACTGCGCCGCAGAATCTCGATGACGAACGCGTCGGCGGGATCAACCAGGTCTATGCCTGGAGCAAACACTCCAGCGACAGCTTCAGCGGCGTGATCAAGCAGTGGAAACGTCGCAATCCAAAGCTCTATCGCATCCTGCGGCCAGTACTGGCGGTTGTCGTGCTGACCTTGCCGGGATATTGGTTATTTGGTTGACGCGCCGTGACGAACGATGAGTCGAACATCAGATTTGTGGCAAGGGGCTTGCCCCGTTGGCCAGTCCGCGCTCGGGCGAAGCGGTCGCAAACCGATGCATGCGCCTGCCGCTGTCAACGGTGCGTAGCAATCCAGATCAACAACCCGGCCTGGAACACCGAGAACGCCACCAGACAGGTAATGGTGAAGCGCAACCCGGCGTCGTCGCGCTGGAACCGGGTAACCTGTTTTTCCTGTTTGCGCAGTTTGACTTCCTGTTCCGCCAGGTTCTGCTCGGCTTGCTGGAGCATCTGCGCGGCTTCGAGGATTTCCACGAACTGCAGTTTTTCAGTGTTCCAGCCCGCCCGCAATTCACCGACCCGCACGTCTTTCACGCTGCCCTTCAAGTGCTGGGCATCGGCGTAGACCACTTCGAAACCATGGGCTTGCAAAGAGTGATCGCGGCGCAGTCGGGTGTCCTCTTTGAGGGCATCCTTGTTCGCCAGATCGAAGCCGTCGACTCGATACTGCGACCATTTCTTCTGCGCCCAGGAGATGCCCTGAGCCATCAGGAAGCGGCCTATTCCCCGGTTCAACGGCTCTGTCTGCAAACCGCTTTCAGGGCTGAAATGCACCCGGCGGGTGGCATGATCGACCCACACATCCAGGTGGTTCTGCTCTTTGCGCACCCGTTGGTTCGGCAACTGAATACTCATCCTGAGCAGACTGCGTTCCTTGTCGTTGCGCTCGGCATAACCGAACTCGACAAAACGTAGCGGCCTTGCGCCAGTGGTGCGGTCAGTTTGCAGCGGCGCCAGACGGAGCATCCGCTGGTGCTCGGCATGGACGTCCGCCCACGGCAGCTCGACCGCTTCCGGGGCGGTTTCATCGACTGCGGTTTCGGGTGAATTCCGGGTTTCTGTCATAACGGCGAGATCCTGTCCAAGCCCTGCTTGCCGACAGCAAATGAATTGTCGGCAAAGGCTTATCGGCCGTTTTATTCAGGACTGGAGGGTGAAAGCCGCTTAACTGGCGTGAAGCCCTTCGATAAAGCTCAAGATATGTGCGCCCAACTCGACGGCCAGCGGCAGCTGCGGGTCTTTGTAAGAGGCCAGTTGGCGCTTGATATCATTGGGCACGATGCGCATGACGTGGTTCATGCCTTCGATCAACGCCAGTTCGGCGTCCGGTTTGGCGGCCTTGAGCATCTGTGCATCACCGACGCCGACCTGGATATCGTTGCTGCCCTGAATGATCAAGGCTGGCATTTTCAGCCTGGCAAAGGCCGCTGCCGGATCCTGGCGAAACAGACTGATCAGATAGGGCTGCACGCTGGGGCGGAAAATCACTTCCAGTTGCGGTGGCACAGCGTTGTCGACGTGACCGGCCTTGAGGCTGTCGAGCAACTGATTGCTGCGCAGCACCAGCGACGGTGGCAGGCGATAGCTCAACTGCTGGCGCAGCACCTGGTCGATCGGACGGGCGCTGCCGGAGACTGAAATCACCGCCGCGGCATCCACGGTGGGAGCGGCCAGGCTGGCGATCAACGCGCCTTCGCTGTGCCCGAGCAGGATCAGGTTACCAAAGCGTGGATCGGTCTTGAGCTGCTGACCCCAAGCCACGGCGTCGGCCACATAGGCATCGAGTGTCAGGTTGCGTTCGTCGGGCGTGGCCGCCAGGCTGGCGGCCACGCCACGTTTATCGTAGCGCACGCTGGCAATGTTGTGTTTGGCCAGCACCCAGGCCAGGCGCTTGAGGCTGTCGTTGCGCCCGCCGTCAGGGTTGTTGCCGTCGCGGTCGGTGGGGCCGGAACCGGAGATGATCAATACCACCGGCACTGGGGTGTCGGATTTGGGCAGCAACAACGAGCCGTGTAACTCGCCGTTGCCAGTGTCCAGACTGACCGGGCGTTGCAGAACGGTGGCCTGGACCAGGCCGGTAAACAGGGTAAGGCTCAAGGCAAGAACTCGCAGCATCATCACGCCATCATGAACAAGGTGTCGGTTGGACTCACAGACACCGATAAGGTTCGAGGATGAACTAGTTGGGTAGCCTGCGTATACTGGCGCGCACTTGGTTACCAAGGCTTATTTATAAGCTTGGATTATCCCGGTTGAGTAACTTCAGCGATTACACGGAGCGCCCTGCATGTCCGGCAATACCTACGGCAAGCTGTTCACTGTCACCACCGCTGGCGAAAGCCATGGTCCGGCGTTGGTCGCCATTGTCGACGGCTGCCCGCCGGGCCTCGAGCTGTCGCTGGAGGACCTGCAGCGCGATCTGGATCGGCGCAAGCCTGGCACCAGCCGTCACACCACCCAGCGTCAGGAAGCCGACGAAGTCGAAATTCTTTCCGGAGTTTTCGAAGGCCGGACCACCGGTTGCCCGATCGGTCTGCTGATCCGCAACACCGACCAGAAGTCCAAGGACTACTCGGCGATCAAGGATCTGTTCCGTCCGGCCCATGCCGATTACACCTACCACCACAAATACGGTGAACGCGACTATCGTGGCGGCGGGCGCAGTTCGGCGCGGGAAACCGCCATGCGGGTGGCCGCTGGTGCGATTGCGAAGAAGTTCCTGGCCAGCCAGGGCATCGTGATCCGTGGCTATATGAGCCAGCTGGGGCCGATCGAAATTCCGTTCAAGACCTGGGATTCGGTGGAAGAGAACGCCTTCTTCAGCCCTGATCCGGACAAAGTGCCAGAGCTTGAAGCCTACATGGACCAGCTGCGCCGCGATCAGGATTCAGTCGGAGCAAAGATCACCGTGGTCGCCGAGGGCGTGATGCCGGGCCTTGGCGAGCCGATTTTCGACCGTCTCGATGCCGAACTGGCCCATGCGTTGATGAGCATCAATGCGGTCAAGGGCGTGGAAATCGGCGCTGGATTCGCCAGCGTCGCCCAGCGTGGCACCGAGCACCGTGACGAAATGACCCCCGAAGGTTTCCTCAGCAACAACGCTGGCGGGATTCTCGGCGGGATTTCCTCCGGGCAGCCGATCGTTGCCCACCTGGCCCTCAAGCCGACCTCGAGCATCACCACGCCGGGCCGCTCCATCGATGTCCACGGCAATTCGGTGGACGTCATCACCAAGGGCCGCCACGACCCGTGCGTCGGCATCCGCGCCACGCCGATCGCCGAGGCGATGATGGCCATTGTGCTGATGGACCACCTGTTGCGTCACCGCGGGCAGAACGCCGACGTGCGAGTGAGCACACCGGTGCTGGGCCAGCTGTAATGGCGACCTTCGCAGTCGCCACGGTCTGACAGCCGTGGCGGCGCTGCCGTACTGGCGGCTATCCAGTTTCTATCTGTTCTATTTCGCCTTGCTCGGTTCGACGGCGCCGTTTCTGGCGCTGTACTTCGATCACCTGGGTTTTTCCAGTGCGCGCATTGGCGAACTGGTGGCGATCCCGATGCTGATGCGCTGCGTGGCGCCGAATATCTGGGGCTGGCTGGGTGACTACACGGGCCGCCGACTGGCGATTGTGCGTTTTGGCGCTGTTTGCACGCTGCTGACTTTCTCGTTGATCTTCGTCAGCAAGAGTTATGCCTGGCTGGCGATGGTCATGGCCTTGCATGCGTTCTTCTGGCACGCAGTATTGCCGCAATTCGAAGTCATTACCCTGGCGCACTTGAACGGCCAGACTTCCCGTTACAGTCAGATCCGCTTGTGGGGATCCGTCGGTTTTATCATCACAGTGGTGGCCCTTGGGCGTTTGTTCGAATGGCTGAGCCTGGACATCTACCCGGCGACTCTGGTGGTGATCATGGCCGGGATTGTCGTCAGCAGCGCCTGGGTGCCGAATGCCCAACCCGTCCAGGGCAGTCGTCTGACCGGTGAGGGGTTTGTCAAGCAATTGCTAAGCCCTGGCGTGCTGGCGTTTTATGCCTGCGTGGCGCTGATGCAGTTGAGCCATGGGCCCTATTACACTTTCCTGACTTTGCACCTTGAGCACCTGGGTTACAGCCGTGGCTTGATCGGCATGCTCTGGGCCCTGGGTGTGGTCGCCGAAGTCCTGATGTTCCTGGCCATGAGCAAGATTCTGGCGCGCTTCTCGGTGCGCCGGGTGTTGATGGCGAGTTTCCTGCTGGCCGCGTTGCGCTGGCTGCTGCTCGGTTCTTTTGCCGAGTTTTTGTGGGTGTTGCTGTTCGCGCAAATTTTGCACGCGGCCACCTTTGGCAGCTTTCACGCGGCAGCCATCCATTTCGTGCAACGTAGCTTCGGTGCTCGCCAGCAAGGTCAGGGCCAGGCGCTGTATGCCGCACTGGCCGGCACCGGCGGTGCGTTGGGTGCGTTGTATTCCGGCTATAGCTGGAATGCCCTGGGGGCGACATTGACTTTTAGTATTGCCAGCCTCGCAGCCCTGGCTGCAGCCGTTATTATTGCCATTCGTATGCAAGAGGACAGGTCATGAGTCTTACCCGTGATCAGCTGGCCCTGGAAATCATCGAAGCCGGGCGTTTTCTCTATGGCCGCGGCTGGTCGCCGGCCACCAGCAGCAATTACTCGACGCGCCTGTCGCCGAGCCAAGCCTTGCTGACCGTCTCTGGCAAGCACAAGGGGCAGCTAGGCCCGGATGACGTGTTGGCCACCGACCTGGCCGGCAACAGCCTGGAGCCGGGCAAGAAACCCTCGGCCGAAACCCTGCTGCACACCCAGCTCTACAGTTGGCGCCCGGACATCGGCGCGGTATTGCACACGCACTCGGTGAATGCCACGGTGCTCTCGCGGCTGACCGCCGAAGACTTTATCGAGTTCGAAAACTACGAACTGCAAAAGGCCTTCAGCGGCGTCTCCACCCACGAATCCAGAGTGCGAGTGCCGATCTTCGATAACGATCAGGATATTGCTCGACTGGCCGCCAAGGTGCAGCCTTGGCTTGAGGCACACCCCGATTGCGTGGGTTACCTGATCCGCGGCCATGGTCTCTACACCTGGGGTGCGCGAATGAGTGATGCGCTACGGCAGATCGAAGCCTTTGAATTTTTGTTCGAGTGCGAGTTGAAGACTCGCTCCGTGCTCAACCGTTAATCGTTTACTTCTTCAGAAGTAGCCCACCGTCTGATGAAACGCACCACCTGACCGGATGATAAAAGCCGGAGGGCGATGCTGATACCGAGGAGTTGCCAGCATGAGCAGCCTGACCGTTTACCACGTATCCAGCCCGGAACTGCCGAACAAGGTTCTGACCCACTTCGACGATATTGCCTCGACCCTGGCCGACATAGGCGTGCATTTCGACCGCTGGCAAGCCGCCGCGAAGATCCAGCCCGGTGCCAGCCAGGAAGAAGTGATCGCCGCCTATCAGGAGCAGATCGACCGCTTGATGACCGAGCGTGGATACGTCACCGTCGATGTCATCAGCCTCAACAGCGATCACCCGCAAAAAGCCGAACTGCGGGCCAAGTTCCTTGATGAACACCGCCATGATGAAGACGAAGTGCGCTTTTTCGTCGCCGGGCGGGGTCTGTTTACCTTGCACATCGATGATTACGTGTACGCCGTACTCTGCGAGAAGAATGACCTGATTTCGGTGCCCGCCGGCACGCCGCACTGGTTCGACATGGGCGAGAACCCGCACTTCGTGGCAATTCGCATGTTCAACAATCCCGAGGGCTGGGTAGCCCGGTTCACCGGAGAAGACATTGCCCGCCGTTTTCCTGGCCTGGAGGACTAAGCGAATGTCGATCAAAGCCATCCTCACCGACATCGAAGGCACCACCAGCGCGGTGAGTTTCGTGTTTGAGGTGCTGTTTCCCTATGCCGCAAAACATCTCCCGGAGTTTGTCCGGCAGAACGCCGACCGACCGGACGTAGCCGAGCAACTGCAGGCGGTACGCCAGGACGGTGGCGAGCCGACGGCTGACGTCGAGCGGGTCATCCAGATCCTCTTGAGCTGGATCGCTGAAGACCGTAAGGCGACTCCACTCAAGGCCTTGCAAGGGATGGTCTGGGAGCAGGGCTACCTGGCCGGGCAACTCAAAGGACACGTCTATCCGGATGCGGTAGAAGCACTTAAGCGCTGGCATCAGGATGGCTATCAACTCTTTGTTTATTCATCCGGTTCGATCCAGGCTCAGCGGCTGATTTTCGGTTGCTCCGAGGCCGGTGATTTGACGGCGCTGTTCAGTGGCTATTTCGACACCACGTCGGGGCCCAAGCGCGAAGCATCGTCCTATCAGCGGATTGCCCAGTCAATTGGCTTTCAATCTCGGCAGATTCTATTCCTGTCCGATATCGTCCAGGAGCTGGATGCGGCGCGGGAAGCGGGGATGGCCACCTGCGGGCTGGTGCGCGATAGCGGTGAGCTGGCAGGGCATCCGAACGTGAGCAGCTTTGCGCAAATAAATCCGTCAACGTTCTGATTTGCAACGGCTGACTACTGATAAACGGTGCCAGTAGTCAGCCGATTGCCACCGGACGACGTTCAAACACTGACCCAGTTATCTTCCTTGGGTGTTGTAGGAAGGTGCTTGTTAGTTTGTGGCTCATCGCTTTTTAGTGCCTTTCATCCTTGTTTAATCTCATGCCTGTGTAACCCTTCGCCTTCGCGTGCATGGCTTGTCAACGCAATGTTTAGTTGGCAGTGGTGCGATAGTCCGAGGTGAGAGGGAGAGTCATGAATGAGAAGTCGACAGCGCCAGGTCGGCAAGCCTTTGAGCGAAAAGGAACTGGAAATCCTGCGCTGGGCCAGGGCCGGAAAAACCGTGTGGGAGATCAGTGTGATTCGGGCCATATCCCAAGCCACGGTCAAGTTCCACCTGAGCAATATCTACTGCAAGCTGGACGTGACCAATAGGGCTCAGGCTGTAGGCGAGGCGTTGAACAGGGGGTTATTGAATTGACCGCGCAACGAAGTCAGGCGGTAGGAGCTGCCGCAGGCTGCGATCTTTTGATCTTGCTCTTGGGCAATCTTGATAATCGCTAAAGATCGCAGCCTGCGGCAGCTCCTACGCCAATATCGGTTCAAACCGAATGATAAGTCGGCAAGGCAAAGCGGTGTTGACTCTGCAACATCGAAATCTGTGGCAGTTCGCTGGCCTGTTCCGCCAGGTCGCGGCGAATGGCGCTGATCACCCAGGACAGTTGGTCACCAGCATGCAGTTGTGCATAGGAAATCGATCGTTTGAGCTGTTTTTCGCTATTACGCAGTGTCAGCAAGATACCGCCGTCAGGCCGTGCCTGGATGGTGACTTCGAAGTTGGGGAACAAAGACGCGAATTTTTCTTGAATGAGGCTCATGTCTATCAGCTCCGTTAACTTGAATGGCAAGCGTGGAGTGATAGGTGCAGTGATTGTGCCAGTATGGTGTTTTGTTAAATAATTATATAAATCAATGGCTTATAGTTTTATTAAAAGTTCGCTTTCGTGCAACTTGCATGAATGGCCATCGTGCATCCTGCATTTTGCGTGGTTTTCCGGATTTTTCGAGAGCCCTGCAGCCTCCGGTAAAGGTCGGACCCTCGGCCGGCAGGAAAAATTCCATCCCGCGGACCGAATGCCGCTTTGTAGAGAACCTGCATGATTCAGCTAGAAAGCGGGCGCTACTGCAGATAGATACAAAACTTTTCAAATCCTCCATGTACAGCCGAAGAACGGCTGACGTATTTTTCATCCTGTTTCAACGGTTCTGTTAGATGTTTTTAGTTGAACACCCACGAGTGTCTTTTGACGTTTAACGGCGAGCGAGCATCGCGCCATTCCCTGGCCTGCCTGATGCCAGCCACCGTTATCCCCTCGGTAAATCACTTCATCGTTATCGACACTGTCCTGGCTACTAGCCGGCGCGGCGGCGTTTTATGTCGAACAGGAGCAACCATGAGCAGTAACTCAAACGACATGATTAGCTGGGGCATGATGCTCCGAAAGTTGCCCGCCATTGCCAAAACCATCCCGCGAATGGTCAAGGGGCTCAAGGTCGCCAATGCCAATAAGCCCAATCATCCCTGCGGCCTGGGCACAAGCTTCGAGCAAGCCACGTTGCGCAATCCCCAAGGCTCGGCGCTGCTCTACGGCAACGTTTCGTTAAGCTATGCCCAGGTCAACCAGTGGGCCAACCGCATTGCCCATCACCTGATTGCCCAAGGCATCGGCAAAGGTGACGTCGTCGGGATATTCATCGAGAACCGGCCCGAACTGTTGGTCACGGTCTTGGCCGTCGCCAAGGTGGGGGCTATCTGCGCCATGCTCAACACCTCGCAGACCCAGCATGTGCTGGTCCATAGCCTGAACCTGGTAAAGCCGCTGGCGATCGTGGTAGGGGCAGAGTTGACGGGAGCTTTTTCGGCAGTCCGAGAGCAGGTTGCCATCGATCAGGGCAGAATCTGGTGTGTTGCGGATCAGGACACTTCTCGCGAGCCCGGCGAGGTGCCCGCAGGCTATATCAACCTGATGACCGCCAGTGCCGGATGCGTGACAGACAACCCGCTCAGCAGTCAGCGGATCTACTTCGATGATCCTTGCTTCTATATCTACACATCAGGCACCACCGGCTTGCCCAAGGCCGGGGTTTTCAAGCACGGACGCTGGATGAGGACTTCTGTCAGCTTCGGCATGATCGCCCTGAATATGGGCCCGGCGGATGTCCTTTACTGCACCTTGCCGCTGTACCACACCACCGGCCTCTGCGTCTGCTGGGGCTCCGCTATCTGTGGGGCGTCGGGGTTTGCCATCCGCCGCAAATTCAGCGCCAGTCAGTTCTGGAAGGACGTGCGCAAGTTCAACGCCACCACCATCGGTTACGTCGGTGAATTGTGTCGTTACCTGATCGACCAGCCACCGAGCGACGACGACCGTCACAACGGCGTGCTGAAAATGATCGGCAACGGCTTGCGTCCAGGGGTGTGGAGCGAGTTCAAGAAGCGCTTCGAGGTCAATCACGTCTGCGAACTGTACGCCGCCAGTGACGGCAACATCGGTTTCAGCAACATCCTCAACTTCGATAACACCATCGGCTTTTCCTTGATGTCCTGGGAGCTGGTGGAATATGCCCATGACAGCTGTGCGCCGATTCGCAACAAGGCCGGCTTCATGCAAAAAGTCGCCAAGGGCGGGCAGGGCCTGCTGCTGGCGAAAATCGACGACAAGGCCCCGCTCGATGGTTATACCGATCCGGAAAAAACCCAAAAGGTCATCCTCCATGATGTGTTCGAGAAGGGTGATCGTTACTTCAACACCGGAGACTTGCTGAGGAATATCGGTTTTGGTCACGCACAGTTCGTTGACCGTCTGGGCGATACCTACCGCTGGAAGGGCGAGAACGTATCGACTACCGAGGTCGAGAACATTCTCCTGCAGTATCCGCATATCGCCGAGGCAGTGGCCTACGGCGTCGAGATCAGCAACACCAACGGGCGTGCCGGGATGGCCGCGATCACCCCGGCCGAATCTCTGGCCACCCTGGATTTCAGCGAACTGCTGCAATTCGCCAGGCAGCAAATGCCGGCCTATGCAGTGCCGTTGTTTTTACGGGTGAAACTGAAAATGGAGACCACCGGCACCTTCAAATATCAGAAAGTCCGGCTCAAGGACGAGGCCTTCGACCCGGCAAAAACCGGTGACGACCCGATCTACGCCTGGTTGCCGGGATCGGATACTTACGTGCGAGTGACCGAGCAGGTACTGGCGGATATTCACGGTGGCAAGTTCCGCTATTGATTCTGGCTATTGCCCGATTTGAGAAAAAAGGGATGACAGGCTCAAGACGGCTCGGGAAACTGACGGCTTTGTGAAGTGAATGTGGAGTCCCGAATGTCAGACAAAAGCCGCCAGATGACCGAAGAAGAAGCTGCGGAGTTTGCCGAGCAGGTATTCAATGTGGCGCGTCAGGGCGATGCGCCCATGCTCGCCGCATTGCTGAGCAAGGGCTTGCCGGTCAACCTGCGTAATCACAAGGGCGATACCTTGCTGATGCTCGCCAGCTATCACGGGCATGCCGAGGCCGTTAAGGTCCTGCTCGAGCACAAGGCCGACCCGGAGATCCGCAACGACAACGGCCAAAGTCCGATTGCCGGTGCCGCGTTCAAAGGTGACCTGCCGGTGGTCAAGGTGCTGGTCGAAGGCGGCGCCCAGGTCGAAGGTTCATCCTTTGACGGTCGCACCGCGTTGATGATGGCGGCAATGTTCAATCGCACGGCAATCGTCGAGTACCTGATCAGTAAAGGCGCCGATCCGAAGGCCCGAGACGCCAATGGGGTGACCGCGCTGGACGCGGCCAAGACCATGGGCGCGGTAGATACCACGGCGCAGTTGGAAAAACTGCTGGGCTGAAGTCTACAGATTGTCCGTAGCAGCTGGCGAAGCCTGCGTCCGACCGCGTAGCGGTTGTGAAGTCAGGCATCGCGGTTTTGCAGGTTAACCGCAGAGGCAGGTTTTACGACCGCTGCGCGGCCGAACGCAGCCTGCGGCAGCTGCTACGGGAATGTGTTGAATCGCATACCATCTACCTGACTGGCATTCGGAATTACCTCTGGATGCGCTATCCTTCGCGCCCTCAAATTTCCCTCGCTACAGGATCCCTCCATGAAAACCACGCTCGTTGAACTCATCGGTAAAATCAGCTCCGGGTGCATGGACGAGGATGACGTAGCGCGGATCGCCGATGAAGCTGCGCAAGCCTACGCCGACGCGGATGCTTTCCTGGCGGCCAATCCGGACATCAATTACGACGAAACCTTTCCGATCCCGCTGGGTGAGTGGATCGTGGTCGGTAGCCTGCCGGAAACCGTGTTGTTCCAGGCCGACACCTATATGGACCTGTTCGCTCAGATCGTCGCCTCGTTCGGCCCGGACGTCACCTTCAACATCAAGCCCAAGCAACTGGCCAAGGTCGAAGCCCTGACCGCGCTGAACCGGATCCAGATCCAGCTGAGCAGCATGAATCCGGAAAAGGGCGGTTATGTGCTGATGAATTTCAGCCAACTGCTCGATGACGAGATTCAGGCAGTGCTGGTGTATGGCAACGACGTGCCACGGGTATTGGAGTTGTGCGCTGAAGCCGGTATCAACGCCGCGCCTTCGCTGGAAGCATTGCGGGTGGCGATTCACGTCTGAGTGTAATAAAGCGTTCCCTTCTCAAGCCCGACTATCCTAATGATGCAAACCATCACTTGGGAGCGACACCATGGGTTCTACCTTCAATAGTCTGGTCGGGCTGATCATCCTCGCCCTGGATATCTGGGCGATCATCAACGTTCTTAAGAGCGGCACTGAAACCGGGATGAAAATCATCTGGGTGCTGGTGATTTTCTTGCTGCCAGTACTGGGCCTGATCATCTGGGCGATTGCCGGGCCGCGGGGCAATGTGCGGATATAACGGGGTGACGAAGGTTGCAATCTGTTGTTCTCCCCGCTGGACTTTGCTGCGTTAAATCAACCACGCACCCTCAAGCTGCAGCAGTGCCTGCTTGCGTTCCAGTCCGCCGCCATAACCGGTAAGCGTACCGTTGCTGCCGATCACTCGGTGGCACGGGATGATGATCGATATCGGGTTGGCACCATTGGCAGTACCGACCGCTCGTACCGCTTTCGGGTTGCCGATGTGCTCGGCCAATTGGGCGTAGCTCCAGGTGTGGCCAAAAGGGATTAGCTGCAACGCTTGCCAGACCCTTTGCTGGAATGCCGTGCCCTGGGGCGCCAGGCGTACATCGAAACACTCTCGCTTGCCCTCGAAGTACTCATCCAGTTGCCGACAGACGGTATCAAGTTGATTGCCGGCTTCGAACCATTGCTCCGGCGGCGTCCAGTACGGGTGGTTGTCCATGTACAGCTGGCGCAGCCCCTGTTCATCACCGGCCAGCAGCAGCGGCCCGATCGGGCTTGGTAGATAACGATAAAACATCTGCTTGGCTCCCCGGCATCATCAGACACAAAGATAGAGCCAGAAGGTTCGACCTGTCATGTTCTGCGACGTAGAATGCGCGCCTTCCTTGGCCATTCGAGAACACCGTGTGTTGTCGATTGCCCATCATGGGCGGGTAGCCGTCCGTTGCCACCAGCATTCACCGGGGGACTTACCCATGAGCACTGCCCAGAACAGCGAATACCTGGAAACCCTCTACGAAGGCTATGGCCAGCGTTTTCGCATGGAAAAACTGCTGCACGAAGTGCGCACCGAACATCAGCACCTGGTGATTTTCGAGAACCCGCGCATGGGGCGCGTGATGGCGCTGGACGGGGTCATCCAGACCACCGAAGCCGACGAGTTCATCTACCATGAGATGCTCACCCACGTACCGATCTTCGCCCACGGTACCGCCAAGCGCGTGCTGATCATCGGCGGCGGTGATGGCGGCATGCTGCGTGAAGTGGCCAAGCACCGCAGTATCGAACATATCACCATGGTCGAGATCGATGGCACTGTGGTCGAGATGTGCAAGGAATTTCTGCCGAACCACTCCAAGGGTGCGTTCGACGATCCACGTCTGAACCTGGTGATCGACGACGGCATGCGTTTCGTCGCGACCACCGAAGAGAAGTTCGACGTGATCATTTCCGACTCCACCGATCCGATCGGTCCGGGCGAAGTGCTGTTCTCGGAAAACTTCTATGAGGCATGCCGTCGTTGCCTGAACGAAGGCGGTATTCTGGTGACCCAGAACGGCACGCCGTTCATGCAACTGAGCGAAGTGCAAACCACTGCCGGCCGTATGCGTAGCCTGTTCCCGGACTGGCACTTCTATCAGGCGGCCGTGCCGACCTACATCGGCGGCGCGATGACCTTTGCCTGGGGCGCGACCAATACCGCGTACCGCAAGTTGCCCCTCGAGACCCTGCGTCAGCGTTTCGCCGGCAGCGGCATCCTCACCCGTTACTACAATCCTGAAATTCATATTGGCGCGTTTGCCTTGCCGCAATATGTATTGCAGGCGGTCAACAAGCCGAGCAATGACTAAGCAGTCATGTTGTTGAAAGGGCCATAAGGCCCTTTTTTATGTGTCTAAATATGCGTTAAACGAAATTTTCACAACGGCTCCAAGACAATTCGGCCTCGCTGTTTCTTGCCTTCAATCCCGGCAGTCTCCTATTCCAGGCCCAGGGCCGGGTTGAGGGCATGCCAGTAATCAATGGCAATGCCGTGAGTGATCGTGCAACATTTGCGCACCGCGCAATCCCCGCTGCCGTCATCGGCAATGAGAGGGCAGGCGCAGCTGTACTTTTGAAACTTCAACTTCCAATGGGTCCTAAAACGACATGTCAATCCCGGACGCCCTGAGTCAGCAGCGAGCTTCAAGTCGCCTGCTGCAACCGACCGTCAAATCGCATTTGGCTTACACGTTGCTCTGTGCCTTGGTCATGATGGCAATGCTCTCCCTGCTGCGCGTGGCGTTGCTGGTTTATAACCGGGAGATGATCCTCGACACCCCGGCCTCGACCTTCCTCGAAGCCTTTGCCAACGGCCTGCGCTTTGACCTGCGCCTGGTGATCTACCTCAGTATCCCGCTGGTGCTGGCATTGTTCAGTGCCCGCGCCATGGCCGCCCGTGGATTCTTCCGTTTCTGGCTGACCCTCGTCTCCAGCATCGCGCTGTTCCTCGGCCTGATGGAGATGGACTTCTATCGCGAGTTCCATCAGCGGCTCAACGGGCTGGTCTTCCAGTACGTGAAGGAAGACCCGAAAACCGTGATGAGCATGCTCTGGTATGGTTTTCCGGTGGTCCGCTATCTGCTGGCCTGGGCCGTGGGTACCTGGCTGTTGAGCCTGGGTTTCAAGGGCGCTGACCGTGCGACCCGACCTCGTGGTCCGTTCAGTGGTGGCAGCATCGGTACTCGGCAGATCGCCCCGTGGTACGCCCGCGTCGGCGTCTTCGTGGTGTGCCTGCTGATTTGCGTCGTGGCTGCCCGTGGCACCTTGCGCCAAGGCCCGCCACTGCGTTGGGGTGACGTCTATACCACCGATTCGAACTTCGCCAACCAGTTGGGCCTGAACGGTTCGCTGTCGTTGGTCGAAGCGGCCAAAAGCCGATTTTCCGAACACCGTGACAATGTATGGAAGGCCACTCTGCCGCAGCCGGAAGCTCAGCAGACCGTGCGCGACATGCTGGTGACACCCGACGAAAAACTGGTCGACGCCGACATTGCGGCCGTACGCCGCGACTACACACCACCGGCCGAGAAGACCCTGCCGATCAAGAACGTCGTGATCATCCTCATGGAAAGCTTCGCCGGTCACTCGGTGGGCGCTCTGGGGGCAGACAGCAACATCACGCCGTACTTCGACAAACTGGCGAAAGAAGGCCTGCTGTTCGACCGTTTCTTCTCCAATGGCACCCATACCCACCAGGGTATGTTCGCCACCATGGCCTGCTTCCCGAACCTGCCGGGCTTCGAATACCTGATGCAGACCCCGGAAGGCAGCCACAAGCTGTCCGGCCTGCCGCAGTTGCTCAGCGCGCGTGACTTCGACGACGTCTATGTCTACAACGGCGATTTTGCCTGGGACAACCAGGCAGGCTTTTTCAGCAACCAGGGCATGACCACCTTCATTGGCCGTAATGACTACGTCAATCCAGTGTTCTCCGACCCGACCTGGGGCGTGTCCGACCAGGACATGTTCAACCGTGGCCTGGAAGAACTGAAAGCCCGCGAAGACAAAAAACCGTTCTATGCGTTGTTGCAAACCCTGTCCAACCACACGCCTTATGCCTTGCCAAACCCACTGCCGGTCGATCCGGTCACGGGGCGCGGTAGTTTGAATGAGCATTTGACGGCCATGCGTTACTCCGACTGGGCGCTGGGTCAATTCTTTGAGAAAGCGCGCAAAGAGCCTTACTTCAAGGAAACCCTGTTCGTCGTAGTGGGTGACCACGGTTTCGGCGACGAGCGCCAGATCACCGAAATGGACCTGGGGCGCTTCAACGTACCGCTGTTGTTGATCGGTCCGGGCATCCAGGAGAAGTTCGGCAAGCTCGACCACACCGTGGGCAATCAGATCGATATCGTGCCGACCATCATGGGCCGGCTCGGTGGTGAAGTGCGTCATCAGTGCTGGGGTCGCGACATGCTCAACCTGCCGCAAGGCGATACTGGTTTTGGCGTGATCAAACCTTCGGGCAGCGAGCAGACGGTGGCGATCGTCACCGCTGACCGCATTCTGGTTCTGCCCAAGGGGATGGAGCCGAAAATGTACCAGTACGAACTGGGCGCCAAGCCGACTTCCGCGGTGATCCCGGATGCACCGGAAACGGCCGAGCTGAAGAAAAAGCTCGAGTCCTTCCTGCAGACGGCAACCAAAAGTTTGCTCGATAACACCGCAGGCGTTGTCAACGGCATGCCGGATTAACGTTTGACCCATTAAAAAAGAGGCCCCCGGGCCTCTTTTTTATTGCTGTTGCGATCTCTATATCTTGCCAAGTAGCAGCAGGATCAGCAGCACTACCAGCACCACGCCAATGATGCCCGATGGGCCATAACCCCAACCGCTGGAGTAAGGAAAGACCGGCAGGCCACCTATTAGCAAGAGGATCAGGATAACGATAAGAATTGTGCCCATGTCGACTTCCTTTATTGGTTAGTTCTTGGAAAGACCGTAGCGCTTTTCAGAACCAGCTCGAGATGCAATAAACCCGAGCCGCTTATAATCTCCGACTCTGGAGAGTGGCGGATAATTCCGGATGTTTTTTAGTGTTTTTTAGTGTTTTTTGGTACTTGGCTTATTTCGTTTAATTTACTTTCGCATTCATTCAGTCGACCGCGATTACGTTATTGATTGCAACGCAACCCGGCTGCTGTACAGCGTCTTGGTTTGCCTGGGTCATTCAGCACTCTGATGGAGCGTGGGTGCAGGAAAGACCTTCGCTACACTGCGAATTATCTTCCCCGGAACAACAAGGCAACCCCTATGCAAAATCGCATGATGATCACCGGCGCCGGGTCTGGCCTGGGTCGCGAAATCGCTCTGCGCTGGGCCCGTGAAGGCTGGCAGTTGGCCTTGTCGGATGTCAGTGAGCCCGGTTTGCAAGAAACCCTGAAACGGGTACGCGAAGCCGGTGGTGACGGTTTTGTGCAGCGTTGCGACGTGCGTGACTACAGCCAGCTGACCGCGTTTGCCCAGGCCTGCGAAGAGAGGCTTGACGGCATCGATGTGATCGTCAATAACGCCGGCGTGGCTTCGGGCGGTTTCTTCAATGAACTGTCCCTCGAAGACTGGGACTGGCAGATCGCGATCAACCTTATGGGCGTGGTCAAAGGCTGCAAGGCTTTCTTGCCGTTGCTGGAAAAAAGCAGAGGCAAGATCATCAACATCGCCTCGATGGCAGCCTTGATGCAAGGCCCGGCCATGAGCAACTACAACGTGGCCAAGGCCGGTGTGGTGGCATTGTCCGAGAGCCTGTTGATTGAACTGGCGCACCAGGACATCGCGGTGCACGTGGTCTGCCCGTCATTCTTCCAGACCAACCTGCTGGATTCCTTCCGTGGCCCGACCCCAGCCATGAAAGCCCAGGTCGGAAAATTGCTGGAAAGCTCGCCGATCAGCGCCAGCGACATCGCCGACTACATCTACCAGCATGTCGCCAAAGGTGAGTTCATGATTCTGCCTCACGAACAAGGTCGCATGGCCTGGGCGCTGAAGCAGAAGAACCCGCAATTGCTCTACAACGAAATGACCCAGATGGCCGACAAGATGCGCGCCAAGGCTAAACAAACTGCCGGCTGAACTTGCTCGCGCGAACCTGCATCGTTAGGGTTGCCGATTCCGGCAGCCTTGACGAGACAGTTGCATGCTCAATTACCTGTGGTTTTTTCTCGCGGCGCTGTTTGAAATTGCCGGTTGTTATGCGTTCTGGATGTGGTTGCGCCAGGGTAAAAGTGCCTGGTGGATCGCTCCGGCGCTGCTCAGCCTGACCCTCTTCGCGGTACTGCTGACCAAGGTCGAAGCGAGCTATGCCGGCCGCGCCTATGCAGCGTATGGTGGCATTTACATTATTGCGTCCATCGGCTGGCTGGGCATGGTCGAGCGGATTCGTCCCTTGAGTTCCGATTGGCTGGGTGTCGCGTTCTGTGTGCTCGGCGCGAGCATCATCCTGTTGGGTCCACGTTTTTCCAGTGTCTGAATTCTTTCCTCGACCACAAACGAAGTATCTGTATGAGTGTAGGAAATGGCTTGCTCAAACGAAGGGCGGTTTAAACAGCCGCGAAAAGCGAGGCTTGAAAGGGCTTTCTGTCAGGCGCGTCTGCGTGCGGCGTAGGGCGAGACTGATTTAGTGATGGTGCATTGAAGGCAGTCGGCTCTGCGGGCATCTTCAGAGTCCGGTAACCCTAAAGGACGAGTGCCATGCTTGTATTAAGCCGCGTTGTGGGCGAGTTGATTTCCATTGGTGACACCATCTCCGTACGCATACTCTCGGTGAACGGCAACAGCGTTCGCTTCGGCGTCGAGGCGCCCAAGGAAGTCGAGGTCCACCGGGCGGAAATCTACGAACGCATCCAGTCGCGAACGGGAAAAACCAGACGAGGCTGATGAATCAATCAAACAGCTCTTTGGGCACGTCGTGCTTGAGCATCAATTGGCATTGCTGGCTTTCAGGATCGAAAACAATCAGCGCCTGACCTTTGGTCAACGCCTGGCGAACCCGCAGCACGCGGGTTTCCAGCGGAGTTTCGTCACCATTGTCGGTGCCGTCACGGGTAACGAAGTCTTCTATCAGACGGGTCAGGGTATCGACTTCAAGTTGGTCGTAAGGGATCAGCATAAGTACCTCGGGTAAACAATCCCGGCGATGCTACTGGGCTTGGGGCAGCAGGGCCAGTAGGAGCTGCCGCAGGCTGCGATCTTTTGATCTTGCTCCCGGGCCATCCCCATAACCCCCAAAACATCGCCCGATCACGGCTCGAACCTTCGCCAGCCCCTACACCGACCGCTGCCCGACCAGGCTGTCCACCGACGGCACCCGGGTATCGCTTTCCATCTGCGCGTCATGTTCCAGCTGGTGACTGAACCGGTCCAGCGAGCCTTTGGCCGGTTGTGCGTCGCTGGCGAATACCGGAGGGCTGAGGATGTAGGCGCCGAGCAGGCGACTGAGTGCGGCGAGGCTGTCGATATGGGTGCGTTCATAGCCATGGGTGGCATCGCAGCCGAAGGCGAGCAGGGCGGTGCGGATGTCGTGACCGGCAGTCACCGCCGAATGGGCATCGCTGAAGTAATAGCGAAACAGGTCGCGACGCACTGGCAGTTCGTTGTCGCTGGCCAGTCGCAGCAGGTGCCGTGACAGGTGATAGTCGTACGGCCCGCCGGAATCCTGCATGGCCACGCTCACCGCGTGTTCGCTGGAGTGCTGGCCCGGTGCGACCGGGGCAATGTCGATGCCGACGAATTCGCTGACATCCCATGGCAAGGCCGCCGCCGCGCCACTGCCGGTTTCTTCGGTGATGGTGAACAGTGGATGGCAGTCGATCATCAACGGCTCGCTGCTGTCGACGATAGCTTTGAGCGCCGCCAACAAGGCGGCAACCCCGGCCTTGTCGTCCAGGTGGCGAGCGCTGATGTGGCCGCTTTCCGTGAACTCCGGCAGCGGGTCGAAGGCGACAAAGTCACCAATGCCGATGCCCAGCGAATCACAATCGGCTTTGGTGGTGCAGTAGGCGTCCAGGCGCAGTTCGATGTGGTCCCAACTGATGGGCATTTCATCCACCGCAGTGTTGAACGCGTGCCCTGAGGCCATCAGCGGCAAGACACTGCCACGCACTACACCGCTGTCGGTGAACAGGCTGACGCGACTGCCTTCGGCAAAACGACTGGACCAGCATCCGACGGGTGCCAGGGTCAGGCGACCGTTGTCTTTGATTGCGCGCACGGCGGCTCCGATGGTGTCCAGGTGCGCCGACACGGCACGGTCCGGGCTGTTCTGCTGGCCCTTGAGGGTGGCGCGAATGGTGCCGCGACGAGTCAGTTCGAAGGGAATGCCCAGCTCTTCAAGGCGCTCGGCGACGTAGCGCACTATGGTGTCGGTGAACCCGGTGGGGCTGGGAATCGCGAGCATTTCCAGCAGGACTTTCTGTAGGTAGTTGAGATCCGGTTCGGGAATTTTGCTGGTCATGGACACTCCTGATTGTGGAAGGGGGAGTAGAGGGATTCCGAGGCGAGTAGCTGCTTTTTGTGGTGAGGGAGCTTGCCCCCGCTGGGTCGCGAAGCGGCCCTAAAACCTGCAATCACATTTCGTCAGGCATACCGCATTCGCAGGTTTTACGACTGCTGCGCCCGAGCGCGGACCGGCCGGCGGGAGCAAGGGCCCTCGCCACAGGGTTTGTACTTAAGCGAACGACTGGCTAAACCGTCGGCTGACTATGGGGAAACAACAAATCCACAAAACGCTCGGCAGTCGGTTGCGGTTCGTGGTTGGCCAGCCCGGCGCGCTCGTTGGCTTCGATAAACACATACTCCGGCTGATCGGCCGCCGGCACCATCAGGTCGAGCCCGACCATCGGGATATCCAGCGCCCGCGCGGCTCGCACCGCGGCATCGATCAGAGTGGGATGCAGTATCGCCGTGACATCTTCCAGCGTACCGCCGGTGTGCAGGTTGGCGGTGCGGCGCACGAGCAGATGTTCGCCCGCTGGCAGGATGCTGTCATCGTCGTAACCAGCGGCCCGCAAGGTGCGTCGGGTTTCGTGGTCCAGCGGGATTTTGCTTTCACCGCTGGTGGCGGCCTGGCGTCGGCGACTCTGTGCTTCGATCAGCTCGCCAACCGAGTGCTGGCCATCACCGACGACTTGCGCCGGGCGGCGAATGGCGGCGGCCACCACTTCAAAACCGATCACGACGATGCGCAGATCGAGGCCTTCGTGGAAGCTTTCCAGCAGTACACGGTTATCGAACTGACGAGCAGCCTCAATGGCCTGCTGCACCTCTTCGATCGTTTGCAGGTCCACGGCCACGCCTTGGCCCTGCTCACCATCCAGGGGTTTGACCACCACTCGCTGGTGCTCATCGAGAAACGCCAGATTGTCGTCGGCATTACCCGCCCGTTGTTGCGCCGGCAAATTCAAACCGGCAGCCTTCAGTACTTTGTGGGTCAGGCTTTTGTCCTGGCACAGGCTCATGCTGATGGCGCTGGTCAGATCGCTCAGCGATTCACGGCAGCGCACCCGGCGCCCGCCATGGCTCAAGGTAAACATCCCGGCGTCGGCGTCATCGACCTGGACATCAATGCCACGACGATGGGCTTCTTCGACGATGATCCGCGCGTAGGGATTGAACTCCGCCTGCGGTCCCGGCCCGAGAAACAGCGGTTGATTGATACCGTTTTTGCATTTGATGGCGAAGGTCGAGAGGGTGCGAAACCCCAGCTTGGCGTAAAGACTTTTCGCCTGACTGTTGTCGTGCAATACCGAAAGGTCGAGGTAGCTCAGGCTGCGGCTCATGAAATGCTCGATGAGATGGCGCACCAGCACTTCGCCGACTCCTGGCCGCGTGCACTGCGGATCGACCGCCAGGCACCAGAGGCTGCAGCCGTGCTCCGGGTCGTGAAAGGCTTTGTGATGATCGAGGCCCATCACGCTACCGATGATCGCGCCGCTGTCTTCGTCCTCGGCGAGCCAGTACACCGGGCCGCCCTCATGGCGGGGCGTCAGCAGGGCCGGATTGATGGGCAGCATGCTGCGGGCCAGGTAAAGCTGATTGATGGCCTGCCAGTCCGCTTCGTTCTGTGCCCGGCGGATGCGAAAGCCGCGAAACACCCGAGTGGCCGGGCGATAGTCGCTGAACCACAGGTGCAAGGTGTCGGACGGGTCGAGAAACAGCTGCGCCGGTTCCAGCCCCAGCACTTGCTGGGGCGCGGCAACGTACAGCGCGATGTCGCGTTCGCCGGGGTGCTCATCAAGCAGCTCCCGGGCAAGGCTCGCCGCATCTGCAAAGGTATGGCCGATCAGTAGCCGGCCCCAGCCGCAATGCACCGCGATGGGCTCGGGACCAGGTTCTTTGCCGTCTTCGGCGAAGCGCGCTTGCAGGCGTTCATAGGATGGCGCCTGACCGCGCAGCAAGCGTTGGCTATAGGCCGTAGCGTGGGGCTTCATCGCTCAGATTCCTTGTTCGCTGAGCCACAGGTTCAGCGCTGCCAGTTGCCACAATTTGGAGCCGCGCAAAGGCGTCAGCTGGCCTTGTGGGTCGGTCAGCAGGCGATCGAGCATCGCCGGGTTGAACACGCCACGATCCTGGCTTGGATCAAGCAGCAGTTCGCGAACCCAGTTCAGTGTGTCGCCCTGCAAATGCTTGAGGCCTGGCACAGGGAAGTAACCTTTCTTGCGGTCGATCACTTCGCTGGGGATCACCAGCCGAGCGGCTTCCTTGAGCACTTGCTTGCCACCGTCCGGCAGTTTGAATTTGCCTGGAACGCGGGCCGACAGCTCCACCAGGCGATAGTCGAGAAACGGCGTGCGCGCTTCCAGGCCCCAGGCCATGGTCATGTTGTCGACGCGTTTGACCGGGTCATCCACCAGCATCACCGTGCTGTCCAGACGCAGTGCTTTGTCCACCGCGGCATCGGCACCGGGTTGGGCGAAATGTTCACGGACGAAGTCGCCAGCGGCGTCATTGGCCGTCAGCCATTTCGGTTGCACGGTGGCGGCGTAGTCGTCGTAGCTGCGGTCGAAGAACGCATCGCGGTAGGCTGCGTAGGGGTCGCTTGCGCCATCGACTTGCGGGTACCAGTGATAACCGGCGAACAATTCATCCGCGCCCTGGCCGCTCTGCACCACTTTGCAATGCTTGGCCACTTCCCGTGACAACAGGTAGAAGGCGATGCAGTCATGACTGACCATCGGCTCGCTCATGGCACGGAACGCCGCCGGCAGTTGCTCGATGATTTCTTTCTCTTCAATACGCAGTTGGTGGTGATGGGTGCCGTAGTGCCTGGCGATCAGGTCCGAATACTGGAACTCGTCGCCGCGTTCGCCGCCGGCATCCTGAAAACCGATGGAGAAGGTCGACAGGTCTTCCACGCCCACTTCGCGCAGCAGTCCTACCAACAGACTCGAATCGACACCGCCCGAAAGTAATACACCAACGTCCACTGCTGCCCGCTGACGAATAGCCACTGCTTCACGGGTGCTGTCGAGTACACGGTCGCGCCAGTCTTCCAGGGTCAGATTCATTTCATCGGCATGAGGGCCGTAGGGCAGGGTCCACCAGGTTTTCTGTTGGGTGGTGCCATTGGCATCAATGAGCATCCAGGTGGCTGGCGGCAGCTTTTCGATGCCTGCCAGCAAAGTGCGTGGCGCCGGAACCACCGCGTGGAAATTCAGGTAGTGATTGAGCGCCACCGGGTCGAGGACCGGGTTGATATCGCCGCCTTTGAGCAGCGCCGGTAACGCCGAGGCAAACCGCAGGCGCTGGCCGGTGCGCGACAGGTACAAAGGCTTGACGCCCAGACGGTCGCGGGCGATGAACAGTCGTTCGTTGTCATGTTCCCAGATGGCGAAAGCGAACATGCCGTTGAGCTTGGGCAGCAAATCTTCGCCCCAGGCGTGGTAACCCTTGAGCAACACTTCGGTGTCGCCGCCGGAATAGAAAGCATATCCAAGGCTTTCCAGCTCGGTCCGCAATTCCGGGAAGTTGTAGATCGCACCGTTGAAAGCCAGGGACAGGCCCAGTTGAGCGTCGACCATCGGCTGCGCCGAGCCGTCCGACAGGTCCATGATCTTCAACCGACGATGGCCCAGGGCAATCGGTCCCTGGCTATGAAAGCCCCACGCGTCAGGACCGCGAGGTGCCAGGTGATGGGTGATCCGTTCCACCGCTGCCAGGTCGGCAGGTTGGTGATCGAAACGTAGTTCTCCAGCTAATCCGCACATGTGGCTTAAACCCTTTGTGTTTCGCACGTGTGTCGCTACTGGAGTTTTGCGCGTACCAAATTTGTACCAACTTCAGACAAATTCAGCTTATCAAGCTCAGACCAATCACTCGGTGAGCTGATCCACTTTGCGTAAGTGGAAAGCAGAACCTGCACGCTATGCCCAAGCTGAGCGGCGATGAACGCCGGGTTCATGCCAGACATAAGACACATCGTCGCGTAGGTGTGGCGCGTGTCGTACATCCGGCGCTCCCTCACTCCAAGCTTGCGCATCGCGCTTCTCCAGTAACGCTTGGCCCCTGTCTCAGAACGGATATAGAGGTCTTCCCTCTTGCCCGTTCCTGCCGGCGCAAACACGTAATCCGAACGCGCCGCCGTCAAAAGCCGTGCTTTGTCGAGTGCATGCAAGGCGCGATCGTTCAATAAAACTTCGCGCACCACCTTCGTTTTCGTCCTTTCCTTGATCTCCCCGTAGATGCGAATGCGGCACACCCTGGCTGTCCGCATGCGTGTGTCCACTTCGCTCCAGCGCAGCGCCATCGCCTCTCCCGGGCGCATTCCTGTATAGAAAGAAAACTCAAAAAACGCCGCATAAATGGACTGCAAACCGCTCGTCACCTCATACAGCTTGGCGATCAGCAGGTCGGCTTCTTCCCGCGTGAACGGATCCAAGTCTCGCTTGGTCACCCGGCTCGGCGGGATTGAGATTGCCGGGTTTCTCAGGATCAGTTCGTCGCTCACCGCCTGCTTGAAGATGCTGGTCACCAGCCGCACGGCGCCCTTGCGCCGCACCGGTGACGACCACTGGATCTCCTGGGCAATTTTGCGCATCAGCATTGGCGTTATCTTGTCCATCGGCAGAGTGGCCAGGTAGGGCACCCAGTAGATCTGCAGGGCAGACCGGTAGTTTTTCCGGGTCCCCTCGACGATCTGAAGGCCGTCCAGCCATTCCTGGGCATAGTCAAAGAAGATCGGGGTTTTCTGCGGAGAGGTGCTGCGAGAGCCCGGGAACAACTCGGCGTATTTGTCTGCTGTCAGCGCGCCGAGCTTGTCCAGTTGCCTTACCTGAGAACGAAGACCCGCTGCGGCTGCGATACCTTTCTGGGTCTGAGGGAAGGGGAGCGTTTCGCAACAGCGCTTTTTGTTCCAGGAGAATCGAATTCGGATTGATTTCCCGACAAGTTCAACACCCGCGGGGAGCTCCATAGGCTCTCTAGCCATTCGTCATATCTCCACTTGCTATACATGATTCGGCCATCGATCTTTGACCAGACGTCGACCGGTATGATGTTCCGTTCACGCTTGCGCTGCAGGGCCTTCGCTGTGGTGCCCAGCAGTTCGGCCATTCTCTTCTCGGTTACTTTGTCGTGTCCGGATTCATCGGACAGAGCTGCGGCTGCTGCCATGTTGGCTACCTCTGCCCGTAGCGGGCGAAAATGTTCCATGCCGCGCGTGGCGGCAGAAGGTGAGGAGGGGTTAAGCGCTGAGCCGCTCGATCAGATCTCCGGCATTGGCCAGGGCGCGCCCAGCTGCGCGGGCAGAAACTTCGCCACCGGTGAGGGCTTTGCTCAGGCAGTCGGTTACTTGCTGTAGGGCCTTCAGGAGTTCGGCCTGCAGCTCACCCTCGGCCTGGCCGATGTCCCAGAAGCGTTGCCCCCAGTGTTCGGCTGGCGGTGGATTGTGGTTCTGCTTGCCGAAGGCCAGGGCCCCAGCAATCAAGTCGCACAGGTCGCGCTTATAGGCGTTGTCGCCGTCGATGCTCAGACCTTGGCGGCGCAGCGCATCAAGCGCGTTATTCAGGTTCGCCTCAGGCGACGGCAGCACCAGGTCGAAATCTTTTTTCCCGGGCCGGCAGGCGACGAGAAACATTTCACAATCGAGCGGCAGGTGCTGGGCGACATCCGAGAGCAATTCAATTGCCGCTTCGCGGAGGTGGTGCTTTTGGTCGGCCATAGGGATTCCTTCGCCCGCCGTTCACCGGCAGGCTGGTAGGTGGGATAGGGGTTAGGCTTTCTGGCCGAGACCGGTGAACCACTGGCAGGCTTCAACCATCCGAGGATCGTCGTACCAGTCCTCGATGATTCGATTGCAGTCGCGGTCTCGGTAAAAGGTCGGACCGCAGTAGTGGTGCCACTCCATGAAGACGTGGGTTCCGTCACGCAGAGGCAGGCGGTAGAAGGGGCTGACGCATACAATCGCGCCGCCAAACCGAATGCAGGTCATCGCCAAGGCCCCGTGTAGATGTGCCATGCCATGAAGGCGAGGGCAGGGAGGATCATGGCGTCACCTGCTTGAACTCGATGACCCAGACCCAGGGGTTGGCGTCCCAGTCACCGCCGACTTTCTCCCAGAGATTACCGAAGGCATGGCGCGCAGAGCCGAGACACTGCTCATGGCTGGCTGTCTTGTCCCACATCCAGCCTTCACGCTGAGGGTGGTGCGTGTCTGGATATTCGCATCCATCCGGGCTTTTCCAGCCGAGGCCACCATGCCCGCACTTACGGCCATAGTCTGTGAAGAAGCAGCCTTCGGACATCGCTTGCGCCTCGGTAATCGACTGCAAGCGCTCGACTCTGATGGCGGTGATTTCCAGCAGGATGCGGCTGGTCCAGCGGGGCATGTGGATGCACGGCCGCCACTTGTAGCCGCGAGTTTCGGCGCAGAGGTCTGCCAGCGGATCAGTAGCAGCGAAGCGTATGTCTTGACCATATCCCTTTGCCGGCTTGACCGGCTCGTACTCGCCGGCGCTTAGTGTCGCGAAGGTCTCGCGCACCCATAACCGGTCGCCGGGTTTACCCTGCGGGCAGGCGCTTTTCGAGAAGTTATGGGCGGTTTCGCGATCATCGGAGCCGATCCCGTATGCCCAGCCTTTCCAGCTGAAGCCGGAGCGGTCATCAAATGTCGGCTGTGGATTGATCGCCATCCGCGTGACCGTCTTCCGGTCTTCCAGAATGGCGCGAACCATCGGCGCCGAGAACAGGATCGGGCGTTCTTTGATGTCGGTCATGCCGCCACCCTCCGCGCCCACCAGCAAACCGGCCCGTCATCGGTGTCATTGATGGACAAGCAAAACCAGTCTTCGCCTTCTGGCTTGGCCGGCTCCCAGTAACTGCAATCTGGGTCGCCGGATTCGAAGTAGCGGTCTGCAATGGCCTCGTCGGCATATTCGAGGCTGACCATTCCAACGGTCAGGCCCTGCGCTGCGATCCACTGCTTGCTCTTTTCTTCGTCGCCTTCCTCAAGCGATGGCAGGTCTGGATGCCAGAACATGCCGTTTTCATCGCGGACGACAGGGGCTGGCTGAATCAAAACAGTTTCTTCAGGCATGAGAAATCCTTTACCGCTATAGCGGCTGACTTTGAAGGGGGAGGGAGTTACAGAGGGGAGGAGTACAGATGTACTCCTCTCAGAATTCACGATCCAGCGCGGCTCGGGCTTGCCAGGCGTCCCACATGTTCTGCTGGTCTGGCGGGCCGTAGTTCAGGTCGTAAACGCCGTTGTGCATGTCCCGTGTTGGCTGGCCCGTGGTGTGCTTGGTGGCAAACTTGCTGCGGTGCCAACTCTCGAAAGGCTCGCGCTCGGCTTCGTTTGCCGGCGCGCTTCCGGCCGTAGCGGGTAGCAACGCCCTGATCGCCTTGCACAGATCCGACGGCATAGCCCTGTTTGCATTGGTCAGCACACGTTCCAGCAGCGATTCCAGGGTGTCGGCTCTCTCATCCGTTGCGGTCAGGCGCAGCTGCAGGGCGTCACGCTCTTTGATCGCTATGGCATGTTTGCCGCGCCAATGGAGCACCGCGTCCAGCTCTTCTATCGATTGTTTCAAATTGCTCATGCGTCTTCTCCACGGTTGAGACCATCATCGCAGGTGGTTATCGCGCCGCAGCCTCCGTCGGTATTGCTGGCGCTGATGCTGGCGAGAATGAGCAACCGGTCTCCATTGATGGGGCGCAAGCTGCTCGTGGATCCACAAAACAAGGACACTCCTGCCGTTCTCATGTCCTTCAGCAATCTCTCCTGCCGGGATCGCAGTCGTTCAACCACTCTTGGGTCAAGGCCAGCCGCTTCGCATTCGTCTTCGTTCACGTACATCCTGCAATCTCCATCACCAGATCTTGTGCATTAACAACCTTCATCCCGAGGCGTTGCGCGATCGTCACTTCCAGAAAGGCGCCTTCGGAGTTGAGCCAGCCGGGGAGCATGGCCACCGTGTCGCAGTCCATCAGGGCAACGATGTCGCGGCGCATGCATTCGTCCCACGTACCGCCTTCCGGGTTGATCTCGGCGGGGTTTACCACCTGGTGGCCAGCGGCGCGGAGGCGGGCGGCCATTGAGTGGAAGGCCGGGAAGTTCAGGTCGGGCAGGTTGCTCATGGGGCCGCTGAGGTAGAGGCGCTTCATGCTGACTCCTTCGGTGTGTAGGTCAGCGTGCCGTTGAGGATCGCTGCTTTGATCGCTTCGAACTCCCAGGCGTAGTACTGAGATTCGACGTAGACACGCATTTCGCCGTAGTCATGCTGCTTGCGGCGGATGAACGCCTCGGCCGCGTCTTTGGTGAAGTGGCTGTTCACGATCTCCCAGCGCTTGTTCCAGCCTGTGACGGTGTGGCTGTCGCACTCGGCGAGGTATTCCCACTGACCGTCCTCATCCAGATCCATGAACCCGCACTCGCGGTCGGCCATCAGGGTTTCGTCAATCTCTGCACGCTCGTCGTCGTCCAGGTCGGCCCAGTATTTCTTGGGGCTAAACCACGACCGATCCTCCAGAGTCACGACCCTGCCCTCTGCGTAGTCGATCTCGAAGCCGTAGTCGATGCGTTTGGTCTGGACGGTGAAGAGGGCAGCGGCTGTGCAGTGGGAACGAACACCCTGGCCGACGCAGTCGTGACGCAGGCGCTGAACGAAATCAGCCCACGTTGCTGCGTTGAGGTTCGCGCCGGTTGCCAGGCTTGGTGCCGGCTCAGCGATTTTGTTTTCTGTGGGCATGGGGCGTCCTATGCCGGGTCATGCCCGGGCAGTGGAGGGGTGGGTTACAGGAGAGCACCTTGAGTTGGCGCCACTTCAGGAATGTTGTAGGTCCAGCGTGGCGGCGAATTGTGCGACTCGATGCGGCTGCGCATCACTGACGCTCGCGCTTCCTTGGTTGGCGGGCTGTATGTACCGCGCCAAGCCTGATCGATGCCAATGTTCCGACCGATGTTCGTGCTGTCGGCGCTGGAGAGTGGCAGGTGGCCAAAGATCTCAGGGTCAAGCATCCGCAAGCCGTGAAGCTTGCACATGGGGCGCCCGTCATCGTCGCAAACTATCCGCATGGCCTTCCCCATTTGCACCCACCAAGCAGCACTGCCTGGCTGCGAGTAGTCGCCCGAACTGCCGATGCAGACTCTTGGCCATCCACTGGCCAGGCGCTCCAGCCGTTCAAGACTCTCGTGCATGTGCCAAACCGGCGCGCCAAACCATCGAGGCAGCGGCCACTCTTCAAGCAATGCATCGTTCGCCTTCTCGTCACCATCAATCACGTCGGGTATCACGGCGAAGTCACATGCAGGGATCAGCTTCGCGTCGGCTGCCCAGCGGTAGTACGGCTGCCAGTCGGTGACGGGCCTGCCTTGCTTCCATGCAGAGAACGCCCCGTTATCAATGGCAAATGACTGGCAAACTTGCGCGGCCAGTGCGAGTTGCCGGGGATCACTGAAACTCACAAAGGCATGCCCGCCACCAATCGCCGCGGCTGCCGCTGTCTCTGGCGTGATCGGCAGCCCGTGGTAATGGATCATTCTTTGAGCCTTATCGATTCAATTTCGACGCCCTGATGATTTCCGACCAGCGTCAAATCCCCACCAAGGCGATCGTGCAGCTGGTCTGCGATCTGCTCCTGAATACCTGACTTTATGATTGCTGTGGCAGCCTTGATGTGCTCGACCCAGATCATGCAGATGCTGCGTATTTCGAGCCGATAAACGATCAAGTCTCCGTCGTTTGGGCAGGTGGCTGCGAACGTGTGCCGGTAAATATTCATGGGGGATCCTCGCCGGCTGGCGTGATTCGTTGAAGTGGGAGGGCGCCGGAGTTCGGCGCAATAGATGAGGGCGGGTCAGGCGGCCGCTTGAGCTTCCGGCTTCGGCGGCCAGTCGGTGTATCCCACCTTTGGCGCTTTGGTCTTTGGATTGATGATCGGCTCGCCTTGAGCGTCGACCAGCGTGCGCTTCGCCCGGATTCGCATGTCTCGGCACTTGCCGGACTTGCGGGCCAGCTCGATGAACTGTTCGGCGTACTGAGGGGCATCAAACAAAGGGCTGATCTGCTTCACCCGGGCACCGCCCATGATCTGGTCAGCACGCATCCCTACTTTGTACATCCACTCATCGAGGGTCAGCTCGATGTTGTGGCCGGTGCGCTTTGGGTCAGGGCGGGTTGTTTTGACCGTCCTCCTGGCCTCGGCCATGGCCACGTCTCGGGTCATGCCAAACACTGCAAATGTGCTCATGGCGTCACTCCAGGCAATCGAGCGCTTTCTGCAGCAGCGCATTAAGTGAAAACTCCCGATCTTCCGGGTCCATGGCTCGCTTGATCCACTCGCAGGCTGCTCCCGCGCCATCACGCAAATTATCCAGTTCGTCTTCGTCATCGCTCGCCTGGCTCTCGAGCCGGCGAATGTCTTCGCGCAACTCTTCGCGCTCTGCGCTAGGGTCGATGCTCTGCGAAGTCAGGCGGCGGGTCAGTTCGGCGGCGGCCGCCGGATCAAGCGCGGCGTAGTGCAAGCACTCTTCATCGCTCAAAGCATTTGCGGGAATGCTCATCGGTTATCTCCAGTCAGGTGCCGCCCTCCGTGACCGGATGCGACATATTTAGGTGTGTGTGACATGTCGGCGTGACGTCATGGGCTGACGTCACGAAATGCGAACGAGCTCGGCGAGTTGTTCGTCGGTCATTCGGTCAGCGGCGTGGATGAGTCGGGTCACCAGGTCCTGATCTTCCTCAATGCCGGTGCGTTGCATCGACCGCTTGAGCGCGGCATCGGTGTTGTGGAACAGGTCGGTCGTTATCCGTCGAGACAGCAGCTTTTCCAGCCGCTGCTCCTCGGTCATCTTGTTGCGCTTCCGCTCTTCCTGTTTGCGCTGCAGCGCAGTCATGGCCATGGCCTGCCTCTTCAATTCCGTGGGCCGGTATATCCAGCCATGTCTGCCGCCGGCGCTGTCGCACCTGTTTGCTGAGGCGTCTCATGCCGCGACCTTCACCTGATGCCAGGCACCGGCCGCATAAAACAACTTCGCGGCCTGCGCCTCTTCAAGCGATACCTCTGCGGGAACGGCGATCCATCCAGACGCAACCAGATGGTTCTGGTTGCAGCTGTTTCGCAGCTCCAGGTAGTAATGCTCGATGGCATCCGTGAGGCGCTCCACTTTGTAGATGCCCTCCGGCGATATCTCCACCGACTTGACGTACTCAACGCCGCGCTCGTCTCGACACATGGCGCTGATGTAGATCGTCCAGCGGTAGGAGAAGTCGAACAGAGCGTTGGCAATCGCCAAGCTCCGGATCTGCCGGCAGCTCTTCCAGTTCGCCATGATCTGCGCACCACTTGGGTCGATGTTCACGACCGCGACATGATTGGTTCTGAGCAATGCCCGGCAGCTTCGTTCGGCGCGGGCGAAGCCGTTGTTGGCCTTGCGCTTACTCATAGCGCCTCCGTGATCCGCCGCAGCGCGATGCGTTCTGCCCGTGTGGGCGAAGGCCGTCGGCGCTTAAGGATGGTTTCCGGGTCGATCTCTTCGGTCCGGGGCGGCGGGGGCTTGGGCTCGAAGCAAGGGGCTTTAGTGGCCGCGCCGCCGGCCCCGAAGAAGTTGGCAATCTTGCGATCAATCTCGGCCATCACCGCGGCCCGAGCATCTGGGATCGGACCGCCGATCATTTCCGCTCACCTGACAGCGAGACCTTAATGCCGTCGGCCCGCGCTTCCAGTACCTGGGCATAGTTGATGGCTTCTTTCCACGTCCAGCGAAAGCCTTTGGTCAAGCCGGTGGAGCGCTCAACGATGTGATAGGCGTTGCCCTTGGTGACGACCTGGAAGCGAATCTCTTGCACAGGCTGCTCCTTGCCGATCATGGAGTAGAACTCGGAAGTCGCGATGATTGAACGGAGGCGCAGGGCCTGAAGACCGGCGAAGCGCTGCTGCAGGATTGTTTGCATGGCTGATTCCTCGGTGTGGGTTGCGTGTATTCGTCAGCACTCGGCCTTCCTGGCTGGTTGCCGTTGGGCGCAGGGGTGAGTGCTGACGAATAAAGGCAGGCGTAAAAAAGCCCGATCGGAACCGGGCTTTTGTCTCGCTCAACAAGACCTCTCTATGTGAGCGCTGGCGCCTTCATTGGAAGGGCTTTGTCTGGGCTATTTCATTGCCAATCCTCCGTGCTGGGTGAGTTGAAATGCAGGTGGCCGGTATAATCCGGGGTTTCGTCCGCATCGGTCTGCCATCTCTGGGCAGTGCCGCAGTGCAAGTGCGGCCTCTTCGGGCTTCGGCAGCGCTACCGAAGGTCCTACCCAGTGAATCAGATGGCAGGCCGATGCGGCCTGGTGATGGGGAGTACCAGGTGCTCGGGCAGTTATCGTCAGGCTGACGTGGCGCTGGTTGTTCAGTGAAACCGGACTGCACCGCCATCAGCGGCACAATCAAAAGCGGCCTTCCATTCCTGATACTTCTCCCAGAATCGGCCTCCGACTTGCTCGGCCTTCTCGGCGAATTCGGCATAGTCCTTGGCAAGCTTCGCGCTGACTACTGGGCCAATGGTGCCGTCGCAGTCAGAGAAGTTGATCTGCTCTGCAAATGGCCCCTGGGCACCATTCCAGCAAGCGACGCAGTGGCTTTCGGCCGGTCGACCGTACTGTTCGTACTGGCCCACCGGATAGCCGGCGAGTTCTGCAAGCTGATCACGCCATGCGTTGTAGCTGCCGTAGCCAGCGCTGAGACCAGAGCAATCGCCATCGGTCTTGTAGGCCGCTCTTGGGGTGATCCCTTCAATGCGGCCGGGGAAGTCTTTGTTCTCGTAGAAGCTGACGTGATTGTCGTAATCGACAAAATCCCCGTCCTCGTCTCGCTCTGCATCTGGAGCAAGAACCAGCTTGCTGTATGCCGTAATGTCCAATCCCATCTCGACTTCCTCGCTATCCCTTGGTGACGGGCAGTGGTTCGGCTATTCCGAACAACTGCCCGCGGATCGTTTGTGGTTGCATCCCGCTGCCCACTCAGTGAATGGGCAGAAGTGATGCCTACGGTTTGTCTTTGGACTTGCCAGCCATGAGCACCACCAACAGCAGGGCGACCAGTACCAGGTCACCAACCATTGAAAGGATGCGACTGGCCGAGTCGACGAATACGACCCCGCCAGCGAGCCCGTAGGCTGCCAACGAGCGCGCTTTGTTGCCGAACCTGCCGAACATGACTACAGGTAGTCTTTGAGGTTGAGGTTCATGATCTTGGCGGCCTTTTCCAGCACTGCCATTTCGGCCGGTTCGATCTCGCCGTCAGCTTCAGCAACGGTGAGCATGAAGTTCAGCACGGTGGCCGCGTCGTCCACGCTGTGGGCCAGGTCTTTCAGTTCCTTCTCGGCGTTCTGGCGGATGATGCGTGGGCCGCCGTCGTTGAAGTCAGCCTTGGCCCGGTCGATCGTGTTGCTGAGTTCCGCGCCGAAGCCCTTGAGGGCGGCAGAGTTGTTGATCAGCTTTTCGACCTTCTCCAGCTCTTCCTTTTCGATATCGCCGTCAGCGGAAGCGACGTAGAACACGCCGTACACCGAAGCCTGCATCAGGTCGCGGTTGGTCATCACGGCCAGGGCCTGACGGGCTTCGCCGGATTTCTTGCCAAACAGTTTGCCGAACATGGTGATTCCTCTGGGGTGGGTTGCATCCCGCTGCACCCTGTCGCCAAGGTGCAGCAGTGATGCTCATTCCGCCTGGAGCGCTTCGATCGCCTGCCGGTAGTCAGCGGCGATCGTTCGGCTGTTGGCCGCGTCTTCGTACCGGCCCTCCTTCTCTTGGATGGCAGCGTTGCATTCGTAGTTGGTGGCGCAGCTTTCGAGTAGGGACACTGCAGATGAGTGATTCATGGTTTGTTACCTGTCGGTTGTCATCCCAAGCAGCCCTCGCGAGAAGGCTGCTCAGTGATGCTGTCCGTCCTGTTGCCGCCGGAGGAGCGGGGCGCATTGCTTGCCGGGTCATTCACACGGTTAGGCGTTTCACCATCGAGCAGCCGTCCAGGTTGTTCCTGTCGTTGGCAGGCTTTCGGGCCTGTCTGCTCGCCGGTCGCCGGTAGAGGCAATGCGGTCTGTTGTTTGTTGCGCTGACTGTTAAAGAGCAGCGGGCCTCTCGACCCTTCGCAGCTGGCCCCTGATTGGGTGCCGGTTGCGATGGGGTAACAATACCAATGGCATTATTAGTCGTCAATACCAACGGTAATATTATTTTGCGCAGCCACAAAAAAGCCCGCTCAGTGGCGGGCTCATGCTCTCTTCTTCGTCATGCATCTGCTGTATTCTAGATAGGATCAAATTTTAAAAATGCCATTCCTTAAAGGAATTCATCATGGATCAGCGCGTTACCTTTAACTTCAAGCGAACGGAACTGGTAGAGCCATGCGATGGGCAGGAATGCCTAGTGTTCAACGCTTGCGACGGCTATCGAATTGCCGAGTGGTATGCGCCTGGTAGCTGCTTCATGGTGAGGGAACAAACCCTAAGCCCGAAACTGGCACTCCTATGGATGGAACTCCCTGATATATTTGAGGTTGATGAGAATGGATTGTTCAGCTCAAAGGTGCTTCGGGTTGAGGTGTTGCAGGTAACAACATGAGCTTTTCCATCTCCGTGGAAATTTCAGAAATAAGCAACGCAATACTATTTTTATTTGCTCCCATTACTACCATGTTGGCGAGATTTTCAGGACTATAGAAAGAAACACCATTGCTTATATACTGTTCTGCAGTAGAGATGGATCGTATAGCCTTATTTGAATCTAGTGAAAGTTTTTCAAGCGCCCTGTCACTCAGCAGAGAAAAGCTAAAGTCGCTAATATCCGTAAGAGCTTTCAATGGGGCTGCGATTTGCGTGGATATAATACAGTTGATGTCTTCCTTGAATATATCGCCGCCGGCGATTCGACATACAACGTCTTGGGTGGTTGGTCTGCGGCCCTCATAGTCCTTGCTTGATGTCTTTGTAAGTTCATAGTGAACGGCGGCCTCTTTTTTACTCATCCTCCGCGCGCGCAGCACGTCCTTGTACCCCTTTCGACCAAGCTGTATAGCTTCCGAAAGCTGGTCTGGAGCCGCCTTAAAAAGTTTAGACCTGCATCCAGCCAAGATTGAAGCAGCATTTGTTAGCCAATCTATTTTTGAAGAGTACTTCTGAAAGCTTTCTCGTATAACAGTCAGAGACGCAAGGTTATCAAAAGCTTTTCTTTTGGATTTGTACTCTTTTTTGACTCTGTCATAGTCGAGGTCTAGGTGTTTTTTTCCACATCTATTGCCAATGTTCGTGAATATACCGTCGGATGTTTTCACAACGTAGCCGAACTGGTGCTTGGTGGCGCATGCTTTGATTCCGCACGGATACTCATCCGCTTTGGAAAACTCATACCCATCAAGCATCTCATCAAGTCGCCTGCCTGAATCTTTCGAAAAATCAACTTTTGGGTTGTATCCTGGAATAGCCATTAAATCTTTAGGTGTTCTGATACTTCCAAAAATATGCTGGTATGGGCGTTGATTGGATTCATCAGACAATTTCGATATTCCTTTCGAGTGGTTACTTGAACGTTTGTCTTGCTACAAATCCCCGCCGCGCCCGTTATCCGACGCCACCGCCGCGCCAGATCACGCGTCCGAGAATGGGCATCGCGTGAATTGAGCTATCGGAAACTGGCTCGTCCGGGTTCGCGGCCTTGTCAGGGCTGTCGCTCCTAATCACCCATGTCCCGGAGAGTTGCTGAATGAGCCGCTTAATGCTGTTCCCGCCATCCGGGCGGCGGATCACATATACCTGCTTGTCTCTTGGCTCGGTCTCTGACGTGTCAAACAGCACGACGTCACCTTCAAAAATGTAGGGCTCCATGCTGTCGCCATGCGCGTACATGACGAACAGGTTCTCAGGCTTCGCATTCATGCGTTTCAGCCAGTCGCGCTTAAACACCAGGCCTTCGGTCAGTTGGACGTGTTCGTTTAGGTAGCCGTCGCCACAGGAGCCTTTGGCTCTGAACTGGGGAATGAGGGCGTAATCTTTTTCGCTAGGCGAGCTGAGGTCGCGAGGCTCTCTGTCTACGGCTTGAGCAATTTTTTCCATTTCTTCTGCCAGGCGCTCACTGAATTCAGAGACATCGACCTGAAGAATTTTGGCAAAAGAGGCGGCCACAGACGCATTCAATGGGTTTACTCCATTGAGGTAGTGGCTGACCGAGCTTTGGTTCATATCCAGCGCGTGCGCCAGTTTTTCCTGGGTCAATCCGAGATCGGATTTCTTTGAGTTAAAGATCGCCTTCAATCGAAGGCATTCGTCTTTTTTGTCTTGCGGTAGGGGCTTCTTGCTCATGCCGCGATCTTATTCCCATCGGTAATATTCAAACAAATGCCATTGGTATTGCATATGGCAAATGCCAAAGGTAATATTCTGCTTATGAGCAACCATGGAGAAGAGCCATGAGCAGAGTCCACATCAAAGAATTCGCGAGAAAGCGCGGCCAAACCAAAGCAGCAGAGCTGCTCGGGCTTACTCAGGGCGCCCTCAACAAAGCGCTGCGTGTAGGTCGTGACATTTATGTCACCGAGACCCCTGACGGTTCTTTCTTTGCCGAAGAGGTCCGCCCCTTTCCCAGTCAGGCCCAATTTAAAAAATCTGCCGCCTGACCCAGTCCCGTCACACCGACCCCGGAAGTGAACCAATGGCCTACGACAACAAGACGCATCGCAACACCCACCAGTTGAAGTCGCGCCTGAATGACGACGCCTACGCCGCTATCAAGGCGGAAGCGCTGGCGCGTGAGATTCAGCCGGGCGCCTTGGTTCGCGATCTCACTTTGGCGGCTTTGCGATTCAAGGAGGATTACGGCTACTTCCCATTGATCGATGACAACGAGCTGGACGGCTTTCCGGCGCTGGGCGAGCTGGCCCGCGAAATGAAAATTCAGCCAAACGCACTAGTTCGCGACCTCATTCGTGCGGCCTTGAAAGCCAAGCGAGAGCAGGACGCTATTCCCCAGGTCAACGACAAGAAACTCAGCGCCTGATTAGGCCATGGAGGAGGCACCAATGCCTGCAATACCGGAAGTAGGGCAGTACACGCAGGACGAGAAAGACGAGCTTGAGCGGTGGGCTGACGAGGTCGGTATCGGCATGGATCAGTTGGCCGACCGAATCTTGCAGATGACAGAGCGTGCGGTCGAGCGCCGCAGTGCTGCTCGCCTCGCAGCAGATAAAGCAGCCTTGCGAAGCCACCTCGCTGCGCACTGTGCACAAGGGGCGCAGGCAGAAAACGTAGTTTCGATTTTCCCTGGTAGGTAACGGTCCGGCCCCTAATAAGGGGCCGCAACAGGGATTGAGCCAAGCGGGGCTGGCACCTAATAAGGGGCCAAGAAGAAAAGAAGGTCATGGGTTCATCCCTGATCAGTTGATGAACGAATGATCGCCTTGTTGGCATTACGCCACCACGGAAACAGAAATGAGGTTTTACGAATGGACAAGTTCTTGCGGGCATGCCACGACGCGGTCAAGGACAACGAAGCGAAGTCGCTGAGCGCCAAGATGGGTGTTCCGCATGTGAGCCTGCTCCAGCGCGCAAACCCGGACAACGACGCTCACCACCTGACTATCGAGCATCTGTACGGGATCTTGTTGCACACCGGTGACAAAGGGCCGCTGACCGCACTGGCCAATGAGTTCGGCTTTGACCTGGTGGAGCGTGAACGTCCTGCACCGAAGCCGCTCATGGTTGCGCTGTGCCACTTGACCGCCGAATGCGGTGACGTGGGTCGCCTGATCTTCGACGCCACTGCCGACAACCACATCAGCCAGCACGAAAAAGCCCAGGGCGAAAAAGCCATCCAAGAAGCCATCGACGCGCTGCATGTTCTGCGCGAGTCGCTGAAGGCTGCCTGAATTCCAGACACAAAAAAGCCGGTGGCTAGACCGGCTTTTTCAACAACACACAACACTTCGGGGGTCATTATGAACACGATCGTCTCTCCAGGCAATACAGTCACCATGTCGAGTCGGGAAATCGCCGAGCTCACTGGCAAGCAGCACAAGGACGTGATCCGTGACGTTCGCGCCATGCGGAAAGCGCTGGAGTCTGATGGCGCAGATCTGCGCCATCTCCACGAGATCAAGGACGGCCGGGATTACACCGCTGAGTTTCGTCTTGATCGCCTGCTGACTGAAACACTCCTGACCGGCTACAGCATCCCACTTCGTTATCGTGTCGTGACACGTTTGAGCGAACTTGAAAACGTGTCACGACAGGTCGTCACGGTTCCGCAAACTCTTCCTGAAGCCCTCCGCCTCGCAGCCGACCAAGCCGAGCACAACCTTCAGCTTCAAGCTGTCATCCAGAAGCAGGCGCCGAAGGTCGAGGCGTTGAATCGCCTTGCCAATACCCATGGCTCCGTCTGCATCACCAACGCCGCCAAGCAGCTTGGGGTGGCGCCTCTGCGACTGTTCACGTGGCTGAGCGACAACCGGTGGATCTATCGCCGGACCAGTCACTCCAGTTGGTCCGCTTTCCAGCCTCGGTTATCCAGCGGTCTGCTCGAGCACAAGCTGGTGAAGGTCGGCGGCGATCCGGAAGAACTCAAAGTCGTCGAGCAAGTCATGGTCACTCGCCGCGGCATCACCACCCTGGCCGAACAACTTCAAGGAAACTCGTTGTGAGCGTTCAAGCAATGTCCTGGGCGCTCTCTTTGCCCCCTCAATCCCTCAAAGATTCAAGCGCTCGACATGTACTGCTGTGCCTTGCCAACTATGCCGGCTCGAACGGCTGTGGGGCTTTCCCTTCGGCATCGACCCTCGCTAAAGACACCGGGCTTTCCGAGCGCACCGTTCGCTACAAGCTGGATCACCTCGAGCAGTCAGGCCTGATCAAACAGGGCAACCAGGCTATCGCAGCTGTTCACATTGATCGGCATGACCGCCGCCCAGTGGTTTACGACCTTCAACTATCGCGGGGTGCAATTCCTGCACCCCGTGCAAATCGGGGTGCAGATGATGCAGCGGGGTGCAACCAGCAACAGAACGGGGTGCAGCCTGAGACAGAACGGGGTGCAGCAGCTGCACCCAATACATCACTTAACCATCAAGTAACCGAAGAGCAGCAGCAGCGCGAGATTTCCGAAGTCATCGCCGAGCAGGATCGCCAGGCCATCGTCGTCGATGACCGCCAACGCTTCGCCATGTTCGCCGAGTGGGACCTGCCTGAGAGCTGCATGGCCACCCAACTGAAAATCGCAGGTCTTCCTGCCGACTCGGTCACTGATGACCTGCTCGCAGGTTTCAAGGGGTTCTTCGTCGCCAAGCCATCGACCGTCGACAGCGCGGCGGGCTGGTGCTTCCGACTGACAGCCTGGGTCAAGCGTGAGCGCGTCAAGGCCGCAGGCGCCGCGTCTACCGCCGGTTCAGAAGAGTTTGACGACGAAGGCACTGACTGGATGAAAGAGGGCACGAAATGAGAACGGTCTCCACGGTAGCGGCCCAGGCCATGACCAAGGTTCGGCACGGCGAATTCATCGAGGCGGACACCGAGGTGTTGGTTCAGGCCCAGAAGGATCAGGCCCACGAAACGGGCAAGGTGATCAACCAACTGTTCCGTCAGCTACGTTCAATTCGAACAGCGTGGCGTCAGGCGTGGCCGGATGCCAAGGCGTACAAGGAATCGAAAGCGACCTGGCTGCAGGCGTTTATCGAGAACGGTATCTGCACCCAAGAGCAGATCGATATCGGCCTGATCCGGTGCCGGGCCGAGCCGTCCGACTTCATCCCGAGCGTGGGCAAGTTCATCCAAGGCTGTGTGCCAACCCCGGAGATGATCGGGCTGCCGAGCGTCGACGCCGCATTCGATCAGGCGATGCGCAACTGCCACCCAGCCATGCACGCCGTTGCAAAGTGGTTTCATCCGGCGGTGTACCACGCCACCGCAGCGGCCGGGTTTCACAGCCTGCCATTGCTCAGCCGCGAACTGGCATTGATCAGCTTTGAGAAGCGCTACATGGACCAGGTCCGCAAGGTCTGGCAGGGCCTGGAATTGAACCCGGTTCCTTTGGCCGAACTGCCGGCCCCGCAAGCGCAACGAACCCCTGACGTTGGAAATAAGGCCTTGGCCGAACTGCGCGCTCGCCGCGCCGGAGCATCCGTATGAGCGCATTGAACACACAGGTCGCAGGTGGTCATTACAAATCACTGAAGATCCAGCCGATTGAATACATCCATGCGAACAGCATTCCTTTCGCTGAGGGCAGTGTCATCAAGTACGTGACGCGGTGGCGCGACAAGGGCGGCATTGCCGATCTGGAAAAGGCAAAGCACTTCCTCGAGCTGTTGATCGAGCTTGAGCAGGCGAGGGCGTCCGAATGAAGGTGACCTCAAAGAAACTGCGCGCCTCAGCCAATGGACAGGAGTGCACCGTGCGCTTGCCGGGTATCTGCAACTTCAACTCGACCACGACTGTCCTAGCCCACCTGCCATGCGGCCAGAAGGGCATGGGCATGAAGGGCTTCGACACTGTCGCGGTGTACGCCTGCAGCGCCTGCCATGACGCCATCGACGGCCGTGGCGCCGGCGACGTTGATTGGCAGGACATGCTCCGCGCCGTGGCCGAAACACATGAGGCCTTGATCCGGGCCGGAATACTCACCGTGAAGGGCGCAGCATGACCGATCTAACGCTTCCATGGCCGCCGAAAGAGCTGAACCCAAACGCCCGAGTGCACTGGTCGAAGAAGAGCAGGGCCGCGAGGTCGTACCGAGCCGCCTGCCACCTCCTTTGTCGCCAAGCCGGGATCAAGCCACCAGCGGGTAGGGCGCTGCTGTCGCTGAAGTTCATTCCCCCGGACAAGCGCCGCCGCGATGATGACAACTGCCTGGCCTCGTTCAAGGCTGGCCGCGATGGCATCGCTGAAGCCCTGGGCATCGACGACAGCACCTTCGTCACCCTGCTGCAGATCAGTGCCGAGACCATCAAGGGCGGCGCCGTGCGGGTCCGCATTTCCGATTATGGCGAGGAAGCCTGAATGACCATGGTGGTTGCCTTCTCTGACGCCGAGATTCGTCGGCGCGCCGATGATCCTGATGTCGTGCTGATGCGAGACATTCGTCACCCGGGGCTGTACTTCCGGTTCACCGAAGCTCGTCCGCGCGGCACCTGGTCACTGGTGGTCCGCAAGAAGTGGAACAAGATCGGCGCATACCCTGATCTGTCTGCCAAGGCCGTGCTGGCGGCTTTGCCTGATCTTCGGATGCGCCTCGGCACTGACCCGGAATCGGGCGCAGCTGTTTCTCCTTGGGCAACCTTGGGTGAATTGCTGCAGTGGTACACCGACAGGATGAGTCGTGATCGGCACCTGTCAGCCAAACGCAAGGGCACTGCCAAGTCTGCCATTGCCTGCCACCTGATTCCGCGTGTTGGCGGCCTGGGCTTCGCTGAGGTGAACCGCAGCACCCTCGACACCAAACTGATGTGGCCATTGCAGGAAACCCTGTCGCTTGAGTTCGTGCGCCTGATATTCGCGCTGCTGGTGTTGGCGTGCCGCCAGGCGCACATCTTGGGCATGATCCCCACCAACCCAATGGCCGGCATCAAGTTCAGCGATTTCTCCAAGACCAAGATCAAGGCCAAAGCGGCCCGGCTGCGCGGCGTACAGATTGAGGGCTTGCTCGAACAGCTGGCTGAAGCGTTCGAGAGGCGCCCAGCTCACGGCATGCTGGCCCTGATGATGCTCTGCCATGGCGCGCGCGTAGGCGAAACCCGGATGGCGCAGTGGTCGCATATCAGTCTTGCTGATCGGACGTGGCATCTGCCGGCTGCCCACACCAAGACCAGGGCGGAGCACACCCTGCCGCTGACTGATCAGGTATGCGCTCTGCTGGTTCGCTACCGCGACCGCCAAGCCAGCGGCGGGTACGTCGGGCAATACATCTTCCCGGCCCGCAACGGCAAGGGCATGACCGAGGGTCAAGCCAGCGGGATATTCACACAGTTGGGGCAGGGCGAGTGGACCAGCCATGACCTTCGCAAACTTGCACGTACCGGCTGGGCTGATCTGGGGATCGACTTCCTGATTGGCGAGATGCTGATCAACCACGCCATGGGCCACAACGTTCAGGCTTACATCCACACCACGGTGGAAGAACGTAAGCGCGCAGCCTTGGAGTTGTGGCACGCCCATTTAGACAGCAAGGGATTTTCCGTCATTCATGGGTTGGAGGGCGTCGAAAACAAAGTTTCCAGCATTTGCCTACAGCCCACGGCTGACGTGGCTTTGAGTGCCACTCCCAACACAACCATAGGCGAGGTTTAAAAATGATGAAAAAGCAGCATGGACCCGCCTTCAATGCTTCGCCGATGCCGTTGAAATGGTGCGCAGCATGCAAGGGCAAGGCGGTCGTCAAAGGCATATTTCATGAGCTGCCTTGCACTGAGTGTCACGCCTCCGGTTGGGTTTCGGCGGAGACGGGGGAGGCGCTACCGGTCGAGGTGCTGGTTACCCATCTCGGGCTCATGCTGAACATCTATCAGCAGCGCATCATTGCCTTTGGTCATCTGGTAAATCAGCCGTCAGGGGCTCAGCAGCAATACGAAAAGAACAACCGCCGCGGCGCCGGCGGCACCAACTACACCGGGGATTAAGGGAAAACCATGGGCATCTATAAAGACGTGATGGGCACACTGGTTCGGGTATTGGCCGCCGACAACATCGACAACAGCACCAAGCAGAGCTGGCAGAAGCTGATTGATGCCGATCTGCGCCAGGGTGGCACGGGCAGCTCCATCTCGGTTCGCGACAAGTTCGACTATGACTGCTGCCTCCATGCGCTGCTGCACCACGAACTGGCCCCGGCCCAGTGGGATGTGTTGATCGCCAAATACTCGACCCACAAGGCCAACAAGGTGGCTGCAATCGGTCGCCTAATCAGCCGCATCAGTTCGCCGGCCCCGCAGCTCTTCATCTATAAGGCGGTCACGGCCTGGGCAATCCCAAAGCTTCGCGGTGAACAGTCGGGCAAACGATCCACTGATATGATCGTGCTGCCGGCCGAGTTCTACGACATGAACACCTGGGACCTTGAGGGTAAGCCGGAGTCGACGCGCCGCCGCTGGAAGACGGGTGTCGCGCGGTGTCTTGAGCGCCTCGAGGAGCAGGCAGTGGTGCACGCGACCGAAATATTCGATAGGGAAGAAATCTTCATAGATGCCGCTTGACCGTAGTGGCGCTTTGATCGTAAATTAGCCCCATCATGTCGATCTTGCGCGTTATGAGAGACGACACACAAAGCCCAGCCCCTTGCTGGGCTTTTTGCTTTATGCAGATGAATGCGCAGGCTGAAGCGCTACAACCGAAGGCCGCTCGTAAGCCCGGGACCGGGGAATGAAAGCAGCCGGAGACCAGCACCGGCCATCTGCACCCATATCAAGCCTCGCCATCTGTGCGGGGCTTTTTCATTTTCGGCTCCACCACACCCATTGCTCCGAGCTGGGAGTGCTGCTGGGGCCGAACCTATTACGCTCCCCGCAAGGGAGGACAGCGGATGAAACATATGCCAGACAAACCAGATACCTGGCTCATCGCGATGGCCTGGCTCAGCCAGAACGCCCCAATGTTCTATGCCGCAGCGCTGTCGTGCTGGATCGCTTTCTTGCGGGTTATCTATGGCGGCGGCGGGCGGCGACAGGCGCTCCTTGAGTCTTGCCTGTGTGGCGCGATCACAGCCGGGGCGTTCCCGCTACTGGAGTACTTCAGCCTTCCCTCAAGTCTCGCGGCTGCCGTCGGCGCCTGCATTGGCACTCTGGGCGTGAAGAAGGTCGCTTCCCTGGCTGACCGATTCACTGACATCAAATTCCCCAAGCGACAGGAGTGACCATGAAGCTGATCGACAACTGGAAACAAGCGTTGAGCATGACCAGCGTTCAGGCTGGCGGCGCTATCGCTGCGCTGGGTATCGCTGAGCAGCTGATGCCGTCGCTCCAGGCCGTGCTGCCTCCTTTGGCGTATGGCGTGCTGGGCGTTCTGGTGATGATTGCCCGGGTCGTGCTGCAGCCGAAGCTGGGTAAGTGACCAAGAAGAACTGGTCAGTCTCAACCCCGGGCTACGCCCCGTTCCCGATGCTAGCGCTGGATCAAGCGCTCGATCACGCTGAGGCGTTGGCCTGGGCCCGGTCGATCTGGCCGCTATGTACAGTCGAGTGATGTCAGGAGGCTGGTGATGGCATGCAGTGGGTGTGCCGCCCGGCGCGAACGACTCAACAAGTGGAAGGTGATTGCATATGAGCGAGCAGCAGAGCTCCTTGGCTGGCCTGCTAAGCCAGGTGCTGGCCGAACAGATCAAGCAGACAGCGATCCTCGAGCGGATAGCGGCCCAGCAGACCCAGTTGATCGCAGCGCTGGGCGAGGATGAACCTGAGGATCCAGATTTCGAGCCTCGCACGTACATGGATGGAAGCAAGGTGATCTGATGGCACTCAAGCCCATGAAGCCTTGCGGCGCTCCCGCATGCGGCGCTCTGGTACGTGGCGTCAGGTACTGCCCCAAGCATGAGCATCTGACCAAGGTAGTCGCCAGAGAGCACGACGATAGGCGCGAGAGCAGCACCCAGCGAGGCTACAGCTACAAGTGGCAGCAGGCACGTAAGGGCTACCTCGCCAAGCACCCGCTCTGCGCTGAGTGTGAGCGGGAAGGCCGGATCGCCGCAGCCACTGACCTCGACCACATCATCCCGCACAAGGGTGACAAGGACGCCTTCTGGGTCCGATCCAACTGGCAAGGCCTGTGTCATCCGTGTCACAGCCGCAAGACCGCTGCCGAGGACGGCGGATGGGGCAACGCGGTTCGATGAACTGTCGCACCGACTTGGTGCGTTTTAGTAGCGCTACTAAAAAAAACACGTGAAAAGTACTCGCAAAAAAAATTGAGCACGGTGGGGAGGGGGAGGGTAAAAAGTTCGGAGCTTTTTACTTCTAGACCGCGCCCAAAAGTCTTCTTACGTTTCTCCAAAATACAGGTTTTGAAAAATGGCCCGACCGAGGACGCCGACCAACGTGCTCGACGCTCGCGGGTCGTTCAAAAAACACCCAGAACGCAAGCGCGAAGACGCTGAAGTGTCTGGTCCACTGGATGCTGCGCCCGACCATATCAATGGCGCAGTACTCCACGCCTGGAATGAGATCGCCGGCAGCGCGCCGCTCGATGTGCTGACCAACTCCGACCGTATCAGCTTAGAGATTGCCGCCAATCTGCTGGCGCAGTTCCGCAAAGACCCCATTGAATTCACTGCCGCAAAGCTGGTGCGCCTCGAAGCGCTGCTCGGCAAGTTCGGCATGACACCGGCTGACCGTGCAAAAGTCGGCGGCAAGAAAGAGGCGCCGAAGGGAAACCCTTTTGCTGATCTGTAATGGCCGCTCCCAAATATCCGCTGGTCAAGGCAGCTGAGGCATACGCTCGGCGGGTGGTATCCGGGAAGATCCCGTGCTGTAAGTGGATCAAGCTCGCCTGCAAGCGCCACCTCGATGACCTGAAAGCCTCGAAGGCTGCCGACTATCCGTACAAGTTCGACCCGGCCAAGGCCGAGAAGGTCGGCAAGTTCCTGCAGCTATTGCCTCACACCAAGGGCAAATGGGCCAGCAAGCGCGAACTGATCAAGCTGGAAGGCTGGCAACTGTTCTCGGTCTGCATCCCGTTCGGCTGGCTGCGCAAGAAGGACGGCACCCGGCGTTACCGAACCATTCTGATATTCGTGCCGCGCAAGAACGGCAAGTCGATCATCGGTGGCGGTATCGGGGCCTACATGTTCACCGCTGACGGTGAGTTCGGTGCCGAGGTCTACAGCGGTGCTACCACCGAGAAGCAAGCCTGGGAAGTTTTCCGTCCGGCGAAGCTGATGATCGAGCGCACTCCTGAGCTGCGCGACCACTACGGCGTTGAGGTGAATGCCTCGAACATGTGCCGCCTGGAAGATGGCAGCCGCTTCGAGCCAGTGATTGGCAAGCCGGGTGACGGTTCAAGCCCATCCTGCGCCATCGTCGATGAGTATCACGAACACCAGGATTCAACCCTGTTCGACACCATGGAGACCGGCATGGGCGCACGGGAGCAGCCGGTGATTTTGGTTATCACCACCGCCGGCTCCAGCATCGGCGGCCCTTGCCACCAGCTGGTGCGCGACTCCGAGCGGATGCTGGAAGGCGTAATCGAACGGCCAGACCTTTGGGCGATGCTTTATACGATCGACCCTGGCGATGACTGGACCTCGGAAGCGGCGCTGATCAAGGCCAATCCGAACCATGGCATTTCCATCAACGGTGACTTCCTGCTGGCTCGCCAACGTGACGCCATGCAGTCAGCCAGCAAGCAGGCGACGTTCCGTACCAAGCACCTCAATGAATGGGTCGGCGCCAAGAATGCCTGGCTGAACATGCTGCGCTGGAAGGAAGCCCCGGCCCGTAAGAGCCTGCAAGAACTGGAAGGCCGTCGCTGCATTATCGGCCTCGACTTGGCCAGCAAGATCGACATCGCGGGCAACATCCTGCTGTTTCCTCCGGCCGAGGGTGATCCGTTCTGGCATGTCCATGGGCGGTACTACTTGCCCGAAGCCAGGGTGATCGAGGAACTGGATAGCAACACCAGCCGCTACCGCGAGTTCGACGCACTCGGTCTGCTGACTCTGACCGATGGCGAAGTGATCGACTTCGAAGTGATCAAGGATGACCTGCGTGAATTCGCCGGGCGCTTTGACATTGAGGCCGTCGCCTATGACCCCTGGCAGGCCACGCAGCTTGCACAGGAAATGGTGGCCGAGGGTTTGCCGATGGTGGAGATCCGCCAGACCGTGCAGAACATCAGCGAGCCGATGAAAGAACTGGAGGCGCTGGTCCTGCGCCGCCTGCTGGCCCACGGTGACTGTCCGGTCCTGACGTGGATGGCGAGCAACGTCCTGGCCAAGCTGGACGTGAAGGACAACATCTACCCGAACAAAGAGCGTCCCGAAAACAAGATCGACGGGATTGTGGCACTGATTATGTCGCTGAGCCGCGCCATCGCTGGCGAGTACGGCCCTGACATCGATTCCTTCCTATCTGACCCGGTGGTTCTCTGATGGCCCTATTCCAAACCCTGCGCGGCTGGTTCGGTTCGCCTGGCGGCCCAACTCGCAACGCCGGGCTTCAGTCGTCCGTACCGCTCGGGCATTCGTCGGCGTCTGCTGCCATCGTCAACTTCGATAGCGCCATGCAGATCAGCGCGGTGTTCGGCGCGACCCGGATCATTGCCGAGACCATTGGCAGCCTGCCATTCAACTTGTACCAGGTAGGCGCTGGCGGGCGGAAGATCGCCACCGACCACTCTTTACACCGCGTGCTGACTCGTCGACCGAACCGCTATCAAACGCGCGTGGAATTCTGGGAAAGCATGGCGCTCAATCTGGCGATCAGCGGCAACGCCTACGCCATCATTCAGCGCTCAGGGGATCGCATTATTGGCCTGCTGCCGCTGTCATCCAGCCAAGTCGAAACGACCTTGCTGGCCGATGGCAGTGTGGCTCATGCGTACACCGATGGCATGAATGTCAAGGTCTACGGCGAGTTGAGCATGTGGCATATCAAGCTGTTCGGTAATGGGATCATTGGCCTGTCGCCGATGGCCTACGCCCGCAACAGCATTGGCATCGCCATTGCTGCCGACAACCGCGTGACCAAGATTTTCAGTAACGGCGCCAAACCATCCGGCGTGCTGACCATCGATAAGACCCTGACCAAAGAGCAGCGCGCCCAGGTTCGCGCCAGCTTCTCCGAGCTGGAAGAGGGCAACGAGGACCGTCTATTTGTCCTTGAGGCCGGTATGCAGTACCAGCAAGTCAGCATGCTGCCCAAGGATGTCGAGCTGCTGGAGTCGCGTCGGTTCCAGATCGAGGACATCGGCCGCTTTTTCGGTGTGCCATCGATCCTGCTCAACCAGACATTTGGTCAGTCGTCTCTCGGCTCCAACGTCTACGAGATCCTGTCGGCGTTCTACAAGCTGAACCTGCGGCCCTACCTGGAGAAGATCGAGGAATCGATTCTTCGCTGGCTGATGACCGAGGACGAGGCGCAACGCTTCGAGGCTGAATTCAATTTCGACAGCTTGCTGCGCGCCGACACCATGGGCCGCTATCAGGCCAACCGTGAGGCGATCAACACCGGCCAGCTCACGCCTAACGAAGCCCGTATCAGCGAAGGGCGCCAGGCGTTGCCCGGAGGCGACCAATTGCTGATCCAGGGCGCAATGATCCCAATTCAAAACGCCGGGCAGAAGCCGGTCACGGAGGTTCCGAGTGGAACGCAAGAGCCTGAGCTTTGACTCGATAGAGTTCAAATTCGAGGACGATAAACCCGGCACCTTCTCCGGGTTCGCGTCCATGTTCGGAGGCATAGACAGTTACGGCGACACCATCCTGCCGGGCGCATACAAGAAGACGATCAAGAAGCGTGATCGACCTGTGGCGCTGCGCTGGAACCACTACGGCCCAATCATTGGCAAGTGGCTCAAGATGGAAGAAACCGAGCAGGGCCTGTACGTCGAGGGCGAGCTTACCCCTGGCCACAGCGTGGCTGGTGACGTGTACGCCTCGATGAAGCACGGCGCTATCTCCGGCCTTTCTATCGGCTATCGCCCAATCCAGACCCGGGAGCTGGGCGATGGAAGGCGCGAACTCAAAGAGATCGAGCTGGTGGAAATCTCAATCGTCGAGACCCCGGCAGACCTTAATGCTCAGATCGGCGATGTGAAGTGCGCCATCGACCAGGCCGAGTCCCTGAAAGAAGTTGAAGCCTGCCTGCGTGATGCTGGCGGATTCAGTCGGGCTGATGCAACTGCGCTGGTATCGCGCATCAAGTCCTTGGTTCACGGCGAGCGTGAGCCAGAACAGAAAACCGCAGAGATTGCGGGACTCTTCCAGCAATTCAAACTCCCGTAATTTAGAGGCTTTACCCATGAGCGAAGAACTCAAGAAAACCATTGAGACTGGCCTGAAGGCAGTCCAGGACCAGATGCAGGTCAAGATGGGCGAATATAACGCTGAGTTGGCCAAGTCCACCGGCCAGGTCCGCACCGATCTGACTAGCGAAATCGAGAAGCTGTCCGAAAGCTTCAAGGGCCTGCAGAACGAATTGGCTGACCTCGCACAGAAGCAGGCCGCCCCATCTGTCGCCGGCTCCGCATTGTCGGCAGGTCAGGAGTTCATCAAGTCCGATGACTTCAAGTCGCTGGTCGATCGTCAGCGTGAGAAGGTCCGCTTCGAGGTGAAGAACACTGTCGTGGCTGACGGCACCACCACGTTCGCCGATCAGCGCATCGGCATCATCGCCGGCAGCTTTGCCCCGCTGACCCTGCGTCAGTTGATCCCAACCATCGCCGTCACCAGTAACGCGGTCAACTCGCTGCGCGAACTGGCGTGGACCAACGACGCGGCCGAGGTTGCGCAGGCTGCCGCCAAGCCTGAGTCGGACATTACTTTCGCCCCGTACAACGTGGTGATCGAAACCGTGGCTCACTGGATCAAGGTCAGCAACCAGCTGCTCGCTGATGCCCCGGCCGTTGCCGCGTACATCGACACCCGTCTGCGTGATGGTCTGGCTCAGCGCATCGACAAGCAACTGCTGCTCGGTAATGGCACCAGCCCGAACCTGTCGGGCCTGACCGATGCCGGCAACTTCACCGCGTTCACCGCCACCAGCGGCGCGAACCTGGCCGAGTCCATCAACAAAGCCAAGTACAACCGCTGGGCTGTTGGCGAGGTTGTGGACACTGCGGTCGTGAACCCGGCCGACTGGGCGGCACTGGAGATCCTGCGTGAAGGCGCTGGTACCGGCGCGTACCTGTTCGGTGCTCCAGGCACTGCGGGCAACATGAGCCCGTTCGGCGTACAGATCGTTCTGTCGGCCAACATGCCAGCCGGCAGCTTCCTTGTCGGTTCCCTGCGCGGCGCAGCCACCATCTACCAGCGCCAGGGCGCAGTGGTAGAGATGGGGTTCGTTGCTGATGACTTCACCAAAAACTTGGTGACCATCCGCGCCGAAGAGCGTCTCGGTCTGGCCGTAGATCGCCCGGCGGCCATCATGTACGGCGCCATCACCGCGGCGTAATTGAGTGGAGCCGGGTTCGCCCGGCCTCCTTCGAGGTGAGCATGAAGGCAAGAGCAATCAAGGCATTCCTGCACGACCAGCTGGGTCGGGTAGCGAAGGGTCAAGAATTCGAAGCAACCGAAGCGCAGCTCTCTGGAGTCCTGCGATTCGTTGAACTGATCGAGGTGCCTAATGGCAGTGTTGACGCTGGACGAGATCAAGGAGCACCTACGCCTCGATCGGGAAGACGCAAGCCAGGACGCGCACCTAACGCTGCTGAGTAGTGCCGCTGAAGACTATGCCGTCCAGTATCTCGGTAGGTCGCTGCCGTGGCAGGACGACCAAGGCGCTGATGTGGCCGTGCCGTTCTCGGTGAAGGCGGCATTGCTGCTGACCATCGCCGATCTGTACGAGAATCGCGAAGATACCGTGGTGGGAGCCAGCGTGGCTCGAATTGGGGCCGTCGAACGCTTGCTGCACTTTCATCGCGCAGGGCTTGGCATATGAGATCCGGCAAGCTTCGGCACAAGGTGATCATCCAGCGCCTCGGCCTGACCCAGGATCCCGAGTCCGGCGAAATGCTGTCGGGCTGGGCGGATGTGGCGACGGTCTGGGCGTCGGTCGAGCCGCTGTCTGCTCGCGACTTTGTCGCTGCCCAGGCCGGACAGTCCGAGGTAGTTGCTCGCATCGTGATCCGCTACCGAGCCGGTATCGAAGCCACCATGCGCGCCCTGTTTCGCGGCAAGGTGTACGACATCCAAGGTGTACTGGCTGACTCCAAGAGCGGATTGGAGTATTTGACGCTTCCAGTGAGCGAGGGGGTGAATGATGGCTAATAGCGTCGAATTCGGTCTTGCGGGAATTGATTCGCTGGTGGGCAAGCTTGAGGCCATCAACTATGACATGAAGCGAAAGGGAGGACGTGCCGCGCTGAGGAAGGCGGCAGCGGTGATTTTGCAGAAGGTTCAGGATGGGGCGGCTCGAGTTAACGACGCTGCCACACCCGAGGATATTAGCAAAAACATCACCCTCCGATGGAATGGTCGGATCTTCAAGAAGTCTGGTGATCTTGGTTTTCGGGTCGGCGTGCTCGGCGGTGCTCGGCAATACGCGAACACCCACGACAACGTTCGCTCCGGCAAGGCCGGGAAGACCTACAAGACGCTGGGCAGCAAAGAGAATCCAGGCGGAGATACCTGGTATTGGCGATTTGTGGAATTCGGTACTTCGAAAGTTGCCGCACGCCCGTTCATGCGGCCAGCAATGTCGGAGAGCATCAGCGAAGCCACCAACGTGTTTTTAACCGAGTACGAGAAAGCCATTGATCGTGCGATCAAGCGCGCGGCCAAGGCTGCAGGGAGTGTCTGATGCCAGCAGCACCAATCTTCGCCGTGTGCGCTGCTGACGCCGGCGTTCGCACGCTGCTCGGGGTAACACCCCACAGGCTCTACCCATTCGGCGAGGCGCCGGAAGGTGTGGTCAGGCCGTATGCCGTATGGCAGTTGGTCACCGGGAGCCCAGAGAACTACCTTGCCGGCCGCCCAGACATTGATGGCTTCACGTTGCAGGTTGACGTGTACGCCGTCACGGCCACCTCCGCCGGAGCGGTAACCGACGCGATCGCGTATGCCATTGAACTGAGCGCCAATGTTGTCCGCTGGGGTGGCGAGAACAAAGACACCGCAACAAATCTCTACCGTTCGAGCTTCGACATCGACTGGCTTGTACCCAGATAGCAAAACCCTAATCCCAAGCCCGCCAAGTGCGGGTTTTTTTATGCCCGACATTTGGAGAACGCCATGTCGATTCTTACCCAGGGTACCCAGGTATATGCACTGGTGCCCTCCGTTGCAAACCCTGCAATTCTCGAAATCATCGAGATCGAATGTGCTACTGCTTTCAGCCCGGGCGGCAACCCAGCGGATCAGATCGAGGTTACCTGCCTCAGCGACAAGGTGCGGCGTTACATGCGCGGCTTGCGTACTCCGGGTCAAGCATCTTTGGCTCTTAACGCTGATCCACGCAATGCTTCCCATGTTCGCCTACATCAACTCTCGGAAGACGACAGCATCGAGACCGTGTCTTGGGCTGTTGGCTGGTCTGACGGCAAAGACATTGTTCCGACCCTCAACACCGAGGGCGACGACTTCGAGCTGCCAGCCACGCGCACCTGGTTCATCTTCGAGGGCTACGTTTCGGACTTCCCGTTCGACTTCGCAGCCAATGCCGTCGTCACCACGGCGGCCACAATCCAGCGTTCGGGCGGCTCCGCCTGGATCCGTAAAACCACCGGCGTTTAAGGGGAACTATGAAACTCAACTTAGAAACCCTTACCAGTGTTGGTGCCTTCACGGGGCGTCCGGTGGAGCGGGAAATCAAGTGGTTGCAAGATGGCAAGCAGATTGTCGCGACCGTGTTTGTACGACCGCTGGGCTACCAAACTGCCGTCAACGACGTGCTCTCAGCGACTGGGCGGGTTGAAACCTACGCCGGCCGGATCGCCGCCAGCATCTGCAATGAAGAAGGTCGCCCGGTCTTCACCGTGGCAGACATCACCGGCGACGCTGATCCGGAGCGGGGCGCCTTGGACGGAAACCTCACCGTCGCTCTGATGATGGTCATTGCCGAGGTCAACAACATGGGAAAGACGATGAGCTCTCTGACGTCGACGAGCTCTGGCATGAACTCGTCCTCTCCGGCGTCGGCGGAAAAACAATCGCGGAAGCGAGGGAAAATCTGAGCCTGAATGAGTTCAGGTCTTGGGCTAAGTACCGAGTTCTTCGTGGGTCGCTGAATGTCGGCATGCGGGTCGAGCGGGGCGCTGCCTTGCTCGCCACTCTCTATGCCAATTCCCACTCCAAGGAAGGCGGGTACAGGATTTATGACTTCATGCAGCACGATTCTGAAAAGGCTATCAGTCTTGAGCAGGCGATGGAATCGTGGGCATGACGCTGATAGAGTCTGGTTTTTTGAGGATGGAACCATGAAGCCAGTAGTAACGGAGCAAACAGCAAAACGCTACAAGGGACGTATGTTGATTGGTGGTTTGCTCTGCTGCATCGGCGTTGTCGCATTGATTGGTTCGGAAAATCCGCTGCCGGGCATAGCGATGATTTTCGCTGGTTTGGTTATTTATCTATCTGCCAGATTTTCCGCCTGGTGGAATCACGGTTAACTGGCATCAGGTTTAAAGGCCCGCTTCGGCGGGTTTTTTTTCGCCCGGAGAATATTAATGGCCTCGAAATCACTGGGCACGCTAACTCTTGATCTGATTGCCAAAATTGGTGCATTTACAGGGCCGCTCGACAAAGCCAGTCAGGCCGCTAAGAAGCGCAGCGCTGAGATGACTCAATCGTTCGACAACCTTGCAAAAGGTGTTGGGGTAGCGATTGGTAGTATTCCTGCAACGCTGACGGCTTTTGTCGCGACGACCGTCAGTTCAGCGAAAGAAATTAGCAACCTATCGGCTATAGCCGGTCTTGGCACGACTGCATTTCAACGTTATGCGGCCGGCGCCGCGACTGTAGGTATCAACCAGGAAAAACTATCGGACATCTTTAAAGATGTGAATGATAAGTTTGGCGACTTCCTGAACACTGGCGCAGGTCCGCTTGCCGACTTCTTTACCAATATTGCCCCGAAAGTCGGGCTCACGGCCGAAAACTTTAAAAAGCTAAACGCTGCAGATGCGTTGCAGCTGTACGTAAGCAGCTTGGAAAAGGCTAACGCAAGTCAGAAGGAGATGACTTTTTACCTTGAGGCTATTGCTGGCGACTCTACAGCGCTTCTGCCACTGCTGAAAAACGGCGGTGCGGCCTTTACGCAACTCGGCGACGCTGCTGAAGCTGCCGGTTCGATTTTGAGCCTTAGCACTATTGCCGTATCCAAAGAGTTTTCCGCCGAGCTTACGACGCTACAGCAGTCATTGATTGGCGCCAAAAACGGCATGGCCAATGAATTTCTGCCCGTGCTTTTGCAATTCGCGAAAGATACGAACGACGCGACTGAAAAGGCAGGCGGTCTTGGCGACATCGTCAAGCAAACAGCTGACATTATCGTCAAATCTACCGCATTCATCGTCAACGCGGGCGACGGTGTGGTTCGGGTGTTCGACATCATCGCGAACACCCTTGTCGGTATGTTTTCCACCGCTGTTGGCCACATCCAGAATCTGGACGCACAGGGTCAAAAGTTACTGTCAAAGCTGACCTTTGGCGACACTGCGCGCGAGTTCGAAGCCAACGCGCGGTACATGGCCAACGAAGCGCAGTTGCAGTTCGGGATTGCTGCGCAGGCCGCAGCAGCCATCAACGAAAACATGACCGCGCCACTGGCTGGCGATCGCTTCGAGGCGTACGTAGCTGCCGCGAAGAGTGCCGCTGCGGAAATTAAGCTGATTGACAGCACCGCAGGTGGTGCAGGGACCGGCGTCGACCCTGCAGCAATCAAGGCGCGTGAGGAGGCGGCGAAAAAAGCCGCCAGTGCAGCGGTCTCGGCGGCGAAGAAGATCCAAGACTCGTTTGAATCCACAGAGACTGATCTCAAGCGTCAAATAGACCTGATCAACACTTCGACAGACGCTCGAAAGGACGCCACTGAGGCGGCCCAGATCCAGTTTGAGTTCGAGTCAGGGAAATTGGCAGGACTGAACGATCAGCAGAAAGAACGCCTGAAGGGGCTTGCTGAAGAGCTGGACAAGCGAAAATTGCTGAAGCAGGCAAATGAAGACGACAAGACTGTTCGGGAGTTTCAGGGCAGCGTAGACCATCAGCTCACAATTGATCAGCGCGCCCTGGACACGCCATTCCTCAACGCTTACGACACCGACACGGTAAAGCAGCGTGCATTAGAAATGCTCGGTATCGAGCAGGACTATCAGGATCAGCTCGAGGATTTGCGGGCGCGTCACGAAGACAAAGACATTTCTGACTCGGTTTATGAGAAAGAGACTGCTGCGTTGGAAGAGGCGCTGAAAGCCCGGAAGGAAATGCAAGAGAAGTACTACCAGAGGCTCGACAAGCTTCAGCAGAACGGCACTGCCGGCTTCATCAGCGGATTTGCTACCCAGGCTTCGGCCAGCATGGACCTTTACGGAAACATGAAAGCAGTGGGCGCTGATACGTTCTCCAGCCTCACGGATGCCATGACCGAATGGGCCGAGACCGGGAAGTTGGATGCCCAGGGTTTGGCCGCGAGCTTCATACAGTCCGTAGGCCACGCACTGCTTTCCTATGCGGCTGCGCAGGTGGCCATGGCCGGCCTCAGTGCATTCACCGCGATGATCGGTATTCCGTTTGTTGGCCCGGCAGTCGCGCCCGGAGCGGCTATCGCAGCAACGGCGGCGGCAGGCGTGCTGATGACCGCAGTAGGCGCATCCCTTGATGGCCAGGCGCATGACGGTATCGATTCCGTGCCGGCTGACGGCACCTGGAACCTGAAGAAAGGCGAGCGCGTAACCACCGCCGAGACGAGCGCAAAGCTCGACCGGACGCTTGATCGATTCTCGCGGGAAGGTAGTGGCGGGAACATGGACGTCGCTGTCCACAACTACGCCGGCGCCCAGGTGGAAACACAGAGGGACGGCGACCAGATGAAGATAATCATCAAGCAGGCCAAGCGCGAAATCGCCCGGGATCTGGCGCAGGGTAATGGAGAAGTCACGCGAGCGCTCACCAGTGGTTATGGGTTGAGGAGGGCGGCGCGATGAGCATCCTGAAAAGGCTGTATGCCAGTGCTGGCCCTGAAATCATCCATGAAGTGCTGCAGATCACCGATGGGATCACGACGTACTACCTGACCAGGGGCTGGGACACTCTGGTTGTGATGCTGGAGAACGGCGCAATCGTCAGCTGTACGCCGTGCGGCATGGACCTGGCCATCCCAGCGCGCAATGACGACGGCACGCAGGATCTGAATTTCGCCCTGAGCAACATCGACGGCGTGGCATCTGCCTTTATCCGTTCAGCCTTGGCCGCTGGGCGAAGCATGCAGTTGGTCTATCGGGTGTACACCTCCGATGATCTTGGTGCCCCGGCTCATGCCCCGAACCGTTTCAAGATCAAGTCCGGGACGGTCACCGCTACCCAGGCGTCGATCACGGCGGGGTATTTCGATCTCCTCGATACCGGCTGGCCACGCAACACCTACAACCTGAACAAATTCCCAGGGCTTCGCTACCTATGAACCTAGAAAAATACACCCTCGGCCAGTACGTCGAGGGCGGTCGACTGTGGCCGCAGGTTGACTGTTATGGGCTAGTGCTGGAGGTGCGGCGGGACTTAGGCCTGCCGGATTGGCCGGAGTGGGCCGAGATGCGCAAGGCGGATGGCGGCTTTGTGCGGGCCTGCGATGACATGATCCAGAACTCGGTAACCCCCTGCGAGCCGGGGCATGGCGCTGTTGCCGCCGCCTATCGAGGGAGTGTGCAGGATCACGTCGGCATCGTCGTTGAGGTCAATGGTGCGCTTGAGGTGCTGGAAATCAACCTGCGCCGCAACGTCAGCTTTACCCCTGTTCGTCGTTTCGAGCGCCGGTTCGTCCGCGTGGAGTACTACCGATGATCCGCATCTACCCAAGTCGTTTGGAAGGCGAGCCGCTGGAAAGTCATGTCATCCGCGATCCGATTCAGTTCGTCGATTGGATGAAAAGCCAGGCGCCCGAATTCGACCTGGCCCGCGAACACCCGATCTGCGTCGAAGTGGATGGGGTGACGCTGCCCGTGAATCAGTGGGGCAGTTTTTTAGTATTGCCCGAAACTGACTTGCGTATTTATCCGGAGGCGCGCGGGGCTGGAGCCGTCGCGATTGCTGCCTGGGCTGCGGTGGCTATTGCGGCAGTGGCGCTGGTGCTGGTCCTGACCATGTCGACGCCGAACACCTCGCAGCCCGGGCAGGGCGAGTCGATCGACGCCAATCCGGCCAAGGCCAACCGGGCCAAGGTGAATGAGCCGGTGCGAGAAATCCTCGGTCGCAGCAAGGTCTATCCAGATTATGTGGTGCAGCCGGTGTCGCGCTTCGTCAACAAGCGCGAGATGCATACCAGTCTTTGTCTGTGCGTGGGCGCGGGCCAGAATTCGATCCTGGCCAGCAGTATCAAGATCGGAGATACACCGCTGGCCGCCTTCGGCTCGGACGTGTCCTACGCGTTTTATCCACCCGGCACCGATCTGTCGGGGGATCGCCGTGCCGAGAACTGGTATTCGGTCGGTGAGGTGGGCGGTACCGATGCCGGGACTTCTGGCTTGGACACTGCTTCAACGGCGTCAGGCGGTTCGGCGGTAAGCGCGGATGCGCTGGTGTTGGGCGGTCTGAGTGTGAGCCTGGCTGGTGACGCCCCTGAGTTTCCAGAGACATGGGCCGTTGGTGTCACCGTGACGCTGAAGACGCCTAACACCTTTGTGGTGTCCAGTGTCGGTGCCTACGATCAGATTGCTGGGCCGCTGGATGATCTGGCGCCCTTTGTTGGGATGAAGGTCACGCTGTCCACCGATGCGGACTACGACCTCACGGTTGCCAGCTATTCCCCGTACGTCCCGCCAGTGGCTGGATCGGGTGGTAGCCCCTCGTCGGTCCAGGCCGCAGCATCTCCGACCACTTACGACTTCAGCACAGCGCCGATTGTCTGGACCCTCAGCTATCAGGGTGATAACCGCACCATCTCGCTGGCTTCCAACTACGTGAACATGAGCGGAGTGGTGTCTGCGATCACTTCGCAGCTGGCCGGTATTGGCCTCAGCGCACAGGACAACTCTGGGCGACTGCTCATCGCGGAGCCGACCAGTCCATATAAGGGCGGGGTGCTGTCGCAGTCGAACGCCCCGGTTGCGCTGTTCGGCGTAGGCCCTGCCTATTCGGTGGGGTCTGCCTCTGCTGGTGGTGTTCCGGAGCAGGCCGCTTACATCACCCTGCAGTACGAAAGTGGGGAGCCATTTGCTGGGCTGGATGATGGGGCGCAGCGATTATCAATCGGCTATCGAGACCACCGCTATCAGATCACCAGCCTGAACGCGCTGACTATGACGGCGCTTCGCCTGACTGATACCGGGGTGGTTGACTCTGGCTGGGCAGGCTTTACAGCTCGTACGCTTCTGGATTTCGCACTGAGCTCTGACGATACCGGCTCGCTTAATTGGCTTGGGCCGTTCATGGCAACGCCCGAGCAGGAACTGACCGGCACGCTTGAGTACGACATTTACATTCCTTCGGGTCTGGCCAAGTACAAAAGCAACGGCCATCGCCGCGCGAAAACGGTCAACATCTATATCGAGTGGCGGGACGCCGCGCTGGGCGGAGGATGGACAAGCATTTTGCGAACCATAACCGAGAGCACAGAGGACGCCCTCGGCTTCACGTTTTCGCTAAACCTGCCGTACCAGATGCGACCACAAGTGCGTATGCGCCGAGCAAAGCCTCAATCTGGCGGAAACACTCGCGACACCGTCTACTGGTACGGGCTGCGCGCCAAACTGGAGACTCCGGCATCCTATGATGGTGTGATGATCTTTACGGCGGACATCCGCACCGGCGACAGACTGGGTGCGCAGTCCGACCGACGCATCAGCATGGTGGCCGAGCGCCTGTACGATGGCGGCGCCGGGCGCTCAATCAGCCACGCGGCGCTTCATGTGCTCGATAGCCTAGGCATTGACCGCAGCGAAATCGATGTGGCACGGCTCAATGAACTGGAGGCGACCTATTGGACGCCGCGCGGTGAGACATTCGACTTCGACTTCACCGAGCAGTCGACGGTGCGTGAAGTGTTGCAGACCATCTTCGCCGCCGGCATGAGCCATCTGACTTTGACCGACGGCCTGATCAGCTCAATTCGCGAGGGCGTTCAGCCGTTCCGGGGCACGATCACCAACCATGAGATGAGCACCGAGCTAAATTCCAGCTTCACGGCGCCGGGCCCAGATGACTTCGATGGTGTGGACGTGAAGTATATGGATCCGCAGACCTGGTCAATCGAAACGGTTCAGTGCCGGATGCCAGGAAGCCTCGGCCTCAAAGTCGAGACACTGGACCTCGACGGTGTGCTTGACCGCGATCGCGCTTGGGTTATCGGCATGCGCAAGTTGCGCAAGCACCTTTACCAGCGCTGGGCCTACTCGGGCAACACGGACTTGGAAGCGCTGTGCTACGAGCGTCTGGATCACGTCGTGCTGGCCGACGACATACCAGGCACCAGTCAATCAGCGCTGATCATCGATGCCGAAGAGGTGGGAGGCCTGGTCATTCTGACGGTGACCGAGCCGCTGGATTGGAATGTGGCAAATCCTCGCATCCTGATTCGCCGGCACGATGGCACGGCCACGCCGCTGATCGCGCCCACTAAGCTGTCGGAATACACCATGAGCATCCCGGCCGCTGCGCTGGATTTTGACCTGATCACCGACTTGTCTATCGAGCCGGCGCGCCTGCTGTTCGCAGCCTCGACGCAAGTTGGCTACAGCGCAATGCTCAGCGAGATTGCCCCCGATAGCGATGGCACATGCAGCTTCACAGCGATCGAGTATCGCGACGACTACTACGCCGACGACAACGGCTTCGCCCCCAATTAAGGACTGCACATGATTGCATATCCGGAGGGATTGCCCCTGCCGCTGCGGGACGGGTACGGCTTTGAGCCGGTCAGCCCGCTACTTCGGTCGCCAAAAATGAGCGGTCGGGCCGTACAGCGGCGCTTATACCGCAGCGTACCTACCGAAGCGCCTGTGTCCTGGCTGTTCAGTGATGAACAGACGCAGCTGTTTGAGGGGTGGTTCGATCACGTTCTCCTCTCAGGCTCCTTGTGGTTCGAGTGCCGTCTCAAGACTCCGCTCGGGCTGGAAACCTACGAGGCCCGCTTCAAAGATATTTACGTCGGCCCGACTCTTGTCGGTGTGAGTCATTGGCGATTTACAGCAGTACTCGAGTTGTTCCAGCGGCCGGTCGTGGATGCCGAGTGGGTGCTGATTGCGCCCGAGTACATCCTCATGTCCAGCATCTTCGACAGGGCCGTGAACAAGGATTGGCCCGAACTCTAAGCAGAAATCAGCAAGGCGCCTCCTGGCGCAACACCTCTTAAACCCTGCCCGCCAAGTGCGGGCTTTTTTATGCTTGGAGTTTGGCATGACCACTTACGCCACTGGCAATCCGCTTGGATCGACCAACCCGAAGGACCTGAAAGACAACGCGGAAAATTTCGATAAGTTCGCCAACGGCCCAGCGGCCAGCTACCCGGACCGATTCGGCGGACAGAGAAAGTCGATTCAGGGAATGAATGCCGAGTTCGAGGTAGATCAGGCGCAGAGGGTCGTCGAGTTCAATCACCAGCTCGCCAGTAGCGGGTATGAAACGCCCGTAGATTACGCGCCAGGGATCAGCATCACTCGCACAACCCAGCAGGTCCGGTACCTCGGCGAACTGTACCGACCGAAGGATGACGCAATTCCGTTCACCACGACCACCTTCGCTGCTGATGAGGCGAAATGGATTTCTAACGGGGACAACTCGTTGCGGCAGGAACTGGCCGCGGACGACGGCGCTACTCTTCTCGGCGCTAAAAAGCCGTTCGTTGGCGCAAAGGACCAGACCCAGTACGACATCAACAAGATCAAAATCAGCGTTTCGGATTTTGCTGGTGCTGACCCGACAGGCGTGGCGTTGCAGGATTCCGTGTTTGTTGCTGCCGAAAATGAAAATGCCGGGCCTATCTTTGTGCCTGATGGGGATTGGCGTCTTTCGACCCCCCAGGCCCTTGGTGAGAACGCCAGCTACTACGGACCCGGGGTATTGAAGTTCGATCGCGCCGAATGGTGGCGTCGTGGTGGCTCGGCGGGCGGGACCGACCCTGAGCGCTACACGATCCTTTACGAGTTCGATAGCCAGTCGGATGCTTATATTCTGTTCGACGAGGTGCCGCAGACCATTCTTAGCTGGGAAGGGGCGTTTACTTTTCTGGCGCCAACATCTACCTCGTCAGTCAGCATCAAATACGGGGTTTACAACGGTCGTCTGCGGCTGTCTAACGCCCCAGAATTGCCGCGCTCTTTCAACATGCTGGTTGGGAGTAAGGTCACCTCATCGCTCGACGTACCAACAGGTACGCCACTAGGTTACAACAACACCTCCCATGGCTCGCGAGCCCTGCTGAATCTCACTACCGGCACCAACAACACCGCTCACGGCTCTAGAGCCCTCGCATCTATCACTGACTCAATCAACAACACTGCGATGGGGTTTCAGGCGCTGTATCGAGCTACCGCATATAGCGGAAGTAATACGGCGGTTGGGTCCACTGCGCTGGAGTGGCTCAAAACCGGGGTAAACAACACTGGTGTTGGTGGCGGGGTAATGGGGCGCCTAGAAACCGGTAATCACAACTCCGCATTTGGGCTAGGGGCATTAAGTGATCAGCGTGCCGGCGACTACAACACCGCCATTGGTTTTTCGGCTCAAGGCAATAACAGCACGGCAACAGGTCCTAGCGAATGTACTTCGATTGGTGCTTATGCCAACCGCTACATGCGCGGCTCGCAAAACACGGCAGTTGGGTATCGGTGCCTGAACGGAATCGCCGACCAAACAGGCGGTTTAGCTAACACGGCCGTTGGTTTCTTTGCTGGTCGCGACATCACTACCGGCACAGGCAACGCCCTCTTAGGCACATCGGCTGGTCTTTCGGTGGCTGGCGGAAGTTACAACACTCTGGTCGGCTATGAGGCTGGCAACACAGTCATATCTTCCAACATTGTTGCGGTTGGCTATCAGGCGCTACGAGCAAACGGTAGCGCAATCCGATCCACTGCCGTTGGTAACCTGGCATTGGCGCTAAGCACTGGCAACGACAACACCGCACTTGGTTTTGCTGCTGGCGAGAAGACCACTACCGGGAGTGCCAATATTCATGTCGGGGTGTTTGCCGGTCAATCAAACACCGTTGGTTCGAATAACGTAGATATCGGGCGCAGCGCTGGATCTTCGCGGACAGCCAGCAGCGGAAGCACGAATATCGGGCACCAAACTGGTCAGTTCCTTACCGGGTCTGACAACACGAACATTGGAGCTAATGCTGGTCGTCTTGCGCAGGACGGAACGAACGCTGTCCTGTTCACCAACAGCATGTGTCTCGGCACTACATCGGCAGTTTCCGGTAGCAATCAAAACCAAATCGGCAACAGTTCGACCACAACTTATGTATATGGCACTGTACAGAACCGCTCGGATGCCAATGATAAGGCCGATGTTCAGGATACAAATCTTGGGCTTGATTTTGTCATGGGGCTGCGTCCCGTAGAAGGTCGCTGGGACATGCGCGAGGACTACTTCGAGGAAGTTGAAGTAGAAGTGCTAATCGATGAAGAGTACCCCACGGCAATTTTGGGTCTTGACGCCTCTCCTTTAGTGGCCACCCGTCAGGTACGAGAAACGCAGATCGAGCGCCGTCCGATTCCAAAGGACGGCTCTAAAAAGCGAACTCGTTTCCATCAGTGGTTCTTGGCGCAGGAAGTCAAAGAACTGTGCGATTCGCTCGGCGTAGACTTTGGTGGTTACCAGGACCACAGCATTCAAGGCGGCTGCGACGTGCTGAGCCTTGGCTATGACGAGTTCATCCCGCCGATCATCAAGGCTCTGCAGGACGTTAAGCTGTCGATGGACCAGAGGTTTGCAGCGCTTGAGGATCGCCTTGCGGCGCTGGAGGATCGAATCGCCGCCTGAAAAACACTGGCAACTAAGCGAAATGATTAATCCGCCTTGAGCGGTTTTTTTGTGCTCGCAATTTGATAGCCCGCCCAGCGCGGGCTTTTTTACGCCAGGAGAAAAGTATGACAGCCACAGAGAAAGACCGGGACATCCTTGCGCGCACGCTTTGGGGCGAGGCCCGCGGGGAAGGCTTGGCGGGACAGATCGCCGTCGCTTGGACGATCCGCAATCGCGTGTTCGACGGCAAGGCCAAGTCCTGGTGGGGCGAAGGCTATGCCGGCGTGTGTCTGAAGGCATGGCAGTTCAGCTGCTGGAACAAGAACGATCCGAATTTCGGTTACTTGAGTGGCGCCAAGCCGATCCCCGCCGGGCAGTTCGCCCAGGCGAAGGCTGCCGCTGACCAGGTGATCGCCGGTACCGCTCCAGATCCAACCGGCGGGGCCACTCACTACTACGCGACCACCATGCCCAAAGCTCCGGGCTGGGCTGCCGGCGCCAAGCAGACGCTGAGGCTTGGGCATCACGTCTTCTTTAGGGATGTGCCGTGAGCGTGAGCGAGCCTGCCTATACTGCCCTGATCAAGTGATCGGGAACGGAGGCCGGCATGGGAGATCTTGACGAGAAGATAGCTGCAGGGGATCCACTAATGCAGCAGGCTCTGCAGGCATTGCGGCGGTATAACGAAGCAAAAGGCGTGAAGCCGGCCGAGGAGGTCGAACGTCTGCGCCTGAAAGTGGAGACACTCATGACGGCGGTATCGAAGTATCAGCTTTGGGCGCTGGGTGGGCGGGTGCCATTACTTCACTGAGCTGGACGGATCAGGCTTTGCCCTTGGTTCCGAACATTGCCCACGGCCACATCGACCCTGAACCACTCGAAGGTCTCGGACGGCTCTCCCTGTTGAATCATCATATGCTCGGCGCGCTCCTTGGGCGTGGCCGGGTCAAGCCATTCCCGGGCCAGCTCCGCCGCCAGTATTACCGGGCGTCGATCGTGAATGTCCACCATGCCGCCGGCCGAATCGGCAGTGATGATCACGAAACCGTCATACTCGCTGGGCGCGTGGTCGCCGGTCGGAAACTGGCCGATTGAGGCGCAGAAGGCAGGGGCACCATCTCGGCGCCGGATAAGGTAGGGCTGTTTCTTGGGGCCACCTTCATCGACCCACTCATACCACCCGTCGATTGGCGTAATGGCGCGGTGTGGCCAGATCGCTCGGTAGAATGGGCTATGCGCGACCTTTTCGACTCTGCCGTTCGGTTTCGCTGGCTGGTCAGTTGCCCAATGCGGTCGCCAACACCACCTGACCAGGTCGGCGCGCAGCGTGTCGCCTTCCTGGCGAAAGAGGGCGACCCTTGTTGTAGGTGCGACGTTGTACTGCTCGAGCGGCTGGTCGCCGACGGTGTTGACCAGAGCATTGGGCATGCTCAGCGCCGCCACGAAGTCGTGGATACCACGGTACTGGGAAAGTCTTCCGCACATTGGCGAGTCCTCCACTTGAAACATCAGCTTAGCTCGTCTGGCATTACGATGGATGATTACGAACCGACGAACTGATGGTTTCAATCTAGAAGCCAACTCGTAGAATACTGTTTTTATATACAGTATTGAGCAAGCCATGTACTTCCTGATCACCCGAATGAGAGAGAAGGGCGTAGCCAGGCCCCAGAAAGAAATACGCTTTGCGGTACCGCTTCGTGGCGACATCAATGTGCGCAATGAGATGTGCGAGCAGCTGAACAGGACGAGCGACGTTGCCAGGGTCAAGTCGGGCATGCCGCTTGATCCGGAACCGTTGCCGCCACTGTTCGATGCGATCCTCTCGGGAATGGCGACCGGTGCTTTCACGCTGAGTGGTATCGAGGAGGTCGACGGCTGCCTCTATGCGCAGTCGTGGTGGTGCAGGCCTGTATAAAGGAGGGGATTGTGTTCGGTCGGCAGGATGCCGGGGAGGGATGTTTCTCGTACCACTTTTCGTACCATATGCAGTTCCCAACAGGGGTATTCAGGGTCTTTGAATGGCGCTAAAGCCCCCTGTTTACTGCATTGCTCATACTCCAGCTAATCCGCACATAAATTCCTTACCGGTTTGTCCGTTGGGGAGGGGGCAATCGATACACGCGCCAAATGGCGGGTACTCTGAAACTGACCCGGCTGAATCTCTGGAGTTTTAGATCGATAAGTTATAAGTGGCCAGGGTTGGCTTTGAGGGCAGCAGTCACGGTATGTAGGAGATGCCTACAACCAGAAAAAGCCCTGCATACATAAAGCTGCAGGGCTTCTGGGTCTGACCCAGGGTTTTACTTGGCTTGCTTGAACATCTCGGCAGCACGCCTGGCGATTTCTTCCTGGGACAAATCTTCCTTATGGGTGGCGAGAAACCACAAATGACCATAGGGGTCTTTTAGCGTGCCTGAACGATCGCCGTAGAACTGGTCTTTGACTTCAGAAACCACCTCACCTCCGGCGGCAATCGCCTGAGCGTACTGTTTGTCGACATCGTTGACATACAAATGCAGCCCCACCGAGATGCCGGTCTGTTCAGGACTGCCCAGCGACGCAGCGTCGCAGGGGGTGGCGAGCATGATCGCCGAGTCGCCGATGCGCAGTTCGGCGTGGCCGATGTCGCCGTTGGGTGCAACCAGACGCATGACTTCCGTGGCGCCGAACGCTTTTTTGTAGAACTCGATCGCTTGCGCGGCTTTTTTGATGCCCAGGTAAGGCGTGATGCTGTGGAAGCCCTCGGGTATCGGTTTAACGCTCATGTCGATTCTCCTTTTTGTTGAGGGGATAAACGTAATCCTTCACCGTTTTCCGGTCGATTCACTATAGGTCACGAAAAACCGGGAAGCCGAGGGGCCGACGGACAGCAGCATAGTCATTGTTTGGCCCACGGGGGCTTGCCCCCTCGCCACAGGGGCGACGCTATTCTGGATCGACCGCCGACTCCAACAACTGCGCCCCCGGCCCGAGTTCACCCAGCACATCGCCATCGTTGCGCAGCGGGCAGGCCTCCATCGACAAACAGCCGCAGCCAATGCAGTCATTGAGCTTGTCGCGCAGCATGATCAACTGGTTGATCCGCTCATCCAGATTTTTGCTCCACTGCTCTGCCAGACGCTTCCAGTCCGCCGCGGTCGGCGCGCGATGGTTGGGCAGTGACTTCAGAGCATCGCCGATCTCTGCAAGTGGAATGCCCAATCGTTGTGCAATCTTGATCATCGCCACCCGCCGCAGGATTTCCCGCGGATAACGGCGCTGGTTGCCCTGGTTGCGATTGCTTTTGATCAGCCCCTTGGATTCATAGAAGTGCAGGGCAGTAACCGCGACACCGCTACGAGCCGACAACTGGCCGACAGTCAGTTCTTTGTGGATGGTTTCTTTTCTGATCATCGCATTTGCCACTTGACCTCTAGTTAGCTAGAGGTTTTACCCTGCATGGCCTCGGATCGCAAGATTCTGCTTACCTGTCAGTGGGGACTATTCATGCAGTCGCTTGAAAAAAATCGCAGCTTCACGCAACTGATCGAATTCGAGATCGAACCTCATCAGCAACCAGGGCTGGTCTCGGCCTTGGCTGAACAGACTGAACGTCTGGCCCAGGTCTACAGCGGTTTTCTCAGTGCCAGCGTGCAAGCCAGCCATGACGGCCGGCGGGTGCTCAACTATCTGCAATGGCAATCGCGGGAGGCGGGTGAAGCGGCCTTCCAGAGTTTCGAGAATGGCGAACAGGATTTCTGGAAGCTGATCCGCGCCTATCAGGCCAGGACCGTGACCTTCGGCTCATTTCAGGTGCTGCGCAGCATCGAGCGCAGCCATGACGATGCGTTGCACTGCAACCTTGTGTGCTAGTGGCCACTGGATCGACAACTGCAAGATCCGCTCACCCTGAATGTTACCCACTACCCGGCGTTTGTTCACTGCCAGTTCGCCGATCTTGATCAGCCGGCTGCGGGTGACGTTGCGGCTCAGGCCCAGCAGGTTGGCGGTGGTTGTAATGGCTGAAGCAGTAAGCGGCCCGAAGCCCGAGGCAATCGATCAGGCGCTGGCTTTAGCAGGCAAAACATCGTTGGCGATCATTTCTCCAAACGGCCCGGTGAGGTTGGTGATGCCGCGACCGGCGAGGCTGGCGTAGGGTTCCGGCAACAGCGGGAACACCAGTTCGGCGAAGCGGTAAGCCTCTTCCAGGTGCGGGTAACCAGAAAAAATAAAGCTCTCGATGCCCAGGTCCGCGTATTCCTTGATCCGTGCCGCCACTTGCTGCGGATCGCCGACCAGCGCGGTGCCGGCGCCGCCACGTACCAGGCCGACTCCGGCCCAGAGATTCGGGGCGATTTCCAGGTTGTCACGTCGGCCGTCATGCAGCGCGGCCATGCGTCGCTGGCCTTCTGAGTCGAAGCGCGAGAAAGATTTTTGTGCCGCGGCGATGGTCTCGTCGCTGATGTGCTCGATGAGTTTGTCGGCAGCTTTCCAGGCTTGCTCGGCCGTTTCGCGGACGATCACATGCAGGCGTATCCCGAACTTCACCGTGCGCCCCTGACGCGCCGCGCGTTCACGGATATCGGCCAGCTTCGCGGCGACAGCGGCCGGTGGTTCGCCCCAGGTCAGGTAGACATCGACCTGCTCGGCGGCCAGGTCGTGGGCCGCTTCGGAAGAACCGCCGAAGTACAACGGTGGATAAGGTTTCTGCACGGGTGGATACAGCGCCTTGGCGTTCTGCACCCGCAGATGCTTGCCTTCGAAATCCACCGACTCGCCTTGCAGTACTCGGCGCCAGATCTTGAGGAATTCGTTGGTGACTTCATAGCGTTCGCGGTGATCGAGGAAGCTGCCATCGCCACGGTTTTCATCAGGGTCACCACCGGTCACCACGTTGATCAGCAAGCGGCCATTAGACAGCCGGTCCAGGGTTGCTGCCATGCGCGCCGAAACAGTCGGCGAGATAATTCCTGGACGAATCGCCACCAGGTAACGCAGGCGTTCGGTCAATGGCACCAGGGCCGAAGCAATGACCCATGAGTCTTCGCACGAACGTCCGGTGGGAATCAGCACTCCGTGGTAACCGAGGTGGTCTGCGGCCTGGGCCACTTGTTTCAAGTAATTGAGCGTGACCGGGCGCGCGCCCTGGGTGGTGCCCAGGTAATGGCCATCGCCGTGAGTGGGGAGAAACCAGAAAACATCCATGAACAGATCCTTGAGCGATTTTCAGCAGAGGGTTTGGGTGCACACCTAACAGCGGCGCGTTCTGCAGCAAGACGAATGCGGGCGTCCACTGCGCCCGATGCAGGTTCGTTATAAAGACACATTGTTATTCCGTAAAATATCGTAAAAAGATATTGATAGATCATTTAGGAATATGTGTCGCAAATGGATCTGCTTATGCCGAAGTCGATAGCGACTATTGAGAGTGTTGATTTTTGTCGGCCTGGGCCTGGGAGTAGCCTGTGTTCATCGCCTAACGCCAGCTTGTCAGGAGACTCCCATGAATCGTTTTCTCGCCATTTCCTTGCTGCTTGCCGCTTCGGTTCTCGCCGGCTGTGGGACTCATTACTCCCCCGAGTTGCGGCCGTACACAGCAGAAGAAAGTCGTGAGCTGGCGTTGGAGGCGTTGAATCGTCGCGGGTTGTCGTTCGATGAGTACCACCAGAAAAAAGCCGAGTTGCTCGGCCAGCCGCAAAAAGTCATTGGCTTCAATGCACAAGGCGAAATGGACGCCGAGCACAGCGTGATCCTGCCTGGGCGCCAAAGCTGAGCGGACTGTACCGCTCAAAGTTTTGCGCAACTGTCCGTGGGTTTCACCGGGTTCGTGAGATAGGGTCAACTCCTGACTGACCCTGATGGATTGCCCCATGACTCTCTCGCTGGATTTGCTGCTGGGCTTCGCCCTGTTTGCGCTGGTTACCTCCGTTACCCCCGGCCCCAACAACACCATGCTGCTGGCCTCGGGTGTCAATTTCGGTTTCAACCGTTCCATACCCCATATGCTCGGCATCAGCTGTGGATTCTTCGTCCTGGTGCTGGCGGTCGGCTTTGGCCTGGGGGCGGTATTTCAGACTTATCCGCTGCTCTACAACGTGTTGCGATATGTCGGCGCGACCTATCTGCTTTATCTGGCGTGGAAAATCGCTCATTCCGGACCCGTTTCCGAAACCGGGCAAGGCCAGGGCAAACCAATCAGCTATTGGGGCGCGGCGGCGTTTCAGTGGGTCAATCCCAAGGCCTGGATAATGGCGATCGGCGCCATCAGCACCTACACCCCGTTGCAGGGCTACTTCACCAACGTGGTGGTGATCGCCGCTGTCTTTGCCTTGATCAACCTGCCGAGCGTCAGCCTCTGGGTCGCTTGTGGCAGCTTGTTGCGCAAGGTACTGCGCGATCCGCGGTGGCTGCGGGTGTTCAATCTGAGCATGGCCTTGTTGCTGGTGATTTCGCTGTATCCGCTGTTTCTGGAAAGCGCTGGACACTAGGTTTTTTTGAATTCCGACTGCAGTTCCAGTATTTCTGACAGTATTTTTTAACCTCTCCATAGAACTAAAATCAGCCCGGATAGCGCGGTGAGCGAACGCTCGATTTGTCGCGCAATTGAGTGCGAGTACTTGCACGTTCCTGTCATGTCGTAGACGTAGTGGAAAAGTCTGGACTTGCCTGCCAATAGCGACATCAGTGCTCAACCGTGTCGAGCATTGAGTCTCGGCTTCAGTGACTCCTTTGCGGTAGCGAACGCATTGTTCGCCAGGCATGGGCGTATTGGGTTAGCAAGGAGAAGCTACGTATGTGTGCGCCTATCGTCTTTCGCCGTTTTTTATGGATTGCGTGTCTTGCCATGCCAGGGCTGTTGCCGGAGACGGTGTTTGCCCTGGCCTATTTTTCTGACTCGCCCACCGGCCAAACACTTGCAACGCCTGCCAAGGTCACGCAAAAACCACGTGCGGCGTGTACCGCCGATCCTTATGTTGTGGGCACGGAGTATCAGCAAGGGAATCAGGTTCAGAATGTCGGTCGGCAGTTCGAATGCTGGAAAGATGAAGATGGGCCACCGCTTGGAAATGACAGCTGGAAGTGGTGTAAACAAATCGGCTACGCCCCCGGTGATTCAGAGCACTGGCGTGATGCCTGGAAAGATCTCGGTGATTGCGGTGGTTTTGAGGGCAACCGTCTAAGCCTGAGTTTCGCCACCCTCAGCGGTAAAGCGCCGCTGAAACAGGCGGTGATCGGCGTGGCTCGGGCCGATCAGGTCGTTACCGGAGTCTTGCGCTGCAAGACCCAGGAAATCCCCATCAGAGCCAAAGCCAATGAAACGTTGGAAATCGATGGTCTCAAGGCCTGCGACTATCAACTGGTGATGAATGTTGCCGATGGTTTCGCGCCGCTGAACACTCCGCGAATCGTATCCTTCAAAGCGAATGAGGGAGAAGAACAGACGTTGACCGTGAAGTATCGTCTGCCGGTCGACATCGGCAAACTCAGTGGTTTGCCCGGAATCAAGATCGAGTTGTTTGCCCAGGGCCTGCTTCAGCCCCGGCAAATGGCCATGGGCAATGGCGTACTCTATGTCGGTTCCAGTGCAATTCCCTCCTACGTCTATGACGGGGAAATTGCCGACATGATTTATGCGCTGCCTCTGGATGGCGCTGGCAAGCCGACGGCAATCCATGTAATTGCCAGCGGTCTGGAGGAGCCCCATGGCGTGGCTTACCGCGATGGCGATTTGTACTACTCGACCACCGGCGGGCTTTATCGCCTGCGCAATGCCGATGAGAACTACAAAGACCCCAAGCCTGAGCGGGTGCTGGACTTTCCGGCAGACGGCAAGCTATTTCCTTTGCCGTCCCGGGCGTCAGGTTCTTCAACACGTATCTGGCATATGAAGCATCCGCTGCATTTCAACCCGCTCGATCCGGCGGACAAGGGGCTGTACACGGCGGTCGGAGTTCCCTGCAACCTGTGCATGATTCCCGCCGACGGGCGTTATGGCACGTTGCTGCGCTATGACCTGGAGACCGGCAAGGCTGAAGTGCTGGCCAAAGGTATTCGCAACTCCGTAGGGTTTGACTGGAATCCCAGGACTCGGGAACTCTGGTTCAGCGATAACAATAGACAGGGCTTCCCCAATCCCGATGAGGTCAACCGGATCGCTGGTCGCGACCTGCATTTCGGGGTTCCTTATCGGTTTGGCAAGGGGCAACCGGGGTTCACTCAAGAGGAATTTGAAAACCCTGGGGTGATTCAGCCGCCGTTGGTACCGGGTGCGATTGTTTCAGACAAGTCACTGGAGCAGGTCAATCCACGGGATTACGTGTCTGCCGCGTTCGAGTTGGGCACCAATACCGCGCCATTGGGGGTCAAATTCTGGGAGGGTTACCCGGCTCAGAGCGACACTCAGCGTTTGCTGGTAGCCGCACACGGCGCGGGCTCAGCCGAAAGGCCGGGGATGGATGTGCGGATGCTGACGATCCAGGGCGGGACCCGGGTGGTCAACCAGATCCCGCTGATCAATAGCTCTGGGCCGGACCTCGATCAAAACGATGTGTATGCGCTGAATGGTTCAACGGGGCGTCCGACTGACTTCCTCGAACTGGCAGATAAAAGTCTGCTGATTTCCGATGACGTGGCCGGGATGATTTATCGGGTGCGTTACGACGCCAGCGCGCTACTCGATACCGAGTTGGCATTACGCCCGATGCTGGCGCCTGCCCCCGAGTTGAGCGACAAGATGATCAGCGGCTATTTGATCTCCCCGGGAGGCAATAGCCGACTGTTTCATGTCTCATGGGATCCCTCTGACAGTGAGGCCGGAATAGTCATCAAGGGCCTGGACTACGGGGACTATCAGCTAAAGCTCAATGACGTAAAAAACTGGATTCCGCAGGTTCGCACTACCCACTTCACATTGTCCGCAGCAAACAAGACCCAATCGATCAACTTGCAGTACCGCGAGCGGCCGATAAAGCTTGAGGTCAAGGTCACTGTTCCTGCTCCGGAAAAACCTGCCTCAGTCACCGATGACCAATGGTCTGTCACCATCAGGAACAAGACCGATCCTGCTGCGCAACCCAGTACGGTAAAGGTGCCGTGGGGGGGAAGTATTACGCAGACGCTGAACTACGGTCAGTACGAGATTCTTTATCCGTATTACGCCAGGGAAAAACCGCAGCCTGAGCTGGTAACCGTGGTGATCGATGAGTCAAGCGAAGACCTGCAGGTACTGCCCATGGCGTACCGCAAGGTAGAAGAACTGGGCCCCGTGGTACTGGCCGAGACCTGCACCAAATGTCACACCGTGGAGTATTTCAACAGCTTGCGCATGGCTCTTGCCTGGAGTGTGGCGGGCCAGGATGCCTTGGTGAAACAGATCAAGAGCATGCCGGTAGCAGGACATTGCGATACCACCTGTGCCGCGCAAATCAGCAAGCACCTGTTTAATGTGGTCTGGGCGCCCTACCTGAACCCGGCCGAGTCCTATGGTGAGCGGCAACTGCGACTGCTGACGCCTGCGGAGTATGCCGCCAGCGTTCAAGACATACTGGATGTCGAGATCAATCCAGAGAAGTTACCGGCTGACAAATCGCAGAAGGACTTTAAATACCCGGGCGAGGCGGATAAAGGCATTCTTCAGACCGAAGATGTAAAGCTGTTCTACGACATGGCGTTGTTCGTGGCGGATAAGGTCGTTCCTGAACGATTGGCGTTGCTCAAATCGGCCAGCCAGCCTGACCTTGTTACTGCTCTGGGGTACCGGTTGTTTCGGCGGCCTTTGAGTGACGGGGAGTATGGGCGTTATAAGTCTTTGCTGGACAAGGATGGGCAGACTGGCCTGGTGGCCGGGATGCTGCTGTCACCTAACTTCCTGTATCGCTCGGAACTCGGGCAGACCGTGGCGGGCCGCTCAACCGTGTTCAAGCTTACGTCGTCCGAGTTGGCGACGGCGCTCTCCTATGCTTTTGAGGGAACCACCCCGGGCATCGAACTTTTAGGCAGGGCAGAGCAGGGATTGCTCGATACCCCGCAACAAATCGGGGCCGAGATCGAGCGGATGATGCGCTCCGATCGGGGTGTCGAGCAGTTCAACCGTTTTGTCAGCTATTACATCAAGACCAATCGCGGTGTGCAGGAAAAACCGGACTTGAACGAGGCCATGATCCAGTTAATGGCTCGGGAACAGTATCTGTTAACGCGCAATGTGATGCTGGATGGGCAAGGAACGCTTAATGAACTGTTCAACCCTGGGTATACCTATCTCAATGCCCCTCTTGCAGCGCATTACGGGATCAGTGGCGTCAGTGGTGACACCCTGCAAAAGGTACCGGTCGATGAAAAGCGCGGAGGATTGCTCCATCTCGGAATCACTCAGGCGGCCACCTCGGACTACCAGGCCACGTCATTGGTCAAGCGCGGCATCATGATTCGCGAGCAGATGTTCTGTCGTGAGTTTGGCGCACCCGTCGAAGCGGATCCTGCCGAGCCGGACTACCCCGCACATGCGATCACCACCCGCGAGCACTGGGATCTGGTCAACGGCGAACAGGCGTCCGGAGGACGTTGCTGGCAGTGTCATCAATACATGAATGACACCGGTGCCTCCATGGAGCACTACGACGCGGCGGGGCGCTATCGCCGTGAGGAATCGGCCTACAACTATGCGCAATACCCGCAAATGTTGCCGATCAAGTCTTCCGGTCCTTTCTTCAGCATTACCCCGACCGAACATATCAATGACGTTCGCGATATTGCAAAACTCATTCCGCGTCACCCTGCGTCGTTGTTCTGCATGGCGGATAGCTACTTCCGTTTCGCCTTCGGCAACAAATCCGATGAGGCAACTTCCGGGACCGTCAAGGCTATCGCCGATGGTTTGCAGGCCTCCGGCTCTCTGCGTGAAATGCTGAGAGCCCTGGGCACCTCCAATGCATTCCTGTACAAAACCGAGAGGGAGTGATCATGGGCATTCTGAAAAGCCGTCGACGTTTTCTGGCTGGCCTGGCCGCAGCCGGTGTGTATGGTCCCCTGACTCAGTTCGGCCTTGCGCGGATGGCCCTGGCGGGGCAAACCCAGCAGGCAAAATTGAAGGTGGTGTTTGTGGTTTTGCCAGATGGCCTGGCGGTGGATTCTTTCCGGGGCGGTGGCTTTGGCGATGGACTCGGCCTGTGGCATCCGCAGACGCAGAGTACGGACACCACCGTGTTCGAGTTGAATGAGGTCAGCCAGGAGTTGGCCGCCTATCGCAGCCAGTCCCTGTACCTTCGCGGTATCATTCTTGGCCCCGGAAATGTCGGTCATAACGGCTGGACTTGGGTATTACGTGATCGTGCAGCCAGCATGTCGTCCATCGACGTGTTGCTGGGGCAGGCACTACCCGGCACGGTTCCATCCCAGCGCAGCCTGTTTTCAGGTCCTCATGCAGGCATTGATGATACGCCCTGGTATGTTTCATGGAAGGGTAATGCGATTCGCACGCCCTATCAGGATCCGGTGCTGATGTATGAATCGCTACTCAGCATTCCCAGCCGTGCGGTACGTGAAGGGCAACTCAAGAACAACAGCGTATTTGACCCCGCGCGGATCGATATCCAGGAGCTCAAAGACAAGCTTTCCGGCGCCCAGCGACAGAAGCTGGAAACCCATATGGACTCGGTGGAGCAGGTCATCAAGGATATAGATGAGACCCTGCCGCCGGTTGGCGAGTGCTCTCCCCTGAGTCTGGAACCTCTGCCGTTCAAATCGGCGGATTACCGGAATCGTGTACAGAACAGTCATCACCAGGTCGTCGCTACCGCCTTGAGTTGCGGAATCAGTCGGGTAGCCACGATCCAGATCGGACGTTCAGCGGAATCGTTGAACATTATCGACGTCAGTCCCACCAGCAACCCTCATGAATGCGCACACCGGCGTTCCGGGGAAGCCTTCTGGAAGGGCACGCGTCAGTGGTACGTCAAGCAGGTCAAACTGTTCATGGACGAACTGGCAAAACATGCCGACCCCGATGTGCCGGGTGATAATCTGCTGAAACATACGCTGGTCGTAGTGACCAGCGAAATGGCCGACGGCGCACCAGAACACATGATCGACATGCCTGTAGTGCTTATGGGGGGGGCCGGTGGATTATTGAAGAGTGGCGACGGTGCCGGGCGCTACTTCAATATCACCTCACAGTTCGATCAAGCGCATCATTCGGGGAATCCGGTCATCGGCAAGAACTTCGTCGACATGCAACGCATCTGGGCCACCATCGCCAAAGCGGCGGGAACCAGCGTGCCTTACGCAGGCAATATCACTCCGGTGAGCGGTATATTCACCAATGTCTGAATGAAGTCTGGCTACTCAAAAAACCGGAAAATCCTGGTATCGGGCTTTCCGGTTTGTATGTTTAATCCGCCGATGGGAGCGGCCATTGGCCGATCGGCTCTCGCTAGCTCCTTATGCAGCCTGTTAAGCTGAATTTCAGGAGCGTTCCTACGCACTTTTAAGAGAGGTTGTCCTTCTTTAACTGCATCCGATCAGGTATTGCTTACGGTCTGCCGTTTTGCGCCGCTTTCGGGGTGGCGTCTGTCAACGTTCATTACCGAGCACGCCTGATCCGGGAACACGCTCAGCGAGTCTTCTTTTATGAATAAACGCCCTTTGTATTTCGACTACGCCGCCACCACGCCAGTGGATGAGCGGGTCATCCATGTGATGGTCGACTGTTTAGGTTTCAGTGGTAACTTCGGCAACCCGGCCTCCAGCTCCCATGCCTTCGGCCGGCAGGCCCGGCAAACGGTTGAGCATGCCCGCCGGCAGGTGGCCGAACTGGTCGGCGCCGAACCTTCGCAGATCGTCTGGACCTCCGGCGCCACTGAGTCAAACAACCTCGCGCTCAAGGGCGTCGCCCAGGCCCGCGGTATGTCGGGCGGGCACATCATTACCAGCCAGATCGAACACAAGGCTATTCTCGATACCGCCCGGCAGTTGCAGGAGGCCGGGGTCGCCGTGACCTGGCTGGTACCGGATGCCGAGGGTCTGATCAGCGCGCAGGCGGTCAGTGAAGCGCTGCGCGAGGACACCTTTCTGGTGTCGCTGATGCTGGTCAACAACGAGTTGGGTACCGTCAACGACATCCCGGCCATTGGCCAACGGGTGCGAGAGCATGGCGCGTTATTCCACGTCGATGCCGCGCAAGGCGCTGGCAAGGTGGCGATTGACCTGAGTGAGTGGCCGGTGGATCTGATGTCGTTTTCCGCGCACAAAATCTATGGCCCCAAGGGCATCGGTGCGTTGTATGTCGGCCCGCGTGCGCAACAGCGCCTGCAGGCACAGATTCACGGTGGCGGGCACGAAGGCGGTTTGCGTTCCGGGACACTTGCGACTCACCAGATTGCGGCCATGGGGGCGGCGTTTGCCCTGGCGGCAGAATTTTTCGATGAAGAAGCTGTCACCATCGTGGCGTTGCGCGAGCGTTTGCTTGGGCAACTCTTGAGTATTCCCGGTGTGCGTTTGAACGGTAGCGCGACCTGCCGTATTCCCCACACCTTGAGCCTGACCTTCAATGAGGGCGAGTTCAATCCGGTGGCGTTGAGTGCATCGATCGCGTTTTCGGCGACCTCGGCCTGCAACTCGGCAAGTAACGCACCGTCCCATGTATTGCTGGCCCTGGGGCATGACGCTCGGGCGGCCGGTCGCACCATCCGTCTGAGCCTTGGGCGTTTCACCACCGAGCAGGACGTCGATCAGGCGGCACAATTGATCAAGGCTTCATCCGCCAGTGCACCGGCGTTCTGGGCCGTTGCCCAGCCATAAGGGCTGATCCACATCGGCACCCAATAAAAATGATGAGTGATTAGCAGGAGACACAATGAGCACGCAACCTTTGACCCATGGAGTGGTTTCCCAGCGTCTGGCACAAACCCGCGAGCTGATGAGCCGGGAGAGCATTCATGCCCTACTGGTGCCGTCGGCCGATCCGCACCTTTCGGAATACCTGCCGGGTTATTGGCAGGGACGGCAATGGCTGTCGGGCTTTCACGGCTCGGTCGGCACGCTGATCGTGACCCCGGATTTCGCCGGTGTCTGGGCTGACAGCCGCTACTGGGAGCAGGCGACCAAGGAACTCAAGGGCAGCGGTATCGAGTTGGTAAAACTTCAACCCGGTCAACCAGGCCCGCTGGACTGGCTGGCCGAGCAAACTCCCGAAGGTGGCGTGGTTGCCGTCGATGGCGCGGTAATGGCGGTGGCTTCAGCGCGTACCCTGGGCAGCAAGCTCCAGGAACGTGGCGCTCGACTGCGTACCGATATCGATGTGTTGAACCAGGTCTGGCAAGACCGTCCAGCGCTGCCGGATCAACCGATCTACCAACACTTGCCGCCTCAGGCCACTGTCAGCCGTGGCGAGAAACTCGCCAAACTGCGCGAGAACCTGAAAGCCCGTGGCGCCGATTGGCACTTCATTGCGACCCTCGATGACATCGCCTGGCTGTTCAACCTGCGTGGCGCAGATGTGTCGTTCAACCCGGTGTTCGTTTCCTTCGCCCTGATCGGCCAGCAGCAGGCGACACTGTTTGTAGCGTTAAGCAAAGTCGATGCGCCATTGCGCGCGATCCTTGAACAGGATGGCGTGACCTTGCGCGATTACAGTGAAGTGGCCGCGGCACTGAGTGCGATACCTGACGGCTCGAGCCTGTTGGTCGATCCTGCACGGGTCACGGCAGGGCTGCTGGATAATCTGGGCAGTGGCGTCAAACTGCTGGAAGGGCTGAACCCGACCACCTTGGCCAAGTCGCAAAAAAGCCTCGACGATGCCGAACATATTCGTCAGGCCATGGAGCAGGACGGTGCGGCCTTGTGCGAGTTTTTCGCCTGGCTGGACAGCGCATTGGGTTGTGAGCGGATTACCGAGCTGACCATTGATGAGCACCTGACCGCGGCACGTACCCGTCGGCCGGGGTATGTCTCGTTGAGCTTCAATACCATCGCGGCGTTCAACGCCAACGGTGCAATGCCGCACTATCACGCCACCGAAGAAGAGCATGCGCTGATCGAAGGCGATGGCCTGTTGCTGATCGATTCCGGCGGTCAGTACCTGGGTGGCACCACCGACATTACCCGCATGGTCCCTGTCGGCACCCCGACCCAGGAGCAGAAGCGTGACTGCACGCGGGTACTCAAGGGCGTGATCGCGTTGTCCCGCGCACAGTTCCCGCGGGGCATCCTGTCGCCGCTGCTGGACTCGATCGCCCGTGCGCCGATCTGGGCCGAAGGCGTCGACTACGGTCACGGCACCGGGCATGGCGTCGGTTATTTCCTCAACGTCCATGAAGGTCCGCAGGTGATTGCCTATCAAGCAGCGGCCGCGCCACAAACGGCGATGCAGCCGGGGATGATCACCTCCATTGAACCGGGCACTTATCGTCCTGGCCGCTGGGGTGTGCGGATCGAGAACCTGGTGTTGAATCGCGAAGCCGGTAGCACCGAGTTCGGTGAATTCCTCAAGTTCGAAACCCTGACCCTGTGCCCGATCGACACCCGTTGCCTGGAGCCGGGGTTGCTGACTCAGGAGGAGAAAGAGTGGTTCAACGGTTATCACGCGCAGGTCCGTGAGCGATTGAGCCGGCTGCTTGAAGGCGCTGCTCTGGAGTGGCTGAACACCCGGACGGAGGCTATTTAAGTCGATTTCATCAAGAGGGCGGCGCAAGCGCAGGCACTTGAGCGAGGGCGCAGATCCTCGCTGTGTGGCTGGTTCTGTCAGTCAACTTCGGCGCCATCCGAATTTGAGCTAACGAATCCGCTACACAGGCCACTAACTCAAGGCTTCGAGGACAAAGTCCAGACGGTCCTGGCCGAAGAACAGCTGGTTATCGACAAACATGCTCGGCGCGCCGAATACACCGCGTTGCAAGGCCTGTTCGGTCTTGTCCTTGAGGGCCGCCTTGACTTCGTCATCGTTGGCCAGGGCCAGAACTTCGGTCGGGGCAAAGCCGTTTTCCGCCAGCACCGCAGCGATAGTTTCCGGGTCATTGAGGTTGCGCTTATCGACCCACAATGCGCGGAACAGACAGTCGATAAAGTCGAGGAAGCGTTGCGGGTGCCGCAGTTGCATGCCGGTGACCGCTCGCATCAGCAAAAGTGTGTTGATCGGAAAGTGCGGATTGAAATTGAGCGGGACCTGATAGCGTTTGGCGTAACGATCCAGGTCATGCAGCATGTAACGTCCCTTGGCCGGGATGGTGATGGGTGAGGCATTGCCGGTGGCTTTGAAGATTCCCCCCAGCAGCATCGGTTGATAGATAAGCCGGCAGTGGGTCTGGGCGCAGATCTTGGGTAGCTGTGTATAGGCCAGGTAAGTGCTCGGGCTGCCGAGGTCGAAGAAAAATTCCAGGGTTTTACTCATGATCGAGATTCTCTGATTATTGTTATAGGGGAGGGCTTACCAGCGTTCGCTCCATGGCCGCAGGTCCAACTCGAAGGTCCAGGCATCGCGTGGCTGGCTGTGCAGGTACCAGTAGTTCTCGGCGATGTGTTCCGGGTTGAGGATGCCGTCCTGATCCTTGAGCGCGTACTTTTCCGGGAAGCTGGTGCGGATAAAGTCGGTATCGATGGCACCGTCGACAACAATATGGGCGACGTGGATATTCATTGGCCCCAGCTCGCGCGCCATGCTTTGCGCCAACGCGCGGATCCCGTGCTTGGCCCCGGCAAACGCGGCGAAACCGGCAGCACCGCGCATCCCGGCGGTGGCACCGGTGAACAGGATGGTGCCGCGTTGGCGGGTGGCCATGCGTTTGGCGACTTCACGAGCGTTGAGGAAACCGGAGAAACAGGCCATTTCCCAGATCTTGAAATACTTGCGCGCGGTTTCTTCAAGAATGCTGCACGGCACGTTGGCGCCGATGTTGAAAACGAAGGCTTCGATCGGCCCGATCTGGCTTTCGATCTGTTCGACCAGCGCAATCACTTCCTCTTCGTTGCGAGCATCACACGCGAAGCCATGGGCCTGGCCGCCCGCAGCCTGAATGCTATCGAGCAAAGGTTGCAATTTGTCGGCGCTGCGTCGAGTGACGCAGGCGATAAATCCCTCCAGGGCAAAGCGCTTGGCTATTGCTCCACCTGTGGCATCGCCCGCTCCGACGACCAAAACGACTTTATTGTTATTGATAGCTGCAGTCATGGATATCGCCCTATTAGTAAACGATCGTTAACTAAACGAACGTTATGCTACGATTTGCAAAGCGTCAAGGCGATAGATCCTTGGGAGGTGTGATGCGTTATTCAACCAGCCACAAGCAGGAAACCCGTGAGCGATTGCTGGAAAGCAGCGCTGCATCGGCTAAACAAGCAGGTTTTGCCACGGTTGGCGTCGATGGCCTGATGAAAGCTATAGGGCTTAGCGGCGGGGCTTTTTATAGCCATTTTTCTTCAAAGGACGAGTTGTTCGGTTCGATCGTCGAGCGTGAGCTGCGTCAGAGCCTTGAACGGTTAAGCGGGGATGGCGAGCAGAGTCGGCAACGGCTGGAACGCTGTCTCAAGCATTATTTGAGCATGGCCCATGTAGAGCACCCCGAGACGGGTTGTGCGTTGCCGGCGTTGGGAGCGGAGATTGCTCGTGCCGACGTTGCTGTCCGGCAGCAGGCAGAGCAGTGGATCTGTCGATTGCAGGAAAGCTGGGCCCGCACCCTGGGCAGCGACAGTCTCGCGTGGGCGATTCTGTCGCAGTGCGTGGGTGCGCTGGTCGTGGCGCGGATGCTGGTCAATCCGGACCTTCAACGCAAGGTCCTGAAGTCGAGCTGCGACGAGATCGGCCACCAGATGGTGCGCCAGAGCGTTGAATGAGGAGGTTTCGGTTTATTTGCAAATGACGATCATGCTGCGGCTGGTATAGCCGGCGGGGTTGAGGCCAAACGGGTAATCGCCGGGATCTTCCACCGAGTCGCCGGATTTGGCGATCACTTTGTAGCCTTTGGCGCCGCACGAATGGGCAGCGCTGGCGTAGCACTTGTCCCAGGAAGAGGAGAGGCCCGAGCAGTTGATATGCAGCCCCTTCTTTCCGCGCTTTACCTCGGTTTTCGAAGTTGCAGCGCAGCCTGCAATGGCAAGTACGGCTAAAAGTATCAAAACTCGTTTCATTCCCTTCCTTAATAGCTGGCCTCGAGTCTGGCGCCCGAGTCTGGCTTTATCCGCTCATGCGTGTCGCGTTGGTGCAGTCCGTTCGAAAATACCCAGGACTTACACTGGGTTACGGCCTAAACATGGCCTAATTGAAAGACAAATACCAGAACTAGGTTACACCAAACTCACTCAGTGGCGAGCATGGGGCTGGAGGCGCGACGCATGGTCAGGGTGGCACCGACGGAGGCGAGGATGATGCAAGCGATGGCTAGCCATTGGGCCAGGAACAGGTGTTCATGAAGGAACAACAGGCCTGACAATGCACCGAAAGCGGGTTCGATACTCATCAATGTGCCAAAGGTTCTGGCTGGAATCCTGGTAAGGGCAACCATCTCGAGGGTGTAGGGCAGGGCGGTAGACAAAATCGCCACGCCAATGGCGATCGGGATCAGTGAAGGCGTCAGTAAAGCCGCACCAGCATGGACGATGCCCACTGGCGCGACGAACAACGCGGCAATCATCACCCCCAATGCGGCAGTTTGAATGCCGTTGTCAGCCCCGGCCTTTTGCCCGAACAGGATATACAGCGCCCAGCAGACCCCGGCACCTAGCGCGTAGCCAGCGCCGACGAGATCAATCCCGGAACGGGTATCGCCGGTGGGGATCAACAGCAGCAAGCCGATGACTGCCAGGCCGATCCAGAGGAAATCCATTGCCCGGCGGGAGGCATAGATAGCGACCGCCAGTGGGCCGGTGAACTCCAGGGCAACCGCAATCCCTAGCGGAACGGTGTTGAGTGACATATAGAAGAGCAGATTCATCCCGCCGAGCGCCATCCCGTAAACGACGACCGTGCGCAGGGTGCTGGCAGTGAACCTGGCACGCCAGGGGCGTAACAGGAGCAGCATGATGATGCTGGCAAAAATCAGCCGCAGGGTTGTTGTGCCTTGCGCTCCCACTACGGGGAACATGCTTTTTGCAAGGGACGCTCCGGACTGGATGGAAGCCATGGCGATAAGCAGCAGGCCGACCGGGATAAGAGTCGAGGCAAGGCTGCGGGGTTGGTCAGTCATTACGAGGCGTCATCCGCAATAGTAGGCAGGGAGGTGTGCAGTACACATGATGCTCAACTAATGCCAAATGAGCAATATAGTGCGCACACCGTTTGATGCACCTCTATATATAAGCAGGTTTTCAGGTTTTCGGCGGTTGTTGATAGAAAAACGTAATTAAGGGTTGACGGCAGATCCTGGAAGTCTATAATTCGCCCCACTTCCGGCGCAGTCGAAACGGAAAACTCCTTGGTAAACAAAGAGTTACGCGGTTTTCGGCAGCGAGTTGCTTCAGTTCATCGAAGCCCAGAAGGAGTTGCTAGAGTCGGTTTGTTTGGCCCTGGTAACGGTTCGATCCACTCGGTCGAAAGCGGTGTAAAACAGGTGTTGACAGCAGCGAGTAACGCTGTAGAATTCGCCTCCCGCCAACGAGTGATCGGAAGCGCCAAGTGGTTGAAGTTAAAAAGGAAACTTTGAAAACTTCTGAAAATAACCGCTTGACAGCAGCAGAGGAAAGCGTAAAATGCGCGCCTCGGTTGAGACGAAAGGTCTTAACCAACCGCTCTTTAACAACTGAATCAAGCAATTCGTGTGGGTGCTTGTGGAGTCAGACTGATAGTCAACAAGATTATCAGCATCACAAGTTACTCCGCGAGAAATCAAAGATGTAACCAACGATTGCTGAGCCAAGTTTAGGGTTTCTTAAAAACCCAAAGATGTTTGAACTGAAGAGTTTGATCATGGCTCAGATTGAACGCTGGCGGCAGGCCTAACACATGCAAGTCGAGCGGCAGCACGGGTACTTGTACCTGGTGGCGAGCGGCGGACGGGTGAGTAATGCCTAGGAATCTGCCTGGTAGTGGGGGATAACGTTCGGAAACGGACGCTAATACCGCATACGTCCTACGGGAGAAAGCAGGGGACCTTCGGGCCTTGCGCTATCAGATGAGCCTAGGTCGGATTAGCTAGTTGGTGAGGTAATGGCTCACCAAGGCGACGATCCGTAACTGGTCTGAGAGGATGATCAGTCACACTGGAACTGAGACACGGTCCAGACTCCTACGGGAGGCAGCAGTGGGGAATATTGGACAATGGGCGAAAGCCTGATCCAGCCATGCCGCGTGTGTGAAGAAGGTCTTCGGATTGTAAAGCACTTTAAGTTGGGAGGAAGGGCAGTTACCTAATACGTGATTGTCTTGACGTTACCGACAGAATAAGCACCGGCTAACTCTGTGCCAGCAGCCGCGGTAATACAGAGGGTGCAAGCGTTAATCGGAATTACTGGGCGTAAAGCGCGCGTAGGTGGTTTGTTAAGTTGGATGTGAAATCCCCGGGCTCAACCTGGGAACTGCATTCAAAACTGACAAGCTAGAGTATGGTAGAGGGTGGTGGAATTTCCTGTGTAGCGGTGAAATGCGTAGATATAGGAAGGAACACCAGTGGCGAAGGCGACCACCTGGACTGATACTGACACTGAGGTGCGAAAGCGTGGGGAGCAAACAGGATTAGATACCCTGGTAGTCCACGCCGTAAACGATGTCAACTAGCCGTTGGGAGCCTTGAGCTCTTAGTGGCGCAGCTAACGCATTAAGTTGACCGCCTGGGGAGTACGGCCGCAAGGTTAAAACTCAAATGAATTGACGGGGGCCCGCACAAGCGGTGGAGCATGTGGTTTAATTCGAAGCAACGCGAAGAACCTTACCAGGCCTTGACATCCAATGAATCTGCTAGAGATAGCGGAGTGCCTTCGGGAGCATTGAGACAGGTGCTGCATGGCTGTCGTCAGCTCGTGTCGTGAGATGTTGGGTTAAGTCCCGTAACGAGCGCAACCCTTGTCCTTAGTTACCAGCACGTTATGGTGGGCACTCTAAGGAGACTGCCGGTGACAAACCGGAGGAAGGTGGGGATGACGTCAAGTCATCATGGCCCTTACGGCCTGGGCTACACACGTGCTACAATGGTCGGTACAGAGGGTTGCCAAGCCGCGAGGTGGAGCTAATCCCAGAAAACCGATCGTAGTCCGGATCGCAGTCTGCAACTCGACTGCGTGAAGTCGGAATCGCTAGTAATCGCGAATCAGAATGTCGCGGTGAATACGTTCCCGGGCCTTGTACACACCGCCCGTCACACCATGGGAGTGGGTTGCACCAGAAGTAGCTAGTCTAACCTTCGGGAGGACGGTTACCACGGTGTGATTCATGACTGGGGTGAAGTCGTAACAAGGTAGCCGTAGGGGAACCTGCGGCTGGATCACCTCCTTAATCGACGACATCAGCTGCTCCATAAGTTCCCACACGAATTGCTTGATTCATTGAAGAAGACGATAGAAGCAGCTTTAAGCTCCAGGCTGATAGCTCACGCTAACAGTTACAAGCTCGAAATTGGGTCTGTAGCTCAGTTGGTTAGAGCGCACCCCTGATAAGGGTGAGGTCGGCAGTTCGAATCTGCCCAGACCCACCAATTTTGTGTGGGAAACGCCTGTAGAAATACGGGGCCATAGCTCAGCTGGGAGAGCGCCTGCCTTGCACGCAGGAGGTCAACGGTTCGATCCCGTTTGGCTCCACCACTAACTGCTTCTGAATTGTAAAGCTTAGAAATGAGCATTCCATCAAGCGATGGTGAATGTTGATTTCTGATCTTTTTGATTAGATCGTTCTTTAAAAATTTGGGTATGTGATAGAAAGATAGACTGAACGTTACTTTCACTGGTAACGGATCAGGCTAAGGTAAAATTTGTGAGTTGCTCTTTATGAGCAAGCATGCGAATTTTCGGCGAATGTCGTCTTCACAGTATAACCAGATTGCTTGGGGTTATATGGTCAAGTGAAGAAGCGCATACGGTGGATGCCTTGGCAGTCAGAGGCGATGAAAGACGTGGTAGCCTGCGAAAAGCTTCGGGGAGTCGGCAAACAGACTGTGATCCGGAGATGTCTGAATGGGGGAACCCACCTAACATAAGTTAGGTATCTTACGCTGAATACATAGGCGTAAGAAGCGAACCAGGGGAACTGAAACATCTAAGTACCCTGAGGAAAAGAAATCAACCGAGATTCCCTTAGTAGTGGCGAGCGAACGGGGACTAGCCCTTAAGTGGCTTTGAGATTAGCGGAACGCTCTGGAAAGTGCGGCCATAGTGGGTGATAGCCCTGTACGCGAAAATCTCTTGGTCATGAAATCGAGTAGGACGGGGCACGAGAAACCTTGTCTGAATATGGGGGGACCATCCTCCAAGGCTAAATACTACTGACTGACCGATAGTGAACTAGTACCGTGAGGGAAAGGCGAAAAGAACCCCGGAGAGGGGAGTGAAATAGATCCTGAAACCGTATGCGTACAAGCAGTGGGAGCCCACTTTGTTGGGTGACTGCGTACCTTTTGTATAATGGGTCAGCGACTTATTTTCAGTGGCGAGCTTAACCGAATAGGGGAGGCGTAGCGAAAGCGAGTCTTAATAGGGCGTCTAGTCGCTGGGAATAGACCCGAAACCGGGCGATCTATCCATGGGCAGGTTGAAGGTTGGGTAACACTAACTGGAGGACCGAACCGACTACCGTTGAAAAGTTAGCGGATGACCTGTGGATCGGAGTGAAAGGCTAATCAAGCTCGGAGATAGCTGGTTCTCCTCGAAAGCTATTTAGGTAGCGCCTCATGTATCACTGTAGGGGGTAGAGCACTGTTTCGGCTAGGGGGTCATCCCGACTTACCAAACCGATGCAAACTCCGAATACCTACAAGTGCCGAGCATGGGAGACACACGGCGGGTGCTAACGTCCGTCGTGAAAAGGGAAACAACCCAGACCGTCAGCTAAGGTCCCAAAGTTATGGTTAAGTGGGAAACGATGTGGGAAGGCTTAGACAGCTAGGAGGTTGGCTTAGAAGCAGCCACCCTTTAAAGAAAGCGTAATAGCTCACTAGTCGAGTCGGCCTGCGCGGAAGATGTAACGGGGCTCAAACCATACACCGAAGCTACGGGTATCACTTAGGTGATGCGGTAGAGGAGCGTTCTGTAAGCCTGTGAAGGTGAGTTGAGAAGCTTGCTGGAGGTATCAGAAGTGCGAATGCTGACATGAGTAACGATAATGGGTGTGAAAAACACCCACGCCGAAAGACCAAGGTTTCCTGCGCAACGTTAATCGACGCAGGGTTAGTCGGTCCCTAAGGCGAGGCTGAAAAGCGTAGTCGATGGAAAACAGGTTAATATTCCTGTACTTCTGGTTATTGCGATGGAGGGACGGAGAAGGCTAGGCCAGCTTGGCGTTGGTTGTCCAAGTTTAAGGTGGTAGGCTGAGATCTTAGGTAAATCCGGGATCTTAAGGCCGAGAGCTGATGACGAGCTAACTTTTAGTTAGCGAAGTGGTTGATGCCATGCTTCCAAGAAAAGCTTCTAAGCTTCAGGTAACCAGGAACCGTACCCCAAACCGACACAGGTGGTTGGGTAGAGAATACCAAGGCGCTTGAGAGAACTCGGGTGAAGGAACTAGGCAAAATGGCACCGTAACTTCGGGAGAAGGTGCGCCGGTGAGGGTGAAGGACTTGCTCCGTAAGCTCATGCCGGTCGAAGATACCAGGCCGCTGCGACTGTTTATTAAAAACACAGCACTCTGCAAACACGAAAGTGGACGTATAGGGTGTGACGCCTGCCCGGTGCCGGAAGGTTAATTGATGGGGTTAGCTAACGCGAAGCTCTTGATCGAAGCCCCGGTAAACGGCGGCCGTAACTATAACGGTCCTAAGGTAGCGAAATTCCTTGTCGGGTAAGTTCCGACCTGCACGAATGGCGTAACGATGGCGGCGCTGTCTCCACCCGAGACTCAGTGAAATTGAAATCGCTGTGAAGATGCAGTGTATCCGCGGCTAGACGGAAAGACCCCGTGAACCTTTACTATAGCTTTGCACTGGACTTTGAATTTGCTTGTGTAGGATAGGTGGGAGGCTTTGAAGCGTGGACGCCAGTCTGCGTGGAGCCAACCTTGAAATACCACCCTGGCAACTTTGAGGTTCTAACTCAGGTCCGTTATCCGGATCGAGGACAGTGTATGGTGGGTAGTTTGACTGGGGCGGTCTCCTCCTAAAGAGTAACGGAGGAGTACGAAGGTGCGCTCAGACCGGTCGGAAATCGGTCGTAGAGTATAAAGGCAAAAGCGCGCTTGACTGCGAGACAGACACGTCGAGCAGGTACGAAAGTAGGTCTTAGTGATCCGGTGGTTCTGTATGGAAGGGCCATCGCTCAACGGATAAAAGGTACTCCGGGGATAACAGGCTGATACCGCCCAAGAGTTCATATCGACGGCGGTGTTTGGCACCTCGATGTCGGCTCATCACATCCTGGGGCTGAAGCCGGTCCCAAGGGTATGGCTGTTCGCCATTTAAAGTGGTACGCGAGCTGGGTTTAGAACGTCGTGAGACAGTTCGGTCCCTATCTGCCGTGGACGTTTGAGATTTGAGAGGGGCTGCTCCTAGTACGAGAGGACCGGAGTGGACGAACCTCTGGTGTTCCGGTTGTCACGCCAGTGGCATTGCCGGGTAGCTATGTTCGGAATAGATAACCGCTGAAAGCATCTAAGCGGGAAACTAGCCTCAAGATGAGATCTCACTGGGACCTTGAGTCCCCTGAAGGGCCGTCGAAGACTACGACGTTGATAGGTTGGGTGTGTAAGCGCTGTGAGGCGTTGAGCTAACCAATACTAATTGCCCGTGAGGCTTGACCATATAACACCCAAGCAATTTGTTGATCCCTGAATTGGAAACAAAAAGGGGCGCCAGATTGCGGTGTGTGAAGACGCAACAGTCGAAAGTTTGCACCACTCACAAAAGCAGCACAAATCTATTACATACCCATTCGCTGGAGCGTGATCTCGCAAGAGAAGACGACCCGGCTACCGAATTTCTTGACGACCATAGAGCATTGGAACCACCTGATCCCATCCCGAACTCAGCAGTGAAACGATGCATCGCCGATGGTAGTGTGGGGTTTCCCCATGTGAGAGTAGGTCATCGTCAAGATTAAATTCCAAAACCCCTATCTGCATCTGCAGGTAGGGGTTTTGTTTTTGCGCGCGATTCGTAGGCGCTGCCGCCAGGCTGCGATAAGGCCGGAACGGCCTTCAAAATAGAGCAGGCATCAGAGATCTACAGTCGATGTCGGGCGGATCAACGAGAAAGAATCCAAGGTCCTGGACTCAGTGGAGTACCGCGGTACGCAGTCGATCGGCAAGACCGGTATCGAGCGTTTCTACGAATCCGAGTTGCACGGTCATGTCGGCTATGAAGAAGTCGAAACCAATGCCCTGGGGCGCGTGCTGCGGGTGCTCAAGCACACCGACCTGACGCCGGGCAAAAGCATCTCGACATCAAGCTCCAGGAAGCGACTGAGGAGGCCCTGGGTAATCGGCGGTCCGGTCCCGTGGTGCGACAGATCATGGACGCCTGGTTACTGGATCAGGACGGCCACCTGAAGCCGCACTATGCCGCGCCGGGCAAAGCGCCAGGCGATCCCCACGTCTGAGGCTGGCCACACAGGCCACTCGTCCTTCACAGCACCTGCTCCCGAATGCTGAGCATGTGCTGGAAGCTCTCCAGAAACACGCTCTCGGCCTGGCTCATTCGTTGCTCGCGATTCCATAGCAGCTGGATATCGAAATCCACCACCCCGTCTTCAGGCGGTAGACGCCAGAGCAGACCCTGCTCGACATCCCGGCGCACCAGATGAGTGGGTAAAGCCCCGATGCCGAATCCTGCGCAGATCAAGCGGTGAATTTCTTCGAAACTGGTAGAGGATGCGACGATCTTGCCGGTAAACCCTTGCTGGTCGCGAAACAGCGTCAGGGGTGAAAGATTGCCGCCCAGTTGATCGCTGGTGAAGGTGACGAAGTTCTCGGCGGCAAGCTGTTCCAGTGTCAGATTCTCCTGGCCGAACAGCCGATGGCGTTGCCCGCAAAAGTACGCATAACGCTCGCGAAACAGCACGCGTTGCTCCAGTCGTGGCTGTGCCAGCCGGCACAACCCTACGCCCACCGTGGCGGTTTTTTGCAGCAGCGAACTGATGATGTTCGAGCTGCCCATCACTTCGACTTCCAGCTCGACGTTCGGGTGGGTGACATGGAAGTCCGCCAGAAACTCATCGTAGTGCGACGACTGGACACCGCTGACGGTGAGCAGGCGAATTTTGCCCACCAGGTCGTCATGCCGACTCTCCACCACCGTCCCCAACCGCGAAATATCTCCATAAATATCCGCAGCAATGCGCAGCACTTCTTCCCCGGTTCCGGTCAGGTCGAAGCGTCGTCCGCTGCGCGCAATCAGCACGCAATCGAGTTGTTCTTCGAGACGTTTGAGCGCCTGGCTCACGGCCGACTGGGTGATGTGCAAACGCGCAGCGGCGCGGCTCATGCTGCCCTCCTGACCAATCACCAGGTAAGTGCGCAAGAGGTTCCAGTCGAGGCGATCATTGAGGAAACGGCGGCCGACCCAGGGGTTGTCGGTAGAGATCGGTGAGGGCATGATTTTTCCTGGTAGTAGCAGAGCTAATAGTAAAGATAAGAATATGAAAATTGACTAATCCTAGCCCGGCAGCGATAAAGACCACAAGCGCCATAGAGCGCAACCGTATTCAGCCTTCAGTACCTGCCCCAAAAATAAAGACACAGGGTCCTTGCATGCACATCACCCCTCAGCCGCGACGAGCGGCGGCGGCCGCCTTTATTGGCACCACCATTGAGTTCTACGATTTCTACATCTATGCGACGGCGGCGGCGTTGGTGCTCGGGCAAGTGTTTTTCCCCAGCAGCGACCCGGTGATGAGCACCCTGGCGGCGTTCGGCAGTTTTGCCGTCGGCTTCATTGCCCGCCCTATGGCCGGCATGGTGTTCGGTCATCTGGGTGATCGCCTGGGCCGCAAGAAAATGCTGCTGGTGACCATGGCACTGATGGGCCTGGCTACCACCGGTATCGGCCTGTTGCCCAGCTACGCCAGCGTCGGCATCTGGGCACCGATCGGTCTGATCGCGCTGCGACTGATCCAGGGCATTTCGGTCGGCGGCGAATGGGGCGGGGCGGTGCTGATGGCCAGCGAGCACGCACCGGCCAACCGCAAGACGTTCTACGCGTCCTTCGCTCAACTCGGCAGCCCGGCGGGTTTGCTGCTGGCATTGATCGCCTTTCGCCTAGTGACTTCCCTCGATCAGCAAGACTTCCTCACTTGGGGCTGGCGTCTGCCATTCCTCGCCAGCGGCGTGCTGATGATGGTCGGTTTGATGATCCGCTCCGGGGTCCACGAATCGCCGGAATTCGCCGCAGCCCGGGACAACAACAAGACCGCCAAATACCCGGTAATGGAAGTGATCCGCACCTGCTGGCGGCAGATTCTGTTTGCCGCCGCGGCAGTGACCATCGGTTCGGCCGGGTTCTTCTTCACCAACACCTTCATGATCACTTACGTCACCCAGTATCAAGGCATCGCCCGCTCGACGATTCTCGACTGTCTGTTTCTGGTGACCATCATCCAGCTGCTGTCCCAACCGCTTTCCGCGCTGCTGGCCGAGCGCATCGGCGAAGGCCGCTTTCTCAAGCTCGTCGCTTTGCTGTGCGTGGTCACACCGTATCCGATGTTCCTGCTGGTCGGCACGCAAAACATCCTGCTGATGATCATCGGCATCGCCCTGGCGGTGGTGATCCTCTCGGCGCTGTACGCGGTCATCGCCGGTTACATGACCCAAGCCTTCCCGGTGCACCTGCGCTACTCGGGCATTTCTATCGCCTACCAATTGAGCTGCGCCCTGGCCGGTGGCACCACGCCGCTGATCGGCACGCTGCTGGCAAGCAAGTTTTCCGGACAATGGTTACCGCTGGCGGTGTTCTTCTCGCTGCTGGCAACCCTGTCCCTGATCGGCGTTTGCGGTCTGGCCCGGTTGCGGGCCAGCCCGGTCGTCTCCCACGCTCCCAAAGAGGTGTACTCGTGAGCAAACCTGAACACATTGATCCGGTTGAATGGCAGGCCCGTTGCGATTTGGCGGCGCTGTACCGGATGGTCGCGCACTTTCGCATGACCGACCTGATCGATACCCACATTACCCTGCGCATTCCAGGGCCTGAACATCATTTCCTGATCAATCGCTACGGAGTCATTTTCGACCGGATGCGCGCCTCGGATCTGGTGCGCATCGACCAGCAGGGGCGGATCGTCGACCCGGCCTATGCCGACCATCGGGTCAACACGGCAGGGTTTGTCATTCACTCGGCGATTCACATGGCCCGCCCGGACTTGAATTGCGTGATCCATACCCATACCGCCGCTGGCATGGCGGTCGCCGCCCAGAAGCAAGGGTTGTTGCCGATCAGCCAGCATGCACTGAAGTTCTACGGCAAGCTGGCGTATCACACCTATGAAGGCATCGCCTTGTCGCTGGATGAGCGCGAGCGCTTGATTGCCGATCTGGGGCCGCACAGGGCGATGATTCTGCGTAATCACGGGCTGTTGGTCGGTGGTATCAGCGTGGCTCAAGCCTTCCAGGAAATTCATTTTCTGGAGCGTGCCTGCCAGGCGCAGGTCCAGGCGCTGTCCGGTGGTTCGGCGCTGCATTTCCCTTCCCCGGAAGTCTGCGTGCACACGGCCGAGCAGTTCGATCGGGATGAGTCCGACAACATCATCAATCTGGCCTGGGAGGCCGCCCTGACCCTGATTGAGTCCCAGCGCGAGTCTTACTGCTCATGAACACCGTCGTCCTGCTGTCACGCGACAGCCTCTTGCTCGAACAACTGCAAGGCGCTTTTGCCCGTTCTGCTCCGCAGGTAAAGGCGGTGCTGATGGATGATCCATTGGCGGCTCAGGCGCAGGTTGCGGCGTGCTGGTTTCCATTGCCAGGCAGCCTGGGCGCCTTGAGCCATCTTCAAGTCATTCACTCGGTGGCCGCCGGGGTCGATCATCTGGAACACGACCCTTCGTGTCCCGATTTGCCGGTGTGCCGAGTGGTCGATCCCGGCCATCGCCAGGGGATGACCGAGTACGTGCGTTGGGCAGTGATTCACTATCACCGCGGTTTCGATCAAGTCCTGCAACAGCAATCTGAACAGATCTGGCAACGTCCGCTGCAGCGTTCGGCCGGGCAGTTTCGGGTAGGGGTCATGGGCCTTGGCTCGCTGGGCAGTGCCATCGCCAGTGACCTGGCCGCCGCCGGTTATGCGGTGCGCGGTTGGGCCCGTGGTGCCAAGGACTTGCCGGGTGTGCAGACATTCGCCGGGGCTGAAGGTTTTGAACCCTTTCTCGAGGGTGTGGAGTTGTTGATCAACCTGCTGCCGTTGACCGCTGAAACTCGCGGGATTCTTGGTAGCAGTACTTTCGCCCGACTGGCCAGGGGCGCGGCGCTGGTCAACTGTGGTCGGGGCGCTCATCTGCGGGTCGACGATCTCGAGCAGGCGCTGGCCAGTGGTCAGTTGCGTGGCGCATTGCTTGATGTATTCGAACGTGAACCCTTACCCCTGGAACATAAGCTGTGGAACATGCCGGGCGTAACTATTACCCCGCATATGGCTTCGGCGGCGTCCCATGACTGTATTGCCGAACAGGTAGCGGAAAATGTTCGACGCTTGAATGCCGGTGAACCGTTGTTGAATACCGTGGATATGACGCTGGGTTATTGAATAGCACTGAACAACTTGGAAGTTATAGATAACACGTGCCTTGCGAACCGGCTCGCTATGACGAGTCGGTTATAAAAAAACAATCCTCGCCTTAAACGTTTTACTGCCAGTTAGAACAATTAAATAAGAGTTCGTGAGAACTCTCTGGAGACAGTTATGAGCGAAGTATCGTCTGTAGAAAAGTCAGTCGCACCACCAGAAGTTGAAATAAGCATGAAGAAAGTGGCAGTCGCCAGCGTGATCGGCACCACAGTGGAGTGGTATGACTTGTTTGTGTTCGCCACCGCTTCGGCCTTGGTGTTCAACAAAGTGTTTTTCCCGGATTTTGACCCGCTGATCGGCACCTTGCTGGCATTTGGTACGTTTGCGTCGGCCTATCTGGCGCGGATTGTCGGTGCGGCACTGTTCGGACATTACGGCGACCGTCTCGGGCGCAAATCGATGCTGTTGATTTCGCTGTTGACCATGGGCGCGGCGACCTTCGCCATTGGTCTGTTACCCAATTACGCGGCCATCGGCATCTGGGCGCCCATTCTCTTGCTGTTGCTGCGGGTGATTCAAGGCCTGGCGCTGGGCGGTGAGTGGGGTGGCGCGGTTTTGATGGCGGTGGAACATGCGCCGGCCAACAAACGCGGACTCTATGGTTCGTGGGTACAGATCGGGGTGCCGGCCGGGACCATGATCGCCAACCTGGCATTCCTGGTGATTGCCGCCTGGTTGTCGCCTGAAGACCTGTTGGCATGGGGCTGGCGGATTCCGTTCCTGGGCAGCGTGGTGTTGATTGCGGTAGGCCTGTATATCCGCCTGAACATTGCCGAAACCCCGGCCTTCAACAAGGTCAAGGAGGCTGAGGTTCAGGTCAAGATGCCGGTGGCCGAAGTCTTCCGCAAATACTGGAAGCAAGTGGTGCTGGGCGGTATTGCCACCATGTCGACTGGCGCTTCCTTCAATATCATCGTCGCTTTCGGTCTGACTTATGGCACGCAGAACCTCGGTTTCAGCCGCAGCGTGATGCTCGGCGTGGTGCTGCTGTCCTGTGCCTGGTGCATCGTCATGCTGCCGGTGTTCGGGGCGCTGTCGGATCGTTACGGACGCAAGCCGATCATCGTTGCCGGTATCGTCGCTGAAGCGCTGGTGGCGTTCCCGATGTTCTGGTTGATGGACACCAAGGAACTGTCGATGGTGATCTTCGGCTACCTGCTGTTGATGACCGCGTTCGCCGCCAACTACGGACCAATTGCAACCTTCCTCGCCGAGCTGTTCGGTACCCGGGTTCGTTATTCGGGGTTGTCTATCAGCTACATGCTGTCCGGTCTTCTGGGCAGCGCAGCGACGCCGATTGTCACCACCGCCTTGCTTGCGGCCACCGGTCAAGGTTCGTCCGTGGCCTGGTACATGATCGGCGCGTCGCTGATTTCGTTGGTGGCGCTGTTGCTGCTGACCGAAACCTTCAAGAGAGACATCAGCGAAATCCCGGTCACGGCCGATGGCCAGCCCGCCACCTCCCTGAAATCGGCTGCGGCCTGATCCCGTAGGAGTTCACACAACATGCGCAGAATCCAGTCAGCACCCGGTTTCATCGGCCCGGTGGGCCCTTATTCACAAGCAGTGGTCAGCGGCCATCTGGTCTTTACCGCCGGGCAGATTCCGGCACAGGGCGGGCTCGACGACCAGCCCGCGAGTTTCCCCGACCAGGTGCGTCAGACCCTGCGCAACCTGGAGGCGATCCTGATCGAAGCCGGGTCCGACTTCAGTCATCTGGTCAAGGTCAACGCCTACCTGACCGACCCCGCGCAGCTGGAGCCGTTCAACGAGGTTTACCGCGAGTTGCTCGGTCACGCACCACCGGCGCGAACCACTGTGTGTGTCGCGCTCTGGGGAGTGTCGCTGGAAATCGACTGCGTGGCCGAATTGATCAAGGGAGCCCCGGAACGTGGATAAGTTGATCGAACAGTTCAAAACAGTGAGTTTCCCCACGCTGGGGCATTTTCTCGAAGACGGTTTTGCCGATTCGCAACTGCGCGCCATGGTTCCGGGCGTCAGGCTGGTCGGTCGTGCCGTGACCCTGAGCCTGCGTGGCGCCGACGCCATTGCCGTGAACCAGGCGCTGGCGCTGTTGCAGCCCGGGGATGTGCTGGTCATCGAGACCGGCGGTGACCTGCGGCATGCGCCGGTGGGTGCGGTCACCAGTTGCGCGGCCCGTTGCGCGGGCGCCGTCGGGATAGTGGTCGACGGTGTGGTGACCGACCTGCTTGAGTTGCGCGAGGCCGGCTTGCCGGTGTTCGCCCGCGGCACCAGCCTGCTGACCACCAAGCTGCATGGCCGTGGTGACAGCCCGATCAATCAGCCGATTCACTGCGCGGGGGTTGTAGTGCACCCCGGCGATCTGGTGTTGGCCGACGATAACGGCGTGCTGTTTCTCGACCTGCAAACTGCAGCCGGAGTGATTGAGCAGGCGCTGGCTTCAGATCTCGCCGAGCCGCAGTTATTGGTACGGTTGTGCGCTGGCGAGCCCGTGGCGCAAGTACTGAGTATCGTAACTAATCAATAGTAGAAAGTTGCCCCTCAAGGGCAACTGCTACTTTATGGGATTCCATTTAATGAATAAACAACCCTTGGCGCTAGCCATAATGGGTAGTGCACTTTTCAGTCCGTTGAGCATGGCGGACTTTATTAAAGACAGCCACGCGACACTGGGTGTTCGAAACTTTTATTACAATAACGACAACCGCGACGGCACGGCCGCCCCATCGAAAACCGAGGAATGGGCCCAGGGCTTCATGCTCAATTATCAATCGGGTTTTACCGAAGGCCCTCTGGGGTTCGGGGTTGATGCTTTGGGACTGCTGGGCGTTCGCCTCGACAGCGGTGACGGTCGCCATGTGGGTAGCTCGATGATCCCGGACGACGGTAACGGTGCCGCTGAGCAATGGGCACGTCTGGGCACAACGGCGAAGATGCGATTTGCCAGGACAGAGATGCGTTACGGCACATTGACGCCCAAGCTGCCGATTCTGGTGGCTAACGATGGTCGCCTGTTGCCGCAGACCTTCGAAGGCGGGCAGATCGTCTCCAAGGACTTCGAACATTTGACCCTGACCGGCGGCCATATCGAACATGCGACCGGCCGGGGCTCCAGTGACCGCACCGGATTGGCAGTGGCGGGCGGGACACAGGAAAGCAACTCGTTCAATTTCGCCGGGGCCGATTACAAGGTCACCGACGCGCTGCTCGCTCAGTATTACTACGCCAACCTCGAGGACTATTACCAACAACACTTCGGCGGGCTGGTGCATGACTTGAGACTGGGTGACTTTGGCTCGCTGAAATCCGACCTGCGCTACTTCAAGACCACCAGCGAGGGGGCCAACGCATCCACTGCCGGGCGTAGCGAAGGCTATCGGGTCAGCGGCTTCACTCAGGATGGCAACGGCAAGATCGATAACGACACCTGGAGCCTGGCCTTCACTTGGAGTATCGGCGCCCATGCGCTGATGGCGGGTTATCAACAGGTGTCCAGGGACAGCAACTTCGTCCAGCTCAATCAGGGCGGTTTGCCGGACAAAGGCGCTTCGGGCTCCAGTGTATATCTGCTGACCGATCGCTATATCCAGAACTTCACCCGCGCCGGCGAGCGTACCGGTTTCGCTCAATACACCTATGACTTTGCAGCCCTCGGCGTACCGGGGCTCAAAGCCTCGGCCATGTACTTGTCTGGCACGGGGATTCAGACCGCATCAGGCAAGGATCAAAAGGAATGGGAGCGCGACTTCAGCCTCGATTACGTGATCCAGAGCGGTCCGCTCAAAAACGTGGCCATGGGTTGGCGCAATGCTGCGTCGCGCAGCGAAGTCTCTCGTGATCAGGATCAGAATCGCCTGGTGGTGAGTTACAGCTTGCCGCTGTTCTGATGATCGCCCGGAAATGCCCTTTGGCGCTTGAGCGCCCCCTATTTTTGGAGAGTGACTGATGTTGAAAATCAATGGCGAACGTCTGTGGGCCAGCTTGATGGCCATGGCTGAAATCGGCACAACGGCGCGCGGTGGCAGCTGCCGTCTGGCCCTGAGCGATGAAGACAAGGCCGGGCGCGAATTGTTTGCCCAGTGGTGTCGCGAGGCCGGGATGACCTTGAGCGTGGATCCGATCGGCAACCTGTTTGCCCGCCGCGCCGGGACCGATCCGGATGCCGCTCCGGTGATGATGGGCAGCCACCTCGACACCCAGCCCGAAGGCGGGCGTTTCGACGGTGTATACGGCGTGCTCGCCGGCCTGGAAGTGGTGCGACGTCTGAATGACTTCGGCATCAAGACCCGCAAGCCGCTGGAAGTGGCGGTCTGGACCAACGAAGAAGGCGCGCGCTTCACTCCGGCAATGTTCGGTTCGGCAGTGTTCACCGGGATCATGGATCTGGATGCGGCACTGGCCGTGCGTGACATCGATGGCATCAGTGTGGCCGAGGCGCTGCAACGCACCGGTTACGCGGGTGAGCGGCCATTGGGCGGGGCAGTGGATGCTTATTTCGAAGCCCACATCGAACAGGGCCCGATCCTTGAAGACAACGCCAAGAGCATCGGCGTGGTCAGCGGTGGCCAGGCCATTCGTTGGCTCGACGTACGGGTCGAGGGCATGGCCGCCCACGCCGGCACTACGCCTATGCCATTGCGCAAGGACGCCCTCTACGGCGCCGCTCAGATGATTCTGGCGGTGGAAGCACTGGCGACTGATTTCGTCCCCGAAGGGCTGACCACGGTCGGCGAACTGAGCATTGCCAAGTCCTCGCGCAATACCATTCCAGGCCTGGTGAACTTCACGGTGGATTTACGTCATCACCGCGATGAAGCAATCGCGGCCATGGAGCAGCAGGTCCGCGAACACTTGCAGACCATCGCCGAGGGCCGTGGTTTGAAGGTGACCATCAGCCCGCACTGGATCAGTCCGGCGACGCCGTTCGATGCCGATTGCGTGGCGGCAGTGCAGCGGGCAGTGGATGGTCTGGGCTACGCTCAGCAAACGATTGTCAGCGGTGCCGGGCATGATGCGATTCATCTGGCGCGGTTCTGCCCGACGGCCATGGTATTCATTCCTTGCGTCGGCGGCTTGAGCCATAACGAAGCCGAAGACGTGTTGCCCGAAGACGTGCGTCAGGGCACTGATGTGTTGCTCAACGCGGTACTGGCTCGCGCCGGTCAGGCGTAATAAGGAGGCGCTGATGCGCAGTTTTTTCCACCCCGAACAGTTGCTCCACCATCCGCGCAGCTACTACTCCCGTGGCCAGATGCGCACGCCACAGGAAGTCCCCGAGCGGGCCGAGCGACTTGTGCAGGCGGCCTACTCCCTGGGCTTTGAAGTAGTGCAACCTGCGGATGCCGGCATGCAACCTTTGCTGGCGGTGCATGGTGCGGCCTATCTGGAATTCCTCCGGGAGGCCCATGAGCGCTGGAAGGAAATCCCCGAAGACTGGGGCGATGAGGTGATGTCGAACATCTTCGTTCGCGAACCCAATGCCCTGCGCGGGATTCTCGCCCAGGCTGCGCGTTACCTGGCCGATGGCAGTTGCCCGGTGGGTGAACTGACCTGGCGTTCGGCCTATTGGTCGGCGCAAAGCGCAATTGCCGGTGCCCAGGCGTTGCTCGATGGAGAGTCGGCAGCCTATGCCCTGTGCCGGCCACCGGGGCACCATGCGCGCGCAGAAGCGGCGGGTGGCTTTTGTTACCTGAACAACGCGGCGATCGCCGCCCAGGTACTGCGCAGCGGTTTTGAACGGGTCGCGGTGCTGGATACCGACATGCATCACGGTCAGGGTATTCAGGAGATTTTCTACGATCGCGATGATGTGCTGTATGTCTCGGTGCATGGCGATCCGACCAACTTTTACCCGGGAGTTGCCGGTTTTGCCGACGAGCGCGGAAGCGGTGCGGGGGAAGGTTTCAACCTCAACCTGCCGATGGCCCACGGTGCCAGTGAGGCGGACTTCCTCGCTCAACTCGAGGTGGCGTTGTCGGCAGTGAAGGACTTTGGCGCGCAGGTGCTGGTGCTGTCCCTGGGCTTCGACATTTATGAGTTGGACCCGCAAAGCAAAGTGGCGGTGACCCGCGAAGGTTTCGCCAAATTGGGCGAGCGTATTCGTAGCCTTGGCTTGCCCTGTTTGATCGTGCAGGAGGGCGGGTATCACCTGGAAAGTCTGGAGGACAATGCACGGGCGTTTTTTGCGGCTCCTGAGGCGTGGCAGATCTGACAGGTCTCCTTCGCGGGCTTGCCCTAAATGTAGGAGCAGCCGGTCGACGCTCGATTGCTCGATGGACGTTAACGATAACGCGTGCTTTCTGAATAAATGCACCACCCTGTAGGAGCTGCCGCAGGCTGCGATCTTTTGATCTTGCTTTGCGGCGGCCCCGAAAAGATCGCAGCCTGCGGCAGCTCCTACAGAACATCACAAAGCTCAAGGTTGTGGTGAATCGCCATACGGCACTTGCCATCGCCTTGACGTTAACGTAAAGATTGCATCAGGCGCTGATGTATCCTGGCGCAGGCTTTACTGGGCGGACCGATCCGGAGCGCTTGATGACTCTAATAAAAACAATTAACAGTGAGCTGCAACACGAAGCCCGGTTGGCTCGGGAAAAACTTCACCTCGAAGGCGAAGTCCCCGATGGGGTGTTGCGGGCCGAAATCGATGCATCATGGCGGCGCAGCCTCAGCCATGGGGTGCATTTCAACGCCAAGCATGAACTGGCGCTGGAATCGAGCGCCAGCCTCGAAGTGCTGCTGGCCAGCAATCGACTGTTGATCGATGCGGCGATGCCGGCGATCGATTACCTGGCTGCGCGCCAAGGCAAGGAAGGCCTGATTATCCTGGCCAATTGCGACGCGACCATTCTGGCCGTCGAAGGCCGCGCCGACCGCCTCAAGGGCAGTGGGCTGCAAGACATCACCCTCGGTGCCTGCTGGAGCGAAGCCGCTCGAGGCACCAACGCCCTCGGCACCGCACTGGTGGAAGCCCGGCCGACCCTGATCGACTGCGGTGAGCACTACCTCGATCGCTTGAGCGATTACTCCTGCACTTCGGTGCCGATTCATTGCCCCCAGGGCGAAATCCTCGGTGTGCTCGACCTGACCCGCGAAGGCCCGCTCGGGCGCGTCCATGACAGCACCGCATTGCTGGCCATGGCGGTCAGCCAGATTGAAAGCCGGGTGTTTAACTCCAGCTATCCGGACCAAATCGTCCTGGCCTTCCACAGTCGTCGACAGTACCTCGAGTCGCCCTGGCAAGGCCTGCTGGCGGTGAGCCTGGGTGGGCAGATTCTCGCGGCCAGTGCCCAGGCCTGCCAGTTGCTTCACGCCGAGCGCCCGGCCCTGGTGGGGCATCGTTGCGAAGAGTTTCTCGGGGTTGATGGCCTGCAACTGCTGGCGCGCCTGCAACAAGGCGGCATCGGCAGCCTGCAAACCGCCAAGGGCGAATTCTTCTACAAAACCCTGCGTGCGCCACAGCGTTCGGTCAATATCTCCAGCACCGCGCGCAGCGCCAACAAACCGGTAAAACCCCAAGCGGATCTGGAAACCCTGGCCGGCAATAATGTCCGCTATTCGCGGGCCCTGCGCATGGCCCGGCAAGGCCTGGCCAATGAACTGCCGGTATTGCTGCTGGGCGAAACCGGCACCGGCAAGGAAGTCATCGCCCGGGCGCTGCACCTGGCTGGCAGCCGCTGCGACAAACCCTTTATCGCGGTGAACTGCGCGGCGATCCCGGAAGGCTTGATCGAGTCGGAACTGTTTGGGTATCGCGAAGGCGCGTTCACCGGTTCCCGTCGCGGCGGGATGATCGGCCGTCTGCAACAGGCCCATGGCGGCACGCTGTTTCTCGATGAAATCGGCGACATGCCGCTGGCGTTGCAGGCGCGTTTGTTGCGAGTCCTGCAGGACCGCAAGGTCGCGCCGCTGGGTGCCGGCGAGGAGCAGGACATCGACGTTGCGCTGATCTGCGCCACCCACCGCGACCTCAAGCGTCTGGTGGAGGACAAGCAGTTTCGCGAGGACCTGTTCTATCGGGTCAACGGTATCAGCGTGGTGTTGCCGGCCCTGCGCGAGCGCGAAGATTTCAGTGGGTTGGTGGACAACCTGCTGGGCAAACTGGGCGCGCCTTCGGTCAAGTTGCGTGAAGACTTGAACAGCTTGCTGGCCGGCTACCACTGGCCGGGCAATATCCGCCAACTGGAAATGGTCCTGCGCACGGCCTTGGCCATGCGCGAAGACGGCGAGACCGAGTTGAGTCTGGAACATCTGCCCGACAGCATGCTCGACGACCTCAACACCAGCGACCGACCACAGACCGGCAGCATCCGCGAGAACGAACTGGAGCTGATCCGCCAATCCCTGGACAGCCATCAGGGCAATGTTTCGGCGGCCGCCGACGCGCTGGGCATCAGCCGGGCGACGCTGTATCGCAAGCTCAAACAGTTGCGCAGTTGATGCAGCGCTTGATCGTCAGGCTGATCGACAGCCAGGATCCACAAGCGCTGCAAACCGCGCTGAAGTGGCTGTACAGCTTCGTCCGGCCCCATCGTCTGGCCATCGGCGGTCTGCTCGGATTATCGGTCTGCGCCTCGCTGTTGGTGCTGGTGCAACCCTGGTTGACCAAGATGCTGATCGACGACGGCCTGCTGGCGCGCAATTTCCCCATGCTGGTGCTGATCGCCGGTTTGATGATCGTCGCCGGGTTGCTGGGCACGGCGCTGTCGGGGATCAATCGATACCTGCACACGCGCCTTTCAGGGCGGATCCTGTTCGCCTTGCGCGATGACCTGTATCGCCACTTACAGACGTTGTCGCCGAGCTTTTACGGGCAACGGCGGATCGGTGACCTGATGTCGCGGCTGGACGGCGACGTCGCGGAGATCCAGCGCTTTGCCGTCGATTCGCTGTTCTCGGCGGTCTCCAGCGTCATCGGGCTGGTCTGCGCAGTGGCGATGTTGCTGACCTTGTCCTGGGAACTTTCACTGCTGGCATTGGTGTTGATCCCGCTGGACGTGCTCTGGCTGCGCTGGATGCGACGCAAGGTCGAACGCGATGTGCGGCAATTGCGCGAGCGCTCGGCCGACATGTCGTCGTTCATGGTCGAGACCCTGCCGGTGATGAAATTCATCCAGTCCGCCGGCCAGCAGCAGCGCGAAGCCCGTCGGCTGGAGACCTTGGGGCAGGGCTACATGAGTCAGTTGCTGCGCCTGCAGGTGACCGAGTTTTTCACCCAGGCGGTGCCCGGCACCCTGACCTCGTTGTCCCGTGCCTGTGCGTTTTTGATCGGTGGGTATTGGGTGGTGCAGGGCACCTGGCAACTGGGTGCGTTGATCGCCTTTTCCACCTATCTGGGGATGGCGGTGGGGCCGGTGCAGAGTCTGCTCGGATTGTACGTGGCCATTCAGCGCATGACCGTCAGCCTGGGCCGGGTCATGGAGCTGCGCGGTGAAGCGCCGAGTGTCATTACTCCAGTCGATCCGCGGCCGATGCCAACTTGCGGCGAGCTGTGTTTCCAGGCGGTTCACTTCAGCCATCCGGGGCGCCCGGTGACCTTGCGCGGTATCGAAGCACGCATTCCTTATGGTTTGAAAGTTGCGCTGAGCGGCGGCTCCGGCGTCGGCAAGTCGACGCTGATCGATCTGCTGCAACGCCACCACGATCCACAGTCCGGCCAGGTATTGCTCGATGGCATCGATCTGCGCGAGCTCGACCTGTTCGAACTGCGGCGACGGATCGCGGTGGTCAGTCAGGACATCGTGCTGTTTCGCGGCAGCCTGGCCGACAACCTGGCGTACAGCGTGCCCCATGCGAGCCGTGAAGCGATTGCCGAAGTGGCGCACCTGGCACAGCTCGACAGCCTGATCGAATCCTTGCCCGAAGGCCTCGACAGCCCCCTGGGCGAGCGCGGCCAGCAACTCTCGGGCGGGCAGAAACAACGGATCGCCATCGCCCGCGCGCTGCTGCAGGATCCGTTGATCCTGGTCCTCGATGAAGCCACTTCGGCTGTCGACGAAGCCACCGAGCGCGAGGTGATCGAGGCCATTGACCGGCTGTTCGCCGGGCGTACGCGGATCCTTATCAGCCATCGACCCTCGACCCTGGCGGATGCCGACTTGCGCTTTGAACTGGTCGACGGGGTGCTCACGTCATCGAAGGTGTTGCATGAGGTCTGAGCTGCGGATCGGTGTCGTCGACAGCGGTCATTCGCTGGCGCAACGAATGCAGGTGATCGCCGGGCAACGCTTCTATCTGCTGGACCAGGAACTGGCCGAGGAGCCGTTGCGCGATGACCCTCTGGGCCATGGCAGCGCGGTAATCGATACCATCAGCCGGCGTGTGCCCTCGGCATTGTTTTGCGTCGCGCAGGTGTTCGATCAACGCGGGGTGACCAGTGCGTTGCAGATCGCCTCGGCGATTGATTGGCTGGTCGCCCAGGACGTACGGCTGATCAACTTGAGCCTGGGCTTGCGTCAGGACCGCAGCTTGCTACGCGAAGCCTGTGCGATGGCGCTGGAGCGTGGGGTGCTGTTGTGTGCGTCCAGCCCGGCTCAGGGGGCGGCGGTGTTTCCGGCGAGTTATCCGGGCGTGCTGCGGGTCACCGGCGATGCGCGCTGTGGCGAACAGCAATGGTCGTGGCTCGACAGCCAGCAGGCCGACTTCGGCGCCTGTGTCCGTGGTACTCATCCGGGGCAATCCGGCGCGAGTCTGGGCTGTGGCGCATTGAGTGGACATATTGGCCATTACCTGGCCGAACACCCTGAGGCGAGCAATCCACAAATCATCCAATGGCTGCGCGAGAACGCCTGCTATCGCGGCCCTGAACGGCGCGTCCGGGCATGAGCGCGATCCTGATTCTTGGTGCCGGGCCTGCCGGGGCGGCGGTGGCATTGGGGCTGCGACAGCTTGGCTATGAGGTGATGCTGGTCAGTGACTGGCGCCGGTTTGCAGCCCTGGAAGGTGTATCTGTGCGGGTTATCGATGCGCTGCGTGGCGCTGGGCTTAGCCATGCATTGGAAGGCGCGCCCCTGCCTTCCCAGCGTCAGGTGTCGTGGAACGCTCGACAGCACGCGCAAAATATCGAGTTCCTGCTGGATCGGCCGCGCTTTGATCGAGGTCTGCGCGAGGATCTGCGGTTGGCCGGGGTCGAACTGATCGAAGGGCGGGTGCTGGCGGTGCATTCCCAGGCGTCGGGCCATCGAGTGGAAGTCGAAGGGCGCGAGGATATAGCGGCGGACTTTCTGGTGGAAGCACGGGGACGTCAGGCTCCGGCGTTGGGCAAAGGCCTGCGCGGGCCGGAAACCGTCAGCCTGCTCAATCGCTGGCAAGGTGCGTCGGGTACCACGGCGAGTGCGGTCGAAAGCCTGGAAGACGGCTGGGCCTGGATGGCGCGTCAGGCCGATGGCCGATGTTATTGGCAACTGACGGTGGACGTGGCCAGCGCCGAGTTGCCGGGCAAAACTCAATTACTCGATTACTGTCAGGGCAGGCGCCAGGCATCGGCGCTGGCGCTCGAGCTTTTCGGCGCTGCACCTGAGGTCGATCTGCAGCTGCATGCCCGCAGCAGTACGGCGATCCTTTGCCGGCAGGCCTGTGGCGATAACTGGATCCGGGTCGGCGATGCGGCGATGGCGGTCGATCCGCTGTCGGGTAACGGCATCTTTCAGTCCTTGTCCTCGGCATTGCAGGCGCCGGTGGTGATCAACACATTACTCCGCGCACCCGAACGTTCGGCCCTGGCGCAGCAGTTTCATCAGCAGCGGGTCGAACAGCTGTTCCTGCGATTCGCGCGGATCGGTCGGGACTTCTACGCCGATGAGCAGCGCTGGCAAGAGCAGCCATTCTGGCAATCCCGTCGACACTGGCCGGACACTGAGCTGGCGCACCAACCGGCGGACTTTGCCTCGCTGTGGATCCAGCGTGCGCCGGTGTTGCGCGATGGGTTGGTGGATGAGGCTGAGGTGGTGGTCACGGCGGATCAACCGCTGGGGATCTGGCATCTGCAGGGCGTTGAACTGGCACCGCTGTTGCGCCGCCTGCAAACCCAGCCAGCGGAACAGGCGCTGGCGGGTTTGACGGTGGAGCAGGGGAAAATGGTTCGCGGGTGGTTGTTGGGGCAGGGGTATCGGCCGTAAATGTGCATTGAACGTTCTGGCCTCATCCCGTAGGAGCTGCCGCAGGCTGCGATCTTTTGATCTTCCTCCTGGGCAATCTCCAGAACAGCCAAAAGATCGCAGGCTGCGCCAGCTCCTACGCCGACCGGGTATACCCGTGGAATCGAGGTTGTACGCAAATCCGTAGGCGTTGTTTCACAGCTTTATCAACACCGACTTCAACTCGGTGTAATGCTCGATCGCCGCATACCCCATTTCCCGACCCACGCCCGACATCTTGTAGCCGCCAAACGGCAGTGCCGGGTCCAGGGCGCTATGGCAGTTGACCCAGACCGAGCCGGATTTGATCCGCGGGATCATCCGGTGCACCGCCGCCAGGTCGTTGGACCAGATGCTCGCGCCCAAACCGTAGGGGCTGTCATTGGCCATGCGCAGGGCGTCGGCTTCGTCGTCGAAGGGAATTGCCACCAGCACCGGGCCGAAGATTTCCTCCTGCACCAGCGAATGCTGCTGGTCGACATCGACTATCACCGTCGGTTTGACGAAAAACCCCGGTCCGAACTGCTCGCCACCACAGGCGATGGTCGCGCCGCTTTCGCGACCCGTTTCAATGTAGCGCGATACCCTTTGCTGCTGGCGGGCCGAGATCAGCGGGCCCATCTGCACACTCGGGTCGAGGCCGTTACCGAGCTTCATGGCGTTGGCGATACCGGCGATATCGGCCACCACGTTGTCGAAGTGTTTGCGCTGCACATACAGCCGCGAACCGGCACAGCAGACCTGGCCCTGATTGAAGAAGATCGCGCTGGCGGCGCCTGCCGCGGCGCTGTTCAGATCGGCGTCGGCCATGACGATGGTCGGCGATTTACCGCCCAGTTCCAGGGTGACGCGGGTCATGGAGTCCATGGCGATCTTGCCGATTTCCTTGCCCACCGCGGTGGAGCCGGTGAAGGTCAGCTTGTCCACCAACGGGTTGTGGGTCAGGGCCGAGCCTGCGGTAATACCAGTGCCGGTAACGACGTTGAAGACCCCGCTCGGGTAGCCGGCTTCAAGCACCAACTCCGCGAGTTTCAGCGCCGTCAGCGGCGTTTCGTCTGCCGGCTTGAGCACCACGGTGCAGCCGGTGGCCAGCGCCGGACCGAGTTTCCAGCAGGCCAATAGCAGCGGGAAATTCCAGGCAACGATGGCCCCGACCACGCCCACCGCTTCACGGCGGATAAAGCTGTGGAACTGATCATCCGGCATCAGCGGCAATGAAACCTCGACGCTCGAACCTTCGATCTTGGTCGCCCAGCCGGCCATGTAGCGCAGGAAGTCGATGGACAACTGCACATCCATCACCTGGGCCACCGCCGCGCTTTTGCCGTTGTTCAGGCACTCCAGCTGCGCCAGCACTTCGGCGTCGCGCTGCATTAGGTCGGCGAGTTTCCACAACAGATTTTGCCGCTCGCGAGGCCGGGTGCGAGTCCATGCGGAGTCATCGAATGCCTGACGCGCCGCCAGCACCGCGCGATCGACATCCTCCGGCGTCGCTCGCGGCACTACACACAGGACTTCAGCAGTGGCCGGATTGTGCAGCGGCATGGTCTGACCGTCGGCGGCCTCGACCCATTCAGCCCCGATCAGCATGCGCGGCGCGCGTTGGATAAAGGCAGTGGTGGCGGGGAGCAGGGAAGGGAGTGACATGGCAAGACCTCTTGTTGTTCGTGAAGTGAGGTCTTTCGCAATGCGTGTGCCAGTTTTGCCAGGGCCGGGCATGAGGCCGATTTAGCTGGGTTCCAGCTTCGATATACCGGGTTTGCCGGAGCCTGAGTGTCGCAAACTGAGAATGTCTGAGACATGGATCGGGGGTGACGCAGAAAAGATCGCAGCCTGCGGCAGCTCCTACAAGGGCGTGTACATCCACGAGTTCGTAGGAGCTGCCGCAGGCTGCGATCTCTTGATCTCAAGACCGCCTATGCTCGTCTCAGAGTGGAACAGTTGTCGCGAAATTAGACGCCGACGACCGCCGATCCCATTGGCCTGAGATCCTTAATTTCAGCCAACACATTGATTAAAAACACTATTTATAAGCTGGCACGCTCCGTGTATTGCTCATTGCAGACGTTTCTCTTGCCTCCGTCAGCGCTGTCCCCGCCGACGGCAGAAACCATAAAAACAATATCTGAAAAATAAGAAAGCACCGTGGGAGGTTCGACGTTGATGAAGAGAAAATTGCGATCTGGCATGAGCGGCGGTCTGCTGGCGATGGCCGTTTGCGTAGCCCTGCATTCCCCCCCAGGCATGGCGGCGCGTGATGCCCAGAGCATCCTCAAGGAAACCTGCCAGGGTTGTCATACCCCCGAGGCCGACAATGGCCTGAGCCGCATCAGCCACCAGCGCAAAACCCCGGAAGGCTGGCTGATGAGCATCGCCCGCATGCAAGTCATGCATGGCCTGCAGATCAGCGACGAGGACCGTCGTACGCTGGTCAAATACCTCGCGGACAGCCAAGGCCTGGCGCCGAGCGAAACCGATGGCGTGCGTTATGCACTTGAGCGTCGACTCAACACCATCGAGCACTTCGATGACCAGACCAGCCAGATGTGTGGCCGCTGTCACTCCGGCGCGCGGGTCGCCTTGCAACGGCGGCCGGCCGAGGAGTGGGAGCACCTGGTGAACTTCCACCTCGGGCAATGGCCGTCCCTGGAGTACCAGGCACTGGCCCGTGACCGCGACTGGTTCGACATGGCTCGCAAGGACATGGTGCCGCTGCTGGCCAAGCGTTATCCGCTGGAGAACCAGGCCTGGAACACCTGGCTTGAAACCACAAGATCAAAAGATCGCAGCCTGCGGCAGCTCCTACCCGGCGACTGGAGTTTCAGTGGTCACTTTCCGGGTAAAGGCGAGCTGGCCGGGGTGATGACTGTCAGTGCCGATGGCGCCGATCAATTCAAGGTCAGTGTCAAAGGCCAATACGCCGACGGCAACCCGTTCAATGGCGAAGGCAGCGCAATTCTTTATACCGGCTACGAATGGCGCGGCAACGTCACCATCGATGGCGTGGTCATGCGTCAGGTGTTCGCCGCCAAGGACGGCGAACTCCAGGGCCGGATGTTCGAGGCCGAACATGACGAGCGCGGGCTGGACTTTATCGCGGCCAAACAAGGTTCCAATCGCTTGCTGGCCGTGCAACCGGGCTACTTGAAAGCCGGTGGCGAGGCCGAAATCACCCTGATCGGCAGCGGGCTGCAAGGCACTCCGAGCTTCGGTAACGGTGTCTCGGTGGCCGAGGTGCTGGAGCAGAGTCCTGAGCGGTTGCGGGTCAAAGTCAAGGCTGCGGCCGATGCCAAACCGGGCCTGCGCGAGGTCACGGTAGGCACCCTCAAAGGCGCCACGCTGGCGGTCTACAGCAAGATCGCCGAAGTCAAAGTCGTGCCGGAGTTCTCGGTAGCGCGGATCGGCGATGGCGGCGGTTCGACACCCAAGGTCCAGGGGCGCTTCGACGCCGAGGCCTGGGGCAAGGGCGCCGATGGCAAGCCGTATCGGATCGGCGTATTCCCGGCGCAGTGGACAGTCGAAGCCTTCGACGAGCGCGCCAAGGAAGACGAAGACGTCAAGTTCGCAGGCACCATGCAGGCCGACAGCGGCGTGTTCACTCCAGGCGATGCCGGACCCAATCCACAACGCAAAATGTCCACCAATAACGCCGGTAACCTCAAGGTGATTGCCGCCGTGGATGACGCCGGGAAATCCCTGACCGGAGAAGGTCATCTGATCGTCACCGTGCAACGCTGGAACAATCCACCCATTCCCTGATCGGTCTGGCTAAACCAGCAGTTCAGGCATTTTCAGGAATGACCGCAAATCCGCAATACCCGGGTTTGCACAGGAGGTTGCGATGGGCGCTATTTTGAATCTGGTCGAGCGGAACCTGCACGAAGTGCACGTCGATGCCGACCGCATGTTGTTCCACATACCGAGCAGTTCGCTGTTTGCCAGCGATGAATTGACCGGCACTATTATCGACACCTTGCGCGGTCCCGGTTGCACTTCGGATGACCTCATCGAACGCCTTGCCGCGCGCTATGGTGGCGAGGAAATCACCGAGACCCTGCGCGAGCTGATCGCCCTGGAACTGGTCAGCGACGGCTCGCCGCTGACCCCTGACATCGGTGTCAAACGAGTCGAGCGCACGGCAATCAATACCGTGGTGCTGAACGTCAACACCGGCTGCAATCTGAGCTGCACCTACTGTTACAAGGAAGACCTCGACAAGCCGTCGGCCGGCAAGAAAATGGACGTCGACACGGCGATCGCCTCGGTGGAAATGTTGCTCAGGGAATCCCCGGATGAAGAGCGCTTCACCGTAGTGTTCTTCGGCGGCGAACCGCTGAGCAATCGCAAGCTGATCGAGTACATGGTCGACTACTGCGAGAAGCGTTTTGCCGAAGTCGGGAAGTTCGTCGAGTTCGTGATGACCACCAACGCCACGCTGCTCACCGAAGAAACCGTCGACTACCTGAATGCTCACCGCTTCGGTCTGTCGGTGAGTATCGACGGCCCGAAAACCGTGCATGACCGCAATCGCATCACCGTGGGCGGGCAGGGCACGTACGATGTAGTCCGGCGCAAGGCCGAGATGCTGCTGTCACGCTACAACAGCCGTCCGGTGGGCGCGCGGGTGACCCTGACCACTGGCGTCACCGACGTCGAAACCATCTGGGATCACCTGTTCAATGAACTGGGTTTTGCCGAAGTCGGTTTTGCTCCGGTGACTTCCGGTGACATCAGTACCTTCAACCTGTCCAGCGAGGAACTGATCGAAGTCTTCGCCAACATGAAAAAGCTCGGCCGGCGCTACCTGGAGGCTGCACTGGAGCACCGCAATATCGGTTTCTCCAACCTGCACCAGTTGATTACCGACATCCACGAAGGCCACAAAAAAGCCCTGCCATGCGGCGCCGGTCTGAAGATGCTGGCGGTCGATCACAAGGGCGAACTGAACCTGTGCCATCGCTTTACCGGTTCGAGTCTGCCGACTTTCGGCAACGTCCACAGTGGCGTGAAGCAGGTCGAATTGAATGACTTCCTGTCCCTGCGCCTGGACCGCAGCAACACCGGCTGTGAAGACTGCCATATTCGTAACCTGTGCTCCGGCGGCTGCTACCACGAGAGCTACGCCCGCTATGGCGACCCGACCCACCCGACCTATCACTACTGCGAGTTGATGCGTGACTGGGTCGACTTCGGCATCGAGGTCTACACCCGGATCATGGCCCATAACCCTGCGTTCATCAGCAGCTACATCACTCCGCGCAAGGCTCACTGACATGAAACATCTCAAGGCAATCAATAACAAAGCCCAAAAACTTGAGCAGGCCGCCGCCGAAAACCGTATCGAAGAAGTGGTGGCGATGACCTCCGTCGCCGGCTGCGCCTCGACCACCGATCCGGGTTGGGAGATCGACGCCTTCGGTGGTGTGTCGTCGCTGTGCCAGCCGATGGAAGCCGACCTCTATGGCTGCTCCGACCCTTGCTGGTGGCCGGCCCAGGTGCCGGACATGATGAGCACCTATCCGGACTGGAACAAGGATGCGCAAGCCTCCAACGACAACTGGCGCAATCTCGGCACCGTGTTCCCCAAAGACAAATAATCGGACAGAAGGATTCCAGCATGCTTCGCACCAATGCCTGCGGCCTGGCCGCTTTCGCCCTCCTGTCTGTGTGTTCATTCACGGCCATGGCCGATGAAAACCCGACACTTGAAACCGGTCATGAGTACATGGTGACCACCAATTACCCGAACAACCTGCATGTCATCGACCTTGCAAGCGACAGCCTGTACAAGACCTGCAAACTGCCGGACGCGTTCGGCCCGGGCAGCATCCAGCTGGCACCGGACCGCAAGATCGCTTACGTGCTGAACAATCATTACGCGGATGTGTACGGCATTGAACTGGACAGTTGCAAGCAGGTGTTCCACGCCAGTATCACCCAGCAACCGGGCGAGAAAGCCCGCTCGATGTTCGCCTTCACCGTCAGCCACGATGGCAAGGAGCTCTACACCGTCGCCAACCCGACGCGGATGCTCAATGACCGCTACGAAGTGCAGGCTCCACGGCTGGATGTCTACGCCACTGACGCCGGTCTGAGCGCCAAGCCCGTGCGCAGCTTCCCGGCACCGCGCCAATTGACCATCATGCAAAGCGGTGATGACGGCACGTTGTATGTGGCGGGTGCGGATGTCTACAAGGTCGACGTGAAAACCGGCAAGTTCGATGTGTTGATCGCCAGCCGCCACTGGAAACGCCCGTTGTACAGCCCGCCGGATGTGCTCTACGTGTGGAACCAGCAGACTTATCGGCATGACTTCTCGCTGCTCTACACCGCGGCGAAATTCAAGGACAAAAAGCAAGATCCGGCAACCGCCGAATACCTTTACGGGCTGTTCAGCATCGACCTGAAGACCGGCAAAACCGAAACCACCGATTTCGGCCCACTGACCGAAATCTACTTCAGCGGCATGCGCTCACCGAAAGACCCGAACCTGATGTTCGGTGTCCTCAACCGCTTGGCCAAGTACGACATCAAACAGAAAAAACTGCTCCAGGCAGCGACCCTGGATCACTCCTACTACTGCATTTCCTTCAACAAAGCCGGCAGCAAAATCTACCTGGCGGGGACCTTCAATGACGTGGCGATCTTTGATGCCGACAGTTTGAAGCAGATCGGCAGCATCAAACTGCCGGGGGGCGATATGGCGATTACTACCGCGCAGATATTTATTCGCTGAAATCAAAAGATCGCAGCCTGCGGCAGCTCCTACGCGGGGAGGTGTACATCGACGATTCCCCGGATGGTGGGAGAGGTGTATATCCTGGATTTCACAGGTGTACACGATCCGCGTAGGAGCTGCCGATAGGCTGCGATCTTTTCGGCGGGCAGCCAGATCCCGAGGTGCGGCGAAGATCAAAAGATCGCAGCCTGCGGCAGCTCCTACGCGGGGAGGTGTACATCGACGATTCCCCGGATGATGGGAGAGGTGTATATCCTGGATTTCACAGGTGTGCACGATCCGCGTAGGAGGGGCCGATAGGCTGCGATCTTTTCGGCGGGCAGCCAGATCCCGAGGTGCGGCGAAGATCAAAAGATCGCAGCCTGCGGCAGCTCCTACGCGGGGAGGTGTACATCGACGATTCCCCGGATGGTGGGAGAGGTGTATATCCTGGATTTCACAGGTGTACACGATCCGCGTAGGAGCTGCCGATAGGCTGCGATCTTTTCGGCGGGCAGCCAGATCCCGAGGTGCGGCGAAGATCAAAAGATCGCAGCCTGCGGCAGCTCCTACGCGGGGAGGTGTACATCGACGATTCCCCGGATGATGGGAGAGGTGTATATCCTGGATTTCACAGGTGTACACGATCCGCGTAGGAGCTGCCGATAGGCTGCGATCTTTTCGGCGGGCAGCCAGATCCCGAGGTGCGGCGAAGATCAAAAGATCGCAGCCTGCGGCAGCTCCTACGCGGGGAGGTGTACATCGACGATTCCCCGGATGATGGGAGAGGTGTATATCCTGGATTTCACAGGTGTACACGATCCGCGTAGGAGGGGCCGATAGGCTGCGATCTTTTCGGCGGGCAGCCAGATCCCGAGGCCAAGCGTTCCGTGACCAAATGAGAGCCGCAGACCGAGCAGAAATGCCGCAGCTGGCCATTAGCGTGTTTGCGCTTGATCGAGCATACATAACACAACGTGAAGGTTGATCCAGCGCACGAGCAGGCCTAATGTAAATCCAGGAGGTGGCCAATGAACCCATCAGATCGCATTGAAAGAAAGGTCTTGCTCAAGGCGCCACGCTCGCAAGTCTGGGCGGCGCTATCGGATGCCGAAGCCTTTGGTGAGTGGTTCGGCGTGGCGCTCAAAGGGCAGCGCTTCGTTGCTGGCCAGCGTACTCAAGGGCAAATTACCTATCCCGGCTACGAACATCTGCTCTGGAATGCACTGGTCGAACAAGTCGAACCCGAACGGGTGTTTTCCTTCAGCTGGCATCCTTATCCCGTGGAGCCAGGTGTCGACTATTCCGGGGAACCCACCACGCTGGTGAAGTTTGAGCTCGAGGACATGGATGGCGGCACCTTGCTGCGGGTCGTGGAGTCCGGTTTCGATGGCATTCGCGCGGAACGTCGTCTGAAAGCCTTTCGCATGAACAGCAGGGGCTGGGATGACCAGATGAACAACATCGAGTCGTACCTTGCTGCACAGTGAATCCAGACCTTATCTGAAACTATGGAGTGTGCTGGCCGATGGCGAGCCGCTCGTTACCGCTCAGACATTGGATGCTTGAGGACACAGAGGGTTTACGGCGACACAACTATGGCCAATGGCTTACACGCGGTCGATGCTATGTCGTCTGTTGTCGCTTGCGCTTTACGCTTAATCTAGCTCCATCAACTGAAGTGCAGGATGCGCTCAGGATCATGGATGATCGACCATTTGCATGGAGTGCAGCCGACAGGAAGTCGTAATGGTCTTGAGAAACCCGCTTCGGCGGGTTTTTTTTCGTCTGGGCAAAACTGCGTCTGTAGCCGGTTACAGATGCCGGGTCTCGGCGGGCACCTCTCCCCAGTTGTCATGCCGGCCATCGGCATATCGAACAGGTGCAGCGAGCAGTTCCGCCAAGTCGAGGTTATCGAGCGAGGCCACCTGAACCGACACGTAATCACCGCCTATTTCCTCAACATGGCCGCGGCCGAACGAGCGCACGCCGCAGTGGCGGCAGAATAGGTGATGGCTGCTTCTGGTATTGAATTGGTAGTCGCTCAATTCACTCTCGCCGGACAGCAGTCGGAACGCACCGGGTTTGATGATGACGCCCCAGTTGCGGGTTTTGGTGCAGATCGAGCAGTTGCATTTGCCGGTGCCAAGGCTCAGGTCGATATCGGCTTCAAATCGAACCCTGCCGCAATGGCAGCTTCCACCATAGGTCTTGAGCATGATGGTTCATCCTGGTTGGTCAGAGAGCCAATCAGTGTAGAAGTCTCTTTGTCTCCTTGCATCATGGCCAATGGCTTACACGCGGTCGATGCTATGTCGTCTATTCCCACTTACGCATTGAGCTTAATCTAGTCCCATCAACTGAAGCGCAGGACGCGCTCAGGATCATGGATGATCGACCATTTGCATGAAGTGCAGCCGACAGGGAGTCGTAATGGTCTTGAGAAACCCGCTTCGGCGGGTTTTTTTATGGGGGCTGAAGGGCCTGCCGGCGAGTTTAATTGTGGCGAGGGAGCTTGCTTCCGCTCGGCTGCGTAGCAGTCGTAAAGCCGGCACACGCGTTCGATCTGAATAACCGCGGTGCCTGGTTTCAGGGCTGCTTCGCAGCCCAGCGGGAGCAAGCTCCCTCGCCACAGGTGTTGTGTTCAGCTCAACATGACTTACCAGTGTTTACTCAACTGGTACGCGACCCGATCGACAATCTCTCCCCGTAGCTTCAGCGATTGCGCCGTACGCCGGTTGGCTTCCTCCACCACCACACGCGGAGCGGTCTGCGGGCTGCCCGATTCGAATGGTGGTGCAGGGGCGTACTCGAGTTGCAGTTGCACCAGTTGCGCGGCGTCCTCGCCGAACAATTCGCTGGCCAGGGTCAGGGCGAAATCAATCCCGGCGGTAATGCCGCCGCCGGTCAGCAGGTTGCCGTCGCGGACCACGCGTTCGCATACTGGAATGGCGCCCAACGGCCCCAGCAGTTCGTGGTAAGCCCAATGGGTGGTGGCGCGTTTGCCGCGTAACAGGCCGGCGGCGCCCAGCACCAAGGCGCCGGTGCAAACCGAAGTGATATAGCGCGCGCTGGCGGCCTGGCGCTTGATGAAGTCGAGGGTTTCGCTGTCCTCCATCAAGGGGCCGACGCCGCTGCCACCGGGAATGCAAATTACGTCCAGTGGCGGGCAGTCGTCGAAGCGGGTGGTCGGGAGCAGCACCAGACCGGTGCTCGACTTAACGGGTTCGAGGTCCTTCCAGATCAAATGCACGCTGACGTCCGGCAGCGAGGCCAGCACGTCATAGGGCCCGGTCAGGTCCAGTTGCTGAACCTGTGGAAACAACAGAAAACCGATCTGCAGCGTCATTGCGTTATCCCCTTGGTCGATCAAATGCACGCACCCGGCACGGGTGGACGACTTCACTCTATCCACGTAGGATTTGGCGCATACGCCAATAAGCCCACGATTTACGCCAGTCATGCCAAGCCAACCCAAAACCGTTTATGTGCTGGCCTTTGCCCAGGTGCAAGTACTCGATGTGACCGGGCCGTTACAGGTCTTCGCGTCGGCCAATGACCTGGCCCGCCAGCAAGGTGTGCCGCCACCCTACGCGCCGAAGGTGATTGCCGCGCAGACCGGCCCGGTAATGTCTTCGGCCGGGCTGGCGCTGGTGGCCGATCCGCTGCCAGGGAAGGACGCGCCGTGCGACACGCTGATCATCGCCGGCGGCTGGGGTGTTTACGCGGCGGCCGAAGACCCCGGCCTGGTGGATTGGGTCCGTCAACAGGCCTCGGTATCCCGGCGTGTAGCTTCGGTCTGTACCGGGGCTTTTCTGTTGGCTGCCAGTGGCTGGCTCGACGGCAGGCGCGTGGTCACTCACTGGACCCGTTGCGAACAACTGGCACAGCAACATCCGCTGCTGCGGGTCGAGCCCAATCCGATCTTCATCAATGACGGCCCGGTCTGGACCTCGGCCGGGGTGACTGCCGGCATCGACCTGGCGCTGGCGATGGTCGAAGCCGACCTGGGCCGTGCCATGGCCCTGGAAGTCGCACGGCAACTGGTGGTGTTCCTCAAGCGCCCGGGTGGGCAGTCGCAGTTCAGCGTGACCCTGGCGTTGCAAAAACACGGTGGCCGCTTCGACGAGCTCCACGCCTGGATTGCCGAACACCTGAGCATGGATCTCAGCCTCCCGACCCTGGCGCTACAAGCCGGGATGAGCGAGCGCAGCTTTGTCCGGCATTACCGGGCCGAGACCGGCCAGACCCCGGCTCGCGCGATTGAGCTGATCCGGGTGGAGACCGCACGGCGCTTGTTGAGTGATACCGGCGTGCCGATCAAGCGGCTGGCAGTGCAGTGCGGATTTGGCAGTGAGGAAACCCTGCGGCGCAGTTTCCTGCGGGCCATGGGGGTGACGCCGCAGGCTTATCGGGAACGGTTTTCCGGGGAAGAGGCTGACTCAGCTGTGTGCTAGCAGCTCCAACAGCGCGTGGGGGATCGACAAGCCATCCATCAACTCGAGCAGGTCTTGCGCCAGTGCCGCTTGCTGACCCGAACGCATCACCTGCGGGCTGACGAAACGGGTCGGCCCGTAGCCGCGCAAGTACGGCACAATCACTCGATAGCCGTGGGCGCAGAGCGCCGGTGCGACTTCATCGTAGCCACGCGGATCGTACGGGAAACCGTGCAGCAGAATCACCATGCTCTTTGTAGGCAATGTCGAGCATGGAGGTACGGACATGCTTGATCAGCGGGTTTTGAGGCATTCGGGCACCGGTATCAAAGGGGCGGTTACCGAAACTTTAGCCTGGCTTCCATCAAGCGCTGAAAAGACTTCGCCACCGATGATCCGCAGGAATGTCTGGAATGCCGCTTGTCGAGATTCTTGACACTGCACCACCGGCTTCTCTAGGATGCTGCTCATGCGCCGATTTAAACAGCTACTTGCGGGGCGCCAGGTGACTCGAAAAATCACCGACAGGAGCTTGAAGCAGGCTTCGAAATACCGCTAAAGCGCTGGTTCGGTGTTGCCTCTCACCTGCCATGCAGACTTTTGAGGCAGAGACACGACACGATGAATGCACTACGCCCCCTTATACGTCTGGCGCCGATCACGGCAGACCTCGTCCAGCGCAATCCAAAAATCCTTCTTGGCGGTAAACACCAGCCCACCCTGCTGCGCTATCTCGATGGCTGGCCACGCCGTACCGGTCGTCCTTCGGCCTTTCTGATTCAGTTTGTCGAAGACGGCGAGTCGCTGGCGCGCTTTGCCAGCGACAGTTTCGATCTGGCAGTGATCCAGGCGCCCAGCGCCGAGCACGCGGCAGAAGTCATCAGGCACCTGACGCGAATCTCCCGCCAAGGGCTGATTACCCGCCGCTGAAATGCCAGGATCTGTCAGGATCCGCCCTTTGCGGCACTGCGTTGCAGCATGGCGTTCAAGGCGTCCTTGGCTTCGCTGCTGTTCAGGCGTTCGATAAACAGCAGGTTTTCCCGGCGGATGGTTTCCTCGAGTTCCTTGAGCAGCGGCTGTTTGAGCAGGCGTTTGCTCTGCAGCAGCGCTTCGCGAGGAAGGGCCAGCAGCCGGTCGGCCATTCGCCGGGCGGCGGCCAGGCATTGTTCGCCGTCATCCAGCAGTTCATTGGCCAGTCCCCAGGCCACGGCCTGGGTAGCGTCCAGGCCGTCACCCCAGAGCAACAGCCGGGCGGCCCTGGCGTGACCGAGCATCCGTGGCAGTAGCAGGCTGGCACCGAACTCGGGGCACAATCCAAGGTTGACGAAGGGCATGCGCAGTTTGGCGTTACGGCTGATCAGCACCTGATCGCAATGCAGCAGGATAGTGCTGCCGATACCGATGGCAGCGCCACAGACGGCCGCGATCAACGGCTTTTCCAGATGGATGACTGCGTCCATGAGGCGGAACGCCGGGCTGTTCAAGTGGGTCGGTGGATCCTGGAGGAAGTCCTGCAGATCATTGCCACTGGTGAAGCACTGTTCGCCGCCGGTGATGATGATCACTGCGGTTTCGGGGTCTTGCTCAGCGGCATACAGCAAGTCGGCCAGACGGTTGTACATACTGTTGCTCAGGGCATTGAGCTTGTCCGGGCGGTTGATGGTCAGGGTCAACAGACCGCCGCTTTGGGTACACTTGATCAGATCGTTCATGGGGCTGCCTTGGCTGGAGTTCACTGTCCGGACCACAAGCGTTCCGGCAGTTTTTTGTTGTTTTTGTGCTTCAGAAGGTCGGTGGGGTGATCACCCAGATCACCACCGCATCGACCTCGCCGGGGTTGCCGTACCTGTGAGGTTCCTGGCTGGAAAAACTGAAACTGTCGCCTTCATTGAGCTGGAAATGGCGCTCGCCAACCCACAGCTCGAAACTGCCGCTGAGCAGGTAGCCGGCTTCCTCGCCTTCATGGCTATAGCTTTGCTGGCTGTAAGTGCCTGGCGGAAAGCGCGAATGCAGGACCTCCAGCTGACGATTGGGCTGCGGCGTCAGCAACTGGTCAACGATGCCGTCTTCGTAATGCACACTCATCCGGCTGTGCTTGCGCACCACGTAACCACTGTCCTCGGGCGCCGTGCTGGCTTCGCTGGCGAAGAACCACTGGATGGTCACGCCCAGGCTGCGGGCGATGTTGAACAACGCCGGAATCGACGGGTAAGCCAGGTTGCGTTCCAGCTGGCTGATATAACCCGCCGTCAGCTCGCTCATTTCTGCCAGGGCCGCCAGGGTCATGCCCCGGCGTTTGCGCAGACCGCGAATCCGCGTGCCGAGGAAGTGCGGCTCTGCGGCAGCGGACTGACTAGTGGGCGCGCTGGCAGGCGGCAGGTTGCTGCTGTTGCTCATTGCGTGCTCCGAACCGGGCTGTACCCGAGCGGGTTGAAACCCTCGAGCCTGATGGCCAGTCAGCCTGGAGGCTGACAAAGGCCGGGAGTATAAAGCAGCCTCAGAGGTCCCAGGCAACCCTCAAACCGTCATAAATCGCTTCTTCGGCCGTGCGCGGCGCCAGGCAGTCGCCGATCCGGCGGAACTCCACCAGCCCTTGCAGTTCCGCGCCGAGGGTATCCACCGGCTGATGGCCCTGGCACAGCACCAACGTGTCGATGTTCTCGAAGATGATCGGCTCGGCGCTGGCGGTGTGTTGCATGTACACGGTGTTGTCATCGCAACCGTAAAGTCGAGCGTAGGGCGTAATGGGTATGCCCAGCTTATGCAGTTCTCCGGCCAATTGATCGCGCACGTACAGCGGCAGGTTTTCCCCGCAATGGGTGCCGTTGACTGCCAGTTGCACCTGATGACCGGCGCGCACCAGGCGCTCGGCGATGCCAGGACCGATCCAGTCGCACCGCCAGTCGACGACCAGCACCGAACGCCCGAGTTTGACCTCGTCGCGCAACACTTGCCAGGCATCCACCACCTGAAGTTCACCGCCACGTTCGAAGGTCGGCCAGTAGGGTTCGGCGCCTGTTGCAACGATCACCAGATCCGGCCGTTCACGTTCGACCAGCGCCCGGTCGACGCGAGTATTGCGCACCACGCGTACGCCAGCCAGTTCCATTTCCCGCTGCAGGTTGGTGCTGGCGCCGCCGAATTCGCTGCGCCGAGGCAGTAGCTGCGCGAGCAGTACCTGGCCGCCGAGTTGTGAACCGGATTCGTAGAGCGTGACCTCATGGCCACGTTCGGCGGCCACGGCGGCGGCTTTCATGCCAGCCGGGCCACCGCCGGCGATCATGATGCGCTTGCGTTTGGCCGTCGCTTGCAGCTTGCCGAATATCAATTCCCGACCGGTTTCCGGATGCTGGATGCAGGAGATCGGCAAGCCTTTATGAAAGTGCCCGATGCACGCCTGATTGCAGGCGATACAGGCTCGTACATCCTCGCTGCGCCCGGCATCGGTCTTGTTCGGCATTTGCGGGTCGCAGATCAGTGCGCGGGTCATGCCGCAGACATCGGCCTGACCGCGGGCAATGATCAGTTCGGCTTCCTGCGGCTGATTGATGCGACCGGTGACGAACAGCGGAATCGACAGGCTGGCCTTGAATGTCCCGGCCTCCTTGGCCAGATAGGCCGCTTCGATGGCCATCGGCGGCACGATATGCACCGCACCGCCCAGTGACGCCGAAGTGCCGGCGACGATGTGCACGTAATCCAGCTGCTCTTGTAATGAGCGGACCGCCGCCAGCGATTCGTCTTCGGTCAGGCCTGCGGGGTCGCGCTCATTGGCGCTGATGCGCAAACCGATGATGAACTGCTCATCGGTGTTGGCGCGCACCGTTGCAATGACCTCTCGCAAAAATCGCAGGCGCTGTTGCAGGTCGCCGTTGTACCCGTCGGTGCGCCGGTTGACCCGCGGGTTGATGAATTGCGCGGGCAGGTAACCATGGCTGGCGACCACTTCCACGCCGTCCAGCCCGGCCTGGTATAAACGGCGGGCCGCCGCGCCATAACCGGCGACGATCTCGTCGATCATGGCTTGGTCCAGTGCGCGCGGCATGACCCGAAAGCGTTCGTTGGGCACTGCCGAAGGCGAGTAGGCTACGGCCAGCAGGCCATCGCTGGACTCCATGATTTCCCGCCCTGGATGGAAAATCTGCGAGAGCACCACCGTGCCATGGGCATGACAGGTTTGCGCCAGTTTTCGATAACCCTCGATGCAGGCATCATCGGTGGCCATCAGCACATGGGAGGTGTAGCGCGCACTGTCATGGACCCCGGCAACCTGCAGCACGATCAGCCCGACGCCGCCCTCGGCACGCGCCCGGTGATAGGCGATCAATTGCTCGTTGACCAGGTTGTCGGTCGGCATTGAAGTGTCATGACCGCTGGACATGATGCGGTTCTTGAGGCGCTTGCCACGGATCTGCAGCGGTTCGAAGAGGTGCGTGAACGCTGGGATGGAAGTCGGCATGGTGCGGTACTCCAGGGGAGCCGAAGGCAAAAAGTTCGGCGTTGTTATTATTGCGCTATAGAAATTTACCCTCAGTAAAAAATCAACTTGTTTTTTTAATAGTGGCTAAGTAGCTTTAACGCGTCGAGCCCAATTGTTCGCGCAGACGATCAGCCCAAGGAGCAGAAACAATGAATGAGATTGCACACACGACGGCTGCCGCTGCCGAGCAGGTTTCTACCGAGCAACGCCTGCGCCGGGAGCTGGCGGCCTGCTATCGATTGATCGCGCACTTTCGCATGAGTGACCTGATTTTCACCCACATCTCGGTGCGTCTGCCGGGGCCTGAACATCACTTCCTGATCAATCCCTACGGGCTGATGTTCGACGAAATCACCGCCTCCAGCCTGGTCAAGATCGACCTTGATGGCCATGCGGTGGAGGCGTCGCCGTATCCGGTCAACCCGGCGGGCTTCGTGATTCATAGCGCCATCCACGGTGCCCGCGAAGATGCGCAGTGCGTGCTGCACACCCACACCAGGGCCGGTTGCGCGGTGGCGGCGTTGAAGTGCGGGTTATTGCCGGTGAATCAGATTTCCATGGAGTTCTATGAACGGGTCGCTTATCACGACTATGAAGGCGTGGCGCTGGATCTCGGCGAGCAGCAGCGACTGGTCCACGACCTGGGCGACAAGACGGTGTTGATGCTGCGCAACCATGGTTTGTTGACCGTCGGTGAAAGCGTGGGCCAGGCTTTTTTGCGTATGTATTACCTGGAAAAGGCCTGCGAGATTCAATTGGCTGCACAGGCCTGCGGCGAACTGGTGCTGCCACCAGCGGCCGTATGCGAACACACCGAGCGCCAGTTCAACGAGCCAGGTCGGCCATTGGCGGAGGGCGAGTTGAGTGATCCGCACGGAGTTCAGCTGGCATGGGCGGCATTGCTGCGGTTGGCGGATCGAGTGGCGCCGGGTTATCGGGATTGAGTGCGCTCTGTGTGGCGAGGGAGCTTGCTCCCGCTCGGCTGCGAAGCAGTCGTAAAACCGATGGATGCGGTGTGCCTGACAGATCGGGATCGCTGATTTTGGGGCCGCTTCGCAGCCCAGCGGGAGCAAGCTCCCTCGCCACGATCTGCGCTGCTGCTGTACAGTCGTTCAGCTCAGTGGCTGCAAAAGACCAGCCCAACGACTGTTCCAAGGAGATTGATCCCCATGACCCAGGAAGCCCGCTTTTCCCGAATGGAGCCGGAGTTGCGCAAGGCCAACCTGATCGAGGCGACGCTGGTGTGCCTCAAGCGCCATGGCTTCCAGGGTGCTTCGATCCGCAAGATCTCGGCTGAGGCGGGGGTATCGGTCGGGTTGATCAGCCATCATTACTCCGGCAAGGATGAACTGGTGGCCGAAGCCTATATGGCGGTCACCGGGCGAGTCATGAGCCTGTTACGCGACGCCATGGAGCAAGCGGCACCCAATGCCCGTGAGCGGTTGTCAGCGTTTTTTCGCGCGTCATTCTCGGCCGAACTGCTGGACCCGCAACTGCTGGATGCCTGGCTGGCATTCTGGGGCGCGGTAAAGACCGCCGAAGCGATCAACCTCGCCCATGAGCATTCCTATGGTGAATACCGCAGCGAATTGCGCAAGGTGCTCAACGATCTGGCTCGGCAAGAGGACTGGGAGGCTTTCGATGCCGACCTTGCCGCCATCAGCCTGAGCGCGTTGCTCGACGGCTTGTGGCTGGAGTCGGGGCTCAACCCCGGCACCTTCACCCCGAGCCAGGGGGTGCAGATCTGCGAAGCCTGGGTCGACGGTTTGCAGGCTGGCGGTCGCCAGCGTTTTCGGCTGCAGACAGAGGGCTGTTGATCGATTGTTCAGCAATAGCTACTCTCTGCCGCTCAAGCGGGACAAATTCTAATAAGAAACATGCCCTTCGGGCCTATGCAGGACACCAAGCGATGACTCCTCGGGTACTGATCGTCGACGACGATCCGCTGATTCGCGAACTCCTTCACGCCTATCTTTCCCAGGAAGGTTACGACGTGCACTGCGCCGCGACGGCGGAGCTGGCCGAAACCTTTCTGGCAACCAACACTGTCGACCTGGTGATGCTGGACATCCGCCTTCCGGGCAAGGATGGCCTGACCCTGACCCGCGAACTGCGCGTGCGCTCGGAAGTCGGCATCATCCTGATTACCGGGCGCAATGACGAAATCGACCGCATCGTCGGCCTCGAATGCGGCGCCGATGATTACGTGATCAAACCCCTCAATCCACGTGAACTGGTGTCGCGGGCGAAGAACCTGGTGCGCCGGGTTCGCCATGCCCAGCTGCAGCAACCGGCGCCGGTGTTGCGTCAGGTCAAACAGTTCGCGGCCTGGGGATTGGACACCGATCGCCGACGGTTGATCGATCATGCCGGTGGCGAAACCCTGCTGACCCATGGTGAATTCCAGTTGCTCAGTGTGTTTCTGCGCAACAGCGGGCATACCTTGAGCCGCGATCAGTTGATGGATCAAATCCGCAACCGTGAATGGGTACCCAACGACCGCTCCATCGACGTGCTGGTCGGGCGCTTGCGGCGCAAGTTGCATGACGATCCCGCCGAGCCGCAATTGATCATTACCATCCATGGCGCCGGCTATCTGTTCACCGCCAGCGTGGCAGCCTGACCCTATGTTGCGGTTGCTTTGGCTGTTCTTGGCACTGACGGGCACATCAGCCGCGGCGACCGAGAAAATTCGCTACTGCGATTATCCGGTCTACCCGCCGATTTCCTGGAGCGACGGCAACCAGGTGCGCGGCCTGGCGCCCAGTGTGGTCAGGAAGCTGTTTGGCAACCTGGGGTACGAGGTCGAGATCGTCGTGCTGGGCAACTGGCAGCGCTGCCTGCTGGACGCCGCCGAAGGCCGGGTCGACGTAGTCCTGGCCTACAGCACGGCGCAGCGTGAACAGAACATGCGTTTCTCGACAGTGCCGGTATTGCGCGAAGAGGTCGCGGTGTTCGTCAACCGCCAACACCCGGTGACGTTCGAACGGCTTGAAGACCTCGGCAATTACCGCGGCGGCCTGCTGTTTGGTGAAAGCTATGGCCTGGACTTCGATCGTTTCGTCGCTCGGCACGGCAATATCGAATGGGTGTCCGACAGTCGACAGAACTTCGGCAAGCTGATTCGCGGCAGGATCGACTTCATCACCCATGAGCGGCGCACCGGACAGCTGTTCGTGGAAAATCTGCCGGGCGCCGCAGACATCCAGGCCTTGCCCAATTCATTGAGCGTCGACTATTTGCGGATCGCCGTTTCGCGCCGTTCCGCGCTGGCCGAGCGCATGCCGGCGATCGACGCTGAACTGCGGCGGATGGTCGACGCGGGCGAGATCGAACGCTGGTTGAACGAAAGTGAAGCCACCTATCGCGACATGATCAAACTGCCGGCGGACGCGCAATGAGCCGCGCCAGTCCCGGTGGCCTGTTGCGACGCCTGCTGCTGTTCATCCTGCTGTTCAGCCTGTGCTTCACCATCCTCGCCAGCACTGTGCAGCTGTATTTCGAGTACCGCCGTGAAATGCGCGATATCGATTCGCGCATGGAACTGATCCGCGCCGGCTACCTGGCAAGCCTGGAGCGCAGCCTCTGGGATCTCAACCAGGAGCAGTTGAACGTGCAACTACGCGGCCTGGTGGATTTTTCCGATGTGGCCCGGGTGCATTTGCGCAGTCCCGATTTCGACCTGCTGCAAGGCAGCGCCGCGCCGGTCGGCCCATTGCGCATCGAGCGTTTCGAGCTGAACTATCAGCCGCCGGCCGGCCCTTCGCGGCATCTGGGCGAGCTGGAAGTCAGTATCGACCTGGACGCGGTGTATCGCCGGCTGTACGCCACCGGCCTGACCAGCCTGTTATGGATGAGCGTGTTCCTCTGCGGTCTGGCGGTGGCGCTGTCGGGGTTGTTCCATCGGCTGGTGACCCGGCACTTGCAGGTCATGGCCGATTTTGCCCGGCGCATTGCCGCCGGTGACTGGCACGAACCGTTGCGCCTGGACAAAAGCAGCACCGGCAGCGAAGACGAAATCGATACCGTGGCCCACGCCCTGGATGACATGCGCCGGGCGATTCTCAGCGATATCCACCGCCGCGAAGTCGACCGCCTGGCGCTGCAGGACAAGCGCGACGAACTGCAGAAAATGGTCGAGCGGCGCACCGCCAGTCTGCTGCGCGCCAAGGAGGAGGCCGAAGCGGCCAACCTCGCCAAGTCGCGCTTCCTCGCCACCATGAGCCATGAACTGCGCACTCCACTCAACGGCATTCTCGGCATGGCCCAATTGCTGCGCGGCGCCAGCCTCGACGAGCGCGATGGCAAACGCCTGGAAGCGTTGTACAAAGCCGGCGAAGGGCTGCTGACGATTCTCAACGAAGTGCTGTATTTCGCCCGGCTTGAGGAAGGCGAAAGCCATCCGGAGCGGGTCGACTTCTCTCTCAGGCAACTGCTCGATGAGGTGCTGACGTTGCTTGAACCGCGAGGGCTGAGCAATGGCACGCAACTGCATTGTCGGGTCGATCCGCAGGTCGTCGATCGTTGTCATGGTGCCGAGCAGTTTTTACGTCAGGTGTTGAGCAATCTGCTGGCCAACGCCATCAAGTTCACCGACGCCGGCCACATTACCGTCGAAGTCGCGCTACTGGCGGCGAGCGACCAGCGCACAGGGCAACGCCTGCGGTTCAGCGTGACCGACAATGGCATCGGCATCGCGGCGTCGGTGCAGGAAAAGATTTTCGAGCGCTTTACCCAGGCCAGCGAAGACGTGGCCCAGCGTTATGGCGGTACCGGGCTGGGGTTGGCCATCAGCAAACATCTGGTGCAATTGCTTGGCGGGCGCATCGGGGTCGACAGCAAGGAAGGGCAGGGCAGTTGCTTCTGGTTCGAGCTGAGCCTGCAACCGGCCTTGGCCGCGGCCCACGTTCCGCGCGCCACTTCAGCGGTTCAGGCGCTGAGCATTCTGGTCGTCGAAGATGTGGCGCTGAACCGCGAGGTGGTCTGCGGCCTGCTTGAGCGCGACGGGCATAGGGTCAGCCTCGCGGAAGATGCCGAGCAAGCCCTGGAACTCTGCCGCAGGCAGTCCTTCGGGTTGATGCTGCTCGATGTGCATCTGCCGGGCCTGAGTGGCGTCGAACTGTGCAAGCTGATCCGCAGCACACCGGGGCCCAATCAGCACAGCCGGATCTTCGCCCTGACCGCCAGTGTGCAGCCGGCGCTGGTTCGCGGTTATCTGGATGCCGGGATGCAGGGCATTCTTGCCAAGCCGCTGAAGCTCGAAAACCTGCGCCAGGTATTGGCCGGTGAATCACCGATGCCCGAGTCGGCGCCGGATACTCATCAAATGGATTGGCAGTTGATGGACTGGCAGTTGCTGCACACCCATCGCAGCTTGCTCGGCGAGCAGAAACTTCAGGGCTTGCTAGGGGTACTGCGCGACTCGATTGCCCAGCACCGCGCGGCGCTTATGGAAGCCATTGAAGCCGGTGACTGTACCGAGGTTGCGCATCTGGCCCACCGTTTGGCCGGGAGCAGCGATTCACTGGGTTTTCGCGCCCTGGCCGAGGTCTTGCGAGCCCTGGAGGAGGCGGCACTGGGCAACGACACAGCGGCGGTGCAAGCGTTGGTGCCACGGTTTCATGGGGTGTTGCAGGGGTCGCAAGGAGTGCTGGCGGACGTGTTGAACGCCTGACGTACAAATTCGTTACGACTTTTTACAACTTTGATCTTCAGGTTCAACGCGAACTTACATGGCTTTCCAATAATCGGCACAACCGCGCCGGACGCGGTCTTCGAAGCTTATTGGAGATAATAATAATGAACTGCCGTAAAGCTGATCTTTCCCCGCGCGATGACCTCCTGTCATCCGCTGCGCACCTCGCCCAGTCCTGAGAGGTGCCGTCATGAGCGAATCTATCGAACGTAAAGGCATACAGCTGACCCGAGCCTTGAAAAGCCGGCACATTTTCATGCTGTCGCTGGGCGGGGTCATCGGCACCGGGCTGTTCATGGGCTCGGGCGTCACCATCAACCAGGGCGGTCCGATGGGGGCGATTCTGGCTTACCTGGTGGCCGGCTTTCTGATGTACCTGGTGATGGTCTGCCTCGGCGAACTGTCGGTGCAGATGCCGGTGTCCGGCTCGTTCCAGACCCATGCCACGAAGTACATCGGGCCGGCCACCGGTTTCATGATTGGCTGGGTGTACTGGATGAGCTGGGCAACCACTGTCGGCCTGGAATTCACCGCGGCGGGCATGTTGATGGTGCGCTGGTTCCCGGACATCCCTATCTGGTATTGGTCGGCGTTGTTCGTGGTGGTGCTGTTCGGGCTGAACGCCCTGGCCACCCGCGCCTTCGGTGAAGCGGAATACTGGTTCTCCGGAATCAAGGTGGCGGCGATCCTCGGTTTTATCATCGTGGGTGTACTGGTGATTTTCGGCGCGATACCGCTGACCAGCGGCGCTCCGGCACCGATGATGAGCAACCTGATCGGCGACTCGCTGTTCCCCAATGGTCTGTCGGCGGTGTTCGCGGTGATGATGACCGTGGTCTACGCCTTCCAGGGCTGTGAAATCATGGGGGTTGCCGCTGGTGAAACCGACCAGCCGGAGAAGAGCATCCCCAAGGCCGTGCGCAACGTGGTGTTCCGGGTGCTGATCTTCTATGTGCTGGCCATCGTAGTGCTGTCGGCCATCGTCCCATGGCAGCAGGCCGGCTTGATGGAAAGCCCGTTTGTGCAAGTGTTCGACATGGTCGGCATTCCTTACGCCGCCGATCTGATGAACTTCGTGATCCTCACCGCAATTCTCTCGGTGGGTAACTCCGGCCTGTACGCCTCGACGCGGATCCTCTGGGCGATGTCGAAAACCGGCATGGCCCCGAAAAGCCTCTCGCCCTTGAGTTCTCGTGGCGTGCCGTTACGGGCACTGAGCATCACCCTGTGCTTTGCCCTGGTGTCGCTGCTGACCAGCTTCATTGCCGCCGACACCCTGTTCATGGTGCTGATGGCCGTCAGCGGCATGGCCGGTACCGTGACCTGGATCGTGATCGCCCTGGCGCAATACAAATTCCGTCGCGCCTACCTCAGGGAAGGCGGCAAACTCAGCGATCTGAAATACCGGGCACCCTGGTTCCCGTTCCTGCCGCTGCTGTGCATCGCCTTGTGCTGCTCGCTGTTCGTGTTCCTGGCGCTGGACGAAACGCAGCGTCCGTCGCTGTATTGGGGCTTTGGCTTTATCGCCATTTGCTACGGTGCTTACTTCATGACCAACCGTAAACGCCAGGCGGCATTGGCGCAGACCTTGCCGACGGTTTAAGCCAACAAGTGAAGAACTAAATGTGGGAGCGAGCAAGCTCGCTCCCACATTTTGATCTCCTCGACCTCAAGACCTCGCAAGCAGCCTCCGTAGTCAGTTGTTCAAAGATGTAACAACTTTTCCGACGGTTATTCGAAATCTCTAGTTATTTCCTTTTAAAACAATGAGTTATTTAGTTTTTAAGGCTGTTACAGGCCTCTCGGTCGCAGGATTGCCGCCTTACTGAACACTCGTTTAGTATTGGTGCCATGTCGGTCCCACCTCATGCCAAACACAACAATTCGAGGACTCGTATGACTACTCAATCTTCTCTGCTCAGCCAGGTCGAAGCGGGCGTTGCCTGGATCACCCTCAACCGTGTCGCGCAACGTAACGCGCTGGACATTCCGACGCTGAAAAGCCTTCACGCCTTGCTCGATCAATTCAATGCCGATCCGGCTGTACGGGTGATTGTGCTGACCGGAACCGGTCGCAGTTTCTGCGCTGGCGCCGACCTCGCCGAATGGGCCGAAGCCGAGGCTCGTGGTGCGCTGGAAAGCTACGGCTGGACAGAAACTGCCCACGCCCTGATGAGTCGCCTTTACAGCCTCGATAAACCGACCATCGCCGCGATCAACGGCACCGCCGTCGGCGCCGGGATGGATTTGACCCTGTGCTGTGATTTGCGCGTTACCGCGCAGTCCGCCCGGTTCAAGGCCGGTTACACCAGCATGGCCTACTCGCCGGACGCCGGTGCCAGCTGGCATCTGCCGCGTCTGATCGGCACCGAGCAGGCCAAGCGCCTGCTGTTCCTCGATGAACTCTGGAGTGCCGATCGCGCCTTGGCGGCCGGCCTGGTCAGTGAAGTCTGCGCCGATGAGCAACTGCTGGGCGTGGCTGGCGATCTGGCCGCGCGCCTGGCCAGCGGCCCGACCTTCGCCTTTGCCCAGACCAAGCAACTGATGCGTGAAGGTGCCCAGCGCAGCCTGCCGGAACAACTGAGCGCGGAACTCGCCGCCGGTTTGCTTTGTGGTCGCAGCGCAGACGGTGCCGAAGCCTTGCGCGCGGCGATGGAAAAGCGCCCGCCGGTCTTTCTTGGCCGATAAATGCGGCATCGCAGCCCACGAATAAAACGATTATCGAAGAACAGGTAGCGTTATGAATTTCCAGCTGACCCAAGAACAAGAAATGTTGGTGGATGCGGTTCGCAGTTTTGTCGCCAAGGAACTGCTGCCCCATGAAGAAGCGGTCGATCGCGCCGATGAAGTTTCCCCGGAACTCGCCGCACAGATTCGCGGCAAGGCGCTGGCGGCAGGCTTCTATGCGTTCAACATGCCGGAAGAAGTCGGCGGCGGCGGGCTCGACTACCTGTCCCAGGCGTTGATCGAACGCGAACTGTCCAAAGTGTCGTGGGCGCTGCATGTGTTCGTCGCGCGCCCGTCGAAAATCCTCATGGCCTGCACCGGCCAGCAGATCAAGGACTACCTGCTGCCGTGCATCCAGGGCGAAAAGATCGACTGCTTCGCCCTCACCGAACCGGGCGCCGGCTCCGACGCCAACGCGATCAAGACCCGCGCCGTGCGCGACGGTGACGATTTTGTGTTGAACGGCAGCAAGCACTTTATCAGCCATGCCGGGCACGCCGATTTCGCGATTGTCTTCGCCGTGACCGACACCTACCAACACAACGGTCGCCAGCGCAACGCCGTGACTTCGTTCCTGGTCGACCGGGGCACGCCGGGCATGACTATCCGCCGCGGGCCCAAGTGCGTCAGCAACCGCGGTTATCACACCTACGAAATGTTCTTCGACGACTGCCGCGTCCCGGTTTCCAAAGTACTCGGCGAAGTCGGCAAGGGCTGGGAAGTGGCCAATGCCTGGCTGACCGCCGGGCGGGTGATGGTTGCCGCCAACTGCGTCGGCCAGGCCCAGCGGGCGCTGGACGTTTCGCTGCAATGGGCGGCGGACCGCAAACAGTTCGGCCAACCCATCGGCACCTACCAAGGGGTGTCGTTCAAGCTGGCCGACATGGCCACGCAAATCCGCGCAGCCGAACTCTTGACCCTGCACACCGCCTGGAAAATGGATCAGGGCAGCATGACCGACGGCGAAGCCGGCATGGCCAAGCTGTTCGCCAGTGAAGTGCTCGGTCGCGTGGCCGACGAAGCGGTGCAGATTTTCGGCGGCATGGGCTTGATGGACGAGGGTCCGGTCGAGCGCATCTGGCGCAACGCCCGGATCGAACGGATCTGGGAAGGCACTTCGGAGATCCAGCGCCACATCATTTCCCGCGAGTTGCTGCGGCCACTGCTGCGCTGATCGGATCGGAGAAACGGATATGTCCCAACAGATTCGCGACAACCTCAAACGCCTGCTCGCGCCGCGCCACCTGGCATTCATCGGCGGCCGGAGCATGGCCCGTGCCCTCAAGCGCTGTGCCGAGGGCGGTTATCAAGGCCAGCTGTGGCTGGTCAACCCGCAGCACGACAGTCTCGAAGGCGTGCCCTGCGTGCGCAGTGTCGCAGAACTGCCATGTGGCCCGGACGCGGTGTTCATCGCTACCAACCGAGAGCTGACCTTGACCTGTGTCGCCGAACTGGCGGCCAAGGGCGCAGGCGGGGCGATTTGCTACGCCTCGGGTTTCGCCGAGACCGGCGCGCAAGGCCAGGCCATGCAAGACCAGTTGCTCAAGGCAGCCGGCGACATGGCCTTGCTCGGCCCCAACTGCTATGGCTTGCTCGATTACCTGCACAGTTCGGCACTGTGGCCGGTCGCCCATGGCGGCAAGACAGTGGAGAAGGGCGTCGCGGTGCTGACCCAGAGCGGCAATTTTGCCTACAACCTGTCCATGAGTGATCGCTCGTTGCCGGTGGCCTACATGGCTTCAGTCGGCAATCAGGCGCAGCTGGGCATCGCCGAGCTGATGGATGTGCTGCTCGACGAGCCGCGCGTCACCGCGATCGGCTTGCATCTGGAAGGCCTGAAAAACGTTCCAGGCTTTGCCCGCGCGGCACACAAAGCGCTGGAAAAAGGTATTCCGATCATCGCGCTGAAAACCGGGGTGTCGCAGATCGGCGCCGAATTGGCCCTCAGTCACACCAGCTCCCTGGCCGGTTCCGATGTGTTGTACGACAGCCTGTTCGAGCGCCTCGGAGTGATTCGCGTCAGTGGTCCGGTGAGTTTTGTCGAAACCCTGAAAGCCGCTGCCTGCGGCAACCTGCCGGCAGGCAACAGCCTGATCGCACTGGCCTGCTCCGGTGGCGATGCCGGGTTGATTGCCGACTATGCCGAACGCAATGACTTGAGCCTGCCCAAGCTCGATGACAGCCAGCGGGTCGAGCTGGATCAAGTGCTGCCGAGCTACGCCAATCTGGTCAACCCGCTGGATTTCACCACGGCGATCTGGGGTGACCGCGAAGCGCTGGACAAGATGCTCGACAGTGCCCTGCGCACCGACGCCGACGCCGCGGTGCTGGTGCTTGATTATCCCTCGGAGGCTACCGGTGAACGCAAGGAATGTGACCTGCTGCTGGAGCTGTATTGCGCGGCGTTGAGCCGTCACGGCAAGACCGGTTTTGTGACCTCGGCTTTTCCCGAGCTTTTGCCCGCCAGCGCCCGCGAGCGTCTGCATGCTTGTGGTGTGGCGGCATTGCAGGGCGTCGAGGATGGCTTGGCGGCGTGGGGTCGGATCGCCGGTTATCAGCGCAAGCGTCTGGCCCTGATTGCTCTCGGTGAGTCGGCGCTGGTGCCGCTTTGTCCGCAGGCGCTGGAAGGCGAGGGGCAACTGCTCGATGAATGGCAATCCAAACAGGCATTGCGCGCCTTCGGCCTGCCGATACCGCAAGGCGTGTTGAGCACTCCGGGCGAAGCGTTGAACGCAGCGAATTCTTTGGGTTATCCACTGGTGCTCAAGGCGGTCAGCGCCAAGCTGCCGCACAAGACCGAAGCCGGTGCCGTGGCACTGAACCTGCGCGATCCGCAGGCCTTGAGCGACGCCCTGGAACAGATGCGCGGACGAATTGCCGACTACGCACCGGGGGTGGCATTCGATCAGGTACTGCTGGAGCGCATGGCAACCCCGCCCCTGGCCGAATTGATCGTGGGTATCAAGCGCGAAACCGGGTTCGGCCTGGCGCTGGTTATCGGTGCCGGCGGGATTCTGGTGGAACTGCTCAAGGACAGCCGCAGCCTGTTGTTGCCAACCACTGACGGGGCCATTCGCAACGCATTGTCGAGTCTGCGCAGCGCCGCGTTGCTGCAAGGGTTTCGGGGTCGCGACGCGGCGGATCTGGATGCGCTGGTGGCGGCGATCCGTGCCGTGGCGGACTACGCCTGTGAGAACGCCGGGCAGTTGCTCGAACTCGATGTGAACCCATTGTTGGTCGGTGCCCAAGGCACCACTGCGGTCGACGCGTTGATACGCCTCGGCCAAGCTTGAGGATCTGAGCATGCAAAGCAAAACCTTGACCGGCGGCCAGACCCTGGTGCGCCTGTTGGCCAATTACGGCGTCGACACCGTGTTCGGCATTCCCGGCGTGCATACCCTGGAGCTGTATCGCGGCTTGCCCGGCAGTGGCATTCGCCATGTATTGACCCGGCACGAGCAAGGGGCCGGTTTCATGGCCGACGGCTATGCGCGGGTCAGCGGTAAGCCGGGGGTGTGCTTCATCATCACCGGGCCCGGCGTGACCAATGCCGCGACCGCGATCGGCCAGGCCTACGCCGACTCGATCCCGATGCTGGTGATTTCCAGCGTCAACCACACGGCCAGTCTCGGCAAAGGCTGGGGCTGCCTGCACGAAACCCAGGATCAGCGCGCCATGACCGCGCCGATCACCGCGTTCTCGGCGGTGGCCTTGAGTGCCGAGGATTTGCCAGGGCTGATAGCCCGCGCTTACGCGGTGTTCGACAGCGAGCGTCCGCGCCCGGTGCATATTTCGGTGCCGCTGGATGTGCTGGCGGCGCCCGTTACGCGTGACTGGAGCAATGAGGTGGTGCGCCGTTCGGGACGCGGCGTACCGGCCGCCGAGGCGCTGGATCAGGCGGTGGCAAAACTGCAGGCGGCCCGCCGGCCGATGATCATCGCCGGTGGCGGCGCGCTGAATGCCGCCCAAGCGCTCGAGGCTTTGAGCACACGGCTGGCCGCGCCGTTTTTCAGCAGCGTCGCCGGCAAGGGTTTGTTGCCGCCGGATGCGCCGCTGAATGCCGGGTCGACCCTGTGTGTGGAGCCTGGCTGGGAGCTGATCGCCCAGGCCGATGTGGTGCTCGCGGTCGGTACCGAAATGGCCGACACCGATTACTGGCGCGAACGTCTGCCGCTGAATGCCGAGCTGCTGCGGGTGGATATCGACTCGCGCAAGTTCAATGATTTCTACCCGTGCGCGGTGGCCTTGCAGGGCGATGCGCAGCAAACCGTCACTGCCTTGCTGGAGCGTCTGCCGGAATCCACACGCGATGCGAGTGCTGCCATTCAAGCAGTCGACGCTTTGCGTAAAGCGGTCAAGGCCGGCCACGGCACCTTGCAGTCGATCCATCAGGCGATCCTCGACCGGGTCTCGGCCGAATTGCCGGACAACGCCTTTATCAGCAGCGACATGACCCAACTGGCCTACACCGGCAACTACGCCTTCAACAGTCATGCGCCGCGCAGTTGGTTGCACCCGACCGGTTACGGCACCTTGGGTTATGGCTTGCCAGCGGGTATCGGAGCCAAGTTCGGCGCACCGAACCGGCCCGGGCTGGTGCTGGTCGGTGATGGCGGCTTTCTCTATACCGCGCAAGAACTGGCGACTGCAGTGGAAGAGCTGGACAGCCCACTGGTGGTCCTGCTGTGGAACAACGATGCCTTGGGGCAGATCCGCGACGACATGCTCGGTCTCGACATCGAGCCGATTGGCGTGCTGCCGCGTAACCCGGATTTCGCCGCATTGGGTCGGGCCTTTGGTTGCACCGTTACCCAACCCCAGAGCCTGGACGAACTACAAACCGACCTGCGTGCCGGATTCAGCCGAAACGGCGTGACCCTGATCGAACTCAAGCACGCCTGTGCGCTGGTCGGTTAAACCTCCAACAAGGAACAAACCCTCATGCGTTTTTCCGATCTGACCCAACGAATCGCCGGTGACGGTGCCGCCGCCTGGGAAATTCATTACCGCGCCCTGGCGCTTCAGGAACAAGGCCAGGACATTTTGCTGCTGTCGGTGGGCGACCCGGATTTCGATACTCCGGTGCCGATCGTGCAAGCAGCCATCGATAGCCTGCTGGCGGCCAATACCCATTATGCCGAAGTGCGCGGCAAGCGTGCCTTGCGTGAAAGCATTGCCAAACGCCATCGGCAACGCAGCGGCCAACCGGTCGATGCCGATCAGGTGGTGGTGCTGGCCGGCGCGCAATGTGCGTTGTTCAGTGTCGCCCAGTGCGTGCTCAATCCCGGCGATGAAGTGATAGTCGCCGAGCCGATGTACGTCACCTATGAAGCGGTGTTCGGTGCCTGCGGCGCGGTGGTGATTCCGGTGCCGGTGCGCTCCGAGAACGGCTTTCGGGTGTTGCCTGAAGACGTCGCCGCACGCATTACCCCGCGCACTCGGGCGCTGGCGCTGAACAGCCCGCACAACCCGTCCGGCGCCAGCTTGCCGCGCAACACCTGGCAGGCGCTGGCCGAGTTGTGCATTGCCCATGACCTGTGGCTGATTTCCGACGAGGTCTACAGCGAGCTGTTGTTCGAAGGCGAACACATCAGCCCGGCCAGTCTGCCGGGCATGGCCGAGCGCACCGCGACCCTCAACAGCCTGTCGAAATCCCACGCCATGACCGGCTGGCGCGTCGGCTGGGTGGTCGCGCCACCGTCGCTCGCCGGGCATCTGGAAAACCTCGCGCTGTGCATGCTCTACGGCTCCCCGGATTTTATTCAGGATGCTGCGGTGGTCGCGCTGGAGACCCAGCTGCCGGAACTCGAAGCCATGCGCCAGGCCTATCGCCAACGTCGGGACCTTGTCTGCGAATGCCTGGCCGACTGCCCTGGCGTGCGTGCGCTGAAGCCCGATGGCGGGATGTTCGTGATGGTCGACATCCGCGAAACCGGGCTCAGCGCCCAGGCCTTCGCCGACCGCCTGCTGGATCGACACGGCGTCTCGGTGCTGGCCGGTGAAGCGTTCGGCCCGAGTGCCGCCGGGCATATTCGCCTGGGGTTGGTACTGGGCACTGAACCCCTGCGCGATGCCTGCCAGCGGATTGCCCGCTGCGCCAATGAATTGATGGAGATACAGGTCGATGCGTAATTACCGCGGGCTGTTTATTGATGGCGCCTGGCGGAGGCCTTACGGTCAGGGCCTGGCCGAGGTGATCAATCCGGCAACGGAGCAGGTCGCGGGCTCAGTGCCGTTGGGCGACGAACATGACGTTGAACGCGCCGTGGCCGCGGCCCGACGGGCCTTCGGTGCATGGTCGCGAACTTCGTCCAGCGTGCGTGCGGCTTATATCCGCGGCTTGGTCGAGCAGTTGCGAGCGCGGGCGGACGAGATGGCGGCGGTGATCACCGCCGAACTCGGCATGCCGGTGCAATGGTGCCGCTCGGTGCAGGTCGAGGGGCCAATCGCCGGGTTGGAACAATACATCGAAATCGCCTCGCTGATGGATGAGGTGCGCGAGGTCGGCAACTCCCTGGTGGTTCGCGAGCCGGTGGGGGTCTGCGCCTTCATCAATCCATGGAATTACCCGCTGCACCAGTTGATCGGCAAACTCGCGCCGGCGTTGGCGGCCGGCTGCACAGTGGTGGTCAAGCCGAGTCAGGAAACCCCGCTGCATGCCTTCCTGCTGGCGGAAATGATCGAGGCCATCGGGCTGCCGGCCGGGGTGTTCAACCTGGTCAGCGGGCCCGGTTCCAAGGTCGGTGAAGCCTTGGCCAGACACCCGGATGTCGACATGGTGTCGTTCACTGGCTCCACCGGCGCCGGCGTTCGTGTGGCGCAGGCGGCAGCGCCTTCGGTCAAGCGGGTCTGCCTGGAACTGGGCGGCAAGTCGCCGTTGCTGATCGGCGAAGATGCCGATCTGGCCGCGGCGGTGCGCTACGGCGTGCAAGACGTGATGATCAACTCCGGGCAGACCTGCACCGCCTTGACCCGCATGCTGCTGCCCGCCAGCCGCTATGCCGAGGCGCTGGAGCTGGCCCTGGCAGAGACCCAAAGCCTGCGCATGGGCGATCCGCTCGACCCGCAGAGTTTCCTCGGTCCGATGTGCTCGGCAGCGCAGCGCTGGACCGTGCGCGAGTACATTCAAGTCGGTCAGCAAGAGGGCGCGCGGCTGCTGTGTGGTGGTGAAACGGCCGACGAGTTCGAGCGCGGTTTTTACCTCAAGCCAACGCTGTTTGCCGACGTCGACAATCGGATGCGTATTGCCCAGGAAGAAATCTTCGGCCCGGTGCTGTGCCTGATTCCCTATGCGGATGAAGCCCAGGCCATAAAAATCGCCAATGACTCGCCGTTCGGTCTGTCCAGCGGCGTATGGGCCGGTAGCACTGAGCGCGGACTCGGGCTGGCGCGGCAGATGCGCGCCGGGCAGTGCTTTATCAACGGCGCGGCGTTCAATTATCAGGCGCCGTTTGGTGGTTACAAACAGTCAGGCAATGGTCGCGAGTGGGGTGAAGAAGGGCTGGCCGAGTTTGTCGAAGTGAAGGCGATGCAGCTGTGATATCGCCATGATCGCGCGCGGGCCGCAGGCCTTCATGGCGTTGTACCTGGCCACCTTGCTGCTGCAGGTGGCGGCGGGGCTGCTCAATTCCTGGGTCGCCTTGCGCATGGTGGCGCTGGGCAATAGCGGCCTGGTGATTGGCTCGCTGATGGCGGTGAATGCGTTCGGGCTGGTGGTCGGTGGGCTTAGCGGCTACTGGCTGGTGGCCCGCCTGGGTCATGTGCGGGCCTTTGCCTTATGCGGCGCGCTGGCGATCGCGGCAAGCCTGGGCCATGACTTCAGCAGCTGGTTGCCGCTCTGGTTGCTGCTGCGGTTTCTGGTCGGGCTGGCGCTGATGACCATGTACATCGTGCTGGAAAGCTGGCTCAACGAACAGGCACCCAATGGGCAGCGGGGCAGGGTGCTGGCCTGGTACATGACCGCCTCCTTCCTCGGACTGATCGGTGGTCAGCTGGGTCTGAGCCTGGATGGCGCGGCCAGTCGGGCGTTGCTCGACCTGGTGGTGATCTGCTTCGCCTTGTGTCTGGTGCCCGTCAGTTTTACCCAGCGCCTGCCGCCGGCCAGCGTTACGCCAAAGGCCCGGCTGCGACCGCTGGGGTTTGTGCGGCGGATTCCCCAGGCGCTGTTGACGATCCTGCTGACCGGGCTGCTTTCCGGTGCCTTCCATGGCCTGGCGCCGGTTTACGCCAGTCAGCAGGGGCTGGATCCGGGGTCGGTCGGGCTGTTTATGGCGACCTGCCTGGCGGCCGGATTGTTGGCGCAGTTCCCGTTGGGGCTGTTGTCCGACCGCTTTCCCCGGCCGCGACTGATTCGCCTGTTTGCGCTGATTCTGGCGTTGAGTTGCTTGCCGTTGCTGTGGACCCCGGTCAGCCTGCCGTTGTTGCTGGGCTGTGGTTTTGCGATCGGGCTGGTGCAGTTTTCGCTGTACCCGCTGGCGCTGGGGCTGGCCAATGACCGGGTTGAAAGCCATGAACGGGTGTCGCTGGCGGCGACCATGCTGGTGGCTTTCGGCTTGGGCTCCAGTATCGGGCCGTTGTTTGCCGGGGCGGCGATGGAGTTGTTCGGCGGGCGGGCACTGTATGGCTTTTGTGCGCTGTGCGCGGTGTTGCTCGGTTGGCTGGTGCGCGAGGCCCGGACGCAATCCTGTGTTGAAACAGTGATCCCGTAGGAGCTGCCGCAGGCTGCGATCTTTTGATCCTGGCGATTGTGCTGTCCGCCGAAAAGATCGCAGGCTTCGCCAGCTCCTACGCCGACCGCATGCCCCCGCAATATCGTGGATGTCCGCCATTCCCCCGTAGGAGCTGCCGCAGGCTGCGATCTTTTGATCCTGGCGATTGTGCTGTCCGCCAAAAAGATCGCAGGCTTCGCCAGCTCCTACGCCGACCGCATGCACCTGCAATGTCGTGGGTGTCCGCCATTCCCCCGTGGCTGCGATCTTTTGATCCTGGCGATTGTGCTGTTCGCCGAAAAGATCGCAGGCTTCGCCAGCGCCTACGCCGACCGCATGCACCTGCAATGTCGTGGGTGTCCGCCATTCCCCCGTGGCTGCGATCTTTTGATCCTGGCGATTGTGCTGTCCGCCGAAAAGATCGCAGGCTTCGCCAGCTCCTACGCCGACCGCATGCCCCCGCAATATCGTGGATGTCCGCCATTCCCCCGTGGCTGCGATCTTTTGATCCTGGCAATTGTGCTGTTCGCCGAAAAGATCGCAGGCTTCGCCAGCGCCTACAAGGGCCAATATCAGGCTCTATCGCGGTTTTCCAGCGGGGTATCGAAGGCCACGAACAACTGGTCGGCGGTGATGTTTCCCAGGTCCAGACGCATGTTGTTTTCCAGCATGGCGAAGAGGCGGGTGAACACTTCGAACACCTTGCAATGGTCTTCCATGCCGGAGAACGGGTTGTCGATTTTCTCGGCAATCAGCGAGCTTTCCTGCACCGCGTCATAGACCTCGCGCAAGGTGATTTCATTCGCGGGTCTGGCCAGGGTCAGCCCGCCTTTGGCACCGCGCCAGGACTTGAGAATGTCGGCCTTGACCATCTGCGAAACCAGGTTGCGCACCCGTGTCGGATGGGTCTTTACCCACTTGGCAATGGTTTCGGTGCGCAGCTTTTGCGGTGCGTTGGCAGCAACGAACGACAGGATGTAAGAAGCGGTGATCAATCGGGTCGACTGGCTCATGAGGCGAAAGGCTCCCTGTAAAAACCGGATTATTCCATCGATGAAAAATACCCGTCAGGGCGTGGAAATTACGTTGTGAAGTCGTTAATGTATTTGTTACGGTAACAATTATGAATACTAGCAGCTTCGGTAGGACCTTCGAATCATTTTCTCTGCAACTGATCAGGGGCAATGCAATGAGCGATAACAAAAACAAGATTACTCAAGCAATTCATGACTGCAATCTTCCTCGTCGGGATTTTCTCAAAGGCAGCGCCGCCGCCGGCCTGGTGGCCGCTGCGTTTTCCATGGGCCTGCCGTTCGGGGCCTTTGCCCAGCAAGCTTCGCCCAAGCCGGGCGGTGTGCTGCGCCTTGGCCTGGCGGGTGGCAGCACCACCGACTCGCTGGACCCGGGTTCCTGGAGCGATACGTTCACCTTCGTCGGCTTCTCGGCGGTGTACAACACCCTGAGCGAAATTGCCGTGGATGGCACGGCGATTCCCGAACTCGCCGAGAGCTGGGAGTCGTCGCCGGATGCGCGGATCTGGACCTTCAAACTGCGCCAGGGCGTGACCTTCCACAACGGCAAGAGCCTGACCGTCGAAGACGTCGTCGCGTCGATCAATCACCACCTGGGCGAGAAATCCACCTCGGCGGCCAAGACCGTCCTCGGGGATGTCGCCCAGGTGCGCGCACAGGGCGCCGATGCGGTGGTCTTCGAGCTGCATTCGGGTAACGCCGACTTCTCCTATGTGGTGGCCGATTACCATTTGGTGATCATGCCGAGCAAGGACGGTGTGGCCGATTGGCGAGCGGGGGTCGGCACCGGCGGTTATCGCCTCAAGGCGTTCGATCCAGGGGTGCGCATGGCACTGGAACGCAGCCCCGATTACTGGAAACCGGGCCGGGCGCATTTCGCCAGCGCCGAGTTGATCGGCATTGCCGACGGCGCGGCGCGGATCAATGCGCTGGTCACCGGGCAGGTCGATGTGATCAACAAGGTCGACCTGAAAACCGTGGCGCTGCTCAAGCGCAATCCGAACATGGTGATCGAAGAAACCAAGGGCGCGCAGCACTACACCTTCCCGATGCTGTGCGACAGCCAGGACTTCAAGAACAACGATATCCGCCTGGCGATGAAGCACGCCATCAACCGTGAAACCCTGTTGGCCTCGGTGCTGCACGGCTATGGCGTGGTCGGTAACGATCATCCGATCCAGCCCGGCAGCCGCTTCATCAATACCGCGCTGGAGCAGCGCAGCTATGACCCGGACAAGTCGCGTTTCCATCTGCGCAAGGCCGGCGTCGAGTCGCTCAAGGTCCGCCTGCAAGCGTCCGACGCTGCTTATACCGGCGCGGTGGACGCCTCGGTCTTGTTCAAGGAGCAGGCGCGGCAGGCCGGGATCGATATCGATGTGGTGCGCGAACCGGCGGACGGCTTCTTCTCCAACGTCTGGATGAAGCAACCCTTCACCACCTCGTTCTGGTACAGCAGCCTGACCGCCGACCGCATGTTCAGCATCGGTTATGCCAAAGGCGCTGCCTGGAACGAAACCCACTGGGACAACGGGCGCTTCAACCAGTTGCTGAATGCCGCCCGGGGCGAGATGAACGATCCGCTGCGCCGCGAGATGTACAACGAAATGCAGGCGCTGTGCCGTGACGATGGCGGGGCGATTGTGCCGTTGTTCGCCAGCTCCGTGGCCGCCCGTTCGAAGCGCGTCAGTCATGGCGAGCTCACCGCGCCTTACGGCGAACTGGATGGCTTGCGGGTCATCGAGCGCTGGTGGCAAGCCTGAGCATCTGATCGTTGATCGCCGACCTGCGCGCAGGTCGGCGATCCCTGCGCCATCTCGGAGGATCCTGCGGTGAATAGTATTTTCAAGCTGCTGTTGCAGCGTCTGGCCTTGGGCCTGTTGTCGCTGTTTGCGGTGTCGGTGATTATTTTTCTGGCGGTCGGCATGCTGCCGGGCGATATCGCCCAGGCCATGCTCGGCCAGTCGGCGACGGCCGAAACGGTAGCGGCCTTCCGTGCCCAATTGGGGCTGGATCTGCCACCGTTTACCCGCTTTGTGCAGTGGATCTGGCAGCTGCTGCAAGGTGACCTTGGGGTCTCGCTGGCCAACCAGCGGCCGATCGCCGAGCTGATCGGCGCGCGGTTGGGCAACACGCTCAGTCTGGCAGCATTGGCAGCGTTGGTGTCGGTGCCGTTGGCGCTGGTATTGGGGATGCTCGCGGCCTTGTATCGCAACAGCTGGTTCGACCGCCTGCTCAATACCTCGGCACTGAGTGCGGTGTCGTTCCCGGAATTCTTCGTTGCCTATCTGCTGATTCTGCTGTTTGCGGTGAAGCTCGACTGGTTCCCGAGCATTTCCAATCTGGCGCCGGATGCGTCCTTCGGCACGGTGCTGGAACGCTCGGTGCTGCCAGTAGCGACCCTGAGCCTGGTGGTGATCGCGCAGATGATGCGCATGACCCGCGCGTCCTTGATTAACCTGCTGGCCAGTCCCTATATCGAAATGGCCCGGCTCAAGGGGATCAGCCAGTCGCGGATCATCTTCCGGCATGCCTTGCCCAACGCGTTGGCGCCGATTGTCAACGTGGTGGCGCTGAACCTCGCGTACCTGGTGGTCGGCGTGGTGGTGGTCGAAGTGGTGTTTGTCTACCCGGGCCTTGGTCAGTTGCTGGTGGACTCGGTGGCCAAACGCGACATTCCGGTGGTCCAGGCCTGCAGCCTGATCTTTGCCGCGACCTACATCCTGCTCAATACCACGGCCGATGTGCTGTCCATCGCCAGCAACCCACGCCTGATGCATCCGAAGGGGTAGAACATGAGCCTGCTCAAAGAACTGGCCCGGGCACCGCGGAGTGCGAAGTTCGGGATTCTGGTCATCGTTGTTTACATTCTGGTGGCGCTGTTCGCCCCGGTACTGGCGCCCTATGGCGAAACCGAAGTGGTCGGCGAGGGTTTTGCCCCCTGGAGCGGGCAGTTCCTGCTGGGCACCGATAACCTCGGTCGCGACATGTTCAGCCGGCTGGTATACGGCGCCCGCAACACCCTGGGTATCGCCTTTCTCACCACTGTGCTGGCGTTTCTGCTCGGTGGCTTGAGTGGCTTGATCGCAGCGATCAAGGGCGGTTGGGTCGATCAAGGCTTGTCGCGAGTAGTCGACATTCTGATGGCCATTCCGCAACTGATCTTCGCCTTGCTGATTCTCAGTGTGGTGGGCACCACGGCCACCTCCCTGGTGCTGGTGATTGCGCTGCTGGATGCCACCCGGGTGTTTCGTCTGTCACGGGCGGTGGCGATGAACGTGGTGGTTCAGGACTTCGTCGAGGCGGCGCGGCTGCGGGGCGAGGGCTTGTGGTGGCTGGTGACCCGTGAAGTGTTGCCCAACGCCGCGGCGCCATTGATTGCCGAATTCGGCCTGCGTTTCTGTTTCGTCTTTCTGTTTATCAGTGCGTTGTCATTTCTCGGTCTGGGCATTCAACCGCCGACTGCCGACTGGGGCAGCATGGTCCGTGACAACGCGGTGCTGATCACCTTCGGCGACATCAGCCCGCTGCTACCGGCTCTGGCGGTGGCGTTGATTACGGTAAGCGTCAACTTCGTCGTCGACTGGATGTTGCACAAATCCAGCGGCCTCAAGGAGTGCTGAACATGCAAAAACCATCGCGCAACAACGACCAGCCGCTGCTGGAAATCCGCGACCTGCATATCGAAGGTCATTACGAAGACGCCTGGCATCCGCTGATCAAAGGCATCGACCTGACGCTGCAACGCGGCGAGGTGCTGGGCCTGATCGGCGAGTCGGGTGCCGGCAAATCGACCCTGGGCCTGGCAGCCATGGGCTATGCTCGCGACGGCTGCAAAATTACTGGCGGCTCGGTGCGCTTCGACGGTATGGAACTGCTGCAGGCCAAGCCCGAAACCCTGCGCAAACTGCGTGGCCTGCGCATTGCCTATGTGGCGCAAAGTGCCGCGGCATCGTTCAACCCGGCGCATCGGCTGATCGATCAGCACGTGGAAACGGCGGTCAACAATGGTGGCATCAGTCGTGCTCAGGCCGAAGCAGAGGCGGTGGAGCTGTATCGCGTGCTGCGCCTGCCGAATCCCGAGCAGATCGGCCAGCGTTATCCACACCAGGTGTCGGGCGGGCAACTGCAACGGGTCATGACCGCCATGGCCATGGCTTGCCATCCGGACCTGATCATCTTCGACGAACCCACCACGGCCCTCGACGTCACCACCCAGATCGAAGTGCTGGCGGCGATTCGCGACGCGGTGGCGCAATTCGGCAGTGCGGCGATCTATATCAGCCATGACCTGGCCGTCGTCGCGCAAATGGCCGACCGCATCATGGTCCTGCGCCACGGCAAGCTGGTGGAGGAAGCCGAGACCCGCCAAATGCTCCGCGACCCGCAGGAGGACTACACCAAGTCACTGTGGGCAGTGCGCAGTTTTCGCACCGAACCCAAGCCATGCCCGCAACAGGAAGTGCCATTGCTGGAACTGCGCCAGGCCTGCGCCAGCTACGGTCATCAGCCGGTGCTGCACGATGTCTCGCTGAGCCTGTATCGCGGCCAGACCCTGGCTGTGATCGGCGAGTCCGGCAGCGGCAAGAGCTCTACTGCGCGGTTGATTACCGGCCTGCTGCCGCCGACTTCCGGTCAGGTGCTGTATGGCGGCGAACCCCTGCCGGCGGACTTCCGTCAGCGCCGCAAGGAGCAGTTGCGACGAGTCCAGATGATCTACCAGATCCCGGACACCGCCTTGAATCCTCGTCAGCGGATTGTCGACATCATCGGTCGACCGCTGACGTTTTACCTCGGTCTGAAGGGCAAGGCCCTGCGTGCGCGGGTCGCCGAGTTGCTGGAAATGATCGAGCTGGATCCGGCGACGTTCATGGAGCGTCAGCCCCGTGAGTTGTCCGGCGGGCAAAAGCAGCGCATCTGCATTGCCCGGGCGCTGGCGGCCGATCCGCAGTTGATCATTTGCGACGAAGTGACCTCGGCACTCGATCAGCTGGTGGCCGAAGGCGTTCTGAAGTTACTCAATCGTATTCAGCAGCAGCTCGGTGTCGCTTATCTGTTCATTACCCACGATGTCGCCACCGTGCGAGCGATTGCCGATGAAGTGGTGGTGATGCAGCGCGGGAGGGTGGTCGACCACGGCTCCCGCAGTGCGATTTTCACTCCGCCGCACCAGGACTATACCGGCCTGCTGTTTTCCTCCGAACCGGAGATGGACCCGGACTGGCTGGATCACCTGCTCGCGCAGCGCGCCGGCCAACCAGCGCCTTCCAAGCTTGAAATTGTCTAAGGAATTGCCATGAAAGTACTGATCGTCCACGCCCATCCCGAGCCAAACTCTTTCACCGCCGCCCTGCGCGATCAAGCGGTAGAAACCTTGAAGGCCCAGGGGCATGAAGTGCAGGTCAGTGACCTGTATGCGATGAACTGGAATCCGGTGGCCAGCGCCGAGGACTTCTCCTCACGGGACAATCCGGACTATCTGGTCTATGCCCTGGAGCAGCGTCTGGGCGTTAAAAGCCAGTCGCTGGCGGCGGACATCCAGCAAGAACTGGACAAGCTGCTGTGGGCCGACCTGCTGATCCTCAACTTCCCGATCTTCTGGTTCTCGGCGCCGGCGATACTCAAGGGCTGGATCGACCGGGTACTGGTATCGGGGGTCTGCTACGGCGGCAAACGCTTCTACGATCAGGGCGGGCTCAGCGGCAAGCAGGCGCTGGTGACAGTGACCCTGGGCGGCCGCGAACACATGTTCGGCGACGGCGCGATTCATGGCCCGCTGGAAGACATGCTGCGCCCGATCCTGCGCGGCACGCTGGCCTACGTCGGTTTCGAGGTCCTGGAACCGTTCGTGGCCTGGCATGTGCCCTACATCAGCGACGAGGCGCGCAAGGACTTCCTGCAGAGCTATCGGCAGCGCCTGGAAAACATCTCCGATGAGCAGCCCATCGAGTTCCCGCGCCTGTCGCAGTTCGATGAGGCGCTTTATCCACTGGTCGAGAAGGCTTGAGCGGTCACCAGGATGAAGAAAATGCTGCGAGCCCCAGGTTTGCAGCAAACTTTCGGGTGGTAAGCTGGCCTGCGCACCAGGAACAGCGAGCAATCCATTGAGCACGAAAATCATCACGAAGGAGGGCCACGAGGCCCTGAAGAAGGAGCTGGATTACCTTTGGCGAGAGAAACGCCCCGACACCACCCGCAAGGTCACCTGGGCGGCTTCCCTGGGCGATCGAAGCGAGAACGCCGACTATCAGTACAACAAGAAACTGCTCAGGGAGATCGACCGCCGCGTCCGTTACATCCGCAAGCGCCTGGAAGACATGCGCGTGGTGGAGTACTCACCCGAGCAGGAGGGGCGGGTGTTCTTTGGCGCCTGGGTCGAGATTGAAAACGAAGCCGGTGAAACCAAGCGGTTTCGCATAGTCGGCTACGACGAGATTTATGAGCGCATGGATTACATCTCCATCGATTCGCCCATGGCTCGCGCATTGCTGAAGAAAGAGGTCGGGGACGACTTCGTGGTGCCGACACCCCATGGCGACATGGAGTGGTGGGTGAACAAAATCGAATACATCAAATAGATTGCCGCTCGGGCCGGTGCTCAGGGAGCCCGGCCCGAACAGTCAACCCTCGCGCAGGACGGTCAGCGGGCTGGCGTTCAAGGCCCGTCGCGTGCCGAACACCCCTGCACCGCCCACCAGCAGCGCACCGATCAGCGGCAACAGCAGCAACCACGGATGCGGGTGCCAGGGCAGATCGAACGCAAAGCGATAAAGCACCAGGCTCACCAGCTCCGAACCGAGGGCTGCCAGCAGGCCGCTGACCGCACCCAGCAGACCGAACTCGATACGCCGTGCCTTGACCAGCAGTTGCCGCTCCGCGCCCAGGGCCCGCAGCAGGGCGCCTTGGCGAATGCGTTCATCCAGGGTCGCCTGCAAGCCGGAAAACAGCACCGCCATCCCCGCCGCGAGCACGAACAGCAGCACATATTCCACGGCCAGGGTGACCTGGGCGAGGATGCTGCGCAGCTGCGCGAGCAAGGCCTCGACCTGAAGAATGGTCACCGCCGGGAACGCCCGCGACAGGTCGATGATCTGTTGGTCGTGTCCGGCCGCCAGATAGAAGCTGGTCAGGTAGGTCGCAGGCAGGTCCTTCAAGGTCCCCGGCTGAAAGATCATGAAGAAGTTGGGCTGGAAGTTGTCCCAGTTGACCGTGCGCAGACTGCTGACCACGGCTTCGCGATTGACCCCGCCAACGGTGAAGATCATGTGATCGCCGAGTTTCAGCTTGAGGCTTTCGGCCACTTGGGCTTCGACCGAAACCCCCGGTATCTCGCCCGAAGGCTGTTGCGACCACCAGGCGCCTTCGGTGATGGCGTTGCCCGCTGGCAGCTCGGCCGCCCAGGTCAGGCTCAGGTCGCGCTGAATGGCGCGGTCGCCGCTGGATTCCTTGCTGACGATTTGCTGCACCGGTTCGCCATTGATGCTGATCAGCCGCCCTGGCACCACGGGATAAAGCGGCGCCGAGTTGGCGGACAGCTCTACCAATCGGGTGGTGAAGGCTTCTTTATCGGCCGGCAGGATATTCAGCGCGAAATAGTTGGGGGCGTTTTTCGGCAACTGGTTCTGCCAGGTGTCCAGCAGCTCGCCGCGTAGCAGGGCGATCAAGCCCATCGACAGTAGAATCAGACCGAATGCCAAGGATTGACCGGCTGCCGCCAGCGGATGGCGCAGCAACTGGCCCAGCCCCAGGCGCCACGGCAGCGGCGCGCCCGCGAGCAATCGGCGCAGGCTTTGCAACAACAGCAGCAACAGGCCGCCGAGCAGCAGCGCGGCAACGACCCCGCCGCCGAGCAGGGCGAAAGTCAGCAGCAGGTCCAGGCTCAGCCGCCACATGATCAGCGCCAGCGCCGCCAATGCCGCGCCATAGACCATCCAGGTGCTCGAGGGGATAGGCAGTAAGTCCCGGCGCAATACCCGCAATGGTGGTACACGCCCCAAGGCGGCCAATGGCGGCAGGGCAAACCCGGCCAGGGCCACCAGTCCGGTGCCGATCCCGGCGAATGCCGGCAGCAGCCCGCCGGGCGGGACATCGTTCGGCAACAGGTCATGCAGCAGGTAGAACAAACCGTGCTGTGCCAGCCAGCCGAGCAGGGCACCGCAGAGGCTGGCCAGCAGCCCGAGCACGGTCAACTGCACACTGAACAACAGCATGGTTTCCCGGCGCGACAATCCCAGGCAGCGCAGCAGGGCGCTGGCGTCGAAGCGTCGGGTAGCGAAGCGCGTGGCCGACAGCGCGACCGCCACGCCTGCGAGTAACACCGCCACCAGGCTGGCCATGTTCAAGTAACGTTCGGCCTTGCCCAGGGCTCCGCCGATTTGCCGATTGCCGTCGCGGGCGTCCTGCAATCGCTGGTTGGCGGCCAGGCCGGGCTCGATCGATTTGCGATAGGACTCCAGCTCGGGTGCCGCGCCGCGCCAGAGTTCTCGGTAGCTGACCCGACTTCCGGGTTGCACCACGCCAGTGGCCTGGAGGTCGGCCAGATTGATCAGCACCCTCGGCGTCAGGCTGTAGAAGTTGCCGGCGCGATCCGGTTCGTAGGTCAGCACCCGGGTCAGGCGCAGGGTTTTCACGCCGACATCAATGCTGTCACCGATCTTCAGATTCAGCGCCGGCAACAGCCGGGCCTCGGCCCAGGCTTCACCGGGTTTCGGGCCGCCGCCGACTGCTTCCGGAGCGTAGGGGGCATCGGCACTTTTGAGCTCGCCGCGTAGCGGGTAGGCGTCGTCGGCGGCTTTGACACTGGAAAGCTGGATGCCGTTATCCGTGGCGATGACGCTGGAGAACTCGACCACCTTGGCATGTTCCAGGCCCAGCTCGATGCCGCGTTGTATCTGTTCCGGCCGCGCTGGCGAGCTGCCTTCGAGCAGCAGGTCGGCGCCGAGAAACTCGGTCGCGCGCAACAGCATGGCGCCGTTCAGGCGAGCGCCGAAATAGCCGATGGCGGTACTCGCCGCCACCGCGACCAGCAAGGCGAAGAACAGCACCCGCAGTTCGCCGGCGCGGGCATCGCGCAGCAATTGGCGGATGGCGAGGCTGAACAGACGCAACAGCGGCAAACGTGCCATCAAGGCTCCAGTGGGACGACCAGCAGGCCGGCTTCAAGGCGAATCAGGCGCCGGCAGCGATGGGCCAGGCGTTCATCGTGAGTCACCAGCACCAGGGTCGTGCCGCTTTCTTTGTTGAGGTCGAAGAGCAAGTCGCTGATGCGCTCGCCTGTGTGGCTGTCGAGGTTGCCGGTCGGTTCATCGGCAAACAGCACGGTAGGTTGCGCGGCAAACGCACGGGCAATCGCCACCCGTTGCTGTTCACCACCGGAGAGCTGGCGTGGCGAGTGGCTCAGGCGTTGCCCCAGGCCAACCCGTTCAAGCAGCTCGCTGGCGCGCTCGCGAGCGTCCGTGCGGCCATCCAGTTCCATTGGCAGCATGACGTTTTCCAGGGCATTGAGGCTGTCTAGCAGCTGGAAGGACTGGAACACAAAGCCGACATGCTCGGCCCTGATCCGCGCACGCTGATCTTCGTCGAGGGTGCTCAGGGCGCGACCGGCAAGCACCACTTCGCCGCTGCTGGGCAGGTCGAGACCGGCCAGCAGGCCGAGCAGCGTGGATTTACCGGAACCGGAGGCGCCGACGATGGCCAGGCTGTCACCCTGGTTCAGTTCCAGGCTTAGTTCGTGCAGGATGGTCAGTTCACCTTCCGCGCTGGGAACCACTTTGCTAAGGTTGCGCGCTGTGAGAATGCTTGCGCCCATGGAGAGTCCGATGCGTGTGTGGTTTTTGAGTGCTGGCCTGGCCTTGATGTGCATGGCCCAGAACGCAGCGGCGGGTACTGTCCTGATCGTTGGCGATAGTATCAGCGCGGCTTTCGGCCTGGATACCCGCTTGGGCTGGGTATCCCTGCTCGAGCAGAGGCTCAGGAGCGAAGGTTTCACCGATAAAGTGGTCAATGCCTCCATCAGCGGTGACACCAGTGCCGGTGGCCAGGCGCGCCTGCCGGCGCTGCTTGCAGAGCATAAGCCGCAGTTGGTTATCCTCGAGCTGGGTGGCAATGATGGCCTGCGTGGTCAGCTGCCAACGCAATTGCAACAAAATCTTGCGTCGATGATCGACAGCTCCCGGGCCAGCGGCGCCAAAGTGCTGCTGCTCGGCATGCAGTTGCCGCCTAATTATGGCGAGCGTTACACCCAGGCTTTTGCCGAGGTCTACCGCAAGCTGGCCGAAGAGAAAAACATCCCGCTGGTACCGTTCTTTCTCGAGGGTGTGGGCGGCAATCCCGAGCTGATGCAGGCCGATGGCATTCACCCGGCGGCGGGGGCTCAGGGCAAGTTGCTGGAAAATGTCTGGCCGACGCTAAAACCGCTGCTTTGACACTTTTCTACAGGCAATCTTTCGGCTAAGGTGGCGCCCCGATTTGGAGCCCCCGATGCCGCGTCCTGCCTGGTCCCTGTTTGCCTACCAACTGATCGAGCCTGATGAGCAGCTGGATCTGTTCGCCTGCCAGGAAGTCCGGGTGCATCTGGTGACGCGTCAACTGGAACTGGGCGGCTCGGCCGACCGTACGCTGTGCGGCACCTTGTTGCCGGCCCAGCCGCGCTGGTCGGCCGTCGACCGCACGGTTTTCCAGGACCAGCGCCTGTGTTCGCTGTGTCGGGCGATCCTCGAGTCGCAGAAGCGCGGCACTTCGCCGATCTGGCCAGAATTGCGTTTCGAGCTGTAACCAGGCGCTTACAAAGCGCAGCCTGCACCGACTGTGCGCAACCCGGACCTCGTCGCCTCGGCTCCCGAAGCGGCGGTTGGCGGTGTACAATCTTTCTTTTACCCGTTGATCATGCGAAGGATTTTCCGGATGTTGCCGCGTTTTCCTGCCGTCACCCGCTGCCTGTCTCTTGCCGCACTGTGTGTTGCCGGCCCCGTTGCAGCCCTGGAGCTGCCTTTACCGCCACCGGGCGAAGATATCGTCGGTCAGGTGCAAGTGATCAAGGCCAAGTACGAAGATACCTTCGCCGATCTGGGCACGACCTACGATCTGGGCTATCTGGAAATGGTTGCGGCCAACCCGGGTGTCGATCCATGGTTGCCGGGCGCGGGCACCGAAGTGGTGCTGCCGACGCGCTTCATCCTGCCGTCGGGCCCGCGTGAAGGCATCGTGATCAACCTGGCTGAATACCGCCTGTACTACTACCCCAAAGGCCGGGACGTGGTTTACACCTTTCCGCTGGGCATCGGTCGTGAGGGCTGGGGCTCGCCGATTGCTCACACCAGTATCGTCGCGAAAACCCCGAACCCGACCTGGACCCCTCCGGCCTCGATCAAGGCCGAGCACCTTGCCGATGGCGATCCGTTGCCAAACGTCGTGCCGGCCGGCCCGGACAATCCCCTGGGGCCGTTCAAGTTCACCCTGGGCACTCCGGGTTACCTGATCCACGGTTCGAACAAGAAGTTCGGCATCGGCATGCGTACCAGCCATGGCTGCTTCCGCATGTTCAACAATAACGTGCTGGAAATGGCTAGCATGGTGCCAGTAGGCACTTCGGTGCGCATCGTCAGCGATCCGTACAAATTCGGTATCAGTGGTGGAAAGGTTTACCTGGAAGCGCATACGCCGCTGGATGACAGCGGCAATCCGTCGGTCGTCGACAAGCACACGGCGGTGATCAATGCCTTGCTCAAGCGCGAAGACCTGGCCAATAACGTGCGCATGAACTGGGATGTGGTGCGTGATGTTGTGGCCGCTGAAGACGGTCTTCCAGTAGAGATTGCCGTACCTGGCGCTGCGCCCATGGTCACCAGCGCGCCGATCGATCTGCAATACTAACGGCTTGAAAACAGCCCGCCGCAGCTTCACAGCTACGGCGGGTTTTTTATTGTCGGCAGAAATGCCGGGCAATAAAAAAGCCGACCCAAGAATGGATCGGCTTGATAACAATCCCGAGGGACTATTACTTGCGGCTAGCTTTTTCCAGCATGCGCAGAGCACGCTCGTTAGCTTCGTCAGCAGTCTGTTGTGCTTTTTGAGCAGCAGCCAGAGCTTCATCAGCTTTACGATAGGCTTCGTCTGCACGGGCCTGGGAGCGAGCTGCTGCGTCTTCAGTAGCAGTCAGACGTGCTTCGGTTTCTTTGGAGACGCTGCTGCAACCGGTAGCCAGAACTGCGGCCAGAGCCAGAGCAGAGAATTTCAGAACGTTGTTCATCGTGTTCCCCTTCAAGGACTTTCTATTAATAGCTATCTCCTCAGAGTGAGGAAATAGCCGGCGTACATACTACCCATTACTTGTAGTAAGTAAACTGAGTTGAAGCAAGAAGCAGTAAAAATTCTAAGCCCTGATTCTTTTTCGAGCAACTATTCATGAAGCTGTATAAAAATTATGCAGCTTCGAGGCCCGCGCTGGGTGAGCCGCTACATTGTCTAGCATAAGCTGGCGCCGCTGTCCGAGGTTGTTTCAGATTGTTGGTGAAAGTCAGTCTTTATTGATCGGTCTACACTTTTGTTCGGAATCTGCGGGGCGCTTCACGTATCTTTGTTCCTGTAGAGGTGACTTTAAGAAGGGGCGTTCGTCTTAAGACTCAACATCCGGCAATACAGGCTATCGACCAGGCAATCCCGGGTCCGGCCGCCTCTACGCGATACCAGGCTAAACCGCGGGAGCTACTCGATGACGAGCGTGCCTTGAGCAATTTCAGCAATAGTGCCTACTATTTGAAACGTGCTCGGCTGTGCGAGATCGGCAAGCTCTTCTCGGTGTCCAGACAGGCACGGGGTGGCGTAGATGTTCCTTCGCCGGAAAAACATCGGTAAGGTAGGGGTCAGAATTCAAGACCCGCGAGGAGTAGTGATGAGCGAGGCGTTGTCCATCCACCATGACCAGGCCGGTCATCAGTTCGAGACCAGCGTGGACGGTCATCGTGCCTACCTGACCTATATGGACCTGGGTAAGCAGACCCTGGACATCTACCGGACGTTCGTGCCCAACGCCCTGCGTGGTCGCGGAATAGCGGCTGCGCTGACTGAGCAGGCTCTCGAGTACGCAGAGCAAATGGGCTACACAGTGATTCCGTCGTGCTCCTATGTGGAGCGCTACATGGAGCGTCACCAGCGGCATGCCGCGAAACTCTGATCCGGCACGCCGGTAATCCCGGGCCTGTCGGGCAATGCGGTTTATCTGAGCGTTACGGCAGCTGATCCAGGGTCATTAATCTCTAAAGCGCCCCGAGCCTTGTTGGCCCGGGGCGTTTTGTCATGAAAAAATGCCTCGTCCTCGCCAGCGTTTGAATCAGGGCGTAGCTAACCACCCGGCAGGTCGGCAAAAGTGGCCTGCACCCATCTCCTGAGAGTCTGGGCGATTTTTCGCGCCACGGCGCTGCCGGATCGACCTCGACCGTCCTGAAAACGACCTGGGCGTAGCTTTTTGCCATTATTGCGACGCCAGAGACTTGTGCTCAAGGGCAGCCCATTGCGACTCTGCATGATTAGAAAATGGCCTTTGCGCCATTGGGCATTGGATGGGGACTGAGCGCAATGATTTCGGCCGTGCAAGGACGTTTTGCCAACCTCGGTATGGCGAAAAAACTGGGTGTCGGGTTTGTACTGGTGTTGCTGTTGACGGCAGTGGTGGCGGCCATTGGTGTATGGTCCCTACAAACCATCAGTCAGCGCTTCGATGGTCTCAAGCAAATGTCAGCGCTCAATAGCAGCCTGCTTAAAGTGCGCTTGCTGGAGCAGGACTATGCCTTGCATGGCGATCCGAAAACCGTCGATGCCTTGCACGAAGGTGTCGATGGCCTGATCGCGCTGGCGACGCAACTCAAGGCGCAGTCGACCACCAATGTGCCAGTAATGAACGATGTCGAACAGGCGCTTGGCGCCTATCGAAAAAGTTTTGATGAGTTCGTCGAGCTGGCCCAGGCCAAGGACCTGGCGCTGGAAATGGCCAGTTGGTCGGTTTCCAGTGTCGCCAACAATCTCGATGTGCTCCAGGCCGGTCTGGCCGATGATGGCGCCTACACGCTGAAGCAATCCGAGGGCAAGGAGGGCGCTGAGTTTATCGAACAGGCCAATCAGGTCAGTCAGGTCTCCCGGCTGATGCTGCAGGCTATGAATGAAGCCAGGGTGCGTCTGGACCAGAGCCGCAAGGGCGAAGACGAGAGCGCAGGGCAAGGCAAGATTGAACAGGCCGAGCAGGCGCTGACTCAGGCCGAGCAGCTCAAGACGGCGGTCAAGGATGCGGGGTATCAGACGGTCCTCAACGAAGTGGCCGGGCATATCGCCGGATTCAGCGAAAAGCTGGACGAATACACCGGCTTGCTGGCGCAAGAGAAACAGGTCTACCTGCAACTGCATGAGCGTGCCGCACAAGTGGTCGAGCGGGTCGACCAGGCGTATGCGGCGCAAGACCTGTCGATGCAGGTGGAGCTTAAAAACAATTCGATGCTGATTGTCGGCTCGTCGGCTTTGGCACTGCTGGTCGGATTGATCGCCGCCTGGGTGATCACCCGGTTGATCGTTGCGCCGCTGCGTAGCGTCATTCATGTCGCGCAACAAATAGCGGCGGGGGATCTCAGCGCGAGGGTCGAGGTCAGCCGACGTGACGAAATCGGCCAACTGATGCTGGCGATGCAGCAGATGGGCGCGGGCCTCAGCAGCATTGTCAGTGGCTTGCAGGCTGGCATCGAGCAGTTGGCGAGTTCGGCCAAGTCGCTGTCGGCGGTAACCGAACAAACCAATCTCGAAGTCAGCAGCCAGAAAGAAGAAACCGACCAGGTCGCTACTGCGATGAACCAGATGACTGCCACGGTGCATGATGTGGCACGCAACGCCGAAGAGGCCGCGCAGGCTGCACAGAAGGCCGACGACAAGGTTGAGAGTGGTCAGCAGGTGGTCCGCCAGAGTATGCAGCGTATAGAGCAGCTGGCAGACTCGGCTACCTCGGCCAGCACCAGCATCGAAAGCCTCAGTGCGGAAATACAAAACATCGGCACCGTGCTTGGGGTCATCAAGAGCGTGGCCGAGCAAACCAACCTGCTGGCGCTCAACGCGGCCATCGAAGCGGCGCGTGCGGGTGAGCAGGGCAGGGGCTTTGCGGTGGTGGCTGACGAAGTCCGGGCGCTGGCCAAGCGTACCCAGCAATCGACCGAGGAAATAGAACGGCTGGTAAGCGCCTTGCGTTCGGCGGCGCAAGCTTCTGTGCAGCAAATCCAGAGCAGCGGCGAGCTGGTCAAACTGGCGGTCAGCGATGCCTTGCAGACCGAAAGCGCGCTGGGCAGCATTGCCGCGGCAGTGTCGTTGATCCAGCAGATGAACCAGCAAATCGCGGCGGCTGCCGAAGAGCAAAGCTCAGTCGCCGAAGAGATCAACCGCAGCGTGACCAGCATCCGCGCCAGTGCCGATCAGTCGTCCCTGGCTATGCAGGGCAACGCCGCGTCCAGTGTCGAACTGGCGCAGTTGGGGGCAGAGCTGAAGGGGATGGTCGGGCATTTCCGGCTGTAGGGTGCGAGCTTTGGATTAGGGTAGGAGCAGCCATTTAAGACATTACGCGAACCGTAGCAGCTGCCGAAGGCTGCGTTCGGCTGCAAAGCAGCCGTAAAATCAGGCACTGCGGTGTTCCAGACAAACCGTGGAAACAGGATTTACGACTGCTGCGCAGCCGAACGCAGCCTTCGGCAGCTGCTACGACATCGGAGTTTGCCCGCGAAAACGTCCGGTCACGCAGTCGCCGCTAGCCACACGAATGGCTCGCGCGGCGAGGGCACCACTCAGTCGTATATCGCTTTTTTCTTCCAGTCAGCATCGGCTTCGACGGTTTTCAGGCCTTCAGTCAGCTCGTTGACTTCATCTTCCGCCGGCTGGATGTTGGTCAGTACCATCGAGTTGGCTCGCGCCAGCAGTTTCTCCAGGTACTTGAGTTGCTCGGAGTAAACCACCGGATCCGGCTGTTTGCGCAGGTACTGCACGCCACGTTCGAATGCCAGGCGTGCCTGGCCAGGCTGTTCCTGTTGCAGGGCGTGTTGTCCCAGGTTGTTGAAGAATTCGATATGCAGCAGTACCAGGATATGACGAATCTCTCTGATCCAGTGCTTGGCCTCGTTGGTCGGCAGAAATCCATCCTGCGCCGCCCGAGTTACCTGGCCGTGCATGGCCTCCAATAGAAAGCGTACATCCTTGGCCTTGGCTTCGGTCTGGATCGGCGCCGGCGGGTTGTTGACCGGGATCGACTCGCCCTGGGCAATCAGCGCATTGAGTTCGGCTACCCGCGCCTTTGCAGAGGCGTCGGATTTGTTCAAGTGCAGCAAACGTTGAGTGACATTGAGTTCCAGGCGGGTCAGCAGCAGCTTGAGCGCCGGCGTCATGAACTGACCGGGGAAGGTCTCGGTGATTTCCCCGCAGCGGCGCAGGCGATCATTGAGTTCGACCTTGGTGCGGGCCTTTTGCAGTTTGTTGTTTTCCACCACATGGTTCATGTAGCCAATGGCGATCAGTATTACGATCCCGGCTATTACGAGCAGGGTGATCATGAGTGGTGTCACCGTTAAGACCTCTTTATGGGGTTCGCGTGCAAGTCGAGTGTAGTGGCTATGTATATAAGCGCATAGGTTCGTGCGACGAGTTGAGCCGAGCCTTGCGCGGGTTTGGGGGTTTAGTCATGCATGGGGTACAGATTGCCATCATCCCTGGGCATGGACTATAGCGTCTTGTCGGGTGTCGGAATACAGGCGCCAGATCCTGGGCGCCGCAATGCCTGAAACGGCGCTCTAAAGGACAGCGAAGTCATTGATTTAAATAAATTTATATCTGGGGGTTGACGACCTCCCAATCCATCCATAGAATGCGCGCCACTTACAGCGTAAAGCACACAGCGAAACGCAGTAAGTAGTGAATGTTGTACGTGTGTCCCCTTCGTCTAGTGGCCTAGGACACCGCCCTTTCACGGCGGTAACAGGGGTTCGAGTCCCCTAGGGGACGCCAATGCGGGAATAGCTCAGTTGGTAGAGCACGACCTTGCCAAGGTCGGGGTCGCGAGTTCGAGTCTCGTTTCCCGCTCCAATTTTAAACAGCGTTGCTTTCGGGCAGGGCTGAGTGAAACCAGAACCAAGTCTTCGGATGCGGGGCTGGGCACTGGAACACACACCATGTGTTCCGGGCAGCGTGTCCCCTTCGTCTAGTGGCCTAGGACACCGCCCTTTCACGGCGGTAACAGGGGTTCGAGTCCCCTAGGGGACGCCATTTGCGGGAATAGCTCAGTTGGTAGAGCACGACCTTGCCAAGGTCGGGGTCGCGAGTTCGAGTCTCGTTTCCCGCTCCATTTTTACAAAAACGCCGCTCACTGAGCGGCGTTTTTGTTTGTGCGTTATTTGTCACCCGCTGACGCGACACGATAAAAAAGGCCCGCCAGGCATGCTGAGTGGGCCTTTTGCGTTGTAAGCGTGGCGAGCGCCGGTTTCAACTTCAGATGCTGAAACCAGCCTTTACCTGTTCGTGCAGGTGCAGCGCCAGATGGTTGCTGCTATCGGAAAGCAGGTAGAGGTGATGAACGGCAAGATCAGGCAGCACCGCCCCGGGGATTGCCCGGGTCAAACCAGCCGTCATCCGGCTTTCTTCGATCATCCCCACTGCCAATCCACTCAAGACGCAGGCTTCGACGGCAGGCGAGCTGGCGCTTTCGAGCATGATCCGATAGTAGATGCCGTGTTCTTTCAGTGCGCGAACGGCCGATTCGCGATAGGGGCAGCCGGTCAGTTGCACAGCAATCGGCAAGGGCGATTGCTCGGGGGCCTTGAAATGTTCAGCGACCACCCAAACCGGCTGGATATCACCCAGTCGTTCGCCTTGCTCCAGAGGCTGAGCACTCACCACCAAGGCCAGATCCACTTGCTTGCGGCTGAACATCGCAAAGAGTTCACCGCTGGATCTGGCGTCGACTTCCAGTTCCAGCAGCGGATTGTCGGCGATCAGCATGGGTAGAAAGTCGCGCATGAATGCCGCCGCATAGGAGTCGGGCAAGCCAAGACGAATCCTGCCTTGCATGCGTTGCGGTGTCAGTGAAGCCAGCAACCGGTCGTGGCTCTTGAGGAAGTCCGTCGTCTCCGTCAGTAGCTTCTTCCCGTACATGGTCAATTCGACGCCCTGGTTATTGCGGCTGAAGAGCTTTTGCCCAACCAGCGCCTCAAGTTTGTGGATCTGAGTGGTGATGGTTGAGGCGCTGCGATGAACATGGTTCGCCGCCTCTTTAAAACTCCTGAAACGTGCCACCGCGTGAAAGGTGCGCAACAAATCGATATTCAGTCGTTGGCTCATGGTTTCGCTTTAGTGAAGTACTTGTACATATTATTCAAATTTACAAAAGAATGCTCTCGACCTAGTCTTCGGTCAACCAAGGACGTACGACATTTCGAACAAAAAGGGAGCGTCATGGAAATCAACGATCTGGTTGTCGAGACTTTGAAAAGTGCGCACGGTCTGTCTGGTCGCATATGGACGATTGAAAACGCTGAAAAATATTCAACCTTGTCTGTGAATGTGTCGAACTCCCATCAGCGGATCAGCGAAGAAATCTTCTCACTGATGACCTCGCTCAATACCGAAGGTATGACACGTGCAGATATGTGTGCGACGCCCAATGGTTACGGTTCTCTGAACCAGACGCTCCGAGCGGTTGCCGGTGACCTTGTCGCTCTGGTGGGGCAAGACCGATTGCACTATGTGGAGTTGGGGCCAGAGCCGGTAAAGACCTCGGTGCTCATAGGCTACCTGCTCGAGAATGGCGTGGAGGCGCAGGACTACACGGCGATTGATATCAACCATGCATCGCAAGCCGTGATGCGTGATGCGCTAGAGCCGTTACTCCCCACCGCGCAAGGCTTCAGCTATCTCGCGAAGGACTTCCGTAATCTGGAGCGCCAGCATATTGAGCGTGGGCAGGACGTGACCCTGATTACGATGCTGGGGTTTCAGGAAGGTAACGAGTTGCCGGGCACCATCGGCGACATCATTCGAAGCATGGGTGGCAAGCGGACCTATGTGCTGTCCGAGATGCAGCTGTCAACGCCTGGGGGCGACGATCATATCCACCGTTTTTATGAGCATGCTTGCATGAGCCGATTTTCCGATTTGATCGGTTTGAAAATGGGCTTCGAGAAGCGTGACAAGCATCGGATTGTCGTTTCCGAAATTGAACATGACGATGATCGGTACCGAGTGGCCTCGACTCTTCTGCCGGTCAGCGATGGTCGTGAGGAGGGGTATCTGTTGACCAATGTTTGTCTCAAATACACACGCGAACAGTTCATGCGAGTCAGGCAGGAATACGGGGGCTATAAGGTCATCGGCGAGTATTGCAGTGGCGATGGGAGCGTGATTTACCAGCTATCAGAATGCTATCTGGCGTGATGATCCCCGTACCGAAGTGAGGCTAAGAACATGGCTAGAGAGGGCGATCTTCCTGTATTCGCGCAAGGCGTGGAGCGCATCAAACTGGCGTTGCGGGCATCCTGTTTGCCAGCATCGAAGCGCAAGCGGCCGGAGGCGTTCCTGGACACCCTGAAGGATTGGGATGACAACTATTTGAACAGCACTTCACCGATGGCAGGCTATGCCAGAAGTCTTGCCGAGTTTGGCTATGGCACTTCCCCCATCCATGTTGCCTCACCTGACCAATTGACGGCAGTCGCGGAGGTTGGAGGGTTGTTTTCCGAGCAGGGGAGGATGGAGTTGCGGCGGGCCTGCTACCAGTTGGAGGCTGCTTCCACCACCAGCAACTGGATCATCTCCAATCGAGCGCGGGCAGCGACCCGGTCTTCAACGTTGATCCGCGGAATGATGAATAGTCGAGCATTCTTGCTGGCGGTTTCCAGGATTGCAGGTGTGCCGTTGGTTCCGCATCCGTTGCTGAATGCTCGTTCGCAGGTCAACTACTTCTATCCACCAGAGACACCAGGCGACCAGGCCCAGATCGGCATGTGGCACACCGATGGTACGAGCTTCGTACTCAATATTTTGTTGTCTGATCCAAACGAGTACGAAGGTGGGGAGTTTGTCTACTTCGAAGGACCTAGCGAACAATTCGATCCCCATGATTTGGGTGGCCGGCTGCGCAAAAGTAAGGTCAAGGCGTGTGGTGATGCGGTGTACATCCATGGAAGTCGAGTGTTTCACGGTGTGCGGCCAGTGATATCGGGGCGGCGCATGTCGCTGGTGTTGTCGTTCCACTGTCCTTACACCGCCGAAGACGTGAACAAGTTCTGGCATCTGGCATCCGATGATGGAGTTCTGGCCACCGTCAGACCGTGGATGAGACTTAAGCGGGATCTGTTTGTGCCAGCGTCGGAGCAGTTTCGTCAGCTAGGAATCGAGCCGATTACATTTGCCGAGGTCGCCGCCGGCCGCAAGCACCACAACCTCAAGGGATGCAAGTAAAGGTGGCCGACAAAAAATTGAGCGCCAGACCGGTGAAACTGTTGTTGTTGCAGGCTGTGTTTGTACTGTCGTGGAGCTCTGGGTTTATCGGCGCCAAACTGGGGGCGCAAACTGCTGGAGCGTTCAATCTGCTGTTCTGGCGCTTTTTGCTGGTGTCTGTCTGTTTGGCGTTGTTCCTGAATGTCAGGCTGATAAAGATCACCTGGTCTGAAATCAAACATCACGCCGTAATCGGCTTTCTTTCGCAATTTCTGTACCTGAGTTGCGTCTATGTCGCCATCCAGAATGGATTGCCGCCGGGCATCGCTGCGATCATTGCCGCCCTGCAACCGTTGATGACGGCGGCGCTGTCTTCGGCCAGTGTCACGGAGAAAAGCGGTGGATGGCAGTGGCTGGGATTGATGATCGGCTTTGTCGGGGTGTCGATCGTTATCTCCGGGCAGTACGTGAATACTGGCGCCGAAGTCGGCCTGGTCATGTATTTGCTGCCCTTGGTCTCGGCCTTGGGACTGACAATGGCGACCCTGTATGAGCGCCGATCCACACTGGTTCAATCCCGGCGCAGTGATCTGAGCGTATCGCTGTTTATCCAGTCGCTTTTCACATTGCTGGGCTTCGGCATTGCGGTGTTCTATACCGACTCCCTGCGGATTCCCAGCGAGCCGGAGGTGCTGATCTCGGTAGTCTGGTTGACCGTGTTCTCTACCTTTGTCGCCTACCTGAGCCTGTGGATGCTGTTGCGTGAGATGACCGCCACTCATGTGGCGGTATTGGTTTATCTGGAACCACCTGTGACCCTGGTCTGGGCGGCCCTGGTATTTGGCGATGTCATCTACGCATCCACCTATGTGGGAATAGCTGTGGTGGTAGCGGGACTGATTCTGGTGCGGCTCAAGCAGCCGGCTATTGGATGTACTACTTGAAATTCTGTGCAGTCCAAAAACAATCACATCGACAGGATCAAGCGCCCGGCGAACAGAATCAGAATCACGCCCATGGTCCGTTCGAACCAGTGGCCCATGCGCATGAACAGTAGCCGCACCCGAGTGCTGGAAAAAAACAGCGCGACGATGACGAACCACAGGGCGTTCACAAAACACATCCAGACTCCGTAAAGCGCCTGGATCTTCAGCGGAGTCGAAGCGCTGATCACCGTGGTGAAAATCGCCAGGAAAAACAGCGTGGCCTTGGGGTTGGTGGCATTGGTCAAAAAGCCGGTCATGAAGGCTTTGGGCAAGGTCTGGTGTTCCAGTTGTTCCGGCAGGGCATTGCCGCCTTCAACCGCGGTTTTCGCTTTACTGCGCAGCAGGCTGATGCCGAGATAGAGGATATAGGCGCCACCCACCACCTTGGCGACGCTCAGCAGCCAGGGTGTGGTATGCATCAGCGCGCCAACCCCGAGCAAGGTGTAAAGCACATGCACCGAAATGCCGGCGCCGATCCCGATGGCCGTGCACAGTCCGACTACTCGACCGTAACGCACGCTCTGGCGGATGGTGACCGCGAAGTCCGGCCCGGGGGCAACCACCGCCAGAAAGTGGATCGTCGCCAATGCGAGAAACTCGCCCAGGTAATTCGAAAGCATTTCAACTCCAGTAAGTAAGGGGCGAAGCGTTGCCCCGATAGCCGACAAAAAAAGACAGGCTCAAGCGCGAGTCGGCCACACCCGGGGTAACCGAGTGCATGCGCCGCGAATTGAACATGATGAAGTCGCCCGGCTCCGGGCGAATTTCCAGCGAGGGAGGGCCGAGCAGCGCAGGGTCGATGCCGTAGCTGTCGCCGCGCATTTCATCGAATCGATCCGCTGAAATGTCGTCTTCCCAGATTTGCAGGGCACCGCCTTCGGGCGGCATATTCAGATAGACGTTGCAGGCCAGTTGCGCCTCCAGGCTGTGGGCCTGAATGCTGTCGGGGGCGTCTTTGGCGAAAATGTCGTGGTGGGCCAGGAAGCACACCCCAGGTTGCACCACCCGCGACAGGCCGACATACATCTTGCGTCCGTCAATATTCTCCAGGTGCGCCCCGACCGGCCAGCACTCATCGAGCATGCAGCGCAAAGTGTCGACGGGTGAGGCGTAAGGTGCGCAGCGCGTGCGCAGTTCTGCGATGTTTGACGCCGCGCGTTGAAAGTAATCTTCGATCAGCAACGGCTGGTTTTGCGCTTCGTAAAAAGCCATGCCGATGCGGCCAATGCTGGGGGCATTGAGGTAACCCTCGAAACCGGGAGCGAGAATCTTGTCGCCGATCCGGATCGCCTGCGGTTTTGTCAGAAAGCCTTTGAGGCGAATGGCGAGCACTTCTTGGCGGGCAAGTTTTTTTATGCACGTCTCATCGAGACGCTCGACGTCAAGCATCATGTTCAAGGTCCATCTATCGGTTTGATGATCGATCCCGCGCCCCGGGGGCTATCCCTGCTCCAGGCGATCAGTTGCGCGGCATCGTCCGAGGGTTCAGTCCACGCTGTAGTAAACGGTTAGCGTTCCTTTCTTCTGCGAAAGGGATGCGATCCTGACGGTGCCCAGTTCCTGCAGGCGCCGTACATGGGTGCCGCCGCAGCCGTAGGCGGGCAGTTCGCCGAAGCCGATTTCGCGGGAGCCCTCGCGCAAGGAAATCAAGCGTGGCAAGTCATCGACAATCCATTGATTCACGCCGTTCTCGATGGTCTCGACGTCAAAGTCCTGCGGATTTTCTCCTGGCTTGAAGGACACCCGTCCCTCGCCGGGCCAGTGGTGGGCTTTGATCGGGGTCCAGCCGAGGGCTTCGGCGAAGTGACCGATCAGATGGCCAGCCGAATGCATTCGGCTGTTGAACTGACGGCGCTGTTCATCCACTCGAATCTGGACCATTCCCGGGTTTACCGGTTGGCTGACGTAATGGACGATCCGCTCCGGGTCCTGGCTGACTCGCAGCACTTGGCTTTCGCCGATCCAGCCGGTATCACAGGGCTGCCCGCCGCCTTGGGGGTGAAAGAGCGTCGCGCGCAGAATCAGCGCAAATTCATTCTCGTGGGGCGTGCATTCCAGGACTTCCACATTCGCGTTGAGGTCATCGCTATGGAAAAAAAGGCGAAGCGTCATATTTTCCATGCCTTCATAGAATTTCTGTTTTTTATTATAGGGAGGGAGGAATTGCGTGATAATCCATTCAAACATCAATGGACTTTTGCGTCGTGAGCATAAATCTACCGCTGCCCTTGTTGGGTGAAATGGCGATTTTCGTCAAGGTTGTCGAGACGGGCAGCTTCTCGGAAGCGGCTCGGCAAATGGGCTCGTCATCGTCTGCGGTGAGTCGCAGCATCTCGCGGCTGGAGAAGGCCCTGGCCACTCGACTGCTGCAGCGCACCACCCGCAAGTTGCGGCTGAGCGATGGCGGCGAAGAGGTGTTCAAGCGCTGCCAGGAGATGGTCAGTGCGGCCAGGTCCGTGATGGAGATCAGCGGCCAGTACACCGATGAGGCCGAGGGCCTGGTGCGGGTGAGTGTGCCCAAGGCAGTGGGGCGGTTTGTGATTCATCCGCATATGCCGGAGTTTTTGCGTCGATATCCCAAAGTCGATGTCGAGCTGCTGCTCGAGGATCGCCAGGTCGACTTGATCGATGACAACGTCGATCTGGCCATCCGCATCACCGATCGACCTCCAGCCGGGTTGGTCGGACGCCAGTTGCTGACTATCGACCATTTGCTCTGTGCCACGCCGCAGTACCTGGCGGAACATGGCACGCCGACTCATCCCCATGACCTGCTTGACCACAGCTGCATTTATCTGGGCGAAACCCCGAACGACGCGCGCTGGAAATTCAAGAAGGGCACCAAGGCGGTAACCGTGGGCGTGCGCGGACGCTATGCGGCCAATCACACGGGCGTGCGGTTGGGGGCGGTGCTTGAGCATCTCGGGATTGGCAGTTTGCCGTACTTCACGGCGCGCCATGCGCTGGAGCAGGGACTGATCGTGCAGGTGCTGCCGGACTGGAATTTCCTCGCCTCGTATCATGGCGGAGCCTGGTTGTTGCATTCACCGACGCGCTATATGCCGCCGAAGCTGCGGGTGCTCATCGACTATCTGGTGGAGTGCCTGGAGAAGGAACCGACCCTGAGCAAACCTGGAAAGGCGGCTGGCAGCAAAGACCCGCGAGCGTACGAGTTGCCGGAAAGGGATGGGGGGCCTTGAAAACACAAAATCAAAAGATCGTCCGAACGCGGCCCGAACCTTCGGCAGCTCCTGCAGTGGGATTGGCGTACGCCCGCCAAATGGCGACGCGGTCGAGGGGATTTGTCTACATCCGCCAAATGGCGGATGGACGCGGTCGGCGTGGGAGCTGCCGCAGGCTGCGATCTTTTGATCTTCACGTGTCTAGTCCTGAAATAGGTGTAAACCTATTTCAGGACTAGACAGTTATCGATCGGGGATCAGTGCTTGCTGGCCTGATTCGACATCGACAGCAGCTGCTTTTCCTGATTCCAGTCGAAGGGTTCGTCGTTTTGTTCGGCTTCATAACGACGATCTTCAAGGGCCTGGTACAGGTCGATCTCGTCGTCGGGCATGAAGTGCAGGCAGTCGCCAGCGAAGTACCACAGCAGGTCTCGTGGCACCAGGTGGGCAATCTGCGGATAACGGGCGATGACCTGGCAGAGAATGTCCTGGCCCAGGTATTGGCTTTCGATCGGATCGACCGGCAGTTGCAGCATCAGTTCGTCGAAGCGCTCGAGGAACAGCTCGTGGCTTTCTTCCGGAACCTGTTCGGCTTCACCCAAGGCGACCAGGATGCTGCGCAGGTGTGCGAGCAGGGCGAGAGTGTGGTCGAGCATAACGGGAGTCCTCTAGAACTTAAGCAAAACGGGCGCCAGAGTATATAACTCCGGCGCCCGCTTTTCATAATTGAACAGCTGTACGGATTGGCTTAGCGAATTTTCCCCTCGCTGAGTGTCAGTTGCTCCTGGGTAAAGTCATCGACGTCGATGACTTTGCGCCGCGCCGCTTCTGCCTCACGTAATGTCTGGGCTTCGACCGGTTGCAAGACGCCGGCCTCCAGTGCGGCATCGATCACAGGTTCTCCGGCGACCGGTTTGAGTTGGCCGCTCTTGAGGGCTATTTGCAGTTTTTTCTGCAGCGGTTGCGCGGCGCTCAGCAGAGTGCAGGCGTGTTGCAGGGCACCGACTGGATCTTCCACCGATTGCGGGCGATAACAGCCGCCGAGCAGCTCTTCGAGTGTCGGATCGCCTTTGGCGCGACCGATTACCGCGGCCACGTCGGCCCCCAGTTTGTCCGACGGACCTTTGTGCCGACGGCCGAACGGGAACACCACTACCCGCAGCAGACAGCCAAGTACCTTGTTCGGGAAGTTGCTCAGCAGTTCGTCCAGCGCCCGTTCGGATTGGCCAAGGCTTTCTTCCATGGCCCAGGCGAATAGCGGATACATATGCTCCGGCGAGTCGAGGTCGTGATAACGCTTGAGCGCGGCGGAGGCTAGGTACATGTTGCTCAGCACATCACCCAGGCGTGCGGACAGGCGTTCGCGACGTTTCAGTTCGCCGCCCAGCAGCATCATGCTGAGGTCGGCGAGCATGGCGAAGGCGGCGGCCTGCCGGTTGAGGGCACGGAAGTAACCCTGGCTAAGCTTGTCCCCCGGTGCGCGGTCGAAGTGCCCGAGGCCCAGGTTCAACACCAGGGTGCTGGCGGCGTTGCTCACGGCAAAACCGATGTGCTTGAGCAGCAAGCCATCGAATTCGATCAGCGCCTGATGTTTGTCTTCGCGTTCGGCGAGGGCCATTTCCTTGAGTACGAACGGGTGGCAGCGAATTGCCCCCTGGCCGAAGATCATCAGGTTGCGCGAGAGGATGTTCGCGCCTTCCACGGTGATGCAGATCGGCGCACTTTGCCAGCTACGGCCCAGATAGTTGTTCGGGCCCATGATGATGGCCTTGCCGCCATGGACATCCATCGCATGGCTGATGCACTCGCGCCCGCGTTCGGTGAGGTGATATTTGAGAATCGCCGAGAGTACCGAAGGTTTTTCGCCCAGGTCGACCGCGTTGGCGGTGAGCATCCGCGCACTGTCCATCAGCCAGGCATTGCCGCCGATTCGCGCGAGTGCTTCCTGAATCCCTTCGAAGGCTGCCAGCGGGACGTTGAATTGCTCGCGCACCTGGGCATATTGACCGCTCACCAGGCTGGTGAACTTGGCTGCGCCGGTGCCGACCGCGGGCAGTGAAATCGAGCGCCCGACCGACAGGCAGTTCATCAGCATCATCCAGCCTTTGCCGAGCATCTCCTGGCCACCGATGAGGAACTCCAGCGGGACGAAGACATCCTTGCCGGAGTTCGGGCCGTTCATGAACGAGGCACCCAGCGGCAGGTGCCGGCGACCAATGTCCACCCCGGGGAGGTCAGTCGGAATCAGCGCGAGGCTGATGCCCAGGTCTTCTTCCTCACCCAGCAAGTGTTCGGGGTCATAGGCCTTGAAGGCCAGGCCGAGCAAGGTGGCAATCGGGCCGAGGGTGATGTAGCGCTTTTCCCAGTTCAGGCGCAGGCCGAGGGTTTCCTGGCCTTCCCATTCACCTTTGCAGATCACCCCGGTGTCCGGCATCGCCCCAGCGTCGGAGCCAGCCAGCGGACCCGTCAGTGCAAAGCACGGAATGTCGTCGCCGCGGGCCAGCCGGGGCAGGTAATGGTTGCGTTGTTCGTCGGTGCCGTAATGCAGCAACAGTTCGGCCGGGCCGAGGGAATTGGGCACCATCACGGTTGAGGCAAGGTCGCCGCTGCGGGTCGCCAGCTTCATCGCTACCTGGGAATGGGCGTAGGCCGAAAACCCTTTACCGCCGAATTCCCGGGGAATGATCAGGGCAAAAAAACCATGCTGTTTGATGTGATTCCAGGCTTCTGGCGCTAGGTCCATGGACTGGCCGATCTGCCAGTCGTTGACCATCGCGCAGAGCTCTTCGGTCGGGCCATCGATGAACGCCTGTTCCTCTTCGCTCAGTTGCGCTTTCGGATAAGCCAGTAGTTTGTTCCAGTCCGGACGACCGCTGAACAGCTCGCCATCCCACCAGACTGTACCGGCATCAATCGCGTCGCGCTCGGTTTGCGACATGGGCGGCAAGGTTTTCTGAAACCAGCTGAACATCGGCGCCGTGAAGTATTTGCGGCGCAGGTCCGGCAGCAACAGGGGGGCGGCCACCGCCGCCAGCAGTACCCAGAAAATCAGTAACAGCCAACCTGGTGCATGGCTGAAGGCGCCCATCGCCAGCAGGTAGACAGCGACCACGCCCAACGCGGGCAGAGGCGCGATGCGACGATGTGCCAACCAGGCAATGCCGACCACCAGAACCAGTATCCACAACAGCAGCATATTCAATCCTCCATGAAACCAGGGGCAAAACCACCCTCAGAGCTTAGACGGCATCCGCGAAAAGGGTGGTAAGAGCGATGTGTTTGAATTTGTAGGAAACATTGGCTGAAATTTGACGATTATCGCGATGGCGGACTGTAGAAATCGTCCGCAAACAGAGCGGCAAACTCTGATATTTGGCCGAAACGTCGTTATCTCTGTGCTGGGTGCATCGCTAGACTCATGGCTTCCCCAGGAGATTGTTCTCATGCACGAGTATCTGCGTCCCGGTCGCTTCATCGATAGTGACCACCCAGCGGTGGTGGAGTTCGCCGAAACCCATCGCGGCAGCAGTCGTGATCCGCTCGAACAGGCCATCAAGCTTTATTACGCGGTGCGCGAGAGTGTGCGCTACAACCCCTACACCTTCAGTCGCGACCCGCAGACCTTGCGTGGCAGTTACGCACTGGCGAGCGGTGAAAGCTATTGCGTGCCCAAGGCCACCTTGCTCGCCGGCTGTGCCCGACATTGTGGGATCGCCGCAAGGATCGGCCTGGCGGATGTGCGTAATCACCTGTCGACGCCACGCTTGCTGGCGTTGCTCAGAAGCGATGTGTTCGCCATGCACGGCTACACCGAGCTGTATTTGCAGAGCCGTTGGGTCAAGGCCACGCCGGCGTTCAACCACCAGTTGTGCGAGCTGTTCGATGTGGCGCCACTTGAGTTCGACGGGGTCAACGACAGCGTGTTCCATCCGTTCAATCGCCAGGGCGAACAGCTGATGGAGTACCTGGTGGATCACGGGCAGTTCGCCGATGTGCCTGAAACCTTTTTCTTCGAACACCTGGAAAAATGCTATCCACATTTGTTCAGCGATCAATTGCCGGCTTTGCTCGGTGATATGCAGACCGATTCAAGCTGCGCCTGATCCGGCGTAGACTGCCCCGGCATTCATCTATCTAAGGAGTGGTCATGCTGAAGATCTGGGGTCGGAAAAATTCGTCGAATGTCAGAAAAGTACTCTGGTGCGCCGAAGAGCTCGGCCTGACCTACGAGGCGGTGGATGCGGGCGGCGCTTTCGGGGTGGTCGATACCCCCGAGTACCGGGCGATGAACCCCAACGGCCGAGTCCCGGTCATTGAAGATGACGGGTTCGTACTCTGGGAGTCCAACACCATTGTGCGTTATCTGTGCGCCCGACATGCCGCTGACTCGGCCTGGTATCCGGCGGATCTGCAGGCACGTGCCGCTGCCGAAAAATGGATGGACTGGACCACTTCAACCTTTGCCGATCCCTTCCGTCAGGTGTTCTGGGGCGTATTGCGCACCCCGGCGGATCAGCAGGATTGGGGCAAGATTCTTGCTGCCCGCGACACCTGTGTCGAATTGCTATGGATGGTCGATCAGGCGTTGGCAGAGCAGGCGTACCTGTCCGGCGACGAGGTTGGCTTGGGTGACATTCCCTTGGGCAGCTTCATTTATGCCTGGTTCGAGATGCCCATCGAGCGCCCGCAGATGTCCCATCTGCAAGCCTGGTATGAGCGCCTTCAGCAACGCCCGGCCTATCGCAAAGCGGTCATGACCGCGTTGACTTAATACTGACTATTAATACAGCTGACTGTACTTGTGCGGCGTCGACAAGCACCATTAGTCTCGCGCGCCGCCGTTGTATTCCGTGCGGTCCGCCCATATTTGTAACTTTCTTCCCTCTCCTGGTGCGTAAATCCGATATGAGTTCCGCTCTGTCCATCCGGCAGCTAACCAAAACCTACGGCAACGGTTTCCAGGCCCTGAGTGGTATCGATCTGGATGTCGCCGAAGGTGACTTTTTCGCCTTGCTTGGCCCTAACGGTGCAGGCAAATCCACCACCATCGGCATTCTCTCGACCCTGGTGAACAAGACCAGCGGCACGGTGAATATCTTTGGTCATGACCTCGACCGCGAGCCCGCTGCGCTCAAGCGTTGCATTGGCGTAGTGCCGCAAGAATTCAACTTCAACCAGTTCGAAAAGACCTTCGACATCGTCGTGACTCAGGCCGGCTACTACGGTATCCCGCCCAAAGTTGCCAAGGAGCGGGCCGAGCAGTACCTGACCCAGCTCGGCCTGTGGGACAAGCGCGACGTGCCGTCGCGTTCGTTGTCCGGCGGCATGAAGCGACGGTTGATGATCGCCCGGGCGCTGGTGCATGAGCCGCGTCTGCTGATCCTCGACGAACCCACTGCCGGGGTGGATATCGAACTGCGCCGCTCGATGTGGACCTTCCTCACCGAGCTGAATCAGAAAGGCATCACCATCATCCTCACCACCCATTATCTGGAGGAGGCTGAGCAGCTGTGCCGCAACATCGGCATCATCGACCACGGCACCATCGTCGAGAACACCAGCATGCGCCAGTTGCTCAGCCAGCTGCATGTCGAGACCTTCCTGCTCGACCTGAAACACGACATGAAGGTTGCACCGCAGCTGATCGGCTATCCGAATCGCCTGGTCGACGGCCACACCCTGGAAGTCCAGGTCGATAAAGCGGTGGGCATCACCGCGCTGTTCGGCCAACTGGCGGCACAGAACATCGAAGTGCTGAGCCTGCGTAATAAAACCAATCGCCTTGAGGAGTTGTTCGTGTCCCTGGTGGAGAAAAATCTGGCGAAGGTGGCGGTATGAGTTCCGAGCTGCAACCCAACCTCGTTGCACTCAATACCATCGTCTATCGTGAAGTCCGGCGCTTTACCCGGATCTGGCCGCAAACCCTGCTGCCGCCGGCGATCACCATGGTGCTGTATTTTGTGATCTTCGGTAATCTGATCGGTCGGCAGATCGGTGATATGGGTGGCTTCACCTATATGGAATACATCGTGCCCGGACTGATCATGATGTCGGTGATCACCAACTCCTACGGCAACGTGGTCTCGAGTTTTTTCGGCAGCAAGTTCCAGCGCTCCATCGAAGAACTGATGGTCTCACCGGTTTCGCCGCACACCATTCTGATTGGCTACACACTGGGTGGCGTGTTGCGCGGGCTGATGGTTGGGGTGATCGTGACGCTGCTGTCGCTGTTCTTTACCGACCTGCAGGTGCATCACCTGGGCGTGACCATTCTGGTGGTGGTACTGACGGCGACGATCTTCTCGCTGCTGGGTTTCATCAACGCGGTGTTCGCGCGCAACTTCGATGACATCTCGATTATCCCGACCTTCGTGCTGACGCCGCTGACCTATCTGGGCGGGGTGTTCTACTCGATCAGCCTGTTGCCGCCGTTCTGGCAGACGGTGTCGCTGGCCAACCCGGTGCTGCATATGGTCAACGCCTTCCGCTACGGCATCCTCGGGGTCTCGGATATCAGGATCAGCGTGGCCATTACCTTCATGCTGGTCGCTACGATAGTGCTGTACGTCGGTTGTGCCCGGCTGCTGGTCAGCGGCCGCGGGATGCGCACGTAGGAGCTGGCGAAGCCTGCGATCTTTTGATCTTGCTCTTCGGCTTCCCCCGGCACCTTCAACAGTCGCATAGGCGCCGAAGATAAAAAGATCGCAGCCTGCGGCAGCTCCTACAGGCGTTTTTTCTTGCGCTTCGTCCATTGCCGGCCGACCCACCAACGCCAATAGACCATGGTCAGGCAATAGGCGAGGGCACCCAGCGCCAGGCCAGCGACTACCGAGCCGAGCAGGAAGGGTTGCCACAGGGTCGACAACTGCCCGCTGATCCACTCCCAGGTCAACTCGTCAGGGAGGGTTCTGGCGGGCGCGTTCATCAGCCAGGTGCCGATCTGATAGGTGCAAAAGAACACCGGCGGCATGGTGATGGGGTTGGTCAGCCAGACCAGGCTCACGGCAATCGGCAGGTTGCCGCGCACCGCAATGGCCAGAAAGGCCGCCAACAGCATTTGCAATGGAATCGGCATGAACGCGGCAAACAGCCCGACGGCCATCGCCCGTGCTACCGAGTGGCGATTGAGGTGCCAGAGGTTCGGGTCATGCAGTAGCGTGCCGAGAAAGCGTAAGGACTTGTGTTCCCTGATGCTGGTCGGGTCTGGCATGTAACGTTTGAATAAGCGCCGGGGCATAGGGCTTCTCGGTCGGTTCAGGCGGCCAGTATGCCCTGATTCTACCGAGGACAAATTCAGACTTTGTGACAATTAATAAAAGCGCTTGCCTGCGGGTCAGCTAATCCAAGAGGGGGATCGCTCAAGGATGGTTGTATGCGCACAGGGATGTTCGCGCTCGCGCTGGGTCTGCTGGCTTTGCGGTTTTTGCCGTGGTTGCCGCCGGTCGGGTTGTTGCTGATGCTGCCGATAGTGGCGCTGATGTTGTTACCGTTTCGCACTTATCCATTGGCTTTTTTCCTGCTCGGCCTGGCTTGGGCCTGTCTCTCGGCACAATGGGCACTCGATGATCGTCTGTCGGCCAGTCTCGATGGCAAAACCCTGTGGCTTGAAGGGCGGGTGACGGGTTTGCCACAGAACAGCGGCCAGTCTGTGCGCTTCGAATTGCTGGACGGTCAGTCACGGCGGGGTGCGCTGCCCCGGCGGATGCGCCTGAGCTGGCATGGCGGGCCACCGGTGAACAGTGGCGAACGCTGGCGCCTGGCGGTCAAACTCAAGCGGCCCCATGGTTTGCTCAATCCTCATGGCAACGATGATGAGGCCGGGTTGCTGGCCAGGCGGATCGGTGCCACGGGATCGGTCAAGGACGGTCAATTGCTGGTTCCGGCGCAGTGGGCGTGGCGGGATCGAATCCGCCAGCGCTTGCTGAATGTCGACGCCAATGGCCGCGCCGGTGCCTTGGCCGCACTGGTGCTGGGCGATGGCTCCGGCCTGACAGTGCAGGACTGGCAGGTGTTGCAGGACACCGGTACGGTGCACTTGCTGGTGATTTCCGGTCAGCACATCGGTTTGCTGGCCGGGTTGATCTACGCCGTGGTTGCCGCTCTGGCACGTTACGGTTGCTGGCCTGGTAACAGGCCCTGGCTACCCTGGGCGTGCGGCCTGGCATTTGCCGCGGCGCTCGGATACGGCCTCCTGGCCGGTTTTCAAGTGCCGGTGCAACGGGCCTGTGTGATGCTCGGCCTGGTATTGATCTGGCGGTTGCGCTTTCGCCACCTGGGGGCTTGGTGGCCGCTGCTGCTGGCACTGAACGGGGTGTTGATTCTGGAGCCCCTGGCCAGCCTGCAGCCGGGGTTCTGGCTGTCCTTCGCCGCGGTGGCGGTACTGATTTTTACCTTCAGTGGTCGACTGGGTGCGTGGCAGTGGTGGCAGGCCTGGAGTCGTGCCCAGTGGCTGATCGCTATCGGTTTGTTGCCGATGCTGCTGGTGCTCGGACTGCCCGTAAGCCTCAGCGGGCCGTTGGTCAATCTGCTGGCAGTGCCCTGGATCAGTCTAGGGGTATTACCTTTGGCCTTGCTCGGCAGCGCATTGCTACCGGTGCCGTATCTAGGGGAAGGGTTGTTGTGGGTAGCCGGTGGCCTGCTCGACGGTTTGTTCCAGATTCTGGGTCTGATAGCCGCAGGTCTGCCGGCCTGGGTCCCGCAGGCGTTGCCGGTCTGGGCCTGGGGGCTGAGTGCGTTGGGGGCGGTACTGCTGCTATTGCCCAAAGGCGTACCACTGCGACTGCCGGGTTGGCCGATGCTGTTGCTGGCAGTTTTCGCCCCGGGGGAGAAGGTGCCGGCGGGCGAGGTGGAGGTCTGGCAACTGGATGTTGGCCAGGGCCTTGCCTACATCCTGCGAACCAGGCACCACGCGATGCTTTACGACGCCGGTCCGCGTGTTGCCGAGTATGACCTTGGGGCGCGAGTGGTATTGCCAACCTTGCGCAAGCTGGGTATCCGCGAGCTGGACCTGATGCTGATCAGCCATGCCCATGCCGACCATGCTGGTGGCGCCGTGGCGGTGCAGCGTGGGTTGCCGGTCAAACGGGTGCTCAGTGGTGAACCGGGTGAGCTGTCTGAAGTACTGCTGGCCGAGCCCTGTGTGACTGGCGAGAACTGGGAATGGGACGGGGTGAAGTTTTCCCTCTGGCAGTGGTCGGCCGCCGGAGACAGCAACCAGCATTCCTGTGTGCTACGGGTCGAGGCCAAGGGCGAACGCCTGTTGTTGGCAGGAGACATCGACGCCCGCGCCGAGCGGGCGCTGCTCAAGAGTCCCATGGCGCAACCGGTGGACTGGTTGCAGGCGCCTCATCACGGCAGTCGCAGCTCGTCGTCCCGGGAGTTTCTGGCGGCATTGCGGCCCAAGGCTTCGTTGATTTCCCGGGGGCTGGGCAACAGTTTCGGCCATCCGCACCCCGAGGTGCTGCAACGTTACCGGGAATTGGGCATTCAGACCTATGACAGCGTCGAACAAGGCGCGCTGCGTTTGCAACTCGGGGCCTTCGAGGGGCCCCGGGGATTACGCGACCAACGGCGCTTCTGGCGTGCGGCACCGCCCTGGAACGGGTAAAGGGGGCAGGGTGCATGCGACATACCGTACTTCGGTGAGTCGACCCCCTATGGTAGAGTGACGCACTTTTTCGAGGGGACTGTCACTGTGTGGGAATTGGTCAAATCCGGCGGCTGGATGATGTTGCCGATCATTCTGAGTTCCATCGCGGCCCTGGCCATCATTGCCGAGCGCCTGTGGACCCTGCGGGCCAGCCGCGTCACCCCGGATCATTTGCTCGGACAGGTCTGGGTCTGGATCAAGGACAAGCAACTCAATAAGGACAAACTCAAGGAACTGCGCGCCAACTCCCCATTGGGCGAGATCATGGCCGCGGGCCTGGCGAACTCCAAACATGGCCGCGAGATCATGAAGGAGTGCATCGAAGAAGCCGCCGCGCGGGTGATTCATGAACTCGAACGCTACCTCAGCGCACTGGGCACTATCGCCGCCATGGCGCCGCTGCTGGGGCTGCTGGGTACGGTATTGGGCATGATCGATATCTTCAGCGCATTCATGGGCTCGGGGATGAGCACCAATGCCGCGGTCCTGGCCGGTGGTATCTCCAAGGCGCTGATCACCACGGCCGCAGGCTTGATGGTGGGTATTCCAGCGGTGTTTTTCCACCGTTTCCTGCAGCGCCGGGTCGATGAGCTGGTAGTGGGCATGGAGCAGGAAGCGATCAAACTGGTCGAGGTGATACAAGGCGACCGTGACGTGGATCTGGTCGAGGGCAAAAAAGCGTGAAATTCCGCCGCAAACCGCGGGAGACGATCGATATCAACCTCGCGTCGCTGATCGACGTGGTGTTTATCCTGCTGCTGTTTTTTGTCGTCACCACCACCTTTACCCGTGAAACCCAGTTGCGTGTCGAACTGCCGGAAGCGGTCAGCGGCTCGCCGGCCGAGGATCAGCAAGCCAGGCACCTGGACATCGCCATCAGCGCCGACGGGGTGTTCAGCCTGAACAATCAGCTGCTACCGAAAAGTGACCTGGCCAGCCTGATGGAGGCCTTGCAGAAGGAGTCCGCTGGCGACACCACGTTGCCACTGTCGATCAGTGCCGACGGCAAAGCCCGGCACCAGGCCGTAATCATAGCGATGGATGCGGCTGGCAAGCTCGGTTTCAGTCACCTGCGCATGACCACCGTCGAGGCGGCGCCGACTCCCTGATGGCACTTTCCGATCGTTTGCTCGCCGCCTGGTATGCCGGCCATCCTGCATTGAAGGTTTTGCAGCCGCTGGAATGGCTGTATCGACGCGTGGTGATGCGCAAACGTGCACGCTTTCTGGCAGGTACGGGCGAGATCTACCAGCCGCCGGTGCCGTTGGTGGTGGTTGGCAATATCACCGTGGGCGGTACTGGCAAGACTCCGCTGATTCTCTGGTTGATCGAGCACTGCCAGCGCAGTGGTCTGCGGGTGGGCGTGGTCAGCCGCGGTTATGGCGCCAAGCCACCGCACCTGCCGTGGCGGGTCGAGGCCGAGCAAGCAGCTGAAGTCGCCGGTGACGAACCGCTGCTGATTGTCCAGCGCAGCGGCGTGCCGCTGATGATCGACCCGGATCGCAGCCGCGCCGTGCAGGCGCTGCTGGCCAGCGAACCGCTGGACCTGATCCTCTCTGATGACGGCATGCAGCATTACCGCATGGCCCGGGACCTTGAGCTGGTGCTGATTGATGCGGCACGTGGCCTGGGCAACCAGCGCTGTCTGCCGGCGGGACCGTTGCGCGAACCGATCGAGCGCCTGCAGAGCGTCGATGCGGTGCTCTATAACGGCGCCCCGGCCGATCGCGACGATGGCTTTGCCTTCCGGCTCAAACCGACAGCCCTGGTCAATCTACTGACCGGCGAACGGCTCCCGCTGGAGCACTTTCCCCCCGGGCAATTCATGCACGCGGTGGCCGGCATCGGCAACCCGCAACGTTTCTTCGACACGCTTGAAACGCTACACTGGCGGCCAGTCCCGCATGCTTTTGCCGACCACGCCGAGTACAGTGTGCAAGCCTTGAATTTCATGCCGCCATTGCCGCTGGTCATGACCGAGAAAGATGCGGTCAAGTGCCGTGGGTTCGCGGCAGCCGAATGGTGGTATCTGGCAGTCGACGCAGTGCCGTCCGCGGCCTTTGTGGCCTGGTTCGATACGCAGTTGATGCGCTTGTTGCCGGCTCGTCTTTTGCCTTAACGCTTTTATCCAGGGAGTTTTCATGGACACCAAATTGCTCGACATCCTTGCCTGCCCGGTCTGTAAAGGTCCGCTGAAGCTCAGTGCCGATAAAACCGAGCTGATCAGCAAGGGTGCCGGTCTGGCTTACCCGATTCGTGACGGCATTCCAGTGATGCTCGAAAGCGAAGCCCGCACCCTCAGCACCGATGAGCGACTGGACAAATGAGCGCAGCCTTCACCGTTGTCATCCCGTCCCGTTTCGCCTCCACCCGCCTGCCGGGCAAGCCGCTGCAGATGATCGCCGGCAAGCCGATGATCCAGCATGTCTGGGAGCAAGCCTGTAAAAGCAGTGCCCAGCGAGTCGTGGTGGCCACCGATGATGCGCGCATTGTCGAAGCCTGCAAGGTGTTCGGCGCCGAAGTGGTGCTGACCCGCGAGGATCACAACTCCGGTACTGATCGTCTGGCCGAAGTCGCCACGCAATTGGGCCTGGCCGCCGATGCCATCGTGGTCAACGTGCAGGGTGACGAGCCGATGATTCCACCGGCGGTGATCGATCAGGTCGCAGCCAATCTGGCAGCGCACCCCGAAGCGCGCATGTCGACTCTTGCCGAGCCGATCGAAGACGTTGAAACCCTGTTCAACACCAATGTGGTCAAAGTGGTCAGCGACCTCAATGGCCTGGCGCTGACTTTCAGTCGCTCCACGTTGCCCTGGGCCCGGGACGACTTCGCCAGGAGTCGCGAGCAATTGCCGGCTGGCGTGCCTTATCGCCGACACATCGGGATCTACGCCTACCGCGCCGGTTTCCTGCATGACTTCGTCAGTTGGGGGCCGTGCTGGCTGGAAAACACCGAGTGCCTGGAACAGTTGCGCGCGCTCTGGCACGGCGTGCGGATTCACGTCGGTGATGCGGTGGAAGCGCCGCCGGCGGGTGTCGATACGGCTGAAGACCTCGAGCGCGTTCGGCGCCTGCTGGAGGCTTGATGCGGGTTCTGTTTGTCTGCCTGGGCAACATTTGTCGGTCACCCACGGCAGAAGGCGTGTTGCGCCACAAATTGCGTGAGGCGGGGCTGGCGGATCAGGTGGAAGTCGCCTCCGCCGGCACCGGCGATTGGCATGTCGGCAAGGCGCCGGACAAGCGCAGTCAGGCCGCCGCCAGGTTGCGTGGCTACGATTTATCCGCCCAGCGTGCCCGGCAAGTAAACCGCGCCGACTTCGCCACCTACGACCTGGTGCTGGCGATGGACCAGAGCAACCTGCGCAACCTCCAGGCCCTGCAACCGGCCAAGGGCAAGGCTGAGCTGGACCTGTTCCTGCGTCGCTACGAGTCAGTGGTGGATGAAGTGCCCGATCCTTATTACGACGGCGATCAGGGTTTCGAGCAGGTGCTCGACTTGATCGAGCGCGCCAGCGATTTGCTGGTGCTCGAATTGAAGGGACGGTTATGAGCTTGCAACTGCAATCCCAGGTTTCTCTCAAACCGTTCAACACCTTTGGCGTTGATGTCCGTGCGCAGCTGTTTGCCCAGGCGCACAGCGACGCTGATGTGCGCGAAGCGCTGGCGTATGCAACTGAGCAGGGATTGCCGCTGCTGGTGATTGGCGGTGGCAGCAACCTGTTGCTCACCGCTGATATCCCGGCGTTGGTGCTGCGCATGGCCACCCGAGGCATCCGTCTGTTGAGTGACGACGGTAGCCAGGTGGTGGTTGAGGCCGAAGCCGGGGAAACCTGGCACCCGTTCGTGCAATGGACCCTGGAGCAGGGGCTTTCGGGTCTGGAGAATCTCAGCCTGATCCCCGGCACCGTGGGCGCTGCGCCGATGCAGAACATCGGTGCCTACGGTGTCGAAATCAAGGACGTGTTCGCCGGTTTGACCGCGCTGGACCGTGAGACTGGCGAGTTGCGGGATTTCAGCCTGCAAGAGTGCAACTTTGCCTACCGTGACAGTCTGTTCAAGCATGAGGCCGGGCGTTGGTTGATTCTGCGGGTGCGTTTTGCCTTGAGTCGCGCCGAGCATCTGCACCTGGAATACGGCCCGGTTCGTCAACGCTTGACTGAGCAAGGCATCAGTCATCCGACTGCCAGTGATGTCAGCCAGGCCATTTGCAGCATTCGCAACGAAAAACTGCCTGATCCGGCAGTGCTCGGCAATGCCGGCAGCTTTTTCAAGAACCCGTTGGTAGCGGCGGCGTTGGTTGCCGAGCTAAAAACCGAGTACCCCGATCTGGTGGCTTATCCACAGGCTGACGGAAAAATGAAGCTGGCTGCCGGCTGGTTGATCGAGCGCGCAGGCTGGAAGGGCTTTCGTGAAGCGGATGCCGGAGTGCATCGACTACAGGCGTTGGTGCTGGTCAATTATGGCGCGGCGACCGGGCTGGAGTTGTTGCACCTGGCGCAACGAATCCAGAAAGACATTGCCGAACGTTTCAAGGTCCAGTTGGAAATGGAGCCCAATCAGTATTGAAGCCAGGCTGCAAGCCTTGAGCTACAGGCCGAAAGCCGAAAACAGCAATACAGAGCCCTGCAAACCTTTCGTGGTTGCAGTGTTTTTTTTGTTAATGCTGCTTTAACTCCGCCTCCTAACGATAGGTCGCTCAGACGTGGGGCACCGCGCCTCGTGCGCCTGGCGCCATGCTGGCCTTGCGTGAAGAGGGCGTGGTGATTGGCTCGGTGTCCGGTGGTTGTGTCGAGGATGATTTGATTGCCCGCCTGCACGATGGTCGCATTCCGGCCGACGGACCGCCGGTGCAGTTGATCACCTACGGCATCACCCATGAGGACGCCGCACGCTTCGGTTTGCCCTGTGGCGGCACGTTGCGCCTGACCGAGGAGCGCGTCGGCGATCGGGGTTGGGTCGCCGAGTTGCTGGCGCGCTGCGAGGCAAATGAAATCGTGGCCCGCTCGCTAGATCTCGAGACTGGCGAAGTTGTTTTGCAAGCGACGGACAAGGCCGATGTGCTGAGTTTCGATGGCAGCACATTGCGTGCTATTTACGGTCCGCGCTGACGCCTATTGCTGATCGGCGCCGGGCAGTTGTCGCGGTATGTGGCGGAAATGGCCCGGCTGCTGGATTTCGAAGTGATCTGCGATCCGCAGTACCGAGTTCGCCTATGGTTGGGAAGAGCAGCACGGCCGTTTTGTCTCGGGCATGCCCGACGAAGCGGTGCTGCCCATCCAGACCGACGAGCGCACGGCCATCGTTGCCCTGACTCACGATCCGCGCCTGGGACGACATGGCGCTGCTCACGGCGCTGGACTCCAGGGCGTTTTATGTTGGAGCGCTGGGCTCGCGGGTCAACAGCCAGAAGCGGCGGGATGACCTGGCTCAGCTAGGCTTGTCACAACGGGCAATCGATCGGCTGCACGGTCCGATCGGGTTGCACATCGGCAGCCATACTCCGGCGGAAATTGCCTTGTCGCTGCTGGCGGAAATTGTCGCGATCAAGAACGGTGTCGAGCTGAAACAGAAGAAGTTGTTGCAGGAGGGCGTATGAGCGAACCCATCGGGGTCATCATTCTGGCGGCGGGGCAGGGCAGTCGTTTCCGAGAAGTGGCGGGTGCCGAGAAGGACAAGCTACTGGCCGACTGCACCGGTCGTGATGGCGCCGTTCATTCGGTAATCGAGCACGTGTTGGTGAATTTGCCTGCAACGCTTGAGAAACGCGTATTGGTGACCACCGGAGATCGCCCGCAGGTGAGTCGTATGGCTCAGGCCTACGGCTGCGACATTGTATTGATCGAATCCATCGGGATGGGTGACAGCATTGCGGCCGGGGTGGCGGCGTGTCCGCAGCTCGGTGGCTGGCTGATTGTGCTGGGGGATATGCCGTTCATCCTGCCTTCGAGTATTGAACGGGTCGTGGCGGGGATTGCTGATGGCTGTGTCAGTGTGCCAGTGCACGAGGGCAAGTTTGGGCATCCGGTGGGATTTGGACGGAGTTATGGGCCGGGGTTGATGGGGTTGTCCGGTGATCAGGGGGCCAAGTCGTTGTTTGCGCAGGCGAGGGTGGTTGAAGTGGCGGTGGATGATCTCGGGGTGTTGTGGGATGTGGATGTGCCTGAGAGGTTGGTCTTCAAGTAGTCACCCAATGTTTTCTGCACAAATTTTGTTTGACTTTATTGGTTCGGGTTTCAGGTAATCCCACCTAAAGTGGTCGCTTCAGCCAATTGGCTAAACCATTAGTGGTATCCAACGCCTGAGTGCCGCTTGTTAAGCCCCCGCATGAGTTTGTCCATGAAAAATCTGAAAAAATTGATGGTTTCAATTGCGTTCCTTTCAATAGTCGGTTGCGCCAACGTAGCCAAAGAAACAAATCCAAAGGAGCTGATCTCGTTACCTGCCTCCAACCTTCAATGGAAAGCAGTTCCTGATGGCAATGGCATTCTGTATGCCAACGTCAATGGCAAGATCTTGGGAGAGGGCCCCTACGAAGCATTCGTAAAATTCCCTGCCGGTATGGACAACCCTTATCACACCCATACTCAGGCTTTGCCCACGGTCGTGCTCCACGGGACGTTTTATGCGGTCATCAACGGTGAGCGGATTAGCTATCCGGCCGGCTCCTATTACAACCTGCCTGCAAACATTCCACATTTTAGCGGCTGTGAACCCGGTAAGGACTGTTTGCTATTCCAGTATCAGAATGATCACTTCGACCTGGTACCTGTGACTGAGAAAAACAGCAAAGGATGACAGTCGTTATTGCATAGGCGTAATCAAAGACGAGAACCAAAAAAAGCCCCGCCTGCATCGGCAGGCGGGGCTTTTTAACAGCCGTTGGAATCAGGCGAGGGGTTTAGGCTCGTGCTCTTTTTCCAGGGCTTCAGGGTGGTGCTCTACCACTTCTTCGACGGAACGCAGGTTTTCGTCGATGGTTGGGGCAGATTCAACGGCTGCTTGCTCAGGCGCGCTTTCAGCGACTGGAGCAGGTGCAGCTTGCTCAACCACTTCAGCCACAACCGGCTCGGCAGCAACGACCGCTTCAACCGGAGTTGCAGCAGCGGCCAGTTCGGCTTCTTTCTGCAGACGCTCGGCTTCACGCTTGCGACGACGCACTTCACGTGGATCGTTCGGCGCGCGACCGCTGGCGGTCAGGGCGCTTGCAGGGGCGGCTTCGACTACCGGCTCGACTGCCGCCTCGGCAACCACTGGCGCTTCAACCGGTGCAGCAACCTCTGGCTCGGCGACAACCACTTCAGCGACAGGGGCTGGAGCTTCGACGACGACCGATTCAGCGATGCGATCGAATGCAGTTGGAGCGTCGTAAGTCGGTTCAAAGGCTTTTTCAGCAACCGGAGCTTCGAAAACCGGAGCTTCGAACGCAGGTTCCGCGGCGACGACTGGCTGTTCAGCGACAACGGCTTGCTCGGCAACATAGGCTTCACGAACCGGGGCTACTTCAACGGCAGGAGCGGCAGGCGCTTCAATCGCAGTAGTGGCTTCGACCACTGGTGCTTCAACCGAAGCTGTTTCCAGAGTGGCGGCAGTGGCGCGTTCTGCTTGCTGATTGGCCTGGGCTTCAGCAGGAGCGCTGATCACAGAGCTGGCAACAGCCGCGGTAACGGCCAGGCCGGCAGCCAGATCGGCACTGCCTGGTTCGCTGGCTTCGCCGGTTTCGGATTCTTCCGAGCCTTCGATCACATTGCCGTTGGCATCACGTTGACGCTCACGACGGTTGCTGCGACGACGCTGGCCACGGGAGCGACGGCGTGGGCGATCGCCTTCGGCGCTGTCCTGACCGTCATCCAGCAGTTGCTCTTCGTTTGGCAGCAGTTCTTCTTCGCTGACGGCAGCAACCGCCTGCTCGGCACGAGGCTGACGCTCTTCACGCGGTGGACGCGGTTGACGCTCTTCGCGTGGCGCACGGGCCGGGCGCTCTTCAGCGACAACGGCTGGTGCGGCATCCAGAGGCTCGCGCAGTTCACGAACCGGACGCTCTTCACGACCTTCGCGCGGTTTGCGATCTTCACGTGGAGCGCGTGGGGCACGTTCTTCACGCGGAGCACGCGGCGCGCGTTCTTCGCGAGGGGCTACGGCTGCTACTTCTTCGCGGACTTCGCGCGGAGCACGTTCTTCACGAGGCGCACGTTCTTCGCGAGGAGCGCGCTCTTCACGAGGGGCACGTTCTTCGCGCGGCTTGCGCTCTTCGTCACGGCGACCGTTACGGGTGCGGCTCTGCTGACGACCGGTGCGGCGCTCTTCGTTGCGCGGCGGGCGTTCGGTGACTGGTTTTTCAACCACCACCGGTGCCGCAGGTTCTTCCTTTGTCGCGAACAGGCTGACCAGCGTCTTCACCAGGCCTTTGAACAGGCTTGGCTCGGGAACGTGGACGGGAGCCGGAGCAGGCGCGGCGGCCTCAACCGGAACCGGAGCATTGGCGCGTACCGGAGCGGTTTTCACTGCGGCTTCCTGACGAACCAGGGTGCGGGTCGCGGCGGCCGGCTGGACTTCTTCCACTTCAGCGGCGGCGGCAGCGATTTCGTAGCTGGACTGATTGATGCTGGCTTCCGGGCTGTCATCACGCAGGCGCTGAACTTCGAAGTGCGGCGTTTCGAGGTGATCGTTCGGCAGGATGACGATGCGCGCGCGGGTGCGCAGTTCGATCTTGGTGATCGAGTTGCGTTTTTCGTTGAGCAGGAACGCAGCGACCGGGATCGGCACTTGTGCGCGAACTTCGGCGGTGCGGTCTTTCAGGGCTTCTTCTTCGATCAGGCGCAAGATCGCCAGCGACAGCGATTCAACATCACGGATGATGCCGGTGCCGTTGCAGCGCGGGCAGACGATGCCGCTGCTTTCGCCCAGGGATGGACGCAGGCGCTGGCGAGACATTTCCAGCAGGCCGAAGCGTGAGATGCGACCGACTTGTACCCGGGCACGGTCGGCTTCCAGGCATTCGCGGACTTTTTCTTCCACGGCGCGCTGGTTCTTGGCCGGGGTCATGTCGATGAAGTCGATGACGATCAGGCCGCCGATGTCACGCAGGCGCAACTGACGGGCGATTTCTTCGGCGGCTTCAAGGTTGGTCTGCAGGGCGGTTTCTTCGATGTCGCTGCCTTTGGTGGCGCGCGCCGAGTTGATGTCGATGGACACCAGGGCTTCGGTCGGATCGATGACGATGGAGCCGCCGGAAGGCAGTTCAACGACGCGCTGGAAAGCGGTCTCGATCTGGCTTTCGATCTGGAAACGGTTGAACAGCGGAACGCTGTCTTCGTACAGCTTGATCTTGCTGGCGTACTGCGGCATCACCTGGCGAATGAAGGTCAGGGCTTCGTCCTGGGCTTCGACGCTGTCGATCAGCACTTCGCCAATGTCCTGGCGCAGGTAGTCGCGGATCGCGCGGATGATCACGTTGCTTTCCTGATAGATCAGGAACGGCGCGGAACGATCCAGCGAGGCTTCTTTGATGGCGGTCCAGAGTTGCAGCAGGTAATCGAGGTCCCACTGCATTTCTTCGCTGCTGCGGCCAAGGCCGGCAGTGCGCACGATCAGACCCATGTCGGCTGGAGCTACCAGGCCGTTCAGGGCTTCGCGCAATTCATTGCGCTCTTCACCTTCGATGCGACGGGAAATACCGCCGGCACGCGGGTTGTTCGGCATCAGTACCAGGTAACGACCGGCCAGGCTGATGAAGGTGGTCAGGGCTGCACCCTTGTTGCCACGTTCTTCTTTTTCGACCTGAACGATGACTTCCTGGCCTTCGCTCAGGACGTCCTTGATGTTGACGCGGCCTTCAGGGGCTTTCTTGAAGTATTCGCGGGAGATTTCTTTGAGGGGCAGGAAGCCGTGGCGCTCGGAGCCGAAATCGACAAAGGCAGCCTCAAGACTTGGTTCGATGCGAGTAATCCGGCCTTTATAGATGTTGGCCTTTTTCTGCTCGCGTGCACCGGATTCGATATCCAGGTCGTAGAGGCGCTGGCCATCTACCAGTGCAACACGCAACTCTTCGGGTTGGGTTGCGTTAATCAGCATTCTTTTCATGTAGTACCGTCGGTTTCCGGGCTGCCGGAAACGGCGTTCGGCACACACGACTTCTCACGGTCGGTGTCAGGTGCGTCAGGAGTGGTTGGCCACTCCAGTGTCTAGCGAGGTTCGACCAAAGGGGGCGAAGTCGCGACTTACGCGTCCTGCTTGCTGTGGCTACTTAAGCACTCAGTCAGGAGGAGGAATCAGCCATCGACTGTGGACGAGATGAAGCGTCTAAATATAAGCCTAGTGCTACACAGTCCGACGGTTGTGCATCTCCACCCTACACGTATCCCTGATAATTCGGGTGCTGCCGCGCGCAGAATCCGCAGCGGGTTGGCATTTACCGTGAGCTCCGAAAGGGGAAGTCACGCATCATGGCTAATTTAGGCGTTGTTTCCGAAGCCTTCGCTCAGGCTCATTCGAGATCGACTGCACTTTGTGAACTGGCCGTGAATATCGGCGTAAAAGGCGAGTAATTACTCTGCTTCTTGCGCTCGCTTCAGGCCTCATGTCACCTGCGCTTGTTACAATCGCGAACTTTCCATAATTGTAGCGAAAGCCCCGTAGGACGGCCTCGCGTCCTGATGAATTGCGTTGGTCAGGGCCGGTCGATGACCGTTGGTCCGCTGTCCAGCCGCTTTTGGCGGCGTTCGCGACTATAGCAGCAATCATTAAGTGCTTCAAATCCATAAAAAATTGTTATCATTCGCGGCATGACGACTACTGCCCCCCCGACCCCCAGCGTCCAGCTGCTTGAGGTCTCGCCGGAATATGCCGGCCAACGCATCGACAACTTCCTTCTTGCTCGGCTCAAAGGCGTGCCCAAGACCTTGATTTACCGCATTTTGCGCAAAGGCGAAGTGCGGGTGAACAAGGGTCGGATCAAGCCCGAATACAAGCTGCAGGCGGGTGATATTGTCCGTGTTCCACCTGTGCGCGTGCCTGAGCGCGACGAGCCGGTGCCTTTGGCCCAGGGTTTGTTGCAGCGCCTTGAAGCGTCGATTGTCTTTGAGGACAAGGCGCTGATCGTGATCAACAAGCCGGCCGGGATCGCCGTGCATGGCGGCAGCGGCCTGAACTACGGGGTGATCGAAGCCTTCCGTCAGTTGCGGCCCGATGCCAAGGAGCTGGAACTGGTCCATCGCCTGGATCGGGACACTTCCGGGCTACTGATGATCGCCAAGAAACGCAGTATGTTGCGCCACCTGCACACCGCCTTGCGTGGCGATGGCGTCGACAAGCGCTATATGGCGCTGGTTCGCGGTAACTGGGCGGCGTCGATCAAGCAGGTTCGTGCGCCGTTGCTCAAGAGCAACCTGCGCTCCGGCGAGCGCATGGTCGAGGTCAATGAGGAAGGCAAGGAGGCGCTGACGGTCTTCAAGGTGCTGCGCCGCTTCGGTGACTTCGCCACGATGGTCGAGGCCAAGCCGGTCACCGGCCGGACTCACCAGATCCGCGTGCACACCTTGCATGCCGGACACTGCATCGCTGGCGACAGCAAGTACGGTGATGAAGACTTCAGCAAGGAAATTCGCGACTTGGGTGGCAAGCGCCTGTTCCTTCACGCCTACATGCTGACCGTGCCACTGCCGGATGGTGGTGAATTGAAGCTGCAGGCACCGGTGGATGATATGTGGGCCAAGACTGTGGAGCGCTTGAGTGCACCCCTCTGATTACAAATTGCTGATTTTCGATTGGGACGGCACCCTGGCCGATTCCATCGGTCGGATTGTCGAGGCGATGCACGTCGCAGCGGTACGATCGGGCTTTGCGCAGCGGGATGATTTTGCCGTCAAGGGCATCATCGGCCTGGGCTTGCCGGAGGCGATTCGCACCCTGTACCCGGAGATCGGAGACGCCGAGTTGGTGGCATTTCGTCAGTGCTACGCGGATCACTACATTGCACTGGAGGCTGAGCCATCGCCGCTGTTCGCCGGTGTGGTGGAGTCGCTGGAGGCTTTTCGTGCCGAGGGCTATCACCTGGCCGTGGCCACCGGCAAAGCCCGTCGCGGGCTGGATAGGGTGCTCAAATCCCATGGCTGGGAAGGGTATTTCGATATTACCCGTGCCGCCGATGAGACCGCCAGCAAGCCGCACCCGCTGATGCTGGAGCAGATTCTCGCCCATTGCGAAGTCCGTCCCGAGCAGGCGTTGATGGTCGGTGATTCTTCGTTCGATCTGTTGATGGCGCGCAATGCCGGGATGGGTTCGGTGGCGGTCAGCTATGGTGCTCAATCAATAGAGGCCTTGCGCGCGTTCGGGCCGCGGCTGGCCATCGATCATTTTTCTGAATTGCACGCCTGGCTGAATCAGCCGGCCAATCAAGATTTGCTGGGGTAGATGGTATGGCCGATGAGTGGAAAGCGCCGAGCAAGGCTAGCGCTGACGGTGCTGACGATAAAAGCTGGAAGCTGCTGGAAAAGACCCTGCTGGCTGGGGTGCAGGAGCAGCGGCGGTCACGGCGCTGGGGGATTTTCTTCAAGCTGCTGACGTTTGTTTACCTGTTTATCGCGTTGTTGCTGTTCACCCCGCTGATGGATATCGAAAAGACTGCGACGCGCGGTCCGGGCTATACCGCATTGATTGACGTGAAGGGGATGATCGCCGACAAGGAGCCGGCCAGCGCCGACAACATCGTTGGCAGCCTGCGAGCGGCGTTCGAGGACACCAAGGTCAAGGGCGTGGTGCTGCGGATCAACAGCCCGGGCGGCAGTCCGGTGCAGTCGGGTTATGTTTATGGCGAGATCCGTCGTTTGCGCGCCCTGCATCCGGAGACCAAGGTGTACGCGGTAATCTCCGATCTGGGGGCTTCCGGTGCGTATTACATCGCCAGCGCGGCGGACCAGATTTATGCGGACAAGGCGAGTCTGGTCGGGTCCATCGGCGTGACGGCGGCCGGTTATGGGTTTGTTGGCACCATGGAAAAGCTCGGTGTCGAGCGGCGGACCTATACCTCGGGCGAGCACAAATCGTTCCTCGATCCGTTCCAGCCGCAAAAGCCTGAAGAAACCCAATTCTGGCAGAGCGTGCTGGATACCACCCATCGCCAGTTCATTGCCAGCGTCAAGCAAGGCCGTGGCGAGCGGCTCAAGGACAAAGAGCATCCCGAGCTGTTCTCGGGTCTGGTGTGGTCCGGTGAGCAGGCGCTGCAACTCGGCCTGATCGATGGCCTGGGCAGTGCCAGTTCGGTGGCGCGGGATGTGATCGGCGAGAAAGAGCTGGTTGACTTCACTATTGAGGAGTCGCCGTTCGATCGTTTCTCGAAAAAACTCGGGGCCAGCATTGCCCAGCAAATGGCAATGTGGATGGGCTTTCAAGGGCCGGCACTGCGTTGATCTTCTCTTCGCACAAAAGAACCGGCCTTCGTGGCCGGTTTTTTAAGATCAAAAGATCGCAGCCTTCGGCAGCTCCTACCGGGGGGATTTGCGTACGTGCTTTTGTAGGAGTTGCCGCAGCCTGCGATCTTTTGATCTTCAGGGGATCTGCACGCCCTCGGCGAGCAGCATGTCCACCAGGCGAATCAGTGGCAGGCCGACCAGGCTGGTGGCGTCCGGGCCTTCGGTGCTTTGAAACAGGCTCACCCCCAAGCCTTCGGCTTTGAAGCTGCCAGCGCAGTCGTAGGGTTGTTCAGTGCGCAGGTAGCGTTCGATGCGAGTGGGTTCGAGCGCACGCATGTGCACGGTGAAAGGGATGCAGTCGACCTGGCAGTGGCCGCTCTGGCTGTTGAGCAGTGCCAGGCCGGTCAGGAAGGTCACACTGGCGCCGCTGGCCGCCAGCAGCTGCTCGCGGGCCTTCTCGAAGGTGTGGGGTTTGCCGATGATCTGGCCGTCGAGCACGGCAACCTGGTCGGAGCCGATGATCAGGTGCGCCGGGTGACTGCCGGCCAGGGCCTGGGCTTTCTCTTTGGCCAGGCGCTTGACCAGGTCGATGGCCTGCTCGCCGGGGCGGTGGCTTTCATCGATGTCCGGTGAGCTGCAGGTGAACGCAAGCTGCAAGCGGGCCAGCAATTCACGGCGATAGACCGAGCTTGAAGCGAGTAATAAAGGCAGCATGCAGCTCTCCTGAGGTTGGCTGTAAATTCTAGCGAGGCTTGCAAGTGACGGACAGGGCTGAATTTCCTTTGACATGGCTGGGGGCATCCCTATAATGCTGCGCCTATGTTGAATGACCCGATTCCACCTCACGTTGACCCGCGCAAATTGGCTGATCGTGGCACCACCCTTCAAGGTGAAATGCTGCTGGCCGATTTGGAGAGACTCTGCGACCCGCTTTCCGACACCGTCGGTACGGTGCAGGCTAAATTTGTTTTTGAACGAGATGAACGTAAATCTGTGGTAATCCACAGTTTTATCGACACCGAGGTCAAAATGGTTTGCCAGCGTTGTCTTGAGCTGGTCACCCTGCCGATCCACAGCGAATGCAGTTATGCTGTGGTGAAAGAGGGTGCGAATACCCAGTCGTTGCCGAAAGGTTATGACGTGCTGGAACTGGGCGAAGATCCTTTGGATCTGCAGTCACTGATCGAGGAGGAGCTTTTGCTCGCCTTGCCCATTGTGCCTGCTCATCATCCGGAAGAATGCCAGCAGCCGGCGGGTCTCGATGAGCCCGAACCGAGCGAGGACGAGGTAACGCGGTCCAACCCGTTCAGTGTATTGGCGCAGTTAAAGCGTGACCCAAACGTTTAGGAGTTAATCAATTATGGCTGTTCAGCAGAACAAAAAATCCCGCTCTGCCCGTGACATGCGTCGTTCGCACGATGCTCTCTCGGCTAGCACCCTGTCTGTAGAAAAAACCACCGGTGAAGTTCACCTGCGTCACCACGTATCGCCAGAAGGCGTATACCGTGGCCGTAAAGTGATCGAACAGGGCGCTGACGAGTAATCCTTGTCCGCTCAAGTCATCGCGATTGACGCAATGGGCGGGGACTTCGGTCCCCGCAGCATTGTTCAGGCCAGTCTTGCTTGCCTGTCCGCTACGCCCTCGCTGCATCTGGCCCTTGTCGGTCAACCCTCCCTTTTAGAAGAATTGATTGCCAGTCAGCCGGCTGTGGATCGTGCGCGTCTGAATATCGTGCCGGCCACCGAAGTCATTGGCATGGACGAAAAGCCTTCGCAGGCGTTGCGTGGAAAGCCCGACTCGTCGATGCGTGTGGCCCTGGGGTTGCTGCGCGATGGCACGGTCCAGGCGTGCGTCAGTGCCGGCAATACCGGTGCGCTGATGGCGTTGTCGCGCTATTTGCTGAAGACCTTGCCGGGTATTGATCGGCCGGCGATGGTGGCGGCTATCCCGACCCAGCGAGGCTTCTGTCAGTTACTCGACCTGGGGGCGAACGTCGACTGCAGTGCCGAACACCTTCTGCAGTTTGCCGTCATGGGTTCGGTGGCGGCGGAGGCGCTGGGTGTTGTTCGTCCGCGCGTGGCCTTGCTGAATATCGGCACCGAAGACATCAAGGGTAATCAGCAGGTCAAGCTCGCGGCCACGCTGCTGCAGAATGCCCGTGGCCTGAACTACATCGGCTTTGTCGAGGGCGACGGGTTGTACCGGGGCGAAGCTGATGTCGTGGTGTGCGATGGTTTCGTCGGTAACATCTTGCTCAAATCCAGCGAAGGCCTGGCGACCATGATTACCGCGCGGATCGAGGCGCTGTTCAGGCAAAGCCTGGCGTCGCGAATGGTCGGCGCCCTGGCGTTGCCGTTGATGCGCCGCTTGCGGGCCGAGTTGGCGCCGGCGCGGCATAACGGTGCGAGTTTTCTCGGCTTGCAGGGTATTGTCGTGAAAAGCCACGGCTCGGCCGGGGTGCAGGGTTTTCAGAGTGCCATCCAGCGGGCTCTGATCGAGATCCAGGAAAACCTGCCGGAGCGCTTGCACGGTCGTCTCGAAGACCTGTTGCTTTAGGCGTTTTCGTTCGACAATGCTTAAATGTGACCGCTCAGTTTAATCAGTCATCCAACTGTCAGTTTCTTGTGTCCCTTATTGGGGACGTCAACTCTCCGACGACAAGATCATTAGGGGCTTGTTACATGTCTGCATCCCTCGCATTCGTCTTTCCAGGGCAGGGCTCGCAGTCCCTCGGCATGTTGGCCGAGTTGGGCGCGCAATACCCGTTGATCCTTGAAACATTCAAAGAAGCTTCCGATGCTCTGGGTTATGACCTGTGGGCGCTGACCCAGCAGGGGCCGGAAGAGCAACTCAATCAAACCGACAAGACCCAGCCGGCGATTCTGACCGCCTCGATCGCCCTCTGGCGTCTGTGGCTGGCTGAAGGCGGCGCGCGTCCGGCCTACGTTGCCGGTCATAGCCTGGGCGAATACAGCGCCTTGGTGGCTGCGGGCAGTCTGAGCCTGGGTGACGCGGTGAAGCTGGTAGAACGTCGCGGTCAATTGATGCAGGAAGCCGTTCCGGCCGGGCAGGGCGGCATGGCCGCTATCCTGGGGCTGGACGATGCTGATGTGTTGGCAGCCTGTGCCGAAGCGGCGCAAGGCGAAGTGGTCAGTGCGGTCAACTTCAACTCGCCGGGCCAGGTGGTGATCGCCGGTGCGAAGGCGGCTGTCGAGCGCGCCATCGAAGGTTGCAAGGCGCGGGGCGCCAAACGCGCCATGCCGTTGCCGGTCAGCGTGCCATCCCATTGCGAGTTGATGCGTCCGGCTGCCGAGCGTTTCGCCGAGTCGATCGCTGCGATCGACTGGCAGGCGCCGCAAATCCCGTTGGTGCAGAATGTCAGCGCCAGTGTTGCGAGCGATCTGGAGACCCTCACCCGTGATCTGCTCGAGCAGCTCTACAAGCCGGTGCGTTGGGTCGAGTCTGTCCAGTGCCTGGCAGTCAACGGCGCCACTGCGCTGGTCGAGTGCGGCCCTGGCAAAGTCCTTGCAGGCCTGAACAAACGCTGCGCCGAAGGCGTGTCGACCGCTAACCTCAATACCCCAGAAGCTTTCGCTGCCGCTCGTGCAGCGCTGGTTTGAATTAGGAGAAGCCTGCATGAGCATGCAAGGTAAAGTTGCACTGGTTACCGGTGCCAGCCGTGGTATCGGCCAGGCCATTGCCCTTGAATTGGGTCGTCTGGGCGCCGTGGTCATCGGCACCGCGACTTCCGCTTCGGGCGCCGAGAACATCGCCGCTGTCCTGAAGGAAAACGGTATTAAAGGTACCGGTCTGGAACTCGATGTCACCAGCGACGAATCCGTCGCCGCAGTATTGGCGAGCATTCAGGCACAGTTCGGTGCGCCGGCGATCCTGGTCAATAATGCCGGTATCACCCGCGATAATCTGATGATGCGCATGAAAGGCGACGAATGGCATGATGTCATCGACACCAATTTGAACAGTCTGTTTCGCCTGTCCAAGGGCGTTCTGCGCGGCATGACCAAGGCTCGCTGGGGTCGAATTATCAGTATTGGCTCGGTTGTGGGTGCCATGGGCAACGCAGGCCAAGTAAACTACGCAGCCGCCAAGGCAGGACTGGAGGGTTTCAGTCGCGCTCTGGCTCGTGAGGTCGGCTCGCGGTCGATTACTGTAAACTCGGTGGCCCCTGGGTTCATCGATACTGATATGACCCGCGAGTTGCCTGAGGCGCAGCGTGAATCCCTGGTGACACAGATTCCGCTGGGCCGTCTGGGACAAGCTCAAGAGATCGCGCAAGTGGTCGCTTTTTTGGCTTCGGACGGTGCGGCTTACGTTACCGGGGCTACAATCCCGGTGAACGGCGGGATGTACATGAGTTAAATGTGACGGATCGATTCAAAAAAATGTCATACGAGCTGTCTAAAATCCGTTATAAAGCTGCAATCTATTTATAGGCAGAGGGTCGATAGGGTTCGAGAAAGTGAAGCTTTCAGTTGAAAAGCTGAAAAGCCTTTCTATACACTTACCCACTGGCCAGCTGCCTGAATTTGTCCATTAGGAGTGAAAACAAGGTATGAGCACCATCGAAGAGCGCGTCAAGAAAATCGTTGCTGAGCAACTGGGCGTTAAAGAAGAAGAAGTGACCAACAGCGCTTCCTTCGTAGAAGACCTGGGTGCCGACTCCCTTGACACCGTTGAGCTGGTGATGGCTCTGGAAGAGGAATTCGAGACCGAAATCCCTGACGAAGAAGCTGAGAAGATCACTACTGTACAAGCTGCAATCGACTACGTTACCAGCCATCAGGCGTAATAGTTTGTAGTCGTTGCTTGCTGTCATGGAAAAACCGCACTGCCTTCATGGCGTGCGGTTTTTTCTTTAGGCCTGATGCAAAGTCGTCATTAGAAAAAAGGAGAGTGCTGTGTCGCGTAGACGCGTCGTAGTCACCGGTATGGGTATGTTGTCGCCACTGGGTACGGATGTACCGAGCAGCTGGCAGGGCATTCTGGCTGGCCGCAGTGGCATTGGTCTGATCGAGCACACCGACCTTTCTGCTTATTCCACCCGCTTTGGCGGCTCGGTAAAAGGCTTCAATGTCGAGGAATACCTGTCGGTCAAGGAAGCTCGCAAGCTCGACCTGTTCATTCAGTACGGTCTGGCCGCAGGTTTTCAGGCAGTTCGTAACTCCGGTCTGGAAGTCACTGACGCCAACCGTGAGCGCATCGGGGTGGCCATGGGGTCGGGTATTGGCGGACTGACCAATATCGAAGAAACCAGCCGCACGCTGCATGATTCCGGCCCGCGACGGATTTCGCCGTTCTTCGTGCCAGGCTCGATCATCAATATGATTTCCGGTTTCCTGTCTATCCATCTGGGTACCCAGGGACCTAACTACGCCATTTCGACTGCCTGTACCACGGGTACGCACTGCATCGGCATGGCGGCCCGCAACATTGCCTACGGCGAAGCCGATGTGATGATTGCCGGCGGTGCCGAAATGGCCGCCTGTGGCCTCGGTATGGGCGGCTTTGGTGCTGCTCGGGCTCTATCGACGCGCAATGACGAGCCAGCCCGTGCCAGCCGTCCATGGGACAAGGGCCGTGACGGCTTCGTCCTCTCCGACGGTGCCGGAGCCCTGGTGCTCGAAGAGCTGGAGCACGCCAAGGCACGCGGCGCGACGATTTATGCCGAGCTGATCGGCTTCGGCATGAGTGGTGACGCTTACCACATGACCTCGCCGCCAGCCGATGGCGCAGGCGCGGCCCGTTGCATCACCAATGCGATGCGTGATGCGCAGCTGAACCTCGAAGACGTGCAGTACATCAACGCCCATGGCACCTCGACTTCGGCCGGTGACTTGGCGGAAGTCCAGGCGATCAAGTCGGTGTTTGGCGAGCATGCCTACAAACTGGCGGTCAGTTCGACCAAGTCCATGACCGGTCACCTGCTGGGTGCGGCCGGTGCGATCGAGGCGATCTTCAGCGTGCTGGCGATCAACAGCCAGGTGGCTCCGCCGACCATCAACCTGGATGAGCCGGACGAAGGTTGCGACCTCGACTTCGTACCCCATGAGGCGCGCAACATGGCCATTGATGTGGTGCTGTCCAATTCGTTCGGCTTTGGTGGCACCAACGGCTCGCTGGTGTTCCGCCGGTTCGCCGAGTGATGCACGGCTGGGTCGACGGTCAACCGGCTGACGTTCTGTCGCTAAAGGACCGGGGCCTGGCCTATGGCGACGGTCTGTTCGAGACCCTCGCGGTCAGGGGCGGGCAGCCGTTGCTGCTGGAGCGGCACCTGCAGCGCCTGGCTGAAGGGTGTTCGCGGCTGGCGATTGCCGCGGACCAGTCTCTGGTCCGCAGTGAGCTGTTGGCCTATGCCGCTGCGATGGGTGAGGGGGTGCTCAAGTTGATCCTCACCCGTGGCGACAGCCTGCGTGGCTATGCCGCCGATCCGGCTGCCCAGGCTCGACGGATACTGCAGGGAAATCCGCCTGCCCTATACCCGGCTGCCCATGGGCAGCAAGGTATTCGCCTGTTCCCCTGTACGACACGTCTGAGCGAGCAGCCCTTGCTCGCGGGGCTCAAGCATCTGAACCGTCTGGAGCAGGTGATCGCCCGCTCCGAATGGCAGGATGGCGAGCATGCCGAAGGCTTGATGCTGGACGTTTCCGGGCGAGTGATCGAGGGGGTTTTCAGCAATCTGTTTCTGCTCCGCGATGGCGTGTTGCGCACCGCTGACTTGAGTCGCTGCGGCGTCGCCGGGGTGATGCGCGCTGAATTATTGTTTCAAGCCGCGTCACTGGGCATTCCCACGGAAGTTGCCGACATCAGTCTCGATCAACTGCAACAGGCCGATGAAGTCTTCGTCTGCAACAGCGTGTATGGCGTCTGGCCGGTATGCGGCTATTCAGCACTGAGCTGGCCGGTTGGGCCGCTCACCCGTAAACTGCAAGGCATTGCCCGCGCGCTATTGGATGCTTGATTCGTGAGACGTAAATTCTTGCTGCTGCTGGAAACCGGACTGGTTCTGGCGGGGCTGCTGCTGGGCGCTTCGGCCTGGAAAGTGAACTCGGCGCTGGACCAGCCGCTCAACCTGAAGCAAGAGGAATTGCTTGAAGTGCCCGCCGGTGCGACGCCGAGCGGTACTTTCAATCGGCTGGAGGCTGACGGGGTCCTGGAGGACGCTTTCTGGTTGCGCGTGTATTGGCGCTTCAATCTGGCCGGACAACCCCTGCACAGTGGAGAATACCGCATGTTGCCGGGCATGACTGCCCAGGGGCTGATCGGTGTTTGGCAGCGCGGCGAAGTGGTGCAGTACAGTGTGACCCTGGTCGAAGGCTGGAATTTCCGTCAGGTGCGAGCCGCCCTGGCCAAACAGGAAAAACTTGAGCAGACCCTGAACGGCTTGAGCGACAGCGAAGTGATGGACAAGCTCGGTCATGCCGGCGTATTCCCGGAAGGACGGTTCTTTCCAGACACCTATCGTTTCGTCCGCGGCATGACCGACGCCGAGCTGCTGGCAAAAGCCTACGCCCGCCTGGACGATGTCCTCGCCAAAGAGTGGAGCAAGCGTGCCGCCGACGTACCCTACACTCAGCCCTATCAGGCGCTGATCATGGCCTCGTTGGTGGAAAAGGAAACCGGCGTGCCGCAAGAGCGCGGGCAGATTGCCGGGGTCTTTGTGCGGCGAATGCAGATCGGCATGTTGCTGCAGACCGATCCGACGGTGATCTACGGTCTCGGCGAGCGCTACAATGGCAAACTGACCCGTGCCCATCTGCGCGAAGAAACGCCCTACAACACCTACATGATTGCCGGGTTGCCACCGACACCGATTGCCATGGTGGGACGTGAGGCGATCCATGCGGCGCTGAATCCGGTGCCGGGCAGCAGTTTGTATTTTGTCGCTCGCGGTGATGGCAGCCACGTATTCTCCGATGACCTGGATGCGCACAATAATGCGGTGCGTGAGTTCCAGCTCAATCGCCGCGCGGATTATCGATCCAGCCCGGCGCCGACAACCGCTCCGGCGATACCCGAGGTTTCGAGCCCGACCACTGAAGCGCCGGCTGAGAGCGTTCCAGAGTCGACTCCCGAAACCAGTCCGGAGCCGACACCGGAGCTGACTCCCGAAACGAGTCCGGAGCCAGCCTCGGAGCCGGTTCCCGAAGCAACTCCGGAACAACCGGCCACGGATTCCGCGCCAGACGCGATCCAGCCGCCAAGCCCGCAATGAATCTGACTAAGGACTGCCTGTGACTGGCCTGTTTATTACCCTGGAAGGACCGGAAGGCGCCGGCAAAAGTACTAACCGCGAATACCTGGCCGAGCGTTTGCGCACCGAAGGTATCGAGGTTTTGCTGACCCGCGAGCCGGGTGGCACCCCTTTGGCCGAGCGGATTCGTGAAGTACTGCTGACCCCCGGCGAAGAAGTCATGTGTGCCGACACCGAACTGTTGCTGGTGTTCGCCGCGCGGGCCCAGCATCTGGCCGAGGTGATTCGTCCGGCGTTGGCCAAGGGCATGGTGGTCCTGTGCGATCGTTTTACCGATTCCACTTATGCCTACCAGGGTGGTGGTCGAGGGTTGTCGCTGGAGCGCATCGCCGCCCTGGAGACCTTCGTCCAGGGTGATTTGCGTCCGCACTTGACCCTGGTGTTCGACCTGCCGGTCGAGGTCGGCCTGGCTCGCGCCAGTGCGCGCGGTCGGCTCGACCGTTTCGAGCTGGAAGGGCGGCGGTTCTTCGACGCAGTCCGCAGCGCCTACCTGAAGCGTGCCGAGGCCGATCCGGCACGTTATCGTCTGGTGGACGCCGCGCAGCCGCTGGCGCAGGTCCAGCAGTCGCTGGATGCCTTGCTCCCGCAATTGCTGGAGCTGTACCGTGGCTGAGGCCTACCCTTGGCAGGACAGCCTTTGGCAGCAATTGGCCGGGCGTGTCCAGCATGCCCACGCTTACCTGTTGCACGGCCCGGTCGGGATCGGCAAGCGAGCGCTGGCCGAGCGCTTGATGGCCCGATTGCTCTGCCAGAAACCGCAAGGACTGGACGCCTGTGGGCAATGCAAGTCCTGCCTGCTGCTCAAGGCCGGCAGTCATCCGGATAACTACGTGCTGGAGCCGGAAGAGGCAGACAAGGCGATCAAGGTCGACCAGGTCCGTGAGCTGGTCAGCTTCGTGGTGCAGACCGCGCAGATGGGTGGGCGCAAAGTGGTGTTGATCGAGCCGGTCGAATCGATGAACAACAACGCCGCCAACGCCTTGCTGAAAAGCCTCGAAGAACCCTCCGGCGATACCGTATTGCTGTTGGTCAGTCATCAGCCAAGCCGTCTGTTGCCGACGGTCAAAAGCCGTTGTGTGCAGCAGGCATGTCCGCTGCCGAGCGAAGTGATGAGCCTGGAGTGGCTGGTCAAGGCGTTGCCCGATTGCACTGAAGAAGAGCGCATGGAGTTGCTGACGCTGGCCGCCGGTTCGCCGCTGGCCGCGGTCACCTTGCAGGCTCAGGGTGTGCGCGAGCAACGCGCGCTGGTGGTCGACGGAGTGAAGAAACTGCTCAAGCAGCAGCAATCGCCGACTCAGTTGGCTGAGGGCTGGAATACCATTCCGTTGCTGTTGCTGTTCGACTGGTTCTGCGACTGGTCGAGCCTGATTCTGCGTTACCAGCTCACTCAGGATGAAGCAGGCCTGGGTTTGGCCGATATGCGCAAGGTCGTGCAGTACCTGGCGCAGAAGTCTTCTCAGAAAAAAGTCCTGGATATCCAGGACTGGATTCTTGCCCAGCGGCAGAAAGTGCTGAGCAAGGCCAACCTCAATCGTGTGCTGTTGCTCGAAGCGTTGCTGGTGCAGTGGGCAGGTTTACCTATCCGCAATTGACCGGCCGAGCCTAGAATCATTGGCCGGAGCGCTGAAGTCCGACCGTCCCACTCATACGATGTAGTTGCAGCCTTATATGCTTGTAGATTCCCATTGTCACCTTGATCGCCTCGACCTCGCCGAACATGCCGGCTCCCTCGATGCTGCCCTCGACGCGGCTCGCCAGCGTGGGGTGGGGCACTTTCTGTGTATCGGCGTGAGCGTCGAGAATGCGGCTGACGTCAAGGCGCTGGCCGAACGTTATGCCGATGTTGACTGCTCGGTCGGCGTCCATCCGCTCGACGTGGAGCCGGGTGCCGCCCCGGCGCTGGACTGGCTGTTGCAGGAGCTCAACCATCCGCGGGTCGTGGCCATTGGTGAAACCGGTCTGGACTACCATTACGAACCGGAAGCAGCCGAGCTGCAGCAGGAGTCCTTTCGCCTGCATCTGCAAGCCGCGCAGCAGACGGGTAAGCCGGTTATCGTGCATACCCGTGGCGCGCGCGCCGATACCTTGACGCTGTTGCGTGAAGCGGCGTTGCCCCAGGCTGGCGTACTGCACTGCTTCACCGAAGACTGGGAGATGGCCAGGGCCGCACTGGATCTGGGGTTCTATATTTCCCTGTCCGGTATTGTCACTTTCCGCAATGCCGATGCCTTGCGGGATGTGGCCAGGCAAGTACCGGCCGATCGCCTGCTGGTGGAAACCGACTCACCGTACCTGGCGCCGATTCCCCATCGGGGCAAGCCGAACCTGCCGCAATACGTGCGTGATGTCGCGGAGTTTCTGGCGATGCTACGCGGAGAGTCGTACGAGCGATTTGCCGAACAGACGACCGAGAACTTCAAGCGGTTGTTTCCGTTGGCGCATGTCAGGAAATCGGTGTAGAACCCGAAAAGATCGCACGAAAAGATCGCAGCCTGCGGCAGCTCCTACAGGAGCTCGTACGCTGCGGAGGTTTTGGGTCAAATCCCAGGCAAAAAAAACCCGGGTTCTGGGGGGTGAATCCGGGTTAAGACCATTAGGAGTAAAACAAAGATACGCCGTCCGTTGGTACCTTCATCGACGCGCCACTTGGGGGAGATGTCGCGCCGACAGTTCAAGTATTGATCACTATTGCTACTAGTCCAGTCTGGCCCCTGTGTTTTTTAAACAGATTTGGAATACGGGCGCTTCGGTTGGGTTCTCATTGCTGGGCAATGGCTCTGACTATTTGCAGAGTTTCGTCGATAACGCGCTTTTCTGTATAGAAGTGCGGGGAAAATCGAATGCCGGGACCGCGTTGGATGCACACAACCTGTTGCCGCTTGAGGTGTTCGTAGACTTGCTGATTATCAATGCCATCGATACTGAACGAGAAAATTCCGCCGCGCCGGGCGGGGTTCAGCGGGCTGTGCAGTTGCACACCGGGAATCGCGTTCAAGCCGTCCTGTAGCCATTGCATGCGTTCGGCAATCAGCGCGGCGACCTTTTCCATGCCGACTTCTTCGAGCAACGACAGGCTGGCTTCCAGCGCCATGGCCCCGAGCATGTTCGGACTGCCACACTCGAAACGCCGCGCGCTTTTGGCCGGTTCCCACTCAGTGCGATTGTAGTCGCCCATGTGTTCGAGCATGTGCCAGCCAAATTCGTGCAACTTCAGCTGCTCGCGCAGCTCACTGCGGCAATAGAAAACCCCCAGGCCTTCAGGCCCCAGGAGCCATTTATGGCCATCAGCCATGGCGAAATCGCATTGATAAGCCTGGGTATCGAAAGGCAGGGCGCCCAGTTGCTGGATCGCATCGATGCAGAACAGCACGTTCTGCTGCTTGCAGCCAGCACCCAAGCGCTGCAGGTCCAGGCGCAGGCCGCTGGCAAACTGCACGGCACTGACTGACATCAGGCGGGTGCGTGGGCCGCAGGCGGTTAGCAGGGCGCCTTCGGGGTCATCGCCCTTGAGGCTGACCTGGAGCACTTCCACGCCCTGTGGTGCCAGCGCTTCCCAGACGATGCGGTTAGACGGGAATTCTTCGTCACTAATGACAATCTGATCGCCGCTTTGCCATTCCAGTCCGAAGGCGACAAAAGACAGCGCTTCCGAAGTGTTTTTGACCAGCGCGACGTCATCCGTCGACGGCGCGTTAAGCAGGCGCATCAGGCGTTCGCGCAGGCGCTGCTCGAGGGCCATCCAGTCCGAATAGTCACGCGCGCCCAGCAAAACGTTCTCCCGGGCGAAACGCGCGACCGCTTCGCTGGCCCTATTTGGCCACGGAGCGACGGCCGCATGATTCAAATAACGCAGGCCAGGAGCCTGTACAAATTCATCAAGAAACGTAGACATGGTCGGATGATCCGTGCAATTTGGCGCAAGTTAGGCATAATACGCGGCTTCGATTTTGACCCCTACAGACCTTTTCTTATGCAGAAAGAACCTCGTAAGGTCCGTGAGTTTCGTCGCCGCGAGCAAGAAATTCTCGATACCGCGCTAAAGCTGTTCCTCGAACAAGGTGAAGACAGCGTCACCGTCGAGATGATCGCTGATGCCGTAGGTATCGGCAAAGGGACCATTTACAAGCACTTCAAGTCCAAGGCGGAGATTTATCTGCGCCTGATGCTCGACTATGAGCGTGACCTGAACGAGCTGTTGCACTCTGCCGATGTCGACAAGGATAAGGAAGCCTTGTCCCGGGCCTACTTTGAATTCCGGATGCGTGATCCGCAGCGGTACCGGCTGTTCGACCGCCTGGAAGAGAAGGTGGTCAAGGGTAATCAGGTGCCGGAGATGGTCGAGGAACTGCACAAGATCCGCGCCTCCAACTTCGAACGCCTGACCGTGTTGATCAAGGGGCGCATTAGCGAAGGCAAGCTCGAAGACGTCCCGCCGTACTTCCACTACTGCGCATCCTGGGCGCTGGTACACGGCGCCGTTGCGCTGTATCACTCGCCGTTCTGGAGCAATGTGCTGGAAGATCAGGAAGGATTCTTCCAGTTCCTGATGGACATCGGCGTGCGCATGGGCAACAAGCGCAAGCGCGATACCGACACCCCCGGCAGCTGAGTCATTCAGTTGCTTTATTGCGCCATGTTTCTCCACATGACGCAGTACCTCAGGAATATACTCAGGCATAGGCCTTGCTAAAACTTGATTTTTGAGTCAAGTTTTAGCCGTCCGAATCTTCTTTCGCCGGAGTGATCCATGATCGTTGACCGTCAAGGCAGGCGTTTTCGCAATTTGCGGATCAGCCTGACTTCAGCCTGCAATTACGCCTGTACCTACTGCGTGCCGAACGGCAAGCGGCTGGTGGCTGCGCAGGATGAGTTGTCGGCCGAGGCCATGGCCCGGGGGGTGGCCTATCTGATCGAGGCTGCCGGCATCGAACGGCTGCGTATCACCGGTGGTGAGCCGTTGGTCAGTCCCAAGCTGGAAGCCTTCATGGCTGCCGTAGGGTCGATGGGCCTGGCGGACATCAGCCTGACCACCAACGGCCAGCTTCTGGCGCGCAAGCTACCCTTGCTGGTGGCTGCCGGCATCCGCCGGATCAACGTATCCCTCGATACCCTCGACCCTGAAGCCTTCCGCAGCATCGCTCGCGGTGGTGATCTGGCGACCGTGCTCGATGGCATGGACCGGGCCAAGGCCGCAGGCATGAAGATCAAGGTCAACATGGTGCCGTTGCGCGGGCAGAACCTGGATCAGGTGATGCCGCTGCTCGATTACTGCCTTGAACGGGGTTACGAGCTGCGCTTTATCGAACTGATGCGCATGGGCCATCTGGCCAGTGACTCGAATGCTTTCTTGCAGCAGTTCGTCAGCCTTCAGCAGCTGTTGAGCCTGATTGGCGACTGTTACGAATACCTGCAGGCTGACGCGCCAGTGGATGCCACCGCAGTCCGCTACGAGATTCCCGGCCGGGGTTTCTTCGGGGTGATCGCCAATGAAAGCGTGCCGTTCTGCCGGACCTGCTCGCGCCTGCGTCTGTCGTCTACCGGTTGGCTGCATGGCTGCCTGTCGTCGAGTAACCGGCACTATGTCGGGGATCTGCTGGACAAGCCGCGCCACGAGGCGCTGCCGGCGTTGCAGCGGCTGCTGGTGAAAGCCCTGGGCGACAAGCAGGAAGTGGCGTTCTCCGGTGGTGCAACCATCATGAAAATCATCGGCGGCTGATCACAGCTCTTGTAGCAGCTGCCGAAGGCTGCGTTCGAGGGGGTACCCCTCGCAAAATCAAGCAACCTCACTCCATCAAGAAGACCGCGTCCTCAGGTTTCACGACTGCTCCGCAATCGGACGCAGCCTGGCGGCAGCTGCTACGGGATGTGCGCAACCTTTAGCTGGCGCGGAAGCTGCATCCTGCGACTATCCGCCGGTTTTCCGTCACCGGCCTCTGGAGGGTAGGATGCGTAGCCTGGTTTTGCTGCTGGCCTTTTTGGCGCTTGGTGGCTGCATGAACGTCAGCGATCTGGGCGAGGGCGCTCGTTATCACATGAGCGATGCCGGGCTGCTCGATCACAGCGATACCCGCCGCTCTAACTCGATGCGCATACAACCCGATTCTTTCATCTACATCGCCCAAGGTGCATTCGCGCCACCGGGCGATGCCTATCCGCGGCCGAATGTGGTCGCCGAAGAAGCCTTCAACGGCTTTGTCGAATACTTCCCCATGGTCCGACGTGCCCGCGCCCCGGAAGGGCTGGACGCAGCGATGAGTGAAGCCCGCGCGGTCGGTGCGCATTACTTGCTCTATACCCGTTTCGCCAAGGCTGACAACCGGATCGGCAACTCCGATGAATGGACCGATCAGGAAGCCGTGGATCGCCTGGGGATCGACACTGGCGTCATTCAGCTCATGTTGATCGAGACCAGCACCCAGTATTTGATCGATACTGCACGTATTCGCAGTCGTGGCGGTTTACTGACGTTCCACGACACCCAGCCAGAAGATCTGCTTGGCCCGCCGCTGCAGCAATACGCTCGCAGCCTGCTGGGCATGAGCGACTAGGCACTTCACGAGGAGAACAACATGAGTGGTCCGCAAAAAGCTAATGATCTGTTGGGGCAAATTCCCAAATCCAAAGGCTTGCCGCCGGTCCACCTGTGGAATCCCGATTTCTGCGGCGATATCGACATGCGCATCGCCCGTGACGGGACCTGGTACTACCTGGGTTCACCCATCGGGCGCAAGCCGATGGTCAAGTTGTTCTCCACCATCATGCGCCGCGATGGCGATGATTATTTCCTGATCACCCCAGTGGAAAAAGTCGGCATCAAAGTCGACGACGCGCCGTTTGTCGCGGTCAGCCTGGAGGTCGAAGGTGAGGGAGAGTCTCAGGTACTGCGCTTCACCACCAACGTCGAAGAGCAGACCGAAGCCGGCCCTGATCACCCGATGCGGGTAGTAATCGATCCAGACACCCAGGAGCCCGCGCCCTACGTGCATGTGCGGACCAATCTTGAAGCCCTGATCCATCGCAATGTGTTCTATCAGTTGGTCGAACTGGCCGTGACCCGGGAAATCGACGGGCAGCGCTGGTTGGGCGTCTGGAGTGGCGGCGAATTCTTTCCGATCGGGCTTGAGCCGTAGAAACCTGTAGGAGCCGAGCTTGCTCGCGATGGACGTTAACGATAACGCGGATGTTTTTCGCTCGGGCTTCTTTCATCAGACTGTCCCTGGTTTGCGTTCCCAAAGACGCTTGGCTGTCGCGTGAGTGGCCTTTACGACTGGCCACAGCGCGTTTGGCCGATTCCTTGCGATCACTGGCTTTTTCGCTTGCAGGTTTGCGCCGCCCGGAGCCACCGGCGCGTTCTCCGCGGCCGGACTGTTTGTTCACCGTCGCCCAGGCGCGCGCTTCGGCTTCATCTTTAGAGACACCTTTGTCTTCGTAGCTGGCTTCGATATGGGCCGCCTAGCGTTTCTGTTCTGCCGTGTATTTGGCTTTGCTTCCACGAGGCATGGGATTACTCCTTCTGATCCTGGTGCGCAGGATCAGTCTGGAAAGGTTGCGTTCAATTTAATTGCGGGCGCTGCCGTCCCGGTCGGAACCCGAGCCACCGGTGGTGGTTTTAGAGCTGGTACCCAATCCGGCGTTGTCCGGAACGTTGGGGCCTATGCCGTCGGGCCTTTGGGTGTCGTTGCGATCAATGCGTGGGTCGGTCGCGGTGGCCGAAGGAGGCCCGTAGACAGGTTGGGTCGGGGCTGATGATCCGGCGATGGCTGCTGAAGACAGCAACCCGGCAAGGACGAGGGCAGGCAGTTTTGACATGTTCATGGCGTCGCCTCCACTTCTAGAGTCGTTACCCGTATAAGTCTGCTCCCGATTTCGATTAGTGCCTGAATTTCGACGAGTGGTCTGAGGCTGTTGCGCAAGAATGTGTGGCGTTGCAGACTCCATCGCCACAGGTAATCCATCAACCAGGTTTTCATTTGAAATGTGACGAGCGCTCGGAGTCGTCTTAGTATGGCGTTTTCACTTTTGCACAAGGCAAGTCAATGACCATCGAAATCCGCCCGGCCGTGCCCAGCGATGCCTCGCAAATCCTCGCGTTCATCACCGAACTGGCCGACTACGAGCGCGCCAGGCATGAGGTCATTGCCAGCGTCGCCGATATCGAGCGCAGCCTGTTCAGCGAAGGCGCAACCGCCCATGGTCTGATCTGCCTGCGGGACGGGCAGCCGATCGGATTCGCGGTGTTCTTCTTCAGCTATTCCACCTGGCTGGGGAGCAACTGCCTCTACCTTGAAGACCTGTACATCAACCCCGAGCAACGCGGTGGCGGGGCGGGCAAGAAACTCCTGCGCCATCTCGCGCAAATCGCCTGCGCCAACGATTGCGGGCGCTTCGAGTGGAGCGTGCTGGACTGGAATAAACCGGCGATCCAGTTTTACCAGTCCATCGGTGCGGTGCCGCAAGACGAGTGGGTGCGCTATCGCATGGAAGGGGAGAAATTACGAGAGTTTGCCCAAGGCTGAACCAGCGCTCATTCATTTATCGGCATAGACGGTCGGCGTTGTCCCGTCCTGAATAAGGTTTGCACCTTCTGGCTTCTTTTCAGGAAGGTGCAATGGATACGGGCAACAAAAAGGCCCCCATCCTGGGAGCCTTGATGTTTAGCGATTCGACTTACATGTTCGGGTAAGTCGGGCCGCCGGAGCCTTCCGGTGCCACCCAGGTGATGTTCTGCGCAGGGTCCTTGATGTCACAGGTCTTGCAGTGCACACAGTTCTGGGCGTTGATCTGGAAGCGCTTCTCGCCGTCTTCCTTGGTGACCACTTCATACACGCCGGCCGGGCAGTAGCGCTGCGCCGGTTCGTCGTACAGCGGCAGGTTCTTGGCGATCGGGATGTTCGCATCGGCCAGCTTCAGGTGGCAGGGCTGTTCTTCTTCATGGTTGGTACCAGAGATGAACACCGAGCTGAGTTTGTCGAAGCTGATTTTGCCGTCCGGTTTCGGGTAATCGATCTTCTTGCAGTCGGCCGCCAGCTTCAAGCAAGCGTAGTCCGGCTTGGTGTCGTGCAGGGTGAACGGCAGTTTGCCGCCGAAGATGTTCTGATCGAGCCAGTTGAAACCACCGCCGACGATGGCGCCGAACTTGTGGATCGCCGGGCCGAAATTGCGGCTGGCGAACAGTTCGTCGTAGAGCCAGCTCTTCTTGAACGCGTCGACGTAAGTGGTCAGCTCTTGCGTGCCGTCCAGATCAGCGAACAGCGCGTCAGCCACGGACTCGGCGGCGAGCATGCCGGACTTCATCGCGGTGTGGCTGCCCTTGATCTTGGCGAAGTTCAGGGTGCCGAGATCGCAACCGATCAGCGCGCCGCCCTTGAAGACCATTTTCGGCAGCGAGTTCAGGCCGCCTTTGCTGATGGCGCGAGCGCCATAGCTGACGCGCTTGCCGCCCTCCAGATATTGCTTGAGCACCGGGTGATGCTTGAGCCGCTGGAATTCGTCGAATGGCGACAGGTAGGTGTTGCTGTAGGACAGGTCGACGATCAGACCGACCACCACCTGGTTGTTTTCCAGGTGATAAAGGAACGAGCCGCCAGTGTTCTCGGTGCCCATGATGTCCAGCGGCCAGCCGGCGGTATGGACTACCAGGCCCGGTTGGTGCTTGGCCGGGTCGATGTCCCAGATTTCTTTCAGGCCGATGCCGTAGTGCTGGCTATCAGCGTCAGTGTCGAGTTTGAAGCGTTTGATCAGTTGCTTGCCGATATGGCCGCGGCAGCCTTCGGCGAACAGCGTGTACTTGCCGCGCAGTTCCATGCCCGGGGTGTACAGGCCTTCCTTGGGATTGCCTTCGCGGTCGACGCCCAGGTCACCGGTGATGATCCCGCGGACTACGCCGTTTTCGTCGAACAGCGCTTCCTGAGCAGCGAAGCCTGGGTAGATTTCCACGCCCAGGTTCTCGGCCTGCTGGGCTAGCCAGCGGCACAGGTTGCCCAGGGAGATGATGTAGTTGCCTTCGTTGTGCATGGTCTTGGGCACAAAGAGGTCGGGAATCTTGGTCGCGCTGTCAGCGTTTTTCAGGACGAAGATGTCATCACGGGTGACCGGCGTGTTCAGCGGAGCGCCGAGTTCCTTCCAGTCCGGGAACAGTTCGTTCAGGGCGCGTGGTTCGAACACCGCACCGGACAAAATGTGAGCACCGACTTCGGAGCCTTTCTCGACCACGCAGACGCTGATTTCCTTACCGGCTTCGGCGGCCTTCTGCTTCAGTCGGCAGGCGGCGGACAGGCCAGCGGGGCCGGCACCGACGATGACCACGTCGAATTCCATGTATTCGCGTTCCACAGGCTATCTCCTACTCAAGGCTCACAGTTTTTTTCTAATTGGAGGTTTGGCACTTCATCTATTGTTCCTGCACCGCATTGGGGGAGGGAATCAAAGAATGAGACATCTTTCTCTCTAGGCGGCGCATTATATCTACACCACTCTCAGCGTCCAATACAAACGTTTGTTTGAATTTGCTGCAGCCCAGATAAATCAAAGAAGCGCGGCTTATAACTGGCCATTTTGCCGTATTGACCCGAATAGGCGTTCCGGTCAAGATACGGTCGGTTTTGCGCTCGCCGTAGGCTGACTGTTGGTTTCAAGAGCACCTCTAAAGACAGGGCGAAGGCAGTACAAGGTGACGCTTTGCGCAGCTTTGGCGCGCAGTTTACACGCCATGAAAAAGAATGACTCGTCAGTCACCACTGAAGAACGGTCATTTCGCTTGTGAACAGGGTCATTTTTATTGAATTGCCAGCGTTTTTAGAGGTGCCCTTGCGCCGATGAGCATCATTCGCCAGGTTCGCCCGGGCGACTTTCTTTTCACCGGAGAGTAACGAGGAATCCATGAAGGTTCTTGTAGCTGTCAAACGAGTGGTCGACTATAACGTCAAGGTTCGCGTCAAAGCGGACAACTCCGGCGTCGACCTCGCTAACGTCAAGATGTCGATGAACCCGTTCTGCGAAATCGCAGTGGAAGAAGCCGTACGCCTGAAAGAGAAAGGTGTTGCGACTGAAATCGTCGTCGTCTCCATTGGTCCGTCTACTGCTCAAGAGCAGCTGCGTACCGCCCTGGCGCTGGGTGCCGATCGTGCCATCCTCGTCGAATCTGCCGAAGATCTGACTTCCCTGGCCGTTGCCAAACTGTTGAAAGCTGTTGTCGACAAGGAACAGCCTTCGCTGGTGATCCTTGGCAAACAAGCCATCGACAGCGACAACAACCAGACCGGCCAGATGCTGGCTGCACTGACCGGCTACGGTCAGGGCACCTTCGCCTCGAAAGTCGAAGTCAGCGGCGACAGCGTTGCCGTGACCCGCGAAATCGACGGCGGCGGGCAGACAGTTTCCCTGAAACTGCCAGCCATCGTCACCACCGACCTGCGTTTGAACGAGCCGCGCTACGCGTCCCTGCCAAACATCATGAAAGCCAAGAAGAAGCCTCTCGAAGTGCTGACTCCGGAAGCTTTGGGCGTTTCCACCGCCTCCACCAACAAGACCCTGAAAGTCGAAGCGCCGGCTGCACGCAGCGCGGGTATCAAGGTCAAGTCGGTGGCTGAACTGGTCGAGAAACTGAAAAACGAAGCGAAGGTGCTTTGAGTTAAGGAGCCAGAAATGACTATCTTGGTTATTGCAGAACACGACAACAAAGTGCTGGCTCCGGCCACGCTGAACACCGTTGCTGCCGCCGCGAAGATCGGTGGCGACATTCACGTGCTGGTTGCAGGTCTTGGCGCTGGCGCCGTGGCTGAAGCCGCTGCGAAAATCGCTGGCGTGGCCAAAGTGCTGGTAGCCGACAACGCTGCCTATGCTCACCAGTTGCCGGAAAACGTGGCGCCATTGGTTGCCGGGTTGGGCGCTGGCTACAGCCACATCCTGGCTGCTGCTACCTCCAACGGCAAAAACATCCTGCCGCGCGTCGCAGCGCAGCTGGACGTTGACCAGATCTCCGAGATCATCTCGGTGGAAAGCGCTGACACCTTCAAGCGTCCGATCTATGCCGGTAACGCTATCGCTACCGTGCAATCTTCGGCTGCCGTGAAAGTGATCACCGTGCGGGCCACCGGTTTCGACCCGGTAGCCGCTGAAGGTGGTTCGGCGGCTGTCGAAGCCATTGCTGCCGTCCATGACGCTGGTACCTCCAGCTTCGTTGGCGAAGAACTGGCCAAGTCCGATCGTCCGGAACTGACCGCTGCCAAGATCGTCGTTTCCGGCGGTCGTGGCATGCAGAACGGCGACAACTTCAAGCACCTGTACGCCCTGGCCGACAAGCTCGGCGCGGCGGTCGGCGCTTCCCGCGCCGCAGTCGACGCAGGTTTCGTACCGAACGACATGCAGGTTGGCCAGACCGGCAAGATCGTCGCTCCACAGCTGTACATCGCCGTCGGTATCTCCGGCGCGATCCAGCATCTGGCCGGTATGAAAGACTCCAAGGTGATCGTGGCGATCAACAAGGACGAAGAAGCGCCAATCTTCCAGGTGGCCGATTACGGCCTGGTAGCGGACTTGTTCGAAGCCATACCCGAGTTTGAGAAGCTGGTCTAAACCAGCGGCTTGACTTATAAAGAGCCCGGCCTTCTGGCCGGGCTTTTTTTTGTTTTTGATTTGAACGGGAGAATTTCGCCATGGAACTGCGTCGCTGGATCGGCTTGTGTTGGCTGCTGGGGCTGTCGATGTTGCCTTCGCTGTCTGGCGCGGCGGGCAAGTGCGAACACCTGGTAGTGACCGGCAGCCCGGATGCACCGCCTTATCTGTGGCGCGACCCGCAAGACCCGAAACACTTGATCGGTGCCAGCGCCGATCTGTTGCAACAGATCGCTGGTGAGCTGGGGCTCAAGGTCGAATTGCTGTATGCCGGCAAGCGCTCGCAGGCCCTGGATGAAGTGCGCAGCGGGCGTATGGACATCCTCGCCGATGCCCCCTTGGCGGTGAGTGAGCTGCAAGCGCTGGACTACATTCATCCGCCGCTGATGGAAAACGACTATCTGGTCTGGACTCGCAAGGACTCGCCGCTGGTCTATAACCAGGCGCAGGACCTGCACGGCCATCCTGGTGCGATGTCGGAAAAAGCCCGTTTGAGCCAGCCGTTCAGAACCTTTGCCGAGCAGCAATTGAGCCTCGTGCCGACGCCCAACCTGACGCAGGCCTTTCAGAAATTGCTCTTGGGCGAAGTGGAGTACGTACTGGCGGGGCGTTATGCGGGGATGACCATGGTCGAGACCCTGGGCATGGCCAATGATCTGCTGGCCCATCCACAACCGATCGATAAACCGGGGCTGTTCCTTGCCGTTTCCCATAACTCCGCCTGCAACGACCCATGGTTGCGCGGACAGTTGGCCAAAAAGATGACAGAATTGCCCGCGTCCGGTCTGACGGAAGCTGTGCTGCAACGCAATCTCGAGCGTTGGAAAGCACAGTTGCAAACACCCGTCAGCACCCAAAAACAGTAGGGATTTCTAGTGACTATTCGACCTCTTTTCGCTGCCCTGGCCGTTCTGGCTCTGGCGGGTTGTGCAGCCGATCCGGCGCCGAATGAACAAATGCGTTTGACCGAACAAGCCCTGGAACAAGCCAGGGCAGTGGGTGCAACGGCTGAAGACGTGCCGGAGTTGAAGCTCGCGGAAAGCAAATACACCCGGGCTCAGGGCGACATGGCCGACCTGTCGTTCAAGCACGCACGCATGCGGGCTGAACAGGCCGAGCTGGATGCCCGTCTGGCCGAGGCACGGGTCCTGACCCTGAAAAGCCAGGAGCAACTGAACGTGCTCAATACCCGCATCACTCGCCTGCGCAAGCAACTGGGGGATGCCCAATGAGCCTGAAGACCAGAGTACTCGGTGGATTGCTGGTGGCCGGTTGCGTGAGCCTTTACGGTTGTGCCGGTCAGCAAGGCGAGGACGCTGTGCAACAAGCCAGCGCCGACTTCCAGAAGGTCAAGGAAGACTCCAACGTGCTGCGCATCGCGCCCAAGGATGTGATCCGTGCCGGTGAGTCCCTGGCCCGCGCCGATCGCCTGACCAGTTACTGGGGCAGTGGCTCGGATGTAAAGCATTACGCCTACCTGAGCCAGCGCTACAGCGAAATCGCTCGCGAACACAGCGAACAGATCCTCAATCAGGAGCGCGCTGCGAAGCTCGAGCTGGAGCGTCAGCGCCTGCAATTGGCCTTGCGTGAAGCCAAGTTGCTCAGCGTGCAGCAGCAGGGCAAATGGCTGGAAGAACAGATCATCAGCCTGGCGACGACCCAGACCGATCGCGGTCTGGTCATGACCCTGGGCGATGTGTTGTTCGATACCGGTGAGGCGGACTTGAAAAGCTCGGCCAACCGCACCGTGCTGAAAATCGTCCAGTTCCTCCAGCTCAATCCCAAGCGCGTGGTGCGTATCGAAGGCTATACCGACAGCACCGGCGGCAAGCAGGAGAACCTCAAGTTGTCGCGCGACCGCGCTCAAGCGGTGGCCAACGTGCTGATGGATCTGGGGGTCGAGGACAAGCGAATCCAGGTCGAAGGCTACGGCGATGAGTATCCGGTCGAGGTCAATGCTTCCGAACGCGGACGGGCACAAAACCGCCGGGTGGAAATTGTGTTCTCCGACGAAAAAGGCCAGCTCGGCGCTGCCCGCGGGTGACGCCAGAAATCCTGTAGGAGCTGGCGAAGCCTGCGATCTTTTGATCTTTCGCTTGGGACGACTTAAGTGGACTTGGAAAGAAAGATCGCAGCCTCGTTTCACTCGGCAGCTCCTACGACAGCTCCCTACGTAGCTCCTGCAACCCGGCCCTCATGTGGTGCCGGGTTTTTTTATGCCTGCCAATTGCCTCGCGCCATGCCAATAAAAGCAGTACAGTTTTTGCTGACACTGCACTGTACGGTCGACTATTGTGGCAACTGTCCCCGTACACTTCTAAACTGTTCCGGTATTGTTCCACACAAAAATAAAATGCCCGTGAAATCGAGTGCTGCGTCATGACCAATCTCTTGCTCTATCAACGTATCGCTCAGCAGTTGGCTGAGGATATCCGTCGTGGTGTGTACCAGCCGGGTGAGCGCGTGCCTTCGGTGCGCAAGATGAGCTCGCAGCTCAACGTCAGCCATGCGACGGTGCTTCAGGCTTATGCCAATCTCGAGGATCAGGGACTGATCCGCGCGCGGCCACAGTCCGGCTATTACGTGCACCAGACGCCGGCCCTGACTGCGCCGACCCCGGATATCGCCCGGGTCGAGCGGCCCGGGCTGGTCACTCGCAGCAGCATCATTCAGCAAGTACTGGTCGAGTCGCGGCGCGAAGGTGTGTTTCCGCTGGGAGCCGCCGTGCCAAGCGTCGACTATCTGCCGGTGCGCGCGCTGCATCAGCAATTGGCCAAGGTCACGCGCTTTCATAGCCCACGGGCCTTCAGTTACATGTTCAGCCCCGGTTTTGAACCCTTGCGCCGCCAAGTGGCGATCCGCATGCGCGATGCCGGTGTGGTGGTCGATCCATCGGAAGTGGTGATCACCCACGGTTGTGTCGATGCCCTGCAGATGTCGTTGCGGGTGCTGACCCGTCCAGGCGATCTGATCGCGGCCGAATCACCGACCTATTACGGCTTGCTGCAACTGGCCGATCTGCTGGGCCTGAAAGTCATCGAGATCCCCAGCGACCCGGCCACCGGCATGAGCCTCGAAGCCCTGCAGCTGGCGGCGAACCAGTGGTCGATCAAGGCGCTGGTATTGACCACGCGTCTGAGCAACCCGTTGGGCGGCACCATGCCCGAAGAGCGACAAAAGCAGTTGCTGCGTCTGGCCTCGGATTTCGATATCCAGATCGTCGAGGACGATATCTACGGCGAACTGATGTTCGAGCAGGGCCGTACCAAGGCATTGAAGGCCTACGATCGGCTGGACCGGGTAATCTACTGTTCGAGCTTTTCCAAGACCTTGTCGCCCGGTGTGCGGATCGGCTGGATGATTGCCGGCAAGTACCAGCAGGAAATCCAGCGCCTGCAGACCTTCAGCACTCATTCGGCGTGCAGCGTCACGCAGATGGGCATCGCGGCTTATCTGGAGAATGGCGGTTATGACCGTCATCTGCGCTATATCCGTCAGGAGTACCGCAAGAACCTCAGCGCCTTTCAGCTGGCGGTGCAGCAGTATTTCCCGGAAGGAACGCAAATGACCCGGCCCACGGGCGGCTTCATCCTCTGGGTCAGTCTGCCTGGGCGAGTCAACACCCAGGAGCTGCATGTGCGTGCCTTGCAGCAGGGCATCAGTATCGCGCCGGGGCTGATTTTCAGTAATACCGAGCAGTTCAATCACTGCATTCGATTGAACTGCGGCACCCCCTGGAATCGCGAAGCGGAGCGCACGTTGATGACCCTGGGCATGCTCGCCAATCAACTGTGTCAGGAGGCGGCGGGCGGTTTTTGAAAGGGGCGCAGGCCCCGTCGGATGATCGGCTGGTCGGCACGCTTGTCATGAGCTGTCCAACAAGCGAGCATACGGCCCCCTGCCGTTAAGGCTGTAGTGTCTATGAAAGCGACTTTTGTTGGTGGCTGGTTTTTAGTCTGTCTATTGAACGCGTTCAACTGTGGGGCAGTGATGGCAGCTTCCAGCCCGGATAAGCCTGCTGCGTCTACTTCCGCAGTGAAATCGCAGAAGCCTGCGGCAGTAAAGAAAGTCGCGCCCGTAAAAAAGGCGGTTACTGCGAAAAAGCCAACGCCTGTCAAAAAGCGCACGCCCATCGCCTCCAAGTCAAAGCCTGCCAGTGAAGTGGTGAAGACCCCATTGCCCTCGACCAGAGTGGACCTGAGCCTGCCGCCGGAAATGGTCAGCCAGTTGCAGCCCCCAGGCACTCTCGTACAGACCCAGCATGCGCCTTTGCTGCCGCAGCTGTTTGGCAATAAACCCGCGGAAAGCGGCCCGTTCCAGCTGAACGGCCGCTTGATCAACAATGAAATGGGGTTGCAGCTGCGTAATGAAGAGCGCCGGGATGTCGAGGGTGCAGCGCTTGAGTTCGAGTTCAAACGGTAAATACCAACCCCGACTGTGACCCCTGACCTTGACGATTTGTCGGAGACTGGTCAGTCATGGCTGTTTGAGCGGTAAAACCACGGTCGCGGTAATTTCAAACAGCTGTTTTAGCGGGTACTCTATCCTGCCTCATTAACCCTTTGCCCATTGCGAGGAGTCCGTCGTCATGACATGCCGTGAAGGCTGTGGCGCCTGCTGCATTGCCCCTTCCATCAGTTCTCCGATTCCTGGCATGCCCAATGGCAAAGCCGCGGGAGAACGTTGCCTGCACCTTTCGGTCGATCACCTGTGCGCAATTTTCGGGATGCCCGAAAGGCCGGCTGTCTGCGGAGCGTTTGAGGCGGATGTCGAGGTCTGCGGCAGCAGCCGTGAAGAAGCCATCAAATTGATTGGCTGGTGGGAGCAAATGACGGCAGCTTAGGGGGGGCAATGAACGGAACTTCAACAATAAGGAAAAAGACAATGGGTTCGCTGCATCGAATGGCTGTGGTCTATGGCTTGACGGTTTTGCTGGCTGCAACGGCGGAGGCCGAGGAATGGAAAACCGCCAAGGAGGCGGACGGCATCAAGATCTCCTTGAGCGAAGTGGCTGGCTCCGAATACAAGGCCTACCGCGGCGTGACGATCATGAAGACCTCCATGGCCAAGCTACGCGGCCTGCAGGAAGACGTTGTCGGTGCCTGCGCCTGGATCCATGAGTGCAAGTCACAGAAGCTGCTCAAGCACGAAGGCAACCAAACCTGGACCTACACCCGGTTCAGCACTCCCTGGCCGGTGACTGCCCGCGATTCGGTGCTGCACGTGACGACCACTGAGGGTGCCGATGGCAGCCTGACCCGCAAACTGGAAGGCGTGCCGACCTATGTTCCTGAGGAGAAGGGCTTTGTTCGTGTCGCTCAGGTGCAAGGTTTCTGGAAGTTCGTGCCAAAAGGTGCTGATCAGGTAGAAGTGACCTATCAGGTCCACACCGAGCCAGGTGGCAGTGTGCCGTCGTGGCTGGCCAACAAATTTGTGGTCGATGCGCCGTTCAACACCTTGAAAGCACTCAAGGAACGAGCTGAAAAGTAGCCTGTAATCGGGCTACTAAAATAACAGGGTTATAGATAATAACCCTGTTATGGAATATTGATTTTCTACTAGAACCATCCTGAAAATTCTAAATCTGCCACCGGAGACGGTAAATTTGGCCATCCAGGCGCACTTGCTCTTAGTACTTTCACTCTGATTATATCAAGCTCTTTTATGTAGTTGCGAATGTGTTCTTTGGTAAGCGTGTCCTCGGTTTCATGCTCTGGAAAAACTCCGCTTCGCTTTAGTTCTCCGTACCTTAATACGCCCTTGTCTCCTTCTGCAGAAGTAACTAGAACAGCTCCATATTTTATCACGCCTGATACTGTGGCGACGTATTCCTTTCCGGTGTCAAACATTATTCCTTTCCTTGATGTTTGTTGGTAAATAAAAAGTGGTTGTTTTTTTTGTGTTCGTTTTGCCCTGAGTAGAAGAGTAGCTTATGTAAGGAGGTTGCTGCGTGTTAAAGTTGTAATAGGATGCATCGCTGAATCACCCGATTCAACACCTGGAGCGTTTTATATTTCAACGACTTGGAGCATCGGTTTTATAGAGCGACACCGATTTACGCAGCGTCTTCCGTACCTGTGCAAGGTAATGGGTAACTGCAACAAAAAACCGCTCTTCAAGATCTCTGCCGACCCTGCTGATGGCCAAAACAGAATTGTCGAGCGACCTTGAGTTCCGTAATACTGTTGCTCTTTTTTATATATCAACTCGTTTCGACTTGATCCGCGACCACCAATGCTGCAGCGGCCGCCGGAAACTGCGCGCACTGATGGATGTCAAGTTTCGTGTTGTCCGAGATACGTCGGAAACTGATCCGTCAGCATTTTGGGTTATCGAGATCGCTAAAAGATCGCAGCCTGCGGCAGCTCCTACAGGCAGAGTACATGAATGAAATCTTGAAAACTGAACGCCTTGCTACACCGACCAACAGATCTGGCACAGACCATGCAGCAAGAGTAGATCGCGATCTACAAACCAACGTGACCCTCCTGTCCTTAAATGCGGTGCATCGGGCGTGAGGGTGAAGCAGGTGTAAACCTATTGCAGAACTATCAGTAAATCTTCGCACTCAGGGGAACGATTGCCCGGCCTCAGGGGTCGAGATAGGTGTGAGCCCATTCGTGGGGTTTTCGAGGAGGCACTGATGCAAAAGTGGGACGTCACCTTCGTTGATGATCATGGTGTGCAAGCCGTTGAACATTTCGATTGCGAGCAAAAGCCCAGCATGGAGCAGGCTGCGCAAATGATTCGGGCAAAACTTCTCCCGGTCCCGGCCGTGCTGGATCTCAATGATCTGGAAGGCCGCATCGAAGACCCCACGGTCAAAAACCTGAAGGAACAGTGCGGCATTGAAATCCTCAGCATCACCCAGGCTCCATGAGCGTCACGCATTATCCTTGTCCAGCCCCTCTGGCACAGGTACTGGCTTCGCGCTACTCTGCAATCGAGATCAGCGAATGAATCGCTAAGGTCTGGTCTTGTCAGCTACATGCTTGTTTCCCCGCGGCAGTCCTGGTGCCGTAGCGCTTTCAGCATTCGATTGCGAGCGTGGGGGGAGTACGGAAAGTCTATCCATTCGGTTTTAGGAGGACGTTTTCATGAGCACAGCCTATCAAGAAGACATCAGCAGCAGCGTACTGCGCCGCATGAAAGAAGGCGGTTTCGACTTTTCACGATTCCATCCCATCGAGTTCTACGCCATTTTCCCGGACGAGGAACGGGCACGCAGGGCGGCAGGGCATTTTCGCGGTGAGTCACTCAATGCTCAGGTCAGCGTGCGTGATGACGGCGCCTGGCATCTGGAGCTGAGCAAGGTGATGTACGCCACCTACGGCGGCATCGGTGACTTCGAGCAGGATTTCGAGGCGGTGGTCGAGCCTCTGGGCGGGATTATCGAAGGTTGGGGCGTGAAGCAGGAGGTACGAGGGTTACTCGCATAGCACCTATGAACAGCATCAACACTCAGCATATCGGCTGACCTTCGGGTCGGCCGATTTCGTTTGTGGCGGACAGAAAGTCAAAAGATCGCAGCCTTCGGCAGCTCCTACACCGACCGGGTGCAGATCCAGATTGTGGGCTGCCGAGGCTGCGATCTTTTTGCCGTGCAACGAAATCAACTCTGGCTATGCTTCGCAATGAAGCGGGGGGCGGTCGGGTGGGGGCGTTTGCTGCACAGCAATGGTGCGGTGTTTCTTGGGCGTTTATCCAACCGATTGATTTTAAAGCGTTTCTGCCGCTGGCACGGGGCTTGCGAAGCCTAGGTGTCCGGGTGACAAGGAGTACGGCATGATCCGCACCTATTTTGATGAGATGTACGATGCCGGCGGCCAGGTCCGCCCGCATTATCGGGAGTTTGCCCGTTGGTTGGCCGAAACGCCTGACGAGCTATTGGCACAACGGCGACGCGAGGCCGATCTGCTATTTCATCGCGCCGGGATTACTTTCACACTCTATGGTGATGAGCAGGGGACAGAACGCCTGATTCCCTTCGACACCATTCCCCGCAGCATCCCCGCCAGTGAGTGGCGGATCGTCGAACGCGGCTGCATCCAGCGGGTCAAGGCGTTGAACATGTTCCTCGCCGATCTCTATCACGAGCAGCGCATCATCAAGGCCGGCATCATTCCGGCCGAGCAGGTACTGGCTAACGAGCAGTACCAGTTGGCCATGCAAGGTCTGGATCTGCATCGCGATATCTATTCGCACATCTCTGGCGTCGATCTGGTGCGTGATGGCGACGGCACCTATTACGTGCTCGAAGACAATCTGCGTACCCCCAGCGGCGTCAGCTACATGCTCGAAGACCGCAAGATGATGATGCGGTTGTTCCCCGAATTGTTCGCCGCCCAGCGCATCGCGCCGATCGATCATTACCCCAATCTGTTGCTCGATACTCTGAAAAGCTCCAGCCCGCTGGATAATCCCAGTGTCGTGGTGTTGACGCCCGGGCGCTTCAACAGCGCGTTCTTCGAACACGCGTTCCTGGCGCGGGAAATGGGCGTCGAACTGGTCGAGGGAGCTGATCTGTTTGTCCGCGATGATCGGGTATTCATGCGCACCACTGACGGGCCGAAAGCAGTCGATGTGATCTATCGGCGTCTCGACGATGCCTTCCTTGACCCGCTGGCGTTCAATCCGGATTCGATGCTCGGCGTGCCTGGCCTGCTGTCGTCCTATCGTTCGGGCAATGTGGTGTTGGCCAATGCCATCGGTACCGGTGTGGCGGACGACAAGTCGGTCTATCCGTTCGTCACGGACATGATCCGCTTCTATCTGGACGAGGAGCCGATCCTCAAGAACGTGCCGACCTTTCAGTGCCGCAGGCCCGAGGAACTGTCCCACGTGCTGGCGAACCTGGGGGATCTGGTGGTCAAGGAAACCCAGGGTTCCGGTGGTTACGGAATGCTGGTGGGGCCGGCGGCGACGGCGGCGGAAATCGAAGCTTTCCGGGCGCGGATCAAAGCCAAGCCTCACGCTTATATCGCCCAACCGACCCTGTGCCTGTCGACGTGTCCGACCTTTGTCGAAAACGGTATTGCCCCGCGCCATATCGACCTGCGCCCGTTTGTACTGTCTGGTCGCGAAACCCGGGTCGTACCCGGCGGCCTGACCCGTGTCGCTCTACGAGAAGGATCCCTGGTGGTGAATTCGTCCCAGGGTGGTGGAACCAAGGACACCTGGGTGGTCGAGGATTGAAGGAAGCCTGCCATGTTAAGTAGAACTGCCTCGGATTTGTATTGGATGTCGCGTTACCTGGAGCGGGCGGAAAACCTCGCACGGATGCTAGACATCAGTTATTCGCTGTCATTGATGCCGCAGGACGGCCGCGGTGACGGTTTGCATGAACTGGCGATGCCGCTGTTGATCACCGGCACCCTGGACGACTATCTGGAGCGCCACGGTGCGTTGCATGCCGAACGGCTGCTGCACTTCTTCGCCCTGGATGCGGCCAACCCGGCGAGCATCTACAGCTGTCTCGGTGCCGCCCGGGCCAGCGCCCATGCGGTGCGTGGGCGAATCACCGCCGACATGTGGGAAAACATCAACGCCACCTGGCTGGAGATTCGCGGTATCGCCGAACAAGGCCTCAGCCGTTATGGCATGAGCCGTTTCTGCGAGTGGATCAAGGAGCGTTCCCACCTGTTTCGTGGCGCGTCGTACGGCACCATCATGCGCAACGATGCGTTTCGGTTTATCCGTCTAGGGACCTTCATCGAACGGGCCGACAACACCCTGCGCCTGCTCGATGCCCGCTACGAAATGGCCGGTGACCAGGCCGAAGCGGTCAGCGACGGCACCGCCCACGCCTACTACCAGTGGAGTGCCTTGCTGCGCGCTTTGTCCTCGTTCGAGGCCTACACCGAGATCTACCGCGATGCTCCCGGAGCGCGACACGTCGCCGAACTGTTGCTGTTGCGCGCCGATGTACCGCGCTCCCTGCGTGCCTGCACTGAAGAGATCGACCAGATCCTCGCCAGCCTGCCGGGCGCCAACGGCCGCCCGGCGCAACGCCTGGCCGCGGAGATAGACGCGCGTCTGCGCTACACCGGGATCAACGAAATCCTCGAGGAAGGCTTGCACGCCTGGCTGACCGAATATATCCCGCTGGTGCGCCAGTTGGGCAACGCCATTCACAGTTCCTACCTGGAGGCTGCATGAGACTTTCCATTAGCCACGAAACCACCTATCACTACGAAGATCAGGTGCGGGCGAGCATCCAGTATTTACGCCTGACGCCCCACGACAGCGAGCGTCAGCACGTACTCAGCTGGCAGCTTGACCTGCCGCGGCCGGTGCGCGCGCAACTGGATCCGTTCGGCAATATCTTGCACGTGCTGACCATGGATGAACCCCATGAAGCGATTGTCATCGGCGCCCGCGGGCAGGTGGATATCGATGAACAGCACGAAGCCGAACATGAGAGCCAGTCGGCACTGCCGTTCCTGCGTTTTACCCGGTTGACCGAGGCAGACGAAGCCTTGCGTGCTTTTGCTGCCAGGCAATGCCTCAAGCGCCGTGATCGCACCGGGTTGATCGATCTGATGCACGGTTTGAACCAGCACATGACCTACACCCCGGGGGCCACCGAAGTTGACACCAGTGCTGGTGAAGCCTTCGCCGGGCGGGCCGGGGTTTGCCAGGACCATACCCATGCATTTCTGGCCTGCGCCCGCAGCCTGGGCATTCCGGCGCGTTACGTCTCGGGTTATCTGTTCAGCGAAAACAGCGAACACCTGGCCAGTCATGCCTGGGCCGAGGCCTGGCTGGACGACGCCTGGTACAGCTTCGATGTGACCAATCAACTGGCCCGGCCCGAGCGTCACCTGAAACTGGCGGTCGGCCTCGACTATCTGGATGCCTGCCCGGTACGCGGCATGCGCCGCGGCGGTGGCTGCGAGCAGATGCACGCCAAAGTCTTCGTCTCGCCGACGCCGGTTTTTTCGGTGCAGCAGCAGTAATCGGGGATACCGCATCGCGGGGAATGGGTCGAGACACAAATTGTCAAACCATCAAGGCTGCTGCTTTCGCCCCGCCATATGCTTCAAATACCCTACCAACAACTCCAGCTCCGCATCCGGTAGCACGCTTGCGGAGAAGCCGGGCATTTTCGCCTGTGGCCAATGGCGCAGGCTCTGAGGGTCGCGGATATAGCGCTTGAGGAAGTCGGCACCGAAGTATTCGGTAGGGCTGAAAGGGATATTCAGATCAGGCCCCATCTGCGCATCACCCGCACCATTCAGGCGATGGCAGGCCAGGCAGTTCTTCTGGAACAGCGCAAAACCCTGGTTCACCGGGTCATTTGCCGCCAGCTTCGGATCCGGGCGCAAGGCCGGGAAACGCTCGGTAACCGGCGCCAGGCGTTTGATACTGGCGACCTGGAATGGCCATTGTTCCGGGCTGATCTGACCGGCCTGGGGATCGCTCCAGACCAGATAGAACGGCCCGGCACTCGGCTTGCCCGCCGCCAGTGGCGGCCAGGGATGCTGTGGATCTTCTACCGCCAACCAGGCTTGCGCGCCGCTGTCATTCAGCAGCGGACCAGCCGCCAGCTCGGCGGCAAAACCGTCGAGCGCCACCGCTTGCAGGTGGTCATCGGCGGCGATGCCAGTGAGCAACGCCGACAGCGGCACGGCGCGATAACTCATGTCCCGCTTGTAAGACACATCGTCAGTAATTCTGATCGCCTGAGCTTGAGGGTGCCTGAGCAATTCCTCGGTTTGCCAGGTTCGGCTGCCAGCGCCCAGGTCCAGGACCAGTTGCGCGGCATGCAGGGGCGAGCAGAGCAGCAAGGTCCCGAACAAAATAAAAGGTTTCAATTGATCGCCGTAATGTCGTCAGTGAGATCGCCCCAAGACTATGGGACATAGTCGGACAGGGCGCCATCGAACTGCCGAGTCTTGCTCGAAGATTGGCACACAAGCGCCAGCCCCGGTAGTGAACCGGGGCACACTTTGAATGCGGCGCTGTGAAACTGCCACGCCTTTAGCCGATCACTTTGGTCAGGTTTGGCAAAATCAGGAGTAGCGTGGTGGCGAATAGAATGAGCCCGGCTTGACGTACTTTCGATTGTTTGAACATGGCTGACTGCCTTTTTTGTTATTTGTTGAACGTCAAATTGCTTGCCTGCATTTCTCCATGACGGCAAAGCGCTGTTCTTCCTTTCTGACGAGGGCCCCGGCAAAACCCGGCGACAACCTCGTACAGGTTTACCTTAGGGGCCGCGCCCCTGTTGGTTTAGATCCATTTCATATCAGTAAGGCCAGTAAGTAGTGCAAAAAGCTATGAGGCCTATTGCCAGCTTCTTGGCCGCCCTTTGGCTAGACAGTTCCGTCGCTCTATCGGTGCAAGCAATTAGCTCGCTACCGTTCGTCTGAGCGTGACCGTCAAGGCCAGTGAGCGCTTCGGTCATTGAATCCATTGCTGCCGAGCCTAAGGTGGAAGGCCTGTATTACTCACTTGCCCAGCGGTTCGAGGACGTCATGACTGAAGCTTTGATATTCGATGCGTTACGCACTCCCCGTGGCAAAGGCAAGCCCGATGGTGCCTTGCACAGCGTCAAGCCGGTCAATCTGCTGGCCGGGCTGCTGAGCGCTCTGCAACAGCGTACGGCGCTCGATACCAGCCAGGTCGATGACATCGTGCTCGGTTGCGTGACCCCGATCGGCGACCAGGGCGCCGATATTGCCAAGACTGCCGCGCTGGTTGCCGATTGGGACGTCAGCGTGGCCGGTGTGCAAATCAATCGCTTCTGCGCGTCGGGCCTGGAAGCGGTCAATCTGGGCGCCATGAAAGTTCGCTCCGGGTTCGAAGACCTGGTGGTGGTCGGTGGCGTCGAGTCGATGTCGCGGGTGCCGATGGGCAGCGACGGCGGTCCGTGGGCACTCGACCCGCAAACCAACTTGCACAGCCACTTCGTCCCCCAAGGCATAAGCGCGGACCTGATCGCCACGCTGGAAGGCTTCAGTCGCGAGGAGGTCGATGGTTTTGCCTTGCACTCCCAGCAAAAGGCCGCACGGGCGAGGGCGGACGGTTCTTTCAATAAATCGTTGGTGCCGGTGCTGGACCAGAACGGCATCGTGCTGCTCGATCACGATGAATTCATTCGCGCGGGCTCCACCCTTGAAGGCCTGGGTAATCTCAAGCCGAGCTTTGAAATGATCGGGCAAATGGGCTTCGACGCCACGGCATTGCGGGTCTACAGCCACGTAGAGCGCATCAACCACGTGCACACCCCGGGCAACAGCTCGGGGATAGTCGACGGCGCAGCCTTGATGCTCGTCGGTTCCGAGGCCAAGGGCCGGGCGCTGGGTCTGCAGGCGCGGGCGCGGATAGTCGCCACGGCGGTCACCAGCACCGATCCGACCATCATGCTCACCGGTCCTGCCCCGGCCACCCGTAAAGCCCTGGCCAAGGCCGGGCTGCGGGTCGAAGACATCGACCTGTTCGAGGTCAACGAAGCGTTTGCTTCGGTGGTGCTGAAGTTCATCAAGGACATGGCTATCGATCCGGGCAAAGTCAACGTCAATGGCGGCTCCATCGCCATGGGCCACCCGCTGGGCGCTACCGGCTGCGCGATCCTCGGGACCTTGCTCGATGAGCTGGAAGCGCGACGCCTGCGCTACGGCCTGGCGACCCTCTGTGTCGGCGGCGGCATGGGTATTGCCACCATCATCGAACGTCTTTGAGCCCTGACTACAAGGAAACACTTTCATGACTGATGCCATCCGTTACGAAAAAGGTCAGGACCAGATCGTTGTCCTGACCATCGACATGCCCGGCCAGAGCGCCAATACCATGAACGCGGTCTACCGCGATGCCATGGCGGCCAGCGTTGCCCGGCTGGTTGCCGAGCAAGCGTCGATCGCCGGGGTCATCATTACCTCGGCGAAGAAAACCTTCTTTGCCGGCGGCGACCTCAATGAGCTGATCAGCGTCGGCAAAGCCCAGGCCAAGGCGTTTTACGACATGGTGCTGACGCTCAAGGGCCAGCTGCGAACGCTGGAGACCCTGGGCAAGCCGGTGGTCGCCGCGATCAACGGAGCGGCGCTGGGCGGCGGTTGGGAGATTTGCCTGGCCTGTCATCACCGGATCGCGCTGGACAACAAATCGCTGCAGATCGGCTTGCCGGAAGTCACCCTCGGCCTGCTGCCGGGCGGCGGCGGGGTGGTGCGCATGGTCCGCATGCTCGGGTTGGAAAAAGCCCTGCCGTACCTGCTCGAAGGCAAGAAAGTCACCCCGCAGCAAGCGCTGCAAACCGGTTTGATCGATGAGTTGGCGGCTGACCCGGATGAGCTGCTGGTCAAGGCTCGGTCGTGGATCGTCGCCAACCCGGCAGTCAAACAGCCTTGGGACATGAGCGGCTATCAGATTCCAGGAGGTGCCCCGTCACATCCGAAAGTGGCGCAGGTGCTGGCCATTTTACCGTCGATCCTGCGCGCAAAAACCAATGGTTGCCTGCCCGCGCCGGAGAAAATCCTCTGCGCGGCAGTGGAGGGCGCCCAGGTTGATTTCGCTACCGCACAGTTGATTGAAACCCGCTACTTCACGGAACTGACCACCGGCCAGGTGGCGAAGAACATGATCGGCACCTTTTGGTTCCAGCTCAATGAAATCAATGCCGGCAGCTCACGACCGCAAGGTTTTACACCCTGCGTGACACGTAAGGTCGGGGTGCTCGGCGCGGGCATGATGGGGGCCGGGATTGCCTATGTCAGTGCGCTGGCGGGGATCGAGGTGGTGCTCAAGGACATCAACCTCGCCGCCGCCGAAAAGGGCAAGGCGCATTCGGCAGCCTTGCTCGACAAGAAAGTCGCCCGCGGGCAACTGACCGCCGAGCAGCGCGACGCCACCCTCGCACGAATCAGCACCACCGAGCAGGATGCCGACCTGGTCGGTTGCGACCTGATCATCGAAGCAGTGTTCGAGGATCGTGAACTCAAGGCCAGAGTCACCAGCGCCGCGCAAAAGGTGGTCGGCAGCGAGGCAGTGATCGCCTCCAACACCTCGACCCTGCCGATCAGCGGCCTGGCCACTGCGGTGCCGCAGCCGGAAAAATTCATTGGTCTGCACTTCTTCAGCCCGGTGGAAAAAATGCCCCTGGTGGAAATCATCAAGGGCGCTCGCACCAGCGATGAAACCCTGGCGCGCGGTTTCGATTTCGTCCTGCAAATCCGCAAAATCCCGATTGTGGTCAACGACAGCCGAGGTTTTTTTACTTCGCGGGTGTTCGGCACCTTCACCAACGAAGGCATCGCCATGCTTGGCGAAGGCATTTCAGCACCGATGATCGAAACTGAAGCGCGCAAAGCCGGGATGCCTATTGGCCCGCTGGCGATTTCCGACGAAGTGTCCCTGAGCCTGATGAGCCATATCCGTCAGCAAACCGCCAAGGACCTGCAAGCCGAAGGTAAAACGCTGCCGCTGCATCCGGCCTTTGCGGTGATCGATGTGCTGCTCAATGAATACAAACGCCCTGGCAAGGCGGCCGGTGGCGGGTTCTACGACTATCCGGCCGGTGGGCAAAAGCACCTATGGCCGGAGTTGAAAAAGCGCTTCGAAACAGCCGACGGGCAGATTTCGCCCCAGGACGTGCGTGACCGGCTGCTGTTCGTGCAGGCCATCGAAACCGTGCGCTGTGTGGAGGAGGGCGTGCTGCAGTCGACGGCCGATGCCAACATCGGCTCGATTTTCGGCATTGGCTTCGCGGCCTGGACCGGTGGCGCGCTGCAGTTCATCAACCAGTATGGCTTGAAGGACTTCATTGCCCGCGCCCAGTACCTGGCCGAGCAATATGGCGAACGCTTTGCGCCACCGGCGCTGCTGTTGGAGAAGGCTGCCCAGGATAAGCTGTTCTGACCTTTTCAAGGTGTTCGGAGCTTGCCTTGAACCGGTATTTCAAGGCAGGCTCTGAGGTGTGCACTATCGCCTTAATCGTGTCAGGTAATTTTTATGTCGTTACGCATCTGCATTCTGGAAACCGATATCCTGCGTCCAGAACTGGTCGATCAATATCAGGGTTACGGGCAGATGTTCCAGCGTCTGTTCTCGCAGCAGCCGATTGCTGCCGAGTTCACCGTCTACAACGTGATGCAGGGCGAGTACCCCAGCGATGAGCTGAGTTTCGACGCCTATCTGGTCACCGGTAGCAAAGCTGATTCCTTCGGCACCGATCCGTGGATTGAAACCCTCAAGACTTACCTGTTGGAGCGCTACGAGCGCGGCGACAAACTGCTGGGCATCTGCTTTGGCCATCAACTGCTGGCGTTGCTGCTGGGCGGCAAGAGCGAGCGCGCGCCACAAGGTTGGGGTGTCGGGACTCACAACTACACAATGGCCACTGCCGCCAAAGCACCGTGGATGAGCCCGGTGGTCGAAGAGCTGACCTTGTTGATCAGTCACCAGGACCAGGTCACCGCCTTGCCGGAAAATGCCACGGTGATCGCTTCCAGCGACTTCTGCCCGTTCGCCGCGTACCACATCAACGACCAGGTGCTGTGCTTCCAGGGCCACCCGGAGTTCATCCATGACTATTCGCGAGCGCTGCTGGAGCTTCGTCAACAGGCCCTTGGCGAACAGATCTACCAGAAAGGCGTGGCCAGCCTCGACCGCGACCACCATGGCGCCACCGTGGCGGAATGGATGATGCGCTTTGTGGCGCACAAGCCCGACGCTGAGCCGGTTTAAATCGCTAAAAGCATCGTCGGAACACCGCCCCCGTAGGAGCTGCCGCAGGCTGCGATCTTTTGATCTTGGCGATTGTGCTGTCCGCCGAAAAGATCGCAGGCTCCGCCAGCGCCTACGCCGACCGCATGCACCTGCAATATCGTGGGTGTCCGCAATTCCCCTGTGGGAACGAGCCTGCTCGCGATGGGCTCAACCGGTTTAATCTGCAGAAAACACAGTCCGCAACCTACAACCACCCCGACCGCTTGAAGCTGGCCCACAACCCGACACACCCCACCGTAATAAACCCCAGCACCCCGAAGTAACCGTAATGCCAGCCCAGCTCGGGCATGTTCTGGAAGTTCATCCCGTAGATCCCCGCCACTGCCGTCGGGAACGCCAGAATTGCCGCCCAGGCCGCGAACTTGCGCTGCACCACACTTTGCCGCGAAGCTTCCAGCAACACCCCGACTTCAATGGTCTGGCTGGCAATGTCCGCCAGGGTCGCCAGGTCTTCCATCTGCCGGGTGACATGAATCTGCACATCGCGGAAATACGGCCGCATGTTCTTGTCAATGAACGGAAAGCTCAGCTTCTGCAATTCCTCACCGATCTCCACCATCGGCGCCGCATACCGACGCAAACGCAGCACATCGCGACGCAGGCTATGGAGTTTCTGGATGTCGCGCTCATTCAGTGAGCTACACATCACGTTGCGCTCCAGCTCATCGATCTCGTTATGGATCGCTTCGCCCACCGGCTGATAGTTTTCGATGACGAAGTCGAGCAGGGCATAGAGTACGAAATCTTCCCCGTGCTCGAGCAACAGCGGCCGCGCCTCACAACGCTGTCGGACATGGGCGTAAGACTTTGATTTACCGTTTCGGGCAGTGATGATATAGCCATTGCCAGCAAAGATATGGGTTTCGATGAACTCCAGCCTGCCCGCCGTGCGCACCGGTGAATAGGTGACGATGAACAACGCATCGCCGAAGGTTTCCAGTTTCGGGCGGCTGTGTTTTTCCAGGGCATCTTCGATGGCCAGTTCATGCAGGTTGAACTGTTTTTGCAGGTTGGTCAGCTCCTGGGCATTGGGTTCTTCCAGACCGATCCAGACGAAATGCCCAGGCTTCGCCGCCCAGGCGCTGCCTTCATCGAGGGTGATATTGGTAACTTTCTTACCGGCGCTGTAAACCGCAGCAGCAACGACTCTACCCATAATTCTTGTTCGCTTCTTCGTGGCCAATGGCAGTGACAGGCATGGTGCATGCTTAGCCTGCTCTGTCTGATCAGAGTCAGCAACATCGGTGCAGTTCACCGACAAAAAAATGCCCGCGCGAGGCGGGCTGGGTTCAGGCCGGTTGCAGCTGCCGATCCATCGATTCTATGCACTCGCGCATCTGCTCGCGGCACTGGGCGATCAGCATCGGCATATCGTCCAGGCTCAATCCGGCGGTGGGAATCGCCGGCAGCGAGCGGATCAGGATCCTGCCACTGCGCCAACGGTTCAGGCGCATTTGCTTGATGTAGCTGCTGACGCACACCGGAACAATCGGCACACCCGCGGCAATCGCCATCTGGAATGCGCCTTTCTTGAACGGCAGCAACTCTTCGCCGAGGTTGCGCGTGCCTTCCGGGAAGACCCAGATCGAGGTGTCCTTGTGTCGCAAAGTGTGGGTAGTGGTCAGCATCGCCTGGCGCGCCTTGTGCGCGTTGCCGCGGTCGATCAACACGTTGCCCGCGAGCCAGAACAATTGTCCGAACAACGGCACCCATTTCAGGCTCTTCTTGCCGATGCACACCGTGCGCCGCGGCACCACATTGCCCAGCACGAACAAATCGTAGTTGGACTGGTGGTTGGCAATGATCACGCAGCCTGGAGCTTTGTCCATCAACGGCCCGACCTCGGCTTTCACCCGCAGGCGCAAGATACACATCGCCGGCCAGGCGTAGAGGCGAGCGCATAAACGGCTGTTGTCCGGGTTGAACGGTCGGCACAGTCCGAGCATTACTCCCAGCACACCCGCTGCCATGAAGTGCAAGCCCATCAACAACATGCGAAACAGATAAAGCATTTACAGGCCCGCCGGGACAAAAGGTGGCGCAGTGTACGGATGTGCATTGTTTTCGGCAATTGCCTGTATAAACGCGGGAGATGGCCGATGTTTGAGCGCATGTTTCCGGTCTGTGTCAATGCGATCCAGAGCGGCCGTAAGGGTTCTCAAAGAACATTCAAGAAAAAGCCCGACTCGATGGTCGGGCTTTTCCCGGTATGGGCTGTTAAACCAAATGCTCCTGGTCCTGGATGATCGCGTTGTCCAGGGTCTCCAGCAGTGCCTTGCGTACTTTCAGCTTGGTGTTCTTGTGGGCGGTCATGTTGATCTTCTTCAACTGACGCGCGGCAGCCAATGCAGCGCCTTGCAGCTCCTCGGGAGCAACCACCTTATCGAGGAATCCGGCATCCACCGCACCTTGCGGGTCAAACATCTCGGCGTTGATCACCGAACGATGGAACGCCGACTTGCGCAGACGATCACGGGCCAACTCGATACCGGCGTGGTGCATGGTCATGCCAATCTGCACTTCGTTCAGGCCGATACTGAACGGGCCTTCGACGCCGATCCGGTAATCCGCCGACAACAGCAGGAATGCACCTTTTGCCACCGCATGCCCAGGGCAAGCCACGACGACCGGGAACGGGTGCGACAACAGGCGACGGGCCAGGGTCGATCCCGAGGTCACCAGGCTGACCGCTTCCTTGGGGCCGGAGGTCATCACCTTCAAATCGTAGCCGCCCGACAGAATCCCCGGCTGACCGGTAATGATCACCACCGCGCGATCCGTCACCGCCTGATCCAGCGCAGCATTGAAAGCAGCAATCACGTCAGGGGAAATGGCATTGACCTTGCCGTTGCTCAAGGTCAGGGTCGCGATACCGTCTTCGAGGTGGTAAGAAATCAACTCGCTCATGACGCTATTCCTTGTAATGAAGTGAGGCAGACGTTACCCACCGCCACAGGCCAGGTAAAGCGCCGTGACTGACTGACGAGTCAGCCTTTTCCCGCCCGACAAGCGTAGCCGGCCATGCTGGCGCCGCGTTGCCCTCTATATGACGCACAGGCAAGGCCAGAGATTGGCGGGTTTGCCATGGCCCGACACAGCGGCCAACCACCTCCACCGACATAAATCTCTTAAGCACATGAAAATTCTGAAAAAAATATTTGCCATTGGAAAAGCTTTCGACTACATTAGCGCGCCTCGACAGACAGAACATGTTTGACGAGATACGGTGAAGTGTCCGAGTGGCTTAAGGAGCACGCCTGGAAAGTGTGTATACAAGAAATTGTATCGAGAGTTCGAATCTCTCCTTCACCGCCATATTCGATGTACACAAAACCCCTGGTTTCGAAAGAAGCCAGGGGTTTTGTGGTTTTTGCGTCTTTAAAAAGTCAGTTGTGCCAGGGAAAAAATTTCCCTGGCTTCCCTCCATAGCGAACGAAACCGGAAGTAGATCTCTGGCGTGTATGGAGTGAGCAAAACCGGAGGTACTGACTAATGACCAGCAAGCTTCGCATTTCTGCTGTGCAACCAGTTGCCGGCAAACATGCCCTTTACATCGCATGACTCTGGAGCAATCTGGAGCGGTTATGCCGACCCGTGATTTCAAACGCTGGATGCTGAGTAACAATCTCTCATTATCGGCGGCGGCTGTTGAGCTGGGGTTCACTCGCCGAACGATCACCTAAAAATGAAAACAAAAAGCCCGCACATGGCGGGCTTCAGGTAATGAGTGGTCACCTCCCTGTGACTGACTTCAATGTGCCAGTCCGGTGTGACGAGAACATGACAAGAGCCTCCCAAAAAAGAGGGATTCAGGACTGCCAGGAGCAAGATCGTTCAATACTACAGGCGCGATGTACGGCGCACCACCAGGGTGGTGCGGCGTACTTGAGCGTTACTTATGGTGCACTCGCCGGGAAATCTCTTCATAGGTCGCGCTGTCAACGGCAGCCAGCAGCTTTCTGCCATCCTTGAGTGTCCCGATAAAAGTCACTTCGGTTTCCTTGCCCGCCAGCATGAATCCGGCGATTGCCCCTATGGGGCCGAGCAACATGGCACCGGCTATGCCGAAACCTATGGCGTCCTTGACGTTGTTTATGGATTCCTCATTGGCGACTTCCAGCGTTTTAAACGCTGTCAGGGGGAGGGTAATGCCGGGCCATCGATTGAGAGATGTCCTGAGGGTGAAAACGCCATTTTGATATTCCCCGTCACCCTGCAGAAAGTCCCCCGCCAAGACAGTGATGTTTGCCATTTTGATCTTCCCTTGGTGGCAATCGGTGAACAATCATTGCGCGCTCACTGTGAGCGGACGTCAATATTGCGGCGATGAAATGCAACGCCACCCCAGGTGCTTTTTTAGGGGATCGCGCTCTTTGTGCGCTCAGTTGCCAATCCTCGGGTTTCCACCATTAAGGGACTAGAATTATTAGATGCATCAATGGAGTGCGATGCCGATGGTCTGCTGGCAGCCTGATGCCATTTGCGTTGCTACAGACTTTTAAGCCACTCATTCGAGGGCTGTCTCATGTCTACTTACGAGCAAGTGATCGAGCATAAGTCCTTCTCGGAACCCGACGAAACGCGTGAATTTTCTAACGGGAAGGCTGAAATCCTGAGAATTGGTCATTCAGAGGTTGGGCGTTTCACCTTTAAACCCGGGTGGCGCTGGACCAATGACATTCAGCCGCTGGCCCAGACACCTACTTGTCAGGCGCCACACTTCCAGTATCACGTCGCCGGCAGGCTGGCGATTCTGATGGATGACGGCACTGAAATCATCGCCGGGCCGGGTGACATCACCTCACTGCCGGCAGGCCACGATGCCTGGGTGGTCGGTGACGAGGCAGTGGTGGTGGTCGACTGGTTTGGAGCCAGTAACTATGCCCGAAAGGCTTGAAATGCTGAGGGCGCAACTCGTCGTTACGCTATGGCTGGTGGTGCGTAATGGGGGTAGGTTGGAGTCATTGATCAGTCGATGAAAGCGCAAGCTTTCAAGGTGGGCCCATGTCTCTATATGTAGTGACTAGCGTTCGCAGGAATGAGGCCGGGATTGTCGAATACCTCAAGTGGGCTCCCTATAGCGGAGATGAACCTCACCAGAGTGGCAGCGAAGAGGTTGTGCCAGTTTCGGTAGTGGTGGCTTCCATTGATGACGGCGACATCATCGATACGCTCTTTATTGCCGAGGGCCAGCAGGTCCATGGCGGTCGGCTGGTTCTCAAGGCGCTCCCGGATGGCCACGTGACCGTCGAAGTTGAAGAGCATGGGGGCTCGGGTAGATCCATCAAGGATCTACCGGACTTTTAACGAACGTGCACTCGAGTAGCGAGAGGGACTGGGTGTGCCTTGCCGAGACTTGAACTTCAGAGGGCTGCGGTAATGACTGAACGCCATGTGGATCACCGGGAAACGCTCTCCAATGGTTGCAGGATCGAAGTGAAAGCGCAGATATTGAAAGATGGTTCCCTGCTGCTGCTGGTGAATGTTTATGCGCCGAACGGAAAGGCCATCGTCGAGGACTACGCCCCGGAGCTGCATAATCTGGACATGGAGGCTGCCATGGATTTGGCGATAGGCATTGCCAGAAGCATAGGGAATGGTCAAAGAACGCTGTAGCGGTCAGATGTGTTCCGATCCATCTGTGCGCCTGCGGTTTTTTCATCTGCGCGACATTCCTTTCACGAATTATTCACAAGCGGCTGCGTAGGCTCAAACCATCCGTTAAAAAGCAAATCCATTAAGCCCGTTCCCCAGCGGGCTTTTTTTTGTCTGTGTGAAAACTCTTTCCTTAAAAGATGTCCAACTCCCTGCAGCTCGCGGGGATTTGGCAGGTTCAAGTGCGTAACTTGCTATCATCCAGCATTCTCCCACTTACAATATCCAGCATTTTTTGAGGTTCACATCATGCGTTTAACATTGCCCACAATGGTTCTTGGGCTTTTGGTCGCTCAGGGCGCAATGGCGGCAGGCGATGGTACAGCCGCGGTTGGCGGCGGTCTTGGTGGTGCGTTAGGGAACGTGGTGGGCCAGCAGCTCGGTGGCAGCACCGGGGCAGTGATTGGTGCCGGGGTTGGCGGTGCAGCGGGGAGTGCCGTGGGCGCTCGCAAGGGCAGCCGGACTGAAGCCGCCATTGGCGGCGGTATCGGCTCGGCGGGTGGTTCGGTGATCGGTAACAAACTCGGCGGATCGACGGGATCCACCATTGGTGCCGGCCTTGGCGGCGCAGCGGGTGGTGCATTGGGTAGCAATATGGCCAGTGATAACGATAGCCATTCCAGCGGTCGTAAACACAAGCACGGCCACAAGCATAAGCACCACAAACACGACTGATTGCTGATCAGTCGATGTCCTTGAAGCCCCGGCCCAGTGCCGGGCTTTTCGTTTCTGGTTCAGGCTTTTACGGCTGCCAAAGGGTTTTCTCCCGACTCAACTTGCGATCGAGAAAACTCGCCGCGCTGCGCATGTCGCCGATGATGCCGTGGGCGTCGATCGGTCTCTTTCGTTCGGTGCTTTGTCGTTCCGTATGAGGGGCAGCCTGAGGGGCAGCCATTGCCTTGGAACTCCGGATAGAGGGCCTGATTAGCTGACTGATGGGTGGAGGGTAGAGTTCAGAACCCGATGGTGATTTGACCTGACGGTGCGCGTGAAGCCGAAAAGATCGCAGCCTGCGGCAGCTCCTACCGCCGATTGCGTCCACCTGCAATGTCGCGAGTAAACGCCAATCCCTCGTAGGAGCTGCCGCAGGCTGCGATCTTTTGATCTTTGCTTCTGCGCAATCACGGTTTGTGGCAAGTTGCAGTCCCCTGATGAGGCTGCAACCAGATGGCAAATCCCTATCGCGAGTTATTCAACGCCCCCGGCGCCAGAGCCTTTGTGCTGGCGGGGATGATCGCGCGGATGCCGATCTCCATGACCGGCATCGGGCTGATCACCATGCTTGCGCAATTGCAGGGCGGTTACGCGCTGGCGGGGGCGGTGGCGGCAACCTTTGCCTTGGCCACGGCGCTGTGTGCGCCACAGGTGTCGCGCATGGTCGATCGTTTCGGCCAGGGCCGGGTGCTGCCCGTGTCGGCGCTGGTCGGTGGTGGGGCGTTGTTGATGGTATTGCTCTGCACCCGCTTGCAGGCGCCGAACTGGACGTTGTTCATTTTCGCTGCGCTGGCCGGATGCATGCCGAGCATGTCGGCGATGGTCCGGGCCCGCTGGACCGAGCTGTATCGCGGTCAGCCGCAGTTGCAGACAGCCTATGCGCTGGAGTCGGTGCTGGACGAGGTGTGTTTCATTGTCGGCCCGCCGTTGTCGGTGGGGTTGTGCGTAGTGGCGTTTCCCGAGGCCGGTCCGCTGGCGGCGTTGCTGATGCTGGCGGTCGGCGTGACGGCGTTTGTCTTGCAGCGTGGAACCGAGCCGCCGGTGCATCCCCATGATGATCATGAGCGTGGCTCGATCATTCGCTCGGGGGCGATTCGTCTGCTGTGCCTGTTGATGGTTGCCTTGGGCACTATCGTCGGCGTGGTCGATGTGGTCAGCGTGGCCTTTGCCCATCAACAGGGCCAGCCAGCGGCCGCGAGTATCGTGCTGTCGGTGTACGCCATCGGTTCGTGTCTGGCCGGGTTGGCCTTTGGCGCGTTGAAGCTGGATATCCCGCTGCCGCGGCTGTTTCTGTATGGCGGCGTGGCGACGGCGGTGACCACGCTGCCGCTGCTGTTGGCCAGCGATATCTTTGGTCTGTCGATGGCGGTATTCGTCTCCGGACTGTTTTTTGCCCCCACCTTGATCGTCGCCATGGCCCTTGTGGAAAACCTGGTGCCGCCGGCCAAACTCACCGAAGGCCTGACCTGGCTGGTCACTGGCTTGAGCATCGGCGTGGCGATCGGCGCGGCCGGTTCGGGCTGGCTGGTGGATGCCTTCGGTGCCCGCAGCGGGTTCTGGGTGGCGCTGGCAGCGGGTGTGGTGGTGTTGGGGGCGGCAATCCAGAGCTTTCGACGCTTGGGTTGATTGTCGACACGCGTATCTGTGGCAGCGGGCCTGCCCTGTAGGCATGAACTCCCGTAGCCCCATCAAGCATCAAAAAAATGTGTAGATACCTGTGCCCGGCTGCTCCCACTGCTTTACCAACCACGCCCCGAGTTCACCCAGAAATTCACCGACAGGGAAGTCGACACCGATTCGACTTGATGAAACCAGCCCTTGGGCAGGAACAGCAGATCGCCGGCCTGCAGGGTCACCCGCAGGAAGGTCACCTCGCGGGAAGCAGGGAAGCGCTGATAGTCGGGCGCATCCGGATTGACCTCGCAACCATCGAGCCCGCCCTGGGGTGAAGTCGACCAGGTGCCCAGGGCTTCGCGATGGTGGGGGGCGGCGAGGGTGAAGGTTTTCTGGCCCCAGACCTGGGCGAACAGATTGTCGGTGTCATCGCGGTGCAGCGGGGTCAGGGTGCCTTTGGGGCCGATCCAGATCCGCGGAGCAATGAACAACGACTGTTCGAAGTAGGGCGGGAAGTTGATCTGCTCCATCAACTGCGCTGGCAGGATGTTGTTGCCCATATAGGCCGGCGGCTCGCCATTGGCGCCTTTGACCGGCGGAGTCTCCAGCGAGGCGATGAAGTCGGCCATGGGGGTGGAGCGAAAGTCGCGTTCGGTGGAGAAGGTTTTTTTCACGTAGTCGCCATGGCGGGTGATGCCTTGCAGCTCGGCGAAATGCACCAGCGACTCTTCGCGACTCAGATGGAACAGTGGCCAGTCCTGCAGAGCATCGCTGATCACCAGCGGGATGCCATAGGGCAGGTAGCGTTGCTGAAACTCGCTGACCGACACGTCACTGCGCGGCCGGCGTTCCACCGTGCGTTGGGTCGGCAGGCTGGCGGAAATCTTTTCGCTGAAGCGCGGCGGGGTTGGATAGCGCTTGTTCATGTCGACTTTCTCGACCTTGCCACCCCCCTGGCGTGCATGGTCGATGATCTGCGGCAGCATCGTTGCCATGCCCATGTTGCCGCCGATCTTCAGTTGACCGCTGGCGAACAGTTCCTCGACATTGGCCACGCCAGCCATGATCCCCAGGAAATCCTTTTCCGCAACTTCGATGGTCACGTCGGGATTGGCGTGGCGGCCGGCTTCGGTACGGCTTTGCGCCTTGACCTCGGACCAGAACGCCAGTTGCGGCGCGAACACGAACTGAAAGACGCCTTCAATGCCAACCGCGCCGGCATTGGCAAACAGCTTTGACAGGATGGTCTGCAGGTCCACGACGATGCCTCTTGTTGGTTTTGGTCTGAACAGGGAACGAGCGCGCTGTCGGGAAATTTATGGCCCTGCGACTAATTTGCCGGGCCTGTCGTCCGTTCCTTTTTTACAGACTATTTAATGAGGTAACCGCGGTGACCAAGCTGACACTGCTGTGCCTGCCGTATTCCGGGGCCAGCGCCATGGTCTACAGCCGCTGGCGGAGCAAGCTGCCCCAGTGGCTGCAGTTGCAACCGGTGGAGTTGCCGGGACGCGGCGCACGTTTTGACGAAGCCTTGCAGACCGACATGCGCACGCTGGCGCTGCAACTGGCCAAAGAATGCATGCCCACGTTGCGGGCGCCGTATGCCTTGTTCGGTCACAGCCTGGGTGCCTTGCTGGCCTGCGAGATGGCCCATGCCTTGCGTGCGCTGGGGTGTCCGGAGCCGGTGGCGTTGTTCCCGTCGGGTACTGCGGCGCCGACCCAGCGCGCGGAATACGATCGAGAGCTTTCAGTGCCGAAAACCGATGCGCAGTTGATCGACCAGCTGCGCACCCTTGAGGGCACCAGCGAAGAAGTGCTGGCCAACGAAGAGTTGATGAGCCTGACCCTGCCGGTGCTGCGCGCGGACTTTCTGTTGTGCTCAAGTTTCAATCCGGCACCCCGACCGCTGCTCAAATGCCCGGTGCATGTGCTCGGCGGCACATCGGACCGGGCCAGTACCGAACAACTGATCGGCTGGCGCAAGGAAACCCAGGGCAGTTTTTCGGTAGACATGCTGGCCGGTGGGCACTTCTTCATTCATGAGCATGAAGCCAAGGTGCTGCGGATGATCAAGAGTCACCTGGAGATCCATCATCGGCGTCATGCCTTGGCGTCAGTCGGTTAACGCGATGCTTCAGTTCGGTGATACCTGTGGCGAGGGAGCTTGCTCTCGCCGGCCGGTCCGCGCTCGTCGGGCAGCCTGCGGGGGAGCGCGTACCCCACACAAATTTAGAAACCTGAACCCTTCCTGAAGAGTCTTCTGATTCACCACCCACAGATGTTCGTTCGGTTTATTCTCTAAAAATCGACGCATAAGCTTCGCGCGTTTTCATCAATTTCGGAGACCCATAATGGGTACTTGTTCGAGTGACAGTAGCCGGCCGGTATCAGTAACCGGCACATTCTCGGCAAGATAACGGGCAGTCTCCTGTGCCGTTGTCTCGCCAAAACGCGAGCAGCGGCATCCCGATCACGGCCTGTCGCGGCCGGCATCCCGACGTCTCGCTCATCGACGCTGAACAGTGCGTGAGGCACAGCCTTGCGCCGCCGAAAGGGTGCGAAGGGCCTCGGAAATCATGGAGAAATGCTTCGATGCAAGCACTTGATAATATCAATCCGACCTCCCTGGTCGACACCCTGGTCAGCCTCGGCGCGGCCTTCATTCTCGGCGGGCTGATCGGCTTCGAACGCCAGTACCGTCAGCGCACTGCCGGCTTGCGGACCAATGTCCTGGTTGCCCTGGGCGCGGCGATTTTCGTCGACATGGCCAACCACCTCAGTGGCGCCGAAGGGGCGGTGCGGGTGGTCGCTTATGTAGTCTCGGGCATCGGCTTTCTCGGTGCCGGGGTGATCATGCGCGAGGAGGGCAACGTCCGTGGCCTGAACACCGCGGCAACCCTCTGGGCTTCGGCGGCAGTCGGGGCCTGTGCGGGTGCCGACCTGATCGTGGAAGCGTTGCTGGGCACCTTGTTCGTCCTCGCGGCGAATACCTTGCTGCGCCCGATCGTCAATAACATCAATCGCCAGCCACTGGACGTGGTGTCGGCCGAGGTCACCAATATCGTTTACGTCATTGCCCGGCGCTCGCAGCAAAAGGCTGTGCTGGCGTTGCTCGAAGCCGAACTGGAGCGCAGCAACTATCCGGCAAGCGATGTCGACGTGCATGCATTCGGCGCGGACGAGGTGGAAATCGAAGCAACCCTGGCCACGACTTCGGTTGATGGTGACGAACTGGATGAACTGGTGACGCGTATCTCTACTTCGACGCTGGTGGTGCAGGCGTTCTGGAGTCCGAGTACCACGGAGTAGTGATCACCGGTGCAATGCAGGTATCGAGGCACACCGCCGCGTAATGGTCTGACATTTTGAGAATAGTCCTACATAAAATCCGCTGAGTCTCGCCTAGCCTAGTTCCTACTCGGAAGTTGGCAGGCGCAGGCCTGCTGGAATGTTATTGCCATGGTCGCCCCCAAAATGTCGAATAAAACGTTACGCATACTGATTGCCGATGAGCAGCATTTTCATCGAATGAGCATCGAGAGGTTATTGAATCAATTGGGCTATTTCCGGATAGCTCCGGTAAATACCCTTGAAGAACTTTTATCCCTGGTCGAGTACGGCTGCGAGCCGTTCGATCTGGTGATGATCAATGCGTCAATGACCAGCGGGTTCGACATTGACCTGGTGGCGTTCTGCGTGGACAACGAACAGATTCGGCATGGGTTTATCTATGATGGCCTGCGCGCGCCTCTGGCGCCACTCCAGGCCAGCCACCGCCAGCAGGTCCAGGTCAGTCCGGCGCGTTCACCTGACCTCGAGTCGATCAGGCGACTGATGACACGTATCGATCCGCACGCTCGACATGCCGAAGTATCCGGGGCGCCGTGGCTGCGCGGTTTCTGTAATAGCAATGCAGGCTAAGGGGCAGCTTCCCTGTTCCGGATCTTTTCCGGATGCGTTTTTGACATCACTCCCTGGCTCGTCGGGCCTCAGAGAGAAGTCTTGCGTTCAGTGCAACCTGGTTGCTGTTCTCGGTTGTTCTGAACCAGCGAGAGGGGAAATCGGGGTCCGCAATCCTGAGCAGTAGATCGCCCAAATTCTCACCAATTGACCTCTGAACGCGCAAGTTTTGAGGTTACCGTTCGTCTGAACTGTCATTTCTGACAGGTAGATGAAGCAAGTCCCGTCATGTAAGAGTTATCAGCGCAGGCGTAGTGCTGACGCGCCGTCCCGTCAGTCAACCGCGTGGGTTGATACGTTGAAGCTTCTTGGCGCAAGGACGTTCTTGCCACCGGCACAGACCGGCGCTTATGTAGGAAGTCAAATGAACGAAGATCCAAGTAACTTGGTAGCTCTGATTGTGGATGATCATCCGGTCATTCGGGCTGCGGTCAAAATGGTTTTGAAGGAAAAATTCCGGAGAATTCTGGAGGCCTGTAACGGCGTGGAAGCGGTGCAATTAGCCCGAGAACATAAGCCCGATATCATGGTGCTGGATATCTGTATGCCTAATATGGACGGGTTGGAAGTCTTGAACCGGCTCAAGGACTTGCCATCGTTCGGCCCGATACTGGTGTATACCTCCCTTGACGCGGCTCACTTCTCCGCTCGCTGCATGCGGAACGGCGCCGTCGGTTACATATCGAAAACCAATGACCTGGAAGAGTTGAGTAAAGCGCTCAATGCGGTGATGTCGGGTTATACCTACTTCCCTCGTTTGCCTTGCAGCTCGGTGCATCTGGGCGACCTGCAGTACTCGGAAATGCAATTGATCGAAAAATTGTCCGATCGTGAACTGACCATTCTCCAGGGCCTGGCGCGAGGAGTGAGTAACAAGGAGATTGCCAGGTCGACGCACTTGAGCCACAAGACCATCAGCACCTACAAAACCAGATTGATCGAAAAACTGAAGGTCACGTCGTTGGTCCATTTGCGTGATTTCGCCATACGTAATCATCTGATCTGAATGAAAACCTTCCTGCGCAAGGGGCTGGTCGCCGGGATACTACTCGGTCAGCTGTTGCTTTCGTCCGGCGCCGTTGCCGAGACTCAAACCTTGCATCTGCTGGGCCGCTCGGAGGTTCAGGATTACCGCGTCGAACTCGACGAGGCGGATTGGCGCTGGTTGAGGGACAAGGGGGGGGTGCGGCTGGGCGCCTCGGCGCCGGACTATGCGCCGTTCGATCTGACCCTCAACAACCATGATTTTGAAGGGATCACCGCAGACTATGCGGACTTGCTCGCGCAGTTGTTGCACATCCGCATTGATGTGCTGCGCTATGAGTCTCGTGAGGCGGTCATTGACGCATTGAAGCGCGGGGAGCTGGATCTGTTGGGCACGGCCAATGGCTTCGAGGCCGCCGACCCGCAGTTGGTCATGTCTCAAGCATACGCCGACGACTTGCCGACACTGGTCACTCGCAATGGTGACAGCAGCGAGCTGCCATCCGATCTGGCAGGCAAACGCGTGGCCATGCTCAACCACTACCTGCCGCCTGAGGCCGTGCGCAGTTTCTATCCGGATGCCAGCCTGCAACTGTACCCTTCGCCCCTGAGTGCTATCGGTGCGGTGGCTTTTGGTCAGGCGGATGTGTACCTGGGCGACTCGATCAGCGCCAATTATCTGATCAACAATAACTACCTGAACAATGTCCAACTCACAGACTTTTCCCAGCTGGAGATGAACCCTTTCGCTTTCGCCATGTACCGTGAAAACCAGCGCCTGCGGCGAATTGTCGACGCAGCGCTGGCGGTGATTCCTATCGATGAGCGGATGACCATTCAGCGCCGCTGGAGCTCCGGCAGCGCCAGCTTCACTGGCCAGCAGATGTTGCACTTCAGTGTCAGCGAGCAACGCTGGCTGGAAAAGAATCCACGGCTGAAAGTCGCGGTTATCAATGACTTTGTGCCCCTTTCATTTTTCGATGAAAAGGGCGAGTTCCTTGGGCTCAGTGCCCAGGTACTGGCCAAGATCAGCCTGCGCACCGGGCTGAAGTTCGACGTGGTGCGAGGCAGTTCGTTGAATGGGCAAATCCAGAAAGTGCAAGACGGTGAGGCCGATCTGCTGGCGGTCATTACCCCTAGCGCCGAGCGTGAGACCGGGTTGCGTTTCACTCGACCCTACCTGGTCAACCCCTTTGTGTTAGTCACCAGCACCCGCGCCGGCAGTCCCGACACACTGGACGATATGGCAGGCAAGAAGCTGGCCCTTGTTCGTGGCAACGGAATGCGTGAGTTTGTCCTGGCGGCGGTTCCGGGCATTCGTTTGATTGACGTGGAAAACCAGGCCCGGGCGATGGAACTGGTGGCCAATAGAGAGGCCGATGCGGCGCTGAACTCGTTGATCAGTGCGCGTTACATGATTTCCCGGCGCTACCGCGATCGCTTGCGCATAACCAGCACCGTGGGCACAGAGCCAGCGCGCATTTCCTTCGCCACCAACCGTGGTGCCCTTGAGCTGCATTCGATCCTGAACAAGGCCTTGTTAAGCATCCCTCCGGAAGAAATGGATGAGCTGGCCAATCGCTGGCGCAATGAGGTGGCAGTGGCGGACAACTATTGGTTGCGCAACCGGACGGCGATCATCCAGGGCTTTGCCCTGGCTGCGGGGTTGCTGTTACTGGCGTTGAGCTGGATTGCCTACCAGCGCCGACTGATCCGCACGCGTCAGCAGCTGTTGCAACAACTGCAAGAAGCCAAGGATGCCGCGGACGATGCCAATCGGGCCAAGACCCGATTTCTGGCAACCATGAGCCATGAAATCCGTACCCCGATGAACGCACTGATAGGCATGCTCGAACTGGCCACGAAACGGGCTGATCAGGGCGTCACGGACCGCTTTTCGATAGCAGTCGCTTCTACTGCGGCGCGGGACCTGCTGGACTTGATCGGTGACATACTGGACATTGCCCGGATCGAATCGGGGCATCTTTCCCTGACTCCGGAACGGGCCGATTTTCGGGCACTGGTCGAGTCTGTAGTGAGGGTCTTCGAAGGGCTGGCTCAGGACAAGCGCCTGCGATTAGTGCTGGAGATGGACGACAAGAGTGATTGTGAGGTGCTGATTGACCCGCTGCGCTTCAAGCAGATTGTTTCCAATCTTCTGAGCAATGCCATCAAGTTCACCGACAAAGGTGAAGTGCGCCTGAGGGTGCAGGCCGAGCCGGGGCTGCAGCTGGGACATCTGGCTATTTGCGTGAGGGTCGAGGACACGGGAATCGGTATCAGCGTCCATGACCAGCAGCGATTGTTCAGTCCGTTCACACAGGTCGGCCATCCAGCTCAGTCGGTGCGTAAGGGGTCGGGCCTGGGCTTGGTTATCAGCCGTTCGTTGTGTGAAATGATGGGCGGCACCTTGCAACTGAACAGTGTCCCGGGCCAGGGGACGCAGATCGTGGTCAGGCTGCAGGTGCCGGTTCTGCAGGCACTGGCTCAACCGACAGTCCCGATCACGGAAGATCTGTTGTCTACTCAACCGCTGAGTATCCTGGTGGTGGATGATTACCCGGCCAATCGTCTGTTGTTGACCCAGCAACTGAGCTATCTGGGGCACCGCATACTGGAGGCCGAGGACGGGGAACGCGGACTTGAGTGCTGGCGAAATCATCAGTTCGATGTGGTCATCACCGATTGCAATATGCCGGTCATGAGTGGCTATGAACTGGCCGGCGCCATTCGCGATGAAGAGCAGACCCAGGGCCTCGAGGCTTGCCTGATCCTTGGGTTTACTGCGAATGCCCAGCGCGAGGAAAAGCTTCGCTGCCTGGAAGCGGGGATGGACGACTGCCTGTTCAAACCCATCAGCCTGCAGGACCTGAATGCCCGATTGGCCTCCAAGGCTCCAGGCACGACCTCGGTACCGCTTGAGGAGAGCATCGGACAAACATCCGCTGAAATTGACCTGAGCGGTCTGAAGCAATGGGTCGGCGCGGACAGGACGCTGATTGACAATCTGCTGGATGACCTGGCTTCCAGCAACAAAGACGACCTGATCCGGCTCCAGGATTTTTACGCCAACCGCGACCACCGAGGTCTCAGGGATCTGGCGCACCGGATCAAGGGCGGTGCCCGAATCGTCAAGGCGCAGCACTTGATCCTCTGTTGCGAAGGTCTAGAAGCGGCCATTGGCGAGCGCGATAAAGTGTCACTGACCCCGGCGGTTGAGGCCTTGCAAGAAGCTATGGAGAGCCTGGCCCGGTCTCTGCAACAGCGCTGATCGCGACGGGTGGATGGTTCAATCCCAGTCTGGCGCGATGCCCTTGGGACTGGTCAGACGCTGGCCACGTTCAAGGGTGGTGATCAGCGCCATGTCGTCGGCACTCAAGGTCAGGGCACAGGCCTTGAGGTTGCTCGCAAGGTTGGCACGTTTGGTGGAGGAGGGGATCACCGCGTAACCCGACTGCATGCCCCAGGCCAGAGTGACTTGCGCCGCAGTGGCCTGAAGTCGGTCGGCTATCTGCTGGATCAGCGGGTCTTTCAACACTTCGCCATAGGCCAGGGTCATGTACGAAGTGACGTGGATGCCCTGGCTTTGAGCGAACTCGACAACAGTACGGTTTTGCAGGTAGGGATGCAGTTCGATCTGGTGGGTGGCGATGTTCTCGGCACCGACGGCCGCGATGGCTTGCTTCATCAGGTCGATAGTGAAGTTGGAGATACCGATCTGCCGGGTCAGACCTTGCTGCTTGGCTTCGAGCAGCGCGCCCATGAATTCGGCAACCGGTACCTGGTCTTCCGGTGATGGCCAGTGAATCAGGGTCAGGTCCAGGTAATCGGTCTGCAGTTTTTGCAGGCTTTCCTTGAGGCTGTCGATCAGTTTGTCTTTGGCGAAGTTGGCGACCCAGATCTTGCTGGTGATGAACAGCTCTTCGCGAGGGATGCCACTGTTGGCGATGGCTTGGCCGACCTCGGCTTCGTTCTCGTAGATCTGCGCGGTGTCGATCACTCGATAGCCCAGTTCAAGGCCGTTGCCCACCGAGTCGATGAGCACCTGGCCCTGCAGACGAAAAGTGCCGAGGCCGAACGCGGGAATAGACATGCATGACTCCAGGGGTTGCAGTGGGGATGGCCACGAGTATCCCCATCCGTGTCTTCGAGAAAAACCGCCGAAATGGCAAAGCAATGTTTACCGCAAGTCACGAATCGAGTCTCTGAAGATCACCCCGGCAAAGGCAAGCTGCCGACCTGTCTCTCCGGATGCACCCAAATCCCACTGTAGGAGCTGCCGTAGGCTGCGATCTTTTGATCCTGGCTTTCGGTCGGTGTACCTATCCATTCCTGCGGTAACGGTCACATAAAGATTTCGGACGTGTTCGCAGGTGCCACGACTTTCTGCTATGACGCGAAAACAGTGAGGCATCCCATCAACTAGCCACCGATTGTAGGCAGATTCGGCAAAGGTTATAGGGGCGTTCCTGTTGATACATCAGGGGGTGTTGCGGTCGCTCAAGATGATCCATCGTTGTTTATAGAGAAGAGACCGGTACCTCTCTCTGGCTGACCCCTTCGCAAGGAGCAAAACACCGCATGACCACCTTGTTCACTTGGCTTTTTGGACGGCGCTCCAGTGGCCGGAACTCTCGGTTTGATGTGCGCGATGCCCCGATCCTGCCGACGCCCGACACAGGCCCGGTCCGGTCATCCTTGCCTCCCGAGACCAGTGCCGACGCACTGCAACCGTTACAGAACTGGAGCCATCCGTTCAAGGACCAGCGCAACAAGGACCAGCGCAACCCACTGCTGCAGTTGACCCAACTCGCCAAGGCCGGAGCCGGTTACTACCCCTTGGGCCGTAGTGGCATGTGGCACGGTGGCGTGCACTTCGATGCCGGCACCGAGGGCATCCTGGATCAGTCCCTGGTGCGTTGCCTGGCCGATGGTGAGGTGGTGGCCTATCGCATCCCCGAGCACACCCCTACCAACACTTTCTTTCCAGAGCCAGAGGTGACCGTCGAGGCGCCGTTTGCCAGCGGCTTCGTACTGGTTCGCCATCGCCTGGAAGCGCCGAAAATCGAAGGCAGCAGCGAGACTCCGCCGAGCCTGACCTTCTACAGCCTGTACCTGCACCTGCACCTGCAGGATTGGGCGGTGTACCAGGCGAATTCCACCTTGGCCCGCCCGGCGTTCTGGCCCGAGGCGGCAGTCCGTCGCGTCAAGGCGACGGTGAACGACGTACGCCCCGGCCATCCAGAGCTACGCGGCCTGAACGTGCGCAACCAGGCCGCGTGGCGGGGCAAGGTGCTCGACCTCCTGCCACGGGGGATGGAGGTTACCGTCAGCGGCGAGGGTGATTACCGCAAGCTGGAGAACACCCTCGGCCCGGCCAAGCTGACCAACGCCGAGGGTTCACTACGCGGCTATGTCTCCATCACCCAGCTGAAACAGATTGTCGGGGACGAATATCACGTGGCGACACGCTGGGGCTCGCTCAATGTCTACGCCGAACCGAGCTTTCACAGCGAAGTGCTCACGGAACTGCCGGATGGCACGGAATTAACGGTCAGCGGTGAAGGCGAGTACCGCAAGCTGGAACGCATCAACCAGTACGTGCATTTCAAATCGCTGCAAGGCGCACTGGAACCGCTGGCGCAGGATCGGGTGGTGGTGCTCGACCGGCCTGTAGCGATCAAGGCCGGGGAGTTGATCGGCCACCTCGGCCTGTATCAGGACTGCCATGCGCAGCGCCCGGAAAAGAAACTGCACCTGGAAGTGTTCAGCCCCGACACCCTGAGAACCTTCATCGCGGCCAGTCGCGCCTGGGCCGATCGTCTCCCGGCCCAAGACAGGACCTGGCTGAAACTCGCCAAGGGCACGGCGGTGGTGGCGCATCAGGGCAACTACAGTGCCACGCAGTGGCCCATCCTGAGTGCGGCCAACACCCTGAGCGACGCCGACCTGCTGGTCCCCAAGAGCCTGCTCGACGGCCTGCCGGCCGAGAGAAAAATCGCGGTACCGGCAACGCCTGATCGCAGGGCCTACAACTGGTACCGCCTCGATGGTTTGCTCCACGACGCCGACAACACCCTGCTCGACGGCTGGGTGCGCGAAGAAGTGGGCGTCACCCCCTGGGTCAGTCCCTGGTCATGGGACGGCTACGACGTCATCTTCGACTACGACTCCCCTCGGGAAGTCCTGGCCTCGTTCCTGCGTGCCGTTGACCACTTCAGCGAACAGCAACTCGAGCGCTACGGCCCCATGGCCGATGAAGGGGACAAGGGGCCGATCAAGAGCCGGCTGTACGACATCATCGACCGCAACCGCGACGGCAAGATGACCGCTGAAGAGCTGCAAGCGGCCCTCCGCCTGCCGGCCCATGCCCAGTCGATCTCGCAGTTGATCATCCATTATGAAAGCGAGTGGTATTACAAACCGCAGAAGTGGGACGTGCTGGACGAACTGCTCGGCCATAGCGGCTCGACGCCCATCCTGAACTGGGTGGCGGAGAAGAGAAGAATCAAACAGCTGAGTTGGTGGGATGAGGTGGCGGAGAAAGTCGGATTGCCGGCGCATGGGAAGGTGTATCACTTTCATCCGATTGGGTTGGTGGGGTGTTTCTCTGCAGTTAGTGATGACAATGATTTGAAGTGGTTAAAAGTACCTTACGGCCAACTGACCTTTGATGTTGAAGGCAACGATATAGAAGATGAGTCGCATTCGTTGTACAGATACTTCAGTCGGGTCGCGCATTGGCCAGGTGGTGTGTCTGGCATCACTATTGGGCGTGGTTACGATCTTGGTCAGCGGCCTGACCCAGAAAGTGACCTGTGTGCGGCCGGCGTTGAAGAACCACTATTATCTTGGCTGATTGGGGCTAAAGGACTTCAGGGAGTATCAGCAAAAAACTACATCGCCACTGCTCCAGCGGCTATCCGAAAGCATAAAATCACTAGAAAGCAGCAGTACGATCTGTTCTTGCCTGTATATGATGCTATGAAAAAAGAAGTGATTCGTATATCAAGTCAGCAACCCAATAGGGACACGTACGGTGTGCTCAACTGGAATGCAGTGGACAGCAAGATTCAGGATATTGTAATCGATCTGATTTACAGAGGGGACTATCACGCAGATACAAGACCTTTTATTCAAAGGCCCTTTGTAGAAAGCGATCTTAGGAAGGTGAGGGAGGTAATCTCCAGTCGGAATAATTGGAAAGGCGTTCCAAATGATAGATTTCAAAAGCGAGCGGAGTATTTATAAGAAATGAAAATATCTATTTTATTTGTTTTGATGTTCTGTGCGGCGAGTGTGATCAAGGCTGAGGGGATTGACTATAGTAAAATGCTCTACGTAGGAACAGGTTCTGTTGCAAAAATTCCTATTGTTCGATATCTGGCTTGGTCAGAGGATAACTGTATCGTGATTCAAAATTTGGTGCCTGGTGGAAGAGGAATGGTATCAGCAGAGAAGAAAATTTGTTCATTGGAAGGAAAACGCTTTAGTAATGGCTACGCAGATGTGGATTTAAAAAAAGGGGTATTTAGAGATGGAAAACTTTTTTTTGAAATGGGATTCACTCCGCTACAGCCGGTCGGTGAAACAGTTATGTCCTGCGAAGTCGTATTCTATGAGGGTCTGGCAGATCACCTTTCCTGTAAGAAAAAAGAAGAACACACTGAAGAGAATTGTACTTGCGGATCTGCAAAATTAAATTCTAGAGTTTCCAACGTCGCAACCGCGACGGCAAGATGACCGCTGAAGAGCTGCAAGCGGCCCTCCGCCTGCCGGCCCATTCCCAGTCGATCTCGCAGTTGATCATCCATTATGAAAGCGAGTGGTATTACAAACCGCAGAAGTGGGACGTGCTGGATGAAATGCTCGGCCATAGCGGCTCGACGCCCATCCTGAACTGGGTGGCGGAGAAGAGAAGAATCAAACAGCTGAGTTGGTGGGATGAAGTGGCGGAGAAAGTCGGATTGCCGGCGCATGGGAAGGTGTATCACTTTCATCCGGTGGGATTAGTGGGGAATTTCTCCACGGAAAATGATGACAATGATCTGAAGTGGCTGAAAGTGCCTTATGGTCAACTGACCTTTGATGTGGAAGGCAACGATATGGAAGATGAGTCGCATCCGTTGTACAGATACTTCAGCAGAGTCGTGCACTGGCCGAGTGGTGTATCTGGCATCACTATTGGGCGGGGTTACGATCTTGGCCAACGGCCTGATCCAGAAAGTGACCTGCGTGCGTCCGGCATCGAAGAGCCGCTATTATCTTGGCTGATTGGGGCTAAAGGACTTCAGGGAGATAAAGCCAAGACTTATCTTGCCGAGGCTCCAGCGGAGATCCAAAAGCATAAAATTACTAGAAAGCAACAATATGATCTGTTTGTTCCTGTTTATGATTATATGAAAAATGAAATCATAAGGATCTCAGGAAAGACCGATACCGCTGAGCTATACGGGCGACTGGACTGGGATTTGACTCATGAAAAGATTCAAGAGGTGCTAGTGGATCTGATGTATCGAGGAGATTACGGGGCTCGTACTAGAGGGATTCTTCAGAGGCATATTGCCGGAAATGACTTGGCTCGTTTCTCAGAAACAATATCTGACAGGGCCAGATGGATGAACGTACCTCTGGATCGATTTAACAAGCGTGTTCAATATCTGAGATAACTTTATGAGGGAAAAATTTTTTGGCGTTATGCTGGCCATTCTTCCAGTGTTTGTGCAGGCGGAGGCTGTTAATTATAAGGACGTGTTTAGAGTCGATTCGCATCGGATAGGGAAAGTCGTCGTTCGGTACATAAAGCTATTCTCAGACCCCTGTTTGACTATACAGGCACTAAGCCAAAAACCAGAATGGCAGGTGGTCTCAGCCACGCATATTTGCTCATTTGAAGGTAAGTCGTTTGAAGATGAAGTTGCGGACGCACAATTTGAGGGTGTTTATTTTACCGAAGAGGGTGTTCATTTTACTTTAAGTATTACGCCCTTGCAATTGGCTGCGGAGCAGCGAAGGGCATGCATTGTTCCGGTTGAGCAAGGAGTTATTGGGGCGCTTGTGTGCGGAGGTCCAACCTGAGTTAGGCTAAATGGGGGGTGCATTGAAATGCACAATTTTTAGTAAAGTCCCTATTCCCGTTTGGTGACTTAAAGTCTAAACCTCAAGCCCTATCTGATAGGGGGTCGTAGTTCGCTCGACTACCATGCATTAGTAGATGGTTTTGATTGTTAGGGGGGGTTGTTTGGTCTAATTCAATGGGGTTTTGGATAAGGGGCTCTTCGATCTATGATAATGAAAATATCTATCTTTTTTATTTTGGAGTTCTGTGTGGCGAGTATGATCAAGGCCGAGGGAATTGATTATAGCAAAGTGCTCTACGCAGGAGCAGGTTCTGTTGCGAAAATTCCTATTGTTCGATATCTGGCTTGGTCAGAGGACAACTGTATCGTGATTCAAAAATTTGGTGCCAGGTGGAAGAGGAACGGTATCAGCAGAGAAGAAGATTTGCTCATTGAAAGGAAAACGCTTTAGTAATGGCTACGCAGCTGTGGATTTCAAAGAGGGTGTTTTTAAAGATGGAAAACTTTTTTGAAATGGGATTCACTCCGCTACAGCCGGTCGGTGAAACAGTTATGTCCTGCGAAGTCGTATTCTATGATGGTCTGGCAGATCACCTCTCGTGTAAGAAAAAAGCAGAACTCACCGAAGAAAATTGCACCTGCAGCTCTGAAAAATTAGATTCTAGAACTTTCGAGGTCGCAACCTAGGGGGCCAGGTAATCGCCGAAGAATGGCAGGCGGCGTTATGCCTGTCAGCCCAAACACACTTGTTTTCGCAGCGGGTCAGCCAGAAATGCAGGGGGCGACGCCGACCGCAACCTGTTGAACGTTGGGTACGCGAAGACATGGGGATCAGCCCCTGGGTCCTTGGAAGACTACGATACCCTTTTACAACATGGACACGACTCCAATGCCTATGACACAGGGTGTCGGCCGATCGTGCTATTCCTTCTCCAACCCACCCCCCGCCGTCACCACCTGCACACTCATCCGCGGCATCGCCAGATCCAGCCCGGCTTCATCCAGATGCCGCTTTAGAGACAAATTGAACGCCCGGGAAACTTCCCATTGCTTGATTGGCGCAGTCTTGAACCTGGCGCGAAGAATCGCACTGCCGGACTCGAAACTCTCCACACCCTGAATCTCCAGTGGCGACCAGATATCGCGACGCTGTAGCGGATCGGTGCGCATTTTCTGCCCGACCTCGCGAATCAGTTTGATCGCGTCATCGATTTCCATGTTGTACGGGATCGCCACCCGGAAGATCGCGTAGCCGAATTCCCGCGAGTAGTTCTTGATGCTTTTGATTTCGCTGAACGGAATGGTGTGGACGATTCCGTCGATGTCCCGCAGGCGCACGGTGCGGATGGTCAGGCCTTCGACGGTGCCGAGGTGTCCGCCGACGTCCACATAGTCGTCTATCGCCAGGGAGTCTTCGATGATGATGAACAGCCCGGTGATCAGGTCGGCGACCAGCGACTGGGCACCGAAGCCGATGGCCAGGCCGATGACCCCGGCACCGGCCAGCAGTGGCGTGACGTTCATGCCCATGTTCGCCAGGGCGACGATCAGCGCAATGATGAAAATCGCCACGAACAGTACGTTGCGGATCAGCGGCATCATGGTTTGCGCGCGGGCATTGGCCAGGCCCTTGCGCGAGCGGGTCAGGGCGTGATGCACGGCGGTGTCGCTGAGGATCCAGATCAGCCAGGCGAAGATCAGCGTGCCGACGAGGCTGAACAGTTTGACGCTGACTTCGTGGCCGTCACCTTCGGCAAAGCGGATCAGCGACATGCCCCAGACGCGCAGGCCGAGTTCAATGAACACCAGCCACACTAGCAGGTGCGCGAGGGTGTAGAAAAAGCTCTTCAGGCGTTCCGAATACAGGGCGTGGCGTTTGAGCCCGCGCTGGGGTTTGAGCGCGTGGCGGCGTACCAGCCCGTTGATCACCATGCACAACACCAGCAACACGGTACAGATCAACGCCTGGCGCAACGCGGTGCTGGTATCGCCGGCCGAGACGAACGTGGCAAACAGCGAGATCGCCACCAACACCAGTGCCGGCAAATACCAGAAGGTGCCGAGAATCGAGAGGGTGTCGCTCAGGGCGCGACGGGTCAGGCGCCGTGACAATGGCTGGTTGCGGATCAGGTGTGCGATCGGCCGCCGGAAGCGCAGGATAAACATCCCGGTGGACAGCGCTGCCAGCACATTGGCGGCGGTCGCGGCAGTGTGCGCCAGATGTGTACCGAGACTGGCCACCAGCCGTGGGTCGCTCAAGGCTTCGCCAAAGGCGGCGAAGCTACCGATCAGCCACAGCGGGCGGAAGGCCTGATGCCGCAGGATGTACAAGGCGCGATGGCGGTGCGGGCCGTCGAGTACGGAAAACGCCACCACACAGACCGCCGAGAAACAGGTGCCGACCACCAGTGCGTAGGCCAAGACCATCGCCAGGTCTTTGCCCAGGGACGAGGGCAGGGAGTAGCTCAGGTAGACGGTGATCAGCAGCGCGATGAGCCACGGACCAAGCTTGCGCAAGGCAAAACGCAGTATGTCCCAGGCCTTGGGGTGCTGCGGTAGTTCTTCGGGGAGACCGAAGCGCGTCCGCACCCGATGGCTGAGCCAGATCAGCGCGGCGGCCAGCAGGCTCCAGAGCATCAAAACCAGGGCGAAAGCAGAAATGATCGGCAGCCATTCGCTGGCCGGGAGCATCAGCGCCATCAGCTCTTCCCTGGCCAGATCGAACTCTTGCGACCATCGGGTGAGAGGGCTGTCGATGCCGGAGAACTGTTTCTCGAGATTGGCCAGGGTACCGCCGATCAAACCGAGTACACCTTCTTCGGTGGGTGGTTGGGCCTTCTTGGTGGCGTCGCGGAGTTTCTTCAGGTCGGCCAGCAGTTTAGCCCGCTGCTGATCGTTTTCCAGCGACTTGATCACCTCGTCCAGCGATTGCCCCAGCGGTTCCTCGGCCAGCGGTTGGGTTTTCGCCGAACCGCCGAGCAGGCCCGGCAGGCCGACAGCCTGGGCTGCAGGCAGGGGGAGCAGCATCAACAGGCAGATCAAGAGGCAAGAGGGCAGGGCGATAAGACGAGCGAGCACTAGGCGGTCAACCTCAAGGTTTACGGATCGGCCGAGTGTACGAGGCGGCTAAAACCAATGCGAGCGCAGCGAACGCATTTATTCGGCGAGTTTGGCGAGGATTTTGTAAACCACGGTGGCGAGGATCAGCAGCATGCCGATCCACATGCTGAAGATGCCGAGGTTCTTATCGCGAAAGTTGTAGCCGATGGCCAACAGGATCATGCCTGCCAGGATCGGAATGAGCATGGAGTGAAACGCAGACATCGAAATCATGGTGACTACCTTGTCAAAAGGGCTAGGTCTGAGTCTAGGTCGCTTTTTCGCGACAGGGGTTGATGTGTATCAGAAGTGAATCATGGGTTTGCGTCGCGTCCGAAAAGATCGCAGCCTGCGGCAGCTCCTACGGGCTGCGATCTTTCAGCGATCTCGATAACCCCGCAAATACGTGGTTACGGCAAATCGCGACTGGCGTAGAACGCGCTGAGCACTTTCACCAGATGCGCCAGGTCATGGCTACCGCACAGCTCGCGGATCGAGTGCATGGCGAAGGTCGGCAAGCCGATGTCCACGGTGCGCACGCCGAGGTGGCTGGCGGTGATCGGGCCGATGGTCGAACCACAACCCATGTCGCTGCGCACCACGAAGCTTTGCACCGGCACTTCTTCAGCCATGCACAGATGGCGGAAGAATCCGGCGGTTTCGCTGTTGGTGGCGTAGCGCTGGTTACTGTTGACCTTGATCACCGGTCCGGCATTGAGTTTCGGGCCGTGGTTGGCATCATGTTTGTCGGCGTAGTTGGGGTGGACGCCGTGGGCGTTGTCGGCCGAGACCAGTAGTGATTTCTGAATGGTTCGAACGAATTCGTCACCTTCCGGCAGCAGGCGGCGCAGCGTTTGCTCGAGCATCGGGCCATCGGCGCCGCAGGCGGAGCTGGAACCGACTTCTTCGTGGTCATTGCAGACCAGCACGCAGGTTTCGTCGGTCTCGGTGTTGAGCAAGGCTTGCAGCCCCGCATAGCACGACAGCAGATTATCCAGCCGTGCGCCGGCGATGAAGTCGCCATGCAGGCCAATGATCGCCGCGCTTTGGGTGTCGTAGAAACTCAACTCGTAATCGAGCACCACATCGGCATTCAGGCCATGTTCGCGAGCAAGCTGGTCGGTCAATACGGCGCGGAAGTCCACCCGCTCATCACCGGCAAACTGCGCGAGGATCGGCGGCAATTCAGTTTGCGCGTTGATTGGCCAGCCCAGATTGGCGTCGCGATTGAGGTGAATGGCCAGGTTTGGAATGGTCGCGATCGGCAGCTTGAAGTCGACCAACTGGCTCTCGACCTTGCCGTCACGGCGGAAGGTCACTCGCCCCGCCAGCGACAGATCTCGGTCGAACCAGGGAGCAAGCAAGGCGCCGCCATAGACTTCGACGCCCAGTTGCCAGAAGCCCTGGCGCTGCAGTTCGGGCTGTGGCTTGACCCGCAGGCACGGACTGTCGGTGTGCGCGCCGACCAGGCGGATACCGCTGTGGAGCGGTGAGTGCCGGCCGAGCTTGATGGCGACGATGGAGGAGTCGTTGCGGGTCACGTAGTAGCGACCGTTAGTCTCGGTGGACCAGGGTTCGCGCTCATCCAGGCGCTGATAACCCGCCGCTTCCAGACGCTGGACCAGACTGGCGGTGGCATGAAACGGGGTAGGGGAGGCCTTGAGGAAGTCGATCAGGCCTTGGTTCAACTCTTCGCGCATAAGTAACTCCAGACAGCAGTGGCGGGAGTTTACCGTATTGGTCGCAGGTTGGGTGCCGGACGGCTCATGTAGGAGCTGCCGCAGGTTGCGATCTTTTTCTCGGCTTCACTTGAATCTCAAGCAGAAGATCAAAAGATCGCAGCCTGCGGCAGCTCCTACACAGGGTATTTACCCTGGCTTAAAACGGTGCCGGGCACTCGAAGCGCAAGCGTTCACCCGTTTGTGGGTGAGTGAAGCTCAGCATGCTCGCGTGCAGACATAACCGTGGCCAGGCAGCCAGGGCTTGCGGATGGGCATACAGTCCGTCGCCCAGCAGCGGGTGGCCGATGGAGAGCATGTGCACGCGCAACTGGTGCGAGCGGCCGGTGATCGGTGTCAGTTCAACCCGGCACCAGTCGCCACACCGCTCCAGCACTCGCCAGAAGGTCAGGGCGTTTTTGCCGAACTCATGGTCCACCACATGCCGCGGTTTAGTCGGTGGGTCGTACCGCAGCGGCAAGTCGATGCTGCCGCTGTCCAGTTCCGGTTGGCCCCAGCAGAGTGCGGTGTAGGCTTTTTCGGTCTCGCGGTCGTGAAATTGCCGAGACAGTTCACGGTGAGTGTCCGGATCACGGGCCAGCAGGATGATGCCGGAGGTTTCCCAGTCCAGGCGATGGACGATTCGCGCCTCAGGGTAGCCGTTTTCTTGCAGACGGGTGATCAGGCAGTCCTTGTTGTCATCGGCCCGACCGGGCACGGAAAGCAACAGGGTAGGCTTGTCCACCACCAGAACGGCGGCGTCCTGATGGATGATGCGGATATTCGACAACGGCATTAAAACAGCCTCGTAACAAACGCCAACGGCGGCTCAAGAACCTTTCAATCCAGAAAGGCTCTTGAGCCGCCGTGGCTCCAGCCGGATCGATCAGCGATCAGGCAAGGTGATATTGAGTTCCAGAATCGAGCAGCTGCCCTGGTTTTCCAGTGCGACATGCACGTCATCGGACCCGATATTGACGTATTTGCGAATCACCTCGACCAGTTCCTTCTGCAAGGCTGGCAGGTAGTCCGGGGTGGTGCGTTGGCCGCGTTCGTGCGCCACGATGATCTGTAGACGCTCTTTCGCTACCGACGCGGTACTTACCTTTTTGGTGGCACGAAAGAAGTCAAAAATGTTCATTGCTTAGTTGCCTCCAAACAGGCGCTCGAAGAATCCTTTCTTCTGTACATCGAGGAACCGATGCTCCACGGTTTTGCCCAACAGACGGTCGACAGCATCGCTGTACGCCTGGCCGGCGTCGCTTTGGTCGTCGAGGATCACAGGCACGCCCTGGTTCGAAGCCTTGAGTACCGCTTGGGATTCCGGGATGACGCCCAGCAGGGCCACCGCGAGAATATCTTTGACGTCTTCAACGCCGAGCATTTCGCCCTTGGTTACACGCTCAGGGTTGTAGCGGGTCAGCAGCAAGTGTTCCTTGATCGGCTCTTCGCCTTTTTCGGCGCGGCGCGATTTGCTCGCCAGCAGGCCCAGCATGCGGTCGGAGTCACGTACCGAGGACACTTCCGGGTTGGTCACGATGATCGCTTCATCAGCGAAGTACATGGCCAAATGGGCGCCTTTTTCGATGCCGGCAGGGGAGTCGCAGACCACGAACTCAAAGGTATCCTTGAGCTCCATCAGCACCTTTTCCACGCCTTCCTGGGTCAGCGCGTCTTTGTCGCGGGTCTGACTGGCGGCCAGCACATAGAGGTTTTCCAGGCGCTTGTCTTTGATCAGGGCCTGGCCCAGGGTCGCTTCGCCGTTGACGACGTTGACGAAGTCGTACACCACGCGGCGTTCGCAGCCCATGATCAGGTCGAGGTTACGCAAACCGACGTCGAAGTCGACGATGACTGTTTTGTGGCCGCGCAGAGCGAGGCCGGTACCGATAGCGGCGCTGGTGGTGGTCTTACCCACACCACCCTTGCCGGATGTAACCACTAGAATCTTGGCCAAGGTGTTTCACCCCTAAGGAAAAAGGACTTTTAGCCCCTGAAAAACATCTCTTGAAAACTACTGCAGTCGAACAGCCTTGGCTGAAATTCGCTTCGAAGCGGTTTTACCCTGGGTAAAGCCTGCTTTTCGCCGATTTCCTACTTCGTTTTAGCCGTTTTCGCTATGTTTTAGAGATGCTTGGAAAATGCGGCAGTATCCGTTAAAGACGAGTGATGTTCAACATATCACCCGACAGGCTGACCTGAACTCCCGCCCCCCACAGGGGATCGCGACGCAAATCTTCAGAAACTTTGTATTGGCCGGCGATCGACACCAGTTCGGCACTCAATTGCTGACAAAAAATTCTGGCCCGGGTGTCGCCCTTGACGCCAGCCAGGGCACGACCGCGCATGGCGCCGTATACATGGATGTTGCCGTCGGCGAGAAGTTCCGCGCCGGGGCTGACCGAGGACACCACTACCAGATCGCCACCCTGAGCATAGATCTGCTGGCCGCCGCGCACCGGCGAAGTGATGATTTTTGTTGGTTTGATGGTCGGCTCCGGCGGTTTTTCCGGTTTTTTCGCAGTGATGCCTTCGTGATCGAGCGGTCGCTCCCGCGCACCAGAGGGCGGCAACACCGGGAGGTCGACGGCGATGGCAGCGGCAATGTCTTCGATGCGGCTGGCGCGAATGGCCAAAGTGCGCAGACCATGTTGGCGACAGATGCGCATCATACTGGGCAGGTCGACGGCGCCTTCGCTGGCCGGCAGTTTGTCCAGGGCCAGCACCAGCGGGGCGTTGCTGAAGAAGTTCGGCGCCTGGGCGACCTTGGCGGCCAACTGGCGGTCGAGCCCTTCGAGGTCGTTGCGGGCCAGTTCCAGCACCGTAATGGCGAGCATGCTGCCCTTCAACTGGAACACAGGATCTTGGTCTAACGGTTCGGTTCGGCTCATGATCGGCATTAAACGGCTTGTCACTGAAAGTGCCGAGACTTATAACGAGAACGCCCGCGAGCCGCAACCCGAGTCGAACCGATGTAGAATGCGCGGCCTTGTTGTCTGTCCGGAATCTGTAATGGATCGCCCGCGTTTTAGAGCTGCATTTTTACATCCGCGTTTCTGGCCGCTGTGGTTTGGCCTCGGCCTGCTATGGCTGATCGTTCAGTTGCCGTATTCAATGCTGCTGAAGATCGGTCGCGCACTGGGTGCCTTGATGTATCGAGTGGCCGGCGACCGACGGCGCATCGCCAAGCGCAATCTGGAGCTGTGTTTCCCGGAAAAGTCCGCCGCCGAGCGCAAGCGACTGCTCAAGGAGAACTTCGCCTCCACCGGTATCGCCTTTTTCGAGATGGCCATGAGCTGGTGGTGGTCCAAACCGCGACTGGCGCGTCTGGCCCATATCGAAGGGCTGGAACACCTCACACTGGCCCAGCGCGAAGGCAAGGGCGTGATCCTGATGGCCGTGCATTTCACCACCCTGGAAATCGGCGCGGCGTTGCTCGGTCAGCAGCACACCATCGACGGCATGTACCGCGAGCACAAGAACCCGCTGTTTGATTTTATCCAGCGCCGTGGCCGCGAGCGGCACAACCCCGACTCCCTGGCCGTAGAGCGCGATGACGTGCGTGGGATGCTCAAGTTGCTACGTGCCGGCCGCGCGATCTGGTATGCGCCGGACCAGGACTACGGCGCCAAGCAGAGCCTGTTCGTGCCCTTGTTTGGCATCCCGGCGGCGACGGTTACTGCCACCAGCAAGTTCGCGCGATTGGGTAAAGCCCAGGTGGTGCCCTTTACCCAGCGGCGCCTGGCCGATGGCAGCGGCTACCGCCTGGTGGTCCACCCACCCTTGACGCAATTTCCGGGGGACAGCGAAGAAGCCGATTGCCTACGGATCAATCAATGGGTTGAAGCGACGCTGCGTGAATGTCCGGAGCAGTATCTTTGGGCCCACCGGCGGTTCAAGACCCGGCCCCCGGGTGAGCCAAAGTTGTATAAGAAGCGTGGCTGACGCTGCAGCGTCAGATTGATTGCCCCAAGCGCCATGGAGTGTTGCGATGAGCCCAGCGGAACCGGTCACAGGCTTGATTCTTTCCGGCGGCGGGGCTCGGGCGGCGTATCAGGTTGGGGTGTTGGCGGCGATTGCCGAGTTGTTGCCAGTGGGGGCAGCGAATCCGTTTCCGGTGATCGTCGGCACGTCCGCCGGAGCGATCAACGCGGTCAGCCTGGCCAGCGGGGCAATGGACTTCGGCGGCGCAATCGAGCGGTTGACGGCCTTCTGGCAGGACTTTCGCAGCAAGCAGGTGATGCGCAGCGACTGGCCAGGGGTGATCGGCCAGGCGACCCGGTTCGTCGGGCACAGCCTGCTGGGGCTGGGTGCTGCAGTGCCAGTGGCGCTGATCAACAGTTCACCGTTACGGCATTTGTTGAACAACCAGCTGCATTTGTCCGGGATCGAGGAAGCCATCCGGCAAAAACAGTTGCAGGCGGTGGCGGTCACGGCTTTCGGCTATGAATCCGGCCAGGCGGTCACCTTCTATCAGGCTAGCGGGACTATTGATGCCTGGCTACGTCACCGGCGTATTGGCTTGCCCACTCAACTGACAGTCGAACATTTGCTGGCCAGTTCGGCGATCCCATTGTTGTTCGCTCCGGTCAAAATCGGCCAGGAATACTTCGGTGACGGTGCCGTACGCCAGTCAGCGCCGATCAGCCCGGCGCTGCACCTGGGGGCGAGCCGGGTGCTGGTGGTCGGGGTCAGCGGCAACCCGCGCGGGGTCGACCCGCAGAACCCCTTGCAGCGAGCCTATACCGGGCAGCAACCGACGTTGGCGCAGATTGGCGGGCACATGCTCAACAGCACCTTCATTGACAGCCTGGAGAGTGATATCGAGTTGTTGCAGCGTCTGAATCAGTTCAGCCATCTGTTACCGGTGGGTACCCCGATCCGGACGCTCGGCGTAGCGCCGGTGGAGGTGTTGGTGATTGCCCCGAGTCAGCCGATCGACGAAATCGCCGCGCGTCATCGCCATGAACTACCGGCCGCCTTGCGCCTGTTCCTGCGCGGACCGGGCGCGACCAAGACCAGCGGTGCAGGCGTGCTCAGCTACTTGCTGTTCGAATCGGGGTATTGCAGTGAACTGATCGAGCTTGGCCGCAGCGATGCCCTGGCCAAGCGCGAAGAGTTGTGCCGGTTTCTCGGGTTGCCGGTGTTTACTGCCGTGTCTTGAGATGAGCAGTGCGGCGAAGGCCCTGACCGGCACTGCAAAATATTCGTCAGACCGTCAACCGATCGTCCCGAAAATCCCGCAGTGCCTGCTCGATCTCTTCCCGGCTGTTCATCACGAACGGCCCGTACTGCACGATCGGCTCGCCCAGCGGCTTGCCGGCGATCAACAGCACCTTTGCCCCGGACTGGCTACTCAACCGCAGTTCACCCTCATCGGATAAACGAATCAGCTTATCGACACCGACGCTCTGGACTTGCCCCGGCAGTTCCACCCGGCCTTCATAGACATACAGCAAGATACGATGCCCTTGCGGCAGGCGAGGGCTGATGCTGCTGTCCGCCGGCAGATGGAAATCGAAGTAATGCGGCTCGGTGTCCGGGCGCTCGACTGCCCCGGTTTGTTGAAGCTGTCCGTCATCGAACTGACCGGCGATCACCACGACCTCGACGCCGTTTGCAGTGGTCACCCGCGGAATGTCTGCCGATTGAATGTCCCGATAATTGGCGGTGTCGAGTTTGTGTTTGCCCGGCAGGTTCAGCCATAGCTGGAAACCGCGCATCAGCCCTTCCTTCTGCTCGGGCATCTCACTGTGAATAATGCCCTTGGCCGCGGTCATCCATTGCACACCGCCGCTTTCCAGCAGCCCGACATTGCCCAGATGATCTTCGTGGCGCATGCGGCCTTCGAGCATGTAGGTCACGGTTTCGAAACCGCGGTGGGGGTGCGGCGGGAAGCCGGCGATGTAGTCGTCAGGGTTCTCGGAACCAAATTCATCGAGCATCAGGAACGGATCGAAACGCTCGACACCCTGGCCACCAAACATCCGGGTCAGTTTTACCCCGGCACCGTCGGAGGCCGGTTGGCCGGTATGAATACTCAGTACTTTGCGAAATCGAGTCATCAGTGCAACTCCTGATCAAGGGGAATGGCGACATGCTATTCCAGTAGGATTGATCTATGGTTGCGAGTTTTGCGGGTTTGTTATCAGTTTATTCGATGTTTTTGCGAGGCGTGGGGGCAAAAAGATCGCAGCCTGCGGCAGCTCCTACACGGAAAACCTGCGTACATCCTGTAGGAGCCGGCGAAGCCTGCGATCTTTTGATCTTCACTCACGATGCATGAGAGAGATCGTGTTCATTGATCAGAAATGGAACTTCACCAACAAACTCGCGGTATTCTGATCGGTGTCGAAGAACCGGGTATCCTTGATCCCGTACTTGTTCTTCCAGTAGTCGTATTCGATACCGACATACAACTGCTTCTCGCCCACGTTGAGCGCCTTGCCAAGGTCGTATTTGATCTGCGGGTTGATGTGCAGGTTGGCGTGGTAGGTGCCTTTGTCGTTCTGGTCGTTGTCGACCACCCAGTCAATGAAACCGTCGATGAGGATGTCCGATTTGCCGACAGGGATGGTGTAGGCCCAGACCGGCGTGATCTGCCAGACGTTGTCGCCAGCACGCGAACCTTCGGTATGGCGGTTATAGAAGTTCAGCTGGAAGTAGTCGAAACCGGGGATCGCCAGGTCGAAGCCCGGGCCGATCAGGTAGGACTCGGTGTCGCCTTCGCCAAACTCGTAGGTCATGGCCAGCAGCACGTCCTTGATCGGGCCGAACTCGAGTTTCTGGTCGAAGATCTTGCCGAACGACAGCCGCGGCTGGACCTCGCCGTAGTAGGTGTTCGGGCCGGCGAAGCTGTCCTTCTTGCCGTTGTAGAAAATCTTGTCGATGAACATGAAGTTATCGCCGTATTTCCAGGCATCGGCGTGTTCGAAGGTCACGGTCTGTTGAATTTCTGGATTGACCTCGAAATTCTGGCCATACAGGTAGGTCAGGCTATTGTTCTGCCAGAACAGCAGATCGCCGGCCATCGCCTGGCCCCCCGCCAACAAGGATCCGGCAAGCATCAGGCTGGTGCACGTACGTTTCATTCGGTTGCTCCCAAAGTAGGTTGTTCCACGTTTTTTTTTGAACCGGCGCTCTGGTGTGGCGCCTTTTTTCGTTCTGTAAAAATCATCCGTTCGGTCAGCTTTATTGCTGCTGACAAGAGCTGGGCCAAGGTAAAAAAAACCAAAAAACTCCCGCTCGGCTGCCTGGAAGCAGTCGATTGAGAGTTGATCTGGAGGCCTGTGGACTAACCAGCGCCGGGATAAGTTGGCTTTCTGGTCAGGTTTTAAATCTGGAGTTTTTTTTAGAGCAGATTCGGGCGGCCGCGGAGAATACTGGCTCCCGCGCCATGGCTCAAGTGCCCCGTAACAGAGCGCTTGCAGCAGCATTGGGGGACCATTGCGGGCCATTTAGAAATGCACCTTGAGTAACAGGCTGGCGGTGTTCTGATTGGTGTCCAGGTTCGAGCTGCTCTGGATACCGTATTTGTTCTTCCAGTAGCTGTATTCGGCACCGACGTAGACTTGTTTCTCGCGCCAGTTCAGGGCTTTGCCCAGGTCATATTTGATCTGCGGGTTGATGTGCAGGTTGGCGTGGTAGGTGCCGCGTGAGTTCTGGTCGTTATCCACCACCCAGTCCAGATAGCCGTCGATCAGCAGGTTCGAGCGGCCGACGGGAATGCTGTAGGACCAGGACGGGGTGATTTGCCAGACGCCGTCGCCGGGGCGCGGGCCCTCGGTCTGACGCCGGTAGAAATTCAGGTTGAAGTAGTTGAAACCAGGCACAGCGAGGTCGAAACCGGGGCCGATCAAATAGGCCTCGCTTTCACCTTCGCCGTACTCGTAGGTCATGGCCAGCAGCACGTCCTTGATCGGACCGTAGGTGAATTTTCGCTCGAGGATCTTGCCGAACGAGAAGCGCGGGCTGAACTCGCCGTAAAAGGCGTGGGGGCCTTTGACGCGGTCTTCGTCACCGTTGTAGAAAATCTTGTCAACGAACAGGAAAGTGTCGCCGTACTTCCATCGGTCAGCGTGCTCGAAGGTCACGGTCTGCTGGATCGACGGATTGATCTTGAAATTCTGGCCATACAGATAGCTCAGGCTGTTGGTCTGCCAGAGCAGCAAGTCGCCGGCCATGGCTTGGGTGGCCGCCAGCAGTCCGCTGCTCAAGAACAGGCTTGAGTAGGTGAGTTTCATCGTGTTGCTCCCTGATTATTCTTATTGTCGAGGCGCAGGCAGCCGCTGACTGCGACCGGGCTTGCAGCCGGTCTGCCTGTCATGCGTGGAGTGTTTGAGGTGGTCAAAACCGGGCGGCCAGGCCGCCCGTTGATGATCAGTGCGGGTGAGCGTGTCGTGGTGTGTCGGCGACTCGTTCAGCACCCCCCAGAATGTTGAACAACAGGTTCAGCGAGAGGGCGCTGAGGGTCGCCATGGCGATACCGCTGTGGGTAATCGGACTCATCCACAGGGGCAGGTGGGCAAAGAACTCCGGGCGAACTACCGGAATCAGGCCCATGCCGATGCTGACCGCCACCAGCAATTGGTTGCGACGGTCGGCGATGTCGGCCTCCTGGAGAATCTTGATCCCGGTGGCGGCGACCATGCCAAACATCGCAATAGCCGCGCCGCCGAGCACTGCCGAGGGAATCGACGCCACCAGAAAAGCCGCTTTGGGCAGCAGGCTGAGCACGATCAGCAAGCCGCCGGCGACTATGGTCACCGAGCGGCAACGCACGCCGGTCATCTGCACCAGGCCAATGTTCTGGGCGAAGGAGGAATGGGTGAACGTATTGAAGAACCCGGCGAAGAACGAAGCGCCAGCGTCGCACAGCAAACCACGACGCAACATCCCTGGGGTGACTTCCTGGCCGGTGATTTTGCCCAGGGCCAGGAACATCCCGGTGGACTCGACGAAGATGATCACCACCACCAGGCACATTGACAGAATCGGTGCCAGGTGGAACTGCGGCATGCCGAAGTGCAGCGGCGTGACGATCTGCAACCAGGGCGCCTGCGCCATGCCGCTGAGGTCGACCATGCCGATGAGACCGCAGAGGATGTAGCCCAGTGCCATGCCGATCAGCACCGAGATATTCACCCAGAAACCGCGCATGAAGCGATGGACCAGCAGGATGGTCGCCAGCACCAGTGCGGCGATCCCCAGGTAGATCGGTGAGCCGAACTCTGCGGCGCTATTGCCGCCGCCGGCCCAGTTCACTGCGACGGGGAACAGCGACAAGCCGATCGAGGTGATCACCGTACCGGTCACCAGTGGCGGGAAAAAACGCACCACCCGGGACATGAATGGCGCGATGAGCATCCCGAAAAAGCCGGCGGCGATGGTCGCGCCGAAGATCCCGGGCATTCCGATCCCTGGCATGCCGGCCATGGCCACCATGCTGCCGACTGCAGCGAAACTGGCGCCCATCATCACCGGCATGCGAATGCCCATGGGACCGATGCCCAGCGATTGCACCACGGTGGCGATCCCGGCCACCAGCAGGTCGGCATTGATCAGGAAGGCGATTTCTTCGCGACTCAGGCCCGCGGCCTGCCCGATAATCAGCGGCACCGCGATGGCTCCACCGTACATCAGCAGAACGTGTTGCAGGCCAACCAGGATCAGTTGCAAAAGGGGCAAGCGTTGAATGGCGGGTGCGTCGGGGATGCGGGCTGCGGATAGCTCGGACATGCAACACCTCGGATCTTTTTTATTCTTGTGGTTTAACAGCTGTGTGCTTGCGAACAGCGTTTTTGAATCTGTCAGGCCAGCACCAACCCCTGTGGCGAGGGAGCTTGCTCCCGCTCGGCTGCGCAGCAGTCGTAAAACCGGCAAACGTTATCTGTCTGATGTAACTCGGTTGCAGGTTTTGGGGCCGCTGCGCGACCCAGCGGGAGCAAGCTCCCTCGCCACAAAAAGCCCGATACCACCGGGCTGCGGTGTTGCTTAGTTGGTCGGGGCTCCCTGAACAATCCAGGCGCCGATCAGGTCGCGTTCCTGCTGGGTCATCTGGGTGATGTTGCCCAGTGGCATGATCTGCGTGGCGACGGCCTGTGCCTGAATCCGCGCGGCCTGTTGCTGGATCTGTTGCGGGGTATCGAACATCACGCCACCCGGTGCAGTGCTGAACAACGGGCTGGTGGGTTTGGCCGAGTGGCACACTGCGCAGCGTTCCTGAATCACGCTGTGAACCTTGTCGAAGTCCGGGGTGGCAGGCTTGGCGGCAGCGGCTTGCGCTGGTGCCGCAGCAGGTGCTGGCGCTGGAGTCGCGTCAGGCTTGGCACCGCTGATCGCGGTTTCCGGAATCGGCTGGTACTCGATTTTCACCGCTGTCTTGGCCACTTCAGGGGCGCTGGACATCTGCGCCGGGCCGGTCACGTAGGCCAGGCAGATCATGCCCAGTGCCGCCACCGGCAAGGTCCAGGCGAATTGATGGCTGTTGTGACGGGTGTTGAAGTAGTGTCGGACCAACACGGCCAGCACCGCGATCCCGGCCAGGATCAGCCAGTTGTATTGGCTGCCGTAGGTGCTCGGGAAATGGTTGCTGATCATGATGAACAGCACCGGCAAGGTGAAGTAGTTGTTGTGCCGTGAACGCAACAGACCTTTGGCCGGCAGCGCCGGATCGGGCGTGCGGTTCTCGGCGATGGCCGCTACCAGTGCGCGTTGTGCCGGCATGATGATGCGGAACACGTTACCGACCATGATGGTGCCGATGATGGCGCCAACGTGCAGGTACGCACCGCGACCGCTGAACACTTTGCTGAAGCCATAAGCCGCACCGATAATCAGCACGAACAGGATCAGGCCGAGCAGGGCAGGGCGTTTGCCCAGGGCCGAGTCGCAAAGGAAGGAGTAGATGAACCAGCCGGCGAACAACGAAGTGATGCCCAGGGCCACGCCTTCAGGTCCGCTCAGACTGCTGCCGGGGGCCAGCAGGTACAATGTCGGGTTGGCGTAGAACACCACGCACATCAGCGCGATCCCGGACATCCAGGTGAAATAGGCTTCCCATTTGAACCAGTGCAGGTTGTCCGGCATGGTCGGCGGGGCCAGTTTGTATTTTTCCAGGTGGTAGATACCGCCACCGTGGATCGCCCACAAGTCGCCGGCCAGACCGTCTTTCGGGTTGACCCGATTGAGGTTGTTTTCCAGCCAGACAAAGTAGAACGAAGCGCCGATCCAGGCGACGCCAGTGATCATATGAACCCAGCGGATGCTCAGGTTCAGCCATTCCAACAGATGTGCTTCCACAGTCTTTACCTCTCGCCTGTCACTCTGTAGTCGAGTGATCAGACCTTCTCTTATTGGTGGGGGGCAAGGATCAACCGCTCATCCTCTTTGAAAAAATGCTCATCGCAGTTATTGCCTGTGCCACTGCGATCAACCACCAGGAAGTCATCCCGCTTTTCGATCGTCAGCACCGGGTGGTGCCAGACGCCGCGATGGTAATTAATGCCCTGCCTGCCGTTGGTGACGAAGGCACGGACCAAACCTGATACAGGTACATCGCCAAGTGGCGCGACCACGATCAGAAAGGGATTGCCGAGCAGCGGTATGAACGCCTGGCTGCCCAGCGGATGGCGCTCCAGCATGCAGACGGTCAGCGGCATGTCCTGCGCATCGGCGCGGAAGATGCTGATGATCGCCTTGTCCTCTGGCATGGCGGTTTCCACCGTCGCCAGTTTGTGGAAGCGCATGGTCGAACCGTTGTTGATCATGAAGTGATCGCTGCCATCGGTTTCGATCACGTCACCGAAAGGGGCGAAGGCTTCTTTGGTCAAGGGTTCAATCATCAATGTGCGCATGCTGGTCTTCTTAATCGTTGAAATTCGTTTTCGGTTCACCGCATCTCCGCGTCTTGCGCGGTTCCCTGTAGGAGCCTGCGATCTTTTGATTTTTAAAATCAAAAGATCGCAGCCTGCGGCAGCTCCTGCACGGGATGTGTGTCGGTCGTTACTTAGCGACCTTGCCCAACACCCGCAGGCGACTCACACCACCGTCCGGGAACACGTTCAGACGGATGTGGGTAATCGGGCCCAACGCCTTGATCTGCTCGGCAAAGCTATGTTCGGCGTGCATTTCCAGTTTTTGCGCCGGTAGCAGTTCGCGCCAGAACAGCGATTGGGTTTCGATCTGGCTGTCGGTGCCGCCCTTGACGAACGCGCCCTGGATCGAGCAGGTGTCCGGGTAGTTACCCTTGAAGTGCAGGGTGTCGACTATGACTTTCTCGATCACACCCGGATGGCCCAAGGCTACGATCACCCAGTCATTACCAGGCGTACGACGACGGGCAGTTTCCCAGCCGTCGCCCATGTTGATACCACGACCTGGATTGAGAATGTTGCTCATGCGCCCGAAATGTTCATCGGAGCAGGCCAGGGCGCGACCGCCATTCAGCGCAGCTGCCAGATCCACCTGTTCGTTGTCGCCGACCGCCGACCAGTCGCGGAACGGAATGCCGTACACACGCAGACGCGCTACGCCGCCATCCGGGTAGATGTTGAAGCGCAGGTGGCTGAAGGCCTGGTCGTTATTGATCTCGTGGAAGTGATGGCTATTGCCTTGCAGCTCGACAGCCGACAGCACTTCGACCCACTGAGTGTCTTCAGTCGGTTCGCCTTGCGCCAGGAAGCAGGCTTCCAGTGAGGCGGACGGCGGGAAGTTGCCGGTGAAGAATGAAGTGTCGATGTCCACACCTTTGATCGAGCCTGGCACGCCCAGGCGGATTACCGCGCTGTCGTAACCTTCGAAGCGCTTGCGGCGCGACTCCCAGCCATCCATCCACTTGCCGTTGTCATCGAACACGCCCTCCTTCCACACTGCCGGAGTCGGCTGGAACAGCCGATTGGCATCGGCAAACCAGTCATCGGTCACCGAAATGATCTTGGTGCCCAGACGGGCATCGGCCAGGTTGACGAACTTCTCGAAAGGTACGGCGTAAGCTTTCATTCTTCTTGTCTGCCTTTAATAAAGTGGCTTGGGATGCTTGCAAGGCCCCGTGAAACCTCAGCTTTCTTGAGGTTTCACAGGGTCAGGTCGCTATAGGGTCAATAATCGGAACAACGCGATCTTGTTGATCTGCGCCAGCGCGCACTTGAACTCAGTGTCGACCGGGTTGTGGATGCGCGTTTCGAACGCTGCGAGGATCTGATGCCGATCGCTGCCTTTTACCGCCATGATGAAGGGAAACGCGAACTTGGCTTTGTAGGCCTCGTTCAGCTCGGTGAAGCGCTGGAACTCATCGATCGAGCATTGGTGAATACCCGCGCCAGACTGTTCTTCAGTGCTGGCTGCGGTAAGCTGGCCCTGGACGGCAGCTTTGCCGGCCAGGTCCGGGTGAGCGTTGATCAGTGCCAGCTGGCTGGCGTGATCGGCGCTCAACAGGATATCGCTCATGCGCTGGTGCAGGGTTTCGATCTGGTCGATCGATGCGTCCTGGCCCAGGTCGAAAGCCTTTTCGGCCACCCATGGCGAATGTTCGTAGATATCGGCGAAGGCCTCGACGAACGCCTCACGGCTCAGGGTCGACGGCTTCAGGGTTTGGAAGTGGCTCATTTCGCAGCCCCTTGGTACGGGTGGGTTTCATGCCAATGGCGGGCAATATCGACCCGACGGCTGAACCAGACCTGTTCGTGGCTTTTAGCGTATTCGATAAAGCGCTTCAGGGCGGCCAGACGCGCCGGACGGCCGATCAACCGGCAGTGCAGGCCGATGGAAAGCATCTTCGGCGCGTCGGCACCTTCTGCGTAGAGCACGTCGAAGGCGTCTTTCAAGTAGTGGAAGAAATCGTCGCCCGTGTTGAAACCCTGGACTTGAGTGAACCGCATGTCATTGGTGTCCAGGGTATAGGGGATCACCAGGTGCGGCTTGCCGGTCGGATTGTTCGGTTCCCAGTAGGGCAGGTCGTCGTCGTAGGTGTCGCAGTCGTAGAGGAAACCACCTTCCTCCATCACCAGCCGACGGGTGTTCGGCCCGGTGCGGCCGGTGTACCAGCCCAGCGGGCGCTCGCCGCTGATTTCGGTGAGGATGCGGATCGCTTCGAGCATGTGCTCGCGTTCCTGCGCTTCGTCCATGTATTGGTAGTCGATCCACCGATAGCCGTGGCTGCAGATCTCATGGCCGGCCTCGACCATGGCACGGATCACGTCCGGATGGCGCTGGGCGGCCATGGCCACGGCGAAGATGGTCAGCGGGATGTCGAATTCCTTGAACAGCTTGAGGATCCGCCATACGCCGGCACGGCTGCCATACTCATACAGCGATTCCATGCTCATGTTGCGTTCGCCCTGCAGCGGCTGCGCCGAAACCATTTCCGAGAGGAACGCCTCCGACTCTTTGTCGCCGTGCAGGATATTGCGCTCACCGCCTTCTTCGTAATTGAGCACGAAGGACAGGGCGATGCGGGCATTGCCCGGCCAGTGTGGGTGAGGAGGGTTACTGCCGTAACCGATCAGGTCGCGTGGGTAGTCAGCGCTCACTGCAGTCTTCCTTCTTGTTCGTGGTGTCTTGTTCATGACAAGGATGGTGGGACGGCCTGAAGAGGGTGATACAGGCTTGCGTCACAACGATGGATTGATTGTATACAACTTTATCATCGTTTTGTAAGCCTGAATTTTCGCAATTTTCACAAATTGTCATCTTGGCTTGGTATTGCAAAAAACCTGCCTGATTGGTCAGCTAATGAATCAAAGGCTGGCTGTTCTCAAGGCGTGGCTGCAAATTCACTCCAATCCGGTTGCGGTAAGACTAAACGAGGAAATGTGATTTTTATTGTGTACAATTTTTTTGAAAAATGTCTTAATCAATCGCTCGCCGTACCTTTTCGTGCTCCGAAACGGTGCGGTCTCCTTTTTAACTGACTCCGGGAGGCGCGAGGCCTGGCTGCTTGATCGCAGGCAGGCGCGCAGAATCAATGGGACGTTTGACTACACACGTTTTGGATGCCGCACACGGTTGCCCTGGCAGCTCGATCAAGGTTGAGTTGTACCGGGTTGAAGGCACGCAGCTGGAACTGGTCGCCAGCGCGCTGACCAATAGCGATGGCCGCTGCGATGCGCCGCTGCTGCAGGGTGATGACTACCGTTCCGGGGTCTATCAACTGCAGTTCCACGCGGGTGATTACTACCGCGCCCGCGGCGTACAGCTGCCAGAGCCGGCCTTTCTCGATGTGGTGGTGCTGCGCTTTGGCATCAGCGCCGAGCAGGATCACTATCACGTGCCCCTGCTGATTTCGCCTTACAGCTATTCGACCTACAGAGGAAGCTAGGACTCTCCCACGAATCTGCGCAAAAGCTTCTTCGGTCTTTGGCCCGCTCACACTGCGGGCTTTTTTTCGTCCGTCGAAAAGATCAAAAGATCGCAGGCTACGCCAGCTCCTACGCCGATGGAGTACACCCGCAATGTGTCGGGTGTACACAAACCTCCTCCGGAGCTGCCGCAGGCTGCGATCTTTTGATCTTGCTCCCGGGCAATATCCAGAACCGCCAAAGATCGCAGGTACACCCGCAATGTGTCGGGTGTACACAAACCTCCGTAGGAGCTGGCGCAGGCTGCGATCTTTTGATCTTGCTTTACCTTACCGGCTCAGCAGAGAGGCCGCCCCCGCGCCACTGAATAACCCGGCACTGATCCGGTTGAACCAGCTCTGGCCCTTGCCGCTGCGCAGATAGCGCGCGGCACCATGGGCACCGAGGCCGTAGGTCAGCTTGCAGAGCAGATCAAGTACGGTCCAGGTGGCGATCATGATCAGCAGTTGCGGCAGGAATGGCTGCTCGGCGCTGAGAAACTGCGGCAGAAACGCGGCAAAAAACAGAATATCTTTCGGGTTGCTCGCACCCAGCACAAAGGCGCGCCCGAACAATGCGCGAAAGCGCGGTACCGCTGCAGCCTGCGGAACTTCAGTGGCGTGAGCCGGTTGCCGCGATTGTTGCCAGCTCTGCCAGGCGAGGTAGAAAAGGTATACGGCGCCAACGATTTTCAGTGCGCTGAACAGCTGTTCCGAGGCCAGCAACAAGGCGCCCAGGCCCAAGGCCGAGGCGCTCAGCAGGCAGATCGAGGCAACCACCCCACCCAGAAACGCCGGGTAGGAACGACGTACCCCGTAGTTCAAGCTGTTGCTGATCATCAACAAAGACAGTGGCCCCGGGATCAGGATCACTACCAGCGCCGCGCCGCTGAACAGCAGCCAGGTTTCCAGACTCATCTCTTTTCTCCATGTGTGCAAAAGCCCCACCCGACGGGGTGAGGCTGGGTGAAACAGTGTCGTTTACAAGAAAATGAACTTGGCGATAAAGATCGCACAGAGTACCCACAGGCTGATGGAGATTTCCTTGTGTTTGCCAGTGCCGGCCTTCAGTACCACGTAGGTGATAAAGCCCAGTGCGATACCATCGGCGACCGAAAAGGTCAGTGGCATCATGATCGCGGTCACGATTGCCGGAATGCTGTCAGTGGCGTCATCCCATTCAATGTGCTTCATGCCGCCCATCATCAACATCGCGACATAGATCAACGCGCCGGCCGTTGCATAAGCGGGAATCATGCCAGCCAGTGGCGCGAAAAACATCGCGGCAATGAACAGTACGCCGACAGTGACCGCCGTCAGACCGGTTCGGCCGCCGGCGGCCACACCAGCGGCACTTTCTACGTAGCTGGTAACCGGCGGTACGCCAACCACGGCGCCGAAGACGCTGGAAGCGCTGTCGGCTTTCAGGGCGCGGGAAAGGTTTTCGATCTTGCCGTCAGCGTTTACCAGGCCGGCCCGTTGCGCGACGCCCATCAGGGTGCCGGCGGTGTCGAACATGTGCACAAAGAGGAATGCCAGTACCACGCTGATCATGCTGACGTTGAACACGCCGGCGATGTCCATGGCCATCCAGGTCGGCGCCAGGCTTGGCGGTGCCGACATAAGGCCGCTGTAGTGCACCAGGCCCAAACCCCAGCCTGCCAGTGTCACGGCGATGATGCTGATCAGGATCGCGCCGAACACCCGGTGATAGCTGAGCACGGCAATCATCAGAAAACAGACGGCCGCGAGCAGCGGGCCAGGCTCGCGCAGGGAGCCGAGTTTGATCAAGGTGGCCGGGCTGTCGACAACGATCCCGGCGGTTTTCAAGCCGATGAGTCCGAGGAACAATCCGACCCCCGCGCCCATGGCGTAACGCAAGCTCACTGGAATGCTGTTGAGCAGCCACTCGCGAATCCGTGAAAAGGTCAGGAACATAAACAGCACGCCGGAAATGAACACCGCACCGAGGGCGGTTTCCCAGTTGTAGCCCATGGTGCCGACCACGGTGTAGGTGAAGAACGCGTTCAAGCCCATGCCGGGTGCCAGGCCCACTGGCCAGTTGGCGTACAGGCCCATCAGCAGGCAGCCCAGCGCCGCGGCGATACAGGTCGCGACGAAGGCGGCGCCATGGTCGATCCCGGCATCCGCCATGATGTTCGGGTTGACGAAGATGATGTAGGCCATGGTGATGAAGGTTGTCAGACCGGCAATCAGCTCGGTCTTCACCGTGGTGCCGTGCAAGCTGAGTTTGAAGAGTCGTTCGAGCCAACCATTGTTCAACGGCGGCGAGAGATCCAGCGTAGGGGCTTCAGTTTTGCGGCTTTCCACAGCGAGTACTCCTCAAGAGTTTTATTGTTTTTTCCAGAGCCGGACCCATGAGGGTGGCAGCGGCTCTTTGAGGCATGTAAGGCTTGCGGGCTTTTGTTGACCTTTAGGTCAGGAACTCGCACGAAACGAATTATGCTTTTGTATACAAAAAAAGCAAATAATGTTTTTGGTTTTGTGTGCGAAAAGGACGAAAGGACGGATATATGGGAGGGCGGATCCCGTAGCGGCTGGCGAAGCCTGCGCTCGGGCGCGAAGCGGCCGCAATCCGGCTAACGCGCTCATTCAGGAAAATCGCAGTGTCGGGTTTTGCGGCCGCTACGCGCCCGAACGTAGCCTTCGGCAACTGCTACGAAAAGCGCGAAGACGAGCCGGCATTGCGCGAAGCGCTGGCCGCGGAGGCCCGAGCCTTGGGCGTGCCGTGCGAGGCCAGCCAGGAGTTGGTGGTCAGTGGGTCCCAGCAGACCCTCGACTTGACCGCCAAGTTGTACATCGACAAAGGTACCGAGATCATGTTTGGCTGCGGTGGTACGACAGGCGCAGGCTGCCAAGGCGGCTTGAAAACAAATAAACCGGCGAATGTGCCGGTTTATTTTTGTTCGGGATTTATGTTGGCTGTGCTGGCTCTATCGCGAGCAGGCTCCCACAATCGTTCTTCGGTGTATCGCAGATTGTGGATACACCTACGATCTAATGTAGGAGCGAGCTTGCTCGCGACACAACCCGATCAGGCTGCCGCAAATCGCTTATCCAGATAATCAATGATCACCTTGGACTCATACATCCAGGTGGTCTGACCGTTCTCTTCGATGCGCAGGCACGGCACTTTGATCTTGCCGCCTTGCTCCAGCAGGGTCTGGCGATCCTGCTGGTTGTTTTTCGCATCGCGCAGGGCCACCGGCACATTCAAGCGACGCAGGGTGCGGCGGGTCTTCACGCAAAACGGGCAGGCGTGGAATTGATACAGGGTCAGGCCCTTGGCAGCCTGTTCGACCTGAGTCTGAGCGGCGACCGGGCGCTGCTGCTTGCGCGGGCGGGTGATGAAGTCGATGAAGATGATGAGTTGGCCCAGGCCGACTCGAAGCGCTTTGACGAACACGGTGTAAGCCTCATGAAGGGTGAAGAGGGGGTCGCAGCTTACCTGATTTTTCCCGGACGAAAAAAAACCGGCGATAAACGCCGGTTTCCTTCAGGTACAGCGTTACTTGATCAGGCTGAGAAATTCGCTGCGGGTCGCCGCATTTTCGCGGAACTCGCCGAGCATCACCGAAGTGATCATCGATGAATTCTGTTTCTCCACACCGCGCATCATCATGCACATGTGTTTGGCTTCGATCACCACCGCAACGCCCAGGGCCCCGGTCACTTCCTGGACCGCCTCGGCGATCTGCCGGCTGAGGTTTTCCTGGATCTGCAGGCGACGGGCGTACATATCGACGATCCGCGCGACTTTCGACAGGCCCAGCACCTTGCCATTTGGGATATAGGCGACATGCGCCTTGCCGATGAACGGCAGCAGGTGGTGTTCGCACAACGAATAGAGTTCGATGTCCTTGACCAGCACCATTTCGCTGTTATCGGAGCTGAACAAGGCACCGTTGGTGACTTCTTCAAGCGTTTGTTCATAACCGCGGCAAAGGTACTGCATGGCTTTGGCGGCACGTTTTGGCGTGTCGAGCAGGCCTTCGCGGAAGGGGTCTTCGCCAAGCTGGCCGAGGATCGCGGTGTAATTCTGTTCCAGGGACATGAAACTACCTGTGGGATTTTACGCAAAGGGCAAGGGTACGGTGGCGGACACGGCGCTGCAAGTCTGGTGAGTCGGCTTTACTCGTCACGACCTTCCATCATGGTGCGTTTGAGCATCACGTACACCGCACCGGCACCGCCATGTTTAGCCTGGCACGAGGTGAATCCGAGCACCTGTGGGTGCTGGCGCAACCAGGTGTTGACGTGGCTCTTGATCATTGGCCGCTTGCCGTCCAGCCGTACAGCCTTGCCATGGGTGACGCGCACGCAGCGGATTTCGAATTTGGTTGTTTCAGCGAGGAAAGCCCAGAGGGTTTCGCGGGCTTTTTCCACGTTCATGCCATGCAGGTCGAGGCTGCCTTCAAATGCAATCTGGCCAACCTTCAGCTTGCGCATCTGGCTTTCCTGAACGCCATCACGGGCCCACATCAACTCGTCTTCCGGACCGACATCGATGACAAATTGATCTGACAGGCCGTCAACGGTGGTCGCATCGGTGCGCACGGTCGCCGCCTGGCGCAGTTTAGCGATCTGCGCGCGGTCGGCTCTGGGTTTGCCCGTCTCGGCGCGATCATGTTTGATCGGCTTGACGCCGCGGATCTCGCTTTTGAACAGGGAAAAATCGTCGTCTTGCATGTCAGCCTCCGCGAAGGGCGGCTAGTTTACCCAAGTCGAGACGGATCGGGCATGACAAAACGCTACTGCCCAACACTCAGTCATTTTTTTTCATCAGGTGCGGCGCAATATTCAGTCCGTGGGACTGGCGCCGACGGCGACGGCAGCGACGCCAGAACCAGACACCGACGTACAGCAGCAACAGGCCGACCACCAGAATCACCGCCGAACCGGCCGGGCTGGCATTCAGCTCGCCGAGCGCGGGCGGGCGACCCAGCAGGCTGGCGGCACCGGCCATTGCCAATAACACGCCAAACGTCGCCAGTACTGCCGAAAAGGCTGCGCCCAGGCGATAACGCCAGTTGCTTGGACCCTTGGGGCGCAAGCGGCGAGCGTCAAAACCATCGGATATCTTCATTCCGACCTTCCTCAATGGGTATCGGCCCTTCGACCGGGAGATGACCGGGTGGTTCCTGAGGCTAAGACAATTGCAGTGAATGGGAGGCCTTTGCAGATGAGCGGCGGATGGACCGCTCATCAAGGGTCGGTCAGATCAGGTCTTTGGTCATCGCCAGGGTCGCGAAGTTGTCCGCCATGATTGCCATTTCGGTCTGCTGCACATGTTCTGCGCTCAGGATACCGCCTTTGTACGGCAGGTCGCGGGTCGCGCACGCATCTTCCACCAGAGTACAGCGAAAGCCCAGGTTCTTGGCCGCGCGTACCGTGGTGCTGACACTCGAGTGGCTCATGAAACCGCAGACGATCAGGTCCAGCGAGCCGAGGTCCTGCAGACGTTTTTCCAACTCCGTGCCATGGAAGGCACTGGGCAGCAGCTTACCGACGATGGTCTCGTCACCTTGTGGTTCCAGGCCCGGGATGAACTCACCGCGCGCGCCCTGCGGGTCGAACATGCCACCCACCGTGCCGAGATGATGCACATGCACAATCGGCCGGCCGGCAGCGCGGGCTGCGGCGACCAGTTGCTTGATGTTTTCGACGGCAGCATCCATGCCGGTCAGGGCCAATGGGCCACTGAGATACTCTTTCTGGGCATCGATGATGACCAGGCTGGCATGGCTCAAATTGGCCGGTGCATAACCACGACCGCTGAGTTGAAACATCGTCTTTGGAACGGACATTCTGGGGCTCCTTTGGGTAGGGCTTTTGCGACATTGTCCTCTGGCTGAGCGCTTCTGTGAATCGCTACCAACGTAGACTGTGTGGTTGCTGGCCTACAGCCTTGTCAAGAGGGTGGTTCTGTTCAAGTAAAAGCTTGAAAAATGGAAAGTTCCTACAATGAATTGGTGTTTTTCATCCGTCGTCGGGAGGCGTTTTGGCTGTTAGAATCGTCAGTCGTTTTTTCAGGAGTTTTTCCCGTGATCACTTCCCGCTTGCGCACCTTGCGCGACCACATCCGTTGGGCCGTCAGCCGTTTTCATGGGGAGGATCTGTTTTTCGGCCATGGGACAGACAACGCCTGGGACGAAGCCCGTCAATTAGTGCTCGGCGCGTTGCACCTGCCTTGGGAAATTGCCGACAGCTACCTGGACTGCCGCCTGGAAGAAGACGAACTGGTCAACCTGCAACGCCTGATCACGCGCCGTATCGAAGAGCGGATCCCTACGGCTTACTTGTTGGGTGAGGCTTGGTTTTGCGGTATGTCATTCATCGTTGACGAACGAGTGCTGATCCCGCGTTCACCGATTGGCGAACTGATCGAAAAAAGATTTGCGCCGTGGTTGGGTGCCGAGCCGGCACGCATTCTTGACCTGTGCACCGGTTCCGGCTGCATTGGTATCGCTTGCGCTTATGAGTTCCAGAACGCCGAAGTGGTACTGGCCGATCTGTCGTACGAAGCGCTGGAAGTCGCCAATCAGAACATCGAGCGTCATGGTGTCGACGAGCGGGTCTACACCGTTCAGGGGGATGGCTTCGATGGTCTGCCGGGCCAACGTTTCGACCTGATCGTTTCCAATCCGCCGTATGTCGATGCCGAAGATTTTGCCGATATGCCGGACGAATACCAGCATGAGCCCGAACTGGGCCTGGCCTGTGGTGATGACGGCTTGAACCTGGTGCGACGCATGCTCAGCGAAGCGGCGGATCACCTGACCGAAAAAGGTTTGCTGATCGTTGAAGTCGGCAACAGCCAGGTGCACGTCGAAGCGCTGTACCCGGAAGTGGACTTTGCCTGGCTCGACTTCGAACGCGGCGGCCATGGTGTGTTCATGCTGTCCGCCGAACAGTGCCTCCAGCATCAGGCGTTGTTTGCTTCGCGGGTTTGAGACTGTAGCGAAACCTTTTGCGAAGAGAATGCAATACCTGTGGCGAGGGGGCTTGCCCTCGCTGGAGCGCGAAGCGGTCCTGAAATCGGTAACCGCGTTGTGTCAGGTACCACACATTTACCGGTTTACGACTGCTTCGCCCGAGCGCGGACCGGCCGGCGGGGGCAAGCCCCCTTGCCACATTTACCCCTGCTTCCCAGCCTCCAACATATCCTCCGGCCTGACCCAGGTGTCGAACTCTTCATCGGTCAGATAACCCAGATGAAGCGCTGCTTCGCGCAGGGTCAGGTTCTCGGCATAGGCTTTCTTGGCGATTTCTGCCGACTTGTCGTAGCCGATATGCGGGTTCAACGCTGTTACCAGCATCAAGCCACGCTCCAGGTGCGCGGCCATTTGCACCGGGTCGGGTTCCAGTCCGGCGATGCAATGCTGCTGGAAGTTGCTGCAGCCATCGCCCAGCAGGCGGATCGATTGCAGCAGGTTATGAATGATCACCGGTTTGAACACGTTCAGTTGCAGATGCCCCTGACTGGCGGCGAAGCCGATGGCCACGTCGTTACCCAGCACCTGGCAGGCGAGCATTGACAGCGCTTCGCACTGGGTCGGATTGACCTTGCCGGGCATGATCGAACTGCCAGGTTCGTTGGCCGGCAGTTTCACCTCTGCAAGGCCGGCTCGTGGGCCAGAGCCCAGCAAACGCAGGTCATTGGCAATCTTCATCAACGTCACGGCGAGGGTTTTCAACGCGCCGGAGAGGGTGGTCAACGGCTCATGGCCGGCCAGCGCCGCGAACTTGTTCGGTGCGGTGACAAACGGCAGACCGGAAAGGGCAGCCAGCTCGGCGGCAATCGCTTCGCCAAACCCGTGCGGCGAGTTGAGCCCGGTGCCCACGGCGGTACCGCCCTGAGCCAGTTCGCAGACCGCAGGCAGGGCGCTGCGAATGGCCCTCTCGGCGTAGTCCAGTTGCGCGATAAACGCCGAAATTTCCTGGCCAAAGGTGATCGGCGTCGCGTCCATCATGTGCGTTCGGCCGGTCTTGACCAGTTTCATGTGCCGCGCTGCCAGCTCCGCCAGCCCGCCGGACAATTCGTTGATGGCTGGCAGTAGATGGTGTTGTACTGCTTGGGCGGCGGCGATATGCATGGCGGTAGGGAAGCAGTCGTTGGAGCTCTGCGAGCGGTTCACATGATCGTTGGGATGCACTGGAACCTTGCCGCCACGCGGATTGCCGGCCAGTTCGTTGGCGCGTCCGGCGATCACTTCATTGACGTTCATGTTGCTCTGGGTGCCGCTACCGGTCTGCCAGACCACCAGCGGGAACTGCGCGTCGTGCTCGCCATCGAGCACTTCATCGGCGGCCTGTTCGATCAGCCGGGCGATGTCGGCGGGCACATCACCGTTGCGGTCGTTGACCCGCGCAGCGGCTTTCTTGATCAGTGCCAGGGCATGCAGCACCGCGATCGGCATGCGTTCGTTGCCGATGGCGAAATTGATCAGCGAGCGTTGCGTCTGAGCGCCCCAGTAAGCTTCATCCGGGACTTCCACCTGCCCCAGGCTATCGGTTTCGATACGGCTCATCGGTCACACTCCGTTTGGTCTGATTGCGCCAGTTTAGGCCCTGATCCGCCGTCAGGGTTCCATCGGTCGATTTTTCTACCGTTCGGACCTTGCGAATCAGGCCTGGTAGGGCTTGGGGTTGAGCGACAGAGTTTTTTAGGTGCAGAATGGTCGCCCTTGGGGTTTTGCCTCGCCAGTTAGAAAAGGAAACTTGATGACTCGTCTTCGTGCCATCTGTACCGCGGTTGTTCTGGTTTGCGCCAGCGGCCAGGTTCTTGCCGATACCGCCAGCCACAATGCCAGTGCCGAAGCCTTCCTGACTCTGGCCCACGCCGACAAGCTCGGTACCCCGGTGTACATGCAAGTGCAGCAAATGTTTGCCCAGCGCTTTGAACAAACCAAAGCTCCGGAGTCGAAAAAGGCTCTGCTGGAAACCTACCAGGCCAAGGCCAACGCCGCTCTGGACCAGGCCATTGGCTGGAACAAGCTCAAGCCTGACATGGTCAAGCTCTACACCAGCAACTTCAGCGAAACCGAGCTCAAGGACCTGGTAGCGTTCTACAAGTCGCCACTGGGCCGTAAAGTCCTGGAAAAAATGCCGCAGCTGACTCAGCAATCGGCTCAGATGACTCAGGCCAAGCTGGAAAGCGCGGTACCTGTAGTCAACAAATTGCTGGCTGACATGACCGCTGAACTTGATCCAAAAGGCGCAGCAGCGCCGGCCAAGAAAAAGCCTTGAGCGGAGCCGGGAATGACCATGCAACAACGTATCGAATCGGCGCTGAGCGCATTGCAGCCCGAGCATCTGCAAGTACTGGATGAAAGCCATATGCACAGTCGTGGGCTGCAAACCCACTTCAAGGCAGTGCTGGTCAGTGAGCAGTTTGCCGGGCTCAACAGCGTCAAGCGGCACCAGAAGGTTTACGCCACGCTCGGCGACTTGATGGGTGAGTTCCATGCGTTGGCACTGCACACCTACACGCCTGAAGAATGGGCGAAAATTGGTGCGGCCCCGGCATCGCCGACCTGCGCCGGCGGGAACAAGCATTAAAAGATCGCAGCCTGCGAGACCGAAAAAGATCGCAGCCTTCGGCAGCTCCTACGGGCTGCGATCTTGACGATCTAGAGCCAACTGCAGCTGTTTTTGCTAGAATCCGCGACGCGCCACTAACTGAAGTTAGCCGGCGCGTTTTTTTTGCATCCGGTTCACCCTTTACGAGGGTAGCCACCTGGAGATTACCCATGACACAAAACATTGTCGTGGCGGCACTGTATAAGTTCGTCACCCTTGAAGATTACGTTGCCCTGCGCGAGCCACTGCTGCAGGCGATGGTCGATAACGGCGTCAAAGGCACGTTGTTGATCGCTGAAGAAGGCATCAACGGCACCGTTTCCGGTAGCCGCAAAGGCATCGACGGGCTGATGGCCTGGTTGAAGAACGATCCGCGCATGGACGACATCGACCACAAAGAGTCGTACTGCGAAGATCAACCGTTCTATCGGACCAAGGTCAAGCTCAAGAAAGAAATCGTCACCCTCGGCGTTGATGGTGTCGACCCGAACAAGCAGGTCGGCACCTATGTCGATCCGCAGAACTGGAACGCGCTGATCAGCGATCCGGAAGTGTTGTTGATCGACACCCGCAATGATTATGAAGTCTCGATCGGCACCTTCGAAGGCGCCATCGACCCGAAAACCGCTAGTTTTCGCGAATTTCCGGACTACATCAAAGCCAACTTCGATCCGGCCAGACACAAGAAAGTCGCGATGTTCTGCACCGGCGGCATCCGCTGCGAGAAGGCTTCGAGCTACATGCTCAGCCAGGGCTTCGACGAGGTGTATCACCTCAAGGGCGGCATCCTGAAGTACCTCGAAGAGGTGCCGCAGGAAGAAAGCCAATGGCGCGGCGACTGCTTCGTCTTCGATAACCGGGTCACCGTGCGCCACGACCTCAGCGAAGGCGACTACGATCAGTGTCATGCCTGTCGTACACCAATCAGCGTCGAGGACCGCACCTCCGAGCACTATGTGGCTGGCATCAGTTGCCCGCATTGCTGGGATAAACTGAGCGAGAAAACCCGGCGCAGTGCCATCGACCGGCAAAAGCAGATCGAGCTGGCGAAAGCCCGCAACCAGCCGCATCCGATTGGTTTCAACTACCGCCAGTCCAACACCGAGGCCTGAACCATGTCCGCACGCCTGCTCTATGTAATAGACCCGATGTGTTCCTGGTGCTGGGGCTTTGCTCCGGTGGCCGAGGCCCTGGCAGAGCAGGCGCGAGCGGCAGGTATCGAGTTGCATCTGGTGGTGGGCGGCTTGAGGACCGGCAGCGGTGCCGCGCTGGAGCCGACTACGCGGCGCTACATCCTTGAACATTGGCAGGCGGTCACCGAGGCTACTGGTCAACCGTTCAAAACCGAGGGTGCCTTGCCCGAAGGTTTTGTCTATGACACCGAGCCGGCTTGCCGGGCACTGGTGACGGCGCGCAGCCTGGCGCCGGACTGTGCCTGGAAACTGCTCAAGCTGATTCAGCAGGCCTTTTATGTCGAAGGTCGCGACGTTACTCATGCCAGTGTGCTGGTGGAGTTGGCCGAGGCGGCAGGCTTGCCGCGTATCGAGTTCGCGGCGGCCTTCGACCGCGCCGATCAGCATGCGGCAACAGCCGCGGACTTCACCTGGGTGCAGGATCTGGGTATCGCCGGCTTCCCGACCTTGCTCGCCGAGCGCAACGGCCAATTGGCTCTGCTGACCAATGGCTATCAACCGCTCAATGAACTGTCGCCATTGCTTGGCCGCTGGCTGGAGCGTGCCGCCTGTGCATGATCAGCCCGATGGCGTGGAGCAACCCAAGCGGGTCGATCGGCTGAGCTGGGCGGAAATCCGGCGTTTGGCGTTACACCATAAAAAAGCCCTGTGGATTGCCAATGGCGTCGCGGTCCTGGCGACCTTGTGCAGTGTGCCAATTCCCTTGCTCTTGCCGTTGCTGGTGGACGAAGTGTTGCTGGGGCATGGCGACGCAGCGCTGAAGGTGATGAACCATGCGCTGCCCGATACCTGGCAAAGCGCAGCCGGCTACATCGGCCTGATGCTGTTGATCACCTTGACCCTGCGTTGTGGCGCATTGCTGTTCAACGTGCTGCAGGCGCGCTTGTTCGCCAGGCTTGCCAAAGACATCGTCTATCGGATTCGCATCAGGCTGATCGAGCGACTCAAGCGCATCTCCCTGAGTGAGTACGAAAGCCTGGGCAGCGGCACGGTAACCACCCATCTGGTCACTGACCTGGACACCGTCGATAAATTTGTCGGCGAAACCCTCAGCCGTTTTCTGGTGGCCATGCTGACGCTGGTCGGGACCGCCGGCATCCTGGTCTGGATGCACTGGCAACTGGCGCTGTTGATTCTGCTGTTCAATCCGCTGGTGATCTACGCCACGGTGCAGCTGGGCAAGCGGGTCAAATACCTGAAAAAACTCGAGAACGACAGCACATCACGGTTTACCCAGGCCCTTACCGAAACCCTCGATGCGATCCAGGAAGTCCGCGCCGGCAACCGCCAGGGTTTTTTCCTCGGAAGGCTGGGGCTGCGGGCGCAGGAAGTTCGCAATTATGCGGTGAACTCACAATGGAAGAGCGATGCCTCCAGCCGGGCCAGCGGTTTGCTGTTCCAGTTCGGGATCGATATCTTCCGCGCGGCGGCCATGCTCACCGTGCTGTTTTCTGATCTATCGATCGGCCAGATGCTGGCGGTGTTCAGCTACCTGTGGTTCATGATCGGTCCGGTCGAGCAGCTGCTCAATCTGCAATACGCCTACTACGCGGCGGGTGGGGCGCTGACCCGGATCAACGAGTTGCTGTCGCGTGCAGATGAACCGCAATACCCCGGAGGCGTCGACCCGTTCCAGGGGCGCGAGACGGTCGGCATCGAGGTTCGCGGGTTGAGCTTCGGGTATGGCGACGAACTGGTGCTGGACCAGATGGACCTGTCCATTGCTCCCGGCGAAAAAGTCGCGATAGTCGGGGCCAGCGGCGGCGGTAAAAGCACGCTGGTGCAACTGCTTCTGGGGCTGTACACGCCACAGGCAGGGAGCATCCGCTTCGGTGGTTCGACCCAGCAGGAGATCGGTCTGGAAACCGTGCGTGAAAACGTTGCAGTGGTCCTGCAGCACCCGGCGCTGTTCAACGATACGGTGCGGGCCAACTTGACCATGGGCCGCGCACGCGGCGACGAAGCCTGCTGGCAGGCACTGGAAATCGCGCAACTGGATGCCACGGTCAAAGCCTTGCCCCAAGGGCTGGACAGCATTGTCGGGCGCTCCGGGGTCCGCTTGTCGGGCGGGCAGCGTCAGCGTCTGGCCATTGCGCGAATGGTTCTGGCCGAACCCAAGGTAGTGATACTCGACGAGGCGACCTCGGCGCTGGATGCTGCGACCGAGTACAACTTGCACCAGGCGCTGGCGCGCTTTCTGAACGGTCGGACTACGCTGATCATTGCCCACCGTCTGTCTGCGGTAAAACAGGCTGATCGAGTCCTTGTGTTTGATGGCGGGCATATTGCCGAGGATGGCGACCATCAGCAATTGATTGCTGATGGTGGCCTGTATGCCAAGCTTTATGGGCATTTGCAGCAGCACTGATTTCGCGGCGTTATGCTCAATCGCTGGAAGAACTGCTGGTCGAGGGGCTGGAGGAACTACTGGTCGAGAGGCTGGAGGAGCTGTCAGAACTGTTCGAGGTGTCGTCGGCCTTGCGCTTGAGCGGATTGGAACGATTACCCCACGTGACGTTCAGGGCGCTGGCACCGCGTTCATGACCAAACTCTTTCATGACGATCGAACATGAATCGCAGGGAGGTAAAGTAGTGGTAACGGAGATAGATCGGATGTCTTTAGAGTCCGGATACTTTTTTCCGATGTAGCCGATCAGCTTGCTTTCGCTGTCTACCGACGTCGCTCGCATCAGTAAGTCTGATCTGTTTGGGTCGTTTGTGGTGTGGGGTATTGCCAGCAATTTGCCGTCACTGCTCATGTGAAGTGAGCTCGGCTCAATAGACGTTTTGGCATTGTCGATATTGAAGTAAGTGGTGCTGTTCAGTTCGACCTGAGCCTGGCCGTTATTGGACTTAAACAGCGGCAAATGTTGGGTATTGTCCCCTGCACCGGAAACACTGACATATACTTCTCTGTGGCCCTTCGCGGTCTGGACCTCTGCGAAAGCGATGTTTCTGGGGTTTTGCGTACGTTTATGCTGGGGCAGGAGGTCTTGCAAGCTTCCCATTGCCTGATCGATCTTCACGGCATCTGCCGTGGGCTTCGCGGGGGGTGTGATCGGAATTGTCCTATCGGTGAACAGTCTCTCGAATATGTCCGCGGTCGATTTCTGTATGTCTACTGGCGCTCCAGTATGAGGCTTCCAGAGAGCTGCTCCATCAGGTAATTCGGAAACGATCAGCCTTGTCTGGTGATCAAACATCAACGCTTCGCTTGAGGCGGTATCGACTGACAGCCACGCCATATTGTCGGGCGGGTTTTTCGAGGTGCCGATCGGTATCGCTATCTCCTCCATTTTTTTCATTGCGCGCTCCAGCTTGTCGACGCCATGAATACGTGCGTTGTTGTTTGCATTCAGCGAGCCGGTATATACCCGCAGAAGCTCTTCGTGCAGGGTGCCTGCGAGTGGTTGCTTATCAGTTAGCAACTTCATTGTCAGAGCCGACTGGATATTGTCCGTAGCCAACAGTTCCGCCATGTAATAGTCATGGGTGTTGATCCTGGAGAATACGTATTTTTTTGTCTTGTCTTTGGAATATACAATGATTGCACCGACATCATGTATGTCGTCGATTTTTTCAGCAGTTCCTGTGAATTGCAGGCGTCCATAAATGCCCCGCTGAAACTGCATCTTTGCTGGAATACTGGCTTTGACAATCGGAGTTTTTTGCGTAAGGCCAAGCCATTCGGGCTTGCCTGTATACGGTTTTAAACCGGCTTGCGTATGTTGATAGATCTTTCCTTCGTACGCCAGAAGTTCATAGGGTTGACCCTCTTTCGAAGTCGAAGGGTAGGTCGCACTGTCACCAAACCAGGGAGCCCATCCTTTGTCCTCTGTGAAGCTTCCAGGCGCGGGCGTGTCTGCGGGGTCGTCAGCGATCACGTATTTGGTTTTGCAGGTATCGCCAGGTGCACGACGAACGCGGCACGGTACCTGCTTTAGAGTTTCACTCGCATCAAGGCTGCTGACGCGACGCAGGCTATCGTCATCCAGTCGATAAGGTATGTCATCGATGAGCATTGTTGTCCGGCCATTGACTTCGAGTAATTCCTGGACACGAGCATTCCTCCCAATCTCGACGATGGCATGACTGTTGGTTGTTTCCAGGGCGCTATAGACAGATCGCCCCAATGATAGCTGGCCCGGTCTGGAGACCAATGAAGGGCCAAAGGGTTTGGACGATAGCGGATCGACAAGTCGGTAGCTGGTGGCATTTCGCGACCCGATGTTGCGCACAGGAACATCGTGTATCCCCTTGAATGTGGCTAACTGATCGCCGATTGCCAAGGGACTCCAGCGGCCGGGATTGTCCAGTTGCGCCAAGCCGTCGATGAAGCTGTACTTGCCTGCTCTACCTGCTGCTTTCTGAATACCTCTGTACGCTGGTCTCAGTAAAAATCTGACGCCTGCATACAGTTCTCGTAACGAACCCCGTGCGAGCCGAACTCCCAGGGTCGGCATGCCGTAGAACGGGATCGTGTTCTGTATGGAAGAAATCAACAGTTTTTGCGAAAGAGAGCCAAATTTCGGAAGTGCGGCTCTTATGCTGGATCGGACGGCTGTAGAGACCAGCTTCAGCGAGCCTGACACAAATTTCCCTAGGGGAAAGGCAAAGGAAGCCACATCGACAATCAAACCAAAAATGCCCCATGCCTTTTTCTTAGGGTCGCTTGAAAGCAGATCGCTGGTACTGCCAAAGAAAGGCAGAAACCCTTTGACCGAATCAAACCAATGTGGGAGTGCGGCGATACGCTCTATCTCGGTTTCGCTTTTGGCGGCAGCATGAAGCTGTTTTTCGTCAACGTAGAAAAAATTCCTGGCAATGAAGTTGGCAATTTCCGAGGTGCGAGAAAAAGACAGGGTTGGATGTGAGGATTGCTCGCTTTCAGTGTTGATGGAAGGGGCAGTCAGCGTTTCGCCAAACTGATCAATGATTGCGTCGCACGTGGCATTTTCTTTCGGGAAGTTGCCAACTTCATGAGCAGCCCAATCAAATGGAACCCTTTTGCCACGCCTTACCGCAATGATGTCCTGCTGTCCAAGGAACGAACCGGTGATTTGCTGGGCTTGTCTCTTCCCATTGAGCATGGCTGATGAAAAGTCCGGACGTCTTCGAATGATCCCGGCCCGTGGCAAACATTCGTAGTAAGAGGTATTGGCGTTATAGGTGATCTGCAGGATAAAGCCCATTCTAAGCCTGAGCGGCAGCGTCATTTCCGGCGTCTCGTCTTCCAGTTCTATTTCATGGGTTGATTTTCTCAAAGTATAGATCTTTACCTCGCCGTGTTCGATGGCCTGACGGTCATCGTAAGGGAGTGATATAAACTGACTTTTCAGCAGTGTTTGATAAGCGACTTTACTTTTCTCAAGATAATTTTTGAATTCTGATTCGAAAATTTCTTCTGCATCAGGCAAGGATTTTTTCTTCAGTACTCTATGGATCCAGGGTGCAGTAGTTTCTATGGTGCGATCTGCGTTGATGCTGATTCGGTACGCACTTCTGCTTTTTCCGTTATTCGTCGTTATAAACCAGTTTTTATTTTTGGTCAGTTTTCCCGACATATAGACATCACGAAAGGAGTAGATTTTGTCCCTTAGCGGGGGTGTTTGTATTAGTCCACCTCCATCAATTTCCCCGAAGTCTTCAATCAATTTTCGCCCATCGGAGATGAACAGGACGGGCCCGAAACACTCTTTCATTTCCCGTTCGGCGATAGCCGATCTTTCCGGTGGGCTGACATCCAGTTGAGTGATGGCCTTCTTCAGGGCGTCAGTGTGTTCATCGAGCGCTTTTACAGCGCTGTCATATTCTTCCGAGGAGTAATCCGAGTCGGCTCTCTCAAGAATGATGCCGTTGGTGATGGCCCATTCGAGGGTTGGGGGTATTCTACTGAACGCAATGAGTTTCAGTTCTTCGTCAGTGGCTTGAATAGACTGTTGAAGTGGGAAGTCGACCAACTGCTGGAAGGTCATCCGCTGGATCAAGCCAGGCTCAATGGCTTCGGCGAGAGTTACCCCATGGACATAGTTTACCCAGACCACAGAGCCTCTGTAGGGCAAGTCGGGTGGGATGTCGGGGACCTGAAAGTCTCTCGCAAATTCGGTTTGGAACAGGCGAGCCAGCAAGATAGCTTCAGTTTCTGATGACGCTCGATTGGAGTCGACCAGATGCTTCTCGAATTCGGCCCGAATTGTCTGGTAGCTCTTTCCCCAATTTGAACGTTGATACCAGGAGTATCCGGCAATGTCGTTCGGTTTGCCACGTTTCGATAAGATGAACCACAGACGAATGGCCTTGCTTATCAATTTGTTTCTAGCCGCCGGCGAGTCATCTTCTCCGGGTTTGGCACCGTACCAGTTCAATCCTTTGAGCAGCATGTTTCCAAGCTTCTGAGCCTCGGGCGACTTCAGGACTTTTTCGAGGCATACCGTGGGGGTTGCACGGATTTGTGCGGTGGTCATTGTGGGAAGCGTATTTCTTAGCAGGTGTCCGATAAGCGAGGTTTCTTGTGCTGGCAGGAATCGCGAAATAATGTTCCTGATATATCGATCTGTGAGTTCAGGACTCAAATCGTCCATAGTCATTGGGTCTGTAGAATCAGGACGATTTAGCGTGTCGATATCAACACCGCTTTCCAGTCCCAGCGAGTGGCAGGCGCGTTTTTCTTCAAGAATATGAGTCACTGAGGCACGCTCGTTGGGCGCCTCCAGGTCCCAGGGGGCGATACCGTAATACGTCAGCATCCGTAAAAGGTTGAGTGCGCCATCGGAACGAATTTCACCACCCATTTTGCTAGCGGCAAGGTTGATCGTAACTAACAGATCAATCCATCTTTGGTTGGCCCTGCTTTGTCCGGGAAGACCCAGTATCAGCTGTCTTTTGCCATCCGCAGTGATGACTTTATGCATGACGGCATTCCCTTCGACCGTTAACGATAGAGTATCGGGGTCGGCTTCCAACTGACGACAATGCGCTCGGTACTCAGGGTTATCGAGCAGTGGTTTCAATAGTGTTCGGCCCGGTTCGCCGAGCTGGGCCAGCGGCGAGTAAATGTGTGGAACTATAAAAACATCTACCAGTTTAGCTGATGGGGTACCAGCACTGCGTAGGTGAGAAAGTATGGAGTCATAGTCCGATAGCACCCCTTGGTGTTCCAGTGCAGGGGCGGTTGTTGTTCGATTTTGTTTATTCGATAGTTCACTCAATAACGTCGCAGGTGATTGCATATTCGTTGATCTCTCTATGTTGTTGATGTGGGTTCTGCGCCGCAAATGTCTGGTGATCGCAGGTTGCGTTGCAGTTGGGGTGATTAGTAGTAATCCAAAAAAAATCAACAGAGAGGTAAATAGATATCGAAGTCGGGATGGCGTGGTGAGGTCTGGTTTCTTGTTTCGGTCCGGTGCGGGAAAAACTGGAGTGCGTAGAGGCAGGGAGTGAGGCGATGATGTCGCAAGCAAGACTCTCCTGCCGGCAGGAGGCACTGGCGCGCTTTCTGAACGGTCGGACAACACTGATCTTCGCCGAAGACGGCGACCATCAGCAGCTGATTGCCGATGGCGCCTGTACGCCAAGCTGCATGGGCATCTGCAGCAGGTGCAGCGCCCTTGAATTTTGTTTACTTTTCTGTGCTTAGTGCTTGAACTCACAGGGGAAACGTTGCACTGGTGACACTCAAGTTCACATCTGACTAAATCTATCAACCGCTGATCAAACAGTTCGAACTGGCGAAAATTAGCCTAGTCTGTGCTGTCAGGAGCAAAACAAACTCGGGTGTTCACCTGGCCAGTGCTTATGCAAGGGACGACATGAAGCAAAAGCGGACTCTCGGAACACCACGGTTATTGGGCATCGTCTGGCCATTTATTGCCGTTGTGCTGTTTCAGGCATTGCTCGGCGGTTTCAGCCTCTACGTGCTGTCGGCGGTGCGCGGTTATGTTGCAGGTGAAAGTCTGTGGTCCAAGGGCCAGAAAGACGCTATCTACTACCTGGACCTCTATGCCGACAGTCGCGACGAAGCGATTTTCCTCAAGTACCAGAAGGCCATCGCCGTGCCGCAGGGTGGGCATGAGCTGCGTGTCGCCCTGGATCGTGAGCCTGCGGATCTTGAAGCTGCCCGTCTGGCGATCCTCAAGGGGGGCAACCATCCGGATGACGTCTCCAGCCTGATCTGGTTGTACCTGAACTTTCGGCACTCCAGTTACCTGGAAAAAGCCATCGATCGCTGGACAGTCGGTGATAGCTATCTGGTGCAGCTCGATACCGTCGCTCGCGAGATGCGCCAGGGCATCACCAGTGATCAGGCCACCGCAGGCGATGTTCAGCGCTGGAAAGCCTTGATACTGGCCATCAACGACGGGGTGACTCCTGCCGCCAGGGCTTTTAGTGATGCGTTGGGCGAAGGCTCGCGGGTCATTTTAAGGCTGCTGCTGATTACCAACCTGGCCACCGCACTGGGGCTGATCGCCCTGGCATTGTTGCGCACCCACAAGTTGTTGGCCCAACGCCATGCATTTGCCGACGCCTTGCAGCTGGAAAAAGAGCGAGCGCAAATCACTCTGCAGTCCATTGGCGATGGCGTCATCACCACCAATGTCGAGGGCGCGATCGCCTACATGAACCCGGCGGCGGAAGAATTGACCCACTGGAAAGCCGAACAGGCCAATGGCCTGCCGTTGGCGGCATTGTTCAATCTGTTGGATGAAAACGCCCAGGCTGACGGTTTTACCCTCATCGAGCGGATGCTCAGTGGTCAACTCAGTAGCGGTAGTGAGCATTCGAAACTGATTCAGCGGCTGGATGGCAGTACGGTCTCGGTCACCCTGGTAGGGGCACCGATTCGCAATGCCGGCAAGGTCAGTGGCGCAGTGCTGGTGCTGCACGACATGACTCAGGAGCGGCAGTACATTGCCAATCTTTCATGGCAGGCGACTCACGATGCGCTGACGGGGCTGGCCAATCGTCGCGAGTTCGAATATCGCCTCGAACAGGCGCTGAACAATTTGACCCGTCAGTCGGGTCGTCACTCCTTGATGTTTCTCGATCTGGATCAATTCAAGCTGGTCAATGACACCTGTGGGCATGCTGCCGGTGATGAGTTGCTACGGCATGTCTGTGCCTTGTTGCAATCGGGCCTGCGCGAAGGCGATACCCTGGCTCGCCTGGGTGGGGACGAGTTTGGCATCCTGCTGGAAAACTGCCCTCCGGAAGCCGCGGAGAAAATCGCCGAAGTGTTGCGTCAAATCGTGCAGAACCTCCACTTCGTATGGAAGGGCCGGCCTTTCGTGACCACCATCAGTATCGGGCTGGTTCACATCGCGCAAATCCCCACCACCCTGGAAGCATCGTTGCGTGCCGCCGACATGGCCTGCTACATGGCCAAGGAGAAGGGACGTAATCGGGTCCAGGTCTACCATGCCGACGATTCAGAGCTGTCCCTGCGTTTTGGTGAGATGGCCTGGGTACAGCGCCTGCATATGGCGCTCGAGGAAAACCGCTTCTGTTTGTATTCCCAGGAAATCGCTGCCCTGGGTCAGACCGAGCGTGGGGGCGGGCATATCGAAATACTGTTACGCCTGCATGACGAATCAGGGCGGATGATTCTGCCCAACAGTTTTATTCCCGCCGCCGAGCGTTACGGGTTGATGACGTCGCTGGATCGGTGGGTGGTACAGAACGTATTCAAGATCATTGCCCAATGCATTGCCGAAGGACGCGAAGGGCCAATGGCGATGTGTGCGATAAATCTGTCAGGTATAACTATCGGAGATGATGACTTCCTGGACTTCCTGCGTCAGCAGTTCATTTCCTACGCTATCCCTCCGGACATGATTTGTTTTGAAATCACAGAAACCAGTGCAATTTCGAATCTGGGGAGTGCAATAAGATTTATCAATGAACTCAAAGGGTTGGGTTGCCATTTTTCGCTGGATGACTTCTGTGCCGGTATGTCCTCATTCGCATATCTGAAACATTTGCCTGTAGACTTCTTGAAGATCGATGGAAGTTTCGTAAAGGATATGCTGGACGACCCGATTAACCGCGCCATGGTCGAAGTGATCAATCACATCGGTCATGTCATGGGTAAGCGCACCATTGCCGAGTTTGTTGAAACCCCTCAGATAGAGCAGGCCTTGCTGGAGATCGGCGTGGATTATGCTCAGGGGTACATTATCGAGCGTCCGCAATTGTTTACCGGTGATAGCCTGCAGCGTCGACCCGTGCGACCACAGCCCCTGTTGTTCAGGGTGCCCGGCACGTTCCGTTGAAATTTCTGTCGATCAGTACAATCACCATCAAAAGGAGCTCGACAGTGATCGACACATTCAACAGAACCGGCCCGCTTATGGAAGCCGCAAGTTACCCCGCCTGGGCGCAGAAGCTGATCCAGGATTGCAGCGAGAGTAAACGCCGGGTGGTTGGGCACGAACTGTATCAGCGCATGCGTGATAACAGGCTCGGCGCAAAAACCATGCGCCAGTACTTGATCGGTGGTTGGCCTGTTGTTGAACAGTTTGCCTTGTACATGGCGCAAAACCTGACCAAGACCCGCTTTGCTCGCCACCCCGGCGAAGACATGGCGCGGCGCTGGCTGATGCGTAACATTCGCGTAGAACTCAATCATGCCGATTACTGGGTGCACTGGAGTCTTGCGCACGGCATCAGCCTGGAAGATTTGCAGGCGCAACAAGTCCCCCCCGAGCTTCATGCTCTGAGCCATTGGTGCTGGCATACCAGTTCGGCGGATTCGTTGATCGTGGCGATTGCCGCGACCAACTATGCTATCGAGGGCGCGACCGGCGAGTGGTCGGCACTGGTCTGCTCCAATGGCCTTTATGCGGCGGCGTTCCCGGAGGAAGACCGCAAACGGGCGATGAAATGGCTGAAAATGCATGCACAGTACGATGATTCCCATCCCTGGGAAGCGCTGGAAATCATCTGCACGCTGGCGGGTATGAACCCAAGCCAATCGCTGAAGACCGAGTTGCGTCAGGCGGTTTGCAAGAGTTACGACTACATGTTCCTGTTCCTGGAACGGTGCATACAGATGGAGCACTCGGAAAAGGTCTCGGTGACCCGTGGGCACATGGCAATGGCGCAGAGCTGATAGCCGCATATCAAGGGTGTCCGCCATCCCCCCGTAGGAGCTGCCGCAGGCTGCGATCTTTTGATCTTGCTTCGGGCAATATCCAGAACCGCCAAAAGATCGCAGGCTACGCCAGCTCCTACGCCAACCGGGTACACCCGCAATAGGGTGGGTGTACACAAACCCCCGTAGGAGCTGCCGCAGGCTGCGATCTTTTGATCCTGGCGATTATGCTGTTCGCCGAAAAGATCGCAGGCTTCGCCAGCGCCTACGCCGACCGCATGCACCTGCAATGTCGTGAGTGTCCGCCATCCCCCCGTAGGAGCTGCCGCAGGCTGCGATCTTTTGATCCTGGCGATTGTGCTGTCCGCCAAAAAGATCGCAGGCTTCGCCAGCTCCTACGCCGACCGCATGCACCTGCAATGTCGTGGGTGTCCGCAATTCCCCGCAGGCTGCGATCTTTTGATCTTCAGCCCGCCATCGCCAGTTGATTGCGACCTTTGCGTTTTGCCACGTACAACGCGCTGTCAGCACGGCGCAGCAAGCTTTCGGCCGACTCTGCGGGCAGTAGCGTGGAGCAGCCGAGGCTTACTGTCAGTTCGACAAGCGCATCATCCGCCCAATAATCCTGAGCCTGTGCCGCATGGCGCAGGCGTTCGCCAACCCGCGCGGCGGATTCTCGGCCGGTGTTGGAGAGCAGGATCAGAAATTCCTCGCCGCCGAATCGAAACACCATGTCGACATTGCGCAATTGGCCTTTGATCAAGGCGGCAACAGCCTTGAGCACCTGGTCGCCGGCAGTGTGGCCATGGCTGTCGTTGATCTTCTTGAAGTGGTCGATGTCCAGCATCAGCAGCGATAGCGGCTGCAGATGTCGGCGAGACACTTCAATTTCCCGTTGCAGTGTCTGGTCCATGGCGATGCGGTTGCCGGTTTCTGTCAATGGGTCGCGCAGCGCACTTCGAGTCGCTGCCCGGTACAACAAGGCATTGCGCACCGGGTAGAGCAGGGCTGACAGCAAGGACTCCAGGTTACCCAGTTCCTGTTCGCCGAAGCGTTGATTGCGCCGAAATACCAGTTCACCCAAGTGTTCGCCTTCGTGGCTGAGGCTGTAGCTCACACTGTGGTGCCCACCCTGGCCGAACGCCAGGCGCAAGTCGCTGGCCTGATGCTGGTAGTTCAAGGCAGCCAGTGGCACAAGGCATTGGGTTTCGCGGAAGAACACACCCAGGATGTGCTGTGGTTCGAGACTGGTTTGCAGTTGCAGGCCCAGTTGCTGGCGCAGTTGCGCAAGACTGACGGGACGCTGTAGGAGGGGGGACTGCTGACCAAAGCCCAGGCGTTGCAATTTGGCGCTATCGAAGTCAATTGCGTTGGTCTGGGTAGCAAGTTTCATATAATGGGAGCCCCTAAGCACGTAATGCTGTCTTGCAGGCTGGGTGAGAGCGGCTTCGGGCTGCGAGTCATGCTAATCCATCAGTCCCGTGGGACGAGTGACTAGACTCTATCTGCCTTACCTACCGGTATAAGCCCCGGCTCAGGCGAGTCCCGCTTCGCTAACACTCTGCGTGTCTGAGCAGTGTTAGAGCGAAAGTCGTGCCATTCGGTTCAACTAAATAAAAATCGTTTGAATTCAATTTGTTGAACGAGAGTGGAACAAATGCTTACGAGTGTAATGGCATTTATCTGACATAAAAGCTGGCCTTATGACCTTGCTGTATGGGCCGCGACGGTATTCCGTCGTGGCCCTGGAGAGGGCGTTTTACTGGGCGTCGAAAGCCTGGCCGTTGATGCCGGCGCTATCGGGGCCCATCAGGTACAGGTAGACCGGCATGATTTCTTCAGGCGTTGGATTGTTGGTCGGGTTTTCGCCCGGGTATGCCTGTGCGCGCATGCTGGTGCGGGTGGCGCCAGGGTTGATGCTATTGGCACGCACCGGGGCGACAGTGTCCAGTTCATCGGCCAGGGTTTGCATCAGGCCTTCGGTGGCAAACTTCGACACCCCATAGGCGCCCCAATAGGCTCGGCCTTTGCGTCCGACGCTGCTTGAGGTGAACACCACCGACGCATCCTGAGACAGCTTGAGCAGCGGCAGCATGGTGCTGGTCAGCATGAACATGGCGTTGACGTTGACTTGCATCACGCGCATGAAGTTCTCGCCGGACAGCTGCTCAATGGGCGTGCGTGGACCAATGATCGAAGCGTTGTGCAGCAAACCATCGAGGTGCCCGAATTCGCTTTCGACCATCGCCGCCAACTCGTCGTATTGATGCGGCAACGCGGTTTCCAGGTTGAATGGAATGACCACTGGCAGTGGGTGGCCGGCCGCTTCGATTTCGTCGTAGACCTGGGTCAGATTGGCTTCGGTCTTGCCCAGCAGCAGCACGGTGGCGCCATGGGCGGCAAAGGCTTTGGCGGCAGCAGCACCGATGCCGCGGCCGGCACCGGTGACCAGAATGACCCGGTCTTTGAGCAGTTCAGGGCGAGCGGAGTAATCAAACATAAAAAACCTCAACAGAAATCAGAAACAGGCACAGTGCCAAGGCGATCCCGAAAAGATCGCAGCCTTCGGCAGCTCCTGCAGGGTGTGCGCGATCAGTGTAGGAGCTGGCGTAGCCTGCAATCTTTTGCTGTCAGCGCCGTTCGAAATAATCAGCAACCACACAACGCGTTATCCAGCACCTTGCGCAACTCCAGCGGATGATCGATCACCACATCCGCCCCCCAATGCCTTGGGTTGTCGTCCGGATGAATATAGCCATAGGTCACGGCGGCGGTTCTGGTGCCGGCATCGCGGCCCGATTCGATATCGCGCAGGTCATCGCCGACGAACAGCACGCTGGCCGGATCCAGGTCGAGCATCTTGCAGGCAAGGATCAGCGGCTCTGGATCAGGCTTGCTGTTCTTCACATGGTCCGGGCAGATCAGCACGGCCGAACGCTCGGCCAGCCCCAGTTGCTGCATGATCGGCTCGGCAAAACGCAGCGGCTTGTTGGTTACAACGCCCCAGATCAGGTTGGCCTTTTCGATGTCGGCCAGGAGCTCGGCCATGCCATCGAACAGTTTGCTGTGGACGGCGCAGTCTTTCAGGTAGCGCTCCAGAAACTCCAGGCGCAGTTCCTCGAAGCCCGGTGATTCCGGGTCCATCGAGAAGGTTACTGCCACCATGGCCCGGGCGCCGCCGGAGATCTCGTCGCGGATGTGCTTGTCGGAAATCGGCGCCAGGCCGCGATCGGCACGCATGCTCTGGCAGATGGCGATAAAGTCCGGTGCGGTGTCGAGCAGGGTGCCATCCATGTCAAAAAGAACCGCTCTGATACGCATGGGCCTATTCCTCTCGCAGGGTCTGGATCATGTAGTTGACGTCGACGTCGGACGCCAGTTTGTAGTGCTTGGTCAGCGGGTTGTAGGTCAGGCCAATGATGTCCTTGACCGTCAGCCCGGCAGAGCGGCTCCAGGCACCAAGCTCGGAAGGGCGGATGAACTTCTTGAAATCGTGAGTGCCGCGCGGCAGCAGTTTCATGATGTATTCGGCGCCGACGATGGCGAACAGGAACGCCTTCGGATTGCGGTTGATGGTGGAGAAGAACACCTGGCCGCCGGGCTTGACCATACGGAAACAGGCGCGGATCACTGAAGACGGGTCCGGCACGTGTTCGAGCATTTCCAGGCAAGTGATCACGTCGAATTGCTCGGGCATTTCCTCGGCCAGGCCTTCGGCGGTGATCTGCCGGTACTCGACGCTGACACCGGACTCCAGTTGATGCAACTGGGCCACGGCCAGCGGTGCTTCACCCATGTCGATGCCCATGACGGTAGCGCCGCGCTGAGCCATGGCTTCGCTGAGGATGCCGCCGCCGCAACCGACGTCGAGGACCTTCTTGCCGGCCAGTTTTACCCGCTCGTCAATCCAGTTGACCCGTAGCGGGTTGATGTCGTGCAGCGGTTTGAACTCGCTTTCACGGTCCCACCAGCGATGGGCGAGTGCTTCGAATTTGGCGATTTCAGCGTGGTCGACGTTGCTCATGGGGTCATCCTCTAAAGCTGATAAATTCTGTGGTCAGCCTCGAGCGTTGGCTCGAGGGTTTTCTATCTATTGGCAGTGGCCGCTGATGCGTTCGCCCCAGGCTGTCGCCGTGGCGCAGAGCTGTTGTTCGTCCAGGCGGGTCAGGCGCCGGTCGTCGAGCAATTGCTTGCCGGCGACCCACAGGTGTTTCACGCAGTCGCGACTGGTGGCATATATAAGCTGCGAGACCGGGTCGTATACCGGCTGTTGCGCCAGGCCGGAGAGATCAAAGGCCACCAGGTCGGCGGCCTTGCCGACTTCCAGTGAGCCAGTTTCGCCATCCAGACCCAGCGCCCGGGCGCCATTGAGCGTGGCCATGCGCAAGGCGCGGTGGGCATCCAGGGCCGTTGCCGAGCCAGCGACGGCCTTGGCCAGCAGCGCTGCGGTACGGGTTTCGCCGAGCAGATCGAGGTCATTGTTGCTGGCCGCGCCGTCGGTGCCGATAGCCACGTTGACCCCGGCCAGCCACAAACGCTCGACCGGGCAGAAGCCGCTAGCCAGTTTCAGGTTCGATTCCGGACAATGGATCACACTGCTGTTACTTTCTACCAGTAAAGTCAGGTCATCGTCGCTGATTTGCGTCATGTGTACGGCCTGGAAGCGCGGCCCGAGCATGCCCAGGCGTCCCAGGCGGGCCACGGGGCGCTCGCCGAGCTGCTCGACGGATTGCTGTACTTCAAAGGCGGTTTCGTGAACGTGCATATGAATAGAGATGTCCAGTTCCTCGGCAATCACCCGGATTTTTTCGAGGTTCTCGTCACCGACGGTGTAAGGGGCATGGGGGCCCAGGGCGATCTTGATGCGCGGATGGTGCTTGAGATCGCTGAACAACGCGACGGCCTGGCGGATGGCCTCATCGGCATCGCTGGCGCCGGGAATCGGGAAGTCGAGGATCGGAATGGCGATTTGTGCGCGAATACCGCTGTCATGCACCCGTTCACTGGCAACTTTCGGAAAGAAATACATGTCCGAGAAGCAGGTGATGCCGCCTTTAAGCTGTTCGGCGATGGCCAGATCGGTACCGTCGCGGACAAAATCCTCATCGACCCACTTGGCCTCGGCCGGCCAGATATGCTGTTCCAGCCAGGTCATCAGCGGCAAGTCGTCGGCCAGGCCGCGAAACAGGGTCATCGCCGCGTGCCCGTGAGCATTGATCAGGCCGGGGCTGAGCAGCATGCCTGGCAGTTCGCGAACTTCGCCGGCGTTGAGTTTCAGGGCTTCGGCACGTGGGCCGATAAAGGCAATGCGCCCGTCGCGGATGCCCAGGCCATGTTCTTTGAGGACCACACCGGCGGGTTCGACAGGCACCAACCAGGTCGGCAGCAATAATAAGTCGAGCGGGGCGGCGGTGTTCGGCATCTCGGGCGGTTTCCGGTGCTGTTATAAAGGATGGCGAAGTATACCCGAGCGTCTTCGCGGGGGGATCGCTATAATCGGCGGCTTTTGTTAGTGAGTATGGGGGAAGCATGCGCGATCGACTGTTGGCTGCGGAGAAGGTGAAGGCCATCGATTGGCGGGACGGCGCCCTGTACCTGCTTGATCAGCGCATTCTGCCGTTCGAAGAAAGCTGGATTGCTTACACCACTGCAGCCGGCGTGGCCGAGGCCATTCGTTCGATGGTGGTGCGCGGCGCCCCGGCCATTGGCATCAGTGCGGCGTATGCGGTGGTGCTGGCGGCGCGCGCACGCTTGGCTGCCGGCGGTGACTGGCAGGCCGCCCTGGAGGAGGACTTCGCCTTGCTCGCGGACTCGCGGCCGACGGCGGTCAATCTGTTCTGGGCGCTGAACCGCATGCGCGAGCGACTTGAGCGTCTGAAAGGGCATGCCCATCCATTGGCGTTCCTTGAGGCCGAGGCCTTGGCGATTCATGAGAGCGATCGCGAAGCCAATCTGACCATGGCGCAATTGGGTGTCGACCTGATCCGCAAGCATCAGGGCAATGCCCAGGCGATCCTCACCCATTGCAATACCGGCGCCCTGGCTACCGGTGGTTTCGGTACCGCGTTGGGGGTGATTCGCGGTGCTTACCTGGAAGGTATGGTGGAGCGCGTCTACGCCAACGAAACCCGGCCCTGGTTGCAAGGTTCACGGCTGACCGCCTGGGAACTGGCCAACGAAGGCATTCCCGTCACCCTGAACGCTGACTCCGCGGCCGCGCACATCATGAAAACCAAGGGTGTTACCTGGGTGATCGTCGGCGCCGACCGGATCACCGCCAATGGCGATGTGGCGAACAAGATCGGCACCTACCAACTGGCGGTCTGCGCGATGCACCATGGTGTGCGCTTCATGGTGGTGGCGCCGAGTTCGACCATCGACATGAGTCTGGCCAGCGGTGATGACATCCCCATCGAAGAGCGGGCTGGCAGTGAGCTGCTGGAAGTCGGCGGCAAGCGGGTAGGGGCTGATGTCGATGCGTTCAACCCGGTGTTCGACGTCACCCCGGCGGACCTGATCGACGCAATCATTACCGAAAAAGGCATCGTCGAGCGGCCGGATACCGCGAAAATGACGCAGTTGATGTGCCGCAAGCGGTTGCATTGAGGCGCGCTGCGGGTCACATGTTCCGGCAATATCGCGGGTGTATCTGGTCGGCGTAGGAACTGCCGCAGGCTGCGATCTTTTGATCCTTTCGACGCAAGTCGGTGGCGGTCCCAAAAAGATCGCAGCCTTCGGCAGCTCCTGCGGGTCGGTGTTTGCACGTGAGGATCGGCGCTGAATGCTCAATAAAACGCCAGTCATTGCCAGCTGATCCTGGCTCTAAGCTTCTCTCGTCCCCTATCAGGCTGTCACCGGTCAACTAACTATGCTCCATGCGCGTCTGGGGGATAGGTGCGTGGCGGCGATTGTGATAACATCCGGCGGTTTCCAGGGTTGCCCGATGTGGCTGCCTTTACTGCGCAGATCCATGGCATAACTCGTTGATTTGTCGTAAGTCGATGCACGGCACCCAGCCTGCAGCGACGAGCTTCGTTCGTCCCATATGGATGTGACGAGGTTTCACCAGAAAAAGGAATCAGGCTTCTCATGGGCGAACTGGCCAAAGAAATCATCCCGGTCAATATCGAAGACGAGATGAGGCAGTCCTACCTCGATTACGCAATGAGCGTAATTGTCGGGCGGGCACTGCCTGATGCGCGCGATGGCTTGAAGCCCGTGCACCGGCGCGTACTGTTCGCGATGAGCGAGCTGAGTAACGACTGGAACAAGCCGTACAAGAAATCCGCCCGTGTTGTCGGTGACGTGATCGGTAAGTATCACCCCCACGGTGATACTGCGGTCTACGACACCATCGTTCGTATGGCCCAGCCTTTTTCCCTGCGCTACCTGCTGGTAGACGGCCAGGGCAACTTCGGTTCGGTCGACGGCGACAACGCCGCGGCCATGCGATACACCGAAGTGCGCATGAGCAAGCTGGCGCACGAGCTGCTGGCCGACCTGCATAAAGAAACCGTGGACTGGGTGCCGAACTACGACGGCACCGAAATGATCCCGGCGGTCATGCCGACCAGGATCCCCAACCTGCTGGTCAACGGTTCCAGCGGTATTGCCGTGGGCATGGCGACCAACATTCCGCCGCACAACCTCGGTGAAGTCATCGACGGTTGCCTGGCACTCATCGAAAACCCTGAGTTGACCATCGATGAGCTGATGCAATTCATCCCCGGTCCGGACTTCCCGACGGCGGCGATCATCAACGGTCGCGCCGGTATCATCGAAGCCTACCGCACCGGTCGCGGGCGCATTTACATGCGTGCCCGCTCGATCATCGAAGATATCGACAAGGTCGGTGGTCGTCAGCAGATCGTCATCACCGAACTGCCTTACCAGCTGAACAAGGCGCGGCTGATCGAGAAGATCGCCGAGCTGGTCAAAGAGAAGAAGCTTGAAGGTATCACCGAACTGCGCGACGAGTCTGACAAAGACGGTATGCGGGTGGTGATCGAGCTGCGTCGTGGCGAAGTGCCTGAGGTGATCCTCAACAACCTCTACGCCCAGACCCAGCTGCAAGCGGTGTTCGGCATCAACATCGTGGCGCTGATCGACGGCCGTCCGCGGATCCTCAACCTCAAGGACCTGCTGGAAGCCTTCGTACGTCACCGTCGCGAAGTGGTGACCCGGCGTACCGTATTCGAACTGCGCAAAGCCCGCGAACGTGGCCACATCCTTGAAGGTCAAGCGGTTGCGTTGTCGAACATCGACCCGGTTATTGCCCTGATCAAGGCCTCGCCAACGCCGTCGGAAGCCAAGGAAGCGCTGATCAGCACGCCTTGGGAATCCAGCGCGGTAGTAGCGATGGTCGAACGTGCCGGTGCCGACTCCTGCCGTCCGGACAACCTCGACCCGCAATACGGTCTGCGTGAGGGCAAATACTTCCTCTCGCCAGAACAGGCACAAGCCATTCTGGAGCTGCGTCTGCATCGTCTGACCGGCCTGGAACACGAAAAGCTGCTGGCCGAATACCAGGAAATCCTCAACCAGATCGGTGAGCTGATCCGCATCCTCAACAGCGCTACGCGCCTGATGGAAGTGATCCGCGAGGAACTGGAAGTCATTCGTGCCGAGTACGGCGATGTGCGTCGCACCGAGATCCTCGATGCCCGTCTCGACCTGACCCTGGGTGACATGATCCCGGAAGAAGAACGCGTCGTGACCATTTCCCACGGTGGCTACGCCAAGACCCAGCCATTGGCTGCGTACCAGGCTCAGCGTCGTGGCGGTAAAGGCAAATCGGCTACCGGCGTCAAGGATGAGGACTACATCGCTCACCTGCTGGTTGCCAACAGTCACACCACGCTGTTGCTGTTCTCCAGCAAGGGCAAGGTCTACTGGCTGAAAACCTACGAAATTCCGGAAGCGTCCCGCGCTGCCCGCGGTCGTCCGTTGGTCAACCTGCTGCCGTTGGGTGAGGGTGAGTACATCACCACCATGCTGCCGGTCGACGAGTACACCGAAGGTCACTACATCTTCATGGCCACCGCTGACGGTACCGTGAAGAAGACGCCGCTGGAGCAATTCAGCCGTCAACGCAGCGTCGGTCTGATCGCGCTGGAGCTGGACGAAGGCGACGTGCTGATTTCCGCGGCCATCACCGATGGCGAGCGCGAAGTCATGCTGTTCTCCGACGGAGGCAAGGTCACCCGCTTCAAAGAGTCCGACGTTCGCGCCATGGGGCGTACCGCTCGCGGTGTGCGTGGCATGCGTCTGCCAGAAGGTCAGAAACTGATCTCCATGCTGATCCCGGAAGAGGGCAGCCAGATCCTCACCGCTTCGGCGCGTGGTTACGGCAAGCGTACTGCCATCAGCGAGTTCCCTGAGTACAAGCGTGGCGGTCAGGGCGTTATCGCCATGGTCAGCAATGATCGCAACGGCCGTCTGGTCGGTGCGGTCCAGGTGCTCGACGGCGAGGAAATCATGCTGATTTCCGACCAGGGCACACTGGTTCGTACCCGCGTAGACGAAGTCTCCAGCCTGGGCCGCAACACTCAGGGCGTGACCCTGATCAAGCTGGCCAGCGACGAAACGCTGGTTGGCCTTGAGCGCGTTCAGGAGCCGTCCGAAGTCGAAGGCGAAGAGCTGGAAGGCGAAGAGGTTGTTGACGGCGAAGAAGCTGTTGAGTTCGAGGGCGGTGCAGTCATCGATGATGTTGTTGAAGACCAGCAACTCGATGCCGCGGCAGACGACGCCGAACCGCAGGAGTAAACGGACACGCAAGGGGGGCGGATGAAAATTCTCCCCCTTGTTGTTTGTCCAGATGAATGTTGGATTTATTGCGTGATCCCACCAAATCAGAGCGAGATTGGATGTGAGCAAGAGAGCCTATAACTTCTGTGCCGGTCCCGCGGCGCTTCCTGAAGCTGTTCTGCAGCGCGCGCAGGGTGAACTCCTCGATTGGCATGGCAAGGGCCTGTCGGTCATGGAAATGAGCCATCGCAGTGATGAGTTCGTGTCCATCGCGACCAAGGCCGAGCAGGACCTGCGGGATCTGATGGGTATCCCCTCGAACTATAAAGTGCTGTTTCTGCAAGGCGGCGCCAGCCAGCAATTTGCTCAGATTCCTCTGAACCTGTTGCCGGAAACCGGCAAGGCCGACTATATCGACACCGGTATCTGGTCGCAGAAAGCCATTGAAGAAGCTTCGCGCTTCGGCACCGTCAATGTGGCAGCGACGGCCAAGCCTTACGACTATTTCGCCATTCCCGGCCAGAACGAATGGAAGCTGTCGCAAGACGCGGCCTACGTGCATTACGCGCCGAACGAAACCATTGGCGGCCTGGAATTCAGCTGGATCCCGGAAACCGGCGATGTGCCACTGGTTGCTGACATGTCTTCGGACATCCTGTCGCGCCCGGTGGATGTCTCGCGTTTCGGCATGATCTACGCCGGTGCCCAGAAAAACATCGGTCCGAGCGGTATTGTCGTCACGATCATTCGCGAAGACCTGCTGGGTCGCGCCCGTTCGATCTGCCCGACCATGCTCGACTACAAGGTCGCGGCCGACAACGGCTCCATGTACAACACCCCGCCAACACTGGCCTGGTACCTGTCCGGGCTGGTGTTCGAGTGGCTGAAAGAGCAAGGTGGTGTAGACGCCATCGGCAAGCTCAATGACGTCAAACAGCGCACGCTGTATGACTTCATCGACGCCAGCGGCTTGTACAGCAACCCGATCAACAAGTCCGACCGCTCGTGGATGAACGTGCCGTTCCGCCTGGCTGACGATCGCCTGGACAAGCCGTTCCTGGCGGGCGCCGAGGAGCGTGGCCTGTTGAACCTCAAGGGTCACCGTTCGGTAGGTGGCATGCGTGCCTCTATCTACAACGCCGTCGACATCATCGCGGTCAACGCGCTGGTGGCGTACATGGCAGAGTTCGAGAAGGAACACGGTTAATGTCCGAGCAAGAACTCAAGGCACTGCGCCTGCGTATTGATAGCCTGGACGAAAAGGTCCTCGAGCTGATCAGTGAGCGCGCGCGCTGCGCCCAGGAAGTCGCACGAGTCAAGATGGCTTCGCTGGCTGAAGGCGAAGTGCCGGTGTTCTATCGTCCTGAGCGTGAAGCCCAGGTGCTCAAGCGTGTCATGGAGCGCAACCAGGGGCCGTTGGGCAACGAAGAGATGGCGCGGTTGTTCCGTGAAATCATGTCGTCGTGCCTGGCCCTGGAGCAGCCGCTGAAAGTGGCTTATCTCGGCCCGGAAGGCACCTTCACCCAAGCCGCGGCCTTGAAGCACTTCGGGCATGCGGTGATCTCCAAGCCCATGGCGGCGATCGATGAAGTGTTCCGCGAAGTGGCTGCCGGTGCGGTGAACTTTGGCGTGGTCCCGGTGGAAAACTCCACCGAGGGCGCGGTCAACCACACCCTCGACAGCTTCCTCGAGCACGACATGGTGATCTGTGGCGAAGTCGAGTTGCGGATCCACCATCACCTGCTGGTCGGTGAAAACACCAAGACCGACAGTATCAGCCGCATCTATTCCCACGCTCAGTCCCTGGCCCAGTGCCGCAAGTGGCTGGACGCCCATTACCCGAATGTCGAGCGCGTGGCGGTGTCCAGCAACGCCGACGCGGCCAAGCGGGTCAAGGGTGAGTGGAACTCGGCGGCAATTGCCGGCGACATGGCGGCCGAGCTCTACGGCTTGACCCGTCTGGCCGAGAAAATCGAGGACCGCCCGGACAACTCCACGCGCTTCTTGATGATCGGCAGCCAGGAAGTGCCGCCAACCGGTGATGATAAAACCTCCATCATCGTTTCCATGAGCAACAAGCCAGGCGCGCTTCACGAGCTGTTGGTGCCGTTCCACGACAATGGCATCGACCTGACGCGGATCGAAACCCGGCCTTCGCGCAGCGGCAAATGGACCTATGTGTTCTTCATCGACTTCGTCGGCCATCACCGCGACCCGCTGGTCAAGGGTGTGCTGGAGAAGATCAGTCAGGAAGCAGTGGCACTCAAGGTGCTGGGTTCCTACCCGAAAGCGGTTCTCTGAGGCTTAGACAATGAGTGGCGACTTCCTCGCTCTGGCACAGCCAGGCGTACAACAACTTTCGCCTTACGTCCCGGGAAAACCCGTGGACGAACTGGCACGCGAGCTGGACCTGGATCCGGCCAAAATCGTCAAGCTGGCGAGCAACGAAAACCCGCTGGGTGCCAGTCCTAAAGCGCTGGCGGCGATTCATGAGGCGCTGGTCGAACTGACCCGCTATCCGGATGGCAACGGCTTTGCCCTCAAAAGCCTGCTGGCCGAGCAATGCCGCGTGCAGCTCGACCAGGTGACCCTGGGCAACGGTTCCAACGACATTCTCGAGCTGGTGGCCCGTGCCTACCTGGCCCCGGGGCTGAATGCGGTGTTCAGCGAGCATGCGTTCGCGGTCTATCCGATCGTCACCCAGGCCGTGGGTGCCGATGCGCGTGTTATTCCAGCCAAAAACTGGGGGCACGATCTGCCGGCAATGCTCGAGGCCATCGACAGCAATACCCGGGTGGTCTTCATCGCCAATCCGAACAATCCGACCGGAACCTGGTTCGATGCCGAGGCGCTGGACGAATTCCTTCAGGATGTGCCTGAGCGTGTGCTGGTGGTGCTCGATGAAGCCTATATCGAGTATGCCGAGGGCGGCGATCTCCCGGATGGGCTGGATTTCCTCGCGGCTTACCCGAACCTGCTGGTCTCGCGGACGTTCTCCAAGGCCTACGGCCTGGCTGCGCTGCGTGTCGGCTATGGCTTGTCCACCGCAGTCGTCGCCGATGTGCTGAACCGTGTGCGTCAGCCGTTCAACGTCAACAGCCTGGCCCTCGCCGCGGCCTGTGCCGCGCTGCAGGATGTCGAGTATCTGGCTGAAAGCCGGCGCTTGAACGAGTCCGGCATGCAACAACTGGAAGCGGGCTTTCGCGAGTTGGGGCTGAGCTGGATCCCCTCCAAAGGCAACTTCATTGCCGTCGACCTGGAGCGCGTTGCCGCGCCGGTGTACCAGGGATTGCTGCGTGAGGGCGTGATCGTGCGTCCGGTGGCCAACTACGGCATGCCGAATCACCTGCGGGTGACCATTGGTCTGCCGGCGGAAAACAGCCGCTTCCTCGAGGCGCTGGCCAAGGTTCTGGCTCGTGGTTGATGTCATCGCAACGCAACCTGCTGTGCCTGTGATCGGTCGCCTGGTGGTGGTCGGTCTGGGTCTGATTGGCGGCTCCTTCGCCAAAGGCTTGCGCGAAAGTGGCCTGTGCCGCGAAGTGGTGGGTGTCGATCTTGATCCGCAATCGCGCAAGCTGGCGGTTGAGCTGGGCGTGGTCGATCGTTGCGAAGAGGACCTGGCGGTTGCTTGTCAGGGGGCTGAGGTGATTCAGCTGGCCGTGCCGATCCTGGCCATGGAGAAAATGCTCGCGCGGTTGGCCGGCATGGATCTGGGGCAAGCGATTCTGACCGATGTCGGCAGCGCCAAAGGCAATGTGGTGCGTGCGGCAACCGAGGCGTTCGGCGGTATGCCGGCGCGTTTCGTGCCGGGGCATCCCATTGCCGGTTCCGAGCAGAGCGGGGTGGAAGCCTCCAATGCCGAGCTGTTCCGTCGCCATAAAGTGATTCTGACACCGCTGGATCAGACCGATCCGGCAGCCTTGGCGGTGGTCGACCGGTTGTGGCGCGAATTGGGCGCCGATGTCGAGCACATGCAGGTCGAGCGTCATGACGAAGTGCTGGCGGCGACCAGCCATTTGCCTCACCTGCTGGCCTTCGGTTTGGTCGATTCATTGGCCAAGCGCAATGAAAATCTTGAGATCTTCCGTTACGCTGCGGGCGGTTTCCGCGATTTCACAAGAATCGCCGGGAGTGACCCGGTCATGTGGCACGACATCTTCCTCGCCAATCGCGAAGCTGTCCTGCGCACACTCGATACATTTCGCAGCGACCTCGACGCCTTGCGCGACGCGGTCGATGCAGGGGATGGGCACCAATTATTGGGCGTGTTCACTCGCGCCCGGGTTGCCCGCGAGCATTTCAGTAAAATCCTGGCCCGCCGGGCCTATGTGGACGCTATGAACTCCAACGACCTGATTTTCCTGGCACAACCTGGTGGCCGCCTGACTGGGCGGATTCGTGTACCGGGCGATAAATCGATTTCCCACCGTTCGATCATGCTCGGCTCCTTGGCCTGCGGCGTTACCGAAGTGGAAGGCTTCCTCGAGGGCGAAGACGCCCTGGCGACGCTGCAAGCCTTCCGCGACATGGGCGTAGTGATCGAGGGTCCGCACCACGGTCGCGTGACCATTCACGGCGTCGGCCTGCACGGCCTGAAGCCTGCGCCAGGCCCGATCTATCTGGGCAACTCCGGTACCTCGATGCGTCTGCTGTCTGGCCTTTTGGCTGCGCAGAACTTCGATAGCACCCTGACCGGCGACGCTTCGCTGTCCAAGCGCCCGATGAACCGTGTGGCCAACCCGCTGCGCGAAATGGGTGCGGTCATCGAAACGGCCGCAGAAGGTCGTCCGCCGATGACCATTCGCGGTGGCAATAAGCTCAAAGGTCTGACCTACACCATGCCGATGGCCAGCGCCCAGGTTAAATCCTGCCTGCTGTTGGCTGGTTTGTATGCCGAAGGCAAGACCACCGTGACCGAGCCGGCACCGACCCGCGACCATACCGAGCGTATGTTGCGTGGTTTCGGCTACCCGGTAACCGTTGAAGGCGCTACGGCTTCGGTCGAGTCCGGACACCAACTGACGGCGACTCATATTGAGGTCCCGGGAGATATTTCTTCCTCGGCGTTCTTCCTGGTCGCGGCGTCGATCGCCGAAGGTTCCGAGCTGGTGCTTGAGCACGTCGGCATCAACCCGACCCGTACCGGCGTCATCGACATTCTGCGTCTGATGGGCGCTGACATCACCCTGGAAAACCAGCGTGAAGTCGGCGGCGAGCCAGTGGCCGACCTGCGTGTGCGTGCGGCTAAACTGAAGGGTATCGAGATCCCGGAAGAGCTGGTCCCGCTGGCCATCGACGAATTCCCGGTGCTGTTCGTGGCTGCCGCCTGTGCCGAAGGGCGCACGGTGCTGCGTGGCGCGGAAGAGCTGCGAGTCAAAGAGTCGGATCGTATCCAGGTCATGGCCGATGGCTTGCTGGCGCTGGGCGTCAAATGCGAACCGACCCCGGATGGCATCATCATCGACGGTGGCCAGATCGGCGGCGGTGAAGTGCACGGTCACGGCGATCACCGGATTGCCATGGCCTTCAGTGTTGCTTCGCTGCGCGCCAGCGCGCCGATCCGCATCCATGACTGCGCCAACGTCGCGACTTCATTCCCTAACTTCCTCGCGTTGTGCGCGCAAGTCGGTATCCGCGTTGCGCAAGAGGCTCAGTCGTGATGATCAAGGCACCTGTCATTACCATCGATGGGCCGAGCGGTTCGGGCAAAGGCACCATCGCCGGTATTCTGGCCAAGCGCCTGGGCTGGTGTCTGCTGGACTCCGGTGCGTTGTATCGCCTGCTGGCCTTTGCTGCGCGTAATCATGGGGTCGACCTGACCAATGAAGAATCGCTGAAATTGCTCGCCGCTCATCTCGACGTGCAATTCGTCGCGGCGACCGACGGTCATCCGCAGCGGATCATCCTCGAAGGCGACGACGTCACTGACGACCTGCGCAACGAACAAGTCGGTGCCTGGGCTTCCCAGGTCGCCGCGCTGCCGGCGGTGCGCGACGCGTTGCTGCAGCGCCAGCGAGCGTTTCAGGAACTTCCGGGGCTGGTGGCGGATGGCCGGGACATGGGCACGGTGGTGTTCCCCGATGCACCGCTGAAGATCTTTCTGACCGCCAGTGCCGAGGAGCGTGCTCGTCGTCGTTACTTGCAGTTGAAGGCCATGGGCGATGATGTTAGTCTGTCGAGTCTGCTAGATGAGATACGTGCACGCGATGAGCGTGACACCCAGCGAGCGGTAGCCCCGCTCAAGCCGGCGGCTGACGCCATACAGCTGGATTCCACGGAATTGTCCATCGAGCAGGTGTTGCAACGCATCATGAGCGAGATCGCCATTCGCGATATCGCCGGATGACCAAGAAATTCCGCAGGGGACTCCAGGCATAGTCCTGCGGCTTTTCTTTTATATGAACGTAACCCACATCGTCTGGGATGTGGCAGATGGGCGTATTCTTCGCCCTTATCAACAGGAATTAAAATGAGCGAAAGCTTTGCAGAACTCTTTGAAGAAAGCCTAAAAACCCTGAACCTTCAGGCTGGCTCCATCATCACCGCAGTCATCGTTGATATCGATTACCAAGCGGGTTGGGTAACCGTTCACGCTGGTTTGAAGTCTGAAGGCCTCATCCCGCTGGAGCAGTTCCACAACGACGCTGGCGAACTGAACATCAACATCGGTGATGAAGTTCACGTTGCGCTGGACGCGGTCGAAGACGGCTTTGGCGAAACCAAACTGTCCCGTGAAAAAGCCAAGCGCGCTGAATGCTGGATTGTTCTGGAAGCAGCCTTCGCAGCCGAAGAAGTGGTCAAGGGCGTTATCAACGGTAAGGTTAAAGGCGGCTTCACTGTCGACGTTAACGGCATCCGTGCGTTCCTGCCAGGTTCTCTGGTTGACGTCCGTCCAGTGCGCGACACCACGCACCTGGAAGGCAAAGAGCTCGAGTTCAAGGTCATCAAACTCGACCAGAAACGCAACAACGTTGTCGTTTCCCGTCGCAGCGTCCTCGAAGCCGAGAACTCCGCCGAGCGTGAAGCTCTGCTGGAATCCTTGCAGGAAGGTCAGCAAGTCAAAGGTATCGTCAAAAACCTCACCGATTACGGCGCATTCGTCGATCTGGGTGGCGTCGATGGCCTGCTGCACATTACCGACATGGCTTGGAAGCGTATCAAGCATCCTTCCGAAATCGTCAACGTTGGCGACGAGATCGATGTCAAGGTTCTGAAGTACGATCGCGAGCGCAATCGTGTTTCCCTGGGCTTGAAACAGCTGGGCGAAGATCCATGGGTCGCTATCAAAGCTCGTTACCCGGAAAGCACTCGCGTTACCGCGCGTGTAACCAACCTGACCGACTACGGCTGCTTCGCTGAGCTGGAAGAAGGCGTGGAAGGCCTGGTACACGTTTCCGAAATGGACTGGACCAACAAGAACATCCACCCTTCGAAAGTCGTACAAGTCGGCGACGAAGTGGAAGTCATGGTTCTGGACATCGACGAAGAGCGTCGTCGTATCTCCCTCGGCATCAAACAGTGCAAATCCAACCCATGGGAAGATTTCTCTGGCCAGTTCAACAAGGGCGATAAAATCTCCGGCACCATCAAGTCGATCACCGATTTCGGTATCTTCATTGGTCTGGACGGCGGCATCGACGGCCTGGTTCACCTGTCCGACATCTCCTGGAACGAAGTGGGCGAAGAAGCCGTTCGCCGCTTCAAGAAGGGCGACGAGCTGGACACCGTTATCCTGTCGGTTGACCCAGAGCGTGAGCGTATCTCCCTGGGCATCAAGCAACTGGAAAGCGATCCGTTCTCCGAGTACGTTCAAGAGAACGACAAAGGCGCAATCGTTAAAGGCATCGTGAAAGAAGTTGACGCCAAAGGCGCCATCATCACTTTGGCTACCGATATCGAAGCTACTCTGAAAGCCTCCGAAATCAGCCGTGACCGCATCGAAGATGCACGTAACGTTCTGAAGGAAGGCGAAGAAGTTGAAGCCAAGATCATCAGCGTTGACCGCAAGAGCCGCGTAATCCAGCTCTCGATCAAGTCGAAAGACGTTGAAGACGAGAAAGAAGCTATCCAGAGCCTGCGCGACAAGCCAGCCTCGGATAACATCGCTGCTGGTCCTACCACTCTGGGCGACCTGTTGCGTGCACAAATGGAAAAACAGAACTAAGTTCTGTCAGACCATAGAAAAAGGGCGACTTCGGTCGCCCTTTTTTGTGCCTGGGATTTGAGCTGTGTACCGAATACGGAGCTGCCGCAGGTTCGGGCCGCGTTCGGACGATCTTTTGATCTTGCTCCTGGATAACCTTCGCAACCGCCAAAAGATCGCTATCTTCGCCGACCCCTCCCTAAACCCCTGGAAACACACGATCCCGTAGGAGCTGCCGCAGGCTGCGATCTTTTGATCTTTGGTGGGGGCCCAATGCACCTGCAAACGGATCAACCGTCTATTCCGGGTTGGTCTAGGCTGTGCATAGCAGTAGGGTCGTCACCCTGCATAAGGAGCGCATGAACAAGCTCATTTTCATAATGGCAGTGCTGGTTCTGATGGGCTGTACAACGACCACCAAAACCCACGTGGTGCATGGGGTTAGCGGCATAGAGATCGACTGCTCAGGGCTCGGCTCGGGCTGGGAGAAATGCTACAAGCGCGCGGATCGTGAGTGTAAGGCGCAAGGTTACAAAGTCATTACCAGGTCCAGCGATGCCAAAGATGAAGAGAGTGACTACCCCTTTGGCTGGAACCCAGCCGGCTATCTCACACGCAACATGCTGGTTGTCTGCCGATGAGCGGCGAACATTCCGTGCTGCCTGAATCCAGCGCCCAAACTTTTTGCTTCGAAAAATGTCACTACTCCTTGCCTGCGCGGGGTATCTCAAGCGCTGTGTAGATAAGTCAATACACGGGCTGTTCAAAATCCTTCGGGCATGCTAAAACCTTTGAAGCGCTGATCTAGCTGCTTGAAAAAGAAGGGAAAAATATGACGAAGTCGGAGTTGATCGAACGAATTGTCACCCATCAAGGGCTGCTCTCATCCAAAGATGTGGAGCTGGCCATCAAGACCATGCTCGAGCAAATGTCCCAATGCCTGGCTACCGGCGATCGCATCGAGATCCGCGGCTTCGGCAGCTTCTCATTGCACTACCGTGCACCTCGCGTAGGCCGAAACCCGAAGACTGGCCAGTCTGTCAGTCTGGATGGGAAATTCGTTCCTCATTTCAAGCCGGGTAAAGAGCTAAGGGATCGGGTGAATGAGGATGAGGAAGGTGAAGAGGGCGAGCTTTAAGGTGTTCATAGGGGGTGGAGGGATGCATAGGTTTAAAAGCGCCGCCTTGGCCCTGTGTTTTCTAGGGGGGGCTGTTGCGATTTTGATTTTTATGCTTGAAAATCAGCAGCCAACTACGATTTCTTTTTTGGGAGTGGCGACGCCACCGCTGCCGATTTCAGTTTTTATTGTAGTGTTTTTGCTTGTAGGTATGGCGCTTGGCCCATTGTTGGGGATGGTGTTTAAGCAAAGGCGAAGCTCGATTCGACGGGGATAAATAGATCTGATTGGTGGGATAAGTAAACAGAAGTTGTGTTCTTTGTATTAGGAGTTGTGAACTGAGGTTTATAGTTTTTACTCGCTCTACTCCATGATGAAATATTTTACTTTCGTGTGGTGGTCTAGGGGGGGGGCTTGACTATGCTTGAGAATGATCTCTGTCACCAATGTGGCGGGAGGAAGTTGAAAATGAGAGGTGTGGGTATAACGAATGCTAAACAATATAGAATCTAATGGCGTTGACGAGATGCATCTCTCCAGTATGTTTCGTGTGCTTTGGTTACAAAAATGGATAATTTTTACTGTTGCCTGTGTTATGACTTTGATGGCTATAATCTATGTTGTTGTAACTCGTCCAGTTTACGAGGCGAGAGCTTTTGTAATATCTCCTACTCAAAATGATATCGCAAATATAAATTTTGGCCGAACCAAAGATGCAGAATTGACTCCTTTTTCAGTTAAGGATGTATATTCGATATTTCTGCAAAACTTAAAGGGGGAGGCTCTCCGTCAATCATTTATTCAAGAAGTTATATTGCCTGGATTGAGTGAGGAAGAGCGTAATGGCAGCAAGGATCTTCTCTATTCAGAGCTCTCCAAAAGCATAGTGATATCTCAGCCTGCGAAAGATGTGCCCGATAGGTATATGGTTTCTATTCAGAGTGTCGATCCGGTCCAGGCTGCACAGTGGGCACAAGATTATGTGAGTCGCGCAGGGAGCTTGGCGAAGCAGGAGATAATGAAAGACATTGCATATGAAGCTGAAGTCAGGGCGCGTAACCTTAAGCGGCAAATTTCCGATTTGCGTGATTATAGTCAAAAAATGCGGGAGGATACAATCACCAAGCTCCGCGAAGCCCTTCGGGTAGCGGAAGCTATCGGGTTGGAAAAGCCGCCGATTATTTCCGGAAATCCCGCTGTTCAAATTGCAGGCAGCCTGGATGGGCAACTCATCTACATGCGCGGGACTAAGGCACTGAAAGCAGAAATTGAAAATCTGGAGGCACGAAAGTCGGATGATCCCTTCATTGGGCAGTTACGCAGTCTTGAGGCGGAGTATGGTTTCTACAAAACGCTGTCTTCGAATCTTTTAGATGTGTCGGTCTATCGACTGGATGGGAGCATTGAGCCATCGTCTAGACCAATAAAGCCAAAAAAGACTTTGATAGTCATATTGAGTATGCTCTTCGGTGTAATGATTGGTGTGTGCTTCGTTTTGGCTCGACATTTCAGTCAATTGCGATCGGATGAGATGCAAGTGTCCTCCTGATAAATGAGCGCTGAACTGACTTGCCATATTGAGTGTGCGGCAAGTCCGTCAGGTACCTTGGTTTTTTACGAAGCGGCCATCTGTCCTCGATGTCTGAAATCGAATGCTTCTCCCCTTTTTTGGTCGACTCCGCAAATCTTGACGCTACGAACGTATGCGCACGGAAGTTAGGGGCCACAGACTCCATCAGTATTTTATTGAATGCCCTGCAATAGGGTGGAACGGTATTTTAGTAGTGCCAATCTGGTTGGTTGACCGAGAGGGCGTGCATACGCTGCATCTCACCATTTCTTAGAGCGCCAGTAAGCTGGAGCTAATTGAACGTGGATCGCGTACATTCGCTTCACCCCTGGGTGACGCGTCAAGCGCTCAGGCTTCGATTACGCAGGGCATTAGGGAGTGAATGCAAGCTCGTGGTGATATCGTCAATTGTATGGCAGCGATATGGCGTAAGCGCAGGTATAATCCTCCTTTTGTGCTCGGCGCAGACTGCTTGCTGAAGGGCAGTACAGCTGGGGGGGATGCGGCATGGGTATGTCGAGAAGGGTATGGGAGCTTCGTAGGGCTTTGGTCGCAGTCGTTGAATCATTTCAACTTGGGCGTATGTATTGGATTCAACCTTTGATCCGTTGCCCATCTCCAGGCGACCAGGATCTCTCATCAGCAAATGTTTGCGGATGCGATTTCAGCTGATATTCACGATTGATTGGCTCAAAAAAACAGCGCTACACTTTGTGTTTTCGGCGTCATATGTTCTGAATTGAGGGTTAAGCAAATGCGGTTGAAGAGCAGAAAATACCGTCATTCGAGCGTTGGCTGCTTAGCACGACTCCAGTCTGCGGGTAAATAAGGATAGTGTAATGAGGTGTAAAATTTGGCAAGATTGAGAGCGGGTATCCATTTCGCCTCCTCGATCCTGGTGAAGACCATCGCAGGACTCATAGTTATAAAGCTATTGGCATGGAAATTGGGCCCGGATGGTTTTGGATTGCTTGGCCAGCTCATGACGTTGGTCGCTATCACGGGAATGTTCGCGGGTGGTGGAATAACGAACGGCCTCATAAAAGTTCTTGCGGAGTCACCAGTCTCTTCGAAAGAGGGGCGGGCTTGGTTCGCCACGGCGTTCACGCTTACAACAATAATCTCAGCATTTGTCGCTTTTTTACTGATGGTTTTCTCCGGTGCTCTTTCGACCCGTCTAATGCAGGGTGGATTCACTGTGCTTTTTGTTGGTCTTGGGTTGGCTCAAGTCATTGTAGGTTATGGAAGCTTGGTGCAGGCGGAAGCTAGCAGTCGTGGAGAAAGCAGTTTCTATGCAAAAGTCAATATACTGGGGACCATATTTGGAACGGCTGTACTGGCGTTTGCAGTCAATTCGTTTGGTTTCGATGGTGCGGCTTATTCGGTAATGCTGATGCCGGCCTTGACCGGCCTTGTCGCACTGTTGTTTATGGTTGTAAACCGTAGAGAGCTTTTCCGATATTCAAGATTTTTCGTTGATAGAGTCAGGATGCGTCATCTGTTGTCTTTTTCTGTTTTGGCGCTGGTTGGTTCCACATCTGTCCCTATTGCACAAATTTTGATGCGTGATGGAATGGCGCAAAGTTTTGGCTGGGAACAGGTCGGGTTGTGGCAAGGCGTGATTAAGTTGTCAGATGTTTACATGCAATTCGTAGGCGTGGTCTTGATAAACTATGTTCTACCCCGATATGCAGCAGCGGCTAATTTAAAGCTAGTAGTTAAAGAATTTAAGCTTAGTCTGATATGGCTATTGTCAGCTCTACTATTAGGCTTCATCGCACTTTATAGCCTGAAAAATATTGTCGTTAGGTTGGTTTTTTCAGATGAGTTTCTTCCAATGACTGATTATTTTATGCCTCAGATGATTGGAGATATTTTCAGAACAGTTGCGTCTGCAATTTCGTTTATTTTTATGGCTAGAGGTGCTGTGCGTGTGTCAATTGTCTTCGAATTTGCGCAGGGGATATTGCTTTTTGCTTTTTTTGTCTTGCTCTTGACGATTTTCGGGCCGATGACCCCGGTGTATGCACATGTGATTACTTACGGATTGCTTTCCGTATCCATGGCTGTAGGGCTTGGATTTTGGCTTAGGAGAATGCAGTCATGAAGATTTTGATGTTATGTACGAAGTTTTCGTTGTCCGAAAATGATCCTTGGCTGACGAATGAATTGGCTGATTCTTTCCAAGAGTCTGGAAACAATGTGACCGTTGTATGCTTGGACTGGTCGGCAAAGCCCGGAAGCCCTCGCTTAAATCTAAAACTGCAAAATGGGGTCGAGGTTATTTCGATCCCACCCGTATTAGTACCTTCTCCGATAGCGTTCATTTCTCGCGCCCTGAAATGGAGTCTTTCGTCATTTTCTGCTTATTGGATTTCGCGAAAACTTGCCAAGCAAAACGATTTCGATGCAGTGCTCGCTTTTTCACCGGCCATTACGATGGCATTACCAATTATGGCGCTCGCACGAAATAAAAGGCTCACATCAATTTTGATTCAGTGGGATTTTTTTCCACATCATCACCGGCAAATCGGTCTGTTTTCGTCGAGCATATCTTTCTTCGTTGCAAGGAAGGTCGAAGAGATGCTGATACGCAGATTCGACGTAGTTGCATGTATGTCACCTGCCAATGAGGCGTACCTTCGTACTCATTACCCCATTCGTAGTGAGCAACAGATTTGCATCACCCCAGTTTGGGGTAAAGACACTCCAATACCTGAAGTGGATCGTACTGGTATCCGTACAAAATACTCTTTACCACAACACCGGCCGCTGGTTGTCTTTGGAGGACAGCTCGTTCACGGACGGGGGCTTGAGGACTTACTGGAAGCTGCGAAACTTGCGCAAAGACGCGGGTCTTCAGTAACATTTCTGGTAATTGGAAGCGGTTCACTTGAGTCGCTTGTAGAGGAATGCATTGCCCAAGGCTGTGAAAATTTAATCTGGATTTCGCGTATACCTCGGACCGAGTATCTGGGGTTGATTAAATCCTGTGACCTTGCTCTCGTATGCACAGTAAGAGATGTCGATGTTCCTAGTTTTCCATCGAAAACGATCGACTATCTTAGGGTAGGTTTGCCTATTGTCGCTTCTGTAGAGAGATCTACGGACTATGGAGAGTATTTGACTTCATTAGGTGTCGGTATTAGCGTTGAGGCAGGCGAACCTAATGTGTTGCTCGAATCGATCGAGAGTTTGCTCATTGATGAGGGCAGAATGCGTTCCATGATAGCGCTAGGACCTGTACGCTTTAAAGAAATATTTGAAGTGAAGCACATTGCGTCGCAGCTTCTTGACTTGGCAGTGTAACTAAATGCTTGCGGAGCGTGACTAATGTCCAGAGTATTCGGAAAGGTTCGATATCTTCCTCTGATGCTAGGTATGGCCTATCTGTCTCTGACAATATTGCTTTTTTTTATAGGACCATTTGACTGGCCTGTTACCAACGAAGGCGTGTTGTTATTTTTTTTGATTGTGTGCTTATTTGCTCTAGTATTGGGTTTTACCCTTGGGGCAATAAAAATTGGTCGAGGCAAAGCATTAAGCTCATGGAGGTTTTTTTATCGTATCGGTGCCTTGCTAAGTATTGTTCTTGTTTTTCCTGCAACCTGGGTATATACGGGGAAGTGGCCTTGGGAGGTTTTCAGTGTTCTCGGCGATCAGGGGTTGGCGTACCGGGAGATGCTTGCAGCGCTTGAAGCGAATGAGTCCGGTGTTCGAAGTTATGTTGCCATTGTAAGGGCTGTTTTCGCTCCGTTTGTATATTGCGTCGTCCCCTTTGCAATTTTAAAATGGAGGGAGTTAAGACGGTTTGATGTTCTATTGCTCTTAGGGCATATAGCAGCTGTTCTGATATTTTCTTTCATGCGAGGAACAGATCGTGAAACGGGAGACCTTCTGATTTTTTCCATGGGAGCGGCACTAATTGCTGTATGTCGTTTAGCCGTTGAGCGCGGCCGTTTTCCTTTCAAATTATCAAAGTTTTTTGTTTTGTCGATTGCCGTGATAGTGATGCTCTCGGCAGCTGTTTATCTGTTTGTAGAGCGGAAAGAGTCGCGCATGGGAGGGAACGACAATTTTTGCGTGGCGGAAGGCGTAGTTTGTTCCGTCCGGACTCCATCTCAAAGTGCACTTAATGCAAAGGGAGATTTTGCGCTGGAAATGCTAACGGCATATGTAGCGCAAGGGTATTATGGGTTGTCTTTGGCTCTTAAGGATGATTTTACGTCAACTTTTGGTGTGGGTCACTCGGCTTTTCTAATGAGCGTATTTACAAAGGCTTTAGATGAATCGGCGTATGAGCGAAGCTATTTATTTAAAGTGAGCTCTGCAGGGTGGAGTGATAAATATCAATGGTCAACCATATTTCCATGGTTGGCTAGCGATGTAGGGTTTCCGGGAGTTCCCATACTGATTGTCATTATGGGGTTTTTATGGGGGAGTTCCTGGAAAAGCGCGGTACTGTGGAATAGTGATGCCGGAGCCTTGGTGTTTCTGTTCTTGTCTTTAGCGGTATTGTATATGCCAGCTAATAATCAATTGGCGCAAACGTTAGATTCATATTTTGCATTCTGGGTTTGGCTTTTGTTGTGGTTGAGTCAAGGTGCAGAAAATGTGAGTCTCCCCGTAATTGCTTATAAAAAATAATGTGTGAGGGTATTATGTTCCAGGAAAAGATACTTTTGATTACCGGCGGGACCGGATCTTTCGGTAATGCCGTCTTGAAACGCTTTCTTGACACCGATATTGCCGAAATACGCATCTTCAGTCGTGACGAGAAAAAACAGGATGATATGCGTAAGTATTACGCGAACTCCAAGCTGAAATTCTATATCGGCGATGTCCGCGATTACCAAAGTGTTCTAAATGCCACTCGCGGTGTTGATTATATTTTCCATGCTGCTGCGCTCAAACAGGTTCCTTCCTGCGAATTCCACCCCATGGAAGCCGTGAAGACTAATGTCATGGGCACCGAAAATGTATTGGAAGCCGCTATTCAGAACGGTGTAAAGCGTGTTGTTTGTTTGAGTACCGATAAAGCCGTTTACCCTATCAATGCAATGGGTATTTCCAAGGCGATGATGGAAAAGGTCATGGTTGCCAAGTCGCGTAGCGCTGACGATGACAAAACCGTGATTTGCGGAACTCGTTATGGCAACGTCATGGCTTCACGTGGTTCTGTTATTCCTCTGTTCATCCAACAGATTCGCGACGGCAAGCCTTTGACGTTGACGGATCCCAATATGACCCGCTTCATGATGACTCTGGCGGATGCTGTAGATTTGGTGTTGTACGCGTTTGAACATGGTAACAACGGCGACTTGTTTGTGCAGAAAGCGCCAGCGGCTACTGTAGAAACTCTTGCGAAAGCGCTTACACAAATGCTCAACCTCCCAGAACACCCGATTCAGGTTATCGGTACGCGTCATGGTGAAAAACTGTATGAGGCTCTTCTAAGTCGTGAAGAAATGGCCTGCGCGGAAGACCGTGGCGACTACTTCCGGGTACCACCTGACTTGCGCGATTTGAATTACGCAAAATTCGTGGAACAAGGGGAAGAAAAAATTTCCCGTACAGAAGATTATAATTCGCACAACACTGCAAGATTGGACGTTGAAGGCATGAAGGGTTTGTTGCTGAAGCTGGACTTCATGCGCGCCATCCAGCGTGGTGAACACGCGACGCCAGAGGAGTAAACTATGAAAGTGCTGATAACTGGTTCCAACGGTTTCGTGGGTAAAAACCTGATAGCACACTTGGGCGAACGTACTGATATTGAAGTCGTGCTGTTCACTCGGGACGATAATATCAAGCAGTTGCCGAAGTTAATGGACGGCGTAGATTTTGTGTTCCACTTGGCAGGAGTGAATCGCCCGCAGGATCCTGAAGAATTCAAAAGTGGCAATACGAATTTGACACGTGCCCTTTGTGAAGCGGTATCAGCATGCGGTAAATTGGTTCCAGTACTTTATACCTCGTCGATTCAGGCTGAGTTGGATAACCTCTACGGCAGTAGCAAACGTGGTGCCGAAGAGGCGTTGATAGCGCTGGCGGAAAAGCATGGCTCGCCGGTTTATTTGTTTAGGCTCCCGAATGTTTTTGGTAAGTGGGCTCGTCCGAATTATAATTCAGCTGTAGCGACCTTCTGTCATAACATTACTCGTGGACTGCCGATTCAAGTTAATGATCCAAAAGCAACTATCAATCTTGTTTATATTGACGATGTTATCAAACAATTTATCGCTGCGATGGACGGTAAATTGGTAAATGATCGATTTGTTAATGTCGAACCTCAATACAGCATTAGCGTTGGGGCGTTGGTAAGTCAACTGGAGGCGTTTCGTGATAGCCGCAACACCTTAATCACCGAGCCAGTTGGGACGGGGTTGGTGCGTGCGCTATATTCGACTTATGTAAGTTATTTAACCCCCGAGTGCTTCACCTATCAGATTCCGAAATATGGAGACCCTCGAGGGGTCTTTGTCGAGATGCTCAAGACAGGTGATAGCGGGCAATTCTCCTACTTCACAGCTCATCCTGGTATTACGCGTGGTGGCCACTATCATCACTCAAAAACCGAAAAATTTTTGGTGATCAAAGGTAAGGCGTGCTTTCGATTCCGGCATATTGTATCTGGTGAGTTCTACGAATTGTTCACAACCGGTGAGCAACCGGAAATTGTCGAGACTGTTCCCGGATGGACTCATGACATTACCAATGCAGGGGATGTGGAGATGATCGTAATGCTTTGGGCGAACGAAATCTTTGATCGGGAGCATCCCGATACGTACGCACGGCCGGTAGGAGTTGAAGCCTAGGGTTGGAAGTGCTCTCTGCTCTGATGGTCTATATTAAGCGACCGGGGGTGGGGAGCTAGTTAGATGATTTTTCAGGGGCGTAGTATCAATGACTACCGACGAACGGTGCATAGGCAATGCGCAAAGAAATTGACTCAGATGTGTCATCATGTGCTGCGACAGTCAGGCTATGCTCGCGCCTTGATGGTAACAGGTGTTCCTGCTGAACGTTGATCGCTCGATCGTCTGGGCCGAGTGATGAAACGCTGGGATGTTACTGATTGTTCGTCTATCACTTTTTGAAAGGTGACATTTAAAAATATGAAGAAGCTAAAAGTTGTTACTGTAGTGGGCACCCGCCCTGAAATCATCCGTTTGTCGCGTGTAATGGCCGCTCTGGATCAGCATTGCGATCACGTGCTGGTCCACACTGGGCAGAATTACGATTACGAGCTGAACGAAATTTTCTTCCAGGACTTAGGCATCCGTAAGCCTGATCATTTTTTGAACGCTGCGGGTGCGACCGGTGCCGAAACCATTGGTAACGTGATTATCAGTGTGGATCGTGTGTTGGCAGAGGTTCAACCTGAGGCGATGTTGGTCTTGGGCGATACCAACAGTTGCATGGCGGTCATTCCGGCCAAACGGCGCAAGATCCCAACTTTTCATATGGAAGCTGGTAACCGTTGCTTTGACATGCGAGTACCAGAAGAAATAAATCGTCGAATTGTCGACCATACTGCCGATATCAATTTGACTTATAGCACCATTGCTCGGGATTATTTGCTGCGGGAAGGGTTATCTCCCGATATGGTAATTAAAACCGGGAGTCCCATGTTCGAGGTACTAAATTATTACCTTGACGGGATTAAAAGCTCCGACGTGTTGGAGCGTTTGAATCTTGAAACGGGCAAGTTCTTCGTGGTCAGCGCACACCGGGAAGAAAACATTGATTCTGATCAAAATTTTCTAAAGCTTGTTGACGTGCTGAACAAGACTGCCGAGCATTTCGGATTGCCTGTAATTGTTTCGACGCATCCTCGGACACAAAAACGCGTTGATGCGATGGGCATTATTTTTCATGCCAATGTACGACTGCTCAAGCCATTGGGTTTTAAAGACTACAATAAACTGCAGCTTGAATCCAAAGCAGTACTTTCTGATAGCGGCACTATCAATGAAGAGTCCTCAATTCTGAACTTCCCAGCCCTGAATATCCGGGAAGCGCATGAGCGTCCAGAAGGTATGGAAGAAGCCGCGGTAATGATGGTTGGACTTGAGGTTGAACGGGTAATGCAGGGGCTTAAAATATTGGAAGATCAAGGTCGTAATGAGGAGCGGACTCTAAGATTGGTCCAGGATTATAGTATGCCAAACGTCGCTGAAAAAGTGGTCAGAATTATTCATAGTTATCGTGATTATGTCATGCGCGTTGTTTGGAAAAGGTTTTAAGTAAATGGCAGTTCGCGTACTCTTACTGACTCAATGGTTTGACCCGGAACCGACCTTCAAAGGCTTGGTTTTTGCGCGGGAACTCGTAAAGCAGGGTTTTGAGGTCGAGGTGGTTACGGGGTTTCCAAACTATCCCGGTGGAAAAATTTATCCTGGGTTCAAGATGCGTTTGATCCAGCGTGAAATGATTGACGGTGTTAGAGTGACGCGATTGCCTCTTTACCCAAGTCACGGTCAAAGTGGTGTCGGACGTATTATAAATTATGTAAGTTTTGCTGCGACAAGTCTTTTTTATGGGTTGTTGTTTAGTAAGCGTTCCGATGTAATATATGCCTACCATCCCCCTTTGACCGTGGGGATTGTAGCTGTAATTGTTCGTTTTTTTCGACGCGTTCCAGTTGTTTATGATATCCAGGATATGTGGCCGGACACCCTGCGCGCTACTGGTATGTTTTCTAATGAAAGGGCGCTCAATCTGGTCGCGAGTGTATGCTCTTTTGTTTATAAAAATGTTGATAGGTTGGTGGTGCTGTCGCCAGGTTTTAAACGTTTGTTGATTGAACGGGGCGTTCCATCAAATAAGATTGATGTGGTGTACAACTGGTGTGCAGAAAATCACCTGAACTCTTCCTGTAGAGAGTTTCCAGCCAATTTTCCAACAGATTCAAGATTCAAGATCTTGTTTGCTGGAAATATGGGTAAAGCACAAGCGTTGGACTCAGTGCTCGAAGCCGCTGGTATTCTCCAGTCGCGTAACGTGGAGCTGGTGTTCATTTTCTTGGGTGGGGGTGTAGAGGTAGAGCGATTAAGGCAGAAGGCTCAGAATAGTAACCTTCGAAATATCGTTTTTCTGCCGTCTGTATCCATGAGCGTCGTAGGGAGTTACCTTTCCAGCGCAGATGCATTGTTGGTTCATCTAAAGAAAGACCCTCTATTTACCATCACTATTCCCTCGAAGACTCAAGCGTATATGGCAGTTGGAAAGCCTCTCTTGATGGCTGTGGATGGAGATGCTGCAGATTTGGTAACGCAGAGCGGGTGTGGGATTGTAGCTGAATCGGAAAGTTCTGAGTCTTTGGCAAACGCCGCGCAGACTCTACAGCAACTTGATAAAAAGTCACGAGATGAAATGGGTGAAAAAGGTAAAATGTACTATCGGTCTAATCTATCACTCAGTGAAGGTGTTCGGCGGTTCGCGGATATTTTCAAGAGCGTTTCAATGCGTAAATAGTTTTCACTCTTTGGGTGAGTGAGGGTTTTCGCTTATTGGGTTTCTAGGATTGGAAAATGTTAAAGCGCCTTTTTGATGTGGTTGCATCCTTCTTCGGACTCTTGGTATTGGGTCCTGTCATTATTTTTGTGGCCTTTCAAGTTCGCCGTAAACTTGGAGGGCCTGTTTTGTTTCGCCAGATACGCCCGGGTCTTAATGGCAAGCCATTTGAGATGATAAAATTTCGAACGATGAAGGATGCTTACGACTTGAATGGAGTCCCTCTTCCGGATTCCGAGCGTATGACTGGTTTCGGACATTTTTTGCGTTCCAGTAGTCTGGACGAGCTTCCTGAACTGTGGAATGTGTTGAAGGGCGAAATGAGTCTGGTGGGACCTCGTCCCCTGTTGATGGAGTATCTGCCTTTATACGATGAAATCCAGTGGCGCAGGCACCATGCGCGACCTGGTGTTACCGGATGGGCTCAGATAAATGGGCGGAACGCTCTATCCTGGGAAGAAAAATTCAAACTTGATGTCTGGTATGTGGACCATCAGTCTTTGTGGCTCGACCTGAAAATCATCCTCCTTACAGTCAAAAAAGTGTTGGTCAAGGACGGCATTAGTGCGGAAGGTGAAGTAACAATGCCCAAGTTCACTGGGACAAAAAAATGAAGAGGCTCGCGATTCTCGGTGCTAGTGGTCATGGCAGGGTAGTCGCGGATACAGCAGAATGTTGTGGCTGGCAGGTTATCGAGTTTTTTGATGATGCTTGGCCCCAAGTGACGTCCAATGAGATATGGCCAGTAACTGGAACGACTGAAGATTTACTCAAGCGTGTGCAAGAGTTCGATGGTGTTCTGGTTGCCATTGGTAACAATAATGTCCGCCGAAGCAAAATTGATGTGTTAAAGGCGGTAGGTGCACAACTTCCTGTACTTGTACACCCATCTTCAACTGTTAGCCGATACGCTACGATTGGATCAGGAACCGTGGTATTCGCATCTGCAGTAGTCAATGCGTACGCTTCGGTCGGTGAGGGAGCGATACTGAACACTGGTTGTAGTGTCGATCACGACTGCGTTCTTGGCATGTGTGTGCATCTCAGTCCGGGGGCTAGGCTGGCTGGTGCCGTTCGTGTAGGCGATGCAAGCTGGATTGGCATCGGTGCATCTGTCCGGCAGCGCCTCACAATAGGTTTCAACGTAGTCGTCGGTGCCGGTGCCACGGTGGTCTGTGATTTCTCTGATAATATGACTGTGGCAGGGGTACCCGCTCGAGTTATCGGCAGCCCCTGAATTTTTCAGTCAAGAGCGGTTGGGTATGCTTGGCTGAGTGGACAGTTGAGTTTTCGACGTACTTTTTCATTTATGGATGGCAGGTAAAAAACCGTGTTGAATACTCCATTTTCTCCTTGGCCTTCGTTCACAGTGGAAGAGGCCGATGCCGTTCGCAATGTAGTGCTTTCCAATAAGGTCAATTATTGGACGGGGCAGGAATGTCGCGAATTTGAGAAAGAGTTCGCTACGTGGGCGGGTACTGAATATGCCGTCGCCTTGGCAAATGGCACCGTTGCGCTAGATCTTGCGCTGCGCGCCTTGGGAATCGGACCGGGGGACGAAGTCATTGTCACGCCGCGTACCTTCCTTGCTTCAGTTTCCAGTATCGTCAATGCAGGAGCCACTCCGGTGTTCGCCGAGGTTGACCGCGATTCCCAGAATATCACAGCGCAGACTATCCAGGCGGTCCTAACGTCTCGCACCCGTGCTGTGATTTGCGTGCATCTCGCAGGTTGGCCCTGTGATATGGACCCCATTATGGAATTGGCAGTCCGGCACGACCTCAAGGTGATCGAGGACTGCGCCCAGGCGCATGGTGCAAAATATAAAGGGCGTGCTGTTGGTTCTATCGGTCATGTAGGGGCCTGGTCGTTTTGTCAGGACAAGATCATGACTACTGGCGGCGAGGGTGGCATGGTCACGACAAACGATCGAAGCCTTTGGCTGAAAATGTGGTCATTCAAGGATCATGGCAAGAGCTGGGAAGCGATCTATGAGCGTGAGCATCCACCAGGCTTCCGTTGGTTGCATGAAGGTTTTGGTACTAATTGGCGAATGCTGGAGATGCAAGCGGTTATTGGACGTATCCAGTTGCGTCGTATGGTCGAATGGCAAGCCCGACGTATCAGTTATGCGGGGCGCATTTGGTCATGTGCTCGCGAGCTTAAGGGGCTGCGCGTTCCCATGGTTCCCACCAACTGCACTCACGCAGCGTATAAGTGTTATGTTTTTGTCGAGCCTGAACTGCTGAAGGCTGACTGGAGTCGTGACCGCATTCTTTCCGAAATCACCGCGCTGGGCGTTCCATGTTTCTCTGGCTCTTGCTCCGAGGTCTATCTCGAGAAAGCTTTTGATGATACGGGCTGGCGCCCTGAGGTCCGGTTGGCCGTGGCGAAGAGCTTGGGCGAGACTAGCTTGATGTTTCTTGTGCACCCGACACTGACCGAGGCTGAAATCGACAAAACCTGTGAAGTGCTTAAGAATATTATGCAGCAAGCACTTCAAGCGTAAATCACGCCTGCGACCGATCATTCATTGCGCACCCCAGGCCAGCATTTTCGCTGGTTTGGGAGTTGAGCGACAAGGAACAGTAGTTCCGAAGGATCTAGATTGTTAACCAATGCCTGTCAATATATGGATGCTTCTCTTCGATGACTCTATGGTTGTCGTTACTGGTTGTAGCTAGCGTTTCACTGGCACTCACCGGCGCCTTGCGTCGCTACGCTCTGGCTCGCAGCCTGATGGATGTTCCCAACGCTCGCAGCTCACATTCGATACCTACGCCACGGAGCGGTGGAGTAGCGATTGTGCTCAGCTTCCTTGGCGTATTGCCGGTTTTTGGATTGTTTGAGGTCGTAAGCTGGACTTTGATCCTGGCTTTGCTTGGGGCGGGTGCTGGAATTGCGATACTGGGCTTCCTAGATGATCAGGGCCACGTTGCAGTTAGGTGGCGTTTACTTGGTCATTTTTCAGGAGCTATCTGGGCTTTGTTTTGGTTCGATGGCCTGCCTCCGCTAAATGTGTTTGGCATCGTCTTTGATCTAGGTTGGTTCGGGTCAGTTTTGGCTGTGATCTACTTGGTCTGGATGCTGAATTTGTACAACTTTATGGACGGGATTGATGGTATTGCCGGCGTCGAGGCGGTTACCGTATGTCTTGGTGTCTGTGTGATCTACTGGTTGGCAGACTACAAAAACCTCATTTGGGCACCATTACTGCTGGCTATGTCGGTCGTTGGCTTTCTTTACTGGAATTTTCCACCTGCGCGGATTTTCATGGGCGATGCAGGAAGTGGTTTTCTAGGCATGGTATTAGGCGTATTTTCGCTTCAGGCGGCTTGGAGCGCTACAGGTTTGCTATGGGTATGGTTGATCCTCCTCGGTGTATTCATTGTAGATGCGACGTTCACATTGATACGGCGTTTTCTGCTGGGAGCTAGAGTTTATGAGGCACATCGTACCCACGCTTACCAGTTTGCCTCACGTCAGTCAGGAGGACATTCGACAGTTACTTTGGCGGTGGCGGTAATTAATGTTGTGTGGTTGCTGCCTATTGCATTGTGTGTGGCATTGCTTGGTCTTGAGGGAGTGATTGGTCTGATTTTAGCTTATATTCCACTAGTGATTCTTGCTTTAAAGTTTCATGCTGGGGAATTGGAAGAGCATTAACGGATTGATTTTTCACATTCAAGAATGTTTTGTTTCGAGTGTTGCAAAAGGTGAACGAGGATTATGGATAATATAAGAACATATTTGTTGAGCCTTCCACGGCAGCGCAAACGCGTCCTGCAAGTCATCGTTGACATCATACTGGTCTGGCTGGCGTTATGGATGGCCTTTGTTGTCCGGTTGGGGCTGGACGAAATGATCAATCCACTCACTCAACATCTTTGGTTGTTCCTGACTGCTCCTACCATAGCCATTCCTCTGTTCATCCGCTTTGGCATGTATAGGGCGGTGATGCGTTATTTTGGTAATGACGCCCTGATTGCCATCATTAAGGCTGTTAGCCTGTCGGCACTAATTCTGGGTGTTGCGGTGTATTGGTACAGCAACCACCAGCACGTCGTTCCGCGATCGATCATTTTCAACTACTGGTGGTTGAGCCTGATCATGGTTGGTGGTTTGCGTCTGGCTATGCGTCAGTACTTCCTGGGCGATTGGTTCACTGCTGCGCAGCATGTGCCTTTCACCAGTCGCGATGATGGGTTACCTAGGGTCGCGATCTATGGAGCTGGAGCTGCCGGAAACCAATTGGTTGCGGCTCTGCGTATGGGCAGAATCATGCGTCCGGTAGCATTTATCGACGATGATAAAAGCATTGCCGACCGTGTTATTGCAGGGCTGCAGGTTTACAAACCTAAGCACATCCAGCAGATGATAGACGCCACGGGCGCTCAGGAAATTCTTCTTGCGATTCCTTCATCGAACCGTGGCCGTCGCCGTGAGATTCTTGGCTTTCTGGAAGGCTTCCCGCTTCATGTTCGAAGCGTGCCCGGTTTTATGGATCTGGCAAGCGGCCGTGTAAAGGTCGACGATATTCAGGAAGTAGACATCGCTGACCTACTTGGTCGTGATGCGGTACCCGCACAGGGTGATCTGCTCGAACACTGCATTAAGGATCAGTCGGTCCTGGTCACTGGCGCAGGGGGCTCCATCGGTTCTGAGCTCTGTCGGCAGATCCTGGCTTTACGTCCAACCACACTTCTGTTGTTCGAACATAGTGAGTTCAACCTTTACAGCATTTTGTCGGAGCTTGAGCAGCGAGTTGCCCGGGAATCCTTGTCGGTTCGTCTGCTGCCAATTCTCGGTTCTGTCCGCAATCCGGACAAGTTGCTGGACGTAATGAAAACTTGGCACGTAGACACGGTCTACCATGCCGCCGCTTACAAACACGTGCCGATGGTCGAGCACAACATTGCTGAAGGCGTTCTGAACAATGTGATCGGCACGCTCAATACTGCCCAGGCCGCCCTGCAAGCTGGTGTTGCCAACTTTGTATTGATCTCTACGGACAAGGCCGTGCGTCCGACTAATGTGATGGGCAGCACCAAGCGCCTTGCCGAATTGACGCTGCAGGCACTGAGCCGTGAGGTTGCGCCAGTGCTCTTTGGTGACACGGGCAATGTCTCGCGAGTCAATAAAACCCGCTTCACCATGGTCCGTTTTGGCAATGTGCTGGGGTCTTCCGGTTCGGTGATTCCGCTGTTCCACAAGCAGATCAAGTCGGGCGGACCACTGACCGTTACCCATCCGAAGATCACCCGTTACTTCATGACCATTCCCGAAGCGGCGCAGCTGGTGATCCAGGCTGGCTCCATGGGGCAGGGTGGTGACGTGTTTGTATTGGACATGGGTGAGCCGGTGAAAATTGTAGAGTTAGCGGAAAAGATGATTCATCTCTCCGGTTTGAGTGTTCGCTCGGAAAAGAATGTGCACGGCGACATTTCCATCGAGTTCACTGGTCTGCGGCCGGGCGAAAAGCTTTACGAAGAGTTGCTGATTGGCGACAACGTAGTCGCCACTCAACATCCGATGATTATGAGTGCCAATGAAGATCATTTGGCCTGGGATGTGCTCAAGGCCAAGCTGACGGAACTGCTTGCTGCTGTTGAGCAGGATGACTATGCCCGAGTCCGTCAATTACTGCGCGACACAGTCAGCGGTTATGCACCAGACGGTGAAATCGTCGACTGGATCTACCAACAACGCCGACTTGAGCCCTGATCGCCACATATGCTGTAACTCTGCCACTTTTGACATACGCATAACATCGCCTAGGTTTGGAAGGCAGCTTCGGAAAAGCTGCTTCTCCCTTATCAATGCCATGGAGTGTCACTTATGCGTACGTCTTACCTCTCATCTCTGGTCTTTGCTCTGCTGACCAGTGCCTCTCTTGCCGTCAACGCAGCGCCTGCCAAATCGGAGACCGTTACGCCTATCGCGGTGCAGGTGGCGTCTACTGGGCAGGCCTCAAGGATCAATCTCAATGGAGCCGATGCCGCGACCTTGCAGCGTGAACTCTCTGGGATTGGCGAGGCCAAGGCCAATGCGATTGTGGCTTACCGTGAAAGCAACGGGCCATACACTTCGGTGGATGAGTTGCTCGAAGTGAAGGGGATCGGCAAGGCGATTCTGGACAAGAACCGCGAAATGCTGGAAATAAAATGAACAGGGTTCATTAGCAGCAGCCAAAGCGGGTTGTTGAACGCAATGCTGTTTAATTAAGCAGTGCGAAATCGCGATCAACTGAATATCTGGCTTTTTGGCATCTTCATCGCCCTGTGGCTCGCCAAGCCCAGGGCGCTTTTGTTATGTGCAGTATACTGCTTCTCAGTATGCGATCCATTAACCCTGCCATTTGAAAGTTGAGATTCATGGGGGCACTGGTATTCGCTACGTGGGATTCCGTACAGGAGCCCTTGGATGTCTCTGCCAAGGACTATTTCCGCACCGCTCAGGTGCGCAGCGCAGAAACCCATAGGGCTCTGAACGATGACTTTAGCCGTCTTGACCGACGGACTCTAAAGTTGAAGGCTTGTCGCGCCTTTAACGTGTTGCTCTATCACTGATGGCTAGTTTTTTCAGGGATGCGTGCATATCTACCCCGGGAACTATCGCCATTACTTCACAAGTGGTCTTGCTGGGTTTCCAACGACTGTTGTAAAAGGCTCAACACTTTTTGTCACTACAGCGCCCATCCCGACCACCGCGCCTTTTCCGATAACGATCGGTCGGTCTGGTGTGCCTTGCTTGATGATTGCCCCAGTTCCGATATACGCATGGTCTTCAATGATGACTGAACCGTTGCAGTGTACGCCGGGCGCAAAGGTGACAAAGTCGCCTATAACACAGTCATGTGCGACGTATGAATAGATGTTCGAATGAAAGAACTTACCAATCCTGGCATTTGCCGTAACCGTGGTGAATGGGCAAAGAATTGAGCCTTCCCCAATTTCGTTATGAGCGAGGTTAAGGGTGTTTGCCGCGGAAATTGCGAATGGCTTGGCTCCACCACCGATAAGCTTGTTAGCGACAAGCTCGCGGATTTTGCTATTTGCTATGGCAATGTTGAAAAAAAGGGTTTCATCCATGTCAATGAAGTCGGCGGTGGTCATTACCTCGAACCCATTGATTATTCTGCTAGGTGGGTTGTCATCAACAAAAATTGCCTTGGAGTTCTTACTGTCCGGCACCCGATTCAGCATCTCGACGACGAGAGGCATGACCTCACGGCCAAAGCCCCCAGCCCCAACGATTGCGTAAATGTTCATGTCATGATCCTTTTTTCTGTCCATTGCTGCTATTTATCTGATCGAATCGAGCCAGTTTAGCTATCTTATTGATTTTCGGATAACGGTTTGTGTTTGATCAACAGAGTAATGGCGCGCTCACCCGAGGCCGGGGAAGACGATGTAAAATCAAGTGGGTAGTGCTGCACGATCACCGCTTGAGACTTAAACCAACCTACTCGTCATAATCCCGCAAATGCTGATACCCGCCGTACAACGCCACGCCAAGAACTACAATGACTACGGTTATGCAAATGATCACTAGATAGCGCATTTAGTCTGTTCTGATGAAAACCAGGGTCTTCCCTGTGGCCGGAGGTGACGGCGGCTGTTGCCGCTTTTCGTTGAAACCCTGTGTTCGGTATGGCTGAAGTTCAAAGCCAGGCCCGTTGCGGCCGTCCGTGCTTCCATTCTCACTCAAATCAATGAGACCCAGTGTATTTGGCGCTGACCCTGGCAGAGCAATCTCCTGGTAAATATAGGGATTTAGTGAGTGATTCAGCAAAGCAATCCGTATGAATCAGTTCCCTTTCGTCTGAAATGACGCTGGAGTGAGATTTACCTCTGCTCTGTCGGGCGATCTAGAAGGGCGAAAGGTCGCTGGTTTTTTCGTCCTCACACCGGTACTCATCCGCACATCACCGCTATATTGAAATGTCGTCAATGCACGCATGACTGTGAAGAACCGAGCCAAAAAAATCTATCGGCCCGTTAAATTACGACTATCATACAAACATAAAATTATGCCTATAATAAAACCCTCCACCCCTTGAACTGCCCCACCCGGACGCTCAATCCCCCAACGTTTCCCCAGGAGTACCCCTATGAACCCTGTCCAATCCCAAGGTACCGCCCTCATCACCGGTGCATCATCCGGCATCGGAGCAATCTACGCCGAGCGACTGGCGGTGCGTGGTTTTGACCTGTTGTTGGTGGCCCGTGATGAGCAGCGGCTGGAGGCGGCAGCGACTCGGTTGCGGGCCGAGCACGGTGTTCAGGTTGAGGTGTTGAAGGCGGATCTGACGCTTCGAGAGGATCTGTTGAAGGTCGAGCAGCGCTTGCGCAGTGATTCGGCTATCAGTCTGTTGTTGAACAATGCGGGTATCGCTGCCGATGGTCCATTGGCCAGCGCCGATATGGATCAGCTGGAGCGGATGATTCAGCTCAATGTGGTGGCGGTGACGCGTTTGGCTTCGGCTGCGGCGCAGAATTTTTCGGCTGCCGGGCGGGGTGCGATTATCAATATCGGTTCGGTGGTGGCGTTGATTCCGGAGCGTTTCAACGCGACGTATTCGGCGACCAAGGCTTATGTGTTGAGTCTGACGCAGTCGTTGGACGCCGAACTGAATGGCTCGGGTGTGCAGGTGCAGGCGGTGTTGCCGGGTGTGACGCGCACTGAGATCTGGGAGCGTTCGGGTATCGATGCCGATGCGATTCCGGCGGAGATGGTGATGGAGGCCGATGAGATGGTCAGCGCGGCATTGGCCGGTTTTGATCAGGGTGAGTTGATCACTATTCCGTCACTGCCGGAGGCGGCGGATTGGGAGGCGGTGACGGCTGCGCGGCATGCCCTTGGACCAAATTTGTCGAGGAGCAGTGCAGCTGCCCGCTATAAGTAATGGGCGGGATCCATGAATCGATTTGAGGTGGTGAGGTTATGAGTGGACGTCGAGTAGTAGTCACTGGCATGGGGTTGGTGTCGCCGCTGGGTTGTGGTGTCGAGCCGGTCTGGGCGCGTTTGCTCGCCGGTCGTTCCGGTCTGCGGCAGTTGCCGGAGGCGGTGGTGGCTGATTTGTCGGCCAGGGTAGGCGGTGTGGTACCTACGCTGTCGGAGGATAGCGAGGCGGGTTTTGATCCGGATCGGGCGACGTCTCCCAAAGAGCAGAAGAAGATGGACCGTTTCATTCTGTTCGCCATGGCGGCTGCTCAGCAGGCATTGGAGCAGGCGGGCTGGGTGGCGGGCGATGCTCAGGCGCAGGAGCGCACGGCGACGATCATTGGTTCGGGTGTCGGTGGTTTCGGCGCGATTGCCGATGCGGTGAGAACCACCGACAGCAAGGGCCCTCGGCGTTTGTCGCCGTTCACTATTCCGTCGTTTCTGGTCAATCTGGCGGCCGGTCATGTGTCGATCCAGCACGGTTTCAAAGGCCCGTTGGGTGCGCCGGTAACCGCTTGCGCCGCAGGCGTTCAGGCGATTGGCGATGCCGCGCGGTTGATTCGTTGTGGCGAAGCGGATATTGCAGTCTGTGGCGGCGCGGAAGCGGCCATCGATCGAGTCAGTCTTGCCGGGTTCGCGGCGGCCCGGGCCTTGTCCAGTGGCTATAACGAGACCCCGGAGCGCGCTTCCCGGCCGTTCGACAGTGGCCGCGATGGTTTTGTCATGGGCGAGGGGGCGGGGATTCTGGTGATTGAGGAACTGGAGCACGCGTTGGCCCGCGGCGCTCAGCCGTTGGCGGAGCTAGTCGGCTATGGCACCAGTGCCGATGCTTATCATCTGACCGCCGGTCCGGAAGATGGCAGCGGTGCGCGGCGCTCCATGGCGCAAGCCTTGGCCCAGGCCGGCATCAGCGCGGCGCAGGTGCAGCACCTGAACGCTCACGCGACCTCTACACCCATAGGTGATCTGGGGGAAATCGCCGCTATCAAGTCGTTGTTCGGTGAGCGCCCGGAGGTCGCGATCACTGCGACCAAATCCGCCACCGGGCACCTGTTGGGCGCTGCTGGCGGAATAGAAGCGATCTTCACAATTCTGGCGATTCGCGATCAAGTCGCTCCGGCCACGCTGAATCTGGATAACCCGGATGCGGCAACCGAAGGTCTGGACATTGTCCATGGCCAGGCGCGGCCGATGGCGATCGAGTATGCCTTGTCCAATGGCTTCGGCTTCGGCGGGGTCAATGCCAGTGTGTTGTTCAAGCGTTGGCAGGCTTGAGGCTTAGTCGGCCTGCTGTTTCAAAAAGTCGCGAGTGATGTCGAGAATCCGCTTTGCCAGTTCCGCGTTTTCGACACTGCGCGACAGCATCAACGCTCCCACCAGGGTCGACATCACGATGATGCTCTGATCGGCGGCATTCGGGCCGCCGAGCGCCGTTTCCACTTGCTTGAGTCTTGAGTCGAGAATGACATCGCTGGTCGGGCTGGGTTGCCCGCGCTGGCCGAGTTCCGAAGACATGGTGGGCAAGGGGCAGCCCTGGTCGGGTGATGTCTGGTGCCATTCGGAAAGGTAGGTGTCGATGAACGCTTCCAGCGGGCGTTCCTGGGCGAAGAGTTCGGCGCAACGAACGTCGACTTCTTCGCCGGCGGCCTGGAGCGCTTTTTCCACCAGATCGTCTTTGGATTTGAAGTGGGAATAAAAGCCGCCGTGGGTCAGGCCCAACGCTTTCATCAGTGGTTGCAGACCGGTAGCGCCGATACCGTCTCGGCGAAAGCGTACCGAAGCTTCCTTGATGATGCGCTGATGGGTCTGGGCTTTATGGTCTTGCGAGTAACGCATCTAAGAGTCTCCACAACAATGCCCCCATCTTAACCAAGGTAAATTAAATGGTGACCGTACTTTTATGCCTGAAAGGCGCCGTTGTCTGGAGCTCGACAGCCACTATCGATTAATTGGCACGAATAATGGTTACTGGTTAGCTGAAGATTGTTGAACAATCATGAGGCGATCACCATGAGCAGCGGACTTTCCCTGGCCGATCAAATTACGCTGGAGATGCGTACCGACGTTATCGGCGGGCGTTTGTTGCCCGGCATGGCTTTAATCGAAAGCGATCTGGTAGCCGCCTACAACACCTCTAGAAACACTATTCGCGAAGCCTTGCACCGCTTGGGCCAAGAGGGCCTGACCCGCTATGTGCGCAACAAAGGGGTGGTGGTGCGCCGCCTCGGAGTCGATGAGGTGCGCGATCTGTTCCAGGTTCGCCGCACCCTGGAGTTGCAGGCCATTGCCGGCAGCAAGCCGCTGCGCGAGTACCAGTCCGATCGCATGCTCGAGGCCATCGAAGCCACCGAGCTTGCCCGTGAACGCGAGGACTGGCGGGCAGTCGGTACCCATAGCCTGGGTTTTCACCAGCATATCGTCGGGCTGATGCGCAGCCCGTTGTTCGATGAGTTCTTTACCAACATCGTCGCCCAGTTGCGTCTGGTGTTCTGCGCCGCGCCAGACGAGCAACGCTTTCAAGCGCCCTGGCTTGCGCGCGATCGGCAGATTCACGACCTGCTCGCCGAGGGCAAAAAAGCCGCAGCGCAGGAGGCAATGAGTCTTTACCTCGACGACTCCGAACAGCTGTTACTCGACATGCTCAGCCATCCCCACCCCCTCTACGGCGTAGGGCTGAGCCCGTAGCAGCTGCCGAGCCTGCGAGGCTGCGTTCGAGCCGGAGTCGCGCTCGACCGAAGTCCTCGCAAAGCCTGTGTACGCGGTCTACTTTAAAAACCCCGTCGCCCGATCTAACGACCGCTTCGCGGTCGAACGCAGCCTCGCAGGCTCGGCAGCTGCTACGAGAGGAAAGTTGTGTAGATACCTATGCCCATTGATCGAGGATGTTCACCATGTACAAAGACTATCCCGCGGCTTATCAGGTCAGCAAAGGTTCGGCCCTGCAGGTAGACAAGGCCTTTTATGAGCGGATTCGCGAGGCGAAGGACCGACGCACGCTGATCGAGCAGTTCGAAGTGCCGATCCGCACGGGCCGTGCGTGGAAGGTTGCGGCCGGGCATGTGTTCCGGGTGACCACTCCGGTCGGCCCGCAGGTGGGGGATTTCAATGTCTGGAACGCCAATGATCCGCGTGAACGCTTGTGGGCCGCGCGCACCCGTCAACTGCAGGGCGCCCATGTCAGCACCCACGACCGGCTCTGGTCGAACCTGCCGTTTTTGCGGCCCCTGGTGACCATCACCGATGACAGCCTGGCGGGTTACGGTATCGATGAACATGGCGGCCGACTGCACGATCTGCTGGGCACCCGCTGCGATCCTTATGTGAACAAAATGCTCACCGGCGAAGACTTCCACCATCACTGCCACTCGAACCTGACCCGCGCGGTGTTGCCCCATGGCCTGACCGAGTTCGACGTGCACGATGTACTGAACATTTTCCAGTGCACCGGTCTCAACCATGACGACATGTACTTCATGAAAGCCTGCCCGGCGCAGAAGGGCGACTACCTGGAGTTTTTTGCTGAAATCGATCTGCTCTGCGCCTTGTCCACCTGCCCCGGAGGCGATTTGTCAGTGGCAATGTGGGGGCCGGATGCGCAGGATCCGTTGAGTGTTTGCCGGCCGTTGGGGGTGGAGGTCTATCGGCTTGAGGAGTCGTTGCTCGAGGGCTGGAGCCAGCCAGAGCGTGCGGCCTACAAGGGGCTGCATGGGTTGCAGATTGCCAAGGCGGAGTGGGAGAAGTAGTGACACTTAGTGCTGACGCTCATCAGCAACGAACATCCATGGCCAGATGATCATTTGTGGCGAGGGGGCTTGCCCCCGCTGGAGCGCGAAGCGGTCCTAAAACCTGCCAACGCGTTGTATCAGGCTCACCGCGTTCACCGACTTTACGACTGCTTCGCAGCCGAACGGGGGCAAGCCCCCTCGCCACAGGTTCTATGTATGACGATAGATAAGATAAACCCTGCCATTGGTTCTCAATGACAGGGTTTTGGGATCAACGATCCTGCGCATCCTTGGCATCGGCTTCCGCGTTGCGTTCAGCCACGCGTTTACGTTGTTCTTCGGTCAGCTCCACCTTGTTGGCGGTGTCGCGCAGCAACATCAAACCGCCGACGATCGAGCCGATTGCAACTATCAGAATCAACCAGGCATACCAGGGCATAGGGCTCTCCTTCAAGGCAGGCCGCTGGGCGAAAGGTTTCGCCCAATGGTCATGCATATATTGTAGGCCTGTTACCCCTCGTAGGAGCTGCCGAAGGCTGCGATCTTTTGATCTTTGGCGATGCGACTGACATCTAAAATCAAAAGATCGCAGCCTTCGGCAGCTCCTACACAAGGTGTTGCCTTGCCACCCGGCCCGCATTTGATCGTTCTGGTATTTCCCATTCTTTACGCATTTTTTATCCCGCGCCAGACCCCTCGCTCTCGATCCTTTACGGCCTCCCTGCAGACAATGAATGCACACGCGGCAATCGCCGTACGACGGAGAAATTCCATGAGCGTTCTGGACGGAGTGTCACTGCTGCTGGCAGTGGGGCTGTTCATTTATCTACTGGTTGCGCTGTTGCGCGCGGATCGGAACTAGGAGCGGTTATGCACAGTTATGACTATTGGCTGATCCTCGCCTTCTTCGCCCTGGTGCTGATCCCGGCACCGTTTCTGGGGCGCTTTTACTACAAGGTGATGGAAGGCCAGCGCACCTGGCTGACGCCGGTCTTCGGTCCGCTGGAACGCGGCTGTTATCGGGTGGCCGGGGTCGATCCGCAGGCCGAACAGAGCTGGCAGAAATACACCCTGGCCTTGCTCGCCTTCAACCTCACGGGTTTTTTGCTGTTGTTCGCGATCCTGCTGTTTCAGGACTACTTGCCGCTCAACCCGCAACACCTGCCGGGTCAGGAGTGGACGCAGGCGTTCAATACCGCCGTCAGCTTCATGACTAACACCAACTGGCAGTCCTACAGCGGTGAAGCCACGCTGAGCTACCTCAGCCAGATGGTCGGCCTGACCGTGCAGAACTTCGTCAGCGCCGCCACCGGCCTTGCGGTGTTGGTAGCACTGTGTCGTGGCATCGGTCGACGTTCGGCGCAAACCCTGGGCAACTTCTGGGTCGACATGACTCGCGCCACCCTCTACGGCCTGCTGCCGTTGTGCCTGCTGCTGGCGCTGCTCCTGGTCTGGCAGGGCGTACCGCAAACATACGCCCATTACGTGAATGCGCTGACGATGCAGGGCGTGGATCAGGTGATCCCTTTGGGGCCTGCCGCCAGCCAGATCGCTATCAAACAACTGGGCACCAACGGTGGTGGCTTCTTCGGTGTCAATTCGGCCCATCCATTCGAGAACCCGACGGCCTGGAGCAACCTGTTCGAAGTCGCGTCGATCATTCTGATCCCCGTTGCGCTGGTGTTCACTTTTGGCCATTACGTGAAAGACCTGCGCCAGAGCCGGGCGATCATCGCCTGCATGCTGACGCTGTTCCTGATCGGCGGCGCCACTTCGCTGTGGGCCGAGTATCAGCCGAACCCGACGCTGGACAACGTAGCGGTCGAGCAAACCGCGCCGCTGGAAGGCAAGGAGGCGCGCTTTGGCACCACCGCCACGGTGCTGTGGTCGGTGACCACTACTGCGGCGTCCAACGGTTCGGTCAATGCCATGCACGACAGCCTCAACCCGCTGAGCGGGATGGTCGCGCTGGTCAACATGATGGTCGGCGAGGTGATCTTCGGCGGCGTCGGTGCCGGGCTCTACGGCATGTTGCTCAACGTGCTGATCGCAGTGTTCCTCGCCGGCTTGATGATTGGTCGAACCCCGGAATACCTCGGCAAGAAACTGCAGGCCAGGGAAGTCCAGCTGTTGGTGGTGACCCTGTTGGTGATGCCGGTGGGTGTGCTGGTGCTTGGCGCGATCGCCGCCAGTTTGCCCGGTCCGGCGTCGGCCATCAGTAATCCTGGCCCCCACGGTTTCAGCCAGTTGCTCTATGCCTACACCTCGGCCAGCGCCAACAACGGTTCGGCCTTCGCCGGGCTGGGCGCCAACACGCCGTTCCATAACCTGATGCTGGGCCTTGGCATGTTGATCGGTCGCTTCGGTTACATCCTCCCGGTGCTGGCCCTGGCCGGCAGCCTGGCCATGAAGAAAACCGTGCCGATCGGCCAGAACAGCTTCCCGACCCATGGACCGCTGTTCGTGACCTTGCTGACTGTGACCATTTTGCTGGTGGGCGGCCTGACCTTCCTGCCGACCCTGGCGCTGGGGCCGGTCGCTGAACACTTGGGCCTGGCCGCTTTTGGACTGAAGAACTGAAGGATCTGATGATGAATATGCCCGCACCCAAAGCCGCCGTCGTCAAGGCGCCGGCACAACCGAAAACCGCGATCTCGGCCCTCTGGCGGCCGGCGCTGGTGCAAGCCTTCGTCAAGCTCGACCCGCGTCAGCTCAAGCGCGCGCCGGTGATGCTGGTGGTCGAACTGACGGCGATCCTCACCACCGCCCTGTGTTTTGTGCCGGACCCGGCGGTGCCGGCCTTCGTCGCCGCGCAAATCGCCTTGTGGCTGTGGTTCACCGTGTTGTTCGCCAACTTCGCCGAAGCCCTGGCCGAAGGCCGCGGCAAAGCCCGCGCCGACAGTCTCAAGGCCGGCAGCGAAGGCATGAGTGCGCGGCGCAAGAGCGCTGATGGAAGCTATCAGGTGGTGCCCGCTACCCGCCTGCGCAAAGGCGATATCGTCCGGGTTGAAGCGGGGGAAATGATCCCCGGTGACGGCGAAGTGATCGAAGGCATCGCGGCGGTCAACGAGGCGGCAATTACCGGCGAGTCTGCACCGGTGATCCGCGAGTCCGGCGGCGACCGCTCGGCCGTCACCGGTAACACCCGGCTGGTCTCCGATTGGCTGCTGGTACGGATCACCGCCAACCCCGGTGAGTCGACCCTCGACCGAATGATTGCGCTGGTGGAAGGAGCCAAGCGGCAGAAAACCCCTAACGAAGTGGCGCTGGATATCCTGCTGATTGGCCTGACCTTGATCTTCCTGCTGGTGGTCGTGACGCTCCAGCCGTTTGCCCATTTCGCTAACGGCAGCCTGCCGCTGGTGTTTCTGGTGGCGTTATTGGTGACCCTGATTCCGACCACCATCGGTGGCCTGTTGTCGGCCATCGGCATTGCCGGGATGGACCGTCTGGTGCGGCTCAACGTCATCGCCAAATCCGGTCGCGCCGTGGAAGCAGCGGGTGACGTGCATGTGTTGCTGCTGGACAAGACCGGCACCATCACCTTCGGTAACCGCCGCTGCACAGCGATTCACCCGGCACCTGGCGTCAGCGCCAAAGCGTTGGCCAAAGGCGCGTTACTCGCCTCGCTGGCCGACGACACCGCAGAAGGTAAATCCATCGTTGAGTACCTGCGTGGACTTTATCCACAGCCTGAACCGGCCACCGAGGTGCTGATCGCCGTACCCTTCAGTGCCGAGACCCGCCTGTCCGGAGTCGACTACCAGGGTCGGGTATATCGCAAGGGAGCGGTGGATTCGTTGCTGAGCTTTGTCGGCCTGCAACGCCGCGATCTGCCGGCGGCGTTGTCACGGGAAATCGACAAGATCGCCCAGAGTGGCGGCACCCCGTTGCTGGTCTGCGCCGAGGGCAAACTGCTCGGCGCCATCCACCTCAAGGACATGGTCAAACCCGGCATTCGCGAGCGTTTCGCCGAACTGCGCAAGCTGGGGATTCGCACCGTGATGGTGACCGGCGACAACCCGCTGACCGCCGCGGCGATTGCCGCTGAGGCCGGTGTGGATGATGTGTTGGCCGAAGCGACTCCCGAGAAGAAGCTGGCGCGTATTCGTCATGAGCAGAATGACGGACGGCTGGTGGCAATGTGTGGCGACGGTGCCAATGATGCGCCGGCGCTGGCCCAGGCCGACGTCGGCATGGCGATGAACGATGGCACTCAGGCGGCCCGCGAAGCGGCGAACATGGTCGACCTCGACAGCGATCCGACCAAGCTGCTGGACGTGGTGCAAATCGGCAAAGAGCTGCTGGTGACCCGTGGCGCGCTGACCACTTTTTCCATCGCCAACGACGTGGCCAAGTACTTCGCGATCCTGCCGGCGCTGTTCGCCTCGATTTATCCACAGCTGGGCGTGCTCAACATCATGCACCTGAGCAGCCCGCAGAGCGCGATCCTCTCGGCGATAGTCTTCAACGCCCTGATCATCGTGGTGCTGATCCCGCTGGCATTGCGCGGCGTGCGAGTCCAGGCGGCGAGCGCGGCGGCATTGCTGCGGCGTAATCTGCTGATTTATGGCGTTGGCGGGATTCTGGTGCCGTTTGTGGGGATCAAGTTGATCGACATGCTGTTGACGGCATTGCAGTTGGTTTGACGCGAGTCTTCCTGAGGAGCGCGTTTTTGTGGCGAGGGGGCAAGCCCCCTCGCCACAGGGTTATGTATTTCTAATTTGAGGATTCGATGATGTCCACTATGTTACGTCCAGCCATGAGCCTGATTGTTCTGATGACCCTGATCACCGGCGTCGCCTACCCATTGGTCGTCACCGGTGTCGCCCAGGTGGCATTCCCGGATCAGGCCAATGGCAGCCTGGTGCGCGATGCCGACGGCAAGGTCCGCGGCTCGGCGCTGATCGCTCAGGATTTCAGCGGTGATGCCTGGTTCCATTCGCGGCCATCGGCGGGCGCCTTTGCCACGGTATCGAGCAGCGCCAGCAACCTGGCGCCGAGCAATCCGGCGCTGGCCACTCGGGTGATCGACGAGGCCAGCAAACTGTTGGTGCCGGGGCAGGGGGCGGTTCCATTGGCGTTGCTCACTACCTCCGGCAGCGGCCTTGATCCACACTTGCCACCGGCGGCGATTGCCTATCAACTGGCGCGGGTCGCGGCCGCCCGCAACCTGCCGGTAGCCACCGTGCAGCAGTTGGTCGATACGCATGTCGAGCAACCCCTGGTGGGCCCGCCGGTGGTTAATGTGCTGGCGTTGAATGCAGCGCTGGAAAAGCTGTAGATCAAAAGATCGTCCGAACGCGGCCCTAGCTTTCGGCAGTCCCTACAATGACCGCGTAAACCCTGTAAAAACAGGGCGACGCCGATTCCGTAGGAGCTGGCGCAGGCTGCGATCTTTTCAGGCATAAACCAATCTCAAGACGTACAAGGCGAAACCCAGCATGAGTGACTCCGGCCGCGCCGACGCGCTGTTAGCAGACTTGCCCCGCGATGGTCGTGGCCGGCTCAAGGTCTTCCTCGGCGCCGCCCCCGGCGTCGGCAAGACCTATGCCATGCTGCAAGCAGCCCACAGCCAATTGCGCCAAGGGGTGAAAGTGCTGGTCGGCGTGGTGGAAACCCACGGTCGGGCGGAAACCGAAGCGCTGCTCGGTGGTTTGCCGCAGCAGCCATTGCTGCGCTCGGAGTACCGCGGGGTGATGCTCGAAGAGATGGACCTCGATGGTCTGCTCAAGGCCCGACCGAAACTGGTACTGGTCGATGAACTGGCACATACCAATGCGCCCGGCAGCCGCCACGCCAAGCGCTGGCAAGACATCCAGGAACTGGTGGCCGCCGGCATCGACGTGTTCACCACGGTCAACGTCCAGCACCTGGAAAGCCTCAATGATCAGGTGCGCGGCATCACTGGCGTGCAGGTCCGCGAAACCTTGCCCGACTGGGTGCTGCAGGAAGCCTACGAACTGCTGTTGATCGACCTGCCACCCCGGGAACTGCTGGAGCGCTTGCGCGACGGCAAGGTCTACGTGCCGGAACAGGCGCGGGCGGCGATCGACGCGTTCTTCACTCAGACCAACCTCACTGCCTTGCGTGAACTGGCGATGCAGACCGCCGCCGCCCAGGTCGATAATGATTTGACCCAGGGTTACCGCCAATTAGGCCAGGCGGCACCAGCGGTGCGCGGACGCCTGTTGGTGGGGATCGATGGCGATGCCCAGGCCGAACGCCTGGTGCGCCATGCCAGTCGGGTCGCCCAGCGTCGGCATTTGCCCTGGAGCCTGGTGCATGTGGATAACGGTAGCGTGCGCGACGAGCAGTCGCGTTTACGCCTGCAAAGTGCCCAGCAACTGGCCGAACGCCTGGGAGGTGAAGTGGTGTTGTTGCGGGCTGGCGAGGTGGCGAAAACCTTGATCCAGCATGCTGTCGAGCGTCGTGCCAGTCTGCTGCTGGTCGGTCAGTCGAGGCAGCGTTTGCGCCGTCGGCTGTTCGGTGGAGGCTTGGCCTCACGGTTACTGCGCAATGCGCGAGGACTGGAAATCAACGTCCTCGACAGCGACGCCGACCAACCGGCACCGCGCATGCGCGCTGAGCATTCAGTGGTCTGGTTCGACTATGCGCTGGCCGTGCTGGCGACGGTACTGGCCAGTGCCCTGGCCTGGGCGGTGGTCAGTGTGTTGCCGCTGCCGAACATCTCGCTGGTGTTCCTCGCCGCGGTGCTGCTGGTGGCGGTGCGCAGCAGTCTCGGCCCGGCCCTGGCCTGTGCGGCGTTGTCGTTCCTGACCTATGACTTTCTGTTCCTTCCGCCGAATTTCTCCTTCAGCATCCAGCGCGAAGAGGACGTCCTGACCTTGCTGTTTTTCCTGCTGATGGCAGCCCTCACCGGTAACCTCGCAGCGCGCCAGCGTCGGCAGTTGCAGGCCCTGCGCGACACCCAGGAAGAGACCAGCGAACTGCTCGACCTGTCGCGCAAACTGACCGCGGCCACCGACCGCCAGGCAGTGGTCAGCGCCGCCGCCCAGCACCTCGATGGCTGGAGCGATCTGCAACTGTGCCTGCTCAATCGCGATGGGCCGAGCAGCTGGAAGGTCGAAACCGGCGGTCCGCAGCAGTTTTCCGAAGCCGAACGCGCCGCCGCCGACTGGGCCTGGCAACACGATCAACCGGCGGGCATGGGCACCGGCACCTTGCCGTTCGGGCGCTGGTGGTGGTGGCCGTTGTCGGTTGAAGACGGGCCGTTGGGATTACTCGGTGTGAGCAGCAAAGACGGTCAGCCACTCAGCGGACAGCGCCGCCGTTTATTGACCGCGTTGAGCCAGCCGTTGGCTCAGGCACTGGCTCGGGCGCAATTGGCCGAGGATCTGGAAGCGGCACGCCTGCATGGTGAAACCGAGCAACTGCGCAGCGCCTTGCTGGCCTCGGTGTCCCACGATTTGCGCACTCCGCTGACGTCCATGCGTGGCAGCATCGACAGCTTGCTGGCGCTGGGCGAAGCGATCCCGCTGGAGGACCGTCGCGAACTGCTCGAAGGCACCCGCGATGAAGCCGAGCGGCTGGATCGCTATATCCAGAATCTGCTGGACATGACCCGTCTGGGCCATGGCACCCTGAAACTGGCGCGGGACTGGGTGTCGCCGGCGGACATCGTCGGAAGCGCGCGCAACCGCTTGCGCGCGGTGCTGGCGCCGTTGCAGGTCAGCATCGAGGTATCCGGCGAGTTGCCGCTGCTCTATGTTCACGCCGCGCTGATCGAACAGGCTTTGGTCAACGTGCTGGAAAACGCTGCGCGCTTTTCACCGCCTCAGGGACGCCTGCAACTGAGTGCCGGCTCGACAGACAGCGAGCTGTTTTTTTCGGTGAGCGACGAAGGCCCCGGCATTCCGGAAGCGGAGCGGGCAAAGATTTTCGACATGTTCTACACCGCCGCCCGGGGGGATCGAGGCGGGCAGGGCACGGGCCTGGGGCTGGCGATCTGTCAGGGCATGGTCGGCGCCCATGGTGGGCGGATCAGTGTCGCCGATGGCATCGACGGTCGCGGCACCTGCATCACCCTGCACCTGCCGTTGCAGGAACAGCCGGGTTTTGAAAGTGAAGCCTGATACCCTTTGGATCTTTCCCTGCCGCGATCAGAATTCATGAGCCAGACCGCGACCATTTTGGTCATCGACGATGAACCGCAGATCCGCAAATTCCTGCGTATCAGCCTGGTTTCCCAAGGCTACAAAGTCCTCGAGGCCGGCACCGGCAGCGAAGGACTGGCCCAGGCTGCGCTGAACAAACCGGACTTGCTGGTGCTCGACCTCGGCTTGCCGGACATGGACGGTCAACAGGTGCTGCGTGAGTTTCGCGAATGGTCGACGGTGCCGGTGCTGGTGTTGTCGGTGCGCGCTGGCGAAGGGCAGAAAGTCGAAGCACTGGATGGCGGCGCCAATGACTACGTGACCAAACCGTTCGGTATTCAGGAATTCCTTGCCCGGGTGCGCGCCTTGCTGCGTCAGGCACCGACGGGCGAAGCCCGGGAAGCGGCGCTCAACTTCGGCCCGCTGACCGTCGACCTGGCCTATCGCCGGGTACTGCTGGACGGCAACGAAGTGGCCCTGACCCGCAAGGAATATGCGGTGCTGGCGCAACTGGCGCGGTATCCGGGGCGGGTCATCACCCAGCAGCAACTACTCAAGGATATCTGGGGCCCGACCCACACCGAAGACAGCCATTACCTGCGGATTGTGGTCGGGCATCTGCGGCAGAAACTCGCGGACGACCCGACACAGCCGAGGTTCATCGTGACCGAGGCGGGGGTGGGGTATCGGTTGTTGGATGTCTTGAGTTAGGTGTCGATCCTGAAAAGATCGCAGCCTGCGTAGGAGCTGCCGCAGGCTGCGATCTTTTGATCTTCAATCCTTCTCACTCTCATACCGATCCAGCGTATCCCGGGCAATCTCGCGACCGAGGGCGATCAGCTCCGGGGCCTTGTAGAACTCGAAAAACCGGCACACCCGCTTCGGTACGTTGATCAGGATATCCGGTGGATAACCGGCGATCTTGTATTGTGCCAGTGAGGTTTGCATCACCTCGAAACTCTGGTTGATCAGATCCAGCAGCGACGCCGGGCCGACGTTGTCGATGATGAACGAACCGGTAGCCGACCTTGGCGCTCCTTCACCTTCGATTTCCGGGGCGGCAGCCGGTTGCTGGGCTTCCGGTTCGGCGGACTCGATCCACGGGTTGCGCAGGTCGGCAGACTCGCTGCGCATGGCTTCCTGTTCGAGCAGCAACAACTGCTCAGCGGGCTTGCGACGAAACGGCAAACGCGAACCGAGGGAGTTGATCAGGTTGTCGAACCGGCTCTTGAAGGCGGCGGGACGCTGGATTATCGGCAATTGATAGTGCCGCTGGTTGGTCGAGTTAAGGTTGACCGCGATGATCAGGTCGCAGTGGCTGGAGACCACCGGGACGATCGGCAGCGGATTGAGCAGGCCGCCGTCCACCAGCATCCGATTGCCCTGCATCACCGGGGTGAACAGGCTGGGAATCGCCGCCGAGGCACGCATGGCCTGATGCAGGCAGCCCTCCTGGAACCAGACTTCCTGCTGGTTGGTCAAGTCCGTGCAGACCGCCGTGTAGGGGATGCGCAGGTCTTCGATATTGATTTCGCCGACGATCTTGCGGATCTGGCCGAAGACCTTTTCTCCGCGGATCGCCCCAAGACGGAAGCTGACGTCCACCAGACGCAATACGTCGAGGTAGTCCAGGCTTTCGATCCAGTCCCGATAGTCGTCGAGTTTGCCAGCGGCATAGATCCCGCCGACTACTGCGCCCATGGAGCAGCCGGCGATGCAGGCGATGTCAAAACCGCGTCTTTCGATCTCTTCGATTACCCCGATATGGGCATACCCCCTGGCCCCACCCGAGCCCAGTACCAATGCGACGCGCTTTTTCATGACTGGCCCCTTCTCGAATATGCGTCAACAATGCGCCCATCAAGGGTCACGCTTCAATCATTGTGGCTGGCTGGTGGCGGCCCAGAGTGGTTTTTTCGACAATCAATGACGACAGGCGAGTATTCTCGCGCCAGCTATATTCTTCGGGGTTGGGCAAGGCACTTTTCGCGCAGCCCACCGTCTTACATGCACGATTGTTTTTCTATGTTGAGGTGTCATTGATGAAAGCCTGGATTTGTCTGCCTTTGATTGCGCTGGCTCTGGCTGGTTGTGCAGGTAAGACGGCGTACCGTGACAGTTGCGGCAACCAGCTTGACGCGGCTTGGCGTGAGCTGGACCTGGCCAAGGTCGAGGGTTTCGCGGGCACCGTCAGCTACTCCAAGGCGCTGTCCTTGCTGACCGGGGCCAAGACTCAGCAGCAGTTCGAGGCGTACGAAGGCTGTACCAAAAAAGCCGAGAAAGCCCGCTTTTACATCCGTGAGTCCCGCGCGGGGCGCTGAGAAGCAGTTGCAAGCTACAGGCTGCAAGTCGCAAGCTTGATATACACTGACTTTCAGCTTGTCGCTTGAAGCTTGCAACGTGCCGCTGCCTCTATGGAGTAACCCCCATGTCTGCCTTGGTTGACCGGTTGGTGGCTCGGTTGTTAGGCCTGGAAGTTCGCCTGCGGGCCTGCCAGGCCCGCTTGGACGCAACGACCGATGATGAAGCGCTGCACGATCTGCGGACCACGACTCGCCGTCTGCGCAGCCTGTTGCGCCCCCTGCGCGGTTTGCCCGGCGTCGAGCAATTGGAGGCCGCGGCGTCTGCGGTCGGCGACTTGACCACACCCTTGCGCGACCGGGAAGTTCTGGCCGCCTATCTGCGCAGCCACGGTCAACCTGCAGCGGCCGAGCGCCGTATGCTGCAAATGGCCAAAGCTTATCCCGCCGTGGCGAACGGCCCGCAGCTGGCGCAACTGTTCCTTGTCCTCGACGCCTTTCCACGTTTTCTGCGCGCTTCCCAGCGCCAGTGCCTGCTCAAAGGATTGCGTCTGCGCATCGAAAAACGTCTGGCCAAGCAGTGGAAATCTCTGGATAAGGCGTTGCACGATCCGGCCCATGACCGGCATCGCTTGCGCCTGCTGATCAAGCGTGTGCGTTATGCCATCGAAGCCTATCCCGAATTGAATCGCCTGCCCAAACAGGCCATGCCTCGACTCATGTCTGCGCAGGGCGCGCTGGGCGACTGGCATGATTGCTGGCAATGGTTGGCCAAAGCCGAGCAAGAGCCCGATTTGCTGCCCTGTGTAGCGGTCTGGCAAACCACCATGGCCCAGGCCGAAGACCGCGCCGATCGCGTGCTGGACAAGCTGAGCGCGGCTTGCTTCAGATCCTGACGCGCTCTTCGTAGCAGCTGCCGAAGGCTGCGTTCGGCTGCGCAGCAGTCGTGATGCGGTTTTCGCGGTGTAACAGTTAAACCGCGTCGGCAGGGTTTACGACCGCTACGCGGCCGAACGCAGCCTTCGGCAGCTGCTACGGGAGTTCGGGGAGTCGGTAGCGTACGGCTTATCTGTCAGTCTTTTTGGCCGGAATAAGTGCTGTGCAGCCATCGGTGGATGGTTAAGATCCTTGAGTCTTTTTCCTGGCTGAGGTTTTCATGCGCTTTTCCGATTTGGTCGATGCTGTCCGTCGCTCTCCGCTCGAGCTGTCTATCCCGGCGCAATGGGCCCAGGGGCGTGCCAGCTTTGGTGGGCTGGTGGCCGCTTTGCAGTACGAAGCCATGCGCGCCAAAGTCCCGGCCGATCGCCCGGTGCGCTCGTTGGCAATCACCTTTGTCGGCCCGGCCGAGCCGGATGTACCCATCAGCTTTGAAGTGGATGTTCTGCGCGAAGGCAAGGCGGTCAGCCAGGTACTCGGCCGAGCCATGCAGAAAGGCCAGGTGGTGACCCTGATCCAGGGCAGCTTTGGCGCTTCTCGACCTTCGGAAATCGACGTCGCGGCCGAACCGGCACCGGTCATGAAACACTGGGACGAGTGCCAGGAACTGCCTTACATCCAAGGCGTGACCCCGGAATTCATGCGCCATCTGGCGATGCGCTGGAGCGTTGGCGGTTTTCCGTTCACCGGCAACAAGTCGCGGGACATGGGCGGTTGGGTGCGCTTGCGCGGGGATGTGAAGGAAGAGCCGTTGACCGAGGCGCACATTCTGGCGCTGGTGGATGCCTGGCCTCCGGCCTTGTTGCCGCACCTGAGTAAACCGGCGGCAGGCAGCACGCTGACCTGGACTATTGAATTCGTCCAGCCCTTGCTGAATTTGAGCACCCTGGACTGGTGCAAATACCAGGTGGTGATCGAGCATGCCCGCGACGGTTATGGTCATGCGGCTGCAGCACTGTGGAGCGCTGAAGGGCAGTTGATCGCCATGAGCCGGCAAACGGTTACCGTTTTCGGCTGATCCCGATCAATGCCGGCCAATCAATGCAGGGGGCGCTCACGCCAGGCGCGCCCCCCGCAATCATTGAATGGCTGGCAGACACTTACGCCTCCAGGCTGTGACCGTGGCGTTGCAGACCTAGCGCGGCGAGCAGGCTAACGATGCCAATGGCAACGCTCGTAAAACTCATCCCGAACACCCCCGTAACAATCAACAGGAACCCCAGGATAAACAGTTGCACGGCAATCAGCTGCAACACCAGATTCGTCGGATTGCGGTGGTTACCAGGATACACACGCCATTGCCAGGCGGAGAAATTGGGGTGACGTTTGCCCATGTTGGCAGTCCTCGATTCGTTGCAACCCATGAATAAAGAATAGGTCGGGCCGTGGGCTTGGGCGAATCAAGGCTGGCTATGGGGGTGATAGGCGGGGAGGGGATCTAGAGTGTCAGTCAATCTTCAGTCTGGAGGGCATTTGTGGCGAGGGGGCTTGCCCCCGCTCGGCTGCGAAGCAGTCGCAGTACTGGCTACCGAGTTTTAACTGAAGGATCCCGTTGCTTGATTTTGGGACCGCTTCGCGGTCCAGCGGGGGGCAAGCCCCCTCGCCACACTTGTCCGCGAAGACATCCTTACAACTTGAGCTGACCTATCGCCTTACTCAGTTCACCAGCCAAAGACGCCAGTTCATGACTGGTGGTGGCCGAATCGATGGTCTGTTGCACGGTGTTCTCGGTCACGTCGCGAATGCTCACCACCGCGCGATTCATTTCTTCGGCAACCTGACTTTGCTGCTCGGCCGCCACGGCAATCTGCGTATTGCTTTCGCGCATCTGCGCCACCGCGTTGGTGATTTCGGCAAGGGCCACTCCGGCTTCCTGGGCCTGCTGCACGCAATCGTCGGCCTTGAACGAGCTTTCCTGCATGAAGTCCACGGCATCCTGGGTCCCGGCTTGCAGGGCGGAGACCATCAGGGTGATCTCGTCGGTGGAGGTTTGTACCCGTTTGGCCAGGTTGCGCACTTCATCGGCGACCACCGCAAAACCACGGCCCATTTCACCGGCTCGCGCGGCCTCGATCGCGGCGTTGAGCGCGAGCAGGTTGGTCTGTTCGGCGATGCTGTGTATCACCCCGACCACCCCGTTGATTTTCTGACTGTCTTCGGCCAGGCGCTGAATCATCTCGGCGGTTTGCTGGACGCCGCTGGAAAGTCCGGCAATCGATTTCTGCACGCGGCTGACAACTTCTTGTCCGCTGCCGGCCAGGGTGTCGGCGGTCTGCGACAGGTCACGGGTCGCACCCGCGTGTTGGGCAATGTGATAAACCGTGGCGGACATCTCGTTGATCGCGGTGGCGGCCTGGTCGGTCTCGCTTTGCTGGCCGAGCATGCCTTGGCGTACGTCGGTCATGCTCGACGCCAGTCGCGCGGCACCGACGTCCAGTTGTTTCGCGGTGCGCGCCACGGTGTTGACCACCCGCTGATAACCGGCTTGCATGGCATTGAAGGCACTGGCCATCTGCCCGACTTCATCCCTGCACGCCAGGGGCACACGGGCCGACAGATCGCCGGTCTTTTCCACATGCAACATCACGTCTTTCAAGGTATTGAGTTGACTGAGCAGAAACCGGATCAGCAACTGCGAGGCACCGAGCATCGCCAGCATCAGAATGAACACCGCCACCGCGTAATTGGCCAGACGCTCACCGAACACCTGGCTCAGGCTCGGACCATAGGCGAGTACGGCGACCTGCTGACCGTCCGCTCGGGACACCACCTCGGCGCCCATCAACGGGTTGTCACCGAACAGCGGCATAACGTTGAGTCCGACCCAGCCGCTGGCGCTTTTCAGTTCGGCCAAGGGTTCTCCGTTCAGAGAGGGCGCCTGACCACGACTGAAGCTCAACAGGTGGCCGGCTTTGGGCAATGCCTGTCCGTTCGGCCAGGCATCGAGCAAGCGCGCCAGGGCCTGGGCCTGGGCTTGTGAAGCCTGGCTACGGGACTGCTGCTCGAGCTGTACGGCATACAGCACCAACAGCAAGGTGGTGATAAACGCGACCGCGTTGACGGCCCAGAATTTGTACTTCAGTGAAATGTTGCTAAGCCAGGCACCCATGGAAGGTCTTCTCTGATAGCGGAAACAATTTTGGCAAGGTGCCATTATTGTGCCGCTATCTAGAGAGGGGAGTGTTGATGTGGGTCAATGATGGTTGTCGAAATCTGCGTGTGCCGCAAAAGATCGCAGCCTATCGGCAGCTCTACGCCGACCTTGTACACCCGCAGATAGCCTGGTGAACACAAATCCGTAGGAGCTGCCGATAGGCTGCGATCTTTTCGGCTTCACATCACCTCTGGCAACCCGAAAAACGCCCGTGAACAGGCGGTGCTGTTGGCTGCCACATCCTCAAGACTCTCACCTCGATGCAACGCCACTTCGCGCAACACTTCGGTCAGGTACGCCGGCTCGTTGCGGCCGTTTTTCGGTTTCGGCCGCAGGCTGCGCGGTAGCAGATAGGGCGCATCGCTTTCCAGCATCAAGCGGCTGCCGGGAATCTCGCGAATCAACGGGTGCAGGTGGGTGCCGCGGCGCTCGTCGCAGATCCAGCCGGTAATGCCGATATGCAAATCGAGGTCGAGGTAACTGAACAGCGCGCGCTTCTCACCGGTAAAACAATGGACCACGGCGGCGGGCAAGCGATCACGGAAGTCGCGCAGGATTTCCAGCAGTCGCTGACTGGCGTCGCGCTCATGGAGGAACACCGGCATTTGCAGCTCGACGGCCATCGCCAGATGTTCTTCGAGAACCTTTTCCTGTTGTGGGCGTGGCGAAAAATCACGGTTGAAATCCAGCCCGCATTCACCCACGGCACGCACCCTCGATTCCTTGAGCAGGCCACGCAAGCGTTGAGCACTGTCGGCGTTCCAGTCGCTGGCAGAGTGGGGATGAATCCCTGCGGTGGAGAACAGCCGCTGCCCGCTTTCGTCCAGTTGTTGGCACAGTTCAAGCGCCTGCTCACTGCCCTCGACACTGGTGCCGGTAAGGACCAGTTGGCAGATCCCGGCGGCATAGGCGCGGTCGAGTACTGCCTGGTGTTTGTCGGCGAAACTGGGGTTGGTCAGGTTGACGCCGATATCGATGAGTTGCATGGTGCTACCTCAGGCCAAGGCCGGAAAGCATATCAGAGCTGCAGATTTATAAGAAAAACCAAGAACTACAACGAGTTAAAGCTGTCTCTTGATGTCGGAAGACAGCTTCAGCTGAAAAACCAGTCGCCGCGGGGCCCGTATTCCGCACCAATGTCTGCGCTCAGGCGCTCTGTTTCTGTCGCCCAACTTCCCGAAAACTGGTGAGGCTGGACAGTATTCTTCCCGGAGAGCGGATGACGCGACCCTCGGTTTTGCTTTTGCTGTGCTTGTCGATGCTGCTGCCCTTGCCGGCGGTTGCGCGTCTGGCCGGCCCGCCGGTGGCCGCTCAGGCGAGCAAGGTTCGCGACCTGGCGGAAATCCGCGGCAGCCGCGTTCTGCGAGTACTGGTCAACCAGAGTCGCAACAGTTCCGGTGAAGTCCAGGGCCAGGCCATCGGCGTCGAATACCACCGCCTGCGAGCTTTCGAGCAATACCTCAACGGCCATGCCCGCGACGGTCAGGAAATCAGCCTCAAGATCATCCCCAAGGCCAAGGACCAACTGCTCGGCGCCCTGCGGCGCGGCGAGGGTGATCTGGTGGCGCCCGGTGAACTGCTCGACCTGCAGTCCACTAAAGGGGTCAGCGCCAGTGACCCGATCGTCAGCAACGTGCCGTTGTTGTTGGTCGGGATCAAGGGCGAGCGACGCTTCACCCGCCTTGAACAACTGTCCGGGCGTACGGTGGCGCTGACCACCGGCAGCGCGGCGGGTGATGCGATCAATGAGATCAACCAGAAGCTGGCATTGAACAAATCGGCGCCGATCAAGATCGAATGGGTCGATCCGAGCCTGGCCGTCGAAGATGTGCTGGAGATGGTGCAGGGCGGGATTTTTCAACTGACCATCGTCGAGCAACCGATTGCCGAGCGCTGGGGCAAGATTCTGCCCAAGCTGCGCTTCGACCGGCAGGTGGTTATCAGCGAGCCGGGCGAGGAGTTCTGGTTTGTCCGGCGCGATGCGTCGATGCTGCGGGCGAGTATCGATCGCTTCCTGAAAACCTATAAAACCCCCTCGGATCAGGACGCCGCGTTTCTGCGCATCTACCGGCGTCAGTACAAGGTCCACTATCCCTTGGCCCGCGCCGATCGCCAGCGCCTGGAAAAGCTGCGCCCGGTGCTGCAAAAGCATGCACGCGAGCAAGGCATGGACTGGCTCAACCTGGCCGCGCTGGCGTTCAAGGAATCCTCGCTGCAACCCAATGCCAGGAGCGGTAGCGGGCCGACCGGCCTGATGCAAATTACCCCGTCTGCGGCGCAGCGGGTGGGGGTCAATAACATTCAGTCGCTCGACAGCAATGTGCAGGCCGGGGCCAAGTACCTGGCGCTGATCCGCCGCAAGTTCTTCTCCAGTCCCAAACTCAATGAGCGCGAACGCATGGCCTTTGTTCTCGCCGCCTACAACATGGGGCCGGAGCGGGTGCAGGGCATGCGCACCGAGGCCAAGCGTCGGGGGTTGAATCCCAACCAGTGGTTCTTCCAGGTGGAACGGATTGCCATGGAGCAGGTGGGCATGGGCGCCGTCAGCTATGTGAACAGTGTCAACAAGTACTACCTGGCGTTCGATCGGGAGCGGGAGTCGCTGGAGCCAGAGGCGCAAAAGATTGCCTCGCGAAAATGATCGATAAACTTGATTGATATCTTGGGTTTTTTGCGCTTTTAACCAGATAAATACTGATTAATATGGCGACCAATCAACCCCATTTCATCAAGGACACCACCCCCATGAGCACTCTGATCAAAACCGTTCTGACTACCCGCGCTGGCTATGGCCTGACTGTACTGCGGATCCTGGTCGGCATCATTTTCGCCGCCCACGGTGCGCAAAAGCTCTTCGGCCTGTTTGGCGGTTACGGCCTGGCCGGCACCGCGCAATGGATGGAAAGCATCGGTCTGGCGCCGGGTCAGTTGATGGCCTTGCTGGCGGGCGGTACCGAGTTCTTCGGCGGCCTGGCGCTGATCATCGGCTTGCTGACGCGGCCTGCGGCACTGGGCCTGACGTTCACGCTGCTGGTGGCGATCTTCTCGGTGCATGCGAGCAATGGCTTGTTCATGAGCAACAACGGCTATGAGTTTGCCCTGGCCTTGCTCGGTGGCACCCTGGCGGTTTTGTTCGAAGGTGCCGGCAAGCTGGCGGTGGATCGCGTCATCGCCAGGTAATACCGGTCCTGCATCATGACTTGCCGCGAATCAATGTGCGCAAGGCGAAACGATTCGGGTGACAGGCCTCGGCCACGCTTCTGGGCAGCGGCAGCGGTTCGTTTTCCAGCCAGGCGGCGAGCAGTTCGCCGGACAGCGGGGCGGTGATCAGGCCGCGAGAACCATGGCCGCTGTTGACGTATAAACCGTCCAGCCAAGGGCAACGGATGTCTGGCACTTGCCGGGCATCCTTGCCCAGCGCGGCGTAGGTTTGGGCAAAGGCCTGGTGATCGGCCAAGGGGCCGACGATGGGCAGGTAATCGGGGCTGGTGCAACGGAAGGCGGCACGGCCTTGAAGTTGCTCGGGGTCCAGTTGCTCGGCGTGCAGGCGCTTGACCAGGTCGCTGGAGATTTCTTCCAGTAACTCCAGGTTGCCAGCGTGCTCGGCGGCGGTCGGGGTCAGGTCGTCGCTCTTGAAGTCGAAGCTGGCGCCCAGGGTGTGTTCGCCCAGCCGCGCCGGGGCGACATAACCTTCGGCGCAGACCACGGTGGCCAGACTTGCGCTTTCTGGGGTTTGTGCCAGGCGGGTAATCTGCCCGCGAATCCGTTTCAGTGGCAGCTGGCTGCTGGCCGGGAAACGCTTGATCTCGGCGGCACCGGCGAGAATCACCACCGGCGCGCATGCCAGCAACCTTGAGCCGTCCCAGGCTTGCCATTGCTCATCGACCTTGCGCAACTCCAGCGCATCGTGATGGGTCAGCACTTCAATCGCCGGATGCGCCGCTTGCCACTGACACAAGGCGGGCGGGTGTACCCAGCCACCTTCGGGAAAAAACAAGCCGCCATGGGCCAGAGCGATACCCGCCTGAGCCTGCGCTTGCGACTGATCCAGCAACCGCAGCAGGTCCGGTGCAAAGGCTGCCGCAAGCTGCGCCTGGCGTTCGGCTTCCTTCGCGTTGAAGGCCAGTTGCAGCACCCCGCAACCGTCCCAATCGACACCGCGTTGCAGCTGTTCGAGCAGGCGTCGGGTATGCCCGAAACCACTGACGATCAACTGCGACAGCGCGGTGCCGTGAGCCGAGAGCTTGAGGTACAGCACACCTTGCGGATTGCCCGAAGCTTCCTGTGCCAGGGCGCCATGGCGTTCCAGCAGACTCACCTGCCAGCCGCGTGCCGCAAGGCTCGCGGCACTGGCGCAACCGGCCATCCCGCCACCGATCACCAAGGCTCGGCGTTCGCTGATCAGTTGGTCGGGACGGGCGAACCACGGTTTGCTCGTGACCGGCAGAGGTACGTCTTCGGGACAGCCAAGGAATTCGCCACGGAGGATTTCCCATTTATGGCCAATGCCCGGCGTACGGCGCATTTTGAAACCCGCCGCATTCAGCAGGCGCCGGACCCAGCCGGTACTGGTAAAGGTGCTGATGGTCGAGCCGGGAGCGGCCAGACGGGCCAGCTCGGCAAACAGTTCGGCGGTCCACATCTCCGGGTTTTTTGCCGGGGCGAAGCCGTCGAGAAACCAGGCATCGATCTGTGCGTCGAGTTGCGGCAGTTGTTCCAGCACGTCGCCGATCAGCAGGGTCAGGGTCACCCGTCCGCCATCGAGCACCAGGCGCTGGAAACCCTGGTGGATGGCCACGTATTGCGCCAGCAGCTGATCGGCAAACGGTTTCAGATCAGGCCAAAGGGCGAGGGCGCGGTGCAGGTCGGGAGGGCTCAGCGGGTATTTCTCCACGCTGACAAAATGCAGTCGCGCGCCGGCCACGGCTTGCTGTTCGAACAACTGCCAGGCGCAGAGAAAATTCAGCCCGGTGCCAAAACCGGTTTCGCCGATGACCAGCCGTCCATTCGAAGGTAGCGCGGCAAAGCGCTCGCTCAAGCGGTTCTGCTCGATGAACACGTAGCGGGTTTCTTCAAGGCCCGACCGGTCGGAGAAATACACATCGTCAAACACCCGCGAACGCGGGCGGCCTTGGTCGTCCCAGTCGAGCTGGGCGTGGGGCAATTCAGTGGTCATGTTCGGCTCGGCAACGGCAAGGCGGCCATTCTAGCTGATCGCTGGCAGGGGGATTGATCTGTGGCAAGGTTGGGTGTTGGTTGGGCGGTGAAAATCCTTGGCTATGCAGGGTCCCCAAAAGATCGCAGCCTGCGGCAGCTCCTACAGACGGCGGGGTGTCATGCCGTTCCGCAGCCCGTAGGAGCTGCCGCAGGCTGCGATCTTTTCGGCGCACCGAATGGGCCCAAGGGATTTGTTCCCCCGCACCATTAACCAATCCGCTAGTCTTGCTCAATCCTGGACGGGAGCCGCTCATGTTCGAATCCGCTGAAATCGGTCACTCCATCGACAAGGAAACCTTCGAGGTCGAGGAGTCGGCCTTGCGTGAGGCCCTGCTCGAAGCGCAGTTCGAACTGCGCGAGCAAGGTCGCTTTCCAGTCATTGTGCTGATTAACGGAATCGAAGGCGCCGGCAAGGGCGAGACGGTCAAATTGCTCAACGAATGGATGGACCCGCGGCTGATCGAGGTCCGCACCTTCGATCAGCAGACCGATGAAGAGCTCGCTCGACCACCGGCCTGGCGCTACTGGCGGATGCTGCCAGCCAAGGGCCGGACCGGAATTTTTTTCGGCAACTGGTACAGCCAGATGTTGCAGGCCAGGGTTCATGGGCTGTTCAAGGACGCGGTGCTGGATCAAGCGATCAGTGGTGCCGAGCGCCTGGAAAAAATGCTCAGCGATGAAGGCGCGCTTATCTTCAAGTTCTGGTTTCACCTGTCCAAGAAACAGATGAAAAATCGCCTCAAGGTTCTGGCGGATGATCCGTTGCACAGCTGGCGCATCAGCCCGCTGGACTGGCAGCAATCGCAAACCTACGACAAGTTCGTCAAATACGGCGAGCGGGTGCTGCGTCGTACCAGCCGCGACTATGCACCCTGGCATGTGATCGAAGGCGTTGACCCGTATTACCGTAGCCTGACGGTAGGCAAGATTTTGCTCGACGGGCTGCAAGCCGCCCTGAACCGACCCAAGATCAAACCCGACTCAGTGTCTGCCGCACCGCTGCCCTCAAGTTACGATCAACCGAGTCTGATCAGCAGCCTGGACCTGACCCGGCATCTGAACAAAGACGACTACGAAGATCAACTGATTACCGAGCAGGCGCGCTTATCCGGCTTGATGCGTGACAAACGCATGCGTAAGCACGCCTTGGTGGCGGTGTTCGAGGGCAATGACGCAGCCGGCAAAGGCGGGGCGATCCGCCGCGTGGCGGCGGCCCTCGATCCGCGGCAATACAGCATCATGCCGATTGCCGCGCCGACTGAAGAAGAACGCGCCCATCCGTACCTGTGGCGGTTCTGGCGGCATATTCCAATGCGCGGCAAATTCACTGTGTTCGACCGCTCCTGGTATGGCCGGGTGCTGGTGGAACGGGTCGAAGGTTTTTGCAGTCGGGCCGACTGGATGCGCGCTTATGCCGAGATCAACGACTTCGAAGAGCAGATCAGCGATGCCGGGGTGATTGTCGTCAAGTTCTGGCTGGCCATCGACAAGCAAACCCAGATGGAGCGTTTCCAGTCCCGCGAAGCCATTCCCTTCAAGCGCTTCAAGATCACCGAGGAAGACTGGCGCAACCGCGAGAAGTGGGATGACTACCAAGCCGCCGTCTGCGACATGGTCGACCGCACCAGTACCGAGATTTCACTCTGGACCCTGGTGGAGGCCAACGACAAGCGCTGGGCCCGGGTCAAAGTATTGCGCACCATCAATCGGGCGCTGGAGGAGGCCTTCGAGAAATCCGACAAACACGAGAGGAAGGCGAAAAAGGACAAGGCGTAAGTCGATGGTTGCGCATACGCGGGGTGAATGATTGTCGCGGTCGGTAATAGGGTGGATTTATGCTCGATCCACTTTAAACCGACAACAACAATGAGGTATGCCATGCGTGAAGTGGTGATCGTCGATAGTGTGCGCACAGGTCTGGCCAAATCCTTTCGTGGCAAGTTCAACCGGACCCGTCCGGATGATATGGCTGCCCATTGCGTCAATGCGCTGCTGACCCGCAACGGCATCGACCCGGGCAGCGTCGAGGATTGCATCGTCGGCGCCGGTTCCAATGAAGCTGCCCAGGGTTACAACATCGGCCGCAACGTCGCGGTGTTATCGAAACTGGGCACCGGTACTGCCGGCATGACCCTTAACCGTTTCTGCTCTTCGGGTTTGCAGGCGATTGCCATTGCCGCCAACCAGATTGCTTCCGGATGCAGCGACATCATCATTGCCGGTGGCGTCGAGTCCATCAGCCTGACCATGAAAAGCGTCAATACCGACAACCTGATCAACCCGCTGCTCAAGGAGCAGGTACCAGGCATTTACTTTCCCATGGGGCAGACCGCCGAAATAGTCGCTCGTCGTTATGGCGTCAGCCGCGAAGAGCAGGACCGCTATGCCTTGCAAAGTCAGCAGCGCACGGCCAAGGCCCAGGCTGGCGGGTTGTTCGACAATGAAATCGTGCCGATGGCGGTGAACTATGCAGTCGAAGACAAAACCACCGGCCAGGTACAGATCCTCGAAGGCGTCGTCGACCGTGATGAATGCAATCGTCCGGACACCACCCTGCAAAGCCTGGCCGGATTGAAACCAGTGTTTGCTGAAGACGGTTCGGTGACCGCGGGCAACTCCTCGCAGCTGTCCGATGGCGCGTCGATGACCCTGGTGATGAGCCTGGACAAAGCCCTGGAGCTGGGCCTCAAACCCCGGGCGTTTTTCCGTGGGTTCGCCGTCGCCGGTTGCGAACCGGACGAGATGGGCATCGGCCCGGTGTTCTCGGTGCCCAAATTGCTCAAGGCCAAGGGTTTGCAGGTGGCCGATATCGATCTCTGGGAGCTCAATGAGGCCTTTGCCTCGCAGTGCCTGTACAGCCGTAATCGGCTGGAAATCGACAATGAGAAATACAACGTCAACGGCGGCTCGATCTCCATCGGCCACCCCTTCGGCATGACCGGCTCGCGCCAGGTCGGGCACCTGGTGCGCGAGCTGCAGCGGCGCAACCTGCGTTATGGCGTGGTGACCATGTGCGTGGGTGGCGGGATGGGGGCTACGGGGTTGTTTGAGGCGGTGCGTAGCTAGTGTTGTATCGCGGGCGAAAAGATCGCAGCCTGCGGCAGCTCCTACGGGCTGCGGAACGGCATGACACCCCGCCGTCTGTAGGAGCTGACGAAGGCTGCGATCTTTTATACCACCGCGATCATTCGCCGGCACGCGCCGCCTGCACCCGCTCGATATAAGCCCGAATCTCCTGTTCGGCATGATTCTGATTGCTGAACGGGCCTTCCAGGGTCCTTTCCCGAGTGGTGAAATACAACTCCCCATTGACGCGACAGACTCGACCGCAACGAAAGTGAATGGATGGGGCGGGGTCCTGTGCGCGCATGCCGAACATAGTGGGATCTCCTGAAAGGATTGTGGTACCTCGATCAGCTCAGCCTATGTCTGAATTATCGAACGCGCCCGGTGACCCGATCAGTGGCACATCGCCAATATCACCTTGCGACCAGCACAGTCCCGTTAGCGGATGGTCGCAAACTGTAACTGTGTAGCGGGACCGTCCAGGCCTAGAATGGTTTTTTCGTCGTCTGGCTTTGGGGTCTGCATGCATATTTCGTCCGGTCGCTGGGTTTATGGCCTGTTCCTGGCCTTGCTGACCTCGCTGCTGTGGGGGATCTTGCCGATCAAACTCAAGCAGGTGCTGTTGGTGATGGACCCGATTACGGTGACCTGGTATCGGCTGATAGTGTCCGGTGGCTTTCTGTTTTTCTATCTGGCGGCGGTCAAACGCTTGCCGGGCTGGCGAGTGCTCGGCCCGAAGGGAGGCTGGCTGGTGTTGATCGCGGTCCTCGGGCTGGTGGGCAACTACGTGCTGTACCTGATGGGCCTGAACCTGCTCAGCGCCGGCACCGCGCAGTTGGTGGTACAGGTGGGACCCATCCTGCTGTTGATCGGCAGTCTGTTTGTTTTCAAGGAGCGCTTCAGCCTGGGGCAAGGGATCGGCTTGCTGGTGCTGTTGATCGGCTTCGTGCTGTTTTTCAATCAGCGGTTGATCGAATTGTTGACCTCGCTGAGCGATTACACCGCTGGCGTCTTGCTGGTACTGGCAGCGTCGACGGTCTGGACCTTTTATGCCCTGGGTCAGAAGCAATTGCTTACAGTTTGGAATTCATTTCAGGTAATGATGGTGATCTACCTGTTTTGCGCGCTATTACTGACGCCCTGGGTGCATCCGCTTGCGGCGTTGCAATTGAGCCCGCTGCAAGGCTGGCTACTGCTCGGTTGCTGCTTGAATACCCTGATCGCCTACGGCGCCTTTGCCGAAGCCCTGGCCCATTGGGAGGCTTCGCGGGTCAGCGCGACCCTGGCAATCACGCCGCTGGTGACCTTCGGCGCGGTGGCGCTGGCCGCCTGGCTTTGGCCTGAGTACGTGGACGCCGAGCAGATCAATGGCCTGGGTTATGGCGGCGCGATACTGGTGGTGCTCGGCTCGGCCCTGGTCGCCCTGGGGCCATCGCTGATGGCCGGCCTTAAAGCCCGGCGGGTGCGGATCGCGGCTGGTTGAGGCTATCAATAAGTTTGCTGGGCAATTGAGATTGCCAGGATCGCATTTTGCGTACACCCATCCATAACGGGTGTATGCGATCGGCGTAGGAGCTGCCGCAGGCTGCGATCTTTTAAGGGCCTACCGGGCAACCACCCTTGTTACCTTCACCACCGTCGGCTTGAGCACCAACCACAACGCCCCGGCGATCAACACCCCGCCATACACATGCGCCATCGACAAGGGTTCATCGAGGAGCAGCGCACCCCAGAGCACGCCGAACGGCGGGATCATGAAGGTCACGGTCATCGATTTGACCGGACCGATCGAGCTGAGCAAACGGAAGTACAAGATGTACGCAAAGGCAGTGCACACCAGCCCCAAACCCAGCAGCGACAACCAGACATTCCAGCCACCCCAGTTGGCCGGTGGCTGGCTGATGGCGCTGTAACCGAACAATGGCAATAGAAACAGCGTCGCACCGAGCATGCTGCCCAGCGCCGACAGGCGACTGTCGAGCCCGCCTTGCTGATCGAGCCAGCGGCGGGCGAGGAAACCGGCGAAGCCGTAACAGGTGGTCGCAAGCAGGCAGGCGAGGGCGCCCATCAGCAGTTCCAGGTCGAAGGCCACGGGACCGGCGCGGGTCAGAATGCCGACCCCGAACAATCCAAGGCACACCCCGGCGATCTTCGCCGGAGTGAGTTTTTCACTGAAGAACAGCCCGCCAATCAGCACTCCCATCAGTGGCGTCGTCGCGTTGAAGATGGCCGAGTAGCCCGCAGGCAACACCTGGGCGGCCACCGAGTACAGGGTCGCCGGAATCCCCGAGTTGATCACCCCGAGCAGCAACACCGTCTTGAACTTGCCACGAAAATCCCAGCTGATACGCATCAGCGCCAGGATCACCAGTAACCCGCCAGCGGCAATCGATACGCGAAAGAAGGCAGTGGGGATAGTGCCAATCTCTGGGGCGATGATGCGCATGAACAGGAAGCTCGCACCCCAAATGGCGGAAAGCGCCAGCATGCGCAGGATATCGACGGGGTTCACGGCTTGTTCCTTGCTTGATCGGGCCGCAAGTGTAACGCATGGCAATGGTTGCGTTGCGGGACTAGCCACACAGGCCACTACGCCTCTAAGCTCAGCCCTTAAATGCCAAGAACCATCCCTTGAGGTTTATCTATGCCGCAGCAATGGCCAGCCACCGATATTGCCCGAATGATCCTCGATGGCTTCGACGATTACCGCGAGCATTTCCGCCAGATCACCGACGGCGCCCGGGCGCGGTTCGAGCAAGCGCAGTGGCAGGAGGCGCAGATCGCCTCGGCGGCGCGGATCAACCTCTATGAAGAAAAAGTCAGTGAAGTGGTCGTTCGGCTGCATGCAGCCTTCGATGATGAGGCGCTGCTGGACGTCAGCTTCTGGCCCCTGGTGAAAAGCGCCTACATCAGCCTGATCGACCTGCGTTTCGATGATGAATTGTCCGAGACCTGGTACAACTCGACCTTCTGCGGGTTGTTCAGCCACGACCTGATCAGCGACGGCTGCATGTTTATCCATACCACCCGGCCGAGCCTGCGTCGGGCCCGTGCGGCGCAAACCCGCATCTATAAGCCCGAAGGCGTACTGTCGGGCATGCTCGAGCAGATCTTCGTCGACTACAGCTTCAGCGAGCCTTATGCCGATTTGCCTGGTGACCTGCGCCGGCTCGAAGCGCAGTTGCGCGAGAACCTGCCGGACTGGGTCTGCAAGGACCCGGAGCTGAGCGTCGAGTTGTTTTCTTCGGTGCTCTACCGCAACAAGGGCGCCTACCTGGTGGGGCGCATTTATACCCACGACGAGCAATGGCCGTTGGTGATTCCATTTCTGCACCGCGAAGGCCGCGGGATTCAGATCGATGCGTTGATCACCGATGAAGCGGATGTGTCGATCATCTTCTCGTTCACCCGTTCGTACTTCATGGTCGACGTGCCGGTGCCGGCCGAGTTCATCGGCTTTCTCAAGCGCATCCTGCCGGGCAAGCACGTTGCCGAGCTGTACACCTCGATCGGTTTCTACAAGCACGGCAAGTCCGAATTCTACCGTTCGTTGATCAACCACCTGGCCAACACCGACGACCAGTTCATCATGGCCCCGGGTGTGCGCGGGATGGTCATGAGTGTGTTTACCCTGCCGGGCTTCAACACCGTGTTCAAAATTATCAAGGACCGCTTCTCACCGTCGAAGAACGTCGACCGGGCGACCGTGATTGAAAAGTATCGCCTGGTAAAAAGCGTCGACCGGGTCGGGCGCATGGCCGATACCCAGGAATTTGCCGACTTCCGTTTCCCCCTGAGCAAGTTCGAGCCGGCATGCCTGGCCGAATTGTTGGAAGTGGCGGCGAAAACCGTGGAGGTCAATGGCGACACGGTGTTGATCCGCCACTGCTGGACCGAGCGCCGGATGACGCCGTTGAACATGTACCTGGAAAACGCCAACGACGCGCAGATGCGTGAAGCGCTGGAGGATTACGGGCTGGCGATCAAGCAGTTGGCGGCGGCGAACATCTTCCCCGGCGACATGCTGCTGAAGAACTTCGGCGTTACCCGTCACGGCCGGGTGGTGTTCTATGACTACGACGAAATCTGCTTCCTGACCGAAGTCAACTTCCGCCACATCCCGGCCCCGCGCACCCCGGAAGACGAGATGTCTTCGGAACCGTGGTATTCGATCGGACCGCTGGATGTGTTCCCCGAGGAGTTCCCGCCATTCCTGTTCGCCGACGCCGGACAGCGACGGTTGTTCAATGAACTGCACGGCGAACTGTACAACGCCGATTACTGGAAAGGCCTGCAAGCGGCGATTCGCGCGGGCAAGGTGATCGATGTGTTCCCGTATCGGCGCAAGGGGCTGGATAACGAGTAAACGGGTACGCACCGACATTGTGGCGAGGGAGCTTGCTCCCTCGCCACAAAAGCAGGTTGCATTCGTCGCCATGTGCGCAAATCTGCGACAATCAGCCCCCTGCACCACTAGACGACTTTTGCGTACCTGATGACTGACCAATCGCCTGCTATCGATCAACTGCTGAAAAACCTCGATCACGCCATGCTCGCCGACCGCCATAGGTTGCGGCGGCAGTTGCTTGAGCTGCGCAAGAAACCCGACGAGGCCAAGCTGGCGCAGTGGGTCGGGCGGGCGCAGGCATCCTGTGATCGGGTGGTGGCGCGACGTGCCAGCCTGCCGCTGATTCGCTATGACGACAGCCTGCCGATCGCCGCCAAGCGCGACGAAATCAAAGAGGCGCTGCTCAAGCATCAGGTGCTGATCATTGCCGGTGAAACCGGCTCGGGTAAAACCACACAGTTACCGAAAATCTGCCTGGAAATCGGTCGCGGCCAGTACGGCCTGATCGGTCATACCCAGCCTCGGCGTATTGCCGCTCGCAGCGTCGCGAGCCGGGTCGCGGAAGAACTGGCTACGCCACTGGGCGCGCTGGTCGGCTATCAGGTGCGTTTCGAGGATCAGAGCGATTCCAACACCCTGATCAAGCTGATGACTGACGGTATTCTGCTGGCGGAAACCCAGAACGACCGTTACCTCGAGCGCTACGACACGATCATCGTCGACGAAGCCCACGAACGCAGCCTGAACATCGACTTCCTGCTCGGTTACCTGAAAACCCTGCTGCCGCGTCGCCCGGACCTGAAGGTCATCATCACCTCGGCAACCATTGATCTTGAGCGCTTCTCCAAGCACTTCAACAACGCGCCGATTGTCGAAGTCTCGGGCCGGACCTTCCCGGTGGACACCTGGTATCGCCCGCTGACCCTGGAGCAAGACGAAGAGGGCAACCGGGTCGAAGAAGACCTGACGGTGGATCAGGCGATCCTCGCGACCCTCGATGAAATTGCCGCCTATGAGCGCAGCGAGCGCCGTAGCCCCGGTGATGTGCTGGTGTTCCTGCCCGGCGAGCGAGAAATTCGCGACGCCGCCGACATGCTGCGCAAGGCCCAGCTCAAGCACACCGAAATCCTGCCACTGTACGCACGGCTGTCACCGGCCGAGCAGCAGCGGATCTTTCAGTCTCACCCGGGGCGTCGCGTGGTGCTGGCGACCAACGTTGCGGAAACCTCGCTGACAGTGCCGGGCATTCGCTACGTGATCGACAGTGGTACCGCGCGGATCAGCCGCTACAGCTACCGCGCCAAGGTTCAGCGCCTGCCGATCGAGGCGATTTCCCAGGCCAGCGCCAACCAGCGTAAAGGTCGCTGCGGACGGGTCGAACCGGGCATCTGCATTCGCTTGTACGCCGAAGAAGACTTTCTCGGCCGGCCGGAATTTACCGACCCGGAAATTCTGCGCACCAACCTGGCGGCGGTGATCCTGCAGATGCTCCATCTGCGCCTCGGCGAGATCACCGATTTCCCGTTTATCGAGCCGCCGGACGGCAAGGCCATCAGTGATGGTTTCAACCTGCTGCAAGAGCTGTCGGCGGTGGATCGCGAGAGTCAGTTGACTCCGCTCGGCCGGCAACTGGCGCGCCTGCCGGTGGACCCGCGAATGGGGCGCATGCTGCTCGAAGCCGCAAAACTGGGCAGCTTGCAGGAAGTCTTGATCGTCGCCAGTGCCATGTCGATCCAGGACCCGCGCGAGCGTCCGCCGGAGCGCCAGCAAGCCGCCGATCAGGCCCACGCGCAGTGGAAGGACGTCGACTCGGATTTCGCCGGGCTGGTCAATCTGTGGCGTGGTTTCGAAGAACAACGCCAGGCCCTGACTGCCAGCCCGCTGCGCAATTGGTGTCGGAAGAATTTCCTCAACTACCTGCGTTTGCGCGAGTGGCGTGATTCCCATCGGCAGTTGTGCCTGATCTGCCGCGACATGCAGCTGAGCCTCAATAAAGAACCGGCGGATTACCCGAAACTGCACAAAGCCGTGCTCTCCGGTTTGCTCAGCCAGATCGGCCAGAAGACCGAAGACGGCGATTACCTCGGTGCCCGTCAACGACGTTTCTGGATTCACCCTTCTTCGGGGCTGGGGAAGAAGCGTCCGCAGTGGCTGATGACCGCCGAGCTGGTGGAAACCACCAAGCTCTATGCACGAATGGTGGCGAAGATCGAGCCGGACTGGATCGAACCGCTGGCCGGGCATTTGATCAAGAAAAACCACTTCGAGCCCCATTGGGAGAAGAAGCGCGGCCAGGTCGTGGCCTTCGAGCAGATCACCTTGTTCGGGCTGATCGTGGTCGGTCGGCGGCCGGTGCATTACGGGCCGATCGAACCGGTGCTGTCCCGTGAAATGTTTATTCGTGAAGGCCTGGTGCGTGGGGAAATCCAGTCCCGGGCCAAGTGCCTGACTGCCAACCAGCAACTGCTGGAACAACTCGACGAACTGGAAGCCAAGGCCCGCCGCCGCGACATCCTCGCTGACGAAGAAACCCTGTTCGCCTTCTACGATGCGCGGTTGCCGGCCGATATCCACCAGACCGCGACTTTCGACAGCTGGTATCGCATCCACAGCCAGAAAGACCCGCAGTTGCTGGTGATGCGCGAAGACGACGTGCTGGCTCGCGAAGCCAGTGAAGTCACCGCCGCGCATTACCCGGACACCTTGCACCTGGGCGATCTGGCGCTGGCCTTGAGTTATCACTTCGAGCCCAATCACCCACGCGATGGCGTGACCTTGCGGGTGCCGGCGCCGTTGTTGCCGGCACTGCCGTCCGAACGTCTGGAATGGCTGGTGCCGGGGATGATCGAGATCAAATGCATCGCCCTGGTACGCAACCTGCCCAAGGCCCTGCGCAAGAACTTCGTGCCGGTGCCGGACTTCGTCAAAGCCGCGTTGCAACGCATGACCTTTGCCGAGGGCTCGCTGCCTCAGGCGTTGGGCCGCGAATTGCTGCGCATGACCGGTGCCCGGGTCAGCGACGACGCCTGGGCCGAAGCGGCTCAGCAGGTCGATGGGCATTTGCGGATGAACCTGGAAATCGTCGACGGCCAGGGCAAGTTCCTGGGTGAAGGTCGCGCCCTCGCCGAACTGACCGCGCGTTTTGCCGAAGCCAGCCAGGCCGCGTTGGCCGTGCCGCAAACCGCGAAAAGCCAGCAGCCGGTAGAGGCCAAGGTTTTTGCCGCAGTGGCCGAAAAGACCCAACAGAAGATCGCCGGGCTGTCGATGACGGTTTATCCGGCGCTGGTGGAAGAGGGTGGCACGGTCAAGGAAGGGCGCTTCTCCACCTCCGCCGAAGCCGAGTTCCAGCATCGTCGGGCCTTGCAGCGTTTGTTGATGCAGCAACTGGCCGAGCCGGCGAAATTCCTTCGCGGCAAGTTGCCCGGGCTGACTGAACTGGGGTTGCTGTACCGTGAACTGGGGCGTGTCGACAGTCTGGTGGAAGACATTCTGCTGGCCAGCCTCGACAGCTGCATTCTTGACGGCGAGTCGAGTCTGCCGCGCGATGGCGCCGGCCTGGCTTCATTGGCCGAGCGCAAGCGTGGCGGCTGGACCGAGCACGCCGAGCGCCTGGCGAAACTGACCCTGGAGACGCTCAAGCTTTGGCACGGACTGCAAAAACGCTTCAAGGGCAAGATAGACCTGGCGCAGGCGGTGGCCCTCAATGACATCAAGCTACAATTGAGTCAGCTGGTGTATCCGGGTTTTGTCCGCGAAACACCGGCGGTCTGGTTCAAGGAGCTGCCGCGTTTTCTCAAGGCCATCGAGTTGCGTCTTGAGAAACTGCCGAGCCAGGTCCAGAAGGACCGGGTCTGGAGCACCGAACTCGCCGGGTTATGGGTGCAGTACCAGGCGCGGGCCAGCAAACACGCCCAGGAAGGCAAGCGCGATCCGCAGCTGGAGCTGTATCGTTGGTGGCTTGAGGAGTACCGGGTTTCGCTGTTTGCCCAACAACTGGGGACCAAGGTACCGATCTCCGACAAACGCTTGAGCAAGCAATGGAGTCAGGTTGAACCCTGAATCCCGTAGGGGCTGCCGCAGGCTGCGATCTTTTGATCTTCGCTCTTTAACGTCAAAAGATTGCAGCCTGCGGCAGCTCCTACAGTTTGTGGCAGACGCAGCATCCTGCAAATAGGGCCAAATGTCAGCGTTTATGGCAAACTTCGCCGTTATAAACGCCGGCCCCGCGGATTTGAGCCTTCAAGGCGGCAGCGGATCGGAATAAAGCGACGCAAGGTTTCATTCCATTGAATGGGATCAGACCCTTTATGTATTGGTACGTCGGTGCCAATGCTTTCTGCCTGAACAGATTAGAGAAACGACCATGCATAACGTCGTCATCAGTGGCACCGGCCTGTACACCCCGGCCAACAGCATCTCCAATGAAGAGCTGGTGCAGTCTTTCAATGCTTATGTGCAGCAGTTCAATACGGATAACGCTCAGGCCATCGAGCGCGGCGAAGTTCAGGCACTCACCGAATCCAGTGCGGCCTTCATTGAAAAGGCCTCGGGAATCAAAAGTCGGTTTGTCATGGACAAAGAAGGCATCCTTGATCCGCAGCGCATGACCCCGCGTCTGCCCGAGCGCTCCAATGACGACTGGTCAGTGCTTTGCCAAATGGCCATCGGCGCCGCCGAGCAAGCCTTGCAGCGCGCCGGCAAGACCGCCGCCGACATCGACGGGGTCATCGTCGCCTGCTCCAACCTGCAGCGGGCTTACCCGGCGATTGCCATTGAAGTCCAGGAAGCACTGGGCATTGAAGGTTTCGGCTTTGACATGAACGTCGCCTGCTCCTCGGCGACCTTCGGTATCCAGGCCGCTGCCAATAGCGTCCAGCTCGGCCAGGCCCGGGCGATTCTGATGGTCAACCCGGAAGTCTGCACCGGTCACCTGAACTTCCGCGACCGCGACAGCCACTTCATCTTTGGTGACGCGGCGACCGCAGTGATCATCGAACGCGCCGATCTGGCGACTTCGAAGTACCAGTTCGATATCGTCAGCACCAAGCTGCTGACCAAGTTCTCCAACAATATCCGCAACAACTTCGGCTTCCTCAACCGTGCAGCCGAAGAGGGTGTTGGCGCACCGGACAAACTGTTCGTGCAGGAAGGTCGCAAGGTCTTCCGTGACGTCTGCCCGATGGTGGCTGAACTGATCGCCACCCACCTGGAAGAGAACGCGCTCAACATCAGCGACGTGAAGCGTTTCTGGCTGCATCAGGCCAACCTCAGCATGAACCACCTGATCGTCAAAAAGCTCCTCGGCCGCGAAGCCACGGAAGAAGAGGCGCCGGTGATTCTCGACAGCTATGCCAACACCAGTTCGGCCGGTTCGGTGATTGCCTTTCATAAACACCAGGACGATCTGCCGAGCGGCTCGCTGGCGGTGCTCAGCTCCTTTGGTGCCGGTTACTCGATTGGTAGCGTGATTTTGCGCAAGCGTTGATCGGAAATTCGTCTGTCGTATTTTTCTGTGGCCGATGGAGATTCTTCCTGCATTCGAAGCAGTCAAGACACTGTAATTTTCGGAAAGGGTAATAGGGCAATACCTACGGTGACGTCCTGCTATATCAACTTCTGAATACGGTACGAGAGGAATCGATAATGGTTGCTGAAGACACCCCGCTGCTCGAGCGCCTTCTGGCGGGCGAGCAGCGAGCTTACAAGGAGTTGGTCAGCACCTATCAGAGCGCCATGCGCGCCGTGGCCTACGCCATTGTCGGCAATCGGCATGCCGATGAAGTGGTGCAGGACGCCTGGCTATCGGTGGTACGCAATCTGTCCGGGTTTCAGGGCCGCTCGAGCCTCAAGACCTGGCTGCTGACCATCACCGCCAATTCGGCTAAAAGTCGCTACAAACAAAACCGTCGGGAAGTCCTGCTCGATGATTTGCCCTCGCCCCATGGCACCATCGGCGATGAGCGGTTTGCCTCGGGCGAGGGTCACTGGCTGGTGGCGCCGTTCGCCTGGCACGAGGACACTCCCGAAGCCCTACTCACCGAAAATGAGCTGCGCGAGTGCCTGGAACACACCTTGCTCAGTCTCCCCGAGCTGCAAAGCAGTGTGTTGCTGCTGCGCGAGCGCCAGGGCCTGGAGTTGGAGGAGATCTGTAATCTTCTGGATATCTCGCTCTCCAATGTTCGTGTGCTGCTGCATAGGGCACGGCTGAAAGTCTTCGCTGCGGTGGAGCATTTTGAGGAAACCGGCGAATGTTGACCTGCAAGGAACAAGTGGCTCGATCCAGCGACTATCTCGATGGTCAATTGAGCTTTCGCGAGCGATTGATGGTGCGTCATCATTTGATGTTCTGCGCCAACTGCCGGCGCTTCATCCGGCAGATGCGCCTGATGCAGGCCGCGTTGCGGGTGATGCCGGAACCTCCGGTTCCGGGCGTCGACGAACTGGCCGAGCGCCTCGCTGCCGAACGCCGCAAAAACAAGCCGTAAATACCATTCCTGATTTGGGCAATCCTCAGAATCGCCAAAGATCGCAGCCTGCGGCAGCTCCTACAGAGGTTGTGGATATCCGGCAGATCTTCGCCGAGCTCCTCAGCACTCTCACTTGCGGCTTTCAGCTTGTAACTTGCCGCTGCTCCACCCTTATTTCCATTCGGAGTAAAAAGTTCCGTTGTCATCAAATCTTTATATATCAGCAACTTTGCTGAAATAACCCATCGCCAAGATTCCCTCCCAACACAAGCGGGCCAGATCCCGCGTGTTTTTCAGGTTAAAGACCATTAATTAGGGGAATTCTTCGATGATCCGTAAGCACTTCGCCGGTTTCGCTGCCAGCGCTCTGGCCCTGGCCGTTACCGCCCAGGCTTTCGCTGGCACTGTCACCTCTGACGGCGCCGATATCGTTGTCAAGACCAAGGGCGGCCTTGAGGTCGCAACGACCGACAAAGAGTTCAGTTTCAAGCTCGGTGGCCGAGTGCAGGCTGACTACAGCCAGTTCGACGGTGTCTACACCAAGAATGGTGACACCGCCGATGCCGCCTACTTCCGTCGCGCGTTCCTGGAACTCTCCGGCGTGCTGTACACGGATTGGGCGTACACCATCAGCTACGACTTCTCCCACAACACCGGTGACACCGACAACGGTTACTTCGACGAAGCTTCCCTGGCCTACAACGGCTTCAAGCCGGTCTCGATCAAGGTCGGTCGTTTCGACCCGGACTTCGGTCTGGAAAAAGCCACCAGCTCCAAGTGGGTCACCGCGCCAGAGCGTAACGTGGCGTACGACATGATCGATTGGGCGAACGGCCATCAGAATGGTCTGGGCCTGCAAGCCTCCAGCACCTTCGCTGATTCGTTCTACGCCTCCGCCGGCATCTTCAGCAAGGACACCGACGATACCGATGGCAACAGCGTCAAGCAGGCCAACGGTCGTTTCGTCTTCGCGCCGATGCATGAAGCGGGCAGCGTATTGCACTTCGGCGTGAACGTCGCTTCCCGCGATGTTTCCGACACCGCCTTCGATTCACGTTATCGCACCCGCATGGGCATGCGTGGCGTCGAAACCCTCGGCGGCAACGATGCCGGCACCAACGGCAACCGTCCGGTGCTGGGCGGCAGTTCTTCCTCGCCTGCCGGTTCCTATGACCGCGACGATGCTGTCGGCCTGGAAGCCGCCTTCGCCTTTGGCCCGGCTTCACTCCAGGGTGAATACATCGCCCGCAAGACCAGGGCTGATTCCAGCGCCTTTGAAGATATCGAGGGCCGTGGTTTCTATGCCCAGGCGGCTTACACCCTGACCGGTGAATCGCGCGGCTATAAAGTCGGCAAGTTCGACGCAATCAAGCCGGCCAACAAGTCCATCGGCGCCTGGGAACTGTTCTATCGCTACGACAGCCTGACCGTCGAAGACGACAATATCACCACCGCCAGCCTGACCCGTGATGTCGGCGATGCCGAAGTCAAGGTTCACAACCTGGGTGTGAACTGGTATGCCAACGAAGCGGTGAAAATCTCCGCGACTTACCTCAAGTCCAAGACCGACAACGTGACCAACGCGACCGCCGCCAGCAATGGTACCCCGGCACAGCGTACCGGCGACGACAGCGGTGACGGCTTCGTTCTGCGTGCCCAGTACGTGTTCTAAATAGCAAAACCTTAACGAGCTCTTTCTTCATCCGTTAAAGCTCCTCTGTTTTTGACCCCGCCTCGGCGGGGTTTTTTTATTTCGGCAAGGGCTGGAGATGGGCGATACTCGGCGGGTCTGAGAGTCATGATCGTCGGGGAATGCGATGCCGCTGCAACGTTTGGAGAGCCTGTCCGCCATCGCGCCTCAAGCATGGGATGCCCTGGTGCCCGACGCTCAGCCGTTCCTGCGCCACGCCTTCCTCGGTGCCCTGGAAGACAGCGGCAGCCTCGGCCCGCATTCCGGCTGGCGGCCCGAGCATTTGTTGCACATCGAAGGCGACCGGCTGATTGCCGCACTGCCCAGCTACCGTAAATGGCATTCCTATGGCGAATACGTGTTCGACCACGCCTGGGCCGATGCTTGCGCGCGCGCTGGCATCGAGTATTACCCGAAACTGTTGACCGCCGTGCCCTTCAGTCCGGTGAGCGGTCCGCGACTGCTGGCTGCCCATGTGCAGGACGGTTTCGAGTTGCTGAAAAGCCTGCCGGGTTATCTGGAATTCGAAGGGCTCTCCAGCGCTCACATCAATTTCACCGACCCCTTCACCGATGCGGCGCTGGCCGAGCAGCCAGGCTGGCTGCAACGGGTGGGTTGCCAGTATCACTGGCGGAATCGCGGGTATCGGGATTTTCAGGATTTTCTCGACGCCCTGAGTTCGCGCAAGCGCAAGCAGATGCGCAAGGAACGTGAGCAGGTGGCGGGGCAGGGCATCGACTTCGAATGGCTTGAGGGCCGACAACTCGATCAGGCGCAATGGGACTTCGTCTACGCCTGCTATGCCAATACCTACGCCATACGCCGGCAGGCGCCGTATCTGACCCGGGAATTCTTCAGTCTATTGGCCGAGCGCATGCCCGAAGCGATTCGCGTGGTGTTGGCCAAACAGGGTTCACGACCGGTGGCCATGGCCTTCAGTCTAGTGGGGGGGGACAGTTTCTACGGCCGTTATTGGGGTTGCCTGGCGGAGTTCGACCGCCTGCATTTCGAAACCTGTTTCTATCAAGGCATGGACTACGCGATAGCCAACGGTTTTCAGCGTTTCGACGCCGGCGCCCAGGGTGAGCACAAATTGATACGCGGATTCGAGCCGGTCATTACCCACTCCTGGCATTACCTGCGCCATCCCGGCTTGAAGGCGGCGGTGAAGGACTTTCTGCAACAGGAGCGGCTCGGTGTCCTGGCTTATGCCGAAGAGGCGAAAACGGCACTGCCTTATAAGCAAGAATAGTTTCTTGAGGTGAGCAGTCCGGGATTAGCGCGAGGTCGTTTTTTAAAACTGTGTTCGGGGTGTGGGAGTAAAACTCACCGCGCAAGTTATGAGCTTGTATGAAAAGTCATTTGCTGGCGCACGGAGGGTATGACGGTTTGTAATTTACCCAGTTGACGCTCTGCCACCCACCCATGAGCGTGGAAGTGGCAGAGACTAACGTGTAGTGGTGCCCGGAATTAGCGGGCGACTAAAGGTCGTTTAAAGTTTTTCAGTTTCGGCTTCAACGGGATCATTACCCGCCAGTGGTAGCGGGTCGAATGCATTTCTTGCGGATAGGATCCCATACATAGCCAGGCTCGCAAGAGATGGGTAGCAAATCGATACCGTTCTGTGCGAGTACACTTCCTTGATAAAGAAGCGATGTTAGAATTGCAGATGCAACGATCAATTTAACGTTTTTCATTTCATTCCTTTGAATACTATGTATTAGTAAATATTCTTGATGTTTTTTTGTGTGTGGGATACTGACGCTTATGCGTAAGTCTCGATTTTTAGTTTAGGGGGGCGATGGGTGTGTTGCGAGTTTTTTGTTTGGGGGATTATATCTGGAAGTTTCGACTGTTACTTTTTAGCTGTTTCGGACTTGGTTGTCTTGTGTGATGTTGTTTGGGTTTTAAGTAGGAGGGATGTATTTGATCTGTCGGAATCGGGAACGGCACTTGTCAATTAGCAGTACAAAGTTACTCGAGGTTAAGTAGGTGAGGGCAGTGCTGTCCTGAGATACTGCCCAGTGCTCCCTTTTTTCACGGCTTAGTCACTTTCCTTGCCCAACCAGCGATAGGTTGCCCCGCCGATCACTGCGCCCAGCATTGGTGCCAGCCAGAACAGCCACAATTGCTGAATCGCCCAACCGCCGACGATCAGTGCCGGGCCGGTACTGCGGGCCGGGTTGACCGAAGTGTTGGTCACCGGAATCGAGATCAGGTGGATCAACGTCAGCGCCAGGCCAATGGCAATCGGCGCCAGCCCTGCCGGCGCGCGTTTGTCAGTAGAGCCGAGGATGATCACCACGAACATCGCGGTCATCACCAGTTCCGAGACGAAGCCGGCAGCCATTGAATAACCACCAGGCGAGTGCTCGCCATAACCGTTGGAGGCCAATCCGCTGGCCAGTTCGAAACCGGGTTTGCCGCTGGCAATGAAGTACAGCAGGGCGGCGGCGATGATTCCACCGATGACTTGGGCGACGATGTACGCCGGCAGCTCCCTGGCGGGAAAGCGCCCGCCGACCACCAGCCCGACAGTGACTGCGGGGTTGAGATGGCATCCGGAAATGTGGCCGATGGCAAAAGCCATGGTCAGCACGGTGAGACCAAACGCCAGCGACACCCCAAGCAAGCCGATCCCGACTTCCGGAAAAGCCGCCGCCAATACCGCACTGCCGCAACCACCCAACACCAGCCAGAACGTACCTAACAACTCAGTGGCTGAACGTTTGAACAGCGTCATGAGAGCATCCTTGTCTTAGATCGACGATGGGGTCGATATAGTCGTTATGCATCCTGCAGCTTGACTACAGGTTCATCTCCAGAACCTTTCCTCAGTACAGCAGGGTTTTTCCGGAGTGCCAGTCGAAAAAAAACGCCAGAGCCCGCGGTTAAAGGGCTGTGGCGGTTTTTTGGGGGCGGGTGATGGCCTTGGGCGCTCAATCGATCCCGACAAACCCTCCGGTCTGATGCTGCCACAACCTTGCATACAAACCGCCATGGGCCAGCAGTTCAGCGTGGCTGCCGGTTTCGGCGATCCGGCCTTTTTCCAGGACCACCAGCCGGTCCATGCGGGCGATGGTCGAGAGCCGGTGAGCGATGGCAATCACCGTTTTGCCTTGCATCAGGGTTTCCAGGCTTTCCTGGATTGCCGCTTCGACTTCCGAGTCGAGCGCCGAGGTGGCTTCGTCCATGATCAGGATCGGCGCGTCCTTGAGCAGGACCCGGGCAATCGCGATCCGTTGCCGTTGCCCGCCGGAGAGTTTTACCCCGCGCTCACCAACGTGGGCGTCGAAGCCGGTGCGGCCCTGGGCATCGGAAAGATGCGGGATGAACTCGTCAGCCCGGGCCTTGTGCACCGCTTCCCAAAGCTCTTCGTCGGTGGCATCGGGCTTGCCGTAAAGCAAGTTGTCGCGGATCGAACGGTGCAGCAGCGAGGTGTCCTGGGTGATCATCCCGATTCGTTCGCGCAGGCTTTCCTGGGCGACCTCGGCGATGTTCTGGCCGTCGATCAGGATCCGTCCGCCTTGCACGTCATAGAGACGCAGCAGCAGGTTGACCAAGGTTGATTTGCCGGCGCCGGACGGGCCGATCAGGCCGATTTTTTCCCCGGCTTTGATGGTCAGGTTGAGGTCGCCGATGATTCCGCTTTTTTTTCCGTAGTGAAAGTCGACGTGTTCAAACCGCACTTCGCCGCAGGCCACAGCCAAGGGTTGTGCCTGGTCGCGGTCGGTCACGCTGACCGGCTGGGCGATGGTTTGCAGGCCATCCTGGACCATGCCGATGTTTTCGAAGATGCCGTTGACCACCCACATGATCCAGCCGGACATGTTGACGATACGGATCACCAGGCCGGTGGCCAGGGCGATGGCGCCGACCGAGATCAACGACTGGCTCCACAGCCACAAGGCCAGGCCCGTGGTGCTGACGATCAGCAGGCCGTTCATGCTGGTGATGAGCACGTCCATGCTGGTGACCACGCGGCCGGCCAGCTGGGATTTCTGCGTTTGTTCTTCGATGGCCTCGCGGGCGTATTGCTGTTCGAAGTTGGTGTGGGCGAACAACTTGAGGGTAGTGATGTTGGTGTAGCCGTCGACGATCCGCCCCATGAGCTTCGAGCGGGCGTCGGAGGAGACCACCGAGCGCTCCTTGACCCGTGGCACGAAGTAGCACAGCGCGCCGATGTAGCAGGCGATCCAGGTCAGTAGCGGAATCATCAACCGCCAGTCGGCCTCGGCAAACAGCACCAGCGAACTGATGGCATAGATCAGCACATGCCATAACGCGTCCACTGCCTGTACGGCGGAGTCACGCAGGGAGTTGCCGGTCTGCATGATGCGTTGGGCGATGCGTCCGGCGAAATCGTTCTGAAAGAAATTCAGGCTTTGCTTGAGTACGTAACTGTGGTTCTGCCAGCGAATCATGCTGGTCATGCCCGGGCTGATCGTCTGGTGCACCAGCAGGTCATGCAGGCCGACGAAAACCGGGCGCAGGATCAGCGCGACCACCGTCATCCAGATCAGCTCGGTGCCGTGCATCTTGAAAAAGTCGACATTTGGCGTGCCCTGCGTCAGATCGATGATCCGGCTCAAGTAACTGAATAGCGCGACTTCGATCAGCGCCCCGACCAGACCGACCACCAGCAGTGCGGCAAAACTCGGCCAGACCTGGCGCAGGTAATACAGGTAGAAGGGGAGAACCTGGCTCGGCGGAGCCGCCGTCGGTGCGTCGCGGAATATATCGATCAGTTGTTCAAAACGACGATAGAGCATTGGGTCGACGCCCGCAGGGCGGGCTCTCCTTTTCAAATGTGAGCGACCTCAGTCGCTCTTAACTCCCTTCACACCTCAGTCGATGCGCTTGGCCGACTTTATCAGCACCGGGTCGACTGGCACATTCTGCATGCCGCCTTTGGTGGTGGTCTGGGAGTTGACGATGATGTCCACCACGTCCATGCCTTTTACGACTTTGGCGAATACCGCGTAACCGGCGTCACGACCCGGGTCGAGGAAGGCGTTGTCGGCGACGTTGATGAAGAACTGGCTGGTGGCCGAATCTGGGTTCGAGGTGCGTGCCATCGACAGTGTGCCACGGACGTTATGCAGGCCGTTGCTGGCTTCGTTCTTGATCGGAGCCTTGGTGTCCTTTTGCTGCATTTGTGTGGTGAAACCGCCGCCCTGCACCATGAAACCCGGAATCACGCGGTGGAAAATAGTGTTGTTGTAGAAGCCGCTGTCGACGTATTCAAGGAAGTTTTTGGTACTGATCGGAGCCTTGACCGGGTCCAGTTCGATTTCGATTTGACCGTTGGTGGTCTCCAGCAAAACGTGCGGCGCCTTGGCAGGTGTGGCGGCCATCAGGTTAGCGGCGAACAGAACAGAGCCGGCGACGAGGGCGATTTTTTTAAACATGGGTCAGTGTTCCTGATTTAGTGGTGTCGACTGCGGTAAGAAACTCGAGCAGGGTTTGGTTAAAGGCTTGCGGTTGATCCAGCGGCGTAGCGTGGCGGGAATCGGCGATCACCACCAGCCGTGCATTGGGCAGCAGTTTTACATAGGCTTCTTTCATCGCAACCGGTGTGTAATCACGATCGGCGCTGACGATCAGGGTTGGACAGGTGACACGGGAAAGTCGTTCCTGCACGCCCCAACCGATGATGGCATCGAAGCTGGCGAGATAAGCACGTTTGTCGTTTTTTGCCCAGCGCTGGGCAATTTTACTGCGCAGCTCGGCTTGCTGCGGTTCGGGGAAAAGCCTGGCGCCCAGTGCCGCGCCGATGGCGCTCATACTGAAGAACTGCATCAGGCTCCAGCGCTTGAACCACTGCCAATACTCATCCGGTGTCTGCAGTTTGACCTGAGGTCCGCTGTTGACGATGCACAGGCTTTTGAGCAACTGCGGCTGATCCACCGCCAGTTGAAAACCAATCATGCCGCCCATGGACAGCCCGACCACATGGGCCGGTCCCAGATTCAGGTGCTCGATCAACGCGATCACGTCGGCGCTGAAACCGGCAATGCTGTAGCGCTCGCGGGGCTTGTCGGAGCGGCCATGGCCACGCGCATCCGGGACGATCACCCGGTAGCGGGCTGCCAGCTCGGGGATCTGATACTCCCAATCCAGAGAACTGGAGCCCAGCCCGTGAAGCAGCAGCACGGGTTCGCCGTGACCATATTCTTCGTAGTGCAGGGTGCAACCTTCATGTTCGAAATAGGCCATGGCGCAACTCCTTGTTCGGTTTAACGGGTTTCAGGCTTGTTGTGGGGCAGCGAACGGTGCATCCAGCGGCGCGGTGTCAAAAGTGCGCAGCAGTTCGATGAGAATCTGCGTGGCCGGGCCCAGTGGTTTGTCCTTGTTCGAGTACAGATAGAACGTCGGGTGACGACTGCCTCCCTGGTCCAACGGTAGCAGCTTGAGCAGACCTTCCTTGAGTTCGCGTTCGATCATGTGCCGTGGCAACCAGGCGAAACCCAGGCCGCTGCCGACGAAGGCCGAGGCGGTGGCCAGGCTGCCGACGGTCCAGCGTTGTTCGGCGCCGAGCCAGCCGACGTCCCGCGGTTGCTGGCGGCCAGAGTCGCGGATCACCACTTGCAGCTGACTTTCAAGGTCCTGGAAACTCAACTCGCGGTTCAGTCGATGCAGCGAGTGTTCCGGGTGCGCCACGGCCACGAACTCCACTGCGCTCATTTCCGTACCCAGATAACCGGGAATATTGAAGCCGCTGATGGCCAGGTCGGCAACGCCTTCGAGCAGCACTTCTTCGACCCCGGACAGCACTTCTTCGCGCAAGCGCACGCGACAGCCGCGGCTTTGCGGCATGAATGCAGTGAGGGCGCGCACCAGTCGGGCATTCGGGTAGGCCGCGTCGACCACCAGCCGCACTTCGGCTTCCCAGCCTTGCTCCATGTGGTGCGCCAGGTCCTCGAGCTGGCTGGCCTGTTTGACCAGTTGCCGCGAGCGACGCAGCAATACCTCGCCGGCTTCGGTCAGCACGGCTTTGCGGCCGTCGATACGCAATAGCGGCACGCCGAGCTGGTCCTGCATGCGCGCCACGGTATAGCTGACAGAGGATTGTGACCGGTGCAACGCTTCGGCTGCCTGGGCGAAGCCACCGTGGTCGACCACGGCCTGCAATGTTCGCCATTGATCAAGGGTAACGCGGGGCGCTTTCAAGATGAGCTCCTCTTGTCCTAAGCTGGCGGTCTTTACTGGAGACTGCCGAATGAGAAAAATCTGTTGTGTGCTGCTGGTGATGTTGCCGCTGACTGCGTTTGCCTATCCGATCGATGTGCAGAAAGACCTCGGCGGGATGAAAATCGACTACACCACCTACGCCACCGACTACGACCTGGGCGCCATTACGCTCAACAACTACGGCGACACCGCGGCCGATTGCTCGGTGGTATTTCGCAACGGTCCGGAATCCCCCAAGACCCGCAGAGTGAGCCTGGACGCGGGTAAAAGCGTTGATCTCTCGGCCAAGTTCAACCGCAAGATCATCAAGCTGTACCTCACCGTCACCTGCAAACCCAAATAAGCTAAAGCGGAGCAGGCTGCCGGGCATGCTCCGCTTATAAACGAATTTATAGATGGGTTATAGCAGTTATTTGCGCTTTTTCATCGATATGACACTGTTTAATCTCCACTCCATCGACTTACAGCATTCACCGATGGAGGCTACATCCCATGTCCCGCGTTCTGATCATTGAAAGCAGCGCTCGCCAGCAAGATTCGGTTTCACGCCAACTGACCCAAACCTTCATCAGCCAGTGGAAAGCTACACACCCGACTGACCAGATTACCGTTCGTGACCTGGCGCTCAACCCGGTGCCGCACCTGGACGCCAACCTGCTGGGCGGCTGGATGAAACCTGCCGACCAACGCAATGAAATCGAACACGCTTCGCTTGAACGCTCCAACCAGTTGACCGATGAGCTACTGGCCGCCGACGTGCTGGTGATGGCCGCGCCCATGTACAACTTTGCCATCCCGAGCACCCTCAAAGCCTGGCTGGACCATGTGCTGCGTGCCGGAGTGACCTTCAAGTACACCGACACCGGCCCGCAAGGCCTGCTCACCGGCAAACGTGCCTATGTGTTGACTGCGCGCGGCGGCATCTATGCCGGCGGCCCCGCGGATCACCAGGAACCCTACCTGCGTCAGGTCATGGCGTTCATCGGCATTCACGACGTCGAGTTCATTCACGCCGAGGGTATGAACCTGGGCGGCGACTTCCATGAAAAAGGCCTGAACCAGGCCAACGCCAAATTGGCCCGGGTCGCCTGAGGCGTTAATCGCCAGGTAATCGCTTGATGTTTTAGTGACCTGGCGCATCCGTTCAAGCCGGTTCGCGCATCGAACCTCCCTTTGCACGTGTTGATCCTGAGTGCTGCTGCCCGATTGAACGCTTTAGCGAGATCGGGCTTTTTTTTGCTCTTCATTACGGAGCAGGATTTCACTGTCTGTGGCAAAACCGCTATCGTCGCCGCCATTCGGAACGAGGCGCGTATGGGCTATCTACTTTTTGTCACGCTGATTCAGGCGTTTTCCTTCAGCTTGATCGGCGAATACCTGGCCGGTCATGTCGACAGCTACTTCGCGGTGCTGGTACGGGTGCTGCTGGCCGGGTTGGTGTTCATTCCGCTGACTCGCTGGCGGCAGGTCGAGCCGGCCTTCATGCGCGGGATGCTGCTGATCGGCGCCTTGCAGTTCGGCGTGACTTACGTCTGCCTGTACCTGAGCTTTCGCGTACTGACAGTGCCGGAAGTGCTGCTGTTCACCATCCTCACGCCACTGCACGTGACCCTGATCGAAGATGCGCTGAACCGCCGCTTCAATCCCTGGGCACTGATCGCCGCGCTGGTGGCAGTGATGGGGGCCGCCGTGATTCGCTTCGACCGGATTAATCCGGACTTCCTCATGGGGTTCTTGCTGCTGCAACTGGCCAACTTCACCTACGCTGCGGGGCAGGTCCTTTACAAGCATCTGGTGGCGCGCTACCCGAGCGATCTGCCGCATTACCGGCGCTTCGGTTATTTCTATTTGGGCGCACTGGCGGTGGCGTTGCCAGCGTTTGTGCTGTTCGGCAAAAGCAATTTCCTGCCCGAAGCACCGCTGCAATGGGGGGTGCTGGTATTTCTCGGCCTGGTATCGACGGCATTGGGCTTGTACTGGTGGAACAAGGGTGCCTGCCTGGTCAATGGCGGGACGCTGGCAGTGATGAACAACCTGCATGTGCCGGTGGGGTTGCTGATCAACTTGCTGATCTGGAACCAGCACGAAGAGTTGGGGCGGTTGTTCTTTGGCGGGTTGGTGATCCTGCTGGCGGTCTGGATCAGTCGGTTGGGGCTCAGGCGTGAGGCGATTGCGAGCTGACTGAGGCCGCAGCCCCTTGACGCTCTGTTTTTTGCTCGGACAGTCGCTAATGAAAATCTGTTATAAAAAAAGATTAATGTAAGGGGCTGCAAAGTGGACAAAATTGATGAGCTTATTATTGCAGCGTTGAAAGATGACTCCAGGGTCAGCTTGTCGGCGCTGTCACGGCAAGTTCACAAGTCGCGAACGGCGGTGGAGTCGCGAGTTCAAAAGTTGATAGATAAGGGGGTCATTTTAGGTTTTACCATCAATGTTGCCAAAGAGGATGTCGAACGTCAGCAAGTGGCTTTTTTAGTATTGAAGCTTATTGGCAGTAGCTGTCATCTGGTCTTCCCGCAGATACACGGGTATGCCGAAATAACCCACGCGTACTCTTTGTTTGGCGATATCGACATGATGCTCGAAGTTAAATATAAAAGCTTCGAGGAGTTGATGGTGCTGAAAGAGAAGATTCTGAAGATCGAACAAGTCGACGAGGTGATCGTCAACCCTGTATTGAAAGCCTGGCGATAGATCAATTGCGCTGATTCGATATGAATCCAGGGCGGGGATTCCTTGAATGATGACATCAAAAAAGGAAAGCCCCCGTACCTGTCGCCCAAAAAACGTGTCTGGAATCCGAGGTTTTATTTAACCTCTTGAACCAGAACCCGCTCCAGAAAGTGATAGCTCAAGCTGGACATTTTCTCCCGTAGAGAATTGACCAACTCCTCAATGACTGCCTGGTTGAAGGCATGGGGGGTGTCTTCGTGGCCTAGCACCACTACCAGCAAACTTGAAGACTCGTCAGTCAACCTGAAGTCATGAGCGTCGGCATCTATTTTGCCGATGCTGGCCAACGGTGAGCCTCCTGAGGTGTAAACCAGGTCGCCGGTGGGAATGGTGACTTCTTTTTTTGAAAAAAGCGGTCGAAAGCTCATGGGTTTTTCAGAGCGAAATACGTGGATGTCATTCGCCTGGTTATAGGTATGCACACCGATACTTACGCCATTGCGGATGGCAACCGCATTATAAGCATCAACAATGTTGTTGATCGGTCGTATACCTTTGGAGATGAAGCTCTTGAGGATTTTTTCGTTTGCGCTGACGGTGTTGTAATAGCCGAGCTTTTGCAGTTGCTGGGAGAAGCCCATATAGATTCTGTTCGTGCCAAGCTTGTAAAGTCGAGAAGCAACATGGTTCAGGTTGGCAGTCAGAAGCGGAAGGAAGCTGCGGTCGGAAGACACCGTTATGCCTTGAATAATTGCAGCACAGGCATTATTGACACCGATGTCAGCAGCGGATTTCTGGATGATTAAACGATTCGTCATAGCTCTCTCATTAACGCCATAGCAGAAGGCGTAAGTTTTGTGCACTTCTTTCGAGTTGTTCGGCATCCGGGTGATATAGCCAAAACAAACCCGGGCACGTGGCAAAGTCGATTGTCACTTCAGTGGTGTCACCTGGGGCAATGAAATACCGGTGGCCGCCATACGCGACATCCTCTGTTGCGCAGGTCAATGTTGCGTCGCCGGGGCCCTCAAAGGTGCGTTGTTCATCAGAGCAGAAGAATCCGATTTTCCCATGGACAACTTGTCTGGATGAGCTCATTCCTTCAGGGGCCGAGCGACCCAGGTAGCAATCTACGGAAAGTGAAAGCAGGTCGGGTTGGTACACCTTCTCAAATAATTGCGGAGCTATTCCACCATGCAGGCGAGCGCCCGCCTCAATCATCACCGGACCTGCGTCGGACCAGATTATTTCCATGTGAATCGGGCCTACCTTGATACCCAATGCGGCGGCGGCCAGTTTTGCGTAGTCGAGCAACGGTTTCAGGCTGTTGTCAGCAGGATCAAGGGTGTCCAGGCTTTCGTAGACAAACATGCTGCTGTTCTTATGGATTTTTGCGTACTTGCACACCGAAGCAATGATGTATGTCCCGTTAAACGCAACCATATCAACCACGTATTCCGGGCCGCAAATAAAGGGTTGAACAATAAAGCCGAGATTGATTTCGCCCAGATCGTTCTCTTGCTGCCAGGCAGCGTTGGTCAATGCTGCTTCGACGTGCTCCAGTCCCTCGGCAAAAACCACACCCTGCGTCGCTGCGGAATTAAGCGGTTTTATGACGTATTTAAGCTCAGGGTCTATTGACTTCAGAAAGCCGGGGATTTGTGATTTCGAGCTTAAAATTCGAGAGCTGATGTGAGGCAGGGCTTGGCGCTTCAGCGCTTCTTGCATGGAAAACTTGTTGCGCCGCAAGTCACTGGTGATTCGGCTGTTGCCTTTTACATCAAGCAGTTCGGTCAGGTAGTCGGTGAGATAAATGGCGGTTTCGCACCCGGCGATTATCGCCGTTATAGGAATGTCTTCCAGCGTGCTGAGCAAGCTCTCTTCCCACTGGAAAACTTCGTCGAAGTTTTCTTGCACCAGATCACTGATGAAGTGCTTGGGCAGTTGGGGGGTGGAAATGATAGCGATGCAGCGAACACCCTGGGAGTTGAGGCGTGGCGCGTACAGCTTTCCGGTGGAGAACGGGTCAACAATAAGAACTGTTTTCAATGTCGGGAACTCCTTAATCAGCGGTTGTTGCGGGTGAAACTTCCCGGCTCATCATCCAGGCCAATACAGCACACCCCAGAAGCACAGCGGAAACGATCATCAAGACTCGAGCGCCTTCCAGACCCAGAAAGCTGTTGGTGGTGAAGAAAGTCAGAATCATGGGGGCCGAACCGCTGACTAGCAGGTAATAGAGCGAGCTTTTTGAGGCAATCAAGTCGGCAACCCGGTCATTGGCTGCTGACTCGATGAGGGTTTTGCGAAGCTGGATTCTCAAGCTGTTAATGCAAAAGCCGAGGATGAACGCCGCGACCATCATCAGATAGAAGCTCTGGAAATAGACGATTGCCACATCGGCGAGAATGATGATCAGCACCGCGCCATGACTTTTGAGTTTCAGTTGCGGCAACACGGCGGCGCTGAATGCGCCCAGCCCGGCCAGGCCACTGGCAACGCCGAAGAGTGTCGCGTTCCACTCGTTGAGCTTTTGAAAGACGATAGGAACCAGGCTATTAAACGCCCCGATATGGAAGCCGATCATGCTCAGGACGATGATCAGGATATAAAGGTTTCTCGGCAGTTGAAGTGTTGTGGTGGCGGCAATGCCTGGAGCTTCGTCTTGCTTGAGCGGTGAGGGGGTTGCAGAAACCAGCAGGATCGCCGCCAAACAGGCAATCGCCGCGATGCTGATGATCTGCAGGGTCTGATTGACCGAGAAAACGTCAACGATGACGCCTCCCAGCAATGCGCCGCCGAAGGCGCCGATCTGGATCGAGGTCTGCATCAGTCGCGCAGAGGTGTCGCTATTGGTAAACCCGGCGAGCACCAGCTTGGTATTCTTCGATTCCAGCGTGCTGATGGTGAAGTAGTCGGTGACACCGACCAGGAAAGCGATACTCAGGAAACCAATCGGTAACAGGACCGCATCAGTGAACGAAAGTCCGAGAATGGCCGCGAAAGCGATCAGCCGAATATAGAGCAGCCGTTTCATGCTCAATTCAATGGTGATGAACTTACCGATATAGTGTTCACATGCATAAGGAACCACGGTCGCAACACACAACGTGACACCGACCAGAAAAGTCGAGCCGGTGGTCTCCAGGCCGAACCAGACCATTGCGATGACAATGGCCATGTCCAGGCCGGTAAACAGGGTCACGATAGAGTAGAACGCGGGAAGTGTTGATTTATTAGTCATAGGCCCTGTCAGTTATATCGAGAGATGTTAATTAAAGGTACGCACCGTTCGTTATCACCGACGACGGTGCTGATAACGCTCCCGACACGGACGGTGGGCAACGATTTTTTCTCCAGATTGCAAACTTTGTATTTGTTGTCGTGCCAGGGGCAGATCACGGCTTGTCCATCGGTGGTCATTTCCCCCAGATGCAAAGGGCCGCCTCGATGAGGACAGGCGGTGGGCAGAAGTTGAGTGGAGTTGTGTCGCCTGTTGAGAAAATAGGTTTTGTCATCCACAGCGACATAGTTGGCGTTGGCAATATCCAGGGTGATGGCTTTCATTGGCTGTGCCTGCTCAGAGGGCGGTAACAGTGTAGGTGCAGATGTTGCTGGTTATGTAAGTCCCGTGAATCATTCCCTTGGGAATGACAATGCCTTCTCCAGCTTTTAGCTGAACGGACAACTCCGGGCTCACAACGAAATTCAAATCTCCGGACTCTACCCAGAACAGCTCATCGTTAGCGTGGGTGTGCAGTACTGACAGTTCGTTTTTGTTTTCAGTGAAGATGCTGTCCGGAGGCCGGGTGCCGTATAGCGCGGTGGCTTGCGCGCGATAGATATCCAGTTCGTCGTGCCATTTGATGTGCGCGTACAACTCTTCGTCGGCGATGTCTTGAAGGAGTTTGAACTCTTCGAAACCGCGGATGAGGTCCGGAATGATTTTGCCGCCGAATTGTTTGATCATCGGAATGATCAAGCGTTCCAAGGCCATTCTTCCGTGGTGCACGTCAATATGGTTATGCTCGTCAAAGTACTCCGTGGAGACGCTGCCATTGAAAATTTCCTTGATCGCACGGGACTGGTGCCTGGTGGTGAGCGCCAGAGTGGCTTCGGTGTAATACATGGCGCCGATATAACGAAATAATTCGCCGTGGTTGGCCGACACATAATGGAAGTAGTTGGTCAGTGAAAGAGAGCCAGCGGTATAAAACTGCCAGTAGTGATGGACGTGATGAGGCATGTCCAGTTCCTTCAGCAGGTCTTCGAAGATCGTACTGTGTTTTCTCTTGTCGATACCGTAGCCATATTCGTCAATCAGGATTTTGAACAGCTCGCTGGTGTACTCGCCGCCGTTGCCTAGAACATTACGCGCCATGGCGGATGCTTCGCTGAGGAAGTCCCCGGCACATTGGGTAAGGAAAAACTTCGCGGCCCGTTGAGGGTTACTGCTGTGGGTCAATACGCTATAAAGTTTTGAGTCTGAATGAGCGATGTCGTCGAGTACTTTGTTTGTATGAGCAACGAATGAGTCCAGGCACCAAGGGCCATTGACGTGGATTTCTTGTTCCAGCCAGTGATAGAGATAATTTTCCAAGGCGGGGCGAATGGTTTTTCCGCAGGCTACCAATGCCGGGTCATAAAAGCTTTTGAACTCATGCAGGTCTAACGTCAAAGGAGCCTTGGGCAAGAAAACCAGGTCTTGTTCATAAATGTTTAATAAGATTCGTTGAGCCAGAAGATGGTGGTTGCTCGAGAGCTGATCGCGCTCCAGAGAACTGCTGATAATGCGTTCAGTAATGTCCTGGGCACGAGACGGTCGTTGATAAGGACTGCTGGTAAAAAAACTGATTGGCTGAGAAAAGTGTGGGGCACTGACGAAGGCTTTCAACGCCTTAACGTCTTGGCGCTGTTGATTGTTTACAGAGTTCTCTGAGAGTTTAGTTGTCCCTAACACGGTCAGCGCCTTTAATCATTAGTTTGCGAATGGCCAGATGCTATCGCTTTGGATTTCCCGAAAACAGATTAAAAGTGTGCGCGCAGATAGTGAAATTCACTAAACGCGTAGATAAATTTTTTATAGGGGGTTTGTTGCGTTGAGTTGTTTAATTGCGGCGATTACACGTTTTTGCGGGAGCGGGCATTGCCCCAATGCCAGGCAGTTATGGGATTTCAGGTTCAGCAACGTCCCCCGTAGCAGCAGCCTTCGCCAGCTGCTACGGTTGGCGTAACGTCTTAACTGCCCGCGAAGAGGCTGATGCGGTACTGCGCCGGTCTTTGTGGGCCTTACATCGAGCGCTGTTCGCTCTGAGGGGTAAAACTCGTCCCCAGCACCGCGGGCAACATCCCGGCGCGCAGGTCGTTACCGCTCGGCTGCTGATATAGGCTTAAACCAAACTCCGGCAATACCGCCAGCAGGTAATCGAAGATATCGCCCTGGATCCGCTCGTAATCGGCCCAGGCGGTGGTGCCGGTGAAGCAGTAGATCTCCAGGGGTACGCCTTGGGCAGTGGTCTGCAGCTGGCGGACCATGCAGGTCATGTTGGGCTGAATCTCCGGGTGACTCTTGAGGTAAGCCAGGGCATAGGCGCGGAAAGTCCCCAGGTTGGTCATGCGCCGACGGTTGGCCGACATCGCCGCCACGTTGCCCTGGGCTTCGTTCCAGCTTTTGAGCTCGGCCTGTTTGCGACCGATGTAGTCGGTCAGCAAACGGATCTGGGTCAGTTTCAGTTCTTCCTCATCGCGCAGAAAACGCACGCCACTGGCATCGATATACAGGCTGCGCTTGATCCGCCGGCCACCGGACTGCTGCATGCCGCGCCAGTTCTTGAACGACTCGGACATCAAGCGCCAGGTCGGGATCGAGACGATGGTTTTATCAAAATTCTGCACTTTGACGGTATGCAGGGTGATGTCCACCACATCGCCGTCGGCGCCGACTTGCGGCATTTCGATCCAGTCACCGACCCGCAGCATGTCATTGCTGGTCAGTTGCACACTGGCGACGAACGACAGCAGGGTGTCCTTGTAGACCAACAGAATCACCGCCGACATGGCGCCCAGGCCCGATAGCAGCAACAGCGGTGAACGATCGATCAGGGTTGCGACGATGATGATTGCGCCGAATACAAACAGCACCATCTTCGCCAGCTGCACGTAGCCCTTGATCGAACGGGTACGGGCGTGTTCGGTGCGTGCGTAGATATCCAGCAAGGCATTGAGCAGGGCGCTCAGGGCCAGCACCAGGAACAGGATGCTGAATGCCAGCGCGACATTGCCGAGGAACACCAGGCTGGTCTTGCTCAGCTCCGGCACCAGGTGCAGGCCGAACTGGATCAGCAACGACGGCGTCATCTGCGCCAGGCGGTGAAAGACTTTGTTGTGGCGTAGATCGTTGATCCAATGCAATGCCGGTTGCCGGCCGAGCAATTTGACCGCGTGCAGTATGAGGTAGCGTGCCACTCGTCCGAGGACCAGTGCGATCCCCACCAGCAACGTCAGCGCCAGGCTGGAATGCAGCAGCGGATGCTGATCGAGGGCGCCCCAAAGGTCTTGGGCGTTGAGCCAGAGCTGTTTGATATCCATGGGCTAAATCGATTCTTCTGCAGGACGAGACCGGTCGATTAGAGCATTTAAGCCCGGCGAAGTTAGGTTCAGGAGTCAAATAGTTAAGAAAAAAGCATCTGTTTGCTGCCGTTTGCACAAAGAAACTCGGCCTTGGCGCTCGAAACCGTTACCCTATGCAGCTGTTTTTTTGTATTTCCTCGAGGTAGCACCCGTGTTTTCCCAATTCGCCCTGCACGAACGCCTGCTCAAAGCCGTGGCCGAGCTTAAATTTGTCGAGCCTACGCCGGTGCAGGCAGCGGCTATCCCGCTCGCGCTCCAAGGGCGTGACCTGCGGGTGACGGCTCAAACCGGTAGCGGCAAAACCGCGGCCTTCGTTCTGCCTATCCTTAACCGTTTGATCGGCCCGGCGAAAATCCGCGTCAGCATCAAGGCGGTGATTCTGTTGCCGACCCGCGAGCTGGCACAGCAGACCCTCAAGGAAGTCGAACGCTTTTCGCAGTTCACCTTCATCAAGTCCGGCCTGATCACTGGCGGTGAAGACTTCAAGGTCCAGGCCGCCATGTTGCGCAAGGTGCCGGACATCCTGATCGGTACTCCGGGCCGTTTGCTGGAGCAACTGAACGCCGGCAACCTCGATCTGAAAGAAGTCGAAGTGCTGGTACTCGACGAGGCCGACCGCATGCTCGACATGGGCTTTGCCGAAGACGTGCAACGCCTGGTCGATGAATGCGCGAGCCGTCAGCAGACCATGCTGTTCTCCGCCACCACCGGTGGTTCGGGCCTGCGCGAAATGATCGCCAAGGTGCTGAACAACCCTGAGCACTTGCAACTCAATGCGGTCAGCCAGCTGAACTCGACGACTCGTCAGCAAATCATCACCGCTGACCACAACCAGCACAAAGAACAGATCGTCAATTGGCTGCTGGCAAACGAGACCTATCAAAAGGCGATCATCTTCACCAACACCCGCGCGATGGCCGACCGTATCTACGGCCGCCTGGTGGCACTGGAATACAAAGCGTTCGTCCTGCACGGCGACAAGGACCAGAAAGACCGCAAGCTGGCGATCGATCGTCTGAAGCAGGGCGGCGTGAAGATCCTGGTAGCCACCGACGTTGCCGCTCGCGGCCTGGACGTCGACGGTCTGGACATGGTGATCAACTTCGACATGCCGCGCAGCGGCGACGAATACGTTCACCGTATCGGTCGTACCGGTCGTGCCGGCAACGATGGCCTGGCCATCTCGCTGATCTGCCACGGCGACTGGAACCTGATGTCGAGCATCGAGCGCTACTTGAAGCAGACCTTCGAGCGTCGCACCATCAAGGAAGTCAAAGGCACCTACGGCGGACCGAAAAAGGTCAAGTCCTCGGGCAAAGCCGTTGGCGTGAAGAAGAAAAAGACCGACGCCAAGGGCGAGAAGAAGAAAACCGGCGCCAAGGCACCGACCAAACGCAAGATTGCCAACCGGCCGAAGACCGACGCCCTGTCGCTGGTCAGCAAGGACGGCATGGCACCGCTCAAGCGTCGCAAGCCAGAAGCACCGGCCGCTGAATAACGCTGCGGTGATTCAAAAAAAACCGGACGTTGTCCGGTTTTTTTTAGATTAACTGTCGGCCTTGGTCTCGGCGGTTTACAGCTCTTCCAGGCGCTTGTCGATCAGTTGGCACTTGTCAGGCAGGTCCTTGCTCGCGGTCCCCAGATCCATCTTTTGCAACTCATCGTTGATCTCTTTGGCTTTGGCCGGGTTCTGCTCGGTAATCTTGGCCACCTCCTTGGCCAGTTGCTCACGTTTGACCAAGGCCTCATCCGGGGTACAGACCGCCCAGGCGGGCAGGGCGCAGATCAGGCTGGCGGCGAGGGTGATCTTCAGCAGGGTTTTCATGGGGCAGGCCTCGTGGTTCCGGATAAGGCGGTTATCCGGTTGAGGGCTCAACGGCCTGAAAAGTTCATCCTGGTCAGGGGACTCCCATTAGCCAGTCGGGTGAATAACGCGCCATAGCCCGACTCTTCCCACCCCCGAGGGTTCGATTCTGATGGATTCGATCAGCCTGACACCGAGGGCTCTTCCTTGCTCGCAGCGCCCGCCGTACTGGCAACCGTTAGCGCCACGATACAAGCCAGCATCGAGAACGCAACGAAAGCCCCCATCACATAGAGATACGGCAACACATGATTCCACGCTCGGGCCACGCCCAGGAAAGCAGCAAATAGCCAGCCGCTCATGGAGAGCGCACCGAGGAGAGCAAGGCGGGTGCGGGCAGAGCCGGGTAACAGGACGAAGGGAGCCTTTTGCAGCAGTGGGAAACCGACCCGATGCAACAATGCGCCGTTCAGGCTCAGCAGCGCGACAACGGTGACCTTGGCCCAGAGCTTCTGATTGAGCAGATAGGCGGCCCCGTCATCAAGGTAGCCCTGAAGCACCAACAGCAAACCACTTCCCCAAAGGGCCAGTAGCGCGAGGGTAACGATTTTCCGGGTTTCTTCGAGGTACTGATGCTGTACTGGATTCAGTGCTTCCTTGCGCCAACTCCAAAGCTTTTGATCGGCCTGTAAAACCCTGCCCAGGGCAATACAAGTGGCCAGCAGATGACCGTAGACGAGTAGCATTTTAAGCATTGCCTTGACCTTATTTTTATTGGGGTAATGCACTCCCTGCGCCCTTGATTTGAAACTAAATGATACATATTCATATTTACAGCGGCAAGTTTCGAGCCCGCTTTTATATCCAGAATTCTTGGTTCAGTTCAATATCTGACCAATCGGTCATTTTTAGGTGTGTTTGGACTCTCTGGCTTTTCCCTTGCGAGAAGTCCCCTCAGGCACGAGCCGTAATCGGAAATGTAAAGGGTGCGGGCCAGCCCGCTCCCACCGGGGGACAGTGATCCAATAATGTGGGAGCGGCGGTGCGGCAATCCGACTTACCCGCGAAGGCGATTGAGCTGACACGCAGGGTCCATCTGGCTCACTCGGAACAACAGCTGGACGCCCCCTTGGTTGATTGCTCTTCATAAAGATCATGATGGCGGACCCAGTCCATGATTTCGGTTTCGTTGCGTCCTTTGGGTGTCAGGTCGAGGTAGTTGTAGGTGCCGACCAGCAGGTCCAGACCGCGGGCATAAGTGGAGTAGGTGTGGAAGATCTCGCCGGCGTCGTTGCGATAGAACACGCTCAGGCCGGGTAATTCTTCTTCAGCGCCGTCGGTTTTTTCGTAGTTATAGGTAGCGGTGCCAGCAGCCACGTCGGCAGCCCTGGCCGAAACGCCGAAGTCGTAATTGAAGTCGCAGCCAGCAGACGAGACCCAGTCGAATTTCCAGCCCATGCGCCGTTTGAAGGCCTGGAATTCACCGAACGGTGCGTGGGAAACCGCTACCACGGCTACGTCATGATGAACCAGGTGCTGGTTGGCTCCGTCGATGTGGTCGGACAGGAACGAGCAGCCGGGACAGCCTTCGTCCCAACCTTCACCGAACATGAAGTGATAGATGACTAACTGACTGCGGCCTCCAAACAGGTCGGCCAGCGACAGCTCGCCGTTCGGGCCCTGGAAGCGGTAGGGCTTATCGATTTTCACCCAGGGCAAGGCGCGGCGTTCGGCACTGAGTTTGTCCCGTTCCCGGGTGAAAGCTTTTTCGTGGAGCAAGTGTTCTTTGCGTGCCGCGAGCCATTGTTCTCGGGACACGACCTTGTGCTCTTGCAAGCTGTTCATGATCTTTTCTCCTCTGACAATTGCAGTACGTTGCCAAGCGACTGCTTACACAGCCTAGTCGTTTGGCCCGGGCTCAAATCGACAAGGCGCCCGGCGGTTTTTTGCTTGATATCACCAGGCTGGAACCTTGGCTGAACGGCTGCCGGCGCCATCGGTCACAACCTATGAAGGGCTTGTATCTCTTATGCTTGGAGGTTGAATCAGGATGACGACTTATAACTGGGAGCTGATCGAACGATTGCTCCATGAAGTACAGAACGGTGCCGGGCACAGCTTTACCCCACGGTCTTACGCTGAGCAGTATGCGGAGGAGAAGGCGGCCCATGGTCAGCCTTTCGGTAATCTGGATCACCTGAAGACCACTGCGGCGAAATACGAAAAGCTCCTGTTTGAACGCGGCTTCATAGAGTCGCGGCCGGAGGAAGAGGGCGGTAATGGCGAGAACTTTGTGCTGACCTTACGCGGTTCGAGTTTGCTCAGCCTGATCGACAGCAGCATTCCAGGCAATGATCACCCGCGTCAGGTGCTGGATGAGCAGCAGGATGCGCTGGATCCGGTGATCTTTGATGAAGTGGCTTCCAGGGCGCAGATTGCCTGATTGGCCGAGGGTGGGGTGGCAAAAGTATTCGCGGGAAAGCTCTCTCCTACAGGGGGATTGTGTACACCCACCCCATTGCGGGTGTACCCGGTCAGCGTAGGAGCTGCCGCCAGGCTGCGATCTTTTCGGGGCCACCGCAAAGGCAGGATCAAAAGATCGCAGCCTGCGGCAGCTCCTACAAGGTACGTATTGAACCCTGTGGCGAGCCCCCAAATCACCCCCGCTGCGCCGCCTTCAAACACGTCAACGCATTGAGATCACTGCGCACGCCCTCGATTTTCTGCACTAAATACTGGCGTTGAGCCGAGGTGCTTTGGGCCATCACGTCGACGAACAACCTGCGGGCCGCAAGTTCGGTCGAACTGAAGGCCTGGCGATACGCAGGAGTCCACAAACTCTCGCGATTGACCAGCAATTGCTCGAGCCGTTGTGGGAATTCGCTGCTTTGACGCTGCTCCACAGCGGCACTGAATTGCTTCTGCCAATGGGCGCGGTTGTCGATCCATTGCCGGTTCTGTGGGCCTAACGAGGTTGACCATTCAATCACCCGTTGTTGCTGGCTGGCATTGAGCGGGCCTAGCCAGGTAGTCAGACGTTTGGTCATCCGTTCACCACGCTGGTTTATCTGTTGTTCCAACGTGGGTTTGAGGTACGCCTCCAGGCGCTTTTGCCGGTCCTTGGCGAACGCCTCGTTCATTTCCTTGACCTGTTGATCATCCAGACCGCGAAGCAACTCGATGGCCGACGGGGTGATTTCCCGGGCGGTTTGGGCGATCGCCTGCCTGGCTTCCACTGCGAGGCTGTGCAGGCCAGCCTCGGTGACCTGATTGCTCTCGACCATGGACTGCAGGCGGTCCAGCCAGTCAACGTAGTCGGGCAGTTGGGTACTGCAGTGCCAGCGCAGGTGTTCCTTGAGCCGCTCATCGAACCAGTTTTTTTGCTCGCTGTTCATCACCAGATAGTCGTTGAGCGTCCATGGAATGATCATGTCGAGGTTGCGGTAGGCCAGGCCGACGCGATTACAACCGGACAGCACGAGGCTCAACGTCAGCAGCAAAGTGAAGTGTTTCATCCGGCGCGCCATGGACGAGTCCTTGCGAATGCGTAGGTCCTGCATCTGATCCCAGAATGAACCTGGCAGTTCATCGATTCAATAAAACGAGCGTTCGGCCTTGAACGTGAGCAGGCTGTCGCATTCAGTGTTATGCCCGGAGTAGGCAACGCAGTCGCCGCCGCTGCTCACATAGCCGCCGTCGGCGACGGAACAAGCCAGCAGGGTGCCGGCCAGCATAATGGCGGGTTTGAATACGCCCGATCTAGACGTGCGCAAGCATACTGGCGAATCCTCGGGGGAGAGGGCTGTTCGTCTGTTTATGGGAAATTGAGCAGATGGCGAGGGTGTTGCGGGAGGGTTCCAGTCCAAGCGCTTCGAAGCTCAAAGCGCTTAGGGACCAGGTGACGCGAGGTATTACTTTTTGCCCAGGGTGATCTGCTTGGACGGGCCGAAAGTCTGGCCGCTGACGCCTTTGGCAATTTGCTGGATCTCGCCGCCGGACTTGAGGAACGCAGCAATCTGGCTGTTGATCGATTCGCTGGTTTCAACGGCTGGAGCTGGCTTTGCTTTGCTGTTGGATGCTTTTACACGCATGGCGGCCATTAACCTGTAGAAAATTAACTTGGCCACGCATCGTACAGGAAATACTTGACAATTGCTTGGTAAATATCCTCCTGAAATAATTCAGGCTATCGCTTGACCAGTCATAAGTTGATCTTGGAAATAAGTGGCTAAGCTGCTGTTTTATATCAAAAGCTTGGTTGCGATTAGCGGTGGGGGTAAAGTCTGGAGAGGGTAAAACCGCTTGAATGGCCTGACGAGCGGGCCAAAAAGGGTTCCTGAGGCCCAAAAAATCAGGCTGCCCGCAGGTTTTTCATCGGCCACCCGGCTGGCCGCAGAACAGTGCCGGCAAACTCGGGTAGAATGCCGCCCACGCAATGAGGGTATTGGAAATGGCTTTAGTCGGGCGCTACAACAGCTTGCAAGTGGTGAAACACACTAACTTTGGTTTGTATCTGGACGGTGGGGCGGACGGTGAAATCCTCTTGCCCAATCGTTATATTCCCAAAGATATTCCCAGTGAAGATGAAGACTGGCTCAACGTTTTTATTTATCTGGACAGCGATGACAAACTCATCGCAACTACTGAAAAGCCAAAAGTTCAGGTCGGCGACTTCGCCAGTCTGAAAGTCGTTGAAGTGAACAGCATCGGGGTTTTCCTTGATTGGGGGCTGCCCAAAGACCTGCTGCTGCCGTACTCCGAAGAAAAGCGCCAGATGACCGCCGGCGAGTACTGCGTGGTGCATGTCTACCTCGACAAGCACACCCGCCGTATCACCGCCACCGCGCGACTGGATCGTTACCTGGACAAGACTCCGGCTAACTACCAGGTCGGTCAGGAAGTCAATTTGCTGGTGGCCGAAGCGACCGACATGGGCTTCAAGGCGATCATCAACAACAAGCACTGGGGCCTGATTCACAAGAACGAAGTGTTCAAGTTCATGCGCGCCGGCAAGGAAGAAAAAGGCTTCATCAAAGAGATTCGTGCCGACGGCAAGATCAGCCTGAGCCTGCAGCCGGTTGGCGAAGAAGCCTCCAGCAGCCTGAACTCGAAGATCCTCGGCAAGTTGCGCGAAAACAACGGCACCTTGCCGGTCAGTGACAAGAGCGACCCGGCGGTGATCAGCGGTTTGTTCGGCGTCAGCAAGGGCAACTTCAAGAAGGCCATTGGTGCGCTCTACAAGAACGGCCAGATCGTCATTCACGCCGACCGTATCGAATTGAGCTGATCCTCCGAAAAGATCGCAGGCTGCGCCAGCTCCTACGCCGACCCCGTACACCCGTGATTGATCGAGTGTACGCAATCCCCGCGTAGGAGCTGGCGCAGGCTGCGATCTTTTGATCCTGATCTGAGTAACCGCCATGTTTTTGTCTGTCATCGAGGTCCTGCGGTGAGTGTTTCACGGCGCAGCGCCGATGGTTTTGCCCTGCAAGTGATGCTCGGTCTGTGCCTGATCTGGGGCGTGCAACAGGTGATGATCAAATGGGCGGCGGCGGACATCGCGCCGGTCATGCAGGCTGCCGGGCGCTCGGGTATCGCGGCGGTGCTGGTGGCGGCGCTGATCTGCTGGAAGGGCGGTTGGGAGCAGGTCGGCAGCACCTGGCGCGGCGGATTGCTCGCCGGCAGCCTGTTTGGCATCGAGTTTCTGTTCATCGCCGAAGGACTGCAACTGACCACGGCGGCCCACATGTCGGTATTCCTCTACACCGCGCCGATCTTTACCGCCCTGGGCGTGCATTGGCTGTTACCGAGTGAGCGGCTTCGGCCCTTGCAATGGCTGGGGATTTTCCTCGCGTTTATCGGCATCGGCTTTGCGTTTGCCGGTGGCTTGTCGCTGGACAATCTCGATCGGCGCATGCTGCTGGGTGATGCCATGGGCGTATTGGCCGGCGCGGCTTGGGGCGCGACCACCGTGGTGGTGCGCGCTTCACGCTTGTCCGAAGCGCCGGCGACCCTGACCTTGTTCTATCAACTGATCGTCGGCTTTGTCGGTCTGCTGCTGATTGCCGCTGTGAGCGGGCAGATCAGCCATGTCAGCCTGACCACGGTGGCGGTGGCCAGTGTACTGTTCCAGGGCCTGGTGGTGTCGTTCTTCAGTTACCTAACCTGGTTCTGGTTGTTACGCCGTTACCTGGCAGCGAATCTCGCGGTGTTCTCCTTCATGACGCCGTTGTTCGGCGTCACGTTCGGGGTAGTGCTGCTGGATGAACCGTTGAGTTTCAACTTCATCGTCGGTGCCGTGCTGGTATTGCTCGGCATCACCTTTGTCAGCGCGGAACAGTGGGTGCGCCGGCGTTTGCGCAAAGTTCTCGGGCAATGACCGGGCGCAGTAACAGCGCGCCCCCCAGCAATAATCCGCTACCGGCAATCATCAATGCCGGCGCCAACCCGCCACTGAAATGACTGCTCAGCGCCGCCAGCAATGGCCCGCCGAGCTGGCCCATGGCGAAGCAGGCGGTCAGCAGCCCGGCGTTGCGTTGTGTGGCATGGGGCGCCAGTTCCCGCGAGCGTTGCATCACCAGTTGCATGCAGGCCAGAAATGGCGTGCCGCAGAGGATCACTCCCAGCGCCAGTCCCGGGCCGCTGCCCAGCAGGCAAGCGAAGACTCCGGCGGCTTGCAGCCATAAGGTCGCGATCAACCAATGCCGGGTGGTATTCGGGTTGGGCCGACGCAAGCTGACCAGCACCACGCCGCTGGCTGCGGCCAGGCCAAAGCACGGCCAGAACAGGTCGGCCTGCCATTGCCCTTGAAAGTGCGCATTAGCCATCTGCGAGAGGAAGGTCGCGGGAATGATGTAACCCAGACCGTACAAAGCGTAGATCAGCCCCAGGCGAGGGATTGCGGCATTGCCCGAGGTCAGCTCCATGGGCGTCGCGGTCACGCTCGCTACGGGTTGCGGCAGGATCGGCAGAATCACCAACAGCATCAACAAGCCGACAGCGGCATACACCAGCCACAGGGTGGCCGAGCTTTGCCCAAGCAGATTCGAGCCCAGCGCCAGCAATCCAGTCAGGAATATCCCCAGCCCCGGACCGGCAAACACCAGTGCCCCCAGCCGTGGACGACCGGCAGCCAAAGCCAGCGGCTGACTCAGCGAGGTGATCATCACCAGGACCCAGGCGCTGCCCACGCCGGTGCCGAAACGCAGCAGCAAATGCGCCCAGAAACCCGTGGCCCAGAACGAAGCCAGCGTCAGCAACACGCATAGCCACAAGCCACCGAACAATCGACGACGCACCTGCCCGGGGTGGCGGGCGAACATCGCGTCCAGCGCGCCGATGAAGTAACCCAGGTAGTTGGCCGCTGCGATCAGCCCGGCGGCAGTCAGGTCGATCTGACCTTCGCTGAGCAGGTGCGGCAGTTGTGGGGTGAGGGCGAAGCGACCAATACCCATGGCCATCATCAAGGCAATGAAACTGGCGAGTAAGCGAATCAGCGGTGACATGGTGTGGATTCCGACAGAGGAACAATGACCGTCAGGCTAGGGCTGATTGACTTTCTTTAAAAATGAATAATAGTGAGTAACTTGTTCATGTTTGGAGAAAAGTGTGGAGTTCAGCCAATTGCGGATTTTCCAGGCCGTGGCCGAGGAAGGTTCCATCACCCGGGCCGCCGAGCGGCTGCATCGGGTGCCGTCCAATCTGTCGACCCGGCTCAAGCAGTTGGAAGAGCAATTGGGTGTCGAACTCTTTGTCCGTGAGCGGCAGCGCTTGCAGTTGTCACCCGCTGGCAAGGTGCTGCTGGACTACACTGCTCGGTTATTCGCCTTGCACGATGAAGCTCACTCGGCGGTGCAGGGCGGCCAGCCGGCCGGTGATTTCGTGTTAGGCACCATGTATAGCACCGCGGCGATTCATCTGCCGGCGTTGTTGGCGGGTTATCATCGCGCCTACCCGGCGGTGAATCTGCAGGTACAGTCCGCCCCCAGCGGTGAGCTGCTGGAAGGCTTGCTTACCGGGCGGCTCGACGCGGCACTGGTGGATGGGCCGCTGGAACTCGCCGGGCTCGACGGGGTGCCGCTGTGCGAAGAGAAGCTGGTGCTGATCAGCGAAGCCGACCATCCGCCGGTGCGTAGTGCCATGGATGTGCAAGGGCGCTCGGTGTTTACCTTTCGTCGGGGCTGCTCGTACCGCATGCGTCTGGAAGCCTGGTTTGCCAATGATCACGCGGTCATGGGCCGGGCGATGGAGATCGAATCGTATCCGGGAATGCTGGCTTGTGTGATTGCCGGTTCCGGTGTGGCGTTGATGTCGGAGTCGATGCTTGCCAGCCTGCCAGGGCGCGAAAGTGTGGCGGTGCACCCGCTGGCGGAGCCGTTTGCCAGCGCCACCACCTGGCTGATGTGGCGCAAGGGCATGGTCGGCGCGAACCTCAATGCCTGGATCGAACTGCAACAGGCAGCAAACCCTGTGCAACCGGCGCAAGCGCGGGCCAGCGCATGCTCCGGCACATTCTAAGTAATTCTGTAACAGATCATTGTCATACCGAGCGAGCATTGCGTAGGACTTCGGACTATTATCAGTGTGAAGCGGCTACAGAATCCCGGTCGCTCGGCACTACCCTGAAGGGGGCACCATGAAAGAGAAAATTCAAAACTGGCTCCACGACCTCGGTGTTGCTCTCGGCCTGATTGAACCGCCTCTGCAACCCGTGCCAATCCGCACAGACGACGAACAGCGTCGACGTCAGCAGCGCCGCCGGTAAATGATCGCTGGCTGAGCCGTCCTGCTTGCTGCGCGGGAACCCCTGCACCCTGCAAAAAAAGGCCCGGTTTCCCGCTGACTGATCAACGGGAGCCAGGCCCGAACTTCCTCATCAGTCTCTCGCAGATGTACACAGGTCTGGGTTTGTGGTGTCCGCCAAAAGATCGCAGGCTGCGCCAGCTCCTACGCCGACCGGGTACACCCGCAATATCCGGTTAACTCCATACCCCCGACTGCGCGCACCCCCGGATTCACGGATTCACCCAATCCCCCGTAGGAGCTGCCGCAGGCTGCGATCTTTTGGGGCCCCCACTGCCTAACCGCCTGGCATATCAACGCCCGGAAATCTCCAGCAAAAACCGGCACAGGTCATCGACTGTGATTGCGCACTTGAGCAGCTGATCTTCCTCGCGCGTAAAAGCGCTCAGCTCGAATTCGTCTTCCAGACGGAAGATCAGCTCCTCGATATCCTGCTTGTCCAACCCCAACTGCTCCAGGCTCATGTCATCATCAAATCCATCTTTGCCGTCCAATAGACGACCAATGTAGCGATGCACGGCGTCACGCACGGCTGCTCTATTCATGTTGATTCCTTGCGCGGCTCAAGTGTTGCTCGTCACGAGCAGTTTTTTTCAGGAGTGAAGCGGGAGGCGGGGGCTGTTTCTTGATGGCGCGGCAGATGATTCGTGGTGTTTCAGTACGGTACATACACACCTCGTGCAGGGGGAGGTTGGCGTTATGTCTTGACCCGTCCTGGGGGCACTGCGATAGCTGTCATAAATGACGCTAGCGATCCTTGTACCGTCTTCCTGCAAAAACGGCAGTCGCTAACTGCCAGTACAGCACAGATTAATGATGCTGCCGGTTCCACTCATCAATCAGCGTGCGCAAGCGTTCACCGGAGAAACTGGCGAAGTGTCCGCCGTGCACCGTGCGGATCGGCAATTCGCGCAGGCGCTGCAGGCTTTTTGCGTAATCCTCGAGGTTGGAGTGGTAGGCATCTTCGACCAACGGGCCGTCGTAGATGATGTCGCCGCTGAACAAGGTTCCGCTGGCGGCTTCCCAGAGGCTGATGCCTCCCGGTGAATGGCCGGGCGTGTGCAACACCTGCAGGGTGCGGTTGCCGAGATCGAGCACGTCGCCCTCTTCGATCAAGCGCGTGGCGGGGGCGGCCTTGACCCGGTATTCGGCGTAGCACAACGAGCAATCCGGATGGGCTTCGAACATCTCGTCACCGACAAAGGCCGTGGCCAAAGTGTTGTCGCCATCGGGATGGGCGAGGATCTGCGCTTCGGCGGGGTGCACCAGGCGCTCGGGGAATTCATGATGGCCGGCGATGTGGTCGAAATGAGTATGGCTGGCGACTGCCAGCAGCGGTCGTTCGGTGAGCCAGGGCAGTTGCTCGCGCAAGCTGACCAGCCCTGAGCCGCTGTCTACCAGCAGATCCTTGTCGCGGCCCTGGATGTGCCACAGGTTACAGCGGTAGAAAGGCCGGATGTACGGCTCGTGAATCAAGCGCACGCCGTCGCTCAGGGTTTTGACTTCGAACCATTGATCTCGGCTGACGATTTTCATATAGGTTTCCTTCAGGCGAAAAAAAACGGGTGCGGCCACCGACGCCGCACCCGTCGAAGAAAAACTCAAGCCGTTTCTATTCTCAGATTAGATCGTGTTTGCCACTGCCACCGGGCGAGGAGAAAACAGGCTGACCACGACGAAGCTGATCAAACCGACTGCCAGGCTGTAGTAGATCGGCGTGTTGGCATCCAGGCCATCCTTGAACATGAACACCAGAGCGGTGACAAAGCCCAGGCCCATGCTGGTGATGGCGCCAGCGGTGGTCGCACGTTTCCAGAAGATGGCGCCCATCAGCGGGATCAACATGCCGCCCACCAACAGGTTGTAGGCCAGGGTCAGCGCACTGATCACATCGTTGACCACCAGGGCGATGCCCAGCACCGCGATGCCGGTCAGCAGGGTGAACAGGCGATTGATGTTCAGGCTCGACTGTTTGCCGCCACGCAGTCTTGGCAGCATGTCTTCGGTCAGGGTGGTGGAGGCGGCCAGCAGACCGGCACTGGCGGTGGACATCATGGCGGCCAGCGCGGCAGCGATCACCAGACCCCGGATGCCGTCCGGCAGAGAGGCTTTGACGATTGCGGCAAAGGCATTGTTGACGTTGTCCAGGTCCGGCAGCAGCACGTGAGCGGCCATACCGATCAGGGCGCAGGCCAGGCCGTAGGCGATGCAATAGAACCCGGCGACGGTGCCGGCGACCTGGGCGACTTTTTCAGTTTTGGCGGTGAACACCCGCTGCCAGATGTCTTGACCGATCAGGATCCCGAAGAAGTAGATCAGGAAGTAGGTGATGATGGTGTCCCAACCGATAGTGGTGAAGCTGAAGTTCGAGGCTGGCAGCTTGGTCACCAACTCATCCCAACCGCCCACACGGTACAGGCAGATCGGCAGCAGGATGAACATCAGGCCGACGGTCTTGATCACGAACTGAACGATGTCGGTCAGGGTCAGCGACCACATGCCGCCAATGGTCGAGTAAACCACCACTACGCCACCGCCGAGCAGTACCGAGATCCAGAACGGCAGGCCGAACAACACTTCCAGTACGGTGCCGATTGCCAGGATCGAGGTCACGCCGATCATCAGCGCATAGGCCAGCATGATCACCGCGCTGGCCTGACGGGCCATCGGGTTGTAGCGTTTTTCCAGTATCTGGGTAACGGTGAAGATTTTCAGCTTGAGCAGCGGTTTGGCGAGGAACAGGTTCAGCGCGATGATGCCTACACCCAGCGCTGCGCAGAGCCAGAAGCCGGAGATGCCATGGACATAGCCCAGGCGCACGGTGCCGACAGTCGAGGCGCCACCCAGAACGGTGGCAGCCATGGTGCCCATGTACAGGGTCGGGCCGAGGTTGCGTCCGGCCACCAGGTAATCTTCGTGGGTCTTGGCCTTGCGCATGCCGTAGTAACCGAGCACCAGCATGCCGGCGGCATATATGAGTACAACAAATAAATCCAAAGCCATTACAACGTGTCTCCGATTGTCTTTTTTATGGTGAAACCAGGTTTAGAGCGCTTTTTGTGGTGGGGGAGCTTGCTGTGGCGAGGGGGCTTGCCCCCGTTCGACTCGGTCCGCGTTCGGGCGTAGCAGCCGCAAAACCGGCCACGGGTTCTTTCTGAAGAATTACCGTTGCTGATTCTGGGGCCGCTTCGCGACCCAGCGGGGGCAAGCCCCCTCGCCACAAAAGCTCCCTCGCCACATAAAGCCCGTTCCTACAGTTAGTTCGTTATCAGGCTGTTTGTCTTGCTTCAGATCTAGCGAGCGAATCCGTGCTCTTGCTGCGTGGATCGTTGGGTCCGAACACGGCTGCCGGTTCCGGGAACAGGCTCAGTAGCATCAGGTACACCAGCGAAGCCAGACCGAGAGTCACTGGCAAGCTGATATCGATACCACCCGCCAGGTCACCCAACGGGCCGACGAACTGCCCCGGCAGATTGACGAAGCACAGACCCACCAGCGCGCTGGGGATCCAGGCGCCCAGGCCACGCCAGTTCCAGCCGTGCTGGAACCAGTAGCGACCACCTTTCTCGCCGCGGGTGAACACTTGCAGGTCATCCGGGCAGTAGAAGCCGCGGCGCACCAGCAGGCCGATGATCATGATCACCATCCATGGGGTGGTGCAGGTGATGATCAGCACGGCGAAGGTCGACACGCTCTGCACCAGGTTCGCCGCAAAGCGCCCGATGAAGATAAAGGCAATCGACATCACGCCGATCAACAGCGTCGCCTTGACCCGCGACAGTACCCTCGGGAACACGCTGGACATGTCCAGCCCGGTGCCATATAGCGAAGTGGTACCCGTCGACATGCCGCCGATCACCGCAATCAGGCATACCGGCAGGAAGAACCAGCTCGGTGAAACCGCCAGCAGCCCGCCAACGTAGTTGTTCGCCGCGATGTAATCCGGCGCCTTGATCGCGACGATGGTCGCGGTGGCCAGGCCGAACAGAAACGGAATCAAGGTGGCGGCCTGCGCTGCGATGACCGCCAGCATGATCCGGCCTTTCGGGGTTTCGCGCGGGATGTAGCGCGACCAGTCGCCGAGGAACGCACCGAAGGAAATCGGGTTGCTCATGGCTACCAGCGCGGCACCGATGAAGGCTGCCCAGAAACCGGCCTGACCGAGGCTGACGGTGCCGGCGAACTGGCTGTCGAAGGCTGGCGCGAAGGCAAAAATCCCCAACAGGAACAGCAGGCTGGCAGCCCACACCGCAATCCGGTTGACCCACAACATGAAGCGGAAACCGTAAATGCACACGGTCAGCACCAGGATCGCGAACAGGCCGTAGGCCAGGCCCAGGCTCAGGTCGGTTTCCGGCAGGCCGATCAAACGCTTGGCGCCGCCGATCAACGCGTCACCCGAACTCCATACCGACAGCGAGAAGAACGCGATGGCGGTCAGCAACGACAGGAACGAACCGACGATCCGCCCGTGCACGCCGAAGTGCGCACCGGAAGACACGGCGTTGTTGGTGCCATTGAGCGGACCGAACAGGCCCATGGGCGCGAGGATGATCGAGCCGAGCAATACGCCCAGCACAATCGCCCAGACCCCGGCTTGAAACGACAGGCCGAACAGTACCGGGAAGCTGCCGAGCACGGCGGTAGCGAACGTGTTGGCACCACCGAAGATCAGTCGAAACAGATCGCTCGGTTTGGCGGTACGCTCATGGTCCGGGATCTGTTCAACCCCGAAGGTTTCAATAGTACTGATGCTGTTTTCTTTGTTTTTGTTATTCATGATCTGCTCCGATCACACGAGGCTAAGGGGGTGGCAGCCCTTCCGGCATTGCGGACAAATGTTCGTGGCAGGCGAGCCAGCGGCCTTGTTGTTGTTTGCGAAACACAATGGTTTCGCGTTCCTGGCTAAAGAATTGCTCCCCTTGCATGCGCAGCTCGGTGGCGACGTCATGAATAAAAATCGCCACGTCACCCTGCAGGCTGACGAAGGCATTGCTCGACGTGCACGAGAGCACTTCGAAGCCATCCTCGAGACGCCAGGTGTCCCACAAGGCCTGATAGGCCTCGCGGGACAGCAATGGCTGTTCGAGGGTGTAGAAAACGAAGCTGGCGTCGGCGCTGAACGCGCCGAAGTAGGCTTCGCGATCGTTACGGGCAAAGGCCGACACCAATTCGGCGGCGGCTTTGAGCACCTGATCACGCTCGCTCATGGTCAATCCTCAGCGATGGGCCACACCCGGCAGCACGCAGAGCATTTCGTACAGCAGGTTGGCGCCCAGCAGCGAGGTATTGCCGGTGGTGTCGTACGGCGGCGAGACTTCTACCAGATCGCAGCCGATCAGGTCGAGCCCTTGGCAACCGCGGATGATTTCGATCGCTTGAATGGTGGTCAGGCCGCCGATTTCCGGGGTCCCGGTACCCGGAGCCCAGGCCGGGTCGATGCCGTCGATGTCGAAGCTCAGGTACACCGGGCCGCCGCCGACTTTCTCGCGCACTTCAGCCATCAGCGGTGCCATCGATTGGTGCCAGCATTCTTCGGCCTGAATTACCCGGAAGCCCTGTTTACGGCTCCAGTTGAAGTCTTCGGCGGTGTAGCCCTGGGCCCGCAGACCAATCTGTACCACGCGGTCGCAGTCAATCAGACCTTCTTCCGCGGCGCGGCGGAAGGTGGTGCCGTGGGCGATTTTCTCACCGAACATGTGATCGTTCACATCGGCGTGGGCATCGATATGCACCAGACCGACCTTGCCATGCTTCTTGTGGATGGCACGCAGGATGGGCAGGGTGATGGTGTGGTCGCCACCCAGGGTCAGGGGGATAACGTTGTGCTCGAGGATGGCGTCGTAGGCTTCTTCGATGATGCGCACGGACTCCAGCAAGTTGAAGGTGTTGATCGCCACGTCACCGATGTCGGCGACCGACAGCGAGTCGAACGGTGCAGCACCGGTGGCCATGTTGTACGGGCGAATCATCACCGACTCAGCGCGAATCTCACGTGGTCCGAAGCGGGTGCCGGGGCGCAGCGAGGTGCCGATGTCCAGTGGGACGCCGATGAAGGCGGCGTCCAGTCCGGCAGCGGATTGCAAATGGGGGAGTCGCAGCATGGTGGCGATGCCGCCGAAACGCGGCATTTCGTTGCCGCCCAGTGGTTGGTGAAGAATCTTGTCCACGGGTAGGGCCTCATCGTCGTTGTTTTATTTATGATTTATGTCGATTGCACCGCTCCAGGAAGAGACGGGCACCGTTGAGGGCTGATTCTGCGAAATGTAGTGGTCGGGAAGAATCGCTACGGGCAAATACTTAGTTCAGATTTTTCTAAACTAATGGGCTTCGGCGGATTAGACTTCGCATCAAGTGCTTAAGGCGACGCCGAACCTGTGGCGAGGGAGCTTGCTCCCGCTCGAGTGCGAAGCGCTCGCAAACCAGGCTACTCGGTCTGTTTGACGAAACGCGGTTGCAGGTTTTACGACTGCTGCGCAGCCGAGCGGGAGCAAGCTCCCTCGCCACAAAGGTTTTTTCCCTGTTTCCGGAGCCCCCCATGGCCAATGCTTTACCCGACCTCAAACTTTTGCGCATCTTCGTCAGCGTGGTTCGGCATCAGGGGTTTGCCAATGCCCAGCAGGAACTCAACCTGTCGACGTCGGCCATCAGCACTTACATGAGCCAGCTCGAAGCCGCGTTGGGCCTGGTGCTATGCCATCGTGGCCGGGGCGGTTTCAGCTTGACCAGCAAAGGCGAGTTGTTCCATCAGGAGACCCTGCGCCTGCTCGGCGAGCTGGAAGGCTTCGAGCAATACGCTGCGGCGCTCAAAGGTGAGTTGCGCGGCACCCTCAACCTCGGGGTGATCGACTCCACCGTCAGCGACAAGGCCCTGCCGTTCGCCGAAGCCATCGGTGCCTATAGCCAGGAGCACCCGGCGGTGCATTTGCACTTGTCGGTCATGAGTCCCTACGAGCTGCAACTCGGGGTCCAGGACAATCGTCTGGATCTGGCCATCGGTGCGTTCTCCACTCGCATGAGCGGGCTGGTTTATATGCCGCTGTACCGCGAGCAGCACTGGCTGTATTGCAGCAATCGTCATCCGTTGTTCAGCGAGCGGCGTATCCCCGAGCAAGTCATCACCCAGCAGCGGATGGTCGGGCGCGGATACTGGAGCCAGGCCGAACTGGCGCGCCATGGCTTCAAGCACAGTGCGGCGACGGTGGAGAGTATGGAGGCGCAATTGATTCTGGTGCTGTCCGGCGCCTACATCGGTTACCTGCCGGAGCATTACGCCCAGGCCTGGGCCGACAAGGGCGATTTGCGCGTGCTGTTGCCGGCGACCTTTGGTTATCAGGCGCCGTTCTCGATGATCGTGCGTCGAGGTCGCAGCCGTGAACCGCTGATCCAGACTTTTCGCGATTTGCTCAAAGCCCAACTCAACCAGGTCTGATCGGGAGGTCTCCATGTCCAGAAGCCACTGCGCCCGTTGTCTGCGCCCTGAAACCCATTGCCTGTGCCCATTGATTCCGCACCTGGACAGCCGCACCCGGGTATTGCTGTTGCAGCATCCGAGCGAAGTGAACCATGCGCTGAATACCGGGCGGCTGGCGGCGTTGGGGCTGAACAATGCCGAGTTGATCGTCGGCGAGGTGTTTGAGGATTTACCTGGATTGCTCAACCAGCCGGGTTATCAGGCGCGGTTGTTGTTCCCGGGGGAGGATGCGCAGCCATTGCAGGCCTACATCCCGGCGGATCAACCGATGCTGCTGGTGGTGCCGGACGGCACCTGGCGCAAGGCGCGCAAGATGCTGCACCTCAACCCGTTGCTGGCGGCCCTGCCGCGGGTGACGCTGGTCGAGGGCGCGGTATCGCGTTATCGGTTGCGCAAGGCGCCGGGCCCGGGGGCGTTGTCGACGGTGGAGGCTATCGTTCAGGCGTTACAGGTCCTGGAAGCACCGGCCTCGTTCGAGCCGTTGTTGCGACCGTTCGAAGCCTTGATCGAAGGGCAGATTGCGGCGATGGGGGAGGAGGTTTTTCGGCGTAATCACGGTGGGGGGATTTTGTAGAGAGCGGCGCGGTACCTTGTGGCGAGGGGGCAAGCCCCCTCGCCACATGAGGTGTTTATGCCCAGAAAGTCCTACCGCTCGCGCATCGCCTCGGTCCTGGCCTTGAGCACCGGTTTGAGCAAGTAATCCAGCACGCTTTTCTCGCCGGTGATGATGTCCACGGTGGCGACCATGCCGGGGATGATCAGCAGCGGTTTAACGTCGCCGCCCAGGTGGTTTTTGTCGGTGCGCACCTGGATCAGGTAGAAGCTGTTGCCCTTGTCGTCGGTGATGGTGTCGGCGCCGATCAGTTCGAGTTTGGCGCTCAGCCCACCGTAAATGGTGTAATCGTAGGCGCTGAACTTGACCATGGCTTTCTGCCCGGGATGCAGGAAGGCCACATCCTGCGGTCGGACCTTGGCTTCGATCAGCAGGTTGTCCTCCAGGGGCACGATTTCCACCATGTCGCTGCCTGGCTGGACCACCCCGCCAATGGTGTTGATCTTGAGCACCTTGATGATCCCGTGCACTGGTGAGACCACCGTGGTGCGGGTCACCCGGTCATCGATGGCGATGCTCGACGCGGTGATTTTCGACAGGTCGGTCCGTTTCTCGTTGAGCTCCTTGGCGGCATCCGAACGGAAGCCCTGCACCGATTCATCGAGCTTGCTCTTGATCTCGTTGATCGCTGATTCGGCCCGTGGAATGGCGAGGGTGGTGGCGTTCAACGAGCCGCGAATCTCCACCGCGCTGCGTTTGAGCCGAAGAATTTCCACGGGTGACACCGCGCCGGTGCCCACCAGCGGCGCCGACATGTTCATTTCCTGTTGCAGCAGCGCCAGGCTGGAACTGAATTGGCCCTGTTTTGAACGGAATTCCGCCAGTTCCTGGGTTTTTTGCCGAAGCTGTTCGGTGAGTGTGCGTTGCTCGCTGGCCAGCCGCCGTTGCCGTTGTTCGAACAGTGAACGCTCGTCTTCAGCCACTTGCGGGGCTTTGGCGATGACTTCGTCGGAGAGCTTGAAAGGCCGTCCTTCGGCCTCGGCGGACAAGCGCTCGACCTGAGCGATCAAGGCAAAACGATCGGCTTCACTCTCGCCCTTATTAGACAGAAACCGCGTGTCGTCGAGGCGCAGCAGGGTGTCGCCCTTATTCACCATTTGCCCTTCGCGCACGAAAATTTCGGTGACGATCCCGCCCTCCAGGTTCTGGATCACCTGGACCTTGCTCGACGGAATCGCCTTGCCTTCGCCCGTGGTGACTTCCTGCAGCACTGCGTACTTGGCCCAGACCAGTGCGGTGACGATCAGCGCCGCGGCGATCCATACCGTCATCCGCGACCAGCGCGGCGAATCCTGCAGCGACGCCCCGGCCACGTCGGGCATGAAGTCGCTTTCCGCGCTTTTGCTGAAGCTGTCGAAATAGCCGCGTGAACCTTGTGAAGCAGACATAGGCGACCCCTAAACAGCCGCAGAGCCGACACGGCCCTTGCGCAGTGCATCGATGACCGCTTCCTTCGGCCCGTCGGCGACGATCCGACCGTTGTCCAGCACCACCAATCGATCCACCAGGCTGAGCATCGAGGTGCGGTGGGTGACCAGCAGCAAGGTCTTGCCCTGAACCCACGTGTGCAGTCGCTGACGCAGGACATCTTCGCTGCTGTTGTCCATGGCGCTGGTGGGTTCGTCGAGCAACATGATCGGCGGGTCGAGCAACAGCGCTCGGGCCAGCAACACGGCTTGACGCTGGCCACCGGAGAGTAACTGGCCGCGCTCGCCCACGGGGCGGTCAAAACCTTGTGGGTGCTGCCGGGCGAGCTCAGTGACACCGGTCAGTTCGGCGACTTCAAGCATCCTGGAATCGCTGATATAGCGCGCACCCAGGGTCAGGTTGTCGCGCAGGCTGCCGGCCAGCAGCGGCAGGTCATGGGCGACGTAACCGATTTGCTGGCGCAGGTCGGCGACGTCCAGTTGCCGCAGGTCCAGGCCATCGAGCAGCAGTTGGCCTTCCTGCGGCGCATAAAAGCCCATCACCAGCCGTGCCAGGGTGCTTTTGCCAGAGCCGCTGCGACCGATGATGCCGATCCGTTCGCCGGGCTTCATGCTGAAACTGATAGTGGTCAGGGCCGGGGCGTTTTGCCCGGTGTAGCGGAAAGTCACCTGGTTGACGTCCAGCGCGCCCTGCAGTTGGGTGCGTTCCAGTGGCCGCTGCCTGGCGTCGCGCTCTTGTGGCAGAGACATCAATGCATCGGTGCTGCGCATCGTCAGTTGGGCTTGCTGATAGCGGGTGATCAGCCCGGCGATTTGCCCGAGCGGCGCCAGCACCCGGCTGCCGAGCATGTAGGTCGCCACCAGGGCGCCGACACTGAGGTTGCCGGCGATGATGCTGTAGACCCCGGCGACGATGGTCGCCATGCCGCAGAGCTGCTGAATGAACAAAGTGCCGTTGGTGGCCAGCGCCGACAGGTTGCGCGCATGGCTGTCCAGGCGGGTCAGGGCACCGTGGGTGCTTTCCCATTTGTGCTGGCGTTCGCTTTCGGCGCTACAAGCCTTGAGGGTTTCCAGGCCGCCGAGGGTTTCGATCAGCAAGGCCTGGCGTTCGGCGCCCAGGCTCAGGCTTTTCTGCACGGTGTCGCGCAAGCGGGCCTGAATCAGCATGGCGAAAATGATCGTGATCGGAAACGCCAGCAGCGCAATCACCACCAGCCAGCCACCCAGCAGGCCAATCACGCCCAGCATCAGCACGGCGAACGGCAGGTCGATCAGGCTGGTCAGGGTCACGGCGGTGAGGAATTCGCGCAGGCCCTGAAAGTCATGAATACTCTGGGCAAATCCGCCGATGGTTGCCGGGCGGGCTTTCATCGACATGCCGGTGATGCGTTCGAACAGGGTAGCGGAAAGGATAATGTCGGTCTTTTTCCCGGCCTGGTCCAGCAAGTGGGCACGGACCACCCGCAGCACCAGTTCAAAGCCGGTGCCGATCAGCAGCCCGATGGACAGTACCCAAAGTGTCGAGGTCGCCTGATTCGGCACCACGCGGTCGTAGGTCTGCATGACGAACAGCGGCACCATCAACCCCAGCAGGTTGATCAGGAAACTCGCGAGAATCGCATCGCTGTACAGCCAGCGCGACAGCTTCAGGGTGTCGCGGAACCAGGCTTCGACCCGCGGCACCAACGGCGCGCGCAAGTCTTCGAGTTCATGCCGCGGCCGGGCGAACAGCGCCTGGCCACTGTAATCGTCGGCCAGTTCTTCACGGCTGACCCATTGTTCACCGCCTTCGGCTTCGCTGGGCAGAATCAACGCCTTGCCATCGTCGCCCCAGCGCCGCAAGACCGCGCAGCGGCCATGCTTGAGAATCAGCAACACCGGTAAATTCAACGCCGAGATGGCCCCCAGTTCCCGGCGCAGCAAACGCGCCTGCAGGCTGGCCCGGGCGGCTGCGCGTGGCAGCAGGTCCAGGCTCAGACGCTGTTGGGCCAACGGCAATCCGGCGCTCAAACTGGCACGGCTGACATTGCAGTCGTGCAGTTTGCAGAGGATCAACAATCCGTCCAACAGCGGGTCATCAAAGCTCAGGCGCGGATCAACGCCAGTGCTTACAGGTTCCATGCTGGTCAAATTGAACTCTCCTTTTACCTACTTCATTTCTGGCAAACGGGCTTCGCTTCTCACATCCGATGCGGCGATGGCTTCGGCGGGCACCACCACTTTCTCCTTGTTCAGCAATTCGCCCATGTTGGCCAGCACGCGGTACATGGAGAACTCTTCGACGTAGCGCACTTCGGTGTAGCGACGGTTGGCGTTATACAGCTCGTTTTCACTGTCGAGCAGGTCAAGCAGGGTCCGTTGGCCCAGGCCGAACTGGTCCTGGTACGCCGCTCGCACGCGAGTGGTGGTTTCGGCGTACTCGCGGGCTGTCGGGGTTTGTTTCTTCGCATTGACCATGGCGTTCCAGGCCAGGGTGATGTTCTCGTTGAGCAGGCGCAGGGCGTTGTTGCGGATATCCATCGCCTGATTGATCTTGTGCGCATCCGATTGCAGCCGGGCCTTGTCACTGCCGCCCCGGAACAGGTTGTAGTTCATCACTACACCGACCCGCCATTCGTTGTCATGGCCCTTGTCGCCTTGAATATTATCGTTGGCGCCGACCGCGGCCTCGGCATCGAAGCGTGGATAGAACGGCGATTTGGCGACCTCGTACTGGCTCTCGGCGGCATGCACGTCAGCCTGTGCCGATTTCAGGTAAGGGTTGTTCTCCAGCATGCTTTGCCGCGCATCCGGCAAGGTCGCGGGTATTTCGCCCCTGATCGAGGGGAGGGTTTCCAGTTCATCGGGCAGGCGTCCGACAGCGCTGAAGAAATTCGCCTCGGCATCGGCCAGATCGACCTGGGCGGTGTCGTAGTTGTTTTCCGCCAATGCCCGGCGAGCGCTCGACTGGTCGCGGTCGGCGTTGCTGCCGACGCCACGCTCGGTGCGCAGACCGATCTGATCATTGACCCGCAGGTGCGCTTGCAAGTTGTTTTTGGCCAGGGTTACCAGCTCACGGCGCTTGAGCACTTCGAGGTACACCTCAATGGTGCGCAAGGCCAGGCTTTCGGCGGTGCCGCGGGTGTAATAGGCCCGCGAATTGACGACCGATTTTGTTCGTCCGACTTCGTTGGCGGTGTTGAAACCATCAAACAGCATCTGCCGCAGGCGCAGTTCCGACTGGGTATAGGTCAGGGTTTCCTTGTTGTGATTACCCAGGGCGCGGGTGGTGGTGTTGTCGCTGTAGCCACGGCCATAAGCGGCATTCAAATCGACTGTCGGGAAGAAGCCCCCTCTGGCAACTTTCACATCTTCGTCGGCAGACAGGCGATTGTTCTCGCTGGCGTGTAGTTCCGGGTGGTTATCCAGCGTGCTCTGAATCGCTTCAGTCAGTGACATGGCGTGGGCCTGATGCGAGCAAACCATGGCAACTAAAATTGCGCTGCAGAGGGGTTTCAAAACGCCCATAGGTACATCTCCCTGGTCCTGATGGTGCTTAGTCGTCGTCAAAAAAATGACGATCTTTATAGGTCAAACCGTTTCAGGTTTGTAACAAGGAGCTAAGAACATCTTGGGGAGAAGCTAAGAAGAATTTCTCATAAATCTTATGCCGAAAAAAACTTATGCGCTCTGCAAAATCCAGCACATTGTTCAATCCAGAAGTCCCGAGTTACAAGCGCTAGGGAGCTTTTTCGGGATCAAGGAAAGTTCAATCCATTTTTTCACATAGGGCGGGGAAGTGGTGGAGGGGAGGGAGTGACGCGGTTTTTTGATGGCGGTTTTTTGACGCTATTGTAAGGGGATCGTGACACTGCTTTCGCGGGAGGGCTGTCCGGCTGGGATGAGGTTGTTTCATCCGATTTACACGGCGCAAACAGCAGGCCCCGCGAGGGATGAGTGAGGTGAGAAGATCGCGACGGAGCGCAGTTTACCTGTGAGTAAACGAGCTGCCAGGCAGATGTCCGCCAAGCAACCCGGTAACGCCATAAACACTTTCTCCATACAACAAGATGCCGATAGCGGTCGGCGGCGGAGGAATGCACATGGCAACGCTCATCGGTATCGTCAGTCAGGTGGTCGGTCAGGTTTTCGCTGTTGCGGGTGATGGAACCCGACGCGCCCTGGTCGAGGGGGACCGCTTGTTTGCCGGAGATCAACTGGTCACCGGTGCCGAAGGCGCGGTGGCGGTGAAGTTGCAAAATGGCCATGAACTGACGCTGGGGCGCGACAGCAGCGTGCAAATGACTGCGCAACTGCTGACGCACCAGGCGCCCCATGTGGAGACGCCGGAGTCGGTGACGCCCAGCCAGGCGCAACTGAGCGATGTCGAACAGCTGCACAAAGCCATTGCCGCGGGTGACGACCCGACCCAGACCGCTGAGGCCACCGCGGCCGGGCCTGACGGAACAAACGGGAGCGGCAATGCCGGCGGCGGTCACTCCTTCGTGTTGCTGGAAGAAACGGCGGGTCGGGTTGATCCGGTCATCGGTTTCCCTACGGCAGGTTTCAACGGCATTCCCGAACTTCCCCTGGAGCGTATTGCCGGCGACCCGGACAACGGCGGCAACGACCAGGATCCGGCGATCGTGCTACCCAGCAATCCGGTGAGCCTGACCGGCCTGACGGTGCAAGGCGGTGAGCTGACCTTCAATGAAGCCAATCTGGCCCAGGGCTCGGCGAGCGATCCGGCGGCGCTGACCCAAAGCAGTACGTTCAGCATCTCTGCGCCAGACGGGCTGTTCAGTTTGAGCATCGGTGGGATCAACGTGATCAGTGGCGGGGTGGCCGCCGGCTTCCCGCAGTCGATCACCACCCAACTCGGCAACACCCTGACCATCACCGGCTACGACCCGGCCACTGGCGTGGTGAGTTACAGCTACACCCTGGTCGGCAATGAAACCCATTCCGCCGCCGACGGCGCCAACAGCCTGAGCGAACAGTTCACGGTCGTTGCCAGCGACAGCAACGGAGATTCGACCACCGGTTCGCTGGACATCAACATCACCGACGATGTGCCAAAAGCGTTCGACGACAGCAATGCCAGCATCGCCTCGGAGAGTTTGCTGACCCTGACCGGCAGCGTACTGACCAATGACCTGCAAGGCGCCGACCGCGTGCCGAGCGGACCGATCATCAGCGGTACTTTCACCGGCACCTACGGCACCCTGGTGCTGGCGGCCGATGGTACGTACACCTACACGGTTCACACCACCGATCCGGCCTTTTTGGCGCTGCAGGGTGGTGGTAATGGGACCGACAGTTTCACCTATACGCTGACCGATGCCGATGGCGATACCAGCACTGCCAACCTGGTGTTGCAGGTCCACAACAACGACGAACCGGTCACCATCGGCGGGCTCACTGCCGAGGGCGGTGAACTCACAGTCTACGAAAGCAATCTCGGCGATGGCAGCAGTCCGGATGCTCCGGCGCTGACTCAAAGCGGCACCTTCACCGTATCGGCGCTGGATGGTCTGCAGACCCTTAGCGTCGGCGGCATCAGCGTGGTCAGTGGTGGGGTGGCCAGCGGTTTCCCGCAGTCGGTGACCACCGCGTTGGGCAATACCCTGACCATCACCGGCTACAACGCCAGCACTGGGGTGGTCAGCTACAGCTACACCCTGGCCGACAACGAAGCACATGATTCGGGCAACGGTAGCAACAGCCTCAGCGAGCACTTCAACGTAGTCGCCACTGACACCGATGGCAGTACCTCCAGCGGTTCACTGGATGTGAATGTGGTCGATGACCTGCCGACGGCTGTCGACGACAGCAACGCCGGCACCGCTTCGCAAAGCCAGCTGAACCTGACCGGTAACGTGCTGACTAACGACACCCAAGGCGCGGATCGCACCGCCACAGGGCCGATCACGGCCGGAACTTTTACCGGCACCTACGGGACCCTGGTGCTGGCTGCGGATGGTACTTACACCTATACCGTGCATACCACCGATCCAGCGTTCCTCGCCTTGCAGGGTGGTGGCAGTGCCAGTGACACTTTTGCCTACACCATCACCGATGCGGACGGCGATACCAGCACCGCGAACCTGGTGCTGCAGGTCCATAACAACGATGACCCGGTCACCATTGGCGGCCTTGATGCCGAGAGTGGCGAACTCACCGTCTACGAACAAAACCTCAGTGACGGCAGCAGTCCGGATGCCGGTGCATTGACCCAAAGCGGGACCTTCACCGTATCGGCGCTGGATGGCTTGCAAAGCCTGACGGTCGGCGGCATCACGGTGGTCAGCGGCGGGGTGGCCGCCGGCTTCCCGCAATCGATCACCACCGGTTTGGGCAATACCCTGACCATCACCGGCTACAACGCCAGCACCGGGGTGGTCAGCTACAGCTACACCCTGGTCGATAACGAAGATCACCCCACCGCCAACGGTGCCAACAGCCTCGGCGAACAGTTCAGCGTGGTCGCCACCGACACCGATGGCAGCACCGCCAGCGGTTCGCTGGACGTGAATGTGGTCGATGACCTGCCAACCGCCGCCAATGACAGCAACGCCGGCACCGCCTCGGAAAGCAACCTGATCCTGAGCGGCAACGTGCTGAGCAACGATACCCAGGGTGCTGACCGTGTACCGACCGGGCCAGTTACCGCCGGAACCTTTACCGGCACCTACGGCACCCTGGTGCTGGCCGCCGACGGCACTTACACCTACACCCTGAATCCCGATGACCCGGACTTCAAGGGACACGGTGGCGAAAGTGATACTGATACCTTCACCTACACCATCACCGACGCCGACGGTGATACCAGCACCGCCCAACTGGTGTTGCAGGCCCACAACAACAACGACCCGGTCACCATTGGCGGGCTCACTGCCGAGGGCGGTGAACTGACCGTCTACGAGCAAAACCTCAGCGATGGCAGCAGTCCGGATGCCCCGGCACTGACCCAAAGCGGGACCCTCACAGTTACCGCGCTCGATGGCCTGCAGACCCTCACAGTCGGCGGTATCAATGTGGTCAGTGGCGGGGTGGCTGCCGGCTTCCCGCAATCGATCACTACCGGTTTGGGCAACACCCTGACCATCACCGGCTACAACGCCAGCACCGGCGTCATCAGCTACAGCTACACCCTGGCCGACAACGAAGATCACCCGACCGCCACTGGCGCCAACAGCCTCAGCGAACACTTCACCGTGGTTGCCACTGACACCGATGGCAGCACCGCCAGCGGTTCGCTGGACGTGAATGTGGTCGATGACCTGCCGACCGCTGCCAATGACAGCAACGCCGGCACCGCCTCGCAAAGCAACCTGATCCTCAGCGGTAATGTACTGAGCAACGATACCCAGGGCACCGATCGCGTGCCCACCGGGCCGATCACGGCCGGAACGTTTACCGGCACCTACGGGACCCTGGTGCTGGCGGCAGATGGCACGTACACCTACACCGTGTACAGCACTGATCCAGCGTTCCTCGCCTTGCCGGGGGGTGGCAGTGCCAGTGACACTTTTGCCTACACCATCACCGATGCGGACGGCGATACCAGCACCGCGAACCTGGTGTTGCAGGTCCACAACAACGACGATCCGGTCACCATTGGCGGGCTTGATGCCGAGGGCGGCGAACTGACCGTCTACGAACAAAACCTCAGCGATGGCAGCAATCCGGATGCTCCGACGCTGACTCAAAACGGCACCTTCACCGTATCGGCGCTCGATGGCCTGCAGACCCTCACGGTCGGCGGCATCAATGTGGTCAGCGGCGGGGTGGCCGCCGGCTTCCCGCAATCGATCATCACCGGTTTGGGCAATACCCTGACCATCACCGGCTACAACGCCAGCACCGGCGTCATCAGCTACAGCTACACCCTGGTCGATAACGAAGATCACCCCACCGCCAACGGTGCCAACAGCCTCGGCGAACAGTTCAGCGTGGTCGCCACCGACACCGATGGCAGCACCGCCAGCGGTTCGCTGGACGTGAATGTGGTCGATGACCTGCCAACCGCCGCCAATGACAGCAACGCCGGCACCGCCTCGGAAAGCAACCTGATCCTGAGCGGCAACGTGCTGAGCAACGATACCCAGGGTGCTGACCGTGTACCGACCGGGCCAGTTACCGCCGGAACCTTTACCGGCACCTACGGCACCCTGGTGCTGGCCGCCGACGGCACGTACACCTACACCCTGAATCCCGCTGACCCGGACTTCAAGGGGCACGGAGGAGAAGGCGACAGCGAGACCTTCACCTACACCATCACCGACGCGGACGGTGATACCAGTACCGCCAAACTGGTGCTGCAGGTCCACAACAACGACGATCCGGTCACCATTGGCGGGCTTGATGCCGAGAGTGGCGAACTGACCGTCTATGAACAAAACCTCAGCGATGGCAGCAGTCCGGATGCCGGTGCATTGACCCAAAACGGCACCTTCACCGTCACCGCGCTGGATGGCTTGCAAACCCTCACGGTCGGCGGCATCGCGGTCATCAGCGCCGGGACCGTCAACGGCTTCCCGCAATCGATCACCACCGGTTTGGGCAACACCCTGACCATCACCGGCTACAACGCCAGCACCGGGGTGGTCAGCTACAGCTACACCCTGGCCGACAACGAAGATCATCCGACGGCCAACGGTGCCAACAGCCTCGGCGAACATTTCAGCGTGGTCGCCACCGACACCGATGGCAGCACGGCCCGTGGTTCACTGGACGTTCGGGTGGTCGATGACCTGCCGACCGCCGCCAATGACAGCAACGCCGGCACCGCGTCGGAAAGCAACCTGATCCTGAGCGGTAACGTGCTGAGCAACGACACTCAAGGCGCTGACCGCGTGCCCACCGGGCCAGTCACGGCCGGGACCTACACCGGCACCTATGGCACCCTGGTGCTGGCCGCCGACGGCACGTACACCTACACCCTGAATCCCGATGACCCGGACTTCAAAGGACACGGTGGCGAAGGCGACAGCGAGACCTTCTACTACACCATCACCGACGCGGACGGCGATACCAGCACTGCCAAACTGGTGCTGCAGGTCCACAACAACAATGACCCGGTCACCCTCAACGGTCTCGACATCGCTTACGGAGAACTGACCGTCTACGAGAAAAACCTCAGCGACGGCAGCAGCCCGAATACACCGGCACTGACCCAAAACGGCAGCTTCACCGTCACCGCGCTGGACGGTGTGCAAACCCTGAGCGTTGGCGGCATCAGCGTGGTCAGCGGCGGGGTGACCGCCGGCTTCCCGCAATCGATGACTACCGCACTGGGCAGCACCCTGACCGTCACCGACTACAACGCCAGCACCGGCGTAGTCAGTTACAGCTACACCCTGGTCGATAACGAAACCCACCCGACCGGGCTGGGCGCCAACGTTATCGCCGAGCACTTCACCGTGATCGTCACCGATACCGATGGCAGCACGGCGTCGGGGGTGATTGACGTGAACATCGTCGACGATCTGCCGAGCGCCGCCCCTGATGTGACCCACATCGCCGAGGGCGGTGTGGTCAGCGGCAATGTGTTGCTCAATGACGGTGCCGGCGCCGATGGGTTCAGCCCGTCCGGCGCGGTGATCGGGGTGCGGGCAGGCAGCGATACGTCGACTTCGGCTGTCGGCGGCCTCAACTCGACCCTCCATGGTACCTACGGCTACCTGACCCTGGACGCCGCAGGCAATGCGGTCTATCGCAGCAACCCGAACTTGGTGAGCCCGCCGGGGGCCACGGACGTTTTCACCTACACCGTCCGGGATGCCGATGGCGATGAAAGCACCACGATCCTTTCCATCAACGTCTGTGACAGCGGGCTCAAAGGGCTTTACGACCAGGACGTAACGGTCTTCGAAAAAGCCCTGGACCTGAGTAAGGACGGCCAGGACCTGGCCGCCGGCACTGTGATCGGCAGCGACCCGAGCTCCAGTGCGGAAACCGCCGCCGGCACGCTGGTCGGCTCAGTCTTCGGAGGCACCGGCGGCATCACTTACAGTCTGGTGGGCAGCGCGGCCGGTAGCTACGGACAGCTCCTGCTTAACCCCAACGGTACCTACACCTACACCCTGACCTCGGCCCCGAAAACCTCGCCGAACGCCAACGACGGGGCGAATACCCTCAGCGAAAGCTTCACCTACACAGCCACTGATGCACTGGGCAATAGCACCACCAGCAGCATTGTGGTGAGCATCGTCGACGACGTGCCCAAAGCGGTCGCCAGCGAACATTCGGTGACGGCGGTCGAAATCGATTCGAACCTGCTGCTGGTGATCGACGTGTCCGGCAGTATGGTTGACCCCTCCGAGGTGTCAGGCCTGTCGCGGCTGGACCTGGCCAAGCAGGCCATCAGTGCCTTGCTCGATAAGTACGACGACCTGGGCGATGTGAAAGTGCAGATCGTCACCTTCAGCGGCACCGCTACCAACACCACTCCGATCTGGGTTGATGTGGCGACGGCCAAGTCGATCATCGACACCCTGACTGCGGGCGGTGGCACCAACTACGACGCCGCCGTCGCGGCGGCGAAGCTGGCGTTCGTGACCCCGGGGCAACTGACCGGGGCGCAGAATGTCGGCTACTTTTTCTCCGACGGCAAACCCACCAGCGGCTTTGAAACCGGTGCAGCGGATGAGGCGGCCTGGAAAGCGTTCCTCGACGCCAATGGCATCAAGAACTATGCGATTGGCCTGGGCAGCGGCGTCAGCAACGCCAACCTCGATCAACTGTCCTATGACGGCAGCACCCACACCAACACCAACGCAGTGCTGGTGACTGACCTCAATCAACTCAACTCGGTACTCTCGGGCACCGTGCAAGGCGCACCGGTCACCGGCACGCTGCTGGGCGAGGGCGGCACATTCGGCGCCGATGGCGGCTTCATCAAATCCATCGTCGTCGACGGCACCACCTACACCTATGACCCTAAAGGCAACAGCAACCAGGGCCTGCTGGCGTTCAGTGGCGGGGATAATCACGGCACCTTCGACACCGCCAACAACAGCATCAGCATCGCCACCAGCAATGGCGGCACCCTGGTGATCAACCTCGACACCGGCGACTTCACCTATACCCCGCAGATGGTCACCGGCGTGCTGATCACCGAGAACTTCGGCTACACCGTCAGCGACAACGACGGTGACCTGGCCAGTTCCAGCCTGGTGATCAAGGTCAACCCGAATGCACCACCGGTGGCGGTCGATGACCACATCATCACCAACGTGCTGTCCAACAAACTGGTGATCCCGGGGGACGTATTGCTGGCCAATGACAGCGATGCCAACGGCGATCCGTTGACGGCCGCACCTACCACGTTCAATACCGGGTGGGCCGCCAGGGGGGCGGAGTTCACGGCAACCAGCCTCAAGACCATTGTCTTTTCCGGGTCCGACAACAACAGTACCAACCAGGCGGTCACTGTCGCTCGCGCCGCCTTCAACGCCAATACTGTCGCGATGACTGCGGTGGTGATCGTCAGCGGTTATCTGGGGAAGGTGAGTGGCGCCAACGCCAACGATGAGGACATGATCAGCGTCAACCTGAAACAGGGAGAGACCCTCAATCTCAATCACAACCTCGCGGCCGGCGATGTGAACATGGAGTATTCATTCAACGGCGGGGCCTTCACCGCGATTGGCGACAACGGGACCTTCACTGCGGGGGCGGACGGGACCTATAGAATCCACCTGGCCAATATCGCCGATGGCCCTGGTAACAGTGGTGCCGGCCTGGAAACCTACAAACTGACCATGACGGTCAACTATGCCGGGGCCCATGACAGCACCCCGTACTACCACGGGACCTACAGTGCCAACGACAACCACGGCGGTAGCGACAGCGCGGCGGTGGGCATCAATTACCAGGATGGGCATACCCTCACCGGCACCTCGGGCGACGATGTGCTGCTGGCGGGCAGCGGCGACAACCTGCTCAATGCCGGCGACGGCAATGATGTGCTCACAGCAGGTTCCGGCAACAACACCCTGCACGGCGAAGCCGGCAACGATCTGTTGTTCAGCGGCACCGGCAATGACCTGCTCGACGGCGGCACTGGCAATGACACAGCCAGCTACGCCCATGCCCCGGCCGAGGTGATGGTCGACCTCAACCTGCTCGGTGCGCAAAACACCGGCGGCGCTGGCAGCGATACCCTGACGGCGATCGAGAACCTGATCGGCTCCAGCTACAACGACAGCCTCACCGGCGACAACAACGCCAATATCATCACCGGTGGGCTGGGCAACGATGTGCTCAACGGCGGTGGCGCCGACGACTTCCTGATCGGCGGGCCGGGCAACAACAGCCTGACGGGCGGTGCGGGCAACGACACCTTCCAGTGGCTGCACGGCAACAGCGGGCATGACGTGGTCACCGACTTCACCCCGGGTGCCGACAAGCTCGACCTGTCGCAACTGTTGCAGGGCGAGAACGCCACCTCGGCTTCGCTCGACGACTACCTGCACTTCAAGGTCACCGGCAGCGGCGCCTCACTGGTGACCAGCATTGATGTCAGCTCGACAGCGGGTGCCACCCCGACCCAGACCATCGACCTGGCCGGGGTCAACCTCGCCAGCCATTACGGCGTGACCCCGGGGGCAGGCGGCGTGATCGCCGGCGGCGCGGACACCGCGACCATCATCAACGGCATGCTCAACGACCATTCGTTGAAGGTCGATACCGTCTGACCTGAAACGACAATACCCGCCAGCCTTGAGATAGGGGGGCGGGTTTTGTTTTGTCTGGCGGAAAACGAGATGGGAGGGAAACACTGCACCTGTGGCGAGGGAGTCCGCCTGACGAACCCCCGACTTGGCCCGACACTCCACCGCCTACCGCGGATCAAGATCATCCAGCGCCCGGTTCGCCAACAACTCGCCCAGCTCGATCATCTGCTGAATGCCCAGCGCAACATGCCGCTGCGAACCCTCCAGCTCGAACGCCAGGTCAGCGGCCAGGGCATTGGCCGAGGCCAGGGTTTCGCTGAGGTTGGCCAGCACCCGCTCGGTGTCGATACCCGCGACCACTGCGAAGATATTGCCAGGTTGTGTATGGGGTTCAGGTTTGCGGGACGACGTCAGGTGGTAATCGAGGGCTCGCTCGGCGGCCTTGTTGAGCTTGCCGGGATCGAGGGAATCATAGGGGGAGGTGCTAGTGGTTTCAGGGGGATTGGGGGTGACTTTGACCATGGTAAAGCTCCAAACGTATGAGTAGGAACTACCAACATCACTTGCAGATGATGGGTGGCAGCTGTGCGCGGGTCTGCAAGACCGGGACGTTTGGCACCCGGCAGACCCGAAGGTCTCCCACGCACAGCCGCCATAAAACGATGGACACTAAAAAAGCGCCATGCTCATGGAGGCGCTTGTGCGCCAAACGTACTCTCGGCGGGCTTGCAGTCCCGGTCGCTGATTTTGCAACGACCCAAGAAGGTTATCCGGGCACCGTGCTCAACGCAACCCCGAGAAACTGTCAGAAAAGTCCTCACGAAAAATCGACCGACTGAGCATTTTGCAGGTGCGAGGCATTGCCCGAATGCTAGTCAGTTAGCGCAGATCTTTAGTCTGGTGGGCATTTGTGGCGAGGGGGTTTGCCGATCTACATCGGCTCCGGCGGCCCGATCAATCTGCCCATCACGCCAAACAGACCTAACTCGCGGATCACTTCCAGCTCGCCGCGGGTCTCGACCATTTCCGCTATCAATGGCAGATCGATGCTGTTGGTCGCGCGAAAGATTGCTTCGATAAACAGGCGTTTGTCACTCTGTTGATCAATGTCTCGAATGTAGCTGCTGTCGATTTTCAGGTAGGCCAGCCCCAGCAGGGTGAGGTTGCCGATCTGGCTGAAGCTGCCACCAAAATGTTGCAGGCCGATCCGGTAGCCGCTGTCCTGGATGCTCTGGCTCAGTTGCTGCATTTCGGCCGGTGGCGGCAGATCGCGTTCGTCGATTTCCAGGGTCAGCAAGGGCGCGAGGTCGGGCAGGGCGTGAAGCATGCTGAGGATCTCCTTCAGGTGCGGCGCATCACGCAGGGTGCTGCCAGAAAGACTCAGCGCCAGCGGCCAGGGATGTTCGATGAGGTAGTCGAGTGTGTGTTCGAGCATTGCCAGGTCGAAGCGCGCCGACCAGCCCAGACGCTCGATCCAGGGCAGGAAATGCCCGGCTGCAATCGCTTCGCCCTGGGGGTCGAGCAGGCGCGCCAGCACCTTGTGATGCAACACCTGACTGGTATCGGCGCACTGCACCACCGGCTGGAAATACAGCTGCATTTTGCTATGGTCGAGGGCGTCCTCGATCCAGTTGCGCCAGTCGTGCTGAGTCTGGCTCGGCGTGCCATTGAAGTGCGCCAGATGGGCCCAGGGGCGCTCCGGATGGCGCTGGGCCTGCGTCAGCGCTTGATCGAGGCGCAGCAGCACAGTGCCGGCGGGTTCGCCCGGCTCGTAGGCCGCTATCCCCAGGTGCGCGACCGGCATGCAGTCACTGGCGCCGGTAAGGCGCAGGTTTTCCAGGGTGGCGCTGATCTCGGCGGCCAGGCGTGCGGCGTCTTTGTTGTCCAGACCGGGGGCCAGCAGGCTAAATTCGCCACCGCGGTTGCGCGCGGCCAGCCAATGACGGCGATCTATTGGCTGGGTCAAGCGTTTGAGCAACTCACCGATCGCCTTGATCAGCGCATCGGTGCGCTGACCACCCAGGCGTTGGTTGAGGCCGGCCAGGTCATTGACTCGCAGCATCAACAGATGGCCAGGGCTGCTCTGTTCGGTGACCAACAACTGCTCAGTCAGCTGTTCATCCAGCAGGCGACGATTGGCCAGTCCGGTGAGGCTGTCCTGGTAGGAGTCGGCCCGCAGTTTTTCGCTGCGGGCGGCCTCTTCGGCAAACAGCCCCTTGAGCTTTTCGACCATCTGATTCATGGCCAGCACCACCCGTTTGAGTTCCGGCGTGCGGGGCAATTGTGGCAGGCTGAGGAACTCGCGCTTGCTGATGGATTCGGCCTGTTTGACCATGCTATCGAGTGGACGCAACTGCCGACGCAGCAGCCAGGCGCCGAACACTGCACTGAGCAAGCCGCACAGCAGCAACCAGACCAGGCTGCCGAGGGCGCTGTCCCAGAGTCTGGCCAGGGCGAACTGTGGATTGCTCAGCACTTCGACCCGCGCCGCTTGCTCCCAGCCGCGCATGACCAGCGCGTCGCCACCTTGCGGGTGCAAGTCCACCAGGTGCACGAACCAGTCCGGTATATCTTCGGCAACCGTCTGCAGACTGCGCTCCACCAGGATCTGTTCATCGGCGATGTTCACTACCCGGATGCTGGCGAAGTAACCGCTGTCGAAGATCGAGCTGACCATCAGCTCAATCATCGCCGGATCATCGATTTGGCTGGTCAATGAGAGCCCCAGTGCGGTGGCGGCATCCTGGGCATGGGAGCGCAACTGGCCAAGCATCTGGTCGCGCGAGCTCTCAAGGCCGACAAAAAAACTGCCGCTGAATGCCACCAGCAGGAACAGGCAGATGGCCAGAAACAATTGCTTGAGTAGCGACATGCAGTGCTCCTTGTTGTTGGCGGCGTTAGCCATCACCCAGGGTGAAGCCTTCGCCCCGCATCTTTTTCAGCACGTCCTGCCAACGCGAAAGCTTTTTCGAGTCGCTACTTCGTTTGCCGCCGTTTGCCCCAGGCAGGTACAAGCCTTCGGCGTTGAAGGCGTACACCGCCAGCAGGTCTTTGCGTTGCGACGCGGGGCGGATTTCGCCGATCAGGTTGTCCAGCACCAATGGCTCGGCGGTGGGGGTGGCGTAGTAGGTCAGCACCATGTGCGCCTGGTTGCGGGTCAGGGCCTTGACGTAAGTGATGCGCAGTTTTTCGCTGGGAACGCCAAGATTACGCAAGCTGAAGTACTTGGCCAGCGCATAGTCTTCGCAGTCACCGGCACCCTTGATCAGTGATTCGACGGGCGTTGCCCAGTAGTCGATCTCACGCCAGATACCAGGATCGTCCTGGAAGCTCAGTTGTTGATTGAAGAAGCTGTTGACGGCGCCAAGCTGCTCGCGTTCCGGTTGTGCCATTTCGCTTTGCAGCATCTGGTTCCAGGCCTCGATCCGTCCCTTGGCCGGGCCGAGGGTGCCATAACGTTGCTTGGCGGTTTGCACAATCAGCGCAAAATTCCAGTTCGCCCGGACTGGGGCCAGGCCAACCAGAAGAAATCCCGATATCAGCAGCCATCCGCCGAGCCGAAGTCGGAGCGTTGACCATCCTGGACTACGCGGACTGCCGGACATGTCTGGCGGCTCATGTGCAGATGTCTGAAGTCTAGGCGCTGTTTTCTCAAAGGGCAGGTTGATTGTTGGTGGGCGGGGGAGGTTGGTCGCGAAAAGATCGCAGCCTGCGGCAGCTCCTACGCCGACCCTGTACACCCTGGGCTTACGGATGTACATCTATCCCGTAGGAGCTGCCGCAGGCTGCGATCTTTACCAGGAACGGTTGAATCTCAAGACCTGTGCAAAGTCTTCTGCCGCAAAATGTAAATCGTCACCAGCACCGCGCTGGTCAGCATGACGCCGCGGGCCCAAGGCAGGGGTACGAGCAGGCAGGACAAGCCGATGCTCAGCCACATCACGCCGATGGCGTAGACCTTGCCCTTGAGCGGGATACCGTTGCCGTCGAGGTAGTCACGCACCCAGGGGCCGAGCCGTGGATGCTCGACCAGCCATCGATAGAAACGCGGTGAACTGCGGGCGAAACAGGCGGCCGCCAGCAACAGGAAAGGCGTGGTGGGCAACACCGGCAGGAAGACTCCGAGCACCCCCAATGCGACGCTCAGCAAGCCGATGGCCAGCAGAACGTAACGCACTATCAGGGGGCGGTTGCCTATGGGGTTGGCCGCCATAGGCGCAGCCTCAGTGGTGACGAGGCTTGAGAATGGCCGGTTTTTCGTCCGGTGCGTTGCACAGCAGGTACAACGCGGTCAGGGCTTCAGGGATCTGCACGATCATGTCGTCCATCAGGTTGGCATCGCTGGCGATGTCGGAAAATTCCGGCTGCTCATCGAACAGACCGGAACCGACCATGATCGGCAGGAGCATTTCGCTGACTTCGTCTTCGGCGGTTTCGAACCAGGCCGCTTCACGCAGGAATACACCTTCCATGAAGCCGATGCACCAACCACGCAGGTCGGAGTCGTCCGGGTCGTCGCCGAGGTCCAGCTCGCAGGGCAGCTCGAACTCCTCATCGGACGCCAATTGCCGGGCGATGTGCGCCTTGAGCAGCACCAGGGTGGCTTCGATCGCTTCACGTTCGGCGTCGTCGGCGTAATGCGGCTCTTCGGCGAACAGGGCGTCGATCCACTCACGCTCTGGAACGTCCTCGGAACAGATCGAGAGCGCAGTCAGATAGCCGTGGGCGGCCACGTAGTCCAGCGCCTCGTCATGCAGCTCGTCGGCGTCGAGGAAGACTTGCAGGCGGGTTAGTTGCTCAGCGAAGGACATTAAAGGGCTACCTTGGGAATATTCGATGCTGAATTCTAGGCCTTCTTGAGCGCTCAGGCCAGCCGCTGGGCAGATTTGCCTGCATTCAAAACACGCCATGACGCGGCCCGTAGCAGCTGGCGAAGCCTGCGTTCGGCTTCGCAGCAGTCGTAAACCCTGGCGACTCGGTCGGCCTGCAACACCGCGTAGCTTGATTTTACGACCGCTGCGCGGCCGAACGCAGGCTCGCGGGCTGCCACGGTCGGCTATTCGTCACCGGCGCCCATTGCCTGGGACCGCTCGGGTATACTGCCGCGTTTTGTAAAGCCCTGCAGGTGTGGCGAGGGATCAGGAAAAGTCTGCTTACGTCTTTTTCCGTGAAGACCGTGACGTTTTCATCCAGCCTGCATAGAGGGATATACGGCACTATTGGGAGTTTTTCATGCTCGAACAGGCTCAGCGCGTCCTCAAGGACATCTTCGGCTACGACAGTTTTCGTGGCCGCCAGGGTGCGATCATTGAGCGCGTGGCCAGTGGTGGCGACGCCCTGGTGCTGATGCCTACCGGCGGCGGCAAGTCCTTGTGTTTTCAGGTCCCGGCGCTGTTGCGCGAAGGTTTGGCGGTGGTGGTGTCGCCGTTGATCGCATTGATGGACGATCAGGTCGCCACCCTCGAAGAACTGGGCGTTGCCGCAGCCGCCCTGAACTCCACGTTGAACGCCGAGCAGCAGCGAGACCTGGCGACGCGAATCAAGCGTGGCGAAGTGAAAATGCTCTATCTGGCCCCCGAGCGTCTGGTCCAGCCGCGGATGCTGGCGTTCCTCCAGAGCCTGGAAATCGCCCTGTTCGCCATCGACGAAGCGCACTGCGTTTCGCAATGGGGCCATGACTTCCGCCCGGAATACCTGCAACTGGGGCAATTGGCGGAATTGTTTCCCAATGTGCCGCGCATCGCCCTGACCGCTACCGCCGACAAACGAACCCGCGAAGAAATCGTCAATCGCCTGCATTTGCAGGATGCCGAACGTTTCCTTTCGAGTTTCGACCGTCCGAATATTTTCTACCGCATCGTACCCAAGGAGCAGCCGCGCAAGCAGTTGCTGGCGTTCCTCTCGGAGCGGCGCAGCGATGCCGGCATCGTCTATTGCCTGTCGCGCAAGAAAGTCGATGAAGTGGCGGCCTTCCTGTGTGAGCAAGGTTATCCCGCGCTGCCCTACCACGCCGGGCTGCCCAACGAGACGCGAGCCTTCAACCAGAAGCGCTTCCTTAATGAGGAAGGCTTGATCATGGTCGCCACCATTGCATTCGGCATGGGTATCGATAAACCCAACGTACGGTTTGTCGCGCATCTGGACTTGCCCAAGTCCCTCGAGGCCTATTATCAGGAAACCGGGCGCTCCGGTCGTGACGGTCTGCCCGCGGACGCCTGGATGGCCTACGGTCTGCAAGATGTGCTGATGCTCAAGCAGATGCTGCAAAAGTCCGAGGGCGATGAACGCCACAAGCGTCTGGAGCAGCACAAGCTCGATGCCATGCTGGCGCTCTGTGAAGAAACCCGCTGCCGACGCCAGACCCTGCTGGCGTATTTCGACGAAGACATGCCGCAACCCTGCGGTCACTGCGACAACTGCGTCGACGGCGTGCAAACCTGGGACGCCACCGAGCCTGCTCGTCAGGCGCTCTCGACGATCTTCCGCACCGGCCAGCGTTATGGCGTCGGGCATCTGGTGGACGTGCTGCTGGGCAAGGACAACGAAAAAGTGCGCAGCATCGGCCATCAACATCTTTCGGTGTTTGGTGTCGGCAAGGCGCGGGCCGAGGGCGAATGGCGCTCATTGTTCCGCCAGCTGGTCGCCCGTGGTCTGGCCGACATCGATCTTGAAGGCTATGGCGGCCTGCGCTTGAGCGACAGTTGCCGGCCGTTGCTCAAAGGCGAAGTCACCCTGGAACTGCGTCGCGACCTCAAACCGCAAACCACCGCGAAAAGCAACACAAGTCAGGCCAGCCAATTGGTACGCGGCGAAGAGCGCGAGCAATGGGAAGCCTTGCGTGCCCTGCGCCGTAAACTGGCCCAGGAGCATGGCGTGCCGCCTTATGTGATCTTTCCCGATTCGACCTTGCTGGAAATGCTCCGCAGCCAGCCCGGCTCCTTGCCGGAAATGGCCAAAGTCAGCGGTGTCGGTGCGCGCAAACTGGAACGTTACGGCGAGGCCTTCCTCGAAGTACTGGGCGGCCAGGCCGAGACCCCGAAAGTGGTCGCCGATATTCGCCACGAACTGATTACCCTGGCCCGTGCCGGCATGACGCCGGTGCAGATCGCCGGCCAGCTGCAGTGCTCGGAGAAGAATGTCTACACCTTGCTCGCCGAGGCCATTGGCAAGCAGCAGTTGTCCCTGGAGCAAGCACTGGATCTGCCGGAAGATATGCTCGCCGAGATCCAGGACGCGTTCCTTGATGCAGAGGGCGAACTACCGCCAGTTGCAGAAATCATCCCGCTGTTTTTCGCTCGGGTTCCGGAGGGCGTCCTCTACTGCGTGCGCGCTGCCTTGCAGGCGGAGTTCGAGATTTGAGTGATCGTTCGGGCCGGATGTAACGATTCAGTACATACCGAGCCTTGCCTCGCGTCGAGGGTCATGCTTAGCTGACTAATAATTAGCTTTTCTCTATTTCAGTCTAATCATGAGTGTTTTATGCCGTTAACCGATCAACACCGTTTTGGCATGCAGTTGGCACAGATGTCTCGCGGCTGGCGTGCTGAACTGGATCGCCGTCTGGCCGGGCTGGGCTTGTCCCAGGCTCGTTGGCTGGTGCTGCTGCATCTGGCACGTTTTAACGAAGCGCCGACTCAACGTGAACTGGCGCAAAGTGTGGGGGTCGAAGGTCCAACCCTGGCGCGTTTGCTCGACAGCCTGGAGTCCCAGGGACTGGTACAGCGTCAATCGGTTTTAGAGGATCGTCGGGCGAAAAAGATCGTCCTTTGCGCGACGGCCCGGCCATTGATCGAACAGATCGAAACCATTGCCACCGCGTTGCGTCACGAGTTGTTCCAAGGTGTCGACGAAGAAGACTTGCGCATCTGCATGCGGGTACATGGTCACATTCTGGCCAACCTGGAAAAATCCTGAGGCATGACCCTCCTGCAGATTTTTGAGCTTCAGCGTTTGGCAGACTATTAAGACATACCAGATCCACAGTGTGCTCGTGCAGGATGCGTGAGCGCTTTCCAGTTGGTTTCGGTTATCCAAGGGATGCCCATGCTCCGAAGTTCTCAGTCTGCGTTGCGCTGTTGCCGCAGATATGAATCCTCTCAAAAATCCTCCCGCCTGTTGTCCCTGCGATCGCTGTTGCTGGCTGCTGGCGCCTTGTGTTACTCGGCCCTGGCCCCGGCGCTGGGGTTGGGCGAAATCACCCTGCACTCTGCTTTGACCCAACCGCTCGATGCCGAGATCGCCTTGCTGGAGCCCGGCGAACTGAGCGAAGGCGAATTGTCCGTGAGCCTGGCGACGGCCGAGGAGTTCAGTCGCGCCGGAGTCGAGCGAGTGTTCTTCCTCAATGACTTGCGGTTCACCCCGATTCTCCAAGGCAACCGCAGCGTGATTCGGGTGGTCTCGAACAAGCCGGTCACGGAACCTTTCCTGAATTTCCTGGTGCAGGTGAACCAGCCCGGCGGACGTTCGCTGCGCGAATACACGGTATTGATCGACCCTCCGGGTTCACCGGGGATCGAACCCGCAAGCAAGCTCGTGCCAGCGACGCCTGCCAATCCTCAGCCAACTGCGTCGGCTCCGCGCAAAGCTGCAACGGCGGTGTCGGCAAAGCCAGACAACGCTCAGGCAGTTGCCTTGGCAGCGGCGAAGGCGCAGCAGGTACTCACGTCCGAGCAGTTGGCCAGCAGCACACTGGAGAACCAGCACCTGCAAGCGACTGTCGCTGAACAGCAGGCCAGGCTTGCGGCCCAGAATGAAGAAATCGCTGCTGGAAAAAAAGCAATCGTCGAGCTGCAAACCCGATTGTCCGAAGTCAAGGAGCCTCCTGTCAGTGCTGCAGCACCTGTCGCACCGGCACACGTAAGCTCGCCGCCTGTTGCCGAGGCCGATGAGGCCGATGGATCGAAATTTTGGTTGTTGGCCGGGCTGGTAGTGCTGTTGTTGCTGTTGAGCCTGGCATTTTGGGTGCGCCGTCGGCGCTCTTTCACTCCTGTGCCGGCCGAGCTGCTGCCCCTGCAGCCGGTTGCCAGCCTGGTGGAGCCCCTGGCAGCGCAAGCGAACGGCGATGAAACCGATCAGCGGCTGGCCGCGCCGCAAAGCCCGGCACCGCGCAAGGCGTCCACCCAGGCACCCGATGTGCTCGAGGGGGTCAGGCTCTACCTTGCCTATGGCCGCTTTGACGAAGCAGCGGGAATCTTGCGCGAGGCGCTGCTCAAGGAGCCTGAACGACTCGATCTGGGCCTGCGATTGCTGGAGGTCCTGGGTCAGCAAGGCGAGGCCGCAGCGTATGCCGAGCAGGAAAGCCGATTGCGCGAGTCGGGAGTCAGCGAAGAGACCCTGCAAGACACTCGCCTGCGCTTTGACAAACTCTCGACCGCTACCGGGCTCGCGCCGCAGGTGTTGGCGGCCGCGGTGGTTGCAGAGCCGATCAGTACCGCACTGGATGAGTTCCAGTTGAACCTGGATGACCTGTCGATAGACTCGGATTGGACTCTGGTCAGCCCGTTCGACACCACGCCACCGGTACGCCACACCCAAGCCACTGATACTGCGCTCGAGGTCGACCCGCTCTTTAATTCGAATTTGAATGAGCTGCCGCAAGTATTCGAAATGTCCGACGAGCCGTTTCTGAGTGACTTCAGCGAGCCTGGGCAGGCTTGCACGTCGGAAACCGAGGCGCTGGACCATGCCTTTCTCGACAGCTTCGCCAGTCTCCCGCAAACGTTGGAGATCGAGCCGTTGTCGGTGGATTTCGAGGGGCTGGAACTTGAGCAGAGCGCTGCCGGTAAATTGTAACAGGCGCAAGGTTGCATCGACGACGGTGACCTGGACAGCGCCACTCCGCACATTGCAGGGGTACCCGGTCGGCGCGTAGGAGCTGCCGCAGGCTGCGATCTTTTTGGGGGCACCGCCAATTCAGGATCAAAAGATCGCAGCCTGCGGCAGCTCCTACCGGGGGGATTGTGTGCACCCAGCCCCATTGCGGGGGTACCCGGTCGGCGCGTAGGAGCTGCCGCAGGCTGCGATCTTTTCGGCGGCGCCGCCAATGCCGGATCAAAAGATCGCAGCCTGCGGCAGCTCCTACGGGGGATTGTGTGCACCCACCCCCATTGCGGGGGTACCCGGTCGGCGCGTAGGAGCTGCCGCAGGCTGCGATCTTTTTGGGGGCACCGCCAATTCAGGATCAAAAGATCGCAGCCTGCGGCAGCTCCTACGGGGGATTGTGTGCACCCACCCCCATTGCGGGGGTACGCGGTTGGCGCGTAGGCGCTGCCGCCAGGCTGCGATCTTTTCGGGGGCGCCGCCAATGCCGGATCTTTTTGGGGACACCCAGTGCTAAAACGTCTGCCCCAGGTTCAGGTAAAGCGCCTGCTGATCATCATCGTTCAATCCGTAGCTGAAGCTCAACGGCCCCAGCGGTGTATCGAACGCGAAGAAGATACTGGCGGCGTTGATGTAGTCGCTGTCGAACTCGTTGTCGTTGTTCCAGGCCCGGCCGCGTTCCAGTGAACCGCCGATGTACAGCGGCAGATCCAGCGGCAGGTACGAACGCGGGGTCAGGCGCCGGTAGTAGACGGCGCGGGCCAGGCTGATGTTCTGCCCGGAAATCGCATCCTGGCGGAAACCCGACAGTTGCCGCGCGCCACCGAGCAGGAAGCTCGAAGTCACCACGTCGGCTTCGTCCAGCGTGCGCCCGAAACGCCCACCGAGAATGAAAGTGTCCGGTCCGCTGCTCAGGGCCTTGTCCAGTTTGAACTCCCATTGCCGGTAGCGTTTATCGGAGCCCAGTTCCGGTTCGAACTGACGCAATGCCAGGCCGATGTCTTCGCCGGAGTGCGGGAAATAGACATTGTCCAGTGTGTCGAATGAGTACTTGAGTTCATAGAAACCCTCATTGAAGTTCTCAGTGGGCAGGTCCTGGTCACCGATACGCACTTCGGCCTTGCCCCAGGCCTCGCCGACCCCGAAGCGAATTTCACCGCTGTTGCCAATCTGGCGCCCGACGTTGAGGCCAAAGCCATAGCGTTCGAGGCGATACTGGGCGATCGGATCGTTGTCCAGGATGGCTTCGACGTTTTGCGATTCAATAACGGCATAGGGGGCGATGAAGTAGCGCGAACCGACGTCCAGTGGTTGATAGAACTCGCTATACAGTTCCTGTTGATCGCCGATCTGCGCCCGGGTCAGCCATTCGGCGCCAAGGCGATTGATGCCGTTGACCCGATAGCTGGCACCGAGATTGAAGGCACTATCGCCCCGCATGTCGTCGGACAGATTTATCCCCAGGCGCAGGTAATCGGTCCCGCTACGTTTGCCATGCGCATTGATCACCAGGGTGCGGTCCTGGCCCTTGTGGACCACCCGGTATTGCACCTGATCGAAGTAGTCCAGGCCGTAGAGCGTGCCCATGTCGGTCTGCAGGCGGCCCAGGTCCAGCGGTTCACCGATGTGTTGGCGGATGTAGTAGCGAATCACTTCGTCTGCGACTTTCGAGTCGTTCTCGACCTTGATCGCGGTGATGATCGGTGTGCGCTGGCCGGGAGTCCGGGCCGCGGCCAGCTGCGAATCGAGCGGTTCGGCCGGGCGCAAGCGCGCCAGTCGCGCATCGAGGATACGCGTGGCGCGGTAACCGGCGTCGATCATCTCCCGGGCGCGACCGAAGTCGGCGCCGCCGAAGCTGGCCAGCGGCGGTTGGATCAACACGTCGTCCTGGTGCAAGGTGGCCAGTTGCTCTTCGGAGTTGCGACGGGTCATCAGGGTGATCGACTGGTTCAGTACATCGACCACGGTGGTCAGCTGATTACGGGGGCTCAACGGGGTACCGATGTCGACCACGATGGCGATGTCGACGCCCATCTCGCGCGCCACATCCAGCGGGATGTTGTCGGTCATGCCGCCGTCCACCAGCAATCGTCCATTGAGTTCCACTGGCGCGAACACTGCCGGAATCGACATGCTCGCGCGAATCACCCGGGGCAAGTGGCCCTTGCGAAATACCACTTTCTCGCCGGTGGAGATGTCGGTGGCGACAGCCCGGAAGGGAATCGGCAGTTTGTCGAAGTCGCGGGTGTCACTGGTGTGCGCCAGTTTGCTTTCCAGCAGCAGGGCGAGGTTCTGCCCCTGGATGACCCCCAGTGGCAAACCGAGACTGCCGTCGTCGCGAAAGCTCAACTTCTGTTTCACCAGAAAGTCGCGGTCATCCTGTTTGCGCCGGAACGGCACGTCCTTGCGGGGCGGGGCATCGGACAGTGCTCGTTGCCAGTCGATACTCAGCGCCAGTTTCTCCAGCTCGTCGACCTTGTAGCCCGAGGCATAGAGCCCGCCGATCACCGCGCCCATGCTGGTGCCGGCGATGGCGTCGATTTTCACCCCTTGTTCTTCCAAAGCCTTGAGCACGCCGATATGCGCCAGCCCGCGAGCCGCGCCACCGGACAGCACCAGGCCGATCTTCGGCCGGGGTGCTTCGGCCGCTTGCACGAGCAGAGGGCACAGGCACAGCATCAGGCAGGACAACAGGCGGCGCATCTTGAGTCTCGGGCGAGCGATAAAGGCGGCTATTATAGCGACGCCATCGAACTCGGGAGTTGAGTGCATCATGACTGTCAACAAAGCGGAAATCGTCATTACCTACTGCACGCAATGCCAATGGTTGTTGCGCGCCGCCTGGCTGGCCCAGGAACTGCTCAGTACCTTTGGCGACGATCTGGGTAAAGTCTCCCTGGTGCCTGGAACGGGCGGGATATTTCACATCGCCTGCGACGGCGTGCAAATCTGGGAGCGCAAGGCCGACGGTGGTTTTCCCGAGGCCAAGGTACTCAAGCAACGGGTTCGCGATCAGATAGACCCGCAACGCGACCTTGGTCATAACGATCGAGGTCAGTCACAGGTTGATTGATAGAGCAGCAATGTAAAAGAGTTGAAGGACACCAGGTCACGATTCGCGGATGACCCTGACGTGCCCCTCAACTCATCTTCAGCACAGAGCTGACAATAGCTTCTGCGCGAAGCTTATCGGGTGCCTAGTCTGGATTTTATGAATCCGGCAATAAACGTCAAAACCGCACCGCCAGCACCACCGCCGACAACACTGCTGATGATGGAAGGAAGATCCAGTGCACCTCCAGTGGCAGCTGGATCGCCGGTCAGTGCGGCCAGCACTTGCCCGAGAACAACCCCGCCGACACCCCCCAAGATAGAGTTGAGCAGCGGTCCCATGCTTTGTTTGCTCATGCCGGCCGCATTGCCGCCGACCACACCGCTGATGATCTGAATGATCAGGCTGATGATATCCATGCAGTAATCCCTTTTAGTGCGTTGATTGGATGACAACTCGCATCCAGCTACTTCAAGGGGCAACTCCGCTGTGTCGAGCAGTCTATATCCGTTTAACGACGGCAAACTGTTGCGGATAACCGCAGTATAGGTAGGTAATGTTCTTGTGCCAGTTTCTGCCTGCGTGCTCAGTGTGCTGGAGCGGTCTGTGTTGTTTTCTTGTTGGTAGTGCCCAGGCTGCTGGATACCACGATGGCAACAATGATCAAGGCGCCGCCGAACAACATGCGCAGGGTCGGATTTTCACCGAACAGCAGCCAGGCGACACTGATCCCGTAAACCGGTTCCAGGGCAAAGACCACCGCCGCAGTGCGCGCTTTGATCACCGCCAGGCTGGCAACGAACAAACTGTGGGCGAGACCGGTACAGAACACCCCGAGCAAACTTATCCACAGCCAGTCGATGGCGCGGACCTCGCTCAACTGCGGTGCAGCGACCGGCAGCAGGCAGACGGCGACCACGACGTTCTGGCACAGCGCGGCCTGGACTGCCGGAATCCGTCCGGAGCTGGCGCGGTTGGTCAGCGACAGCAGGGCAAACAGCAAGCCCGAGCCTATGGCCCAGAGCAAACCGCTGGTGGCCTCGCTGGCGAGGTCGAAATCCGGGGTGACCAGCACCAGGCCGACACTCACCAGCACCACCAGCAGGATCTCGTTGGCGCGGATTCGCTCGCGAAAAATCAGCCCCTCGAGGATCACCGTAAACGCCGGGAAGCTGGCAAAACCCAGGGTCGCAATCGCCACGCCGGCCACTTTCACCGCGATGAAAAAACTCACCCAGTGCCCGGCCAGCAACAAGCCGCTGAGCAGCAGTCGGCGCCAGTCAGTGGCCTGCAGTTGCTGCCAGCGAGTGTTGCTGGCAAAACGTGCGAAGAACGCCAGCGCGATGACCGCGAATGCGGCACGGCCAAAGACGATAACGGCCGGCGAGGCGGCGGCGAGCTTGCCAAACACACCGGTCAGGCCGAACATCAGTGCGCCAATATGCAGGGCGCCAAGGGCGGTACGCGGAGTCATTGCAATCCTTGATAAACGTATTGAGCATGGCAGACGGCGTTACCAAAGATAAACACCGTCCCCTACACGATGACCGTCCTTTTCACGTGTGTCTGTCGCGATCCTCGCGTCTTTGGTCTCAAGCCTCGCGGCGCAGTTTGCCGGGCGAGGTGCCGAACTCGCGCAATACTGCCGCGGCGAACGCGCTCTGGGAGTTGTAGCCGACTCTGATGGCGACCTCGCCGATCGGCAACCCGGTTTCACGCAACAGCCTCACGGCGATATGCAGGCGTCGACTGCGGATGTAGTCCATCGGCGTCTGGCCGCACTCGGCGACAAAGCGTGCGTGCAGGCGTGCATTAGAGAGGCCTGCGACCCGGGCCAGGTCGGCGACTTGCAACGGGTAGGCGGCGTATTGATCGATGTGCGCGTTCAACGCGGCATAGGGCAAGCGTCGACCGCCGACGCTGTTGGGTGCTGCGTCATTGAGGCTGGCCAGTAACAGCACGGCACCTTGCTGAGCGATCAGCGGGTCATTCACCGGGCTGCTGGCCAGCCAGTCGACCAGCTGGCTTTGCCCCGGGTTCAGTGGCAGCCGACCCGGATTGTCGAGCAGCCGGCGACTGGCATCGGCGTGCTCGCCCAAGGATTGCGCGACCCAGTGATCGCTGGGCACATCGAGCACCAGGCAGCGGCTGCCGTTGGGACTGCCGCAGGCGTGGTGGGCGTGCGCGGGGACCACTACGAAACTCTGTTGCACCACCTGGCTGCCGCGGCCATCGACCTCGAAGTCGAGCTGGCCCGACAGGCCGAACACCAGTTGCGCGTGTTCATGGCTGTGGACGATCAAGTCGTGGGTGTATTGGCGTAGCGTGAGGATCGGTCTCATCGCAGTCTCCTTGGCAGACCGGCATTCTACACCGGCACCGCCAAGGCTTTCGCTGTCATCAGGCTGCCGCATTAGTGTCATGGGCTATTAATCGCCGTGGCGCAAGCTCGCTGAAAATACCGGAGAGGTTGCCTATGACCAGCGCTGAGCTCACCCGACCCAGCCGTAAGCAACGCGTGCGTACACTGTGGGTTTCCGATGTGCATCTCGGAACCCGGGATTGCCAGGCGGAGCACTTGGCGCACTTCCTCAAGGGCTATCACGCGGACAAGGTCTATCTGGTCGGCGACATCATCGATGGCTGGAAGCTGCGCAGCGGCATGTACTGGCCGCAGGCGCACACCAACGTGATTCGGCGTTTGCTGACCATGAGCAAGCGCGGCACAGAAGTGATCTACGTCACCGGTAATCACGATGAGTTCCTGCGGCGTTATTCGAAGCTGATCCTGGGCAATATCCAGCTGGTCGACGAGGCCATCCATGTCACCGCCGATGGCCGGCATCTGCTGGTGATCCACGGTGACCAGTTTGACGTGATCACTCGCTATCACCGCTGGCTGGCATTTCTTGGCGACTCGGCCTACGAGTTCACCCTGACGCTGAACCGCTGGCTCAATCACTGGCGCGCTCGATATGGCTACGGTTATTGGTCGTTGTCGGCCTACCTCAAGCACAAGGTCAAAACCGCGGTGAGCTTTATCAGTGACTTTGAAGAGGCCATCGCCCACGAATGCACCAAACGAGGCCTGCACGGGGTGGTCTGCGGGCATATCCACCATGCCGAAATCCGCAAGGTTGGTGAGGTGGACTACCTCAATTGCGGGGACTGGGTGGAGTCATGCACCGCCTTGATCGAGCATTGGGATGGCTCGATCGAGTTGTATCGATTGGCCGATGCCCAGGCGCGGGAGGCACAGCTCAAGGCAGAGTCGGTGAAGGTTGCGCAGCCGGTATGAGGCCGGAAAGATCGCAGCCTGCGGCAGCTCCTACACAATCGCGTGAATCTGCAATTTCACGGGGGCGCCGCCAATGCCGGATCAACAGATCGCAGCCTGCGGCAGCTCCTACAAACACCAGCAAAGTCGCGGGTGTACACGGTCGGTGTAGGAGCTGCCGAAGGCTGCGATCTTTTAACGGTCTTCCTCTCCACACAATCCTCAGGCCGGCAAATGCTGCTCCATCGCCGCTTTGTAGATCGAGTTCTTCGGCTGGGCAAACAGACGCTCCATCATCGGTTCGAAGAAGCTCAGGGGCAGGGTGTCGTAGCTCGGATCAAAGGCTGCAGCGTCGTACCTGGCGCAGAATTCGATGGTCTGCAGGTACTGCGGATGCTCACTGAATTGCTCGCGCAGATGCCGGTCCATCCCCAGGTAATGAAAAAAGTAATAGCCCTGGAAAATCCCGTGCTTTTCCACCATCCACAGGTTTTCGGCGCTGACGAAAGGCTTGAGGATCGCCGCGGCGATGTCCGGGTGATTGTAGGCGCCGAGGGTGTCGCCGATATCATGAAGCAGGGCGCAGACCACATATTCTTCGTCACGTCCATCGCGCCAGGCGCGGCTGGCGGTTTGCAACGAGTGGGTCAGACGATCCACCGGGAAGCCGCCGAAATCCCCCTCGAGCAACTTGAGATGGGTCACGATTCGTGCCGGTAGTTGCCTGGCATAGGCGCTGAAGTCTGCAGCAATGATCGCCCAGTCTTCCTGCGTGCCATCCTGCATATGAGTGAAGCGCGCACTGGCGTTCATCGGCGATCCTCTGGTTATTGTCGATGGGATACTCAGTCTAAGCCATGGATCCAAGCGCACACTGGCTGCACGGGACTGTGTGATTAGAACGGCACTTTGCCGAGGAGCATGTCGCGGTACATGACGAAGTCGCCGAGCAGGCTGTACAGCGGATGCTGGAATGTGGCGGGGCGGTTTTTCTCAAAGAAAAAATGCCCGACCCAGGCGAAGCTGTAACCGGCCAGGGGCAGTGCCCACAACAGCAGCCAGGCACCTTTGGTTATGGTCACGGCGAGAATCAGAATGACCAGGCTGGTGCCGATGAAGTGCAACCGGCGACAGGTGCTGTTGCTGTGCTCACTCAAATAATAAGGGTAGAACTCTGAGAAGCTGTTGAAACGCTTGATGTTGTCCACGACTGCGATCTCTGTGGTTATTATTCTGATGGCCGAATGTCTGCGGGGCGCTTATTTAAGTCTAGAGTGATCAGTGGTCGGAGCCAGTGACAATAGGCGCCACTTTAGTATCCTTCGAAAATCGGCCGTGGGGATGCGGCTCATCATTTAAGAAGACGCCATGAGCGAAAGAACGACTTCTGCAAGCTGGGCGATGGGGATTGTCAAGGCACTGGAAATGGACGGCCTGGATTGCCGGGCAATGTTCAAGCAGTTGGGACTCGACTACGGCGCTCTGGACGATCCGGATGCACGATTTCCTCAGGACTCGATGACACGGCTTTGGCAACTTGCCGTGGAGCTTTCGGGTAACCCGGCCATTGGTTTGAACATGGGCAAGGTGGTGCGCCCGGCCTCCTTTAACGTCGCCGGTTATGCCCTGATGTCCAGTCGGACCCTGGCCGAAGGGTTTGAGCGGTTGGTGCGTTATCAGCGGATCATCGCCGAAAGCGCTGACTTGAGTTTTCGCCTTCTGCCTGAAGGGTATGCACTGATTCTGACGGTGCATGGCGACCATCTGCCGCCGACCCGGCAAAGTGCCGAAGCCTCGCTGGCCTGCGCCCTGGCGTTATGCGGATGGTTGACCGGGCGCACCCTGCAACCGCGCAAGGTGTTGGTCCAGGGCGCGCAACCGCTCAATCTTGAACCCTACAAACAAGTTTTTCATGCACCTTTAGTGTTCAATGCGCCATACGACGCGCTGATTTTCGAGTGTGCGGACATGGAAGCGCCATTACCGACCGCCAATGAGGCGATGGCGCTGTTGCATGACCGGTTTGCCGGGGAATATCTGGCGCGGTTCTCGGAAAGTCGCGTGACCCACCAGGCGCGGCAGGTGTTGTGTCGCTTGCTGCCCCAGGGCGAGCCCAAGCGTGACACCGTCGCGCAGACTCTGCATATGTCCCAGCGCACTTTGCAACGACGTTTGCAGGAGGAGGGCACCAGCTTCCAGACGCTGCTCGATGACACCCGCCGCGAGTTGGCCGAGCAATACCTTGCGCAGCCAGCCATGACCCTGCTGGAAATCGCTTATCTGCTGGGCTTCGCCGACCCGAGCAACTTCTTTCGGGCCTTCCGGCGCTGGTTCAATGCCACGCCGGGCGAGTACCGGGCGCGGCTGCCGGGGGCGCCAACCGTGCTCAATGCCGCCAGAACGCCGGAATACACAGAACGAACACCGTAATGATCTCCAGGCGGCCGAGCAGCATGCCCAACGATAGAATCCACTTGGCGGCATCCGGCAGGGTGGCGAAGTTGCCGGCCGGGCCGATGGTTTCACCCAACCCCGGGCCGACCCCGGAAACGGTGGCGGCAGCGCCGGTCAGGGCGGTCATCCAGTCGACTCCCAGCAGCGACAGCAACAGTGCGATCACGCAGATGGTGATGGCGAAGAAGAACGAGAAGGTCAGGATCGAGCGGACGATTTCCTCGTCGAGCCGGTGTCCGTTGTACTTCTGTTTGATCACCGCGCGCGGATGGATCAGCTGATTAAGGTTGGCCTTGAGCAGGATGTAAGCGACCTGAAAGCGGAAGATCTTGATCCCGCCGGCGGTCGAACCCGAACAGCCGCCGACAAAGCCCAGATAGAAGAACAGCATCAACGAGAAATTGCCCCACAGGCTGTAGTCGCCCAGGGCAAAGCCGGTGGTGGTGACCACCGAGGTCACGTTCAGCGCCACGTGGCGCAAGGCTTCCAGCCAATGCAGTTGGGTGGTCCACCAATACCAGGTGCCGAGCACCAGCCAGGTCACCAGCAACATTGCGAGCAGGCCCTGAACCTGTTCATCCTTGATCAGCGCCCGACGGTTGCCGCGCAACATGGCGACATACAGGGTGAACGGCAGGGCGCCGAGAATCATGATCACGACCGCGACCCAATGCACCGCTGGCTCGGGCCACTTGGCCAGAGACAGGTCGGAGGTCGAGAAACCACCGGTGGAAATCGCTGACATTGAGTGGTTGATCGCGTCGAACAGGCTCATCCCGGCCCACCAGAACGCCAGGCTGCCGAGGATGGTGATGCCGACGTAGGCACCCACGATCAGGCGGGCCACCATGTGCGAGCGCGGCATGACTTTCTCGGAGCGGTCCGAAGACTCGGTCTGGAACAGGCGCATGCCACCGATCCGCAGCAACGGCAGAATCGCTACCGCCATGCCGATAAAGCCGATCCCGCCGAGCCAGTGCAGCAAGGAGCGCCACATCAGGATCCCCGGAGACATCTTGTCCAGACCGCTGAGCACGGTGGCCCCGGTGGCGGTGATGCCGGACATGCTTTCGAAAAACGAGTCGGTATAACTGATGTGCTGGGTCAGCAGAAACGGCAGCGCGGCAAACACGCAGACCACCAGCCAGCTGCTCACCGTGAGCAGGTACATGTCTCGCGGGCGCAGATGAATGTGCTCCGGACGCCCGGGAATCACCAGTGCCAGGCCGGCGATAAAGGTGATCAGGCTGGCCCAGAGGAACGACGGCAGATCGCCGGTGCGTTCGAAAATCACCAGCGTCGCCATGGGCACGACCATGCTGATGGCCAGGGTTATCAGGAAGATGCCGATGATGAAACCAATGATCCGTAAGGTCGGCAACGCCATGAAGTCCGCTCGGGCTGATAAGGGAAGGGCGCCATTCTACCTGCGGCGCAGGGCATGTAAACCGGCACCGTCCGGGCAGTACCGCGCTATGACTCGTCGCAGCGCCTTGGCTATGAACTTCTGGCATCCGAATTTGAGCTAACGAACTAGCCATACAGGCCCAAGAGGGCCTGTGTGGCTAGTTCTGTTAGTCAACTTCGGCGCCAGAGGCCCATAGCCTGCGTTGCTGTTCCTCGCCATAGCGGGCTATGACTCGTCGCAGCGCCTTGGCTATGATCCTCTGGCATCCGAATTTGAGCTAACGAACTAGCCGTACAGGCCCTAGAATAGCCGGACATTTTTTTCAGGAGGTGGCCGATGCAGGCTCTCGACGCTTTGCTCAACCGTGTTTCCGTGCCGCGTTTGCTCGACCCGGCGCCCACTGCGGCGCAACGGGAAGTGCTGTTTGCCGCGGCTTTGCGTGCTCCGGATCACAACCAGCTGCGGCCCTATCGCTTTCTGACAGTAGAAGGTGCGGCCCGCGAGCAAATGGGCGAGTTGCTGGTCGAAGCGGCGCAGTTGCAGGGCGGTGAAGTGCCCCAGGCCGCGCTGGACAAGGCGCGTGCCATGCCGCTGCGTGCGCCACTGGTAGTGGTGGTCATCGCGCGTTTGCAGGATCACCCCAAGGTGCCGAAGTCCGAGCAATTGCTGTCTGCCGGCTGTGCCGCCCACGGCATCCTGTTGGCCGCTTTTGCCCAGGGTATCGGCGCGGTGTGGCGTACCGGCGAGCTGTCCTATACCGCGCATGTGGCCAAAGGCCTGGGGTTGGCCGAGGACGAACAGGTGATTGCGTTCCTGTACCTGGGCACGCCGCTGAATGAACCGCGCACGGCACCGAAAGTGGATGTCGCCGAGTTTGTCAGTGGCTGGTCGGGCAGGGCCTGAAGATCAAAAGATCGCAGCCTGCTGCAGCCCCTACAGATCCGGCGTACACCCGTCATTTAACGGCTGTACGCGATCCGTGTAGGAGCTGCCGCAGGCTGCGATCTTTTTGGCGCACCAAATAGCTTAAGGCTGCCCCCCAGCCCCAGGCTCCAACGGCAACTCCAGGCTGGCAATAAACCCGCCTTCCGGATGATTGGCCAGGATCAAGCTGCCGCCGTGCCGTTCCGCGGCCCGGCGGGCGATGGCCAGCCCGAGGCCATGGCCCGGGGCGGTCTGTCCGGGAGCGCGGTAGAAGGGTTCGCCCAATTGATTCAGATGTTCAGCGTCGACCCCCGGGCCGTGATCGCGCACGCTGATGACGATCCGTTCCCCCTGTCGTAATGCGAGCATTTCAATCGGCTGTCCCTCCGGGTTGAAGCGCTGGGCATTGCGCAGCAGGTTATCCAGGGCGCGTTCGATCATGGTCGGCCAGCCCTTGAGACTCAGCTGTGATTCGGCCTCGAGCCTGACGTTTTGTTCGGCCGAGTTGAGCTGGGCATCTTTTTGCAGGTTGTTCAGCAGCCCGTTGAGGTCGATTTCTTCAGCGCTGGCATTGTCGGCGTCGACACGGGCCAGCACCAGGATTTCACTGATCAAGGCTTCCAGGCGATCACATTCGCGGGTCAGTCGCGGCCAGAGTTTTTCCCGCTCTTCGGGGCTGGCACGCTCAGCCAATGCCAGGGCGATACGCAGTCGGGCCAACGGTGAGCGCAGCTCGTGGGAAACATCGCGCAGCAATTGCCGCTGGCTGCCGATCAGGCTTTGCAGACGAGCACCCATGCGGTTGAAGTCGTTGGCCAGTACCCCGAACTCGTCGCGACGGTTGGCCAGTTGCGCCAGGCTGTTTTGCTGGTAGGTGGTCTGGCCCAGGTCGTGCACCGCGCCGCGCAAACGGCTGAGCGGTCGAGTGATGGAAAAGGTGACCAACAAACTGAACAGGGTCAGCACCACCAGTGCGATCCCCAGGGCACTGAGGGGCCAGAGCAGGCTTTCGCGGTGCCAGGCATCCAGCTCAGGATGGGCAATGCGGTAGATCAACAGATAGGTTTCGCCGGTTTTCGGACTGATGTATTCGACGGTCAGACGACGCCAGGGCAGTCGTCGGTCATCGTTGTTCTGCCGCGCTTCGAAGGCCGCGGCGCGGCGCGGAAAGGTGCCACGCACCAGCGGGTCGCCGCTTTCGTTGAGCACCTGAACGTCGATGTGATACTGGCGTTTACGCTGCTCGAGAATATCCTGCGCGGCGTCTTCGCCCTGGGCCTCGAAGGTTTGCGTCCATTCTTCGGCCAGGGTATTGATGCCGGGGTGGCGGCTGAGAATCCAGGCGTCCTGATTGAGCATGTGCCCGAGCAGAATCGACAGCCCTGCAACCAGGGCAATGGCCAACCAGAAACTGGCAAGGATGCGCCAGAACAATGAACGCACGGGAAGACCTCAAACAAAGAAGCCCAACGGCGGGGGACCATTGGGCTGGGGGTGAACGCTAACGCATTATTGCGCTTTTTTAGGTTGTTGCGCTTTCCAGGCTTTGAACTCGGCCCATTCGGCGCGATGCTCGGCGTGTTTTTTCTGGATGGCGTCGAATTGCTTCTGTTGTTCAGGGTTGAGCAGTCCGCGAATGTCGCTTTCGGTTTTTTGGTGTTTGGCAGCCAACTCATCTTTCAAGGCTTTCTGCTCGGCCGCCGGGAGTTTTTCCAGGTAGGTGTCGATCAACTGGTGACGCGCACGCATTTGCTCGCCCATCAACTTGCCGATCTGCTGGCGCTGTTCGCGGCTCAGGTCCAGTTCGCTGTAAGGGCCTTTACCGTGCTGGTGGTGCTGGCCGTGACGCGGGCCGTCCATCGGACCCATCGGGCCTGAGCCTTCTGGCATGGCCATGGCAACGGTCGGCAGGGCAGCAGCGAACATCAGAGCGATAAGAGTCTTGCGCATGGTGTATCTCCTTGTCTCGGTTCCCGGTAAGTCCGGATGTGTGCAGATTACCGAGTTCAAGGTCAGCGGCGGTCAGCGAAGCGTAAAGCTTGGGTAAAGAGGTTGGCGGATGTACCCGGATTCATTGTGGGAGCGGGCTTGCTCGCGAATGCGGCCTGACAGCCGGCCTGCCTCTTGCTGGTGTACATATCCATTCCTGCGGTAACGGCCACTAATGGTTCCGCCCTTACGGCGTGTCACTTTCGAAGAGCCGGAATGCCGGCCCAGTCGAAAGTAACCAAAGCGCTTCTGCCCCGCCATTCGGTGCCTCGCCCAGGCTCGGCATGCCGTAACGAAGGCATTGCTCCGGGCGCGGCTACCTCGGCATCCATGCCGAGGTGCCCCCTGCGCAATACCTGCGTTCGGCCTCTGGAAAAGGGGCAGACAGATCAAGATCAAAAGCAAAGCAAAGCAAAAGCAAGGTACCCCGGCTAGCCTGGGTGTATGCGTTCCCCCGTAGCAGCTGCCGAAGGCTGCGTTCGGCCGCGAAGCGGTCGTGATCTTGTTGATGAGGGGTGTCTGGAAGAGCGCGGGTGCAGGTTTTACGACTGCTGCGGTCGAGCGCGACCCCGGTCCGAACGCAGCCTTCGGCAGCTGCTACGAGGGCGCGTCATGTCAGAGGCTGTAGTATCAGAGGCTGTAGTAATAGCCGCGGCTGCGCAGGGCAACAATGCGGGGGCGTCCGTCGGGGTGGGGGCCGATCTTCTTGCGCAGGTTGCTGACGTGCATGTCCAGGCTGCGGTCGTACAGGGTCAGCTTGCGGCCGAGGGCGATCTGCGCCAGTTCCTGCTTGTCCAGTGGCTCGCCCGGTTGCTTGAGTAGCGCTTCGAGCAGGCGGCTTTCGGAGATGGTCAGGGTGAACTCCTGTTCATCGATACTGACCACGCCGCGGGCCGGGCTGAAGCACAGGTCGCCCAGCTCGAGCTGGCTGGACACCGCCGTTGGATGGCTACGGCGCAACACGGCCCGCAGGCGGGCGGTCAACTCCCGTGGGTCGCAGGGTTTGGCCAGGTAATCGTCGGCGCCCAGTTCCAGGCCGAGGATGCGATCCAGCGGCTCGCCACGGGCCGAGAGCATCAGCACCGGCAGATCCGGATGATCGCTGCGCAGTTGCTTGAGCAGTTCCAGACCGCTGCCGTCGGGCAGCATCACGTCCAGCACCACGGCCGCCGGCGCGTTTTCGGCCAAGGCGCGGCGCGCGCTCTGGCCATCGTGGCAGGCACGCACCTGAAAGCCTTCCTGGCTCAGCCAACTGGCCAGCAGCTCACACAACTCCTGGTCATCATCTATCAGTAACAGGTCGCTCATGACTCACTCAATTTAGCCATTGCCGACGTCGTCTGCGTCCGCCACTGGCGAAGATACCGCAGAGCAGGGCCAATAGCGCTACCGCGGCACCGATGACGAACCACTGCTGCTGGTCGGTCAGCAGGCGCGGCTCTGGGCTTGCCAATGCCTCCTTGAGTTGCAGCTTGAGGCGCTGGTTCTCTTGGCGCAGGGCAGTCAAGCGGGCGCTTTCGCGTTCGCTATCGGTATTTTGCAATTGTTTAATCAGCTCATCACGCAGCCGCTCGCTTTCTTTCAAGCGTTGCTGCAATTCGGTGATCTGGCTACCAGCGCTCAGGGACAGGGGCGTGGAATTGCCCGAGTCAGAACGCTCTGTGGCATGGGCCACAACCCCGATCGATAACATGACCAACAGCAGACACAACGGACCTTGGCGCATCGGAACTCCTGATTCCAATCGAGTGTTGGGCAGGTTGTCGGCCGTTAAACGAGAATAATGAGCGATTGAGAGCGCAATGAACCGATAAGGTTCATCGCGCCGGGGGACATTTTACGGCAGGACTTGCTTGAACGGCTTGACCGATACGTTGGCGTAGACGCCCGCAGCGATGTATGGGTCGGCATCGGCCCAGGCTTGCGCAGCCGTCAGCGAGTCGAACTCGGCGACGATCAGGCTGCCGGTAAAACCCGCGGCACCGGGGTCATTGCTGTCGACGGCTGGGTGCGGGCCGGCAAGCACCACACGACCTTCAGCCTTGAGCTGTTGCAGTCGCTCCAGGTGCGCCGGGCGTGCCGCCAGACGGTTTTCCAGGGAATTGGCGACGTCTGTGGCAATGATTGCGTAAAGCATGTCAGTCCTCGGTTTTTGGTGTAGTGGTTTCGGTGTCATGGATATGACGGGACAGGTAGATGCCCTGGGCGATCAGGAACAGCACGGTCATGCCCAGGCTGCCGAAGACTTTGAAGTCGACCCAGTAGCTCTGGAAGGTAAAGGCCACGAACAGGTTGGCGCCGCCGCAGAACAGGAAAAAACCGATCCAGGCAATGTTCAGGCGGGTCCAGACCGGCTCCGGCAATGTCAGCGCATGGCCCATGATGCGTTTGATCAGCAGGCGGTCACCGATGAAGTGGCTGCCGGCAAAGGCCAGGGCGAATAGCCAGTTGACTACCGGGGCCTTCCACTTGAGGAAGGTCTCGCTGTGGAAGGCCAGGGTCAGGCTGCCGAAGACCAGGCAGGCGATCAGGGTCAGCCACTGGCTTTTTTCCAGCTTGCGCTGGGAAAAGAACAGCGCGCCGTAAACCACCAGGGAACTGATGATCAGCATCGCCGTGGCGCTGTAAATGCCGCCTACAGTCAATTGGTGACCGGCGATGTCGACGACCCTTGGATCGATTTTGAAGACAATGAAAAACAGGAACAGCGGGATGAAGTCGATGAATTGTTTCACAGTGGCAGCCAGAAGCAGGATGTGCCGGCATAATAACAAACATCCTTGGTTGCGAAAGCGCCAGCTGAATTGAGGTTACAGAGTCCTGTGAATGTTGATTTGCACTGTCATAGCACGGCCTCCGATGGCGCCCTGGCGCCTGCGGTACTGGTTGCGCGTGCGTTCGAGAGAGGCGTGCGAGTCCTGGCCTTGACCGATCATGACACCCTCGAAGGCCTGGAAGAGGCCCGCAGCGCCGCGGTTGCCCTGGGCATGCAACTGATCAACGGTGTCGAATTATCCTGCACCTGGGGCGGGGCGACCATTCATGTATTGGGCTATGGTTTTGATGTCAACGCCCCGGCGCTGGTCGAGGCCATCGACAAATTGCACCACGGCCGCTGGCTGCGCTCCGAAGAAATAAGCCGCAGGCTGGAGCTCAAGGGCATGCCCGGTGCGCTGGAAGGTGCCCGGGCGATTCAGCAGGAACTGGGTGACAGCGGCAATGCCCCGGCCCGTCCGCACTTTGCCGACTACCTGGTGCGCGCCGGTTTCGTCAAGGATCGCGCCGAAGCCTTCCGCAAATGGCTGGGCGCCGGCAAGCTGGGGGACGTCAAGCAGCATTGGCCGACTCTTGAAGAAACCGTCGAAACCCTGCGCGCAGCGGGTGCCTGGGTCAGCCTGGCGCACCCTTGGCACTATGATTTTACCCGTAGCAAACGTCGCCGCCTGATTGCCGACTATATTCAAGCAGGTGGCCATGCGATTGAGGTGGTCAATGGCCACCAGCCCGCCGAGCAAGTGGGCAGCCTGGCTATTCTTGCTCGTGAGTTCGGTCTGCTGGTCAGCGCCGGCAGTGATTTTCATGGACCTGGAGGCTGGTCCGAGATAGGCGAGTACCGCCCGCTCCCGGAAGATCTGCCGCCGCTTTGGTGTCGGTTCAAACATGACCCAGTTATTGCCGCCGTCTGAACAGGTAGAGAATGTGAGTCAATTTTTCCAGATTCATCCGGAAAACCCGCAAGCGCGCCTGATCAAACAGGCTGTCGAGATCATCAGGTCCGGTGGTGTGGTGATCTATCCAACCGACTCTGCTTACGCCATCGGCTGCCAGATCGGTGACAAGAACGCCGTCGAGCGCGTGCGTCGCTTGCGGCAGCTGGACGACAAGCACAACTTCGCGCTGATTTGCAGCGATCTGTCGCAGCTGGGGCTGTTCGCCAAGATCGATACCGGCACCTTTCGCTTGCTCAAGGCCCACCTGCCCGGGCCCTACACTTTCATTCTCAATGCCACCCGCGAAGTTCCGCGGCTATTGCTGCACCCCAAGAAGCGCACGATCGGCCTGCGGGTGCCGAGCCACCCGATAGCCCTGGCGTTGCTGGAAGAGCTGGGCGAGCCGCTGATGAGCGTGACGCTGATCATGCCCGGCGATACCGAGCCAATGACCGACCCTTACGAAATGCGCCAGTTGCTGGAGCATCAGGTCGACCTGATCATTGACGGCGGCTTCGGCGGCATCAAAGCTTCCACGGTGATCAGTCTGGCCGACGGCGAGCCGGAAGTGATCCGCGTCGGCTGTGGCGACCCGGCACCGTTTACGGTCGAGGCCTGAATGTCCGTTGTCGAATCCGTGGAGAGCCAGGCCGGGGCGCAGCAGGAACTGCCATTCGCCATGGTCTATGGCCAGGCGGTCATGGAAATGCCGCTGGACCTGTACATTCCGCCGGATGCGCTGGAGGTTTTTCTCGAGGCTTTCGAAGGTCCGCTCGACTTGTTGCTGTACCTGATCCGCAAACAGAACATCAATATTCTCGACATCCCCGTGGCAGAAATCACCCGCCAGTACATGGGCTATGTCGAGTTGATGCAATCGGTTCGCCTGGAACTGGCCGCCGAGTATCTGGTGATGGCGGCGATGCTCGCCGAGATCAAGTCGCGGATGCTGCTGCCGCGCGCCGCCGAGATCGAAGCCGAAGAAGACGACCCGCGGGCCGAACTGATCCGCCGCCTGCAGGAATACGAGCGCTTCAAGGCCGCTGCCGAAGGCATTGATGGTCTGAGCCGGGTAGGGCGCGACGTGGTAGTACCCAAGCTCGATGCGCCAGAGGCGCGGGCCCGCAAGTTGTTGCCGGATGTGAGTCTGGAAGAATTGCTGATGTCCATGGCCGAGGTCCTGCACCGTGGCGATATGTTCGAAAGCCATCAGGTCAGTCGCGAAGCGTTGTCTACCCGCGAACGCATGAGCGATGTGCTGGAGCGGCTCAAGGGCGGCGGCTTCGTGCCCTTTGTCGAGCTGTTTACCGCTGAAGAAGGGCGCCTGGGTGTGGTCGTGACCTTTATGGCGATCCTCGAGCTGGTCAAGGAATCCCTGGTCGAGCTGGTGCAGAATGAGTCTTTTGCGGCTATCCATGTGCGGGCGCGAGCCGAATAACGAGCTGAATCAATGAATCTGACTGAACCCCGCGAGCTGGCGCCATTGCTTGAAGCTTTTCTGCTGGCCTCGGGAAAACCGCAATCGATGGAGCGCCTGTTCGAACTCTTCGAAGAGGGCGAGCGGCCCGAACCGCCGGTCTTCAAGAAAGCCCTGGCGATTCTGGCCAAATCCTGCGACGGCCGGGCCTTTGAGCTCAAGGAAGTCGCCTCCGGCTATCGCCTGCAGATCCGCGAAAAATTTTCGCCCTGGGTGGGTCGCTTGTGGGAAGAGCGGCCGCAGCGTTATTCCCGGGCCATGCTGGAAACCATGGCCTTGATCGCCTATCGCCAGCCGATCACCCGGGGCGAGATCGAGGACGTACGTGGGGTGGCGGTCAACAGTCATATCGTCAAGACCCTGCTCGAGCGCGAGTGGATCCGCATCGTCGGTTACCGCGACGTGCCGGGTAGACCGGCGATGTTCGCCACCACCAAAGCCTTCCTTGACCACTTCAACCTGAAGAACCTCGACGACCTGCCGCCGCTGGCCGACCTGCGTGAGCTGGAACCCGATCCGGTTCTCGACTTCGACGACGCGCCAGTGCCGCAAAGCCTGCAAGACCTGGCCGACGCCAGCGCCGAACCGGAAGAGCCGAAGGACGAAACCAGTTTCCATACCTTGCTGCTGGAGCTGGATTCGATGGAGGAAGGCCTCAAAACCGACTTCGACGATTTGCTTCGGGATGGGGCGGTGAGCGAGACCGAAGAGGGGCTGGCTCAGCCCGAACCCGAGATTGAGGTTGAGGTCGAACTTGAGGCCGAAGCCGAAATCGAACAGCCGCAGGAAGACGACCTCATTGGCGTCGCCGAAGCCCGGGAAAAACTCCTCGCCGCCGTCGCGGCACTGGAACAGCACAAGCCCCAGCTGAGCGACGAAGAAGCCGAAGCCCAGGCATTGGCCGAAGCGATCGAGAACGAAAGACGAATGTCGGAGGATTGAAGGCCGCTAAAAGATTGCAGCCTGCGCCAGCTCCTACGCCGACCGCGGGTGAACGCCAATCCCCTGTAGGAGCTGCCGCAGGCTGCGATCTGTTGATCTTTTGATCTTGCGACGCCACCGGTCGGCGGAAAACCAGATAAGCCGCGGTCGATCAGCTAGTCTCTGATGCGCGAACGCCCTCATGAGCGTATGATTCGCGACCCTCGAGCGATCCCTTCGCCCAAGGACCAGCTTTCAACTCTTCAGGCCAGGCCTGAACAGACCACACCGGGAGGTGCCCAGATGAGTATCAAAGACCAGAAAGACGACCAGGAAATCGGCCCAGCAGGCGAAAAACTGCAGAAAGTCCTCGCCCGTATCGGCGTTGGCTCGCGCCGCGACGTAGAAGCCTGGATCAGCCACGGCCGAATCAAGGTCAACGGCAAAGATGCCACCCTTGGCCTGCGTGTCGACCTGCACGACGCCATCACCATCGATGGCAAGGTGATCAAGCGCGAAGAAGCCGCCGAGTCGGTACGCCGCGTGATCATGTACAACAAGCCCGACGGTGAAATCTGCACCCGTGACGACCCGGAAGGCCGTCCGACCGTGTTCGATAAAATGCCGCGTCCGAAAGAAGGCCGCTGGATCAACATCGGCCGTCTGGATATCAACACCACCGGTCTGCTGATGTTCACCACCGATGGTGAGCTGGCCAACCGCCTGATGCACCCTTCCTACGAGATGGACCGTGAATACGCGGTACGTGTGCGTGGCGAAGTCGACGACGAGATGATCGAGCGTCTGAAAGCCGGCGTCGTCCTCGAAGACGGCCCGGCGAAGTTCACCGACATCAAGCAAGCACCGGGTGGCGAAGGCTTCAACCATTGGTACCACTGCGTGGTGATGGAAGGCCGTAACCGTGAAGTGCGTCGTTTGTGGGAATCCCAGGGGCTGGTGGTCAGCCGTCTGAAGCGCGTGCGTTTCGGTCCGGTATTCCTCAACTCTGACCTGCCGATGGGTCGCTGGCGCGAAATGAGCCAGTACGAAGTCGACATTCTCAGTGCTGAAGTGGGTTTGACTCCGGTGGCGATGCCGCAGCTGAACGCCAAGAGCAAAGACAAGCTTGAGCGTATGCAGCGCAAATCGTCGCGTCCGGTTGGCAAGACCGAGCGCGTGCGGACACTGCGTCCAGCTGCCGGCGCACCTGCCGCCGGCCCGCGTCCAGCCCGTGAGCCGCAGATCGAAGGTGAGCGCCCGGCGCGCAAACCGGCGGAATCGCGTCAGGATGGTGTACGCGGTCCACGCACTCCGCGTCCGGCTACCGGTCGCGGTGCTCCAACCGGCGGTCGTAGCGATCGTGGCGCGCCAGCAAGCGGTCGCAGCGATTCCAGTCGCGGTACGCCAGTGGCAGAGCGCCCGGCCGATACCAAGCGCCCAGCCAAGCCAGCGCCGAAGTCCAAACGTCCGGGCATTGTCCTGGTCGACAAGGATGCACCATCGGGCAAACGCCGTGGTGCACCGGCCGGTTCGGGTCAGCGTCCAGGCTTTGGCCGTCGCAAGCCGGAGTGAAGCAGCGGTAAGCTTCAAGCGGGTAATAGAAACGCCAACCTAAGGGTTGGCGTTTTTTTTTCCTTCGTATCACTCGGTAGAACAGCGGTGCTCCTGCCTCCGCCATATCGCGAGCAGTGGCAACGATCCCCATCTCTCGACCGATCTGCAGTGGAAATTTCGCGTTCCGCTTCGTAACGAAATGTTTACGAATACCCCGCTATCCCCCCGTGGAATCGACAAACCTTCAGCGCCGTAAGGAAATCCTGCCGAATTCGCGCCGTCATTGCTGGCCACAAGGCTCTACCCCGGTTGTTTCCCATCGCTGGTGAGGGTGTTATGCGCCCCATGCCTGTCGTGCAGGTCATAACAAGAAGGAGGCGCAATGTACGCCATGATCCATTCCTACCGACTCTCCCCACGCGATGACTCCCCCATCGTCGCCACTGACGGCCCACAGCGGTTCGTCCAGTTTATTGCCGCCGTCCGCGACCCGCGAGACGGCCCCGTGCCATCCCGGCAACCGACGCGCTGATCAGGCGATGTCTGGCAGCAGCGGGTTACGGGTGTACAATGCGCGGCGTTTTAACTGTGACTCAACTGCGTATCCGCGCATTTTGCGCCTGTCGGCTGTCATGACTCGTTTGCCCCCAGCATTCCGTTCGATCGCCCAAGGCCAATAAACTCAAGGCTATCCGCCTTGTTCACTCCGCCGCGTCACAAGCGTGTCGGGTTCGATTTCGTCACAGATAAAAACAAACAGGTGACGCATGACGGTTAAAAAAACGCTGAACTCCTGGTGCCTGCGCTGGGGTTTGATCCCCGCTGCTTAATTTCGTACCCAAGCAGCAACGTCCAACGAACATCATCAAACCTTGCGTGAGACCCTTTTAATGAGTGGACAAAACTCGCATTCCGGCACGCTTCAACGCGGCCTGAAGAATCGCCATATTCAACTGATTGCCCTTGGTGGCGCGATCGGTACCGGGTTGTTTCTCGGTTCTGCCGGTGTACTGAAATCGGCCGGCCCGTCGATGATCCTCGGCTACGCGATCTGCGGCTTCATCGCTTTCATGATCATGCGCCAACTGGGCGAAATGATCGTGGAAGAGCCGGTGGCTGGCTCGTTCAGCCACTTCGCACACAAGTACTGGGGCGGTTTTGCCGGCTTCCTGTCGGGATGGAATTGCTGGATCCTGTACATCCTGGTGGGCATGTCGGAGCTGACCGCGGTCGGCAAATACATCCACTACTGGGCACCCGAGATCCCAACCTGGGTATCGGCAGCCGGGTTCTTCGTACTGATCAACCTGATCAACCTGGCCAACGTCAAAGTCTTTGGCGAGGCCGAGTTCTGGTTCGCGATCATCAAGGTCGTGGCCATCGTCGGCATGATCGCCCTGGGCAGCTACCTGCTGGTCAGCGGCGACGGCGGGCCACAGGCTTCGGTGACCAACTTGTGGGAGCACGGTGGTTTCTTCCCTAATGGCGTCAGCGGTCTGGTGATGGCCATGGCGATCATCATGTTTTCCTTCGGCGGCCTGGAAATGCTCGGTTTCACCGCAGCCGAGGCTGACCAGCCGAAGACTGTGATCCCTAAAGCCATCAACCAGGTGATCTACCGGATCCTGATTTTCTACATCGGTGCTCTGGTGGTGCTGTTGTCCCTGACGCCGTGGGACAGCTTGCTCGTAAGCCTGAATGCCTCCGGCGATGCCTACAGCGGCAGCCCGTTCGTCCAGGTTTTCTCGATGCTCGGCAGCGACACCGCGGCGCACATCCTCAACTTCGTCGTCTTGACCGCGGCGCTGTCGGTGTACAACAGCGGCACCTACTGCAACAGCCGCATGCTGCTGGGCATGGCCGAGCAGGGCGATGCACCGAAGGCGCTGGCGAAGATCGACAAGCGTGGCGTGCCGGTGCGGTCGATTCTGGCGTCGGCCGCGGTGACCCTGGTCGCCGTGCTGCTCAACTACTGGATCCCGCAACATGCGCTGGAACTGCTGATGTCGTTGGTGGTTGCGACCCTGGTGATCAACTGGGCGATGATCAGCTTCTCGCACTTCAAGTTCCGCCAGCACATGAACCGTACCAAGCAGACGCCGTTGTTCAAGGCGCTGTGGTACCCGTACGGCAACTACGTCTGCCTGGCGTTCGTGGTGTTCATCCTTGGCGTCATACTGCTGATCCCGGGTATCCAGATCTCGGTCTACGCGATCCCGGTGTGGGTGGCGTTCATGTGGGTCTGCTACGGCATCAAGAACAAGCGCAGTGCGCAACAGGTGTTGATGGCTGGTTCCGCGGTGAAATAAGGCATCATGCAAAAACAAAAAGCCCGGCCTGTGCCGGGTTTTTTGTGTGCGGCAAAAAACCTGCGAGCTTGCCCCGATGCCGGTCAGTTAACAGAAATCTATGGTTGGGCGATCAACTGTGGCGAGGGAGCTTGCTCCCGTTGGGGCGCGCAGCGGCCCTAAAACCTGTAACCGGTTCTGTCAGACACGCCTCATGTGCAGGCTTTACGACTGCTGCGCAGCCGAGCGGGAGCAAGCTCCCTCGCCACAGGTGCGATGTTCGTCTCAAAATCTTTAACTGCATTGGGGCTCGCTTGCGAAAGGGCCCGTCCAGTCAGCGCATCATTCGCGGTATCCTGAACGCCCTGACTCCGGACCCTTTTCCATGCTGGTGATTTCCAACAACGTGCATCTGCCCGACGCCGAGATCGAATTGACCGCCATTCGCGCCCAGGGTGCCGGTGGCCAGAACGTCAATAAGGTCTCGAGCGCGGTACATCTGCGTTTCGACATTCCGGCGTCATCCCTGCCACCGTTCTACAAGGAACGGCTGCTGGCGCTGCGCGACAGTCGCATCACCAGCGAAGGGGTGTTGATCATCAAGGCCCAGCAATACCGGACCCAGGAGCAGAATCGTGCCGATGCGCTGGAGCGGCTGGTGGAGTTGATCCTCAGTGCCACCAAGGTCGAAAAGAAGCGCCGTCCGACCAAGCCGACCCTGGGTTCGAAAACCCGACGGCTGGAATCCAAGACCAAACGCGGCTCGATCAAGGCCGGGCGCGGCAAGGTCGACTTCTAGCTCGCTTCGCGTTGTTCCCGGTGCTTTTCATTTAGGTGCTGCGGCGCTTGCCGGAACAAGTAGAAGCTGAGCAGCAGGCCAGCCAGGGCGGCCAGCGCGGCAAACAGAAAGATCGAGGCAAACCCGAAGCCCGCTGCGATCGCCCCGGCCAGCGGTCCGGTAATCCCCAGGGACAAATCGATGAACAGCGAATAGGCACCGACCGCCGCGCCGCGGCTGGAGGCCGGTACCAGGTTCACCGCCTCCACCCCCAAGGCCGGAAACACCAGCGAGAAACCAAAGCCGCTTAACGCCGCACCGGCCAACGCCCAGTTCGCGTCAGGTGCCAACCACAGCAGCAACAGCCCGAGGGTTTCCACCGACAGGCAGGCAATTGCCACCCGAAACCCGCCAAGGCGGTTGATCAGGTTGCCGAACAGCAGCCGCGCGCCAATGAAGCTGGCGCCGAACAGGCTCAGGCACAACACCGCGTTGGACCAATGCTGAGTGGCGTAATACAAGGTGATGAAGGTGGCGATGGTGCCGAATCCGATCGAGCCCAGCGCCAGACCGCAGCCGTGGGGCAGCACGCGACCCAGCACATGCATGAACGGCAGGCGTTCACCGACGACAATCGGCGCAGCGGTTTTCGGCGAGGCCAGCACCAGGCCAAGCGCCGCCAGCAGCAGAATGCTCACGCCCATGCTCCACAGACCCAATTGATTGACCAGCAGCACCCCCAGCGGTGCGCCGATGGCCAATGCGCCGTAACTGGCGATGCCGTTCCAGGAGATGACCTTGGCGGTGTTCGCCGCGCCGACCCGGCCGATGCCCCAACCGATCGAACCGGAGCCCACCAGGCTTTCCGCGCTACCGAGCACCAGACGGCCGATCAACAGGCTGATCAGGCTCAACATCGGCAGGCTTTGGGTCCAGGCTGAAATCAGCATGAACACACCGCTCAAGCCGCAACCGGCGAGGCCGTAGATGACCGCCAGTTTGCTGCCCTTGTTGTCGATGATGCGCCCGGCATAAGGGCGGCTAAGCAGGGTGGCGAGGTACTGCACGCTGATCACGAGGCCGGCGATCACCGCGCCAAAACCCAGGTCGCTGTGGACGTAACCCGGCAGCACGGCCAGAGGGATGCCGATGTTCAAGTAGCCGATGAAGGTGAAGAGCACGATGGAAACGACTTGCAGCGTGACCGCCATGGGTCGCTGGGTATCTGGCATGGGGAGAGATCCACTGGCGCAGCAGGATAGATAGGCTGCTTATGATACCGGTGGTTGTGGCGATGCAGGGCAGGAAAAGCAAAAACTATCGCGCCGACCCGAAGTAGCGGCAGCGAATGGATTCAAGGAGGGGTAATCAGGATTTTCCGGGAGCCAGCAATTGCGTGGTAACCAGGGCGGCCAGGGCATTTTCCTGGTTGCCGAAACGGGCCAGCAGGGTGGCTTGTTTTTCCGGGCTGAGGCGATTCCAGACCTCGATCATCTTTTCAGCGGTGCCGATCAGCACGCTGGCTTGGGTTTCGCTGAAGTTGTCGGTCATGGCTCGGTTCTCGGGGGGACTGACGTTCAGGCTGTGTGGAAAGCGCATCATTTAGCGCTTTCCACACGGTCTGGGTAGCTCACTCAGTCTTCGCTGTCGGCCTTGCGGCGTTCAACTATTTCGTTCGGTTCGGGCTGTTGGGCGCCGGCTTGTTGCGTGGTTGTCTGCTTGGTTTCGTGCAGGCTTGGGAAGGGGAGATTAGGTATCTCGTGCATCGTCGTCGCTCCTCGCAAGGTCTGTTTTTAGATCGCGGGTAGATCCGCGCTTTAAAAAAGCTTGTAGAGGATACAGCACTGGAAATGGCAAAAAGTCTTTTATATCCAATTGTTGCGACGGGCGGGGTTGTCTAGACAAGTGTGTGCCGCGAAAAAATCGCAGCCTACGGCAGCTCCTACCCCAACCCGGTACACCTGTGGATTATCAGGTGTACACAAAACCTGTAGGAGCTGCCGCAGGCTGCAATCTTTTTAAGGGTGACACACCTCGGCAATTGCCTCCGCCAGCAAATCCAGGCGTGTCGCGTCGATCCCTGCGACGTTCGCCCGGCCGCTGCTGACCATGTACACGCTATGGTTTTCCCGCAGACGCTGCACCTGCGTCGGTGTCAGGCCTGTGTAGGAGAACATGCCGCGTTGTACCCCGATGTGCGCGAAACGTTCGCCCAGGCCGTGGGGCCCAAGGGCTTCCACCAGGCCTGAGCGCAATTGCGCGATACGCAGGCGCATGGCTTCGACTTCATCGGCCCAGAGGTTTTTCAGCTCTGGATCGCCAAGGATGGTCGCGACCACTGCGGCACCGTGATCCGGCGGAGTCGACCACAGGTTACGGGCGATAAATGCCAGCTGGCTGCGGATATCCAGCAGCTTCTCGGCGTTCGCCGCACAAACGATCAGTGCGCCGGTACGATCGCTGTACAGGCCGAAGTTCTTCGAGCAGGAACTGGTGATCAGCAATTCAGGCAGTGCTTGTGCAAACAACCGCACCGCCCAGGCATCCTGCTCCAGGCCGTCGCCGAAGCCTTGGTAGGCGAAGTCGATCAACGGCAACAGTTCGCGGTTGCGGACGATCTCCAGCACCCGACGCCAGTCATCAACGGACAGGTCGAACCCGGTAGGGTTATGGCAGCAGGCGTGCAGCAGCACCACGTCGCCCTTGGGCACCTGGTTCAGGGTCGCCAGCATGCCTTCGACGTCGAGGCGGTTATCGCTGCCGACATAGGGGTAGTGGCTGACCTTGAGGCCGGCCGCGGCGTAGATGGTTTCGTGAATCGGCCAGGTCGGGTTGCTCAACCAGATACCGCGGCCGGGCAGGCAGCGGGCGATGAAGTCGGCGCTCAAGCGCAATGCACCAGTGCCGCCAGGAGTCTGGGTGGCGCCGACCCGTTGCTCGGCAATCAGCTCGGAGTCCGCGCCCAGCACCAGATCATTGATGCCCTTGCCGAACGCCGCATCTCCGTGACCACCGATGTAGGTCTTGGTGGTTTGCTGATCGACCAGCCGTTGTTCGGCCAGTTTCACGGCCTGAAGAATCGGCGTCAGGCCCTGGGCGTCTTTATAGACGCCAACGCCGAGGTCGAATTTGCGCGGGTTCGAATCCAGCGCATAGGCCTCCATCAGGCCGAGAATCGGGTCGCCGGGCACTCGGCCGATGGCATCGAAATGCATTATTTGCGGCCCTCGGCGTCCTTGGCCACTTCGTCAGTGCGCGCGGCCATGATGAAGTCGTTGCGGTGCAGGCCTTTGATCGAGTGGCTCCACCAGGTCACGGTGACTTTGCCCCACTCGGTGAGCAGGCCTGGGTGGTGACCTTCGGCCTCGGAGATTTCACCGACGGCGTTGGTGAACGCCAGGGCGTGCTTGAAGTTCTTGAACAGGAAAACTTTTTCCAGCTGCATCACGCTGTCGCGTACTTCGATGTTCCAGTCAGGGATCTGCTTGATCAGTACCGGCAGTTCTTCGTCGCTGACTTGTGGAGCATCGGCGCGGCAGGCTTCGCAATGGGCTTGGTTCAATGTGGACATGATGTATTCCTGAAATCGAGTGTTTGGAAAAACGGTCGTCAGTGAGGCCACGCTAAAGCAAAGCGTCGGCCCGTAACAGACTCACCTGATGCCAAAAGGCGCGTGTCACGCCGCTTTTGGCGGAAACTTGGGAGCGCGTAACCCCAGCTGCATACCTTGCTTGACCATGCCCATGATGTCTTCGTGGGCCAGATCGAACAGGCGCTTGAGGTTCGGCAGGACAAAGTACAGCGGTTGCAGGATGTCGATGCGGTACGGCGTGCGCATGCATTCCAGCGGATCGAATGCCTGATGTTCCGGCTCATCCGACAGGCTGTACACGGTTTCCTTGGGCGAGGACAGAATGCCGCCACCGTAGATGCGTTGGCCTTGCGGGGTATCGACCAGGCCGAACTCGATGGTCATCCAGTACAGCCGCGCCAGGTAGACCCGCTCCTCTTTGGAGGCTTGCAGGCCAAGCTTGCCGTAGGTATGGGTGAATTCAGCGAACCACGGGTTGGTCAGCAGCGGACAGTGGCCGAAGATTTCGTGGAAAATGTCCGGCTCTTGCAGGTAATCCAGCTCTTCGCGGGTACGAATAAAGGTCGCCACCGGAAACTGCTTGTTGGCCAGCAATTCGAAGAAAGTCTGGAAGGGGATCAGCGCCGGCACGCGGGCGACTTGCCAGCCGGTAGTGGCAGCCAGCACCTCGTTGATTTCGCCAAGTTGCGGAATGCGATCGTGAGGCAGGCCGAGTTTTTCGATGCCGTCCAGGTATTCCTGGCACGCACGACCCTCGAGCACTTTCATTTGTCGAGTGATCAGCGTGTTCCACACCGCATGTTCTTCTGCGGGGTAGTCGATAAAACCTTGCGCATCGGGCTCGCGAGCCACGTAGTGCGTCTGCTTCATGCTGCTCTCCTGCTAGGGGATACGTTCTTGTTATGGTTCAACTTATATTCATATAGATAGCGCAGAGAGGAGCGAGTTGCAGTACCTCGGTTGAAGAGTGAGTAGGAATTTTCCATGCTTTTTGTAAAGTTATCGTTACGTAATGGCCTCGATCCCCTGTGCGTTGAGATCTTCTGGTTTGAAAAGGCTTGAAACTGTCACATAATCTTGACGACTAACTGAGCCCAGCTGCAAAAAAAGTGGCGGCATTTGATCCAATGTCGGTCAGTTAACGGTCATCCAGAGCCTGGTGAGCACCTGTGGCGAGGGGGCTTGCCCCCGCTGGGGCGCGCAGCGGCCCTAAAACCTGCAAACGCTTTGTATCAGGTACAACCGCGTTCACCGACTTTACGACCGCTGCGCGGCCGAACGCAGGCTTCGCCAGCTGCTACGGGAATGTGCGAAGCCAGATATTCCGTTCTCGACCCTCCAATAAAATTCCGGACCTTCACATGCGTATCAAAGTCCACTGCCAGAACCGCATCGGTATCCTGCGCGACATTCTCAACCTGCTGGTGGAGTACGGGATCAACGTCGCCCGCGGTGAAGTCGGCGGCGAGCATGGCAATGCGATCTACCTGCATTGCCCGAACCTGATCAACATCCAGTTCCAGGCGCTGCGCCCGAAGTTCGAGGCGATTAACGGTGTTTTTGGCGTCAAGCGCGTCGGGCTGATGCCCAGCGAGCGGCGGCATATGGAGCTCAACGCCTTGCTCGGTGCACTGGAGTTTCCGGTGTTGTCCATCGATATGGGCGGCTCGATCGTTGCGGCCAACCGTGCCGCCGCCCAGCTGCTCGGGGTGCGGGTCGATGAGGTGCCGGGGATTCCGCTGTCGCGCTATGCCGAAGACTTCGATTTGCCGGAGCTGGTTCGCGCCAACAAATCGCGGATCAACGGCTTGCGGGTCAAGGTCAAGGGCGACGTGTTTCTGGCCGATATCGCGCCGCTGCAATCTGAGCATGACGACAGCGAGGCCATGGCCGGTGCGGTGCTGACATTGCACCGGGCGGACCGGGTCGGCGAGCGTATCTATAATGTGCGCAAGCAGGAGCTGCGCGGCTTCGACAGCATTTTCCAGAGTTCCAAGGTCATGGCCGCGGTGGTTCGCGAAGCACGCCGCATGGCGCCGCTGGATGCGCCGCTGCTGATCGAAGGCGAAACCGGCACCGGCAAAGAGTTGCTGGCGCGCGCCTGCCACCTGGCCAGCCCGCGTGGGCAGTCTCCATTGATGGCGCTCAATTGCGCCGGGTTGCCAGAGTCGATGGCCGAGACCGAGTTGTTCGGGTATGGCCCCGGTGCTTTCGAAGGGGCGCGGGCTGAAGGCAAGCTGGGTCTGCTGGAGCTGACGGCCGGTGGCACGCTGTTCCTCGATGGGGTGGGGGAGATGAGTCCGCGCTTGCAGGTTAAATTGCTGCGCTTTCTGCAGGATGGCTGTTTTCGTCGGGTCGGCAGTGACGAAGAGGTCTATCTGGATGTACGGGTGATCTGCGCGACCCAGGTCGATCTGTCGGAGCTGTGTGCTCGTGGTGAATTCCGTCAGGACCTTTATCATCGGCTCAATGTGTTGTCGTTGCATATCCCGCCACTGCGCGAATGCCTGGATGGTTTGACGCCGCTGGTAGAGCACTTTCTCGATCAGGCCAGCCGGCAGATCGGCTGCCCCTTGCCAAAACTGGCGCCGGCGGCGATGGATCGGCTGCGTCATTATCACTGGCCCGGCAACGTAAGGCAGTTGGAGAACGTGTTGTTTCAGGCGGTTTCATTGTGTGAGGGCGGTACGGTCAAGGCTGAGCATATTCGACTGCCGGATTATGGCGTGCGCCAGCCTCTTGGCGATTTTTCCCTCGAGGGCGGGCTCGACGAGATTGTCGGGCGTTTCGAGAAGGCCGTGCTGGAGCGGCTGTATTCGGAACATCCAAGCAGCCGGCAACTGGGCAAGCGGCTCGGGGTTTCCCATACCACCATTGCTAATAAGTTGCGCGAGTATGAGGTAGGGAAGGGGGACCTCTAAGATCAAAAGATCGCAGCCTGCGGCAGCTCCTACAGGGGCCTTGTACATCCGGGAAATGTCGGATGTACGCACATTCGTAGGAGCTGCCGCCAGGCTGCGATCTTTTCGGCTGCACCACAATGATCAGAAATAGAAGAACGATCAAAAGATCGCAGCCTGCGGCAGCTCCTACGGGGGCCTTGTACATCCGGGAAATGTCGGATGTACGCACATTCGTAGGAGCTGCCGCCAGGCTGCGATCTTTTCGGCTGCACCGCAATGATCAGAAATAGAAGAACGATCAAAAGATCGCAGCCTGCGGCAGCTCCTACAGGGGCCTTGTACATCCGGGAAATGTCGGATGTACGCACATTCGTAGGAGCTGCCGCCAGGCTGCGATCTTTTCGGCTGCACCGCAATGATCAGAAATAGAAGAACGATCAAAAGATCGCAGCCTGCGGCAGCTCCTACCCGCCCACCGGCATATCCCCGCCGGTTTTTCGTCTTTGACACAATCGCCAAATCCCCTCTGATTCCCTCAAGTCCCCTGTTTGCCTGCCCTCACCCCGCCAAAAAATAGTTGGTGCAGTTATTGCTTGAGGCTCAGCAGTACAGCGGTGGGCGGCAAACGTCCGGCAGACAGAGGAAAGACTGTGGACAAGTACCTTTACGTGGCAATGACCGGCGCCAGTCAGAATGCACTGGCGCAAAAGGCGCATGCCAACAACCTGGCGAACATCTCCACCAACGGTTTTCAGCGTGACCTGGAGCAGGCGCGGTCGATGCCGGTGTTCGGTGACAGCTTTCCGGCGCGGGCGTTTGCCCTGTCCGAGCGTCCGGCCACCGACTTCACTGCAGGCTCGCTGGTGGAAACCGGGCGCGATCTCGATGTGGCGGTCAGTGGCAACGGCTGGATTGCCGTGCAAACCCCCGATGGCAGTGAAGGTTATGTGCGTACCGGCAGCCTGAATGTCGATGCCCTGGGCGTGCTGCGGGCCGGCAACGGGATGCCGGTCATGGGCAACGGCGGGCCGATTGCCGTGCCGCCTGAACAGAAAATCGAAGTCGGTCAGGACGGCACCATCAGCATCCGCGCCATGGGCGAAGGCCCACGGGTAATGGCTGAAGTCGACCGCATCAAGCTGGTCAATCCGGACCTGAAAAACATGACCAAGGGCCTGGACGGTTCGATCCACACCAAGGACGGCCAGCCGGCGCAGGCCGATGCCAACGTGCAACTGGTGTCCGGGTTTCTCGAGTCGAGCAACGTCAATGCCGTCGAAGAGATGACCTCGGTGCTGGCGCTGGCCAAGCAGTTCGAGCTGCACATCAAGATGATGAACACCGCCAAAGAAGACGACCAGGCCATGGCTCGGGTCTTGCAGATCAGCTAATTATCAGAACGTAGCGCCGTAAAACAGGCGCGCGAGGAGAATCGAATGCTTCCGGCTCTATGGGTTGCCAAAACAGGTCTGTCCGCCCAGGACACCAACCTGACGACTATTTCCAACAACCTGGCAAACGTCTCGACCACGGGCTTCAAGCGTGACCGCGCCGAGTTCCAGGACCTGCTGTACCAGATCAAACGCCAGCCTGGCGCCCAGTCGACCCAGGACAGCGAGTTGCCATCGGGCCTGCAAGTAGGTACCGGTGTGCGCATCGTCGGCACCCAGAAGAACTTCACCGCCGGTAGCCTGCAAACCACCGAGCAGCCGCTGGACATGGCCATCAATGGTCGCGGCTTCTTCCAGATTCTGCAGCCGGATGGCACCACGTCCTATACCCGCGACGGTACCTTCCACCTGGACTCCAATGGCCAGATCGTCACCGCCAACGGCTTCGCGCTTGAGCCGGCGATCGTCGTGCCGAACGATGCACAGACCTTCACCGTGGGTCAGGACGGCACCGTCTCGATCACCATTGCCGGTAACGCGGCTTCGCAAGTGATCGGCAACCTGCAGACTGCCGACTTCATCAACCCGGCCGGCCTGCAAGCGGTCGGCGGCAACCTGTTCATGGAGACCGCTGCCAGCGGCGCGCCGCAAGTCGGTACCCCGGGCTTGAACGGGTTTGGCCTGACGCTGCAAAACACCCTGGAAACTTCCAACGTCAGCACCGTGGAAGAGATGGTCAACATGATCACCACCCAGCGTGCGTACGAGATGAACTCCAAGGTGATCTCCACCGCCGACCAGATGCTCTCGTTCGTAACGCAGAATCTTTAATCAAGTCTATGGGGCGGCCTGAGGTCGCCTGCAACACCATGAGGTAGGGTCATGAATCGGTTCGTTTCTGTTCTTGCACTGAGTGGGATCGCTGTGCTCGCGGGGTGCGTCTCCCCGCCGCCGAAGCCGAATGACCCTTACTACGCGCCAGTATTGCCGCGTACCCCGTTGCCGGCTGCGGCGAACAACGGCTCGATCTATCAGGCCGGCTTCGAGCAGAACCTGTATGGCGACCGCAAGGCGTTCCGGGTCGGTGACATCATCACTATTACCCTGAACGAAAGGACCCAGGCGAGCAAAAACGCCAACTCGCAAATAGACAAGAACAGCAAGACCGATATCGGTCTGAGCTCCTTTTTTGGTGGCGGCCTGAGTACCAATGACCCGATCGGGAGTGGTGACCTGAGCCTGGATGTCGGTTACAGCGGTGACCGTGCGACCAAGGGTGACAGCAAGGCCGGGCAGGGCAACAGCCTGACCGGCTCGATCACCGTGACCGTCGCCGATGTTTTGCCCAACGGCATCATTGCCGTGCGCGGCGAGAAGTGGATGACCCTCAATACCGGTGATGAGCTGGTGCGGATTGCCGGCCTGGTACGCTCCGACGATATTTCCACGGATAACACCGTGCCTTCGACCCGAATCGCCGATGCGCGCATCACCTATTCGGGCACCGGTTCGTTTGCCGATGCGAGTCAGCCAGGCTGGTTCGACCGTTTCTTCCTCAGCCCGCTGTTCCCTTTCTAGGTGATGACCCGCCCCATGTTGAACTTCAAGCACCTGATGGCGGCCATGCTATTGCTGTCCACGGCCTTTGGCGCTCACGCCGAACGGCTGAAGGACATCGCCAGTATTTCGGGCGTACGCTCCAACCAATTGATCGGCTATGGCCTGGTCGTCGGGCTTAACGGTACGGGCGACCAGACTACGCAGACCCCGTTCACCCTGCAGACCTTCAACAACATGCTTTCGCAGTTCGGCATCAAGGTGCCGGCCGGCTCGGGCAACGTGCAGTTGAAGAACGTCGCGGCGGTATCGATCAGCGCCGATTTGCCGGCGTTCGCCAAGCCGGGGCAGACGGTGGATATCACCGTGTCCTCCATCGGCAACTCCAAGAGCCTGCGTGGTGGCACCTTGCTGCTGACGCCACTTAAAGGTATCGATGGCAACGTCTACGCCGTCGCCCAGGGCAACCTGGTGGTCGGTGGTTTCGACGCCGAAGGCCGTGACGGGTCGAAGATCACCGTCAACGTTCCGTCGGCCGGGCGGATCCCCGGTGGTGCTTCCGTCGAGCGCGCGGTGCCGAGTGGTTTCAACCAGGGCAACAGCCTGACCCTCAACCTCAACCGTTCGGACTTCACCACGGCCAAACGCATCGTCGACAAGATCAATGACCTGCTCGGTCCAGGTGTGGCTCAGGCCATCGACGGCGGTTCGATTCGGGTGACGGCGCCGCTCGATCCGAGCCAGCGTGTCGACTACCTGTCGATCCTCGAAAACCTCGAAGTCGATCCGGGCCAGGCGGTGGCCAAGGTCATTATCAACTCGCGGACCGGCACCATCGTGATCGGCCAGAACGTCAAAGTATCACCGGCCGCGGTGACCCATGGCAGCCTGACGGTGACCATTACCGAGGACCCGATTGTCAGTCAGCCGGGGCCGCTGTCCAATGGCCAGACCGCCGTTGTGCCGCGCTCGCGGGTCAACGCCGAGCAAGAGGCCAAGCCGATGTTCAGGTTCGGCCCGGGTACCACCCTGGACGAAATCGTTCGTGCGGTGAATCAGGTCGGCGCCGCGCCGGGTGACTTGATGGCAATCCTCGAAGCCTTGAAACAGGCCGGCGCCTTGCAAGCCGATCTGATCGTGATTTGAGGTGGCGGCCATGGAAATTCAGAAAGGCGCTCGGGTGAGCAGCAGCGATTCGGGTTCCTACTCCGACCTCAACCGGCTTAACCAGCTCAAGGTCGGTGACAAGGACAGCGAAGGCAACATGCGCAAGGTGGCGCAGGAGTTTGAGTCGCTGTTTCTCAACGAAATGCTCAAGTCCATGCGTTCGGCCACCGATGCGTTGGGCCAGGACAATCCGCTCAATACTCCGGCGGCCAAGCAGTACCAGGAAATGTACGACCAGCAGCTGGCGGTTTCCATGTCCCGTGAGGGCGGCGGTATCGGTCTGGCGGATGTATTGCTGCGCCAGATGTCGAAAACCAGGCCGACCCACGCAGCGACTGACTCGACCTTGTCGACCGCAGCTCAAGACGCGGCCAAGGTGCCGGTTGCGACTCCGATCGCTGCCGGGACCACCGGCACCAACGGCGCCTTGAGTCGTCTCAACGGTCAGCGTCCCTTGTGGGCCTCGCGCTCGGAAAACCCGTCACAACCGGCTGCCGAGGGCGCGAGCCATGACGTCAGGACGTTGCTCAATCAGCGGCGCCTGGCATTGCCACCCAAGCTCGCCGACCGGTTGTTGACAGGGATTGTGCCTTCGGCGACCACCGCCGCCGTCGCCAGTCATCACAGTGCGTTGCCGGCCCGTACCACGGCCGCCGCCGATGCAGTCATCAAGGGTGATTGGCAGCCCGCGCAAAGCTTTGCCGCGCCTGGCGGGCGAATGCAAGTCTACGGTCGGGCCCTGGCCCAGCCACCGTTGGCGCCAGCGAAAAAAGCCTTCGGATCGGCAGACGAATTCGTCGCCACCATGCTGCCCATGGCGCAACAGGCGGCTGACCGGATCGGCGTCGACCCACGCTACCTGGTGGCCCAGGCCGCACTGGAAACCGGCTGGGGTAAATCGGTCATGCGCCAGCAGGACGGCACCAGCAGCCACAACCTGTTTGGCATCAAGGCCAGCGAAAGCTGGAAGGGCGCTCAGGCCCGGGCAATCACCAGCGAGTTCAGGAATGGCGAGATGGTCAAGGAGACGGCCGAGTTCCGTTCCTACGATTCTTATCAAGACAGCTTCCATGACCTGGTGACCTTGCTGCAAAGCAACAATCGTTATCAAGAAGTCCTGAAGTCGGCCGATAACCCGGAACAGTTTGTGCGCGAGTTGCAGAAGGCCGGTTATGCCACCGACCCGGACTACGCCAGCAAGATTTCACAGATAGCCAAACAAATGAAGAGCTACCAGAACTACGCTGCGGCGAGCTCCTCCACGACTTTATAAGGTTTGAACCATGGCGAGTTTGATCAATATCGGGATGTCGGGGCTCAATGCGAGCCAGTCGGGGTTAGCGACTGTCGGTAATAACATTGCCAACGCCAATACCGCGGGCTACTCACGCCAGCAAAACGTTCAGACCAGCGCAGCCTCTCAACAGTATGGCAATGTTTTTATTGGCAGCGGCACAACCCTGGCGGATGTGCGCCGGGTGTACAACGCCTACCTCGATAGTCAGTTGCAGACCACCACCTCGCTCAACAACGACGCCAAGGCTTATCTCGATGAGATTGGTGCGGTAGATAAACTGTTGTCCGATAAAACCACCGGGATCACGGCGGCGCTGAGCAGCTTTTTCTCTGCCCTGCAAACTGCTGCGGCTACTCCGGACAACGTCTCCTCCCGACAGTTGTTGCTCACCAGTTCGCAAACGCTGAGCAACCGTTTCAACTCCATTGCCTCGCAATTGAACCAGCAGAATGAAGGTATCAATGGTCAGCTGGGCACCTTGACCGGTCAGGTCAACCAGTTGACCTCGTCGATTGCCTCGCTCAACCAGCAGATCGCCCAGTCCACGAACTCCGGCAACGCGCCTGCCAACCTACTCGACGCACGTAATGAAGCCGTTCGTTCGTTGAACGAGCTGGTCGGCGTGAAAGTTCATGAGCGCAATGGCAGCTACGATATTTCCCTCGGCACCGGGCAATCGCTGGTCCTGGGCAACACCGCCAACAAGCTGTCGGCGACCCCGGCAAACGGCGACAAAAACCAGTTCAACATTCAGATCAGTTACGGCCAGTCCAGCACCGATGTGACCTCGGTCATTACCGGCGGCAAGATCGGCGGCTTGATCCGCTATCGTGACGAGGTACTGGCGCCCGCCATGAACGATCTGGGGCGTACCGCTCTGGTGGTCTCGGGGGCGATCAACAGCCAGCTGGGCCAGGGGCTGGACTCGAACGGCGAGTTCGGTGCTTCTCTGTTCAATAACATCAACAGCGCCACCGCCATCAGTCAGCGTAGCCAGGGTGCTTCGAGCAACAGTGCCGGCTCCGGCAATCTCAACGTCACTATTACCAATACCAGTGCGCTGTCGATTCACGACTACAAAGTCACCTTCAGCAGCCCTACGCAGTACAGCGTCACCCGTTCCGACGGCACTGCCATGGGCTCTTTCGATACATCGACCACGCCGCCACCGGTGATCGACGGCTTTACCCTGTCACTCGACGGTCAAGGCCCCCTCAGCGCCGGCGACAGTTTCAAGGTGTCGCCGACCCGTGGCGGTGCTACGACCATTGGCACGCAGTTGACTGACGCCACCAAGCTGGCCTTTGCCGCGCCTTTGGCGGCGACGGGCAGCGCGGGCAATGACGGCACTGGGACCATTGACCCGCCATCGCTGAAAGTTCCCTTGAACATCTACGGCGGCGCGGACCTGGCTCAGCTGCAAGGCGCCATCGAGCACTCGATGCCGGTCAAGATCGCCTTCGGCAAGCCCGATCCGTTGACCGGTACTCAGACCTACACGGTGCATGACTCCAAGGGTAACTCGATCGGTAATGGCAGCATTATCCCGGGCCAGAAAAACCAGCTGACAATCAACGTGCCGATGCGCGATGCCAGCGGTCAGCCGATTCTCGACGGTGCCGGTCAGCCGAAAACCTTCAGTTTCGACACCGCGGTGGGTGGCTCGCCAGCAGAGGGCGACAGCTACACCGTCGCATTCAACGCCGATGGCAAGTCGGATAACCGTAACGCCAATCAGCTGCTGGAGTTGCAGACCAAGGCAACCGTCGGGGTGACCGGAGGCAATGCTGGAATCAGCATGACCACCTCCTACAGTCGCTTGGTGGAGCAGGTCGGTGCGCAGGCGAATAAGGCCGGCGTCGATAGCGCCGCCACCAATGCGATTTTGACCCAAGCCAAAGCCAGTCGAAATTCGGTGTCGGGGGTCAACCTGGAAGACGAGGCTTCCGACCTGATCAAGTTCCAGCAGTACTACACCGCGTCGTCGCAGATCATCAAGGCCGCGCAAGAAACCTTCAGCACGCTGATCAACAGTCTTTAAGGGAGTCGTCGACGATGCGAATTTCTACCGCGCAGTATTTTGAGTTCAGCGCCGCCAAGTACGCGGATAACTTCTCTAGTACCATCAAGACTCAGGAGCAAGTGACTTCGGGTGTGCGTATTCAGTCTGCGGCAGATGATCCGGTCGGCGCTGCCAGGCTGCTGCTGTTGCAGCAGCAAAAGACCATGCTGGCCCAGTACAGCGGCAACATGAGCAGCCTGAAAAACTCGCTGACCAACGAAGAAAGTGTGCTCGATGGCGTCAATACTGCGCTGCAGCGTGCCCGTGAACTGGCCCTGAAGGCCGGCGGCGCGGGTGGTGGGGGGATCAGTGATGCCGACCGCAAATCGATTGCCGTCGAGATTGGCGAGCTCGAGAACCAGGTCATGAGTCTGCTCAACAGCAAGGACTCTTCTGGCCAGTACATGTTCTCCGGCTCCAAAACCTCGACGCCGCCTTATTTACGTAACAACGACGGCACTTACTCCTATCAAGGTGACGAGACGCCGTTGAGCCTGCAGGTGTCGGACACTTTGGCGATTGCCAGCAACGATACCGGCAAGAGCATTCTGGAGGGGGCGATCAACTCCGGACGGACCCAGGCGACCTTGCAGCCGCCATCGGTCAATGATGGCAAGGTCACGGTTTCGGCAGGCTTGATGAACTCAAACAGCGCCTATACCAAGGGCTTCGCTGCCGGCGAACCTTACCAGCTGACTTTCCTCAGCAGCACCCAGTACACGCTGACCGATGCCGCGGGTAACGACATTACCTCTGAAGTGCCGGGCAACGGGGTCTTCGATTCGAAGAAGGAAGGAGGGTCGACCATCAGCCTGCGAGGTGTGGAGTTCGATATCGCCCTTAACCTCAAGGACACCGATACCGACCCCGACGCTGCGGTCAAGGATCACGTCTTCACCCTGGAAACCAAACCTGACAGCTTTAATGCCTCGCGCACGCCAAGCAACCCGTCCACTGCCCAAGTGACCAGTGCCAGCGTCGCCGATAAGGCCGCGTACACCAGCACCTTCCCCAATAGTGGCGTGGTCATCAAGTTCACCAGTGCCAATGACTATGAGGTCTACGCACAGCCATTGAATGCCGACAGTAAGTCGATTGCCAATGGCACTATGACCGGTAGCTCGATCACCGCAGCGGGTGTGACGTTCGACATCACCGGCGTGCCTGCGACGGGCGATCAGTTTGTGGTAGGGGCTGATAGCCACAAAAGCCAGAGTGCACTGGATACCTTGAGCCAGTTGCGCAAGGCCCTGGAAACACCCTCCGATGGTGATCCTGTTGCTCAAGCCAGGCTCAAGGACGTGGTCGATGCGACGATCAGCAACCTGTCCAACGCCAGTGATCAGGTGGACAACGTCCGAGGTTCCATCGGTGCACGGTTGAACTCCCTGGATATCCAGGGGGCCGAGAACGTCAGCCTGACCCTGGCCAATACTGTTACTCAGTCGGCGATTGCCGATACTGACCTGAGCACCGCATCGATCGATCTGGCGTTCCAGCAGGCAATGTTGCAAGCCTCGCAACTGGCCTTTGTGAAAATCTCCCAACTGAGCCTGTTCAACAAGCTCTGATCCCTTTGTTCGAACGCCGGCTCGCCCTGAAACCAGGTCGGGCCGGTTTTGTTTTGGCTTACTGTTTGCTTTACTTTTGCGTGGATTTGTCGCTTGTCGAACGGGTTAGTGGCTGTCGGCGGCTTCTGGGTGTTAGACGGTTTTACACAAAGCAGGCAAAATCAAGTGACCTATGAGTCATAAAGCGCATCTTCACTGTATCGTGTGAAAAGGATGGGCGGGTGCCAAGCCTGTGCAAGGTCGATTTTCAGGGTGTTGGCATCCACTTGCAGCGCATCGTTTGCGCAGTGACCCCTCTTTATTGTCAGCGCCTCTCGATCGTGCGAGCGGTGATCTCCAGTTTTTCAGTATTGGGAAGCCACAATGATTGGCATAAAAAGCATCGCCAGTTACGTGCCAGCGAGCGGTCTTGATAACTACGCCCAAGGCGCGAAGTTCGATAAAGACGAAGAATTCATCCTCGGCAAGATCGGCTCGGCATTCCTGCCGCGCAAGGACGCTGCCCAGGAAACCTCCGACCTGTGCGTCGAAGCGGTCAACACGCTGTTTGCCAACAACCCGCAGCTCAAGCGCGAATCCATCGACGTGCTGATCGTCGTGACCCAGAACGGTGACGAAGAAGGCCTGCCCCATACCTCGGCGATCGTCCAGGACAAGCTGGGCCTGTCGACCCGCGTGGCGGCTTTCGATATCTCCCTGGGATGCTCCGGCTACGTTTACGGCATCTATGCGCTCAAGGGCTTCATGGAAGCCACCGGCCTGAAAAATGGCCTGTTGGTGACTGCTGACCCGTACTCGAAAATTGTCGACCCGGAAGATCGCAACACCACCATGTTGTTCGGCGACGCGGCCACCGCGACCTGGATGGGCGAAGACGCTCCCTGGCAGCTGGGCAAGGCCAAGTTCGGCACTGACGGCTCCGGCGCGCCGCACCTGAAGGTCAGCGACGGGGTTTTCTTCATGAACGGCCGCCAGGTGTTCAACTTCGCGCTGCTGAAAGTCCCGGCCCACCTGCACGAATTACTCAATGAGTCGGACCTCAAGCCCGAAGACATCGACGCTTTCTGCATCCACCAGGGCAGCGCGGCGATCGTCGACGCCGTGGCGCGGCGCTTCGAAGGCGAGCCTGAGAAGTTCATCAAGGACATGGTCGAGACTGGCAACACGGTCTCGTCGAGTATTCCCCTGCTGCTGGAAAAACACGTGATCGATTCCTCTTGGTCGCGTGTAGCACTCAGTGGTTTCGGTGTGGGCTTGTCCTGGGGCTCGGCGATCATCTATCGCCCTTGATGCCTTGACCGAGCAACAAAAAACGCCCAGGGTCGAAAGACCCTGGGCGTTTTTTGTTATGGGTGACTCGCTGGATCGGATGTTCACATCTCCCCCGTAGGAACTGCCACAGGCTGCGATCTTTCAAGGTTGTAACGCCTTGAATTCGAAAGGGTGGCACGGTGCTAGTAAAAAAAATCAAAAAACCCCTCAAGCAACTCGCTTTCACGACGATAACTATTACGAAGGTTCTCTAGGCCACACCCGGCGGTTGCCAGGGCCGGAAGCCGCAGCACCCATCCAACGAGGAATTCGTCATGGCTTTATCTGTAAATACCAACATCACCTCCCTGGGCGTTCAGAAAAACCTGAACAAGGCTTCCGATGCCCTGAGCACCTCGATGACCCGTCTGTCTTCCGGCCTGAAAATCAACAGCGCCAAAGATGACGCTGCCGGCATGCAGATCGCCAACCGTCTGACCAGCCAGGTCAAAGGCTTGAACGTTGCCGTGGCCAACGCCAACAACGGCGTTTCCATCGCCCAGACCGCTGAAGGCGCGATGCAGGAATCCACCAACATTCTGCAGCGTCTGCGTGAACTGGCTCTGCAAGCAGCGAACGGTGATAAAAGCGACGACGACCGTACTTCCCTGCAGCAAGAATTCACCGCAAAAGTCGGCGAGCTGACCCGTATCGCTCAAACCACCACTTTCGGTGGTCGTAACCTGCTGGACGGTTCGTTCCAGAACGTTGGTTTCCAGATCGGTTCCGACGCCAACCAGACCATCTCGTTCGGCATGACCGATATCAGCGCTACCGGCCTGAAAGGTTCTTACGGTGAAGCGACCTCGGCAGGTAAGGTGACTGATCTGGCGGCCAAGGTCACTGGCGGTGTGTTCAGCTCGTTCACTTTAGATGGTACTGGTGCTTTTACTGCGCCCGGTGCTGGCACCACAGAAACGCTGAATATTGCTGGTAAGGCTGTTACGTTGGATGACACTGCCACGGTCACTACTGCAGTCGCCGCAATCAATGCTCTGACTAAAGATACTGGCGTCACTGCTGTCGATGACGCCGGCACAATCAAGCTCAGTTCCGATAAAGCTTTTGATGTGTCCAGCACTGGTACAGGCGCAGGCTTTACTGTTGCTCCTGCTTCCGCAGTTAGTGGTTTGGTGGCTGATACACAAATCAATATCAACGGTACTAATGTTGATTTTGTTGCCGGTGACGATCTTACTGATCTTGAGACGGCAATCAATGCTCAAACTGGCGCTACAGGTGTTACTGCCTCCCAAGACACGGGTCGTCTTGTATTGACTTCAGCTGATGGCAAAGCTGTCAACCTGACCAATGGTAGCGATGCCACTACAGGTCCGGGCGCTTTGGCCAAAGTGGGTCTTTCTGCGGGCACTACTCAAGCCAAGTTGACAGCTGATACTTCGGTGACTCTGAACGGCGTTGAAGTGAAGTTCAAAAAGGGTGACACCGCTGATTCGATCGTATCCTCGATCAATAGCGCGAGCACCGGTGTGATTGCCAGCAAAAACTCGGACAACACCTTGTCTCTGTTCTCCAACAAAGGCATCACTGTTGCTGACGGCAGCGCCGGCACTGGTCTGACTACCCTGGGCCTGACTGCAGGCAGTACTACCGCTATCACGGTAGAAACCACTGTTTCGAACCTGAGCATTCAGACTTCGGACGATTCTCAGCGCGCCATCCAGGCTCTGAACGACGCTATCCAGCAGGTTGACAGCCAGCGTTCCCAGCTGGGTGCGGTACAAAACCGTTTCACCAGCACCGTGGCCAACCTGCAAAGCATCTCGGAAAACTCCACCGCAGCCCGTAGCCGCGTACAGGATGCCGACTTCGCTTCGGAAACTGCCGAGCTGACCAAGCAACAAACCCTGCAACAGGCATCTACCGCGATCCTGTCCCAGGCTAACCAACTGCCGTCGTCCGTACTGAAGCTGCTTCAGTAAGATCGGCGCTGGGTAAATAACGGAAGCGCGCGTTTACGTGCCCTTCCGTTTTTTCAGTTAGTGAGGAAGTGGACATGGACATAAGCGTCAAGCTGAACCAGTCTTACCCGGCTGTTGCTGCTCAAAGTGGCAGTGTTCCCACCAATACCCTTCAGCCAAAAACTGAAGAGCCCCCAGGGCCGAAGCTGGAGCTCAAGCGCTCGGATCTGGAAAAAGCCGTGACCGACATTCGCGATTTCGTTCAGGCGACTCAGCGCAAGCTGGACTTTTCCATTGATGATTCCACCGGCAGGGTGGTGGTCAAGGTGATTGCCACCGACAGCGGTGAAGTGATCCGGCAGATTCCGTCGGAGACTGCACTGAAGCTGGCGCAAAATCTGAGCGATGCCAGCAGCCTGTTATTTGATACCAATGCCTGAGGTGGCATGAAATGTGTTGCTGTCTGCGCTTGAGGTCTTGTTCGTCAAGAAAGCAGCTGCCACCGAATAAGGAGAGAAGAAATGGCCAGTTCAACGATAAGCGGCCCAGGTTCGGGTATTGATACGCAAGCGATCGTCAAGGCGTTGGTCAACGCTGAAAAGGCGCCCAAGCAGAATCAGATTACCGCTCAGCAAAAAGATACCACCATCCAGCTTTCGGCCCTCGGTACGGTCAAGGGTGCGTTGGACGCTTACCGTGCTGCTATCGCCAAGTTAAATAACGCTTCGAGTTTCAACGGTTTGAGCGGTTCTACTTCCGATGAAAAACTTTCCAAGGTCACCATCGATGACACGGCCTCCAGCGGCAAGTACGCGTTAGACGTGGAACAATTGGCGACTTCTTCGAAAATCAGTAGCAAGGTGTTTTCTGGTGGAAACTCGGCGGTAGTGAATGCCGGCGCCGATGCCCAGACCTTGACTATCTCCCAGTCGGGAACAGATTACGATATCTCGGTCGCTGCCGGGGCGACCATGCAACAAGTGCGGGACGCGATCAATACCCAACTGCAGTCCAAGGGTATCAGTGCCAACGTATTGACCGACTCCAATGGTTCACGTCTGGTGCTGAGTTCACCCAACACCGGTGCCGGTACCGAAATCACCATGAGTGGCAACTCCGAGCTGGCGAGCGGCTATGTCACCGTGGCATCCCCGCAGAACGCCAAGTACACCATCGACGGGATCTCGATGGAGTCCACCAGTAACAAGGTGAACTCCGCCATCAGTGGTGTGACTATTGAGTTTGTGAAAGAGGGCGAGTCGACGGTCACGGTGGGCGGCAGCACCGACACCCTGAAAACTTCGGTGCAATCCTTCGTCAGCGCCTATAACACGCTGATGACTGCTATCAACGTTCAAACCAAAGTTAACGCTACCGGCGACGCCGCCACCACCACCAGCGGTGCATTGACTGGCGATGCCTCGATGCGTCAACTGGTATCCAGTCTGCGGGGTGAGTTGCTCAACAGCAGTGGTTCGAAAGCCATCAGTGGGCTGTCGCAGATGGGGATCAGCACTGACCAGAAATCCGGTTTGCTGACTCTTGATGACAAGAAGTGGGACAAGGCGGTCGCCACGGGAGCGGCGGACATTGCCAAGGTATTTACCGGTGACAGCGGTTTGATCTCGCGCATGACCAAGGCCACCGCCGGCTATGTCGGCAGTACCGGGCTTTTGGCCTCGCGTACCACCGACCTGAACAACAAGTTGACGGACCTGACCACCCAGCAGAAAGATCTCGATCGCCGGATCGAAAGTCTGCAGGCATCGCTGACGGCCAAGTACACCGCGATGGACTCCCTGGTGGCCAAACTCAGGGCTACCGGCGACAGCATCATGACTACCCTCAACTCGCTGAATAATCCCAAGTCTGACTGACGTGGCCGAGGGCAGATAAAGCTCGGGTCAGCCCAGTGAGGCGACCTGGGTTTTTTCATCAAAAGCTCGGCAAGCGTTAAAGTTTTTTGCGACACAGTCGACACAATGGTCAGAGCAAATCCTTTTAGTTGTTGCCTGTCACGAGGTAGAAACATGAATCCCATGAGAGCCCTTCGCCAATACCAGAAGGTCAATTCCCACGCTCAGGTTTCTGAGGCCAGCCCCCATCGTCTGGTGCAGATGCTGATGGAAGGCGGGCTCGACCGCATGGCCCAGGCCAAGGGCGCCATGAGTCGCGGCGACATCGCGCAGAAAGGTCTGATGCTCGGTAAGGCGATTGAAATCATCTCCGGTCTGCGTGAAGGGCTCGATGCCGAGAAAAGCGAAGATCCGGCCGCGGTGCAGCAACTGGACAGTCTGTACGAGTACATGAGTTCGCGGTTGGTGGTAGCCAACGTAAAAAATGATCCGGAAATCATCGACGAAGTAGCCCGTCTGCTGATCACTGTCAAAAGCGGCTGGGATGCGATTGCCACACAATAGGCCCGCGCGCCTGAGGATGACGTCATGAGCCATGCACTGCAGCGGATTGAAGAAACGCGTGAAGCCTTGATCGACGCATTGGCTGAACGCAACTGGGAGGCGATCGGCGAGCTGGATGTGACTTGTCGGGCGTGTGTTGATGATGTGCTCAGCGAGGCGCCGATCGATGAGGCGGCGCTGCGGGACAATCTTGAAAGCCTGCTGGTGGTCTATCGGCAGCTGCTGGAAGTGACCACGGGCGAACGCCGGAGCATAGTTTACGAGATGTCTCAGATCCAGCAAGCGAAGAGCGCGGCAAAGGTTTACCATCTGTTCGGCTGATCTGGCTCAGTTAATCCGAATATAGTGCGCCATAAATTTGACTGTGCACGTTTTTTTGACTTAACTAGTGCTGTTTCAAGATTTCAGACGTCTATCGTGTAGGAAAATGCCTGCAGACGTCTAGCTGCCCCGTATTTTTCGGGCATTGAGTTGACTAGGGAAGTTGCTATTGCATGTGGCGTGAAACCAAGATTCTGCTGATTGATGACGATAGCGTCCGTCGCCGCGACCTTGCGGTGATTTTAAATTTTCTTGGCGAAGAAAATTTACCCTGCGCTAGCCATGATTGGCAGCAGGCTGTCGGCTCTTTGTCATCCAGTCGTGAAGTGATCTGTGTCCTTATCGGGACCGTAAATGCTCCTGGCGCTGTTTTAGGCTTGCTTAAGACACTCGCATCCTGGGATGAGTTCCTTCCGGTTTTGTTAATGGGCGATATTTCTGCCGTTGACCTGCCTGAAGACCAGCGCCGACGGGTGCTTTCGACCCTGGAAATGCCGCCCAGCTACAGCAAGTTGCTCGATTCCCTGCATCGCGCCCAGGTCTACCGCGAGATGTACGATCAGGCGCGCGAGCGCGGTCGGCATCGTGAGCCCAATCTGTTTCGCAGCCTGGTCGGCACCAGCCGGGCGATCCAGCATGTGCGGCAGATGATGCAGCAAGTGGCCGATACCGACGCCAGCGTGCTGATTCTCGGCGAGTCCGGCACCGGCAAGGAAGTGGTCGCGCGCAACCTGCACTACCACTCCAAGCGGCGTGACGGGCCATTTGTGCCGGTCAATTGCGGCGCCATTCCGGCCGAGTTGCTGGAAAGCGAACTGTTCGGCCATGAGAAGGGTGCATTCACCGGGGCGATCACCAGCCGTGCCGGGCGTTTCGAGCTGGCTAACGGCGGTACCCTGTTCCTCGACGAGATCGGCGACATGCCGTTGCCGATGCAGGTCAAACTGTTGCGCGTACTGCAGGAGCGCACCTTCGAACGGGTCGGCAGCAACAAGACCCAGAGCGTCGATGTGCGGATCATTGCCGCGACTCACAAGAACCTCGAAAGCATGATCGAGGTCGGTTCTTTCCGTGAAGACCTGTACTACCGCCTGAACGTCTTCCCGATCGAAATGGCCCCGCTGCGCGAGCGTGTCGAAGACATTCCGTTGCTGATGAACGAGCTGATCTCGCGCATGGAGCACGAGAAGCGCGGTTCGATCCGCTTCAACTCGGCAGCGATCATGTCGCTGTGCCGTCACGGCTGGCCGGGCAACGTCCGCGAGCTGGCCAACCTGGTGGAACGCATGGCGATCATGCATCCGTACGGGGTGATCGGCGTGGTCGAGCTGCCGAAGAAGTTCCGCTATGTGGACGATGAAGACGAGCAACTGGTCGACAGTCTGCGCAGCGACCTGGAAGAGCGGGTGGCCATCAACGGCCACACCCCGGACTTCGCCGCTGGCGCGATGCTGCCGCCGGAAGGCCTGGACTTGAAGGACTACCTCGGAGGTCTGGAGCAGGGCTTGATCCAGCAGGCACTGGATGACGCCAATGGCATCGTCGCTCGGGCTGCCGAGCGCCTGCGTATTCGTCGCACTACCCTGGTGGAGAAGATGCGCAAATACGGCATGAGCCGGCGTGACGGTGATGAACAGGCGGATGATTGACAGTTTTTTTCAGGCACGGGTATTGCTATAGCTCTCGCAACGTTGCGTTTAACTGACGCTCAGCCAAGCGAGTAAGCCCGATGCCTCAAGCCGCCCAGCTGTCTCCTGCCCCTCAAGCCTTGGGGCAATCGTCGTCTGTAGAGCAGGTAAGTCGGCAGGGGCTTGAGCAAGCGTTTGCCCTGTTCAGCCAGATGTCGAGCCAGCTGACCGACTCCTACAGCATGCTCGAAGCACGCGTCACCGAGCTCAAGGGTGAGCTGGAGGTGGTCAGTGCCCAGCGCATGCAAGAGCTGGCCGAGAAAGAACGGCTGGCCAACCGACTGCAAAACCTCCTCGATCTGTTACCTGGCGGTGTCATCGTCATCGATGGCCAAGGCAGGGTCCGCGAAGCCAATCCGGCCGCCTGCGAACTGCTTGGCCTGCCGTTGGTGGGTGAGCTCTGGCGTCAGGTCATCGGGCGCTGCTTCGCACCCCGTGAAGACGACGGACATGAAGTTTCCCTGAAAGATGGTCGACGCTTGTCGATTGCCACCCGGTCGCTGGATGCGGAACCTGGACAGTTGGTGCTGCTCAACGACCTGACTGAAACCCGTCACCTGCAAGACCAACTCGCCCGTCATGAACGCTTGTCGTCCCTGGGGCGAATGGTCGCTTCTCTGGCGCACCAGATCCGCACGCCGTTGTCGGCGGCGTTGATCTACGCCAGCCATTTGACTGACCAGCAACTGCCGGTTGCCACCCAGCAACGCTTTGCCGGACGCCTGAAAGAGCGTTTGCACGAGCTGGAGCATCAGGTGCGCGACATGCTGGTATTTGCCCGAGGCGAATTGCCGCTGACCGATCGGGTTACCCCTAAAACCTTGATGCAGTCGCTGCAAGCCGCGGCGCAGACGCATGTGCAGGGCCTGCCGCTGCGCTGGCAGTGCGACGCGCATGCCGGCGAGTTGCTGTGCAATCGCGACACGCTGGTCGGTGCCGTGCTCAATCTGATTGAAAACGCGATCCAGGCCAGCGTCGGCGCGGTCCGTTTGAAGGTGCATCTGTATGCCCGTGAAAACACCTTGCGCCTGTGCGTCAGCGACAGCGGCAGTGGCATCGACGCGGCGCTGCTGGCGAAATTGGGCGAGCCGTTTTTTACCACTAAAACCACCGGAACCGGCCTCGGGCTGACCGTGGTCAAGGCGGTGGCACGCGCCCATCAGGGAGAATTGCTGTTGCGCTCGCGGCTCGGTCGCGGCACCTGTGCATTAGTGGTTTTGCCGCTGTTTTCGGCTGGACACGAACACGAACACGCCCGGGGAAGGGAGTGAAGGTCATGGCGGTCAACGTTTTACTGGTCGAAGACGATCGTGCCCTGCGCGAAGCGCTGGCCGACACCTTGCTGCTGGCCGGGCATCAATACACCGCCGTCGGCTCGGCCGAGGAGGCGCTGGAGGCGGTAGCCGCGCAAGCGTTCAATCTGGTGGTCAGTGATGTGAATATGCCGGGCATGGACGGGCATCAGTTGCTCGGCTTGCTGCGCGCGCGTCAGCCGCAACTGCCGGTGCTGCTGATGACCGCCCACGGAGCGGTCGAGCGGGCGGTGGACGCCATGCGCCAGGGCGCGGCCGATTATCTGGTCAAGCCATTCGAACCCAAGGCCTTGATCGACCTGGTGGCGCGGCACGCCCTGGGTTGTCTCGGCGCTGCCCGGGACGAAGGTCCGGTGGCCTTCGAACCCGCCAGCGCGCAACTGCTCGAGCTGGCAGTGCGGGTCGCTCGAAGTGATTCCACGGTGTTGATCTCCGGCGAATCCGGCACCGGCAAGGAAGTGCTGGCGCGGTATATCCACCAGCATTCCCATCGCGCCAGTCAGCCGTTTATCGCGATCAACTGTGCGGCGATTCCCGACAACATGCTTGAAGCTACCTTGTTCGGCCACGAGAAGGGCTCGTTCACTGGCGCCATTGCCGCCCAGGCCGGCAAGTTCGAGCAGGCCGATGGCGGCACCCTTTTGCTCGACGAAATTTCCGAAATGCCCCTGGGCCTGCAAGCCAAGTTGTTGCGGGTGTTGCAGGAGCGTGAGGTGGAGCGCGTCGGCGGGCGTAAACCCATCCCCCTGGATATCCGCGTGGTGGCGACCACCAACCGTGACCTGGCTGGGGAAGTGGCGGCGGGGCGCTTCCGTGAAGACCTTTACTACCGGCTCTCGGTGTTTCCGCTGGCCTGGCGTCCGTTGCGCGAGCGTACCGCCGACATCCTGCCGCTGGCCGAGCGGCTGCTGGCCAGGCACGTTCATAAAATGAAACACGCCGCGGCGCGCCTGTCGGTCGAGGCCCGGGCCTGCCTGATCGGCTATCCGTGGCCGGGAAACGTGCGTGAACTGGATAACGCGATCCAGCGGGCGCTGATCCTGCAACAGGGTGGCATGATTGAGCCTGAGGATTTCTGCCTGAAGGGTCCCGTGGCCTGCGCGCCTTTGCCGTCGTTGGTCGTGCCTGGCCAGCCGCAGGTGCGCGCCACGCCAGTCGCCAGGGAGTCGGGCGAGTCGGGCGAGTCGGTGGGGGCGCTGGGTGACGATCTGCGTCGGCGCGAGTTCCAGATGATCATCGATACCCTGCGCGCCGAGCGCGGACGTCGCAAAGAGGCGGCCGAGCGCCTGGGCATCAGCCCGCGGACCTTGCGCTACAAGCTGGCGCAAATGCGCGACGCCGGCATGGACGTCGAGGCTTATTTGTTCGCCACCTGATTCGTCTGTCAGCAACGGCCGCTATTGGCTTTTGTTCGAGGCAGGCCGGGAGCTGGCACCCTTGTTGCTAACAGCTCATTACCCGTCGCCTGAGCGTCAAAAAATTGCGGGTCGTCAAAGAGAGCAGACCATGAGCCAAGGTATTGAATTTAATCGGTTGATGTTGGACATGCGGTCCATGCAAATGGACGCCATGGCTCAAGCGAAGTCGACTGTCGCAGTGCCGCAAGTGCCCGGCAGCAGTTTCTCCGACATGCTCGGGCAGGCCGTCAACAAGGTCAACGATACTCAACAGGCCTCGAGCCAGTTGGCCAGCGCTTTCGAGATCGGCAAAAGCGGCGTCGACCTCACCGACGTAATGATTTCCTCGCAGAAGGCCAGCGTCTCTTTCCAGGCGTTGACCCAGGTGCGTAACAAGCTGGTTCAGGCGTACCAAGACATCATGCAGATGCCGGTTTAAGGAAGACATCGAGTCATGGCAGAAGCAATCTCCGATAACGTTCCGGCGAAGGCCACCCCGGCAGACGGCAAACCGCCGCTGTTCGGCTTGTCCTTTCTGGAAAACCTCTCCGAGATGACCATGTTGCGTCAGGTCGGCCTCATGGTTGGTCTGGCCGCGAGCGTGGCGATTGGTTTTGCCGTGGTGTTGTGGTCCCAGCAGCCCGATTACCGGCCGCTGTACGGCAGCCTTGCCGGTATGGACGCCAAGCAGGTCATGGACACCCTGGCCGCTGCCGATATTACCTACACCGTCGAGCCCAACTCCGGTGCCTTGCTGGTCAAGGCCGATGATCTGTCGCGGGCGCGGCTCAAGCTGGCCGGTGCCGGCGTGACCCCGACCGACGGCAATATCGGTTTTGAGATCCTCGACAAGGACCAGGGCCTGGGTACCAGCCAGTTCATGGAAGCGACCCGTTATCGTCGTGGCCTTGAAGGTGAACTGGCGCGGACCATCTCCAGCTTGAACAACGTCAAGGGCGCGCGGGTGCACCTGGCGATTCCGAAGAGTTCGGTGTTCGTGCGTGACGAGCGCAAGCCCAGTGCTTCGGTACTGGTGGAGCTGTATTCCGGTCGCTCGCTGGAGCCGGGCCAGGTGTTGGCAATTATCAATCTGGTGGCCACCAGCGTTCCTGAACTGAGCAAGTCGCAGATCACCGTGGTCGACCAGAAGGGCAATCTGCTCTCCGACCAGGCGGAAAACTCCGAACTGACCATGGCTGGCAAGCAATTCGATTACAGCCGGCGCATGGAAAGCATGCTTACCCAGCGTGTGCACAATATTCTGCAGCCGGTACTGGGCAACGACCGCTACAAAGCCGAGGTTTCGGCTGATGTCGACTTCAGCGCCGTCGAGTCGACTTCCGAGCAGTTCAACCCGGACCAGCCGGCGTTGCGCAGCGAGCAATCGGTCAATGAACAACGCACCGCCAGCAACGGCCCGCAAGGCGTACCGGGTGCCCTGAGCAACCAGCCACCATCGCCGGCTTCCGCGCCGCAAACCACCGGAGGCGCCACTGCATCGGCCGGCATGGTGCAGCCAGGCCAGCCATTGCTCGATGCCAACGGTCAACAGATCATGGACCCGGCCACCGGTCAGCCGATGCTGGCACCGTACCCGGCGGACAAGCGTCAACAATCGACCAAGAACTTCGAGCTGGATCGCTCCATCAGCCACACCAAGCAGCAGCAGGGCCGGTTGAATCGCCTCTCGGTGTCGGTGGTGGTGGATGACCAGGTCAAGCTCAACGCGGCCAATGGCGAAATCACCCGTGCGCCGTGGAGCGCCGACGAATTGGCGCGCTTCACCCGCCTGGTGCAGGACGCGGTGGGTTTCGACGCTAGCCGTGGCGATAGCGTCAGCGTGATCAACATGCCGTTCTCCGCCGAGCGCGGTGAAGTGATTGCCGAAATTCCGTTCTACTCCCAACCCTGGTTCTGGGATGTGGTGAAGCAACTGCTCGGGGTGTTGTTCATCCTGGTGCTGGTGTTCGGTGTGCTGCGTCCGGTGCTCAACAACATCACCGGCAAAGGCAAGCAACTGGTCGGTTTGGACAGCGATGTCGAGCTGGGTGGTATGGGCGGTCTGGATGGCGAACTGGCCAACGATCGCGTCAGCCTCGGTGGCCCGCAAAGCATCCTGCTGCCGAGCCCGAGCGAAGGTTATGACGCACAGTTGAATGCAATCAAAAGTCTGGTGGCAGAAGACCCGGGTCGCGTGGCTCAGGTCGTGAAAGAGTGGATTAACGCAGATGAGTGATAACCGAGCCGCCGCCGCCAAACTTTCCCGGGTCGACAAGGCCGCGATTCTGCTGCTGTCCCTGGGGTCGACCGATGCCGCGCAGGTGCTGCGGCACATGGGGCCCAAAGAGGTCCAGCGGGTCGGCGTGGCCATGGCGCAGATGCGCAATGTGCACCGCGAGCAGGTCGAGCAGGTGATGAGCGAGTTCGTCGAAATCGTCGGCGACCAGACCAGCCTTGGCGTCGGTTCCGATGACTATGTGCGCAAGATGCTTACCCAGGCCCTGGGCGAAGACAAGGCCAACGGCCTGATCGACCGGATCCTGCTGGGTGGCAACACCAGCGGCCTGGACAGCCTGAAGTGGATGGAGCCACGGGCAGTGGCGGATGTGATCCGTTACGAGCACCCGCAAATCCAGGCGATAGTCGTCGCCTACCTGGACCCGGACCAGGCCGGCGAAGTGCTCGGGCATTTCGACCATAAGGTACGGCTCGATATCGTGTTGCGGGTTTCCTCGCTCAACACTGTCCAGCCTGCGGCCCTGAAAGAGCTCAACCAGATTCTCGAGAAGCAGTTCTCCGGCAATTCCAACGCTTCGCGCACCACTCTGGGCGGCATCAAGCGTGCTGCCGACATCATGAACTTCCTCGACAGCTCGATCGAAGGTCAGCTGATGGACGCGATTCGCGATGTCGACGAAGACCTGTCCGGTCAGATCGAGGACCTGATGTTCGTCTTCAACAACCTCTCCGATGTCGACGATCGGGGTATCCAGGCACTGCTGCGCGAAGTTTCCTCGGACGTACTGGTGCTGGCCCTCAAGGGCTCGGACGAAGGCGTCAAGGAGAAGATTTTCAAGAACATGTCCAAGCGAGCCTCCGAATTGTTGCGCGACGACCTCGAGGCCAAGGGCCCGGTGCGTGTCAGCGATGTGGAAACCGCGCAGAAAGAAATCCTCACCATTGCCCGCCGTATGGCCGAAGCCGGAGAAATCGTTCTCGGCGGCAAGGGCGGCGAGGAAATGATTTAAGTGGGGCCTTCCAACAAAGACGAATCCCCCAGCGACCTGATTCGCGCCTGTGACGTCGGTGGTTTCGACGTCTGGTCGCTGCCCAGTTTCGACCCGCATCAACCGGAGCCTGAGCCCGAGCCGATCGTGGAAGAAACACCGGTCGAGATGGAAGAAGTGCCGCTGGAAGAAGTCCAGCCACTGACCCTTGAAGAGCTCGAAAGCATCCGCCAGGAGGCCTATAACGAAGGCTTCGCGACCGGTGAGAAAGAGGGCTTTCACAGCACTCAACTCAAGGTGCGCCAGGAAGCCGAAGTGGCCTTGGGCACTCGACTGGCCAGCCTTGAACGGCTGATGGGCAACCTGTTCGAACCGATTGCCGATCAGGACTCGCAGATCGAGAAGGCCATGGTCGGATTGGTCGAGCACATCACCCGGCAGGTCATTCAGCGCGAACTGGCGATCGATTCGACGCAGCTCGAGCGGGTGATGCGCGAAGCGTTGAAGCTGTTGCCGCTGGGCGCGGAGAATGTCCGCCTGTTTATCAATCCACAGGATTTCGAACAGGTCAAAGCCCTGCGCGAACGCCATGAGGAAAAATGGCGAATCGTCGAAGACGCCACGTTGCAGCCCGGTGGCCTGCGGGTTGAAACCCCCCACAGCCGCATTGATGCGACGATCGAAACGCGGATCAGTCAGGTCATGGCCAAACTCTTCGACCAGTTGCACGAACAGGCTTTGCATCCGGCCGCAGCGGACCTGAGCATTGAACTGGACACTCCCGATGCGCCTTGAGCGAACCAGCTTCGCCAAGCGCCTGGGCAGCTACGCCGAGGCCACCCAATTGCTCGGTCAGCCAATCCTTGAAGGGCGTCTGTTGCGCATGGTCGGCTTGACGCTTGAAGCCGAAGGCTTGCGCGCGGCCATGGGCAGTCGCTGTGTGGTGATCAACGATGACAGTTATCACCCGGTGCAGGTCGAGGCTGAAGTCATGGGTTTCTCCGGCGACAAAATCTTTCTAATGCCGGTGGGCAGTGTCGCCGGCATCGCGCCGGGCGCGCGGGTGGTTCCGCTGGCCGATACCGGTCGTTTGCCGATGGGCATGAGCATGCTCGGCCGGGTGCTCGATGGCGCCGGGCGGGCGCTCGATGGCAAAGGGGGCATGAAGGCCGAAGACTGGGTGCCGATGGATGGCCCGACCATCAATCCGCTCAAGCGCAACCCGATCAGTCAGCCGCTTGACGTGGGTATTCGCTGCATCAACGGTTTATTGACGGTCGGCCGCGGTCAGCGCTTGGGGCTGTTCGCCGGTACCGGCGTCGGCAAGAGTGTGCTGCTGGGGATGATGACTCGCTTTACCGAGGCCGACATCATTGTCGTCGGGCTGATCGGCGAGCGCGGTCGTGAAGTTAAAGAGTTCATCGAGCATAGCCTCGGTGAAGAAGGCCTCAAGCGCTCGGTGGTCGTCGCGTCCCCAGCGGATGATGCGCCGCTGATGCGCTTGCGCGCGGCGATGTATTGCACGCGGATTGCCGAATACTTTCGCGACAAGGGCAAGAATGTCCTGTTGCTGATGGATTCGCTGACCCGTTTCGCCCAGGCCCAGCGGGAAATCGCCCTGGCCATCGGCGAGCCGCCGGCGACCAAGGGGTATCCGCCTTCGGTGTTCGCCAAACTGCCGAAACTGGTGGAGCGCGCCGGTAACGCCGAGGCGGGCGGTGGTTCGATCACTGCGTTCTATACCGTGCTCTCGGAAGGCGACGACCAGCAGGACCCGATCGCCGACTCTGCACGGGGTGTGCTTGACGGTCACATCGTGTTGTCGCGGCGCCTGGCGGAAGAGGGGCACTACCCGGCCATCGATATCGAAGCCTCCATCAGCCGGGTCATGCCGTCGGTGGTCAGCGCCGAACACATGCAGCGCGCGCAACACTTCAAACAGCTCTGGTCGCGCTACCAGCAAAGCCGTGACCTGATCAGCGTCGGCGCCTATGTGCCTGGCGGCGATCGGGAAACCGATATGGCCATTGCCTTGCAGCCCGCCATGGTCACCTATCTGCGCCAGGGCTTGAACGACAACATCAGCCAGGGCGAGAGCGTGGCCCATCTCGCCTCGGTATTCGCCCCCGCGGTCGGCGGTTAACGCGCCATGGCCCGATACCTGTGGCGCGTACTTGTAGCAGCTGGCGAAGCCTGCGTCCGACTGCGCAGCAGGCGCCAGACCTGCTTGCACGGCTCGCCTGAAACACCGCAGCGCTTGATTTTACGACTGCTGCGCAGTCGGACGCAGCCTGGCGGCAGCTGCTACAGGTCGCGTGTCGCCTTGTCTGGTTGGTATTAGGCCATGGCCCAGAGCCGTGCGGCGCGTCTGGCGCCAGTGGTCGACATGGCCGAACGCGCCGAGCGCAACGCCGCCCAGCGTCTGGGGCACTTTCAGGGCCAGGTCTGCCTGGCCGAAAGCAAGCTGGGAGACCTGGAACGCTTTCGCGGCGAATACCAGCAGCAATGGATCGAGCGCGGCAGCCAGGGGGTGTCCGGGCAATGGCTGATGAATTACCAGCACTTCCTCAACCAGCTGGAAACCGCGGTCGGCCAGCAGCGGCAAAGCCTGGCCTGGCACCAGAACAACCTGAACAAGGCCCGGGATACCTGGCAACAGGCCTATGCGCGGGTCGAGGGCTTGCGCAAGCTGGTTCAGCGCTATATCGACGAGGCGCGACAGCTGGAAGACAAGCGCGAGCAGAAGTTGCTGGATGAGTTGTCGCAACGCATGCCGCGCAAGGATCAGTACTGAGGCGGTTTTGCGCAGGTGAGCCACCGGCTTCGTCAGGTCCTGGTTTCTGACAGACGGTTATGTTTTTCCGCGCTTCATGCCTTCCACCTGTTAGTTCTGACAGTAGCCAGCCTCCCTGCTTGAGGATTGAATAACTCCGTAAGCCAGATCCCTACAGGAGTTTCCCATGCCTTCTCAAGCGTCTGCTTCCTCAATCAGTGCCTTCCTCGATCACCCCCTCTTAAAGGAATCCCGGCGCGGTGAACTCCATCTGAATGAGCTGGACGGCAAGGCCGCGACCGTGCAAGTCGTGGCCATCGGGGATGGCTACACGCCCGCCGACATCATCGACGTGAGCGTGCGCGGCACACCGGCAAATGGGGCTCCTGTCTACTTCAATATCGAAGCGCCGGTCAAAGAAGTTCCAAGCATCGTCGAGCTGCTGGTCCCTTACGCCACTCTCAAGCATCTGGCCAGGGTCCAGGTGGAGTTTTCCTATCAACTGAAAAAATCCGATGGCGCCAGGAAGCTGGATTACGAGTCCCTGTTCATCGAGGTCATCGGCTGAATTGCGCGCCTCGAAGTCCAGTGCAATCGTTCCGTCAAGGACCGCATCGTCCCCGGCCAGACTGTGATTAACCGCGTAGCGGGGCGTTTTGCGAAGCAAAGAAGGGAATATTTCAGAGTTATGGGGGCGACATTACGACTTTGGACTAGCGGCCTGTTGCCCGTGAGGCTGTAGGATGCTAAACCTTGTACAGGTTGCCAATGACAAGGAAGCATTATCATGTCGGTTGAATCAGAAGTGTCACCGGACGGGCAAAAACTCACGATTTCGATCAAGGGTCGCTTTGATTTTGGCAAGCATCAGGAGTTTCGCGACTGCTACGAGCGTTTCATCCAGGCACCCAGTGCGGTTGTAGTGGACTTGAAGGAAGCAACCTATCTCGACAGCTCGGCGCTGGGCATGCTGTTGTTGTTGCGTGATCATGCCGGTGGAGAACGCTCCGACGTGAAAGTGATCAATAGCAGCTCGGACGTGCGCAAGATCCTCGCCATCTCCAATTTCGACAAACTCTTCGACATCAGTTGATCGCCATGCAATCGGGGTTCGAAGCGCTGACGGTGCTGATCGCCGAAGACAGTGCGGCCGATCGGCTGCTGCTGTCGACCATCGTCCGGCGCCAGGGGCATGCCGTGCTGACCGCCAGCAACGGCGCCGAAGCGCTGGCGCTGTTCGAGCAGCAGCGCCCGCAACTGGTGTTGATGGACGCCATGATGCCGGTGATGGACGGTTTCGAGGCGGCGCGCCGGATCAAGCAATTGGCCGGCGAAACCCTGGTGCCGATCATCTTCCTGACCTCCCTGACCGAAAGCGAAGCCCTGGCCCGCTGCCTGGAGGCCGGCGGCGACGACTTTCTGGCAAAGCCGTATAACCAGGTGATTCTGGCGGCCAAGATCAAGGCCATGGACCGTTTGCGCAGACTGCAGGCGACGGTGCTCGAGCAGCGCGACCAGATTGCCCGGCACCATGATTACTTGCTCAACGAGCAGCGGGTGGCCAAGGCAGTGTTCGACAAGGTGGCGCATTCCGGCTGCCTGAGCGCGCCGAACATTCGTTACCTGCAATCGCCTTATGCACTGTTCAATGGCGATTTGCTGCTCGCGGCATTCACCCCGGCGGGCGATATGCACGTGCTGCTGGGCGATTTCACCGGCCATGGCTTGCCGGCCGCGGTCGGTGCCATGCCGTTGGCGGAAGTCTTTTATGGCATGACCGCCAAGGGCTACGGCCTGTCGGAAACCCTGCGCGAGATGAATGCCAAGCTCAAGCGCATCCTGCCGGTGGATATGTTTTGCTGCGCGACTCTGCTGTCCCTGAGTTTTCAGCGCCGTGCGGTGGAGGTCTGGAATGGCGGGATGCCGGATGGTTACCTGCATTGCATCGCCACGGGTGAACGCACACCGCTGCTTTCGCAGCATTTACCTTTGGGCATCCTCGGCGCGCAAGACTTCGATGATCGGACCGAAGTCTTGCCCATGGCACTTGGAGACCGGATCTTCCTGCTGTCGGACGGGGTGATCGATACCTGTGATGCGAGTGAACAGTTATTTGGCGTCGAGCGCTTGCGGCAGGTGTTTGCCGCCAATCGCCAGCCAGATCGATTGTTCGAGGAGATCGAACAGGCGCTGAGGGATTTTCGCGGTGAGGCGCGTGACGATGTGAGCATGGTCGAGGTGAGCCTGCTGGAGGCCGACCAGATGACCCGGCCGGTGATGATCTATTCCGACAGTGGCCAGTCGTGCCCGCTGGATTGGTCGGTGAGTTTCGAGTTTCGCGCAGCCACCCTCAAACGTTTCAATCCATTGCCTTATTTGTTGCAGTTGTTGCTTGAGGTGCATGGCCTGCGGGGGCAAAGCGGCGCGCTCTACAGTGTAATGGCCGAACTCTATTCCAATGCCCTGGAGCACGGCGTGTTGGGGTTGGACTCGAGCATCAAGCGCGATGCCCGCGGTTTTGCGCACTACTACCAGCAGCGCAATGCGCGTCTGGACCAACTGCAAGAGGGTTACGTGCGCGTGCATTTGCAGGTGGCGCCGAGGGGCGAGGGCGGATGCCTGGTGGTTCGGGTCGAAGACAGTGGCGAAGGCTTTGATGTGCAGCGAGTGATGGCCAGGCCCGTGGATGTCGATCGTTTGTCAGGGCGTGGCCTTGGTTTGGTTCGCCAATTGAGCCATAGCGCGAGCTGGTCCGACGATGGTCGAAGTGCCTGCGTGGAGTTTTCATGGGAGGCTCTGGCATAATCTCCAAATTCTTGATCAGGGAGTGAACAAGTGGCTGAGATCCATCTAGACCACGAGGTGCTGAGCGCATTGCGCGAAGTCATGGAAGACGAGTATCCGCTGTTGCTGGATACCTTTCTTGCAGATTCCGAAGAGCGCTTGCGATTGCTGCATAAAGCCAGTGATGCCTATCAGCTCATCATCACGGCCCATAGCTTCAAAGGCAGCAGCAGCAATATGGGCGCTATCCGTCTCGCCGAGTTGTGCCATCAACTTGAGCAGCGAGCCAAAGAACCGTTGCTGGGCGGTATCAAAAAGCTGGTCGCCGAGATTGACGGCGAATTCGCTATAGTTCGGCCTCTGTTCAAAGAAGAGCGCCAGCGCTTCCAATGTTGAAAACTGCCGCCGGGCGGTTTTCGTCTCCACCGAGCGAACCTGGCTCGACCTTTGCTCTACCTTGCTGGTTAGCTTGCAACCGTGCCAACGCCCCCAGTGCACTGGAGACCGTTTTATGCCCCTCGCCCCAAACATGCTTCTTCAGGCCGCGACCACGGCCAAGCCTCAGGCCGCGACTGCCAATAACCAGGCAACCGTTGCCGGGGCTGGGGATAAGCCTGCACATTTTTCCCAGGTGCTTGCCAAAGAGGCGATGAACAAGCCTGTCGCGGCGGGAGAGGGATCGGCAAAACCGCTGCGCGACCAGCAGGGCGCGGCCACTGATAAGGCTGCCGCCCCGCAGCCGGCAGTTGCCGATAGCGGCAATGCCTTGCCTGGCGATCAAGCAGTCGAGGCGGACGATAAGCTCGTCAGCGACGCTGGGGCTGCGACCGATGCCCCGCTGACCGACATGGTTGCCGTTGATCCGGCCCTGGCCCCGGCACTGATGCAGGCAGTGGTGCCCACGCCGGCGGCTGTTGCTGCGGTTGAGGCGCCGTTGGCCGCCTCGGCGGTACCGGTCGATGCCGATTTCGACCCTGAAGCCGATCCACTTGATGCGTTGCCGGCGGTACGTCTGGCCCTCGAGCAGAGCGGGCATGTCTCGGCGTCCAGTCAGGCTCAAGGCAAGGCGGCTGCGCCTGCGGCCGAACCGACCCCGGCGCAGAACTTCACCAATGCGCTGGCGGGCATGCTGGAGCAGGCCGATACCGGCGGTACCGAGCAGGGCACGGACAAGGCCTTTAGTGGCTTGATCGATGATGGCCTCAAAGACCTGACAACTGCCGCCAGCGATACCCGGGTCGATGACTTCGCCAACCGTCTGGCGGCATTGACCCAGGCCGCCACGCCAAAAACCGCCAACACGCTGCCGGTGAATCAACCGTTGGCGATGCATCAAAGTGGCTGGACCGAAGAGGTAGTCAACCGGGTCATGTACCTGTCCAGCGCCAACCTCAAGTCGGCCGATATTCAGCTGCAGCCGGCCGAGCTGGGGCGTCTGGATATTCGGGTGAACATGGCTGCCGATCAGCAGACCCAGGTGACCTTCATGAGCGGTCACGCGGTAGTCCGCGAAGCACTCGAAGGGCAGATGTACCGCTTGCGCGAGATGTTCAGCCAACAGGGTATGGGCCAGGTCGACGTCAACGTGTCCGATCAGTCCCGTGGCTGGCAGGGTCAGGAACAGGCTCAGCAGGGGCAGGGCGGGCGAACCGGCGCCAGCGGTGGTCGCCTGGATTCGGTGGATGAAGAATTGCCGATGACAGTCGCCGAAGTGGCCGCCACCAGCACCACAGTATTGGGTTCCAGTGCGGTGGATTATTACGCCTGATTGAATTTGCGGCGTCTGTGAAAAGATCGCAGCCCGTAGGAGCTGTCGAGCGTAGCGAGGCTGCGATCTTTACTTCACACCCCCACCCGATCCTTTTCCCTACAGACAACTCTGGCATAACACTTGCTCTTGCCTTGCCGTGCGACTGTGAAAACCCGAATAGTGACGGATTATTGGCATGGCGAAGAGCGAAGCAGTAAAAGACCCCGCCGGGAAAGGCAAACTCAAGCTTATTCTGCTGATCGTTCTGGCTTTGCTGCTGGTTATCGGTGTGTCAATCGGGGCGACCTGGTACGTCATGCACAGCGCCAAGAGCAAGCCTGAAGCCCCTGCCGATGTCGTCAGCCTCATCAAGCCCGCGGCGATCTATGAGTCGATGGCCCCGGCCTTCGTCGCCAACTTCAACCACAACGGCCGTCAGCGCTACATGCAGGTGAGCATCACCCTGCTGGCGCGTAATCAGGCCGATCTGGATGCGCTGAAAATCCACATGCCGGTGATTCGCAACAACCTGGTCATGCTCTTCTCCGGGCAAAGCTTCGAAGCCCTGGCGACCCCGGTCGGCCAGGAGATGCTGCGCCAGAAGGCAACTGCCAGCGTGCAGGAAGTGGCGCAGAAAGAAGTGGGCAAAGTGGTGGTCGAGCAGTTGCTCTTTACTAACTTCGTACTGCAGTAGGAACACGACATGGCCGTGCAGGACCTGCTGTCCCAGGATGAGATCGATGCGCTGTTGCATGGTGTCGACGACGGTCTGGTACAGACCGACAACGCTGCCGAGCCCGGCAGTGTCAAAAGTTATGACCTGACCAGCCAGGATCGCATCGTCCGCGGACGCATGCCGACCCTGGAAATGATCAACGAGCGTTTTGCCCGCTATACCCGCATCAGCATGTTCAACATGCTGCGCCGATCCGCGGACGTTGCCGTCGGTGGCGTGCAGGTGATGAAGTTCGGCGAATACGTGCACTCGCTCTATGTGCCGACCAGCCTCAACCTGGTCAAGATCAAGCCGTTGCGCGGCACCGCACTGTTCATCCTCGACGCCAAACTGGTGTTCAAACTGGTGGACAACTTCTTCGGCGGTGACGGTCGTCACGCAAAGATCGAAGGCCGTGAATTTACCCCGACCGAATTGCGCGTGGTGCGCATGGTGCTGGAGCAGGCCTTCATCGATTTGAAGGAAGCCTGGCAAGCGATCATGGAAGTGAACTTCGAGTACATCAACTCGGAGGTCAACCCGGCCATGGCCAACATCGTCGGGCCGAGCGAAGCGGTCGTCGTCTCGACCTTCCACATTGAACTCGATGGCGGTGGCGGCGATCTGCACGTGACCATGCCGTACTCGATGATCGAGCCGGTGCGGGAAATGCTCGATGCCGGTTTCCAGTCGGATCTCGATGACCAGGACGAACGTTGGGTCAACGCCTTGCGCCAGGATGTGCTGGACGTCGATGTGCCGCTCAGCGCTACGGTCGCGCGTCGCCAGTTGCGTCTGCGGGACATCCTGCACATGCAGCCCGGTGATGTGATCCCGGTGGAACTGCCGGATGAATTGATCATGCGCGCCAATGGCGTGCCGGCCTTCAAGGTCAAGCTGGGTTCCCACAAGGGCAACCTGGCGCTGCAAGTGATTGAACCGATCGTGCGCCGTTAAGCGGCGCGTATACCCCCGTCGCTTTTGTTGAATGAATTTTTGCCCGCCGAGGACCACTGATGGCTAATGACGATGTAATTTCCGCGGAAGATCAGGCCTTGGCTGATGAATGGGCGGCTGCGCTGGGAGAGTCCGGTGATGCCAGCCAGGACGACATCGATGCCTTGCTGGCAGCCGATAACGGCCCGTCCTCCAACCGTCTGCCGATGGAAGAATTCGGCAGCGTGCCGAGGAATAACGAACAGGTCACCCTCGACGGTCCGAACCTGGATGTGATTCTGGATATCCCGGTATCGATCTCCATGGAAGTCGGCAGCACCGAAATCAACATCCGTAACCTGTTGCAGTTGAACCAGGGCTCGGTGATCGAGCTCGATCGTCTGGCCGGCGAACCGTTGGACGTACTGGTCAACGGCACACTGATCGCTCACGGCGAAGTAGTGGTGGTCAACGAGAAGTTCGGCATTCGCCTGACAGACGTGATCAGCCCAAGCGAACGCATCAAGAAGCTGCGCTGAGTGAAAAAGCTACTCGGTGCAGTATTGGCGTTGCCGTTCAACGCCTGGGCAGCCGAACCGCTGGCGACTGCTGCCGCGCCGGTGGCCGGCAGCGGTGTGGGCGGGCAACTGACGCAGTTGGTGCTGGGTCTGTTGCTGGTGCTGGGCCTGATCTTCTTCCTGGCCTGGCTGTTGCGCCGGGTGCAACAGGCCGGACCTGGCGGCAAGGGACAAGTGATCGAACTGATTGGCTCGCGCGCGCTCGGGCCGCGGGATCGGCTGATGCTGGTGCAGGTCGGTAACGAACAGATTCTGCTCGGCCTGACCCCGGGCACCATCACCGCGTTGCATGTGCTCAAGGAGCCGGTGCAAGTGCCGAGCACCGAGCAGGCGATTCCGGAGTTTGCCCAGCGCCTGATGGAGCTGTTGGGCAAAGACAAGGATAAGAAGTAATGCCGCTGCGCATCCTGTTAACGCTGATTCTGATGCTGGCTGCTCCGTTGGCGTTTGCTGCCGATCCGCTGTCGATTCCGGCCATCACCCTGGGCACTAACGCCGACGGTGCTCAGGAATACTCGGTCAGCCTGCAAATCCTGCTGATCATGACCGCGCTGAGCTTCATTCCGGCGTTCGTCATGCTGATGACCAGTTTCACCCGGATCATCATCGTCTTCTCGATCCTGCGTCAGGCCCTGGGTCTGCAACAGACGCCATCGAACCAGATCCTCACCGGGATGGCGCTGTTCCTGACTATGTTCATCATGGCGCCGGTCTTCGACCGGGTGAATCAGGATGCCTTGCAGCCTTATCTGGCTGAAAAGCTCTCGGCCCAGGACGCCGTGGCCAAGGCGCAAGTGCCGCTCAAGGACTTCATGCTGGCGCAGACCCGCAGCAGCGACCTGGAGCTGTTCATGCGCCTGTCCAAGCGCACGGATATCGCCAGCCCCGATCAGGCGCCGCTGACCATTCTGGTCCCGGCGTTCGTCACCTCGGAGCTGAAAACCGCGTTCCAGATCGGCTTCATGATCTTCATTCCGTTCCTGATCATCGACCTGGTGGTGGCCAGTGTGCTGATGGCCATGGGCATGATGATGCTCTCGCCGCTGATTATTTCCCTGCCGTTCAAGATCATGCTGTTCGTGCTGGTGGATGGCTGGGCGTTGATCATCGGCACGCTGGCCGGCAGTTTTGGTGGCGTTTGAAACCTTACTCGCGGGTAGCGCGTTATGACTCCTGAAGTCGCAGTAGACCTGTTCCGTGAAGCGCTCTGGCTGACCACCCTGATGGTCGCGGTGCTGGTCATCCCGAGTTTGCTGGTGGGGTTGCTGGTGGCGATGTTCCAGGCCGCCACCCAGATCAACGAACAGACCCTGAGCTTCCTGCCACGGCTGCTGGTGATGCTGGTGACCCTGATCGTTGCCGGGCCCTGGCTGGTGCAAACCTTTATGGAATACATCCTGCAGTTGTACGGCAGTATTCCGCAGCTGATCGGTTAGCCCATGTCGTTGCTGGCGCTTACCGACACGCAGATCAGCACCTGGGTAGCGACCTTCGTGTTGCCGCTGTTTCGGGTCGGCTCGTTGCTGATGGTCATGCCGATTTTCGGTACGACCCTGGTGTCCACGCGTATCCGCTTGTACTTCGCCCTGGCGATCACCGTGGTGATTGTACCGGGCCTGCCACCGATGCCCGAGGTGCACGCGCTGGACCTCAGTGCGCTGCTGCTGGTTGCCGAGCAGATCATCATCGGAGCCTTGCTGGGATTCTCCTTGCAGTTGTTCTTCCAGGCGTTCGTGGTGGCCGGACAGATCGTCGCGATCCAGATGGGCATGGGTTTCGCCTCGATGGTCGACCCTACCAACGGCGTTTCGGTGGCGGTGATCGGGCAATTTCTGACCATGTTGGTGACCCTGCTGTTTCTGGCCATGAACGGGCATCTGGTGGTGTTCGAGGTGCTGACCGAAAGCTTCACCACCTTGCCGGTGGGCGGTGGCTTGCTGGTCAATCACTTCTGGGAGATTGCCGGCAAGCTGGGCTGGGTCCTGGGCGCGGCGCTGATGCTGGTGTTGCCGGCGATCACCGCGCTGTTAGTGGTCAATATCGCCTTTGGTGTGATGACCCGGGCGGCGCCGCAATTGAACATCTTCTCCATCGGCTTTCCGCTGACCATGGTCCTGGGTCTGGTTATTTTCTGGGTCGGCCTGGCGGACATCCTCAATCAGTATCAACCGCTGGCAGCCGAAGCCTTGCAGTTTTTACGCGAACTGGCACGGGCGCGCTGAGTCATGGCAGAAAGCGAAAGCGGTCAGGACAAAACAGAAGACCCCACGGAGAAGCGCAAAAAGGACTCTCGGGAAAAGGGCGAGGTCGCCCGCTCCAAGGAGCTCAATACCCTGGCGATCATGCTGGTCGGAGCCAGCGCCTTGCTGATCTACGGCGGCGCGTTGGCGCAGGATCTGCTGGAGTTGATGCGGCTGAATTTCACCCTGCCCCGTGAAGTGATCGTCGACACACGCTCCATGGGCCTTTACCTGCTGCACTCGGGAAAGATCGCCATCCTGGCGCTGCAGCCGGTGTTGATTTGCTTGCTGCTGGCGGCGCTGATCGGGCCGATCGCCCTGGGAGGCTGGTTGTTCGCCGCCAATACCATGGCCCCCAAGTTCAGCCGGATGAACCCGGCGGCAGGCCTCAAGCGCATGTTCTCGGCCAAGGCTCTGGTCGAATTGCTCAAGGCCCTGGCCAAGTTTTTCATCGTGCTGTTCGTGGCCTTGGCGGTGTTGTCGGCGGACATCGACGACTTGCTGCGCATCGCCCATGAACCGCTGGACCAGGCGATCATTCACAGTGTTCAGCTGGTCGGCTGGAGTACCCTGTGGATGGCCTGTGGCCTGCTGCTGATCGCCGCGGTGGATGTGCCGGTGCAGCTCTGGGAAAGCCACAAGAAACTGCTGATGACCAAGCAGGAAATCCGCGACGAGAGCAAGGATCAGGAAGGTCGCCCCGAGGTCAAACAGCGGATTCGCCAGCTGCAGTACGAGATGTCGCAACGGCGGATGATGGCGGCGGTGCCCGAGGCTGACGTGGTCATCACCAACCCGACTCACTATGCGGTGGCGCTCAAGTACGACCCGGAGAAGGGCAGTGCGCCGGTGCTGCTGGCCAAGGGCAGTGACTTCACTGCCTTGAAGATCCGCGAAATTGCCGTGGCCAACGATATCCTGCTGCTCGAATCACCAGCCCTGGCGCGCTCGATCTATTACTCCACCGAACTCGAGCAGGAAATCCCGGCGGGGCTGTACCTGGCGGTGGCCCAGGTGTTGGCGTATGTGTACCAGATTCGCCAGCATCGGGCGGGTAAGGGGAAACGGCCGGAGCCGCTCAAGGACCTGCCGATACCGGCGGATCTGCGCCGCGATTCTTGATGTCTGCACCTCTTTTTTGGCTCTAGCGCCCGCCGCAGCTGCCGAGCCCGCGAGGCTGCGTTCAAGCCGGGGTCGCGCTCGACCGAAGTCCTCGCAAAACCTGTGTACGCGGTTTGTCTGAAAGAACGCGCTGCCTGGTTTAACGACCGCTTCGCGGCCGAACGCAGCCTCGCAGGCTCGGCAGCTGCTACGGGCGCCGCTCGGCAGCATTTTTCAACGTTGTTCTGCTCTCACCGGTTTCACCGGGTATTCATGGGTGGCCGAGCTGAAGGTTTCGTAGGAGTAGGCCAGCAAGTCTTGGGTGTTGATGTCGGGGGCGACGGTGAAGATCTGGACGCGGCGGTCATCGCTGGAGCACGGCTTGGCCGGGGAGGGCGGGTTCAGGTAGTGATCGAGGGCTCGGTGGGCGGCCTGGTGGAGTTTTTTGGAGTCCAGGGATTGGTAGGGGGAAACGCAGGGTGTTTCTGGTGGGTCGGGGGTGACTTTGGTCATGGTGAAGCTCCTTGATTAAGTGGAGCTGCCACCATTCGCGGTCAAACGAATGGGTGGCAGCTGTACGCGGGTTGACCGACCGGGAATCAAGGGACCCGGCACACCCGAAGGTGTCCCACGCACAGCTGCCGCGACACGATACCTCAGGTGCAAAAAAAGCGCCTGAAATAGGTCTTGGGCGCTGATGCGCCTTGATTTACGCGGACGGTCAAATCCGATCGCTGAATTGGCAGCGACTCCCGAAGACTAAACACGCGATTTCCTACCGGCAACCTTAAAAGCCTGTCGGAAAATTCCTGGCCGTATTGCCCGCTCTGGATGGTTGTTGGTAGTGCTGGCCTCATCGCGAGCAGGCTCGCGATAGCGTCCTCCCGGGCACCGCATATCCTTGATCCTTACACACCCTCGACGCCCCACTCTTATTCGCCTGCACAAAAGTTGGAAGGCTTCTTGCAGTACCCGCTCTGCGCCTGCTTTTGGCGTCAAAAGTTTGCTTCAAGGGACGGGGAAATACCGGTGGATCGCTCTCAGTTAGTCAACAGTGCTCGCAGCAACCTGGCGGACCTCAGTCGAGGCAATCTGGGTGTGCCGCTGTTGCTGTTGGTCATGCTGGCGATGATGATGTTGCCAATCCCGCCGTTCCTGCTCGACGTGTTTTTCACTTTCAACATTGCCTTGTCGATCGTCGTGCTGCTGGTCTGCGTCTACGCCTTGCGGCCGCTGGATTTTGCGGTGTTCCCGACCATTTTGCTGGTCGCCACCTTGATGCGCCTGGCGCTGAACGTGGCCTCGACCCGCGTGGTGATGCTCCACGGCCAGGACGGCCATGCCGCCGCCGGCAAGGTGATCCAGGCCTTCGGTGAGGTGGTGATCGGCGGCAACTACGTGGTCGGTATCGTGGTCTTTGCGATCCTGATGATCATCAACTTCGTGGTCGTGACCAAGGGTGCCGGACGGATTTCCGAAGTGAGCGCGCGTTTCACCCTCGATGCGATGCCCGGCAAACAAATGGCGATCGACGCCGACTTGAACGCCGGGCTGATCGATCAGGGCCAGGCCAAGGCGCGCCGTATGGAAGTGGCTCAGGAAGCCGAGTTCTACGGTTCCATGGACGGTGCCAGCAAATTCGTTCGCGGTGATGCCATCGCCGGTCTGTTGATTTTGTTCATCAACCTGATCGGCGGCATGGCAGTCGGTATCTTCCAGCACGGCATGAGCTTTGGCGATGCAGGCAAGGTGTACGCGCTGCTGACCATCGGTGACGGTTTGGTGGCGCAATTGCCATCACTGTTGCTGTCGACCGCTGCGGCGATCATGGTGACCCGTGCTTCCGGTTCCGAAGAAATGGGCAAGCAGATCAATCGGCAGATGTTTGCCTCGCCCAAGGCCCTCGCAGTGGCCGCTGGCATGATGGCGGTGATGGGCCTGGTGCCGGGCATGCCGCATTTTTCCTTTCTCAGCATGGCGGCGGTGGCGGCCGGCGGTGCTTATCTGTTCTGGAAGAAACAGAACAAAGTCAAGGTCCAGGCGCTGCAAGAGGTCCAGCGCCAGCAGGAGCTGCTGCCCTCGCCAGCCCGCGCCCAGGAAACCAAGGAGCTGGGCTGGGATGACGTGACCCCGATCGACATGATCGGCCTGGAAGTCGGCTACCGGCTGATTCCGCTGGTGGACCGCAACCAGGGCGGCCAGTTGCTGGCGCGGATCAAGGGGGTGCGCAAGAAGCTCTCCCAAGACCTCGGGTTCCTCATGCCGACCGTGCATATTCGTGACAACCTCGACCTGGCGCCCAGCGCCTATCGCCTGACCCTGATGGGCGTGATCCTGGCCGAGGCCGAGATCTACCCGGATCGCGAACTGGCGATCAATCCGGGGCAGGTCTTCGGCACGCTCAATGGCATTACCGCCAAAGATCCGGCCTTCGGCCTGGAGGCGGTGTGGATCGAAGTCAGCCAGCGCGCCCAGGCGCAATCGCTGGGGTATACGGTGGTGGACGCCAGCACGGTGGTCGCCACCCACCTCAACCAGATTCTCTACAAGCACTCCAGCGAGCTGATCGGCCACGAAGAAGTCCAGCAACTCATGCAATTGCTGGCCAAAGGCTCGCCCAAGCTTGCGGAGGAGTTGGTGCCCGGCATTCTGTCGCTGTCGCAACTGCTCAAGGTGCTGCAGGCGCTGTTGGCCGAGCAGGTGCCGGTGCGCGATATCCGCAGCATCGCCGAGGCCATCGCTAACAATGCCAACAAGAGTCAAGATACTGCCGCGTTAGTTGCCGCGGTGCGCGTCGGATTGTCCCGTGCCATCGTCCAAAGCATTGTAGGGCTTGAGTCGGAGCTGCCTGTGATCACCCTTGAGCCAAGGTTGGAACAGATATTGCTCAATAGTTTGCAGAAGGCCGGACAAGGCCAGGAAGAGGGCGTACTGCTGGAGCCAAGCATGGCCGAGAAGTTGCAACGCTCGTTGATCGATGCGGCGCAGCGTCAGGAAATGCAAGGTCAACCGGTGATACTGCTGGTAGCAGGTCCGGTCCGCGCGATGCTCTCGCGGTTCGGACGGCTCGCAGTCCCGGGTTTGCATGTGTTGGCGTATCAGGAGATTCCTGACAACAAGCAGGTGACCATCGTTGCGACAGTAGGGCCCAACGGCTGAGGTAGTGGGTTATGCAAGTGAAGCGTTTTTTCGCCGCCGATATGCGTCAGGCCATGAAACTGGTTCGCGATGAGCTGGGCGCCGATGCCGCCATTATCGGTAACCGCCGGATCGCCGGCGGGGTCGAGCTGACGGCTGCCCTGGATTACAAACTGTCCGCGCTGGCTCCACGCGTGCCGAATATCGAACTCGAAGACGAGTTGCGCAAAACCCAGTCGCGGATCGTCACTGCCCAGGCGGAATTGAGCCTGCGTGGCGATGGCGATTCAACGAACAATCGCCAGTTGTTCGCCGGTTTGCCGCTGACCGCTGCCGAACCCCTGATCGAACCGACCTTCGTCGAGCCGCCGCGTCCCGCGCCGGCACCCGCTGCGCCTTCGGTGGATCAACGGGTGTTCGACTCGATGCGCTTCGAACTCAACGGCCTGCGTGAGCTGCTGGAAGTGCAGTTGGGCTCGCTGGCCTGGAACCAGCTGCAAGGCATTCGGCCACAGCAGGCCAACCTCTGGCGTCGGCTGCAACGCATCGGCTTGTCCGGGCCGCTGTCGCGCGATCTGCTGGCACTGATTACTGAAATTGAAGAGCCTCGTCAGGCCTGGCGCATGCTGTTGGCGCACCTGGCGCGGATGATCGTCACACCGGAGATCGAGCCACTGGAAGAGGGTGGGGTGATCGCCATGGTCGGCCCGGCCGGCATGGGCAAGACCACTACCCTGGCCAAGCTGGCGGCGAGTTATGTGCTCAAGTACGGCTCGCAGAACATCGCGCTGGTGAGCATGGACAGCTACCGGATTGGTGCCCAGGAACAACTCAAGACCCTGGGCCGTATCCTCAATGTTCCAGTGGTCCACCTTGACCCGGGTCAGTCCCTGGCCCAGGCCCTCGATCCGCTGCTGCGCAAGCGTGTGGTGTTGATCGATACCGCCGGCCTTCAGGCCAGCGACCCGGCGTTGCGCATGCAACTGGAAAGCCTGGCCGGGCGCGGGATCAAGTCAAAAAATTATCTGGTACTGGCAACCACCAGCCAGAAACAGGTTCTAACCGCTGCTTATCACAGTTACAAACGTTGCGGGCTGGCCGGCTGCATCCTGACTAAACTGGATGAAACCGCGAGTCTGGGCGACGTGTTGAGCCTGGCGATCAGTCACCAGTTACCGGTTGCCTATCTGGCCGATGGGCCACGGATCCCGGATGATCTGCATTTGCCACGACGCCATCAATTGGTCAGTCGCGCGGTGAGTGTGCAGATGCAGGAAGAACCCAGCGAAGAAGCCATGGCTGATATGTTCGCTGATCTCTATCACAGCCCGACCAAGCGGGTCGGCTGAGGTAATCATGAATAGATTGCAGTGTACCTACATCGATGGTCTGCCATGCATTGTTCCAGTGGGAACGCGCAGCCAGTTATGTGGCCTCCGTCTAAGCAAGACAAGGTAAAGAAAGAACATGGGCAGCATGCATCCCGTACAGGTTATCGCGGTGACCGGCGGCAAAGGTGGCGTCGGGAAGACTAACGTGTCAGTGAACTTGTCCCTGGCTCTAGCGGAGCTCGGCCGGCGCGTCATGCTGCTGGACGCCGATCTGGGGCTGGCGAACGTCGACGTTTTGTTGGGGCTGACACCCAAACGTACTCTGGCCGATGTGGTCGAGGGGCGCTGTGAGCTGCGCGATGTGCTGCTGCAGGGCCCCGGCGGAATCCGCATCGTCCCGGCGGCCTCCGGCACGCAGAGCATGGTGCACCTGAGCCCGGCGCAGCATGCCGGGCTGATCCAGGCGTTCAGTGATATCGGCGACAACCTCGACGTGCTGGTGATCGACACCGCCGCCGGGATTGGTGAGTCGGTGGTGAGTTTCGTGCGCGCGGCCCAGGAAGTATTGCTGGTGGTCTGCGACGAACCGACGTCGATCACCGACGCTTACGCACTGATCAAATTGCTCAATCGCGATTACGGCATGAACCGCTTCCGGGTGCTCGCCAACATGGCGCAGAGCCCCCAGGAAGGGCGCAACCTGTTCGCCAAGTTGACCAAGGTCACTGATCGCTTTCTCGACGTGGCCTTACAATACGTCGGTGCGGTGCCTTACGACGAGTGTGTGCGCAAGGCGGTGCAAAAGCAGCGTGCAGTCTATGAGGCGTTCCCGCGTTCCAAGTGCTCGCTGGCATTCAAGGCCATCGCGCAGAAGGTCGATACCTGGCCGTTGCCGGCCAATCCGCGCGGGCACCTGGAATTCTTCGTCGAGCGGCTGGTGCATCAAACGGCAGGACCGGTGCTATGACAGCCAGCGGCTACAACCTTTACAAATCCTCGGCGCGTGACAGTCAGTGCGAACTGATCGAGCGTCATGCGCCATTGGTCAAGCGGATTGCCTACCACTTGCTGGCGCGTCTGCCGGCCAGTGTGCAGGTCGAGGATCTGATCCAGGCCGGGATGATCGGCCTGCTCGAGGTCTCGACCAAATACGACGCCAGCAAGGGTGCGAGTTTCGAAACCTATGCCGGTATCCGTATTCGTGGGGCGATGCTCGATGAGGTGCGTAAAGGTGACTGGGCGCCGCGTTCGGTTCACCGCAATACCCGGATGGTCAGTGATGCCATTCGCTCAATTGAAGCTAAAACCGGTCGTGACGCTAAAGATCACGAAGTTGCGGCCGAACTCCAATTGAGTCTCGACGATTATTACGGGATTTTGAACGACACCTTGGGCAGCCGGCTGTTCAGTTTCGACGATCTGTTGCAGGACGGCGAGCATGAAGGGCTGCACGAGGATGGCGCGAGTGCTCATCTCGAGCCGTCGCGTGACCTGGAAGATGAGCGTTTCCAGGCTGCGTTGGCGGACGCGATTGCCAATTTGCCGGAGCGTGAGCGACTGGTCTTGGCGCTGTACTACGACGAAGAGCTGAACCTCAAGGAAATCGGTGAGGTCCTGGGGGTCAGCGAATCGCGGGTCAGCCAGTTACACAGCCAGTGCGCGGCCCGCTTGCGGGGGCGTTTGGGGGAGTGGCGAGCGCGCTGACAGGCAGTGTGGGGACACTGCGAACGAGGCTGGTACGGCGTTTTTGCGCACCGGTCACGGCCTGTTGTGCTCCATGCAGCCGCTGAGTGTTACGCCGAAATGATTGAGTGGCGTGTCCAGGTGCTGGGCGCGTTTAAGACTGCTTGGAGGTCGAATTGGACAAGAACATGAAAATCCTCATCGTTGATGACTTCTCAACGATGCGGCGGATCATTAAAAACCTGTTGCGTGACCTTGGGTTCACCAACACGGTCGAGGCGGATGACGGTACTACCGCGATTCCGGTCCTCAACAGCGGGAGCATCGACTTTCTGGTAACGGACTGGAACATGCCGGGCATGACCGGTATCGACCTGCTGCGCCACGTGCGTGCCGATGAAAAACTCAAGCACCTGCCGGTGTTGATGGTCACGGCCGAAGCCAAGCGTGAGCAAATCATCGAGGCCGCTCAGGCCGGAGTGAATGGCTACGTGGTCAAACCCTTCACGGCCCAGGCGTTAAAAGAAAAGATTGAAAAAATCTTCGAACGCATCGGTTGACCGAAATTGTCACGGGGGGAGCTATGGAGCATTACGAAACATCACAGGGCGATTTTGAATCGACCCTGAAAAAACACGCCCGCGAACTGGTCGACAGCCTTGAGAAAGGTCAGTTCGGCGACGCTGTGCAACTGATCCATGAGCTCAACCAGACCCGTGATCGTGGCCTGTACCAGGAAGTCGGCAAGCTCACTCGCGAACTGCATAGTGCGATCGTCAATTTTCAGATTGACCCGAACATGCCGCAAGCCAAGGAAGTGTCACAGATCACGGATGCCACTGAGCGCCTGTCCTATGTGGTCAGGCTGACCGAGGCTGCGGCCAACCGCACCATGGATCTGGTCGAGAACAGCACGCCGCTGGTCAACGGCCTGAGCAATGACGCCCAGGCCTTGAGTGCCGACTGGGGACGTTTCATGCGCCGCGAAATCGGTGCCGAAGAGTTCCGCGAGCTGGCCCGGCGGGTTGACGGTTTCCTCACGCGCAGCGAGCAACAGAATCGTATCGTCTCGGGCAATCTCAACGACATCCTGCTGGCGCAGGATTACCAGGACCTTACCGGTCAGGTGATCAAGCGCGTGACCCAGTTGGTCACGGAAGTCGAAAGCAATCTGCTCAAACTGGTGCTGATGGCCAGTCAGGTCGACCGTTTTGCCGGCATTGAACATGACCGTGAATCGATCCTTGCGCAAAAAGATCCAGAAAAACATCTGTCTCAGGGTGAAGGTCCGCAGATTCATGCCGATAAACGAGAAGACGTTGTGTCCGGTCAGGACGATGTCGACGATTTGCTTTCCAGCCTTGGATTTTAGGCCGACCTAGTAGGAGCACCCATTAATGAGCTTCGGCGCCGATGAAGAGATCCTTCAGGATTTCCTGGTTGAGGCCGGCGAGATTCTTGAGCAACTGTCCGAACAGCTGGTCGAGCTTGAAAGCCGACCCGATGATGCGGATTTGCTCAATGCAATCTTTCGCGGTTTTCACACTGTAAAAGGGGGCGCCGGCTTCCTCCAGCTCCATGAACTGGTGGAGTGCTGTCACATCGCCGAGAACGTCTTCGACATCCTGCGCAAGGGTGAGCGACGGGTCGACTCGGAATTGATGGACGTGGTTCTGGAAGCGCTGGATGCGGTGAACGGCATGTTCACCGAAGTCCGCGAGCGCACTGCGGTCACCGCCGCAACGCCGGAGTTGTTGGCGGCTTTGGCGCGTCTGGCCGAGCCTGCTACAGCCGAGACTGCAGCGGCGGTTGAAGTCAGTGCCGAACCCGTTGCCGAGAGCGATTCGGGCGACGTCACTGATAACGAATTCGAACTGCTGCTCGACTCGCTCAATGCGGTGAAGGCCCAGGCCGAGGCACCCGCGGCGGCGCCGGTAGCGTCGGGCAGCGATGAAATCACCGATGCCGAGTTCGAGTCGTTGCTCGATCAGCTGCACGGCAAGGGGCAGTTCGCGGTCGACGCACTCGCCGCACCGGCCGAGCCTGCAGCGCCAGTAGCCCCAGCGGCCAGCAACGAAATTACCGACGACGAATTCGAAGCGCTGCTCGACCAGTTGCACGGCAAAGGCAACTTCGCAGTCGAGGCCCTGGAATCGGCCATCGCTGCGGTACCGGCTCCGGCCGCGCCAAGCGCTGTAGCGGCGGGCAGTGATCTGATTTCCGATCATGAGTTCGAAGCGCTGCTCGACGAACTGCACGGCAAAGGCAAGTTCACTGAAGCAGGCGCTAGCGCTGCAGTAGCCGCGCCGGTCGTCAAACCGCCGGCCAAGCCTGTCGCCAAAGCCTCTGAACCCAAGGTTGAAGCACCGAAGCCTGCCGCAGTGGCCGCTCCTGCTCCTGCTCCTGCCCGTGCCCCGGCTTCGCCACCGGCGGATAAACCGGCCAGCGAAGCCGAAACCACTGTGCGGGTTGATACCGCGCGGCTGGACGAGATCATGAACATGGTCGGCGAACTGGTGCTGGTGCGTAACCGCTTGGTGCGCCTGGGTCTCAACAGTGGCGACGAGGCCATGTCCAAAGCGGTGTCGAACCTCGACGTGGTGACGGCCGATCTGCAGACCGCGGTGATGAAGACCCGCATGCAGCCGATCAAGAAAGTCTTCGGGCGCTTCCCGCGACTGGTCCGCGATTTGGCGCGTCAGTTGAAAAAAGAGATCAACCTGGAACTTGTCGGCGAAGAAACCGACCTCGACAAGAACCTCGTCGAGGCCTTGGCCGATCCGCTGGTCCACTTGGTGCGCAACGCGGTCGACCACGGTATCGAATCGCCGGAAGAACGCGAAGCCTCGGGCAAGTCCCGCGGCGGCAAAGTTATTCTGGCGGCGGAGCAGGAAGGCGACCACATCCTGCTGTCGATTTCCGATGACGGCAAGGGCATGGACCCGAATGTCCTGCGTTCCATCGCGGTGAAACGCGGGGTGATGGACAAGGATGCTGCCGATCGACTGAGCGACTCCGAGTGCTACAACCTGATTTTTGCGCCGGGTTTCTCGACCAAGACCGAGATTTCCGATGTGTCCGGGCGTGGTGTGGGCATGGACGTGGTGAAAACCAAGATTTCCCAGCTCAACGGCTCTATCAACATCTACTCGACCAAGGGCCAGGGCTCGAAGATCGTCATCAAGGTGCCGTTGACCCTGGCGATCATGCCGACGCTGATGGTCATGCTCGGCAACCAGGCCTTCGCCTTCCCGCTGGTCAACGTCAACGAGATCTTCCATCTCGACCTGTCGCGCACCAATGTGGTCGACGGCCAGGAAGTGGTGATCGTTCGCGACAAGGCGCTGCCACTGTTTTACCTCAAGCGCTGGCTGGTCGCTTCCGCCGCTCATGAAGAGCAGCGTGAAGGCCATGTGGTGATCCTTTCGGTGGGCACCCAGCGGATCGGCTTTGTCGTCGATCAACTGGTCGGCCAGGAAGAAGTGGTCATCAAGCCATTGGGCAAAATGCTCCAGGGAACCCCGGGCATGTCCGGCGCCACCATTACCGGTGACGGCCGCATTGCCTTGATTCTCGATGTCCCGAGCATGCTCAAGCGTTACGCCACTCGGCGTATTTGATTCTGCTGGTGCGGGGTGGTTTTGCCCCGCCCTGCCTAACGGAGTGTTTATGGTAGTCAAGGTCCTGGTGGTGGATGATTCGGGTTTTTTCCGCCGCCGCGTCTCGGAAATTCTTTCAGCGGATCCGAATATCCAGGTCGTCGGTACGGCGACCAACGGTAAAGAGGCGATCGATCAGGCCCTGGCCCTCAAGCCGGACGTGATCACCATGGACTACGAGATGCCGATGATGGATGGCATCACGGCCGTGCGGCACATCATGCAGCGCTGCCCGACCCCGGTATTGATGTTCTCCTCGCTGACCCATGAAGGCGCCCGGGTCACTCTCGATGCGCTGGATGCCGGGGCGGTGGACTTCCTGCCGAAAAATTTCGAAGACATCTCGCGCAATCCCGAGAAGGTCAAGCAACTGCTGTGCGAGAAGGTTCACAGCATTTCGCGCAGCAATCGGCGTTTGAGTACCTACAGCAGCGCTCCGGTCCCGCAACCAGTCGCTACACCGGCTCCGTCACCCACGATCAGCGGTCTGGGCAGCAGTGTGCCGGCACGTCCGGCTCCCACGCCGATGCCTGCTCGCATGCCAGCGGCCAGCCCGAGCTCGCCGGCACCGAAACGCAAAGCCTACAAGCTGGTGGCGATCGGTACGTCCACCGGCGGTCCGGTTGCGCTGCAGCGGGTGCTGACTCAGTTGCCGGCAAACTTCCCTGCTCCGATCGTGCTGGTCCAGCATATGCCGGCCGCCTTCACCAAGGCCTTCGCCGAGCGTCTGGACAAACTGTGCCGGATCAGCGTCAAGGAAGCCGAGGACGGCGACATTTTGCGTCCGGGCCTGGCGTTACTGGCACCCGGTGGCAAACAGATGATGATCGACGGCCGTGGCGCGGTGAAAATCCTCCCGGGCGACGAACGTCTGAACTACAAACCGTGTGTGGACATCACCTTCGGCTCGGCGGCCAAATCCTACGGTGACAAAGTTCTGGCGGTGGTGCTCACCGGCATGGGCGCCGACGGTCGCGAAGGCGCGCGCCTGCTCAAGCAGGGTGGCAGCGCGATCTGGGCCCAGGACGAAGCCAGTTGCGTGATCTACGGGATGCCAATGGCGATCGTCAAGGCTGAGCTGGCGGACGCGGTATACAGCCTGGACGAGATCGGCAAGCATCTGGTCGAGGCGTGTCTCTGATGGATGTACTAAGCCTCATCGGGATCATCCTGGCGTTTGTCGCGATCATTGGTGGCAATTACCTGGAAGGCGGTCACCTTGGTGCGCTGGCCAACGGCCCGGCGGCGTTGATCGTGATCGGCGGGACCATCGGCGCGGCGTTGTTGCAGGCGCCGATGAGCGCCTTCAAGCGTTCGATGCAGATCCTGGTGTGGATCATCTTTCCACCCCGGATCGACCTGGCCGGCGGCGTCGATAAGGTGGTCAGCTGGAGCCTGACGGCGCGCAAGGAAGGCTTGCTCGGGCTGGAAGGGGTGGCCGATGCCGAACCTGACAACTACTCGCGCAAAGGCCTGCAATTGCTGGTCGACGGTGCCGAGCCGGAAGCCATTCGCAGCATCCTCGAGGTGGATTTCTACACCCAGGAAAGCCGCGATATCGAAGCCGCCAAAGTCTTTGAAAGCATGGGCGGCTATGCGCCGACCATTGGTATCATCGGCGCGGTCATGGGCTTGATCCATGTCATGGGCAACCTGGCCGACCCTACGCAACTGGGCAGCGGGATTGCCGTGGCCTTCGTCGCGACCATCTACGGTGTCGCCAGCGCCAACCTGGTGCTGTTGCCGATTGCCAGCAAACTCAAGTCGATAGCCATGCGCCAGTCGCGTTATCGCGAAATGTTGCTTGAAGGAATCCTGTCGATTGCCGAAGGTGAGAATCCTCGTTCCATTGAGTTGAAGCTTCAGGGCTTCATGGATTGATGGGGGTAATGGACTATGGCTCGTCGTCGTCGCCCTGAAGAGCACGTCAACCACGAACGCTGGCTGGTGTCCTACGCTGACTTCATCACCTTGCTGTTCGCCTTCTTTGTTGTCATGTATTCGATTTCATCGGTCAACGAAGGCAAGTACAAGGTGATTTCCGAGGCGTTGATTGGCGTGTTCACTGATTCGGACCGGGCCCTCAAGCCGATTCCGATCGGTGACGAGCGACCGAAGACGGTCACCCCGGCGCAACCTCTGGTCAAGGACAGCGAGCAAACCGATGCCGGCATTGCCGAGGCAAGTAGCGACCCGCTGAAGTCGATTGCCGATGACATCGCCGCGGCCTTCGGCGACCTGCTCAGCTCCAGACAGATGACCATTCGTGGCAATGAGCTGTGGGTGGAGATCGAACTCAATTCCAGCCTGCTGTTCGGCAGCGGCGACGCGATGCCCAGCGATATCGCATTCAATATCATCGATAAGGTCGCGGTGATTCTCAAACCTTTCGAAAACCCGATTCACGTCGAAGGCTTTACCGACGACCGGCCGATTCGCACCTCCCAATACCCGACCAACTGGGAGCTGTCTTCGGCGCGTTCGGCGAGCATCGTGCGCATGCTGGCAATGCAGGGGGTGAACCCCGGCCGTCTGGCCTCGGTGGGTTACGGCGAGTTTCAGCCAGTGGCCAACAATGCCACCGCCGAAGGTCGTGCGCGCAATCGGCGGGTGGTGCTGGTGGTGTCGCGCAATCTCGACGTCCGCCGTAGCCTGACCGCTACCGGAGCGGCGAATGCCAAGCCGGATGCGGCATTGAAGCGCGCTGGCACACAAACTGCACCGACGCCTGTAAAGTCGCCGGGGCGTGAGAGTGCCGTCAATTCTCCGTCACCTGCTCTATAAAATAGCGCTATTTCTCGGTTGAACCTGTTCGACCGGGAGGAACAATCCGAATGAGAGTCTGGGCAGTTGCCAATCAAAAGGGTGGTGTTGGTAAAACCACCAGTTCCATCGCTTTAGCCGGTTTACTGGCCGAGGCGGGCAAGCGCGTGGTCGTGGTCGATCTCGACCCCCACGGCTCCATGACCAGCTACTTTGGCTACGACCCCGACACCCTGGAACACAGCTGCTACGACCTGTTCCTGCACAAGGGCAGTGTGCCGGCGGGGTTGCCCGGCCAACTGCTGCTGCCGACCAGTGACGAACGCATTTCCCTGCTGCCTTCGAGCACTGCGCTGGCCACCCTCGAGCGTCAATCGCCGGGCCAGAGTGGACTGGGCCTGGTGATCGCCAAGAGCCTCGCACAGTTGTGGCAGGATTTCGATTACGCGCTGATCGACAGCCCGCCGTTGCTCGGCGTGCTGATGGTCAATGCCTTGGCGGCCAGCCAGCAGTTGGTGATTCCGGTACAGACCGAACACCTGGCGGTAAAAGGTCTGGAGCGCATGGTCAACACCCTGGCAATGATCAATCGTTCGCGCAAGCAGGCGTTGCCCTTCAGCATCGTGCCGACCCTGTTCGACCGCCGGACCCAAGCGTCCCTCGGTACCTTGCGGGTGCTGCGCGACCTGTACCCCGAGGACATCTGGCAAGGCTACATTCCGGTCGATACCCGGTTGCGCGATGCCAGCCGGGCAGGGTTGACGCCTTCGCAGTTCGACGGCAAGAGCCGTGGGGTGTTGGCTTATCGGTCATTGCTCAAGCACCTGCTGGCGCAACAACTTGTCCCGCAGGTGGCTTGAGATGAGATTGCTTTCTATGGGGCCGAGGTTGGCCGCAGCTTTTGCAGGAGCTGGCGCAGCCTGCGGTCTGTTGGCGGTACCGGGAGTGCCGCACATCAAGATCAACAGATCGCAGCCTGCGGCAGCTCCTACGGGATCTGTTTACATCCGCAACATCCGGGGTGAGGAAGATCGGCGTAGGAGCTGGCGCAGCCTGCGATCTTTTCCGGCGCACCCAATGATCTGCTGGAGAACACAATGAGCCGGCCGGTAAAAATCACCTCTGGGCCGCAACTCGCGCTGCAGTCCTATCTGGATGCGTTGCTGCAGGACGCCACCGAAGAGCTTGAGCTGATCGTCGAATCGTTGCCCGAGCGGGTGATGGCGCACGACACGCTGGATGAGTTCCAGGCCGCCGTGCTCGAAGAGCAGGCGCGTGATGCCCAGCAGCAAAGCGTGGTTGCCCCGGTGGTTGCTGCCGTTGTGCAGCCACCGGTCGCCATGCCGGTGCCGGTGTTGGAAGCGCCTGCGCCATTTCTCACCGTCGTTGCTCCAGTCGCGCCGCAGCTGCAAGCCTTGGTCACGCCGGTGGTCGAAGTCCATCTGCCGCCGAGCAACACGCCGCCACCCGTGGATGGCGACGGCCGCCCGTCCTGGGCTGCCGAGCCGTTCGAATGCCTGCTGTTCGATGTGGCTGGCCTGACGCTGGCAGTACCGCTGGTCTGCCTGGGTTCGATCTATTCCCTGGCCGGCCATGAACTGACGCCGCTGTTCGGCCAGCCAGAGTGGTTCCTCGGGATTCTGCCGAGCCAGGCCGGCAACCTGAAAGTGCTGGATACCGCGCGTTGGGTCATGCCGGATCGCTACCGCGATGATTTCCGTCAGGGCCTGCAATACGTGATCTCGGTTCAGGGCTATGAATGGGGGCTGGCGGTGCATCAGGTCAGCCGTTCCCTGCGCCTGGACCCGAACGAAATCAAATGGCGCAGCCATCGTGGTCAGCGTCCATGGCTGGCCGGTACGGTGATTGAGCACATGTGTGCGCTGCTGGACGTCTCTGAACTGGCCGAATTGATTGCCAGCGGCGGGGCCAGGCAGCTGCCTTTCAGCAAGCCGACGAACAAACCTGCATAACCAACAACAGGCTGCACCTTGAGTGCGGCCAGACAGAACACACACCGTTTTCAACGGTTTTTTTGAGGGGTCAGGGGTATGAACAAGTCGTCGTCTCTACAGAGTTCCGAAGATCCGATCCTGCAATGGGTGACCTTCAAGCTGGACAATGAAACCTACGGCATCAACGTGATGCGGGTTCAGGAAGTCCTGCGCTACACCGAGATCGCGCCGGTGCCGGGTGCGCCAGCCTATGTGCTGGGTATCATCAACCTGCGCGGCAACGTGGTCACCGTGATCGACACCCGTCAGCGCTTCGGCCTGATGAACGCCGAGATCAGCGATAACACCCGCATCGTGATTATCGAAGCCGATAAGCAAGTGGTCGGGATCATGGTCGACAGCGTGGCGGAAGTGGTTTACCTGCGTCAGTCGGAAATCGAAACCGCGCCCAATGTTGGTAACGACGAATCGGCCAAGTTCATCCAGGGCGTATGCAACAAGAACGGTGAGCTGCTGATTCTGGTCGAGCTGGATAAGATGATGAGCGAAGAAGAATGGTCGGACCTGGAGCAAATCTGATTGATTCTTGAGGTTGCTGTGATTGTCCTGGGTATCCTCTGGGTAACGACCCTGGGGCTGTTTCTGGCCTACGCCAGGCGCCTGCGGCAAGCCGCTTTGGCCCAGGCCCAGGCCCAAGCCCAGGCCGATGCGCTACGCGATCAACGCATCAAGGACCTGGCCAAGCGCGTCGACGATTACCAGAACGGCAATGTGCGGATGGGCGAGGCTCTGTATGAACTGCAGGCGGTGGTCGAGCCGTTGCCGGACAAAATGACCCGGCTGGAACAGCGCGACCCGACCAGCCTCTCATTCGCCCAGGCCGCGCGCCTGGTGGGAATGGGCGCCAGCGTCGACGAACTGACCCAGTCCTGCGGCTTGACCCAGGCCGAAGCGGAATTGATGCGCAAGGTGCATAAAAACTGAAAACACGCGGCTGGCGATGAACAATTGTGGCGAGGGAGCTTATTGTGGCGAGGGGGCTTGCCCCCGTTGGGCTGCGAAGCAGCCCTGAAACCTGTGACTGCGTTCTGCCAGATAGACCCCGTCAGCCTGTTTGCGGCTGCAGCTCCACCATCGGCGCTTGCGGGTCATGGCCTTCGGGGAACTTACCTTTCAGGTTCCAGGCAAACGCAATGATTTCGGCGATGGTCCGGTACAGCTCCTCCGGGATGCTGTCGCCCAGTTCCATTCTTGCCAGCAGTTTCACCAACTCGGCGTTTTCGTAGATTGGCACTTCGCAGTCGCGGGCGATTTTCAGGATGGCTTCGGCCAGTTCGTCGTCGCCTTTGGCGGTGAGGGTCGGCGCTTGGCGCCCGTCATACTTGAGGGCGATGGCCTGGCGGGGCGGGTTGGGGTTTTTCATGCGGTTTCGTCGACCCAGCGTTGTTCGAGGCGGGTTTGTGCGCCTTGGGGTGGTGTGCCGAGGTGGCAGTCCAGATCGCCGACGTTCAGGCCGGAGGCGACCAGGCGCTCACGCAGCCCGTCCAGGCGGTTCTCGATCAGGCTGGCGGTGTAGGGCCGCTCGGCCCACAGCTGACCGGACAGCCGGCCCTGAACCAGCTGGGCCTGGATCTGCAGCGGCCCCAGCGGTTCCATGGCGAACGCCAGTTCGACTCGCCACACTAGTTGTTTGGGTTCGCGTTCCGGGTGTTTTTCCCTCGGTTCTTTCTCGGGTGTTTCCTCGCGCTGAAACTTGAGCTGCAACGGCACTATGTCCTGCAGGTTGCGCATGGGGATTTCCAGTTGCCAGGTGCTTTGCAGATTGCCGTCGGCGGTGAGGCCGGTCTGCTCCAGGCTCGACAGCTGATGGCTTTGCAGGCGCGACACCGCCGCGGCGGCCAGGCGCAGCAAGTGTTCCAGATCACTTTCGCCGTCCAGGCTTTGCAGCAAGCGCGAAGGCAGCGGGAAACCGCCGGGGTGGGGCTTGGCGCTGACCTGACCGAGGGTGCCGAGGGCGCTGCGGACAAAACTCGGCAACGCCTGGGCCAGGGTGTTGGCGGCAATGAGCGCATTGAAGCTGGTGTTGGCCGGCAGGCCGGGGGCCATTTGTCCGATCAGTCGCAGCAGGTTGGCTTTGATGTCCGTGGTCAGCGCCGGGTTCTGCCCGGCGAGCAATTTCGCTTCAAGGAACAGGCCGCTGTTGGCCAGCGCCTGGGCCAGGCCCTTTGACGTGCTCAACTGTTGGACGTCGGGCAATCCGCTGAGTAACTTGTCGATGGCCGCACGCATATCGGCTGATGCAGTGCCCGCTGGCGTCTGATTCTGCAAGGCGTTGAGCAACCCCTCCAGCGAACCCAGGCGGCTCTGTTGGCTGATCTGTTGTTGCGCCACCGCCAATTGTTCCTGACGGCCGCTCAGGGGCACGAAGCTCAGCTCCTGTGAACCCTGGACCACGGCACTGAGCAGACTGCCGATGCGCAGCGGTTGCGGGCTGTCGATGCTCAAGGTGCTGCCGCTCAGGGCGGTATTGAGCAGACTCACCAGCGAGCGATATACCGAGGGTTGGCCAGCGACTTGCGGCAGCAACTGAGTGGTCAGCACCTTGCCCTGGAGCATACTGCCGACCGGTAGTCGCGATGTATCCAGGCGGGTGAGGGTGGCGACGCTGGAGGCGATGGCTTGCTGCACGGTGATCGCCAGTTTGCCGGCCGACGGCTGGCTCACTGCCAGGTTCGTGCCTTCGGGCAGGGGCTGGTTGCTGGTGGCCTGGACAGTGGTCTGGCGGCCGCTGTCGAGCGTCAGCTTGAGCAGCAACTGGAAGGTCTGATCGGCCTGTTTCAGCGACAGCACTTCGGCCCTGGCAGTCTGTCCGGCGGCAATCAGGCCTTCCAGCGGTTGCAGCAGTTTGAGCAACTCGCCACTCACCGCGGCCGGGCGCGTGGCACCGGGAACTGGCTGCGGTAGCGGGAGGATGTTCATTTCGCCGGTCATCGGGTCACACCCTGTCGAAATTGCCCTCTTTGGATCAGGACATGACATGTATAATGCCGCCCCGTTATCGAGGGCGCGCTGAAAACATCACAAATGTTTGACGCAGCTCTCTAGAACAAGCCGCCAATGCATTTACTCTGCATCACTTTAACGGCCGGTGCACCGCCGACTTGAACCCTAAAGGCCCGCGATCTCTTGACCAGCCCACTTCTAGAAGCCGTAGCGCTCGCCTGTGAGCGAGACTGGCGGATGCTCTTCGAAAACCTCGAATTGCGTCTGGCGGGCGGTGACATGTTGCAGATCAGCGGCCCCAACGGCAGCGGCAAGACCAGTCTGCTGCGCCTGCTTGCCGGTCTCATGCAGCCAACCGCGGGCCAGGTATTGCTCAACGGCCAGCCCTTGAAGGCGCAGCGTACCGATCAGGCGCATAACCTTTTGTGGATCGGCCACGCCGCCGGGATCAAGGACTTGCTGACACCTGAAGAAAACCTCAGCTGGCTCTGCGCCCTGCATCAGCCGGCCAGCCATGAAGCTATCTGGAAAGCCCTGGATTCGGTAGGTCTGCGTGGATTCGAGGATGTGCCTTGTCACACCTTGTCCGCCGGTCAGCGCCGCCGGGTGGCGCTGGCGCGGCTCTATCTGGACAGCCCGCAGCTGTGGATCCTCGACGAACCCTTCACCGCCCTCGACAAACAAGGCGTGACGCAGCTCGAAGAGCACCTGGCCGCTCATTGTGAGCGGGGTGGCATGGTGGTGTTGACCACTCACCACACGTTGAAGCGCATGCCTGTCAGTTATCGCGACATCGATTTGGGCTTATACCTTGGGGGGCGGGCCGAATGAGTGTTTTCGGACTATTGGTTGCCCGCGAGGCGCGTCTGCTGTTTCGCCGTCCGGCGGAGCTGGCCAATCCGCTGGTTTTCTTCGCGATCGTCGTTGCATTGTTTCCGTTGGCGGTCGGTCCGGAGACTCAATTGTTGCAAACCTTGTCTCCGGGGCTGGTGTGGGTAGCGGCCCTATTGTCCGTCCTGCTCTCGCTGGACGGGCTGTTTCGCAGTGATTTCGAAGACGGATCGCTGGAGCAGTGGGTCCTTTCGTCGCACCCCCTGCCTCTTCTGGTTTTGGCCAAGGTACTGGCACACTGGGCGTTTTCCGGCCTGGCACTGGTTTTGCTCGCACCCTTGCTGGCCTTGATGCTCGGTTTGCCGGCCGCTTGTCTGCCAGTGTTGCTGTTGTCGCTGCTGCTCGGTACACCGGTACTGAGCTTGCTCGGTGCGGTGGGCGCGGCGTTGACGGTGGGATTGAAGCGTGGCGGCCTGTTGCTGGCACTGTTGATTCTGCCGTTGTACATCCCGGTACTGATTCTCGGCAGTGGCGCCTTGCAGGCGGCATTGCAGGGCATGCCGGCAACGGGTTACCTGCTCTGGCTTGGCAGCCTGACCGCCCTGGCGGTAACCCTGACACCTTTTGCAATAGCTGCTGGCCTGAAGATCAGCGTCGGCGAATAATAATGAGGTCTGGTCATTTTTCGATCATTTTTTTTTTTGAAAAAAGGCAGACCCCCGCTTTTCGTGCTGACGAGAAGCAACCGTGATGGAAACAGCAATGAACTGGACTTGGTTTCATAAGCTCGGCTCGCCCAAGTGGTTTTATGGTATCAGCGGCAGAATGCTGCCCTGGCTGAGTGTGGCCGCAGTGCTGCTGATCGGCATTGGCGCAGTCTGGGGCCTGGCCTTCGCGCCACCGGACTACCAGCAAGGCGACAGTTTTCGGATCATCTACATCCATGTCCCGGCCGCCATGCTGGCGCAGTCCTGCTATGTGATGCTGGCGGTGTGCGGCATTGTCGGGCTGGTATGGAAGATGAAGCTGGCTGACGTCGCCCTGCAATGCGCAGCGCCGATCGGCGCCTGGATGACCGTGGTGGCGCTGGTCACCGGGGCCATCTGGGGCAAACCGACCTGGGGTTCATGGTGGGTCTGGGATGCACGACTAACGTCCATGCTTATTCTGCTGTTTCTGTACTTCGGTCTCATTGCCCTGGGCAACGCCATCAGTAATCGTGACAGCGCGGCCAAGGCCTGCGCGGTGCTGGCGATTGTCGGGGTGATCAACATCCCGATCATCAAATACTCGGTAGAGTGGTGGAACACACTGCATCAAGGTGCGACTTTCAGTCTCACTGAGAAACCGGCGATGCCCGCCGAGATGTGGTTGCCGCTGCTGCTGACAGCACTGGGTTTCTACTGTTTCTTCGGCGCGGTGCTGTTGCTGCGCATGCGCCTCGAAGTGCTCAAGCGTGAGGCCCGCAGCAGTTGGGTCAAGGCCCAGGTGCTGAACACTCTGGAGGTGGCATCATGAGTTTTGCCTCCTTCGGCGATTTTCTCGCCATGGGCCATCACGGTCTGTATGTCTGGTCAGCCTATGGCATCTGCTTTGCAGTGCTGGCCCTCAATGTCGCGGCGCCGATCCTGGCCCGTAAGCGTTATCTGCAACAAGAGGCGCGTCGTCTGCGCCGGGAGAACGGCAAGTGAATCCGCTGCGTAAAAAGCGTCTAATGATCATTCTTGCGCTGCTGGTCGGGGTCGGCGTTGCCGTCGGCCTGGCCTTGAGCGCCTTGCAGCAGAACATCAATCTGTTCTACACCCCAACCCAGATCGCCAACGGCGAGGCACCGCAAGACACGCGCATCCGTGCCGGCGGCATGGTCGAGAAGGGTTCGCTGCAGCGCTCCGGGGATTCGCTGGACGTGCGATTCATCGTCACGGACTTCAGCAAGTCCGTCACCATTACCTATCGGGGCATCCTTCCGGATCTGTTCCGTGAAGGGCAGGGCATCGTCGCCCTTGGCAAGCTCAACGCCGATGGCGTGGTAGTAGCGGACGAAGTGCTGGCCAAGCACGACGAGAAGTACATGCCACCGGAAGTGACCAAGGCCCTGAAAGACAGTGGTCAATCGGCACCGACACCAGTGAAAGAGGGTTAACCGATGACTGCTGGAATCTTCATTCCCGAACTGGGCCACCTGGCGATGATACTGGCGCTGTGTTTTGCGCTGGTGCAAGCCGTGGTGCCGTTGCTCGGTGCCTGGCGCGGTGACCGGATGTGGATGGGCCTGGCCCAGCCTGCCGCATGGGGCCAGTTTGCCTTTCTGACCTTCGCCTTCGGCTGCCTGACCTACGCCTTCATGACCGACGATTTTTCCGTCGCCTATGTCGCCAGCAACTCCAACAGCGCGTTGCCCTGGTACTACAAGTTCAGCGCCGTATGGGGTGCCCACGAAGGTTCGTTGCTGCTCTGGGCGCTGATCCTCGGTGGCTGGACCTTCGCGGTATCGGTGTTCTCCCGGCAGTTGCCGCAAGTGATGCTGGCGCGGGTGCTGGCGGTGATGGGCATGATCAGCACCGGCTTCCTGCTGTTCCTGATCCTTACCTCCAACCCGTTCGCGCGCATCCTGCCGCAAATACCTACCGATGGTCGTGACCTCAACCCGCTGTTGCAAGACATCGGCCTGATCGTCCACCCACCGATGCTCTACATGGGGTATGTCGGTTTCTCCGTGGCCTTCGCCTTTGCTATCGCTGCATTGCTCGGCGGCCGTCTGGATGCGGCCTGGGCGCGCTGGTCGCGGCCATGGACCATTGTTGCCTGGGCGTTCCTCGGCATCGGCATCACTCTCGGCTCCTGGTGGGCTTACTACGAACTCGGCTGGGGCGGCTGGTGGTTCTGGGACCCGGTGGAAAACGCCTCCTTCATGCCTTGGCTGGTGGGCACCGCGCTGATTCACTCGCTGGCCGTTACCGAAAAGCGTGGCGTGTTCAAAAGCTGGACCGTGCTGCTGGCCATCGCCGCGTTCTCCTTGAGCCTGCTGGGGACCTTCCTGGTGCGTTCCGGCGTTCTGACCTCGGTGCATGCCTTCGCCTCCGATCCGGAACGCGGGGTATTCATCCTGATCTTCCTGCTGTTCGTGGTCGGCGGTTCGTTGACGCTGTTTGCCTTGCGCGCACCGGTGGTCAAGAGTCATGTCGGTTTCAACCTGTGGTCGCGCGAAACCCTGCTGCTGGGCAACAATCTGGTGTTGGTGGTGGCGGCGTCGATGATTCTGCTCGGCACCCTGTACCCGCTGATCCTCGATGCCATGACCGGCGCCAAGCTGTCGGTCGGCCCGCCATACTTCAATGCCCTGTTCATCCCGTTGATGGCGTTGCTGATGGTGGTGATGGCGGTCGGCATGCTGGTGCGCTGGAAAGACACACCGGTCAAATGGCTGCTGAGCATGCTGACTCCCGTTTTGCTCGGCAGCGCGGCGCTGGCCGTGGTGGCTGGCGTCGCCTATGGCGACTTCAACTGGGCGGTGCTCGCAACCTTCATGCTCGCTGCCTGGGTATTGCTGGCCGGTGTGCGCGACATCTTCGACAAGACTCGCCACAAAGGCCTGATCAAAGGCTTGCCGACCCTGACCCGCAGCTATTGGGGCATGCAGCTGGCGCACCTGGGGATTGCCGTCTGCGCCCTGGGCGTGGTGCTATCCAGCCAGAACAGCGCCGAGCGTGACCTGCGCCTGGCACCGGGCGAATCCATGGACCTGGGTGGTTACCACTTTATCTTCGAAGGCGCCAAGCACTACGAAGGGCCGAACTTCACCTCGGACAAAGGCACCGTGCGGGTGATCCGCAATGGCAAGGAAATCAACGTGCTGCACCCGGAAAAACGCCTTTATACCGTGCAGAACTCGGTGATGACCGAAGCCGGGATCGACGCCGGGTTCACCCGTGATCTGTATGTCGCCCTCGGCGAACCCCTGGGCGACGGCGCCTGGGCGGTGCGGGTGCACGTCAAACCGTTCGTGCGCTGGATCTGGTTCGGCGGCCTGCTCACTGGTCTCGGTGGTTTGCTGGCGGCACTGGATCGACGTTATCGGGTCAAGGTGAAAAACCGTGTGCAGGAAGCACTGGGCCTGTCTGGAGCCACTGCATGAAGCGCTGGATAATGGTGTTGCCGCTGGCGGTGTTCCTGCTGGTGGCGGTGTTTCTCTACCGCGGGCTGTACTTGAACCCGGCCGAGCTGCCTTCGGCAATGATCGGTAAGCCGTTCCCGGCCTTCTCGCTGGCTACCGTTGAGGGTGACAAGCAGTTGACCCAGGCGGATCTGCTCGGCAAGCCGGCACTGGTCAACGTCTGGGCCACCTGGTGCGTGTCCTGCCGGGTCGAGCACCCGGTGCTGAACAAGCTGGCCGAGCAGGGTGTGGTCATCTATGGCGTCAATTACAAGGACGTCAATGCCGATGCGCAGAAGTGGCTCAAGGAATTCCATAATCCGTACCTGCTGGATATTCGTGACGAGGAGGGCTCCCTGGGCCTTGACCTTGGCGTTTATGGCGCCCCGGAAACTTTCTTCATCGACGCCAAAGGCATCATTCGCGACAAATTCGTCGGAGTGATCGATGAAGTGGTCTGGCGCGAAAAACTGGCCGGCAAGTATCAGGCACTGCTCGATGAGGCCAAGCCATGAAGCGCTGGTTAGCGGCGGCCGTTCTCGGCCTGAGTATCGCCGGCATGGCCCACGCGGCGATCGACACCTACGAGTTCGCCAATGACGCCGACCGTGAGCGTTTTCGCGAGCTGACCAAAGAATTGCGTTGCCCCAAATGCCAGAACCAGGACATCGCTGATTCCAACGCGCCGATTGCCGCCGACTTGCGCAAAGAGATTTTCCGCATGCTTGGCGAGGGCAAGGACAATCAGCAGATCATCGACTTCATGGTCGACCGCTATGGCGACTTCGTGCGCTACAAACCGGCCCTGACCTCGAAAACCGCGGTGCTCTGGTTCGGTCCGGCCGGGTTGCTGCTGGGTGGGATAGTGATCATTGCAGTGATCATCCGCCGTCGTCGCGTACAGCGCACCGACACCCCGGACACGCTTTCCACCGAGGAGCGCAAGCGCCTCGATCAACTGTTGGATAAAGACCAAGAATGATTGATTTCTGGCTCGCCGCAGGTCTGCTGCTATTGGTAGCCCTGAGTTTTCTGCTGATCCCGGTTTTACGCGGCCGTCGTGCCCAGCGTGAAGAGGATCGTACCGCGCTGAACGTAGCGCTTTACCAGGAGCGCGTGGCTGAGTTGCAAACTCAGCAGGAAGAAGGTGTTCTCACTCCAGCGCAAATGGACGCTGGCCGTGCGGAAGCCGCCCGTGAACTGCTGGCCGATACCGAAGGCGCCGACACCCCGCGGGTTTCCCGTCTGGGCAAGCCGGCCCCGTTGCTGGCGGCCATTCTGGTGCCGGTGCTGGGTCTTGGGCTGTACCTGCATTTTGGTGCCAGCGACAAGGTCGAACTGACCCGCGAATTCGCCCATGCACCGCAATCGATGGAAGAGATGACCCGCCGTCTGGAGCGTGCCGTCGCCGCACAGCCGGATTCGGCTGAAGGTCTGTACTTCCTCGGTCGCACCTACATGGCGCAGGATCGCCCGGCGGATGCGGCGAAGCTCTTCGAGCGCACCGTGGCTGTGGCCGGTCGTCAACCGGAACTGCTCGGCCAGTGGGCTCAGGCACAGTACTTTGCCGACAACAAAAAATGGTCGGACAAGGTTCAGGCCCTGACCGATGAAGCGCTGAAGGCCGACCCGAAGGAAGTCACCAGCCTCGGCCTGCTGGGTATCGCCGCCTTCGAAGGCGAACGCTACCAGGAGGCCATCGACTACTGGAATCGCCTGCTGGAGCAACTGCCACCGGAGGACAACTCCCGTGCCGCGCTGCAAGGCGGCATCACCCGGGCCAGCGAGAAACTGCAAGAGAGCGGTGGCAAAGTCGCTCAAGCCCCAGCGGTCGCAGCGAAAACCGCAGCGCTGCTCAAGGTCCGCGTCGATCTGGCGGCGGACCTCAAAGCCAAGGTCCAGCCGGGCGACAGCGTATTCATCTTCGCTCGCGCCACCTCCGGCCCACCCGCGCCATTGGCCGCCAAGCGGCTGACCGTTGCGGATCTGCCGGCGACCGTCGAGCTGGGTGATGCCGACGCGATGATGCCGCAGTTGAAACTGTCGAACTTCCCTGAAGTCCAACTGGTTGCGCGCATCTCCCGCGCCGGCCAACCGACTGCCGGCGAGTGGATCGGACGCAGCAAGCCCCTGGCCAGCAGCACCACTGCGCCGCAGCAACTGACCATCGACAGCCCGGACAAATAACAGAGAAGCCGCTTATGACCGCTATCGCTCGTATCACCCTGCTCAGTCTGGTTCTGGGTCTAAGCGCTTGCGCGGTCCAACGGCCGACGCCTGCGCCCATGCCGCCGATTCCACCGTCAGGGCCGAGCACTCAGCCGGTTCCACCCAAGGCGCCGAGCAAGCCGACCACCGCACCGGCCAAACCTGCCAAGCCGCTGCCACGCACCTCCGCCAGCTTCGCCCCACCACCGGGCGGCAATAGCCACTGGGATGCGAAGCTGGGCGTCTACGTCCTCGACAACCAGACCGACACTTTCTACCGCCAGCGCACCTACTACCGCTGGAACAATGGCTGGAGCCGCTCCATCAGTCCCAACGGGCCCTGGGAAGAAACCGATATCCAAGGCGTGCCGTCGGGGTTGGGGCGTCAGTTCGGTCAGTAAACCTAAACGGCAGCCCTCAGGGTTGCCGTTTTGTTTTGGGCAGTGGCCGGTTGAGACGATCGATCAGAATTTGTGTCGGTTGGTCGGGCCTGAGCCTTCGCACTGACCAGGCGTCCTGTGGAGTCCAGTTATTCCTGCTCACTCCACATCCTGTAAAACATCACAAACTCACGCTTCGATTTTTCCCGCTTGAATAAAAGTAACTCCAGAGTTATTTTTATTGGGCCGGAGCAAGGAGGCTGGTGGTGCAGAGCAGGCTATTGATCAAGGAGCTGGAGGCTGCGGGTTGGATACTCGATCGGGTCACCGGCAGTCATCACATCTTCGTTCACCCTTACAGTCCGCACACGCTACCCGTACCTCATCCGAAGAAAGACTTGCCAATCGGGACGGTCAAAAGCATCAGGAAACGAGCCGGGCTTGTTTAGCACGTCGTTAGTTTCGCAGGAGAATCGCAATGCAATATCCAATCTGTATCGAATGGGGCGACGAAAACACCGCCATCGGTATTCAGATCCCCGATATTCCGGGCGCCGTGACCGCAGGCGATACATTCGAAGAGGCCTACAACGCGGCCGTCGAAATCGCCCATATCATGCTGCAAGAGATTGCCGCTGACGGGCAGGCGATTCCCATGCCGACTTCGGCTGCGTCCCACCGTGACAATCCCGACTTTGCCAGCATGGGCTGGGGAATGCTTGAACTGGATATCGCGCCTTACCTCGGAAAAACCGAAAAGGTCAACGTGACGCTGCCAGGTTTCGTCATTCAACGCATCGATCGTTATGTACGTGAACACAATGTCAAAAGTCGCTCTTCTTTTTTAGCGGATGCGGCGATGGAGAAGCTGGTCCGGCACTAGGCGCAGCGTTTTAGTCGTCAGAAAAATCGGTTTTACACACAAGCCTCGCTTGCCACAGGTTGCATAAAACCTTGTGGGAGCGGCCGGGCGGCGTTCCGTTTGCCCGCGAAGGCTGCTGAGCAGTCGCTGTAAATGTCGACCCTCCACCAACAATTGCTTTATTGATGTTCAAGGGTTGCGTGCGCCACTGATATGAACGTCTATCGGAATTAAAAAAGGCGACCCGAAGGTCGCCTTTTCATTCGAGCTCAGCGCTTATTGCCCGCTGTAGATCTGATCGAACACCCCACCATCATTGAAGTGAGTCTTCTGCACTGTGCGCCAGTCGCCGAAGGTTTTCTCTACCGAGAGGAAGTCGACTTTCGGGAAGCGGTCGGTGTACTTGGCCAGCACGGCAGGATCACGTGGGCGCAGGTAGTTGGCGGCGGCGATTTCCTGGCCTTCCGGGGACCAGAGGTATTTCAGGTATTGCTCGGCCACGGCGCGGGTGCCTTTCTTGTCGACGACTTTGTCGACCACGCTGACTGGCGGCTCGGCTTCGGCGGAGACGCTTGGGTAGATCACTTCGAACTGCTCGCGACCGAATTCGCGGGCGATCATTTCGGCTTCGTTTTCGAAGGTCACCAGTACGTCACCGATCTGGTTGGTCATGAAGGTGGTGGTGGCTGCGCGGCCGCCGGTGTCGAGGACCGGGGCTTGCTTGAACAGCTTGCCGACGAATTCCTTGGCCTTGTTCTCGTCACCGCCGTTCTTCAGCACGTAGCCCCAGGCCGAGAGGTAGGTGTAGCGACCGTTACCGGAGGTTTTCGGATTTGGCACTATGACTTGCACGCCGTCCTTGAGCAGGTCCGGCCAGTCTTTCAAGGCTTTCGGATTGCCTTTGCGGACGATGAATACGGTGGCCGAGGTGAACGGTGCGCTGTTGTTCGGCAGGCGGGTGACCCAGTTCTCGGGCACCAGCTTGCCGTTGTCGGCGAGGGCGTTGATGTCGGTGGCCATGTTCATGGTGATGATGTCAGCCGGCAGGCCGTCGATCACCGAACGGGCTTGTTTGCTGGAGCCGCCGAAGGACATCTGCAGGGTGATGTTTTCGTTGTGCTCGGCTTGCCAGTGTTTCTGAAAGGCAGTGTTGTAGTCCTTGTAGAAATCTCGCATCACGTCGTAGGAAACGTTAAGCAGGGTCGGTGCGGCCTGAGCCACGCTACCCAAGGCCAGGCCGGCGGCCAGAAGTGAGGCACTAAAGAGTTTTTTCACTGCGCAATCCTTGTTCTATTAAATAGGGGGCCCAATGCCCGCGACTATAGCCGGGGCTGCATAGCTCTTTAAAGATTAAAAAGCACTGTGCTTATTCTATTTTCTTGAACAGCACATTGCCGCAGCGCGAGCAGAACGCTGCGCCATGTTCGTGATGGTTTTTCTTGCACACCGGGCAGTCGTGCTGGAGCTGCTCGCCGCGCATGGCGTTGGCCAGTTCGGCGGTGAAGATCCCGGTAGGTACGGCGATGATCGAGTAACCGGTGATCATCACCAGCGACGAAATCACCTGGCCCAGCGGAGTCTTGGGCACGATATCGCCGAAACCGACGGTGGTCAGGGTGACGATCGCCCAATAGATCCCCTTGGGAATGCTAGTGAAACCGTGTTCGGGACCTTCGACCACGTACATCAGGGTGCCGAACACCGTGACCAGGGTCGACACGCTGAGCAGGAATACGATGATTTTCTGTTTGCTGCCGCGCAGGGCGGCCATCAAATAGTTGGCTTGCTTGAGGTACGGACTGAGCTTGAGCACGCGGAAGATCCGCAGCATGCGGATGACCCGGATGATCAGCAGGTACTGGGCGTCGGCGTAATACAGCGCGAGGATTCCCGGAAGAATCGCCAGCAGATCCACCAACCCGTAGAAGCTGAAGGCGTAGCGCAACGGTTTGGGCGAGCAATACAGACGCAGGCCGTATTCGATGGCAAAGACCAGGGTGAAGGCCCATTCGATGTAAGCCAGGAGGTTGGCGTAGTCCTGGTGAATGCTGTCGATGCTGTCGAGAATCACGATCACCAGGCTGGTGAGGATGATCAACAGCAAGCTGCTGTCAAAGCGTCGACCGGCCACTGTGTCGGTCTGGAAAATCATGACGTAAAGCCGTTCACGCCAATTGTCGCTGCTGTCCATGGGTAGCGCCTGAACCGATGATCAGCGAAGCCTAGGGTGATTCTCCTCGATTGCGCAAGGCGCACTGTCCATTACCGTCTGGCGCAACACCCGAGTGCTGGCGTGGACCAGCCAGCAGGCGAGGATGAAGGGCGCGGTGAGCGGCGACAGACCGAGGACGCTGAAACCAGGTGTCAGCAGTATGGCCAGGGCAATGCCGAGCAGAGGTAACCAGGGATATCGACGTTGCTGGCTCAGGGCGAGGGCGGCCAGTGCCGGGTTGTAGCCGTTCAGGCCGAGCAATGCGGTCGAGGATTCGTTGAACAGTAACGCGCACGCCAGACCAACGCCTGCGCCCAGTAATGCCCAGGCGCCAGCGCGACGATTGGCAATCAGCAGTCCGGTAGCGATCAGCATACCGGCCAATGGGTGGTCGAGCAGCATGATCTGGCCCAGCCCTTTGAAGCTGGCACCCAGCACGTTGAGGGTATCCAGCTCGGGCAGCTGGATGGCGGTCGGCTGATGGGGTGTGGCGAGACCGAGCAACAGCCAGCTCAGACCCACGAACGGTGCGGTGTAGGCGGGCAGGCAAAACTGCTCGCGGGTGCGTTTGAGCCACTGCTGGGTGAGGATCGCGCTAAGGCCGCCGCAGGCGATGATCAGCGGCGGCAGCATGGCGGACCAGGCGAACTGCTGGCTTAGCAGCAGACCCAGCAGGACGCCGTTGTAACTGTAGAGCCCGGCCTGGCGTTCGGCCTTGGCATAGCCGCGCCGTTGCGCGGTGAGCAAACCGGCGACGCCGCCCAGCAGGGCTCCGCCGAGCAGCGTCGGGGCGGTCAGCAGGATCGCCAACAGGCACAGCAAGCCGCAGAGCGGATGGCGCTGCAGGAAAATCTGGCTGAAGCCGTTGAGCAGGGCGGTGGCCCAGTCGGGGCAGTGGGTGTTGAAGTGGTTGGATGGCATGGGGGGGGCTAAGTACAGAAGAAGAACTCAGGTTGTGCATAAACCTGTGGCGAGGGAGCTTGCTCCCGCTCGGCTGCGCAGCAGTCGTATTCCGGAATTCCCAATTCGACAGGTAAAACCCGGGATCCGTTTTGGGGCCGCTTCGCGCCCCAGCGGGAGCAAGCTCCCTCGCCATAGGGGCTGTTCATTAGATCAACGTCTCGATACGCAACGAGTTAGTCGACCCCGGCTGACCAAAGGGCACACCCGCGGTGATCAATAACGTATCGCCACGCTTGGCCATGCCTTGGGCCTGGGCGATTTCCAGGGCGGTGGAGCAGACTTCGTCGACTTGACGCAGCCGGTCGTTAACCACCGAGTGCACGCCCCAGGCCACGGTCAGGCGACGGGCGGTCTGCAGGTTCGGGGTGAGGTTGAGGATCGGCACCGTCGGTCGTTCCCGCGCGGCGCGCAAACTCGAGCTGCCGGACTCACTGTAGTTCACCAGCACCGCCACCGGCAGGATGCTGCTGATCCGCCGGATTGCACAGCTGATGGCGTCGGACACCGTGGCTTCGGCCTGTGGTCGGCTGACGTCGAGTTGTGCCTGATAATCCGGTCCGCCTTCGACCTGGCGGATGATCTTGCTCATCATCTGCACCGCTTCCAGCGGGTAATCGCCAGAGGCGGTTTCCGCCGAGAGCATCACCGCATCGGCACCTTCGGCCACCGCATTGGCGACATCCGTGACTTCGGCGCGGGTCGGTGCCGGGGAGAAGCGCATCGACTCGAGCATCTGCGTCGCGACCACCACCGGTTTACCGAGCTGGCGGCAGATAGTGATGATGTTTTTCTGGATCTGCGGCACGCTCTCGGCCGGCACTTCCACGCCCAGATCGCCCCGGGCTACCATGATCGCATCGCTCAGCTCGGCGATTTCGCGCAGTTGTTCAACCGCTGACGGCTTCTCGATTTTCGCCATCAGGAAAGCTTTGTCGCCAATCAGTTCGCGGGCTTCGCGGATGTCTTGCGGGCGCTGTACGAAAGACAGTGCGACCCAGTCGACCCCCAGTTCCAGACCGAAACTCAGGTCGCGACGATCCTTGGCCGTCAACGGGCTCAGCTCCAGTACCGCTTGGGGCACGTTGACGCCTTTGCGGTCGGACAGCTCACCGCCATTGAGCACCGTGGTGTCGATGGCGTCGGCGTGTTTGGCGGTAACTCGCAGGCGCAGCTTGCCATCGTCCAGCAGCAAGTCCATGCCCGGCTCAAGCGCAGCGATGATTTCCGGGTGGGGCAAGTTGACCCGGCGTTGGTCGCCGGGCGTCGGGTCCAGGTCCAGACGCAGCGCCTGACCGCGCACCAGTTGAACCTTGCCTGCGGCAAATTGGCCGACCCGCAGTTTCGGGCCCTGCAGGTCCATCAGAATGCCCAGGGGATAGTTTAGCTGCTGCTCGACTTCACGAATCCACTGGTAACGCTGGGCGTGGTCAGCGTGATCACCATGGCTGAAGTTGAGGCGAAAGATGTTCACCCCGGCTTCGACCAGCTCACGGATAGCGTCGATCCCGTCTGTGGCCGGGCCGAGGGTGGCGAGGATTTTGACCTTCTTGTCAGGCGTCATGTTCAGGGCTCTCGATAATCAGAATGGCACGGAAGTCGTTGACGTTGGTGCGGGTCGGCTCGGTGACGATCAAGGCATCCAGCGCGGCGAAATAGCCATAGCCGTTGTTGTTGTCCAGCTCATCGCTGGCACTCAAGCCCATGGCAGCGGCGCGGGTATAGCTGTCGGGAGTCATGATGGCGCCGGCGTTGTCTTCAGAGCCATCGATGCCGTCAGTGTCGCCGGCCAGTGCATATACCCCGGGCAGGCCCTTGAGGTTGTCGGTGAGGCTCAGCAGGAATTCGGCATTGCGTCCGCCACGGCCGTTGCCGCGCACGGTGACGGTGGTTTCACCGCCGGAGAGAATCACGCAGGGCGCCGCCAGCGGCTGGCCGTGCAAGACCACCTGACGGGCGATCCCGGCGTGGACCTTGGCCACCTCGCGCGATTCGCCTTCCAGGTCACCGAGAATCAACGGGCTGAAACCGGCTTGACGCGCTTTCACGGCTGCCGCTTCGAGGGATTGCTGCGGCCGGGCGATCAGCTGGAAATGACTGCGGGCCAGGCTCGGATCGCCGGGTTTGACCGTCTCCGATTCCGCGCTTTGCAGCCAGTTGCGCACCGTTGCCGGGACTTCGATGGCGTAGCGCTGGAGAATCGCCAGGGCCTGGGCCGAGGTGCTCGGGTCAGCCACGGTCGGACCGGAAGCGATCACCGTCGCCAGGTCGCCCGGCACATCGGAAATTGCATAGGTGTAGACAGTGGCCGGCCAGCAGGCCTTGGCCAGGCGTCCGCCCTTGATCGCCGAGAGGTGCTTGCGTACGCAGTTCATCTCGCCAATGGTGGCGCCGGATTTGAGCAGGGCTTTGTTGATCGACTGTTTGTCGGCGAGGGTGATGCCGGCTGCAGGCAGTGCCAGCAATGCCGAGCCACCACCGGAGAGCAGAAAGATCACCCGGTCGTCTTCGCTGAGGTCGCTGACCAGTTCCAGTACCCGTTTTGCCACGGCCAGGCCGGCAGCGTCAGGTACCGGGTGGGCGGCTTCGACCACTTCGATTTTTTCGCAGGGGGCGCCGTGACCGTAGCGGGTCACCACCAGCCCGGACACTTCACCGTGCCAGCAGCGCTCGACCACTTGCGCCATGGCCGCGGCCGCTTTGCCGGCGCCAATCACGATCACCCGACCGCTGCGATCGCTGGGTAAATGGGCTGCAAGGACTTGCTGCGGATGGGCGGCGTCGATGGCTGTGGCGAACAGCTCACGCAGGAATTGTTGCGGATCGACCGACATGGCGGGCTCCCGGAATTCTTGTTATTTGGAGGAAGGCAGCCTGCGGCAGCTCTGGAAGGTTCACCCTGTAGGAGCTGCCGCAGGCTGCGATCTTTTGCGGATAATGCGGTGAACGGTCGGGCGTAAAGATCAAAAGATCGTCCGAACGCGGTCCGAACCTTCGGCAGCGCCTACCGAATCGAGAAATTCGCCATGTGCTCCAGGCCTTTGATCAGCGCCGAGTGGTCCCAGTTGCTGCCGCCGATGGCCGCGCAGGTACTGAACACTTGCTGGGTACCGGCGGTGTTGGGCAGGTTGATGCCCAGCTCGCGTGCGCCGGCCAGGGCCAGGTTCAGGTCCTTCTGGTGCAGGCTGATGCGGAAGCCTGGATCGAAGGTGCCTTTGATCATGCGCTCGCCGTGAACCTCGAGGATCTTCGACGAAGCGAAACCACCCATCAGGGCTTCGCGAACCTTGGCCGGATCGGCACCGTTTTTCGAAGCGAACAGCAGGGCTTCAGCGACGGCCTGGATGTTCAGCGCGACGATGATCTGGTTCGCCACTTTGGCGGTTTGACCGTCGCCGTTGCCGCCGACCAGGGTGATGTTCTTGCCCATGCTCTGGAACAGCGGCAGGGCGCGTTCGAAGGCGCTGCTGTCGCCACCGATCATGATGCTCAGGGTCGCGGCCTTGGCACCGACTTCACCGCCGGACACCGGGGCGTCGAGGTATTGCGCGCCTTTTTCGTTGATTTTCGCGGCGAAGGTTTTGGTCGCGGTCGGCGAGATCGAACTCATGTCGATCACGATCTTGCCAGGGCCGATACCGGCCGCCACGCCGTCGGCGCGGAACAGCACGTCTTCGACCTGCGGGGTATCCGGAACCATGACGATGATGAACTCGGCTTCCTGGGCAACTTCTTTCGGGCTCGCCAGAGCGACCGCGCCACCGGCGATCAGATCGGCAGGTGCGGCGTCGTGGTGCGCCGACAGGAAGAGGCTGTGACCGGCTTTCTGCAGGTTCAACGCCATTGGGTGGCCCATGATGCCGGTGCCGATAAATCCGATTTTAGCCATGAGAAAATCCTCTTGTTTTTATGCTGCTCGTGTAGGAACTGGCGAGGCCTGCGATCTTTTCAAGGGCTGCACAAAAGCAAGATCAAAAGATCGCAGCCTGCGGCAGCTCCTACAGTGATGACCGTGTTCGATCAGATTGCGTTGTGGGTTTTCAGCCAGCCCAGACCGGCTTCAGTGGTGGTCAGCGGTTTGTATTCGCAGCCGACCCAGCCCTGGTAACCGATGCGGTCCAGGTGTTCGAACAGGAAGTGGTAGTTGATCTCGCCAGTACCCGGCTCATTGCGCCCCGGGTTGTCGGCGAGCTGGATGTGATTGATCTCGCCCAGATGGTCGGCCATGGTCCGGGCCAGGTCGCCCTCCATGATTTGCATGTGGTAGATGTCGTATTGCAGGAACAGGTTGCTGCTGCCCACTTGCTCGCGAATCGACAGGGCCTGGGCCGTGTTGTTCAGGTAGAAGCCCGGGATGTCGCGGGTGTTGATCGCTTCCATCACCAGCTTGATACCCACCGCTTGCAGCTTGTCGGCGGCGTACTTGAGGTTGGCGACAAAGGTCTTTTCTACAGTGGCATCGTCGACGCCTTGGGGGCGAATGCCGGCCAGGCAGTTGACCTGGGTGTTGCCCAGCACTTTCGCGTAAGCGATCGCCAGATCGACACCGGCGCGGAATTCTTCGACCCGATCCGGCAGGCAGGCGATACCGCGCTCGCCCTTGGCCCAGTCACCGGCCGGCAGGTTGAACAGCACCTGAGTCAGGCCGTGGGCATCGAGCTGGGCCTTGATCTCGGCAGAGTTGAAGTCGTAGGGAAACAGATATTCGACACCACTGAAGCCAGCCTTGGCGGCAGCTTCGAAGCGGGCAAGAAAATCCTGCTCGGTAAACAGCATGGACAGGTTAGCGGCGAAACGCGGCATGGTGGTCTCCTGTTAGTGTTTTGTTGGATCGTTCCCACGCTTTGTGTTCGACGCCTCGACGCGGGAGCGATCTTTCATGCCAGGTCTCAATCGAGCAACGAAATAGCCGTCGGCGCATCGTTGCCGACCAGCGCCAGGTCTTCGAATTCGTTGACGGCGTTGATCTCGGTGCCCATGGAAATGTTGGTCACACGCTCCAGAATAATCTCGACAATCACCGGAACCTTGAATTCTTCGATCATTTCCTGAGCCTTGCGCAGTGCCGGCTGGATCTGTGCCGGTTCGAACACGCGCAGGGCCTTGCAACCGAGGCCTTCGGCCACCGCGACGTGGTCGACGCCGTAGCCGTTGAGTTCCGGAGCGTTGAGGTTGTCGAAGGACAGCTGCACGCAGAAGTCCATATCGAAACCACGCTGCGCCTGACGGATCAGCCCCAGGTAGGAGTTGTTCACCACCACATGGATGTAGGGCAGTTTGAACTGCGCACCCACCGCCAGCTCTTCGATCATGAACTGGAAGTCATAGTCGCCGGACAGGGCCACGACCTTGCGGCTCGGATCCGCCTTGACCACGCCCAGTGCTGCCGGGATGGTCCAGCCCAGAGGGCCGGCCTGGCCGCAGTTGATCCAGTGACGCGGCTTGTAGACGTGCAAGAACTGCGCGCCGGCAATCTGTGACAGACCGATGGTGCTGACGTAGCAGGTGTCCTTGCCGAACACCTGGTTCATTTCTTCGTAGACCCGTTGCGGCTTGACCGGCACGTTGTCGAAGTGAGTCTTGCGCTGCAGGCTGGCTTTACGCTGCTGGCAATCTTGCAGCCAGGCGCTGCGGTCCTTCAGTTTGCCGGCGGCTTTCCATTCGCGAGCGATTTCAATGAACACCTTCAGCGCCGAACCGGCGTCGGAAACGATGCCCAGGTCCGGGGTGAACACTCGCCCGATCTGGGTCGGTTCGATGTCGACGTGAATGAACTTCCGGCCTTCGGTATAGACGTCCACCGAGCCGGTGTGACGGTTAGCCCAGCGGTTACCAACGCCCAGTACCACGTCGGACTTGAGCATGGTCGCATTGCCATAACGATGCGAGGTCTGCAGACCGACCATGCCGACCATCAGCGGGTGATCGTCCGGGATGGTGCCCCAGCCCATCAGGGTCGGAATCACCGGGATACCGGTCAGTTCAGCGAACTCCACCAGCAGCTCGCTGGCATCGGCATTGATGATGCCGCCACCGGCCACCAGCAATGGCCGTTCAGCTTGATCGAGCATGGCCAGGGCCTTCTCGATCTGCACCCGGTTGGCCACGGGTTTGGCCAGCGGCAGCGGTTCGTAGGCGTCGATGTCGAATTCGATTTCGGCCATCTGCACGTCGAATGGCAGGTCGATCAGCACCGGGCCAGGGCGACCGGAGCGCATTTCGAAAAAAGCTTTCTGGAAGGCGTAAGGCACCTGGCCGGGTTCCAGAACGGTGGTTGCCCACTTGGTCACTGGCTTGACGATGCTGGTGATATCGACGGCCTGAAAGTCTTCCTTGTGCATACGGGCGCGGGGTGCCTGGCCAGTGATGCAAAGGATCGGGATCGAGTCGGCCGAGGCGCTGTAGAGCCCGGTGACCATGTCGGTACCGGCAGGCCCGGAAGTACCGATGCACACGCCGATGTTGCCGGCTTTAGTGCGTGTGTAACCCTCGGCCATGTGCGAGGCGCCTTCAACGTGGCGAGCGAGGACGTGATCAATGCCGCCGACCTTTTGCAGGGCGGAATACAGCGGGTTGATGGCTGCACCCGGGATGCCAAAAGCGGTATCAACCCCTTCACGGCGCATCACCAGAACGGCGGCTTCGATTGCTCTCATTTTGCTCATGGTTTTGTGCCTCTTACGTTTTGTAATTGTATACAAGTGGCTTTGCGCAGAGTGTATTCACGGCGGACGGCGCAGGTCAATCCATTTTCTCAAGCGGCTGTTTCATTTCGTCAGAAGCCAGAAGTACTGTGTCTTTTCGTCGCATGAGCCGCATTTCGATAATTATTGTATACAAAAAAATAACTCATTGTGTTCTATTTGTTCTATCGGATTTCGCCTCGTCGAGGTCCACAGGCTTTTTCCATAACAAAATGAGGACGGCACCCATGAGCGCTTTAACCTTGAAAGTCGCAGTCAGCCTGACCGATCGAGCCATAGTCGCAGGGCGCGAAATCGCCGCGGCACCGCTGACCATCGCGGTACTCGATGCCGGCGGGCATCTGCTGAGTTTGCAGCGTGAAGACGGCGCGAGCCTGCTACGACCGCAGATCGCCATCGGCAAAGCCTGGGGCGCGATTGCCCTGGGCAAGGGGTCGCGACTGTTGGCACTGGACGCGCAACAGCGGCCGGCGTTTATCGCCGCGCTCAATAGCCTGGGGCAGGGCAGCGTGGTGCCGGCGCCGGGCGGGGTGTTGATTCGTGATCAGGAAGGCGTGGTGATCGGCGCCATCGGCATCAGCGGCGACACTTCGGACATCGACGAGCAATGCGCGATCAGCGCCATCGAGGCGCAGGGGTTGCAGGCGGATGCGGGGGTGGCGGCTTAATCAAGATCAAAAGACCGCAGGCTTCGCCAGCTCCTACGTCGAACACAGATCCCGTAGGAGCTGCCGCAGGCTGCGATCTTTTCAAGGGCGACCCGACTTGTCAGTCCGGCTCACACCCCTTGAGCACCAACCGGATAATGGTCTGCGCCGCCGCTTCATAATCGGCTTCATCGAGCTTGGCCTTGCCGGTGACGACTGAGATCTGCCAGTCGAAATCGGCGTAGGTCTGGGTGGCGGCCCAGATGCTGAACATCAGGTGATTGGGGTCGAGCGGGGCGATCAGGCCGCGGTCGATCCAGGTCTGTATGCAGTCGATGTTGTGTCTGGCCTGGGCGTTGAGTTGTTCGACCTGATCGGGGCTCAGGTGTGGCGCGCCATGCATGATTTCGCTGGCGAATACCTTGGAGGCAAACGGCAGATCGCGGGAGATGCGGATTTTTGAGCGGATATAGCCACTCAGTACTTCGCTGGGTATGCCCTCGGCGTTGAACGGGGTCGAGGCCTGCAGGATCGGTTCGATGATGCTTTCCAGCACCTCGCGATAGAGGTTTTCCTTGGACTTGAAGTAGTAGTAGACATTGGGCTTGGGCAGCCCCGCCTTGGCCGCGATGTCGCTGGTTTTGGTCGCAGCGAAGCCCTTGTCGGCGAACTCTTCGCTGGCTGCACGCAGGATCAGTTCTTTGTTGCGCTCGCGGATGGTGCTCATAAACCAGGTGATTCCTTGCCTGTTCTGGCGGTTGCGCATGGTAGCACCGGCTTTGCGCAAGGCTCAAGAAAGCCCCACGGCGCCTTGGGTCGCGCTATGCTCGGCAAACTTTATTAGCAAAGGAAGCCTGACCCATGGCCGGAAGCAGTTTGCTGCTGTTGATCGATGATATTGCCGCGGTGCTCGATGACGTCTCCTTGATGACCAAAATGGCCGCGAAGAAGACCGCCGGGGTGCTCGGCGACGATCTTGCGCTCAATGCCCAGCAGGTCTCGGGCGTGCGCGCAGAACGTGAAATACCGGTAGTCTGGGCGGTTGCCAAAGGCTCGTTCATCAACAAATTGATCCTGGTTCCTGCCGCATTGGCCATCAGTGCCTTCGTGCCATGGCTGGTGACTCCCCTGTTGATGCTCGGTGGGGCCTACCTGTGTTTCGAAGGTTTTGAGAAGCTCGCGCACAAGTTCCTCCACAGCAAGGCAGAAGATCAGGCTGAGCACGCACAGTTGATCGAAGCGGTGGCCGATCCCGAAGTCGATCTGGTGGCCTTCGAGAAAGACAAGATCAAGGGCGCAGTGCGTACTGACTTCATTCTCTCGGCGGAAATCATCGCCATCACCCTCGGCACGGTGGCCGATGCGCCGCTGATGCAGCAGGTCATGGTGCTGTCAGGCATCGCCATCGTCATGACTGTCGGTGTCTATGGCCTGGTGGCCGGTATCGTCAAACTCGACGACCTCGGGCTATGGCTGACGCAAAAACCCGGGCAGATGGCAAAAAGCCTCGGTGGCGTCATTTTGCGCGCGGCGCCCTACATGATGAAAGGTCTCTCGGTGATCGGCACCGCGGCGATGTTCATGGTCGGCGGGGGGATTCTCACCCATGGTGTGCCAGCGGTTCATCACTGGATCGAGCGCGTTACCGAGAGCACCGCGGAGCTGGTGGGCGGGGTTTCGTTGATCATGCCAACGCTGCTCAATGCAGTGGCCGGGATTATCGCCGGGGCGGTGGTGTTGGTGGGTGTGCTGGCGTTCAGCAAGGTCTGGCGGATGGCGAAGGCCTGAAAAGATCAAAAGATCGCAACCTGCGGCAGCTCCTACAGAATCGCGTGAATCTGCAATTTCGCGGGTCTACCCGGTCGGCGTAGGAGCTGGCGTAGCCTGCGATCTTTTCGGAGACGGCCAGGATCAAAAGATCGCAACCTGCGGCAGCTCCTCCAGAATCGCGTGAATCTGCAATTTCACGGGTGTACCCGGTCGGCGTAGGAGCTGGCGTAGCCTGCGATCTTTTCGGAGACGGCCAGGATCAAAAGATCGCAGCCTGCGGCAGCTCCTACAGAATCGCGTGAATCTGCAATTTCGTGGGTGTACCCGGTCGGCGTAGGAGCTGGCGTAGCCTGCGATCTTTTCGGAGACGGCCAGGATCAAAAGATCGCAGCCTGCGGCAGCTCCTGCAGAATCGCGTGAATCTGCAATTTCACGGGTGTACCCGGTCGGCGTAGGAGCTGGCGTAGCCTGCGATCTTTTCGAAGACGGCCAGGATCAAAAGATCGCAGCCTGCGGCAGCTCCTACAGAATTGCGTGAGTCTGCAATTTCGCGGGTGTACCCGGTCGGCGTAGGAGCTGGCGTAGCCTGCGATCTTTTCGGAGACGGCCAGGATCAAAAGATCGCAGCCTGCGGCAGCTCCTGCAGAATCGCGTGAATCTGCAATTTCACGGGTGTACCCGGTCGGCGTAGGAGCTGGCGTAGCCTGCGATCTTTTCGAAGACGGCCAGGATCAAAAGATCGCAGCCTGCGGCAGCTCCTACAGAATCGCGTGAATCTGTAATTTCACGGGTGTACCCGGTCGGCGTAGGAGCTGGCGTAGCCTGCGATCTTTTCAGCGGCACCCAAAATTTTGTGGTTGTACCAAACGCAAAAAAAAGGCCAATCGATCAGATCGAATGGCCTTTTTCGTTAGCCGCAGTTCCCGCTATTCAGCAATCTGCAACTTGCGCGCCTCGGTGTAGACGTAGCGCACTTTTTCGTACTCGAACGGCGAGTTCAGCTGGCCGTAGCGGAAGCTGGTCTGGTAGCGCTTGTCGATGCCGCGCAGGAGCAGGAGTTCCGGATGGTTGCCGCTGACTTCGGCGACGTTGAGGAAGTTGATCTGCGCTTCCGCCGCGAAGTCGAACACCAGGCCGCCGGTATCACGCAGGTTCGACGGGCCGAGGATCGGCAGGATGACGTAGGCCCCTCCCGGTACGCCATAGAAACCCAGGGTCTGGCCGAAGTCTTCGTTCTGGCGCGGCAAACCCATCCGGGTTGCCGGGTCCCACAGGCCAGCGATGCCGATGGTGGTGTTGAGCAACAATCGACCGGTGGTTTCCATCGAGCGCTGGCCTTTGAGCTGCAACAGGCTGTTGAGCAGGTTGGGCACATCGCCGAGGTTGTTGAAGAAGTTGCTCACGCCGGTGCGCAGAAAGGTCGGGGTGATGTATTGATAGCCGTTGACCACTGGCAGGAACACCCACTGATCGAAGCGATAGTTGAAGTGGTAGACCCGGCGGTTCCACGACTCCAGCGGGTCATAGACATTCAGCGCGTTCAAGGTCGAGCGCTCGAATTCGCGCTGGTCCAGGCCGGGGTTGAACTTGAGTTTGGTCAGCGGCAGGGTGAAGCCGTCCTGTTCGACCACGCTGGGTGTGTTGGCCTTGCTGTTGTCGGCATTGGCATAACCTGCGCAGAGCAACGCAGCGATTAGCAGGAGAGGTTTAACCACGGAAAAACTCCAGCATGGCGTCGCTGTTGACGCGGTAGTTGAGGTTGCCGCAATGGCCGCCATGAGGGTAGACGGTCAGACGATCGCCAAAGGTTTTACGCAGGAAACCGAGGTCGCCCGGGCCGAGGATCACATCGTCGGCGTTGTGCATCACGGCGATTTTCGGGCTGTCGTGCAGATAATCCTTGAGCGCGTAGAGGCTCACCTGGTCGATCAGTTGCAGTACGCTGCCGCCGTCGGTACGGGCGCGCCACATCGGGATCACTTGCTCGGTGAGGTAGCAGTCGAAGTCGCATTGCAACGCACGTTTGAGAAACGGTGTGAGGCTGGTGCCTTCGGTGATCGGGTATTTGGGCGGGGTGATCAGGCCGCGGCGGTTGATCAGGTCCGAGGTAAAGGCGATGTCGGCCGCCGAGAAACGGAATGAGGTACCGATCAGCATGGCCATTTGTTCATTGGTCAGGTGCTGCTTGGACTGCTGGAAGTCGTAGAGCAGGGCGTCGTTGAGATCGATATAGCCTTTTTGCTGGAAGTAGCGGGTCAGCTTGTTCAACACCAGTTCATAAAATGTGGTGGTGTTGTTGATGCCCTTGACCTCGGTTTGCACAAGCTTGTCGAGGTTGGTGATCGAGGTGTAGAGGTTGACCGGTGGATTGAGCAGCAAGACTTTCTTGAAATTGAAGCTGCGGCGGGTTTCATCCAGTTGACTGACAAACGCCGCGTCTAGTGCGCCCAGGCTGTACCCGGTGAGGTAGAACTCGGTGATCGGCAGGTTCGGGTTTTGCGCACGCACGGCCTGCATGACCCGGTACATGTCCTCGGCATCTTCCTTGGTCACCCCTGGGGTCGCAAAGCGCGAAGCGGCGGTCATGAAGTCGAAGCTGGTGGGCGACGACAGCTGCACCACGTGATAGCCGGCTTTGTAGTAGAGCTTTTTCAGGTATTCGTTGATGCTGCTGTGATAAGGCGCACCCGTGCCGGCGATCAGGAAAATCAGCGGAGCCGGATGGTCCTGTTTGGCCATGCGGTAGGTGAGCTTTTTCACCGCCCAGAAGTTGTCGGGCAAAGTGAATTCACGCTCCGGACGTAATGTCAGGCTGTAGTCCGCCTGGTCGATATCCTCGTCGGCCGGCAGTTCTGGTCGCAATTCCGGTGGCGTGGTAGCAATCGTTGCCTCGAACGGATTGGTCACCGGGTAGCCATAACTGGCAGCGTCGATATCCACTGCCAGTGCGGACGCACTCAGAATAAGGCCGCCAACAAGGGCAGCGAAGCGCAAGGGTCGGAGCATGACTGAATCCCTTAGAGGAAGGTGCCGGGTAGAGTTTCGCAGGCCTATGACCACCACACGGGTAATGAAGTGCCATTCAGTGGCACAAAATGTCAGTTCAATGAGCGTGAGCCGGGGGCAATAGTAGCCGGACGATACACTTAGCGGCGATTTTGTGAACAGTTATCTGTTGATCTCGCTTGCTTACCCCGGTCGGGCGATTAAGCTGGGCGCCATTTTCATCTATCGGAGTGCTTCATGTCCCGCCGTCTGCCCGTGATTCTGTTGCTTATTGTTTTGCCGTTATGGCTGGCCGCCAGTTATGGCCTGCGCTATGGCTTCATGGAGGATGGGCAGTGGGTCGGCATTTGTGCCGACGAGGCAAGTCGTTGGGAATGCCAGCTACGTTCGAACCTGGGACTGTTGATTCATTTCCAGATCCTGGGCTGGGGGGCGTTGGCGGCAGCGGTGATCGGCTTTGTATTGCCGGGGCGTGGCGGGTGGGGGATGGCGGTGCTGGCACTGTTGTTCGGGTTTCCGGCGCTGGCCTTGTACAACACCAGTATGGCGGTGTTTGCGGTGGTGATTGGGGGGTTGCGGTTGGTCAGGGCGTCACGCGGCGCCTGATCGATCGAATCGCGAGCAAGCCGGCACCCACTTAAGATCTGTGGGAGCGAGCCTGTTCGCGATAGCGCCGACAGGCGCTCTTGGGGTCAGCCCTTGCGAGCCCGCAAGCTGCGCCACAGTGCAGCAACCATCAATGCACTCACCAGCGCCCAGCCCCAGGCTTGCTGGTTTTCCAGGCCTTCGCGGTAGAGCTGCGGGGCGATGCCGGCGCCGATGATAAAGGCCAGCAGGGCAATCTCTGCGCGCGGCACCCTGACCGGCCGGCACAGGTAGACCAGTGCCGGCAGCAATAAGGCGGCGCTCGGGAAGCTGCGGTAGCGCGGGTCGAATACCAGTGCCAGCATCATCACCGCGGCGGCGAAGCCAGCGGCCGTCAGCAGCCAGCCGGCGCGCTGTTCCAGCCAGTTGAAGGCACGCTCACGCCAGGCGGTTTTGCTGCTCAGAGCCAGCGCAGCGTGTGCCAGTACCAATAGATTCAAGCCAACCAGTAATCCCGCCCAGATCCATTCGCCGGCAAAGCGGCTGGTGACCCGGGCCAGTTCACCCCAGGTGCCGATGGAGCAGGCCGCCACTGCACCGAGCAGCGGCAGGATCAGCGCAGCCCGAGTGCTGCGCACGCGACCACCGAGGACCAGCGTGCCGAGGAAGATCAAGCCGCCGATGCCCAGCCACAGTGGCCAGAAGGGCAGGTTCGACACCGGCCCGGCCAGCACGCCCTTGTCTTGACGGTCGGCGTCGAACAGCCCCCAGTAACCGCCGACCGCACCTTCACTGGCGCGTTTCCACGGTTGGTCGAAGGCTTCGATCAGGTTGTAGTGCCAGCCGTGCTGCTCGGCCATCGCGACAAAGCCGCGAATGAACCTGGCTTCATTGACCCGGCTCGGCACAGCAGTTTCGCGCTGGCGGCCTTCGCTTGGCCAGCCGGTTTCGCCAATCATCACGTCCTTGGGCGCAAAGCGCTTGCCGAATACCTGGCGGACTTCGGCCACGTGATTGAGCGCGGCATCGATGTTGGAGGGATCATCTTCCCAATACGGCAGCAAGTGGATCGTCAGAAAGTCCACGGTTGGCGCGATTTCCGGATGTTTTAGCCAGAACTCCCAGACATCGGCGTAGGTCACCGGTTGTTTGACCTGGCTTTTCACCTTGAGAATCAGCTTGACCAACTGTGGGCCAGTGACTTCCTTGCGCAGCAGGGTTTCGTTGCCGACTATCACCGAGGTCACGACATCGGCGTTGGTATTGGCTGAAGCGATCAGTAAGTCGACTTCCTTGGCGGAGTCCACCGGATTGCTGTTGATCCAGGCACCGATCATCAGTTTAAGGCCGTGCTTGCGCGCCAGGCCGGGGAGGGCTTCGAGGCCGGTCATGGAATAGGTGCGGATGCATTCGAAGCGGGTTGCCAGTAGTGCGAGGTCGGCATCCATGCGTTCGGGGCGCAGCTTGAACGGCTGGTCGAACGGCGATTGGTCTTTATCGAACGGGGTGTAGGAGGCGCATTGCAGCTTGTGCGTGGCACTGGCCACATCCGGCAGCAGTACCGGTTGTCCGAGACCGTACCAGAAACCACACAGGGCAAACAGGCCGAGCAGACAGGCAAACAGATAAGGTAAAAAAGCGAAGCGGGCAATCGCGGGCATGGTCAGGCCGTATGGGAACAAAGCCGCGCATCTTACCTGCATTTGTCGCCCGCTTGGGCGGCTGCATGGTTTTGACATGCAAAGTTCGGGCGGGATCCGAAGTCGTATTTCTACTTGTCGTCGTTAATGGCGTTCTGATGTCGTTTCTCATTGCCTTGAGGTCGCTGCCAGAGCAGGTCGCCGAGCACGGCAGGTTGATGATCGGTGCGTCAGTACTCCGCTGATGTTCGAACAGATTTGGCGGTGAGGCGTGAAGGGGGCGCTAGTGGCCGCACAGGCCTCCACGCAACAATAAGTTGACGCCGCTCGGCATCCGTCGGGCGCAGCACTTTCGGGGAAGTAACGATGAAGATGCGACGACTCTTAGGTGCAGGTGCCGCTCTGGTGCTTGCAGTGGGTTCCACCCTGGCCAGTGCCGACAGCAAAACCCTGAGCATCGGCTACGTCGACGGTTGGTCGGACAGCGTGGCGACCACCCATGTGGCGGCGGAAGTGATCAAGACGCTCGGTTATGACGTCAAGCTGCAGGCTGTGGCGACCGGGATCATGTGGCAGGGCGTTGCAACCGGCAAGCTCGATGCGATGCTCTCGGCCTGGCTGCCGGTGACTCACGGTGAGTACTGGACCAAGAACAAGGACAAGGTGGTCGACTACGGGCCTAACTTCAAGGACGCGAAAATCGGCCTGATCGTGCCGGAGTACGTCAAGGCGCAGACTATCGGCGACCTGAAAACCGACACCACCTTCAAGAACAAGATTGTCGGGATCGATGCGGGTTCAGGTGTAATGCTCAAGACCGATCAGGCGATCAAGGACTATGGCCTCGATTACAAGCTCCAGGCCAGTTCCGGTGCAGCGATGATTGCTGAGCTGACCCGTGCCGAAGACAAGAACGAGTCCATTGCGGTCACCGGTTGGGTACCGCACTGGATGTTCGCCAAGTGGAAGCTGCGCTTCCTGGAAGATCCAAAAGGCGTTTACGGTGCAGCTGAAACCGTTAATAGCATCGGTAGCAAAGGTCTGGAGAAGAAGGCTCCGGAAGTTTCGGCTTTCCTGAAAAAATTCAACTGGGCATCGAAAGACGAAATTGGCGAAGTGATGTTGGCCATTCAGGACGGTGCCAAGCCTGAAGCGGCTGCCAAGGATTGGGTCGCCAAGCATCCGGAACGGGTTGCCGAGTGGACCGCCAAATAATCTATCGAAGCGTCTGAACCGCTGTTATCAAGACCGTCTGGCGTTCGCGCCAGGCGGTCTTTTGCGTTGTTTGGGGTGACAATTCGTCACAGGGGGCAGGTCGTTCTAATACTAAGGTCGTCTGGAACCGAATCTGTAGCCGCATAGAGTGGAATACGTTGCAATTCAATCTGTGCTGCGAGGACAAAAACAATGAACGACAGCATTTACCTCTCGATTCAAAACAGCCCGCGTTTCAAGGAGCTGGTCAGTAAAAGAGAGCGGTTCGCCTGGATTCTCTCGGCGATCATGCTTGGGCTTTACGCTGGCTTTATCCTTTTGATTGCTTATGGGCCCCATATACTGGGGGCGAAACTCAGCCCTGAGTCATCGATTACCTGGGGTATACCCATTGGTGTCGGGCTGATTCTTTCAGCCTTTGTCCTGACTGCGATTTACGTTCGACGCGCCAATGGCGAATTCGACGACCTGAACAATGCGATTCTCAAGGAGGCTCAGCAATGATCCGGCGTCTGATTGCGGCACTCGGTATAGCGGCTTTCGCCCCGGCAGTCTGGGCGGCAGAAGCCCTGACCGGCGAGGTGCAAAAACAACCACTCAACATGTCGGCGATCCTGATGTTCATCGCCTTCGTCGGCGCAACCCTGTGCATCACTTACTGGGCTTCCAAGCGTAACAATTCGGCGGCCGACTACTATGCGGCGGGCGGCAAGATCACCGGCTTCCAGAATGGTCTGGCGATTGCCGGTGACTACATGTCGGCGGCGTCCTTCCTGGGTATTTCCGCGCTGGTGTACACCTCCGGCTATGACGGTCTGATCTACTCGATCGGCTTCCTGGTGGGCTGGCCAGTCATTTTGTTCCTGATCGCCGAGCGCCTGCGTAACCTGGGTAAATACACCTTTGCCGACGTGGCGTCTTACCGCCTCGGGCAAACCCAGATCCGCACCCTGTCGGCCAGCGGTTCGCTGGTGGTGGTGGCGTTCTACCTGATCGCGCAAATGGTCGGTGCCGGCAAGCTGATCCAGCTGCTGTTCGGCCTGGACTACCATATTGCGGTAATCCTGGTCGGTATCCTGATGTGCATGTACGTGCTGTTCGGCGGCATGCTGGCGACCACCTGGGTGCAAATCATCAAGGCTGTGTTGCTGCTCTCGGGCGCTACCTTCATGGCTGTCATGGTGATGAAGTACGTGAACTTCGACTTCAATGCGTTGTTTGCCGAAGCGACCAAGGTTCACCCTAAAGGTGAAGCAATCATGAGCCCCGGCGGTCTGGTGAAGGATCCTGTCTCGGCATTCTCCCTCGGCCTGGCGCTGATGTTCGGTACTGCCGGTCTGCCGCACATTCTGATGCGCTTCTTCACTGTAAGTGACGCTAAAGAAGCTCGCAAAAGCGTGCTGTATGCCACTGGCTTCATCGGTTACTTCTACATCCTGACGTTCATCATCGGCTTTGGCGCGATCCTGCTGGTCAGCACCAACCCTGCCTTCAAGGATGCTGCCGGCGCTCTGCTGGGTGGCAACAACATGGCAGCTGTGCATCTGGCTGACGCAGTCGGCGGCAGTATCTTCCTGGGCTTCATCTCGGCGGTAGCGTTCGCGACCATTCTGGCTGTTGTGGCTGGTTTGACCCTGGCCGGCGCTACGGCGGTGTCTCACGACCTTTACGCCAGCGTGATCAAGAAGGGCAAGGCCAACGACAAGGACGAGATCCGTGTCTCGAAAATCACCACCGTCGCTCTGGGCGTGCTGGCGATCGGTCTGGGCATTGCGTTCGAAAGCCAGAACATCGCGTTCATGGTGGGCCTGGCGTTCTCCATCGCGGCGAGCTGTAACTTCCCGGTGCTGCTGCTTTCCATGTACTGGAAAAAGCTGACCACCCGTGGCGCGATGATCGGCGGCTGGTTGGGGCTGGTGAGCGCAGTTGGTTTGATGGTGCTTGGGCCAACCATTTGGGTGCAGATCCTGCATCACGAGAAGGCGATCTTCCCGTATGAGTACCCGGCGCTGTTCTCGATGGGTATTGCCTTTATCGGGATCTGGTTCTTCTCCATCACTGACAAGTCGGCGGCGGCTGACAAGGAACGGGCGTTGTTCTTCCCGCAATTCGTTCGCTCGCAGACTGGTCTGGGTGCGAGTGGGGCGGTGTCGCACTAAGGCTTCGGGTTTGCTTGTGTAAGCTGCGTTAAACAGAAATGCCCCGGTCGAGAGACTGGGGCATTTTTGTTTGGGAGGACACGACTCACCCGTGTGTGCGAGCCCGCTTGCGATGGGGCCTGACAGCCGGCCTGGCTTTCACTGGTGTACATATCCATTCCTGCGGTAACGGCCACTGATGGTTCCGCCCTTACGGCGTGTCACTTTGGAAAAGAGCCCCAAAGTAACCAAAGGGCTCTTGCCCCTTTCGTTCGGCCCTTCGCCTAGGCTCAGGGTGCCCTCGCTCCGGTCCTGCTCCGTGGGCCCGCCGCCATCGGCCATCCATGGCCGGGGGCGGCTAACCCGGCATCCATGCCGGGTTGCCCACTGCGCAGAACCTCCACTCGGCCTCTCGAGGGGGCGTGCACCGCAAAAGCAAAAGCGAGGCGGCCGACCGGCCGGCCTGGCCTTCAAGCGCACGTGTTCTCCCGTAGGAGCTGCCGAAGGCTGCGATCTTTTGATCTTGCTGTTGTTGTGGCTTTTGAACTTGATCTGCCTGCCCCTTTCCCAGAGGCCGAATGGCGGGGCAGAAGCGCTTTGGTTGCTTTCGACTGGGCCGGCACTCCGGCTTTTCGAAAGTGACCCGCTGTAAGAGCGGAACCGCCAGTCGCCGTTACCGAATAAACGGATTGTACACGATCAAAAAGTCCGGTCAGCCCTTTAAACCGCCGCGTATCTGGCATCAGGCACAAACAAAAACGGCCTCTATATATAGAGGCCGTTTCCGCTGCAGCTTAAGACGTTATCGCAAGACAGGTCTTATTTGCGGTCTTCCAGGTTGATGATGTCGCGCGACTCGTAGCCGGTGTACAACTGGCGCGGACGGCCGATTTTGTACGGGCTGGAGAGCATTTCTTTCCAGTGGGAGATCCAGCCGACGGTCCGCGCCAGGGCGAAGATTACGGTGAACATGCTGGTTGGAATGCCGATCGCCTTGAGGATGATCCCCGAGTAGAAGTCGACGTTCGGGTACAGCGAGCGCTCGATGAAGTATGGGTCGGTCAGTGCGATTTCTTCCAGGCGCATGGCCAGGTCGAGTTGCGGATCGCTGGTGATGCCCAACTCTTTGAGTACTTCGTCGCAGGTCTGCTTCATCACGGTGGCGCGTGGGTCGCGGTTTTTGTAGACCCGGTGACCGAAGCCCATCAACTTGAACGGATCGTTCTTGTCCTTGGCCTTGGCGATGTACTTGTCGATGTTCGCCACATCGCCAATTTCGTCGAGCATGCTCAACACGGCTTCGTTGGCGCCGCCGTGAGCCGGGCCCCAGAGTGCAGCGATACCGGCAGCGATACAGGCGAACGGGTTGGCACCCGAGGAGCCTGCCAGGCGTACGGTGGAGGTCGATGCGTTCTGCTCGTGGTCGGCATGGAGGATAAAGATCTTGTCCATGGCGTTGGCGAGTACCGGGCTGATCGGTTTGATCTCGCACGGGGTGTTGAACATCATGTGCAGGAAGTTTTCCGCGTACGTCAGGTCGTTGCGCGGGTACATCATGGGCTGGCCCATGGAGTACTTGTAAACCATCGCGGCCAGGGTAGGCATCTTGGCAACCAGGCGGATCGCGGAGATTTCGCGATGCTGCGGGTTTTTGATGTCCAGGGAGTCGTGGTAGAAGGCCGAGAGGGCGCCGACTACACCGCACATGACGGCCATCGGGTGGGCGTCGCGACGGAAGCCGTTGAAGAAGGTCTTCAACTGCTCGTGAACCATGGTGTGGTTCTTCACGGTCGTGACGAACTGCGCCTTTTGCTCTGCGGTCGGCAGTTCGCCGTTGAGCAGCAGATAGCAGGTTTCCAGGTAGTCCGACTTCTCGGCCAGCTGTTCGATCGGGTAACCGCGGTGCAGCAGGATGCCGTTGTCGCCGTCGATATAGGTGATCTTCGACTCGCACGAGGCGGTCGACATGAAACCAGGGTCAAAGGTGAAACGGCCCGTGGCCGTCAGGCCCCGAACGTCGATAACATCGGGACCAACGGTGCCGGTTAAAATGGGCAGCTCGACGGGGGCTGCGCCCTCGATGATCAACTGCGCTTTTTTGTCAGCCATGTGGCCTCCTATTTATGCTTGAAATCATCAGACAGACCCCCCACGCAGGGCCCGCACCACTATAGTGAGATAAATTTGAATGTCAATTTGCCTAAAGTCTTGCCCCAGAAGGCTTTAACCAGACTTTTTCCTCGAAATTCCCTGCCATTTACGCCTTTTATTCAACTAACGCAATGAGCTATTAGGGGAAGGTGATTGCGTTGTCATTAGTGTCCTAACTGTCTATACTCGGCCTCCGACCGCCGGGGGCTTTTGGGCCTGATTTGATGGGGGTCGCACTCCCTGGGTGGTGGTACCTGACCAGTGCACTCCCCAACAACTTTGCCCTGATTGTTAGGGGCTCTTCAGTGTGAAAAAAAAGCCGTGAATAGCCAACGACCTGTAAACCTAGACCTAAGGACCATCAAACTCCCCATCACCGGCGTTACGTCATTTCTTCACCGTGTTTCCGGCATCATCCTCTTCCTGGGCCTTGGCATCATGCTTTATGCATTGGGCAAATCCCTGGGTTCGGAGGAAGGTTTCGTCGAGGTGAAAGAATGCTTGACCAGTCCGCTGGCCAAGTTCGTGGCATGGGGCCTGCTATCCGCCTTGCTGTATCACCTGGTGGCCGGTGTACGCCATTTGTTGATGGACATGGGCATCGGCGAAACGCTGGAAGGCGGCACGCTGGGCTCGAAACTTGTTATCGCCATTTCCGTGGTGATGATCGTTCTGGCGGGAGTTTGGATATGGTAACCAGCGTTACGAACCTGTCGCGTTCGGGCCTCTATGACTGGATGGCACAGCGTGTGTCTGCGGTCGTTCTCGCGGCTTATTTCATCTTCCTGATCGGATACCTCGTTGCGAACCCCGGCATGGGCTACGCCCAATGGCACGAACTGTTCGCAAGCAACTGGATGCGTATCTTCAGCCTGCTGGCCCTGGTTGCCCTTGGCGCTCACGCCTGGGTCGGCATGTGGACCATCGCGACCGACTACCTGACGCCAATGGCGCTGGGCAAGTCCGCGACTGCAGTACGTTTCCTCTTCCAGGCAGTATGCGGCGTCGCGATGTTCGCTTACTTCGTCTGGGGTGTGCAGATTCTTTGGGGTATCTGATTCATGGCTAACACAGTTAATACGCTTTCGTTCGACGCCATTATCATTGGTGGCGGCGGTGCCGGCATGCGCGCTGCGCTGCAACTGGCCCAGGGTGGTCACAAGACTGCCGTGGTCACCAAGGTGTTCCCGACCCGTTCCCACACCGTTTCGGCCCAGGGTGGCATCACTTGCGCCATCGCCTCCGCCGATCCAAACGATGACTGGCGCTGGCACATGTACGATACCGTCAAGGGTTCCGACTACATCGGTGACCAGGACGCTATCGAATACATGTGCTCCGTAGGCCCGGAAGCGGTCTTCGAGCTGGAACACATGGGTCTGCCGTTCTCCCGTACCGAGCAGGGTCGCATCTACCAGCGTCCGTTCGGCGGTCAGTCCAAGGACTTTGGTAAAGGTGGCCAGGCCGCCCGTACCTGCGCTGCAGCCGACCGTACCGGTCACGCGCTGTTGCACACTCTGTATCAGGCCAACCTCAAGGCTGGCACCGTATTTCTCAATGAATACTACGGCGTCGACCTGGTGAAGAACGAAGATGGTGCCTTTGTCGGCATGATCGTGATCTGCATCGAAACCGGTGAAACCTCCTACATCCGCGCCAACGCTACTGTATTGGCGACCGGCGGTGCAGGCCGTATCTACTCGTCCACCACCAATGCCCTGATCAACACCGGTGACGGCGTCGGCATGGCTCTGCGTGCTGGCGTGCCGGTACAAGACATCGAAATGTGGCAGTTCCACCCGACCGGCATCGCCGGCGCCGGTGTACTGGTTACCGAAGGCTGCCGCGGTGAAGGCGGTTACCTGATCAACAAGCACGGCGAGCGTTTCATGGAGCGTTATGCTCCGAACGCCAAAGACCTTGCTGGTCGTGACGTGGTAGCCCGCTCCATGGTTAAAGAGATCATTGCCGGTAACGGCTGTGGTCCGGATGGCGACCACGTTCTGCTGAAACTCGATCACCTCGGTGAAGAAGTGCTGCACAGCCGTCTGCCAGGCATCTGCGAACTGTCGAAGACTTTCGCCCACGTTGACCCGGTTATTGCTCCGGTTCCAGTGGTTCCAACCTGCCACTATATGATGGGCGGCGTTGCCACCAACATTCATGGTCAGGCGATCACTCAGGACGCCGATGGCAACGATACCATTATCCCTGGCCTGTTCGCGGTCGGTGAAGTGGCGTGTGTATCGGTTCACGGTGCCAACCGTCTGGGTGGCAACTCGCTGCTCGACCTGGTGGTATTCGGTCGTGCTGCCGGTCTGTTCCTGGAACAGACCCTGAAAGAAGGCGTTGATTACACTCGCGCTCGCCAGTCCGACATCGACGCTGCCCTGGCACGTCTCGCTGGCCTGAACTCGCGTAACGACGGCGAAGACGTCGCGACCCTGCGTAAAGAGCTGCAAAGCTGCATGCAGAACTACTTCGGTGTATTCCGTACCGGCGAATACATGCAGAAGGGTATCGCTCAGCTGGCTGATCTGCGTGTCCGTATCGCCAACGTCAAGATCAACGATAAGAGCCAGGCGTTCAACACCGCTCGCATCGAAGCCCTGGAACTGCAAAACCTGCTGGAAGTGGCCGAAGCTACGGCGATTGCCGCAGAAACCCGTAAAGAGTCTCGCGGTGCTCACGCCCGTGAAGACTTCGAAGATCGTGACGACGTCAACTGGCTGTGCCACACCCTGTACTTCCCAGGTGAGAAACGCGTTGCCAAGCGTGCCGTGAACTTCTCTCCAAAAACAGTCCCGACCTTTGAACCAATGATTCGGACTTATTAAGGGTGGCCGACATGTTGAAAGTCAGTGTTTATCGCTACAACCCTGATCAGGACGCTGCGCCGTTCATGCAGGAATTCCAGGTCAATACCTACGGTAAAGACCTGATGGTGCTGGATGTGCTGGCCCTGATCAAAGAGCAGGACGAAGGTTTCTCCTATCGTCGCTCTTGCCGTGAAGGCGTCTGCGGCTCCGACGGCATGAACATCAACGGCAAAAACGCCCTGGCGTGCGTCACGCCGCTGTCGGCTGTCGTGAAAGGTAACAAGCTGATCGTTCGTCCTCTGCCAGGTTTGCCGGTTATCCGTGACTTGGTCGTCGATATGAGCATCTTCTACAAGCAGTACGAAAAAGTTAAGCCATACCTGCAGAACGACACGCCGGCTCCGGCCATCGAACGTCTGCAGACTCCACAAGAGCGTGAAAAGCTTGATGGTCTGTACGAGTGCATCCTGTGCGCTTGCTGCTCGACTTCTTGCCCATCCTTCTGGTGGAACCCGGACAAGTTCCTGGGTCCAGCTGCATTGCTGCAAGCGTATCGCTTCCTGGCAGACAGCCGTGACACCAAGACGTCCGAGCGTCTGGCTTCGCTGGATGACCCGTTCAGCGTATTCCGCTGCCGCGGGATCATGAACTGCGTCAACGTTTGTCCGAAGGGCCTGAACCCGACCAAGGCCATCGGTCACATACGTAACATGCTGCTGCAAAGCGGCGTGTGATTCTGCTCCACCCGTAGCACCGCTGTACCCGTAGACGCTGCGGCGCAGGCTTCAACCGGCGCCGTAGCTTTAACCTGAGCAGCAGCTCAAAAAGCTGCGGCTCTTATTTTGAAGAAATGAGACAAGCAGGGGCATCCGGGCTGGTACCCGGACTATCAGCGTGATCCTAAGTGGCTTGTTTTGGTCGCTGCATTCGGACTTCTGCAAGTTTGCTCGGTGTCTTCGCCGGTGGTGTTCCCCTAACCGAGGGTGACCAAGCATGCAAGAAAGCGTGATGCAGCGCATGTGGAACAGCGCCTACCTATCCGGTAGTAACGCTGCCTATGTGGAAGAGCTCTACGAGCTCTACCTGCACGACCCTAACGCTGTGCCAGAAGAGTGGCGCACCTACTTTCAGAAGCTGCCGACTGACGGCAACTCTGCCATCGATGTTTCGCACTCGACAATTCGCGATCATTTCGTCTTGCTGGCAAAGAACCAGCGCCGCGCCCAACCGGTTTCCGCCGGCAGCGTGAGCAGTGAGCACGAGAAGAAGCAAGTTGAAGTGCTGCGATTGATCCAGGCCTACCGTATGCGTGGCCACCAGGCAGCCCAGCTTGACCCGCTGGGGCTGTGGAAGCGTCCTGCACCTGCAGACCTTTCGATCAATCATTACGGCTTGACCAATGCCGATCTTGATACGACCTTCCGTGCCGGCGACCTGTTCATCGGCAAAGAGGAAGCGAGCCTACGCGAAATTCACGAAGCGTTGCAGCAGACATATTGCCGCACCATCGGTTCTGAATTTACCCACATCGTCGATTCCGAGCAGCGCCAGTGGTTCCAGCAGCGTCTGGAAAGCGTGCGTGGCCGTCCGACTTACTCCGCGGACATCAAGAGCCACTTGCTCGAGCGTGTGACTGCCGCCGAAGGCCTGGAAAAATACCTGGGCACCAAATACCCGGGCACCAAGCGTTTCGGTCTGGAAGGTGGTGAAAGCCTGATCCCGTTGCTGGATGAGTTGATTCAGCGTTCGGGCTCCTACGGTACCAAGGAAATCGTTATTGGCATGGCCCACCGTGGTCGTCTGAACGTATTGGTCAACACCTTCGGCAAGAATCCGCGCGATCTGTTCGACGAATTCGAAGGCAAGAAAAAGGTCGAGCTGGGTTCCGGTGACGTCAAATACCACCAGGGCTTCTCGTCCAACGTCATGACTGCCGGCGGTGAAGTTCACCTGGCCATGGCCTTCAACCCTTCCCACCTGGAAATCGTTTCGCCAGTGGTCGAGGGTTCGGTGCGTGCCCGTCAGGATCGTCGTAACGACCCTACCGGTGAAAAGGTTCTGCCGATCTCCATCCACGGTGACGCTGCTTTCGCAGGGCAGGGCGTGGTCATGGAAACCTTCCAGATGTCGCAAACCCGTGGCTTCAAGACGGGCGGCACGATCCATCTGGTGATCAACAACCAGGTTGGCTTCACCATCAGCAACCCGGAAGACTCGCGTTCCACCGAGTACTGCACCGACGTCGCGAAAATGATCCAGGCGCCGATCCTCCATGTGAATGGTGATGATCCGGAAGCCGTATTGTTCGTGACCCAGTTGGCTATCGATTACCGCATGCAGTACAAGCGCGACATCGTGATCGATCTGGTCTGCTACCGTCGTCGCGGCCACAACGAGGCCGACGAACCTAGCGGTACCCAGCCGCTGATGTATCAGCAGATCGCCAAGCAGCGCACTACCCGCGAGTTGTACGCCGAGCGCCTGATCCAGTCCGGTGCGTGTGATGCCGAGCGTGTTCAGGCCAAGATCGACGAATACCGCAACGCGCTGGACAATGGTCTGCATGTTGTAAAAAGCCTGGTCAAAGAGCCGAACAAAGAGTTGTTCGTGGACTGGCGTCCGTATCTGGGCCACGCCTGGACCGCGCGTCACGACACTCGTTTCGATCTGAAGACCCTGCAGGAACTGTCCGCCAAGCTGCTGGAAATCCCGGAAGGCTTCGTGGTTCAGCGCCAGGTCTCGAAAATCTACGAAGATCGTCAGAAGATGCAAGCCGGCGGCCTGCCGATCAACTGGGGTTACGCTGAAACCATGGCGTACGCGACCCTGGCGTTCGAAGGTCACCCGATTCGCATGACCGGTCAGGACATCGGGCGCGGTACGTTCTCGCACCGTCACGCGGTCTTGCACAATCAGAAAGACGCTGGCAGCTACATTCCGCTTCAGAACTTGTACAAAGGTCAGCCACGTTTCGACCTGTACGACTCGCTGCTGTCTGAAGAAGCGGTTCTGGCGTTCGAATACGGTTATTCGACCACCGAGCCAAACGCCCTGGTTATCTGGGAAGCCCAGTTCGGCGACTTCGCCAACGGTGCCCAGGTGGTTATCGATCAGTTCATCACCAGTGGCGAGCACAAGTGGGGCCGTCTTTGCGGTCTGACCATGCTGCTGCCGCACGGTTATGAAGGTCAGGGTCCGGAGCACTCCTCGGCTCGTCTGGAGCGTTACCTGCAGCTGTGCGCCGAGCACAACATTCAGGTCTGCATGCCGACTACGCCGGCTCAGATCTACCACTTGCTGCGTCGTCAGGTGATTCGCCCGCTGCGCAAACCACTGGTAGTCCTGACTCCGAAGTCGCTGCTGCGTCACAAACTGGCCATCTCGACCCTGGAAGATCTGGCCGAAGGTTCGTTCCAGACCGTTATCCCGGAAATCGATGCCCAGGACCCGAAAAAGGTCGAACGCATTGTTCTGTGTAGCGGCAAGGTCTACTACGACCTGTTGGAAAAACGCCGTGCCGAAGGTCGTGAAGACATCGCCGTCGTGCGTATCGAGCAGCTGTACCCATTCCCTGAGGACGACTTGACTGAAGTCCTGGCTCCGTACACCAACCTGAAACACATCGTTTGGTGTCAGGAAGAGCCGATGAACCAGGGTGCGTGGTACTGCAGCCAGCACCACATGCGTCGCATCATCAGCAATCACAACAAGTCCCTGTTTCTCGAGTACGCGGGTCGTGAGGCTTCTGCTGCACCTGCTTGTGGTTATGCATCGATGCACGCTGAGCAGCAGGAACAACTGCTGCTAGACGCCTTTACCGTTTAACGCCTTCGCGCACTTGAAACCGAATTTAAGGAACTACAGATAATGGCTATCGAGATCAAAGCCCCCACTTTCCCGGAATCGGTTGCCGATGGCACCGTTGCCACCTGGCACAAACAACCGGGCGACGCCGTCAAGCGTGATGACCTGATCGTCGACATCGAAACCGACAAAGTCGTACTGGAAGTTCTGGCCACTGCTGACGGCGTGCTGGGCGCGATCGTCAAGAACGAAGGCGACACCGTTCTGTCCGACGAAGTTCTGGGCTCCATCCAGGCCGGCGGCGTTGCTGCCGCTCCGGCTGCCGCTGCTCCAGCCGCTGCCCAGGCTGCTGCCCCCGCTGCTGTTGGCGAAGACGATCCTGTTGCTGCACCGGCTGCTCGCAAGCTGGCTGAAGAAAACGCCATCAACATCGCTTCCGTTGCCGGCACTGGCAAAGGCGGTCGTGTAACCAAGGAAGACGTAGTCGTTGCCATTGCTGCCAAGAAAGCCGCTCCGGCTGCCGCGCCTGCCAAGGCTGCTGCACCTGCCGCTGCCGCGCCGGTGTTCGCTGCCGGTGAGCGCGTTGAAAAACGCGTTCCAATGACCCGTCTGCGCGCCAAGGTTGCCGAGCGTCTGGTTGAAGCTCAGTCGAACATGGCGATGCTGACCACCTTCAACGAAGTCGACATGACCGAAGTCATGGCCCTGCGTTCGAAGTACAAGGACCTGTTCGAGAAGTCCCACAACGGCGTGCGCCTGGGCTTCATGTCGTTCTTCGTGAAAGCTGCCACCGAAGCGCTGAAACGCTTCCCGGCGGTCAACGCCTCGATCGACGGTGCCGACATCGTTTACCACGGCTACGCCGACGTCGGTGTAGCGGTGTCCAGCGACCGCGGTCTGGTGGTACCGGTTCTGCGTAACGCCGAACTGATGAGCCTGGCTGAAATCGAAGGCGGCATCGCCACCTTCGGCAAGAAGGCTCGTGACGGCAAACTGTCCATGGACGAAATGACCGGTGGTACCTTCACTATCACCAACGGCGGTACTTTCGGCTCCATGATGTCGACCCCGATCGTCAACCCGCCGCAAGCGGCTATCCTGGGCATGCACAACATTCTGCAGCGCCCTATGGCGATCAACGGTCAGGTTGTCATCCGTCCGATGATGTACCTGGCTCTGTCCTACGATCACCGTCTGATCGATGGCAAAGAAGCTGTGACCTTCCTGGTTACCATCAAGAACCTGCTGGAAGACCCGGCTCGTTTGCTGCTGGATATCTGATTTCGTTGCACGGGCCCTCCAGTGATGGATGGCCCTCCTGTAATGACCAGCTTCGTCCCACGACGGTCCCCAAAAGTGGCCGTCCGGTTTGATTCGAAAAGGAATGACACATGACTCAGAAATTCGACCTGGTAGTGATTGGCGCGGGCCCTGGCGGTTACGTGGCTGCCATTAAAGCAGCGCAGCTTGGTCTTACGACGGCCTGCATCGAGAAATACACCGACAAGGAAGGCAAGCTGGCCCTCGGCGGTACTTGCCTGAACGTCGGCTGCATTCCATCCAAGGCGCTGCTCGACAGTTCCTGGAAGTTCCATGAAGCACAAGACGGCTTCGCGATCCACGGTATCAATCACGCTGGCGTGACCATGGACGTAGCTGCAATGGTCGGTCGCAAGGCCAACATCGTCAAAGGCCTGACCTCCGGTGTTGCAACCCTGTTCAAGGCTAACGGTGTGACTTCCCTGCAAGGCCACGGCAAACTGCTGGCCGGCAAGAAAGTCGAACTGACCAAGCCTGACGGCACTGTCGAAGTGATCGAAGCCGAGAACGTGATTCTCGCCTCCGGCTCGCGTCCGATCGATATTCCACCGGCTCCGGTTGACCAGAACGTCATCGTCGATTCGACCGGTGCTCTGGAATTCCAATCGGTTCCAAAACGTCTGGGCGTGATCGGCGCTGGCGTGATCGGTCTGGAACTGGGTTCGGTATGGTCCCGTCTGGGCGCTGAAGTGACTGTCCTGGAAGCGCTGGACACGTTCCTGATGGCTGCCGACACCGCCGTGTCCAAAGAAGCCTACAAAACCCTGACCAAACAAGGTCTGGACATCAAGCTGGGCGCTCGCGTGACCGGTTCGAAAGTCACTGGCGAAGAAGTCGTGGTGAACTACACCGACGCCAACGGCGAACAAACCATCACCTTCGACAAGCTGATCGTAGCCGTTGGTCGCCGTCCGGTGACCACCGATCTGCTGGCTGCCGATAGCGGCGTGACCATCGACGAGCGTGGTTTTGTCTTCGTCAACGATCAGTGCGAGACCAGCGTGCCGGGCGTTTTCGCCATCGGTGACGTGGTTCGCGGCATGATGCTGGCGCACAAGGCCTCGGAAGAGGGCATCATGGTTGTCGAGCGCATCAAGGGCCACAAAGCCCAGATGAACTATGACCTGATCCCTTCGGTTATTTATACTCACCCGGAAATCGCGTGGGTCGGGAAAACCGAGCAGACCTTGAAAGCTGAAGGCGTTGAAGTTAACGTCGGCACCTTCCCGTTCGCAGCCAGTGGCCGTGCCATGGCAGCCAACGATACCGGCGGTTTCGTAAAAGTTATCGCTGATGCCAAGACTGACCGCGTATTGGGCGTCCACGTGATTGGCCCGAGCGCTGCCGAGCTTGTGCAGCAAGGCGCAATCGGCATGGAATTCGGCACCAGTGCCGAAGACCTGGGCATGATGGTCTTCTCCCATCCGACCCTGTCCGAAGCCTTGCACGAAGCAGCTTTGGCAGTGAATGGCGGCGCCATTCACATCGCCAACCGCAAGAAGCGTTAAGACAATAAGAAACCACGGCGGTTGGCCCGTCGTGAGCCTTGCGAGCAAGACTCACCGCGGAATATCCGCTGGACGCAGTCTTGCGTAGTTTCACCGGGTAACCGGACGACTGCGCAAGCAGCAGTCACAGGTGGTGCGGCACTGAACACGTGCAGCACCGAATGCGCAGTACCTAACGAAGACGGTAATAAGCATGAATCTTCACGAGTATCAGGGTAAGCAGCTGTTCGCTGAATACGGCCTGCCAGTATCCCAGGGTTTCGCAGTAGACACCCCGGAAGCAGCAGCAGAAGCGTGCGACAAAATCGGCGGCACCGAGTGGGTTGTCAAAGCCCAGGTCCACGCTGGTGGTCGCGGTAAAGCGGGCGGCGTAAAGCTGGTTCGCAGCAAAGAAGACGCCAAGGCATTCGCTCAACAGTGGTTGGGCAAGCGTCTGGTGACTTACCAGACTGATGCCAATGGTCAGCCAGTCACCAAGATCCTGGTTGAATCGTGCACTGATATCGCTAAAGAGCTGTACCTGGGCGCTGTCGTGGACCGTTCGAGCCGTCGCATCGTGTTCATGGCTTCCACCGAAGGTGGCGTGGACATCGAGAAAATCGCTCACGACACCCCTGAGAAAATCCTCAAGGCCACTATCGATCCACTGGTTGGCGCTCAGCCGTTCCAGGGTCGCGAGCTGGCTTTCCAGTTGGGTCTGGAAGGTAAGCAAGTTGCTCAGTTCGCCAAGATCTTCGTGGGTCTGGCCAAGCTGTTCAAGGATCACGACCTGGCTCTGCTGGAAGTGAACCCGCTGGTGATCAAGGCTGACGGCGATCTGCATTGCCTCGATGCCAAGATCAACATCGACGCTAACGCCATGTACCGTCAGCCCAAGCTGAAGACTTTCCACGATCCGTCGCAAGACGATCCGCGCGAAGCGCACGCTGCCAAGTTCGAACTGAACTATGTAGCGCTGGAAGGCAACATCGGTTGCATGGTCAACGGCGCTGGCCTGGCCATGGGTACCATGGACATCGTCAACCTGCATGGCGGCAAACCAGCCAACTTCCTCGACGTGGGCGGCGGTGCTACCAAAGAACGCGTTACCGAAGCGTTCAAGATCATCCTGTCCGACACTAACGTCGCTGCAGTATTGGTCAACATCTTCGGCGGCATCGTTCGTTGCGACATGATTGCCGAAGGCATCATCGGTGCAGTGAAAGAAGTCGGCGTGAAAATCCCGGTTGTTGTTCGCCTTGAAGGCAACAACGCTGAGCTGGGCGCTAAAGTACTGGCAGAAAGCGGTTTGAACATCATCGCGGCTACCAGCCTGACCGACGCTGCTCAACAAGTTGTCAAAGCTGCGGAGGGCAAGTAATGAGCGTCCTGATCAATAAAGACACCAAAGTTATCTGCCAGGGTATTACCGGTTCGCAAGGTAGTTTCCACACCCAGCAAGCTCTCGAGTACGGCACCCAGATGGTTGGCGGCGTGACTCCGGGCAAAGGCGGCACCACTCACCTGGACCTGCCTGTTTTCAACACCGTGAAAGACGCTGTAGCAGCCACTGGCGCCACCGCCAGCGTGATCTACGTTCCAGCTCCTTTCTGCAAGGATTCCATCCTTGAAGCAGCGTTCGGCGGCATCAAGCTGATCGTTTGCATCACCGAAGGCATTCCTACCCTGGACATGCTGGATGCCAAGGTCAAGTGCGACGAGCTGGGTGTGGTCCTGATCGGCCCTAACTGCCCAGGCGTGATCACTCCAGGCGAATGCAAGATCGGCATCATGCCAGGTCACATTCACTTGCCAGGCAAGGTCGGTATCGTTTCCCGTTCCGGCACCCTGACTTACGAAGCTGTGAAGCAGACTACTGACGCCGGTTTCGGTCAGTCGACTTGCGTCGGCATCGGTGGTGACCCGATCCCGGGCTCCAACTTCATCGACATCCTGAAGCTGTTCCAGGAAGACCCGAAGACCGAAGCGATCGTGATGATCGGTGAGATCGGCGGTTCGGCTGAAGAAGAAGCGGCTGCCTACATCAAGGCTAACGTGACCAAGCCGGTTGTTTCCTACATCGCTGGTGTGACTGCTCCTGCGGGCAAGCGCATGGGCCATGCTGGCGCAATCATCTCTGGCGGCAAGGGCACTGCGGACGAGAAGTTCGCTGCCCTGGAAGACGCAGGCGTAAAAACCGTGCGTTCGCTGGCAGATATCGGCAAGGCTCTTTCCGAGCTGACTGGCTGGGCGATGAAGTAAGCCTCGCGCTTACCTGACGCTACACCAGACAAAGGCCACCTTCGGGTGGCCTTTGTGCGTTATGAGTTTTTTTATGCGATTCAGGTGAACCCGAAAAGATCGCAGCCTGCGGCAGCTCCTACGAGATTTTTGTGTATCCACAATGCGTAGGAGCTGCCGCAGGCTGCGATCTTTTGATCTTTTTAATATGTAGACGCGACATAAGAATGTCGCTTATCGGACAGTCCGCCCTCTAACAGTGCGTTTGTCGCGCAAATTCGTTAGGCTAGCAGCCATTTTTGCGTCCGCTTCCCACAAGGAAGCTGCGCGCTTAACGGGTCAGTCTCATACGGACCGACAGCATTTCCCTCATCCATAGGGAAATCCCTCTCTAAATTCCGATTCAGTAGTGTGGTATTTCCTTAATGAAAGTGTTGAAAGGCCAGGACATCCTGGCACTTGGTTTTATGACGTTTGCCCTGTTTGTCGGGGCCGGCAACATTATCTTCCCGCCTATCGTCGGTCTGCAGTCCGGGCCTCATGTCTGGATGGCGGCGCTGGGGTTTCTGATCACTGCGGTCGGTTTGCCGGTGATTACCGTGGTCGCCCTGGCCAAGGTCGGCGGCGCGATGGACGCCTTGAGCAGTCCGATCGGTAAAGTCGCGGGTGGTCTGTTGGCTGCGGTGTGCTATCTGGCAGTCGGTCCGTTGTTCGCTACACCGCGCACCGCCACCGTGTCGTTCGAAGTAGGCTTGGCGCCGTTGACCGGCGAGAGCCCGCTGGCGCTGTTCCTCTACAGTTCGGTGTACTTCCTGCTGGTGTTCTTCATCTCGCTCTATCCGGGCCGTCTGCTGGACACCGTCGGACGTTTCCTGGCACCGATGAAGATCATTGCACTGGCGGCATTGGGCATTGCTGCATTTGCCTTGCCAGCCGGTGACATCGGCACCGCCACCCCGGAATACGTCGCCGCGCCGTTCTCCCAGGGCTTCATCAATGGCTACCTGACCATGGATACCCTCGGTGCGCTGGTGTTCGGTATTGTCATCGTCAACGCTATTCGCTCCCGTGGTGTCGAATCTCCGCGACTGATCACCCGTTACGCGATTATTGCCGGGCTGATTGCCGGTGTGGGGCTGGCGCTGGTTTACGTCAGCCTGTTCCGACTCGGTTCGGGCAGTCATGAAGTGGCCGCGGGCGCGGCCAATGGCGCGGCGGTATTGCACGCCTACGTGCAGCACACCTTCGGCTCCCTGGGCAGCGGTTTTCTTGCGGTGCTGATCTCCCTGGCCTGCCTGGTGACGGCGGTTGGCCTGACGTGCGCCTGCGCCGAGTACTTCAGCCGGGTTCTGCCGCTGTCCTACAAGACCTTGGTGATCATCCTGGCGGCGTTCTCGTTGCTGGTGTCCAACCTGGGCCTGACCAAGCTGATCGCGTTCTCGATCCCGGTACTGACCGCGATCTACCCGCCGTGCATCGCCCTGGTGGCGCTGAGCTTCTGCAAGGACTTCTGGCATGAGCAGGGGCGAATCGTCGGCCCGGTGATGCTGGTATCGTTCATCTTCGGTCTGATCGACGCCCTCAAAGGCGCCGGTCTGGCCGACTGGATGCCGACCCAGCTGGCTCACCTGCCGCTGAGCGAGCAGGGCCTGGCGTGGCTGGTACCCTCGGTCATGACCCTGGTGGTTGCGGTGGTCTGCGATCGTCTGCTGGGCAAGCGCGAAGAAGCGCTGGCCTGAGCTGCTGCCTGGCCCGTCACAAGCGGGCCTTGAGCTGCGCTCTAATAGAAATGCCCCGTATCAATCGATACGGGGCATTTTTTATGGGGGGGATGCGGTGTCTTTTTCCTTGAGTTAACGTCGAAGCATTGCAAATCCCACAAGGTTTCAGTGTTCCGCCACTCATCACAAGGACCTGCATGTCGTTCATTCAAGCCAATCTGATCCACATCCTCGCCGCGCTCTGGTTCGTCATCTGTTGGGGCGGCTACACCCGTTACGCCACGTGGAAGGGCCGCGACACTGCGTGCCTGGCCAGCGTGCTGCATTTGTATCGCGAAGACTGGATGCGCCGCATGCTGCTGCGTGACAATCGCATTGCCGATGCCAGTGTGATCGGCAATCTGGAGCGCAATGCGTCGTTCTTCGCCTCGAGCACCCTGATTATCCTGGCCGGTATTCTCACCGTGCTCGGCGCTTCCGACCGGGCGGTGTCGCTGCTGGCGGACATTCCGATGGTGCAACAGGCCTCTCAGGGCATGTCGGAGATCAAGCTGCTGTGCCTGGCGGTGGTCTTTGTCTATGCCTTCTTTACCTTCAGCTGGTGCATGCGTCAGTACAACTTCGCAGCGATTCTGGTCGGCTCGGCGCCAATGATTGGCGAGCGACATGTCTCCGAACAGGAGCGCAAGGCTTTTGCCATGCGTGCCGCGCGAGTTATCTCGCTGGCCGCCAACCAGTTCAACTTTGGTTTGCGCTCTTACTACTTCGGCATGACCATGCTGGCCTGGTTCGTCAGTCCCTGGCTGTTCATGCTGATGAGTGCCGGGGTGGTGTTTGTGTTGTATCACCGGGAATTTCATTCCGACGTATTGGACGTCATGGTCTATACCCCTACTGAGGCGCCATTGCCCGAGGTGGTCAAGGAGATCAATCAATGAGTATCCCGTTCTGGTGCGTGTTCATCAGCGCGCTGCTGATAATCATCGCCAAGATCCCGGTCGCCAGGGAGATGCAGGCGTTGGGCGGTTATGACAACCATTCGCCGCGCAACCAGCAGGCGCAATTGAGCGGTTTTGGCGCCCGCGCGCTGGCAGCCCATCAAAACAGTTTCGAGGCCTTCATACTGTTCGCGGCGGGGGTGTTGATGGCGCACACCACGCAGACGGCGGGATGGCTGATCGATTTGCTGGCAATCATCTTTGTGATCACCCGGGTGCTTTACCTGCTTTGCTATTGGACGGACCTGGCCTGGCAGCGCAGTCTGGTATGGGGTATCGGATTTGTCTGCACGCTGTTATTGATGCTTAGTCCAACTTTTCGCACTGTCTTGATCTGAACAATGTGCGGACAAAGAAAAGCCCGCACAAGGCGGGCTTTACCTGGAAGAGCTAAAACCGGATTAGTTGGTTTTAGGCGCCGTTGCCGGAGCGCTCTCTTCAACAGCAGCTTTGTTCGATTCAGCTTGAGCTTTGGCAGCTTCGGCGTTTTCTTTCGCGGCCTCGTTCACTTTATCCTGAGCTTCGTTCATTTTTTGCTGAGCTTCCTCAGAATGTTTGGCTGCATCTTGAGCTTTGTCCTCGGATTTTTTATCGCAGGCAGCGAGACCGAGGGTAGCGGTCAACATCAAGGCAATAGCTAAAGTCTTACGCATGGGGTGTTTCTCCTTAGTGAAGATATCTTCTGGCCTTTCGAGCACAGGCTCACAGGTTAAGTTCCTTCCAATGCGTAGATATATTAAGCATGTCGATCATGGAACTTTTACGCGATTCGATAATTGCACCACGCCGACACTAAGAAGAGAGTTAACCGAATGGCGCAAAACCTTGTTTTTGAACGCGCGACGCGCTTTCTATCTGCCCTGCGGCACTGTCAGGTGCTGGGAATCAGCGTTCATGGCGCATCGACAGACGGCATCACGCTGATGCTGCCTTACAGCCCGCACATCGTCGGTAATCCGCTGACCGGGGTGATACACGGAGGAGCACTAACTTCCTTGATGGACACTGCCTGTGGCATGGCGACCTTGTGCGTATTGCCGGAATTCGAAGTCTGTCCGACCCTCGACTTGCGTATCGACTACATGCATCCCGCTGAACCCCACAAGAATGTTTATGGGTTTGCCCAGTGCTATCGAGTGACCACCGATGTGATATTCGCTCGTGGCTTTGCTTATCAGGATGACCCCGAGCAGCCGATTGCGCATGCAGTGGGCACCTTTATGCGCATGGGCAAGGGCATTAAAGGAACAAAAGGTTTTGCCGGTGCAATCAGTGGCGGTGCGCAATGACGGATAAATTCAAGGAGCAACTGCAGCAAGCTCATGCCCAGGGTGATTACGCCGCACTGATGGAGTGCATCCCCTATGCCAAACTGATCGGAGTCGAGTGCTCGCGCCTGGGCGATGAGTTACTGTTTCGTTTGCCGGCCAACAAGGACAATATTGGTAACCCGTTATTGCCAGCGATCCATGGCGGGGTCATTGCCGGGTTCATGGAGCTTGCCGCGGCCCTGCATTTGCTGGTCTTCACCGGGTCCCCCGGGGTGCCGAAAATTATCGACTTTTCCCTCGACTACCTGCGTGCCGGGCAGTTTCGCGACACTTTTGCCAAATGCCAGGTCTGCCGTCAGGGCCGACGGGTGGCGAACGTCGCGATCACTGCATGGCAGAGCACTGAGGCCGAGCCTATCGCCACGGCTCGCGCACATTTCAAGATTGAAGAAACCTAGGGCGCGACATCGGTTGTTTCCTATGCCGCGGCATAGGAAACAACCGATGTTGCGCCCGCCCTTGAAATCTTCGTCTTAGCCCCCAACTTTGATGACATCCCGCCGCCACCCATGCTGGGCGCGGCCAATGCCATCCAATTGGAGTTTGATGACCATGAGCGTGGAAACTCAAAAGGAAACCCTGGGCTTCCAGACCGAGGTAAAGCAGCTGCTGCACCTCATGATCCATTCGCTGTATTCCAACAAGGAAATTTTCCTTCGCGAATTGATCTCGAACGCCTCTGACGCAGTCGACAAATTACGTTTCGAAGCGCTGTCCCGACCTGATTTGCTGGAAGGCGGCGCCGAGCTGAAAATCCGTGTGAGCTTCGACAAGGACGCTAAAACCGTCACCCTCGAAGACAACGGCATCGGCATGAGCCGCGAAGATGCGATCACCCATCTGGGGACCATCGCCAAGTCCGGCACCGCCGATTTCATGAAGCACCTCTCGGGCGATCAGAAAAAAGATTCGCACCTGATCGGTCAGTTCGGTGTCGGTTTCTACTCCGCGTTCATCGTTGCCGATAAAGTCGACGTGTTCAGCCGCCGTGCCGGCCTCGCTGCCAGCGAAGGCGTGCACTGGTCGTCCAAGGGCCATGGCGAGTTCGACGTCGCGACCCTGGAGAAAGCCGATCGCGGTACCCGCATCGTGCTGCACCTGAAATCCGGTGAAGACGAGTTCGCCGATGGCTGGCGTCTGCGCAATATCATCAAGAAGTACTCCGACCACATCGCTTTGCCGATCGAGCTGCCGAAAGAAGTGGCCGCCGTCGAAGGCGAAGACAAGCCTGCCGTTGAATGGGAAACCGTCAACCGCGCCAGCGCCCTGTGGACTCGCCCTCGCACTGAAGTGAAAGACGAGGAATACCAGGAGTTCTACAAACACGTCGCTCACGATTTCGAGACCCCGCTGAGCTGGAGCCACAACAAGGTCGAAGGCAAGCTGGAATACACCTCGCTGCTCTATGTACCGACCCGCGCCCCGTTCGACTTGTACCAGCGTGAAGCGCCGAAAGGCCTGAAGCTGTACGTGCAGCGCGTGTTTGTCATGGATCAGGCCGAATCGTTCCTGCCGCTGTACCTGCGTTTCATCAAGGGCATTGTCGACTCCAACGACCTGTCGCTGAACGTGTCGCGGGAAATCCTGCAGAAAGACCCGATCATTGACTCCATGAAGTCGGCGCTGACCAAGCGTGTGCTCGACATGCTGGAAAAACTGGCGAAGAACGAGCCTGAGCAATACAAGGGCTTCTGGAAGAACTTCGGTCAGGTCATGAAAGAAGGCCCGGCTGAAGACTTCGCCAACAAAGAGAAAATTGCCGGCCTGCTGCGCTTCGCCTCGACTCATGAAGAGGGCGGCGAGCAAGTGGTTGCCTTGGCCGACTATCTGGCTCGTGCCAAGGAAGGCCAGGACAAGATCTACTACCTGACTGGCGAAACCTACGCGCAGGTCAAGAACAGCCCGCACCTGGAAGTCTTCCGCAAGAAAGGCATCGAAGTGCTGCTGCTGACCGACCGTATCGACGAGTGGCTGATGAGCTACCTCAGCGACTTCGACGGCAAAGGCTTTGTCGACGTGGCGCGCGGTGATCTGGACCTGGGCAATCTGGACTCGGAAGAGGACAAGAAAGCTGCAGAAGAAGTCGCCAAGACAAAAGAAGGTCTGGTCGAACGGATCAAAACCGCGTTGGGCGAGGCTGTCAGCGAAGTACGGGTTTCCCACCGTCTGACCGATTCTCCGGCGATCCTGGCGATCGGCGAGCAGGACCTGGGCATGCAGATGCGTCAGATCCTCGAAGCCAGCGGCCAGAAAGTCCCGGATTCGAAGCCGATTTTCGAGTTCAACCCGTCTCACCCGTTGATCGAGAAACTCGACAATGAGCAGGGCGAAGAACGTTTCGGCGATCTGTCGCACATCCTCTTCGATCAGGCTGCCCTGGCCGCCGGGGACAGCTTGAAAGACCCGGCCGCCTATGTCCGCCGGTTGAACAAGCTACTGGTTGAGCTGTCGGTTTAACAAGGTTGTAAGAAAACCCGCTTCGGCGGGTTTTTTTTATCTGGTGATCCGTTAACAGGAGTTGAAATGAGCCCAATCACTGTTCGTTCCGTGGTCTATCAGGTCGATGGCCAACCCTATGAAAGTCGTGTGGCCTTTGACGCCAGCCAGAAAGGCCCGCGACCGGGTCTGTTGATGGCGCCAAACTGGATGGGAGTCGGCGCCGGTGCCGAGAAGATTGCCGAGTCGGTGGCCACCCAAGGCTATGTGGTGCTGATTGCCGACCTGTATGGTCAGGCGGTTCGTCCACAAAATGCTGACGAAGCGGGCGCGGCGATGATGCCGTTGAAGAATGACCGGGCCCTGCTGCGCAAGCGTATGCAGGCGGCGTTCGAAGCGCTGCAACATCAGGGCGAAGCCGCTGTTGATACCTCGAAACTGGCGACCTTCGGTTTTTGTTTCGGCGGGTGTTGCGCGCTGGAACTGGCCCGCACCGGCGCGCCGTTGAGAGCCGCCGTGTCGTTTCACGGCACCCTGGATACGCCTGATCCGGCGGATGCGAAGAACATCAAATGTTCGGTGCTGGTGCTGCATGGGGCCAGCGATCCGCTGGTCCCCAAAGAGCAGCTGCCGGCTTTTGAAGACGAGATGAATGCCGCCGGTGTCGACTGGCAACTGCTCAGCTACGGCGGCGCGGTGCATTCCTTCACCGATCCGAAGGCTAATATGCCGGGCAAGATGATGTATGACGCCAGGACTGCGAGCCGGGCGTTTGCGTCGATGCACAATTTGCTGAATGAGGTGTTCAAGGGCTGATTTCGGTTTTGCCGCACAAAGATCAAAAGATCGCAGCCTTCGGCAGCTCACATAGACCGGGTTGGCGAGGCTGCGATCTTTTTGCGATATAGCGGACACCGGAGAATAAGCGTCGAAAGTTCTACAGCGGCGTCGGCGCGGCTCGGCCCACAGGCAACTCGATCCGTTCGGTTTCTCCCGGTACTTTCGGCCAATCCCCGGCTGCCCAGCGTGCGCGGGCCTGGTCGATCAGCGCAGGATCGCTGGCCACAAAATTCCAGCTGATTCGCCGCGGCCCGTCCATCGGGGCACCGCCAAACAGCACTGCGTGACAATCGCTTTGGGCGAACAGGGTCATGATTTCCCCGGCAGGCAACACCACCAGCGAATGGGCTTCAACGGACTCGCCGTCCAGCTCTGCGTCGCCGTCGAGCACGTACAACGCGCGTTCTTCGTGCTCATCGGGGATCAGCAGCGTGGTCGCCGTCTGCAGGCGCAGTTCGGCGTACAGCGTTGGGGAGAGCACCGGTACCGGAGACTCCAGGCAAAAGCCTGAACCGGCAATCATCCGGATCTGCACCCCGAGGTTATCGCTGACCGGCAGGCTGTCGGCCGGGTAGTGGCTGTAATGGCCGGGGCCTTGTTCGTGTTCTTTCGGCGAGGCTAGCCAGATTTGCAAGCCGTGCATGCTGAAACCACTGGCCTTGAGTGACTCGGGAGTGCGCTCGACATGGGCAATGGCACTGCCAGCCGTCATCCAGCTGACCTCGCCCGGTTTCACCCGTTGATCCGAGCCAAGGCTGTCCTTGTGCTGGATTTCCCCTTCGAACAGGTAGGTCAGAGTGGACAGGCCGATATGCGGATGCTGACGGATGTTCATGCCTTTGCCCGCCGGATAGCGGGTCTGGAGCATATGGTCGAAAAACACGAATGGCCCGACGCTGCGGCACTTGGCCGACGGCAACGGACGCAGGATAGGTTGACCTTCGACATCCTCGGCGCGCGGGCGGATCACGGTCGGTGTGTTCATGGTGCATTCCAGGTTCAGCGGGTTATAACCAGAAGCATAACCCGCTGAGAAGGCAGTTGCCGCTACTGGCTGAAAGCGCCTTCGGACAAAATGGTCTCGATGCTGACTTCGCTGCTGGTCATCAGCTTGTGCACCGGGCAGCGGTCAGCCACGCGGTGCAGTTCCTCGCGCTGGGCGTCGGTCAGCACGCCCTTGAGGGTCAGCTTGACCTGCAGGCCGTATTTGCCTTTCTGCTCCTGGCTGTTGTCATGTTTGACTTCGACAGTGACCCCGGTCAGCGGGATGTCTTTTTTCTGCGCGTAGAGCTTGAGGGTCAGGGCCTTGCAGGCACCCAGCGCGGCGTCGAAGTAGTCATGGGGTTCCGGGGCGGAATCGTCGCCGCCCTGGGCCTTGGGCAGGTCGGTAAAGAATTGGTGATCATCGACCTGGATGCTGTGACGAAAGCCTTCGCTGGATTCGGTATTGACAGTAACGGTCATGTTAAAACCTCATAGACAGTGAGAAAGGTCGCGCCCCGGCAAGGGATCGCGCGGCAGGAAACAGCATTCAGTTATAGAACATTTGCTCCGACAGGTGTTCCACTTCACTGATCCCCTGTGGCGAGGGAGCTTGCTCCCGCTGGGTTGCGAAGCAACCCCAAACGGGTCACCCGGTTCCTCCAGGCTCACCGCATGTGCCGGCTTTACGACCGCTTCGCGGCCGATCGGGAGCAAGCTCCCTCGCCACAAAAGCATCTGTCATCAGCCTGTCATGCCCACGTCATAACCTCGCGCCCATCTCAATCAAGGAGCGCGATATGCACCTCACCCGTTTAACCGCTCTGGCGGCGCTGATGATGATCAGTGGCCTGGCCAGTGCCGAAGTTCATGTGCAAGGCCCGGTGGAGTACGGGGTTTTCGAAAGCCCGAAAGCCGAGTTGCAGTCAGGTGAGCGGGTGTTGCGCCGCAACAACCAGAAGATCGAACAGACAGAAATCGTCCCGGCGAAACTCGGTACCAAGTTCGGCCTGCGTTATCAACTGTCCGGTAAAGTGGCTGAAGACCTGCCGTTGACCTTGCTCTACTTCACCCCGGGTATCCGCACCCCGGACGGCCAGCGCCACGATAAAATCGAAGTGACTCAGAAACTGTTGCCCGGCGCGCCCCAGGACGTGATGGCCTATGAGTTCACCGAAAGCCATGAAGTTGTCCCCGGCGAGTGGCATTTCATGGTGTTCCAGGGCGACCGGTTGTTGGCGCAACAGCGCTTTACCGTGCGCTAGATCGGCGCTCAGGCAGGAGTTGTCGCGACCGGCAGTCGACTTGAACAGGATGGCGGCGCGGTTTTCAGTGTGAGCCAGGGTCAGGTCTGATGATGTTGCACAAGCCCCGGTTGAGACCGCCGGGGAGTGCGCAACAAGTGACTGATTTGTTCTGCGCTGACGGCTTTGCTGAACAGGTAGCCTTGCATCTCATCGCAGCCGTTTTCACGAAGGAAGATTTTCTGCTCTTCGGTTTCGACACCTTCGGCAATGACCTTGAGATTCAGTTTGTGTCCCAGCGAAATCACCGCGGTGGCAATGGCTTTGTCATTCTCGTTGTCGGGGAGGTCACGCACAAAAGACTGGTCGATCTTCAGTCGAGCGATTGGAAAACTTTTCAATGCGGCGAGGCTGGAGTAACCGGTGCCGAAGTCGTCGATCGAGAGCCGGATCCCCATCGCTTGCAGTTCCTTCATCGTGCACACGGCTTGCTGAAGGTCTTGCATGATCAGGCTTTCCGTCAGTTCCAGCTCAAGGTACATCGGGTCCAGTCCGGATTCTTGCAAGGCATTTCTCACCCGGTCGATCAGGTCCCTTTCGATGAATTGGCGTGCTGAAATGTTCACGGACATGGTAATCGGCGGTCTGCCCGCATCCTGCCAGGCCTTGTTCTGTTTGCACGCAGTGTGAATCACCCAGTCGCCGATGGGCACGATCAAACCAGTCTCTTCGGCCTGCGGAATGAATTTCACCGGAGAAACAATGCCGAGCGAGGGGTGCTGCCAACGGATCAGTGCTTCCACGCCGACAATCCGACCCGACTGTAAATCCACCTGCGGCTGGTACAGCAACAGGAACTCGTTATGGTTGATTGCATTGCGAAGTCCGTCTTGCATGGCGAGCTTGCCCTGAACTTTGCTGTTCATCTCGCGGGTATAAAACTGGTAACTGTTACGACCCAGTTCCTTGGCCCGGTACATGGCGGCGTCAGCATTGCTGAGCAGGGTGTCGGTGTCCGTGCCGTCGGCAGGGTAGGTGGCCAACCCGATGCTGCACGTGACGTGGAGTGTATGCCCGCTGAGCTGAATCGGCTGCAGGATGGCTTCCTGGATTTTGTGCACGGCCGGCGTAATGCCCTCGAGGTTGGAGGGTTGGTCGAACAGGATAATCACGAACTCGTCGCCACCCAGTCGTACCACCGTGTCGGAACGGCGGACACACTCCAGCATTCGCTGGGCGACGGTTTTCAGCAGTTGGTCTCCGGCACTGTGTCCCAGGCTGTCGTTCACCAGTTTGAATTTATCCAGGTCGAGGAACACTACCGTCACCAGACGGTCGTAGCGCTGAGCGTAAAGTATCGCTTGCTTGAGACGGTCTTCGAGCAGGGTGCGATTCGGCAGTCCGGTCAGCGCGTCATGGTCGCCCATGAAACGGATACGCTGTTCGGTGTGCTGGCGTTCTATTGCGATGCCGGCCAGTTGCGTCGCCATTTCAATCAGTTGCGTCTGGGTCGTGGTCGGGCTGCGCACAGTTTGGCAATACAAGGCAAAGGTGCCCAATACCTTGCGCTCATGGGACAGAATCGGCGTTGACCAACAGGCGCGAAATCCATAAGGCGCAGCGAGTGAACGGTACTCCTCCCACAGCGGGTCTTGCTCGATATCTGTGACAATGACCGGTTCTCGTCGATACACCGCGGTGCCGCACGAACCGACTTTCGGCCCGATCGCAACCCCGTCGATGAGTCGGGTATAGGCCTTCGGCAGACTGGGGGCTGCTCCATGCTGCAGGTGCACGCCATCCTCGTCCAGCAACAGGATGGACACCATCATTCCCTCCAGCTGGGACTCGATCAGTTGAGCGAGGCTGTCGAGGACTTCTTCGAGCTTGGTGCTCCTGGCGATCAGCTCGAGGACCTGACCTTGTCCGGCGCGGATCACGGCCTCTTGTTGCAGTTGGGTGTTTTGCACCGCGAGCCGCTCGGTGGCGATACTCAATAGGGTCGTTTTTCTTTCCAGCTGATGACGGTCCTCGAGGAACTGATTCACCGCGCGAGCCATGCTGCCAATCTCGTCCTTGCCGTGCTCGGCCATCATCAATTGCGCGTCGTCGACGTGCTCCTGGCGCAGTTGCCGGCTTATTTCATTCAGTCGTGCGAGTACATGACGGCCCATGAAAACACGGGTCACAAACCAGGCGAACAACAGACTGGCGCCCAACATGATCAACACCCATTGCTGGCTGCGATTGGAAGCCTCGACCAAGCGTTGCACGGCTTCGCGATAGTCCTCGGTGTAAGCGTTCGATTGCATCCGGGCCACCGCGACCAGCATGGCGGCCTGATTTTTCAGTTCCTCATGGAAACGCTGTATGACATCGTGCTGGTTGATGATCCTCAGACGCAGGGCGAACAGATCGGGTGTGACGGGTAACTTGCTTGCGGTTCGTGACAGGCTCTCGTACCGGCTCTGCAGCAGTTGCACGGCTTTGCTATTTTCAGCTTGCGGCAGGTCAAAGAGTACAACCGCCAGTCCCATGCTGACCTGGGTCCGGGCTCCGGTTAATTGGACGATGCGCTCCTGCAGGCTTTGCTCGAACCTGACTTCGGTTTGCAACTTGCTTTCTCGCAGCTGCGCCACGATGTTGGCGGTATTGCGGAACAACTGGCTCGACTGATGCACGTCGAGTATGGCTACGCCATTGTTCGCGGCCGTCAGCTGCAATACCAGCCGATCAAGTGCTTCAAGCTGTTCGACGGTCGCTGCATAGGTTGAATGCAGGGTTTCGAAAGAGCGGGTCGTCAATAGTTGATCGGTCTGGCGTTCGATCAGCAGTGTGTTCTGCACCATGTCCTGTCCATATTGCATACGGACCAGACGCTCATCCGTCAGCTGGCGGGTGGCACTGTTTGAGGTCCGTAACGCGTAGACCGCAGTCGCGCCACCGGCCAGGATCAGCAGCGCCAATGCCAGAAAAGCCAGTGTGAACTGCGCCCGCAGCGATTGCGGCAGTAGCTGGCGATACAGGCTTGTGAGCCGGGAAGTCACGTCCAATGTCAGGGATTCCAAAGGTGGCGGTAGATATCTCGGTAACCATTGTCCGGGTCGTACTGAAATTTCTTCCCGCCATCAAAAGCGATAGTGTCGATATTGACCAGATGAATCGGTGCCACGAAGCCGCTCACTGGCTGCCCCGCAAACAGCCGGTTCAATTCATCCATCACCTGCCAGCCGTGCAGGTTGAGGGGCTCGGCGACGGTGACGGTTTGATAGGTCTTTGCCTGTATGCGTAAAAACGCCGAAGCACTGCCATCCCCGGCAGACAGCAGACTCATGCCGTCGCTGGGAATCCCGGCACCGGTCAAGACGACAATCGAGTAGTCGAAATAGATATCGTTGATGGCCAGCGTATGAGTCCAGCGCTTGCCATGGCGTTGAAGCAGTTCCCGGGTGAGCGCAGGCATCTGCTCGCTGCTCTGCGAGATCGCGACGTCGCGTACTTCCAGCAATGTGCACTCCTGACAGGCCAGGATCACGTTTTCCATGGCCTTGGCTTTTGCAGTAGCGATGCTGTACCTGGAATCGGTCAGGATGACCACGCCGGCCTGTCCGTTTGACTGTGCCACTGCCGCCATGGCCGTGAGGCGAGCCACTTCCAGCGGATCAGTCGTGACATTCATCGCCACCGGCGTGCCACGAATCAGCCCGGGTCGTGCACCGGCGTGCCAGCCAACCACCGGCACACCCATGCGGGCGAAGGGGGTCAGCTGCGCGTTGTTCTCGAGGGCATCGGAGCCGCACAGAACCAGACCGTCGGGTTTTGCTGCCAAGGCATCGGCAAAAGCCTTCGCGCGCCCGACCGTTGATCCACCGCCATCGAATATTTTCAACGTCCAGCCCATCGCCGTAGCCGCCTCGCGGGCACCCTGCGCGACTCCGAGAATCCCCCCGTTACGCAAATCTTCCGCGACCAAGGCGATGCTCTTGCCACGTCGGGCAGACGGGCCGGATACCGGACCGCTCCAGCGAGCAGCTTCGAGGGTGGCCCTGGAAACCATTTGCTGCGCCTGACTCACCGTTACCTTTTCAGCGCTGGTTACGCTTGGTGGATTCGGTAAATTCTGAGCGTATCCGGGGGCGGCGGTGAAAAGACAGAAGGCCGTAATCGAAGAGATCCTGAGTAACCAGCGGCTGTGCAAACGCTTAGGGTTATCGTTGCATCCGATTGCGGACCTGAAGCCGACGGCGCGATCATATTCTGGCATGGCGTCCCTTTTTGCCGAGAGTGCAGCAGGGTCCGCGAGGGCCGTCGGGTCTGCTGTCATTACGTCTTGTATGGGTAAAGTGCGCGAACTTTAGTCCTGAACATTCAGGAAAAGGGGCAGGGTCCGTCGCACAGGACTAGGGACGATGGCCAAAGAGCATCGTTGACTACATCGGGTGGTTTTACAAGGCTTTACCTTCGGACAAACAACCAGGCAAAAAAAACGGCACCCGCAGGTGCCGTTTTTTCAGAGGCAGATTACTTGCCCTGCCAACGCTTCAGGACCAGGGTGGCATTGGTGCCACCGAAGCCGAAGCTGTTGCTCATCACGTTGTTGAGCGTGACGTTCTCGCGGGTTTTGGTCAGGATCGGCATGTCAGCGACGGCTGGGTCCAGTTCGTCGATGTTGGCCGAGCCGGCCATGAAGTTGCCTTCCATCATCAGCATGCAGTAGATCGCTTCATGAACGCCGGCGGCGCCCAGGGAGTGACCGGACAGGCTCTTGGTGGAACTGATGGCCGGAGCCTTGTCGCCGAACACTTCGCGGACACCTTCCATCTCCTTGGCATCGCCGACCGGAGTCGAGGTGCCGTGAGTGTTCAGGTAGTCGATCGGGCCATCAACGGTGGACATGGCCATCTGCATGCAGCGGATGGCGCCTTCGCCGCTTGGAGCGACCATGTCGTAGCCGTCGGAGGTCGCGCCGTAGCCAACGATTTCCGCGTAGATCTTCGCGCCGCGGGCCAGAGCGTGTTCCAGCTCTTCAACCACGACCATGCCGCCACCGCCGGCAATGACGAAACCGTCACGCTTGGCGTCGTAGGCACGGGAAGCCTTTTCCGGGGTTTCGTTGTACTGGCTCGACAGGGCGCCCATGGCGTCGAACAGGAACGACTGGCTCCAGTGTTCTTCTTCGCCGCCGCCGGCAAACACGACGTCCTGCTTGCCCATCTGGATCTGTTCCATGGCGCTACCGATGCAGTGAGCACTGGTGGCGCAGGCAGAAGCGATGGAGTAGTTCAAGCCCTTGATCTTGAATGGCGTGGCCAGGCAAGCGGAAACCGTGCTGCTCATGGTCCGCGTGACGCGGTACGGGCCGACGCGCTTCACGCCTTTCTCGCGCAGGATGTCCAGCGCTTCCATCTGGTTGAGGGTCGACGCGCCGCCGGAGCCGGCGATCAGGCCGGTACGCGGGTTGGAGACTTGTTCCTCGGTCAGACCGGAATCAGCGATTGCGTCTTTCATGGCCAGGTACGCGTAAGCCGCTGCATGGCCGACGAAGCGATAGGTCTTGCGATCTATAAGCTCTTCGAGGTTGAGGTCAATGGAGCCGGAAACCTGGCTACGCAGACCCATTTCGGCATATTCCGGGTTGAATCGGATGCCAGGGCGGCTTGCACGCAGGTTAGCGGAGACGGTCTCTTTGTCATTGCCCAGGCACGAAACGATGCCCAGACCAGTGATTACGACGCGGCGCATGCGGATAACCCTTATAAGTTGTCAGTGGTTTTGTTCAAGCCAACCTTGAGGTCTTTGGCTGTGTAAATCTCGCGGCCGTCGACGCTAACGCTGCCATCGGCGAATGCCACGGACAGTTTGCGATTTATAATAGTGCGAGTGATATCAATTTTATAGGTCACTTTTTTAGCGGTCGGCAGGATTTCGCCGGTGAACTTGACTTCCCCGCAGCCCAGTGCACGACCACGACCAGGCAGGCCTTGCCAGCCGAGGAAGAAACCGACCAGCTGCCACATGGCATCCAGGCCAAGGCAGCCGGGCATTACCGGATCGCCTTCGAAGTGGCAGGCGAAGAACCACAGGTCCGGAGTGATATCCAGCTCGGCGACCAACTCACCTTTGCCTTCCTTGCCTCCCTCGGCACTGATATGGGTAATGCGATCCATCATCAGCATATTCGGGGCGGGCAGTTGCGCGTTACCTGGGCCGAACAGCTCACCGCGACTGCAGCGCAGCAGGTCTTCCCGAGTAAAGGCGTTTTGTTTGGTCATGCGAGCTCCTCAATAGTCCCATGCGGCAGGGTGGGGCAAATCTTCCCGAGCGATTGAAGCGTTCATGCTTCGAATCGACAGCCTACTCATAGACTATTGCGTTGTAGTGAAAGTCACAGCACCAAGGGCACGAATGTACACTTGTGCACTGAAATTATTATCCAAGCCTGTTTATGGGCCTGTTCGGGTGCCTAAGACTGCCGCACTTTCGCATTTCACGCCAGTCGCAGATCGTCGAAACCTCTGTTCTACTGAACCCAACGTTGCAAAATTTGCTGCAGATCAGTGCGTTTGAACGGCTTGGCCAGATAATCGTTCATCCCGGCGTCCAGGCAGGCCTCGCGATCGCCCTGCAAGGCGTTGGCGGTCAGGGCAATAATTGGCAGCTCGGCGCAGCCGGGCAGTTGGCGGATCTGGCGGGTCGCTTCATAGCCATCGATCAGCGGCAATCGACAGTCCATCAGAATGGCTTCGAATATCAGGCTCTCGGCGCTGCGAATGGCTTGCGCACCGTCGGTGGCGACGCTGACGATGTAGCCCAGGCTGCGCAACATCGCTTCGATCACGGTCTGGTTGACCGGATTGTCCTCGACCAGCAGCACGTTGCGCCCCTCGCCATGGCCATTGGTTGAATGCACCCTGGGTGTCAACGCTGGCAGACTCTGCTGGTACAGCGCCAAGGGTATCTCCAGGGTAAACACCGAGCCACGGCCTTCTTCACTCCGGGCGCGCAGGGTGCCCCCCATCCGTTCGGCGAGGGTGCGGGCAATCGGCAGACCGAGCCCGGTGCCGCCATACCGTCGGGAAATCGAGCTGTCGGCCTGTTGAAAGGCATTGAACATCTGCTCCAGGCTTTGCGCCGATATCCCGATGCCACTGTCGCGTACGCTGCAGGTAAACCACAGTAACTGGTGATCCAGGGCTTGCCACTGCGGCTCGATGGTCACGCTACCCTGTTCGGTGAACTTCAACGCATTGCCGATCAGGTTGACCAGGATCTGCCGGATCCGGGTGGGATCGCCCTGGACCTGCAGCGACTCCATGCCGGCCGGAATCTGCAGTTCAAGATTGAGACCACGCTGCGCCGCGCTGTGCTGGAACGCCTGGGCGCAACAGGTGATCAGTTCGGCAAGATTGAACGGGATATGTTCCAGTTCCAGTGCCGCGCGCTCGATGCGCGAAAAGTCGAGGATGTCATTGATCACTTTGAGCAGGTGCTCGGTGGACTCCGAGGCCAGCGCCGCATATTCGATCTGCTCCTCGGTCATCTCGGTGGTTTCGAGCAGTTGCAGCATCCCCAGCACGCCGTTCATCGGCGTGCGCAGTTCGTGACTCATCATCGCGAGGAAGTCGGATTTGGCGTTGTTGGCTTTTTCCGCTTCTTCGCGGGTCTGGATCAGTTGGGCCATTGCCTGATGCTGTTCTCGGCTGGCTTGCTCGAGGCCGTCGGCGAGGTTGTTGATATGCCGTGACAAGTTGCCAAGCTCGGCATCGTCGACGATTGGCAGCGGGGTACTGTAGTCGCCCTGTTGAATGGCCTTGACCGCATTGCCCATGGCACTGATCGGCTGCGACAGGCTGGCGGCCAGGCGCCTGGCCAGGAGAAAGGTGAACAGCAAGGCGAACAGCGCCAGGACGCCCGCCTTGAGCAGGATTTCCTGCTGGCGCTGGCTGAAGGCATCGTTCGACATGCCGACAATTACCCGACCCAGGTAATCCTCCCGCGGGGCGTTGGCCGATGCTTTGCCGTCCGCGAAGAAGTCTGTGTTCAGGTGGATCCGTTGCAGGCGTACCGGGGCCTGAAACACTTCTACCTGTTGCGAGCGGTTGATGGTTTCCGAAGGCTGCTCGACGTACACCAGAATGTTGTTGGCGCTGTCCTGTACCTCCAGGAAACGCACGTGCGGGGTAGCCAGGGTGGCCTTCAACAGGCTTTCGAGCACCTCGTTGTTACCGGAAATCACCCCATACTCGGTGGCGGGCGCCAGTTGGTTGGCAATCAGCTGGCCTGTGTGGTTCAGCTCCTGGCGCAAATCCTGAATTCGCACGAAGGTAAAGAAGCTGATCAGCAGCAAGGTCAGTAGCAAGGCCGGGCCAAGGCTGATGATCTGGGTGCGGGTATTGATGTCCCAGCGGCGACGGAAGGTCATGGGCGGTGCTCTCTTGCGGCCAGCCGGGTGGCGACAGACTGTTCGTCAATCGGTTCGATACCCAGCGAGCGCGCCACTTGCGGGTTGCTCGCCACTTTGAATTGTTGTGGATACAGCGCTCGCGGCCAATTGGCGGGCGGGCGGTCGAGCAACGTGTCGAGGGTGGCCAGCCAGTCGTTTTGATCGCTGTAGGTGCTGGCCAGACTCCCGGCCTTGACGAAAGCGGCATTGGGGCCGATCAGCGCCAGCTGTCGGACATAGCTGCTGAGCAGCAGATTCTTCGCGGTTTTCGGGTTGTACAGGTCGTTATCGTTGAGACCCAGCAGCACGTCGCTGTTTTTCATCAGGACCTGCAGTGGGCGGCTGTCACTGGTGTTGTCCCAACGCCCGGTGATGACTTCCAGGCCCAGCGGTTGCGCTTGCTGGCGCAGTTCCTTCAGCAGAAATTCGCTGTGACGGTCATAGAGCACGCCGACCCGCCGGGCTTGCGGCAGGATGCTCTGGATCAGGCGCAATTGACGGTCCAGTGGCGGATCGCTCCACAGCAGGCTGAGGCGTTCCGGCAGGGCGCTGCCCAGACGTTGCCGGGCTTGCAACCGAGTGATGCGCAGCACCAGGGTCGCCGGCCCTTGGGCTTCTTGCAGCCGCCAGTCGAGGCTTGGCAGGTCGAGCAGAATCAGGCGCGTGCCCGCAGGCAGCTGGCTCGGTGCCGGCAGGGTCGCCAGCGAGCTGAAACGCACCTGGTCTTCGGGCCGCAATTGACTCAAGGCCCGAGTGAAGGACTGTACGCCGGGGCTGTCTTGAGCACCCGTCAGCACAATCTCGGCGGCGCGGCTGGCATGACTGGCGAGCAGGCAGATGATCCCCAGACACACTGACCCGAACAGGCGGCCCAGGGTTGGCATCGTCCGTGACTGATAGTGATCCATGCTAGAGCTCTAACTCCGCGCTGAAGTAGAGCACGTGGCGTTTGTCGTAGGTGTTATCGACAAAGCTGGTGGGCTGGTCGTCGAGCCGTTGCTGGAGTACCCCGGCCAGTTCCAGGCTGGCCTTGCCCAAGGCAAGGCGCTTGGCGATCCGCGTGTCGACCCGCTCGAAGCGATAGCCATTGAGGGCGTTGTTGCCATAGTAGAAGAGCGCGCTGGACCAGCCCTGACCCCAATCGCGCAGCCAACCCGCCGAACCGCTGTTGCGGGCGGTCAGGTGCTGGTCGAGCGGGTTGCTCGCCTTTGCGTCCACGTAGGCATAAGTCAGGCGCAAGCGGTCCGCAGCGCTGATGCGCCAGTCCAGCTGGGTTTCGCTGCCAGTGAAGCGTGAGGAATTCGAGTTGCTGGCGATATATTGGTTATTACGCAGCGGCTCGCTGATCATTCCGGTGATCTCGTCGTAGAACAACTTTGAGTCGACGGTCAGCCCGACATCGGCAAAGAAGCCGTTGTAGCCCAGTTCCCGCGAACGCATGTGTTCTTGCTCAAGGTCACCCGGACCGCGGGTCTTGACGAAGTACCGGGCACTGGATTGTCCATAGGCTCTGGGGCTCAGGTTGGTGACTCGATAGCTCCAGTTGACGTTGTTCTCGAACATGTCGGGCGAACGAATGGCTTCCGAGTACACCGCGCGCAGGCCGTGGCGCGGGGTTATCAGATAATTGACTGCGACCCGTGGGGTCAATGAGCTGCCAATCAACCGGGTGTCTTCAAACATGGCACCGCCCTGCAGCAGCCAGTGTTCGCTGGCGCGCCACTCAAGCTGACCGAACAGACGCCAGATGGTGTCATCAAGGGTGCCATTGAAATAGGTCTCGGAGACTGCTCGGTCGTAACGATAGCTGATCCCGCTGACCAGCCGCAGGTTATCGGACAGGCTGAGAGTATCCTGCAGTTCGAGGTCATAGCGCGACTCGCGGGCGCTCTGGTCGATATCGCCGCACAGGGTTTGTTTCGCGCCGCCTTTCCATTGCTCCAGCACCTGATTGGCCAGTGCCTGTTGCGCCGGTGCTCCGGGTGGTGCCCCGGTGCCGGTGTAGTTGTCCATGTGCCGGGCGAGGCGTTCGGCGTAGTTCGGGTCGAGCTGCCAGAGTCGGGTCAGTTCCGGACTGAATGAGACCTCGGCGTCGCAGGCCCGCCAAGTCTGCTGGCGGTCCCAGCGTTGCGCCGATCCTTGAACATAGAGGCTGTGATCCGGGTTGATGTCCAGGTTCCAGCGCAACGAACCGGCATAGTCCTTGGCGATGACGTCAGAACTATTACCTGCCGCGGTGATACCGGGGAAGACCGGTTGATAGGTATAAGGCCGCTGATTGGTGCCATCCTTGGCATTCAATTGCCAATCGATACTTTGCTGTTCGTCGAGCATCTGGCTGACGGACAGGCTCATGCGGTTCAAGCGGCGACTGTCGCGGTAATCCGCGCCGCTGCGATCCGCATCGAAGCCGTCATCTTCCTGGCCGGAAAGCGACAGGCGCAGGTCGCCGGTTTCCCAGCCGCTGCCCTGGCTTGCATACCAGTCATTGATACCGCGCTGGCCACGGCTGACCTTCATCCGCGTCCCGTGGCTGTCGGCCGGCGAACGGGTGATGATATTGACCACCGCCATCAGTGCATTGGCGCCATAGCTGACGGTATTGGGCCCGCGGAAGACTTCGATGCGTTCGATATCCTCCAGGGCCACCGGAATATCGCTCCAGTCCACGGTCGCAAGGCCGGCGCGATACACCGAGCGACCGTCGATCAGCACCTGCATGCGTCGCGCTTCCCGGGCGTTGCTGCCGTGATAGTTCACCGCGGCCTGATTGCCGCTGATATTACCGACCATCATCCCCGGCACCAGGCGCAGCAGTTCACTGATATCCCGCGAACCGCTGGCTTTGATCAATTCGCTGTCGATCACCGTCATGCTACCGGGCACTGCGGCCGGCGACTGTTTCAGGCGCGTGGCGGTCAGTACCTGGGGCAGGGACTGGCTGTCGAGAAACAGGTCATCGGCCATCACGGTGTTGCTGACAATCAGCGCCATCAGCAGTGAAGAACGCGGTGGGGAAGGGCCAAAATACACGGCACAGCCTTGATAGCAGGTAATTGCCGCGCATGTTAACCGAGCGTGGCGGGTTTTCCAGTCGACTGGTACGCAATTAGTAGGGTGAAACCGTCAGATCCGGACATTTGTCAGTAATTGATCGCAGGGCTGGCCGCCTGAGGACTGCCCCGTATAATGCTGACATCGCCACTGCTATGGATTAATGGATTGCATATGACTGAACAGCGCCCTATTGCGGTCCTGGGAGGCGGAAGTTTTGGTACCGCCGTGGCCAATCTGCTGGCCGAGAATGGACTGGGTGTGCGGTTGTGGATGCGTGACCCGGAACAGGCCGAGGCTATTCGGGTCAACCGCGAGAATCCGCGTTACCTCAAAGGCATCAAGGTTCAACCGACGGTGGAACCGGTCACGGACTTGCTGGCGACCCTGACCGACTGCGATCTGTGCTTTGTCGCATTGCCGTCCAGCGCCTTGCGCTCGGTGCTGGCCCCTCACGCCGAGCTTTTGAGCGGCAAATTGCTGGTCAGCCTGACCAAGGGCATTGAGGCGCACACCTTCAAGCTGATGAGCGAGATTCTCGAAGAAATCGCTCCCCAAGCGCGAATCGGCGTGTTGTCCGGGCCGAACCTGGCTCGGGAAATTGCCGAACATGCGCTGACCGCCACCGTGGTCGCCAGCGAAGACGAGGAGCTCTGCCAACGCGTCCAGGAGGCGCTGCATGGCCGTACCTTCCGCGTCTACGCCAGTGCCGACCGCTTTGGTGTCGAGTTGGGCGGTGCATTGAAGAACGTCTATGCGATCATCGCCGGCATGGCGGTAGCCCTGGGCATGGGTGAAAACACCAAGAGTATGCTGATCACTCGCGCGCTGGCGGAAATGACCCGATTCGCGGTGAACCAGGGCGCCAATCCCATGACTTTCCTTGGTCTGGCCGGGGTCGGTGATTTGATCGTCACCTGTTCTTCACCCAAGAGTCGCAATTATCAGGTGGGTTTTGCCCTGGGCCAGGGCTTGAGCCTGGAGGATGCGGTAACGCGTCTGGGCGAAGTCGCCGAGGGCGTGAACACGCTCAAGGTGCTCAAGGCCAAGGCTCAGGAGGTCGGGGTGTATATGCCGTTGGTCGCCGGATTGCATGCGATTCTGTTTGAAGGGCGCACGCTCAACCAGGTGATCGAGTTGTTGATGCGTGGCGAACCGAAAACCGATGTCGACTTTATCTCCACCAGTGGTTTCAACTGAGCAGGAAAGGAGCGAGACATGAACGATCCGAAGGATCCATCCGCAATAACCGAAGCCAGGTATGAGTCCATTTTGCTGCGCGTCCTGTGGATGCTGGTGTACGTGCTGGTCTGGCAAGTGGCGCAATTCATGCTTGGCGCCGTGGTGCTGGTGCAGCTCATCTACCGGCTGATCTACGGTGCACCGAGTGCCAGTCTGATGAACTTCGGCGACAGCCTGAGCCAGTTCCTGGCGCAGATCGGGCGCTTCGGCAGTTTTCACAGCGACCAGAAACCCTGGCCATTCGCCGATTGGCCGACCCCGCGTACACCGGAAGGCGAAGCACCGCATGCCGTGCCACCGGCACCGCACCCGGTTCGGGATGAGGAGCCGAAGCTATGAAGCTCTGGGTGCTGCGTCACGGCGAAGCCGAGCCCCACGCCCGTAGTGATGCCGAGCGTAACCTGACCGAGAATGGCCGCAAGGAAGTGCTGAGCAGCGCCGCGCAGCTCATCGGCCAACCGATCAGCGCGATCTACGCCAGCCCTTACACACGGGCGCAGCAGACCGCGCAATTGGTGCGCGAAGCCCTGGGCTTCGAGCCGGAGGTCCGCACCGTGAAGTGGCTGATTCCCGACCACGATCCGCCGGCGGTGGTGGATGAGCTCGACTCGTTGGACAACGTGCTGCTGGTCAGCCATAACCCGCTGGTCAGCAACCTGATTGCCTATCTGCAACACGGCCACTGGCGCGAATCGCAGCGGGTGGGCACCGCCGACCTGGTCGAGCTGGAAGGTGACTGGCCACTGGCGGGGTTGATGACGCTCAAGAGCATCAAACATCCCTGACCGCGTTCCTCGAATGCCTGGGGGAATGCAAAAAGATCGCAGCCTGCGGCAGCTCCTACAGGTTTTGCGTACACCTGATTCGGCGTAGGAGCTGCCGAAGGCTGCGATCTTTTTCTACGCAACACTGCCAATCTCCGTCCTATGTCTGTGAAATAGTCGACCGAGCAGTTGCTTGGTTGACTACGCTTTCTGCCACACAGAACAAAAAGGGAGCGCATGGCATGTCTGCCGCTTTTCGTTTGCCGCTGGAAGTGTTCTACGAGCGGGAAGCTCATCATCCCCTCCAACGTTTCCTGGTCCAGCCACAGGGAGGCGGGCAGGTCGAAACCCTGAGTTGGTCCGACGTCGGTTACCAGGCCCGCTGCGCGGCCCACTGGTTGCGCGCGCGGGAGTTGCCGCAAGGCAGCCACATCGCAATCATTTCAAAAAACTGCGCGCACTGGATCATCGCCGACCTGGCGATCTGGATGGCCGGGCATGTGTCTGTCCCGCTGTATCCCAACCTGACGGCCGACTCGGTTGCGCAAGTGCTGGAGCATTCGCAGTCGCTGCTGGTATTTATCGGAAAGCTCGATGACTGGCCGGGCATGGCCTCCGGGATCCGCGGCGACTTGCCGACCATCAGTCTGCCGCTTTGTCCCGAAGGCTCGTTTGATTACTGTTGGGCCGACCTGCAACGCAGTTCACCGATCCAGGACGACCCGCTGCCCGCTGCCAGGCAACTGGCGACGATCATTTACACCTCCGGCACCACGGGCATGCCAAAAGGCGTGATGCACAGTTTCGCCAATCTAGCTTTCGCCACCACCCAGGGCACGAAATTGTTTGGCCTGGGGGAGTCGGATCGGCTGCTGTCGTACCTGCCGCTGTGCCATGTGGCTGAACGGATGTTTGTCGAACTGGCGTCGATCTATAGCGGGCAAACGGTGTTTTTTGCCGAGAGCCAGGACACCTTCCTGACCGATCTGAAGCGCGCCCGGCCGACCGCGCTGTTCGGTGTGCCACGGATCTGGACCAAATTCCAGATGGGCGTTTACAGCAAGATGCCCGCCAAACGCCTGGATTTTCTGCTGGGTTTGCCGATCATTGGCCGCCGGGTAGGGCACAAAGTCCTCGCCGGGTTGGGCCTGGATGCTTTGCGCATCGCCTTGTCCGGCGCCGCGCCGGTGCCGCAGACTTTGCTCGAGTGGTACCAGCGGCTCGGCCTGGATGTGCTGGAGGTCTATGGCATGACCGAGAATTGCGGTTATTCCCACGTCGGTCGGACAGGTCAGCACACACCAGGCTGGATCGGCGCACCCTGCCCGGGAGTTGAAGTGCGGATCGACGAGGCGGGTGAAGTGCAGGTGCGCAGCGCAGCCACCATGCTCGGCTACTACAAGGACCCGCAGAAGACTGCTCAAACCCTTACCGAAGACGGCTTTCTGCGCACTGGCGACAAGGGCGAGCAAGACGCCGAAGGCAATCTGCGCCTGACCGGGCGACTCAAGGAAATCTTCAAGACCAGCAAAGGCAAATACGTTGCCCCGGCACCGATTGAAAATCTCCTGGCGGTGCATTCGCGGATCGAGCAGGTGTGTGTGGTCGGTGATGGGCTGAGCGCGCCGCTAGGACTGTGTGTGCTGTCGGCGGTCGGGCTTCAGGATGCCACCAGTGCCGGCCGCAAGGGTTTGCACGCTAGCCTGGAAACCTTGCTGATAGAAGTCAACGGCATGCTCGACAAACATGAACGCTTGCGTCGACTGGTGGTGGTGAACGACAGTTGGGCTGTGGAAAACGGTTTCCTGACGCCCACCTTGAAGATCAAACGCAATGTGATCGAGGCCACCTACGGCGCACGCTTCCAGGAATGGAGCGAGCGTTGCGGAGTGGTGCTGTGGCAGGATTGATGCGAATAAAACCAATTAAGGATGTAGCGATGAGTCTATGGCGTACCGCTCCCAACATAGAGCAACTGAACGCGATCCAGAAAAACACCATTGGCGAAGTGCTGGATATCCGCTTCGAATCCTTTGATGAAGAGTCCCTGAGCGCGAGCATGGTGATCGACCATCGCACCCATCAACCCTATGGTTTGCTGCATGGCGGCGCTTCGGTAGTACTGGCCGAGACTGTCGGCTCCATGGCCAGCTATCTGTGCATCGATGCCAGCAAGTTCTATTGCGTAGGGCTTGAGATCAACGCCAATCATCTGCGCGGCTTGCGCAGCGGGCGGGTGACGGCAGTGGCGCGAGCGATTCACATCGGTCGCACCACCCATGTCTGGGACATCCGCCTGAGCAGCGACGAAGGCAAGGCCAGCTGCGTGTCGCGGCTGACCATGGCAGTGGTGCCGCTGGGGCAGCTTGCGCCGGGGCAGTAAAGACGTCTTGCAGCCATGCCAGCCCGGCAGTTGTCCGGGGGATGTTGGCTAGAGCGAATAGCATCGCTGCCCGCGGCGCGGTTCGGTGACACTGAACCCATGGATGACCTGCGGATCGCTTGGGCCCATTGTGTTTTCTGCGGCAGAGGTGGGCACCTGTGTGCCGGTGACCCCGGTGCCAGTGATGTCAGGCATTTCAATGTCGTGAGAAAACTCTGCGGTGTTCTGCGAGGTGAATCCACTCAACCCTGAATCCACCGCAGTCTTAACTGCCAGGCGGTTGCCACCGATTCCGCTGGTGATGCTTCGCGTGAGTGCGTTGCCCAATATGGGGCCCGAGGCGCTGATTACCTCTGCCAGTGGCATGCCGATCAGTTGGCCAAGCGTTGCGAATGTGCCACGGGTTGCAGTGCCGATAAGCAGTTTGGTTCCGTTGACCTTGGGCCCTCCGCCTCTGCCTTTCTTGAACGTCGACTTGGTACTTGCAGCTCGCACGGCCGAGGATGCTGCCACCCCGCTGCCTGTAGCTACCCCGGCGACAACAATGCCTTCGATGGCGTGATTGACGCTGAAGTCATTGGCTGGCAGCAGAAGTCCCCCGGCAGCTCCCACCGTACCCGCGGCGACCATAGCGGCGAAGGCACCCAGTACAAAGATGTGTAGTTCGGGAAAGCGGTCCCATGGGTTGGTCGGGCCAAGGTGGTTGAGGCTTTGGAAGGTCAGCTCCCGGGCAAAGCTGCCTGGAAGGCTGGCGATCGTAGCTATGGCCGGACTGTTGATTCCAGGAGCGGTGAAATGACCGATGAGCGAAGGCGCAGCACCAATCAATGCGCCGAGGATTGCCCCAACGGCTGTCCAGACCCATTGACGAGAGCTGCTTGAAGAGTGTCCCCCGGTGTTCGACTGGGCCCAATTCGCCACGCCCGCACCGACCAACGCACCCATTACTGCGCCGATGAGCGCACCGGCCAGGGTCAATGCCCAGTTCACGGGATTCAAATAGTTGAGTAACGCTGTTGTGCCGTATCTGACTCCAGCGCCCACCGTCGCCGCAGCGGTTTCACGAAGCAGCGAAGCTCCTCCTGCCTGCGCGGCTTCAGATAAGCTCAGACCTTGTATGTCGACATATCTCAATGGATTGCCATGCACCATGGCATACAGATTCAAGCCATCCGCGGCCCCCGCCGGGTCCGGGTTGATCCAGCGCGGCCACCACGGCGCGTAATACCTGAACCCGTAGTAATACAGTCCCGTGGCATCGCGTTCCTTGCCTGAGTAGCGAAGGGTCTTGTAGCGGGCTTCGACCTTGTCGCGGCCGGCCCAGCAGGCTGTTCCGCCGTAGGGATAGAACCATTCCTGGCTGATCAGGGCGGCATTTTCATCCAGCTCCAGGGTGCTTGATCCCAGGTGATCGCTCAGGCTGTAGCGTTGCTGATGGTCGGCAATGCCCGGTGGCCGACCTTTGTCCCAATGCAACACCTGCACCGTACTGCGCCCGGCCTGTACGGTGAGGACGTACAGGGTTTCATCGGACGAGGTGCGAATCTCCAGCCCCGGCAAATAGCGCACTTCGTGGGTGCGAGTGAGCGTGCCGGTGTAGGCGCTGCGGATCTTGCGTTGCCGTTGTCCAGAGCCGTCATAGAGGTAGATTTCGGCATCATTGGCTCTCTCTTCACGCACCACCTGATCGACCCGACACAGCTGGTTGCGCACATCCCACCCCAGCGGTTGGCCGGGTTGCAGCAGCGTCGGGTTGCCGTTGGCATCGAATCCGGCGGCGATCTCGGCTTCCGTCGGCAGTCCGCCATCCGCTTTCTCGGGCAGGCTGCGATTGCTGTACGTCGAAGTGGAGAGGCGCCGGGTCTGGTTCTGGCTGGCGGCGGTGTGCACCAGCACGTCCAGATTACCGCCGGGATCGTAGCTGAAGCTCTGGCTGTAGTTCTCCAATTGGCCGGGGTCGGCCGGCGACTGGAATGCCGGCAACGGCGGGCCGATCAGGCCGTTGATCGCCTGACGACCGGTAGCGTTGGTCAGTTGATACAGCGTGTCGTATTCGTAGGTGTTGAGCGCTTCGACCCGCTGGTTGCGAAAGTAACGGACCGGTTGGGCAGCGTCCCTGACCTTTAGAAGGTTGCCGACCGGATCGTAGTCATAGCGCAAATCCTGCAGCGCAGCTTGCCCGGGAACCTGGGCCTTGAGCTGTTGCAGTCGACCGTCCAGCGCTGAATAAGTGGCACAGGAGACGACCTTGTTACCGGCGGTTTGCCGTTCGATCTGGCCGAAGGCGTTGTACTGGATCGCGCTGATCAGGGTCAGGGCAGAGCCTTCGGCGAGTTTCAGCCGAGTCTCGTGCAACTGCCCGGCGATGGTCTGGCTGAACGACTGGAGGTTGCCTTGCGCATCGGTCTGACTGAAGGCCTCGCCCGCGGCGTTGTAGCTGAACCGGGTGGTGGCGCCCTTGGTTTCCAGCAGCAGGTCGCGGTCGGCCACTGCTGCTGGCCAGTGCGCCAAAGTTTCATAGTCGTCGAGGAAATAGCAGGTCTGTGCAAGTGCCGCGCCGGCCAGGCTGAACTCGGGAAAATGCTGGGTGCCGGCCGTATCGTCATGGCGAATCAACTGGCCGCACTGGTTGCGGCGAGCAGACTCATCCGTGGGTTCGGCATAGGTAAAACACGCACTGCGCCGCTCCGGCTCGTTGGCTGGCTGTTCATAGCCCATCATGGGCCGCAGCAGGCGGTCATAGTCGAGGCGACTGTGATTGAGTTTTTGGTCCCAGCTTTCCAGCCATTGCCCGGCTTCTCCCGCCAGGCTCAGACGCCAGCCGGCATCCACGCTGTCGCTCAGCAGGACGCTGCCCGACAGGCTGAACACCCTGGAAAGATTGGCCCGGGCCTGCGGTTCGCTCTCAAGAAGCTTGAACAGTCGCGGGTCGCGGCTGTGGGTGGCTCGCCCGGCAGCATCGTAGGTCTGTCGGGAGATGCGGGCCTCAAGGGTCGAGCCACGGTGATAGGCCACAGCACGCACAGCGAGCCCGCGAGGATCGATCACCTTGAGTGTCGGGGTGTGCGCATGCAGCATGGCCAGCTCCGTGGCGGCGACTCTTTTTGTGGCGTAATCGCTTCAACATCAAGAAGACGGTTTGTTGTGATTCAACGCCAACGGGCTTTGCCGGCGTGAACATTTGCTCTAGTACATAACGGCAGAGTTCGATCGGGCTAAGGTCGAAAAACTATCTACTCTGCGGACACTGGTCATTTCTATTTCATTTGATGCAACCACGTCATCTATTCTCCACTGTGAGCGCGAACGCATGGTGGCAGGATCACCATTGATATCTGCACTTGAGTAGTTCAGCTCATGATAGCCGTCCAGCACATACGAACCCGCCAACGCTCGTGCCTCGGTGTGAGTCCCGAGTACGCGATCAACAATTTCTCCCGCCATAGAGCTCGAATCAAGTCCGGTTAACCCGACAACCATCCCCAAACCGATAACTGTAGTTGAGCCGAAAGTCCGTGTAGCAATGCCGTGTGCCGTACCTTTCCTGGTGGATTGCGAGAGAGGATTTGTGAGTGTGTTCGTACCGGATTTAAAGATTGCGTCAGAATGGAATCCGCGTGCCACTGTTCCGCCGAGAGCACCGAGGGCTTCGCCCATGGTGTCTCCGGCAATACTTTTGACTAGCGCTGGCAATGAGTGTGCGGCGGCCCCTATACCGGCCAGTGATGCCCCGTAAAATAAGGCTCCAGCTCCTGTTCCGTTCAATGGTGGTCGGGAATTCCAGGTAATGTTTGGTCCGAATTCCGCAATAGTCCGCTGAATAGGTTCGCGTATGGCTGCGTTCACAGCGAGTCCGATCTGCAAGATGGCCACCTGATTGGGCTTTGGTTCTGAGGTTGTCAAACTTGCCATGGCAGTGAAGTAGCCAATAGCTGAGGGGAGGGCGCCTAGGAGTCCCCCTGCCAAACCGCCGAGGACCGCTCCTGCTTTTTTAGCCGTCCTATTGTTGCCGAAACGGGTTGAAGCCATGTAATTGGCACCCAACCCAGCGCCCAGGTGAGCTGAAGCTGCTCCACCCAATATCGCGCCAGTCATTGATGTTGCTGCAATCGTTGCAGCGTCAACGGGCAAGTTTTTGAGTCCTTCGGTTGCATAATATTGAGCTGTTACGGCTACTGCCGTCGCTAACCCGTCTCGTGCCATGCTTGCCCCGGCAGCCATCGCTATCTCTGACCATGTGCTCGTCAAACCTTGCAGATCCACGTTCCCCACCGGATTGCCATGCACCATGGCATACAGATTCAAGCCATCCGCGGCCCCCGCCGGGTCCGGGTTGATCCAGCGCGGCCACCACGGCGCGTAATACCTGAACCCGTAGTAATACAGCCCCGTGGCATCGCGTTCCTTGCCTGAATAGCGAAGGGTCTTGTAACTGGCTTCGACCTTGTCGCGGCCGGCCCAGCAGGCTGTTCCGCCGTAGGGATAGAACCATTCCTGGCTGATCAGGGCGGCATTTTCATCCAGCTCCAGGGTGCTTGATCCCAGGTGATCGCTCAGGCTGTAGCGTTGCTGATGGTCGGCAATGCCCGGTGGCCGACCTTTTTCCCAATGCAACACCTGCACCGTACTGCGCCCGGCCTGTACGGTGAGGACGTACAGGGTTTCATCGGACGAGGTGCGAATCTCCAGCCCCGGCAAATAGCGCACTTCGTGGGTGCGAGTGAGCGTGCCGGTGTAGGCGCTGCGGATCTTGCGTTGCCGTTGTCCAGAGCCGTCATAGAGGTAGATTTCGGCATCATTGGCTCTCTCTTCACGCACCACCTGATCGACCCGACACAGCTGGTTGCGCACATCCCACCCCAGCGGTTGGCCGGGTTGCAGCAGCGTCGGGTTGCCGTTGGCATCGAATCCGGCGGCGATCTCGGCTTCCGTCGGCAGTCCGCCATCCGCTTTCTCGGGCAGGCTGCGATTGCTGTACGTCGAAGTGGAGAGGCGCCGGGTCTGGTTCTGGCTGGCGGCGGTGTGCACCAGCACGTCCAGATTACCGCCGGGATCGTAGCTGAAGCTCTGGCTGTAGTTCTCCAATTGGCCGGGGTCGGCCGGCGACTGGAATGCCGGCAACGGCGGGCCGATCAGGCCGTTGATCGCCTGACGACCGGTAGCGTTGGTCAGTTGATACAGCGTGTCGTATTCGTAGGTGTTGAGCGCTTCGACCCGCTGGTTGCGAAAGTAACGGACCGGTTGGGCAGCGTCCCTGACCTTTAGAAGGTTGCCGACCGGATCGTAGCCATAGCGCAAATCCTGCAGCGCAGCTTGCCCGGGAACCTGGGCCTTGAGCTGTTGCAGTCGACCGTCCAGCGCTGAATAAGTGGCACAGGAGACGACCTTGTTACCGGCGGTTTGCCGTTCGATCTGGCCGAAGGCGTTGTACTGGATCGCGCTGATCAGGGTCAGGGCAGAGCCTTCGGCGAGTTTCAGCCGAGTCTCGTGCAACTGCCCGGCGATGGTCTGGCTGAACGACTGGAGGTTGCCTTGCGCATCGGTCTGACTGAAGGCCTCGCCCGCGGCGTTGTAGCTGAACCGGGTGGTGGCGCCCTTGGTTTCCAGCAGCAGGTCGCGGTCGGCCACTGCTGCTGGCCAGTGCGCCAAAGTTTCATAGTCGTCGAGGAAATAGCGGGTCTGTGCAAGTGCCGCGCCGGCCAGGCTGAACTCGGGAAAATGCTGGGTGCCGGCCGTATCGTCATGGCGAATCAACTGGCCGCACTGGTTGCGGCGAGCAGACTCATCCGTGGGTTCGGCATAGGTAAAACACGCACTGCGCCGCTCCGGCTCGTTGGCTGGCTGTTCATAGCCCATCATGGGCCGCAGCAGGCGGTCATAGTCGAGGCGACTGTGATTGAGTTTTTGGTCCCAGCTTTCCAGCCATTGCCCGGCTTCTCCCGCCAGGCTCAGACGCCAGCCGGCATCCACGCTGTCGCTCAGCAGGACGCTGCCCGACAGGCTGAACACCCTGGAAAGATTGGCCCGGGCCTGCGGTTCGCTCTCAAGAAGCTTGAACAGTCGCGGGTCGCGGCTGTGGGTGGCTCGCCCGGCAGCATCGCAGGTCTGTCGGGAGATGCGGGCCTCAAGGGTCGAGCCACGGTGATAGGCCACAGCACGCAAGGCAAGCCTGCGAGGATCGATCACCTTGAGTGTCGGGGTGTGCGCATGCAGCATGGACAGCTCCGTGGCGGCGACTTCGAGCTTGATGATCGTCGCGAGGTTCCTTTATTCGCTTGCATCGATTTGCTGTCAACTGTCAGAACTAACAGGTATCCGGTCGAAATGGTCGCGGCAGGACTGTCATCACTCCTGGCAGTTACGGTCATTGCTGTTCTTCAGCGGCTTGCGGACAATCAACGCCTGATTTCGTTTATGGATTGGCCGGTATGTCGCAGATATTTTTCGCTCACGCCAATGGCTTCCCTTCGGCCACCTACGGCAAGTTATTCGCCGCGCTGGCGCCCGAATATGAGGTTGCCCATCTGCAGCAACACGCCCACGACCCGCGTTTCCCGGTGGACGACAACTGGTTGAACCTGGTGGATGAGTTGATTCATCACCTCGAGCAACAGCCTGAGCCGGTATGGGGTGTCGGCCATTCTTTCGGTGGAGTGCTGCACCTGCATGCGGCGTTGCGCTGCCCAGAGCTCTATCGCGGGGTGGTGATGCTCGATTCTCCGGTGCTGACCCGCGCCGATCAGTGGGTGATCCGCGCAGCCAAGCGCTTTGGTTTTATCGATCGGCTGACCCCGGCTGGCCGCACCCTGGGGCGACGGGAAGAGTTCGCCGATCTGGAAGCCGCGCGCCATTACTTCGCCGGGAAAACCCTGTTTCGCGGCTTCGATCCGGAATGCTTCGACGCTTACCTGCAGCACGGATTGCACAAGGTCGGCGATCGTCTGCGCTTGAGTTTCGATCCGGCGACGGAAATCAGCATTTACCGTGGCGTCCCACATACCAGCCCGGGTCGCACACGGCAGTTGAAAGTGCCGTTGGCGGTGGTCCGCGGCCGGCAGAGCAGGGTGGTGATGCGCCATCACGCCAGCTCGGTCGGGCGCCTGCCCCATGGTGAGTCGCTGACCATGCCCGGCGGGCACATGTTTCCCCTCGAGCGCCCACAGGACACCGCCACGCTGCTGAAGAATCTGTTCAGTCGCTGGGAAAGCCGCAGGGAGCGAAATTGCGCATGAAAATCCCGGTTGAAGAAGTTCGCCTGAGCCTGCCGCATATCGAGTTGGCCGCGCACATGTCTGGTCCCGAAGACGGCTTGCCGGTGATTGCCTTGCACGGCTGGCTGGACAACGCAAACAGCTTCGCGCGGCTGGCGCCCCAGCTCTCGGGATTGCGCATCGTCGCGCTGGACATGGCCGGGCATGGTCATTCCGGGCATCGGCCACTTGGCGCCAGTTACGCACTATGGGATTACGCCTACGACGTGCTGCAAGTTGCCGAGCAGCTGGGCTGGAAGCGCTTTGCCCTGCTAGGGCACTCGCTGGGGGCGATCGTATCGCTGGTGCTGGCCGGCGCGCTGCCGGAGCGCGTGAGCCATCTGGCGCTGATCGACGGGGTCATTCCTCCTACCGCAAAAAGCGACAATGCTGCCGAACGAATGGGCATGGCCCTGCAAGCACAACTGGATCTGCAGGACAAACGTAAACCGGTCTACAGCACCCTCGATCGCGCCATCGAAGCACGCATGAAAGGCTTGGTGGCGGTCAGTCGGGAAGCGGCGGAGTTGCTCGCCCAGCGCGGGCTGATGCCGGTACCGGGCGGCTATACCTGGCGCAGCGACAGCCGTCTGACTCTGGCTTCGCCGCTGCGTTTGACCGAAGAGCAGGCGATGGCTTTCGTCCAGCGCATCAGTTGCCCGACCCGGCTGGTGGTCGCCGCGGACGGCATGTTGGCGCAACATCCGCAATTACTGGAGCGTCTACCCTTTAGCCGTGAACAGTTGCCTGGCGGCCATCATTTGCACCTGAATGACGAGCCCGGCGCCGCCCTTGTTGCAGACTGTTTCAATCGGTTCTTCGCCGTTCCTTGACTTGCAGCAGGCAACTGTCGAGGCTGGGCGGGTTGAAATGGGAGACAACCATGATAGATCTCTACACCGCTGCGACTCCGAATGGCCACAAGGTCTCTATCGTGCTCGAGGAACTCGGCCTGCCTTACAAAGTGCATGCCTTGAGTTTCGATAAAAAGGAACAGAAGGCTGCAGATTTTCTCAAGATCAATCCCAATGGCCGGATTCCGGCGATTGTCGATCGCGCCAATGGCGACTTCGCCGTGTTCGAATCCGGCGCCATCCTTATCTATCTGGCCGAGTTGACCGGGAAACTCATGCCCGGCGATCCCAAGGGGCGCTCGCTGGTGATGCAATGGTTGATGTTCCAGATGGGCGGCATCGGCCCGATGCAGGGCCAGGCCAATGTGTTTTTCCGCTATTTCCCGGAGAAGCTCCAGGGCGCCATCGACCGTTATCAACATGAAACCCGCCGCTTGTACGAAGTGCTGGACACTCGCCTGCAAGCGGCCGAGTTTCTGGCCGGCGCTTACAGCATTGCCGACATCGCGACCTTTCCCTGGGTCCGTGGCCATGAGTGGTCCGGGGTCTCGGTAGACGGCTTGCCGGCCTTGCAGCGCTGGATGGCCACCCTGGAGGCCCGCCCGGCAGTGCAGCGCGGCTTGCTGGTGCCGCCGCGCATCGACGATGCGAGTGTCATCCAAGGCGCTCAGGCCATGCTGATCCGATGAGAGTACCCATGCGTTTAATCAATATGCTCGGGCTGGTCTGTTTCAGTCCGCTGTTGTTCGCTGCCGATGTTCCCGGCAGCCAGGATTTACCCATAGTGCCGCGGTTACCCGATGCGCAGATTGTCGAATACCGGCCTACCGCGGAGCTGGAGCGGATCTACCCTTTGGGGTCGATCCGCAAAATAAGCGGTCAGCTGCGTTTCGACGGTCAGGTCAGCGCCCGCGGGCAAGCCACCTCCGTGACCTACCAGTTGCCGCCCGAGCATTCGTCCACCGAAGCGTTTACCGCCGCCCGTGAAGCCTTGCAAAAGCAGGGCGCGGAGCTGTTGTTCTGGTGCCAGGCTCGCGATTGCGGGGAAAGCAGCCTGTGGGCCAACGAGGTCTTCGGCAATGCCAAGCTCTATGGCTCCGACGAGCAGCAGGCTTACCTGCTGTTGCGTCTGGCGGCACCCCGGGACAATTCGCTGGTGGCGCTGTACAGCATCACTCGCGGCAATCGTCGGGCTTACCTGCATGTCGAGCAATTTGATGCCAGCACACCCTTGGGCGAGTTGATGCCCACTTCCGCGACCTTATTGCGCCAACTCAAGGACACCGGCGAGCTGGATTTTCCGAAGCTCGACGGTGAGCCATTACCGGCCTGGCTGACCTTGTTGGCTCGCGGGCTGAACCTCGATACCACGATGCGGGTCAGTGTTTCCGGGCCCAATGCCGAGGTTTGGCGCCAGGCGCTGATCGGGCAGGGTGTGCTGGCGGCGCGGATGGAGACAGGGAGCGCGCAAGCGTCAGGCCTGCACATCGAATTGCTGCGATAAATCTTCTCAAGGCGACCAAGCCTCCGTGCTGTTCGCCTACTCTTATCGATTGACCCTTTCACGAGATCTTTCATGCCCAATAACGATCGCCTGTTGGTGCAGATCCTGCTCCTGGTGTTGTTCGGCGCCAGCTTCTGGGTAATGGCGCCGTTCTGGTCGGCGCTGTTCTGGGGCGCGGTGCTGGCTTTTGCCAGTTGGCCGCTGATGCGTTTGCTGACCCGTTGGCTGAATGACCGCGAGTCCCTCGCCGCGGCGCTCTTGACCCTTGGCTGGATGTTGCTGGTGGCGGTTCCGCTGGTCTGGCTCGGCTTCAATCTGGCCGACCATGTGCGTGACGCCGTGGCGTTTATCAAGGATGTGCAGGTCGATGGCCTTCCCGAAGCACCGACCTGGCTGGCGGGCATTCCTTTTGTCGGCGGGCGGCTGCTCGGGGTCTGGAACAGCATCGACCAACAGGGCGCGGCGATGATGCTCGCGGTCAAACCCTATCTGGGGCAGGTCGGCAACTGGTTGCTGGCGCGCAGCGCACAGATCGGCGGCGGGATTCTCGAGCTGACCTTGAGCATCGTCTTTGTATTTTTCTTCTATCGCGACGGGCCGCGCCTGGCGATGTTCGTCCATCGTTTGCTGGAACGGCTGATCGGCGACCGCGCCGGTTACTACATCGAACTGGTGGCGGGCACGGTCCAGCGGGTGGTCAACGGCGTGATCGGCACGGCGGCCGCACAGGCGGTCCTGGCGCTGATCGGCTTCCTGATTGCCGGTGTGCCTGGCGCGCTGGTGCTGGGTATCGTCACCTTTCTGCTCAGCCTGATCCCTATGGGCCCGCCGCTGGTGTGGATTCCGGCGACCGCCTGGCTGGCCTGGAAAGGCGATTACGGCATGGCGGTGTTCCTTGGGGTCTGGGGCATGTTCATCATCAGTGGCGTCGACAACGTGCTCAAACCCTACCTGATCAGCCGCGGCGGCAATCTGCCGCTGGTGATCGTCCTGCTCGGGGTGTTTGGCGGCTTGATTGCCTTTGGCTTTATCGGTCTGTTCATCGGCCCGACCCTGCTGGCCGTGGCCTACAGCCTGTTGACCGACTGGAGCACCAGCCAGGCAAAGGTGAGCGACAAGCACTGATCCGCATGTCAGTCTCGAGAATGAATTACCGATCATTGGGTCCCGCATTGAGGCTGGTTCCGCTACAATGCGCGCCGATTTCGACTTGCCTGAGAGCCTACTCATGTCCGCCTGCCAGACTCCTATCATCGTCGCCCTGGATTTCCCCACCCGTGACGCCGCGCTGAAGCTGGCCGATCAGCTGGACCCGAAACTGTGCCGGGTCAAAGTCGGCAAGGAGCTGTTCACCAGCTGTGCCGCGGAGATCGTCGGGACCTTGCGTGACAAGGGTTTCGAAGTCTTCCTCGACTTGAAATTCCACGACATCCCGAACACCACCGCGATGGCCGTCAGGGCTGCCGCAGAAATGGGCGTGTGGATGGTCAACGTCCACTGCTCCGGTGGTTTGCGCATGATGGCCGCCTGTCGTGAAGTGCTCGATCAGCGTACCGGTCCCAAGCCGCTGCTGATCGGCGTGACCGTGCTGACCAGCATGGAACGCGAGGACCTGGCGGGAATCGGTCTGGACATCGAGCCTCAGGAGCAAGTGCTGCGCCTGGCGGCATTGGCGGAAAAAGCCGGGATGGACGGTCTGGTCTGCTCGGCGCTGGAAGCCCAGGCCCTGAAAGCCGCGCATCCATCCCTGCAATTGGTGACGCCGGGGATTCGTCCGGCGGGCAGTGCCCAGGACGACCAGCGTCGTATCCTTACGCCACGTCAGGCACTGGATGCCGGTTCCGATTACCTGGTGATCGGCCGTCCGATCAGCCAGGCGGCCGATCCGGCCAAGGCCTTGGCAGCGGTAGTGGCCGAACTGGCGTAAAGATCAAAAGATCGCGGCCTGCGGCAGCTCCTACGGGATTGATGTACACCCTGTAGGAGCTGCCGCAGGCTGCGATCTTTTTACGGACGCACCGCAGCATCCGGTCTCAAGACACCTTCAACACCAGCTTGCCAAAGTTCTCGCCACTGAACAGTTTCATCAGGGTTTCGGGGAACGTCTCCAGTCCTTCGACGATATCTTCCTTGCTCTTGAGCTGACCCTTGGCCATCCAGCCCGCCATTTCCTGCCCGGCGGCGGCGAATTGAGCGGCATAGTCCATCACCACAAAGCCTTCCATGCGTGCACGATTGACCAGCAGCGACAGGTAGTTGGCCGGGCCTTTCACCGCCTCTTTGTTGTTGTACTGGCTGATGGCGCCGCAGATCACCACGCGGGCTTTCATGTTCAGACGGCTGAGCACCGCATCGAGAATATCGCCGCCGACGTTATCGAAATAAACGTCCACGCCTTTCGGGCATTCGCGCTTGAGCCCTGCGACCACGTCTTCGCTTTTGTAATCGATGGCGCCATCGAAACCCAGTTCGTCGATCAGGAATTTGCACTTGTCCCGGCCACCGGCGATGCCCACTACACGGCAACCCTTGATCCTGGCGATCTGCCCGGCAATGCTGCCCACTGCACCCGCCGCGCCCGAGATCACCACGGTTTCACCAGCCTTGGGAGCGCCGACGTCGAGCAGGGCGAAGTACGCGGTCATTCCGGTCATGCCCAACGCTGACAAATAGCGTGGCAGCGGTGCCAGTTTCGGATCGACTTTGTAGAAGCCGCGTGGCTCGCCGAGGAAATAGTCCTGCACCCCGAGTGCGCCGTTGACGTAGTCGCCGACAGCATAGCCCGGATTATTCGAGGCCACGACCTGGCCAACGCCCAGCGCGCGCATCACTTCGCCAATGCCCACTGGCGGAATGTAGGACTTGCCTTCGTTCATCCAGCCACGCATGGCCGGATCCAGCGACAGGTATTCGTTCTTGACCAGGATCTGACCCGCCGCCGGTTCGCCGACCGGTACTTGCTGATAGGTGAAGTTCTCGCGGGTCGCGGGGCCCACCGGGCGTTTGGCGAGCAGGAATTGGCGATTGGTCTGGGCAGTCATGAAAGGCACTCAATGATGAATGAAGTCTGATTGATAGACCCTGATGGTCAATGTCGCAAGGTTTGCTGATGCAGCGAATAGCCTGTGATCCAATCGGGTGATAGTGATTAGTGGTCTGTGCGGCTAGTACAGGCCACCAAGGTGTCTTTATCACTGCAACGCATAAGTGCTCAACTGGCCTTCTGATAGTGCTGCTGCGTCCCGGGCCGCTGTGCCTAGACTGCGCTCACCCGCATTTCATCGAGGACATAACAATGAGCATGACATTTTCCGGCAAGGTCGCATTGGTCACTGGCGCGGCGGCCGGTATTGGCCGCGCAACGGCCCAGGCGTTTGCCGCCGAAGGCTTGAAAGTGGTGGTCGCGGACCTGGATGTGGCGGGAGGCGAGGGCACCGTCGAGCTGATTCGCGCCGCTGGTGGCGACGCGGTTTTCGTGCGCTGCAATGTCACCCTTGAAGCCGATGTGCAGCAGCTGATGGCGCAAGCGGTCATCGCCTACGGCCGGGTCGACTACGCATTCAACAATGCCGGGATCGAGATCGAAAAGGGCAAGCTCGCCGACGGTACCCTGGACGAGTTCGACGCGATCATGGGGGTCAACGTCAAGGGCGTCTGGCTGTGTATGAAATATCAGCTGCCGCTGATGCTCGCCCAGGGCGGCGGCGCCATCGTCAACACTGCCTCGGTGGCCGGCCTGGGTGCGGCACCGAAGATGAGCATCTACGCGGCGTCGAAACACGCGGTGATCGGCCTGACCAAATCGTCGGCCATCGAGTATGCGAAGAAGAAAATCCGCGTCAATGCCATTTGCCCGGCAGTGATCGACACCGACATGTTCCGTCGGGCCTATGAGGCTGATCCCAGGAAGGCCGAGTTCGCCGCCGCCATGCACCCGGTCGGTCGCATCGGCACCGTCGTAGAGATTGCCAGCGCCGTGCTCTATCTGTGCAGCGATGGCGCAGCGTTCACCACCGGTCACGCCCTGGCGGTGGATGGCGGGGCGACGGCTATCTGAGCGTCTGGTTGAGCAGGCATAAAAAAACCGGAATCCTTTAAGGTTCCGGTTTTTTAATCACCAAATTGTGCGGCGTACTTCGTACCTTGTGGCGAGGGAGCTTGTTGTGGCGAGGGGGCTTGCCCCCGCTGGAGCGCGAAGCGGTCCTAAATCAGGCAACGCGTTCGTTCAGTTAAAACCGGTGTACAGATTTTACGACTGCTTCGCAGCCGAGCGGGGGCAAGCCCCCTCGCCACAGTAAGCCCTCTTGGCACAGTTACCCGCGCTGGCGCTTGGGCAGTACATCCTTGAGCTTGGCGTGCATGCTGCGCAAGGTTTTTTCGGTAGCGGTCCAGTCGATGCAGGCGTCGGTGATGGAAACACCGTATTGCAGGTCGGCCAAATCTTTCGGAATCGACTGGCAGCCCCAATTCAGATGACTCTCGACCATCAAGCCGATGATCGACTGATTGCCTTCGAGGATCTGGTTGGCGACGTTCTCCATCACCAGCGGTTGCAGTGCTGGGTCTTTGTTGGAGTTGGCGTGGCTGCAGTCGACCATGATGTTCGGCTTGATCTTCGCCTTGTTCAGCGCTTGCTCGCAGAGCGCGACGCTGACCGAATCGTAGTTCGGCTTGCCATTGCCACCGCGCAGCACCACGTGACCGTAGGCGTTGCCCTTGGTGGTGACGATCGACACGCCGCCTTCCTGGTTGATGCCGAGGAAGCGGTGAGGGCTGGAAACCGACTGCAGGGCGTTGATCGCCACGGTCAGGCCACCGTCGGTGCCGTTCTTGAAGCCGACCGCCGAGGACAGGCCGGAAGCCATTTCACGGTGAGTCTGAGATTCGGTGGTGCGTGCGCCGATGGCCGACCAGCTGATCAGGTCCTGCAGGTACTGCGGCGAGATCGGATCGAGGGCTTCGGTTGCGGTCGGCAGACCCATTTCGGCCAGGTCCAGCAGCAATTGACGACCGATGTGCAGGCCGTCCTGAATCTTGAACGAGTCATCCAGGTATGGATCGTTGATCAAGCCTTTCCAGCCGACGGTGGTACGCGGTTTTTCGAAATAGACCCGCATCACCAGATAAAGGGTGTCGGACACTTCCGCAGCGAGCGCCTTGAGGCGCTCGGCGTATTCGTGCGCGGCCTTGATATCGTGGATCGAGCAAGGCCCGATGACGACGAACAGGCGGTGGTCGGTGCCATCAAGAATGTTGCGAATGACTTCGCGGCCCTTGGTCACGGTGCGCAGGGCAGCGTCGCTCAAAGGGATATCACGCTTGAGCTGATCGGGAGTGATCAGGGTCTCGTTGGAGGCGACGTTAAGGTCGTTGATCGGTAAATCAGCCATCGTTTACTCGTCAGGTCACGGGTGCCGGCCGCCAGCGATCCCCGCGCGGCGGAGCACAGCAGATTTAAGCGCGTCGGGGAGCCGAACCTTAGCGCGTTACACCATGGCTCGACAATGGGCAAGCGCGGGTTTAATCCAGCACAGGCTGCATAAATACCTGTCGGACGTGGTCATGGGAGAACTCCTCGGCATGCTGCTGAACCCATTCCAGGGCCACGGCTTCGACGCCCTCATGTTTGGTCTGCGGCTCGTGCAGGCGACAATAACGCGCCATCTGGCAAACCTGTTCGCCCATGCGCGCGCAGAACAACGTCTGTTCGTCGACAAAAGCAATTCCGACCAAATACCCTCGCTTGCGTCGCAGGCACCAGACCACATAGCCCAGGTAGCATGCATTTTCACCGAGGGTTGGCATGCGAACTTCCAGTGCAGTCCCGTAGCGCCAGGCTCGGTGATAATTGCAAGCCATGCCGCCGAGGCTGATAGAGTGCAGCTGTTGGCGGGAAATACATTCACGTTTACGTAAGGTCAACTCGACCGGAACATCATCAGGATGAGGTAGAAAACGTCTCATGAACGCGGACTCCGAGTCTCGGTTATTTGACATTGTTTCACCCAGTATAGTGGCCCAATCGCAGCTGACTGATTTCGACGCCGATCAACAGCTGTTGGCGATGAACGGCGTGTCGCTGGTGATTTTCACCAGTGTCGGTTGCGCCAGTTGCCGCTGGGCCCGCCAGCAGCTGCCCGGCCTGGATCTGGCGGTCGATCGGCTGTGCTGGATCGATGCGGGGCACAACGGTGGGGCGGTCGAGCGTTATCAGGTATTTCATTTGCCGGCGCTGTTCGTGGTGCGCAACGGCGAGTTTTACGGGGCTTTACAGTCGCGGCTGACGCGCCATGAGCTCAATGAGAGCGTGCGTCAGGCGCTGAGTCGAATTCCAGAGGAGTTGCCATGATGGGTGCAGTGCCGCGAATCGGCATTATCGGAACCGGGGCGATCGGCGGTTTTTACGGGGTGATGCTGGCGCGTGCCGGGTTTGATGTGCACTTCCTGTTGCGCAGTGAATTTGCCGCGGTCGCCGAACATGGCTTGCAACTCAACAGCGCCATGCATGGCGAGTTGAGGCTGAATCCGGTCCAGGCCTATTCCTGCGCAGACGACATGCCGCCTTGTGACTGGCTGTTGGTGGGTGCGAAAACCACCAGCAACGCCGAGCTTGCACCGGCAATCATCAAGGCCGCCGCTGCAGGAGCCAAAGTGCTGCTGTTGCAGAACGGACTGGACGTCGAAGACAGTCTGCGCGAGCTGTTGCCGGATTCGCTGCACCTGCTGGGTGGCCTGTGTTTTATCTGCGTGCATCGCACAGCTCCGGGTGTGATCGAACATCAAGCGCTGGGCACGGTGAACGTCGGCTACCACAGCGGCCCGGCCCAGGCTGATGAAGCGGCACGCCAGGCGATCGTCGAGCAAGGCGCCGGGCTGTTTCGCCAGGCCGGCATCGACTCTCAGGCCATGGCCAACCTGCAGCAGGCGCGCTGGCAAAAACTGGTCTGGAATGTACCGTACAACGGTCTTTCAGTGCTGTTGGGCGCCAGTACCACGCCGTTGATGGCCGATGCCAGCAGTCGCGAGCTCATTCAGGCGCTGATGGCCGAAGTGGTGCAGGGCGCGTCGGCCTGCGGTCATACGATGCCGCCGGGCTATGCCGAACATCTGTTCAAGGTGACGGAAAAGATGCCGGACTACTGGCCGAGCATGTACCACGATTATCTGCATAAACGCCCGTTGGAATTGTCGGCGATCTACGCCAGGCCCTTGGCCGTCGCCAGCGCCGCAGGCTGTGAGCTACCGAAAATCGAGGCGTTGTATCAGGCTTTGAGTTTTGTCGATCGGCGTAACGGCTGAGTCTGTCAGCCAGGGGGAGCGAAATGGCAAAGGGTTTGGGCGACAAGCTGGTAGTGGCGATCTCCTCACGTGCGTTGTTCGATTTAACCGAGAGCCATAAGGTTTACCTGGCGCACGGAGTCGAAGCCTATCGCCAGTATCAGATCGAGCATGAGGACGAGTTCCTTGAACCGGGCGATGCGTTTCCACTGGTAAAGAAATTGCTCAGCCTCAATGCCAGTCTCGGTCGCGCGCGAGTCGAGGTGGTGCTGGTTTCACGCAATAGCGCCGATACCGGTTTGCGCGTATTCAACTCGATTGAGCATTACGGTCTCGATATTTCCCGCGCCGCCTTTGTCGGTGGGCGCAGTCCCTATCCCTATCTGGCGGCCTTTGGCTGCGATCTGTTTCTGTCAACCCATGCCGAGGATGTACGCAGCGCACTGGACGCCGGCTTCGCCGCGGCGACCATTCTCTCCGGTGGTGCCCGGCGGGCGGCCAGTGGCGAATTGCGTATCGCTTTCGATGGTGACGCGGTGTTGTTTTCCGATGAGTCCGAGCGCGTTTATCAGTCGGGTGGGCTCGAGGCCTTCCAGGCCAGTGAGCGCGAGTCGGCTCGTGAGCCACTGCGCGGCGGGCCGTTCAAAGGCTTTCTGGCGGCGCTCTATCTGCTGCAGCGAGAGTTTCCCGACAACGCCTGTCCGATTCGCACGGCGCTGGTGACCGCACGTTCTGCACCGGCCCACGAGCGGGTGATCCGGACCTTGCGCGAGTGGGATATTCGTCTGGACGAGTCCTTGTTTCTCGGCGGCCTGACGAAGTCGGCGTTTCTTGAAGCCTTCGCCGCCGACGTGTTTTTCGACGATCAGGCCGGTCATTGCGAATTGGCCCGCGAGGTGGTCGCCACCGGACACGTTCCCCACGGCATCAGCAATGAGCAGAAGGTTTAAGCCGAATGTTCAAGGCTTTATGCAGAATTACGTACTCGCCAAGGCACTGCTAAGCTGAATCAAATCTCCGCCATATTTGGCGTTCGAGGAGGTCATATGATTCATTCGATGCTGTATGCCACTGACCTCGGTGTGTACGCCCCCTATGTGATGCAACATGCTCTGGCACTGGCTAGAACCTTCAATGCCAACCTGTACGTGGTTCACGCGGTCGAACCCATGGGGCTGTTCGCCGAATCGGTGCTACAGAGTTACCTCGATGAGCAGGCCTTGAACGAATGGCACAGTCAGGGCCTGTCCACAGTGATGGCCAATATCGAGCAGCGCGTGCTCGACAGCTTTCGCGAAGAGTTGGGGGAGGGCCAGCAGGACCTGGCACTGATCCAGTCGGTCAGGGTATTTCAGGGCGATCCGTCACAGGTCATTCTCGAACAGGCACAGAAACTCTCGGTGGATTTGTTGATCGTAGGTAGTCATAGCCATGGTGCCGGTGGGGAAACGCCGTTGGGCCGGACCGCCGCCCGGGTTTTGCAGTTGGCTCAGGTGCCGGTGTATCTGGTGCCTTTGCTGCAGCGTCGGCGACACGGGGACAGGTGAGGCTTGAATTCTGGCCTTTGATAAAAAGTTCTAGATTTATTCTTCAAACCATTAATATAGTTATATACCGTTCGCTGATGCCCGTGGCGTCTACCTGCTTTGAGGGATACATATGAAGCTTCAACAATTGCGCTACATCTGGGAAGTGGCGCACCACGACCTCAACGTTTCGGCTACTGCCCAAAGCCTTTACACCTCGCAACCAGGTATCAGCAAACAGATCCGCCTGCTCGAGGACGAGTTGGGGGTCGAGGTTTTCGCTCGCAGCGGCAAGCACCTGACGCGAGTCACCCCGGCCGGTGAACGCATCATCACCACGGCTGGCGAAATTCTGCGCAAGGTCGAGAGCATCAAGCAGATCGCCCAGGAGTTCTCCAACGAGAAGAAAGGCACCCTGTCGATCGCCACTACCCACACCCAGGCGCGTTATGCGTTGCCGCCGGTCATCAGCAGCTTCATCAAGCAATACCCTGACGTCGCCTTGCACATGCATCAGGGTTCGCCGATGCAGATCGCCGAAATGGCCGCAGACGGTACCGTGGATTTTGCCATCGCGACCGAAGCGCTGGAGTTGTTCGGCGACCTGGTGATGATGCCGTGCTATCGCTGGAACCGTTGCGTGGTCGTTCCCCAGGGCCATCCGCTGACCAAGTTGCCGAAGCTGACCCTGGAAACCCTGGCCGAATACCCGATTGTCACCTATGTGTTCGGTTTCACCGGTCGTTCAAAACTCGACGAAGCCTTCAGCCATCGCGGCCTGACACCAAAAGTGGTGTTCACCGCCGCCGATGCCGACGTGATCAAGACTTACGTGCGTCTCGGGCTGGGCGTGGGCATCGTCGCGAGAATGGCGGTCGACGCCAAGCTCGACAGCGACCTTGTAGTGCTCGATGCCAGTGACTTGTTCGAGTCCAGCGTGACCAAGATCGGTTTCCGCCGAGGCACTTTCCTGCGGGGTTTCATGTGCGACTTCATCGAGAAGTTTGCCCCGCACCTGACGCGCGAAATCATGGCCAAGGCCATTCAGTGCCACAACAAGCAGGAACTGGAAGAGCTGTTCGACGGCGTCGAGCTGCCGATCCACTAAAAAACCGCTGGACTCATTTCACCTCGGTGACAGCAAACTGTTGCCGGGTGCCCGCCACATTGATTTCCACCTCATCGCCCTCGAATTTGCCCAGCAGGCTTTTGCCCAGCGGCGAGCGCGGGGTGATGACGGTAATCAGCTGCCCCACCAGATAGACCTTCAGTCCGGCCGCATCAGGGCCCAAAAACAGCCACTGCTGATTGCCGTTGTCGTCTTCAAGGCCGAGCAAGGAACCGACCTGGATGCCTTGTTGCTCGTCATACGGGCGCAGGCTCAGGTTTTGGCACAGCACCAATGATTGCCTGATCTCTTCCACGCGCCTGGCCTGGCCTGTCGCCAGATAGGAAGCCTCCAGGCCCAGGGTGTCGTACTTGTTCTCGGCTTTGTTTTCTTCGTGGGTCGCGGTTTCGTAGGCTGTTTGCGCGGCGCGTTGGGCGATATCGAGATCGACCTTGAGCTTTTCGAGGATCAGGCTGTGGACGGTGTGTTTATTCATGGTTAATCGCAGAATTGCAGGACATTGGCCCGGCTCTTGTCGCTGGGGGCAGTCTGGTCTTGTTGCAGCCAGAACTGGCATTTGGGGTTGGACAGATTGCGCAGGTTGTTGCGGGCATTGTCCAGGCTTTGCTGCTGTTCGTTCTTGCGCAGGTTTTCCTGGTATTGCTCGAACATGCGGTTCGGTTCGGCAAGTGGCGGTTTCGTCAGCTGCTGAACCGCCTCAGCCACCGGCGCCAGCTGCTGACTGAAGATAAATCGCGAAGCCAGCCAGCAGGTCAATGCGATCGCCATGAAGCCCAGCCACAGACCGAGGGCGATGCTACCGGTCAGCTGTAGCGGATTGAGGCTGATGGGCATTGAACGACGGGGGTGTGGACGATAAGGCATGGCGGCCTCCTGGCAGGCAGTCTTTGATCAGGCAAAGAGCAATTGTCGTAGATTAATCGACTTCGCCCCCTTCTGCGCGAGACCATTTATGCGGACAATCGGCGCCTTTGCCAAATGGAGCCCGGAATGAAAGCCACCTGGGATATTTTCTGCACGGTCGTCGATAACTACGGCGACATCGGCGTGACTTGGCGCCTGGCCCGGCAACTGGTCGCCGAACATCCCTGCACGGTGCGACTGTGGGTCGATGATCTGCGCGCTTTCGAACGCTTGTGTCCATCCATCGACGTCAATGCGGCCCGGCAGTGGCAACAGGGGGTCGAAGTTTGCCACTGGTCCGCCGAGTGGCAATCGACGGCCGCGGCAGACGTGGTGATTGCCGCCTTTGCTTGCCAATTGCCGACGGCGTACATGGAGGCAATGGCCGCCCGGGAAAAAAAACCGTTGTGGCTCAATCTCGATTACTTGAGTGCCGAGGACTGGACGGTGGGTTGCCATGGCTTGCCGTCAGTGAAATACCAGCATGTGCAGAAGTACTTCTTCTTTCCCGGATTCAAGGCCGGCACCGGCGGTTTGCTGCGTGAGGCCGGCCTGCTCGAGCAGCGTCGGCAGTTTCAGCAAAACCCCCGGTCCCGGCAAGAGTTCCTGCTGGGGCTCGGCGTTGCTCCGATCGCGCAGGCACGGCTGATCTCGTTGTTCACCTATGAAAATACCGGGCTGGCCAGTTGGCTCGACGTCATGGCCGCGGATTCGAAACCGACCCATTTGCTGGTCCCCGAAGGGCGGATTCTCGGCGATGTGCAGCGTTGGCTCGGAGTCGACGAGTTGTCGGTGGGCGCGGTACAGGTGCGTAACGCGCTGACCGTGCAGGTGTTGCCGTTCGTCCGACAGGACGATTACGACCGCCTGTTATGGTGCTGCGATTTCAATGCGGTGCGCGGCGAAGACTCTTTCGTGCGGGCGCAGTGGGCGGGGCGGCCACTGCTGTGGCATATTTATCAGCAGGAAGACGATGTCCACCTGGACAAGCTGGAAGCATTCCTGGCGCTGTATACCGAGGGTTTGTCAGCCCCCGCCAAAGCGGCGCTCAACGGCTTGTGGCGGGCCTGGAATGCCGGGCAAAATATGGCTGAACACTGGCTGGCGGTGCAGAATCACTGGCCTGAACTGACCGAACACGCCGAGGCATGGTCTCTGGAACAAGCCTCGCGGGCGGATCTTGCTGCGACGCTGGTACAGTTTTACCTAAATTGGATATGATACGCGGCCTAGATTTTTGTAAATCCCATCCAAATTCGGATATTCGTAATGAAAACTGGTAAAGAGCTGAAACCCGGTACTGTCATCAAGCTCGAAAACGACCCTTGGCTGGTTCAGAAAGCTGAATTCACCAAGTCCGGTCGTAACAGCGCGATCATGAAAACCAAGCTGAAAAACCTGCTGACCGGTTACAAGACCGAGATCGTTTACAGCGCCGACGACAAACTGGACGACGTAATCCTCGACCGCAAGGAAGCGACCCTGTCCTTCATCAGCGGCGACACCTACACGTTCATGGACACCACTGACTACACCATGTACGAGCTGAACGCCGAAGACATCGAAGCTGTTCTGCCATTCGTCGAAGAAGGCATGACCGATGTTTGCGAAGCAATCTTCTTCGAAGAGCGTCTGGTTTCCGTTGAGCTGCCGACCACTATCGTGCGTCAGGTTGACTACACCGAAGGTTCCGCTCGCGGCGACACTTCGGGCAAGGTAATGAAGCCTGCCAAACTGAAAAACGGTACCGAGCTGAGCGTTGCAGATTTCGTTGAAATCGGCGACTGGATCGAGATCGACACCCGTGAAGGTGGCTCCTACAAGGGCCGCGCCAAGGTTTAAGCCAGACTTAAATCGCGTGTGTAAAAAAGCCCGACCAATGAGTCGGGCTTTTTTGTGGGCGTCGTTCGGACGCCGCGACGATGTACAGCGTTCAGACCGTGACGTGCAAGCGCACATCGACGTTACCGCGGGTGGCGTTGGAGTAGGGGCAAACCTGATGCGCGGCATCGACCAGGGTCTGCGCTTGCGCCTGTTCCAGGCCGGGCAGGCTGACGTGCAGGTCGATATCCAGGCCAAAACCACCAGGGATCTGGCCAATGCCGACATGGGCGGTGATCGAGGCATCGTCGGGGATTTTGCGTTTGCTCTGGCTGGCGACGAATTTCAATGCGCCGATGAAGCAGGCGGAGTAACCGGCAGCGAACAGCTGCTCAGGGTTGGTTGCCTCGCCACCAGCACCACCGAGTTCTTTCGGGGTGGCGAGTTTCACGTCGAGGATATTGTCGCTGGAAATCGCGCGGCCATCGCGGCCACCGGTAGCGGTTGCGACTGCGGTATAGAGAGTTTGCATGGTCGGAGTCTCTTTTTGATGGGTTTATTTGCGCTAAATATTTGCGCGCCAAGTAAGTGCGAAATAAATGTAGCTCGCAAATAGTTAGTGCGCAATATAAATTTCACAACAGATTTTCAGGGCGCGAAGGGCCCCCAAAGATCGCAGCCTGCGGCAGCTCCTTGTATCTACGGGGGGTATATCCGGGAATCCATTGGGGACGCGGTCGGCGTAGGAGCTGGCGAAGCCTGCGATCTTTTGCGGTTTGATTGGCTGCCTACAGGCTGTCCTGCAAATGGCCACGCAAAGCCAGCAAATCGCCTTGCAGCTTACGTATCTGCTCCAGGGTCTGGCCACTGGCGCCGAGGATGCATTGCGGGATATCCCGGGCCTTGTCCCGCAGGGCGCGGCCTTGGGCGGTCAATTCAACGATGACCACACGCTCGTCTTCACGGCTGCGGGTGCGGCTCAACAAGCCTTCGGCTTCGAGGCGCTTGAGCAGCGGCGTCAATGAGCCGGGATCGGTCAGCAGGCGGGTACTGATCTCGCCTACGGTCAACCCGTCGCGCTCCCACAACACCATCATCGCCAGGTACTGCGGATAGGTCAGGCCCAAGGCCTGCAATAGCGGTTTATAGACCTTGGTCATCAACAACGAGGTGGAATGCAGGGCAAAACACAACTGATTGTCGAGTAGCAGTTGGTCGCAGTTATCCGGGGTGGTACTAACGCTTTTCATGTTGGGACCTTGATCATTACTGATCCTGAATTTAGAGCTCGAATCTTTAATGTGCCAGACAATTTTCTATCTACTGCCAGCCCAGATCGCTCTGCAGGGCCAGATCCCAAGGCGGAACAGGACTGAATCGGACCTTGAGATATTCCAATAATAATCGACTGCGGGAACTGGCCTGCTGTTCGAGGCGCAGGGCATAAATCCCGGTGGTCTCCGGTTTGGGCAGACCCTTTTCGCAAAACAGCGGCAGCAATTCACCGCGCAGCAAATACTCGCTGATCAGCCAGGTCGGCAGATGGGCGATACCCAACCCGGCCAGCGCACCGCAGAGCAGGGCTTCGGCATTGTTGGCACTCATGCGCACGCGTTGCGGGCGGTACGATTGCAGCTGTCCATCAAGCTCGAAGCGCCAGGCGAAAGGCGGCGCCAGTCCCTCCCAATCAAGGCCGTCGTGTTCGCTCAACTCCCTGGGATGGGTCGGCGCACCGCGACGTTTCAAATAGGCCGGGCTGGCGCAGGCAATCCGCACCATGCTCGCCAAGGGTGTGGCGACCAGTCGGGTATCGGCCATTTGTCCGGCCCGCAGCACCAGATCGACCTTGCCCAGGTTCGAACCCTGCATGTCGACAAAACTGTCGATCAGGTGCAGCTGAACATCCAGTCCCGGATAGACCACCAGGAAGTCGGCAATTACCGGGGCCAGGTGTCGGCGGCCGAAAGCGGCCGGGGCGTCCACCCGAATCAGTCCCTCAGGGGCATCGCTCAGGGAGGCCGCTTCGGCCCGGGCCAGGCGCAATTCGGCGACTACCCGTCGGGCTCGCTCGGCAAAGGCCAGCCCCGCCGGGGTCGCGCGCACTGCATGGGTGCTGCGAATGAACAATTGGCTGCCGAGGGCATTCTCCAGGCTGTCGATACGTCGGGCGACTGCCGATGGCGTCAGCGGATGGCGTCGCGAGGCGGCGGAGAAACTGCCGGTTTCCAGTACATCAAGAAACAGGCCGAGCTGATCGGTGAGGAGTTTGGGGTTCATGCGTTGAGTTCACTTATGCGGGTTTAGCATAGCCATTGTGCGTTGCTGTGCGTTTCCACGCCAGAGCAGATTGCGTAGCATGCATAGCCAGACGTGAGGGAATGGCCTGTGATCGAGTTAGTGATGTATCTGGCACTGGGTGCTGCCCTGGGGACCCTGGGCGGGTTGTTCGGTATCGGCGGCGGCCTGATCGCGATTCCGGTTCTGGGCGTGTTGTTCGGTCTGGATCAGCAGATTGCTCAAGGCACGGCCCTGGTCATGGTGGTGCCAAACGTGATGCTGGCGTTGTGGCGCTATCACCAGCGCAATCGGATTGAGCTGTGCCATGCCATGCCCCTTGCCTTGATGGGCTTTTGCTTCGCCTGGCTGGGCTCGATCTGGGCGGTCGGGATCGATGCGCGGGTGATGCGTATCGGCTTCGTCGCGTTCCTGATCGCCTTGTCGGCCTACAACCTGGCGCGAATGTTTGTGGCCAGCGCGCCGGTAACTGCGCAAATGCGTTACCCGTGGCCCTGGCTGGGGGTGTTGGGCGCCGCGTCCGGGACTATGGGGGGATTGTTCGGCGTCGGCGGGGCGGTGGTCGCCACACCGGTATTGACCAGCCTCTTTGGCACCACTCAGGTAGTCGCCCAAGGCCTGTCCCTGGCCTTGGCCCTGCCGAGCACCGGCGTCACGCTGGTGACCTATGCGGCCCATCATCAGGTGGACTGGATGATCGGTTTGCCGTTGGCGGCTGGTGGGCTGTTGAGCATCAGTTGGGGGGTGAAAATCGCCCATGCCATGCCGGAGCGCCTGCTGCGCGGGCTGTTCTGCGGCTTTCTGGTGCTTTGCGCGGTGATACTCGCGATTAAAGTTTGAAGCCTTCGATGATGTGTTCAGCCAGGCATTCGGTAATCGGCGATGGGGTGTTCAGGTTACGCAGCAGCATGATGCTGGCCTCAGGTAGCACCGGTAGGTCTTCGGCGGCGCCGAGGATGCGCATATCCGGGGTGATCAGGCTCTCCAGTTGCGCGGTGACCGCGAGACCGGCGCTGACGATGGCCATGATCGCCGAGAGGCTGGAGCTGTTGTAGGCGATGCGGTAGTCGCGCCCGGCAGCATCCAGGGCGTTGCAGGCCCAGAGCCGGCAGAAACAATCGCTGTTGAACATCGCCAGGGGCAGCGGCGTCTGCTCGTGGGCGCTGAAGCATTGTGCCTCGGCCCAGACAAACCGCTCCTTGCGCAGCAACTGGCCAATTTCGTTGCCCGGTTCGCGGGTGACGATGGACAGATCCAGGTCCTGGCGCAGCAGCAGTTGCTTGGAGGATTCGCAATGCACTTCGATCTGGATCAACGGATAGGTTTTTGCGAAGCGTGACAGAATCCCCGGCAAGAAGCGCATCACATAGTCATCCGGCGTACCAATGCGCACGGTGCCGACCATATGCGGTTCGCGCAGCGTATTGAACACTTCGCTGTGCAATTTCAGGATGCGCCGGGCGTAGCCGAGCAGCACCTGACCCTCGGCGGTCAACCGCACCTGGCGGCCATCACGCTGAAACAGCTGGCGTTGCAACACGTCTTCTTCCAGACGCTTCATCTGCATGCTCACCGCGGACTGGGTGCGATTGACCAGCTCGCCGGCGCGGGTAAAGCCACCCTGGTCGGCAATCGCGACGAAGGTGCGCAGGACTTCAGTGTCGATGCTCGGGTAGGTCAATTGATCAATCTCCGAGATGTGTTGCATCAGAAACATTCGTTGGATTGATCTTAGCTCCAGCGCGAAACTCTAGCCATCCCCACTGGAGGGCAACACGATGAAAGGTCAAAGAGGTTATGTACTGGTAGACAAATTTTCATTCCAGGGTTTCTCCCTGCACCATCTGATGGAGAAGTTCGCCCGCTGGCATCAGCTCAATAAAGAGCGTGCGCTATTGGCCAGCCTGAGCGACGAGGCGCTGAAGGATATCGGGTTGAGTCGGGCGGATGTCGAGCAGGAATCCGAACGGCACTTCTGGGAAGATCCCCTGGGTAAAGGCAAGTAAATCCAATGCTCTGTAGAAACGTCTGGTCACTACCCCATGGCACCGGGTGAAAGCTCGAGCCATGGGGTTGGTGCCGATCTGGCAATAGACGGTCATAGACGTTCGCTAGATCCACTCCAGCACTTGCACAAGACTGCGATCTTCACTCTGAGGAATACCGTCATGGAACGACAGCAACATGCAATGAGTGTCGGTGTGGAAACACTCCGATTGGCTCTCTGTACATCAAGGCAGCATCTATCCACTGTACTGGCGAAGCTGAGTCGCTGGGGGCAGTTGAGTAAGGATCGTGTCGAGCTGGCTCGAATGAGTGACAACAGGCTGCGTGATATTGGCCTGAGTCGAGCCGATGTAATGAAGGATACCGTCCAGCCGTTCTGGCACGACCCATTGAGGCGTTAACCTGCGGGCATTGGCGTTTTGTGCGCCTGCCGCTAAGGTGGGGGGAGTCATCATCAAGAGCCGTTGAATGCCTACTCCTCTGTGTTTTTCCTTGAAGCAGGCCCGACGTCTGGCGTTGGCTGCCCAAGGGTTCTCCGGGCGTCAGTCGCCACCGACGGTCAAGTCGACCCAGCTCAACCGGTTGATCGAGCGTCTGGGCATCCTGCAGATCGATTCGGTCAACGCCCTGGTGCGTTCGCACTACCTTCCGCTGTTCTCCCGTCTTGGGAATTACTCAGCCGATTTGCTTGACCAGGCGGCCTGGAGTCAGGGCCGGCGACGGACGTTGTTCGAGTATTGGGGGCATGAGGCATCCTTGCTGCCGTTGTCGATGTATCCCTTGATGCGCTGGCGCATGCAGCGGGCGATCCAAGGGGAGGGCATTTATCAGCAGATGGCCCGTTTCGGTCGGGAGCAGCAGGAGACGATTCGTCGAGTGCTGGCCCTGGTCGAAGAACGCGGGGCGCTCGGCGCCGGCAGTTTGTCGACCCGCCAGGAACGGGCAGGCCCCTGGTGGGACTGGAGTGCCGAGAAGCATGCCCTGGAGTGGTTGTTCGCCGCCGGTGAAGTCACAGTCTCGGGACGTCGTGGTTTCGAGCGTCTTTATGATTTGCCGGAGCGGGTCATTCCCGCGGCGATTCTGCAGCAACCGCTACTCAGCGAGGCCGAGGCTCAGCGGGGACTATTGATGCATGCGGCCAGTGCGCTGGGCGTCGGTACGGACAAAGACTTGCGCGACTATTTTCGGCTATCGCCTGCCGACAGCCGAGCGCGCCTGGCCGAGTTGGTCGAGGAGGGTGAGTTGCTGCAGTGTGAGGTGCAGGATTGGCGGCAACCGGCCTATTGCCTGGCAGCGCCGAAAGTCCCACGCAAAGTCGAGGCCAGCGCCTTGCTTTCGCCGTTCGACTCATTGATATGGGAGCGCAGCCGAACCGAGCGGTTGTTCGATTTTCGTTATCGGCTGGAAATCTACACACCTCAGGCAAAACGGGTCTTTGGCTACTACGTGCTGCCGTTTTTACACAATGAGCGAATCGCCGCCCGCGTCGATTTGCGGGCCGAACGGGCTCAGGGACGACTGGCGGTGCATGCCGTGCATGAGGAAGAGCCGGGGCTGGATGAGCTGGGGATGCTGGCATTGGCCAGGAATCTGCGGCAGATGGCCGATTGGTTGGGGCTGGTGGAGATTCAGCTGAATTGCCCTAGGGCCAGCGCGGCGCGGTTGCGGGTGGCGTTGACAAATATCTGCGTCGCCTGACAAACCGAATCGCGAGCAGGCTCGCGATGGCGGTATATCAGACGACGAAAACCTGTTGATTCAACGCCGAACCTGCTTGAGGGTCTCGGCAATCAAAAACGCCAGTTCCAGCGACTGGTCGGCATTCATTCGCGGGTCGCAATGGGTGTGATAACGGTCCGACAAACCATCCTCGGTAATCGGCCGTGCGCCGCCGATGCATTCGGTGACGTTCTGCCCGGTCATCTCGATATGGATGCCGCCGGCATAGCTGCCTTCTGCTTCATGCACCTGGAAGAACTGCTTCACTTCATTGAGGATCTGCTCGAAGTCACGGGTCTTGTAGCCGCTGCTGGCCTTGATGGTGTTGCCGTGCATCGGATCGGAACTCCACAGCACCTTTTTGCCTTCGCTTTCCACCGCGCGGATCAGCTGTGGCAGATGGTCGCCGACCTTGTTCGCGCCCATGCGTGCGATCAGGTTGAGGCGGCCGGGATCATTGTCCGGGTTGAGGATGTCGATCAGGCGAATCAGCTCTTCGGTGTTCATGCTCGGGCCGACCTTGACCCCGATCGGGTTATTCACGCCACGCAGGAACTCGACATGGGCACCGTCGAGCTGGCGTGTACGGTCGCCGATCCAGAGCATATGCGCCGAACAGTCATAGTAGTCGTTGGTCAGGCTGTCGCGACGCACGAAGGCTTCTTCATAGTTCAGCAGTAACGCTTCGTGGGCGGTAAAGAAGCTGGTTTCGCGCAGTTGCGGCGAGCTGTCCATGCCGCAGGCACGCATGAAGGCCAGGGTTTCATCGATGCGATCGGCCAGGTGGCTGTACTTTTCGGCCAGGGCCGAGTTGGCAATGAAGTCCAGGTTCCATTTATGCACTTGATGCAGGTCGGCAAAACCGCCCTGGGCGAAGGCCCGCAGCAGGTTCAGGGTGGCGGTAGACTGATGGTAAGACTGCAGCAGCCGATCCGGGTCCGGCACCCGGCTCTTTTCGTCGAAACCGATGCCGTTGACAATGTCGCCACGGTAGGCGGGCAGGGTCACGCCATTGATGGTTTCGTCGTTCGACGAGCGCGGCTTGGCGAATTGCCCGGCCATGCGACCGACCTTGACCACTGGGCAGCCCGCGGCGAAAGTCATGACGATCGCCATCTGCAGCAGTACTTTGAACGTGTCGCGGATTTTTGCCGCCGAGAACTCGGCAAAGCTTTCCGCGCAATCACCGCCTTGCAGCAGAAACGCCCGGCCCTGAGTCACCTCGGCAAACTGACGGCGCAACTCCCGGGCCTCTCCGGCAAACACCAACGGCGGATAACTGGCCAGGCTTTGCTCGACCTGCAGCAAATGCACGGCGTCAGGGTAAACGGGTTGCTGCTGGATCGGCAGGGCGCGCCAGCTGTCAGGGCTCCAGGGTTGGCTCATCACGGACTCTAGTGTTTTAAGGTCGGATAGCCATGTTATCAGCAATTAGTGCGTGACCTGTTCCCGTCGATTCGCGGACAATCGCGCCTTTCCCGCTCGGTACCGAGCGGTTGGCTTTATCGCGTTACCGGGTTGAGCCCGGTGACGGTTAGGAGATGAGATGACTGAGGAGCGCGTCGAGCGCCTGCTCGCCGAGGTGCACGATGATTTCGGCATGATTCGGGTGCTGGAAGTGGCGGATTATCGCTTTCTCGAATTTGGCGATGCCATCGAGCAGAGCTGCGTGTTCACCGCCGACCCAAGCTGGCTGGAGTACGACTACACCCGGGCCATGCTGATCGGTGCGCTGTGCCACGACGCCCCGGAAAGCGCGCTGTTTCTGGGCCTTGGCGCCGGCACGCTGACCCAGGCCTGCCTGAAGTTTCTGTCGCTGGAAGACGTCGAAGCCATCGAGTTGCGCCCGGATGTCCCCCGCCTGGCCATCGAATACCTGGGTCTGGATGACGATCCTCGACTTTATATCCGAATCGGCGATGCCCTCGAGTTGCTCGAGACGGCCGAGTCGGCGGATCTGATTTTCGTCGACCTCTATACCGACGTCGGCCCGGGCGTCGGGCATCTGGCCTGGGGTTTTCTGGAAAACTGCCAGAAACGCCTTAATCCGGGTGGCTGGCTGGTGATCAATCAATGGGCCACTGACGACGGCAAGCCGTTGGGCGCGGCTTTACTGCGTGGTCTTTATCACCGGCATTATTGGGAGCTGCCGGTGAAGGAGGGCAACGTGATCCTGTTCGTTCCCGCGGATCTCGATCAAACCCTGGACATGGACGGCCTGATCGCCAGGTCCGAAGCACTGGCGCCGCGGCTGGGTTACTCGTTGCAGTCGCTGGTCAAGGCGATCCGCCCCGCGACCTGAAGGCTTGTGGGGAGCTATTGTGGCGAGGGGGCAAGCCCCCTCGCCACAGGGGTTTCTGGGGCTTCTCAACACCCCTTGAACACCCCTGGCCGCCGTTTCTGCATTGCCCGCAGACCTTCCTTGGCATCCTCGCTGTTCAGCAGCTTCTTGACCACCGGCAGCAACCCTTGAGTGGCGACGGTTTCACCTTCCAGACGCGCCTGGCGCGCCGACATCAGGGTCGCCTGGACACCTAGTGGTGCTTGTCTGGCAATACGTTCTGCCAATTCAAGTGCGCGGGGCATCAGGTCTTCGCTGGCCATTACTTCCTGCACCAGACCCAGGCGCAAGGCTTCATGGGCATCGAACTCATCGCCGGTCAGCAGCCAGCGCATGGCATTGCCCCAGCCAGCAATCTGATGCAGACGCAAGGTGGCGCCGCCGAAAGGGAAGAGCCCGCGCTGGACTTCCAGTTGGGCGAAGCGTGTGTTGCTGGCGCACAGGTTGATATCGGCGGCCAGCATCAATTCGATGCCCAGGGTCAGGCAATAGCCTTGCACGGCGACAATCACCGGTTTAGTGACCCTGGGCCCGGCGAATACGCCCCAGGGGTCGCAACCTCCGGCCGGTGCCTGCCAGCCTTCGGTCAGGGCGGCCGCGACATTTGCCAGGTCGAGCCCGGCGGTGAAGTGTTCGCCGTGGCCGAACACCACCGCCACCCGGGCGTCGGCATTACGTTCGAACTCGCCATAGGCCAGGCTGAGCTCATTGAGCAGATCAAGGTCGAAGGCATTGCGCTTGGCAACGCGATCGAGGCCGATCAACAGAATATGACCGCGCTGTTCACGGCTGACGCGACTTGGGCTGGGCTGTTTCATGGCATATCCTGGGGCGAGGAAAGGTCTCTCGGACTGAAGCGCTCAGCCTGTAAAGATGAAGCGTTTAAGCGTCCTGGCCAACAAGCTCGGGCCTTTAAAAAATAGACGTTGGGAAGATTATCCGCAAAGCCCGTGACAGAGAGGTGTACAGGTGATTTTTCTGATAAATATTTCTCCCTTTTTTCGGTATTTCCGGTATAGTGCGCGCCGGCCTTTAACCGGGCCACGTTCAGGTATAGCAATTCCCCCGAAGCCAGCTTCGGCTGCTTGTCCGCTCTGCGGACGATCCTTGACGTTCCATTCATTCACACGTTTTCGCAAATCCCCGCCGACAAAGCAGCCAGGGCGACTCTTGAGTCTTACACGGCATGCGCAGCTTTGGAGCATGGGTCTTTGCGGATGCACTTAGAGGCAGACCCATGACCCAGGAAACCGGCGGCTTCGCCGCTTTTGAACTTCATCCAAATATCCTTGCAGCCGTCATCGCGACTGGCTATGAAGAGCCTTCGGCTATTCAGCAGCAATCGATCCCGATCATCATGGCCGGTCACGACATGATTGGTCAGGCGCAAACCGGTACGGGTAAAACCGCTGCGTTCGCCCTGCCGATCCTGCATTGTATCGATCCTGCCAAGCGCGAGCCTCAGGCTCTGATCCTGGCTCCGACCCGTGAGCTGGCGCTGCAAGTTGCAACCGCTTTCGAAACCTACGCCAAGCAAATGCCCGGCGTAACTGTTGTGGCTGTCTACGGCGGCGCGCCGATGGGCCCACAACTGAAAGCTATCCGTAATGGCGCACAGATCGTTGTCGCCACTCCGGGTCGTCTGTGCGACCACCTGCGTCGCGACGAAAAAGTCCTGGCTACCGTGAACCACCTGGTTCTCGACGAAGCGGACGAAATGCTCAAACTGGGTTTCATGGACGACCTGGAAGTTATCTTCAAGGCCATGCCGGCGACCCGCCAGACCGTATTGTTCTCGGCCACTCTGCCGCAGTCGATCCGTGCCATCGCCGAACGCCATCTGCGCGATCCGAAGCACGTGAAGATCCAGACCAAGACTCAGACCGTCACCGCGATCGAACAGGCTCACCTGTTGGTTCACGCTGACCAGAAGACCTCGGCTGTATTGAGCCTGCTGGAAGTGGAAGATTTCGACGCCCTGATCATGTTCGTGCGCACCAAGCAAGCGACCCTGGACCTGGCCAGCGCCCTGGAAGCCAAAGGCTACAAAGCCGCTGCGCTGAACGGTGACATTGCTCAGAACCAGCGTGAGCGCGTGATCGATTCCCTCAAGGATGGCCGTCTGGACATCGTTGTGGCCACCGACGTTGCCGCTCGTGGTCTGGACGTTCCGCGTATCACTCACGTGTTCAACGTTGATATGCCATACGACCCAGAGTCCTACGTTCACCGTATCGGCCGTACCGGCCGTGCCGGTCGCGAAGGTCGTGCACTGCTGCTGGTAACTCCGCGTGAGCGCCGCATGCTGCAAGTGATCGAGCGTGTAACCGGTCAGAAGGTTGCTGAAGTTCGCCTGCCGGACGCTCAAGCCGTTCTCGATGCGCGCATCAAGAAACTGACCAACAGCCTGTCGCCGCTGGTGGCTGACGCTGAATCGACCCACGGTGATCTGCTCGATCGCCTGACCGCCGATATCGGTTGCACCCCGCGTGCCCTGGCCGCAGCCCTGCTGCGCAAGGCTACCAACGCTCAAGCGCTGACCCTGGCCGCTATCGAGAAGGAACGTCCACTGGTGCCGAACAACGCACCGCGTGGCGATCGTCCAGAGCGTTCCGGTGATCGTCCAGACCGTGGTGATCGTGGTGATCGTGAGCGTCGTGCTCCGGTTCCACTGGCTGAAGGTCGTGCTCGTTGCCGTACCGCGCTGGGTGCGCGTGATGGCATCGCTGCCAAGAACCTGCTGGGCGCTATCCTCAACGAAGGTGGCCTGGCCCGTGAAGCTATCGGTCGCATCCAGGTGCGTGACAGCTTCAGCCTGGTTGAGTTGCCGGAAGATGGTCTGGAGCGTCTGCTGACCAAACTGAAGGACACTCGTGTTGCCGGTAAGCAGCTGAAACTGCGTCGCTATCGCGAAGATTGATCCGCTCTCGAGCTGATTGATCGAACATAAAAAATCCCCGACTGGTTCGGGGATTTTTTTGTCTGTCATTTGTCTTGGCTCGGCAGGTCAGCGGGGGTAGGCGGGGGAGGGTTTGATGCGGTCGGTGTGGGAGCGGCGTAGATCAAAAGCCAGATCAAAAGCAAAAGCGATGCGGCCTACCGGCCGGCCTGGAATACGCATTCCCCTGTAGGAGCTGCCGCAGGCTGCGATCTTTTGATCTTGTGGCTTGCCTGCGATGAAGGAAGTCGACGCTGTGTGTCAGGTACGCCGCCCCCTTCGCGGGCAAGCCCGCACACAAGGGAGAGGACGCCATCATCTTCAACCAAACCGATAGATGTCCATCCCGAGTGCGCCCATGGTGAAGCCTTGGTGGGCGATGCTGAAATCCCCGCCGGCACCACGAGCAAAATACAGTGGCAGCAAATGCTCGTCGCTGGGATGGCTGCGCGCGGCATGGGGTGCTTGCTGGCGATAGTCATGCAGGGCGGCTTCGTCGTTGGCGGCGAGTCTGTCGATCGCCCAGTCGCGGAATGCCTTGGCCCAGGGCTCAACGCTTTCCGGGCCGGCGTGCCAGTCCAGTTCGCGCAAGTTATGGGTAATGCTGCCAGAGCCGATCAGCAATACGCCTTGCTCACGCAGGCTGGCCAAGGCGCGGCCGACGCGGGTCTGCAGGGCTGGGCCCTGACGACTGGGCAGCGAGATTTGCACCACCGGTATATCGGCCCGGGGATACATCAGCGACAAAGGCACCCAGACCCCATGATCGAATGGCCGCTTGGTGTCGATGCTCGCGGTGAGCCCGTCAGCCTTCAATAGATCGACCACCTCAGTGGCCAGTTGTGGCTCGCCCGATGCGGGATATTGCACGGCGAACAGCGCAGCCGGGAAGCCGCCGAAGTCATGCCAGGTTTCAGGTTGAGGATTGCCGTTGACCAGCAGCTCATTACTTTCCCAGTGAGCGGAGACAATAACGATGGCCTTCGGTTTCGGCAGTTCGGCGGCCAGGCGGGCGAGGGCCGGGCCACTGGCGCCGGGTTCCAGGGCGAGCATGGGTGAGCCATGGGAAATGAACAGACTGGGAAACATGAATGAACTCCTGAGCGTTAAGATGAGACCATCTTCAGTCAGATCATTGATCTAAATCTAATATAAGTTTTAGTGCTTTTTGATCGAATTTTCGAGGTGATTTATGCAGCCAGAGTTTTGGAACAAGCGTTGGGAGCGCAATCAGATTGGCTTTCATCTGCCGGAGGTCAATCCCTACCTGCTGCGCTTGTGGCCCAGGTTAGGCCTGGCACAAGGCTCGCGGGTGCTGGTGCCATTATGTGGAAAAAGCCTGGACCTTGTGTGGCTCGCCAGTTGTGGTCATCAGGTGCAGGGCATCGAGTTGTCAGAAAAGGCTGTGACAGATTTTTTCAGCGAGCAGCAGCTTGAGCCGCAGATCAGCCAGCGGGGCGTTTTCACGGTTTATCAGGTGGGCTTGATAGAGCTGTGGTGTGGGGACTTCTTTGCCTTGACTGCCGAGGATGTGGCCGAGTGCGCGGCGCTCTATGACCGGGCGGCGCTGATTGCCCTACCGTCAATGATGCGCGAGCAGTACGCAGCGCACCTGAGCCGGATCCTGCCGTCGGGTTGTGAGGGTTTGCTGATTACTCTGGACTACGACCAGATGCAGATGGCCGGGCCGCCGTTTGCGGTGGTCGATGCTGAAGCCAGAAGCCTGCTTGGCGATCACTGGCAACTTCGGGTCGAGGAAGAGCGGGATATCCTCGGCGAGAGCTGGAAGTTTCTCCAGGGCGGCGTTACCAGCCTGGATGAGCGGGTTTATCGTCTGGTAAAAAACTGACGGGGTCGAGGCCAATGCAAAAGGGCGACTTGCGTCGCCCCTTTGGGTGGTTCAGTGACTGCTATCAGCCGCGACGGCGCAGGGCATCGATGCGCTCTTCCAGCGGAGGGTGGCTCATGAACATGCGAGCCAGGCCTTGCTTGATGCCGCCATTGATGCCGAACGCAGTCAAGGTGTCCGGCATGTGTACCGGCAGGCCTTGTTCCGAACGCAGGCGCTGCAGGGCGCCGATCATCGCGTTGGTGCCGGCCAGGCTGGCCCCGGCCTCGTCTGCACGGAATTCGCGTTTGCGCGAGAACCACATGACGATCGCGCTGGCCAGGATGCCCAGTACCAGTTCAGCGAAGATAGTCGCCACGTAGTAGGCGATGCCCTGACCTTCTTCGTTCTTGAAAATCACCTTGTCGACGAAGTTGCCGATAATTCGAGCGAAGAACATCACGAAGGTGTTCACCACGCCTTGTATCAGTGCCAGGGTTACCATGTCGCCATTGGCCACGTGACCGATTTCGTGGGCCAGCACAGCTTTCACTTCATCCGGCGAAAAGCGCTCCAGCAAGCCCTGGCTGACAGCGACCAGCGCGTCGTTCTTGTTCCAGCCGGTGGCGAAGGCGTTGGCCTCATAGGCCGGGAAGATCCCGACTTCAGGCATCTTGATCCCAGCTTCGCGGGACAATTGCTCGACGGTCTGCAGCAGCCATTGTTCGTGGCGAGTGCGCGGCTGGGTGATGATTTGGGTGCTGGTGCTCATCTTCGCCATCCACTTGGAGATGAACAGCGAGAACAGCGAACCTGCGAAACCGAAGACCGCACAGAAGATCAGCAGCTGATTGAGGTTGAGATCAACCCCATTGGCCGCCATGAACCCGTTAAAGCCGAAAAGGCTCAGGGTGATGCTGGCAATCAGCACGACCGCCAGGTTAGTGGCCAAAAACAGCAAGATGCGCATCATGGTTGTAGAAATCTCCTCATGCTAAAGATGTAGCGTACTGCGGGGTATATAAGGTGCTGCACCGGGCTATTCAACCAAGTGACTATTTCAAACTGTGTCTTACAGCTGGATTGTAGACGTTTGCAGGGATTTTCCGGTGTGGTTCCGGGAACCGCTTGATGCCTTTCTTACAGCTGCGGGTCCCGTAGTCATTAGGCATGGTGCCTGATCACGCAAACCGCAAAGGTCCGGGCGGGGGATGTTTTACTGGAAATAGAGATGTGTTGCTGGATTTAATCTCTGTGCGACTTGGTAAAAGTCGCACAGCCTGATGGGACTACTGCCGATAGGTCTTCAGGAAATTACCGATTCGGCCGATCGCCTGGTCCAGATCGTCCAGCCGTGGCAGGGTCACGACGCGGAAGTGGTCAGGCCACGGCCAGTTGAAGGCCGTGCCCTGGACCACCAGCAGTTTTTCCGAGAGCAGCAGATCGAGCACGAATTTTTCATCGTTGTGGATCGGACAGATCTTCGGATCGATTCGCGGGAAGGCGTACAGCGCACCCATAGGCTTGACGCAGCTGACACCCGGAATGTCGTTGAGCAGTTCCCAGGTGCGGTTGCGCTGTTCCAGCAGGCGACCCGCCGGCAACACCAGGTCGTTGATGCTCTGATAGCCGCCCAAGGCCGTCTGGATCGCATGCTGGCTCGGCACATTGGCACACAGGCGCATGTTGGCCAGCATGTCGATGCCCTCGATGTAGCTCTGGGCATTGTGCTTGGGACCGGAGATGGCCACCCAGCCAGAACGGAAGCCTGCCACGCGGTAGGACTTGGACAGGCCGTTGAAGGTCAGGCAGAGCAGGTCAGGGGCCAGCGAAGCGGTGCAGATGTGCACGGCATCGTCGTAGAGAATCTTGTCGTAGATTTCGTCGGAGAACACCACCAGCTTGTGCTGGCGCGCCAGTTCCAGCATGCCCAGCAGCAGCTCGCGGGAGTACACCGCGCCGGTCGGGTTGTTCGGGTTGATGATTACCATGGCCTTGGTGTTCGGCGTGATCCGGGCCTTGATGTCGGCCAGGTCGGGGAACCAGTCGGCCTGTTCGTCGCACAGGTAATGCACCGGATTGCCGCCCGCCAGACTGACCGCGGCGGTCCATAACGGGTAGTCGGGTGCCGGGATCAGCACTTCGTCACCGTTGTTCAGCAGGGCCTGCATCGACATCACGATCAACTCGGAAACGCCGTTACCCAGGTAGATGTCTTCAATGCCGACGCCTTCCACCTGCTTTTGCTGGTAGTACTGCATGACGGCCTTGCGGGCGCTGAACAGGCCCTTGGAGTCGCTGTAGCCTTGCGCGGTCGGCAGGTTGCGAATGACGTCCTGAAGGATTTCGTCGGGTGCTTCGAAACCAAAGGGTGCCGGGTTGCCGATGTTCAGCTTGAGGATGCGATGACCTTCCTCTTCCAGGCGTTTGGCGTGCTTGAGCACCGGGCCGCGAATGTCATAACAGACGTTGGCGAGCTTGTTCGATTTGCTGACCTGCATGGCGATGTGTTCCTGAAAATGAACGATCCAGGCGGTGTTTGAACTACCGTACTGGGAATCCTGCGTTTTCACACAGGCCTGTAACCGGCGTCGCAGCGTGAAAATCCGTTTGAATGCGCGTGACACGGCTGCCAGACTGGCGTTTAACGAGGCGCAATCATACGTGCCGCCTGATCCGTGGAAAAGATACAGATCAGGCTTTTTCAGTTGCCGAGGCAGGATCATGGAAAAATTGGAAAAAACCCTTGATGAATGGCGCGCGATGCTCGATCCGGAGCAGTACAACGTTTGTCGCCTCAAAGGCACTGAGCGGCCGTTTTCTGGCAAGTACAACGGCACTAAAACCGACGGTGTTTATCACTGCATTTGCTGCAATGAACCGCTGTTCGACTCCAAAGCCAAGTTCGATTCGGGCTGCGGCTGGCCAAGTTTCTACGAGCCGATCGGCAAAAGCGCCATGGTCGAGATCCGCGATGCAAGTCACGGCATGATTCGTACCGAAGTGGTCTGTGCCAAATGCGATGCGCATCTGGGCCATGTGTTCCCGGATGGTCCGCCACCGACCGGTCTGCGCTACTGCATCAACTCGGTGTGCCTGGAGCTGGTGCCGCGGGGCCTGTAGGAGCTGCCGCAGGCTGCGATCTTTTGATCTTGATTCTTGGCAATACCCAGAACCGCCAAAAGATCGCAGGCTTCGCCAGCTCCTACGTTAACCCTGTAAAGCCGTGAATTGTCGGGTTAGATATTTATGGAACTGTCGTTCTAAAATTCGGGCAATTACATTGCGCGCAATTCAATTGCCCGCTATGTTTATCCGCTATTTCCGTTTCAGGAGCCTGCGCCATGACCGACAACCTGCTGGATATCCCTTGCACCACCATCAAGGGTGAGCAAAAAACCCTGGCCGATTACGCAGGCAAAGCCGTGCTGGTGGTCAATACGGCGAGCAAGTGTGGTTTCACGCCGCAATACAAAGGGCTGGAGGAGCTTTGGCAGAGTTACAAGGACCGGGGCCTTGTAGTGCTTGGCTTCCCGTGCAACCAGTTCGGCAAACAGGAACCGGGAAATGAAGGGGCGATTTCCGAGTTCTGCGAGCTGAATTTTGGTGTGAGTTTCCCGTTGTTCAAGAAAATCGATGTCAATGGCAGCGAGGCTCACCCGCTGTTCGTGCAGTTAAAGAAACGCGCTCCGGGGGTGCTGGGCTCCCAAGGCATCAAATGGAACTTCACCAAATTTCTGATCGGCCAGGACGGCCAGGTGGTCAAGCGTTTTGCTCCGGCGACCAAACCGCAGGATTTGACCAGCGAGATTGAAGCATTACTGAAATGAATGAACTGTCAGTCGATTCGCTCAAGCTTGACAGTCAGCTCTGCTTCAAGCTGTACGCCGCTTCTCGGGCAGTCATTCGCGCCTACAAACCGATGCTCGACCAGCTGGGACTGACCTATCCGCAATACCTGGCCATGCTGGTGTTGTGGGAGTGGCAGGACTCACCGCCTGAGCAGCCTACGGTGAAAGCCCTGGGCGAACGTTTGATCCTTGACTCAGGAACGCTCACGCCGTTGCTCAAGCGTCTTGAACAGATGGCACTGGTACAGCGTCAACGCTCGGCCCGGGATGAGCGTGAGGTGCATTTGAGCCTGTCTGAGGTCGGGGCGGCCTTGCGCGAGCGGGTCGCGCCGCTCAAGGCGCGGCTGTTGTGCGACAGCGATGTCGATCCGGTCCGTCTCAATGAACTGCGCAGCGGTCTGGACCAGCTGCTGGTGCAGATCAAAGCGTTGCCGTAACGGGTACCCAAAGCTCGAGCAGACTTGCCAGTTCTTCTCGGCGGAACGGTTTGGCCAGATAGTCGCTCATCCCGGCCGCGCGGCAGCGTTCACGCTCTTCGGGCATGGCATTGGCGGTCAGCGCGACGATGGGCAGATCGGGCCAGCGACCACTGCGGCGAATCTGCCGACTGGCTTCATAGCCGTCCATGACCGGCATGTTGCAGTCCATCAGTACCAGGTCGAAGCTGTAGTATTCGAGCAGATCCAGGGCCTCCGCGCCTTGGGCTGCAACGGTGACTTCGCAGCCAAGTTTGCTGAGCATGCCTTTGGCCACCAGTTGATTGACCGGGTTGTCCTCCACCAACAGGATGCGCGCCCGCCGCTGCGGCGACAGGGCTTCAGGCTCCGGGTCGTAGAGGGTGCTGGTCTTGACCTGCAAGGTTCGCCGCAAGGTTTGGTACAGCGCGTTACGTGCAAGGGGCCGAGCCTGTTGCTGCAAGGGCGCCAGAGCGGTGACTTGCTCGCTGGGCATGAAGCTGCCATAGGCAGTCACCAAAAGAACTGGCGCCTGGATGGCGGGACGTATCCCGAACAGACATTCAGGACAGTCGGTGATCAGCAGGTCAGCAGTGAGACCGATCAGCGAATCGTCGATGCTGCGCCGTTTATAGTCCAGTCCCCAGCCGGGCAGCTGGCTGTGCAACAGTTCGGCCAGGCCGCTATTGGCGGCAGTGATGGCAACAATGTGCCCTCGCAGTTGCGGCGCGGCGGCGACCGGAGTGTGGCAGGGCAATGGCAGGTCGGCGCAAAACTGGCTGCCGAATCCCGTCTCGGAACTGATGGTCAGCCGGCCCTGCATCGCTTCGCAGAGGTTGTAGGTCAGCGCCAGACCCAGGCCGGTGCCGCCAAACTGCCGGGTAATACCGGCACCTGCCTGGGTGAAGGGCTGGAAAATCTTGACCTGAGCGTCCTGAGCGATGCCGATGCCGGTATCGCAGATCTCGATTCTGACGCCCCCTTCATAGTGGCTCAGGCGTACATCGACGCGGCCGAAGCGGGTGAATTTCAGGGCGTTGGACAACAGGTTGCTGACGATCTGGCGTACCCGTGTCGGATCACCCAGCACCAATGCCGGAAACTGCGGGTCAATCAGGCAAGCAAGCTCAACACTCGGAGCGGCGTTCTGCGACAGCAGATTGGCGGTGTCTTCGACCAGCACCCCGAGGTCGAAGGGGATACGTTCAAGCTCCAGTTGACCGGCGTCGAACTTTGACAGGTCGAGAATATCGTTGAGCAGCTCCACCAATACCTTGCCTGAATCATGGGCAATCGACAGTTGCTGACGCTGTTCGGCCGTCAGCGCACTGTCCAGCGAAAGGGCGATCATCCCCAGCAGACCGTTGAGCGGGGTGCGGATTTCATGACTCATGTTGGCCAGGAATGCCGAGCGCGCCTCAGCCATGTCGAGGGCCGTGCTGCGAGCGAGTTGGAGCTCTTCGTTGGACAGGCTCAAACGGGTGTTGATGGCTTTGAGTTCGGTGGTGCGCGCCGAGACAATGTTCTCCAGTTGCCCGAGGTAATCGGTCAGGCGGTTCTCGGCGTTGCGTCGCTGCTGAATTTCGGTGGCCATGTTTTTGAATTGTTGGTTGGCGGCTTTGACCAGTACGCCGATTTCATCGTTTACGTGGCCATGGGGATAATCCAGCGGTGTCGGGTCGGCGCTTCGCGGGTCCCGGCTGCTGAGTTCGCGGATGACCCGAACCAGAGGTTTGGTCAGCATGACGTAGAACAGCGCCAACAGAATCCCGCTCAACAGCAGGCTGCGGGTAAAGCCGTTGAGCAGTGTTACCTCGGCCCTGCTCAGAAAGCGGCTGCCGAATGCGTAGGTATCCACATCCAGATGCAGGGTGCCCAACGACTCCTCGGGCATCTGATCGAGATAGAGCCGGTCCTCGAATTGTCGCTCGGCGCCAAACAGGAAGTCGCTGATCAGCCGATAACTGCTTTGCTGGCCGGGGCGCTTGACGCTGGCAAGGACTGTATTGTCGTTATCGATCAGTCGCGCGCCGATGATCGCTGGGGACCGCAATAGGCCCAGGGTCAGTTCCTGGGCGAGCTCGGAGTCGATGTTGTAGGCGATTCGCGAGGCCGGGTTATGGCTGATTTCCAGCAGAGAGAGTATTTCTCGATTGATGGAGGCGTCTTCGCTGGCATAATCGATGCCTATCTGCAGCAGACTGAGCAGGGTTCCGAGAATGAAACCGACCAGCACAGTGAGCCTGGCCTGTTTGTAAGACAGGCGGTTGGTGAACTTGATATCCATGGGCTGCTGAACCACTTCCGTATCCCTTCGCTGGACAAGCATAGCTGATCACCGTTGATTATCGGCAGGCTCGGTGTCAGTCCTGCATCCTGCTCTGAATCGGCGCGCGATGCCGATTGTATGGACAACATCATTACCGTGAATGTGCCTGAGGAGAAGTCGTGGATTCTCGATTAAATGCTTTTCTCGAACGCGCCGATGCGGTTCTGGCTCGCCTTGAGCCTTTACTGCCCGCACCGCGACAAACCATTGACTGGACCGGGTGCCTGGCCGCCCGCTGGCAGCGTGAAGGACGCAGCGGCTACCTGTTGCCACTGGAGGTCAGCCTGGACACGCGTTTGTCCGATCTGATCGGGGTGGATAAGCAGTGCGAGCAGCTGGGACGCAATACCCGGCAGTTCCTCGATGGCCTGCCGGCCAACCACGCCTTGCTCTGGGGCTCGCGTGGGACCGGAAAATCTTCGTTGGTCCGGGCCTTGCTGTCCGAGCATGCCAAGGACGGTCTGCGGCTGATAGAGATCGAGCGCGATCATCTGGCGGATTTGCCCCGAGTGGTCGAGCAGTTGCAAAAGCTGCCACAGCGGTTCGTGCTGTTTTGTGATGATTTGTCGTTCGAGGCGGGCGAGGGCGACTATCGAGTCCTCAAAAGTGTGCTCGACGGCTCGCTGGAACAGGCTCCGGACAACGTGTTGTTGTACGCGACCTCGAATCGCCGACATCTGGTTCCGGAGAAGCAAAGCGACAACGAGAACTGGAAAATGGTCGATGGCGAGCTGCACCCCAATGAAGCGGTAGAAGACAAGATTGCCCTGTCGGACCGTTTTGGCCTGTGGTTGTCGTTTTATCCCTTTACCCAGGAACACTTTCTCAATGTGGTCGAGCACTGGATCGGTGAGCTGGCGCGCAAGGCCGGCCTGCAATGGCAGCGCACTGAAGAGCTGGAGATTCTGGCCGTTCGCTGGGCAACCGGACGCGGCAATCGCAACGGGCGTTGCGCCTATCAATTCGCGCGGTATTGGGTTGGGCTGAAATTGCTGGAGCAAGAAGCATGATCGATTTGCAGAAAAGCGCTGAGGGCCTCGATGGTTATGCAATGTTGTGTGCCCAGCTTGAATCATTATTGGCCGATGAGCGTGACTTCATTGCCAACGCCGCACAGTTCTCGGCCTTTTTGTTCAACCAGCTGGATGATTTGAACTGGGCCGGGTTCTACCTCAATCGCGATGAGCAATTGGTCCTCGGTCCGTTCCAGGGGCAGATCGCCTGCGTGCGAATCCCGTTCGGTCGCGGTGTATGCGGGGCTGCCGCGGCAACCTTGCAAACCCAACGGGTCGAGGATGTGCATGCGTTCGCCGGGCATATCGCCTGTGACAGTGCGTCGAACAGTGAGCTGGTAGTGCCACTGGTCAAAGGCGGTCGATTGATTGGTGTACTGGATCTGGACAGCCCCAGGCTGGCGCGCTTTACCGAGCAGGACCAGGCCGGCATCGAGCAGCTGGCGGCGATTTTCCTGCGCTTGAGCGACTGCTGATCAGGCGCTTAGCCCGGCTTTGCCGAGCAGCTTGTCAGGGTCTACCGCATCGATCTGCTGCGGCTGCAGGAATTGATTGGCGTATTGCAGATAGATTTCATCCTGAATGAACAGCCCGAACAATTCGGGATCGATATGGGCTTCGCGGCACATCGTGGCCATGATGCCCAGTGCTTCACTCAAGGTCTTGGCTTTCTTGTAGGGACGGTCCGCGGCCGTCAGGGCCTCGAAGATATCGGCAATCGCCATCATCCGTGCCGCCAGGCTCATCTCCTCGCGTTTCAACTGTTTTGGATAACCGCTGCCATCCATCTTTTCGTGGTGGCCGCCGGCGATTTCGGTGACGTTGCCCAAGTGCCCGGGAAAGGGCAGGTGACTGAGCATCCTGATGGTCTGCACCATGTGGTGATTGATGATGTAACGCTCCTCGCAGGTCAACGTGCCTCGGGCAATACTCAGGTTGTAGAGTTCGCCGCGGTTGTACTTGTACTTCGGCACCTCGAGCTTGAATCCCCACGGGTTATCGGACGGGATGAGTTCGGCTTCGGCACGCTCGAACAGATGCTCGGGTTTGTCGGCCAGCAAGGGCTCGGTGACCGGAAGGGTTGGGGCGGGCGTACGTTCCTGGCGTTTGTTCTCTTCCCAGGAAACCCCCAGACGATCATCAAGGGTGCGGGTCCAGGTCCGCTGAGCGATCCTGCGCAGACGTTGCAGATCGGCTTCGGCCATGGTTTCGCCGCCGAGGTTGCTGCGGGCGATGAATGCGAAGTCGTCGTCGAGCTCCGCCAGGCAGGCGTTGCGCAGCTCAGCCATTTGCTGTTCGTCAGCACCCAGTGCACGGGCTTGCCAGTAGTCGATCCAGGCGTCGCGCTTGAGCACTTCGAAGCGGGTTCGAATTTCGTGAATGCGGTCGTAGAGTGTTTCCAGTTTGGTGGCTTTGTCGACTACGTATTCGGGTGTAGTGACTTTGCCGCAATCGTGCAGCCAAGCGGCTATATGCAAGGTTTCCCATTCATCTTCGGTGGGCTGGTAAGCGCTGAATGCCGGTTGCTGGCTGGCCGCCGCCGCTTGAGCGAGCATCAGGGTCAAGGCCGGTACCCGTTGGCAATGGCCCCCGGTGTATGGGCTCTTGGCATCGATCGCGCCGGCCATTAACTGGATGAATGAGTCGAGTAGCTGTTTTTGCCTGGCTTGCAACCGTTGGCTTTCAATGCAGGCCGCCGCTGCACCGGAAACTGCCTGGATAAACGCGATCCGGTCAGGGCGCAGCTTTTCCAGGTCCGCTTCATTGCCGCTATCGGCCAGCAACAGGGCGAGTATGCCGACCGTCTCGTTGTGGCGGTTGTGCAGGCGGATACCGATCAGGTGAACGCTTGGGCATTCGAGGGCCAGCAGTACGCTCTGCAAGCCTGCTGCCTGCTGGAATCCAAGGGTGGCAACGACATTCTCATTGTTCGTCAGTTGCTGCAGCCAGTTCGGGCTTTGCGGGTCTTGCGGGTCATGTGCCCGGATAGCGAACGACTGCAGATTCTGCACGGCGCCGTTGATGATCAGCCCGTGGGGCTCAAGGCGAGTGCCGTCGCCTTCGCGCAGATAGATCAAGCCGGCCTGGGCCTCGCCGATTTTCACGGTCTCGAACAGCACCCGCTGTAACAATGAGTCAAAGCGAGTCTCTGCAGAAAGACTGGCAGTGATCTCGAAGAAGCTCGCCAGGGTGTCTTTCATGCGTGCCATGGAGATACTGAGTTGGTCGACTTCCAATACCGGCGAACGGCGGGTGACCGGGTAATTGAAGTCGAAACTGCGGATCGCATCGGCTTCCTGGACCAGTGCGCGCAGCGGCTTGACCAGGATTCGCGAGGTCAGCCAACCCAGGGGCAGGCACAGCAACAAGGTGGTCAAGGTAATCAACGCGCCCTGCCAGCGCATTCGATAGGCATCTGCGAGCAGCTCATCTTCAGGAACCAACAGCGCCAGTTGCACGCCGCGCGGCCCGCCCTCCTGCATGCTGCTACGGGCAACGACCCATTGGCGGTTGCCCACCATGAGGTGGTTGTTGTTGATATCGCTCTTGAGCAGGGCATCCAGGGCCGGGTTCAGGTCGTTGACCTTGATCAGGCGTGCGGTCTGGCTGTCGACCACCAGCTTGCTGCTATCGGGGTAGGCAATGGCATTGCCGTCGGCATCGAAGAGCGCAATCTGGGTGTCGGGGGTGACCACATGCTTGGCCAGCGTGGCAGACAGCTCGCTCAGTGTCAGGTCGGCCCCCATCACTGCACTGTCGTTGCTGCGGCGGGCGAGGGTGGTCCCGACATTGCGGGTCGAGAAAAACAGATACGGCTCTGTAGTGATTTGATCGGCATCGGCGCGCGCGCTGGCAAACCAGGCGCGAGTGCGCGGATCGTAGGTTTCTTGTGGATAGTCGTAACCGCCAAGCGGGACCAGCGACTGATCGAAAAACAACGATTGGGAGTGGACTTGCCCGGTATTGCCGTTTCGCTCGATGCTCCAGACCTGATAGGCGGCGTTGTCCGGAGCCTTGAAGTGCTCCTTCAGCGCTGTGTTACGCAGTGGACGAACCATGAAAAAGTCGCCATCGGTGTAGCCGAGGTAGAGCGATGCCAGTTCCGGGTTGTCTTTGAGCGATTGGCTGAAGGGCTTGAGCAGTGCCAGTCGGTGCTCAAGGTCGGGCGCCGTGGTGTGCGGATAATCGGCCAACAGGCTGAGCAGATGGCGGATCGGTTCATAGGTGGCCTGAAGATCGAGCCGCACATCCTGTTCTATCCGGTCGAACAGTTTTTGACTGCTGGAAAGAATGATCTGCGTGGTTTGTCGGTAATTGAAGAGACCCAGGACGACCCCGGTAAACAACAGCAGAAGGGTGAACATCACACTGATATGGACATGCAGGGGCAAGCGACGTCTATCCGGGCGCAGTGGACTGGGCATTGCGGAGCTCTCCATGAAGTCGTACTCACTGCTCAGCGCTCAAGCATAGTTAAGGCTGGATCAGTCTGCATTGCAGAGTTGCAGTAGCGACCGATGTGGCGCACAAACAGCCTGGCCGGTGAGCGCAAGCTGTGAGAATTTGCATCAGGTTCCCCGGTGAGGGCTGTTCAAGGTCTGTTGGTCGTACCAGGGGCTTTTTCCACGACTTGCCCAGTGTGCTGCCGGATTTGTTGTTGCAAATCTCGCTCCAATTCAAGCATGGCCTGTTCAATGGCATTGCGGCAGGCATCGACGTGCTCGTTACTGGCGCCTTCGGTGCAGGACTGCTCGAGGGCTTCGCAATGCTCGGTCAGGTTAAAGGCGCGGACCATTCGGCCAACCCCCTTGATCTTGTGCGCCATATCGATCAAGTCCTGGCGCTCACCCTCATGGGGCAGTGCGAGCAGTGCTTGCAGGTCCTGACGGGTACTGCTCAGGAGTTCGGCGAGCAAGCGTAGAACAAGGCGCGGATCACCGCCGGTCAAAAGCTGCAAGCCATCAAGATTGAAGGTGCTGTTGGCGGGAAATAACGGCTTTATCTCTGCCAGGCGTTGATTCAATGCGCTCAGGCTGATCGGCTTGAACAGGCAATCGTCCATCCCGGCCCGCTTGCAACGGTGCCTTTCCTCTTGTTGGGCGTTGGCGGTGAATCCCAGAATGGTGCAGGGGGGCGACTGCTGCTGTTGTTCACTCTGGCGGATGGCGCGGGTGAGCTCATAGCCATTCATGACCGGCATGTTGCAGTCCGCGATCACCAGGTCGAAGTGACCGTCTTCCCAGATCTGCAAGCCCTCGGCGCCCTGGTGAGCAGCGGTAAAGTGATGCCCGAGGAATCCAAGTTGCTGGCACATGAGCAAGCGATTGGCCGGATGATCATCGACCACCAGAACGTTCAAAACCGCGCTTGTGCTGGGAAGCGCTGGTTTGACCTCCTCCACGGCCACGTTGGGAGGGAGGCTGGTCATCGTCAATGAGACGTGAACTTGAGTGCCAGTCCCGATCTGGCTGGTCAGGCTCAACTGTCCTCCCATCATCTCGCACAGGCTACGGCTGATGACCAGGCCCAGGCCTGCTCCAGTCCGGGCCAAATGTCCAGGACTGTCGGCCTGGGCAAAGGGTTCGAACAGGCGTTGCTGGTCGTCGTCACTGATGCCAATTCCAGTGTCCTGAACCTGTAACTGCATTTGAATCTGTTGCGGCTGTTCGCCGGGTTCCAGCTGGACCCGGAGCCTGACATGGCCGTGCTCGGTGAATTTGATGGCGTTACTGACCAGATTGGTGAGGATTTGTTTGAAGCGCAGGGGGTCAATCAGTACATCGTTTTGCTGTCCCCTGGAATCGAACTCCAGCAGCAGGCTGAGGTTTTTCTGACGCGCCAACCCGTCGAACACGCGGATGACCGACTCGACGATCTCGTGCAGGTTGACTCGTTCAGGGGCGAGACTCAGGCGGCCTGACTCGATGCGGGCGATATCAAGAATATCGCCGATCAGCTCCAGTAGATCCTTCGCCGAGTTGTACGCCACTTCAATGGCCGGACGATCCAGATGACCTTGGTCGGCGCGTTTCAAGGTCAATTCGAGCATGCCGATCACCGCATTCATCGGCGTACGAATCTCATGGCTCATAGTTGCCAGGAAAGTGCTTTTAGCGCGGTTCGCATCATCGGCCTGTTCTTTGGCCGATCGCAGTTCATCGAACAGTTGGCGGCGTTCGCTGATGTCGATCCAGCCGCCAATGATGCCTTGCACCTCTCCCGTCGAATCGCGGTAGGGCAGAACCCAATGGTAGATCGTCAGCTTTCGCCCGCCGATATGCAGTGGGCGATCGACGATCAAGGGAATGCCTTCGGCTACCACGCGTTGATAATCAGCCTGGTATTGACGGGCTTCAAACTCATTGCTCAATACACCCTGCATGACGTTCTTGCCGATGACGTCTTCGCGCCTGGCACAGAAGGCCTGCAAATAGCTGTCGTTGCAGCTCTGCAGGCGTCCGTCTCGATCCCGCACGTAAATGGGATGCGGTGTGCCGTTGACCAGGGCTCGCATGAATTCAAACTGATCATTGAGTGCCCGTTCGGCTATCTTGCGTTGATTGATCTGCCTGCGCATGTAGGCGTTCCAGGCCAGGGAAATCAGCAATAGCAGACCGGCACCGATGACGATCTGGTAAATCAGGCGTTGATAATTGCGCCAGTAGCTGTCCGGCGCCGCGCTATAACCACGCCAGCGACTGTTGATGATGCCCAATTCGTCCGGCGCGATACTTAACAGCGCTTTATTGATGATGGAATTCAGCTCTGGTGCACTGCGTGCCGTGGCGAGGGAGTAAGCGGCCTGCTGGGTGCCGATGGTGGCACTGATCTGAAGTTTGTCCTGGAACAGCTGCGAGGAAATGAAATAGTTGGCGATCACCAGTGAGTTCACAGCGCCTTCGACTTGCCCCTCGGCCAATAACTGCGCGGCGCTGAAGGTGTCGCTGGTTTCAACCAGACTGATCAGCGGGAACTCGTCGCGCAGAAAATCCACCACCGGACTGCCTTGGGGAACCGCCAGGCGTTTGCCTGGAAATTGTTCAAGGCCAGCCAGGTGTGTGGCATCCTTTTGGGTCAGCAGCACATAGGAATTTTGCAGGTAAGGGCGGCTGAAGCTGAGTGTGCTCTCTCGTTCATTGCCTGGCAGGATGGCGGCAATGATGTCGGCCTGGTTTTCTTCTATCTGCTTGATCATGTCGTCGGTGCCACGGCTGCGTTGGACCTGGAAACGCATGCCGGTGCGAAGCCTGATCAGTTCGAGCAGATCCGCGGTGATGCCACGCAAGTTGTTATCGGAGTCAAAGAAAGTGAGCGGGGCGTAGGTCTCGTTCACTACCACACGGACAGTCGGATGTTGCTTGAGCCAGTGTTCTTCACGGGACGTCAGTTGTAATTTTTGATCAGTGAGAAGAATGTCACTGCCGGCGCTCCAGCGTTTGGCGATACTTTCTCGTTCGACAACTGGAACAGCCTTGAGTGTCGCGTTGATGATTTCCAGCAGGTCCTTATTGTCTTCGCGCACTGCAAAGCTGAAGCCATGGGCCTCATGTTTACCAAAGTTGGCCATCTGAATGTTTTTCAGATAACCCTTGTTGATCATGTAGTGGGTCGAGATGGTATCGCCGAGGAAGACATCTGCCTGATCGAAGGCCACGGCGTTGATTGCGTTCTGGTAGGAAGGGTAGGAGGTGATGATGGCTTGCGGGTATAGCGCCTTGACTTCCTCCGCCGGCAGGTAGTGATACACCATGCTCAGGCGCATGTTGGCGAGCCCATCGGTCAGCGAGCGGCTTTCGCTTTTTCGAGTGACCAGCACTGGCTGGTCCACGGCATAGGGCGTTGAAAGCAAGAGATTGGGGTTACCCGCTTCAAAGCCGTTGGCGGTACCGAGCAGATCGACTTCACCCTGCTCCAGTGCCTCAATGGCCGTCTCCCTTGAGGCATAGCGTTGCACCCTGATGGGCAGGGCCAGGGTCTTGCCGAGGATGCCTGCGTAATCGGCGGTGAGCCCTTCATAGTCTTGACCGCTGATGGTCAAGTCGAAAGGAGGGTAGTCCTCAGCGGAAGTGCCGAGGATCAATTCGCGCTTGTTCTGGACCCGTTGCAGTTGTGTTTTGTCCAGCGGGACTTCCATGTGGCCAAGGCCCGAGCGACTCAGCAGTGTGTAGTGTTCAGCCCCGGGTTGTACCGCGTACGCGGAGGTGCTCAGGTATAAACCTGCGCTCAATAATATTAAATAATCCTTTAAACGCCTGGGCATCCTGTTTCTCACACTAGCGCGTTACGTTTTGCCAATTCGATAAGTTCTACCAGGGATTTGGCTTTGAGTTTTTGCATGAGTCTTTTCTTGTAAGTGCTGACGGTCTTGTTGCTGAGAAACATTCCCTTGGCAATTTCCTTGTTAGTGCGGCCTTGTGCAAACAGTTGCAGCACCATGAGTTCCCGATCATTGACTGATTTGAACAGGTCCAGTTCGAGAGAGGCTGCATCATTGCCGCGAACAGGATTCAATGCCTGGCTAGGGAAGTAGTTGTAACCGGATAGAACCGCCTTGATGGCACTCATCAACTCGCTCAAGTCCTCTTGCTTGCAGACATAACCGGCGGCACCCGATTGCATGGAGCGAATCGCGAACAGAGTCGGGGACTGTGCGGTCAGTACCAGAGTCTTTGGGGGCGGGTTCATGGCGTTGAAGCGAGAAAGAACTTCCAGCCCATCGAGCTTGGGAATACCGATATCGAGAATGATCAGGTCGGGCATGCATTCGCGAACCATTTGCATGGCATCAACCCCGTTGTCAGTTTCACCGACGACTTTATAATTTTCATGCTCTAACAACATACGCACTGCCAGGCGGATAACGGGGTGGTCGTCGACAATAAAAACTGAGTTCATAATCAAATCCCATACGAGCGTAAATAAAGCGGGCACCTTAGCTCAGATGGAGGCGCGGACGCATGAACTGACTGACCCGTAGGTGCAATATAGGATAAATCCTACAATAAAAAAGGCGAAGGATTACGGATGGACTAGGTTGAGTAAGCGGTAAATTAAGTTTGAAACCATATGTAAGTGTATGTGGATTTGAGAAGTGTATTTTTCATTCGGTATGAGTAAGTATTCCTACTCGCGATATGGGGTGTTTCTTGAGTGTGCGCCGGATGGCTGTTGTTGATTTGTTTTTGATTGTTATAGCGTGAACTTGTTTCGCCTGGGTAGATCACGAGCTGGCAGGGCTGTTATTAGTTGTTGCCCGGTTACAGCAGTTCGATCAGCCATAGTGGTTTGGACGCGGCTGATCGAAAGCGGCTACTGCGGGCTGGAGCGTCCGGTCATCTCCCGTGCCATCTCGCTGGCATAACTGTCGGTCATGCCCGCGATGAAGTCGATCATCCGCAGGAAGGAGGTGTGCAGGGGCCAGCTTGGGTCAGGTGCATTGTTACCCAGCAGGTCGAGGATGCGCCGATTCTTGAACGACGGGGTACGCCCGCCGTGCTGTTCCAGGGCTGCACCGCAGAAGGCATTCAGGAGGATTTCCAGCGTCGTGTAAGCGCCGATTTCATGCAACGTCTTGCGCTTGTCCTGGAATATTTTCTTGCGAGCCATGTCTTTGGCATTCAACACGCAACGCTTGGCCGGACCGTGCATATGCTCGACCAGGTCGCCAGGAAGGGTGCCGGCCAACAAAGCATCCTGTTGCTCGACGAATGCCCGTGCGGCGGCGTTGGTCAGGTGCTCGATGGCTTTGCCGCGCAGGATCGCCAGCTTGCGCCGGCGCGAGTCCTGCGGGCCGAGCTGGCGATAGGTTTCCGGCAGGTCGTCACCCACCAGTCCCAGCAGCAGGGACTCGACTTCGGCGTATTCCAGAAGGTCCATCTCCAGACCATCCTCAAGGTCGATCAGGGCGTAGCAGATGTCATCGGCAGCCTCCATCAGATAAACCAGCGGATGACGCGCCCAGCGTTGTTCCTCCAGTTGCGGCAGACCGAGTTTAAGGGCGATCTGCTCCAGTAGCGGCAGTTCACTCTGATAGCAGCCGAACTTGTGTTTCTTGTAGCCCAGCGAGTCGGCGTGGCGCGCGGTCCAGGGGTATTTCAGGTAGGTGCCGAGCGTTGCGTAAGTCAGCCGCGTACCGCCGTCGAACTGGTGGTATTCGAGCTGAGTGAGCACCCGAAAACCTTGGGCGTTGCCTTCGAAGTTAAGGAAATCATTGCGCTCGACCTCGCTCATGGCGTCAAGCCAGCCGCGGCCTGCGGCTTGCTGGAACCAGTGGCGGATCGCGTCTTCGCCCGAATGGCCGAATGGCGGGTTGCCAATGTCGTGAGCCAGGCAGGCGGATTGCACCACCATGCCCAGGTCGGCCGGGTCGCACCAGTCGGGCAGTGCGCCGCGGATGGTTTCGCCAACGCGCATACCCAGCGAACGACCGACGCAGCTGACTTCCAGAGAGTGGGTCAGGCGCGTATGGATATGGTCATTGCTGGATACCGGGTGCACCTGAGTCTTGCGTCCCAGGCGGCGGAAGGCACCGGAGAAAATGATGCGGTCGTGGTCTTTATGAAAAGGGCTGCGACCGAGCTCTTCCGGGCTGTGCAGAGGCTTTCCGAGTCGTTCGCGGGTAAGCAGTGTTTGCCAATCCAAGGCTGGTACTCTCCGTCAAGTGACTGATGGGCTAGCTTCCCGGTTCGCGCGTCGCGCTGCAAGGGGAACGACAGCCCGGCGGCGTCAATTTCGATGAGCAGCGATCAGTTCTTGCTGGAAGGTTTACTGCCATACGAACAGACAGGATCGAACCCCTCGATAAGGAGGTCCGACCCGGGGTTTCTGCAAGAATGCAGCCGGATGCCGACAGTACTAGTCCTTACGGGGGGTACCTTGCATTACCAGTTTGATCAGCGGCACCAGACTGACGCCAAGTCTGGCGAGCCGGGAGAGGCTTCTGACACCACCGCTCCTGGTGCCCTTGCCGCTCAGAAAACCAAGCAAGGTCACCGCTGCGACGCCCCAGAGTGGCGCGTGCTTGAAGTGCAAACCTTCCTGCAAGCCTTGGGTCATCCCGCGGACGCGCTGCAACGGTTGCAACAGGTTCTGCGACTCATGGCGGATTTCCTGACGGTGCATTTCCATGCGCAGACGGATCAACACCTTGCGCATTTCGCGTCGGGAACTGTTGGGTGGTAGCTCGGGCTGGTTCATGGCAGGAGGCGCTCCCGGTCGTTGGCCAATTCTTCAAGGGTCGCATGGAACGGCGATGACTCGTCGAAGATTGCCGCTTTCAAACGCAGAGCGCAAAACAGTGCGGCAAGCGTATAGAAGACACACAGGCCAATGATCCCGGACAGGCGATAGCTGTCCCAGAGCAGAATCAGCACCAGTGCCGAGAGCCCGATCAGCAGCAGCAAGGCAAACACCAGGGCTAAACCTGCGAACAACAACAGGCTCACGGTCCGGGCTTTCTGCTCTTGCAACTCGATGCCGAACAGCTCGACATGGCTGTGCAACAAACCCAGGAACGCCGCACCCAGTCGTCGCGGGGAGGATGTTGGGCCCGTCGCGGACGAGCCGGATTCACCGATAGCCATATTAGCGCCGCGTCGCCAGCAGGCCGATCAGAAAACCCACGCCAGCGGCAATGCCCACCGATTGCCATGGGTTGGCCTGGACGTAGTCTTCAGTGGCGGTGACAGCCGCCTTGCCGCGTTCGCGCAGCGAATCCTCGGTCAGTTGCAGGGTTTCGCGGGCACGCAACAGGCTGTCGTGGATCTGCGAACGCAGTTCATCGGCCTGGTCACCGGCCAATGTCGCGGTATGTTCCAGCAGCCTTTCCGTGTCATTAACCAGGGTTTGAAAATCCGCCATCAGTACTTCTTGAGCAGTCTTTGCTGTTTTGCTGGCCATGGTTATCTCCGTAGGTGGCTTCTGAATGTTTCGAGTATGAGGCTTGTCGGAAGGTTCAGTGCAATTGACTGGTACAGCTTTTGCTTTGTCATGGTGCGCAGGGAAGCAGTTTTGCGCCGAGACTGAGCATCAGTGCGGCGCGAGCCATGAAAACCATAACCTAAAAAACTAAAACCCGCGAAAAACCCCTAGCGGCGATTTGCCTGTTCGTACTTTCTGCGCCAAAGCGGTTCACCCCTGACTTGGCGGGTGCCAATTTGGTGCATAAAAGAATGTCGCCGAACTGCTTTGGTGCTTTTTCCTGCATTCAGGTCTGCCAACTCCATGGAAAACTTGCAAAGCGCTGTGGACAGTCTGGTCCACAGCTCCAATACGCTGTTCATTCTGATGGGTGCGGTCATGGTTCTGGCCATGCACGCCGGTTTCGCCTTTCTGGAAGTGGGTACAGTCAGGCAAAAAAACCAGGTTAACGCGTTATCGAAAATCCTCAGCGATTTCGCTGTTTCGACCCTGGCCTATTTCTTTATAGGCTATTGGATTTCCTACGGTGTCAGCTTTATGCAACCGGCAGCAGTGATCAGCGCGGATCATGGCTATGGGTTGGTGAAGTTTTTCTTCTTGCTGACCTTCGCTGCGGCCATTCCGGCGATCATCTCTGGCGGTATCGCCGAGCGCGCCCGATTCGCCCCCCAGCTCTGTGCCACGGCGCTGATCGTGGCGTTCATTTACCCGTTCTTCGAAGGCATGGTGTGGAACGGCAATCTGGGTCTGCAAGCCTGGTTGCTCGCACGCTTTGGCGCGACCTTCCACGATTTTGCAGGATCAGTGGTGGTGCACGCCATGGGTGGCTGGCTGGCACTTGCCGCAGTGTTGTTGCTCGGGCCACGGCAGGGCCGTTATCGCGAGGGTCGGTTGGTCGCCTTTGCGCCGTCGAGCATTCCGTTTCTGGCCTTGGGTTCGTGGATTCTGATTGTCGGCTGGTTCGGCTTTAACGTCATGAGCGCACAAACCCTGCAAGGAGTCAGCGGGTTGGTGGCGGTCAATTCGTTGATGGCGATGGTCGGCGGCACTGTGGCGGCGTTGATTGTCGGGCGCAATGACCCTGGCTTCTTGCACAACGGCCCCTTGGCCGGGCTGGTAGCGATTTGCGCGGGCTCCGACCTGATGCACCCGGTCGGGGCGCTGGTCACGGGCGTCATCGCCGGGGCATTGTTCGTCTGGTGCTTCACCGCGGCGCAAGGCAAATGGAAGATCGATGACGTGCTGGGTGTCTGGCCATTGCATGGGCTTTGTGGAGTCTGGGGCGGAGTTGCCTGCGGTATTTTCGGCCAAAGCGCATTGGGCGGTCTGGGTGGGGTCAGTCTGATCAGCCAGTTGATCGGAACGGCGCTGGGAGTGGTGACCGCTTTTGCGGGTGGGCTGCTGGTCTATGGCGTCATCAAGTACTTCAATGGCCTGCGATTGAGCCAGGAAGAGGAGTATTACGGCGCGGATCTATCGATACACAAGATCGGCTCGGTGAGCCAGGATTGAGGGTGGATGGCAAAAGATCGCATTTGTCCGTCGGCGAAGGCGGCCTGCCGGCCAGCCTGTTTTTGTGGGTACACGTTTTCCCCCGTAGGAGCTGCCGCAGGCTGCGATCTTTTGATCTTTGCGTTCGGCCGGTTACCGCATTGGTTCGCCGTCTCCAGTACCTACGCCCCGCCCAGCAACCGCGCTTCGCTGGCCTCGATGGCTGACAAGGTTCCGGACATCAGTACCTTGTCACCGGCCTGCAAATGGGTGGCACTATCCATCGTCAGGTCATTGCCATCGCGCTGCACGGCCTGAACGTCTACGCCCAAGAGCTCCAGGGCCAGTTCACCCAACGACAGCCCACAGGCGTGGGCGTTGGCTCCGAGATTGACCGCATGCATCAGGACCTTGGGCAGGCCGCGATTGTCCAGCAGGTTGCTCTGCGCGCCATGATAAAAGCCATGCAGCAGTCGATAGCGGTTGTGCCGGACTTCATCGACTTTGGCCTGGACCTGTGTTTCGGGCAGTCCGAGCATGATCAACGCATGGGAGGCAAGCATCAGGCTCGACTCGAGCAATTCCGGGACTACTTCGCTGGCACCGGCGGCTTTCAACTCGCCCAGTTGGCTGTCATCGCGGGTCCGCACCAGAATCGGTACCTCGCTGTTGATGCGGCGCGCCTCCTTGAGCACGATCATCGCGATCTCGCTCTTATCCACGGCAATCACCAGCAATCGTGCGCGCCCAAGCCCTACAGCGGCGAGCAGGTCACCCCGGCGTGAATCGCCATAGTGCACGCAGCTTTCTCCGGCCGCGGCTTCCTGAACCCGTACCGGGTCGTCATCGAGCGCGATAAAGTGCTGTTGTTCGCGGCGCAGGAAGCGCCCGATGGACTGGCCGACCCGACCGTAACCGCAGATCACCACATGCCCGTTCAGTTCGGCATTGAGCTCGGTGATCTGCTCCAGTTTCGTTTCCTCGTTGGGTTTGCGATGCAAGCGAGCGGCGATCCCGGGGGCGGCGCGCAACAGCAGGGGTGTCAGCAGCATCGAACAGAACGTCGCCGCCAGCAGCAGCCCACTGATGTCGCCGGGCATCAGTTTGCTTTGTTGCATCTGCGCCATCAGCGCAAAACAGAACTCGCCACCCTGAGCCAGTGCCAGGCCGCTGCGCCAGGCGGTTTCAGCGTCGCTGGCGCGGCACTTGACCAGCGCCGCCACCACAGTGGCTTTGATCAGCAACAGCCCCAGGGTCAAGCCGAGGATGAGTGGCGCGTGACTGACGAACAACTGCAGGTCGATCAACATGCCAATACTGACGAAGAACAGCCCGAGCAGGATGTCGCGAAACGGCCGGATGTCGGCTTCGATCTGATGCCGGTAATGGCTTTCCCCCAGCAGCATGCCGGCCAGGAAGGCACCGAGGGCGGGGGAGAGTCCCAGCAAGTGAGTCAGCCAGGCAGTCAGCAGCACGATGACCAGGGCCAGCAGCACGAACAATTCGGCGGAGTGGGAGGCGGCGACCTCATGGAACAGGCGCGGCAGCAGCCAGCGACTGGCCAACAGCAGGCCGACAAACAGGATGACGGTCTTGCCCAGGGTAATCGGCAGCGCCCAGTACCAGGTTTGATCACTGTTGCCGGCAAACACCGGGACCAGGGTCAGCAAGAGCACCGCGACCACATCCTGGAACAGCAGCACGCCGATCGCGTTCTGGCCGTGGCTGCTGAATATTTCACCGAGGCTGGTCAATTCTTTACTGACGATGGCCGTCGAGGACAGCGCCAGGCCGGCACCGAGCAACATGGCCGAGGTGGTCGATACGCCACACAGCCATAACACTCCACCCAGCAGTGCCCCTGAAACCAGCACCTGCAGGCTGCCCAGGCCGAACACCACGGAACGCAACGCGAGCATTTTCGACAGGGAGAACTCCAGTCCCAGGGAAAACAACAGAAAAACCACGCCCAGTTCGGCCAGATCCGGCAGGTCTTCGCTGTCATTCACCCAGTCGAATGCCGTCGGCCCGACTAACAGGCCGACGCACAGATAACCCAGCACCGGCGGCAGTTGCAGGCGCCGGAACAGCGCAATAACCACCAGTGATGAGGCGAGGATGATCAACAGATTCGCAAACACAGAAATCTCCGGTCAGGGGCCTTGCCTGTCTGAGCGTAGAGGTAGAACCACGAGCATCGCGCAATTGGCTCTGGGCAAGGATGATGCACGTCATCTTTTGTGGTACTGGTTGCCGCTGGTTCCGGGCAGGCGGATCCCTTGGCTCGACGAGTTTTCCCGTCCGGCCTAGAATGAACGCCTATTCCTTGTTGGTCTGTTTGTCATGCCCCCTGAATGCCAGCTGTTCGGTACCCTTGGTTGCCATCTCTGTGAACTCGCCGAAGCTGAAGTGATGCCGTTGGTGGAGCGCGGTTTGTTGGTGGAACTGGTGGACATTGCTGAAGACGAATCCTTCCTCGAAAGCTACGAATTACGGATCCCGGTACTGCGTCGCGTTGATACCGGTGCGGAACTGGATTGGCCGTTCGATGCCGCGCAGGTGGTAGCATTTTTACGTTGAAGCGTAATCTGCCTTGACGACAGCCACCTCCCGGTTGTCGATCTTTCTGTCATTGCGTTGGCGAGAGACGCATTATTCGGTTACTGTATGTATGTACAGTTATCGAAGTGTTCTGCCATGTCTCTCACTTGGCGAATCGAGAAACGGAGGGGTTTACCATGGTCAATGTCGAACAATTGAAGAGCAGCGTAAACCGGATGTCCGCTGAGGTTGTGCGCGAGGCGGTACTTGAACTGCGTCTGGATGGTCTGGTCACTGAGGGCAAGACGCCTTTCAACAAGCTGCATTTCAATACCTGCTTCGCTGAAATCGAAGCCTTGTTTCAGCGTGCCGGATACCACCGGCAACTGGATGTCGTGGGTTATCAAGGCTTGTTATATGCGCTTTACGACCCTGGTCGCTGGGAGGCAGTCGATGTGCTGCGCTGGCTCAAGGAGTTTACCGAAGCCGCAGCGCGACATGAAATGATCCGCGCCTGATACCGGTGATGGAATCTCTCCTAGGTTCGCTTGCGCCCATGCTGGATAATGCCGGCCTGCATTAATGGCCAGAGCCCTGTATGTCTACGTCATCTTTTAGCGCTGCACAGAATCAAGCCAGCACCTTGTACCTGCCGGCGGGCTCATGGCCGACCGTGCTCGATTGCCTGTGCGAACACTTCAGTGCCATCAGCCGCGAACAGTGGCTGGACCGGATTGCTCGTGGGCGCGTGCTTGATGGCCAGGGTGTGGCGATCAACGTTGGCCTGTCATACAAGGAAGGTCTGCGGATTCACTATTTTCGTGAGGTCCCTGACGAAAAGCCGATCCCGGTACTGGAGTCGATTCTCTATGCCGATGAACACCTGGTGGTGGCCGATAAACCGCATTTTCTCCCCGTCACTCCGGCGGGTGAGTACGTCGAACAGACCTTGTTGCGACGGCTGATCCGCCGCCTGGATAATCCGCACCTGGTGCCGTTGCATCGCATCGACCGGCATACGGCGGGCCTGGTGTTGTTCTCGGCCAATCCCGAGAGCCGTTCGGCTTATCAGTCGTTATTCCCCACACGGAAAATCGAGAAGCGTTACGAGGCTATCGCCCGGGCTTTACCTGAGTTGTCATTTCCGCTGGTTCACAAAAGCCGACTGGTCGATGGCGAACCTTTCTTCCGCATGCAGGAGGGGCCGGGTCCGAGCAACACCGAAACGGCGGTCGCGGTCAGCGAGAAAAACGCTGAGCTCTGGCGCTACGCGTTGTCTCCCGTGACCGGCAAGAAGCACCAGTTGCGGGTGCATATGAGCGCGTTGGGAGCGGGTATTTGCAATGATCCATTCTATCCCCAGGTCCTCAAGGATGCCGAGGATGACTATGCCAACCCGCTGAAGTTGCTGGCACAAGGCTTGCGGTTTATCGACCCGTTGAGTGGGCTGGAGCGTCGTTTCGAAAGCGAAATCACGTTGCAATGGTGATTCCGGTAAAGGCTGGCGCCAGGCCATAAACGACAAAACCCGCACAAGGCAGGTTTTATCTGGCGCGCAGCATAGCCGTCAGGCTTACAGCTCCTTGACGGTACGAACCTGATCTTTATTGATGCGGGTCTGTTTGCCATCCAGCTGTTCGAATTCATAGAAGCCCGATTTCGAATCATATCGAGGGCTGTCGACAGCCTGGATTTCGCGACCGTCATTCAAGGTAATCACACTAGGCGACGAGCAACCGGCGAGCGTCGCGAGGCCCAGTGCAAGCATCAGAGTGGCGAGGGTCCGTTGAGTCATGATCTGTCTCCAAAAAAGATTATTTTTTGATTAGTGATCTTGAGACGTATACCGCGTGCGCAAGTTCCTTGGCTAGTGTCATTCTGACTCAGCATGCTACTGGCGCAAGAGTTCAGGGGTGTTCAGATTGGCCAGTCGCTGATCATTTTCGGGACATTGCAAGGCCACGGCACCCAGTCTGCGCATGAGTCTGCCGGGGCTGCGCTCACCTTCCTCCCAAGCACGTTCGAAAGCGCCCGCGAGCGTCGTCGGGATGACGCATAACAGCGGTTCCCAGTGTTCCCCATGGCGCAGCATCAGCGGTTTTTCGGGGTGTTGACTGGCGGTTTCACGCATGGCATCGAGCAGGTCGGCATCGATTTGCGGCACATCGCACGGCAGTACCAGCAGCCATGCATGGCGAGCTACCGCCAGCCCGGCGCGAATGCCGGCCAGTGGGCCCGGGAAGTCGTCGATGTCGTCCTGGACCAGTTGGTCGGCAAAGGGCGCATATTTCTCCTGGTTGCGGTTGCAGGAGATGATCAGATCGTCACTCAATTCACGGGTCGTGTGCTGCAGGTGAGCAATCAACGGCTGGCCTCGCCACTCGAGCAGGCCCTTATCCTGGCCACCCATGCGTTGGCCGCGCCCCCCAGCCAGGAGCAGAATGGAGCAGGGCGGCAGGTGAGTGTTCGAGTTCATGGCGCGTCTCCACAGGGGCGGCGAAATAGGGCGCTGTGATATAACACCGGGCTGTTTCTCCTACAACTGGATCGAGCCGATGAAAGCCAAGGCTGATGTACCTTTTGCACCGTTGAACATCGCGGTATTGACTGTCAGCGACACCCGCACTCTGGAAACCGATACCTCCGGACAGCTCTTCGTCGACCGACTGAGCGCTGCGGGGCATAACCTGGCGGCGCGGGTCCTGCTTAAAGATGATCTCTACAAAATCCGTGCGCAAGTCGCGACCTGGATCGCCGAAGACCAGGTGCAGGTGGTGCTGATCACCGGTGGTACCGGGTTTACCGGGCGCGATAGCACTCCGGAAGCCGTCAGCTGCCTGCTCGATAAACAGGTCGATGGTTTTGGCGAGCTGTTCCGGCAGATTTCGGTTGCGGACATCGGCACTTCGACGGTGCAGTCCCGCGCCCTGGCCGGATTGGCCAATGGCACCCTGGTGTGCTGCCTGCCAGGTTCGACCAATGCGGTTCGCACCGGATGGGACGGGATCCTCGCCGAGCAACTGGATTCGCGGCATAGGCCCTGCAACTTTGTTCCTCATCTGAAGCAGGCTGCAGCCTGTGAATCCCGTGGGTAAGCCGGGCAAGACCGGCGCCTTGATGTCGGTCGAGGTCGCGTTGGCCCGCTTGCTGGCAATGGCGCAAGCTTCGCCGATTCGCGAGTGCGAGCAACTGCCATTGGCAGCCCTGCAAGGCCGGGTTCTGGCTGACGATTTAATCTCGACCCTGGATCTTCCGCCCTGGCCTAACAGCGCAATGGACGGCTATGCCTTGCGTCTTGCCGATTACAGCAGTGAAGCACTCACGGTCAGCCAGCGAATATTTGCCGGCCAGGCCCCCGAGCCTTTGGCACCTGGCACCTGCGCGAGAATCTTCACCGGCGCTCCAGTGCCCCAAGGCGCCGACTGCGTCGAGATGCAGGAAAATGTCGAAGTGCTGGCCGATGGGCGGGTCCGCTTCACCGAGACGTTACACGCGGGACAGAATATTCGTCCGCAAGGCCAGGAAACCACCGTCGGTGAAGTGGTTTTGTCAGCGGGTACTCGTTTGGGACCTATCGAGCAAGGTCTGGCCGCCTCCCTGGGCTGCGCGACACTGAAAGTGATCCGTCGGGTGCGGGTAGCGGTGCTGTCCACGGGCGACGAATTGATCGAGCCGGGACAACCGCTCGGACCTGGACAGATTTACAACAGCAATCGAGTGTTGCTGTGCGGCTGGTTACAGCGTCTGGGATGTGAAGTGATCGATGCCGGGATCTTGCCCGATGATTTGCCGACTACCCGCAACCGGCTCGCTGAGCTGGGTGACGTCGACCTGATCCTTTCTACCGGCGGCGTCTCGGTGGGGGAAGCGGATTTTCTCGGTATTGCTTTGCGTGAGGAGGGTGAACTGGCGCTGTGGAAACTCGCGATCAAGCCCGGCAAGCCGCTGACATGCGGGCATTTCCGCGGAGTGCCGGTCATTGGCTTGCCGGGAAATCCTGCATCGACCCTGGTGACCTTTGCCTTGCTGGCCCGGCCTTATCTGCTGCGTCGTCAGGGCGTGGCGAAGGTCGAGCCGTTGCGCTTTCAAGTGCCGGCAGGGTTTGTCTGGTCCAAGCCCGGTAGCCGTCGAGAGTACCTTCGAGGGCGGCTGGAGCAAGGGCGAGCAATCATCTATAGAAACCAGAGCTCCGGGGTACTGCGCAGCGCGGCCTGGGCCGAAGGGCTGGTCGAAGTGCTGGAGGATCGCACGCTGGTCGAGGGTGATTGGGTGAACTTCATTCCGTTGAGCGAAGTACTGGGGTAAGCCCCAATGCCAGGGGCCCCTAAAAGATCGCAGCCTGCGGCAGCTCCTACTAGTGGATCAGCATTTGCAGAAGATGACCAAAGCGGCTGTTGGAAATCCAGGTCAGGAGAGCAATCAACACCAGTATTGCTCCTGCCGAGCAGGCGAGCCTGGCCTTGATGGATTTGCCGTTATGGGGCGTTTTATCGAGTTCCATACTGTGGTGTTCGACCTGGGTCAGTGAGAGATTTGGACGCAATTGATTCGAGCCCTTGAAGAACTTTTTAAGGTTCATGTCAATTCACTTCCTTGTGTGAGGCGTCGCAGGCCTGTTAAACGCTACACCGGAACGTTCTAACATTAGCTCTTTCTGGTCAATTGGTCTGATTCCCAACCACTTGCAGGAAATTTCTCTATAAACCTTGCACATTTACCTTGGCAACAGTGCTGAGTCGCTGGTCATTACCTGCCGAGCGGGCTCGATGCCACCTGGCGGCTTCGAAAAATAAATCGATCTTTCCGGGTTTTTTTCGATTGCCGCAGGTCAACATCCTTCAAGACCCTTCCAATAGTTGAGTGATGAACGATGAGTGAGCGCAAGGCGCTGTTGATTCTGCATGGCAAGCAAGCACTCAACGAGCAGGTTCGCGAAGCCGTCCGCGCCAAGCGGGCCGAAGGCTGGCAACTGGCGGTGCGGCTGACGTGGGAGGCGGGCGATGCTCGACGTCTGGTCGATGAGGCACTCGCCGCGGGTTACACACAACTGATTGCCGGTGGCGGTGATGGCACCTTGCGCGATATTGCCGAGGCGATGACCTTGAACGCCGGCGATGCCAGTCTGGTGTTGTTGCCCCTCGGCACGGCCAACGACTTTGCCCGCGCGGCCGGTGTTTCGCTGGAGCCCGAGGAAGCCTTGCGAATGCTCGATGTGCCAGCTCAGGCTATTGATCTGGGTGAGGTTGGTGGTCAGATATTTCTGAACATGGCGACAGGAGGCTTCGGCAGCCAGGTCACGGCCAACACTTCTGAAGACCTGAAGAAAATTCTCGGCGGGGCGGCCTATCTGTTTACCGGGCTGACGCGCTTCAGTGAATTGCATGCAGCCTACGGAGAGTTGCACGGACCGGATTTCCATTGGCAAGGCGATCTGCTGGCGCTGGGCATCGGCAATGGTCGGCAGGCCGGCGGGGGGCAATTGTTGTGTCCGGAGGCAGTGGTCAATGACGGTTTGCTCGATATCAGTATTCTGCCAGCGCCACAGGAGCTGGTTGGCACCTTGAGGGATCTGCTGTCCGGCGGCCTGGGTATCGATAACATGTTTGTCCGGGCGCGCTTGCCGTGGGTTGAAATCAAGGTCTCGGAAGGCCTGTACATCAACCTCGATGGGGAACCCATGGAGGGCGACAACCTGCGTTTTTCGGCGCACCCGAGAGCATTGCGGGTCCATCTTGCTGCAGATTCGCCATTACTTGGGGGGCGGCTAGTGGCCACACAGGCCACTATTGACTAGTCATCGAGGCTGATGATCTGTTCGCGCACGGCAAACAGCACCAGACCGGCAACGTCGTAGATCTGCAAGCGCTTCATGATCTGCGAACGATGGGTTTCCACCGTCTTGATGCTCAAGCCCAGGCCGTTGGCGATTTCTCGCGTGGATTTCCCGCGGACGATCAGGCGCAGGATTTCCAGCTGGCGGGCCGTCAGATTGTGGGTTGGCGCCTGTTGCGGCGGGTTTTCCCGGGAACGGAGCAGGGCCTGGTTGATCACCGTGTGAGCAATGGCCGGGCTCAGGTAACGCTCGTTGCTGCGCAAGGCCTGCAGCGCATGTTCGAGCTCGGTGGCGGTGGTGTCCTTGAGCAGATAGCCATGAGCACCTGACTCCAGCGCCTGCATGATCAACGCGGGGTCGGTGTGCATGGACAGAATCAGCACCTTGCTCTGCGGGCGTACAGCCTTGAGCTGCTGCAGAGCCTCAAGGCCGCCGGTGTTTTTCATCGAGATATCCAACAGGATAATATCCGGCCGCAGCTTCTCGACCATCTCGAGCAACTGTGCGCCATCGTTGGCTTCACCGATTACTGCATAGCCCGGAATGTCCAGGACCAATGCACGCACACCGGCCCTGATCAGCGAGTGGTCATCCACCAGAAGTAAGTTACAGGTCAATGTAGAACCTTATGGGTGCTGGCCCGTTCGCGCGCGCGCGGTGCCCAGGGGAAGAGTGCTTCGATCCGGGTGCCCTTGCCGGGTTCGCTGGTGACAGTCAACGTCCCACCGAGCTGAATGCTCCTTTCCAGCATCCCGGCCATTCCGCATTGGCCTTCCTCACCCGGATTGGCGGCAGGAGAGAAACCCAGGCCGTCGTCGCTGATGAACAGTGCCAGACCTTGGGGCAGACGTTGCAGGCGTATCAGCAGATTCCTCGCCTGGGCATGGCGCAGCATGTTGGTGATGGCTTCCTGAGTAATCCTGAAGGCCGCCACAGCCATCTCTTCCGGGATGCCGGTCAAGCGCTGTTGGCATTCGAGGCTCCAGTGCACCGGGGTATTTGCCAGGGTCTTGAGCAGATGCGCGCGCAAACTGGCCTCCAGTCCAAGACTGGCCAACTGTCTGGGATTGAGAACGACCGATACATCGCGGACCTTTGTCAGGGTTTCTTCCAGTGTGTCGCAAAGCACCGAGAATTGACCATGCAGATCTTCGGGCAAGCGGCGTTTGAGCCATTCACTTTGCAGTTTTGCCGCAGTCAGCAGTTGACCGATGTCGTCATGCAGCTCTCGACTGAGCCGATGCCGCTCGGTTTCCTGTACTTGCAGCAGGCGGTCAGCCAGTTCCTGGGGCTGAAACTTGATCGATTTCAGCGAGTGACGATGCTGCACCCAGACACTGGTCAACGCCGCCAGGTCAAGCACCAGCAGACTCAAGGGCAGTGCGCTGGATTGAAAGTAGATCAGCAGGCTGCCAAGGGCCGAGCAGAGACACAGCAACAGGCTGAGCTGGCGCGCGTTTTTTCGGGAGGGGGGCCAGGCGATAAAGGACTTGAGGCTAGCGTACATAACGGATGAAGCCAATAAATGTTCGCTGCGGGTAGACCGGTCCTGATGACTGACGGGCCTGTGTTTGAAAAGAGTGCTGATTGCAGTCCTGGTTTCAAATGAGCGCACTGGCTCTGAAGTCACTGTAGCGCTAAGTGAATTAACCAAGGCCCGGCATAATACCACCTAAGATACCGTTGGTCGCGTTTGGCCTATAGGTCCGGATGGTCAGATATTCAGCTGTTCCGGACATGGGTTCAAGTTGATGATGGATCCAGCGTGTCATATCGAAAATGGCAAGGGAGTATTTAATATGGCCAGGCGTGGGCAGCGCTCAGTTGCGCAGTGCTCAGGCAAAGCCTGTTCGCCGCTCGATGCCCGGTTTTTGTTTTACCACACTCACGGCTGTCTTTGCGCCAGTGACACCAGGCTGAACGGCTTCGGATGCAAGGGAACCGTGCACTGGCGTTGACCCACCTGGAAGGCCAGGGCATTGATCAGAATGAACTGTTCATGGTCATCAAGGCTGAGCTTGCCGGTCGTTGGATCGATGAGTTCGAGTTGCCAGGCCATCAAGGTAAAGCAGTCTTTCAAGGCGTCCAGAGCCTGCTCGTGCAAATCCATGTGATTGCGCGCCTGACTCAGCAGGCCATGAATATTCCGCGAGAACTCGGAAACAGCCTGGATCGCCAGGGCATCGGCCTTGTTGGCAAGTTTGAGCAAGGTGCTCAGCAGGCAACCGATGGCATCCTGGTCATTCCTGATCAATTGCAGATGAGTCAGGCATTCCTCTGTCTTGGCCAATAGCGTCTCGGCTTCGAGAAGAAACTCGGGAAGCCGGTGATGCCATTCCTTTCCGTCCTTCAGCATGCTTTTCTCCACAACGTCATGTCAGGTGGGGGAATGTCGCGTGTGGCGAGCGGCGATAAGTTAATGCCGACTGTCGACGGGTGTGTGTAGTCCGTTTCTGTTTTTTGCTGGCCGCAGACAAACGTCCTGATTGCGCCTGGCTCATCACTCAGGCACGAGGATGCAGCGCCGGCAGCATTTGGCTGATCCGGGATTGCCAGCTGCGATGCTTGAGTGGTGTAGGCGGCTGAAGAACTCGAGAGAGGGCCAGGCCAGGATCCAGCGATTACAACCAAAAGCCCGACTCCATTCATGCAATGAGAATGGCTTCACATTAATGGCTATTGGATATCGGGAACATCAGGACGGACCTGATTGCCACTAGGGGATTCCCTTAGACAGGGGAACCTTGTGCAGAAACCGGGGTCGCGCGTTGGTGCTCTGCAGCTAATGGAGTGAGGAAGCCAGTAAACCATGATGTTAATATGATATCAATTGTTTCAGTGGCCTCCTGAAACCGCGCGCCACTGGGGTCAAGGTCGTGCGCTATCGGCCGATAACTCTCTTTAGTGAATTCATCAGAACAAGCCCAGGAGTCAAAATGGCCGGCATTCTCGACACGGTAGATCAACGCACGCAGCTGGTGGGTGAGAATCGCCTGGAAATTCTCATGTTCCGTCTGGCCGGGCGCCAGCTTTTTGCGATCAACGTCTTCAAGGTGCAGGAAGTATTGCAGTTGCCCAAGTTGACGCTGATGCCTCAGCGCCATCCGTTTGTCTGCGGTGTGGTCAATCTGCGTGGCCAGACGCTACCGGTGATCGACCTGTCTCAGGCGATCGGCATGCGGCCATTGGTGCCAGGCCCTGACAGCACGATCATCGTCACCGAGTACAACCGTTCGGTGCAGGCGTTCCTGGTCGGGGGGGTCGATCGCATCGTCAACATGAACTGGGAGGCGATTCTGCCACCACCGACCAGCGCCGGTCGCCAGCACTACCTGACGGCCATCAGCAAGGTTGACGATCAACTGGTCGAGATCATCGACGTGGAAAAAGTCCTGGCCGAGATCGTCCCGTACAACGCCAGGGTATCCCGGGAAAAACTCGAAGACCCGCTGCTGGAACGTGCCCGCGGCCGTGAAGTGCTGCTAGTCGATGACTCCAACGTGGCCTTGTCGCAATTGCGCGACACTCTGGGCCAGATTGGGGTGAAGATGCACATCGCCAGCGATGGCCTCAAGGCACTGAACATGCTCAAGGCCTGGGCAGACACCGGGGTGGTCATGACCGACAAGCTGTTGATGATCTTCACCGACGCGGAAATGCCGGAAATGGACGGTTACCGCCTGACCACTGAAATCCGTAACGATCCGCGCCTGCGCGGGTTGTATGTGGTGCTGCACACCTCGTTGTCCGGCAGCTTCAACGATTCGATGGTGAAGAAGGTCGGTTGCGACAACTTTCTCTCCAAATTCCAGCCGGACAAACTGGTCGACGTGGTCCGTCAACGTTTGATGCTGGATGAAGTCACCGCCTGACGAGGCATAGGTATCTACACATTTTTTAAGAGCTGCCGAGTACTGTGGCGAGGGGGCTTGTCGGAACGCCGCACCGCCCCGCTGGGTCGCGGAGCGGCCCTGTAACCGACAATCGCGGTTTTCCAGGTAGAGCGCATCTGCCGGTTTTACGACTGCTGCGCCCGAGCGCGGACCGGCCGGCGGGGGCAAGCCCCCTCGCCACAGATAGAGTGTTCGGCCAACGAGAATGTGTAGATTCTAATGCTGATGAGCAGACTACACCTCTGCCTTTGATTCGGCGATCAAGCTCGTATAGGGTGGCGTTTTTGGCCCAACAGGGAGCTGGCTCATGCTGCGTCTCAGCGCGCTTTATCGTTACCCACTCAAGTCCGGCAAGGGCGAACCGTTGCAACAGGTCTCCCTGGACAAACTGGGGCTGGACGGGGATCGCCGCTGGATGTTGGTGGATGAAGCCAGCGGGCGTTTCCTGACCCAGCGCGCGGTACCGCAGATGAGTCAACTCTCGGCCCTGTGGACTCCGGCTGGCGGACTGTCCCTCAGTGCTCCGGGTTTTTCGTCCATCGAGGTCCCGTTGCCCACCGCCCAAGCGCAACTGCGCGGCGTGACCATCTGGCGTGACACCCTGCGCGTTCCCGATGCCGGCGATGAAGCGGGCACCTGGGTGAGCGAGTTCATTGGTAAACCCACGCGGCTGGTGCAGGTGCCGGTCGAACGTGCGCGCACCACTCAAGCGGGCTACGGTAGAGACGATGATCAGGTCGCATTTGCCGACGGCTTTCCGTTGCTGCTGATCGGTCAGGGGTCGCTGGATGATTTGGCGGAGCGCGTCGGCCGTCCGCTGGAGATGTTGCGTTTTCGGCCCAATCTGGTGATCGAAGGCAGTGAGGCCTTTGCCGAAGACGGCTGGAAGCGCATCCGCATCGGCGATATCGAGTTCCGCGTGGTCAAGCCATGCTCGCGCTGCATCCTCACGACCATCGACCCGCAGACCGGCGAACGCAGTGCCGATCGCGAACCCCTGGCCACGCTGCAGAAATACCGGGCGCAGGAGGATGGAGCGATGTTCGGCCAGAACCTGGTCAACGACGGCAATGGCTGGCTTGAGGTCGGGATGCCGGTGACGATTCTCGAATAAGCCCTGGTCTGCCCTGAATAAAAAAATGCCCATATCGATCGATACGGGCATTTTTTCAGTGGATAAACCGGGGTTGAGTTATCAGCCGCGGTATTCGCACAGGTAAGCGGTATCGACAGCGACCTTCAACTGGAACTTGCTGTTGGCCGGTACGTTGAACTGGCTGCCAGCGGCGAAGGTTTCCCAGTCACTGCTGTCCGGCAGTTTGACGGTCAGTGCGCCGGACACCACGTGCATGATTTCCCGCTGGCTGGTGCCGAATTCGTACTCGCCCGGGGCCATGACGCCGATTGTGGCCGGACCTTCGGTGGTTCCGAAGGCAATCGACTTGACGGTGCCGTCGAAGTACTCGTTGACTTTAAACATGGGCGATTCCTCGAAAAGGGCTAAAAAAGGCTGGCCAGTATGCACAAGCCTAAATAGCCCGTCACCCCCTGTAGATGCCGTGGCCGTAGCAGCTGCCGAGCTGCGCGAGGCTGCGTTCGGCTGCGAAGCAGTCGTAAATCCTGTGATCGCGATTTAATAGAACGACCGTATGCACCGGGCTACGACCGCTACGCGGCCGAACGCTGCCTCGCAGGCTCGGCAGCTGCTACGCAAGACTCAGCGGTAACAGGCGGGCGGTATTGCGTGCGTCCTCCAGTGCCCGGTGCTGTTGGCCGCTGAACTGCATCCCGGCCAGTTGCAACGCGCCATTGAGCCCCAGCGGCCGTTCCAGCCGACGGACCTTGGCAAAGCGCTGCTTGAGGTTGATGTGGGGCACCCGGCTCAGGGCACTCTGCAACTGCAGGCGCTGCCAGTCCTGTTCCAGCTGCCGGCGATCGTAATCGCCCCAGCTGGCCCAACCCTCCAGACCTGATTGACGCTGGCCAAGCCAGCGTTCGAACTGTGGCCAGACCTCGGTCAATGTCTGGGCGGTGTCGATGTTGGCTTGAGTGATGTGAGTCAGCTCACGGCAGAATGGCGTCAGCAACGGTCGACGCAACGGGCGGATGAAGCGCTGAAAACTATCGAGCTCCCGGCCGTCACGGGTCACTAGAGTGGCGCCGATTTCGATGATTTCCATCTCGGCAACCGGCCAACCACCATCATCGGTTGTGGCTTCAAGATCAATTACCAGCCAGTGAGGCATTGCAGGCTTCCTGATTATCCGCTTCCTGATGAAACCTGAGCGTAGCGAAACCCGGCGGATCCGCCTAGATACTTATTCGACCTCAAGCAATATTTGTCGGTTCTTTACCTGCTCGCCCAGCCGCACCTGGATACGTTTGATCACCCCGTCGATACCGGCCTTGAGCGGATGCTCCATTTTCATCGCTTCGAGCACCAGCAGTAACTGGCCTTTGCTGACCTGGCTGCCTTCATTGACCAGCACCTCGACGATAGCGCCATCCATCGGCGCTTTCAGGGTCCCGGAACTGGCGCTGACCTGGCTGCTGACCAGCGCCTGGGTCTGATCCCACAGCAGCAGGCTGCCAGGACGGGTGAACAAGCACAATTGCCCGGCATCGAGCCGGTAGGCGTAGCGACTACGGACGCCGTTGATCTCAAGGCTGGCCCAGCGGCCGTCAGCCTCGAGTACCTTCAATTCGAGGGTTTTTCCACCGACCTGAACCCGCCACTGCCCGCCGGGGAGGGTGGTCAGTTCCAGCGACCATTGCCCAGCCTCCAGGCCGATCCGATAGTGCAGTGGCACGCTGGCGTTGTTGCGCCAACCAGCCAGCACGGTTGAATGGAGGCTGGCTGAACGCTGATAGAACAGCCCCGCGGCAATCGCCAGTTCTTCGGCGCTCGGTATGTGCGGGTGCAGGCAGGGTGCATCGGCAAAATGCCCGGGGATGAACGCTGTGCTGAACTCACCGGCGATGAACTGTGGGTGTTCCAGCAGCATGGCCAGCAAGCGCTGATTACTCTGCAGACCCAGCAGGACGCTGTCCTCCACCGCTCGCAGCAACTTGCGCCGCGCTTCTTCGCGGGTGGCGCCATGGGCGATGATTTTGCCCAGCAGCGGGTCGTAGAACGGGCTGACCGTCTGGCCCTCGAGCAGGCCATGGTCGACGCGCACACCGTCCTGCAGTGCCGGTTCCCAGCGCAGCACCTGGCCGGTCTGCGGCAGGAAATCCGCAGCCGGGTCCTCGGCATACAAGCGCACTTCAATGGCGTGGCCCTTGAGTTCGACCTGCTCCTGGCGCAACGGCAGCGGCAGTCCGGCGGCGACCTGCAGCTGCCAGCCCACCAGATCGAGGCCGGTAATCAGTTCGGTCACCGGATGTTCGACCTGCAAGCGAGTGTTCATTTCCAGAAAGTAAAACTGCCCGCGCTGATCCAGCAGAAACTCCACGGTGCCCGCACCGACGTAGTTCACCGCGCGACCGGCCTTGAGTGCCGCGTCCCCCATGGCCTGACGCAACTTGGCAGTCATCACCGGGCAGGGCGCTTCCTCGATGACTTTCTGATGGCGACGCTGGATCGAGCAATCGCGTTCACCGAGGTAGATCAGGTTGCCGTGCTGGTCGCCGAACAGCTGGATTTCCACGTGTCGCGGTTCGATCAGCGCCTGCTCCAGGATCAGTTCAGCGCAGCCAAACGCGTGCCGGGCTTCGGAGCGGGCAGTGCGGATTTGCTCCAGCAGGTTGCTGGCCTGCTGCACCAGGCGCATGCCGCGTCCGCCACCCCCGGCGCTGGCTTTGATCATCAACGGATAACCGATGCGCTCGGCTTCGCGGCTCAGGGTTGCATCGTCCTGCTCGGCACCTTGATAGCCATCGATGCAGGGTACCCCTGCGGCGAGCATGGCGACTTTGGACAAGCGTTTGCTGCCCATCAGCTCGATAGCCTCGGGGCTCGGACCGATAAAGATAATTCCGGCAGTTTTGCAGGCCGTGGCGAACGCGGCGTTTTCCGAAAGAAAACCATAACCGGGATGGATCGCATCAGCACCGCTGCGCTGAGCCGCGTCGATGATCGCGGCGATGTTCAGGTAGGACTGGTGCACGGGCGCCGGGCCGATGTTCACGGCTTCGTCTGCCAGTTGCACGTGGCGGGCGTCGGCATCGGCGTCGCTGAACACCGCGACCGTGCGGTAACCCAGGGCCTGCGCGGTGCGCTGGATGCGACAGGCGATTTCACCGCGGTTGGCGATCAGGATTTTGCTGAAGGCAGGCATCGAGTGATTCCTTAATGTTTGCGGTTTCATCGTCGGCCCTAAAAGATCGCAGCCTGCGGCAGCTCCGTGTAGGAGTTGCCGCAGGCTGCGATCTTTTAGGGCGCCCAACTCGGTGGTCTTTTTTGCACGAACGCCGTGGTCCCTTCGACACCTTCCGGACCGGTCACCGCAGCGCTGAACCAGTCGGCGGCCTGATCGAGCAATGCCCCTTGAGGCTGTTCGACACTGGCCAGCAACAGCGCTTTGGTCGCGGCATTCGCAGCCGGGGCGCAGCACAGAACATGGGCGAGCACTTCATCGAGGCGTTCGGCCAGGGCTTGCGGGTCCTGCTCGACAAAATGCACCAGCCCCAGACGCTCGGCCTCGTTGCCGTCAAACCGCGCCGCGGTCAGCGCCAGTCGGCGCGCCTGGGTCAACCCGATGCGCTTGACCACGAACGGAGCGATCTGCGCCGGCAGCAAACCGAGGCTGGTTTCCGGCATGCCAAACTGCGCTTGATGATCGGCCAGCGCAATATCACTGACGCAGGCCAGGCCAAAACCACCACCCAGGACCGCGCCTTGCAGCACGGTGATCACCACCTGCGGGGCTTGCTCGGTCTCTTCCAGCAGAGCGCCAAAGGCGCGGTTCAATTGGCGATAGGCCTTCGGTCCCTGGGTTCGAGCGTTGGCCATGTCTTTCAGATCACCGCCGGCCGAGAAGTGCCCACCGGCACCGCCGATGACCAAGGCGCGGATCTGCCGGTCGTCACGCACCGCGGCCAACACCGCGCGCAACTCGGCGACCATCTGCAAACTCATGGCGTTGCGGCTTTCAGGTCGATTCAAGGTGATATGCAACACGCCGCTATGGGGTTCCAGCAACAGCGTTTCGCAGGCGGGTAGCGGGCTCATGGTTTTTTCCCGGGCAGGATGCCCATCAGTTTGCAGATGATGCCCAGCATGATTTCGTCGGCACCGCCGCCAATCGAGACCAGTCGCACATCGCGATAGGCCCGGGCTACCGGGTTATCCCACATGAAGCCCATGCCGCCCCAGTATTGCAGGCAGCTGTCGCTGACTTCGCGGCCCAGGCGCCCGGCCTTGAGCTTGGCCATGGAGGCGAGACGCGTGACATCCTGGCCCTTGATGTACTGCTCGGTGGCCTGATAGACCAGCGCGCGCAGGCATTCGATTTCGGTTTGCAGTTCGGCCAGACGGAAATGGATCACCTGGTTGTCGATCAGCGCGCTGGCGAAGGTCTTGCGTTCCTTGCAGTACTCGATGGTGCTGTCGACGCAATACTCCAGGCCTTTGATCATGTTCGCCGCGCCGAACAACCGTTCCTCCTGGAACTGCAGCATCTGCATCATGAACCCCGCGCCTTCGTGGCCGATGCGGTAGCGCTGCGGCACCCGCACGTTGTCGAAAAACACCTGGGCGGTTTCCGAACTGCGCATGCCAAGCTTGTCCAGGTGCGAGCCGAGACTGATGCCGGGGCTGTTCATCGGCACCATGATCAGCGATTTGTTGACGTGGGGTTTGTCGTCCGAGGTGTTGGCCAGCAGGCAGATGAAGTCGGCGCTTGGCGAGTTGGTGATCCACATCTTGCTGCCGTTGATCACATAGTCGTCGCCGTCTTTGCGGGCAGTGGTTTTCAGCCCGGCGACGTCGGAGCCGGCACCGACTTCGGAGACGCCAATGCAGCCGACCCGTTCGCCGCGGATGGCCGGGCGCAGGAACTCTTCGCGCAACTCATCGGAGCCGAAGCGCGCCAGCGCCGGGGTGCACATGTCAGTCTGCACACCGATGGACATCGGAATGCCGCCGCAATGAATGGTGCCGAACTCTTCGGCGGCGACTATCGAATAGCTGTAATCGAGGCCCATGCCGCCGAATTTCTCCGGCTTGGAAATCCCCAACAAGCCGAGTTCGCCGGCCTTGCGGAAAATTTCATGGATCGGAAAACGCCCGGCCTTTTCCCACTCCTCGACGTGAGGGTTGATCTCGCGATCGACAAAGTTACGCACCGTGCGACGCAGTTCTTCGTGTTCCTGGGTGAAGATCATTTTTATTGTTCTCCTTTAGGCCGGGTGATCAGAAGCGTGCGATACCAAAACTATTGGGTTGTAGCTGACGAGCCTCGGCCTCGTGGCAAATATCCAGCAAATAGCCCAGCAGTATCCGCGTATCCCGTGGATCGATCAGGCCGTCGTCCCACAGGTTGGCACTGCCGTACAGCGCGGTAGACTGGCTGTCGAGCTTTTGCGCGGTGACCTGTTCGAGCATGTCGAGCATCTTCGGGTCGGCGGTCAAACCGTCCTTGGCTTGCCTGGCTTCGGTGACGATGCGCAGCACCTTGCCGGCCTGGGCGCCGCCCATCACTGCGGTGCGGCTGTTGGGCCAGGCAAAGATGAAGCGTGGATCGAGACCGCGGCCGCACATGGCATAGTTGCCGGCGCCGTAGGAGCCACCGACAACTATGGTCAGTTTTGGCACGCGGGCGTTGGCCACCGCCTGGATCATCTTCGCGCCGTGCTTGATCACGCCCTGTTGTTCCGACTCGGTCCCGACCATGAACCCCGTGGTGTTGTGAAAGAACAGCAGCGGCGTCTGGCTCTGGTCGCAGAGCTGAATGAACTGCGCGGCCTTGCTCGCGCCCTTGGGGGTGATCGGACCATTGTTGCCGATAAAACCGCAGGGCCGGCCCTGGATCTGCAAGTGGCCGCAGAGGGTCTGCTGATCGTACTCGCCCTTGAATTCCAGAAAACTCGAACCATCCGCCAGCCGGGCGATGATTTCTCGAACGTCATAGGGTTTTTTCGGGTCGTCGGGGATCAGGCCCAGTAGCTCGTCGATCGGGTAGAGCGGCTCGATATACGTCCTGGCTGGCTGCGCGGGCAACTGCGCGTTCCATGGCAGCAGGCTGACAATCTCACGCACGATACGCAGGCCGTCGGCATCGTTCTCGGCCAGGTATTCGGCGGTGCCAGCGGTTTGCGCGTGCATTTCGGCGCCGCCCAGGTCTTCGTCGGTGGCCACCTCACCGGTAGCGGCCTTGAGCAGCGGCGGACCGGCGAGAAATAGCCTGGCCTTGCCGCGCACCACCACGACATAGTCCGAGAGCCCGGGTTGGTAGGCGCCGCCAGCCGTCGCCGAACCGTGCACCACGGTGATCTGTGGCAGGCCCTGGGCCGACATCCGCGCCTGGTTGGCAAAGCTGCGGGCACCCTCGACGAAAATTTCCGCGGCGTAATTGAGGTTGGCGCCGCCGCTTTCCGCCAGCGTCACCACCGGCAATTTGTTTTCCATGGCGATCTGCTGCAGGCGCAGGGATTTTTTCAGGCCGCTGGGAGAGATGGTTCCGCCCTTGATTGCGCTGTTGTTGGCGACCACCAACACGCGCACCCCGGACACGTAACCAATCCCGGCAATCAAGCCGCCACCGGCCTGACTGCCGTCCTTGTCGTCGTGCAGCTTGTAGCCGGCCAGGCTGGCCAGTTCGAGAAACGGCGCGCCGGGATCAAGCAGCAGGTTCAATCGTTCGCGGGGCAACAGCTGCCCGCGTTTGTCGAATTTCGCCTTGGCCTCGGCGGCCTTCGCCAACAGATTCTGCTCCAGCTGGCGGACCTGCGCGACCGCGGCCAGCATCGCCTCGCGGTTCTGCGCGAACTGTGCGCTGTGCGGGTCTAGCTGAGTCTGAATCACCGGCATGGGTTATTCCTTATCCTTGAGCACATCCGGCAGATAGGCACGGTGAAAACCATTGAAGGATTCACTGTTCTGCGCCTTGTTTATCGGCCATGCGCGACCGCCGAGGCTGGCCGCGCCGTCGATGCGCAAGGTACTGCCGCTGATGAAGGCCGCCGCCGGGCTGAGCAGGAAAACAATCGCCGCGCTGACCTCCGACTCGGTGCCGATGCGCTTGAGCGGCACATGTTCGCGCAAGGTCGGAATCACTGCCTTGAAGGCACCTTCATAGGTGTCCATGCCGCTGGAGGCGATCCAGCCCGGTGCCACGGCATTGACCCGGACCCCGGCGTAACCCCATTCGAAGGCGGCGGTCTTGGTGAAGTTGTCCATGCCCGAACGCGCCGCGCCGGAATGGCCCATGCCGGGCATGCCGCCCCACATGTCGGCGAGCATGTTGACGATCGCGCCGCCGTGTTTGCTCATGGACTGGTTGAAGACTTCCCGGGCCATCAGGAAGCCGCCGACCAGGTTGGTTCGCAGCACGGTTTCAAAGCCCTTCTGGTTGATCGACGCCAGGGGCGACGGGTATTGGCCGCCGGCATTGTTGACCAGGCCATGGATCGGTCCGTGTTTCTCAATGAGTTGGCTGATCAGCACGGTGACCGCGTCTTCGTCGCGGATATCGCAGGTCTGGTAACTGGCTTGACCGCCGTCTTCGAGAATTTCCGCGGTGACGGTTTTCAGTTTGTCGGCCTTGCGTCCGATCACTATGACATGGGCGCCGAGGGCCGCCAGTTCGTGGGCGGTGCACCGGCCGATGCCGCTGCCGCCGCCAGTGACAATGATGGTCTGGCCGGCGAACAGCTCGGCTTTGAAGATGGAGTTATAGGCCACGGCGACAGTCCTCTAGTTCACGAGGTCGGCGATGCTCTGGGGCACCGGAATCTGGATTTCCAGCAGTTGCTGAGCGAAAGCCTTGCCTTGCGGGTCGATCCGCAGGCTGGCGACACCGCCGCCACCGAGGGCGTTTTCCAGGAGAAAATTCAGGCTGTGGGTGCCCGGCAGATACCAGCGCTCGACCCGCCCGTGGACCGGGTCGAGGACATGACTCATCCAGTCGACGATCACCGCCGGGGTCAAGGCTTCGGCAATCCACGGCAAGTAGTGCGGCTCGCGGGCCATGACCCCGATATTGCTGTGATTGCCCTTGTCGCCGGAGCGTGCGACCGCCAGCTTGACCAGCGCCACACTGGCGTCGGCGCGGCCCTCGGCCCTGGGCGGCTCGAACGGGACGGGCAGGGCGGCGCTATCCAGCTGATCGAGTTCGGGCAGGGCGCAGGCATGCCGTTGTCCGGCCAGGTCGATGTCGAGAGGGCAGGCGGACTTTTCGATCAGGAACGAGAACAGTCGGATCAGCGGGTACACCGTCGGCCGGCCACCGACTATCCCGGTCAGCCCCGGCGCCATGCCGGTCGCGGCCTGGGCGATTTCCCGGGAAAACAGCACCAGCGCTTGTTTATCCGGATGGCGCACCGCCAGTTTGATCACCACTTCTCGGCTGTCCTGGCGTCGGCCATGGGGACCGTAGGTGGCCTCGCTGCCGAGCAGTTCGATATTCACTTCGCTGTACGGTGCCCAACCGCGCAGGTTGAACATTTCCGCCGTCTTGTCGATGATCGCCTGGCTGACCCGCTGCGCCTTGGCGACGGCATCGATCCCGGCTATCAGGCAACTGGCGGTGCAGCGGAAACCATCCGGGTACGTGGCGCTGACTTTGTAGTGGTCGGTGGGTGGCAGGCCTTTTGCGCCGTGAACCTGGACAGTGTTCTTGCCTTGTTGCTGGAGTTTGACCTGAGTGAAATCGCAGACCACGTCGGGCAGCAGATAGGCTCGCGGGTCGCCGATTTCGTAGAGCAATTGTTCGCCCACGGTCAGCGCTGTGATCAACCCGCCGGAGCCTTCGGGTTTGCTCAGGATGAATTGACTGTCGGCGCTGACTTCGACAATCGGGAAGCCGATGTGCTCGTAGTCCGGGACCTCGCGCCAGTCAGTAAAGTTGCCGCCGGTGCAGTGGGCGCCGCATTCGATGAGATGCCCGGCCAGCGCAGCCTGGGCCAGTTTGTCGTAGTCATGCCAGGACCAGCCGAACTCATGCACCAGCGCAGCGCTGACCACCGCGCTGTCGACCACTCGCCCGGTGATGACGATATCCGCCCCCAGACGCAACGCCTCGACAATACCCGGTGCGCCGAGATAGGCATTGGTCGAGACGCACAGCGCCGGCAATGGATCGCCGCTGAACATTTCATGAATGCCGCGGCCGCTCAGTTGCTGGAATTGCGGTTGCAGGTCATCGCCGAGCAGCACGGCGATCTTCAGCGGGACTCCCGCTCGATCGCAGGCCGCCTGCAGGGCCGCGGCACACGCCTGGGGATTGACCCCGCCGGCATTGCTGATGACGCGGATGTTCTGGCGGGAAATTTCTGCGAGTAGCGGGCTGAGGACTTCGACGAAATCAGTGGCATAACCGGCAAGGGGATCTTTCATCCGCGCCCCGGCCAGCAGCGACATGGTGATTTCAGCCAGGTAGTCGAACACCAGATAGTCCAGGCGGCCACCCTCCACCAATTGCCCTGCGGCAGTCGAGGTGTCGCCCCAGAATGCGCTGGCGCAACCGATACGCACGGTCTTGTTCATGACTGAGACCTTCTGCGAAAGAATTGGCTTGAGACTACCAAGCAAGCGCTTGGTTTGTAAACGTTGGAAATATCTTCTATCCAAGCGCTTGCTTGGTGATCCTCGCCAGCTAAAATGCCCGCGCAACCTCCCGGTTGAGCGGGTGGCCGCACCCTTGATTGAAGCGCATTCAGGAGAGAACGCTTGGACGAGCAAAAAGCCCTGCTGGTAATGCGCGACCTGGTCGACAAGGGGCAACTGACCGACCCGGAAAGTGCCCGTGGAAAATTGCTGCAAATGGCCGCTCACCTGTTTCGCAACAAAGGCTATGAACGCACCACGGTGCGTGACCTGGCTGGTGCCGTGGGCATTCAGTCCGGCAGCATCTTTCATCACTTTAAAAGCAAGGATGAAATCCTGCGCGCGGTGATGGAGGAAACCATCCTCTACAACACCGCACTGATGCGTGCATCCCTGGCTGAGGCGAGCAGCGTGCGCGAGCGCGTGCTGGCGCTGATCCGTTGTGAGCTGCAATCGATCATGGGCGGCAGCGGCGAAGCCATGGCGGTGCTGGTGTATGAGTGGCGCTCGTTGTCCGAAGAGGGTCAGGCCAGGGTGCTGGCGTTGCGCGATATCTACGAACAGATCTGGCTGCAGGTGTTGGGAGAGGCCAGGGACGCCGGCTATATCAGGGGCGATGTGTTTATCACTCGACGCTTTTTGACCGGTGCCTTGTCCTGGACCACCACCTGGTTTCGCGCCGACGGCAGCATGAGTCTCGATCAACTGGCCGATGAAGCGCTGATCCTGGTGCTGGCAGATTCCCAGCGGATGTAACGCAACTGATTAATTACCCGGCACAAAGTTGTTTAAGTGGGCGAAAGCGCCTAGCTTGACTGGATTGATAGTATTTCCTGGGGTGGGTCTCCTTGATGTCTTTGCCAATGCGGACGGCTTCGCGGCTATTGTGGGTTGCACTCGGTGCCATATGGATTCTGCCGACTTCGGCAGCGCAGCTGGTACGGGTCGGCGCAGCCCATTTCCCACCCTATACCGTACGCCCGGAAGCCGGTGCCGATACGGGACTCCTGCCGCAGTTGGTCGAGGCCTTGAACCAGTCACAAAGCGATTATCAGTTTGTGCTGGTGCCGACCTCGATTCCCCGGCGTTTCGGCGACTTCAAGCAAGGCCGGATCGATATGGCGATCTTCGAGAACCCTGACTGGGGCTGGAAGGAAATTGCCCATTCGAGCGTCGACATGGGCCTGGAAGATGCCGAGATTTTTGTCGCGCAACGCAGCCCCGATCACCAGCAAAACTATTTTGCCGACCTCAAAGGCAAGCGTCTGGCGCTGTTCAGCGGTTATCACTACGCCTTTGCCAACTTCAATGCCGACCCCAAATACCTTGCCGATAACTACAACGCCACGCTGACCTATTCCCACGACAGTAATCTGCTTATGGTGCTGCGGGACAGGGCAGACATCGCGCTGGTGACGCGTTCATATTTGAGCGACTACCTGCTGCGCAATCGCAAGGTGGCGGATCAGTTGCTGGTCTCCGAGCGTGTCGATCAGGTGTATCACCACTACGCGCTATTACGCCCGACCGCACCGATCAGCGGTGAAGCGTTCGGTAATCTGCTCAAGCGTCTGCGGGAAAACGGCGAGATGCTGAAGATTTTCGACCCGTACAAGATCGCGGTCATGCCGGTGGCGAAAAACTGAAAAGACGCCAGCGAGCCGCTAATTGCATTGCCCCCTAAATTTCCTTCCCCTGCTCACGTCACATCGTTGAACAGTCAACGATTACCGTGAGCCCGACCCATGTCCAATCTGAATGACCTGACTTCCTTGCTCCTGCCCCTGAGCCGCAGCCTCAGTGCCGATCAAAGCGAAAGCCGGCTGAACCTGATGCTCGAAGGACGGCCGCTGATCCAGCTGAGTCTGGAGCGTGATCCTGATCTGCATCTACGAGTCCAGGAACGCCATGGCCGTCCCCTCGGACAGGCCTTATGGGCCGCCTGTTATTGGCTGTTTGCCCGTGACCCCGAATGTCGGCAGCTGACCTGGCACCTGGATGAGCGACCGGATGAGGCACTGCTCACTGGTCTGCTGATGACCACGCCTAAGCCTGGCCAGTACCTGTGCGAGCGCGCCCTGTTCTGGCAACTGCCGCAACCCTGGCTGGGCGAGTCCGCCAGCGGTAGTTACCCGCATCAGATGATCATCAGCGACGGCAAGCGTCATCCACGTCGCGCGCTGAAACCTCGCGGCGAAGTCTATCGACGTTTCGATGCGCGCATCGGCGCCTGGGTCTCTCTGCGGACCGTGGAAATCGACAACGATCTGGCCCGTTTCAACCGCTGGCAGAACTGCCCGCGGGTACTGAACTTCTGGCAGGAAGGCGGCAGCCTCGAGCAGCACCACGACTACCTGAGCAAACTTGAGGCCGATCCGCACACCTTGACGCTGATCGGTTGTTTCGACGATGAGCCATTCGCCTACTTCGAAGCCTATTGGGCAAAGGAGGATCGCATCGCGCCGTTCTATGACGCCGGCGACTATGACCGGGGTATCCATATGCTGGTCGGAGAAGAAAACCATCGCGGCCCGCACAAGGTCGCCAGCTGGTTATCGGCACTGGTGCATTATCTGTTTCTCGACGATCCGCGCACCCAACGGGTGGTGTCCGAGCCGCGTGTCGACAATGCACGGATGATCAGCCATATGCAGAATCAGTGTTTCCACTGCGAGAAAGAGTTCGATTTCCCGCACAAGCGCGCGGCATGATCCTGGGGCGAGAGCGCTTTTTTGATCGGTGTGCGTTGGCGTGAGGTAGAGAAAGCGACACCAGTCCACTGTGGCGAGGGGAGCTTGCTCCCTCGCCACAAAATGGATTACCAACCAGAAATTTTCGATGTTTCCCTGCTACCTGTCTCAACGCCGGGCAAAGGTATCGCCACGGTTGCCCGAGACCTTGCGGCAATGCACCAGGGCATCGCGAATCATGAAGTTCACCAGGGTCGGCGAGACGCCCAGTTCCTTGGCGATGTCTTTTTGCGGGACGCCGTGCAGGCGGTACATCTCAAAGGCGTAGCGGGTGCGGCTAGGGAGTTCGGTCAGGGCGTCGGCAATGTTTTCCAGGGTGGAAAAATTGATGTGCGAGGTTTCGGGCGACGCGCCATGAATGACCACATTCAAGCCTTCCTCTTCAGTGCCCGAATACTTCTGCTCCAGCGCCTGCTTGCGATAGTGGTCGATCGCCAGGTTGCGCACTATCTGGAACAGATAGCTGAGTTGAGCCTTGAAGGACGATGTGATCTGCGGTGCCGATTGCAGGCGGAAAAAAGCGTCCTGCACAACGTCCTCGGCGCGGGATCGGCAGCCGGTTATACGTGCCGCGATTTTCACCAGGATCAGGCGGTTATCGACGAATGCCTGGAGTAGCGGTGAATCGCACCTGCTTGTGGACATTGGTTCCATCATGGAAATCACCTTGCTGCGAAGTAGTTAGCGGGACGGCGGTGGGGGGGGCGAAGCCATCCTGCACATCGAACGACAAATTAGGTTGAATGATAATGATTGTCAATTGAGAAAGAGAATTAATGCTGACCTGTTGAGCAGAGTGAGAACTGCTGCACGTTGCCAGGCTGCAACCAGCAGCGCCGTCGAAAGCTGCGGACTAATTATTCCAGGCTGCCATCCGTTCTCATTGGTGAATGGTTACCGGCAACAGGCCCGGTAACCCCGCTCTCCAGAGGCCTCGCGATCGATCGAGGCCATCGGTCTCCACGGATTTTTACGCGTGTGACGATTGAAAACCCGATTCCAATTGCAAGCCGAATTCAGGCAGGAAACCTCATGATGGACGCGCTCGAACTCCCCCAGCACTCTGGTCCAGGCCCTTCAACGTCGAGCGATCCTGACGCCGGATCGGCCGGCGTTGCGTTTTCTGGGCGAAACCCCGGAGCAGGGCGTGGTCCTCAGTTATCGCGACCTGGACCTTCGGGCGCGTACCATTGCCGCGGCCTTGCAGGCTCGCACCGAACCAGGGGATCGTGCCGTACTGCTGTTCCCCAGTGGCCCGGATTACGTCGCGGCATTTTTTGCTTGCCTGTATGCCGGGGTAATCGCGGTCCCGGCCTATCCGCCGGAGTCGACCCGTCGCCATCATCAGGAGCGGTTGATTTCGATCATCGCCGATGCCGAGCCGCGTCTGCTGCTGACCAATGGCGAGCAGCGTGATTCGCTGCTGCAGATGAGCGAGTTGCAGGCGCAGAACGCGCCGCCACTGCTGTGTGTCGAGGCCCTGGACATTGCCCTGGCTGAACGCTGGATGGAGCCGCAGCTGCATGCGGACGACATCGCGTTCTTGCAATACACCTCTGGCTCCACTGCGCTGCCCAAGGGCGTGCAGGTCAGCCACGGCAATCTGGTGGCGAACGAGTTGCTGATCCGCCACGGTTTCGGCATCGACCTCAACCCCGATGACGTGATCGTCAGCTGGCTGCCGCTCTACCACGACATGGGACTGATTGGCGGCTTGCTGCAGCCGATTTTCAGTGGAGTGCCCTACGTGCTGATGTCGCCGGCGTACTTCCTCGCACGACCATTGCGCTGGCTGGAGGCGATCAGCGAATACGGCGGCACCATCAGTGGGGGGCCGGATTTCGCTTATCGCCTGTGCAGTGAGCGGGTCAGCGAAGCGGCGCTGGAACGTCTGGACCTGAGCGGTTGGCGCGTGGCGTATTCCGGTTCCGAACCGATTCGCCTGGACACCCTGGAGCGCTTCGCCGAGAAATTCGCGCCCTGCGGTTTCACCCCGAACAACTTCCTGGCTTCCTATGGTCTGGCCGAAGCCACTTTATTCGTTGCCGGTGGCACTCGCGGCCACGGCATTCCGGCGCTGCGCCTGGACGAACAGGCGCTGGCGCAACACCGCGCCGAGCCGGGCGAGGGCAGTCCGATCATGAGTTGCGGCACCAGCCAGCCCGAGCACGCGGTGTTGATCGCTGACCCGCAGAGTCTTGCTGCGCTGGATGACAACCAGGTGGGTGAAGTCTGGGCCGCCGGTCCGAGCTCGCCCATGGGTACTGGCGCAACCCCGAGGCCACGGCCAAGACCTTCGTCGAACACACCGGTCGCACCTGGCTGCGTACCGGTGACCTGGGTTTTGTCCGCGAGGGTGAACTGAAACCCAGGGGCTGATCGGCTTTTTCATCAACACCCAGGTGATGCGCGGCGAGGTGGATTCTCGCCTGACATTCATTGAACTGCTGGCCCGGACCCGTCAAGCGGCACTGGCTGCACAGGCCAATCAGGACCTGCCGTTCGAACAGCTGGTCGAGGCCTTCCCGCAGGCGCGGGAACAAGGCCTGTTCCAGGTCATGTTCAACCACCAGCAGCGCGACCTCGGTGCCTTGCGCCGTCTGCCGGGACTGCTCGCCGAAGAACTGCCATGGCACAGTCGCGAAGCCAAGTTCGATCTGCAACTGCACAGTGAAGAAGATCGCAATGGTCGCCTGAGCCTGTCCTTCGACTACGCCGCCGAACTGTTCGAGGCGGCGACCATCGAGCGCCTGAGCGAGCACTTCGTGAGCCTGTTGCGCGAAGTCTGCGAACGCCCTGAACGGGCCATCGGCGATCTGCAATTGCTCAGCCCCTTTGAGCAGACGCAGCAACAACAGTGGGGCGCCGCACCTTGCGCGCAGGCAATGCAGTGGCTGCCCGAGCTGCTCAATGAACAGGCGAGGCAGACGCCGGAACGCACGGCGCTGGTCTGGGACGGCGGTAGTCTCGAATTTGCCGAACTGCACGCCCAGGCCAACCGCCTGGCCCACTACCTGCGCGACAAAGGCGTCGGCCCCGACGTCTGCGTGGCGATCGCTGCCGAGCGTTCGGCACAACTGCTGATCGGCTTGCTGGCGATCATCAAGGCCGGCGGTGCCTACGTGCCGCTCGACCCGGATTACCCGGCCGAACGTCTGGCCTACATGCTCAGCGACAGCGGCGTCAAACTGCTGCTGACCCAGAGCCAGCTGCTGGACAGCCTGCCGGTTGCCGACGGCGTCAGCGTCATCGCCATGGACACCCTCAAACTCGACAACTGGCCAAGTCATGCACCGGGCCTGCATCTGCACGGCGACAACCTGGCCTATGTGATCTACCCCTCGGGCTCCACTGGCCTGCCGAAGGGCGTGATGGTCGAGCAGCGCGGCATGCTCAATAACCAGCTGAGCAAGGTGCCTTACCTGCAATTGACCGAGGCGGATGTGATTGCCCAGACCGCTTCGCAGAGCTTCGACATCTCGGTCTGGCAATTCCTTGCTGCACCCTTGTTCGGTGCGCGGGTCGACATAGTGCCGAACAGCATCGCCCACGATCCGCAAGGCTTGCTCGGGCATGTTCAGGCTCAGGGCATTACGGTGCTGGAGAGCGTACCGTCGTTGATTCAGGGCATGCTCGCCCAGGAACGCATGAGCCTCGACGGTCTGCGCTGGATGCTGCCGACCGGTGAAGCGATGCCGCCGGAACTCGCGCAGCAGTGGTTGCTGCGTTACCCGGACATCGGCCTGGTCAACGCCTACGGCCCGGCCGAGTGCTCGGACGATGTGGCGTTCTTCCGCGTCGACCTGGCTTCGACTCGCGGCAGTTACCTGCCGATCGGAACGCCGACCGACAACAACCGCTTGTACCTGTTCGACGGGGCTCTGGAACTGGTGCCGCTGGGCGCCGTGGGCGAGCTGTGTGTGGCCGGTACCGGGGTAGGGCGCGGCTATGTCAGCGACCCGATGCGCACCGCTCAGGTGTTTGTACCTAACCCGTTCGGCGCGGCTGGCGAGCGATTGTACCGCACCGGGGATCTGGCACGGCGTCGCAGTGATGGGGGGCTGGAGTACGTCGGACGCATCGATCATCAAGTGAAGATTCGCGGTTACCGCATCGAACCGGGGGAAATCGAAGCGCGCCTGTATGAGCAACCGGAAATCCGCGAAGCGGCGGTCGGCGTGCAGGAAGGCGTCAACGGCAAGCACCTGGTCGGTTACCTGGTGGCCGCCGAGCCGGTGCTCAATCCAAGCGAACACCTGGAGCGAATCAAGCAACGGCTGCGTGCCGAGCTGCCGGAATACATGGTGCCGCTGCATTGGGTGTGGCTGGAGCGCATGCCGCTCAACGCCAACGGCAAACTCGATCGCAAGGCCCTTCCGGCGCTGGAGATCGGCCAGTTGCAGTGCCAGGACTACCAGCCACCGCGCAATGAGCTGGAACAAACCCTGGCGGATATCTGGGCCGAGGTGCTCAAGGTCGAACGCGTCGGCATCCACGACAACTTCTTCGAACTCGGCGGCCACTCGCTGCTCGCCACGCAAATCGCCTCACGGCTGCAAAAAGCCCTGCAACGCAATGTGCCGCTGCGGGCGATGTTCGAGTGCAGCACGGTAGAAGAACTGGCGGGCTACATCAACGGGCTCGCTGCGACCGATATGACCGAGGACAAGGTCGATAGGTTGAATGACCTGATGGCGGAGCTGGAGGGGTTGTAATACGCCGAAATAATCGCAGCCTGGCGACAGCTTCTACAAGGGCGATGTACATCCATGAGTCCCGGATGCACGTGGTCGGCGTAGGCGCTGTGGCAGGCGGCGATCTTTTGACCTTACAATCGATCTGATCGATGCAAAGGTCGATCGATTGAATGAGCGATGGCGGAGCTGTAAAGGTTATGAATCATTCAAGCCCATCGGGTATTGACGTTCCGATGAGTGTTTCAGTAGCTTTATGAGGAGCTGCCTTTCCAGTACCACTGAACGTTATCAGTGCGAATTCCCAAAGCCTGGAACTTTTCTGCCACATAACGAAGGCAAGACCCTCCGTCGGGTTTGTAATGTCCCGAGGCGTCGTTGACCATTGCGATAACGTCTTCAAGCTGGTACTCACCACCGACCCTTGCAAGCCGGAACTCGCCAGCGCAAATCACCGGTTCGCCACTGCCCAACTGACTGTGCCTGATGTATTCGCTTTTGTCGTTGTGGTTCCAGTATTTGTAGATAATCGAACCGCCGGGAGTAAATACCCACGTGTAACTATTCTTTTCACCGTTGGCTTCCAATAACTCTGTCTGGCCGGTTTTTAACAGTTCTCCCACCAGGCGGCCGCTGCGCACGCCAACCAAAAGACCGACTCCTTCAATCGTCGAAGGGTCGTAGGTCCGCCAGGATTTCAAGTCGGAGATATACGGCAGCCAGGTGACCGGATAAGTCTCACAGTTGTAGTCGATGGGTCTCTCATTAGCGTCACGCCATTGTGACCAGGCAATGGCCCCTGACCACGCCGGAGTTATCTCGCTATATCGATTGTCGATCCAGTTGTTTACCCGATAAAGGGAACGGTTGATGAACTGATCATTGACCATCAGCGTCAGGGATTCCAGTTTCCACGCATCACTGGCCAAGGGATGAACAGACGGCTTTTGGTATATCCATATGTGAGTCAAATCATCCAACTGAATAACCGGTTTGCCAAACATATAGTCCAAGTCAATTTCTATGGTGGCTTCTGCTCCGGCCCATGGTGCATTGAGCAACTCTTGGAGGTTGAAGTTGTTGGCGAGCCCGACCGAAATATTATCGCTCGTACCTGAGAAGGGGGCGTCGGAGAGTTTGATGGTGACGGTCAGCTTTTTTATGTCGGCGTTGGCCTTGAGAGTCTGCACTTCGCTTGGCTCGCTGCTGATATCTCTGCGCACCCTTGAGTGTTGAAGGTGCCAGCGTTGGTTTTTTGGGCGCAGCGGGTCGTAGGGGATTGGAATAAGTGAGTTTTCATGGGCGGAAAGAAGGTTGCCAGTGGCGACATTGTGTAAAAAGCCTTCAGCGGTAAGTAGCCATGATTGATATGGATTTGAATTAACACCTCGTGGTTCGCAGGCTACTGTTCCGTTGCGCTCTGTCAATGCATAGCCGGTCTTTGTATTGACCACAGCACCTGTTTCATAGACCCATGTTGCCGAGTCGAGCGAAAGATTGTCTTTGGCTTGAAGCGATAAGTCGGTACCGCGGGGGGTTAGTATTTTTTTATCATTTGCCGCATTGTGTAAAAAGAAGTGTTGCCCTGTGTGATTTTCAAATTGATTGCTAGAGATGTCTGGCAACTCCATATATGGAATCAGATGCCACTGTGAGTTTGATCCAGTTTCAGTTGGGGTGAGCACCAAGGTATTGGCGTTGGCGCTGACGATATCATTTGTCAGTGAACGAATAATGTCATCCTGCTGAACCTTCCACTGCTGGCCTTCATTGGCCCAGTCGATAGGGCTCAATAGTAGCGAGCCCGTTTCCCGCAAAGATGGAACTGCGCACAAGGAGAAATCTTTTTGTTTTGAAAATATGATGTTGCGCGTTGAGTCGATATACCAAAGCTGGGCGTCGCTGGATTCGAGGGGTGAAAGTATTATTTTATTATCGATTCCCTGAGCGGTCCAGGCGTATTGCGAGGCGGGGTCCACGATCCAGAAATACTGCGGGTTAAAGGGGTAGATGTTGGCGAACAGGTCCCAGGAAGCCGTAATCGGCAGATGGTTTTCGTCAGTGAATATGAGAGTCTTGTTTGAGTGGTCAATGCTGATGCTGATTATGTTGCTGTCGTTGAAGGTTTCGCTATTTGCTTCGCCGACCCAGTTGTTCTCGCTGTCGTGAGAGATGATTGTGATTGAGCCTGGCTTTGTGCGGTCATTCAAAAACCAGAACGTGTACTCGCCCCAAACAATCACAGGGCAGGTTATGTCATTTTCGGGAGAGGAAATATCGGGTAGAGGATTTCCGGTCTGCCAGTTTGGGTGGGTCAATGGGGCGGCGAACTGCGGGGACTTAGTGAGTGGGATATAGCGTATTTCAGGTTGGGCGGGCTCGAAATTCATTGGCTGTCCTTGGCTGTTTTTTGTCAACTAAAGGTAATGGGTTTGATTGTTTGCTGGTTGAATAGGCGGAAAATATAACTCTGTTCGATGGGCTTAAGGTGTTACAGGTGTTTCGAGATTATAAATGTCGGGCTTGTAGCTGTCGGTTGGTGAAGAGATAAATATAGACTTGGTTGCGGGTCTGGTGAGGGGCGCACTTGTATGTTTCAGACGATAAACCGTGGAGGTCGATCGGTTGAATGACTGGATGGCGGAGCTGGAGGGGTTGTAAAATGCCGAAAAGATCGCAGCCTGGCGGCAGCTCCTACGCCGACCGGGTCCACCTGCAATGGGGTGGGTGCACACAATCCTCTGTAGGAGCTGCCGCAGGCTGCGATCTTTTGATCTTTGCCTCGAATCACTTCGGCCCGAGAATCTTCACCAGCTTGTCCGGCGACGGTGCCCCTTGCTGTTGTTGCAACTCGCCCTTGTCGTCCATATAGAAAATCGCCGGCGTGGCGGCCAGTTCCAGGTCTTCCATCAGCTGCATGTTGGCGGCGAGTTTGGTCTGGATCGCTTCGGGGATAGTCGTCAGTGGTTTCAGCGCGCCGCTTTGGCCGGATTTTTCGTGGTCGGCCAGGGCTTTTTGCGGGTCCTTGCTGGCCAGCAGGGCGGCGGATTTGCCCGGGCTGTCTTCGCGGATGATGCCAACCATGATGTGCCGCAGTTGGACCTTGCCGGCGTTCACCCACGGCCGGGCCTGTTGCCAGAACATGTTGCAGTACTGGCAGTTCGGGTCGCTGAACAGGTAGACGATGCGCGGTGCATCCTTGCTGCCGTCGGCGATCCAGTTGCTGGCGTCCATCTTGGCCCAGATCTCCTTGGCCATCGGCGCGTAGACCAGCTTTTGCAAGGGAGCCTGGGTCAGGTCATTGCCCTCGGCATCGTACAGATTGCCGAGCAGCACGTGCTTGCCGTCCGGAGTCAGGTACAGCGCCATGCCGCGGTTCTGGTATTGCGCCGCATAGCCGCGCAGACCGTCGGGTGCGTCGAAGCTGCCGACGATTTTGGCGCCCTTGGCTTCGATCTTCTTGATCGCTTCGGGCAATTCTTCAGCCTGCACCGACGGCAGGTGCAGCAGGGCAGCGCCCAGCGTCAGGGTCAGCAGGTGGCGGAGGCGGGGCATGGCGGTTTCCTTGAAGAAGTGGCCGGTGCGGCCGGGTTCGGGGTGTCGAAATTTTCCAGGGCGCGGGCCAGGCTGGCTTCCGACAGCTCGCCCAGGTGGCTGCCCAACAAGCGACCGTCGTTGCTATAGAACAGCGTAGTCGGCAACGCCATGGAACCGACGGCCTGACCCAATCGACCACTGCCATCGAACAACACGTTCGACAGGCTCAAGCCCTGGGTCTCGAGAAAGGTGCTGACGCTTTGCATGCTTTCGGCCTGGTTGACGAACAGGAAGGTCAGGTCCGGGCGTTGCTGCTGGGCGTTTTCCAGCACCGGCATTTCCCGCCTGCAGGGTGGGCACCAGGTGGCCCACAGGTTGATCACCAATGGCCCGCCCTGGTAGTCGCTCAATTGCACGGTTTCACCCTGGGCATTGCGCAGGGCGACCTCGGGCAGACGAGTGCCTTGTTCGTAGATAGTCAGGGAAAAACTCGCCAACAGCCAGAACAGCAGACCGCTGCCGACACCCGCACCCAACGGGCGCCGCAGTGCTGGCCGACGCCAGCACCAGATCACTGCGGCGAGCAACAGGACAATGATACCTGGCCAGGCCAGGAAACCACCGTCGCGCAGATCAATGATCTGCCACAGGTCATCGCGGTAGTGGCTCCAGTAGGCGAGGACGAATCCCGCACGAGCGGCCAGCATCCCCAGCAGGAACAGGCTGAACAGTATCGATTCGGGGTTCTCGCCACCACGCTTGGCCACCCGCCAACCGACCAGCGTGGCCAGTGCCAGTGCACTGATCAGCAGCAGGTGGTTGAGCGCGATGGCAAAGGTGCCAATGGTAAAGGTCAGCATCAACGGGCGTCCCGGGTATTAGTCCAGCGTTGCAGGAAGCCCGCGGCATCGACCTCGCCAGTGATGCGTTGGCTGCGGCGTTCTTCGCCATCCGGGCCGATCCACAGCAGGCTCGGTGGTCCGGGCACTTTATAGCGGCTGAGTAATTCACGGCTGGCGGCGTTGTCGGCGGTGACGTCCAGGCGCAGCAAATGTACGTTATTCAGGGCTTCCAGGACCTGAGCCTTGCCGAACACCTGTTTTTCCATGATTTTGCACGACACGCACCAGTCTGCGTAGTAGTCGAGCAGCACCCATTTGCCCTGGGCCTGGGCGCTGTCCAATTCCCGTTGCAATGCCGCAGGGTCTTTGACGGTGGTAAAGGCCTCGTGTGCGGAGGGGCCGGTGACGCCGCCAGCACGCGTCGCGGTATAGACCTGCAACGGCTTCCACAGATCATCGCTGCCGCCAGCGGCACCGATCAGCAACATGCTGCCCCACAGCCCGAACAGCAGTGAACTGGCGCCAAACACATGGGTGGAGCGACTGAAACCGGCGGTTTGCTGCCAGCCGGCATAGGCCATTACCAGCAACAACGCGCCCCACAAACCGATCCACAACGACTCATCGAGTACCGGGCGAAGCATCAGGATCGCGGTACCGAGGAACAGGAAGCCAAAGATGCCCTTGAGCAGGTTCATCCAGGTGCCGGGTTTGGGCAGGAAGCGATTGCCGACGGTAACAAGCAGCAACAATGGCACGCCAATGCCGATGCCCATGGCGAACAGGATCAGCCCGCCATGCACGGCATTGCCGCTTTGGGCGATGTAGAGCAAGGCGCCGGCCAGCGGCGCGGTCATGCACGGGCCCACCAGCAGCCCGGACAAGGCCCCGAGCACTCCGGCACCGATCAGGCTGCCGCCGCGACGCGTGCGCCCGACGCCCTCCAGGCGATCACGCACGGCGACTGGCAATTGCAGTTCGAAGAAGCCGAACATCGGTAACGACAGCAGCACGAACACCGCGGCGAAACTGCCCAGCAGCCAGGGTTGCTGCAACAGCGCCGGCAGATTGGCCCCGAGCAGTGCGGCGAGCACACCCATCGTGGCGTACACCAGCGCCATGCTCACCACATAACTGCCTGCCAGGAAAAAACCACGTCTTGGGCTGGCGCCACTGCCGACAATCAGCCCGGCCAGAATCGGCAACATCGGCAATGAGCAAGGGGTGAACGCCAGCAGCAGTCCCAGGCCGAAAAACACCAGCAGGCTCCAGCCCAGGGCACGTTGTTGCAGGCCGCTGGCCAACGTCTGATCCGCAGCTTCATCCGCGATTGTCGCGGCAGCGCTACCACCAAGATCGACCATCAGCGTTTGCGGTGGATAACACAGGCCGGCATCCGCGCAGCCCTGCCAGCCCACTTTGACCTGGCCGCTGGCACCGGCAGGAATCCGTAGCTCAAGGCCTTGGCGATAAACCTGTTGCTCACCAAAGAACTCATCGCTATGGGCTTCACCTTTTGGTAATGACGGTTTATTCGCCTCGGCCAATCCGTCGAACTTCATGCGTTGCTGGTACAGATAATAACCATCGGCGATTTGCCAGAAAAGTTGGGTTTCCCCCGACTCCAGGCGTTCCGAGCTAAAGACAAAGGCTTTTCCGACCGGAAGAAATTCCGCTTTGGTCTCGAAGGGATTCGAACCCGATTGGGCCTGGGCCAGGCCCGAAAGCAGCAATAAAAACAAAATAAATAGTCGACGCATGAAATAGAGCCTTGGATCGGGGCAGTTGATGAACACAATGAAGGCCGGCGATTAACCGGTGATTAACCCGTTTATCGTCAAGATGTAGGACTTTTCCTAATGTTTGCCGGGGGCAGGGCATAATGCCCGCTTAATCCTGTACCGTCTTAATCAACGTTTTTCCACAGGTCTCACCATGCACGTACTTGTCTGTGAAGATGATGAGCTGATCGCCAGCGGCATTGTCGCCGGTCTCACCGCCCAGGGGCTGACCGTGGAGCATGTCGCCACGGCAGCGGCTGCACGGGCGATGCTGCGCGTGGCCGAGTTCGACGTGATGGTACTCGACCTTGGCCTGCCGGATGAAGACGGCCTGAAACTGCTGCAACAGCTGCGTCATCAAGGGCTGGAGCTGCCGGTGCTGATTCTCACCGCGCGGGACTCGGTGACGGATCGGGTCGATGGCTTGCAGGCCGGTGCCGATGATTACTTGCTCAAACCCTTCGACTTGCGCGAATTGGCCGCTCGCCTGCACACCCTGTTGCGCCGGGTCGCCGGGCGCAGCGTCAATCTGATCGAACACGGGCGCCTGACCTACAACCCCAGCAGTCGCGAGACCCTGCTCGGCGGTCAGCCGGTGGACCTGTCGCGGCGCGAACAGTCGCTGTTGCAGGCATTGCTGCACAATCGGGGCCGGGTGCTGTCCAGCGAGCAGTTGAAAGACAGCGTCTACGGCTTCAACGATGAACTGGAAAGCAACGCCCTCAACGTGCATATCCATCACCTGCGACGCAAACTCGGCAACGGGATCGTCGAAACCGTGCGTGGGCTGGGCTATCGCCTCGGCCCGGCGGATGGTGGGGAGCAATAACCGTGATGAGTCTGCGTTTGCGTCTGAGCCTGACCCTCGGCGTGGCCTTCGCGCTGATCTGGGCCCTGGCTGCGGCCTGGATGCTCAGTGACCTGCGCAATCAGATGATGTTTTCCCTCGACCAGCGGCTGGTGGCCTCGGCACGCATGGTCGCCGGTTTGCTGGAGCAACTGCCGGCCTTGCCGAGCAACGGCGATGGCACGCATCTGAGCGCCGAACAACTGAATATCCCTGGCGGCATGGCCTGTCAGGTCAGCTCCTTGCGCGGCGAAATCCTGGCTCGCAGCCACAGCCACCCGGATCAGAAACTGGAAGCCGAGAAAATGGGTTTCCATGACCAGGTGATCGACGGTGCACGCTGGCGCAGCTTTACCCTGGCCCGTGGCGATTTGCGCATTACCACCGCGGACCGTCAGGTCGAACGTGAAGCGTTGAACCTCTCGGTGCTGCTGGCGGCATCGGTGCCGGTGGGGGTGGCCTTGCTGGGTTGCCTGTGCCTGCTCTGGCTGGGTATCGGCCAGGGTCTGGTGCCGCTAAATCGCATGCGCGATGCCTTGATGCGGCGCAACGCTGATTCGCTTGAACCCTTGCAGATCCAGCTGCCCAGCGAGTTGCAACCTCTGCTCGATACCCAGAATCAGTTGTTTCAGCGGATCGCCAAGGCCATTGAGCGCGAGCGCCGCCTGACCGGCGATGCAGCCCACGAGCTGCGCAGTCCATTGACGGCAATCAAGACTCACCTGCAGGTGGCGCGGATGACCGAGGGCGCGGCGCGGGATCAATCCCTGGCCCGGGCCGAAGAGGGGGCTGACCGTTTACACCGAACCCTGGAGCAGCTCTTGCTCCTGGCTCGGGTCGAAGGCAGCCTGTCGTTCGAAGACGGCGTGCAATGCAACGCCGAGCAGGTGGCGCGGCTGGCCATTCAGGATGCGGCCAGCGGTGATCGCCAGCGGATCAAACTGCTGGTGCCCGACGATGTTTCTGCAGCACCGGTTGAAATGCCCTCGGTACTGTCGATCGCCGCCTTGCGCAACCTGCTGGACAACGCCTTGCGCCACACCCCGGACGATGCTGCGATCGAGCTGCGCCTGGAAACCATTGGCAATCGGGTACGTTTCCAGGTTCGCGACCATGGCCCCGGCATTGCCGAGGATGACCTGCAGCACCTGACTCAACGCTTCTGGCGCAACGGCAAGAGCACCGGCTGTGGCCTGGGCCTGGCGATTGTTCAGGCAATTGTTCAGCGTTGTGGCTGTGCCCTGCATTTCGACAGCCGACCCGATGGCCTGCGAGTCGAGCTGACCATGCCATTGCAGGCAGTCTGATTGTGTTGGTGCCCCATTGTGGCGAGGGAGCTTGCTCCCGCTCGGCTGCGCAGCAGTCGTAACCCGATGCATGCGTTCTACCTGAAGACACGCGGTATCAGATTTTAGGGCCGCTACGCGCCCCAGCGGGAGCAAGCTCCCTCGCCACAGGTCAGTGCTCGCCCCACTAAGACATGCCTACGCCGCACAAGAAATGTAACCTCAATCCATTCGCTATTGCCGGCCTCGTGAGGTTAATGTTCAGGACGTGGACTCAATGGATTGAGGTTATAACGCCATGGATGCATCGATAGAAATCTGCAAGGCCAAGTCTGCCGACGCCGGGATTATCAGCCGGATACTGCAATGCTCGATCAAGGTCGGTTGTGCGCTCGATCACCGCAATAACCCGCAAATCGTCGCCGCCTGGACGCGTAACAAGACCGTCGATCATGTGCAGCCCTGGCTGGCCGACCGGCGCCGATACCTGAATATCGCGCTGCTGCGCGACAAGCCGATCGGCGTCGGCATGGCCGCGGACTCTGGCCGGATTACCTTCTGTTATGTTCAGCCCGAATGGTTTCGCCGTGGTGCCGGGTTAGCCCTGGTGGGTGATCTGGAAGCCTGGCTGGGCAGGCAGGGATGGACCCAGGCACTGCTTACCAGCACCCGCACCAGCCTGGATTTTTATACTCGGCTGGGTTATCGGCAATCGGCCGAAAGCTTCACGGTCGCCGGGCTCACGGCAACGCCGATGCGCAAGCCATTGGCGTTCCCCTCATAGAAAGCAGTCTGAAGGTGTAAATCCTCACCGCGCTGGTGCGGTTCCAGAACAGGAAAACCTGCAAGCGCACCTGTCCGACAGGTGTGCGCTTGGGGTCGCTATCACCAGCGTATTGAGGGTTGGAGAGATGTCAGTCGTTACCAGTCTTGTCGAAGATCAGCCGGTCCGGGTCAGCCCTGCGCCGGCCGAGACGCTCTATCAGTTCAACGAGTCGCCGTTGCTGGCCCGCCAACGCCTGCAGGAATCGAACGCGCGCAGCTATCCGCGACGCATTCCGCTGGCGCTCAAGCGCGGTCGCGGGATTTATCTCGAAGATGTCGAAGGTCGCAGCTTCATCGATTGCCTTGCCGGTGCCGGGACCCTGGCGCTCGGACACAATCACCCGGTGGTGATCGAGGCGATCCAGCAGGTATTGGCCGACGAGTTGCCGCTGCACACCCTCGACCTGACCACTCCGATAAAGGACCGGTTCGTTCAGGATCTGTTCGGTTTGCTGCCCCGGGCATTGGCCCGCGAGGCGAAAATCCAGTTTTGCGGGCCCACCGGCACCGATGCGGTGGAAGCCGCGCTGAAACTGGTGCGCACCGCCACCGGTCGCAGCACGGTGCTGTCGTTCCAGGGCGGTTATCACGGCATGAGCCAGGGCGCGTTGAGCCTGATGGGCAGCCTGGGGCCGAAAAAGCCCTTGGGTGCGCTGTTGAGCAACGGCGTGCAGTTCTTGCCGTTTCCTTACGACTATCGTTGCCCGTTCGGTCTGGGCGGCGAGCAAGGCGTGAAGGTCAATCTGCATTACCTGGAGAACCTGCTGAATGACCCGGAAGCCGGGGGGCAGTTGCCGGCGGCAGTCATCGTTGAAGCGGTGCAAGGCGAGGGCGGAGTGATTCCAGCCGACCTTGACTGGCTGCGCGGCTTGCGGCGGATCACCGAAAAGGCCGGTGTGGCGTTGATCGTCGATGAGATCCAGAGCGGGTTTGCCCGCACCGGCAAAATGTTTGCCTTCGAACACGCGGGCATCATTCCGGACGTGGTGGTGCTGTCCAAAGCGATTGGCGGCAGCCTGCCATTAGCCGTGGTGGTCTATCGCGACTGGCTGGATACCTGGTTGCCCGGAGCCCATGCCGGTACCTTCCGCGGCAATCAAATGGCCATGGCCGCTGGTTCGGCGGTGATGCGCTATCTCAAGGAACACGACGTCGCCGCTCATGCCAGTGCCATGGGCGAGCGTCTGAGCGAGCACCTGCGGATTCTGCAGCGTGATTTTCCGCAACTGGGTGATATCCGCGGCCGTGGCTTGATGCTCGGCGTCGAACTGGTCGACCCTGCGGGCGAGCTGGATGCTCAAGGTCATCCGGCGGTTTTCGCGCAGCTGGCACCGCTGCTGCAACGCGAATGCCTCAAGCGCGGGCTGATTCTCGAACTCGGCGGGCGTCACGGCTGCGTGGTGCGCTTCCTGCCGCCATTGATTATCACCGCCGGGGAAATCGACCGGGTCGCGGAGATTTTCGGCAGGGCGTTGCCCCGCGGCGCTCGCCAGTCTCTAATTTGTCGCAGCCTTGATACGTTCTTCTACACAACGGCTGCGCATTAGTCGCAGCCAACCCCTACAGCGATGGAGAAATGCAATGACTTCAGTATTTGACCGCGAGGACATCCTCTTTCAGGTAGTGGTCAACCACGAGGATCAGTATTCGATCTGGCCGGACTACAAAGCCATCCCCCAAGGCTGGCGCACCGTCGGCAAAAGTGGCTTCAAGAAAGAATGCCTGGCCTACATCGAAGAGGTCTGGACCGACATGCGCCCGTTGAGCTTGCGCCAGAAGATGGAAGAGCAGGCGGCAGTGGCTCACTGAAGATCGCCCCCGACAAAAAGCCCGCTGGACCACAAAGGGGCAGCGGGCTTTTTTGTATGGGGCATGTGAAGTTCAAAAGATCGCAGGCTGCGCCAGCTCCTACACCGACCGTGTTCACCCGCGATATGGCAGGTGTATGCAAATCCCCTGTAGGAGCTGGCGCAGGCTGCGATCTTTGGCGGCAGACCTGATCCAACCGACAAGCCAGGCCCTATAGCTTGACCGAATACTCTCGATCCAGCGCCTTGCCGATCAACATTAACCCCAACTCCATCAACTGCTGAACCGCCAGCGCCAGGTTGCGGTGCTTGCCTTCCAGATCGTCGGAAAGGTCGAGAGCCAAGGTGCTTGCTGAAGAGACGGTTTCATAGGCATTGACCAGCAGGGTCTGAGTGTTGATGTCCGGGGCGACAACGAAGATCTGTTGTGGATGATCTGTCGGTGGCTTCAAATAGTGATCGAGGGCACGTTGCGCGGCTTCATGAAGCTTGCTGGAATCGAGGGATTCGTAGGGGGAAACGCTGGGTATTTCAGGGGGGTTGGGGGTGACTTTGTGCATGGGTGAAGCTCCGTTTACTGGGAAGGAGCTACCACGTTCGTTTCCAAGCGAATGGGTGGCAGCTGTACGCAGGTTGGAAAACCGGGGTAAACGAGCCCGGCAGACCCGAAGGTCTCCCGCGCACAGCCGCCATTACACAGAAAAGCAGGCACAAAAAAAGCGCCTGCAATTGTGATCTGGGCGCTGTTGCGCCGTTTACATTCCGGGTTTCCAAGCCCGTTCGCTGAATTGGCAGCGACCCGCGAAGATTATCCGCGCACCGTGCTCAACGCAACCCCGAAAACCTGTCAGAAAAGTCCTCGTCCGTCAGACCGCTATCGCGAGCCTGCTCGCGATGAACGATGACGCGGTGGACCTGCCTTGCCTATGCCCCAGAGTACAACACCTTGATCACCTGATCGACATTGCCCTCGAGCTCCGCCACCGGATCCGCCCCATCGGTACTCAATACCAGCAGTTGACTGCCGGCGGCGCTGATCGCCGCTTTGACCTCATCCGAAGGCTGACGATGATGCAACACCACCGCCACATCATTGTCCTTCAGCGTCTCACTCAGTTGCTTGAGCGCCTCAGGCGTCCACTCGTTATCAGCTCGGGCATCGACCCTGATCGACTCCAGATTCAGCCCGCTGACCAGATACCCCAAATGATCGCTCAAACTCACCACGCTCAGGTTATCGGCACTGGCCAGGCGCGCTTCGCTATCGGCGCTGAGCTTGAGCAGACGCTGCTTGAGGGCGGCGAGGTTGCTGTCGATCCGTGGCTTGGCATCGGGCGCCAGGCGCGCCAGGTCGGCGGCCATCACGTCGGCCATGCGGCCCATGTTGTTGCTGGCCATCCATGGCTGGCTGTTCAGGCCGTCGACCTGGGCCGGTTGCACGGCAATACCCGGCAGGCCGCCGTCCACCGGGCGCGCCGCGTCGATTTCGACGATGCGGATATTACTGCGGCGGGCCACCGGGTAGAGGGGATCATCGGGCCACAGTGAGCGCAGGCCGATCACCGCGTCGGCTTCGACCGCCAGTTTGTGCAGGGCAGGTGCACCGCGACCGGTGAAGTAGGCGGTCTGCCGCGAGCCGGGCAGATTGGCCGGCGCCGCGCGCTCCAGGGTAATGCCCGTGCCTTGCAGCAGGATCTGGCCCAGACCATAGGTGATCGGCAACGCGGCCAACACCCGCAGTGGGTGAGTCGAGGTGGCCGCAAACAGGGCGCTATTGCCGACCCCGTTAGTGGCCAGCAGGCGTATCGGCTCGAAGGCATCGGCGGCGGCATGGAGCGAGGTGTTGCCCAGGCCGGCGAGGGCCAGGGCCAGAGCCAGTTGACGCAAGGAGCTGTGCATTTATCCGAGATTCCCTTTCAGACTGGGGACTGTGCCGCGGGCGATGGCGGCCAGGGCGAAGGCAATACCGGCCACCAGGATGATCGCCGCGCCGGACGGGATCGGCAGGTCGAAGACGATCGGCGCGAGGATGCCGCACAGGGTGCTGATCGTCGCGATCAATACCGAGAGCCAGAAAAACCCCTTCAGCGATTGGCTGAGCAAGCGCGCGGCGGCGGCTGGAATGACCAGCAGGGCGCCCACCAGAATCGCCCCGATGACTTTCACCGCGGCCACGGTGATCAGCGTCACCAGGATCACGAACAGGTAATCCAGGGTTTTCACCGCGACCCCGCGCACGGCGGCTAGTTGCGGGTTGAAGCTGGCCAGCATGATGCGGTTGTACAGCGGCAGGCTCAGGCCCATCACCAAGGTCCCGACGATGGCCAGTACCAGCAGATCATTGCCATTGACGGTCAGCACCGAGCCAAACAGTACGTTCTCGAGAATATGCACGTTGATCTTGCCGGCCAGAATCAGCAGCAAACTGGCACCCAGGGCCAGCGACACCGAGAGGAATACGCCGATCAAGGTGTCGGGTGCCAGACCGGTGCGGTTGCGCAGGTAGTTGAGCAGGATGCCGAACAGCAGGCAGTAGCCGAACAGGCTGCCATAGGGGCCTGTATAGGGTTCGCCAAGGAGGATGCCGATGGCCACGCCCGTGAGGGCTGCGTGACCCACCGCTTCGGAGAAAAATGCGAAGCGCTTGACCACCACCAGCGTGCCCAGACCGCCCAGTACCGGGCCGATCAACAGGCCGGCGAGCAACGCGTTGACCACGAAACCATAGGCCAGCGCCTCGGGTAGATAACCGGAAGAGGCCCAGCCCTGGATCATCAAGCGAAAGGCTTCGTAACTCATCTGGCGGCACTCCCGGCAGTCGCTTGCTCGGCACGCGGATGGGTGGAGAACAGCGTCAGCAGCCGTTCCGGTGTCAACGCCTGCTTTGGCGCGGCGTCGAACAGCACGCGGCGGTTCAGTCCGGTGACGCGGTCGGCGAGACGGCCCACGGCTTCCAGATCGTGTTCGATCCACAGCACGGTGATCCCGGCCTTGCGCCAGTCGCCGAGCAGGCGTTCGAACACCTGAATGCCTGCCTCATCGAGGGCCGACATCGGCTCATCGAGCACCAGCAACTGCGGCGCGGGGATCAGTCCCTGAGCCAGCAGCACCCGCTGGCGTTCGCCGCCGGACAGCGCGCCCATCCTTCGTTTGCGTTTATCCTGCATGCCAACCCGCTCCAGTGCCTCGCCGATGGCCGTCGCGTAATGCCGGCTGATGCCGAGAAAGGCCGGACGGCGCTGACACATGGCGGCCATGAAATCGTCGACGGTCATTGGCAGGCCGCGATCGAATTCCAGCGCCTGCGGCACGTAGCCGATGGTTCCGGGTTCGCCCGGCCAGTGCAGGCTCAGGCTTCCCTGATGGGGCATCTGTCCGAGCAAGGTCTTGATCAGCGAACTCTTGCCGCCGCCATTGGGGCCGACCAGGGCATGCACGTTGCCGGGCCGGACCTGGAAACTCACCTTGTCGAGAATCGTCGTGCGACCGAGGGTCAGGTCGACGTCGGCGAACTCGATGGTCGGGCCAACGCTGTGCGCGGCCAGGGTTTGGGCAGCAGTCATGCGCCGGCCTCCTGGATTGCCCGCACCACGGTGTTGAGGTTGCCGGTCATTTCCTTTTCGTACTTCTCGGCGCTGTAATCGCCATAGGAAATGTGCGACAGCGGGTAGAGCTTGACCCCGGACTCACGCTGGATGGTATCGACGTAGGTGGAAGGAAAATCCATCTCGGAGAAGATCACCTTGACGTCCAGCTCACGCAGTTGGTCGATGGTTTTCTTCAACTGGCTCGGGCTCGGTTCGATGCCATGGGCCGGCTCGACCACGGCGGTCACTTCCAGGCCGAACTCGCGCAACAGGTAGTCGTAGGCGGCATGCACCGTGGCCACCCGCAGGTCGGCGTTCGGTGCGCTGGTCAATCTGGCCAGTGCGTCGGCGCGCATCTGCCGCAGGCGTTTGCCATAAGCACGGGCGTTTTGCGTGTAGGCCTTGGCATTGGCCGGGTCGAGCTTGCCAAGTTCCCGGGCAATGTTGTTGACCTGGGCAATGGACGCGCTGATCGACAGGAAAGTATGCGGGTTGACTACCTTGCCGGCGCCGCGGGCGGCGGTCCCGGTGGCGGCCAGCAGCGGCACATTGGCGTTGGCTTCGATCACCGGGATGTCCGGGCGCTCGCTGGCTTCGATCATGCGGTCGGCGAAGTCGTCATGGCCGACCCCGTTGAGCACGATCACATCCAGTGTGCCGATGCGCTTGATGTCCTCGGCGCGCGGCTCGTAGGCGTGCGGATTGAAGCCGGCGGGAATCAGCGGCACCACCTCGGCCTTGTCGCCGACGATGTTGCTCACGTAGCTGTAATAAGGGTGCAGGGTGATACCGATGCGCAGGCGCTTGGCCGGGTCGGCGCTGGCCAGGCTGACGAAAAAGCTGGCGAACAGGCCGACCAGCAGCAGCCGCAACAGCGGGCGGAGTTGAGATGAAATAGACATGGGGGAGCGGTCTTCTCTCGGGTCAATACAAAGGTTCAGTGCCGATGCTGGCGAGTCACTCCAGCATCGAATTGCGCGACCACTTGCTGCCAGCCGGCACCGATCAGTGCCTGGTCATCCAGGGGGCCGGGGGCGGTGAGCGCCGGATCGCGGTTGAGCCAGATGTCGGCCGTGGCGCCTTCTGTGGTGCTGATGCGCATCAGGAACGAGCCGGCCACCGCCGGCGTCCGGCTGAGACCGAGGTAGGCCTTGGACTGCAGCAGGTTCCAGGCATGGCCACCTCGGCTGATCGAACTGGCGTCCTGCGCGAAGGGCGCAAAACCTTCTTCGGCAAGCAGCTCGGGTGAGGGCAGGGCCTGTTGTTCCTGGCGCAGCAATTGGATCTCGTCGAGGGTCACTCGCAGGTCGGCGTAGATGCCTTGCTCGGCGGCGCTGAGGTCGCGCCGCGCATCGAGTTGATGGGTTTCGACGCTTTCGACGGTCTGGCTTTCGCCGCGCCAGGCGACCACCGAACCGGCCACCGCCAGAATCATCAGGCACAACAGCAGCACATAGAGGGTTTCATGGCCGGCACCGGCCGGGCGGATGACGTGCGTGGTGGGCGTGCTCATGGGGCCTCGATATCGGCTTGGTCGATTTCGACGACGTGGCCCGGGCCCGCATCGAACAGTACATAGAACTCCGAGCCGGGCTTCTTGAAGGTCAGCGTCGAATCGGCACCGAGCTTGCCCGGCAGCAGGATGGTTTCGTCATAGCCGATCACGTCCAGGGTCACCCCCGGCGCGCCGCTGCCGTCGGAAAAGCCACCGGTGCAGCGGATCTGTTCGCCGTCGATTTCCTTGCATTCGCACATTGGGTTATGGGCCAGCGCAGTGCTGCTGAAACCGCCACCGAGCATCAGCAACAGACTGATGCCTGTCAGGCGCAGGCGGGTAGTGCATGCAGCAACGATCATGGTTTGCCTCCTTGTTTGTTCAGCCAGGCGAGGGTGGCCGGGGATGCCTTGCCGAGCGGCACCGCCGCTTGATGCATGCTGCCGTCCCAGCCTTCCATGGTGATCCAGATCTCGGCGTCGGCCCTGGTCTTTTCCGGTACTGGCAACAGCGCCCCCATGCGATAGGGCGTACCGAAGAAAATCACCCCGGCGGCGCGCAGACTGCGAGGTTTGCCGATGCGCAGGTAGGTGGCCTTGACCTGATCGATACAGCGCTCGCACAGGGCTGCATTGAAACTCTTCATGTAACCGGCCGGGCCGGACAGTAGCGGTGCCTCGTTGCGTAACTCGGCAAGGCGCAGGCTCCAGGGCCCGACCTGGATTTCGCCGACTTCCCGTTCACCCAGGCCGCTGTCGCCGCGAAACAATGCGGCATCGGCGAAGTACTTGGGCATGAAGCCCAAGGGAATCAGCAACAGCAAAATGTTCAGGTGAAAGCGCCACTTGTGCCAGAGCTGGCTCAGGCGCGAAGGTTGCGTTGCGGTGGTTGCCTTGCTCACTGGTTGCCCTCCGGAGCCTGGGAATGCATGGCCGGTTGCGCCTGAGCGGCTGCGCCAGGTCGGGTTTTTTTAGCGCTGCGCTTGAGGGCGTTGGCCGTGGCCAGGGCGGTGCGTTTGGTCCAGATCAGCAGCCCGCTGAGGACCATCATGCTGAGGACCAGACCGAAGAAGAACCAGATCAGCTTGATCCACAGCCCGCCGAAATCACCGGTGTGCAGCGGGCGCATGGATTCGGTGACGAACTCCAGGCCGGTGCGGTCCGAGAGCAGCCGCGAAGCGGCGATTTCGCCGTTGTAGGGGTTGATCGAGGCGGTCTGGAACATCAGCGGATACCAGCCGCGTCCGCCAATGTCCAGGTGACTGTAGGCATTGCTCGGCAGGCTGACGAAGCTGGTCTCCAGCCCGGGGATTTTTTGGGTGGCAATCTGGATCGCCTGGTCCAGACCGATCATCGGCGCCGGTACGCCTGGGGCAGAGGTTGGAACGCTTTCCCGTGAGACCACCGGGACGATCGGTTCGCTGGAGATGGAAATCTGGTTGTCGGAAAGGATCGCCTCAATCAGGAACCAGAGCCCGGTGATGGAAATCACCGCAATGAACCAGATCGACCAGATACCGCTCAGACGGTGGAAGTCGCCCCAGAAGATCCGTGCGCCGTGGCTGATCCGCAGGGTCGGCCGCAAGAAACCTTTCCAGAAACGTTTGTAGACCACCAGCCCGGTCACCAATGAAGCCAGCAACGGCAGGCCGAGGAACGACACCAGGTACCAGCCCCAGCTATAACCGTTGGTGAACGGCACCAGCCACCAACCGTGCAGCGCGCGGGTGAAGGCCTGGAAATTGAACTGCGGGCTGATGCCCTGAATGACCCCGGTGTAAGGGTTGACGTAGACCGTGACCGAACGGCCGTCGGGATAACTGACGTCCACGTCCAGGGCAAAATGCGACTCGTCGGGGCGGCTGATGGATTGCACCAGGGTTTGCGGCTCGGCGCGCTTGATCGCGGCGACGACCTGGTCATAGCTGAGCAGGTCGGCGGCGTCCGAGGGTTTGCTGGCGCGGATGTCCGGATTCGCCAGCCAGACAATTTCCTGACTGACCACCGCCAGGGTGCCGGTGACACACACGATCAGCACGAAGAACCAGATGGGCAGCGCCAGCCAGCTATGCACGAGGAACCAGAGTTTCGAGCGGGACTTCTTCGACATGAATAAGGGTCTTGATTCGATGAGTGGAGTGACGCAAGCCTGTCGCTTGAGTCGCTTTCCAGAAAAAGCCGACCGTGGCTGTTGCCTACGCGGTCTGCTGCATCCAATTAAGACGAATGAGAATCATAAAACCGCAAGACGATATGAAAGAAAATGTTTCGAAGGCAGGGCGAATCTTGTCAGGGGTGTACGCAATCCCCCTGTAGGAGCTGCCGCAGGCTGCGATCTTTTGATCTTGATTCGCCCCGATTTGCCATTTTACAACTCCAGCTGATTCGCCTTGATCCCGAATGCCAGGGCGATTTTTTCCCGCGTGGCGCGGCGTGGTTTGTTCACGGCTTCCTGTTGTGCAAAAGCCGGCTGTGAAATCCCCAGGCGTTTTGCCACTTCCTCTTGAGTGAGGTTCAAGTATTCACGCCAGGCGCGGATCGGGGTGGCGCCATCGACGATGCGGCTGACCACTTCATGGGGGATCAACTCGTCTTGAGCCTGAGCCTTGTATTGCGCATAGGGAATGACGACGAAGGCTGGCTTGCCATCCGGGCCGTTGATGATTTGTACGTCAGTAGGTGCGTTCGTCACGTTTTTTAACCTCTTGGATGCTGACGACCTGGATTGCGCCGTCCCAGTCGAAAAGGACTCTGTAATTGCCGACACGCAGTCGGTAACCGTAAGCGTGATGAGACAGTGCATTAACGTTGTTCACATCAGGCATGTGCTCGAGCCCCGTCACTGCATCTCGAATGTGAACCTGCTGCTGGGTGTGGAGCCTCAGCAGTTGCTTCACGGCTTTTCTGGTCCAGTAGATTTGATTTATGAAATATTAATAAGTCTTTTATAAGGCTTGCAAGGAGTTTTATAAGTCAAAGTAACGAAAGCCCTTGGCTTTCGCTTTGCTCATCACCAACCCTAGGTCGTTCGCCGAGACTCGGTCGGCCCAAACTGTTGCCTCATGTGGACGCTGCTGGTTATCCTGCTGAATCCTTTAATCGATCCACACACTGGCCGTACCTGAGCCGCTCCCGGGATATATTTTTGTTAACGGATCAGATGCGATGAATGCACAGCTGGATGAGTTCGGCCCGATCAAGGCCGTGATTTTCGATATGGACGGGTTGTTGCTGGACACTGAGGGGATTTACACCGAGGTCACCCAGATCATTGCCGAGCGTTATGGCCGGACCTTCGACTGGGGCGTCAAGCAGAACATCATTGGTCTGGGGGCGGGCGACCTGGCGCGGTATATCGTCGAGGCGCTGGATTTGCCGATCAGCGCCGAGGAGTTTCTGCGGGTACGCGAGCCCTTGATGCGCGAGCGCTTTCCCCGTGCGTTGGCGATGCCGGGGGCGCAGCAGCTGGTGCGGCATCTGAAGGCCAATAACATCCCGATTGCGGTGGGCACCAGTTCCTCGAGCCAGTCTTTCGGGCAGAAAACCACGCTGCATGGCGACTGGTTCGCGCTGTTCGACACCATTGTCACGGCGGACGATCCCGAGGTGGGCGCTGCCAAGCCGGCGCCGGATATCTTCCTGACAGCGGCACGACGATTAGGCGTGGCGCCGCACGATTGCCTGGTCTTCGAAGATTCGCCCTTTGGGGTCACGGCCGCCAAAGCTGCGGGGATGACGGCGATTGCCGTGCCTGATGCGGCGATGGCGGACGCTAGATACGCTCATGCAGACCGGATTATCCGTTCGCTGAAGGCTTTCCAGCCAGGTGCCTGCGGGTTACCGGTACTCGAATGGGCCTGATGGGCCAGGCGCTGATACAGCAAAACGCCGGGCAACCTGATCGAGGTTGCCCGGCGTTTTTTCAGCCGTTGAATCAGGCAGCAAAACCACCGTCGATGGTCAGGCTGGCACCGGTGATGTAGCCGGTATCCGGGCCGGCCAGGTAGGCGACGAAGCTGGCGATTTCTTCGGCCTTGCCGTAACGACCGACCGCCATCAATGGGATCAGGCTGTCGGCGAAATCACCATGGGCCGGATTCATGTCGGTGTCGACCGGGCCGGGCTGCACGTTGTTGATGGTGATGCCCCGTGGACCGAGGTCGCGGGCCAGGCCTTTGGTCAGGCCGACCAGCGCGGCCTTGCTCATGGCGTACGGACCGCCACCGGCGAAGGGCATGCGCTCGGCGTTGGTGCTGCCGATGTTGATGATGCGGCCGCCTTCGGTCATGTGCCTGGCAGCTTCCTGAGTCGCGATGAACACGCTGCGCACGTTGATGGCCAGGGTTTGGTCGAAGTCTTCCAGTTTGAAGTCTTCCAGCGGTGCGACCGCCAGCACGCCAGCATTGTTGACCAGGATGTCCAGTCGGCCAAAGGTTTCTACAGTGCGGTTGACCGCGTTGCGGATGGCCACGGCATCAGCGCTGTCAGCCTTGATCGCCAGGGCTTTACCCCCGTTGGCAGTAATGCTGTTCTGCAGTTCTTCAGCCTTGGCTGTCGAGCTGACGTAGGTAAAGGCCACTGCGGCGCCTTGCTCGGCCAGGCGCTTGACGATGGCGGCACCGATGCCGCGGGAGCCGCCCTGAATCAGGGCTACTTTGCCGCTGAGGTTTTGCGTGGCCATGTCGTTCTCCAAAAAAATCAAGGCGGGCTGCCTTGTTGTTGGAGTCGAGTATTGACCTCGGATTACCGGCTGACTTCGCCGGTCGTCAGAAAGTAAAATCGCATCATTTCAGATCAATGGGTTACAGCCTGCGAGTCATTTGAGATTTTTCATGGCTGATCAGACTGGCTTCTCCGTCAAAAACAGTTTGCTGCGAATACCGCCGACCAGATTGCCGACCTGATGCAGCAGTAGACTCAAACGTTGACCGCCTGGACCCGGGGGGATGTTGATGTCGGCCAAGGTGTCGTAGGCACTGCCGTCTCCGCTCAGGCTTTCGGCCAGCAGGCGACCGTGGAGTACCGCCCACACTACCGGGATGGCCTGGGCGTAATGCACGTTGGAGGAGAGGCGACCAATATCCGGCGTGTCGCCAAACAGGGTCATGCCAAACCAGCCGCCTGCGTCTTGGCCCGTTGCCTGGCGTGCAGGCAACCGCTGCCTTGGTATTGAGCCGCATTTTCGACGTGTTGGCAGCCGAGCCCGGCTTGCGGTCGATCGACCACTTGCCCTGCGCGCGTCTGCGCCTAATCGAACCGCGATAAGCAATGAGAAACAGAGGTGAGTCATGGGTGGCAACGAACAAAGCGACTGGAACCCAGTGCAAGTACTGCAACGCAGGGACGAAGCCAACGGGATCATTATCCGCGCTGCAGTGTGACAGGCCCCGTAGCCACTCGCAGTACCCCGGACAGGTGACTGAAGGAGACTTCGGCCTTCAGTCACTCAAGCGGCGTGGCGCAGCAATTCAACCAGTTGGGCATGCAGAGCGGGATCGCCGCAGGCAACCACGGCACCGCCATTTTGGGCTGGCCCACCGTCCCAGGACGTCATTACACCTCCGGCACCCTCGATGATCGGGATCAGCGCCTGTACGTCATAGGGTTGCAAGCTGGCCTCGACGATCACATCAACGAACCCCGAGGCAAGCATGCAGTAGGCATAGCAGTCGCCTCCGAAGCGCAGTAGTTGTGCCTGGGCGGCCACTGCCTCGAAAGCACCCCGTCGCTCAGGTGTATCGAACATATCCGGCGTGGTGCACATCAGCCTGGCGGAGGAAAGTCCGGCGCAAGCCCGAGTCTTGAGCGGTGTGCCATTGCGCCATGCGCCAAGCGGAGTGCCGATGTACCGCTCGCCTGTGAATGGCTGGTTCATGACCCCCAGTACCGGGCGCTGGCCATCGTTCAGGGCAATCAGTGTCCCCCAAAGCGGCAAGCCGGTGATGAAGGCCCGAGTGCCGTCGATCGGATCAAGCACCCAGGTCAGTTCGCTGCTTCCAATGGTTGCCGCCTCTTCTTCCCCGAGAATGCCGTGCGTGGGGTAGTGGGTGTGGATCAACTCGCGCATGGCTCGTTCGGCGGCCTTGTCGGCGACAGTGACCGGATCGAACAGCCGACTGCCTTTGTCCTCGACTTCCAGCGTCGCGCGGAAATAGGGCTGAATGGCCAACGCGGCGGCATCGGCCAGTTGTTCAGCGAAGGCTTGATACTCAGCGAGTTGATCTACGGTCAGGGGCATCGAATGTCACCTCGGGTGATTGGAAAGGCATGGATCATATCCGATGCGAAGCGTGCTCAATCAGTTGAGTGACGCGTGGGCAACAGATTTCACTGCTCAATTGAATCGCTCAGGCACGACTGTTGGCCATGATTCGATCTTCTGCAAAGTTGTCTCCTCAAAGGGACATGCATTTGCCGCGCACACCTTAAAGTCATCTGCAATTCCGAACCGGCCCAGGCCAATAACCATAAGAATCCGGAGATGCATTGCGATGCACACACCACTCGCCGAGCCACGTCGCTCAATTTATTTCGATTACCAGGTTTTCCCTGCCCACACCGCCAGCGTGAACGCCGGTCAGGTCGAACGTCGCCCCGTGGTCATTGTCGGTGCCGGGCCTATCGGCCTGACGACGGCACTGGATCTGGCCCGCTACGGCATCCCGTCGATTGTGCTGGAGTCTGAACGGCAGGTCAGCGAAGGCAGCCGCGCCATCGTATTCACTCGCCGCTCCCTGGAGATTCTCCAGCAAGTTGGCGTCGCCGAACGAGTCACCTCGGCGGGATTGGGGTGGCGCTTTGGCAACTCCTTCTACCGCAACCAACGGGTGTTTCGCATGGAGGCGCCACACGACCCGGACGACCGCTTCCCGCCGATGACCAACCTGCAACAGCCTTGCCTGGAGCAGTTTCTGGTCGAAGCCTGTCAAGCCAACCCGCTGATCGAGTTGCGTTGGGGGAACAAGGTCAGATCGCTGGTTCAGGCCGAGGATTACGCGACGCTGGACGTTGATACGCCGGCCGGTGACTACCGGCTGGAAGCCAACTGGGTGATTGCCGCCGATGGCGCGCGCTCGGCCATTCGCGGCCTGCTTGGCCTGCAACTCGAAGGTGCCTCCTATGAAGGGCGCTTTGTGATTGCCGACATCAAGATCGATCTCGATCTGCCCACCGAGCGCCTGGCTTACTTCGACCCGCACTGGAACCCTGGCAACACCGTGCTCATGCATCGTGAGCCAGGCAATATCTGGCGCATCGACTATCAGCTGCCGCGAGACGAAACGCCGGAACAGGCCTTGTCGGCCGACTCCTTGCGCGAGCGAATCAATGCGCAACTGGGCATCGTCGGGGTGGAAAACCCGCAATGGGAACTGGACTGGTGCTCGGTGTATTCGGCACGGGCTCTGACCCTGCCGAACTACATCCATGGCCGAGTGATTTTCACCGGCGATGCCGCTCACCTGCTGCCAATCTTCGGTGTTCGCGGTGCCAACACCGGTTTCCAGGACTGTCACGATCTGGGCTGGAAGCTGGCCCTGACCATCAAGGGTGTGGCCGGCCCGGGCCTGCTCGCCTCGTATAGCGCGGAGCGGGTAGGGGCCGCGCGCGAGATCATTGCCGAAGCGGGGAAAAGCACCCGCTTCATGACCCCGCCAACCCCGGGCCACTGCCTTGTGCGCGATGCGGTACTTTCGCTGTCGCTGACGCAGGAGTTCGTCCGCCCGCTTTACCACTGGCGTACCTCTCGCCCCCATGACTACGTTGATTCCGCCCTCAACTGCAAGGGCGACGACAACCATCGCTACACGGGCGGTCCGCATCAGGGCGCCCCCCTGTTGAACATTCAACTCGGTGACGACCAGTTTCTATTCGACAAGTTGGGTGCGTCGTTCTACTTGCTGTATTTCACCGATGCAACCGAGGTGCCCAGCGATATTCAGGTTCAGGTGCAATCGCTGCGTGAGCAAGGTGTGCCGCTGCAGGTACTGGCCGTTGCCGGCAATCGGCAAACCGGGATCAGGGGGGCGGACGTTCTGGTCGATGATCGCGGCACGCACCTGCGAAACAAATATGGCGCGACGGCGGGCAGTGCTTATCTGGTGCGTCCGGACCAACACGTTTGCGCACGCTGGCATCAACTCAGCGGCGAGGCCTTGCAGGCGGCCATCGAAACGGCCTTGGGCAATGAGTGAGGAGAAGAGCATGGAACACAAGCAACTGACCATTACCGACATTGAAAATATTTACGACCAGCTCGCCGACGCCCTTGATCAAACCGCTCAGGGCAAGCGCGAAATGTTCCTGGTGAAACTGGCGCTGCTCAGTGCTCACGCGCTCGGGGATGCCGAGCAATTCTTCGAGCTGACCCGCACAGCTTTACTGGACCTGTAATCAGCATCACGCCTTTCGTGCAATTGCCGCCGACCTGTCTGTTCAGGCCGGCGAGCCTTCCTATAACAATAATCGGGAAGTTCCCCAATGACTCGCAGTCATATTGTCAGCGCGCCCCCCTCGGCTGTTGCCGGTGCTCACGACCGCTACCAGCAGGTTTGCAAGAAGGTGTCGAAAAGACTGATCGCATTTTTGTTTGTCTGCTTTGTACTGTCGTTTCTGGATCGCATCAACATCGGCTTCGCCGGCCTGACCATGATGGGCGACCTGGGTCTGAGTGGTACTCAATTCGGCCTGGCCACCACCTTCTTTTACATCGCCTACATCGCCTGTGGCATTCCCAGCAATATCGCCCTGGCGCGAATCGGTGCCCGTCGCTGGATCGGCAGTCTGATGATTGCCTGGGGGCTGGCGTCCACTTGCACACTGTTTGCCACGGACGCCACCTCTCTCTACCTGCTGCGCACATTGGTCGGTATTACCGAAGCGGGTTTTCTGCCTGGCGTGTTGCTGTACATGACCTTTTGGTTCCCCGCGGTCTATCGGGCCCGCGCTAATGCGCTTTTCATGATCGCCATGCCGTTTACCGCGGGTTTCAGCGCTGCGCTCTCGGGGGTGATTCTGGGGTTGGATGGCACATGGGGATTGAAAGGCTGGCAATGGCTGTTTCTGCTCGAAGGCCTGCCCTCGGTGCTGATGGGCTGCGTGGTGTTCAGTTACCTGGATGACCGCCCGCAACAGGCGAAGTGGCTGGATAGCGAAGAACAGAAGCTGCTGCAGGACGCACTGGATGCCGATCGTGGCGCTTTAACGGCACCCGTCGCCCAGGATTCTCGCAGCGTATGGGCCGAGCTGATTTCCCCGCGAATCCTGCTGTTCTGCCTGGTCTACTTTTGCCTGGTCAACACCCTTGCAATGATCGCGGTATGGACGCCGTTGATCGTGAAAAGCTTCAACACCGCCAACAGTAACGAGTTGATTGGCTTTCTGGCGGCCATTCCACAAATCTGCACCATCATCCTGATGATCGTCTGGGGCCTGCATTCGGATCGTACCCGCGAGCGCCGTTGGCATCTGGTGCTGCCCATGCTGCTGGCCGCGGCAGGCTGGATACTCACGGCACTGTCGACGTCTGCACCCTTGCAACTGCTGGGGGTGTGCATGGCCGCCAGCGGCTCATACAGTGCCATGTCGATATTCTGGACCACGCCGGACCAGGCGTTGAGTTTCCGGGCCCGTGCGGTGGGTATCGCGGTGATCAATGCGGTGGGAAATATTGGTTCGGCACTCAACCCGCTGGTCGTCGGCTGGCTGAAAGACCTGACCCAGAGTTTCGGTTCAGGCTTTGCCTATGCGGCCATCTTGTTGATTCTCGGCGCCCTGTTGGCCCTGCGGCTGCCACTGGCAATGCGAGAGGCTCCAGGGCCGACCCGCTGAAGGATGGTAAAGTGCCGGGCACGCGCTTTTGGCAATAGCGGCAAAACCTGTGCCCGACACTCTGAGAGACTCCGTCATGCAGTACTGGCCCTTGCGTCCCGGCAACAGCGAACACAGCCTTAATATCGGTCACACCGCCAACCTGCTGGCCAGGGTTGGCCTGAACCGCAGCAAGTACCTGGCGGCTGATCTGCTACAGGTCATCGGCCCCGGCGTGCCATTGGCCCAGTGCACGATCTTCGCCTATCCGCATCGTGGTAACCCTCAGGTGTTCTCCTTCGCGGATCGGGCGCGGGAAGTTTCGCTGCCGGTGATTTCCAACAAATATGTCCAGCGCTTCTATGGCCAGGATGGCAACCAACAGGTCATGAGCCAGTGCGGTTCCGGCCAGAGTACCATCGTGCAACGCCAGTCCATCGATGACATCACGCATACCGAGTACCGGCGCATTTGCTACGAGCAGCCGCAGATTTCCGAACGGGTGGCCTTGCTGACACACTGCGAAAGCAACCGCTGGTTGTCGGTAAACTTCTACCGTGGCCGTGAGCACGGACGTTTCTCGGAACGGGAAATGAGTTACCTGGAAACCATCGCTCCGCTGTTGATTCAGACAGTGCGCCTGCACTACCACGCTTACCTTCAAGCCAACGAAATGCCTCTGTTGCTGACCGAGCGGGTGATACGACAGCAACACATCGAGCTGACCTTTCGTGAACAGGAGCTGTTGCGCCTGATGTTGAGCGGTCTCGCTGTGGAAGACATTGCCGAACAACTGGGCGTTCGCCCTGTCAGTGCCGCGACCTACGTAAAACGCCTGTACCGCAAGCTGGGTATCAATGGCTTGCGTGAATTGTTCGGGTTAGCCACTCGGGCCGAGTGGGCCTGAGCCAGTGAATACGGGCCACGCTTTCTTGATGCCACCTGACAGCGGGCCCGGCACGCCACACAGCGCATAAGCCACAAAGAACAGGCCGGCGCCAAAGCCGTAGACGGTATCGCTGAAATTCAGGTCGGCGCTCATCTGCATCTTGGCGAAGCCGATGTTGATGCGGTCGAGGTGTGCGAAGAGGTAGCAGATCAATAGCAGCGGCATCAAACGCCACAAATTCCGCTAGCAATTCACTCTCGGCTTCTGTGAGCTCGATGCTGATTTTCTTGCCTGCACGTCTGCAGATGGAGTGATTTCCCCTGATGCGATGATCCACTTCCAATCCCCAGCGCGTGCATCAGTCGCCAACCCCGACTATAGAAAAATGCCCAACGTGCGGCGGTAGTCTTATTCAGGATGCATCATTGGTCAGGCTGTGTTCGTCCATTCACCACATATCCCGGATCATCCCCCGATCATGGAAATAGTGCTCTACAGGATGCCCCCAGGGGCCAGGTTACTCTGCCTCCAGCGCTCCCAACCAGCGCGCTTCGGAGCGCAGCAAATGCTGGCGCATGGCTGTTTGGGCGGCGATGACGTCCTTGCATTCCAGCGCGCGCAGGATCGCTTCGTGTTCGATCACCGCGGCATCCCAGGTGCCGGGGTTTTCCGAACGCTCGCTCAGGTGCGATGAAATCGGGCTGTGGCGCTCGTCGAACAGCGAGGTGATGATCCGTACCAGCGCTGAGTTACCGGTCATTTTCGCCAGGCGGTGGTGGAACTTGCGGTCGTCATCCAGCGGTGGGCGATTGGCTTTGACGCTCGCGCGCATGGCGTCGATGCAGTCTTGCAGGTAGCGAAAATCGCTTTTTTTTCCGTGCAGGCATGCCAGCACCACAGCTTCGCCCTCGATCAGCGCACGCGCCTGCATCAGTTCGGTGGGGCTCTCGCCAAGGGTCACGGTGCGTGCGCCACCCTCATGCAGGCGCGCGGCAACGTAGACACCCGAGCCCATCTTGATCTCGATACTGCCTTCGATCTCCAAGGCGATCAGCGCCTCGCGCAACGACGGCCGCGATACCCCCAGCAACTGCGTCAGGTCGCGTTCAGGAGGCAAGCGCGAGCCGACCTTGAAGTCACCTTGGGCGATGTATTCACGCAGACGGTCGGCGATTTTCTGGTAGAGCTTGCGCTCTGAAGGAGGAGAGGAGGAAACCATCGAGGCAGAATCCGAGAAATGATGCCAAAGGCTACCACAGAGGCCGAGGCTGGCAGGAGAAACCTCGATGGCAGCCTTCGCAATATCATCTCTCGGATCAGCGTCCAAACCCTATTGCTGGTCTTGCCACTCCGGGCCATGAGGGTATTCAAAGTGCTCCAGCGAAGATTCTTTCATGGTCACGCTGTATCCCGGCTGTTGTGGCGGCATGTAGCGCCCGCGGCGGATCATGATCGGCTCGAGGAAGTTTTCGTGCAGGTGGTCGACGTACTCCAGCACGCGTTTTTCCAGCGAAGCCGAGACTGCGATGTAATCGAACAACACAATGTTCTGCGAATACTGGCACAAGCCGACGCCGCCGCCATGCGGACACACCGGCACGCCGAACTTGGCCGCCATCAACACCACCGCCAACACCTCGTTCAAGCCGCCCAAACGCGCCGGATCGAGTTGGCAAAAGTCCATGGCGCCGGCCTGGAAGAACTGTTTGAACATCACCCGGTTGTGCGCGTGCTCACCGGTGGCTACGCCGATCGGGTGGATGCGCTGGCGAATCGCCGCGTGGCCGAGCACGTCGTCCGGGCTGGTAGGCTCTTCGATCCACCAAGGATCGAATTCGGCCAGGCGGCGCATGTTGCTCACCGCTTCGTCAACGTCCCATGTCTGGTTGGCGTCCATCATCAGCTTGCGTTCCCAGCCCAACTCTTCGCGCAGGATTTGCGCGCGGCGCATGTCTTGCTCGATGTCGGCACCAACCTTTTGCTTGAGGTGAGTCCAGCCCGCCTCGACCGCTTCACGAGCCAGGCGACGCATTTTTTCCTCGGAGTAACCCAGCCAGCCGGCGGCCGTGGTGTAGCCCGGGTAGCCCTCGCGGAGCATCTGCTGTTCACGCTCGGCCTTGCCCGGTGCCACCCGGCGCAACATCGCAATGGCCTCCTGAGGCGTCAGCGCATCGGTAATAAACGTGAAGTCGACGCAGCGCACCAGCTCTTCGGGGCTCATGTCAGCGAGCAGCTTCCAGACCGGCTTGCCTTCCTTCTTCGCCCACAGGTCCCACAGCGCGTTGATGATGGCGGCGGTCGCCAGATGCACCACGCCTTTTTCCGGGCCGACCCAGCGCAGTTGGCAGTCACCGGCCACGATTTCATGCCAGTAGGCGCCGAAGTTGCTGGTGATGCTTTCGAGTGTTCGGCCTGTGACAAACAATTTGGCCAGTGCCTTGACCGCTTCAACGCACAAATCGTTGCCGCGCCCGATGGTAAAGGTCAGGCCGTGGCCTTGCAGGCCGTCGCCCGAGTCGGTGTGCAAGGTGACATAGGTGGCGGAGTAGTCCGACGTCGAGTTCATCGCATCCGAGCCGTCCATGCTCTTGGACGTGGGGAAGCGAATATCGCGTACAGCAACCTGGGTAATGAGGGTAGGCATGGGGTTATCCTGAAATTGGAGCTTGCCCCGCCGTTGTCGGTGGCAGCAGGCTTGTTCATGTTATTTTCGTGCCGCGCCCGCAGTCTGTCTTGCGCGGCCAGTCGCCGAAATTGAATGTTTCGACTACGCCGATCACCTCAGGTAATAGCCCCCATGATCAACCCACTTGCGCAGTTTCGTAGCCGCCTGCGAATGCGCCACTTGCAGTTGCTGTTTGTGTTGTCTGAAGAAGGCTCGTTGCGTAAGACCGCACAGATCATGGCGCTGACCCAGCCAGCGGTGACCAAGGCGTTGCACGAACTCGAGAACCTGGTGGGCGAGGCGTTGTTTACCCGCACCCACCAGGGCTTGCAGCCCAACAAACTGGGCGAAGCCGCGATTCGGTATGCGCAATTGGTGTTTGCCGACCTCAGTGGCCTGCACGAAGAAATGACCGCGCTGCAATCGGGCAACCTCGGCACCTTGCGCATTGGCGCCATGGGTTCGCTGGTCGGCGGCCTGTTGCCGCGCACCCTGGCGCAACTGACCCGGCGCCATCCCAAGCTGAACATCACCGTGGTGATCGACACCAGTGACGTGTTGCTGCACGCCTTGAACCTCGACCAACTGGACCTGGTGGTCGCGCGCATCACCCACGGCTGGCCCAGCGACGAGCTGAACTTCGAGGTGTTCGATGAAGAGGTGATCCAGATCGTCGCTCGCACTGGTCATCCGCAGCAGCACAACGCCGACGTGAGCCTCGAAACGCTCGCCCGCTACCCGTGGGTCGTGCAATCGCAACCGGCGCCGCTGCGGGAAATCTACCAACAGATTTTTCGCGAGTCGCAGGTGCCGGCACCCACCAGCCAGCTTGAAACAGCCTCTACGATGCTGACCGTATCGCTGCTCCAGCAGACCGACATGATTGCCCTGATGCCGCTGTCGTTGGTCGAGTACTACAGCAGCCTGGGCGTGCTGGCGCCGCTACCGGTCACGGTTTCGGCGCGCTTGATGCCGTTCGGCTTGATCAGCCGCAAGGGGCGGGTGCCCACCGCGGCGATGGAAGTGGTCAAGGCCGAGCTGCGGGTGCAGGCAGGCCTTGAGGGTACAAGCGGGGTTACGAGCGACTAGACGTCAGGTCGGCGGGCGGTGCGTAAGTGGCCGCCGTCGACGGTGTGCGCTTCAACAACATCAGCAGCAACACGCTGACAAAGCACAGCGCTGCCACGACCTGAAAGCCGGTGCTGCTGTTACCCGTTACTGCATCGGAGTACGCCTTGATCTGTGGCGATACAAAGCCGCCCAGGTTGCCAATCGAAATGATAAAGGCGATCCCGGTGGCTGCGCTGGTGCCGCCCAAGTGGCGGGTCGGCAAGCTCCAGAACACCGGCTGGCTGGCCACCAGCCCCGGAATGGCGATACAGAACGCGATCAGTGTCAGCACCGGCGTGTTAATCACCGACAGCGATGCAAAGGCCAGCGTGCCGATGGCGAGCATGCAGGTAGCAACGAGGCGATGGTTGTTGTGCTTGTCGGCATACACCGTGGCAATACGCATGGCAACGATGGTGCACAACCAAGGGATCATCAGCAACAGCCCGACCGAGGTGTTGACCTGACCGCCCAGTGTCGAAGCCAGCTTGGCCGGCAAGTAGAACGCCAGCGGTGCGTTGCCGATCTGCACGCAGAAGTAGATGGCGATAAACATCAGCACGCGCTTGTCTTTCAGCACGCCAAAGATCGAACTCGGGCTGTTGTGGGCCTTGGCTTTTTCTTCGCCTTCAATGACGGTGTTCATCGCGTGTTTTTCTTCAGCGGTCAGCCATTTGGCATCGCTGGGGCGGCTCGCCAGGTAGAAGAACGCAATCACCCCGACCACCGAGGCTGCCAGGCCTTCCACCACGAACATCCACTGCCAGTTGGTCAGGCCGAACGGGTTGTGGGTGTCGAGGATAAAACCCGACAGCGGGCTGCCGATCAGCATCGCCACCGGCACGCCAAAGTAGAATAGGCCAATGGCCCGCGAGCGTTGTTTGGCCGGGAACCAGTAGGTCAGGTACAAGATGATCCCAGGCATAAAGCCGGCTTCAGAGACGCCGAGCAAAAAGCGGATGACGTAGAACGATGTCTCGGTGGTGGCGAACATCATCGACGCCGAGACAATCCCCCAGGTGACCATGATTCGCGCCATCCACACTCGCGCGCCAACGCGTTGCAGGATCAGGTTGCTGGGCACTTCAAACAGCGCATAACCGATAAAAAAGATCCCCGCGCCCAAGGCAAATGCGGCGTTGCCGATACCGGTGTCGGCTTGATAGGCGATCTTGGCAAAACCGACGTTGGCGCGGTCGATAAACGCTAGCGCGTACATGAGGGCGAGAAACGGCAACAGCCGGATGGCTGCTTTTTTGACACCACTCGCCAGTGCAGGCGAGTCATACAGGTCTTGATAACTCATGGAGCGTACCTCTTCTTATTGTTGGAGTAGGTGTTATCCAGGATGCGGTCAGGCATCTTCACTACGCGTATCAGGTGTGTTCGGCAAACCTCGCCAGTTCCAGGCGGGTCGGTAAGCCGTCGCTATCGCCCGGGAAACCCAGGACTCTGGCGCCAATCAGGTTGCCCCGGGCCACGGCCTGGGCGACGCTTGAACCTTCGAGCAAGGCGCTGATCACGCCCACGGCAAAACCATCACCCGCACCCACGGTATCCACCACGTGGGGCACCGGGCGGGCGGGACTGTAGCCGCTCTCGCTGGGGGTGGCGTAGTAGGCGCCTTCGACGCCCAGCTTGATCACCACCAGCGAGCAGCCCATGGCCAGGTAGAACCGGGCGATTTCGGCGGGGTGCTCAAGGCCGCTCAGCAGCCGGCCCTCGGCCAAGCCGGGGAATACCCAGTCGGCGACACCCGCCAGATCGTTCAGGCACGCCACCATGCTGGCTTGGGATTGCCATAGCCGTGGCCGCAAGTTGGGGTCGTACGATACGCTGCGGCCCGCGGCGCGCATGTCGCGGGCCATATGAAAGATCAGTTCACGCACGCTGTCGCTCAGCGCCGGGCTGATCCCGGTGATGTGCAGATGGTTGGCGGCGCGGCAGTACGCGGCCGGGTAGTCGGCCAAGCCCAGGTGGCTGGCCGCCGAGCCCTTGCGGTGGTATTCGATCTCGGGATCGCCGCCGTCCGACCGACGCGACTTGAACATCAAGCCGGTGGGGTGCTCGGAGTCTTGCACGGTGTGCCGGTGGTCTATGCCGTCGCGCGCCATGACATCACGCAGCCAATGGCCTAGGGTGTCGTCGCCAAGACGGCTGATATAGCCGACGCGAAAACCCAGGCGTGCCAGGCCGGTGGCCACGTTCAGCTCAGCGCCGGCCGCCGCGCGCGCAAAATGCTCGGCCTCGCGCAGGCTGCCGTCGGCCTGGGCGGCGAACAGCCCCATGGCTTCGCCGCAGGTAACGACTTCGATTGCTTCAGTTGGCTTGTCCATGTCACATCACCGCGCCGATTTGCCAAGGCAGAAACTCGTTGTCGCCGAGTCCGTTTTCTTCGCTGCAGGTTTTTTTTCCCGAGGCCGTTGCGAGCATCAGTTCGAACAAACGCGCACCCGCTTCGGCCACCGATTCTTCACCGTCGACAATCGGCCCGGCATTGAAATCCATGTCCAGCGACATGCGCTGGAACAGCCGGGTGTTGGTGGCGATTTTCAGCGACGGCGTCGGTTTGCAGCCGTAGGTCGAGCCGCGCCCGGTGGTAAAGCAGATCAGATTCGCGCCGCCCGCCACCTGGCCGGTGGCCGACACTGGGTCGTAGCCGGGGGTGTCCATGAACACCAGGCCTTTTTGCTCGACCGTCTCGCCGTACTGATACACCGCCATCAGGCCAGTAGCGCCGGCCTTGGCCACCGCGCCCAGGGACTTTTCGAGAATCGTGGTGATGCCACCGGCCTTGTTGCCAGGGGAGGGGTTGTTGTTCATGTCGCCGTCATGATGGCGCACGTAGTCTTCCCACCAATGAATGCAGCTCATCAGCTTGTCGGCAATCTGCGCTGACGCCGCGCGGGCGGTCAGTAGGTGCTCGGCGCCGTAGATCTCCGGGGTTTCCGAGAGGATCGCGGTGCCGCCATGGCGCACCACCAGGTCGACCGCCGCGCCCAGTGCCGGGTTGGCGGTGATCCCCGAATAACCATCTGAGCCACCGCATTGCAGCCCCACAGTGAGGTACTTGGCCGATACACTGCTGCGCTGCTGGCTGTTGACCTGCGCGAGCATCGCCTCCACCAGGCCAATCCCACGCTGTACCGTTTCACGGGTGCCACCAGCTTCCTGGATCACCAGGCTGACCTTGAGCAGCGCGGGGCGATCAACCAGTTGCTCCATCAGCGGTGCAAGCTGATTGACTTCACAGCCCAGGCCGATCACCAGCACACCGGAGAAATTGACGTGGTCGGCATAACCGCGCAGGGTGCGCTTGAGAATCTCGATGCCATCGCCCTTTGCGCCCATGCCACAGCCGCTGCCATGGGTAATCGCGACTACGCCGTCGACATTGGGGTAATCCCTCAGGCGCCCGGCATCGAACGCCGCGGCAATCTGTTTGCACACGGTGGCCGAGCAATTGACGCTGGAAATCACCCCGATGTAGTTGCGCGTGCCGACGCGGCCGTCGGCGCGCACATAGCCGGCGAAGCGTGCCTCGTCGTCGTGATAAACCGTGGGTTGATAGACGTTGGCCAGCGAGTGCGCGGAGCTGGCCGCCGGCATTTCCAGGTTATGCACATGCACGTAGTCGCCAGGGCGCAGAGTGGCAGTCGCCTGGCCGATGGTCTGGCCGTACTTGCGCACCAATTGCCCATGGGCGACGCCGCGCAGGGCGATTTTATGCCCCGAAGGGATGTCGGCCAGCGCGGTGACGCGCAAACCGTCGGCGAGCAGTTCCTGGCCCTTGGCGATGTCGCCGCGCGCGACCGCGACGTCATCACCGGCGGTCAGTACAAGTAACGATGAGCTTGCAAGGTTCATGGTGGATCCTCAACGGTTCTGATGCGCCGCTCAGTGCTGGCTGAGCAGGGCGGCCCGCAGCATCGGTTGCTCAAGGCCCGGCGCGACCCGCGCGGCGAGCTCGACCAGGGGCAGCAAGCGGCGCTGTTTCTTGTCTTTATGGTTAGCGGCAATATCAGCGATACGGTGTTGCAAAAACGGGTTGGCGAAGCGCTCGCGCACGCTGTCGATGTAGCGCTGGGCGGCGTCGAGCTTGCCCAGGGCAGCGAACACCGGGAGCACTTCGTTGGCCCAGAGGGTTTCCAGGTCATTGCGCAGCGCTGGGCTTTGCATGGCTTGGTAGACGGTCTCGGTGCCGGGCCGGGTATCGCTGAGCCAGCGCTCGGCCAAATAGCTGTGGCCCAGGTTCAGGGTAAACAGCTTGAGGCGCTCGAAGTGGTCCAGGTCATCGGTGAGCACAATGGCCTCGTGGCTGCAGGGCAGGGTCAGCCCCACTTGTCGCTCGATCGCCCACAGGGCATAGGGTTCGGCGACCGCTCCCACCGGCTCCAGGGCCTGGGAAACGATGCGGTCGACCAGCGAGTTGGCCCAGCGGCAATTCTGCGTCAGGTAAGCCTCGAATGCCGCGCCCAGTGCCCAGCTGCGCGCCAGGCCGACCAGCAGGTCACGCAGCACATCGCCGTTGCGCGCCACCAGTTCGCAGGGGAACAGCGACAGGGTGGAGTGCGCGTCGTGCTGCCAGCGGTCGTGCAGCAACACCAGCAGCTTGGCCGGGAAGCTGATCGGCGCCGGGGCGTCGGCGGCGAGCAGCGCGGGGGTGTCTTGTGGGGCCAGTTGATAACCCTGGTCACCGGTATTGGAGACCACCACCTTGACCTGCTCGACAAAGCCCTGACGTAGCGCCGGCCACTGCTGGGTGGCATGCACCGCGCGGCTGACCGCCGAGGCCCAGAGGTTATGCTCGACCGCCTGGCCGTTGTCGACCCCTTGGATCAGCACCCGGTACGGCGTGCCACTGGCCAACGCCGCGGTGCGCGCGGTGCTGGCCGGGCTGTCGGTACTCTGCACCACGGCAATGCGGCCCAAGGCATCGCCACGCTCCAGCGCTTGGGACACGAACAAATCGACGTGGGCCTGGAGAAACCGGCTGGTGCCAAACTGCAGGATCGGCGGGAATTGGCTATCGCTCATCGCCACGCTCCTAGCACTCGATAATGGCTTTGACCACGCCTTGCTGCGGATCCAGCAGGGTGGTGAATGCGTTGGCAACTTCGCTCAGCGGGATGCGATGGGTGTTCAGCGCCTGGTCGGGGATCAAACCGTCGCGCAGGCATTGCTCGACGTGGCGGAAGTCTTCGACGGTGGCGTTGCGGCTGCCCATCAGGGTGGCTTCGCGCTTGTGGAACTCGGGGTCGGAAAAGGTGATCGAGTCGCGCACCACCGAGATCATCACGTAGGTGCCGCCGTGGGCGATAAATTCGAAGCCGCGTTCCATGGCCCGGGCGTTGCCGGTGGCGTCGAACACTACGTCATAAAAGTCGCCTTCGGTGAGGTCGGCGAGGGCTTCTTTATCACCGTCGCCAATTTTCACCGCGGCGTGAATGTTCAGGTGCTTGCGGCAAAAATCCAGGCGGTCGTCGCGGGTGTCGAGCACGGTGACCCTGGCCCCGCGCAACCCGGCAAAAATCGCCGCGGCCATGCCAATGGGACCGGTTCCAACCACGAGCGCGCGCTGCTCGGCTTGAATGTTCGAGCGGCGCACCGCATGGGCACCGATGGACAAGAACTCGATCATTGCCGCTTGGTCCAGCGATACCCCCACGGCCTTATGGATGAACTGATGGGCGACGTTCAGGTATTCGGTAAAGGCGCCGTCGCAGTGCACGCCGAGCACCTGGATGCGGGTGCAGCAGTTGGTCTTGCCTTGGCTGCAGGCGATGCAGGTGCCACAAGAGATATACGGCATCACGTAGACCACGTCGCCGGCGACCAGGCCGCTGCCTTCGTCGCTGGCTTCGACGATGCCAGAAAACTCGTGGCCCATGACCCGCGGGTACTCAAGGTAGGGTTGATTGCCGGTGAAGATGTGCAGGTCAGTGCCACAAACCCCCACGCGCTTGACCCTGATCAGGGTTTCGCCGGGCTGGCGGGTGGGTATCGGGCTTTCGATTGCGGTGAGCGAGCGCGGCTCGTTACAGATCACAGTCAGCATTTTTATTCTCCGTCGATAGCGCGTGGGCTACGGGGTATTGGCAAGGCGAAAGAGGGGTGCGCAGGGGCGGGTGCTGCAGCAACGGGGGGATAGAGACAGGGCATCTGGACCTCCTCTTATTGTGTGCAGGCTTGAGTGCCGCTTGGATGATCACGTCTAGAAAACTACGCTCAGGAAGAAATATTGGCAAGACCAATTTATAAAAAAATTTAATTGGCCTTACCAGATTGAGCTGTATTCGAGCGTAAATGCAGGGTGCATTCGATTTTCTCGGGGGAACGCTGGGTGGTCGCAGGCCATTCAGGCGAAAGATGAAGTGCTGGGCGGTTGGCGGTGCTCGGTCAGCGCCAATTGGATCAGGTGATCATCGACGGCGGGGCATTGTGTTGGACGGGGAGCTGCCAGGGCTTGAGCTTCCTCGTTTGGCCGATTCTGTTGAGAAAGTCGGATTTTCAGCGGGCCTGACTTCATCATCGAGCATTCAATGATCCGGCCGTTGATCTGGAACTGCGCTCCGCAAAGCGGCACTGTAATCCCCGTGAACACCAGGATATTCACCGGCAGGCTCCTGAAGCTTGGCGTCGCGATGACTGTGCATGAGCGTGGGCTCGACAAATCTTCGTCAAGGGCATCAAGCATCACTGGTTACGGGGCATCTGCAGCCTGTACGGGATAGGGCGCTTCAGGCTTGCGGATATAAAGTGTGTGTATGCTTTTAATTAATTGTATACAGAATACGTATGCACTTAAGCCAGATTTATGCCAGTTAGCGATCAATGAGTTTCAGCGTTAATTTCGTTTTGTTATCGAACGGATATAAGTAATTGAAAATTTAGCGATATAAATTGACCGATTGAACAGGTATTTATTTTTCAGAGAGGTTTGTGGCAAAGGTCGACTGAGGAAGTCAGGAGAGAAGGTTGTGACTTTTTGAGGCCCGCCACAGAACCTGTAGGAGCTGCCGCAGGCTGCGATCTTTTGATCTCGCTCCTGGGCAATCCTCAGAACCGCCAAAAGATCGCAGGCTGCGCCAGCTCCTACGCCGACCTTAACCTCTCTCGTTGGGTGCAGGGACAACATACAAGGAGCAAGCCCGCTCCCACAGGAGGTCAGGCCTTGCTGATAATGTTCCCGGCATGCAGCCCGCATTCTTTCTGCGTGGCTTCTTCCCACCACCAACGACCTTCACGCTCGTGCTGGTTGGGCAGGACTGGGCGGGTGCAGGGTTCGCAGCCGATGCTGATGAAGCCACGTTCATGCAGGCTGTTGTACGGCAGCTCGAGCATGCGGATATAACCCCAGATCTCTTCGCTGGTCATTTGTGCCAACGGGTTGAATTTGTAGAGGGTGCGTTCCGGGGTGGAGAAGGCGCTGTCGATTTCCATCACGGCGACCTGGCTGCGGGTTCCCGGGCTCTGGTCGCGGCGCTGGCCGGTGGCCCAGGCGCTCACGGTGGAGAGTTTACGCCGCAGCGGTTCGATCTTGCGGATGCCGCAGCACTCGCCATGGCCGTCCTTGTAGAAGCTGAACAAGCCCTTTTCCTTGACAAAGGGTTCGAGTTTGCTTTGATCCGGCGAGACCAGTTCGATCTGGATCTGGTAGTGCTCGCGGACTTGCTCGATGAACCGATAGGTTTCCGGATGCAGGCGGCCGGTGTCGAGGCTGAAGACCTTAACGTTCTTGTTCAGCTTCCAGGCCATGTCGACCAGCACCACGTCTTCGGCACCACTGAAGGAGATCCACAGGTCATCGCCGAACTGCGCGAAAGCCAGTTTGAGAATGTCCTGGGCGGACTTGTTGGCATAGGTCGCGGCGAGTTCAGCGACGTCGAACGATTGGCTCATCAGGGCGGTTTCCTACAGGTCGGTGGCGCTTAGCGCTCTAGATAGGCTCGATAGTAACAAAAACCGACGGCGGCTGGCCTGCTCCTCTGCGTTGCGCCGGTCGGAGCTTATCGCTAGAGTTCGGCTGTCCTTTTACCCGCTCAACTCAATAAACATTAAAAATCGGAGTGTCCTGTGGAAATTGCCTGTCTCGATCTGGAAGGTGTGCTGGTCCCGGAAATCTGGATCGCCTTTGCCGAAAAAACCGGGATTGAATCCCTCAAGGCAACCACTCGGGATATTCCCGACTACGACGTGCTGATGAAGCAGCGCCTGCGGATTCTCGATGAGCACGGCTTGAAGCTGGCGGACATCCAGGAGGTGATCGCCACCCTCAAACCGCTGGATGGCGCCGTCGAGTTCGTCAACTGGCTGCGCGAGCGCTTTCAGGTGGTGATCCTTTCGGACACCTTCTATGAATTCTCTCAACCGTTGATGCGTCAGCTGGGCTTCCCGACACTGCTGTGCCATCGGTTGATCATCGATGCAAGCGGTCGGGTGAGCGATTATCAACTGCGCCAGAAAGACCCCAAGCGTCAGTCGGTACTGGCGTTCAAGAGCCTGTACTACCGGGTGATCGCCGCCGGTGATTCCTACAACGACACCACGATGCTGGGCGAGGCCGACGCAGGGATTCTATTCCATGCGCCGGAGAACGTGATCCGCGAATTCCCGCAATTCCCGGCGGTGCACAGCTTTGCCGAGCTCAAGCAGGAGTTTTTGAAGGCTTCGAACCGCGAACTCAGCCTGTGAATACCCTGTAGAAGCTGCTGCAGGCTGCGATCTTTTCCATCAGGCGACCCGATGCCACTGGGAAGCCTGAAAAGCACGATCAAAAGATCGCAGGCTGCGCCAGCTCCTACGCCGACCGGGCACACCTGTGAAATCGCAGGAACACGCCGACCGGGCACACCTGTGAAATCGCAGGAACACGCCGACCGGGCACACCTGTGAAATCGCAGGAACACGCCGACCGGGCACACCTGTGAAATCGCAGGAACACGCGATCCTGTAGGAGCTGCCGCAGGCTGCGATCTTTTCGATCAGGCGACCCGATTGCAGGAGCGTCCACGGAGAGTGCGAAGCACACATCAAAGGCCTTGCAAGGTCTCGAGCAACACCTTCACCTTGGTGATGGATTCCTGATACTCGGCCTGCCAGTCCGAGTCCGCGACTATTCCGCCACCACCCCAGCAGCAGACCTGCCGATCTTTGACCAGCAAGCTGCGGATGGCGATGGAACTGTCCATTTCCCCGCGCACATCCAGGTACAGCAATGAACCGCAATACAGCCCGCGGCGGGTCGATTCCAGCTCGTCGATGATCTGCATCGCGCGGATTTTCGGCGCGCCGGTGATCGACCCGCCGGGGAAGCTTCCGGCGATCAGGTCCAGCGCATCCTTGCCCTCGGCCAACTCGCCGGTGACGCTGCTGACCAGGTGATGCACGTTCGGGTAGCTTTCCAGGCTGAACAACTCCGGCACTCGCACCGAGCCAATTCGGCAAGTACGGCCCAGATCATTGCGCAGCAGGTCGACGATCATCAGGTTTTCCGCGCGGTCCTTGGCGCTGGCCAGCAGTTCGGCGGCGTTGGCCGCATCTTCGGCGGTATTCTTGCCCCGTGGCCGGGTGCCTTTGATCGGCCGGGTTTCCACTTGGCCTTCGCTGACTTTGACAAAGCGCTCAGGAGACAGGCTCAGCACTGCGCCGCCATCAGGCAGGCTCTGGAAGCCGGAGAAGGGCGTCGGGCAAGCCGCTCGCAGCGCGCAATAGGCGGTCCACGGGTCGCCCTCGCAGGGGGCGCGAAAGCGTTGGGCAAAGTTGACCTGGTAGCAGTCGCCAGCCTGAATGTATTGCTGGATGCGCAGGAACGCCTGCTCATAGTCGCTGGCACTGAGGTCGGCGCGCATCGCTGCGGTCAAGGTGAAGGCCTCACCCGGCGCGGTCGCAGGCTGGTTGAACAGCTCGATCAGACGCTGACGCTCGCTGTCGGCCAGGCTTGGATGAAACACCAGTTGGCTGGAGGTGCGCTGGTGGTCGGTGATCAACGCCCAGTTGTACAAGCCCAGGTGCGCATCGGGCAGTTGCAGATCATCGCGGGCCTGATGGGGCAGGGTTTCCAGGCGACGGCCGAAGTCGTAGCTGAGGTAGCCAATCAAACCACCGGCGAACGGTAATTGATAAGGTGGCGGCAGCTCGGCATCGCCGAGTCGGCGCAGATTATCTCGTAGCCGCTGGAGGAATTCGGCCCCGGGTTCCTCCGGCAATACCGTCAGTTGCTCCAGCGGCCAGGCGCTGAGCAGGTCATAGCGCCCGCGTTCGGCGCTCGGCCGGCCGCTGTCGAGCAGCACGGCACCGGGAGCATGACGAATCGCCGCGAAATACTCGGCAGGGTTGGCGCGATAGGGGAGTGGGTGTACGGAGCAGGTCAACATGCGGGGCAGATCAGTCTTCGGTGCGCGGCTGGCGATTGTAGTCCTCTGCAGGGATTGCTCCTAGAGGGGATGTCGGGAAGAGATAGATCAGGAGCGGCTGACGGGAAACTTGTGGCGAGGGGGCTTGCCCCCTCGCCACAGGATCAGCCCTCGACCGCCGGAATATGCCCAAACAACTCTTGTGCGAACTTCACCCGATCTTCAGCGGTTTCCTTGATGCCTTTGGCCTTCAGTTCTTCCAGGCGAGCTTCTACCGCATGGGTGCGCAGGGTCAGGCCGCAATCGTTGGCGATCTGGATGTTCAGGCCGGGGCGGGCGTTGAGTTCGAGGATCAACGGGCCCTTTTCCTGGTCCAGCACCATGTCGACACCAATGTAGCCGAGCCCGCAGAGTTCATAGCAACCGGCCGCCAACTTCATGAAACCGTCCCAATAGGGCAGCTGCACGCCGTCCACCGCGTTGGTGGTGTCCGGGTGTTTGGTGATGATGTTGTTCAGCCAGGTCCCGCGCAGGGTCAGGCCAGTGGCCAGGTCGACGCCGACGCCAATGGCGCCCTGGTGCAGGTTGGCCTTGCCGCCGGACTGACGGGTCGGCAGACGCAGCATGGCCATCACCGGGTAGCCCATCAGCACGATGATGCGGATATCCGGCACGCCCTCGTAGCTGATGCTCTTGAAGATCTGGTCCGGGGTCACGCGGTATTCGATCAGCGCCCGGTCGCGGTGACCGCCCAGGGAGTACAGGCCGGTGAGGATGCTGGAAATCTGGTGTTCGATTTCCTCGTGGCTGATGATCTTCCCGGAAACCGTGCGATAGCGACCCTCGAAGCGGTCGGCGATCACCAGGATGCCGTCACCGCCGGCGCCTTGGGCCGGCTTGATGACGAAGTCGTTGCGCCCGCCGATAATCTCGTCGAGCTTGTCGATTTCCTTCTCGGTGGAGATCACTCCGTACAGTTCCGGCACGTGAATACCGGCCCGGATTGCATGCTCCTTGGTGATGATCTTGTCATCGACAATCGGGTACAGGCTGCGCTTGTTGTACTTGAGCACGTAGTCCGCATTGCGCCGATTGATCCCCATGATGCCCCGGGCTTCCAGGGCCTTCCAGGTCTTCCAGAAACCGAACATTACGATTCAGCCTTGAGGAAGGCTTTGAAGCGCACCAGCTCGGTCAGGCGGTAGCCGCGATAGCGACCCATGGCCAGCATGAACCCCACCATGATCAACAGGATCGCCGGGAAGGTGAACACGAAGTAGATCAGCTCCGGCACGCTCATGATCAAGTGCGCCAGGGTGGCGGCGAACAACGTGCCGATCGCGACTTTCATCGCATGGCCGCCACCGCGTTCTTCCCAGGTGATCGACAGGCGCTCGATGGTCATGGTCAGAATCACCATCGGGAACAGCGCGACCGACAGCCCGCGTTCCAGGCCGAGCTTGTGACTGAACAGGCTGATGGCGGCGATGAGTACCACGACAAAGGTCAGCACCACCGACAACCTTGGCAGCATTTGCAGCTTCAGGTGTTCAAGGTATGAGCGCAGCGACAGGCCAAGCGCGGTAATGATGGTGAACAGCACGATGCCGAAGCCCAGTTGGGTCTCGCGAAAAGCCAGGGCAATCAGCACCGGGGTGAACGTGCCGAGGGTCTGCAGGCCGATCAGGTTGCGCAGGATCAGGATCACCAGCACGCCGATCGGGATCATCACCATGATCATGAAGGTCTGCTGGGTTTGCAGCGGCAGGCCGTAGAGCGAGTAGTCGAGGAAGTTGGCGTCGGAATTCTCGTCGGTCAGTTTGGCCAGGCGAATGGCGTTCATTTCGCTGTTGTTCATGCTGAAGGTGACGGTGGCTTTCTTGCCGCCATCGACGGTGATCAGGTTGTCATCACCGGTCCACCACAGCAGACGGTCGGTGGGCAGCCCCTGTTCGCCGGTTTCCGGGTTGAAGTACAGCCAGTCGGTGCCGTTGAAGCTGCGCAGCCAGAGTTCCGGGGTTTGTGGCTGGTCAGCCACCAGACGGATGGTATGCACCTTCTCCACCGGGACATGACCGATGGACAGCAGCAGTTCGACGATTTTCGCCTTGTGCGCCGTCGACGGGTCGCCGCCCAGCAGCAGTTTGACGTTGTCATCGTTGAGGTTGTTGACCCGTTTAATGGCTTCGCCAATGAAGGTTTCGACGTCTGCCGAGTGCTGGCGAATCGGTGCGAGCAGGGCCTCGAGGGCAACTTTTTCCGGGCCTTCGACGGCGATACTGTCGCGGAAGGTAGGGCCTTTGACCTTGAGTTTTTCTCCGGTGTAACGCTTGGTCAGCACCAGGCGGTAATAGAGGGTCTGGTTGCCCTTGGCGCGGCGTGCCGACCAGGTGACCTTGCGATTGCCGTCGACGCGGTTGACCGCCACCCCGTAGTTATTGGAGATGAAACTCTCGTTCAGGCTGACGTAGTCGCGGCTCAGCGGCGGCACGAACATCTGGATCTTGATCGGGTCCTTGGCGTTCGCGACGAACTCGACCTTGGCGTCGATGTTCCACAAGTCGTCGGTGGCATCTTCGGTCACCGGAATGCCAAGCACGAGGATCTGATAGGCCGTGATCGAAATGCCCAGCACCACCAGGATGGCGATCAGGATTTTCAGATGGAGGGTAATAGAGCGCATTGAAATTACTCTGCGGTAAGAGCGTCGGTGGCGCAGGCGGGTTTGCCGGCAGCGTATTTAAGGCTGGGGTCGACCAGCGCATCAAAGCGTTTCAGCGCTTCGGAGCCGATCAGGAGCGGGTATTGGAATGCACTTCGGTCGGTCAAGTTCACTTCAATGCTGCGTAAAGTGCTGCCCATGCAGATATCCAGGGCAATGACCGGGCGGGCGGTGTAGTTCTTGCCTTCATCGGGGTCGTAGTCGCCAGCGCGACGCTTGATCTTGCTGACCCGTGCCAGCGGGCGCTCGATCGGGTGCGAATGCGCAGCGTCGATCGCCAGGTAGAAGCGTACCCAGGACTCGCCGTTGCGTTTGAACCGCTTGATGTCGCGAGCGCTGAGGGAGGCGGTCTTGGCACCGGTGTCGAGTTTGGCGGCGACTTCCAGGTTGATCCCGGAAAGCTGAGCATATTCATTCAAGCCGTAAACGGTCTTCTCGGCGGCAGCACTCACCCCGGAGAGGCAGAGCAGGTAAAGCAATAAAAGGAAGGGCTTGAGTCTCATAAATCCTGGCGCGTTGCAGTGCGATCTTCAATTCAAGGCGACTGGCATTGCTGCGCAAACTCCCTCGTGTGCCTGCCTTATTAAGGCGACAGGCAAATGCGGGCGGCATTCTAGCATGCTGGTTTTATGGCGCCAGCGCCCGAGGGCGGCTATAAACAGAGCTTCTGCGTGGTTATGGTGCTGTTGGTTATTAGACGATTGTCGACAATACCTATTTTTCCTTTGACTGAATCCACTTAATTCGCTAGTTTTTGTCGCATTGGCTTACAAGGTGTCGACAATATGTTGGATCAACTCGATCCCCCACAGGTAATGCAGGACGATTCGGAGACGCTTTCCGAGAACGTGTTCCGGCGTATCCAGGCGGCTATCGTCAAGGGCGAGATCGCCCCGGGCAGCAAGATCTCCGAGCCGGAACTGGCGCGCACCTACGGCATCAGCCGCGGGCCACTGCGCGAGGCGATCCACCGGCTGGAAGGGCAACGACTGCTGGTGCGCATACCGCACGTCGGAGCGCGGGTGGTTTCCCTGAGCCAGGCCGAGCTGATCGAACTCTATGAAATCCGTGAATCCCTGGAAGGCATGGCCTGTCGCCTGGCCGCCGAGCGCATGACGGTCGAAGAAATCGACGAGCTGCGCCGGGTGCTCGAGACCCATGAGCGCGATGCGGCGTTTCAGGCCGGTGTCGGTTACTACCAGCAAGAAGGCGATTTCGACTTTCACTACCGAATCATTCAGGGCGCCGGCAACCGCACCCTGACCCAGATGCTTTGCGGTGAGCTGTACCAGTTGGTGCGCATGTACCGCATTCAGTTTTCCGTCACGCCTAACCGCCCGCGTCAGGCGTTCGCCGAACACCACCGGATTCTCGACGCGATCGCTGATCGCGACGGGGAACTGGCCGAGTTGTTGATGCGCCGTCACATCGGCGCTTCCAAACGCAATATCGCGCGTCACTACCAGGGCAGCGCCAATCCGACAGCCACTCCACGAGGTGAGTCATGAGTTCCAACAAGAGCACTCCAGGCCAGCGTTTCCGCGATGCGGTCGCCAGTGAACAACCGTTGCAAGTGGTCGGCGCAATCAACGCCAACCACGCCCTGCTGGCCAAGCGCGCCGGTTTCAAGGCTATCTACCTGTCGGGTGGCGGGGTGGCCGCTGGTTCCCTGGGCGTACCGGACCTGGGGATTACCGGTCTGGATGACGTGCTGACCGACGTACGGCGGATCACCGACGTCTGCGACCTGCCATTGTTGGTGGACGTGGACACCGGTTTCGGTTCCTCGGCGTTCAACGTGGCTCGGACCGTCAAGTCAATGATCAAGTTCGGCGCGGCGGCAATTCATATCGAAGACCAGGTCGGTGCCAAGCGCTGCGGTCACCGTCCGAACAAGGAAATCGTGTCCCTGCAGGAGATGGTCGACCGCATCAAGGCCGCCGTCGATGCCCGTACCGACGACAGCTTCGTGATCATGGCGCGTACCGACGCGCTGGCGGTGGAAGGTCTGGAGTCGGCACTGGAGCGCGCTGCCGCTTGCATCGAAGCCGGTGCCGACATGGTGTTCCCGGAAGCCATCACCGAGCTGGACATGTACAAGCTGTTCGCCAGCCGCGTGAAAGCGCCGATCCTGGCCAACATCACCGAGTTCGGTGCGACGCCGTTGTACACCACCGAACAGCTTGGGTCTGTTGGTGTGTCGCTGGTGCTGTACCCGCTGTCGGCGTTCCGCGCCATGAACAAGGCCGCGCAAAACGTCTACACGGCGATTCGCCGCGACGGCACGCAGCAGAACGTGATCGACACAATGCAAACCCGCATGGAGCTGTACGACGCCATTGATTACCACGTGTTCGAGCAGAAGCTTGATGCGTTGTTTGCTGCGAAGAAGTAAAGATCAAAAGATCGCGTTGTTTGGCGCTACCGCTAAAAGATCGCAGCCTCGCGTTGCTCGACAGCTCCTACGGGGATGTTGCCAGGCTCGGTCACCGCGCGCGTAGGAGCTGTCGAACAACGCGAGGCTGCGATCTTTCGGCATCACACAAAGAACCTGATGAAACACAACTTGCCGATTCCCTAACAAATTCAAGATTGGAGAGAGCAATGGCCGAAGCAAAAGTATTGAGTGGCGCCGGGCTACGTGGCCAGGTTGCCGGGCAAACCGCACTGTCCACCGTCGGACAGTCGGGCGCCGGTCTGACCTATCGCGGCTATGACGTTCGCGAACTGGCTGCCGACGCGCGGTTTGAAGAAGTGGCTTACCTGCTGCTGTACGGCGATCTGCCGAACAAGGCGCAACTGGCTGCTTACATGAGCAAACTGAGCAAGCTGCGCGACCTGCCGCAAGCCTTGAAGGAAGTGCTCGAACGCATTCCTGCCGACGCTCACTCGATGGACGTGATGCGCACTGGCGCTTCGTTCCTCGGCAATATCGAGCCGGAGAATGATTTCTCTGAGCAACATGATGTCACCGACCGGATGCTGGCCGCGTTCCCGGCGATCATGTGCTACTGGTATCGCTTCAGCCACGACGGCCTGCGGATCAACTGCGTTACTGATGAAGAGTCCATCGGCGGGCATTTCCTGCACCTGCTGCATGACAAAAAGCCGAGCGAGTTGCACCGCAAAGTAATGGATGTTTCGCTGATCCTCTACGCGGAACACGAATTCAATGCTTCGACCTTCGCCGCACGGGTGTGTGCATCGACATTGTCAGACATGTTCTCCTGCGTAACGGCGGCTATCGGTACCCTGCGCGGCCCGCTGCACGGCGGCGCCAACGAAGCGGCGATGGAAATGATCTCGCGCTTCAAGTCCCCCGAAGAGGCCATCAAAGGCACCCTCGGCATGCTCGAGCGCAAGGACAAGATCATGGGCTTCGGTCACGCGATCTACAAAGACAACGATCCGCGTAACGAAGTGATCAAGCGCTGGTCGAAAAAACTCGCCGACGAAGTGGGCGACAAGGTCCTGTTCCCGGTTTCCGAAGCCATCGACAAGACCATGTGGGAGCAGAAGAAGCTGTTCCCCAACGCTGACTTCTACCATGCCTCGACGTACCACTTCATGGGGATCCCGACCAAACTGTTCACACCGATTTTCGTCTGCTCGCGCCTGACCGGCTGGGCCGCGCACGTGTTCGAACAGCGCGCCAACAACCGCATCATCCGCCCGAGCGCCGAGTACGTCGGCGTCGAACAGCGCAAGTTCGTGCCAATCGAACAACGCTGACCGGTGGGTGCCTGACAGACGCTGAGATTTGTAGGTGGAAACCGGATCCTGTGGGAGCGGGTTCACTTCAAGCCAGGTGCCAGGCGCCCCCTTTGAAATTACCGTGACCGAGTCCTGACGCCCATGAATACTGAATTCCGCAAATCCCTACCCGGTAGTCGCCTGGATTACTTCGACGTCCGCGCGGCAGTCGATGGCATCCAGCCCGGGGCCTACGACACCCTGCCGTACACTTCCCGCGTGCTGGCGGAAAACCTGGTGCGTCGCTGCGACCCGGCCACGCTTGTCGATTCCCTGAAACAGCTGATCGAATGCAAGCGCGACCTCGACTTCCCGTGGTTCCCGGCTCGCGTGGTGTGCCACGACATTCTCGGCCAGACCGCGCTGGTCGACCTCGCCGGCCTGCGTGATGCAATCGCCCTGCAAGGTGGTGATCCGGCGCAAGTGAACCCGGTGGTGCCGACTCAACTGATCGTCGACCACTCCCTGGCCGTTGAGTCTGGCGGCTCCGATCCCGAGGCGTTCGAAAAAAACCGCGCCATCGAAGACCGTCGCAACGAAGACCGCTTCCACTTCATCAACTGGACCAAGAAAGCCTTCAAGAACGTCGATGTGATTCCGCCGGGTAACGGGATCATGCACCAGATCAACCTGGAGAAAATGTCTCCGGTGATCCAGGTGCGTGATGGCGTGGCCTTTCCCGACACTTGCGTGGGCACCGACAGTCATACCCCGCACGTCGATGCCCTTGGGGTGATCGCCATCGGTGTCGGTGGTCTTGAAGCCGAAAGCGTCATGCTCGGCCGCGCTTCCTGGATGCGTCTGCCGGAAATCGTCGGCGTCGAACTCACCGGCAAGTTGCAACCGGGCATCACCGCCACCGACATGGTGCTGGCGCTGACCCAATTCCTGCGCCAGCAAAAGGTAGTCGGCGCCTGGCTGGAGTTCTTCGGTGAAGGTGCCTCGGCCCTGACCCTGGGCGATCGCGCGACCATCTCCAACATGGCTCCGGAATACGGTGCTACCGCGGCGATGTTCTATATCGACCAGCAAACCATCGACTACCTCAAGCTCACCGGCCGTGAAGACGAGCAAGTGAAACTGGTCGAGAGTTACGCAAAACTGACCGGCCTCTGGGCCGACAGCCTGAAGGGCGCTCAGTACGAACGTGGGCTGACCTTTGATCTGTCTTCGGTGGTGCGCAACATGGCCGGCCCGAGCAATCCCCACGCCCGTGTCGCCACTTCGGACCTCGCGGCCCAAGGCATTTCCGGCCAGTGGGACGACGTGCCGGGGCAAATGCCGGATGGTGCGGTGATCATTGCCGCCATCACCAGTTGCACCAACACCAGCAACCCGCGCAACGTCATCGCCGCCGGCCTGCTGGCGCGCAACGCCAACAAACTGGGGCTGACCCGCAAGCCGTGGGTCAAGTCGTCCCTGGCGCCCGGTTCGAAGACCGTTGCCTTGTACCTGGACGAAGCCGGCCTGACTAACGAACTGGAAAAGTTGGGCTTCGGTATCGTGGCCTTCGCCTGCACCACCTGCAACGGCATGTCCGGCGCGCTGGATCCGGTGATCCAGCAAGAAATCATCGACCGCGACCTGTATGCCACTGCGGTACTTTCGGGTAACCGCAACTTCGACGGTCGAATCCACCCGTACGCCAAACAGGCGTTCCTTGCATCGCCGCCACTGGTGGTGGCCTACGCCATTGCCGGGACCATCCGTTTCGACATCGAGAAGGATGTGCTGGGCCTGGATGCCAACGGCAAGGAAATTCGCCTCAAGGACATCTGGCCAAGCGACGAAGAGATCGACGCCGTGGTCAAGGCTTCAGTCAAGCCGGAGCAGTTCCGCCAGGTCTACATCCCGATGTTCGCCATCGAGGAAGACACCGGTCCCAAGGTCGAGCCGCTGTACGACTGGCGCGAGATGAGCACCTATATCCGCCGTCCGCCGTACTGGGAAGGCGCGCTGGCCGGTGCTCGTCCGCTCAAGGGCATGCGCCCTCTGGCTGTGCTGCCGGATAACATCACCACCGACCACTTGTCGCCGTCGAACGCCATCATGCTCGACAGCGCTGCCGGTGAATACCTGGCCAGGATGGGCTTGCCAGAGGTGGACTTCAACTCTTACGCCACCCACCGCGGCGACCACTTGACCGCGCAACGCGCCACCTTCGCCAACCCGAAACTGTTCAACGAAATGGTTCAGGAAAACGGCAAGGTCAAACAAGGTTCTCTGGCGCGCGTCGAACCGGAAGGCCAGGTCATGCGCATGTGGGAAGCCATCGAAACCTACATGGAACGCAAGCAGCCGCTGATCATCATCGCCGGTGCCGATTACGGTCAGGGCTCGTCCCGTGACTGGGCGGCCAAAGGCGTGCGCCTGGCCGGTGTCGAAGCCATTGCGGCCGAAGGTTTCGAACGCATCCACCGCACCAACCTGGTGGGCATGGGCGTGCTGCCGCTGGAGTTCAAGCCGGGCACTGATCGCCATACCCTGGGCATCGACGGCAGTGAAACCTTCGACGTAATCGGCGAACGTATCCCGCGCAGCACCCTGACCCTGGTGATCACCCGCAAGAACGGCGAGCGACTCGAAGTACCGGTCACCTGCCGTCTCGACACTGCCGAAGAAGTCTCGATCTATGAGGCTGGCGGCGTGCTGCAGCGTTTCGCCCAGGACTTCCTCGAATCGGCTGTTGCCGTCTAACCCGACGTGCAGCGGCGGGCCGCCAAGGTCTCGCCGCTGCCAATAAGGAAACCCGTTCCATGGCTCACGCACCACAAATCAGGATTCCCGCCACCTACATGCGCGGTGGCACCAGCAAAGGCGTGTTCTTCAGCCTGCAAAACCTTCCCGAATCGGCACAGGTCCCGGGCGCGGCCCGCGACGCATTGTTGCTGCGGGTGATCGGCAGCCCCGACCCTTATGACAAGCAGATCGACGGCATGGGCGCGGCGACCTCGAGCACCAGCAAGACGGTGATCCTGGCGAAAAGCACCAAGGCCGACCATGACGTCGATTACCTGTTCGGTCAGGTTTCCATCGACAAGCCTTTCGTTGACTGGAGCGGCAACTGCGGCAACCTCTCGGCCGCAGTCGGCGCATTCGCCATCAGCAGCGGCCTGGTGGACGCCAGTCGCATCCCGCGCAATGGCGTGGCCATCGTGCGTATCTGGCAAGCCAACATCGGCAAGACCATCATCGCCCACGTGCCCGTCACCGACGGTGCGGTGCAGGAAACCGGTGACTTCGAACTCGACGGCGTGACCTTTCCAGCGGCCGAAGTCCAGCTCGAATTCATGGATCCGGCCGCCGAGGAGGAGGGCGCCGGGGGGTCGATGTTCCCTACCGGCAATCTGGTGGATGATCTGGAGGTGCCAGGCGTTGGTACGCTCAAGGTGACCATGATCAATGCCGGGATCCCGACCATCTTCGTCAACGCCGAGGACATCGGTTACACCGGTACCGAGTTGCAGGCCCAAATCAACGGTGACCCCAAGGCGCTGGCGATGTTCGAGACTATTCGTGCTCACGGCGCACTGCGCATGGGCCTGATCGAGCACCTCGATGAAGCTGCCAAGCGCCAACACACACCCAAAGTCGCCTTTGTCGGCAAGTCTGCCGATTACCTCGCCTCCAGCGGCAAGCCGGTGGCGGCGGGTGACGTCGACCTGCTGGTGCGCGCACTGTCGATGGGCAAGCTGCACCACGCCATGATGGGCACCGCCGCTGTCGCGATCGGCACCGCCGCGGCGATTCCGGGCACTCTGGTCAACCTGGCCGCGGGCGGCACTGCGCGCAACGCGGTACGCTTCGGTCATCCATCGGGCACCCTGCGCGTAGGCGCCGAGGCCAGCCAGGTCAACGGTGAATGGACCGTGAAAAAAGCCATCATGAGCCGCAGTGCGCGGGTGTTGATGGAAGGCTGGGTGCGTGTGCCTGGTGATGCATTTTGAACGGCACCTTTGCGTAGGAGCTGGCGCAGCCTGCGATCTTTTGGCGTCATCACGTACGCTGAAGATCAAAAGATCGCAGCCTTCGGCAGCTCCTACAGAGGGGTAACGTTTTACCCTTAGCGGAGTAAATGGAACATGAGCGCCAACGTCGACCTGAACATCCGCCCCGACTACGACACCGTCCTGCAGGACATCGCCGACTACGTCCTGAACTACAAGATAGAGTCCGCAGAGGCGCTGGACACCGCCCGCAACTGCCTGATGGACAGCCTCGGTTGCGGTCTGCTGGCGCTGCGTTTCCCTGAGTGCACCAAGCACCTGGGGCCGATCGTCGAGGGGACCGTGGTTCCGTTCGGCGCTCGGGTGCCGGGCACCAGTTACCGCCTGGACCCGGTCAAGGCGGCGTGGGACATCGGTTGCACCGTACGCTGGCTCGACTACAACGACACCTGGCTGGCGGCCGAGTGGGGCCATCCGTCCGATAACCTCGGCGGGATCCTCGCCGTTGCCGATCACCTGTCGCAGAAACGGGTGGCCAGTGGCGACGCGCCGTTGACCGTGCGCACGGTGCTGGAAGCGATGATCATGGCCCACGAGATCCAGGGCGTGATTGCCCTGGAAAACTCCTTCAACCGGATCGGCCTGGACCACGTGATCCTGGTCAAAGTCGCCTCCACCGCGGTCACCGCGAAACTGATGGGGGCCAACCGCGAACAACTGTTGTCCGCGCTGTCCCATGCGTTCGTCGATGGCCAGGCGCTGCGCACCTACCGTCACGCGCCGAACGCCGGTTCGCGCAAGTCCTGGGCGGCGGGCGATGCGTCCAGCCGGGGCGTGCGTCTGGCAGATATCGCCCTGCGTGGTGAAATGGGCATCCCCGGCGTGCTGACGGCAACGCAATGGGGTTTCTACGACGTGCTGTTCAGCCACACCAACAAGGATCTGGCGCTCAAGCCTGAAGGCCAGCGGGTTTTCAGCCTCTCGCAGAAATATGGCAGCTACGTGATGGAGAACGTGCTGTTCAAGATCAGTTTCCCAGCCGAGTTCCACGCGCAAACCGCCTGCGAAGCCGCGGTGATCCTGCATCCGCAGGTCAAGGATCGTCTGCACGAGATCGAGAAGATCGTCATCACCACCCATGAGTCCGCGATCCGCATCATTTCCAAGGTCGGTAAACTGGCCAACGCTGCTGACCGCGACCACTGCATTCAGTACATGACTGCCGTACCGCTGGCGTTCGGCAACCTGGTAGCCGAGCACTACGAGGACGAGTTTCACGCGGCTCATCCAATCATCGACGAGCTGCGCGAGAAGATGGTCATCGTCGAAGACCCGCGTTTCACCCGCCAATACCTGGAGGCCGACAAGCGCTCCATCGCCAACGCGATTCAAGTGTTCTTCAACGATGGATCAAGCACCGTGCAAGTCGTGGTTGAATACCCCATCGGTCACCGCCGTCGCCGTGTCGAAGGCATTCCATTGCTGGAAGACAAATTCAAGGCCAACCTGGCAACCCGGTTCACCGCGCAGCGCTCGGCTGAAATCTTCGCCCTGTGCAAGGACCAGGCTGCGCTTGAAGCGACGCCGGTCAACCGTTTTGTGGATTTGTGGGTGATCTGAGGGGCGTTTGCACGTGTGTCACCGTGATGGATCGGTTGTACTCTCCCCGAAACGCAAAATAACTCGCCGATTGTGCTTGCTCTTTTTCTCGATTTTTTCGCAGAAGACCCGGCCAATTTCTTCGGTATTGATGACGTGTGTCCCTCCGCAAGGCTGGATATCGACGCCATCTATTTCGATGACCCGGACCGCGCCTTGTATGACCGGTGGTGCGACGGCTTGAGTGCGGGTTATCTGCAGCAATGTGGTGTACTCGGACGCCGGCATGGACAGGTGTTTCACCTCCAGGCCTTGAGCCACAAGGGCGTTCAGTTGCTCGGTGATGCGTTCCTTTTCGAGGGTCATTTCCGGCAGGTCGAAATCCAGCCGCCCTTTATCATGGCTGATGCTGCACCCGGTGACCGGAGCATCGATGATCGAGCACAGCAGGTGCAGACACGTATGCATTCTCATGTGCTGGTAACGTCGTTCCCAGTCCAGGCTTGCGTCGATCTTCAAGCCGGCTCGCAGTTGCGGGGGATAAGCCTCCAGCTGATGCCAGATGATCGAACGCAAGAGCGGGTCGCGCACCGTACCGGTCACGTTGAGGTGGGTGCCGTCGGGCAAGGTGATAAGGCCGGTGTCCCCGGGTTGGCCGCCACCCGTTGGATAAAACAGTGTGTGCTCCAGGGCGATACCCTGATCGCTGACAGCCACGATCCGAGCGTCGAAAGCGTTCTGGTAGGGCGCGTTATCGTAAAGCGCCAGGGTTTCCATCGTGTGTACCGACATGTTCAACCTCCGACAGATTGAGGGCGAGCTTGCATCAGGCGCCGAACCATCGCGCTCAAGCCCGGTGGGGCGATCAAGGTAATGTCCTGGTTGGGACCGCAGACGTGCAGGTTCAGTGGCAGTCGCGGTGGGTAGTCGCCATCTTCGGTGTGATGAATCCGAAACTGCAGGTGGCTGCGCTCTTTGACAGTGGGTTCCAGGGCAAGGCTGCTCAGCGGATTAAAGTCTGCATCCAGCAGCGTGACATGCGGGCTGTTGCTGACTTCACCGACCAGGTGCAAGCGCTCGTTGAGCGCAAAGGCCCCGAGGAAGCCGCCATGATCGGACTCTGAAGATTTCTGCAGCTGGACCTGGTTGACGATCTTCACCTTCGTGTCGGCCGGTACGTCATGGGTAATGACGCACGCCGGAGAGATAAAGACGTTGTCGCCAATCGTCACGCAGCCAAGAATTCTGGCTCCCGCGCCGATCTCTACATTGTTGCCCAGGCGCGGGTGGCGTTTGCCATTGGGGTTGTTGGCAATCCCGCGCGCGCCCAGTGTCACGCCGCACAGGATGTAGCAGTCGTGGCCAATCTCGCAGGTTTCGCCAATCACCGTGCCATAGCCATGATCGAGGACAAACCGGCGACCGATCCGCGCGGCCGGGTGGATCTCGGCGCCCGAAAGCAGCTTGCCCTGGTTGCTGAGTTTTTGCGCGATACAGGGGAAATAGCGGTCCTCTTCGCCGCCAAGCTTCAACACCTGATGAGCCAGGCGATAGTAGAGTACGGCCTTGAAGGACGCGTACGACTCCAGGATCAGGTTGCCGCGACCTTGCGATGCCGGGTCGCGGGAGGCGAAGGCCATCAGGTCCTCGGCGAGCCACTCGGCCACACAGGGCAGCACTGTGTGCAAATGGCCATCCAGTTGCAGCAAATCAGCCGGATCGAGGGTGTTGATGAGGTGCGCTAGCAACTCATCGTGCAGCTGTTGCATATCAATGAAGCCTCCCATGGAGGCACCCCGCATTTGGATTATTCGAATAAGGGCAGGTAGGCGTCCGCGCTGTCGTAGACCATGGTCAGGACAGTGGAGTGTTCGGGCATTTCCTTGGCCAGGGCGGCAATGGCGACCAGGTTGGCCGCCGATGAAAGCCCCAGGCTGATAGCATCGGTACGCATGACCCGTTGCATCATTTCCAGGCATTGATCCTTGGAAACCTTGAGCATGCCGTCCAGTACCGAGAGGTTGAGGATGCTCGGCACGATGCCGATCGACAGCCCCTGGATCTGGTGGGGCGCGTGCTTGTCACTGAGCAGGTCGCATTCTTCGGGTTCGACGCCCAATACGCGAATGGCAGGCCAGGTCGCCTTGAGTACTTCGCCGATGCCGGTGATATGACCGCCGGTACCGATTCCGCCCACAAAATAGTCCACCCGACGACCGGAAAATGCCCGGACAATTTCCCGAGCGGTGCCTTGGCGGTGGGTTTCAGGGTTGGCCCCGTTACGCTGCTGATTGAGCATCACGTAGTGGGGGTTCTCCAGTTGCAGCTCCATGGCTTTCTGGCCGTGGGAGTTGTTGCCCTGACGACTGTCGGACAGCACCACTTCGGCGCCATACAGGCGGAGCAACTTTTGCTTTTCCGGGCTGTAGTTGTCCGGAATCACCAGCACCACTTTGTAGCCCAGCACGTTGCCCGCCATCACCAGGCCAATGCCGGTGTTGCCACCGCTGGGTTCGATGATGGTCTGTTGTGTGCCACGCACCAGAATGCCTTTGCGCTCGGCATCGAGGATCATGCCCAGTGCGATGCGTGCTTTGTGACTGCCACCGGGATTCAGCGATTCGAGTTTGACGAAGACCTCCACGCCAAGGTCGGTGGAAAGTTTTTCCAGGCGCACGATCGGCGTTTGGCCGATGGCGTCGAGTATCGAGTTATGCAGCATCAGATAAGAGCTCATGGCCGCCACCTATCAATACAAAGGCATGTCGGGTTCGACGTCGCGAACCCAGTGTTTCATGCCGCCTTCAAGGACCCGGGTATTGGCGAAACCTGCCGCGAGCAAGGTGCTTGCGGCACGTTCGGCGCGTATGCCGGCGTAACAGATGACGTAGTGGTGATGGTCGCGATCGAGGGAGTCGAGTCGGGTTTCCAGATCTTCCAGCGGGATGTGCAGCACGCCGGGCAATTGGCAGACTTCCAGCTCGGTGGCATCGCGAACATCCAGCAAAATATCGGCCTGGCTTCTGCATTCCAGCAGTTGCTTGAGCAGTCGCGGCTTTATGTAGCGTTCCTCGGCCAGGGTCGGCGCAGCCGGCACTGCGCTGGCGCAGCTGACGGTGGTGGGTTCGGCAAGCTGGCCGGTGCGCTGGGTCGAGCAGCACGGGCAATCGGCCCGCCGTTTGAAGCGTATTTCAGAGAACTTCATCGCCAGCGCATCGAAACACATCAGGCGCCCGACCAAAGGTTCGCCGATGCCAATGATCAACTTGATCGCTTCGGTGGCCTGGATCATTCCGACGACGCCGGGCAGGACGCCGATCACACCGCCGGCACTGCAATTGGGCGCCAGTTCCGGAGGCGGGCTTTTCGGAAACAGGCAGCGATAACAGGGACCTCCACGATAGTTGAGGACGCTGATCTGCCCGTCGAAACGGTAAATCGATCCATAAACCAGCGGCTTGCCCAGTTCGACGCAAGCATCGTTGATCAGGTAGCGCGTCGAGAAGTTATCGGTACCGTCGACGACCACGTCGTACTGCCCGATCAGCTCCAGGGCGTTGTCGGTGTTCAGCGCCGTGTTATGTGCATTGATCTGGATATGTTCGTTGAGGTCTTGCAGGCGTCTTTTGGCCGACTCGACTTTGGGCAGGCCCAAGGTGCTTTTGCCATGCACGATTTGCCGTTGCAGGTTGCTGCTTTCCACCATATCGAAGTCGATCAGCCCCAGTGTGCCGATGCCGGCAGCGGCCAGGTACATGCACACCGGCGAGCCCAGGCCGCCGGTGCCGATGACCAGCACCCTGGCGTTTTTCAGCTTCAGCTGACCGTCGCGACCGACGCCCGGCAGGGTGATGTGCCGCACATAGCGCTGGACTTCCTCGTTGCTCAAGCGGTCCTGATCGATGCCGCCGGATGTGGCCAGCAGGACGTCGATGGTGCCGCCAGCGGGGAAGGCGTCATCGGGTTCAATCAGTTCGCCGTCGGCGGTAAACAGAAAGTGTTCCTTGAACTGATTGTTCTCGTATTGCAGGTGCGCGCGCAGTTGTGGGTAGTCGGTGCAGATGCTTTCGAGCACTTGGCGCAACGTCGTGCCGCTGCCTTCAAGTTGCGAATCGGGCAACTTTGCGACGCGAGCCAGGATGTCGGGGAAAGAGACAGCGTTCATGCGCAACTCCGTGTGTAGGTCAGTGGTGGTTTCAGGAAAACGCCTGGCTGCAAATAAAACTCTGGCCATTCCATTCGAACAGTTTGGAACCGGATGCCGTGCCTTTACGGACATCGATGACCAGGTAGCTGACCGGATAAATCGGTTCGCCCATGAACAGGGCCTTGTCCTGGTCCTCGTGGCTGAAATAGGCACCGACATCGGGGTGCGAGTGATAGATGACCGTAACGGGGTTATCGCTGCGAAAGCTCTTGTTCATCATTAACGTGTCTGCCACCGAGAAGGTGTAGCCCTCGGCGGCGGCGCGCTGATAGACCTCGGGGTTGCGTTGGTGCAGCTCGTTCTGAATGTTCTCGCCGATATAGACGCTGCCATCTTTGAACACAAACCCGCAGCACTCGTCGGGGTAGGTGCTGCTGGCGTGTCGATAGATCTGCTCAAGTGCCTGGGGGCAGAGGTCGTCCATGTTTCTCTCGCGAAGTCAGGTGGGTCAGTTCTTTTTGGCCAACAGTTTTTCGACCGGGAGTTTGGTGATCGCAAACCCCGCCAACAGCACTGCCGAGTAGATCATCAGGTCTTTGGAAATCGACTGGCCTTCGTACCAGGAGCCGATGACCACGGCGAACACCGGAAAAATAATAAACACGAAGGACAGGATGATCGGGCTCAGGCGCTTGAGCAGCATGAAGTAGACGATGAAGCCGCCGACCGAAGCGACCAGCCCGAGGTAGAACAGTGCGCTCCAGGAGCGCAGCGTAATGTCACTGAAAGTCGGCGTTTCGAAGTACAACCCGGCAACGAACAGCATCAGGCCGGCGATGCCGATGGGCAGGGTGTTGTAGGTGATGACGCTGATGGCGCTGCCTTTCTGCTTGGTGATCACGTAGCACAGAGCGTGCATCACGGCCGCGGCGAGGATCGCAATGACCCCCAGGAACTCGGCATGATCCAGGTGCAATCCCTGGCTGCGGATGATCATGTACAGGCTGCCAAACCCGATGGCGATGCCGACGACTTGGGAAAAGTAGATTTTCTCGCGCAGGAACATCGCGGAAAAAATCAGGATGAACACCGGCATGCAGCTGAACAGCAGCGCGGTGAGCCCCGAAGAGACGTGCATTTCACCGTAGTTGAGCAAGTAGTAGGGAACGCTGAAATAGGTCAGGGTGACAAACACAAAGAACCAGCGGCTTTCCCTCGGGAACAGCACCGGCTCGCGGCGCACTTTGGCGAAGCACAGGAACAATGGAAAGGCGATCAGAAAGCGCAGCCCCGCGGAGGTCAGCGGAGGCACGCTTTCCACGGCGATCTTGATGCCCAGCCAGGTGGTTCCCCAGCTCAGGCACACAATCAGGAACATCACACTGGTGATGGCGCCCGCCAGCCACTGTTTTTGAGTCTTTTCACTATTTTCGATGACGGCGGACATTGGCATGGTGACATTACTTCCATGAGGTGGAATTGACCTCTATATTGAAAGGCTTCATCCAGTAATTGAACCTTTTAAACCACACTATTAGGGCGAATGATGGCTGTCAAAACAAATATTGACATGGTGTCAATTGTGCGAGAGGGGCTTTCTAACGGTCAGGGCGTGAAGTACAAACGCCTGTCCGACGCCATAGAAACGGGGATCCTCGATGGCGTGATCGAGCCCGGCTGCAAGTTGCCGCCCCACAGGATGCTGGCGGATAACCTCGGCGTGACCATTGGCACCATCAGTCGTGCGTACGGTGAGTTGGAGAAGCTCGGGCTGGTGGTGGCGCGGGTAGGTGATGGCACCTTTGTTCGCAAGCGTGGGCTGGAGCGCAAGCGCGATGAGGGCTTTCGCAACGTCAGCGAGGAGCCCCGGCAGTATTTCGACATGAGCCGCAACACCCACATTCCCGGTCAGGAAACCGCCTTTCTGGCACAGAGTCTTCAAGCCCTGGCCAACAACCCCAAGGTGCTGCAAGACATCAGTCTCTATACCCCGGACGCGGGATTGCCGCGCTATCGTGCCGCTGGCGCGCACTGGTTGAAGCAGAGTGAATTTTCCCCGAGCGCCGATCAGGTGATCTGCGTCAACGGCGGCCAGCACGGCTTGCTGTGTGCGTTGATGGCGTTGCTACGCCCGGGAGATACGGTCGTTACCGAGCAACTGACCTACCCGGGGTTAATCACCGCGGCCCGCATGCTAGGCATTCGCTTGATTGGCCTGGATATGGACGACGAAGGTTTGCTGCCCTCGGCACTAGAAGAGGTCTGCCGCACGCACCGGGTTTCAGCCCTTTACTGCACGCCGACGATTCAGAACCCGACGACCGCCGTGCTTTCGGTTGCGCGTCGAGAGGCGGTGGCCAGGGTTTGTCGCGAGCATAACCTGCTGGTTCTGGAGGACGAGGCCCACGGCGTGCTGGTTGAAGACCGTCTGCCACCCCTCAGTTACTTTGCGCCGGAGCGCACGATTCTCATCAGCAGCTTGAGCAAGGCAGTGTCGGCGGGTTTGCGCGTAGGTTACCTGCACGCACCGCAGGCATTGATGAGTCGGCTGGCGGCCGCTTTGAGGTCCACCTGCTGGATGGCGACACCGCTGACACTTGAGCTGGCAACCGCCTGGATAGAAAACGGAACGGCTGCCCACTTGCTGCAGCAGCAGATTATCGAAATGGGTCGGCGCAAGGCACTGGTCGAGGATCTGCTGGCCGGGCTTGCCTACAAGACCCATTTGAACAGCCCGCACTTCTGGATCGAGGTCCCGGAGCCATGGCGGGCCTCGGAAATCGAAGCGGAGCTCAAGCAAGGCAATTACCTGGTCTCGACGGCTGAAGCCTTCGCGGTGGGGCATGCGGCGGTACCGCAGTTCATTCGGGCAAGTATCTGCAATACATCCGGTGACGATCAGCTGTTGCGCGAAGGTTTTGAGGCGCTTGCCGCGGCGTTGGGGCAGGGCGCGGGGCGGTTTAGTTTGTGATTCATCCGCACCCTTTAAGGTGTCTCTGGCCCTGCACGTTCCCCCGTAGCAGCTGCCGAAGGCTGCGTCCGGCTGCGTAGCCGCCGTAAAATCAAGCGCTGCAGTGTCCAGACGAACCGTGGAAGCAGGGTTTACGGTTGCTACGCAACCGGACGCAGGCTTCGCCAGTTGCTACACGGACCACAAAAAATACCCGTGGAGAAATTATTTGAAGCGCCGCTCCACACCTTTTTCCACCAGAATCTTCGCCGAAATTTCTTCCACCGAAAAATGCGTGGAATTGATGTGCGCGATGTTTTCCCGGCGGAACAGGTTCTCCACTTCCCGGACTTCGAACTCGCACTGGGCATAGCTCGAATAGCGGCTGTTGGGCTTGCGCTCGTTGCGGATCGCGGTGAGGCGGTCCGGGTCGATGGTCAGGCCGAACAGCTTGTGCTGGTGGGCGCGCAGGGCGGTGGGCAGTTGCAGGCGCTCCATGTCGTCTTCGGTCAGCGGGTAATTGGCCGCGCGGATACCGAATTGCATGGCCATGTACAGACAGGTCGGGGTCTTGCCGCAACGGGACACGCCCACCAGGATCAGATCGGCCTTGTCGTAATAGTGCGTGCGTGCGCCATCGTCGTTGTCGAGGGCGAAGTTCACCGCCTCGATCCGCTCCATATAATTGGAGTTGTGGCCAATGGAGTGGGACTTGCCGACCGAATACGACGAATGCTCGCGCAATTCCTGCTCCAGGGGCGCCAGAAAGGTCGAGAAAATGTCGATCATGAAACCATTTGAGGTTGCGAGGATCTCACGAATGTCCTGATTGACGATGGTGTCGAATATTATCGGCCGAAATCCGTCCTTTTCGGCGGCGTTGTTGATTTGTTGTACCATGGCCCGCGCTTTATCCACGTTGTCGATGTACGGCCGGATGACTTTGCTGAAGGTAATATTCTCGAATTGCGCCAACAGGCTTTGACCGAGAGTCTCGGCTGTAATGCCCGTGCCGTCGGAGATAAAGAAAGCGGATCGTTTCATTTGCGCCTTGGGCCTTAAGCTAGTGACAATTCTTGGATATGATAGGCGCGGTTTGCCGGCCTCGAATGGCCAGCATTCTCACTTATTTTCCAGGTCCAGGCCATAACGCTGGCAAATGCTCCTCTGAGCCGCCGGCACCCTGAGCTTTTCCAACACAGTTAGTGGAGAGATCACCTTGGTAGAGTACGTAGTTTCCCTCGATAAGCTCGGCGTCCATGATGTAGAGCATGTGGGGGGCAAGAACGCATCCCTGGGCGAGATGATCAGTAACCTTGCAGGGGCCGGTGTATCGGTTCCTGGTGGCTTTGCTACAACGGCTCAGGCTTACCGTGACTTCCTTGAACTAAGCGGTCTGAACGATCAGATCCATGCCGCACTCGATACGCTGGACATCGAAGACGTGAACGCCCTGGCGAAAACCGGCGCGCAAATTCGTCAATGGATCATGGATGCCGAATTCCCCGAAAAACTCAACGCCGAGATCCGCACCGCGTTCGCCACGTTGTCGGCCGGCAACCCTGACATGGCCGTGGCGGTGCGCTCTTCGGCCACCGCCGAAGACTTGCCGGACGCTTCCTTCGCCGGTCAGCAGGAAACCTTCCTGAACATCCGTGGTGTCGAGAACGTCATTCGCGCCGCCAAGGAAGTATTCGCTTCGTTGTTCAACGATCGGGCGATTTCCTACCGCGTCCACCAGGGCTTCGACCACAAGCTGGTGGCCTTGTCTGCCGGTGTGCAACGCATGGTGCGCTCGGAAACCGGCACTGCCGGCGTGATGTTCACCCTTGATACCGAATCGGGTTTCCGTGACGTGGTGTTCATCACCGGTGCCTACGGCCTGGGTGAAACCGTCGTGCAAGGCTCGGTGAACCCGGACGAATTCTACGTTCACAAGCAGACCCTGGCCGCCGGTCGCCCGGCTATTTTGCGCCGCAACCTGGGCAGCAAAGCCATCAAGATGATCTACGGCGAAGTGGCCACGGCCGGCAAGTCGGTCAAGACCATCGATGTCGACAAGGCCGATCGTGCACGTTTCTGCCTCAGCGACGCCGAAGTCAACGAACTGGCCAAGCAAGCGATGATCATCGAGAAGCACTACAAGTGCCCGATGGACATCGAGTGGGCCAAAGACGGTGACGACGGCAAGCTGTACATCGTTCAGGCCCGTCCTGAAACCGTGAAGAGCCGCACCGCGGCCAACGTCATGGAGCGTTACCTGCTCAAGGAAACCGGCACTGTGCTGGTGGAAGGCCGGGCCATCGGCCAGCGCATCGGCGCCGGCAAGGTGCGGATCATCAAAGACGTCTCCGAGATGGACAAGGTCCAGCCGGGCGACGTGCTGGTGTCCGACATGACCGACCCGGACTGGGAACCGGTCATGAAGCGCGCCAGCGCCATTGTCACCAACCGTGGCGGGCGTACCTGCCACGCGGCGATCATCGCTCGCGAACTGGGGATCCCGGCCGTCGTGGGTTGCGGCAACGCCACCGAACTGTTGAAAGACGGCCAGGGCGTTACCGTATCTTGCGCTGAAGGCGACACCGGTTACATCTTCGAAGGCGAACTGGGCTTCGATATCAAGAAGAACTCCGTCGACGCCATGCCTGATCTGCCGTTCAAGATCATGATGAACGTCGGTAACCCGGACCGTGCCTTCGACTTCGCGCAGTTGCCGAACGCCGGTGTGGGCCTGGCCCGTCTGGAATTCATCATCAACCGCATGATCGGCGTGCACCCCAAGGCGCTGCTCAATTACGCCGGGCTGCCGCAGGACATCAAGGACAGCGTCGACAAGCGTATTGCCGGCTACGACGATCCGGTCGGTTTCTATGTCGAGAAACTGGTTGAAGGCATCAGCACCCTGGCCGCTGCGTTCACGCCGAAAAAGGTCATCGTGCGTCTGTCGGACTTCAAGTCCAACGAATACGCGAACCTGATCGGCGGCAAACTCTACGAGCCGGAAGAAGAAAACCCGATGTTGGGTTTCCGTGGCGCTTCGCGTTACATCAGCGAATCTTTCCGTGACTGCTTCGAGCTCGAGTGTCGCGCCCTGAAGCGTGTGCGCAACGAGATGGGCCTGACCAACGTCGAAATCATGGTGCCGTTCGTCCGTACCCTGGGCGAAGCCAGCCAGGTCATCGACCTGTTGGCCGAGAACGGTCTTAAGCGCGGCGAAAATGGCCTGCGCATCATCATGATGTGCGAATTGCCGTCCAACGCCATCCTGGCCGAAGAGTTCCTCGAGTACTTCGACGGTTTCTCCATCGGTTCCAACGACCTGACCCAGCTGACCCTGGGCCTGGATCGCGACTCCGGGATCATCGCGCACCTGTTCGACGAGCGTAATCCAGCGGTCAAGAAGCTGTTGGCCAATGCCATTGCAGCGTGCAACAAGGCCGGCAAATACATCGGTATTTGCGGCCAGGGCCCTTCCGATCACCCTGACCTGGCCAAATGGCTGATGGAGCAGGGTATCGAAAGTGTTTCGTTGAACCCCGATTCCGTACTGGAAACCTGGTTCTTCCTGGCAGAAGCTCAGGCTCCGGACTGATGTGTGAATGAAGTGTCGGTCAGCACTGGCTGACCGACACTTTTAGATTCGAGTAGGGCGGGCTCCATCTGGATGCCGCCCTTTTTTGTGCAAGAGCATTATGCAAAGCAGCAGCAATCTATTTCCTGTCGCCCTGATCAGCGCCGAGCGGCGCGGTGATCTGAGCGAAGATGTCTATCGGTTGAAGCCCGGTAACAGCCCCGATGGCACCGTTGAACTGGCGGTTACCCGGCTGGGCATGGCCGATGGACCGCACGTGCGTGGTGTTCCGGTCATCCTGCTTCACGGCAGTTTTTCCAACCGGCGCTTCTGGTTTTCACCCAAGGGCCTGGGGCTGGGTGCCTATCTGGCGCGCGCCGGGTTTGATGTATGGATTCCCGAGATGCGCGGTCACGGCTTGTCCCGGCGTAATCAGAACTATCGCAAGAACCGCGTCGCCGACTATGCCCGCTACGATCTGCCGGCGATTGCCGCGTTCGTTCGTGAGCAAAGTGGCCAGATTCCTCATTGGCTGGGGCATTCGCTGGGTGGCATCACCCTGGCGGCGGCTTTGGGAGGCCAGTATCTGGGCGAACCCGCGGTGGCGTCCGCAGCGTTTTTCGGCACCCAGGTCAGCCGCACCTACTGGCCATTGAAGATTCCACCGGTGGAGTGGAGCGGGCGCTTTATCTTGAAGCGATTTGCCCAGATATCCGGTTCCCGGTTCAAGCGCGGCCCCGAGGACGAGCCGATCGGCCTGGCCCTGGAAGGCATGCGCTGGTATGGGCTGTTCGGCCGTTTCGGCGATGCGGACAAAGACTGGTGGGCGGGGCTGGCCGAGGTTCAGGTGCCGGTGCTGGCAGTCAGTGCCACCGGGGATCATCAGGACCCGGCGTGGGCCTGCCGCAAGCTTTTCGATCAGTTTGGCGCTGAACACAAGCAGTTCGTGTGTCTGGGACGTGAACAGGGCTTTAGCGACAATTTTGGCCATGTCGAGATGCTGGTCAGCAAAAGTGCCCAGACAGAAGTCTGGCCATTGGTGGAGCGCTGGTTGAAAGATCAGCAAACGCCATTACTGACCCAGGAGTCGAATCTGGCCGCTGCAGTCTGAGCCGGGCGCTCTAACAAGGGCATTTCGCTCTGCTCGACTAACGGCTAAGATATGACGCATTGAACTGTTTTGGTCACTTTTTGTTGCCGGGTCAGCAGGTATGTTCGTGCCGCTTGAGCGTCTGATCAATCTGCAAGAAGGCTACCGCCAGACCTTCCAGGTCGAGGGGCGGAGTTTGCTCTTGCTGGTGCTGGATAATCAGCCATTGCTGCTCGAAGACAGCTGCCCCCATCGAGGCGCGCCGTTATCTGCCGGCACGGTGGTGGGCAGGGTGTTGCGTTGCGCGCGGCACGGCATGGAGTTTGAACTGCCCGGCGGGCGGGCCTTGCAGCCGTCCTGCCCGGACTTGAAAATGCTGAAACTGGTCTATGATGGTGACCGCGTAGGTGTTGAGGTCTAGGCTAAAACCCTGAATATCCGGCGTCGGAACTCGTTTTTTCAGCCAAACGCTGGAATTTCCGACTCTTTCTATCGTGTGCTTTCCCTTACAGGAGTTTCTCGATGAAGCATTACCTTACTCCCGACCTGTGCGACGCCTACCCGGACCTGGTGCAGGTGGTCGAACCGATGTTCAGCAATTTTGGTGGCCGTGATTCCTTCGGCGGCGAAATCGTGACCATCAAGTGCTTCGAAGACAACTCGCTGGTCAAGGAGCAGGTCGAACTCAAAGGGAGCGGCAAGGTGCTGGTGGTCGACGGTGGTGGTTCGTTGCGCCGGGCGCTGCTGGGCGACATGCTGGCCGAGAAAGCCGCCAGGAACGGTTGGGAAGGGCTGGTGATCTACGGTTGCATCCGGGATGTCGACGTCATTGCGCAAACCGATCTGGGTGTCCAGGCCCTGGCCAGCCACCCGATGAAGACTGACAAGCGCGGTATTGGCGATCTCAACGTTGCAGTGACCTTTGCTGGCGTGACCTTTCGTCCAGGCGAGTACATCTATGCGGACAATAACGGCGTGATCATCTCGCCAAGCCCGCTGAACATGCCTGAATAAAGCGTTCGACCAAGCAAGGGGTAAGGATGTTCGAGGAAGAAAACGCGCAGTGGGGGCTGGTTCACGCCCTGGTGCTGGATGGTAAAGGCGGTGCGCGTTCGATTGCCCGGACTGAACTGGATGACCTGCAACTGCAGCCCTACGAGAGTATCTGGCTGCATTGGGATCGCAGTCACCCGCAAACCCAGACCTGGCTGCGTAAATACAGCGGCCTGAGCGAATTCAGCTGCGACCTGCTGCTTGAAGAAAATACCCGGCCACGGCTGCTGCCGTTGCCGGACAGCGAGCTGCTGCTGTTTTTGCGCGGAATCAACCTCAATCCGGGGGCCGAACCGGAAGACATGGTCTCGGTACGGATTTTCGGTTCCGCCCAGCGGGTGATTTCCCTGCGTTTGCGGCCACTGCGGGCCACCGATGAGCTGCTGGTGCAGCTCGCCGAAGGCAAAGGGCCGAAAACCGCCTCGGAACTGATCCTTTATATGGCCCAGTACCTGACCAACAAGGTCCAGCATCTGGTCAGTGACCTCTCGGAAATCGTCGACGCGGAAGAAGAAAAGCTCGATACCGACGAACGGTATACTCCAGAGCATGGCGCCATTTTGCAGATCCGTCGAAGAGCTGCCGGGCTGAAACGTTTCCTGGCTCCGCAGCGGGATATTTTTGGTCAGCTGACGCGGACCAGATTACCCTGGTTCGTCGAAGACGATGGCGACTACTGGAACGAATTGAACAACAGCCTGACGCGCTATCTGGAAGAGCTGGAATTGACCAGAGAGCGTGTGGGGCTTGTGCTGGAGGCCGAGGACCGGCGTTTGAGCGTTCGGATGAATCGCACGATGTACCGCTTCGGAATCATCACCGGGATCTTTCTGCCGATGAGTTTCCTGACCGGTTTGCTCGGTATAAATGTCGGCGGTATCCCCTTCTCCGAGAGCCCTTATGGCTTCCTCGTAGCCTGCCTGATGATGATCTCGGTGGCCTTGGGGCAGTGGTGGTTATTCCGCCGATTGCGCTGGGTCTGATGGTTTGCCATGTGACCCGAAGAATTTTCATCGCGTCTTTCACAGACATCTCGAGAGGTGCGTATGCACGATCCGTTCGAACAGTCTTTGCGTGACATGCTCCAGGCGACGCCGTCCACCCGTGACGACGATGCCTGTCTGGGCCGCGTATTGAAAACCGCCAATCGTCAGGTGGGGGCGGGTGACCTGTTCACCTTGCTGGGGCACTGGCTGCCCGCGCTGATGATTGCCCTCAATAACGGCTCGGCGCATGTCTCACCGGTTTCCCGTCGTAAATCTACTGCCCGCACTGCTGATAAGGCTGATTGAATATGGAACTTGATCTCTGGACTCAGAGCCTCGTCACTGCGATGACTGCATTGTGGACCAAGATAGCGAACTTTATCCCCAACCTGTTTGGCGCGCTGGTGGTGTTGCTGTTGGGGTTTGTCGTGGCCAAGCTGCTCGACACCTTGCTCTCCAAATTGCTGGCAAAACTGGGCCTTGATCGCCTGATGGGCGGTACCGGTTTGACCAAGCTTCTGTCCCGAGCGGGCCTGCAGGTGCCGATCTCGACCCTGATCGGAAAAATTGTGTATTGGTTCGTTTTGCTTATTTTTCTGGTTTCTGCTGCAGAATCCCTTGGCTTGGAAAGAGTTTCGGCTACTCTCGATATGCTAGCGCTGTATTTGCCGAAGGTCTTCGGCGCCGCGCTGGTGTTGCTGGTAGGGGTATTGCTGGCGCAACTGGCCAATGGGCTGGTACGAGGCGCGGCAGAGGGCGTAGGGCTGGATTACGCCGCAGGCCTGGGACGTATCGCCCAGGGGCTGGTGATTATCATCAGCATTTCAGTGGCAATCAGCCAGTTGGAGGTCAAAACCGACCTGCTCAACCATGTGATTGTCATCGTATTGATAACCGTTGGTCTGGCAGTTGCCTTGGCCATGGGGTTGGGAAGCCGGGAAATAGCCGGTCAGATTCTTGCGGGAATTTATGTGCGTGAGTTGTATCAGGTTGGGCAACAAGTGCGTGTTGGCGAGGTCGAAGGGCAGATCGAAGAGATCGGCACGGTTAAAACCACATTGCTGACCGATGAGGGTGAGCTAGTCTCTTTCTCCAATCGGATCATGCTGGAACAGCATGTGATTAGCCGCTAACCCGGCAAACCCTGCTAATGTATGCCGCCGCAAAATGCCCGCTAACGCGGGCTGCGGCGGACATTGACCTGACTGTCGGCACTGACTCGTTTTGAATAAAGCCCAACCGCTATCCATGCGCTACGACCCCCGCGAGCTCTCTGATGAGGAGTTGGTTGCGCGCTCGCACACGGAGCTGTTTCACGTAACACGCGCCTATGAAGAGCTGATGCGGCGCTACCAGAGAACCTTATTCAACGTTTGTGCGCGATATTTAGGGAACGATCGTGATGCAGATGATGTCTGTCAGGAGGTGATGTTGAAGGTGTTGTATGGCCTGAAGAACTTCGAGGGCAAATCGAAGTTCAAGACCTGGCTGTATAGCATCACGTACAACGAGTGCATCACGCAGTATCGGAAGGAACGGCGCAAGCGTCGCTTAATGGACGCTTTGAGTCTCGACCCCCTCGAGGAAGCATCTGATGAGAAGATGCCGAAACCTGAGGAAAAGGGTGGACTTGATCGCTGGTTAGTGCATGTGAACCCGATTGACCGGGAAATTCTGGTGCTACGATTTGTCGCAGAGCTGGAATTTCAGGAGATCGCAGACATAATGCATATGGGTTTGAGTGCTACAAAAATGCGTTACAAACGCGCTCTAGATAAATTGCGTGAGAAATTTGCAGGCGTTGCTGAAACTTAGTTCAGCGCAAATGTCTCTTACGTCTAGGCAAGTTCTGTTAGACTTGCCGCCGAGTTGTCCCCCGGTTTGCGGGACTGCTTCACAATCACCAGATGGGGATTTAACGGATGAAACTGAAAAACACCTTGGGCTTGGCCATTGGTTCTCTTATTGCTGCCACTTCGTTCGGCGCTCTGGCACAAGGCCAAGGCGCAGTTGAAATCGAAGGCTTCGCTAAGAAGGAACAGTTCGACAGCGCTCGTAACTTCAAGAACGACGGCAACCTGTTCGGCGGTTCCGTTGGTTACTTCCTGACCGACGACGTTGAACTGCGTCTGGGCTACGACGAAGTGCACAACGTACGTAGCGAAGATGGCAAGAACATCAAGGGCGCGAACACCGCTCTGGATGCTCTGTACCACTTCAACAACCCAGGCGACATGATCCGTCCTTACGTCTCCGCCGGTTTCTCGGATCAGAGCATCGACCAGAACGGCAGCAACGGCCGTAACCGTTCCACCTTCGCCAACGTTGGCGGCGGTGCCAAGCTGTACTTCACCGAGAACTTCTACGCCCGTGCCGGCGTTGAAGCTCAGTACAACATCGACCAGGGCGACACCGAGTGGGCTCCAAGCGTCGGTATCGGCGTTAACTTCGGTGGCGGTTCCAAGCCAGCAGCTCCAGCTCCAGCTCCAGCTGAAGTCTGCGCTGACAGCGACAACGATGGCGTGTGCGACAACGTCGACAAGTGCCCTGACACCCCAGCCAACGTAACTGTTGACGCTGATGGCTGCCCAGCAGTTGCTGAAGTTGTTCGTGTTGAGCTGGACGTGAAATTCGACTTCGACAAGTCGGTAGTCAAGCCTAACAGCTACGGCGACATCAAAAACCTCGCTGACTTCATGAAACAGTACCCATCGACCAGCACTACTGTTGAAGGTCACACTGACTCCGTCGGTCCTGACGCTTACAACCAGAAACTGTCCGAGCGTCGTGCAAACGCCGTTAAGCAAGTTCTGACCAACCAGTACGGTGTTGAATCGTCCCGCGTTCAGTCCGTTGGCTACGGCGAATCCCGCCCGGTTGCTGACAACGCAACTGACGCAGGTCGTGCTGTAAACCGTCGCGTAGAAGCGCAGGTTGAAGCTGCCGCTAAGTAATTAGCTCGCTGCTCTGAAAAGCCCGGCCCAGGCCGGGCTTTTCTTTGCCTGCGATTTGATGCCTGGCCCGCACATTCCCCTGTGTAAAGGCTAGTTCCCAGGGTGAGGGGCATACACAAATCCGGCGTAGGCGCTGGCGAAACCTGCGATCTCCAGCGAACGATGGGAGTGTCGCGGCTGACGCCAGGATCAAAAGATCGCAGCCTGCGGCAGCTCCTACGGTGGAAGGGGTGTCCGTAAATCCGGCGTAGGAGCTGGCGCTCTTTTCAGCGGTCGATGGACGTGTCGTGGCTGACGCCAGGATCAAAAGATCGCAGCCTGCGGCAGCTCCTACGGTGGAAGGGGTGTCCGTAAATCCGGCGTAGGAGCCTGCGATCTTTTCAGCGGTCGGGGCACAGCTTTCGACAGTTCTACAGGGCCACGTCTGCACACCAATCTGCTACAGGCTGTAGTGTTTTGACGTCTTCACAGGCGGCCACTGCGCCGATCACCAGGATTGCCGGGCTTTTCAGCTGGAAGGCGAGGGCATCTTCCTGCATGGCTGTCAGATCGCTCCGACATTCCCTTTGTTGTGGCAGCGAGGCGTTTTCAATCATCGCCACCGGCGTATCGGCCGCCAGGCCGCCGGCCAGCAGTTGCTCGCGAATTTCGCTGAGCTTGGCCACGCCCATGTAGATCACCAGCGTCGTACCGCCTTGGGCCAGGGCCTGCCAGTTCAGGCTGCTGTCGTCTTGAGTGTGGGCGGTCACCAGGGTTACGCCACGGCTGATGCCACGCAACGTCAGCGGAATATTACATTGCGTCGCTCCGGCCAGGCCGGCGGTGATGCCATTGACCATTTCAACGGCAATGCCATGGTTTCTGAGCCACTGCGCTTCTTCACCGCCACGCCCGAAAATGCACGGGTCGCCACCCTTGAGCCGCACCACGCACTTGCCTTGGCGGGCATAACGCAGCATCAGCCGATGAATGAACTCCTGTGGCGTGGAGCGACAACCGCCGCGTTTGCCGACGGCAATGATGCGTGCCTGTGGGCAATGGACCAGCACGGCCTCGTTGACCAGATCATCGATCAGCACCACATCGGCTTCGCCCAGGGCGCGCACCGCTTTGAGGGTCAGCAATTCAGGATCGCCAGGACCTGCACCCACCAGCCAGACTTTTGCGCTCATGTTCTATTCCTCACGAAGTAACGGCTATCGGTTGGGCAGTAGCGGCCAACAGACGCTTGATTTCCGGTACACAGGAGCCGCATTGAGTGCCGCAGCCCAGTTCTTGTTTCAAGCCATTGAGATCCAGGCCGCGGCTGATGCCGGCGCAGACTGCGCGTTGGCTGACGTTTTTGCAGTTGCATAAGGTTTTGTTGGCCGATGGGTCGCTGGTCGCGCTCCCCGGCGGGGTGCTCAGCGGCGCCAGCAGCCAGCGACGCAACTGTTCGTCGGCGCTGCCCTCGAGCCACAGGCTTTGCAGCCAGTGCCGGGCCAGGGTTTCACCGGCCAGGCGGATAGCGGTGATTCGCCCGTTTTCGATCCGCACGCGCTTGCCGATGGAGCGCCGAGGGTCGTCATAGGCCAATACCGGTCCTTCGTTAAGCCCCAGCTGTTGATCGATGTCCCTGAGCAACTGCGGGTCGGGCGCCTCGGCGCTGGCAGCGCGTATCAACAGCGCCGGACGCTCGCGGCCGGTCAGACTGAGGCTGACGTAGGTAAAGGCCTCACAGAGTGGTCGCAGGGCTTCGAAATGCGCCTGCACATTGCCTTCGATCAAGGCAAACAGCTGCCATGGCAACTGCACCGGTTCGATACGCACGCCACTGTGTTTGAGTTCCGGCTGTTTCGACAGCGGGTCGAACGCCGGTTGCGTAACGGCGTTGATGCCGCCCTTGAGGAAACGATCGCCCCAGTGCATGGGCAGGAAGGCCTGGCCAGGGCGGACGCTGTCATCGCTTGCGACTCCGACGATCAGGTTGCCGCGACGGCTTTTAAGGCTGACCAGATCGCCGTCTTGCAGGCGATGCCGACGCAATTCGTCAGGGTGCAGGCTCAATATCGCTTCATTGACGTGGCCGAACAACTGCGCGGCGGTGCCGGTGCGGCTCATGCCGTGCCATTGGTCGCGCAGCCGACCGGTGATCAGGGTCAGCGGGAAGCGCGCGTCGCGCTGCTCCTTGGCGGCGCGGTAAGGGTCGGCAACAAACCGCGCACGGCCGGTGCTGGTCGGAAAAATCCCGTCGACGTACAGCCGTGGCGTTCCCTCAAGCGCGCCGCCGGGGAATGGCCATTGTTGCGGGCCGATTCGGTCGAGCAGGGCGTGGCTGATGCCAGACAGGTCGAGGTCACGGTCGCGGGTCAGCTCTTTGTATTCGTCGAAGACCTGCGCCGGCTCGTTGAAGGCAAACAGGCTGGGTTGGCCCGGGCGCAGACGTTGTTCCAGGCGTTGTGCGAAATCCACGGTGATGGCCCAGTCCGCCCGCGCTTCGCCGGGTGCGGCAATGGCGCGGCGGACGTGGGAAATGCGCCGCTCCGAATTGGTCACCGTGCCTTCCTTCTCGCCCCAGCTGGTAGCGGGCAGCAGCAAGTCGGCGAACGGCGCGGTTTCAGTGGTACGGAAGGCTTCCTGCAGCACCACGAACGGGCACGCCTGCAAGGCCTCGCGCACCGCATTCTGATCCGGCAGGGATTGGGCCGGGTTGGTGCAGGCAATCCACAGCGCTTTGATCTTGCCATTGCGCACCTGTTCGAACAGCTCGATGGCGGTCAGCCCCGGATTTTCCGGCAGTTGCTCGATACCCCAATAACGGGCGACTTCTGCCCGGTGCTCGGGGTTGGCGGCCTCGCGGTGGCCCGGCAACAGATTCGACAGGCTGCCGGTTTCGCGACCGCCCATGGCATTTGGCTGACCGGTCAGGGAGAACGGTCCTGCGCCCGGCCGGCCTATTTGCCCGGTGGCCAGGTGCAGGTTGATCAGCGCGCTGTTTTTTGCGCTGCCGGCGGTGGACTGATTGAGCCCCATGCACCACAACGACAGGAAACTTGGCGAGGTACCGATCCATTCGGCGCATTGCTGCAGTTGCTCGGTGCTGATCCCGCACAGTTGCGCGACCATCTGTGGAGTGTAATCACGGACCAGGTTTTTCAGCTCGGACAGGCCTTCGGTGTGGGCCTTGATGAAGTCGCGGTCGATCCAGTCTTCCCACAGCAGCAGATGCAAAATCCCGTGGAACAGCGCGACATCGGTCCCGGGCAGAATCGCCAGGTGCAGGTCCGCCAGCTCACAGGTGTCGGTGCGCCGTGGGTCGATGACGATGATTTTCATCTGCGGCCGGCGGCTTTTGGCTTCTTCCAGGCGACGAAACAGCACCGGGTGGGCATAGGCCATGTTGCTGCCGACGATCATCACGCAATCGCTCAGCTCCAGGTCTTCGTAGCTGCACGGCGGTGCATCGGCGCCGAGGCTGCGCTTGTAGCCGACCACCGCCGAAGACATGCACAAGCGTGAATTACTGTCGATGTTATTGGTGCCGACCAGTGCTCGGGCCAGCTTGTTGAAGGCGTAGTAGTCCTCGGTCAACAGTTGCCCGGAAATGTAGAACGCCACGCTGTCCGGGCCGTGTTCGTTGAGGGTGTCGGCAAACACATTGACCGCGTGATCCAGCGCGGTATCCCAATCGGTGCGACTGCGGGCCAGGCCTTTGCCGAGCCGCAGTTCCGGGTACAGCGCCCGTGCCGCGAGGTCGCCGGTCAGGTGCAGGCTGGAGCCTTTGCTGCACAGCTTGCCGAAGTTGGCCGGATGCGTCGGATCGCCGCTGACGCCGAGGATCTGCTCGCCATCATGCTCGATCAACACACCGCAGCCGACCCCGCAGTAACAGCAGGTCGAGGCGGTCGTCTGGCGGTTCATCAGACTGCATCCCGCAATGCCAGCATCACCCGGCCGTTTTCCACTCGGGCTTGATGGTGGTGGGCGCAGCCAATGTCCGGAGCCAGGGCTTCGCCGGATTCGAGATCGATTTGCCAGTTGTGCAGCGGGCAGGCGACCCGCTTGCCGTAGATCAAACCTTGAGAGAGTGGGCCGCCCTTGTGCGGGCAGCGGTCATCCAGCGCGAAAACCTCGTCATCGCTGGTGCGAAAGATCGCAATATCGCCTTTCGGGCCTTGAATGACCCGCGAGCCGAGGGCGTTGATTTCTTCCAGGGCGCAGATATCCAGCCAGTTCATACCAGCACCTCCAGTTGTTTCACCACGATGGTGTCGAACTCTTTCTTGAGCAGCGGTTGTTCCAGGCGCTCCTTCCATGGGTCCTGTTCGAACGACAGGGAAAATTGCAGGCGCTCATTGAGGGCTTTGCGCCGCACTGGATCTTCCAGCACGGCTTTCTTGATGTGCTCCATGCCGACCCGCTGCAGGTAGTGCACGGTGCGCTCCAGGTAGAAGGCTTCTTCGCGATAGAGTTGCAGGAAGGCGCCGTTGTACTCGCGCACTTCTTCGGCGGTTTTGAGCTTGACGAAGAACTCTGCCACCTCGGTCTTGATCCCGCCGTTGCCGCCGATGTACATCTCCCAGCCCGAGTCCACGCCGATGATGCCGACGTCCTTGATCCCGGCTTCCGAGCAGTTGCGTGGGCAACCGGAGACCGCCAGCTTGACCTTGTGCGGCGACCACATGTTGAACAGGTCATGTTCCAGCTCGATCCCCAGTTGGGTCGAGTTCTGCGTGCCGAAGCGGCAGAACTCGCTGCCGACGCAGGTCTTCACGGTGCGGATGGATTTGCCGTAAGCATGGCCGGACGGCATGTCGAGATCTTTCCAGACACCCGGCAAGTCCTGCTTCTTGATCCCCAGCAGATCGATGCGCTGGCCGCCGGTGATCTTGACCATCGGCACGTTGTACTTGTCCGCCACATCGGCGATTCGCCGCAATTCGGAAGGGTTGGTGACGCCGCCCCACATCCGTGGGACCACCGAGTAGGTGCCGTCTTTCTGGATGTTGGCGTGCGCCCGTTCGTTGATCAGGCGCGATTGCGGGTCATCCTTGGCTTCACCGGGCCAGGTGGAAATGAGGTAGTAGTTCAGCGCCGGGCGGCAGGTGGCGCAGCCATTCGGGGTGCGCCAGTTCAGGTAGCTCATGGTCCCGGCGATGGTCAGCAGATGCTGGTCGCGAATCGCCTGGCGGATCTGCCCGTGGTTGAGGTCGCTGCAACCGCAGATGGCTTTTTCGCTTTTCGGTTTGACATCAGCCGCGCCGCCGACGGTGTTGATCAGGATCTGCTCCACCAGGCCGGCGCAGGAACCGCAGGAACTGGCGGCCTTGGTGTGCTTCTTCACGTCATCGACGCTGAACAGGCCATGTTCCTGAATCGCTTTGACGATGGTGCCCTTGCACACGCCGTTGCAGCCGCAGACTTCAGCGGTGTCGGCCATGCTCATGGCTTTGTCCTGGCCTTGATGGCCGACGTCGCCCAAGGCGTTCTCGCCGAACATCAGATGGTCGCGGATTTCGCTGATGCCGTGGTTCTCGCGGATCTGCCGGAAGTACCAGCCACCGTCGGCGGTGTCGCCGTACAGGCAGGCACCTACCAGCACGTCATCCTTGATCACCAGCTTCTTGTAGACACCGCCGATGGGGTCGGAAAGGGTGATGGTTTCGGTGCCTTCGCCGCCCATGAAGTCGCCGGCGGAGAACAGGTCGATACCGGTGACTTTCAATTTGGTCGAAGTCACCGACCCCTTGTAGGTGGCGAAGCCCAGTTGCGCGAGGTGGTTGGCGCAGACCTTGGCCTGTTCGAACAGCGGCGCGACCAGGCCATAAGCGATACCGCGGTGGCTGGCGCATTCGCCGATCGCATAGACGCGCGGGTCGTAGGTTTGCAGGGTGTCGTTGACCAGAATCCCGCGGTTGCAGGGAATGCCGGACTTTTCCGCGAGTTCAGTGTTCGGCCGGATGCCGGCGGCCATCACCACCAGGTCGGCCGGGATGACATCGCCGTTCTTGAATTGCACCGAACCGACCCGGCCATTGCCGGCGTCGTGCAGGGCCTGGGTCTGTTCGCAGAGCCGAAAATGCAGGCCGCGGGCTTCCAGGGCGGTTTGCAGCAACTGGCCGCTGGTCTTGTCCAGTTGCCGTTCCAGCAGCCATTCGCCGATGTGCACCACGGTCACGTGCATGCCGCGCAGCATCAGGCCGTTGGCGGCCTCCAGGCCGAGCAAGCCGCCGCCGATGACCACTGCGTGCTTGTGGGTCTTGGCGGTGTCGATCATGGCCTGGGTGTCGGCGATGTCGCGGTAGCCGATCACGCCCTGCAAGGTGTTGCCAGGAATCGGCAGAATGAATGGCGTCGAGCCGGTGGCGATCAACAAACGGTCGTATTCAGCCTCGGTGCCGTCTTCGGCAATCACCCGGCGTTTGACCCGGTCGATCTCGACCACTTTGCGGTTGAGCAACAACTTGATGTTGTTTTCCAGGTACCAGCTCATGTCGTTGAGCACGATTTCTTCGAACGTCTGCTCGCCGGCCAGTACTGGCGACAGCAGGATGCGGTTGTAGTTGGTATGGGGTTCGGCGCCGAAGACCGTGATGTCGTACAGCTCGTTACTCAGCTTGAGCAGCTCTTCCAGGGTGCGAACCCCGGCCATGCCGTTGCCGATCATCACCAGTTTGAGTTTTTTCATTAAGATCTCCGGGGAGCTCAGGCCTGCCTCATCAGGGCGGTCAGGCTGGCTCGACAAATTCTGCGCAAACAAAAAAAGGCATCCCGCTAGTTAACCAGCGAGGACACCTTTGTCCTGATCCCGTTCTCTCGGGAAGCGCACCCTTCATCGTTGAAGGCTGGGCTTTATGTCTGTTGAGAGAGGTAATGCAGTGGTTGTGCCAAGTTTCGCGAAGGCGCGGTTTTATTGGGGGTTGAGGTTGAAAGATTTGTCCGGGAGGGGGTTTTTGCACCAATACAAGGCGTGTTGCCCGGTTTTAAGGCGCAAGGTGGAGTTTTCTCATAGACCTTTGGCGTAATTCAGATCGCCAAGATCGCAGCCTGCTGCAGCTCCTACGTCAGGTGTACGCAAAAACTGTAGGAGCTGCCGCAGGCTGCGATCTTTTTGGGGGAGATGATATTTCAGCCATGAAACACCCAATACAGCAGCAGCAAATTAATCAACAACGACACCAGCGCCAACGTCCGCCAAACCTTCAGCGGCTCTCGCTCCAGCAGCGGCCTGGGTCGCACGCTCAAGCTGCGGCGTTCGCCCTGTTCCAGTAGCAGCAGCCATTCCTCGGAAGTTTCAAAGCGTTGCGCCGGGTTGACGGCAACTGAACGCTCCAGGCTTTGCTCCAGCCAGTCCGGCAGGTCCGGTCGATAGCGACTGGCACTGACGGGCAGGCCGAAGCGCGGCCGCTGAAAGGCTTCGACTTCTCCGTAGGGATAATGGCCGGTCAGCAGGTAATACAGGGTCACGCCCACCGCATACAAGTCCTGCTGTGCCGTTGGCGTGCTCCCGTTAAAGGCTTCCGGAGCAATGTAGCTCGGGGTTCCCGGCAGCAAATGCGCCTGGTCTTCCGAGAGTCCTGGGCAATACGCCAGACCGAAATCCAGCAGGCGCAATTCCCCATCGTCACTCAGCAAGAGGTTTTCCGGTTTGATATCGCGGTGCAGAATCTGCCGCCGATGCAGCATGCCGACTGCCCGCAGCAGGCGTTCGGCGAGTTCCTGCCATTGTGCCAGGGGTAGCGGGCCGCTTTGCGCGAACAACTCGGCCAGGGTCGAGCCTGGGTACTGGCGCATCACGTAGTACAGATGCTGACGTTGGGTGGCGGCATGCACTTCGGGGAAGTGCCGGCCAGCCACCCGCCGCAGAAACCACTCCTCCGACAACAGGCTTTGGCCGGCCTGACTGTCGTCATGCAGGTGCGCCGGCAGGGTTTTCAGCAGCCAGGGTTGCTGCTGGGCATCACGAACGCGGTAGAGCAGCGATTGCTGGCTCTGTCCGAGTAGCGCTTCGACCTGCCAGCCTTCGAACCATTGGCCGGGCTTGAGCGCAGGTGGCAACGGCCATTGCTGCAAGTGGATCAACGCATCGCCGATGGTTGCCTCGCCGAGGGCCTCGACCCGTACCAGCAAGGCACTGGCATTGTCCTGGCTACCCGCCAGGTGCGCGGCGTTGACCAGCGTCTGCGCGGCGCTGTCGAGGTCGGGCTGATCGCGCAGGATCGCGCTGATCGCCGTGTCGCCGAGCACCGCCCAGATGCCGTCGCTGAGCATGACGAAGCTCTCGCCCAGGCGCAATTCACTGTCGAGGAAGTCCAGCACCAGGTGTTGATCCAGACCCAGTGCGCGCTTGAGCACATGTTGCATGCCCGGTTGCTCCCAGACATGATCCTCGGTGATGCGCTGCAACTCTCCTTCGCACCAGCGATAGACCCGGCAATCGCCGACATGCGCCAGCGTGAAGCGCTGCCCTCGCAGCACCAGAGCGCTGACGGTGGTCAGTAAGGGCAGCCCGCCACCGTTGGCCTGCAGCCAGCGATTCTGCGCCAGCAACAACCGGTCCAGGGCCTGCGCCACGCCCCAGGTTTCCGGCGTGGCGTAGTAGTCCATGGCCAATGCCTGCAAGGTCGAGCGAGCGGCGAGGCCCCCGTCGGCGCACTGGCTGACACCATCAGCGATGGCGAACAGGTAACCCTTGCTGGCGGCCAGCGCCGGGGTTGGCGTAACCAGGCGCAGGGCGTCCTGGTTTTCCTCCCGCGGGCCGATGGCGCTGGCTTGGGCAAATTTCAGTTGCAGGCTCATTTGGCACTCAGACCCGAGCAGCGGTCACGGCTGCCGAACCCCAGGTAGTTCTCCAGCGACGCTTGACCCCGTGCAGGCCGAACCAGGCCAGTATGCCGAGGCTGGCGAACAACCAAAGGGCCAGCTGATAGCTGCCGGTACTTTGTTTGATCGCACCCATGCCGGCCGCCAGGGCAAAGCCGCCGATGCCGCCCGCCATGCCGATCAGGCCGGTCATCACGCCGATCTCCCGCCGAAAACGCTGCGGTACCAATTGGAAGACCGCGCCATTACCGGCACCCAGACCGAGCATAGTGCAGACGAACAGGGCGAGGGCCGCGTAAGAGCTCGGCAGGTTGAAGCCTACCGCGGTAATGCAGATCGCCGCGATGGTGTACATGCCGAGCAAGGTCCGAATGCCGCCAAAGCGATCGGCCAGGGCGCCGCCCAGTGGACGCATCAGGCTGCCACCGAAGACGCAGGCAGCGGTGTAGTAGCCGGCGGTCACCGGGCTGAGGCCGTATTGGTCATTGAAGTAGCCAGGCAGGGAGCTGGCCAGGCCGATAAAGCCGCCGAAGGTCACGCTGTAGAAGAACATGAACCACCAGCTGTCGCGGTCACCCAACGCCTTGAGGTAGTCAGACATGGACTTGGCTTTTGGCCGCTCCGGAGCGTTTTTCGCCAGCCAGGCAAAGGCGATCAGGGTCAGGATCAGTGGGATCAGTGCGAAGCCGAATACATTACTCCAGCCAAATGCGGCGGCCATCACCGGGGCGATCAGCGCCGCCAGTACGGTGCCGGAGTTGCCCGCACCGGCAATGCCCATGGCCTTGCCTTGATGCTGCGGTGGATACCATTGCGAGGCCAGGGGCAGGGCGACCGCGAACGAAGCGCCAGCCACCCCGAGAAACAGCCCGAGCACCAAGGCTTGCTCATAGCTGTGGATGCCCAGCTTCCAGGCGCCGAACAGCGCGCAGATGACGATCACCTGGCCGATCAACCCGGCGGTCTTGGGTGACAGGCGATCAGCCAGCAAGCCCATGAAAAAGCGCAGGATGGCACCGGCCAGAATTGGCGTGGCGACTACCATGCCGCGTTGCTGGGTAGTCAGTTGCAGGTCGGTGGCGATCTGCACCGCCAAAGGGCCGAGCAGGTACCAGACCATGAAGCTCAGGTCGAAATAGAGGAAGGCCGCGAACAGTGTCGGGGTGTGGCCGGATTTCCAGAAGCTTGAATTCATCGCGCACCTCAGCTGTAAAGAGTCTCGAAAGGAGTCATGAGCTTTCATGTGGAGTGCCCTGAAGGCCGCACCACCGGCCCCGGGCTATGGGGCCAAAAACGAAAAAAACGCCGCAACCCGATTCGCTGCGTGGGCGAGTAGGGTGTGCGACGTCTTTGTCGTAGGTGGGGCAACCGCCGTTGGTTACCTGTATGGATTGGTTTGCAAGAGCCGCGCCAGAGTTTGATTTTTTTGGTGTGGCCGAAAAGATCGCAGCCTGCGGCAGCTCCTACGCCGATCCGGTCGACCCACAAAATTGCGGGTGCCCGCGATCCTGTAGGAACTGCCGCAGGCTGCGATCTTTAACGGTTTTCCAGGCGCCGCAGGACTTCAGCCCAACAACTCACTCATGGCAATAATCTGCTCGGCCACCTGTATCAGTTTCTGCTGGCGGCTCATGGCCTGGCGGCGCATCAGGGTGTAGGCCTCTTCTTCATTGCAGTCCTTCATCTTCATCAGCAAGCCCTTGGCCAGTTCGATGCGCTTGCGCTCGGCCAGTTGCTGGTCGCGGGCCTGGAGTTGGGCGCGCAAGGCCTGGTCGCTTTCGAAGCGGGCCATGGCCACGTCGAGGATCGGTTGCAGGCGCGCGGCGTGGATGCCTTCGACGATGTAGGCGCTGACCCCGGACTTTATGGCCTGACGCATCACGTCCGGGTCATGTTCATCGGTAAACATGACGATCGGTCGTGGCTGGTCGCGGCTGACCAGCACCACTTGCTCCATCACATCGCGGCTCGGTGACTCGGTATCGATCAAAATCACATCCGGACGCACCGTTTCGACGCGTGCCGGCAGGTCGATGGTCAGGCCGGACTCGTCGATCACCTCAAACCCGGCCTCGGTCAGGGCTGCCTTGAGCCGTCCGACTTTTTTCGCGGTGTCGTTGATCAGCAGGATACGCAACATATTCGCAGTCTCCTGTCAGCGGTTGGCAAGAAGGGCGCAGGCGTCGGCCATGGCGTGCAACTTGAAGCCGCTGGCATAACCGACCGGGTCGCAACCGTCCCAGATTTTACCGTCGATCAATTGGCTGCTGCGCATGGCTTCACCGCTGTGGCTGACGCCAACCGCGCTCGCTGCCTCGCGGTACAGCTCGAGTTGCTGAACCTGACGGGCGACGCCGAGGTAGTCCGGATCATCACGCAGCAAGCCCCAGCGACGGAACTGGGTCATGAACCACATGCCGTCGGACAGGTACGGCAGGTTGACCGCGCCCGCACCATGGAAGCGCAGGGCATGCGGGTCTTGCCAGCAATTGCCGAGGCCGTTGGCATAATCGCCGAGCAGCCGTGGCTGGATGCAGTCCAGGGGCGCATCCAGGTATTCGCGGGCGCTCAACAATTGAGCGGTGCTTTGCCGATTCTCGACGCTCTGTTCGATAAAACGACTGGCTTCGAGGATCGCCATGACCAGTGCGCGGGCGGCGTTCGGGTACTGCTCGACAAATGCGCGGGTGCAGCCCAGGACCTTTTCCGGATGGTCGGGCCAGATGGTTTGAGTGGTGGCGATGGTGAATCCCAACTCCTGGCGCACCGCGCTTGCGCTCCAGGGCTCGCCGACACAAAAACCGTCGATGCGCCCGGCTTGCAGGTGCGCGACCATTTGCGGCGGCGGCACCACCACGCTGTCGACATCCTGCAGCGGATGGATGCCCTGGCTGGCTAGCCAGTAATAAAGCCACATGGCGTGGGTGCCGGTGGGAAAGGTCTGGGCGAAGGTCAGCTTTGCGCGACTTTGGTGCACGTGTCGCTCCAGCGCTTCAGGACCGGTCACGCCACGGGCTTGCAGGCCGTGGGACAGGTTGATGCTTTGGCCGTTCTGGTTCAGGCCCATGAGCACCGCCATATCGGTAGCGGCGACGCCGCCGATGCCCAGGTGCACCGCGTAGATCAAGCCATAAAGACTGTGGGCCGCATCCAGTTCACCGCTAACCAACTTGTCCCGCAGGCTGGCCCAGGAGGATTGGCGTTTGAGGTTCAGGGTCAGGCCGTAGGGTTGGGCGAAGCCCTGGGTGGCCGCGACCACCACCGAGGCGCAATCGCTCAGGGCCATGAAGCCGAGGTTGATCGCGCTCTTTTCCGGAGCATCGCTGCCATTGACCCAGGCCAGGGGGCCTGCTGGAAATTCGTTCATCAGGTGTGCACCTTCCATAAAAAAGCGTCGTACCCGGGTCCCTTGCCAGAGCAAGCCGGGTGACGACGCCGCAGTTCTTTCAATAACAACTTGGGACTCATCCCGTCGTTGGTATGAGTATTGATGCAATCTGTGCTGCAAGGCATATGCCATTCACCGTAGATTTCATCGAGCGCCTCGCGTACGGCCCCGTTGCCCGGCTATAATCGCCGGCTTATTTCGCCGCCAACCGAGTCAAACCCGCCCATGTACACCCTGGCCCGTCAGCTGTTGTTCAAACTTTCCCCGGAAACCTCCCACGATCTGTCCCTGGACCTGATCGGCGCGGGCGGGCGTTTGGGCCTCAATGGCTTGCTGTGCAAGGCGCCTGCGCGGATGCCGGTGAACGTCATGGGCCTGGACTTTCCCAACCCGGTGGGTCTGGCGGCAGGCCTGGACAAAAACGGCGCGGCCATCGATGGCTTTGCCCAGTTGGGTTTCGGCTTCGTCGAGATCGGCACCATCACGCCGCGTCCGCAACCGGGCAATCCGAAACCACGGATTTTCCGCTTGCCGGAAGCCGAGGCGATCATCAACCGCATGGGTTTCAATAACCTCGGTGTCGATCACTTGCTGGCCCGGGTCGCGGCAGCCAGATACAAGGGCATCCTGGGCATCAACATTGGCAAGAACTTCGATACGCCGGTTGAACGCGCAGTCGATGACTACCTGATCTGTCTGGATAAAGTTTACGCCCATGCCAGCTATGTGACAGTCAATGTCAGCTCACCGAATACTCCGGGCCTGCGTAGCCTGCAGTTCGGCGATTCGCTCAAGCAACTGCTTGAAGCCCTGCATCAGCGCCAGGAAGAACTGGCGCAGCGCCATGGCAAGCGGGTACCGCTGGCCATCAAGATTGCCCCGGACATGACCGACGAAGAAACCGTGCAAGTGGCCCGGGCCTTGATCGAAACCGGGATGGATGCGGTGATCGCCACCAACACCACCCTGAGCCGCGTCGGCGTCGAAGGCATGGAGCATGGCGACGAGGCGGGTGGCCTGTCGGGCGCACCGGTTCGCGACAAGAGCACCCATACCGTCAAGGTGCTGGCTGGCGAATTGGCCGGGCGCCTGCCGATCATCGCCGTGGGCGGCATCACCGAAGGCAGGCACGCGGCTGAGAAAATCGCCGCCGGTGCCAGCCTGGTGCAGTTGTACTCGGGCTTTATCTACAAAGGCCCGGCGCTGATTCGCCAGTCGGTGGATGCCATCGCGGCGTTGCGCTAAAGGCGATTAACCGTAGGAGCTGCCGCAGGCTGCGATCTTTTCATTTTGATTTTTGTTCGGGCTCCGAAAGCCGAAAAGCAAGATCAAAAGATCGCAGCCTTCGGCAGCTCCTGCATGGGAAATGTGTTCAGCCATTCAGCGCCCATAAAAAAGGGCCCCTCGAAGGAGCCCTTGGGCCGAAGCCCGCCGTCCGGATGGGACGAGCATGGTAAGTCGTTGTGTATTCAGATTTTGGTGTCGGAGTATGTGCCCTGTTTAGCCGACGGCGTGAAGTTCGTTGAGTCTGTGGATACCCGCAGTGCCGGTCATACCGTCCCAGTTGTCGCCGCGTCCTTCTCGCCAGCCGTTAATCCAGGCTTGGCGTACCGACGGTAGAGTAAATGGGCAAAGCTCACGGGATTTGCCACCAACGCCATATTGATATCCGCGTAAAAATGCTCTTTCCAACGGATCACGCTTAAGTCTTCTCATAGGGTGTTTCCCTCACTTGTTGACTGTGTAATGTCCCGTCGACCTCAATCGAGGTCGGGCAGAAAAACTCTGCCTTTGGCGGCTCGCTGCCGGCGTCGCGAGCCAAGGTGTTGACGTCGTTGCGGCGTCAACCTGTGTTGAGTTCTAACCAATGCGTCACATCGAGGGAATGATCGTTTTGTCATAAGGACGTAACAATAATGATGTTATGGCCATAAGTACGCAGGGCGTCATGGCCGGCTGCTTGACCAAAGCCCACTATGATCAGCCTCCTGCAAGATGATGAGGTTAATTTTGTGGCTAGAATACCGACCTGTGGTCGTCGGGTATTATTCGACGAAGGGTCGAGATATGACATTTTGTTGCACCGAATTTTTTATCTGCCCTTGCATCTAAGCTCATCTGACCTCTAGGTTGGCTGAGCGGCGGGGGTGGCACGGCACACTTTCGTGCCCCGCGAGCGCTCTTCAAGAAAAGCGCTTGATTGAAAACCGAGCGGGCAATGCGTTGCCCGTTCACTTATTGCTTAAAGGCCCTGGAATCCCCATGTCGGATCGTTACGAACTCTTCCTCACCTGTCCCAAAGGCCTTGAAGGCCTGCTTATCGAGGAAGCCATCGGGCTTGGCCTTGAAGAAGCGCGCGAGCACACCTCGGCCGTGCGCGGCATGGCCGACATGGAAACCGCCTATCGCCTGTGCCTCTGGTCGCGTCTGGCCAACCGGGTACTGCTGGTGCTCAAGCGCTTCCCGATGAAGGACGCAGAAGATCTCTATCACGGCGTGCTGGATATCGAATGGCAGGACCATATGCTCAACGACGGCACCCTGGCCGTGGAGTTCAGCGGTCACGGCTCGGGTATCGACAACACGCATTTCGGCGCCTTGAAGGTCAAGGATGCCATCGTCGACAAATTGCGCACTCCGCAGGGCGATCGTCCGTCCATCGACAAACTCAACCCGGACCTGCGCATCCACCTGCGTCTTGACCGTGGCGAAGCGATCCTCTCGCTCGACCTGTCCGGCCACAGCCTGCACCAGCGCGGCTATCGTCTGCAGCAAGGCGCGGCGCCGCTGAAGGAAAACCTCGCGGCCGCGATCCTGATCCGTTCCGGCTGGCCACGCATTGCGGCCGATGGCGGCGCCTTGGCTGACCCGATGTGCGGTGTTGGTACGTTCCTGGTTGAAGCAGCAATGATCGCTGCCGACATGGCGCCGAACTTGCGTCGCGAGCAGTGGGGCTTCACCGCCTGGCTCGGTCACGTCCCGGCGTTGTGGAAAAAGCTTCACGAAGAAGCCACCGAACGCGCTGCTGCCGGCCTGGCCAGGCCACCGCTGTGGATTCGCGGTTACGAAGCCGACCCGCGCCTGATTCAACCGGGCCGTAACAACGTCGAACGTGCCGGCCTCAGCGAGTGGATCAAGATCTATCAGGGTGAAGTCGCGACCTTCGAGCCGCGTCCGGACCAGAACCAGAAAGGCCTGGTGATCTGCAACCCTCCTTACGGCGAACGTCTGGGTGATGAGGCGAGCTTGCTCTATCTCTACCAGAACCTCGGCGAACGTCTGCGTCAGGCCTGCCTGAACTGGGAAGCGGCGGTGTTTACCGGCGCGCCGGACCTGGGCAAGCGCATGGGCATCCGCAGCCACAAGCAGTACTCATTCTGGAACGGCGCCTTGCCGTGCAAATTGCTGCTGATCAAGGTCACCCCGGACCAGTTCGTCACCGGCGAGCGTCGCACCCCGGAACAGCGTCAGGTCGAGCGCGAGCAGGCGCAAGTCGAAATCGCCGACAACGATGTCGCGCCGGGCAAGTACGAGAAGTACAACAAGAACGGCAACCCGATCAAACCGGCACCGGTGGTGGTCGAGCAACCGCGCTTGAGCGAAGGCGGGCAGATGTTCGCCAACCGCCTGCAAAAGAACCTCAAGGCGTTGGGCAAGTGGGTCAAGCGCGAAGGCATTGACTGCTACCGCGTCTACGATGCCGACATGCCGGAATATTCCATGGCCATCGACCTGTATCAGGATTGGGTCCACGTCCAGGAATACGCTGCACCGAAATCCATCGATCCGGAAAAAGCGTCGGCGCGCATGTTCGATGCCCTGGCGGCCATCCCGCAAGCCCTGAACATCGACAAGAGCCGCGTGGTGGTCAAGCGTCGCGAGCGTCAGAGCGGCACCAAGCAGTACGAGCGCCAAGCCGCTCAGGGCAAGTTCGTCGAGGTCAACGAAGGCGGCGTGAAGTTGCTGGTAAACCTGACCGACTACCTCGACACCGGGCTGTTCCTCGATCACCGGCCGATGCGTATGCGGATTCAGAAAGAGGCCGAAGGCAAACGCTTCCTCAATCTGTATTGCTATACCGCGACCGCCAGCGTGCACGCCGCCAAGGGTGGCGCGCGCAGCACCACCAGCGTCGACTTGTCGAAAACCTATCTGGATTGGGCGCGGCGCAACCTGTCGCTCAATGGTTTCTCCGACAAGAACCGTCTGGAGCAGGGCGATGTGATGGCCTGGCTGGATACCTGCCGGGAAGAGTACGACCTGATCTTCATCGATCCGCCGACCTTCTCCAACTCCAAGCGCATGGAAGGGATTTTCGACGTGCAGCGCGATCAGGTGCAATTGATCGATCTGGCCATGGCTCGCCTGGCACCGGGCGGTGTGTTGTATTTCTCCAATAACTTCCGCAAGTTCCAGCTCGAAGAGAACCTCAGCAGCCGTTATGCAGTCGAGGAAATTACCGCACAGACCATCGATCCGGATTTTGCCCGCAACAGCAAGATCCACCGTGCCTGGAAAATCACCGCTCGCTAAATGCCGATTGGATCCACAGGGCCTTGATTTTTAAAGGCTCTTGGGTCTTTTGGTGCTGGCCAAACTAGTGGCTAATAGCTATAACTGCCTAAAGGCCCATGTAACGCCCAAGCTCGCTGGCGTTATGAGTTCCGCTTATGTCGTTACACGCCGTACGACCCAGGATTCTGGGTTTTATCAGTGAAGAGGCTTCGGCCTGGTTTGTCGCGCTATTGGTGCTGCTGGCCGGTAGCGTGCTGACCGGCCTGTTGGCCTGGGCGACCGTCAAGGATCACCGGCAGCAGGTGGCACAGCGTTTTCAGCTATTGGTCGGTGAACGCCAGAGCCGGCTTGCCGAGCGTTTTGAAGATCAGGAGCAGCGCCTCGACAGCCTGCGCCGGTTCTTCGTCAACTCCGAGTCAGTCTCTCGGGAAGAATTCGATGGCTTTACCCGGCCCTTGTTGCAAAGGACCCAGGCTTATTCCTGGGCTCCCCGGGTTTCCAGGGCTGGGCGTGCCGAGTTTGAACAACGCGCACGTGCGCAAGGTCTGGCAGGCTTTTCAATCCGCGATTTGAGTCCCTCCGGTGCGCTGCAACCTGCTGCCGAGCGCGATGAATACGTCCCTGTTGTGTATAACCAGAAGCTCAGTGAGTGGGGCTCACCGCTGGGCCTGGACCTGTTGGGCGCGGCCGAGCGCGGTGCCACCCTGCAGCGCGCCCGGGAGCGGAGTGGCCTGGCGGTCTCCCAGCCGATGCCACTGAGCGGCGTCGAGCCTGAATACAGTCGAGGCGTGCTGCTGGTCGAACCGGTAATCGAGCCGACTTCGGCGACGGCTGCGCCTTCGATTCCGCTGGGGTATGTGCTGGCCGTGGTCAGCATGCGTCAGCTGGTGGCTGATGGTTTTCCGGCGCAAAGCCAGGACAATCTGGTGGTGCAGATTCGCGATCACTCAGTCGATGGCCAGCCTGAAGTGCTCTATGAGTCGAGCAATCCGGTGGCCGAGCAACCGTTGCAATACACCTCGATCTTGCGCCTGGGGGACCGGGTCTACGACCTGAACATGCGCACCAGCGCAGCGTTCGAGCGTGCCAACCATTCGACGATTACCAGTCTGGTGGTGATGGGCGGTTCGTTGAGCGTGCTGCTTAGTGTCTTGCTGTATGTGCTGGTCAGCCAGCGCCAGCGAGCCCTGGCGCTGGTCGAGCAGCGTACCCGGGAACTGCGCCTGCGCGAGCAGGAGCTGCGCGGGGCCCATGGGCAACTGCGCAGCGTCCTGGATGCGGCAACTCAGGTAGCGATCATCGCGACGGACTTGCGCGGGGTGATCAGCACCTTCAATGCCGGTGCCGAGCAAATGCTTGGCTATCGAAGTGCCGAGATGCTCGGGCATGTGACGCTGGAAAGCCTGCACCTGCCCAGAGAACTGCAGGTGCGCGCGGCGGAACTGAGCCGGCGTTACGGCAAACCGATCCCGATGTGCCAGGCGATGCTCGTCGAGGGTGGCGAAGAGGGTGGGCATGAGGCGCGGGAGTGGACGCTGGTGCGTCAGGATGGCAGCTATCTGTCAGTCAATATGCTCGCGGCGCCGGTGCTCGATGAACAGGGGCTGTGGGTCGGGCACCTGGCGATCTGTATTGATGTCACCGAGCGTAAACGGGTGCACGAGGCTCTGGCGGCCCGCGATACCCTGCTGAAAAAGCTCAGCGCCCATGTGCCGGGCGGGATTTACCAGTTCATGATGGCAGGGGATGGCAAGTTCAGTGTGATCTATGCCAGTGACGGCATTCGCGAAATTTACGAACTGGAGCCGGATCTGCTGCAAAAAAATGCCGAGGCGATCTTCGAGCGAATCCATCCGCAAGACTCGTCCAGGGTTCGTGCCTCGATTCGTGCCTCTTCCCAGAAGCTCAGTCCGTGGCGTGAGGAATACCGCGTGCAACTGCCCGAGCGCGGGTTGCGCTGGGTCCGTGGCGAGGCGACTCCAGAAGAGTTACCGGGAGGCGGGGTGCTGTGGCACGGCTATATCTCGGACATCTCCGATCTGAAGCGGGTCGAGGAGGAACTTCGGGCGCTCTCGGTGACCGACTCCCTGACCGGTATTTACAATCGGCGTTATTTCCAGGAACGGCTGAAGACCGAAATGGCCAGGGTCGAGCGCGGCGTCGGGGAATTGGCGGTGATCATGCTCGATATCGATCATTTCAAACGCATCAACGACCAGCACGGGCATGCCGTGGGTGACCGGGTGCTGCAAGGGGTCTGTGAGCGCATCGGCCTGCGTTTGCGCCGCACCGACGTGTTCTGTCGCCTGGGAGGCGAGGAGTTCATGGTGCTCTGTCCGGACACCGATGGGCAACAGGCCCATACCCTGGCGCTGGAGCTGTGGCAGGGACTGCGCAGCTCGCCGATCGACGGCGTGGGCATCGTCACCGCAAGCTTCGGGATTGCCAGCTGGCGGGTATCGGAAGGCGTGGACGCGTTGCTGTTGCGCGCCGACTCGGGAGTGTATGCCGCGAAGCAGGCAGGCAGGGATCGGGTTGAGGTGGAGTTGAGATAGAGAGCCAGACACAACCCCCTGTGGCGAGGGAGCTTACTGTGGCGAGGGGGCAAGCCCCCTCGCCACAAAAGCCCCTCACCACATGACTCGGCAGGCCTACAACGCCGAAGCAGCCTCCGCCAGTTTCGGCTGGCGATACAGATCCAGCAGCACCTGGTCGAGCACCGAGGATGCGCCCCATGGTTTCGGATCATTGAGGATTGCTACCACCGCCCAGGTGTTGCCATTGCTGTCGCGGCTGAAGCCGGCAATCGCGCGAACGGTGTTCAGGGTGCCGGTCTTGATATGCGCTTCACCGGCCATGGCGGTGCGTTTCAAGCGTTTGCGCATGGTGCCGTCCATGCCGGCAATCGGCATCGAGCTGACGAACTCCGCCGAGTATGGGCTTCTCCAGGCCGCCTGCAGCATCGCGCCCATTTCCCGGGCGCTGACCCGTTCGGCGCGGGACAGGCCGGAACCGTTTTCCATCACCAGATGCGGCGCAGTGATGCCTTTTTTCGCCAGCCACTGGCGCACGACCCGTTGCGCGGCTTTGGCGTCATCACCGTCAGCGGCGTTGCGAAACTCTGCGCCGAGGCTGAGAAACAGTTGCTGGGCCATGGTGTTGTTACTGTATTTGTTGATGTCGCGGATGATCTCCGCCAGATCCGGCGAGAATGCCCGGGCCAGGACCTTGGCATCCTTGGGCACTGCGGCCAGACGGTCCTGGCCCTGAATGCTGCCACCCAACTCCTGCCAGATCGCCCGCACGGCGCCGGCGGTGTAGGTCGCATGATCAAGCAGCGACAGGTAGGTCTGCGAACTGCAACCTTCGCCCAACTGACCGTTGACCGTCACGCTCACGCCGCCATCGGCCCGGGCCACCGGGTTGTAGCGCACGTTGCCGGTGCACTGCCTGGAGTTGACGGCCTTGACCTGGTTGTCGATGTGAATGGTGGCAATCGGCGGTTCGACGGAAACCAGGACCTTGCCCGAGTCATTGCGCGCTATGAAGCGCAGCGCCTTGAGGTTGACCAATAGCGAGTCGGGTTTGACCAGGAACGGTTTGTTATCGTCGTTGCCGTCGTCATTGAACTGCGGCAGTTGCGGTTGCACGAAGAAATTGCGGTCCAGTACCAGATCGCCGGTGACTTGCTGCACGCCATTGGCCCGCAGGTCACGCATCAGCAGCCAGAGCTTTTCCATGTTCAGCTTCGGGTCGCCACCGCCCTTGAGGTACAGGTTGCCCCGAAGGATGCCGCCACTGAGGACGCCGTCGGTGTAGAACTCGGTCTTCCACTGATGGTTGGGCCCAAGCATTTCCAGAGCGGCGTAGGTGGTGACCAGCTTCATGGTCGAGGCCGGGTTGACTGACACATCGGCGTTGTAAATCGTCGGGGTGCCCGGGCCGTTGAGCGGGATCATTACCAGTGACAAGGCGTCGTTCTGCAATTTGCTGGCTTTGAGGGCTTGTTGAACCTTGGGCGACAGGGCAGTGTTGATCGGAGCGGAGTGAGCAGGCAGGGCCAGGGGCAGAAGAAGACTGGCAAGCAACAATGGACGCAAAGATTTGATCATCTGTAATGGAACCCTACAGCCGAGGGGGGAAAAGACGAGGGCATGTGGACAAAATTCCCTCAGTGGTCATGAAAGTGTCGGCATTATGCCCCAAGGTATGGCGACTTGTGCCGTGCCCTGTACCTCCATTCGGCGATTTTTTTACGGACGGCAGGTACCGGGGCCGATAGAGGCGGGCAAACGCTCGCTTAAGCTGCTAAAGTGCCGCCCGTTATTACTTATGAGGATTGTTCCATGGCGACTAACCGTTCCCAGCGTCTGCGCAAAAAACTGTGCGTCGATGAATTTCAAGAGCTGGGTTTCGAGCTGAACCTGGATTTCAAAGAAGATTTGGCTGATGAGGCTATTGACACTTTCCTCAACGAGTTCCTGGCACAAGCAATGGAGGCCAATGGCCTCGGCTACGTTGGCGGCGATGACTACGGTCTGGTTTGCCTGATCAAACGTGGTTCGGTCAGCGAAGAGCAGCGCGCCAAGGTCGAAGCCTGGCTCAAAGGCCGCAACGAGTTGACCAGCGTTGAAGTCAGCCCGTTGTTGGACGTCTGGTACCCGGAAAAGCCAATCAATCCGGTAGCCTGATGTCATGAACCAGCGGCCCGCCCGGGCCGCTGGTTCGATGCTGCCCCTGCGCGGCCTGTCGATTTTTCCCTTCTGTCTGTTCAAACCTCGGGCTTGTTTCCCGGGATTTCGTGTGGGCGTAGTTCGGGAAGATCAAAAGATCGCAGGCTTCGCCAGCTCCTACGGGATCGCGAACATGTCCCGCACCGTAGGAGCTGCCGCAGGCTGCGATCTTTAGGCCTTGCGCCAATTCAGAATCACCAGCGTCAGCACCCCCGCGACAATCCCCCAGAACGCCGAACCAATGGAAAACAGTGTCAGCCCCGACGCGGTGACCATGAAGGTAATCAGCGCGGCTTCGCGTTCTTTAACTTCATGCATGGCGATGCTCAGGCCGTTGATGATCGAGCCGAACAGGGCCAGCGCGGCAATCGACAGCACCAACTCTTTGGGCAGCGCGGCGAACAGCGCCGCCAGCGTGGCGCCGAAGACCCCGGCAATCCCGTAGAAGATCCCGCACCAGACCGCTGCGGTGTAGCGCTTGTTGCGATCTTCGTGGGCGTGCGGCCCGGTGCAGATCGCCGCGCTGATGGCGGCGAGGTTGATGCCATGGGAGCCGAACGGCGCCAATAACAGTGAGGCGATGCCGGTGGTGGTGATCAAGGGCGAAGCCGGCACGTTGTAGCTGTCGGCACGCAGCACGGCGATGCCGGGCATGTTCTGCGAGGTCATTGCCACCACGAACAGAGGAATGCCAATGCTGATGGTCGCCGCCAGGGAGAAATGCGGCGTGGTCCAGACTGGCGTGGCCAGTTCCAGGCTGAAGCCGCTGAAGTCCAGCAGCCCCATCATGCCGGAGAGCGCGGTGCCGATCAGCAGCGCAGCCAGTACCGCATAGCGCGGCGACAGGCGCTTGATGATCAGATAAGTGAAGAACATACCGAGCACCAGCGCCGTGCGGTGTTGCGCGGCGACGAAAATCTCGCTGCCGATCTTGAACAGAATCCCGGCCAGTAACGCCGCGGCCAGCGACGCGGGAATCCGCTTGACCAGCCGTTCGAAGCTGCCGGTCAGCCCGCAAAGGGTCACCAGCACCGCGCAGGTGATATAGGCGCCGATGGCTTCGCCGTAACTTACCCCGCCAAGGCTGGTGATCAGCAGCGCCGCGCCCGGGGTCGACCAGGCAATGGTGATGGGCGTGCGATAACGCAGGGACAGGCCGATGCTGCACACCGCCATGCCGATCGAGAGCGCCCAGATCCACGACGAGATCTGGCCGCTGGTCAGCCCGGCCGCCTGACCGGCCTGAAACATCAGCACCAGCGAACTGGTGTAGCCGGTCATCATCGCGATGAAACCGGCGACGATGGCCGAAGGCGACGTGTCGGCCAAGGGGCGTAACTGCGCTTGCGTGGCGTCGGTCATGGAGCGGTGGTCCTTGTACAAATAAAGATATCTGCGGTAAACACAAATCCCCGTAGGAGCTGCCGCAGGCTGCGATCTTTTGATCTTCCGGAATGTGCAGTGCGCCGGAAAAGAACAAATGAAGATGTCTGCGGTGAACACGAATCCCCGTAGGAGCTGCCGCAGGCTGCGATCTTTTGATCTTCGGGGATTTGCAGTGCTCCCGAAAAGATCGCAGCCTGCGGCAGCTCCTACGGTTCGGTGTTCGTCACGGATTCTGTGTGAAGCCTAAACTCAAACATGACTGAGTGTTGCAATACAGCCACGGGCGCAAACTGCCGTACAGTCGTGTTAGCACTCGCGGTTGTGTACAATGTGCCATGTTTTTCCGCGATACTTGCCCGCGACCTGTCGTGTCGTACTACAGTCACGGTAATTCGCCGCAGTTTTCCCAACTCGAGTGCCCATGAACGATCAGTTGCAGCCCCTCAAGAAACAGCCGCGAGCAGGCAAAGCCGGCCGCAGTGGAACCCAGGACGATATTGTCTATGCGCATATCTTCGAGGCCATTCTCGAACAGCGCCTGGCGCCCGGCACCAAGTTGAGCGAAGAAGCGCTGGGGGAAATTTTCGGGGTCAGCCGTACCATCATTCGTCGCGCCCTGTCGCGTCTGGCCCATGAAGGCGTGGTATTGCTGCGCCCCAATCGTGGCGCCGTCGTGGCCAGCCCGAGCGTCAATGAGGCCCGCCAGGTGTTCCTCGCCAGGCGTCTGGTAGAGCGAGCGATTACTGAATTGGCGGTGCAGCATGCGACAGCCGAGGAGCTGATGGCGCTGAGGCAGATGGTCAACGACGAGCGCGACAGCTTCTCCCGTGGCGACCGTGGGGCGGGTATCCGGCTCTCCGGCGAATTCCACCTTAAGCTTGCCGAAGCGGCGAAAAATGCCCCGCTGATCAGTTTTCAGCGCAGCCTGGTGTCCCAGACTTCATTGATCATCGCCCAGTACGAAAGCGGCAACCGTTCGCATTGTTCCTACGATGAACACACTCAGTTGATCGACGCCATCGAGGCGCGCGATGCGACGCTTGCGGTGGACCTGATGATGCATCACATGGATCACATCGACAGCAAGCTCAACCTCGATGAAGAAAGCGCCTCGGACGATCTGCACGCGGTGTTCTCGCATCTGTTGCAGAGCAAGAAGCCGGGTCGCACAACCGCCAAGCTCTGATTTGCAGGGCTCGCCGAAAAGATCGCAGCCTCCGGCAGCTCCTACATGGTAATGCGTACACCTGTAGGAGCTGCCGAAGGCTGCGATCTTTTGGCATTCTGACAGACCATAAAAAATCTTAGCGCTGATGCACCAGATTCCCCGCCGCATAAGTCTGCAACACTGTCCGGTCATCCCCTAGGGTCATCAACACAAACAAGGTTTCGGCGATGTTGTTCGCCTGTTTCAGGCGATAGCCGAGCAGCGGTGTGGCGTTGTAGTCGAGCACCAGGAAGTCGGCGTCGGTGCCCGGTTGCAGGGTGCCGATCTTGTCTTCCAGGCGCAGTGCCCGGGCGCCGCCGAGGGTCGCCAGGTACAGTGACTTGAACGGGCTCAGGCGCGCGCCCTGCATTTGCATGACCTTGTAAGCTTCGTTGAGGGTTTGCAGCAGCGAGAAGCTGGTGCCGCCACCGACGTCCGTGCCCAGCCCGACATTCAGGTTGTGCTTTTCGGCCATTGGCAGGTTGAACAGCCCGCTGCCAAGGAAGAAATTCGAGGTCGGGCAGAAGGCGATCGCCGACCCGGTTTCTGCCAGCCGTGCGCATTCGTCGTCGCACAGGTGCACGCCGTGGGCGAATACCGAGCGCTCGCCGAGCAATTGGTAATGATCGTAGACGTCCAGGTAGCCCTTGCGCTCCGGGAACAGCTCCTTGACCCACTCGACTTCCTGCAGGTTTTCACTGATGTGGGTCTGCATGTACAGGTCGGGGTATTCGCTGAGCAATTGCCCCGCGAGGGTCAGCTGTTCCGGGGTGCTGGTCGGCGCGAAACGCGGGGTTACCGCGTAGTGCAGGCGGCCCTTGCCGTGCCAGCGTTCAATCAGCGCCTTGCTTTCGAGGTAGCTCGACTCAGCGGTGTCGGTCAGGTAATCCGGGGCGTTGCGGTCCATCATCACCTTGCCGGCGATCATCCGCAGATCCAGTTGTTCGGCGGCCTCGAAGAACGACGTCACCGATTGCGGGTGCACGCTGCCGAATACCAACGCGGTGGTGGTGCCGTTACGCAGCAGTTCCTTGATGAAAATGCCCGCGACCTCTTCGGCGTGGGCCTTGTCGGCGAACTGGCTTTCACAGGGAAAGGTGTAGGTGTTGAGCCAGTCCAGCAGCTGTTCGCCGTAGGCACCGACCATGCCGGTCTGCGGCAAGTGGATGTGGGTGTCGATGAAGCCGGGAGTGATCAGCGCATCCTTATAATGGGTAATTTCGATATCCGCCGCCAGGCTGGGGAGCAATTCGCTGGCGTGGCCGAGGGCACTGATCCGGTCGTTGTCGATGACCAGTAAACCGTCTTCGAAATACTCATAGGACGCTTCGATTCCCACCACGGCGGGGTCGGCGATGCTGTGCAGGATGGCGGCACGGTAGGCTTTACGAGTCAAAGGCATGAGGGTTTCTCAGTTCGTGGCTTGGCTGCGGCGTGAGGCTGGCAGCAGTTTGGCAATAGGTTCGGCGCTGGCGCTGTGCTGGCCGAAATTCGCGTTATAGGTGGCGATGATTTCGCCGGCGATGGAGATGGCGATTTCCACAGGCAGCTTGCCTTTGACTTCGCCGATGCCCATCGGGCAGCGCATGCGTTGCAGCAGCGCGCTGTCGAATCCGCGATCGCGCAGGCGGTGTTCGAACTTGACCCGTTTGGTCTTCGAGCCGATCAGGCCGAAGTAGGCGAAGTCGTTACGCTTGAGGATCGCGGCGGTCAGTTCCAGATCGAGCTGGTGATTGTGGGTCATGACGATGCAGTAACTGCCGGCGGGCAAGTCGTCGACTTCATCCACCGGTTCTTCGCTGACGATTTTGCGCACACCGTGAGGGATCTGCTCGGGGAACTCCTGTTCCCGCGAATCGATCCAGCGTACGCGGCAGGGCAGGCTGGCCAGCAGCGGTACCAGCGCCCGGCCGACATGGCCGGCGCCGAATACGGCGATCTGCGCCTGGACCTGGCCCATCGGTTCGAACAGCAACACGGTGACACCACCGCAGCACTGACCGAGGCTGGCGCCAAGGGTGAAGCGCTCCAGGTGGGTGTCCTGCTTGCCGTTGGCGAGCATTTCCCGGGCAAGCTGCATGGCCTTGTATTCCAGGTGCCCGCCGCCGATGGTGTCGAAGGACTGGGTGGCGCTGACAACCATTTTCGAACCGGCATTGCGCGGAGTCGAGCCGAGCTCTTCGATGATGGTCACCAATACGCAGGGTTCGCCCCGGGTTTGCAGGTCGGCGAGGGCGCTTATCCAGTTGTTCATGTATCACCTTTTGCAACTGTGGTGTCTGTTCGGCTGTCATCGTCGGAACGCCGCCCGGAGCAAGCCCGCTCCCACATTGAATCTTCAGGGTGCACACCATTTGTGCTTCAAGCAGATCTAGTGTGGGGGCGGGCTTGCTCGCGATGGCAGCGCCTCGGTCTAGAGCGAAGCCAACTCAGGCTCCGCCTCGACAGCTTTCGCCGCCCTTAACTGGCGCATCTGCTCACAGCCCCACAACACCCGCTCCGGAGTGGCCGGCGCGTCGATTTTCGGTTGGTGCCTGTAGTCGCCCAGACTCGCCACGGCATCCTTGATTGCACACCAGGCGGCGATGCCGAGCATGAACGGCGGCTCGCCGACCGCCTTGGAGTGAAACACCGTGTCTTCCGGGTTCTTGCGGTTTTCCACCAGCTTCACCCGCAGGTCCAGCGGCATGTCGGCGACTGCCGGGATCTTGTAACTGGCCGGGCCGTTGGTCATCAGCTTGCCCTTGGCATTCCACACCAGTTCTTCCATGGTCAGCCAACCCATGCCCTGGATGTACCCACCCTCGACCTGCCCCATGTCGATCGCCGGGTTCAGCGAAGCGCCGACGTCGTGCAGGATGTCAGTACGGAGCATTTTGTATTCGCCGGTCAGTGTGTCGACTATCACCTCGCAGCAGGCCGCGCCGAATGCGTAATAGTAGAACGGCCGACCACGAGCCTGGCTGCGGTCGTAGAAGATTTTCGGGGTCTTGTAGAAGCCGGTGCTGGACAGCGACACCTGGGCGAAATACGCCTGTTGGATCAGCGCCTCGAAGGTCAGGATGTGGTCGCGAATTCGCACGTGGCCATTGCGGAATTCGACGTCTTCCTCGCTGACCTTGTACTGGCGCGCGGCAAATTCCACCAGGCGCTGCTTGATGATTTGCGCGGCGTTTTGCGCGGCCTTGCCGTTCAGGTCGGCACCGCTGGAGGCGGCGGTCGGCGAAGTGTTCGGCACCTTGTCGGTATTGGTCGCGGTGATCTGTACCCGGTCGATTTCGACCTGGAATACCTGGGCCACCACTTGGGCGACCTTGACGTTCAGCCCCTGGCCCATCTCCGTGCCGCCATGGTTCAGGTGGATGCTGCCGTCGGTGTAGATGTGGATCAAGGCACCGGCCTGGTTGAGGAAACTGGCGGTGAAGGAAATGCCGAATTTCACCGGGGTCAGCGCCAGGCCTTTTTTCAGGATCGGGCTGTTGGCGTTGTAGCGACGGATCGCTTCACGCCGCTCGGCGTACTGGCTGCTTTGCTCGAGTTCGGCAGTTATTTCCTCGAGCATATTGTGCTCGACGGTCTGGTAGTAATGGGTGACGTTGCGCTCGGTCTTGCCGTAGTAGTTGGCCTTGCGCACCGCTAGCGGATCGAGCGCCAGATGGCGGGCGATCGAGTCCATGACTTCCTCGATCGCGACCATCCCTTGCGGGCCACCGAAGCCACGATAAGCGGTGTTCGACGCGGTGTTGGTCTTGCAGCGGTGACCGTTGATGGTCGCATCGCCAAGGTAATAAGAGTTGTCGGCATGGAACATCGCACGGTCGACGATCGAGGCCGAGAGATCCGGCGAACAACCGCAGTTTCCTGCCAGTTCCAGTTGAATGCCGTGCAGTCGCCCGGTGCTGTCGAAGCCGACGTCGTACTCGATGTAGAACGGGTGACGCTTGCCGGTCATCAGCATGTCTTCGACCCGCGGCAGGCGCATTTTGGTCGGCTGGCCGGTCAGGTGTGCGACCACCGCGCACAGACAGGCCGGGCTCGCCGCCTGGGTTTCCTTGCCGCCGAAACCACCGCCCATGCGGCGCATGTCGACGACGATCTTGTTCATCGACACGTCCAGTACTTCCGCCACCAGCTTCTGCACTTCGGTGGGGTTCTGGGTCGAGCAGTAGACGATCATTCCGCCGTCTTCGGTCGGCATCACCGAAGAGATCTGGGTTTCCAGATAGAAATGTTCCTGGCCGCCGATATGCAGCGTGCCTTGAATCCGGTGCTCGGCGGTGGCCAGGGCGTTGGCCGAATCGCCGCGTTTATGGGTGTGGCTGTCGAGCACGAAATGCTTTTTGCGTAGCGCTTCGACCACGTCCAGTACCGGTTCCAGATCTTCATATTCGATGATCGCGGCCATGGCCGCTGTGCGCGCGGTTTCCAGGTCCTTTGCTGCCACTGCCAGCACCACCTGACCGACGAATTGCACGTCATCGATGGCCAGCAACGGGTCGCCGGGCAACAGCGGGCCGATGTCCTTCAGGCCCGGCACATCCTTGTGGGTGATGACGATGCGCACGCCTTCGAAGGCGTAGCAGGGCGCAGTGTCGATGCTGATGATTTTCGCGTGGGCGCGGTCCGACAGCCGCGCATACAGATGCAGCTGATTAGGGAATTCCAGGCGGTCATCGATGTACACCGCTTCACCGGATACATGCTTGTCGGCGCTGTCGTGCTTGACGCTGCGACCGACCCCGGAAGTCAGGTCCCGGGCAAACAGTTCGGCAAGTTCCGCCTGAGTTTTTTCGACGGCATGATGATTAGACATAAGCGGTCACCCGAGTCTCGATGTGCGGTGTTTGCAGTTCGATGAAATATTTGCGCAGCAGGTTCTGCGCACTGAGCAGGCGGTATTCCTTGCTGGCGCGGAAGTCCGAAAGCGGCGTGAAGTCTTCGCCCAGGGCAGCGCAAGCGCGCTCGACCGTGGATGAATTCCATGGCGAACCGAGCAGGGCGGTCTCGCAACTCTTGGCGCGTTTCGGGGTGGCGGCCATGCCGCCGAAGGCGACCCGGGCGTCAGCGATCACACCGTTTTCGATGCGCAGATTGAACGCTGCGCAGACCGCGGATATATCGTCGTCCAGACGCTTGGAAACCTTGTAGGCACGGAACAATTGCTCGGCGCTGGCGCGGGGTACGATGATTTTTTCGATGAACTCGCTTTCCTGGCGCGCGGTTACCCGGTAATCGATGAAATAGTCTTCCAGTGCCAGGGTGCGGCGGGTCTGGCCTTTGCACAGAACGATCTGTGCGCCGAGGGCGATCAGCAAGGGTGGCGAGTCACCGATAGGCGAGGCGTTGCCGATGTTGCCGCCCAGCGTGCCCTGGTTGCGGATCTGCAGGGAGGCGAAGCGTTGCAGCAACTCGCCGAAGTCCGGGTATTCGGCCTTGAGCGCTTCATAGCAATCGGACAGCGAGGTGGCTGCGCCGATTTCCAGGCGATCGTCAAAACGCTCGACGCGCTTCATCTCGGCGACATTGCCCACGTAGATCATCACCGGCAGGGCGCGGTGGAACTGTGTGACTTCCAGCGCCAGGTCGGTGCCGCCGGCCAGCAACCGGGCTTGTGGGTAGGCATCGTAAAGGTCAGCCAGGTCAGCAACGGTCAAGGGCACCAGGCAACGTTTATCGCCACTGTTCAGCTCGCCGGTTCCGGTCGGCGCGATGGCTCTCAGACGGGCAATGGTCTCGGCTTCGCGGGCGTCGAACTGGTCAGCTTGCTTGCCACAGCAGGCCTGTTCGGCAGCGGCGAGAATCGGCCGATAGCCGGTGCAGCGACAGAGGTTACCCGCCAGCGCTTCGTGGGCCTTGTGGGAATCCGGCTGGTCACTGTTCTTTTGCAGGGCGAACAGCGACATGACGAAACCCGGCGTGCAAAAGCCGCACTGTGAGCCGTGGCACTCGACCATGGCTTTCTGCACGCTGTGCAACTGGCCCTGGTGCTTGAGGTCTTCGACGCTGATCAGCTGTTTGCCGTGCAGCGACGAAACGAAGGTCAGGCACGAGTTGAGGCTGCGATAGCGAATGTGCTCGCGGCCGCTGTCATCGGTCTGCAATTCGCCGACGACCACGGTGCAAGCGCCACAGTCGCCGCTGGCGCAACCTTCTTTAGTGCCGGATTTGCCCAGGTGCTCGCGCAGATAATTGAGCACGGTCAGGTTCGGGTCCAGGGCGTGCTCACTACGGAGTTCCTGGTTTAGTAAAAACTGGATCACGGAAGGCCTCGCAGACTCATTATTGTTGTTAACCGACTTGAGCTGAATTTAGTCATGTCTGACTTTTCGGTCAATGATTTTTTGACTTAAAGGTCAGGAAATTCAGTTTTGCCGATTAACGACACCTCTATTCATTATTGACCCTAAGGGGATAGCTTGCCTTTTGCGTCTTTATTGAATGTTTGTTGCGTATTTCGTGCCAAATTCAGCCCCCTGGCCATTACAATCAGCGCCCTGCGCCATTACCCGGCAACTGAGTTACACTGCGCCGCTTGTACCGATCGAAGAGTTTGAAGGAAGAACCATGACGTTCAAGGCGCCGGACAGCCTCGCCGAGCAAATCGCTCACCACCTCGCCGAACGTATCATTCGCGGGGATCTCAAGCCTGGGGAGCGCATTCAGGAACAGAAGGTCACGCTGGCCCTCAATGTCAGCCGCGGCTCGGTCCGCGAAGCCTTGCTGATCCTCGAACGCCGCCACCTGATTGCGATCCTGCCGCGGCGCGGCGCCCACGTCACCGAACTCACCGCGCACAAGGTGCAGAGCCTGTGCACGCTGATGAGCGAGCTGTACATCCTGCTGGGCAATGCCGTGGCCAATGAGTGGGCGGTTCAGGCTGATATGGCGCCGTTCCTGCAAATCCAGCAGCGTCTGGTCGCCAGCTACGAGCGGCAGGACATTCAGACCTTTGTCGAAGACAGCTTCAATGTGATGCGTGCGGCGTACCCCTTCGCGAACAATCCGTACCTGGAGGAAACCGTCGAGAACCTGCAGCCGGCCATGAGCCGCGCGTACTACCTCGCGCTGGAGCAACGCAAGGCCGAAATGAGCGAGTTCCTGGAGCTGTTCGAGCGCCTGCTGGCCGCCGTGCTGGCCCGTGATTTGCCGCAGATTCGCGTGGTGCTCTCGGCCTACACCCAGCGCAGTTGCGATCTGGTGCTGTCTGCGTTGACGGTTGCCTGAGCATGCGGCTCAAGTGCATCAAGCTGGCGGGGTTCAAATCCTTCGTCGACCCGACCACGGTGAACTTCCCCAGTAACATGGCGGCGGTGGTCGGGCCCAACGGGTGCGGCAAGTCGAATATCATCGACGCCGTGCGCTGGGTGATGGGCGAGAGCTCGGCAAAAAACCTGCGCGGCGAGTCGATGACCGACGTCATCTTCAACGGCTCCACCAGCCGTAAACCGGTCAGCCAGGCCAGCATCGAACTGGTATTCGATAACTCCGATGGCACCCTGGTCGGGGAGTTCGCGGCGTATGCGGAAATTTCCATTCGGCGCAAAGTGACCCGCGATAGCCAGAACAGTTACTTCCTCAACGGCAGTAAATGCCGGCGTCGTGATATCACCGATATCTTCCTCGGCACCGGCCTCGGCCCGCGCAGCTACTCGATCATTGAACAAGGAATGATCTCCAAGCTGATCGAGGCCAAGCCCGAAGATCTGCGCAACTTCATCGAAGAAGCGGCGGGGATTTCCAAGTACAAGGAGCGTCGGCGCGAGACCGAAAACCGCATCCGCCGCACCCATGAAAACCTTGCCCGCCTGACCGACCTGCGCGAAGAGCTGGAGCGCCAGCTCGAGCGTCTGCATCGCCAGGCCCAGGCCGCCGAGAAGTATCAGGAATATAAAGGCGAAGAGCGTCAACTCAAGGCACAGTTGTCGGCGTTGCGCTGGCAGGCCTTGAACGAGCAGGTGGGCCAGCGCGAATCGATCATCGGCACCCAGGAAGTCAGCTTCGAAGCCCTGGTGGCCGAGCAGCGCAATGCCGATGCCAGCATCGAGCGGCTGCGTGATGGCCATCATGACCTCTCCGAACGCTTCAATCTGGTGCAGGGACGCTTCTATTCGGTCGGCGGCGACATCGCCCGGGTCGAGCAGAGCATCCAGCACGGTCAGCAACGTTTGCGCCAGCTGCAAGACGACCTGCGCGAAGCCGAACGTTCGCGGCTGGAAACCGAATCCCATCTGGGCCTCGACCGCACCTTGCTGGCGACCCTCGGCGAAGAGCTGCAGATGCTCGAGCCGGAGCAGGAGATTACCAGCGCCGCCGCCGAAGAGGCCGCCGCCGCGCTGGAAGAATCGGAAACCACCATGCATGGCTGGCAGGAGCAATGGGACACGTTCAACCTGCGCTCCGCCGAACCCCGGCGCCAGGCCGAGGTTCAGCAATCGCGGATCCAGCAGCTGGAAACCAGCATGGAGCGTCTCGCCGATCGGCAGCGCCGTTTGGCTGAAGAACAGGCATTGCTGGCGGCCGATCCGGAAGACGCGGCAATCCTTGAACTCGGCGAGCAACTGGCTGCCAGCGAGATGACGCTCGAGGATTTGCAGGCCAGCGAGGAGGGGCAAGTCGAGCGCCTGGAACAGTTGCGCCAGGAGTTGCAGCACGCGACCCAGGCACAGCAACAGGCTCAAGGCGAGTTGCAGCGCCTCAACGGCCGCCTGGCTTCCCTGGAAGCCTTGCAGCAAGCCGCGCTCGACCCGGGCACCGGCACCGCGCAATGGCTGCGTGAGCAGCAATTGGCGCAACGGCCGCGACTGGCTCAGGGCCTGCAGGTTGAAAGCGGCTGGGAACTGGCGGTGGAAACCGTGCTTGGCGCTGACCTGCAAGCGGTGTTGGTCGACGACTTTGCCGGTTTCGATCTGGCCGGCTTCCAGCAGGGCGACCTGCGCCTCTTGAGTCCTGGCAGCGATGGCATTCGCGTGCCCGGCAGCCTGCTCGACAAGGTCGAAGCCGAGATCGACCTGTCGCCCTGGCTGGGTCAGGTCAGGCCGGTGGAAACCCTTGAGCAGGCCCTGGCCCTGCGTGGCCAGCTGGCGGTCGGTGAAAGCCTGATCAGCCGCGATGGCTATTGGCTAGGTCGGCACTTTCTGCGGGTGCGACGCGCCAGCGAAGCCGAAAGCGGTGTGTTGGCCCGCGGTCAGGAAATCCAGCGGCTGGGCGATGAGCGCGACGAGCGTGAAGCCACCGTGGAAGCGCTGGAGACCCAGTTGCAGAACCTGCGGGCACAACAACGCCAGCAAGAAAATGGCCGCGAACATTTACGCCGCTTGCTGCAGGACGAGGCGCGTCAGCAGGGCGAGTTGAAGGCCCGGTTGTCCGCCGGCAAGGCCAAGGCCGAACAATTGACCTTGCGCCGTACGCGTCTCGACGAAGAGTTGGTCGAGCTCGGCGAGCAGCGCGCCCTTGAACACGAACAGGTTGGCGAGGCGCGCCTGCAATTGCAGGACGCGCTCGACAGCATGGCGGTTGATACCGAACAGCGCGAATTGTTGCTGGCCCAGCGTGACAGCTTGCGTGAACGCCTGGATCGGGTGCGCCAGGAAGCCCGCCAGCATAAGGATCACGCCCACCAACTGGCGGTGCGCCTTGGGTCGCTCAAGGCTCAGCACGATTCCACTCGCCAGGCGCTGGAGCGGCTCGAATTACAGTCCGAGCGTCTGACCGAAAAAAGCGAACAGCTCAGCCTCAATTTGGAGGAGGGTGAAGCGCCGCTCGAAGAGCTGCGTCTGAAGCTCGAAGAGCTGCTCGACAAACGCATGACGGTCGATGAAGAGCTCAGGACGGCGCAGATCGCCCTGGAAGATGCCGACCGCCAATTGCGCGATGCCGAGAAGCGTCGCAGCCAGGCGGAGCAGCAGTCGCAACTGATCCGCGGCCAGCTCGAACAGCAGCGCATGGAGTGGCAGGCGTTGACCGTGCGCCGCAAGGCCCTCGAGGACCAGTTGCTCGAGGACGGCTACGACTTGCACGGTGTGCTCGCCACGCTGGATGCCCAGCTCAACGAAAAAGCCGCCGAAGAAGAACTCGAGCGGATTGCCGCGCGGATTCAGCGCCTGGGCGCGATCAACCTCGCGGCCATCGACGAGTACCAGCAACAATCCGAGCGTAAACGTTATCTGGATGCACAGAATGACGATCTGGTCGAAGCCCTCGACACCCTTGAAAATGTGATTCGCAAGATCGATAAAGAAACCCGCAATCGCTTTAAAGATACCTTTGATCAGATCAATGGTGGTTTACAGGCACTATTTCCAAAAGTTTTCGGTGGTGGCAGCGCTTATTTGGAACTGACGGGCGAAGATCTACTCGATACAGGGGTGACGATCATGGCGCGTCCGCCCGGAAAGAAGAACAGCACCATCCATTTGCTCTCTGGTGGTGAGAAAGCTCTGACCGCGCTGGCCCTGGTATTTGCTATTTTCAAATTGAACCCGGCGCCATTCTGCATGCTCGACGAAGTTGACGCGCCGCTGGATGACGCTAACGTAGGACGCTACGCCCGGTTGGTGAAAGAAATGTCCCAGACAGTGCAGTTCATCTATATCACCCACAACAAGATCGCCATGGAAATGGCTGATCAGTTGATGGGGGTAACGATGCACGAGCCGGGTTGTTCACGCCTTGTGGCAGTTGATGTCGAGGAGGCGATGGCAATGGTGGATGCTTGAGTCGGTGTGCGTAGGGCGATTTTCTATATGGTGTAGGAGATTTTTTTTACGCGACTTGCTGGCCAATCGACATAATGGCTGAAGCCATTGCGACAGACGGTGTAAAGTTATCTTTGGTCGTGCTAGTTTAATGTCAATTTTTCCTATGCGTGGGCAAAACGCCTGTCAGAACATAGAGTTGGCGCCACGTTTTAAAGGGGTTTGCAGCTTGCTAAACCCTTTATTCATCAGCGTTTTTTTATAGAGGCACAGGATTACATGGAAATCGGTCTGCGCGAGTGGCTGATAGTCATCGGCATCATAGTTATTGCCGGTATTCTTTTTGATGGCTGGCGCCGCATGCGCGGGGGCAAGGGCAAACTGAAATTTCGCCTGGACCGTAACCTGTCCAATTTGCCCGACGAAGACACCAGCGCCGAACTGCTGGGCCCGCCGCGGGTGCTGGATACCCATAAGGAACCGCAACTGGACGAGCATGATCTGCCGTCGGTGAGCATGCCTGCCCGCGAAGGCCGTGATTCGGGCTCCAAGCGTGGCAAGCGTGGCGGTGAGCCGTCTCAGGGTGACATGAACCTCAATCTGGACCTGGATGGCGGTCCGAGCTTCAGCAGCCGTGACGATGACTTCCCGGATGAAACCCGCGCCTCCGTCGCAGCGCAGGACAAAGAGCAGCCGCAAGCGGAAGAAGTCCTGGTGATCAGCGTGATCTGCCGCGATGCCGGTGGCTTCAAGGGCCCGGCACTGTTGCAGAACATTCTGGAAAGCGGTCTGCGTTTTGGCGAGATGGACATCTTCCACCGTCACGAAAGCATGGCTGGCAATGGCGAGGTCCTGTTCTCCATGGCCAACGCAGTCAAGCCGGGTGTGTTCGATCTGGACGATATCGATCACTTCAGCACCCCGGCGGTGAGCTTCTTCCTTGGCTTGCCCGGCCCTCGTCATCCGAAACAGGCTTTCGACGTGATGGTTGCCGCTGCCCGCAAACTGTCGCAAGAGCTCAATGGCGAACTCAAGGACGATCAGCGCAGCGTACTGACCGCCCAGACCATCGAGCACTACCGTCAGCGCATCGTCGAATTCGAACGCCGCGCCCTGACCCAGAAGCGCTAGTACACAGTACCTGTGGCGAGGGAGCTTGCTTGTGGCGAGGGGGCTTGCCCCCGCTGGGCTGCGAAGCGGCCCCAAAACCAGCCACCCCGTTGTGTCAGGTAAAACATGTGTGCAGGATTTGCGACGGCTTCGCCGCCGAACGGGGGCAAGCCCCCTCGCCACAGTATCTACAAGATTGAGCAGCCTCGGCTGCTTTTTTGCTTTATGAGAGAACACCCATGACCGCCGCCAAAAACCGCATTCTAGAGTTGCGCACCGAGCTGGATCAGCACAACTACCGTTACCACGTGCTCGATGAACCGAGCATTCCGGACGTCGAATACGATCGGCTGTTCAATGAGCTCAAGGCGCTGGAAGCGGAACATCCGGAGCTGGTGACCAGCGATTCACCGACTCAACGGGTCGGCAGCGCGGCGCTCTTGGCCTTTACTCAAGTGCGGCATGAAATACCGATGCTCAGCCTGGGCAACGCCTTCGACGAAAGCACCATGCGCGAATTCGATCGCCGGGTAAACGAAGGTCTCGACCTGCCTGCCGGCGATTTGTTTGGTGGTGGCGTGGCGGTGGAATACAGCTGCGAGCCGAAGCTCGATGGCCTGGCGGTCAGCCTGCTGTATCAGGATGGCGTGCTGGTGCGCGGCGCCACTCGCGGTGACGGCACCACCGGCGAAGACATCAGCGTCAACGTGCGAACCGTGCGCAATATCCCGCTCAAGCTGCAGGGCAGCGGCTGGCCGGCAACCCTGGAAGTGCGCGGCGAAGTCTATATGTCCAAGGCCGGCTTCGAGCGGCTCAATGCTTCGCAGCTGGAAGTCGCTGGCAAGACCTTCGCCAACCCGCGCAACGCAGCTGCCGGTAGCCTGCGCCAACTGGATTCGAAAATCACCGCCAGCCGTCCGCTGGAATTCTGCTGCTACGGTCTGGGCCAGGTCTCGGCCGACATTGCCGACACCCATATCGGCAACCTGCAGCAGTTGAAGCAGTGGGGCATGCCGGTCAGTCGCGAACTGAAACTGGCCAAGGGCATCGACGAGTGCCTGGACTACTACCGTGACATCGGTGAGCGGCGTAATGCGCTGCCCTATGAAATCGACGGGGTGGTGTTCAAGGTCAACAGCCTGGCCTCGCAGCGCGAACTCGGTTTCCGGGCCCGTGAGCCACGCTGGGCGATCGCCCATAAATTCCCGGCGATGGAAGAGCTCACCGAGCTGCTGGATGTGGAATTCCAGGTCGGTCGCACCGGTGCAGTGACGCCGGTGGCGCGCTTGAAACCGGTCAAGGTGGCGGGTGTTACCGTCTCCAATGCGACGCTGCACAACATGGACGAAGTGGCTCGCCTGGGGCTGATGATCGGCGACACGGTGATCATTCGTCGTGCCGGGGATGTGATCCCGCAAGTGGTGCAAGTGGTGACCGAACGTCGTCCGGAAAACGCCCGGCCGGTACAGATTCCCGAGAGCTGCCCGGTCTGCGGCTCGCATGTCGAGCGCACGCAGTTGGTGAAGCGCAGCAAGGGTCGCGAGACCGTCAGCGAAGGCGCGGTCTATCGCTGCGTCGGCCGGCTGGCCTGTGGCGCACAGCTCAAGCAGGCAATCATCCATTTCGTCTCGCGCCGCGCCATGGACATCGAAGGCCTGGGCGAGAAGAGCGTCGAGCAGCTGGTGGATGAAGGCCTGGTGGGCTCGCCAGCGGATCTCTACACCCTGAGCTTCGAACAGATCGTCGACCTAGAAGGCTTTGCCGAACTCTCCAGCAAAAACCTGCTGAGTGCTATCGCCGACAGCAAAAAACCGAGCCTGGCGCGGTTTATCTACGCACTGGGCATCCCCGACGTCGGCGAGGAGACCGCCAAGGTACTGGCCCGCTCGCTGGCATCGCTGGCGCGGGTTCAGCAGGCGTTTCCGGAAGTATTGACCTACTTGCCGGATGTCGGGCTGGAAGTCGCCTACGAGATCCACAGCTTCTTCCAGGATCAACACAACGCCACGGTTATCGAACAGTTGCTCGCCCGCGGTCTGGAGATTCAGGACCAGGGCGAGCTGGGTGCCGAGTTCGCGGCCAGCACGACCCTGGGGGCTGTGATCGACAAGCTGCACATTCCTTCGGTCGGGCCGGGCGGGGCGCAGAAGCTGGCCGACAAGTTCGGCTCTCTCGAAGGCGTGATCAACGCCGACTGGCTGGATATGCGCCAGGCGCTCGCCGAGAAGCAGGCGAAGGCCGTGCGTGAGTTTTTCGATAACCCCGGGCACGCTGAACGTGCGCTGGCGATCGAGAAGCAGTTGAAAGACTTCGGCATGCACTGGCACAGCGAAAAGAAAGTCGTCGAAGGTCTGCCGCTGGCCGGTCAGACCTGGGTGCTGACCGGCTCGCTGGAGCTGATGAGCCGCGACATTGCCAAGGACAAACTCGAAAGCCTGGGCGCCAAGGTGGCCGGCTCCGTGTCGGCCAAGACCCAATGCGTGGTTGCCGGACCGGGAGCGGGCTCCAAGTTGGTCAAGGCCAATGAGCTCGGCTTGAAAGTGCTGGATGAAGAGGCATTTGTGGTGTTTCTCGGCAAGCACGGGATAGAGGTGTAGGAGCTGCCGCAGGCTGCGATCTTTTCTGCGGACACCACGGATCCGGTGGTGCAGCAAAGATCAAAAGATCGCAGCCTGCGGCAGCTCCTACACCGCGTGCACCTGCCCTGTTGCGGGTTTGCGCAATCCCCGTAGGAGCTGCCGCAGGCTGCGATCTTTTGGCAGCGCCCCGGCCCTGACGGGAACGATCGGACCCCAACCATGATCTAGTCTTGGCAGGCCCCAGGGAGAGATCGCCATGTACCGCTTCTTTGAACAGCTCAGCTCACGCATCGCCGCGCCCTTCATGGGGGAAAGCTCGCGCAACAGCAAGGTCTGGCACTGTCGCTGCGGGCAGTCGTTGTTCTTTCGCAACAGCCAGTGCCTGGCCTGTTCGGCGGCATTGGGTTATCAGCCGCAGCAGAGTCGTCTGTCCTCGCTGCAACCCGGCCCGCAGGTGGATACCTGGGTACTCGACGCCGATCCTGAGGCCGGGTTTTTTCGCCGCTGCGCCAACCTCGACTCCCCGGCGGCCTGCAACTGGCTGCTGCCGGCCAACGATCATGATGCACTGTGCATAGCCTGTAGCCTGAACCAGACCATCCCCGATCTGTCGATTGCCGAAAATCCCGAACGCTGGCGCAAGGTCGAAACAGCAAAGCGGCGGCTGGTCGCACAGTTGATCAGCCTGGGCCTGCAAGTGATTCCGAAAACCGTGGACGAAGAAACCGGTCTGGCCTTCGATTTCATCGGTGTCGACCTCGAAGGCACGCCGCCCACCACCGGTCATGCCAAGGGCCTGGTCACCCTCGATATAAAGGAAGCCGACGACGCCCATCGCGAGCAGGTCCGGGTGCAAATGCATGAGCCGTATCGCACGCTGCTCGGGCACTTGCGTCACGAAACAGGGCATTACTACTGGGATCGGCTGATTGCCAACTGCCATTGGCTGGAACCGTTCCGCGGTCTGTTCGGCGACGAGCGTGCCAGCTACGCCGAGGCTCTTGAGCGGCATTACCAGCAAGGCGCGCCAGCCGACTGGCAGCAGGGCTACGTCAGCGCCTACGCCACCATGCATCCGTGGGAAGACTGGGCGGAAACCTGGGCTCACTACCTGCACATGATGGACGCGGTCGACACCGCGCTGGGCTTTGGCATGAGCGCGCGGGAAATGGACTTCGACTATCAGCCATTTGCGCTCGACACCCTTTACGATCCACGGCATCCCGGTGGCGCGGCATTCCTGTCTTTCGTCAACGCCTGGATCGAACTGGCCGGCATGCTCAACGAGCTGTCACGCAGCATGGGCCAGGCAGATTTCTATCCCTTTGTCCTGCCGCCGCCGGTCATCGCCAAATTGCATTTCATCCACCTGGTCATCCAGCAACAGGGTGGGCGGGCGGACGGGGTGGTGCAGGACCTGTAAAAATCAAAAGATCGCAGGCTGCGCCAGCTCCTACGGGGGTTGCGTACACTCCAGAGCCTGTGATCTTCAAGAACATCGCAGGTCCTTGACCTTGTTCATATTTTTTTATCTGAGCCGACGGTTGTAAGTTCTCGTCAGATCGGTACAATGGCGCGGCTCGCCACTGGCGAGCGTCGTTATGGTGACCCCATCGGTCCCCCCGCAACGATTAACCGTGAACCCGGTCAGGCCTGGAAGGGAGCAGCCGCAGCGGTGACATTGTGTGCCGGGGTGTGGCTGGTGGGGTTGCCACCTTAACGCCAAGCCTTCGTTCAGCAAGGCTATCTTTACGCAAAAAAACCTCGATTTCCCCCTCTGTTTCCCCAACGATCTTTTCTGGTCGATATTTGCTCCTGTCCGAACCATTCTATTTTTTGCCTGCAACAACTCGTCATGCCTGTGTCAGCGCAAGCATCCGCAATGCCCGGCCGATGCCGGCCAGCGAAGTGCCAGGCTGGGTCGCGTCGTTCCAGGTACCGGAGCAATGGCAGGTAGCGCAGCACGCGCTTTGACGGTCACTGCTGGCGGGCGCCGGGCGCGGCGTCCGGCGGTTGATCAGTGCCGGTGTAGAGCTTGATGATGGCATCGATTTCGCCGGACGTTTTCATTTGCAGCAGGGTGCGCAGAATCAGTTGCACCGGCAGTTTCGGGTCGTTGCGCACGTAGCAGCCGACGTAGTGCTCCTGCAGGACGGCGACGCCGCGTAGCTGATCGGCAGGTAAAAGCCTCTGATTGAACCAGTCCAGGGCCCATTGATTGGTCACTGCATAGCGATAGCGACCTGCCGTCAGTTTCTGCAAGACCTGCTCCTGGTTGCGGGCATTGTCTCGATGCAGTTGGCCGCTGTCGAACAGCGGTTGCAGGGCTGGGTAGATGAAGCCGAGCACCGTGCCGATGTTTTGTGAAGGCAGGCTCGAGGGCAACACCTGCTCGGACCGGTCTTGCCTGCTGACCAGCAGGTCGCGCTGAAACAGCAATGGAACGCTCCAGAGGTAGTCGCCTGACTGGTTGGGCAGCCAGGATTGCGTGGCATAGCAACGCACATCGATCTCGCCACGTTCCATGGCACTTTGCACCCGGCCGCGGGCCAGTACGTGGAACTTGGCAGGGCGGCCGACCTGGGTCGCCAGGCTCAGCATCATGTCATGCAAAATGCCCTGGGTCGGTTGGTTGTGTTCGATTTGCACCATGGGCATGGCCCAGCTATCGGTCACGGCGAAGCGCAGTGGGGCTTGCGTGGCAAAACCATTTGCGCTGACCAGCAGCAAAGTGGCCCAGGCTAAACGCATAAACTCTCCTGCAAGACCACGACAAAGGGTCGACAAAATGCCACTCAAAGAGCAGCTTAGCCAGATTAGAAGAGCACACCGGATGCAATTTCGTCCTTGCTCCGCTAGCATTACCCGCTTCCGCTTCCCAGTTGCGACGGTTTTCGATGAGTTATCAGGTTCTTGCACGTAAATGGCGTCCGCGCTCGTTCCGCGAAATGGTCGGCCAGACCCATGTGCTCAAGGCTCTGATCAATGCCTTGGACAGCCAGCGGCTGCACCACGCCTATTTATTCACCGGCACCCGCGGGGTGGGCAAGACCACCATCGCGCGGATCATCGCCAAATGCCTGAACTGTGAAACGGGCATCACCTCGACGCCCTGCGGCACCTGCTCGGCGTGCCGGGAGATCGACGAAGGGCGCTTTGTCGACCTGATCGAAATCGACGCCGCGAGCCGGACCAAGGTCGAGGACACCCGCGAGCTGCTGGACAACGTGCAGTACGCGCCGAGCCGCGGGCGCTTCAAGGTCTACCTGATCGATGAAGTGCACATGCTGTCCAGCCATTCGTTCAATGCGCTGCTCAAAACCCTTGAAGAGCCGCCGCCCCACGTCAAGTTCATCCTGGCCACCACTGATCCGCAGAAACTTCCTGCGACAATTCTCTCGCGGTGTCTGCAGTTCTCCCTGAAAAACATGACCCCGGAGCGGGTGGTCGAGCATTTGACCCATGTTCTGGGGGTCGAGAATATACCGTTCGAAGACGACGCATTGTGGTTGCTGGGCCGTGCTGCCGATGGCTCGATGCGCGATGCCATGAGCCTGACCGATCAGGCGATCGCTTTCGGGGAAGGCAAGGTCACGGCCGCCGATGTGCGGGCAATGCTCGGTACCCTGGATCATGGTCAGGTCTACGACGTACTGCATGCGTTGCTCGACGGCGATGCCCGGGCGCTGCTCGAAGCGGTGCGTCATCTGGCCGAGCAAGGGCCGGACTGGAATGGCGTGCTCTCGGAAATCCTCAATGTGCTGCACCGTGTCGCCATCGCCCAGGCCCTGCCTGAAGGCGTCGACAATGGCCATGGCGACCGCGATCGGGTCTTGGCGCTGGCTCAGGCGTTGCCGGCCGAAGATGTGCAATTCTATTACCAGATGGGCCTGATCGGCCGCCGCGATCTACCGCTGGCGCCAGACCCGCGTGGTGGTTTTGAAATGGTCCTGTTGCGGATGCTGGCATTCCGCCCGGCGGACAGCACGGAGGCGCCCAGGCAACCGCTAAAGACAGTGGGGATCAGCCAGGCCACAGTTGATTCCGTACAGTGCGTGGCTGCCCCGCAGGTGGTCGCCGCCAGTGTCGCTGCGGTAGTTGCATCGATCCCTGAATCCGTCGCACCGGTGGTGGTGCCGGAACCGGTCATCGCGCCGCCGGTCGTGGAACCTGTGGTGATTGCCGCTGAAGTCGTGGATCTGCCGTGGAACGACCCGGTAGAGCCGGTCATCGAGCAACAGCCGGAGGTCGAGCCAATGCTCGAGACCGCCGCCGAGCAGCCTGAATTGACCCCGATGCCCGGGCCGACGCCCGACAGCGCGGTGCCGGATGCCCCCGAGTGGGTGGCCGCGCCGGTGCCTGAACCCTCCGTAGCCGAGGTCGATGCGGCTATTGCGGGCAGGGACCTGGATGACGAGCCGCCGCTGGATGAAGACTATATCGAGCCGGACATGGATTCGGCCTACAGCTATCTCGATGAACTGGCCAGCGAACACACCGCCGAGCCGGCTCCCGAGCCCGAGCCCGCCCCGGCGCTGAAACCGGCCACCGGCCTGGCCCTGGAATGGCTGGAGTTGTTTGCGAAATTGCCGATTTCCGGCATGACCGGCAGCATCGCCGCCAACTGCACGCTGATCGCGGTCGATGGCGATCACTGGTTGCTGCACCTGGACCCGGCCCATAGCGCGCTGTTCAACGCGACCCAGCAGCGGCGCTTGAACGATGCGCTGAACCAGTATCACCAGCGCACGTTGACGATAAGCATCGAACTGATAAAACCCGAGCAGGAAACCCCGGCCCAGGCAGCGTCCCGGCGCCGTAACGAGCGTCAGCGCGAGGCCGAAGAGTCGATCCACGGTGATCCGTTCATCCAGCAAATGATGCAACAGTTCGGTGCGGTGATCCGTAACGATACTATTGAACCTGTCGAGGCTCTGGTCACTCAGGGCTAATAACTGAAGACGTCTGGCCTGATGGGTCGGGCGCTGTATTTATCCAAGTACTTTTGAGGTGATTCCCATGATGAAAGGTGGCATGGCCGGCCTGATGAAGCAGGCACAGCAGATGCAGGAAAAAATGGCCAAGATGCAGGAAGAACTGGCCAACGCCGAAGTGACCGGCAAGTCCGGTGGCGACATGGTGACGGTGGTCATGACCGGCCGTCACGACGTCAAGCGCGTCAGCATCGACCCAAGCATCGTTGAAGGCCTCAGCGAAGATGACAAGGAAATGCTCGAGGCTTTGTTCGCCGCCGCCGTCAACGACGCCGTGCGCAAGATCGAAGCCAACAGCCAGGACAAAATGTCTGGCATGACCGCCGGCATGCAATTGCCACCGGGCATGAAGCTGCCGTTCTAAGTCGCTTTGGCGATTGGGATGTACAACAAAAATGCCAGGCATCGAGCCTGGCATTTTTGTTTGTGGTCCCCGGCCTATTTGTGTGGGGTACGCGTTCCCCCGGTAGGAGCTGCCGCAGGCTGCGATCTGTTGATCTTGCTTTGGGCACTCTCCAGAACCGCCAAAAGATCGCAGGCTGCGCCAGCTCCTACGCCGACCGGGTACACCTGCAATATCCGGTTAACGCCATTCCTCGACAGCCCGAATTTCACGGATTCACCCAACCCCCCCGGTAGGAGCTGCCGCAGGCTGCGATCTGTTGATCTTGCTTCGGGCACTCTCCAGAGCCGCCAAAAGATCGCAGGCTGCGCCAGCTCCTACGCCGACCGGGTACACCTGCAATATCCGGTTAACGCCATTCCTCGACAGCCCGAACTTCACGGATTCACCCAATCCCCCGGGTAGGAGCTGCCGCAGGCTGCGATCTGTTGATCTTGCTTTGGGCACTCTCCAGAGCCGCCAAAAGATCGCAGGCTGCGCCAGCTCCTACGCCGACCGGGTACACCCGCAATATCCGGTTAACGCCATTCCTCGACAGCCCGATTTTCACGGATTCACCCAATCCCCCGGGTAGGAGCTGCCGTAGGCTGCGATCTGTTGATCTTGCTTCGGGCACTCTCCAGAACCGCCAAAAGATCGCAGGCTGCGCCAGCTCCTACGCCGACCGGGTAGACCCGCGCTCTCCGGTTAACGCCATTCCTCGACAGCCCGATTTTCACGGATTCACCCAATCCCCTGGGTAGGAGCTGCCGCAGGCTGCGATCTGTTGATCTTGCTTCGGGCACTCTCCAGAACCGCCAAAAGATCGCAGGCTGCGCCAGCTCCTACGCCGACCGGGTAGACCCGCGCTCTCCGGTTAACGCCATTCCTCGACAGCCCGAATTTCACGGATTCACCTAATCCTCCGGTAGGAGCTGCCGCAGGCTGCGATCTGTTGATCTTGCTTCGGGCACTCTCCAGAACCGCCAAAAGATCGCAGGCTGCGCCAGCTCCTACGCCGACCGGGTAGACCTGCAATATCCGGTTAACGCCATTCCTCGACAGCCCGATTTTCACGGATTCACCCAATCCCCCGGGTAGGAGCTGCCGTAGGCTGCGATCTGTTGATCTTGCTTCGGGCACTCTCCAGAACCGCCAAAAGATCGCAGGCTGCGCCAGCTCCTACGCCGACCGGGTACACCTGCAATATCCGGTTAACGCCATTCCTCGACAGCCCGAATTTCACGGATTCACCCAACCCCCCGGTAGGCGCTGCCGCAGGCTGCGATCTGTTGATCTTGCTTTGGGCACTCTCCAGAACCGCCAAAAGATCGCAGGCTGCGCCAGTTCCTACGCCGACCGGGTAGACCCGCGCTCTCCGGTTAACGCCATTCCTCGACAGCCCGAATTTCACGGATTCACCTAATCCTCCGGTAGGAGCTGCCGCAGGCTGCGATCTGTTGATCTTGCTTTGGGCACTCTCCAGAACCGCCAAAAGATCGCAGGCTGCGCCAGCTCCTACGCCGACCGGGTAGACCTGCAATATCCGGTTAACGCCATTCCTCGACAGCCCGAATTTCACGGATTCACCTAATCCTCCGGTAGGAGCTGCCGCAGGCTGCGATCTGTTGATCTTGCTTCGGCACTCTCCAGAGCCGCCAAAAGATCGCAGGCTGCGCCAGCTCCTACCACCCCCAAAACTGCAACCACCAACCATACCCCACCAGCCCATTAGCCAGTAACAGGCACCCACTGCCCGGCAGGCGCCGAGTCAGGGAAATCTCCTCACGACCCAGCAGCTTCCATCCCAACAGCAAACTCCAACCCATCGCCGCCATCAACAACAAAGCCCTTGCCGGCTGCACCCACTCCAGCAGCAAGCCCTCATAGCGCAGCAACTTCACGGTAGTCGCCGACAGCCCGAGAAACAGCCCGGCGCCGCCAAGGGGTGTGAGGCTCATTGCCAGGGTTGAATAGAGCGCCGGGTTTCCTGCCAGCCGAGCAGTCAGTCGCAACAGAACCAGCAAGGCCGTGCCCAGCAGTACCGAGCTCAAGCCCAGGTAGGCGACGATGCTGAAGCCGTCGAGCCAGCTGAAGCTGTCGTTGAGTTGCGGGTAGTGAGTGAGCAGCCACCAGGGGGCATTGTCTTGCAAGGGCCAGAGCAAATCCTGTTCGATCAGCCATACCGCGAGCTGTTGTTTGAGGGCGACGAACCAGGGGCTGACGGTCCACTGAAATCCCCCCATGGCCAGGCCGATCACGCCGAACAGCAGCAAGCGTGCATCCCAGACCGACAGCGTGCGTGCGCTGGACTGCAGAATTTCCTGGTTGCTGGAGCGGGCGATCAATTGCACCGCGCCGCGTTGTCCGCTGCAGCGTCCGCAGGCGTGGCAGTCGCTGGCGCCTTGCATGCGTCGGATATCGAGCAAGGGCGCGCAGTTGGGCGGTGGCAGTCTTGGTGCGGGATTTTCCAGCCAGCGTTGTTCATCCACCTGAAAATGCACCGGAGCCAGGCGGGCGAGCAGGGCGAAGACTCCGCTGACCGGGCACAGGTAGCGGCACCAGACCCGCTTGCCGCGGGCGAACAGCAGGCCGACGATGACTGCCGCGACCGTCGAGCCGCCCAGAATCAGCAGCGCGGCCTGGGCGTAGTCATAGACGCTGATCAACTGGCCGTAGAGAGTGGTCAGGCAGAACGCCAGGGTCGGCCAGCCGCCCCAACGCAGCCAGCGCGGAACGCCCAGGCCTTTGCCGTAGTGGCTGACCCATTCGCTCAGCGAACCTTCCGGGCATAGCACACCGCACCAGAGACGGCCGAACAGCACGATCGACAGCAGCACGAACGGCCACCAGACGCCCCAGAACAGAAACTGCGCGAGCAGGGTCAGGTTGTCGAGGATCCGTGCCTGGCTGTCCGGCAGTGGCAGCAGCGCCGGTAGCAACAACAGTAACCCGTAGACCAGCACCACCAGCCACTGCACGGCGCGAATCAGCGGCGCATGATGGCGCATCCCGTCGCCCAGGCGCTGCAACCAGAGGTTGCGCCGACTCAGCTCGGGCATGGGACTTTTTCCAGCGGACGCTGGCGCAACCAGCCGCCGATGATCAGCCAGTAACCGATCAACACCAGTAAGGTCGCAGCACTTGGGGTCGCTCGATAACCGGCAAAACCGGCGAGGAAACTCCCCAGGCCGTGGCTGTCGCTGAGCAACACGTTGCTGTCCCAAAGGGCTTCGCCAAACACGCGATAGACCATCTCCGGTACATCCAGGGCGAGCAGTTGCCCGCCGATGCGCTCGGTGCCGCTGACCAGCAGCGCCGCGCCGAGCATCAGCAGCAGGGCTTCGCTGAGGGCAAAAAACCTGGGCCATGAAATGAACCGGCGACTGCTCTGCAGCAGGTAGACGGTCAACCCCGCCAGCACCAGTCCTGCCAGCCCGCCAACGGTGAACAGACCCAGTTGCGGACCACGCAACTGAGCCCCGGCGCCATAGAGAAAGACCACGGTCTCGCTACCTTCACGGCTGACCGCGAGCATTGCCAGCAGCAACAGCCCGAGGCCGCCTTGCCGGGCCAGATGGCTGTCGGCGTGGCGCTGTAAATCCCGCTTTAAGGTCCGTGCGTGGTGGTGCATCCAGCCGACCATTTGCACGATCAGCAGGCTGGCAACCAGTGCCAGCGTAGCCTGGAACCATTCGCTGGCCGATCCGCTCATGGCCTCGCCGGCGAACAGAATCAGCACCGCCAGCAAACCCGACAACATCAACCCCAATACGACCCCGGCCCACAGGTATCGGAGCAGACGATTGCCCTGGCTTTGCTGGCTGACCCAGGCCTGGAGAATGCCGATCACCAGCAGCGCCTCGACGCTTTCGCGCCAGACGATGAACATTGATTGATTCATGGAAAGCTCCTTGATGGAAAGCTCCGTGGACGACCCGGTTATTTGGCGAGGATGCCGCCTTCGGGCAGTTGCAGATTGAACTCGTCAAAGAACGGGTAATGACCAGGTCGCAAGGGGTGAATGACGACGAAGGTGGTCACCCCCGGCGACAGGACTTTTTCTACCCGCAATGGCGTGCTCTCGAACTCTGCCGGCCCCTGACCAATGTTTTTCAGGACGATCTTGAAGCGTTGCCCGGCCGGAACCTCCAGTAATGCCGGGGTGAAGTGCCCGTCGCGCATGGTCAACTCATAGGTCGGCAATTGGGCATGGGCGGTCAATGGCGTTATCGTCCAGGCCAGCAGCAGCCAGGCAAGACGCCGGAGAGCACAGGCAAACCTTGACCGGCCGCGATGGGTCGACGGCGCATGGCTCATTCAATAGCCGCCTTTTTTACCGATGCCAGCGTAGATGAACTCGTAGTGCAGCTCACAGCGCTCGAACCACGGCGCGACACCGGTTTCCTTGTCGGTGTGGCGACCGAGGGAACCATGACCTCCTGGTGGCAGGACGCTGAAGGTCAGTTGATATTTACCGGGGCCGAGCAGCTTCACATTGTCGCCATAGTGCGGACCGTCATTGGCCACCATGGCATGGAAGTCGCCCTTGAGTTCGCTCTCGCTGCCCTGTTTCTTCAGGTTGAAAGAGACATTCAGGTAGGGCACGAAACTGCCTTCCTGAAAGCCCTGACGATTGTCCGCGGTAGCGCGGATGTCGGCTTCCAGATGAACGTCGGAATCCGCGGTGGCGCGCATCATGCCGGCAGGTGCCATCTCGATCGGCTGCAGATACACCGCCGCGACTTCCAGCCCCGGACACAATTGCGGCTCGCCAATCGGGTACTCCTTGGCCTGGGCCAAAGGAGCAAGCAACAGCACGGCGAGAGATAGCGAAAAGGTGGTACGCATGAGGTCTTCCTGGGCACTGACGAGTGAGGGCCCGAGTCTAGGAAGGTTTCTTGCGAATAATAATGATTATTGTCAATTTTTACGCAGATCGTCTGCCTGATCCGGGATTGGAGGACGATGCCGCCAGATCAAAAGATCGCAGCCTGCGGCAGCTCCTACGCGGGATTGCCGACACCCACGATAGTGCGGGGGTACACGGACGGCGTAGGAGCTGGCGCAGCCTGCGATCTGTTGGCGGTTCCGAAGAGTGCCCAAAAGCCAGATCAAAAGATCGCAGCCTGCGGCAGCTCCTACGCGGTTGCGCAGTTATTTTTCCTGGCCCTGACGCAATCGGGTGCTCACCAGTGCCGCCACTACCAGCAAGCCGGCGATCACCAGCAGACCATTGCGGGTGCTGCCGGTGGCCTGTTCGATCAGGCCCATCACTGACGGCCCGACAAATCCTCCGAGCAAGCCGCAGGTAGTGACGAACGCCAGGCCGCCGGCCAGGGCGGTGCCGCTCAGGCGACTGGAGGGGAAGACAAAGATGATCGACTGCACCACGAACAGCATCAGCGCGGTCATGGAAAAGCCGATCAGGCCGATGAATGAGTTGGCGAACGAGGCCAGCAGCAAGCCGGCGGACATGGTCAGCAGGCCGAAGAACAGAATCCCCCGGCAACGCTGGGGCGAGGTGGCCAGGCGCGGGAACGTGGCGGCGCCGATGGCGGCGGCGATCCAGGGTACCGAGGTCAGCAGGCCGATCTGCAGCGGCGACAATGCACCGTAGGTACCAATAATGCCGGGCAGGAAGAAGATCACTGTGTAGATGGTGATCTGATGCACGAAGTAGACGACGATCGCAAGCCAGATCTGCTTGTCGCGCAGCATCTGACTCAGCCGGCTTTGTTGTGGCGAGGCGGCTTTTTCGGCGCTCAGGCGCGCTTCGATTGCCCTCGCGTCGTCCTTCGAAAGCCAGGGCGCGGAGGAGGGGCCGTCGGGCAGTTTTTTCCACACCACATAGGCCAGTGCTACCGCCGGCAAGCCTTCGAGCACGAACAGCCACTGCCAGCCATGCCAGCCGAGCCAGCCATCGAGTTGCAACAGCGCGCCACCCAATGGGCCACTGAGAATATTCGCCAGGCACACCCCGAGCAGAAAGTAGCCGGTGGCCCGGGCGCGTTGTTCGCGGTTGAACCAGTAGGTCAGGTAGAGCATGACCCCGGGAAACAGACCGGCTTCGGCGACACCCAGCAACAGGCGCATGATGTAGAACGAGGTTTCGCCCTGGACGAAGGCCATGCCGGCGGAGAGCAGGCCCCAGGTGATCATGATGCGGGTGATCCAGAACCGCGCACCGACCTTCTGCATGATCAGGTTGCTCGGCACTTCGAACAACGCATAGGTCAGGAAGAACAATCCCGCGCCCAGGCCGTAGGCCGCGGCGGAAAGCCCGAGGTCAATGCCCATGCTGGCCTTGGCCAGGGCAATGTTGGTGCGGTCGAGGAAGCTCATCACATAGACCACTACCAGCAGTGGCATCAGTTTGCGCAGCAGCAGATTGGTCAGCCGGTTTTCATCGGCAAGGGCAGGGGCTTGAGCCACTGCGGCAGTATTTAGGATTGTCATTTTTATAGTCCTAATGCGGGCAGGTGCATCTGGCAGAAGAGGTCGGTGTGGGAAGGGCCGGGCGCCGTTTCCCACAAGGATCGAGTCGTACCTGAAACTCAGTTGCTCGGGGTTTGCTCCAGGTCCAGCCACACCGGGCCGTTAGGGTACTGATAGCGCTCCAGGGTTTCGGCGCTCATTTCAATGCTGTAGCCAGGACGCTGCGGTGGCATGTAGCGGCCGTTGCGGATCACCACCGGTTCGAGGAAGTGTTCGTGCAGGTGGTCGACGTATTCCAGCACGCGATTTTGCAGCGAGCCGGATACCGCGATGTAATCGAACAGCGAGATGTTCTGCACATACTCGCACAAGCCGACGCCGCCGCCATGGGGGCACACCGGCACCTCGAATTTGGCGGCCATCAGCAACACGATCAGCACTTCATTCAGACCACCCAGGCGCGCCGCGTCCAGTTGGCAGAAGTCCAGCGCCTTGGCCTGGAACATTTGCTTGAACATCACCCGGTTATGACAGTGCTCGCCGGTGGCGACGCCGATCGGGGCGATCCGCTGGCGAATGGTTGCGTGCCCGAGGATGTCGTCGGGGCTGGTCGGCTCTTCGATCCACCAAGGGTCGAATGCCGCCAGGCGACGCATGTTGGCCACCGATTCATCGACGCTCCAGACCTGGTTGGCGTCCATCATCAAGGTCCGCTCCCAGCCGATTTCTTCGCGCAGGATTGCCGCGCGGCGCAGGTCGTCTTCCAGATTGGCGCCGATTTTCTGCTTGAAGTGGGTCCAGCCATCGGCCACGGCCTCGCGGGCCAGGCGGCGCATTTTCTCTTCCGAATAACCCAGCCAGCCCGGGGCGGTGGTGTAGCCGGGATAACCCTCGCTCAGCATCCGGGCTTCCCGTTGCGCCTTGCCGGGAACCTGACGGCGCAGCAGGGCGATGGCCTCTTCGGGGGTGATGGCGTCGGTCACGTAGCTGAAGTCCAGGCACGCCACCAGTTGCTCGGGGGACATGTCTGCCAGCAGTTTCCACACCGGCTTGGCTTCGGCCTTGGCCCACAGGTCCCACACGGCGTTGACGATGGCGGCGGTGGCCAGATGAATCACGCCTTTTTCCGGGCCGAGCCAGCGCAACTGGCTGTCACCGGCGGTGAAGTTGTGCCAGAAGCCGCCCATGTCGGCGGTGATCTCTTCCAGGGTCAGGCCGACGATCAGCGGCGCCAGGGATTGCACGGCGGCGACGCAGATCTCATTGCCTCGGCCGATGGTGAAGGTCAGGCCATGGCCTTCCAGGCTTTGCGCCGAGTCGGTGTGCAGCACCACGTAGGACGCCGAATAGTCTGGCGCGCTGTTCATCGCGTCGGAGCCGTCGAGTGACCGGGAAGTAGGGAAACGGATGTCGCGAACGCTCAGGTGGGTAATTCGAATGCTCATGGAGGACTCTTTATTGTTGGTGACCACTTGGGAGTTCGACTGTAGGGTGGTCGGCGATATAGGCATAATCGTCGATTCGTATAGATGGATATCAAAATTGATATGTCAGACCAGCCAAAAGTCCCGCCCCTCACCAGCCCGGTTTCGCCGAAAACCTTCAGCCCGCTGAAGATCTCCAGTCGCCAGATTGCCCTGCTCAATGCCTTGGGTGAGTTTCGCAACCTGCGCCGCGCGGCGGCTGCAATGCACACCACCCAGCCAGCGGCGAGCCTGTTGCTGCAGCAACTGGAAGAGCGCCTCGACGCCAAGCTGTTCGAGCGCCTGCCGCGCGGCATGGAACCGACGCTGTACGGCGAGGTAATGATTCGCTACGCCCAGGGTGCGATTCATGAATTCGAGCACGCCGAAGCCCAGCTGGCGGAGCTGGCACGCGGTGCTTCGGGGCTGGTGCGCATCGGCACGGTGATGGGCCCGGTGCCGACTTTGTTGACCCGTGGCGTGCTGGCGTTCAAGGCGGATAACCCGAAAGTGCGGATCTGCATTGAAGTCGGCACTAGCGACACGCTGCTGCCGGCATTGATTCGCGGCGATTTCGACGTGGTGCTGGGACGCCTGCCGGACCAGATCGACAGCCAGGACCTGGATATTCAACTGTTCGAAAAGGGCGAGCAGATGCGCGTCATTGCGCGCCCGGGCCACGCGTTGGCGGCGGCCGGGAAACTCAGTCTGGCCGACCTGGTGCCGATGACCTGGATCCTCCATCCGATCGGCAGCCCGATGCGCCGGCGGGTGGAAAGCGCGCTGAAGGCCGGGGGCATGGTGCAAACCCTGGACATCGTCGAAACCGCCTCGATCCTGGCGACCACCTCGATGATCGAGGCCTCGGACATGATTGCCGTGGTCCCCAATGACGTGGCAGAGCATTACCTGCGCTATGGCATGGTCACCATCCTGCCCGTCGAGCTGCCCATTTCCATGGTCAACATCGGCTTGCTGACGCGCCAGTCGCGGCCCTTGTCGGCAGCCGTGAGCAAACTGCTGGGTTACCTCAAGGAGCACGGCAAGGGTTGAAAGGAGCCGCTGATATTGGCAGGACTCAGTCCTGCCCCAGCGGCTAGAATCGCTGCCATCTCCCCAAGGTTTTTTCCCCGATGCCCACGGACATTTCCTCTTCCGCGTTCTGCAGCTGGTTGCGGTTCAAGCATCTGGTGCTGATCGATACCCTGGCGCGCACGCGCAATATGCACACCACCGCGCAACTGATGAACCTCAGCCAGCCGGCGTTGAGCAAAATGTTGCGCGACCTCGAGGAACAGTTCGGTTTCGCGCTGTTCGAGCGCCTACCGCGCAGCATGCCGCCCACCGAACTGGGCGAGCACGTGGTGCGCTATGCCCAGGTCTCGTTGAACGATTCGCAGCGCTTCGTCGATCAGGTCAATCGGTTGCGCAAGGGCGGCCATGGTTTTCTGAAAGTCGGCGGGATTTTTGCCGCGACCTCGGTGGTGCTGCCCGAAGCCATCGCGCTGATCAAGAGCCGCAGCCCATTGTTGTCGATCGAAGTGGTCGAGCAGTCCAGCGATCATCTACTGGAAATGCTCGAGCAGAACAAACTCGACCTTATCATCGGCCGCTTCATCGACGAACGCTTCACCCTGCTCTTCGATTTCCAGCCATTGGGGCCGGAACCCTTTTGCCTGGTGGTCAATCACCGCCATCCCCTCAACACCCAGGGCCCGACACGACTCGAGGCCTTAGGTGACTGGCCGTGGATTCTCTATCCGGTCGGCACGCCGATTCGCGCGCGGATGGAGGCCGCCTTCAGTGCTGCCGGAATCCCGACGCCCGCCAATACTGTGGATACCACCTCCATGCCAATCTTCCTGCACTTGCTGCAGTCGGGGCCGATGATCGCCATGCTGCCCGAGTCGATGGTCCAGGGGCATATCCAGAACGGCCTGCTCAAGGTGCTCGACACGCCACTACAGCTGGCGCCTCTGGATTACGGAATCCTCACCCGCAAACACGAACGGCTCACCGGAGCGACCCGGGAGTTCGCCGATATCCTGCTGGAATTTGCCCGGCAGCGCCGCGACGGGGAAATCGTCTGAGCACAGCTTCCGGCTGATTCGATAACCCAGGGTTATCGGTCAATCGGAACCTTTCATTGGGAAATGCGCGGGTAGCTCCTTACAGTGATTACAGACCCGTTCGGTGCAGATCGAACCTGTAATAACAAGAACTTACCCGCCGGTACCGGACGTCTGTCAGCTCAGCGACCTGACGTCAGCACCGGGCATCACCGTCCCTGAGAGGTTCCATGGAACTGATTGCCAAAACCCCGGCCTACGACAGCAGTGCTGCCGTTATCCGCCTCAACCCCCTGGACAATGTGCTGATCGCCCGCCAGATGCTGCCCGAAGGTCTGCATCTTGAGCAGGAGCGGATCACCGTTCGGCAAACGATTCCTTCCGGGCACAAAGTCGCCACTGTGCGAGTCGAGAAGGGCCAGTCGTTGCGCCGCTACGGGCAGATCATCGGCTTCGCTTCGCAGACCATCGAGGTCGGCGAGCATGTGCACGTGCAGAACGTCGAAATGGGCGATTTCTCCCGTGACTATGCCTTCGGCGTCGATGCCCATCAGCTGCCGGCGACCGAGGCATTCTTCCAGGGCATCGTGCGGGCTGACGGGCGGGTCGCGACCCGTAATTATGTCGGGATCCTGACCTCGGTGAACTGTTCGGCCACCGTGGCCCGGGCGGTGGCCGATTACTTTCGGCGCGACATCCATCCCGAAGCGCTGGCGGCCTACCCGAATGTCGATGGGGTGGTGGCGTTGACCCACAGCGCCGGCTGCGCCGTGGACCCCAGCGGTGAAGCCCTGGGACTGTTGCGCCGGACCCTCGGTGGTTATGCGGTGCACCCTAATTTTGCCGCGGTGCTGATTATCGGCCTGGGCTGCGAAACCAATCAGATCGAGGATTTGCTCTCGACTCAGGGCCTGGTCAAAAGCGATCAGCTGCGGGCATTCACTATTCAGGGTATCGGTGGTACTTCGAAAACCATCGCCAGCGGCATCGAGCAAGTCAAAGGCCTGCTGGCCCAGGCTAACCAGGTGCAGCGCGAGCGAGTCAGTGCCCGGCACCTGATTGTCGGCCTGCAATGCGGTGGCTCCGATGGTTACTCGGGCATCACCGCCAACCCGGCGCTGGGCAATGCGGTGGACCGCCTGGTCGCCGCCGGTGGCAGCGCGATCCTTTCCGAAACCCCGGAAATCTACGGTGCCGAACATCTGTTGACCCGCCGCGCAGTCAGCCGCGCGGTGGGTGAAAAACTCATCGCCCGCATTCACTGGTGGGAAGCGTACTGCCAGCGAATGAACGCCGAGCTCAACAACAATCCATCCGCTGGCAACAAGGCCGGCGGCCTGACCACCATCCTCGAGAAGTCTCTGGGGGCAGTGGCCAAGGCCGGCTCCAGCAACCTGGTCGAAGTCTACGAATACGCCGAGGCAGTGCGGGCCAAAGGCCTGGTGTTCATGGACACCCCTGGCTACGACCCGGTATCGGCGACTGGCCAGGTCGCGGGTGGCGCCAACCTGATCGCCTTCACCACCGGGCGCGGTTCGGCCTACGGCTGCGCACCTGCGCCGTCGATCAAGCTGGCGACCAACAACCGGGTGTTCGAGCACCAGGAAGAAGACATGGATGTGAACTGCGGCGGTATCGCTGATGGCAGTACCAGCATCGAGGAGCGCGGCGCGCACATCTTCGAACTGATGCTGAGCATCGCTTCCGGCGAGCGCAGCAAGAGCGAGCGGCACGGTTATGGGCAGAACGAATTCGTGCCCTGGCAGATCGGCGCAGTGACCTGAACATCCCTTTTCGACGTTGACACCCATTCCCGAAACAGCAGCGCACCCCCTTGAACCACCGCCGGCCCCAGGCCCGGTGGCGCTGCTATCTGATGAGGCGAGAGATTCATATGAGCGTATCCGGACACAACTTTATCGGCGGTCAACGCAGCGCCAAAGGCGACACCCTGCTGCACAGCGTCGATGCCAGCACCGGCGAGCAATTGCCCGGAGCTTTTTACCAGGCAACCCTGGCCGAGGTGGACGCCGCGGTACTGGCGGCCGAGCAAGCTTATCCGCTGTTTCGCAACCTGCCGGCCAGCCGGCGCGCGGAGTTTCTCGAAGCGATCGCCGACGAGCTCGATGGACTGGGCGATGAACTGGTGGCGTTGACCTGTCGCGAAACCGCATTGCCGGCAGCGCGGATTCAGGGTGAGCGCGGTCGCACCAGCGGCCAGATGCGGCTGTTTGCCCAAGTGCTGCGTCGCGGTGATTTCTACGGCGCGCGGATCGATCAGGCACTGCCTGAACGCACACCTCTGCCACGTCCGGACCTGCGCCAGTACAAGATCGCGGTCGGCCCGGTGGCGGTGTTCGGCGCGAGTAATTTTCCGCTGGCATTCTCCACGGCCGGCGGCGATACCGCCTCCGCGCTGGCGGCCGGTTGCCCGGTGGTGTTCAAGGCCCACAGCGGGCATATGGCGACCGCCGAGCGTGTGGCCGCTGCGCTGATCCGTGCCGCGGAAAAAACCGCGATGCCGGCCGGGGTGTTCAATATGATCTTCGGCTCCGGTGTCGGTGAGGCACTGGTCAAACATCCGGGGATCCAGGCGGTGGGTTTCACCGGCTCGCTCAAGGGAGGACGAGCGCTGTGTGACATGGCTGCCGCCCGCCCACGACCGATTCCGGTGTTCGCCGAGATGTCGAGTATCAATCCGGTGATTGTCTTGCCCGAGGCGTTGCAAGCGCGCAGTGCGGCGATCGGTAAAGAGTTGAGCGCTTCGGTGGTCCAGGGCTGCGGCCAGTTCTGCACCAACCCGGGACTGATCCTGGGTATTCGCTCGCCGCAGATGGAGGGGTTTGTCGAACAGTTGCGCGGCCACATGGCCGAGCAACCCGCGCAAACCATGCTCAACGCCGGGACCTTGCGCAGTTACGGCAATGGCCTGAAGGCGCTGCTCGCCCATCCGGGTATCAAGCATTTGAGCGGCCAGCCACAACAGGGCAATCAGGCCCAGCCGCACTTGTTCGAGGCGGATGTCAGGCTGTTGCTGGAGCACGATCACCTGCTCCAGGAAGAAGTCTTCGGTCCGTGCTCCATCGTGGTCCTGGCCGCCGACAAGGATGAACTGCTGCAGGCGGTAGGCGCGCTGCAGGGCCAGCTCACCGCCACGCTGCTGGCTGAAGAAACGGACCTGACGGCATTTGCCGAACTGTTCGGGCTGCTGGAACAGCGGGTCGGCCGGGTGCTGCTCAACGGCTATCCGACGGGCGTCGAAGTCTGCGATGCGATGGTCCACGGCGGACCGTACCCGGCAACCTCCGACTCCCGGGGCACCTCGGTGGGGACCCTGGCGATCGAGCGTTTCCTGCGCCCGGTGTGTTACCAGAATGTTCCCGATGCGCACTTGCCAGACCCGCTGAAAAACGCCAACCCGCTGGGCATCGCCCGGTTGGTGGATGGTCAGAGCAGCACCCGGGCCCTGGATTGAGCAGTGGAAACGAAGCCGCATCCCTGCAGCTCGCGCCGCTCGCTCACTGAACCGCGACGTCCCGACTGACATCACCACACTGACACCCACAAAAGAGTGCTGAGATGAATAGTAAAACTGCTCTAACGGGCTCGCTGGACCTTGGCGTGAATGCTCATGTATTTGACACGGGGACCTGGGTCGGGCGCGTCTGGCTGCCTGAGCTCGGGCCGTCGGTGGTCCTGTTGAACAATGCTGCGGTGTACGACATCAGCGCCCAGGTGGCGACAGTGTCGGCGCTGCTGGAACTCGAGGATCCGGTGAGCTGGTTGCGCAGCCTGCCGCTGGCCGAGCCACTGATCGAGCTGCAAGCGCTGCTGCACAACAGCGACCCGGCGCAGCGCAATGCGCAACTGCCGTGGCTATTGGCGCCGATTGACCTGCAGGCGATCAAGGCCGCGGGCGTGACCTTTGCCGCGAGCATGCTCGAACGGGTGGTCGAAGAGCAGGCCAAGGGCGATCCGGCCAGGGCCGAGGCGATCCGCGACACCCTGGTCGCGCAGATTGGCGCCGATCTGTCGCAGATCGTTCCCGGCTCGGCACAAGCCCAGGCCCTGCGTGCGGTGCTGGTGGAGCAGGGGTTGTGGTCGCAGTACCTGGAAGTCGGGATTGGTCCGGATGCGGAGATCTTCACCAAGGCCCAACCGTTGTCGGCGGTGGGCCATGGTGCGGCAATCGGCATCCACCCCAAATCCAGCTGGAACAACCCGGAACCGGAAGTGGTGCTGGCGGTGTCGAGCACCGGCAGGATCCACGGCGCGATGCTCGGCAACGACGTCAACCTGCGGGACTTCGAAGGTCGCAGTGCGCTGCTGCTGTCCAAGGCCAAGGACAACAATGCCTCGACGGCGCTGGGGCCATTCCTGCGCTTGTTCGATGACAGCTTCAGCCTGGATGATGTGCGTCAGGCGCAAGTGGACTTACGGGTGACGGGCGAGGATGGCTTCGTGCTCGAAGGTCGCAGCTCCATGCGCCAGATCAGTCGCGATCCGGTCGACCTGGTGCAACAGACCCTCAACGACAATCACCAGTACCCCGACGGCCTGGTGCTGTTCCTTGGTACGCTGTTCGCCCCCAAACAGGATCGCGACCAACCCGGCGCCGGTTTCACCCATAAGCAGGGCGACATTGTCGCGATCAGCAACGACTACCTCGGCACACTGTGCAACCGGGTCACCACCAGTGACCAGGCGCCGGTCTGGGACTTCGGCGTGCGGGCATTGCTCGACAGCCTGAACCGTCGTGGATTGTTGCAGGTGGCGGTAACCGCCCGGCAGCTCTGAGGCTGAGGTTGTTCAGTGAATGCCAGTTGGATGAAGGGACGACGTCAGCCAATGATCAGTTTGCCGTTGAGGAAGATTTCCCGGCGTTCCTTGCGGCCGATTTTTTCGTGTTTGCAGGCCGTATAGAACTCCTCGAATTTTTCCTGATCGAGCGCCGGGAACGACTGCAGGGCCTGGTAGACCAGTGCGTCGTAGCACGATTCGGTGATGAATCGATAGATCTGCCGATAATAGAAAAAGCCGAACTGGAACCCCAGGGTCTCACTCGGGTATCGGGAGCGCTCAAAGAAGCAGTTTTCCAGGTCAATGGCCTTGGCCTGGCTGGTGTCCGCTTTTGACAGCATGATATTGGCGGCCCACAAATCCATGTGGGTGATGCGCTTGTGGTGTAGCGAGAGCATCAGCGCGAATGCACTGCGGATGAGGCTTTCAATACGATCGGGCTGCTCTTGCAGCCATTCCATCGCGTCAATGTGGTCCTCAAGCAACTGGGAAATGATGAAAAACTCTTCGGTTATCCCGAGCCGCGTCTTGCGATAGCCGAACCCTAGCAGCGAAGGCACCGGCGCACCGCGTCGCCAGGCTTCAAAACTATTGATCAGCTCTTCGACCGGCCAGTCGAACATGCCGTCGCTCTTGGGGTAGCCCCAGGTCACCCGGCATCTGGCCTTGAAGTCGTTGAGGGGTTGGGTCTTGACGAACAATGCCGCATCGGATGCCGGCAGGGCAGCGCTGACGCGTCTGGTCTGGCGGCCTTGATTGATCAGCCCCTGGAGCGCCTTGGTCATGCCTGGAGTGGGCGGATTCGTGAAATGAATCGTCGACCGCAGATGGCTGCTGGTGAAGGGGAAACTTTTGAGAAACTGATGTTTTTCGTGTCGCATTGATAGTCCTTTATCTCGGAAACCCATCAGGACAAGAAATTTAACATAATTTTCACTTAATTTTCACACCGTTCAGCGTTCTGCTGATGACTCTGTAATACCGTATTGACCTGTTTTTTGCGGATTGCCCGCCAAAAGATCGCAGGCTGCGCCAGCTCCTGCGCCGACCGGGTACACCCGCAATGCCGTGGGTGCCTGCAATCTCGTGTAGGAGCTGCCGCAGGCTGCGATCTGTTGATCTTTGCGATGGTGCTGCCCGCCAAAAGATCGCAGGCTGCGCCAGCTCCTACGCCGACCGGGTACACCCGCAATGCCGTGGGTGCCTGCAATCTCGTGTAGGAGCTGCCGCAGGCTGCGATCTGTTGATCTTTGCGATGGTGCTGCCCGCCAAAAGAGCGCAGGCTGCGCCAGCTCCTACGCCGACCGGGTACACCCGCAATGCCGTGGGTGCCTGCAATCTCGTGTAGGAGCTGCCGCAGGCTGCGATCTGTTGATCTTTGCGATGGTGCTGCCCGCCAAAAGATCGCAGGCTGCGCCAGCTCCTACACGCCAGCTCCTACACGCCAGCTCCCTACGCGCCAGCCACCGCTGCCTGGGTTTTGCCTGCCACGCTATAGGGGACTCGCGGAACACCCGACAGACGACTCTCCAGCACCTGACTCAAGGATTCCCCCGGCTTCAGGTAGGCATCGCCGAAATCCGCCCCCAGCAGGTTGGGGTGAGTGACCACCTCCAGCAGGCCGTCCGCCGGCGGGGCGGCGTTGCGCAGGTCGGCCGGGGTACAGACGTGGTCGGCGGTGGCGCCGGCGAGGCTGCGCAGACGCCGGTTGAGCAGGGTCTTGAACAGGCGCTTGCCGGTGCCGATATTGCCCCCCAGGTTGCGCGCCAGGCGCAGCGCCACGCCCTGCCTGGCGGCGAAGCGCGCGACGATTTCGCCGATGGGCCAGATATTATGTACGTGCTGGTGCGAATCCAGGTGACTGGGCTGCAGGCCGAACTCCAGACAGCGTTGCCATTGCGCTTCCAGCTCCTCCAGCACCGCCTGCCGGGCCTTGCGGCCAAGCCACAGGCTGTGGCGAGACAGGTCCAGATCAAATTCGCCGCTGGGGCTACAGAATGCCGGTTGTTCGAGAATCGCTTCGCTGAGCGGACGTCCATAGGTAAGGTTGAAGTGCAGGCCGATTCGCCCCTGCAGCAGGGGATGCCGGGCCATGGTGCAGGCGGCGACAAACGCCGGCATGTTGGCCATCGCCGTTGCGGAGCTGATCAAACCGGTCTGGAACGCCCGCAGGATCACCGCGTTCTCGTTCTCGCTGAGGCCGAAGTCGTCAGCGTTGACTATGACGTGCTGAGGCATTGTGACCCTCCAGAGGAAGTGGACTGGTAACGACAGGCTTGGCGGACGCCGCGCGTCTGGCCCGCAGCTTTTGCATGTGCGGTTTGAGCAGTATCCAAAGGCGCAGGGCGATGCCCAGGTAAAGCCCGCTGGGGCGCCAGGAGTAGAAACTCCAGCGCCAGTGTTCAAGTTGTCCGGTCATGCGTTCGTGCAGTTGGTGGCTGGAGTTCTCCAGGCTGACCCGTGACGCGTCGATCCATTCCCAGCCTTCGTCCAGGCCCCAGCGAACCCACTCATCGAGCAGCACCCGACCGCTGCCCAGATCGGCGAATTTCGGTAGAAATGCCAGGTTGTAGTCGTACAGCCGACCTTGCTCCAGCAGCCCGAGCCGGTAGCTGATGCAACGCCCGTCCAGTTCCAGCACCACCACACGCACCAGCCCCCGGGCGGCGAGGGCGGTGAAGGCCCGGTCCATCCATTCCCGACGCTGGGCATCGGAAAAGATCCCGACGCCTTCGTCGCCTTTCCAGCTGACGGCCTCGACTTCGCTGATGACTTGCAGCAATGGCCCCATGGTCGTGGCATCCGGCACCAGCCGTCGCACCACCGCACCACAGGTGGTGATGCGTTTTCGCGCTCGCCGCAGCTTGTAGCGCGGGTCGCCGGAAACTTCCTGGCGGTCGGCTTCAGTGATCTGGTGCACCGGTGCCCGGCAACTGAGGCGCTGCTCGCCGGTGGAACTCTGGCGTTTCCATTGTTTGAGGAGGCTGCCCCGAGCGTCAGGGTCAGTCAACTCATTGAGCTGCAACAGGGCGTGGGGCAGGTGGCGGCGGATCTGCCGAAGCGTTTGCCGCGCGCTGGCACCTTCCAGAGTGGCGAGCAGGGCGATGCGGTCGCTGAGGGGAAAGCCGAGGTGGCGCAGTACCCGCATCTGCATTCCGCCGAAGTATGCGCGGTACGCTACCAGGGGCAAGCACAGACACAGCTCCTCGGCCTGCCAGCCGAGCAACACATGCAACTGTTCGTCGGCATTCAGCGCCCCCTCGGCCGCGCACATCCAGGCCAGGGTGTTGAACGGTGTATGGCCCGCGACCCGTTTGCGCAAGGTTTCGTAGGCCGCGGTCGGAAAGTCTGTAGCGCGCAGCGAAGTGCGCCATTCGAAAGTTATAGTCATAGTAGTCAAGCCGCAGGTGTAGTGATGGCGGGCCGTTCGGGTTTGCGCAAGGCGTCCAGTCGCGAGCCGCTGTAGCGTGTCTCGCGATAGAAGCGCCAGCGCCCGAACAAACCATAGACATGCATGATCCGGCCTTGCTCCTGATACCCCATGCGCATATGCAATTTGAGGGCCGGGATGTTATGCGTCTCACAGACATCCACTACCTTGTTGCAGCCCTTCGCTTGCATGGTTTTCCACAGATCGAGTTGCAGATCCACCGACAAGGTCGTACCCCAGTAGGCGCGAATCAGCTCGCCGCCGAATTCGAAGAACTCGCCTTCCTCGACCAGGAACTGGCAGCCGTAATAATGGCGGTCATGGTAGTTACGGCTGCTGCCCCAGATAAAGGACACGGCATCGCCCTTGTCGTCCAGGTACATGTGCCCGGTGTGGCCTTCGACGGCCAGTTCGCGCATGGTTTCCACGCGATCGCCGAAGTGTTTGGCGAAGGCGCCGACATTTTCCGTGGTGATGGTTACCAGGCGCAGTGGCGGATAGGGCCTGAGTTTGTGCGGCGGCACCGGAGTGACCAGATCGCGTTCCATCCACAACAGTTCCCAATGGAAAAACACAAGGTGCTTCCACAGGGCATGAAGGGTGCTACGAAGGCCTTTTTTTTTGATTCGGTCATTGAGCTTCTGCATTGCACTCATGTTGCCTCCAGATAGGACTGGCTATGTGAGATGGCGTGATCGCCTGGATGCACAACGTGCAGCACGTCCGTGAGCGCATGCCGGGCAAGGCGTTGTCGGAGATAATCGGGCACCCTGGTCCCAGGGGGCATGTTCGGGCGATTCATGAGGTGCTCCAGGTCAGGGCGAACAAGGTTTCGCCGGGCACTTCGAAGCTGATGCGACCTTCCAGGCAGCGATACGTGGCGGTCCGGCTCTTGCTGTCGGCGCCGAAATACACCAGCGCGCCCGTTGACGTCGGGCACGCCGCTTCAGCGCCCTGCAGGTTGACCTGTTGCCGCCGCGTGCCCTTGTTGACACCCAGCAGGCTGCGTTGTTGATCGGTGGCCATGGCGAGGACGTCTACCTCGAAAGCGTCGTTCTCCAGGCGCAGGACCTTTTTCAGCCAGTGCCCGGCGATGAATTGCTGGGCCAGGCCCACGGGTTTGAGTTCGAAGTGATCGGGGCCCAGTACCCGCACCATGCCTTTGGGGTAGGGCATCTCGTCGTCGATCTGGAACCAGTTGAGCATGTCGAGCAGACCGTCCTGAGCCGAGTTGATCGCCACCGACGTCCACCACAACGAGGCGAAATGGGTTTCCTGATCGTATGGGCTGAGGCTTGAACCGCTGGACATATTGGTCTGGTCCAGTAGCAGCGCCTTGCGTGGTCGGCCCTGTGAGTCGAGGCCGACCAGCTCGGCGGCCCGGCGCACGCTGTCGCGGTAGACTCGGGTGGCCAGCAAATCGCGGATCATCCATTCGTGCCAGGCCAGGGCGTCGATCGTGTCGCCGGACTCGGCCAGCAGACGCCGCGCCCAGTCGATGCCGCGTCGATCGGCTGCATCTTCGGCAAAGGGGCCATTGATCAGTCGTGAACTGGCGGGCATGGCGATGCGCACGCCGGCTTTGTGGTTGTCGGGGTTACTCAGCACCTGGCGTGTCATGCTGTTGAAGATGCTCAGATAGCTGGCAAAGTCGGCGTAGTTGAGGTTCGGTTCATCTGCGAAGGCGATGTAGTGCACCCCTTTGCCACCCAGGGCGCGGGTTGCGGCGAGCCAGGCGTCAAGGCCGGCATTGCTGACGGCGTCGGCGCGCAGGTCAGCTTTTCGCCCGGACCCGGCGAGCAAGGTGATGTCCTGGGTGATCGCAAAGCGATCCTGGTACAGCCGCCGAAAGCGATCTTCGTAGTGCGGGTCCCGGTTCAGCAGGTCGACGGCACTGTAATAGGTGGCCGCCTGAGGCTTGAGTGCATCGAGAAACGGGTAGCTCGACTCCGGCGGCAATGCGTAAGGCAGGGCGCTTCCCAGATTCGGGGTCGGGCCCAGCACCTCAGGGTGCAGAGTGAGTCGGGTCTGGCCATCGTCCTGTCGCAACGGTTTGAGTTGCTGCGCCTGCTGGGCGAACAGGTTGGCCGTGCCGTCGAGCCAGAACGCTGCTTTGCCGCTGCCTTGCAGGCGCAGGCGCCAGACTTGTTCGACGTTGGCGCTCGGCAGTTCGACCTGATCGAATTGCCAGTAAGCACGATAGGGGTTGAGCGTCAGACGGATCTGCTTGCCATCGGACAGACGCTGCGCTTGCAGGACGCTGATGCCACCGTGGAATTTGCCGGCCAGAATTGCCTTTTCACCGGCAGCGACCTTGAAAAACAGCTCGTCACCGTCACGGGTTTCGGCGCTGAAGTGGACCTTGGCCGGGGCGAACAGGGCCACCGTGCGCGCATCGTGTTCAATGCGATAACGACGGAAACTGTAGCCCGGAATCTCCAGCCGATAGCTGGCGGCGCTCGGCGGCAATGGCCAACTCTGGTGACCGCTGATTTCACTGGCGCCGATCAGACGTTCGCCGCGCAACTGTCCCTGACCGTCCAGCAGGTACAGGCGTTCTTCGTTGGTGTCGGCCTGCCAGGCCGGTACCCAGCTGACGCTCAGGGTGTCGGTCTGATCCGGTTGCACATAGAGGCTGCCGTCTCGAATGTCGGCCCAGCGCATGGTCGCGGCGTGCGCACTCAGGTTCAGACCCAGAGCCAGGCCCAGATTCAACAGCAGCGCCAGGCGTTTCACGCGGACCTCCTGCGCAGCATTTCGCGCATCGGCAGCAGGTCGCTGGGCAAGATAATCAGGGTTTGCCACACGGACACGCCACTGAGCCGGCAATACAACACCAGCAAGGCCACGGTCACTGCCAGGTAGGCAATGGAGGAGGCCATCGCCGCACCGACGATGCCGTAGGCTGGAATCAACACCAGGTTCAATGCCAGGTTGAGCACCGCGCCCAGGCCCATCAACATCGAGATGCTGCCCGGGCGATTTTTCCCCAGCAGGTCAAGGCGCAGGATGCTGGCGTAGCACAGGCCCAGCAACCCCGGCAGCAGTGCCAGCAGCGCCGGGTAGGCCGGCTGATAGGCGACACCGAACAGGGTGATGATCAGCCATTCACCGATCAGCGCCATGCTCAGGCAGGCGCCGAGCATCACCGTGGCCGTCAATCGCAGTGCCAGTGGCGTCAGGCGTTCGATGCCTTCTTCCTGTTGCAGCAGGCGCTTCATCAAAGGCGTGGTGACGGCCTCGGGGACGATCAGCAGCAACTCGGCGGCGGCGCTGGCCATGGCGTAATGGCCCAGGGCGGTGCTGCCGAGGATGGCGCTGATGAACAGGTAGTCCGAGCGCAGGATCACCTGCTGGAACAGCAGATCAGGATGGCTCTTGGCGCTGTAGCGCAGCAGTTCCTGCTGGCTGCTGCGGTCCCAGCAGAGTTTTACTTCCTGGCTGCGGCTGAGCCAGAACCAGCCAGCCAGGACCACCAGGCTGATGCCCGCGAGCCAGCTGATCAGCGCCGCTTCCAGCGCTGCGTTTTGCCACATCCAGAACAGTGCGAGAAACAGCAGCAGTGGCGCCAGCGACTCGATCAGCCGCAGGGTATTGAAGGCCACCACTCCACCGGAAGCATTGTGCAGGGTCAGCAGACCGCTCTTGAGCACCGTCAGCGGCACCGCCAACAGCAGCAACCAGGCGAGCAATCCAAGCTGGGTGGTGACGTCCAGCATGGTGCCGAACTCACGTAGCAGGATGACGCTGATGAAGGTCAGCAGACCGGCGAGCAAGCAGCCGAACACCAGCACCTGGCTGAGCAGCAGGCCCATCGAGCGCTGTTGCGCTGCCTGGTAGCCGACCGCCGAATTCAGCCCGCCGCTGGTGGCGGCGCTGATCAGGTCCGGCAAGGTGCTGAGCAGGGCGAACAGGCCGCGTTCGCTGGGGCCGAGAATCCGTGCCAGCAACACGTTGCGCAGCAGGCGCAGGGCGATCATCGCCAGGCGCGTGCCCATGCTCAGCACCAGGTGACGCAGATAATGATTGCTGCTCATGGACGACCACCCTGGCTGATGCGCCAGGCGAGCAGCGAAGGGCGGCTGGCATTGCGCTGGCTGACGCCGATGCGTGGCAGTGCCAGCGGGTCGCCATTGCCACGATAGATCCCGGCGCTGGTGCCCAGGGCAAAGGCGTAGCGGTGCGCGGCAAGGCGTTGGCGGACGCGCTGATCATGATCGCCATTGGGGTAGCAATAGACCGGCAGCGGTAGTTGGCAGCCTCGCTGTAGCGCGTCGTGGCTGCGGCTCAGTTCTTCGTCAAGACGGGTGTCGTCGAGCCCGGTGAGGATCGAGTGGCTGGCGCCGTGGGGACCGAAGCTGATCAGTCCGGAGCGTTCCAGGGTGCGCACTTGCTGCCAGTCCAGTGCTTGCGGCAGTGACTCGGTCGGGCAAGTGTCGGTGAGGTTGTTGAGGTCCTGCGGCGCCAGGCTTTTCAGGCTTTGCAGATAGTTGGCCAGGGCCAGACTGCGTTGCCGTTCGTTGGCTCCACCGAGGAACGCCGCGGGTAATGGCCTGCCGATGCGTTGCAGGTGTTGGATCAGTCGCTGACGAGCGTCGCTGCCATGGCTGCCCCAGAGTGTTTCACCCAGGCTTTCCCACCAGAAGCGCTGGCGGCTGCCAATGAAGTCGGTGGAGAGGAAAATACTCGCCGGCACCCGATGCTGCACCAGCAGCGGAAAGGCATTCAGTGCGTTGTCACGCCAGCCGTCGTCGAAGGTCAGGGCGACTTTCGGCCGCGCCGAGGCGTTCGCAGGGGTCTTGGCGTGCAGCAGGTCCATCAGCGTCACGCAATCGAAATGGCGCTTGAGCCACTTCAGCAGTTGTTCAAAGGCGTGCGGGCCGACGCACAGCTCATTGCGATGGGGCAACTCGGCGCTGCGGTCGTCGGCGAGCACCCGATGCAGCATCAGGATCACTCCGGCGCCACGCAGCTGGCTGCGTCCCAGCGGCGAGTTGAGGTACAGCCAGCCACTGGTGCGCTTGAACATTTGCTTGATCGGCATGGGACGGCACTCTCATCGATTCTGATCGGGATTCCATTGGCTATAACGCTGGCCGCGCAGGAACTGCCACAGACCGACACTCATCCCGGCAAGGGTCACTAGTAAAAAGGCGGCGAGGCGAAAGGGTTTGGGCAAACGGTGCTGCACATCGAGCAGACCGGCAACGGCGACGCTATAGCCCAACAGTTGGGCAATCAGCGCCAGGTTGTAGAAGCGGTGCTCGCCCCACAGCCAGAGGTTGCTCAGCAGCAGCGGTACCAGCAGGACCGGTGCCAGCCGGCGAATCAGTTTGTGGCTGATCAGCGCCAGTGCGTACAGGCCGTGACGAAACGGGTTGAGCAGTTCACGACGTTGCGCCAGGCTTTGCAGGCCGCCAACGGTCACCCGTTGACGGCGGCGAAACTGTTTGTCGGCTTCATCGACGCCCTGATCGATCACCTGCGCCGATTCGACGTAGACGATGCGTTTGCCGGCCACCGGCGCGCAGGTGCTGAGGAAGAAGTCATCATTGACCTGCGCCGGAATGGTCTGGAACAGCTCGCGGCGCAGGGCGAGCAACGCGCCGTCGGCGGAGACCATGCAGCCGGTACGGTTTTCCACCCGCCGCAGCCAGCCCTCGTAATGGCGGTACAGGCTATCGCCCAGGCTCAGGCCTTTGCCCGGGATCGGGATCACCATGTGCCCGGCGCAGCCACCGACTTGTGGGTCATTGAGTGGCGCCAGCAGGTGCCCGAGGGTAGTGGTTGACCACTGGTTGTCGGCGTCGGTGAACACCAGAATATCGCCGGTGCTCAGTGCGACGGCGGCATTCAGGGTGGCGGCCTTGCCCTGGCGGGGCAGGTCGAGCACCTGGATGCGCGGATCGATCACCCGTTGCGCACAGGCCACGGTGTCATCGCTGGAGCCGTCGCTGGCAAGAATGACTTGCAGGGCCAGCGCCGAATAATCCTGGTCCAGCAAGGTCCGCAGTTTCTCTTCGACATGCCGGGCTTCATTGTGCGCGGCGATGACAATGCTCACCTTCAGGGGGGCGGTTGCCGGGTAACGACGTTTGGGAAACCACGGTGCGAGGATCGTCAGCATCAGCGGGTAACCCAGATAGGCATACAGCGGCAACAGCAGGCACAACCAGAAAATGAATTCAGCCACGGGCAGGTCTCCTGGCTTTCCAATGACAAAGGCTGAGCACGAACGCAGCTCCGGCCAGGTGCAAACGTAACCAGTGCAGGCCCCAGAGTTGCAGGGTCAGGCGCGGGTCACGATGTTTCAGACTCTGGCGCAGGCTCAACACCAGGGCCGGCAGGCTGGTCACCAGCAACAGCAGCAGCGCCAGATGGGGCAAGCCGTCGAAGAGTGCCGAAAGCGCCATGGTATCCAGCGCCCAGGCACCCAGTGACAGCAGCGGGAAGCGCAACAGGCGCAAGCTGATACCGTGGCTGCGCAGCAACTGCAGATGACTGCCCTGACGCCACAGCTCTTTGCCCATCCATTCGCGCCAACTGCCCTCATAACCCCAATGCAGGGCAACGCTCTCATTGACCGCCAGCAAGCGCGCTCCGGCCTGGGCCAGGCGCATCGTCAAGTCCTTGTCCTCGCCGGTGCGCAGACTCTCGTCAAAACCGCCGACCCGGACGAACCACTCGCGGCGCATCAGCAGATTGGCGGTCGGCAGCCATTGCGCCGGGTGCAGGCTTTGGGTATTGGGGCGCAATGTGCGGCGCTGCCAGGCATGGGCGAACCATGGCGCTTGCGTCGGGGTGTCACAGTCCAGGCCGAGCACATCGGCCTGACCGCCAGACTCGAGTTCGAGCAATAAAGAGAGCCAGTTGCGCGGCATCTCGATGTCGGCATCGAGGAAGGCCAGCCATTCCCCGCTGGCGATGGCGGCGCCGTGGTTGCGCAAGGCGCCGATGTGCAGGCCGGGCAGAGTCAGCACCTGGGCACCCAGTTCGCGGGCGATCTGCGGGCCCTGGTCCTGGGAGCCGTTGTCGACCACCAGCAGCTCGCACTCAAGGCCCGCGGCATCGGCGGCCTGACGTGCCGCCTGCAGGGTCCGGGCGATATGCCGGGCCTCGTTGTACATCGGGATGACGATGCTGATCAGGCTCATGAGCGCAGCTCCGGCAGCGGGCTTTCTTCAGCCTTGAAGCGCAGCACGCAAGAGAGCGCCAACATGATCCACAGGTATTTCAGGTTGGGCGCGCTGAGGAACATCAGGAACAGCGACAGCGACAGCAGACTCATGCCCAAGTGCGTGACCAGGTCCGCCTGGTCCCAGTTGCCGCGCTGCAGCCAGACCGAACGCGCCCGCAGGATATTGCGCAAAGCGAGGGCAAGCATCGACACGAACAGCAACGCGGCGGGAATGCCGACCTCGCTGAACAGTTCCAGGTAGGTGTTGTGCGCCCGCCGGTAAAGGTCGGTGTCCTTGCGGTTGGCCGAGAAGGCCTTGGCATAACCGGTGACTGCGTAATGCAGCGGAAAGGTGCCGGGACCGGTACCCAGCAGCGGATGCTCACGGATCATCTTGCTGCCGACCAGGATGTAGGAGGCGCGTCGTCCCAGGGACTCGTCGGTGTGGCCCCGAGCGCCAGATGACAGCACACTGAGGGATTGAATGCGCTTGATGTAACCCTCCGGCATGGCGTAGATCGCCAAGGGTATGACGATCGCTATGCCGAGCATGGCAAAGCCCAGGTGACGCGGACGGATTCGCGGCAACTGTGCCCGGTAGTGATAGATGCCGATAGCCAGGCTGATAAACAGCACCACCAGCCCCGAGCGCGATTCGGTCTTGGTCATGCCCCCCAGCAGCAACAGGAAGCACGCCAGCCAACCCAGGCGCTGCAACAGGTTCGGGCTTTTCTGCGCGAGCAGCAGTGCCTGGGGAATGGCGAAGGCGATCAGCATGGCCAGGCCATTGGGGTCGAGCATGGCTGACGCTCGCCCCTGTTCCTGGTACTGGGTGGAAAACATCGCGACGGCACAGGTGGTGGTGACGCTGAGCGTGGCCAGGCGGCAGAAGTTGATCATGTTCATCTCGCGCCCGACCATCAGGGTGATGACGAAGAGCAGCAAGCCGACGATCAGTTCCCGCAGATGGGTGAGGGACAGTCCGACGTGGTCGGACGTCCACAGACTCAGCAGGTAAAGCGCCATGAACCCCAGCAACAGCGGCCATATATTGCTCCGCAGGCGACTCCCCGGAAGTTGGCGCAGCAGCAGTTGCAGGGAAAGTATCAAGGCCAGCGAGATGCCGAGGAATTTTGCCCCGGAGAAACTGCTGTCCTTCATCAGGCCCTCGAAAGGCACCAGCGCGACAATCCCGAGCAAGCCCCAACTGGGCCGTCGGTAGAGTATGGCCACCCCGACCAGCCCCACGACCGCACCGGGTGCCAGGTACGGGTAGGGGCTGGCCAGCAGCGCCAGGCAGAGTGCGGCCAGCAGGCCGATCATCGAGAGCGGAATGATCACGCGTATGCCCCCCGTGCAGTATGGATATAGAGCTGCGACCAACGCTGTGCCAGGGCCGCAAGGTCGTAACGGTCGAGCTGGGTATGGCGCGCGCGGTCGGCCAGGGTCCGCACCAGTTCCGGGTCGCGCAGCAGGGCGTCGATCTGGCTGGCCAGGTCGCCGCTGTCGCAGGCTAGGGCCAACAGGCCGTTGTGCCGGTGCTGGATGACGTCGGGAATCCCGCCGACACCAAAAGCCACCACCGGTACTCCGGCTTGCATGGACTCGAGCAGAATCATTGGAGTGCCTTCCGTGCGCGAACTGATCACCAGCACATTCAGTTCCGCCCACCAGCGGCGCATATCGGTCTGGTAGCCCGGCAGCGTGATACGTTCAAGCAACCCGGCGGCCTCGATACGCGCCAGCAATGCCAGGCGTTCGGGGCCGTCGCCGAGCATTACCGCATGCAGTTGCGGGTGTTCCTGGCACAGCGGGATCAGTGCATCGAGGAACAGGTCGGGACCTTTTTCGCTGCTCAGCCGACCGACGTAGCCGGCCAGCCAGCGGCGATTACCGGCGGAGCGCGGCGGCAGGGCGGGGGCCGTCGGCAGACCGTTGGGAATCACTTGCAGTTTGTCTGCCCGCACGCTGGCCTTGCGATGCAGCAGGGCGATGCTCTCTGCCACGCAGACCACCCGCTTGACCGAAGGCGTGCGGCACAGTTGCAGGCTCAGCCAGGTATAGAAGCGCTGCTTGGTGCTGCGTGGAGTGAAGCCGTGCTGGGTAATGACCAGCGGCAGGCGCCACAGCGTGGCACCCACCCAGCCAAACAACAGGCCCTTGAAGTTATGGGTGTTGATCAGCGGCCGCTCCTTGCGCCGCTGACCCAGGTGGCGCAACAACCCGGCGAACCCCGAGCAACCGCGGCAGTCGACACCGGCTTCACGAAAGCGCGCGATCAGCTCCTGCGGCGCGTCGAGGAACAGCACCTGGTGCCGCCCCGGTGTCGCCAGGCAATGATCCAGCAACATCCGCTCAGCCCCGTAGAACCCGCCGCTGCTGAGCAGATGGATGATCGCCAGCGCAGGTTTGACCTGCGCGTTCAATTGCGCACCCAATGCAGGAAGCTCGGCACCGACCAGTTGCGGTGTGGATTGGGCTGATCGGCGTGCTGATCGTTGATCACCAGCAACACGGGCAGGCCGAGTTGATGGGTGATTTGCGCCGGATGTTTGAAACGATGGTCGAAGAACTCACGCACATAGACGATCGCGATAGCCAGCAACAGACCGGTGATCAGGCCGAACGGAATGATCAGCAGCGGTTTCGGAAAGGCCGCTTCCGTTGGTTCATACGGCGGGCTGAGGACGCGCGCGTTCGACAGGTCGCTGCCCAGTGAGCGCTCGCTGCTGCTTTCTTCATAACGCTGGGTATAGGTGAAGAACGCCGCATGCAGCGCCTCGATTTCGGTGTCCATTTGCCGCAGCTTGCTCTGGGTCTGTTGCAGCTGATGGACGCGGTTTTTGTACTCGGCGATGCGCGCGGTCTTCTGGTTGATCACCGAAGTGACGATCGCCAGATCGTTGGCCCGTTCCAGGATGCGATTGTTGACCACCTTGAGGAACTGCTGGCGCGAACGGGTAATCTGCTCGCGAGTCAACAGCATCGGTTCGCTTCCCGGCTGGAAAATCGCCAGATCGTTGTTGTAGCGAGTGACCTGACTCGTCAGCTGTTCGCTGAGTTGCTTGATCTCGCGGTCTTCGAACGCAACGTTGTCCACCGTGGTGGTGAAGGTGTAGGGGAAGGTGTAGTCGTTGAGTCTGGCATTGTTGGCAGCGGCCAGACTGGTCTTCAGGTAGTCGAGCCAGCGCTGGCTTTGCAGCAGGCGATCGCGGTACAGGTTGAGCGCCTGCTCTTCGGTGTTGATGGCGTTCAGGCGGAAGGTGATTTCTTCCTTGGGATCGGAAGTACTGATGCTTTGCAGCAGCGCCAGGCGATTACCTTCCAGGCCGTCGAGACGCACCTGGTACTGATGTTTCTTCTGTTCGTAGAAGGCCAGTGGCAACTCGTTGGACTGCAGGTCCTGGCGGTTCTGCAGATAGTTTTTCAGCAACTGGTCGACGAACTTGGTGCCCAGTGCCGGGTCATCGTGGCTGTAGACGATCGAAATCACGTTGGAACCGGGGAGTGTTTCGACCTTGAGGTCGGTGATCGCTTGTTGGGCGAGGGCATCCAGGGTCGTGTCACGTACCGGATCGGACTCCACGCCGATGACCTTGCGTACCGGGTCGATCACATGCTCGCGCAAGGGATTGACCAGGTACTGGTTCAGCGGGGCGAACAGCAGCTTGTCGAGCATGCCCGGGCTGGTATTAAACTCACCCTGTTCATGCAACTGGCTGATGGTCTGCCGGATCAGCGTCGGTGAACGCAGGATATTGCTCTCGGTTTCCATGTCTGCCAGCGACGGCGGAATGAACTTGTCGGTTTCTTGCGTCAGCGCCGTGGCGGCATCGCTTTGGGATAACTTCTTGGACTGGACAATGACTTCGGCGGTGATATCGAAGCTCTGTTTGAGCACCAATGGCAACGCCAGTGCGATCACTGCAAAGACCAGGAACACTCGCTTCACCGTCTGGCGGTTGGCGAAGAAGATCCTGAAGAACTCATGCAGGTAGTTTTCCTTTGGATTCATGACTAGTCACCTGCCTGGGGTTAGTTACCGTTGCTGCTGCTGTCTTTGTTATCGACGCGATAGGCGAAGCTGAAGCCGATACCCTGGAACAGCACCACGTCTGCCAGTTGCCGGGCGAGTTCGCCAGCGCTGGCCAGTTTGGTCTTGGGTACGTAGAGCATGTCGTCGGCCTGCAGGTAGGCGAACTGCGAAGCATCGCCCGCCAGCGCTTTGTCGACGTCGTAGCGGTGTGCGTGGACCAGGTTGCCGGTGCGGCGCATGACGACCACCGAACCCAGTTCCGCCTTGACGTTCGTCCCCCGTGCCAGGGTCAATGCCTCGAGGATCGAGACCGGCCGGCGGATAGGGTAGGCACCGGGTTGCCCGACTTCACCAAGCACATAAATCTCGTTGCCCTTGGTCGACTTGAGCATCACATCGACCGTCATCCGCCCCGGCAACTGCGCGTAACGCGAGTTGAGGAAGGTTTCCAGCTGGTTGATGGTCATCCCTTGCAATGGCACCGAGCCGATTTCCGGGAAGCTCGCATGGCCGTCGTTGCCCACAATGATCTCCCGGCTCATCCCGGTGCCCGGGTGGCTGAGGTCGCTCCGCAGATTCTGTTCGTAGCTCAGAGGGCTGAGGACCTGCACGCTGAGCTGATTGCGATTGGGCTGGAACAGGGCTTTTTGCTGGTAGACCCGCTGGATCTCCTGGCGTGCCTGTTCGGTGGTCAGGCCGGCGATTTTCACCGAGGTGTTGGCGCCAGGCAGCTCGATGGTGCCGTCAGGCAGCACCTTCTGGGTGCCGTTGAGTTGGGTGGCGGCGGTGAAGTTCAGCCCGACCTGGTCACCGGGCTGCACCCGATAAGCGGCAGAACCACTGGTGCTGATGTGGAAGATCACATCGAGCACGTCCTGTGGCCGTAACGTCTGCTCGACCTGGAGCACCTCGGTGGCCTGGGCATCGGCCGGTGCGGCAGTGAGTATCTGCACCGGCGTGTTCTGGGTTTCGTTGCTGGAGCAACCTGCAAGAGGCAGCAACAGCAGGGGAAGCCATTTAGCTTTCATGTCGTCGTCCTTTAGCTGCTGTTCAGAGGTTGTTGTAGAGCCACTTGGGCATGTAGTACTTGCGTCGGTTGAAGACCGCGCCAACCAGTTTCGCGCCGGCCTGGGTCAGGCGCTGGCTGGCGGCTTGCGCCACTTCCCAGCGGGTGTCCTCGGAGCGCACCACCAGCACCACACCGTCCACCAGCGTGCTGATGGCCAGGGTGTCGGCGGCCGAATACACCGCGTCGCCATCGAGCACCACGAAGCGATATCGCGCACCGAGCTGCTTGAGCAGGGGGCGCAATTGCTCCGCATTCAGGTGATCGGCGCCGCGGATATGCCGGCCGTTGGGCAGGATATGGAACGGCAGGCTCGAGATGTGCACGATGCAATCCTGCAGCAGCGGCGGGTTGTCCTGGTTGAACAGCAGGTCGCGAAAGCCGCGCTCCTTCTGTAAACCCAGCTGCTGGCTGAGATTGGATGCGGTCTGACTCGCGTCCACCAACAGCACCTGGCCGCTACTCATCTGCGCCAGTTGACTGGCCAGCGCCAGGGCGCTGGTGCTGGTGCCGCTACCGCTATTGGCCGCGGTCATGAGGAGGATCCGCAGATCCTGATCGAGCACGGTCGAGGTGAGGTTAGTCTCGCTCGGGTTCGCGATGGTCAAGCTTTTCTTGGTTGAACCGTCCATCTCAACTTGCTCCGTGGCCGCTGAATACTTTGAAGGGGGTTTTCAACAGGATCTTCAAATCAAGCATGAGGCTCTGCTCTGCGATGTAGCTCAGGTCCAGTTCCACACGTTGGTCGAAGTCGATGTTGCTACGCCCGGAGATCTGCCAGAGACCCGTCATGCCGGGGTAGATGCTCAGCCGCGCCAGGTGGTTATCCTTGTAGCGGTAGGCATTGAATGAAGTAGGACGCGGACCCACCAGGCGCATATCGCCGGTGACCACATTGAGCAGATTGGGCAGTTCGTCCAGGCTGCTGCGCCGCAACCAGCGACCGATGCTGGTGACCCGTGGGTCATGGTCGATTTTGAAGTCGATGGCATCGGCACCATGTTTGTTCAGGTGGCGCACCGACTCTTTGAGTTCTTCGGCGTTAGCCACCATGGTGCGGAACTTGTACATACCGAATACACGTCCGCGATAGCCAGTGCGTTTCTGCACGAACATCACCGGGCCGCGGCTGGTCAGCTTGACGATCAAGGCCAGTGTCAGCAGCAGGGGCGAGAGCAGTACCAGCAGCACCAGGGCACCCAGGCCGGCCAGCAGCCGATTGGTCCGCGACAGGGTCCACGGCCGACCGCCGTCACGACCAGTGATCCAGCACCGACCCTGCATATGAATCGCGGCGTCGAGGCGCATGCGATGATTGGGGTCCATGCGTTTGTCTCGCCTTAACTCCGCGAGCGTCACATCTTTTTGCTGACCAGTCATAGACTTCTCCACTGCTTCACAGGAACTGCCAGTGACGAAGTCCCACTGTCGAGCGGCGCTTCAACTACAGGCATTTGGTAGTAATCACGGAACCAGGAAGCGAAGCGCGCGAGCCCTTCGTCCAGTTCGATCCGGGGGTGGAAACCGGTGTCTCGCTCCAGTTGCGATACATCGGCACAGGTGTTGAGCACGTCGCCCGGTTGCAGGGGCAGCAGCTCGACCTCAGCCTTGATGCCCAGATGTTTCTCCAGGAGGGCGAGGTAATCCTTGAGTTCGACCGGGCGCTGGCCGCCGATGTTGTAGAGCTGCCACGGGGCCATGCTGGTGGCTGGATCCGGGTGCTCACGGTCCCAGTTCGACGCGGCCTGCGGCGCACGCTCGATCAGCCGGGTCAGGCTCTCGATGATGTCGTCGATGTAGGTGAAGTCGCGCTGGTGCTGGCCATGGTTGAACAGCTTCAGCGGGCGCCGCGAGACGATCGCCTGGGCAAACTGAATCGGCGACATGTCCGGGCGACCCCAAGGGCCGTACACGGTGAAGAAGCGCAGGCCGGTGCACGGGATGCCGAACAGGTGGCTGTAGCTGTGCGCCATCAGCTCATTGGCCTTCTTGGTCGCGGCATACAGCGAAAGCGGATGGTTGACGCCGTCCTGCACCGAGTAGGGGGTGTGCTGATTGGCCCCGTAGACCGAACTGGACGAGGCGTAAATCAGGTGCTGCACCGGGTGATGGCGGCAGCCTTCGAGGATGTTCAGGAACCCGCTCAGGTTGCTGTCGACATAGGCCCGCGGATTGTCCAGCGAATAACGCACTCCGGCCTGAGCGGCGAGGTGGATAACCACCTGCGGTTGTTCGCGGGCAAAGAGTTCGGCGATGGCCTGGTTGTCGGCCAGGTCCAGGCGAAACAGCGGGAAATCGCCCGCTTGTTCCTGTACCCAACGCACCCGGGCTTCCTTCAAAGCCGGGTCGTAGTAGTCGTTGAAGTTGTCCAGCCCACACACCTGGTGTCCGTCACGCAGCAAGCGCAGGACGCAGTGGGCTCCAATAAAACCAGCGGCGCCGGTCACCAGGATTTTCATTCGTTCGCTCCTTCTGGAGCAATGTTGCGCAGGCCGATGCCACGATAGTGCAGCCCCGCGGCGGCAAGCGTTTCCGGGTTGTAGAGGTTGCGGCCGTCGATGATCACCCGCGAGCGCAATTTACTGGCCAGCAGTTCGAGGTCGACCACCCGAAAGTTTTTCCACTCGGTGCAGATCACCAGGGCATCGGCATCTTCCAGGGTGTCGTCACGGGTGGCGCACAGTTGCAAATCGTTGCGGTAACCGTAGATCCGCCGGCATTCGGCCATGGCTTCCGGATCGAACGCGCGAACGGTTGCGCCTGCTTGCCATATCGCTTCCATCAGGTAGCGGCTCGGGGCTTCACGCATGTCGTCGGTGTTCGGTTTGAAGGCCAGCCCCCAGATGGCGATCGACTTGCCGGCCAGGCCCTGGGGGAAATACGGCTGAAGTTTGCCGAAGAGAATATGCCGCTGGGCATCATTCACATCGCACACGCTGCGCAGCAGGCGCAACGGCATGTCGTTCTGCTCGGCGGTGTGCAGCAAGGCACGCAGGTCCTTGGGAAAGCACGAACCGCCAAAACCGCAGCCGGGGTAAATGAAGTGATAACCGATGCGTGGGTCCGAACCAATGCCTCTACGGACCGCCTCGATGTCGGCACCCAGATGTTCAGTCAGGTTGGCCAGTTCGTTCATGAAACTGATGCGGGTCGCCAACATGGCGTTGGCGGCGTACTTGGTCAGCTCGGCGCTGCGGTTATCCATGAACATCAATTTTTCATGGTTGCGGCCGAACGGCGCGTAGAGCTCGGCCAGCTGGCTGCGGGCGAGCTCGTCACTGGTGCCGACGATGATCCGGTCAGGGCGCATGCAATCGTTGAGCGCGCTGCCTTCCTTGAGAAATTCGGGGTTGGAGACCACGCGCACATTCAGCTGGCCCTTGCCCCTGAGCTGTAATTCTTCGTGGGCGCAGGCGGCGACTTTGTCAGCGGTTCCAACCGGAACCGTGGATTTGATGATCAGGGTGCGATCGGCTTCCATGCAGCGGGCGATTTCCCGGGTGACCGTCAGCACATGGCTGAGATCGGCCGAACCGTCTTCATCGGCCGGAGTCCCCACTGCGATAAAGATCAACTCGGCGTGGGCAACCGCATCACTGGCCTGGGTGCTGAACAGCAATCGGCCTTCCTTGATGTTGTCTTCCAGCAACCCGGAAAGCCCGGGTTCACTAATCGGTGGAACGGCCTGTTGCAACTGCTTGATTTTCTTTAAGTCGACATCGACACACAAAACCCGGTGACCGACGTCCGCCAGTGCGGCTGCTTGAATCAGGCCAACGTAGCCCGTACCGAATACGCTCACGTCCATATTGGCGCGCCTCGCAAAGTGCGGTGGATGTAACTGGGATGAGACTGATGAAGAGGGTATAGACCAGCCTTGAAAAAACGTGTCAACGAAATGACAGGTTCTTCGTACTCAGCAATTCATGGCTTTTTAGGCGTTTTGCCATCAGACGCTTTGTGGCCAAGGCTTTGGACGAATTTGTACTTAAAAAAGCCTGCAAAACTAAGCGACGAACGGTCTTAAAGCTTGATCTGCTTGGCTCTTAGCGATGCAGGTGTGTCAGATTTGAGTCACCTTTTTTTTGACGCGATCAAGGTTGAAACACCGGGTTGCGCTTTGATGGTGCGCTGCTAATGTCTCAGTGAGGTTACTGATGCCGATGAGTGATGCGAATCGTAGTCGTCAATTAATTGACTTGATATTTTTGGGTGATAACGGCGATCGGAACTACTCTTTTACGTCCCTTTCTGTGTGTTAACGGATGTTTGCACTGGTCGGCGGGGAAGTAATGCCATTCAAAAAGAGGGATTTATGGCGAGTTATCTCAAGGAACTGCTGATCGTTCTGTACTTGCTGAAAAACTACGATTATTACCTTGAACGCATAGGCGCGATGGGCTTCGGTTTGCCGGTGCTGTTGTTTGCCGGGATGTTCATCGCTTTGGTCTTCGCCCTGCTGTTGACCGCCAACATCCGCCACACGCTGGTGCGTCACGTGTTCGCGCTGGCGTTCTTCATCTCGGCGGTATTTTTCGACATCTTCACCAAGGTCACTGCCGATTACCTGACGTATAACAGTTTCATCTCGCTGGTCTATTCGGGCGGTTTCATTCTGGAAGCGGCGTATCAATACCGTTGGGTCATTCTCGGTTCGCTGGCCAGCGGGCTGTTGCTGCTGCTGGGCATCGGGCTCAAGCCGCGGCGGCGCCTGGCGCTGCCGGGTTACGTGCCGACGGCGGCACCGCTGCTCGGGTTGCTGCTGCTTTCGGCGGTGTTGTTCGTGCGAGCGGGCGAGGGTGCCAGAGGCTTGCCGATCATGTACACGCCGCTGGCATACCTGAACCTGTTCGCCTATGAGGCTGCGCGGGACACCGTCGGCCCCCGCGAGACGGTCAGCCTGGCGCGCCGGCCGCAGGCCGTCGGCCACGATATCGTGCTGATCATCGATGAAAGCATTTCCGGCAATTACCTGGATATCAACGCCCCCTTCGGCGTGCACAGCAACCTGAAGGAGCCCCGTCCGGGCGTGGACATCTACAACTATGGCTATGCTGCGTCCATTACCAACTGCAGTGCCGATACTAACGTTACGTTGCGTTATGGCGGTACGCGCGATGACTACATGCGCATCAACTCGACCCTGCCGTCGATCTGGCAGTACGCCAGGCAGGCAGGGCTGCGCACGGTGTACATCGATGCCCAGCGTACCGGCGGCTTCCTGCAGAACCGGATGACCGAGCTTGAGCGCAAGGACATCGATGAGTTCGTCCAGTTCGACCAGACCAGCGTGCGCGACCGCGATATGGCGGCGGCGCAGAAACTGATCGAACTGCTCAACGACGGCCAGCCGCAATTGGTGGTCATCAACAAGGTCGGCGCGCACTTCCCGGTCCATGACAAATACCCGGACGACTTCATGACCTACCGCCCGGTGTTGTCACGCGGGCAGTATGTCGAAGTCGCCGACACCGGTTCGCGCGACGGTTTCGGCGGCCAGACCGATGACTGGATGCTGTACCGCAATGCCTACAAGAACACCTTGCTGTGGACCGTCGGCGAGTTCTTCTCGCGAATCTTCGCCAGGGCGGACCTGAGCAATGCAGTGCTGATCTACACCTCCGACCATGGCCAGGACCTGCATGAACGCGGCAACCCGGGCCTCAATACCCATTGCGGCGGTGAGCCGGTGGACGAGGAGGGCCTGGTGCCGCTGATAGTGATCCAGGGCAGCAACCTGCACACCCTCGACTGGAAGAGCGCGCTGGCGGTTAATAAGGATCGCTCCAGCCACTACAACATCTTCCCCACCTTGCTGCAGCTGATGGGCTACGACCTGGCGGCGATCGAACCGGTCTACGGCAAGCCACTGAGCGAGCCGACCAAGGACGACTTTACCTTCAACATCCGCTTCAACGCGCGTCTGGGGGCGAAACCGGCCTGGAAACATATCGACCTCAAGGAGATCGTCACACCGGATCAGCCGCAGACCGGGCTGGCGGTGGGGGGGAGGGGATTGATTTCGGGCGATTGCCGTAGGTGCCAGGCCCCTTGTGGCGAGGGAGCTTGCTCCCGCTGGGTCGCGCAGCGACCCCAAAACCGGCAACCGCGTTTTATCAGTTAAATCGCACCAGTGCTTTACGACTGCTTGGCCAGAGCGCGGACCGGCCGATGGGCGGCAAGCCCCCTCGCCACAGTTTTGCGTTCGACAGCTCTTTGGTTGTTGATCTTTTCCATTTGATTTAAAGAAATTTCCTACTCTGCCTCTCGAATCTTCCCGACTCCATTTCCCGGTCATCCCCTGCAAAGTCTCGCGTCCTATACCAGCGACGCGAGGGATTGCGGATGAACGACCTGTCAATGATCACCGGCGAAGAGTCGCTGACCTTCTGCGAGGGTGAACTGGACGGGCTATTGCCGTTTGCCTGGACCCGGCTATACCGCAGCAGTGCGCAGGAAATCGATTGCGGGCTGGGGTTTGGCTGGAGCCATTCGCTGGCGCAGCGGCTGGAGGTCGGCGGCGATTCGTTGATCTGGACCGACCCTGAAAACCGTCAAACCCGATTTCCGCTGCCAGACCGTGAATGGCCGCAGATCCACACCAGCCTGCCACGGGCGGCGATTTACCTGGGTGACGATCCGCAGGAGCTGATTCTTGCCGAGGTCGGTGACAGTGCGCGGTTTTATCACTTTCACGAGGGTCGTCTGAGCGCTATCAGTGATGCTTACGCCAACCGTCTGCGGATCACCCGCGACTCTCAAGGACGCATCCAGCGTCTCGACAACGGTGCCGGCCGCGCCTTGCAGCTGCGTTACCAGCGCGACCATCTGATCGCCGTCGACTACCAGAGCTATCACCCGACGGATAGTCTCGAAGACGCCTGGCACACCGAGCAGACCCTGGTCAGCTACCGCTATGACGAGCGCTGGCGGCTGGTGGAGGCGACCAATGCCGTCGGTGAAAGCGAGTACTACAACTACGACGATCAGCAGCTCATCCTGCAGCGGCAACTGGCCGGCGGCGCACGTTTTTTCTGGGCGTGGCAGCAACAGGGCAACGTCGTGCGCTGCATTCGACACTGGACCAACCCTTCACAGATGGATGCGCGTCACGTCTGGGACGACCAGGGTCGCGTCACTGTCAGCCACGCCGACGGCAGCGAAGAAGTCTACCTTCACGACCAGCCGCCGCGACTGCTGCGCAAGGTCGCAGCGGACGGTGCCGAATGGCTGAAGAGCTACGACGAAAACGCTCGGCTGACGGCCGGGCAGGATCCGCTGGGTGCCGTCACTCAATACCGCTATGACGAGGCCGGACGCCTCAGCGCGATACTGCCGGCCGCAGCAGAGCCCACGCTGTTCGAGTATCGCAACGGTTATGTCCACCTGCGTCAGCGTGGCAAGGCGCAGTGGACATTCCTGCACAACGCTCAGGGCGAGATCACTCAACGGACCGATCCCCACGGCCACATCACCCGTTACCAGTACGATGAAAAGGGTTGCCTGCTGTCGATCCGTCATCCGGATGACAGCCTCCATGTTCTGGGCTGGAACCTCCTTGGGCAGCTGGTCGAAGAACAGCTGCCGGACGCCAGTCACTGGCGTTATCGCTACGATGCCCTGGGCCGGCGGATCAGTTGCCAGGACCAAAGCGGAGCCCTCACCCAGTACCAATGGGACGCGGTAGGGCGGCTGACGCAAACTATTCTGCCCAACGGCGCCACTCGCGCCTTCAGCTACAACGCCTACGGTAAAGTCACCCGCGAACGCGACGAGCTGGGGCACGTCACCCGTTATGAATACGTCGACGATCTGCCCCTGGTCAGCCGCCGGATCGACCCGGATGGCACACACTTGCGCTACCGCTACGACAACTCACGGTTGCTGCTCAGTGAGATCGAAACCCGCTCCGGCGAACGTTATCAGCGCCAGTACGATGCCAACGGCCAGATCCGGCAAGAGCGCGGATTCGATGGCCGGCGCACGGCATATGCCTACGACCGAAAGGGCCATCTGCTGGAGAAAACCGAGTTTGGCGATGACGGCAGTCAGTTGCTCACCGCTTATGAACGCGACGCTCAAGGGCGTGTGCTGCTCAAGAGCCTGGCCGACGGCAGCAAGATTGAATACCGCTATGACAGTCTTGGCCGGCTGGTCAGTGTCGATGATGGTCAGTGGCCGCAGGAGTACCAATACGATCTGCAGGACCGGCTGATTACCGAGCAGCAAAGCCAGGGCACCCTGCATTACCGTTACGACCCATGCGGCCGGCTTGACCAGCTGCGGTTGCCGGACGACAGCACCCTCGACTACCACTACGCCCAGGGTGGCGCACTGAGCGCCATCGACCTCAATGGCGAGCGGCTGAGTAGCCACCAATTCAGCGCCGGTCGCGAGCGGCAACGCCAGCAAGGCCTGCTGCTCAGTCAGTACCACTACGACGAGCAAGGGCGCCTGCAACTCCACTCGGTCACCCGGCAAGCCCGGCCGCTGTACCTGCGCCATTACGGTTACGCGGTCAACGGCAACCTGGCCTCCATCGCGGACAGCCGTCACGGCCAGCGCGGTTACTACTACGATGCGCTGAACCGTCTGACCCGCGTCCGCCATTCCCGTGGCGAACTTCCGGAACACTTCGCCCACGACCCCGCCGGCAACCTGCAGATGCAAGGCCCGACGACGATCAAAGACAACCGCCTGTTGAGGCAAGGCGATCGCCATTACGACTACGACGCCTATGGCAATCTGATTCGCGAACGGCGCGGCACCGTCCAGGCACTCGTCACCGAATACCGCTACGACTGCCGGCACCGACTGATCGGCGTGAGTCTGCCGGACGGCCGTCGCGTGACCTACCGCTACGACGCCGTTGGCCGCCGTACTGGCAAAACCGTCGACGGCTACAGCACCGAATTTCTCTGGCAAGGCCAGCAACTGATTGCCGAACGCAGCAGCCATTATTATCGTCGCTACCTCTACGAACCCGGCAGCTCGCGGCCCTTGGCTCTGCTCGACGGCGAAGACCCGTTCAAGACCGGCCTGTTCTACTACCAGGTCGACCATATCGGCACGCCGCTGGAACTCACCGACTACAACGGCGAGATCGTCTGGTCGGCGAAATACAAAGCCTACGGCCAACTCGCCAGCCTCGACAGCGAACTTCAAATCGACAACCCACTGCGCTTTCAGGGCCAGTACTACGATGCCGAAACCGGTCTGCACTACAACCACCATCGCTACTACGATCCGCACATCGGCCGTTACCTGACGCCGGATCCGAGTCTGCTGGCGGACAGGTTGAACGGCTACCAGTACACGCCGAATCCGACAGGCTGGATCAATCCGTCGGGCGTAGATGCCGTTTCAATCTTTTGATCCTGCCTTTTCGGCGCCCCCGAAAAGATCGCAGCCTGCGGCAGCTCCTACGCGCCGACCGGGTACACCCGCCATGGGCTGGATGCACACAAACCCCTGTAGGAGCTGCCGCAGGCTGCGATCTTTTGATCTTGCATTGACGGCGCCCCTAAAAAGATCGCAGCCTGCGGCAGCTCCTACGCGCCGACCGGGTACACCCGCCATGGGCCGGGTGCACACAATCCCCCGGGTAGGAGCTGCCGCAGGCTGCGATCTTTTGATCCTGCATTGGCGGCGCCCCCTGAAAAGATCGCAGCCTGGCGGCAGCTCCTACGCGCCGACCGGGTACACCCGCCATGGGCCGGGTGCACACAATCCCCCGTAGGAGCTGCCGCAGGCTGCGATCTTTTGATCTTGCCTTTGCGGCGCCCCCAAAAAGATCGCAGCCTGCGGCAGCTCCTACGCGCGCCGACCGGGTACACCTGCGATGGTTGGGACGCAAATCTGCTCCCCCAGTCAGGATCTCGCCGCAGGATCGCGCAACAACGAGTAGCCTTTATCCAATAATGTGCGGCCGATGAAGCGCGATCCGGTTTCATTCAAGTGCCCGTTATCCAGGTACAGCAGATTGCCCTGGATGATCGGGCTGCAGAGTTGTTCCGGGCAAATCACCTCGTTGGGATCGATGAAGCGCACCTGCGGGAATTTCTCGCGCAATTGCGCCCAGTAAAGTGGATTGGCAATCCGGGTGGTCGAGCACTCGCGCTCGCGACCGAACATTAACCGGCGGATAGGGCAGGTGGCTGCGTCTTTAATGTACTGATTGCTGAGGATGACGATGACCTGACCGCTGTTTTCCACCACGCGCTTGAGGCTCGCTTCGACGATGCTTTCTGCCGCTTCATCCTTGGGCCAACTCCCCGCCAACACCACATAAGGGTATTTATTCTGCTCGATCAGGTTGAACACCCGTTCGTTGCGTATCGCACAATGGGCGGCATACACCGCTGGCATCCCCCAGCTATAGCCGAGAATCGGTGGGCAGGAGTCCAGGGTGTAATCCATGAGCGTGATGCCGTCGGGCCGGGCCAGGATGTCCACCATGCCGGTAAAGTGATTGGCAAACGAATCGCCGATCATGATGCCGTCGAGCCTCTCTTTTGTCGCCCCCAGACGGCATTCGACATTCGGGTCGGTACGGTACAGCGCATTGGCTACATGGCAACCGCTGCGCGCCTCACTGGGTTTGTTCAGGGTCATCGCCTCAAGTGTCGAAACTTCCGGGCTGAAGCGTTTCGGGAATCCATCCCACTGCTGGCTCAATCCTGCCAGCAAGGCCAATGCCAGGGCCGGCAGGGCAAAGCGCCGGGTAAACACCTGCGAAAAGCGCAATGGCGCCCCGGAGCGGCGAAAGGGCACTTCGACAAAACGCCACGACAACCAGGCCATGAGTATCGATGCCAGCACCACCAACAGCGCCATCGGCAGATTGATGCGGATATCCAGATAGTTCAGGTAGGCAATCAGCGGCCAGTGCACCAGGTAGAGCGAGTAGGAGATCAAGCCGATAAACACCATCGGCCGGCTGGTCAGTAAAGGTAAACGGACGTCGCCACTGCCGGCCAGGATCAGCAAGGCGGCGCCCAGGCACGGTACCAGGGCATTGATTCCGGGAAAGGGCGCGCCTTCGCTCAAGGCAAAGAGCGCTATCCCGATCAGCAGCGAGCCCAGCAAGGCATAACCATAGGCTGCCAACTTGCCGATGACGCGTGGCTGTTGCAGGTAAATGCCCAGCACCCCGCCCAGCATCAGTTCGAAAAATCGCATGGGCAGCAGGTAGTAGGACGCGGTGGCAAACACCCCTGTCGCGTATTCCGATACGCCGATGGCGGCCACAACGCCCACGACCAGTAAAGGCAACATATAGCGTGGTGCCCAGCGATACAGCAGCAAGATGAACAACGGCCAGATCACGTAGAACTGCTCTTCAATGCCCAGCGACCAGGTATGCAACAAGGGTGCTTCACTGGCATCCCCGGCGAAGTAGTTGCCGTACTTCATCCAGATGTAGATGTTCGAGACGCCGAGCAATGAGAACAGTGCGCTGGCGTTGAGTCGCATCAGGTCGGCCGGGGAAAGGATGAAGGCTCCGGCGATCACACTGGCCAGGAGCACCGCCACCAGGGCGGGAACAATGCGGTTGATGCGCCGCTGATAAAAGCCCTTCAGCGAGAAGGCGTTGCGCTTCACCTCGGAAAAAACCTGTGAGGTGATCAGGAACCCGGAAATGACGAAGAAGATATCGACGCCAATGAAGCCACCCGGCAACAGGCTGTTGTTCAGGTGATTGACGAAGACTGCAATCACCGCCACCGCTCGTAGCCCGTCGATATCGGAACGGTACTTGTTTTGAGCCATGTGCCTGATCATCCCTGGAATTCGCGTCATTCCTCGACGTCCGGATCATGACAATCAACGTCACGACACTGGACCCCCACATCTCGCCTCACCACTTTGTCATTTGTAGCTGGAAAATGTCCTTAAGCAATCAAAGGGCAAAAATAAAACTGTGTATAGGCCGCACAGGCTTAATGTAGAGGTCAAGAAAATCTAATGTGAGATCGACGCACAACCTGTGGGACCCGGGAGGCCATAGCGACACTTCGCTCGGCCACAACCGCTATTCTTGGCTTCAGCTTCGTTCAATCGAGTGTTCCCATGCTCCAGGTGCAAGGCGTGTTCAAGAGCTATTCGACTCCGCAAGGCCCGCTGGCGGTATTGCAGGGAGTCGACTTGCAGTTGCAACAGGGCAGCAGCCTGGCACTGATGGGGGAGTCGGGCAGTGGCAAGAGCACCTTGCTGCACCTGATCGCCGGGCTGGACAAGGTGGATGGCGGCAGCATCCGCATGGGCGGGCACTCGCTGGAGCGGATGAGTGAAGCGCAGCTGGCCAACTGGCGGCGTATCGAAGTAGGCCTGGTGTTCCAGCAGTACAACCTGATCAGCAGCCTGCGGGTCGAAGACAACCTGGCCTTTCAGGCACGCCTGGCCGGGCGCCTTGAGCCGGTCTGGCAGGCGCAACTGGTGGAGCGGCTGGGGCTCGGCGATGTGCTCAAGCGTTATCCCGAACAACTCTCGGGCGGCCAGCAGCAACGGGTGGCGCTGGGACGTGCGCTGGCGTCGCGTCCCGGTTTGCTGCTGGCCGATGAACCCACCGGCAGCCTTGATGAAAGCACCAGCGATCAAGTGCTGCAGTTGCTCCTGGAGTTGCTGGTCGACAGCCCCACCAGCTTGCTGGTGGTCACCCACAGCCCGCGGGTCGCGGCCCGCCTGGCACAAAGAGTGGTGTTGCATAACGGGCGTCTGGTCGGCGCAGGCGGGGGCTGAGGTGCGGGTTATTCAGGGCACGTTGCGAGCCTTGCTCAGCCATTGGCGGCAGCATCCGGTGCAGTTTTTCAGTGTGCTGACCGGACTCTGGCTGGCCACCAGCCTGTTGACCGGAGTGCAAGCGCTGAACAGTCAGGCACGCGAAAGTTACGCGCGGGCCAGCCAGTTGATTGGCGGCGAACCCCAGGCCAGCCTCGCGGCACCGAATGGCGCGACCTTCGCGCAATCCTTGTTCATCAGCCTGCGGCGTGCCGGTTGGCCGGTGTCGCCGCTGCTGCAAGCCCGGCTGTACCTCAAGGGCCGGGAAGATCAGCGTCTGCAATTGATCGGCATCGAACCGCTGTCGCTTCCGGCCGGGTCGGCAGTGGCCGGACAGGCGCTGGAGCTGGCGCGGATGGTCGACTTCATCAGCCCGCCCGGCAGTACCTGGATCGCCCCGCAAACCTTGCAGGCCCTGGGGTATCGCGAGGGCGACCAACCCTTTACGGTGAATGGCCAACGTCTGCCGCCGCTGCACAGCCAGGTCGACATGGCGCCGGGTGTGTTGCTGGTGGATATCGGCTTCGCGCAACAGCTGCTGGGGATGCCACACCAGCTCTCGCGGCTGCTGCTGCCCAAGGATTTCGCGGCGACCCAGCCGCGGTTGCCTGAAGCGTTTGCCGGGCAGTTAGTGCTCAAACGCAGCGGTGAAGAAAACAACCTGGCGCGCCTGACCGAAAGCTTTCACCTGAACCTCGATGCCTTGGGCTTTCTGGCGTTCGTGGTCGGCCTGTTTATCGTGCATGCCGCCATCGGCCTGGCCCTGGAGCAACGCCGTGGTCTGCTGAGAACCCTGCGAGCCTGCGGAGTCAGTGCGCGCATGTTGATCTTCAGCCTGAGCGTTGAGCTGGGTGGCTTGGCATTGCTGGGCGGGATTGCCGGGGTGGTCAGTGGGTATTGGCTGGCCGCGGTGTTGTTGCCCGACGTAGCCGCCAGCCTGCGAGGGCTGTACGGCGCCGAAGTGGCAGGGCAGTTGAGCCTCGGCCCGCTCTGGTGGCTCAGTGGTGTGGGCTTGAGTCTGCTGGGCGCGTTGCTGGCTGGCGCCAACAGCCTGGTGCGTGCGGCACGCCTGCCGTTGCTCGCGCTGGCCAACCCGCAAGCCTGGCACCAGGCTCATGCCCGCTGGTTGCGGCGCCAGGGTTGGGTGGCGGCCATTGCTGCTGCGGTGGGGCTGTTGGCCTGGTTGTTGGGCGACAGTTTGAGCAGTGGTTTTGTGCTGATGGCCGGCCTGTTGCTGGCAGCGGCACTGAGCTTGCCGGTGCTGCTCGATGGTCTGCTGAACCTGGTGCTCAGGCGCAGTCGCTCGGTGTTGGGGCAGTGGTTTATCGCCGACTGCCGTCAGCAATTGCCGGCCTTGAGTCTGGCGTTGATGGCGCTGTTGCTGGCACTGGCCGCCAATATCGGTGCCGGCAGCATGACCGCCGGCTTTCGCCAGACCTTCGGCGACTGGCTCGAACAACGCCTGACTGCCGAGTTGTATATCAATCCAGTCAATCCGACTCAGTCTCGTGAGCTTCAAGTCTGGTTAAGCGAACAACCGCTGGTCTCTGCGCTATTGCCCAGCTGGCAGGTGTCGATCCAGTTGCAAGGCTGGCCAGCCGAGGTGTATGGCATTATCGATCACCCCAACTATCGCCAGCACTGGCCGTTGCTGCAGGCGCAGGGGGACGCTCCCTGGGAGCGCTTGGTCGACGAAGACACGCTGATGCTCAGCGAACAACTGGCCCGTCGTCTGAAGATGCGATTGGGCGATCAACTGGCGATTCCCACGCCGCAAGGTCAGTGGTCGCCGCGCATCGTCGGGATCTATGCTGACTATGGCAACCCGAAAGGGCATTTGCTGGTCAATGTCGGGCACCTGCAACGTTATTGGCCGCAGCTGGCGCCGAGTCGTTTCAACCTGCGCATCGACCCCGCGTCCGTGACGCCCCTGGTGCAAGCCCTGCAAGCGCGCTTTGCCCTGGACGACAACCGCATCGTCGATCAGGCGCAACTCAAGGGCTGGTCCATTCAAGTGTTCGAACGCACTTTTACCGCCACCGCGGCGCTCAACAGCCTGACCCTGGGGGTGGCTGGTGTCGCGCTGTTCATCAGCCTGCTGACCCAGAGCCAGAGTCGTCTCGGGCAACTGGCGCCGTTATGGGCATTGGGGGTGACCCGGCGCCAACTGATGGTGCTCAATCTGGGCCAGACCTGGCTGTTGGCGGTGCTGACCTTGCTGCTGGCATTGCCGTTGGGAATCCTGCTGGCGTGGTGCCTGAACTCGGTGATCAATGTCCAGGCCTTTGGCTGGCGGCTGCCGTTGCGGATCTTCCCGCTGCAGCTGTTGCAGTTGACCGCTCTGGCGTTGCTGGCGACCTTGCTGGCGTCGGCCTGGCCATTGTTCAAACTCTACCGCAGCCGGCCAGCCGATCTGCTCAGGACCTTTGCCCATGACGATTAAGTGGCTGCGGCTGGGCGTGCTGCTGGTGTTGCTGGGGCAACTGAGTGGTTGCGATGATGCGCCGAAAAATCCCGAAAGTTTTGCCGGGCTGGGCAGCGAGGCCGCTGAGTTCACCCCGGTGATTCCCGGCAGAACCTTCAGCTTTCCCGCCGATCACGGGCCTCACGACGGTTTTCGCATCGAGTGGTGGTACATCACCGCCAACCTCAAGGATGCTCAGGGCCGCGAGTTTGGGGTGCAATGGACCTTGTTTCGCAACGCACTGAATGCCGGGCCCGAGCAACCCGGCTGGGGCAGCCAGACCGTCTGGCTCGGCCACGCCGCAGTGACCTCGGCCACTCGGCACTCCGCAGCTGAACGTTACGCCCGCGGCGGAGTGGGGCAGGCCGGAGTCACTGGCGCACCGTTCAGCGCCTGGATCGATGACTGGAGTTTCAGCAGCCAGTCAGATCCTGCAAACCCTTTGGCCGATATGCAGCTGCACGCCCGCGGGCAAGGCTTCAGCTATCAACTACGGCTGACCTCTAATAAGCCTTTGGTGCTGCAAGGCGAGCAGGGTTACAGCCAGAAATCCGAACGCGGCCAGGCGTCGTATTACTACAGCCAGCCGTTTTTCCAGGCGCAGGGCAGCCTTGAGATCGATGGCCGGACCTGGCAGGTCAGCGGTCCGGCCTGGCTCGACCGCGAGTGGAGCAGCCAGCCATTGACCGCCGATCAAACCGGCTGGGACTGGTTTTCCCTGCACCTGGATAACGCTGAACAGGTGATGCTGTTTCGGGTGCGCGAAAAGGATGGCAGCGCGTACCTGACCGGGACCTGGATCGCTGCCGATGGCCGCACCGAGCCCCTGTCCAGGGGCGACATCAGCCTCACACCGCTGGACTCCACTGCGGTGGCGGGGCGCCAGATGCCGACCCGCTGGTCGATCAGGATTCCCGGCAAAGGCCTGGACATCACCGCGCAGGCGCTCAATCCCCAGGCCTGGATGGCGCTGCGGATTGCTTATTGGGAAGGCCCGGTGCAGTTGAGTGGCAGTCACGCCGGCAGCGGTTATCTGGAAATGACCGGGTATTGAATCGCTGCGGGCTGCTCTGAATGTTCACACTGGAGAGTTCAGACCGGAAATATTGTGTCCGGATTTATTCGGATTTATTCAAAATTTCTGAGCGGACTTATTGTGTACGTTCAATTAAAATAACCCTGTTCGCCCAGTGTAGTGGCTCTTTACCGGTGCATGGATTGCCAGGCCAGCGCGCTGGGCGAACTCTCCTCACACCAGTGGCGGCAGATCGAGTGCCGCGCAGCATTCCAGAATCGAGCGCCGTTGAGTCTCGGCATACAGCGCCAGTTCGTTGATGGTCGAACGGCCCAGGGCCTTTTCGAATTCCTGCCGGTTCGATTGGCTGGCGTAGTGGCTTTGCCCATCGTCACCCAGGTTGGACTGGAAGATGCCCGCCGCACTGACCGGCAAGAAGTCCTCGTAGACCAGCGGCTCGAAGCGAATGCAGTTTCGGCTGAGCAATCCCTCCAGCGTCTCTGAAGCCGACAGATCGCCACTCGCGGCGAGACCCTGTTCGGTGACGAAGTAGCGGAAGTAGGCCAGCTCCTGTTCACGCAGGCCGGCCCAGGAGTCCGGGAATTCAACGAAGTGGGCTCGCAGCAGTGCGTCGTAGCGCTGGGCATTTTCTTCGTTGGGGAAATCCTTCAACTCATCGCGAGCGGCATTCAGCAAGCGGTCGTACAGCGCCCGACCCGTCGGAGTCAGGGCGGCGCCGCGTTGTTCTATTTCGCCGAAGCGGGCACTGTGGCTGTCGCTGCCCTGGCCGGGAAAGGCGATGGGTTCTTCAAGGGCCTTGAAGCTGGTCTGGCGCAGCAGGATCGGGCACTCACGGCGCGGCGGGCCTTCGATCACGGCTTTGGGGGTAATGCCATGCCCGGGCATTTGCGCCTGGACCCGATCGATGTCTAGGGTGCGCGGGGTCAGGTGATTGATGTGCGGCCCTTTGAAGGCCACTACATCGGCAACCAGCCGGTGCTGCGCGCTCAACTGTCGATACTGCTCGGCCGTGACGGTTGCGCTGTGGTGCCAGCGAAAGGTCTCCAGCGCCTGCTCGACGAATGCCTTGGCGTCTTGTTCGTCAAGCCCGCCCTGGCTTTCGGCTTTGTCGATCAAAGCCAGCGCGGCCGGAGTGAAGATCGAGCGTTTGGCCAGGACCGACTGGGCAAACTCGCGCAGCTCGGGGTTTTCGATCAGTTCCAGGCGCAGCAACGAAGTGAACACCCGGAACGGACTGACCTGCAGCGAAGCTTCATGCACTGCGCGAAAGGCGGTGGAGTGTACCGGCACCCCGGCGGGTGTCAGGTCGTAATAGCCGACCGGCTGCATGCCCATTACCGCGAACAAGCGGCTGATGGTTGCCAGTTCCTCGGCGGTGCCGATGCGGATCGCGCCATGGCGCTCAAGGTCCAGGCGTTCGATTTCCCCGGTGCTGCGCAGCTGTTGCGCAACGCGGCGGTCATCGCGCAGCACTTGGGCGTTGGTTTGCGCCACCAGCTCCATCAGCGCGCCATACAGCGGCACCTCTTCGCGGTACATGTCCGACATCGCCCGCGAAAAGCGTTGGCGGATCAGGTCAGGGCTGACAAAGCGCTGAATGTTCATAGAGAAAATTCCCGGGCAATGAAATCGTGGGTTCAACGGTGGTTTTTCGTTGCCCGATTCTGTTCGGGGCAGGGGATACTGACAAACGAAGTTTCTTCCGAACTTCATTCTGCAAATGACTGCTCTCCTGGTATGTGGAGACTCCCTGTGGCGAGGGGGCTTGCCCCCGTTCGGCTGCGCAGCAGTCGTAGAACCGGCTGATGAGTTCTACCTGACACAATGCGGTTACCGATGTCAGGGCCGCTTCGCTGCCCAGCGGGGGCAAGCCCCCTCGCCACAAGATCGCATCAGGCCTGCCCCTCCAGAAACTCTCGATACAGCTGCGCAGTCCTGGCCGGGCGTTCGAGCATTGGCATATGCCCGATGCCATCCCACAGCTCCACGTGAATCCGGGCAATGCCCTCGGCCCAGACTTGCGCGCTGCTGACGTGAATCAGCCGATCCAGGCGCCCCCACAACAGCAGGGTGGGTGCCTGGATATCTGCCAGCCGGGCCTCGAGCGGTTCACTGCCATGGAAGTCCTGGAAGATCTCCGCCAGTTCATCGCGCCTGCGCTGATAACGCCCGGCCAGTGCCGCCAGCACTATGTCGGGAACCCAGGGTGGCGAAGCCATGGTCATGGCGTAGAACTGATCGAAGTCGGCGCGTGAATGGATCAGAAACGGGTTATTACCCTGGGCAAGCAACCTTTCCATGTCACTGGGCAGCGGCGAGGCGACACCCGCCGGGTCGATCAGTGCCAGCGATGCAACGCGCTCGGGGTAAGTCGCTGCGAGCCAGGCGGCGATGTAGCCGCCCATGGAATTACCGATCACATGGACTTTCTCGACCGCGCAGGCATCCAGCAACTGGATCAGCCGTTGGGCCTGGGAGGGTATGTCGTAACTGCCACGGTGCCGAAAGCCGGTTTCACCGTGGCCCGCCAGGTCGGGGATGATGACCCGGTAATCATCGACGAGGTGCCGGGAAAAACGCAGCCAGACGCTTTTGTCGGCGCTGTAGCCGTGGAGCATCAGCAGCGTTGGCGCCTTGGGCCGGCCTCCCTGATAGGTACTCAGGGTCATTTCCGCGATCGGCACCGGCACTTTTCGCAGGTGATAGAGCCGCGCCTCCAGGGCCATGCTCAGGTCATACAGCAGCTGGCCGAGACGCGGCCAGGTCCACCAGCCCAAGAGGATGAAGGCCGCGGCAAGTACCAGGATCATTAACATTGGGAGCTTTCCCCAAGCGTGTTCAGGACAGGATGTGATCGGCAGGCTTGAGCGTGCGCGTCAGCCGATGGTAGGTGAAGCTGAACCCCGGAAATATCGCAATGACGTGACCACTCCTGCTCTGATACCAGCTGTGGCAGCCACCGGATTTCCACACGGTTCTTTCCATCTCGCGATGAATCATTTGGGTGTAGGCGTCTTCAGCGTCCTTGCGCACTTCAATGGTCCGCAGACCTTGTTGCTTCAGGGTGCGGATGCAGCTGAGGATGTAGTTCATCTGCGATTCGATAATGAACAGCGCCGAGGTGTGGCCAATACCGGTGTTGGGGCCGGTGACGATGAACAGGTTGGGAAACTGCGGAATGCTGGTGCCCAGGTAAGCGCGCGGGTACTGCTGCCAGACATCCTTGAGCAGCGTGCCGCCCTTGCCCTGGACCGGATAGGAAATCACTCCGTCGGTGGCGTCATAGCCGGTCGACCAGATAATCAGGTCGAGCTCGATATGCTGATGGTCATGGGTGAGGATCCCGCTTTCGTCGATCGACGCGATGCCTTGCTCGCGGCTGTGCAGCGTCACGTTGGCGCGGCACAGCGCCGGATACAGCGTGCTCGATAGCAGCACCCGCTTGCAGCCGAGGGTGTAGTCGGGCGTCAACTTGCGGCGCAGTTCGACGTCGCTCACCTGACGCTTGAGCAACCGCAAGGCTTGCAACTGCACCAGGTGGATCGCCGGTCTCGAGTACTTGAAGGCAATCACCCGCGTCTCGAGCAGCCAGTAGATCAGCCAGCGCAACAGCTTGTAGACCGGTTTGATCCCCAGCAACCAGCGCTCGAAGCGGCTGAAGGTGTGGTCCGGCCGTGGCAATACCCAGTGCGCAGTGCGCTGGAACACATGCAGGTGCCCGACCTGCGGGGCGATGGCCGGGATGATCTGCGCCGCGCTGGCACCGCTGCCGATCACGGCAACTCGTTTGTTGCGGTAGTCGAATTGATGATCCCACTGGTTACTGTGAAAGCTCTTGCCCTTGAAGCGCTCCTGGCCTTCGAAGTGCGGAATCACCGGCTGGCTCAGCGGGCCCGAGGCATTGATGATGAACTGTGAGTAGAAGCTCCCCCTCGAGGTCTGTACGGCCCAACGCTGGAGTGCATCGTCCCATTGCACCCGTTCGACGTTTGCTTCCAGCTCGACTTTGTCGCGCAGCGCGTACTGCTCCACCACCTGCTGGGTGTAGCGGTGCAGCTCGTCCTGCTCGGCGAACATCCGGGTCCATGGATAGGAGGCGAACGACAGCGAATACAAGGGTGACGGCACATCGACCGCCGCGCCCGGGTAGGTGTTCTGGCACCAGGTGCCGCCGAAAAAGTCGCGCCGCTCCAACAGACGGAAGTCGCTGATGCCTTCCTTGAGCAAATTGACCGCCGCGCATTGGCCACCAAAACCGCTGCCGATGATCAGTACCTGATAGGTGTGCATGCGCGCCCTCTCGTGTTTTCTTACCCGGACGACCACTGACGTCGCGTTTCGCCCACTGTCATTTATAGTCAAGCATTCGCCAGAGGACCCGCGAGGGAGGCGCTTTCCAGGCGCTGACCGGTGATGGCTATTTGCCGCTGCCCTGATAGACTCCCAGCAAACCCGCAAGCAAGAACCGGCGTCTCGTTCAGCAGTACCAGAGGAGCTGTGGCCCCTATGCAATACACAGGAGGAAAGGGACTTTCACTGGCCAGGAGGCTGTACACCTCACGGACGTTGGGCCTGACCCTGGGGCTCCTTTGCGTGGGGGTGGCGATGTACCCGCTTGATCCTGCGCCCTGGGTCTGGGGGTTCATGGCCTTCAACGGCCTGCTCTGGCCGCATCTGGTGTATCTATGGGCGCGCCGCTCGAAAGTGCCTTACCACGCCGAACAGCGCAATCTGCTGATCGACTCGTTTCTTGGCGGTTTCTGGGTTGCCGCCATGCACTTCAATCCCTTGCCCTCGGCAATCACGCTGTCGATGATGGCAATGAATAATGTGGCGATCGGCGGCATGCGCTTTCTGCTCGCAGGATCCGTCGCTCAACTGTTGGGGATCGGTGCCGGTCTGCTGATTTTCGCACCGGCCTTCATCCCGCAAACCAGCCCTCTGCAGCTGTATGCCTGCCTGCCACTATTGACGCTGTATCCGCTGGCATTGGGCTGGATCTGTTTCCGCCAGGCCCACACCCTGGGTCGGCACAAACGTGAGCTGTTGGCCCTCAGTCGCACCGACAGCCTGACCGGTCTGCTGAACCATGGCACCTGGAAGGATCAACTGGAAATCGAGTTCCAGCGTTGCCAGCGCCAGCAGCAGGGCGGGGCCATCGCGCTGATTGACATCGATCACTTCAAAACCATCAACGACACCTACGGCCACGTCGCCGGCGATAGCGTGCTGCGTCAGTTGAGCAAAACCCTCAAGCAAAACCTGCGCTCCAGTGATATGGCCGGGCGCTACGGCGGCGACGAATTCTGCGTGATCCTGCCGGACGTGCCACTGGCCAGCGCGGCTCAGGTCATGGACGCTCTGCGGGATCGCTTCGCCTGCCTGGGCTATGAGCAAAACCCGGCGCTCAAGGTCAGCCTGAGCATCGGCCTGGCCGCCTATGACCCCCGATACACTGAAGCAACCCAGTGGCTCAATGACGCCGACCAGGCGTTATACGAAGCTAAAACCACCGGCCGCAATCGGGTCATTTGTCGGGCTGATGGGGCACTGAATCAGCTCACAGAGTTTGGCGAACCCTCTGAAGCTTTCCTCCAAACATGATACAAACCCAGCGATTGCCATAACCTGAGTGATTCACCGTGCAAGCCACCCGCTTGACCCTGATCTGTCACGCCCGCACCGACGCCCAGAAGCTGGCGCGTTTTGCCCTCGATGAGTCGCTCGAAATGGATTGGCAAGCGGCGCGGGGCTCGCGCGCCGGCGCCTTCAAGCGTCCGCCGCAACTGCTCTGTGCTCCGGAGGCCAGGGCCAGGCAAACCGCCGAACTGTTCGGTGCGCAGATGCAGATTGTCCCCGCGCTGGCGGATTGCGCCATGGGCCGTTGGCAGGGCCTGCGCATCGACGATCTGCAAAAACATGAGCCCGAGGCACTTCAGGACTGGTTGAGCGACAGCAGCTGCGCACCCCACGGCGGCGAGTCGGTCGAACAACTCCGCGCGCGGGTGGCCGAATGGCTGGAGACGTTGCGCAGTACTGCGGGGCATTTCCTGGCGATCACTCATCCATTCGTTATTCGTGCAGCGATCATGCACGTCATGCAGTGCCCGCCCGCGGCCTTCAATGTGATCGATGTCGAGCCGTTGTCGAGCACCGAATTGCGCTTCAACGGACGCTGGCGCCTGCGCCTGCAGGAACACCGCTCAGACACGGAGATGATGACCTCATGAAGAAAATCCTGATCATCGGCATCGGTGCCGGTAACCCTGAATACATCACCCTGCAGGCGGTCAACGCGCTGAATCGGGTCGACGTGTTTTTTATCATGGACAAAGGCCGCAGCAAGGACAAACTCACCGACCTGCGGCATGAGATCTGCGAACGCTATATCACCGGGCGCGACTACCGTTTCGTCGAGGCCCTCAGCCCCGAGCGTGTGCGTGGCGAGGTGGACTACACCGCGAGCGTGCATGATCTGAACCGCGACAAGCAGCAGACCTTCGAGCGGCTGATCAACGATGAAATGGCCGACGACGAATGCGCGGCGTTTCTGGTGTGGGGCGACCCGGCGTTGTACGACAGCACCATCCGCATTCTGCAGGCGATCCTTGCAGGCGGTCGCTGCAGCTTCGAGTTCGAGGTCATTCCCGGCATCACCAGCGTCCAGGCGCTGGCGGCGCAACATAAAGTGCCATTGAACAACATCGGTCGATCGGTCGAAATCACCACCGGGCGCAGGCTCGCGGCGGGGCTGGTCAGCGATGCCGACAGCCTGGTGGTGATGCTCGATGCCGAGGATGCCTACCAGCAGGTGGCCGACCAGGACCTGGATATCTACTGGGGGGCTTACCTGGGCACGCCGGATGAAATCCTGATCGCCGGCAAGCTCAAGGACGTGGCCGACGAGATCGAACGGGTGCGCAAAGCGGCGAGGCTGGCCAATGGCTGGATAATGGATACCTATTTGTTGAGAAAGCCTGGGGAGTGAGCGCCGAGCAGAAAGCCATGTTGTCTGTCCTGGCCTCATCGCGAGCAGGCTCGCACCCGGTGAGTGCTGTTATCGGCTGTGAATGTTGATAGCCGGAAAAGCGATTTTCAGGACCGCCGAAGATCAATAGATCGCAGCCTGCGGCAGCTCCTACAGGATTTTCGTACATCCGCGACCTCGTGGGTGGGTGCGGTCGCGCCGCATAGCAGCTAATTAACCGGCAACCCTTTGAACCGTCGCCCACCACCCATCCAGCGTTCCTTGCAGCCAGTCAAAGACTTGCCCATGGGCGACGCTGTCATCCTGATCCCGGGGCAGGGGGGATTCCTCGGCAAAGTGGGCATTGAGTTGCGCCACTGACTCAGCGTTCCACTCCGGATGAAACTGCAAACCCACCCGTGTCGGGCCGACCGAGTACATCTGCTGCTCACACCGGGCACTACTGGCCAGCAGCCGCGCGTCTGGTGGCAGGTCGATCGCATCCTCATGCCATTCCAGCACCTTCAACAAACGGCCATCGGCAAAGGTCACCTCGGTCCAGCCGGTCTCGGTCTCGGCCATACGCCGCACATCCCCGCCAAGCGCCCGCGCCAGTAATTGCGCACCCAGGCAGATCGCAAACACCGGCGCGCCCTGGGCCAGGCAGGCGGCCAACCAGCGACGTTCCTCTGCCAGCCAATCCGGCCCGGCATTGGCTTCGTACGGCCCGCCCAGAATGATCACCGGCAGGCTGCCGATGGGCGGCAGTTCGCCAAGGTCGGCGCGAAAGACCGTCAGGCTCACCCCCCGTGTCCTGGCCCAGTGGGCGATGGCGCCCGGTCCTTCGGCAGGATGGTGCTGGATCAGGTTCAGCGAAGTCGGATGGTTCGACACTGCGATTCCTCTGTTTCAGTCTGTGACATGATCGTGATTTTTTTTACAATTAAATGTCGCATCGACACAATTGGCTACTGTTGCGCCTCTCTAGACTGCCGGTCACTTCGATTTCTGCCAATCGAATTATCTGCCAAACAAGAATCTCCGCATCAGGAGCTACAGATGAAGAAGTTAGCAATGTTCGGTGCCCTGGCACTGTCCGTATTGTCCCTGTCCGCCGTGGCCGACGATGCCAAACCGATCCGCATCGGTATAGAAGCCGGCTACCCGCCATTTTCGATGAAAACTCCCGACGGTAAACTCACCGGTTTCGACGTGGACATCGGCGATGCGCTGTGCGAACAGATGAAAGCCAAGTGCACCTGGGTCGAGCAAGAGTTCGATGGCCTGATCCCGGCGCTCAAGGTCAAGAAAATCGACGCGATCCTGTCGTCCATGACCATCACCGACGACCGCAAGAAGAACGTCGATTTCACCATCAAGTACTACCACACCCCGGCACGCTTCGTGATGAAGGTCGGCACCGATATCAAGGACCCGCTGACCGAGCTCAAGGGCAAGAAAGTCGGCGTGCTGCGCGCCAGTACCCATGACCGTTTTGCCACTGAAGTGCTGCAGCCGGCGGGTGTTACCCTGGTGCGCTATGGCTCTCAGCAGGAAGCCAACCTGGACATGGTCTCCGGCCGTCTCGATGCGCTGCTGGCCGACGCGGTCAACCTCGACGACGGTTTCCTGAAAACCGACGCTGGTAAAGGCTTCGCTTTCGTTGGCCCGGAATCCAACGATCCGAAATACTTCGGCGGCGGTGCCGGCATCGCCGTGCGCAAAGGCGATAAAGAGCTGGCGGAGAAATTCAACACCGCCATCACCGAAATCCGCGCCAACGGCAAATACAAGCAAGTGCAAGACAAGTACTTCAAGTTCGACGTGTACGGCGAGTAATCTCCCCGTTCAAAAAAGGTGGCAACCGTTAGCGCGGCTGCCACCTTTTTTCCGACCGGGTACACCCGCAACGGGGTGGATGCACACAATCCCTCTGTAGGAGCTGCCGCAGGCTGCGATCTTTTGATCCTGTCTTTGCGGCGCCCCCGAAAAGATCGCAGCCTGCGGCAGCTCCTACGCGCCGACCGGGTACACCCGCAATGGGCTGGGTGCACACAATCCCTTTGTAGGAGCTGCCGCAGGCTGCGATCTTTTGATCCTGTCTTTTGCGGCGCCCCCAAAAAAATCGCAGCCTGCGGCAGCTCCTGCGGCCATGGCGCTGCTGTTGACGTCTACCGCCACGCAGGCGCAAACCGCGCTGCAAAACGATCTGCCGCTGCAGTACCTGGAGCAGACCAACCCTGATTCACGCAGAAAGCGCGTCGGATTATTTCCCGCCGGTAATCTGCCGAACCAATGACGCATGCCCGGCGGGGTTATCGGCACGGGAGATAATCTGGATCACCAGGATGCGAATGCCTGAGCCGGCCAATAATGTTGTACCCAGGGTCTTGCCGCCGCCCATGGTCGCGGTGCTGTCGACCTGACGCAAGCCCAGGCCTTTGATGGTCAGTTTCTTTTCGGCGGTTTTCTTGAAGTCGGGCAAGGTCGTGTCTTGTTTCTGCAGGAAACTTTCAACCGCGCTGTCGAGGAACTGGCTGTCGTTGTTTTTGATCTGCACACCGTCGGTGCGCAGGTTTTCGGCGACCATGACCACGGTCTTACTGGTTGGGTTGATGTACCAGGTGCCCATCGCACCCGCCGTGCCGCTCGCCGAGTCGCCAGGGGGCAACGGTTCGGCCTCAAAGCCCTGAGGCAGGTTGAAGACGAACTTGCCGCCCAGGGCGAAGATTTCTTGCGCGGTCGAGGTAGTTGCCGCTGGTTGGGTGGCTGCATGAACGCTCATGGCGCCGAAGCTGGTAATCGCTGCCAAGACCAAGGCAACGGCTTTTTTCCCAAACAATGACATTCAAATTCTCCAGGGTGATCGCGCGAGGGACGCGATCATCCCATGGTCGTGGTGAATCACTCCAGTCTGACCTTCCGAAAGGCAGGTTTTGCGCTGGCTACACCTCGCGCCGCACCGGATAGCTTTTGATGACGTCGAGAAACTCCGCAGTTCGAGGTTTCGTACAGCACCAGGGTATTGGGGTCGTCCTGCAGTTCATGCACCCGGATTGATCGCCCTTGAAGGTGTCGACGCCGATTTCGTGCAAGGTTTTCGGTCTGGTCATGCGAAAACTTCGAACGTTATTCCAAGGTTTCTTCTAAGTGTGGGTTCGCCGCTGCACAGTTGCGATCACCGCGCCGAGAATAATCAGCAGCGCGGGGAGGATCAGGATCGGGCTGGCATGGGTTTGCCCGATTGCGATCAGCAGCAGGGTCGAGATCAGCGGGGCCAGGTAGGAGAGGGCGCCGAGCATCGCCAGGCTGCCGTGTTTGGTCGCATGATCCCAGGCAAAAAAGGCCAGGCCAACCGGCCCCAGACCCAGGCCGATGATCGCCGCCCACTGGTTGAAGTCGGGGCGCACTGTAGTTTCGAACGCCAGGTGACAGACCAGTCCGGCCACCGCCACCAGCCCGCAGATCCCGCCGATGATACTGCTCGGCACTTCGCTGAAGCGTCGATTGAGCACCGAATAGGTCGCCCACACCAGAGCGCAGGCGAAGGCGGCCAGATAGCCGGCAATAGGCGTGGCGGCCACCTCGCCCGCGGTGCGCAGTTGCATGATGAAGGCGGTGCCGGCCAGCCCCAGCAAGGCTCCCAGCAGTTGCCGTTTCCTCAAGCGCTCACCGCTGGAAAAGGTCGAGAACAGTACGATCAGCAGCGGCCACAGGTAGGCGATCAGGCTGGCTTCAGCGGCAGGCGCGGCTTTCAAGGCAAAAAAATACAGCGCGTGATAAGCGAAGATACCGACGAACCCGGTGATCCATACCGCCCACGGCTGACGCCAGCTGCGAAAACCGCTGACGCCGCGACGACCGAGAATCACCAGGCTGGCGACGAACGCCACGGCAAAGCTCAAGGCCAGTAGTTCGAAAGGCGGAATGCCCGCCGTGAGGGTCGTCAGCAGTGCCAGACAGGACCAGAGAAATACCGCGATCACGCCAATGGCAGTGGCGGAGTTTGCGGTTTTGCCGGGGGTGGAAACCTGGCTCAATTCAGTCATGCGCGCCTCTCCATTGGCGAGTGTTGCAGGCATCATGCGTCAAGGTCTTGGCTGTCGGCCAGTCGCTGCGGTGTAGGCGCTCTTCGAATGGCGGGTTACCCGGCGCTTGCTGCCAGCCAGCACCAGCAACGAAACCGCGACGGCCAATACAAAGGCCCACAATCCGAACGTCGGCAAAGCCAGTGCCAGCACCAGGCAAAACACCGCGAACGAATACAAACCGGTGGCCGTGGCTCTGAGCAACGCGGCGGTAAACGCCGGGCCACGGCTTTGATGGGAGAACACCGCCAGTACGCTGCCGAGTACCGGGAACACCGCGAGAAACCCGCTCCAGCGCTCACCCACGGTGCTCGCCAGCGTGGTCACCGCCAGTGTCAGCAGCGCGCCGGCGAGCATGCGATAGAGGAGTTTGTCCGACTTGGGCGCGGGCGCAGCCGCCAGCGGTTGTACAGCAGGAAACAAGTGTGGCGCAGCGAGCAGCGCGATGGCTGCAAAGAGGATCGAAAGCACGATGGAGCTGGGGAGCCACGAAAGCGCCGCCGCGGCCACGGCCCAGACCGCCACGGCGATCATCAATGCCCAGGGCCACGCCAGCCTTTGCGCGACCTGGGCGTAGACGATGCTGAACGCGATCATCGCAAACACCGCCAAAAGTGCCGCAATCGAGGCCTGGGCGGCGAACACTTGACCTTGTTCGACGGCGAGGAAAAACAGAATCGGCCCGACGACCACCGGGAACCCCGCCAGCCATCCGCCAACGCCAGGCCCCCAGCGTCTACCGGCCAGGGAGACCAGCAATAAAAACCCGGGAACCACCAACAATTTGAGAATCAGCACTGAACAACACCTGAGGTTGATAGGCCGCAAAGCCTGCTCGGCGGAGGGAGTATGTGGATTACGCTCGGTCCGTTGGAGACCGGTTCAGTTCTGATCATCCAGGAACCGTCCTTTATGATCCGGGCTGGGCAACTGGCAGACCGGGTAGCGACCGAACAGCCGGTAGCGATTCTGCGCGATGCGGTCGTAGCACCAATCCCTGATTGCTTCGGGAATGACGCTGATCACCGTCAGCAACGGCCAGGGCTGGGGCAGATACTTCATGACCCGCACAAACGCCTCCGAGCGCACATACAGTTGATTGTTTTCGATGAAGGCCATGCTCTCGAAGCGCTCGCTTGGCAAGCAGAACCAGGCCAGCAGCGCTTGTCCTTCGACGGATTGCATGGACGCCAGCTTGATCTTCCTGTGGCGGTCATGCCGGATCAGGAATCGCGCCGAGCCGTTGCACAACTTGCAGACACCATCGAACAACACGACGCGGTCGCCAGGTTGCAGATGGGGCGGGGTGCTGATCATCCGGTGCCTTGATGGAGATTGAGCGTCAGACTTCATGGCCGGTCTTGCACATCCAGGGTAGTGGCATCGCCACAGCATACTCGAGTCTGGCGTTGTGTTGCCTGTGAGGCCCTCATCGCGAGCAGGCTCGCGATGAACGATGACTCGATTTTTGGTGCATGTCAGATCGGCAAAAGATCGCAGCCTGCGGCAGCTCCTACGCCGACCGAGTACACCCGCGTGTAAGCAATACCTGTAGGAGCTGCCGCAGGCTGCGATCTTTTAGCGGTGCTTGATGCTCAACTGTCTCAGAGCCGAGCGCCCTTGAACGCCGCCCGGAACTTGTGCAGCAACGGCTCGGTGTAGCCATTGGGTTGCTCTCTCCCCTGGAACACCAGCGCACAGGCGGCTTGAAACGCCAGTGATCCATCGAAATCGGCGGCCATGGGTCGGTAGAGCGGATCCCCGGCATTCTGCTGATCGACCACCCGGGCCATGCGTTGCAGGATCTCCAGGGTCTGTGTCTGGTCGATCACCCCATGCCGCAGCCAGTTGGCGATGTGCTGGCTGGAAATGCGCAGGGTCGCGCGATCTTCCATCAGCCCGACATCATGAATGTCCGGCACTTTCGAGCAGCCGATACCTTGCTCGACCCAGCGCACCACGTAGCCGAGCAGGCCCTGGGCATTGTTCTCGACTTCCTGGCGAATTTCCTCGGCTGACCATTGGCGCGAAGTGGCCACCGGAACGCTTAGCAAGCCGTCGAGAATCTCTTCGCTGACGTCGGCCAGATCAACCTGTTCCAGCTCTTCCTGAACCGCGCGGACATCGACCTTGTGATAGTGCAACGCGTGCAGGGTGGCCGCCGTGGGCGACGGCACCCAGGCGGTGTTGGCCCCGGCCTTGGGGTGGGCGATTTTCTGTTCGAGCATGTCGGCCATCCGGTCGGGCATCGCCCACATGCCTTTGCCGATCTGCGCACGGCCGCGCAGGCCGCAGTTCAAACCCACCAGCACATTGTTGCGTTCATAGGCCTGGATCCAGGCGCTGTTCTTCATGTCGCCCTTGCGCAACATGGCGCCGGCTTCCATGGCGCTATGCAGCTCGTCACCGGTGCGGTCGAGAAAACCGGTATTGATAAAGGCCACCCGCGACGAGGCGGCGGCGATACAGGCCTTGAGGTTGATGCTGGTGCGTCGCTCTTCGTCCATGATCCCCATCTTCAGGGTGTGCCGTTCAAGCTTGAGCAGGTCTTCTATGCGACTGAACAACTGCTCGGCAAACGCCACTTCGGCGGGGCCATGCATCTTCGGTTTGACGATATAGACACTGCCGCTGCGTGAGTTGCCACGGCGCTTGAGGTCATGCACGGCAATCAGGCTGGTGACCACACCGTCGAGGATGCCCTCCGGGATCTCCAGGCCTTCGCTGTCGAGAATCGCCGGGCTGGTCATCAGGTGGCCGACGTTACGAATGAACAGCAGCGAGCGACCGTGCAGCGTCAACGGGCTGCCATCGGCAGCGCTGTACTGTCGATCCGGATTGAGCCGGCGAGTGATGGTTTTGCCGTTCTTTTCCAGGTCTTCCTTCAAGTCACCCTTCATCAGGCCCAGCCAGTTGCGATATACCTGAACTTTGTCGTCGGCATCGACCGCGGCGACCGAGTCCTCGCAATCAATGATGGTCGACAGCGCCGCCTCGATCAGCAGGTCTTTTACCCCGGCGTTATCGGCACGGCCGATGGTGCTGGCCGGGTCGATCTGGATTTCCACGTGCAGGCCATGGTTCTTCAGCAGGATGGCTGTGGGTTGCGCTGCCTGGCCCTGATAGCCGACATATTTTTCAGGCTGTAGCAGCGTGGTTTTACTGGCGTCTTTCAGGGTCGCTTGCACTTGGCCGGACTCAATCCGGTAGCTGCTCACCTGGGCGTGGGAGCCAGTGATCAAGGGCGCGATTTCATCGAGAAAAGCCCGCCCAAAGGCGATGACTTTCGCCCCGCGTACCGGGTTATAAGCCGTGCCTGGCGCTGCGCCGCCTTCATTGGACAGTACATCGGTGCCGTACAGCGCGTCATACAGCGAGCCCCAGCGGGCATTGGCTGCGTTCAGCGCATAGCGGGCATTCACTGCCGGGACCACCAGTTGCGGGCCGGCCTGGCTGCTGATTTCGCTATCGACATTAGCCGTGTTGACCTGCACCTGCGCCGGTTGTGGCTGCAAGTAGCCAATGGAACCGAGAAAGCCGCGATAGGCCGGCATGTCGCTTATCGGTCCCGGATGAGCCCGGTGCCAGGTGTCGAGTTCGCTCTGCAGGCGATCGCGTTCGGCGAGCAAGGCGCGGTTTTGCGGGGCCAGTTCATGCACCAGCGCATCGAAGCCGCTCCAGAAGGTTGGCTGGTCGAGGCCGGTACCTGGCAGAACTTCTTCATCAATGAAGCGTTGCAGGATAGCCGCTACCTTAAGGCGCTGGCAGTTGACGAAATCGGTCATCACAGGGTCTCCATCAGAGGTTGTCGATTCAGCGCAACAGGCGCTGTTGGCTTGGCGAAGGGGCGGTCATTTCAGGCATTGGGCGCCGGCCTTGGCCACCTGGGCGTCCTGCTCGGCCTTGACCCCGGACACCCCGACTGCGCCGATCACCTGGCCATCGACGATGATCGGCACGCCGCCTTCCAGCGAGGTCAGCAGGGGCGCCGAAAGAAAGGCGCTGCGGCCACCGTTGACCATGTCTTCATAGCCCTTGGATTCACGCCGGCCGAGGGCCGAAGTGCGGGCTTTTTCCGTGGCGATGTAGGCGCCGATCGCCGCGCAGCCATCAAGACGTTCAAGCGCCAGGGGATGGCCGCCGTCGTCGACGATGACGATGGTCACCGCCCACTGATTGCTCTGGGCTTCGCTGCGGGCGGCGGCGAGGATCTGACTGACTTCGGTCTGGCTCAATACGGCTTTGGTTTTCATGGGGGGGCTCCAGGGGTTCAATTAAGACAGGGCATCTTCGACCAGTTCGATCCAGTGCCTGACAGGGGTTCGGCCGGCGCCGTCGAGGTGGGTCTGGCAACCGATGTTGGCGGTGACGATCACCTCGGGTTTGCCGCTTTCCAGGGCGTTGAGCTTGTTGTCGCGCAGCTGTCGGGATAGCTCCGGCTGGGTCAGCGAATAGGTGCCCGCCGAGCCGCAGCACAAATGGCTGTCGGGCACCGGCGTTAGGTTGAAGCCTAGCCGGGTCAGCAGTTCTTCCACTGCGCCGCCGAGTTTTTGCGCGTGCTGCAGGGTACAAGGGCAATGAAAGGCGATGCGCGTTGCCGCCTTGACCTGGAGTTGCTGCAACGGTTCGTCACGCAGCACCTCCACCAGATCCTTGGCCAGGGCTCTGACCCGCTTGGCCTTGGCCGCATAGGCTGGATCCTGCTCCAGCAGATGGCCGTAATCCTTGACGAAGGCCCCACAACCGCTGGCCGTCTGCACTATGGCTTCGGCACCGTTTTCGATGCTCGGCCACCAAGCGTCGATGTTGCGCCGGGCGCGATCGAGTCCGGCCTTTTGCGCGTTCAGGTGATAGTCCACGGCGCCGCAGCATCCGGCCTGGCTGATGGGCGTGACGCTGATTCCCAGGCGGTCGAGGACTCGCGCCGTGGCGGCATTGGTGTTGGGTGACAGGCTCGGTTGCACGCAACCTTCAAGCATCAGCACCTGCCGCGCATGGTGGGTGGTCGGCCGCGGCTTGGCCGGGCGCACGGTGCGCGGCAACTTGATCTGGAGTACTTCAGGCAACAGCGGGTGAAAGGCCTCTGCGGTTTTGATCAACGACTTGAACAGGCCCGGGTTCGGCACCACTGCCCGCAGGCTCTCGCGCAGCAGAGTCTGGCCGAGGGGACGCGGCACGGCGGCGTCGACCACCGCGCGGCCGATGTCCAGCAGGTTGTGGTAGTCCACGCCGGAGGGGCAGGTGGTTTCACAGTTGCGGCACGACAGGCAGCGATCCAGGTGCAGTTGAGTTTTCACGGTCGGCTCGTGGCCTTCCAGCACCTGCTTGATCAGGTAGATACGCCCCCGTGGGCCATCCAGCTCATCGCCAAGCAGTTGATAGGTCGGGCAGGTGGCATTGCAGAAGCCGCAATGCACGCAGGTGCGCAAAATGCTTTCGGCTTCTTCGGCGCGGGGCAGGCGCTTGGCCTGTTCGCTCAAGGTGGTCTGCATGGTTCAGAGCTCCGCGTACATTCGGCCCGGATTGAAGATCCCTTGCGGGTCGAGTTGCGCCTTGAGTTGTCGGTGGTAGCGCAGCAACGCCGGGGGCAACGGCTGGAACGGACTGTCGATCAGCCCATGGCTGTAGCAGGTCGCGTGACCGCCGGCTTGCCGGGCAATCGAGCGAATGACGCCGACGTCGGCATCGGATTTCAGCCAGCGCTGGGCGCCGCCCCAATCGATCAGCTGATCGCCGGGCAGGTCGAGCAGACCGGTGTTGTTGGGCACTGATAGCCGCCACAGCGGCTGGCCTTCGTCGAAAAAGGCCAGGCGCTGTTCATTCAGTTCGTTCCAGTAACCGGGGTCGAGGGGTTCGCCGCCGAGGCGATCATGGGCAGCCGCCACCGAGCCTTCGCCACCTTCCAGGCGCAGATGCAGGCGCTCGCCGTCATGGCTGGCGGCGCTGATGGGCAGCGGCTGCTGACCCCACTCAGCAAGCTTGGCCAAGGCCCGGGCGCTGTCCATTTCCAGAGAGAAGCTGGCGCACAGGCGCGGCTTGGGCAGGACCTTCAGCGATACTTCGGTCAGCAGTCCCAGGCAGCCATAGCTGCCCACCAGCAAGCGCGACAGATCGTAGCCGGCGACGTTTTTCATCACCTCGCCGCCGAAGCGCAGGTGCTTGCCCAAACCGGTGATCACCCGGGTGCCGAGGACGAAATCACGCACCGAGCCAGACCACGGACGGCGCGGCCCGGACAAACCGGCGGCGATCATCCCGCCGAGCGTCGCACCCTCGCCGAAAGACGGCGGTTCGCAGGGCAGCATCTGCCCGGCGGCTTCCAGCGCGGCGGATAATTCACTGAGCGAGGTACCCGCGCGGGCGGTGATCACCAGTTCGGTCGGGTCGTAGCTGACAATGCCGCAATGCCCGCGGGTGTCGAGTATTTCACCGGCGACCGGGCGACCGAGGAAGGCCTTGCTGTTGGAGCCCTGGATCAGCAACGGCGTGGCACTGTCGAGCGCCTGATTGACCTGTTCCAGCAGTGCCGCACTGCCATCGATATTCTGTTCGGCACCCATCAGAAACGCTCCAGCTCAGGGAAGGGCAGTTTGCCCATGTGCACATGCATGGCGCCGAATTCGGCGCAGCGATGCAGGGTAGGAATATTCTTGCCAGGATTGAGCAGACCGTTGGGGTCGAACGCGGCTTTGATCGCGTGGAACAGGGTCAGCTCATCGCTGTTGAACTGGGCGCACATCTGGTTGATTTTTTCCCGACCGACACCGTGCTCGCCGGTGATGCTGCCGCCGACCTTGACGCATAATTCGAGGATCTTGCCGCCGAGGGCTTCGGCGCGATCCAGTTCGCCCGGCTGATTGGCATCGAACAGAATCAGCGGGTGCATGTTGCCGTCACCGGCATGAAACACGTTGGCGACCCGCAGGTCGTATTCGGCGGCCAATGCGGCGATGCCTTTGAGCACCCCCGGCAGTTCGCGGCGCGGGATGGTGCCGTCCATGCAGTAGTAATCCGGCGACAGCCGTCCCACTGCCGGAAAGGCGTTTTTGCGTCCAGCCCAGAATCGCACCCGTTCGGCTTCGTCGCGGGCCTGGCGGACTTCAGTGGCGCCGGCGTGTTCAAGCACCGCGCGCACCCGGTCGCAATCGTCGTGGACGTCCGCTTCGACCCCATCGAGCTCACAGAGCAGGATGGCCTCGGCATCGACCGGGTAGCCGGCATGGATAAAGTCTTCGGCCGCGCGAATGGCCAGGTTGTCCATCATCTCCAGGCCGCCGGGAATGATGCCGGCGGCAATGATGTCGCCCACCGCGCGACCGGCTTTTTCCACGGAGTCGAAGGCGGCCAGCAGCACTTTGGCGATTTGCGGTTTGGGCAGCAGTTTGACCGTGACTTCGGTGATGATCCCGAGCATGCCTTCGGATCCGGTGAACAGCGCGAGCAAATCAAAACCCGGTGAGTCCAGTGCGTCGCTGCCCAGGGTCAGCCGTTCGCCTTCGACGGTGAGGATCTCGACCTTGAGCAGGTTATGCACGGTCAGCCCATATTTCAGGCAATGCACGCCACCGGCGTTCTCTGCCACATTGCCGCCGATGGAGCAGGCGATCTGCGAGGAGGGGTCCGGCGCGTAATACAAACCGAAAGGCGCGGCGGCCTGGGAGATCGCCAGGTTGCGTACGCCGGGTTGCACGCGGGCACTGCGGGCGGCGGGGTCAATCTGCACAATGCTGTTGAAGCGCGCCATCACCAGCAGGACACCTTTCTCCAGCGGCAGCGCACCACCGGAAAGCCCGGTGCCGGCGCCACGCGCGACCACCGGTACCCGGCGCTCATGACACAGCTTGAGCAGGCCTTCTACCTGTTCGATAGTGCGCGGCAACACCACCAGCATCGGCGTGGTGCGGTAGGCGGACAGACCGTCGCACTCGTAAGGCTTGAGTTCCTCCTCACGGTGCAGGATATCCAGATCGGGCAGTTGCTCTTGCAGCGCCCGGATCAGTGCATCCTTGTCAACGTCGGGCAGTGCGCCGTCGACGCGTTCGTCGTAGAGAATATTCATGGGTGGCTAATGACCCTGAGTTGTTTTTATAAGGTCTATTTTAGACCCGTTCATGGGAACGGCTGACTTGCATCATTGGCCTCGGGGGAATTACTGTCCATGTGTTGTTTGGCTGGTCGAACCAGTTTTTCTTCAGGGTAATTTAAATGCTTTAATTAAAAATCAATGATTTCAAATACTTAATGGCATTGATTGGAATGGATGGTTTTATCTATATAACTGGTCATACCAGTTGGAGGTGGCATGAGCAGCAGTGAATCCGGCCGTTCCCCGCAAGTTGCGGATGTGGTGTGCGAACGTATCGAGCGCTTGATTGTCGATGGGGTCCTCAAGACCGGTCAGCTGCTGCCTTCCGAACGCCGGTTGACGGAAAAGCTCGGTGTGTCGCGTACTGCGTTGCGCGAGGGGCTCAAGCTGCTGCGTGCCAGAGGGATCATCGAGACCGAGCAGGGCAAGGGCTCGTTTGTCGCGCAGCTGTCGGGGCATACCCCAACGTCACCCTTGATGCACTTGTTCAGCTCACAGCCACGCACCCTCTACGATCTGTTCGAGGTGCGCAGCCTGCTGGAAGGCGAGTCCGCTCGACTGGCCGCGTTGCGCGGCACCGAGGCGGACTTTGTGCTGATCACCCGCAGTTACCAGGCCCTGGTCGACGCCCACACCCAAGCTCTCGATGCCTCGGCTCATGCACGGCTCGATCACGCGTTCCACCTGGCCATCTGCGAGGCCTCGCACAATCCGGTGCTGGTGCAGACCCTGCGCTCATTGACCGACCTGCTGATCAACTCGGTGTTCGCTTCGGTCAACAACCTCTATCACCGCGAACCGCAAAAGCGCCAGATCGACCGCCAGCATGCGCGACTCTACAACGCCGTCACCGGACGCCTGCCCGAGCAGGCCCGCAAGGCGGCCATCGCGCACATTCAGAGTATTTGCGAGAACCTCAAGGAAATCGAAAACGAAGAACAGCGCCTGGTCCGTGCCACGCTGCGGCTTGAGGGGTGGGCGTGAGCATGTGGCATATCGATCCGGTGTCCCTGCGACTGTTCATTGCGGTCTGTGAAGAAGGGACCATCGCCAAGGCCAGCGAGCGCGAGTTCATCGCGCCTTCGGCCGTGAGCAAGCGCATCGCCGATATCGAGGCGACCGTCGGTACGCCGATGCTGGTGCGCAGCAAGCGCGGTGTACTGCCGACGCCAGCCGGGCAGGCGCTGTTGCGCCATGCCCGGCAATTGATGCGCAGCCTGGAAAAACTCCAGGGCGAACTGAGCGAATATGCCGAAGGCGGGCGTGGCCATGTGCGCATCCTGGCCAATATCTCGGCGATCATGGAGTTCCTGCCGGAAGAGCTCTCCGAGTTTCTGGCGGCCAACGAACACATTCAGGTGGATATTGAAGAGCGCTTCAGCCCGGATGTGGTGCGCGGCGTGCTGGAGGGTAATGCGGACCTGGGGATCTGTCGCAAGTCGATGGCTGTCGGCGATCTGCAGTTCATTCCCTACCGAACCGACCATCTGGCAGTGGTGGTCAACGCCAGCCATCCGCTGGCCGGACGCAGCAGCATCGCCTTTCGCGAAACCCTCGATTACGACCACTTGGGGTTGTCGTCCTTCGCCACCCTGAATACCTACATGCAACGGACCGCGGCCCAGGAGGGGCGCGAGTTGCGATTGCGCACCCACGTTTCAACCTTCGATGCCGCGTATCGGCTGGTCCAGTTCGGGCTTGCGCTGGGGGTGTTTCCCCTGGAGGCGGTCGAGCGCTACGCCGGGCTGTTCAACTTGCAGGTGATTCCTCTGGAAGATGACTGGGCCCAGGGTGAGTTTGTCATCTGCGTTCGCGATGTCGAAGCCTTGTCCTTGTCGGCGCGGCGGTTGTTGAATCATTTGTTGGCGCGGGTGCCTGTCTCTTGAAGTGCCGTGAGGTCTAAAAGATCGCAGCCTGCGGCAGCTCCTACGGGTTTTGCGTGAACCGGATGATGGGCGGGCGCAGGCTGCGATCCTGGCGGTTTCGCCCGCGCCGAACATTTGGCATTTGGCCCATGCTTTCCCTCCGATCCATCGCGCTTCACGATGGATCAGCCCGTGAATAACGTCTTTTCCCAATGCCGGTGTCTGCCTAGTCTGCCCCTCAACGCAATACAGCCTTGAGAGACACCTGATGACAAAAATAATAATCAACGAAGTCGGCATGCGTGATGGTCTGCAAAGCCTGCAACAGGTCATGCCGACCATCGACAAGTGCAAGTGGATCGACGCCGCTTATGCCGCTGGTGTGCGGTACATGGAAGTCGCTTCATTCGTACCGGCCAGATTGCTCCCGCAAATGGCCGATGCCAGTGAAGTGGTTCGCCATGCCCTGAGCTTTCCGGGTCTGATCGTCAGCGTTCTCGCGCCCAACCTGCGGGGTGCTGAAAACGCCCTGGAGTCCGGTGCCCACCGGATCGTCGCGCCGATTTCGGTGAGTGCTGCCCACAGCCTGGCAAACGTGCGTCGCACGCCAATGGAAATGGTCGAGGAGTTTGCACGCATGTGTGAACTGCGCAGCCAGTCAGGCCAGCACCCGGTACAAATGATCGCCGGCATGTCCGTGGCATTCGGCTGCACGCGGCAGGGTGCCGTGCCGCTTGCCGATCTGTGCGGGCTGACCCGGCATGTGCTGCAGACCGGTTGCGATGCGGTGTCCCTCGGTGACACCACCGGATACGCCACGCCGGGTCAGGTGGCCGAGACGCTGATCGCAATCCGTGAAATAGCCGGCGACAAGTTGCTGGCCGCGCACTTCCATGACACCCGCGGGCTGGCCCTGGCCAATAGCCTGGTGGCGGTGCAAAACGGAATCCGCGAGCTGGACTCCTCACTGGCCGGGCTTGGCGGTTGCCCGTTTGCTCCAGGCGCTTCGGGCAATACGGTTACCGAGGACCTGATCTTCATGCTCGCCAGCATGGATTACGACACCGGCATCGATCTCGAACAGCTGATCGCCACGCGGGCCTTGCTCGAACAATCCCTGCCGGGTGAACCGCTCTACGGTTATATCGCCCGTGCCGGTTTGCCAAAGAACTTCGCCGCGACCCGCGCCAACGCCTGACGCCCGTCATTCAAGCCTCTTTCATGGAGACAAACATCATGTCGACACTTCCTCTCGACGGCATCCGCGTCGTTGAAATTTCCCACATGGTCATGGGGCCGACCTGCGGCATGATCCTCGGCGACCTCGGTGCCGAAGTGATCAAGATCGAGCCTGTGCGGGGCGACGGTACCCGGCGTTTGCTGGGCGCCGGTGCCGGGTTCTTCCGCACCTTCAACCGCAACAAGAAAAGCATCTCCATCGACGTCAATGAGCCCAACGGCCGGGAAGCGGCGCTGGGCCTGATCGACACCGCCGATGTGTTCATCGAGAACTTCAAGCCTGGGCGGATGAAGGATCTGGGCCTGGATTACGAGTCGTTGCGCGCGCGCAATCCGAAACTCATCTATGCCTCCCACAAAGGCTTTCTCAACGGCCCCTACGATAAGCGTCTGGCGCTGGATGAAGTCGTGCAAATGATGGCTGGCCTGGCTTACATGACCGGACCGGTAGGTCGGCCGTTGCGTGCCGGCAGTTCGGTGAATGACATCATGGGCGGCATGTTTGGGGCTATCGGGGTTCTGGCGGCGATCATCGAACGCCACAAGACCGGGGTCGGCAAGGAGGTACAGAGCGCGCTTTACGAAAACTGCGTGCTGCTCTCGGCCCAGCATATGCAGCAGTTCGTGGTCACCGGCGAAGCCGCCGCGCCGATGCCCAACCGCATCAGCGCCTGGGCTATTTACGACGTATTCGAATTTGCCGGTCAGGAACAGATGTTCGTTGCAGCGACCGGCGAAGGGCAATGGACCATGCTGTGCAATTTGCTCGGCCAGCAGGCCTTGCTCGATGATCCGAGCCTGGCCACCAACAACGATCGGGTCCTGCAGCGGCCACGGCTGCTGGCCCACCTGGGCGAGGTGTTCGCGACCATGGAGGCGCAACCTTTCGCGCGGCTGCTGGAAGCCAATGGCATTCCCTTCGCGCCCATACGCCGCCCCGAAGAACTGTTCGCCGATGAGCACCTGAAACAGAGCGGCGGCCTGGCCAGCCTGGAGCTGGAAGACGGTTCCCATACCGACATGCCATTGCTGCCGCTGTCACTGGATGGGCAGCGCCTGCAACCCCGTTGCTCGATTCCGCGGATCGGCGAACACACCCGTCAGGTGATGCTGGAACTGGGCTACAGCGCGAGCCAGATCGAAGAGCTGCGCGCCGCTGGCGTATTCAAGACCGATGACTGAACGCTGGTCCCAGCGCAGGAGTGCACATGGCTATTTATCAGTATGACGACCAGCAACCGGACATCCACCCCAGCGCCTACGTCGCCGAGGCGGCGACAGTGATTGGCAAGGTGGTACTCGCAGAAGGCTCCAGTGTCTGGTCGCAAGCGGTGCTGCGTGGTGACAACGAAATCATTGCCATCGGTGCCGGCAGCAATGTCCAGGAAGGCGCAGTGCTGCACACCGATCCGGGATTCCCGCTCTCCATTGGCGTGGAAGTGACCATCGGTCATCAAGCCATGCTCCATGGTTGTAGCGTGGGCGATGGCAGCCTGATTGGTATTCAGGCGGTGGTGCTCAACGGTGCGGTGATTGGCAAAAACTGCCTGGTCGGCGCCGGAGCCCTGGTGACCGAAGGCAAGGTGTTCCCGGACAACTCGCTGATTCTCGGGACGCCGGCCAAGGTGGTCCGAGCGCTGAGCGTGGCGGATATCGGTAAATTCCGTGAAAACGCCCGGGACTACATCGAGCGCGCGCAAAAACACAAACAGACACTCAAACGAATTGGCTAAGCCTTATCCCCTATGCTGCAGGCCTGCGCACGAGGGGTGAGGAGCAACTGACAAGCAGCAAATCTCAATATAATTACAAGAACCCGGAGAACGACATGGTCGCTACGACTGAAACCATTGCTGGCGTGCGCAGTGATGAACATCTACAGGAACTACTGCTCTACCGACGGGTGGCCTGGCGTATCGTGCCGCTGGCGATCATCTGCTTTTTGTTTTCGTACTTCGATCGGATCAACATCAGTTTCGCCAAGAGCCAGATGCAGGCGGAACTGGGCCTCAATGACGCGGCCTATGGTCTGGCGGCGAGCATGTTCTTCATCGGATACGTGCTGTTTGAAGTGCCGAGCAGTATCGGCTTGAAGAAATACGGCGCGCCGAACTGGATCTGTCGGATCATGATTTCCTGGGGATTGGCCACCGCTTGCCTGATGTTCGCCTACACCCAGTACACCCTGTATTTCCTGCGCTTTCTGATTGGCGTGATGGAGGCGGGATTCGGTCCGGCGATCCTGTTCTACCTGGCATGCTGGTTTCCCAAGAAGTACCTGGCGCGAATCAACGGCCTGTGGTTTCTCGCCGTGCCGCTGGCAGGGGCCATTGGTGCGCCGGCGGCGGGGCTGATCCTGGCGAAGATGAATGGTTTCATGGGCCTTGCCGGTTGGCACTGGCTGTTCCTGCTGTCGGGGCTGCCGTGCGTCCTGTTGGGCCTGATCGTGTTGTGGAAGCTGGACAGGAACATTCAATCGGCGAAATGGCTGTCCGCTGAAGAGAAGGCGATTCTGCAAAAGAATCTCGACCACGACAGCGCCAACCGCAAACCGCAACATGCCTCGTTGTGGAAAGTCCTGTTGACCCGAGAAGTGGCACTCTTTGCAATGATCTACTTCGCCATCAAACTCGCCAGTTACGGTATCAACTTCTGGATGCCGCACCTGATCGAACAGTCCGGTGTACAGAACCCGACCTTTGTCGGTCTGCTGACCTCGCTGCCTTATGTCATCGCCTGTATCGGTATGATCCTGGTGACCCGTCGTTCGGACCGCTGCGGTGATCGCAAGAGCTATCTGCTGATCTGCATGATCGCCTCGACCCTGGGCTATCTGCTGGCCTGTCTGTTCTTCGACAATTCGCTGGTATTGATGCTGGCGCTGATTCTCGCAACCGCGGGCTCGTTCATTGCCATCCCGGTGTTCTGGACCATTCCGCAATCGACGTTCTCCGGTATTGCGATTGCCAGCGGTACCGCGGCAATCAACTCCATCGGGCAATTGAGCGGCATGGTCGCGCCTTACATGGTCGGCTATATCAACGATCTGACCGGCCAGACGTATATGGGCATGTTGGCGATTACTCCGGTGCTGTTGTTAAGCGTTTACATGATTGCGCGCTTTGTCCGTAACCCGGCTGTTTGTCCCGGATAACCCCGTTCAGACCCGCCATTGAAATAACTGACACCTGCGAGAAAGGGCAGAAAAGTCATTGGGAGCAGTTCCTTCCGATCGACCTTTGGCTGCCCGCGATAACACTAAATAGTCAAACAATGAGTTGATAATGATAAGAACATCTCATGTGTCCAGCGTGTCCGTTGCTTTAGCGCTGTGTGGTTTTGCCAGCGGGGCTGTTGCCGGTTTCATCGAAGACGGCAAAGGCAGCCTGGAGCTTCGCAATTTCTATTTCAGCCGGGATTTTCGTGACAGTAGCGCCACGCAATCGAAACGGGAGGAGTGGGCTCAAGGTTTTGTCCTGCGGGTGCAATCCGGTTTCACCGAGGGGCGACTGGGCTTTGGTGTGGATGCCATCGGTATGCTCGGTGTGAAACTCGACTCCAGCCCTGACCGCAGCGGTTCGGGCTTGTTGCCGAGAAACTCGAACAAGCGCGCCGAAGATGATTATTCAAAAGCGGCGGTGACGGCCAAGGCCAGGTTTGCCGACAGCCTGCTGCAAGTCGGCGGTTTGAGCCCGCAGTTGCCGCTGTTGGCCTCCAATACCAGCCGTCTGTTTCCTCAGGTATTCAATGGCGCGCAGTGGGCATCGAAGGATATTGATTCGCTGACCTTGACCCTGGGCGAGGTCGATTCGGTCAAACAACGAGACTCCTCCAACTCCGAAGAGCTGACCATCATGAGCCAGCAAGGGGCTTATTCGACCAGCGTCAACAGCGATCGGCTTGTTTACGCTGGGGCTGATTATCAAGTGCTGCCGAACCTGAGCCTCAGTTATCACGCCAGCGTTCTGGAAGATTTCTTTCGCCGGGACTTCTATGGCTTGAAGTTCAGCCAGGCGCTCGGCCCGGGCAAGGCATTTGTCGAACTGCGCTATTTCGATGCCAGGGAAACCGGCCGGCAGCTGGTTGGCGAGGTGGATAACCGGACCATCAGCAGCAACCTTGGCTATTCCTTGGCCGGCCACACCCTCAGCGGCGGTTATCAGAAAGTCTCCGGCGATACCGCGTATGCCTATGTGGGTGGCAGCGATACCTACCTGTTCAGCGAAATGCAGGTCAGCACTTTCGCCATGGCCAACGAACGTGTCTGGCACGCGCGTTACGACTATGACTTCGCCGCCCTCGGGGTTCCGGGTCTGAGCTTCGGCCTGCGTTACGTCAAGGGTGACGAGGTCGACGCCAGTCATATCCGTACCGCCAAGGCGGCCGGCCTGCGCGCCAGCGGAGAAACGGGTCATGAGTGGGAACGGGCGACTGACCTTGGGTATGTGGCTCAGGGCGGGCCTTTGAAAAACCTGGGACTGCGTTGGCGTTATGCAACTAACCGCTCCAATTACGCCGACAGCGCCGATGAGCACCGAGTGATTCTGAGCTACGCCTACAATTTTTAAGTCGATCGGGCAGGACCAGGAGCGTCAGGAACCCGGATCGGTAAAGCGCGGTCACGGATCAAGGTGTGGCTGCTAAGCTGTGCTTTGACGACCACAACAATGGAGTCGAACTCATGGCAAATGACATCTGTGCCTGCAAAGACTGCAACTGCAAAATCGGCGAGCATTCTATCGTCCGTCACGGCAAGCACTATTGCTGCCAGGCGTGTGCCGATCATCACCCCAATGGAGAAGCGTGCGCTTCAACCGGCTGCAAGTGCGCCAAGGGTGCTCACGGCTGACGCTGATTGCTGCTTGCTGATTGAAGAGGGGGCCTGGTACGGCAGGCGCTGATTGGCCTGCCGTCCGGCGTAGCAAATCGACGATCAATTGGTCGGTCGCCAGGTGACATTCTCGATGCCGAATTTCTCGGCCACCGGTCTGCTGGTTTTTTTCACTTTCTCCAGGCCGAACCGACCAATCCGGCCGACCCCCGCATCACAACTCGCCCAGTGCCAAGCCTCTGCATTGTCCATTTTGTCCAGGCGGATGATGAAAGACCTTGGCGTGCCGTGCAGTGTGTATTCAATGACAAAAAGTTTTGCGTTGTTCATAGATCCGCTAATCCTCCCTGTTGGTTAAATAAAGTGATCGTGGGTGTCACGGAAAATTCACTCGAATTGGCGGACGGAAACATCTTGTTAGATGTCCTGGTTTTTCGTGGCCCGGGTGGATTCGTTTTGTGAGGTTTGGCATCCGTTTGAGTGGGGTCTTTCGGCTGGCAAGGATCCCGAGGCCTCGCCAGGATGAGGACACCCCCAGCGATCACGACCTTCGCCATGGCTGTCGAAGAGCAGATCAAAAGATCGCAGCCTGCGGCAGCTCCTACGCGGGGGGGTGCGTACCCCGGTCAATCACGGGTGTACAAGGTTGGCGTAGGAGCTGGCGCAGCCTGCGATCTGTTGGCGATTCTGAATATTGCCCAAAAGCAAGATCAAAAGATCGCAGCCTGCGGCAGCTCCTACGCGGGGATGTGCGTACCCCCCGGTCAATCACGGGTGTACAAGGTTGGCGTAGGAGCTGGCGCAGCCTGCGATCTGTTGGCGATTCTGAATATTGCCCAAAAGCAAGATCAAAAGATCGCAGCCTGCGGCAGCTCCTACACGGGGATGTGCGTACCCCCCGGTCAATCACGGGTGTACGAGGTTGGCGTAGGAGCTGGCGCAGCCTGCGATCTGTTGGCGGTTCGAAGAGTGTCCGAAGCAAGATCAAAAGATCGCAGCCTGCGGCAGCTCCTACGCGGGGATGTGCGTACCCCCGGTCAATCACGGGTGTACAAGGTTGGCGTAGGAGCTGGCGCAGCCTGCGATCTGTTGGCGATTTTGAAGGCTGCCAAAGAGCAAGATCAAAAGATCGCAGCCTGCGGCAGCTCCTACAACGGGGCGACGTTGCTGTAGAATTGCTAACCTTGAAACGACGAGGTGCACCCCATGAGCGAGCCGATACGCCTGACCCAGTACAGCCATGGCGCAGGCTGCGGCTGCAAGATTTCGCCCCAGGTGCTGGAGGTGGTTCTGGCCGGCAGTGGTGCGCAGAACCTCGATCCGAAACTCTGGGTCGGCAATGCCTCCCGCGATGACGCGGCGGTGTATGCCATCGACGAAGAGCGCGGCGTGGTGTCGACCACTGACTTCTTCATGCCGATCGTCGACGATCCGTTCGATTTCGGACGCATTGCCGCGACCAACGCCATCAGCGACATCTACGCCATGGGTGGTGATCCGTTGATGGCGATTGCGATTCTTGGCTGGCCGGTCAATGTGCTGGCGCCGGAGATTGCCCGGGAAGTGATTCGTGGTGGGCGTTCGATCTGCGACGAGGCGGGGATCCCGCTGGCCGGCGGGCACTCGATTGACGCACCGGAGCCGATCTTCGGCCTGGCCGTCACCGGGCTGGTGGAAAAGCGCCATATGAAGCGCAACGACACCGCCACCGCCGGTTGCCTGCTGTACCTGACCAAACCCCTGGGCATCGGCATCCTCACCACGGCAGAGAAGAAGGGCAAGCTGCGTGACGCCGATGTGGGGCTGGCCCGCGACTGGATGTGCACCCTGAACAAACCCGGCAGCCGCTTTGGCAAGCTGGCGGGCGTGACGGCGATGACCGATGTCACCGGTTTCGGTCTGCTCGGGCATCTGGTGGAAATGGCCGATGGCAGTGGCGTGACCGCGCGCATCGAATATGATCGCGTGCCGCGCCTGCCTGGGGTCGAGTATTACCTCGATCAAGGCTGCGTACCAGGCGGAACCCTGCGCAACTTCGACAGCTATGCCAACCGGCTCGGTCGTGTCCAGGAGCTGCACAAGCGGGTACTCTGCGATCCGCAAACCAGCGGTGGTTTACTGGTGGCGGTGACTCCCGAAGGCAACCCGCAGTTCCTCGCGGTTGCCGCCGAGCTGGGTCTGTGCCTTGAGCCGATCGGTGAACTGGTTGCCCGACAGACTAACGCGGTAGAGGTGTTTTGATGCCCATCGACATCACCGACTACCGCGATATCTTTCTCAACGACCGGCCGATGATGGATACCCGTGCGCCGGTCGAATTCAGCAAGGGCTCCTTTCCCGGGGTGATCAACCTGCCATTGATGACCGACGACGAGCGGCAACGGGTGGGTACCCGCTATAAAGAGCAAGGTCAGCAGGCGGCCATCACCCTCGGGCATCAGTTGGTGAACGGCGCCATCAAAGCCGAACGCATCCAGGCCTGGGCCGATTTTGCCCGGGCCAATCCCGACGGTTGTTTGTATTGCTTTCGCGGCGGCTTGCGTTCGCAGATCGTCCAGCAATGGCTCAAGGACGAGGCCGGCATCGACTACCCGAGAGTTGTCGGTGGCTACAAGGCAATGCGCACCTTCCTGCTGGAGACGATGGATCAAGCGGTCGCGCAGTGCGATTTCATTTTGCTCGGCGGCATGACCGGCACCGGCAAGACCGAGCTGATTACGCAGTTGAGCAACGGCCTGGACCTGGAAGGCCACGCCAATCATCGCGGCTCCAGTTTCGGCAAGCACGCAACGGGCCAACCCTCCAATATCGATTTTGAGAACCGCCTGGCCGTGGATGTACTGAAGAAGCGCGCCAGGGGCATCGAGCAATTCGTGCTCGAGGATGAGAGTCGCATGGTCGGCAGTTGCGCCTTGCCGCTGCCGCTGTATCAGGGCATGCAGCACTTCCCCATGGTCTGGCTCGAAGACAGCCTCCAGGGACGGGTCGAGCGGATCCTGCGCGATTACGTGATCGACCTGTGTGCGGAGTTCATTGCGGTGCATGGCGAACAGGGTTTTGCACTGTTTTGCAAACGCTTGCTGGCGAGCTTGAACAACATTCACAAGCGCCTGGGCGGCGAGCGTCACCAGCGGATGCTGGCGCTCATGGAAGCAGCATTGGCGCAGCAGGCAAGTAGCGGGGCGGTGGATCAGCACCGTGGCTGGATCGAAGGTTTGCTGAGTGAGTACTACGACCCGATGTATGCCTTCCAGCGTGAGAATAAAGGCGATCGCATCGAGTTCGTTGGCGAGCGGGCCGCCGTACTCGAGTATCTGCGTGAGTGGGGCAAGTGATATGAGCTGGCTGCAGAACCGGCGATTGGCCCTTGGACGCACCGCAATCATCACGCTCAATGCTTTAAAGCAGCACCGCACCGATCAAACTGCGCGTGGCTTGCAGTCGACCGATCAGGTCGGGCAATCCTCTTGTCCATTGTCCAGGCCTTGCTTGTAGCTGTGACTGAGCAAGGTCGCCTTGCCGTTGTGCCAGGTCAGCGTCAGCACAAACAACGAGTCGAAATCGCTGGATTTCCAGTCATCGGTGATGGTGCGTTTTTCGCCGACGGCTTCTTCCGCCACTTTGTTGATCAGTTCCGGCAGGTAGCCGTGGGACCAGGCGGTGTAGATGGTCGAGTTGTGGTACTTGTCTTCCAGCAACTCGTTCGCCAGATCGCTGGTGTCATTGGCCGAGAAGTTGATGTTAACCGGCAGCCCGAGCTTTATCGCGCTGGGACTGATGGTCATCAGCGGTCTGATATAGCTGTAGGAGTTGTCTTGTTCGCCTTCCTCGACGTTGCGGGTCGGGTTGGCGGCGAACACATAATTGGCCTTGCCGAATCTTTCCGGCAGCAGGGTGGCCAAGTCGATGGCACGGTTCAGCCCCTGGCAGTTGAGCTGCCCGAGGCCACCGGCGGGTTTTTCCGCATGGCGCAGGAATACCAGGGTCTGAACTCCGTCTGCCGGTTGGGCACGGCTTTCGCGGGCCTCCAGTGCCAGGAACAACGCACCGGTCACCAGCAGCGCGGACAAGGCAATATAGGGCCGGTGTTTCAGGCATTTGACGAAATTCAGCGGGTTCTTCATTGAATAGTTGATCTTCAGCGCATTCGATTGAGGCTGACAAACCTGTCCACTACAAGCTCCCGGCTTTGTGTGGTTTTCCATGTCATTGAGGGTGAAGCTTGGGGTCGATTACCAAAAGGATGCTTTTCAGAGTCCGTTGAAGCCGTTTGGTTCGATCCCTGCCAATTCGCAGCACTTTATCCGGGCTGGAGCGTGGTTGATAGCGAGGTTATCGACAATATGTTTCGGATTTAAGAAGGGGCAGGCGCAAAGGCCCATGGTTGACAGCGTCAGTGGGCTATTGCAATAAAGGTCGACCTAGCGTCAAACCGCCGAGGGAGCCAGGTCAGCGACCAGCCCCCAGCAATCCTTATCGTTACTGGAAGTGCTCCATGACCGATCTCTCTGCTTTTCCCATCACCCAAAAATGGCCGGCGCAGCATCCAGAGTGGATCCAGCTGTATTCCTTGCCGACTCCCAATGGCGTCAAGGTGTCGATCATGCTCGAGGAAATCGGTCTGCCCTACGAGCCGCACCGTGTGGCTTTCGACAGCAATGACCAACTGTCTGCCGAGTTTCTCTTGCTCAACCCCAACAACAAGATCCCGGCGATCATCGATCCCCATGGGCCGGGCAATCGACCGCTGGCATTGTTCGAGTCCGGGGCGATCCTGATCTACCTCGCCGACAAGAGCGGGCAATTGCTGGCGCAAGAGTCGGCGGCGCGCTACGAGACGATCCAGTGGCTGATGTTCCAGATGTCGGGTATCGGCCCGATGTTCGGCCAAGTCGGCTTTTTCCATAAATTCGCCGGTAAGGATTATCAGGATAAACGTCCGCGCGACCGCTTTGTCGCAGAGACCCAGCGCTTGCTGAATGTGCTTGAGCAGCAACTCACCGGGCGCAACTGGATCATGGGCGATCGCTACACCATCGCCGATATCGCGACCTTTCCCTGGGTACGCAATCTGATCGGGTTTTATGAAGCGGGTGATCTGGTGGAGATCAACAACTACCCCAACGTACTACGCGTGCTGGAACGCTTCGTGGCGCGGCCGGCGGTTATACGCGGTCTGGAAATCCCCAAACAACTTTAATCATGACCAGGATGGACAATGAGTAAATTCAATTTCAAGCAAGTAGACGTCTTCAGTCGCGTGCCGCTCAAAGGCAATCCCCTGGCCGTGGTATTCGCTGCCGACGAGCTGAGCGATGAACGCATGGCGGCCTTCGCGAGCTGGACCAACCTCAGCGAAACCACGTTCGTGTTGCAACCCCGCGATCCACGGGCCGACTACCGCGTGCGGATCTTCACCACCCTCCAGGAGCTGCCGTTCGCCGGCCATCCAACCCTTGGCACCTGCCACGCCTGGCTTGAGGCCGGTGGCATTGCCAAGGGCGAGGAGATTATTCAGGAATGCGGCGTCGGCCTGGTGCGGATCCGTCGACAAGGGGCCGACCTTGCGTTCCTCGCACCACCTTTGCTCAGATCCGGTCCGGTGGACGCCGAGTTGCGCGAGCGGGTACGCCTCGGATTGGGCCTGGAGCAGAGCGCGGTCATTGATGCGCAGTGGGTCGACAATGGTGCCGGCTGGCTGGTGCTGATGCTCGCCGAGCGTGCGCAGGTGCTGTCGTTGCAGCCCGACTACGCGCAACTGAGTGGGCTGGCGGTGGGCGTTATCGCGCCTTGCTGCCCGGAGCGCGACGACACGGATGCGCAATTTGAAGTGCGCGCCTTCATCGCCGGCGACGGGGCGCCCGAAGACCCGGCCACCGGCAGCCTGAATGCCGGCGTCGCCCAGTGGCTGTTGAGCAAAGGCCTGGCGCCTGCGTCTTATGTAGTCAGTCAGGGGCTGACCATGGGCCGCGCCGGGAGAATCCAGGTCGAGCAGATCGGCGATGAGATCTGGATCGGCGGTTCGACAGTGACCTGTATCGAGGGCAGCTTGAGTCTGTAGAGCAGTGCTCAGGGCGGAGCGGGATTTGAGGGACGGTTTGATCAGTCGACCGTCCCCAGGTGCCGCTCCATGATGATGGTGCGTTCATCACCATGGAAACTGTCGCGTACTGCCCTGAAACCGAGTTTCGAATAGAAGCGTTCTGCGGTGACGGTGGACGGTACGCTCAGTGAGGCCGCGCCATTCTCGCTGGCACATCGCAGGAGCTCGTTCATAAGCTGCCTGCCGACGCCTCGCCCTTGCGCCGCAGGGGCTACGAACACCGTGCGAACGACATTGCCATCGAGGCTGGCGGTGCCGACGATGTGATCGGCGGCCAGGGCGACAAAGACCTTGCGCTGTGCCAATAACCCCAACACGGCGCCTGGGCTGAAGCTCAGTTCCACTCGCTCGATGACACTCGGCGGGTAGTCCTGGGCATTGGTTGTTCGCAGCGCCGCCAGAATGACGGCGCTAATGGGTGCTGCATCGCTCTCACGGGCCAAACGAACTTCATATTCCCTCATCATTCATCCTCCTTGAATTGTAAATGCCGAGCGGGCTCGGCTATCGGCAAGCGCTCATGGCGCAATCCCGCGTTCGCTGAAGTAACGATCGAGAATCTTTGGATCGCTGGACAGTTCCGCGAGTGCGACGTAGGTGTCGGGCCGCAACAGATAGATGGCATTGCGCGCAAGACCGGCCGCTTCATGGGCCGCTTTCCATTGAAAAATGTGCAGCGCTACACCGTGATCCAGGCACCAGGCAACCAGTGGATCACTGGCAAGTCCATACACATGGACCTGCCAGGACAGGCTCGTCAGCGAGTGGAAGTTATCGGGGTCGCTATCCTGCGCCCAGGGTAACCGATCACCGCCATGCACCTCGCCAGCGCTGCCGCTGCTCAGGGGCATCTCTCGATAGTTCAGGGTGATCTGCGAAATCGTCCGGAACAGATACTCGCGGACCGCTTCCAGCGAAGTGACTTTGGGGATCAGCAGCGGCGCGAGGCGGGTCCGCACCAGGCCGGCAATCGGCCCATCGGCGGTGACGAAGCTGAACACCCGGTCGGTGGTTGCCACCAGCCGCCGGGCAAAGCCGATGCGCTCGGTTTCGTAGGTATCGAGCAGGCTGTCCGAAGCTTTGCCGGTCAGCACCGCGGCGAGTTTCCAGGCCAGATTGATCGCGTCGCCAATCCCGGTGTTCATGCCCTGGCCGCCAGCCGGGCTGTGGACATGCGCGGCATCGCCGAGCAGGAACGCTCGGCCAGTGCGAAACTGCTCGGCCACCCGATGATGCACGCGATAGGTCGAGAACCAGTTCACCTTCAACACCTGGACCTGCAGATGCTCGATCGCCCGGCGACTGACGTCCTCGAATTTGAGCGTCTCGGCGTGTTCGGCGCGCTCGTCGCGGACTGTGCCGATCAACCGCGCACGTCCAGTGCCGGCCAGGGGGAAAACGGCCAGGAAGTCCGCTTCGTCGAGATCCACATGCAGCTCGCCATTGATTGCCGGACCTTGTGCGTCCACGTCGGCCACGTAGAAAACCTGCTGATAGGTGCCGCCGGGGAAACCTGTTTCGAGGGTCTTGCGCACGGTCGAACGGGCGCCGTCACAACCCGCTAGGTAACGCGCCTCGCAGGTCTCTTCCTGACCCTGGGCGTCGAGTAAATGCGCCATGACGCAGCCGTCGGCTTCGGTGAAACCCTGGAGCCCGGTTTCGCGCTCGACCGCAACGCCGAACCTTTCCAGGCGTTCGATCAGCAGCTGTTCGTGTTGATCCTGAGGATAGATTTCGAGAAACGCATAAGGCGTCAGGCCCTTGCCGATGGTTTCGAGGGGCAGGCGCGCAGTCTGTTTGCCCTTGACCCAGAAATTGGCCGCCCGCACTTTGTGGCCAGCCTGCTGGACGGCATCTGTGAGGTCGAGCTGGCGGTAGAGTTCGAGGGTTCGCGCCTGGACCGCCAGGGCTCGCGATGTGGTACCGGGCGCCGAGGTCTTGTCGAGGATTCGCACCTTGATTCCCAGCTTGCTGAGCCAGAGTGCCAGAACCAGACCGGTCGGCCCGGCGCCGATGATCAGAACGTCACAGCGATTCATGTCGTTGCCCTCGGGTAGAGATCAATTCCATGGGGTGGATTGTGCGCCTATGTTGTCCGTCTGGCAGCTCAGCATGTGAAGGATGGTTAAGAGAAGGCGAGTCGAATGCAGACCTGTGGCGAGGGAGCTTGCTGTGGCGAGGGGGCTTGCCCCCGCTTGGCTGCGTAGCAGTCGTAAATTCAGTGGATGCATTCTTCCTGAAAAACTGCAGTTGCAAATTTTAGGGCCGCTTCGCGACCCAACGGGAGCAAGCTCCCTCGCCACAAGGTCTTGCGCCTGGTCTGTAATAGCCGCGCGTCTCAGAAATTCAATTGAAGTACAACGGCATCTTCTTTTCCACTGCCAAGGGCATGAGCAGACACCTGACATTGAACAGCCGTCCGACTCAAGGGTCGATATCCGCGGCGGCTTTGTTCATAGTCGCTCCATTGGCCTAACAGCTTTATTCGGGGAAACATGCGAGCACATCGATTAATCATGGGTATCACCACCTTGCTGGTGCTGGCCGGCTGCGGCAGCCAGCGCACCCAGGAGGCGCCGGCACGGCCGGCCGAGGTGAAGGCGAAGATTGTTCGGCTATTGCCACCCAAGACCGTTGACCGTGAGGGCTGGGCCACCGACATCTATGCAGCTTTCGCTGCGCAAGGCCTTGCGCCGACCACGGAAAACCTCTGTTCGGTGCTGGCAGTGACCGAGCAGGAGTCGACTTTCCAGGTCGATCCCGCAGTGCCGGGGCTGGGGAAAATCGCCCGTGAGGAGATCGATCGCCGCGCGGCAGCGGTGCATGTCCCCGGTCTTTTGGTGAACGGTGCCCTGATGGCTCGCTCGTCGAACGGTAAAAGCTACAGCGAACGCCTGAATGCCGCCCGCACCGAAAAGGAACTCAGCGGCATTTTCGATGACTTCATTGGCATCGTGCCAATGGGCCGCACCCTTTTCGGGAGTTTCAATCCGGTGCATACCGGCGGGCCGATGCAAGTCAGCATCGACTTTGCCGAAAGCCAGGCGCAGGGCTATCCCTATCCCATGGAAGGCTCGATTCGCCGGGAAGTGTTCAGCCGGCGCGGTGGCTTGTACTTCGGTATCGCGCATCTGCTGGGTTATCCGGTGAGTTACTCCAAACCGCTGTACCGCTTCGCCGATTTCAATGCCGGGTGGTACGCCAGCCGCAACGCCGCTTTCCAGAACGCCGTCAGCAGCGCTTCGGGCATTCCCCTGGCCCTCGATGGCGACCTGATTCTCCACGGCTCAATCATGCCCGGGACCACGGAACTGGCGGTGCGCACCCTGGGCAAGCAGCTCGGCCTGCGCAACCCGACGATCAGACGCCAGCTGGAGCAGGGTGACAGCCTGGAATTCGAAGACAGCACCCTCTACCGGCGAGTCTTCGCCCTGGCCGAGCAGGCCGAAGGCAAACCACTGCCGCGTGCGGTGCTGCCGGGTATCGTGCTGAAAAGCCCGAAAATCACCCGCAAACTCACCACCGCCTGGTTCGCCAAACGGGTCGACGAACGCCATCAGCGCTGCATGAAAAGAGCTTCGGGTCGTTGATCGGGCGAACTGATCACCCATAAAAAAGCCCGGCTGATCAAGCCGGGCTTTTGGGTTGAGTACCGCAGTAAGGCTATTCATGCATGGTTCTGATTCTGAGTCAGACGATCCGAACCACCTTCAGCAACGCGGTTTTCGATCAGGCGATCGGAACCACCTTCGGCAACGCGGTTTTCGATCAGGCGATCGGAGCCACCTTCAGCGACGCGGTTTTCGATCAGGCGATCGGAACCACCTTCAGCAACGCGGTTTTCGATCAGGCGATCGGAACCACCTTCGGCAACGCGGTTTTCGATCAGGCGATCGGAACCACCTTCGGCAACGCGGTTTTCGATCAGGCGATCGGAGCCACCTTCAGCAACGCGGTTTTCGATCAGGCGATCGGAACCACCTTCAGCAACGCGGTTTTCGATCAGGCGATCGGAACCACCTTCGGCAACGCGGCTTTCGATCAAGCGGTCAGAGCCGCCTTCAGCGATGACTGGCTGAACGGAGGAAGCGGCAAAAGCGTTGGCTGCAAGTACCGAGAAAGCGATGCTGAGGAAGATTTGGCGTTTCATGGTGGTGTGCTCCGGGGTGCATAAGTGGGTATGGAGCTGATGTTACGCGACAGGATTTTTATGAGAACTTCATTGGGTCGATGGTGAACATCGATGGGAGTGATGGGAGTGGGCAGGGGGGAAGGACCTGTTAAACCGTGAAGTGTTCAGTCGCGCCGTCGCATGTACATCGGTAAAGCGCATCTGCAGGGGGTTATCCAGTGAGCAGCTCCAGACCGCTGTACCGTTCCGCCGATTTTAATGCCAGTTGGACTGCCGCTGATTACCGCCAGCATGACCCTGGATTACCTCGGCGCGGCGCATGTTGGCGAGTGGCTGGAAGTGCGTCTCGAACCTTCCAGGCGCGGCCGCCAGATGGCCTTTGCTACTGTCAGTCTGCAAGTGGGAGAGCGCGTAGTGGCGCGGGCCAATGGGGTGTTTGCGGTGCCGCAGGAGCCCAACCCTGACTAGGTTCTACCAACAGAAACGGCGAGCCGTTCGCGCTCCAGGTTCAACGCCAGGACGCTGAGCAGAATGATGGTTGCGCCCACTACCACCACCAGAGAAGGTCGCTCTCCGAGAACAAAGGAGGCCATCAGCATCGCAGTGGGCGGTATCAGGTAAAGCGTCATCGCGGCGCGAGTCAGGTCGAGATGTGTCAGGACATAGGCCCATGCGAGATAGGCCAGTGCGCTCGGAAAGATGCCCAGGATCACCACTGCAAGATCGACGTTCATCGGTGCTCGTGCGATCTCGCTGGCCAGCCCCGGCAAATAAATCAGCAGCAGCGAGGTTCCCGACCAGACCGTGTAGCAGACCAGCGTCAAACCGTTGTAGCGGTGGGAGTAGCGCTTTTGCAGGGAGAAGTAAATGCTCCAGGACAACGCCGCGAGCAGGATCAACAAACCATGGGCATCAACGCTGCCAAAGCCACGGTCACCGGTGACCACGACGATTGCGCCCAGCATGCCGAGCAGTACACAAGCCCATCGCCAGGAACTGACCCGGTCCTTGAAAATGAAATGAGCCAGAAGCGTACTGAATAAAGGCGTGGACTGCGCCAGTACACTGGCCGCCCCGGCGCTGACCCCGCGCTGGCCGAAGTTCAAGGCAAGGTGATGCAGGCTGACAGCAAAGAAGCCAAGGATCACCAGCAGCGGAAGGTCCCTGAGCCTGGGCAACGAAATACCCATGAACAGGGCGACGATCGCCATGAAGGCCGAGGCGATCAGAAACCGCAGCAAGGCCAAGTGACCGGGTTCGTAGGCCTGTAAGCCGATACGGATCCCGATCGGCGAATAGGCCCAGCAGAGGATGACGAACATCGCCGCAATCACGACTTTCACAGACGGCCCACCTGACATTTTGCTGCTCCAGCGACTCAACCATTAAGCGAAAAGGTCAAAGCAGCTATCGCTTCAGTGCGCGCTTTCTGACCTCGCGGGCTGAGTATCAGAAGTCTGTTCGTTCACTACAACCGACTTATACTGAGCTAACCATTCACTTTGGGTGACTTATGGAGCTGGCACAGATTCGGATGTTCAAAACAGTCGCGGATACCGGGAGCATCGCTCGCGCGGCCGAGGTGTTGCACTGCGTGCCGTCGAACATCACCGCGCGCATCAAATCACTGGAAGCCGAACTGGGCGTCGCGTTGTTCTATCGCCAAGGCAGGGGGCTGCGCATTAGCCCGGCAGGCGAAGTGTTCCTGACCTATGCCGCTAAAATTCTGGCCCTGGCCGACGAGGCCAAACGCGCAGTGGATCCCACGGCAGCACCGACTGGCCCGTTGAGAATCGGCGCGATCGAGTCTTCTGCCACAGGCCGATTGCCTCGGCTATTGGCGAAATTCCATGAACGTTTCCCGACTGTTTCACTGGAGCTGAGCACCGGCACCTGGTCACAGTTGCTGGACGACACCTTGAACCACACGCTCGATGGGGTGATCGTTGCGGTCGATGTCGAACGCCCGCTGCTCAAGCGAACCTTCATCTATCGAGAAGATCTGGTGCTGATTGCTTCGCCTTCCCTGGGACCGTTGCGCGATGCGGCGGATTTGCAAGGCAAGGCCATCTTCATGTGGCCAGCAGGATGTCCCTATCGAGCGGCGCTGGAGCGCTGGTTGGCCCGGCAGGGTCATCATCAGCCCATCGTCAGCATCGCCAGCTATGGGGCTATCGCCGGATGCGTCAGTGCGGGCGCGGGTGTTGCCTTGGTTCCCCGGGGAATCTTTGAGCAATACGGACCGAGTTCCGGCTGGGCCGGTTATGAATTTCCAGAGCTCACAGCCATCGATAACCTGTTTTATTGGCACGAGCATTCCACGCACCATCCTGCTCGCGATGCGTTCGTTGCGATGCTGCAGGCGGAATTTGAACTCGAAGGCGATCGGGAAAAGGCTGAGCAAAACCCTGTGGGCCGGGATCCCGGAGGGCTGTCATTGAGCCAATAGGCTCGAAGGGAATCAAGGCCAGGTGCGACCGGAATCGCGCCTGGTTTCTTGCCAGGTAAAACTGGATTTTCGTGGATCCTGGCTTTACCTGTTGAACGCTTGCGGACTTACGTCCGTTCGATCGCCAGCGCTACGCCCTGGCCGCCACCGATGCACAACGTGGCGAGGCCTTTCTTGGCGTCACGCTTGATCATTTCGTGGAGCAGGGACACCAGCACCCGGCATCCCGATGCGCCGATCGGGTGACCCAAAGCAATCGCGCCGCCGTTGACGTTGACCTTGCTCGCGTCCCATTCCAGCTCTTTGCCGACGGCCAGTGACTGGGCGGCGAAGGCTTCGTTGGCTTCGATCAAGTCCAGCTCGCCGAAGTTCCAGCCGGCCTTTTTCAGGCACAGACGGGTCGCCGATACCGGGCCGATGCCCATGATCGCCGGGTCGACGCCAGCGTTGGCGTAACTGGCGATGCGCGCCAGTACCGGCAGGCCGAGTTCCTTGGCTTTGTCGGCGTTCATCAGCAGTACGGCAGCGGCACCGTCGTTGAGGCTGGAGGCGTTGCCGGCGGTGACGCTGCCGTCTTTCTTGAAGGCCGGTTTGAGCTTGGCCAGTGAGGCTGCACTGGTCTCGGCGCGGGGTTGTTCGTCGACCGCGAAGGACAGTGGATCGCCTTTGCGCTGCGGGATCAGGATCGGGGTGATTTCGTCAGCGAAGCGACCGGCCTCGATGGCTGCCGTAGCCTTTTGCTGCGAGGCGGCGGCGAAGGCATCCTGTTCCTCGCGGGTAAGCTTGTACTTGTCGACAAGGTTCTCGGCGGTGATGCCCATGTGGAAGTCGTTGAACGCGTCCCACAGGCCATCAGTGATCATGCTGTCGATCATTTTGGCGTGGCCCATGCGCAGGCCGGTGCGGGCAGCCGGCAAGACGTACGGCGCCAGGCTCATGTTTTCCATGCCGCCGGCGATGATCACTTGCGCATCGCCGCAACGAATCGCCTGGGCGCCCAGGTGCAGGGCCTTGAGGCCCGAGCCGCAGACTTTGTTCAGGGTCAGCGCCGGTACCGCGTGGGGCAGGCCGGCGAGGATCGAGGCCTGGCGTGCCGGATTCTGGCCGCTGCCGGCGGTGAGTACCTGGCCGAGGATGACTTCATCCACTTCGGTGGGGTTCAAGCCGGTCTGCTCCAGTAGACGGCGGATCACCGCAGCGCCGAGTTCCGGCGCCGGGATGCTGGCCAGCGAACCCTGGAAGCTGCCGATGGCGGTCCGGGTGGCGGCGACAATCACGACTTCTTGCATCGAATCACTCCTCATCAAGCGCTGAACTGCATTTCTGGAACGTGCTCAGGCACGATCAGCTTACCAGCGGTCTTGCTGACGATTTCCTCGACGCTGACGCCGGGCGCGCGTTCCTTGAGGATGAACGCGCCATCACGGATTTCCAGATACGCCAGGTCGGTCAGCACGCGTTTGATGCAGTTGGCGCCAGTCAGCGGCAGGCTGCAGCGCGACAGCAGTTTCGACTCACCGTCCTTGGAGGCGTGGGTCATGGTGACGATGATGTTCTCGGCACCGGCCACCAGGTCCATCGCGCCGCCCATGCCCTTGACCAGCTTGCCGGGGATCATCCAGGAGGCGATGTTGCCTTGCACATCGACTTCAAACGCGCCAAGCACGGTGAGGTCGATATGGCCGCCGCGAATCATCGCGAAGGACTCGGCGGAGGAGAAAATCGATGCCCCGATGCGCGCGGTGACGGTCTGCTTGCCGGCGTTGATCATGTCGGCGTCGACTTCATTTTCGCGCGGGAAGGAGCCCATGCCGAGCAAGCCGTTCTCCGATTGCAGCATGACTTCCATGCCTTCGGGAATGTAGTTGGCGACCAGGGTCGGAATGCCGATGCCGAGGTTCACGTAGAAGCCGTCCTGCATTTCGCGGGCGACGCGCTGAGCCATTTGTTCGCGGGTAAGAGCCATTGTTTTTTTTCTCCACGCTCTGTTATCAAGAGCTTCGGGCTGGAAGGGAAGGGGATCAGGAGCGCACGGTGCGCTGTTCGATGCGCTTCTCGAAGGTGCCGCAAATGATCCGGTCCACGTAGATGCCTGGAGTGTGGATCTGCGTTGGGTCCAGCTCGCCCGGTTCGACGATTTCTTCGACTTCGACCACGGTGATCTTGCCGGCGGTGGCAGCCAGCGGATTGAAATTCTGTGCAGTATGGCGATAGACCACGTTACCGAAGTGGTCGGCCTTCCAGCCTTTGACGATGGCGAAGTCGCCGGTAATCGACTCTTCCATCAGGTACGGGCGACCTTTGAATTCGCGGGTTTCCTTGCCGTCGGCAACCGGGGTGCCGTAGCCGGTGGCAGTAAAGAATGCCGGGATGCCAGCGCCGCCAGCGCGCATTTTTTCCGCCAGGGTACCTTGCGGGGTCAATACGACTTCGATTTCACCGCTGAGCAGTTGCTTCTCGAACAGGGCGTTTTCACCGACATAGGAGGCGACCACTTTGCTGATCTGCCGGTCTTCGAGCAGCACGCCGAGGCCGAAACCGTCGACGCCACAGTTGTTGGAAACCACGGTGAGATCGCGAGTGCCTTTGCGCTTGATCTCGGCGATCAGGTTTTCCGGGATGCCACACAGACCGAAGCCACCGGAAATAACGGTCATGCCGTCTTCCAGACCAGCCAATGCTTCCTCATAGGAAGCCACGCGCTTATCGAAACCTGCCATATGCACCATCCTCTTTTATTCTTTGGGGGCGGCTGGCTAGCCGTATGGACAAGAGTGTTGCGTGGGATAATTCATTTGTTAAGTTGATTTTTAAGTATGATTAATAGATAAAACAGGATAATCGACACGCAAAGGCCTCACTGATGACTGTCAAACAGATCCGTGCATTTCTTGCAGTGGCCCACAGCCTCAGCTTTGCCGTGGCCTGCGAGCGCCTGCACCTGTCCCAGTCGGCCCTGAGCCTGACAATCAAGGCGCTGGAAGAAGGTCTGGGGGGGCGACTGTTCAGCCGCACCACGCGCAATGTCGCCTTGACCCCGGAAGGTGACGCGCTGCTGCCGCTGGCGCGGCGGCTGATTGCCGACTGGGACAATGCCGAGGACGAACTGCGTCAACGCTTCACCCTGCATCGCGGCCGCGTGACCCTCGCAGCGATGCCTTCCTTTGCCGGCAATCTGTTGCCATCGATTCTGAAGACCTTTCGCTCGCGCTACCCCCACGTCAACGTTACGGTCAACGACGTGATCAACGAGCAGGTGCTGGAAATGGTCCGCGACCGCCAGGTGGAATTGGGCGTGGCCTTCGAGCCGCAGCAAAGTTCTTCGCTGCAGTTCACGCCCTTGTACATCGACCGCTTCGTCGCCGTGGTACCGAGTGATTCGCCTTTGGCCGACCGGGGTGAAACCGACTGGCAATCCTTGTTGAAGCTGCCGTTCATTACCTTGCAAAGGCCCTCGACCGTACGCGTCATGCTCGAGGAGCATCTGCAGGCGCGCAATATGAAACTGCCGGTGGAGCTGGAGAGTCACCAGTTGGCAACGGTCGGGCGGATGGTTGCCAGCGGATTGGGTGTGAGCGTGGTGCCGGCCTTGTGTGCCGGGCAGATGCACGAGCTGGGCGCGCGCTGCATCACCCTGCGCGACCCGCTGACGAGAGCCATCGGCGTGCTGACCGAGTCGGGCCACGAGTTGTCGGCCGCGGCCCAGGCGCTGTTTGATATCTTGCAGGATGAACGGCTGGGGGAACGCTATTGCGGTCTGGTCTGAGGCGGATCACCCCAGGCGTTCGGCGATCAGCGGCAGCAGTTGCTCGCAGGATGCTTCGATTTTCAGGTCCAGCAGATCGTCGGCGCGGGTCTTGCCCAGGTTGATGGCGATCAGTGGCTTGTGTTGCTCGGCGATCGCCCGGCACAGGCGAAACGCCGAATAGGCCATCAGTGATGACCCGATCACCAATAACCCGGCAGCCTGTTCGACACAGCGTATGGCCTTGGCGGCAGTCGCCTGGGCGACGTTTTCGCCAAAGAACACCACGTCCGGCTTCAGCCGTTCGCCGTCGCAGTGGGGGCAGCGGGGGACCTGGAAGCGGGCTTCGAAAGCCGGGTCGAGCAAGGTGTCGCCATCAGGCGCCTGAACGGCGTCGACTCCGGCCAGATAAGGATTCTGTGCTTCCATGAGCATCTGGATGGCATGGCGCTCAGTACGTTGCGCGCAATCCAGGCACAGCACCCTGTGCAGGCTGCCATGCAGTTCGATCACATCCTGGCTGCCGGCCTGGTCATGCAAAGTGTCGACGTTTTGCGTGATCAGCCCGGCGATCCGTTGCCGGGACTGCAAGCCGGCCAGCGCCTGATGGGCGGCATTCGGCCGAGCCTGGCGGATCCGCGGCCAGCCGAGCATCGCCCGCGCCCAATAACGCCGACGCGCCGAGGGTGCGCTGAGGAATTCCTGATACATCATCGGTGCCTTCCCGCGACGAACGCCCTCGGTGTCGCGGTAGTCGGGAATTCCGGAAGGCGTGCTGATGCCCGCGCCGGTGAGGATCACGAAGGGTTGCCCGGCCATCCAGCGGCACAGTTTTTCGAGGGGCTCGCAGTCAAGTCCATCGCTCATATCGAGCTCCGCTGCCAATACCGGAGTTGAAGCACTTTGGCTCAGCCTATTCCCCGCGAATGTACTGCTCCAGCTGCCGGATCAGGTCGGCCTGTTCGGCGATGGCTTCCTTGACCAGGTCGCCGATGGACAGCAAGCCCAGCAGTTGGCCGTTCTCCACCACCGGCAAGTGGCGCAGGTGGCTGTCGGTCATGATGCCCATGCAGCTCTCGACGGTCTGGTGGGAGTCCACCGTTATGACGGGTGCGCTCATGATGGCGCTGACCGGCGTGCGGACCGAAGACAGTCCATGCAGGACCAGTTTGCGGGCATAGTCGCGCTCGCTGATCATGCCGACCACCAGGCCATGTTCCACCACCGGTAAAGCACCGACGTTTTTCTCGGCCATGACCATCAGCGCTTCCAGCACCGTGTGATCCTTGGGGATGGTATGGACTTGCTGGTTGTGCTTGACCTTCAACTTCAGCAATTCGGCTACGGTCTTCATGCGGGCCTCTCCAGTGCGGTACTTGGGGCGGCCACGAACCGCCCTGATGGGTCTGTACAGAATCCTAGAGATGAGCCGGCAGGGCAAGGACCAAAGCGGCACACACAGGCTAGAAAAACGTCATCGAGCGGTTATTTCGCCGAACGCAAAGCGCGGTCTGGACGGGCGTCCCAATCTCCCGGTCACTTTGTCACCGGGCCGGATTCCAGTTCGCTTTCATCCGGGTCTTTCTTCAGCCGATAGGCCAGGGCAGGGCGGGTCATGCCGAGTAACCGCGCGGCTTGCGAAACGTTTTGCCCGGTACGTTTCAACGCACCTTGTATCAGGGCCTGTTCCACCGTTTCCAGGCTCAGGCCGAGATCGATCAATTGTTCGGCCCAGTCGCTGCCGGCGTCTATTTCCTGGCTGACCAGGTTGCCCTCGCTGGTCAGCCCGATGCTCTGTGCTTCGTCCGAAAGGTGGGGGAAGAGCGCATCGACAGAAATGCTCTGGTTGTTATCGGTAATGATCACGCCGCGCTCGATGAGGTTTTCCAGCTCGCGGATATTCCCCGGCCAGTCATAACGCATGCAGGCTTCGAGCGCACGATCGGAGAGTCCGAGGATTTTCTGCGGGTAGCTCGCGCGCAGTTTGTCGAGGAAGTGCTCGATGAGCAGCGCAATATCCTCGCGGCGCTCACGCAAAGCCGGGATTCTCACCGGATAGACATTCAGCCGATAGTAAAGATCGGCGCGAAACCGCCCGGACTTGACGGCCTGGGCAAGGTCCTCATGGGTCGCGGCGATGACGCGTACATCGACTCGGCGGACCTGGCTGTCACCCACGCGTTCCAGTTCACCCTCCTGTAAAACGCGTAACAGACTGGCCTGGGCCCGGGGCGTCAGTTCGACGATTTCGTCGAGAAACAGCGTCCCGCCATGGGCCCGTTCAAAACGGCCCATACGTGATTGATTGGCGCCGGTGTAGGCGCCTTTTTCGACGCCGAACAACTCGGACTCGATCAGGTCCGGGGGGATGGCCGCGCAGTTCAGCGCAATGAATGGTCCGTCCGCCCGTTCGCTGCGCAGGTGCACGCTGCGGGCGATGATTTCTTTGCCGACGCCGGTCTCGCCGGTCAGCAACATCGAGGTCTTGCCGGGAGCGGCCTTGTCGATCAGCGCACAGGTCTTGCGATACACAGCGGACTGGCCGATGCCATAGAACTGTCCGGCGCGCAGGTCGAGGCGCTCGCCCAGACTCTCGACCTGGATCTGCAAGCTGCGCAGTTCCTCGATGATCGGATCGCTCTGGAAGTAGCGCATGAACGCTTCTGCATCGTCCCATTCTTCGGCCGGCTTGCCGATGATCCGGCACTGGGCATCGCCACAGCCGCGGCAACTGACTTCCTTGTAGATGATCTGCCGGCCGACGAAAAACGAGGTGTAACTGATCGCATAACCCAACAGCATCCAGCACACCGGTTGTTTTGACTCCAGGTGCTCGCTCTGGTGGTTTTCGACCTCAAAGGAATCGAGCCATTCGATGTCGGCGTAGAAGTGGCCGGTCTCCAGATCGATGTCCATCTTCAGCGGCCGAACGTTGACCATGCCCTTGAGCGAATGCAATTGCGGGCCGGTGAGGAACATCTCGATCTCGCTGCCATTAGGCCGAAGTTTGCGCGCAAGTTCGGCGTCTTTCAGTCCTGACTGATAACCCAGGCGCAGGAAGAAACCCTTGGCGCGCTCCTCGCCGACCATTTCGATCAGCTCGCGACGGCAGGACGCCATGGCTGACACCTGCATCAGCAACATGCGCTGTTCGTCGAGCCAGATCTTGCCTTCGCTGCCGAGAAAGCGAATGCGATCGGCCAAGTCCTTGAGTAACGGAGAATGCTCCGAAGCTCTGTATTTCATGCTCATGCACGCTAACCCCGGTTTTTTTTTGTAGTAGGGACTTTTCTTGCAGAGGCCTGGCGCTGTGGTGTCGGAAGCACCTGGGCAGGGCAGGCCTTGATCGTTGCTCAGGCTCAAGACGATCTCATCAAGCTATTTATTAAACGGCCTGAATTTGCCGAGAAAGTCAATTGTGAGCGGCTTTGATCCATTTGCTTAAAAGACTTTATTCAATTGATCAAATGATCAAATCCCTTGGGGATTCAAGTCTGAATCTACCTCTCTTCCGCCACTCGATTATCCCGCTTCCTCCCTATTTATCTGTTTTAAATCAATTAGTTAATAGCTAAAAAATTCATTTTCAAAGCCTTGGCACAGGCATTGCTCTGCACTGTTCAGCCCGACTGAGGAGCAGAACATGAAGTGCCAATCCAACCCCTTTGACCGTTTGCCCCGTTACGTCCGGGTGCGCAGTTCGCTGGAGGACACCTTCGTCGAATTCGACTTCGCCATCGGCACGCCGGACCTGTACGTCGAGTTGGTCATGCCGCGTCCGGCCTTCGAGCAGTTCTGCGTGACCAACCGGGTGCAGCACATGGATGCGCAGATGTCCGAAGCGATCGATGCGGACATGCAGAAGTGGCGCTACGGCGAGTCTGCCGCCGATCCCGGCAACCAGGATTCGAGCCACTGAGCCGCTGTGTATTGCCTGACTACAACAACAATGACAGGACCCAAAAGCCATGAGTGTAGAAATCAAGACGACGACGGTAGAGACCTTGCGCAATACCTTCGGTCATACCCGTCGGCGCTTCGGTGACAAAGTCGCCACGCGTTATCAAGAGGCCAGTTTCGACCTCGAGTCGGCGGCCAACTTCCACTACCGCCCTTTGTGGCAGCCGGACAAATTGCTCAACGACCAGACCCGCACCAGCGTGGTCATGGCCGACTGGGGCGCGGTCACCGACCCTCGCCAGTATTACTACGGCGCCTATGTCCAGGCCCGGGCAAAAATGCAGGAAAACGCCGAACACGATTACGCCTTCTGCGAGAAGCGCAACATGCTCGCCGGCCTCGACGCCCAGAACCTCGAACAAATAAGTTCGCTGTTGCTGCCGCTGCGCCATGCGGAACTGGGCGCGAACATGAACAACAGCAACATCGCCGCCGATGGCTTCGGCACCAGCCTGACCCAGATGCACATGTTCCACGCCATGGACCGTCTGGGCATCGCCCAATACCTCTCGCGCATCGGCCTGATGCTCGATGATGGCGACGTCCTGCTGCTGGCCAAGGCCAAGCAGCAGTGGCTGAACGACCCGGCCTGGCAAGGGCTGCGCCGTTACGTGGAAGACACCTTGGTGGTGCGCGACTGGTTCGAGCTCAGCCTGGCCCAGAACCTGATCAGCGATGGCCTGGTGTATCCGCTGTTGTTCCACAAATTCGACGAGCAACTGAGTGCCAACGGGGCGGGGCAGGTGGGCATGCTCACCGAGTTCATGCGCCTGTGGTTCGCCGAAAGCCAGCGCTGGGTCGATGCCCTGGTCAAGACCGTAATCAATGAAAGCCCGGAAAACAGGGCCCGCGTCGAGGGCTGGATCGATTACTGGAGCCAGCGCGCGGTGCAGGCCTTGCGACCGCTGGCGGCCATGGTCCCGGGCGATGCCGCGCTGGATGAGGTCTGCAGCGAGTTCGCAGCCCGCTTGAAGAAGATCGGCCTGACCGGAGTAGCCCCATGAAATCGCGCGTTTATATGAACCTGCAGGACACCGACTACTCGCGTTACATCGTCGACGCCATCGTTCAGGACAACCCGGGTGCCGAGGTCCGGCACCAGCCGTCGATGATCCGCATCGAAGCCGAAGGGCGCCTGGATATCCGCCGTGAAACGGTGGAGGGCATCACCGGCAATCCCTGGGACATCCAGGAAATGCTGATGTACGTCATCACCCTGGGCGGCAACGTCGAGGAAGAGGACGACAGCTTTTCCCTGCACTGGAACAACTGATCAGCTTTTCCTTTAGACAAATACAAGAGCCGGGAGACTCATCATGGCCGCGAAAAAACGCCTGAATGCCAAAGAAAAATACCGTTGCATGACCCGTGACCTGGACTGGGAGCCGAGCTACCAGAGTCACGAAGACATTTTTCCTCACGAGCGTTTCGAGGGGATCAAGATTACCGATTGGGACAAGTGGGAAGACCCCTTCCGCCTGACCATGGACACCTACTGGAAGTACCAGGCCGAGAAAGAGAAGAAGCTCTATGCGATCTTCGACGCGTTCTCGCAGAACAACGGTCACACCACCTTGTCCGACGCGCGATATGTCAACGCGTTGAAGCTGTTCCTGTCCGGCGTCACGCCGCTGGAGTACCAGGCCTACCAGGGATTCGCCCGGGTCGGCCGACAGTTCAGCGGAGCCGGCGCGCGGGTCGCTTGTCAGATGCAGGCCATCGACGAACTGCGCCACGTGCAGACCCAGATTCACGCCATGAGTCATTACAACAAGCACTTCAACGGCCTGCATGATTTCGCTCACATGCATGACCGGGTGTGGTTTCTCTCGGTGCCGAAATCGTTCTTCGAAGACGCGCGCACCGCCGGTCCGTTCGAATTCCTCACGGCGATTTCCTTCTCGTTCGAATACGTGCTGACCAACCTGTTGTTCGTGCCGTTCATGTCCGGCGCAGCGTTCAATGGCGACATGGCCACGGTGACCTTTGGCTTCTCCGCGCAATCGGACGAAGCGCGACACATGACCCTCGGCCTTGAGGTGATCAAGTTCCTCCTCGAGCAGCACGAAGACAACGTGCCGATCATCCAGCGCTGGATCGACAAGTGGTTCTGGCGCGGCTACCGGCTGCTGACCCTGGTCGGGATGATGATGGACTACATGCTGCCGAACAAAGTCATGTCCTGGTCCGAAGCCTGGGGCGTGTATTTCGAAGAGGCCGGCGGTGCGCTGTTCAAGGACCTGGAGCGCTACGGCATCCGTCCGCCGAAATACGTCGAAGAGGCGAACATCGGCAAGGAACACATCACCCATCAGGCCTGGTCGATTTTCTACCAGTACAGCCAGGCGACCAACTTCCATACGTGGATGCCCACCGACGAAGAGCTGGACTGGCTTTCGGAAAAATACCCGGACACCTTCGACGAGATCTATCGCCCACGCTTTGAACACTGGCGTGCCTTGCAGGAGAAGGGCGAGCGTTTCTACAACCCGACCCTGCCGATGCTGTGCCAGATCTGCCAGATCCCGCTGGGCTTCAGCGAACCGGATGACCCGACCACCCTCAGCCACCGCAGCGCTGAACACGCCGGCGATCGCTACCACTTCTGCTCCGATGGTTGCTGCGACATCTTCCAGCACGAGCCTGAAAAGTACATCCAGGCCTGGCTGCCGGTGCATCAGATTCTGCAGGGTAACTGCGGCGGTGCCGACGTCGAATCGGTGGTTCGCGACTACTACAACATCAATCCCGGCGAAGACAACTTCGAATACCTGGGCTCGGCAGAACATCGCCGCTGGCAGGACTGGCATCCGAACGACAAACACAGCACGCCGGCCACCCCGACCGACCCCGATCTGCTCAAGACCGGTTGAATCGAGCCGCCCGGATCCTGGCGTGCGCCCTGGCGTACGCCAGCCCTACAAGAACACTGCGTCATAACAAGAAAGGACAAGATCATGCCCGTGACTGCCATCGGCCCCTATGAGGCCCACGCCCTGGATCGCCAGGAAAATTTCCACGGCCTGCAACTGGTGTACCTGTGCTGGGAAAAACACCTGATGTTCTGCGCGCCATTCACCTTCCCGCTACCACCTGAGATGAGTTTTACAGACTTCATCGAACAGGTGGTCAAGCCGTCGATTTCCCAGCATCCGGATGCGCCTCAGGTGGACTTCGGTAAAGCCCTGTGGCGCCTGGACGATCAGGCCTTTATCCCGAACGGCGCGGCCAGCCTGATTGAAAACGGTATCGGCCATAAGAGCCTGTTGCATCTGGCGACCCCGGGCTTGAACGGCATCGCCGGCACGTTCAACTGAGGAAACGATCATGAGTTATCAAGTCACCATCGAACCCACGGGCGAGCAGATAGAGGTGGAGGAGGGCCAGACCATTCTGCAGGCTGCCCTGCGCCAGGGTGTCTGGCTGCCCTTCGCCTGTGGCCATGGCACATGCGCCACCTGCAAGGTCCAGGTCCTGGAAGGCGATGCAGACCTTGGCGCCGCTTCATCCTTCGCCCTGATGGACATGGAACGTGACGAGGGCAAGATCCTCGCCTGTTGCGCCATACCGCAAAGCGACATGGTCATCGAGGCCGACATCGACGTCGATCCGGATTTCGCCGGTCACCCGGTCGAGGATTACCGTGGGGTGGTGACGGCACTGGTCGACCTGTCGCCGACCATCAAGGGCCTGCACCTGAAACTGGATCGGTCGATGGCATTCCAGTCCGGGCAATACATCAACCTGCAACTGCCGGGCATCGAAGGCACGCGGGCATTCTCCCTGGCCAATCCGCCGAGCCGTGCCGATGAAGTCGAGCTGCATGTGCGGCTGGTGGACGGCGGCAAAGCCACCGGGAACATCCATAACCAATTGAAAGTCGGTGATGCTGTCGAGTTATCGGGGCCCTATGGGCAGTTTTTTGTTCGCACCTCACAGGCTGGCGATCTGATTTTCATTGCCGGTGGTTCGGGCCTGTCCAGTCCGCAGTCAATGATTCTCGACTTGCTCGAAGCCAATGACACGCGGCGCATCGTGCTGTTTCAGGGCGCACGCAATCTCGCCGAACTTTACAACCGCGAGCTGTTCGAGGAACTGGCGCGACGCTACCCGAACTTCATCTATGTCCCGGCGCTCAGCCAGGCCGACGATGCCGAGTGGGGCGGTTTCAACGGCTACGTGCACGAAGCGGCAAAGGCGCACTTCGACGGTCGCTTCAGTTCCAACAAAGCCTACCTGTGCGGCCCGCCACCGATGATCGATGCGGCGATCAGTTGCTTGATGCAAGGGCGTCTGTTCGAACGCGACATTTTCATGGAGCGCTTCTACAGCGCAGCGGATGGCGCTACACAGAACACCCGTTCGGCACTCTTCAAACGTATTTGAGCTTACTGCTTTGGCGTTGCCCGTCTTACCGCTCGGGCGGCAACGCCTTGTCCGATCATAAAAACAATAAAGGTCATCAACGATGAAGCAAGAATCAGCGATCAATGCCCGCAGGCTGCTGCGCTGTGCCGGTCTGAGTCTTTTGGCGGGGTTTGCGGGCAACGCCCAGGCCACCGAAGGCGGCGGTTCGACCTACCCGATGGGCGCGGAAAACTACCTGTCTGGAGCGATGCCACCGCCAGGGTTCTATGCGCAATTTTATATCGGCCACTACGAAGCGGATTCACTGCGTGGCAATGACGGGGAAAAACTGCCGGTGGACTTCCGGGTCCGGGCCAACTCGATCGCCCCCCGGTTGATCTGGGTGACCGAACAGCAGGTGTTGGGCGCCAGCCTGGCCTTCCATGCCATCGTGCCGCTGGTCGACCTCAAGGTCGAGGTCAATGACCAGTCGCAAAGCAAGCAGGGCTTGGGCGATATCATTTTCGGGCCAGCGCTGGGTTATCACTTGAGCGAAAAACTGCACACCATCGTCGCCCTTGATTTTCTGGCCCCCAGCGGTGACTACGATCGCCATGACCTGGCCAACATCGGCCGCAACTACTGGGGCATCCAACCGGTCTTCGCATTGTCGTACATCGACCCTGCGGGTTTGAATATCGACGCGAAAATCATGTACGACTTCAACCTGGAAAACCCCGCCACCGATTACCGTTCCGGCCAGGAACTGCACGTGGACTATGCGCTTGGTTGGGGCCTGGGTAACGGTTGGGTGGTCGGCGTGGGAGGCTACGCTTATCGCCAGACCACCGATGACCGACAGCACGGCGAACGCATCGAAGACAACAAGGGGCGCGCGTTTGCCATGGGTCCATCGGTGAAGTACACCAGCGACAAAGGCTGGTTCCTGACGGCGAAATGGGAACAGGAAACCGCGGTGCGAAATCGTGCCGAAGGCGATGCCTACTGGATGAAATTGACCATACCCTTTTGAACCGGGCCCGGTAAGGGCGTTATCCAGGGTTGCGCCCGGAACACTCGATATCCTGGCATGGCGCCGCCCGCCATCAGCGCCATGTCAACGATGTGCAACTACCGGTTACTTGCGCGCCTCGAGGATCAGGTTGAACGGGGTTTGCGTGGCCCGGCGGAATTGCTTGAACCCGGCCTCGGTGAACACTTCACGCAAGCGCGCCTCTCCAGCTTGCGCACCCAACCCAAGACCAACCTCCTGGGACAGCGAGTTCGGCGTGCAGATGAAAGTCGACGCGGCGTAGAACAAGCGCCCCACCGGGGTCATGTTTTCGTCGAGGGTATCGTTGGCGTAAGGTTCCACCAGCAGCACCGTTCCGTCCGGCTTGAGCGCTCTAAACGCATGCCGGGCGGCGCCGACCGGGTCACCCATGTCGTGCAGGCAATCGAAGTAGCAGATCAGGTCGTAATCGTTGTCAGGGTAGTCCTTGGCGGTGCCCTGAATGAAGCTCGTACGATCCGTCACGCCACCTTCTTGCGCGCGTTGCTTCGCGGTCTTGATGGACGGTGCGTGGAAATCGACACCAACGAAACGTGATGCCGGGAAGGCCTGGGCCATGATCACGGTCGATGCGCCGTGCCCGCAGCCGATGTCTGCCACCTTGGCCCCGGCCTGGAGCTTGGCGACCACTCCCTCCAGGGCCGGCAGCCACTCGGCTATCAGGTGCGCCCGATAGCCCGGCCGGAAGAAACGCTCCGTGCCGTTGAACATGCACGGATGGTGATCACCCCAGGACAGGGCGCCATCGCCGCGCATGGCGTTGACCAGTTTGTCCTTGTCGTGGAACAACGCCGCGACTACCGAGGCACCACCCGCTACATAGACCGGGGAGTCCTCGATCGCCAATGCCTGGGCTTGCTCCTCGGGCAGGCGGAACTGCCCGTCTTTGTGCTCCATGTAGCCGGAAGCCGCATGAGCGCTGAGCCACTCACGGAGCAGCCGCGGGTTGCAACCGGTCCTGTCGGCGAGCACTTCGGGGGTGACCGGCTGGCTGTCGGCCATGGCCCGGTACAGACCGAGTTCTTCGCCGAGGATCATGCTGGCGAGCATCGCCGCTCCGCCCATGTCGGAAACCAGCTTGCCCATGAAATCATTGAGTTTGGCCTCGTCCATTTGCCTGTCCTCCTGCAGAGGGGCCACTGTCCACTGGAGTTGTTTGATCAGCTGACAACCTGCCCGGCGGTGGCTGGATAGATGATCAGGGCGACCGTGCAGACGCAAATGTGCCGTGAGGCCGTCTGCTGCGCGAGCTCCCGGAACCGATCTGGGTCCGGGACAAGTGGGACGCCATAGCGTCGTCCTGTCCGGTATCACTGTGAATGCAAACCCTCACAGGTCCATTACGAACGGCCATAAGCTCCTGAGCACTTTCCCTGTGTAGGGCAATTATTGAGTGTAGTAGCGGGAGCTTCCCTGCGCCGTGCCGGATATCAGGCGCGTGTAGCAGCTGCCGAGCCTGCGAGGCTGCGTTCGACTGCGAAGCAGGCGCTAAATCGAGCGATGAGGTCTCTCTAAGGAAACCGGGGGGCGCAGGATTTTGCGAGGACTTCGGTCGAGCGCGACCCCGCCTCGAACGCAGCCTCGCAGGCTCGGCAGCTGCTACGGGGCCAAGCCAATTATCCCCCCGTTCTTCAGGTCACCACTCGATAACAAGGCACATACGCCGCGCCGCCTGGCAGCTTCATTCGGTGCTGTCGCACGAAGGCTTGCAGCAAGTGCTCCAGAGGCTGCAGGACGACCGCGTCGCCGTGGATCTTGTAGGGGCCATGCTGCTCGATGAGGCGGATGCCCTTGTCTTTCACATTGCCGGCAACGATCCCGGAAAAGGCCCGTCGCAGATTGGCTGCCAGTTCGTGAGGCGGCAGGTCGCGTTTGAGCGCAAGGTTTGCCATGTTGGCGTGGGTCGGGTCGAAGGGGCGCTGGAAGCCTTCCTCGATCCTCAGCAGCCAGTTGAAATGGAACGCGTCGTTGCGCTCCCGGCGGAACTGCTTGACCGCCTTCAGCCCCTCGGTCATTTGCCGGGCTACTTCAGCGGGATCGTCGATGATGACCTGATAGTGACTCTGTGCTTCTTCCCCCAGGGTAGCGCCGACGAAAGCGTGCAATTGCTCGAGATAGGGGGCCGCGCTCTTCGGTCCGGTCAGGATCACGGGGAAGGGCAGGTCGCGGTTGTCCGGATGCATCAGGATGCCGAGCAGGTAGAGAAATTCTTCGGCAGTGCCGGCGCCACCGGGAAAAATGATGATGCCGTGACCCACTCGTACGAATGCCTCAAGGCGCTTCTCGATATCCGGAAGGATGACCAGTTCGTTGACGATCGGATTCGGCGCCTCGGCGGCGATGATGCCAGGTTCAGTCAGGCCCAGGTAACGGCTGCCAGTCATGCGCTGCTTGGCGTGGGCGATGGTGGCGCCTTTCATCGGCCCCTTCATCACGCCAGGCCCGCAACCGGTGCAGACATCCAGGCGGCGCAGGCCGAGTTCGTGACCGACCTTCTTGGTGTACTTGTACTCGTCGGTGTTGATCGAGTGGCCGCCCCAGCACACGACCATTTTCGGCTCGACACCGGGACGCAGAGTCCGGGCGTTGCGCAGCAGATGGAAGACGTAGTCGGTGATGCCCTGGGAGCTGCTCAGGTCGATGCGCGCGCTGTCCAGTTCGTTCTCGGTATAGACGATGTCGCGCAGGGCGCTGAACAGCATTTCCCGAGTGCTGGCGATCATCTCGCCATCGACGAAGGCATCCGCTGGCGCGTTGAGCAGTTCCAGGCGGACTCCACGATCCTGCTGGTGGATGCGAACCTCGAAGTCCTCATAGGCCTCGAGAATGGTCTTGGCGTTGTCGATGTGCGCGCCAGTGTTGAGGATGGCCAGGGCGCACTGGCGAAACAGCTTGTAGATACTGCCTGAGCCGGCTTCGCTCAGTTGTTGGACTTCACGTTGGGACAGCGTTTCCAGGCTGCCTTTAGGGCTTACCGATGCATTGATTACTTGTCTTTGGGGCATTCTAGATTCCCTGTGAACAATGCCTCTGAGCCAGTGCAGCTCAGTGACATGAAGATAGTGGGCAGCAACCGCGGTCGCGCGTAGCGAGATATTCTTTTCGACGACAGGATGGGAAAGCCAAAAACGTGGTGAGTTCCGGTGGTCACTGTTATCCGGAGGGGGCGGTTCGATCGGCTGATTGCATATGGACGTTCCCCAATTCGCAGATGGTCCCTCATTCTATAGCTGATCCTGATGGCGCCTGCTACTTCGCTCTGCGCAGATCATCCTACGGTAACGCTCCAGGTTTTGGCGTTGGCAAGCCTGTGTCATGGCAAAAAAACATTGACTGAGCACTTCAGCACCCAGGGCAAGGTCTTTGAAAACTATGCCAAATCATTAAGCGTGTCTATGTGCGCCCCTACGGGGGATAATGCCCGACAATCGTAATATCAACTCGACAAAGGGGTCCAGCAGGCGTGATGTTCGAGATCAAACAGTGGAATCCTGAAGCCTATCGACGGCAGACACGACGCAGCAGTTTGTACATAGCCGTGGGCTTTGTGCTACTGGCGATGCTGCTGTCGAGCCTGGCGGTGATGCTGTTCGGCGAACCCGGCGGCGATAATTTTCGTTTGAACCTGGGGGGCGTGATTGCCGCGCTGCTGCTGGGCGTGTTGCTGATGCGGGGCAGATTCTGGTCGCAGCCGTGGATGGCGGCGGCGGTCTATGGTTGGCAGCTCAAGCGTAGCCTGATGCGCATCACCAACGTCATGCATCACGTGACTGCCGGCGTGTTGGTCGATGATCCGACGGCCATGAAACTGCTGCGTTTTTATCATCTGGGCATCACACAAATGCACCAACTGGATGGCAACTCCAGCTCCCTCAGCCAGATGGTGCGAGAGATCGACCAGCACCAGGCGCGCATGGAGGCCCTGGCCATCGATACCGAGCAGTCTCGACTGGATCCGGCCTGGCTTGAGGCGGTGAAGAAGATCCCTGCAACCCGGTAGACAGCGCGATACAGCGTCTGCTGGCACTGATCCCGGCAGGGCTCAAACCAGCAGCCGCAGCGTTTCAAAGAGTTGTCGATCTTCCTTTTTGGCGGAACGGGCGTGGCGCCGAATGACCTGCAACAGGCATTCGGTGAAACAGATCGCCGGATTACTCAGTGCGCCGTTGCGGCGAGTGACGATGCTCAGTTGTCTGGGCTCGAATTGTTCGGCCAGTGGCAAGGACACCACCCGTCCCAGAAACGGCGGGGCAATACTCACTATCGATGGCCCCCAGGTGCACATGTCGGCCCGCTCGACCATCATCTGCAAGATCGCCAATGAATGGGCCCGAACGATGCGCTGCTCATTGATTTGCGCGCCATGCTTCCAGAACAGCTCCTGCATCAGCGCATCGTGGCCATCCGGCGCATAGTTCAAGGTCCAGTTCTGCTCGAGCAGCTCATGGATCGAGCGACAGCCCTGCCGTGGATGGCCCTGGCGGACCAGGACCGAGGTCTGGTAATCGAGCAATGTTTCGCAGGCAAACTCCTGGGTTGCCTGTGAGGGATGCAATTGGCCAATCGCAAAATCCATGCTGCCATCGCGCAGCAGCGGCTGGGCAACCGCCATCAGGCTCTCGAACAGCTCAAGGCGGACTTGCGGCATGCGCTCTCGAAAGGCCAGTACCACTTCGGGCAAGAAGGTCAACGCGACCCAGGGCGTTATCCCGACACAGAGCCGGCCCTGGGCCTTGCCACGCATGTGATCGAGCTCGGTCTGCGCATGCTCGAGTTGCTTGAGCACCAGTCGGGCGTGGGTCAGCAACACCTTGCCATATTCAGTGAAGTTCAGGCCGCTGGGGGTTCTCATGAACAGCGGCAACTGTTGAGCGGTTTCCATCTCGCGCAGCGCTTTGGTCACGGCCGCCTGAGAAATGCCCAGTGAACGAGCAGCGGCGCGGATGCTGCCGGTCTCGGCGCTGGCGATCAGCGCCTCTAGTTGATGCAACTTCATCTGAGAACCCTGGTGACAACTATGGGTTGTCATCATAACCAAACTGAGACTCCCCAGCACAACGCCCGCTGCCTAAGATCGATCCAACAGCACCCGCTACTCGCCATTTGGCAGCGGGTCGGCTGAATGATCTTATCGAGGAGCGGCACCATGAACACCGGCCATGTCCTGCCTGGGATTGCAGCAATACAGGATGAAATGATCGCGCTGCGCCAACGGATTCATGCGCATCCCGAGTTGGGCTTTGCAGAGTTCACCACCAGTGAGCTGGTCGCGCAGTGCCTGACGACCTGGGGTTTTCAGGTCAGCACAGGGGTGGGCAAGACCGGTGTGGTCGCCACCTTGAAAAATGGCCCGGGACGCTCCCTGGGATTACGCGCGGACATGGATGCGCTGCCGATCCAGGAAACCACCGGTTTGCCTTACGCCAGCCGGATCGACGGGGTGATGCATGCCTGTGGCCACGATGGGCATACCGCCACCTTGCTGGCGGCGGGCAAACACCTGGCGCAAACCCGTGACTTCAACGGCACCCTGCATCTGGTTTTCCAGCCGGCCGAGGAAGGCCTGGGTGGTGCCCGGAAGATGCTGGAGGATGGCCTGCTCGAACGATTTCCCTGCGACGCGATGTTCGCGATGCACAATGTGCCGGGCCATCCAGCCGGCCACCTGGGCTTCTACAGCGGTCCGTTCATGGCCTCTGCCGACACCGTGACGATCACCATCATCGGCAACGGCGGCCATGGCGCGGTACCGCACAAAGCGATCGATCCGGTGGTGGTCTGCGCCTCGATCGTGACGGCCCTGCAAAGCATTGTCTCGCGCAACGTCGACCCTCAGGAGATGGCGATCATCACGGTGGGTTCGATTCATGCCGGGACCGCCTCGAATGTCATTCCTTCGACGGCCGAAATGACCCTGAGCGTGCGAGCGCTGAGCCCGGAGGTTCGCCAGTTGCTCGAACTCAGAATCAACCAACTGGTGCAGGGCCAGGCGGCCGGTTTCGGTGCGCAGGCCCGTGTCGATTATCAGCATTGCCATCCGGTGTTGATCAATCATCCGGAGCAAACCGCATTCGCCCGTGAGGTCGCTCGCGAGTGGTTGGGCGAAGGACAGCTGATCGAGGATCTGCGGCCGTTCACCGCGAGTGAGGACTTTGCCTTCATTCTGGAAAGCTGCCCCGGCAGCTATCTGGTGATCGGCAATGGCCAGGGGGACGGCAGTTGTCTGCTGCACAACCCCGGGTACGACTTCAATGATGCCTGCCTGCCGATCGGGGCCAGCTATTGGGTCAAACTGGCGGAAAGTTTTCTGAGTTGAAGCACGCTGTTTTCAACCATCGGTATCAGTCCGCAAGCGCTTGGCAATTGGCTCGGCGAGCCTGACGAGGAATAAATAATGAATAAGATGATCGCTGCGGTTTCACTGGTGTTTTTCACGGTCTCCGGCATGGCCGGGGCGGCCGATTGGACTGGCAAAGTTGTGCGGCTGGGCGTCGATCCGTCCTATCCACCGCTGGAGTACAAAAACCAGGACGGTCAGTTGACCGGCTTCGGTATCGACATCGCCGAAGCGCTCTGCGAAGAACTCAAGGCCCGCTGCGTTTGGGTAGAAAGCAGCTGGGACGCAATGATCCCGGCGCTGCTGGCGCGCAAGTTCGACGCCGTTGCATCGTCGATGACCATTACCCCCAAACGCCTGGAGCAGATTGCGTTTACCGACAAGATTTCCAACGCCCCGGCACGTCTGGTGGTCAAGCGCGGCTCGACACTGTTGCCGACCGTCGAATCGCTCAAGGGCAAACGCGTCGGCGTCGAGCAGGGCTCGACACAAGAGGCTTATGCCAAAGCTGTCTGGGGCTCCCAAGGGGTCGAGATTCTGTCTTATCAGAACCAGGATCAGGTGTACGCCGACCTGGTGGTGGGGCGGCTCGACGCTTCCCTGCAAGGTTCAATCCAGGCCAGCTATGGCTTCTTGAACAAGCCGGTGGGCAAGGACTTCGAGTTTGCCGGAGCGACCCTGGATGATCCGAAGTTCTTCGGTGTCGGAGACGGCATCGGTTTGCGCAAGAGCGATGTCGAGCTTCGCGAAGACCTGAACAAGGCCCTGGCAACCATTCTCGCCAACGGCACCTACGCGCGGATCAACAAGAAGTACTTCGACTTCGACATCTACGGCGCTCAGTAACCCTGCGCGACCACTCATGCAGAGCAGCGGCTTGAACGGCGCTGCTCGCGTATTGCCCTTCACCTCAACCTAATAAGAACAAGGAGAGTGAAATGCTCCTGGAAGGCTTTGGCCCGCAGATTCTGCTCGGCACTCTGGCGACGATCAAACTGGCCTTGTGGTCATTGTCGATCGCGCTACTCATAGGGCTGCTCGGCGCCAGTTCCAAGTTATCCTCCAGCCGTTTGCTGCGCACACTGGCCACCGGCTACACCACATTGATTCGCAGCGTGCCGGACCTGGTGATCATGCTGCTGTTGTTCTTCAGCCTGCAGATGCTGCTGAACCGGATTACCGATGGGCTGAACATTGCCCAGGTCGATATTGATCCGTTCCTGGCCGGTGTAGTGACCCTGGCCTTCATCTACGGCGCGTACTTTACCGAGACCTTTCGCGGCGCCTTCCAGGCAGTCCCGGCGGGGCAGATCGAAGCGGCGCTGGCCTACGGCATGACCCGTGGGCAAACCTTCCGCAAGGTCATGTTTGCGCAAATGCTCAGGCATGCGCTGCCGGGCATTGGCAACAATTGGCAAGTGCTGATCAAGTCGACCGCCCTGGTCTCGATTATCGGCCTGACCGATGTGGTGAAAGCGACCCAGGATGCCGGCAAAGGCTCGATGCAGTTCTTCTATTTCACCCTGGTTGGCGGCCTGATCTATCTCGCCATTACCAGCGTCTCCAACCTGGTCCTGATGTGGCTGGAGCGCCGCTATTCGATCGGTGTCAGGAAGGCTGCGCTATGACCGGCATCCTTGAAACTTACTGGCAGGCTTATCTCTGGAGCGACGGGCCGCATCTGTCCGGGCTGGCCATGACCTTGTGGCTGCTGATCCTGTCGGTGCTGATCGGCTTTTTACTGGCGGTCCCCTTGTCCGTGGCCCGGGTCAGCCGCAACCCGCTGATCCGTACGCCCGTGTGGTTCTACACCTACGTGTTCCGCGGCACGCCTTTGTACATTCAACTGCTGTTCTTCTACACGGGCGTGTACAGCTTGCACGTGATCCGCACACAGGACTTCCTCAACGCGTTTTTTCGCGATGGCTTCAACTGCACCGTGCTCGCGTTCGGGCTCAACACCTGTGCCTACATGACAGAAATCTTCGCCGGTAGCCTGAGAGCCACTCCCCACGGCGAAGTCGAGGCCGCGAAAGCCTATGGCATGAGCCGGTTCACCCTTTATCGGCGGATTCTGCTGCCCTCTGCGTTACGCCGGGCGCTGCCGTTTTTCAGCAATGAAGTGATTCTGATGCTGCATTCCACTTCAGTGGCCTTTACCGCCACGGTTCCCGACCTGCTGAAAATCGCTCGCGACGTCAACTCGGCGACCTATGCCTCGTTCAGCGCCTTCGGGATTGCCGGGGTGCTCTACGCGTGCAGCGCGTTCTTTTTCATCTGGCTGTTCCGTCGCGGCGAACAGCATTGGCTGGCTTACCTCAAGCCCCGTACGCATTGATCCCTGACTGGAGTTGCCCGGATGTACCCATTGATCGTCGAAGATATTTACAAGAATTATGGCAGCCACGAAGTGCTCAAGGGTGTGTCGCTCAAAGCCAGGGCCGGCGATGTGATCAGCATCATTGGTTCATCCGGTTCCGGTAAAAGTACCTTTTTGCGCTGTATCAACCACCTCGAACAGCCGTCTGCCGGGCGCATTGTGGTCAATGCCGAAGAGCTGCGCACCCGCAAGAATTCCAGGGGTGAGTTGTGTGTCGCCGATCCGAAACAGCTGCAGGCAATGCGCAGCAAACTGGCGATGGTATTTCAGCACTTCAATCTGTGGAGCCACATGACGGTGCTGGAAAACATCATCGAGTGCCCGATGAACGTGTTGGGCATCAGCCGCAGCGAAGCACTGGAGCGCGCTCGTCACTATCTGTCCAAGGTCGGCTTGACTGACAAGGTTGCCGGCCAATACCCCGTGCATCTGTCCGGCGGACAACAGCAACGCGTGGCGATTGCACGAGCGCTGGCCATGGAGCCCCAGGTGATGCTGTTCGATGAACCGACCTCTGCGCTGGACCCCGAGCTGGTCGGCGAGGTGCTCAAAGTGATGCAGCAACTGGCCGAGGAGGGCCGGACCATGGTGGTGGTGACCCACGAAATGGCCTTCGCCAGGCATGTCTCCAACCACGTGATCTTTTTGCATCAGGGGCGGGTTGAAGAGCAGGGATCACCGAGCAATGTGCTTGATACCCCCAGGAGTGAGCGCTTGAAGCAGTTTTTGGCGGGCAGTCTCAAGTGACTGCCTGTCCGGTAGGAGCTGCCGCAGGCTGCGATCTTTTGAGCTTGATTTTGTGGAGCTTCCTTACTCGCGATGAAGGTGGCCTGTCGAATGAGTCAGCGACTTTCGGTCGGGTCGAGAGTTCATTCGACAGAGCTATTGCCGGATTGGCGCAGGCGTGTTCGTCGGTGTCCTGGCGTTCTGCGATCCCGCGAAAATAGTGAGGCGTCCCCTTTGGCGAGCAACCGATTGTAGGTTAATTCGGCAAAAGTCATAGGCGCTTTCCTGATGATGCCTCAGGGGGTGGAGTGGTCGCTGAAGGTGCGACACAGTGACTAATTCACCCACCCACGGGCCTGAACATGCTCAACGAACTACGCACCTTCTTCGACCACAGCCGGCACACCCTCCGGGTCCGCAATGTCGAGGCACGGCTCGAGGTCCTGGCCTTCCACGGCGAAGAGTGCCTGAGCCAGCCGTTCAGCTACCGCGTGGAGTTCACCTGCACTCAGCACGACCTGGCCGCCGACCAGCTGCTCAACCAGGACGCCAGTTTCAGCCTGCAGGCCGCGCCGCAAAAGCTGCCTTACCTCGGCCTGCCTGTACCCGAGGTCAAGCCGCTGCGCACGCTGCACGGGGTGATCAGCGGCTTCAAGCGCCTGTCCGGTTCCAACGACGAAGCCCGCTACGAAGTCACCCTGCAGCCGCGTCTGGCGCTGCTCGACCGCGGCCAACAGTTCCGCCTTTACCAGCACCAGTCGGTGCCGGAGATCGTCGACCACATCCTGCGCAGCCGCCACGACTTTCGCGGGCAGGATTTCTTCTTCGACCTGCACCGCGAATACCCCAAGCGCGAACAGGTGATGCAGTACGGCGAAAGCGACCTGGCCTTCATCGACCGGCTGCTGGCCGAGGTCGGCATCTGGTACCGCTTCACCAGCGACGAGCGCCTGCGCATCGACGTCGTCGAGTTCCACGACGACCAGCGCGCCTATCAGTTCGACGTCCAGCTGCCGTACCGCCCGCCAGCGGGGCTGAGCAGCAGCGGACAGGACGGCGTGTGGCAGCTGCAGACCGAGCACCAGGTGGTGGAGCAGCACGTCAACATCCGCGCCTACCACGCCCTTGACGCCACTGCCTGGCTCGACGGCGACATCGACCAGAGCCGGCGCGCGAAAACCACCTACGGCGAGGCCTACCACTACGCCGAACCCTACACCGTGCTCGGCGATCCCCTGGCCCTCGACGAAGACCTGCAAAGCGAAAGCGGCTACTTCTACGCGCGCCTGCGCCATGAGCGCTACCTCAATGCCCAGACCCGACTCAGCGGCACCAGCAGCAGCGCCAGCCTGGCCCCCGGCCAGGTGCTGAAAATCTCAGGCGGCGCGCCACAGGCCTTTGCCCCCGGGGCGGTGATCACCCGGCTGAGCACCCACGCCGCCCGCGATGCCAGCTTCGAAGCCAGCTTCGAGGCGCTGCCCTACGCGGAAAACGTCTGCTTCCGCCCGCCACTGCCGGCCAAACCGCAAATCGCCGGCACCGTGCCGGCCCGCGTCACCAGCTCGCGGAAAAACGACCCCTACGGCCATATCGACCTGCACGGCCGCTACAAAGTGAACTTCCTGTTCGACCGCGACCAGTGGCCGATCGGCCGCGAAAGCGCCTGGCTGCGCCTGGCCCGGCCCTACGCCGGCGACACACACGGCCTGCACCTGCCGCTGATCGCCGGCACCGAAGTGGCAGTGGCCTTCGAACAAGGTGATCCGGACCGCCCCTACATCGCCCACGCCCTGCACGACAACCGCCACCCGGATCACGTCACCCTGCAAAACTACAAGCGCAACGTGCTGCGCACTCCGGCCAACAACAAACTGCGGATGGAGGACACTCGGGGCCAGGAGCACGTCAAGCTCAGCACCGAGTACGGCGGCAAGAGCCAGTTGAATTTGGGGCACGTGGTGGATGCCGAGAAAAAGAAACGTGGCGAAGGCTTCGAACTGCGCACCGATGGCTGGGGGGCGATTCGCGGCGGCAAGGGTCTGTTCATCAGTGCCGAGGAACAGAGCAAAGCCCAGGGCGAGCAACTCGACATGAGCGCGGCCATTGAGCAACTGGAAGGCGCGCTGTCGCTGGCCCGCTCCCTGGCCCAGGCGGCCCGTAGCGCGCAAGCGACGCCCAGCGATACCGAGAGCCAGCTCCGTCTGAACCAGGCACTCAAGGGTTTGGCGCAACCAGGCGTACTGCTGCATGCCCCAGCGGGCATCGGCGTGGTCAGCCCGGAAGCCGTCTGCCTGGCCTCCGGCGGCGAAAGCGTGGCCATCATGGCCGCGCACAACACTGATATCAGCGCCGGACGCAATATCACCGCCACTGCCGAGGGCGCCGTCAGCCTGTTCGCCCAAAGCGCCGGCCTGCAACTCAAGGCCGCCCAAGGCAAGGTCGAGTTGCATGCCCAAAACGGCATCCTTCATGCCTTGGCGAAGACCGACATCAAGATTGAAAGCGTGGAAGGGCGCGTGGAGATCAGCGCCCCGGAAGAACTCGTGCTCAAGTGCGGCGGCGCCTACATCCGCTTGAAGGATGGCGAGATCGAGCTGGGGGCCTCCGGCAACATCTACCTCAAGGCCGCCCATGTGCAAAAACTCGACAGTGCCAGCTTGAATACTCCGGCAACAGCACTACCGGCAGGATACTCCGCCGGCTACACCCTGAAGGATGAGGCCCAGGCGCCGATGCCGTTCACCCGCTACCGGATCACCACTCAACAGGGTGAGGTGTTCAACGGGGTGACCGACAAGGATGGCCAAACCATGAGTGTGCATACCCTGGTGCCGGGGGATTTGAAGATCGAGTTTCCAGAGTCCGAAAAGTGGATCAGTTTTTCTGCTCCGCCTGAACTGAACTACCAAGGCATACGGTGCACTGCCACCATGGATGATGGAACAGTTCTAAAAGGCGAATTCGATAGTGAAAACAAGGCGAATTTTTATTCTTTTGCAGGGAGATCTTGCGTCAAATTCGAGGTGGAAAACCTGGATAAGCAGGAGGATGGACTCAGTGGTGTTGAACAATTGCTAAGGAAACTTGCGGAGTAAATATTATGGATTCTTTCTATCGGTACTACTTGGCTGAAAAAATCCATCCCATTGACGATGACGTTTTGGAGAAAGCCCTTGAAAGTTTTGAGGGGGCTGCGCTTAAGTTTTCTTCGGATTTTATAATCGATGCTAAACAGCGTGATAACTACAATCGCAATGTCAAGAGGGTTAAGGCTGAAATCCTGGCACAGGTGAAGTCTGGCAATATTTCGGTAAAAGAAGCAGCGGAGTTCTGCTACGAAACGCGAAACAAGATTATGGCTGAGGTCAGGGCGAAGACATCAGTGCATGGACTGGCTGTTGCGGAAAAAAAGAAGATGGTTTCTCCCGGCCTGGAAAAATTGATAAATGAAAAGTCGGTTGAAAAGTTTGGTAAGAAGTTTGGCGAGCTGAACGCTCAGCAAAAAAATGCCATTCATTATGAGATTATTGAGTCATCGGCGAGGCCGCATGCTAAATACAATGTACTCAATAAAACATTAAAGGTGGCTGGCAAGGTACTCATAGTCGTCACTATCGCTTATGCCGCATACGACATCGTTAGTGCTGAGAATAAAGCAAAAGAGGCGATCAAGCAGGGAGTCACGATAGGAGGCGGCTTTGCAGGGACTGTTGCAGCTAGTGCTGCTGTGTCAACAGTGTGTGGGCCGGGAGCGCCGGTGTGCACGATTGCACTTATGCTCGCTGGTGGATTTACGGGTGGATGGATTGCATTGGGATTTATGGAGTCAATGGACGATGAAATAGAAGAGTTTACTAAATGGCAGGTTGGGTAGAGGGTCGAAAGAATGTTTGGGGTTTTAGTTGGGGCGGAGATGGATGGGAGCAAGTTTCAAAGGTGATGCGGTGGTTTGCAAGGATATATTAGGGGGGGTAATGAGTTTCTTGATAATTAAGCTGTTTTTGGTGTTTGCACTGCTGTTGGTCAGTCTTATTGGTGTGGGTATAAATTGTTATATTGCTTATCGTGATCTAGATGTGGTGCTGAATATTGTCAAGGACAGTTACGCCATCACGTACTATGGAAGGATGCCGCCGGGTAAATGGACGTTCGCTACGCGTCTTTCTCTCGCTTGCAGATTGTCGGGAACTATTGCTTGGTCGAGTAGGTATATTCGAAATGGGATGCTTGATCCTGAAGAATTTGCTTGTTTACCAAAATCAATAAGAAGGCGCATGAAGTGGTCTTCCGGGCTTACGACAGGTGGGTTTGTAGGGCTGTGGGTGGTTTTAGTTGTGTTTGCGGTTTTCAAGTAGTGGGTTTTGTGAGATGGAGTAACGCTAATTGGATCGTAATCGATAAGTATCATTTGCGGCGTTTAAATTGCACAGTAATTGCTGATATTTAAGGACAGATATGAACGACACCCTGCATCGTACGGATACCCTCAACCCACGCCAGACAGTCTGCGCGGGTAAACAGAAACAGCACTGGATCGAGTTTCAGTTGCTGGACGAGCAGGGCGATCCCTTGGCGAACCTGCCTTACCGGGCTATGAACGACGCCACCCGCGCCGCCTGCGCTCCTGAATGTTCTGGCCAGAGCGATGCCCAAGGCGTAATCCGCATTGACGGCCTGCACTCGCTGCCCATCACGTTGCTGATGGAGGCCGATCCTTTGGCCGAGCAATTGCAAACCCGTCGCCTGCGTGCCGAACGGCCCGAACCGCTCCGGCCGGGCGTGGGCGACCGCACCCCATTGCACGGTCCGCAGCGCTCGGGCTGCTCGCCGATCGAGCAGCAGGCCCTCGCGGCGGGTCATGTCTACCACTACCTCCGCATCGGTCAATTGTGCAATCAACAACCGAACTTCGATCCGCCCTTGGCAGACCCGAGTCAGCTCCCGGTTTTTCATTTTCCTGATCGGACATTCAGCGGTTTTACCGTCGGCGACGACCAGTTGGATCGCCGTCATGTGCTGGAGGTCTGCCCGTTTCGCGGCTGGTCAATGGTTTTGCACCACCAGCCCGAGTACAGCCTGGCAAACGCTTACAACCTGGGGCTGATGAGCATCCTGGCTTACAGCACGCTGCCCGAAACGGAGCTTGGTTCGGCTGAGGAGTTTTTTCTGCAGCAATGTCTGGATCTGTCGCGTACACCACGGGTATGGGACGGAGGCCAAGCTTGGCCTTGCCTGGTCAGCGACGTTCCTTTCAGCGAACGCTACACAGCTGTCAAATCATTGGACACAACTCAAGCTCAGCCGCCGGAAGGCAATACCCAACTGTTCTACGCCATCAATGCATCCCAGGTGTTGGTCTCCTGGCGGGGCACCGAGATGACTTTCCCTTTCACCGACTTGGTGACGGACCTGACCTTTCGCCCAATCAAACCTGAAGTGCAGGCCAGTTGCGAACCCAAGGTGCCCTGCGCCGACCTGACCCCGGAAGGCAGTGTGCACCTGGGCTTTCGCGATGCGTTCGAGGTGGCCAGAAGGATCTATGCCAGGGAGCTGGGCGAGACGATTCCTGAAGCCATTGAAGGTAAGAGGTTGTTCATCTGCGGCCACAGCCTGGGTGGTGCATTGGGGCTGGTTCATGCGGCATTGCTGAAAGACCGGAACCCATTGCTGTACACCTATGGCATGCCACGCACTTTCACCCTCAAGGCCGTGCAGTCCTTAAGCGAGTTGTGGCACTTCCGTCATGTCAACGACACCGATGTCATCCCCCGTGTCCCGCCCGAGGCCGCCTTGGACAACTACCTGTACGACCTGTATGGCCCGATGGGCACGCTGATGGGTTTTAGCTGGTCGGCACGCCAAGCATTGGCCAACGCGATGTTCAAACACGGCGATCCCTTCAGCCATCACGGCGAAATTGCCATGTTCTTCAAGGCCGAGCAGCACACGGAGCAACAAATCACGCCGTATTCTGCCTATCGCAATCCAAATGGCGTGCCCTACCGCAGCACCATCGTCCGCCGCCTGCCGGAACAGGCCAAATTGTACCTAATACCCAGCCTGGGCAAGGAAGATAACGAGCAGACCGAGCAAGCCCAGAAGCGATTGAACGCCTCGCTGAACGCGGAGAGCCGGGCCAGATTCTTTCCGCATAACGGCAACCCCGAGGTGGGCAGGATGCTGAGTATTGGCGATCACTTCATGTCGGAGTACCAACCCTATATCCACAATCAGTTGCTGGAGTCGATCGATCCTGCGCGCGATCCATTGCTGGAACGGCAGGTGCTGCGGCGCAAGTTCGAACAGCAGATGAAGGACCATTACGGAAGTATTCCGGCGGATGAATTCACCCGTAATACCGTCTTCCTCGAGCTGCAGAAGCTGATCGACCAGGCCTTGCATGTAACGCAGGAGACCGAGGGCGGTGTCGAGGCCTTACAGCGCTTCGATGCTATAGCCGACCCGCAGGCCTATTACGAAAAAACCTACGGTTAAGCCCGTTAACACGGCAAAGGACAAGACCATGCCCCACAGGATTCCCGTCGCTCTTTTCGCCCTGAGCTTTAGTCTCAGCGGTTGCGGCCAGGATTACAGCTTGGCACCACCTGCGGACAGCGAACAGATCACCGTGACGGTGAAAGTGCCCCAGGAGCTCGAAGCGGAAACCATGCAAGTGATGTATCGCTCGACCCTTTGCACCTTCACCGATCATACCGCCAGTGGCAAAGCCTATAAGCGCGATGGGTACCAGCGTACCGATATACAGCCAGTGCGTCAGGCGCAGAGCGACCTCTACGAGGTCAAGCTACCGATGGATGGCGGCGGTGCGTGCCAGTGGCGTTTGAGCAATGTGATGTTTGGTGTCACCTATGGTGATCCGGCTCACTTTGGCGAGAACGTGATTTCTGGTGCGGGAGGCGGCGTAGTGGTGAAGTTTGACAACAATCGCCCTATGAGAAGTTCTGGGCTGCCGATAAAAGTTGATGGGGATTTGACGATCAAGAAGGATTACTACCCCTGGCTAAAAGAGAACTTTTTAGGTGGATACAGTAAACGTATTAGCCTCGCGGGGGAGGGTGACATCTATCTAAGTTATCAGGCATTGCAGGCACGCCAGGTGTATTTCGAACCTGTTCTGCATTCCGACTTCGTGGTTAGTTCGAAGGGAACAAAGGTACATAAAATAGGCAGTTATATAAATTTCACTTATCCCGATGGCAGCGTCGTGGCCGATGGCCGCGCCAAGCCGGATTTCCGCAAATTGCAGGCCATTCGCCTGGCTGCGGAGAACAAGTAATGCAACGCGCTAACTCGCCACGTCACCCTGTTCTCGCACATCGTCGCTGATTTTTTCTAGCAGACACTTACGGCCAGTCATTGGCCCAGCCTTTAACTATTGGAATTACCTCGAATGTCCCAGGGATTTGTTTTGTTGGGTGATAAGACCACCCACGATGGAGAAGTGATATCGGCCTCGTCCACGATGATCGTTCATGGCAAGCCGGTGGCGTTGGTGGGTGATGAGGTCAGTTGCCCGATTCCGGGGCACGGGGTTAACCCGATTGTCGAGGGCTGCGCGGACTGGTCCGAGGAAGGCCGGGCACTGGTAGTCAATGGCTGCCACTGCGAATGCGGTTGCCAGGTGATTTCCAGAGCTCCCGATTGCGTGGTGGGTTGAACCATGGGCTGGGATCGTCAGCCACCGGATGTGGTGGAAGCTCCAGCGCCCCTCGTGCTGGGGCGTTGGCTATTGGCGGCCAGCGGAGCGGTGCTGGCCTGCGTGCTGCTGTTCTTGCTGTATGCCTCCGAGCGTGTGCCGCAATTGCAGGCGCTGAATGTCTGGGCATTGTCCGGTTCGCCGTTGCTGATCTGGGTACTGGCGTTCGGTGCCCGCGCCTATGGCTACGGTGGCGCTCTGAGCCATCACCAGTTCCTCGAGGAGGAGGCGCAAGGTGCACAGCAGTCCTGGCAGGACTGGGCGCAGCGCTATCTGGCGGTGCATGCCAGTTGCGTGCTGCTGCCGGATCAGGTGTGCGCCAGCCTGCTGACTCAAGGCCCACGCAACCTGCCACCCCGTACCGGGCTGGCACGGCGCATTGCGGCTTTGCCAGCGCAGAAGGAAGCGCGTGCGCAGGCCGGGCTGCAGTTGTTGTTCCCGGCATTGGGGCCGGCCCTGCAGGCCTTGCCTGCGGGGCAGGAACTGCGGGTCACCCTATTGAGCGATGTCGAGCCCAGTCAATACGAAGCATTGCGCGATGCCTGGCAGCAGAACTGGGCCACCGCAACACGCCGACCGCCGCCAGCGACGGTGACCCTGGCCGCCGAATTGTCGTACCAGTGGATCGACGAAAAACTGAAGACGGCCAGTGCAGCCTTTGAGTTGATCCTGGTGCTGCAGGTACACGGCGAGGCGGCGTATTCCGACGGGCTGGCAGCATTGCTGCTGTGTCCGGACAGCCTGGCGCTCGCGTGGGAGTTACCGGTGCAGGGGGGGGTGTTACGCCCGATGCCGTTGGACATCAACCAACTGAAGAGCGAACTGCCGCTGTTCCTGCAAACCCAAACGAGCGCTCGCCAGGCGACGGGTCTGTTGGCCGACGGCGCTGACTGGCAGCCGCTGACCAGCAAGATCATAGGCGTCGGCGCTACTCATGGTGCTTCGCTGAGGGTGGAGCAGCAGTGGGTTCAGGAGTTCCTGTGCGGACGACCGGGACCGTTCAGTAGCTGGCTGGTGGCGGCACTTGGGGTGGAAATGGCTCGACATCAGCGGCGGCCCCTGGTGGTGCTGACCCGAGAAGAGTCGCGGCATTGGATCAGTACCGTCACCACAGGAGAGTGGGCATGAAGACCTGGAACAATGTATGGCGCCGCGTCGGCGCGGCGGTGTGGATCATCGCGCTGGTGGTGGCATTGGCATGGGCGATTTGGGGGTATGGTGAATGGGTTGGGTTGGTGGAGAACCACCACAAGCTGTTTGCCTTTTTACTGGCCGTTATCATCGCTGTGGTGGGGGTTCTGGCACCACGCCTGTTGATGCATCTCAAACGCCAAAACCACCGCGAGCAGGGGCAGGCGGATAGGGTCTATCCCGAGGCGGACGCACGTTTAGCACTGCCTCAGCGGCCGGTTTTCCGGCTCTCGGAGCTGCACGACCACCTCCACGATCGCTACGGCCTGTTCTGGCGCCGCAAAGTCCGCCTGCTGCTGGTGGTCGGTGAACCTGCGCAGATCAAAGCCATCGCCCCGGGCCTGACCGAGCAGCAGCCGTGGCTGGAAGGGCAGGACACGCTGCTGCTATGGGGCGGCAGCCTGCAGGGCGAAGCCGATCAGGCGGACCTCGGCCAATGGCGCCGGCTGTGCCGTTGGCGCGGGCTGGACGGGGTGGTCTGGGCGTTGAACAAGGAGCAGAGCGCCGACGTCGCGGCGATGGGCACCGGCGTGCGCCGCCTGCGAGACCGGGCCCGTGAGCTGGGCTGGCAATTGCCCTTGCACCTGTGGCAGGTCTGCGACAGTGGATGGTCGCAGCCCAAACGCACGACTCAGCCAGTGGGGTGTCGGTTGCCCTCACGCTTCACCGCGGCGCAGCTGGACAGCTGTCTGGAGCGCTTGCTGGAGCCCTTGCGCCGGCAGGGCCTGGCGCAGATGAACGACGCGATGGGCCATGACTTCCTGCTGCGGCTGTCCCGCGATCTGCAGGCCGAGGGCATCACCCGTTGGCGCCAGGCGCTCGGACCGTTGTTGGGCGCCCATGGCGTGCCGTTGCGCGGGTTGTGGTTCAGCCTGCCGCTGACGCGAGCGCAAGCCCTGCTGAAACACGATTGGCTGGCGGACCCGGTCTGGCATGGCGTGCTCGACGACCCGACTGCCAGCGCTCGCCGCCTGGGCTGGAGCGCCCCGCGCATCGGCTATGCCCTGTTGCTGGGCCTGGCGCTGGTCTGGGGCGCCGGGCTGCTGTTGTCGTTCGCCACTCACCGCGCGCAGATCGCCCAGGTGCAGAGTTCGCTGGTCGCCCTGGAGCAGTCGGGAACCGGCGACGAACACCTGCTGGCGCTGAACGAGCTGGTGCGCGAACTGGGGCGCCTGGATTACCGTGCCGAACACGGCGTGCCCTGGTACCAGCGCTTCGGCCTGAACCAGAACCCCGTCCTGCTCGAGGCCCTGTGGCCGCGGTATGTCGAGGCCAACCAGCGGCTGCTGCGGGACCCGGCCGCGGCCAACCTGCAGCAGCAGCTCGGCGCCCTGGTCAAGCTGCCGGCGGACAGTCCCGAGCGCGCCCAACGGGCCCGGCTGGCCTACGACCAGCTCAAGGCCTACCTGATGCTGGCGCGCCCGGAAAAAGCCGACGCGAGCTTCCTGGTCAAGGTCCTGAACGATGCCGAGCCGACGCGCGCCGGAGTGTCGCCGGGGCTCTGGCAAAGCCTGGCGCCGACCCTCTGGCAGTTCTATGCCGAGCAGCTGCCGGCGCACCCGGCCTGGCGCATCGAGGCCGACCCGACATTGGTGGCCCAGGCTCGGCAGGTCCTGCTCGGCCAGTTGGGCCAGCGCAACGCCGAAGCCAGCCTGTACCAGCAGGTCCTCGACGCGGCGGCCAATCACTCCCCGACGTTGAGCCTGGCGCAGATGGTCGGCGACACCGAGGGCCAGGCGCTGTTCGCCAGCGGCGCCAGTGTCCCGGGGGTGTTCACCCGCCAAGCCTGGGAGGGCCAGGTGCGCCAGGCCATCGACGCCATCGCCCAGGCGCGCCGCGAGGAGATCGACTGGGTGCTCAGCGACCAGCCCGCCGACCTTGCCGCCGAGCTGAGCCCGGAGGTGCTCCGGCAACGCCTCACCGAGCGCTACTTCCAGGACTACGGCAGCGCCTGGCTGGATTTCCTCAACCGCCTGCGCTGGCAGCAGGTCGGTAGCCTGAGCGAGGTGATCGATCAGCTGACCCTGATGAGCGATGTGCGCCAGTCGCCGCTGATCGCGCTGATGAACACCCTGGCCTACCAGGGCCAGGCCGGCACTCGCAGCCAGGCCCTGGCTGACTCGTTGATTCAGTCCGCGCAACAGCTGATCGCCCGGGACCAGGTGCCGGTGATCGACCAGCAGCTGCAGCGACCGGGCAGCCCGTTGGACGCCACCTTCGGCCCGTTGCTGGCCCTGCTGGGCAAGCAGGACCCCGAGGGCCTGGGCGGCAACGACAGCCTGAGCCTGCAGGCGTTTCTCACCCGGGTGACGCGGGTGCGCCTGAAACTCCAGCAAGTCAGCCACGCGCCTGATCCGCAGGCCATGACCCAGGCCCTGGCGCAGACGGTGTTCCAGGGTAACAGCATCGACCTGACCGACACCCAGTCCTATGGCAGCCTGCTCGCCGCCAGCCTCGGCGCGGAGTGGAGCGGGGTCGGTCAGACGCTGTTCGTGCAGCCGCTGGAGCAGGCCTGGCAACGGGTTTTGCAACCCTCGGCGGCGGGCCTCAACCGCCAGTGGCAGCGCGCGATCGTTGGCGACTGGCACAGCGCCTTCGCCGGCCGCTACCCGTTTGCCGCCACCGCCAGCGACGCCTCGCTGCCGATGCTGGGGCAGATGATCCGCGCCGACTCCGGGCGCATCGAGCAGTTTCTGCAACGCCAACTGGGTGGGGTATTGCGCAAGGAAGGCAGCCGCTGGGTGGCCGATCCTCGGCACAGCCAGGGCTTGCGTTTCAACCCGCAATTTTTGACGGCGATCAACCAGCTCAGCCACCTGGCCGACGTGCTCTACACCGACGGCGGCCTGGGCCTGGGTTTCGAACTGCGGGGCAAAGCGGTGCGCGACGTGGTGCAAACCAGCTTCATCCTCAACGGCGAAAAACATCATTACTTCAACCAGAAGGAAAGCTGGCAGCGCTTCAACTGGCCGGGCCGCAGCGACCATCCGGGCGCGAGCCTGAGCTGGACCAGCGTGCACACCGGCGAGCGCCTGTTCGGCGACTACCAGGGCACCTGGGGGCTGATCCGGCTGCTGGAGCAAGCGCGGATCACTCCGTTGGACGACGGCGACAGCCGCTACCGCCTGGTGCTCAAGGCCGCCGATGGCCTGGGCCTGACCTGGCACCTGCGCACCGAACTGGGCGCGGGGCCGATGGCCCTGCTCAAGTTGCGGGGCTTCAAGCTGCCGTCGCAGATTTTCCTCGGCGAGGGTGGTTTGGTAGCCGAGCCCTATGCGCAGAATGGGAGCCTCGAATGAGCCTGAAGAGACTTTGCCGAAGGCACAGTAGAGAATCTACCGATTCAGATTGATCGAAGGCAGGCCTCGGCACTCGGTTTACCCCTATTAAGGACAGCCAATGCTTTTTTCCCTTGTAACAAACGCTGATCTGCTAAAGCCCAAGCAGCCTGAAGTAGTGGTTCCTTGGTGGAGCTTTACCAAGACTGTGTTGGCTGCTGCATCCTTGTCATTGGTGCGTGACGGTTTGGTGGAACTTGACGACGAAGTCCCGGAAGGGCCGTTCACTTTGCGTCAATTACTGCGACATCAGTCTGGGCTGGCGGACTACGGCGAGTTGGCGGAATACCATGCAGCCGTTACCTGTGGTGAAACGCCCTGGTCGGTTGATGAAATGTTGCAGCGCCTCGATGCCTCCAGGTTGCGTTATCCGCCCGGAACCCAATGGCGATATTCCAACGTCGGCTACCTGTTCGTTGCGCGACTTATTGAACGTTTGACCGGCCTTTCGCTTCGGGAGGCGTTAAATCAACGTGTCCTGGCGCCTCTCGGCTTGTCGCATGTTCGCCTGGTAACGTCACGCCATGATCTGCAGGATGCATGCCTGGGAGTGGCGCCCGGTTATGACCCCGGGTGGGTCTATCACGGCTTGTTGGTCGGTCCGCTCTCGGAAGCGGCCTTGTTGCTGGATCGGCTATTGAGCGGACAACTATTCCCGCATGCGTTGCTTCAGGAAATGCAAAGCACACGGGTCCTCGGGGGGCCGATTCCCGGTCGGCCCTGGACTGCACCCGGCTATGGCCTTGGCTTGATGATGGGCGCAGTGAACGGCGGCTTGACGCTGTGCGGACACACCGGAAGTGGGCCGGGCAGTACAGTAGCGATCTACCGCTGCGTTCACGGTGACAACACTGCAAGCTGTGCTGTGTTCAGCGAAAGCGACGATCAGGGCAATGTAGAAGCGCAAACCCTGAGCCACCTTTCGGTAGCCCTTTGCGATTATTGTTCCGGCCCGGTATCGATGACATAGTTGTGAAATACCATTCCAGCAGCAACTTCCTACCACCCGTGGGGAGTGCACACTGCTGAACCGCGCCCGGCGATTTCTGGCATGCGGATATCCCTCCGGCGTGCGACACAGTCAGCAAGCGGTAGGAGCCTGGCTATGAATGACCTGCCTGGACATTACCCGGGCCGCTGGTGGCACAACCTGCCCGATGGCCGAATTCAGTGCGACCTGTGCCCTCGTGACTGCAAGCTGCGGGACGGACAGCGCGGCGCCTGCTTCGTGCGCATGCGCGAAGGCGGGCAGATGGTGCTGACCACCTACGGCCGCTCCTCCGGCTTTTGCATCGACCCTATCGAGAAGAAACCGCTCAACCACTTCCTCCCCGGCTCGGCGGTGTTTTCCTTCGGCACGGCGGGCTGCAATCTCGCCTGCAAGTTTTGCCAGAACTGGGATATCAGCAAATCGCGGGACATGGATCGTCTGATGGATCAGGCCAGCCCGCAGCAGATAGCCCTGGCTGCGCAAAGGTCGGGCTGTAGCAGCGTGGCCTTCACCTACAACGATCCGGTGATCTTTGCCGAATACGCCATCGATACGGCAAACGCTTGCCATACACTCGGCATCAAGACGGTGGCAGTGACCTCGGGCTATGTGCACGACGAGCCCCGCCGCGAATTCTTCGCGGTGATGGACGCGGCGAATGTCGACCTGAAGGCTTTTACCGACGACTTCTATTTCAAGCTCACCGGCGCGCATCTGCAGCCAGTGCTGGATACCCTGGTCTATCTGCATCATGAAACCGACGTCTGGACGGAAATTACCACCTTGCTGATTCCGGGCTACAACGATTCGATGGGTGAAATCGAGGCACTGTGCGCCTGGGTGTTCAAGGAGCTGGGCCCGGACGTGCCCATCCACTTCACTGCCTTCCATCCCGATTTCAAGATGCTCGACACACCGCCGACTCCGGCGGCGACGCTCACCCGCGCCCGACAGATAGCCTGTGCACACGGGCTACGCTATGCCTACACGGGCAATGTGCATGATGCCGAGGGCGGCACGACTTCTTGTCCGGGTTGCGGCGAACCATTGATCGTGCGTGACTGGCACCGAATCCTGCACTACCAGGTGACGGCAGGCGGTCGCTGTCCGCAGTGCAACGCCTCCATTGCCGGGCGCTTCGACCACTATGCCGGCGCGTTCGGCCAGCGCAGAATCCCGCTGCGGCTGAACCCTGACCTCTGAGCAGGGGGGCATCCCCTCAGCAGCAAGCAACGAGTGCGCCGGTCGCAGGGCGATCAAGCCTTTCCACGGCACTACCCGATCCATCTCGATCAGCAACAGTTCTCTGCGGGTCTGCTTAGGCTTACCGGCATACTTGGCGTCGGCGACAGTCATCTGCTTAATCGGAAAAGCTCGTGTGAGGGGACGTCTTTCATCAGAGTTGGACAGTGTTTTTCAGAGTTTCGCTAATTGTTTTGACTGATCGGAAACAAGTCGCTACACCCATTTAGTCCCGGGAGACGTGATGCTGAATATCTACCGTTATATGTAGCGAATAGCTTTTAAACGAGTAACTTAATGTTGGAATTGGAATATCCGGGCATCAGGTTTTTCAGAAAAAGCGCTTGTTCCGTCCATGCACTATACTTCTTGCTGACTTTGTCGCCAGGGTGGGTGGTATTGGTCTCCCTGTTTGGGCGTCAGATTGATATTGATTTGACGATGCTGTTTAGTGGCGATGCTTTTGGATAGCCAATGAGCAACAGGAATAGGATGAAGAGAAAATGGCAATAGCAATTATCTTGATTCTAATCGTTGTTGCATCAGTGCTGTTCCACATCCTGGCGCCTTGGCATGCGACACCGGCAGCTTCCAACTGGGGCTCAATAGACACCACCCTGTTCATCACCCTGATCATTAGCGGGATATTTTTCATCGCCATCACGGTATTCATGGCGGTCGCCGTGATTCGTTATCGTCACAAGGAGGGTGCCAGGGCGCACTACCAGCCAGAAAGTAAAAAACTGGAATTGTGGTTAATTATCGTTACCTCGGTAGGTATTGCCGCGATGTTGGCGCCAGGACTGGTTGTTTACAATGATTTCGTCCGGGTGCCGAAAAATGCTTATGAACTTGAAGTGGTCGCCCAGCAGTGGCAGTGGGCCTTTCGTTTTGCCGGCCAGGACGGGAAGCTGGGCAAATCGGATATCAAGTTTGTTGATTTCGCCAATCCCCTCGGCCTTGATCCCAAGGATCCTGCCGGGCAGGACGATGTGCTGATAAAAAACAATGAAATTCGCCTTCCGCTCGATCAGCCGGTGAAAGTTTTACTGCGTTCTAAAGATGTGCTGCACAATTTCTATGTACCGCAAATTCGCAGCAAGATGGACATGGTGCCAGGGATGGTGTCGCACTTTTGGTTTACCCCGACTAAAACCGGGAAATATGAAATCCTTTGCGCTGAATATTGTGGCGTAGGTCATTACAACATGCGCGGCCATATGATCGTGGAAGAGCAGGGCGCTTTCGCTCAATGGCTGAACAGCCAACCGACTTTTGCGCAGACATTAACGACAGCTGCCAAGCCCAGTCGGGACAGCGTGCTGGAAAAAGGCCGCCTGTTGGCTGAAAACCTTGGCTGCAGTGCCTGCCATAGCCAGGATGGCAGCGCCAGTCTCGGCCCGGGATGGAAGGGGTTGTACGGCCGCACTGAACAGCTTGCCGATGGCACCAGTGTGCTGGTCGATGAGGCCTACCTGAAAGAGTCGATCCTCGATCCGAAGGCCCGACTGGTACAGGGTTACCCGCCGGTGATGGTGGCCTATACTCTCTCTGAAGATGAACTGGGTGCTCTGGTCGCCCTGATCAAATCACTGAGTGCAGCGCCGCAAGACGAAGCGTCGGGCCCAAGTGACGACTTGGCGGCGCAGGGACAGCGGCTGGCCGAGTCGCTCGGTTGTCTGGCCTGCCACAGTGTCGATGGCAGCAAGGGTGTCGGCCCCAGCTGGCAGGGCCTGTATGGCGAGACACAAACCCTTGCCGACGGTACGACGATAAAGGTCGATGAGGGTTATTTAAAAGATTCGGTTCTTAATCCCGGTGCCAAAATCGTCAAGGGTTATGCAGCCGTCATGCCGGCCTTTGCTCCGAGCGATAAGGAGTTGAACGCACTGATCGCATTTATCAAATCCAAAGCGAATGCCGACGCTGACGCGAGCAAGGCGGAGCCAGGGAAGTCGCCGTAAAGGAGCCTGAAATACACCGAAACTTCAGCAGGAGGATGACGTGATGGCCTATGCGGAGCATGCCGAAACAGAAGTACTGCACGAGCCCAAAAGTTTCCTGACCAAATATATCTGGAGTCAGGACCACAAGGTCATAGCCGTTCAATATTCCTTGACGGCTCTATTCGTGGGTCTTATAGCCGTGGTGTTGTCCGGCTTGATGCGCATGCAGATAGGCTTCCCCGGTAGTTTGGAGTTCATGGACGCCAGTACTTACTATCAGGCGATGACCATGCACGGCATGATCATGGTCATTTATTTGCTGACGGCCTTGTTTCTGGGTGGCTTCGGCAACTATCTGATCCCGCTGATGGTGGGCGCCCGCGACATGGTCTTCCCCTATGTCAACATGCTGAGTTACTGGTTCTACCTGCTGGCGGTACTGGTGTTGCTCTCCAGTTTTTTTGTCCCTGGCGGCACCACCGGTGCGGGTTGGACGCTCTATCCGCCACAGGCCATTACTCAGGGGACACCGGGGACCGAGTGGGGCATCGTACTGATGCTCGTCTCACTGGCGATTTTTATTGTCGCCACCACCATGGGCGGGTTGAACTACGTAACCACGGTGTTGCAGGCGCGCACGCACGGCATGACATTGTTTCGCATGCCGCTCTCCGTATGGGGAATCTTCATGGCTTCGATCATGGCCTTGCTGGCCTTCCCGGCGTTGTTTGTCAGTGCGATCATGATGCTGTTTGACAAACTGTTGGGCACCAGCTTCTTTATGCCGGCGATGATCTCGCTGGGGCAGCAGATCGATCACCAAGGTGGCAGCCCGATATTGTTCCAGCATCTGTTCTGGTTCTTCGGCCACCCGGAAGTCTACATCGTTGCTCTCCCTGCGTTTGGTCTGGTCTCTGATTTGATCAGCACGCATGCGCGTAAAAATATCTTCGGCTACCGAATGATGGTGTGGGCCATTATTGCGATTGGCGTACTCAGTTTTGTGGTCTGGGCGCACCATATGTATGTCAGCGGAATGAACCCGTACTTTGGCTTTTTCTTCGCCATCACTACCTTGATCATCGCGGTGCCGACCGCACTGAAAGTCTACAACTGGGTGCTGACCCTGTGGCGGGGCGACATCCATCTGACCGTGCCGATGCTGTTTGCCCTGGCCTTTATCGTCACCTTCCTGGTCGGCGGTCTGACCGGGTTGTTTCTCGGCAATGTGATCGTGGATATTCCGCTCTCGGACACCTATTTCGTCGTCGCCCATTTTCATATGGTCATGGGTGTCGCACCGGTACTGGTGGTGTTCGGCGGCATTTATCACTGGTTCCCGAAAGTAACCGGGCGCATGACGAACGACACCCTGGGCAAGCTGCATTTCTGGATTACCTTTCTGGGCACCTACGCCATCTTCTTCCCCATGCATTACCTGGGTTTCCAGGGCATGCCACGCCGCTATTACGATTTTGAAAACTACGCGTTCATCCCGCAGTCGGCGCAAGATTTGAACGCCTTCATTACGGTGGTCGCATTGATAGTCGGCGTTTCCCAACTGCTGTTCCTGTTCAACCTGGCGTGGAGTGTATTTAAAGGAAAGCCCGCAGGCAGTAATCCCTGGGGCGCGGCCAGTCTGGAATGGCAAACGCCGAACACCCCGCCGATACACGGTAACTGGGGAGCGGAGTTGCCGGTCGTGCATCGCTGGGCCTATGACTACAGTGTGCCGGGGATAGAACAGGATTTCGTTCCGCAAACGGTCTCCGCCGAGGAGCTGGAGCATCTGCGGCAACTCAGTGCGGGTACCAAGATAGCGGACGTTAAAACATGAACAGGCTGCTATTGAGAAACGCTGACGGCGCTGACCCCGGCGGCAGTTGGAATCGCGATCCTGAAGGTATTCAGGCCGCCGAGGGTGCCGATAGACGCCAAACGGCAAAAATCGGCCTGCGCTTGTTTCTGGCCGTGGTGAGCTCGTTATTCTTTCTCTTCCTGATCGCCTTTATCGCCCGCTCACAAATGGCCGACTGGCTACCCCTGACAGAGCCTTTGGCGCCGTTAGCCAATCCATGGCAGCTATGGCTGAATTCGGCTTTTCTGGTATTCAGTTGCATCGCACTGCAATGGTCGCGTATGGCCGCCCGACAGGCTCGACTGGACGCAACTGTCATTGGCTTTGCATTGGGGGGCGTATTTGCAATTGCCTTTCTGGCGGGACAATTCTGGGTCTGGCAGCAGTTTGTCGCCTGGGGCTACTTTGTCGCCAGCAATCCGGCCAACAGTTTCTTCTACCTCTTGACCGGCCTGCACGGGCTCCATCTGCTGGGCGGGCTGATAGCCTGGAGCAGAACCGTCGCTAAATTCCTGCATCGCGTGCCGTTGCCGCAACTCAGCGCCAGCGTAGAGCTGTGTGCCATCTATTGGCATTACTTGTTGGGTCTTTGGTTCGTGCTGTTCGCTCTGCTGACCAGCACGCCGCAAACCTATGAAGCCATCGCCAGATTCTGCGGCCTGAGGTGAAAAACCATGGAATCGCACCCACCAGCCCCAGGCGACTCCGGTTCATCCAATCCACCCAGCTTGCCGCCTGCACCGGGATGGCAGGGCATCGCCAGCGACTGGGCCTCGGATAGAGAGGCCTTCAAGCAGGTCCCTTGGGGCAAGGCGATGATGTGGATATTCCTGCTCAGCGATACGTTTATATTCACCTGTTTTTTAATCGGCTACATGTCGGTACGCATGACCATCACCGTCCCTTGGCCGAACCCCAGTGAAGTGTTCGCATTGACGATCGGCGGCAGAGAAATCCCACTTATTCTGATCGCCATCATGACCTTTGTGCTGATCAGTAGCAGCGGCACCATGGCCATGGCAGTCAATTTCGCCTATCGCCGTGATCGCGCAAAAACCACTGCCCTGATGCTGGCGACCGCAGCCCTGGGTGCGACCTTCGTCGGCATGCAGGCCTTTGAATGGAGCAAGCTCATTGCAGAAGGGGTGCGTCCCTGGGGGAACCCCATGGGGGCGGCGCAATTTGGTGCCAGCTTTTTCATGATTACCGGTTTTCACGGACTGCATGTGTCAATCGGCGTCATCTACCTCAGCATTGTCGCGCTGAAAGTATTGCGGGGAGATTATGAGCGCTCCGGAAACTATCAGATCGTCGAGATAGCCGGGCTTTACTGGCACTTCGTGGACTTGGTATGGGTGTTTATTTTTGCTTTCTTCTATTTATGGTAGGTAACGCAGCATGGCCGAGCACAGTAAATCGTGAACAGGTTCTGAAGAGGAGCACTGATGATGGCGCATGCCCAGGGTCAGCAACATCCAATTAGTTTGTACCTTAAAATCTGGGGACTGTTATTCGTCCTTAGCACGATGTCATATCTTGTCGACTATTTTCACTTCCAGGGCTACCTCAGGTGGTCCCTGATTATCACGTTCATGTTGTTGAAGGCAGGTTTGATTGTCTCCATCTTCATGCATATGGCCTGGGAACGGTTGGCCCTGGTCTACGCCATATTGATGCCACCTTTGTGTTTACTGGTGCTCGTCGGACTGATGGCCTCCGAGGCGGACTATGTTTTCCTCAGCCGGGTCATTTTCTTCGGCCAATAAGCAACTTCCGGAAGGCCTTGGCCTCCAGGGGCTAACCCGATATCACTCGCTTGAACTGATGCCATTTGTGCTGCCAGGCTACTGTCCAGTGGGGGGCTGCCGTTCCCGTGCCGGCGATCTTGAGCATTGGATGATGTTCGATTACCCGGTCCAATACCGATTCCTGATCCGGCTCAACATCGACGAAGAAGATATGTTTGCCCTCATCTACCACCTGTTTAAAACTTCGAAAATGAGCGTTCGGCACCTGGAACCCAAAAAAGCCGCCTTCCCAGATGCAGAAGCCAAATATAACAATGGCCAGGAAGATAAAAGGCATCCAGCCTGCGGCGGATTCGGTCCAACCCAGCCACCAGGCGCCGCCAAGGACCAGCGCCGCGAGTGGCACACCGACCACCGCACCAATCTCGCCAGAGTGAACAGCATCTTGCTTCATTAACGAGTTGACCTCGTGGAGGTGATGTTCTTCAACATCAGCAACTTCTTCACTGAGCACATGAATTTGTTCGGAGTTGATGCCGTTGGCTTCCAGTTCATTTTCAACGGTTTCAAGATCGTCGAGATTGTCACTGATGTAATAGTGTCGATTCATGCCACCACCTCCCATCTCGTGTTTGCTGTAGACCTCCTCTGTCCTGCAGCCATAACCGAGATTTACCGTCGGTATCTGTACCCGTGGGGAACGTTGCACGCTTCATGCTATCCGAGAGAAGTATAGCATTCCATGGCATGCAGGGCAGTCAATGTCAAGTTCTGAAAAACAGCATCAGGCCTGGCGCGCCTCGACCCATTCTGCATCGCAGCGCCATCAGGAAATTCGCCCAACGAGGCCGGAAGCAGGCCCTGAAATCGGCCAAACGACCGAGTAACGGCGAACTTAATCGAGCAATTGAGCAACCAGAACCGCGTTGGTATAGATCAGGCTGCCATCACTCTCTTGGTGGCCAACCAGATGGAAATGGCCGCGGTCTTCGTGCAAATAGACGCGAAACTGGCAGTCGGACAGGGGGCCGTATCCCTCTGGCAGGATCAACTCCAGCGTATCCATATTGACATCGACCATGACTTCAGAGTCGTGGGTTTTTTCCAGGTATTCTTCGGCCTGCTCAAGACGCAGATGGACGTCGCCATCGACGAAAAAATGGATCTCGCCCACTGGGGTGGACTTTTGCGCACCGCTGGGTTTGCACCAGCCTTCGATCGTCAGGGCACTCATGGCGAAACCTCTGATGTGGACTGTTGGACGCTGTAACACCAGCGTCTATTCAATTTTAGACCCGAATGTTCAATTGACTGGTCAGTGCCGCACGGGAAATCGATACAGCAATAGGCGTTTACCACTGCACGCACCCCGAATTTCACGGATTCACCCAACCCCCGGTAGGAGCTGCCGCAGGCTGCGATCTGTTGATCTTGCTTCGGGCACTCTCCAGAACCGCCAAAAGATCGCAGGCTGCGCCAGCTCCTACGCCGACCGGATAGACCCGCACTCTCCGGTTAACGCCATTCCTCGACAGCCCGAATTTCACGGATTCACCCAACCCCCGGGTAGGAGCTGCCGCAGGCTGCGATCTGTTGATCTTGATTTTCGGCACTCTCCAGAACCGCCAAAAGATCGCAGGCTGCGCCAGCTCCTACGCCGACCGGGTAGACCCGCGCTCTCCGGTTAACGCCATTCCTCGACAGCCCGATTTTCACGGATTCACCCAATCCCCCGGGTAGGAGCTGCCGCAGGCTGCGATCTGTTGATCTTGATTTTCGGCACTCTCCAGAACCGCCAAAAGATCGCAGGCTGCGCCAGCTCCTACGCCGACCGGGTAGACCCGCACTCTCCGGTTAACGCCATTCCTCGACAGCCCGAATTTCACGGATTCACCCAACCCCCGGGTAGGAGCTGCCGCAGGCTGCGATCTGTTGATCTTGATTTTCGGCACTCTCCAGAACCGCCAAAAGATCGCAGGCTGCGCCAGCGCCTACGCCGACCGGGTACACCCGCACTCTCCGGTTAACGCCATTCCTCGACAGCCCGAATTTCACGGATTCACCCAACCCCCGGTAGGAGCTGCCGCAGGCTGCGATCTGTTGATCTTGATTTTCGGCACTCTCCAGAACCGCCAAAAGATCGCAGGCTGCGCCAGCTCCTACGCCGACCGGGTACACCTGCACTCTCCGGTTAACGCCATTCCTCGACAGCCCGAATTTCACGGATTCACCCAACCCCCGGGTAGGAGCTGCCGCAGGCTGCGATCTGTTGATCTTGCTTCGGGCACTCTCCAGAACCGCCAAAAGATCGCAGGCTGCGCCAGCTCCTACGCCGACCGGGTAGACCCGCACTCTCCGGTTAACGCCATTCCTCGACAGCCCGAATTTCACGGATTCACCCAACCCCCGGGTAGGAGCTGCCGCAGGCTGCGATCTTTTGATCTTGCTTCGGGCACTCTCCAGAACCGCCAAAAGATCGCAGGCTGCGCCAGCTCCTACGCCGACCGGGTGCACCCGGGTCGAAGTGATCTGCGCTGTCGATCCGAAGTTCCGCGTGTTTCCCGCCGACCGTCAGAAGTTGTATTTGAAGCTGGTCATGACGTTCCGCGGAGCGCCGTAGTTGCCGTAATAGCCAGCATAGCTGTAGTACTCGCGGTCGAAGGCGTTGTTCAGGTTCACCGAGGCGCTGAGGTTTCTGCTGATCTCGTAGCGTGCCATCAGGTTAGTAATCGCATAGCTGCCTTGGGTGAAGGTGTGTAGGTCGCTGCCGACTTTGCTTTGCCAGTTCACTCCGCCGCCAATGCTCAGTTTCTCCAGCGGCCCTGGCAAGCGGTAGGTGGTGAAGGTCTTGAGGCTGTGCCGGGGCAGGACAGTATTGATCCGCTCGTCGTGGGCATCAGTGGTGAAGGTGTAGGCGTAGCCGGCGCTGGCCTGCCAGCCTTCGGCCAGTTCCCCGTTGAGCTCGAATTCGACGCCCTTGGAGGTGGTGTCCTGCTCGGCCTTGTAGACGTTGCTGCCGGGGAAGTCGGCCTGCCAGATGGCGAGGTTGTCCTGTTCGAGTTTGAACAGCGCCAGGCTGGAGTTCAGCTGGCCCTGCAGGTGGCTGCCTTTGATACCCACCTCGTAACCCTTGCCTTCCATCGGGTCCAGCGGCTTGTTGTTTTCGTCGCGCACCCAGGACGCCTGGGGATTGAAGATGCTGGTGTAGCTGGCATAGACCGACCAGACGTCGGTCAGGTCATAGACCACACCGGTGTAGGGGATGAACACGCCGCTCTCTTTCGATTGGGTCTGGATGGAGTCGCCGACGTCGGGGCGGTCCTCGGTGTCGCGTTTCCAGTCGACCAGCCGGCCACCGAGGATCAGGCTCAAGTCGTCGCTCAGGTGAAAGCGCCCGGTGAGGTAGGCGGCGTATTGGGTTTCATCGATCGAGGATTTGCCGGAGACCGGGAAATCAGGTTTTGGATTGTTGCCGTCATAGTCGAACAGATTGTCGATCGCGCCGTCTGGCGAGGCGAAATAGTCATACAGCCAGCTGCCATAGCTGGGGACGCTCTCCTTGTATTTGGACAGGGTCAGGCCACCGATCAGCTCATGCTCGCGACCGAACAGGCTGAAGGGCCCGGTCAGGTACAGGTCCAGGTTGTCCTGGCGCGGGACGCCGGAGAAACGCACCGGCAGCAGGCTGGTGCCGCTGCCATCGGCTTGCAGGGTGCCGTTGAGGTAAGTGAAAACCTCATCGAATTTGTTTTCAGAGTGGGTGTACTCGATCTTGCCGCTCCAGCCGTTGCCCAGCTGTTGCTCGATGGAGGTGAAGTAGCTGGTCTGCTCGTGATCGTTATTTCGCTCAGGTAGAATTCGCTGATGCCATAGAGCAGCTGCGACCGGGATTTGTAACGGTCGAGCCAGGCGCTTTCGGTTTTGTAGTCGGCGACCAGCCGGCCGCGCACGTTGCCGCTTTCGGTCAATGGACCCGACACATCGAAGCCGCTGCAATAGCGAGCACACTTTGCGCGATCGTCACCAGAAAGCTTCGCGGCGCCCGAACCTCGATGTGTTCCGCTTTGATCAGCAGGCGGACGAAAACATCCTGCGCGAGGTCCGCGGCACTCTGCGAGCAGTCCAGCCGACCTCTTAACCAACGCTGCAGCCAGGAATGTTGCTCGCGGTACAAGGCCGCGAGACCGGAAGGGCTTGCTGGAGAGGTCGAAGGCATGGAGTTCGCACGAAATGAAAGGGTGAACGGCTGGTAATGATAATGGTTATCATATGCGTCATGGTGGCGACTGGCAAGCGTTCAGCTGCGCGGGTAGTGGCTGGGGATGTCATCTTGAAGGGGAGTCGCCGGTGAAGTGGCCTGGTTCTGAAGAAACGCCATTACGTGGTAACTTCCGCTCCCGACAAAAATCTCCAAAGGACGGCCGAAATGCGCCCGAATGGACAGCTCTGCGCTCCGTTTATCTTCCTTGCCTGCACGGTCTTCTCCGGCACCTTCGCCGCTGCGAGTACGCAACAATCGGATACCGACAAGCTGGTGCAGGGCGCCGCCCGGTCGGTGATGCAGCAGCAGGGCATTCCCGGCCTGGCCATCGCGGTGACCGTCAATGGCCAACAGAAATTCTACAACTACGGGGTGGCCTCCAAAGAAACCGGTCAGAACGTCAGCCGCGAAACCTTGTTCGAGATCGGCTCGATCAGCAAGACGTTCACCGCCACCCTGGCCACTTACGCTCAGGCTAACGACCAACTCTCGCTCACTGACCATCCCGGCAAGTACTTGCCGCAACTGCAGGGCAGCCAACTGGATAAGGTGACGCTGATCAACCTGGGCACTCATACGGCGGGAGGTTTTCCGTTGCAGGTCCCTGATGCGGTGCAAAACAACCAGCAGTTGATGGACTACTTCAACGCCTGGCAGCCGCAATACGCCCCGGGCACTCATCGGACCTACGCCAACCCGAGTATCGGCTTGCTTGGGATGATTGCGGCCAGGAGCATGAACTTGCCCTTCGAGGCAGCGATGGAGACCCGGCTCTTTCCGGAACTCGGCATGCGCGGCAGCTACCTGAATGTCCCCGCGAGCAAGATGGCGCTCTATGCGCAGGGCTATAACAAACAGGACGCGCCGGTCAGGCTGAACCCCGGAATACTCGGAGCCGAAGCTTATGGGGTGAAAACCAGCACCGAAGACCTGATTCGCTTCGTCGAGGCCAATCTGAATCTCGTCGAGACAGACGCCAGGCTCAAGCGCGCGATTGCCGATACCCATATCGGTTACTTCAACGTCGGGCCGATGACCCAGGACCTGATCTGGGAGCAGTACAGCTACCCGGTGAAGTTGGAGTCGTTACTGGAAGGCAACTCCAACAAAATGGCTTACGAGACTCAGCCCGCCACCGAGCTGATCCCGCCGCTGCCTGCGCAACAGGCGGTCTGGATCAACAAAACCGGCTCAACCAACGGCTTTGGAGCCTACGTCGCCTTCATTCCGGCGAAGCAGCTCGGGATTGTGATACTGGCGAACAAGAATTATCCCAACGAGGCTCGGGTTCGTCTGGCGCATCAGATTCTCAGTCATCTGGATTGATGTTTGTCAGCAGGGGACTGGTGGGGTCGGAAAGTAGCCTGGTGGATTGCTACACTTTCAACCGACGCCACTCAGCCCCTGGTTACAAGGCACCTGTCAGCCGAATTTCACCGGCCAGCCTGGAGGACTTCAACTTCTAGCGACCAGCAGGTAGCCCGGATTGAATGAGGATCGCCTTGGCCAGCTCTTCGTCGCTGGCGTTGAGGCCTGGATTTTCCTGCCGAATCCGGTTCAACACGGACTCCAGGTAGACGCCGCGAATCGTGCCTCCACTGGCAATGAAGCTGGACGCGTCATCGCGAGCAGGAATCGCGAGTTTGTCGTCCTTGAAGGTTGAGTACAGCGATGCAGAAATCCCTGCCGAGGTGGCAACATCTTTCGCATCCACGTCGGCCATGACCGAACCAAAAGGCAGGCAGAGCAATAGTGAAGAGACGAGAAGTGTGCGGCGCATGACGGTGTCCTCAGAAAGCGTGAAGCCTAAAGGATGTACCCTATATTTAGGATGCCTGGGGGGAGCCAGTAGTTCCCTGTCGGCGGTACAAAGCCGAGGGTTGAAAAAAACGGTCGTCGCAATACAGTGCGATTGAGCGACCACTACCGCATGGCAATGCGCTCGCCGCACTGACGCCAACGGGAGGTGCAGAAATGGGTTATGAGCCTCGTGAGCAGGGCGAACCGTTCAAGCGTTTGTTTTTCGCCTTGCCCTGCGCCTCTGCGCAACGCCGGGCCATCGCCCAATGGCGCAGCGCTCTTGGACTCAGTAGCGGACGCCCGGTGCCAGCGGACAATTTTCATTTGACCCTGATGTTTCTGGGATCGGTCACCGTGACGCAGCTTCCGGGCATTTGCGCTGCCGCGGCAGGCGTTCGAACCTCAGGCGAGCAGTTGACTGTAACGCTCGACCGTCTGGATGTATGGCGCCGAGCCGGCGTTTTGCTACTCGTTCCAGCGCAGGAGCCACTGGAATTGCGCCAGCTGGTCTATGCCTTGCAACAGGCGTTGCTACCCCTTGGATTTGTCGACGCCCCGAGGGAGTTTCGCCCGCACTTGACCTTGATGCGCGACTATCGAGCTCCTGTCCCTGAATCCACGACGCCACCAGACTTTCACCTGAGGGCCAGACACTTCACCCTGTTCGAGTCGCATAAAGGCCGCTATCGGCCATTGGCTGAATGGCCGCTGGTTTCATAGACGGGGGGGCGCGGCGCCTCAGGCATCGCGCAACAGGTCATGGGCGTTGAGCAGGCTGTAGACAATGTCCGGACGCTTCTCCAGGCCGCGGCGAATCGCTGCCGGGATCGACTGGCGGGTTTTGCGACAGAGTCCGCTCAGTTCGTCGATGTGAATACGGATGCCGCGCATGGTTCGTACTTCGTTGAAGCTTGGGGCGATTTCCAGGCGGATGCCCAACTGCTCGTACATCCGCCGTTGCAGATGCTCGAGGTCGGTCAGGCTCTGAAGATTTTCCAGTCGGTCGAGCAGGCGTTTTTCCTCCTGGCGGGTCAGGCTCAGGATGCGCAGATCGGCGGCGGGAGTTTCCAGCAGCAGTTCGCGCCCGCAAATGCAGGCGCCGGGTGGACAGGGTTGTCGGATCTGCAAAGTGGGCGTCATGGGCTCCAATCATAGTCAATCAGGATCGCCTTTGCCCATTGGGTTTGTAGTGGTGATTTATTCCTATGTATGGGGTCGATGGTTGTGATGGTGATACGGCCAGGAGGCATGTGCGGCGTCGCCCGATGAGCTCGGCGCCGGGGCGGCCAGCTCCTCCAGGTGGGTGATGATGTCATCCGGTTTGAGCACCAGTACGTCGCTTTCCAGGGTGTCCAGAATCATCTCGGCGGTGTTGCCGATCAATGCGCCTGACAGTCCGGTGCGAGCCACGCTGCCGATCACCGTGAGTGCAGCCTCGAGCTTGTGCGCGATGTACGGGATCAGCATATCGGCCGAGCCTTCCTCGATATGCAGGCGATCGTCGCTGATATTGAATTCGGCCTGGAAGGTCCTGCACAGGTCGCGATAGTGAGCCTGAATACTCTCCTTGAGTTGGAGTAAGGGGTTGGCTGCCGAGAGCAGGGGATAGGGGTGGGCGCTCATCATGTGTAGAGTGCCGCCGGCCAGTTTGGCAATGTCGTAGCCATGGCTGACGATGCCGGAATGCAGGACGCGGTGCTCCACGTCACTGTTGCCGGCATCGACGGCGGCGAGAATGTTGCCTCCGGTCCAGGGCCTGGCGGTTTTTACTATCAGCACCGGGCTGGGGCAGTAGCGCAGCAGCTTCCAGTCCTCGGGGGTGAGAAAACCCTTCAGCAGGGGATTGTCGGGCAGGTGCTGCTTGATCACCAGGCCGCAGCCCTCCGTCTGTTGGGTGGCGATGATGGTCTTGTGTGAACTCCCATGCCAGGCCTGTTGGGCACTGACGCTATAACCCTCCTGTTCCAGGCTGCCTTGAATGTCGTTCAGGTAGGCGCCGTGGTGTTTCCCCTTGTCGCAGGCCAGTAGATGCAGGTGCGACTGGGTGGCGTTGGCAATCATCTTGGCTCTGTTCAGGATCAGATCCTTTGACTGCTGAGCATCCACCACCACCAACGTGTTGCGAATGGTGTGCATGAGTGTCTTCCTGTGCATAAGTACAGTTTTCATGCGGGCGATACGGGCATTCTTGCCTATACCCTTCGAGCGGGTTGGACGCGTTAGGGTCAACCCTCGCCCGCCTGTTAGCCGCAAGTTCACTTGCCGACATCATGCACGCGACAGCTAAAATCGAATCCTGCCCGCTCAGTCCGATTGTTGACACTTGAATCGAGCGGGTATTGATAACCACGAAACTGCTGCTGATCGCTCCTGCAACGGCGCAAGTTGACTCCCCGGCGCTGGCGCTTTTGTTGCTTGCATCTACATTGAAAACAACTACATTGAAAACGTAGCGTTGTAACGCGGGCGGTACACTGGGTGCCGGAGTATTTGCGTTACTTCTTGTTTCTTGTTTCTTGCTTCTTATGGGTTACGCTGCTGGCAAAAGAAGTGCATGAGTATCTGCCGCCTTCAATGCCTCGGTTGCCTGCACTTATCCGCTTGGGTAAATGCCACGCCCAAGTCAATACCCCCATCCTGGGACAGGATTCGAGTTGCTCTCCGGCGAGCGTTGTTGCTCGCTCAACTCATCGGATTAGTATGAGGGTTATTCGGCTGGAAGTTCAGGCAGTTTGTCGGCTTAGTTAGTAGATTTATAACTAAGCAAACCTTGGGTGAACCTCATTTGATCTTATGAAGTTGTTCCACCGCTGACTGGCATCACCTGCAGCAGTCATCCCCAACCCGGCAAAAACACGACGCATTGATCTGCACATCGGCCCGAGCCATGGCCAGGTCGAGACGGGCTTGTGCGGCCGCTGCTTCGGCATGCTTGCCCAACCGGTGCAGACACTCCACGTAGCCGTGCAGACTCCACACATTGTCCGGGTGCCGGGACGCCCGACTGAGTGTGTTGTCGAGTCCCAGATCGGCCCGATAAACCTGTTCGGCTTCTTCTACCCGGCCTTGCTCCAGGAGCAGCGCACCCAATGCATGCCGGACCGGTTGCATCCATCCCCACGGTTCGTCATAGGGCAGGTTGTCGTCCAGTTCCAGCGCGTGGCGCAGGTGGGCAAAGGCGCTGTCGTGGTTGCCCTTGCGGTACTCGATTTCCCCCTGCAGCATGGCCGCGGCAATCGCCAGGATATCCGTGCAGGTGTTGTTGAAGATGTACCGCGTCTGCGGCACGCAGGCCATTGCTTCACGCAGGCGTTGTTGCTCGGCTTCTGCGGCGGCTATCTGCGCTTGAGCGGCGTACGCCACGCCTTTGGCGTAGTGCAGCATTGCCGTGGTCACACAGTACAACTGCGGGTCGTCGGGCAGTGGCTCGGCAAGAATTTCCTGCCATCTGCCAAACCGTACCAGCACGTGCATCTTCATCGGCACGAAACCTTCCACCCAGTCAGCCATCGGCGGCTGAGTCACGCGCAGCAGTTCTTCGGGAATAGTCGCAATCAGTTCATTGGCGGCTTCCAGGGCAGGGCGGTACTGGCCGAGAAACGTCGCCGAATAGAGCTTGAAGTGATAGCTGTGGCTTCTATAGAGCGTGTAGAAATTGATCGGGCCTTCGCGTTCCAGGTATTTGCGGTCGGCGAGGATCGCCTGGCTATTGCTGACCATTCCGGCATGGTAATCGCCGCAGAGCACATCGATATGCGACGGCATATGGCGCAAGTGTCCTGCGTCCGGCACCAGGTCGCGCAGTGCATCGCAGGCCCGCAACGCGCGTTCCGGCCAGGGTGACATTTCCATGGTATGGATATACATGTGCAGAACGCCGGGGTGCGGCGCATCCCCGCGCTGGTCGATCATCCGCAGCGCCTGTTCCAGCACCGCCACCGCTTCAAGGGTATCCGCGCCCTGCGCCGGAGCGCCGCTCTTGAGGTCCCATAACAGCCAGGGCGTGCGGTTGATCAGCGCTTCGGCAAACAGCGCACTGACATCAAGATCGTCGGGGAAGGCGGCGTAGACACTGCGCATGGAAGCCGAGTAGGCATCGTTCCAGGTGCAAAGCTGATCAATGTTCTGCGCCTGGTCTGCCTGGTAACGTTGCTCCAGCGCCTGGATCAGCGCCTGCTCCACCGGCGTTGCGCCGTCGATACGCTCCAGTGCCGCTTGCGTGGCCCGGCGTGCCTCGGCCACAGCCTCTCTCAATTCCTGCTCGGCAAAGGCGTCCCAGCGCTTGTTGTAATTCGAACCGCACGCATGGGCGATTCCCCAATAGGCCATCGCGCAACCACTGTCATGTTCGACAGCCTTGCGGAAACAACGTATGGACTCTTCGTGGTTGTAGCCGTAGCACCAGAGTAAACCACGGTCGAACCAGAGCTGGGCCTGCGACGAACTCGTGGTCACTGGACGGCTGTAGGTGCCCAGATCGTAATAGTCACGCATGGACGTATCCTCTCTCCAGGAACATGGAGTCTGGATAGACGAGCCTGGACCCCTTTCGGGGTTGGCAGAGTGCAGCGGATTAATTTTAGCGGACACATCGACAGGCGCGGATTTCATTCGTTGCAGAATTTTTCAGAAGCCGTATAGGTCAAATTACTGCTGACACGCTTCAAGATCGCTCCACATGCGCTCCCAATAAGCGTGGGATTTCTCGAATCTGAATATCATTTCCTTCTCGAGGATTTGCTGTCTTTCCAGCGAGGCCTCCCCCAAGGATTCCAGATACCTTATCTGCGCCTCGATGGCATTCTGTTGCAAGCGACAGCTATTCACGCACGCCATGATCCAGGAGGTGCCCGTTAACAGGGCGAACCTTTCATGAATCTCGAGCAGTGCCATGTTCGCTCTCCGATAAATTATCAGAGCGTAGATGAAGGTTGAGCATTGGGAGTGAAGGCCTTTGGTGGGTTGCCCGACTCAAAGGCCTGGTACTGAATTTTTCCGTTAGCACTCAGACGAAATCAACGGTTGCTGCGTGGTCAACCTATCTCTTTCGAGGATGGCGGCGCGTCATACTCGGTCATGATCGATCGCAGGTGTTCGATGGCTTCATGGTATTTAAGATCGGCATGCTGTCTGCGCTCCTGGTACTGCATGAACACTTCCGCATCCATGTAGGGCCGATCGAGAAGATCAAGGGCGGCGCAGCTCAAGTTATGGGCTTCGCTGAAAAGCTGTTTGTTGCGTTCTAGTGCCAGGTTTAGACATGCTGTGGTTTGATTGGAAATGCTCGTTCCATTCATTGCTGCACCCTTGTTATTGACCTGTTCTTATTATTGCGCCTGATCCGCTCTTGGCTGTGCTTGTCGGACAACCTGGGCGGACAGCGATTGAGTTCACCACCACCGATTTCATGAGCATGCTCTACAGCAAGGCTCCGTCACCGGCTTGCCAGCTGAATACGCTTACCGTTTGAGCTGGTCTTTGCTGTCGAGCCAATTGCGGCGGGCTTCGATGTACTTGTTGTCCGCGCGCCTTTTGAGTTCCGAGAACTCATGAAGGGACTGAGTCGAAACAGGTTGATGACTCAAGAGCGCATAGGCTGCTTCACTGAGCTGATCGGCTTCAAAGAATAGCTGACTGCTGGGATTGACGGATTCCGGCCATGCAGAGTAGTGCACTTTTTCTGTTTTTGTTGTGGTCATAGCGACATTCCTTTCTGGCAGGACTTGAAGGTGGAAATACTCTCCTGGCATTCTTCAAGTCATGACGCCGAACGAAGTTCTGGTTCGGCGTATGGTTATTGATCCTGATGGTAACGGCCTATGGCGTCAGATCAGTTTGTACTAAGTTGAACCATTTTGCCTACCACTGGCGATGAGCGGTTTTTGGTACTGGCGTTCCTGTTAGGCGAACAAGTGCGCTACTTGCTCTACTTCTTTATCCTCAAAGCAATAGCATTGGGCAGGTATTGATGAATGGCGATAACCTATTCGGGAGTCGCCGGCGGCAAGAACACCAGATCGAACTGCTTGGCTATCTCAAGTATGCGAGGTAGATCTTCCGGCACTTTGAGTTGATCCACGGCCGCAAAAAACTTGCCTCCTCTGGGATCAGAGACCACGCCGAGAATTTTTGCGCTGGCGCTTATGTTCTTGTAGGCATGGACGGTGCCAGCCGGGATATGCACATAACCACCGGCTGCCACGGTGGTGGACTTGCCTTCTACGGTGACCTCGACCTGTCCATCCATCACATAGAACGCCTCGTCCCAAGGATGAAAGTGCGGTAGAGGCCCGCCACCTTGCACACCTTCCTGGATATGCACTTCGAAGGGTTTAGTGATATCTCCGCCGGCGAGAATAGTGATCGCCTCTCCCACTACATTGACAGGCGCGGGTGTTTTATCCGCTTCGATAATATGAACCGTTCGCATGATTGCTCTCCGGTGGATGAATCCGCACCCACCAGTATATTCACTTGCCGAACGGCTGCCGTGAATCCACTGAAGTCGCCATGGTTGATGACCGCCGGTAACCCCGCATCAGTACCAGCCCACGCTTCGCTACTCTTAATTTAAGGGGCCGTCGGGACTATTGAATGCCTGTCAGGCGGCGAGAGAGCCAGGGGCAAGCTCTGGCTCCAGGGCAGCAAGTTGAAAAGAGAATTGAATGATGAAGATGCTACTGATGGTCGAGTTCCCTCAAGAGCCCTTCAACTCTTACGCCAGAGAGGGCAAGGTCGGTGAACTCATTGGGCGTATCCTGGAAAGCGTCAATCCGGAGGCTGCGTATTTTACCGAGCAGGAGGGTTTGCGCAGCGGGATCTTCCTGATCAACGTGCAACACTCATCCGAGATCCCTGCTTTTGCGGAACCGTTTTTTCTAACCTTCGAGGCCAGCTGCAAGTTCCGTCTGGCGATGAGCCTCGAGGATCTGCAAGAGGCCGGCCTGGATGCACTCGGGAAAAAATGGGCGTGAGGCGCAGTCAGTGGGGGGGGAGGGCAGGACTCCAATCCACCCCACTGATCTCGGTTCCTGAACGAAAGCTGGCGCAGATTACTCCGACGCAGGCGCGATCCGGCAGCTTTTGCGGTTACGGATTTCATGGTCCGAGGGCCGCTCTTTGACGAACTCAAACCGCGGCTCTCCTTCGTTGTATGTCAGTAGCCAACCCCACTCCAGTTCAGACTCATCCTGACCCGGTTTTGGCGGCGCAGCCCACCATGGCTCTTTGTTAACGATTTGGCGCATACCAGCCTCCCGTTAATTCGAATCCACTCAACTATAACGTGCATGCCAGGAGGCACCAGAAAATTGTCCGGTCGGCAGGGCATCCGCAATTCCGCGTAGGAGCTGCCGCAGGCTGCGATCTTTTGATCTTGCTTCGGGCACTCTTCGAAACCGCCAACAGATCGCAGGCTTCGCCAGCTCCTACGCCGACCGTGTGTGCCTGCAATGTGGTGGGTGTCTGCAGGCTGCGATCTTTTTATCTTGACGATTGTGGCGGCCGCCAAAAAGATCGCAGGCTTCGCCAGCTCGCCGACCCTGTACACCTGCAATATTGTGGGTACACATCTCCCCCCGTAGGAGCTGCCGCAGGCTGCGATCTTTTGATCTTCGCGGCACATCGAGCAATGTCATGCGCAACCCATCGCTGCTTTGCGAGTACCTGTGCGCTGGCCTAAGCTTCAGGGCACTACCCTGCAGTCTTGAGCTTGAAGTTACGCGGGCCGAACGCTCAATCACTACTGCAGGGATATGAAAAGGAGATGCGCATGCTCATCCGCTCACTGATCCTCGTCAGCCTGCTCGCCGCTGCCGGCCCGTTGCTGGCTGCCGACAGCGATGGTCCGCTGGCCCGGGACCGCGGGAAGTTTCGTCCGCTGGTCATCATCGCTCCCAGTACCGTGGACCCGACGCTGGTCAGCCTGAAAAAATCCCTGGATGAGCCCGCCAACCGCAAGGCCTTTACCGAACGCAATATGGTGCTCTACACCGTGATCAATACCATCGGCCAGCGCGATGGCAAGGATCTGGAGCCGCAGACCACCATGGCCCTGATCCGTGAGCTCAAGCTGGGTGCCAGTAGTGCCAGAACCAAGATAATCCTGGTGGGCAAGGACGGCGAGAAGAAGATCGAACGCCCCGACCTCGTCGATGCCAAGGAGATCTTCAGCACGATCGACCAGCTGCCCGCGTCGGAAAAAGAGTACGTGATACCTCCTCCACCAGAGCCCGAGGTCAAGCCGGGTGCCGCCGGCAAGCCAGCCAAAGCCAAGCCGATGAAGCCCCCAAAACCGTTGGACGATTGACAGGCCGTTGCCCAGGTGTGGCCAGTGGGTCGACGGATCTGTCGACAATCTGGAACAACCGGCCATGCGATCAAACCTTCCCACTGTTGCTGGCGCGCGCTATCGCCGACGATGACGCGTAGAATCGTCCGCTGAAAGGCAGGTTCTTGAGGTTGCAGTGGTGGATTTACAGCAGGGTTTCGTCCTGACCCGACACTGGCGCGATACGCCGGAGGGTACGCTGGTCGAGTTCTGGCTGGCGACCGACGAGGGCCCGCGGTTTATCCGCCTGCCTTATCAGCCTTCGGTGGCCTTTATTGCCGCCGAGCAACGCGAGCAGGCCGAGGTGCAATTGCGCGGCGAGCGCGACGTCGAACTTCGTCCATTGGACCTGTGCGACTTCCACCATCGCCCGGTGCTGGGTCTGTACTGCCAGCAACACCGCCAGTTGATGCATCTCGACAAGCAACTGCGCAATGTCGGCGTAGATGTCTACGAAGCCGATATCCGCCCGCCGGAACGCTACATGATGGAACGTTTCATTACCGCGCCGGTGGCCTTCAGTGGTACGCCGGACAGCAGCGGCACGCTGCTGGACGCGCAGATGAAACCGGCGCCGGGCTACCGCCCCCCACTGAAACTGGTCTCCCTCGACATCGAAACCACCGCCCAGGGCGAGCTGTACTCCATCGCGCTCGAGGGCTGTGGCGAGCGTCAGGTGTACATGCTCGGGTCTCCAAATGGCGACGATGCCGGGCTCGATTTCCAGCTTGAGTACTGTGACTCCCGCACGCTGTTGCTGAAGAAGTTGAACGAGTGGTTCGCCCGTCATGATCCCGACGCGATCATTGGCTGGAACCTGGTGCAGTTCGACCTGCGAGTGTTGCACGAGCATGCCCGACGCCTGGCGGTGCCGTTGCGCTTGGGGCGCGGTGGCGAGGAGATGCAGTGGCGCGAGCACGGTTCGCGCAACAATCACTTCTTCGCGGCCGCAGCGGGGCGGTTGATCATCGACGGCATCGAAGCGCTGCGCTCGGCGACCTGGAGCTTTGCTTCGTTCAGCCTCGAACATGTTTCGCAGACATTGCTTGGCGAAGGTAAATCCATCGACAACCCGTACCAACGCATGGACGAAATCAACCGCATGTTCGCCGAGGACAAGCCGGCGCTGGCCCGTTACAACCTCAAGGACTGCGAGCTGGTGACGCGGATCTTCGCCAAGACGCAGTTGCTGACGTTCTTGCTGGAACGCGCCACGGTGACCGGTCAGCCGGTCGACCGCAGCGGCGGTTCGGTCGCGGCCTTCACGCACCTCTACATCCCGCTGATGCATCGCCAGGGGTTTGTCGCGCCGAACCTTGGTGAACGCATGCCTGAGGCCAGTCCTGGCGGCTTTGTCATGGATTCGCGACCGGGTTTGTACGAGTCGGTGCTGGTGCTCGACTACAAGAGTCTGTACCCGTCGATCATTCGCACCTTCCTGATCGATCCGGTGGGGCTGGTGGAGGGCCTGCGTCATCCCGATGACAGCGAGTCGGTGGCGGGTTTTCGCGGAGCGCGTTTCTCGCGGACCCGACACTGCCTGCCGGCGATCGTCGCCCGGGTTTCCGAGGGCCGGGAAGTGGCCAAGCGCGAACAGAACGGGCCGCTGTCACAGGCGCTGAAGATCATCATGAACGCTTTCTACGGGGTCCTGGGTTCCAGTGGCTGTCGCTTCTTCGACCCGCGCCTGGCGTCGTCGATCACCTTGCGTGGCCACGAAATCATGCGCAGGACCCGCGAGCTGATCGAGGCCCAGGGGCATGCGGTGATTTACGGTGACACCGACTCGACCTTCGTCTGGCTGGGACGCGCCCATTCGGAGGAGGATGCAGCGCGTATCGGCAAGGCGCTGGTGCAGCACGTCAACCAGTGGTGGAAGGACTATCTGCACCGAGAGTTCGGTCTGCAAAGCGTGCTTGAACTGCAGTTCGAAACCCACTTCCGGCGCTTCCTGATGCCGACCATTCGCGGCGCCGAGGAGGGCAGCAAGAAGCGCTACGCCGGCCTGGTCACGCGTCCTGACGGTAGTCATGAAATGGTCTACAAAGGCCTGGAGACGGTGCGCAGCGACTGGTCGCCGCTGGCCCGCCGGTTCCAGCAGGAACTCTACCTGCGGATCTTCAACCGGCAACCGTACCAGGAGTATGTGCGCGACTATGTGCGGCGCACCCTGGCCGGCGAACTCGATGAGTTGCTGATTTATCGCAAGCGCCTGCGTCGCCAACTGGGAGACTATCAACGCAATGTGCCGCCGCATGCGCGCGCGGCGCGCATCGCCGACGAATACAACGACCAGCAGGGGCGGCCACGGCAGTACCAGAATGGTGGCTGGATCAGCTATGTCATTACCCTCGCGGGGCCGGAACCGCTGGAAACCCTGCGTGCGCCGATCGACTACGACCACTACGTCACGCGCCAGTTGCAGCCGGTGGCAGATGCCATCCTGCCATTCGTCAACGACGATTTCAGCACATTGATCGGCGGGCAGCTCGGTTTGTTCTGACGGCATACAGTCCATTGCGCTATGTTTGAAACGGCCACAACGTGGGAGATTCTATGGTTGAGGGGAAGCCCTCAACCGGCTTTTAGTTGGTATTCGCTCTGCTCTTTCAGCGGGGCAAATACGATCCGGGCAAGCTTGCGAGCCAGTATCACCAGCGCCTGAGTGGTGCTGAAGCCTCGAACTCTTTGCTCTTCGTAAAAGCCTTTCCAGGCTGGTGTACGGCTGGCTTGTCTGGTGAGGGGCACGTGCCGCAGGCTGCGATCTTTTGCTCTTGCTCTTGGGTAATCTTCAGAATCGCCAACAGATCGCAGGCTGCGCCAGCTCCTACGCCGTCCGTGTGCCCCTGCAATATCGCGGGTGTCCGCAATCCCGTGTAGGAGCTGCCGCAGGCTGCGATCTTTTGATCTTCGCGACAACTACCCTGACACCGGGGTTACCGGCCTGTTGTGGGGTGCGCGCTCCCCGAGCTGCCATCGACATCGTGCCCCCCACCGCAGCGACCGCCCCCCGGAAGGCTTGCCAGGTGTTGAGGGCGCGACGTCATACAAAGATCGAATCTTTAGGCGTGCGCGATAAAAAGGTCAAAATTCCTGAAAAATTTTCAGATCATACTGAAAAACTATGGCTGCCCGACTTTGGTTGTGCGTTTGGTCGAGGTTGTAGCCTTGCGCTTTGTTGGCTTGCGCTTTTTCTTCCAGGGCGCTGCGCCGCTACCTGCCGGGCTCGCCGGGCCGCTGATGGTCAGGCGCAGGCCGACACAACGGCTCACGTGTTTGCTCATCCAGGCGGCCTGCCGGGTGACGAACTCCTCCAGGCTCATCTCGCCGCTTTGCACCATATCCAGCGCCTGCTCCCAAATTGCCGTGGTACCGGGATCGGCAATGGCTCGGGGAACGGCGTCGATCAGGCTGAAAGCGGCCGGAGTGGCTGCCAGGGCCTTGCCGTTCTTGACCAGATAGCCTCGATCGAGCAAACCCTGGATGATCCCGGCGCGAGTCGCCTCGGTGCCGATACCGGTGGTGTCCTTGAGTTTCTGTTTGAGCAGGGGATCCACTACCAGTTTGGCGACGTTCTTCATCGCCTTGATCAGGTCGCCTTCGGTAAAAGGTTTCGGCGGCTGGGTCCAGAGGTCTTTCAAGATCACCTCGGCAACTGCGCAATCGCGGCCCTCGGCCAGCGCCGGCAGCGTTTGCGGGGCAGGTGCTTCGCGGCCTTTGGCCGGCGCCAGGGCTTCGGGCAACGCACGCTTCCAGCCCGGTTCGACGATCAGCTTGCCCACCGCGCGCAAGGCTTGGCCGGCGCAGTCGAAGTCGGCCTGGGTCCGGTCGTACTCGTGGTTCGGCAGGAACTGCGCCAGGTAACGTGCTCGAATCAAGGTGTAGACGGCGCGTTGTTTGCCCACCAGGCGCTCGAGGTCCTTGCTGGCGCCCGTCGGGATAATGCCGTGGTGAGCACTGACCTTCGCGTCGTTCCAGGCCCGCGATCGGCGCTGTGGCTCGATGTACTTGAGCAGCTCGGTCAGTGCCGGATCGGCTCGTCCCAGGGCCGCCAGAATCTTCGGCGCCTCGCTGTGCTGGCTCAGCGGCAGGTAGCCGCAATCGCTGCGCGGGTAGGTGATGACCTTATGGGTTTCATACAGCGCCTGGGCAATGTCCAGGGTTTCCTGTGCGCCCAGCCCGAGCTTCTTCGAACAGACTTCCTGCAGCGTGCCCAGATCGAAGGGCAGGGGCGCGGCTTCGCGCACTCGTTCGGTACGCAGCCTGACCACCCGGGCGCTGCTGGCGTTGCGCATGGCCGTCGCAGCGGCTTGCGCCAGTGCCTGGTTCAGGCAGCGGTCCTGCTCGTCGCAGACATCTGGCGCCGCGCGCCAATGGGCGGTGAAGGTCGTGTCATCCTGCACCAGCTGTACGTCGATAGCCCAGTACGCCACCGGTACGAAATCGGCAATGCTGCGATCACGATCCACCACCAGTCGCAGGGTCGGGGTTTGTACGCGACCCACGGGCAGCACACCCTGGTAGCCGGATTGCCGTCCAAGCAGGGTAAACAGCCGGCTCATGTTCATCCCGATCAACCAGTCGGCGCGCGAGCGTCCCAGGGCCGAATGGTAAAGGCTGAAGGTCTCGGCTCCGGGCTTGAGCAGCGTCAATGCCTTGCGGATCGATGCGTCGTCCAGGGCTGACAGCCACAGACGTTGAATAGGCCCCCGATAACGGCAGTGTTCCACCAACTCGCGGGCAATCATCTCACCCTCACGGTCGGCATCGGTGGCGATAACCAGTTCGTCGGCCTCGCCAAGCAATCGTTTGACCGCCTTGAACTGGGTGGCGGTCCTGGGCTTGACCAGCATCTTCCACTTCTCGGGGACGATCGGCAGATCGGCCAGCACCCAGCGCTTGTAGCGGGCGTCATAAGCATCCGGCGGCGCGGTTTCCAGCAGGTGGCCGATGCACCAGGTCACGGTGACATCCGCCCCCACCCAACAGCCGTCGCCACGGCGTTTGGCACCGAGTATCGCAGCGATATCTTTGGCCTGGGAAGGTTTCTCGCACAGGAACAGCCGCATAACCACCATCATCTCTTACGGGTCTTGAAGCTGCACAGGATGCGCAGTGCCGCGCATTTGGGCAACCTTTATCTGTATGGATATACAGATAAATGTGTAGGCGATCGGGTGTTGCCGCAGTTTTCGAGGTGCCCGGCTTTACACAGTGGCGCGATTCCGTTGCAAGCGGCGACGCTACCGGCTGGCTGCGCAAGGTTGCGAGTGGCGCAATCCCGGCCTATGTTCCAAGCGATGCATTGGTTGCGACTGGCGCGCTGACTGGCCGCAAGTTGCTGTCCATCCAGTGGGGATTCCCGCAGCGAGGTGACGATATGCCGAACGACTCCCGTCCCGCCGTGCTCGAACTGATCGGTAATACGCCGCTGGTGCGCGTCAGCCGCTTCGATACCGGCCCATGCACGCTGTTTCTCAAGCTCGAATCGCAGAACCCCGGCGGTTCGATCAAGGATCGCATCGGCCTGGCGATGATCGACGCGGCCGAGCGCGATGGCCGCCTGCGACCCGGCGGCACCATAGTCGAAGCCACCGCCGGCAACACCGGCCTCGGCCTGGCCCTGGTCGGCCGCGCCAAGGGTTACCGGGTGGTACTGGTGGTGCCGGACAAGATGTCCACCGAGAAGGTCCTGCACCTCAAGGCGATGGGCGCCGAGGTGCACATCACCCGCTCCGACGTCGGCAAGGGCCATCCCGATTACTACCAGGACGTTGCCGCGCGGCTGGCGCAGGATATTCCCGATGCCTTCTTCGCCGATCAGTTCAACAATCCGGCCAACCCGCTGGCCCACGAGTGCAGCACCGCTCCGGAGATCTGGGCGCAGACTCAGCATGATCTGGATGCCATCGTCGTCGGCGTCGGTTCGGCCGGTACGCTGACCGGGCTGACCCGCTTCTTTCGCCGGGTGCAGCCGAACCTGGTCATGGTGCTGGCTGACCCGGTCGGTTCAGTGGTGGCCGAATACAGCCGCAGCGGCACCCTAGGTACGCCCGGTTCCTGGGCGGTGGAGGGCATCGGCGAAGATTTCATCCCGTCGATTGCCGACCTTTCCAGCGTGCGTCAGGCCTATTCGATCAGCGACGAGGAAAGCTTCGATCATGCCCGCCAGCTGCTGCGCGCCGAAGGCATTCTCGGCGGTTCTTCGACAGGCACGTTGCTGGCGGCGGCGCTGCGCTACTGCCGCGAGCAAACCGAGCCGAAGCGGGTGGTCAGCTTCGTCTGCGACACCGGCACCCGCTACCTGTCGAAGATCTACAACGACCAGTGGATGACCGATCAGGGCTTGCTTGCGCGCAAGCGCTACGACGATTTGCGCGACCTGATCGCGCGGCGCTTCGAGGACGGCCGGGTGATCAGCGTGAGCCCGGACGACACGCTGCTCACCGCCTTCCAGCGCATGCGCCTGGCTGATGTGTCGCAACTGCCGGTGCTGGTGGACGGCCAGCAGCTGGTCGGCGTGATCGACGAGTCCGATATTCTGCTTGGCGTGCATGAAGACGCTTCGCACTTCCGAATGACCGTGGCCAGCGCGATGACCGACAAGCTGGAAACCCTGCCGCCCGGCGCCAGTCTGGCTGAACTGGAGGGGGTGCTGGACCGGGGGCTGGTGGCGATTATCGCCGACGCCTCGGGCTTCCACGGCCTGATTACCCGCGTCGACATGCTCAATCACTTGCGGAGATCCCTCACATGAGTCAGCACGATGAAACCGCCGCGCCACGCGCCTTCGGCACCCGTGTAATCCATGCCGGGCAGGCGCCGGACCCTTCCACCGGGGCACTGATGCCGCCGATTTACGCCAACTCCACCTACTTGCAACAGAGCCCCGGCGTGCACAAAGGCCTCGACTACGGGCGCTCGCACAACCCCACGCGCTGGGCGCTGGAGCGTTGCGTCGCGGACCTCGAAGGCGGTACCCAGGCCTTCGCTTTCGCGTCCGGGCTGGCGGCGATCTCCAACGTGCTGGAACTGCTCGACGCTGGCGCGCACATCGTCTCCGGCAATGACTTGTACGGTGGTACTTTCCGACTGTTCGATAAAGTGCGCCGGCGCAGCGCCGGGCATCGCTTCAGCTTCGTCGACCTGACTGACCTGGCGGTATTCGAAGCGGCGCTGCAAGACGACACGCGGATGGTCTGGGTCGAGACGCCGAGCAATCCCTTGCTGAGCCTCACTGACCTCGCCGCCGTCGCGCGCATCTGTCGTGACCGAGGCATTATCTGTGTGGCCGACAACACCTTTGCCAGCCCGTGGATACAGCGCCCGCTGGAGCTGGGCTTCGATATCGTGCTGCACTCGACGACCAAGTATCTGAACGGCCACTCCGACGTGATCGGCGGCATCGCGGTGGTCGGGCAGAACGTCGATCTGGCCGAGCGCCTTGGCTTCCTGCAGAACGCGGTGGGTGCTATCGCCGGGCCGTTCGACGCTTTCCTCACCCTGCGTGGAGTGAAGACCCTGGCGCTGCGCATGGAGCGTCACTGCAGCAACGCGCTGGAGCTGGCGCAATGGCTGGAACGCCAGCCGCAGGTGGCGCGCGTCTATTATCCAGGGCTGGCGTCGCACCCGCAGCACGAACTGGCGCGGCAGCAGATGCGCGGATTCGGCGGGATGATTTCCCTCGACCTGAACAGCGACCTGGCTGGTGCCAAGCGCTTCCTCGAGAGTGTGCGGATCTTCGCCTTGGCCGAGAGCCTGGGCGGGGTGGAAAGCCTGATCGAGCACCCGGCGATCATGACCCACGCCAGCATCCCCGCCCAAACCCGTGCGCAGCTCGGCATCGGCGATGCGCTGGTGCGTTTGTCAGTGGGTGTCGAGGATGTCGAAGACCTGCGCGCCGACCTGGCCCAGGCGCTGGCGCTGATTTGAAGAGATAGTTGTAAACCATGCCCTGGCCAAATGTAGCAGCTGGCGCTGCTACGGGGATGTGCGGAGCCAGGAATTTCGTTCTCTACCCATCCGGTCTCTTGCTCAAAGGGCCAACACATCGGTGACCGCATCGGCGAAGGCTTGCGGGGCTTCCTGGAGCAGGCCGAAGTCGCTGCTTCGGATACTTGAACATACAAATGACCGGGGTGCCGACACATTGCAGATACATGAATGCGATTTCATGGAGCGGTCCCCACCCCCTGAAGAGAGATCCGCCATGTACCGCAAACTGCAGCATGCCGCCAAGTTCCTCAGCCAGAGCGCGCGCCTGATGGTGGGTGTCCCGGATTACGACAACTACCTCGCGCAAATGGCGCTCAATCATCCAGACCAGCCAGTGATGAGCTACTCGGCGTTTTTTCGCGAACGTCAGGAGGCGCGCTACGGCAATCGCAGCTGTACCACGCGCTGCTGCTGAAGACTTCCCACATTAGATCTCAGCGGCTCCTGGAATCAGGCAGCCAACCTCAATCCGGCTGCCGCTTGAGCTCAAGCTCTGCGCACAGGCCGCCGCCTTCGCGGTTGCTCAAGGTCAGCGATCCGCCGATGGCCAGCGCCAGTTGCTGGGCGATGGCCAGGCCCAGCCCGGTGCCGCCAGTATCGCGGTTGCGCGAGTTTTCTACCCGATAGAAGGGCTGCAATACCTGCCCAAGTTCTTCCTCGGCGATCCCCGGTCCGCGGTCCAGTACCCGTATCGCGAGGCTTGAACTGGACTTGGTCTGGACCTCGATGTGCGCCGCTCCGGCGAATTTCAGGGCGTTGTCCACCAGGTTGACCAGCACCCGGCGCAACGCATGGGGGCGGGTCTGGATCACCGCGGCATTCTTCTCGCCGAGTTCCACCTTTTTGCCCATGTCCTGGTAGTCGTAGACCAGGCTGTCGAGGAAAGAATCCAGGTCGATCCGGCAACTGGCTTCGGTGGCACCATGGACGCTGCGCGCATAGGCGACGCCTTCGCGGACCAGATGTTCGATCTCGCCAAGGTCCTGCCAGAGTTTGTCTTTCTCGTTGGAGTCATCCATGAATTCGGCTCGCAGCTTCATGCGCGTGATCGGTGTCTGCAGGTCATGGGAAATCGCCGCCAGCAGTTGCATCCGTTCCTTGAGATAGGCCGCGATGCGGTCCTGCATCGAATTGAAGGCGGCGGCGGCGTGGGCGACTTCAGTCGGGCCGTTTTCATCCAGATGCACGCTGTGGACATTCGGATCGAGGGTTTCCACGGCCCGGGCCAGGCGTGTCAGCGGCCGAATGGCGACCCTGACGGCCAGCCAGGTGCACAAGAGCAACAGTGTCAGTTGCACCAGCAAGACCAGCGGCAGCCACGAGGACAAGGGCATGACCGAAGGTCTGGCGTCTATAGTGAGCGGGGTGCCGTCGCTGAGCTTCAAGTGAGCCTGGAAATGCGCCATCGGCCCGGGGATGCGGGTATAGCTCAGGGGATACTGTTTGCCCACGGCGTCTTCGATCGACTGCACGGCATCATGGGCATCTTTAAGGTCGATAGGGGTACCAGGCTCGCCTTCGCCCAGCAGGTAGCGATACGTCCGGCGCTCGAATCGCGGCACCCAGTCGGCACGCTCCGCGGCCGGTAAACGGTCGAGGACCGCGACGGCGATCGAGACATCGTTCTCCAGGTTGCCCATCAACATCGCTTCTGCGCTTTGATAACGTTCGTAGAATTGCACGCCAAAGGACAGGCCGTGGGCGACGATCAGGCCGACCAGGAAAATCAGCGACAGTTGAGAGGCCAGCGTGCGCGGCCAGCGCAGCGCGAGACTCATGGCTGGGCACCGAGGATTTCCACCGGGAAGGAGAACACGTAACCCTCGCTGCGCACTGTCTTGATGTAGGTCGAGTCGCGGGAGTCATCCATCAGCCGTTGGCGCAGACGGCTCACCAGCAGGTCGATGGAGCGATCGAACAGATCGGCGTCGCGGCCCTGGGTCAGGTTGAGCAGTTGATCACGACTGAGCACCCGCTGCGGGTGATCGAGGAACACCCGCAACAGACGGTATTCGGCGCCACTCAGGGCTACCAGGGTGCCGTCTTCGTCCAGCAAGTGGCGGGCAGTGGTGTCCAGGCGCCAGCGGCCGAAACCCAGCAGCCGGCCGCTTTCGGTGATCACCAGATTGGGCGGCAGCATCCGGGTGCGCCGCAACACGGCGTTGATCCTGGCGAGCAATTCGCGGGCGGAAAACGGCTTGGTCAGGTAGTCGTCGGCGCCCATTTCGAGGCCGATGATGCGGTCGGTTTCGTCGTTGCGCGCGGTCAGCATGAGGATTGGCGTGGTCTTGTGTTTGCCGGAACGCAACTCACGACACAGCAGCAGGCCATCATCGCCCGGCATCATGATGTCCAGAACGATCAGGTCGACCGTGTTGGATTCGAGGAAGGAGCGCATCTGCCGTCCATCGGCGACCACCGTGCTGCGCAGGCCGTTCTTCTTCAGGTAGTTGCCCACTAACTCGCGGATTTCGCGGTCATCGTCGACGATCAGAATGTGATCCACATGTTCCATCGTACAACCCTCTGATATTCGGACTTTGCGCATTCTAGTGAGTCGCAAGGCCCATGCCGCCGTCCTTTGTATTGCGCTGTATCTGGGTAGCGCTGGATACACAGGGATACAAAGTCGACGCTTTTTCGGCTGGATGTATCTAACTGTATCCAGTCGCCATTTTGATACTTATCGACTTGATGGACGGTTGTTTACGACACATTCGAGATACCTCAAGGGCATTCAATAAGCTCCATCGAGGCAATGCGAAACGCCTCAACCCATCGCCCATTGAAGACCTGAGGAAACACCCATGAACTGGAATCCCCTCTACGCCGCCTGCCTGTTCGTCGCGCTGAACGCTGTGGCGATTTCTGCCCACGCCGAAGCCGACCTTAAAGCTGAAACCTACTCCTATGGCACTCATCTGGATATCCAAAAGGTGCTCTCCACTGTGGATGAGGGTGGAGCGTTCTGCGAGGTGGTGAATGCCCGCCTGACGTACCTGAATTCACAGGGCCAGAAACGCGCCCTCGACTACAGCAAATTCGCTGAAGCCTGCAACCTGGGCAGCTGATCAGCTGCAGCAATAACCCTCCCGAGCGAGATTGCGCAGCAGCGCCGCCAGTCTCGCGATAAAACTCAAAAGGTAATCCCATGTTACTCATTGCATTCCTGGGCGGGATATTGACTGTCCTCAGCCCCTGCATTCTGCCGGTCGTGCCGTTCCTGTTCGCTCGGGCGGGCCGTTCACGTTCCTCGGTCTTTCTTACCTTGAGTGGCATGGTGTTGACCTTCGCGCTGGTATCGAGCCTTGCGGTGGTGAGCAGCGAATGGGTGATCCAGGCCAACAACACCGGTCGCCATCTGGCCCTGATCGTCATGGTGCTGTTCGCCCTGTCGCTGATCTCCGCCAGAGTCGGTGACTGGCTGGCACGGCCCTTCGTCCTGCTCGGCAACCGCATTGATCCTGCCAGTCGCAAAATGTCCGGGCCATTGGCCTCGGTGCTGGTGGGCGTTGCCACGGGGCTGCTCTGGGCGCCGTGCGCCGGGCCGATCCTCGGGGTGATCCTCAGCGGCGCGATGTTGCAAGGCGCTAACGCAGGCACCAGCCTGTTGCTGTTGGCCTATGGCCTGGGCAGTGCGCTGTCCCTGGGGACGCTGATCTTCGCCGGGCGCGGGCTGGTCAGCCGCTTGAAACCTTCGATACCGGTCACTGGCTGGTTGCGCCGTGGGGCGGGTTTCGCGGTACTGCTGGCAGCGGTGGTGATTTCCACCGGCGTCGATAACAAACTGCTCGCTGGCACTTCTTCCCAGGGCTCTGCCGCTGTGGAGAAAAGCATCCTGGAAAAGATCCCCAAGGTGGTCGACTACTTCGTCAGCAAAGTCAGCGCGGCGTCATCGATGGAGTTGGGAGTGAAAGGCACCTTGCCGCCGCTGTCGGGGGCGGTCGAGTGGCTCAATTCTGCACCGCTGAGCAGTGAGTCACTGCGCGGCAAAGTAGTGCTGGTGGACTTCTGGACTTACGACTGCATCAACTGCCAGCACACCTTGCCTTATGTGAATGACTGGGCGAAGAAGTACGAGAAGGACGGCCTGGTGGTCATTGGCGTTCATACGCCCGAGTACCCTTACGAGAAAATCATCGACAACGTCCGTAAGCAGGTTAAACAGCTCGGCATCGGCTACCCGGTGGCTATCGACAACAATTATGCGATCTGGCGCGCATTCGACAATCAGTACTGGCCTGCCCATTACTTTATCGATGCCAAGGGTCAGGTTCGCTATAGCCACTTTGGTGAAGGCAGTTATGCCGAGCAGGAGAAGGTTATTCAGCAACTGCTGGAGGAAGCGAAGGCGGGCTGACAGCCGGCCTGTTTGTTGTGGATACACAGGCTGCGATCTTTTGATCCTGCCTTTGCGGCGCCGCCGAAAAGATCGCAGCCTGCGGCAGCTCCTACGCGCCGACCGGGTACACCTGCAATGGGTTGGGTGCACACAAACCCCCCGGTAGGAGCTGCCGCAGGCTGCGATCTTTTGATCCTGCCTTTGCGGCGCCGCCGAAAAGATCGCAGCCTGCGGCAGCTCCTACGCGCCGACCGGGTACACCTGCAATGGGTTGGGTGCACACAAACCCCCCGGTAGGAGCTGCCGCAGGCTGCGATCTTTTGATCCTGCCTTTTCGGCGCCCCCAAAAAGATCGCAGCCTGCGGCAGCTCCTACGCGCCGACCGGGTACACCCCGCAATGGGCTGGGTGCACACAAACCCCGGTAGGAGCTGTCGCAGGCTGCGATCTTTTGATCCTGCCTTTTCGGCGCCCCCAAAAAGATCGCAGCCTGCGGCAGCTCCTACGCGCCGACCGGGTACACCTGCAATGGGGCGGGTGCACACAAACCCCGGTAGGAGCTGCCGCAGGCTGCGATCTTTTGATCCTGCCTTTGCGGCGCCGCCGAAAAGATCGCAGCCTGCGGCAGCTCCTACGCGCCGACCGGATCTAGCCAAGAAAACAGCATTTATCCTGTAGTCGGACGCTTTTGCCCGATTGGTCTGCTTCCTTATTGTGTTAGATTCGTCACATTCTGAGCGTAAACTACTCACACGGACGAGCAGGCCTTCAGGGCCTTTTATTTATACGGACATTCCCTCCCATGGGCTTTCGCTTCGGCAAACGCATCATCCTTTTGCCTGCAATTCACCTCAATGCAAGCGGTTCGGGCCTCTGCCTGTCTGCGGCTTCACCCTGCGCGCGCGATGGGGTGCATGGCACCGCAGGCAGTCCGGTTTGCGGCCGGCCCCGCCGTGCCAGGCTCTCTGGCGCTGGCTCTCTGACTGATACCGGGACTTTCAACCGCGTCACTAGGCCGACGCTCACGAACAGCCGCCCGGTATCTCGAAGTGTAGATGCGTTGCAGGCATCGACCTTGATCACGCCATTCAAAATGGCTGACTTCTATCGATAAAAAAACACACCGCAGGACTATTTGACGACCTCCGGGTCGCTATGAATTCAGCCGTTGAGCTGAAAAAAACTCCCGTCGGATTGACGGACTTTGTAATGGGGAGAGGGGCATTCACATGCTTGCAAATCGAGTATTGAGACCTACGGCAGTCGCACTTGCGATTGCATCAGGCCTTAGTGGCTGCGCCACAGTTGATGACTACATGGGCGCGTCCTCGGGTACCAGCGCATGTCTTGCTGGCGGCGCTGTTGGCGCAGCCCTCGGGATCGCCGTAGTTGCCTTGAGTAAAGGCAACGGTGGCGACTACGTGAAGGGCGCAGCCATCGGTGGCGGCGCGGGTTGTGGTGTAGCACTGCTGTACCGTGAGCGGGTGCAGAAGCTGCAAGCAATCGCAAAAGAAGAAGGCCTGGTCATGCAGGTCAATGAGCTGAACGCTAACGTCGCCACTACGCCAACGGCAAAGCCGAGCGTGCAGGCCGTTGGTGTTGAAGCGCAAGTGCAGTCCTCCGAGATGTTTACTGTCGGATCGGCAGAGCTGACAGCCGACGGCCGTCGCCAGCTGACTCGCCTGGCGGCGGCATTGGCGGACAAGCAACCGGCTCAGGGTCAGCAACCAGCCCCTCAGAAGCCCAAGAAGGTTCTTGTGGTCGGCCACACCGATGCCACCGGCGCGGCTGAATTCAACCAGAAGCTGTCCGAGCAGCGCGCTCGCGCTGTAGGCCAGATCCTGGCTGATGTGGGTATCGCGCGTCAGGATATTTACTACCAGGGCGCTGGTGCTTCCCGCCCTCTGGCTAACAACACCACCGAGCAAGGTCGTGCCGAGAACCGTCGTGTCGAGTTTGTCGAAGTCGACAGCGAGAAGCTGCTGGTCGAGCGCGTGCGCAGTGAACGCAGCAACGCCAAGTACCTTGCTCACGGCACAGCGCCTGCGGCCCAGGTCAAGCCTGCCAGCTCCAAGCCTGCCAGCACCAGATCGCCGACAACCAAACCTGTCGTGGTCGCCAGCACCCAGCCTGTGGCGCCGGTCGCTCAGGCACCCGCGGTGACGCTGCCGGCTGCGGTTAAAGAGCCAGCGTCCGCCAACCCCAGCCGCTCGCCGAGTGTTGCGCTGGACGGCAAGGGTGGCGTCGACTTCGGCGGCAATGCCGTGACGGACACGCGATCGGCCCTGGCCATGGGTATCACGCCGAAAAGCTCGTCTTTCTCCTTCATCGGCACCGCTAACGCGAATGCTCCCCTCAGCTCGTGCGTAGCCGACCAGCCGCGCATCGAGGGTCAGGTCAAGAGCCTGGCTGATGACAAGCCACTGAATGAGTTCGCGACTAATGAATTCTTCCCTGGCCTGACTGGCAAACCCTGGGCGAATGCGGTCAACGGCCACTCCGTCACTGTGGGCCCGATCGCTGTTCTGCGTGATGACGCCAAAATTGCTCAAGCGCCAAAAATGCAGTTCATCACTGACTTCGCAACACCGCAGAAGAAGCAGAGCCCGAGCTACGCATCTATCGCCAACACCTACGAGGGTGAGAGCCAGATTCTGTATCGGGTATTTGCCGTCGATCAGCAGAAATCTCCGATCACTTGCATGGACATCGTTTTTGACAAGCGTGCTGGCAGCGCAGTCGCAGGCGAAATTTATTACCCGAAACAGGGTGACGCTTACGTCGCTCAGTTCATTCCAGCGCGCCGCTAAGCATAGAGGGACTAACAATGCTCGAAATTTTCCGCACGTTTTTCATGGCGTACTGGTATGTGATCATCCCGGTCGTCTTCACGGTACTCCTGGCAATCCCGGTGATTGTCTACTGGTCTTCCTATAAATACTGGCTGATGAAGGTCCGTATTCGCCTGCCCGGGTTTGGCCGGATCAGCCATTGGGTCAAGCACCCGGGCGATAAGGAAAAGCCCAGCGAAACCAACCCCAAGCCACTCGGTTTTCTGTCGTCCGAGCGCGAACTGTGCTCGTTCTACGATAAATACTATCGGGTACACCAGCCTTCGGAAGCCAACTTTCGTCGCAACCAGGACTACCTCGGCAAGATCAACGAAGATGGTCGAAGAGAGAAGGGCATTGGCCTTTGGACGCTGATCATTGTCCTGATGCTGATCGAGGCCACGGCTTTCGGTTTCGCCCTGGCGCCGTTTGCCCTGACATTGGCAACACCGAACACGGCGCTGGCGGGTGCCTTCGCAATCGGCCTGGTGATCTCGATCATCGGCCTGTTCCTTTCTGAGTTCGCCGGCCGCGCGCTCTACAAGAACCGTGTCGTCGACAACATCATGTCCTACGAGAACCTGCGCCGCACGGGTGCTGGCGGCGATATGATCAGTACCCACATCATCACCATCGACAATACCTATGACGATGATGCGTGCGCTCGGTATCAGCAGATGCTGAACCGCGTGAAGGTGGACAAAGACGGCGACATGCCTGCCAAGCGCTACACCATGCTCATCGGCTATGGCGTGTTCATCATCGGCTTGGCGGTTGCTGCGTTCTGGGTCCGTACCGAAACCCTCAATGCTCAAGAGTCCGACCTGATCGCTAACCCGCCGGCAGTGGTCCAGTCCGCTGATGACTTCCCGGTGGCATCAAACGGCGTGCCGATTCCGGACGACATGCAAGCCCTGTCTGACAGCGTTGCCGGCAAGTCGGCTCAAGATCAGATCGATGCGCTGCACCGCGCGTCTCTGGTGACCTTCGCTGTACTGAGTGGCCTGTTCATCTTCATCCAGGCGAGCTCGACCTACCTTGCGTTCATCTTCGGTTTTGCCGGTACCCACTCGCGCAAGGCTTGGGAACTCACCCATAAATTCTCCACTGCCGATGACTTCATGCGCTTCCACGCAAACAAGGCCCGCGGCGTTGCAAACGATGCCCAGGCTTCTCTGGGGATGCTCCAGGGTCTGCAAATGAAAGTGTTCCGCGTGGGTGGCAAGGAACTGGAAGAGTTGCGTTCGGATCTGCTGAGCCGCACCTTCGAATCCTATATCGCCCAGGAAGACGAAAAAGCTGCAACCAAAGCGCGCAAGGATATTACCGACATCCTCGGCAAAGAGAGCCGCAAGGTCATCGAGAACTACTTCAAGAAGATCGTTGCCGATCTGTCCGCTGCAATTGAAGCGGGCGACAATGCCAGGATCAACGAGTTGATCTCTGTTGCCGGTCCGCGTTTCGATCAGATCGACGAAAACGATCCGACGCTGGCCGATTTCAAGAAGCAGTTTGCCGGCCTGAGTATCTTCAACGCCAAACCGACAGTTGCGCCGGCCCCGACTCCGGCTCCTGTCGTTGCCCCGGTCCTGGCGCCCGTCGTTGAAGCTGCCCCGGCTCCGGCCGCTGCCCCTGCGCTGGCAGCCTTTGATCACAATGCCTTTGGCGATCTGACCGGTTACGACGAAGACGACATCGACTACGTGGCCAACAAGAAAGGCGTGGACGCGGCGACCATCCGACGTGCCCGCAAACTCCAGCTGCTCGACAAGTCGGAGGCCTGATGAAGTTCAAGAGCCTGATCCTGGCTCTGGCATTTGCGCCCGCTGCCCTCGTGGCAGCGGAGCGTAATGATGTCCCGAGCTGCTACGCCCAAGCGAAGATCGAAACGTTCCGCAGCGCGCCTTCTGGCCGCATGCTGACGGTAGTCGTCGACCAGACAACACCGCTGACCGAGGACCTGCAAAAGACCGCCTGGGGCCACATCAAGCGCTTCCTGCAGCCAGGCGACAAGCTGCGCCTGTACTCGTTCAGTGCTTACCTCGAAGGTCACTACACTCGCCTGCAATTCGCCGGCGCACTTGAGAAGCCAATCGATCCAGCGGTCCTGGGCGACGTACCGATGATGGCCAGCCGTAAGTTTGATGGCTGCATGAAGGGCCAGTCGGCTGCACTGTATCAGCGCTTCGGCAAGGCCTTCTCTAACGCGATGGGTAAATCCAGCGCGGACATTCCGCGCAGCGAGATCCTGTTTAGCCTGAAGTCCATCGGCGAAGACATCAACACTGCCGAAGGTGTCAATGAGCAGGTCATCCTGCTCATGTCCGACATGCTGGAATACAGCGACTTTGGCAGCTTCTACACCAACAACGGCATCCGCGAGATCAACCCGGGCGTGGAGCTGGCAAAGGTCGAGAAGCAGAACCTGCTGGCGGACTTTGCCGGTGCCCGGGTCTACGTTCACGGCGCGGCATTCGTGCCTACCCAGGTCAAGAACGGCTACCGCAGCGGCAAGATGATCCAGAACCTTGAAGGTTTCTGGAGCAACTACTTCGAGAAATCGAATGCAGAGCTGAAAGGCTTCGGCAACCCTGAGTTGACGATCGCCGTCGAGTGATTGATCGGCCGTCCGCGGACGGCCTTTTCATTGATGATTGATGAGGAATGGAAGATGAGTCTCTGGGACGACCTGAAACAGAAAGCCGTCGATGCCAACCCGGAACTGGCCGCAAAGGCTGTTCAGGCTTTGAACAAGGCCAAAGACCTGGCCGTTGAGGCAGGCCAGAAGGCCGCGCCAGTGCTGAAGGAGGCGGGCGAGAAGGCTGCCGCCTACGCTCAGGAAAAGACTCCGATCGTCAAGGCGCAAGCCCTGAAGGCCATTGAGGATGCCAGAATCCGCCGGGTTGAACTTCAGGAGCGAGCGAAGAACGACAAGGCTGCACGCGATGAAATGATCCGCACGATGTATGACATCAGCCTGTCGCCGCAAGACGAACTATTCATCGACGAGCCGTTCAACCACTACGGTCGCCAATTCAACTTCTTCATCATCACCGGCGAGGTACTGGACTCTCAGAAGCGCAACCAGGTGCATCTGGAGGCGGGTCATTCTCATCGTTCTGGCGGCGGCTACATCAGCAATGGCAGCGGCTATGTAGGTGGCGGTTCATCTTCGTCCTACGTCAGTAGCCATAACGTCCAGGAGCATGAGTTCTGGGTGAGGGTTGGTGACGGTAAAGAGGCTTGCTTCCAGCTCGCCAACAAGGATGTCCGGATACGCGAAGGCCAGACCATTTCGATGTTCTTCATGAAGCCGGCTGACAGCACTAGCGGGGACATGGTCGCGCTCTACAACCACAGCTCCGACAAGAACCACGTCATCAGATCCCCGGCGCAGATCAACAGCCTGTTCAACCTCTATACGGTTGAGCCCGGGTTCTTCAACAAGAACGAAGTTCTGACCACTCGCAACCGACTGCTGCTGGAGCTTGATCGTCGCCTCAACCAGCTAGGGACGTATGCGGCGATACATGGAAAACCCCTCGTCATGATCCAGGCAACTGACGACGAGAACCATGGGTAAGTTTCGCAAGGCCACTCTGGATAGCCCCTCAGGTCATGTCCGACTACTGCCGAAACCGCTCCGGGATGGCCTGCGCAAATGGATAGAGTGGAAAGTACGGCCTGGCTTCGTCCAGTACCCGCTGGAATGATGGTCTCTGCGTCAACCGGTCGAAATAGGCGCTCAAGTGGCGCTGGTCGTCGGGAAACGGCTGCAGCGTGCTGGCATAGAAAAGCGCCGGCGCAGCGGCGCAATCGGCCAGGCTGAAGTCTGGACTGGCAACCCAGGTTCTGCCCGCCATCTGGCGGTCGAGCATGGCGTACGCCGTCTCCAGCATGGATCGTTCTCTGGTCAAATCGCCATTGGCTCCGCGCAGGCGATCACCGACAATCTGTTGCATCGGCGCATGGATGTAATTGTCAAAAAAACGGTCCCATAAACGTACATCCAGCGCGGTATCCCAATCGCCTGGAATCAGCGGATGTTCACCTGGATAAAGTCGATCCAGGTACTCGATGATAAGGGTGGCTTCCGCCAGGTTGCGCTGGTGAGCAGGGTCGCGGATCACCGGGAATTTGCCGATCGGCCATAATGCTTGAAGCTCTGCTCTGTCTGCATCGTCCGTGAGATCGATGATCCTTCTTTCGAACTTGATGTTGTTTTCGTAGAGCGCGATGAGCACTTTGTGGCAGTACGACGCCAGCGGATGGTAGTAAAGAGTCAGCGACATCTTTCAGCTCCTTCAAAGGAAGTGTGGGACGCCCTTCACTCAGAGATGAGCAGAGAACAAGGCATGTGATGGAGCCGTGGGTTTCTCGCGGGTTCTGTTGCTCTTCGGCGCTGTATCAAGGCACCTTTTAAAGGCTGCCAATTACTGTAGTCCGGTGTGCACTGCCTAGCTGGAAATATCGATCACCGCAATGGTCTGTCCGTCACCCGCTTGCACACTGGCATTGCCTTTCTTTTCGCGCCGATCGTTGATCCAGGTGTCGACCTGGGTGGCGAACTCCGCGGGGGCTTTTCGTCCGAACTTTCTGGCGATGTCCAGAATGGTCTGTTGGGCGAGGGCTTCTTCCATGCGTTTCTGCGCCGTCAACATGGCCCCATGAACCGCGCAATAACCATCCAGTGCCCAGGCGGGTGGAGAGCCTTCGAACACGGCGCAACGGCCGCGGATTTCCCGGCAGTCGAAGATCAGCTTGCGGCCGTCGATGGCGTTGACGATATCGAGAAGACTGATTTCATCAGAAGGCCGTGCCAGCTTGAACCCGCCTCGAACCCCTTCGGTTGCCACCACCAGTTTTGACTTGGCCAGCTTGGTAAAGATTTTCGCCAGGTAGTCCTGGGGCACGCCTTGCAGTTCCGCGAGGTCGCGCACGCTCGCCTCACGGCTCTCGCCACCGTCGCCCACCAAAAACAGCAGGCAATGAATGCCGTACTCAACGCCTGCGCTGTAAAGAGACATCAGAATCTCCGACTAAATTAGTCGCATATTTTAGCAGCGAAAGGTGAGGGAGGGCAACGAATCGCGCCCTTTTGGCCTTGCGCTTCTGGACCTTTCCGGTTCTACAAAAGCTATCTATAGCGGAACATGCCCGGTGTAGAGCGATGCCTGGGTACCCATCCAAATATTCGATGAAAATGATCGATAAAAAAATCTTGCTCCGGATAACTACGATCAATATAGTCGTAGTTATCCGGTCGGCGACGGCACGCGCTTTTCAAGAACACGGCGCGCCACATTCATGCCCGCTACCGAAAATGCGTGATCCCTTTAACGAACTCATCACTTGGTGGAGTTAAGAATGAAACAGCAAATCCTGGTAATCGGCGCAGGTTTCGGTGGTATGTGGACGGCGTTGAGCGCCACGCGTCTGTTCGACATCCACGGTCATTCCGACGTTGAAGTGACCGTACTGGCGCCTCAGGCCGAGCTGCGGGTCCGTCCGCGTTTTTACGAACCGAATGCTCACCAACTGGCCGCGCCGATCGGCGAATTGTTCGATGCGGTAGGCGTCAGGTTCATCAAGGGCGCCGCAGAGACCATCGACGTGCAGCAAAAGCGTGTCGCCTATGTCGATGCGTCCGGCACCCGGCAAGTGCGCAGCTACGACAAACTGGTGCTGGCCACCGGCAGTCGCCTCGCACAGTCCAGCACCCCCGGCGTGACCGAATACGCCTTCGATGTGGACCAGATCGAACAAGCCGTACGCCTGGAGAACCACCTCAAGGCCCTGGCCAACCAGCCGCAGAGCAAGGCCCGCAACACGGTAGTGGTCGCCGGTGGCGGCTTCACCGGGATTGAAACCGCAACCGAAATGCCAGCGCGTCTGCGGGCCATCCTCGGTGGAGATGCAGACTTCGAAGTGATCATTGTTGATCGTGGTGAAAAAATCGGTGCGTCCATGGGGGCCGAAATCAGCAAGTCGATCGTCGAGGCCAGCACTGAGGTGGGCGTGACATGGCGCTTGAAGTCGACGGTGGCTGGCGTCGATGAAAAGGGTGTAACCCTGGCTGACGGCCAACGCATTGAAGCCAGCACCGTGGTCTGGACCACCGGTGTGCGGGCCAGTTCGCTGACCGAACAGATTCCCGGTGAACGTGATTCCCTAGGCCGTCTGCACGTCGACGCCCACCTGAAAGTCATCGGCCAGGCAGATATTTATGCCACCGGCGATGTGGCCTACGCTGCTACCGATGACATCGGCAACTACGCACTGATGACTTGCCAGCACGCCATCGCGTTGGGCCGCCATGCCGGCAACAACGTTGCCGCGCATCTCCTGGGTGTGGATCCGACACCCTACAGCCAGCCCAAGTACGTCACCTGCCTGGACCTGGGCAGCTGGGGCGCGGTTTACACCGAGGGTTGGGATCGTCAGGTGAAGTTGACCGGGCAAGAAGGCAAGTCGCTCAAGACCCAGATCAACACCCAGTGGATCTACCCGCCGGCGGCCAACCGCGAAGCGGCATTGGCAGCAGCCGACCCGCTGATCCCTGTCGCTTGAGACGACAGTGCTCGCAGCGTTATCTGGATGATGCTGCCTGTTGCAAGAAAACCGCCCACGTCATCCTGGGCGGTTTTTTTATGCGCTTCTTAATGATCAGCGCGCACCTGAACCCCGGCGACTGTCCGCACCCGCCAGGCCCACGCGGTCCCGGCGGTGGTCGCAATGGTCAGGCTTTGGGCGGGTTGCTCTTGAGCCAGGTTTCGAAGCGGGTCCTTCCGATGATGGGGTTGCTCCCCGGTGTCAGCGATTGATCATTGATGGGCGCGCCGAAGTAAGTTGCCTTGTCGTCCGGGACGGCTTGGCGCGGATCTTTGCTGTGTTTCAAGAATATTTTCACGAACTCCACCAGTGGTTTGCGCTCGGGCCCGGCAACTTCCACGGTTTTATTGATCGGTGCTTGCACTGCAATCTTTGTCAATGCCTCCGCGACGTCGAAGGCGGCAATCGGTTGCAAAGTGGCGGAGGTCAAAAGGATCGAATTGCCTTGCTGGATGCCTGATTGAGCAATCGCACCCATGAACTCGAAGAACTGTGTGGCGCGCAGGATCGAGTAGGGAATGCCGGAGTCCTTGATAATCTTTTCCTGAGCCATTTTCGCCCGGAAGTAACCGCTTTCGAGCATCCGCTCGGTGCCCACCACTGACAGGGCGACATGGTGCCTGACTCCGGCGGCCGCTTCGGCTGCGAGGAGGGTGCGCCCGGACGTTTCGAAGAAGTGCAGAACTTCGACGTCGTCGAATGATGGCGAGTTCGCCACGTCGACGACCACGTCGGCGACTTGTAACGCTTCCGGCAGCCCTTCGCCGGTGAGCGTGTTGATGCCGGTACTCGGCGCCGCGGCTACGGCGTCATGCCCCAGATCCCGCAAGTTCTTGCAGACTTGGCTGCCGATCAGGCCGGTGCCACCGATAACGACGATTTTCATGTCCTGTCTCCAGATGCGTGTCCCAGTGCGTGCGTTCTGGCCCGGGGCGCCCGGTACGGGGTGGCAGAGCCAGCGTTGGATGTGTTCCGGCCCCACGGTAGGGCCTGCTGTTTATTACACAGAATCTCCCCGGTGGCGGAGGTATCAAGTGCTCATTCACGCCAGCCGACAGGCGGTTGGAAGTTCTCCCGATGTCAAGGCGCGCCAGCGTTGGAGCAACGCTCGACCGATCGTTCGCCCACGCCAAGGGACGCTGGCGGCTGAGCAACCTTTCTTGGTCTACCCTCAGTCTGGAAACCTGAGCCTGGAAACCCTGAGTCTGGAAACGCACTCTTCAGCATGACTGCCTTGAGCAAGGGAGAATCGAGATGAGCCTGGTCCGACAGCATCAACTGGATCTGAGCGCGCAACGAGCTGCGCTGGCCGGCATAGCTGATGGTAGCGCGCAACCACTCAATCCCCCGGTTGCGGGGCTTGCGCGCCAGGCGTCGCCTTACAGGCTGGGGGTCAGGAGGGCCTTTTTGTCTGCCGGTGGCGCCCGGCCGACCCAGGTAGAACAAGAGCGGATCCTGGGGGCCAATGATCTGGTCGATGAGTTCTACTTCGACCGGGCGCTGCTTGCCGGCATGCCGATCTGTCGAATTCTGGTGCGTTCGGACGATGGCCGAACCCTGGGCTACGGAACAGGCTTCATGGTATCGCCGCGACTGCTGCTGACTAATGAACACGTGTTTGGCAGTGCCGAAGAAGCAGCGCCCTCGTTGGCCGAGTTCAACTATCGCCTGGGCGTTGCCGGTGACCCCGAACCCGCGCACCGATTTCGCTTGCGGCCCGATCAGTACTTCTTCTGTAACGTCGAACTGGATTATGCCTTGGTGGCAGTGGAAGCCGAGCCCGTCGAGGGGGGCGCCGCATTATCGAATTTTGGTTACCACCGCTTGATGCCGACCAGCGGCAAAGCAATCCAGGGCGAATGGCTGACCATTGTTCAGCATCCTGGCGGGGCACCGCGACAATGGGCCATTCGAGAAAACCGCTGCACCAATGACAGCCTGCCCGATGTGCTCTGGTATCGAAGCGATACGGCACCAGGCTCCAGTGGGGCGGCGGTGCTCAATGACAGTTTTCAAGTGGTGGCGCTGCATCACTCGGGTGTGCCGCGAAAGGATGGCGCTGGACGCTATCTCCTGCGAGACGGTCGGGCTGTCGCCAGCCTTGATGGCATCGACGATTCACTGGTGGAGTGGGAGGCCAACGAAGGTATTCGCGTCAGCAGTATCTGTACTCACATCGATCAGGCCGCGACCGAGAACCTTGGCTATCTGGCCGAGTTCAGAGCGGCTCGGGAGGGTGGCGATGTCCTGTCCACTGCTTACCAGGCTGCGCGCGCCGGCAAGGAGTCAACGCCGAAAATCACCCCGACAGCCACCGCTGGCAGCCAGGGTTCACGCATCGAGATCGGCACCCTGGTACTCGAGCTGGGTGGCCCCTTTGCCAGGCTTGCAGCGAATCTGGGCTTGGGAACGTCTGCGCCCCAGACACCTCCCGCGGTTCCCCTCCAGCCGCCAACCCAAATACCCACCCGGATTCTCGGGGCGGTTTCTCAGGAGGCAATGAGGGAACCGATTGTCGACAGGGACTATTCGACGCGGACCGGTTTCGATACGCAGTTCCTGGGCCTCGAAACCCCACTCCCTACCGTCAAGGACCCTGAGCAAATCGCGCCGAGCAAAACCGGCGAAACAGTCATCCCGTATGAGCACTTCAGCCTTGTTCTCCATCGACACCGCCGGCTTGCACTGTTCACCGCCTGCAATGTCGATGGCCAAAACAGCGCCAGGCGGCCCGAGCCGGGGTACAAGTACACCCGAGATGAACTGACCGGCCTGCGCGAGGGTGACTCGGAGAAGTGGTTCCTGGACCCCCGCGTGGAAGAGCGCTTTCAGATACCCGATCGGTTCTACAGCAAAGACAACGGTGCCTTCGACAAAGGCCACATTGTTCGTCGGGAAGACGTCTGTTGGGGAACTTCCTTCGCCCAGATCCAACGGGCCAATGGCGATACCTTCCATGTGACCAACTGCTCGCCTCAGCTCGGAAACTTCAACCGCTCCGGCAAAAAGGGCATTTGGGGACAGCTGGAAAACTTCATTGGCGCCCAGGCGGACCTGGAGCGTTTTTGCATTTTTTCCGGACCGGTATTGTCTGACGACGATGTGATTTTTCCAGGCACCGAGCGAGTGCAGATTCCCTCGCGTTTCTGGAAGGTCATCTGCGCGGTAAAAAATGCCAAGCTCCAGGTCTTTGCCTTTGTTCTGGAGCAGGACCTTTCCAGCTTGCCCAAGGAATTCATCCTGACGCCGGAATGGAAAGCCCGGCAGAAATCACTGCGAGCAGTCGAAGACCTGATCGGCCTGGTGAGCTTCCCGCAGATCTACCATGATGCGGATCAGGTATAGCCTGGCTCGATACTGTGTGTTCCCCGTCAGACGTGACCGCAATGCTCGAGTGGCATCAAGCAACGCTCAGTAGTGAGGCCGCGGAGGAGGGCGTTCATTGCTCCCGCGCCGCGCTGATAAAACACGATGTGTGAATCATAAAAACACTTTATCGATCTTGATGAGCTATATGAAGTGAATATGCTGGACACGAACACGCCGCAAAGGCTGTCCCGTGATGTCTTCGGACTCTCGCAAAACAATTCAACAGCGAGCCTGCCATGAGCCAACCCAGAACCCTTTACCAGAAGCACATCGACTCCCATACCGTCTGCACGCTGGACGACCATGGGCACGTGCTTCTGTACATTGACCGACAAGTCGCCAACGAGTACACCAGCCCCCAGGCGTTCAGTGGCTTGCGCGAAGCACAGCGCACAGTGTGGCGACCCGGTTCGACCCTGGCAGTCGTTGATCACGTGAACCCTACAACGCCCGTCCGCATCGCCGCCATGCCCGATCCAGGGGGTGCCCGGCAGGTTTCTTACTTCGAAGAGAACTGCCGGGATTTTGGTATCGAGCTGTTTGATGTGCTGGACAAGCGCCAAGGCATCGAACACGTGGTCGCTCCCGAGCAGGGTTATATCCTCCCTGGCATGGTGATCGCTGCCGGCGACAGCCACACCACGACTTATGGTGCACTGGGGGCCTTCGGTTTCGGGATCGGCACTTCCGAAATCGAGCATCTGCTGGCGACCCAAACCCTCGTCTACAAGCGCTTGAAGAGCATGCGGGTGACGGTTCACGGTCAGTTGGGTGCCGATGTGACGTCCAAGGACATCATCATGGCGGTGATCGGTCGCATCGGCGCCTCAGGCGCTACCGGTTATGCCATCGAATTTGCCGGCTCGACCATCGACGCGTTGAGCGTCGAGGCACGCATGACCATCTGCAACATGGCCGTTGAAGCCGGGGCACGCGGAGCATTCATCGCGCCGGATGACAAGGTCTATGCCTATCTGGCGGATAAACCCCGCGCCCCGAAAGGTGCGCTCCGGGAGCAGGCCATGGAACGCTGGCGGGAACTGTACAGCGATCCGGGCGCGACCTTCGACGCGGAAGTCGAACTGGATGCCACCACCCTGCAGCCGATGGTGACCTGGGGCACCAGCCCCGACCAGACGCTGCCTATCGGCGAGCGCGTACCTGATCCCCTTGATGAAAGTGACCTGATACGTCGCCAGGATCTGCAACGTGCCCTGCGCTACATGGGGCTGGAAGCTGGCACCCCGTTGACCGATGTACCGATCAGCCATGCCTTCATCGGATCCTGCACCAACGCCCGAATTGAAGATCTGCGCGATGCCGCGCGCGTGGTTCAAGGGCGCAAGGTGGCGGCCTATGTCCGGGCCATGATTGTTCCTGGCTCCACTCTGGTTCGTGAGCAGGCACAAGCAGAAGGCCTGGCGGATATTTTCATCGAGGCAGGTTTCGAATGGCGCCAGTCCGGGTGCTCGATGTGCCTGGCGATGAATGATGACGTACTCGCACCAGGAGATCGCTGCGCCTCAAGCACCAATCGAAACTTCGAAGGTCGCCAGGGCGCGGGGGCTCGTACTCATTTGATGAGCCCCGCCATGGTTGCGGCTGCCGCAATCAGTGGCCGCTTGGCCGATGTTCGTTGCTTATCCCGGGAGGCTTGAGATGAACCCTTTCACTATTGTCAGCGGTATCGCCGCGCCCATGCTGGCCGCCAATGTCGACACCGACGTGATCATACCCAAGCAATTTCTCAAGGGTATCGATCGAGCCGGTCTGGATCGGGGATTGTTCTTCGACTTGCGATTCCTTCCCGATGGCAATCCAGACCCGGACTTCATCCTCAACCAGACGCCGTGGTCAGGTGCCGAATTTCTCGTGGTCGGGCCAAATTTCGGTTGCGGATCAAGTCGGGAACACGCGGTCTGGGGACTCAAGCAGTTGGGCATACGCGCATTGATCGGCACCAGCTTCGCGGGGATCTTCTTCGACAATTGCCAGCGCAATGGCGTGTTGTTGATTCAACTCAAGGAGGCCGATATCCAGGAACTCGCAGAACGGATCAGCCAGCCTGAGCGAAATCACATCAGTGTCGACCTCGCCGCACAGCACATTCTGCTGGACGATGGTGGATGCATTGCGTTCGACATTGACCCGCTGCGCAAGGAAGCCCTGCTACTGGGGCTGGATGCCATCGGCAGTACCTTGCAACGCACGGCGGCGATCCGCGCCTTCGAAGCTGCGCACCTGCAGGCAAACCCCTGGCTGGCCTGATCCGAGCACTTCTGTCCAAAGGCGGTTGCCCGGTTCAAGCCGCACTATCTACACATCTTTTAAGGGCTGACCGAATACTGTGGCGAGGGAGCTTGCTCCCTCGCCACAAGTTCGGGTGTACTGCAACGATGCTCAAGGGGACACGTGCTTGAAGCGCGCTTCGAGGAATTCGACGCACACGCGCAACTTCGCGGAGTCGGCCAACCGCGTTGGGTAAACCGCCCAGACGTTGGCGCTCTGCGAATACTCGTGCAGCACCTGGACCAACTTCCCTTCGTCCAGCAGTGGTTTGACGTCCCACATAGAGCGCAACAAAATCCCCCTGCCTTTCAGCGCCCACTGCAGGACAATTTCGCCGTTGTTCGACGACAGTGGGCCGCTCACCCGGACCACCTCTTCGCGATTGCCCTTGCGCAAATGCCACACGCCAAACGGGTTGTTACGCTCCTTGAGCACCAGGCAGTCGTGATTGCCGAGATCCTGCAAGGTTTCAGGCGTGCCACGTCGAGCAAGGTACTCAGGGGTGGCGCAAAGCACTCGATGGTTGGCTGCCAGTTGGCGGCCGATGTGATGGCCTGAAATATCGTCTCCCACGCGAATTTCAAGATCGAAGCCTTCGGCAATGATGTCCACCACCCGGTCAAAGACATCAAGACGGATTTCCAGGTCTGGATAGGCCATTGCCAGCTCCGCGACCGCTGGCGCCACATGGTTTCGCCCGAAACCGAAGCTGCTGCAAATGTGCAACAGTCCACGCGGGGCCAAACGGGCCTCCGAGAGTTCGCCGATAAACTCATCCAGATCGTCGAGGATCCGCATGGCCCACCGCTGGGTTCGCTCCCCGGCTTCGGTCAGCGCGATGCGCCGGGTCGTGCGATGCAACAGCCGTGTGCCTAAGGTCGTCTCGAGAATCTGAATGCGTTTGCTGACATACGCCGGCGATAGCCCCAGCTCGTCCGCCGCACTGGCAAAACTGGATTTTCGAATCACTGCGAGGAACACACGCAGATCTTCAGGAAGCGGCGATTGGACACGATGTGTGTTCATAGCACTCATGGTTGGCATGTTTATTTAACTAAAAGTCGAGCATAGCATCCCTCCAACGCTCTGATGAACCTTGAGCGCACCGTTAATCCTCAGACAAAAACAACTAGAGGAAATCGCAATGAGCCTGTTATCCCGATTTTTTGCCACCCACTCGATTGGCCATCGACGATCACCTTCCTTCGCCCAAAACCGGGCTTGCTGCTGAGCCAGCCAACACCTCCTGTTTTTCGCGTATCAGGTGACTCATGAACGACTCCTTCGACACCGCTGTACCGCGTGACAATGCCAGCAACCTTGGCCGAATCATGCGCAGTATCCGTACCTATGAAATCGGCGTGATTCCTTTGCCGTACTTCGTGGGCATTGCCGTTATCGTATTTCTGTCCGCCCACTTCGGCTTTTTGCCGAAGAACATGATCGGCGGCCTGGCCGTGATCATGACCATGGGGGTGTTTTTCGGGCAGCTCGGCCAGCGTTTGCCGATTCTCAAGGAGATTGGTGGGGGAGCGATCCTCTGCCTGATGCTGCCTTCGGTGTTGGTGTTCTACGGCTTCTTCGGCAGTACCACGATTGACGCGACCAAGATGTTGATGAAAGAGGCCAACTTCCTTTATTTCGTCATCGCCAGCCTGGTCGTGGGCAGCATTCTGGGTATGAGTCGGTTCATTCTGGTGCAAGGGATGATCCGGATGTTTGTGCCTCTCGTCATCGGCACGCTCGCAGCCGTGGCGGCAGGTATAGCGGTCGGCTCGCTCTTCGGCTACAGCGTTCACCACACCTTTTTCTTCATCATCGTCCCCATCATCGGTGGTGGCATTGGCGAAGGAATCTTGCCTTTGTCACTCGCCTATTCGAGCATTCTCGGCGGCACGCCAGACCAATACGTTGCCCAATTGGTACCCGCGGCAGTGGTAGGCAATATCGTCGCAATCATCTGTGCCGGGGTACTGGCTCGAATCGCGGTCAAGCGTGCGGATTTGAACGGCGACGGGATGTTGATTCGGGCGAAGGCCGAAAACGATTTGTTCAAGGCTCAGGAAGAAGTCTCCAAAGGCATCGACTATCGCTACATGGGGGCTGGCGTATTGCTGATCTGCGCCTTCTTCATACTCGGCGGTCTGCTTGAAAAAGTGGTGGGCATCCCGGGGCCGGTGATGATGATTCTGGTTGCCGTGCTGTTCAAGTACCTGCAGGTCTTGCCGGCCAACCTGGAAGAAGGCAGCAAGTCCTTCTACAGGCTGGTGTCGACGGCCTTTATCTGGCCGGTGATGATCGGTCTGGGAATGCTGTACGTCCCTCTCGACAGCGTGGTCAAGGTGTTTTCGGTCGGTTATGTCGTGGTGTGCGCCTCAGTCGTGCTGGCGATGACATTGGCAGGGTTCTTCATTGGTAACCTGTTGAAAATGTACCCGATCGAATCGGCCATCGTGACCTGCTGCCACAGCGGCTTGGGCGGTACCGGCGATGTGGCAATCCTTTCAGCATCCAACCGCATGTCACTGATGCCCTTCGCGCAGATCTCCACGCGTATCGGGGGCGCTTCCACGGTCATCCTGGCCACCTTGTTGCTCAGAATGTTTGCCTGATCACAGGTGAGGACAGCATCCCGCTCACGACTCGGTTGCTTGAGTCGGCTCCAGGAGCGGGATCAGTCTGATGCTGGGGTCGCGGACTCACGTTGATAGCCAAAGCAGTGCCTTGATCAGTCGCGACAAAATGGCCTAGGATCATCGAAGGCTGGAATGGAAAATCTCGACTAAAGGACGCGACATTCATGGAAATCCCCCTTTCTCAAATCAGCGAGCGTTTGAACAATCGCCGATTTACGGTAGCGGACAACTGAACGCTAACCACAAGCAACGCTGACTGCCTTCGCCGCGCGTTGGAGTTCCTGCTTAACATCGACAGGTATTCGCTGTTTCATTAGCCGCTGTTCGAGGAATATCTGATCGCCTCGAGTGTCAACCTCAGCGTCGATCGCACCCGCCTGTGCCTCTATGGAGGCAGCGTGAGCCTCTATTACAGCCTTGACCTCAGCTTCATTGGTAGCGGCGTCGAGCGCATTGATCAGCGCAGCCACTTTGGCTTCCTCGTCCTTGGCGTACGCCTCTAAAGACAACCCGGCAGCCAACGCCCGCGCGCGGATTTCCACGCCTTTCAGGGACTGCTGAGCTTCTCTGCACAGAGCGTCCCGTTTCTGGTTCTCGGCGGCTCCCCACTGGATTAATACATAGGTCATCGCGCCGACAATCGCCACGGTGATGCCACCCATCAGGATGCGCTTCATGGCTGCACCCTCGACCGTCTGGGGAGTGAGTTTTCGGTGGGCATCGCTTCGACTCTATTTGAAGAAATTAAAGCGTAGCACCCGGAATCGTTTGGCTCGGTTCAACATCAGGACATCGCGACGATCAGCGTGGTTTTCTCTGGAGAAAGGCCCGATCAGAAGCTCTCATCGAATATCGCCGGCAAGGTGAGTTCCTTGACGAAGCTTGCCGAAGACAGACTCAAGGCCATGCGCACGACGTGTACGACGTCATGCACGGGGATCAGATGACCTTCGCCTCTCTGCTCGGCAAGCGCTCGCGACGTGTCCAGAGCATCCTCGGTATTCAGATAACCGAGGTTCAGGCAAGTCACCCCCAAACGCTGCCGACTACCTGAGTAAACACCCCCCGATTCTGCACAAGTCCGATTTACTGGAACACGACTGCATCATTGCCTGGCGCAAAGGACTGCGCATCGCGTGGCTGTTAAGGAACGCCAAAGGCGCAGTGGAGGAGCAGCAAGTGCGAGTGCGCCATGAGTCTGGCGACGGTGAGATGATGCTACGTGCGACCCTGGATGGCTGCGGTCTTTGTCAGTTGCCCACCTGGCTGGTTTCGGATCACTTGCGCAGTGGTGCATTGGTCACCGTTCTGGACAGCGATGCTGGCGCAACGATGCCTATCCACGTCATCTGGCCACGCACGCTTTACATTCAGCCAAAGGTAAGAGTCGTCGCCGATGCGTTACTTGACATGGCCCAAGAGCAAGCGGACGTATTCGGCGTACGCCGAGGTTAGCCATAGCTCGGCTTGTCGCAAGGCGAAACCATCATCAATCCGTAGCAGCGGCCCCCCAACGACTCAGGCCGAGGGACAAGGAGTGTCCCTTGCGCCGGCCCATTTGTATGCCTGTGTATCCGAACCCGGCGCTCAGGGAACTGGCTTACAAATGTTCCTCGTTTCGGATACATCCAGGATACATGGCGGCGGCTAAATAGCCTGGCCCGAGCGAGATTCGCGTACGCACCTCGCTCCAGGGCTTATTTGCCCTTGTGGCATAACCTATGCGGCCTGGCCGCGCACAGTATCCGGAGAAAACACCATGTCCCGTATTCAGTTCCCGAACAAGACCCGCATTGGCCTGATTGCTGTTGCCCTCGCCGGCGGCATGAACCTCGCCTCGTCCACCTTTGCCATGGAGGCGCTGCCCCAGGGCTACCAACTCGCCTCCGCAGAAAAGGCTGGGGAAGGCAAGTGTGGCGAAGGCAAGTGCGGTGCCAGCGAAACTGGCAGTAAGGCGACTCAGGCCGAAGGCAAGTGTGGCGAAGGCAAGTGCGGTGCCAGCGAAACTGGCAATAAGGCGACTCAGGCCGAAGGCAAGTGTGGCGAAGGCAAGTGCGGAGACGCCTCCTTCGCCCGTACCGACGCCGACGACGACGGCCGCGTTTCGCTCAAGGAACTCCTGACCGTGGCCCCGAAGGGCGGTGAGGAATTCAAAGCCATGGACACCAACAAGGACGGCTACCTGTCCGAGTCCGAGGTCTACACGTTCCGGAGCAACCAGTACACCTCCAACGGCAAGAAAGTGCCCACTGAGCTGTTCACTCGTATGAGCCAGGCAAAGGGCTGATATGCCTGCCTCGTTCCACCCTCCCTGTGCCCCGGGGAGGGTGTACGAACGTTGGAGAACCCCCCTGTCAGGTGTAGGCCAGCAGTCGGCCGCAAAGCACCACGGTGATCCATAACATAATCGAAAGCATTGCCTGGATTTTTGCTATTCCAGGCGCCGCGACGTCGGTGTTCCACTGGGCTACCGAGCGGAAGACACCCATGTGGAAAAGGGCCGCATTGAGACCCGCAGTACCGATCAAACAAAGCTTCAGAATAAAAATGCTGTTGGATGCGAAGTCATGTGGGTGCGCTGAAAACATCATCAGCCCGGCCGGGACGATCAATAGCAGGCCAGCGACTCCCCACTTCAAGAGATGGTGAGCCAGTGCCTTCACCGGAATATCCCTCGACAGCCCGAGAACCCGCAGATCGAACATGACGACAGAACCGACGAGCACCACGAATCCAATGATGTGAACCACCTCGACTATCGGATACAGCCACAGCTCGCTGCGCATGGCCGAACCGAGCTGCGAGGCATCCACATAGTCCAGCCAGCCTTCCGGACCCGATCCACCGCTGGTACTGGATGCCTGCATCAGCGTAACTCGGTGGTTTTGTTGTCGACCGTGATGCGCTCTGCCCGCATCTCATCGGGTTTGTTGCGATTCTGATAGCCGACCACCGTGGCCCGATTACCGACGCTCAGCATTTCCCTGGAAAGACCCCGGTTCTGCATGCGCGATGGCGGCGCCAGTACGACGTTCCAGGTCTTGTCGTCGGTCTTGAGGCGCACGAACCCATGCGGATGGGAATAGCCGGATTCCTCGATCGTCCCCTCCAGCTGCAAGGTTATGCTCGAGTCGTATTCACTCCAGCCGTGATGAGCGAACACCGCCGATGCCAACAGTAACGATGAGAATCCAAGGGACCTGAGCAAGCGTTTCATGACGCGATCTCCTGTTACGGATCGTTGATGAACGTCAGCCCGTTCTGATCAGGAATAGGTCAATCCGCAGAAGCTATAAAAATAGTACAAATCCGTGCTGTTGGCAGGTTAGCCGACGTTCAGTACCGCCGTGCTGTTGCGCAGCAGTTCCAGTGTCGCTCAGCGAGCATCCGGAAACTCGATCTGATTGGCTGACGCGTAGCGCAGGCTATCGAGCAGGTCGGCGATCCCCTGGTCGTTCTCTGTACCTTTGCGCCAGCACATTCCCAGAGTGCCGAGGGCGTCGAGTTCAAACTCCAGCGGGACGATCAGGCCGCGCTGGGTGAAGTGGTCGGCCACGCGGTCGGAGGCGATCGAGAGCATGTCGCTCAATTGCAGCAGCCACAGGTTTGCGATCAGCGAAGAAGACTCCACCCGATAGGGCAAAGGTCGTTGACCGGCGTTCGCCAGGGCGATGTCCAGCTTGCTGCGAATCGGCGTACCCACCGGCCACATAATCCAGTCAAAGGTATGCAACGCCTCCCAGTCCAGTGACGGTTGTTGGGTCAACGGGTGTCCCGGCCTGCTGATCACCCGCATGGTCTCTTCGTACAGCAGTTCACTGCATAGACTGTGACGTGGGGCGAAGTTATCGAAGCGGCCAACCACCAGGTCCAGCTGCCCTTGCTCCAGCCGCTCGAGCAGCACATTCATGGTGTTTTCCTGAAGTTCCACCTGTGCATTGGGATGTAAACGCAGAAACTGGATGATCGCTGCCGGCACCAGATTCGGCGCAGAGGCGGGTGATGTGCCGATGGCCACGCGATACGAACTGCCTTCCTGCATGGCCGCCAGATTCTGCTGGGCCCGGTCCATTTCACTCAAGACCCGGCGTGCATGAGCCAGCAACATTTGCCCTTGGGATGTCGGTTTGAGGCCGCGGGCATGGCGTTCGAATAATGGCGCACCAACACTGTCCTCCAGTTCCTTCAGCCATTTCGAAAGGGCCGGCTGAGTCGTGAACGTCACCCGTGCAGCCTCACTGATACTTCCGGTCTCAGCCAGGCTGATCAGCAATTGCAGGTGACTGAGGCGTAGTCGGCGGGTCCAGTCCATCGTATTGGTATACCTTTAAAAGCATGGGCGCATCTTAAAATAGCATTATTCGGGTATAGGGTGCTGCGGGATAATTCATCGGGCTACGGTTTCCACCACGCATGGAAACCGCTCTTCGAAGCGTTTACCCGGCTAAAGGGTTTGACCTTCGGCTAACTCGCCAGGGTGTCCTGATGAATAACAAAATCAACGATGTGCGTGCTGATTTTTACCAACGCATCGACCAGCATCATCTCTTCCCGCTGTGGGAGCAACTGCACAATCTGGTTCCCAAAGAGCCCGCCGATGCCTGTGTCGGTGCGTTATGGCGTTATCGAGAATTGCGCCCTTATCTGACTGAAGCGGGTCGTTTGATCACGGCAGAAGAAGCGGTTCGTCGCGTTCTGGTCCTGGAGAATCCGGCCATCCGTGGCTCGGCGTCGATTACCTCGAGCCTGTACGCCGGACTGCAAATGATCCTGCCGGGTGAGATCGCCCCAAGCCATCGTCACAGTCAATCGGCGCTGCGCTTTGTCGTCGAAGGTCGTGGGGCGTTTACCGCGGTCGATGGCGAGCGCACGACCATGGAACCCGGAGACTTCATCATCACCCCCTCCTGGACCTGGCATGACCATGGCAACCCGACTGAAGCCGAAGGCGGCGAGCCGGTGATCTGGCTCGACGGTCTGGATATTCCCATGGTGCGTTTTTTCGGTGCTGGATTCGCCGAAAACTACGAGGAGCCGGTTCAGCCACTGACTCGTCCCGAAGGCAACAGCTATGCGCGCTATGGCATGAATTTACTGCCGATGCGTCATGAATCCAGCTCGCGAACCTCGCCTGTTTTCAACTACCCCTATGCCCGTACACGCGAGGCGCTCGACACCCTGCTGCGCCAGGATCAGGTCGATCCGTGGGATGGAGTGAAGCTGCGCTACGTGAATCCGCTTACCGGCGGCTGGCCGATGCCGACCATCGCGACCTTCATGCAAATTCTGCCACGAGGTTTCCGTGGTCAGACTTACCGCAACACCGATGCCACGGTTTTTTCGGTTGTAGAAGGCCGGGGCAGCGTCAACATCGCCGGCCAGCGCCATGAGTTCGAAGCCCGCGACATCTTCGTCGTACCGAGCTGGGCGGCGGTGAGTTTTCAGACCGATGAAGACTGCGTGCTGTTCAGCTTCTCTGACCGGCCGGTCCAGGAAGCGCTGGGCATTCTTCGCGAATCCCGTGAAACCCGTTAACCCCTCATTCGTTTCTATCAGGAGTCGAGCATGACTTACGTTGTCGAGCCACAAGCGGTGACTGCACTGTCAATCAACGGCAGCACTGACACTTTTCCGGTGCGCCGGGTGTATTGCGTCGGCCGTAACTACGCCGCTCATGCGCGGGAAATGGGCTTTGATCCCGACCGCGAGCCGCCGTTCTTTTTCTGTAAACCGGCCGACTCCGTGGTGCCGGTGCAGACCGGGCAAACCCTGGAGCTGGAATACCCGAGCGAAACCAGCAATTACCACTATGAGATCGAACTGGTGGTGGCCATCGGCAAGGCAGGCAGCAATATTGCCAAAGAGCAGGCCAACGAGCACGTATGGGGCTATGCGGTCGGCCTGGACATGACCCGCCGCGACCTGCAAATGAAGATGCGTGAAATGGGTCGTCCCTGGGAAATCGGCAAAGCCTTCGACCAGTCGGCGCCTATCGGTCCGCTGACCCCAGCGTCGAAATTGGGTCATCCGCAACACGCAGGCATCTGGTTACAGGTTGATGGCCAGGACAAGCAGCGTAGCGATATCGACAAGTTGATCTGGTCGGTACCGGAAACCATCAGCTATCTGTCGCGCTTTTTCGACCTGCAACCCGGTGACCTGATCATGACCGGCACGCCTGAAGGTGTGGGTGCCGTGGTGGCTGGTGAGCTGATCAGCGGCGGAGTTGATCAGTTGGGTGAGCTGAACGTTCGTATCGTTTGAATGCGGCCGGCGCCTCCTGCCGGCTTTTCCTTTGCGTGTGCATTCGCGCGACCACAGCAGTTGCCGTGGCGCGCTGGAGTCGATCATGTCTTCCACGGACAAAAACAACAGTGTGGATGTGCAGGATTTCATTGATAGCCAGCCGGTGGCGGCTTACCAGTGGCTGATTTTGTTTTTGTGTTTTTTCGTCACCGCGTTGGACGGGCTTGATACCGCCGCCGTCGGGTTTATTGCTCCGGCATTGCGTGAAGAGTGGGGGCTATCGCCGGCGCAGCTCAATCCGGTGCTGGGCGCAGCGTTACTCGGCTTGATGCTTGGCGCCTTCACGGCGGGACCCTTGGCCGATCGTTTCGGACGAAAGACGGTATTGCTGTGGTCGGTGCTGTTCTTCGGCGTCTGGAGCCTGGCCTCGGCTTTCGCCGGTGACCTGGAAAGCCTCACCTTGTTGCGCTTTCTGACGGGCCTGGGACTGGGTGGGGCAATGCCCAATGCGATCACCTTGACGTCCGAATACTGCCCGCAGCGCCGCCGCTCCCTGATGGTCACCAGCATGTTCTGTGGCTTCACCCTGGGCTCGGCGTTGGGGGGCGTGGTGGCCGCACATATGGTGCCGCTCTACGGGTGGCGCAGCGTACTGATACTCGGTGGTCTGCTCCCGCTGATATTTCTGCCGTTTCTACTGTGGCTGTTACCGGAGTCGGCGCGCTTTCTGGTCTTGCGCCGGGCTGACAGCCAGCGCATTGGCCGGATCCTTCGACGTATTGCACCACTGCCGCTCAACTGGAACGGCCGTTTCGAGCTTGGGGAGCCGGGCGGTGCCGACTGCAAGCCGGTATCGCCGGTGCGTTTGATTCTGCGCGGAGAGCTCAGTCTTGGGACGTTGCTGTTGTGGGCATCGTTTTTCATGAGCCTGCTGATCATCTACCTGATGACCAATTGGTTGCCGATGCTGATCAAGGATACCGGCCTGACGCTCAGCCAGGCGGCGTTGGTCGGCGCCATGTTCCAGATTGGCGGCACCCTGGGCGCGGTAGTGCTCGGTGGGGCGATGGACCGATTCGATGCCTGGCGAGTGCTGGCCGGAGCATACGTCTGCGGCGCCGGCTTTCTCTGGGCCATCGGGCAGTTCTATCAGCAACTCTATCCGCTGATGTTTTGTGTGGCGGCGATGGGCTTCTGCATCAGCGGTTCGCAAGTGGGTGCCAACGCCCTGGCGTCGAACTTCTACCCCACCGTGAGTCGCGCAACGGGCGTGGCGTGGGCCCACGGAGTTGGGCGTATTGGCTCGATCGTCGGCACCCTGGGGGGTGGCGTGATGCTGAGTTTTGGCCTGGGTTTCAACGACATTTTCACGCTTCTGATGCTGCCCGCCCTGTTGGCCGCTGGAGCCGTTTTCTACATGGGCTTGCGTTACCGGCAAGCGCCTTGCGCTCAGCCTCTGGAGCAGTCCTCGGCGCCACTTTGATGGCGTCCACTTAATCAGGAATTCAGCATGCAACTCTACAGCTTCTTCTTCAGTTCAACGTCGTACCGGGTGCGCATCGCTCTGGCCTTGAAAGGCATTGAGTATGAGTACCACGCCGTTAACCTGCGCGCCGGTGAACAGCGATCAACGCCGTATCTCGAACTCAATCCTTCGGCCAGCGTACCGCTACTGATCACCGATAAAGGCGTCGAAATCAGCCAGTCGCTGGCGATTATCGATTACCTGGACAGCGTTCATCCTCAATCGCGGCTGATTCCGCTCGAGCCACTGGCGCGTGCGCGGGTGCTGGAAGTGGCCAATCTGATCGGCTGCGATATTCACCCGCTCAACAACCTGCGGGTGTTGGGTTACTTGCAGAAGAACCTGCATGTGACCGACGAGCAAAAAACCACCTGGTACAAACACTGGGTCGAGCAAGGGATGGCTGCACTGGAGTCCTTGTTGAACCGCCACGGACAGGGCTCCTACTGTTTCGGCGATAGCCCGACCCTGGCCGACTGCTGCCTGGTGCCCCAGGTGGCGAATGCGCTGCGGATGGGGTGTGACCTGGAACGCTTCGAACTGACCATGGCGATCTATCGCCATTGCCTGCGCAACCCGGCGTTCCGGCAGGCTGAACCGAGCAACCAACCTGATTACATCGGCTGATCCGGCCGGTTAGCGGAGATAACATGATGAACAACTCACAACAACAAAAAGTGATAGTCGTCGGCGGCGGTATCGGTGGTCTTGCAGCGGCCCTCGCCTTGACTCGCCAGGGCATCGAAGTGCTGTTGCTGGAGCAGGCTGAAAAGATCGCCGAGATCGGCGCCGGCATCCAGTTGGGCCCCAATGCTTATGCCGCGCTTGATGCGCTGGGGGTGGGCGATTCCGCGCGCAGTCGTTCGGTGTTTACCGACCACATCATCATGATGGATGCCGTCGATGCCAGCGAAGTGGTGCGCATCGATGTCGGCGAAGCCTTTCAACAACGCTTTGGTAATCCCTATGGCGTCATTCATCGTGCCGACATTCACCGCTCCATTCTGGAGGTGGTCGAGAAAAATCCTCTGATCAGTTTCCAGACCTCGACTCGCATTGTCAGCATGGATGTCAGCGGCAGTCGGGTCACGTTGATCGACAGCAATGGCAATCGCCATGAAGCCGATGCGGTTATCGGTTGTGACGGAGTCAAGTCAGTGGTTCGCGATCACCTGTTGGGCGACGCGCCGCGGGTGACCGGACATGTGGTTTATCGGGCCGTAGTCGACGCCGAGAACATGCCTGAAGAATTGCGTGTCAACGCGCCGATGCTCTGGGCCGGTCCGCGTTGTCACTTGGTGCACTACCCGTTGCGGGCGGGTGAACAATACAACCTGGTAGTGACCTTTCACAGTCGCGAGGAGGAGGAGTGGGGTGTCAGGGATGGCAGCAAAGAAGAAGTGCTCTCCTATTTCCAGGGCATCCACTCAACCCCGCGTAAATTGCTGGATACCCCGACTTCGTGGCGTCGTTGGGCGACAGCGGACCGTGAACCGGTTGATAGCTGGGGCCAGGGTTGCGCGACCCTGCTGGGCGATGCGGCCCATCCAATGACCCAATACATGGCCCAGGGTGCCTGCATGGCGCTCGAAGACGCGGTAACGCTGGGCGAGGCCGTCAAGGCGTGCGGTAGAGATTTGCAAGCCGCTTTCCGTCTCTATGAGTCAGTCCGCATTCCGCGAACTGCCAGGGTGGTCTGGTCTACCCGTGAAATGGGCCGCATCTACCATGCCCAAGGCGTCGAAAGAACCGTGCGCAACTCGCTCTGGACCGACCGCACGCAACCGGAGTTTTATGATGCGCTGAGCTGGCTTTATAGCTGGAACGTAGCGGGGTGCCTGAACACCCGTGTTGCCGATCTGCACCCGCTGGCATGAATTAGCCCGCTTGAGGTTCGGAACTGTCCCCCGTAGCAGCAGGCTTCGCCGGCTGCTACGGTTCGTGTACCGCCTTATTGGGCTCCGGCCTCTTTTTTCGGGTTATTCACGCAATCCCGGGAAACACAGAAACAAGAACGCCGATTTGATTGATGATGTTCGTGCGAGTAAATACATCTGACAAACCGGCGTTCTTATGCGCGATATTAGTACTTTCCTCCCCGGTCCGGATCAGGATGACTCAGCGAACCGGGCGTTCGGCTCTTTCGATATGTCGTCAGTGAAGGCACAATGCGCATCCTTTTTTTGGCTGGCCTTGCCGGAGGCCTCGAAATGATCAAAACGCCGTACTACCTCATCGACAAACAAAAGCTGCTGGCGAACATGCAGAAGATCGCCTATGTGCGCGAACAGTCCGGGGCCAAGGCCCTGCTGGCACTCAAGTGCTTCGCCACCTGGTCGGTGTTCGACCTGATGCAGCAATACATGGACGGCACCACGTCGTCGTCGCTCTACGAGCTCAAGCTTGGCCGACAGAAGTTTGCCGGCGAGACCCACGCCTACAGCGTGGCCTGGGCCGATGACGAGATCGAGGAGATGCTCGAGAACAGCGACAAGATCATCTTCAACTCCATCGGCCAGTTGCAGCGCTACGCCGAGGCTTCAGCAGGCAAGGTGCGCGGCCTGCGGGTCAATCCGCAGGTGAGCAGCTCGGATTACCTGCTGGCCGACCCGGCGCGGCCATTCAGCCGTCTGGGCGAGTGGGACCCGGTGAAGATCGAGCAAGTCATCGAGCAGATATCCGGTTTCATGTTCCATAACAACTGCGAGAACGCTGATTTCGACCTGTTCGACCAGATGCTGTGCACCATCGAAGAGCGCTTCGGTCATCTGTTGCACAAGGTTGAGTGGGTCAGCCTCGGAGGCGGCATCCATTTCACCGGTGAAGACTACGAACTCGACGCTTTCTGCGCGCGCCTCAAGGCCTTCTCGCAAAAATACGCTGTGCAGGTCTACCTGGAGCCGGGCGAAGCCGCCATCACTCAGAGCGCGTCGCTGGAAGTCACCGTGCTCGACACCCTCTACAACGGCAAGCACCTGGCGGTAGTGGACAGCTCTATCGAAGCACACATGCTCGATCTGCTGATCTATCGTCTGAATGCCAAGCTGGCGCCCAGCGAGGGCGAGCACACCTACATGGTGTGCGGTAAATCCTGCCTGGCCGGAGACATTTTCGGTGAGTATCAATTTGATCGTCCGCTGGCGATCGGCGATCGGCTGTCGTTCGTCGATGCCGCGGGTTACACCATGGTCAAGAAGAACTGGTTCAACGGCCTGAAAATGCCGTCCATCGTAGTGAAACAACTTGACGGAAGTGTCGAGGTGGTTCGCGAGTTTGGTTTCAACGACTACATGTCCAGCCTTTCGTAAGCTGGCACAGAAGGAGAGTTAGATAAATTGAAGAAGAATGTACTTATCATTGGTGCAGGAGGTGTCGCCAAGGTGGTGGCCCACAAGTGCGCGCAGCACAACGATGAACTCGGTCGTATTGCTATCGCGTCGCGCAACATCTCCAAATGCCAGGCCATCATCGACAGCGTCAAGGCCAAGGGCAGCCTCAAGCAGCCCGCCGACATCAAGGCCTTCTCGCTGAATGCTCTGGACGTCGAGGCGACCAAGGCGCTGATCCGCGAAACCGGATCGCAGATCGTCATCAACGTCGGTTCCGCTTTCCTCAACATGTCGGTGCTGCGCGCCTGCATCGATACCGGCGTGGCCTATCTGGACACCGCCATTCACGAAGAGCCGGGCAAAATCTGCGAGACGCCGCCCTGGTATGGCAACTACGAGTGGAAGCACCTCGAGGAATGCAAAGAGAAGAACATCACCGCCATTCTCGGTGTGGGCTTCGACCCGGGCGTGGTCAACGCCTATGCAGCACTGGCGCAACAACAGTACTTCGACCGTATTGATTCGATCGACATTCTCGACGTCAATGCCGGTTCCCATGGCAAGTATTTCGCCACCAATTTCGACCCGGAAATCAATTTCCGCGAGTTCACCGGACAAGTGTGGAGCTGGCAGAACAGTCAGTGGACCAGTAACACGATGTTCGAAGTCAAACGCACCGACGACCTGCCGGTCGTCGGGGCGCAGAACCTGTACCTGACCGGCCATGATGAAGTGCACTCGCTGTCGAAGAACCTCGACGTGCCCAACGTGCGTTTCTGGATGAGCTTCGGCGAGCACTACATCAATGTGTTCACCGTACTCAAGAACCTCGGCCTGCTCTCCGAGCAACCGGTCAAGACCGCCGAAGGCCTGGAGGTCGTGCCGCTGAAAGTGGTCAAGGCCGTGCTCCCTGATCCGGGCTCGCTGGCGCCTGGCTACACCGGCAAGACCTGCATTGGCGACCTGGTCAAGGGCACCAAGGATGGTCAGCCGCGTGAGGTGTTCATCTACAACGTGGCCGATCATGAGGAAGCCTACGCAGAAACCGACAGCCAGGGCATTTCCTATACCGCTGGCGTGCCGCCCGTGGCCGCAGCCTTGCTGGTCGCCCGTGGCGAGTGGGATGTGCAGCGCATGGCCAACGTCGAGGAACTGCCTGCCGAGCCGTTCCTCAAGGCGCTGGATGTGATGGGCCTGCCGACCCGCATCAAGGACGAGAGTGGGGATCGTCCCTGGAGCTGCGACGCCTGAGGTTCCCAAAATACAGGTGAGTCTCGTTTCCCGCTCCAGGCATTAAAAAATGGATCTCTGAAAAGAGGTCCATTTTTTTTTTGGCCTTGGCTATTCGGGTTCGGCGATCTGCCCGGTCATATCAGCTTCTGGCGGGGCTCGACGCGAAGTTTTCACCACAACTTCCACGTGTAATCAACATTCACCCGCAGCTCATTGTCATCCCGATGGCTGGCCCGGGCGCTGAAGTCGTTGCGGTACCAGGCGTTACGCGCCCGCAAGGCCAGGCCTTTCAGGGGGCCGCCCTGCAGCACGTAGGACACCTCGATGTCCTTTTCGCTCTCGGTCAGGTTGGAGCCTCCCAGCGTGGCCAGCTCGATATTGTCACCCCTTACGTAGCGCAGCATGCCATTGAGTCCCGGCGCGCCCAAGGCTGCGAAATTGTAGTCATAGCGCACCTGCCAACTGCGCTCCCTGGGGTTCAGAAACTCGGAACTCAGGGTGCCTTCGGTGATCACCAATGGTTCGGTGCCGAACAGGTACGGCATGGCTGTCTTGCCGCTCAGCTGCATGTAGCCGGCACCGAACTTGTGGGGCCCCAAGGCATACGTCAGCATCAGCGCCGCGTTGCGGTTGTCCACCGGACCGGCCTTGGCCGCGCCGTCCTCGCCTGTGATGAACAGGCGGAAATCGCTTTTCAGGCTTCCGGGGCCCAGGGGGCGATTGTCGACAAAACCAAAGTAATCCTTGCGGTACAGGTCAGCGAGTTCTGCGTGGTAGTACTTGAGGGTCAGTTGCGGTGACCAGGCGTAGTCACCGCCGATGAAGAGGAAGCGATCCGACTCGGCGGCACCATTGAAGCGCCCGTTGGGCGAGCCCACCGACATTTTCTGGTAGTTGGTAGAGTCGCGCAGGTTGATGCGATCCAGCCAGCCGACGTGCAGGGTCAGGCGATCGAGTTCCTGGGACTTGAGGTACGCGCCGCGGAAGGTCTGTGGCAGCAGGCGGGTAGGGCTGGCGAAGGCGATCGGCAGGAGCGTGCTGATGGTGCCCAGTTGCAGCTCGCTTTTCGACGCCCTGACTTTGGCCGTCAAGCCCAGCTCCGAATACTCATCGGCTGGCTCCCGGGTGGTGGGGTTGTACGGCAACAGGCCGGTACCCGTGTGAGCCGGGGAGGAATCCAGGCGCACACCCAGCAGGCCTTGGGCGTCCAGGCCGAACCCCACCGGCCCTCCGGTATAGCCTGAGCGCAGGTTGAGGATGAAACCCTGGGCCCACTCGCGGGCGGCGGCCTGGGGCGTGGCGTTCACGTAGTTACGATCGAAGTAAAAGTTGCGCAGCGTCAGATCGGCGTGGCTGTCATCGACAAAACCGCTGGCGCAAGCCTGGCCAAGGGATAAAACGCAGGTGCAGGCGCTGAGCGCCCGAAGAGAAATCTTGAGCATGCCAGTGTTCACTTTTATTGTTATTGGGGTGAACCCGCACCGTTCCGGCGCGGGGTATCAGGAGTGGGTTGTCAGTCAGACTGAGAACCGTTGCGCCGAACCGACAGGTAAAACATGGCCACCGCGGCGATGACGATCCCTGGCGCCGAAGCCAGCATCACCCCGGCCGTGCCGGTGCCCAGGGCGAGCATCTTGCCGGCCACCAGCGGGCCGCTCATTGCGCCGAGTCTGCCGATGGCCACCGCGCTGCCCACGCCTGTGGCGCGCACCGACGGGCGATAGAAATGCGGCGCCAGGGCATACAGCACACACTGCCCACCGGTGGCGAAAAAGCCGGCGACGAAGCCGGCCACCAACATGCTCTCCAGTTGGCTGGCCAGCCCCAGGGCAGTCAGCGAGGCGAGGATGCCCAGATAGATCAATGCCGACAGTGCCCAGGCGGGCAGGCGGTCCATCACCCAGCCCAGCATCAAGGTACCGACCGCGGCGCCAATCTGCAGGGCGAGCATTACCCAGCTGGCCTGGCGGCCACTGAAACCCTGGCCGATCAGCAAACTGGGCAGCCAGTTGATCAGGATGTAGACCACCATGAGGGTAAAGAAATAGCTGACCCAGATCAGTGCGGTCGGCAGGGCCGCGCCCTCGCGGAACAGGCCCTGGACCACGCCGGTGGGCGCCACGCCCTGGGCGCTGCGAAACTGCAGCGACTCCGGCAGGTAGAACCCCAGCAAAGGCACGATCAACAGCGGCACCACGCCGCCGACGTAGAACACCACCTGCCAGCCGCCGGCCAACTCGGCGATGCCGATGCCTGCTGCCAGTGCAGCGCCCAGCGGCACGCCGCAATACATCAGACTCACTGCCGTACCACGCAGGCGCGGGCCGGCCACTTCACTGGTCAGGGCAATCAGGTTGGGCAGGGCGGCCCCTAACCCTACACCGGTCAGGCAGCGGGCGACGAGCAGGCTGTTGAAGTCCCAGGCCAGGGCGGTGACAAGGGAGAACAGCCCGAACAGCGCCACCGACGCCATCAGCACGCGCTTGCGACCTATGCGGTCGGCTAGCCAGCCGCCCACGAACGCACCAGGCAGCAGGCCGAAAATCCCGGCGCTGAACACCCAGCTCATGTGTAATTTATCCAGTTCGAACGCCGCCGCCATGCCTTGGGCGGCGATCCCGGAGGCTTGCAGGTCAAGGCCTTCCATCAGGGCCACAAGGAAACACAGACCGATGGTCCGCGTCAGGTGCAGCGGTGTTGTCAGGGTGAGCGTAGTCATGGGTAGTACCCGTTTTATTGTTGTAATGGACAAAACAGGGCCGACCGACCGCTGCGTGGGCGGCCAGCCGGAGTGGTGCACGGTGTCAGTGCTTGAGCAGATCCAGTGCGACGTCGACGATCATGTCTTCCTGACCGCCGACCATGCGCCGCTTGCCCAGTTCGACGAGGATGTCGAGGGTCTTGAGGCCGTACTTGGCGGCAGCAATTTCCGCGTGGCGCAGGAAGCTCGAATAGACCCCGGCATAGCCCAGCGCCAAGGTCTCGCGGTCGACTCGAACCGGACGGTCCTGAAGGGGGCGGACGATGTCGTCGGCGGCGTCCATCAGGGTGTAGAGGTCAGTACCGTGGTTCCAGCCCAGGCGTTCGGCAGCCGCGATGAATACTTCGAGCGGCGCGTTACCGGCCCCCGCGCCCATGCCCGCCAGGCTGGCGTCGATGCGGTCGCAACCTTCCTCGACGGCGGTGATGGAGTTGGCCACGCCCAGGCTCAGGTTGTGGTGCGCGTGCATGCCGGTCTCGGTTTCCGGCTTGAGTACGGCTTTGAATGCGCGGAAACGCTCGCGCACGTCCTGCATGTTCATCGCCCCGCCAGAGTCGGCCATGTACACGCACGTCGCGCCGTAGCTTTCCATCAATTTGGCCTGAGCGGCCAGCTGCTCGGCCGGGATCATATGGCTCATCATCAAAAAGCCAACGGTGTCCATGCCCAGCTCGCGGGCGTACTCGATGTGCTGTTTCGAGACATCCGCTTCAGTGCAATGGGTGGCGATGCGCACTACCCGGGCGCCGGCGTTGTAGGCCGCTTTCAGGTCGTGGACCGTGCCGATGCCAGGCAATAACAGGGTGGTGATCCTGGCGTGGCTGATGACATCCGCTGCCGCTTCAATCCATTCCAGATCGGTGTGCGCGGCAAAGCCATAGTTGAAGCTGGAACCTTGCAGGCCGTCACCGTGGGCCACTTCGATCGAGTCGACCTTGGCCTTGTCCAGCGCACGGGCAATGTCCTGCACGTTTTGCAGCGAATACTGATGACGCACCGCATGGCTGCCGTCGCGCAGGGTCACGTCGGAGATGTAGATTTTCTTACCGTTCATGTTGCTCTCCTCAGGCCTGTTGCATCGACTGCGCCATACGCTCGGCGGTGGCCAAGGCTGCGGAGGTCATGATGTCGAGGTTGCCGGCGTAGGCTGGCAGGTAATGGGCGGCGCCTTCGACTTCGAGGAACACCGAGGTCTTCAGGCCGGAGAACTTTCCGAGGCCGGGAATGTTGAGCGGCGCGTCTTCAGGGATGACGTCGAACTGGACCTTCTGCTTCAGACGGTAGCCCGGCACATAGGCCTGCACGGCGGCAGCCATCTCGACGATGGACGCCTCGACCAGCGCCTGGTCAGCCGCTTCGGACAGCACAAACACCGTGTCGCGCATCATCAGTGGCGGCTCGGCCGGATTCATCACGATGATTGCCTTGCCCTTGGCCGCGCCGCCGATCACTTCGATGGCTTTGGAGGTAGTCTCGGTAAACTCGTCGATGTTGGCGCGGGTACCGGGACCGGCGGACTTGCTGGCGATCGAGGCGACGATCTCGGCGTAATGCACCTTGGCCACCCGCGACACGGCCGCGACCATCGGAATCGTTGCCTGGCCGCCGCAGGTGACCATGTTGACGTTGAGCTGGTCGAGGTTCTGTTCCAGGTTGACCACCGGCACGCAGTACGGGCCGATGGCCGCAGGTGTCAGGTCGATCAGGCGGATACCGGGTTTGATCGAACGCAGGAAGGCGTCGTTCTTCACATGGGCGCCGGCCGAGGTGGCATCGAAGACAAAATCGATGTCCTTGAATACGTCCATGCGAGTCAGGCCTTCAACGCCTTCATGGGTCACGGCGACACCCATGCGCTGGGCGCGGGCAAGGCCGTCGGAGGCCGGGTCGATACCGACCATGACCGCCATTTCCAGGTGTTTGGCGTTACGCAGGATCTTGATCATCAGGTCGGTGCCGATGTTGCCGGAACCGACGATGGCGACTTTGAGTTTGTTCATTATTATTGCCTCATTTGCACGCAAGTCGCCGATCACTCGGCGCTACTCTCTACCTTGAAGTCCACACCGACACGACCGATACCTTCGATCTCGGCCTCGAAACGATCACCGGCGGCTACCGCCACCATCGGCCCGAGTGCCCCGGTCAGAATGATGTCGCCCGCTCGTAGCGGGTCGCCCAGGCGGGCCATGGTCCGCGCCAGCCAGACGGCGGCATTGAGTGGGTGCCCCAGGCATTCGGCGCCACTGCCGCTGGAGACCTCTTCGCCATTGCGGGTCATGCGCATGCTGGCCTGGCGCAGGTCGAGCCCATCGATACGTCGAGCCGGGCCACCCAATACAAAGCAGCCACTGGAGGCGTTGTCCGCCACGGTATCGACAAAGCGGATGTTCCAGTTCTGCACCCGGCTGCCAACGATTTCCAGTGCCGGGACGACCCAACCGGTGGCCGCCATCACCTCGGCAAAAGTGCTGTCGGCGCGGGGCAGGTCGCGTTCGAGGATCAAGGCGATTTCGGCTTCGATCTTCGGTTGCAGCACGCGAGCTACGGGCACGCTTTCGTTGTCGCCGTAGCACATGTCGGCGAACAGCGTGCCAAAGTCCGGCTGATCCACACCCAGCTGGGCCTGGACCTTGGGGTTGGTCAGGCCGATCTTGCGCCCGACCACGCGCCGGCCGTTGGCCACGCCGTGGTCGACGTTGATCCGCTGGATGGCGTAAGCGGCCTCGGCGTTGTCTTCGCCAATCTGCTCGCGCAGAGGCGCGATGGCCTCGCTGTGGGCTTCGGCATGGCGCAGGTCAGCGGCTAGCTGTTCCAGAGTGTCTTGAGTAAGGGTCATGTCGGCCTCTGTGATCAGTGGGTCAGGAAGTCCAGAACCATGCGGTTGAAAGTCTCGGCATGTTCCCACTGAGCCCAGTGGCCGCAGCGATTGAACACGTGCAGTTGTGCATGGGGCAGGCCGGCCAGCAGGCGCAGGCCGGTGTCCATGGGCACGAAGCGATCTTCGCGGCCCCAGACGATCAGGGTCTGGGCGGTGATTTCGTGCAGGCGGTGGCTGAAATCCGGGAATTGCTTTGGATTGAGGGCACTGCTCTTGACGAAGTTTTCCAGGTGATCGCGGCGCGCAAGAATGTTGTCCAGGCGGGTCTGGAACAATTCGTCGGTCATGCTGCTGGCGTCGAAGACGAAGACGTTCATCATCTTCTTCAGATTTTCAATGGTCGGTTCGCGGTATAGCGCGCCGATCAGCTTGATGCCTTCGGTGGGTTGCGGCACGAAGGCGCTTGGGCCGCCGGTGCCGCCGCCCATCAGCACCAGTTTGCCGACCCGCTCGGGGTTTTCCAGGGCGAAGGCGACGGTGCTGTGGCCGCCCATGGAGTTGCCGAGGATGTGTACGCGGTCCAGATCCAGGACATCGAGCAGCCCCTTGAGCGCTCGTGCGTTGAGGTCCGAGCGCGAGCCGTCGCAAACGATCGGGTCGCTTTTGCTCCAGCCTGGGCAGTCCATCAAAATCACTCGGTAACCGGCGGCCACCAAGGGTTCGATGTTGCGGTTGAAATTGGCCCAGCCGCTGGCGCCGGGGCCGGAGCCGTGGAGCATGACCACGGTTTCTTCACCTTGGCCGACGTCGTTGTAATGCAGTTGCAGGTCAAGGTCACCTTCCTTGATGTGGGCAAAACGGCTAGTGGAGGCTTCGGTGAATGCGGGGGCAGTGGCAATCATGGCAGTGTTCCTTGGATTCAATGGTTGTTGTTCAGCGGCTGGGCGCCAAGGGCGGCGAAGCCTGCGATCCATTCGGGAATCGGACGGTAGTAGCGCCCTTCGGTCTGATAAGGGCCGAAGGCGCCAAGGGCGGCGAAGGCAGCGACCCAGGTTTTCACTTCGTGAGTGGATTTGCCGGCCAGTGCCGACAGCTCGTCATTGCCCAGGGCATCGAGGTCACTCAGCCGGCCCTGTTCGAGGGTGTCGAGAAACTGCTGATCCCACGCGGGATTAAGCGGGTGCAGACTGCGTTGGTCCTCAACGAAATCCCGGGCGGCCTGGATGACCCGTTGCTGGCGCGCCTGGCGCTCATCGGCGGGTAGCTGGCGACCGCTGCCCATCAGACGATCGGCCATACGCGCATCGACCTTGGCCAGTTCCGGCACCGGAGGTTGATGGGACAGCCCCCCGGACGCCAGGAACAGCACGCGTTTGTTCAGCGACTGCGCCCACTGGCCAATCGCTTCACCGAGCAAACGGGTACGCTTGAAGCCAGGCAGGGGCACGGCGACCGAGTTGATGAACACCGGAATCACCGGGCAGCCTTGTAAACCGCCCAGCAACAGCTCCAGCGGTTGGGCGAACCCATGGTCGACCTGCATGCGATAGGAAACGGCGGCGTCGACACCGGCATCCAGGACCGCCTGGGCGCAGGATTCGGCCAGCGCCTTGGGTACGTCCAGGGGGCCGGCGGCCGTGTCGAAATCGCCGATGGCGTGGGCCGCCATGCCGATGCAGAAGGCCGGCATCACGTCGTAGAAAAAGCCGTTGTAGTGGTCGGGGCCGAAGAGCACGATCAGCTCCGGGTCGAAGCGGGCGATGCGCTCACGGGCATCTGCGATCATCCCATCGACCTCGGCCAGCACCTCAGGCGTCGGATCGACGTAGCCCACCAACGGCGTGTGGGATAAACAGTGCAGATAGGCGCTCATGTCAGGCCACCTTGCTGGCGAGGATCGCCACTTCGGGTTGCGGCAGCGCCTTGAGCGCCAGGGCCAATTCATCGCAGGCCCGGCCGACGGTTTGCGGAATGGCCAGGCCGGCGAGGAAGCGGTCCGGGCGCACCAGGGCGATAGATGCCGAGCCGCGAGCGAACCATTCCTTGAGGCGGCCGGTGCTGTCACCGATGCGGATCACCCCTTGGCTGACCTCACTGGCAGCTTTGAGCTGGACGTCCGGCAGTACCTGGATAAAGCGCGTGCCCAGTGCTTGCCATTGATCGATCTGTGCGGCCGTCAGGCCCCAGGTCGGGTCGCAGCCCCAGGCGATAATCGCGAAGTTCTCGCCGATCACCTCATCCAGCAGCACGGTTTCGCCGGCTTCGGTCAGTACCCGAGGCTGAATGAACATCTTGCCCACCGGTGAGCATTTTTCGTTCGGAACGATCAAGGCGCCCTGGGCGTATTGCGGCATCGGCTTGAAGCGCATTTCCACGAAGTAGCGTTTGACTGGCGGCACATAGTTGAGCAACCACGACACGCCATCACGCAAGGCGCCTTGCCAGCGTTTGGGCGGTGCCAACACATGGCCGGCCAGCACCGAAAGGTCGATCATCGCCTTGGCGTGGTCACGGCGTTCCTGTTCATAGCTGTCGAGCAGACTGTCGGCGGCCAGGCCTTTGATCACCAGCGACAGCTTCCAGGCCAGGTTGCAGGCGTCGCGCATGCCGCTGTTGTAACCCTGGCCCTGCCATACTGGCATGATGTGCGCGGCATCGCCGGCCAGCAGCACCCGGCCCTCACGGAACCGACCGGCCAGGCGGGCGTTGTGGGTATAGACGCGGCTGCGGATCAACTCGATGCGGTCGGGATTCGGCAGCACCTTGGCCAGCAGCTTGCGCATGTTCTCTGGCTTGCTCAGCTCGGCTTCGGTCTCGCCGGGCATTACCATGAATTCGAAACGGCGTACGCTGTGGGGCAGGGCGGCGGAAACGTACGGGCGCACCGGGTCGCAGCACAGATAAACATGGGGCGTACTCAGCGGGTCGTTGGCGATGTCGACGACGATCCACTGATTAGGCGCGGTCTTGCCTTCGAAGCTGATGTTCAAGGTGCGCCGCACCAGGCTGTTGCCACCGTCGCAACCGATCAGATAACGGGCCTGCAGGCGTTCGCCGCGACCGTTCTGATCCTTGAGGTCGAGCACTACACCGCTGTCACTTTGCTCGAAACCTTCGAGCTCACGGCCGAACAGCACTTTGACGTTGTCAAAGCGCTGCAGGCCTTCGAACAGTACGCGGTCGGCCAGGGGCTGGATGAAGGCGTTGCGCCGAGACCAGCCGAACTCGTCGGTCCTGGGCTGTATATCGGCAAAGCAGCGACCCTTGGGAGTCAGGAAACGCATGGCGTGCCAGGGCGTGGTGTGCGGCAGCACGTTGTCGGCCAGGCCGACGGCCTGGAAGGCACGCAGGCTTTCGTCGTCCAGGCCGATGGCGCGGGGGTAGTCGATCAGGCTGTCGAGCTTTTCCACCACGGTGACGTTCACACCACATTGGCCCAGATAATTGGCGATCATCAAGCCGACGGGGCCGGCGCCAACGATGGCGACGTCGGTGGTCAGGTCCAATGTGGAAGGAGTGGGTGCAGAACTCATGGTCATCTCCGTACAGCGCTTTTGGATTTCTTGTTGGGCGCAGTATGGAAATCACCAGGCTGGTCGACAACGACAACCCTTGTTAGTGTGCACTGAGTGCACATGATTGATTTACAAGAATAAAGGGCTGATCTATGAGCGAGACCGAATACAAAGCCGTGCGGGGTCTGATGCGCGGTCTGGCACTGATCAATGGCTTGAACCGCTTCGATGGCGGGGCCAGCACTGCGCAACTGGCTGAACAGAGCGGGCTGCACCGCACCACCGTGCGCAGACTGTTGGAGACCTTGCAGGCCGAAGGTTATGTGCGGCGTAGCGAGTCGGATGACAGCTATCGACTGACGTTGAAAGTGCGCGAACTCAGTGAAGGGTTTCGCGATGAACAATGGATCTCCTCAATCGCCGCCCCCTTGCTCGGCGAGTTGCTGCAGGAAGTCGTCTGGCCCACCGACCTGTGCACCCTGGACGGCGATGCCATGGTTGTTCGCGAGACCACCCATCGTTTCAGCCGCCTGTCGTTTCACCGTTCCATGGTCGGTCGGCGCCTGCCCTTGCTAATGACCGCCACCGGGCGCGCGTACTTTGCGTTCTGCCCACCTGCGGAGCGAGAAGAGCTGATTGAGTTGATGATCAGCCGGGAAGATGAACAATCGACGCTGGCCGCGGATCGCCGATTTGTCGAGCGGTTGGTGGAGCACACGCTGCGCAAGGGGTATGGCGAAAACAATGCCCATTGGGGTCAAGAACGTAAAATCGCCGCCATTGCGATTCCGGTTACCCACGAGGCACGGGTGATGGGCTGCCTGAATCTGGTGTACATCGCCAAGGCAATGTCCGTTGAGGAAGCGGCTCGCCGCTACCTGCCGGCGATGCGCGGCGTGGTGGAAAAGATCCAGGCTCAATTGGGGTAGATTGCCTGCGTCTGACGGTAACAACCTCAAACCTGGGTCGGGTGGGAAATTACGCTCGCACGGTCTATTCATGATCACGACCGGCCTTTAGGAACTCATTAGTGGTAAATGTTCCAATAGGGGTGTCCAGTGACCGGTGCGCTTCCTTGAGACATCACTCGGTGAGTTATGGGTCTGGACTTTTCTGATAGTGGGTTTTAAAGAACGCAACGCCGCATGAATGCGCTATACCCAATAGTCCCCCAACATACTTCTTCCATTACTGGAGGTTGGCAATGAAACCCTGCACCCCATTAGCAACGCTATTGATCATGGCAAGTCTCTTCGGCTGCACCCATTCACCAAACCAATCGATGAACCTTCCTTTGGCGGCGACCCACAAAAACCCCGGTCAGATCGCCACTACCACGTTGACCGGCGTGGGCAATCAAACCAACTTTGACTTCTATATCAGCGGAGTTCCAACCGGAACCATCTTGCCCCCTCGAATATACACGTTCATCAACAAGGGCAGCTGCCAGCAACCCGGGCCAGCCGCGTACGCAATGAACGATAAGGTCAACACTCAAAGCAGTGCCGGTACCCGTGGCTGGAGCTTTTATAGAAGCGCGCCGATAACAATGCCGGAATTGCTCTCCGGCAAGTACTCCGTTGTCGTTCGTACCTCACCCGAGGACGGCAACGCCGATATTTTCTGCGGCGATATCGCGCAAGCGACTCGATGATTTGCCCTGGTCATTTATGAGTCGACGAACGACCATATCTGGCGATTGCCTTGCTGTTTTTACTGTATTCAGGTCGTAGTCTATCCGGGTTGTAAACCTGCTGTGACATGTCCCCCAAAACATCGCAATCGCCACGTCAGCGGATAAAAACGCACTAGACTCTTTCGTGCGCCTTACCCGTGCATGGTCAGGAAGGGGGAGTTGATTCTGTACGCAGTACCTAGGCTAACTACTCGGTGGTCAATGCACCAAGGGTTTGTTGATGATGCACTCATCACCCGGTTGCCAACACCATGAAACAACGAGGAATCCTGGTATGGAACAGCTATCGGATCGTCTCAGGCTGTCTATCGTGTTTGCGGCACTGTTGTCACTGAACGGACTTGCCCACGCGGCACAAACGGAAAAGACCAACATCTTGTTTATCGTCTCCGACGACACCGGCTATGGCGATCTTGGCCCCTACGGCGGTGGAGTCGGTCGAGGCATGCCCACGCCCAGCATCGATGAACTGGCGGCAGAAGGGGTCACTTTTTACTCTTTCTATGCCCAGCCAAGCTGCACGCCTGGCCGGGCGGCCATGCAAACCGGGCGGATCCCCAATCGCAGCGGCATGACTACCGTGGCCTTCCAGGGCCAGGGCGGTGGCTTGCCGGCAGCCGAGTGGACGCTGGCATCGGTGCTGAAAACCGGTGGCTACGACACCTATTTCACCGGCAAATGGCATTTAGGCGAAGCCGACTATGCGCTGCCCAATGCTCAAGGTTATGACGTCATGAAATACGTCGGCCTGTATCACCTCAACGCCTACACCTACGCCGACCCCACGTGGTTCCCGGACATGGATCCGGAAACCCGCGCGATGTTTCAAAGAGTGACCCAGGGGGCGTTGTCCGGCAAGGCTGGTGAAAAACCGATCGAAGAATTCAAGGTCAATGGCCAGTACGTGGACACGCCTGTCGTGGACGGTAAACCCGGCGTGGTCGGCATTCCGTTCTTTGACAACTACGTCGAAAAAGCTGCACTGGAGTTTCTCGACACGGCGGCCAAATCGAACAAGCCGTTTTTCATCAACGTCAACTTCATGAAAGTTCACCAGCCGAACATGCCGGCACCGGAGTTCATTCATAAGTCCATGTCCAAGTCCAAGTACGCCGACTCTATAGTCGAACTCGATACCCACATTGGCCGCATCATGGACAAGCTCAAGGCGCTCGGCCTGGATAAGAACACCCTGGTGGTTTACACCACTGACAACGGGGCCTGGCAGGATGTTTATCCGGATGCCGGCTACACCCCATTCCGCGGGACCAAGGGCACGGTGCGTGAGGGCGGTAACCGGGTACCGGCAATTGCCGTCTGGCCAGACAAGATCAAGCCCGACACGAAAAATCACGAGATTCTCGGTGGCCTGGATTTGATGGCGACGTTCGCCTCTGTTGCGGGAGTGAAGCTACCCGAGAAAGATCGCGAGGGTCAGCCGATCATCTTTGACAGTTACGACATGACCCCTGTACTCACCGGCAGTGGCTCTTCTCCGCGCAAGGAGTGGTTCTACTTTACCGAGAACGAATTGTCCCCTGGCGCGGCCCGTGTTGGAAACTATAAGGCCGTGTTTAACCTGCGGGGCGATGATGGCGCTCAGACCGGTGGTCTGGCCGTGGACACTAACCTGGGATGGAAAGGCGCAGAAAAATATGTGGCCACCGTGCCGCAAGTCTTTGACTTGTGGCAAGACCCGCAAGAACGCTATGACCTCTTCATGAACAACTTTACCGAGCGTACCTGGACGATGGTGCCGATCACGGGCGCGATCATGAAGCTGATGAAAACCTACGTCGATTACCCACCACGCAAATTGCAAAGCATGGGTTATGACGGGCCTATCGAATTGTCGCAATACCAGAAATTCCAATACGTGCGAGAGGTCCTGAAAAAAGAAGGCATTAACCTGCCGATACCAGCCGGCAACTGATCAATTCAGCCGAAAAATGGCGGTCTCGCCAGAGGTCGCCATTTTGCAATGACAGAGGAAATGTATGGCGTTCCTCCGGAGCGGGGTGATCTACGCCCCGCAACCGGGGACGCGCATCGGTCTGACCTACACTAGTCAGTGTTGATCTGGATTTCGAAGACCGGCTGGATGTGAAAGGCGACGGACGACTGCTCGAACGGCAATCGAATCTCCGGTCAGTTCGACAATGCCTGGATACAAGCTTTGACCGGAAACATGACCTGGCGATTCTGAAGTACCGCTAACAAAAAAACGATCTTACCCAAGGAGCACATATCACTATGAACCTGTCCCGAAAATTACTTATCGGCGCCGCATTGTTCGGGCTCCTCCTCGGTGGTTGTACCTCGAAAGTCACCGAACAGGAGCAATACTCCGGCTTCCTGCCCAACTACAACAACCTGGAAGAAGTGACGACCACCAGTGGCGAGAAGGCCATGCGCTGGGTGAGTCCGTCCTGGAATCCGAATGCGTACGACACGGTGGTGTTCAACAAGCTGGAGCTCTATCCGGCGCCCAAACCCAACGAGCGGGTCAACCAGCAGACACTGGGCGAATTGCAAAACTACATGACCAGCAAGGCCAAAGGCGTGCTGGGCCAGAAATACCGGGTAGTGTCTAGTACGTCCGCTGCACCGGCCGGGACAAAACCCCTGATCCTGCGCGCAGCGATCACCGGGGTGAGCGCCTCCAACGTAGGCATGAAGTGGTATGAAGTGGTGCCGATCGCGGCCGTGGTCGGGGCTACGCAGGCAGCCACCGGTCACCGGGATCAGGACACTAACCTGTTCATCGAAGCCGAGTTTATCGACGCTAAAACCAATCAGACCGTGGCCAAAGTCGTACGCAAGGTATTTGGCACCCAGCTGTCGAACGAGAGCGAGAAAATCACCACGAAGGACTTCAAGGCCGCGATCGACAAATTGAATGCCGATCTCTGGGCGTTCATTCGCAGCTAAGCCCTGTTTCAACCGCCAACACACGTTGGCGGTTGAATGAACCTCAAAAAGAGGACAACTGACATGCGGACCTATTCATCGCTTCGACTCTCAAGATTGCAAATGCCGTTACTCACCGCAACGCTCATCGCCAGTGTGCTGATGCTGAGTGCCTGCGCGACGGTCGATGCCCAGACGACCGCCTACGTCGGGGTTGAGCATCCCGCGCCGACCCTGCCCAGCGAAGTCCAGGTTTTGCGCGTAGAACCCACGCGATCCAATATGCAACTAGGTGAAATCCTGATCGATGCCAGTGTCGACCCGGCGCCGCCCATCACTCAGGTCGAACAAAAACTGCGTGAAGAAGGTGCCAAGCTTGGCGCAGACGCGGTAGTCGTCGTTTACGACCAAATCCAGCCCGTCGCCGCCTACGTGACTGGCCCTCTGTGGAGCCGTGACATTGAAACGATCCAGGGACGCAAGCTCAAAGGCATTGCCATCAAATACCAATAACGAGGTGCACAGCAATGAAAGCTATCTTGTCCTGGCTGACGGTCACGTTGGCGATTGTGCTGATCAGTGCCTGCTCCGCCGTGGGTTCGACCGATGGCGGTGCGGGTGAAATCGAAATTCGCTCAGGAAAGATCGAGCAGATTTCGCTGACGCAGATGCAGACTAATCACGACAGTGGCGTCGGCGCCATATTCGGTGGTCTTGCCGGGGTTGGTGTTGGCAGCCTGATCGGTCATGGTACCGGGCGAGATGTCGCTATGGTTGCGGGTGCCCTGGCCGGCGCTGTCGGGGGTAATTATGCGGAGAAGAAAAAATATGACCAACCGATAGAGGCGCAACAGATCATCGTGCGGGTAAGGAGTGGCGTACTGGTCTCGGTCACCCAGCCGATCAATCCGTCCTTGAGTAAAGGTATGAACGTTTATATCCAAGGCTCAGGTAATGATGCCCGAGTGGTACCGCAGGGCGGCTAGGGCTCACTTGGGTCTTCGGCGTTACTCTCTTCGGGATGCTTTTGCTCTCTGGGAAACCGGTATGACAAATCCGCAAAATAAAGCCGAATCCGACGAGGATTTAGCTCAGATGGTAATAGGGCGAGGGCCCTGCACCTATCTAATGCTGCTCTTACTAGGATTGATTCTCCTGTTTCCCTTTCTTGAGGAAGGTATATTTGCTCGCACGTTGCTTGGCATTCTGTTTTCAATCGTGCTGCTCGTGGGCGCTTTTGCCACCAGGCAGACTCGGTGGGGGTTCATCCTCAAACTGGGCCTGGCGTTGCTTGGGGTTGGCCTTCAATGGGCGGCGTTGTGGGCTGAGAGTATCGCGATTCTTGTCCTTGCCGGGATATCTTATGCGGCGTCTCTTGCAGTCTCGTTTAGCGGATTGCTTCGCTATATTCTCAAGCGCGGGCCAATTACAGCCGACAAGCTGCATGGCGCGCTTGCGGGTTACATCATGCTGGCCTTCGTTTGGTCCTTCGTCTATGCCCTGGTCGAGATATCCGCCGCTGGCTCATTCGGGCCTGGCCACCTCGACTTCGGACAGCCCGGCACTTTCTTCAAACTGATCTATTTTAGCCTCACGACGCTCACGACCACCGGTTACGGTGATGTTCTCCCATTGACCAACCACGCCCGCTCACTTGTGATGGTCGAAGAATTTTCAGGCGTCTTTTACGTTGGTGTTGTGATAGCGCGGCTTGCCGGTCTTTATCCGTCGAATCAGACTAAATGACTCTCGATTTGCCTGAGTCACCTCAACCAGCATCAGACAAATGTCTCACGAACGCATGAATGGAATGTAGCGTAAGCCCTGAGTTTCAAAGCCCTGCGCCAAAGCGATACTGCCAGACTATGCCAATGGCATCGTATTCGCTGCCCGTGCGGGTATGCCCGCCCTTACTCGCATTCAGCTTTAGCGAATGGTTCCGGTTCAACGGCAGCGTGAGGGTGCATCCGTAGCGTGTGTTTTCCTGAAAGTCGTGGTTACCGACCCCATCGACTGAGCTACTACCGCCAGCGAAGTAGGTCGTATCCAGCGCAACCCAAACACCGTTGGTAAAGGCATAGATAAGATGCCCCTGTACCTGGTAAATCGGGTTCTGGGAAAGTGTGTGGTCGCCGAGGAACTCGTCATTGTCGGTGTAAAAGGTTCCCGCGCCGGATAATTCCAAGGTCACTGGCCCCAAGCGCTTGGAAATCCCAAGTTCGGGCTTGAATGACCAGCGGTTGTTACCGAGATTTACCAGCTTACTAGCGTCGTATTGGCCGAGTGGCGCCGTGATCGCCAGGCTGGCGCCGATAATCACATCCTGTTGATAGCTGGGGAATTCAGCCAGAGACATCGCCGGGGCGCCATATAAGTTGACCGAGAACCGGAATCTTGGATCGATCAACCCAGTGACATTACGCTCCTTGGGTTCACCGGCGAACAGAGCAGAGCCCGTCAACCTTGCCTCAGGCACGACGATATCGAACTTCCCGGAGCGGCCCCGGACGTCCAGGGATCTGGCAAAGGCAAACACGGCAGTCTTGATGTTGAGCTTGGCATCCTGGAGCGGGATTGAGGGGTTGGCCGTCACGTTGCCATGGAGATCGCTGTAGCCCATGAGCAGGAAATTGATACCGACCGGCGTATTGGCATAGGACCTGGGTTCGAGATCCTCTGCAACTGCACCGGGGGCTACTATGACGAGCGAAACGGATGCGAACCGAACCAGCCTGACGACGCAGAGTTTGTGTTTCATCCACATTTGCTCGCTTCCTGTCAGGATCCCAGAGTTCTATGTATTGTTGTAGCGCATCTGCATTCGTTTGGCACTGACAGCTGCCACCAGCACTGTGTGGCCGCACTTACTGTTTGATCAGATACGGTCCAAGCTATGTGAAAACGTTTTAGAGCAGGTTTGACAGTCAGAACCGCAACGAAAATCGCGTTCCTACGCAAGTTTCAGGTCTGCTGACCAACCAAACGCTGGCAGATTTTACGTAGCAACGCAGACTTCAAAACGGTGCATGTGTTTTCACACAGCCTGGGCCGACCGCTACCGCCGGCCAGCACTATTCAGTCGAGCGTAGATTCCGCTTCATCCAAGTGATCGATGTGCTTGAAGCGCTCCACCAGGAAATCGATCAGGCTGCGCACTCGCGCCGACAGGTGCAGCTGTTGCGGGTAAACGGCATAGACATCGGCGCGGGTCGGTGTCTGATCTTCCAGCACCAGGCGCAAGCGGCCACTGCGCACGTAACGGGCGATGTCCCATTCGGCCCGAAGCAGAATTCCATAACCTTCCAGCGCCCAGTTCAAGGCCACTTCACCGTCGTTGCAGCCTAAGGCTCCGCGCACCTTGATGTTTTGCGTGCGTCCACCGTTGGTGAAGCTCCACACGCCGTAGGGCGTTTCGTTTTGTCGCAGGAAGATGCAGTTGTGTTGTTGTAAGTCCGCCAGGCGTTGCGGCACGCCATGCTTTTCCAGGTACAACGGCGAGGCGCATAGCAGACGGCGATTGGAGGCGATCTTGCGTGCATGGAAGGCGGCGTCCGGCAGCGTGCCGAAACGAATGCCCAGGTCAAACCCGTGAGTCGTCAGGTCGAGCGGGTGATCGCTGATTTCCAGCTGGATTTCCACCTCCGGGTACTGCGCGAAGAACGCGCCCAATGCGGGGCCGATGTAGCGACGACCGAAACCCAACGAGGCGTTGACGCGAATCAGGCCTTTTGGGGTCGCCCGACTGCTGCTGATCAGCTGCTCGACCTCGTCGATCTGCGTCAGGATGCGGGCCGCATGGGAGAAATACAGTTCACCTTCCGAGGTCAGGCTCATCGAACGCGTGGTGCGGTTGACCAGGCGGATGCCTAGCCGTGCTTCGAGCGCGGTCAGGCGTTTGCTCACCGCCGGCGGCGTCACGCCCAGCTCTCGAGCAGTCGCCGCCAGGCTGCCTTTGTTGGCCAGCAGGTAGAAAAAAGACAAATCCAGGGTCTGGCTCATTCGTAACTCAAATTCATGTATGTAGTGATTTGGAGTAACTCACGCTCATTTGCTCACTACATATACTCCGCTCACACCCTGATTGAACACCCCCGTTCGACAGGCACAACAAGAAAGCAACGAGAGTGGAGTTAATGATGAGCGCATACAAAATTGCTGCAGTACCGGGTGATGGCATTGGTGTTGAAGTGATCGCCGCAGGCGTCGAGGTGCTGCAAGCCCTGTCGAAAAAGTCCGGCTTCGAACTGGATTTCAAACACTTCGACTGGAACTCGGATAACTACCTGAAAAACGGTTACTACATCCCTGAAGGCGGGCTGGAAGAGCTGAAAACCTTCGACGCGATTTTCTTCGGCGCTGTCGGTGCGCTCAACGTGCCGGATCACATTTCGCTGTGGGGCCTTCGCCTGCCGATCTGCCAGGGCTTCGACCAGTACGCCAACGTGCGTCCGGCGCGTGTACTGCCAGGGGTAAAAAGCCCTCTGCTCAATGGTGATCAGATCGACTGGGTGGTGGTGCGGGAAAACTCCGAGGGCGAGTACTCCGGCAACGGCGGTCGCGTTCACCGAGGGCTGCCTGAAGAAGTCGCCACCGAAGTGTCGGTGTTCACCCGTGCCGGGGTCGAGCGCATTCACCGCTTCGCTTTCGAATTGGCGCGGAGCCGTCCACGCAAGCACCTGACCATGGTCACCAAATCCAACGCCCAGCGTCACGGCATGGTGTTGTGGGACGAGATCTTCTACGAAGTCGCCAAGGATTTTCCGGACGTCAGGATCGACAAGGAACTGGTCGACGCCGTGACCACGCGCATGGTGCTCAAACCGTCGACGCTGGACGTTATCGTCGCCACTAACCTGCACGCCGACATCCTGTCCGATCTGGCCGCCGCGTTGTCCGGCAGCCTGGGCATCGCGCCGACCGCCAACCTGAATCCCTCGCGCAAATTCCCTTCGATGTTCGAACCGATCCATGGCTCGGCCTTCGACATCACCGGCAAAGGTGTCGCCAACCCGATCGCGACGTTCTGGACGGCGGCGATGATGCTCGAGCATCTGGGCGAAGCGCCAGCGGCGAAACACCTGATGTCGGCCATCGAGGCGGTGACCGAGAGCGGTCTGCACACCCCGGACCTGGGTGGCACGGCCACCACCCGGCAGATCACCGATGCGGTGATCGGGTTGATCAATCGCTGATATTTCGCTGATTCAAGCTGCGGCACACCACCAAGGGGCTGATCATCGATCAGGCCCTTGGCATTTCCTGACAACAATAAAAAATCAGGGCCCTGTCATGAAAAGAATAATTGGCAAACTCTACGTACAAGTCCTCATGGCCGTCATCCTCGGCGCCATCGTCGGCGTGATGATTCCCGAAACCGGCACAGCGCTCAAACCCCTGGGCGACGCTTTCATCAAACTGATCAAAATGCTCCTCGCCCCGGTGATTTTCCTGACGGTGGTCACGGGTATTGCACGCATGGAGAACATGAAAGAGCTGGGGCGTGTCGGCTTCCGGGCTCTGCTGTATTTCGAAGTGGTCTCCACGCTGGCGCTGGTGGTCGGATTAGTCGTTGTCGATGTGTTCAAACCCGGTGCAGGCATGAACATCGATGTCGCCTCGCTGGATACGTCCAGCCTGGCCACCTACACCACCGCGGTGAAGCATGCGTCGTTCATGGACTTTGTGATGAACATCATCCCCGACACCATAGTGGACGCCTTCGCCAAGGGTAACGTACTGCAAATATTGCTCTTCTCCATTCTGCTCGGCGTTGCTCTGGCGCATGCGGGGCCGCGTGGAAAAGTGTTCGTCGACACGCTGGACAGCCTGATGCAGGGGATGTTTCGCATCGTCAACATGGTCATGCGCCTGGCACCCATCGGCGCCTTCGGGGCGATTGCCTTCACCATCGGCAAATACGGCTTCGGTTCGCTGTTCTCCCTGGGCAAGCTGATGGCCTGCGTCTACCTGACCTGCGCGGTGTTCGTGATCTTCGTACTCGGGCCAATCTGCCGCTACAGCGGTTTCAGCCTGTGGAAGTTTCTGAAATTCATCAAGGAAGAACTGTTCACGGTACTGGGCACAAGTTCCTCGGAATCGGTGCTGCCGCAGATGATTTCCAAGATGGAAAAGGCCGGCGTTTCCAAACCCGTTGCCGGGATGATCATTCCCTCGGGTTTGACCTTCAATCCGGATGGTCAGGCGATCTACTACACCATCGCCGCCATCTTCATTGCGCAGGCAACAAACACCCCGCTGACCCTGACCGATCAGTTGATCGTGCTGGCGGTGCTGATGTTCACCTCCAAGGGCTCTGCGGGGGTTACCGGTTCAGGATTCATCATTCTAGCGGCGACGTTATCTTCCCTCGGCACCATTCCGGTGGCGGGCATGGTGCTGTTGTTGGGTGTCGACCGGTTCATGTCGGAAGCGCGCGCGATTACCAACACCATCGGCAACGGCGTCGGGACCATGGCCATTGCCAAATGGGTCGGCGCGCTGGACAGCGTAAAGATGCACAAAGCGCTTAACGGGGAGGTAGAAGAGGAGAAACCCGAGACGGTTCAAACAGACATTATCGCTGTGCCGTCATCGACGACAGCCAGTAGCCTGTTGCCAAACTTCAAAAGCGTCTCTCAGGGGTAAGTGTTCTGGCGGTGAGCATCGCAGGGTTCATTCAGGCCCAATGCGGCCTGCCGGAAAAACAGGCAGGCCGCATTGGGTACGTCAGTTAAACCAGGTTGATCTCGACGTCGATGTTGCCATGGGTCGCTTTGGAGTACGGGCAGGTTTCGTGTGCCGCCTCTATCAGTGCCCGTGCAAGAGCAGGATCCACTCCCGGCAGACTGACATTGAGGCGCGCCCGGAGGAAAAAGCCATTCCCGGTCTTGCCCAGGTCCACCTCGGCATCGACGGCCAGGTTGGCTGGCAGAGCCACCTCCAGCCTGGCGGCCGCTTTACCAATTGCGCCGATGAAGCAAGCCGACCAACCCGCAGCCAGCAGCTGTTCGGGATTGGTGCCAGTACCTGTAGAGCCCTGAGGGGAAAGCTTGATGTCCAAACGCCCATCCGGGCTTCGAGACTCGCCGTCGCGGCCTCCGGTAGTGTGAGTCTTGCCGGTATAAAGCACATTGTCGATGTGGTTGATCATGGGGGGGTTCCTGCTAAGGTTTTGGGCCGAATGCAGGTGATTTTTTCACTCCCATGTACTTCAGATGTGTCGTGAAACGGCGCTTGTGTAACGTTGTGTAAGATCGCCGGAGAAAATACAGTCCGTTACAAATTTCCGGTCAGGGCATAGCTGATCCGGGCGAGCGACAACCATCATGAAGAGGGCGAGAACATCATGAAGAAGGCGACGATCGGCTCAACGGAAGGCGATGCAGAAGCCTCTGCCTCTCGGCTGATAGACGCGAGAATCAAGGCGCTGAGTGATTGGCGGGGCGAGACGCTCGCTCGGGTCCGGACGCTCATCAAGCAGGCCGACCCCGAAGTGCTCGAGGAATGGAAGTGGAGGGGGGTTCCGGTGTGGTCGCACGGCGGAATCATCTGCACTGGTGAGACGTACAAAAATGTAGTGAAGATGACCTTCGCCAAGGGCGCCTCGCTGGACGACCCTTCAGGTCTCTTCAACTCCAGCCTCGAAGGCAACACCAGACGTGCCATTGATCTCCATGAGGGCGACAGTCTTGATGAAACAGCGTTGAAGGCGCTCATTCGCGCTGCCGTGGTTCTCAACATGTCGGCGCGAGCGGCGCCTCGCACCAAGCCGGCTGAATGAATTGCTAGAATTCACCTATCAGTCCCGATTCTGGAGAACCAGGATGATCAGCAAAAATACGATTTGCCTCTGGTACGACGGCACCGCGCTGGACGCTGCGAAGTTCTACGCCGAGACGTTCCCGGACAGCACTGTGGGCGCTGTCCATCGCGCGCCAGGCGACTATCCGGCGGGCAAGGAGGGCGATGTCTTGACGGTCGAGTTCACGGTGATGGGCATTCCTTGTCTCGGGCTGAACGGGGGCCCGGCGTTCAAGCACAACGAGGCTTTCTCGTTCCAGATTGCCACCGACGACCAAGCCGAAACGGACCGTTTGTGGAATGCGATTGTCGGAAACGGCGGCCAGGAAAGTGCATGCGGCTGGTGCAAGGACAAGTGGGGACTGTCGTGGCAGATCACACCACGCGTTCTGACGGCCGCGGTAACCCATCCTGATCGAGCGGCGGCCAAGCGCGCCTTCGACGCCATGATGGGGATGAGAAAGATCGACATCGCTGCGATCGAAGCGGCTCTGGAGCGTTAACCAGCGCTGCTTGGGGCTGGGCATTCAGACAGATTGGATACTGGCCGGTGCTGAAGCCAGGCGCTGGACTGGAAAACCGTAACCGATAGCTTTCGGCCGATTCATAGCGGTCGTATAGAAAGATGCAGGGAAACTACAAATCCTGTAACAGGCTATCGGTGATTATTCCCGAAAAGGTCGTCTCTACCGGTCCGATGAGAAAGACAGGTCCCACGCCATCCCAATGAACCGTTACAGTTCCGCCATCACATTCAACCTCAACGGAATTGTCTAGCAAGCCACGACGAATTCCGTTAACGGCGGCGCCACAAGAGCAGGAACCTGAACCCAGCGGAATACTTCCCCAGCGCTCCCAAATGCGCAATCGAATGTGCTTTCGGTCAATGATCTGGACGAAATGCACGTTCGTCCTGAGGGGAAACAGGGGGTCGGTTTCAATTATCGGTCCCATTGTCGCTATATCAACGGCTGTCAGATCATCCACAAAATAAGTGCAGTGCGGATTTCCCATGCTGCAAGCTGTTGGGCCGCCAGCAAGTGGCAAAACAGCAGTATCCATTTCCAGAGCCAGAGGAATATCCGACCAGCCGAAAAGCGGCTGTCCCATGTTGACAGAAATGGCGCCGGTTGAGGTTCGTTCGCAAGTGAGCAGACCACGGTTGGTTCGCAGCGCTATCGAAGTAGTACCGGATTCGCGCATCAGCCTATCGGCCGCACCCCGCGTTGCGCTGCCACAAGCGTCCAGCGTGGAGCCATCTGCATTCCAAAACATCAAGCGCGCATCTGCATCATCGCAATCGAGCAGCACTGCGAGTTGATTGAATCCGACTCCTCGTCTCCGCTCACCCATTCGCCGAGCTATGTTACTTGTCATTGGATTGGACGAGTTTCGCGAGTCCACGATAACGAAGTCATCGCCATTGGCGTGCATTTTATGAAAACTCAGAGGCATTGATAGACCCTGGCGACGAGACATAGGGTGAATTGACGTTTAAAGGATCTAGCCCCATCCGCACACCCTTTGCAAGCTGTGCGAAAACGGGGTTCGTTGTAAAAATTTCGACCGCTTGATCTTAGAGGAGACGCAGCATGGACCGATTCACCGGCGGTTGCCTGTGCGGCAACGTTAGAATTGAGGCCTCGGGACTCCCATACCGGGTCGGCCTTTGTCACTGTCTCGACTGCCGCAAGCATCATGGGGCGCTTTTCAACGCTTGCGCGGTGTTCCCTCAGGATGCGGTGAAGATCGAGGGCGAAACCCGCGACTACGCCGGGCGGTTTTTCTGTCCCCGCTGTGGCTCGTCCGTTTTCGCCCGCACCGCCGACGAAATCGAAGTGAACCTGGGATCCCTGGATGCCCCTGACCAACTGATGCCCACCTACGAAAGCTGGATCGTCCGTCGCGAGTCCTGGTTGCCGCCGTTTCCACTCACGAGACGATACGAACGCGATCGTGACGCCACGAGCCGCCTTGAAGAGTAGATGGCACGAACGGTGCGAAGGCGCCGTTACGAGCGCCAGGAAACGGCGTGAGCCTGTACGATAAGTCTCAGGCTTCGGTACTGCCGCTAAAGCACATAACCATCAAACCCCACCTCAACATTGCCCGGTAATTCGCCGCGATGCTGCATCAGCCAAGCATCGAAGGTGTGGCCGATATGGGTCAACACCGCCAACGCCGGCTGCAGTTCATCAATGCACTGCAACGCCAGGTTCAGGTCATTGTGATTTCGCGGTGTCTGGGGTTGCGGTGGCATCGAGCAGTCGAGGACCAGCCCGTCCAGCGGTTCGCGTTGCAGCCAGGCCGTGGTGGCCGGTGGCAGGCCGACGGTGTCGGTGAGGTAGGCAATACGCCGGCCGTCGCCTTCGAGCAGGTAGCCGAGGGTCGGCCTGGAGTGTTGCAACGGCAGGGCGGTGACGCTGAGCGGGCCGAACGCGCGAGTTTCGAAGGCCTCGAACGGATGACGGAAATCGAGGATGCCGGGGTGTTTGTAGAGATCGGCGAGGCCTTCCGGGTCCACCGGGCCATGCACCGGAATCACCAGGCCATGGCCCCAGCGCAAATGCAGCAGACCTTGGGCGTGGTCGGCGTGGTAGTGAGTCTGAAAGATCCCGTCAAAGCTGCGAGGCGGGAAGCGTTCGCTCAGATCAGGCAAGCCGCTGTCGATCAACCAGCGCTGGTCAACGCATTCGATCAGCGCGCTGCACGGTCGACGGCGCAGGCGTTCGTCATGGCTGGCGTGGCGACAGGCTACGCACTCGCAACCGTAGACCGGCACCTGTCGGGCATCGCCGGTGCCCAGCAAGGTCAGGCGCATATGGCTTGACCGTCAACGCACGCCAACAAGCGTTCGACCGCGCGTTCCAGCGGCCCGGAGTTGTCGACCCGGTACAACGCCGGGTCGTTATCGGCCAGTACGCGCTCACTGAAACGCGCATTGCGCGCCAGACGCTGATCGATCTCGGCCACGGATTCACGCCCGCGCGCCAGCAGGCGCTGGCGCAACACGGCCTGATCCACCGTCAGCAACACTACCCGCAGGTCTGGATAGCGCTCGCGGGTTTGTGCCAGATGCCCGCGTGAGCCATTGATCAGCACATCCTCTCCGGCCGCCAGCCAATCGTCGATTTCCCGTGGAATGCCGTAGGACAGCCCATTGGCGTGCCAGCTCAGGGCAAACGCACCCTGAGCCTCAAGCGCGGCGAACTGTTCCCTGCTCACGCCCTGAGCCGCCTCGCCCACCGCTTCCGCCGAGCGGGTGATGACCCGCCGCACGATGTGGCAGCCGCGCTCGGCCAACCGCGTTCGTACGGCATCCAGCAGGCTGTCCTTGCCCGAACCGGAAGGTCCGATGAGATAGATCAATCTGCCCGCCATCAAAATACCCTCTTGGCTTTTTGCCAGACTTGTTGGAGTACCGGCAGCCCGTCCAGGTTCCTGGCTTGCACCAGATCCGCCCGAAGCCCCGGGGCTATTTCGCCGCGATCATGCAACCCGGCCGCTCTGGCCGGGGCCAGCGTTATCATGCGCACGGCCTGGGCCAGATCGCAGTGATTGTCCTGGGTCGCCAGCACAAATGCCGCTTGCAACAGACTGGCCGGGTAGTAGTCGCTGGAAAGAATGTCCAGCAAGCCTTCGCTCGCCAAGTCTGCGGCGGCCACATTTCCCGAGTGAGAACCGCCGCGCACGATGTTCGGCGCGCCCATCAGCACTTTCATGTCCTGTTGCCGACAACCGCGGGCCGCTTCCAGCGAGGTCGGAAACTCGGCGATGGTCATGCCATAGCGCGCCGACTCTTCGACATGGGCCAGGGTCGCGTCGTCGTGACTGGCTACCGACAGGCCTCGGGCCAGGCAATGCTCGACAATCGCCGCACGATAGCCGTCGCTGTACTTGCGCGAGTTGGCCATCTGCAAGGTGATGAACTCATCCATCTGCGTCGTCGTCAGGTGGTACTTGCCCATGTAGTACTCGCGGTACTTGGATTCCAGCACGAACTGGCGCTGGCCCGGCGAATGGTCCATCACCGACACCAATTGCACCAGGGGATGCTCCACCAGATCGCGAAACACGCTCAGGGTGTCCGGGTGGCACAGCTCGCAACGCAGGTGCAACCGATGCTCGGAGCGGGTCAGGCCGGCGTCGGATGCGCTGGCAATGGCCTCAAGCATCGCCGGCAATTTCTGCATGCGATTGCCCTTGGGGTTCACATCGCCGATGGATACAGCGTCGAACACCGTGGTGATGCCCGCCGCGATGATCTGCGCATCATGGCTGAGCACTGCCGAGCGCGATGGCCAATCCACGCCGGGGCGCGGGGTCATGTGCTTTTCCAGATTGTCGGTGTGCAACTCCACCAGCCCCGGCAACAGGTAATCACCCTGGAGGTCCTGGGCGCCGGGCAGCCGGCTGGGGCCTTCGCCAATGTCGGCGATCAGGCCGTCGCGCAGCACCACTGTGCCGTAGAACGTGCGGTCAGCGGTGACCAGTTGCGCATTACTGAGGATCTGTTCAGCGGGCATCGGCGTATTCCTCGTGGGTCACAGCAGCCGGGGTCATGTCGAAATGGCGATCGGCAACCGCCTCGCGGGCGGCGCGGTCGTGGAAGATGCCGATCAGCGCGGCGCCTGCGGCTTTCGCCTCATTCATCAGTTCCAGCACCACCTGGCGATTGCTGTCATCCAGGGACGCGGTGGGTTCGTCCAGCAACATCACCGGCCAGGTCACCATGAAACCCCGGGCGATGTTGACACGCTGCTGCTCTCCGCCGGAGAAGGTGCCGGGCGCCAATGACCACAAGCGTTCAGGGATGTTCAGTCGGCTCAACAGCAGCTCGGCGCGGGACTTGGCCGAGGCTTTCGACCACCCACGGGCCAGGGCCGGCTCCATCACCACATCCAGGCACGCCACCCGGGGGATCACCCGCAGGAACTGGCTGACATAGCCCACTGTGCGCTGACGCACTTGCAGAATGTCCCGCGGTTGCGCCCCCACCAGCTCAAGCCATTGCTCGTCGTGCTGCACGCGGATGCTGCCGCCCGCGGGCAGGTAGTTGCCATACAAGGTGCGCAGCAAGGTACTTTTGCCGGCGCCGGACTGGCCGTGCAGCACCAGGCACTCGCCAGCTGCCACGCTGAAATCAACGCCGCGCAACACGTTGAGGACCACCCCGTTCTGTTGATGCAGGGTGAAGGTTTTCGAGAGGTCGCGGACCTCGATCAGGGTATTCATCGCTGGGATTTCCACAGTTGGACGGGGCTTCATGGCTGCAACACCGAAGACACCAGCAGTTGCGAATAAGGATGCTGCGGATCATCGAGGATCTGATCGGTCAGGCCGGTTTCCACCACCCGCGAACGGCGCATCACCATCAGCCGATCCGCCAGCAGCCGCGCCACCGCCAGGTCGTGGGTGACGATCACCACCGCCAGATCCAGTTCGCGCACCAGGCCGCGCAGCAGGTCGAGCAAACGCGCCTGCACCGACACGTCGAGGCCGCCGGTTGGCTCGTCCATGAACACCAGGCGCGGGCTCGACACCAGATTGCGGGCGATTTGCAGGCGCTGCTGCATGCCGCCGGAGAAGGTCCGGGGCAAGTCGTCGATCCGCTGCGGGTCGATCTCCACCTGGCTCAGCCAGTCGATTCCGGCCCCACGCAATTGCTGGTAATTGCGCACGCCCTGGGCCATCAGGCGCTCGCCGATGTTGGCGCCGGCCGACACGCCCATGCGCAAACCGTCGCGCGGGTTCTGTTCGACGAAGCCCCATTCGGTGCGCAGCAAGGTCCGACGCTCGGCCTCGCTGGCGCTGTACAGGTCGAGCCATTGGCCTCGCTTGTCGCGGTAACCGATGCTGCCGCGCTGGGGAGGCAAGCGCCCGCTGAGCAACGAGAGTAAGGTCGACTTGCCGGAACCGGACTCGCCAACGATCCCCAGCACTTCACCGGGGTACAGGTCAAAGCTCACGCCCTGGCAGCCTTTCTCCGGCCCGTACAACAGCGACAGGTCACGCACCTGCAACAGCGGTTCAACAGTGGACACGGACAGATGGTTTTTCAGCGCCTGGTTCATTGACCCTGCTCCTGCTGGCTGACGCGCTGGGCGCAGTAATAGGTGTCGGAACAGACGAAGCTCTGGGTGCCGGCGTCGTCGAGGATCAACTCGTCGAGGAACGAATCGCGGCTGCCGCAAATGGCGCAGCACTCGTCCCACTTCTGCGCTTCGAAGGGGTGATCCTCGAAGTCGAGGCTGGTGACTTTGGTATACGGTGGCACTGCGTACAGGCGCTTTTCCCGGCCAGCGCCAAACAGCATCAACGCCGGGCTCATGTCGAGTTTCGGGTTGTCGAATTTGGGAATCGGCGACGGGTCCATCACGTAGCGTTCGTCGACCATCACCGGGTAGGCGTAGGCGGTGGCGATGTGGCCGAACGTGGCGATGTCCTCGTAGAGCTTGACGTGCATCACCCCGTAATCGTTGAGGGCGTGCAGGGTCCGGGTCTCGGTTTCCGAAGGTTCGATAAAGCGCAGCGGCTCGGGAATCGGCACCTGATACACCATGATCTGATCGGCGTGCAGCGGGGTTTCCGGGATACGATGACGGGTCTGGATCAGCGTGGCATCCGGTGTGCTTTCAGTGGTGACGACGCCAGCAGTGCGGGCAAAAAAGCGCCGGATCGACACGGCGTTGGTGGTATCGTCAGCACCCTGATCGATGACCTTCAGCACGTCTTCGGCACCGAGAATCGCCGCGGTCAACTGCATGCCGCCAGTACCCCAGCCGTAAGGCAGCGGCATCTCGCGGCCACCGAACGGCACCTGGTAACCGGGGATCGCCACGGCTTTGAGCAAGGCGCGGCGGATCATGCGTTTGGTCTGTTCATCGAGGTAAGCGAAGTTGTACGCCGCGTCGCGTACCGGCGCCTGGTTCAGGTCATTCATGGCTTTGCCCCTCGGCAGGCTTGCGCAGTTTGCGGACCAACTCCAGTTCGGCCTGGAAATCCACGTAGTGAGGTAGTTTGAGGTGGGAGACAAAACCGGCGGCCTCGACGTTGTCGCAGTGCATCAGGACGAATTCCTCCTGCTGCGCCGGGGACACGATCTCTTCGTTGTACTCGCCGGCGCGCAATGCGCGGTCGACCAACGCCATGCCCATGACCTTGCGCTCGGCATGCCCGAAGGCCAGACCGTAGCCACGCGTGAACTGTGCCAACTCGGTGGCTGAGCCGACGAACTGGTTGACCATCTCGCACTCGGTGACTTCGATGCTGCCCAGATTGATCGGAAAACCCAGCTCTTCAGGGTCGATCCAGACTTCCACTTCGCCGATGCGGATTTCCCCGGCGAACGGGTGATTGCGGCCATAGCCGCGCTGGGTCGAATAGCCCAACGCCAGCAGAAAACCTTCGTCGCCACGGGCCAGGGCCTGCAAGCGCTGGGCGCGGCTGGCGGGCAGTTCCAGTGGGTCGCGGGTGATGTCAGGCACCGTCTCGCTGTCGTCGGATTCGTTCTTGATCAAGCCTTCTTTGGCCAGTAAGCCGAGGACTCGCGGGCACGGTTCAAGGCTGGCATCGGGCGTAACCTGCGGCCCCGGATACTCGCCTTCAGCGAGCAGCGCGAAGTCAAGCAGACGATGGGTGTAATCGAAGGTTGGCCCTAGCAGTTGCCCGCCTGGCACGTCCTTGAACGTCGCGGACAAACGTCGGCTGAGCTGCATATTGGCGGTGTCGATCGGCAGGCTCGGACTGAAGCGCGGCAACGTCGTGCGGTAGGCTCGCAACAGGAAGATCGCTTCCACCAGATCTCCGGCCGCTTGCTTGATGGCCAGCGCGGCGAGTTCTTGGTCGTACAGCGAGCCTTCGCTCATCACCCGCGCCACCGCCAGCGGCAGTTGTTGCCGGATCTGCTCGACGCTCAATTCGGTGACCGAAGTATCGCCCCGGCGTAGTTTCGCCAGCAAACGATGGGCATTGTCGATGGCCTGTTCGCCACCCTTGACGGCTACGTACATCAGACACGCTCCTGTGCTGTGCGGCTGACCCGGGTGCTGCGCGGCAGGCCGATGACGTCATGGCCCGCGGCGAAAAACAGGTCCAGGCCACGGGGAAATTCGTTGCAGCGCTCACGTTCGTCCCAGAAGCCATCGGCCACCGGCAGGCTGACCCGGTGTTCGCTCTCGATCCCCGGGCCGCGCCACACCCGCGCGGCTCCGTCGCCGAGGTTTGGCAGCTGAACCAGCAAGGTGCAGGACTGATCGGGATAGCGGTCATTGCCCATGTCGAAGCCGCCGAGCTCGAGCAGGTCCTGGGCGGCGAGCAAGGCAAAACGCGCCGTTTCCCGGTTCGGGGTTAACGGGCAGCCACAATGGAACGCCAGATTGGCGCGGATCACCGGCGTGTCGAAGGAGGGCGCCAGCCACAGGGGCGTGTCGACATCCAGGAGCGCCAGGCACAGTGCATAGGACGCGGGCTCCAGTCCTTCAAGGCGCGGCGTGGTAGACAGGGTCTGGATCAAACCGGGACCGGCCAGTGCCTTGAGTGCCGCGCGAAAACCGCGCTGGGCATCCAGCACCGGGTCGGCGAATGCCGGTTGCAATAGCGCTGTGCTCATCAGTTTTCTCCTCGCACGAGGGTGAAGAATTCGACTTTGGTGGCGGCGGTGTCCGCCTCTTTCTGCATCCGGCGTTCGGCCTGGGCCTGGGCCAGCGGCGTGATCAACGCATCGAGCCAATGCCGCTGTTGCGTGCCCTGCAAATGCGCGTCGGCCAAGGCGGCCAATTCAGCGTGGGCCTTGTCGCGCCCTCCCAGGTAGCTGTAGCCGGTACGGCCATCGGCCAGGCGCACCACGCAGCGGGTCACGCTCATTTCGCCGAGGTTGAACGGCGCGCCGGTGCCGCCCATACGGCCCCGGACCAGGGTCATGCCAATTTCCGGGGCGCGGATCAGCTGGTATTCGATGTCGCGCAGGGCGGCTTCATGGGGCTGCAATTCATCGCGACGGGCGTTGGCAAGCACGCCGATCCAGTGTTGCCGTTCGGTGTGAGGAACAGAGTTGTGCATGGGGTTCTCCATCAGGTGACGACCTGGTACTGGAAGCGATCCGAACGGCTGGTGGACTGGGCCAGCTCCACCGCACGGCCGTCGCGATCACGGGAAAGGGTGAACACACTCAGTGCCGGCAAATGCCGGGGCATCATTAACAGCGCGGCTTCTTCGCGGTTGGGCAAACGGGCACCGATCAGGCTCAGGGTGCGGGTCAGCGGCAGGTCCCGTTCGCTCAGGTACTGACGCAGTGAACCGCCGGTGTAATCCGCCAGCAGCGGCGCGTGGCTGGCGCAGTAGCGATGGCGGATCAGGCTGACCGGTTGGTGATCGAGCTTGCGCAAGGTCTGCAATTCGATCATCGGCGCCATCTCGGCGATGCCAAGGTGTTGCGCTTCTTCACGACTGGCGAAGCAATAACGGCGCTTGAGCAGCAGCGCCTCGACGCCCAGGCCTTGGGCCGACAACGACTGGCTGTAGGCACTGTCGGCGGCCATCGGATAAATCAGTGGCCGTTCCAGCACTTGGGTGCCTTTGCCCTGGCGGCGCAACAGGCTGCCTTCGAACACCAACTCATCAATGGCACGGCGCAGGGTGTGGCGATTGACCCCGAAACGCTCGGCCAGCTGCACTTCCGCCGGCAGGAAGTCGCCCGCCTGGTAGTCGGACAGTTCCCGACGCAGGATGTCGGCCAACTCGCGATACACCGGTTCATCTTGTCTAGACAACTGCATCGTTAAAAAAAAGCGCCCACGGGCACCCCTCCGAAATTCAAATGAATCGCTTGCGCAGGCGTTGCGACAGGATGTCGATCAAGCTCACCACAACGATGATCACCAGCAGTACCGCGCAGGTCTGGACGAACTGGAAGGCGCGGATGTTCTCCCACAGAATCACCCCGATCCCGCCGGCCCCGACCATCCCCACCACCGTCGCCGAGCGCACGTTGGCCTCGAATCGGTACAGCGCGTAGGACACCCACAGCGGCATCACTTGCGGGATCACGCCGTAGATCACTTCTTGCAAGGCGCTGGCGCCGGTGGCGCGGACCCCTTCGACCGGCCCCGGATCGATCGCCTCGACCGCTTCGGCAAACAGCTTGGCCAGCACGCCGGTGGTACTGATCCACAGCGCCAGGACCCCGGCAAACGGTCCCAGACCGACCGCCACCACAAACAACATGGCGAACACCATTTCGTTGATCGAGCGGAAGGCATCCATCACCCGGCGCAGGGGTTGATGAATCCACCAGGGCGTGATGTTTTCGGCGCAGAGAATGCCCAGCGGCACCGAGCAGACAATCGCCAGCACCGTGCCCCAGAGGGCGATCTGTACGGTGACGATCATTTCCTTAAGGTAGGAGCGCCATTCATGGAAGTCCGGCGGGAAGAAATCAGCGGCGAAGGTCGCCATGTTTCCCGAGTCGCGATACAGCGCCATCGGATTCATTTCGGCGCCGTGCCAGGCCCAGGCCAGCAGGACCAGGAACAGGCCCCAACCGGTGTATGTCGGCCAGGAACGTTTGCCTACCGCTTCAGCGTGCAGAGTAGTCATGAGGTGTTCTCAGAAGAGGCGGGGCACCGCAGTGCCCCGCCGTGAATCAACCGGCGTTGGCCGCGCTTTTTTTGTCGCTGGCTTTCTCGAGGGCGGTGAGGCGCTCTTGCAGCTTGGCCAGCTCGGCGTCAATCCCGGCCAGGCGCTTGGCTTTGTCCACCGCCTCAAGCTTGGTGTCGGCACTGAGGGTGGTGCGCTGTTTGAACAGCTCAAGCTGACGGATCGGCAACAATTGGTCGTCGTTGGAGGCCAGGAATTTGCTCAGTTGCATGTTGTTGAGCACGGCCTTCTCGGACTCGGTGTCGCCATAGCTGAAAATGAAATCGCGGATCTTTTGCTTCTGGCTGTCGCTCAGGGCCTTGCTCCACACCAGCGGGTCGGCGGGAATCAGTGGCGACTTCCAGATCACCTTGAGCAGCGCCGCCTTGTCCGGCTGGGTCACTTCCAGACGATCCCAGCTTTCAGTGTTGAAGGTCGCCACATCCAGTTGTCCCTTGGCCACGCTCAAGGCGTTGACCTCGTGGCTGGAGTTGAGGGTGCGCTTGAACGCGGTGGCGGCATCGACGTTGTTCTTGGCGAACACGTAGTAGCCCGGCACCAGATAACCCGAGGTGGAGTTCGGGTCGCCATTGCCGAAGGTCAGGGTCTTGGCGTTTTTCAGCATGTCATCGACGGAGTTGATCGGGCTGTCCTTGCGCGCGATCAGCACACTCCAATAGCCGGCGGCGCCGCTGGCGGCAGCGGTCTGGGCGAAAATTTCGCCATTGGAACGGTCCACCGCTTCAATCGCGGCCTTGTTGCCCAGCCAGGCGACGTCGACCTTGTTGAAGCGCATGCCCTGGATCAGGCCGGCATAGTCGGAGGCGAATGTGGCGTTGATCTTCAGGCCGGTCTGCTTGTGCATGTCGTCGAGAAACGGCTGCCAGATGCTCTTGAGATTCTGCGAGGATTCGGTGGACATGATCCCGAAGTTGATGGCTTTTTCTTCCGCCTGGGCGGTGCCCAGCACACAACCGGCGAGCAAAGCAGCGCCGGCAAAAACGCGACCGATACGGTTCAGCATGGAATGTTTTCCTGAGGGTGCACAGTTGGGAAAGTGAGGTGTGTTCAAGCGCGCGCCAGCACCAGCCGGGACGCAGGATCAGGCTGTCGGGCCTGATCGGAAATCATCAGGCGGGTATCGGTGTCGGCGCCGTACAAGTCATTGAGGAAACGGCTGCTCAGCTCCGTGCCGGGACCGTCGAAATGAATCCGTCCGCTTTTGAGCGCTACGGCACGCGGGCAATAATGCGTGGCGTAATCGACCTGATGCAAGGTGACCACCACGGTCTTGCCGTCGCGGCGGTTGATGTCAGCGAGGATTTCCATAACCTTGCGCGCCGACTCCGGGTCCAGCGAGGCGATCGGTTCATCCGCCAGAATCACCTCGGCACGCTGGGTCAGCGCCCGGGCAATCGCCACCCGTTGCTGTTGGCCGCCGGACAGGGTCGATGCGCGCTGCGCCGCCAGGTCAGCCAGGCCGACGCGGTCCAGGGAGGCCATGGCGAACTGTTTTTCCTCGGCATTGAACAGGCGGAAATTGCCACGCCAGCGCGGTATGCGCCCCAGGCAACCGAGCAGTACGTTATCGAGCACGCTGAGACGGTTGACCAGATTGAACTGCTGGAAGATGTAGCCGATGTCAGCGCGCAAGCGCCGCACTTTGCCGTTGAGCCGCCCGCTCGCCTGCACTTCGCGCCCCAACACCTTGACGCTGCCGCCGTTATTGCGATCGCAACATGCCAGGCCCGCCAAGTGACGGAGCAGGGTGGATTTGCCGGAGCCGGAAGCGCCGATCAGCGCGACCATCTCACCGGCCGCAATGGTGAGATCGAGGTTGACCAGTGCGGTTTTACCCGCAAAGGTCTTGTTCAGATGATCGACATGGATAGCTGCGTTCATGGGCTTCTCTGTCTGGTTGAACAGCCGTCCGTGGCCATATAGGAGTTCAACCGACTTTAGGCCGCAGTGATGTCATCGCTATGACTCGCCCAAGTCACTGGAATCACTATTTGATGAAGGTTTTGTGAAAGGTTGAGCTGCGAGGGGCGGTGCCACGGCACTCATCACTCGGACGCGAGCGCGGCGTCCCCCCGTACCTGTCGGGTGTCAGCGGCCGTCTGGCGACCCACCTTGAACCATGCGGCGTACAACGCCGGGACGAAGAAGATCGTCAGTAGCGTCGCCACGGTAAGGCCGCCCATGATCGCAATTGCCATCGGCCCCCAGAACACACTGCGCGTTAGCGGGATCATTGCAAGCACGGTGGCCAGCGCCGTCAGCATCACCGGACGGGCCCGGTGAATGGCGGCATCCAGCACAGCATTCCACGGGTCGCGCCCTTCAGCGATTTCGGTTTGCACCTGGTCGATCAGGATCACCGAGTTGCGCATGATCATGCCACCCAGTGCGATGATGCCCAGGATCGCGACGAAGCCCAGCGGCGACTGGAACACCAGCAGCGCCGGCACCACGCCGATCAGGCCCAGCGGAGCGGTCAGCACCACCATCCACATGCGAGAGAAGCTCTGGAGTTGCAGCATAAGCAGCAGCAGGATGCTGACCAGCATCAGCGGGGCTATCGCGAGCAGCGCCTTGTTGGCCGTGTCACTTTCCTCCACCGCGCCGCCCACGTCGATGCGGTAGCCCGACGGCAGCTTCGCTTCGATATCCTTAAGCAACGGCTGGATCTCCTGCGTCACCGATACACCTTGCTCGCCATCCTTCACGTCGGCACGCACCGTGATCGCCATATCGCGGTTGCGACGCCACAGCACCGGCTCTTCCAGCTCAGAGCGCACCTGTGCGACTTGCGACAGTGGCACAACCGTGCCCTGGCGCGTGTAGAGGTTGATGTCTTTCAGTGTGTCGAGGCTCAAGCGCTCCTCAGGCACGGCACGGGCCACGATGTCGATCAGGTCCTCGTGCTCACGCAGCTGCGACAGGGTTGCGCCATTCATCACGGTCTGGGTCGCCAGCGACACGTCGGCCGGCGTCAGGCCAAGCGCGCTCGCCTTGTCCTGATCAAGCTCCACCTTCAGCGTGCGCACCGGGTCGTTCCAGTCGAGCTGGAGGTCGCGCACCTTCGGGTTGGACGCAACCACCTTCTCTACGTCGCGGGCGATCTGGCGCACCATTTGGGTATCGGGGCCTACGACGCGCAACTGCACCGGGTAGCCGACAGGCGGCCCCAACTCGAGCCGGGTCACGCGCACCCACGCCTGGGGGAATTGTTGGTCGGCCGAGGTCACCAGCCGCGCACGTACCCGCTCGCGTGCCTCCAGGTCCTTGGTCATCACAACGAACTGGGCAAATCCCGGATTCGGCAGCTCGGGGTTGAGCGAGAGATAGAAGCGCGGTGCGCCGGCGCCGGTGTAGGCGGTAAAGAAACGCACGTCCTCGTCCTTCGCCAGGATCTCCTCCATGTGCTTGACCTGCTCGGTCGTCGCGGCGAACGAGGAGCCTTCCTTTACGCGCAGGTCAATGACCAGTTCAGGGCGCGAACTGTTGGGAAAGAATTGCTGCGGCACGAGCTTGATACAGGCCAGAGCAAGCGCCAGAGCGCCAAACGTCGCACCGATGACCACCCAGCGGCGCTCGATGGCGGCGTCGATCAGGCGGCGTAGGCTGCGGTAGAACTTCGTGTCGTACAGATCAGCGCCATGCTGGTGCTTGCCCAAGTCGTTGGGCAGCATCTTGACCGCCAGGTACGGCGTGAAGATGCCGGAGCAGATCCACGAGAACAGCACCGCGGCGCCGACGATCCAGAAGATGCCGCCCGCGTACTCGCCGGTGGTGGACTGCGAGAGGCCGATCGGCAGGAAGCCCACGACGGTGATAAGTGCGCCGGTCAGGCGCGGCATGGCGGTGGACTGATAGGAGAAGGCGGCCGCCTTCACGCGGTCCATGCCGGTTTCCATCTTCGCCACCATCATCTCGATGGCGATGATGGCGTCATCCACCAGCAGTCCCAACGCGATAATCAGCGAGCCGAGCGAAATGCGCTCGAGGTTCCAGCCCATCGCCAGCATCACCAGCGCCACGCCGCCCAGCACCAGCGGCACCGTGGTCGCGACCACGAGACCGGCGCGCCAGCCCAGGCTGGCCAGGCTCACCGCGATCACGATGATCAGCGCCTCGGCTAGCGCGCGCCCGAAGTCCAGGATGGCGTCCTTCACCGTGGTTGGCTGGTCGGCCACGAGCTCCAGCTCTACGCCATGGGGAAGTTCCGACTGGATCCTGGCGACTGCCGTGTCCATTTCCTTGCCAAGGTCCACGATGTTGCCGTCGCTGGTCATCGTGATGCCGAGCATCAGCACTGGCTGGCCGTTGTGGCGCACCGTGTAGGTCGGCGGATCCTCAAAGCCACGTTTAACGATCGCAATGTCGCCGAGTTTGATCTGCCGGCCGCCTGCGGCGATGGGCACGTTGCGGATGGCGTCTTCGCTGGCGAACGGGCCACTCACGCGTACCATGACGCGGTCGCCGCGTGTATCGATCTGGCCTGCGGGCAACATGGCGTTCTGGCTCTTGAGGCTTTCGGCGATGGTTAGCGGTGTAATGCCCAGCGCTGCAAGACGCTCGTGCGAGAACTCGACGTAGACACGCTTGGCCTGCTTGCCGACGACATCGATCTTTTTGACCATCGGCACCTTCAGCATGCGGCGCTTGATGTCCTCGGCCGCGTCCGACAGGTCGGCGTGGCCGATGCCGTCGCCCTTGACCGCGTACATCAGGCCATACACGTCGCCGTATTCGTCGTTTACGATCGGGCCGATCACGCCATCAGGCAGCTCGAGGCTCAGGTCGTTGAGTTTCTTGCGCGCCTGGTACCAGGCCTCGCGCTGGTCGGCCTTGGAGGTGCCTCCGCGCACGGTGAGCGTCATGCCCGCGTAGCCTTGCCGCGCGTAGGTGACCACTTTCTCGAAGTGGTCGATCTGCTCGAATTTCTTCTCCATGCGGTTGAGGACCTGGTCCTGCAACTGCTGGGCGGTGGCGCCCGGCCAGATGACAATGGCGGTCATGGAGGGCACGGAGAAATTCGGGTCCTCGAGTTGACCGAGCCTGGTGAAGCTGAAGGTGCCGGCCACCGCGACGAGGATGAGCATGAACAGGACGATGGCGCGATGGCGCAGCGCCCAGTCGGTGAGGTTGAAGTTGTTCATCGGGCGGCCTGCTGCGGGGTGTTCGCGTCAACGATCGCCGCGCCGGGAAGCGCGACCTTCAGTCCGGACGCCATCTTCTGCACCCCGGCGGTGACGACCAATACACCGGCCTGCGGCCCGGAGACGAGCACCTCGTCATTGCGGTAGCCCCACACCGCCACACGCACCAGTTCGACGATGCCTACCGGATCCTTGCCCGCGGGCGTGACCACCCACAGCGCCGGCTGGCCGCCGTTTTGCGTCAGGGCCGTAGCCGGCACCGCCGCCACCGAGATGTTTGTCATCACGCGCTCGGCCATTACCGTAGCGGTGGCGCCCAGCGGCAGAAGCCGCGCGTTTCCCGGCTTCAGCCGCGCGCGATAGGTGCGCGTCTGCGCCGCGGCCTGCGGCGACAGCTCGCGCAGCGTGACATCGAAGGTTTCGTTTGGCGCACTGGCCAGCGAGGCCTTGAAACGCGCCTCTTTGAAGGCGGACAGCTGATCCTCGGGCACATCGACCACGATCTCGGGCTCGTCCGGATTTGCGATAGAGACGACCGACTGGCCCTGCGCCACGACCTGCCCGGCCTCAAAGCGCACAGCCGTGACGACGCCGCTACGCGAGGCGCGCAGCACGGTGTACTTGAGCCGGTTGCGCGCGAGCTCGAGCTTTCGCGCCTCGGCCTTGGCGGTCGCCTGCGCGGTCTGGGCATTGGTATGCGCGCGCTCGTCCTCGGCCGCACTGACCGAGCCGTCAACCTTCAGCGCGGTCAGGCGCTGGCGGTCCGAGTCGGCCTGGCGCGTCTGCTCGACGGCAATCGTCCACTGTTGTAGCGATGCTTCCTCAGCAAGGCGGTAGTCGCTGTCATCCAGCACAGCCAGTATGTCGCCTTCGCGCACTAACTGGCCTACATCGACCTTGCGCTGGGCTACCTTGCCGCCCACGCGGAAGGCCTGGTCGACTTCATGCCGCGACTGTACGGTGCCCACATAGCGACTGATGTCGCGGGCATTGTCGTAGCTGATTTCAACGGTGCGTACCGGTCGTGGGGCCTGCACGGCTGGCTGGTCCGGGCTACACGCAGACAGCATGACGGCTACGGCCAGGGCGCTGGCCGCAGTAAGGGAGGTTTTCAAGGCGGTTCCTCTTTGAAAAACGGAAGTTTCTTAGGAAAGTGGTGGCCGGTCGGCTTTGATGGCTTCGGTGGCTGTGGTGGGGGTAGCGGATTGTTCGAACACCTGCCAGCCCCCGCCCAGTGCCTTGTAGAGCTGCACGCTATCAAGCAGCAGCCGGGTGTTGCTGTCGTCGGCGCTCAGGCGCACCGTCAGGCGCGCCCGTTGCGCGTCCAGCAGCGGCAACAGATCGATCTGCCCTCTATCGTAGAGCGACTGTGCGCGGCTCAGAGCAGACTCCGCAGACTCGGTGGCGGACTGCAACCACTTGGCGCGGTGACGCTCTTGCGCCTGCGTGACGAGGGCGTTCTCCACGTCCTCGAGCGCACGCACAATGCCGTCCTCGGCGCGCAGTAGCGCCTCACGCTGGCCGCTCTCGGCGACCTCGTTGATCGCGCGTGTGCGCCCGGCGTTGAAGATCGGCAGGGTGAGCAGCCCGGCCACGTTGGTGAAGCGCGCGGCGCCCAGATCCAGACCGTTCAGCTCAAGGCCCTGGCGCCCGTAGGATGCACCGAGGAACAGCCGCGGGAACCACTCGGCCGCGGCTTGTTTACGGCGCGCATTGGCGGCATCGAGCTGCGCCATCAGCGCCAATACATCAGGCCGGCGCTGGAGCAGGGTGGCGGGCTGCCCCTGCCGGGCCTCGGGCGCCACCACGTTGCCGGGGGAGGGCTGGATGCTCGCGGCGTTAAAGGCCTGGTCACCGATCAATACTGCGATGCGGTGCCGCGCCACCGCTGCCAGGGTCTCCAGCGCAGGGATCTGCGCGCGTGCCGATGCGGCATCGGTCTGGGCCCGCTCGACGTCGAAGGAGGTCGCCAGCCCTACACGGTGACGCGCATTCACCAGGCGCAGTGTCTCGTCCTGCGCCGTCGAGATCGCGCGCAATGTTTCGGCCTGGCGCAGCGCGCCGACCAGCGTGAAGTAGTTGCTGGCGATGTCGCTCATCACCAGCAGACGCACGCCGCGTACGCCGTCCTCCGCAGCCAGTGCCTCGGCCTCGGCCGCTTCCGCGCCAGCGCGCAGGCGTTCGCTCAGGTCAAGTTCCCATGAGACGTCCAGGCCCGCGCCAATGGTCTTGGTATCTGGAAGCCCCTGCTTCTTGGCAGTGTCGTAGCCGCTGCTACGGTCGGAGCCGAAGGCGGACATGCCGACACTCGGAAAGAGCCAGGAGCGACTGACCGTCTCACCGGCGCGAGCGGTGCGCACGCGCTCGGCGGCAATCTTGATATCACGGTTCTCGCGCATCGCGCGGCGCACCAGATCCGTCAACACCGGGTCGTTGAACGTCTTCCACCACGCAGCTTCGGGTTCCATCTCGGAGGCCGTGCTTGCGGTGAACCTGGCCGGCAGGTCTACCGACGGCTTGACGACCTCCGTGGAGCAACCCGTCAAGACCAGGGCGATAGACGCGGCGAGCGCCGCACCAACGACGACGCGGAGCAGGCGTTCGGCATGTTGCAGGGGCGTCTGCCCGGTGTGGCGGGTCAGCGGATGGGGAGTTGGAAGTCGCGGCATCGGATTGGACTCGTGTAGATTCGAGGTTGCATCAGCGTAGGGCCCGGTGTGCGCGAAGTCGTCAGCGAAACGTCGCCGTTCGGTCGTCATATCGAGCGCTCATTCAGGGTGCAGATGTCACTCGCCATCGGTATCTGCCGTGTGCTCGCCGGCCGTCGACACGAGGTCCGAGGCAATCGACTCCAGCAGCTCTTCGGCGGACGAGAACTCGCGCTGACGTCCGGTGACCAGGTTTTCGAGGCGGCCCACCAGGGCCCCCGGCGCGGCATCGTTACGCAGCTTCATTACGTACGAGCGGCGGCTCGGGTACTTGGATTCAGGGTTCAGGCTCATGGCAGACCAGGGGATCAAGGAAGTTCGACGACAGCGTAGGCCGCCCCCTGGGTCGAGTCGTAAGCGAAAGGTCAGACTTCGGTCGGGACAGCGTCCTCCCCGCAGAAATTAATGCCGGTAAGTTAAGGGCTTGAACACCGCAGTCCCTGTGGGAGTGAGCTTGCTCGCGATGGCGGCCTGACAGCCGACCAATCTCTTGCGGGTGTACATATCCATTCCTGCGGTAACGGCCACTTAGGGTTTCGCTTTTACAGCGACTCCCTTTGGCAAACGCCGGAGTGCCGGCCCAGCCCAAAGGAAGCAAAGGTCTTCACCCCGGCGTCCGGCACCTCGCCAAGGCTCGGTGTTCCCTCGCTCCGGTGTCCATCAGGGGGCGCCGCAATGCGGCGTAGTCAGCTGTGCTGACGGCGCTTCGCGCCACCCCCCTGATGAACACCTCCACTCGGCCTGCCGAAGGGGCGGGTAGATCAAGATCAAGATCAAAAGCCAAAGCAACGGCAAAAGCGAGGCGGCCGACCGGCCGGCCTGGAGATGCGCATTCCCCTGTAGGAGCTGCCGCAGGCTGCGATCTTTTGATCTTGATTTTGGGGGGCTTGCTCGCGATGAAGGTGGCTCTGACAAGGCCAAACCGAGTTGACGGAAAGGCTCAGGGCGTGAAGGCGGCCTGACAGCCGACCCGCCTCTCGCGGATGTACCCAGATCCACTGTGCGAGCCGGCTCGCGATAGCGGCGGATCAGCCAACATTGATGCTGAATGTACCGCCGTCATCGCGAGGAGGCCCGCAAGTTTTCGCCCTTAACTCTTCAAGTCGACTGTGCAGCCTGAAGCAGCGAGCGCGCACGTTTCACCAGCTCGGTTCCATCCGTTTCGGGCAACTGGTCAACCAGCGCCGCCAGGGCCTGGCGGTCCTCGGTTGCAGCAGCGTGGTGTTCGCACAGCTCGACCAGCGCGAGCAGTTCCAGCCACGGTGCTTGCTGGGCGCGAGCCTCCTCAACCGCGCGCCGCACCACAGCACTGCTGGCGTCGGACCGGCCCTGCGCTCGCGCGATCGCTGCCTCCAGCAGCAATAGCTGCGGCAGGTACACGCGCTCGCCCAATTCCTCCCCGACCCGTAGTGCTTCCTTTAGCTCGACTTGCGCTGCGCTGCAATCACCTGCCAGCAGCAGCGCCTCGGCGGCATAGCCGAGTACCTCGCTGGAACCGGAGCGCATGCCGAGCCCGGTGTGTTCGTCGTAGGCCTCGCGGATGCGACGGTAGCCGTCGCGCGGCGCGCCGTTGCGCGCGTCGGCCCAGCCGCGCCACCAGCGGCAAGCCGTACGCCCCAGTGCGAGCGAATACTCATCGACCAGCGTCTGCATGTCATCAGCCAGCGCTGCCACACGCACAGGGTTGCCCATCCGCACCTCGATCAACACCTCCTGCCAGGCGGCGACCAGCCAGGTCATGGGCTGACGAAGCGCTTGCGCGCGGGTTCGCGCCCGCTGCATGTGGGTTCGGCCTTGCTCAACCAGGCCAGAGCGCACGAGTTCTATGGCCAGCATCCCGTGCAGCATGACCTGAGGATCGGCCGCAAAGATCTCGTTCGCCCCGATGTCCAGCGGCTCGGCGATCGCGAGGCCGCGCTCTAGCCAACTGCGGGTCGTCTGCGTGCGACCCTGGAGGTGATGCACCTCGCCCTGCACGATGCACGCCGCCAGCATGAGCACTGGATCGCTCGCCTCGCACGAGAGGGCTTCGGCGCGTTCCGCCACCTCCAGCGCCAGCGCATAGTCGCCGCGCAGACCGAGCAGATAGCCGAATCCGTGCAGCAGGCGACCGCGCATTGGATGCTCGGGTACATCCGCTAGCAGCGTGTACGCGCGTTCGAACGCGCTCCTGGCTTCGCTGCCGACACCGAACGTGTGGAACGCCGACACCCCCTGCAGCGTGGCCAAGGTAATTTCCAGCGCATCGCGCTCCGTCCCTTCGGGTGCCTGCGTCAGCAGGACCAACGCGCGCTCAGTGAGACCGATGCACAAGGCCGGGCTGAAGTGCAGCAGCGCGGCTTCTGCGGCCTCGGCGTAATAGCACAGCGCGATCATCGGCTGCCGAGCCCGGTCGAAGTGCGTCGCCAGCTCCGCGGCAGCAACCGGCACGCCGGCCATGCGCTCGCGTTCGAGGGCAGCACCAACCTGGCGATGGAGGTGGGTGCGCACTGAGCGCGGAGTGCGGTCGTACAGTACCTGGCGGAAGAGGGCATGCCGGAACGAGTAGGGTAGCTCCACCGTCTCTTCACGTTCGGCGGCCCGCGACTGCGTGAGCCACACCTGCTCGCGCACCAGTTCCTCGCAGGCGTGGGCCACAGAAGCGAGGTCGCGCTCGAGGGCCAGCGAAACCGTCTCAACCCGGAATTCGACTCCGCATACCGCTGCCGCCGAGAGCAGCGCACGCTGCTCCGGCCCGAGCTTGGCGATGTAGTGATCAATGATGGCCGCGAGATTCTCGGGAACCGCCATTCCTGCCAGCCGGGCCTCGATGGTGGCGTCGTCGTCCGCTGGGTCCATTACTTCACTGATGACTGACGACACGAACAGCGGCACACCGTCGGTGCGCTCGTGCAGGGCACGCACGAAGGTTTCATCGCGCGCCAGAGAGGCCGAACGCAGCGCGACATAGTCGGCGACCTCGGTTTCCGAGAACGGATCGAGCACCACTTCCTCGCACAGACGTTGCAGGCGCAGTTCGTGGCGCAACGAGTTGAGCGGATGATCGAGCGCTACCACCTCGGCGAGGCGCAAGCTCGACAGCCACATAAGCCGCGTGCGGCCACGTCGCCGTGCCATATAGTCGATGAGCTGGACCGTCGCCCGATCGCTCCAGTGCAGGTCTTCGGTCACCAGCAACAGCGGGCGCTGCTCTGTGTAGCGGTCAAGCAGTTCGCCCATTTCCCTCAGCATGCGGTCCGGACCGACGCCGGCAAGCTCGCGCCGCAATGCGTCTCGCTCCTGCGCAGTGCTCAGCCACGGCAGTTGCAGCAGCCAGGTCGGCGCCACGGCGCGCAGCAGCGCCGGCAGGGTGGGGTCGCTGCGGCACAGATCGGCCAACGCCTCCAGCACCGGCAGGTACGGCTCGCCGGTGCCGTAGTGTTCCACGCAATGGCCGCGTGCGCAGGCGATGCCGCCAAGGCTGGCGAGGAAATGCTCGATCAACGTGGTCTTGCCAATCCCCGGTTCTCCGGCGAGCCAGGCCACTGCACGTTGCCCGCCACAAGCCCGTTCCCACGCCCGTTGCAGCCTTGAGACCTCGTCGGTGCGACCAATGAATGGCGGCGATGGATGCGCGCCGGCCGCCGGTACCGTCGCGGACGCAGGCGGCATCGAAGGTGCAGGGGAGGGCGCGGCGATGAAGCGATAGCCGCGCCGCGACACCGTCTCGATGAAGCGGGGCTGCCTGGGGTCATCGCCCAGCACCTTGCGCAGATCGCTGATGGCCGTCTTCAGCACCGAGTCGCTGACGAACCGATGTCCCCACACTGCGTCAAGCAAAGCATCCTTGGTCACCAGCGATCCCGGCTGGCGTGCAAGTACGCACAGCAGGGTGAAGGGCGTTGGCGCCAACGCCACGGTTTCTCCGTTACGTAACAGGCAGGCGTTGGCCTCGTCGAGCTCGAACTCGACGAAGCGGAGCTGGACCGGGTTCGGATGGGGCTGCGGACGCGCCACGTTTGATTCCTGAAGACTGAAACATAGTTTCCAGTACTGGGCCATTACTCCAATGACAACGCTGATCGGCTCAGAAGCCAAGCCTCACCGGTCGGAAACTGACGCAAACCAGCCCCGTCACACCCTCGGCATAGACCACGTGGCCTCATTTTGGTGCGGTAATGATCTCAAAAATTAATGACAAAAACATCAATATTGATAAATGTCTCATTTTTGAATATCTTCACTTTGCCTGACGATGAGACCTGCGCGTCTCACGACTTCAATCACAACAAGGGCTCGAGATGAACAACAACAAGAAAGTTTCCGAATTGCCTCCCTCCGCCGTCGATGTGCTGATCGTCGGTAACGGTCCGGTAGGTGCGACAATCGCGGCGCTGCTCGGCCGCTATGGGGTAACGACACTGGTACTGGACAAGACCCATGAGGTCCTGCTGATGCCCCGCGCCATTGCCCTGGACAACGAGGCGCTGCGCATCCTGCAACTCGCCGGATTGTCGGAAGACGCTTTCGAGAAGATCGCTATCCCTGAAGTGAAGATGCACTCCCCGGTTCTCGGGCAATTCAGTCGAGCCAATACCGCAGGGTGTATCGACGGCCATCCCAAGCTTGTGACTTTCTATCAACCCGACCTCGAACGAGCGATGCGCAGCCAGGTTTCCAGGCTGAAGTCAGTGAACAGCCTTGGTGGCTTCGAACTTGAGAACCTGGTCGAGGAATCGGACGGTGTCGTCGCCTCCGTACGTGATCAAAATGGCCACTTGCATTGCGTTCGCGCGCAGTACCTGGTCGGTGCGGATGGCGCAAGCTCCAGGGTCAGAGCACTGATTGGCCAGGAATTCGAAGGACAAACCTATGCAGAGGATTGGCTGATTGTCGATGTCATGAACCGGCATAAGTCAGCGATTGATCACATTGAGTTTATCTGTGATCCACGGCGCCCAACGCCGCACATGCCCGCTCCAGGCGGAAGGGAGCGTTGGGAATTCATGCTGCACCCAGGCGAATCCCGGGAAGAGCTGGAAAGCCCGGAAAGCATAGCCCGACTGATCGCGCCATGGATCAATCCGCAGGAGCTGGAAATCGAGCGCAAGGCGGTGTATCGATTCCACGCGCGCTGCTGCAACAGATTCAGCAAGGGACGCATCTTTCTCGCAGGAGATGCAGCCCACATTACCCCTCCCTTTGTCGGGCAAGGTCTCGTTGCAGGCCTTCGAGATGGCGCCAACCTGGCCTGGAAACTGGCCTGGGTCCTTCGCGGCCATGCGGCGCCTTCAGTGCTCGATAGCTATGACGTAGAGCGTCGCCCCCATGCCCAGGAGATGATCAATCTGGCGAAACTCATGGGCCGCCTGGTGATGCCCAGAAACAGGATCGCAGCTTTCTTCGTCCACGGCCTGATGCGCATGCTGGCGTTGACTCCCGCGACCAGAAGGTACTTCGAACAGCTGGACATCAAGCCGAAGAACATCTTCAAACACGGCCTGTTCGTGCAGCATCGTCGTGGCGATAAGCTGGTTCGTGGCAGTCTGTTTCCCCAAGCCTGGGTTCGCACCATGCAACAGCAGATCAAATTGAGCGACGATGTGCTTGGAGACAACCTGACCCTGGTTGGATTCGGTGTTGACCCGTTGTCACTGCTGACCAGCGCTCAGGTCGTTTCCTGGGAAAAAATGGGAGGCCACTTCCTGGAGATCAGAACACGCGGCACGCGCTCCGGTGGCAGTTGCGACTTCATCGAAGACCTGAACCATGACATCCTGCCGCTGGCTGCTAAAGGAACGCTGGTCGCGGTACGCCCCGACCGCATCATCATGCACCACGTCCCTGGCTTCGATGCAGGCAGTCTCGTTCGAGACTGCATGGGCCTGTTGGCTAGCGCCGACGCCACAGCCGATAGCGTTTCCATTACCATTAACGAGCCCCCTCGATTAAGAGCCTGAAGATGCCTTCCCCCACTTTTCCTTCAGAAGCACCTGCGCAAGAGCCTCTCACTCGAGGCCACAAGAAGCGTGAACGCACCCGTCGCGGCCTGGTGGACGCGGCATTGCGTCTTGTCGCACGTAAGGAGGTGGGGGAGATTGCACTGCTCGAGGTCGCCGCGGAGGCCGCGGTATCCAACGGCACCATCTACAACTATTTTCGAACGCGCGACGAAGTACTCGAGGCGGTTGGCATCGCCATGGCCACCGAGTTCTCCGATGCCATTTCCGCCCTGAGCTCGGACGTGGACTGCGGCGCACAGCGGCTTTCGATTGGCGTACGCATGTTCGTATGCCGGGCCGCCGACGACCATCAGTGGGCCAACGCACTGCTGCGCATCATCCATTCCGATCAGACCATGCGCTCGCGATTGGCTGCCCATGTGCTTGGCGACCTGCGTGAAGGTCTGCGCGCAGGCTCTTTCGCTTACGAGGACGAAGGGATCGCCCTGGATTTGGTCGTATCCTGCACAACCGGAGCGATGCGCTCGGTGGTCGAGGGGCGTGCGGTGGCGGAGCATGATCGGCTGGTCGCCGAAATGATTCTCAAGGCTCTGGGCGTAACACCTGCCAAAGCCAAGAGAATCGCCGGCAAGCCGCTACCCGTCGCATAGGTATCTACACATCTTAGCTCTCGTAGCAGCTGCCGAGCGTGCGAGGCTGCGTCCGGCCGCGTAGCGGTCGTAAAACCAGGCAATGGATTCTTTCAGGCAAACTGAGTACGCAGGACTGCGAGGACTTCGGTCGAGCGCGACCCCGGCTCGAACGCAGCCTCGCACGCTCGGCAGCTGCTACGGACTCAGTCCTACGCCGTATTTCAATGTTGTGTAGATACCTATGCCCACTAGGCCCGGGCAATCCATTGCCGATAGTTCTTCGCCTGGCGACGAGCCTTCAGCTGATTGCCGATCAATGCCATGAATGGTGACGTCCCGGGTTTTGTCCGTTTCCCTTGGCTCAACAAGCCGAGCTGCTTCTTGATCACCGACGCCACTGCTAGCGATGCCAGCGCCTTGTTCTTCCAGCGGACGACGATGGGCTCCACTTCGGTGTCCTGACCGGCCATCCACTGGCTTGGCAGGGCCGGCTCGATTGCCAGCGCAGTGGCAAGCCCCACCATCGACACCGAGCCGCTCACCACTCGCTCCGCCACCTCCTTTCTGCGCACGCCGCCGGTGACCATCAGCGGCATGCGCGCTATTTCACCTATTTTCTGCGCGATCTCGAGAAAATAGGCTTCTCGAGCCAAGCGGCTGCCATCGCTGGTCTGCCCCTGCATCGCCGGGCTTTCGTAGCTGCCACCTGACAACTCGACCAGGTCGACCGCCTTGGCGTTGAGCATTTCCACCACGCGAGCGGCATCCTCGGCATCGAAACCGCCTCGCTGAAAGTCCGCGGAATTGAGCTTCACCGCGACGCAAAAGGTCGGTGCCACTCGCTGACGTATTGCGTCGATGGTTTGCAGGAGAATGTGCGCACGATTTTCCAGGCTGCCACCCCAGCGGTCGCTACGCCGGTTGGTCAAGGGCGAAAGGAATTGGCTGAACAGGTAGCCATGCGCTGCATGAACCTCCACGCCAGTGAATCCGGCACGCTCGGCCAGCGCTGCAGCATGGGCATAGCGCTCGATCAGCTCTTCGATCTCCTGCTCATTCAAAGCCCTGGGCGGCACAAAAGCCTTTGATAGTCCGGGAATGTCGACGGCAACCGCGGAGGGCCCCCGTGCCGATTGCCCCATTGAAGCCAATAGCTGCCGTCCGGGATGATTGATTTGCATCCAGGCCTGGGCTCCACGACTGCGGCAAGCATCGGCCCAGAGCGTGAATTTGCCCAGGTTGCGATCGTCCTCAAGCACCACGCCTGCCGGTCCGGTCAAGGCGTGGCGATCAACCATGACATTGCCAGTGATGATCAGACCGGCCCCACCGTCCGCCCAACGCCGATAGAGCCTGGCCAGCGCTTCCCCTGGGGCGTGATCCTCATTGGCAAGATTCTCCTCCATGGCAGCCTTGGCGATTCGGTTTGGAATCACCGCGCCGTTAGGCAATCGAAGCGGTTCGAAGAGCTTTGAGCCGGTCATGTTCTGTCCTTCAGGAATGAAAAAACGGCCAGCCATCACTCAGGTTGGTGAAGTCCTGGTTTACATCGATGGGCCGGTTTGATGGCCCTGCCGAGAGGACGAGCCAAAGAACATGGAGCTGAACACGCGTGTTCAAATAAGTCAATAAGTGGACATCTGAATGGCTCTTCATCACTCAGAGTGCCCCCGAATTTGTAGGCATATAACGGTTTTTATTGTGAAGCAGGTACTTGAATCAAAAAACGTCGTTGACGGCAGATGAACACGCGTGTTCAATTAGGCCATAAGGTAATCCTGGAGAGAGAACCGTGGAATCCCTAAATCCAACACAGCGCCGCATTCATCAAGCCGCCTTTCGCCTGTTCGCTGAAAGAGGCACCTCGCAGGTGAACATCCTCGACCTCGCGCAAGAGGCAGGAGTGGCGCGCGGAACGGTCTATAGCAACATCGAAAGCATGGAAAGCCTGTTCGAGGCGGTCGCCAGTCATCTCGCGAGGGAGATGCATGAACGCGTCAACAAGAGCTTCGACTCCCTCTCCGATCCGGCTCAGCGCCTTGCCAATGGAATTCGATTCTTCATTCGTCGAGCGCACGAGGACTCCCAGTGGGGCGCATTCATCCATAAATTCGCCATGAGCAATTCTTCGTTGCGCGAAATGTTTTCCAGTCAAGCGACTACGGATCTTCTGAGCGGACTTTCCAGTGGGCGCTACACGTTTGCGCAGGAGCAATTGCTCTCAGTCCTTACGCTGATATCGAGCAGCGTCCTCGGCTCCATTTTCCTGGTGCTGGAAGGGCACAGAACGTGGCGCGAATCGGGCTCTGACACCGCCGAGCTAATACTGCGGGCATTGGGTGTGCCACCAGAGGAGGCTCGTGCGCTGGCGACCAAAGAGTTGCCGGCACTTCCGTCTCTCGACTGAGCTCGTAACTGACTCAACCAGACAACACCCCTGGTTTTTCAGGGGTGCGGGACAGCTTTGCCCTAAAAACCCGGAAAACAAGAACAATGAACAACAAAAATGAAATGCCCCAGTTGGCGACACCACAACCCGCCCGGCATCCGCAGCCAACGGTGAAGGCCCAGGATCTGACTCACCTGATCTTTCAAAGGCCGGACTTGAATGAGGCGGCGCGTTTCCTGACTGACTTCGGCCTGACGGTAAGTCAGCAGGACGGCGATACGCTCTATCTACGCGGCACCGAAGCCACTTCATACTGTTACCGTGTCCATCGTGCAGAACATGCATGTTTTGTCGGGTTCGGACTGGCAGTCCAGTCTCGCAAGGATCTGGAAAAGCTGACCCGAATCCCAGGCGCGTCACCGGTAGAGAAATCGGAACATCCTGGTGGCGGGTATTACGTCAGACTGACCGATCCTTCCGGCTTCATAGTGGAAGCTGTTTGCGACCAGACTCCCGGTAAAACGCTGCTGCACAGAGCGCCTCTTCCCTGGAATCTGGCGCAGGAGCAACCGCGAATCAACGCCACGCAGCGCCCGCCGATTGCTCCGCCTGAAGTTCTCAAACTGGGCCACATCGTCATCGAAGTGGCCGACTACCAGGCGACCTGTGCCTGGTATACGCAGCATTTCGGGTTTCTTCCCAGCGATGTGCAAGTACTCCCCGATGGCACACCTATCGTCGCCTTCATGCGCCTGGACCTTGGTGACACTCCCGCGGATCACCATACGCTCGCGATAGCGCAAGGGTTCATGGCCACCTATAGCCATAGCGCCTATGAGGTGGTCGATGCAGACGCGGTGGGCATGGGGCAGCGCGTCCTGCGCGAGCGCGGTTGGGAGCACTCATGGGGAATCGGCCGACACATTCTGGGCAGTCAGATTTTCGATTACTGGCAAGACCCTTGGGGCGATAAGCACGAGCATTACTGCGACGGGGATGTCTTCACGGCCGTACAGCCTGTTGGCATTCATCCCGTGAGCCCCGAGGCAATGGCCCAGTGGGGACAGCTCATGCCCAAGAGTTTTACAAAACCCAGGATGAGCGTGACCAGTCTGCGTGCGCTGATCCGTAACCTGCGACGCAGCCCGGACCTGACCATTCGCAAGTTGATAACACTCATGCGGATGTTCGGGTAGAGCTGCCGCCATGTCGAGCAATTCAACCAGGTATGGCCGGCGGGATGTGCTCAAAGCCGGTGCTTTGATCGTCGGCGGCTCGTTGGTCTACAGCGTTGCCAACCCCCCCTCAGAACAACACCACAGTTCTCGCGCCGCCGAGCACGGGACCAACACTGCTCCAGGAGTACCTTCAATGTCTGCTGTACACGTAGTCCGCTTTGAATTTCAGAATGGTATCCACTGGGGCGTGCTACGCCAGGGCCGTATCACGGTTGTCCCCGGTACTTTTGAAACCACCGGTGACTTCATTCGCCAGAACAGTATCGACGACCTCGCTCAGTTAAAAGGTACGGAGCTTGTGGAGGGCGAAGTGAAACTGCTGTCGCCGGTGACCCGCAACCAGCAGTTCGTCTGCCAGGGCGCCAATTACCGTCAGCACATGATCGAGTCGGGCATGGACCCGGATGCGAAGAAATTCAACATGATCTTCACCAAGGCGACGAGTTGCCTGGTGGCAGCTGACAGCGACCTTATCAAGCCGCGCACCGTGCGCTTCCTTGACTACGAGATCGAACTGGGGCTTGTGATGAAGCGCTCGATCACCGGCCCTATTGCTATCACCGACGCCAATCTGCATGAGTTCATTGCAGGCGTCGTTATTGTCAATGACTACTCGGCTCGTGACATTCAAATTCCCCAGATGCAGTTCTACAAGGGCAAGAGCTTCCGCACTTTTGGCCCGGTCGGCCCCTACCTCTGCCTTCTGGATGCCAAGGATATGCATTACCTGAAAGAGCTGCAGCTGCGCCTGACAGTCAACGGCCAGGTGCGACAGAGCGACAGCACGGCCAACCTGGTTTACGGTCCCGCTGAAACCCTTGGCGAGCTCTCTGCCTTGCAAGATCTCGCCGCTGGAGACCTGATCGCCACCGGCACTCCTGCCGGCTGTGCTCTAACGATACCTTCGCCTGCCAAACAGCGCATTGCGGCCCTGATGCCAGAAGCCACCAAGTGGAAGCTTTTCCTCAAGGCGCAGGAGGGTCGGACGCAGTATCTCAAGTCAGGTGACGTGGTCGAGGCGCGCATTCGCAGCGCCGATGGTGTGATCGATCTCGGCGTGCAACGCAACCGAGTCGTGGGGGAAGCCTGATGGTCGTGCAGAGCCTGAATGACATCGAAAGTCTCGAACAAGTCCCCTTGTCGGAGCGTGGCCTGGCTTGCAGCACTTATGAAGCGCTGCGACAGGCGGCCGAGCGCACCCCCCAGGCACCGGCCCTAAGCTTCTTCGCCGATGCCGCCGATTTCAGGCGCACCTACGAGTGGAGCTACTCCCACCTCCTGGCGGATATCACCCGTGCGGCGAATGCCTTCCATGACCTGGGTATAAAACCAGGCGAGGTGCTTGCCTTTATCTTGCCCAACCTGCCGGAAACCCATTTCACTCTATGGGGCGGGGAGGCGGCGGGCATCGTCATGGCGATCAATCCTCTGCTCGAGGCCAAGCAGATGGCTGGCTTGCTGAATGCCGCGAAGGCATCCGTGGTGGTGACGCTCGCGCCGACTGCGGGCAGCGATCTGTGGCCCAAACTGGCTTCGCAGCTGGATCAGTTACCCGGTATCAGGTCTGTCGTTTGGGTCAGTATGGAGCCCTATGTCGCCGAACCTGTGCGTGGGGCCCTGAAAGCCGTGGCACTGAAGGAACGAGACTTACACCGCGGTATCGCGATCCACGATTGGCAATCGCTGATGAATACTCAGCCGCACACACACCTCAAGAGCGGTCGGAAAATCCACCAGGATGAGTGCTCCTCCTACATCTGTACGGGCGGCACCACCGGGCTCCCCAAGATTGCCGCGCGGACCCATGGCTCTGAAGTATTCAATGCATGGGCCGTGGCCGCTCACTTGCAGCCACGCAGTGGTGGCCAGGTTATCTTTTGTGGCCTGCCGCTATTTCATGTCAATGGACAGCTGGTGACTGGGCTGATGCCTTGGACTCAAGGCGACCATGTGATCCTCGGGACGCCTCATGGGTATCGGGGCGAGGGGGTGATCCGACGATTCTGGGAGATGGTCGAGCACTTCGGCATCAACCTCTTTTCCGGCGTGCCGACTGTCTATGCTGCACTTCTGCAAAATGAATGGCAGGGCCGCGACCTATCCAGTCTTCGCTTTGCAATGTGTGGCGCCGCACCCATGCCGGCTGAGCTTTTCCGAGAGTTCGAGCGCCAGACCGGGGTAAAGATTCTTGAAGGTTACGGCCTTACCGAGGGCGCCTGCGTCTCCTCGATCAATCCGCCCCATGGCGAGCGCCGCATCGGCTCCATCGGGCTACGGATCGCCTACCAGAATATGCGCGCGGTCTTGCTCAATGATTCTGGAGAATACCTGCGCGACGCCAACGTGGATGAGATCGGCCTCATCACGATCAGTGGTCCGAACCTTTTCGATGGCTATCTGGAGGAGCGTCATAACCAGGGCCTCTGGATCACTATCGACGGTCAGCGCTGGTTGAACACGGGCGATTTGGGTCGCCAGGATGCGCAAGGCTACTTCTGGCTGACCGGACGCAAAAAGGAGTTGATCATCCGCGGCGGCCACAACATCGATCCCAAGCAAATCGAGGAGGCTTTGCAGGCGCATCCCGCCGTCGCCTTGGCCGCTGCAATCGGCAGCCCCGATGCCTACTCGGGCGAGGTGCCGGTCGCCTACGTTCAACTGCGCCCCGGGCAAGTCTGCAACACCGAAGAGCTTGAGGCGTTCGCTCATCTCAACATCAGCGAGCGGGCAGCAGTTCCCAAGCGCATTGAAATCCTCGAAGCGTTGCCACTGACTGCCGTGGGCAAGATATTCAAGCCCGCCTTGCAGCAGCGCGAGATTGCCAAAGTAGTCCAGCAGGAAGTGGAGCGCCTGGGGCTTTCGGATATTGCTGTTGAGGTAGTGCAGGACAATCGCCGTGGGTTTGTCGCCTGCATCCGGGCCGGAACTGACCAGGAAATCCTGGCGCCACTCCTGGGGCGCTATAGCTTCCAGATCGAGTGGCTTAATTGAGTCCCTGATTCGAGTCCAGCAATGATGCCCTGGTGCTGTTCAGCCAGGGCTTTTTACACAACTTCGATCAACTCCAACCGGTACTGAGAAGTGCACAGGACGGCGAAGCCTTGCCTGCGTGAAATCAATAAAAACAATAAACAAGAGGTGGAAAATGAAACTCAATAGCCGTGCGATCCAGTGTCTCTCTGTTCAGCGAAAGTGTGCTGTCTGGATTCAGTTCACCAGTGCCATGGCACTCCTCGGCGCCTCTACAATGGCAGGCGCCAACGGCATTGCCCTTAACGAACAAAGTGCCAGCAGTGCGGGGACTGCGTATGCGGGAAGGTCGTCATCCGCGCTGGACGCCAGCACCATCTTTGGAAACCCTGCAGGTTTGACCAAGTTGAAACGTACTGAGATTTCCGGCGGCGCCGCGGTCGTCTCGGTGAGCGATGACATCAGTGATGCGCAGAGCAGTGCCCCAGGAACGAATGAAGGGGACTCGGTACCTTTGGGGGTCGTGCCCTTCGCCTATATGTCGACGCCGCTTGACGATCGTTTTTCGATGGGGCTGGGCCTCTATGCGCCGAGTGGTTTGATCAATGATTACGAGAGCAGTTTTCAGGGCCGCTACCATGGTTCCTATAGCACGACCAAGGAAGTAACCCTGCAGCCCACCATTGCCTACCGGATCAATGATTACCTGTCCATTGGTGGCGGACCGACCATAAACCGTTTCAATGCAAAGCTACAGAATTACCTGGCCACCGGCGCCCTGAACAACGGCGAGGACACACAGGTCACCATCAAAGGCGATGACACGGCACTTGGCTACAACGTCGGCATCCTGGTTGACTTTACTGAGGCAACCAGTTGGGGGATCAACTATCACTCGAAGGTGGACTATACACTCGAAGGGCATACTGAGGTTTCCGGCTCCCCGAGCGTTATCCCGCTGGACGGAAAGTATGACAGCAAGATAGACCTCACTATGCCCGAGTCCGTGGACACGTCCATCACCCATCGATTCAATAGTCGCTGGACGGGATACCTGGGGACCACCTGGAAACGTTGGAGTCGGATCCAGAAGGTCGAGGCAGTCAACAGCGGTCTTTCCCCCCTGGGCCAGGCGGCTGGCCTGGGAAGTGTGATCGAAGAAATGAACTGGCGCGACACTTGGGCCACCGCAGTGGGCGCATCCTATCAATTGAACCAACAATGGCTGCTGCGCGCAGGCTACGCCTATGATCCGTCGCCCATCAGGAATGCCGATCGCAGCGTGCGCATTCCGGTCGGGAATCGCCAGGCCGTGACTTTGGGCGGTGCTTATTCGCCGAATGACGATCTGACGATAGACTTCGCTTATGGTTATCTCTGGGATTCCAAAGTTTCCGTAAAGCAGGAGAACAACTCCGGTCTTCAACCTGCATACAGTGCCAACTACGACAATAGTGCGAATGGAGTTTCAGTACAGGCAACCTATCGGTACTGATCGACACGGCTCCATTTTTAATGGAGTCCATTTTCACAAGCCTTCCAGAGAAGGGAACTACGGGCTCTGCTGGATACAGGGCCCGCTGTTTCAAGCCGGAGTACTGTCAGATGGCAGCAATAGCTCGACACCCTGCTTGCGGATGCTATCGGCCGCGGCGGGGGTCAGCGCGTCGTCGCTGAGGATGATGTCGAACTGCTCCAGCCCGGCGATCTTGTACGTACTGAATGTGCCGTACTTCGAGCTGCTGGCCACCAGCACCACTTGCGAGGCCGATTGCATCGCGGCTTGTTTGACCTCCACCTTCAGCGCCGAAGGCGTGGTGAGGCCGCGACGCAAATCCCAGGAGCTGGTCGATATGAACGCGATATCAGTGACGACCTGACGCAAGGTGGCAACCGCCAGACCGCCCACGCACGATTGATTGGAGTGATCCAACTGCCCGCCGGTGTGAATCACTGTTACATGGGGCGCATCGATCAACGCCTGCACAATCCCGAAGTCGTTGGTCACCACGGTCATGCCTGACAGCGCCTTGATGTACGGGACGATCTCCAGCGTGCTCGTCCCCGCATCCAGATAAATCGTCATATCGGCATGCAGTAGCGGCGCGGCCAGCTTGGCCATCGCCTGCTTCTGTGGCAACTCGACCACCGCCTTGAGCTGATGGCTGGGCTCGCTGTGGAGCTGGCTGGCGATTCGCACGCCACCGGTTACCGAGTAAGCACGGCCTTCCTGTTCAAGCAGTGCGATATCGCGGCGTATGGTCATGTGCGAGCAGTCGAACATGTCGATCAATTGATGAACGCTCAGCACCTGATGCTTGCGCAGCTGGCGCAGCATCAACTCACGGCGCTGTTCAGGAATCATCGGTGCGCCGCTTTCGGCGGCGATGTCCTTTTGATTAGGCATTCGGGCTCCAGAGTGAAAAATCCGCATGCAAGGAAAGCGGGGGTAAACATAGTAGCGAATCTACGGTGAAGGGACGAGTTGTTGCGAATCACTGTTCTCACGAGGCAAAGAGCGAGTTTCCTTGCTGGCTTTCCCAAGGGGGAGGCGCGAAGGTAGTGTTAAAAAATGTTATTTGTAAAAAAGACTTCACATAATCTGTTCATTGGGGGATTATCTGCTCAACCTGTATGACGACCTGATAACAAGACGAAAACAGGATGGCTACGATGTTCGATAAGGTCCCGACTCACGTGCTGAGTGACAGCGTCGCTCAGCAGTTGCTGGACAAGATTGAGACCGGTGTGTTCGCCACCGGCAGCAAGCTGCCCAGTGAAGCCATGCTTTCAGAAGCCTTCGGTGTCAGTCGCGCCGTGGTCCGCGAAGCCATTTCCCGCCTGAAGAACGAAGGCGTGCTGCAGCCCCAACAAGGGCGCGGCATCTTTGTCACGGCCAACGCCACTATCCGTCCGCTGCGTATCGATTACACCGAAGCCCAACTGCCCGGCAGTGTCTTTCACTTGTTAGCGCTGCGCCGTGCCATCGAAGCGGAGATTGCCTGCGAGGCCGCGACCCGCATCACCCGTACCAACGAGGCGGGCAGGGCGGACTTCTCGCATCAGGTACACGAAGAACACCAAGCGATCGTCACGGCCATTCGGCTGGGCGATCCGCTCGCCGCCGGGCATGCCGCCCGTGCACATATCTACAACGCGGCCCGCCGTCTACGCCTTGCCGGCGTTGAATAGGCCGCTGTTCTTCTCATAAACAGCTATTCAGGAGTACCCCATGAATAACAAGAATGTCGGTGTTGTCGGTCTGGGCGCAATGGGCCTGGGCATTGCCCGCTCATTGTTGCGCAGTGGTTTCAATGTGCATGCCTGCGATGTGCGGGCGGCGGTGACCGAACAATTTGCCAGCGAGGGCGGCGTGGCATGCGCTTCGCCTGCGCACATGGCCGCTGAGTGCGACGTGATCATTACCGTGGTGGTGAATGCCGAGCAGACCGAGACCGTATTGTTTGGCGAAGGGGGTGCCGTGGCTGCGTTGCGTCCTGGCAGTCTGGTGATCGGTTGCGCCACCGTGGCCCCGACCTACGCCGTGGACCTGGGCCAGCGCCTGGCCGGGCAAGGCTTGCTGTATCTGGACGCACCGATCTCCGGTGGCGCGGCCAAGGCGGCTGCAGGTGAGATGACCATGATGACTTCGGGCCCGGCCGACGCTTATGCCAAGGCCGAAACGATCCTTGCGGGCATGGCCGGCAAAGTTTATCGCCTGGGTGACGTCCATGGCCTCGGTTCGAAGGTCAAGATCATCAACCAGCTGCTCGCCGGGGTGCATATCGCCGCCTCTGCCGAAGCCATGGCGCTGGGTCTGCGTGAAGGGGTCGATGCCGACGCGCTGTATGAAGTGATCACCCATAGCGCCGGTAATTCCTGGATGTTCGAAAACCGCGTGCCGCACATTCTCAAGGCTGACTACACGCCGTTGTCCGCGGTGGATATTTTCGTCAAGGACCTGGGCCTGGTGCTGGATACCGCACGGGCCAGCAAATTCCCGCTGCCGCTGTCGGCCACCGCCCACCAGATGTTCATGCAGGCGTCCAGTGCCGGCTTCGGCCGTGAGGACGACTCGGCGGTGATCAAGATTTTCCCGGGCATCGAATTGCCGACTGCCAAGCCTGCGTCCGTTTGAGGAACACCCCATGACTAAATCCACCGCACGCCCGCTGCTGGGCTGCATCGCCGACGATTTCACCGGTGCCACGGACCTGGCCAACATGCTGGTGCGCGGCGGTATGCGTACCGTGCAAAGCATCGGCATTCCGAGCAGCGAGGTGGCTGCCGGGCTCGACGCCGATGCGATCGTCATTGCGCTGAAGTCGCGCACCATTCCGGTCGCCGAAGCGGTCGAACAGTCCCTCGCCGCGTTGGCCTGGCTGCGTGAGCAAGGCTGCGAGCAGATCTTCTTCAAGTACTGCTCGACGTTCGACTCCACCGCGGCCGGCAATATCGGTCAGGTCAGCGAAGCGCTGCTGGCGGCGCTGGGCAGCGACTTCACCCTGGCGTGCCCGGCGTTCCCGGAGAATGGCCGGACGATCTTTCGCGGCCACTTGTTCGTGCAGGATCAGCTGCTCAGCGAGTCGGGCATGCAGCATCACCCGTTGACGCCGATGACCGACGCCAACCTGGTTCGGGTCCTGCAATCGCAGACCGGCCTGAATGTCGGCCTGTTGCGCTACGACACCATTGCCCAAGGGGCCGAGCAGGTGCGTGGGCGAATCGCCGAACTACGGGCTCAAGGTGTCGGCATGGCGATTGCCGATGCCTTGTCGGACAACGATCTGTACACCCTCGGAGCCGCCTGCGCCGACCTGCCGCTACTGACCGGCGGTTCGGGGCTGGCCCTGGGCTTGCCGGAAAACTTCCGTCGCGCCGGCAAGCTGCGTGACCTCGATGCCTCGAAACTCCCGGCGGTATCGGGCGGTGAAGTGGTGTTGGCCGGTAGCGCTTCGATCGCCACCAATGGGCAAGTGGCGGCCTGGCTCGAAGCCGGACGGCCGGCGCTGCGGATTGATCCATTGGCCCTGGCGGCTGGCGAACCGGTGGTTGCCCAGGCCTTGGCCTTCGCCAAGGACAATGAGCACGCCGTATTAATCTATGCCACCAGCACCCCGGACGAAGTGAAGGCGGTGCAACAGCAGCTGGGCGTCGAACAGGCCGGCGCTCTGGTGGAAAACGCCTTGGGTGAAATAGCCCAGGGCCTGCGCCAGAACGGCGTACGTCGCTTCGTGATCGCTGGCGGTGAAACCTCGGGCGCCGTGGTTCAGGCGCTGGGTGTGCAACTGCTGCAGATCGGCGCGCAGATCGATCCGGGTGTGCCGGCGACGGTCAGCAGCACGGATGAGCCTCTGGCCCTGGCACTCAAATCGGGCAACTTCGGTGGTCGGGATTTTTTCAGCAAAGCGCTGAAGCAGCTGGCCGGAGGTGCTCAATGAGTAACGAAAACGCCCTGCGCGAAGAAATCTGCCAGGTTGGCCGCAGTCTTTATGAGCGCGGTTACACCGTCGGCAGCGCCGGCAACATCAGCGCGCGTCTGGACGACGGTTGGTTGATCACACCGACCGACGTCTGCCTCGGGCGCCTCGATCCGGCGACCATCGCCAAGGTCAATCTGGCCGGCGAATGGGTGTCCGGTGACAAGCCCTCAAAGACCCTGGCCTTGCATCGCCAGGTCTACGACCGCAACCCAAGTGTCGGCGGCGTGGTGCATACCCACTCCACCCATCTGGTGGCGTTGACGCTGGCAGGTGTCTGGCAGCCGGACGACATCCTGCCGCCGCTGACGCCCTATCAGGTGATGAAAGTCGGGCATATCCCGTTGATTGGCTACCAGCGTCCCGGCTCGCCGAAGGTTGCCGAACAGGTCGCCCAGCTGGCCAACAGTGTTCGTGGCGTGATGCTCGAGCGGCTTGGCCCGGTGGTCTGGGAGAGTTCGGTCTCCAGGGCCAGCTACGCCCTGGAAGAACTCGAGGAAACCGCGCGACTGTGGCTGATGAGCAATCCCAAGCCCGAGCCGCTCGATCAGGCGGCGCTGGACGAGCTGCGAGAGACATTTGGCGCGCACTGGTAGTGCGCTGACTTCTTTTAAAACAATAGATTTAAAACGGTAGAACACGACAGATCGATAACGCAGGCCCTGTCCGGGAGACGCGCAGCGACTCTCAGCGACCCCGGCTTGCCTGAAAATACAATAACAACAGGACATCCAGGCATGACTCACCTTCACTGCGACATTTTCAGAAGAGCCCTTTCGTTTGCCCGGCGTGGAGGGCTTCTGAAATGAGCCCGTTAATCCTGATGGTTACCGCGGGGCTAGGGATCGCTCTGTTGTTGTTCCTGGTGCTCAAGTACAAGTTCCAGCCGTTCGTGGCCTTGATGCTGGTGAGCATTCTGGTGGCGCTGGTGGCCGGGGTGAAACCGGCCGATCTGGTCGCTACCATCGAAGGCGGCATGGGCAAGACCCTGGGCCATATCGCGATCATCATTGCCCTGGGCGCGATGATCGGGCGGATCATCGAACTCTCCGGCGGTGCCGAGGCGCTGGCCAAGACGCTGATTAGCCGTTTCGGCAATCGACGCACGCCGCTGGCGCTGACGATTGCCGGGTTCATGGTCGGGGTGCCGGTGTTCTTCGAGGTCGGCGTGATCATCCTGATGCCATTGGCCTATGGCGTCGCTCGCAGTGCGCGTAAGCCGCTGCTGGTGTTCGCGCTGCCGATGTGCGCTGCGTTGTTGACCGTACACGCCTTCCTGCCGCCACACCCGGGTGCGGTAGCCGCTGCCAGCCAGTTGGGCGCCGACCTCGGCCGCGTGCTGATGTTCGGTCTGCCGATCACCGCGTTCCTTTGCTATGTCGGCTACCGCGTGGCCGGGCGCATGACCCGTCGGGTGTACCCGATGACCGACGATATTCGTGCCGAGGTCTATGGCCCGCATGTCACCAACGAGGATCTGGCCGCCTGGTCCAATGGCAACGACAAGAGCGCTGAGCGAGCGGCTATAGCCGTGTCGCACATGGGCCTGGAAGAGGCCACCAGCAGCATCGTCTCGAAGTTGCCGCCGGCGCCACCCCCGGGTTTCGGGATGATCGTCAGCCTGATCGTACTACCGATCATTCTGATTCTGTTGGGGACGCTGTCCACCTCGTTGTTGCCTGCCGAATCGATCCTGCGCGGCATCATGACCGTGCTTGGCGCGCCTCTGGTGGCGCTGCTGATCGATACCTTGCTGTGTGCCTGGTTGCTGGGGTCGCGTCGGGGCTGGAGTCGTACTCAGGTGTCCGACGTGATCGGCTCGGCTTTGCCCGGTGTGGCGATGGTGATTCTGATTGCCGGCGCTGGCGGTGTGTTCGGCAAGGTGCTGGTGGATACCGGAATCGGCGCCGTGGTCTCGGATATGCTGCGCACCACCGGTCTGCCGGTGCTCGCGCTGGGCTTTCTGCTGACCATGCTGTTGCGTGCGGTGCAGGGCTCGACCACGGTGGCGCTGGTGACCACCGCCGGGATCATCAGCCCATTGATTGTTACCCTCGATCTCACTGCGAACCACATGGCGTTGTTGTGCCTGGCCATGGGCGGTGGCGGGTTGGCCATGTCCCATATCAATGATGCCGGTTACTGGATCTTCACCAAACTGTCCGGGCTGAACGTGGCCGACGGCTTGCGCACCTGGACGGTACTGACCACCTTGCTCGGCACGTTGGGTTTCGGTATTACCCTGCTGATCTGGCCGTTTGTCTAACCCCGTATCCACGGATCTACTTTCTCAAGAACTATTTTCTCAGGAGCTACCATGCCTCGTTTTGCTGCCAACCTCAGCATGCTCTATCCGGAACATGAGTTTCTGGATCGCTTCGCCGCCGCTGCCGCCGATGGTTTCGAAGCCGTGGAATACCTGTTTCCCTACGACTACAGCGCTCAGGAACTCAAACAGCGCTTGAGCGACAACGGCCTGGTACAGGCACTGTTCAACGCACCGCCAGGCGATTGGGCGGCGGGCGAGCGGGGCACGGTGTCGTTGCCGGGCCGGGAGAGTGAATTTCGTAGCGGTTTTGATCGCGCGCTGGAATACGCCGCGGTGCTGGGCAACTCGCGCATCCATGTAATGGCCGGGCTGCTGCCGTCGGAAAGCGATCGCCCACGGCATCACGGCGTGTACCTGGAGAACCTGGCCTACGCTACCGCGCAGGCCGCCAAGGCTGGCATCACGGTGCTGCTGGAGCCGATCAATACGCGGGACATGCCGGGCTTTTTCCTCAACCGCCAGGATCAGGCCCAGGCCATCTGCAAGGAAGTGGGCGCCAGTAACCTGAAGGTTCAGTTCGACTGCTACCACTGCCAGATCGTTGAAGGTGACCTGGCCACTAAACTGCGTCGGGACTTCGACGGCATTGGCCATATCCAGATTGCCGGCGTGCCGGATCGACATGAACCGGACCTGGGAGAAGTCAACTATCCCTATCTGTTCGAGTTGATCGATCAGTTGGGTTATGACGGCTGGGTAGGGTGCGAATACCGGCCGCGTGGCAACACCTCGGCCGGCTTGCAGTGGTTGCGAGATTGGAAATCGCGTTAAGCGCAAATGATGAACTGCGCAGCGCAAACGCAGAGGCCGGTGCCTGCTCCGTTCGAGCTGGTGAAGGGGGGCTGCTGTAATAGCGGCAGATGAAGGCGCGTGCGGCGTTACCCGACGCGCCCATCCGTCATTTACTGGCGTCCAGCACGACGCGGTAACGCGCCTTGCCACTGCGCAGGTGATCGATGGCTTCGTTGACCCGGCTCATGGGAAAGTGCTCGACCTGCGGCAGGATTTGATGGCGTGCGCAGAATTCCAGCATGGTCGCCGTGGTACCGGGCGAGCCGACCGGCGAGGAGGACAAGCTCTTTTGTTGGGGAAGCAGGTCGAACACGTGCACTGGAATAGCACCGGGCACCAGCCCGACAAAGCCCTGCGCAGCGTCCAGTTTGATCTGCATGGGTGGTTGATCACCGCAAACCTGCGGGGCGGGTCGAAATGGCCGTGGCTATTTCACCGTGCCTCCTTGTCTGATATCTCCGCAAAAAATATCGACGTTGCCACTATCCGGTGCAGTTCGCACGACGATGGAGTACTCACCGGAGAGCAGGACTGGCAGTTCGACAGGTGCGTTTCTTGAGAAAGTCCAGCCGCGTATGGCTTGGCGTTCGGTGTTGACCTGATCATTCATTGCATAGGCGACTGGCCCGGGTTGCTGGCAGCTGCCTTTATTGATGAAGGTGTAGAGGCGCAACGGCAGAGAGGCTCCGCTTGGAACACCACTGATAAAGAAACTGAATCCAGTTTGTTTGTCCCAGCTTGTCAACGTTACATTGCCGATCTGACCGGAGTTCTGCCGGGTGGCAACCAGAGAAACGGACACTCCAGGGTCTGATGAAATGGTACAGCCGAAGAGGCTTGCGGTGATCATCAGGACTGCAAGTGAGTTTCCGAGCTTCATTGCGAACCTCCTGTGTTAAAGAGCTGCAATGGGATATTAGCCGGTATAGCTCATTAATCGCCGCCCTGGCGTTGCCCGTGCGAAACTTCCAAAGGGGAGCTATTCAGCTTCCCTTGGATTGTCTGGAGTCTTGTTGAGGGAACAGCACCGCAGCGATCTGAAATGCCGCGATCAGCCGACCACTTGCGCTTGCAACTGCAAATCCCCACCGATGTCCTTGACCAGTCCACTTGCCACAAACAGCGATACCAGTCGCTTGTGTAACTCGGGCTGGACAAACTCCTTGACGGTCGCTAGTGCCAAGTTGCCGCTGACCTCCAACTCGGCCTTGGTGTAGGACAACCAGGCCTTTTTCAGCACTAGCAAGACATCGCTGCCTGAGGTGGAAGCAAAGCAGCGGTTGACCTGTTGCCCTTCGAAGTTGAAGGTGTGCTGGTGCTCATAACCGGTCTCGTCACCCGCGCTGGCTTTACAACGGATACATGTGCAGGGGCCGTTGCCGAAAGCCTTGCGCAGGAAAGTGTTGAATTCCACGACGGGCTTGAGCGCCAAGCGCTTATCCACTTCGAACATATCTCCGGTCATTTTTTCTTCAGTACTCAACGTCCATTTCCTCGCAGTCAAACCGCTGATTTTTACAGCACGGCACAATATCAGCCGGATTGGTGGAGTGGGTACTTTTCGGGGCTGGCTTCGCGTTCGTGTCAAAGAATAAAGGCGATGCAACGGGTCGGGGTTCACGCCCCCGAGGTTTCTCGATTGATCAAAAGAGTCATTCTCGATGGTTGCAAACCATCCATTGAGCCGGTGAAGGTGGGCTGCTGTAATGGCGGCAGTTGAAGGCGCGAGCGGCGTTACCCGACGCGCCAGTCTGTCATTTGCTGGCGTCCAGCACGACGCGGTAGCGCGCCTTGCCACTGCGCAGGTGATCGATGGCTTCGTTGACCCGGCTCATGGGAAAGTGCTCGACCTGCGGCAGGATTTGATGACGTGCGCAGAATTCCAGCATGGTCGCCGTGGTACCGGGCGAGCCGACCGGCGAGGAGGACAAGCTCTTTTGTTGGGGAAGCAGGTCGAACACGTGCACTGGAATAGCACCGGGCACCAGGCCAACAAAATGCAGGCGCCCCTTGCCGCGCAGGGTTGCGAGCATGGCCTTCCAGTCGAGGTCGGCGTTGGCCGTGACCAGGAGAAAATCCAGGGTTCCGGCAATGGATTTCAGCGCGTTACTGTCGGTCGAGGCGACTACGTTGTGCGCGCCCAGGCGCCTGGCTTCGTCCTGCTTGCTCAACGACGAGGTAAAGGCCGTGACTTCGCAGCCCCAAGCGTTAAGGAAGCGCAGTGCCAGATGACCGAGGCCGCCGATTCCCACCACACCGACCCGATCAACAGGCTTGACGTCGAATTCCACAAGCGGGTTGAACACCGTCGAGCCGGCGCAGAACAGTGGCCCGGCCATGGCCGGGTCGAGCCCGTTCGGTATCGCAAGGGCCCAGGCCCAGTGCGAACGCAGGCGGTCGGCGAAGCCGCCGTTGCTGCCGATGATGGTGGGTTGGACTGTACCGCATAGGTGATGGGAGCCTCCGATACACGAGGCGCAATGCATGCAACTGCCCTTGTACCAACCAATACCCACCCGTTGTCCCACTTCGAGACCGCGTACCTGCGCGCCCACTCGTACGATACTGCCGACCACCTCGTGGCCGGGGATAAAGGGATACTGGCTAATGCCCCATTCGTTATCGATCAGCGACTGGTCAGAGTGGCAGACGCCGCAATACTCCACGGCGACTTCCACCTCCTCGTCCCCCAATGGACCGGGATCGTAGCTATAACGCTCCAGTGGAGCGCCGGCCGCCGTTGCGGCCCAACCGGTGAAGGAACTGAGTTCGGTGCTATCGCTCATTGGATACCTCCAGATCAGGAGACAGGGTTTTGGCCACTCAGGTGCCGCGGCGGAGCCAAGAAAGTGTAGCGTATCGCTTGCCGTCGTCTCGGGTGCCGATATCTTGGGGACAACCCATTAACCGCTACTCGGCATGGCGAGACTGCACCGATCAGTGTGAAACGAAGTCATCTGGCCAGCGTCATTTCGAGTACAGGCTTCATGAGGTTTAATAATAATAAATATTCTGAATTAAACTTACCCACAGATGGCTATAGCCTAGTATTACCGGTTGATCATTTGTTGATCCTGGATTTGCAAAGTCCCATCCAATGGGAATGCTAGTGAAGTTCCACCAATAAGTGGCCAGAAGTCGGCATCCCCTTTTCTTTAAGGTGAGTGCCGATGCCATGGCCAAAAAATCTGCAAAAAAATCAAAAGATATTCGGCTGAATGCAATTGAAGCGAATATCTGTCCATTCGAAATTGTCCCGCCTGGAAAAACCATAGAACTTACCCTTCAAACGCCTGCAGATGCGAAATCTGTTCAGGGAGCGATACGACTGAAGAATGGGTTTGACTGGACGAGTATCCACATTAACCTGCGTAAACGGGGGCGATTAATCAGATTAGAACTCAGTGATTGTCACGTTGGTACTTTTGACCTTGTGGTGTCGGAGTTGCTTGGTCCAAATGGCGAGAGACTGGTGGATGAGTATCACCTGCCATTTTCGGTCATTTCAATCGCTGGAACGGTAGCAAGCAATCTTCGTGTTGAGCACGTCACGCGTGTACGAATTGGCGAGTTGCACACGAGCCGTTTGAGCCATGGACATGCCGATGAGGGTGATTTTGTTGATGTAATCAAAGCGGTTGACCGTAAGACCGGGGCGCCCTGCGAATTAGCTTTCGATAATCGAGCCAAGCGAGTTGATTTCAACAAGTTAATTGATCAATTGGCTAAACGAAGGGCTGAAAAATTTGGCCGAATTAACGAGTCGCTGTACGAACTGATCGATAAGTGCCCCGCCAAAAAGGTGTTTCCTGTCGTCGTTTGGCCACGAATTACGGTTCCACCCGCACCCTATGAGAAATGCACAGACGGAGAAATGACGGAACCCCCTGAAGCGGAGTGCGAGGTACTCAATTCGCTGAGAGAGCCTATAGCCAACCTCAAGGCCGCCATGCGGCGCACGGAGATAAGAGTTGCGAAGGAGTCGAGCAAGAACAATTCCGTTCCATGTGTGCGTGCGACGGCGACTGCATCTCAAATTCGTGCACTTGCAAATGAGGAGCATGTGGGAGCTATCTTTTTCGATGACCACAGTGCCACCGTCGATCTGGGTAATTCAATCGCGATCGCACGCTCAAACAGGGCTCATATACTGGGGTTTGACGGTACAGGTACCCGCGCTGCAGTTTGGGAGGGCGGGCCGGATGTATTGACCAACCTCGCGTTTTCCGGTCAATACCTAAGCTCCCCCACGACGACTGATCACGCGAGACTGACCAGCTCGGTGGTCAAAAACACGGAGCCAGGTCAACCTCACGGCCATGCCCCGGACTGCGATCTATATTCGGCCAATTCCTATGGTACCGACGCGCTCACGTGGGCTGTGAGCGACCAACATTGCACGGTCGTGAGTCAGAGCTTTCATCGGACTGAGGAAGCCCAAAGATCGGGAATGCAGTCAGACGATATACTGAAAGACTGGCTCGTACTTCGTTGGCCGTATCCAACGATCATCCAGGCGGCGGGAAATTTCGTCGCTGGCGATTCAGACAACATCGCCTCAATTGAGGATGAGTACGTCAATCATAAAGGGTACAACTCACTGTCTATTGGAAATCACAATGACTTGGCTACAGCGATGGATGGCAGTTCGGTGTGGCGTAATCCGGATTCGCTGCATGGCGATCGTGAGCTTCCTGAACTTGCGGCCAACGGAACTGCGGTTTCGTCAAATGGGTTGACGAAGACAGGCACCAGTTTTGCTGCTCCTGCAGTTGCCGGTGTGACTGCCTTGTTACAGGAAGTGGCCCCTGGGCTACGTACATGGCCTGAAGGATGCCGAGCGATACTGCTTGCATCCGCCTCTCGTAGTCCGAGTTGGAAGGGTTGGTGGCAGACAATTATCGATGGCTACGATGGAATTGATGGAAGTGGAGCTCTCGACGCTCTGGTCGGCATAACGATCGCGGGGCAACGTCGATCGCGCAATGCAGCGTCCACTCGCTATGGCTGGGATGTGGGGACACTTAGGTCAGAGGATTTTGCTGAGAGTAAATTGTCTACATTCCGCTATTACATTTTCGTGCCTCGAAGGTTGTGGTTCCGCAAAGTCAAGGTTGCCCTGGCATGGGACTCAGCAGTTGGGGTTTCCCTTAGAACGTTATCGTTAAATTCAACGCTCAGCGTGGATCTCGACCTGATTGTCCGTGACAGCCATGGGAATCAAGTGGCGGCGTCATCTTCCTTCGACAATAGCTACGAGATTGCAGAGTTTTACCCTGCTGAAGGTGAAACCTACGAGGTGATCATTCGTCGCTGGTCAGGCCAGGACAGTGTCTGGTACGGCTTGGCGTGGGCGGTGACAGGGAGCGAGCATTCGATAGTGGTAAGCGAGCGTAATGAGAACGTATATCTGCCTGGCAGATTGCCTGGCGGATAGTCACGAAACAAGGTCTTGGTGGCGGGTGCCGACTCATCTGCGGTGTTCACTGCTACCAGTGGGGGGCCATCGAAAAAAATCCCGGAGACATTTCTGTGTCCGGGATCTTTTCATTGTTATTCAGTAGCGATGTGGGGAGGCTTCGTTCCCGGATTACGCACCGGCTTGCATAGGGAACAAGCCCAGGAGCAAGCACATACCCAAGAGGACGAAACTCAGCGCGAACGCCCACTTCATGGTGTATTTCTGATGGTCGCTGAACTCTACCCCGGCCAGGCCACACAGCAGATAAGTGGAAGCCACGAGGGGGCTGAGAAGGTGGACAGGTTGACCTACCAGCGATGCTCGTCCAATTTCCGCGGCAGAGATGCCATAGACTGCTGCAGCTTTGGCAAGTACCGGCAGCACACCGTAGTAGAAGGCATCATTGGACATGAAGAAGGTGCCCGGGATGCTCGCCAAAGCGGTGATCGGCGCCATATATGGGCCCCAGCTTTGCGGCAGCATCGACAGGAAGCTTGCCGACATGGCATCCACCATACCGGTCCCGGACAGAATGCCTGCCAGGATGCCGGCTGCGAGGAAGATAGCAATCTGGTTCAAAGCGGTGGGCGCGTGCGCAGAAATACGACGACGCTGCTCATGCATCTGCGGGTAGTTGATCACCAAGGCAATGGAGAACGCCACCATGAACAAAATGGAAAGCGGCAGAATCTCGAGAACCAGACCGGTCATCAGCGCAACAGTCAGTCCAGCGTTCAACCAGAACATCTTCGGCCGACGCAGTTCTGCGTTTTCCTCCGACAGGGAGGGCTGGCCGTCATCATCTTCGTCTTCAAAGACCGTGGCGGCAGCACCAAGGGACAGCCGAATCGTACCCAGGCGTTGACGTTCGCGAATACCGATAAAGTAAGCCAGTGCCAGAACACCCAGGAAGCCGACTACCATTGCGGGAATCAAGGGCATGAAAAGCTCGGCAGTATCAACCTGCAAGGACGCCGCGGCACGAGCCAACGGGCCGCCCCATGGCAACAGATTGGTCACGCTCGCCGCCAGAATGACTACGCACGTAAGCGACAGTGGGTCGAGTCGCAGTCTCTTGAACAACGGCAGCATTGCCGCAAGGGTGATCATGTACGTGGTGGAGCCATCGCCATCCAGCGATACCAATCCAGCGAGCAGAGCCGCAAAAATGACGGCTTTGACCGGGTCACCATTGATCAGCTTGATGAAAGCACGAATGATCGGATCGAACAGACCGGTATCGAACATCACGCCAAAGTAGAGAATCGCGAACATCACCATGATCGCGGTCGGAGCTACCTTGCGAAGTCCCTCAATCATCATATCGCCCATGTCCGGGCCAAATCCGGCGAAGAGCGCGAATATGATTGGAATTGTTGTCAGGGCAACCAAGGGCGACAACCGCTTGGTCATGATGAGAGCCATGAAGGTCACGATCATGCCGTAACCAAGTAGTGAGAGCATTTGTATCACCTTGACGTAAAGTACAATTGTTTTTATGGGATCTGCGCTCAAAGCGCATCAAGGTTCCCGCTGCATTTTCTGGTCTGACTTAGCGGTTGATCGCTGAGTCCCATCCGGGAATCAACTCATGTGAAGGCCGCCATTCCAGGTGTTCTTCAGCGGGGAATCGGGGCCGCACCCTGCGACGACGGTAAATCCGTCCTTGGCCAACCGCTGGCAAACTGCTGTACCTCGGTTACCCATACCAGCAGTGACACGGGCGATCTTCTTGGTCATGCGTTAACTCCTTTTGTGTTTTTTGTGGGGAGCATTGCGTGCAACCTTCAGGGCTACTGGCGCCTAATAAACCCTACTAAAAATTGTTTTGCAAGATAACGCAGTACAATTAATTCAAAAGGGAAGGCTTTCTTACCAACGGTCCTCCAGAATCACCCTTGCACAAGGTTACGAAGTTTCCAGATGGCACTGTCGGGTGTGGTCAGAACGGGGAGGCCGCTCGCCTGGCTTGACTGGTGCGCAGCACGGGTCATGGAGAATTGCGCGAAGCACAGCAGTTCGCTGTTCGTTACCGTACGGGCCAGATCCGCAATCAATTGGTCATGACGATCAGCGTTGCCCTTGCGCAGTTCGTCGAATGCCTCAGGGCAGACCAGTGCAGTGAGTTCGATCTCCACGCCTTGCTGCCGCGCAAAGCCTTGAAATTCTTCGGTCATCGACGTAATTGCTGGCGCAAAGGTCGCAAGGATGGAAATTCTCCCGGTTCGTTGAACGGCTTCCTCAATCATGGCTTCATTGGGCTTGAGGATCGGGATGCTCAGGGAGCGTTTGCACAGATCAATGGCATTGCCGAATGCCGAGCAGGTAAACAAGATGGCGTCTGCGCCCGACTCCGCGGCATAAGTGGCGAGCTTCAAAAAACGCTGGCTCAACGCCGGGGTGAGTTCACCGGCGGCTGCCAAATCGCTGGAAAGAGAGTCTTCCAACAGATTCGCCAATCTGGCCTCAGGCCAAAGCCGAGTGAAGGCCTCAGTTATCGGTGCGATAGACACAGGCGTGGCATGGATCAAATAGATGAGTGGTGCAGTCATGACGTTTCCCTCTGTTTAGTGATTAGGCGCTGCATTGCAGTGGCGTGTTGATGAGCATCAGGTGTGTTATTTTTCTTTAAGGTCTCGGATCATGGTGTCATCGCTCTGTCCCATACCCTTGCATTGACGTCATCCTCCTCTGATTACTGGTTTCCATGAATTCAGCAGAACCGACTCTCGAACAACCCTTGGTGGGCGATCTGTCCAAAATGAAGCCCAAGATCAAGAAAGACCTGGCGGAGCAACTGGCTCCCAAGATCATCGACATGGCAAGAGCCAGATCCATGCGCGCTGGTGATCCGTTGCGCGAGGAGTCGTTTGCGAAGGAGTTGGGGGTTTCCCGTTCGCCCATTCGTCGGGGTTTCGCGTTGTTGGCAGAGTTGGGCCTGGCCACCAAGGAAACCAATCGAGGTTATTTCCTGACGGCTGACGCGCGAGGCATCGACAGCGGCAAGTTGCCGTTGGAAGTCGATCCGTTCGAAGATTTTTATCTGCGTGTTGTCGACGACGTGCTTCGCGGTGACATTGCCACGACGTTTTTTGAAGCCGAGTTGATGCGTAAATATGAGGTGCCGAGGGGGCAACTCATGAAAGTCCTGAACCGGCTGGCCAATGAAGCGATGATTGAACGCAAACCAGGTCAGGGTTGGGAGATCAACAGCTTCCTGCATGACTCCAAGGCTCATATCCAGAGTTACCGTTTTCGGATGGCGATTGAACCCGCTGCTGTGCTCGAGCCAGGGTACGTGGTGGATAAGATTGCATTTGCAAAGGCTCGAGAGACTCAACAGCAGCTGCTTGATGGCGACATATTCAAACTGTCGCGATCGCAGCTGTTTCAGATTGGTGCGCAGCTTCATGAACTGGTGGTCCGCTGCTCGGGCAACGCATTTTTTCTTGAAGCCATCCGCAGGCAAAACCAGCTGCGTCGATTCATGGCTTACAAGGCCAACGTTGATCGGCCGCGGCTGATCAACCAGTGTAAGGAACACATCCATCTTCTGGATCTCATCGAAAGTGGACAACGCGAAGCGGCTGCGGATTTCTTGCGCAACCACCTCGATGTTGTCGGGCGGCAAAAAACCGATAAAGAGGCCAAGGATGAGCTGGAGTATCAGCGCAGCCTTGAGGTTTCGGTCGTCAGTTAGCGCACCGCTCGTTTAGCAGCACCACACCTTCATCATCGCCGTACAACAGGTTGCCGTCGGTAATCGTGTGTCCGGCGAATTCCACCGCTCCTGTCTGCCCCTCGCGTAGCGATCGCTACCACCCTCATTGACGATCAGGACTCTGCCTTTGCCAGGCAGCGTGCTTATTTCCTGTTGGCCTGGATCGGTTGAAGGATGATCGTCGAGCGCAAAGGTTGCATGGATTGAATATTCGTGCAATAAAATGCAATCTGTCGAAAGCGAAAACGACACAGCTCCGGGCAACGCCAGGCTGAGTTATCGGATCATCATTATTGTATTTTGTATTTATGATATACATTAAGTGGGCGATTTCTGGCGTACCGGCTCAATCAGCAACTAAAAAGTAAGGGGCATGCGATGCGTATTTTGGTTCTCCCTGGTGACGGTATTGGTCCGGAAATCGTTGAGTCTTCGATGTCGGTCCTGCAAGCAGCCAACAAAAAATTCGATCTGGGTCTGGAATTCGATTACGACGATGTCGGTTTCACGAGCCTGGAAAAATACGGCACCACCCTTCGTGATGAAGTGCTGGAAAAGGCCAAAAGCTACGACGGCATCATCCTCGGCACTCAATCCCATGCCGATTACCCAGCTCCGGAGAAAGGCGGTCGCAACGTCTCCGCCGGCTTTCGTATCGGCCTGGACTTGTATGCCAACGTACGTCCTGCCCGCACCCGTCCGTTCCTGACTTCGAACATGAAGGAAGGCAAGACGATGGATCTGGTCATCATGCGCGAAGCGACTGAAGGCTTTTATCCGGATCGCAACATGAGCCGCGGTTGGGGCGAAGTGATGCCGACTCCTGATATGGCATTGTCCACTCGCAAGATCACTCGCCATTGCAGTGAGCGTATTGCTCGCCGTGCATTCGAGCTGGCAATGAAGCGCGGCAAAAAGGTCACCGCCATTCACAAGGCCAACAGCTTTCACATGACCGATGGGTTGTTCCTGGAATGCGTTCGCAACGTCGCCAGGAATTTCCCTGAAGTGACTCTGGACGATCTGTTGGTCGATGCCTCGACGGCTCATTTGGTGCGTAACCCTGAACGTTTTGATGTGCTGGTCGCAACGAACTTCTATGGCGACATCATCAGTGACCTCGCCAGCGAATTGTCCGGCAGCCTGGGGCTCGCCGGTTCGATGATGGCCAGCGATGTTCATTGCTGCGCCCAGGCTCAACACGGTTCTGCTCCAGATATCGCAGGTCAGGACAAGGCCAACCCGGTATCGATGATTCTTTCCGTTGGCATGTTGTTGCAATGGATGGGCGAGCACCATGACAACCAGGCTTTGATCAATGCCGGCCTGGCAATGGACAAGGCTGTCGATGTGGTCTTGAAAGAACCTGAACAACGTACCCCGGACCTGGGTGGCTCTTTTGGCACCAAGGCTTTTGGTGAGGCTGTCGCCAAGGTCATCCTGGGCTGATCGATACGGTGGCATGCCAGCCATGCCGCCTGCCGTTCTGAGTGAATGCTGGATCAATCAAGAAGAAACGCGCTTCCTTTTGGTAGGCAAGGGGGAGGGTGCAAGGAGAAAACAGTGAGTCAATTACTACTCGGTTGCATCGCTGATGATTTCACCGGCGGTACTGATTTGGCCAGTACGCTGGTGCGTGGCGGGATGCGCACGTCTGGCCAGTGCGCCATGAATTTGCATGAACGGGCGCACAGCCCCGTCTGTACTGTCTTCAGTGGACTGACGGGATGAAGGCGTTCTTCACTTCTATGGGGTCGTGGTGGGCGACACCTCTCGTTGGCATTGCCGGGGCTTTGCTCGCCAGTCAGCTCAACTGGCCACTGCCCTGGATCATCGGCTCGATGTTGGCGGTGATCCTGGTGCGCTGTCTGGGTTGGGGAGTGGGTGAGATACCCAATGGGCGCCTGTCAGGTCAGTGGATGATCGCGACCTCTATCGGTTTGCACTTCACGCCGGTCGTGCTGGAGCAAATCCTCGGGCATTTCGCGATGATGTTGGCCGCGGCGTTTCTAACGCTGTTTCTTGCACTGCTTGGCATAGAGTTTATGCGGCGCAGGGGTATGGACCTGACGACCGCGTTTTTCGCCTTCATGCCGGCAAATTTTTCGGAAATGATCCAGTCAGGGATCAGGCACAAGGCCAACGTCAGTCAGATCGCCGCAGCCCACAGCATACGTTTGGTGTTGATCGTCCTGTGCGTGCCTGCGGCGATGTTTTTCAGCGCAAAAATCTCTCCGTCAGTGGTGCATGCACGTTTGCCCAGTGATTGGTACTGGCTATTTGCGCTGCTGTCGGGAGGAGCGCTGACGGCAATGATCTGGAAGCGGTACAAGCTACCGAACCCCTGGATGTTCGGTCCAATGGCCTTATGCGCCACCTTCACGGCAAGCTTCAATCTACAAACGGCACTGCCCGTGGAGCTCAGCCATTACGGACAATTAATGATTGGATGTGCGCTCGGCGGCTATTTTGATCGTCATTTTTTCAGATCTTCACCGACGTTCTTGCTCAAGGTTTCGTTGTTCACCTTGACCATGATTTTTTGCACCATGGCGCTGGCTGTAGTAATGGGGCAATTGCTGGATTTTCCGGTGATGACGCTGGCATTGGGAACGATGCCGGGCAGTAGTACGGAAATGTATCTGACGGCCGAAGCGTTGAACCTTGGCGTCGGGATTGTCACGGCTATGCAAATCATGCGGCTGGTGGTGGTGATGCTCTGCGCCGAGCCAGTCCATGGCTACTGGTTAAAACGCATCACCACTTGACCGCAAACACACTCCTCAACTCCTTGATCGCGTCTTCATTCAGTGGCGCAGGTTTGGGCGTCAATGGTGGAAGAATATCGTCATCGCTCCAGACCCCGGCCAGCGTCAATGCTACGAGGGAAGTCGAGTGAGTAGTTGTTCCTCGGTACTCAACGGTTGCTCTCCTCAAGACGTGATGTGAGGGCTGAGGCCGGGAAGGGAAAGGTTGATTCCAGCGGGTTCTGCTCGCAGTTTCAGGATCGGCGATTTTTGAGCGAAAGAGCCGCTGAGGTGCTGTTTCATCAAGTGCGCGGCCTCAAGGTTGTGGCCTTGCTCTACCAGTTCGATCATTCGAATGTGTTCTGCGCACTGCTTGTAGAGTCGCTTGCGGTCAATCATCGAGCGGTATTCGATGAGCCGCCGCATGTTGTTCATCTGGACGAGGATCATGTGATAAAGCGGGTTACCGGAGAGCTTAATCAACTCTTCGTGGAACCGAATACCATTTTTCAGGAGGACATCAGCCGGCAGGTTATCGATGCCTCCGTCGAGCATGTCCTGTTGCTCTTTTTTCAAACGTTGAAGTTTGCTCGGGTCGTGCAGAAAAGTCGGCTCCAACAGTGCCGCAGGTTCGATCAGCGACCGGACCTTGTAGATGTGATCAAGGCTTTCCGGGGTTTTCGCAACGTCCAGAAAGCGCCAGCCGTAACCCGGCTTCGATTCTGCCCAACCGACTTTGGCTGCGCGATTGAGGATGTCGATGACTTGGGCTTTCGTCAGGTCATAGCGAGTGCGCAAAAACTGTTCTGTCACTTCACCGGGAATGGCATCGTTCAGCCAATCTTCGGCGAGTCGGTAGTATTCGTCTGGTTCCTCCAGGGGTACGACTTCGTCGCGGATCGGCGAAAGGTCCAGCGCCGATTCCAAAACGAAGAAACCACGATTCGGCAGCTGCTCAAGAACGCTTTGCTCGGAAAGCAAGACAAGCGCCTCTCGCGCCGGAGAGCGGGAAACATTGAACTCGTCGGCGATTTTTTGCGCGCTGAGGTGGTCGCCCGGTGATAACCCACCGGTCTGGATTTTCTGCCGGATCTGCGCTGCGATTCTTTGTACCAATGCGCTGGAAGCCATTTCTGTGATCACTTACGGAATATATGCCGATTAAAATAACATTGCATTTTTACGTGTCAATATGCCAGTATTTTTATCGCGCGCTGGATGGGAAAACCTATATGAGTTGCTCATGGCGCAGCTGCGCTCTGACGTGCTTCACTCATCGCTCTCGAGTCAAGGATTCTTCCATTGCGATACGACCTCACGAGTCTGGACCTTTTCATCACGGTTGCGCAGGAGCGCAATCTGACAAGGGCTGCCCGGATCAAACACCTCGCGGTATCCGCTATCAGCAAGCGGATTACCGAGCTGGAAGCCCAGGTCGGAGCGCCGCTGCTGGTTCGCAATGCTCGGGGCGTAGAGCTGACACCGGCGGGGCAGTCGATGCTTTTCTACGCACGACAGTTGAAACAGACGCTGGAGCAGCTCGACAACGAGTTGGGGGACTACGCCGCCGGGGTCAAGGGCCATGTGCGGATCCATGCGATTACCTCGGCTTTGTCGCAGTTTCTACCGGATGATGTGGCCGGATTTGTTGCGCTCTACCCGCAAATAAAATTCGATATTGAAGAGCGGGTCGGATCTGCCGTGATCCGGGCTGTGGCGGACGGTCGTGCCGACCTGGGCATCATTGCCGTGCAAACCGCCGCACAAGGTTTGGAGACGGTCCCCTATCGCAATGACGAACTGACCGTGGTCGTCCCTGCTGGGCATGCTCTGGCTTCCCGCAAATCGGTGCGTTTCAAGGAGGTTCTGGAACATGAGTTCGTGGGGCCTCACCTGGAAAGCTCGATGCATACATTGCTGACCAGTGAAGCGGAAAAGCTCGGCATGGCACTCAAGCTGAGGATTCGGATCAGTAGCTTCGATTGCATGTGCCGAATGGTTTCTTCCGGTCTGGGTCTGGCAGTGCTCCCACGCAGCGTCATTAACCAGTACCTGCGCAGCCATAAGTTGAAGGCGGTGACGCTGGATGAGCCGTGGGCGCAGCGGTCACTGCTGCTGACGTTCAAGAAGTACGATGCCGCTTCCCCCACCTTGAAGACCCTCATCGACCACCTGAAACTGCCTGCCGAGTAATACAGTCGTGCGTTCTCCGATGGAGAACGCTGCCGTGGTAAACCATCAATTTTCTTTTGCTCCCACTGCTCCTAGTATTTGCTCATCAGCGGTGTTGTTCGGGTACTCCGGCTCCCGCGAAAACTTTAGAAGCCGAGCGATACGAGCATGACCGAAACTGCCTGCGACCTTCTCAATCATCTGGTCATCGACCACGAGCAATTCGCCTACGTCGACTTGTACAAGATGCTTTCGCCCTCTCAGGTATCGAAGCTGCCCTATGCCATTCGCATTTTGCTGGAGAACGTTGCCCGTTGTTCGCCAGAGGCGTTGTCGTCGGTGCTCGCCCGAGCCATCGGTCAGGGCCCTGACTGCGAAGTGCCGTTTCAGCCCAATCGCCTGATGTTCCATGACACCACCTGCCTGCCCGCGCTCGCCGATTTCGCCGGCATGCGTGATGTTGTGGCGGAGCTGGGTGGCGACCCGAGCGTGATGAATCCGCTGATTCCCGCGGTGCTGACGATCGACCACTCGGTGATTGTCGAGCGGTATGCCGAAGCCGATGCCGTGGAAAAGAACCTGGACATCGACTTTCGCCGTAACAGCGAGCGCTATCGGTTTATCAAGTGGGCACAGAAGAGTCTCGACAACTTCGGGGTCATTCCGCCGGGTACCGGTATCATCCATCAGATGAACATGGAGGCGCTGGCGCAGGTTGTCTGGGAAAGCCAGACGCAAGACGGCCAACGCCTGCTCCACCCGGATGACATGGTTGCCACTGACAGCCATACACCGATGATCAATGCCATTGGGATTCTGGGCTGGGGGGTAGGCGGTCTGGAGGGCCAGGCGGCGATGCTGGGGGAGCCCGTTCCGATCAGCTTTCCCAAGGTCATCGGTATTCGTGTGACTAACCTCATGCGGCCAGGTGTCACCGCCACCGACCTGTCTCTGCACGTTGCCGAAATACTGCGCAAGCGTTCGGTGGTGGGGAAATTCGTCGAGTTCACCGGCCCCGGTCTTTCCACCCTGAGCTGGGCAGCTCGTGGGACGGTGTCCAACATGGCACCCGAGTACGGGGCCACTGTGGTTTTCTTTCCATTCGACAACGAAACGCTGTCGTATCTGGAATTGACCGGTCGCTCAGCCGAACTGCGCGAGAAGGTGGTCACTTATATGAATGCCCAGCCGCTGTGGCGTCGTGACGATCTTCCTGAGCCGCACTTCGATGAACTGATCGATCTGGATCTGGCGAGTATCGAACCTAGCGTCGCCGGACCTCATCAGCCTCACCAGCGGCAGAAGCTTTCCCATGCGGCGGCATCCTTTCGCAATGAAGTGATGGGTGGCACCAAGCTGATCGCGGGGCCGGCCGAACAGTCCTTCTTCGAGCCTTCGTTTCAGGAGCCGATCACCCATGGCGCCGTGGTCATGGCCGCTATTACCAGCTGCACCAATACCGCCAACCCGTCGCAGATGATTCAAGCCGGCTTGTTGGCCCGTAAAGCACGGGCGCTCGGGTTCAAGCGCAAGCCCTGGGTCAAAACCTCGCTGTCTCCAGGCTCCCAGGTGGTGGCGGACTATCTGACTGAAGCCAACTTGCTTGAAGACTTCTCTGCGTTGGGCTTTGACCTCGCCGGGTTCGGCTGCATGACGTGCATCGGCAACTCGGGGACGCTCGAAAAGCATGTCGAGGCGTTTGCGGATCAAGGACTGAAGGGCGTCGTCGTGTTGTCCGGCAATCGGAATTTCGAAGGCCGGGTAAACCCAAAAGTACCAGCGGGCTACCTGGCTTCCCCGGCGCTGTGCGTGGCCTATGCTATCGCCGGTACGATCGATATCGACCTGGACTCGCAACCGCTGGGTCAGGACCTTGCCGGCAAGGATGTGTATCTGGGCGATCTAATGCCGACTGATGCCGAAGTCGCCGCCCAGGTGCTTGAAGTGGTCAAGCCCGAGTTCTTCCAGCAGCGTCTGGCGACGGTCTGGGAAGGTACGCATCACTGGCAGGCCCTGTCCGCTGAAGGCAGCGTGCAGTTTTCCTGGAGCCCTGAATCCACTTACTTGCGTCGTCCTCAGTATCTCGCCGATATCCAGGCCGAGCCGAAAGAGAGCCTGGCCATAAGCGGTGCCCGTGTGCTGATGGTCCTCGGCGACAACATCACGACTGACCATATTTCCCCGGCCGGTGCTATTCCAGCCAATAGCCTGGCAGGCCAATGGCTACTGGAACGGGGAGAGGATCCACGGGACCTCAATCAATATTCCACGCGGCGCAGTAACCACGAAGTCATGCTGCGCGGCGCTTTCACCAACCGTTCGGTGAAAAATCTGCTGTTGGGAGGTCACCAGCCAGGGCCCGGAGCCTGGGCATGGAACGCGGACCACAGCGAGTGCTTGCCGCTGTTCATGGCGGCCAAGAGTTATGCCGAACAACAGATACCGATGGTGATGTTTGCCGGTATCAACTACGGAGCCGGCTCAAGCCGTGACTGGGCCGCCAAGGCACAGGCGCTGCTGGGCGTGAAAGCGGTAGTGGCCCGTAGCATCGAACGGATTCACCGCAGCAACCTGATCGGCATGGGCGTCATCCCCTTGCTGTTCAAGTCGGGGCAGTCAGTGGCGGACCTGAACCTGCAGGGCGACGAGCGTTTCAATTTTGTCGGGCTGGACGACCTGAAGGTGGGCGACAACTCCGTGACCCTGATCATTAGCCCGCCGGGTGGCGATCAACAACAGGTCGAGCTGACGGTACGCATCGACTCCTTGCAAGAGATTCGCTACCTCACCCATGGCGGTGTTCTGCCTTACGTGATCCGCAAGGTGGTGAAACGCACGAGCCACAGATTCGACCCCATGGCTCGATCCTGAGCCGAGCACTTGCGATTAACTGTTACTCGGAGAGAAAACCCTATGTACGCCTATGTCGGGTCGCGGACCACTCGCGAGCGAAACGCCCGCGGTGAAGGCATCAGTGTCTACGAAGTGGACCAGGAGAAAGGTACGCTGACCCTCATCGAAGTGGTCAAGGACCTCGTCAACCCGTCTTTCCTGGTGCTCAACAAAGCCTGTGACCGGCTTTACACCGTGCAGGGTGACACGAGCGACGTCAGTGCATTCAGCGTCGACAAGGCCACCGGCAAGCTGACCTTCATCAATCGGCAAAGCTGTGAAGGGAAGAACCCCGTACACCTTGCACTTGATTCGAGCGAACGCTTCCTGGTCGTTTCGAACCATATCACCGGCTCCCTGGCGGTCATGAATGTGGGCGATGACGGTTCCCTGGGTACGCTGAATCAGCTGCTCAAACTGGAAGGTCCGATCGGGCCTCACCGGGTCGAGCAGGCGTTTTCCAAGCCGCATTTCAACCCCTTCGATCACACCGGCAACTTTGTGTTGGTGCCCGACAAGGGCCTGGATCGCATTTTCAGTTTCCGTTTTTACAACGGCAGACTCTTTCCCGCCGATCAACCTTTTGTAGCGACACGGGAAGGGGCGGGTCCACGACATCTGGCATTGCACCCCAATGCGCCATTCGCCTATGTCGTCAACGAGCTGGACTCGACGGTGACGGCCTATCGATTCAACTCGAAGGATGGTGCTTTGAAACCGCTACAGGTGGTGACATCGCTGCCGTCGACTTTCACCGGTAACAGCCGAGCCTCCGAGATCGAGGTGGACCCTGGTGGGCGTTTCGTTTACGCCTCCAACCGCGGTTACGACAGCGTCGCCGCCTTTTCCATCGATCAGCGGACGGGGTTGTTGAGCCCCGTCGGGTTCATGCCTACGGATGGCAAAACCCCGCGCTTCTTCACCCTGACACCCAATGCGCGTTTCCTCTTCGCACTCAACGAGGACAGCGACACCATCATCTCGATGGCTGTAGATCCGCAAACAGGTGGATTGAGCAAGACAGGTTTTTCGGTTTCTACCGGTAGCCCGGTATGTATGGTTTTTTCTGCCTGAATAGGGAAGTGAATGATGAGTGATATCACACCGGTGGTTCTTGAAGATCTGGCCCCTCAGGGGGTTCTTCGTGCGGCGATCAATTTCGGCAACCCGGTACTGGCTCAGAAGGGACCGGATGGATCTCCACAAGGCGTATCCGTTGCATTGGCAAAGGCACTCGCTGAAGAGCTGGGCGTGCAGCTGGAAATGCTCACATTCGATGCTGCGGGCAAGGTGTTTGCCGCGCTGGAGGAGGGGGTCTGGAACGTTGCTTTCCTTGCCATCGAGCCGGTGCGAGAAGAACAGATCGCCTTCAGTGAACCCTACGTGATTATCGAGGGCACTTACCTCGTAGCTGCCGATTCGCCGTATGTGGAAGTCGACGATCTCGATCATCCAGGGTTGAGACTCGCTGTAGGCAAGGGAGCTGCCTATGACCTGTTCCTGACTCGTACGTTGAAACACGCGCAGCTGGAGCGAGCCGAGACATCCGCTGCAGCGGTGGACCTGTTCTTTGACAAGACCCTGGATGCCGCCGCGGGCGTGCGGCAACCGCTGCAAAAGGTGGTCGATGCTGACCCGCGTTACCGGGTGCTTGAAGGCGCCTTCACTGCAATCCGCCAAGCGCTGGCAGTGCCTCGCAATCGCGAAGCGGGTGCGGCGTATGTGAGGGCCTTCGTAGAGCGGAAGAAAGCAGAAGGATTCGTTCACGCCGCATTGTCCGCGAGCGGTCAAGGTGATGTAACGGTTGCGTCTTGGCCATTGAGAGGGCGTTAACAGATAGACCCATGAACTACGCTTGCCCGCAGGTAATTCGACATTCAACCGGCACCCACAAAAACAATAGTATCGGGAGAAACTTCATGTTCACTTCAGTCCGTCGATTCAGCCGCTCCATATCCATTGCAGTGGCGGTTACCGCGATCACACTCACGACACCTGTCATGGCCCTGGATACCGTCAAGTTCATGGCCCCTGGTTCGGTGGGTGGTGGTTATGACCAGACCGGACGGATTCTGGGCAAGGCCTTGATCGAGGCCAAGGTGGTCAAATCCCTCACCTTCGAGAACAAGGGCGGAGCAGGTGGAACCTTGGGGCTGGCGCAGTTCGCCAACAGCACCAAGGGCGACCCGAATGCACTGCTGGTGGTGGGTGCCAACATGGTCACTTCCGAGGAGCAGAACAAGCCGCAAATTACCATGAAGGATGTGACACCGATCGCCCGGCTTTTCACCGAGTACAACGTGCTTGCCGTCCGTGAGGAGTCGCCCTATAAGACGCTGGAAGACTTGCTCGCTGCCTTCAAGGCCAATCCATCCAGCATCAAATGGGGCGGTGGCTCCAAGGGTTCGATCGACCACATTGGTATCGCCGAACTGGCCGGCAAAATGGATGTGCCGATCAACAAGGTGAATTACGTCGCCTACGCCGGTGGGGGCGAAGTCGTCGCGGCCACGCTGGGAGGTCACATCACGGTGATTACCGGTGGCTACGCCGAGTTGGCCAAGTACGTCCAGTCCAGGCAGTTCCGTTTGCTGGCCATCGGTGCGCCAGATCGCGTTCAGGGCATTGACGCACCGACCCTCAAAGAGAAGGGCTACGACGTCACGATTAATAACTGGCGCGGCATCTACGGCGCAGCAAATCTTTCGCCCGAGCAGCGTAAAGAAGTGGTTGATGCGGTCCTCGCCGCCACTAACAGCAAGGTCTGGCAAGACAATGTCAAACTCAACGCCTGGTCACCCAGCATTCTGACCGGCGATGAGTTCGGCAAATTCGTCGAAGAGGACCACGTGCGGCTGCGGGCGATGCTGGTCAAGGTCGGGCTGCTTTGAGATGGCCCGGCTTCGCAGCATAGTGCCGGCCCAGCTGGCGGTCGGGGGTGACCGCAGGCCTTGTGGCGGTTAGCCTTGCTGATCAACCTCATCGGATTCGTATGGGCGGCCGCGCTGTTGTTTGCCTGTTCGACACGAGGTATCGGTAGTCGCCGTCCGCTGCACGACCTGGCCTTCGGCATTGCCCTGACCTTACCGATTTACTGGCTGTTCAATGCCGGGCCAGGGTTTTACCAATCTGAATTTGGCCGGCCTTGCGTTGAAACCCTCAGGCCGCAGCGTCCACTGCTACGCCATTTTCTCCCGTCGGAACATCATGCAGGGAAATCCTTGAAGTCTCCGGCAACGCCAAACCACCGGCCAGCGCGAGCAACGCCACCGCAATCAGATAGAACGCTGGCGACAGGTTGCTGCCGGTGGTGCTGATCAACCACGTCGCCACCAGCGGCGCGGTGCCACCGAATAGGGTGTAGGCCATGTTGTAGGTGATAGCCGACGCGGTATAGCGCGTACGGGTGGGGAAGGTTTCCGAGAGCAAGGCCGCGGTTACCACGCCACACAACACCGCGCCTATCGCCAGGAGCATGACGCCGACGATGGACGCTGCGAACGAGCCGGAACTGGCCATCAGGAACGAGGGATACACCGCCACAATTAACAGAGTACAAGCTGTCATCACCGTGACCCTACGCCCGACCCGGTCCGAATACAGCCCGGCCAGCGGGCAGATCGCCGCTGCGAAGATCAATGCAATCAGCGACACCAGCAACGCCGTTGCGCGACTCAGACCGCCCGCGACTTGCAGGTAGGTAGCGAAGTAGGTGGTGAACATATAGAACGATAGCGCCGTCAGCGACACGAAGGCACCCAGGCAGCAGATCGCCGCGCCATGGTTGCGCAAGGTCTCCTTGAGCGGGGAATGTGCAACCGCATGTTCCTGAGTCACCACCTGGAAAGCCGGGGTTTCATCCAGCTTCCAGCGCATGTAAAGACCCACCAGGCCCAGCGGCGCGGCAATCAGGAACGGCAGGCGCCAGCCCCAGCTACCCATGGCTTCGGTCGATAATGAGGCCTCGAGTGCGTAGGCCACCACGGCTGCCGCTGCGAAGGCGGAAAAGGTCGATACCGGAATGAAGCTGCCATACCAGGCCCTTTTATCGTTGGGTGCATGCTCCATCAGATAGGCACACGCACCTGCGTATTCGCCCCCGGCGGAAAAGCCTTGGGCGCAACGGATCAGAGTCAGGAGGATCGGCGCCATGACCCCGATAGCGGCATAAGTGGGCAACAACCCGATCAAGGTAGTCGCAACCGCCATCAACAGGATGGTCATGGCCAGGGTTCTCTTGCGGCCAATCCTGTCACCGAGCATGCCGAAGAAAATCCCGCCCAGAGGCCGGAAGGCAAAGGCCACGGCGAACACCGCGAAGGTTTTTAGTAGCGCGGCGCTAGCATCGCCGCTGGGGAAAAATTGCTGGGCGATGGTCGTAGCCAGAAAGCCGTAGACAGCGAAGTCGAACCACTCGACGAAATTGCCGATGGCGGCAGCGACAATCACTTTTTTCAGCGTTTTCGGGCTGACCTGAGCTGCGCTTGTCATGCTGAACCCTCGACATTCCATTAGTAAGCTTTCGATTATCGGGGTAGCCACTGAAACGGCTCACTTCAAAAGTGTCATCCGCATAGTCAGGACCGACTCATTGCTATTGGATTACGCATGATTCGTGCCGAAGGCGTTGGATCAAGGAGAAGATGTCCGGACTGGACTCGCTCATCCTGCAGCCCTGCCATACTGTTCAGCATGACCAGTGCAACCTTCCGCTTCTACGAGGAGCTCAACGATTTTCTGCCGGCCGAACGGCGGCGGCAGTCCTTCACTTGCGAGTGCGCGCGAGGGGCGACGGTCAAGCACATGATCGAGGCGCTCGGGATACCGCACACCGAGGTCGAGCTGGTGCTGCTCAATGGCGAGTCGGTGGGCCTGGAGCGGGTGATCTTCGACAGTGACCGGCTGGCGGTGTATCCCAAGTTCGAAGCGCTGGACATCAGCCCGTTGCTCAAGATTCGTGCGCAACCTTTACGGGTGCTGCGCTTCGTCGCTGATGCGCACCTTGGCGGGCTGGCCCGCCTGCTGCGCATGAGCGGCTTCGACACCCTCTACGACAATGGCTTCGAGGATGCCGAGATCGCCGAGATCGCTGCGCAGCAAGGACGCATCGTGCTGACCCGCGACCGCGAACTGCTCAAGCGGCGGATCATCAGCCACGGCTGTTACGTGCATGCCCTGAAACCGTCGCTGCAGCTGCGCGAATTGTACGAGCGCCTCGACCTGGCGCGTAGCGCGCGGCCATTCAGCCTGTGCCTTCATTGCAACCTGCCGCTGCACGAGATCAGCCCGGAACTGGCCCGGCCGCAGCTGCCGCCACGCATTGGCGCCCTCTATTCGCACTTCCTGCGCTGCGACGCCTGCCAACGGGTTTACTGGGAGGGTTCGCACTGGCGCGGCATGTGTGCACTGCTGGCACCTCTGCTGGACCGATAGCCTTCGAACGGTGGATGCCGCAGCCAACGCAACAGGCTGGATCCTTGGCCCGCCCCGGCAACGGTCGCGGGAACGGACCTACAATGATACTGAGCCAATGGGATGTGAACACTACTACAGAATCCCGCGGTTCCGGCCCGGAAACCCGGAGTCGACACTCATCAAGCTGCTGATCGGCTTGTTATCGACACCGGTGGGGGAGACAGCGGACTTTCGGAGCTGGACCGCAAGCAGAGGAGCCATATGCCGAGTGACACGAGCGGGGTCGGTGGCGAACGGCCGACGCGGTTACAGGTCCGACTTCTTGGTGCAGTCGAGATCATCCTGGACGGCCGGCGTCTTCGCGCCTTCAACTCTCTTCGCTTGCAACGGTTTCTGGGGTTGATCGCGTTACGGAGAGACCCGCAGCATCGCTCACGACTCGCGTTCGAGCTCTGGCCCGATTCCGACGAACCGCAGGCGCGCACCAACCTCAGAAAGCTGCTCCACGACTTCCGTCATGCCCTTCCCGACATCGGTGAGTTCGTCGAGATCGACAACGAGACTGTGCGGTGGATTGCGAGTGGGCCGAGCGAGGTCGACGTGCTGAGGTTCCAGGATGCCATGGCGGCCGGTGATTTCGAGCTCGCCGCGCGCCTCTATTCAGGCGATCTCCTTCCGGCTTGTTATGACGACTGGGTCCTGGATGAGCGAGCGAAACTTCGAGCTGAGGCGTATGGGGGCCTCGTGCGGCTGACAGAAGAGGCTGCGAGGCGCGACGACCACAAAGCCGCGATCAGGCATGCCCAACGCATCATCGACCTGGAGCCGACCGACGAAGCGGCCGTTCGAATTCAGATGGAAGCACATCTCGCGCTTGGCGATAGAGCCGCGGCACTGCGCTCCTACCACCGCTACGCGCAGGTGCTCGAACGCGACCTCGCGGTGGCACCGGGCGAGGCGATCGGGGCCATGTACCAACAGCTTCGGGCTGGCACACTCAACCGCGACGAAGTGCAGGGCAAGGACCTACCCGTCGCCGAATCGCCTTTCGTCGGCCGCGACCTCGAATGGAACCAGCTCATCGAGGCATGGAACGCCGCGCGGGAGAGGGGGGCACATCTCTTGTTGGTGACCGGGGAGCCGGGGATCGGAAAGTCCCGTCTCGCACTGGAACTCGGCCGCCGTGTTCGAGCAGAGGGACACGTGGTGGCATCGGCTCGTGCATACGAGGCTGCAGGCAGGCTGCCATGGGGTCCCGTCATCGACCTACTCCGATCGGATGCTATCAGAAGCCACATCGACACGCTCGACACGGTCTGGAGGGCCGAGCTCGCTCGTCTGCTGCCCGACCTGCGCGACGTTTCGCAGCCATCTGAACGGAGCCAGTCGGGCGATCTGGCTCAGCGCCATCGGTTGTTCGATGCTGTGAGCCGAGCGATTGTCGCCGGCGATCGCCCGCGCTTGCTGATCATCGACGATCTCCAGTGGTGTGACGCCGAGACCATCGAGTTGATCGGTTTCGTTGTCCGTTGCGGACAGACCGCACCTGTCCTCATCGTCGGTACCGTCCGCTCGGAGGAGATTTCAGAGCATCATCCCCTGGTTGGACTCGTCGACGCCTTGGGCCACGACCAGGCAGTGACCACAGTGCCACTCGACCGACTCGACGAAGCCACAACTGCGACGCTCGCTGCTCGGCTACGCGCTGAGGACACGATTGATGCGAAACTGGCGGCACGACTCTGGAACGAGACCGAAGGCAATCCACTCTTTGTCATTGAGGCTCTTCGCGCCGGGATATCCTCTGATGGAAGTCAAGCAGTGCTCACACCGACGATGCGGGCGGTGCTGCGCGCCCGACTGGGCCAACTCACTGACGGCGCTCGGCGACTAGCCGAAGTGGCGGCCGTTATCGGTCGGCCCTTCTCAGTCGGTCTGATGGTCTCGGCCACCGGGATCGATGAGCACGAGCTCATTGATCACGTCGACGAACTCTGGCGTCGACGGATCATCCGCGATCAGGGGCTCACGTACGATTTCAGTCACGACAAGCTTCGGGCGGTGGCGCTGGAGATGGTCAGCCCAGCTCGTCGACGCCAACTCCACCGGGCTGTCGCCGAGGCGATTGCGGTCGAGCGCCACAGCGACATCGACGCGGCCAGCCCGCAGCTGGCCGCACACTACGACCAGGCCGGCATGGTCGAACCGGCCATCGATGCCTACCGCGTGGCGGGGGAGCGAGCGGTGGCCGTGTCGGCCCTCGAAGAAGCGGTCAGCCTGTTTCAGCGAGCGCTCGCACTGCTCGCCGACCTGCCACCGTCACCTGACCGCGATGCACTTGAACTCGATATCCGGATCGCCCTCGGATCCCCCCTTGTGGCCCTCGACGGTTACGGCTCCAAGGGTGCGCACCAACTCTACGAGCGAGCCCTTTCCCTTTGCCGCAAGCTTCACAGACCCGTGGAGCCGCCGATCCTCCGTGGTCTCGGCCTCGCCCGGCTGCAGGGCTGCCGCTTCGACGATTGCGATGAACTCGCTCGGGCCCTTCTCGAGCATGAGAGGCATGATCCGGTAGCCAGGACAGAGGGTCGATATCTCCTCGGCGTGAGCGCGTTCTGGCGGGGCGATCTGGCCAGAGCCCGTCACTATCTCGATGGCGCTATCGAAGCCTATGACCTATCCCATCGCGACGAGCATCTGGCGTCGTACGCCCAGGACCCGAAGGCGGTTTGCCTCGTACGGCTGGCCCTCGTCGAACTGTGGGCCGGAGATGCCGGCCGGGCCGACCAGACAGCCCGATCTGCACTTGGGATCGCCGTGGATCTCGATCATCTGATGACGTTGGGGTACGTCATCACTTACGCGGCGATTCTCGCGGCCGAATCCGAAGATCTCCCGCGCCTCGCCGAGCTCCTCGCGGACGCCGACCTACTATGGAAGCGTTTTTCGGATCGCTACCTCATGGTCGTACTGGAAGCCCTTCGGGGCTGGCTGGAGGTGTGCACGGGATCGGCTGGGGGCATCGAGAAGATCGTACAGTCGGTGGCACGCTCGCGTACCGAAGGGGAGACCCTCCACCTGACCTACACACTCCTTCTTCTCGCCCGGGCTCGCGGCATGGTCGGTGAGTTCCGCCAGGGACAAGCCGCCACACGCGAGGGGCTCTCATGGTCACAACGCTGTAACCAGCGCTATCTCGAGGCCGAGCTGTGGCGAGTCGACGGTGAGCTGGCTTATCGCAGCGGGGAAACCGAAGCCGCCGCCGCTTCTTTGCGCAGTGCCGTCGAGATCGCCAGCGCCCAAGGGGCGGGCTGGCTGGAGCTTCGGGCGCTGCACTCCTTCGCCAGTCGATTTCCCGATCAGACCCTGCGTGAGCAACTTGGCGATCTCCTCGAGACCATTGCGTCGGGCCATGATCTCCCGGCGTTCCGGGCAGCGACCGGCTTTCTGAGCGAATCCGGTTGAGCGGGAACGCTTCGGGAACACCTGATGGCGCAATCTCGTAGACGAAGCAGAGGAACACCCGGAGCGGAGGAACAGACAATGAGCGGCATAATCAAGACATTGAGCGAAGCGGTGCGCGGTCGCGTCATCACCCCGTCGGATTCTGACTACGACGACGCTCGCGCTGTCTACAACGCCATGCACGACCGCAAACCTCGCGCCGTCATCCGGTGCGTGGACTCGGCCGACGTGATGGCCGCGGTCAGGGCTGGCCGCGACGCCGGCTTCGACCTGGCAATTCGTGGTGGGGGCCACAGCGTCCCCGGATTCGGCACGGTGGACGACGGCCTGGTCATCGACCTGTCGAGGATGAACAACGTGCGGGTCGACCCGGTCAAGAAGATCGCCCGGGTTGGGGGCGGCGCGACCTGGGGTGATGTCGACCATGCGACCTACCCGTTCGGCCTGGCAGCGCCAGGCGGGATCATCTCGACGACTGGGGTGGGTGGCCTGACGCTGGGCGGCGGCATCGGCTACCTGACCCGCGGCGTCGGTCTCTCCATCGACAACCTGCTGGCGGCCGATGTCGTTCTCGCCGATGGCCGACAGGTCACCGCGAGCGATTACCAGAACGAAGATTTGTTCTGGGCCCTGCGCGGCGGTGGCGGCAACTTCGGTGTCGTCACCAGCTTCGAGTTTCAGCTCCACGAGGTCGGTGACATCGTGGGCGGTCCGCTGTTCTACGAGTTCGACGATGCCGCGGCGGTCCTGCAGTGCTACCGCGAATTCATTGCGCATGCGCCCGAACAGCTCGGATGCTTTTTCGGCTGGCAGATTGCTCCTCCTCTGCCGTTTATCCCCGAGGACCGGGTCGGGGATCTGTTCTGTGTACTGGTCACGTGCTGGAACGGTCCACATGAGGAGGCTGCGCGAGTGCTTAAACCACTACGCGACGCCGCCGAAGTGAAGGCGGAGCAGGTCGGCGTCATGCCGTTCCCGGCCCTGCAAAGCGCCTTCGACAGCTTGGTCCCGAAGGGCATGCAGCATTACTGGAAAGCAGACTTCATCACCGAGCTCACCGACGCGGCGATCGCTGCTCACATCGAGCATGGCAAAAAGACGCCGCACATCAGCTCGAGCATGCACCTCCATCCGATCAACGGTGCGGCGCAACGGGTCGGCGCCAACGAGACCGCGTTCGGTCACCGGGACAAGAGCTTTGCCCCTGTGGTCGTGGGAATCTGGTCGGACCCTGCCGACAACGAGGCCAACATCAAGTGGGTGAAGGACTACTACGCCGCTATTCACCCCCACTCGGGCGGCGATGGGGGCTACGTCAACTTCATGTCCAGCGACGACGACCACCGTGCGCCCGCAAACTATGGCGCCAACTACGAGCGACTCGCGGCAGTGAAAGCGACCTATGACCCGGACAACCTCTTCCACATCAATCAGAACATTGTTCCAGAGAAGGGACGCTGAGCATCACGGCGTTCATCCAGTCAGGAGGATCGACGAGATGAGTGTTGAATGGCTTTTCAAGAGCGAAACCTATGACAACTGCAGTTGCGCTGTGAATTGCGGTTGCCAGTTCAACTTGCCGAGTACCCACGGCTATTGCCAGTCGGCCTTCGTCGGCAACATCGTTGAAGGCCATTTCAACGATACGCCACTCGCGGGGCTGAATTGGGCGGCGCTGTACAAGTGGCCTGGTGAAATCAAGGAGGGAAATGGTAAATGTCAGATCATCATCGACGAACGTGCGGATGAAGCTCAACGGGCTGCACTGGAAACAATTATTTCGGGCGGCGCATGCGAACCATTGAGCAATCATTTCTCCGTATTCGCGTCTACATGCTCGGAGTTTTGCGCGACATTGTTCCTGCCGATAGATCTCGAGGCGAACCTGGAACTCAGAACCGCCAGGGTTGATATACCGGGCATCTTGAGGAGCAGCGGCAGACCAATAATCAACGAGTTTACTGGTCAACCGTTCCACATTGCGTTGGCTCGCCCTAGTGGCAGTTTCGAGTTTACCTACGCAGAGATCGGGCAAGGGACGACCTCGGTGACGGGCGACATGGAGATGGCGTTCGAGGATTCATGGGCCCATTTTTGCGTTCACCACTACAACCAGGATGGCATGGTCCGCGAAAGATCAAGGCTCACGGCATGGCTTGGTGGGTGACGTCCGGAACGGACCGGTGTCGAGGTCGCGCAGAAGAGGCATGTCCTGATTGGGCGAACATGATCGGGTGAAAAGTGATGACGGTACCCATCGACGCCACACTTGAGGCAGTGGTCAGGCGCGATCGCCTGGTCGTCGTTACCGCGCTTACTGCGGTCATCGCTCTGTCGTGGGCGTATCTGCTGGCCGGTGCCGGCATGGGCATATCGGCGTTCGAGATAACCCGCATGTCGCAGCTCGGGATGGCAATGATGACGCCCGCAGTCTGGACGCCCGGCTACGCAGTCCTGATGTTCTTCATGTGGTGGGTCATGATGGTCGCGATGATGTTGCCCAGCGCGGCGCCGATGATCCTTTTGTTTGCGACGGTCAATCGCAAGCAGCGCGACACCGGCCATCCCTATGTCGCGACGAGCATTTTCGCGTTTGGCTATCTCGCCGCCTGGGCTGGTTTCAGCCTGGCCGCGGTAATCCTGCAGTGGGGGTTCCAGCGTACCGGTTTCCTTTCACCGATGCTCGTCGCGACCAACGCGATCTTCGGCGATTTCCTGCTGCTCGCCGCCGGCGTCTATCAACTCACCCCGATCAAGCATGCCTGTCTTCGCCACTGCCGATCGCCGCTTGCATTCCTTAGTACCCATTGGCGGCGGGGCGCCCATGGCGCGCTACGCGTGGGTCTTTTGCACGGCGCTTTCTGCGTCGGCTGCTGCTGGATCCTGATGGGGCTGTTGTTTTTCGGCGGCGTGATGAACCTCTACTGGATTGCGGGCCTCGCGCTGCTCGTACTATGCGAAAAGACTGTCCCTGCGGGGCACTGGCTCGGCTACGTGACCGGCGTCGCTCTGCTCGTTTGGGGTGGCGGGATGCTGGCGCTCGCGTTTTAAGAAGGGCATACAGGCATCACGCGGCCCCTCAGGCCTTGACCCAGCGTTGACGGCTCCAGCTGCTCAATGTATCGACGGCCAATACCAGTACCAGCATGGCCAGAATTACCGTGCTGGCTTGAGCTTCCTGGAACAGGCTGAGGCTGACATAGAGCATTTGCCCCAGACCACCGGCGCCGACGAAGCCGAGCACACTGGCCATGCGGATATTGTTTTCCCAGCGGTACAGCATGTAGGCCAGTAGCTGTGGCAACAGGTTGGGCAGTGTGCCGTAACAGAAAGCGCATACGGCATTGGCGCCCTGCAATCGGATGGCTGCGGCGGGTTCTGGTGGGGTGTTTTCCAGCGCTTCGGCGAACAGCCGGCCGAGCACGCCAGTGGTGTGCAGGGCTAATGCCAGGGTGCCGGCATTGGGGCCGAGCCCGGCGGCAAGGACCATCAGCGCGGCCCATACCAGTTCCGGAACCGCGCGCAAGGCATTTTCGCAAGGGGCATCCGTTGGCGCCGGATCGGGCGTTTTTTGCGGCGATGCGGCTGGATATGGCCATCCTCGGCAAGGTGCTGCGCATCGGTTTGCCCACGGGGTTGCAGATGGTGGTGTTGTCGCTGTCGGAGTTGGTGATTCTGGCGCTGGTGAATCAGCACGGTTCTCAGGCGACGGCGGCGTATGGAGCGGTGACGCAGATCGTCAATTACGTGCAGTTTCCGGCGCTGTCGATTGCGATCACGGCGTCGATCCTCGGTGCTCAGGCGATTGGGGCAGGGCGCCTTGAGCGCATGGCGCCGATTCTACGCACGGGTTTGTTGATCAACGTGTGCCTGACCGGTGGTTTGGTGGTATTGGGTTACCTGCTATCGCACTGGTTGCTGGGGTTGTTCCTCACGGATGATGCCACCCGGGCGATGGCCGAACACTTGCTGCACATCATGCTTTGGAGCCTGCTGGTGTTTGGCTTTCAGGCGATCATCGGCGGCATCATGCGCGCCAGCGGCACGGTGCTGATGCCGGTGGTGATTTCGATCGTTTGCGTGGTCGGGGTGCAGTTGCCGGTGGCGTATCTGCTGGATGCGCGGTTTGGGCTGCAAGGGGTGTGGATGGCGTTTCCGGTGACGTATCTGGGCATGCTGATGTTGCAGATGGGGTATTACAAAACCGTCTGGCAACATCAGAAGATCGAGCGGTTGGTGTAGGGCTCGTCGAGCACCAGGGCGTAGCGCTTATGAAGATCTGCGATTGCTGCAAGATTTTTGGGGCTACTACGCAGCCCAGCGGGAGCAAGCTCCCTCGCTTTCCAACCTAGAGGACTGAGGTTGATATCGCGATTCAGGTGCAAAGTGGATCCTTGAGTGTTCGCATGACCTGCTCGTACATCGCATCCACTGCTCGGGATCCCTTCGAATCCTTGCTGCGCATCAGAACGACTTCCACCACCGGGAGTTCGGGCAACCCTTGGCGCGTGTCCACAATTTTCAAGCTGGCCGGCACGCTGCACCGGGTGAGTACAGCCACTGCCATGCCGCTCTCTGCCACGGCCAGTTGGCCACCCACGTTTGGGCTGTTATACACCACTCGGTATTCACGCTGCCGGGATGAAAGCGTTGCAAGAATCTCAGTGCGCAGACGTCCACCCAGTTCGTGTACGGCGATAGGCAGGGGGTTGCGTTTCCATACTTCATGCTGCTCGGCTGCTCCCCACACCAGGGCTTCCCTGAACAGCAGTTCGCCCCGGGAGGGCGCATCTCGCGTGACCAATGCCAGATCGATTTCACCGCGGTCGACTTTTGCCCACAGGGCGGTGGACTCCTCGCACACCAGGGTTACCTCGACTTCGCTGAAACGGGCGGCGAAGGTACGTAGCACCGGCACAAGGTAGGTCAGCGCATAATCGTCCGGAACTCCGATGGTCACTCGCCCTGAAAGCGTTCCGCCATGCATCGCCAACACCAGGGACGAATGGGACTCCAGTACCTTGCGGGCGTGGCCGAGCAGATCATAGCCCGCAGGGGTGAGGGAGAGCTGCCTGGGCTCACGGTTGAGCAAGGGACGGCCAATGCTGTCCTCCAGCTTCTTCAGCTGCATGCTGACTGCTGACTGGGAGCGTGAGACCTGTCGCGCCGCTGCCGTCATTGAGCCCGTATCGACAACCGCGACGAAGGTGCGCAGCCAGTCGATCTGCAAATCCCGAGAATGCACCTGTTTTACCTGTCATTCGTAAATCGAATGCGCCTTATAACACTTATTCGCTTTTCTGGATTCAATCCCAGCCTGCAAAATGCCGCCCAAACCGCAGCACGCCGTAACAGAGGAGGCGACGTTTTGTTGAGTATTGATAAAGGCTTGGTCGAGCTGAACTTGAGCGAGGTCTGGTTTGGCTTCAAGCAGCTCCTGCCCATTTCGCTGTTCGTTATCGTCTTCGGGATAGCCTTCGGTCTTGCTGCCGCGCAGACAGGGCTGGAGGACGCTTCGACGCTGCTCATGAGTGTCCTGGTGTTTGCCGGCGCAGCGCAGTTTGCTGTTCTCAATCTGTGGGGCGAGCACGTTCCGATTGTTCCGCTAATAGTCACGGTGTTTGCCATTAACGCCCGACATCTATTGATGGGGGCGACCTTGTATCCATGGCTACGCGATCTTCCGCGGGCTAAACGCTACGGTGTGATGCTGGTGGTATCGGACGCCAACTGGGCGATGTCGATGCAGGCATTCAATGGCGGCAAGCCCGGCCTGGGTCTGCTACTGGGCGGCGGCATAGCGCTGTGGTCGGCCTGGGCACTGGGCAGTTGGCTGGGCCTGTATTTTGGCAGCGCGATCCGGGATCCGGTGAGCCTGGGGCTGGATATGGTGATGGGCTGCTTCCTGCTGGCGATGGTGATTGGAGGACAAAAGAACCTGCGCATGCTGATCATCTGGACTGTGGCGGCCGGCTCTTCGCTGCTGGCGTACTGGTACCTGCCTGAAAACAGCCATGTCGTCGTGGGTGCATTGGCTGGCGGTCTTTTGGGCGCGGTGTGGATGGAGAAGAAAATTGAGCATTGATAGTGCAGGCTTCGGCACAATCCTGATCATATTGATCATGGCGGTGGTCACCCTTGCCACGCGCTGGGGCGGTGTTTTCGTGATGTCTTTCGTCCCCATCAACTACCGGGTCCAGCAGTTCATCAGCGCTATGTCGGGTTCGGTGCTGGTGGCCGTTCTGGCCCCTTTGGCGGTCACGGGTGACAATGGCGCACGGCTCGCCTTGCTGACCACGGCAATCGTGATGCTGCTGCTCAGAAAACCTCTACCGGCGATTGCGGCAGGGATAATCGTGGCGGCCATGTTCAGGCAGATCTGAGTTGCGGTTATGTCGGTCGCGCCCGAGCTGTCCCGGTGGGTCAGCCGGGTGGTGGGGTCGACGTTCATCTGCTTCGCGGCTGCCATCCTGGCCATGCGTCGACCGGCTGCGTAAGAGGCAGGAGTAGCGGTAGGCTCCGGCAGCGCGCGGCTATAAGCCTAGCCTGTGCTTGAGTTCGGCCTCGCTCAAAACGCCGCTGAGCGGGCCGCCCGGCAATCCTTCATCAGCTCGCGCCAGCGGTAAAAGTACCGGTACAAATCCGGCGTCGCGCACCAACCGGGCGCCCAGGTCCCGGGCCTGGGCGTCGTCGGCGAAGGTTGGAATCGCCTTGCCTTTGCCAGACTGGCTTTTCATTGATGCGTAGCCTATGGCGTTGAACGCCCGCACCAGGTGCACACCCGGCAGGTACTGCTGGTCCGCCAAGGCTACTCCCTGATCCAGCGCCTTGCGCCCGACGTCTGCGTCACGCTCGCTGAACGGGTTGCTGGTGCTGAGCACCACCTTGCCGTCCAGCTTGCCCTTCAGCTGTTCGGACAGCACCGGCATTGCCTTGTAGGGAACACTCAGCACGATCACATCGCCCCATGCCGCGGCATCGCTGACCGAGCCCGCCCGAGCGTTCGGGCCGGCGGTCTTGACCAGGTCCGCCAGTTCCTCGGGGTGGCGTGACGAAAACATCACCGAGTGGCCAGCCTTTACCCATAGCGTGCCAAGCGTACCGCCGACGTTACCGGCGCCGATCACGCTGATCTTAAGGGTGTCCGCCATAGCCTGACTGGTGCACAGGACCAGGCCGGCGAGCGTCAGAAAGAGGGTTCTGGACATGAGCTGCGCTCCCGGGTTGGACAAATGGTTTTGTAACTACCGTAGTAGAGGCTGCGCATAAACGAAAGGCGCGTACGGGGGAAGGGGGACATTAGCTGACCCCCAGCGCCAACTGCACCGACGACCTGGCCCCGAACAGAGCACGGCGCTAGTGCTGACCGGAGCTACGGGCCCAGGCATTTACCCAGCGAACCGTTAAGGGATTTATTTTCCATTGATTCGATCCCGCAGCCGATGCTGTCTGACGGCAAAGCCGAGTCAGATAAGCGAACGAGGCTGCTGATAACGGAACATAGGGTAAATACGGCGTGAGGAATGTTGACGAAATCCCGTTGCTGTATGAGCCGTCTGTCAGTCGAATGCGGATGGACGCAGGCAACCGATAGCCATGGCGACCAGGCTGTCGAGCAAGGCCGGATGTTCCAGCTGCGCCGGAATATCCTCCAACACCGACCGGATTACACTGCGCAACCCCTGCCCGAGCAAATAAGCCGCCAAGGCGGGGTGCTCCGTGGTGATCTCATGCTCGTACAGATGCAGGAGCGGCAGCCAGGTCGCTTCGATGAATTCACCTGTCGTGTGGTAAGGGCCGCGCCACATTCCCAGGTGAAGGGCGGAGTGGTAACGCAAGTGAAAGGCCTTGTTCAATTTGAACAGGCGTGTTTCGACACGAATGATGTTGGCCAGAATATCGCGCAGTGCCGATTTTAATGGCATGCCAACCAGCCTTTCGCGCACCCTCAGTAGTTCCTCGGATTCCTCGTCGAGAACACGCTCGTACAGCAAGGCAACGATCGCGTCCTTGTTGGGGAAATATTGGTAGATCGAGCCGACTGCGACCCCTGATATTTCCGCGATGCGGGCGACGGTCAGCGCTTCCTCGCCTGCCTCATCCAGAATCCGCAGGCACGCCTGCTCCACGGCATCGACCAGTGCGCGAGAGCGTGACTGGGTCGGACGCTTGCGTAACGCGGGAAGCTGCTCCGGCGAAGACTTTGGGCCCATCGTGGTTTCATCGCCTTTCTTGTTCATGGGAATCCGAGTGCTGCATTTATCGTCGTACTAAAATTTTAATATTTATCAATTAAATCAATTAGTTAATGACAACTTTGATCGCTTGTTGAATGCGAATATCTCAGCCATCGCGACGTGAGTATGATCGTTTTCGTTAATCAGACAACGTCTAAACGCGTAGTGATGCGCCCTATAAGATCGGATGTTCCAACCCTACCGGGAGATTGCCCATGCCTTCATCTTTCACCGTCCGGCCCCTTGGCCCAAGCCTGGGTGCCGAAGTGCTTGATCTAGATCCGGCTTCATTAGTTTTGCCAGAAACGCTGGCGGCGCTTGAGGCGGCACTTTTCAAACATGAAGCCATCGTACTGCACGTCCCAGGGCTAAGGCCCGAGCAACATTTGGCGATTGCACGGTATTTCGGTGAGCCAGAAGTACACACCTTCTATCCCAACCTGGGCGAGGGCTTTGAACAGATCACCGTGATCGACTCCAAGCTGGGCGATCGAGCTGATATGTGGCACCACGACGAGAGCTTTCTGCCCAGCCCACCGATTGTCACCATGACTCACGCCCAGATCCTGCCGCCGTGTGGCGGCGACACCTGCTGGATCAGCATGACCACGGCCTACGACGCACTGTCCGAGCGCATGAAGCACTACCTCGAAGGCCTCAGCGCCTGGCACGACATGAACGGACCAATGACGGCAGCGTTGCGCCAAAACGTCGTCACGCACGAGCGCTATGTCGAGGTCATCAAAGCGAACCGACGGCACTTGCATCCGCTGGTCATTCAACACCCGGTGACAGGTCGCAAGGCGCTGTATCTGAGCCCGACCTACACCACCCATATCGACGGCCTGGCCATCCCCGAGGGCGATGCCATCCTTGCCTACCTGCATGCGCATTGCCAACACGTTCAATTCGGTTTCCGCCATCGCTGGCGCGTCGGTGACATGGTGCTCTGGGACAACCGTAGCGTGCTCCACAACGCCATCCTGGACTATCAACCGCACCAACGGCGCATGCAGCGCACCTCGGTATTTGCTCGCGGGTCTTTCCACGGGTAATTCATTGATTGGTCAATCACAGCTTGTGACAGTCGCTCAAGAGGAAACAGCTATGTTGAAGGACACGCTGAACAAGGATTTACTGGCCCGCTACGCTCCCAAGCCAGGTCGCTATGCGCTGCTGCCCGAATTGACACCACACCAGACCGTGGCATTGCTGTGTCGGGTATTGTATCGCGAGGGTTATAACGACCACATCGCCGGCCACATCACCGTTCGCCAGGACAATGGCACTTACCTGGCCAACCCGTGGGAACTCACCTGGGGTGAAGTGACCGCCTCGGATATCGTGCGCCTCGATCCGCAAGGCAAGGTGATCGAGGGTGAGTGGAACATCACCCCGGCCATCAACCTGCACATTGATGTACACACCGCCCGGCATGATGTCGGCGTGGTGATCCACAACCATCCGCAGTGGGGATCAGTGTGGTCGGCGGCTGGGCGTACTCCACCGATCTATGACCAAACGTCCGCCTTGGTTGACACTGACCCGGTGCTCTATGACGAGTATCAGGGCACGGTTGAAGACACCGAACGAGGCCGCGCCGTCGTGGACGCTCTCGGTACGCAAAAATGGGCGTTGCTCGCCAACCACGGCGTGCTGGTGGTGGCCAACGGCATTCGCCAGGCACACTTGCGCGCTATCACACTGGAGTGGCGCAGCCGTCTGGCCTGGCATGTCGAAACGCTCGGCGGCGGCTCACCGTTGCCCGCTAGCGTCGCGCTCGCAACCGGAGAGCGCACCGATGCCAATGGGTTCCCATTCCTGTGGGAAGCCATGGCTCGCGAGGAAATCCGGCGCGATCCAACCGTTCTTGAGTAAGCCTCTCCCACCAGTCGCGGCGGCATGGCAGACGTCCACGCCGCTGGTACTTCGTACTTTGCCGAGACATGACAACGCGATGAAACCCACTTTGTTACTGCTTTCCCGCTTGCCCGATAGTTTCATCATCCGCCTGCGTGAGCATTTCGACTGTCACTCGTATTCGCTTCTCGACGAAAAGCGGCTCATGGAGCTGGCCCCCACTGTGCGAGGCATTGTTGCAACTGCCGAATCCTGCGTGCCCCGTGTATTGATCGCTCGACTGCCAGCGCTCGAAATCATCTCGGTGCTGGGTGTCGGTTACGACGGAATCGATCTTGAAGCCGCGCGCGAACACAACGTCTGTGTCACCCATACCCCTGAACTGTCCACCGAAGACATTGCAGATTTCGCCATCGCGCTGTTGCTGTGTGCCGCACGCCAAGTGCTAACCGCCGACCGGTTTGTGCGACGAGGTGAATGGACAGCCGGCCGCCATCCGATGACTGCGCGGGTGTTTGGCGGGCGAATGGGCATCGTCGGTTTGGGCCGTATTGGCAGAGCAGTGGCTTTACGAGCCCAGGCGTTCGGTATGAGCATTGCGTATACGGGGCGCACGCCAAAGGCTGATGTGCCCTATCGCTGGTGCAACGATGCGCAAGCACTGGCAGCGAGTGTCAATTATCTGGTGGTGTGCGCGAGCGGTGGCTCCGACACTCATGGCATGATCAACGCGGCCGTGCTGGCAGAGCTTGGCCACAGCGGTGTATTGATCAATATCGCGCGCGGCTCCATCGTCGACGAAGATGCCCTTGTCGAGGCCTTGCGCGACCGCAAGATTCTCGCGGCGGGGCTCGATGTGTTTTGCGATGAACCGCACGTTTCGCAGGCATTGCTGGCGTTGCCCAATGTGGTGCTGACACCGCATATGGCCAGTTCTACTCATGCGACAGTTCAGGCAATGCTGGATCTGACGTTCGATAACTTGGCGACTCATTTCGCAGGGGAGCCTGTATTAACTCAAGTGAACTAGCGCCGCTACCGGCAGACCTTGCAGTGAAGTTCAACCTTGTTGCGGCCGCTCTGACGGGTTGCTTTTGGCCGAAAGCCGTCCTTAAATGAACATCCGCTCTTGGCCAACAGCACTTCCCGATACCGGCCGTTTTAGTCCTGCCGACCGGGTCTCTGGCGACGTATGAGTGCCCCACCCGGCAACCCAAGCCTCAGAGCGACCTGCCAACAGCGCCATACCTCAAACTTCGCGAAACCCTCAAAGCAACCGTTCAATGGCAGAATCTCCTTAACTTTATCGTTTTGGAGATCACCATGCTTCGTGCATTTGAACGAAGGCTCGACCCTTTTCCTCCTGACGAGGTACCACCGCCGCCCGACGGCCTGGTTCAGTTCCTGTGGGCCTGCACGCGGGGCGCCCGCGGTTACATCTTGGCGTTTGCGCTGCTCAGTGCCGGTGTGTCGATTTACGAAGCTTGGTTGTTTTCCTTCCTCGGGCAGGTCGTGGACCTGCTCTCGACCTGGCAGGCAGGTGGTGATGCGGCTTCGCAGGAAAGTCGCGTGTTGTGGGGCATGGGCATCGTAATGGTGACCAGCGTCGGGCTAGTGGCGTTGCGCACCATGGTGCAGCACCAGATATTGGCGATCAATCTGCCGTTGCGGCTGCGCTGGGACTTCCATCGCCTGATGCTGCGGCAAAGCCTTTCGTTTTTTTCCGATGAGTTTTCCGGCCGGGTCACTACCAAGGTGATGCAGACTGCGCTAGCCGTGCGCGACGTGCTATTCACCCTTATCGAGATCGCACCCGGGATCGGGGTGTATTTCATCGCGATCATCGCACTGGCCGGCGGCTTCGCGCTGAAACTGATGCTGCCTTTTGTTGCCTGGGTCGTGTTGTTCGGGCTGGCCATGCTGTACTTCGTGCCCCGCCTGGGGAAAGTCGGGCAGGAACAGGCCAATGCGCGGTCGATGATGACCGGGCGTATCTCAGACGCCTACACCAACATCACTACGGTTAAGCTGTTCTCCCACTCCAATCGTGAGGCGCACTTCGCACGTGCAGCGATGGAGGATTTCAAACAAACCGGCTTTCGCCAGATGCGCCTGGTAAGCCAATTCGAGATTGTCAACCAGGCATTGGTGGTGGCGTTGATCATGGCCGCAGGTGGTTATGCCCTGTGGCTATGGCACCAGGGTGAGGTTGGTGCTGGTGCCGTGGCGGCAATCACCGCCATGGCGTTGCGTATCAATGGCATGTCGCACTGGATCATGTGGCAAATGACCTCGCTGTTCGAGAGCATCGGCACCGTGCAGGATGGCATGGCCACCCTTACCCTGGGCGCCAAGGTGCAGGATGCGCCGGACGCGGGCGTGCTGGTGACCTCCGGCGGGGCGGTGACCTTCGATAATGTGAGCTTCAACTACAGTGGCGAACGCCAGGTGCTCGATGGCCTGAGCCTGAGCATCCGCCCGGGCGAAAAGATCGGCCTGGTTGGCCGCTCGGGTGCCGGCAAATCCACGCTTATCAACCTGCTGCTGCGCTTCTATGACGTCGACAGCGGGGTGATTCGCATCGACGGCCAAAACATCGCACAAGTGACGCAAGAAAGCCTGCGCGGCTCCATCGGCATGGTCACGCAGGATACCTCCCTGCTGCACCGTTCCATTCGCGACAACATCGCCTACGGCCGTCCCGATGCGACCGACGCGCAAATCCGAGGCGCCGCGGCCAATGCCCAGGCCGATGAGTTCATAAGCCAACTGAGCGACCGGCAAGGCCATACCGGCTACGACACCCTTGTGGGTGAGCGCGGCATCAAGCTGTCAGGTGGCCAGCGCCAACGCGTCGCGATTGCCCGGGTGATGCTCAAGAACGCCCCGATCTTGCTTCTTGACGAGGCCACCAGCGCGCTGGACTCGGAAGTCGAAGTCGCCATTCAGGAAAGCCTTGATGAAATGATGCAGGGCAAGACCGTGATCGCCATCGCCCATCGGCTGTCCACGATTGCGGCCATGGACCGGCTCATCGTCATGGATGACGGACGCATCATCGAACAGGGCACTCACACCGAATTGCTTGGGAAGAACGGCGTCTATGCGCGGCTGTGGCAGCATCAAAGCGGCGGGTTCCTGGGTGAGGATATGGGAGTGGTCGAGGCTATGGATCAGGTGTGAGGGTGAAGGGTGCCCAGCAGGGGGGCGAGAGGGGAGGGTCACGACCGTCAAGGTCAGGGTTTCTGTGCGGCTTTATCGCGGCGAGTTCCCTGCACCACCGGGTTAGGGCTCACGTTAATAAGCTCAACCGGCACTGGTGAGTCACTGTAGATTCTTGGAAGAGCTTTCTTTCCTTTTCCATCTTGACGCGGGCGGTACTCAAGGATTAACTTTTTTCCATTCCAGTACATGCGAATAATATCTGTCCGATTCATGTTTGCGGCGACGTTAAACTTGACTGGAAGAGTAGATGCTGCAGGAACAACAGCAATTTGTAGTAGCGGCTCAATCGCATTGAATGGATTATGCAAGGCGCAGTAGCGATTGTATGCGACTGCAGTAAGACCCATTTCTTCGCTGGTCATTTTCAGGACTGCCCTATCCTCACAAACGTAATCTTGAGCGTGCTTAACGACACCTAGAATCAATGCAAGTATAAATAACGTCCATCCGGATTTTTGCGCAATCGCTTCAAGCTTCTTGTTCCTTCCTTCATTGTTTCGGGTGTCGTAATGATCAATGACCACAGCAGTCAGGTTAGCCACAAGACACAACAGCGCTCCATACATGATCCATGCTGGATGGCCATACAGTATTAATGTCCCGCGTTTGGTGGGAATCACAAAGTTGTCGGTGACCACTCCAAATGTTCCATAGATTAAGAGGGTGACTGACAATGTAATATTCCATAAGCGGTCCTTAAAAGGAACTGTGTTCGGAGCATAAGCGGATTCAGAAACAATTGCGTTTCCGTCATTGGGTGTGTGGGTAGGTTTCTCTGGAGTAGTCTGATTTGGCATTTCGTGATTGTTCATTGCTGACACTCCGAGCCCTGACGTTGAACCAAAGGAAGCTAATTTCTACGGCCTAGGGGCATTTCATATTCTTCAACGCAAGTGTTCGGCGTGCGAGTTCAGGATAGGTTATTTGCACAATATTGGTGCTCCATCAAGTCCGGGGTACTGTGAGGCACCGACTTCATCAAGTCTGAAAAGTGTCCGCTTTTGGGCCGATTGCTGCCTGTCGCGAAGGGCTGCACTCGACCCATTGCAGCCTCTAAGGCTGCGCAAAGGTCGGCCAAAAGTGGCTCATAACCAGGGTTCGCTGTGGGCCGATACGCGAGCGGTAGGTACGGGTCGAGCCATGGCCCTGGTCACATAAATTTGAAATGCACGGCGTTGCTCGACAGAATCACGCCCCGATCCGGCCATAGGTGCCGAGCGTTCGTGATGAAAAGGGGTTGCAGTTGAACGAACAGACATTGTCCATGCGCCTGGAGCGCGTGGCGGCGCATGTGCCAGCAGGTGCGCGCCTGGCCGATATCGGCTCGGATCACGGCTACCTGCCTGTGGCGTTGATGCGCCGTGGCGCCATCGCGGCGGCGGTGGCCGGCGAGGTGGCATTGACGCCGTTTCGCTCGGCCGAACGAACCGTGCGCGAGAACGGCCTGGACCGGCGGATCACCGTGCGCCTGGCCAATGGCCTGGCGGCGATCGAGCCGGGAGACGGGATCACGGCGATCAGCATCTGCGGCATGGGCGGCGAGACGATCCGCGACATCCTCGACAGCGGCAAGGCGCGACTGAGCGGCCAGGAGCGCCTGATCCTGCAGCCCAACGGCGGCGAGCAGCCACTGCGCCAATGGCTGATGGAAAATGGTTACCGCATCCTCTGTGAGGACGTGCTGCGGGAAAACCGCTTCGACTACGAAATCATCGTCGCCGAGCGCGCCGGGCCGGTGCTGTACACCGCCGAAGAGCTGTTCTTCGGCCCGCTGCAGATGCAGGCACGCAGCCCGGCGTTCCTGCTCAAGTGGCAGCGCATGCTGCGCGAGAAGCAGAAGACCCTGACCCACTTCGCCCGGGCGCGGCAGGCAGTGCCCGAGGAGAAGGTGCAGGACATTGCCCGGCAGGCCCGGTGGATCACCGAGCTGCTGGCTTGAGCCCGGTCAGCTTTTCACACCCAAAGCGGTCATCGAGAAGAGACCGATAGGGATACGCTAAAACTATGCGGGTCGTCGATCAATTGTGACCCACTGTTCGCGCTGCTTCCGTCCCTGGAGGGCCCAATGCCGCCCATCACCACGCGCCTGGTGGCGCTGTTTGTTCTTTGCCTGACGCTTGTCGTGCCAGCCCGGACCAACGCCTGCCCAGCTGGCGAGAAACAAGTGTGCCTGGACGGCTGCATCTGTCTGCCAGACCTGGGACAGGTGCTCGGCCCCGTGCCTGATGGCATCTACCAGATCGCGGCACCTGCCCTGGCGCTGTGGCTGACCCAGGCCCGCGATGAAGCAGCCAATGCCGGCATCCAACCCATTCCACCGCACATCCGCGAGCAACTGCTGCGCTGGTACGCCCCGAGCGTCCTCGATACCGCGCGCTACAAAGTCAGCGACAACGGCCAATTCAGCGCCGCCACTACCATGCTGCAAAACCCCGATGTCGGTGCCGTGACGCTGATCGACATCATCCTCTTCCGGGACGCTCAAACCGCAGAACAGAACATCGCGCTCTGGGCTCACGAACTAAAGCATGTGCAGCAGTTTCAGGAATGGGGGGTAGATGGATTTGCCCAGCGGTATACACAAGATTTCAATGCTGTGGAGGCGCCGGCTTATGCCATACAGGCTGAGGTCAGACGGTGGGTGCGGGAAGGGACTTACTGAAGGGTAGCGAAGCTGCCTGACATTACAGGCACAAAGCAGTTGTTTTATTGAATTGAGTCGCCCAGGTTCCAATGGCGGTGAGTGGCTGCTTCTGGCTGCTTGTCGCGAAGGGCTACAATCGACCCAATATGCCACTTGCGCATGTGGCGAACTTTTCGTTTTACTAATCGAACTTATGTGAATCTGGTATTAGTGCTATGTGATTGGCGCGCTTTATCGATTAATCGCTGAAAGGTAATTTGCTTCTCGGCAATATCAAATCGAGAGCAAGCCATGATTCAGTGCTTCATCCGCCAATGCATGCCCGCCGCTGCAAAGGCCGGCAGTCTTTGTTTCGCGCTAGGCGCCAGTGCGTTTGTCAGCGCTGACGATCACGCCCCGCTGATCATCAAGGATCAGGGCAGCCTCATTGCCGGCGGTGGGTTGATCACCCAGCCGGGAACCTTCGACCCCTACAAACCGTTGATGCCCGATGGCCAGACCTATCACGGCGACCATGTGTATGCGTTCTATCAGGTTCCCGTCGACGCTCGTCCACTGCCGATTCTCATGCTGCATGGTGCGGGGCAGTCCGCGAAGTCCTGGGAGACAACGGCCGACGGCCGTGAAGGGTTCCAGAACATTTTTCTGCGGCGAGGATTCTCCACGTACCTGATCGACCAGCCGCGCCGAGGCGATGCGGGACGCAGCCTGATTGAAACGACGATCAAACCGGTGGCGGACGAGCAGCTGTGGTTCAACCAATTCCGCATCGGCCTGTGGCCCGAGAGCTTCGAGGGCAGCCAGTTTCCTCGTGGGCAGGCGGCGCTGGAGCAGTTCTTTCGGTCGATGACGCCCAACACCGGGCCTTACGACATTGACGTGGTATCCAATGGCGTTTCCGCTCTGTTGGAAAAGACCGGGCCGGCCATCTTGTTCACACATTCTCAGGGCGGCGGCCCCGGTTGGCTGACGGCGATCAAAAGCCCGAATGTGCGGGCCATCGTGGCGTTCGAACCGGGTAGCAGCTTCGTGTTTCCAGAGGGGGAGGTGCCCGCACCGATTCCCAGCGTATTCGACACGCTCTCGGGCCTGGCCGTATCGGCAGAACAGTTCAACGCGCTGACCCGAATCCCCATCGTTATCTTCTACGGTGACAACATCCCCGACCAACCGGTTCGCCTACCGGCCCAGGACAGTTGGCGCGCGCGGCTTGAGATGGCGCGCCTGTGGCGCGATACGGTGAATCGCCATGGCGGTGACGTCACGCTTGTTCACCTGCCGGAGATCAATATCAAGGGCAATAGCCACTTTCCTTTTTCGGACATGAACAACGTCGAGATCGCTGATCTGGTTTCGCAGTTTCTCGCTGAAAAAAATCTGGATTGACCAAGAGCGTGGCGATATCGGCCACCCCTCTCACAAACTTGAAATGTCAGGAGTACTCCTATGATGCGAACCACGCTGAAGGCCACGTTCATGGCCGCCATGATCGGAATGTCCGGTGCTGAATCCGAGGCTGCTGACTACAAGCAGAATCCATTCACTTTGACCTACGGTGGCGCGCTGACCAAGAACGAACCGGGTAAGGTCAATATCCATCCGGTCACCTACAAACTTGATGGCCTGGACATTGCCGCCAACGTTTACACCCCGGCGAACTATGACGCGGTGAAAAAATACCCGGTCGTCGTCGTGGCGCACCCCAATGGTGGGGTGAAGGAGCAGGTCGCGGGCCTGTATGCCCAGCGTCTGGCGGATCAGGGCTACATCACGATCACGGCGGATGCGGCGTATCAAGGGGCCAGTGGTGGTGAGCCGCGCAATGTGGACAAACCGGCGCATCGCATCGAAGACATCCATGGCATGGCTGACTTCATTGCCATCTATCCCGGCGTCGACAGCAAGCGTCTGGGCTTGCTTGGTATCTGCGGCGGTGGCGGTTATTCATTGGCGGCGGCGCAAACCGACAAGCGCTTCCAGTCGATTGCGACCTTGAGCATGTTCAACTCCGGGCTGGTTCGCCGTAATGGCTACCAGGATTCGCAGCTGTCGACGATTCAGGAACGCTTGCAGCAGGCGTCGGCGGCCCGCGCCCAGGAAGCGGCGGGTGGGGAAGTTCTCTACGTCGGTGATGCCAGGCTGACTGATGAACAGATCGCCAAGCTGCCGTTTGATCTGTATCGACAGGGCTTCGAATACTACGGCAAGACCCACGCTCACCCCAACTCGACTTTCCGTTACACCCACAGCAGCCTGATGGACCTGATGAGCTTCGATGCCACGGATCAGATCGAGTTGATCGACAAGCCGTTGCTGATGATCGCGGGCAGCAAGGCCGACAGCCTGTACATGTCGCAACAAGCCTTTGCCAAGGCCACCGGTACCCAGGACAAAAAACTTTTCACCATCGATGGCGCAACCCATATCGACACCTACTGGGTGCCTGCGTCTGTGGACGTCGCAATGGGCCAGTTGACCGCGTTTTACGCCAGAACGCTCTGACTTGAAGGGGTACGTCCTCATGAAGAACACCTTGATAGGCATCGCGGTGTGCGCCGCGGCCCCTTTTGCCGCCGCCGGTGCAGACAATGCCAGTGAGTCCCGGACCGCGCAGCAGATCAGCCGGGCGGGCAGTCAGGCTTCGGTTGTGGGGCATACGGACTATTTCACCGGGCGGGTACGCGTCGATCCCTTGTTTCCCGCCACGGGCGAGATCAATGCTTCCGGTGCTTATGTCAGCTTTGAACCGGGCGCGCGCTCGGCCTGGCATACCCACCCCGTAGGACAGCGATTGGTGGTGACTTCCGGCGTGGGACTGGTCCAGGAATGGGGCAAGCCGATGCAGGAAATCCACCCGGGCGACGTGATCGTCTGCCCTCCGGGCGTCAAGCACTGGCATGGCGCCGCTCCGACGAGCGCCATGACGCACCTGGCCGTGACTGGCTCGGTGGATGGCAAGAGTGTGCAATGGCTGGAGAAAGTGACCGACGAGCAATACAACGCCCAAGGTTCGCAGGCACCAAAAGCCGAGCCGGCGACCCAACCGGTGTCCGAGACGCTGTCCGCCAAGCAACAGGCCATCCCGTTGATGGCCGCCGCCATGGCCACGAGCAACATGTCCGGGCTCAATGCCGCGTTGAATCAGGGGCTGGATGCGGGCCTGACGGTCAGCGAGGCGAAGGAAATTCTGGTGCAACTCTACGCCTACAGCGGTTTTCCACGCAGTCTCAATGCACTCGGCGAGCTGATGAACCTGGTCCAGGCACGCAAGCAACGCGGCGTTCAGGATAATCCGGGGCGCGAGCCCGTTCGGGTCGTTCCCACCGGCAACGAACTGCTGGCGGTGGGCAAGGCCAATCAGGCGCGCATTGCCGGTGCTCCCGTCCAGGGGCCGTTGTTCGACTTCGTCCCTGTCATCAATCAGTACTTGCAGGCGCATCTGTTCGGCGACATCTTCGAACGTGACAACCTGGACTGGCAAAGTCGTGAGCTGGCGACGGTTGCAGCGCTGGCGGTCACACCCGGCGTGGAGGCACAATTGCGCTCGCACATGGCTGCCAGTTTGCGGGTCGGTTTGACCGCTTCACAGTTGCGTCAACTGATCCAACTGCTGTCCGACCAAGGCGATGCTGCTGCGGCCAAGCGCGCCGGCGAAGCGCTGGATAGCGTCCAGGCCAATCAACCCAAGTAGCGCAAGGCTTCGCGCAGCAAGGTGAAGGCCGGCGAACTCTGGCGCCGGCTCGGATAGTAGAGGTGGTAGCCAGAGAACGGTTCGCACCAATCCTCGAGTACGCGAATCAACCGACCTTGCGCCACATGTTCCTGCACCAGGTCCTCCGGCATATAGGCTAACCCCAACCCTTGGAGGGCGGCCTCCAGGCGCATGGCGATGTTGTTGAACACCAGTTGGCCTTCGACCCGGACTTTCAGTTCTTGCCCGTCTTTCTCGAACTCCCAGAGGAACAGGCCGCCGTAAGTCGGCATGCGCAGGGTGATGCAGTTGTGCACCATGAGGTCACTCGGGATGACCGGCTTGGGGTATCGGGTGAAATACGCCGGGGAGCCAACCACCGCCATCCGCATGTCAGGGCCGATGCGCATCGCGATCATGTCCTTGGCCACTTGTTGACCCAACCGTACGCCAGCGTCGAAACCCTCCGCCACGATGTCGGTAAAGCCATAGTCGACGATGATTTCGATATTGAGATCGGGATTATCAGGCAGCAGCTTCGCTAGCACCGGATGCAACAGCGTGATCGCCGAGTGTTCACCTGCCGTGATGCGCAGTTTGCCGGCCGGTTTGTCACGGAACTCGCTGAGCAACGCCAGCTCACTGTCGATTTCTTCAAACCGGGGGGCGATCACCCGCAGCAAATGCTCGCCGGCTTCGGTGGGGGAGACGCTTCGAGTGGTGCGAGCTAGCAACCTGACCCCCAGTCGCTCCTCCAACTGACGCATCGCCCGGCTCAAGGCCGGTTGAGACATGCCGAGCCTGGCGGCGGCGCGGGTGAAACTGCGCTCTTGGGCCACGGCCGAGAAGATCGCGAGTTGGTCGTAGCTTTCGACGGTCATTTATATGCCCCTGTTATAAACAGGTCGCGATTATGCCATCTGTGCGATTGATCGTCCGGTCCCTTGGGGAGCGAAGATTTAAACGACTGATAACGCCTATTAATCAACCTCGGCGGAATGTTTCCGCTGCTGAATAATTTTTTCCGTTTTATCCATTGAAATAGTTATGAGCTAATAACCGGACGTTTATAGCGCTTCGCCAGGTTTGGCAAAGGCTTTGTTATACGGGGCGCACTTATATCTTTATACTAAATGGTGATTAGTCACGGCGTGTTTTATGCCTTTATGATCTGTCCTACAACAACTCGTGGGACAGGAGGTAACTCGATGGCCATTCAAATCAAACCCGTCGCTGGTCGAATTGGTGCGCAACTGGAAGGCGTGAAATTAAGTGGGAACATCAGTGCTGAAAACTTCGAATTTATTAATCAGGCACTGCTGAAATACAAAGTGCTGTTCTTTCGCGACCAACATCTGGATGACGCTCAGCACGAAGCCTTTTCCCGGCGCTTCGGTGATCAGGTACCGCATCCGACCGTGCGTTCTGCCGAGCAAAGTGCCGCCATCCTGCACCTGGACGCCAAGGAAACCCGGGCCAATTCCTGGCACACTGATGTGACCTTTGTGGCCAATTACCCGAAAATATCCATCTTGCGCGGTGTGGTTATTCCGCCTTATGGCGGCGACACGGTGTGGGCTAATACGGCGGCGGCTTACGCCGACTTGCCCGAGCCATTGAAACAACTGGCAGATAGTCTGCGCGCATTGCACACCAACTTATATGACTATGCGGCGCCGCGTAACACCGATGAGTCGGGTATAAAACGTTATCGCGAACAATTTACCGCCGAAGTCTACGAGACCGAACACCCTTTAGTGCGGGTGCACCCGGAGTCAGGTGAAAGAAGTTTGTTGTTGGGTCACTTTGTCAAACAGATACAGGGTGTAAGCAATAGCGATTCGAAACAACTGATTCGCCTGTTCCACGACCGTATTACCCATGTCGACAATACCGTGCGCTGGCGCTGGCAAGAGGGTGACGTGGTGATCTGGGACAACCGCGCCACGCAGCACATTGCGATCAACGACTACGGCGATGCCCGGCGCGTCGTGCGCCGAACCACCATCGACGGTGATGTGCCGGTCGGCGTGGACGGTCGCCTGAGTCAAGCGCTCAAGCCGAGCCCGGATACCCGCTCGCCGAAAACCGAAGCCGACAAAAAACACCTCGCCGCCTGACAGGCCGAGTCTCATTGACACAAGGAAGACCTGCACATGGAACTCAAGAATATCCCCCTGTTTCGCAAGGGCAGCATCGCTGCAGCACTGGCTGCGATTCTTGCAATACCCCTGGCCCAGGCCGATGTATTGCGTATTGGTGTAGCGACGGCCGGCGGCGGAGACCCGGTAACCTTCAGTGGGTCGCCCCTGGGTATCGTGCGCAATCAACAACTGCTGGAAAAGGCCTTCGCTGGAACCGGGACCGAGGTGCAATGGTTCTTCTTCAAGGGGGCTGGCCCCGCGGTAAACGAAGCCTTTTCAAACCAGCAACTTGACTTCGCCTACCAGGGCGATCTGCCCGCAGTCGTCGGGCGCTCCAACGGACTGGACACCAAACTGCTGGCCGCACTGGGCGTACGTGCCAATCTTTACCTGGCAGTTCCCAAAGGGTCTGACCTCAAAAGGATCGAGGATCTGAAAGGCAAAAAGGTGGCGATCTTTCGTGGAACCAACGGCCATCTGGTGACGATCAACCTTTTGGCGGAGCATGGCCTTACCGAGCGCGATATCAAGGTGATCAACCTCGATACCGGAAGCACTCAGGCAGCATTGGTATCCAATGGAGTGGATGCCGCATTCGGCGGTCGCGAATTGTTCAAGCTGCGCGATAAAGGCCTGATCGACATCGTTTACGACAATCCCACTCAGGATGTGCGCTACACCCGGCAGACAGCACTGGTGGTTCGGAGTGCCTATGAAAAAGAACATCCGGACAAGGTGCAAAAGGTCGTCGATACGCTGGTGGACGCGGCGAAATGGACGTCGGAGGACAGCCATCGCGATGCTGTCTTCACTGAATGGGCCAAGAGTAATGAACCTGCGGAGTCACTACGCGCTGACTTTACCGGTGTAAGCATCCGGGACAGAGCCTCGCCTCTGGTCGACAATTTCCTGCTTGGCCGCTATCAGGCCGTGGCGGATCAAGCCAAGGAAGAAAAGCTCATCCGTCGCCCCGTCAGTATCGATGGCTGGTTCGAAACCAGCTATTTGCAAAAATCCCTGAAAACCAAGGGGCTCGAGAACTACTGGACGCCCTACGGCCCGGATGGCAAACAGCCGGCTGGCAATGCAGTAGCTGCCGCGACCAGCAAGCAAGGGAGCTAGGCAAATGGCCAGGGCACAGACCGTCAGACTAGAGCAATACACGGCGCCGGGATTTGCGAGCGACAACGTCAAACGTTTGCCACCGTCACCGGCCCGCCCAGTTCGCAAGGTTGAGGTGCCGCGCACGTCTGCCTGGTCTTTGAGTCTGGGTGACAAAGCCTTGCCCTGGCTATTGCCGCTGGTGTTGCTTGGCTTATGGTACCTGGGGGTGGAACGCGGCTGGCTTTCAGAGCAGGTGCTACCACCGCCAGCCTACGTTTACCAGACCTTGTCGGATCTGGTCACCACCGGCGATCTCTGGCTGAACGCGTCCGCCAGCCTGCAGCGGGTTGTCGTCGGATTTACGTTGGGCGCCTTCATCGGCATGGCCCTGGGTCTGGCCATGGGACTGTCCAGGACAGTAGAGGACTATCTGTTACCCAGCTTCAACGCGCTGGTGCAGATACCGGTACTTGGCTGGTTACCGTTTGCCTTGCTGCTGTTCGGCATCGGCGAGACGCTCAAGTATGTGCTGATTGCCAAGGCGGCCATGGTGCCGATCACTCTGTGTACCTTGCAGGCTTTCCACCAGGCACCCAAGGGGCTGCTGGAAGTCGGCCGAGCCTACGGTTTCAGTCGTCGGCAAAGCGTCACCTCCGTCGTCTTGCCGGCGGCCATCCCGACGCTGTTCACCGGTTTGCGTCTGGGCTTCACCAAAGCCTGGTTATCGCTGGTAGTGGTCGAGTTGGTGGCATCGAGTGAGGGGCTGGGTTACCTGATCGTCTATGGGCGCCAGCTATTTCAACTGGACTTGGTGATGGCGGCCGTTGTGGTGGTGGGTACGCTCGGTCTGTTGATAGACCGCGGTTTCGATTACGTGGAGCGACGTCTGAATCGTGGTCGCCCAGCTTCCGGGGGGCGCCAGTCATGAGTGCGATGATTGCCGTAGGCAGCGGTAGCCGCCGATATCGCGGTTGGGTCTTGCCAATTGCCGCCATTGCCGTGTGGTGGCTGGCTTCGAATCAGGGCTGGAGCCAATCGGGCTTGCTCGTTTCACCGGAAAAAGTCGCCGCGACGGCCTGGGATCAAATGGCCTCGGGCAAATTCTGGCGGGCAATTTCCGCCAGCCTGGCGCGCAACCTCAGTGGCTTTTTTATCGGCACCACGCTGGGCTTGGTACTGGGTTGCCTGTTGGGCCTGTCGCGGTATTTCGAGCGTCTGGTAGGCCCGAGCTTCAATACCTTCAAGCAAATCTCTCTGTTCGCCTGGATCCCGCTGATTTCGGTGTGGTTCGGCCTGGGCGATGTGGCCAAGGTGGTGTTCCTGTCACTGGCAGCACTGGTGCCTGTGGTGGTGAATACCTGCGACGGTTTGCGCAATGTCCCGCCCAACCTGTTGGAAGTGGCTCGGGTGTACGGATTCACCCGCTGGCAAACCATCGTCGGGGTCATGCTGCCCGCCGCCTTGCCGTCGATTTTCACAGGGCTTTACCTGGCGCTGGTCTATTCCTGGCTGGCGACCATCGGCGCCGAATACCTGCTGGTATCGGGGGAGGGGATCGGCAATACGCTGATTGATGGCAGCGAACATTTCATGATGGACCTGGTGTTGTTCGGGATGGTGGTTATCGGCCTGGTGGGCTGGGGCCTCAATGCACTGGCCCGGACACTTGAGCGGCGGATGCAGCGCCTGTATGGAATCGTTCCTCGTTGATTGGTACTTTCAGAAGGATTGCAACATGCTCAACAACAGCCTGACCCTGGAAAACATCAGCAAGCGATTCGCTTCCCGACCGGGCAGTTCGACTCAATTGCAAGTACTCGACAACATCCATCTCGACATTGCTCCTGGCGAGTTCATCAGCATCGTCGGCGCCAGTGGCTGCGGCAAATCCACGCTGCTGCGACTGATTCTTGGCCTGGACGAAGAATATGATGGGCGCATCCTGCTGGATGGCAAACCCATCGAAGGCACTGGCCTGGAACGCGGCATCGTATTTCAGGATCACCGCTTGTTCCCCTGGCTCAACGTCGAACAAAACGTCGCTGTTGGCCTCAAGAATTCACCCCTGAGCCCTGGGCAGAAACGCGATACCGTGCGTGAGCACATCGAACTGGTCGGCCTGCAAGACTTTATCGATGCCTACCCGCATCAGCTATCCGGTGGCATGGCGCAGCGCGTGGCGATAGCCCGCGGCCTGGTCAATCGCCCGAGCGTGCTGTTACTGGATGAACCGCTCGGTGCCCTCGATGCCTTGACCCGTGCGCGCCTGCAGGGCGAGCTGCAAAACATCTGGGCCAAGGAAAAAATCACCATGATCCTGGTCACCCACGATGTTGATGAGGCGGTATTCCTCGGCGATCGCGTGGTGGTGATGCAGCCCAACCCCGGCCGTATCCGGCGCATTGTCGACATCGATCTGCCGCGCTCGCGCAACCGCAGTGACAGCCGCTTCATCGCTTTGCGCGACGATGTGCTGAGCGATTTCGCCGAACTGCACTGAGCCTCTATGGCTCATATTTTTCAGACTTACTCTTTTTCAAGGAACGGAAAATGTCCGAACGCCAGCTCAACCTCAACCTCTTCATCTATCCCAACGGCCATCACGAAGCCGCCTGGCGTCACCCGCATTCGGTGCCGGAATCTTCCATGGATATCGGCTATTACCAGCAACTGGCGTTACGCGCTGAACACGAAAAGCTGGATGCGATTTTCTTCGCTGATTCGCCGTCACTGGCCGAAAGCGGGCGTGAAGGTTTGCGCATTCGTTTCGAGCCCATCACCTGGCTGGCGGCAATTGCCGCGGTGACCCAACGTATAGGCCTGATCGCCACGGCCAGCACTACCTACAGCGAGCCCTACAACCTGGCCCGTTCGTTCAGTGCGTTGGACCACCTCAGCAAGGGGCGCGCCGGTTGGAACATCGTCACCACTTCCATGGCTGCAGCCGCTGCCAATTTCGGCCTGGACAAACATCCGTCGGCCCACGACCGCTATGCCCAGGCCGAAGAATTCGTGCAGGTGGTCGGTGACCTGTGGGACAGCTGGGAGGACGATGCGCTGGTGCTGGACAAGACTTCCGGGGTGTTTGCCGACAATGACAAGGTGCATACGATCAACCACGTGGGCGCTCACTACAAAGTCAAAGGCCCATTCAACTCGCCGCGCTCGCCACAGGGGCGACCGGTGCAGGTGCAGGCCGGTTCTTCCGAGGATGGCCGTGATTTTGCCTCCATGCATGCCGAAGCGATTTTCACCGCGCACCAGACCCTGCAAAGCGCGACCGAATTCGCCAACGACATCCGTGCTCGGGCGAAGGCGGTGGGGCGCGACCCTCGCCAACTGAAGATCCTCCCGGGCATCAGTCCGTACATCGGCAGCACTGAAGCAGAAGCCCAGCGCAAGTTCGACGAGCTCAACGAACTGGTCCTGCCGCACATCTCGCTGGGCCAGCTACGCCGCATGCTGGGTGTCGACCTGTCCGGTCATGATCTGGATGCGCCATTCCCGCGCCACCTGATCAACTTCGAGAGCAGCGAAAGCCAGTCCAGCCGCTTCAAGTTGATCATCGACATCGTCGACCGCGAGAAACCGACGCTGCGCCAGCTGATCAATCGCCTGGCCGGTGCTCGCGGGCATTGGGTGCCGGTAGGTACGCCGGTGCAGATTGCCGACCTGATCGAGCAGTGGTTCCGCAGTGGCGCCGCCGATGGTTTCAACGTGATGCCGCCAGCATTCCCCGAGGGCTTTGAAGTGTTCCTCGATGAAGTGTTGCCGATTTTGCGCAAGCGCGGCCTGTTCCGTAATGAATACGCGGGTAGCACTCTGCGCGAGCACTACGGCCTGAGTCGCCCGGTTTCGCGTTTTGCCCTTAAGTCCGCTTGAGCGACCGTTCCTTTCATTGGCGCAGAACTTCTATGCACATTGCCGCGATGCAGCGGTGGGAGTAAACGGTATGTCGTAGCGAGCATACGAAGAAGGTCTTCGCCAACCGGTGAGTAAGGTGCACGCACGGCTCCACTGCGGAGTGCATTCTCTTGCGGACCATGCGTTGCGTTCGTAGCGAGTGGGTGGCCGATGGGGTTGGCGTTTGGATTTGGGACAGTCCACGAATTAGCGTTTTTGGGCTGGCCGGTATTTCACGCTTACATGCCCGTCGCTACGAAGATCGGCAGAACCGCACAGAGCAGTTCTGCCAATCGCTCACGGAAGTCTTCAGTCTTGAAGCGCGGTCATCAGCACTTGCACCAGCTGCCCACCTTGCGGCGTAGCCCAGCTTCCGGCAAGTTCCGCAATCAGCTGGTTGGTGGTGGTCAGCGTCACGCCACCTTTATCCATGCGCCGCAGGGCGATGTCATCGGCCATGACACTCGGTGAGCCGCCACCATCGGCAACCACCTGAACTTCATACCCATCACGCACCAGACTCAGCGCCGGGTAGACCGTGCAAACGTCATTGGTGACACCGGCAATGATCAGTTTTTTACGGCCCGTGGCTTTGACCGCGGCGGCGAAGTTTTCATCATCCATGGCGTTGACGATGCCCAGGCGTTGGATGCGGGAAGCGAACGCGGCGGGGAGGATCTGCTCCAGTTCACTCAGCAGCGGCCCCTGAGCGTGCTCCTCCATGCTGGAGGTCAGTACCACCGGAAGCTTCAGAATGCTGGCCGCCTTGGCGAGCATCAGCGCGTTGCGTTTCAGCTCTTCGAACGGAATGGATTTCACCCAGCCCATCGTCCCCACCTGGTGGTCAATCAACAGCAGGGCGGCATTGTCGGCACTGAATTTTTCGTACGTCATGATGATTCTCCTGGCAGTAAGGTAGGGGCACTAACGCACCATGCCGGTAGCCGCCGCCGTCCAGTGCAGCCCACCCGGCCGAATCAGGTTGCGGTTGCCCAGCGAGTCCCGGTTATCAATCCCGGTTTCGGAATCAAGAAACACATAGGACACTGCTGAAAAACCAGCATGTGGGTGCGGCGCAAAAGTCGGCCCGCTGAGCCAGGCATGGTCGACCGCGAGGAAGGGGTCGATGGGTTCGGCGCACTGGCCGCCCCGCAAGGTGAACGCCCGGAAGTGGCTGCCGTGATTCATTCGCTGTAGTCGTGCGACGGTCGTCATGGCAGTTTCCTCAGGCGCTTGGTGCCGGGCTCATGGCCGGGTAATCGATATACCCTTGCGCGCCCGGTGCGTAGAACGTGTCCTTGTCCGGAGCATTAAGCTCAGCGCCTGTGCGAAAGCGCTCGGGCAGGTCGGGGTTGGCGAGGAAGGCGCTGCCAAACACTGCCGCGTCTGCCCGGCCTTCAGCGGTCAGGGATTCGGCGGAGTGCTGATCGAGTCCGCCACCGATCAGGTAGCTGCCGTCGAACAGTGGACGCAACAGGGCGTGGTAGTCGATGCTGGCGCCGAACAGGGCCACGTGCAGATAGGCGAGATTCAGCCCGTGGAGCTGCTCGACCAGCCAGGTGTAGGTTTCCTGTGGGTTGGCATCGACGATGTCGTTGAAGTTCATTTCCGGTGAGATCTTCAGGCCAACACGATCACCACCAATCTCCGTCGAGATTGCGGCCAGCACGTCCAGTACAAAGCGAACACGGTTTTCCACCGATCCACCGTACTCATCAGTGCGCTGATTGCTGCCCGTCGAGAGAAACTGTTCAGGCAGATAGCCCGATGCGGCGTGCAACTCGACACCGTCGAAACCGGCCTCGATGGCCAGGCGTGCCGCCTGACGGTAGCCCTCGATGACCGCGGCAATCTCGACCACGCTCAGCGCATGGGGGGTGACGAAGTCCTGAAGGCCCGTCGCGGTCCAGGTCTGGCCCGCGGGTTTGATTGCCGAGGGGGCCTGTGGCTGGGCGCCGCCAGGCAACAGCGAAGGGTGCGAAATGCGCCCGCAATGCATCAACTGCATGAAGATCCGTCCGCCGCGAGCATGTACGGCCTCGGATACCTGCTTCCAGGCGGCCACCTGCTCGGCGGTTTCGATGCCGGGGGTGCGCACGTAACCCTTGCCCAGGGCAACAGGGAACACCCCCTCAGTGATGATCAAGCCGGCACCGGCGCGCTGCGCGTAATAGGTAGGTACCAGCTCGGTCGGCACCCCGTAGTCATCGGAGCGCGAGCGAGTCATCGGCGCCATAACCATGCGGTTGGACAGTGTATGGCGACCGAGCTGGACTTGAGAAAAAAGCGAATGCATTGCGGTGCTCCTCAGTAAACGATGTGGCTATCATTGATCAATCCGAATCCGGGATAAACCGGGTTAAACTGAAATGACTATTCCACTGATGGAGCAATAGCTTTGGAGTATCTCAACGACATGGCGCTGTTCGTCGAGGTCGTGAAGGCGCGCAGCTTCCGCCGGGCGGCAGAGGCGATGGGGATGCCGAACTCGACACTGTCTCGGCGGATAAGTGGCCTCGAGAAGGAAATCGGGCTAAGGCTTCTGCATCGCACAACGCGCAAGATCGAGCTGACCGAGGCGGGGCAGTTGTACTTCGATCGCTGCAAACGCATCGTCGACGAAGCCAGGCTGGCCCATGAACAGCTTGGGGAAATGCTTGCCAGACCCAGCGGTGTGTTGCGGGCCTCGCTCCCGGTGGATTTCGCCAACATCTACCTGGCGCCGCTGATTGCGGAGTTTGCCCGGCTGTATCCCGGTATCAGCTTCGATTTCGATCTGACCCCGCGTCAGGTCGATCTGGTGAGCGAGCCGGTTGATGTGGTGATTCGCATGGGCGAGCCTGCGAGTTCGAACCTGATTGCCCGTAAGCTCGCCAGTTTGCGCCGCTATCTTTACGCCTCACCCCGTTATCTTGAACTGTCCGGTGAGCCTGTTCATCCCTCGGACCTGACCCATCACGAATGCCTGCGACTGCGCGGAACGCGTGCCGACCGCTGGACGCTCTCCAGCAGTGAAGGGGAGGTGGAGGTGGAGGTTGGCGGTCGATTCGAACTCAACAGCGTAGGAATGATTCGACGTCTGGCGACGCTGGATCTGGGTATCGCATTACTGGCCGAAGGTATCGCTGCGCAAGATCTGGCCAATGGCACGCTGCGCAGAGTCTTGCCGCAGTGGCAGGCTTCGCCCATCTCGGTTTACGCCCTCACCGAGACGCGGCTGTTGCCCGCGAAAACCCAACGGTTTATCGAGTTTCTGCGCGAACGCCTCGACAATGCATAGCCTGATCACCTGGAGAAGCTACCTGGAGGAATGGCCGGAGTTCAAGAGCCCTGAGGGCCAATCCATTTCGTTACGGTTGGGGCTTGCCACTGCTCAAGCGCATCGATCAGCGCAGACGGATCGGTGTTGAAGATCAGCATCTCGCTGTGTTCGGTTTTCATGAAGCCTTCTTTCACGGCATGGTCGAGAAGGCTGCGAACCGGATTGAAAAAATCGCCGATGTTCAGGCAGGCAACACCTTTGTGGTGTTCACCCAGTTGAGTCAGTGTCGCGACTTCAAACAGCTCTTCAAATGTCCCCAGGCCACCCGGCAAGGCAATGAATGCATCCGCCCATTCACTCATGCGGGTCTTTCGGCTGCGCATGTCTTGCGTCACTTCATGCCGGGTCAGGCCGCCATGCAGATGCCCGAGGTCGAACAGCAGGCGAGTAATGATGCCGATGACTTCGCCTCCCTCGGCGAGCACGGCATCGGCCATGACGCCCATCAAACCCTTGTTGGTGCCGCCATAGACCAGTCGCAGGCCGCGTTTGGCGATTTCCCGACCCAAGGCCTGGGCACCTTCAATATATTCAGGATTGAAGCCGTAATTGGAGCCAGAGAAAACAGCAATGCTACGAAGTGGGGCAGGGGTGGGCATCGGATTATTTCCGGTCGATAGTGTTGAGTGCGGAGATCATGGGCTCTGCTGGATTTGCGCAAAAGGTCCAAGAATCGGCCGTTTGAATGGGCCATGTTCATCGGGCAGCGGTCATGGTTTGCCGCGCCGGTACCTTCACATCAACTCGAGGATGCGTTTGCCAAGCTGTTCGGCGGTGTTCTCCGAATCGATATTGGCGAACCCGAGCAACAGCGCGGAGTCGCTCGTGCCGCAGATACTCCAGTCGGTCAGGGCTTCTGCGTAAATACCCGCTTGCAGCAGGCGCTCGACCAGCGAACGATCGGACTGTTGTTCCGTCAGTCGCAGGATCAGGTGCATGCCTCCGGGCTGAGCATCAATACGGATATGGTCGCCCAGGGCTTTCTTGAGCCCTCTCGCGGTCGCTTCCCGGCGCTCGCCGTAGAGTTTTCGCATCCGCTGGATATGCCGAGCAAAATGGCCCTCGGTCAAAAAGGTTGCGACGATGGCTTGGGTGAGTTCCGGACAGCCTCCCAGGAATATCTGGCTGACCTGTTCGAATCGTTCGACCTGCGTTTGAGGCACAACCAGGTACGCGAGGCGGATTCCCGGAAACAGCACCTTGCTGAAGGTGCCGGCATAGAGCACCCGGCCATCGCGATCCAGGCTCTTGAGCGCGGGCAGGGGGCGGCTGATGTAGCGGTACTCGCCGTCGTAGTCGTCTTCGACAATCCATGCTTGCTGCCGGGTCGCCCACTCCAGCAGCTCCAGGCGCCGCGGCAGCGACAGCGACACGCACAGGGGGCTCTGGTGGGCCGGTGTGACGACGGCCGCACGCGCGCCCTTCGAGCCGTTCACACCTTGCGCGACCAGCATGCCGTCCTGGTCGACCGGAACCGGGGCGACCTGTATTTGAAGATGTTCCAGCAACTGTCGGGTGGGAGGGTAGCCAGGGTCTTCAACGAGCACGCGGTCTCCAGGTTTGAGCAGTGCATGAGCGATCAACGCCAGCGTGTTTCGGTATCCCGAGGTCACGAACACTTGGGAGGGTTGGCAGTTAATTCCACGCGCGAGCTGTAGGTAGGTGGCAATCGCGGTGCGCAACGATTCCAGCCCATAGACCGACGGATTGGCCATGTCCGCAACCTGTGTGGCGCGAACGCAGCGTGCGCCAAGTTGCGACCAGATTTTCCTTGGAAAGGCGTCCAGTGCGGGCAGGGCCATCTGAAAGGGCAGGACCGGCGCCTTATGCCTGATCGAGGTGCCTTCGGCCGAACTGAATGTTCGCTCCGCTGGGGAAGAGGGCGCCCTGACGTTGAGACCCGTCGCCACGACCGTGCCTGCCTGGCCGCGAGACTGGATGTAGCCCTCGGCGGTCAGGAGCGAATACGCGGTATCGATGGTCCCTCGCGCCAGTCCAAGTTCTTTCGCCAGTGCCCGGGCCGCGGGAATCCGCTCTCCCGGTGTGAGCACGCCGTCGGTAATCGCGCCGCGGAACCGCCAGTATATTTGCCGGTAGATAGGCTCTCTGGAGGTCGGATCGAGTGGTGAAAATCGCCGCGCAAACTGCTCCATTATTTTTTATCCAGGAAGTCCAGCAAAGCGATAGCCAGGAAGCGGTTCATGTGTTCTCTCCGTTTGTTCGATGAGCCGCAATGAAAATGGGCGATCCCTACAGGTCAATGCCAGTCAGTTAAGACGTTAAGCGAACCGTAGCAGTTGGCGAAGCCTGACGCAGCCTTCGGCAGCTGCTACGGGGAATGTGCGAAGCCACAAATTCCTTAACTGACCGGCATTGATCTCTACAGGTCGCTTTTTTTGACGCGACAAACCAGCACCTGAAGCGTCAGCTACCAAGGCTGTCTGCCAACCTCCTGGCCTGCTGAGTCGCGACCTCACGCGCACTGAGGTCAACGTCTTCCCCCAGGATGGTTTTCTCCACAATCACCGAGTGCATATCGCTCACGCCGATAAAATGCAGCCAGGCTTCCACATAGGGCTTCTGGAAGTCGAAGCGCTGCGCCGGTGTGATCGACTGCGCCGAAAAATCCAGGCCGCGGGCGTACATCACCACGGCGGTTTTGTTGTGCAGCATGCCTTCCAGACCGCGTTCCGGGTCGAAGCTGAACAGGATGTCTTTCTGCGACACCAAGTCGATGAAGTGCTTGAGTTTGTACGGGATGCTGAAGTTCCACAGCGGTACGGACATCACCAGGACGTCCGCGCGGTGCAGGTGCGCGGCCAGATCTTCCAGGGTGTTCCAGGCGTCTTGCTGCTCCGGGGTCAAGGGCGTGTCATTGAGCCCGGCGTATTTGGCGTCCATTGCCAACTCATCGAATTCCGGTAAAGCCATGTTCCAAAGGTCGAGGGTAATGATTTCTATATCCGGGGTGTTTTCTTGATAGCGCGCAATGAAGCTGCGGGCGACTTCAAGGGAGGCCGAACGCTGTTTGCGCGGGGAACATTCGATATGGAGGAGGATGGTCATGGAGTGCCTCGGGCGATGGGGAAGTGCGAGGCATTGCAACATAGTTTTATTTATAATATAAATCGCAAATAAACAGGCAATTAATCACGTAAATAACTATGTTCGATGTTCTGCTGCTCAAAACATTTGTCACTGTCGTCGATGAAGAAGGCTTCAGCCGGGCTGCCGATAAGCTGCACCTGACCCAGTCTGCGGTCAGTGGTCACTTGCGGCGACTGGAAGATCAGGTCGGTAAACCGCTGTTGAAGCGTACGACCCGGTCCCAGCAACTGACTGCCGATGGCGAGCGCCTGATCGCTTATGCGCGCACGATCCTCGCGCTGAACCGTGATGCCTGGGCGCAACTGACACGCACGCCGTTTCACGGGCGGGTGCGGATCGGGGTGTCCGAGGATTTTGTCGAAGCGCGGTTACTTCGGGCATTTCAGGATTTTGCGGCGCAGTACCCGGGCATGGAGATCGACGTGCAGGTGGGCATTCCCGGCACGTTGCTGAACCTGATGAAGCAAGGTGATCTGGAGCTGGTCATCGGTTCGCTGTGCGAAACCAAAGAACCGGGGCTGCTACTGTGGCAAGAACCGCTGGTGTGGGCCTGGTCGGCGCAACCCGTCACCCGGTTACCGACGCCGTTGCCGCTGGCCTTGTTCCCCGAGCCATGCCCGTATCGCGAGGCAGCACTGACGCGGCTGGCGCAGGCGGGGATCGCCCAACGTACGGCGCTTTCATGCACCAGCACTGCCGGGTTGCGGGCAGCGGCGCTGGCTGGCTTCGCGGTGGCGCCCATGGCGGTCAGTCAGTTGGCGCAGGGACTGGCGGTTCTTGGTGCGGCGCACGGGTTGCCGGATTTACCGGATGCGCAGTTTCGATTGTTTGCCTCTGCTGAAGCGGATCAGGCGATTGTGGCAGCGGTCTCTCAGCTCATTGTGGAGTATTGCTCTGCGCGGAGGGCTTAACAGTCATTTCGAGCTGCCGCCCACCAACAAAGGTCGCGCCTTCTTCCCGGATGACGACATGTGGCAGAGGTAGGGGAGTTATTCATTTGAGTCGCTCTGATGCCTTCCGATACGCGGCTTCATTCTCACGCTTATCGATAGCGACCACGAACACCACAACTTCTTGGTCTATAACCTGGTAGATCAGTCTGTAGCCTGCGCTCTGTAACTTTACCTTGTAGCAATCTGGCAGCTCGCGTAAGCGGTTGGCCTCAATGCGGGGACTCTCCAGGATTTCAGCCAGCTTTTTCTTGAACTGCTGCCGAATCGTGTCTCCCAACTTGTGCCATTCCTTCAGTGCGCGCTGATCGAACTCAAGGCTATAGGTCATCCAGCGTCACCTTAACGCGCTGCGGAGAAGCCAATCGCTCACGTACGGTGTTTATGAGGGTTTCATCCTCCTCTGTCATGAGTACAGGCCGGAAGGGGAGCTGACCGCGCTCAGCAACGTACTGCAAGGTTTGTCGCATGAGTTCAGACGGTGTCACCCCCAAACGTTCCAGCTCACGGTAAGCGCGGGTTTTGAGGTCGTCGTCCACACGGACATTGATTGAGGCCATTTTTGAGCGCTCCTGTAAAGACATATGTCATTACAGTGGCATTGCCGGAGCAATTTTACAATGGGCAGCTAGAAGAAATCTCATATGGCATCTTGTCATCTCACTGAGTCATATTGATGCAATCAGCATCGATCCAGCCACACCGTCTGCGCATTGCAGAATTCGCGCACCCCAAAGTGCGACAGCTCACGGCCAAAACCACTCTTCTTCACGCCGCCGAAGGTGACGCGTGGGTCGGTTGCGCAATAGCCGTTGATGAACACGCCGCCGGTTTCCAGTTCGCCGGCCATCTGCTCGGCAAGCTGAACATCGCGTGTGTAGAGGGTCGAGGCGAGTCCGAATTCGCTGTCATTGGCCAGCGCCAGCGCATGGGCTGCATCTCGCGCGGTGATGATCGAGGCCACCGGACCAAAGAGTTCCTGTTTGAATGAGGTCATCTGGTCAGTGACATCACCGAACACCGTGGGCTCGTAAAAGTTGCCAGGGCCTTCGGCCTTCTTGCCGCCCAGCAACAAGGTCGCGCCTTCTTCCAGGGTGTCCCGCACCTGTCGATCCAGTTCATCACGCAGATCGAAGCGGGCCATGGGGCCGATGTAAGTGTCTGTGGCCAGTGGATCGCCAACCACCAGCTGACGGGTGGCTTCGACGAACTTGCGGGTGAATTCCGGGGCAACGCCTTGCTCGACAATCAGGCGTTTGGCGGCCGCGCAGACTTGTCCGGTGTTTTGATAGCGACCAATCACGGCGGCTTTGACGGCTTCGTCGAGGTCGGCATCGTTGAGCACGATGAAGGGATCGGAACCGCCCAGTTCCAGCACACATTTTTTCAAGGCCGCACCGGCTTGAGCGCCAATGGCAATGCCGGCTCGCACACTGCCAGTGAGCGTCACCGCGGCGATGCGTGGATCGGCGATCGCCGTGGAGACTCCGTCCGGCGTGACATTGATGACCTCGAAGACACCTTCGGGAAAGCCGGCGCGCTTGAAGGCATCCAGCAGCAGCCAGGCGCATCCCATCACGTTGGGTGCATGCTTGAGGACGTAGGTGTTGCCGGCGATCAGCGCTGGAACAGCGCCGCGAAGCACCTGCCAGATGGGAAAGTTCCACGGCATCACGGCGAGAATCGGGCCCAGTGGGCGATATTCGATGCGTGCCTTGCCACCCTCCACCTGCGTGGGTTCGGCGGTCAGCATAGTGGGGCCGTGTTCGGCGTACCACTCGCAGAGCTGCGCACACTTTTCAATTTCACCGCGCGCCTGCGTAGTGGGTTTGCCCATCTCCAGGGTGATCATGTTCGCCATTGCGGCAGCGTTGTCGCGTAATGCCTGAGCCAAAGCGATCAACGACTGCGAGCGATTTTCTACGGGTTTGCGTCGCCAGACCGAGAACCCGGCAGCGGCACGTGATAGTGCGGCCTCCAGTGCCGACTCGGATTCGAATGCGTAGTGGCCGATCTGCTCGCCATTGGCGGGGTTGATCGAAATGGCATGGGTAAGGCTGGAAACGTTAGTCATGACACCGTCCTGCAGGGTGGGAATGAATGCGCAGCATCGAAGCAAAAGTGTCGCCGTTGAGTCAGGTCGCGCGCGCCAGAATGGAGTGCGCGCGACCAATGACCGGGGCGTCGACCATTTGCCCATCCAGCACGAAGACGCCATCACCTGAGCTGGCGGCGTCGATAATGCGTCGCGCCCAGTGCAATTCTTCAGGGCTGGGTTTTAACGCCTGATGGATGATCGCCACTTGGCTCGGATGGATGCACAACGCGCCACCAAAGCCCATGTCGCGGGCAAATTGAACGGCATTGTGCAGGCCTGTGGTGTCCTGGATTGAGGGGAAGACGCCGTCCAGCGCCGGGGCCAGGCCGGCAACCCGCGAGCAGAGCAACACGGCATAGCGGGCGTGGCTGAGCACCTCTTCGGCGGCACGGCTGCCGGTGGTCAGGTTCAGGTCCAGGCCCAGATCGAGGCTGCCGAACGACAAGCGTTCAACGCCTTGGGCGCTGGCAATCGAGCTGAGCGCAGCCAGGCCTTTGGCGCTCTCGATGATCGGCCAGATCGGTTTGCCGGTGCTACCCGCGGTGGACACTTGCGCCGCGCTTTCTGCTTTGGGCAGCAAAATTCCGATCACGCCGGCATGGCGTCGGCAAAGATCCAGATCCGCAGCGTGCGCCCAGTGATCCGGGGCATTCACCCGAACCAGAATCTGCGCATCCGGGTTTTCACTCAAGAAGCGCTCCAGGTTATCCCTGGCCTGTTCCTTGAGGTTTTCCTGCACGGCATCTTCCAGGTCGACAATGATCCGGTCCGCGCCGGTGGCGATGGCTTTGGGGATGCGCTCTGGACGAGTGGCCGGGACAAACAGGGCGGAACGAACGATCGATGGACTCATGGTGTTTCACCCTCGCTGAATTCGATTTCTCCGATCTGCGCAGTGCCGTCCTGATTGCCCGCCCAGACCTGCGCTTTGCCGCTGTCGATCAACCGTCCGCCGACCTCGAAAGGTTGCGGTGAAATCAGCGGTCGTACGCCACGGAAAGTGAAACGCTTCAAGCGCGCGGTCGGATGCGCGTGGGTGAAGGCGCGCAAATTGAGTGTGGCGATCAATGGACCATGCACCACCAACCCCGGATAACCTTCGGTCCCTGTGACGTAAGGCCAGTCATAGTGAATTCGGTGGCCATTGAAGGTGACGGCGGAGTAGCGGAACAGCAGGGTAGGGGAAGGCTCGACCTGTTCCCGCCATTGGCCTTCAGGGAGCGCTTCGGTGCCGCTCAGCTTGGGTGGGGAGGGTTCGCGGTAGACGATGTCCTGCTCATCTCGCAGGGCGCGCTGGCCGTCCTGGAAATACTCATGGCGTACCGTGACAAACAACAAGGAACCCGTACGCCCGTGCTTTTCTTCGACCTTTTGAATGGTCGACACGCAGGTCACTTCGGCCTCCACCTTCAACGGCTGGTAAAACTCAAGTCGGCTACCCGCCCACATGCGATTGCGGTTGTGGGCTGGCGGCAGGAATCCGCCGAGCGCTGGATGACCGTCCGGGCCCAGTTCGCTGGCTGCAACCGGTTCCTGAAAGAACGCCCAGTGCCACAAGGGCGGGAGCGGCTCGCCGGGTTGCGGCGGCACTTCGCCCAATGTCGCGGCAATGCGTTTAACCAGGTTGAAGCTGATCCGGTCCTGGCTTTCCTGACGACGTCCAATCCAGGCTGAAAAATCGACACTGTTCATATAAATCGCTCCTGTCGGTCGGTGATCAGGCCAGGGCGGCCATTTCGGGTATGGCTTCAAACAGGTCCGCCACCAGGCCGTAATCGGCCACCTGGAAGATCGGCGCTTCTTCGTCCTTGTTGATCGCAACGATCACTTTGGAGTCTTTCATACCGGCCAGGTGCTGGATCGCGCCGGAGATACCGACGGCGATGTACAGCTGAGGCGCGACGATCTTGCCGGTCTGACCGACCTGCATGTCGTTCGGTACGAAGCCTGCGTCGACTGCGGCGCGGGAAGCACCGACAGCAGCGCCCAGCTTGTCGGCCAGGGCGTACAGGTGTTTGAAGTTGTCGCCGTTCTGCATGCCACGGCCGCCGGAAACGACGATTTTGGCAGCGGTCAGTTCCGGACGATCGGACTTGGCCAGTTCTTCACCGACGAAGCTGGAAGTGCCCGCGTCATGGACGGCAGCAACGGCTTCAACCGCCGCCGAACCACCTTCGGCTGCCACCGGGTCGAAACCGGTGGCGCGCACGGTGATCACTTTGACCGCAGCGTTCGATTGCACGGTAGCGATAGCGTTACCGGCATAGATCGGACGCTTGAAGGTGTCAGCGCTTTGCACCGAGATGATCTCGGAGATCTGGTCAACGTCCAGTTGCGCGGCGACGCGCGGCAGGATGTTTTTGCCGTTGGAGGTGGCCGAGGCCAGGACATGGCTGTAAATCGAGTGTTGTTCGATCACCAAGCTTGCCACTAACGGGGCGATATTCTCGGGAAGTTGATGCGCGTAGGCAGCGTTATCGGCTACCAGCACTTTGGCCACGCCAGCGATTTTCGCAGCGGCTTCAGCCACAGCGCCAACACCAACACCTGCTACCAGCACGTGGATGTCGCCGCCGATTTTGGCAGCAGCCGCAACGGTGTTCAGCGTGGCCGAAGCCAGCACTTTGTTGCCCTGCTGGTCATTTGAATAGTCAGCAATAACCAAAATAGTCATTCAGATCACCTTCGCTTCGTTCTTCAGTTTCTCGACCAGTTCAGCCACCGACTTGACCTTGATGCCCGCGCTGCGTGCAGCCGGCGCTTCGACTTTCAGGGTCTTGGTAGTGGAGGCGGTGGAAACGCCCAACGCGTGCGCAGTCACTACTTCGAGAGGCTTCTTCTTGGCTTTCATGATGTTTGGCAGGGACGCGTAGCGCGGCTCGTTCAAACGCAGGTCGGTGGTGACGATGGCTGGCAGTTTCAGGGAAACTGTCTGCGCGCCGCCGTCGATTTCGCGGGTCACGGCAACGCTGTCGCCGCTGACTTCGACTTTCGAAGCGAAGGTACCCTGACCGTAGCCGGTCAGTGCCGCCAGCATCTGGCCGGTCTGGTTGTTGTCGCTGTCGATCGCCTGTTTGCCGAGGATCACCAGTTGCGGTTGTTCCTTGTCGACCACCGCCTTGAGCAGTTTGGCCACGGCCAGGGAGTTCAATTCATCAGCGGATTCGACGAAGATGGCGCGGTCGGCCCCTAGCGCCAGGGCGGTACGCAGCTGCTCTTGAGCAGTGGACGGACCGATCGACACCACGACGATTTCAGTCGCAACGCCTCGCTCTTTCAGGCGCACGGCTTCTTCCACGGCGATTTCGCAGAACGGGTTCATCGACATCTTGACGTTGGCGAGGTCGACGCCGGAGTTGTCCGCTTTGACGCGAACTTTCACGTTGTAATCGACCACGCGTTTCACAGCTACCAGGATCTTCATTGGGCAGTGTTCTCTCGAGAATCTTTGATCATTGCAGTCAGGCTGCGGGTTTCGGGACGCGGCTAAATCGCCCCGGCTGCGCGCATTTGTTCGATGCGGTCCGTCCCCAGTCCCAGTTCCCTGAGCACCTGTTCGGTGTGTTGACCAAGGCTCGGTACGGCATCCATACGTGGCTCGAATGCGCTGTTGCTGCCGGGCGGTATCAGGCTCGGGACGGTGCCGGCAGAGGTCTCGATTTCTCGCCAGCGATCACGTGCCTGAAGTTGTGGATGGTCCCAAACACCTTGCATGTTGTTCACCCGAGCGTTGGCGATCTGCGCATGGTCAAGGCGATCAATCACCGCATCGAAGTTGAGCGTGGAGAACGACTCGATGATGAGTTCCCGCAGTGCATGACGGTTTTCGACACGCTTGAAGTTGGCAGAGAAGCGCTCGTCTCTGGCCAGTTCGGGTGCAAGCAGTACCTTCTCGCAAAATAGTTGCCATTCACGCTCGTTCTGCAAACCCAGCATCACGGTGCTGCCGTCGCCGATGGGGAAGGGGCCATAGGGGTAAATGGTCGCGTGTGCGGCACCGGCACGAGGTGGCGGAGGAGAGCCGTTGTAGGCGTAGTACATCGGGTAGTTCATCCACTCGACCAGGCTTTCCAGCATCGAGACGTCGATGTGGCTACCCTCACCGGTTTTACCCCGCAGCAGCAATGCGCTGAGGATCCCGGTGTACGCATACATGCCGGCAGCAATATCGGCGATGGAGTTGCCGGCCTTGGCCATCTCGTCCTCGCCAGGTCCGCCGGTCACCGACAAGAACCCTCCCTCGCTCTGGATGAGCAGGTCGTAGGCCTTCTTGTTTTCGTACGGACCACCGACGCCATAGCCTGAAATGTCACAGACAATCAGCCGCGGAAAGCGCTGATGCAGCGCCTCGAATGACAGCCCCATTCGCGCGGCTGCACCGGGCGCCAGGTTCTGCACCAGCACATCGGCGGTGGCCAGCAAGCTGTCCAGGACCTCGGTGGCCGAGTCTTGTTTCAAGTCGAGGGTCAGGCTTTCTTTCGAGCGATTGGTCCAGACGAAGTGCGAGGCCAGGCCGTTGACGCGCTGGTCGTAGCCTCTGGCGAAATCGCCTGTGCCTGGACGTTCGACCTTGATCACGCGGGCGCCAAGGTCGGCCAGTTGTCGGGTGCAGAAGGGCGCTGCAATCGCATGCTCGAGGCTGACGACGGTAAGGCCATCGAGCGGACGGATGCCTTTGGGCTGGCTCATGATGTTAACTCTCTTGTTATTAGAAAGAGCGCGGCAGTTCGAGCAGGTGTTCGGCAACGTACGACAGGATCAGGTTGGTGGAGATCGGAGCTACCTGATACAGGCGGGTTTCACGGAACTTGCGCTCGACGTCGTATTCGCAGGCAAAGCCAAAACCACCGTGAGTCTGCAAGCAGGCGTTGGCGGCTTCCCAGGAGGCCTTCGCCGCCAGGTACTTGGCCATGTTGGCGCTGGCCCCGGCGTTGATGCCGCTGTCGTATTCCTCGCAGGCACGCCAGCGCATCAGGTCGGCGGCCTCGATTTCGATGTGCGCTTCAGCGATGGGGAACTGTACGCCCTGGTTTTGCCCGATCGGGCGCCCGAACACCACGCGGTCGCGGGCATAAGCGCTGGCCTTTTCGATAAACCAGCGACCGTCACCGATGCACTCGGCGGCGATCAAAGTGCGTTCGGCATTCAGGCCGTCGAGGATGTACCTGAAGCCTTTGCCTTCCTCGCCGATCAGGCTGTCAGCGGGAATTTCCAGGTTGTCGAAGAACAGCTCGTTGGTCTCGTGGTTGACCATGTTCGCGATGGGTTGCACGGTCAGGCCGTTGCCGATGGCTTCGCGCAGGTCCACCAGGAAAATCGACATGCCTTCCGACTTCTTCTTCACGTCGGCCAACGGCGTAGTGCGCGCCAGCAGGATCATCAAGTCGGAATGCTGGATTCGCGAGATCCAGACCTTCTGCCCATTGATCACATACTTGTCGCCTTTGCGTACGGCGGTGGTCTTGATCTTGGTGGTGTCAGTGCCGGTGGTGGGCTCGGTCACACCCATCGATTGCAGACGCAATTCACCGCTGGCCAATTTCGGCAGGTAGTAGCTTTTCTGCGCCTCGCTGCCGTGGCGCAGCAGGGTGAACATGTTGTACATCTGGCCATGCACCGTGCCGGAGTTACCACCGCAACGGTTCACTTCTTCGAGAATCACCGAGGCTTCGGCCAGACCCAGGCCTGAACCGCCGTACTCGGTGGGGATCATCGCCGCCAGCCAGCCGGCGTCGGTCAGGGCCTTGACGAAGGTTTCCGGGAAGCCTTTTTCTTCGTCGATTTTGCGCCAGTAAGCCGCATCGAATTCAGCGCACAGAGCGCGTACGCCCTCGCGGATGGCATTGAGTTCTTCAGAGTTGCGGTCGGTCATTTTTATTCTCCTCAACGCGTCACGCATGGCATCTGCCCTGCGTGACCGGGTCCGGGCATAGAGCAATCAGATCGGGTCGAAACCCAAGGCAGCACGAAAGCGATTCTTGACGTAGTGACCATCACGCGGTGGCAGCACCCGTGGCGGGTTTTCCGCTTTGATCTTGATCGTCGCGAGCTTGACGCCATCGCGGGTTGCGAAGCGCTCGCGCAGGTCATGGACGCCTTCCATGTCACGGATTTCATTGGTCCAGCTGAAGCCGCAGGTCTTGGCGACCTGGTCCAGGGAGATACCAAAACCGGCGTGGCTGACCTGCATGCCGGTTTCGCCGAAGTGACCGTTATCCAGCACAGCAATGGTCAGGTTGGCGGGCTTTTGCAGCGCGACGGTAGCCAGTGCGCCGAAGCCCATGAGCAGCTCGCCGTCACCGGTGATCACCACGACCGACTTGTCCGGCTGCGCATTGGCCAGGCCCAGCCCGACCGTGATGGCACTGCCCATGGCGGCCCAGAGGTAGTAGTTCAGATCATTGTCACCGGCAGCCATGACGTCATAGGACGCCGAGCCCAGGCCGGTCACGACCAGTACGTCTTTGCGGTCGGCCAGCAGGGTCTTGACCACTTCGCGGCGGCACAGGGTGTGGTTTGCGCTTACTTGACCCATTTCTTTTCTCCAATCAGGCGCTGACCGAGCAGCAGGGCAGTGGCGGAATCACCGTTGAATGCCATGGTCGCGGCACCGTGCAGCAGCGGGGCGACGTCTGTAGGGACGTCCGCGCGCCAGGTCATGACCTTCATCAGGTTCAGTGAGGCTTCGGTGGCCTGACCCATGGGGTTCTGCCAGGCGTTGAATTCGGCCCAGTCACCGCGCATGGTGACCACCATCAGCAGCGGGAAGCCGGCACAGACCTGCAGCGCCAGGGTATTGATGCAGTTGCCGACACCGCTGGATTGCATCAAGAGGGCGCCGCGCTCTCCGCCAAGCCATGCGCCAGCGAGGTAGCCGATGCCTTCTTCTTCGGTGGTGAGGACGACCGCCTTGATGTCCGGGTCTGCATACGACATGCGGATGGCCGCCGAGTGACCTGCATCCGGTACGAAGACCACGTGTTTGACGTTGTGGGCCTTGAGCACGCGGAACACGTCCTCCTGCCAATCCTGCCCCACGGTTTGTTCAGCTTCTGTTGACATGCCAGTCTCCCAAGCAGTGCTGCTTTTGTGTTTTCACACATTCTGGGAGGGATGGACGAGAACAACGACTACCGTTTTTGTCTTTGAGATATGCCCGTTTTGTATAGCTGGGCGGTGGATGGACGGGGCGATGGGGAACTGCGATAGCCACAGGTTTTGCGTGCTGTCAGATCATTTCAGGCAGTGATGCTCAGCCTGGCGGGGGTGCATAGGTGCGGGCAATATCGCAGATGTAGGTGTTAGCGGTAACTATAGGCGGTCCAGGCGCAGTGTTCTGGGGGTATTACTCGGCGAGCTTTACGCCAATACTGATCGCCATTGGGGTGCAAGTTTTCGAATTTCATGCCGATACGGATCGCTTTATAAGGTGTTAAGCCGTTTTTTCCAGGCCTTTGCATCTTTCAAGGGCTCGCGGTATCCGTGCGGCACTGTTTCAAGCGATCCGAATCCGTGCCACTGCCTTCGCTGTGATCAATGTCGCCGTTGGCATCGAGGTAGATGTGCGTATTGGAGTGGTCATCGGAAGTAAGTAGGAGCGTTCCGAAAATCACTTAGTCCCAAAGAGTCTGGCGGGTCAGAATCATCAGCATGGGTGGGTCGCTGTGCTGCTACTCAGAGATGCAAAAATGGGCCCATGGATGACATGGGCCCTTTCAACTAGCGCGGCTGCAATCGTCAGTGCCTCAAGCCCTCGCAGCGTGCGGCTTGGCACATCCCTTCAAACCGGTGCGTTCTTCGACCTCACCGGAACCGCTGATGTACCCATAGCGCGACAGGTTCGGCATCAGCATCGAGGCGATGAACGTGATGCTCACGATCGCCGCGACGTAGAAGAAGAAATATTCCTCGATACCCTGCGAACGGAGCGACAAGGCCACGTATTCAGCGGTGCCGCCGAATGCGGCATTGCCGATGGCATAAGGAAAGCCTACGCCCAGTGCACGTACCGCGGGCGGGAACAGTTCAGCTTTGACGATCCCGGCAATCGGGGTGTAGAGCGACGCAATGGCCAGGCCACCAAATACCAGCAGGAACGCCGTAAACGGGCTGCTGACCGATTGCAGCGAATAGAGCAGGGGGATCACCATCAGCATGGCCAGCCCGGAAAACATCAGCATGTGCGCCTTGATCCCGATGCGGTCGGCGAGCAAGCCAAACAGTGGCTGGCAGAACATGAAGCCGACCAGGGCCGCCGTCATGATGAAGCTCACCGTTTCCGGACTGAAACCTGCAGAGATCACCAAAAACTTCTGCATGTAGGTGGTGAAGGTGTAGAAATACAGCGAACCACCGATGGTGAACGCCACCACCAGGGCGACTGCCCGTTTGTGTTTGAACATGCCGCGCAGCGAGCCGGCATCTTTTTGGTTCATGTCTTTTTTGCTGGCGGTTTCATGCATTGCCCGCCGCAGATACACCACGACGATCGAGCTCAGGGCGCCGATGAAGAACGGAATCCTCCAGCCCCATTCGCGCAACTCTTCAGCGGTGAGGGTTTGCTGCAGAATGACCACGGTCATCAAGGCCAGCAGCTGACCGGCGATGATGGTGAAGTACTGAAAGGAGCCATAGAAGCAGCGCCGGCCCGGTGTCGCGATTTCACTGATATAGGTGGCGCCGGTGCCGTACTCCGCGCCTACCGATAAGCCCTGAATCAGTCTGGCGACGACGAGCAAAACCGGGGCAGCCACACCGATGGTTTCATAGGTCGGCATGATGGCGATCAGCAGGGAGCCGGCGCACATCATGAACACCGAGATGATCATCGAGACCTTGCGCCCGCGAGTGTCGGCAATCCAGCCAAAAATCCAGCCGCCGAGGGGGCGCATGAAAAAGCCGACCGCGAAGACGCCGGCGGTTGCGAGCAGTTGGCTGGTGGTGTCGCCTTTAGGAAAAAACGAAGACGCGAAGTAGATGGCGGTATAGGCGTAGATGAAAAAGTCGTACCACTCCACCAGGTTGCCTGAGCAAGCGCCCATGATGGCTTTGACTCGATTCGGATTTTTCACCGGGTCGGTCTTGGCGGCGTGGTCGGTTGAGTCTGTAGTTGATGCGGACATGCTGTTCACCCTTTCTTCAAGGCGAGACGATACGAGGAGCGTCTCCGACGTTGCTGGCTCGACGGGTTGATGTACTTAACGCAGCGGCTTTAACCCGCTGACGGTCAAGTAATCCGGGGAGGGGGGATGTCGGCGAGAGGTCTGCTGTTCGTTGTCTGGGTCAATCGGCCGGGTCAGGTAAGGCGAGACGTTGTCAATCATGGCGCAAGTCCTCGTATCTTATTCTTGTAGTGAGTCGAACGCGCTTGGCGCTGACGTTGATTGCACGCTACCGCAGAGTGGCGAGGGGAATAAGCCGTCAGCCAGGCCTAACTGATATACCGAAATTCTATAGCTTGCCTTGCAGCCCCTGCAGGCTGGGGGATACCGCCGGCTCGAAAGCCGCCAGGCCCCATGCGACGTGGGGCCTGCGACATTCCAGGGGGCGCTAATGCGTTTACACTGACACTACGTTCGACGCATATCGCGCCGAGCCCGACTTTGACTGGCCTGGTAATGGATGTCGTTCAACTCAAAACCCTGATTCATGTGGCCGAGCTAGGCAGCCTCAGCAAGGCCTCCGATCGGCTTCACATCGCGCAACCGGCACTTAGCCGTCAAATTCGATTGTTGGAAAAAGAACTCGGCGCCTACCTGTTTGACCGACATGGCAGGGGAATGGAAATTACCGATGTCGGCCGCGAGGTGCTGGCGCATGCCACCCGAATCATGGAAGAAATGGAGTCCATTCGAAGCTCGGTGGTAGGTGGAAGGTCGTCTTTTCGTGGAACGGTGGTCATTGGTACAACGCCGACGGTGGCGGAAATTGTCACCGTCCCCCTGGTGCGCAAGATCAGAGAGGCGCATCCGAATCTCGCCGTCAGGTTTTCCTCGGCCTTCAGCGGCTACTTGCTGGATTGGGTTCAGCGCGGTGAATTGGAACTGGCCATTTCCTATGACCCTCAACCCCTGCATACGCTGCGAATCGTGCCGGTGATGATGGAGAATCTGCTGCTGGTCGGGCCCGCCAGTGCCAACCTGCGCATCGACACGCCGGTGTCCTTCGAGTCTTTGGCCGAGCAGCAACTGGTATTGCCAAGCGCTCGACACGGCCTTCGCGTGATCATGGATAACTGCGCGCGTGAAGTCGGGATCAAGCTCAAGACCAGCGTTGAAGCTGACTCTTTCGGCGCGATGATCGACCTGGTCCGCAATGGCTTTGGTTTAACGGCGCTGCCTTTGGCGTCGATCTACGCACAAGTCGAATCCGGCGTGTTGTCTGCCGCGCCCCTGGTCGATCCCGTTCCCATGCGCAAACTGGTTCAGGTCTTTCCCGCGGACAGGCGCGTCAGCCCCGCCGCGAAATTTGTCGGGGATGCTTTTATCGAGATTGCCGCGGATCTGGTCAATCGCAAGATCTGGGCCGGACATCTGCTCTGAGCAACCGGCGCGTCCAATTCGGCGGTATGTCTCCCCGTTACAGCCGCCAGTTCTTGGCCGGAACCCCCCACCACTGATGACACTGTGTTGAACGATCAAACTCGATTACCTGGCATGTTCGGCATTTTCCTCTTGGGAATGCTGCAAGTTCTGGTCTGGGGAGGTTCATTTTTCCTGATGGCCGTCATGGCTGACCCGATCATGAAAGAGACGGGCTGGGCCAGCCAGTGGGTCTATGGCGCACTGTCTCTGAGCATTCTTGTTTCTGCGGTGCTGGCGCCATTGATCAGTCGGCTTATCGCCCGCTACGGTGGTCGCCCGATCCTTGCCAGCAGCGGCCTGGGTGTCGCCATCGGATTGTTTCTGATGGCCAACTCGGCCTCACTGCCCATGTTCCTGTTGTCCTGGGCAGTGATGGGTGTCGGTATGGCGTTGGGGCTGTATGAAGCACTGTTCGCCACTTTAGGCTCTCTATACGGGGAGCGGGCGGGGAGCGCGATTACTGGGGTCACGCTTATTTCAGGATTTGCCACAACGCTTTCCTGGCCTGCGGTTGCGCTGGTCATCGAGCACTTTGGATGGCGCTCAACTTGCGTGGCTTATGGGGTGTTGTTGGTCGTTGCAGTGGCACCGCTTTATCTGTGGGTGCTTCCCCGTGGCGCGGCCCCACTCGCAAAAAGCAATGCCATGGGTGACGCAAACCGCTCAATCGACCGGCGGATCTATGTGCTGCTCACGCTGATTTTTTACTTGCTGCCTCCAGATTACTCAGCAACCACTCGCTGAAGCTTCGCGCATTGTTCTCACTGTCGCGATGGGTCAGCAAGGCCCAGTTCGGGCCGCGAATCGTTTGCTCCACCAAGGGTTGCAACACTCCGTTGGCGCGCGCCTGCCGGCTCAGTAACTGGCTGACCAGGGCGATACCGAGCCCCGCGCACGCGGCGTCCAGCAGCAGGCCGGGATCGGAGAAGTTCAGCCCCTGATCTTTCTGGCCGACATCGATGCCTGCCTCCACCGCCCAGTGACTCCAGTCCATTTCCCGCTCGCCGTGAAGGGTGGTGCGCTGTTCGCGTGGCAGCGCCAACAGGTTCGGGTGACAAGCAGGGTAGAGGCGGTCTGCGTGCAGCACCTTGAAGCTGCACTCGGCTTGGGAGCTGATGTCATCGCGTACCGCCAGGTCGATGGTCTGAGTGGTCATGTCCGGGACTTCATCGGTACTGAAAATCCACAGATCAACGTCCGGATGCTGGCGGCGAAAATCCCCCAAGCGTGGCAGCAGCCAATGACGGGCGAACGCCGGGGTGGTGTTGAGGACCAATTGGTTGGGTTTCTGGTACTGCCCAAGGCGGCGAATGCCGACGGCCAGTTGTTGCAGCAGCGCCTGGGTGGTGCTGAGCAAGTCGTGACCCGCATCGGTCAGGCTGACGCTGCGTCCACTGCGAAAGAACAAGGGTTGCTCAAGGTACGCCTCAAGGCTGCGGATCTGCTGACTGATGGCCGACTGGGTGAGGTGCAACTCGGCGGCGGCCTTGTGGAAACTGCCCAGTCGGGCGGCTGCCTCAAAGCCGCGAAGCGTGCTGAGCGGTGGCCAGTGCTTGAGCATATTGATAAGTTCCTCTAATCACTTTTCTGCAAAATCCATCGTTTGTTTGCCCGTTTTTACAGCCGTAGCATACGTGCCAAGACCGCCAAGGCAGTTTTGTTGAACACAATGGCTTAACTAAATGGGCTTTTTATCATGCAGCAGAATGAAATTCAAAACGCCGGTTGGATGATGCCGGCAGAGTGGGCTCGGCACGCCGCGACCTGGATGGTTTGGCCGCACAACAAGGCCCTCTGGGAGTCGGGTTGGGGCGTCACGTTGCCGTTGGTGCAGGAAGACTTCGCTCGCGTGGCCAACGCCATTGCCCGTTTCGAACCGGTGAAAATGGTCGTCGATCCGTCTGCTGTCGCCAGTGCCAAAGCCTTGTGCGGGGCCAACATCGAATTGATCGAGTTGGCGGTGAACGACAGTTGGTGCCGGGACTCCGGCCCGAGCTTCGTCTGCCACCCGCAACAAGGCCTGGCCGGTGTGAGTTGGCGCTTCAACGCCTGGGGCGGCAAGTCGGCGCACGATCTGGACGAAAGCCTGGCGCGCCGCGTACTCAATCACCTGGGCGTGCAGTGCTTTGGCACACCGTTGAGTAACGAAGGCGGCGCCATCCATGTCGACGGCGAAGGAACGCTGATTACCACCGAGTCGGTATTGCTCAACCCCAATCGCAACCCAGGCATGAACAAGGCTGAGATGGAGGCGATCTTCAGGCGTCAGCTGGGCGTGAAGAAGACGATCTGGCTACCGGGCGATCCGGACTATGTGACTGGCGACATGACTGATGGCCATGTCGATGGCGTGTGTGCATTCGCACGCCCTGGCGTGTTGCTGGTGGACGCCACCCATGACAGGCACTCGGTGTATGCCGAGGTGGCCCGCGAGAACCGTCGTGCCCTGGAGCTGGCCACCGATGCCCAAGGCCGAAAATTCGAGCTGATCGAGCTGTATGAAGCCACCGATGCCGTCGACACCGAAGCTGAAGTGTTCTGTGCCTCCTACACCAACTTTTACATCGCCAACAACGCGATCATCATGCCGGCCTATGGCATTGAGGCCGACCAGGCGGCTGCGACAGTGTTGGCTCGGGCCTTCCCCGACCGCGAAGTGGTACCGGTGCGGATCAATCATCTGGCGCATGGCGGCGGCGGTGTGCATTGCATCACCCAGCAACAGCCCGCCTGGCCATTGGAGGGTTGATGCCATGACCCTGTTGACGATTGCCACCACCCAAATGCCCTGCACCTGGGACTTGCAACACAACCTCGATCAGGCCGAGCAGTTGGTGCGTGAGGCGGCTGCCAAGGGCGCCCAGGTCATCCTGCTGCAGGAGCTGTTTGCCACGCCGTATTTCTGCATCGAGCAAAGCCACAAACACTTGGCCCTGGCCGAAGAATTTCGAGACAGCCCTGTACTCAAGCGTTTTGCCGCATTGGCCAAAGAGTTGGGGGTGGTACTACCGCTGAGCTGGTTCGAGAAGGCCGGCAATGCCTACTTCAATTCCTTGAGCGTGGCCGATACCGATGGGCGCCTGCTGGGGGTGTATCGCAAGACCCATATCCCCAACGCCATTGGTTATCAGGAGAAGGAATATTTCAGTCCCGGCGATACCGGCTTCCGTGTCTGGGACACGGCGTTCGGGCGCATCGGCGTGGGGATCTGCTGGGATCAGTGGTTCCCCGAAACCGCGCGCTGCCTGGCGTTGATGGGCGCCGAAGTCTTGCTGTTTCCCACCGCCATTGGCTCTGAACCTGGCTGCGCAGCCCTGGATTCACGGGATCACTGGCAGATGACCATGCGCGGTCATGCGGCCGCCAACATCCTGCCGGTACTGGCGGCCAATCGCGTCGGCCGAGAAGTGGCGACCACTGATTCGACCCTGCAGATGAGCTTCTACGGCTCGTCCTTTATCTGCAACCACAAGGGCAAATTGCTCGCCGAGGCGGACCGTGACAGCACCGGCGTGCTGGTGCACAGCCTGGACCTGACCGCCATGCGCGAAGAACGTCAGAGCTGGGGTATCTACCGCGACCGCCGTCCGGACATGTACGCGGCGCTGCTGAGCCAGGACGGTCGTCATATCAATGCACGCTGGAACACTCAAGGAGTTTGACATGCACGTTTCCAAGAGACGGTTGCTCGGCGCCTTGGGGTTGACCCTTTGCTGTGTCTTGCCGTCGCTGCACGCGGAGGAAAAAACCCTCAGGCTGTACAACTGGGCCGACTATTTTGCCGAGGACACCCTGAGCCGATTCACCGCCGAAACCGGGATCAAAGTGATCTACGACGTCATGGATGGCAGTGAGACGCTGGAAGCCAGGATGCTGGCCGGCGGTAGTGGTTATGACCTGATCTTCCCGGGCGACACCGTTGCCGAGCGCTTGATGCGCGCCGGCAGTCTGCTGGCGCTGGACCGGTCAAAACTCACGGCCCTGGAGGACATCGAACCCGGTTTGCAGAAGCTGCGTACGCATTATGTGCATTCGGATCAGGCCACTGTGCCCTACACGTGGGGCACCATCGGCCTGACCTACAACGCCGAGCAGATCAAACAGCGCATGCCGAATGCCCCGGTCAACAGCCTGGACATGCTGTTCAAACCGGAACTGGCCGCCAGATTTGCCAATTGCGGCATCTCGATGATCGATTCGCCGGACGAAGTGCTGGCGGTCGTGCTCAATTACCTGGGCCGCGAACCACGCAGCGCCAAGCCTGAGGACCTGGCCGCGGCGAGTGAATTGCTGCTGAAACTGCGGCCACACATTCGCAAGTTCCAGTCGCAGCCGGTGACCGACCTGGTGAACGGCAACCTGTGCGTGTCGCTCGGTTACAGCGGCGACATGACCCAAGCGCAACGGGCGTCAGATAGCGCCGGCAAAAGCACTCAATTTGAGTACCGCATTCCCCGTGAAGGCACCACGGTGTGGATGGACACCATGGCAATACCGGTCGACGCCAAACATCCGGAGTACGCTTATGCGTTCATCAACTTCGTCATGCGCCCGCAGAACATGGCCGCCATCAGTAACTTCACCGGCTACCCAACCTCCAATGCCAAGGCACGTTCGAGCGTCGATGCGACAATGCGCAATAACCCGGATATTTATCTCGACGATGCCACTTATGAACGGCTGATTCCCGGCAAGGACATTCCCCAGCCTGATATGCGGGCGCGCATGCGAACCTGGACCAGGTTCAAGACAGCCACCACGAAATGACTTCCGGCCGGTGTCCAGGCAACCGGCCTTCGCAAACCATGTAATAACGACAAACATTCAGGAATCAACACATGTCGACTCGCCGTGAGTTCATCAAGCAGGTATCGGTCGTCGCCGGTTTGGGTGGCGGTCTCCACTGTGTGACCAGCCACCAGCCGTTGGCATAGTCTGGATCAACTCATTGATGTTCATCTCTCATCCAGTCGTTCAAGTACCCATAGCGTGTTGATTGAGGAAGCTGCTGATCTGCATCCGACGCACTCGACCGCTGCTCAGCAATTCAATGAAGAGGGATAAGTCCGAATGTTGGAAGTGTCGTTCCATCGCGGCCCGTGTACGCCAATAACTAGTCACTACCCATGTGTTTGTATTCCACCGGCACCGCACGACGAGGTAATCCATGCATTCTTCTATCTGCCCCAGCTTATCGATGATGGATTCCAGCTCAGTGCCCAACTGGTCGGCATGGTTGGACTCTGCATGGACGTGTATCACGTTGACTGCCTCTACGGACATGATCAGACTCCTCGAACAGGATTTGCAGGACCAGGCCTGGATTCATTCCTCTATTTAAGATATTCATACGCCGTAACTAGCGGCTATAACAATGAGCGCGAGAAAACAGACCAACTGAACGCAAAAGAAGGTAAACCGAACCGCCACGAACGTATCGGTTTGCACATGGGATACGTGAACCAGAGACTGGCACACGCGAGCGATCAGGACGATGATGGACAAGTAGTTCACTGCCGGACCGTTGACACCAAGGGCTGAAATCACCCACACGATGGCGCCAAACACCGGCAGATTTTCCACACAGTTCGCGTGTGCTCTTGTCCCGCGCCGATACCAATCCTCGCCTTCGAGCTGATCGCTTCGGAAAGAGCCAATCGGAACACTCGAGAACAGGATTCTGACCCAGCGATACACCCCGACGGTTGCCATCAACAGCAGCAAAGTCCAGGTCGCAAATCCAAGCAACATCCACATCGGTATTGTCATGGCTGCCATCCTCGATCAATCATTTTCAGCACGTCATCCCGCAGCAGCGCGGCCGACGCGCGGTCGGTCGCGCCTGTCGATCAATGGCTCATGATGGGTGCCAGTGCGGTCTGAATCATGGACATCTGTGCTGGCGTAGTCATGCGCGTAAGCAGCCGGCCAAAGTGGGGATGCTGCACACCCGAGATAATGTATTGCCAGCGGTAGGCGCTCAGCACGCAGGCTTTGATTTGCGCTGTCTCATCGACACTGAACGATCGTGAAACATTTCCAATAAAGTAGTCGGCATCGGATGCCGATTGTGCCTGCAGGATTGCGTCGACGGCCGCCACCAGCGCAATCAGATCGTTCACTGCCTGGTCGCGCTCGGCTGGCGAGAGTTTCGCGTGCTCCGCCTTCCACTCCAGTTCATCGAGTACGACGTGCCGGCTTTCATCCTTCCAGTGAAATTTGAAGACATCCTTGAACAGTGGGCACAACTCCTCGTGTGGGGCGATGCTTTGCGCGTAGTGCGCCTGGACAAACAGCTCGATATGACAGGTCAGCGCCAGCACCGACCAGGTGCTGGCCGCAAGTACCGCGCGCGCTACATCGTTTGGATCGGCAACTTGGCGATATCCCGCTGGCAATTGCGAACCCATCATCGTCTCCATGCGCCGGAACAGCTCCTGATGCTTGATCTCCTCGTTAGAAAAGCGCACCAGCGCTTCGAGTGCGAGCTGATCGTCAAATACATGGGCCCGACCTTGATCGAGCATTTTGGCACTGATAAAACGCTCGACCAGGCCAAAGATATACGCATAGGTTCGGCCCTGAATCTGACTGAGCAGGCGCGCCTCGTCCGCGGTGAGAAAGGTCAGGCGGTCGATCCGCGATAGTCCGTCGGGCAAGAATTTGTGCGAGAAGTCGAAACTCCGGTCCTGTAGCAAATCGCGATCGATCTGCCATTCCGCTTTCTTCGATGATCTGACAAGTTGAGCATAACGGGCGGCATTGCCCGAATCTGAGCCGGGTATGATAGCGACGGTGTTCATATCGATCTCCTGCTTCCCCTGGTCGAGTAGGAATGGGGCAATGACGGTTAACGTCGGAGCCAATGACCTTGGGTGAAGTATCCGGGGATAGCCTCGATCACTGAGTCCGCGTTGGTGCTAATCTAGGCCTCGCAGTTCAGGCGATGAATGACCAGTGCGCCTGATTACGTGCTCCGGACTCCGGAAAGGAGGGCTGGCAATTGTTGGATGCGTTTTCGGATGTCTTGCGTGTGATTCGGCTCTCTGGAGGGATCTTCCTCGAGGCGGAATTCACTGCGCCCTGGTGCATCAACGGCAGAATCTCTGCGGACGATTGCAAACCGTTCCTGGCGACACCTCGACATATCATTGCGTCGCATTTTGTCGCCGCCGGAAACATGCAATTACGGATAGACGGTGGTGCCACCATCGACGTGCGGGCAGGCGAACTCATTCTGCTTCCGCGCAATGACGCTCATACTTTTGGCAGCGACCTGAGCATTGCGCCCATGCCGGCGAGCGAAGTTGTTCGGCCGCCAGAAGTCGGCGGCATTTCACGAATCAAGTACGGCGGGGGCGGCGAGGCCACGCAGTTATTGTGCGGATTCCTCGGCTCCGAAACACCCTTCAGCCCGTTGCTTTCGGCGCTGCCGTCCTTATTGAAACTGGACTTGCGCGCGACGGCTTCGGGAGCCTGGATTGAAAGCTCATTCCGTTTCGCTGTCAGTGAGATCGCGGCGGGGCGCGTCGGCTCGACAACCGTCATCGCCAAGCTATCCGAATTGCTATTCGTCGAAGCCGTCAGCCAGTATGTCGCGAGCCTCCCCGCTGAGCGGCGCGGGTGGCTGGCGGGTTTGCGGGATCCGCATATCGGGCGCGCATTGGCGCTGCTCCATGCTCGTCCAACCGAGGGCTGGACTGCAGAAGCCCTGGCGCTTGAAGTGGGCATGTCGCGCTCGGTATTCGCGGAGCGATTCACGGCATTGGTCGGACAGCCACCGATGCAATACCTGACGCTCTGGCGTATGCACGTGGCGGCTCAACACCTGCGCGAAGGCCGCGGTAATGTGGCGCAAATCGGCTTCGCAGTCGGCTACGAATCCGAAGCCGCATTCAGTCGTGCATTCAAACGCCAGTTCGGTACATCACCCGGCACCTGGCGCAGGCAATCAGCATGAAAAGGGCGAGGTGATGATCCGCACCAGGGCTGAATTACCAGTCATTTTCGCTAATCGGTGGTGGAACTTGCGGTCGTCATCCGGAGGAGGGCGTCATGAGCTGCAAGTGCGGTATCAGGACGAAATGCCCGCGCTGAGTCAGCTACGGCCACCCCACAATTTTTAGAGACGAGTCATTCTTTTGCGAGCGTTTCAACTGGGCGTCTGCATCGGCTCGAGATTCGTAGCAAATGAGTCCTGCATCTTGCTTCGACGCATCAAGGCTGGCTTTAGGCTTCATTTGATAGATGAAAGCGTTTTGCATTTTAATCGTATCGGCATACTCAAAATCCCCCCAAATGCCAGGCTGGGATTGTTTTACTTTTTCCACATAGCCAGTGAGCCGAGTCTGAAATACAGATCCGGTCCGATCGGTATCGCTAATTTCAACCACCGGGCTACAAGTCGAACCGCGCTCTTCCCCGACAGTCAGGTAGGCATAACAATAATTTACGGTGCTTGCTATTTTGGCAGGTTCAGCGATGGGTTGCTGAATTGCAGGTAGAGTTGCGGCTGCGGAAGCGTTCAGGGCTGCTACAGTCGGCAGTGGCGTCGCCGGGCCGGCCACTTCGGTATTAGCCACCTTAAACGTCGTATCGCGCCTTAACTTCAAATTCTGCACTGATCCAATAGGTGCATGGCCTAACACTGTACGTAGATCGATGGCATTCCTTATCGGCTTATCATTGACCGCTGTGATCACATCGCCCACTTTGATTCCTGCTTTGTCCGCAGCGCCTTTTGGAGCGACAAAAAGTACCATCGCCCCCTCGGCAGGAATTTTGTACATCGCCACATACCGTGGATCTATATTGTCCATGCTGATACCAATACGCCCGCCGACCCAAGTAGACGGAGGGCAGTTTTTCTCGCTCATTGCTTTGCTTCTTGCTGCAATTCGGGCTTGAGCTATCTGCTGACCCTCGATGTCATTGGCCTTTTTTCTGCCATCTAGACGCTCATGGGCAAATACGACGGCAACTTCAAGGTAATCGCAGGACTCGTTGCGGTATGCGTCAGGTACTTCTGCCGCGATTAGCGCCGCAGTGGTTGTGGGTGCTGCAGCGCCGGCACCCGGCGTTGCAGGTGTGGCAACGGACGACGAGGATGGCGAAGTACCCGTTTCCGAGTCATTAGAAAGGAGTGGCACAACGATCAAAGAACCGGCGGCAACCGCCCCTAAGGCCGCCACGGTCCCTGAGTCCACGCCTGGCATCATCGAGCCCCCTATCGCGCCTAACATGGCCAGATCACCTATTGCTCCTTCGGTAGAACAACCATTTATGCCTGCAAAACAGCAGGCGATGGCTAAATAGCGGACCGGCTTCGAGATGTGTACGAGCATGAAACTCCCCTGGGCTGTGACGATACGCACTCGTACCTTTCGGCATCATGGCAATTCGCCTTGATTTTGTATATCACCAGATCGGGATAAGCACTTCGAGCGAGAAGACCCTCTGTGGGTGAAGGGGAGTGGCCAAATCGCAGACAAAGAAACGCCTGGTAATCCTCTCCGGAGTGGCAATATCTACTTTGTTCATGGCTGGCCACTTCTGGCCGAAAAGAGGTCGTTCGTGGATGGCTGCTTTCGACCGATTGAGTTGAAAAAGTCGACCCGGCCAAGTGGGCAATGCATTGAGCGGTGAAAACGTCATTTTTGTACGCTGCTACGTAAAATCCGAGTCCTGATCCTTCTGCGTGTGGTGCGGATTTCAATCTCAGACGCGTTCTTTTTTACCCGAAAACCGAAGCCGACTTTTTCAACACAATCGACCAATAGCTGCCTGTGAGAGCCGGCAGAAACCGGCCAGATCAGTCGGGCCGCTTGCTGTTCGGCAATTTTTCTTTGTCCGTAGAAACAAGCTACTTCTAATCCAGCAACTTATCTCGAATGAGGTTGAACAGGGGCAGTAGCTGTTCACCGCACTGAATCACCCAGCGCGCCAGCGTCTGGCGCGGGATAGCTCAGCTTGCGGCTCCGAGCTTCATTCCGAGCCAGAACGGGCAGACTCAAAGACGTGAGTTTCGCTAACGTGACGGCGCAAAAGGAGGTATCTACGTCATTTAGGTCAAAAGCCTGTTGGCGTAGATTTGTTCCTGAACCCGGTATCCCCGCCGGTTAAAGGGAACTGCCATGAACACCCACATCCACCAAGGTACTGCGCTGGTAACTGGTGCATCTTCTGGTATTGGCGCTGTTTACGCTGACCGGCTTGCCCGTGCTGGCTACGAACTGATCCTGGTTGCTCGCCGCGTCGAAAAGCTTCGCAAACTGGTGCGGGCGATTACCACGCGCACCGGCCGCTCGGTCGAGACTATCGCAGCTGATCTCACTGACGCTGACGATCTGGCCCGTGTTGAGCGCGTACTTCAAACCGATGTCAGCATCACCGTGCTCGTCAACAATGTCGGTATCGGCGCGACCGGCCCTTCGAAATAGGGCACGCATTGCCCGAGGAAAACCAGATGTCGAACCGAAACCAACAAGTCGAGCAGTCGCTGACATCCCGTATTGATGTTGTCGGGCTTTGGTTGGCGCCCTTTGGGCTCCGCATTTTGCTCGCATGGGAATTCTTCGAATCCGGACTTGAGAAGCTGCAAGGGGCGAACTGGTTCGCCGACCTTGGCGACAAGTTCCCGATGCCCTTCTCGTTGCTGAGCTCGAATACGAATTGGACCATGGCAACCTGGTTCGAACTGGTCGGCAGCTTCGCTTTGCTGCTCGGCTTGGGCACCCGCTTTGTCGCACTGTCACTGTGGGCGCTGACAATAGTGGCCACCTACACCATTCACTGGCCGTCGGATTGGTCGAGCTTGAGCGAGCTGTGGCAAGGCTACGCAATCAGCAACGATGGCTACGGCAACTACAAGCTGCCGTTGATCTACCTGGTGATGCTTTTGCCGCTCATCCTCAACGGATCCGGTCGACTAAGCCTCGATCATCTCATCGACGTCCTCCGAGACTCAGCAAGTAAGAGCTCTGCTGGTCCGAGCGTTTGGGGGCTTGTGCTCCTGACGTTGGGGGTGACGGTTTCGCTATTGTTGCCGTGGGTGGGAGGCACGTTGGCGGGCATCGCAGCGATCCTGCTGGTTTTTCCCCGCAGGCCTGGCTCCGTTCAAATGCCGCTTTCCAAATCTTGATTGCTACTGCATTTCGCAGTGCTACCCAGCGGCTTCGCCGCACCCCACCTGGAGAAAATGTAATGTCCAATAAAACCATCCGTAACAAGAGTCTTGGTCTGATGAGCGTCGCGCTGGCCGGGATCGTTCTGAGTGGATCGGCTTTTGCCGTACAACAATTGCCGCAAGGCTACATGCTTGCCGCGTCGCACACTGGCGCTGAAGGGAAGTGTGGTGAAGGAAAGTGCGGTGGCACGGAGACCAAGACACTGTCAAAGACCGCCGAAGGGAAGTGCGGTGAAGGCCAGTGCGGTGATGCGATCTTCAACACGATCGATACTGATGATGATGCGCGAATCTCGCGCGCCGAGTTCCTCGTGGTTGAGCCGAAGGGGCAAGCCGTATTCGCGAAGAAGGACACCAACACAGACGGCTACATTGATGAAATGGAGTCGTACCTGAGCGTCAAGGCGGCCTATAACGAGAACGGCAAGGAACTGCCCAATGGTCTGTTCTCTACCAAGGAGTGAACCATTCACTTCATCGTCATGCGCCTCCGCTTTACGCGGGGGCGTTTTTTTATGGGTGCCGCCGTGCCTGTGTTTAATTCAGGCGCCGCAAGTTTCTGCCGACGATGTTGACCTTATCTGAACGCGATGTGGATCTTCGTTAGGTCGCTCTGATCCATTGGCGGACGGGCAATGTCCCTAAACGAGGTATATTCGACATTTCGGACTCGGCGCGGTGTGGGTAGATTCAAGTCACGAAGGGAGCATCCCTCGTCTCAACCCAACCTACCGTGAGGTTTATATGCTTAAGGGCGATGACACTGGAATATCACCTGACAGGTTCAGCGAACTTGGTGTTGCTGCTGCGGCGGCCGCCATACGTAGAGGCGACATTTCGTCAGAATCCTATACTGCGGCGCTACTTCGGCGAGCTCGCACTTTCTCTGACCTGGGCGCCTTTATCACGATCGACGAAGCCGCAGTGCTTGCCGCGGCGAGAGCCTCTGATACCGCTCGCGCTACTGGTTCTACTGCCCCGTTGTTGGGCGTTCCGGTTGCGGTCAAGGACAGTTTTCTAACGCAAGGTCTACGGACAACACTCGGCATCCGCAGTTTGGAGAACTTTGTGCCAGCTCGAGATGCAGAGGTCGTTAGAGCGATCAAGGATGCCGGGGGCATAGTGTTCGGCAAGAACAATCTTGTGGAAATGTCATATGGTTTGACCGGACATAACAGCCACTTCGGCCAGGCGAAAAATCCGCACAATCCTGAACACGTGACCGGAGGCTCTTCGAGTGGCGCGGGAGCATCGGTAGGCGCTCAGATCGTGCCCGCGGCTCTCGGCGGTGACACCGTGGGCTCTATCCGCGTGCCAGCGTCGCTCTGTGGTGTAGTGGGGTTCAAGCCCAGTCCGGGGCGGTGGTCTGGTGATGGGATTGCTCCCATCTCCCATACGCTCGATACAGCGGGTGTATTCGCGCGCACAGTTGAGGATTGCGCACTGATCGACCAGGTTGTCACGAAAGCTAGATCTACCGTTCATGGTGACTGGACGGGTCTTAGAGGAATCCGGCTAGCCTATGCTCCCCGGCAACATCTTGAGCGTATCAATCATGAAGTTGAGGAGCACTTCAAAGAGACGATTCGTCGGCTGCGTGACGCTGGTGCGGAAGTTGTCGAAGTAGACCTTGGTGAAGATTTCTTCGCCATGACCGAAAGGTCGACGTGGAGTGTTTTCTTCCATGAGACGATGGAGTCGGTCGCAGGCTTCCTTCGCAAGAATCGGATACCGAGCTCATTTGAAGATATCTACAATGAATTGAAGCCTGGCTTGAAAGATGCATGGGGCCATCTTGTATTGCCGAGTGGCGCTGGATTTATTTCCCATGAGACATATCAAACCGCGCTTGATCATGATCGTCCGGAAATCCAGCGCCGATTCAATATGGCATTTTCCAGCAGTGGGGCTCAGGCGCTCATCATGCCAACTACACCTTGTCCTGCGCCAACGATTGAGCAACAGACGAAGTTCACCATCGCAGGGCAGGAGGTCGACGACCGAGCTCTCGCGAGGCATACCGTCGCTGGGAGCATCGCAGGGTTGCCGGGCATCAGTATTCCGATGGGAATGTCCAGCAACGGACTTCCTATCGGACTGGAAATAGACGGCAAGAATGGTGACGACCGAAAACTCCTTGAACTTGCTCGTCGCGTGGAGGCGGCAGTAGGTGCGGTAGCACGCTCCGTCTGAACGATAGGGCATGTATCAATTGTGTAACCGTGGTTAACGGAGATACATCTAGTCATGGCCCGGTCTTAGCTGGTCCGGGCCGCAAAACATAATTCAATCCCATAGTGACAAGAGAATTCGCTTGCTCGCTTCCAGGCGACGAGGTGATTGGCTATTCGTCGCGGACAACTTCAGGGCGAAATTCAAGGGATATAGCCTTTTGGCAGGCGCGTCCGAAGTGCGAACCCAAGAGCTGCAGGGGCTTGATATAGCCGCAGATACTGATCAACCTTCCTAAACTTCCGCCAATCGCGCATTGCGTCGCAGAACCTGCGGGGGCTGCCCGAATGCACGCAAGAATGCGCGGCGCATTCGCTCTGTATCGATAAAACCGGTTTCGGAGGCGACTTCGTCTATTGAATGACGGCTTTGCTCTACCATCACCCTCGCTGCCTCTAAACGAAGGTGTTGGACTGCTTTGGCGGGCGATTGTCCGGTTTCGGCTCGAAACGCTCGACTGAACTGCCTTGGGCTCAGATGGGCTGCGTTTGCCAGTTCTTCTACTGTAAGCGGGGCGCGCAGATTCTGGCGGGCGTGTGCCAATGCACGTTGGATGCGATCGGACTTGGCGTCTAACTCCAACAGCGTCGAGTGCTGAGACTGTCCGCCGGCACGTCGATGATAGACGACCAAGTCTTGGGCAACCTTACGGGACAGTTCCGGGCCAAAATCCTTCTCAATCATGCCAAGCGCCAAGTCTATGCTGGCGCTCATCCCGGCGGAGGTCCAGATAGGTCCGTCGATGATGAAAATTCGATCGTCCTCTACGTGTGCTTTCGGAAACTGTTTCTGAAGATCGCGCGCATGAAACCAGTGCGTGGTGACTCGTCGACCATCGAGCAATCCGGCTTCACCAAGTATAAAGGCCCCGGTGCAGACCGATGCAGTGCGCCGTGTGGACTCGGATGCCTTACGCAGTTGCATAATCAAGTCAGCCGGAGAGGGTGCCGGATGCATCGAGCCAGTGACGATCAGCGTATCAACCTTGCTGCTCGACAGCGGACTCGTTTCAACAAGGACACCAAACGAGTTGGGAACAGCGCCACCGCTCTCCGAGAGGAGTCGGATGCCATACAACGGCTCATTCGCCGTGCCGTTAGCGAGCTCGAACGCGGAAACTGCTGCCAATCCCATGATTTGGAAGCCGTGCGGCAAAACAAAGCCAATCGTGATCATAGGACAAACCTCTGTGGCCTGACATGAGCTATACGGGTATTTCAAGCCATGGTCAATCATCTTGCATCCCACTCGGCCCCTGAAAAAATGCCGGTCGATTCCCTCGTTATCCTGAGGTCACGAAGGCGGACTGGACTGTACTGTGAAGGTCGGGGTCATGAGGAATAGATCGGCGGTAGGGGCGTTCGCGCTGTCAGGCGGAGCTTTGGTTTCTGGTCCAGTGTGCGGTGGTTGTTTGCAAATGGTCCGAATCACCATTGAGGGCTGTACGGTAGCCCATCGTTTATTGATGTGCATTGAACAGCCACGCTTCAGTAACCTGCCCTTGAGAGCGCAGAGGCGGCTACTTCTCGCTGTTTTCTACCTCATGCGATAGGTAGCTATGGGTCGAAATTAGCCCTTCACGACAGGCAGTTGTTGGCCGATTGCTGCCTGTCGCAAAGGGCAGCAACCAACCCAGGCTGTGTGAAAACGTTTTAGAGCAAGTTTGACGGTCAGAATCGGAACGAAAGTCGCGTTCCTACGCAAATTTCAGGTCTGCTGACTAACCAAACGCTGGCAGATTTTACGTAGCAACGCAGACTTCAAAACGGTGCATGCGTTTTCTCACACAGCCTGGGCCCAAAGCTGTCAGTCGTGAACGCCAAGATGCTTCTCCGTTGTATTTCTCAAGAAGCTGCAACTGCCCCGATCGCCTCCAATTGCGCCCTCGCCACCCAGATGCCGTGCAGCGTTCGATCTTCAGCGAACGTCTGAGCCGAGACAGTGACAGGATGCGAGTCGTTGGCTACCGCCTGATCTTTAGCCATCTGCCATCGATCATTCCGAGACTCGAGGGCCGCGCCGCTCAGTCGATCCTCACCTGCGCAAAGCGCTGAAACCCACGGTTGGCGTGGGTCAGCTCAAGGAATAGATGGCAGCCTCAACGCTCCATGACATAAGTGCCAGGTGCGGGGCAGAGTGGCGGGTACTTGCGCGAGCCGAGCTTCTTCGGCGCCGGCAGGCTGTCGCCCGAGCGCTGCCCGATCCATTCGCGCCAATGCGGCCACCAGCTGCCTTGCTGGCGCTCCCCGGCGTTCTGCAGCCAGGTTTCCGGGAACTCGGCGACGGCAGGCGCTGCGTAGTAGAACGACTTGGGATTGCCCGGCGGATTCACCAGGCTCTGCAGGTGGCCGGCGTTGGACAGCACGTAGGTTGTGTCCTCGCCAAACAGCCGGGCGGTGCCGTAGCAGCCCTGCCAGGGGGTGATGTGGTCGGTGGTGCCGCCAATCACATAGGCGCCCACCTTCACTTGGGTCATGTCGATCGACTCGCCGGCAATCTCCAGGGAGCCAGGGTTGCTGTAGGGGTTCTGCTGGACCAGGTCGAGGTAGTCCGCGTGCAGTTGGGCGGGTAGCCGCGTGGTGTCGTTGTTCCAGGCCAAAATATCAAAGGCCGGCGGCTTATTGCCAAGCAGGTAGTTGTTGACCCAGTAGTTCCAGATCAGGTCGTTGGGTCGCATCCAGGCGAACATGCGGGCCATGCCCTGGCCGCTCAGCACTCCCTTGCGCCGGGAGCTGGCCTTGGCTGCGCGTAGGGCGGATGGGTTGGTGAACAGCCCCAGGGTGGTGTCGTCCAGCGCCGAGGGCATGTCGAGCACGCACACGGCCCAGCTGGTGTTGGCCACCTTGTGGCCTTCGCCACGGGCCGCCAGCCAGCCCAGGTAGGCCGCCAGGGTGATGCCGCCCGAGCAGGAGCCCCACATGTTCACATCCGGGCTTCCGGTGATCCTGCGCGCTACGTCCACAGCCTGGTCGAGGCACAACGCGTAATCGGACAAGCCCCAGTCGCGGTGCTCGCTGGTGGGATTGCGCCAGCTGATGACGAAGAGGTTTACGCCGCTGTCCTGGATCCACTTGATCAGGCTTTTCTCCGGCGACAGGTCGATGGCGTAGTACTTGTTGATTTGCGGCGGCGACATCACCAAGGGCCGGGCATAGACCTTTTCGGTGGTGGGCGCGAACTGCAGCAGCTCGAACATCTCGTTGCGAAACACCACTTCGCCCTTGGCCGTGGCGATGTTTTCCCCAACCTTGAACGGCGTGCTGTCGACCTGGCTCGGGAGTCCACGGTTGTTCAGCATATCCTGGCCGAATTGACGGATGCCCCGGGCCAGGCTCATGCCACCGGTATCCACCATCTTGCGCAGCGCCGCTGGATTAGTCAGCGGCGAGTTGCTCGGTGCCATTGCATCGGCCAGGAGCGCTGCTATGAACCGGGCTCGGCTCTTTTCCAGCGGGGCAAGGTCGGTGGATTCGATGAAGCGGGTCAGCTCACTTTGGCCGGCCAGGTAGCTCTGCAGCAGCGCGCGTAGGAAGGCGTTGGATTGCCAGGCGGGATCGGCGAAGCGCTTGTCCTTCTGGTCCGGCGCAATGCTGGACTTGCCGCCGACGATACCGCGCAGCTCCTTCAGGTAGCCACCCAGATGAGCGCCAGCCTTGAGCGGCGACTTGCCCACGGCCTTGAGCAGGTAACCGGCCGAGCTGGCCAGGTCCGCCGCGCGCACACTGACTAGCGGATTGCCTGCCGGGGTCTGGTTGGCAGCCGTGCCGATCAGCTCTTGTTGCTGGGTGTTGTCCGGGAGATCGACATCCTTGCGAGCGCGACGTTTTCGGCCGGTCGCCGGGGGGCGCTGGGTAGGGGTTGCGGTCTCGCTCGTTCGGGTGGATCTGCTCATGGCGGCTCTCGTGTTTCCGGGCGCTGTGTTGTTTTGCACCGACTCTAGGGCAGCAGCGGCTGCGGCCACCTCGCATCGCACGACAGCGAATTTTCATTTCATGACAAGGAAATCGTGGGGCGACGAGCTGAACGGGTGGCCTGCGGGACAGGCAGCGTTCACTTAGAGGGGGAAGTGATAGGTATCTTTAGAACCGCACCTGCATTTTTTCCGATTGCATTCGATCCAGAGTAGGCCAAGGTGAATCGACCACGTTTCAGCAGGCAGCTTCGAGTGGCCGCTTCTGGCCGATTTCTGCCTGTCGCGACTGACCCGAAGCAGCCTTTCATCAATGGCTGGAAGCGGCGACTAGGCTCCTGAGGCAGGCAGTCAAATCACGAAACGGTTTTCGCCATCTCAGAGGTGGCAATATCTACTTTGTTCATGGCTATGGCCCCCGATAGGCACCCTGTGAAAGCTTAGTGGGCGTTCACAGGGTGGGACGGGGTAACCATTTTGTGTTTTACAGAACTTTCAACACTTCAGCGCACAGGCGGTGCGTACTGAATCCCGCCGTTGTTCCACAAGGCGTTGAGGCCTCGCTTGATCTTCAGCACGCTGCCCTGGCCAATGTTGCGCTCAAACACTTCGCTGTAGTTGCCGACCTGTTTGACTATCTGAACCACCCAGTCCTTGCGCAGCTTCAAGTCCTTGCCGTATTCACCATCGGCACCCAGCAGCCGTGCGACATCCGGGTTCTTGGTGTTCTTGGCCTGCTCTTCGACGTTCTGCGAGGTGATGCCCATTTCCTCGGCGTTGAGCATGGCGAACAGGGTCCACTTGACAATACTGAACCACTCCTCGTCGCCCTTGCGCACCAGCGGGCCGAGCGGCTCCTTGGAGATGATTTCCGGCAGCACCACGAATTCGTCGGGGTGGGCCATTTTGATCCGTTGGGCGTAAAGGCCCGACTGGTCAGTGGTCAACACATCGCAACGACCGGCTTCCAGGCCCTTGGCGCTTTCATCGGCGGTGTCGAAGGTGATGGGGGTGTATTTGAGGTTATTGGCGCGAAAGTAATCCGACACGTTGAGTTCGGTGGTGGTGCCAGCCTGGATGCAGATGGTCGCGCCGCCCAGTTCCTTGGCGCTGCTCACCCCCAGTTTGTTGTTCACCAAAAAGCCAATCCCGTCGTAATAGGTCACGCCGGTGAACACCAGGCCCATGCCGGCGTCCCGGGAACTGGTCCAGGTGGTGTTGCGGGAAATAAGGTCGATCTCCCCCGACTGTAACGCGGTGAAGCGCTCTTTGGCGGTCAACTGGCTGAACTTCACTTTCGACGCGTCGCCAAACAGCGCGGCAGCCACCGCGTGACAAACATCGACGTCGATCCCGGTCATTTTGCCCTGAGCGTTCGGCACGCCGAACCCCGGCAGGCCATCGCTGACACCGCACTGGATAAAGCCCTTTGCGGTAATGGCATCCAGCGTCGCCCCCGCTTGAGCGGTAGCGGTCACACCCAACAGGGCGGTGGCGGCCAGCAAGGCCAGGGTGGATTTCATGCTCTTCATGCCAACGACTCCCTAGTGTTTCTTGTTATTCGACGCACATGTCGCGCGCCTGCACGCACCCGATAGTGGATGAAATCCTTGATGCCGGTCTGTTTTAGTGGTTTTTTAGCCGTCCAACAAACGACCTTTCGGCAAGCGCTCCTTCCGGTTTGGAATGAACTGCCCCTGGCGCCGCATCCGTTCCCCTTTAGGTGGCCTCGTGTTTTCAAAACGTTTAACGCCGTCGATGACCGCCCTGCAGTGCTTCGAAGCGGCCGCTCGCCACCTCAGTTTCACCCGCGCCGCCCAAGAGTTGCACCTGACCCAAAGCGCCGTCAGTAAGCAGGTGGCGCAGTTGGAGGAAATGCTCTGCCACAACCTCTTCGAGCGAGTGCGCCAACGCCTGCACCTGTCGCCGGCCGGCGCCTTGTACCTGGCCGAAGTGCACAAAATCCTCAATCAGGTGGACATCTCCAGCCGCTACATCCTCAGCTACGGCGGCGAAACCGAAGTCCTGCGCATCGCCACCCAGCCGACCTTCGGCGACCGCTGGCTGGTGCCCAAGCTCAAGGACTTCGCAGCGCTGCACCCCCGCATTCACTTGGAGGTTCGCACCGATCTGGAGCCTTTCGACGTATTGCAGGCCAAGGCCGATATCGCGTTTTTCTACGGCCAGGGCTCCTGGCCGGGTGCGACCTGCATTGAATTGTTCAGTGAAGATGTGGTGCCGGTCTGCGCCCCGGGGTTCGTCGCCAGCACCGAGATCGCCCCTTCCCAACACACTTTGCTGCAATGCACCTCCCGCCCTGAGGCCTGGCATGCATGGTTTCTGGAACAGGGTCTGCATTCGCAAAACAGCTATCACGGCCCACGTTTCGACACGTTTTACATGTGCATTCGCGCCGCCCAGTCGGGGTACGGCGTGGCGCTGGTGCCCCGGTACATGGTGAGCGACGAACTGGCCCGGGGCAGCCTGGTAATTCCCTGGGATTACGCGATGCCCAGCGCTGGCGCACACTTCATCGCCCATGCCGAGCATGCGGGGGAAGTGCCCAAGGTGAAGGCGTTTTTGCGGTGGATGGTCACGTATATCACGCCCGCCTAGGACTCCCGTGGCTCTATGTGGGAGCGGGCATGCTCCAGAGAACACCACACATCCCAAATTTTTATAATGACCCGCACACTTTACTTGGTTTGCGGCACGGACCTGCCCCCGGCTGCGCTGCTCAAGCGCTCGGTCGCTACGCCGATGCGCGAGAACGTCAGCCACACAAACAGCAGCACACTGCAGCCAATGAGGATTGATGCGACGGCAATCAATGGCTCGACTGACACGATGCCCTTGAGGCGTAGTGTCAGAGCGCCGAGCATCACCGGGACGCCGACGTTGTACGTCCAGAACTGTGCTGCAGCAGCGCGCCCTTCGGTAATTGACGGGTGCACTGTGCCGATGAGTCCGAACAGTGCCATCGACACCCATCCCAACAGATTGACATGGGCATGTACCGCGAAGAGCGAGTGGTCGCCGGAAGCGCCCATCGTCACACCCAGCACCACGCCAATGGCAAAGTAGAGGGCAGCGAGCCGAAACCAGGTCCGCGAACGGGGGTTGTGATTCATGGCATTCACCTCATGCGCCCTGAGGCGCGCTCAGTTGCTGAAAAAACGATGTGAAGTCGTTATGCCCGGCGCGGCGGTTGTGCCGCGCACAGGCCAGTGGCGTATTCCGTGACATCGTGTTCGATGGCGTCGAGCAGGGTGTTCGATTCACCGTCGACAGCGTCCCTGGAGTTGAAATGGAAACGACGGTCAATCATTCGATCGACCTGCCGTTGCTCTGGGGGGCTCATAAAGGGCGACCTCTTGTTGGTTGGTTGCCATGGGTCTATTATGAGACTCGAGTCTCATTACAAGACAGAGTCTTATTTATTCCATGTCGAACACGAAGTCAAGCCCCTCGAACCGTGATGGCGATCAGGGTCGCGCCAACCAGCGGCTCCGAACGCGTCAAGCGCTTATGGATGCCGCCGTCGCGTTGCGCGACGAGGGCTATAACCCTACTGTTGCGCAAGTGGCCGAGCGCGCGATGGTGTCGCGCGCCACGGCGTATCGCTACTTTCCCTCGATTGAGGCGTTGATCAGCGAGACGGCGGCCGATCGTGACATGCAGCCGCTGGAGCGCATCTGGCGGCCGGGAGACGATCCGGTCAAGGGCATTGGTCTGGCGGCGAACGCGTTGAACAAACTCTTGATCGACGACGAGATCGGCCTGCACGTGATGGAACGTTCGTTCATGACGGTGTGGCTCGAAAGCGAGTCCCACGAGCCCCTGCGGCCGGGCCGACGCATGAGCTACATTGAGCCGATTGTCGACTCGCTGAAGGACGCGCTCTCACCCCGGGCACGCAAACGACTGAAGCAGGCGCTGTCGATAGTCATGGGCACCGAGGCTTTGATCGCCGTGCGCGATATCAGTCGCGCGAGCATCGAAGAATCACTCGAGACCGCCGCCTGGGCGGCTCGGGCGCTCGTTCGTCAGGCACTGGCGGAGGACGAACAAACGCGACGAAAGGGTTAGCCTTCTCCCACAGTGACCCTGCGGGGTGGCTCGAGGCGCCCATTGGCGATAGCATCCACCATCTGTGCAATTGCCACGCCCGGCGCATCGCAGGCGCTCCCCACCTTCTTCAAACCCAGAATCTCGCCGCCACCCTGACGTGTGCGCTCCACAATCATTCTGGAGCTTGCAGGCATTGATCAGGTGCTATTGATATCTGTTGTTGACGCTCATTCGGACAATTGACGCGTGCATGGATATGCACATATAGTCATCCGCATGACAAACCGAACCTCTACACGTTCACGTGCAATTGATGCTGCAATCGACTCTCTCGATGGAGCCTTCTTCAAGGCTCTGTGCGAGCCGTCGCGGGTAGCTGTGCTCAAGCGAGTCATGCAACTGGGGCGAGCAGATATCGGTGAGATTGCCGAAGGGCTACCTCAAGAGCGTTCAGTGGTGTCCCGTCATCTGCAAGTGCTATTAGAGGCCGGCATTGTCCGCGCTACCAAGGTCAGCAGGCAGATGTTCTACGAGGTGGATGGACCGGCGGTGGTGACACGGCTCGAAGCCATTCTCCAACAAATGAAGAGTCTGGCCCCGTTTTGCTGCCCTGGTGTGCCAGAGTAGTTTTTTATTATCTCTATATATGCATGAGTGCGCATACATGAACATAATTAATGAGCCCAAGGATGTCATCGTTATTGGTGCGGGCCAAGCTGGGCTCGCGTCCGGTTGGCATCTGCGGCAGCAGAATCTCAGTTTTCTCATCCTGGACGCCGAGAGCCAGCCAGGTGGAAACTGGCGCAACTACTACGACAACCTGAGACTTTTTTCCCCTGCTGCTTACTCATCGTTACCTGGGATGCCCTTTCCAGCTGAAGCCAGGCACTATCCGCTACGCGATGAAGTCGTACGTTATTTGGAGCAGTACGCGGATGCTTTCCAGCTACCCATTCGGCAGAACATACGAGTCCAGAGAGTGAGTAGGGAGGATGGACTCTTTTTGCTTCAGGCATCTGATGGTCAGCGTTTCTGCTCAAAAGCATTGATCGTTTGCACTGGCGGATTCAATCAGCCGTTCATTCCTGACATTCAGGGGCTGGGGAGTTTTCGCGGGCAACGTTTACACAGTGCTGATTACCGAAATGTCGACGGCTTCAGTGATCAACGAGTAGTGGTCATAGGTGCTGCCAACTCAGCTGTACAAATTGCCCATGAGTTGGCTCAGGTCAGCAGTGTCGTATTGGCGGCAAGGGAGTCGATTCGGTTTTTTCCGCAAAAGATCCTCGGTGTGGATTTTCATGCTTGGCTCAAGTGGACAGGGATGGAGAAGACTCGTTGGCTGAATGACCAAAGTACCCCTGTACTGGATGATGGCACCTATCGTCGAGCCATAAAGCAGGGACTTTTTGAGCGCAAACCGATGTTCACGGAGGTAACGTCAACGGGCGTGATCTGGGCTGATGGGCAGCATACTGACGTGGACAGTTTGGTTTTCGCGACCGGGTTTCGTCCGAACCTTGGTTTTTTGGCAGGTCTGCATGTGGCGGGCAATGAAAGCCTGGCCCAACGCAACGGGAAGGCGGAGCACGTACCGGGTTTGTATTTTGTGGGATTACCGAAGCAGCGCAACTTTGCTTCGGCCACCCTCAGAGGCGTTGGGCCAGATGCTTCTCACATCATCCCTAGCTTGATGCGCTTCATTCACAATGCATCGCACCCAGTGTTCGCTTGATGCCGGGTATCGACTTTTTTCTGCTCAACACTGCGTCTACTGGAACATCGTCATTACTTGCCATTTTGCGTAATTGGCAGACGCCAAGTGGCGATGAAGCACAGCAACAGAAACCCGCACATCACGCTAAGCAGTACCGATGCTCCGAAACTGTCCAGAACGTAAGCGGCGGTGATGGGGCCGCAGGCTTGGGCGACAAGGACCGGCCTTGCGAGCAGTCCCATTCGTACGCCATATCCTTGAGGCCCGAACAGCGCCAATGGAAGAGTACCGCGAGCGATGGTGAGTATGCCGTTACCGGCTCCGTAAAGTGCTATCGCCACGAAGGCCAGCCAAGGCAGGCCTGAGATCAGCAGTCCAAGCCCGATCAAACAAAGCAACACACCGGCTCGTGCGGACCAGGTTGGATGGAGGTTCCTGCCAATGGAAAACTCAGCCACCCGTGCCAGGACTTGCGAAGGACCAATCACCATGCCGATGGCCAAGGCCACGGCAGTCGCGATTCCCAATTGCTTGAGGACATTGAGCAGGTGTACTGAGATACCTGATACGACCAACGCCAGAACCGTCAGCATGGCGCCAATCAACAAGAACAACTGGTTGGTGGCCCCAGGGCGAAGCTCGGATGCATTGGCTGATGCTACTTTTACGGGATGGGGCGGTTGTTTTGTGCTTCCAGGAATCAACAGGGCGTGGATAGGGAAGCCGATTAGGAGGTGAGCTGCTGCAATGGCGAAGCATGCACTCCTCCAACCGATCCAACTCTCAAGGCTCGCTATCAGCGGCCAGCCTATGGTGCTGGCGAACCCGCCTAGCAGGGTCAGTCCGGTAATTGACGTTCGAGCCCCTTCGCCGAAAAGTCGTCCCAAGGTTGAAAAAGCAGCGTCGTATAAACCCGCCGCCATGGCGACGCCGATCAGGGTCCATGCGAGGTAGTAAGTGGCAACGTTGCCTGCTAGTCCCATCAATAGCATGCCGAGAGCCAGCAGCAGTGAGCTGGCGGCCAGGACTGAGCGTCCGCCATGGCGATCAATCTGACGACCAACTGCCGGTGAGGAGCCTCCCGCTACCAGCAGCCCCCAGGACAAGCCACCCACCACACTGGTGATGGACCACCCTGTTTCTTTGGCTATCGGAGCCGCAAGCACTGCGGGCAAGTAATAGGTCGAGCCCCAGGCAAGAATCTGAGTGAAGCCCATCCCCCATACGAGCCTGGAGCGATTGATTGGGGGATGAATCTGCTCTGGAAGTGTCACGACCGGCGCGCTCATTTTTAGTTGTCAGTAACAACAAGCTAGCGCCTTCCTCTGGGGACCGTCAACCTGAAGATCGGTCTTGACGATTCTAAAATACGAGGATTATTGTTGCAGCTAACAACTAATTTGTGACGGTTATGACGAAGCTTAAAAACGATCAGCTGACCCAGGATTCCGAGGACTTGTACGAGGCTTTGAACCAGCTTGTTCGCGTCTATCAGTTCCGTGATCGTGACCGGATCTGCTGTTACGACGTGTCTGTAACCCAATGCTATGCCGTTGAGACGTTGGTCAAAAGGGGCGCATTGCGCCTTCAGGTCTTGGCGGAAGAGATGTTCTTGGACAAGAGTACGACAAGTCGAGTGATCGATACCCTGGAACGCAAAGGGTATGTGTCCCGCGTTGAGGATGATGAAGATCGGCGCGCAGTGCGAATCCAGGCAACGGAAGCCGGGCGTGAGTTATACGAAAAAATCAGGGCAGACCTGATTGCTGAAGAACGAGCGATGATCGAGAACCTCTCGGCCGAGGCCAGACAGGGAGCGTTGAGTTTGCTCAGGCAGATTACGCGGGCCACAGAGATTCGCTGCGGGCTCGTGAGCGAGTGCTGCCCAGCGGTGAAGAGCAAGGGTTGAAAGGAAAGAATTTCCCTTTTTTTGCCAATAATGTTGTTACTACCAACGTAATGGGGCTCCAACAATGCGAGTTCGTTTAGCTGAAACCAAAGATACTGTTTCAATAGCCGCCATCTACAACCAGGGGATCGAGGAGCGTAGCTCTACGTTTGAAACGACTCCTCGAAGCTCGGCAGACATGCTTGATCGCATCAACTCAATGGAGCGATATCCAGTGTTGGTCATGGTCGACGAGACGGATCAGGTTGTTGGATGGGCTGGACTCAGTAGTTATCGCGCTCGTGCCTGTTACGACGGCATTGCGGATTTTTCCATTTACCTGGACCGCAGTGTTCGCGGTCAGGGGCTCGGCAAACAGTTGCTTCAGTCACTGCTGGAAGAAGCCGAAGCTCGCGGGTTCTGGAAAGTCCTATCACGCATTTTTACCTTCAATCACGCCAGCCTTGCATTGTGCGAAGCCTGCGGTTTCCGCCAAGTGGGGGTGTATGAAAAACACGCCTGCCTGGAAGGACGCTGGCTCGACTGCGCGATTGTCGAGCGCCTGTTTCCGGTCAATCAGCCAGTCTGAAGAAGGAGTCGATCATGGAAAACCATCCTGTCGCCATCATTGGAGCAGGCCCAGTGGGCCTCACCGCAGCTGTCCATTTGCTGGCCAGAGGTATCACTCCGCTGCTTCTGGAAGTTGGTCCGAAAGCTGGGTCCAGCATTGAAGAATGGGCGCATGTGAAGATGTTCTCTCCGTGGCAGTTCAATGTGGACAAGGAGGCGGCCAAACTTCTGCTGGCCGATGGTTGGAATCCACCGCCGGAGAACGAGTATCCAACAGGTCGTGAACTGCTGGATCGATTTGTTCGACCTCTCGCGGACCTCGAACAGATCAAGCGTCACTTGCAGCTTAATACCCGTGTTCTGGCAGTCACTCGCGTCGGTCAGGATGTGATGAAGACCCAGGGCAGATCGACAGCTCCTTTTTTGCTGCGTGTCGCAGGGCTATCGGGTGAACAGGATGTGCTGGCCAGTGCTGTCATTGATGCCTCGGGCACCTACCTGACACCGAACTGGATGGGGGGCCATGGTATCCCTGCCTTGGGTGAGCTCGAGCATGCAGCGCACATCGCTTACGGCATTCCGGAGGTATTGAGTCGTGCCCGGAATCGCTATGCCAACAAAAGAGTGCTGGTGGCAGGTGGTGGTCACTCCGCATTCAACGCCCTCCAGGATCTGGTGCGGCTGACTCAGGAGGCGCCACAAACCAAAGTGCTCTGGGCGATCCGGGGTAATTCCCTTGAGCGCATTCTGGGTGGTGGTGCGAATGATCAGTTGGAAGAGCGCGGAAAGCTCGGCCAGAAGATTCGCCAGTTGCTGAGTGACGGCGTGATCGAGTTGTTCAAAAACGTCGCTATCGATCAGGTTGTTGGCGATGGCCAAGGGCTGGTCGTGAAGGCGGGAGAGCAGATACTGCCACCTGTGGACGAACTCATTGTGGCGACAGGATTTCGACCTGACCTGAGCCTGCTCGCCGAGCTACGTATCGCGCTTGATCCAGCGACCCAAAGCGCAGTGCTGCTTGCTCCAATGATTGATCCCAACGAGCACAGTTGCGGCACGGTCAGGCCCCATGGTGCGGTAGAGCTGGCCCATCCCGAGGAAGGTCTGTTCATTGTAGGGATGAAGAGCTATGGACGGGCACCTACTTTTTTGTTGATGACTGGGTATGAGCAAGTTCGCTCTGTCGTCGCGGCGCTGGCGGGTGATTGGGATGCGGCCAAAAGGGTTGAGCTGGTCCTTCCAGAAACTGGCATTTGCAACTCGGATTTCGATGAAGTCGATGATCGCTTGAAGGCTTCGGCAAGTCAGACGTCTTGTTGTGGCACCGGAGAGACAATCCTTGAGGCCGCGCCTCGTACCTCGTCGGGTTGTTGCAAAGCCTAGTGCTCAGTCGCCGAGAATTTGCGTAGGAACGCGACTTTCGTTCCGATTCTGACCGTCAAACTTGCTCTAAAACGTTTTCACACAGCCTGGACCCATTGCGCACGATGGCAAAGGGCTACGATAGACTTGGAGCAGTCCGCCAAGGCCGCGCGGCTCGGCCTATGGGGGTTATCAGAGGCTAAAGTAATGCCGCCATGGGAATGGCGAAAATCAGGTAAAACAACTACAGGCCACCTTCGGGTGGCCTTTTAGCGTTAACGGGTAATACTTCTCTGTATAGGCGGGCGTGTTGCTGGTGGCGCGAGCCGCGGGGAGGTGTGAGGTGAACAAGCTATCAATTGTGGGTGCCGGTATGGTGGGTGAGGCGGCGGCTCAGATCATCGCCCGGGAAGAGTTCTGTCGTGAGTTGATGTTGATTGATGTGCAGGGTGAGTTGGCACAGGGCAAGGCGCTGGACGTCTGGCAGGCGGCAGTTGAGTCAGGTTCTGATACCAGGGTTTACGGCGGGGCCAATGCCGAATTGCTGCAGGATTCTGACCTGGTGGTGATTACGGCAGGTGTGCCCCGCAAGCCTGGTCAGTCGCGTCAGGATGTATTGAGTATCAATCTGCCAATTCTCGATGGCATCATGCTGGATATTAATCGTCATGCTCCGGCGGCGACGGTGTTGGTGGTGTCGAACCCGGTCGACGTGCTGACCTATCGGGCTTGGTGTCTCAGTGGGCTGGGACGCAACAGGGTGTTCGGGCAGGCGGGGGTACTGGATACAGCGCGCATGAAGTGTTTCATTGCCGAGGAGACAGGGTTTTCTGCTCGGGATATCACGGCGCTGGTGCTGGGAGGGCATGGCGATAGCATGGTGCCACTGATGCGATACTGTGCGGTCGGTTCGGTGCCGCTGTCTCACTTCCTGTCCAATCAGCAGATAGAGCGGATTGTGGAGCGCACACGTCAGGGTGGCGGCGAGATTCTGGGTTTGAAGAAGGCGGGGAGCGCCTGCGATGCGCCGGGCGTGGCAATTGCACAGATGGTGGATGCTATCGCCAATGGGCGAAACCGCATTTTGCCAACGGTCGCGATTCTCGAGGGCGAGTACGGGCGAACAGGTATTGCCATGGGTGTCCCCTGTGTGCTGGCAGAGGATGGGGTTGCGCGGGTGATCGAGTTGCCTCTGGATGCGCAGGAGCAAGCGATGTTCGACCGCTCTGCAGATCAGGTGGTGCGTGATATTGCTGAAATGAATGCTTTGTGAGCTGGGCTATAGGGGGCGCAACGGGGAGTGGAGCGCCGGTCCCCGGCGCTCGGGGGCATGGTGTTACCTGGTGTCAGGCAGTGGCACTATGATCTTTTATGGGTCTGAACAGGCCGGATAGTCACGTTTCTTCAAACCGGTATACAGCTGGCGCGGACGACCGATGCGTGTTTCGACTGTCCCCATACCCTATCAGGCCAATCCTGTTTGTGAATCGCCCCTGAATAAGTGGCTACTTTTTCAACAGAATCGGCCGATTCAAGCCATTCGTCAGCGACCGCTCACGATCCAGGGAAACCTGTAAATTGATCTGTTCTCCCTAGCCAGACGAAAGCGTGAACCCTATTCCAACTTTATAGCGATCCCAGTGCATGAGTAAGCAACCCACTATCCAGGCGGTGTCCCGGGTAGAAATTCCTGACGTTGTGGATTTTGTGATGCAGGCACGCGCCGAGCTCTTTCCCAAACTGGCGGGTGACGGCGTGCCCGCCGATCTTGCCCGTTTCGACGAGGTTTATCTTCGGGGCGAAGGGCAGTTTCTGGTCGCCAGGCATCAAGGACGGATCATCGCCTCGATTGGCAATCTCCCGTATGACGATCGCTTCCCGAACATTGATTACCCCGGGCTCAAGGTCGTGGAGGTCGTGCGGCTGTTCGTTCTACCCGAGTTCCGCCGCTCGGGTGTGGCGGGCGAGCTGTACGGATCGTTGAAGGGGTTGGCGATTGAGGCGCGGGTCGAAGTGATCTATCTGCATACCCATCCGTTCCTGCCCGGAGCAATAGACTTCTGGCGCAGGAAAAACTTTCAGGTGATCCATGTGGACGCAGAGCCGGTCTGGCAAACGACCCACATGGAGTACCGCCTGCCAGTAACCTGAGGGGTCAGAACCTGCCGGTCAGCGGGTACTCGACGGCCAGGCGTATCTGGTCAGTGTCCAGTTCTGCCTGTGCGGTGTTACCCCGGTGCACGTTGTGCCGCAGCGACACGGTGGTGCCCTTGGCTGCGCCGCTCTGTACCACATAGCGCGCTTCCAGGTCGCGCTCCCAATGCTTGCCACCTTTGCCATAACCCAGATAGGCATAGCCGCCATGCGGATCAACGTGGCTGCCGTCGATCTGGCTCCCGCGTACATAGGCGGCGCTCAATACCAGGCCAGGCATGCCCCAGGGCGTTATGTCCAGATCGTAGCGGGCTTGCCAGGACTGCTCATTCGGCGCATTGAAGTCTGACATTTGCACGGCGTTGCTGATGAAGATCGCGCCACGGGTGACATAGTCGAACGGCGTGTCACCGTCCACTTTCTGATAACCCAGGCTGACGCTATGGGGGCCTTGAGCGTAAGTGGACAGCAGGCTCCAGGTGGTGTTGTCGATCCGGCCCGACAGCGACTTGCCCTCATCGGTGGTGCGATACAGGTTGAGGTTCAGCGTCAGCGAACGGTTTTCATCGATTGGATGGATGAACGTGCCGCCCAGGTAATGCTGGTTCCAGGTATCTTCATAGCGGGAACTGTAGAGGCTGGCGCTGAGGTTCTTGCTTGGAGTGAAGACCATGCCAGCGAGGTCGAATGCATCACCTTTCACGGCGTTCGAGTAGTTCACCACAAAGCCTTGGTCGTGGCTGCTGGCGTTGCGATCCGTGCTCTCGGTGAAATGTCCTGCCACCAGCTTCAGTGCGTCGAATTCGTTGCTGGAGAGGAACACGCCGGTGGCGGTCTCCGGGAGCAGACGGCTGTCGGACGAACTGAATACGGGCGTCTTCACCCGCTGCTCGCCATAGGACAGCACGGTAGAGGACATGCGTAGTTTTACCGCCGCGCCACCTCGGCTGTATTCGTCCTTGGGATGGCCGTCGTTGTCCAGCCCGAGCAAACGCGCCTTTCCGGCCCGGCCACCACCGCTGTCCAGTTGAACGCCGAGGTAGGCGTGCGCATCAACGCCGACTCCGATCAGACCCTGGGTGAAGCCCGACTGCAAGGTGCCCATCAGACCGTAGGCCCATTCCTCGGCATAGCCATTGCGCTCGGCACGCGGCTTGTAGGCATTGCGCGCGCCGTTGTTGCGAGCACCGTTACGGTACTCGCGATTGTCGTAGACCGTGCGATTGAGCACGCTCCAGCGACTGTCTTCGATAAGCCCGTTGGCTTGCGTCTGGGCCGAATCGGCCAGAGCGAGCGGGCTGGCCAGGGCGACCAGGATGGCTGAGCGGGATGCACTGGATGCCATACAGGCCAGGGCTGAAATACGCATGTCGAGATGTCCGTAAAACGAATCAAGAGCAACGAAATCGCAGAATGTGCGCTCCGTCGAAAGGGTCGATCAGGTAGTGCGCCTGCACGCCGAATGTGTCCTGCAGGCGTTGTGGGGTCAGCACCTTGAGCGGCGTGCCGAGGGCCACCAGGCGCCCTCGTTCCAGTACCGCTAAACGATCGCACGTGAGTGCCTGGTTGAGGTCGTGCAGGGCAATCAGCGTCGTCACTGGCAATGCCTGCACAACCTGTAAAATTGCCAGCTGATGCTGGATATCCAGGTGATTGGTGGGTTCATCCAGCAACAGGATCTGCGGGCGCTGGGCCAAGGCTCGGGCAATGTGCACGCGCTGACGTTCGCCACCCGAGAGGCTGCGCCAGGTGCGGTTGCCCAGGTGCGCCGCATCGACGTCAGACAAGGCCTGCCGGACGATCTCATCGTCCTGGCTCGACCACGGGCTCAACGCCGACAGCCAAGGCGTTCGGCCCAAGGCGACGGCATCGAACACACTGATCGCATCGTCGGTGTCGGCCTGTTGTTCGACGACCGCGAGCCTTTGCGCGATCGTCCGGCGAGGAAGATCCTTGAGGCGTTGTCCGTCCAGGCGGGCTTCACCTCGAGTGGGCACGCGCAAACCGGCGAGCAGTTTGAGCAGCGTGGATTTTCCCGAGCCATTTGGCCCGACGATGCCAAGGGTCTCGCCGCGACGAATATCCAGGTTGATGTCGTGCAGCAGTTCAATGTCGCGGACATTGAAACCAAGGCCTGAGCAGCTCAATACGCAGTCGCCGGTCAAGGGCGTGGCGGCGCTCATCGGGTGTTCCTCCGGCCTATCAGGATCAGCGCGAATACCGGGGCGCCGACCAGTGCGGTGATCACCCCGACAGGGATCACCTGGCCTTTGATCAGCGTGCGGGAAAGAACGTCGGCGGCGATCAGAAACAGTGCCCCGCCCAGCGCGCTGGCTGGCAGCAGGTGAGCATGCCGGGTGCCCAGCAGCAGCCGTGCGGCATGGGGAATGACCAGCCCGACGAAACCGATGGAACCGACAATCGAGACCATCACCGCCGTCACCAGCGCCGCGCAGCTGATCAGCAAAAACTGCACCCTGCGTACCGGGATGCCGAGCGAGGCCGCAGAGTCGGCGCCAAAGGTGAAGGCATCCAGCGCCCGCCGGTGCCACAGGCAAACCGCAAGACCGGCCAATGCGATCGGGACGGCCAGCCACACCGATGGCCAGCGCACACCGCTGAGGTTGCCCAGCAGCCAGAACATGATCCCGCGAGCCTGTTCGGAACTGGCCGACCGGGTGATCAGAAAGGCCGTGAGCGCATTGAACAGCTGCGAACCGGCGATCCCCGCCAGGATGATCTGCCCGGTGCCGCGGGATGACCCGCTGGCACGGGCCAGCAGGATCACCAGGGCGAAGGCTGCAATGGCCCCGGCAAAGGCTCCGGCCGACAGCGAAATCGCACCGGCCCCCACGCCCAGCAATGCCACCAGTACCGCGCCCGTCGACGCTCCTGCGCTAATACCGAGCAGATAAGGATCGGCCAATGGGTTGCGCAGCAGCGACTGCAGGATCACCCCGCAGGTGGCCAGGCCCGCGCCGCAGGCCGCCGCGACCAGCGCACGGGTCAGGCGATAATTCCATACGATGCCTTCGTCGATCGGGTCGAGCACATGGCCGGCGGCCCATAGTTTGTTGGCAAGCACTTGCAGCACCACGCCTGGCTCGATCGGTGTTTCTCCGATGGCCACGCCTGCGACCACGGCAAGCAACAGCGTCAGGAATGCCAGCAGCGTGCGAATCAGACTCCCCGTCATTTCGGCAGATCGTAGCCATTGATGGCCGTCGCCAGCGTCTCAAGGCCGTCGAACATCCGCAGGCTGGCCTGCATGGCAAGCGCGTCGAGGATGACGATGCGATTGTTTTTGACTGCGTCCATGTTCCGCGTCACCGGGTCGTTTCGCAGAAACTCCAGCTTCTTCTGGTAATCGTCAGCCGGGAAGCGACGGCGATCCATGCGCGCGATGACCAGGAAGGTCGGGTTGGCCTTGGCGATGGTTTCCCAGCCTAGGGTCGGCCATTCCTCATCGGACTCCACCACGTTGCGCACGCCCAGGGTGTCGAGCATGAAATCGGGGACGCCCTTGCGACCGGCGACATAAGGGTCGATATCCAGCTCGGCACTGGAGAACCAGAACAGCGCGCTGGTGTGCTTCAGATCCTTGTCCCGCAGGGTGGCACTGGACTTCGCCAGGCTTGCCTTGAGTTCTGCGTTCAGCCGCTGGCCACTGTCCTGGACATCGAAGATCTCGGCCAATTGGCTGATGCTCTTGTAGAGGCTGTCGATGCGGAACGGCTCCAGGCGTGTGCCATCGGCGCCGACCAGGTTGTCCTTGGCTTCGCAGTCGGAGGGCATCAGGTAAGTCGGGATCTTCAGCTCGTGAAACTGCTCGCGAGTACCCACCACGCCTTGCGGGCCAACCATCCATTCCAGTTCCACCGCCACCAGCTCCGGACGTTTACCGATCACCGCCTCGAAACTCGGATCGTTATCGGCCAGGCGTTCGATCGTGTCGTTCTGAGCCTGGTACTTTGCCAGGACATCGTTGAACCACAACGAGGTGCCGACCATTTTGTCGCCCAGCCCCAGGGCATAGAGCATTTCGGTGCCGGCCTGGCCGATGGTCACGGCACGGCCTGGTGCGTGCTGGAAGGTCAGCACGCTGCCGCAGTTCTCTACCGCCAGGGGATAGTGGGTCGGGGCCGCATCGGCGAGGGCGCAAAGACTCAAGCCGGTGATGAGGGTGGCAAAGCGGGGCAGCATGACGCAATCTCCATTTGAAACGTACACGGAGCAGAGGTGCACAGTCTGGAAACACATCAGCGAACGCTGCCGCAACAGCAGTGCAAGGCCGGTCATCTGAGTGACGCACGCGGCAAGGATGTACTTCCCGGACACCCCGCCGGTTAGTGATTTGCTTGGCCGGCAGGTCTCCTGACTGATGCGTCGGCGCCTGGCTCCAGCCTTCCCGGGAGTGATCCCAGTGGCAGTTCAGGAGCAGGCTCAGCACCTACAGTTGCGGGGGCAGTTCCGTTTGATGCTGTGTCAGCATCACGGATTCCCTATTAATCCCATGTGGAAACCGGCGGCGGCATGGTAGTCGATCCTGCCGCCCAGGGGGAGCCTGCGGGCGCTTCAGAAGTATTTGAGCCAGGCGATATCGCGACGACGGGCTTTCAGCGCTGCGAACCAGCGCACCGGCGAGTAAAGCGCGCAGGCCAGCAGCACCGCAGTCAGCCACACCGCCCCTATGCCATCGAAGCCGAAGTAGCTGCCCTGGTTTAAACCGAACAGTGCCGCGCCCACCAGATACAGCACTTTCAGTAGGTACAGGTGCAGGAGGTAGAAGAACATTGGCGCCGCCCCCAATACCGCCAGCCTGCTGATCCATTTGCGTTGCCGGGCGCGTTCGAAGCCGAGCAGCAGCAACAGGCCCAGGCCCAGGGTCAATGCGAGGAAGAGCAGCGAAGGCGGGTACTTGGTGATATTGAAGAAACTCATCAGGGTTTGTGCGGTGCTGTCATACGTCATCCAATGCGCTTCCCCATAACCATTGACCAGGCGCAGCGTAACGAAGCCGATCAACGCGCCGGCACCCGCCAGTAGCAGATAGCGCTGACGCACGGCGGCGGATGCAGAACGAGCGAACCAAGGGCCGATGCAATAGCCCAGGGAAATCACACCGATCCACGGCAGCACTGGATAGGAGGTGCGCAGACGCAGGTTGCCGGCGAACTCGATCCAGCCGCGATCATGCAGAATGGCCCATGGCACGTGCATCGCCGAACCTGCCGGGAAGTGCAGCGTGTCGAGCAGGTTATGCCCGGCAACGATCACCACGCCCAGCACCAACAGCATCGACCGTGGCAGCCAAACCAGTAAGGCGAGGGCGATCATGCTCACGCCAATGGCCCAGATCACCTGCAGGTAAATCACGCTGGGCGGGAACTGGAAGGTCCAGGCGAAGTTGACCAGGGTGAATTCCAGCACCACCAGGAACAGACCGCGCTTGAACAGGAACGTCGAGACCTCGCGCTTGCCCTGGTGCTTTTCGCCATACAGGTAAGCGGACAGTCCGGTGAGCAGCACGAACACCGGGGCGCACAGGTGGGCGAGGGTTCGGCTGATAAACAGCGCAGGTTCGGTGGTGTCGATGCTCATCGGATCGGCCACTTGCCGGTGCAGAAAGAACGTCTCGCGGACGTGATCCAGAAGCATGAAGACAATCACCAAGCCCCTGAGGGCATCGATGGACAGTAGGCGTTGGTGAGAGGTCGTTGTGGCGCAGGCGAAGGCATGGGTAGCGTTGGTCATTGAGGGATCGCAAGCAAGGAATGTTCAGCTCTGGAGGTTACAACCGACAGATGCAGATAGATATGGTTATCTTATAACATATCTATTGGTTCCGTGTGGGCCGAAGCACAAGAAACAGGCATGGCGTTCGGCATGTCGGCGGATGAGACAGAGTGGGGCAGATGACTTGTCGTCAGCTGTTGTTGTTTTGATGCCTGTTCGCGCTGAGAAATGGACGACGCTTCACATCGAGGAAAAGCGCCGTCATCTGTTGTCATTGTCCAGAGCAAACAGCTCCAGTAGCTGGTGCGTAATTGCGTTACATGTGACCACCCGTTTCATTTTCAGTGACCATCGTTTGTATCCAGCTGGGCCAACGTACGCCGAAGAGACGACCGGCAGGCCATCAGCGGCTCTTGGCGGTATCGGTGCTTCCTCTTGCGCATCAAATTGTGGGCTAGCCTCCGCACCATCAAGCCCCCGAGCCTTCGCAATCGCGGACTATTTGTCTGCCTTTCTCCCAGTCCGGCCATCTTCTTGGGCCTGGCGAGCGCTGCGGCGCAGATCTTGTGGCGTCCGCCCAATGACTCGCACGAAGCAGCGCAGCATGTGATCGGCATCGCCGAATCCGAAGCCCCTGGCGATCCCCTCGAAAGTTTGATGCCCGTCCTCAACCAGCGGCCTTGCTGCCTCGATGCGAAGGCGCTCGATAGCTTTCGCCGGCGTCACCCCCATGGATGCCGCGAACACGCGGCCAAACTGGCGTACGCTCATATGCGCGACTTCTGCCAAGCGTTCAACTGACAGATCATCACGCAGATGATCGCGCGCATAGCTCAGCACCGTGCGGATGCGATCTGAGCCAGGGTCGAAATCCAGCAGCGAAGAGAACTGATTCTGACCACCTGGCCGCCGATAGTAGACAACCAGCATGCGTGCGACGGAGCGCGCTACCTCCTTGCCCAGGTCCTGTTCGATCATGGCCAGGGCCATGTCGATGCCGGCCGACATGCCTGCGGACGTCCAGACATCCCCATCCTCGGTCCAGATTCGATCTCCGTCCACGCGCAGCGACGGATAGCGAGCTTGCAATTGCGGCGCGTAGTTCCAATGCGTGGTCGCGACACGACCGTCGAGCAGGCCGCTCTCGGCTAACACGAAAGCGCCGGTACAGACGCTGGCAGTGCGGCGCGAGCGCAAGGACATCTGCCGGATCGCAGCCGCCATCGGCACTGTCCAGTCGCCGACCGGAACGGCTGGCGCGCCGACGATGATGAGCGTGTCGAGGCGGTCGACAACTTGCAATGCTTGGGTCGTGACCTGCAGTCCGCCCGAGGCGCAGATCAATCCGCCCTCAAGCGAAGCGAACGTGAATCGATAGCCCGAAGGGCGAGCACGATTTGCGTTGGAGAAGGCTTCGAGCGGGCCACTCAGATCCAGCAATACGAAGCCCGAGTAGACCAGGAAACAAACATGACGCGGCATGGCCTGATCGCCAAAAGTCTGGCTGAAGAGTCATTAGACGCCGCCCCTGTCTGGAACGTCAACGGGTGCAACAACGGGGCTCGGCCCTTGCCGGACGAAAGCACCCGCCTCACTCGAGGCGGCTGCGTCAGTCGGCTGAAATCCAGGGATAAACGTCCTTTTCGTAGCTTCTTCTCGCCGTACCGTAGACGCGTCACTTCCACTTTGAGGATACGCAAATGACTTTCAACAGAACCCATCCCAAGAGAATGATCTTCTGCGCCACCTTGCTGGGGGCCTTCCTGATGGCGCCTGGCATCGGCTTCGCCGCCGAGAACCCCTACGCCGATCCGGTCAAACCCGCGCTCCCGGCCTCCAGCTTTCAATGGGACCTGAGTCGAACCGCTCTGGTCGTGATCGACCCGCAGATCGACTTCATGAGCCCGGAGGGTGCAGGTTGGTCGGTCTTCGGTCAGAGCGTTACCGAGCAAAATCTGGTCCCGAACCTGCGCCGGCTTTTCGCGGCGTTCAAGCAGTCCGCAAGAACCGTAGCCATCTCGCCGCACTACTACTATCCACACGATCATAAATGGGAGTACGAGGCGCCGGCGGAGACTGTTCAGCACAAGCTTGGCCTCTTCGATCGCAAGGGCGCCTTGACGCTGGATGGATTCCGTAACTCGGGCGCCGATTTCATGCAGGAGTTCAAACCCTTCATCGAAGACGGCAAGACCATCGTCGCATCGCCACACAAGTTGTATGGTCCGCAAAGCAACGACTTGATGCTGCAGCTGCATAAGCAGCGGATCAACAAGATCGTCCTTGCCGGCATGGCCTCCAACCTATGCGTCGAGTCGCACCTTCGCGAGTTCCTGGAGCGCGGTTTCGAGGTGGTCGTCGTGCGTGACGCCGTCGCCGGCCCGAAGCTTCCTGACGGCGACGGATACGCAAGTGCACTGGTCAACTTCCGCTACATCGCCAACGATCTGGTGACCACCGACGAGGTAGTGGGCAAGCTTGAAGGGCGCTGACCATGGGGATGACCCATCTCCCGGCCAGACACGGGAGCCCTTGTGGCTCCCGTGCCAGCTGAGAATTCGAAACGTGCGGAAGTGTGCGATGGACGCTGACATGGCATTTTGCTAGCTTTCGTATGGGGTTTCGGCCAGAAGCAAAAGTTTTCTGCCTTTTTCGGTCATCCATTTTCAAGCGATCACCAACAGCCTGGCTGTCCGGGACTAAGCTCCAGTTGACTTGATAGTGACTGGCCAGGGGCAATATGGACCCTATGCGCGTTAGGAAAACCAGAATGATGTTGACTAAGCGCCGCCGTTCTCTCGCGGGTTTCATTATCCTGGCTGTGGGCCTGACGGGTTTCTCGGCCTGGTTGCTCTTGAAGTCGGAAACCCACCGTCGGGAAACGCGCTTCGCGGAATACGTGCAGAACATTTCCGGCATCGTGCGCAATCAGCTGGACACCAATGAGGCGGTGCTGGCAGGCTTCTCGGCGTTTCTCCAGGCCGTTGATCAAAGTGACACGCAGGCGGCGGCCCGCTACGCGGCAGCCGTTTTGAGCGCTTACCCTCATATTTATATGCTCGAAGCCTCGCGGGCAGTCCCCATTGCCGAACAGGTGGCCTTCGAAGCGCTGTTGCGACGCACGTGGCGACCGGACTTCGAACTCAAGGATTTCCCAAGCCTTGCTCAGCAACCTCCCCAGCCCCAGGTCTTTCTCAGCGAGACCTGGCCTGTGTTGTTCATGTACCCGGAGCTCCCGCAAGCCCGTGCGATCTACGGTGTCAGATTGGAAACCGTCGCTTATCTCTCCTACGCGCTGGCGCGCACCCACAACAATCCCAAGCCCGTCGTCTCTCCGGTGTTCTCGATGTATGAAGGTGGCAGCGCCTACATTCTGATGCAGTCGGTCAGTCGGCCAGAACAGGCGCGAGAGCATTCCCGACCGATTTTTTTTGGAAGCGCCATGGTCGCTTTGCTGTTGATCAAGGCGGGCTCGTTGCTGGAGGCGGTGGATCATGCGAATGTCGATTCCCAGGTGCGCATAAGTGCCGTCCTGAAAAGCGTCGCCGGATCTGAAAGCCATGTGTTTTCCACGGGGTCCGAGCATGCCGGCTTTCTGGATCGTCTCTTTTTGCCACTGCTGAACGACCGGGTCGAGATCGCGAGTGCTTCGCAACCCATGACCTTGTTGTTTGAGCGTCAGTTGCGTCTGCGCGATGTTCTGACCGCTGAAACCCTGATGATTCTTGCTCTGCTGGGAGGGGCTCTGGTGCTCATGCCGATGGTGCTGATTCGACATTTCAAGGCGATAGAAATGGCGGAGATCGAGCACGAGCGCTCAGCTTATCTGGCTTCCCATGATGTGCTCACCCAACTGCCCAATCGCTGTCTTTTTACCGATCGATTCGATCAGGCATTTTCTGACTGGCAAATAAACGGCGTTCCGTTCGCCGTGCTGTTGATCGATCTGGATCATTTCAAGTCGATCAACGACAAGTACGGTCATGAGGTCGGCGACCAGGTGCTGAGCGCCTTGGCAGCGCGCATGGTGCAAACCACGCGAACGAGAGACACCATTGCGCGCTACGGTGGCGATGAGTTTGTTGTGCTGTTGAAGGACCTTGCCGATCCTTGCAGTGCTGAAATCAAAGCCGGGATGTTGCTGGAGGCGATCGGGCAGCCAATCGCTACCACTGTGGGAGAGTTATCGGTCTCGTGCAGTATCGGAGTCTCGCTGTGTCCACTCCATGGCCAGAGTCTCGATACGTTGCTCAAGGCGGCAGATCTGGCCATGTACGGCGTCAAACAACTGGGGCGAAAAGGCATTGCAATGACTGAATCCCGGCCGGTCTGAATACCTTTGGTCTGGCGCAAAGCCGACGCTTGCAACTGAAACACTGGCGAAACATTCGGGCCGTATGATTCGCGTCAACGGAAACCAAGGGTGCCAGGGATGAATCGGTCATCAAGAAGCATGCGCAAACTGCTCGACTGCGTCGCCACCAACAACGAGGCCGCGGCGCTGGATGTTATGCGCGCAGCTGAGCTGCTCGAAGACCAGGTATTGCGCCAACGGTTGCTCAACCTGATTCACCGGCTCAATCAGGACGCTAATGACTTGCGATTGGCGCGCGACGACATCCAGGGCAGTGTCATCAAATTCGCGTGATCGGCCGCCAGCGACGCAAAGCGGACACTGCCATTTCGGCCGTATAGGCATTACGTCAACTGGGCTATGACAATGGCTGAATCAGCGTTTTAGACAGGCTTGCGTAGCCTCTTCCTTCAACGTTCTCCCGTCGATCAGGCTGCGGCCCTTGAAATCTGCCCGCGCGGCAATGTAAACCTCCGCAAACCCCTTCTGATAAAGCCGACCCTCATCGAGCTCTTCAATCATGGCGTCAATCAGCACGCGGAAGGTGAGCTTAAGCCTCTGTGTGTCTCGGCCGGCGCAGCCATGTTCTCTAAGCTATGATTTTGGCGGGGATCATGGAGCAGGACTATTCAATGAAAACGTTCGGTGGCCGATTGAAAGAGGAACGCACCGCTCTAGGCCTCTCCCAGCACGAGTTCGGCGCTCTGGGAGGTGTTTTGGCAAACGCCCAAAGCAAGTACGAGAAGGGATCCCGCTATCCCAAGGCCGACTACTTGACGGCCATCGCAATCAGGGGAGTTGACGTTCTCTACCTTTTGACGGGGAAGAAGTCCCGGTTCAAAGAAGATCTGCCCGATGAAGAAACCAAAGTCATAGACAACTACCGCCGCCTTAACCAAGGTGATCGGAGTGCCATTGCACGGATTGCATCATCGCTTGCTCAGTTCACGACACCGGGCAACAGTGACGCCTGATGCTGCAGTCTTGCAGATACATCCGTTCTACGAAAACAGTCAGGCTTTGACCCAGCGTTGACGGCTCCAGCTGCTCAATGTATCGACGACGAATACCAGTAACAGCATGGCCAGAATAACCGTGCTGGCTTGAGCTTCCTGGAACAGGCTGAGGCTGACATAGAGCATCTGCCCCAAACCACCGGCGCCGACGAAGCCGAGCACACTGGCCATGCGGATATTGTTTTCCCAGCGGTACAGGATGTAGGCCAGCAGCTGTGGCAACAGGTTGGGCAGTGTGCCGTAACAGAAAGCCCATACGGCATTGCCGCCCTGCAGGCGGATTGCGTCGGCGGGTTCTGGTGGGGTGTTTTCCAGCGCTTCGGCGAACAGCCGGCCGAGTACGCCGGTGGTGTGCAGGGCTAATGCCAGGGTGCCGGCATTGGGGCCGAGCCCGGCGGCAAGGACCATCAGCGCGGCCCATACCAGTTCCGGAACCGCGCGCAAGGCATTGAGCACCAGACGCGACGCGCTCTGCAGTGGCCAGCCGAAGCGCCCGGCCGCGGGCAATGCCAATAGCAGACCGAGTACCGCCGCGAGCAGGGTGCCAAGGGCGGACATGGCAATGGTTTCCAGGGCGCCGTGGCCGATGGCTTGCAGATGGCCGGAGCTCAGGTCCGGGCTGAGAAAACGCTGCGCATAGGCGCCCATATGATTCAGGTTGCTGGTGCCGCCGAGTTCGCCGAGGTCGATGCCCAGATAGATGAACGAGGCGACGACCGCTGCGCCGATGCACAGGAGCAGTCCCAGGTTGAACAGGCGATTCATGCCAGCCTCCAGCGCAGCAGGCGGCTGAGTTGATCGGCGAGCAGCACCAGGACGAGGAACGTCAGCAGCAAACTGGCCACTTCACCGCCGGCGAACATGCGTAACGACAGATCCATTTGCTGGCCCAGACCGCCGGCACCGACGAAGCCCATCACCACCGAGGCGCGGATGGCGCATTCCCAGCGATACACCGTGTATGACAGCAGCTCCGCAGCGACATTGGGCAGGATCCCGTAGCAAAAGGCCGGGAGTCGATCGCTGCCGGCCTGCAGCAGCGCGTGGGCCGGGTGCTGGTCGACCGACTCGAAAATTTCCGCGTAGACCTTGCCCAACATGCCGCTGTAGGTAATGGCAATGGCCAGTACCCCGGCAGTCGGGCCGAGGCCGACGGCGCGCACGAACAGCAGGGCCCAGACGATTTCCGGCACGCTGCGCAGGAAGATCAGTAAACCGCGTACCGGCCAACGCAGCAGTTGGCCCCAATAGCTCGGGTGGCCGGCACGGGAGGCAGCGGACAGCGACAGAGCACGACTGGCCAGCAGGCTGGCGGGGACTGCCAACAGCAACGCCAGGGCCATTCCGGCCGTGGCGATGGCCAGGGTCTGCAGGGTGGCTTGCAACAACAGCTCAATGAACTCCTCGCCATGGGCCGGTGGCCAGAAGGCCGATACAAAACGGCCCATCTCGCTCTGGCTGTCACTCGCCACCAGCACACTGAGGTCCAACTCGCTGAAGCGGATGCCCGGCCACAGCAGGGCAAGGGCCAGCAAGGTCAGCAGCAGGCGGGGCCGGGTGGCTGGATCTCGGGTATCACGGGTCAGCATCGGGGAATCTGCACACTCAAGGGCGGCGGAGCAATCGGTGGGGATTGCAGTTGTTCGTTGGCGTAGAGCTTGTCGAGCAGCTCGCGGTCGACTTCGCTGGCCGCAAGGTCGAACAGGATCTGTCCATCACGCAAGCCGATGATCCGCGAAAAGTGCGCCAGGGCCAGCTCCACCGCATGCAGGCTGGCGACCAGGGTGACGTTGTGCTGCCGGGCATGGCGACAGAGGACCGACAGCGTGTGCTGGGCCAACACCGGGTCCATGGCCGATACTGGCTCATCGGCCAGCAACACCTCGGGCGCTTGATACAACACGCGGGCAATACCCACGCGCTGTAGCTGTCCACCGGACAGTTGCTGGCATTGCGCGAACAACTTGTCACTCAAGTCCAGCCTGGCCAATGCCGCGCGTGCGCCCGGAATATCCAGTGGATGCAACAGGTTCAGCAGGCTCTTGCCCAGACCCCACTGACCCAGCTTTCCGGCCAGAACCGCAGTGACCACGCGCTGGCGCGGTGGCAGGGGAGGCGACTGATGGATCAGACCGATGCGCGCGCGCAGACGCTGACGCTGACGGGCAGAAAGCTGCCAGGCTCGCTCACCGAGCACCTGCAGCTCACCGTTGTCCGGTCGCAGGGCGGTGGCCAGCAGGTTGAGCAGGCTCGACTTCCCCGCGCCGGACGGGCCGATGATGGCGACCTGTTCGCTTGCACCGATGTGCAGGTCCACGCCACGCAGCGCCTGGACGCCGTTGGCGTGGGTAAGGCTGACCTGGTTCAGATGCAACGTCATTTGAGCAGTTCGGCGGCGCGTGCGGCTTCCTCGATGCCCTTATAGTTCTCAGGCCTGGTTTCGATGAATCGGCTGGCGGCCTGCAGATCCAGAATCTCCTTGTCCTTGGGGTTCGCCGGATCGAGAGCAAGGAAGGCTGCCTTTATCCTGGCCGCCAGCGCTGGGTCGAGGGTCCCGCGCACCGTCCAGTTGTAGTCGTAGTAGGTCGGGGTGGTCGCAAACACCCTGACCTTGGTGGTGTCGACCTTGCCGGCGGCGACCAGTTTTTCCCACACGCTGGCGTTAAGTACCCCGGCGTCCACTTTGCCGGCCTGGACCCAGGCGACAGTGGCGTCATGGGCGCCGGAGTAGCCTACGCGACTGAACCAGGTTTCCGGCTTGATACCGTCCTGGAGCATGAAGTAGCGCGGCATGAGGCTGCCTGAAGTGGAGGAGACCGAGCCGAATGCAAAGGTCTTGCCCTTGAGATCGGCGAGGGACTTGACGGCTGGGTCGGCGGTGATGAATTTGCTGGTGAATTGGGCGTCCTGTTCGCGCTGTACCAGCGGGATGGCATTGCCGGTTTTCAGGCGTGCCTGCACGAACGTGAAGCCGCCCAGCCAGGCTAGGTCGATCCGGTCGGTGGCCAGCGCCTCGACCACGGCCGGATAGTCACTCACGGGCACGAACTCGACTTTCATGCCTAATCGTTGTTCCAGATAGGCGCCAAGCGGCTTGAATTTGCGGAGCAATTCGGTAGGGGCTTCATCGGGAATCGCGCTGACTTTCAGGGTGTCGGCGGCCTGCGCCAGCAGGGTGCAAAAAGACAGGGTCAAGCCGACAGCCAATGCCAGGGTGCGCTTGAGCATGGAAGTTCTCCGGGCCATTAACGGAAGAATGTCGATGCGCCTGGCACAAGCTGATTGCTGCATGACGCTGTGTGAGGGTAGACGAAACGGAGCGATATTGACTGTTTTTGGCCCAATTGCTATCTGTCGCCAAGCGCGGCATTCGACCCATTGCGGTCATTTTCATCACCAACGCTTGCCCTGGGAGTACGCCACAACACTCGATGAACCGTGAATCGTGGCGAACTCGTCGTCAGCCTGGAAGCATCAATTCTCACGGCCATGAGCGGCGGCTGCCAGTTGCTCGGTATCGACGCGAACGAAAGTGGAGTCACCGATAGCGGTGAGCACGTCGCCGGCATACACCTCGCAAATAACCCGGCTCTTGCGCCCCACATCACCCTCTACCTTTGCCCGCAAGGTCAGAGGGACGCCCATCGGTGTCGGCTTGATGAACTTGACGCCAAGGTTGCCCGTGACGCAGTTGATCCGGGGAAGGCTGCCCACTTCGCGATTTCCCGCACGGTAGTGGTACGCCATGGCCGTCCAGTTCGAATGGCAATCAACCAGCATCGCGATCAGCCCTCCGTAGACCAGCCCCGGCCAGCCGCAATACCTGGCATCCGGTAGATGCTCGGCCATGACATGCACGCCATCCTCATGCCAGTAGCTCTTGATGTGTAGCCCGTGTGGGTTACTGCTGCCGCAGCCATAACAGACGCCTTGCGGTGCGGCGATGTCTTGCAGAGAGGTATCGTACATGGCTATACCTTTTTTTCCTGAAACCATCAGCCAATTTTATCCGCGTTTACGCTGAACCAGAACCGCTGAGCGCTCGACAGGTCAGGCAGGCTTGCAGGTTGAATCAATCTTGCCACATCCTCGAATGTCCGCTTTCGTCCTGTTCCGCCTGCTGGGCGAACCATTGCCTGATCAGCGAGCACGCCGGATGAGAGGCGGCTGAGGGTTGCAGGCACAGCGAGTAAATCCCTCTGGTCTTCAGCGGGCTGCCGAAGGGGACGACGAGCACCCCGCGTTCGATGGATTCCTCTGCCAGGGTCAGGTCGGTCACGGCCACCCCCAGACCTCGCGCCGCGGCATCGAGCGCCAACTCGTCGAGGTTGAAGGGAATGTGCCGGTAGTCCTCCAGCGACTTGCCGCCATTGGCTGCCAGCCAATCGATCCAGGCTTGCTGGTCCGCCGAACGATGGAGCAGGGGGAAGCGTACAAGATCCTCCACCGACGCCAGTGGCTGGGTCGGGCTGGCCAGGCCAGGGGCGCACACCGGAACCAGCGCTTCCTCGAATAGCGTCAGGCAGGCTGAGTCGCTGGACGGCTCGGGCAGATAGAGGATGTAGGCGTCGCTGTCGCTGGCCGGATCGACGATCTCGGTCGCGACGGTCTCGATCGACAGGGAAATTTCCGGGTGACGCCGGTAGAAGTCGCTCAGCTTCGGCAGCAACCAGCGAACCGCCAGGGACACATGCATGCGTATGCGAAAGGGGCGTTTGTTCGGAGAAAGCCGCTCCTCGAGGGCCTTCAATTGCTCCAGGATACTCCGGGCGCTGCCAAGCACCTGTTCGCCTTCTGGGGTCAGTTGAATACTACGGCTGCTCCTCACGAACATCGGCACGCCGAAGTGACTCTCCAACTGCTGGATTTTTCGGCTCACTGCACTTTGGGTCAGACAGAGCTTCTGCGCCGCTTGAGTGAAGCTGCCCGAATCAGCGACCTCTACCAATGCCTGCAAAGCCTGAAGAGAGGGGACGTGGCGAATTTTATCCATGCGTTTTCAGAATGTCTCGATGATTTTATAACGTTGGTGGTATTACCACAGGCCTTATAGATTCTAGCTCTAGCGACCGTCATCTCAAACAACTCATGCGATTACTGCATGTAGTTCTGCTTTGGATAGAGGCGGCTCGGCGAACGACAGTCAAATGAGGTGATGCATGGAAAATGTATGTGGCTGGATTGCGCAAGCTGGAAATTCATCCGTTCGTGATCGCCTGAGCGGCACGCAAAAAGCCGATTGGCTGGTCATCGGTGCCGGTATCACCGGCCTTTGTGCTGCTCATACGCTCGCCGAAATGCATCCTCAGGCACGTATCGTGATCGTCGATCGGCAGCGAGCGGCGCAGGGTGCCTCGGCGCGCAACTCCGGGTTCGTGGTGGCCCACGAACATCCGGGTAATGATGAGCTTATAGGCAATCAGGGGTTCGCCGGTTTTGAAGTGGATACGTCAATTGGACGTGTCGCCAGCGAGGAAGTACGCAAGCGCATTGCTCGTCATGGCATCGAGTGCGACTTCAGGGATTGCGGCTATTTTTTTGCCGTCAGAGATCCAGGCAAGCTGACCCACGTCGAGGCCAAACTGGCGACGCTACGAGCGGTCGGTGCCTCTGCGCAATTTCTGCAAGGTGAACAGCTGATTCAAAAGTTGGGCACCCGGCATTACCAGGCCGCGATCTGGTGCGGCAACGGGAACGCACTGCTTCAACCAGCGAAATACGTGAAGGGCCTGCTGGATGCGCTGCCGGAGAATGTGACCCTCTACGAAAACACCGATATCACCGATCTTGCGCGCTTGGACAAAGGACGTATTCGCGCGAATGGCCTCGATGGAAGCATTGAGGCAAAGCAGGTTCTGGTTTGCCTGAACGCTTTCATCCCCCGCACGGGAATAGATCACAGCGCAACGTTCCCGATGGAGCTCAGCGCCAGCCTCACGCGGCCGCTCACCGACGAGGAGTTCCGAGCGATCGGCGGTGTCGAGCCTTGGGGCGTGCTGTCCACCCGGCCACTTGGTGCCACGGTGCGACTGACCCCGGATCGTCGAGTGATGATCCGCAATACGGCGGAATACCGCTCTCGGGATTTGTCCAACAGTGATCTCCTGCACCGTCGAAAACACCACGTGCTGGGCTTGCAGCGCCGTTTTCCGTGGCTTGCCGAGCAGGATATTCACTACACCTGGACCGGACACCTGAGTGCCTCACGCACCGGGCAACCTTATTTTGCCAAGGTCGAAGAGGGGCTGTTTGCCGTGGCCGGATGCAATGGTTCGGGCGTCGCGCGCGGGACTCTTTGGGGGCGGCTGCTGGCTGAATTGGCGTCGGGTGCCAGCTCGCCAATATTGCAGTCGGTCATGGACAGGGCGCAGCCCGGCTGGCTCCCGCCCCGACCATTACTCGACATCGGTGCCATGCTTAGAATGCGCGTGGAGGCGGTCAGGGCCAGAACAGAAGTCTAGAAAACCGGATACCACAAAAGAATAAAAGCCCCTCAGTAAAGGTGATTGAACATGCACGTCAACAATATTTCCCTGGTGGTATTGCTCTCCACGTTTTCGGCAGCCAGTTACGCGGACGAAGTCGTCAATATTTCCAACTGGAACGGCTACATCGCCGACGATACCTTGACCCGTTTCACCAAGGAAACCGGGATCAAGGCGACTTACGACATTCATGACAGTAACGAAGTCCTGGAATCAAAACTGATGACGGGCAATACCGGTTATGACGTGGTCAGTCCTTCGAACCATTTTCTGTCCAGATTGATCAAGGCAGGAGCGATTCAGAAGCTTGATAAAAGCCAGCTGCCCAACTGGAAAAACCTTGACCCGCAATTGATGAAAAAGCTGGAGGTCAATGACCCAGGCAACCAGTACGGTTATCCGTACATGTGGGGTACCGCGGGTATTGGCTACAACGTCGAGAAAATCAAGGCGATCTTCGGCAACACGGATGTCACCCATTCCTGGAGTCTGTTTTTTGATGAGAACAACATCAAGAAGCTGAGTGAGTGCGGCGTGGCGATTATCGATAACCCGACGCAGATCCTGCCGATTACCCTCAATTACCTGGGGCTGGCGCCCCATAGCCACGAGCCGGCGGATTACAAGAAAGCCGAGCAAGCGTTGCTCAGGATCAGGCCCTACGTTCAGTACTTCCATGCATCCAAGTACATCAGCGATCTGGCGAATGGCAATATCTGCGCCGTGATTGGCTTCAATGGCGACATTGTGCAAGCTGCCGCCAGCGCCAGGGAAGCCAACAACGGGATCGAAATCGCCTATTCGATTCCAGATGAGGGTTCTACCCTTTGGCTCGACATGGTGGTCATGCCCAAGAGCGCGCCGCACGAGAAAAATGGCTACGCCTACATGAACTACCTGCTCGAGCCTCAGGTCATTGCCAACATCAGCAACAGCGTCCATTACGCCAATCCCAACAGTGCGGCGGATGCCTACGTGACTCCGTCGGTGAAGCAGGACCTGGCGATTTACCCACAGAAAACCGTGATGGATAAGCTGTTCACCGTAGAGGACCTCCCCGCGGCCATCGCACGGCTGAGCACTCGTCTGTGGACCAAGCTGAAAACCAATACCTGACGACATCTGTTCTTTCGTTGGGTTGCGGGCGAACCCTGATCCCTCCAGACACCCGGCAAAAATACCCGTCCTTGCGTGGGGCGGGGATAATTCCTGCCCGTTTCACTGAATCGTCTGTCAGAAAAATAGACGAAATGAAAAAATTAGACGTTATGTGTATTTTTAGGTAGTCTCTGCCCAAGGTCACAAACAATGTGCGGCAATGGCACCCGCACAGCATGACCTCTACCTGATCATTGGAGGCGAAGACAGCATGGCCACACGTTCGGACTTGCGGCTGGAAACGTATTTTTATTACCTGCGGGGCATCGGCGAATGATTCCGACGATGTTGCCAATCTACGGTCTGTGCGACCTGCGCACCGCACTGATGCGTAAAGACATGCTGCGTGTGGTGCGCGACGCCCTGGTTCGACATTCCCAGGATGACGTCATCACCGCGAAGTCCGGCGAATTGCTGTTCCAGGACCCCCCCGGGGACTGTCATATCAGGTTCGGCTATTTTCGTGGAGGGCAGATCTTTGTGGTCAAGCTGGCGATGGGTTTCTATGAGAATCCGTCCAAGGGGCTGGAGACCAATAACGGGCTGGTGCTGGTCTTCGATTCACAGACCGGCAAGATCGTTGCCATCCTCAATGACGAGGGCTGGCTGACCAGTTGGCGGACCGCGGCGGCCGGGGCTCTGGCGGCGAAGGCGGGCGCACCTTCAAGGGTAACGGCGCTGGGTATTCTCGGCACTGGGCATCAGGCCGAGTATCAGGCGCGCTGGGCCTCGCAAATCCTCGGGACTGATCGGGTATTCATCTGGGGACGGGATCCAGACAAGGCTACCCGACTGGCAAGGAAACTCGATCATCAAGGTTTAGCCGCTCACGCCGTGGTGACGGTGGAGGAGGTGTTCGAGCACTGCAATGTCGTCATTACCTGCACGCCGTCCACCCGGGCAATAGTGCCAGTGTCAGCGGTCAAGCCTGGAACTCATATCGTCGCGTTGGGCGCAGACAGCCTGGGTAAACAGGAACTTGATCCACGGATACTGGCCTTGGCTCGGGTCATCATGACGGATGACCATCAACAATGTGCCGACCGCGGTGAACTGGCCCATGCCTTGGGCGCAGGGTTGATAGCGGACACGGCCGACGTTTCGTTGGGACAGGTGCTGGCCGGTAATACCCCGGGACGAATCAGCGATGATGACGTGACTGTCGCTGATCTGACCGGCCTTGCAGCCCAGGACATTGCCATCGCAACCCTGGCTGTCGAGCTGATCCAGGCCATACCGCCTGCTGGACCGACGTTGGCGCAGTACAACCACCGCTAGCGGATCCTTTCTGCTCAACAGGGAATGCAACACAGCTCAGTATCCATTAACGCGTTACTTGAATAACAAGGAAACCAGCGGCGAGACTGTTTTTTACCGAACCCACTACTGAATAAACAATAATAATCAGGTAGATATTCAAATGAAGAACACTATCAGCGTTATTGCCATGACGACGACATGGCTGCTCTTTGCTGTCGCCAGTACGGTACAGGCAGAAACATTGCGTATCGCCAGTGAAGGCGCTTATCCGCCGTTCAACTATGTGGACTCGGACAACAAACTGCACGGCTTCGATATCGACATCGCCAATGCCCTGTGCGAGCGCATGAAGGTCGAATGCTCGATCGTCGTCCAGGATTGGGAAGGCATCATTCCGGCACTGCTGGCGAAAAAATACGATGCAATAGTCGCCTCGATGAATGTCACCGATGAGCGCAAGAAGAAGATCGCCTTCACCAATCGCTACTACCGCACCCCGCTCTCGGTCGCAGTGGCCAAGGACTCGGCCATCACCGACGCCCAGACCAGATTCAAAGGTCTGACGGTCGGCGCCCAGTCATATTCGACCCAGGCCATCTACGCCGAAGAGCATTACGCTGCGGCGGGTGCCAATGTGAAGCTCTATCCCACCAACGACGAGGCCGCCAGCGATCTGGCCGCTGGCCGTCTGGACGGGGTGATTGCCGACAAATACCCGTTGCTGGCCTGGGTCGAAGGCGCTGGCAAGGATTGCTGCAAGATCATCGGCGACGTCAACGGCACCAATACCGACGCCTCGATCGCCGTGCGCCAGGAAGACAATGCCCTGCGGGAACGGCTGAACAAGGCGCTGGATGACATCGTCGCCGACGGCACCTACAAAAAGATCTCCAGCCGCTACTTCGCCTTCGATATCTACTGAGCCCTCGGGTCCGCGGCACTGGCCCCGGACCTGTTCCCCTGACACCCCGGCCCCGCGCTTGCCCTGAGCGCGGTGGCGGCGTGCAGGCTTAATTTCGCGAGAGGGTTCGGGCATGTTCGAACATCTGTCACTGTTATCTTTCGCCAGCGGCGGCTGGGGCTCGGCGCTGTTGGCCGGGGCCCTGGTGACCATCGCCCTGGCCCTCAGCTGTGTGCCGATCGGGTTGCCGCTGGGCCTCGGCGTGGCCCTGGCAGCCCGTTCCAAACACCGCTGGTTGCGGACTTCGGCCACGGTGTTTTCCACGGTATTCCGTGGGCTGCCCGAATTGCTGACCCTGCTGATCATTTACTACGGCTGCCAGATCGCCGCGCAGAAAATCCTCGCCGCCATGGGCTACCAGACCGAGGTGACGATCAACACCTTCGTCGCCGCGATGATCGCCTTCAGCCTGGTGTTCGCCGCGTTCTCCAGCGAAATCTGGCTGGGCGCCTTCAAGACCGTGCCCAAGGGCCAGTTCGAAGCGGCTGCGGCGCTGGGCCTGTCCAAGGGCACGACCTTTCGCAAGGTGGTCCTGCCACAACTGACGCGCATTGCCCTGCCGGGCTTGTCGAACAACTGGTTGTCGCTGCTCAAGGACACCTCGCTGGTCTCGACCATTTCCCTGGTCGACCTGATGCGCCAGACCAACCTGGCGGTCAGCGTGACCAAGGAACCGCTGTTTTTCTACGCCGTGGCCTGCTTCGGCTACCTGTTTTTCTCGGCGTTGTCCGGTCGCTTGTTTCACTTTCTCGAACAGTACTTCAGCCGCCATCAACGGAGTGCCCGGCCATGAGCTTCGATGAACTGCTGAACCTGTTCCTCAGCCCCGAACTGCTCGAACGCTACGGCCCGCGCTTCATCGACGGGCTGCTGGTGACCGGCAAACTGGTGGCGATTTCCTTCAGCCTCGGCGCCCTGCTCGGCCTGCTGCTCGCCCTGGGCCGCTTGTCGAGCAACCGCTTTGTGCGCAGCGTCACCGGCGCCTATGTCTACTTTTTCCGTGGCTCGCCGCTGCTCGCCCAGTTGTTCATGCTGTATTACGGCCTGGGCTCGTTCAAAGGTTTCTGGCAGGACGTCGGCCTCTGGTGGTTCTTCCGCGACGCCTGGTTCTGCACCTTGCTGGCCTTCACCCTGAACACCGCGGCCTACCAGGCCGAGATCCTGCGCGGCGCGCTGCTGGCCGTCGCCCCGGGCCAGCGCGAAGCGTCGAAAGCCCTCAGCCTGTCGCGCTGGACCGCCTTTCGCAAAGTCATCCTGCCGCAGTCGTTGCTGGTGGCCATCGGGCCGCTGGGCAATGAGCTGATCCTGATGATCAAGGCCAGCGCCATTGCCTCGCTGGTGACCATCTATGACTTGATGGGCGTGACCAAGCTGGCCTTCTCCCGCAGCTTCGACTTCCAGATCTACCTGTGGGCCGCGGTGCTCTACCTGCTGATCGTCGAAGTACTCAGGCGTGTGCTCAAACGGGTAGAGCGGTCACTGAGTAAGCATGTCGGGTGATCCGGCTTCAACAGATTCAACGATCCGATCGAGAGGACAAAAAATGATTTCGTACATCACAGCGCCGGACGGTCTTTCCATTTCGTCATTGCCTGCAGGAAAGACGGTGGTGGAAATCAGCGGACTGAACAAATGGTATGGCAATGTCCAGGTACTTCACGGGATCGACCTCAAGGTTCGTCAAGGTGAGCGCATTGTGCTGTGCGGGCCTTCCGGTTCGGGCAAGTCGACGTTGATTCGCTGTATCAGTCAGCTGGAAATCGCCGAGAAGGGTGATATCCGGGTCTTGGGTGCCGACCTTGGAAAATCGTCTCCAGCCAGGCATCAAGCGTTGCGCGAGATTGGCATGGTGTTCCAGCACTTCAATCTCTTTCCGCATTTGACGGTTCTGCAGAACTGTACCCTTGCGCCGATATCGGTGCGCAACATGACCCGCAAGGAGGCCGAGGAGCGGGCTCGGGATTTTCTGAACAAAGTCGGCATCGAGAGTCACGCCCATAAATTCCCGTCGCAACTCTCGGGAGGCCAGCAACAGCGGGTGGCCATTGCCCGAGCGCTGTGTATGGAGCCGAAAATCATGTTGTTTGACGAGCCGACCTCGGCACTCGACCCGGAAATGGTCAACGAAGTGCTGGACGTCATGGTGAAGTTGGCCGACACCGGCATGACCATGCTCTGTGTGACTCACGAAATGGGCTTCGCTCGACAGGTCGCGGAACGGGTGCTGTTTCTCGATGCGGGACGCATTGTCGAAGACCAGCCACCTGAACGCTTTTTTACCGCGCCCGGCAGTCTTAGAGCTCGAGCATTCCTGGCCCGGATCCATCACTGATGCCGAAGCTGGACCTTCGCCGGGTTGCTCATGGTGGTGCATGTCCGGGCGTATTGGCCAACCTGTCAAATGATGGCCTGCCTGCGTACAATTGCCCCTTTCATTTTCAAGTGTTTTATTCCCCCATGGTCAATATCGCCTTCATGAGCGCAGTGGCAGACGGCATCGCCGCGTTGCTTTTTCCCGATCTGGAAGCGGTGGTCCACGATGTCCGCAGCGGACGTATCGTGCACATAGCCAATGGCTATTCCCAGCGCAAGGTCGGCGATGCGTCACTGATTGACGATCTGCCGGAATTGGACAAGGGTCTCGATGTCATCGGCCCGTATGAAAAGACCGGGTCCAATAGCCGGACACTGCGTTCGATCTCTATCGCCGCTCGCGGCGAAGACGACGAGATCGTTGCGCTGCTTTGCCTGAACTTCGATGTAACGGTGTTATCCCAGGTGCAGAAACTACTGAGCGGTTTCGCCGCGGGCATGAAACCTCAAGCGCGCCCGGAGGCATTGTTCAGCGCTGATTGGCGGGAAAAACTCAACGATATCGTTGAAGCGATATCCATCGAAAAATGTGTGCGTCGAAGTGATTTCGGTCGCGCCGAGATCATGCTGGCGCTGGTGGAGGCGCGGGCCAACGGTCTGTTCGATATCCGTAATTTCGTCGACTATTTCGGCGAGTACTTCAACATCTCCCGGGCCACGGTTTACAACTATTTGAGAGCGGCCCCGCAAACGCAAGGGCTGACGCCAGACGATCAGGCGCAGGGCTCAGGAAAGGCATCCGGCGTTACCGCTCGACGGACGACAAAGTTCTGATCCGAAACTCACCCCAACCCTCTCCCCTGGGGCCACAGGTGATCGTTCGACCATGGATCTTGAGCAGGCCAACAATCTGAAGCGCTCCTCAAAAAAATGCCGCTTGACTGACTGGCATTGGGGCATGGATAAGGCTTGCGCGGATCCACTCCAAGCCGATCAAGGCCCGCCCACCACCATATGGCTGAAGGGCACCACATACGCCTGCAACGTCACCAGCCCACCGACCAGAATGGCCAGGATGATGGAGTGGAAAAACACGTACCGCAGGATTTCCCCTTCATGGCCGTACCAGCGAGTGGCGGTGGATGCCACCACGATCGACTGGGCGTCGACCATCTTGCCCATGACCCCGCCGGAACTGTTGGCGGCGGCCATCAATACCGGGCTGATCCCCAATTGCTCGGCGGTCACCCGTTGCAGGCCGCCGAACAGTACGTTGGAGGCCGTGTCCGAGCCGGTCAAGGCAACGCCGAGCCAGCCGAGGAGGGTGCCGAACAAGGGGTAGAAAATGCCGGTTGCGGCGAAGGCCAGGCCCATGGTGGCGTCCAGGCCTGAATAGCGGGTGAGGAAGCCGAGGGCGAGCATGGCCACGATCGTAATGAGCGAGTAACGCACCACCCACAGTGTTCGCAGGTATTGGTGGATCAGTTGCGGGATGGAATACCCCATCAGCAATCCGCCAAGGATCGCCGCCAGCAGGATGCCGCTACCGGTGCTGGTGAACCAGGTGAACTTGTAGACCGCGTCCTCGGTTTTAGCCGCGGGCACCACGGGCGGAACCTTCTCGATCTGCTGGTGAATGGTGGTGAAGGTCAGGGTCGGGGCGAAGATCGGGTTCGCTTCGCGTATCGGTTTGCCCTGAGGGTCGAGCCTGGCCGAGCTGGTTTGCGGATCTATTGCCGGGCGGGTATCGAACATGTTTTTGAAGCTCTGGGTGCCCCAGGCGAAGACGAAGACCGTGAGGATGATCCACGGCATCCACGCGCGCATGACCGCGGGCTTGGCATCGCTGGCAAAGGTCGCGCTGGCCACGGGTTGTTCGTCATGCTCCTCGGCTATTTTCGAGTCGTCGACTCGCCCGGAGAGGGCCGCGGAGGTATGCACGGTGGCCGGCTTCCAGACCCTGAGGAAACCGGTCAGGCAGGCCATGGAAATCAGCGCGGCGATCACGTCCACCAGCATCGGCCCGTGGTAGTTGGACACGAGGAACTGCGGCACGGCGAAGCTGACGCCGGTGACCAGGATCGCCGGCCAGATTTCCAGCATCTTGCGCCAGCCGGCGAAGGCCCAGATCAACCAGAACGGCACGATCACCGAGAAGAACGGCAATTGCCGGCCGACCATCATCGACAGCTCCATTTCATCCAGCCCGGTCACCTTGGCCAGGGTGATGATGGGCGTGCCCAGGGCGCCGAAAGCCACGGGCGCGGTATTGGCGATCAACGCCAGGCCGGACGCGGCCAGGGGCGAGAAGCCCAGACCGATCAAAATGGCCCCGGTTACCGCTACTGGTGTGCCGAAGCCGGCAGCCCCTTCGAAAAAGGCCCCGAAGCAGAAGGCAATCAGCAGCAATTGCAGACGGCGATCGTCGGTGATGCGCGTCAGGGAGTCTTGCAGCACCCTGAACGAGCCGTTCTCGGTGGTAAGCCGATGCAGGAAGATGATGTTGAGCACGATCCAGCCAATCGGCAGCAGGCCGTTGGCGGCGCCGTACAGCGCGGCCGAGCCCGCCATGTTCGCGGGCATGCCGAAGGCGAAGATCGCGATCAGCAAGGCCGAAGTAAGCGCCAGCAGCGCCGCCAGATGCGCCTTGATATGGAAAAACGCCAGGGCTGCCAGCATCACCACCACCGGCACCGCCGCCATGATGGTCGACAGCACGGGGTTACCGAAGGGATCGTAGATTTGCTGCCAGACCATTTTCCACCTCTGCTTTTTATTGTCGCAAGTGCAGGGCCCCCGGGGGGGTAGGTGGCTTGTAGTATAGGTGGCATTGCGCCGTTGTCCGGGCAGGCCTCATCTCCCATGAATGCCTGCTTGCGGGGCGTGGGACCTCAGGTTCATTTGGCAGCGCTACGTTGAATCTCCTCGGATGTTCCGACCAGACTTATTCGATGGGCAGATAGGGCGTGATATGCCGCATCCCACGTAACACGTAGTCATCTTTCTCCCCCACCGGCGCGACGTAATGCAGCGCGCTTGCCGCTGCTTCGACACCTTCCAGGCGGGCAATAATCCAGGCGGCAAGGTATTGCGAGGCAAGGCAGCCTCCGGCGGTGGCCACATTGCCTTTGGCAAAAAAAGCCTGGTTAAGCACGTCCACACCCGCTGCCTGAACCCAGGGTCTGGTTGTCAGATCGGTACAGGCTGGAACACCTTCGAGCAGGCCCAGCTTTGCCAATACAAGCGTGCCAGAGCACTGTGCAGCCAACAGTTGGCGCGCTGGATCAAACTGCAACTGCGCCATCAGGGCGGCGTCAGCGACCACCTCACGTGTCTGCGAACCGCTGCCAACAATGACCGCATCGGCTTCACTCGCTTCTCGAAGCGTTGCGTGCGATTCGATGACGACCCCATTCATCGATCGAACACGGGCAGTGGGGCTGGCAATCGACACGCGCCAGCCCGGCTTCTTGATGCGATTCAGTACACCCAGTGCAATGAGAGAATCGAGTTCGTTGTAGCCTTCGAAGGTCAAAATAGCGATGTGCATGTCGACGCCTTCCTGTGCAGATCGGGTTGAAAGATGACTGCTGCAATTCGCCGCTCAAGACGATGGCCTCGGGATCACCTTCGGGTGCTGGCCACGCGAATCAGTTGCGCAGGAAGATGCTAAGGCTGAGAATCAGTACAATCAAATTATTGTAATGGATACATTGTCCATGGCTCGCTCCCGCTACAAAGTGTTGGTCGACGCCTTTGCTGCCGATATCCAGGCAGGGCGTTTGCAGCCGGGCACCCGGCTACCGACACACCGCGAACTCGCGGCAAAGGAGGGGCTGGCCCTGGTGACGGCGACCCGCGTTTACTCAGAGCTTGAGGCCATGGGGCTGGTCAGCGGGGAAGTCGGGCGAGGCACCTTTGTTCGGGAAACCTCGTTACCTCTTGGGCTGGGCATCGACCAGCATGCGCTTGCTTCAGGCCTCCTTGATCTCAACTTTAACTACCCCTCTGTGCCTGGCCAGGCCGAGTTGCTACGAGGTGCATTGCGCCAACTGGCGATTTCCGGCGACATGGAAGCCATGCTGCGCTATCAACCCCATGCCGGGCGCACGCATGAGCGGGCCATGGTGGCGCGCCATCTCGAATGTCGCGGGTTGGCCGTGTGCGAGGATCAAGTGTTGATCGTCAGTGGAGCACAGCATGGGCTGGCAGCCACGGTCATGGCACTGCTTCGCCCCGGTGACGTCGTGGCCACCGACGCCTTGACCTATCCAGGATTCAAACTGCTCGCGCAGTCACACCACCTCGAACTGGCAGGCATTCCTTCGGCAGGCCATGAGCCCGACCTGGATGCTCTGGAGCTGCTGTGCAAGAGTCGGCGAGTACGTGCCGTGTACACGATGCCGACACTGCACAACCCGCTGGGATGGGTGACAAGCCTGCGGTGGCGACTGAGGATGGTAGCGATAGCCCGTGAGTACGGTCTGCTCATTATCGAGGATGCGGCCTATGCCTTTTTGGCAGAGGAACCATCCCCGCCATTGGCGGCACTCGCGCCAGAAACAACCGTGTATGTCTCAGGATTTTCCAAAAGTATTGCCACCGGGATTCGCGTTGGATTTGTGGCAGCTCCCACTCGATGGGTGAGCGCGATTGAGCGAATAATCAGGGCCACCACCTGGAACACACCCGGTGTGATGACGGCTATCGCCTGCGGCTGGCTTGAAGATGGCACTGTCACACGACTGGAGGAAGAGAAGCGTCGCGATGCCAGGGCTCGTCAATCAATCGCCAATGCAGCCCTCTCGGGACTCCCCTGCATCAGCCACCACTCCTCCTATTTTGTCTGGCTACCTTTGGGGGAAGAGGTTCGAGCCGACCAGATAGCGGCGGCGCTTATGCGCGAGCGGATTTCGGTATCGACTGCCGAACCGTTTGCGACGTCCGCCCATGTCCCCCATGCGATCCGCCTGGCGCTAGGATCGGTATCGCTGGCCGCGCTCGAGGAAGCGCTCAAAAAGGTCAAACGGGTGGTTGATTCATTCTCGTATTAGCCCGGCGAGCTATCGATGGAGCCGCCTCCCGCATGGGGCTTGAACGAATACCGGGTCGGAGCCTGAGCGCCTGTCGCTATCGCTCGAGCTCGTTGAGCACCCCATGCCAGAGCGCTGTTAACCGTTTCATCATGCATCAGCGGGTAAAACTCCTCTGCGACAATGGCCCCGCTTTGCGCGTATACCCCGATAAAGAGTTGGGTCGCGCCCGAGCGTGAGAGTCGAGCCAGAACATCCATTTCGACACCGTCGCTCAGACTCTCTTGATGAGATTTGTCGGGTAGCTGGTGATCGGCCCAGGCCCAATATTCGCTCCCTCTTATACGCATGACTCGTTCCCTCATGGCTGAATGCTCTGATGGCGTTATAAAATCAAAGTAGTATCAGGCGGGCGTAAACAGAAATTGAATCGTGCTATGGCGAACCCTTTCGGGAACTGGATAATTGGCGCCAAATCGGCGCTGACTGGCAGAGCGACCCAGCTCGGAATTTGACATGAGCATTGCAAGGTTCGCCGGTGCGGCCGGTAAGTGCTCATTCCCCGGCTTTCCCCCACTGGATGAGATTGTTGCGCAGCTTCGCGACCGCCTTCTGCATTTGTGTGAACTCGTCCGGCGTCAGGCCCGTCGCGTCGGAGAGGCCCATTTCCGGGCGTCCTTCGCGCAGCTGTCGACCGTTCTTCGTCAGGCTGATCCGCACCTGGCGCTCGTCCTCGGGATCGCGCAGCCTCTGCACAAAGCCCATCGCCTCGAGTTTTTTCAGGATCGGCGTGAGCGTGTTCGACTCGAGAAACAACTTTGCGCCCAAGCTGCCGACGGTCTGATTGTCTTCCTCCCATAGCGCAACGATGGTGATGTATTGCGTATAGGTAAGCCCAAGCTGCTCGAGTATCGGCTTGTAGGCCTTGCCGAAGGCGAGGTTGGTGGAATAGACCGCAAAACACAGGAAGTCGGACAGCTTCAGGTCCGCGGGGAGCGTCTTGTCGATGGATTTCATGTGCATCCTCTTTGGCCGAAGACTGATGTCTCGCAAAGGTGAAATATACATCGTATGCGATTGTGTCGGAATAGCGCTAACTGCCAGCTTCGGCCCCGTGGTATAGGTATCTACACATTTCTCAAGGCCTGCCAAATACCTGTGGCGAGGGGGCTTGCCCCCGATCGGCCGGTCCGCGCTCGGGCGAAGCAGTCGTAAAACCGGTATGCGCGGCATACCTGATAGAACTCGGTGGTAGCGTTTAGGGCCGCTTCGCGACCCTGCGGGGGCAAGCCCCCTCGCCACCGGTTCGGTGTGTACTGCGACCGGTTCGACGAGCATGGCAAAGTCGAACCGGTCGCGCGCTGCATCACGCCGTGATTACGTTGAGGGCCACGTCGATGTTGCCTCGGGTCGCCTTTGAGTACGGGCAGATTTGGTCTGCGGTGTGCGCCAGCGTCGTCGCGACGTCGTGCGCCAGGCCCGGCACGCGGAGAGTCAACCGAGCCTGGAGGAAGTAGTCCGGACCGGTCTGACCCACATCGACTTCGATGTCGACGGACAGATCAGACGGCAGCACCACATTCATGTCATTGGCCACGAGCCCGACGGCGGCGGTGTAGCAGGCCGACCATGCCCCCGCAAACAGCTGTTCGGCGTGTGGGTGCGGCTGGGTGGCGGCGAACACGTGCGCCGGTTTCGCGCTTCCGGGCGACGAGAGCTGGATGTCGAGGCTGCCGTTGTGACCACGCGAAGTGATGCCAGTGTCGCTGTAGGTGGTGTGAGTCTTGCCGGAGGCCAGGACTTTTTCGATCTTGCTCATGGATGATTCCTCAAAGTGTCGCCAGGGTAGTTGTCGCATGCGCTTTTATCGCATGCGACATATATGTTGCGTCGAAGATGCCAATTGATGTCAAAGCCGCACGGTGCATCACGCAGTGAGGACGTTCACGGCCACGTCGATGTTGCCTCGGGTCGCTTTCGAGTACGGGCAGATTTCGTGCGCTTTGTGCGCTATCGCGGTCGCGACATCGTGTGCCACGCCTGGTAGGCGGACATCGAACCGGGCCTGGATGAAATAGGCCGGACCGGTCTGGCCCAGATCGACCTCGATGTCGACGGACAGATCGGGTGGAAGCGTTACGTTCATCTCCTTGGCCGCGACCCCGACTGCGGCGATGTAACAGGCCGACCATGCCCCCGCGAACAGTTGTTCGGCGTGTGGGTGCGGTTGGGTGGCGGCGAATACATGCGCCGGTTTCGCGTTTCCAGGCGACGAGAGCTCGATGTCGAGGCTGCCGTTATGGCCTCGCGAAGTGTTGCCAGCGCTGCTGAGCGTAGTGTGAGTCTTGCCGGAGGCCAGGACTTTTTCGATCTTGCTCATGGGATGGATCCTCAAAAGTTGCGATAGGTTAGTATTATTGGTCGCATTCGATTATGTCGCATGCGATTGAAATAATAGTCGCGCAGAAGCCAATCGGAGTCAAGGGTACCCCTACGCCTTGGCGACGAGTGGTCGGGCCCACGAAGCGTCGACTGCCAGGTGCGCCCTTTGCACGTCCAGGCGCCGTTCCAGGAAGCGGGGGCAGGGGGCAGTCCCTGGGTGCCCGCTACGGGCCCGGGTGGAGTGGTTTCGGCTGCGCGCTCAGAACCACATGCGCACGCCGAGTACCAGACGCGCTTCGCTGCGATCTTCACCCTCGTCATTGGCATAATCGGCCGTCTTGCCGTAAGTCTGATGCCACGTGACTCCAACGTAGGGCGCCAATTCCCTACGGAGTTCATATCGAAGCCTGACGCCTGCCTCGCTGTCCGCCAGCCCGGAGCCGATCCCCCGTTGCGGATCATTCTTGCCATAGAAGTTGAGCCCGGCCGTTGGCTGGAGAATGAGTCGATTGGTCAGCAAGATGTCGTAGTCGCCTTCAAGACGTCCTGCGGTCTGTCCGCCTTCGCCGATGAAGACGGTGGCCTCGGCTTCGAAGTTGTAAAGCGCTAAACCTTGCACGCCGAACGCCGCCCAGGTTTGCGGATCGCCCGGTTTGAAGTCCTGGCGAACACCACCCACCAGATCCCACCAAGGGCTTATCGCGTGCCCCCATAGCGCCTGGACTTCCGCGTCTTCTGTCTTGCCCTGGGTGCGCTCACCTTCGGAGCGTATCCACAGGCGATCACTATCACCGCCGACCCATCCGCTCAGATCCCAGGCTAAAGCGCTGCCGGCATCAGTGTCCTGCCACTCCAGCTGGTCGGCCAGAAAGAAAGCGTTGAGCGCGTTGTCGTGAACGGTATGGCCAGCAGCGCTGACATAAACGGCTGCTCTATCGGCATCCGTCAAAGCCGGCACAGGCGTGCGGCTTTGCGTAACAGCAGGCTGCAGCTGTTGCTCATTCATGCCGTTCATTTGGCTGTGATCCATACCCTGCATCTGGCTGTGGTCCATGCCCTGCATGTCAGCGGTATCTGCCATTGCCGATGAAAACTGTCCAAGCATCAGGCCTGCGGTAACGATCACCCGGGAAAGACCGGGGGGGTAAAATATTCTGCTCATGGGTAGTTCCTCACTCTTGCACACGAACTTCACGGAACATGCCCATTTCCATGTGGTACAGGAGATGGCAGTGATAGGCCCAGCGTCCGAGCGCATCGGCGGTTACCCGATAGCTGCGTTTTGATCCCGGCGGCATATCGATCGTGTGCTTGCGGACCATGAACTGGCCGTTCTCGTCTTCGAGGTCGCTCCACATACCATGCAGGTGGATAGGGTGAGTCATCATGGTGTCGTTGACCAACACGACTCTGACCCGCTCTGCGTACTTCAGTCGCAGCGGCTCGGCATCCGAGAATTTCACGCCATTGAAGGACCAGGCGAACTTCTCCATGTGTCCTGTGAGATGCAGCTCGATGGTCCGGCCTGGCTCGCGTCCGTCCGGGTCCTCGAAAGTGCTGCGCAGATCTGAATAGGTCAAAACCCGACGGCCGTTATTTCTGAGTCCGATACCCGGGTCGTCCAGTTTTGGCGAAGTGCTCATCGCCTGCATGTCCACCAACGGATTGTCTTTTTCAGAATCTGGATGAGCCTGCATGTCGCTCATGCCTGCCATGGCCATGTTGCTGTGGTCCATGGCCCGCTTCGAGTCATGCCCCATGCCAGCCATGCCACCATGGTCCATCTCGCCCATGCCCATGTCATCCATGGTGAGCAAGGGTCTGGCGTCCATTGCGGGCACAGGCGCAGACAAACCGGCTTTCACCGCGAGGGTGCCTCGCGCATACCCGGTTCTGTCCATCGCTTGGGCGAACAAGGTGTAAGCCTCTTGAGTCGGCTCGACGATCACGTCGAACGTCTCCGCGACCGCGATGCGCAATTCGTCGATACTCACCGGTCTGACGTGTAGGCCATCAGCGGCGACCACCGTCATTTTCAGACCCGGAATGCGGACATCGAAGTAGGTCATGGAGGAGCCGTTGATAAAACGCAGACGAATCTTCTCGCCTGGTCGGAACACACCGGTCCAGTTCATGTTAGGTGCCTGGCCGTTCATCAAGTAGGTGTAAGTAGCACCACTGACATCGGCAAGATCGGTCGGATTCATCTTCATCTCGGCCCACATCTTCCGATCAGCGACCGTTGAACCCCAACCTTTCTCGCCGACATCGTGGATGAAATCAGCCACTGTCCGCTTGTTGTAGTTGTAGTAATCCGACTGCTTTTTGAGCTTCTTCATCAGGCCGACCGGATCTTCGTCCGTCCAGTCAGTGAGCATCACTACATAATCGCGGTCGTACTGGAAAGGCTCCGGTTCCTTCGCATCGATCACCAATGGCCCGTAGACACCTGACTGTTCCTGAAAGCCCGAATGACTGTGGTACCAGTAAGTGCCGTTTTGCCGGACCTTGAATTGATAGACGTACAAGCCATCGGGGTCGATGCCGTGAAAGCTGAGGCCCGGTACGCCATCCATGTTCGCAGGCAGCAAAATGCCATGCCAATGAATGGAGGTGGAGTCCTTGAGTTTGTTCTTCACGCGCAGGGTGACCGTGTCGCCTTCACGCCAGCGCAGAAGTGGCCCGGGAATTGTGCCGTTGATGGTCATCGCGGTCCTGGGGTTGCCCGTTATGTTGACGGGGGTTTCGCCAATGCACAGGTCGAACTCCGTACCCGCCAGAACATGCGATTCTCCAGGGCTTGTGATAGCCCAGACAGGGCTGCGCCATAGCCCGAGGCCGCCAAGGATTGCGCTCGCGGTCAGCCCCTTCACAAAGGTTCGTCTAGAAGATTTGGATTGCATGCCGATGTGTTCCCGGTCAGTCGGGTAGGGAAGGTGCCCCAAGCCAATCGGGTGATTACAATCCCGTAGGCCTGGAAAGCCTTGGACTCTCAGCAATGTGAGGTGTCGGAATGCTCTTTTTCTTGCGCGATTTGCTGGGCCGGCAGGGTTTTATCGGCCTTCCTGCTGGCCTCCATTGCTACATCACGTGACTTCATCATCCGCTCGAACACGCGATCGCTGCCGTTTTCCGCGGACGCCATCGACGAGATCGCCAGGCTGAGCGTCAGCAACAGAACTTTTGTAGATTTCATCGTTTGAATCCTCATTGTTGAAGTGCTCAGCCCCATCCTGGGAGGAGGGAAGAGGCTGAGCAGTGGGCTCGATGAGGATGCTAATGGGCGGTGCCTTTCAGAACGCTGAGCTCGCGATTACAGTTTTGACAGCTTCGCATCATGGGCATGGCGGCGTTGAACCTGTTCTCGCATCGTGCGGATGCGCGCCGAGATCGGCATAGTGTTCCAGGTGAGCCAAGGACTTTCAGGTCCTACACAGCCCCCGTTGGCCTGGTTGACGGTGTTGGTGTAGGACGAAATTTGCCAGGGCAGAGCGACAAAAAAGCAGGCATATTGCTGGCCCCTTCGCCTCGGGCTTGTTGTCAAACTTGCTTTCTTTTCAGCAGGTTAGGCGTGGCGGCATGCGAATTTTTGTATTGACCCTGGCAACATGCGTCTTGGCTGGCGCCGCGATTTCGGCACAGGCAAAGGAGTTGAGTAAAAATGACCGGTTCGTCTGCAGTTGGGGTTCTGGAATCGCTGGCGCTGCCCAGGAAACGAAGCTTTCCGGGATGAGCCTGTACGGCGCGCGGCGAAAGCTCCAGGCCCGCAAGTTCACTCAGCCCTGGATGCGAATGATGGCGATGGGCATCACCGAGCAAACCTATAACAGCAGTTCCCGCATGAAACCTGCCAGCGTCAAGCAAGCCTACTATGAGGGCTGCATCAAGCATGAGTTGGCGCGCCGTTAGCTCGCCATGTCAGCCGCGTCTTTCAACCACGCAGCGCAGGTTTCACTATGCCCTTTGCCCAGCCTGATGTGGCCAGCTCTTCGAGCCGTTGCTGCGTCAGCGGTCTGTACCTGGTTTTTTGTATGTTCGTGTATCTATCCGGGCTGCGTACACACGTGCTTTAAAAACTCCGCCATTGCGACACATCGTCAGTACATGTTGCGAACAAAGTAGGGCTTCCACATCCACTACTTTGAAAGGGCATGATCATGCGATGCAATCTTTTCCTGGCCACCACTGCGGTACTCGCCTCAATGGCTGGCTACGTTCACGCTCAAGAGGTGAAGCCGCTCACTGAGGCTAACCATGAGTCGCAGCCGGCAAAAAGCTGGCAGACCGGTATCCATCGCACGGATCTACTGCGTCAGGATCTGCACGCCGCCGGGCACGAGGTTATCCAGGCACGAGTCGATATCGATCCAGGTGTGTCTTCTCCCAAGCATTCTCATCCAGGCGAGGAAGTTGCCTACGTGCTCGAGGGCACGTTTGAGTATCAGCTCGAGGGGCGGGCACCGGTCACGCTTAAAGCGGGTGATTCATTGTTTATCCCCGCTGGCGTCGCGCATGTCGCGAAGAATATCGGTCAGGGCAATGCATCAGAGTTGGCCACCTATGTTGTAAAAAAAGGTGAACCACTGTTGGTGTTGGAGAAGTAAGCGACGTCGACCACTATGGTTTTCTTTCCGAGGCCGAAACCTACAACTACATGAAAAAAGTCTATCAATCCAACGGTAAGGACACGCCCGCAGAGCTATTCACGCGCTTAAGCAAAGCCCACGACTGAGTCTGTATTTGTTCCTTCGCTTTGCTGTGTCTTCATCGGGAGGAAAGCAGCTTTTCATACGCAGAACTCTCGATCTCTTTGCACGGCGCAGGTCTCGACTTGCGCCGTTTCCGTTTCCGCTCCTGGGCGATTTCTGCCGGTGGCGAACCATCGAAAAGGCCCCGGATCGGTCTTTCGCGTCCGGGTTCACGTTTGGCGATGGCAGCTGCCAGGGCTAGCGTGCAGCGCTGCGGGTACCGGCGAACGCGCTCGTGCCAAGCCAGCGCCACAAGTTTTCCGCATCCTGCACTGCGCCGTCTACACGCAGTTCTCGCGACTGAAGAACCTCCCGCGGTGTGCGGTCGCCCGTCCACACCTCGGTCAACGCGCGCACGCTGGAGTCCACGACAAGCGTCAGTTCGCGTCCGGGGTCGTCGCGACACAGGTCTGCCACACCCTGTTCAACCACGAGCCACCACTGTTGCTCACCGGGCCGCGCGTCGCGAAACCTGAAGTGGATGACCACCGGTCGGGACGGGAACGTCTCGACGCGCGCGAACCGGCGCACGTCCCACATCAGCAAACCTGCGTCGAGTTCGTCATCGCGAAGGCGACTGCCGATCCAGCGCGCGCCCCAATGACCCAGCGCCATGATGATGGGGCGCAACTCCTCGCCCGCCTCGGTCAGGCTGTACTCCCAGACTTTGCCTGCGGCGGTGCGATGCACGACACCGATATCTTCCAGATGGCGCAGCCGCTGTGCCAGCAGGCTGGTGGACATCCGTGGTACGCCGCGGCGCAGTTCATTGAAGCGCTTACTGCCGCACAACAGCTCGCGCACGACTAAAGGCGTCCAACGCTCGCACAGTGCTTCAGCACCGCGCGCGACCGTGCAGAACTGACCGTAGTTTTCGACCATTGCCTGGGCTCCGCAATTACAACGCTTCAGATTCTGAACTAGCCCCGCCACTTCGTCACGCGCACGCTGAAGCCATCGAAAGCCAACCGCCGAAGGAGAACGCCATGACCAAGGTAGCCATTATTCAGCGCCCGCCGGTGCTGCTCGATCGCAGCGCGACGATCGCCCGGGCCGTGCAATCGGTCGCCGAGGCAGCGGCGGCGGGAGCCTCGCTGATCGTTTTGCCCGAATCGTACATTCCCGGTTACCCGTCGTGGATCTGGCGGCTGGCGGCGGGAAGGGACGGGGCTGTAATGGGCCAGCTGCACACGCGGCTATTGGCCAACGCCGTCGATATCGCCAACGGTGACCTGAGCCCATTGTGCGAGGCCGCCAGGGATCACGCCGTGACGATCGTGTGCGGCATCAATGAATGCGACCGGCGCAATGGCGGCGGCACGCTCTACAACAGCGTAGTCGTTATCGGCGCGAACGGCGAAGTGCTCAACCGACACCGCAAGCTGATGCCAACGAATCCCGAGCGCATGGTGCATGGCTTCGGTGATGCAAGCGGGTTACGTACGGTCGATACACCGGTCGGTCGCGTTGGTGCGCTGATCTGCTGGGAAAACTACATGCCGCTGGCACGCTATTCACTGTATGCCCAAGGGGTGGAAATCTATGTCGCCCCCACGTATGACACGGGCGATGGCTGGATCAGCACGATGCGTCACATTGCACTCGAAGGCCGCTGTTGGGTGCTCGGCAGCGGTACCTCGCTGCGCGGCAGCGATATCCCCGACGACTTCCCGGCTCGTACGCAACTGTTTCCCGATCCGGACGAATGGATCAACGACGGCGACTCGGTGGTGGTCAATCCTCAAGGCCGACTCGTCGCCGGTCCATTACACCGAGAGGCAGGCATTCTGTATGCGGACATCGACGTCTCACTCGTGGCGCCAGCGCGGCGGGCACTCGATGTCACCGGGCACTACGCGCGCCCTGACATTTTCGAATTGCAGGTGCGGCGCACACCGGCGACAACGGTGCGCTACATCGACGAGTGAAGGCAGGCAAACATTCAGGCGATCCATTCCATCTCCGGCGGTATCGCCTGGCAATTGATCAAGGAGTCATGCCATGAGCATTGAACGGTCTTACAAGGGCAGTTGTTTTTGCGGCGCAGTCGAGTTCACAGTCAGCGGCGAGCCGGCCGCGATGGGTTATTGCCATTGCGAGTCGTGTCGGCATTGGTCAGCAGGGCCGGTCAATGCCTTCACGCTGTGGAAACCCGAGGCGGTGCAAGTGACTCGGGGGGCCGACAACATCGCCACCTACAACAAAACACCGCAGAGTTACCGCAAGTGGTGCAAGACTTGCGGCGGGCACCTCTTCACCGAACACCCGGGGATGGGGCTCATCGACGTGTATGCCGCGGTCATTCCGGATCTCGCGTACTCGCCAGGCGTTCACGTCCACTATCAGGAGACCATGCTGCGGATCAAAGATGGATTGCCCAAGCTGAAGGATGTCCCCAAGGAATCAGGGGGATCGGGCATCACCGTGGACGAATAGCGCTAGCAAGGCTTTTGGCCCGGCGTGGAAGGAAGCATTGGAACGTGTTGAACGGCTACTTCGCTTTCCAGTGACCATCGCCTGACTCGCAATGGGGCTGCAAAAAGCGCAGGCGCCGATGGTATGCTCGCTGCGCCACGCGTTGGTAATCCAGGGAATACTCGTTAAGGAAGGGGAAGGGCGGATGATCGATTTCAATAACAAAGGTTTTTTCAAACTCAAGCAAAACAACGAGTATGCAGAGCGAGTCACCGCGCTGCTGCTGGATGGCGAGCAAGTCATCGACGCCTATAAATCCATGCGCGACGGCGTCGTGTTTACCGATAAACGAATTATCGCGGTCAACGTACAAGGCATCACCGGCAGCAAAAAAGACTTCACTTCGCTACCTTACAAAAACATCGTCGCCTACTCCGTGGAAACCTCGGGCACCTTCGATCTGGACTCTGAACTGGAAATCTATTTTTCGGCACTGGGCAAAGTGAAATTTGAATTCACCGGGAAGACTTCGATGGTCGAGATTTCGAAACTTATCTCAAAACATCTGTTGGGCTGATGCCGCTCAGTCAAGCCGCAACTTGTACCAGGTAGCAGCTGCCGAAGGCTGCGTCCGGCTGCAAAGCAGTCGTGAATCAGGCAATGCAGTGTTTCAGGAAAATCGTGTACTGAGGTTTCACGACTGCTGCGCAGCCGGACGCAGGCTTCGCCAGCTGCTACAGAATATGCGCGCGGCTAAACCAAGCGACGTCACTGCTCAATGAAGTCGCGAATCGCTCGAATAGTCTGCGTTGGCGCTTCTTCCATCAGCCAATGTCCTGCCCCCGGAATCACCATTTCGGTGACCTTGTGCGCAGTATTGCGCATCACCAGTGCTTCATTGTTGCCGAAGGATTTTTCACCCCGATGGCCAGCACCGGCATTGTCAACCGTGTCGTCATCGACGCTTCGTTGAACCCAACCATCTCCAGTTTGAGGCTTGCCTGATCAGTCGCATAATGGTGCTAGGGCTTTTTGAGCTTCTGCAGTTAGCATGACGCTTTATCCGCGCACCAAGCGACAGGTTGGTTAACGTATCCGAGTGGGTCAAACATTGATCGAACGACGTCAATTCAGCGGAGGCATGAAGGGGAAAAACCTCCGCTATCTGAATGAAAAACCTGGCCAGCCTGCTCAAATGACTCGAGTAGGCTTCCTGCTGCTCGAGCATTTCTCGCTGCCTGCGTTTACCCAGGCACTGGATACGATTGTCACCACGAATCTTCTACGACCCGGGTTGTTCTCTTCCCGAACGTTCGGCCTGAGTGACGGGGAGGTCGTCAGCGATCTGGGCCTGGTCATCCGGCCAGACGCACGTCTCGATTCTTCAGCCATTCACAACCTGGATCTGCTGGTCGTTTGCGGCGGCTACAGGACAGAACTCAAGGCAACTGATGAGTTCATCAGCCTGTTGCGAGCGGCGGCAGACCAGGGTGTCAGTCTCGCCGGGTTGTGGAATGGCGCATGGTTCCTGGGCAGCGCAGGCTTGCTGGACGGATATCGTTGCGCCATTCACCCGGAACATCGTCCCGCGCTCGCGGAAATCTCCAAGGCGACGCATGTCACCAGTGAGCCCTATGTCATCGATCGAGACCGGCTTACGGCGTCCAGTCCCTCGGGGGCATTCCATATGGCGCTGGACTGGATCAAAGGGCTGCACGATAAAGCGCTGGTCGAGGGTATCGAGGACATTCTGGCGTTCGAGGAGTCTCGCTACCGGCGCATCAAACCGGCTGAAAATGTCTGTGTGAGCGCGCCCTTGCGCGAGGTGGTCAAGCTGATGGATGCCAACCTTGAAGAACCGCTGGAGCTGGAGCAGCTGGCGGTCTACGCCGGCCGTTCACGGCGACAACTCGAGCGCTTGTTCAAGGAGCAGCTGGGTACAACGCCGCAACGGTATTACATGGAGCTGCGAATCACCGAGGCACGTCGACTCCTTCAGCACACAGAGCTCTCCCAAGTGGACGTGCTGGTGGCCTGTGGTTTTGTGTCGCCCAGTCATTTCAGCAAGTGCTATAGCTCGTATTTCGGCTACAGACCTTCCAAGGAAACGCGACTCGTCAAATAAACGCCATTGTTGAGTCTGCGCACCCTCGCGCTGGTCTTGATCAGGGCAGATTGCTTGCTGTCAGTGGCCGGGATTGGCGCTTGTATCACCCCAATCCCGCCATTTCTATTGTTTGCCGCCGGGCAAGGGTGGGGTTCGAGGGGGGATCAATCGCTTCGTCCCGCTCGACTCAAACGCCGAAGCCAGGCGAAGCAGCGTCGAATCGTCATAGGCACGACCCGCGAATGTCAGCCCGACGGGCATGCCGATGTCCGGCATTACTCCCATCGGCACAGTGACCGTGGGAACCCCCAGGTGCCGGATCGCGAGATTGCCGTTGGCGACCCAGATGCCATTACTCCACGCGATATCCGCAGACTTCGGATCGACATCGGCATTTGCCGGCGCAACGTCGGCTACCGTCGGGAATATCACCGCATCGAGCCCCAGCCGATCCATCCAGTCCTCAAGATCGATTCGACGGGTCTGTTCAAGCCCCCGTAGCCCGTCAGGAACCGTGGCGATCTCGTCCCACGGTGTAATGCCGCGCTCGGCCATCCGCACATACTCGTCCATGCCAGCGACAAGGTCCCCCTCGCGGTTGGGCAGAGTCCCCGGGTCGTGCGGGAAAATCAGCGGTCCGTCGACATCGACCAGACGGTTCAGTTTCGGATCGCCGTTGGCCCGAAGAAAGTCATCGAACGCCCAGGCCGTCAGATCCCACAACTCATGATGAAGGAATTCTTTGGACACCAGGCCCCGAGTAAACACCGTCGGCGCACCAGGACGATCACCCTCGCAATTGGAGACCATCGGGAAATCCACCTCGAGCACTTCGGCACCCGCGGTTTCGAGTGCCTGGCGAGCCTCTTCCCAGAGTCCGATCACCGAGGGGCGGGTGTTGATTCGCTGCCCCGTCGGACCACCGATACCAGGCGCCTCGCTCGTGCCCGCTGCGGGATCCGCGTTGATGTACATACGGGGAACGCCAAAGCGCTTTCCAGCGAGCGCATCGGTATTCGCGGCAAGCGACCCATAGGAGGCGGGGCGCACCGAGGCGACACTCGGGATCGGCACCCAGGGTTGCATCCGCCATAGATCGCCCCGTGTGTCGGGATCATCCGCCACCACCACGTCGAGCACCTCGAGCAGGTCCGCCATTGTTCTGGCAAACGGCACGACAACGTCCATGGTTGGCGTCAACGGCCAGTTGCCGCGCACCGAGATCACCCCGCGCGAAGGCGTATAGGCACACAGGCCATTGTTCGACGCAGGCCCGCGTCCGCTCGACCAGGTTTCTTCAGCGAGGCCGAATGCCGCGAAGCTGGCGGCGGTTGCAGTCCCTGCGCCGTTCGATGAGCCCGATGCGAAGGGGGCAGTGAGATAGTCGGCGTTGTATGGGCTCTCCGCACGGCCGTATACCCCGCGCTGCATGCCGCCGTTCGCCATGGGCGGCATATTGGTCTTGCCCAGGCAGATCGCTCCAGCGGCGCGAAGCCGTTCGATGGTGAACGCATCGCGATAAGCAATCAGGTTGGCGAATGCGGGACTTCCAGAGGCTGCGGTGAGCCCCTTCACCAGATAACTGTCCTTGGCCGTATAGGGGATGCCATCGAGCGGACCCAGCGTCTGGCCCTTGGCCCGACGGGCATCGGACGCTTGCGCCTCCTTGAGCGCATCGGGATTTCGAACCACCACCGCGTTGAGGGCAGTGGGCGTGTCGGGTCCGTCATAGGCATCGATCCTGGCGAGATAGGCCTGGACCAGCTCAACTGCCGTTGTTCGGCCTGATTCGAGCGCAGCACGCAGTTCGGCAATGGAGACTTCGGTGACATTGATCATGCTGTTACCACCGGCTGCTGATGAGGGATGAGGTGAAGGCCTGGGTGCGGTAATGGTAGCGAGGTACTCCGGCCTACAACAAGCGCAAGACGCAGAACATGGCCGCAATCGACAATGCAACCTCCACCACGGGATCACCAGGGAGGAGCGCAAGGTCATTTTCGCCTCGTCCCTGGGCACGGTGTTCGAGTGGTACGACTTCTACCTTTACGGCTCCCTCGCCGCGATCATCGCGGCGACAGGTGATATCTACTACGGGCTGTGGTACCCCATCGTCATCGCCGTGATGACGGCCATTCCGGGTACTTTCTTCCTGCCGGAAACCAGGGATCGGGAAATTCATCACACATAAGGTTGGCCCTCGCCCTCCCGTAGCAGCTGTCGAGTAGAACGAGGCAGCGTCCGAGGACGGAGTCCTCGTAATACCTGTGCTCGTGGCTGGCTGGCCAGGGCCAATGGTTCAAGCCTGGCCACCGGGCAATCCTGCAATAGGAGTGGTCAAATGGGCCGCCGGTGGATATTGAAGGTCACTTCATGACCGTCCGTAACCCAGCCCGAGGGTTAGCTCACACTTCGCTATGCTTGACCACACGAATCACCGTGGGCGTGAGGAACGACCCGATGGGGCCGGTCACTTACGACCCCCATCCGCCCGATGAACTCACTGCGGGTGCGACCGGCATAAAGCCGTTTCTGGCCGATGACGAAAGCAGGGTGAACTGTGTCCCACTAGAAATCTGGAGGAGAAAGATGAACTGGGTTTACGTTCTTCTCAGCATGATGGCCATCGCCTCTAGCTGGTGCCTGGCTGCAGGCTTCGCCATCGCGCGCCAGAACAAGCACAAATAAATAGAGGCAAACCCGGCAGTACGCTTACGTCGTTGATGGCTGGGTACTCGTTGGAATGGATCCAATTCTATACAGAGCCCACATACTAGCCGAACGAAAGCCTCGCTGATCTACCGACGGTCGAAAAATCTTCCAGCTGCACAACGGTTACTCGGGCCCACAAGGCTCGGGAGCACTGTTCGTTTTTGGCCAAATGAGCCCGTCGCGACAGGCGAAAACTGACCCGGCAGGGACACTCCCTCTCACTTTCCGAGACTCTCGGCAGGGCCGACAGCTGCCTGCCGCCCGCGCTCGAGGTTGACGCCGGCCAGGATCAGCAGGCCGACCACGAAATAGCTGCCGGTGATCAGCATCGCCAGGCGGTGATCGCCGCCGGACAGCCAGCTGGTCAGGCCGTAAGTCATGGGGCCGAGGATTGCCGACAGTTTGACCGCCAACCCCCAGAGGCCGAAGAATTCCGCCAGGCGCGTCGGCGGCGTCAGCAGCCCGACTATCGCGCGGCCGGCCGATTGGCTGGCACCCATGCACAGACCGGCGAGGTTGGCCGCCAGCCAGAACAGCTCGGGGCCGCGCGCGACCCAGACCAGACCGACCATGCCGAGCCAGCCCAGCAGGGTCAGCGCCAACATGGCGCGATGGCCGAGGCGATCCTGCAGCGAACCGAACAGCACGGCACCGATGGAGGCCGTGATATTCACCACGAAGATCAGCAGCAGCGTGTCCTGGGTACTGAAGCCCATGACCTGATTGGCATAGATGGCCGCCAGGGCGATCACCGCCGAGATCCCGGCCTGGTAGCAGACGGTGCAGGCTAGGAAGCGCAGCAGATCGCGATAGTGCTCGGCTTCGCGCAGCGTCTGCGCGAAGCGCGCCAGCGCCGCTTGCGCGATAGGCGTGTCGCCGCGCCCTTGCTGCGGCTGGCTGCGTTCGCGCAGGAACAGGAAGGTCGGTACGCTGGCGATGGCGAACAAGGTCGCGGTGATCAGCATGCACACCGGCACGAACTGCGCCGCAGTCTGGCCCTGCGCCTGGGCCCAGCCGACGAAGGCCAGGCAGGCGCCCAGGCTGACCAGGCCGCCAATATAGCCGAACCCCCAGCCCCAACCGGAGACTTTGCCCAAGGCATCTGCACGGGCGAGTTGAGGCAGGAAGGCGGCGATCAGGTTCTCGCCGCTGCCGAAGCAGAAGTTCGATAGCACGATGAACAGGATCGCGACACCGAGCTCCCCCGGCCCGGCCAGTGCAAGTCCCGCGGTAAAGGTGACGCAACCGACCGTGCTGAACAGCAGCAGGCGCTTCTTGCAGGCGAAGGCGTCGGCGTAGGCACCGATCAGCGGCGCGGTCAGGATGATCAGGACATAGGAGAGGGCGGTCGCGCTGGTCCAGGCCAGCGTGCCCCAGGCTTCGCCCTTGGCGACCACCGCGACGAAGTAGGCGTTGAACACGGCGGTGATCACCACCGTCGTGTAGCCGGAGTTGGCGAAATCGTACATCGCCCAGGCCCAGATTTCTCGGCGTGTCACTCCGGGGGCAAGGCTGGCTGGCATGGTGATCTCTCTGCAGGTGCTGGGTCCTTAAGAGCCTAGCCCCAAACCGTAGCAGCTGCCGAAGGCTGCGTCCGGCTGCGCAGCAGTCGCAAATCCTGCTTCCCCGATTTTTCTGGAATACCGCGGTGCCTGATTTTACGACTGCTGCGCAGCCGGACGCAGGCTTCGCCAGCTGCTACGGATTGAGCCGGGGCCTGGCTCAGCCTTCCTGCGAGCGCTGCAGCCGATGATGGCATTCCCTGTCGCCGCCATAGGCGCATAATGTCAATTGGCAAGGATCTACGCACAAAGTGTTTTGTCACGAGGGGCCGCCGATGTCTCGTCCGCCTCCAGAAACCCGCGCCGTTCCCCGTTCCGATGGGGATGCGGAAAAATTGCTCGAAATTGTCCAGCGTACCGTGGTTGAGTTGCGTCCGCAGGCCGCGGAAGGTTTGCAAGTCACCTTGCACAGTGTGCTGGATCGAGACCTGGGCGTAGACAGCCTGGCCCGGGTCGAGCTCTGGTCACGCATCGAGCACGAATTCGCTGTGCGCTTGCCGGAATCCCTGTTCGCCTCGGCGGACACCCCCGCCGATGTACTGCGCGTGTTGCACAGCAGACCGGGCGCCGAGGCGGTAGGCCCGCGGCCCTCCAGCGACTCCAGCGAGGCCCTGACAGCAACGGAGCAGACGCCAGGCGCCGCGCGGACCTTGATCGAGGTGCTGGAATGGCATGTGCGCCATCAGCCGCAGTACCCCCACGTGCGCCTGCTGGGTGAAAGTGACCAGCTGGAAGACATCAGCTATGGCGCTTTGCACCATGGAGCCCAAGCCGTTGCCGCAGGGCTGCAACGCAGTGGCTTGCAGAGCGGCCAGACCGTGGCCCTGATGCTGCCCACAGGGCGTGACTTTCTCCATGGCTTTTTCGGCATCCTGTTGGCCGGTGGTGTGCCGGTGCCCATCTACCCACCGCTGCGCCTGTCGCAGATAGAGGATCATCTGCGCCGCCAGGCCGGCATCCTGCGCAATGCCGAAGCCAAAATGCTGATTACCGTCACGGAAGCGAAGCTGCTCGCCCGGCTGCTCCGGCCGCAGGTCCCGAGTCTGACGCGCATTGCCAGCGTGGCCGAGCTGACAGGCGAGGGGGGCGAGTGCATCACACCGCTACGGCAACCGGATGACATCGCCTTCCTGCAGTACACCTCGGGCAGCACCGGCCAGCCCAAGGGCGTGATGGTCAGCCACGCTAATCTGCTGGCCAATCTGCGCGCCATGGGTGGGGTGCTGAAAGTCGGGCCGCAGGACGTGTTCGTCAGCTGGCTGCCCATGTACCACGACATGGGCCTGATCGGAGCCTGGCTGGGCAGCCTGTATTACGGCTACAGCCTGGTGCTGATGTCGCCGCTGGCTTTCCTGGCGCGGCCTGCGCGTTGGCTATGGGCCATCGATCGCTTGCACGGCACGATGTCGGCGGCACCCAACTTCGCCTACGAACTGTGCCTGAGCAAACTCGCTGACGATGACCTCGAGGGCCTGGACCTGAGCAGTTGGCGCGTGGCCTTCAACGGTGCCGAGCCGGTCAGCCCGGATACTTTGCAGCGCTTCGCCGAACGTTTTGCTCGCTACGGCTTTGCGCCCACCGCGCTGGCACCGGTCTATGGGTTGGCCGAGGCCACGTTGGGCGTGGCCTTTCCTCCCTTGGGCCGAGGGCCGCTGATCGACCGGGTGCAGCGCGAGGCGTTCCAGACCCACGGCAATGCACTGCCCGCCGAAGCGGACGCCAGCGCAACGCTGCGCTTTGTCTCCAGCGGCCGGCCGTTGCCGGGCCATCAGATTCGCGTCGTCGATGGCCGCGGGGTCGAGCTCCCCGAGCGCAGCGAAGGTCACCTGCAATTTCGCGGGCCCTCCACCACCGGTGGCTACTACCGTAACCCCGAAGAGACCCGCCGGGTGCTGCGCGATGGCTGGTTCGACTCGCTCGACTTCGCCTACATGGCCGGCGGTGAGGTCTACCTGACCGGCCGTGCCAAGGACCTGATCATCCGTGCCGGGCGCAACATCTACCCCTACGATGTCGAAGCGGCGGTCGGCAATTTGCCCGGCCTGCGCAAAGGCTGCATCGCGGTGTTCGGCAGTCCTGACCCGACCACCGGCACCGAGCGCCTGGTGGTGTTGGCGGAAAGCAACGAGAAGGAAGCCGCTGTGCGGCAACGCTTGCAGCAGGAGGTCAACCGCATCGTGGTCGACCTCACCGGTGTGGCGCCCGACGATATCGTACTGGCGCCACCGCATAGCGTACTGAAGACCTCCAGCGGCAAGATTCGCCGTGCGGCCAGCCGCGAACTGTATGAGCGCGGCGAAGTGGGGCGGCCACACCTCGCCGTATGGCGCCAGCTCCTGCGCCTGGTGCTGCAGGCCGTACGCGGAAATTTCGGCCGCAGCTGGCGGACCTGCCGCGCCGCGCTGTATGCCGCTTACATCTGGTTGCTTTTCTGGCTGGTCACACCGCTGACCTGGCTGGGTGTCGCGATCCTGCCGCGCCAGCGTTGGTGCCGCAGCTTTACCCGCGCGGCCGCGCGGCTGTTCTTGCGCCTGGCGGGGGTGCCGTTCAGCATCACGGGGCTGGAGCACCTGCCTGAATCAGGGGGCAGCGTGCTGGCCGTAAACCATGCCAGCTACCTCGACGGCGTCATTCTCTGCGCGGCCCTGCCGCCGCGGTTCAGCTTTGTTGCCAAGCGCGAACTGGCTGACCAGTGGATCGCCGGCCGCTTCCTGCGCCAGCTCGGCGCCCACTTCGTCGAACGCTTCGACCTGCAGCGCAGCACCGCAGACGCCGAGTCCCTGGCCGAGGTGCTGCAGGCTGGCCAGCCCCTGGTGTTCTTCCCCGAGGGAACCTTCACCCGCGAGCCAGGCTTGCGCACCTTCCACATGGGCGCCTTCGTGCTTGCCGCGCGTGTTGGAGTGCCGCTGCTGCCGGTCGCCATCCGCGGCACGCGGGTGGTGCTGCGCGAAGGTCAGTGGTTCCCGCGCCACGCGGCCATCCACGTCAACGTCTGCTCCCCGTTGTTGGCACAGGGGCCGGGCTGGATGGAGGCAATCAAGCTGCGGGATGCAACGATAGCGGCGCTGCTGGAGCACCTGGATGAATCGGAACGGGCCCAGCGCTCAGGTTAGGCGACTGCTTCGCTGGCGTCGGCTGTGACAGCGGCACCCAATCGCCTGCGTTTCCTGCCTGCCCTTATGATGCTTCAGGATCAGTGTTCACCCAGGCATCTGTATTTCTGCCTTTGGCATTCACCTTGACAGAAACTATGCCATTCCAGGCTATGAGTCTGGATATCGCAATCGGTCAGGCACGAGTCAAAATACGCGTAGCAAACAGCTTTGGGAGGCTTCTCTCCATCGCTGTTACCTTTTTCAGATGAATTATGTGTGATGGCCCGCGCTGTGAGGCACGCTCAAAGTAATACAGGGCTCTGGGGCCGTCCTTGAGGGTGCCTAAGCCTAGATAGCTGGCTTCGCCCAACAAGTAGGAAGAAAGTGAGTCACCTGATTTGTCTCCCGCCGCTGCGTATTCAAATGCCTTGGAAAACTCTTCTTTGGACGGTGCGGGATTTTCCATGAATGTCCTGGCAATCAGTCCATAGGCATAGCCCAAACCACTTTCGGCGGCCCTATAGCAGTACGGCGATGGCTGCGGCGCCCGCTGCATCCCATTTCCCAGAACTCCTGCTTCGCAGAGCATGACTTGAGCTTCTGTGTCGCCTTGCCCGGCCAGTTTATGGAGCCCGGTAAACGCACTCGTGTAGCGTCCCTGGCGATAGAGATCTTTTATGGTTTGCGGGTCATCGGCAGACTGGACCAGCGGTGAGAAACATAACCAGAAGCAAAACCCGAAGGGTCCCGCCGATTTCCACGCATAGCCGTATTCTTCATACGGACGCTCGGAACATGTCGACTCACTTCAGGACAATTCAGCACGCGGTGCTAGACTTTCTGGTTGATCAGCCCCTGGGGAGACAGTCGATCAACCTGCACCTGCGGAGCGAAGACGAGAAAACCAGAGGTTCGACATGACTACTCATTCGTTGGATACAGAACTCATCAACCTTGTGGTACGCAATTATGTAGAGGGCATGGTATTCGCAGACGAAGTATTGCTGCGGCAAGCCTTTCACCCAGACTGTCGCATCATTGGCCACTACCTTAAAGAGCTTGATTGGTTATCCCTTGATGAATTTATCGGAGCAATCAAGACCGAAGGCCCGGCTGCAAAAGAGGTAAAACCCTTTTGGGAGATTATTAATCTGGATATAACCGGTGATGCCGCAGCGGTAAAAATCATTGATGATTATATCGGCATGAGATTTACAGATTACCTGTCGCTACTGAAAATTGATCATCGCTGGATGATTGTTAATAAACTGTATTACTACCATGAATAGAGGGGCGCTAATCCTCCTGTTATCCCTATTGAGAGGCCGGTATGGCCGAAGAAAACACTGCCCGATTTAAAGGCCCAAATCTGACTGCGGAGCTCGTCGCTTGCGTTGAGCGGTTTGAACCCGATCCTGGACTTGAACCGGGCACGAGCGAATACACCCAGATACAAAGCCTGGTCGCACAGGAGATCGAAGCGTCGTCGTCCGCTGCGAAGAAGACCTGGAGCCGCTTCGGGGAGAACTGCAGGTGGGGGACGGAAATATTCATCTGGCAGTGCGATCAGCGCATCTGAGGTTCTACACCCCGACCGCAGGCCACGACCGCACTATAATTAATGTGTGTCTGTGTCTGTGTCTGTGCCTGTGTTTGTGTAGCGAGCATTCCAAAACCAATCAGGTGCCGTATCGCTAGCCTGAGAGGTGGAGGACAGCACAGCAAATGGGACGGACAGTGCATCTGATTACGTGAGAGAGGGTTTCAACCATGAAAAATAACGCCTTCCAGCATTACTCTCATGATCTGGGAATGGCCGTTCACGACGCGTGGATTACCGCCAAAGTGAAGTCGACCCTGGCATTTTCCGAGCCATCCCTTAGCCTGCATATCAATGTCAAAACCCATGCGGGCGTGGTGGCGTTGAGCGGTCGCGTCAACACCCATAGAGACTGTGAAAAAGCCGTCAGCCTGGCCCGTTCGGTTCAGGGTGTCACCGAAATCGACGCCAGCGACTTGCAGACCCACGTGTTCACGCCAGGAAGTTTTCCAGAAGCTCCCAACGCTGAAGAGAGCACTGAGAGTCGGCCACAATCGTCAGAAAAGATGGACGACAAATGACAATGACGGATCGAGGACTCCACTGACTGACAGACCATGACGCTACCGGCCACCGGTAGCGCGGGCACGGGATCTGTTGCGAGGTGCAGTCCATCAATCTGCCGGGCGCAGGACGCTGAAGGTCTGTGTGCCCCACGGTAGCGTCTTCGCGAAATGGACGAGGAGCGCTTCTGGCCGATTTCTGATTGCACTCACTCCCGCTGCTCGGCCACCAACAGCAACGACTGCGGCACAGGACTTTGCGGGTGCTGCGGCTCCTGCAGGCTGGCCAGCCGAAAACCGGCGATGTCCAGAGCATTGAGCCAACTGGACAAGGTGCGCAAGTACCACGGCATGGGTTGCCACTGCCCCTTGAACCCGGCGAAGGTCTCTGTGCGCCAACCATCCTGATAGTCGCCCGCCGCTGCGGTCCACGGATGCAGGGTCTGGATCACCAGCGCGCCGCCAGGGGCGAGCAGGCCGTTCATGGCGGCGAGCAGAGGGATGATGTCCTGGTGCAGCAGGGCGAAGTTGGCGCAGATCAGGTCGTAGTCGCTGCCGATGTCCACCTTGGCCTCCACCAACTCTTCATAGCTCGCCAAATGCACCCGCGAAGAGCCCGTCGCCCGCGCCGCCTCGACCAGCGTCGCATCGCCATCCACACCGACCGCCTTGATGGCCCGTTCAGCCAGCGCACGCAACAGCCAACCCTCGCCGCAGCCCAGGTCGAGCACACGCTTGGGCTGGCGGCCTAGAACCGCCAGCAGGATTGCCTGGTCGGTGACCTTGAGGCGGCTTTCGATGGTGCCGGTGCGGACGGCTTCGATCCAGGATTGGGCGTTGTAGTGCCAGCTTTGGAGGAGGGTGGATTCGGGGGTGGGCATTTCGATGTCCGGCGTTGTTGACTGGAGGGAAGGATAGGACACGTGCGGGTGAAGCGGACCTTGTCGATGACGCTTTACCTGGATCCGGTCGACATGCTGGCAGGCAAGATCCTGGGCGGCACCGTTGGTGGGATCTCCTTCAGAAAGCATCTGCTTGAGGCATTCACATTCCTCAGCTCCAGGCAGCACGCCGCAAGTGGTCGCTACCAGCACAGTGACACCCTCGGCGTTGAGTATCCTGACTTCGGCTTTTGCGTGACCGCGTTCATCGATGCCAGCGATGAGCCAGTGGCAGGTGATCTGTTCTCCCGCGTAAACCGGTCGTTTGAACTCGAAACTCAGCGGCACGTTCTCTTGGGCTCTTCATAAAGACTCCTGGGGAGATAAGGGTTGTGTCGCTAAAAAATGGATTAACCGAGCATCTGCTCGATGAGCAGAACCATCGCGATGATGATCATGGCCGCGCCGGAGAAACGACTGACCAGTTGAGCCGCGGCTGGACGTGCTTGCAGAACGACTTGTGAGCCAAATCCGACCAGGAGATAGATAACGCCACAACTGACAGTGTGGACCAGCCCCAACGCAATCATCTGCATCGGCACCGGCCAGGAAGCGGCAGCGTCTGTGAATTGAGGTAAAAGCGCCAGGAACAGCAGGAACACTTTCGGGTTCAGCCCGCTCACGCAAAGCCCCTTGATCGCCCAGCGCTTCCAGGAGCGCGACGCCTGAATGTCATCAGCGCGCGGTGTAGAGGGACGGGCAAGCATGTTGATGCCCAACCAAAACAGATAAGCCGCCCCCGCAACCGTCAGCACCGACAAGACAACGGGGTGGTTGGCAACCAGAGCGCCGACACCACCGGCGACAATGACTGTTGCAATCAAGTGGCCGGACAAAAGCCCGCCCACGGCGGGCATCACGACCCGGCCCTTCAAGCCTGCCGAAATCGCGTAGGCCCAATCTGCGCCTGGCGTGATGACGAACAGAATCGATACCGCCCAGAAGGCAGCGAAAACACTGAAGGTCATGGCGCTACCCACCTCTGCTGATGACACACCGCTCTCTGCATCTTCGCCTCGCAAATCAAAGGCCGTTCCTCCTGTGGATTCAGGAGGAGTGCGGCAATTATTGGATGGAGGAAGAATAATGAAATATTGTTAGAATTTACTTTCAAAGATGATCATTCAGACGCGGTAGATCAGGAGAATCTTCCAAATGGACAGGATTGATCGAAAGATTCTTTCTGAGCTTCAAAAAGATGGTCGCCTTTCGGTCACCGAACTCGCTGAGCGGGTGGGGCTGAGCCTTTCTCCGTGCCATCGGCGTGTACGGGCACTGGAAGAATCCGGAGTGTTGCTGGGCTATCGCGCACAGCTAAACCCCTCGGCACTCGGCTTGAACTTTTCCGCCCTGGTGTTTGCTACGCTTCGTGAGGGCGACAGGCAAGCCGTCGAGGCTTTCGAGACGGCACTCGTCGACATCCCGCAGGTAGTCGATGCTCAGAGACTGTTTGGGGAACCGGACTATCTGTTGCACGTTATCACTCAGGATCTGCCGGCCTTTCAAAGACTTTACGATGAGAGCCTTTCAACGTTACCCAATGTGCAACGGCTGACCTCGACCCTCGTCATGAAACGGATTGTCCAGGATAGGCCGCTTCCTTTGTGATTGCGGGGAGCAAGCTTCACGCTCTGTCGTTCATGGATGTTGTGTTGATTACGAGTGACCGCTTCTGGCCTGTGGATTCAACCGGCCGCTGCAACAGAATGGCCCAATATTTTAAGCTGGTATCATTCAAGAACTTACAAGCCGAGTAGAAAAAAATGAATCGTCGTAAAAAAATAAAGCAGTTATTAAAGGCTCACGCCAAAAAGGCTAGTGCCAAATTGGCACCGCCAAGCAAGTCTAAATACATTAGTAAAGCTGATCGATTGAAGCTGGCGGCTGAATCCAGTCACGACTCAATCATTTCCTCTGAGAGCTGATCCATGAAGCCTGAACACCACCGCAATTTACAAATTTGATTGGGTTATTCATTCCGATGGCACGTACCGCGAGGACGGGGCCTGACAATTCATTCAAGCCGAAGCCGATTTGCGGCTCTGAATCGAACCATCAGGCGCGGGTTAGCGGGTAGCCAGGCAAGATGCACCGGCCGCTGTCGCCCGGCGCAACTGCGACATGAGGTTTCCCGCCGTAATTACCCCTGCAGGCGATATTGGGCAACTGCTCGCGGCCAGCGCCTCTGCGACCCAGGTATTGCAGGTATAAAACAGCGAATAGCTGCCCTCGGCCTGGTAGAACCGGCTCTCGCCATACAGGCCAGGCCCGAGCGCCGCCAAGGTGCCCACAGCTGAGTGGGTGAAGGTCCCGGCCACGAACGCGAGCAGTCGCCGGTAGCCGTCCTCCGTCACCCGCACCTCGATGACCTCGCTTGCGGCGAAACGTCGCCTGGGGTCCCCGGCAATCTTGACCACATGCAGCACGGTTGCCCTCGACCCGAACAAGGCCCGCAGGGCGAGGCTCAAGGTGGCCTGTGGGGCCCGGTAAAAGTCCTCGTCACCCCAGCCGAACTCAACGAAGTCGCCGTCGCCGAACGCGTCGGCCAGTGCGGGAAGCACCTGAAGCAGATCGGGGCGCGCAATCGCCAACCCGGTATGCAGGCCGTGATTCACCACATAGAAGGACCGCCAACCGCCGCTCTCGCCCCTCGGCGGGCCCGACGCGGTAGCGCAGCCGAACAGCGTCAGGACCAGGGCCAACACTACAATGCGCATACACAAGGGCTTGGAGGCTCGCTAACGAAACGTGGCAAAACCCCGGCAGGGGGGGCGCTGTGGGCGATCCTTGCGATGAAATCCTCAGAAATCATAGCAAGTGTGCGCGGAGGCGTTTTTACAACACTCTCTGCCGGTGGCGAACCACCGAAAAGGCCCCGGATCGGGCGTTCGCGTCCGGGTTTGTCAGTTACGACGTTACGCGAACCGTAGCAGCTGCCGAAGGTCCTTCGGCAGCTGCTACTGCACGGTTAGTTAGGCATTGGAATGGTGATGCCTTCCTTCTGCAAATCGTCCCGTACCGATTGGAATTTCTGGTACTTGGACAGTTCGATCGGGCCGTCGTAGGTCATGCTTTGCACTTTGCGTGGAGGGTACTGAACGTAGGTTTTCATTAGCGTGGTAATTGCCGCGCTGATGGGGACCAGCGTCCAGGTGTGCTCGGTGAAATTGTTCATGAAAATGTCATAGCGTTCCTGCGGATCTTGCAGCAAGTCGAAGATCTGCGGCACCGTCGCCACGTATTTCGTCGGGCCTTTCCAGCCTTGGTTGGTGTCTACCGCCAAGCCTCCTGTCGGGGTTCCATTGTCGCCGCGCAGGTTGAAGACCGCTTTGTAGTTGCCCACACGAGCAGCGCCAGGGGACAGCTCGTTCTCGGTAAAGTAGAACCACTCTTTGCGTGGGTTAGGGCTGGTTCCGAGCAGCACCGGGGTCATGTCGTAACTGTCGAAGATGATTGGCTGACCTTCGCGATCTTTCTCCGGCAATTTAATTCCGGCCACAGAGGCGAACGTCGCCATCAGGTCGAGGCCACCGATGATGTCGTGGTTTTTTGTATTGGGTTTGATTTTGCCCGGCCAGGCCATGATCGCTGGAACCCTGTTACCGCCCTCGCGCACCGTGCCTTTGGTGCCACGAAAAGGCGTGTAGCCAGCGTCCGGGTAAACGTCCTGCCAGGCGCCGTTATCGGTGGTGTAAACGACCAGGGTGTTTTTATCCAGGCCCAGCGCCTTGAGCTTGTCCATGATGCGGCCAATACGGGTATCGAGTTCAACCACGGAGTCGGCGTATTTCGACTTCGATATCGACTTGTGAATGAACTCCGGTGCCGGCATGTTCGGCTGGTGCACTTTCATGAAGTTGACGTTGATAAAAAACGGTTTGCTGGATTTTGCCGCGGTATCGAGAAACTCCATCGTGGCTTTTTCGACATAGTTGTCAAAGAACGGAATACCGACCACTCCGGGCTTGCCATCAACCACCGGCGTGTCGACGTACTGACCGTTGATCTTGAACTCTTCGACGGGTTTTTCGCCAGCTTTTGCGGACAACGCGCCGCGCGTCACCTTGGTAAACATCGCGCGGGTTTCATCATCCATGTCCGGGAACCATTCGGGGTCGGCATAGGTGTAGGCATTCAAGTGGTAAAGGCCAACGTACTTCATCACGTCATAGCCTTGAGCATTCGGAAGTGCGTAATCAGCTTCGCCCAGGTGCCACTTGCCGGTGAAATAGGTTTCATAACCTCCGGTTTTGAGCACTGAAGCCAGCGTCCATTCGGCTGCCGGCAAACCGCCCCCCTGGCCCTGGAAGGCTACGGTGGTCATGCCGCTGCGGTTCGGAATGCGCCCGGTCTGCATCGCGGCCCGGCCCGGCGTACAACTGGGTTGGGCATAAAACGAGTAAAAGGTTGTGCCTTCCGCTGCCAGCTCATCGATGCTCGGCGTCGGCATTCCTCGACCTACGCCCCCTCCGTAGGGCCCCAAATCTCCATAGCCCGTATCGTCGGAGACGATAAACAGGATATTGGGTTTTTCGGTTTGTGCTGCCTGAGCAAAACCGTTTAGCGCCATGAGCAATGAACACGCAACATAAAACCTGGAGTGGTGTGAGAGCCTTTTCATACCCGGTTTCCTTTCTCAAGTTTCGATCGCTGCTGGAGACTCGAACATCGAGTGAAAACAACAATGATCTTAGTGAGTTAACACCAACTATGAGCCTGGATAGTTTAAGGAGCCCATCTAACTGCGCAATAGAAGTCCCACGTACCATTCGAGGCACCCGTGAAAGCCTAGTACGATTGTTTTCGTCTTGTGTGGTGCTTTAGTGTCGTTCGTCGATTATGTCGGCCCATGAGCCGTTGCTGCTCGGCTCGGCAATATCACTCAGTTAATGGGGGGGCTCATCTATATTGCGCACAAAAAAACCCGGCTTGTCAGGACGGGCTTTTTGTTGAGTACTGATGTAGAGCTATTCATTCATGCAGCGCGGCTTTCGATCAGGCGGTCGGAACCCCCTTCAGCAACACGGTTTTCGATCAAACGATCCGAACCGCCTTCAGCCACACGACTTTCAATCAGACGGTCCGAGCCGCCTTCAGCGACAACCGGGTGAGCAGAAGTAGCGGCGAAAGCGTTAACTGCAAAAACCGAGAAAACGATGCCGAGGAGGGTTTGGCGTTTCATGATGTTGTGCTCCGGGGGAGTTGTTGGTTGGTATGGATGCGATGTTACGTCCCGGATTTTTTAAGAGAACTTCATTGAGTTGATGGTGACTATCGACGTCGGCGATATCCGGCCCAAGGCCATTGGACCGCAAACAGTCGGTGATGTGATACTGAGCCTCTATATCTCGCCAAGAGATTGCCTATGGATCGCTTGTCTACGTTGTTGTCGCAGTTCGGCGTGCGCGCCAGCCTGTTTTACAATGGCAGGCTTTGCGGCATGGCGTCATACGATGGCAGTGACCTGCGCGGTCATATTCACCTGCTGCAGGCTGGTACCGTCACCTTGCAGGGGCCCGATCGCAAGGACTTGCTGCTGACCCGGCCCAGCCTGATATTTCTGCCACGGCCAAGCCGGCATCAACTGTTCGCAAGTGAGTCCGAGGGGGCTCAACTATTGTGTGCGTCAATGGAGTTTGAGGGCGGGGTCGATAACCCATTGTCCGCTTCGTTACCCGATTTCCTGGTGCTGTCCCTGGATGAGTTACCGCTGCTGGCCGACACACTCAGATGGATGTTCGTTGAGGCGGCAGGCGGACATTGTGGCAGGGAGGCAGCGCTGGATCGCTTGTTCGAACTGCTGATCATTTTGTTGTTTCGGCATCTCCTCGACCACCATCAGTTGCGTACCGGAATGATGGCTGGACTGGCCGATTCGCGGCTGGCGCGTTCTTTGGTACAGATGCACAACGCTCCTCATCGTGCCTGGTCGGTTGCGCAGCTTGCGAGCGAGTCGAACATGTCGCGCGCTGCCTATGCCGCGCATTTCCGGGCCGTCATCGGGCAGACACCTGCGGATTATCTTTTGAGTTGGCGTATCAGCCTGGCGCAGAAGCGTCTGCGTGAAGGGCGGCCGATTACGCTCATCGCCGCCGAGGTCGGTTATGAAAGTCCTTCGGCACTTGCACGAGCGTTTCGTCGCAAGACGGGCTACAGCCCCCGGGACTGGATGAAAGATCTGGAAGGAGAGGATGATGGGGCAATGGCCTGAAAACATCGAACTGCTTCAGGCCATCCCAAGAGGAAAATCATCGGTTTAACGGTTTTCCAACTCAGTTAGAGAATGGCCGGCCACGAAGATAGAAGCGGCAAGCAACCCTATGTCTTTAAGGAGAAATTGGCCCGGCGCTACCGTAATGGCTGGAAAACCGAGGCCGGGCTCAACGACACCGGGTGTCGAGAACATAAAGCTCAAGGTCGTGAAAAACAATCCGGCCGACAACGCACCACCGATCAATGAAAGCTTGGGTGATAGCAGGCGACCTGCAATCAGAACACCGATCGAGACCTCCAGGATGCCGAGTAAACTGGAGAAGGTATCTACACTGAAAACTTCATAAACCCAGCCCAGGAAAGGGCTGTTGCTCACCAGCGGAACCAGCCCCTGTGCCTCATAGTGCGTAAACTTCATGCCGCCGAACCAGAAGTAAATGATGGCGAGAGCAAAATAAGCACCGTAGGTTCCAAGTGCCGTGGTTTTAACCCCGAGCGATAATTTTCTGGAGGCGTTGTTGGTTCTGTAGTTCTCAATGTTCAAGGTTGTCATGATATAGGCTTCCAATAGTGTGGTGACGAACGCTATTCAGCAGCTTCGTTGATACGAATAGCCGTTGAACGGTTCATGCGTGACCTCTCAAAACCCAACGAGATGTACGTTGGGAGTGGAGATAGTGTTGCCTTTGATTCCACGCTCGTGGGTTCTGAACGTACAGAGTTCAATGCAGATCGTCTTGACTCACTGCAGGCCTTGAAAGAGAAGGGCGGCTCGAAGGACCAGGGAAAGGCCTCCCCTGAGGGCATAAATGGCAGGTGGTTGGACCTGAAAACGCCTGCAGCAGCGGTATCAGTTGCCCGGCTTGCACATCCTCGTTCACCATGTACGTGGGCAGGCGAGCGATTCCCACCGGATCGCGATCAGGCTTCGCTGATTTTGCTGACACTGGTGATCTGACCGTTCCAGATCATCTCGTAATGAGCGGTTTGAATAATTGATGAAACGGGTTTCGGGGTCATCAGCCCCCAGCAGTAACTGCCTTGCATACGCACGGAGTTGTAACGAAGACCGGGACATCCCGCCTCTTTGATCGATTTCCCCAATTGACGGGAATGCGTGTAATCGTCAGGCGCGTAGACAGGATCGGTTATCGGGATGGATGCAGCATCTTTCATCGATACGTCCACGAAGGCGCAGCACAGTCCGCGGAAAACAAAGCGCTCATAGTTCAGGCTGGGGACATTCGACCAATACAGATTCTGATGATGTCGCACCTCTGCCAGCGCCGTTTCCATTGAATCGGCCAGGTACAACACACCAAAGCTGCCATCGCTGAACCGTGAACCTGCCGGGTTGACGTGGGTAAAAGGCGATGTCGCGTAAGCGCAGCCAGGAATACCGAACGGGATCTGATCTCGCGGAATCAATTCAAGACGACCCACTTCATTTTGCAGCCTGGGATTAGTCAGCGCCTGTATCTGATACAGCACCTCAAACTCGTCCTTGTCCGCCACGTCATCAAACAACGCTATAGGGGGAAACTTTGAATTAACCAGTCGGTAGGCCTGTATCTGCTCACCGGCAAGTTCTGCGAGTTCGTTCACCCTCACCATTGCGCACCACGCAGCACGTCAATGCGCCGAAAGGTTTCATACAAAGAAATCATATCGCCCTGAGACATGACCTCGAGCGGGCTACGGCCATTGAAAAACTCGTTGTCGTTGGCCATCGCCGGGAAACCGTAGAGGTTTTCCGGGTTATCGAAGACAACGCGTAGCGCAGCGTGGATGTTAAGAACAAAACTGATGCGCTGCATCTGGTCCGAGTCCAGAGCCACGGCCCAGTCGGGATCGCGCTGCCGGGCTCGGGTGTAGGTGCTGCGGGAAATGCGCAGGATGCGACAGGCCTGATCACTGGACGCACCCCATTTTTCGAGTATGCCTACCGCTGCCCGCAGACCCGTAACGCACTGGGTCTTGGTAAATGCTTGTTCCTTGAGGGGGACTGCCATGTTCTAGGTCTCACTATGAATCTGCAGACTCAAAAATATACATATTGAATCTGTAGATCAAGATTGTTTCGATCAGTGGCATCCAGAGTTCAATTGCGGATCATTGGAGAGGGTCAATGCGATGGGGGCGTCATTGACAGAGCAGTTGCAAAGCCTGCCGTACGCCTGGGCTCATTTCGACTTCTTCGGCGGGTAGTTGCCGCGCAGGTCATCGGACTTGTTGCCCGTTCTGCCGGGCAGGTCAGGCACTACCGGACGGGATCTGGGCTGAGGGTTGGAGCGGCTACGGGGTTGAGGTTGTTTGCTCATTTTTCGCCTCCTGACTTTTCAAAGTTTGCGAAGCGGCCTCCTGATAAAGCTTAGCTACTTGGCGCTATGGGCTGCATCGTCCGACACTGGGGAAATGCGCTGCAAGCTACCAAAACCAAAACGGGCGTCTGACTGGCGCCCGTTTTCATTTACTCCGCCGCCTGCACCCGTAAGCGTCTACCGATCACATCCATCAAATCACAGCCATCGCGCAAGGGAATGGCCAGCAGTTTGGAAAAGTCCGACAGCACCACCGTATCGCAACCGATCCCGGCGCGGAAGGCGATGTTTTCCAGCACCTGAGTGACCGTGCGAATGCGGTAGTCGGCCATGGCTTGCAGGACGTCGAGTGGGGCTTGGGTGTCGATGAGCAGGGAGGCCGGGATCAGGTCGATTCCGGTGAGGGGCATGTATCTATCCATGATTGAAACTCCGATCAATGCAAAGGTTGACCGCCCCTCGATCGTCGCCAAACGATTGGGTGGCAGCTGTACGCAGGTTGGCGAACCGGGATCGGAATACCGGCAGACCCGAAGGTCTCCCGCGCACAGCTGCCATAAAGACAGCTTTGCGAGCGTGCAACGGCGCTTGCAAAAAAGCACAGCGCTTTTGCACCCGATCGACAGGTCGCCAAACCTGAATCGCCATTTTGGGCGACGGGGCGGACTATAAGCTTCATCGGATCAGGGGGCAAGGTGAGGGATTCCGGGGTTGGTGTAGGACCTGTGATGATGCGACCCGGGATCTTTTATTTTCACTTTGCTGGAAATATAGACATAGACCTGAGATGTTCATTCCCCCTTGGTTTTTAACCGCTGAAGCTATCGTTAATAATCCCCCTCCCAGCAGTCGAGACGGACCTCCACCCAATGCAAACCCCCACCACCCCACGTCCTCTCTGGCAAACCTACCTCCTGTTCCTCGCCCCCATGGTCCTCTCCAATTTTCTCCAATCCATGTCGGGCACGATCAACAGCATCTACATCGGCCAAATGCTCGGCACCCAAGCTTTGGCCGCGGTGTCCGGCATGTTCCCCATCGTGTTCTTCTTCATTGCCCTGGTCATCGGCCTTGGCGTGGGAGCGGGCGTATTGATCGGCCAGGCCTGGGGCGCCCGTGAACCGGCGATGGTGAAGGCCATCGCCGGCACGACCTTGCTGTTGGGGGCGATGATCGGGTTGGTGGCGGCGGTGTTGGGGAGTGTGTTTGCGCGGCCGGCGTTGCAGGGGTTGGGGACGCCGGCGGATGTGTTGGAGGATGCGGTGGCGTATGCGCACGTGATGATGTGGATCATGCCGTCGCTGTTGGTGTTTGTGTTGTTCACGCAGTTGCTGCGGGGGGTGAGCGATACGCTGTCGCCGTTGTTGGCGCTGGTGGTGTCGACCTGTATCGGGCTGGTGCTGACGCCGGCGTTGATTCGCGGTTGGCTGGGGCTGCCGCCGATGGGGATTCAGAGTGCGGCGTTTGCCGGGTTGGTGGGTAACGTGTCGGCGATGGGGTGGCTGGCGTGGCGGTTGATTCGCAAGGGGCATCCGTTGGCGCCGGATCGGGCGTTTTTTGCGACGATGCGGCTGGACCTGGACATCCTCGGCAAGGTGCTGCGCATCGGGCTGCCTACCGGGTTGCAGATGGTGGTGATTTCGTTGTCGGAGTTGGTGATTCTGGCGCTGGTCAATCAGCACGGTTCCCAGGCGACGGCGGCGTACGGGGCGGTGACGCAGATTGTCAATTATGTGCAATTCCCGGCGCTGTCGATTGCGATCGCGGCGTCGATTCTCGGCGCCCAGGCCATCGGAGCAGGGCGCGTCGAGCGCATCGGGCCGATTCTGCGCACGGGGCTGTTGATCAATGTGTGGTTGACCGGTGGCTTGGTGGTGCTGGGTTACCTGCTGTCGCACTGGTTGCTGGGGCTGTTCATTACCGACCCGACCACCCGGGCCCGCGCCGAACACCTGTTGCACATCATGCTCTGGAGCATGCTGGTGTTCGGGTTCCAGGCGATCATCGGCGGCATCATGCGCGCCAGCGGGACGGTGCTGGTGCCGATGGCGATCTCGGTGTTTTGCATCGTCGGCGTGGAGTTGCCGATGGCCTATCTGCTGGATGCGCGCTTTGGCTTGCAAGGGGTGTGGATGGCGTTTCCGGTGGCTTATCTGAGCATGCTGGCGTTGCAGACGGCGTATTACAAAATCGTCTGGCAGCATCAGAAGATCGAGCGGTTGGTGTAGGCGAGCGTGATACCGCAGGATTTCGTTTTGGGCTGGATTGGTTGATTCCTGAGTTCTATACAGGACCGGTGGCCACTCATGCCGATGCACCTGACAAATGATTTACAACGACAAGCAATCCAGCCTTCATGGCTCTGGGTAGTTGACTGAGCTCAGGCGCCGGCTCCAGTCCGCTGTGCCGTGCAACGGCAGATGCTGCAACTCTGCCAGTTCGAGCACTTCTTCCAGGCGCCTGTCATCGATAGCGCTGCACCCGCCCGTGTGATGCAAGAGTTCATACAGGGAACCACTTGGCAGATATGGCCTTTGCGGCAGCATGAGCAGGCCCTCGCGGTCCAGTTGGGCACTGCCCTGGTGACGTGGCCACAACCCCGCATGGACGCACGACAAATACAAATGAGAGGGTTTATCAATAGTGTTTGTTTGAGCGTTACTTTGGATTAAACTCCCGCCGGCTGTAGGAAAACGGCATTCAGGATGTAAGAAAAAGACCAATATCTGTCGCGGGGGAGCGGGGCGTGAATTTCAAAAAGAACACAATCGCGTTAGCTGTGGGGTCGGCGGTATGCCTGTCTAACAGCGCATGGGCGGCCGAACAGTCGAACACAATGGAGATCGCTCCGATCACGGTGACGGGTGAAAAAATCAACCGCACCCTGGAGCAAACTCAGTCGAGTGTAGTCGTGGTTACCGAACAGCAACTGCGCGAAAAGGCGGACCATGACCTGGTCGATGTGTTCGCTCGTACGCCGGGTGTCTATAACCAGGCCGGTAACGAAAACTGGGGTATCCGCGGCGTACCGGTGTCCGGTTTCGACGACCAGGGGCCGGCCACGCTCAACGGCGCCGTATCGGTTTATGTCGACGGCGCCGTGCAGCCGAACCGCGCACTGACTCTCAGCCCGATCCCGCTGTGGGACGCCGAGCAGGTTGAAGTGTTCCTTGGCCCGCAGTCCACGACCCAGGGCCGTAACTCCCTGGCCGGCGCGGTGGTCATCCAGACCAAAAATCCGACCTTCGTACCGAGCTTTTCGGCGCAAACCAATGTGGGGAACTATGGTGAGCACGGAGTGGCCGTTGCCGGGGGCGGCTCGATCGTCGACGACAAGATCGCCGGACGCATCGCCGTGGATTACCAGGAAGGTGATGGTTACATCGACAACATTGCACTCCACGACGACGCCAACCCGCGTCGCACCAGCAACGCCCGCGGCAAATTGCTGATCCTGCCCAATGACGACACAGACGTTTTGCTGACCTACGCCCATGGGGAAAACCGTCAGGGCGACCGCTCGGTGATGCGTGTCAACGATAAGGTCCGTTACTACAAGGTGTCGTCTGACACCAAGGCGTTCGACAACCTCAAGCAGGACACCGTCAGCGCCAAGGTCGACTACCGCCTGAACGATGCCTGGTCCCTGACCAGCCTTACCGCCAATACCGATTCGGACTATAGCAATCGCCTGGACTTCGACCAGACCGCTGAATCCAACGAAGTCATTCTGCGCAAGCAGGACGGCGACCTGTTCAGTCAGGAACTGCGTCTGAATTACAGCTCGGACACGGTGAAGAGCTTCGTCGGTGCCTACTATGGCCACAACACCAACAACTTCCACGACCGGTTGTTGTTCGAAAACGAGCTGTTCGGCACCGTCAAGGGCGACACGACGATTGAAAACAAGGCGGTCTTCGGTGAAGTCAACTGGACGTTCGCCCCGCGTTGGACATTGATCACCGGTCTGCGCTACGACCACGAGACGAACGACACCGACATCGATCAGGATGACTTCTCCAGCCCGGGGAAAGTCAGCAAGTCGTTTGATGCCGTGCTGCCGAAACTGGGCATCAACTATGAGCTGGCCACGGGTCAGTACCTGGGATTCATGGTGCAGAAAGGCTATCGCGGCGGCGGCGTCAACGTACGTGCCGGCGGCGGTCACGAGTCCTACGATCCTGAATACACCACGAACTACGAACTGTCGTACCGCGGTTCGTTCTTTGACGAGACCCTGCGTACCCGCGCCAACCTGTACTACACCGACTGGAAAGACCAGCAGGTCAGTATGCTGGACCCGAACACCGAGTTCGTTCACGTCTTCAACGCCGGTCGCAGTGACATCAAGGGCCTGGAGGTCTTTGTTGAAAAAGACATCACCGAACAGCTGACCCTGACCGCCGGTGGCGCCGTCACCGATGGCAAGTACAAGGACTTCGTTACGACTGACGGCCGGGACATGAGCGACGAAGCGTTCCTCTATGCGCCCAAGTACAAGATGTCGGTGGGCGGTACCTATCGCTTCGACGACCGCCTGACCTTCAACACCGATGTCACCTACCAGAGCACCACGCCGTCGGAATACGAGTTCGACGTGGACGGCCAGGTCACCGGCGAGCGCAAGAGCGACAACTACTGGCTGGTCAACTTCAACACCGAGTACAAGATCACCAAGAACGTCGCCGTGTCCGGCTTCGTGAAAAACGCCTTCGACAAGGAATACGTCACCAACAACCGCAGCGGCGACATCATCGATGTCGGCGCCCCACGCACGATGGGGCTGGTGTTGCGTTACGACATGTAAAACCCATGAACGCGGGGGCTTCGGCCCCCGCCTGGTCTGGAAGGCCGCGTTCAACGCGACGTTCCAACGCTCGCGTGCGTAGCGCCCCGGTGGTTGGCCGACGTGCCGGCTGAACGCGCTGCTGAAGGTGCTGGCCGAGCCGCAGCTGTCGCGTTCGGCGACCTCGGCGATCCCGAAGTCATGGTGCTTAAGCAGATCCTTTCCGATGGCATCCAGACTGTTCGCCACTTCCACTCCCGTACCTGCACATCTTTCAAGGCCTGCACTGTGTACTGCGAGGTACCACAGAGAGGGCGAATCTGTCGCGTTACCCTTTGGACGAGTGTTAGCGCTTACCGCTAAAGCGTCCGGTGTATCACTCATCATCTCGGTGGAACTCCTTTAAAGACTCTTCGTCATCTGAACTGAGGGGCATCTGCGGGCATACCGCGGCGAACCACTTGGAAGGTGTTTTCACTAAGAGGCGAAGGGTGACAATGAATACTCCAGACAGCAGGACCGGACAGCCGGCGAACCAGCAGGCCGACCCGCAGAGCGGTGCACGGCCGGAGCAAAACTTTCAGCATATAAAAGAGGAGGTAACCGAGGCGCTAGGCGGCGCGCGGCAGCAGGCCGATGCGCAATTCGACCAATACCGTGATACCGCAGCAGACCAGATCGAGGCCCTGGCCAGGGGCGCCAAATCCCTGGTTTCGGAAATCGAGAGCAACGATACGCTCGGGCTGTCCGACCACGTCGCCAACATGGCGGAGAGCATGAGCGGCCTGGCTACCAGGCTACGCAGCAAGAGTGCCGAAGAGTTGCTGCATGACGGCGCAGACCTGGCTCGCAACAATCCCGGGTTGTTCATTGCCGGCAGCATAGTGGTGGGTTTTGGCCTGTCGCGGTTTTTGAAAGCGGGCAGCGTGCAAGCCCGGACAGTTGCCAATAGCGACCCGGCAGCTGGGAGCACTTCCATGCCACCCGCTGGTGGTTTCGGCGCTCAGCGACCCTACGAAACCTCGGTCCCGAGCAGTGCCGGTGTTTCTTCAAATCCGGCTACAGGCACCACGCCGGCCTCACCGAATACCCAGGACTTCCCTGGGGCTTTCACCACGACTTCGAGGCCTGAGTCGGCCCACTTCAAAGGAGAACTGTGATGAACAGAGAGGATCTGGACAGGCAGCGCACGCCTTCGATGACAGCTGCCGACCACGACAGCTCGGTCATGGGGTTGCTGCGGCAATTGTCCCGGGAAGTGCCGGTACTGTTTACCAAGGAACTGGCATTGGCCAAAGCTGAGTTTCAGGCCAGCCTCACGACATTGAAAGCGGGCATTGCAGGTATTGCGGGTGGAGCAATCGTGCTGCTCGCCGGGTTCATCATCTTGTTGATGTCAGCCGTCTATGGCTTGAGCATCGTCATGGCGCCCTGGCTTGCTGCATTGATTGTCGGCGTGGTGGTGATGGTTGTCGGGTTCGTCATGTTGCAGGCGGCGAAAAAGCAATTCGAAACCTCACACTTCAAGCCTGATCGCACCCTGGACGCCCTCAACAAAGACCAGGAAGCGCTGCGGAGGAGAATGTCATGAATCGTGAACTCGACATCGAGTCGGCGAAGAGTCCGGAAACCATCGAACGCGAGATCGATGCGCAACGGGAAAACATCGCCCACATCGTCGATGCGCTGGAAAGCAAATTCACCCCGGGGCAAATATTCGACCAGGCGTTGGGCATGATGCAGAGCAACGGCACGACTTTCCTGACCAATCTGGGCACCAGCGTTCGCAACAATCCGCTTCCCGCGGTGCTGACTTCGGTCGGGTTGCTGTGGTTGATGATGAGCCAGAATCGTCCGCCGCCACGCGCGCAGGATCGCTTCGCGCCGGATCAGGACAGCTTTGGCGATTTGGCCGATGGCCTGGCGGACGGCATCGATAGCGCCCGCGGCTACTTGCACAGCACCACCGACTCACTCAAGGGCAGTTACCAGGCGATCAAGGGCAAGGCCGCGAGTGTCGGTGACGATCTGGGCGCGGCCACCGACTCCATCAGCCACGCCGTTCACGACGCCAGTGATCGCTTGATGCACGGCACGCAAGTGATGAGCAGCCAGTTCAATCAGTTGCTCAAGGAACAGCCGCTGATCGTCGCCGCGGCGGGGATCGCCTTGGGTGCCATGCTTGGAGCGGCACTGCCGACCACGGCGGCTGAGCAACGTTATTTGGGCAAGACCAGCGCCAACCTGACCGACAAGGTCAAGCAACAGGCACGGGAGGGCTATGAGGCGGTACGCGACACAGTGACCAAAACCACCGAGCATACGGGCGGCGAAACCGGGGCGGCGCAACGCTCCACCTCTGAAACCACAGCTGATCTGTCGCGGGGCTTGGGTACTTCTTGAAGACGCTGGAGCAAGGCGGGAGGCCTGAACGGCATCCCGCCAACCGGCCCTGAATCCTGCTCGGATTCAGGCACTCACGGCGTACCGAACATCGCCGTCCAGTAAATCCCCGCATCACTCTTCGGATCAACCGCGTAGGCCGCACCCAGCTCGCGATATTGTGCGTTCATCAAGTTGGCGCAGTGACCGGGGCTGGCCAGCCAGCCATCTACCACCTTGCGCGCGGCGTCTTGCCCGGCGGCGATGTTTTCGCCGACCTGCTGGCCGGCATAGCCTGCCAGTTCCGCCCGATCACCCGGCGTGCGGCCATCGCGGTCCTTGTGGTCAAGGAAGTTGTTATTGGCCATGGCCCGGGTATGAGCCTCGGCCGCCGTCGCCAGCGTAGCGTTCCAGGCCAGCGGCGTCGTGGCGGTGAAGGGTTGGGCGCCGCACTGGCGCGGCTGCGCGCGGGCGCTGTTGATCATTTCGAGGAGCTTCTGTCCCTCCGCCTGCCAGTCGCCCAGGCGCCCGGTCAACAGCGGACGCGCCAGCACGATGCGCCATTCCCGTCCATCCCGGCTCACGCCGATATCGACGAATTGCGGGTCCAGCACCACTTGGCAGAAGCTCTCCTGCACCGCCTTCATGGCCGACTGCACATCCTGCGGCCCGGACAAGCTGATCGCCTGCACATTGACCATCGGATAAGTCGCACGCGCGAGCGCCTGCTGCAGGTCGCCAATACTGCTGGCGGACAGCACCAGGCGCGGATCGCTCGCCAGCGGCGGCAGCTCCTGAGACACCTGGCCGGCGCAGCGTTGCGCCTGGCTGCGGTAGGCGTTGATCGACTGGACCAACTGCGTCTCTTCGGTCGCCACGACAGTGGCGGCGAACACCAGTCCCAGCGACAACGCAGCAAGATGCATAACGGATGATATGACGCGCATGGAACTCTCCCTTGAGCTGACTGCGCCCATGATGCTCGATTTCGCCCCGGCCAGCGCACTGCCTTTTGACACCGAAGCAAAATTCGCCGGGCAACCGCGAAGCTGGATCGTGCCCATTGAGAGACGAAGTTTAGCGGACAGTGAAAGTCAGTGTGATGCAATGATTTCGCTACTACAGTGTTTATTAAATAATTCGAAACCACCTATTCACTCAGGTTCGACCATGCGCCTCATTTGGGTAGCAATCTGCCTCGCAACAGTCCTTCTCGGCGGCATGGCAATCGCGGCTGACCGGGAAAAAACCGCCGAAGTAGCTGAAGACAAGGCGCAGGTTCTGGAACACAAAGCCGCGGAGAAGGGCAGCGAGGCAACCGTCCCCAAGGCCGAAGCCATCACCAAAACTGAAGTGCAGGCGGTCGATCCGGCAGGGGCAGCGCCGCTGGACGATGCAATCACCTGTCTTGCCCGCAGCATCTATTGGGAATCCAAAGGCGGGAAACCTGCCGACATGGAAGCCGTCGCCAACGTTGTGATGAACCGGGTAGGCCATGAGGGCTTCCCGGATACGGTTTGCAAGGTGGTCAAGCAAGGCTCCGAAACAAAAAGCTGCCAGTTTTCCTGGTGGTGTGATGGGCGTTCGGATCAGGTAGTGGAGGATGAGCAGTACACGATTGCCAAGGAAATATCGCGCAAGGCGCTCAACCAGCAACTACCGGACCGAAGCCGTGGTGCTCTGTATTTCCACGACAGGAATGTGAAGCCCGACTGGGCCAGGGAATACATCAAGACCACCGAGACCGGAAAATTCCTCTTCTATAAGCCCCACGGCGGTACGTCACACTAGGTATCGCCGGAACCAGGCCAGCGTCCTGTCCCATGCAAGATTGGCAGCGGCCTCATCGTATCGAGGGGTGGAGTCGTTATGGAAGCCATGGTTGGCGCCGGGATAGATGTAGGCTTCGTAAGTCTTGCCAGCGGCTTTCAACGCCTTCTCGTAGGCTGGCCATCCTTCATTGATGCGCGTATCCAGCTCGCCGTAGTGGAGCAGGAGCGGCGCCTGAATCCTGGGGACGTCTTCAGCCTTGGCTTGACGGCCATAAAAGGGCACAGCGGCGCCCAGTTCGGGATAGGCGACGGCAGCGGCATTGGCGACTCCGCCGCCATAGCAGAAACCGGTTATGCCGACTTTCCCCGTGGTCGAGTCGTGCTTCATCAGCCACTCAATGGCGGCGAAGAAGTCATTCATCAGCTTTTCCGGATCGACCGTCAGCTGAAGCTCCCGGCCTTTATCATCGTTGCCGGGATAACCCCCGACCGAGGTCAGGCCATCGGGGGCGAGTGCGACGAATCCGGCTTTGGCTAGCCGCCGGGCGACATCCTCGATATAGGGGTTGAGCCCGCGGTTTTCATGCACGACAACCACAGCCGGCACCTTGCCGGCGGCTTTCGCCGGACGCACCAGATAACCACGGACTTGCCCGTGGCCTTTGGGCGAAGGATAGGTGATGTACTCGGCGATGATGGCCGGGTCGGTAAATGACACTTGCTCGGCAAGCGCATAGTTCGGACTCAGGGCGGCGAGGGTCGCGGCAGCAGTCAGACCGACTAGCGTGAAGGCCGCCGCACGATCCAGAAACTCTCGTCTGTTGATCTTGCCGTGGGCGTAGTAGTCATACAGTTCGAGCAGTTCAGGGGCAAAGTCTTTCGCAGTGAGACGGTCCATGGGTGCGCTTCCTGTGAAATCACTCGCGTGGCCTTCCAGCATTGAACCGAAGGGCTGACGAGCACGGCCTTGAGTTCAATCAGTAAAGCAGTCTTTGGCACCTCGGCAAATGGCGTCACTCGAGTAGCGGCGCAGGGGGCGGCAGGTGCAGGTGGGAAGGCGGGCAATAGTGCCTGGATAGCGGGTACTTCAGCGGTCTGCGCTATCGGGCTGGAGGTGATTGCTTCGCCTATGGCATGGTCGAAATGACAGGTCATGTAGCAGATGGGGTAGTGTGCCAGTCGTTGTGACGATGTAAGCATTGGCCACTGAATCAAGCGTCAGGACCCTTAAAGGCACTTTCGGCGATACCCCTCCGCTGGCTTGCGTTGCAATTACGGAGTACTTCGTGTGAACCGGCAAGTGCTTGTCAATCAGCGGACAGGAGAAAAAGCCAAGTTTGAGCTTGGGCTTTCCCCAACGACATAAAGTTTTATTAAAAAGAGTATTTCTTTTCAGTGATGAAGGCTCGTTCTCTCAAATTCGAACCTTTAATCGTGTGGCCTTTTTTATTTTTTGCTAATTTGCCTTCTGCCACCAGACGTTGATATGTAAAGAAAGCAACGCTCTATTTGCAGCGACGTCAAAATTGAACTTTGCGTACAGTTAAGTCTATGATTGGATATGACGTGTTTTACGTGAGAGCCAAAAGAGCAGATTCAAGGATTTTGTTGTTGATGGTTTTTATATTCCTTCTTGGGTATTTGTTGATTTGGTATTAGTTAGTGCTGTATGGTCGTCCTCCCTTAATGGCGATTATTTTGCTTTCCATATGTTCCGATTAATGGCGCCAGGCACAAACCTGAAAACAAAATAACTTACAAGTGTCAATATATAAATCAAGAACATAAGGGCTGACGAGTAAATGGCATATAGAAGCTTGTACTTTCCAAAAATAACAAAGCGCCTGCTATTAGTCAGGTCAGTGCTGGTCATATAAGAAACATAAAAAACAAACAGCATAAGAATCACCCAGGAAACTAGAAAAAAATCAACCTCGCCAGGGAAGGCTCGTCATGGTTTGAGTTTTCAAAAGTTGAATATTTTATTGTCCGATAAGTAAATACCATGGCAAATACAGGAGAGAGCGAACAAATATAATTGGTTGTTACTTTGGCGGTTAAAGGGAATGTGGAAGACCACATGCCGACCTTTCCAAAAAGATCTTCATCAATAATTCTTTCAAGAGTCCAATAGAATTGGGTGTCTGCACTGGTCGGAACAAGATAAATAAAAACAAATATAGGGAGCCAGGTCGTAATCATGAATATGTAGGGGGTGTTCATTTTTACGAATTTCATACCGTATTGTTGCATTCATACCTCCATGGGTTTAGCAATATCCCCTCAGCATGCAAAGCATGCTGAGGGTCGGCCTGTCAAAGGCATAAATTACAAATGCATCTTGTGTTTTCTTAATGCTGCAGCTGAGTTAATTAATAAAGTGCCCATTAATTTCATCAGCTTTCTCGGAGTCAAGGAATGACGCCACGTAGGCCATTACTATAGCGACCGCTGGAATAGTTATGAAAACGGGAGCTCCGAGCAGTGCAAGACCCGCGGCCAATAAGGTTCTAACTGCAGCCCCAGCTATGGCTCCAGCGGCCATACTTTCGAACTCTAGCCCAAGCGGCTTCCAGTCGCCGGTTTTAAAGCCGATAATCGTTTTTTTGCAAATTGCATCTGCCTGAACAATTTTCCCAACGACACCAAATGCTTTTCCCAAACGATTTACATTATCTGCAAATGTAGCTTTATCTAACGCATTGAGAGCATCAACAACAGCTTGGGTGTCTTGGGCGTTCAGCTTTATTTTAGGATTGGCGTTTACCTTATCAAAAGTCGCCAATGCTTCGCTGTAGCTTCTTATCTTCTTTCCTGAGATGTTGGTTTGGAGGTCTTGAGCAACTTTGCTCATGTTTGCCCCATATTTTTCAAGAATTTTTTCATTCGTGGCTGCTAAGAAGCTCACAGAATCTTTAGGGTCACTGCCAAAAAAAGCGTTGGCAATTTCATCCAGTTTATTGGCTTCAGCTATTTTGGCAGCAATGAGTGTGTCGCGAACCGATAACTCACGGGTGATGGCTGCTACCGGAGCAACTGGATCAGTTGCTCCTCGAGCCCTGACAATGACTAGTTCGGACTCAATGACTTGTGGGATAGTGAGTAGTCTTTCGGTATAGGCGACTTGTATTTGTTGTTCGGTGGCCTTGGTTTGAATGGTTACTTTGGTATTTATTATGTTTATTTTGGCAGTCAGTAACTTTGCTCTGTAAGCCGCCGCGAAAGATACATTCCATTTTTCTACTGCGCGAAGAAAATCTTTTTCCGAAAGCCTCGGAGGAACATCGAAGCCCTTTTCGCTGGGGTGTCCACCTATATGGGTAAGTGGATCGTGCCCATAAAAAAGGTTCGCTACAGCGGTTTGCTCTTGATGCTCTGTCGTTGTTTTGGATAGCAGTGTGTTGAGCGCGTTTAGCTCTTGAGAAATAGCATCCGCATTCTGCGTTCCACTAGCAAGAATGGCCGCTCTTATTTGGGCAAGTTCAGCCTCTACGGCTTGAGCAATATTATTGATATCTTCATTATATTTGTTTTCAGTGTAATTGTTGTGTTCTACCAGTAAACTTTCGGCGACATCATAACCATCACTGCCAAGATCCGCATTGATGGCCGCTCCTGATCCTCCGATAAACATACCTCCTGATCCAAAAGACGAAGAGGGGGTTCGAGGTATCCCACTCGTTACACGAATATTCTTTTCTTTCTGCATATCGATTTCCTTTTCGAACCGAGCATGAAAATAAAGGACGCACCTCCGTTTATTCTTGCGGTACGACCTCATAAGGTTTCGGGGCCTGTCGGCCCTTTGAGGTCAAGTGGCAATCTCTCCGTTAAAGAGACTTAATGGTGTCGAGCAAACAGTTAATGTGCGCCGGCGGCATTGGCTGGTTGCAGATAGTGCGAGCCAGAAATGCTGTTGAATATGAGCCAGGCTGTTTTTAAACGCGAGCCGCTACAGGTAGTGCCCCGATCAGATTTAGAGGGTTGATCCAATCAGCAAGTCGCCAAGCCCCGTCGCCATCCGGGCGACAGGAAGGACTATAGGTTTCGTCGGATCGGCTGGGGAAGGTGAGGGATTCCGAGGATTCTGTAGGAATTGCCTGTAATTATCCGTACAAGGAACTGCATGGATAACTGCCACTTCACCGATCATCGAAATAATAAGCCATGGCTGTTGGAGTCAGAACGATGGAGGAGGGTGATGAGTGCGGCGCCAGGCAGGCGATGGCAACGCTGAAAGCATTCAACTCTTGCGTGTTACACCTGGGGCGTCTGGCTCGCGAGCGCGGCGCATCCGAATTCATCCCGGACGGTCTGCAGGCATTTGGCGAACGGGTGCCCTTCGCTTCGGCATGGTGGGGCGAGATGTCTACGTCAGACGCCCGTGCGCCACCCCAAAGCTGGATGCACGGGCGTATCAATCTGCCGGAGTCGTTTGCCGCGGAATGGAGCAAGGGTGCGGGCAGCGACAGGTTCTCCCATGACACCTTGAGTCAACCCGGTGAGGTCGTGCGCAACAGCGGCTTCACCGACCCCGACGAGGAGGTCGACGCGTTCGCGCGGCGCCATGACCTCTACCACCTGATGTGCATCACCTTCGAGTTGCCCGAGAGGCTGAACGCAGCTCATAGGCCCGACGAAGCGGATTTGGCAACTGCAAACTCCGCTTCTGGCTGAAAACAGCGCTCATTCACCTTGCCGGAACACCAATGCCTTCAAGCCGCTTTCAGCGTCGGCGTCGGCAAATTCCGGCGGGTTTTCCAGGCGTTGTTCAAAGCGCAGGCTCGGGGCTTCGCGGGTGACGCCGTCGATGAGGAAATCCGGGCCTATGGCCGGGTCGTTCATGCAGGCCAGTACGCTGCCGTGGCTGCTGAGCAGTTCCGGCAGGCGGCGCAACACACGCTGGTAATCCTTGGTCAGCAGGAAGCTGCCTTTCTGGAAGGACGGTGGGTCGATGATCACCAGGTCGTAAGGTCCGGTGTTGATCACCTTGCCCCAGGACTTGAACAGGTCGTGGCCGAGAAAACTCACCTTGCTCAGGTCATGGCCGTTGAGCCGGTGATTATCGCGCCCACGGCTCAGGGCCGCGCGGGACATGTCCAGATTGACCACATGCTCCGCGCCGCCAGCGATGGCGGCCACCGAAAACCCGCAGGTATAGGCGAACAGATTCAACACACGCTTGCCCCGGGCATTGGCCCGCACCCAATTGCGACCGTAGCGCATGTCGAGAAACAGGCCGTTGTTCTGTTTCTTGCCCAGGTCCACCCGATAACGCAAGCCGCCCTCGGTAATCGTCCATTCCTCGATCGTTTCCCCCAGCAGCCATTCGGTGGTGCTTTGCGGCAGGTAGCGGTGTTGCAGCAGTAACGTGTGAGCGGCGGATTTTTGCCACTCAGGCGAACCGGTGATTTCCATCAGCAGCTGCTTCAATGCCTCCAGTTGCGCCGGCTCCGGCGCCTTGAACAGCGAGACCAGGACCACGCCCTGCATCCAGTCGACAGTCAGTTGTTCCAGCCCCGGCCAGCATCGGCCCCGGCCGTGGAACAGGCGGCGGGTTTCTTCGGGGGCCGTCGCCAGGGCGGTCAGCAAATGGCGATGCAGGGTGGACAGGGCGTCAGGATTCATCGGGCAGGGTCGGCAATTTGAAGGGGCGGCATTTTAAACACAATTGCAGTGCCAGGGCCCCTACAAGGGAGAAAGGTGCTGAGGGCGCTTGTCGGAACGCCGCATCGTCCCGTTCGGCTGCGAAGCCGTCGTGATTGCGAAACCTGGGTTATATCTGATAGATCGTGGTCTCAGGCTTCAGGGCTGCTGCGCAGTCCATCGTGGGCAATCCTTGCTCCAGGTCCATCACCGTCATGAGGAACGCATTCCATGAAAAGCTCCGGTCCTAGTCCTGTCATCACCATCGCCGAGCAGCCCGGCTGCCTGCTGGTGAAGTTTCATGGTATCCAGGTGGCCGCGTCCGCACGGGCGCTGGTGTTGTTTGAGGCCAATTACCCTCCGGTGTACTACGTCCCGCGGGAGGACATCGACGAAAAGTACTTTGCCCGCACCGATCACACCAGCTATTGCCCCTACAAGGGCGATGCCAGCTATTTCAGTTTGCAAGTCCCGGGGCATGAAGGCGCCAACGCGGTCTGGAGTTATGAGGATCCCAAGGTGTCGGTAGAGCAGATTCGCGGATACCTGGCGTTCTATCCCGATAAAGTGAACTTCGAGCTCCTCGACGCCGAGGTTTGATTGTCGTGCATCGGTGTCTGACCTGGTCCATCTGGCCGGACGCAGCCCGCCGATCCTTTACCGGTGGCAACGGATCGGCTGCACCTTGGCTCAAGGTTTATTTAAGGGCTGCCAGCACCAGGTCGGCGACTGGACCACCTGAAGCCGGGTTCTGGCCGGTGATCACTCGCTCATCGGCAATCGCAAACGGAGTCCAGGGATCTTCGGCCTTCTTGTACACGCCGCCACGGGCAACTATTTCGTACTCGGTGAGGAAGGGGACGTGTTTATCCAGTTCGGCGATTTTTTCTTCCTCGTTGGAAAAACCGGTGACCTGTTTATCCTTGATCAGCAAGGATCCGTCAGACAGTTTTATGTTGAGCAGACCCACGGCGCCGTGGCAAACCGAGGAAACGACACCACCGTTTTCGTAGATTTTTCGGCTGATGGCTTGCAGTTCGGTGTCTCCAGGGAAATCCCACATCACGCCGTGGCCGCCGGTGTAGTAGATGGCGGCATAGTCATCGGCAATGACCTCACTCGGCTTGAGCGTCACGCCCAGTCGGTTCATGAAGGCCTTGTCGTGGTACCACTCCCAGTCGATCGGTTGCGCCATGGACAGGCTGTGGGGATCAATGGGGGTATAACCGCCCTGAGGGCTGACATAGTCGACCGCGTAACCGGCGGCCTGGACTTTATCGACAAAGTGCACCGCCTCGCCGAGCCACAAACCGGTCGCGCGGTGCAGGCTCGGGTATTTCTCGACGCTGGTCACTACCACCAGAATTTTCTTGCTCATGGTTCACCTGCTGTTTTTTGCAGTGGGTGTCAGTGCCGCTTTCCAACCGCGGCCATCGCTGTTGCTCAAGCTATTTGGCAATAGCAGCCTGCATTGGTTGCACGCAATGTCGTTCCCCTGAAAGTCGCTTGATCAGCATAGTCATCAAATCGTCGGATCATTCAGATCGGCCGGGAATGGCCGTCGGTCGGCTGGACCAACTCTTCATGTCGATATGACGTCTACCGGATCGACTAACAGGCAGAACGAACTGCAATCGACGAGGCGATCCGCTCGAGGTCGATTGCACCTTTTCACGCAACCCAGGCAGGAGATTGATCATGTCCTATGTCGATGGCTTTGTTGCCGCTGTGCCTACCGCCAACCGCGAAAAATTCAAGCAGCATGCCGAGTCCGCTGCGGCGGTGTTCAAAGAGTACGGCGCATTGAGTGTCGCCGAGTGCTGGGGCGACGACGTGCCCGAAGGCAAGCTGACTTCGTTCCCGATGGCGGTGAAAGTCAAGGAAGACGAGACCGTGGTTTTTTCATGGATCATCTGGCCGTCCCGCCAGACGCGCGACGCGGGTATGCAGAAAGTGATGGCCGACCCAAGGCTGCAACCGGACGTCAACCCGATGCCCTTCGATGGGCAACGGATGATTTTTGGCGGCTTCGAGATGATTGTGAGCGCATAAGCGTCGCAAGCCGATCTCGTTCCACCTGTGAGGTGGAGCGAGATCGGGGCAAGCGCGAACGGCTGATGAGCGAGGGCGATGGGCGAGCCGCGCCGTCCGTTGTCAGCGCAAAGACAGGTTATGATGACCCCGCCCAGCGTTGACCCATGAAGTCACGGGCAAGCCTTAACCCTCGGAGTCAGAAGTTCGATGTTCACGATCACCCTGTTTGAAGCCCCGCCCCCCGAGCCCGTCAAAAGCCAGATCCTGCAGATGGTTGTCGACTACCTCACCGACATCAGCATGGTGGCCATTGCACCCAGCAATCCCCTCTACAACCTGTATCAATACGGTATCGGGTTCGAGGTTCATCTCTACCTGGACGCTATGGATGGTTCCAGGGGCATTCCAGTCGAACTGATCGTGGCCACGGATGCCCAGGACCCTTGCACCGTTGTCGGCTTCTTGCTGTATCTGCCGGTGAAGGACGATCCCGAGGCCTGCGCGGTGGCCTATATGGCCGTGGGGAAAGGCCATCGACGGCAGGGTGTCGCACGCGCGATGCTCCAGCAAATGCTCGGTCGATACCCGCATGCCGAGCTGGCCTGCAGCGTTGGCAAGGTGCCGTGTTTCGAGGCGCTGGGGTTTCAGGTTTTGGGTGCGCGTGGTCCTCAGGTTGTCATGAATACCCGCGACCATGGCACGGACGGCTTATTGGCAGTGTTGGACGTCGCACCGATCTATCGCTCTGTGGAAGTGCGGCAGATTCATACTTATCTGCTTCAACAGCACGGGAAAAAAGCGATGGTGGAGGCCGAGAAGAAGCGTGACCGGCATCTCGACCAGATGACCCGCCACGCGAAGGCCTTTGTGCTGGAGCGTCTTGGCGAGGCCGCGGTGCAAAACACCGTGCGCGGGCCACGCTTGCTCTAGTATGCGTTGAGCCTCTTGCCTGGTTTGAAGCCGGCCAGCATCGTTGTGTGTTGCTCGAGCCAGTCCAGGCGGTACATGGGGGAGTCCTTTCAGGAAGTCAGGGGCTGATGAAACAGCATCCATCCTCCGCAGGCAATCGCCGGGCAACGCCTCACCCCATGCTCGATCAGGATCGACCGGCTGTTCATTTGGCCGCGGTGGTGGTGCTGGTCACCTCCCGATAGATCGCCTGCAGGTTCTCCGTGCGTTCCCGGGTATTGGGGTGGCGCATCACCGGCGAATTGACGATGTCGTGCACGCTTTCGGCCAGTGCCTCGGCATCGTTCTGTGGGGCCTTGGTGGGGGAAGAGGGTTCCATCTTCGGCAGGTCGACCTCGAAGGCGTTGATCGATACGGCCAGCTCCTGACGGTCAGGGTAGACGTGGCTGAGCATTCTGACTGCACAGGAGTCGGCCTGCAGTTCCTGGTCCACGTGATGCTTGGTGAATTGGCCTTTTTCCAGTTTGACCCGATCAACCACTACGGTCGGGTTGTTCTTGGCCGCCTCCAGGGTCTCGACCAGTTCCTTCTTCACCGTGAACGAGTCCACCACCAGACTTTGCATCTCCTTGGTTTCGTGACGCTGCAGTACGTGGGCTACCTCGTGGGCCAGGGCGAAATAGGCCTTGGGCAGGCGCGAGGGGCTGTCGACCAGGCCCTGGTCGAGATACAGGTAGCCACCGGGCAGGGCGAGGGCGTTGCGGTTGGAGGTCTTCAGGATGAACAACTTGAACCGGTAATCGTAGGGTTCGTCGATGCTGGCGAGAATCTCGCGGAGCATTTTGTCGGCGATCGGGTAGTACTTGCGGCCAAGCTTGCTGTCGCGCGACAGGATGTCCGTGCGGGCGTTATGCTGGCGCTGCCCATAGAGTTCCTCGGCGGTCATCGGCATCCAGTTGAGCTGCTTGGCGGCCAGCTTGGTCGAAGCCGAGAGCTTGTCGCCGGTAGCCGGGGCAGGCGCCTTGCCCAGCAGATTGCCGAGCTTGCCGGGCAGGTCCTTGATGCTTTCCTTCATGCTGAACATCGCGACCGAGGCGAAGTTGTCGGTGAGCCGGTAGGGCTGGACCAGGTCCGGGCAGTTCTTGTCGAGTACCACCGAGGCCCTCGGCGAGAGGGTGGTGATCTGTTTCACCCGTACCGCCTCACCCTTGCCGGCGTCGAACGGGTTGGACAGTTGCGATGCGCTGCAGGCGGCCAACAGGGCCACCAGCGTGACTGTCCAAAGGGGAGGAGTGCGCGGTTTCATGAGGCCTCCGCTGGCAGGCGCAAGCCTGTCATTTGAGTTGCTGCTGGAGTTGGCGAATGCGCAAATCCCTGGCGCCGTAGTAACCCTCTTCGTCGAGCGTCGCGGCTTCGTAGAGCAGTCGCTGGTTGGCGTCCGGAACATTTTTCCTGATCTGCTCCAGGCGCCTCTTCACCAGGGGCTCGCTCTGGGCTTCGGCGAGGTTGGCCTGGGCTTCCTGGAGGTTGAATGGACGGTCTTCCTCGAGCTTGCGCCCACCGGCTTTGTGGGTGTTCGTCACGCTGGCGAGGACCGATTCCAGCGAGCCACATTCGACGGGTTCCGATTTGTTACCCATGATTGCGCTCACCAGATTGCCCAAGGCACTGCCCTTGGCCTTGAGGTTTAGCGCTTGCAGCCCCTTGCAGTCCTGAGCGAAAGCGCTGGTACCGCACAGCACAAGCAGTGTGACCGCACACAGATGGAGGGTGGGTCGTTTCATCGTTAGACTCCTTCAGTGATGAGTGAAGATCAGATGCAGGGCAAAACCCAGCAGGACGAAAAGCGCCAGGCGACGCGCTAGCAGGAGCAGAGCGCTGATGTAGTCGGGGTTTACGATATATCCTGCAATGTCGCCGAAGATGAAGTGCAAGCATCGGTCTCGAAGGTTGCGGGAGGGCTTCGGGCGCTGTCGCACCAACTCGGCGGCGGCCTTGGCGAATTGGGTCGGGCCATTCTGGTGGGCAATCATCAAGTCCTTGACCAATATCTCGCGCTGGTGGTCTCCTTCCTTCACGGCTTCGTGCACGGCGCCGACGAAGAAACTCTCGATCAACATCCCGAGCGCGATGGGGATGGGCGAGAGCCAGTAGTTGCTGTTGCTCAAGAGGTAAAGCGAGCCGACAGTGGTCAACATGACCAAAATTATCAGCGCACCACCCAGGAACCACACAAAAATCGTGGAGAACTGGCGTTTCAGGGGGGAGGGGCTGAAACGCATGGAGAAGTAGTGCCGCCAGCAAAAACTGATGATCCCGCCGAAGATCACGGCGATGAGAATTTCCAGGCCGAAGCCGCGCAGATGATCGAACTCGCTCGCTGGATCCACCAGGGACTTAAAGGCCGCCGCATGCACCTCGACGCCGTACATGGTCCCCAGAGGGGTCAGGTAGGTGTCATCCTCGCCGTAGCTGCCACCGAAGAACACCACGGGCAGCTCCCAGGGTAGGGGGTGTCCCGGCCACTCGGAAAACAGTTCGCGTTGTCTTGGCAGTCTGAAGGCCGACACCGGACGCAGTCCCATAACGTATTGCTTGGGGTTGATCAGAAACTCCTTGGATTGAATGGTGTTTCCCAGTTCGTCCCGGCAAGGGTTGGGGCGATCGTTCGTGAGCGTCTTTAAGGCGACTGCCGTGTCTGAGGCGGCTGCCGCGTCCAGGGCGACTGCAGCGTCCAGGGCGGCTGCCGCGAGCTTTTTCTCTAAGTCGCCTGACGGGAGCCTTTTCTCCTCGCATTCGATTTTAGTCACCAGGCCATAACGGATAGGCAGGTTCGGATCACCGAAGACGATGTGCGCGTCCTCCATGGTTTTGCGCCAGTTCTGGATTATTTTCGATGCGTGCGGGTCATTCACGCGAAGCGGGGCCATCAACACTGTCCTGGTTCTGCTCTGGCCATCTATGAGCAGCTGATTCAGCAAATCCTGACAATCGACGCCGCTGCGACTGGAACGGGCCTCTTCCTTTTGCGCAGGAGGCGACAGGTCCAGGTCGATGACCAGCAGTCTGGGCGGTATCGGGAGGTCGTAAAGGAACTTGAGGTCGGCCCACAGTTGGCAGCGATCCAGCGGTGAACGTTCGTGGTAGTCCGTTTCGAAGCTCGACTGGTCGATGAGCACTACCGCAACGGTGGGTTTTTCGGCTTCACTGGACAGGGCTTCTACCGCGCTGAGGTTGCCGATACCGATAAAGGCATAACTGTCGATGGCATCGAGCAGGTGAAAGTGGAGATGGCCGATAGTCACCAGCGAGGCGACAACCAGGGCCCCGGGCAGATGGTGCGAGAGGCGCGCAATCCAGCCTCCCGGCGAGCGCCGAGGCGCCGGCTGCGTTGAGTCGGCTGGATGAAATGCCTTTGGCATTTCCTGGCTCCATACCCAGTAACGCGCTTGCCCAGGGGATTGCCTGGGAACCCTGGCAGGGCCGGGCCGCTGCCGTCTGTGCGCCACTGCCTGGGCCATGGGGGCACCGGCAAGGGGGGTGGGTGTCCAGAGATGGCGAGACGCTATCTGTGAAATCTAGCAGCTATCAAAGGGCTCACAAGTGTAGCTCATCGGCGCCGAAGGCTTAAGGCCGCGGGTGTCAAGGCGCTGAGACACTTGGATCGGTTCCCTCGATCCTTCGTCCGTTTCCACCTGGATCAAATGGAGTGCTGGAAAAGCTGAACATTGGCTATAGGGATTTGCGCAGCGGTCGATTAGCGTTGGGGTTCACTTTTCGAACCGTCATCTCTGGTCGCTGCGCAACGTTGAACGACTGGATTCTGCGCGGCGACACCTGCAAGGAAACCCCGATGAATCTGCAATCCGCAACACCCTTGTTCCAGCGCCCGATACTGGTTTTCGCCGCGGTACTGGGCGTGGCGATGGCCGTCAACGGGGTGTTCATGCTGATTGATCCCGCCCTCTGGTATACCTCGGTGCCGGGTGTCGAGCGCACCGGCTTGTTCAACCAGCATTTCATTCGCGATATTGGCTTGCTCTACGTGGCAATTGGCGCGGCCTTTGTCGGTGGCAGTTTGAGCGCGGTGCATCGGGTTCTGCTCTGGGCTTCGGCGACCACCTGGCTGACCGCCCACGCGCTGTTTCATTTTTGGGAGGTGGCGGCGGGGATCTGTGGTCCGGAGGTGTTGCGGGTGGATTTTCCGGCGGTCACCTTGCCGTCCATTGTCGGTATCTTGCTGACGTTTTGGGCTTGTCGTGAGGCTGGTCGGTCGCGGGGAGTGCCAGCGACGTAGCCAGGAATGTTCGACGCAAGCGAAATCGCCAAGATCGCAGCCTGCGGCAGCTCCTACAGGGAGCTGCTTACGCCTGATCATTTGCGCGATTATCACCCTCTGGGATCACCCGGCAGAAACCGTCCCGTCACTTTGAAAAATGCCGCTGACGTCCGATCACCGGGGGTGCCGTCGACTTTGACGAAGATTCCGGGGAAGGTGTTCAACCAGTTCTGCAACGCGATGGCTTTTGCCAGTTCGGCGGGATCATCGGGTTTCTTGTTGGAGTGGTTCACAATGATCGGCTGGGCGCCCTCGGCAGGGGCGGGCTGGTCCTCGAAGTCGAGGAAGCCGTTCTCCGCCATGCGCCGCAATAACACCGCCGAGCCGCACTGGGCCGAGACTGCGGTTTCCGACCAGGTGCCGTCGGAAATGTACTTGCCGCTTTTGTAATGATTGGAAAAGCTCCATAGGTAGGGGGTTAGCACGTGCGGATGAAAACGCCGATATCCTATGCCGTTGAACAGTTCCAGTTGAAACAAGGTGCCAGGCAGTGTCCAGTCGGTCGCGGGGCCGAGTTTTTTCATGCGCAAGGCATCAGCTGCGCTTTCAGCCCACTTGAACGGCGGGTTGCCCTTGGCCGGCCGGCCTGCCGGAACATGAACGGTGCGCGCCGTGAGCGGGTCGCCGTTATGCAAATGCCCGTCGAAGCGCTGGCTGGCCTCCATGTTGTGAATGACCGCGACAAAACCCCAGGGCACGCCAACTTCATTGGCGACGCTTTGATAAGTGTCCCGGTGCTGGTTGAGGCGCTCGACCAGGGTGTTGACGACCGCCATGCGATCCGGCCGGATCAGGCAGTTATTGAACAATGATTCATATTCAGCCCGTAGTGCAGGGGTTAACTTTAAGGTCGCCATTTTGTGCGCCCCTTTTGATTTGAATAATCAATGGAGTTGCCGGGTCAGTAGCAGAGCAACTAATGAAAGAATAGCTCGTGTTACCAGCATGCAAGACGGCCGGGTTGACTAAGGGACTGAAAAATATTTGTTGTATGCGGCGATAGTTCAAAGGATTCGATACAACATGGAATGCCAACTTAACACGAGTTATCCCCTGTAAGGTTTAATGGATCTCACCGTTAAAAATAAACAGGGTAAAACAGCGCGGCCGCTTTCATTTAAATGAAAGCGGCCGCCGTAGGGTGTTTGCAGAAGCGCATGTCGCTAACAGCGACACCGCAAGGAGTTCTCAGCAATAGCGGTCCAGCAGGTTCATTCCGGATTGATTCTGCAGCAGTTTCCACTCCTCGCTCAAAGTCTGAAAAACCCGGCCAATGAAGTCTTTGTCCGCTGCCGCTTTCTTTCCAACGTAGCCCTGGCCCCGGCGGTACATTTTGAGTCGGGCACGCATGCTTTGATGGGCCTTCTCGAATTCGGCTTCCTGCGAGTACGGCGCGAGGCAATCGATTCGGACTTCACCCGACTTGCAGATCCACAGTACGTGGCTGTCGTGGTTGTCTTTGTGCGATGCGAACAGACGAGCCAGTTCATCAATAGTGGGTTGATTATTCAGATTCATTGGTAAGCCCCTTGACCACTCGTTGATCTTGTCTGGTTGGTTCGCTGAACGATATGGCCAAATGGGCCAATCGTTTCCTGAAGCACCTGTCCGTCAGGTGCAGATCCAGCCTTGGGCTTGATGGATGTAGCATTGATGAAAAGCGACTACGCGGCACTGTCACAACGAGGAGAAGCAGCGCAAACCCGGATGCCCGTACTGACCGTTACGCGGTCAGCCACAAGGATCATGAGGACGTTTCGCCAGCGCTTCTCGTCCATGTGTGGACGGTTCTGCCAGATAAGCTTCATCAATCTGCCTTGTGGGCAGTACATATCAAGGAACAGCTCGGCGGTCTGTCGAGGTGTTCGTAATCCCATGCCAGCTCTCCCGATCCGAGAGACGAGTCGATAATGCAAAAGGACAATCGACACGTCAATAGATTTGTAGTGAATATTTTCAGGTACTACATAATTCTTGGCTATGACCTGCTCCTCCCGCCAAGGCGCCCACTAGAGGGATTCGCTGCGACAGTCAGCCCGTTTCGGTGAAGCGCACAGGTTGCTGCCGGCCTGTGCCAAGGGGCCGGGACGGCAGGCCTTTGGTCCTTTCGATAGGGCCAGGCAGTAGAGGATTTAAAACGATCAAGAACCTGTTAAAAGAGCTTCGGACAAAGCGCCCAACATCCTGGGGCGCTGCGTCTGAGCATGGCTGATCAGCACAATCTCTCTGTCATACCGGTCGATACCTACCCGTTCCACCGCACAGGTATGGCCCCACTGCTCAAACCCGGACCAATAAGGCACAAGACTGACGCCCAGACCCTCGGTCACCAGCATGGCAATGGTTTCCAGCGCGTCCAGATCCACCAGCGGCGTTGGCAGCAAACCATTGTCTGCCAAGTAATGTTCCGCATGTCGTCCGCCCCACGAATCAGGATCGTAGCGAATGTAAGGGTGCGTGAGCAGTTGCGCGGGGATGCTCTGCGGGGAATTTTCCTTCGACAGGAACACCAGCGGCTCTTTTCGCAGCGACACACAATGGAAGACTTTCGGCAGTTCAAAAGGTGGGGCGACCAATATGGCCGCGTCCAGTTCACCTGACTGAAGCGCTTGATACAGCGACCTCGATGTACCCGGCACGATTACCGGTTTGAGGCCCGGCGCCGACTGCGTCAGGGCACGTAATGTACGGGGTAGCAGGCCGGTCAGAACTGTTGAAATCGCGCCTATTCTCAAAGGCCCGGTAAGTCCGTGCGCATCGGCATCTCCCGCCAGCAACGCGACCTCGCGAATAATTCGCTGAGCCCTCGGCAAAAGCCCCAGACAGGCTTCGGTGGGTTTGGCAGCGTGCCCGACGCGGGACAGCAATTCAAAGCCGAGTTGGCGTTCCAACGCGAGAATACGCTGGCTGATTGCGGCCGCCGTCAACCCTTCCGACCGAGCGGCATTGGCTATGGATCCGCAATTCACAACGGTTACAAGGCTTTTGAGATAACGAGTATCCATAAGAATTTCTTTCGACTTTGAAAAAAATAACATGCTATCTCTATCGATGAACAAAGACCAAGCTGGGCTCTGTGCTGCTGTCTCGGCAGTTCCTGCTTGGGAGAAGCGTATGCAGTCGATTTTTCATTTGGCTTATCACGTCCGCGATCTAGAGCTGTCTCGTCGTTTTTATTGCGATTTGCTGGGGTGCAAGGAAGGTCGCAGTACCGATACCTGGATTGACATCGACTTCTTTGGACATCAGTTGTCGTTGCACTTGGGTGAGCCATTTCCTGTAACCAATACAGGGCGTGTTGGCGATCACAGGGTGCCGATGCCTCATCTGGGGGTGATATTGAAAATGCAGGATTGGGTTGTTTTGCGAGATCGCCTGATCGAGAGCAAGGTCAAGTTTGTCCTTGAACCGAGCATTCGTTTTCCAGGGGCGGCCGGTGAACAGGCAACGATGTTTTTCCTTGATCCAGCGGGAAATCCTATCGAGATAAAAGGCTTCGCTGATCTGGCATCGGTTTACGCAATATGAGGCTGCCCATCCCGTTTATAGCAAGACCGCACTATTCGTTGACATCTGCCTGGCGCAAAGGAATGCTATGAATAATTACAATAAAATCGATGCTACTGCTATCGCCGAAAGGGTTCGCTCCGGTGTCGCCAATCCCGAGACGGTCAGCGAACACTTCCTGGAATGTATTGAGTCTCATGAGCCGAGCATCAAGGCATTTGTGTCGTTTGACCCCGACCAGGTACGCAATCAGTCCCGGGAGTTGGCAAAGGTCAAAGCGAAGGGCCTTCTAGCCGGTGTACCGGTGGGTATCAAAGACAACTTCGACACCGTTGATCATCCCACCCGGTTCTACTCTGCGATTTATGCTGAAAATTGCCCATCGCGTGACGCGCACGTTGTTTCGTTGCTACGCCAGGCAGGTGCGGTAATCATGGGGAAGACCCATACCACCGAATTCGCTTACATGCATACGGGGCCGACCCGCAATCCACATGACCTGGACCGAACCCCTGGAAGTTCAAGCGCCGGATCTGCGGCAGGAATGGCTGCCGGCTTTTTCCCGCTGGCGTTGGGAACGCAGACGGCCGGATCACTGATCAAGCCCGCATCGTATTGTGGGCTTTACGCCTTCAAGCCTTCGTTTGGGTTGGTTGCGCTGGAAGGCGTCAAGCCACTGGCACCCAGCTTCGACACTGTGGGTTGGTATGGCCGGTCGGTTCGTGACCTGGAGCTGATGGCACGAGTGTTGATCCCGGGCTTCCCTGGGCTTCCTCGGAAAACCCATTTGTTAACCTTTGGTTTTATTCGTACCGCTCGCTGGAATCAAGTGGATGAGGAAGTGGCTGAGTCCATAGAGCTCGCTATGGAACGTTTACGTTCGGCAGGACATCTGGTGACGGGGGTGCTGTTACCCGACGAGTTTTCTGACGTCTTCGATGACCACCTGTTGATCAATGATTGCGAGGGCGCCCGATCATTTTCCAAAGAGCTGCAGATGCATCCCGACAAGCTGAGCCTGGAACTTCTGGCGATGATAGAACGTGCCGGTTCGACAACGTGGGAACAAGAGTCAGCGGCCAAAAGGCGCCTGGCAAGGTTGGCACCGGTGCTGGAAAAAATCTTCAAGCCCTTTGATGCCATCCTCGGTGCGAGCTGTGGCATCGTCGCACCGTTGGGTCTTGAAGCAACAGGCCCTTCCGATTTCAGCAAGTGCTGGATGGCATTTGGCTTGCCCCAAATAAACATTCCACTGGTTCGAAAGAGCGGTGCTCTACCTGTAGGCCTTCAAGTGATTGGGGGATTCAGGGACGATAGCGCTCTGCTAAGCGCTGCCGGGCAAGTTGATTTCGCGCTGCGAAATGTTAGCGAACCCGCCTGAATCCGCTCCGTCCATGACCTGTGTCCGGTCATGGACGGCTATCCCGGCCGTCAGTTCTTATCGATATCCACGTTTCTGGTTTCCCGCAGGCAGATCATACCCACGACCAGGCTCACCCCGGTGATTACCACCGGGTACCACAGCCCGTAGAAGATATCGCCGGTGTACACCACCAACGCGAAGGACACGGTGGGCAGGAAGCCGCCGAACCAGCCGTTGCCGATGTGGTAGGGCAGGGACATCGAGGTGTAGCGGATGCGGGTCGGGAACAGCTCGACCATCAGCGCCGCCAGCGGGCCGTAGCACATGGCGGCGATACAGGTCAGGGCGACCATCAGCGCGACGATCATCGGTTTGTTGACCTGCTGGACGTCCGCCTTTTGCGGATACCCGGCCAGGGTCACCGCGCCGCGCAACGCTGCTTCGTCGTAACCGTCGATGCGCACGTCACCGATGCTCACTTGCACCTGGCTGCCGGCCGGCGCCGCTGCGCTGCTGTAGGGCAGCCCTTGTTTGACCAGGAAGGTCTTGACCTTGTCGCATGGGCTGTCGAAACGCGCCTTGCCCACCGGGTCGAACTGGAAGGTGCAGGTGGCCGGGTCGGCCAGTACGGTGATCGGTGCCTGACGGCTGGCCAGGTCGATTGCCGGGTTGGCGTAGTGGGCAATGCTCTTGAAGATCGGGAAGTACAACACGGTCGCCAGCAACAGGCCGAGCATCAGGATCGGTTTGCGCCCGACCTTGTCCGACAGCCAGCCGAAGAAGATGAAGAACGGCGCGCCGATCACCACGCTGACGATCAGCAGACCATTGGCCAGGGCCGGGTCCATTTTCAGGAACTGGGTGAGGAAGAACAGCACGTAAAACTGCGCGGCATAGAAGGTCACCGCTTGCCCTGCGTTGATGCTGAACAGCGCGATCAGCACAATCTTGAGGTTTTCCCATTTGCCGAAGGATTCGCGGATCGGCGCCTTGCAGACCTTGCCTTCTTCTTTCATTTTCAGGAAGGCCGGCGACTCATGCAGGCTCATGCGTATCCAGGTGGAAATCCCCAGCAGCACGATCGAAAACAGGAACGGGATGCGCCAGCCCCAGACTTCGAACTGATCACCGGTGAAGTAGCGGCAACCGAGCACCACCAGCAGCGACAACAGCAAGCCAAGGGTGGCGGTGGACTGAATCCAGCTGGTGTGGAACCCGCGCTTGCCGGCCGGTGCGTGCTCGGCGACGTAGGTCGCCGCGCCGCCGTATTCACCGCCCAGGGCCAGGCCCTGGAGCATGCGCAGCACCACCAGGATGATCGGTGCGGCAATGCCGATGCTGGCGTAGGTGGGGAGCAGGCCGACACAGAAGGTCGCCACCCCCATGAGGATGATGGTCGCGAGGAAGGTGTACTTGCGCCCGATCATGTCTCCCAGTCGGCCGAACACCAGTGCGCCGAACGGCCGCACGATGAAGCCCGCGGCAAACGCCATCAGTGCAAAGATGAAGGCGGTGGTGTCGTTGACCCCGGCGAAAAACTGTTTACTGATGACCGCCGCGAGGGCGCCGTAGAGGAAAAAGTCATACCACTCGAACACCGTCCCCAGGGACGAGGCGAAGATGACTTTCTGGGTTTCCTTGCTGGTGGTCGCTCCAAGTGTCGCGTCCAGGGGTTGAGCATGTTCTGACATATCGGTATCCCTTACAGTGATTGTTTTTGTTGTTCCACTGTCGCCGCGATGTTCGGCGCCACGATGTCGGTATTGCGTGATGGAATCTGCGCGTAGGAGCTGCCGAAGGCTGCGATCTTTTGATCTTCAAACCAGTCCCGACAACGCGATGACCGTTGAAAAGATCGCAGCCTGCGTAGGAGCTGCCGCAGGCTGCGATCTTTTGATCTTCAAGCCAGTCCTGACAACACGGTGACCGTTGAAAAGATCGCAGCCTGCGGCAGCTCCTACAAGTGTGGTTCCGTGAGCAGTTCTTCTTCCGGGGCGAGGCTCCTTGTAGTAGGTGCGAGAATCAGCTGGGCGGCTTTCTCGGCGATCATCAGGGTGGGTGAACAGGTATTGCCCGAAGTGATGCGCGGCATGATCGAGGCGTCGGCGATGCGCAGCCCGGGAACACCGTGGACCCGCAACTGCGCGTCGACCACGGCCTCCTTGTCGTTGCCCATGCGGCAGGTGCCGACCGGGTGGAAGATGGTCGTGCCGATCCGGGCCGCCGCTTCGTATAGTTGTTCGTCGGTCTGCAAGGCCTCGCCCGGCAGGTATTCGCTGGGCTTGAACTGCGCCAGGGCCGGCGCCGCGACGATGCGCCGGGTCAGGCGAATGGCCTCGGCAGCGACTCGAAGGTCTTCAGGGTGGCTCAGGTAGTTCGGCTGAATCAGCGGCGCCTCCTGGGGATTGGCAGAGCGGATGTCCACTCGGCCACGGCTCTGCGGACGCAGGTCGCAGACCGACGCGGTAAACGCCGGGAACGCATGCAACGGCTCGCCGAAGCGCTCCAGCGACAGTGGCTGCACATGGTATTCAAGGTTGGCCGAAGTCTGCTCCGGTCCCGAACGGGCGAACGCGCCCAGTTGGCTCGGGGCCATGGACAGCGGGCCGCTGCGGTCATACAGATAGCGCAGGCCCATGCCCATCTTGCCCCACAGGCTGCCGGCGATTTGGTTCAGGGTGCGGGCGTTTTGCAGCTTGTAGATCAGCCGCAGCTGCAAGTGATCCTGCAGATTGCCGCCGACGCCGGGCAGTTCATGGGCAACGCCAATCCCCAAGCGTTGTAACAAGCCGCTCGGGCCGATCCCGGAACGTTGCAGGATGCTCGGCGAGCCGACGGAGCCGGCGCAGAGGACGATTTCCCGCCGCGCCTTCCAGGTTTTCGGCTGGCCTTGCCAGCGGGCGCTGACTGCCGAAGCCCGGCCGTTTTCCAGCAGCACGCGGTCGACTTCGACATCGGTCAGCACGGTGAGGTTGGTTCGGTTGCGGATCGGTTTGAGAAAGGCCTTGGCGGCGTTCCAGCGCACTCCGGCCTTCTGGTTGACCTGGAAGTAACCGCAACCTTCGTTGTCGCCCCGGTTGAAGTCATCGATGCTGGCAATGCCGCTTTGTCCGGCAGCCTCGCGGAATGCATCGAGGATCGGCCACGACAGTCGCTGGCGCTCGATCCGCCATTCCCCCGCAGCGCCGTGAAACTGCGAGTCGCCGGCAAAATGGTTTTCGCTCTGTTTGAACAGAGGCAGCACGTCCTTCCAGGCCCAGCCCGGATTACCGTCGGCGGCCCAGCCATCGTAATCGCTGGCCTGGCCACGCATGTAGATCATGCCGTTGATCGACGAACAGCCGCCGAGTACCTTGCCCCGTGGGTAACTCAGGCTGCGACCTTGCAGGCCGGGTTGTGCTTCGGTCTTGAAGCACCAGTCGGTGCGCGGGTTGCCGATGCAATACAGATAACCGACGGGGATATGAATCCACGGGTAGTTGTCGCGGCCGCCGGCTTCGAGCAGTAACACACGGTGCTCCGGGTTGGCGGACAGTCGATTGGCCAACAAACAGCCGGCCGGCCCGGCACCCACTATCACGTAGTCATATTCATCAACGACAGGCTGCATCCATGACCTCTTCTGTTGTTGTTCTTGTTGTGATTCATCCTAGTTGTTAGCTTTCGTTTAAAGAATGTTAGTTTTTACTCAGTGGCTGTGCGTTTTTAGACAGCTGTATCTTGCGGCGCGTTCAAGGAAGACTCATGTTCGATTGGAATGACCTGCGGTTTTTTCTCGAGTTACAGCGTAGCGGCCGTTTGCTGACCGCGGCCCGCCGGCTGAAAACCACCCACGCCACGGTGGCCCGGCATATCGAGGCGATCGAAAAAAGCCTCGGCACCGCGCTGTTTGTCCAGCACGCCCAGGGCTACCAACTGACGCCCGCCGGCGAGGCGCTGCTCAAGCACGCCGAAGCCATGGAAAACGTCGCCTTGCTGGCGCAGGAGGAAATCACCCGGTCCAGTGCACCGCAGGGCAAGATCCGTGTCGGGGTGACCGAAGGCCTGGGCATCATGTTCCTGGCCAGCCGCATGAACGGCCTGTTCGAGCGCTACCCAGGGCTGGAAGTGGAGCTGGTAGCGGTGCCGCGCTTCGTCAGCATCCTCAACCGCGAAGCGGAAATCAGCATCCACCTCGAACGTCCGACTGTCGACATGCTGGTCACCCGCAAACTCACCGACTACCGCCTGGCGCTGTATGCCAGCCGCGCCTACCTGGACCGCTCGCCAGTGCTGCACAGCCGCGAAGACCTGGCGCGGCATGCCTGGATCGGTTACGTCGATGACTTGCTCTTCAGCCAGGAATTGATGTTCCTCAACAGCTTCTGCCGCAGCCCGCGGGTGGTCTTCCACAGCACCAGCGTGATCGCCCAGCACCAGGCCGCGCGCTCGGGCCTGGGAGTCGCCGTGTTGCCGTGCTACATGGCCAGCAACGATCCGCAACTGGTTCCATTGCTGCCGGCCGAGAGCATCCAGCGCAGCTACTGGATCAGCACCCGACGCGAGCTGCACAAGTCGGTGCGGTTGCGAGTGTTGTGGGATTACGTGGTGGAGTTGTGTGAGCGCGAGCAGGCGCTGTTGCTCGGTCCGGACCAGGCGCTTTATCGTTTGCCTGAGTAAAGGCAGTTGGGCGCGACCCATGTGGTCGACTTCAAGGACGGCAATGTGGTCGAACGCATCATGCCATCACCCATAGCCTTGGCGTTGACGTGGCGATTGAAGCCTTGGGGACCCAGGGCACTTTCGAATCGGCGCTGCGAGTGCGCTGCCGAGGGCGCTAATCGAGAATCTCGAAGGCGCTGCTGGCCAAGCGTTCGCCGTTCACCAGGATGTGCACGGCGTGCTTGCCGGCATAGTGTTTGCGGGTGGTCAGCTCGCGAATGTGCTGGGCGCGGCTGAGGTTTTCCCTGGCGTTGGCAGCCAGGGTCAGGCCCTTGAGCTTGAAGACTTTCGCCGAGGTGCTGCCTGAGGCTTTGACGTAATCGATGGCGTAGTCGACCACCAGTCGCTGGCTGTCGCTCAGGGTCGACTTCAGGGTGAAGGACAGAGTGATTTTTTCGCCCAGGCGAATCACTGGCGGTTCGATCTTCAGTTGCTGGATTTCGACTTGCGGTTTGCCTCCGGCTCCGATGATCGCCAGTGCCCGCTGGTTGCCTTGCTTGATCAGGCTGCGCAAGGCGTGTCTGGCGATCCAGGCGGTGCGCGGGTCTTCCAGGGACCAGCCTTCGATCAGCTCGAGCACCCACTGCGGGTGATCCTTGGTGATGTCGTTAAGGTGATTGGCCACGGACTTGCGTACGTACAGGCTGCTGTCGGCGTTCAGGTTGTCGAGGATCGAGGCTGCCAACGATGGGTCTGCTTGCACCTGTTCCAGGCGAAATGACCAGGGCAGGCGCGGGCGGCTGCCTTCGCTGGCCAGGCGCCGGACATGCTCGTTATCGTCCAGCGACCACAGGTTCATCAGCGCCAGGGCGCGCTCAAAGTCGCTGCGCAGGAAATGCCGCACCGCAAATTCCGAAGAGCCGAACGCGGTGAAGTACTTGAGCGCCTCCATTGACAGCTCGAACGCGTGGGCGCCATAAGCGGCGACGTAATGGGGCAGGAACAGGCTGACGAAACGGCTGTTCAGTCGCGGGGCCAGCGCGCGAAGGAGCTCCAGTGTGTGTTCGTAGTCGAGGGCAATCACCGCGTGCAGACAGTCGCTGACCCGGGCCAGGCGTTGCATCACCGATAACTCGGCAAGACCGTCATTGGCGAGTGTGAGGAAGGCTTTAGCATTGAACGCCGGATAAACCGCGGTCATCTCGGTGGCGATATGCTGGAGACGCTCGGCGTTGAAGATTTCCTTGAGGGCAGGGGAGCTTTGGTCGGCGGTGGTCATCATGGATTCCATTCAGGGCGTCGGGCACAGTACCTGTGGCGAGGGAGCTTGCTCGCGCTCGGCTGCGAAGCAGTCGTAAAACTATCTGAAGACACGCGGTGACTGATTTTAGGGCCGCTTCGCGCCCCAGCGGGAGCAAGCTCCCTCGCCACAATTGATCTTCCGTTCATAAATTTTGTTTACTGATTGGCATCACCCCTTGGCCTGTTCCTCCAGCTGATCCGCCTCGAACAGTCGCGCCAGTTCCCCCCGGGCTTCCTGGGCGGTTTGCAGCACCTTGGCGGCATCATCATAGACTGCATGCTGGGCCTCCAGCACCTGTTCGTCGTGGTGGGTGAAGCGCTTGATGCGGGCATCGGCCTGGGTCTGGCTAAGGCCGAGCCCGACCAGCGTGCGACGGCTCATCTCCAGGCTTGAATAGTAGGTTTCCCGCACCGCTTGCGCACCGACATCCACCAGCCGATGAACGTGCTGGCGGTTGCGCGCGCGGGCGATGATTTTCATCTGCGGGTAGAGTTTGCGCACCAGTTCGGCGGTCTTGATATTGGTGTCCGGGTCGTCGGTGGCGATCACGAAAAATTCCGCCTGCTCGACCTTGGCGGCCTTCAGAATCTCCGGGCGCATCGGATCGCCGTAGAACACCGGCACCCCGCCAAAACTGCGGGACAGTTCAATGGTTTCCACCGAAGTGTCGAGGGCCACGAACTTGATATTCTGCGCCCGCAGGATCCGCGCGACGATCTGCCCCATGCGGCCCATGCCGGCGATCACCACCCGCGGCGCATCAGCGTCAATGTCGCGGAATTCCGGCGGCATGCTCACCGGTTTTACTGCCGGCTTGACCAGTCGCGCGCACAACAGCAGCAGGAGCGGCGTCAGCGCCATCGACAGGGTAATGGTCAGCACCAGCAGATCGTACAGATGGGGCTCGAACAGGCCCTGATCGCGGCCGATCTTGAACACCACGAAGGCGAATTCACCGCCGGCCGCCAGCACGATGCCCAGGCGTATGGCATTCACTCGACCCAGTCCGCCGGCCAGCCGGCCGACGACAAACAACAGCGGCAGCTTGATCAGGATCAGCAACAAGGTCAGCCCCAGCACCGCGGCCGGCGCGCTGAACAATAGGCTGATATTGGCACCCATGCCGACGCTGATGAAAAACAACCCGAGCAACAACCCTTTGAACGGTTCGATCTGCGCTTCCAGTTCGTGACGGTATTCCGAGTCGGCCAGCAGCAAACCAGCGAGGAACGCTCCGAGTGCCATCGACACGCCCACCAGGTCCATCAGCCACGCGGTGCCGATCACTACCAGCAGCGCGGTGGCGGTGGAAACTTCCGGCAGACCGGTCTTGGCCACCACGCGAAACACCGGGCGCAGCAAATACCGTCCGCCGATGACCACCACGGCGATGCTGCCGAGCACCTGCAGGCCGTGATTCAAGTCTTGGGTGGCAGTGGTGCTGTGATCGCCACCGGCCAGCAGCGGCACCATGGCGATCAAGGGGATCGCGGCGATGTCCTGGAACAACAGAATCGCGAACGCCAGCCGCCCATGGGGGCTGGTCAGCTCCTTGCGCTCGGCCAGGCTCTGCAGGCCAAACGCGGTGGACGACAACGCCAGGCCCAGGCCCAGCACGATGGCGCTATTGAGCGGTTGACCGAAGACGAACAAGGCAAGGACGCCGATCACCGACCCGGTCAGCAATACCTGCGCCAGGCCCACGCCGAACACCGATTTGCGCATCACCCACAGCCGTCGCGGCGAGAGCTCCAGGCCAATGATGAACAGCAGCAACACCACCCCCAGTTCGGAGATATGGCTGACGCTTTGTGGGTTGCCGATCAGCCCCAGCACCGACGGGCCGATGATCACCCCGGCAAACAGATAGCCCAGTACCGCGCCCAATTGCAGGCGCTTGGCCAAGGGAACGGCCAGCACCGCCGCGAACAGAAAAACCACGGCGGCTTGCAACAGGTTGCCTTCATGGGGCATGGATGACTCCTGGGTGATTCGCACTATTGATGCAGACTGGCGCGGCCAGTCCTGGTTGAGTGCGGATTCTACCGGGGTGGGGGGGGATAGTGCAGCGGGGAAGGGGACTGCTACGGGCTCGGCAGCTGCTACGGACTCAGCCCTACGCCGTATTTCAATGGGCCAGTTATTCCGCCTGGACCCGCAACGTAGCTTCCTTGCCTAGCCGATACTGGTTGTTCCCGCTGCGCTTGGCCTCGTACATCGCCAGGTCGGCGATGTGGATGAGTGTGTCCATGCTCGGGGCGTGATCCGGGAATACCGCGACACCAAGGCTGGTGCCGATGTGCCGTTGGTCATTGCCGATGGTGACAGGGGGTGATAGCTCGACGAAGATTTTTTCGCAAATGCTGTGGGCTTCATCTTGCAGGCTCTTGCCTTGGGGCAGGCCTTCGAGAATGACCACGAATTCGTCGCCGCCGATTCGCGCGACGGTGTCGGTTGAGCGAAGGATTTTCTTCAGGCGGGTAGCGGTGGTAACCAGCACCCGGTCTCCGGCGGCGTGACCGAAATGGTCGTTGATTTCTTTGAAGCTGTTGAGGTCGACAAACACCAGGATCACCCGTGTATCGTTCAGCCGAGCCTGTTCCAGGGCCTTGGACAAGCGGGCCTCGAGGGCCAGGCGGTTGGGCAGGCCGGTCAGCGGATCGAAGTGGGCCAGGTGCTGCAGGTGGCTGGCCGAGGCCCTTTCCTCGGTAATGTCGCGAACCACGCCCATCATTTTTACCGTCGAATCGTCGGTGTTCTTCACCACATTGCCGGTTTCCCGCAGCCAATGGAGGCTGCCGTCCGGCCAGATGACCCGGTATTCCTCGTCATGGTTCTCGCCGGTTTCAAGGCAGCGCAACTCACCGGCTCGTACCCGGGCCCGATCATCCGGGTGCACGCAGCTGCAGAACAGTTCATAGGACGGCGTCACCTCGCCGACCTTGTAGCCGAACATGCCGTAGATCGCTTCTGACCAATACAGCTGCTCGGTATCGACATCCCAGTCCCAGGTGCCGATGCGGGCGAAATACTGGCTGCGTTTGTAGCGTTCGGCATCCTCGAACGAGTGACCGTATTGCTTGCTGCGATGAACCAGCACGACGCAATTGGCGCTGTCGGTCGCAGGCAGGCGAGTGACCTCGATCGCCCGCTGTTGGCCATTGGCGCGGGTGGCCAGGGTGCGTTGACGTTGCTCCAGGGTGTCATTCAAATGCGGTAACCACCTGGACAGTGGCGAGCCGACCAGGAGGGCGTCGTCGCTATCCAGTAGCCGCGCTGCCGCGCTGTTCTGCTGCCGGATGAGACCATCGGCGCCAACCAGAATCACCCCGTCCGGCAGGCGTTCGAGCAGTTCGCGATACTGGGCCAGGCGGTTTTTCAGGCGCCGCTCACGACGAGCCCATACGACAATGGCCGTCAGTATCAGTAGAACAGCGCAAAAGTTGAGCGAGGCATAGCTCATGTGAACACTGACGACATGGAGTATTGAAACCCTGCTGGTAAATGGCCATCGGCTATCTTAGTCCTCGCCCTTGAGTGCAGCAGGTATTTTTTGCGAAAGCCGCGAGACAGCTACGGCACTCATGAAGGTTGCCAACCCGCGAAAATTCTGGGAAAACCTGCCGCAGGAGCCAGACAGGGCTACCGAATCGACGAGAGTGAGTGATGAGCAGCGAATTGCAGGTGATAGACATTCAACTGGGTGAAGGCAAAGAAGTGGTTAAAGGCGCCTTGATTACCACCCAATACCGCGGTTTTCTCGAGGATGGCACCCCGTTCGACTCCTCCTATGAGCGCGGCAAGCCGTTCCAGTGCGTGATTGGCACAGGAAGGGTGATCAAGGGCTGGGATCTCGGGCTGATGGGCATGCGAGTCGGCGGCAAGCGCAAACTCTGGGTGCCGGCGCATCTGGCCTACGGCGATCGCTCGATGGGCGCGATCACCCCCAACTCAGACCTGACCTTCGAGATCGAGCTGCTGGAAGTGCTGACCCGCGACGACTGATGATCCGGTGAGGGAACACTTCCAGGCTGTTCAGCACTCAATGAAATCGGAATACCCCTATTAAACACTATGCCCATTGAGAGGACCTGTAATGGTTACTGCTCGGGGGCGACGACGCGGAATTTGATCAGGATTTCGTTGGATATGATCCCGATATCCGCCCACTCGCCTTCACCAATGCTGAAATCGGCGCGATTGAGGATGAACTCGCCACTGAACACGCCGATGGAGTGCTGCGGCTTCAAGACGACCAATGCGTTGACGTCACGGGTGCGGCCCTTGAGCGCGAGCTTGCCGGAGATCTGGTAACGGTTGTTGTCGAGCACCTTGACGCTGCTCGACTCAAACTTCGCCACGGGATACACCGCCGTGTTGAACCAGGCGGGTTTCTGCAGCTCGCTGTTGGCGTCGCTGGTGCCGGCGTCGATGCTGTCGAGCTGGATGGTCAGCTCGGCGTGGGCCGCTGTGGGGTTTGCCGAGTCGAAATCGAGCGTGGCGTCGAACTTGCCGAACGTGCCATACACTCGCGCGCCCATCTGGGTATAGGTGAAGGAGATCTGACTGGCAACGGGATTCACGTGTTTGTACTGGACGGCATGGGCACCGGTCAGGGGCCAGAACATGAGTGCGACGACCAGGGCGGCAGAACGCAGGAACCGATCATTCATGGGACTCTCCGGCCGGAGCACGAGCTTCATTGACTGAAATACCCTGGGTCAGCCCTTGTTCCTGAGCGGCAGCATGCGCGTGAGCACGTCATTGCGATCGATGAAGTGATGCTTGAGCGCAGCGCCCGTATGGACGATCACCAAGCCAAGCAAGATGTAGTTAAGCACCTCATGCAGTTCCTGCAGACGCTCGCCCAGCGCGGCATCTTTGTCCAGCAGATCGGGCAGCGGCAGGACCCCGAACCAGGCCGTCTGGAAACCTTGCGCCGAACTCATCAGCCAGCCACTGAGGGGAATCGCGATCATCAGTGCATACAGCAACCAATGCATGACCAGCGAGGCGAAACGCAATGCCGCGGGTATGCTCGTCGGCAACGGCGGCGCGGGATGCAGCAGACGCCAGGCGAGACGCAGCAGTACCAGCAGGAACAGGGTCACGCCGGCCCACTTGTGCCATGAGTAGAGCTTGAGCTTGGTCGGCGACAGCGCAAGGTCGGGCATGTAGAAGCCAATCGCGAAGGCGCCGATCAGCCCCAGTGCCATCAGCCAGTGGAGGGCAATCGCGGTGGTCGTGTAACGCGGGTTCATGAGTGTTGCGCCTCGGCTGGTCGGGTTCCCGAAAAACCAGCCATGAGCCTGTAGAACCTGGTCGTGTGGGCTGAGCCGGCCGCTGTTTACCAGCCCTTGACCCCACTCATGTCTGGCAGTTTGTGCGCGATGCCCTTGTGGCAGTCGATGCAGGTCGCCTGGCCAGCGGCCAATGACGTGGAGTGCATGCTCGCGGCGCGCTTGCTCTGGCGGGTGAAGTCCATGAACTGGAAGTTGTGGCAGTTGCGGCACTCCAGCGAATCATTGGCTTTGAGCCTGGCCCATTCGTGTTCGGCCAGTTCGCGGCGCATGCCGAGGAATTTTTCGCGGGTACTGATGGTGCCGAAAATCTTGCCCCAGACCTCTTTGGAGGCCTGCATCTTGCGCGCGATCTTGTGGGTCCATTCGTGGGGCACGTGGCAGTCCGGGCAGGTGGCGCGTACGCCGGAGCGGTTGCTGTAGTGAATGGTCTCCTGCAATTCGACAAAAACGTTGTCGCGCATTTCGTGGCAGGAGGTGCAGAACTTCTCGGTATTAGTCGCCTCGAGCGCGGTGTTGAAGCCACCCCAGAAAATGACTCCGGCGATAAACCCGCCGAGCGTGAGGAACCCCAGGCTGTAATGGACGCTGGGACGACGCAAGACGCCCCAGTAGTCCTTGAGCAGGGCGAGCAATGATTTCATGACCTCTCCTCAGGGTTTCGCTGGCGCGCTGGCTTCGTCTTGCAACAACTTGTCGATGTTCTCGAAACTGTTGCCCACCAGGGGCGCGACCTCTTTTTGCGGGACATGGCACTGATTGCAGAAGTAGCGGCGCGGCGACACCGCGGCAAGAGCCTGGCCGTCGCGATCCATATAGTGGGTGATGCTGACCATCGGTGCCTGGCTGCGCGCGCTGTTGGCGCGGCTGTGGCAGGACAGGCATTTGTTGCTGTTCTTGTCGACTTGATAACCGCGGATGCTGTGGGGAATGGTCGGCGGCTGGTCCGGGTAATTGCGCTCGCGTTTGAGGTCCTTGTTCTCGTCGTTCGCGATGGGTGGCGCTGGCGAGTTTTGCGTCAGTGTCCCGCCAGGTCGGCGGCCGTCCGGCCCGGGGGCGTCCAGCGGGTAGTTGAGCTCGGCCGCGACAGCCAGGCCGAAGGCAGCAAGCAATAGCACGGGTAGCAAGCGGTAACTCATGAAGGTCCTCCTCAGGCCGCGCTGATCAGCTCGATCCTCACCGCACACTTCTTGTAGTCGGTCTGCTTGGAGATCGGGTCGGTGGCATCCAGCGTGACCTTGTTGATCAACTTGTTGGCGTCGAAGAACGGCACGAACACCAGGCCGCGCGGAGGCTTGTTGCGCCCGCGGGTTTCGATGCGTGCGCGCATTTCACCGCGCCGGCTGATCACTTTCACTTCACTGCCACGGCGCGCATTCATTGCCTTGGCATCTTCCGGATGCATGTAGACCAACGCGTCCGGCACGGCCCTGTACAGCTCCTCGACGCGCTGGGTCATGCTGCCGGTATGCCAGTGCTCCAGCACCCGACCGGTGCTCAGCCAGAACGGATAGTCGGCATCCGGCGCCTCGGCAGGCGGCTCATAGGGCAGGGCGAAAATGATCGCTTTCTTGTCCGGGTAGCCATAGAACTGCACTTCGCTGCCTTTTTCCACGTAAGGGTCATAACCCTCGCGGTACCGCCAGCGGGTTTCCTTGCCGTCCACCACCGGCCAGCGCATCCCGCGCTCGCTGTGGTAGCGGTCAAATTCGGCGAGGTCATGACCATGTCCCCGACCGAATTGGGCGTACTCCTCGAACAGACCTTTTTGCAGGTAAAAACCGTAGACCTTGGCTTCATCGTTCTTGTACCCGGCTTCCAGTTGCTCAAGCGGGAACTGGTCGACCTGGCCATTTTTGTACAGCACTTCGAACAGGGTTTTGCCCTTGTATTCAGGTGCCTTGGCGAGCAACTCGGCGGGCCAGGCTTCATCGGCGGTAAAGCGTTTGGAGAATTCCAGCAGTTGCCACAGATCGGATTTGGCGTCCCCTGGCGCGCTGACCAGCTGGTGCCAGAACTGGGTGCGCCGTTCGGCATTGCCAAAGGCGCCTTCCTTCTCGACCCACATCGCGCTGGGCAGAATCAGGTCCGCGGCCTGGGCGGAGACAGTGGGGTAGACATCCGAGACGATCACGAAATTTTCCGGATTGCGCCACCCCGGCAGGACTTCCTGCATGATGTTCGGCCCGGCTTGCATGTTGTTGCTGGCCATTGTCCAGTAAACGTTGAGTATGCCGTCCTTGAGCATGCGACTCTGCTCAACGGCGTGAAAACCCACCTTTTCCTGGATGGTCCCGGCCGGCAGCTTCCAGATTTTTTCCGCAGTGGCGCGGTGCTTGGGATTGGTCACCACCAGATCGGCGGGCAAACGGTGGGCGAAGGTCCCGACCTCGCGGGCGGTACCGCACGCCGAGGGCTGGCCGGTCAGTGAGAAGGGGCTGTTGCCCGGCTCGCTGATCTTGCCCGTGAGCAGGTGGATATTGTAGATCAGGTTGTTGGCCCAGACCCCGCGGGTGTGCTGGTTGAAGCCCATGGTCCAGAACGACACGACCTTGCGCTTGGGATCGGCATACAGCTGCGCCAGGGCTTTGAGGCGTTCGGTCGAAACCCCGGTTTCCCTGGCTGTGCGTTCCAGGGTGTAAGGTTTGACGAAGTCGGCGAATTGTTCGAAGGACATATCGGTCCAGGTGTTGGCCTTGGCGGCATTTTTCGCCTGCATTTCTAGCGGATCGTCCGGGCGCAGGCCGTAGCCGATATCATCGGCGCCCTTGGCGAACCGGGTGTGCTTGCTGACGAAGCTCTGGTTGACCGAGCCGCTTTCAATGATGTGGTTGGCGATGTAGTTGAGGATCAACAGGTCGGTTTGCGGCTTGAACACCATTGGAATATCGGCCAACTCGAAACTGCGATGTTCGAAGGTCGACAGCACCACCACTTTGACATGCGCATGGCTCAACCGGCGATCGGTGACCCGGCTCCAGAGCACCGGGTGCATCTCGGCCATGTTCGAGCCCCACAGCACGAAGGTGTCGGTCGCCTCGATATCGTCGTAGCAGCCCATCGGCTCGTCCATGCCGAACGTGCGCATGAAGCCCATCACCGCCGAGGCCATGCAGTGGCGGGCATTGGGGTCGATGTTGTTGCTGCGCAAGCCGGCTTTCATCAGCTTGTTGGCGGCGTAGCCTTCCCACACGGTCCATTGCCCGGAGCCGAACATGCCGACCGATTCGGGGCCTTTGGCTTTGAGCGCCGCCTTGAATTTCAACTCCATGATATCGAAGGCCTGATCCCAGCTGATCGGCTGGAACTCGCCCTGCTTGTCGAACTGACCATCCTTCATGCGCAGCAGCGGTTGGGTCAGGCGGTCGACGCCGTACATGATCTTTGACAGGAAGTAGCCCTTGACACAGTTCAGCCCGCGGTTGACCTCGGCCTTGACGTCGCCATGGGTGGCGACCACGCGGTTATTCTTGGTGGCCACCATCACGCTGCAGCCGGTGCCGCAAAAACGACAGGGCGCCTTGTTCCAGTCCAGGGCGACCATCTCGGCGTCGGTAATCAGGTTGCTGGAGGAAGTAATAATCGGCAGACCGGCCGCGGCGGCGGCGATAGCGGCGGCCTGAACCTTGACGAACTCCCGGCGAGTCATGCTCATACGACCTCTCCAGTGTCTTCTAGGACTTCGTGGTAGATCAGCGCGGCATTGAGTACGCCCGGCAGGTTGCCAATCTCTTGGATGCAATCGAGGATCTGGCTTTCGTCCTCGGCTTCGAGCACCACCACGAGCTTGCCCGCGGGACTTTCCTGATGCAGTTCGAGACCCTTCAACAGCCGCAGGTTGGCTTTCACCGCCTCGAACAGTTCGGGACGGGCAAGCACCACCAGGCTGGCGATATGCAAAGGTTTGTCCATGTCCGTACTCCCAATAGATTCAACAAAGGCGCATCAGTTGGGTGGCCCGGGTGGACCGAAGATCATTTGTATGAACCAGATGAAGAAACCATAACCACCGACCAGGGCGACAGATAGCATGGGGAACAGGCAGGCAACCAGGAAGAGAAACAGCCGGGTTTCCTTACCTCGGTCGGAGTTGGGCAGGCGCTCATCAGCTAACGACATCGGTCAAACTCCAGCTGAGTGTTGCTCTCAGACTAGATGATGTTCGTGCAGGGAACGTTTGCATTACCGGCGAGAGCGACTAACGGTCGCCGGTGATGCAGATTGCCGTGCAACAAAAAGCCCACCCACCGCCGAAGCGAGGGGTGGGCTGAGTGCTGCATGGGGCGAGGCCCCGTCAGATCAGACCTTGACGATCCAGCCTGCTGGCGCTTCGATATCGCCAGTTTGCACGCCAGTCAGTTCTGTGTAGAGCTTCTGGGTGATCGGGCCGACTTCGGTTTCGCTGTGGAACACGTGCAGTTTGTCGTTGTAGCTGATGCCGCCGATCGGGGTGATCACCGCGGCAGTACCGCAGGCGCCGGCTTCCTTGAAGTCGGACAACTTGTCGATGAACACGTCGCCTTCGACCACTTCCAGGCCCAGGCGCGATTTGGCCAGTTCGATCAGGGACAGGCGGGTGATGCCTGGCAACACCGAAGGGGAATTCGGCGTGACGAACTTGTTGTCATGGGTGATACCGAAGAAGTTGGCCGAGCCGACTTCCTCGATTTTTGTGTGGGTCATCGGATCCAGGTAAATGCAGTCGGCGTAGTGCGCCTTCTTGGCTTCGGAGCCGGGCATCAGGCTGGCGGCGTAGTTGCCACCGACCTTGGCCGCACCGGTGCCTTGTGGCGCGGCGCGGTCGTAGCTGGAGATCAGGAACTTGTGCGGGGTCAGGCCACCCTTGAAGTAGGCGCCGACCGGGATGCAGAAGATCGAGAAGAGGAACTCGGGTGCGGTGCGCACGCCGATGTTATCGCCTACGCCGATCACGAACGGGCGCAGGTACAGCGCGCCGCCGGTGCCGTAAGGCGGGATGAAGCGCTCGTTGGCGCGCACGACTTGCTTGCAGGCTTCGATGAAGGCTTCGGTCGGCACGTGCGGCATCAGCAGACGGCTGCAGCTGCGCTGCATGCGCGCCGCGTTCTGGTCCGGACGGAACAGGTTGATCGAACCGTCCTTGCAGCGATAGGCCTTCAGCCCTTCGAAGCACTGCTGGCCATAGTGAAGGGCTGTGGAGCCTTCGCTGATGTGCAGCACATTGTCTTCGGTCAGGGTGCCTTTGTCCCAGGCGCCATCGCGCCAGTGCGACAGATAGCGCTTGTCTGTCTTGATGTAGTCAAAACCCAGCTTGTCCCAATTGATGCTCTCGTTACCCATGACACCCTCTATCGCTTAACAACCGTCGCAACGGTTCAAGGCTTCTGACGTTTTTCTGGATGGGTACAACAATACTTCATTCCGGGGCGGTTTCGCAGCCCGTAAATGCGATCCGTAGCAGCTGGCGAGCAGCGCGAGCCTGCGTTCGACGGCGCAGCCGTCGTAATCCGGCGGATGCGGTTCGTCTGAAAAACCGCGGTGGCAGGTTTTTGCGACGGCTTCGCCGCCGAACGCTGCCTCGCGTTGCTCGGTAGCTGCTACGGGGGGCTGCGGCAGCTTATAGATGCAGTGCATGCCCCAGGGCACGCAACGCCGCTTCCTGCACCGCTTCACCGAGCGTCGGATGCGCATGGATGGTGCCGGCGATGTCTTCCAGCCGAGCGCCCATTTCCAGGCTCTGGCCAAATGCCGTCGACAACTCCGAAACGCCCACGCCCACCGCCTGCCAGCCGACAATCACATGATTGTCCCGCCGCGCCACGACCCGCACGAAGCCGCTTTTGGACTCCAGGGTCATCGCCCGGCCATTGGCCGCAAACGGGAAGCTGGAAACAATGCAGTCCCAACCGGCAGCCTTGGCTTCGTCCGGGGTCTTGCCGACCACCACCAGTTCCGGGTCGGTGAAGCACACGGCGGCAATAGCAGTCGGGTTGAACTCGCGGGATTTACCGCTGATCAGCTCGGCAACCATTTCGCCTTGAGCCATGGCCCGGTGGGCGAGCATCGGTTCGCCGCTCAGGTCGCCGATGGCATACACGTTGCGCATGCTGGTCTGGCAGCGGTTGTCGATCTTGATCGCCGAACCGTTCATGTCCAGATTCAGGGCTTCGAGGTTCCAGCCTTGGGTGTTGGCCTTGCGACCGACAGCCACCAGCACCTGATCGGTTTCCAGGTTCAGGATGTCACCACTCGGGTCACGAACTTGCAGGGTATTTCCTTGTGAATCAAAGCCTTCGACGCTGTGCTTCACGTAAAGCTTCACACCGAGTTTTTTCAGTTCATCGTGTACAGGCTGCGTCAGCTCGGCATCGTAGGCTGGCAGGATGCGATCCTGAGCCTCGACCACACTGACCTCGGCGCCGAGCTTGCGATAGGCAATCCCCAACTCCAGCCCGATGTAACCGCCGCCGACCACGATCAGCCGTTTTGGAACGGAGGTTGGCGCCAGGGCTTCGGTGGAGGAAATGATCGGCCCGCCGATAGGCAGCATCGGCAGGTTGACGCTTTTCGAGCCGGTGGCCAGCAGCAGGTGTTCACACTGGATGCGCGTGTCACCGACCTCAACGGTTTTGCCGTCGATTACCTTGGCCCAGCCTTGAATTACCTGGACTTTGTTCTTTTTCAGCAGTGCCGCGACGCCGGTGGTCAGGCGATCAACGATGCCGTCCTTCCACTCGACGCTCTTGCTGATGTCGAGGGTCGGCGCCGAAACGCTGATGCCCAGTGCCGAATGCTGGCTGTGGTGCTGCGTCTGGTGGAACTGTTCGGCGACGTGGATCAGTGCCTTGGACGGAATGCAGCCGATGTTCAGGCAGGTGCCGCCCAGCGACTGGCCTTCCACCAGAATGGTCGAAATGCCCAGTTGCCCGGCGCGAATCGCCGCCACATAGCCGCCAGGGCCGCCGCCGATGATCAGCAGCTTGGTGTTCAGAGTCTGTTGCATGCCTTGCTCCCCAAATGCCTATTCAACAAACAGCGTGGCGGGTTGTTCGAGCAGGCCGCGAATGGCCTGGATGAATTGCGCCGCGTCCATGCCATCGACTACCCGATGGTCGAAGGAACTGGAGAGGTTCATCATCTTGCGGATCACGATCTGGTCTTTGATCACCATCGGCCGTTCGACGATCTTGTTGACGCCGACGATCGCCACTTCCGGCAGGTTCAGCACCGGGGTGCTGACGATGCCACCGAGGGCGCCAAGGCTGGTCAGGGTGATGGTCGAGCCGGACAGTTCGTCGCGGCTGGCCTTGCCGTTGCGCGCGGCAGTCGCCAGGCGGGAGATTTCCGCGGCGCTGTCCCACAGGCTGCGGGCTTCGGCGTGGCGCACCACCGGTACCATCAAGCCAATGTTGCTCTGGGTGGCGACGCCGACATGCACCGCGCCGAGGCGGGTGATGACCTGGGCTTCGTCGTCGTAACGGGCATTGATCTGCGGGAAGTCCCGCAGGGCCACGACCAGGGCGCGGACCAGGAACGGCAGCAAGGTCAGCTTGCCGCGGGTCGCACCGTGTTTTTCGTTCAGGTGCGCGCGCAGTTCTTCCACGGCGGTGACGTCGATTTCCTCGACATAACTGAAGTGCGCGGCGCGCTGGGTGGCTTCCTGCATGCGCTGGGCGATCTTGCGGCGCATGCCGATGACCGGGATTTGCTCTTCGTCGTTACGCTCGGCGTATGCGGCAGCAGCGGTCGATTGCGGCTGTTGACCCTGAGCCAGATAGGCGTCGAGGTCTTCGTGCAGAACCCGCCCGGCAGGGCCGGTGCCGCGGACCAGACGCAATTGGATGCCGAGATCGAGCGCATGTTTGCGCACGGCCGGGGAGGCCAGCGGACGTTCATCGGCCTCGCGAGCAACCATCGGGCCCTGGCAAACGGCGGCTGGGCGCGGGGCTGCGACCGGTTTGCTTTCCACTGCAGCTTCAACTTTCGGTGCCGCAACCGGTACTTCTTTAACGACAGCGGCCGCAGGCTGAGCCGACTCTTTAACGTTGCCCGCGCCTTCGACTTCAATACTGATCAGGATGCTGCCAACCGCCATGACTTCGCCCGGTACACCGCCGAGGGCGATGACCTTGCCATTCACCGGCGAAGGGATGTCGACCATCGCTTTGTCGGTCATGACATCGGCCAGTACCTGATCTTCGACGACCATGTCGCCGACCTTGACGTGCCACACCGACAATTCAACTTCTGCAATGCCTTCGCCAATGTCCGGCATTTTAATAACGTGCGTGCCCATTCAGACCTCCATAACCCGTTTCAAAGCCGCGCCCACTCGGGACGGACCAGGGAAATACGCCCACTCTTGTGCGTGCGGGTAGGGGGTGTCCCAACCGGTGACGCGCTCGATAGGCGCTTCCAGATAGTGGAAGCAGTGCTCTTGCACCAGGGCGACCAGTTCGGCGCCGAAACCGCAAGTTCGGGTCGCTTCGTGAACGATCACGCAACGTCCGGTTTTCTTCACTGACTTGACGATGGTGTCCAGGTCCAGCGGCCACAGGCTGCGCAGGTCGATCACTTCAGCGTCGACACCGGTTTCTTCAGCCGCGACTTGCGACACATAGACCGTGGTGCCGTAGGTGAGGATGGTGACATCCTTGCCCGGACGGGCGATGGCCGCCACGTCCAGCGGCACGGTGTAGTAACCGTCCGGCACTTGCGCGGCCGGATGTTTCGACCACGGGGTTACCGGGCGGTCGTGGTGGCCGTCGAACGGGCCGTTGTACAGGCGCTTGGGCTCGAGAAAGATCACCGGGTCATCGTTTTCGATGGAGGCGATCAACAGGCCTTTGGCGTCATAGGGGTTGGATGGCATCACCGTGCGCAGGCCGCAGACCTGGGTGAACATCGCCTCGATGCTCTGGCTGTGGGTCTGGCCGCCGTAGATGCCGCCGCCACAAGGCATGCGCAGGGTCATCGGCGCGGTGAACTCGCCGGCCGAGCGATAGCGCAGGCGTGCGGCTTCGGAAATGATCTGGTCCGACGCCGGGTAGACGTAATCGGCGAACTGGATCTCGGCCACCGGCCGCAGGCCGTAGGCGCCCATGCCCACGGCGACGCCGACGATCCCGCTTTCAGAGATCGGCGCGTCGAACACCCGGGAGGTGCCGTACTTGTTCTGCAGGCCTTCGGTGCAACGGAACACGCCGCCGAAGTAGCCGACGTCCTGGCCGAAGACCACCACGTTGTCGTCGCGCTCAAGCATCACGTCCATGGCCGAGCGCAGGGCCTGGATCATGGTCATGGTGGTGGTGGTCATGGCGGTTTCCACTTGGATAGTGTTGTTGTGATCGTTCATGTCAGATCCCCAACTCTTGACGCTGGCGCTTCAAGTGCTCCGGCATCTCTTTATAGACGTCTTCGAACATCGTCGCGGCGCTTGGCGTCTGGCCACCGGCGAGGGTGCCGTACTGCTCGGCTTCTTTTTGCGCGGCAATCACTTCGGCTTCCAGTTCGGCGCTGACGGCGGTGTGTTCCTCTTCGGACCAGTGACCGATTTTCATCAAATGCTGCTTGAGGCGCGCAATCGGGTCGCCCAGCGGGAAGTGGCTCCAGTCGTCGGCAGGACGGTATTTGGACGGATCATCGGACGTCGAGTGCGGACCTGCGCGGTAGGTGACCCATTCGAGCATGGTCGGGCCGAGGTTGCGGCGCGCGCGTTCGGCGGCCCAGGCAGAGGCGGCATAGACCGCGACGAAATCGTTGCCATCGACCCGCAGGGAAGCGATGCCGCAACCGACGCCACGACCGGCGAAGGTAGTGGCTTCACCACCGGCGATCGCCTGGAACGTGGAGATCGCCCACTGGTTGTTGACCACGTTGAGGATTACCGGCGCACGGTAAACGTGGGCGAAGGTCAGAGCGGTGTGGAAGTCCGATTCGGCGGTGGCGCCGTCGCCGATCCAGGCCGAGGCGATTTTGGTGTCGCCCTTGATCGCCGAAGCCATGCCCCAGCCCACACCCTGTACGAATTGGGTGGCCAGGTTGCCGGAAATGGTGAAGAAGCCGTGGTCGCGCACCGAGTACATGATCGGCAGCTGGCGGCCCTTGAGCGGATCACGCTCGTTGGACAGCAGTTGGCAGATGAGGTCCACCAGCGGTACTTCCCGCGCCATCAGAATGCTTTGCTGACGGTAGGTGGGGAAGCACATGTCGTCGATGTTCAAGGCCAGGGCCTGGGCGCTGCCGATGGCTTCTTCGCCAAGGCTCTGCATATAGAACGACATTTTCTTCTGACGCTGGGCGACCACCATGCGGTTGTCGAAGATCCGCGTCTTGAGCATGGCACGCATGCCTTTTCGCAGGATCTCGACCGGCACGCCTTCGGCCCACGGGCCGAGGGCATTGCCCTGGTCGTCGAGCACGCGGATCAGGCCCTTGGCCAGGTCGGCCGTGTCGGCGGGTTCAACGTCGATTGGGGGTTTGCGCACCGTGCCGGCGTCGGTCAGACGCAGGTAGGAGAAGTCGGTTTTGCAGCCAGGACGGCCCGAAGGTTCGGGAACGTGCAGGTGCAGCGGTTCGTACGGTTGGTTCATGGCTTCTACGCTCTATCTTGTGAATTTCTTGTAGTGGGCGCGCTAGCTGACGATCTTTCTTTGGGTAAAAGAAATCCTGTCCTACAACAATCATAGGCCTCGCCAAGAAGAATATTTATCTCTGTTTCGTTGCGCTTTAAGTCATTTGAGGATAAAAAATCTGCATAAACACAAAAAGCAGGTGGTTTTGTCTCATGCGCAAACTGGATCGTACCGATATCGGCATTCTCAACAGCCTTCAGGAGAACGCCCGCATCACCAACGCCGACCTCGCACGCTCGGTCAACTTGTCGCCGACCCCCTGTTTTAATCGGGTCAAGGCCATGGAAGAACTGGGGCTTATTCGCGAGCAAGTCACGCTGCTCGACGCCGACTTGCTGGGGCTGCACGTCAATGTGTTCATCCACGTCAGCCTCGAGAAGCAGGTCGAGGAAGCCCTGCAGCATTTCGAAGAAGCGATTTCCGACCGACCGGAAGTGATGGAGTGCTACCTGATGGCCGGCGACCCGGACTATCTGATCCGCGTGCTGGTGCCGACCATCCAGTCCCTGGAGCGGTTCATGATGGATTTCCTGACCAAGGTTCCGGGCGTGGCCAACATCCGCTCGAGCTTTGCGCTCAAGCAGGTCCGCTACAAGACCGCGTTGCCGTTGCCGGCCAATGGCTTGACGCTGGCGGGGTAAGCGCCATTGATGGGGTAGCCCCATTCATCACGGGGCTTTGCAGTAACACTGGCGGGGTGCTTTATTCATAAAGGTGCATAAGAGAGTCAGTCGTCCTCAGCTGCGCATGCCGACAAGCGTTGCCGGGCGTGAGGTGATGTGATGGGCCGAAGGGAGGATTGCGAGTGCAAGGGCGCAGCTTCCTGGTCAGGTTGGCACAGGTGGCTCCCGGCGCTGCTGTTGTGCGTCGCCTCGCTGGTGGTGGCGGCCGAGGATCGGCCCGTGCTGATCGACATCGCGATTCCCCACAACCCGACATTTGACCAGGCAACGGGCGCTATCCAGAAGGCTCTGGACGGCGTTGCAACCGTGAGAAGTCATGAGGTGGCGTCTGCCAGTAGCGTGATCAAAGGTGTCATGCAAGGGGAGACGGATCTGGCGATCGTCCCTGTTTCTGCCTTGAGTGAGTTTGCCCCTACGTTCGGCATCTACGGCCTGCCATTCACTTTCTCGAAAATCAAACCCTATTCATTTTTCATGAAATCGCAGTTGCAACCGCAGCTGGCCGAGCAACTCAAGGCACAGGGACTGCAGGCGTTGGGCGGAGTCTGGTACGGCGGAACGCGGGTTATCGCCAGCCAACTGCCCAGGCGTTCACCCTGGGACTTCAAGGGCACCAGGGTGGCGGTTTCCAGCGAGGATTGGCGGTTGATGGACCTGTCCGGCGTCGGTGCCGAGTCCATCGAAATGTCCGATACGCAAATGGCTTCGGCAATGGCCTCCGGGGCGGTCGACGCGGCAGAGGTGCCTTGGGACCGGGTGACGAAAATCAATGCCGCATTCGTGACCCAAAGCGATCACCGCTTCAGCGGCTTGATTGCGATCTACCAGGTCTCGCGTTTTACAGCATTGCCTGATCCGGCACGGCAACGCATTACCCAGGTCATCAACTACGCCGAGGAGTATGTCACCTCGACCATTATCGCGCGGGAGCGCGAAGCCATCGACGCGGTGCAGGTGTCCTCCTCGAAGATTACCTGGATGGGCGTCGATGAGGGCGTGCGGGCTCAATGGCAGGATGCGTTGGCGGACCGCCAGGCGTCGGCAATCGAGAGAATTGGTCCATCACTGGTGTACGAGGCGAGGATCATGCCGATCTCCGCAATGAGCTACAGCGTGCTGAGTACTGCCTGGTCCATCAACTGGAATGCCTGGTTTCAATCCTCGCCCAGGCAGGTAAAGGCATCATTGGTTGCAGGCAAGCCCTATGACTTTGTGCTGGATCTTGGCCGGGGGATCTATCCCGGGGCGTTGAGTAGCGGGATCAGCAGCCTGCTGCAGGAGGAGATCGCTGCGGAGCCGGACAGCGACGAGGTCCACTTGCTGATTCGACCCGTGCTGATGGGCGGCATACTCGAGCCGGCACCGGGTACGGATTTTCGCGCGCGCCGATTCACTGTCCAGCGCGATCGCCTGCAGGCCAGGGGCAATGACCAGTCTCTGCGGGAAAAAGCGCGCAATCACCTCATCACCTTGAGTGACCTGGCCAGGGAGTTGAGTGTCGATGGGCCGATGGTGTGGCCGCTTATTGCCCGTCAGGCAGGTTGCGCGCAGGTTGTGCTGTCGATTTGGGACGCTGCGGGGCTGCGCCCCCTGGACTACATCGTGGTCAGCGTGCCAGTGGGCGAAGTCGGTCAGAAGGACCCGCAGGCCTGCGACACCAGTCTCAGGGGCGGTGAACTGGTGTCCGGAATGGAACGGTTGCTGGAGGTGGGGAAAAGCGCGCGGCGGTCCTCGCCCACGGACGCGGCCTTGCATCTATTCGACTCGATCCCGAAGGGAGAGGGGGACGCAACGACGGTAGCGGTGTACGTCGATCGCTCGGAGTTTGACGCGGCTCAGCGTCAGGGCAAGACACTCCCCATCTATGCGTGGGAGCTTGCCGGCAATCTGACGCATTTTCTGGAGCAGGACTCCATGCTGCCAGCGTCCATCGCGAACACCCGCCAGCACTTGGAGACCCCGCAGCCTTATACCGAGGTCGTCAGGCAAATGAACAATATTCTGTTCAACGGCCGTACTCCGGCCGATCAGCGAAATGCCGATGGGGCAAGGGCGGCGATGCAGCGACTGACCCAACGGGTCGAGGCTGCGGTGGTGTTGGTGCGTTATTTCGACTCGTTTGGGGATATGCAGAATCTGCCGCTGGCGTTGTTGGGGGCGGATGCGCCTGACCAGTTATTCAGCCATCGCATTACCGTGGTCCAGCCATTGCAGGATGCACAAACGCTCCAGCCCGGTGCCTGTTTCAGCGGTTGGGACTTTGCCATTCCCAAGGCGCTGGATGGTGTGAATACCGATTCCGCGGAGTTGTTGATGATGGATGACTGGCGGATGCAGGGGCGTGACGTCAATTGGTACCAGGACAACACCGACTTGCTCAAATTCATGACCCAGGCTGATCCGCCTTCCGCGGTCAGCAGTGCCCTGGTCCTGCTGGCCCACCATGGCAAGGGCGATGTGACGTTTTCTGCGTCAGGGCTTCCCAGCCGGGTGCTGGACTCGGATATGAGACGGCAGTTCACGCCGGGTAGCGTGGCAGTCCTGGCGGCGTGTTCGACCCTGGGTGTCTCGGCGGCCAGCCAGACGTTCGTCAACATGCTGGTGCGCCGAGGCGTGGGCGCGGTGGTGGCGTCACCCTTTGCGGTAGACACCGATTTCGGTACCCGGCTGTCGGTCAGTTTTGTGGCGGTGGCCCAGCAGCTGCGGGCCAGTGGTACGTCTGCCCGGGTCATCGATATCTTCAATCAGGCCTTGCAGAAGACCATCGATACCTATGGCAAGGATTCGGGCTATGCCGATATGGCCCTGGAGTTCCAGATCATTGGTGATCCCGAGCTGCACATGTGTAGTGCCCCGACAGCGTCAAACCAGAAAGTGCGAGGTGTGCAATGAAGCGTCGCCTCTGCAGTGCGTTGTTGGCCTGTTTAAGTGTGTTGGTTGTGGGTGACGCGGATGCGCAAGAACGTCTGAGCGTATTCGTCAGCGATCTGCATTTCGGGCTGGGACGTACTACCGACGGACATTGGCATCCCTATGAGGACTTCAGATGGCCGCAGGCTCTCAAAGGGTTCCTGGCCGCCGCCTCCAAAGAGGGCAATGACCAGGTCGACCTGATTATCGTCGGTGACTTCCTTGAACTGTGGCAGCTGCCCAATGACATTCATTGCCAGGGAAGCGGAGCCGGTGCCGGCTGTTCGGTCGCCGAGCTGGTCGACCTGAGCCGGCGAATCATCAAGGCCCATGATGCCGATCTGCAGGCGTTGAAGGCGTTTTCCACACGCGGGAGCAATCGACTCTATCTGGTGCCCGGCAACCATGATGCGGCCTTGCTCATTCCCGCCGTCCGGGCGCCGCTGGTCGAGCGTCTCGGGGCGCAGAGCGGGCGAGTGATATTCGTCGAAAGTGGGTTGTGGGTCTCGGAAGACAAGCGGATCGTCGCCGAACACGGGCAGCAGATTGGCAGTGACGTGAATGCCTTTGACGATTGGCCGAAGGTCACCACCACCGACTCCAGCGGCACTGAACTGATGATTCGTCCCTGGGGAGAGCAGTTCGTGCAGCGGTTGTTCAATGAACAGGAGATGAACTATCCGGTCATTGACAACCTGAACCCGGAAACCGCTGGAGCACGTTATCGAATGAGCGAGCGGGGCGTAGGGGGAACCATCCAGGACCTGGCCAGGTTCATTGCCTTCAACATTTTTGAAACCACTCCAGGCCAGAAATACCGTGCGTTGTCGACCAATGGCGCGCATGACCCACCGTTCAATCGCGCGGCGGCGGAGAAGGTCGGGCACCGTCTCTTCAGCTATTCGTTACCGGAGGGTGATTCATTCAAGGCGCTACTCCAAGACAGCAACCCGGAAGGCGAGGAACTGCGCCGCGAGCTCGATGCGATGCTCAAGAGCATGTCGACCGAAGACCTGGAAATGTTATGCCGCAATGCCGTTGTGTATACCAAAATCAACCCGTGCAACCCGGTGCTGTCCGCGCTGGTGGTGGACGTGCTGGTGCCCAAGACGGCGATTTTCAAGCGTCACCTGAGGGGCCGCGAAGAGGCCATCGGACCATTCGATTTGTTTGTCTATGGGCATACCCATCGCTGGGAGTCCAGGTGGAAGGTCCCGCTCAGCAGCACCCACAGTGTGACGGTGGTGAATACCGGAGCCTTTCAACGGCTGGTCGACGAGGAGGCATTTTTGCAGTTGGCCGCGGCCAAAGCCATGCCCCCCGCGCAAGCATTGCGCGCGCTACGGCCGGAAGATCTCAAAGCCTGCTATTCGGCGGTGTTCGTCAGACCGGGCACTGTACGGCCGGTAGCTGAGTTATGGCTGTGGGAAATGTCAGAGTCCGGGGGCGGGCGCTTCAGAGCGCCGGGTATTGCTGACTGCCGGTGAATCCCGCGGACATTCACCTCATGACCGTAGCAGCTGCCTCGCGGTGCTCGTCAGCTGCTACAGGCTCAGAGTTGGTTGAGGGGAATTTTCAGATAAATAATCCCGTTGTCTTCCGCTGGTGGCAGATTCCCGGCCCGCACATTCACCTGAATCGCCGGCAGCAACAGTGTTGGCATAGTCAGCCCGGCGTCGCGCTGGGTGCGCATGGCGACGAATGCGGCTTCGTCGATGCCGTCGTGCACATGAATATTGCCTTGGCGTTGTTCGGCGACCGTGGTCTGGCATTGCGAAGCGCGGCGGGCGCACGGGTAGTAGAGCTTGTCAGTCGATGAAAAAGGTGACCGTGGCTTCGGTGAAGTCTCCCCATTGGGTGATTTGCCTGGCTGTCACAAAGTTGATGCCTTGAACAAGCCCAGGACCTTTGATCGGGATGAACCAGTGTCCTTCTGCGTTGACGGTTCCGTCGCCAATGGCTATGTCTCCATCCACCAACAGGAGGACTTCAGCCTCCGGCTCACCTTCGCCACGGAACTCTGGATAGAGGTCGGGGATTGTGGAGTCTTGTTCCGGGTAGTCTATGGTGACGGCTCTTTGTGCGAGGACACGGAATTTGACCGAATCACTGGTTGACTGGCCGTCCATATAGTTTTGGGTTGCCACATACTCTTTCTCACCATCGCTCGCGTTCTCGACAGGGATCCTCCATTGATTGAAGCCATCCACGTCGGCGTTACCGAGCTCTATCATCCCCTCGGTTAACCGAACGGTGGCTCCTACAGTGCCGCGGCCTTGAACAGCAAATGCCGAAGACACCGTTGAATCATCTTCGGGAAAACTTATGAGCACGGGCAGTTTGTTTATTACATTGAAGGTAACGGAGTCGGTAGACACTTCTTCACTGACGGTGGTCTGTGTGGCAACTATGGTTTTTGATCCCTCATCGAAGCCCGCGTCAAACGGAATCTCCCAGTAGTAGAGATGTGCATCGCCATGGTCGACCGTTCCCTGACCAATGACGGTTTCGCCGTCGGTGAGGACAACCTGGGCGCCGAGATCCCCATAGCCATGGAACCTGAGTGTTGGCGAAACGCTGGAATCATTTTCAGGCCATAGAAAGTGTACTTCTGTGGCCCCGCTGATTATGAAGAAACTTACGTTGGCGGTAGTGACGATGCTGTTTTGAGAGGTCTGTGTGACGAGGACAGTTTTCTTGCCAAGTACAGCAGACTCGTAGTCAAACGTGCGCTGGCCATACTGATCACATGTTCCCTCGTCGATGACTTCGCCATCTTCTGTCGCGACAATGGTTGCATGCGCCGTACCCTCGATCTGGAAGTGAGCCCCGCCTAGATAGTCTCCGCCCTCAAGAGGCCATGTGATGCTGACCGGCCGTTCGGCAAGGCAGGAGAAACTGACCGTGGCAGATGTAATCATGCCATGGGTCGAGCGCTGTTGTGCTTTGATTGTGTAACTCCCGTTGGCGAGTGGGCCGACCGGGAACTCCCAATTATAAAACGGATCAACTTTGGTCGTACCAAGACTTTGGTTTTTCAGGAATAATTCCACAGTTGCACCCGGATCGCCCCCTCCCTTGAAGAGCAGACTTGCAACAACAGTGGTCCCTTCTTCAGGTCGAGTTATAAAAACGGCTGCAGACGATTTTTCGATGTCTGGCTGCAGATTGGAAGTGCTCATAAAGTTGCTCCTGCGGGGTAACATCCATTTGCTCAAGGTGTTGCCACGGCCCTGACAATCCCCCCTATGAGCGCAGCTGTCTACTGTCAGAAATTACAGGTGGTACGAGAAATGTTTGAAAGATAGCCACGGACATTTACCTCGTGATCGTTGTAACTGTCGAGCAACGCCAGGCAGCGTCCGGCGGCGTACCCGTCGCATAACCTGCAACCGCGTTTTACCAGACACATCGCGTCTGCCGAATTACGACGGCTGCGCCGCCGGACGCTGCCTCGCGGTGCTCGTCAGCTGCTACAGGCTCAGAGTTGGTTGAGGGGAATTTTCAGATAAATAATCCCGTTGTCTTCCGCTGGTGGCAGATTCCCGGCCCGCACATTCACCTGAATCGCCGGCAGCAACAGTGTTGGCATAGTCAGCCCGGCGTCGCGCTGGGTGCGCATGGCGACGAATGCGGCTTCGTCGATGCCGTCGTGCACATGAATATTGCCTTGGCGTTGTTCGGCGACCGTGGTCTGGCATTGCGCGGCGCGGCGGGCGCACGGGTAGTCGTGGCAGACGTAAAGGCGGGTTTCGGCAGGGAAGGCCAGCAGCTTGTGGATCGAGCCGAACATCTGGTTCGCATTACCGCCGGGGAAGTCGCAGCGTGCGGTGCCCACGTCAGGCATAAATAGGGTGTCGCCCACCAGGATCAGCTCATCCTCGATCAAATAGGCCATGTCTGCCGGGGTGTGCCCTGGCACGTGCAGTGCCTTGGCCTTGAGGTTGCCGATGGTGAACTCTTCGTCTGGCGCGAACAGGTGGTCGAACTGCGAACCGTCGACGGAAAATTCCGGCTCAAGGTTGAACAGGGTCTTGAATGCCTCCTGGACCTTGCGGATCGACTCGCCGATGGCGATCTTGCCGCCCAGTTCCTGGCGCAGGTAGGGTGCGGCGGACAGGTGGTCGGCGTGGGCGTGGGTTTCCAGCAGCCACTGCACCTGCAAGCGGTGTTCGCGGACGAAGGCGATCACCTGATCCGCGTGGGTGGTTGCGGTGCGCCCTGAGGCGGGATGGTAGTCGAGTACCGGGTCGACAATCGCGCAGTGCCGGTCATCACCTTCGTATATCACGTAGGTGTAGGTCGATGATGCTTCGTCCAGGAAGGCTTGAATCAACGCTGGCATGGGGGCAGATCCATTCGGGATACGTCCAGAGGTTAAGTACTTTATCCGCACACTGACTAGTCTGGATGTGATTTTAAATGATGCAAACCTTGTATCGTAGGCGCCATTCGAAGGCCGGGTTTTTTGCGGTTTTAATTAAAGTGGATCAAGAGCGTTTTATGCTGCTGGCAACATTCTTTGGTGTGGTGATGGGTCTGGTCCTCGGCTTGACCGGTGCCGGCGGCGGCATTCTCGCGGTACCGGCGCTGGTGCTGGGATTGGGTTGGAGTATGACCCAGGCGGCGCCGGTGGCGCTGTTTGCGGTGGGCAGCGCGGCTGCGATCGGTGCCATCGATGGCCTGCGACACGGCCTGGTGCGTTACCGCGCGGCGTTGTTGATCGCCTTGCTCGGGGCCCTGTTCTCGCCGGTGGGTATCTACTTCGCCCATCGTCTGCCGGAAAAAATGCTGATGGTACTGTTCAGCCTGCTGATGGTCATCGTGGCGTGGCGGATGCTGCGCCGCGAATCCCGGGATGCCGGGCCGAGTGATCATGGCAGTGCTTCCTGGGGCCAGAAAAACTGCATGCTCGACCAGCAGACCGGGCGCTTTTCCTGGACCGTGAAATGCTCGGCGACCCTCGCCGCGTTGGGCGCGGTCACTGGCGTTGTGTCAGGACTGCTCGGGGTGGGGGGCGGCTTTCTGATCGTTCCGGCCTTCAAGCAACTGACCGATGTGCAGATGCGCGGAATCGTCGCCACCTCATTGATGGTGATCAGCCTGATTTCGGCGATAGGGGTGATCGGTGCATTCTACGCGGGCGTTTCGATCAATTCGACGGGTATGTTGTTCATTGTCGCGAGCATCGTCGGCATGCTGCTGGGCCGACGACTGTCATCCCGGGTGCCGGCCAGAGGCTTGCAGGTGGGGTTCGCGAGCATTTGCATCGTCGTGGCGGGATATATGTTGCTCAGGGCATAAGCTCAAGGGGCGGCTACAGCGGCTGATAGTGCAGGCTCAAATCCAGCTCCTGCTTGAGGTGTAAGAGCTGAAAATATTATGGCGAGTGGGCAAACCCCAAGCGCTGAGCGAGAACACCCAAAGCCTCGCAGCGAAAGCTGCGGTTTTTTTTGACTCAAAAATTCTGAGTCTCAGGAGATTTGCCTTGGGAAGTTTTTTTTCTCTGAATTGTGTACTTTTCATAACAAGAAGAAATGTTTTGTTCGAAATATTTCGGTTAATACCGAATCTTGCTGTAGGAAAATGGTTACGCTATTTCGAGAGATTTCTGAAGTCGAGTTGGGAATAGTATTTCGCTGGTTGTAAGTAATCTCTGAAATTCAGGTGTTTTCTTTGCGTGAATTTTTTAAATGTACCAGTTTCGGTTTTCCGGCGATCCGTCATTGATTGATCTGTCGGTCTACTTCGTTGTGTTTTTTGAATGATTGACCTGCTGTTGGCGGTGGCTGGTAGTGAGGTGTGTAGAGGAAGGATTTCTAATTAAATAACCAAAAATCCAAGGATGCTCAAGATATGAAAAAGGTAGGCGTGATGCTTGATCTTACAAGTCTCAATGTTCCTGAGATGATGTTGGCGCAAACTATTAGATCTGAAAGGTATGGCCAACCTTTGAGCGCATTTGCTCTTGAGTCGGTACCCGTGCCTTGCTTTCAATCCGATGAGTGCTTAGTCAAGGTCATGGCTGCTGGTGTCAATCACAATGGCGTTTGGGCTGCACGAGGATATCCAGTTGATGTCATTGATCTTCAAAGGTCCTGCGGTGAGAAACATGACTTTCATATTGCCGGATCCGATGCTTCCGGAATCGTCGTTGCGGTAGGCAAGGATGTGCACGACATCGCTATCGGTGATGAAGTGGTGCTGCACTGTGGTTGGTGGGATTGCGATGCAGTGGCCGATGAGATCATGGATAAGTCGGCAAAAATCTGGGGTTACGAAATCAACTTTGGAGCTTTCGCGGAGTATACACGGGTCAAGCGGCAGGCGATTCTGCCCAAGCCCGCGCACTTGAGTTGGGAGCAGGCGGCGTCCTACATGCTCTGCGGGGCGACGGCCTACCGCATGCTGCATGGCTTTGCCCCGCATACGGTTAAGCCGGGCGATGTGGTCCTTATATGGGGGGCAGCGGCGGAATGGGCTCGATGGCTATTCAATTGGTAAACGCCGCTGGAGCCATCCCCATTGCCGTAGTGAGCAGCGACGAAAAAGCGGATTACTGTCGTCAGATTGGAGCCAAAGGCACGATCAATCGTCAGGAGTATGAACATTGGGGCGTACTCGAAGATATAGAAAATCCGGTTGGATATGCCCAATGGCTGAGTGAAGCCAGGCGTTTTCAGCATGAAATCTGGCGTTTGGTAGGAGATAAGAAAAACCCCAGTATTGTCATTGAACATCCTGGCGAAGATACATTTCCGACATCCTCCTTTGTGTGCGCGCCCGGTGGAATGGTGGTTATTTGTGCCGGAACCAGTGGGTACAAGGGCACCTTCGATATTCGCTATCAGTGGATGCGACAAAAAAGATTTCAGGGCTCTCACTTTGCCAATCTGGTTCAATGCAGATCATTCAATAAGTTGGTTTGTCAGGGGCTGGTAAAGCCTTGTTTGACTAGAGTTTTTGATTTTGAATATTTGCCGGAAGCCCATCAAATCATGTTCGAGAATAAGGAGCTTTTGGGTAACTTTGCCATTCGAATCGGTAGTCATCGGGAGGGTTGAACGAATGTTGTTTATTCAAAAATTTGTCGATCTCGCTCTTGCGCTCCCCGAAGTTCCAGCCATTGTTGATGTGTCGTCGAAGCTTTCATACGGCGAGTTATATGATCAGGCGCAGCGCTTGGCCGAGGTTGTCGCTTTGACAAATTCGGGCTCGATGATCGGTGTGTTGATGGAGAAAAGTATCGATTACATCGTCTCGATACTGGCTATTCACTTATTGGGGCGAACAGTCGTACCACTGGACAGGAGTTACCCGGTTGAGCGATTACAGCAAATGATCACTTCCATCGACTTGTCGTTATGTCTGCTGAATGAGCAGGAAAACGTCGAGTTGACGGTGATGCTAGACAAGCGGACGCGCTCGCTGCGTATTGATGAGCTCACCGCGCCGTCGGTAGGTACTGGCAGTGTCGAGATTACGCCCGAGATATTGGATGAAGTGCCGGCTTACGTGGTTTTTACTTCCGGGACTACCGGGCAGCCCAAACCGGTCATGGTGCCGTATCGATCGCTGAGCACCCTGATCGACTGGATGGTGAAAGCGCCAGGTCAGGCTGGCACCACGTTGTTGTACGCGGCCCAGGGTTTTGATGTCTCATTTCAGGAGATCTACAGCGCGTTGTGCCATGGGGATCGTCTGCTGGTCATCACGGACGAGCAAAAGAAAGATCTGCACGAGCTGACTCGAGAGATGGTTTCTGCGGCCGTCACGCGCCTGTTTCTGCCGACCTCAATGCTGATCCCTTTCGTCACGTTCAATCTTCACGACTCGAAAGTGTTGGCTGATCTGCAGGAAGTGATCTGCGCCGGTGAGCAGTTGAAAATCAGCCCTGTCGTCAGGCAATGGTTCAAGGCTCATCCTCAGTGCCTACTGATCAATCACTATGGTCCGGCCGAAACGCATGTGGTGATGGAGCATCGGCTCGGTGGCGAGCCAGAAGACTGGCCGGATTTGCCTCCCATCGGCCAAGTCACCCAGGCCAGCACCGCTTACCTGCTCGATGACCAGTTGCAGCCAGTCCTACCGGGCAACACCGGACTGCTCTATATCGCCGGCCGCTCGCTGGCGCTGGGTTACTACGGTATGTCCGCGCAAACGGCGGAGAAGTTCGTGACGCATCCCCAGACAGACGAGCGGATGTACAACACCGGCGACATCTGTGTCCTGAATGAACAGGCGTTGTTCGAGTACAAGGGCCGGCGTGACCGGCAGTACAAGGTTCGTGGCTACCGGGTCGAGCTGAAAGAAATCGAGATCGTCGTCGCTGATTCCGAGCTGGTCGACGATTGCCTCGTCGTGGCCCGACAGTTCGGCCGGACTACGACGCTGGTCCTGTACTTCACGGCGCTGGAACGTGATCAAGATCTCAGTATGAGCCTGCATACGCATCTGGCGGCAAGACTGCCAGATTACATGCTGCCGTCCTTCTACAAAAAGATTTCGGCCATTCCTTTGACGCAAAACGGCAAGGTCGATCTGCAAAAGCTGCCTCAAGTCGGTGGGCTGCGATCGCACATTTCAACGAGCTACGTTGAGCCGCATGGTGAGCTTGAAACGACGGTGTGTGAGCTGGCGGCGTCCTGTTTTGGTCTGGACCGGCTCGGTGCCACCGATAACTTCATGGACGTCGGTGCGAACTCGATCACTCTGATTTCCCTGTTGGCCGAACTACGTTACGTGCTGGCCCATGACTTCCGCCAGACTGATCTGTTCGAGTACCCGACGCCCAGATTGTTGTGTGCCTGTTACCAGTGCTCGCTGGATACGACGCAACAGGTTGCGCCGGCGGTTGTACCCACCAGCAGCCGAAAACAGAGATCGGCCACCATTCAAAGATTTCAGGAAAGAAAGGGAGGCTGACATGCGCGATCATGAGGAGTATCAAGGACCGTCGGATGAAAGTGGCATTGCGATTGTCGGTATGTCTTGCCGTTTTCCGGGGGCAACATCGATCCACCAATACTGGCAAAACCTGTTGAACGGTGTTGAAAGCATTTATGTCGAGACCGGCGCGGACGGGCAAATTTTGGCTCGCGCCGAGCTTCCGGGTATCGAAGACTTCGATTACGGTTTTTTCGGGTTCAGCTACAAGGAGGCCCAGTTGCTGGATCCCCAGCACAGGGTCTTGCTCGAATGCGCGTGGGAGGTGCTGGAGGATGCATCGTTGCACGCGCAGACCGGTGCTGTTGGCGTATTCTGCGGTGCCGGCCCCAGTTCCTATTTCATTAACAATGTTCACGGCCTGCGTGCCCGCGACAACGCTTGCGGCTTGTATCATTCCTCCGAGGCTCTGGCGCAATTCATGGCCACGGACAAAGAGTTCCTCGCCAGTCGCATCGCTTACAAGCTCAACTGTTGCGGTCCTGCGGTAAACGTTCAGGCCGCCTGTGCGACGTCGATGTTCGGTATTCAGGCCGCCATTCAGGCGCTATTGCTGAGGGAGTGCGATGCGGCACTGGTCGGTGCCGCAGCGGTCTCTGTTCCGCAATCGATCCCCTACTATTTCGAGCCCGGCATGCCTTTTAGCGCCGATGGGCATTGTCGTCCGTTCGATGCCAAGGCCAGCGGGACAGTGTTCGGTTCGGGTGCAGCGGTAGTTGGACTGAAAAGGCTCGTTGATGCTTTGGCCGACGGTGATCAGATCCATGCGGTGATTCGCTCGGTCGCCACCAACAACGATGGTGCTCATCGAGCGGGTATGTCGGCGCCTTCTGTGGCCGGGCAGGCTCGGGTCATTCGCGAGGCACTCGATATCGCCGGTGTCGGTCCCGCGCAGGTCAGCTACGTCGAGGCCCATGGCACTGCGACTTCCATTGGCGACCCCATCGAAATCAAGGCCCTGGCCAATGTCTTTGCCGACCGTGACCACACCTGTTTCCTGGGGAGTGTCAAAGGCAATATCGGGCACCTGGGATGGGCGGCCGGGATGGCCGGTCTGATCAAGGCAGTCCTGATCGCTCGACACAAGGTGATTCCCCCGACCCTCAACTTTGAACAGTACAACCCGCAGCTGTACATTGAGGAAACCCCCTTTACCGTCAACCGGCAACAAGTGGTCATCACGACGCCTCATGTCATTGTCGGGGTCAGCAGTTTCGGCCTGGGTGGCAATAACTCGCACTTGATTGTCGAGACGGCGCCGGCACCGAAGGTTGCCAGTTCATCACTCGACCATGAGCGGTTGTGCCTGATTCCCGTCTCGGCCAGAGAGCGCGACGGCCTGCAGCAGCTGTGCACCGGTTACCGGCAGTTTCTCGAGGCTCAAACGGACGACAGTTTCCCCCTGTTTGTCGCCAATCTTCTTCATTCCAGATCATTGTTCGAGCAGCGCACGTACGTCATCGCCAGCCATCGTAGGGAAGCCATCGACGCACTGGCGGGGTTGACCTTCGACGCTTGGCCGCCGGCGGCGACCGCGCCACGGGTTGGTCTGATGTTTTCCGGTCAAGGCGGCGAACATCGGGACATGGGGCGAGAGCTCTATACCCATGAAGCGCTGTTCAAAGCCGAGCTGGATGCGTTCGACCCGGTTTGCCAAGACGTCTTCGGTGCCTCTGCCGCAAATCTGTTATTCGATCCCCTGATCAACGGGAAAATCGAGGAGGATATTGCTCGCTCGCAGCCCATGACATTTGCTCTGCAAGTGGCGATGTCGCGCCTGTTCCTGAGTAGTGGCATCGGCCCCGTGGCACTATTCGGGCACAGCCTGGGTGAGTACGCGGCAGCCTGCGTCGCGGGTGTGTTCACTGCCGAGCAGGGTTTCCGGATGCTTGTGCAGCGCAGCCGATTGCTGGATTCGCTGGGAGACATCGGGGCCATGGTAGTCCTTGGGGGCGATCACGAGTGCGCGTCGAGATTGATCGAAAGAACGCCAGGTGGGCTGTCGATTGCCGCTTTGAACGCGGTAAATAACACGGCGGTATCCGGAACGCTAGAAGCGGTTGAGCTGCTCCTGAAAAACGCGGACGCTGCCGGGGTGAGCGCAACGCGATTGAAGATTTCACGTCCCGGGCACTCCTCTTTGTTAGACCCGTTACTGGACCGCTTTGAAGCCTATCTGGACAGCGTCGAACTGAGCCCACCTGTTCGTCCTTTCATTTCCACTGTAACGGCAACACTGGCCGGCGATGAAGTGGCGACCTCGCATTATTGGCGTCGTCAGTTGCGTGAAACCGTGAGTTTCCGAGCGAGCGTTGCCGTTGCACTTGACCTGGGTTGCACTCACCTGGTCGAGATCGGGCCGAAAGCCATGCTGTCAGGTCTGGTGCTCAGCGAGGCCGGAGATGGCTCGAGCGTGCTGCCCATGGCGAGGGGAGGGCAGATGGATCATCGACAGTATCTGACGGTGCTGGGTGAGTTGTTCCAGGCCGGCGCCGATGTTCACGTGCCGGCCACGCAAGAGCGGGCGCCGATACTGGCGGGTTTGCCGACTTATCCTTTCCAGCGCGTTCGCTGCTGGATTGAAACGTCTGAGCCGGCTCACGCCCTAGCCGAACACACCTATCAAACGGTCTGGCAGTCGTTGACGGTGGAACGGATGGACAGCCACTCGACTGCCGGACAAAAGGTTTTGTTTCTCGCGCCGAACGAGGCAGTCAACGAGGCTGAAACCCGCTATCTGGAAAACACCTTCGGCCAGTTTCACTGTGTTGCGTTGAATCGCTTCATGGGCATTGACGCGTCATCGCGCGAAGCCTTGGATGTCATCGCAGCGCAGGATTTTGACGGGATGTGGATGGAGTATGTTGACGGCGTAGACAGGGTGTATCTCGACCTGCGGCAGTTGCCGAACAATGACGTATCCACGGCAGTCAGTACCTGTGCGCGAGTCTTGAACCTGTTGCGCTCCGTGCCTGACGGTTATGACCGACCTCCACAATTTTGTCTGTTGTTTGCCACGGCGGCCATCCGCGATGAGGGCCTGAGCCTCAACCCGGTGGCAAACAGCGTCGTGGGCATGCTTCGCTCGGTGTTGATCGAAGAGCCTGACTGGAAGGTGACCGTTCTCAATTTCATCAGAGAGCAATCTCCCACAGACATCGAGGATGCCAGCCCGATCGAGTTGTTGCCGTTAACCGACGAGCTCGTCATCACGGTCAGACAGGCGCAAGCCTTCGTGCCCCGGCTGGAAAGGACAATGGACAGCCATGACGCCCGCTTCAGCTTCCCTGCCGATCACAGTTACCTTCTGATCGGCGGTGCTGGCGGCATCGGCAGGCAGTTGATCGAAAGCCTTTGCGCTGATCAGATCCGGTGCATTCATGTTATCGGACGCTCGGCACTGCCTGGTGAAGCGATGCAAGCCCTGATGATACGTTACCCGAGCGTCCGGTATCTGGGGCTCGACCTTTCGTCCGATCAAGGGCGCGACGAGTGTGCGAATTGGCTGCAATGTGCAGCGATTGGCAAGGTGACCATTTTCAATCTGGCCGTCGATCTCCATGACCAGTTATCCAGCGAGGTTCAGGTTGCGGATCTGCAGCGTTCGTTCGAGGCTAAATGCACGAGTGTCCTGACTCTTTACCAACTGCTATGTGACCAGGGACGGGCGATCGAATGTGTTTTCAATTTCTCTTCGGCCACTTCGATTCTGGGTAATGGCGGACAGTCGACCTATGGTGCGGCCAGCGCCTTTCTCGACGCCGCCCATGAGGCATTGTTTCCCCGGGCGTCCAGGGTACTGACGGTCAATTGGGGGGTGTGGGGCGATGCCGGAAAACTGCGCGATAACCACCAGCGAATGCAGGTGCTCAAAGCCAGTGGCTTGAACAGCCACAGCAGTGAACAGGGCTTGCTTGTTATCCGTCAGTTACTGTCCGGTCCATCCCGTATCGCTGGGTTCATGAACATTGACGCCAAGGTCTTGGGCGACAGATCTCGGGTGTGTGCACGATTCCTTGAGCAGCTGGTGACTGATGACAGCAATAAAGACAGGACCCGGCCGGCCAGCGTTTCGGCTCGCCTTCTCGAGTGTGCCGATGAAACTCAGGTGGGTAGCGTGCTCGAGACCTGGCTCGTAGCAACGATTGATTCGCTGGTCGGTCTGGAGGCGTCGAGTCGTGGACGCTACGACAAGATCAAAGAGTTTGGCTTCAAGGCCCTGGGCTTTGACTCATTGGCGCTGGTGCAACTGAAGAATGCACTCGTCACGCAGTTTGACCTGCAGTGGACCGTCAAACACCTTAACTCCATGCAGGCGTTAAGTGAGCTGCATGCCGTCCTTGTGTCCCACGTCAGTCAGCCGGCATGGCGTGCAGCCCATAGCGAGCGCAACGGCTCTGTTGATATGGATGTGCAGGACACAGCGGTTTCATTACAACAGATGCGGTGGATTTCGCTTATTGGCAAGGACTATGGTCTGCGCGTAATTCCCTATTTGATTTACTGTCGCTTCGACGCCGAGCACTGCCGGAATGCGTTGTTTCAGGTGGTGGATGAGCATCGGTTGTTGCGAACGTTTTTCCCGCAAGGACAGCCAACAGTCAGAACCACCGCTGAGGTCCTCCAGGACTTTGGGGCGCTGTTTACGGATTTGTCTTCACAAACGGCTGCGGACAAAACACAGCAGATCGCGGCCCGTGTGCAGGCCATGGCGCAGGCGTTGCCCAAACCAGAGGATAATGTGACTTGGGCGATTCACTTTATCAATGTTGGGGAGCCATTCTTCATCGCGTTGATAGGGGTTCAACATCTGGAGTTCGATGGCAAATCCCTGACCCTGTTGTTTGACCGGTTTGGCGAGTGTCTGCATCACCTCGCCGAGCATCAGCCGCTGAATCGTATAGATCACGACATTGGCTATGCCGACTATGCGCGACGCCAACAGCAGTATCTGAACCAGCAGTGGGCCATCGATGCCGGCTTCTTTAAGGGACTGTACAACGCCTTTGAAGGCCCTACCGTTTTGTCCGCGCATCCGGGTTTCACATCTATTGCCGCTTGTTCGTCGTCCCGGTACAGCGTCGAAGTCGCCGGTGCGAACCGTATTTTGAGCGAGCTGGCCGAGCACCACGGGTTCAGCGTGTTCAATGCAATCTTGTATGTTTATGCCAAGACTATGGCCGACGTCATCGGTTGCGATCAGTTGATTATCAGTGCGATCAACAGCGGGCGTGGTTTGAGTGAATTCAACAATGTGATCGGTCCGTTCACATCTCCACTGCCGGTACCGATCACTGTGCATCACGACTGGTTGAGCGGCATCTCAATGGTTGCACGCACGCTGGAGGCCATTCAGGGTTATCCACTCATGCACCCGTCCATGTTGATCGGTGAAGTGTCGGCGTTTTCCGGAATGGCGCACGACACCTACTTTTCGGACGTAGGCATCAACTTCCTCAACTATCGCCACACCGCTGAGGCCCCGGGCAAGGTTCGGATCGAAGGAGTGGAGATCCTTGGTCCGGTATCGGAGGGGTTGCTGTCGGGGGCCAACGTCGAAGACATGCGGCGAGTACCGGGTCTGCATCTGGTGGTCGAAATCAACGGCGATGATTTGCGCTTTAACTTCTGGTTCCACACCCAGCGCTTCTCGACCGCCGAAGTTGAAGACTGGGGGCATCGCATGGTGCAGCACCTGGAGCATCTGCTTAGCCTGGCGAGGACAACCGATGAGTACTGAGCCGCTGACGCTGCTGTGCTTTTCGTACGCGGGTGGCAGCGCCGGATTCTATGCACGCTGGCGTCGTGTGTTGCCGCATGTCAGGGTGATTCCGGTCGACATTCCAGGACGGGGTGGGGCACAGGATGCACCGGCATTGGTCACCCGCGACGGACTGATCGACTATTTGCTGGCCCACTACGCTCGATGGTGCGTACCCCCCTATGCGCTCTTCGGCCACAGTCTGGGCGGGCGCATCGCGTTCGAGTTCCAGTGGGTGCTGGAACAAACGCGCGGGCTTAAAGCCGCCCGGTTGATCGTCAGCGGATGCCTGGCCCCCGAACGGTTCGCCGAGGCCATGCGTATCCGCGAGCAGGATCTGAGCGATTCAACCTTGTTGCAGGTACTGGCAAGCCTGGGGGGAACTCCGCCGGAACTGATAGCCAATCCCGCACTGATGAAGGCGGCGCTGCCGATGATCAAGGCCGACTTTCAGCTGGCTATCGATCTTTCGAAAAGCATCGTTACGCCCGTCATGGCGCCTATCGACCTGTTGCTGGGCAGCCAGGACAAGGTCACCAACCTCTTCAAGGACTATCCAGGCTGGACCCGTCATACCTCCCGTGGGTGTCAGGTATCAGTCATCGACGGGGATCATTTTTTTATTCGTTCCCAAACGATATCGGTCGCCAAACTGGTAGGGGAAAAACTGCAGGAGTTTGCATTGAATGATGGATGAACCTGAGGTGCTGAATTGGTTGGGTAGCCGTGGTTGGCCACTGCATGTCATCGGGCAGCGGATGAAAGAACGGGCACAGTATGAACCAGCCTGTTCCTACCGCTGGTGCATACACGATGTGGTGCGCGGCACCCGTCATGCGTTCAATGAGCACGCCCGTGTTCCCGCCTCAAGTACCCGCAAGCTGTACATCCTGATGGCAGTGCTGCTGCTGATTGAGCGTGGAGAGTTGGCGCTGAGCGACAGCGTCGTTGTGGATAACGAAAGAGCAGGGGTTCAAACCTGTGGTGGTCTCTGGTTGCTGGACAGCCCCCGGGTATTCACCGTGGCGGAACTGCTCAAGTTGATGATGGGTTTAAGCGACAACGTCGCCACCTTCTATCTTGTGGATCTGCTTGGTCTTGAACGCTTGAATGCGTTGTCGACTGTACTTGGGTTGACCGGGACTTGGCATTTATCGGCGGTGCCGAGTCAGGCGTTGACTGCCAATCACTCGTTGAGCGCAGTCAATACCACTACGGCGTCGGACTTGGTAACGGCCCTGTCGATATTGGTGGAAGGCGCAAACAATCGCTTGCCTGCCGGCGGGGCTTTTATCCGCCGGGAGTTGTGCGAGTTCGGCCTGAACAGCATGCGCGCGCAGCAAGACACCACTGCAATCAGGAGCTGGCTGACCGATGTGGACCAGGTAGGCGACAAACACGGCATCGGCTATCGCAACTACAACAACGTCGCTTACCTGGCCCATGGCGGCGTAGTAAGGATCATCTTTTCGATCATCGTTGACGACCTTCATCGCATTGAAAGTCCCATGCCAGCCTTCGCTCACGCCAGGGATTTCATCGCCCTGTTTTCCCGCTTGCTGGATGACTACACCAGGCTTGAATACCCCTCTAAGGAGCTTTGATATGGCCCATCCCCTCTCTACTGCCTATACCAATAAATCCGAGATGTATGACAGTGCGAGACCGTCCTACCCGCAAGAGGCTGTCCTGTTCATACAACGTCAACTCGATTTATCGCAGGGCTTACCGGTACTGGATGTCGGTTCGGGAACCGGAATACTTACTCGACAATTGGCGGCTACCGGCATGCCGATGATCGGAATCGAACCTGACGCACACATGCTGGCCAAGGCCAAGGCACACACCGAACAGCCAAACGCCAGTTATCGCTTTGGAACGGCCGAGCAACTGGGGGCGGCGCCGCACTCGGTGGCGGCACTGGTATGCGGCCAGTCCTTTCACTGGTTTGAACCAGCCAGCGCCCAGTCTGAATTCAGACGAGTGCTGGCGACCGACAATCCGGTGTTCCTCATCTGGAATATTCGCAGCCCCGACTGCGATAAGTTTCACCGTGCTTACGAACAATTGCTGAACGATGCCTTCGAACGTTATGCCGAGACGTTGCAAATCGACGAAGCCCTGGAAAGCCGGGTCCGGCAGTTTTTTTCCGGTCCCTACGAGGAACGCACGTTCCACAATAGTCAGCAACTGAGCGAGTCGGCTCTGCTTGAAAGAACCCTGTCCTGTTCCTATGCGGCGCAGCCAGGAACACTCGAATATCGTACGGCCAGCAACGCCCTGAACGCCTTGCATCAGGAGTACCAGCAAAACGGCTTTGTTTCACTCAACTATAAAACGCGTGTGGTCTATGGGCGTATTTAACCGAATGGGCCTGAGTCGGTTGTTCAGCGGATCGGCACTGGTAGTGCCGCTGTCGTTTTTCCCGACGTTGGCACGGGCCGCTTTTCTTTCCTACTTTCTGATTTTTCTGAAGGAGCGCTTCGACCTTTCGGTGGATCAGATCGGGCTGTTTGTCGGCGGGTTTATTCTCCTGAGCTCAGTGTCCAGCTTGGTGTTCGGCTCGGCACTGGACAGGTTGAGTCTCAAAGCCTTGATGCTGACCTCATCCGTCATCCAGTCAGCGGTGTACTTGAGCCTGTTTATGTTCAACTCGCTGGCCCTGGTTTTCATCCTGTGCCTGCTGCTCAATCTGGCTTACCTGTCACTGGAGACAGCCGTGCGCATGTGCATCGCCCGATTGTTTCCTCCGCAGGAAACCGCGTCGGTGCTGTCGCTCAAATACACCTTCACCAACACCGCGTATGCATTGGGGCCGCTGATCGGGCTGTGGCTGAATCGCCAAGGTGTTTCGCCATTGCTGTTCTGCAGCGCATCGGCGTTGATCTTTATTCTGGTTGCCGTCAATCCGTTTGCATTGCCGAGGGTGGTCGATCAGCAAAACGTCGAAGGCGAAGGGTGGTTCGGTTCGCTGGCAATCATGGCCAAGGATCGCAATCTACTGAAGTTCACGGTAGCCAGCGTCTTGCTGGCCGGAGTGTTCGGGCAGTTTCACATGTACGTGGGCCAGTATCTGATCACGACCCATTCCACCGCGCAAATGTACGAGATCATCAATGTGGTGTTTGTCACCAATGCACTGACTTCGATCCTGTTGCAATACCAGATCGGTCGCAGGGTGGCTGCTGAACGATTCAGATACTGGATCTGTGGCTGCATTCTGGCGTTCCTGATCGGGCTGATGGGGTTTGCTTTCTCCAGCAACCTCTATTTATGGGGCTTGTTCACTGCCATCTTTACGGTGGGAGAAATAATCATTCAGCCACTGGAATTTTTCTACATCACCCGTATCGCACCGGCGCACATGGCTGGGGCGTATTACAGTTCGCAAAACTTCACGTACCTGGGCGCTGCTTCGACTCCGGTGGTCTGTGGTTTCATTCTTGCCGATTTCAATCCGCTGTATTTTTTATTGTACTTGTTGGTGTTGCTGATGGTCGGCGGTGTGATTTTCTATGTAGAAGGGGGCAAGTTAATCCGACCGGAAGCAAAACAGCCCCTGGCAAATGGGGCTGTTGGTGATCAGGGATCAATATGACTTTGCATAGAGTGCCCAGAGTCTGGTGGGCTGACCCGTAAACAAACAGGAGGCTGCAGCCTTGGGTTGAACCAGTGGAATACAGCGAACCGTTACACCCAGTTCGCTGATGGTTTTCTCAATTTTCTCGTCATTAATGAAAGGCGCGAGAACGAATCTATTGATTTTGTCTTTACGCTTGAATATTTGCTTAAAGTCTTCGAGCGTGGTGACGGTCTCTGTGTTATCGAAAAGTTTCTTTCTGGCACTTTTAAGCATGCCTGTCTGGATAGATTTCAGTATTTTTGACACGTCCTTTACAAAAGTATTGATGTCCATATTCAAGATTTTCTTACTGTGGTCTCTGCAGGAATAGGTGACCATGTTCTGTTCCAGTTCCTTTATCCCGACCTCGACCCGAACAGGCACGCCGCGCTTGATGTGATACCACTTTTTTTCGCCGCCATTCATGTCCCGCTTATCAACGTTTACACGCAGGTTTTGTCCCTTCAGTTTTTTTCGGGAGATCTGCTTTTGCAACTTGTCGCAATAAGCATGGATGGCTTCGGCATCCTGTTCACTGCGTACGATCGGAACAATGATGACCTGCGTCGGTGCCACCCGCGGTGGGATCACCAGGCCATCGTCATCGCCATGGGCCATGATCATTGCACCAATCAAACGCGTGGAAACGCCCCACGAAGTGGTCCAGGCCAGTTCTTTTACCCCTTCCTTGTTAACAAAGCGGATGTCTGATGCCTGGGCAAAATTTTGTCCCAGGAAATGTGAGGTGCCCGCTTGCAAGGCCTTACCGTCCTGCATCATTGCCTCGATGGTGTAGGTGCTGACAGCGCCCGGGAAACGTTCCCATGAGCACTTTTCACCCTTGATTACTGGTATGGCCAGGTGCTCGACAGTAAACCGCTCATAGATATCCAACATCTTCAGCGTCTCGTCCAAGGCCTCTTCACTGGAGCCGTGAACGGTGTGGCCTTCCTGCCACAGGAACTCTGAGGTGCGCAGGAAGATTCTTGGACGCATTTCCCAGCGCAGGACGTTGGCCCACTGGTTGATGAGTAGCGGCAGATCCCGATAACTTTGCACCCATCGTGAAAAGGAGGCACCGATCACCGTTTCGCTGGTAGGCCTGATGATCAAAGGCTCTTCCAGTTCACCAGCGGGAGTGAGTTTTCCATCTGCGGTCTGTTTCAGACGGTGATGGGTTACAACTGCGCACTCCTTGGCAAAACCATCGACATGTTCTGCTTCTTTTTGAAGAAAGGATAATGGGATCAAAAGTGGGAAATATGCGTTCACATGGCCTGTATCCTTGAATTTTTGATCAAGCTCTCGTTGAATCTGTTCCCATATACCATAGCCCCAAGGGCGGATGACCATGCAACCTCTAACGGGAGAATTTTCAGCCAGTTCAGACTGGCTGATGACTTGTTGATACCATTCGGAAAAGTTTTCACTTCTTGTAGGTGATATTGCGTTTTTCATAATGCCCCGGCTTTGAGAAGACAGCGTGTGATTTTGAGATTGGTGTTGTGTAGGTGTATGTATATTTTTTGAGGTTTGAAATTTCAAGAACTGATATTTTTTGTTTGATTTTTCGGAAAATTCTTTCAGGCAGTTCTCTTTTTTTGTAAGGTTTTTTCGTTTTCTTTGCGCGACGCTTGAGCAATATTAAGGTTGTTTGGCGTCATCATAGATTCGCACAGTCACGGCACCACCCAGATCGGCGACACCTTCAGCGAAGGCGAGGCACTGGATTTCACCGGGATCCCACACTTCGCCCCGGAACTGTTCCGGCGTGTGCGTCTGAAGGATCCGCTCAAGTGCTGATGAAGTTTTGTGGCGAGGTAACTTGCTCCCGCTGGGGCGCGAAGCGTCCCTAAAACCTGCAACTGCGGTTCTTCAGGTAGACCTCGTCCGCAGATTTTACGACTGCTTCGCCCGAGCGCGGACCGGCCGGCGGGAGCAAGTTCCCTCGCCACAGGGTGAGTAACTCGCATCTCCTGCCAACCATCACAACACCAATCCCCACGCACTTGCAAAAAACCATCGCTGCGGCGAAACCACCGCGCTAGCTGCCTTTGCGCGCCAATGGGATTCTGGCGTTACGGCCAGCCGAACCTGTTCAGGTGTTTTCCACCTGCGGGAGTCGGTATCGAACCGGCCTTCCGACAAGCGAGGTTCACCATGCAAGCCCTGGTTCTGGAAAAACAACATACCCTGACGATCCGCGATGTCGAGCTGCCGCTGGTCATGGGCCCGGACGATGTGCGGATTCGTGTCCACACTGTCGGTATCTGCGGCAGCGATGTGCATTACTTTACCCACGGCAAGATCGGTCCGTTCGTGGTCGATCAGCCGCTGGTGCTCGGGCATGAAGCGGCGGGAACCGTGGTCGAGGTCGGTAGCCGGGTACGGCATCTGGTGGTCGGGGACCGGGTATGTATGGAACCGGGGATTCCCGAGCCGACCTCGAAAGCCTCGCGCCTGGGTCTCTACAACATCGACCCTGCAGTGGTGTTCTGGGCGACGCCGCCGGTGCACGGTTGCCTGACGCCGGAAGTGATTCATCCGGCAGCGTTTGCCTACAAACTGCCGGCCCACGTCAGTTTTGCCGAAGGCGCACTGGTCGAACCCTTTGCCATCGGCATGCAGGCGGCGGTGAAAGCGCGGATCAAACCCGGCGACGTGGCGGTGGTGATCGGTGCCGGCACCATTGGCATCATGACTGCCCTGGCGGCGCTCGCGGCCGGCGCCAGTCAGGTGTTGGTGTCCGATCTTATGGAAGAAAAACTGGCGATTGCCCGGAGTTACGATGGCATTATTGCGATCAACGTCCGCGAAACCGCATTGCCGGCCAGGGTCGCCGAGTTGACCGACAACTGGGGCGCCGACGTGGTGTTCGAAGCCAGCGGCAGCCCGCGCGCCTATGACGACGCCCTGGCCAGTGTCTGCCCTGGCGGTGCGCTGGTGCTGGTGGGCATGCCGGTCGAACCGGTGGCATTTGACGTGGTGGCCGCCCAGGCCAAGGAAATCCGTATCGAAACGGTGTTCCGTTATGCCAATGTCTACCAACGGGCGGTGAACCTGATCGCCAGCGGCAAGGTCGATCTGAAACCGCTGGTCTCGGCGACCTTTCCCTTTGCCCGCGGCGTCGAAGCGTTCGAGCGGGCAGCCAGTGCCTTGCCGGGGGATGTAAAGCTGCAAATCAGCTTCGACCCGACCCTGAGTTGACCTGACAGAACGGAACCCCTGGGTGATGAACAGCAAGAAAACAACGGAAAAGCTCTCCGAGCTTGAAGTGATCTTTACCGAGCCACAGCACAGTTTTCGCTGGTACGAGCATGACTACCCGTACCCGTTGGCGCGCTGGAATCATCATCCGCAGTTCGAGATCCATTTGATTCGCCACGGCAGTGGCCGGTTGTTCGCCGGGGACTACATCGGCCACTTCGGCCCCGGGCACCTGGCGTTGATCGGGCCGGGACTGCCCCATGACTGGATCAGTGACCTGGCGCCCGGCGAGCAGATTATCGGGCGCGATGTGGTGTTGCAGTTCGATGGCGAAAGCTTGTTGAAACTGCGCGAAACCCTGCCGGAACTGGACGAGTTGCAAGGCTTGTTCAGTCGTGCGCGGCAGGGCATCGAGTTCAGCGGCGCGACTCGGCGTCAGGCCGCCGAGCTGCTCGAAGAGATTGGCCGCAGTCGCGGTCTGAAGCGCCTTGCGCTGTTTGTCTCGCTGCTGCAAACCCTCAACGAGGCGGGCTCAGGGGAGAGCCGGACCCTGGCCAGTCAGCAGTACGCGCCGATGCTCGACAGCCTGACCTCCGAGCGCATGGCGCAGGTCTTCGATTACATCCTCAAGGATCTGCACGAAGAGCTGCGCATGTCGGTGATCGCCCGCCAGCTGGAGATGAGCGAACCGGCCTTTTCACGGTTCTTCAAACGCACCACCGGGCATACCTTTGTCGACCTGACCCGCAAACTGCGAGTCCAGCGTGCCTGTCGCCTGTTGCTGCAAAGCCGGTTGTCGATTTCGGACATCTGTTTCGAGGTGGGGTACGCCAACCTGTCGAACTTCAATCGACACTTTCGCCATGAAATGGCCGAGACACCGTCGGAGTACCGCAAGCGCCTTGAGCTTGGTCCCCGTCATCCGCAGGCTTGATGGTTGAACGCCGAGAGATTTCTGGCGCACGCGAAATCGCCAGGATCGCAGCCTGCGGCAGCTCCTTGTATCTCGACTATCGCTCCGCCAGGAGCGATAGTTCTCGACTGATCATCGAGGGAGGGATTTGGAAGCCGTGCAGCTCCTTAGGCCTAGAGCCTGCGACGTAGATCGTGCTCCAACCCTCCACACTCACTCATATAGTTCGAACGGTATCTTGGGCCCGTCTCTGGCGAGAGCCCGCATTCGCAAGGTTGGACAGAGTGCAGTGATGATCACAATTGATTCAATTGGGAGACGATCATGTCCGATTATGTTGGCGTCGACGCCGCTAAACACACCTTTGACATCGCCAAATACCTGCCTAACGGCAAACATAAAACCAAAGCAAAATTGCCCAATGCAATCAAGGGGTTCGAGGAGTTCCACGCCTGGCTGCAGAAGCACGTCGAGCCTTCAGCCTTAATCGTGATGGAAGCCACCGGCATCTACCACGAAGCGCTGGCCGAGTTCTTGTACAACAAGGGCTATCGGGTCTGTGTCGTCAATCCTGCGCAGACCAAAGCCCATGCCAGGAGTGATTTGCAACGGGTCAAAACAGACAAGACCGACGCCAAGCTAATCGCCGATTTCGCCAAGGAAAAGCATGAAAAGCTAACGCTGTGGGCGCCGGAGCCACTGAAGTATCGACAGGTGAAGGCCATGGTTCGTCGCCTGAACGACCTTCAGGAAATGCTGCAAATGGAACGTAATCGTCTGGACGTGTCCGACGACAGCGTCAAGGTTTCGATCAATTCCGTCATCAACCACATCCAGAAAGAGATTGCCGAAACCAAAAAGGCGCTGAAGAAACACATTGATGACGACCCGGACATGCGCCAAATGCGCGACTTGGTGGTGACCATTGATGGCATTGCCGACAAATCGGCGCAGATGCTTTTTGCCGAGCTGGGCGACCTGCGAAAGTATTCGAATCCTCGACAAATGGTGGCGGCGGCGGGCTTAAATCCAAAGCTGGAAGAGTCTGGCCAGCTTAAGGGCCGCACCTTTATCTCGAAAATCGGATCAGCGCGACTCCGCACCGGGCTCTACATGCCAGGTCTGGTGGCGATGCAGCATAACGAAGCGATTATCGCGCTCAAAGAGCGATTGAAAGCCAACGGCAAGGCCCCCAAGCAGATCATCTGTGCAGCGATGCGCAAGCTGCTGCACATCATCTTTGGAGTGATCAAATCGGGCCAACCATTTGACCCGAAACTTGCGCTTGCCCGGTGAGGGTTAAGACGGTATCTACGCCGACCGTATTCATCCTTGGCATCACAGGTGTATGAAAATCCCTGTAGGAGCTGCCGCAGGCTGCGATCTTTTGATCTTCGCGTCTAACTCAATCATCCGCAGGTTTGATGGAACGCCGAGAGATTTTTGGCGCATGCATGATCGCCAGGATCGCAGCCTGCGGCAGCTCCTACGCCGACCGTATTCACCCTTGGCATCACAGGTGTATGAAAATCCCTGTAGGAGCTGCCGCAGGCTGCGATCTTTTGATCTTCGCGTCTAACTCAATCATCCGCAGGTTTGATGGTTGAACGCCGAGAGATTTCTGGTGCACGCGAAATCGCCAGGATCGCAGCCTGCGGCAGCTCCTACGCCGACCGTATTCACCCTTGGCATCACAGGTGTATGAAAATCCCTGTAGGAGCTGCCGCAGGCTGCGATCTTTTGATCTTCGCGTCTAACTCAATCATCCGCAGGTTTGATGGTTGAACGCCGAGAGATTTCTGGTGCATGCGAAATCGCCAGGATCGCAGCCTGCGGCAGCTCCTACGCCGACCGTATTCATCCTGGCATCACAGGTGTATGAAAATCCCTGTAGGAGGTGCCGCAGGCTGCGATCTTTTGATCTTCGCGTCTAACTCAATCATCCGCAGGTTTGATGGAACGCCGAGAGATTTTTGGCGCATGCATGATCGCCAGGATCGCAGCCTGCGGCAGCTCCTACGCCGACCGTATTCATCCTTGGCATCACAGGTGTATGAAAACCCCTGTAGGAGCTGCCGCAGGCTGCGATCTTTTGATCTTCGCGTCTAACTCAATCATCCGCAAGTTTGATGGTTGAACGCCGAGAGATTTCTGGTGCATGCGAAATCGCCAGGATCGCAGCCTGCGGCAGCTCCTACGCCGACCGTATTCATCCTTGGCATCACAGGTGTATGAAAATCCCTGTAGGAGCTGCCGCAGGCTGCGATCTTTTGATCTTCGCGTCTAACTCAATCATCCGCAGGTTTGATGGTTGAACGCCGAGAGATTTCTGGCGCACGCGAAATCGCCAGGATCGCAGCCTGCGGCAGCTCCTACGCCGACCGTATTCATCCTTGGCATCACAGGTGTATGAAAACCCCTGTAGGAGCTGCCGCAGGCTGCGATCTTTTGATCTTCGCGTCTAACTCAATCATCCGCAGGTTTGATGGTTGAACGCCGAGAGATTTCTGGCGCACGCGAAATCGCCAGGATCGCAGCCTGCGGCAGCTCCTACGCCGACCGTATTCATCCTTGGCATCACAGGTGTATGAAAATCCCTGTAGGAGCTGCCGCAGGCTGCGATCTTTTGATCTTCGCGTCTAACTCAATCATCCGCAGGTTTGATGGTTGAACGCCGAGAGATTTTTGGCGCATGCATGATCGCCAGGATCGCAGCCTGCGGCAGCTCCTACGCTACCCATCGGTGGCAATGTCCCCAGCAACGAAACCGCCGCCACCGCGGTCACGCCCAGCAGCCATTCAATGATCACACTGGTGCGCAACGTCGACAGGCGTTGCTCAGCGTCTTTCAGCCACTGCCGATTGAACAGCGCCAGCACCAGCATGCCGCCGACGAGTGCGACCTTGATCAGCAGGATCAGCGCAAAACCGGACCACAACGGCGTCGGCCAAAAGACCCCGGTGAGTACCCGGATATTGATCAATCCGCTGACCAGCAAACCGGCCACCAGCCCATAGCCGATACCGCTGAAACGTCGCAGTATCCCATCGATTGGATGGCCAGCCGGTTGTAGCAGGATCAACACCAGCAACAGCAACCCGCCGAGCCAGGCACCGACGCAGGCCAGGTGAATCAGCTGATTGAGGATCAACAACTGGCCGTCGAGACCGTCGAGCATGGCGCCGTGGCCGACTGGCGCCAGTGTGGCCAGTAGCAGGCTCGTCAGGATAAGGCGTAACGGCAATGAGCTTTGCAGTCGAGTCATCAGGCACACGACCAGCAACAGATTGAGCAACAGGTGCCAGCGCCAGACCTGTCCGAAAAAGGTCTTGCTCAGGACTAGCTGCACGGTCGGCAGGTCAAGCGCCGCCGGCCATGACCCGGCCATGCTGGCGGTGATCAGCAGTAACCAGCAGAGCCCGCTGGCCAGGGCCAGCAAGGCGAGCAGCCTGGTCACGCCGGCGAGGCGTCGATCCAGAGTCGCGAGCGTATCGGTCAGCGGCGCGCGGCCCAACAGCAAGGGCCTGAAGACACAGGCGCCAAACAGCATCAACACCACGGCGAAATGCAGGAAACGACACAGCACCAGCGTATTCGACATGAATTATTGGCCAACCTTGAAGCGGTAATGGCCTTGGCTTTTGTGGGTGTCGACCGATACCGCCTGCCACTCGACCTTGTAGTCACCGGCTGCCAGCGGCGCTGCCGGGGTCACGATCAGGGTCTTTTTGTCGGCGGCTTCGGTGGCGATGCTTTTGACCGGCACATCAGCGCCATCCTTGCTCAGGCTGACTTTGCTGAAGGTCGCTTCAACCCCTTCGGAGAACACCAGCCGCAGGTCCATGGGCGCAACAGCAGTGCTCTCGGCGGCCGGCGTGGCACTTTCCAGATGAGCATGGGCGAACACCGAAGACGCAGCGAACAGCGAGCTCAGCAGGACTGCGCGGGTCAGGTTTTTTTTGAGGAGCATCGTTGGGTACCTTCAATGAGTACAACGGGGACGTTAATAGAACATGAAGCGCGAGAGGAGTGGAATACCTCTTGGGCTTTGTGCGAAGTCTAGCGTACGAAGTTTCGTTTTCGGCTGTCGCCCCGAGCTAGAGCGGATGCTAGTCTTGATCAACGCTGTAGCCAGGGAGCCCTCATGGGCAATCACAAGATCGAGATTCGTCGCAGTAACGTCGAGAAAATTCTGCTGGCGGCGGAAAAAATCTTCGCCGAGAAGGGCTATGGCAGTACCGCGATGGCCGATATTGCCAAAGAAGTGCAACTGCCGCGCTCCAACCTGCATTACTACTTCAGCACCAAAAGCGAGTTGTACAGCGCGGTGTTGTTCGATCTGCTGGAAGTGTGGAAGCAGGACGCGCTGTGCTTCGAGATGTTCGATGATCCGCGGGTGGTGCTCAGCAGCTATATCCGCGCCAAGATGAACCATTCCCGCAGCCGGCCTTATGGCTCGAAAGTCTGGGCCAATGAAATCATCCACGGTGCACCGACCCTGGGCGAGGCGCTGGATGCCAGCCTGTACGACTGGGCGAAAATGAAGGAAGCAAAGATCCGTCAGTGGGTGGAAGACAAGCGCATCCTCGCGGTGGAGCCCTCGAGCCTGCTGTACATGATCTGGGCCTCGACCCAGCACTACGCCGACTTTGATCACCAGGTGATGATCCTCAATGATCACCAGCCACTGTCGGACATGCAGTTCGAGCGAGCGGTGCAGACGGTGACCAGTGTGATTCTTCGGGGGATCGGGTTGGAGCCTTGAGGGGTGGCCTGAAAAGATCGCAGGCTGCGCCAGCTCCTACGCCGAGCGCGTACACCTGCAATATTGCGAATGGATCCATAGGAGCTGGCGCAGCCTGCGATCTTGTCAGGTACACCCCGATTTCAGCTGAGTTCCTGATTAAACTTCCACGCTATACGGATTCCTCGGATCATGATTCCAGTCCAGGAATGGCTTGCCGGTGTCGATGGGCACCATCTCGATGCAATCCTGGACCGGGCAGGTGATCTGGCACAGGTTGCAGCCCACGCACTCATCGTCGATCACTTGGTATTTATGCGTGCCGTCAGGCTGCTTGAGGCTGGCGATGGCCTGGTGAGCGGTGTCTTCGCAGGCGATGTGGCAGCGGCCGCAACCGATACAGGCAGCCTGGTCGATTTTGGCGATGACCTGGTAGTTGATGTCCAGGTACTTCCAGTCCGTGGTATTGCCCACCGCCAGCCCCGAGAATTGGTCCAGGCTGGCGTAGCCCTGACTGTCCATCCAGCGTGACAGACCGTCCTTCATCTCCTCGACAATGCGAAAGCCATGCAGCATCGCCGCCGTGCATACTTGCACCGCGCCGCTGCCCAGGGCGATGAATTCTGCCGCATCGCGCCAGCTGCCGATGCCGCCAATCCCGCAAATAGGCAGGCCACGGGTTTGTGGGTCGCGGGCGATTTCCGCGACCATGTTCAGCGCAATCGGTTTGACCGCCGAGCCACAGTAGCCACCGTGGGTGCTTTGGCTGCCGACCATCGGACGGGCGACCATGCGCTCCAGGTCGATGCTGGTGATGGAGTTGATGGTGTTGATCAGCGACACCGCATCGGCGCCACCCCGATGAGCCGCGCGGGCCGCCAGGCGGATGTCGGTGATGTTCGGCGTCAGTTTGACGATCACCGGCAGCGAGCAGTAAGTCTTGCACCAGCGGGTCACTTGCTCGACGTATTCCGGTACCTGACCGACCGCCGCGCCCATGCCGCGCTCGGGCATGCCGTGGGGGCAGCCGAAGTTCAGCTCGATGCCGTCGGCACCGGTGGCTTCCACCAGCGGCAGGATGGCTTTCCAGGATTCTTCGACGCAGGGCACCATCAAGGACACGATCAGCGCGCGGTCCGGCCAGTCCTTTTTGACCTGGGTGATTTCCCGCAGATTGATCTCCAGCGAGCGGTCGGTGATCAGCTCGATGTTGTTGAAACCCATGACTTCACGGTTGGCGCCGAAGTGCGCGGAGTAACGCGACGAGACGTTGACCGCCGCCGGGTCCTCGCCGAGGGTTTTCCAGACCACGCCACCCCAGCCGGCCTCGAAGGCGCGGACCACGTTATAGGCTTTGTCGGTGGGTGGCGCGGAGGCCAGCCAGAACGGATTGGGGGCTTTGATACCGGCGAAGACAATCGAGAGATCGGCCATTTACGCAGCCTCCACATTGAGCTTGAGTTGGGCATTGATGGCTTCGGCGGCCAGCTTGCCGTGCTGCACGGCCTGGACGGTGAGGTCCTGGCCGAGGCTGGTGCAGTCACCACCGGCATACACGCCGGGGATGCTGGTACGCAGCTGTTCGTCCACCAGAATGCGCTCGCCCTGGCGCTTCAGTTCACGGGCCAGCGGGTCGCTCAGCGCTGCGCCGTCGAAGGCCTGGCCGATGGCTTTGAAGATCCCGTCGGCTGCCAGCTCGAAGGTTTCGCCAGTGGCCTGCAAACGACCGTCGACCATTCGCGTGCGGGCAAAGCGCATGCCGCGGACCTGCCCCTGTTCATCCAGCAGCACTTCTTCGGGTTGGGCCCAGGTCAGCAGACGGACCTGATTGGCCTTGGCGATGTCCTGTTCGTGTTCGGTGGCGCCCATGTCCTCCAGACCCCGGCGGTACACCAGGTTCACGTCGCGCGCACCGAGGCGGGCCATTTGCACCGCCATGTCGATTGCGGTGTTGCCGGCACCGAGGACGATGCAGCGATCGGCCAGTGGCAGTTGACTCAGGTCATCGGCCTGGCGCAGTTCACGGATGTAGTCGGTGGCGGCGAGCATGCCGGGCGCGTCTTCATGGGCGAGACCGAGTTGTTTGCTGGCGGCCAGACCGAGACCGAGGAACACCGAATCGAACTGCTGATGCAGTTCTGTAAGGCTGAGGTTGTCGCCAAGCTTCTGCCCGTGACGGACCTCGATCCCGCCGATACCGAGCAGGAACTCCAGCTCACGCTGAGCGAAGTCGTCCACCAGTTTGTATTTGGCGATCCCGTATTCGTTGAGACCGCCGGCTTTCTCGCGGGCTTCGAAAATCACTACATCATGTCCGTGCATGGCCGAACGATGAGCGCAGGACAACCCAGCCGGACCGGCGCCGACCACCGCAATGCGTTTGCCGGTCGGCGCTGCGCGCTGGAATGGATGTTCGCGAAATTGTGCGTTGTCCACCGCGTAGCGTTGCAACAGGCCGATCAGCACCGGTGCGCATTCCTGGGCGTTGTTACGCACGCAGGCTTGCTGGCAGAGGATCTCGGTCGGACAGACCCGGGCGCAACTGCCGCCTAGGATGTTCGCCGAGAGGATTTTCTGCGCGGCGCCCTGAACGTTTTCCTGATGGATATTGCGGATGAACGACGGGATGTCGATCTCGCTCGGGCAGGCATTGACGCAGGGCGCGTCGTAGCAATACAGGCAGCGCGAGGCTTCCAGATCGGCCTGGCGGGCGTTGAGCGGCGGCGCCAGGTCGGTGAAATGGCCGGCAAGGGCGGCCGCGTCCTCATGGGGATGCGGGAGGTGGTTCAGGGTTTTGATCACGGTGTCGGCCTCACTTTTTTGTGGGTTGCCTCTAACGGGCATTGGTTTGCACACATCGCTCAAATCGAACTCGGTCCCGTAGGCGCTGCCGAAGGCTGCGATTTTTAGGCGGACGCCACGGTTGCGGCCTCAATCGCCAAGATCAAAAGATCGCAGCCTGCGGCAGCTCCTACGGTGATGTTCAGCGTTTTACGGCAACCGGCCTGTGCTGCTCCGCCCGTTTACTCAGCAGATCGAACACCGCCGGATAAGCCGGGCGCTCGATATATCGTCCGGCACCGCGTTCGGCCCGCAGGTCGCCGTCGGCCCAGACCAGTCGGCCCTGGCTGATGGTGTGGCTGGGTACACCGCGCACGGTCTTGCCTTCGAAGATGTTGAAGTCGACCTGCTGATGGTGAGTCTTGGCCGAAATGGTCCGGGTGCCCTCCGGGTCCCAGAGCACCAGGTCGGCATCGGCACCGACGCGAATCGAGCCTTTGCGCGGGTAGAGGTTGAAGATCTTCGCCGCGTTGGTGGAGGTCAGGCCAACGAAGTCCTGCATCGACAGGCGTCCGCTGTTCACCCCTTCGTCCCAGAGCACAGCCATGCGGTCTTCGATACCGGCGGTGCCGTTGGGGATCTTGCTGAAGTCGTCGCGGCCGGCGGCTTTCTGCTCGGCACAGAAGCAGCAATGGTCGGTGGCGGTGGTGTGCAGGTTGCCCGATTGCAGGCCCTGCCACAGCGCCTCTTGATGCCCGCGAGGACGGAAGGGCGGGCTCATCACGTAGCCGGCGGCGGTCTGCCAGTCCGGGTGCTGATAGACGCTGTCGTCCAGCAGCAGGTGCCCGGCCAGGACTTCGCCATAGACCGGTTGGCCCTTGCGGCGCGCATAAGTGATTTCATCCAGCGCCTCACGGGTCGAGACGTGGACCAGATACACCGGCGTACCGAGGGTTTCGGCAATTCGGATCGCCCGGCTGGCGGCTTCGCCTTCGACCTGGGATGGCCGCGACAAGGGATGGGCTTCGGGGCCCGTCATGCCCTGGGCCATCAGTTTGCGTTGCAGGTGATAGACCAGCTCGCCGTTTTCCGCATGCACCGTCGGTATCGCGCCCAGCTCCAGGCAGCGTTCGAAACTCGCCACCAGGGTATCGTCGGCGGCCATGATCGCGTTCTTGTAAGCCATGAAATGCTTGAAGCTGTTCACCCCATGCTGGCTGACCAGTTCGGCCATTTCCTCGCGAACCTGTTCGCTCCACCAGGTAATGGCGACGTGAAAGCCGTAGTCCGCGGCGGACTTCTCGGCCCAGCCGCGCCACTGATGGAAAGCCTCCAGCAACGGTTGCTGCGGGTTGGGAATCACGAAGTCGATGATCGAGGTGGTGCCGCCGGCAAGCCCTGCCGCAGTGCCGCTGAAAAAGTCTTCGCTGGCAACGGTGCCCATGAAGGGCAGTTGCATGTGGGTGTGGGGATCGATGCCGCCGGGCATCAGGTATTGACCACTGCCATCGAGCACTTCGCAGTCCGCCGCAACGTCCAGGTTATTACCGATTGCCTGGATCAAACCGTCAGCGCACAGCACGTCGGCGCGGTAACTTTCATCATGGGTAACAACGGTGGCACCACGGATCAACAGTGACATTGCGAGTTCCTCACAGGCTTGACCGGCTGATGCCAGTTCTTGGTGTTGTAGTTGCGGCAAGCTGAAGGAAGCTGGATTCCTGTCAGCGCTGTCAGGAATAGACGCTAGCTGGAGTTATTGGTTTGAGCAAGATTATTTTTTATAAGCTTATATTCAATATAACTTATTGAAAAATATAGATTTAATAACAAAATCAACAAAGTGGTGCGGCCATTCACCATTTTGACGCACTTGACAGGTTCCAAATATGGTCAAGATTTCTTATGTGAAATCAGCTGCTTGAGCTATGCCTATGGGCGTGTGAAAACATTTGAAAAAATACTGCTGCACCAGATTGAGTCCTGACTGTTTGGATAACTTGCCTGGAATGATCCTTGAGTGATGGAGCAAGTAAGCCTGGTCTCAATGAGTTGCTGAATAAAACTGATAAACATCAGTTGTTTACATGGATTTTACGTACCTGACGAGCGAGTAAACGGGATATCCGGCACGGTTATTGAGTGCCGCCGATGCGACGTTGGCCGGTCCGTGAAAGTCGTAAGTACTCCGGCCATCGCCGGGTTTGCGGTTCAATCCGGCAACCTGTCCGATGAGCAAAATAATCAAAAGAACAGTGGAGCGGCCATGCACCAGATCAGATCGCAAGTGACCGAGCGCGACGGCTTGTACGAGCTCGAGGCAGGCAGCGACGTCCTCGACAGTCCCCGTTATAACCACGACATAGCGCCGACCAAGGTGCGTGAACGAACCTGGAACAAATGGCACATCACGGCGCTCTGGGTCGGCATGGCGATCTGCGTGCCGACCTATACCCTCGGCGGGGTGCTCACTGCGTATTTCGGGCTGTCGGTCGGCGAGGCGCTGCTGGCGATTCTGTTCGCCAACATCATTGTGCTGATCCCCTTGACTCTCAATGCCTTCGCCGGCACCAAGTACGGCATCCCGTTTCCGGTGCTGCTGCGCTCATCGTTCGGGGTCATCGGCTCCAACGTGCCGTGTTTGATCCGGGCGCTGGTGGCCTGCGGCTGGTTCGGCATCCAGACGATGTTCGGCGGGCTGGCCATTCACCTGTTCCTGGGCTCGGTGTTCGAGGGCTGGAAGGCCCTGGGCGGCACCGGTGAGGTGATCGGCTTCATGTTGTTCTGGGCGCTCAACCTGTGGGTGGTGCTGCGCGGAGCGGATTCGATCAAGTGGCTGGAAACCCTGTCCGCGCCACTGCTGGTGCTGGTGGGCGCGGGCTTGCTGTTCTGGGCCTTGCCGAACGTCTCGTTGAGCGAACTGATGGCGCAACCGCCGAAACGCCCGGAAGGCGCTGGAGTGACGAGTTACTTCATGGCCGGGCTGACCGCCATGGTCGGGTTCTGGGCGACGCTGTCGCTGAACATCCCGGACTTCAGCCGCTACGCGAAAAGCCAGAAAGACCAGATCGTCGGGCAGATCATCGGTTTGCCGCTGACCATGTTCCTGTTCGCCTCGCTAGGGGTGGTGATGACAGCGGCTTCGGCCGGGCTGGTGGGGGTGACGGTCTCCGATCCGGTGACGCTGATCGGGCATATCCAAAGCCCGGTCTGGGTGGCGCTGGCCATGTTTGTAATCATCGTTGCGACCTTGTCTACCAACACTGCGGCGAACATTGTTTCGCCGACCAACGACTTCCAGAACCTTGCGCCCAAACTGATCAACCGGACCAAGGCGGTGATGCTGACCGGGCTGGTAGGCCTGGCGTTGATGGCCCACGAACTGCTGAAAAAACTCGGTTTGCTGGTCTCCGATATCAGCCTGGAAACGGTCTATTCCAACTGGTTGCTGGGGTATTCCAGCCTGCTCGGGCCGATCGCCGGGATCATGGTGGTGGACTACTTCCTGATCAAGAAACAACAACTCGACCTGGCTGGCCTGTACCGCGACGACGTGTACCCGGCGTGGAACTGGAACGGGTTTATCGCCTTCGGCATCCCGGTGGCGCTGACCGTGCTGTCGTTGGGCAGTGACGTCTTCAGCTGGTTTTACAGCTATGGCTGGTTCACCGGTTCGGCGCTGGGCGGGTTGCTGTATTACGGGCTGTGCATGATGGGCCGCAGTGACACGGCGGTGGCCAAGACGCCGGTGTGATGCCATGCGCATTCCCGTAGGAGCTGCCGCAGGCTGCGATCTTTTCGGGTTTGCGCTAAACCCACAGAAATACCAATGCCCGATGTTTGTGGCTTACCAAACAATAAATTGCCTGAGGAGATCATGATGAACGCAGCCCTTGACGTTCTGCAGTCCACCCATCAGCACATCAACCGCGACCGTCTGTGGCAGTCGCTGATGGAATTGGCCAAACTCGGCGCCACGGTCAAGGGCGGTGTCTGTCGCCTGGCCCTGACCGACCTCGACCGCCAGGCCCGTGACATCTTCGTGCGCTGGTGTGAGGAGGCGGGCTGCAGCGTGAGCATCGATGCTGTCGGCAACATCTTCGCCCGCCGCCCCGGGCGCAATCCGCAGCTGCCGCCGGTGATGACCGGCAGCCATATCGACACCCAGCCCACCGGCGGAAAATTCGACGGCTGCTTCGGCGTGTTGGCCGGCGTCGAAGTGTTGCGCACCCTCAATGACCTCGGCATTGAAACCGAAGCACCGCTGGAAGTGGTGGTCTGGACCAACGAAGAAGGCTCGCGATTTGCCCCGTGCATGATGGGTTCTGGAGTGTTCGCCAAGAAATTCACCCTGGAAGAAACCCTGGCCAAGACCGATGCCGAAGGCGTGACCGTCGGCGAAGCGCTGAACGCCATCGGTTATGCCGGCAGTCGCCAGGTCAGCGGCCATGCGGTGGGTGCTTATTTCGAAGCGCATATCGAGCAAGGACCGATCCTTGAGGATGAGCGCAAAACTATCGGCGTAGTGATGGGCGCGCTGGGGCAGAAATGGTTCGACCTCAAACTCAAGGGCGTCGAAGCCCATGCCGGTCCGACCCCGATGCACTTGCGCAAGGACGCTCTGGTTGGCGCGGCGGTAGTGGTTTCGGCCGTCAATCGCGTTGCCTTGAGCCATCAACCCCATGCCTGCGGCACCGTCGGTTGCCTGCAAGCCTACCCGGGCTCGCGCAATGTGATTCCCGGCGAAGTGCGCATGACCCTGGATTTCCGCCATCTCGAACCCGCGCGGCTGGACTCGATGATTGCCGAGGTCAAACAGGTGATCGACACCACCTGCCAGGAACACGGCCTGAGTTTTGAGCTGACGCCGACCGCCGATTTCCCGCCGCTGTATTTCGACAAGGGCTGCGTCGATGCCGTGCGCAATGCCGCACAAGGCCTGGGCTTGTCACACATGGACATCGTCAGCGGAGCCGGGCATGACGCGATCTTCCTCGCCGAACTGGGTCCGGCCGGGATGATCTTCGTGCCGTGCGAAGGCGGCATCAGCCACAACGAAATCGAAAATGCCACGCCGGACGATCTGGCGGCCGGCTGCGCGGTGTTGTTGCGGGCGATGCTGGCGGCGTCGGCGGCGATTGCCGACGGCCAGTTGGCGGCCTGACCGACGTCGCTGGCAAGAAGAGACGGTGGGATTCGAAGTACGGGTGCTTCGAAACCCACTGCGCTCAGTTACAGCTCATTGACCTTGACCCAGCGCTGCTCCAGCGCGGCCAGACGGATAGCAGTCGCCAGTCGTTCCACCTCCCAGGCTTGTTCAAAGTCGGTCCCCTCGCAAGCTTGGCCGGCCAGCGCCATGATCAGGGCGTGAACCTCCAGGGTCTTCAACTCGTTGTACCCCAGCTGATGTCCCGGCGCCGGACTGAACGCGGCGTAACCGGGCAGGGAAGGGCCGGCCAGCAGCCGCGTGAAGCCGTCCTGACCTGCGCGGCACACACGCAGTTCATTCAAACGCTCTTGATCGAATGCCAGGGTGCCGCGAGTGCCGCTGATCTCGAAGCTCAGGTGATTCTTGTAGCCATGCTTGAGCCAACTGCTGCTGAACGTGCCGCGCGCACCGTTGGCGAAACGCAGCAGGGCATGCGCCTGGTCGTCCACGGCGATGCTGCGTTGCTCGAGGCTGCCTGGGGTGGCGGGGCGCTGACGGTGCACGGTCTGGGTATCGGCACACACCGCTTCCACATCACCGACCAGGTACCGAGCCATCGCCAGTAAATGGCTGCCCAGATCCGCCAGGGCACCACCGGCATGTTGCGCTTCGCAACGCCAGGACCAGGGGGATTGCGGGTCAGCCATGAAGTCTTCGCTGAATTCGCCCTGGAAACTGATGATCTCGCCGAGTTCGCCGCTCTGAATCAATTCACGGGCCAGGCCAATGATCGGGTTGTGCTGGTAGTTGTAGCCGACGCGGGTCACCACGCCAGCGGCCTTGGCGGCGCGGCGCATCTGGTCGGCCTGGTCGAGGCTGACCGCCAGTGGCTTTTCGCAGTACAGCGCTTTGCCCGCGGCCAGGGCGGCCATGGCCATGGGGTAGTGCAGGTGGTTGGGGGTGGTGATGGCGACGACATTGACCTTCGGGTCGTCGATCAGTTGTTGCCAGTCGCCATGGGCTTTTTCGAAGCCCCAGGCGTTGGCGCAGTGTTCGGCGCGTTGGCTGTCGGCGTCGGCCAGGGCGGCCAGGCGCAGGTGCATGGGCAGTTCAAAGACTGCACTGACGTTGCGAAAAGCCAGGGCATGGGCGCGGCCCATGAAGCCTGTGCCGATCAAGCCGATTCCGAGTTCGCGCATGGTGGAGGTCCTTTTGGATTTTTGTTTTCGGGAGGGGTATTAATGGAATAAATATTCCTGATGTTCAATAGGTGGAATAAATATTCATTAATTCGTCGTGAGCATTCACTGTTGAAGCGGGCTTGCTCGCGACCTGAATGCCGACCCATCCATTGCGGATGTACACGGATCAATTGTGGGAGCGAGCCTGCTCGCGAAAGCGGCCTTGCAGCCCACCTATCCCTTGTTGGTGTACATATCCATTCCTGCGAAACTGCCAGCAGCCGTTACCGCTGCGGCAGCTCCTACGGGGTGGGTGAATCCGTGAAATTCGGGGGTGCGCGCGGTCGGGGGATGGCGTTAGCCGGATATTGCGGGTGTACCCGGTCGGCGTAGGAGCTGGCGCAGCCTGCGATCTTTTCGGCGGACACCCAGACCCAAACGCGAAGATCAAAAGATCGCAGCCTGCGGCAGCTCCTACAGGGGGTGGGTGAATCCGTGAATTCGGGGGGGCGCGGTCGGGGAATGGCGTTAGCCGGATATTGCGGGTGTACCCGGTCGGCGTAGGAGCTGGCGCAGCCTGCGATCTTTTCGGCGGACACCCCAGACCCAAACGCGAAGATCAAAAGATCGCAGCCTGCGGCAGCTCCTACGGGGGAATGTGCGAAGCCACAAATTCCTTAACTGGTCGGCATTAGCCCCAACGCTGCCTCTTGCTCACCCCGAACCCGCTGCAATCAGGACAAAAACCCACCATCCACATTCAGCGAAACCCCAGTGGTATAGCTCGACGCCTCACTGGCCAGGTACAACACCGCCCCGGCCATTTCACTCGGCGCTGCCACCCGCTTGAGCGGGATCTGCTGCAGCGCGGTATTCAGAATCGCGTCATTCTTCACCAGTGCCGAAGCGAACCTGGTGTCGGTCAGGCCTGGCAGCAAGGCGTTGCAGCGGATACCGAACTGCGCGCATTCCTTGGCGAAGACCTTGGTCATGTTGATCACTGCAGCCTTGGTCATCGAGTAGATGCCCTGGAAGATGCCCGGCGAAATGCCGTTGATCGAAGCCACGTTGATGATGCTGCCGCCACCGTTCTCGCGCATCAGCTTGCCGGCTTCCACCGACATGAAGAAGTAGCCGCGGATGTTCACGTCGACAGTTTTCTGGAATGCGCTCAGGTCGGTATCCAGCACGTTGCAGAACTGCGGGTTGGTCGCGGCGTTGTTGACCAGGATGTCCAGGCGCCCGAACTGTTCGCGGATGCCGGCGAAGACCTGGCTGATCTGTTCCATTTCACCGATGTGGCAGGCGACCGCAGTGGCTTTGCCGCCGTCGGCGATGATGGCGTCGGCAACGTGCTGGCAACCGTCGAGCTTGCGGCTCGAGACGATTACGTGGGCGCCTTGCTGGGCCAGCAGTTTGGCGATGGCTTCGCCGATACCGCGGCTGGCGCCGGAAACGAAAGCGATCTTGCCGTCGAGGTCGAACAACTGAGTCTTGGACATGGTTTTTCCTTGTTGTATGCCAGGCGCGAGGCGCGCAGTCAGAGGCTGGATGTGTGGATGACTTGCAGGCTCATCTGCTCCAGCAGTTTGTTCATGTGAATGAACTGCGCGAAGCGTTTGTCCTGGGTCTGGCCATGGAAGAAGCGGTAGTAGATCTGCTGCACGATACCGGCCAGGCGGAACAGCCCGTAGGTGTAGTAGAAGTCGAAGTTGTCGATCTGGATGCCTGCGCGTTCGGCGTAATAATCGACGAACTGGCGGCGGGTCAACATGCCGGGCGCATGGCTCGGCTGGCGGCGCATCAGTTGCACCGGTGCCGGGTCGGCGGCTTCGATCCAGTAGGCGAGGGTGTTGCCCAGGTCCATCAGCGGGTCGCCGAGGGTGGTCAGTTCCCAGTCCAATACGCCGATGATCTGCATCGGGTTGTTCGGGTCGAGGATCACGTTGTCGAAACGATAGTCGTTGTGCACGATGCTCGAGGTCGGGTGATCGGCGGGCATCTTGTCGTTGAGCCAGGCCTTGACCGCTTCCCAGTTCGGGGCATCAGGGGTCAGCGCTTTGTCGTAGCGATCGCTCCAGCCACGAATCTGCCGCTGCACATAACCTTCGGGCTTGCCCAGATCGGCCAGGCCGCAGGCCGTGTAATCGACCTGATGCAGCTCGACGAACTTGTCGATGAAGCTCTTGCACAGTGCTTCGGTCTTCTGCGCACCAAGGCCCAGTTCCGGCGGCAGGTCGGAGCGCAGGATGATGCCCTTGACCCGCTCCATTACATAGAATTCGGCGCCGATCACCGATTCGTCGGTGCAATGCACATAGGCCTTCGGGCAATAGGGGAAGCCGTCCTTGAGCTGATTGAGAATCCGGTACTCGCGACCCATGTCGTGGGCGGATTTGGCTTTGTGGCCGAACGGCGGTCGACGCAGGACGAACTCCTGCCCGGGGTATTCGAGCAGGTAGGTCAGATTCGAGGCCCCACCCGGAAACTGGCTGATCCGTGGCGTCCCGCTCAGGCCGGGAATATGCGCCTTGAGGTACGGATCGATGAGGTTCACATCGAGTTCTTCGCCGGAGCGGACACCGGTGGACTGATCAGTAAGCGCCATGCTTATCCCTTCTGCTTATTTTGGAGGCTCGACATTATTGCCTAATCTAATGCGCCCGCCCTGAGCCCACAACCGCGGCAAGCCGTTATAGGTGAGCGTGTTGCCGGGCAATCATTGCTTTTGATACAAGCGTTTGAATGCCCTTGGGCCACCCCGGTCATTTCGCTCGCGGCAGGTCGATGGGGGTCAATAATGGGCGGCCGGAGAAATGCGCCAGAAGGTTTTCCCCCACCAACCCCACGGTGGCCTGGGTCGCTTCCGGAGACAGCCCGGCGACATGCGGAGTGAGGATCACGTTGCTTAGTACCTTGAGCGCTTGCGGTACCTGCGGCTCGGCATCGAATACGTCCAGGGCGGCACCGGCGATCCGTCGCTGCTCCAGCGCGCAGATCAGATCGGCGGTGACTATCACGCTGGCCCGGGCGATGTTGACGATAAAACCGTCGGGACCCAAGGCTTCCAGCACCTGCTTGTTGATCAAATGGTGTGTACCGAGACCACCAGGAGTGGCAATGATCAGGAAGTCAGAGGTCCGGGCCAGCTCGGTGGGCGTCGAGTAAAAACTGTAGGGCACGTCGCTGCGCAGCTGACGATTGTGGTAACTCACTGTCATATCGAAGCCTTTGACCGCGCGTTTGGCGATGGCCATGCCGACGGCACCGAGGCCGAGGATGCCCAGGCGTTTGCCGGCGAGGGAAGGGCGCATGATTTTCGGCCACTCACCGCGCCGGACCGCGGCATCTGCCCGGGGAATGTCGCGTACCAGGGCCAGCAGCAGTGCCATGGCATGGTCGGCCACCGACGAAGCATTCACTCCTGCACCGTTGGTCACGCGGATGCCGCGGTTGCTGGCGGCTTGCAGGTCGACGTGTTCATAGCCGGCGCCGATCACGCAGATGATTTCCAGCAGCGGCAGAGCGGCGATTTCGTCGGCGCTCAATCCAAGCGGACCGCGGGTCAGTACGGCCTTGATCTGCCCGGCATGGGTCTGAATGGCCTGGGCTCGCTCGGCCGGTGTAGGTGCAAGAATCAGGTGAAAACCGCGGTGTTCGAGGATCGGCAGGTAATCGTTAATGGTTTCAACCAGTACCAGAACGGTGACGGGCATACTGCGCTCCTGTGGATTTCAAACGGTGGATTTTGCCGAAGTTGTCATTAGTATTTAGCTCATCCTTGGGACATCTTTCAAAAAAGACTCAAGACTGCTGGTTCGAGAGATGTGACAAGGGTAGCTGGCGCGGTGCGGTGTGGGTTCAAAGATCGCAGCGCCGCGTAAGAGCAAGAGCAAGATCAAAAGATCGCAGCCTGCGGCAGCTCCTACCCGCGAGAGGGCGCCACAGCCACCACGATCTCTGACGGTCACCTGATCCGCTTTACCATTCCTCAGCTAAGTCTTTGCTTCTGTTGGTTAATCCCGGACAATCGCGCCCCTGTTACGGCCGGGGCGCTGCCTGTCAGCATTTTCTGACTCGCTCCGACTGTGTGGCAAATGACTGGAATGCGGAGATCCAACCGGATGAATGATCAGGCCAATAGCGTCGACGAACGCTATGAAGTGGCGACACCAGCGAGTCTCAGTAGCTGGAATCGCCACGATACAACCTGGATGCTGGGCCTGTTTGGTACTGCGATTGGCGCGGGTACCCTGTTTCTGCCGATCAACGCCGGTCTCGGTGGCTTCTGGCCGCTGATGATTCTGGCGCTGTTGGCGTTCCCGATGACTTTTTATGCGCACCGTGGCCTGACCCGCTTCGTGCTCTCCGGCCGTGCCGGTGCCGACATCACCGAAGTGGTCGAAGAACATTTCGGGATCAAGGCCGGGGCGTTGATCACCTTGCTGTATTTCTTTGCGATCTTCCCGATCCTGTTGATCTACAGCGTTGCGTTGACCAACACCGTGGGCAGTTTCCTCGAACACCAACTGCACATCACGCCGCCACCGCGGATGGTGCTGTCGCTGGTGCTGATCCTCGGCCTGCTGGCGGTGGTGCGCTGTGGTGAACAGGTGATCGTCAAGGCCATGAGCCTGATGGTCTATCCGTTCATCGTTGCGTTGCTGTTCCTCGCGGTGTTCCTGGTTCCGCACTGGAACGGCGGCATTCTTGCTACCGCGAGCACACTGCCTGAGCCTTCGGCACTGCTGCATACCCTGTGGCTGGCGATTCCGGTGATGGTGTTCTCGTTCAACCACTCGCCGATCATCTCGGCCTTTGCGGTAGACCAGAAGCGTCGTTATGGCGAGCATGCCGAAGAGCGCAGCTCGCAGATTCTGTCCCGCGCCCACGGCCTGATGGTGGTGATGGTGCTGTTCTTCGTCTTCAGTTGCGTGCTGACCCTGTCTCCGGCACAACTGGCCGAAGCCAAGGCGCAGAATCTGTCGATCCTGTCGTACCTGGCCAACCACTTCAGCAACCCGACGATTGCCTTCGCCGCACCGCTGATTGCGTTCGTGGCCATTTCCAAGTCGTTCCTGGGGCATTACATCGGCGCCAGCGAAGGCCTCAAGGGCTTGATCGTCAAGAGCGGTCGTCGTCCGGCACCGAAGACCCTGGACCGCATGACCGCAGCGTTCATGCTGGTGGTGTGCTGGATCGTCGCCACGCTCAACCCGAGCATTCTGGGCATGATCGAAACCCTCGGTGGCCCGATCATCGCGGCGATTCTGTTCCTGATGCCGATGTACGCAATCCGTAAGGTGCCGGCCATGGCACGGTTTCGTGGTCAGGCTTCCAACGTCTTTGTGACGGCGGTGGGCCTGGTGGCGATTACGGCGTTGATCTATTCGTTGATGGCCTAGAAAACAAGATCAAAAGATCGCCGCCTGCGGCAGCTCCTACGCCGACCGAGTACACCCGTGATATTGCGGGTGTATATGCCGCAGGCTGCGATCTTTTGATTCCGGGGCATAAAAAAACGCCGCACATCTCACGATGGGCGGCGTTTTTTTACCGGGTTGCAGCGTTAGGCTTGAATGACCGGAATGTTGGCATTCGCAGCCGCTTCACGGAACTCGGCGATCTGGTCGAAACTCAGGTAGCGATAAACATCGCTGGCCATGGTGTCGATTTCCTTCGCGTAGGCCATGTACTCCTCGACGGTCGGCAGGCGACCCAGGATCGAAGCCACGGACGCCAGCTCGGCCGAAGCCAGGTAGACGTTCGCGCCATCGCCCAGACGGTTCGGGAAGTTACGGGTCGACGTCGACACCACGGTGGCGTTCGGTTCAACGCGAGCCTGGTTACCCATGCACAGCGAGCAGCCCGGCATTTCCATGCGCGCGCCAGCCTTGCCGTAGATGCCGTAGTAGCCTTCTTCGGTCAACTGGTGAGCGTCCATCTTGGTCGGCGGCGACAGCCACAGACGCGTTGGCAGCGAACCGTCGACTTTTTCCAGCAGTTTACCGGCAGCGCGGAAGTGACCGATGTTGGTCATGCACGAACCGATGAACACTTCGTCGATCTTCTCGCCAGCAACGCTGGAAAGCAGACGGGCGTCGTCCGGGTCGTTCGGCGCGCAGAGTACAGGCTCTTTGATGTCGGCCAGGTCGATTTCGATGGTTTCAGCGTATTCGGCATCAGCATCGGCAACCATCAGCTCAGGGTTGGCGATCCAGGCTTCCATCGCTTGCGCGCGACGTTCCAGAGTCCGTGCATCGCCATAGCCTTCGCCGATCATCCAGCGCAGGAGGGTGATGTTGGAGCTCAGGTACTCGGTGATCGACTCTTTCGACAGCTTGATGGTGCAGCCGGCAGCGGAACGTTCGGCGGAGGCGTCGGACAGTTCGAACGCTTGCTCGATGCTCAGGTTATCGAGGCCTTCGATTTCCAGGATGCGACCGGAGAATGCGTTCTTCTTGCCTTTCTTCTCTACGGTCAACAGGCCAGCCTGGATCGCGTAGTAAGGAATGGCGTGAACCAGGTCACGCAGGGTGACGCCCGGTTGCATCTTGCCTTTGAAGCGCACCAGGATCGATTCCGGCATGTCCAGCGGCATCACGCCGGTGGCGGCAGCGAACGCCACCAGACCGGAACCGGCCGGGAAGGAGATCCCCATCGGGAAACGGGTGTGGGAGTCACCACCGGTGCCGACGGTGTCCGGCAGCAGCATGCGGTTCAGCCAGCTGTGGATGATGCCGTCGCCCGGACGCAGGGAAACGCCGCCGCGGGTCATGATGAAGTCAGGCAGGGTGTGGTGGGTGGTCACGTCGATCGGCTTTGGATAGGCCGCGGTGTGGCAGAAGGACTGCATCACCAGATCGGTCGAGAAGCCCAGGCACGCCAGGTCTTTCAGTTCGTCACGGGTCATAGGACCGGTGGTGTCCTGGGAACCGACGGTGGTCATTTTCGGTTCGCAGTAGGTACCTGGACGAACGCCAGCCACGCCGCACGCCTTGCCGACCATTTTCTGCGCCAGGGTGTAACCCTTGGTGCTTTCAGCCGGTGCTTCAGGCAGCTTGAACAGCGTCGAAGGTGGCAGACCCAGCTCGGCGCGAGCCTTCTCGGTCAGGCCACGGCCGATGATCAGCGGGATACGGCCGCCGGCACGGACTTCGTCCAACAGCACCGGGGTCTTCATTTCGAAGGTGGTCAGGACTTCGTCAGTGCCGTGTTTGCAGACTTTGCCAGCATGTGGGTACAGGTCGATCACGTCGCCCATGTTCATGTTGGTGACGTCGAATTCGATCGGCAGTGCGCCAGCATCTTCCATGGTGTTGTAGAAGATTGGAGCGATCTTGTTGCCGAAGCAGAAACCGCCGGCACGCTTGTTCGGCACGTAAGGAACGTCGTCGCCGAAGAACCACAGCACCGAGTTGGTCGCCGATTTACGCGAAGAACCGGTACCGACCACGTCACCGACGTAGGCGATCGGGAAGCCTTCGCCGCGCATCGTTTCGATTTGCTTCATCGGGCCGGTGACGCCTTGCTCGTCCGGAACGATGCCGTCACGGGCCATTTTCAGCATGGCCAGGGCGTGCAGCGGGATGTCAGGACGGGACCAGGCATCGGGAGCAGGGGACAGGTCGTCGGTGTTGGTTTCGCCGGTGACCTTGAATACGCGCAGGCTGATCTTGTCGGCCAGCACCGGGCGCTTCTGGAACCACTCGCCGTCGGCCCAGGATTGCAGGACGCCTTGAGCGTGAACGTTGCCGTTTTTGGCTTTTTCCGCGACGTCGTGGAAAGCATCGAACATCAGCAAGGTGTGCTTGAGTTCCTTGGCTGCGACTGGCGCCAGTTCGGCGTTGTCCAGCAGGTCAACCAGGGTCACGATGTTGTAGCCGCCCTGCATGGTGCCGAGCAGTTCAACCGCGCGTTTTTTGTCGATCAGAGGGGAAGTGGCTTCGCCTTTGGCCAGCGCGGACAGGAAACCGGCCTTTACATAGGCGGCTTCGTCCACTCCAGGTGGAACGCGATGGGTGATCAGGTCAACGAGGAAAGCTTCTTCGCCAGCCGGGGGATTCTTCAGCAGCTCGACCAGGCCTGCAGTTTGTTCGGCGTTAAGCGGCTGGGGAACGATACCCAGTGCTGCGCGCTCTTCGATATGTTTGCGGTAGGCTTCAAGCACAGTTATTACCCTCATCAGTGGTCCCAAATGGGTGTCCGGGACGCTCATCCCGAAATTGCCGTACTCATGCGCTGCGTGGCGTTGTGGGCCGCTTAGCCAGAATTACCGACAATTCCTTACAGAAGCTGCTTTCAAAGTTTTACGCCTGCAGAACGGGGAGCTGATGAGGGTTGGCGTTGGACTTTTCCCCGCTGGAAAAACCCTTCGCCAACACCGCTCTGAAGGAACGACTGTGCTCGTGACGCTTTGAAAACAGCTTCTAACGGACATTGGCGCCTTAAAAGGCTGGCTGATTCTACGGCAAAAAAATTTTAAAGGTAAGTTCGACCCTGAAGTTTTGAGGGGTGATCAATGTTAGACAAAGGGCTAACATGCCGACCTGTCCTGCTTCTCGCGTCCTGCCTACCTATGCCCAATCAAACCATCAAGACCCCCTGCGTCGGCCTTTGCTCCACTGTTTACGGTGATTTGGTGTGCCGTGGCTGCAAGCGGTTCCATCATGAAGTGATTCACTGGAACGGCTACAACGAGGAACAAAAACGTGCGGTATGGCTGCGCCTGGAGCAGCTGTTGGTGCAGGTGATGGCCGGCAAACTGGAGATTTTCGACCCTCAGCGGCTACGGCTGCAGCTGGAACAGCGCAAAATCCGCTTCGTGCCCCATCAGTCCGAGTATTGCTGGGCTTATCAGTTGATCGCCCGTGGCGCGCGGGTCATCAATAATCTGGACGCCTATGGGATGGTGCTGTTGCCGGAGTTTCGCGACTGGAACCTGCCCGAGCTGCGTGACGCCATCGATCGGGAATTTTTCCTGCTGTCTGAAGCGCATTATCAGCGATACATCGCCCCCGGGTTTCTCAGGGATGCGTTGGCGCCTGATTGAAGTCAAAAGATCGCAGCCTGCGGCAGCTCCTACCGGGGGGATTGCAGACGCCCACCCTATCGCAGGTGCACGATCTTTTGATCCTCTGACTTTTAATGCTTGGTAACAATCTCCTCCAGATGGTCCATGATCTCATCCGGCTTGAGCACCAGCACGTCGCTTTCCAGTGAGTCGAGCACCACTTCCGCGGTATTGCCGATCAAGGCACCTGACAATCCGGTGCGAGCCACCGTGCCGATCACCGTCACAGTGGCCTGCAGTTGATGGGCGGTGTGCGGAATCAACACATCCGCCGGCCCTTCCTCGATGTGCAGGTGCGCGTCATCGATGTCGAATTCGGCCTGGAACGCCTTGCTCTGCTCGCGGTAGCGGGCTTCGATGGTTTCCCTGAGCTGGAACACCGGGTCGGCCGCCGACAGCATCGGTGACGGATGGGCACTGATGACATGCAGCTGCCCCTTGGCCAGGCTGGCGATATCGAAGCCGTAATCGATAATTTTGGCGTGCAGGTTGCGATGTTCACCATCGGTGTTACCAACGTCGACGGCCGCCATAATCACGCCGCCGGTCCAGGGCTTGGCGGTCTTGACCAGCAACACGGGTGTCGGGCAATAACGCAGCAGTTTCCAGTCGGCGGGGGTGAGCAAGGCCTTTTTCAACGGGTTGTCGGGGAAATGCTGCTTGATCACCAGCCCGCAACCTTCGGCCTGCTGCACATCGATGGCGGTTTTGTGCGGGCTTTCGTTCCAGGCCTGTTCGGTGGTGACGCTGTAGCCTTCCTCCAGCAAGCTGTTTTTGAGTCCGCGCAGGAGCGCCGAGTGATCATGTTTCTTGTCGCACACCAGCAAATGCAGGTGCGCCTGGGTGACCCCGGCGATCAACTTGGCGCGTTTGAGGGCGAGGCTTTCCGAGTGCTCGGGCTCAATAACCACCAGGATGCTGCGAATGGCTTGCATGATCGGGATCTCCATAGTGAAAAGGCGCTACGTTGCACAACTATAGTTGCTGTGCGCCAGGCGTGATGTTGATACATGTCAAGCCGGCCGACTGGTGGTCTGCGGCCCGGCCGGTATAATCAGCGCCCTTCGCTGTGAACCTATCTTTCGTGAGCCTCATGTTACTGATCGCTGAAGTCGCTACCATCCTGCCTTGCCACGCTCCTGAACTTGCGGAAGTGTGCCGATGATTCTTCCCGAAATTCATGAGTTCCTCGGTTGCCGCACCCCTGAAGGCTGGATCCAGGCCGCGCTGGCGGATCAGCAGACCCTGCTGATCGACCACAAGAACTGCGAGTTCAAGGCCGCCAGCACCGCGCTCAGCCTGATCGCCAAGTATCACTCCCACGTCGATCTGATCAACCTGATGTCACGCCTGGCCCGGGAAGAGCTGGTCCACCATGAACAGGTCATGCGCCTGATGAAAAAGCGCAAGATCGAGCTGCGCCAGCTCTCCGCCGGGCGTTATGCCTCGGGGCTGCGCAAGGTGGTGCGCAACCACGAACCCGTGAAACTGGTGGATACCCTGGTGGTGGGGGCCTTTATCGAGGCGCGAAGCTGCGAACGCTTCGAGGCGCTGGTGCCGCATCTGGATGAAGAACTGGGCAAGTTCTACTTCGGCCTTTTGAAAAGCGAAGCCCGGCACTTCCAGGGTTATCTGAAACTGGCTTACCAGTACGGCGACGCCAAGGACATCGCCCAGGTGATCGACAGGGTCAGGGCGGCCGAGCAGGAGTTGATCGAGTCTCCAGACGTCGAGTTCCGTTTTCACAGCGGTGTACCTTCGTTTCCGGCGTAGGAGCTGCCGCAGGTTGGGGCCGCGTTCGGACGATCTTTTGAGCCTGCTCCCGATTGCCTATCGGCTCAAACCCAGCCGCTCATGCCACTGGGCGATGGATTCTTCGGGGTAGGCCTCGAATTGCCGGTCGCCGGGGTGCGCCTCGACCTCCACCCAGTCGGCTTTCGAGCCGAGCATCAGGTGGGTGTGCTCCGGTGGTACCGGCAGCGGTGTATCGATGGCCGAGGCGAACGGATGGATCAGTTCCGGCCACTCGGGGCTGAACAGCCAGAGCGCACTGCCGCACAGTTTGCAGAAGTGCCGCTCGGCCGTGCTGCGGCGGGCGCGACTGTCACCTTCATTCTTGATCCGCGCGTGATAGACCGTGATCTGCTTGCGACCGCGGACTTTCAGACTGTTGGCATCACCCCCCAGGTTGATCGCGTAACCGCCACCACCCTGGGTCTTGCGACAGATCGAGCAATAGCAGCGTTGGTAAGGGTAGGGATGGGCGCTGTTCAGGCTGAAGCTGACCGCACCACAATGGCAGGAACCTTCGAGCTGCATGGGAACCTCCGAAAGGGCAATTGGGCTTTCCACTCTGCATACTGGCCCGGCATACACCGCGCGCACGGGCGATAACCGGCGGCGCGGGCTGTGGCTTCATCGAGAAAAAACACTCTATGGGCCACGTAGCCACCTCGCGCAATCGCGCGCAAGGCGGCGGGGCAGTCCAGGCGGCCGTAGATCCGTGATCGGCGATGACCGCCGAGGGTCCCGGGTTCAGTGCTTGACACGGGTTGGCCTTGGCGGCCGAGCAACAGGAACGGGCGGCTCAACGGCTTGGCACTCGCCACAAATACCAGGCTGCTACGGTCCGGTAGGGGCTCCAGGGCTGACCGAGGTCGATCATCTGTTTGCGGGTTGGCTGTTGTTCCAGGCCTTTGAGACGGCGATAACCGTCTCGTACGCCAAAGTCGTCGGCAGGCAGGATGTCCGCGCGTTCCAGGGAGTAGATCAGCAACATCTCCACGGTCCAGCGACCGACGCCGCGCAGGCTGGTCAGCCTTTCGATCAGCGCGTCGTCATTCATCCGCAGTGCGCTCGGATAATCCGGAACTACGCCAGCGAGTGTGGCCTGGGCGATGCCCTGAATCGTCGCGATCTTGCTCGCGGAGAAACCACAGGCTCGCAGCACGTCAAATTCCGTCGCCAGAAGCTGCTCGGCACTCGGGAAGTCCTGTTGCGGAAAAAGCGCCAGCATCCGACCCAGAATCGCATCGCCAGCGCGGGCATGCAGTTGTTGATAGGCAATCGCCCGTATCAGTGCTTCACAGGGATCACGAGCCGGTTTTGGCTGGTGCAGGCAAGGGCCGATGGCGGTGATATGCCGCGCCCAGTCCTCGTCGATCGAGGCCAGGAATGCGCTGGCGTGATGGTAAGTGTCAGACATAGGGATTCCTGAGACAGGGCGGCGGTCACAGCATGCAGTCTGAACCCCAGACAGCAGAGCAGCACCCCGTCTCTTGCGTTCAAACTTTCTCCGGATCTACACATCCCCCGTAGCAGCTGGCGAAGCCTGCGTCCGGCTGCGTAGCAGTCGTGATCATTCGTGCACGATTAACCTGAAAAAGCGGTGTCTGATTTTACGACTGCTTCGCAGCCGAACGCAGCCTGGCGGCAGCTGCTACGCGCAAGGCCTGCACCCAGTCGGGCGCGATAGCCGTGGCGTCCTCAGGCGCGACGCGCCATCAGCAATACCGAAGCGGCAGCCGATAACAGCCCGGCGCAGCAACGATTGAACATACGCTTGCCACGCGGCTCGGCGAACCAGCGCCGCATGTGCAGACCCATATAGGCGTAGGCGCTGATGGCAATCCATTCCAGGCACAGGAACAACACACCGAGTACCGCGAACTGCGCAGTGACAGGTTGTGTCGAGTCGACGAACTGCGGCAGGAACGCGGTGAAAATCAAATGGCTTTCGGATTGCCTGGACTGAACGAGATCTTGCATCTGCAATGTGCCTATGATGAGAGGCAGATACCGACCCTCTCCGGCCGTTCGGCCTAGCGCCCAGTCAATGGCTGATTCCGAGGGTTCAACTGCCATTCGAACGACCACGCCGGTACCTGTTTCTTGCGCAAGACCTTCGAGCACCGACTGGCGGTTGAAAAGGGTCCGAAACGTGCGATCGGCCTCAACGACGGCCACAAAGAGGCCCGGCCGGGATTCGCCAAAAATCCGCCACATCTCAATCTAAGTTCATGATTTGAATGCGATATGGACGGCTAGACCGATTTGGTCAATTCGCCTTTCGCGAAGATAAGCTGTCCCGCAGTGAGTCCGGCGGCACGCACCGTTCTGCCGACAACGTGACAATACAACGGCAAGACCTGTCTACATTGATAGGGTGCTAGTGCTTTAAATAACCAAAGAATCGCTGCAGAAGTAAATTGTGCGATCGAAAGATCGAAAGTTAAATTGGCATGACCTATGATCGCCGCGCCCACGGAACCCGGATAATTCAGCGTTAGCGCTTAGGGAGAAGCACATGAGGCCGGATACGAGGGCTAAACATTTCGGTGACCGGCTCGTCGCAGCCATGCAGCTCCGCGGGAACTACAAGGCGACGGCGCTGGCATGCGCGTTGAACGTGGACGAGGCGACCATCAGCCGGTGGAAGCGCGGCGGCCCCATCACCCTGTCCCATGCAGTCAGTCTGTGCAATGCGCTCGACATATCAATGGACTGGCTGTTTCGCGGTATTGGCCATCCTGGAGCGCAGCACGGGCCCGATGTCGGAAATCCTCCGCCGGAAATCACCAAGCGCACTGTCGATGAGGTATGCGTGCTTCTACACGCCATCGAACACCTGATACACAGCGGTCTTGCGCGGGATGCAAGCGTCAGTCTCCCTGCGCAAGTGTTTGTAGAAAACTCATTGGGTGATTTGGTTAATGCTTATTTCGGCACCGATTGAAGGTGCCAATCCGAAAACCACCTAGAGGATTCCGCAATGCCCGCCATCTCTGATGCAATGAAGACTCTAACGGAGCAGTATTACAACGCCATCATCACACAGTTGGGCCTGAGCGACCAGCAATTCCAGCTCGCCCAGGGCAACGTTGCCCTGGGCGCGACCTCGCAAAACCTCTGGGCGATGATGGATGCAATTCCGCCCATCTCTGTCGTGAAGAAATGGACGCCCGGCGGCGTCAACACCTTGTCTTCTGAGTACGGTGCGCTGATCACGCGCATCCAGGACACCGCGACCGGCGCCTTCCAGGCGGCGCTGGGCGACTACTACTCGGCGTGGCAGACCTACCTGAAGGCAAACCCGCCGACCGCCGGCAAGTCCATCATCGAGGTCTACACCGCCTGGGCCTACTCGTGCGGGATGCCTCCCGACCAAGCGAACAAGACCGTCGGCCTGTTCCAGGCCGCGGTCAATGGCCCGGTGACACAGGCCAACATTGCCTGGTACGCCGCCGGCGGTCAGACCGCGATCAAGGCCTACACCCAGACAGTCGAGACGATCGACAACACCATCGCCGGCGCGCCCGCAGGCAGCGTGACGCTCAATTCGCAGACCCAGTCCTCCGATACCAGCCACACCTGGGCCAACGGCGGGATCGAGGGCTTCTTCGACTTCTTCTTCGGCGGCGGCGAGTCCAGCTACGACAGTGTCAGCAGCCTGGTCATCGCCAGCGAGCTCGACTTTCAGATCAAGTTCGCCCACGTGAGCACCGTGGCGGTCACGCCCCTGGCCAACGGAACCGTCACCGCCGGGCCGACCACCTACCAGCCCTGGTACGTGCCCGCGGCGCTGCTGCTCGCTTACTCGAACAACAACAACAACACCTGGCAGACCGGCACCCCGGACTGGACGACCTTCTTTGGCCCGCAGGCCACGCTGCCGCGCGTCGCCAGCGCCCTGGTCATCGTCGACGGCATCTCCATCACCGTCACGTCCGGCAAGTCCGTTGACCAGAACAGCCGCACCCAGGTCGAGGCCGCCTTCGAGGTCGGCTTCTTCCCGTTCTTCGGCGTGGAGGGCTCCGGCGGCTGGGATACGAGCACCAGCTTCTCGGACGAAGGGATCATGACGGTCACGTCCACCTGCCCACAGGGAAACCCGCAAGTGCTCGGCATCCTCCAAAGCCCGATCTCGAGCTACGTCTCGGAAGCGGCACTTCGCGCCGCGATGCGCGAAGCGCGCCCCGTGACCCTGATGAGTCAAGCGGAAGGGAGCCGCGCGGAGGTGCGGGCCAAGGAGGGCGCGATGCAGGTCGCGGTGGTGCAGGTAAACTGGACCGCCGCCGCCATCGCCGGGCTGAATGCGGCCATCCCCAACCCGGGCCTGCGCCAGCTCACCGCGAATTTCGTCGACACCTGGGTGCAGAACAACGCGCCGAACTGGGTGATGGGTGTGCAGTACCAGTGGCACTCCGTCGGCCGTACCGCGACAGCCCAACTCGTGGCAATCGCGGGTGGCGACCGCATCGCGCGGGTTGTGGCTTTTGCCTGAGCCATCGATTAGGACCTTCGTTACAGGGAGGCAGCGCTCTGACGCCGTAGTTCCATTGATGGGCTGAGGTGGCGGGGGACAATAATCGCTAACAAGCGCCTCAACCCGAAGGCCGGCCAGCTCCGCTGGCCGGCCCCCTCGCGACTTCGTCGCGCGGCGGCGGGTTACGCACGGCGTTAAATATCTATGCGCGTTCCGCAACCGTAAGCGGGCAGCGAATCCGGCTTGACGGAGTGGGCTAGCCGAAGGTCGCCATCGGCCGTCAACGATAAGGCCGCAATGCCGCAACGAAGCCGCAGAAACGGAAGGAGCAGGGCGGGCCGGGCCGGAACTCTCGTTCAGCGGATAAAAAAGGGGTATTCGGATTCAGCGGTTGACATTCGCCATGCCATATTCAGGGCGAAGCAGGCCGGGAGAAACAGGGTGAGGGTCGCGAGATCCATGAGGGGTTCCATGGGGGCATTTTTTATTGCAGGTGCTTATCGCTATCACCATAGCCGCGGACTTCAGCCGGCGAATCCTCAGAGTGTATGTGATGTCGCTGGAAAAAATCAGCCTCCTGGTTTCGGCTGATCCAGATGCTGAGAAAAGTCACTCCAGAAGGAATGTGGGAGAGTTCACTTTCGCAGAAGTAGCCGGTTTGTCAAAGAGCCAATCAAAAACTCCAAGGATCCCTCCCAGCCATAGGGTACCTATGACAATAACCAACGCGACAAGTCCCTTGTAGTTCATTGCTGGTTTCCTCATCGAGTTGTAATCAATCCGGGAGCTGATCGGGAAATGTACCGAGGTAATTGAAAGGCTGCGCTCCGATAAATTATCAAAGTGTAGATGAAACCCAAGGCACAAAGGTGCGAACGCCTTTGGTCGACTGGCGGCCGGATTCTGAGTGTCTCGCTTACCGTTCGACGAAGCCGATCAGGTAATTACCCCTGACCAACTTCAGCGAGCTGCTGATAGCTGGAAAACTCAAGGTCCGACATTAATTGACACCGTGCTGATTTTATTCCCCGCCTGGAGAGGACCATCTCTTCCAGAATCTCCCGTGCAAGCCTGGCGATTGAATCGGCTCCGCGGTAATTCGATCTGACTATGCCGGTGATCGCGAAATGATCCGAGTCGGGTCCGGTCAAAATCGCTGAGAGGGTGCCATCCGGATGAAGGTTGCACTCAACGTGATAGCTGGGAAGCCGCGCAGCCAAGGCTGCTTCTATTTCGACTTTATTGAGCGCGTCCATTTGGCGGAGGGTCCTGAGGGAGGGGGCAGCTTTCGATCCTTGGCCTTGTACTGTCTGAATAAATGATGGCGTCATGCCCTCAAGTCTGCCCCATTCATGACTGCTAAAAACCGGTTGCTCGTTCGTGACACGGTATATCTGAGGCGTCGCCTTGGACAAACTCGATCCTGACCATAACGGCCTATGGCATTAAATAAGTCTGGACCAGGTTGTACTGTTTTGCTGTGGCGTGCGGATGGGTGGTGTTTTTTAGAACGGCTCACATCCTGGCTGGTTTATCGCGATGTTTACTCGCTATTGATGCATGCTGTGCAGTTATGATCTGCAATGTACCTGGCTAGTACCGAATTTATGACTCATTACACTCTTCAGCACGATGAATGTGCCTCTGGAGAGCAAAATGGTAAATAACGTCAGGATTCAGGAAATGGGTGGGCCTCAAGTTCTACGGCTCGAGCAGACAACTCCCCAGACACCGGGTGCGGGAGAGGTCTGGCTGGAGCAAACGGCCATAGGGGTCAACCCGCTGGATCTGAGTCAGCGTTCCGGTGCTGTGCGTATCGCTCTGCCCTCCGGTCTCGGCCTTGAAGGGGCTGGACATGTTAGGGCGATAGGGCCGGGCGTCACCGAGGTCGCGGTGGGAGACCGGGTCGCGTACGCCACTGGCCCGATGGGTGCCTACGCCAGCGGTCGACTCTATCCGGCAAATCGGCTAGTGAAGATTCCCGACGGACTCGGTCTCGACGAAGCGGCAGCTGTGCTATTCAAGGGGATCACCGCACAGTACTTGCTCAAGACCACCTACCCCGTTGGCCCGGGCACCCGGGTGCTGTTGTACGGAGCTGCGGGTGCGTTGGGGCAAATCATGGTGCCGTGGGCCAAACACCTCGGGGCCTTCGTCATAGGTGTGGTCTCGAAGCCTTCGAGTGTCGAGCGCGCCAAGGCCGCCGGTTGTGATGAAGTGCTGGTGTTCGACGCGGTCAAGCTTGCTGACCAGGTGGTGCAGGTGACCAGCGGGAAAAAGGTCGACGTCGTGTATGACCCTGTAGGCCGGGTATCCTTCGAGGCCTCCCTGGATAGCCTTCGTCCCCGCGGCCTGATGGTGTCTTTCGGAATGGCATCGGGAGCGCCGAATGCCATCGAGGTCAGCACCCTCAACGCCAAAGGTTCGCTCTTTCTGACCCGGCCGTCCCTTGCCGCACACGCAGCCACCCCGGATGAGTATCAAGAGCGCGCAAAGGATGTGTTGCAAGCGGTCGCCGAAGGTATCATCCAGCCACGAATCTGGCGTCGCTACCCGTTGGCCGATGTAGCCCAGGCACACGCCGATCTGGAAAGCGGGCGGTCGCAAGGGGCGATCATCCTCACGCCTTGAGTCGAGGCGGGGGCCGTTGCCTCCCATTGGCCTGCGCCATCACCTTTTGTCTGTTTGAGTTCGCGAGGTGGGTAGTTGCATGGACCTGTTTGATAGTCGTCAGGCGGATGAGCTCGCCACGCTTCTCGCTCTGTCAGAGCACGGCTCGTTTGCCGCGGCGGGGAGGGTGCTGCAACGTCACCCTTCGGTGCTGTCCAAGCGGCTCAGCGCCCTGGAGCTTCGTCTCGGGATACGCTTGGTCGAACGGACCACAAGACAGCTGCGCTTCACGAGTGAAGGGGAGCGGCTGGTCACGCAACTTCGCCATGCAGTGAGCTTGATCACCGAGGCGGAGCATGATGCAGCCCAAGGCGCGGCGCAGGTCAGGGGACGACTGCGGATTGCCTTGCCTGCGGCGATGGGCCGGTTGTGGCTCAGCTCAATGGTGTCGGAGTTCGCCTTGGCGTACCCCGAGGTTTCGCTGGAGGTTGAGTACTCGGAGCGATTCGTCGACATTGTCGCGGAGGGCTTCGATGCGGCGATCCGAATCGGTGAGCTTGCAGATAATCGACTGGTTGCCAGGAAGCTGTGCGACCACCGTCGTATCCTGTGTGCCTCACCTGCCTACCTGCAACGCAATGGCGAACCGAAAGCTCCGGCAGATCTCACGGTTCACAATTGCCTCGGCTTCACCGGGCTGCACAGTTACCCGGAGTGGAAACTGACGAAGGCTGACGACCAGAAGTCCGTCAAGGTGCGTAGCGCCATGGTCAGCAATGACAATGAGGCATTGCTCTCGGCCGCTCGTCTGGGGGTGGGCATTCTTGCTGGTGGAGAGTGGCTCATGAAGAGGGACATCGATGTCGGCCACCTCGTCAGGGTGCTACCGGAATGGAATCTGGATGCAAACGCGGGCGTGTATCTGGTGCGCCCGTCCGCCAGGTACAACACGGCAGCTACGACTGCGTTCAAGCACTGGATCGAGGAAAGATTTTCGGCGGGGGCACCCTGGGAGTTACCGATTGAGGCATCGGTCTTTGGCATGCCGCGGGGAGCGCCCATCTGCTTGCCTGCCAAGTTTTCGAGCTAATTCACCAACGGCCCGACGAGGGGGCTGTAAACTGGCCGCGCAAAAGTGACCGGGCCCACTGACACTGTCGAGCCGGCCGCCCCATGCACGACCGCCCCGTTACCACCTCAAACAAGAGATCCCCCATGGCAAACCACGACCTCACCTTCATCCCCGACCCCGACGCGGAATCCATCTCCTCCGACGTCGCCGGTTTCGGTGGCCTGCTGGTCTCCACGCAGATTCCCACCCGCGCCGACGGCAGCCTGGAGCTGGGTGGCATCGTCGAGCAGAGCGAGTGTACCCTGCAGGCGCTCAAGGTAGCGCTGGAGCGCGCCGGCAGTTCCATGGACCGGGTCCTGCATCTGACCATCTACCTCACCGACATGGCCGACCGCGCCGCCTTCAACGAGGTTTACCAGCGCTTCTTCGCCAAGCCCTGGCCGGTTCGCGCCGCCGTTGGCGTGGCCGCCCTGGCGGTCGAAGGCATGCGCGTGGAAGTCACAGCGATGGCAGCCAAGGGCTGAGTCCGCGGATTTATCCGGCGGTCCTCCTTAGCGAGCGGCCGCGCCTGTATCCCCTAAATGCAGGTCATCTGTGTCTATTGAAAGCACCACTGGATGGGTACGGTCCACAGACGCTCTTTCATCGATGAGGCAACCATGGATCTGACGGCAATTCCCTTTGGTACGACCGATTGGTCGACTGTCGAACCGGTCCGGCATGCTGGACAGACGGGTACTGCCTATTGGCGGACCTGCCAGTTTGGTTCGGCGCGGGTGCGGATGGTTGAATACAGTCCCGGATACCTGGCCGATCACTGGTGCTGGAGAGGCCATATCCTGTTGTGCCTGGAAGGCGAGTTGCACACGGAACTGGTGGATGGTCGCCAGTTCACCCTGACCCCCGGGATGAGCTATCAAGTGGGCAACGAAGCTGAGGGACACCGCTCGTTCACCACCAGTGGCGCGAAGCTGTTCATTGTGGATTAACCCAGGGCAACAACGATCCAGTCAGTGCGACCCGAACCAGGGGTGTGGGGGAAACTCCTGCTAAATGCGGCCAAGGCATTCGCCTGAAATACGTCCTCACGGCGGCGGCCAGCGAGGGCATATCCCTGCCTGTCTCAGGACCTGTTCCGAAAGTCCCGGATACCCCTTGCACAAGAGAAAATCCGAAGGAGTCTCAGGGATGGGCGAGCGCTGCGCTCGCCCACCGCACCCAAGCGTCGACCGTGGAAATCGAAGGCATGATCAGTACCGTGCAATCGGGCGCTAACGGGGCTGTCACTGCCATGGGCAAGAGTCTGTCGCTGGCCACCAACACTCAGGAACTGGCCCAGAGCGCCGGGGCAGCGCTGGAGAAGATTACAGACAGGGTCGTCACCATCAACGAGCGCAATCTGGTGATCGCTTCGGCGTCCGAAGAACAGGCTCAGGTCGCCCGCGAGGTGGACCGTCATCTGCTAAACATCCAGGACCTCTCGACCCAGACCGCTGCGGGTGCCAACCAGACCAGCGCCGCCAGCCAGGAACTGTCGCGGCTGGCCGTCTCCTTCAATACCCTGGTAGCGCAGTTCAAACTTTAAGGTACTGAGGAAGAGCGGTTCACTGCTGATCAAGAACCTTGATCGAGGTTGACTGACTTCCTCAGCACCCCCGCTACCCGCGTCACGGACAGGTCCGTGTTTATCTGGACCCTAGGCGCGGGTTGGCGGGCACTTGCAGTCACTGTCGCACGTTCTGGTACAGCATCAACCTCGAGGTTTCATGCATGGCGCGGGTCAGCTGCACCAGGCGTTTGAACTCTTCGGGGTTTTGCTGAGCCACGTTGTCCATCGGCGTCTGTGAGGCCAGGTCGTGGAGAGTCGGCGAGCTGCCATCGTGCGCCATCTGCACCATATAGTGTTGAGTAACGCCGGCAATGACCGGGAACGTGCCCTCATGTAATACCAACGGCACCACGCGTTCACCCTCGGGCGCAGGTTGTTGAATATCACGACCCATGCCGCTGTTGCGAAACTCAAGGCCGGCCATCCCCGCCACGGTTGGCAGCAAGTCCACCAGGCCGACCGCTTCCTTGACGGTACGCGTCCCGAGCAAGCCAGGCGCGTGGATGATCATCGGCACCGCATTGCTTTCCAGGCCCAGTTGCTCATAAGCCGGTGCCAGGAAAGGGATCTGGGCGATACGGGTGTTATGGTCGCCAAACAGCACGAAAATGGTGTTGTCGTAGTAGCCACCTTCTTTGGCAATTTCCATCAGGCGTCCGATGTTGAAGTCCAGCAAGCGCACTGCGTTGTACTGCTCGACACTGCGCGATCCTGCCGCCTGTACTTCTGCCAGGGTAGGGTGCTTGACCTCGAATCCATCATTGCTCTTGGGAATCGTGAAGGGACGATGGTTACCGGCAGTCTGTACATACGCAAAGAACGGTTTGTCCTTGGGCAGGGCTTGCAGGATCTTGTCGGTTTCCTTGAACAGGTCCAGATCTGAAATCCCCCAGACGTCCACCACCGGGGATTTCCAGTCGCGCTCGTCGAACAGCCGGACTCCGTCGATGCTTTGCCGAATCAAGGCATTCATATTGGCCCAGCCGGAGTTGCCGCCGATGGTGTAGAGCTTCTCGTACCCGGTGAAGGCATTGATCAGTGTGTGCTGCTGGGTGATCAGCGGATTACGCGTCGCGGTTTCCTGGCGCGTGACGTCAGGGACCCCGGAAATGCTGGCCCAGACGGTTTTTGCAGTCCCGGTAACCGGAACATAGAAGTGCTCGAAGAACCAGCTCTGCGTGGCCAGGCGATCGAGATTGGGTGTCGGATTGATCGGGTTGCCATAGGCCCCGACGGCGCTGGTGCCCAGCGATTCAAGCATGACGAACATCACGTTCGGTGGCCGGGAGCCGGGTATTTTGTAGGGCTGTGGCGCCTGGTGACGTACGAAATTGAGGGTTTGCGGATCGGGCTGATCGACGCCCAGGTAGTTGGCCATGACCGGGTAGTGTTCGCGCACCTGCGCTTCGTCATAGCGCGACTGGCCGACTTTGACCGTGTCGTAGAGGAAAATCACCGGGTTCAGGCCCAGGGCGGCAATCTGGTTATTGCCCGAGAAGAACGCGTCGCTCCAGCGCAAAGGCACAGGGTTTTCAAGGTTCATGTTCTCGACACGGCCCAAAATACCCAGCAGCACCAACACGACCATCAACGCGCCACCCCAAGTGGCAGAGAGCGGGTGAATGGCTTTGCGGGGGCGGTCCAGCGTCACGCGTTCCAGACGCACCAAGGCCAGTGTCACCAGCGCGACCGTTACCAGCCAACCCAGTGAAATCCAGATAACCGGGTAGGTTTGCCAGACCATGTCACGGGATATTTGCGCATCCTCGATGAAGCGCAGCACGGTGGCGTTGATCCTCACGCCCAGGTACGCGTAATGGCCAAGATCGATGATATAGATCAGCAGCAGGACGCTCAGGGTTGCTGCCACATACACCCGTGCCAGCCGGCGAAGCAGGCGGCTGCCGACTAGATTCCAGCGAGGAATCCAGGCCAGCAGCGCCAACGGCAACATCACCAGGATGGCCAGGCGCAGATCGAAACGAAAGCCGATGCCCAAGGTTTCCAGGACGGCATTTTCGTCGATCAGGGCTCTAGCATCGAAACCGGAAAAGCCGAAAAAGAACACCACCCGCAGCAGTGCAAACAGCGAAAACACAATCGCCGTTGCGCCTACCCAGTAATGCAAACGTCTCGATTTCAGCCAACCCATCCATCTTCCCCTGTCAAAAAACTCGTTAAATCTCAAGTGGGTACGTTTCGCACTGAGCCGCGCAGCTGGTTTAGCCAACCATAGGTCCAACGCGTGGCAAGCATCAGTAATGCCCCACAGCAATACAGACCCAGCAGCGGATCAATCAGGTAATCCCAATAATTTTGCGAAGGTTTTATCCCGGCGATGAAGGCCAGGGTCGCACTGGCCAACATCACCACTGCCAGACCGTTGCGCAGGTAAAGCAGGCTTAACGTCAGCAGTGCGACGAAAATCAACATAGGGCGCGGGCTGTAGCCAAACCGATAAGGGTCCAGATAACTCAAACCCAGGGTTGCCGGGTAGAGCACCAGGGCTATGGCGGCAAAGATGATCAATACGCTGGTTTTACCTTGTTGCGCAGGCGGCAAGATCCCCAGTCGACGTAAACAGCCCCACCCCATGAAGACCAGGGACGTGACCGCAAGGTCATCAATGTGGCTGCGCAAGTAAGCGGCCAGCGACAACCCGTCCAGTGGTATGAAGCTGGCTGCCAGCAATGCGACCAACAGCGCGACACGCCCGACCCTTTTTAAGCCAAGAGCAGGCAGCAGCAGGAAGATGATCATTGCGAAGCTGATATGGGCTTGCCAGAGGTTAATCAATGGACACGCTCGGACAGCCACGCATCGTTGAAGGTGACGTGTTTGATGAACGTATTGTTCCAGGAATAAACCAGGTGATACAGACCGTCAGGGCTACGGATGAAATAGGGGTATTCATATTCAAACTTGCAGCCATCGTCGGTACACACCCGGGTGTCGAGGTTGTTCAGGAACTGTGCCTCCAGCGGTTGGCGAAGCGCGCCACTGGAACCGCGGAACTCTTTGCCGATGATTTCCTTGTAGGCGCCGGGTGAAAACGTATCGCCCTCTGGATCAGGTGATTTGTCCAGGTCCCGTAACGATTGCCAATCGTCCATTTTTGCGTCGGTACCATAAAGACTCAACTTGAAGCGCCCCTCCTGCAGGTCATTGAGCGCCACCAGCAATCCATGTTCGGGAGTCGCGATGGCCGCCAACGAGGAATTCGGATTCCACGGATCGAGTGGATAAGGTTCACTCCAGGTTTGCCCGGCATCTTCAGTGCGGGTCGCCAGCACCCGGTGGTGGATGTTGCCGGCATAGCGCAACAAGGCGATACCGCGCTGCCCATCTAGCGGAACTACCGTGGGTTGCAATGAATTATTGCCGTGGCTGATGCGGTATTTATCGATCACATCACCGTCTGCGCTCAGGTACAGGTACTCGGCGAACTTGCCCAGAAATTCGTGGTAGACCGGTAAGCCGATGGAGCCGTCGGCATGAAACACCGGTGCCGACCGGACCAGGGTGCTGATATTCAGAAAGGGTGAAGTGATCAGTTGGCGCGGCGCCGACCACTGACGACCAAAATCGTCCGAGACCATCACATTGACCGCGCTACCGGCCCAGCCGCCCATGGACACCGACACGTAGAACAACCAGAGGCGATTGTCCGGCGCGAGCGCAATGACCGGGTTGCCCAGCTTTCGAATGTATTTTCGAGTGCCCTGTTGAGTCGAATCCCGAGTCGCCAATACCTGTTCCGCACCCCACTCGCCGGTTTTCGCGTCGAAACGGGCAGAGCGCACCTGCACGTCGGCTGCGCCTTCGCGAGAGCCGGCGAACCAGACCGCCATCAGGCTACCGTCAGGCAAGGCTGTTACCGCCGAGGAATGCACGAAGTCCACCAGCCCGGACGAGGCGAAACGGCTGGTATAAATGGGCTTGGCCACTTGTTCAGCCACAGCCATCGCCGGATTCATCAGGGCAAAGGAAGAATGCGTAGGAGTAGGGTGGGTGAACCACGCGCCCGCGAAAAGGCAAGCAAGAGCAAGGTAAGCACCGAAGACAGGAAGGCTGGGTAGTTTGATGCGCATAGGTAAAGCTGAGCATCTCATGGCCCGGATCGAGCGCAGTAAACTAACACTTTGGGTTACAAATTTGGTCGTTAACGAGCTCCGGTTTTTGTAAGTGAATGTTTGCAGCGTGCTGGTTGACCCCAATTTTTGGTAATAAATCCTTGCAAATCAATAGTTTGAAGCTTGAAATGAGTGTCTGACCGTTAATCAGAAACCTGGTTTCGACGGTGCCCGCGCAAAGCCGTTCGGCCCGTATGTGCCTGCTTGATCAATGGCTTGTGTCCTTAAAGGGATTTGACGATCCGGGACGCAGGTGTCCGCACTCAGCTCATCCGCTGCCTATGACTGTGTATGAACTTTCGCCGATTTTAATAATGACTGGCTATTAGAATTAAAACGAAACAATCATTGAGCTTTTAAAGTTATTTGTTGTTTTGGTTTGATGTTTTATAACTATTGGGTATTGCCCTTTGATGGCGGTTCTTTAAGTTCGGGCATTTGCCGAATGGTTTATGTCATTGAGCCATTAGGAAAGATGGAAATGCTTGAGTTTGCATAATAAAAAAAACGATCTATAGCTATCGATACCTTTCGGATCGTGGGCACGTCAGTTCCCCCGGGAATTTGAACCGCGTCCAGGTCATCAACGGTTTCCGAGCAGTGGGTAGGTTCGGATGTAGTTGTGTTGGTTGTGAGGCGAAGTTGTATCTGCCTCTGAAGGGATTTGGCCATCAACCTCCTGCATCCTGTCCGGAAAGGATCCGCCATGCCTGTCCAACTCAGCTATCCAGGCGTCTATATCGAAGAGCTTCCCAGCGGCGTGCGGACCATCACCGGTGTCGCGACCTCGGTGGCTGCCTTTGCCGGTTCGGCGCCACGCGGGCCGATCAACAACGCCCAGCACTTGTTCAGTTTCGCCGATTACGAGCGGCGCTTCGGCGGCTTGGCGGTGGATTCCGAGATGGGTTATGCGGTGCGCCAGTTTTTCCAGAACGGCGGCACCGAGGCTTACGTGGTGCGAATCGTCAAGGACGCCAGCACAGCGAGCAAAACCTTGCAGAACGCGACGCCGATCGACGTGCTGAAGGTCGAGGCGCTGGATGAAGGCGCTTCTGGCAACGGTATCGAAGTACGGGTGGATCACCTCACCATCAACCCCGGTAGCTCATTCAATATCTCGTTCATCCGCGCCTCGGATGGACGCGCCGAACGCTATGAAAACCTGTCCATGAACTCAATGGATGCCCGCTACGCGCTGGATCAGGTCAATGCTGTTTCACAGTTGGTAAAACTGAGTCGGGTAGTCGCTCAGCCGGCGTTGGACGGGTTGGCGGCCGGCACTTCACGCAGTGCCAATCTGGCCGATGTGACGACTTTGCTGGACGCCAACCACAACGAGTTTCGGGTCAGCGTGAACAATTTGCCGCCGGTCAAGGTGCTGATCGCGCTGCCGGCGGATATCGCCGGCGGTACCCCGACCCAGCGTCTGGATTCACTGTGTGGCGCAATCCAGACCAAAGTCCGGGCGCAGGCGAACAGCCAACTGGCCTACCAGAACTTTACCTGTGGGCGGCCGGCCACCACGCAAACGATCTTGATGACTTCCGGTGTCGGCGGTGAATTCTCCAGTGTGCGGGTGCTGCCCGGGCAGAAGAGCAATGCCAGCGCCGCGCTCAAACTGGGCAGTGAGGCCGGCGGAGTCGAGGTCGACGCGGTCGGGGCGATCCGTCCGGCGCCGGTGCCCGATCCGGCGACCCTGACCAGCGCTACCTTCGGTGCCAACGACCTGGATGCACTGCCGGATGCGACCCACACCGGCTTGCGCGTCAGCCTCGATGGCAATCCCGACGTGATCGATATCGGTGACGCGGTGGCGGTTGGCGGCAACCTGGCGGACAAACTGAGCGACGTAGCAGCGCGGATCCAGGCGGCGGTGCGTGCGCGCAAACCGGGCGATCCGGCCTACCGGAACTTTACCTGCGCGGTGGCCGGCAGCACCCTGGTCCTTGCCACCGGCACCCAAGGCGCGGCCTCGAGTATCGCGGTCTCGGCTTCGCCGCTAAACAGCATCGCCAGCCAACTGCACTTGCTGGCGGGCTCGCTCACTACCCAGCCGGTGAACGTCACCCTGCAGGGCGGCAGTGAAACAGCCTATGCCGCCGCGGATATCTATTCCGCCTTCATCGCTGACCGTGACACGCGCAAAGGGCTGTATGCCCTGGAAGCGGTGGACCTGTTCAACATCCTCTGTCTGCCGGGTATCACCGACACGGGCGTGCTGATGGATGCGGCGGCCTACTGTGAGGAACGCCGGGCATTCTTCGTGATCGACTCGCCGCCAACGGCGGTCGATCCGCAACAGATGGTGGCGACGGTATCCGGCACCGCGTTGCCAAAGTCCGATCATGCCGCGGTCTACTACCCCTGGATTTACATCGCCGATCCCCTGAAGAACGGCAAGCTGCGTCTCAGCGCACCCTGCGGCACCGTAGCCGGGCTTTACGCCCGTACCGATGGCGACCGTGGTGTGTGGAAGGCGCCGGCCGGCACTGAAGCCAGCCTGATCGGGGTGCAGGCGTTGAACTATCAATTGAACGACCGCGAGAATGGCAGTCTCAACCCGCTGGGGGTCAACTGCCTGCGCGGTTTTCCGGTCTACGGCGCGGTGTCCTGGGGTGCCCGGACCTTGCGCGGGGCCGACCAGATGACCTCGGAATACAAGTACGTGCCGGTGCGCCGACTGGCCCTGTTTCTCGAAGAAAGCCTGTATCGCGGCACTCAGTGGGTGGTGTTCGAGCCCAATGATGAGCCGCTCTGGGCGCAGATCCGGCTCAACCTCGGCGCCTTCATGAACAGCCTGTTCCGCCAGGGCGCCTTCCAGGGCAAAACGCCGCGCGAGGCCTATCTGGTCAAGTGCGATCGTGAAACCACCACCCAGGACGACATCAATCGCGGCGTGGTGAATATCCTGGTGGCGTTCGCCCCGCTGAAACCGGCGGAGTTCGTGGTGATCAGGATCCAGCAGCTGGCTGGGCAGATTCAGGTGTGATCAAGGCTGCGGTCGCCCGGGTGGGTGACTGCTGAACCGCTGCATCGGGGAGATATGCCATGGCTCAGTTCACGGTCAACGCCCAGCGTTTCGATCCGTACAAGAACTTCAAATTCCGCGTCAAGTGGGACGGTCGTTATGTCGCTGGCATCAGCAAGGTATCGGCGCTCAAGCGCACCACTGAAGTGGTCAAGCACCGCGAGGGCGGTGATCCCAGCAGCAGCCGCAAATCGCCGGGGCGCACCGAGTTCGAGGCGATCACCCTGGAACGCGGGGTGACCCACGATGCCGATTTCGAGCGCTGGGCGAACAAGGTCTGGAACTTCGCCTCCGGCCTGGGCGCGGAGGTGTCGCTCAAGGATTTTCGCAAGGACATCATCATCGAGCTGTACAACGAGGCCGGCCAATTGGCCCTGGCGTACAAGGTGTTCCGCTGCTGGGTCAGCGAGTTCCAGTCGCTGCCGGACCTGGACGCCAATGCCAACGCCGTGGCCATCGCCCGTCTGAAGCTGGAAAACGAAGGCTGGGAGCGCGATTACGAGGTGGCTGAACCAAGCGAGCCAAGCTTCAACGAGCCGAACTGACGAGGCATCGTGCCTGTTGGCGTTTCCATGACGGAGATCCCTGACTGTGTCCAAGCTTGATTCCGCTGACTGGCTGGCGATCTGGGACCATAGCCAGACGCTGCCCCCCGCACTGCAATCCTGCGCGCTCTTGGCGCCCTTGCTGGCTGACGGCCTGGCGGGCGCCGAGCGGTTGCCAGTGGGGCGGCGCGATGCCCATCTGCTGGATCTGTATGGCGCACTGCTCGGTCCGCAATTGACCGCCATGGCCTGCTGCGGGCACTGCGCCGAGCGCCTGGAGCTGAACCTGAACACGGCCGACCTGCGTCTGGATGATCCACCCTGCGAGGCGCCGGAGCTGCAATTGGAGTGGCAGGATTACCGCCTGCGTTTTCGCCTGCCGGACAGCCTCGACCTGGCGGTCCTGGCCCAATTGTTGGACATTGAGCGGGCACCAGACCTCGAGCAGGCGCGGCAGCTATTGGTCCGGCGTTGCGTGCTGGAGGCTGCGCAGGGCGCGCAGCCGGTATCGTCCGAGGCCTTGCCGCAGGGGCTGCTGCAAGCCTTGAGCGAGGCCATGAGCCAGGCCGATCCACAAGCGCTGATTGAGTTGGACATGTGCTGCCCGGCGTGCAAGGAACGCTGGAGCGAAGCCTTCGATATCGGCAGCTACCTGCTGGAAAGCCTCAATCATTGGGCGCAACGGACACTCGATCAGGTGCATCTGCTGGCCGCGGCCTACGGCTGGAGCGAGGCGCAGATTCTCGCCTTGAGCCCGCAGCGTCGCGCCCGCTATCTGGAACGCTTGCAGTCATGAGCGACTTGCTGCTGACCCTGGCCCGGCGCGCCTTGCAGCAGCCGGTGATTCGCCCGCGAATCGGCTCGCGCTTTGAAAACGACGCTATCGTGCCGCGCGATGTTGAGCAGGCGCCGCAGGCGCAGCGGGCATCCACCCGCGAATCGCCCACCGCGACTGCCGCGATACCCATGGCGGTGCAGCCGATGCCCGAGCCGTCAACGCCGATGCAGCTGCCTGTTACGCCGGTGTTGCGCCGGGTGGCCTCGCTGCTGCAGCCAACGCCGTCGGTGGCGACAATCCCGCCACCCCTGCCGGGACCGCCGCAGACTGTGATTTCGTCAGTGTTTGAATCGCCGAAGGAGGCCGGGCTGCCGCGGCTTCCACTGCCGTTACCGCCGGTTGTCGATACCGCGCAGGGGCAGTCCGCCCCGCGCCTGGAAACCCGCTTGATCGAACGCTCCCACAGTGAACAGCGCATCGAGCGCCACGAGCTGAGTCGGGAACTGATCGAACGCCGTGTCGAACGCCTGCACGAGCAACCGCCCAGCGTCACCCCGGCATCGCAGCCACTTCATGCCCGGCAGGAACCGCACCCGGCGCAGGTCGATGGGCAAGCCGCCACACCACGGGTCGAGATCACTATCGGTCGCATCGAAATCCTCCCGGCCGAGGCAGCGCCCGCATCGCGTCGCGAAGAGCCCCGGCGCCTGCCGGCCAAGTCCCTGGAAGACTACCTGAGCGAGCGTAACTCAGGTGCGGGGCCGCGGTCATGAGTTCGCCACTGGGGCTGGCAGCCGCGCTCGCGACGCTCCAACAAATGCTCGAAAGCGGTCTGGCCGAATTGAAAATCAGCGATGTGCTGGGCGGTGCGCCGAGCGTCACCTGTATCGGCCCGGACCGTATAGATTCCGTCGGCGGCGGTGACCAACTGAACCTCTTTCTCTACAACCAGACGCGCAATCCCGGCTGGGCCAACCTCGGCCTGCCGAGCCGCGACAGCCTGGGTGAGCGCATCGGCAATCCGCCCCTGGCGCTGGACTTGCACATACTCATCAGCGCCTATGGCGCCGCCGACTTCCACGCCGAGATTCTGCTGGGCGCTGCCATGCAGATCCTTCACGACACCCCGGGAATGGGCCGCGATGCCATCCGCACGGCGCTCAAACCGGCGCCGAACAAACCCAATGTGCCCAAGGCGCTGGAACGCGCCGGGCTGGCCGATCAGCTGGAGCAACTGCGGATCACGCCCCTCAACCTCAGCACCGACGAACTCTCGCGCATCTGGTCCGCGATCCAGGTGCCGGCGCGGCCCAGCGCGGCGTACCTGATCAGCGTGCTGCTGCAATCGACGGCCAGAAGCCAGCGCACGCCGCTGCCGGTCCTGGCACGCAACCTCTATGTGGTGCCGTTGCGTTCGCCACGGGTGGACCGGGTGGAGTCGGTGGCCGGTGCGTCAATGCCGATTCTGCCGGGCGGCAGCGTGCGGGTCAGCGGCGCCAACTTCAAGGCCCGGGCGGTACAACTGTTGGTCAACGGACTGGACCTGAGCGCCGGTCTGAGCAAGGTCGACAACGAGACCCTGGAGTTCGGCTTCCTGCTGCCGGATCCGCCCCACCCGCCGGCGCTGCCTTCATCCTTGCGGGCGGGGGTCTGCACGTTGCAGGTGGCCCATGGGCAATGGCTGGGTACACCGCCAGTAGCGCATGGGGCGGTGCAATCGAACCTTGGTGTGTTCATCCTCAACCCCCAAGCGAGTTTTGTCGTGCAGCCCGGCGCCACCAGCTCGGTGGTCGACGGTGTGACCTACCGCTCTGGCAGCATCGAGGTGACCTGCACTCCGCCAGTGGGCCCCCGGCAGCGGGTGCGACTGCTGCTCAACGAAAAGGACCCGCCGAGCGATCGGCCGGCACGAGCCTATAGTTTCAGCGCGATTGACGGCAATGGCATTCTCCCGCCGGCCGAGCAGAGCGCAACCGTCTCCGTCGAATTCCAGGGCGTCGCCCTGGGGGCCTACCTGGCAAGGGTGCAGGTGGATGCCGGAACCAGCGCGCTGGTGATGGGCGCGGATGGGCAATTCAGCGCGCCGCAGGTGCTGCCATGAGCCAGCGCCGCGATTTCGCCGAAAACCGCCGCGTGCTGACCCAGGCGTTGAATGCCTTTGCCGTCTACCTGACGGCGCGGCTGGCTGGCGAGCCTGCGCCCCTGGGTGCTTATCTGCTGACCCCGCCGGCCCTGGCGCTGCTGAGCGAGCGGTTGGGGCTGAGCCGATTCGAGCAGGACCTGTTGCTGCTGGCCGCCGCCGTGGACCTCGACCCACGCTTTCGCGACCTGCTGGCCCAGGCCCAGGGCGACGCGAACCAACCCTGGTTGAGTTTCGAGCTCGCCCTGTGCCTGCTGCCGGAACCTGAGTGGAGTGCGATCACTCCGATCGGCCGTCTGCGGCGCTGGCAATTGCTCGAGCCGTGCGGCAGCGGCGGGGTGCTGCAAGCGCGGCTGGTGGTGGATGAAATCATTCTGCACCGGATCGCCGGCCTGAGCCTTCCCGATCCGCGTCTGGAGCCCTGGTTTCGTCAGGAAAACCTGCCGGACGCCGCGGCAGTCGCTATCGATAGGCATCAGGCCAGGGCCAGCATCCTCGAGATCGCCGCCCAATGGCAGGCGGCGCCCAGCCTGGCCCTGGCGCCGATCGCGCGGTTGGTGGAGGGCGACGGCGAAGGCTACGCCCAAGCCTTGGCGGCAGAACTGGGGCTCAAGCTTTACCGGATGGCCGAGCATGACCTGCCTGTCGGGCAAACCGAGCGCGAGCAATTGGCGCACCTGTGGGAGCGTGAAGCGCTGTTGCACGGCGTGCTGCTCTGGTTGCAACCGCAAAGCCTGAACCCGGAGCAGGCACAACGCCTGGGCGACTTCCTCGATCACCTGCAGAGCCTGCTGCTGCTCAGTGGTGACAGCGTGCCAGCCTTGCGTCGCCGTCAATGCCGGGTCAGTGTCCAGGGCAGCGATGCGTCGGCCCGGCTCACGCTCTGGCAGCAACAATTGGGTGAGTCAGTCGCAGGCGTCAACGGCCGTCTCGGTCTGCTGGCGGAACAGTTTCAGCTCAGCAGCAGCACCATCCTGCGTCTCGCCGAGGGTTTCAAGGCCAGGCCCCAAGGCGGTGCCGAACACCTCTGGCAGGTGTGTCGCGAAGAAGCTCGACGCGGCCTGGAGCACCTGGCCGAACGGGTGGACGCCCGCGCCGGTTGGGACGACCTGGTGCTGCCGGATGCGGCCCTGGCCAGTCTGCATACGTTGGCGGCCCAGGTCCGCCAGCGCACGCGGGTCTACCGCGACTGGGGCTTTGCCGCACGCAGCGACCGAGGCCTCGGTATCAGCGCCTTGTTCGCCGGCGGCAGCGGCACCGGCAAGACCCTGGCCGCCGAAGTGCTGGCCAATGAACTGCGGCTGGACCTTTACCGCATCGATCTGGCGGCGCTGGTCAGCAAGTACATCGGCGAGACAGAGAAGAACCTGTCGCGGGTATTCGCCGCGGCCGAAAGCAGCGGCGCGATCCTGCTGTTCGACGAGGCCGACGCCTTGTTCGGTAAACGCAGCGAGGTGCGCGACAGTCATGACCGCTACGCGAACCTGGAGGTCAGCTACCTGCTGCAACGGATCGAGACTTACCGTGGTCTGGCGATTCTCACCACCAACCTGAAGCAGGCTATCGACCCGGCATTCCAGCGCCGCATCCGTTTCATCGTGCAATTCCCTTTCCCCGATGTGCAAGCCCGCAGCGCCATCTGGCAGCGGGCGTTTGGGCCCGATGCGCCGTGCAGCGCACTGGATATTGGCAAGTTGGCGCGGCTTTCGTTGTCTGGCGGGCATATCCGCAACCTGGCTTTGAACGCGGCCTTCCTCGCGGCGGACAAGGACATGGCCATTGGCATGCAGCATCTGCGCGCAGCGGCCGAAGCGGAGTTCGCCAAACTGGAGAAACCGCTGCCGGCGGCGGAAGTGGGGGACTGGGAATGACCCGCACCCTGGCACCCGCCGCCCCGACCATCAGCCTGACGATAGGTGCCCTGGCGCTGCCCGGTTATTCGTTGCGCAATGGCCAGCGACTGGCCGGCGCCCTGGAGCGCGAGTTGGGACGCTTGCTGATCCAGGGACCGCTGCCAGGGCAAGGCTTTACCCTTGAGCAGGTGCAAATCCCCCGGTTCGCCACGCCCGCCGGTGAACGCCCGGAGCGCACCGGGCGGCGCTTGGCACGGCTGATCGCCGAACAGCTGCAGGGGCCGGAACAATGACCGAACACGCCCTTGCCCCCAGTGTCGAACGCGACGCCTCGCCGCCGAAGACTGCCGTGCGCGGTCTGCTGTTACAGCGCAAGTGCGCCTGTGGCGCGGGTGCCGGCAGCAGCGGCGAGTGCGAAAGCTGCGCCGCCGGCCGCCAGCAGAACCTGCAACGCAAGGGCAACGGTGCCCAGGGCGGGCAGGGCGTGCCGGCCTCGGTCAGCGAGACTCTGGCGCGTCCCGGTCGGCCGTTGGATGCCGATACCCGCGACTTCATGGAGAGCCGCTTCGGCAGCGACTTCGCTGCCGTACGCATACACGACGACAGCGCCGCCGGGGCCAGCGCCCGGGAGGTGGATGCGCATGCCTTCACGGTCGGCCAGGACATCGTGTTCGGTGACGGTCAATACCAGCCCCACAGCGACAGCGGTCGACATCTGTTGGCCCATGAACTGGCCCACACCGTGCAGCAACAAGGCCTGCAACGTTCCGGTATCAGCAACCTGGCCGATCAGGGTCCGCACTACCAGCGGCTGGAACGCGAGGCCGACTTCGTCGCCGACAGCGTGATGCGCGGCCAGCCCCTGGCCAGCGGCGTGCTCAGCCAGGGCGGGCCGCGCCTGTCGCGCAAGGGCAAGTCGCAAGACTATGAGGTGGAGAGCCGTTACAGGGACCTGGAAATGACCACCGGGCACAAGGTCACGCCGGAGAAGAAAACCACCGCCAAAGTGAAGGGCAAGGACAAGGAACTGGCCTCGTTCGACGTCGATTTCCTTGAGTTGCATGAGGTCAAGGGCCCGGTGCTCAAGGAATGGCAAAGCAAGGCCAAGGCCAAGGCCCTGCGCGCAATCATCACGTTGCAGGGGACCAAGGCCCAGGAAGCGGGTCTCTGGCAAATGCGCGTCAGTTCCGACGAGCTGCGTTCGCGCTGGGTCAACCTGCGCGGCTGGAAGATGGGCGATGCGCTGAACGCCGCCTGGCAAAAGGCCGGTGGCGACGCCGAGTTTCCCAAGGTCGGCGGTGGCACCTGCGAGATGGATCACATCATCGAATTGCAGGTGGGAGGCGATAACACCCAGGAAAATATCCAGGTGCTCGACCGCCTTGATAACGGCATGAGCGGCAGCCTGATCAAGCAGCAAGTGTTCGGCCTGGCACAAGCCATCGCGGAAAAGATCGAGGAGGGCGGCGAGGAGCCGCCGGCGCAGATCCGCCTGGTGTTCGCCGATTCCAAAATGAAGAGTACCGGCAAGTGCGGGCCCTGCTGCGAAACCGGCAAGAAGCTCGGCAAGCCCGGCAAGGAAGGACGTGCCGACAAGTCCACGGAAATCCTGATCGACTACCCGGTCATGGCCGGCGGCAGCACGCGGATGCTGCGGGTCAGCGAAAAGACCAAGACGCCGCCGATTTTCGAGTCCGGTATCCCGGAAAACGTCGCGGGCGCCGAAATCCTTCCCGGGCTGTTGTTGATGACCCTGCGCCGGGTCGGCAAGGGCAAGGGCAAGGACACCATCAACGCGATGATCGACAATCGCGACCGGACGCGGCTGCCGATCACCCTGCCGGCCAAGGGCACCGGGGTGGTGCTGGATGTCGCCGAGGATGGCGGCCTGACCCTCTCCGAGGCGGCGAAGAAAAACGCCGGTATCGCTTTTACCTACGACTACCTGAGTCCCGGGCGCTTCACCAAACTGGATCTGGTGCCCGGTGGGGTCGCCGGCGAGGGCTACATCACGCCCAGCAAAGTGCCCTTGCTGCAGCGGCTCGAGGTGGCCTTCTCACCGGAGTATTTCCGGCTCAAGGCGCCGCTGGACAAGGACAAGCTGAAGCCACCATTCGCCGGGGTGAAAATCACCGAGGCCTCCCTGGCCATCGACCTGGCGCCCAAACTGAAGCCGGTCGGCAGCGTGGCGTTCGAGTTTGGCACCACGAAGAAAATCGCCGCGAGCAAAGTCGAGGTCAGTGCCGACGAGAACGGTCTGGTGTTGACCGGCGTCCTTTTCGTCTACTTGCCCGGGGTCGATGAAGCCAAGGGCGAGATCAAGTACCAGGCCGGCGAGTGGAGTGGCGGCGCGCATATCGAGTCGGGGCAGATGACCGGCAAGATTCCCTATGTGAAGAGCGGCGCTGTCGATGTGTTCCTCAAGGCCGGCAAGATCGACGCCAGCGGCAAGATCAACCTGGAACTGCCAGGCGGCAACGAGGCCTCGCTGGAGCTCAATTACACCCGCAGCAAGTGGGTGTTCCAGGGGCGCGGCAAGATCAAGGTCAAGAGCCCCTACCTCAAGCCGATCCAGGCCAGCCTCTGGTACGACGGCGAGCTGTTCATCGCCAAGGGCCAGGCCGGATTCGCCTTCTCGGGTCTCGACGGCATAGTGGATGCCACCTACGAGAACAAGGGCGGCAAGGAGAAGGTCTACGGCAAGGGCGATATCAAGATCGACAAGGGCCGCGCCAAGGGCAATATCGTCGTCGAGTTGCTGCCCAATGAAAAGATCATCGGCAAGGGCAAGCTTTCCTACGAAATCAAGAAGGACATGGTGGCCACGGCCGGCATCACGGTGGACGAACAGCAAAAGATTACCTTCGACGGCGAGCTGAGCTTTCCCGACATCACCCTGTTCAAGCGCTTCCCGGAGAAAAAGGAAAGTCAACCGATTTTCTCGGCCTCGGGCAGCATTCCGATTCCTGGCGCCTCCATCGGCCCGATCGGGCTCAAGGTCAAGCTCTGGGGCAGCCTGGGGTATTACTACTATGTCGGCCCCGGGGTGCTTACCGGGATCAGGGCCACGGTCAAGTTCAGCCCCTTCGAAGCCGACCCGGACTTCAGTTTCAACCTCAAGGCCAGGGCCAGTATCCCGGCGGGTGGGGGCATCAGCGGCAAAATCGGCGCTGACGTGGTCATTGATCTGTACCTCGCCGAAGTCGGGGGCGGCCTCAGCGTCGAGGCCTCGGCCGGTCTTGAAGGCAAGGCTGAACTGGACGGCGAGATCGCCTACAGCAAGGACAAATTCAGCGTCGATGCCAAGGCCTATATCGGCGGCGCCGTGGTGCTGGACGCGGCGCTGAAGGCCCGGGTCTACGCCGAAGCCGGGGTCTGGCGGTTCAAGGTACGTACCGAAAAGACCTGGAAGCTGCTCGGTGGCACCTTCGACACCGACCTGAAACTCGGCGTGCGCCTGCCGCTGCACTACGACAGCATCGACGGCTTTCGCATGCCCAGGCTCTCCGACATCAAACCCGAACCCGAGCAACTCAATCTCAATCCTTCGAAGATGCTTTCCAACCTGTTCGGCAACGCCAAGAGTGAGGAGCACGAGGTATGACCGGTTTTTCCAATTCGCCGAAAGTGCTCAAGGGCGGGCTGATCCTGATCGACCCGGCCAGCGGTGCCGTGCTGCGGGTAATCGCCCTGCAGTACAACCCCGACCTGCTGACCCGCAGCCTGCAACCGCAGAGCACCGGCGGCAGTGCGGCGATCAGCGAGCCGCTGCGGCTGAAGGGGCCGCCGGTGGAAACGATCAAGCTCGACGCCGAGATCGACGCCACCGACCAGCTGGAGTTCTGCGACCAGCACCCCGGCGCGATCGAGGTCGGTATCCACCCGCAGCTCGCGGCACTCGAAACCATCGTCTACCCGGACAGCAACGCCTTGATCCGCAACAACCAGATGGCCAACGCCGGCACCCTGGAAATCGTTCCGGTGCAGGCGCCGCTGCCCTTGTTCGTGTGGAGCAAGGAACGCGTGGTGCCGGTGCGCATCACTGATTTTTCGATCGTCGAGGAGGCGTTCGACGTCAATCTCAACCCGATTCGCGCGCGCATCACCCTCGGCATGCGCGTGCTCAACATCAATGACCTGGGCTTCGGCGACAAAGGCGGGCACCTCTACATGGTTTACCACCAGAGCCGCGAGCGCCTGGCGCGCAAGGCCAGCAGCGCGACCCTGGCCAGCCTGGGATTGAGCGCGCTTTTTTAAAATAACGGTGAGCTGAAGAACTGAAGGACAACCACGATGAGCGACCGCTTCCCACCCAACAGCCGTTACTACCCGACTGAAACCGCCGAACTGGTCCAGGCCGATGGTCGACGCGTGGTCTACCTGCGGCGGCGCTTCGTCCCCGACCCGGCAAGCTTTGTCACCTTGCAGATCTACACCGTGATCGAGGGCGACCGTATCGATCGCATGGCCGCTGCGGTGCTCGGCGATCCAGAACAGTTCTGGCGCCTGCCGGATGCCAATGGCAGCCTGCACCCGCTGGAACTGGAAGAGTTGGGCCGGAAAATCCGCCTGACCTTGCCCGAAGGCATGCAGGGGCCGAGCGATGCTTAAAGGCATGCATGTCTCGTTGCTGGTCGGCCCGGCGATACCGTTGCCGGTGCCCAAGCCGCTGATCGATGCCTTGCAGAGCATCCAGGTGACGTCGGCGGCCGGCGCGCGCAGTGGCTTCCAGATCAGCTTCGCGCTGCACAACAACTCACCGCTGCACACCCTGTTGTTGCTCACCGGCGGGCGAGTGCCCTGGCTGCGGGTGCTGATCGTGATCACCCTCAACAGCCTGCCGTTGGTGTTGATGGACGGCCTGATCACCCGCCAGGAGGTCAGTGGCTCCAACGAGCCGGGGCAGAGCACCCTGACCATCACCGGTGAGGACCTGTCGGTGGCCATGGACCAGCAGGAATTCAACGGCATTCCCTATCCGGCCATGCCGGCCGAGGCGCGGGTGGCGCTGATCGTCGCCAAGTACGCGATCTTTGGCATGGTGCCGCTGGTGATCCCGCAAATTTTCAGCGATGTGCCGATCCCGGTGGAAAAAATCCCCACCCATGACGGCACCGACCTGGCCTATGTGCAGAAGCTGGCCAAGGACGCCGGCTACGTGTTCTACGTCGAACCCGGCCCGCTGCCGGGGATGAATACCGCCTACTGGGGCCCGGAGATCAAGCTCGGGCTACCGCAACCGGCGCTGAACCTGGGAATGGATGCCCACAGCAATGTCGAGGCGCTGTCGTTCAGCGTGGACAACACCAAGGCCAGCCTGCCCATCGTGTTTATCCAGAACCCGCTGACCAAGTTCCCGATTCCCTTGCCGATCCCCGACATCAGTCTGCTCAACCCGCCACTGGGCGCACTGCCGCCCATCCCCAAGTCGATCCACCTGCTGAAAGACACCGCCAAGCTCTCGCCGATGGCGGCCTTGTCCAAGGGTTTGGCGGAGGCAGCGGGCTCGGCGGATATGGTGACCGCCACCGGTTCGGTCGATGTACTGCGTTACGGCTCCGTGTTGAAGGCGCGCCAGCTGGTCGGCGTGCGCGGTGCGGGCAGCGCCTTCGACGGTTTGTATTACGTGAAAAGCGTGACCAGCAACTTCAAGCCGGGCGAGTTCAAGCAGAACTTCACGCTGACCCGCAACGGCCTGATCTCGACGCTGCCGAGGGTCCCGGTATGAACGCTGAGCAAGGCAAGTACTACGGCAAGTTCCGCGGTGTGGTGTTGAACAATATCGACCCGATGCAGATGGCCCGCGTCCAGGTCCAGGTGCCGGATGTGCTGGGGCTCGGCATCTCCAGCTGGGCCATGCCCTGCGTGCCGTTCGCCGGGCAGCAGAGCGGGATGTTCGTGGTGCCGCAGATCGGCGCCGGGGTCTGGGTCGAGTTCGAGCAGGGCAACCAGGATTACCCGATCTGGGTCGGCGGCTTCTGGGGCAGCGCGGCGGAGGTGCCAGCCCTGGCGCTGGCGGGGCTGCCGGTGTCGCCAAGCATTGTGCTGCAGACCGGCAACCAGAACGGCCTGACGATCTCCGACCTTCCGGGCCCCACGGGCGGCATCCTGCTCAAGACCCTGACCGGGGCGATGATTTCGATCAACGAAATCGGGATCACCATCAGCAACGGCCAGGGCGCGACGATCATGCTCAACGGCCCGGCGGTGAATATCAATCAAGGCGCATTGACGGTGATTTGAAATGAACAGTCCACGCAATCGACAGCTCGGCCCACAGCCTGACCCGGCCCTGACAGGGGAGGATCGCTGATGCCCGGATTTCTCCTGCATCTGGGCGCCACAGTGATGTGCAGCCACGGCGGACAGGCGACCCCGACCGCGCCTTTTGCGCGGGTGACACTCTCCGGCCAGCCAGTGACGACCCTGGCCGCGCCCTATCTGATTGCCGGCTGCGGCATGCCGCCGCCGCCCGCCGGCAATGGCCCCTGCGTGACCGGCCAATGGCTGGTCGGCGCGACCCGGGTGTTCGCCGGCGGGCTGCCGGTGCTGCTGCAATCGAGCACCTCGATCTGCGTCCCCACTGGCACGCCGATGCTGGTCACCGTCACCCAGCTACGGGTCTCAGGAGTCTGATATGGCCTTGGACTTTCCCTTCAGCATCGACTCGCGCGGGCGCAGTGCCGAGGTCTTTGCCGATTTGCAGGTGCGGGACATGATCGAGCAGGTGCTGTTCACCGTGCCGGGCGAGCGGGTGAACCGTCCGGACTTCGGCTGCGGCCTGTTGCAATTAGTGTTCGCGCCCAATAGCGACGCCCTCGCTGCGGCTGTGCAGATGACTGTGCAAGGTTCGCTGCAACAGTGGCTGGGGGAGCTGATCGAGGTCGAGGCGGTGACGGTCGAGAACCTCGATGCGCGCCTCGGCGTGACGGTGCAGTACGTCATGCGCCGGGATCGCCAGCGGCAACTGGCGACCTTCAGCCGAGGGCTTGCGCCATGAAACGCCAGTTTTTGTCCGCTAACCGCCATCGCCTGCAACTGCTGCGTGACCTCGACCCGCCGAGCCTGAACGGCATCGACTACCTGGAAGTGGTGTCCCTGGATCAGCGCAAACTCAGTGTGGTGTTCGTCCATCCGTTGGCCGGCATCACCGCTGCCCATTGCCGGATCGAGGGTGGGGTGCGCATCACTGGCGTGCACATCGAGAGCCTGAGTATCAACGGCAATCAGCTCGACATTACGGTGGACCAGGCCGGTGATTTTTCCTGGTACCGCTTCGTGTTGATCAACCCCACGGCTCCCGAGGACCCACCGCCGGGCTTCGACCCTTGCCTGTCGAGCATCCGCTTCAGTTTCAAGGCGCAGTGCCCGTCCGAATTCGATTGTGCCGACGAGCAACTGTGCCCGCCGCAGGTGCCGGCCGAGCCGCTGCTGGATTACCTGGCCAAGGATTACGGAAGCTTTCGCCGGTTGATGCTGGACCGGATGGGGCAGCTGATTCCTGGCTTTCACGAGCGCAACCCGGCGGATTTTTCCGTGGCCCTGGTGGAAATGCTGGCGCATATCGGCGATCAGCTCAGTTACTACCAGGATGCAGTCGCCACCGAGGCGTATCTGGGCACTGCCCGCCGCCGCGTCTCCCTGCGCCGGCATGCGCGGCTGCTGGATTACCCGATCCACGACGGCTGCAACAGTCGGGTCTTCGTCAGCCTGAGCGTCGCCGCCCAAGCCGACGGCCAGGTGTTGGCCGCGGGTACGCGACTGTTGACCCGCACCGCCGAGCCCGGGACTGTATTGCCGGAAACCGTGCTGCAAACCTTGCCTGACGGTGCCACTCAAGTCTTCGAAACGATGCACGCATTGCCCTTGCAGTCCGCACATAACCGCATGGATATCCATCATTGGGGCGAGCCGGACTTCTGTCTGGGCAAAGGCGCGCAGGAGGCCGCCCTGATCGACGATCCGCCGCTGAGCTTGCAGGCGGGCATGCTGCTGATCCTCGAAGAAGTGCTGAGCCCCGGCACCGGCCGTGCGCCGGATGCCGACCGCAGCCACCGGCATGCGGTGCGCTTGACCGAGGTCAAGCCGGGGCACGACCTGCTGACCGACACGCCGTTGCAGCTGATCAGCTGGCACGCCGAGGACGCGCTGCCGTTCCCGCTGTGCATCAGCACGCGTATCCAGCAGTCCGGTGTCAGCGAGACACTCAGGGTCGCTCGGGCTTGCGGCAATGTGGTGTTGGCCGACCACGGCCTGACCCGCGCCGATGAGTCGCTGCTGCCGGACGCAGTACCGACTGCCGGCCAGTACCGCCCACGCCTGCGCGAGCCCGGCATCGTCTATGCCCAGGCCTATGAGCACGACCCGACGCGCTCTGCCGGCAGCACCTTGCATCAGGATCCCCGGCAAGCCCTTCCGGCCGGCATGCAACTGCGCGAAGACGATCCCGATCAATATGGCGACCAGCCCAAACCCGGTGCCAGCCATTGGTTGCCGCGCCGCGATCTGCTCGGCAGTGACCGCTTCGCCCAGGAGTTCGTGGTGGAGACCGAAGCCGACGGCAGCGCACACCTGCGCTTTGGCGACAACCGCTTCGGCATGCAGCCGCAACCCCACAGCCGGCTGTTGGCCAGCTACCGCCAGGGCGGTGGCAGCGTCGGTAATGTCGGCGCCGAGAGCATCACCCAGGTGGTCTGTGAAGACCCACTGATCAAGGGCTTCATCGAAACACTGCGCAACCCGTTGCCGGCAAGCGGCGGCGCGGAGCCGGAAAGCGCCGACGCGATCAAGCTGTTTGCCCCGCAGGCTTTTCGCACCCAGGAGCGGGCGGTCACCGAGGCCGACTACGCGCGGGTCGCCGAGCGTCATCCGCAAGTGCAACGGGCAGCCGCCCGGCTGCGCTGGACCGGAAGCTGGTACAGCATGTTCGTCAGCCTCGACCGCAAGGGCGGCAAGCCGCTGGATGCGCCGTTTCGCGAGGAAATGCTGCGCCACCTGGAACGCTACCGGCTGGCCGGCTATGACCTGGACCTCAGCGAACCGATCCATGTCCCGCTGGATATTCAGCTGAACGTCTGCGTCGTGCCAGGGCACTTTGCCGCGACGGTCAAGCTCGGCCTGCTCAAGCGCCTGAGCAGTGGCGAAGACGGGCTGGGTCGACTCGGCTTCTTTCATCCAGATCACTTCAGCTTCGGCCAGGGCCTGGCACTCTCCGCCCTGATGGAGGCGGCGCATTCGGTGACCGGCGTGGCCTCGCTCCAGGTCGAGGTGTTCCAGCGCTGGGGCAAAACCCCTAATCAGGAAATACAGCAGGGCTTGATCAGTGCCGCGCCGCTGGAAGTGCTGCGCCTGGATAACGATCCGAATTTCCCTGAAAACGGCCGGCTGCAGCTGACTATGCAAGGTGGCTTATGAGTAATGGCGAACAATGCGGCTGCTGCGCCGGGATCAAGGTGTTGACGCCGGTCGACGAACTGAACCCGCCAGGGCAGACGACGTTGCACTATCGGGTCGGCACCCATGGGCGCTTTCGCGAGAGCCAGCTGGCGCGCCTGTCCAGCCAGCCGCAGCTGCTCGGGCTGAGCACCCGCGATGCCGATGATCCGGTGCTGGCATTGCTCGATGCCTGGGCCGGAGTTCTCGACGTGCTGAGTTTCTATCAGGAGCGCATCGTCAACGAGGGCTTCCTGCGCACCGCCACGGAGCGGCGTTCGGTATTGGAACTGGGGCGCTCCATCGGCTACGAGCTGCGCCCGGGCGTGGCGGCCTCGACTTTTCTGGCTTTTTCTCTGGAGACCGCGCCGGGCGCGCCCTTGACCGCGCGGATCGACGCCGGCAACAAGAGCCAGAGCATTCCCGGGCAGGATGAACAGGCCCAGGTTTTCGAAACGCTGGAGCCGTTGTACGCGCGTGCCGCCTGGAATGCCTTGCGCCTGCAGACCCAGGAAGAGGTGCCGCCCTACTGGGGCGCACGCACCCTGTATCTGAAGGGGCAGAACACCCGCTTGCAAGCCGGCGACTCGCTGCTGATCGTCGGCGACGAACGCCTGAAAAATCCCGGCAGCGAAAACTGGGACCTGCGCCGCGTCGCCCGCCTGCAAGTGATTTCGCCGGTGGAGCCGAGCGCCGACCCACTGGCCGGCTACACGGTCGTGACGCTTGACCGGCCGCTGGGTGAGGTGATGCCCCACGTCGAGCCGGCCAAGGCCAATCCCCGCTGTTTTGCCCTGCGGACCAAGGCCGCACTGTTCGGTCAGGCGGCGCCGGACTGGCGGGCGATGCCGCGCAGCCTGCGGGCAAGCTACCTGGGCCTGGACAACGAAAATCAGGCGAACATCAGCCTGCACGGCCAGTGGCCGGGCTTCACCCTGGCCGATATTTCCGATCCGCCGACCCGCCAGGCCACCGGCAGCGGCCTGTATGGCGAGTATTTCGAAGGCATCGACCTGAAGACGCGCAAACTCAGCCGCACCGACGCCACCGTTGATTTCGACTGGGGCGGCGCCAGCCCCGACCCGACGTTGACCGTCGATACCTTCTCGGTGCGCTGGAGCGGCTGGCTGCAAATACCCGAGAGCGGCAACTACAGTTTTTTCGTCAAAGCCGACGATGGCGTGCGGCTGTGGCTTGGCGGCCAGTTGCTGGTCAATCAATGGCACCTGCAAGCCCCCACTGAATTCAGCGCGACCCTGTTCGAACTCCAGGCCGGACAAAAGCTCGACCTGCGCCTGGAGTACTTCGAGAATGGCGGCACAGCCTTGATTCAATTGCGCTGGCAGGGCCCGGGCATCGCCAGACAGATCATCCCCCAGAGTCGGCTCTACCCCCGAGACGTACACAGCGTGCATCTGGATGCCAGCTATCCGCGGCTGGTCACGGGCAGTTGGCTGGTGCTGGCGCTCCCCGATTATCAGGAGCTGTATCAGATCCTCGACAGCCGCGAGGATGCCCGCGCCGCCTTCACCCTGAGCAGCAAGACCACGCGCCTGAGCCTGCGTGGCGAGCAACTGCGCGAGCTGTTCAACGAGCGTCTGCGCGAGACCACGGCCTACGGCGAATCCATCGAGCTGCCATGGGCGACCCGGCCCAGGTCCGGGTTGCTCAGCGGTCATGTGCTGATGCTGGATGATCTGCAACCGGAGCTGGAAGCGGGTCGTTGGCTGTCGGTCAGCGGCCACACCTTGCCGGCCGTGGCGCAAAATGCGCCGGCGCGTCAGCGACTGTTGGCCAATGATCCGCTGGTGGCGGTGGAAATCGCCAGGGACGGCCGGCTCGCCAGCCTGTCCTTCACCGATGGTGCACGCCATGAAGTGCTGCTGGGCTTCGCCAGCGAAGTGCTGCGCCTGCAACGCAATGACAGCAGCGGCCCGCGCTCGCGCCTGGAACTTGCGAGCGATCTGCAACATGCCTATCTGCCGCAGACTGTGCGGATCAACGCCAATGTGGCGCCGGCCAGTCACGGCGACAGCAAGCAGATGCGGATCCAGCCGGAAATCCTCGGCAGTGGCGACGCCAGCCAGGCCTTCCAGCGCTTCTTGCTGCTGCAGAAACCACTGACCTATATTTCCTCACCGACCCCATCGGGCATCCAGAGCACGCTGCAAGTGCGCATTGATGGTGTGCGCTGGCCCGAGGCGCCACACCTGGGTGAGCTCGGCGCGCAAGACCGTGCCTATCTGCTGCGACGGGGCGACGATGGCCGGGTCACCGTGCAATTCGGTGACGGCGTGCATGGCAGCCGCCTGCCCACGGGGCAGATGAATGTGCAGGCGTGCTATCGCGTCGGCATCGGTGCGGCCGGCAACCTCGACAGTGGGCGGGTCAGCCTGCTGCTGTCCCGTCCGTTGGGGGTCAAGGAGGTGATCAACCCGGTACCCGCGGCGGGCGGGGTCGATCCGGAAGACCGCGACAGTGCCCGGCAGAACGCACCACTGAGCGTACGGACCCTGGACCGCATCGTCTCGCTGCGGGATTTCGAAGACTTCGCCGCGGCCTTCGCCGGCGTCGGCAAGGCCCAGGCGGTGTGGTTGTGGGATGGCGAGCAGCGGTTGGTCCACCTCACGGTCAGCGGGGTGGAGGGCGTCAGCATCGATCCCGGATCGGCGCTCTACCGCAACCTGGCAGCGGCCATCGACGCGGTGCGCCCGGCCCATCAGCCGCTCAAGCTTGCGCCCGGTGTGGTGCTGCGTTTCGGTGTGGTGGCCAAGGTCCGGGTCAACCCGGACTATCAGAGTGCGGCGGTCCTGAGCGCAGTGCGCAGCGCCCTGGAGCAGGCCTTCGGGTTTGCAGCGCGGTACTACGGGCAACCCGTCAGCGGCAGTGAGGTACTGGCGGTGATGCAGCGGGTGCCGGGAGTGGAGCGGCTGGATCTGGATAGCCTGCAGCTCTACGACGGCCTGTCCGGCAGCAGTGTGGCGGGGCCGGATGGCCGACTGCGCGCCCGCGGTGCCCGGTGGCAGAGCCAGCAGATACTGGCGGCACAACTGCTGTTGCTGGACCCGGCCGCAGTCACGTTGACGGAGCTCAGCCTATGAGTCTTGATGCCGAATTCCTGATGGCACGGCTACCGGCCTTCTATCGTGAGCGCGATGCCGAAATGGGTGGGCCGCTGCGGGCGCTGCTGGAGGTCATCGCCGAGCAGGGCGCAGTGCTGGAAGAGGACATCACCCGGCTCTACGACAACTGGTTTATCGAAACCTGCGACGACTGGTTGGTGCCTTATATCGGCGACCTGCTGGGTGTGCGCGGTCTGTACCCGGTCAGCGGCACCCCGGCGTTCGGCCTGCGCGCCTATGTGGCCAACAGCCTGCGCCTGCGACGGCGCAAGGGCACGCTGCCGGTGCTGGAACAGCTGGCGTTCGACACCACCGGCTGGCGCGCGCGGGCGGTGGAGTTTTTCGAGCTGCTGGGCACTACCCAATACCTCGATCACCGCCGCCTACACAACGTGCGCACGCCGAACCTGCGGGATGCCGCGCAATTGGAGCGGGTCGACGGCCCCTTCGACCGCAGCGCCCATACGGTCGAGGTGCGCTCGCTCCCGGCCGGGCGCTACAACATTGCCAACGTCGGTCTCTATCTCTGGCGCTTGCAGGCCTACGCGCTACAACGCGCCACGGCCCGGGCCATGACCAGCCTGGAGGGTTTCTACAGTTTCGATGCCCTGGGTCGCGATGTCGCCGAGCCGCTGCTGCGGGGCGAGGGCATGCTGTTCAACCGGCCGCGCACCGAGCAGGAAATCACTCACCTGGCGCAACCGGAAAACGTACCGGAGCCGCTCTCGCGGCGCCTGCTGCACGACGAACTGACGGCGCTGCGTCAGGCCCTGACCGATGGCGAGACACCCAACCCTGCGTACTTTCCCCTTGATAGGGGGGAGGAGGGTGGCCCGGTACTGCGGATCTGGCTGGACAGTGTAGAAGTGCCGCCGGAGCATCTGCTGGTGTGCAATCTCTCGCCCTTGCCCGGCGTGGTGCCGGAGGAATGGCGGCGACCACCGGCCAGCGTGACGGTGAAATCGAGCAAGGCCGGCCAGCCGGACAAAACCTTTCCCGACGCGGCCAATCAGTTTCTGGTGGGCTTGGACCCAGTCCTCGGACGTATCGCTTTGCCGGCCGGCACGACCGCGACCCGGGTGGAAGTCGCCTACAGCTATGGCTTCCCCGGCGATGTCGGCGCGGGCCCCTACGACCGTCGCCCGGCGCGGCGCGATGATGAGCCGTTGCAGGGCCTGCTTGATCCGGCGGATTTCCAGGTAAGTCTGCGGGTCCCGGGCGACCACGCGACCCTGGCCGACGCGCTGGCGGCGGTCATTGCCGGGACCAGTACGCTGATCTATCTGCTGGACGACGGGACCCAGGAACTGACCCCCGATCTCAACCTGCCCGATACCCACCTGGCCATTGAAGCCGTCAACCAGCGGCGGCCGGTACTGATCGGCGACCTGCGTTTAGGCGGCAACCTCAATACCCGGCTCAGCCTGTCCGGGCTGCTGCTGGACGGTCAGCTGCGCCTGCACGGCGCGCTGGGCGAGGCGAATCTGCGGCATTGCAGCCTGACGCCGAGCAAGGGCGGCATTCGCCACACCGGCACCGGCAGCCAGCTCTGGCTGCGCCTGACCCATTGCCTGTGCGGACCGTTGCGCACGAGCAAGGCCATCGCCGGGGTCGAGGGCCGCAACAGTGTTTTCGATAACGGCGATGCCTTGGCCTTCGACTTGCCGGACACGCGTCTGCAGCTCGATCGCTGCAGCGTCTTCGGCGCCAGCGCAGCCGGGGAGCTGGAAGCCAGCAACAGCCTGTTCAGCGCCAAATTGAATATCGCCCGGCGCCAGGAAGGCTGCGTGCGCTTCTGTTATGTGCCGCCGGGCTCGCAGACGCCACGTCGCTATCGTTGCCTGCCGGACCTGGTGATCCAGGGGCTGCCGACCGCCCAGGCGAAAAGCGAACGGGTGCGGGTGACACCAGCCTTTACCTCGGTGAGTTTCAGCCATCCGGCTTATGCCCAGCTGCGCCTTTCAAGCGCACAAGAACTGCGCACCGGCGCCGAGGACGGCGCCGAAATGGGCGTCTGGAATCTGCTGCAACAACCACAGCGCGAGGCCAACCTGCGTCAGGCCTTGGACGAATACCTGCGCTTCGGCCTGGAGGCCGGGGTGATTTTTGTGAACTGACTGAACGCGCATAACGGGCCAGGAATACCATTATGAAAGCCGATCTCACCCGTTCCACCGACAAGCAGGACCAGCACTACCGCGCCGTACGCATGCAGCAGGGACGGGTGCAGCTGGATGCGGACTGGAACGAGCAGCAGGACATTCTCAATCGCCGGATCGAGACCGAAACCGTCGATACCATCGGCCACAGTGGCGGGCCCTTGGCCAACCCGGGTTTTCTGCTGACCGGCAACGGCAAGAACATCGGCATCGGCCTCGGCCGTTACTACGTCGAAGGCTTGCTCTGCGAAAACCCCAGCCAGGTGACGGCGACCAGCCAGCCACACTTGCCAGGCAACGCCTCACCAGTGCTGCCGGCCAATGCCAGTCTGTTGCCATTGCCCCCGGCGAACGCGCCGCAGCTTGGCGAGATCAAGGTCTACGACAACAACGGAGCACCCATCGACCCTCCAGATGGGCTTTACCTTGGCTATCTCGAAGCCTGGCTGCGGCATATCACTGCCCTGGAAGACCCGCTTATCCGCGAAGTCGCCCTCGGTGGGCCGGACAGCGCGACCCGCGATCAACTGCTGTGGCAGGTCAAGCTACTGCGTGCCGGTGACATCGGCGCCAACCTGAACTGCCTGAGCGTACTGCCGGCCTGGACTGCCCTGACCACTGCAGCCGATGGCAAGCTGGCGGCCCGCGCCGAACCCGGCACACCGCCCAAGGATCCCTGCCTGCTGGCGCCGGAAGCGGGCTACCGGCGCCTGGAAAACCACTTGTATCGCGTCGAGATCCACGACGATGGCAGCGTTTCAGCTGACCAGCGCTACAAATGGTCGCGTGACAACGGCAGTATCGAGACCCGCGTGACCCGTTGGCTGGGCGAGCCGACGGCGGACGAGTTCGAGGTCGCCAGCATCGGCCGTGATGCCTACCTTGCAATCACTGCCGGCTGCTGGCTGGAATTCTTCGACGATACCTATGAGCTGCTCGGCCGGCCGGGGACCCTGGTCCAGGTGCTCAAGACCGAAGGCAACCTGGTCACCCTCGATCTGGCCAGCGCCACCGGGCCGCTGGACAAGGCGCTGTACCTGCGCAACCCGCGTGTGCGGCGCTGGGACGGTTGGGCGAAGATGGCCCCGGCAGCAGCCAATTTGAACAGCGGCTGGGTGGAGCTGGAGGATGGCGTCGAGATAAAATTCATCCCCGGCAAATACCGCGTCGGTGATTTCTGGACCATTCCCGCACGTACCACTACCGCCGACATCGAGTGGCCGTTGGTGGCCAACAAACCCGCCTTCCAGGCACCGCAGGGGGTGTTGCGCGCCTTCACCCGGCTGGCCTTGCTCAACTGCCAGGCCGGGGTCTGGAGTACGCTGTCCGACTGCCGCCAGCTGTTTCCGGCGTTGACCGAATTGACCAACCTCTATTACGTCGGTGGCGACGGCCAGGAGGTCATGCCCAACCCATTGGCTCCACAAAACCTGCCTTTGCCCAGTCCATTGGAAGTAGCGGTGTTCAATGGCACGTTCCCGGTTGCCGGGGCCGAGGTCAGCTTCAGTGTCAGCCACGGCACGCTGCCTAACGGCACGGGCAGTCAGATCATCGCCACCGGCGCGGATGGTATTGCCAGCGCTGTCTGGAGCCTGGCACCCAACGTGCTGAGCCAGACCTGCATGGCGCAATTGCTCGAAGCCGGCCAGGTAGCGGCCGGCAAGTACAACGTCGTGCATTTTTCCGCCAGCCTGTCCGTGGCGACACAGGTCGCCTATGACCCGGCGAAGTGCGCCGACATGGCCGCCCAGGGCATTCATACCGTGCAGGACGCCCTCGACGCGCTCTGTCAAAAAACGCACGGCGGTGGCTGCTGCACCAGTGTCGGTGTCGGCGGCGAGTTCGAAAACCTCGACATCGCGCTCAAAGTGTTGCTCGAACAGGGCAAACGCGACATCTGCCTGTGCCTGCTCCCCGGCGAGCATCGCCTGGCCGACAGCATCGACCTGGTCGCGCCGCAGGGCACCCATCTTTTCATCCACGGCAGCGGCCCCGCCAGCCGGCTGGTGCTGCGCAATCAAGAGTTCAACTGTTTCGATTTCGCCTCCCTGACGTTTCTGGATTTCGACATCATCGTGCTGGGCGAGAACCAGTGCCTGCGTTTTCAAGGCTGTCAGCAAGTGCGCTTGCAGCGGATGCGCCTGTCGGGGCTGACGGTGCCCGGCATCAGCCTGGTGCAGATCGACGACGCCCAGCGCATCGACCTGAGCGCCTGCCTGATCAATGCCTACTCGTCGAGTGGGCCACAGCACGCCCGGGATCTGGTGGGAGCCGTACCCTTGCTCGTCCCCCTGGAGAATGCGTTGAATACAGACAAGGGTGAGCTTTTTGCGGCAATCCCGAGCAAGGTGTTCGACGTCCTGGCAGCGTACAGCGCGGCTCAGCGCAAGGCGTTCGGGCAACAGGTGGACCGCCTTCAGTTGGTCCTCAACACCCATGAACTGTTGGCATTGTCGGCACTGCGCAGGGATGTACAGGCAGGGGCCAGCCAGCGCCGACTCGCACTCTCGCTGGATCGCCTGCGCACTGAGCTGCTGCTCAACCGCACCGGCTTCGCCCTGGCCCTGGGGGATGCCGAGGCCGACACCTTGCTGGCGGACAACCAGATCAACGGCCGCGTGTCCTTGTACGGCGAGGCCAAGAGCGACGAAGCGCTGGACCTCGATTTGCTGAAAAATCTGGGTGTGGCATTGAGTCGGGGCCGAGTCCGACTCGAGCCCGGCTATGGCGAACTGCGCCTGCGCAATAACCGGCTACAGGAGTTGCGCCTGGGCGATGCGATGCTCGACCGCTTGCGGCAACTGGCTGGCGCACCCGACGGAGGCGTGCTTGAAGGCTGCTATCGCAGCCTGCTGGCGGACGCCAATACACTGGTGGGCACGGAAAACCTGCTGCTGGCGTCGAACCTGGCCCTGAGCCAGAACCAATTGAGTATCTTCGGTCACATCGCCGCGTGTATCGCTTCCCAAGGCAAGTACATCGGCAACTTCACCCTCGAATCTATCCTGTTCCTGCTGGGCCACAAGGCGAACCAACAGTTCGCCAATGCCGGGCTGATTTTCAGCGAGATGTAGCGAGGGCACAGATACAGGAGGGGATTGGCGTCATTGAAGAGCTGCTTTCGACGCCATTGCCGACATTCACGAAAGGCGGCTAACGCTATGAATGGTGGCAGTTGTTTCAATAATGGTGAATTTATATTATGCGAAATCGTTACTCTATAGCCGGGTAGAGTGCAAATTGGGTCGATGAGAATGTCTGTGCATTTCTTTGCTCCTTTGCTCTTGTTAAATCATTAGTCGAGAGTCGCAAATCATAGTCAAAAAGTGGCATTTTGCCATCTGGCACTGTATGATGTTACTCTTTTAACTGCAGTAAAAAAATACTACAGATTCCTGGACAGTGGGATGCTGATTATGGCGGTGAAACCCAAGGCGTTTAAAGAACTCTACGGCAAGGCAGCCGGGCGCTGCGCTATGTGCCAAAACTACGAAAGCGTATTTCCGGACACGGTATGTGATATTCCGCTCACCCATAAAAACATGTCCGAAGCAGCCCATATTATTGCGCAAAGCAAAAAAGGTCCTCGGGGAGAAGAAGGGTATACAGGTGATGTTGATGATTATGATAACTTGATATTGCTTTGTCCCTATCACCATAAAGCGGTTGACGATAATCCTAAGAGCTTTTCTGGTAATTGGTTGAAGAGTAAAAAAAATCAGCTTGAGCAGTGGGTAAATCTTTCCCTTAAGCCTGACCCTCGGCGCAGTCGGGACATTGGCTCAATACGCTCGCTAATAAGGAGTATTCCGCTCACTCGTATCCGTGGTCAATGTGAAAGTTTACCTGACAGCTTTAATTCTGATTTTCTTGAAATTAGCACAGTTCTGGAAGCGTTCCCTATAGAACTTCCGGAGGCTCGCCCATTCTTTGACGGCGTGTTGGAGTCTAAATTTTTAGGCTTTGAGCAATCGTACCAAGCACTTGTCTGGGTACTGATGTCTAATGTTGAAGTTAAAGAGGGGCGCTCTTTTAGCCTCTATAAAGAAACGATCCAAAGAGGGAATTATTACATCATCCCTCTCAATAAAGGTGAGTTATACGCTCACGGAGAATCGGTTGCTATACAGGCAGAGATTTCAACATTGAAGAATAGCTTTATTGTGTGCTACTTGGCACTGATAGAGTACTTGCGCTTCTACTATACTGAGGTCGATCTTGATTCTTATGAATCGTAGTGAATGCTTGGGCTGTGGATGAGTCCTTATTTCCAGGTCCGTCCTGAATGTATATATATGCCAGCGTTACTAGACGCTCAGAAATTTTACATCCCAATGCGAAGCTCGCGCAGGTCAGTTGTGGTTTTCTGGTCAGCGTCTGGATGACTGGTTCTGGCCGATTCTGTTGAAAAAGTCGGTTTTCCCAAATCGCTTGAAAATTGGTCGGTGAAAGCGCCTTTTTTGCCGAGGATAAATCTCTCGGCCGCATGGCTGCGCCTACCTGGCACCTACGTTGCAAATCGCCCCTGGCTCGACTGTACTGAATACCCCCCGTTGGGCACAAAACCTGCATCAGTACCCTCAACGAACATTTGACGTCAATCAACTGCCATACGGATTTCACACTCAGCCAGTCCAATTGCGCAGGTCAGAGCGCAACTGTGGCTTCAACATTTCAACCCTGTATATAGGACCCTTGACATGATCGACCTCGCCACTTGGAATTTAAGCATCCCTGAAGGCAGCCCACCGGCCACCATAGAAACGCCTCGACTGGCGCAAGGGTTCAACAACAAGTATTTCAATTCTGAAACCGGTACCCTTTTCTTCTGGGCACCTGTGACCGGTTCCAAGACGTCCAACGCTATTTACCCACGTAGCGAATTGCGAGAAACCTATAGCAATGGAACTCTGCGCAACTGGCAGTATCCAGCGGCGGATAACAAACTGCGGGCGAATCTGGCCGTCAATCAGGTACCCAGCACCGGCAAGATCGTGATTGGTCAGATCCACAACAAGGGCAGCAATAGCCCCATGGTGAAGCTGGAATACCAGTACAACACCTCTAGCTCGACCGGAAATATTGTCGCCAAGGTGCGCATGCGTCCCGACGATAAATCGGGCCAGGTCATTACAATTGCGACGGGTGTGCAACTCAATCGCAATTTCTCCTACCAGATCCACCTCAGCCCGAAGGGCGCGCTGGGCATCAGCGCAGCAGGATACAATTGGAGAACCACCATCGATCCGAGTTGGAAGACCCAACCACTGTATTTCAAAGCAGGTGCGTATGTGCAGGACAACACTGGCTATCCCTCCGAGGGCGGAAAAGTGACGTTCAGGATGCTGGAGATCCTCCACGAAATTTAGTCGCTTCTTTCGGGCTTCGCAGCATCACGGAACGCTGCGAAGCCTGCTGCTTGTCAATTTGTTGGCACGGGCATCTCCCGCTTAATCACAACGATAAAAGTTGCAATGCAAGAGTTGCGTGTATGTTCGCCCGCACGGCTTAGGCTGAAGTCGTAACCAATGGCGTAGTCCCACAGCGGAAGCGATCTGGCACCGTCGCCCCGGCTTCAATGCCCGCTTGGGCAAGCGGCGTTCCAACAGGCCATTCGTCTCACCAGGGTCTGTTGACGTTTCGCTGCGAACCGCCGCGATCAGGGAAACGCGATCGCCGCCGCGAGATACAGCAGCAACGCCAGCAGCAACACCACGGTGAAGCCCAAGTGGATCGCCAGCAGGGTCGCCAGCACAGCCGCCACCACCGATACGCTGGCGTTGACGCCCCAGGCGATCGGCACCAGTGCTTCGGCGCGCGCGGAGACGCGCTCGAGTCCGAGCGGAAACGGCATGCCCATGGCGAACGCCAGCGGCGCTACCAGCGCGGCGCAGATGCCGAACCTGGCGAGGGTCTGCACCGGCGCCAGCAGCTGGAACAACGGGGGCAGGGCGATCAGATAGAGCAGGGCGATCGCGCAGATCGCCAGGACTGGCCGCGCGAGCGGATGACGGGGCCCCACACCCGTTCCAATGTCCCCCCGCCGCCGGCCGGAGTAATGGCTGCCGAGGCCAGCGAAGATCAGGAACGCGCTGAGCGTTACCGCCACCGAATACAACGGGTGGCTGAGGAAAAGGGTGAACTTCTGGATGAAGGCGATTTCCACGAACATGAAGGCGAAGCCGATGGCGGCGAAGTAGGACACGACCCGAAGTTCGAACCTGGCCAAAGCCGCATTCCGAGAGCGCCGCTGGCGCCGCCGCGCCACCCATAGCGGCGCCAGGATCAGCAGCACGGCGGCCACGCTGGACTGCAGCAGCGTGGCGATCAGCACCGGATAGCCCCACTCCAGCATTGACAGGCCGCCCTGCGCCTTCAGCGCCAGCAGTTCCGGCAGCGAGCGCCACTTGAAGAAGTGGAAGAAATACGGCCGGTCATCCATGGTCGGACGCACGTCGAACTTGTAGCGTGCCAGGAACTCCGCGCGCTCGCCGGACAGCAGGGCCTGCGCCGCTTCGAAGAACCAGGGCCGGTCGAGCAGGTTGTAGCGGTTCGCCTCGGCCACGGTCATCCCGGGGTAGTAGGCCAGGTCGAAGGAGCGCGCCCGGCAGAACTCTCGCAGCACGGCGATGCCGGCGTCGTCGAAATCCCTGTTGCTGACCAGCAGCGTCGCGGTCTTCCAGCCGCGGATCATGACGATGCGGCGCGCCGCGCTGGCCTGCCCGTCGCGCTCGATGGCCGCGGCCGCGGTGGCCAGCAGCCTGGGAACATCGCGCGGCGGCAGGGTGACCCAGCGGGTGATGGCCAACAGGCCGCCGGGCGCGAGATGGCGCAGGTACTCGGCGAAGGCATCCACCGTGTACAGGTAGTTCTCGGACAGTGCATGCAGGCCGCCCGAGGCGGTGCCGAAGGAGTCCAGCAGGGCGATCTGGATCAGGTCGTAAGGCTCGCTGCGCGAAGCCACCAGGCCGCGCGCCTCGCCGATCAGCACGCGGACGTTGGGCGCGCTGTACGGTTTGCCGGAGAAGTCGGCGAAGCGGCGCTGGACCAGATCGATTACCTGCGGGTTCAGTTCGATGGCATCCATCGCGCTGGCGCCGTGGTAGATCGCCTGCAGCACATCGGCGCCGGCGCCGCTGCCCAGCACCAGCACGCGAGGTTGGCGCAGCAGGTGATAGGGCAGAGCCGAGGTCAGGTAGTCCAGGTAGGCGAGCGGCTCGCGGCGCCCGTCATAGCGGTTCAGCACGGAAAGGCCGTCGCCGTCGGTGAAGATGGCCAGTTGTGCGGGCGGTTCCTGCGTCGCGTTGAGGCTTAGGCCCGGCGCGTGGCGCAGGGGAATGGTCGGGCTGTCGACGACCGTGAGCAGGCCCAGCGGACTCCAGGTCTGGGCGATTGCGCGCGCATCCTTAATACGCAGCGTCTGGCTCAGTTCCTTGTACTCGGAGGGCGACAGGGCGATCCAGCGCCCGGGCACGCCGGCCGGCACCGCGACCGCCGCCGCCAGCAGCAACGGCACGAGCCAGTGCCTATGCCCCGTGCAAGCCATGCCGGCCAGCGCCCCGGCGGCGATGCCGGTGCCGCCCAGCAGCCGCAGCGCATCGACGGGCGTCAGGGCGAACAGCGCGGCGACGATCGCCAGGCTGCCCACGCCGGCGCCGAGAATGTCGAAGGCGTAGATCCGGTGAATCTGTTCCTGAAAGCAGGTGAAGGTCAGGCAGATACACACCGCCGCGCAGAAGAACGGCACGAACAGCAGCAGGTAGATCATCAGCAGGCGCGCCGACTGCCGCGCGTCCCAGAGGATCTCGAGGGGATTGAACGGAACCTGCTGGGCCAGGCTGAAGCAGGCGATGGCGCTCAGCCCGAACAGCACCGCGCCGGCGATGAACACGCCGTGGAAGCGCGGCGCCAGCACAGGCCGCGCCAGCGCCACGGCGGTGCCGGCAGCGCCGTAGCCGAGCAGCGCGACGCTGATCATCATGTAGGCGAAATGGTGCCACTGGATGATCGAAAGCAGTCGCAGCAGCAGCACCTCATAGCCGAGCGCGGAGGCAGACAGCAGCGCCAGGGCGAACAACGGCGGCGAATGCATGCTTAACCGCCTCCGACCAGCGGCACGAAGCGCACAGGCAGCACCTGCCGGGTGGACACACTGCCATCGCCGGCCTTCTCGATCAGCAGCAGGTACTGGATCATGAACGGCGCGCCGACCGGGATTACCATCCGCCCGCCTGCCTTGAGCTGGGCGATCAGTGGCGGTGGCACATGGCTGGCGGCGGCGGTGACGAGGATGGCGTCGTAAGGCCCGTGCTCGGGCCAGCCGTGGTAGCCATCGCCCAGCCGGGCCTGCACCTTCGCATATCCCAGCTGGCCCAAGCGCTCCCCGGCCTGCGCTGCCAGCGGCTCGATGATCTCCATCGTGTAGACCGCCTGCGCCAGCTCGGCGAGGATCGCCGCCTGGTAGCCCGAGCCAGTGCCGATCTCGAGTACCACGTCGCCGGGCCCGACCTGCGTCAGGTCGGTCATCAGGGCGACGATGTAGGGCTGGGAGATGGTCTGGCCGTAGCCGATCGGCAGCGGGCGGTTCTCGTAGGCGTAGCGCACCTCGTCGGGCGGGACGAACTTATGGCGTGGCACCCTGGCCATCGCGGCCATCACCGGCGCGGCAAACTCGGCCCTGCCGGTTTCGTCGCGGGTGAGGGACGACATGTCGGCGATCTCCCGCACCATGGCGTCGCGCAACGGCGCGAACGGGTCGTCGGCATGCAGGCCGGCGGATGCCAGCGCCAGAGCGATGGCAGGCGCCAGGATGCGCGTCAGGAGCATCACCGGCTTCACAATGACTCCTCCGCCTGAGGAATAGTCGAATCGTATGGCCGGCGGGCTGGCTCGGCAAGGTGATCCTGTTTCACCTCTTCGGTGGCTCCACCCGAGAGGTCGCTTCACGACTCGAACTTGCATCGCATGCCTGGTCTTGAGAGCGGCGGTGCCTTGTTGTCATCGAGACGCCCCTAGGCGGGGAATTCGGCTATCCAGTGCCTGGCAATCTCTTCCCGCCGGCAGACCCACACCGAGTCGTGGCCTTGCACGTAATCGAGAAAGCGCGCCAGCGCCATCGCGCGCGCGGGATGACCGCTGATCCGGCCGTGCAGGCCGACGCTCATCATTTTCGGATGTTGCGCGCCCTCCTGCCACAGCAGGTCGAAAGCATCCTTGAGCAGCCGGAAGAAGTCCTCCCCGGAAGAGAAACCGTTCGGCAGCAGATAGCGGGCGTCGTTGTTGACCAGCGTGTACGGGATCACCAGGTGTGCGGGCGAACCTGGGAGCCAGTAGGGCAGGTCATCGTTGTAGGCGTCTGAGCTGTAGAGGAGCCCGCCGTCCTCGCGCAACAGGCGATGGGTGTTCTGACTGACCCGCCCTGTGTACCAACCTATGGGGCGCTTGCCGCAGATCCGCTCGATCACGTCGAGTGTAAGGCGGATATGGCGCCGCTCTTCGTCTTCAGGGATGTCGCGATAGTCCAGCCAACGGTAACCATGCCCGGCGACCTCATGCCCGGCAGCGCAGAGCGCATGGCCGATCTGCGGATTGAGTTCCAGTGCCTGGCCGACGGCGAAGGCGGTCAGGGGCAGGCCACGGGCGCTGAACAGCTCCAGGATGCGCCACACGCCTGTGCGCGATCCGTATTCATACATTCCCTCGACGCTCAAGTCCCGTTCTCCCGTGCGAGGCGGGCGGCCCGGCAGCTCGTGGAGATAGGCCTCTGACTGGGCATCGCCATTGAGGATGCACGACTCCGCGCCCTCCTCGATGTTAAGCACGAACTGAACCGCGACGCGAGCCTCACCCGGCCATCGCGGATGGGGTGGGCAACCGCCGTAACCGACGAGATCGCGCCCGGACATCAGCCCAGCTCGAAGGTCGTGACGCCGAAGACACGTTCGTGCGCGAGAGCCGGAGGAGGGCCGAGATACATGCGCGCGCAGCCGAAGACCTCGATCATCCCATGCTGGTGCACGAGTTCCATCGCGGCGCAGTTGTTCTCCGGGGCGTCGAGGAACAGCGGGCCACCCGCGGCGAAGCCTGCCAGGTGCGAGTAGAGGGCATTGGCCGCCAGGGCGTCATCGCTGAACAAGGGGCCGATCTTGCAGCCTTCCCTGCAGCGTCGCACCACGCCAAATCCGCTCAACCTTCCTTCGCGCCGGCAACCCAGGGCGAGCGCATCGGGTTGGGCTATCCACCCTCTCAGGAAGGTCGGGCGCGAGGCTGGGAAGCAGGTGCGGTCGTAATCGAGAACCTGATCGAACGCAAAGGTAGCCAGCGGGACGATGTCTTGGCCGTCAACCAGCGAGGTTGCCGGACGTTCGGGGATCTCGGCACGAAAACGCATGTTGCGATGGGAGAAGACGAAGCCACCCTTGGCGTAGTAGTCCTGCATCGCGAAGACACCGTCCATGCCGATGCTCGCACCCGGGCGCAAGCGGGCGAGGAGTCGCTCGCGGCGGGCGTGCCAGAGGGCATTGCCGAGACCCTGCCCGCGATATTCGGGCCGAACGATGAAGAAACCCATGAAGCCGAATTCGCCGTTGTAGGAAGTGATGGCGCCGCCGCCAATCAACTCGCCATCAAGGTCCGCCGCGATAAAAGCCTCAGGGTCCGTAACCCAGAACAGCTCGGCATCGTGAAGGCCGGGATTCCAACCCTCGCGTGCAGCCCAGACTACGAGCTCGTCCAGCTCGGAGCGGGTCATGTTGCGTATTACCAGCTGATTTGACACCACGATGTTCTCCTCAGTCGCTAGTCAAGCGTGCGGTCCATCCCCGGGCCGGAGGCTTCAGGGTGCGTGCAATCCGGAAAACCGAAGCCGGATGACCGGCGCAAGCAGGCCACCATGGCGTGAGCCCTGTCTGGTCCGACCTTTTCGGTATAGCGCCAACTCAAGTATCCATCCAGGCCATCGCAGCCAGGGGGGACCTCAGGCATCGCGCAAGAGGTCATGGACATCAGGAAGAAGGACTGAGCACTCGGCATAGTTGGCGACAACTTGGTGTGGGGCCCCGGTTTGCAGCGAGCGATTCCATCGGTCAAACAAGGCCGAGATTTCTTGCTCATTGGGCGGATCGACTTTTTCAACAGAATCGGCCGATTGCTGCCTATCGCCAACGGTAGGTGCGGGTCGGCAGGCGGGGCTGAAATCGCGGCTCGGATTCATACTGCCACCGGACTTGAACGTCGGGCGCCAAAGCTTCGCGCAGCTCTGGATTGAATGATTGCCGGCTCTTTGCTATTAAGGCATTCCCTATAAGGAAATGCCTTGCGATGGACAGCACGCAACAAACCCTGACCCGTGCCTACCGTGACATTCTCTCAGACCTCCCGCTCCACTGGCTCGACCGTAGCCGCGCGCACGAGGCTGAGTTCGCCAGGCTTTCAGGCCTGTTCCTTCCTGGGACGTCGGCGGCTTACCGGCAGGCACCGCGGCGGATCATGGTAGTTGGGCGTGAAACTCGACGCTGGAATGTGGTGACCGGCAAGGCGCCATTCCTGTTTCTTCAACCTGCTTCGTGCCTTGGCATGCGACCACGGCCGCGATGGGATCGCCTGGGCCAATCTGTTTAGCTTTGCCTGGAATGGCAAATCGCCGATGCGTTGGGCGAACTTCCCTGTCCTGCTTGAAATATTCGAGCGGCTGTTGAAGGCTCAGATCGAAGTTCTCGAGCCGGACATAGTCATCTTCGCCAACGGCGCCAGCAGCGCACGGTTCCGCCAAAAGTACTTCCCGCACAAAGGCGAGCACAGTGTATGCAGCAAACTCGCTGACTACCGTGAGCAAGGCATTGCCATCGACCAGCTATGGCAGTTTCACCTGAATGGGACGATTCAGTGCTATCGCATCCAGCATCCGAGCAGTATCAGCACAGCCTCACGGGCGGCCCGGCGCTTTTTGCTGGAGCGAGTGCTGGGGAAAGGCTGCGCTGAGCAGGGTGGGCCGGGGATCACTAATCTCGCCTGCGGATTGTAAGTGCTCGTCGCAGTGCTATTGAGTCGCCCAGGCAAACACCGATTAGGGTTACGGACGCTTGCCAACGACTGCAGTCGCCCCTAAGCAGTTGGTTGAAACAGGCAGAAAACTGCCAGGAGTTTTTGGTTCAACGACCGTTTCAACGCAGTATGGGCGAGTGCAGGTGCATTTTCTACAGAACTTAGAACAGGTCAATAACGTTGTCAGCGCAACGTTGAGCGTCATAGCCGATGTGCCGGTTGGCACTGATATCACCGATTTCAGACAAGGCTCCAAGCGCAAGTTCCTGAATTAACTGTTGCAAGGCGTCCTGGGGTGACAGCTCTTCATTGAACTTGGCCACGTTGCGCAGTTGGCTCATTTCGAGTTCTTCATCGGCCAGGCTCCCTTTCATGTTGCTCATTACCATCCTCATGTAGAACGAGACGGTAATGTCGTCGACGCTGTCCCCCATGGCTGCTGCCAAATGCAGCAGGTTGTCCAGCAGGTTTCTAGAGCTTGTTGCGTTGTCCAGCGAAAGAAATGCTTTGACCCCTTCGGTCAAAGTGTATGAAATTAGTCGTGGGTCCACCCGACGGTCAGCCAATTCAAGCCGCAGATAAGCAATGCTGTAGATTGCCAACTCCAGCGTGGCAATATCGTTCATCAGGCCCGTTACGTGATTGCGATCAATGTAATCCTTTCTCAGCCGGAGAATTGATTTGGCCAGGAAGCCGCCGACTTCCCTGCGCAAAGCCGCGGATTTACTGGATTTGTTGTCGCTCAACACATCGCCAATAAAGTTGAACACTGAGTTCAGCTGTTTATCAGTTTGAATCGAGGTGATCAGGTTGTCCTTCGGCCAACGACGGAATTTGGAAGCTGTTTTTTCGTCTTCCAGGGGAACAGCAGCCAGCGCTGGCTCGGCCACGCTTTCCTCAGGCAACGGGCGGGGAGAGTCCAGCGTGGCTTTCGTCGTTTCGGGGAGCTTGACTTGGGGCTGAGGCGCACTGGATTGCGGTGCAGGTGCAGGTGCAGGCTTGGGAGAGTGCTTGTTTTGCAGCAGGTATTGTTCAACCTTGCTGAACAGATGCACCAGTGTGCCGCCTGATGGCTGCGTCAGCTTAATAACTTGCCTTTCATTAATATACAGCGTCGACGTCATCAAGCTTTTTTTGATGAACAGCGATGAAACTTTAGGCAAGGCATAGTGAAAGGGGTCACAGAAATTCTCTTTCCCGCAGATTTCATCAGCGGTAATGATGACGCCAATCTTGGCATTCCCAAACACGGTTTCATCTATGAGGATTTCAATATCGTCATAGTTAACGCTTGGGCAGTAGGAGGAAATGGCGTTGTACGCTTTGTCTCGCGGTATGTGTGGTTTTCTGTGAATTTTCTCGGCTCTGCCTATTTCACCAATGAACTCCAGCATCGACATTGCGCATGACTCCCTTCCATAGCTTTTTGGGTGCTCGCGTGTACGGACGGCGAGCACAGATGGCCACATGCTACTATGTGAATTGCTTGGATCCAAGCGACCTGGTGAAGAGTGGTTGCCGCTATTAGGCATCTGTACGATGCGAGTATGAGGCCAAAAGGCAGAATACGGAGGCAGGTATCCGGCGCCGCCTTCGGTATTAATTTGGAGCGAGGTGTGGGGCGGCGGAATGCTCTCCTTGCCCGAACGTCAGCTTCTGGCCGGACTGCAACGGTCTAGCCTCGACCGTCGCAGTGGATGGCCCGGCGTATTCACCAGCGGGCGCGTACCTAGGTACCTTGTGGCAGCAGTTAGCGATTCTGAAGAGCGCAGCAAGCGTTTTGGGGATCTGAGGGAAAGATCTGCTAATGATCCAATTTTTGCGCTTATGTTCCACCGATAAATGCAGGCTGAGGCGACCGTCCGCTTTGGGTTGAGCCAAGAGCGGACACTCGAACACCTCACCTGATCGGCTGTTTTTGTAGGACGAAGCGGTCACCCGTGTTCCGCTGCCAACAATGACCTGAACTGCGAAATGCTCTCTGAAGATAACCCGGCAGCTTCGAACACTGCGCAGGTAAAGCTAACAGGTGCAGGACCTGGAGCAGTTATGATGCGGTCAGCAACCACAGCTACTTGACTGCTTCGATAAAGCGTGGCCCCTTCATAACCTACGGCATTCTGTTGTAAAAAGTCAGCGCTGTTCGAGGTATGAGAAACCGTGTCGAGAAGCCCAGCCCTCGCAAGTGCCAGCGTTCCCCCACAGATACCGGCAATAGTCGCTCCACTTGAACGACTAGTATGAAGAAAGTCCCGAATATCCGGTGCATCTGCACGCTCCCAGATCATTCCACCGATGACCACAACAACGTCCGGTTTCCAGTCCAGGCATTGTTGCAAGCTGCTATCCACAGTTACAGCCAATCCACCCTGCGAGCGGAACTGCCCCGTAGTAGAGGCGAAAAACCTAACGTCGATCCCGTAAAACGGGGATGCGGTTCCTGCAATGAAAGCGTATTCCCAGTCCGCAAAACCGGGTGTCAGTATCAAGCCCACGCGTGCCATCAGTCAGAATCCTCCATGAAAACGAATAACATAAAGCGACAACAAATAGATCTCAACGGCTGCTTTGGGTCCAGGCTGTGTGAAAACACGCTGGACACGTTAAAAACTGGAACTTGCGCTGTTCACCTGAGAAATTGGCGAAGGAAATGCCCGACTGGTCCACGCAGATCGTTCAGCCCCGTATGTGGCGCCCGAGGCCGACTTAGGGGCTCTGGTCAGCCACAGGCTGATGATTTGGCGGTTTGCTTCACGTCTTAATCGCCTCAAGTAACCCCTGGATACCGAAGATACTCATCATTCGCTTGAGGTTATAGGCAAGCACATGAAGGCTCATTTCAGTGCTCACTCTCGGCAGGGTTTTGGTCAGGAAATGGGTGCTTCCCATCCAGTATTTGAGCGTTCCAAAAGGATGCTCAACAGTCTGCCGACGCACTTTCATTTTCCCGGGATCATGTTCCAGACGAAGCTGCATGGCATCGAGTACAGCCTCATGTTCCCAGCGCTTCACGCGACGCTCTTTACCCGTCGTGCATTGCTTTTTCATTGAGCAGGACTGACACGCCGAGTACCAATAACAGTGCAGCAACATCCCGTCTTCCACCGTCGAATACCGCCTGGTCAGTGATTGCCCTGCCGGGCACCGATACTCGTCCGATGCGGCAACGTAGATGAAATCCTGCTTGCCGAATCGACCTTCAGCTTTGCTACCGGACGTCAGCGGTTTAGGCACGAAGGTCGTGATACCGGTTTGTTCGCACGCGAAAATTTCCGTGCCCTTGTAATAACCTCGGTCGGCAACAACCGTCAGCGTCTCGACACCGGCCTCTTCACGCGCCTGACTCGCCATATTGCTCAGTTGCCCACGATCATTTCCAACGTTGGTGACTTCATGGGCGATGATCAGGTGGTGCTTGTCATCGACTGCTGTTTGTACGTTGTAGCCAACCGTTCCAGTGCCTCGGCCGCTTGTGGCCATTGAGCGCGCATCTGGATCGGTGAGAGAGATTTGTTGGTCCGGGCTTTCGCGCAATTGCGCCTCGATGTCCTTGAGCTTGTGCATCTGCTGTTTCAGGATTTCTATTTTCTCTTTCAGCCGCTCAGCTTTGGCTTCGGCTACCTCGGGCGTTGCCCGATCCGCCGAATCCATCGCCGCAAGATAACGCTCAATGCTCTGTTCGATCTGCTGCATGCGTGCCTTCACTTTTCCCTGAGTGAAGTTACGGTCGCGGTTGTTGACGGCTTTGAATTTGCTGCCGTCGATGGCGATGATCGACTGAGAGAAGAGATTGAGGTTACGGCAAAGAATTACGAACTGGCGGCAGACGCTGCGAATGGCTTTACCGTTGTCCTTGCGGAAGTCGGCAATGGTTTTGAAGTCCGGAGCCAAACGCCCCGTTAGCCACATCAACTCGACGTTGCGCTCGGCCTCACGCTCAAGCCGGCGGCTGGACTGAATCCGATTGAGGTAGCCGTAGATATAGATCTTCAGCAAGATCGCGGGATGGTAGGCCGGACGCCCCGTTGCAGCAGGATCAACACCTTCAAACCCAAGTACTCCCAGGTCGAGTTCATCGACGAAAACGTCGACCACTCGCACTGGATTTTCTTCCGTTACGTAATCGTCCAGGCACTCCGGCAGCAACGTCACTTGCGTCCGAGCCTCACCTTCGATGAATCGCTTCATGATCGCCCCCGATACGATCTCGACGATCAGAAGGTTAGACAATCACTGGCGTTTTCACACAGCCTGGGTCGACAGTTGCCTGATGCCACCGACAGGAGTCGACCCAATGCTGCCAGTCGCAGCTCTTGCGTGAAGCTTCGAATGTTCAAACTGGAGACGCGAAGGTCAAGAAGCAAAGTAATGCGGCTTGTCGGGAAGAAAACAAACCAGTGCCTGACTGTGGGCAGTCACGCTGAGGAATAGTCCATCACAGATAGATAGCAATTATTATATTTCTGCCACGCAAATGGCGGCAAAAATATAATATAAATAATTAAATTAGCTTGGGCGAGTTTTCTTAAGGCCTGAAGGTCCAGTCATTTTTATTTGTTTTAACTACAATCTCAACCACATCACACCGCTTGTATTGGATGTTATAGTCGTACGTAATGGTTTTGCCGAAAGGCAATTTGAATGCTTTCTTGGGGTTTCCCATGCTTTCTGAACATTGATTTCGATTAACTGTAACGCTGTTAATGACTAAATCATCTGAGGTGCTAATGATGTTGACTGTTCTGTAAGGCGTCTTAATGGTGCCGTACTGGTATAATCTTTCGTCAACGCTTATTTTAAAAGGAGAACCTGTAGGGGTATCTGTTGTTTTTTTACCAGCATCATCCGGCTGATTTTTCTGAGAGGGCACCTTGATCCCAATGCCTTTTGTTAATAGTGCTTGGTCTGCCTGGATTGTCTCGGGTTTACAGGTATGTCTTTCGATTTCCTTCCCCAGGCTATTCATGGAGCTAAAATAAGCATCCAACTTTCCATCATGATTTTCGTAACCGACAGCGATAGCGCCCTCATCGTCAGTTCCCCTGAGGACGAATGACTGCTTGACCTCGCTGCTCTTATTCAGAAATTGCTGTGCTCCACCGGACGGAATATCCAGTTTAATCACGCTTCCGCCTTCATCTGGATCGTCATTCGGTCCCAAAAATTCTATATAAGCAGTATCGTTGCTATGGCTGAGTGTCATTACATCTCCACTGTCCAAGGTACATTTAATATCGTACTTTTCTTCAGCATTAGAATAAGCTGATGCGAGCAGAGACATAAAAAATATAGTCACAACTATTTTTTTCATCAAGCGTCTTTCCCTAGGCGATTTTTAGGATTTAGGTTGCGGGGCTTTTATACAGCGTCTGTATCGGCAGCAGATAAGAGAACTTGAGGTGCACAGTGTTGATGCAACCGATCGATAGCTTTCTCGTTAACATTTCTGGGCCGTCAACCGTCTGCAATGGTTCGAGTGCAGCCTGCCGTCACAGGCGACAGTCGCCCGTGCCACCCTCGAAGGAACGGTGACGAGGCAGACGTCCACGTCAGGGTCAATCGAACCCAAACGATGAACAAAGTCGGTCTTCGAACCTATGCAAACCCGAGGAACGAGAGAATGAACAGGACGATCACAACTGCCCCGACGATGTAGACGATGTTGTTCATGAGAACCACCTCTCAACCTGAACAGGATGGCGACACGAGGATGTTACAAATACAAGGTACTGCACCTTTGCTCGCAATTCCATTCGGCAACACACGTGGCTGCGCCCCTCATTCGCAAGATCGTGGCCGCGTTTTTACACACGCTGGGCCGATTGCTGCGCCTGGGGCGTTGCAGCTGACGACCCGTAGCGGGGCAGGCGCGTTTGCTCGACCGAGCGCCTGCGTGATGGCCGGAAATTACGGTGACAGGTTCCACCACCGGGTGAGGTCCATAAACAAGGTGGCCTGACGTTCGAGTCAAGGCCGCGACCCGCCAGGGACGTCGGCCTTCAACGCGTTGTCAGGCGTCACTGGTTTTTTCCCGGATCAACTTTTTCGAACGATCCTGTGCGCACCTCGCCGCTGTGCACGTAGCGGGTGATCAACACACCGCCAGGCGTGCTGGTCGAGTGCGCCAAAGTGAAGGCCGACGCTTGTGCGTTGTCGCCGAACAAGCGCTTGCCGCGCCCAAGTACGATGGGAAAAATCATAAGCCGAAGCTCGTCCACCAACCCGGCTGCAAGCAATTGGCGCACCATATCGCCGCTGCCCTGCGTCAATAGGTGGGCGCCGTCCTGGTGCTTGAGCGCGCGTATCGCCTCGGCAAGGTTGCCCTCCAACGCATGACTGTTCTGCCAATCAAGCGTATCGGGTCGATGCGTGGCCACGTGCTTGGGCACGCTGTTGAACAGGTCAGCGATGGTGCGGCTGCCTGAATCGGCAGGAACGCGCGGCCAATACGCGGCGAATATGTCGTAGGTGCGACGCCCCAGCAGCAACTCGAACGGCTGCGAGAACAGGTCTTGCACGGCCTGGCCGGTGGCTTCGTCGGCGTAGGGCACTATCCAGCCACCGAGGCGGAATTCGCCGCTGAGATCTTCTTCAGGCCCGCCGGGCGCTTGAATAACGTTATCCAGACTAATGAAAGCAGCAACGATGAGCTTGCGCATACGCTTCTCCTGGTTCGTCCTTGTGAACGTTCTCGTACAGGGAACGCCTGGGATCACTGCGACCCATCGGATTCATTCCCTGACGATAGTCGAACGAGACTCTGCGAAATCGACAGTGCGATATCGGCGAGGGGCCAATCGGGCCGCGGTTATTCGGGCAACCCGGCCAGCCGCAGTCCATCGGCGAACCGCGCAAGGTCCTCGGGCCGCTGGATGGGCAGCCAGTCTTTCAGGTTGGAGGCGCGCAACGATGGATCCAGCTCGTGCAGGCGCTGCATCGCCTGCTGCGCTTTGTCCATTCGTCCACTGAGCGCATGACTGGCCGCCACCAGGGCAACCGGTACCAGCAGGTTGGGCAGGTTCCCCAGTGCCTTTTCCGCCCAGGCCGAAGCGGCGTCGAAGTGCCCGGCGAAGAAATGCGCGAGCGCCATCCCAACCTGCATCCTGAACATTTCCGGATCCAGCGGACTCAAGCGAGTGGCATGCGCCAAATGCTCAATGGCTTCGTCTGTTTCACCGCGCAGCGCACGCAGGATACCGCCCAGGAACCAGGCCGGGGCCAGGTTGGGATTGAGCAGGCGTGCCCTGTCGAGCAAAGCAATGCCGCCATCGACATCGCCGGCAAGATGGGCAAGTGCATGTCCGCCTCGCGTCAGCGCCACCGCATCATCGCGGCCGAGCTCCACCGCCAGGCGTGCGAGCCGCGTGCCCTCGGCGATCTCTCGAGTCCGATCGCTCATCCAGCCATTCACCTTGCGCCAGAAGTGGCACCAGGCCGCCATGCCATAGGCCGATGCAAACTCCGGATCGAGCTCGATGGCCTTGTAGAACAACGGCAGCGCCTCCTCGATGGCCTCGCGGGTGCCGCTGTGCAGCCTCGCTATTCCGCGCAGGTAATAGTCATAGGCGTCCAGGCTTTCCGTCGGTTTGCGCCGGGCGCGCTCGATTTCCGCCCGTTCGAGCTGCGGCGCGATGGCGCCGACGACACTTTCGGCGATTTGGTCCTGCAGCTCGAAGATGTCGTCGAGCATGCCTTCGAAGCGTTCCGCCCAGATATGCGTCCCGCTCGTCGCGTCGATGAGCTGCCCGGTGATGCGTACCTTGTTCCCGGACTTGCGCACGCTACCTTCCAGCACGTAGCGCACGCCGAGCTCCTGGCCGACGCCCTGGACGTCCACCGCCCGGCCTTTGTAGGTGAAGCTTGAATTGCGCGCGATGACGAACAGCCAGCGGATTCGCGACAGGGCGCCGATGATGTCCTCTACCATGCCGTCGGCGAAATATTCCTGCTCCGGATCGCCGCTCAGGTTGTGGAAGGGCAAGACAGTAATGGAGGGTTTGTCCGGCAGGGCGAGCGCGGCGGGAGGCATTTGCTTCGGGTCAGCGGGCGCGCGTTCGCCGATGCCTGGCCCGTCAGGCTGTCGCGCTTCGCCGACCTCGCCGACCTTGATCTGGCCGACGAAGCGGTAACCCTTGCGGGGGACCGTGCGCACCAGGCGCTGCTCCTCGCCGGTATCGCCGATGGCCTTGCGCACCGCATTGATGTGGCTGGTGATCGTCGATTCCGAAACGATCCGGCCGCTCCACACCGCCTGGAGCAGGTCGTCCTTGCTGACGACGCGATCGCGGTTGCTGACCAGCTGCAGCAATAGATCGAAGACCTGCGGCCCGACGGCCACGACTTGCCCGCGCAAGGTCAGTTCCCGGCGCTCCTGATCGAGCACGTAGTCTTCAAACACGAATTGCAAGGTGAGTATCCCCTGATCGAGCTGGCGATTAGTACCGGGTATCGATAATACGGCAGCGCGTAACCAGCCGCACCGTCCACGGCATGGGATGCCCGTCGAGCAACTGTTGCTTTGGACGAAAAACCAGGCTTGCCCGAAGGCAAACTCAAGGCCGGCACAAGGACTTCCCTCACGCGCGCAGGCACTCTTTCTCTACATCGACAGCAATGGTTGCCGTCGGGAAGCGGAGAGAACCCATGAAGATCGTCGTCATCGGAGGCACCGGCCTCATCGGATCGAAACTTGTGCAGAACCTCCGCGAGCGCGGCCATGACGCACTCGCAGCTGCCCCCGGCACAGGCGTGAACAGCATCACTCGCGAGGGCCTGGCCCAAGCGATGGATGGCGCCGAGATTGTCGTCGACGTGGCCAACGCGCCTTCGTGGGAAGACAAGGCGGTTCTCGAGTTCTTCGAAACCTCGGCCCGTAACCTGCTGGCCGCCGAAGCGGCTGCTGGCGTTCGCCATCACGTTGCCCTGTCGATCGTCGGTAGCGAACGGCTTCCCGAGAACGGTTATTTCCGGGCCAAGGTCGCGCAGGAAAACCTCATCAAGGCGTCCGGCATTCCTTACACCATCCTGCGTGCCACGCAGTTCTTCGAGTTTGTCGGCGGCATTGCGCAGTCGGCCACCGTCGGCGAGGAGATTTGCCTGTCGCCGGCGCTGATCCAGCCGATGGCGTCCGACGACGTGGTGGCGGCGCTCGTCGATGTCACGCTGGCAACGCCGGTCAATGGCACGGTCGAAGTCGCCGGTCCCGAGGCCATGCCACTCGACGACCTGGTCAGGCGCTTTCTGCGGGCCACTCAGGACACGCGCAAGGTCGTGCCGGACGTGCATGCGCGCTACTTCGGCGCCATTCTCGACGATCAATCGCTGACCCCCGGCAAGCACCCGCGCCTGGGCGCGATCCGCTTCGAGGACTGGCTCGGTCAGTCGATGGCCCAAGCGGGGCGCTGAGGCTCCCAAGGACAAATCAGCAAGGCGTCGACCCGCTACCGGGTCGCGCCGTCATATCACCCACGCACCAAGGAGCATTGCCATGTTTAGCCGATTTCTCTTGGCCGTTGCCTTCGCAGCGTTGTCGATCACCACGGTGTCGGCCGGCGACCCGCCCGTAGGCAAGGTGACGGTGGTATTCGACCGCCCCATTCCTGACATCCCTGGCAAGAGCATGAAGGGCGTGCTCGTCGAGTACGCGCCGGGCGCCGCGTCGCCGGCCCACACGCATCCGAAAACTGCCTTCATCTATGCAACGGTGCTTGAGGGGGCGGTCCGTATCCGCATCAACGACGCGCCGGAAAAGATCTACAACGTCGGCGAAAACTTCGTTGAAGAGCCTGGCTCCCTTCACCAGGTCAGCGCAAACGCCAGCGACACGAAACCTGCACGCCTGCTGGCCGTGTTCGTCCTCGACAGCGACGAAAAGGTGCTCGTCACGCCCATCGGAAAGTGAGCCCGTCAACGCGCTCATCGACGCTTGACAGCGGGCGGCAGACGACTGCCGCCCGGCCGTAGATCCTTGGCATTAAACAGGAAACGAGAACATGAACGCGCTCCAGGACAAGGCCACCATTGCCACCGGCGCTAGCGCCGAGATGCCTGTCGTAGTGGCGCGGCAAAGCAAGAGAAAGATGATCGGCATACTGCTGTGCGTCGGCGCCGTGCTGGTCCTGGCCGCCGGATGGGCCATGGCGCTTTGGAGCGGCACAACCTCGACCGACAATGCTTATGTCCGCGGCGATGTCACCTCGCTCGCGGCAAAGGTGGCCGGCTATGTCACTGCGCTAGAGGTCGAGGACAACCAGAGCGTCCGGGCGGGCGACGTGCTGTTTCGGATCGACGATCGGGATTACCGCGCACGGCTTGAGCAAGCCATGGCCAATGTCAGCGCTGCCCAGGCTCGCCTGACCCATGTCGATGCCCAGACCCAGCTTCAACGCGCCCTGATTCGGCAGGCCGAAGCCCAGAGACGTTCGGCCTCGGCCGAGATGAATCTGGCGACCAAGACCCACGATCGCAGCCGCAAACTGATTGTCAGCAACGCGGTCAGCCAAGCCCTGGTCGATGAAACCGGCACGGCACGCTCCAGAGCCGAGGCGACGGTATCGGCGGCATCGGCAACGGTAGAGGCGCAACAGCAACACATCACCGTCCTGGTGGCCGAGCGAGAAGCTGCCGTTGCTGCGGTGACGCAGGCGCAGGCCGCGCGTGATCTCGCCCAGATCGATCTCGACAGCACCGTGGTCCGCGCGCCTGTTGATGGCGTTGTCGGTAACCGCCAGGTCCGTATCGGCCGCTTCGTTACGCCGGGCGTTGCCTTGCTCGATATCGTGCCGGTCAACGATGTGTGGGTCGTGGCGAATTTCAAGGAAACCCAGCTCGAACATATCCGCCCCGGCCAACGCGTGCGCATCGCGGTCGACGGCTATCCCAACGAAGCACTTGAAGGCGTGGTCGACAGCTTTGCACCGGGTAGCGGGTCGGCGTTCAGCTTGCTCCCCCCAGACAACGCAACAGGGAACTTTGTGCGTGTCGTGCAGCGGGTTCCGGTAAAGATCCTGCTTGTCCACAACCCGTTGCCGGGCCGCATCGTGCCGGGCCTGTCCGCGCGGGTCGAGGTTGCGCAAGGGGATGACTCATGAACACGCAGGCTACCGCTACGCGGAGCAACGCCGGCGCCACGACCGGCGTCCTGCTCATCGCGGGCATCGTGCTTGCCACGCTGACGGAAGCGGTCGCCAGCACCGTTCTGTCGCTCGGACGCGGCGACATCATCGGCGACACCTATGCAACGCCTGATGAATTTGCCTGGCTGGATATCGGCTACACCGCGCTCAAGCTGATCGGGTTCATGACCGCCCCTTGGCTGCTGAAGCGTTTCGATCCGCGTCATGTGATCATCGGCTCAATCCTGGTCATGGGCCTGGCGTGCGGCATTGCCGCCATCACCGCTCGGCTGGACCTGCTGGTCGCGCTTCGAATTATTCAGGGTTTCGCTGGCGGCACCCTGCTGGTCGGGGGCCAGGCGCTCATATTTCGCGCCTGGCGGCGATCCCGTCAACCCATCCTTCAAGCCCTGTTTGCCATGGGCGCCGTTGTCGCGCCCGCGACGCTCGCCCCGGCCCTTCAAGGCTGGTTGATCGATAGCCAATCCTGGACCTGGATCTTCCTCAGCGTTGTTCCGGTGGCCTTGGCGGCTAGCGGACTTCTGCTGATCGCAGACGGCCCAAGGCCCGCCAAGGTCCGGCACTGTCCGTTTGACTGGATCGGCTTCTTACTGATCTCTGCCAGCCTGTTCTGTTTCACCTACGTTCTCAGCCAGGGCAGCCGATGGGACTGGTTCGAGGAGCCGCGCATCCTCTGGCTGAGCGTGATCGGCGCAGCCGCTCTGCTGGCATTTCTCGGCCAACAAGTGTTGGCCAAAGGCCAAGGTCTGCTCGACTTCACCCTGTTCAAATCGAGCGATTTTACCTTCGCCTTTATCGTCAGTTTTGTCGCCGGCGCCGCCTTGTTCGGCAGCGCGTTCCTGATTCCGGCGTTCGCCCTGTCGGTCCTGGCGTTCACGCCTACCGATGCCGGCCAGCTCCTGTTGCCCAGTGGCGGGTTTTTTATCGGCGCGCTGCTCATTGCTGCCTTTCTCATACAGGTCCGCCGCGTTCCGCCGTTCGCCACAGTGCCCTTTGGCATCCTGATGATTATGGTTGCGATGTGGATGCTGTCCGGTTCGACCAGCGAAAGCGGCACCGACGACATGATGGCCGCCATCCTGTTGCGCGGCCTGGGCCTTGGCTTCCTGTTTCTATCGATCACGCTGATCGCTTTCAGCGACCTCAACAGCCGAAACCTCGCCTGCGGCATAGGCCTCTTCAATACGGGTCGCCAGCTGGGTGGCCTTATGGGGGTCGCAGGGCTCCAGACCCTGATCGAGCATAACGTCGTCGCCAATGCCGTGGTCCTCGGCGCCAGCGTCACCCCCGGGGGGGCCGCGGTCATCGAGCGGCTGACGACCACGACAGCCATGCTGTCGGCGAAAGGGATGGATGCAGCGGCCGCTGGCCGGGCAGCGACGAGCCTGCTGGGCCGGGTCGTGTCAGGTCAGTCCACGGTGATTGCCTTCGACACCGCGTTCCTCGCAGTTACCCTGCTTTTTGCAATCGCCGCCCCCATGCTGGTCGGCATCAAGATCGGACTTTCGCGATACGCGAAAGTGCGCGCTGCGCGAACCGTAGCGTGAGATAGCCCACGCCAACCAGCACTGGATCGCTAACGCCTTTGGGGTACTGAATGCAGGTTATCGCTAAGTGCCCGTCAGGTTTCTACACTTCAAGCACCTTAATTGATCGAATGTGGAGAGTGGAACAATGCGTTTACGTGACCTAGGCATCACTATTGGTTCGGGCAACCCGGGCGTTCACAACGCCATCACCGATGTGCCAGGTGTGCGGGTCGGTCATCACACACTCAATGTCGAATCGGGCGAAACCTCCATTCATACTGGCGTTACCGTTATCGAGCCGCGAGCAGTCGCGGCGCATCTGGAACCCTGCTTTGCCGGGATCCATGTGTTGAACGGCAATGGCGATGCCACGGGCCTTGAGTGGATTCGCGAAGCAGGCTTGCTGACCACGCCAATCGCTTACACCAACACCCATAGCGTCGGAGTGGTGCGGGACGCGCTGGTGGCTGCCGAGCGGGAGATGGCAAAGCTCCACACCTATTGGTGCATGCCGGTGGTACTGGAAACCTACGACGGCGTATTGAGCGACATTTGGGGTCAACATGTCACTGCCGAACATGTCCAGGCGGCTTTGGCAGCTGCGCGCTCCGGACCGGTGCAAGAGGGCTGTGTCGGCGGTGGCACGGGTATGATCTGCCACGAATTCAAGGGGGGCATCGGTACGTCCTCGCGAGTGCTGAGCGCCGAGGAGGGTGGCTGGACCGTGGGCGCTTTGGTGCAAGCCAACTATGGCGTGCGCAGTGCGCTGCGTGTGGCGGGTTATCCGGTGGGCGGGGTTCTGGATGACATACCATCGCCGTTTCAAAGTACCGCAAACGTCGGTGAGGCGGGTATGGGGTCGATCGTGATCACCATTGCCACCGACGCTCCCTTGCTGCCGCATCAGTGCACGCGCCTGGCGCAGCGGGCAAGCGTTGGTCTTGCACGGGTCGGCGGTGGCACGGAAGATTCCAGCGGCGATATCTTCGTTGCGTTTTCGGTAGGCAATCGCGGTTTGCCGGTAGCCAATCATGGCTGTCCGGGCGAACCGACGACCGATTTGCAGATGGTCAACAACGACTATATTTCGGCTCTGTTCGTGGCGGCCGCCGACGCGGTCGAGGAGGCCATCCTCAATGCAATGCTTGCCGCAAGCGACCTTGAAGGGTGTGGCAGTCGAGCGTTGGCGCTCAAACCCGAGCAACTGTTGTCGGCCATGCGCAAGGTCGGCTGGCAGCCCCGGATGAGTTGATCCAAACGCTGATGGCGCCCGGCACTCATTGCGAGTGTCGGGCGTTTTTCATTCCTGCGCCTGCAGAAACAGCGAGAACAGTTCGGACTGGGACTTGATCCCGAGCTTGCTGTACATGTGCTTGCGGTGGACCTTCACGGTCTCTGCGGAAATCGCCAGTTTGCGAGCGATCTCCTTGTTCGAGCAACCGCTGAGCATCAGGCGGCCGACTTCCATCTCACGCGCCGACAGAGGCGAACTCAGCTGCCTGGTGGCTGATTCCAGGCGGCTCTGCCAGCTGGGTGGCAGCTCCGGGGACTCTTTCATCTCCCGCTCGAACACCAGGCGTTGCCGCATCAGGGCGCCGACCCAGGGTTGGATCAGGCCGAGCAAGGCAATTTGTTCCAGGCTGAAGCGGCACTGGCTGCCCAGAGACAAGCTGAGGGTCCGCTCGGTATCGAGCTGGACGTTGATGTGTACCTCGTCGGTGACGATGTTGAGGCGGAAATAACGCTGATAGTAGTCGGTCTGCTCAAAGCACTCGGGTGCGACATCGTCGAGGCGGAAAAGGCCGCTCTGTGGTGCCTCGCGGTTGGCGAGATAGAACGGGTCGAGCAGGTACAGACCCTTGAGATAGTCCTGGAACAGCGAATCCATGCCACCGTCCTCGCCGGGAGATTCGGCCAATACCTGCGGCCTGCCCGAACTGAAGATCAGCACCACCCAGTTGTCCACGGGTACGTAACGGCCGAGCAAACGCACCAGCGCCGTCCAGAAATTGGGTCGGTCCAGCGTTTCGATCAACCGGCCTACCGCGTCATGCCAAGCCACGTCCTGCAATGTCAGATTCATGTTGCTACCCATTGAGGGGTACCCCATCGATGTCATTTCTTGCCGCTGTGCGGCGCCCCATACTCTGCCCAGCCCTGGCGGGTGCTGTTTGCAGATCGGGCTCTTGATTAACCTGTGCAAGGAACAGAGATGAAGATTGAATTGGTGCAGCTGGCTGGCCGTGACGGCGATACAGTTTATAACCTGGGGCGTACCTTAAAGGCCATCGCTTCCTGCGCGGCTGACACGGATCTGTTGGTCTTCCCGGAAACCCACCTGACGGGGTTCGTCGATGCCGGGCAATTGGCGAGCGTTGCCGAACCCCTGGATGGCCCGACCTTGCACGCCATCGAGCAAGTGGTGCGCGAGCGTAATGTCTCGGTGGTGGTCGGCATCGCCGAGAATGATGACGGTATCTTTTACAATACCTCCGTGTTAGTGACGCCTGAAGGTATCGCCTTACGCTACCGCAAGACCCACCTGTGGCCATCGGAGCGCGGGGTGTTTTGCCCGGGAGACCGCTATGTCACGGCGCTGTGGAAGGGCGTGCGGGTCGGGATCCTGATCTGTTATGACATCGAGCTGCCGGAAAGCAGCCGTGCCCTGGCCCAGCTGGGCGCCGAGCTGATCATCGTCACCAACGGCAACATGGACCCTTACGGCCCCGTCCATCGCACCGCGATCATGGCCAGGGCACAGGAGAACCAGGCGTTTGCCGTCATGGTGAATCGAGTGGGAGAAGGCGATGACGGCCTGGTGTTCGCTGGCGGCAGCGCGGCGATCGACCCGTTCGGCCGGGTGTTGTATGAAGCCGGGCGCGAAGAGTGTCGGCAGGCGGTCCATCTGGATCTCGATCAGCTCAAGACTGCCCGCCGCGATTACGATTACCTCAGCGACCGGCGTTTGTTCCTGGCGGGTGAACATGTCGAACACCCGGACGGTCGTCGCGAACTGCTGATTCCCTGACCCGCGCCAGTCATTCGGACAACAACAGGTCTTCGATCTCGCCGATGTCGACCCTGCCATAACAATCCATACATTAGCAGGCGCAGCGCTTGTCTACGGACATGCCGCTACCGCTCTGGAGTATCCAGATGATTGCGATCCGCTGTTTGCAACTGGCCCTGGCTTCAGTGTTCAGTTTCAGTCTCGCCCAAGCCGACGCCGCCGAGGCCCAGGTGAATATCTACAATTGGTACGACTTCATCGCTCCGGATGCGACGAAAAACTTCCAGAAGGAGACGGGCATCCGTGCGATGTATGACGTGTTCGACAACAGCGATGTCATGCAGAGCAAACTCATGGCCGGTCGCAGCGGCTACGACGTCGTGGTTGCCACCGGCGACCTGCTGCCGAACCTGATCAAGGCCGGTGTGCTCAAAGAGCTGGATCAGACGCAATTATCCAACTGGCCTCATCTCGACCCGGAGATTCTCGCCAAGTTGCAAAGCAATGATCCGGGCAATCGCTATGCGGCTCCGTACATGTGGGGCACCACCGGGATTGGCTATGACGCGGACAAGGTAGCGTCGATCCTCGGCCCGGACGCGCCGGTGAACTCTTGGGACTTGATCTTCAAGGAGGAGAACCTGGCCAGGTTGAGCCAGTGCGGGGTGGCGATGCTGGACGCGCCCGGCGAGATCATCCCGATCGCGTTGCATTACCTCGGACTGCCCCACAATAGCCAGAACCCGGAAGACTACCGCAAGGCCGAGGCATTGCTGCTGAAGTTGCGTCCGCACATCCGTTACTTCGACTCATCGAAATTCATCACTGACCTGGCCAACGGCAACGTCTGTGTGGTGCTGGGTTGGGCGGGGGGAGTCCAGGACGCCAAAACATCGTCAGAGTTTGCCGGCAATGGTCGCAAGATTCGCTACAGCATCCCCCGTGAAGGCGCACCGGTGTGGGTGGAAAGCATGGTATTGCTCAACGATGCGCCCAACCCGAAGCAAGGCTTGGCGTTCATCAACTACATGCTGCGCCCGGAAGTGATCGCTCAGTCGTCCAACTACCTGAACTACCCGAATGCCAACAAGGATTCCAGGTCGCTGGTCGAGGAGAAGATTCGCAACAACCCTGACATTTATCCGAGCAAAGAGGTACTGGGCACACTGTTCCCGCTCGAGCCATTACCGCTGAAACTGGAACGTGTACGTACCCGGGTGTGGAGCAAGGTCAAGAGCGGCAGTTGATCGGGCTATCTACACCTCTTTTAAAGACTGTGAATACATGTGTACTGCAACGAGGAGCCTGATAGATCACGCTTGACGTGGTGCTTCGACAGGCGGCGTACCGTCGTGAAACAGCTGCTTGAGCTGCGCGCGCAGTTCCGCCGAATCGGTGTGCTTATGCGCAGCCACCGCATGCTGCACGGCTGCCTCGAGCAGTTCGTTTTCGGAGTCTGCCGATAGCGCGACCGAACACTTGATAGCGCTCGGGAATTCGCGGCAATCGATGTATTTGCGGGTCATGGTGGTCTCCTCCGGTGACGGCAGGCTGCGGCGCCTGGCGAGCGAGCACTGGGTACGCTGCGCGGATACGTTGGATACGACGGCGTGGCGCATCGAGTGAGTTTCGGTACTTGAAGTATATGCCAGGGGAGGAATCGGCTGGTTTGAGCCGACCCGAGGGTACTTGGCGCGATAACCCGCGCCGTGCAAGGATGCCTGCAATGAATTGCGTTTGCCGGGGTGCCTGCCATGGCCACCACTGAAGTTTCGCCACGCCTGACCAGCAGGCGTCTGCGGGCCTTGCACAGAGACGGCTTTGTCTTGTTGCCCAAGGTGCTGAATGGCCTGCAGATTGAAACCCTGCGCAATGCTATTGATCACCTCAAGCCTCAACACTGGGACTACAGCGGTCTGCTCGATCATTACGCCTGTGTGTTCAATCGCGACCCGCTGTGGCTGCCGTTTCTCGACCTGCCCGGGATCATCGAGTTGGCCGAAGCAGCCCTCGGCGACGATTGCCACCTGATCGGCCAGACAGCCTGGCGCAGTCACCCCGGCTTCACCGGCCTGGCACTGCACCTGGATTATCTGGTGATGGAGTTGCCACCCGACCTGTTGGCCGATCCGGGTTTCCTGTTGCCGATGCAGATCTGCACGGTTCACCTCTACCTGGATGATATCGACGCCGACCTGTGCCCGACCCGCGTGATCCCCGGCAGCCACCGCGCCGGACGCGCGCCGGTTGTCGGCGAAACCCAGTGGCAAGGCCGCCTGGCACAACCTGTGTTGTGCCAGGCCGGCGACGCCCTGATGTTTCGCAGCGAACTATGGCACGCCGGCAGCAACAACCGGACCCCCGACCGCACCCGCTACCTGTTGCAGGTGCATTACGGCCGGCGAATGGTGGCGCAGAAATTCGCACCATACCTGCACTGGCGCTTCAATCCTCAAGTGCTGGCCGCCGCCACGCCGCGCCAGTTGCGGCTGCTGGGCGATCATCTGGAGGCTGAATATGACTGAACTGGCTGGGCAGGCAACCTCGATTATCGGGTAGGGCTCAGGAAGCTCGCTGGCGAATGAATGTGCGCATTGTTTCACCCTGTCGGGTGCGGAACTCGGTGGGTCTGGCGCACCCTTCATCGCCGGCAATGAAGACGAAATGATCACCTTCGAGGGTGTAGCTGGCGGGCAGCTGTTTTCCTTGATCCGCACCCATCGAATCGATCCAGGTAATGGATTTTGGCGTGGTGGACGCATCGAGGGTAAAGCTGCCGGCCAGCAGCACAGTGCCTTCTGGGGTGACCACGGTGAATTGGTGGCCCGCTATGGTGGTCAGCGCGCCAGGTGCTCCATGTTCATCCGGCGGGTTCAACACGCCGCTGTCTTCCAGGGCGACTTGTTTCCAGGGACCTTGCAGTGCATGCAGGTCCATTTCGCTGCGGGTGTCGTCCTGAGGGTTGAAAAAACCAGACATCTCAATTCCTTTTATTGACGTGACGTGACGTGACGTGACGCTCTGCGATGCAGGCGTCCTGCGGACTGGAAAATACCTTGTTGGCGCCGACGATGGCTACCCGTCTGGATGGGCAGCGCTCATCGGGGCCTTGAAGGTGTCCAGTGAAGCTAGACGTAAGGCTGACCACTGAAGCCTCTAGGGAGGCGTTGCTGACCAGGCATATCAGCCAGTCTTTGCATCCAGGATGCGCGCCAGTCAACCGATGCGTGAGCGACCTTGGCTTTGCGTGCAGCCCTGCGCGCTGCGTTGCGGCTGTCTTTTCGAGCATTCTTGAAGGCGTCGGTGTTGCGGCAGCTGCGGCATTTCACCCGCGCAAATTCAGTGGTGGAAATGAGGTTGTCGCCGTGGCGACCGCAGGCTAGATGGCCGGCGGTCCGGTAGTGGGTAACCATCTGAAAATCTCCTTCGCAGTGAATGCGGGACAGGGATTCGCAGCCTGATTAATGGAGTGAAACAGGCCGAAGGCCCTTGATTGGTCACGATCCCTTCAGTGTTAGACCGTGGCCGCTGTGGCTCGTTCGCCATCAGGTTGCCAGGGGTATTTTCTTCAATACAGGTGGCGCAGCGCTCTTTAACTTGAGCTCTGGATTAACCCTGCTGATATGAAGAAGGTGTGCAATGAGCTTGATTGTTTCCATGGCCGCGTTTGCGCTGGCGTCCTCGATTACCCCTGGACCGGTCAATATCGTCGCCTTGAGTTCGGGCGCGCAATTCGGCTTTCGCGCCAGCCTGCGGCATGTGGCCGGCGCGACCCTCGGGTTCGTCCTGTTGTTGGTGCTGATGGGCCTGGGCTTGCATGAAGTGCTGCTGCTCTGGCCGTCGCTGACGCGTGTGGTGCAACTGGCCGGGGTGGCGTTTCTGTTGTTCATGGCCTTCAAACTGGCGGTCGACAATGGTCAACTGAACACGGACGGCACGGGCAGGGCGCCATCGATGTTCTACGGTGCGCTCATGCAATGGCTCAACCCGAAAGCCTGGCTCGCCTGCGTGGCGGGGATGGGGGCGTTCGCGGCGAATGGCGAGGCATCGCTGGTCTGGAAGTTTGCCGCGGTGTATCTGGTGGTCTGCTACGTGTCGGTGGGGTGCTGGGCTTATGCCGGGACTTTTCTGCGTCACTATCTGGGCAATCCCAAGGGCATGCGCTTGTTCAATCGGTTGATGGCGTTGTTATTGGCGGCGAGTGCGGTTTATTTGGTGTTGCCGTAGGCGGACTGTGGAAGGTAGTTCAAAAGTCGAACGCAGTCCCTGTGGCGAGGGGGTCTTGTGCAGTACTTGTGATGCGCTCAGCCCCGATACTGCCCCGGCGTCGCGGCCAGGTGCTGTTTGAAGGCTCGTTGAAAATGCGCCTGATCGGCAAACCCGGCCTCCAGTGCTACATCGGCAATCAACTTGCCACTGCGCAGTTGCGTCCGGGCGAACTGGATGCGGCGGTTGACCAGGTACGCATGGGGCGTCATGCCATAGTGCTGTTTGAAGGCGCGGATCAGGTAAGAGGCCGATAGCTCTGCCGCCTCACAGATGTCTTCGAGCTTCAGGGCCGAGGTGCAGTTGTCGCGAATGTAGGCTGCGGCCCGTTCCAGCTTGATGTTGACCTCGCGACCGGAGAGTCCTGCCGGGTTGAGCGTGTGCTGCAGTTCGGAAAAAAACCTCACCGCGGCTCTGTGTTTGTGCCGTGTTTCGAGCTGTTCGTCGACCAGTACCTCATACAGCCGGTTCAACCCTGCATACAGGTGGGCGTCGGTGCTGTGGGGGGTGGAAAAGGCCCGAAAGCCCGGCTCCGGACTGAAGCCCAGTTGGTGCTGAAGCTCGGTGAGCCACGGCGTGTCGACGTAGAACATCCGATAAGACCAGGGCTGGTCGTCGATCGGGTTGCAGGCGTGGACTTCGCCGGGGTTCATCAGCACCACGGTACCGGCGCCGACCCGCAGCTGGCTGTTTTCATGGATATAGGTGCTGCGCCCGGCGGTGATCGCACCGATGGAAAAGTGCTCGTGGGAATGCCGGGCATAGCAGACCTCGCGACCGTCCGCGATGGAGCGGGCTTCGATGAACGGCAGGGCCGGGTCACGCCAGAAGCGTGGCGACTTGTCGGCATCTTTCACGGGGTTTCGGGGCATCGTCAGGCGTCCATCGGCAGGCCGGTCCTGGAGTGTATTAGCTCTCGCCGGCAAAGGCTTGCCGGAGTGAGGCGATGTCGATTTTTTTCATCTGCAACAGGGCTTGCATGGCCCGCTGCGATTTTGTCGTGTCGGGGTCTTTCAGCATGTCCATCAAGGCGACCGGAACGATCTGCCAGGACAAACCGAATTTATCCTTGAGCCAGCCGCATTGCTGGGCTTGTTTGTCTCCACCATCGGACAGGCTGTTCCAGAAGTGATCGACTTCCTCCTGGGTCTGGCAATTGACCTGCAGCGAAACGGCTTCGTTGAAGGTAAATACCGGACCGCCGTTGAGCCCGGTAAAGGTCTGACCATCGAGCTCGAAGCTGACGGTCATCACCGAGCCTTCGGGCCGGCCGTGAACCTCGAATCCGGCTTTGCCATAGTGAGTCATGGCGGTGATCTTCGAGTGATCGAACAGCGAGCAATAGAAGTTGGCAGCAGCCTCGGCCTGGTAGTCGAACCACAGGCATGGGGTGATCTTCTGAATGCGTTGCATGGCGGTTCTCCTCTTCCGGCAGGACGCTGAGATAAAGCGTAGCCCGCGGATAGTTGTCTGGCCGTGCCGTAGATCGACAAAGGCCGCTTGGCCCCTGAGTGAAAAAAGCCGCCTGGATGAAGCCAATGTTAGTCAGTTAACGAAAGTCTAAAGTCTTGTGAGCACTTGTGGCGAGGGGGCAAGCCCCCTCGCCACAGGTTTTGCGTTCGGTCCTTCCTTTCTTGACTGACTGGCATTGCCCGGATGAGGCGGCCTATGCATGACCGGTGGTCGATGAAGGTGGCCGGTGCAGCAAAGTGCGCTTAGCTGTATGGATAACCCAATGCGCGCGTAGGCCAGCAAGGATCACAGCGACGCAGCTCCAGGACACAGTGAGTCCTGCGATCGGCATGAGGCGCTAGCCATGCTTACTCTGCAACTGGCGGGGGTGTGAGATGAAAAGACACCTGTTTCTCGGGTCTATAATGCTAATCGGCCTGGGCGGTTATGCCCCGGACTTGTTTGCCGCCAATGAGGCGGCGTTGGCAGCCTTTACCACGGTGCAGAATGTCTTCCAGAGCCCGCGGTGCCAGCACTGCCACATCCCCGGCGATTCGCCATCGGGCCTGGAGACGACCCGGCCAAGTGAGAGGGGTGTTGTGGAATAGACTCGCGTGTGGACTGAGTCAAAGGAACATACATGCCAAGGGAGTGCGTGATGCTGAACCCAATCAAACCTGTCAATGAGAGTGTCCGCGTAGAGACTTTACGCTCGTTGAATGTCCTCGACACCTCCCCGGAGGAGCGCTTCGACCGGCTGACCCGTTTGGCCAGGCGCGTGTTCAATGTGCCGATCGCCCTGGTCAGTCTGGTGGACGCAGACCGGCAGTGGTTCAAGTCCTGTGATGGGCTGGCGGCCAGTGAAACCGGGCGGGATATTTCTTTTTGCGGCCATGCGATCCTCGAGAACCACATCCTGATGGTGTCGGATGCGCAGTACGATGAGCGCTTTCATGACAACCCGCTGGTAGTCGGCGATCCAGGCGTTCGTTTTTATGCAGGCTGCCCGCTGACCGCCGCCAATGGCAGCACACTCGGCACCTTGTGCCTGATCGACACCAAACCCCGGCAACTGGACGACCAAGAGCGCGAGCTGTTACGTGAGCTTGCGCGCATGGCTGAGCAGGAGTTGGCGGCAGTGCAGGTGGCGAGCATGGATGAACTGACGCTGCTGTCCAATCGCCATGGTTTCGAGGCCCTGGCCCAATACGGGTTGAGCGCCTGTGAACGGTTGAAAAAACCGGCGACGCTGCTGTTTTTTTATCTCGATGATTTCAAGCAGATCATCGACCTGTACGGCCATGGCGAGGGTGATAACGCGCTTAAAACCTTCGCTGACGTGCTTCGCATCGCATTTCGTGAGAGTGATGTGGTCGGCCGTTTGGAGGGGGATGAATTCGTGGCGTTGCTCACCGGTTCCCATCTCGTGGAGACTTCGCTAATCATGGCGCGCCTGCAAAAGATTCTGGATGAGCGTAACTCGACCTTGCAGCGCGGCTACGCCATCCACTTCAGCGTCGGCCAGATCGAATTTGACCTGCAGCGTCACGAATCGATCGAGGGGCTGCTGGCTGATGTCGACTGGGCGATACACACCCATAAGCAGGTTTTCAGAAAACGCTAGTCCTGCGTGGGCCGCCAGAAGATCGCAGCCCGTGTAGGAGCTGCCGCAGGCTGCGATCTTTTGATCTTGCAGCCATAAAAAAACCCGCCGATTGGCGGGTTTTTTCACAGCAGGGGCATTACTCTTCGAGGTTGCCCATGGCGGTGGTGTTGAAGCCGCCGTCTACGTACATGATTTCGCCGCTGATACCGGACGCCAGGTCCGAGCACAGGAAGGCGCCGGCATTGCCGACTTCGTCGATGGTGACGTTACGACGCAGCGGGGTTTGCGCTTCGTTGGCGGCCAGCATTTTGCGGAAGTTCTTGATGCCGGAAGCGGCGAGGGTGCGGATCGGGCCAGCCGATACGCAGTTCACGCGGGTGCCATCCGGGCCCAGGGAGCCGGCCAGGTAACGCACGCCAGCTTCCAGGGAGGCCTTGGCCATGCCCATAACGTTGTAGTTCGGCATGGTGCGCTCGGCGCCCAGGTACGACAGGGTCAGCAGGCTGCCGTTGCGGCCTTTCATCATTTCGCGGCCAGCCTTGGCCAGGGCCACGAAGCTGTAGGCGCTGATGTCGTGAGCAATGCGGAAACCTTCACGGGTGGTGGCTTCGGTGAAGTCGCCGTCCAGTTGGTCGCCCGGGGCGTAGCCGACGGAGTGCACGATGCAATCCAGGCCGTCCCACTTCTTGCTCAGTGCTTCGAAGACCTTGACGATTTCTTCATCGCTGGCCACGTCGCACGGGAAGCACAGCTCAGGGCTGGAACCCCAGCCTTGTGCGAACTCTTCGACACGACCCTTGAGTTTGTCGTTCTGATAAGTGAAGGCAAGCTCAGCGCCCTCGCGATGCATGGCGGCAGCGATGCCGGATGCGATGGACAGCTTGCTGGCGACACCGACGATCAGTACGCGCTTACCGGCGAGAAAACCCATGTGTTGCTCCTCTCTTCAGGTTATTCGACAGCTGTTGGGGCCAGGAAAGCGGCCTCCAGCAGCTGCTGTGTATAGGGATGTTGCGGTGCGGCAAAAATATTATGCGCGTCACCCTGTTCGACCACTTGGCCCTGCTTGACCACCATCAGCTGGTGGCTGAGCGCTTTGACTACCGCCAGGTCATGGCTGATAAACAAATATGTCAGGTTGTACTTGGTTTGCAGCTTGCGCAGCAGTTCCACCACTTGGCGCTGGACTGTCCGGTCGAGCGCCGAAGTGGGCTCGTCCAGCAGAATCAACGCCGGTTTTAGCACTAATGCCCGGGCAATGGCGATTCTTTGCCGTTGCCCGCCAGAGAACTCGTGGGGGTAGCGGTTCCGGGTTTCCGGGTCCAGGCCTACTTCCACCAGTGCTGCGATAATCGCTTGTTCCTGCTCTGCCTCCGTGCCCATCTTATGGATCCGCAGCCCTTCACCGACAATCTGGCTCACGGACATCCGTGGGCTGAGGCTGCCGAAGGGGTCCTGAAAGACCACCTGCATTTGCCGTCGCAACGGCCGAACCTGTTGCTGCGTCAGGCAGTCTAGCTGCTTGCCCTCGAAACGGATTGCCCCTTTGCTGCCGATCAACCTCAAGATCGCCAGGCCCAGGGTGGATTTGCCGGAACCGCTTTCACCGACGATCCCCAGGGTCTGGCCCTGGGGCAGGCTGAAATTGATGCCGTCCACCGCTTTCACGTAATCGACGGTGCTGCGCAGAAAACCTTTCTTGATCGGGAACCAGACTTTCAGGTCCTCGACTTCCAGCAACGGCGCGCCGGCCACAGTGCCCGCCGGGTTGCCGCGAGGCTCCGCTGCCAGCAGTTCCCGAGTGTAAGGATGCTTCGGCGCGCGGAACAACTCTTCGCACGATGCCTGTTCGACGATGCAACCGCGCTGCATGACACATACACGATGCGCAATTCTTTGCACAAGGTTCAAATCGTGGCTGATGAGCAGCAATGCCATGCCCAGACGCGCCTGCAATTCCTTGAGCAATTCGAGGATTTTCAGCTGAACGGTCACGTCCAGGGCGGTGGTCGGTTCGTCGGCAATCAGCAGTTCCGGCTCGTTGGCCAGGGCCATGGCGATCATCACGCGCTGGCGCTGGCCACCGGACAATTCGTGGGGCAGGGCCTTGAGGCGTTTGTGTGGCTCGGGGATGCCGACCAGTTCGAGCAATTCCAGGGTGCGTTTGGTCGCGACTTTGCCGCTCAGGCCTTTATGCAGGTGGAGCACTTCGTTGATCTGTTTCTCGATCGAATGCAGCGGGTTCAGCGAGGTCATCGGCTCCTGGAAGATCATCGCGATCCGGTTGCCGCGGATGTGGCGGATGGTTTTCTCTCTGAGGCTCAACAAATCCTGGTTGGCATACAGGATGGCGCCGGTCGGATGGTGTGCCAGGGGATAGGGCAACAGGCGCAGGATCGAATGGGCGGTCACCGATTTGCCTGAACCGCTTTCGCCCACGAGGGCCAGGGTTTCGCCGCGCTTGATTTTGAAGCTGACGTTTTCGACCGCCAGTTGACGGCGCTCGCCGGCGATAAATTCGACGGAGAGGTCGCGGACTTCGATCAGAGTGTGCTGATTCATTTTACTTCCTCGGGTCGAAGGCATCGCGAGCGGACTCGCCGATAAACACCAGCAAGCTCAACATGATCGCCAGCACGGCGAAGGCACTCATGCCCAGCCACGGCGCTTGCAGGTTGGACTTGCCCTGGGCCACCAGTTCGCCGAGGGACGGCGCGCCGGGCGGCAGGCCGAAGCCGAGGAAATCCAGGGCGGTAAGGGTGCCGATGGCGCCGGTGAGGATGAAGGGCATGAACGTCATGGTCGAGACCATGGCGTTGGGCAGAATGTGCCGGAACATGATCGCGCCGTTCTGCATGCCCAGCGCTCGGGCGGCGCGCACGTATTCGAGGTTGCGCCCGCGCAGGAACTCGGCGCGCACCACGTCGACCAGGCTCATCCAGGAGAACAGCAGCATGATGCCCAGCAGCCACCAAAAGTTTGGTTGCACGAAGCTGGCGAGAATGATCAGCAAATACAGGACCGGCAGCCCGGACCAGATCTCCAGGAAGCGCTGCCCGGCCAGATCGACCCAGCCGCCATAGAAACCCTGCAAGGCCCCGGCGATCACGCCGATGATCGAGCTGAGGATGGTCAGGGTCAGGGCGAACAGCACCGAGACCCGAAAGCCATAGATCACTCGGGCCAGCACATCGCGGCCCTGGTCGTCGGTGCCCAGCCAGTTATCGGCCGAGGGGGGCGCCGGAGCCGGGACTTTCAGGTCGTAGTTGATGCTCTGGTAGCTGTAGGGAATCGGTGCCCAGAGGATCCAGGCGTCCTTGGCCTTCAGCAGTTCGCGGATGTACGGGCTCTTGTAGTTGGCTTCCAGCGGGAATTCACCGCCGAAGGCGGTTTCCGGGTAGCGCTTGAGCGCCGGGAAATACCAGTCGCCGTCGTAATGCACCGCCAGCGGTTTGTCGTTGGCGATCAGCTCCGCGCCCAGGCTCAGGCCGAACAGGATCAGGAACAGCCACAGCGACCACCAGCCGCGCTTGTTGGTTTTGAACAGTTCGAAACGGCGGCGATTGAGGGGGGAAAGCGTCATCTCAATGCTCCCGGCTTTCGAAGTCGATGCGCGGATCGACCAGGGTGTAGGTGAGGTCGCCGATCAGTTTCACCACCAGCCCCAGCAAGGTGAAGATGAACAGAGTGCCGAACACTACCGGGTAATCGCGGTTGATCGCCGCTTCGAAACTCATCAGGCCCAGGCCGTCGAGGGAGAAGATCACCTCCACCAACAAGGAACCGGTGAAGAAGATGCCGATGAAGGCCGAGGGGAAACCGGCGATCACCAGCAGCATGGCGTTGCGGAACACATGGCCATAGAGCACCCGACGATGGGTCAGGCCCTTGGCCTTGGCGGTGATCACGTACTGTTTGTTGATCTCGTCGAGGAAGCTGTTTTTCGTCAGCAGGGTCATGGTCGCGAAGTTGCCGATCACCAACGCCGTCACCGGCAGTGCCAGGTGCCAGAAGTAATCGAGGATCTTGGCGCCCCAGCTCAGCTCGTCGAAATTGTTCGAAGTCAGGCCGCGCAGCGGAAACCAGTCCAGGTAACTGCCGCCGGCGAACACCACGATCAGCAGGATGGCAAACAGGAACGCCGGGATCGCGTAGCCGACAATGATCGCCGAGCTGGTCCAGACGTCGAAATGGCTGCCGTGCCGCGTGGCTTTGGCGATCCCCAGCGGGATCGACACCATGTACATGATCAGCGTGCTCCAGAGCCCGAGGGAAATGGACACCGGCATTTTTTCCTTGATCAGGTCGATGACCTTGGCGTCGCGAAAGAAACTGTCGCCAAAGTCCAGGCGGGCGTAGTTCTTGATCATGATCCACAAGCGTTCCGGCGCCGATTTATCGAAGCCGTACATATGCTCGATTTCTTTGACCAGTGCCGGGTCCAGGCCCTGGGCGCCACGGTAGCTGGAGCCGGCCACCGAGACTTCGGCGCCGCCGCCGGCGATGCGGCTGGTGGCGCCTTCGAAGCCCTCGAGCTTGGCGATCATCTGCTCCACCGGGCCGCCGGGGGCGGCCTGGATGATCAGAAAGTTGATCAGCAAAATGCCGAACAGGGTCGGGATGATCAGCAGCAATCGCCGAAAGATATACGCCAGCATCTTATTGCTCCACGCCTGCGGGGTCGGCTTGCACCTGGGTCTGGATTTCTACCGCCGGTGCGGCGTCAGGCTTGATCCACCAGGTGAAAATGCCGACGTCGTTGGTGGGGGAGACCTTCGGGTGGCCGATGTGATTCCAGTACGCCACGCGCCAGGTCTTGATGTGCCAGTTGGGGATCACGTAGTAGCCCCACTGCAACACCCGGTCAAGGGCGCGGGCATGGGCCACCAGGCTCTTGCGCGAATCGGCATTGATCAGCTGTTCGACGAGCTGGTCGATGGCCGGGTCTTTCAGGCCGATGTAGTTACGGCTGCCAGGTTTGTCGGCGCTTTCCGATTTCCAGAATTCGCGCTGTTCGTTGCCCGGTGAACTGGACTGCGGGAAGCTGCCGACGACCATATCGAAGTCCCGCGAGCGCAGGCGATTGATGTATTGGGACACGTCGACCCGGCGAATCACCAGCTCGATCCCCAAGTCACTCAGGTTGCGCTTGAACGGCAACAGCACCCGTTCGAACTCGGTCTGGGCCAGCAGGAACTCGATGGTCACCGGTTTGCCGGTGGCGTCGACCATCTTGTCGTCGACAATCCGCCAGCCGGCTTCCTGCAGCAGTTGATAGGCCTTGCGCTGCTGGGTGCGGATCATTCCGCTGCCGTCGGTCTTCGACGGCTGGAAGGCTTCGGCGAGCGCTTGCTCGGGGATTTTTCCACGCAGCGGTTCGAGTATCGCCAGCTGCTCCGGGTCCGGCAGGCCGGTGGCGGCCATTTCCGAGTTTTCGAAGTAGCTGCGGGTACGCGCGTAAGCGCTGTTGAACAGTTGCTTGTTGGTCCACTCGAAGTCCAGCAACAGACTCAGGGCTTCGCGCACCCGCACATCCTGGAACACCGGGCGGCGCAGGTTGAAGACGAAGCCTTGCATGCCGGTGGGGTTGCCGTTGGGGATCTGTTCCTTGATCAGCCGGCCTTCGGCCACCGCCGGGGTGTTGTAGGCATTGGCCCAGTTCTTCGCCGCCATCTCCATCCAGTAGTCGAACTGACCGGCCTTGAGGGCTTCCAGCGCTACGGTGTTGTCGCGGTAGTAGTCGATGGTCAGGGTGTCGAAATTGTATTGGCCACGATTGACCGGCAGGTCCTTGCCCCAATAGTCCTTGACCCGCTCGTAGCGAATCGAGCGCCCGGCCTTTACCTCGCTGACTTTATAAGGACCGCTGCCCAGCGGGATCTCCAGGTTGCCTTTGCTGAAATCGCGATTCTCCCACCAGTGCTTGGGCAGTACCGCCAGTTGCCCGAGGATCAGCGGCAATTCGCGGTTGTTGGTGTGCTTGAACTTGAACAGCACCCGCAGCGGGTCTTCGGCGATCACTTCTTCAACGTCGCCATAGTACCCGCGGTACAGCGGCGCGCCGCTCTTGATCAGGGTCTGGAAGCTGAACACCACATCGTCGGCACGCACCGGGTGACCGTCGTGGAAGCGGGCTTCGGGGCGCAGGTAAAAACGCACCCAGCTGTTATCCGGGGCCTTTTCGATTTTTTCGGCAATCAGCCCGTATTCGGTGAAGGGTTCGTCCAGACTCTGTTGGGCCAGGGTGTCGTAGATCAGGTTGATGTCGTTGGCCGGTACGCCCTTGTTGATGAACGGGTTGAGGCTGTCGAAGCCACCGAAACCGGCCTGGCGGAAGGTGCCGCCCTTGGGCGCATCCGGGTTGACGTAATCGAAATATTTGAAGTCGGCCGAGTATTTAGGCGGCTCGTTATACAACGTCAGGGCATGTTGCGGGGCGGCTTGGGCGGCGCACGCAAGTCCCGTGAACAACAGGCCGCAGGCCCGCAGGAGCAGGGTACGCAAAGGCATCATTGGACTTTCTCCGAAGACTTCAGCCACCACGCGCTCAGGCCCAGGGCGTAGGGCGGCGTGGTGACGAAGGCGAACCGGTTGCGGTACGCCAGACGATGATAGTTGATATACCAATTGGGAACTATGTAGTGCTGCCACAGCAGTACCCGGTCCAGGGCCTTGCCGGCCGCCAGTTGTTCATCGCGGGTTTTCGCCGCGAGCAACTGTTCCAGCAGATGATCGACCACCGGGTTGGCGACGCCAGCGTAATTCTTGCTGCCCTTGACCCCGACCTGGCTGGAGTGGAAGTACTGCCATTGCTCCAGGCCCGGGCTGAGGGTTTGATCGAGGGTCATCAGGATCATGTCGAAATCGAACTGGTCGAGGCGCTGTTTGTACTGGGCGCGGTCCACCGTGCGCAGGCGCGCGTCGATGCCGATACTGGCAAGATTCTCGGCGTAGGGCTGCAGCAGCCGTTCCAGATTGGGATTGACCAGCAGAATTTCGAGGCGCAGGGGCTGGCCGGCGCTGTTCTGCAGACGCTGGCCATTGAGCTTCCAGCCGGCTTCGGCCAGCAGCCCGAGGGCCCGGCGCAGGGTGTCCCGCGGAATGCCACGACCCTCGGTCCGCGGCAGGCTGAAGGCCTCGGTAAACAGGTTGGCCGGCAATTGGCCGCGGTACGGCGAGAGCAACAGCCATTCATGGCCGATCGGAACCCCGGTGGCGGCAAACTCACTGTTGGGGTAGTAACTCATGGCCCGTTTATAGGCGCCGCTGAACAGCGTGCGGTTGGTCCACTCGAAATCGAACATCATGCCCAATGCTTCGCGCACCTTGATGTCGGCGAAGGTGGCGCGGCGGCTGTTCATGAACAGGCCCTGGGTCTGGGTTGGAATCTGATGGGCGATCTGTGCCTTGATCACCTCGCCACGACGAACCGCCGGGAAGTTGTAGCCATTGGCCCAGTTCTTCGCCTGGTGCTCGATATAGATGTCGAACTCGCCGGCCTTGAACGCTTCGAAGGCCACATCACTGTCGCGATAGAACTCCACCTCGACCCGGTCGAAGTTGTACTTGCCGCGATTGACCGGCAACGCCTTGCCCCAGTAGTCCTTGACCCGCTCGAACACCAGCTGCCGTCCCGGATCCACCGCAGTGATCCGATACGGCCCGCTGCCCAGTGGCGGTTCGAAGGTGGTGGCCTTGAAGTCGCGGCCTTTCCAGTAATGCCGGGGCAGTACCGGCAGCTCGCCCAGACGCAGGATCAGCAGCGGGTTGCCGGAACGTTTGAACACGAAGCGCACGCGTTGCGGGTTGAGCACGTCGACCCGCAGGACTTCCTGAAGGTTGGTCCGGTATTGCGGGTGGCCTTCCTTGAGCAGCAGGCGGTAGGAAAACGCCACGTCGTAGGCGGTGATTGGCGTGCCGTCGTGAAAGCGTGCTTCGGGGCGCAGGTTGAACACCACCCAGCTGCGGTCTTCACTGTATTCCACCGATTGCGCGATCAGGCCATAGCTGGCAGTCGGCTCATCACCGGAAGGGGCGTATTGGCCGGTGCCGACCATCAGGGTTTCGTTCAGTTCGTTGACGCCGTACTGCAGGAAATTGGACGTCGAAACCGGGCTGGAGCCCTTGAAAGTGTAGGGATTGAGCGTGTCGAAGGTGCCAAATGCCATGACCCGCAATGTACCGCCTTTCGGCGCTTGCGGGTTGACCCAATCGAAATGGGTGAATTTGGCCGGGTACTTGAGCGTGCCGAACTGCGCATAACCATGGCTTTCGCTGATTGTTGCGCTTGCGGGAAAGCTCAAGGCCAGACTGATTAGGAGCAGGAGGAGGGGACGCATCAAGTCAGAGATCCGATCCGGGCGGCTTGGGCTTTGTGATCGGTACAGTAACAGCTTGTATCGACAGGAAAAAGACTGTGCGCCAAAGCCAAAAGATCTCAGCCTTCGGCAGCTCCTACAGCGACCGAATACACCCGGGATGTTGGGGGTGTATGCAAAACCCTGTAGGAGCTGCCGAAGGCTGCGATCTTTTCGGCCTCACATCAACTCAATTCGGCGCAGAAACCGTCAGCATCTGCCCCGGCTTGAGTGCCTGGCCGGTGCGTGGGTTCCAGCGCTTGAGGTGTTGCATCTCGACATTGAAGCGCTTGGCAACCATGTACAGCGAATCGCCTTTCTTGACCTTGTACTGGGTCGACTTCCTGTTGCTGGCAACGCTGTTGCCTTTACCTTTGCGGGTGTCTTGCATGACCAGGGTCTGGCCGGCTTTCAGGTTCTTGCCGGTCAGATTGTTCCAGCGCTGCAGGTCCTTGACGTCGACCTTGTTGGCCTTGGCGATCAGCGACAGGTTGTCTCCGCGTTTGACCCGGTAGCTGCGCTTCAACCGGGGGGATTCGTCGCTGGCCACGTCATCGAACACCGGCTTGAGCGAGCGTTTGCTGATCAGCTCTTCCGGCTTCATGGTCGACAGGCTGGTGGTCAGCAACTGTGCCTTGGACGTCGGCACCAGCAGATGCTGGGGGCCGTCGATGGTGGTGCGTTGCTTGAAGGCCGGGTTGAGCTGGAACAGCTCGTCTTCGTCGATGTTGGCCACGGCGGCGACACGGGACAAGTCCATGCGCTGGTTGATTTCGACGACTTCGAAATAGGGCTCGTTGGCGATCGGGTTCAGGTCCACGCCATACGCTTGCGGCGCCAGCACCACCTGGGACAGGGCCAGCAGCTTGGGGACGTAAGCCTGGGTCTCGGCCGGTAGCGGCAGGTTCCAGTAATCGGTGGGCAGGCCAAGTTTTTCGTTACGCTCGATGGCCCGGCTGACGGTGCCTTCGCCGGCGTTATAGGCCGCCAGCGCCAGCATCCAGTCGCCGTTGAACATGTCGTGCAGGCGGGTCAGGTAATCCAGTGCCGCGGTGGTCGAGGCGGTGATGTCGCGCCGGCCATCGTAGAAACGGGTCTGACGCAGGTTGAAGTAACGCCCGGTAGACGGGATGAACTGCCACAGGCCGACGGCGTGGGCCCGGGAGTAGGCCATCGGGTTGTAGGCACTTTCAATTACCGGCAGCAGGGCGAGCTCCAGCGGCATGTTGCGTTCTTCGAGGCGCTCGACGATGTAATGAATATAAAGACTGCCGCGTTCACCGGCATTTTCCAGAAACGACGGGTTGCTGGCGAACCACAGGCGCTGCTGTTCGATGCGCGGGTTGACGCCGAGCCCGTCTTGTAGCTGGAAGCCCAGACGCATGCGCTCCCAGACATCCTGAGGCACTTGCGGGGTGGGTTTTTCGCTGAGCCAGACAGGCTTTTGTTTGACCCGCTGGGAAAGATTCGGGACCTGCGCCGCGTCGGTTTGCGGGGCATGATGGGTGCTTTGGCAGCCCGCCAGAGTGGCGGACACAGCCACCGCGATGGCTTGAGCCAGGCGGGTCAATGCGTCTGAATTGATGGCTTTACTAATAAATGACGACATTGGCTGGAAATAAGTTCCGGGCAAAAAGTCGGGCGATTCTAGAAAGCGCACCGGGTGCGGTCAACCATTCAGAATTTTTGTACCAGCAGCGGACCGCCCTAGAACTTATCTTTCCACGCCCTCAAGGCAGCAAAAACCGCACTGGGACCGGGGTTATCCAGTCCATTCCGTTCGTCTGCTTTTTGTTTAACAGATGTTTCACCGGTGCGCAGGAACGGGTTGGTGAGCTTTTCCAGGGCCAGGGTCGAGGGCAGACTCATGCGGCCGTCTTCGCGCAGTTGAGTGACTTTCGCCAGCCGTTCGGCGATGTGCGGATTGTCGGGTTCCACCGCTTGAGCGAAACGCAGATTGCTCAGGGTGTATTCGTGGGTGCAATACACCAGGGTGTCTTCAGGCAAGGCTGCCAGACGACTCAAGGAGTGATGCATCTGCTCGGGCGTGCCTTCGAACAGCCGCCCGCAGCCGGCCGCGAACAGCGTGTCGCCGCAGAACAGCAGACCATGATGGTAATACGCAATATGCCCCAGGGTATGGCCGGGAACGGCGATTACTTTCATTTCCCAGCCGAGTACACTGATGCTGTCATTGTCGTGCAGAGCCACATCGCGGCCCGGGATGTTTTCGCTCGCCGGCCCGTAGACCCTGGCGCCAGTCTTTTGCTTAAGCTGCTCGACGCCGCCAACGTGATCATGGTGGTGGTGCGTGATCAGGATGTCGCTCAGGGTCCACTCCGGATGTTGCTCGAGCCAGGCCTGCACCGGCGCGGCATCGCCCGGATCGACCACGGCGCAGCGCTGGGTCTGGTGATCCTGTAACAACCAGATGTAGTTATCGGTGAAGGCGGGCAGGGCACTGATCTGTATCATCGTCGGATTCGCCAAGCGGGAAACAATGGCGCATCTTAGAACTTCTTGGCGAGTTGGAGAATGCAATGACCGATAAAGCGTTCGCTCAGGCTGATCCTGACTGGCTGGCATTGATTGGCGCGGCTCGTGAATGGCTGGCCGGTCCCATCGGACAATTCTTGCTGGACGAAGAGCGGCGCATGCTCGAAGACGAGCTTGGGCGGTTCTTTGGCGGCTACCTGGTGCATTACGGACCCTCGGCCGAAACACCCCCGGCGGCGCCCCAGGTGCAGCGCAATGTCCGGTTGGGCGCACCCTTGCCTGGCGTGGAAATCGTTTGCGAGGAGCAGGCCTGGCCCCTCAGCGAACATGCCGCCGACGTGGTGGTATTGCAGCACGGGCTGGATTTTTGCCTGTCACCCCATGGCTTGCTTCGTGAAGCGGCCAGCAGTGTGCGCCCCGGCGGACACTTGCTGATTGTCGGCATCAACCCCTGGAGTAGCTGGGGCTTGCGCCATGTGTTCGCCCATGACGCGCTGCGCAAGGCCCGCTGCATTTCGCCTTCGCGGGTCGGTGACTGGTTGAACCTGCTGGGCTTTGCGCTGGAGAAACGCCGCTTCGGATGTTATCGTCCGCCGCTCGCGTCCCCGGCGTGGCAGGCCCGTCTGGCCGGTTGGGAACGCAAGGCCGGTGACTGGCAATTATCCGGTGGTGGCTTCTATTTATTGGTCGCGCGCAAGATCGTGGTCGGCTTGAGGCCGGTGCGTCAGGTTCGCCGCGAACCGATGGGCAAGCTGATTCCGTTGCCGATGGCCAAGGTCAATCGTCGCGACATCGAGCCGTAAGACACTCTTTCTCTTTAATATTATATTGGCCGGCCGGGCTTGCCCGGCCTCGGGCGTTGTCGGTCCACGATCGGCAGGCCACAGGCATTTTCTGGATAGGTTGGCATGAGCGATAGCGTAGAACTTTTCACCGACGGCGCCTGCAAGGGCAATCCCGGCCCAGGCGGCTGGGGCGCGCTGCTGGTGTGCAAGGGCGTTGAAAAAGAACTCTGGGGTGGCGAAGCCAACACCACCAATAACCGCATGGAGTTGATGGGGGCGATTCGTGGCCTGGAGGAGCTCAAGCGCTCCTGCGACGTGCTGCTGGTGACCGATTCGCAATACGTGATGAAAGGCATCAACGAGTGGATGGACAACTGGAAGAAGCGCGGCTGGAAAACCGCCTCCAGGGAGCCGGTGAAAAACGCTGACCTGTGGAAGCTGCTCGATGAGCAGGTCAATCGCCATAACGTCACCTGGAAGTGGGTGCGCGGCCATATCGGCCACCACGGCAACGAACGCGCCGACCAATTGGCCAACCGTGGCGTGGACGAAGTGCGCGGTTACCGGTAGGCGCTGCCGAAGGCTGCGATCTTTTGGCGGTTTCGGAGATGGCCCAGAAGCAAGATCAAAAAATCGCAGGCTGCGCCAGCTCCTACGTCATTGGGTTGCGCGTGTCATGACCTGTGAGCGTGTTAATATCGCCGCTTTTGCACGAATGACCCGTTGAGAGCTGACCCTGATGGCCAACAGATCCGTTGTACTCGATACCGAAACCACTGGCATGCCGGTGACCGACGGCCACCGGATTGTCGAGATCGGTTGCGTCGAGTTGATCGGTCGGCGCCTGACCGGTCGGCATTTTCATGTCTATCTGCAGCCGGATCGGGAAAGTGATGAAGGCGCCATTGGCGTACACGGTATCACCAACGAATTCCTGGTAGGCAAACCGCGTTTCGCTGAAGTGGCCGAAGAGTTCTTCGAATTCATCATGGGCGCACAGCTGATCATCCACAACGCGGCGTTCGACGTCGGCTTCATCAACAATGAATTTGCCCTGATGGGGCGCAAGGATCGGGCTGATATCACTCAGCACTGCACGATCCTCGACACCCTGATGATGGCCCGTGAGCGTCACCCCGGGCAGCGCAACAGCCTTGACGCCTTGTGTAAACGATATGGCGTCGACAACTCCGGCCGTGAGCTGCACGGCGCCTTGCTCGACTCCGAGATCCTCGCCGACGTCTACCTGACCATGACCGGCGGCCAGACCAGCCTGTCCCTGGCTGGCAACGCTTCGGATGGCAACGGTTCGGGCGAAGGTTCGGGCAACCGGCCCAGCGAGATTCGCCGTCTGCCAGCCGATCGCCAGCCGACCCGGATCATCCGTGCCAGTGAAACCGATCTGGCCGAACACGTGGCGCGGATGGAAGCGATTGCCAAATCCGCCGGCGCTCCAGCGCTTTGGGTGCAATTGGCTGAGGCCAAGGGATAAAGCCGCTCAGGAAAAATCTTCTACATAAACCTGAGATTTCCGGCGCGTGTGACGCTGCCAAGATCGCAGCCTGCGGCAGTTCCTACGCTGACCCCGAACACCCGCGAATTCTCGGTCGTACGCATAACCGTAGGAGCTGCCGCAGGCTGCGATTTTTTGGGCTCACCCAGTACTAAACTGGCTGGCATCAGGGCAAGCCCCTCGCCACAGGGGCCTCAACCCTCTACCCTGAGGGCATTGGCAGGCTGCGGTCTGCCGTCTCAGGATACCCGCCCCATGTATAAAGACTTGAAATTCCCCGTCCTTATCGTGCACCGCGATATCAAGGCCGACACCGTTGCCGGTGATCGGGTCCGCGGAATCGCCCGAGAGCTGGAGCAGGAAGGCTTCAGTATCGTTTCTGCGGTGGATTACACCGAAGGACGGCTGGTGGCTTCGACTCACCACGGCCTGGCCTGCATGCTGATCGCCGCCGAGGACGCCAGAGAGAATACCCATCTGCTGCAGAATATGGCCCAGCTGATCCGCCTGGCCCGGGTGCGTGCGCCGAACCTGCCGATTTTCGCCCTGGGCGAGCAGGTGACCCTGGAGAACGCCCCGGCCGACGCCATGAGCGAGCTCAATCAGCTGCGCGGCATTCTCTATCTGTTCGAAGACACCGTGCCGTTCCTCGCCCGGCAAGTGGCGCGAGCGGCGCGCAATTACCTTGATGGCCTGTTGCCGCCGTTTTTCAAGGCGCTGGTGCAACACACCGCCGATTCCAATTATTCATGGCACACCCCCGGTCATGGTGGTGGCGTGGCCTATCACAAGAGCCCGGTGGGGCAAGCGTTCCATCAGTTTTTCGGGGAAAACACCCTGCGTTCGGACTTGTCGGTCTCGGTACCGGAGCTGGGCTCGCTGCTCGATCACACCGGGCCCCTGGCTGAAGCCGAGGCCCGCGCGGCGCGCAACTTTGGCGCCGACCACACGTTTTTTGTGATCAACGGCACCTCGACCGCCAACAAGATCGTCTGGCACTCGATGGTCGGGCGCGATGACCTGGTGCTGGTGGACCGCAATTGCCACAAGTCGATCCTGCATTCGATCATCATGACCGGCGCGATCCCACTGTACCTGTGCCCGGAGCGCAATGAGCTGGGCATTATCGGGCCGATTCCGTTGAGCGAATTCAGCCCCGAGTCGATCAAGGCCAAGATCGATGCCAACCCGCTGACCAAGGGCCGGCCACCCAAGGTCAAGCTGGCAGTGGTGACCAACTCCACCTACGACGGCCTGTGCTACAACGCCGAGCTGATCAAGCAGACCCTGGGCAACAGCGTCGAGGTCTTGCACTTCGACGAGGCCTGGTACGCTTACGCGGCGTTTCACGAGTTCTTTGCCAGGCGTTACGGCATGGGCACTTCGCGCACCGCCGACAGTCCCCTGGTGTTTACCACCCACTCCACGCACAAACTCTTGGCGGCGTTCAGCCAGGCCTCGATGATTCACGTGCAGGACGGCGGCGCGCGGCAACTGGATCGTGATCGGTTCAACGAAGCCTTCATGATGCATATCTCTACTTCACCGCAGTACAGCATCATCGCTTCGCTGGACGTTGCATCGGCGATGATGGAAGGTCCGGCGGGTCGTTCGCTGTTGCAGGAAATGTTCGACGAGGCACTGAGTTTTCGTCGGGCGCTGGCCAATCTGCGTCAGCATATCGCCGCGGATGACTGGTGGTTTTCGATCTGGCAGCCGCCATCGGTCGAGGGAATCGACCAGGTGGTCACCGCTGACTGGCTGCTCGAGCCCGAGGCGGACTGGCATGGTTTCGGCGATATTGCCGAAGATTACGTCCTGCTCGATCCGATCAAGGTCACCCTGGTCATGCCCGGGCTGACCGCCGGCGGTGCCTTGAGCGAGTGCGGGATTCCGGCGGCGGTGGTCAGCAAGTTCCTCTGGGAACGCGGCCTGGTGGTGGAGAAGACCGGTCTGTATTCGTTCCTGGTGTTGTTCTCCATGGGCATCACCAAAGGCAAGTGGAGTACGCTGCTCACCGAACTGCTGGAATTCAAGCGCAGCTACGACGCCAACGTCAGCCTGGCGACCTGCCTGCCGTGCGTGGCGAAACAGGACCTTGCGCGCTATCAGGGCATGGGGCTGCGCGATCTGTGCGACCAGTTGCATGCCTGTTATCGCAGCAATGCCACGGCCAAGCACCTCAAGCGCATGTACACAGTACTGCCCCAGATTGCCATGAAACCGGCCGATGCCTATGACCAACTGGTGCGTGGCGAGGTTGAAGCGGTGTCCATCGACGCTTTGCAGGGGCGGATCGCCGCAGTGATGCTGGTGCCGTACCCGCCGGGCATTCCGCTGATCATGCCTGGCGAGCGCTTCACCGAGTCGACCCGCTCGATCATCGATTACCTGGCGTTCGCCCGCACCTTCGACAGCAGCTTTCCCGGCTTTGTCGCGGACGTGCATGGCTTGCAGCAGGAAGACAAAGGCGATGGACGTTGCTACACAGTCGATTGCATCAAGGCTTGAGGACGTTTCCCGCCATGCGACCAGTGATCAATCCCAAATACCCAGGCTTGTCGGTGCGCGTGGCCGATGACGGTTTCGCGGCCTACATCTGGGGCAGCGATTTCAGTTTTGAGGTCGGTACCTACGCGGCGGCGCAGGTCGGTCTAAGTGTCGACCAATGGCCGCTGGAGAAAATCGCGCCTTATCGCAAGTGTTACGGCATCGACCCGGAAGAGTTCAACAGTTACCGCGATGCCGCCGACAGCGCTATTTTCATGGCCTGGCTCGATGATCAGCCCGTGGGGCATGTAGTGGTCAGCACCAACTGGAACTGCTTTGCCCATATCGATGAGCTGGCGGTGCATGCGCCGGCGCGCCGTCACGGGGTGGCCAAGGCGTTGCTGGACGTCGCGCAGTTCTGGAGTCGCAAGAAGAAGTTGCCGGGCATCATGCTGGAAACCCAGAACAATAACCTGGGCGCCTGCCGGCTGTATGAGCGCTGCGGCTTCGTGATCGGTGGAATCGATCATCTGCGCTATCGCGGGATTGACCCGCACACCGCCGAGGTGGCGATTTTCTGGTATCGGTTGTTTGAAAATCCGCTGGATTAAGCCGGTGTTCAACCCGCCAGCATTGCCGCGGCTTTCTCCGTGACAATCTCCAGCAGGGCCTGCAGGGCGGGCGAGGGCGTGCTGTTCTTGAGCGTGAGGGAATAGAGCGTGATCGGTACCGGCGGTGACAGTGGACACACATCCAGGCCGCCGGCTCGTGCGCCAAGGGCGGTAAAGGGGTCGACGATCGCCAGGCCTTCCCCGGCCTCGACCATGCTGCGCATCATCTGATGGGTTTGCACCCGGATCTGGATCACCGGGGCCGGGCGCAAGGCTTGCAGTTTGTTGCCGAGCATCACGCTGAGCGGGTCATGACCTTCCAGGCCGACCATCGACTGGCCGGCCAGCTCCTGCACGGAGAGGTATTTTTGCTTGGGCTGCAGCCAGCCATGGGGCGCCAGCAGCTGCAACTTGCCTTGAGCCAGTACTTCGCAGTGGAGGTCGCCATGGTCGGGGTTGTGCAGACTCAAGCCCAGGTCGCTTTCGCGCAACAGCAGGCTTTTGACGATCTCACGAGTGGGCTGGCTGGCGAGGTTGCAGGGCGTATCGGGAAAATTTCGGCGCAGGTTGGCGATGCTTTGCGGCAGCAGTTGCTGCGCAAGCGGAGGAGTGCAGATGATCCGCAGCGGCGGCGCCTGATATTGCTTCAGGCTACTGGCCAGTCGCTGCACAGGTTCAAACGCTTCGTAGACTCGGGCGATCTCGACCTGCAGCTCTCGCGCTTCGCGGGTGGCTTGCAGCCGTCCGCGCACGCTGGCGAACAGCATGAAGCCGAGTTGGTCCTCGGCATCGCGCAGAATCGCTTCAACCTCGGCCACCGTTAGTTGCAGCAACTCGGCGGCAGTGCCCAGATGACTGGTTTGCAGCAGCGCCTGGATCACTTCGATATGACGTAAACGCATGCGTGAAGTCCATGTCCAGCAGGTGAGGGATTCATTGACTGAATCCTAACCCAAGTCCGCGCATATGACTTCAGCTCATAACACGGGGTTATGAGGCGACGTAGGTTTCGGGTTCGCGAGTGATAGTGACGCGCGATTGCTTCAACTGAAACTCGTTATCATTCAGTTTGTCGACCCGATCGCCAATGGCCAGGCGATAGGTCGTCACAGGTGCCGAGCCGGCCAGGTCATCTGACGACGGGGTGGATTCCTGGAATTCATGCACCAAATAGACACGGCCTTCCACGTCTCTTGCGTGGAATTGTCCAACGAGTACTGCTGCCATCTGCTTAGAACCTCTGGAGATAAATCACTCAATTTGCGGCTCTGTAGACCGTAGTTGGGCGCGGTAAGTTTTCCTGCAGGAAAAATATAGTCATGAGCACCGATTCCTTGAAACCGACCTGTGTGATGCCGCCCGAATCATCTATAACTACAGGCTCCTAAAGCCAGATAGTCGGGAATCCTCAATGAGCAACGTCTACACGATTGCAGTGTTGGTCGGCAGCTTGAGAAAACAGTCGATCAACCGCAAGGTCGCAATGGCATTGGCAGAATTGGCGCCGGCCAATCTTAAACTGAAGATCATCGAGATTGGTGATTTGCCGCTCTACAACGAAGACATTGATGCCGCACCGCCGGCAGCCTACAGCACTTTTAGGCAACAAGTGAGCTCATCCGACGCAGTGTTGTTCGTAACCCCGGAATACAACCGCTCGGTACCGGGTGTTTTAAAGAACGCGATTGACGTCGGTTCCCGCCCTTATGGCAAAAGTGCCTGGGACGGCAAGCCGGGCGCAGTGATCAGTGCTTCGCCGGGCGCGGTCGGCGGATTTGGCGCCAACCACCACCTGCGCCAGTCCATGGTCTTCCTCAATGTGCCGTGCATGCAACAACCCGAAGCCTATCTGAGCGGTGCCGGCTCCGCGTTCGACGAAGCGGGCAAGCCTTCCGAGGCTGTCCGGCCGTTCCTGCAGAAGTTTATCAATGCCTACGGGGCCTGGGTCGAGCAGCACAAAAAAGTCTGAAGCCCGCGGCGCCAGGCTGGCCAGCACTCCCTGTAGCAGCTGGCGCAGCCTGCGTTCGGCTGCGCAGCGGCCGTAAAATCAAGCGCCGCGGTATTCCAGACACACCGTGCAAGCAGGGTTTACGACTGCTTCGCAGCCGAACGCAGGCTTCGCCAGCTGCTACATCCCCGCTTTACTACATATACGAATTTCCATATATTCCGCGCTCTCTGCATCGAGCTACTGGCCCTCTGTCAGTTCGACTGTCCTCTGCTGCGTTGTCGATCCACTCGAACGACCACTTTTCCAATTTACAAAGGCTGTTTTTGCATGCTGATAGCGTCGCTGATTTTCCTGCTGACCATTACCCTGGTGATCTGGCAGCCAAAAGGCCTGGGGGTTGGCTGGAGCGCGGTGATCGGCGCGGTACTGGCGTTGCTGGCCGGCGTGGTGCAGCTGAGCGATATTCCATTGGTGTGGCAGATCATCTGGAATGCCACCGGAACCTTCGTCGCGCTGATCATCATCAGTCTGCTGCTGGATGAGGCCGGCTTTTTTGCCTGGGCCGCCTTGCATGTCGCCCGCTGGGGGCGTGGCAGTGGACGCAGGTTGTTCGCCTTCATGGTGTTGCTGGGAGCGCTGGTGTCGGCCTTGTTCGCTAACGACGGCGCGGCGCTGATCCTGACCCCCATCGTTATTTCTATGTTGCTGGCTCTGCGTTTTTCTCCGATGGCAACCCTGGCGTTCGTGATGGGCGCCGGGTTTATCGCCGATACCGCGAGCCTGCCGCTGGTAGTTTCGAACCTGGTAAACATTGTTTCAGCGGACTTCTTCAAAATCGGTTTCAACCAGTACGCGGCGGTGATGGTGCCGGTCAACCTGGTCGCCGTGGCGGCCACTCTGGGTATGCTGATGTGGTTTTTCCGTCGCGACATTCCTCGCAGTTACGACCCGCAACAGCTTGAACAACCGGAGCACGCGATTCACGACAAGCCGACCTTTATCGCCGGTTGGTGGGTGCTGATGATTTTGCTGGCGGGTTGCTTCGCCCTGGAGCCGTTGGGGATTCCCGTCAGTGCCATCTCGGCGGTTTGCGCGGCCTTGCTGTTGGCAATTGCCGCACACGGGCACAAGATTTCCACCCGCAAGGTGCTGAAAGAGGCGCCGTGGCAGATAGTGATTTTCTCCCTGGGCATGTACCTGGTGGTCTATGGCTTGCGCAATGCCGGGTTGACCGGGCATATCGCCGGTCTGCTGGACTGGTTTGCCGGCTACGGCATCTGGGGCGCGGCCATGGGCACCGGTCTGCTGACGGCATTGCTTTCCTCGATCATGAACAACCTGCCAACGGTGCTGATCGGCGCGCTGTCGATCGATGCCAGCCAGGCCGTCGGGGTGGTAAAGGAGGCGATGATCTATGCCAACGTCATTGGCAGCGACCTGGGACCGAAGATCACTCCGATTGGCAGCCTGGCGACCTTGCTCTGGTTGCACGTACTGTCGCGCAAGAACATCCGGATCAGCTGGGGCTATTACTTCAAGGTCGGGATAGTGCTGACTGTGCCGGTATTGCTGGTGACATTGGCGGCGTTGGCGGTGCGCTTGTCGGTGGGAAACCCATAGACCGGGTCGCCCACTGCGTAGAACCTGCGCTCGGCCTCTCGAGGGGGCGTGCACCTCAAAAGCAAAAGCGAGGTGGCCGACCGTAGGAGCTGCCGCAGGCTGCGATCTTTTGATCTTGATCCTGTGGGAGCTGGCTTGCTTGCGATATAAAGGCGGCCCGAAAGCCGGCCTGCCTCTCGCCGATATACACCGATCCACTGTGCGAGCCTGCTCGCGATGAGACCCTCATCAACAACCAAAACTCACCCTGACCCCGGCACATTCGGCCAAAGATCCGCCACCAGGAACAATCGCTCGGCTTCTTCCCATTCGCCCGCGGTGTTTTCCGTCAGGCGCACCATCAGCTGTGCAGGGGCCTGGGGTTCCAGAGCAGCCAGCCAGGCATTCAGTTGGTCAGCATCCCAGGTCTGATCGGCGGGATAATGCGCCGGTGCCAGCCAGGCATGGCGGGGCAGGGGTTGCCAGCGTCCCGGTGGCTGTTCAACGACAAATCTCGACCAGTCGCGCTGGTGCAACCAGCGGCCGTTCAAATGCTGCGGGTGCGCACCGGCCGGCGGCCGGGCCTTGCCTGGCCACGGAAACAGCAGGTATCCGCCGAGCCACAACTGCGCGCTGAACTGCTGGATGTCCAGTGCAGCCAGGACTTCGCGGCTCTCGGGGCGGGCAGATATCGGTAACTGATGCTGGCTCAGGTGCGCCAGTTTGCGGTCCAGCCGGTCATGGCAGCCGGGGCCGAGCCACTGCGCCGTGTCATGGCCATCGCCCTGTTGCGGCCCGAGATAGAGTTTGATCGCCAGTTCCAGGTGGTGCACGCCGTCGCGATCGCGCAGTAGCATGTCCAGTTCGCCCAGGGTGTGGCCTGCACGACGGATCGGCATATTGGCGGCGATCAATTCGATGCCCGGCGCGTGCTGCACGGCGAATTGCCACAGACGCTCGTAATACAGGCCCAGGCGGCGGGTCGGGCCCAGAGCCAGCCAGTGGCGCAACGGGCTGCTGTCCCGATCCAGCTGTTGAAGCCACTGCGCAAGCTGTTCGGGAGCCTCCACCCAATCACTGCCGGCCAGCGGATGGCGCTGTGGCCACGGGGTTTCACTGAGCATCGGCGGCGCGAGGATGACCCAGGCCAGGTCGCGCACCTCTGGGTGGCGCAACTGGCGGGGTAAATTGAGCAAGCCAGGAAACAGGATCATTCTGCGAGCATAGCCTAAAAGGGTGTGTTCTCGATAAATGACAGTCGCTCCGTCATATCGAGAACACGCCCTTGAAGCTGAAAGGATTTTGTCTGCGGCCGGCTTTCGCCCATAATCGTCCTTTTCGGCCCGTCCCAGAACTTCGCAGGAACCCCATGGAGCAATTTCGCAATATCGGCATCATCGGTCGCCTGGGCAGTTCCCAGGTACTCGACACGGTTCGCCGACTGAAAAGGTTTCTGCTCGACCGGCACATGCACGTGATCCTCGAGGACACCATTGCCGAAGTCCTGCCCGGCCACGGCCTGCAAACCTCATCGCGCAAGATGCTCGGTGAAGTCTGCGACATGGTCATTGTCGTCGGCGGTGACGGTAGCTTGCTGGGTGCCGCCCGGGCGCTGGCTCGCCACAACATTCCGGTGCTGGGGATCAACCGTGGCAGCCTGGGGTTCCTGACCGATATTCGTCCTGACGAACTGGAAGTGAAGGTCGCCGAAGTGCTCGACGGCCATTACCTGGTGGAAAACCGTTTCCTGCTGCAGGCCGAAGTCCGCCGCCACGCCGAGGCCATCGGCCAGGGCGATGCGTTGAACGACGTGGTGCTGCACCCCGGCAAGTCGACGCGGATGATCGAGTTCGAGCTGTACATCGACGGCCAGTTCGTCTGCAGCCAGAAGGCCGACGGCCTGATCGTTGCGACGCCCACCGGCTCGACCGCCTATGCGCTGTCGGCAGGCGGGCCGATCATGCATCCCAAACTCGATGCCATTGTTATCGTGCCGATGTACCCCCATACCTTGTCTGGAAGGCCGATTGTGGTCGATGGCAACAGTGAGCTGAAAATCGTCGTGTCCAAGGATATGCAGATCTATCCGCAAGTCTCCTGTGACGGGCAGAACCATTTCACCTGCGCGCCGGGGGACACCATCACCATCAGCAAGAAGCCGCAAAAACTGCGACTGATCCATCCTCTGGACCACAATTATTATGAAGTTTGCCGGACCAAGCTCGGCTGGGGCAGCCGCTTGGGTGGTGGAGGCGACTGATGCTTGATCCCGCGCGTAGCTACGACCTGATCGGTGACGTGCATGGTTGCGCTCATACCCTTGAACATTTGCTCGACCGGCTCGGGTATCACAAGGTGGGCGGTACCTGGCGCCATCCTTCGCGCATGGCGGTGTTCCTCGGCGATATCATCGACCGGGGCCCGCGGATTCGCGAGGCGCTGCATATCGTCCATGACATGACCGATGCCGGGCAGGCGCTGTGCATCATGGGCAACCATGAGTTCAACGCGCTCGGCTGGAGCACCCCGGCACCCCCGGGCAGCGGCAAGCAATTCGTGCGCGAACACACCCCACGGCATGCGCGGTTGATCGACGAAACCCTGACTCAATTCGCTCAGCACCCGGCGGACTGGCACGACTTCCTCGAGTGGTTTTACCAGATGCCGCTGTTCGTCGATGCCGGACGCTTCCGGGTGGTGCATGCCTGCTGGGATCCCAGGCTGATCGAACCGTTGCGGGCGCAGTTTCACAATGGCTGTATCGACGAACACTTCCTCCAGGCCGCCGCCGTGCCTGGCAGTTTCGCCTGCACGGTGTTCGACCGGCTGTTGCGCGGTACCGACATGCGCTTGCCCCACGGCTTGACCATGACCAGCGGCGATGGCCTGACCCGGGCGTTCTTCCGCACCAAGTTCTGGGAAGATGACCCGCAGACCTACGGAGACATCGTGTTCCAGCCTGACGCCTTACCTGAGCCGATTGCCCAGACACCGCTGTCGTCCATCGAGAAAAACACCTTGCTGCGCTACGGCATCGACGAGCCGCTGTTGTTCGTCGGCCACTACTGGCGCAGCGGCAAACCGGCACCGATCCGGCCGAACCTGGCCTGCCTGGACTACAGCGCAGTGCTCTACGGCAAGCTGGTGGCCTACCGTCTGGACCAGGAAACCCGTCTCGATCCGCGCAAGTTCGTCTGGGTCGATGTCGAACGTCCGGAGGTGCTGCAATGAGTGCCGTCGCGGTGTTGCGTCTGCCACTGGCAGTCGATCTGAGCGGTTTCGTCAAATTGCTGCAGCGCATGCAGGTCCCCCATCGGGTCAGCGAAGAAGCCGGTGAACAGGTGCTCTGGGTGCCGGACGCGATCAGTGAGGATGTCCGCTCGCTGTATGAGCGTTTCCCTGCCGGTGATCCCGATCAGCAACTGGACATTCCCGATACCGGGGCCGCAGTCCAGCGTCCGGGCTTTGTCGAGCAATTGCGCCACAGCCCGGTTACCGCGCTGATCCTGCTGCTGAGCCTGATCATTGGCGGCGTGACGATGCTCGGTGACAACCTCGATGTCATACGCTGGCTGACCTTTCTCGAGTTCCGCATCGCTGGCGAGTACATCCAGTTCACGCCACTGGCCGACAGCCTCGAAGCAGGGCAGTGGTGGCGCCTGGTGACGCCGATGCTGATCCACTTCGGTATCCTGCACCTGGCCATGAACGGCATGTGGTATTGGGAGCTGGGCCGGCGCATCGAAATGCGCCAGGGCAGTATCAACCTGCTGGGCCTGACGCTGCTGTTCAGCCTGGTGTCCAATTACGCCCAGTATTTGTTCAGCGGCCCGACCTTGTTTGGCGGGTTGTCCGGGGTGCTTTACGGCCTGCTCGGGCATTGCTGGATCTATCAATTGCTGTCGCCGAACCCGGCTTATCGTCTGCCTCGCGGGGTGTTGGTGATGATGCTGGTGTGGCTGCTGCTGTGTATGTCCGGGCTGATCTCGATGATCGGCTTCGGTGAAATTGCCAACGCGGCGCATGTCGGCGGGTTGCTCGTCGGATGCTTTACCGGTTTGTTGGGTGGCTTGTTCAGCCGACGTAAACTGGCCGTCTAAAAATTACCGTATGAATAGAGAGCGCGGAGACCTGATGTCCTCTTTTAACGAAATGATCAACAACATCACCCCGGATATCTACCAGAACCTGAAACTGGCGGTAGAAATCGGCAAATGGCCAGACGGCGGCAAGCTGACCGCCGAGCAGCGCGAACTGTCGCTGCAAGCGATGATCGCCTGGGAAATCCAGAACCTGCCGGAAGATCAGCATACCGGTTACATGGGCCCGCAGGAGTGCGGTTCCAAGTCGGAACCGATGCCGAACCTGCTGTTCAAGTCGGACGCCATCCATTGATCGAGATTGGCCGTGGTGCAATCAGCAAGATGTCGGCGCGTCTCGAAGCGTCGGCAGTTCAATACGCATTCCGTCTGGGCGACCTCGAGGTGCCGGTCAATCCAATGATCGGCAGCACGGTGCGCCTTGAATACCTGGGGGCGATTCACTGCACCCATTGCGGACGCAAGACCAAAACCAGTTTCAGCCAGGGTTACTGCTACCCGTGCATGACCAAGCTGGCTCAATGCGATATCTGCATCATGAGCCCGGAACGCTGCCACTACGACGCCGGCACCTGTCGCGATCCGGCCTGGGGCGAGCAGTTCTGCATGACCGATCACGTGGTCTATCTGGCCAATTCGTCAGGCGTCAAAGTCGGGATTACCCGCGCGACTCAACTGCCGACTCGCTGGCTCGACCAGGGCGCCAGCCAGGCGTTGCCGATCATGCGGGTTTCGACTCGCCAGCAATCGGGCTTCGTCGAGGACCTGTTTCGCAGCCAGGTGGCCGATAAAACCAACTGGCGGGCCTTGCTCAAGGGCGATGCCACGACGGTGGACCTCAAACAGGTTCGTCAGCAGCTTTTCGACAGCTGTGCCGAAGGTCTGCTGGGTTTGCAGGAACGCTTTGGCCTGCAGGCCATCCAGGTGATTAACGATGTCGAACCGATCGACATCCGTTATCCGGTCGAGCAGTACCCGACCAAGATCGTCAGCTTCAATCTGGACAAGAATCCGATTGCCGAAGGCACGCTGATGGGAATCAAGGGGCAGTACCTGATCTTTGACACCGGCGTTATCAATATTCGCAAGTACACGGCCTACCAACTCGCCGTGCATCAGTAGAAGGACTCCAGCATGCGCACCGAACAACCGAAGATGATCTACCTGAAGGACTATCAGGCGCCTGAGTACCTGATCGACGAGACGCACCTGACCTTCGAGTTGTTCGAGGACCACAGCCTGGTCCATGCGCAACTGGTGATGCGCCGCAATCCGGCCCGCGGCCCGGGTCTGCCGCCGCTGGTGCTGGATGGCCAGCAGCTTGAATTACTGTCGGTGCAATTGGCCGACCGCGAGCTGAGCGCCGCTGACTACCAGCTCACTGAAAATCACCTGACCCTGCACCCGACCAGCGAAGCCTTTACGGTCGACACCAGCGTCAAGATCCATCCGGAAACCAACACAGCCCTGGAAGGCCTGTACAAATCCAGCGGCATGTTCTGCACCCAGTGCGAGGCTGAAGGCTTCCGCAAGATCACTTACTACCTCGACCGTCCGGACGTGATGAGCAAGTTCACCACCACGGTGGTCGCCGAGCAGCACAGCTATCCGGTTCTGCTGTCCAACGGCAACCCGATTGCCAGCGGTCCGGGGGAAGAAGGCCGGCACTGGGCGACCTGGGAAGACCCGTTCATGAAACCGGCCTACCTGTTCGCGCTGGTGGCCGGTGACCTGTGGTGCGTCGAAGATTCCTTCACCACCATGACCGAGCGTTCGGTGGCGCTGCGCATTTATGTCGAGCCGGAAAACATCGACAAGTGCCAGCACGCGATGAACAGCCTGAAGAAGTCCATGCGCTGGGACGAAGAGGTCTATGGTCGCGAGTACGACCTGGACATCTTCATGATCGTCGCGGTCAATGACTTCAACATGGGCGCGATGGAGAACAAGGGCCTCAACATCTTCAACTCCAGTTGCGTGCTGGCCCGTGCCGAAACCGCTACCGATGCTGCGCACCAACGGGTCGAAGCCGTGGTCGCCCATGAGTACTTCCACAACTGGTCGGGCAACCGCGTGACCTGCCGCGACTGGTTCCAGCTGTCGCTCAAGGAAGGCTTCACGGTTTTCCGCGATGCCGAGTTCTCTGCCGACATGAACTCGCGCACGGTCAAGCGAATCGAGGACGTGGCTTATCTGCGCACCCACCAGTTCGCCGAAGACGCCGGCCCCATGGCTCATGCCGTGCGCCCGGAGAGCTTTATCGAAATCTCCAACTTCTACACCCTGACCGTCTATGAGAAGGGCTCGGAAGTGGTGCGGATGATTCGCACCTTGCTTGGCGCCGACGGCTTCCGTAAAGGCAGCGACCTGTATTTCGAGCGTCATGACGGCCAGGCCGTGACCTGTGACGATTTCATCAAGGCCATGGAAGATGCCAATGGCGTCGACCTGACCCAGTTCAAGCGCTGGTACAGCCAGGCCGGTACGCCGCGCCTGACCGTCAGCGAGGCGTATGACAGTGCGGCGAAAACCTACAGCCTGACTTTCCGCCAGAGCTACCCGGCGACCCCGGACAAGGTCGAGAAACAGCCCTTCGTGGTCCCGGTCGAACTCGGCCTGCTGGACGCCGAGGGTGGTGCCATTGCCCTGCGCCTGACCGGTGAAGCTACTGCGGACGGTACCTCCCGTGTGCTGTCGGTGACCGAGGCCGAGCAGACGTTCACCTTCGTCGATATCGCGGAAAAACCGTTGCCATCGCTGCTGCGTGGTTTCTCGGCGCCAGTGAAACTGAGCTTCCCCTACGATCGCGACCAGTTGATGTTCCTGATGCAACACGACAGCGACGGTTTCAATCGCTGGGAAGCTGGCCAGCAACTGTCGGTGCAGGTGCTGCAGGAATTGATCGCCCAGCATCAACAAGGCGCTGCATTGGTTATGGATCAACGTCTGGTGACAGCGTTGCGCACGGTGTTGGCGGACGAGACGCTGGATCAGGCGATGGTCGCGGAAATGCTTTCGCTGCCAAGCGAAGCCTACCTCACCGAAATCAGCGAAGTGGCCGACGTGGAGGCGATTCATGCCGCCCGCGAGTTTGCTCGCAAGCAGTTGGCCGATGGCTTGTTCGAAGCCTTGTGGCTGCGTTATCAGGCCAATCGCGACCTGTCGAAAAACACTCCTTACATCGCCGAAGCCGAACACTTTGCCCGGCGCAGCCTGCAGAACATTGTGCTGTCCTACCTGATGCTCAGCGGCAAACCGGAGGTTCTGGCGGCGACCCTGGAGCAATTCGATGCCTGCGACAACATGACCGAACGCCTGACTGCGCTGGCGGTATTGGTCAACTCGCCATTCGATGAGGAGAAGGCGAAGGCCCTGGCGACCTTCGCGGAAAACTTCAAGGACAACCCGCTGGTCATGGACCAGTGGTTCAGTGTCCAGGCCGGCAGCGGTTTGCCCGGCGGCTTGCAGCGCGTGAAGGCGCTGATGGAACACCCGGCGTTCAACATCAAGAACCCGAACAAGGTCCGCGCCCTGGTCGGTGCTTTCGCCGGGCAGAACCTGATCAACTTCCACGCAGCGGACGGTTCGGGTTATCGCTTCCTGGCCGATTTGGTGATCCAGCTCAACGGCTTCAACCCGCAGATCGCTTCGCGCCAGCTGGCGCCGCTGACTCGCTGGCGCAAGTACGACAGTGCTCGTCAGGCGTTGATGAGGGGGGAGCTGGAACGCATCCGTGCTTCAGGCGAACTGTCCAGTGACGTCTACGAAGTGGTCAGCAAAAGCCTGGCGTAGGAGCTGGCGAAGCCTGCGATCTTTTCTGCGGACACGATCACCGCGAAGATTAAAAGATCGCAGCCTGCGGCAGCTCCTACGAGGGGGTTGCGTATATCCCCGACATCGCGGGTGGACTCGGTTGGCGTAGGAGCTGGCGCAGCCTGCGATCTTTTCTGCGGATACGACCACCGCGAAGATCAAAAGATCGCAGCCTGCGGCAGCTCCTACGAGGGGGTTGCGTATATCCCCGACATCGCGGGTGGACTCGGTTGGCGTAGGAGCTGGCGCAGCCTGCGATCTTTTCTGCGGACACGACTACCGCGAAGATCAAAAGATCGCAGCCTGCGGCAGCTCCTACGGGGGGGATTGCGTATATCCCCGACATCGCGGGTGGACTCGGTTGGCGTAGGAGCTGGCGCAGCCTGCGATCTTTTCTGCGGATACGACTACCGCGAAGATCAAAAGATCGCAGCCTGCGCCAGCTCCTACGGGGGATTGCGGACACCCACGATAGTGCGGGTGGACTCGGTTGGCGTAGGAGCTGGCGCAGCCTGCGATCTTTTCTGCGGACACGACCACCGCGAAGATCAAAAGATCGCAGCCTGCGCCAGCTCCTACGAGGGGGTTGCGTATATCCCCGACATCGCGGGTGGACTCGGTTGGCGTAGGAGCTGGCGCAGCCTGCGATCTTTTCTGCGGATACGACCACCGCGAAGATCAAAAGATCGCAGCCTGCGGCAGCTCCTACGAGGGGGTTGCGTATATCCCCGACATCGCGGGTGGACTCGGTTGGCGTAGGAGCTGGCGCAGCCTGCGATCTTTTCTGCGGACACGATCACCGCGAAGATCAAAAGATCGCAGCCTGCGGCAGCTCCTACGAGGGATTGCGTATATCCCCGACATCGCGGGTGGACTCGGTTGGCGTAGGAGCTGGCGCAGCCTGCGATCTTTTTTGCGGACACGATCACCGCGAAGATCAAAAGATCGCAGCCTGCGGCAGCTCCTACGGGGGGGATTGCGTATATCCCCGACATCGCGGGTGGACTCGGTTGGCGTAGGAGCTGGCGAAGCCTGCGATCTTTTCTGCGGACACGACCACCGCGAAGATTAAAAGATCGCAGCCTGCGGCAGCTCCTACGGGGGGGGCGCCATTTAGTAGCCTTTATTCATCATGTCGCCGAATACCTGGCCATTCAGGCACTACTCTCAAGCCCCGGGTTAACAAAAGATAACGTCGTATTGATTGTCAGGGCTTTCCAAAGCTGGATAGGATAGGCCAGCTTCCGAAGGGGCTCTAGATTGCAGGTTTCAGGACAACGATCCGAAACGGCAATTCAGAACGAACTGCCCTGGACGGCGCCCTGAAAGGTTGAATGACCTAACAATAATAATGGGGGAAGGTCTATGAGTGAGCCTGTCATGGGTGTGGGTATTTGCCGCCCGCCGGTGTTACGCAGATTCGCGTTGCTGGCTACAGCGCTCTCGCTGTTGGGCGTTGCCGTGCTGTCGACGCCCGTCCAGGCCGCTGCCACGGCGGTGGTCGATACTGTTTATTCGATTGAATCAGCAAAGTCCGCCAAAGGCCTGATGCTCGATGTCGTCAAGGCCGGCGCGCGTCTGGTGGCCGTCGGAGACCGCGGTCATATTCTCTATTCCGATGACCAGGGCAAGACCTGGACCCAGGCCAAAGTACCGACCCGGCAGCTGCTGACAGCGGTGTTTTTTGTAGACGCCAAGCATGGCTGGGCGGTCGGGCATGACGCGCAGATCCTCTCCAGTGAAGACGGCGGCAGCACCTGGACCAAGCAATACGAAGATTTGACCCGCGAAGCACCGTTGCTCGATGTCTGGTTCAAGGATGCCAGCAACGGCTTTGCCGTAGGCGCTTATGGCGCGCTCCTGGAAACCACCGACGGCGGCAAGCACTGGGAAGACGCCAGCGAGCGCCTGGACAACGAAGACCAGTACCACCTCAACGCCATCGCGGCGGTCAAGGATTCCGGTCTGTTCATTGTCGGCGAGCAGGGCAGCATGTTCCGTTCCGCCGATTGGGGGCAAACCTGGGAACGCCTCGAAGGCCCGTACCAGGGTTCGCTGTTCGGGGTGATCGGCACCGCCGAGCCAGGCACGCTGCTGGCCTATGGTTTGCGCGGCAACCTGTTTCGCTCCACCGATTTCGGCACTACCTGGGAGCCGGTTGAACTCAAGGCTGCCCGTGGCGCACTGGAGTTCGGTCTGTCTGGCGCGACGCTGCTCGACGACGGCTCACTGGTCATTGTCGGCAACGGCGGCAGCGTGGTGCGCAGCAGCGACAACGGTTTGACCTTCAGCGTATTCAATCGGCCCGACCGCATTTCCTTATCGGCGGTGACGGCAGCGGGCAATGGCAACTTGATTCTGGTAGGACAGGGCGGCGTTCGCGCTACCACGCCAACCGGCGCTGAGCTGGGCAAACAATAAGAAGGCGGGGGATTTCCATGAGCAGTCATCAAACAGACAAGGCGACGTTTCTCGAACGCCTGATTTTCAACAACCGCCCGGCAGTGATCGTCATCTGCCTGCTGGTCAGTGTGTTCCTGTTCTGGCAGGCCACGCTGATCAAACCGTCCACCAGCTTCGAAAAAATGATCCCGCTCGAGCACCCCTTCATCGAGAAGATGCTCGAGCACCGCAATGACCTGGCCAACCTCGGCAACACCGTGCGGATCTCGGTGGAAGCCACCGATGGCGACATTTTCTCCAAGGAATACATGGAGACCCTGCGGCAGATCAACGACGAGGTGTTCTACATCTCCGGCGTTGACCGTTCCGGCCTCAAGTCGCTGTGGAGCCCCAGTGTTCGCTGGACCGAAGTGACCGAGGAAGGCTTCGCCGGTGGAGAAGTGATTCCCCAGAGCTACAACGGCTCGGCCGACAGTCTCGACCTGTTACGCAACAACGTGCTCAAATCCGGCCAGGTCGGCCGGCTGGTGGCCAACGACTTCAAGTCGAGCATCGTCGATATCCCGTTGCTGGAGTCCTACCCGGACCCTGAAGACCAGGGCAAGTTGCTAGCGCTGGACTACCAGAAGTTTTCCCACGAGCTTGAAGACAAGATCCGCAACAAGTTCGAAGCGCAAAACCCCAACATCAAGATCCACATCGTCGGTTTCGCCAAGAAAGTCGGCGACCTGATCGATGGACTGATCATGGTGGTGATGTTCTTCGGCATCGCCTTTGTCATTACCCTGGTGCTGCTGTACTGGTTCACCTGGTGTATCCGCAGCACCATCGCGGTGTTGATTACCACGCTGGTAGCGGTGGTCTGGCAGCTTGGGCTGATGCATGCCATCGGTTTCGGCCTGGACCCCTATTCGATGCTGGTGCCGTTCCTGATCTTCGCCATCGGTATTTCCCACGGCGTGCAGAAAATCAACGGTATCGCCTTGCAGTCGGGTGCGGCCGACAACGCCCTGACCGCGGCGCGTCGAACCTTCCGGCAGCTGTTCCTGCCGGGGATGATCGCGATTCTGGCGGATGCGGTGGGCTTCATTACCTTGCTGATCATCGACATCGGGGTGATCCGTGAACTGGCCATTGGTGCTTCCATCGGTGTGGCTGTGATCGTGTTCACCAACCTGATCCTGCTGCCGGTAGCGATTTCCTATGTCGGCATCAGCAAGCGCGCCATCGAGCGCAGCAAGAAAGATGCGGTACGCGAGCATCCGTTCTGGCGCCTGCTGTCGAACTTCGCCAGCCCGAAAGTCGCACCCGTGTCGATTGTCCTGGCGCTGCTGGCCTTTGGTGGCGGCCTCTGGTACAGCCAGAACCTGAAGATCGGCGATCTCGATCAAGGCGCGCCGGAACTGCGTCCCGACTCGCGCTACAACAAGGACAACAACTTCATCATCAGCAACTATTCCACCAGCTCCGATGTGCTGGTGGTGATGGTCAAGACCGTCTCGGAAGGCTGCTCGCGTTATGCCGCGATGGCGCCGATCGACGAGCTGATGTGGAAGATGCAGAACACCGAAGGCGTGCAGTCGGCGATTTCCCTGGTGACCGTCTCCAAGCAGATGATCAAGGGTATGAACGAAGGCAATCTGAAATGGGAAACCCTGTCGCGCAACCCGGATGTGCTGAACAACTCCATTGCTCGCGCTGATGGCCTGTACAACAACAATTGCTCGCTGGCACCGGTGCTGGTGTTCCTCAATGACCACAAGGCCGCAACCCTTGATCGCGCGGTGCATGCGGTGCAGGAGTTTGCCAGGGAGAACAACAAGGACGGCCTGGAATTCATCCTTGCCGCGGGTAACGCCGGGATCGAAGCGGCCACCAACGAAGTGATCAGGGAGTCGGAGCTGATCATCCTGATCCTGGTATACATCTGCGTTGCGACCATGTGCATGATCACCTTCCGTTCCTGGGCGGCAACCCTGTGCATTGTCCTGCCGCTGGTGCTGACGTCGGTGCTCGGCAACGCCCTGATGGCCTTCATGGGCATCGGCGTGAAAGTCGCGACCTTGCCAGTGGTGGCGCTGGGGGTGGGGATCGGTGTCGACTATGGCATTTACATCTACAGCCGCCTCGAAAGCTTCCTGCGTGCCGGTCTGCCGCTGCAAGAGGCCTATTACCAGACGCTGAAATCCACTGGTAAGGCGGTGCTGTTCACCGGCCTGTGCCTGGCCATCGGCGTGGCGACCTGGATCTTTTCGGCGATCAAGTTCCAGGCCGACATGGGCCTGATGCTGACCTTCATGCTGCTGTGGAACATGTTCGGCGCGTTGTGGCTGCTGCCGGCGCTGGCGCGGTTCCTGATCAAACCGGAGAAACTGGCCGGGCAGAAGGGTAGTTCGTTGTTTGCCCACTAAGGGTTAGCTGAAACAACAAAGCCGCAACTTTTGGGTTGCGGCTTTTTTGTGCTCGCCTGGAATCTTGGGGGGCGCCGAAAAGATCGCAGCCTGCGGCAGCTCCTACAGGGGGATTTGTGTACACCTGTACGCGGTCGGCGTAGGAGCTGCCGCAGGCTGCGATCTTTTGATCTTTTGATCTTTTGATCTTGTGGTCTTGTGCTCGGCGATTAGTGCGGAGTCTGAAGTTCGATGATGGGCTATCATTGCGACTTTCCACTTGATGATTGAACGCCATGACTGCCGCTGCCGACACCTTGCTCACCGTCCTCGAAACCTGCGACATGCTGGAAATCGACGGGCTGCACGCCTTTGATTTCTCTCTCGATGAAGAGGATCAACTGCATATCGAATGCATGGACGGTCGGGCGGCCAAGCGCTGGGTTTTCAGCATGGCTCAGGTGCAGGCCGCGACTTTCGATGAGACGCTGCAAAACTGGACCATCACCGGTGATTCCGGTGAACACCGGCTGGTGTGCATGAGCGCATTCGGTGGCGGTGACGAAGCGGACGACGAGCATGAGGATGCGTAATTTCTGGCCGTTGCTGTTGGCCGGCAGTGTGAGTGCGATGTCGGTGCAGGCCGTCGCAGTGGATAGCCATGAGCTGCTGGTCGGCTCCTATACCCAGGGGCAGAGTCAGGGGCTCTATCGCTTGCAGTTCGACAGCCGCACCGGTCAGCTCGATGGCAAACCCTTGCAGGTGGTGAAGAGCGCCAACCCGTCCTGGTTGACCCTGTCCAGGGATCAACGACAGCTGTTCGTGGTCAACGAGAACGGTCCCGGCCAGCCTGACCCGGTCGGCCGTGTCAGCAGTTTTACGATTGATCCGCAGAACCAGACGCTGAGCCTGATCAATCAGGTCCAGTCCCTTGGCAATGAGCCAACCCATTCGAGCCTGAGCGCTGACGGTCGCTACCTGTTCGTCAGTAACTACTCGGTGGCGCCAGACCCGGGCGGTAGCCTCGCGGTATTGCCAGTGGCGGCCGATGGCAAGCTGGCGCCGCCGGTGCAGCTCAGCAGTCATCCGTCCAGTCGGGTCAATCCCGAGCGGCAGATGTCGGCGCATGTGCATTCCACGGTGTCATCGCCGGATGGCCAGTATGTGTTTTCCAGCGACCTGGGGGCGGACAGGATCTTTGTCTACCGCTACGATCCCAAGACCAATCCAGAGCAACCATTGACTGCCGCCACCCCGGCCTCGGTGCAGTTGCCACCGGGCAGCGGGCCGCGACATCTGCTGTTCAGCGCAGATGGCAAGCATGCCTGGCTGACCCTGGAAATGAGCGCGCAGGTCGCGGTATTCGTTTACCAGGCCGGCAAGCTGGTGCAGCGGCAAATAGTCGAACTGGCCGCCGACCAACCCAAGGAACAGAAGGCCGCTGGTGCGCTGCATGCTTCGGCGGACGGCAAGTTCCTCTATGTCAGCAACCGTGGCACCGCCAATCAGTTGCTGGTGTTTGCCATTGATCCTGCGACCGGTGAGCTCAAGGAAATCCAGCGGCGCTCGGTGGAAGGCGATCATCCGCGGGAATTCAGCCTTGATCCGAGTGGCAGGTTCCTGTTGATCGGCAACCAGAAAAGCAACCAGATCGTTGTGCTGGAGCGCGATGCCAAGAGCGGTTTGTTAGGCAAAACCGTACAAAAACTGCCATTCGATTCCCCCAGCGATATCAGGTTCTTGGTGCGTCAATAAGCCGCAGGATCCGAACCCCGGGGCCTGTGTAGTTCTATCAATGACGCTGATATTCGCTACTGTTACAAAGTATTTCGGCGCGCCAACCCTCCGGCGTAAGTTTGCTTCACGGCCCGCACGGGCAAGCAAGCCAACTGAATCCACGAGGGTTACCGCCATGAACTTCAACATCTTCTCCGTCATCGCTGCTTCCGCTATCTCGGCAACCGTGGCTCTGCCAGCCAGTGCCAACGTATCCATCTGCGAGAAAAGATCCAGCACTCATACCTACACCCAGAAGTACCTGCAACAAAGCGCCAACTTCTACGCTGCACTGGATCACAAGATCCAACACTGAAAACTGCGCAAAAGAACTTATGCAGGAGCGAAGTCACTGCTCTGACTGGCGATTATGTTCGTCGGCGGGGACAGAGTGATGTCGCTCCTGCATAAGCCTTTTGCGACAGTATCCACTCAGCTGGACAAATTCCCTTGGTAATGCCATATGGCCATGTGCTTAAATTTGACGCTAATTTATTGACTCCATCTCTCCAAGGGAGCGGCAGCATGATCATGCGTCTGGCAGTGGTATTCCTGTTCCTTTATTCCACCCCCATCCTGTCGACTGAACAACCTGTTCCAGGCGAGCCGGAAGCTGCGCGCGAGCGCTTGATGAGCTTGCTGCAGGACTGAAACACAGCGGATTCAGGATCAACAAAGGTGATAGTGACTATGCATGAAGGTCGTTTTTCATACTTCGCTATTTGATTGATCCTGTGGGCACTGAAACATGCCCACGGAGAATCCCATGGCCAGCAAACTTCTTACTTCTGCCAGGCACGGCGCTTATATCGCCCTTGCGGTGTATGCGGTTTTGATCCTTGTGGTCACGCTGTCTGGCCAGATTCAGCACTCTATCGAACCGCCGATTCACGTCGCTCACCCAGGCATTCAGTCCGAATATCGCGCGCAGAGCCTCTCCGCTGAACAGGCGCGAGCCGAGGCGGTGGCGGTGATATGAAAGGAGGCAAACTCTGGGTTGTCGCCTTCATGGCGTTCTTGACCAATGGCTTTTCATTGCTGGGGTTGGGGCAGGGCTCGGCGGGTTCGCTGGCACGGGCCATCCAGTGCAATCACAGCATCGCCCACAACATCCAGACCGCCAAGGCCCTGGAGTTGCTGGTCGGTACTCCGCCGATCAAATCCACGGCGGCGTTTTTGGGGCCGTTCAAGGTGGATTGCTCGGCGTTGCAGATGTGCAGAGAGTTTGCCGGGTGGGGGGTGGTTTGAGGATGAAGTTCGAAGCTAACTGTGGCGAGGGAGCAAGCTCCCTCGCCACAGTTAAGCGTACCCCGCAAATCCTGACTACTTGGCCATCACGCCGATAAACAACTCCGACTCCAGAAACCGCTGCAACCACGCCTGCAGATGCCGATACGGCGTTTCTGCGAACCACTCCCGGTCGACATGGGCGAACTGGCGTACAAACGGCGCCAGGGCGATGTCCGCCAGGCTCAGGTGATCAGCCACCAGATACTCATGTTGCTGCAACAGGCCATCGAGCTTCTGTAAAAAAACGGCGCCTTGCCCACGGTAATGCTCCATCGGCTGCTGCGGATAACGATCAGCGTACTTGTAACGATCCAGATAGACCTTGAACAGCTGATCGTTCTCTTCGATCAACGCGGCGCTCGCTTGTTGAGCCACCGGGTCGTCCTTGAGCATCCAGTCCTGCGGGTCGTTCTGTTCCAGCGCCCAGTGCATGATCTCCAGGCTTTGCTCGATCACCCGGTCATCGACGCTCAGCACCGGCACTGTGCCTTTGCTCGACAGCGCGAGCATTTGCGCCGGCTTGGCTTTCAGGCTGACCTCGACGATGTTCACGGCCACCCCGCAATAGCGCAGGGCCATGCGCGCCCGCATGGCGTACGGGCAGCGGCGAAAGGAGTAGAGGGTCGCCGTACTCATTTCACCTCCAGGGTACTCAGGCCATTGCCCAGGCGGCGGACCTGGATCTGCACCGGGATTCGCTCGTGCATTTCCTGCACGTGGGAAATCACCGCGACCTTGCGTCCCTGCGCCTGCAGGCCGTCGAGGGCGTCCATCGCCAGTTGCAGCGACTCCGGATCGAGGCTGCCGAACCCTTCATCGATAAACAGTGATTCGATTTTCAGCGTGCTGGACGCCATCGACGCCAGGCCCAGGGCGAGCGCCAGGGAAACCAGGAAGGTCTCGCCACCGGACAACGAATGCACCGAGCGCAGCTCGTCACCCATTTCCGTGTCCATCACCAAGAGACCCAGCATGCTGCCGCCGCGTTTGAGCCGATAGCGACGTACCAGTTGTCGCAATTGCGCGTTGGCATGATGCACCAGCAGGTCAAGGTTGTAGGCCTGGGCGATCTTGCGGAAAGTATCGCCGGTGGCCGAGCCGATCAAGGCATTGAGTCGCGCCCAACGCTGCCATTCGCTATAGGCCTCGGCGATACGTTGTGCCAGCGCCTGATTGGCGTTCTGCCGGCGTTGGTCTTCGGCTTGTTGGGCTCGCAGTTCGGCGCAGCGGTGTTCATTGGCGGTGAACAGTGTTTGCAAATCAGCCAGCTGCGTTGCGAGCAGCTCGGCGTCCAAATTGCCATTGTGTTGCGCTTGGTGATTGAGCAAGCGCTGGTCCCGCTCCTGCAACAAGACTTTGGCTTGTTCAATGGCCTTTTCTCTCTGCTGCAACTGTTGACGCAGTGCGCTGACTTGCTGGTCTTCGACGCGCAGCAGGTCTTCCAGGCCACCGTCGTCCAGCTCCGGATGCACTGCACGCCAGTCGGCGATCTTACCGGTCAGCTCGCGGTCTTCGATTTCCAGTGCCCGCAAGCGTTCTTGCTGGGCCTTGAGTTCGGCAGCCAATTGCACCAGCCTCGTGCGGACGGTTTGCAGCTCCTGATTGGCGGCGGTTTCGGCGTTGCGGGCTTGTTCGACGGCCTGATCCAGTTGCTGCTGCCACTGCTCGGCGCTGTTGTGCTCGCCCAACAACTGCGTCAGTTTTTGCTGGCAAGTCTGTTGCTGCTCGGCGAGGGCGGTAAACTGCTGCCGGGCAGCTTCCAATTGCTGGACGCGGGTCAGCTGGCGATCCTGTTCTTTCTCCAACGTCTGCTGACGCTGTTGCTGTTCGTTGAGTTCATCGCGCTGCTGGTCGAGTTGTTCCAGACGCTGGGCAATCTGCTGGTCGAGCTGCATAAAGGTGGCGGCAGGCTCGTTGCGCAATGCCTCCAGCGTGTCGGCCGGGAGCAGTGTGCTGAAAGCCGTCAGCTCTTGGTCCAGATGCTGACGATCACGGCTCAACTCATGTTGCTGGTGGGCCAGGTGCTGGGATGCTTGCTGGCTCGCCGCTTCTGCGCTACGTAGTTGTTGCTGCAGCCGCGCGACATCCTGTTGCAGGGTGAGCAGGGCGACTTGCCGTTGTTCGTCCTGAGTGATGCGCTGGTTCAGCTGGCTGCTTTGTTGCATGAGCCAGGTATCCCGTCTGGCCTGGTCCTGGGCCAGTAGCTGCGTCGACAGCGGGTGTGCCGCAAGGCTTGGCGCCAGGCTCTGTTGCTGGGCGACAAGTTGTTCCTGCTGTTGCAGCAGTTCCTTTTGCTGCGCAATCAAACCGCCGACTTCAGCGCGCAGGTCTGCGAGTTTTTCCTTGAGCAGGTCCACCGCTTTCTGTGCGTTGGCCTGTTCGCTTTCGTCATGCCGGCCAAGGCTTTGCAGCAGCGCTTCGGGCTGATGATAAGGGTGATCCAGGCTGCCACAGACCGGGCACGGTTGGTCATCCTGCAACTGGGTGCGCAGTTCTTCAACGGTTTCGCTGCGGGCCAGGCGCTGACGCTCCAGCAGTTCGCGGGTGACGGTCAGGGTCTGTTCGGCGATGGCCAGTTCGGCCTTGGTCTTCACGCCGTCCTGGGTCAGACGATCACGCTCTTGTTGCGCGACCTGTTGCCGTTGCTGGAGTTCTGCGGTGCGCTTGTCCAGCTCCTGCTGACTGAGCCAGAGGCGCGTCAGCTCTTCGAAAGCCCGCTGCTGCTTACGGTTGTCTTGCAGCAGGCTGCCGAGTATCTGGATCTGCTCGGTCACCGCTTCGGGCTCGGCGCCGGCCTCTTTGTACAGTACTTCAAGACTCTGGCGCTGTGCGGCCAGTTCCTCGGCGGCACGGCTGGCGCTCTGTTCCAGGGTGGCCAACTCGGCCTGGCCCTTGTTCAAGCAGTTACCCACCAGTACCAGCTGCTGCAGGCGATCACGGTAGGCGTTCCAGGCATCGCTTAGGGGCGCCAGATGAGTGCTTTGCGAAAGCTGCGTGGCGATCCGCTCCAGATTTGTAGCGACCCGCCTTTGCAGGTCTTGCAAGCCTTGAATCGTGTTCTGGCCTTGGGTGCAGGCCAGTTCCGCTTGTTGTTTGAGATCGGCACTGAGGCTGGCGTCCTTGACCAGGCGAGCGAGGGCGCTTTGCTCTTCAAAGGCCTGCCGCAGCAGCGGGGCGCTGGTGGTGTGTTGTCCCAGGGCCACGGTCAGCGAGGTGTTGGCGCTGCTCAGGATTTGTTCGAGTTGAGCCTGGCGCTCATGCTGTTCCTGTTGTTGCTGAGTGTGCTGCTGAATATGCACCTCCAGCGGCGTGAGCTGGGCGGTCAGCTCGCTTTTGCGTGCGAACTGGTGCCGTTGCGGAGCCAGTTGTTCCAGGCGGGTCAGCTTCAACCGTTCGCCAGCCAGGCTGTCCCAATGGTGTTGTGCGCTGTGCAGTTGCTCGGCGGCGCTCTGTTGCGCTTCCTGCAACTGCCGCAAATCCTTGAGCCAGGTGTGCTGCAACTCAAGCTGTTTGAGTTGTGCCTGCTGGGTCTTGAGTTGCTGCTGGGCCTCGTTGAAGCGCTCATCAAGTTCGGCCCGGGATTCGGCTGACAACGGCGTAACGCCGGTGGCCTGGTCCTGTAACAGCTTGTGGGCTTCCCGGGCTTCCTTGGTCTTGTCGAAGGCCCGGCGGCCGAGACGGGTGTAGAGCGCCGTGTCGGTGAGCTTTTCCAACAGTTCGCTGCGGTCGTTGTCGTCAGCCTTGAGGAACGCGCTGAACTCGCTCTGGGCCAGCATCACGGCGCGGGTGAACTGTTCGAAGTTCAGGCCCAGTGCCGCTTCGAGCTGGGTCTTGTACTCGCCTTTCTGACTGGCCAGCAGTTGGTCCTGATCGATGTCTCGCAGGCTCTGGCGACTGGCTTGCAGTTTTCCGCCGGCCTTGTCCCGGGCGCGATTGGCTTCCCAGCGGGCACGATAGCGGCGGCCGTCGATGCCGACGAAATCCACTTCCGCATAACCTTCACCGGTGCCGCGACGCAGCAGGGTGCGGGGGTCGCCGGTGCCGATTTCGCCATCGGCGTCCGGAACCTTGGCATCGCGCCCGGTGTTGTTCAGTCGCGGCACAGCGCCGAACAAGGCCAGGCACAAGGCATCGAGCAAGGTACTTTTACCGGCACCGGTTGGCCCGGTAATGGCGAACAGGCCGGCACTGGCCAGCGGTTCGGCAGTGAAGTCGAGTTCAAACGGACCGGCCAGGGATGCGAGATTTTTCAAGCGGATCGCGAGAATTTTCATGGCTGTTCGCTCTCCAGCTGGACGTCTTGCAGCAGCACGGCAAAGTCCTTGAGGGTCTGTTCATCGACCTCGCTGCCATAGTTCTCCAGCCAGGCGCGGCTGAACAGCTCCTGAGGAGTCAGCTGGTCCAGTTCGATCAACTGCTTGCCATCATCGCTACCCTCGCGGCTGCCGTTGCCAGCATATTCGGCAGCGATCCGTACCAGGCGCACGGCTTTGCCGTGCAGCGCGGTCTCAACTTGCTGGCGCAGGTCCGGTTGTGGCTCGTCGAGGCGCACCCGGACTTCCAGCCAGGGTTGGCGCTGGATATCGGCCAGCAGGTCGATATTCGGCAGGTCGGCCAATTGGCTCAAGACTTCAGCCAACGGTGCAGGGCCCAGGCGTTGCAGGTTGACGGCGCGGGGGACCAGCCGCGGTTCGACGCTGAGCAGGGTTTCGCCATCGAGTTCGATATCGAGAATCTGGTGCTGGTAACCGATCTCGGAAAACGACAATGGAATCGGCGAGCCGCTGTAGCGAATGCGTTCCTCGCCGTTGACCTTCTGCGGCTTGTGCAAATGGCCGAGGGCGACATAACTGATGCTCGGGCCGAACAGGCTGGCGGGCAGCGCCTCGGCGTTGCCGATGATCAGGCTGCGCTCGGAATCTTCCGAGACCGAACCGCCGGCCATGTGCGCGTGGCTGATGGCGATCAGCGCCTGACCCGGCTGGCGCTTGGCGTTGGCCGCGGCGATCAGCCATTCATGGACCTGGCCGATACCGCGCAGGTAGTCGTCGCCCAACTGCGCGCCAGTGACCTCGGCCGGTCGCAGGAACGGCAGCGCCAGGCACCAGCCGGCGATTTCGCCACTGGCGTCGGGCAGCGGAATCAGCAAGCGTTCGGCATCCAGCTGGCCGTCATCGAGCCAGAGCACACGGCCGAGCGCGTGGGTGCGCAAACGTCGCATCAAGGGCGCAGGCAGCTCGATCCGCGAGCCGGAATCATGGTTGCCGGCGATCATCACGATGGTCAGCAATGGTTGCTGCTCGTGGGCGCTGACGATGAAGTCGTAAAGGCGTTCCTGGGCTTTGACCGACGGGTTGACCGTGTCGAAGATATCGCCGGCGATCAGCAGCACGTCCGGCGTGTGCTGGGCCAGTTGCCGCAGCAGCCAGTCGAGGAAGCAGGCATGTTCGAAATCGCGTTCCTGGCCGTGCAGGTTCTGCCCAAGGTGCCAGTCGGAGGTGTGAAACAGACGCAAGACGTACTCCGCTAAAAATAAGGTATGACCGTGGGGGAAATGATAACGGCGAAAGGGCAGAGAGTTTACTGGCAAAAAATCGAGAGAGGGTGGTTGATGTGGATCCGCACGAGCCGTAGCAGCTGCCGAAGGCTGCGTTCGAGCGCGAAGCGGTCGTAAAGTCAGGCGCTACGGTTTTATAGGTTGACCGTGGACACAGGATTTACGACTGCTTCGCAGCCGAACGCAGCCTCGCAGGCTCGGCAGCTGCTACGGGGGAGCCAGAAGTTCTTTCCACTACTTCGGATAAAGCGGCGGCAGGCTGCTGTCGCCAACCGGGTCCTGAACTCGCTCGGTAGTCGGGATGGAGCGGATCACCCGCCACAGTTCCTCGCCTTGCCAATGTTGACCGGTTTCGCTGTAGAGCGCGCCGTTAAGCCCGTCCAGCGCATCGGACAGCGGCACATAGTGCGCGGCCATGTCGGCCAGGGTTTCCGGTTGCTGGCGAGCCCAGGCATCCAGGGCCTGGCGGGTCGCTTGCGGGTCGTTGGCCAGGCTCGCGCGCTTGAGGTCGTCGAGCAGGGTGCGCGGGCTGGGGCCGGTCTGTGCGGCACGCAGGATCGCCGGCTGCCAACGGGCGCGCCACCACAGGCCGAAGCCGAGCAGGGTGGTGCAGGCCAGAATCAGCGTGCTGAGCTGCCACGGCCAGAGCGTGGCGTTGCCAGCCGCTGAAGTCGCCGAGGTGCCGGCGGGGGTGTCGACCGCCAGGCTAGGGTTGTTCGCGACGTGCAGGGTCCGGGCCGGCAGGCTGCTGCGTTCCAGGTGATCCTCGAAGGTGTTCCACCAGACCACCTCGACCGCCGGCAGCTCGATCGGCCCGCTACGGTTCGGCACCAGGGCTTCGCGATCTTCGCGACTGCCGATCAGTCCGCGGTCGCTGGTCTGGTTGCTCAGTACCGGTTGGTCCGGGTAACGGCGCAAACCGTTGACGTCGGTGGCGGGCAGGGGGGGCAGTTGTGAGCTGGACAGACCTTCGGCCTTGAGGGTCAGGCTGCGAGTCAGGGAGTCGCCGATCTGGCTGTGATCCGGCTCCGGGCTCCAGCTTTCACTCAGGCTCAGGCTGCGTGCCGGCAACCAGGGGATGTCGGCGGGGTAGTCGGCGGGTTTGGCCTTGACTGTCAGCGGGATCTCCGCGGAGCTGACGCGCATCAGCTTGCCCTGTTTCGGGCTGAAAGGTGCCGGGTTCTGCAGCGGTTGGGAGTCGACCAGGGTGGCGCTAAACATCTGCGACGGGATTTTCAGTTCGCCGCTGTGCTGCGCATAGATGGCGTAACGCAGTTCGATCACGCCATGGCGCAGGCCGTTGATGACTTTTTCGTAGGTGCGCGACTCACCCAGCTGCTCGATACGCGCATCGGGAATCTGCAAGGGCGTCAGGCTGCTGTCGTCATACAGCGAAACCGAGTGGTAGATGCGCACGGTCAGGACCGCTTGCGCCTGCACGTAGACGCTTTCCTGGTCGAGGCTGGCATCGATGAACACCGGGGCCAGCTTGGTCACGCTGTCCTGGCTTTGGCTTTCGAGCACTTGCAGGCTGATCGGCTGGCTTTTGATGTCGCCCAGTTGCAACGCCGGGATCTCCACTGTGCCGCTGTGTCTGGGCAGCAGGGTGATGATCCAGCGAGTCGTGGCGCGGCTGTCACCGTTCAAGGTGTTGAGTTGGTTGATCTGACGGGTGCCGCGTACTTCGAACAGCGTGTCCAGCGGGCTCAGGTCCGGTTTGCCAAATAGCGTGACGTCGTCGGTTTCGAGGGTCAGTTCGACCGTTTCGCCGGAGTTCAGGCGGCTGCGATCCACGCTGGCAACCAGACCTGCAGCCTGGGCCTGGCAGGTCCAGAGCAGGAGTGCGAGCAAGAGGGCGGTGAAGCGGGTCATCGAGTTTTTCCCTGATCCTGATGTTGTTGCTGTTCGTACCAGAATTTTCGCCTGAGCAGTTCACCCGGGTCATCCGGAATCTGCCGCAGCCATTGTTCAAGTGCCTGCCGATGCTCGCTGTCGATGCGGCCGTCGGCGGGCCTGAGGGGCGGCGTGGTGGTCTGTTCATCCGCCAGTTCGCTGCCCGGTATTTCATTATTGCCCGGTTGTGGGGTGCCGTGTTCCTGAAGATCGCTATCCGCCGAGGGGTTCTGCTTGCCGTTTTTCTGTTCCTCAGCGCTCGAGGGTTGAGTTGCAGCGTCCAGTGGCGGGGGTTGGCTGGCTGCTTCGGCGTCCCCGTCCTCGGTCTTTTCCGGCTCGCTTTGCGCCGTTGTCTGTTGCTGTTTCAGCAGGCTTTCCACCAGGGCCTTGTTGATCAGCGCGGGGCGTAAATCCGGTTGCAGCTCCAGTGCCTGTTCGTAGGCGTCCAGCGCGGCCTCCAGTTCAGCGCTTTTGGCCAGGGCATTGCCACGATTGTAGTGGGCGTGGGCATCACTGCCTTGGGCGAATCGCTGAGCGGCAGCGCTGTAATTGCCGGCTTCATATAGCGCAACGCCTTGCCATTGCGGGTCTTCGAAGTGCCTGGCGGCTTCGGCGGGGCGTTTTTGCTTGAGCAGATGCAGGCCCTGTTGATCCGGGCGCAGCCACAGATCGGTGAACTCGAAGGCGTAGCCCGGTTGCGGCAGCATGAACAGTAATGGCAGGCAAAACAGCCAGCCCCGGCGCCCGGCACAGGCGGCGAGCAGCAGCAATGGCAGCAACAGCCAATAGCCCTGGTCGGCCCAGGTTTCCAGGCGCAGGGTCTGGCCGTCATCGCGCACGCTGCGCGGGCCGTCGAGCAGGCCAAGGCCGCGCAGATCGCTATCGTCCAGGCGTGCCTGGCGGTAGCGCCCGCCCAGCTCATTGGCAAAGGCTTTAAGGCCCGGCCCGTCCAGGCGCGAGACGAGAATTGCGCCTTGGGCATCTTTGAGGAAACTGCCATCTTCCTCCGTCACCGGTGCACCTTCGCGGCTACCGATGCCGAGCATCAATAGCCGGGGTGCCTGGCCGCTGAGGGCCTGACGAATTCCTTGGCGCTCCTGCTCGGTAAGCGACGAACCGATCAGCAGTATCCGGCCCTGGCCGAGGGCGCCGCGTTCCAGCAGGGTCAGGGCTTTCTTCACTGCCAGGTCGGCACGATGGCCCCCCTCGGGCATGATCGAGGGTTTCAGCGCTTCCAGCAGGTTATGGCTGGTGGCCAGGTCATCCGACAGCGGCACCAGGGTATGAGCGCTGCCGGCATAGACGATAATCGCAGTCTGCGCATCGCTGCGGTTGCGCAACAGGTCCAACAGCTTGCGCCGGGCTTGCTCCAGGCGGTCCGGTGCAACATCGGTGGCGAGCATTTCCGGGGTCAGTTCCAGCAGTACCACCAGCGGATCGGCGGGCTTCTGGCTGGTCTGTTCAACCTGCTGCCAGCTCGGGCCGAGCAGGGCCAGAACGGCCAGGACCCAAGCGAGGCCGAGGGCGACCCAGGGCAACTTGCTTTCGCGACCGCTGCCACCGCGGAGCAAGGCGGCGTGAAAGGCCGGGGGCAGGATCATCTGCCAGCGGCCGGCGCGCTTTTGCCGATGCCAGAGTTGCCAGAGCAACCAACCCAGCAGCGGTAACAGCAGCAACCACCAGGGACGAAACCAGTGCGGCCAGAGGGCGATCATCGGCGCCTCCGCAGACGCAGGCGTTTGAGTCGCTGGCGCCAGTCAGGGTGTTGTTGCAGGAAGTGCCCCCTGGTGAAGAAACGCTGCAGCAGGTTGTCCGGCCAGCGCTCGCGAACCACCAACAGCATGCTCAGCAGCAACGCCCCAGCCAGCGGCCAGTGGTACAGCGCCTGGGCAGGGCGGGCCTGGGTGGGTTGTTGGGTAACCGGTTCAAGCTGGTCGAGGGTTTCCTTGATCGCTTGCAGTTCTTCGCCATTGCGGGCGCGGAAGTAGCGTCCGCCAGTCACTTCGGCAATTTCCTTCAGGGCCGGTTCGTCGAGGTCCAGGCTCGGGTTCATTCCGAGAAAACCCAGCGTGCCGCTCTCCGGGTCGGCACCGATGCCGATCGGGTAGATGGTCACGCCTTCTTCGGCGGCCAACCGTGCAGCGGTGATCGGGTCGATTTGGCCGCCATTGTTCGCGCCGTCGGTGACTAGAATCAGCACTCGGCTTTGTGCCGGGCGCTGGCGCAAGCGTTTAAGGGCCAGGCCGATGGCGTCGCCGATGGCGGTGTTTTTGCCGGCGATCCCGATCCGCGCTTCATCGAGCCAGATGCGCACGGTGCGGCGGTCAAAGGTCAGCGGTGCCTGAAGATAAGCCTGGCTGCCGAAGAGGATCAAGCCAACGCGGTCGCCTTCGCGGCCTTCGAGAAAGTCCCCCAGCAGGTGCTTGACCAGCGTCAGGCGGCTTACGTCCTCGTCTTGCAATTGCATGTCGGGAAAATCCATGGAACCGGACACATCCACCGCCACCAACAGGTCGCGGCCGCTGGCGGCAACCGGCAAGGGCTCGCCCAGCCACTGTGGGCGTGCGGCGGCGATCAACAGCAGCAGCCAGAGCAGCAGAAACGGCGCTTGCTGGCGCCAGGCCGGCAGATTGGCCCGGGCGCGACGCCGGGCCAGGCCCTCAAGGTCGGCGAGAAAGCTGACTTTCAGTGCCGGCTCGCCACTGTCGGCTACCGGCAGCAGTACCCGCAACAACCAGGGCAGTGGCAGCAGGGCGAAGATCCATGGCCAGGCGAACTCAAACATGCTTGCGTATCCAGGTGTCGACCGCTTGGGTCAGGCCGGCGATGGCCTTGTCATCGAGTTTGCATTCGGGTTTGTAGGCTCCCTCGACCAACACCATCCAGCGGGTCAGGCCGGCAGCCGGGCAACGGTTGTCGAGAAAGGCCAGCCATTTGCGGCCATTGAGGGTGTGGCTCTGACTGTAGGGGTAATCGTTGCGGCACAGGCGCTTGAGCAGCCCGTTGAGTTGTTGCAGCCAGGCACCGGCGGGCGCGCCGTCATAGGGTTTAGGCATCCGGGCCAACTCAGCCAGAGCCGCCACGCGCAAAGGATCAAGTGGTTGCTCGGCACGGGCCGGCGGACGCTTGCCCGGTAAATAGCGCCGCAGTTGCCAAACCGCGAAACCCAACAGCGGTAACAGAATCAACAGCAGCCACCATCCCGGCGCGGGCGGCCAGAAGCCAATCGGCGGCGGGGAGATCAAGGGTTGCAGTTGGTCGAGGCTGCTCATCGGCTTTTCCCCGGACGCTGCGGATTGAGGTAATCACGCAACTGGTCGACCATTTCGCTCTGGGTACTCAAGGGCATCAATGGCACCCGCAGTTTTTGCGCGAGCAACTCCCAGTGAGCAATGCGGGCTTCGCCCTGGGCACGATAGGCCTGGCGCAACTCGTAGTTCAGCGTGTCCAGTTCCAGCTGCGCGCCACGCTCGGCGAACCGCAGCAGGCCGGCGGCGGGCAGGGCATGGTCCAGCGGGTCGGACAATGGCAGCAACAGCAGGTCGCAATGCCGTGACAGCAGGCTCAGTTGTTGCTCGACGCCATCGGCCAGGGCCCGCTCATCGCAGATCACGATTACCAGACTGCCTGGCCGCAACACTTCCCGGGCGCGGCGCAGGGCGATTCCGAAGGCATCGCGGTTCGGCTCGATTTCACTGTGCAACGACTGGTTGACCCGCACCAGGCGGTTGAGCAGTTGCAGCAGGCTTTGTTTGCTGCGTCGTGGCTTGATTTCGTAGTGTTCGTTGTCGCCGAACACCAGTCCGCCGACCCGGTCGTTATGACCCAGCGCGGCCCAGCCGATCAGGGCCGCGGCCTGGGCAGCGAGCACCGATTTGAACATCAGGCCGGAGCTGAAAAACAGCCGGCGGCTCTGCTCGACCATAATGAAAATCGGCCGTTCGCGCTCTTCATGGAACAGCTTGGTGTGTGGCTCCTGGGTCCGCGCAGTGACGCGCCAGTCGATGGTCCGCACGTCGTCGCCGGCCTGGTAGACCCGCACCTGATCGAAGTCCACCCCGCGACCGCGCAATTTCGAGTGGTGCAGGCCGATCAGCGGGCTGCGCTGGCTCGGCGTGGAGAACAGCTGCACTTCGCGCACGCGATGACGCATTTCGATCAGCTCGGCGAGGCTGACGCGGATGCCGGGTTCGGCGATCAAGGGGGGTGTCATCGGGGTCAAGCGACGGCTACGACGTCGAGAATCCGCTGGACCACCCGGTCCTGGTCGATACCAGCGGCTTCGGCTTCAAAGGACAGAATAATGCGGTGGCGCAATACGTCGAACAGCACTGCCTGGATGTCCTCCGGGCTGACGAAATCCCGACCGGCCAGCCAGGCGTGGGCCCGGGCGCAGCGATCGAGGGCAATCGAGCCACGCGGGCTGGCGCCGTAGGCGATCCACTCGGCCATCTCCGGGTCGAACTTGGCCGGGGTGCGGGTGGCCATGACCAGTTGCACCAGGTATTCCTCCACGGCATCGGCCATGTACAAGCCGAGGATTTCCTTGCGCGCGGCGAAGATCGCCTGCTGGCTGACCCGGCGTTCGGGCTTGGTTTCGCCATGCAGGGCTTCGCCGCGCGCCTGTTGCAGAATGCGCCGCTCGACAGCGGCATCCGGGAAGCCGATCTTGACGTGCATCAGGAAACGGTCGAGCTGGGCTTCTGGCAGTGGATAGGTGCCTTCCTGCTCGATGGGGTTCTGGGTCGCCATCACCAGAAACAATGGCGACAGCTCGTACGTGCTGCGACCGACGCTGACCTGCCTCTCGCCCATGGCCTCGAGCAGGGCCGACTGGACCTTGGCCGGGGCGCGGTTGATTTCGTCGGCCAACACCAGATTGTGGAAAATCGGCCCTTGCTGGAACACGAAGCTGCCGGTTTCCGGGCGATAGATCTCGGTGCCGGTGATGTCGGCGGGGAGCAGGTCGGGGGTGAACTGAATTCGATGGAACTGCGCTTCGATGCCCTCGGCGAGCTCTTTGATGGCCTTGGTCTTGGCCAGGCCGGGAGCACCTTCAACCAGCATGTGACCGTCGGCGAGCAGAGCAATGAGCAAGCGCTCGATGAGTTTTTCCTGGCCGAGAATCTGCGTTGAAAGAAAGGTTCGCAGCGCAAGCAGCGCTTCACGATGTTCCATCGATGACTGTTCCTGGAAAGGGTGAGCAAAGACGTTCGAATAACGCCAGGGCCTGGGGGCGTTACTTTAATCCATAGCAGGGGGTGACGACTAACGGCGATCAGGGGTTTTTCGGCATTTGTGCGGGGTGTTTTGTGAAATTGAAGGTTTTTTTGCATGGGGGGAGGGGCATTGGTGCTCTTGCGGGCGCCATCGCTGTGAGCTGCCGCAGGCTGCGATCTTTTGATCTTGCTCTTCGGCATCCCCGAAACCGCCAAAAGATCGCAGGCTGCGCCAGCTCCTACGCCGACCGTGTGTCACCGTGATTGATTGGGTGTACGCATTCCCCTCGGAGCGAGCTTGCTCGCGAATCAGTGTGTCAGGCACTGAAACCATAGAATTCTTGCGCATTGTCCCAGAGCGCCATTTCGGCTCCGGTATCACCCAGCGCCTCAATCAGCAACTGAATGTCCGCCACCCCAAACGCCCTCGGCGCTCACGTCGATGGCAGGTCAGTGCCAAACATCAACGCCTTGGTGTAGCACCGTATTATCGGATCTCTTGCATTTCTTTTATGAGCGGTGTGAGGGAGGGTCTAGTGGTCAAATCGGCCCATGTGCCTTGATCTACGATCGCACCATTATGCATGACGATCACCCGATCAAAGCGCGAAAGGTGTTCGATATCGTGGGTTACGCAGATCAGGCCGCGCCCGGCGAAATGGGTAAACAGCAAATCCCAGACAGGGGTAGCAAGTTTGGGGTCTATGGAGGAACTGGGCTCGTCAAAAAAATTAAAGACCCCCGGTTTGTTGATCAGGCGTAGCAGAGACAAGCGTTTGGCTTCGCCGCCAGAAATATTGGATGCGCCTTCGGCAATGATTCGATTTCTTACGACATCACCCAACTGCAGGAGTCGTATCGACTCTTGGAGGTTCTGCGCAGGTGGCTGACCAAACAGAACGGACTGATTGAAGCTGCCTTCAAGGAATACCGGCATTTGAGGGCAGTAACGCAACGCGCCAAGATGCGTTTCGGCGCTCAGCCGGGAAACCTCGACTCCGTCGAGTTTCAACTGGCCGCGTACGCAATCGTAAACTCCGGCGAGGGCTTCCAGCAGGGTCGACTTTCCTGCGCCACTTGGGCCTGTGATGGCTATGGATTCGCCTTGGTGGATGATCAGATCCTGCTTTATGGAAACGCGTTCCAACTGATTGTCTGTGATCGAGCAAGGCGTTAGCGTAAGTGTCGATTTGCTATCAGAGGAGAGGTTCGTTTGCCGTTGAGGGGCATCAAAATCAGGCAGTGAAAGGAGTTGTTGCAGCCTGCGTTGGTCGGCTAAAAACTGGTCCAGTACCCGGTATGCCTCCGACAATCCAGATATGTTTAACAGGAAGCTACCCGCAATAGAGAAGATGGCGACCAATTCACCGACGCTGATGCTGGGCCGGCCGGACAGCTGGTCCATGACTCCCCAGCTCAACAATGCGCCGGTAGAAAGGCTGATGAACAGGATTTTTGCCGCATTCAACATTCCTGCCGAGCTTGCTACCGTGATAGCCGCATTGGCGTAACGTGTGAAGGCCTGATTCAGCGGTCTAATTGCACTTTCCTGAGCGCTTTCCAGTTTTATCGACTTTCCGGCCTGTAGCGTGCTGAATAAAACGGCGCTTAGCTCATCCTCTTGCTCGTTGACTGTGTCTATGTGTTTTCTGCGCCATTTGATGATTCGATGAGTAGCAAGCAGATACAGGCTCCCGAGCAATACCATAGCGACGAACACTTCAGCGCCGCCCATATAAAAAAACACCCCGCCGATTACAATGAACTCAAGGCAGACTGGAAGACCTACCGTTACAAAAAAGCTCAATAATTGCTCGTGCGCGGTAATACCTCGTTCCACTGATTTTATGAACTGTCCGATTCGTAGTGAGCTGAAGTGTTGGAACTCCTTGCGCATGAGTTCCCCGGTCCACTCGATGGACGCATCCAGGATGACCCTTTGTACTAGCCTGGATAAACAAAATATCTGAAGGGGAGTGATGGTTGCCTGGATACAGCTGACGATAATGAATCCTCCAATCAGCATTGTTAATGACGTGAGTCCGATGGTGTTGCTGGAAGTGAGGTTATCGACAATTTTGCCCAGTATCAGGGGAGGCCCCATCGTTAAGATTTTTAACGCAATAACCGATGTAATCGTTGTGGCTAAAAGTGGCTTGTGTTGAACGCATGCTTTCGTCAGAAATTTTCTCATGGCCGATTACTTCGCTAGCAAGTGAGTTTTTTCAGGTGGCTGTGGCAATGCTTGCTGAGTTACCGCGAAGTACATGCTGGGGGACCACAGGGGAGCCGTTTCTTATAATGTTGAATCGCTCCAGTCCCGGAATGTAGACCTGTTCAACGGCTCCATGATCAGCATAACTTTCCACTGTCCTTCGATAGATGTCTTTGCCGTTATCCAGCAGGTTTCCATGAATGTGATTTATCTGCTCGGAAACACTCAGGCGGGTTTTGTTTTCTGTGTTGTTCAGGAAGGGGGGATTTATATTTCTGATAGGATCAAGATGTATAAGATGGGTGAGTCTCTCAGAGCTGGACAAGAATTCATAAGTTTTTCTATCTTGGTCCCTTTCCGTTTCGCCATAGAGGGTGCTGGTTTGAAGCTGCTCTGTGACTGCCCGTTCTATGGCAATGCACACATTCATGGAGCACCCTGAACCTAAGGGTGATAGAAAAAAATCGTGAGACGCCACTTTTGGAAAGGCAGCGGAGAAATAAACGCCGAAGAAATCTTTAATAATAAGTATCTGCAAGTCATTTGCGGTCTCAAGGGCGTGAGGGTTGTTTTTAAGAGCCACCTTGAGTAAGTGTTCAGACGGCCTGTACAAGTCTATATTCGTACGCAGCTCACAGACGCTCATGAACAGAGTCGAAAGAATATGCCTCTCTATGGCTTCGTTTATGCCATGAAGAAGGGCTTCTGCTTGGGTGCAGCCAAACGCTATCCCTGAGTTGGATGAGTAGCGGGCAAGGTGGCGTATGCTTTGATTGTTATGGGTGTCCCGCACTAATTTCTTCTGGGGGCAAAGAATCACGCTCGGCACGAAGATTTGTTTTGTATTGCATAGCGTTTTGAGCTTGAAGCATTCAATGGGGTCAGTTGTTAGAGGAAGGCTGGTGAACAGGCCGTCAGACTCGGTCTGTTTCTGGGATGCGATAGCTTGGCAAGATTGCAAAATCATGGATGGGGAAGAGGGGTGGAGCGTCGCGTAGTGTTCAATGCTTTCGGCTAGCGCGCCAACGAGGCAGTCAGGACCTTTGCCCGCTCCCGACGCGACGAGAGTGTTACGGTTATCAAAGAGGTCGGCGGTGGCGACGAGGTTCCCCTTATGTGTGTAGCGAGTAGACGCTCTTAAGTCGAGATTTTTGATGATTGACATGATCCGGTTTTTTGCATCAAAGGTGCTGAGTTCGCGTTCTGACATGATTTGTCCTCTCACGTCGCGATATGGGCCGGAAGAGACTTTTGCCTCTTCCGGGTTTTTCTTAAATGGTGTTGATTTGTTCATTGGTTAGCGAGTTGAAGAACTTGATTTCTGCCGCTAAGAAGCTAGTGGAGAAATCTACCAGTTGTTGAAGAGCGTCAAACGTATTTATTTCTGAGCGTTTTGATCCCATTTCAGTAACTCCAGTTTTTTGGCTTTTAAAAGGCGCATTGTTGGGGTTTGCGCCTTGCTTGCGTCAGTTGAGCGCAAGTTATGTATTGATAGCAGTACGACTTGTCATGTTCAATTCGGTGGGGTGCGAATTCGTCCTATATGGGCGTAGGTAAAGTCCGGCTGAGAGGTAGGATCAAAGTCGAATTTGTTGATTAAGTGTGTATGGGTTTGCAATTTTTATTGCTGGGTCAGTCCGTTAGCATGTTTAACGATGATTGATGCATAGGTGAGTTTTTTATTTGGGCACGAAATCAGCCGCTCGGCATGAAAAATTCCGAGGGCGAAAGGGGGGCGGGATTTGTGGAAAGTGGTTGGAGTAATTGCGACTTTTTTATATGGCAGCAAGGCGGCAGTGCTCTTGCGGGCGCCATCGCGGTTTATCAGACACCGAAACCGTAGAATTCTTGCGCATTATTCCAGAGCGCCATTTCGGCTCCGGTTTCACCCAGCGCCTCAATCAGCAACTGAATGTCCGCCACCTCAAACGCCCTGGGCGCTCGTGTCGACGGCAGGTCAGTGCCAAACATCAACGCCTGCGGGTTGGCGCTGTGAATCTGCTTCAAGACCGGACTCACCGCAAAGTCCACCCGGCCAAAGCCGCAGTCCTTGACCCGGACGCCGCGCTCAGCCAGTCGCAGGACGCCGGGCAATCCCTCTTTGCTCAACCCCAGATGATCAATGCTCACCGCCGGGAGTCGCAGTAATCGCGCTTCCAGTTCCGGCAGTTCACGAGAGTCGATGTACAGCTCCGAATGCCAGCCGACCTGTTCATGTACGCGCCTGGCCAGGGCTTCCAGCTGGTCGAGCTGCTCCGAGCCGCCGCGCTTGAGGTTGAAGCGCAGCGCTCGCACGCCATGAGCGTTCAACTCGTACAGCTGGTCATCGGTGACGCTAGCTGGCAATTGGGTCACGCCGACAAAGCCCTTGCCCAGTCGCTTGAGGGCGGCAATCAGATAGCTCTGGTCGAAGCCCTGGAATGACCCGGAGACCACCGCGCCGCCCACGATTCCCAGCGGCGTGGTCTGCGCCAGGTAGTCATCGACGCTGAACGCCTCGGGCAGGTAGCCGTTGTTGGGGATCAGCGGATAGTCGGGGTCGATGATGTGGCAATGGGCGTCGAAAATGCGCGAGGGCATGGCGGGCTCCGTCGGTCGATGTATCAGGCAAGCTGGCTGATATAGATGCCGGTGCCTTTGAGGATGTTTTGCAGGGTCTCTTCAACTTCGGGCAGGTCCGAGGCCGCGGTGCTGTGGTGGATTTCCAGGTGGTCGTCGCCATTCAGGGCATCGGCATCGGCTGCACCGATTTCGATCAGCAGGCGGTCGGCGCTGAAGGTGACTTTCAAGCCATCCAGGGTTGATGGCTCGCCGTCGAGGGTGATTTCGACTTCATCCTCGTCCGGGTAGCGGGTCATGAGGAACATTTCGCCCTTGTCACTGTGGCAGCAGAGCATGGCCATGTTGTCTTCTTCGTCATCGCAAGGGTTGGCAATCAAATGGGCGGTGGTCAGTTGCATGGGGCAATTCCTGGCGCCTGGGGCGCGTTGAAGGCAAACAAAATGCAATTCTGCCAGCCCGAAAGGTTTTTTGCTGACTTGTGTCCTGGAAAAAGTACGGGGAACGGAATCAACCTTATCGGTCATTTCTGGTACGCCAGTACCGCAAATAAGCGCTTAAAAGCGCCATTTTCCCCCGTGACTGCTAGTGTTGTTCGATGCGCAGCACGCGAGTTACGTACCGATGACCGAATATGTCGCAGCATCGCAAGCACGGGCCTTGCCGCACTCGTTAAGCTGCGCAACTGATGGATACCTGTAAAGGCATTGTCAATGTGTTCGACAGTCGTTTTTGCAGATGCCCATCGAAGAAGGTGAATGTGACCCGAGTGTCTCGTCCAGCTTCACCCACCTGTCACCCTGTTTCCTCTGCCCGAGAATCAGGAACAGGGTGACGGATTGCCCCGATAGGGGTTTGCACGCGACGCTTCCATCAATAACAAGCCCAAGCGGAGTACCACAGATGTCGTTCTTCACCGCAGCCAGCAAAGCCGACTTCCATCACCAATTGCAAGCGGCACTGGCGCAGCACATTAGTGAACAGGCACTGCCACAAGTGGCGCTGTTCGCTGAACAATTCTTCGGCATCATTTCCCTGGACGAGCTGACCCAGCGTCGGTTGTCCGACCTCGCCGGCTGTACGCTTTCTGCGTGGCGCCTACTTGAGCGCTTCGATCACGCGCAACCGCAAGTGCGCGTCTACAACCCCGATTACGAACGTCACGGCTGGCAGTCGACCCATACCGCGGTCGAAGTGCTGCACCATGACCTGCCGTTCCTGGTGGACTCGGTACGCACCGAGCTGAACCGTCGCGGCTACAGCATTCACACCCTGCAGACCACCGTGCTGAGCGTTCGTCGCGGCAGCAAGAACGAACTGCTGGAAATCCTGCCCAAGGGCACCCAGGGCGAAGGCATCCTGCAAGAATCTCTGATGTACCTGGAGATCGATCGCTGCGCTCATACCGCCGAGCTCAATGTATTGAGCAAAGAGCTGGAGCAGGTTCTCGGTGAAGTCCGCGTTGCGGTCGCCGATTTCGAGCCGATGAAAACCAAAGTCCAGGAACTGATCGAAGGCATCGACAACAGCCAGTTCATCATCGATGCCGACGAAAAATCCGAAATCAAGAGCTTCCTGGAATGGCTGGTGGGCAACCACTTTACCTTCCTGGGCTACGAAGAGTTCGTGGTGGGCGAGGGTCAGAACGGTGGACACATCGAATATGACCAGAACTCGTTCCTCGGCCTGACCAAACTGCTGCGCGCCGGCCTGACCGCCGATGATCTGCGCATCGAAGACTACGCCGTCAACTATTTGCGCGAACCGACGCCGCTGTCGTTCGCCAAGGCTGCACACCCAAGCCGTGTACATCGTCCGGCCTACCCGGATTTCGTGTCGATCCGCCAGATCGATGCCGATGGCAAGGTCATCAAGGAATGCCGCTTCATGGGCCTGTACACCTCTTCGGTGTATGGCGAGAGCGTGCGCGTGATTCCTTACATCCGCCGCAAGGTCGAGGAAATCGAACGTCGTTCGGGCTTCCAGGCCAAGGCTCACCTGGGCAAGGAACTGGCTCAGGTGCTCGAAGTACTGCCTCGTGATGATCTGTTCCAGACTCCGGTCGATGAGCTGTTCAGCACCGTGATGTCGATCGTGCAGATCCAGGAGCGCAACAAGATCCGCGTGTTCCTGCGCAAAGACCCGTACGGCCGTTTCTGCTACTGCCTGGCCTACGTGCCGCGCGACATCTATTCCACCGAAGTGCGTCAGAAGATCCAGCAAGTGCTGATGGATCGCCTGAAAGCCTCGGATTGCGAGTTCTGGACCTTCTTCTCCGAGTCCGTGCTGGCCCGTGTGCAACTGATTCTGCGAGTCGACCCGAAGAACCGTCTCGACATCGATCCGCTGTTGCTGGAAAAAGAAGTGGTGCAGGCCTGCCGCAGCTGGCAGGACGACTACGCAAGCCTGGTGATCGAAAGCTTCGGCGAAGCCCACGGCACCAACGTGCTGTCCGACTTCCCGAAAGGTTTCCCGGCCGGCTACCGCGAGCGTTTCGCTGCGCACTCGGCCGTGGTCGACATGCAACACCTGCTCAGCCTGAACGAAGCCAACCCGCTGGTCATGAGCTTCTACCAGCCGCTGCTGGGGCAAACCGCCGGTCAGCAACAGCTGCACTGCAAGCTGTATCACGCCGATACCCCGCTGGCACTGTCCGACGTGTTGCCGATCCTGGAAAACCTCGGTCTGCGTGTGCTCGGCGAGTTCCCGTATCGCCTGCGCCACAGCACCGGTCGCGAGTTCTGGATTCATGACTTTGCGTTCACCGCCGCTGAAGGCTTGAACCTCGACATCCAGCAGCTGAATGACACGCTGCAGGACGCTTTTGTCCATATCGTTCGTGGCGATGCCGAGAACGACGGGTTCAACCGTCTGGTACTGACTGCCGGCCTGCCATGGCGCGACGTGGCGCTGCTGCGTGCTTACGCCCGTTACCTGAAGCAGATCCGCCTGGGCTTCGACCTTGGCTACATCGCCAGCACCCTGAGCAACCACACCGATATCGCTCGCGAGCTGACCCGGCTGTTCAAGACCCGTTTCTACCTGGCCCGCAAGCTGACCAGCGGCGACCTCGACGACAAGCAACTGCGCCTGGAGCACGCGATCCTCACCGCGCTGGACGACGTTCAGGTGCTGAACGAAGACCGCATCCTGCGTCGCTACCTGGACCTGATCAAGGCCACCCTGCGGACCAACTTCTACCAGACCGATGCCAACGGCCATAACAAGTCCTACTTCAGCTTCAAGTTCAACCCGCACCTGATTCCGGAGCTGCCTAAACCGGTTCCGAAATTCGAAATCTTCGTTTACTCGCCACGGGTTGAAGGCGTGCACCTGCGCTTTGGCAACGTCGCACGCGGCGGCCTGCGCTGGTCCGATCGTGAAGAAGACTACCGCACTGAAGTGTTGGGCCTGGTAAAAGCCCAGCAAGTGAAGAACTCGGTGATCGTGCCGGTTGGCGCCAAGGGTGGTTTCCTGCCGCGTCGCCTGCCTCTGGGCGGCGGTCGCGACGAGATCGCGGCAGAAGGCATCGCCTGCTACCGCATCTTCATCTCCGGCCTGCTGGACATCACCGACAACCTGAAAGATGGCGGCCTGGTGCCTCCGGCCAACGTGGTTCGTCACGACGGCGATGACCCGTACCTGGTAGTGGCGGCGGACAAAGGCACTGCGACCTTCTCCGACATTGCCAACGGTATTGCCATCGACTACGGCTTCTGGCTCGGTGACGCGTTCGCCTCCGGTGGCTCGGCTGGTTATGACCACAAGAAAATGGGCATCACCGCCAAGGGCGCCTGGGTCGGCGTACAGCGCCACTTCCGTGAGCGCGGGATCAACGTTCAGGAAGACAGCATCACTGTGGTCGGCGTCGGCGACATGGCCGGCGACGTGTTCGGTAACGGCTTGCTGATGTCCGACAAGTTGCAACTGGTCGCGGCCTTCAACCACCTGCACATCTTCATCGACCCGAATCCTGCGCCTGCCAACAGCTTCGCCGAGCGTCAGCGCCTGTTCGATCTGCCGCGTTCGGCATGGTCGGATTACGACACCAGCATCATGTCCGAAGGCGGCGGGATCTTCTCCCGTAGCGCGAAAAGCATCGCGATTTCCCCGCAGATGAAAGAGCGCTTCGACATTCAGGCTGACAAGCTGACCCCGACCGAACTGCTGAATGCCTTGCTCAAGGCACCGGTAGACCTGTTGTGGAACGGCGGTATCGGCACGTACGTCAAGGCCAGCACCGAAAGCCACGCCGATGTCGGCGACAAGGCCAACGACGCACTGCGCGTAAACGGCAACGAACTGCGCTGCAAAGTGGTGGGCGAGGGCGGTAACCTCGGCATGACCCAACTGGGTCGTGTGGAATTCGGCCTCAATGGCGGCGGTTCCAACACCGACTTCATCGACAACGCCGGTGGTGTGGACTGCTCCGACCACGAAGTGAATATCAAGATCTTGCTCAACGAAGTTGTGCAGGCTGGCGATATGACCGAGAAGCAACGTAACCAGTTGCTCGGCAGCATGACCGATGAAGTCGGCAACCTGGTGCTTGGCAACAACTACAAGCAGACCCAGGCGCTGTCCCTGGCGGCCCGTCGTGCCTACGTACGGATCGCCGAGTACAAACGCCTGATGAACGACCTTGAAGGCCGCGGCAAGCTGGACCGTGCCATCGAGTTCCTGCCGTCGGAAGAGCAACTCGACGAACGCGTAGCGGCTGGCCATGGCCTGACCCGTGCCGAGCTGTCGGTGTTGATCTCCTACAGCAAGATCGACCTCAAGGAAGCACTGCTCAACTCCCTGGTGCCGGATGACGCCTACCTGACCCGCGACATGGAAACTGCGTTCCCGCCGACCCTGGTCAGCAAGTTCGCCGAAGCCATGCGTCGTCACCGTCTGAAGCGCGAGATCGTCAGCACCCAGATCGCCAACGATCTGGTCAACCACATGGGTATCACCTTCGTTCAGCGCTTGAAAGAGTCCACCGGCATGAGCCCGGCGAACGTCGCTGGCGCCTACGTGATCGTGCGTGACATCTTCCACCTCCCGCACTGGTTCCGGCAGATAGAAGCCCTGGATCACCAGGTTTCGGCGGACGTACAACTGGAGCTGATGGATGAGCTGATGCGTCTGGGCCGTCGGGCTACCCGCTGGTTCCTGCGCAGTCGTCGCAACGAGCAAAACGCTGCTCGTGACGTCGCACACTTCGGTCCGCATCTGGCGGCGTTGGGTCTCAAACTCGACGAACTGCTCGAAGGCCCGACCCGCGAACGCTGGCAGACCCGTTATCAGGCGTATGTCGCCGCCGGTGTGCCGGAGTTGCTGGCGCGCATGGTTGCGGGCACGACCCACCTGTACACCTTGCTGCCGGTCATCGAAGCCTCGGACGTTACCGGTCAGAACCCGGCAGACGTGGCCAAGGCCTACTTCGCCGTGGGCAGTGCGCTGGACATTACCTGGTACCTGCAACAGATCAGTGCGCTGCCGGTGGAAAACAACTGGCAGGCGCTGGCTCGTGAAGCCTTCCGTGATGACGTCGACTGGCAACAACGGGCGATCACCATCTCGGTTCTGCAAATGGGCGACGGCACCCAGGATGTGGAAACACGCCTGGCGCTGTGGATGGAGCTGCACGACGGCATGATCGAACGCTGGCGCGCCATGCTGGTGGAAATCCGTGCCGCGAGCGGCACCGACTACGCCATGTACGCGGTGGCCAACCGCGAGCTGCTCGACTTGGCGTTGAGCGGTCAAGCGGTGGTTGCTGCCACGCCGGAACTGGCGAAGAGCGGTCAAACGGCGGTTGCTGCGACTGCCTGATTGAGTGCTGAATGAAAAAACCCCGCATCGAAAGATGCGGGGTTTTTTTTATTGCGATGGTTTGGATTGGGTGGGGGCCGGAAAGATCGCAGCCTGCGGCAGTTCCTACAACGGCGTCAGCACTTCATCCTTCTCACCCATCAATATGAACACCAGCAACTTCGCCGGTTTGGTGTTGCTGGCGTTGGCCGATACCGGATGCCGGGAACCGGCCGCTTCGTACCAGGATTCGCCGGCCTTGTAGGTGATCGCCTTTTCATCGTTGACCTGGGAGGTGACCTCACCCTCCAGCACATAGGCCATGGCCGAGCCCTGGTGCATATGCGGCACGCTGGCCTGGCCCGGGGCGTAGTCGACGGTGAGCATCATTGCCTTCTGGCCCGGCGCGTTGGTCAGTTCATGTTCCTGCAGGATATTGAGTTTTTCCTTGCCGTAGACCGGGTCATGGGCGAAGGCATTGAGGGAGGCCAGCATGGCGAGGCCGGCGAAGATCGAGGTCGCGAAGGTAAAGGCTTTCATGATGGGTTTCCTATTGCGTGGTTGGGGCGTGATTCTCGGAACAGGACAGGAGGCCAATGGGTTCAGTGATTGAAGTCCAGACTGCTGGCCACGCGGTTGTCGATCAGCTCGATAAACCCTTGCAGCGCCGGCAGTGCGAAGTGCGATTCCATGGATTGGCGGTTTTGCCAGTGGCCGCTGACGATCCACCGGTCGGGGATGACCGGGCACGGTTGCACCCTGTAGTCGAGGCAGCCCGGGGCTGCACGGACTGCTTCGGCAATCCGCGCCAGGTGCAGGCCGAGCTCATCTGAACGGCCGTGGACGGCCTGGATCCGGACGGTGTTAATCGCGCTGCTGTGCATGGCGGGGTTCTCCTGTTGCTGGCTTGGGAGTTCGTGAGGAGAAGAGTAGGGCTGCGCTCTTTCAACACCAATATCCAATCCGCGGGAAAACCACTGAGCCAATCAGGCGATCTGTTTGAGAATATCCCGGACCTTGTCCAGTGCCGGGTCGATGTCCAGGGTCTCGATCGCCCCGAAACCGATGAACAGCCCGCTTTTCACCGGCGTGTCGTGGAAGAAGCTGTCCAGCGGGTAAAGCCCGACTTCGACTTTCTTCGCCAGCTCGATCAGCAACGGGATATCCACGGCCACCTTGCACAGCGCAGCCATGTGGAAGCCGGCAATCGACGGCACGACTTCGAACCAGGGCGCCAGATCGCCGTGCAGGCGCTTGAGAATGCGCTCCCGGCGATTGGCGTAGACCGTATGGCAGCGGCGGATGTGCTTGAGCAGGTAGCCCTCGGAAATGAACTTGGCTAGCGCCCATTGCGGGAGGGTCGAGGTGTGGCAGTCGGTCAATTGCTTGGCCTTGATCACCGCGCTGCGGATTGCCGGTGGCAACACCGCATAACCGAGCCGCAACTCCGGCAGCATGGTTTTCGAGAAGGTCCCGACGTAGGCGACGACGCCGCGGGTGTCCATGCTTTGCAGGGAATCGGTGGGGCGGCCCTCATAGCGGAATTCGCTGTCGTAGTCGTCCTCGATCACGATCGCCCCCAGCACTCGGGCACGTTCCAGCAGGGCTTCACGGCGCGCCGGGCTCATCGGCATGCCGAGGGGAAACTGGTGCGACGGAGTGACGTAAATCAACCGCGTGCCGTCGGGAATCAGCTCGACCTGGATGCCTTCGGCGTCCACCGACACCCCGATCACCGTCGCGCCCTGGGCGGTGAACAACAGCCGCGCCGGGGTGTAGCCGGGGTCTTCCATGGCGACCAGGCTGCCCGGCTCGAGTACTACCCGGGCGATCAGGTCGAGGGCTTGCTGGGCACCGTTGCAGACCACGATGTCGTCGTCATGACAGGCCACTCCACGGGAAAACGCGACATGCCCGGCGATGGCACTGCGTAGCGCTGGCAGGCCTTCCGGTTGGCTGTAGAACCCAGCGCTCAGGGCGATCCGGCGCAACGCGTCCTGGGTGCAGCGCCGCCATTCTTCCTGGGGGAACTGATTGCGGGTGGTCGCGCCGCCGATAAATTCGCAGCGCAAGGTGCCTTCCAGGGTCGGATGGCGCAAGTTCGCCGGCAGGTTCTGCCACTTCTCCAGGCTCTGCGCACAGGCCAGGTCCGCTGCGCTTTGTTTGCGCTCGGCCTTGGCGGCGCGCGCGTTGACGAAGGTGCCACGACCGATCTTGCCGATCAGCAGGTTTTCATAGGTCAGCAGCGCATAGGTGTCGGAGACCGTCTTGCGCGAGACGCCCAGTTGCTCGGCGAGCAAGCGGCTGGGCGGCAGCTGGGCACCGGCGGCCAGTCGCCCGGATTCGATCGCTCCGCGCAGTTGCCGGTACAGCTGCTCGGCCAGGTCCTTGCGGCCTTTGATGACGACATGAAGTTCCATGGAGAGTCCTGAAGGCGGTCGGTCGTGTGCAAGATTACTCGCAACAAGGCTTTTGGTGTAAATCACCGCGTTCGGGTGGTCTCGGCAAAAAAACGGCAATTGGCTATAGGGTGTCGGGGTCTCGGGTCGTAGGCTTTGAGTCATCGAATGTCAGTCAAAGGTCATGCCCATGGAACCCCGCCTGGATTACTACACGGCCTCGCCGCAAGCCCTCAAGGGGATGCTCATGCTCGAGGCGGCGACCTTTGGCCTGTCGATTGAAAAGCCGTTGCTGGAGCTGATCAAGATTCGCGTCTCGCAACTCAATCAATGCTCGTTCTGCACCGACATGCATTCCGTCGAAGCCCGTCGTCAGGGCGAAACCGAACGCCGGTTGTATGCCATCAGCGTGTGGCGCGACTCGCCGTTTTTCAATGCGCGGGAAAAAGCCGCGCTGGCCTGGAGTGAGTCGGTGACCTTATTGCCGACGTCCAATGTGCCGGACGAGCTGTACTCGGCGCTGCGGGCCGAGTTCAGCGAGCGCGAGATGGTCGACCTGACCATGGCGGTTGCCACCATCAATTGCTGGAATCGGTTGGCGGTGGGGTTTCGGCAACAGCCCAGGGATTGATGGCGACTGATCCGACGCTCCCACAGGTCTTGCGCAATCCCTGTAGGAGCTGGCGCAGGCTGCGATCTTTTGAGTTCCCTCGCCATACCCTGCATCCAGCTCTACACTCGACGGTCCATTCGACGTTTCAAGGACGAACCAGCATGCCCGCCACCGATCCCACGATTACCATCGAACGCTTCAGCGAAACCCATATCGACGGTATCACTTCGCTCTACAACGCCCCGGCGGTCGCCCGCCAGGTGCTGCAAATGCCGTTTCAGACCAGCGAAGTCTGGCGCCAACGCATTGCCCCGGAGAACGAGCGGCTGTTGCAGCTGGTGGCCGTGCATCAAGGTACGGTGATCGGCAATTGCGGCCTGGAGCAATTTTCGCGGATCCGCCGCAGCCATTGCGCCAATATCGGCATGGGGGTAGCGGTGGCCTGGCAGGGCCAGGGCGTTGGCTCGAAACTTCTGGCAGCGGCGCTGGATATCGCCGACAACTGGATGAACCTGCAGCGGGTCGAGCTTTCGGTCTACGCCGACAACGAAGCTGCCATCGGGCTCTACCGCAAGTTCGGCTTCGAAACCGAAGGCCTGCTGCGTGACTATGCGGTTCGCGACGGTGGCTTGGTCGACGCGCTGAGCATGGCGCGCCTGCGCCGTACGCGCTCGATTTCCTGAGTCAGTCGAGGGCATACGCCACTGCAGCCCGGGCATGCAGCTCGGTGGTGTCGAGCAGTGGCAGCCGGCTGTGTTCGGGCTTCGGGAACTAACACGTTCAACCCTTGCGCGGCGAGACGCAGCTTGAGGAAGTCCTGTTCCATGGTAAACGCGGTGCCGAGCAGACCGATGGCGCGCATGCCGATCAATTCCATCCTCGGTTGCTGCCCTGTACTGGGGAGTCATAGACCCAACGGGTTTTAGTCATACGTGGTTGGCCGGCATCTGCCATGATCAATACCTTGCAGTCATGCTTCACCCAAGGAGCATCGCGATGAACGACGTAAAGCAACTGGGCGAGATGCTTCGCCACTACGCAGAAAGCGAAGCGCACAAGAAGCAGGTATTCGAGACCCAATCGGCCGATTGGGCGGTGCGCATCGGCAAACTCTTCGATCAGATCGAGCAGTGGCTTGAACCGGTGAAAAGTCCCGGCCTGCTTGAAGTGAGCCGCGAAGCCTATGTCGCCTCCGGCCCGAGCGTTGCCGTCGAAACCTCACCCTTCAAAACGGAAAAACTGACGATTCAGATTACCGGCAAGCCGGTGGAATTCGTGCCGGACGTGATGGGGACTGGCGGTTTGATCTCGCTGGCGGTAATGGGCCTGACGGCCGCGCGTTATGGCAGTGTCTCGCTGGTGTGCCAACCACCGTCGAGCGACTGGCAGTGGCGCAAGACCAACGGACTTAAAGACCCGGATACCTTTGTCTTTGATGCAGATTTCCTGGCGCAGCAGTTGCAGAGTCTGATTCCGCGGGAGCGGAGTTGAGTCACCCATGGGCGCGGGCTTTTTGTGGCGAGGGAGCTTGCTCCCGCTGGAGCGCGAAGCGGTCCTAAAGCCTGAAAACCGAGTTCTATCTGACTAAACTCGGTTGCAGAATTTACGACGCTGTCGAACGGGAGCAAGCTCCCTCGCCACAGGGGGGGTATTACTTCAGATTTCCACATTCCCCCAACCTTTCTTCGCCACCTCAGGCGCCACGGCGTTGATGGTCTTGCCCGTCGCCAACTCCACCCGGCGCGCCACTTCCGGGTCGTCGGCAAAGGGGATCAGGCTGGCGTCGTCCAGGGTTTCTGACGACTGGTTTCTCAAGCAGTATTCCACCGAGAAATACAGGCACGCTACCGCCAGCAGGTTCAGGCCGATTTCGATCATGACAAACTTCTCCCTGACAGGAAGGACGCAAGCCATGAAGACTTGCGTCAGTATTGGAATCAAGCAATCTGCGCTTCACTTTCAGCCATTTTGAGGTCAGCGACCCGCACCGTGCGCCAGGTGTTGTAGGCCATCAACAGCATGCCGCCGAGGAAGAACACGCCGCCGACAAAGCGCACCACAAACCCCGGATGGCTGGCCTCCAGGGCCTCGACGAAGGAGTAGGTGAGGGTGCCGTCATCGTTGATTGCCCGCCACATCAGGCCCTGGGTGATGCCGTTGACCCACAATGCGGCGATGTACAGCACGGTGCCGATGGTCGCCAGCCAGAAGTGCAGGTTGATCAGCGCGATGCTGTGCATCTGCTCGCGGCCGAAAATTTTCGGGATCATGTGGTACAGCGAACCGAAGGTAATCATCGCCACCCAGCCGAGGGCGCCGGCGTGTACGTGGCCGATGGTCCAGTCGGTGTAGTGGGAGAGGGCGTTGACCGTCTTGATCGCCATCATCGGCCCTTCGAAGGTCGACATGCCGTAGAACGCCAGCGACAGCACCAGAAAGCGCAGGATCGGGTCGGTGCGCAATTTATGCCAGGCACCGGACAGGGTCATCATACCGTTGATCATCCCGCCCCAGCTCGGCGCCAGCAGGATCAACGACATCGCCATGCCCAGCGATTGCGCCCAGTCCGGCAGCGCGGTGTAGTGCAAGTGGTGCGGGCCGGCCCAGATGTACAGGGTGATCAGCGCCCAGAAGTGCACGATCGACAAGCGGTAGGAATATACCGGCCGGTTGGCCTGTTTGGGCACGAAGTAATACATCATCCCGAGGAAACCGGTGGTCAGGAAGAAGCCCACCGCGTTGTGCCCGTACCACCACTGGACCATGGCATCAGTGGCTCCGGAGTACACCGGGTAAGATTTGAACCAGTCCACCGGGATCGACAGGTGATTGACCACGTGCAACATGGCGATCACCACGATAAACGCACCGAAAAACCAGTTGCCCACATAGATGTGTTTGGTCTTGCGTTGCACCACGGTGGTGAAGAACACAATCGCGTAGGCAACCCAGACCACGGTCATCCACACCGCTCCGGAGAATTCGATCTCGGCGTATTCCTTGGTGGTGGTGTAGCCCAGCGGCAGGGTGATCAGCATGATCGTGATCACTGACTGCCAGCCCCAGAAGGTGAAGGCCGCCAGTTTGTCGGAGTACAACCGCACCTGGCAGGTGCGCTGTACCGCGTAATAGCTGGCGGCGAATTGTGCGCTGCCGGCAAAGCCGAAAATCACCAGGCTGGTATGCAGCGGGCGCAAGCGGCCAAAGGTGGTCCACGGCAGGTCCAGGTTCAATTGCGGCCAGACCAGCTGCGAGGCGATCCATACGCCCATCGCCATCCCGATAATGCCCCATACCACTGTTGCCACGACGAATTGGCGGACGACCTTGTAGTTATAGGCTTGTCCGGTTGCTGCTGTGCTCATGGTCAAATCTTCCACGGTTGCAAAGTCTTGCCAGGCCACCCGGTCTGGCATGCCGTGAACTGTAGAAAGCATGGGGTAAACAAAACAGACTCAGAAAAACTGCATTAATGCGGATCAGATGAAATGGCCTGCCAGCTGTGTTCAGCAGGGCACTGATATGGTTTTTTAGCGTTTACCTGAATCTGTAACGTGCTGAGCTGCAGGTGCATAGTCGTTTCCCCGGAACCAGCCGATAGAGCGCGGTCAGCCCCTGATGATGAGGTAGCGACATGTACCATTACGATGACTATGACCGTGCCCTGGTCTTTGAGCGGGTCGCGCAGTTTCGCGATCAGGTCGAACGATTCATGGGCGGTGAGTTGAGCGAGGAAGAATTCCTGCCGCTGCGTTTGCAAAACGGTCTGTACATGCAAAAACACGCCTACATGCTGCGGGTCGCGATCCCTTACGGCACCCTGGGCGCCCGGCAGATGCGTACCCTGGCGAGCATCGCCCGGGATTACGATCGCGGCTACGGTCACTTCACCACGCGGCAGAACATGCAGTTCAACTGGATCGAATTGGCCCAGGTGCCGGAAATCCTCGAACGCCTGGCAGGGGTGGAGATGCACGCGATCCAGACCTCTGGCAACTGCGTACGTAATATCACCACTGAAGCCTTTGCCGGGGTCGCCGCCGACGAGTTGCTCGACCCGCGGCCCCTGGCGGAGATCCTGCGCCAGTGGTCGACCATCAACCCGGAATTCCTGTTTCTGCCGCGTAAATTCAAGATCGCCATCTGCTCGGCGGAGCAGGATCGGGCGGCGATTATGATGCATGATATCGGCCTGTATCTTTATCGCGGCGCTGACGAACAAATGCTTTTGCGCGTGATAGTCGGTGGTGGGCTGGGACGTACGCCGATACTCGGTTTACAGATACGTGAAGGCTTGCCCTGGCAGCACCTGCTGTCTTATGTCGAGGCCGTGTTGCGGGTCTACAATCGCCATGGCCGACGCGACAACAAGTACAAGGCGCGGATCAAGATTCTGGTCAAGGCCCTGGGGATTGAAGTCTTTGCCAAGGAAGTGGAAGAAGAGTGGCAGCACCTCAAGGACGGCCCGGCGCAGTTGACCGACGTCGAGTACGAACGCGTGGCCAGCGCCTTTGTGTCGCCGGCTTATCGGGTACTGGCGGATGCCAATCTGGATTTCGGTACCCGCCTGAGCGAAAACCCGGCCTTCGCCCGCTGGGTCTCGCGCAACGTACAGCCGCACAAAATACCCGGCTACAGCAGCGTGGTGCTCTCGACCAAACCTGGCATCGCCTCACCTCCGGGTGACGTCACTGCAGAACAAATGGACGCCGTTGCCGACTGGTCCGAGCAGTTCGGCTTTGGCGAGATACGCATTGCCCATGAACAGAACATCGTCCTGCCGGATGTCCCCAAGGCCGATCTTTATACCCTCTGGTGCCTGGCCTGTGATCAGGGCCTGGGCTGCTCCAACATCGGCTTGCTGACCGACATCATCGCCTGTCCCGGCGGTGACTTCTGCGCCCTGGCCAATGCCAAGTCGATCCCCATCGCCCAGGCGATTCAGGCGCGCTTCGACGATCTGGATTACCTGCATGATCTGGGGGAGATCAGCCTGAACATCTCCGGTTGCATGAACGCCTGCGGCCATCACCACATTGGCAATATCGGTATCCTTGGCGTCGACAAGAACGGCAGCGAGTGGTACCAGATCACCCTGGGTGGCGCTCAGGGCAAGGACAGTGCCTTGGGCAAGGTCATCGGCCCGTCCTTCAGCGCAGCCGAAGTACCGGAGATTATCGAGCGCATCATTGCCACTTTCGTCTGTTATCGCGAAAGCGAAGAGTTGTTTGTCGACACCTTGCAGCGCATTGGCCTGGAGCCCTTCAAGGAACGGGTCTATCCGAAGGTTCTGGAGGCGTCGGCATGAACAACCTGCTGCGTTTACAAGAGGGCGTGCCGCGGGTGGTCCACGATGATCGCTGGACCTTGATCAGGGAAGTGGATGCCGATCTGCCCGAGGGGCCGCTGATCCTGCCGCTGGCGCTATGGCTAAGCCGCCGAATCGACCACAATCCAGCCCTGGACGCCGTCTGGCTGGGTCCGGACGATGAAGTTGAATGCCTCAAGCCGTGGTTGAATCTGTTGCCGCTGATTGCCCTGGATTTTCCGAGCTTTCGCGACGGACGCGCCTACAGTCAGGCCTATCTGCTGCGCACGCGCTTCGGCTGGCAGGGCGAGTTACGGGCGATTGGCGATGTGCTGCGCGATCAACTCAGCCACATGCGCCAATGCGGTTTCGATGCTTTTGCGGTGCGTGAAGACAAATCCGCCGAAGACGCGCTCAAGGGGCTGGCCGGGATGAGCGTGCTGTACGGCCGCTCGGTGATTGAGCCGCGGCCGTTGTTTCGCCGACGTTAGGAGGCCCGTGGCGAGGGAGCTTGCTCCCGCTGGACGGCGAAACCGTCCCAAAGCCCCCCCGTTCCAACAAACCAAACCCGCCAATCACAAGCCATCGGCCGTCCGATCGCAGAATCGCCCTACACCATACAAAGAAACGCCTGACATACCTCCCGCATCGCCTTACCTAGCGTGTTTGTCCCTGCAGATAAAACAAGGACACAGACCGCATGAGGCGTTATAACATCACCGTCGGAGCTAAAACCACCGTCGACGGCACCGTGCGCACCGGCTGGGAGTGCAGCACGATCCATGGCCTGGCCATGGCCCGCGAAGGCGATGAGGTCGTTTGCCCTGCATGCAACAGCATCGGGATGATTGTCTGCGACGGCCCGCGCCTGGTCGAACGGCTGGATGGACGCCACGCCGCCCTCGACGGCGACCTCTGCCGTTGCCAGTGCGATCCGCCACCGCGGCTGATTGCCAACCAGACCCTCAAGTGTCAAGTGATCGACGGTGGCGACGTCGCGCCGCGGGCCAGAGCCGCCGTTCAACCCGCTGCGGCGGCGCCCCCCGCGCCAGCCGTGCCGCGTCCCTCCGGTTTCGCGCCGGCAGCGAGCCGTCCCACGCCGACCTTCGCTGAACTGCCGGGACGGGTCTGCGAGAACCTCTGGCGCGGGTACCAGCAACGAGCCGAAGCCATCGTGGCGCCGGGCGGCATCCTGATCGCCGACCCCAAGGCGCGCAATCGCGCGATCAATGCCGCCTACGCCCAGTTATGGCTGCACGATCAGCGCTTCCAGTGGGCCGGCCTCGCGGCCTTCGCCTCCAAGCAGGTCGGTTGTGGCCTGCTGCACGCCGCCGATTCGATCGAGAAGATTCAGGCCGAATATGAGGCGGGACAGGGCCTGAAGCATAGTGCCAGGAAAGGGTTATTTGGCTTGTTCAGCCGCAGTGAGCGAGACAGGCAGGCGAAACTGCGGGAGTTTGAGCAAACGCAACGCGACTACGAGCAGGCCCGCCGCAACAACCCGCTGCCGAGCATCGACCTCGGGCGCGATGACGGATCGCTGTCGTATGCGCAGCGGCTGTACCAGTTCGTGTACGAGATGCTGGCCATGGGCAATACCACGCTGTTTCTGGACGTGTTTCCGCTGCATGTTTTTTACCAGGAACGTGGGTTGGAGGCGCTTGAAACTTGTCTACCTTCACGCAAAAACATTTATGGGCATGACCAGTACCCGGTGCTGTGGCCGGTCGCGCAGGAGACGCTGAAGTTCGGTACTAACCACAAGGAAGTCCTGCCAGCTTTTGAGGCCATGGAGGCAGGCAACATCGCCGAAAGTGTTAAGTTTCTTGCTACGCACGAACAGGTCAACATCTTGCAACCGGCGATGTACAGCAACTCGAAATTGGTAGCTCTGCTGCGCGGCAACCACGTCTCCTACGTCACAGACATCCCGTCAGGCGTCGCTCAAGCCATCGAACTGACGCTGGCCAGCCAGTGCCGTCCTGTCGATGATGGACGCACCATTGGTTTCAGCAATAACCCCATGGCCGACCTGTCCGACATCGAGCAGCGCATGGCCTTCGTGCTCAAGGCCGCGGCGCAGTTTGACGAGCTGTTGCATCACGACAATCGCCACCAGATCGAACAGGCGATTCGGGATGTCGCCGCAGGCCGGGGCGTCCGATGAGGTGGCTCGCTTATCTCGGCTGGCGACGTGGCGGGATCGGGCTGGCCGTTGTCGTACTGGTGTTGGCGGCGGTACGTCTTTGCGCCAGTGAACCGGAAATCGCGCTGGTGATTGGCGAACCTTACGAGTCCATGCGCCAGCGCTCCAGTGCGGTCATTGGTCCAGCCATTCCCGGGGAAGTTTCGTTCAACATTCCCAAGTCTGATGCCCGTCTGCGTTTCACTGACCCTCAATACGGGTTCGTGACCCCACTGGCCCGCTTCTTCACGGTTATTTACCGTAATGAGCTGATTTACAGTGTCCGGATGTCCCCGCAAATCGAGCCACTGTTGCTCGACGATACGCTCAGAATCGTGCTGGACTTGCAGGAGCAATGGCGCCAAGGGGGCTGGACGCCAATCCGCATCCAGGACGATCCACCGTTCGCCGACACGCCGCAATGGCGTGCCCGATTGCGCGACGTGAACAAAGGCGGAACGTCTTATTGGCAAGCGGGCAATCAGTATCAAGCGATGTTGGTGGTTAATCGCTTCAAGGACGAAAAGCGCCCTACAGAGGAGCGTTACCTCATCACGCTGGCCCTGGCCACGCCATGGGTGAAGCCTTGACCCTGCGCGTTGATGGCAGACGCGCCATTGGCTTCGGCGATAACTCCTTTGCCGACCTGGCCGATATCTATCTGCCGACAGGCTGTGATCTGTTCGGCGCAGCGCACCGATCCCGAGGTGTGGCGAAGATCAAAAGATCGCAGCCTGCGGCAGCTCCTACCGGGTGATTGCGGACACCCACCCCATTGCGGGTGTACCCGGTCGGCGCGTAGGAGCTGCCGCCAGGCTGCGATCTGTTCGGTACAGCGCGTAGATTCCGGGGTGCGGCGAAGATCAAAAGATCGCAGCCTGCGGCAGCTTCTACAAGGGGATTGCATGTGCATCGCGGATGTCCTCGGTCGGCGTAGGAGCTGCCGGTAGGCTGCGATTTTTTCTGCAGGCGGCACAGATTCCGGGGTGTGGCGAAGATCAAAAGATCGCAGCCTGCGGCAGCTCCTACAGGGGGAGGTGTACGCAGGTAGCGAGCGTTTCGGTGTCACTTCAATGCCGGGTCCCCGGGGTTCAGTTGCTTCCAGCCTTGCAGCAATATCTGCGCTTTCGGCTCTTGGCCGTTGTCCAGGTAGTACTGGATCAGCGACAAGCGCGCATTGCGGTTGGCTGGTTGCAGCTTGAGCATTTTTTCCAGCAGTTCGCAGGCTTCGTCGATCTGCCCGCTGTCGTGCAGGGCTACCGCCAGTACATAACCATACTGGGCGTTCTGCGGTTCAAGGCGGGCGGCGGTGCGCAAGGCGGGCATGGCTTGGGCAGCTTTACCCGCGCGGATCAGTGCCAGACCTTGGGTGTGTTGCAGCAGCGCCGCATCAGGGTGTTCACGCAGCGCTTTGGCCAGCAGGTCCTGAGCTTCCTTGCCGCGACCATTGGCCTCCAACCATTGCACCAGCGTCACCAGTGCCGGGAAGAAGTCCGGATCGCGCAACAGCGCCGCGCGTAATTGCGCTTCGACCTTGGCACCGCGACCGCTGGCTTGATAGAGCATCGCCAGATTGAGGTTGGCTTCGGCCCGTTCGAGCAGGTTCAACTGCACTGCTTCGTATTCAGCGATGGCCGCGTCCCAGCTGGGCTGCGCGGTGCCCAAACCGCTGTTGGCGGCGCTCAGCAGGTCGCGGGCGGCGGCGATGCGCACGGCGCGGACCGGGTCATTGAGCAGCGGCGCCAGCAGCGGCACGCGTTCTGCGGGTGAAAGGAAAGCACTGACGGCGCGTATTGCACTGTCGCGTACCTGGGGTGCCGGGTTGCTCAAATCCTTGCTGGCCAGCTTCAACGCCTGTTCGCTGGGGTACAGCGGCAGTTCGGCGAGTAAGGTCGCGCGCTGGATGGCCGGCAGGTTGTTGCGCTGCAACTGCTCGTACAAGGCTTGCGCCGCTCCGGCCTGCCCCCCGCGAATCAGCCCCAGGTTTTCGTCGTAGCGCGGCGCCTGGGCGATCGGGCTACTGTTCCAGCGTTTGAATTGCTCGGTGACGCTGTCGCCGGCCTTGCCTTGGTGGCAGGTCAGGCAGGCGTCCGGGGTGCCGAGTTTTTTCGCCCGCTCGGGGTTGGGAATGCTGAAACTGTGGTCATGCCTGAAGTCATTGCCCATGTAGAACTTGCCCGGCATATGGCAATCCACGCACTGGGAGCCCGGTTGGCCGGCCTGATGCCGATGGTGCTCGACGGAATCGTAGTTCTTCGCTTGCAGGCCTTTACCGTCGACACCTTCGACGGCGGTCTTGCCGGCGGTATTGTGGCATTGCAGGCAAACGCCGTTGCCCGGGGCTTTCAGTTCGGTGCTGTGAGGGTTGTGGCAGTTGCTGCAACGCACGCCCTTGTCGAACATTTTGCTCTGAACGAAGGAGCCGTGTTCGAACACTTCGTCCTTGATCTTGCCGTCCAGTGCATATAGCTCGCGGGTCAGCACGCTGGGCAGGTAATCATCCATCAAGCGTTTGCCGGCGGTATATCCATCAGCCAGGGGCGCGCGTCGGGCATGGCAGCGCGCACAGGTTTCAATCTCGCTGGTGGCGTCTTTGTCTTTGAGGTCGACGGCAAAACCGGCGTGGATCAGGTCGCCTTTTTTCGCGGTCCATTCCAGGTGATTGGAGGCCGGGCCGTGGCAGGCCTGACAGCCGACACCGAGGCTGTTCCATTGGCTGGCGAAGCTGTTGCTGGCGGCGTCAAAGTTGCGCTGGTAACCGGTGGTATGGCACTCGACGCACATGAAATTGGCGTTCTGGCTGGGCTTGCTCCAGTGCAGCGGGTTCTTGAAGTTCACCCCCTGACCCGGATACAGGTGAAACCAGCGATGTTTTTCGGTATCCCAGGCCACGCCCAAGGCTTGCAAGCGACCATCGCCAACGTCGATCAGGTATTGCTGCAACGGCGCGATGCCGAAGGTGTAGGCGACTTTAAAGTCGGCATTCTGGCCATCGCTGCCGGCGGTATTGACCCAAAAACCAGCGTCTTTACGGAAGAAACGGCTGGTCTCTTTCTCGTGCTTGAAGGTCACGCCGTTGAAATTGGCCAGTACGGTGTCTGCATTTGCGGTCTGCATCGCCAGTTGATGATGAGAGCCTTGCCAGTCTTTTACCTGAGCGCTGTGGCAGCCCTGGCATTGCTGTTCGTCGACCATGCTTGCCGGTGGCGCAGGTGCGACTTTTGGCTTTGTTGGCTGCACTACCGGCGCGTTGACAGGGGCATAGGCCAGCGGCATCGGTGTGCTGTTGTGCAGAAAAAACCACAGCCCCAGGCTGATCAAGAGCAACACGGCGGCGACTGCGGGGAACAGATAACGCGAAGTGAGCGACGAGGGTGAATCAGGCTGGGGGGGTGCAGTTTTATTTTTATGCTTGGGCATTGCGACTTCCGTAGTCCAGATGCGGTGACCGCTAAGGGCCGCGTTTAAGCTCCGTGAAGCTTTACCCCATGGTAGGTGCCTGTCAAATGACCTTTGTGAAATTGCCTACAGCGATAGATGAATAATCGGCCTTTGTAATAACAATTCCCTCAGGTTTGGCTATACCTACAACTCTCGAACCCAATACCGTTGTCGGCCATCCGACAGGAGTTACACAATGAAGCTTGCGCTAATGATGAGCACGCTGTGCATTGCCTCTATCGGGGTAGTGGGCTGTTCCAGCAAAGTGCCCCAGCCTGACGAGTATTCGGGGTTTCTCAAGGACTACAGTCAACTCAGAGAGGCAAAGTCTCCTTCGGGGGTCGAAGTGATGCGCTGGGTCGATCCAAAACTCAATATCAACCAATACACCAGCGTCTATGTCGAGCCAACCCAGCTCTATCCCAAGCCACAGCCGACCGTGAAAATCCCGCAAAGCACCTTGTCCGGGATTACCAACTATTACGATCAGGCGCTCAAGCGTGAGATCAGTAAATCGTTGCCCCTGGCCACCGGTCCTGGCCCTGGTGTGATTGTGGTGCGCGCGGCCATCACTGCCGTCAGCAGCAAGACCGAAGGCTTGAAGCCCTATGAAGTGATCCCGATTGCCCTGGTGGCCGCCGCGGTCAGCACGGCCACCGGTATTCGTGACCAGGAAACCGATCTGGCCACCGAAGCGGTGTTTCTTGATGGCAGGAATAACAAGATTCTGGCCCAGGTAGTGCGCAAAGGCACTGGCAAGCCGCTGGCAAATGAATCACAGGTGATGAAGGCCGACGATGTGAAAAACGTTATCGATGGCTGGGCATCGGATATGCATCAGTCGTACTTGAAGCTGAAGGCGAAGTAGGGCCGTTAGACACTCGCTGAATTGGAAACCCCCATCGCGAGCAGGCTCGCTCCCCACAGGGTTCTGTGTCAGCCTCAATCCAGAGGCTGACCAGGATCAACGGTGGGAGCCTGCTCGCGATGATGGCGATCTATCGGTCAACAAAAAACTGACTGATTCAACCTTACTCCCCGACAAACCACCGGTAATACGGATTACCCCCATCCCCGCGCATCACTTCGCGAATGTCCCGGCCCCAGGCCGCGCGGTCGCCGTCGTAGGCGTGCAGGCTGGCGCGGTAGAACTGCATCAGGCGTTGCTGGTGGGTGTTCATGCGCTCGATGAAGGCGGTGTCGGCGTTGAGTATCAGCGGCGGTTGGTGCAGGTCGAGCAGCGCCGGGAGCACCCGGCTGATTTCCCTGGAGCGGACCCACGCTGCGTACTCGATGCGCGGTTGATCGTCGGTCACTGGCAGGGCATCCCCGGCGAAGCGGTCCAGCCCGCTGCGGTCGGTGACCCAGGTTGCGAGCAAGGCCGCGGCCGAGCCGATACCGACATCCTGCAGGGTGCTGCGCACAGTCTGTTGCTGGAAGCGCGCGTTGATGCGCGCAGCGTCCAGTTCGATCGGCTCAAGGGAGCCCACCAGCAGCATTTCATGGAACTCGCTGGTCCATAACGTGGCGTAAGGGAAGACTTCGAGGAAGCTGCGCACCAGTGAGCGCGAGTCGTCGATGTTTTGCGTGGGCAGTGGCAGCCATTGGGCGACCAGGCCGTGTTTCTCCAGGCGTTTGGCAGCCAGCTGGTAGAAGTCGCGCGAGTACAGATTGACCACCCCGGCGGCGGACGGCGGTGGCGGTTCGAGGGTGATCAGGTCGTAGCGCTGTTCACTGCGCAGCAGTTCCTGACGACCGTCGCGCAGACGCACATCGATTCCAGGATCGGCGGCGGCGTTGAAGTTGCCTTTGAACAACGGCGCGGCCTGGACCACCGCCGGCAGCAATTCGGCGACCACCCGATGTTCCAGCGCTGGATAGCGCAGCAGGGCTCCGGCGGTGATGCCGGTGCCGAAGCCGATTACCAGTGTCGAGCGCGGCTCGCCATTGTGAATCAGCAACGGCAGCAAGGCCTGGATGCGCATGTAGCGCAACGACGGCATGGCATCGCCGGTGTTGGAAACGCCCTGGATATACAGGCGCTGGAATGCCCGTTGACCCTGGCCCTGAGTCACCACCGCGACCGTGCCGCCGCGACCTTCCTCATAGAAGGCCAACTGGGCATTGCGTGCACCCGGCAACAGGCTTGCCAGCTTGTCGACCGGTGTCAGCAGCGCCACGGCCACCGCCAGCAAGCCGACGAAGACCACGCCTTGGCGGGTGCCTTTGCGCACCGACTGGCCACGGCTGACCGCCACATAGCCGACCACAGACGCGACAATCGCCAGCAGTCCCAGGGTATGAACCAGCCCCAACCACGGGATCAGCCCAAAACCGCAGAGCATTACCCCGAAAATCCCGCCGAGGGTGTTGCACGCCACCACCGCTCCGACATCCTGGCCGACCCGTTCGCGGCCGACGCTCAAGCGCAATGCCAATGGAAACGCGGCACCGAGCAACAAGGTTGGAATGAATACGATGCTCAGGGCGGCTACCGCAAAACGCGCGCTCATGCCCAGCAGTTCACTGCCACCCAAGGCCAGTACCACGGCCTCGGCCTGGGTTTGCAGCAGGACCAGCCAGCGTCCGAGCAGGGCGATCTCCAGCAAGGCCACCAGCCCGGCCGCAGCGATCAGCAGGCCGAACAGCCCCCACGGATCACGAATCCGGTCGGCGCGACGGGCCATCAGCGTGCTGCCGAGAAACAAACCGGTCAGGTAGGTCGCCAGCACTACGGCAAAGGCATAGGTGCGGGTGCTCATGAATTGCACGATGGACTGCGACCAGACCACTTCGTAGCCCAGGGCCACGCCACCGGCAATCGAGTACAGCCACAGAGCCAGTCGGGCCGGTGGGGCACTGGGTACGACCTTCACCGACACTGCAGCTTGAACCCGTCTGTGACGCTGGAACCCTAACGCCCCTCCTGCGGCCAGCAGGTTCAGCAAGGCAGCGGCAATGGCGCTGCCACGCACGCCGAAGGTCGCAATCAACACGAACGCGGTCAGCAAGGTCCCGACGATCGCTCCGGCAGTGTTGGCCGCATAGAGCTGCCCGCCAGCCTGACCCAGTTGCCGCGGGTCGGCGGCCAGGGAACGAACCAGCACCGGCAGGGTGCCGCCCATCAGCAGTGCCGGAAGGCCGACCAGGGCGAAGGGCAGCACCCAGGCCAGCAGCCCGAGATATTGCTCCAGCCAGGCAAACGGACCGGCGGCCTGGCTCAAGCCGACTGTTGCACCGACGCCCAGCAGCGCGACCAACACCTCCAGGGCGGCGTACAGCAGAATCGGCCGGCTCAGCCGATCCGCCAGCCGCCCGAACCACCATCCGCCCAAGGCCAGGCCGGCGAAAAACGCGCTGATCCCGGTGGTGATGGCGTAGACCTCCACGCCTACCACCAGTGACAGCTGTTTGATCCACAACACTTGATACACCAGCGCCGCAGCGCCGGAGACGAACAGCAGCAGGGCGGGGATCAGAATCGCCGGGGTGGTTGGCGCGGCAGTGGCAGATGTGCGGGGGTGCCTGGAGGTGGCGGGTGAGGACATTGCTGATTGCCTTGTGCCAGTTTTGAAGGTTCTAACGGGGCATTGCAGGAGCTGCCGCAGGCTGCGATCTTTTGATCTTCGGGTGCCTTAAGATGCCTCCGGGCAGTGTTGCCCGCAGAAAAGATCGCAGGCTGCGCCAGCTCCTACGCCGATTGTGTTGTATCCGTAAGCGGGTCCCTGAAAGCCGCATTCACCAGGAAAAAGGCCGCTCACCTTTTCCGGGTGAGCGGCGGTCTCGCGGTTTTACCTGGCAGGTGCAGCTTTCATTTTCTCCTCGATCTTCGCGTCGACCTCAGCGCGGATCTGATCGATGCTGAAGCTGGCCGGTTTCTGGCTCGGCGGATAATCGACGAAGGTTTCCAGGAATTTTGCGGCCTGGAACGACGCTAGCGATACGAGGTATGCATTCTTGGCCGTCCAGTCGTAATACTGGTCGGAAACCACGTCGGCACGTTCATACGGGTCCATCCGCAAATTGAAGATTTTCGGCACGCGCAGGCAGACAAACGGTTCGGCCCAGACCTCGAAACCACCGGGCCTGCGCTGTTCACAGAACACCGCTTTCCAGTTACCGGAGCGCATCGACACCAGCACGCCATCATCGTTGAAGTAGAAGAACTGATTGCGCTCACTCTTAGGCGTTTGGCCGGTCAGGTACGGCAGTTGGTTGTAGCCGTCCAGGTGCACCTTGTAGTTGCTGCCGCCCGACGTCGGCGCCCAGCCCTTGAGCAGCTTGTCCTTGACCCCAGTGTCGCCGGCAGCCGCCAGCAGCGTCGGGAACCAGTCCAGGCCCGAGAACATCTCGTTGGACACTTCGCCGGGTTTGATCTTGCCGGGCCAGCGAACCATCGCCGGAACGCGATAGGCGCCTTCCCAGTTGGAGTTCTTCTCGTTACGGAACGGCGTGGTTGCCGCGTCCGGCCAGGACCATTGGTTCGGGCCGTTGTCAGTGGTGTAGACGACGATGGTGTTGTCGGCGATTTTCAGGTCGTCGAGGGTCTTGAGCAGTTTGCCGACATCCCCGTCGTGCTCGAGCATGCCGTCGGCGTACTCATTGCCTGGCATGCCGCTCTGGCCTGCCATCGATTCGCGGACGTGAGTGAAGGCGTGCATGCGCGTGGTGTTCATCCAGACGAAGAACGGTTTATCCGCCTTGGCTTGCTTTTCGATGAACGCTTGCGCGGCGGCGGTGGTTTCGTCGTCGATGGTTTCCATACGCTTGGTGGTCAACGCGCCGGTGTCTTCGATCTTGCCGTCGGCGAAGCTGTGGATCACGCCGCGAGGGGAGTTGGCCTTGACCCAGTCGGGGTCATCCTTGGGCCAATACGGCCGCTGCGGCTCTTCTTCGGCGTTGAGGTGGTACAGGTTGCCGAAGAACTCGTCAAAACCATGGTTGGTCGGTAGGTATTCATCCCGGTCGCCCAGGTGATTCTTGCCGAACTGGCCTGTCGCATAGCCTTGTGACTTGAGTGCCTGGGCGATGGTGATATCACGCTTTTGAATGCCCACCGGGGCGCCCGGAACACCGACTTTCGACAGGCCGGTACGCAGCGGCGTCTGCCCGGTGACGAACGACGAGCGTCCGGCGGTGCAGCTGTTCTCCGCGTAATAGTCGGTGAAAATCATGCCTTCCTTGGCAATCCGGTCGATGTTCGGCGTCTTGTAACCGACCACGCCCATGGAATAGGTACTGATGTTGGTCTGGCCGATGTCATCGCCGAAGATCACCAGGATATTGGGTTTTTCGGCGGCTCCGACGGTTGCCGAGATCGCCATGACCGAGGCCGCCACCAGGGCGAGTTTCGGTAGCCACTTGCGTATGCGAGTCATCTGACTTGCTCCTTTTGCCGGCTTGAGTCGCCTCGAAGCGACCAACGTGTATTGCGGTCCTGCAATACGTTGCGGTTATTGCACCTGTACAGGCGGGGCGGGCTCGAAGGGGTAGACCCTGCGCCATTCGGACGCCATATCGACGATAGTCCAGCCACGGCTTTTTGCCTCATCCAGGGCCTTGTCCAGACGACCGATACTCGACTGGCGGTCGTAGGCCCACTCGCGCTTGGCGTCGGTGTGATGCACCAGCCCCATGAATCGTTTGCCCGGCGCCGCGGCTGTCCACTGCAGCATTTGCAAGTCACCGTCGGAGTTGCCGAAGGCCAGCAGCGGGCGCCGGCCGATGATCGCGTCGATGCTTTCCGGTTTGCCCGGGCCGTCATCGTTGTGGGCCAGCTTGGCGGTGCGCAGGATCGACGGTTCGCCGTCCTTGATCTGGAACTGCGTAACGAAGCGGGTGCCGATCACCTGTTCCGGCGGCACGCCATAGACCACTTCGGCAAAGGCGCGCATGAAAGTGGTATCGCCACCGCTGACGATGTAGGTCTTGAAGTCCTGGCTGCGCAGGAAGTCGAGCATCTCCAGCATCGGCTGGTAGATCATCTCGGTATAAGGCTTTCCGGTTCTCGGGTGGCGAGCCTGGCTCAGCCAGGTTTTCGCGTTGTCCATGAAGGCTTCGGTGGTGATCCCGGTGTGGGTCGCGCCGACAATCTTCAGCAAGCCGTCCATGCCACTGGCCGCCAGGGTTTGCTGATCGTTTTCCAGTACCGCCTTGAACGGTTGCTCGGTCTTCCACTCAGGGTGCTGCGGGGCCAGGCGTTTGACTTCGTCGAAAGCGAACAGCACCTGGAAGTAGGCGGGTTGCTCGGTCCAGAGAGTCCCGTCGTTATCGAACACGGCGATGCGCTCGGCCGGTTTCACGTAGTCCCTGGTGCCCGGGGTGGTCACGGCCTGGACGAACTCGACGATGCTTTTTTTCGCCGGGCCGTCGTTCCATGAGGGCAGGGGTTCGGTGGCCTGCGCCAGCAACGGTAGGTGCAGGACCAGGGCCAGTAGCAGTGTGAGCCCGTGGCGTTGGCGAATCGATTTCAGGTTCGTCATGGGAAGTCCTTCTCGTGACCGGGATTGAGTGGTTGCAAAGCTGTTTGTCGGCGGTGCTGATCCGGGCGTGGTGTCTGACGATGCAGCGTAGTCAATGAATGCTTGAGTTGCTGGCGCGCCTGGGTCCCGGCGTATTCACGGCTGTAACAGCCACGTAACAGGTCCTGCAGGCGTGGGTCGAGGCCGGCCAGTTTCAGCCCGAGACGGCTGCGTCTGGCCCACAGGTACAGCGCGCTCAGTTGCCCGGGTTTTTCATCGAGTTGGGCCGGGATCTGTCGCCAGGCATAGTCCGCGGAATCAAGCCAGGCTGCGTGGCGCAGGCGTCGCCGTTCTTGCCAGGCCGCGTAGGCCCGTTGCCACCAGGGACGGCTGACAATCAGCAGAATTGCGATTGCCAACAACAGCGCCAACAGCCCCAGCCAATGCCGGGACAGGTGCAGGCGACTTTGCTGGCCGAGGCTTTGCAAGTCTTCGCTGATGGAGAACACTGGGCGGTAATTGCGGTTGGCTGCCGCTTCGAAGCTCACTTCGGGCACCTGGGCAATGCGCGTCTGCTGGCTGCTCGAATCCCACCATTTCAGTTGCACCGCAGGCAGCTCATGGCGTCCCGGGGTCTGGATCTGATAGGTCGCGGTGTCGATGCGCTGGCCACCGTTGAGGTTGCCGCGACCGTCGTCGAGGTTGCTGATCCGCGGGGTTTTCGGATACCGACGCAGGCCGTTGATCGCGTCGAGCGCAGGGGCTGGTAATGACATCGCCAGTGCGGCGTCGGCTTGAAGGGTCAGCTGGCGCGTAACGCTGTCACCCACCTTGAGTGGTGTTGCAGAGTGGCTGATGGTCTGGCTGAAGCGCAAACCTTGCGCCACCAGCAGCGGTTCGCCCGGTGTGAAGCCTGGCGGTTGTCGGGCGGTGAACTGCAGCGTTTGGCTGCGGGCACTCAGTTCGTGGCTGGCCTGGCCTGGTGTGGCGCGTATTGTCAGGGCCGGGATCTCGAATGCTTGCGCCTGGTTCGGGCTGATCAGGTAGGTGTAGCGCATACCGTAGAAGGGTTTGCCGTCCAGCGTCCGGGTCAAATGCCGGGCTTCGCCGCTGGGCGGCAGGACCAGGGCGCCGGGCAGTTTCAGCTCGGGGAGCCGGGCTGCGCTGGTGAACCAGGTGTCGGTCAATACATCGACTTGCAGCTGCAGGGTGGCGCCGACCACGATCGAGTCGGCGGGTTGCAGGTGGGTCTGGACCCGGAGTTCCGGTTCGGCTGCGAAAAGCTGGGTGCTGACGAGGCAGCAGAGGGTCAGCAGGACCCACGGGCGGATCGATTCACGATCTTTACTGACTGGCAGGCCGTCATCGCGAACAAGTCGGATCGCCGCACCGTTGCTCCCACAGAGGGCTGCGTTGCAGCCAATGGAGAGGTTCATGGCCTGGCCTCGCGTTGATCCTGCAGGCTGAATTTCTGGCGCAGAAATCTGGCTGGCGAGGTCGTGAGGTTTTGCAACCAGAGTTCATCCGAGGTGGCTTGCCGGGCCTCTACCGGCTTGCTTTGGCCCTTGCCTGCGGGTTTGTCGAACTTCACTTCGTCGGGTTTGACTTCGGGGGCGTTCTGCTCGGCGCTTTCGGTGTCTTTCTGCAAGGCGATGGCCAGGGCCAGATTGGCGCTGGCCTCCGGGAACTGCGGCTGCAACTTCAGCGCCTGGGTAAAGGCGGCAATGGCCTGGTCGAACTTGAAGCGGCGGGTGTAGATATTGCCCAGATAGAAGTAGGCCTGGGGCGTTTGCAACCGGGCAAAGCTGGCCAGTGCCAGGTCGTAGTCGGCGGCATTGTAGGCGGCGATGCCTTTCCAGTACGGGTCGACAAAAAGGTCGGCCGCAGCGGGGTAGTGCTGATGCTCGAAGGCCCAGCGACCCTGTTGATCCGCCGTGAAGAAGGCGTCGGTCAAGGCATTGGCTTGAGCCGGCGCCGGTTGCAGGCCCAGGGTCATGACCAACGCCGCCATCCAGTTCAGGCTCCAGCCTTTGCGCACGCTGAAGAAGGCGATCAATATCAGCGGCCAGGTCAGCCAATAACCGGCGTCTTTCCAGTGCAGCTCGCGTTGCTCGTCGCTGGCGATTTGAAAGTGCCGCTGAGCATGCAGCTCGATCCAGTCCAGATCGTCGTCATTGAGCGTCAGGCTGCCCAGCGGGGCATCGGTGGCCCAAGCCAACTGCTTGAGCGCGGCCGGATCGAAGCTGCCCAATTGCGGCCGACCATTGCTGTCGGTGCGCGGCTGGCCGTTGGCGTCGCGAATGATCCCGCCATCCACGCTGCCCACCGCGAGAATCAGCACTTGCAGCACGCTGTCGTTCAGTTGCTTGTCCAGCCGGGAGCGTTGCGCGGTATCAGCGCCGTCGGTGATTAAGACCAGGGTGCCAGGGGATTTCTCGGCAGCCAGCAGGCGCTTGGCTTGTTCGATCACCGCCTCGACGTTTTTCCCCGGTGTGCTGATCAGGTCAGTACCGAGGGCTTGTATGAAGGAGTCGAGTAATGCCGGATCGTCAGTCGCAGGCAATACCAGATGGGCACTGCCGGCATAGGCGATCAAGCCGGTGCGCGCGCCACTGCGGCGCTGGATCAGGTCATGCAGTTTGTGTTTGGCTGCTTCGAGGCGAGTGGGTTGTACATCGCTGGCGTCCATTGACGGCGACAGGTCGACGGCGATGATCAGCGGCGCGCGGTTTTCCAGGAAGTCCGGACGGTCCTGTTCCCAGGTGGGGCCCGCGGCGGCAACGCCACCGATGATCAGCGCGGCGCAGAGCAGATGCACCGGGCGCAGGCGATGCTGATCCTGTGGGGTGATCAGCAAGTGCGGCAACAGGTGCGGGGCGATGTTGCCGCGCTTGCGCCGTTGCAGCTCATGGTTGCGCCGCCAGAGCAACGGCAGCAGGGCACCGAACAGCCCCAGCAGCAGCCAGAGCGGACGCAAGAAGTGCAAATCGCTGAGGTTGATCTCCATTTCAGGCCTCCTGCCGCTGGCGGGCCCAGGTCAGCCGTGGACGCAACAGGGCGATCAGGTGGTACAGCGCCAGCAGGCCAAGCGCCGCGCCCAGCGGCAACCAGAACAGGTCACGCTTGGGCTGGTGACTGAGGGTTTCCACTTGATGCGGGGTGATCCGGTCGAGGGTCGAGTAGACCTGGTCCAGCGCGTTGCGGTCTTCGGCGCGGAAGAAACGCCCGCCAGTGGCCTGCGCAATCTGCTGCAGCCCTTGCAGATTGACCTTGGCTTCGCCGGCGGCGTCAGGGTCGCCAATGCCGATGGTATGAATCACCACGCCCTTGGCTGCGGCCATGGAGGCAGCGTGGTCAGGAGTGATCGCGCTGCTGGTGTCATTGCCGTCGGTGAGCAGGATCACTACTTTTTCCCGTTCACGGGCCTGGTCCAGCAGCTTGAGGCTAAGGCCGATGGCATCGCCGATAGCGGTGTTGGGGCCGGCCATGCTGATCCCGGTGTCGTCCAGCAGGATCGACAGGCTGGCGTGATCCAGGGTCAGTGGCGCCTGCGGGTACGCAGCACTGCCGAAGACGATCAGGCCCAGGCGATCGTCCTTGCGGCGTTCGATAAAGCCATGCACTACATCCTTTACCGCGGCTAAACGGTTGATCTTTAGTCCGCCGGCATCGGTGAAATCGGTGGTTTCCATGGACTGGGAAATATCGATGGCGAGCATCAGATCACGCACCGGCTGCTGGCGCTCGATCGGCTTTTCGACCCACACCGGTCGGGAAACCGCCACTACCACCAGCACCCAGACCAGCAGGTTGAGCAGCAATTGCCAGCGGTCCGTGCGCGTGCCGGCCTGGCTCGGCGCCTGGCCGACAGCGCGGCTCATGGCGTTGAAAAACGGCACACGCACGGCGCTGCGGGCTTCGCGGTAGTCGGGCAGGAAGCGGTAACCCAACCACGCCAGCGGCAGCAGCACTAACAGCCAGGGGTAATCAAGCTGCCACATGGTGATGCTCCACCCAGTGTCTGCAGGTCTCGAACAGCTGCTGACGCTGAGCGCTCGGCAGTGCCAGCAAGGTTGCATCGGGGGCATAGGCGAGGCGGGCCAACTGCTGGCTGAAGTCGGCGGGCAAGGGGCTGGGGCTATGCTGCACCAAAAACGCCTGCCAGGCCTCGCCACTCAAGGGCGCCGCAGCCCAACTGTAGGAGCTGCCGAAGGCTGCGATCTTTTGATCTTGATTTTCAGCGATCTTGAAGCAACCAAAAGATCGCAGGATTCGCCAGCTCCTACATTGACGGTGAGCATCCGGCATCGACAGGGCCACGCGCTTGAGCAGTTCCGGGAGTTCGCGCAGGGCGTTGAGTTGATCGTCGTTGCATTGCAACTCCACCAGCCGAACCAATGCCTCGCGTCGATAACGGTCCCGCCGCCACTGCCAATATCTCCGCGCTCCGACCAGCAGCGCCACACCGACCACCACTGCCAACAGCACCCACCAACCCCACGTCTGCGGCGCATAACTGACGGGTGCCGGCAAGCCCAACTCCTTGAGCTGTTCGATTGCCGGAATCTGCGTCGTCACCGGCGTCCACTGCTGAGCTTGCCCAGTTCCGCGCGCAGTTGTTGCCGGGCATCCTCGGCCGTGCTGAACATCATCAAGGGCACCTGGCTACGCCGTAGCAAGGTCGCAACGTCCTTGAGCCGTCCGCTGAGAAAATCTCCCAGGGGTTGATGCACCTGATGGCGCTCAACCGCCAACTCCACTTGCAACTGGCCCTGGGTGATCAGCACGCGGCCATTTTTTGGCAGATTCAGGGCCAGCGGGTCGTAGACCTGCATGGCGATCACGTCGTTGTGCGCGGCCAGCTGGCGCATCAGTTGCAGGGTCCGTGGGCCGGCACCGGCGAAGTCGCTGACGATGCAGATCAGATGATCATGCCCGGCCAGCGCCAGGCATTGCTGCAGCACCTTGTCGAGCTGATCTGCGCCTTCGCTGTCAGGGTTGCTGGCGTTTAATTCACGGTTCTGCCGGGCGATGCGGCTGCACAGCGCTTCGACCCGCTTGCGGCTGCGCAGCGGGGCAATGCTGTCGACGCGCTGGTCGTTGAATACCAGCCCTCCCACCCGGTCACCGGCATTGAAAACCATCCACGCCGCCAGTGCCCCGAGTTCGGCGGCGATGGCGGATTTGAAGCTGCGACTTGAGCCGAAGAACATCGACATGCGCTGATCCACCAGAATCAACGCCGGACGGTCGCGCTCTTCGGTGAAGGTGCGCACCACCGGCTTGCCGGTGCGCAATGAGGCGCGCCAGTCCAGGTGACGCAGGTCGTCGCCGGGTTGGTAGCGGCGCAGCTCATCGAAATTCAGCCCGCGCCCGCGCAACCGCGAGGCATGGTTGCCCGCGAGGACGCTGCCGTGGGGCTGGCGGGCGAGAAAACTCAGGTCGCGGGCCTTGAATTCCAGCGCCATCAACTGCGCCAGAGAAACGTAGACCAGACCGTCGGCATCCTGAGCGTTCATGATCAATCACCTCAGGCCGGTATCGCGACTTTGTCGAGCAAGCGGTCAAGCACCTGATCGGCGGTTACCCCATCGGCCACCGCGTCGTAGCTCAATTGCAGGCGATGGCGCAGCACGGGATGGACCACCGCGCGAACGTTGTCCGGCGAGACGAAGTCCTGCCCCTGCAACCAGGCATCGGCCCGCGCGCAACGGTCCAGGCCGATACCGCCGCGCGGGCTGGCGCCGAGGGCGACCCAGCGAGCGAGGTCGGCGTCGTAATCGGCGGGGTGCCGGGTGGCGTTGATCAGGTCGATCAGGTAACGGTCAATCGCCGGCGACACATGGACTGCACTGACTTCCCTGCGGGCGGCGAAAATCACCTCTTGAGCGAGGGCGAAGCCTTTCACTGCGGTGGTCTGGGCACCGAGGGCCTGTTCTTCATCGCGCAGCAGGCGCAGCACCTGACTTTCGTTCTCGGCGCTAGGGTAGTCCAGCAGCACTTTCATCAGGAACCGGTCCATTTGCGCTTCCGGCAGCGGGTAGGTGCCTTCCTGCTCGATCGGGTTCTGCGTGGCGACCACGATAAACAGCTCGGGCAACGGATGGCTGTTGCCGGCGACGGTGATCTGCCGTTCTTCCATGGCTTCCAGTAACGCTGCCTGGACCTTGGCCGGAGCGCGGTTGATTTCGTCGGCGAGGATCAGGTTGCCGAACAAGGGGCCGGGCTGGAAGCGGATCTGGTTCTGCCCGTCGACCTGATGCAGCACCTCGGCACCCGTGATGTCCGAGGGCAGCAGGTCCGGAGTGAACTGGATCCGGCTCATCTTTGCATCCAGATGCCTGGCCAGCGCCTTGACCGTGCGGGTCTTGGCCAGCCCCGGCAAGCTTTCGAGCAACAGGTGACCGTTTGCCAGCAGGCCGAGGATGATCTGCCGGATCACCTGATCCTGACCGAGCACCGCTTCGGCGATGCTGGCTTGCAGGGCGTTGAGGTCATTGCGCGCTATGGTCATCGCGGGTCTCTCCTGGAAAAACGCCAGCGTCAGGTTGATGCTGACGCCATTGCCCTCCGGGCGGTTTTTGCTGTCGAACGCATTGTTGCGGGGGTAGCACTCCGGGCTGCTCGTCAGGCTGAAGTCGCCGTCGCTCAGCGCATCGGGTTTGCCGTGGAACTCAACCTGTTATTGGGCGCAGGACGCCAGTGGGTCTGCATGCGTTTCCAGAGACTGGGCTTGGGTCTGAGCACCAACACCACAACTGGCGAACAGCACAAACAGGCTGAAACCGGCGGTACGTAGCAAACTATTCATAAGACTTCCTTATTTTCCGAAGGTGACGTTAAGTCCGGCAAACAGGGTGAATTGCGGCTGACCATCGCCTTTGCGTTCCACTGTCCATTGCGGCTCGATAAAGGCGTTGAGAATATTGTCGCGGTCCTTCCAGACCTTGCCGGCACCGAATCCCAAGGGGATGTTGTGGGTATCGTTTTTCAGGTCGAAGGTCCAGATACCGGTGGAGCGCAGGTACCAACCCTTGGCCAGGTTGTGAATGATGAACGGCTGCAGGGTCGCCGTTTCAACATGCGGGCGGTCGCTGTCGCCGGCAAACGAGCTTTGGTACTGCACCAGCGCACCGAGCAGGCCGCGGGGGGAGGCGTCAATGGCGATGGCGGCCAGGCCGGCCTGCCATTTACCGGTCCCGAGTTCGTCCTGATCGGCGATCGGCAGGGTAACCTGCGGGCCGATGCCCAGTTGCACGCCATCGGTCTTGAGCAGGAAAATATCGAACAGGTTCAGATCACCTTCGCCGGTGCTGTAGCCCCCATGGGGATCGGGACGGGTGCTGATCGGCGCGGTGGCGCGCAGCAACTGCGGGACCCCGATGTAGTTGTTGGGCGCAATCGGCAGAGTGCCGCGCACCAGCAGGTCGTTGGTATGGATGTTGCTGTCGTAGAATCTCGGCGTGTAGTAGTCCTGCAGGTTCATCCCGGGAGCGAGGTTCAGCGGGTTGTTGCTTTTGTTGGCGGTGTCGGCGTTGTCGGCCATTGCATATGGCGCAGGCAACAAGGTTGCGGCCAATAGCATGGCGGGCGCGTAGTATTTTCTCGACATGATTCCCCGGTTCCTTCCTGGCTCAGTGGACGATTTGGCACTAGGTAACCGATTGAAGGACGCTTCAGATTAAGCTAGCAGGGAACGACGGCTTAGCCAGTCGGTAGGGGTTAACTCATTGATTTTTGTGAGCGAGACCATGAAGGGCGAGGGCGACGATCCCTGACGCCTGCCAGGACGCCATCAAGGGTAATAAAAAAAAGATAAGCGCCGGGCACATCCCTGTGGCGAGGGAGCTTGCTCGCGCTGGAGTGCGAAGCGCTCCCCAAACCTGTATCCACCGTATGTCAGGTCGAACGCATTCTACGACTGCTGCGCCCGAGCGCGGACCGGCCAGCGGGGCCCGTGCCCCAATGCCGGTCAGTTAAGGAATTTCTGGCCCCGCACATTCCCCGGCTGAAGACGGTCTGTCATTCAACAAGGAACCTGCACCTGCTGACCGGTGTGCATTGCAGGACATTTCAGGTCACGGATTCGGAGTTGTCTGTCAGCATTCCGGGATAGGCTCAACGGCACTTTCGTGTTTAACTTTGGCTCCTCGCAACACCCTACAACCACTCCGCTTAAAAGGACTCCGTTCATGGCTCAAGTGACTCTTAAAGGCAACCCGGTTCAAGTCAGCGGCGAACTGCCGCAAGTCGGTTCCAAGGCGCCAGCCTTTTCCCTGGTGGCGGGCAATCTGTCCGACGTTACCCTGGCGAGCCTTGCCGGCAAGCGCAAAGTGCTGAACATTTTCCCAAGCATCGACACCCCGACCTGCGCCACCTCCGTGCGCAAGTTCAACGCCCAGGCCAATGACGTGAGCAACACCGTGGTGCTGTGCATCTCGGCTGACCTGCCGTTCGCCCAGGCACGCTTCTGCGGCGCCGAAGGCCTGGAAAACGTCCAGAACCTGTCGACCCTGCGTGGCGCCGAGTTCATCGAAAACTACGGTGTGGCCATTGCTGACGGCCCACTCAAAGGCCTGGCTGCCCGTGCCGTTGTGGTACTGGACGAAAACGATAACGTCCTGCACAGCGAACTGGTCAAGGAAATCGCTGAAGAGCCGAACTACGAAGCGGCGTTGGCCGTTTTGAAGTAACAGGCTTTACACTATCAACGGCCTGGCTCTGTCCAGGCCGTTTTTATTTGTGCCTCAGTGGCTTAGCTGGCCCTGACAAACGTAAGCCCAAGGTAAATTGCCGGTAAAGGCGCTTTGCTAAATCCCCTCCAGTGCTTATCTTTCAGCCTTTCGAAGAAGATGCTCTCGCGCCCAATGGTTGATCACTCCATGCAATCCTCCGCTTCCCGCAATCCCCGTCGCTGGCTGTTCGGCCTGCTAGTCCTGTTGGCCATTGTCGGCCTGTGCTGGAAATTCTGGCCGGCCGATGTTGCCCAAAAAGACCCCGCAGGGCAAAAAGCCGCCAACGGCCATACCGGCAGGTCCGGTGGGATGCGTCCGGGATTCGGTGGGGCGGCCGGGCCGGTGCCGGTACGAGTCGCACCGGCGACCCGCGGAGATTTCCCGCTGTATTACAAGGCCCTGGGCACGGTCACGGCCTTGAACACCATCAATGTGCGCAGCCGGGTGGCCGGTGAACTGGTGAAGATCGCGTTCGAGGAAGGGCAGATGGTCAAGGCCGGGGACTTGTTGGCCGAGATCGACCCGCGTCCTTATCAAAACGCCTTGCTGCAGGCCGAAGGCACCTTGTTGCAGAACCAGGCACAACTGAAAAACGCCCTGGTCGATCTGGAACGTTACCGCGGCCTGTACGCTGAAGACAGCATCGCCAAGCAGACCCTGGACACCGCGGCAGCGCTGGTGGGCCAGTATCAGGGCACGGTCAAGACCAACCAGGCGGCGGTCAATGACGCCAGGCTGAACCTGGAGTTCACCAAAATCCGCGCACCGATCGCCGGGCGCCTGGGCCTGCGTCAGCTCGACGTCGGCAACCTGGTGGCGGCCAATGACACCACGGCGTTGGTGATCATTACCCAGACCCAACCGATCAGCGTCGCCTTCACCTTGCCGGAAAACAGTCTGACGACGGTGCTGGAGCGTTATCGCAGCGGCGCGAAACTGCCGGTGGAAGCCTGGGATCGCGGCGACCTGAAGTTGCAGGCTACCGGCGTGTTGCAGAGCCTGGACAACCAGATCGACGTCACCACCGGCACCCTGAAGTTCAAGGCACGCTACGAGAACCGCGATCAAAGCCTGTTCCCCAACCAGTTCGTCAATGTGCGTTTGCTCGCCGACACCTTGAAAGGCGTGGTGCTGGCGCCGACGGCGGCGATCCAGTTCGGCAATAATGGCACCTTCGTCTATGCAATGGATGGCGACAAGAAGGTCAAGATTCACCCCCTGAAAGTCGGCGCCAGCGACGGCAACCTGACGGTCGTCAACGAAGGCCTGGCCCCCGGCGATCGAGTGGTCCTCGAAGGCACCGACCGCCTGAAAGAGGGCACTGAAGTGGAAGTGGTCAACGACAGCCAGGACGTTCCGGCCACGCCGGCCGAGCACCTGCAAGGCAAGTCGGCGAATGCCGGGGTTGAACCGGAAGCCACCGACAAGGCGAAAAAGGGCGGCGCATGAACATCTCGCGGCTGTTCATCCTTCGCCCGGTAGCCACTACCCTGAGCATGCTGGCGATTATTCTGGCCGGCGTGATCGCCTATCGGCTGTTGCCGGTCTCGGCATTGCCCCAGGTCGATTACCCGACCATCCGGGTCATGACCCTCTATCCCGGCGCCAGCCCGGATGTCATGACCAGTGCCGTGACCGCGCCGCTGGAGCGGCAGTTCGGGCAAATGCCCGGTCTGACCCAGATGGCCTCGACCAGTTCCGGCGGCGCCTCGGTGCTGACCTTGCGCTTCAACCTCGATATCAATATGGATGTCGCCGAGCAGCAGGTGCAGGCGGCGATCAACGCCGCGACCAACCTGTTGCCCAAGGATCTGCCGGCGCCGCCGGTGTACAACAAGGTCAACCCGGCGGACACCCCGGTGCTGACCCTGGCGATCACCTCCAGGACCATGCTGTTGCCCAAGCTCAATGATCTGGTCGATACCCGCATGGCGCAGAAAATCGCCCAGATCAGCGGCGTCGGCATGGTCAGCATCGCCGGCGGCCAGCGTCAGGCGGTACGGATCAAGGTCAATCCCGAGGCCCTGGCGGCCAATGGCCTGAACCTCTCGGACGTGCGGGCCCTGATCGGCGCCTCCAACGTCAACCAGCCCAAGGGCAACTTCGATGGCCCGACCCGGGTGTCGATGCTCGATGCCAACGACCAGTTGACCTCGCCCAAGGACTACGCCGAGCTGATCCTCGCCTACAACAATGGCGCGCCGTTGCGGCTCAAGGATGTGGCGCAGATCGTCGACGGCGCCGAGAACGAGCGTCTCGCCGCCTGGGCCAATGAAAACCAGGCGGTATTGCTGAACATCCAGCGCCAGCCCGGGGCGAACGTGATCGAGGTGGTCGACCGGATCAAGGCATTGCTGCCGAGCATCACCGACAACCTGCCGGCCGGCCTCGACGTGATAGTGCTGACCGACCGCACCCAGACTATCCGCGCCTCGGTCACCGACGTGCAGCATGAGCTGCTGATCGCCATTGCCCTGGTGGTCATGGTGACCTTCCTGTTTTTGCGCCGTGCCAGTGCGACCATCATTCCGTCGGTGGCGGTGCCACTGTCGTTGATCGGGACCTTTGGCGTGATGTACCTGGCCGGGTTCTCGGTCAACAACCTGACCCTGATGGCCCTGACCATCGCCACCGGGTTTGTGGTGGATGACGCGATCGTCATGCTCGAGAACATTTCGCGTTTCATCGAGGAGGGCGACAGCCCCATGGTGGCGGCGCTCAAGGGCGCCAAGCAAATCGGCTTCACGCTGGTTTCTCTGACCCTGTCGCTGATTGCCGTGCTGATCCCGCTGCTGTTCATGGCCGACGTGGTCGGACGGTTGTTCCGCGAGTTCGCCATCACCCTGGCGGTGGCGATCCTGATTTCCCTGGTGGTCTCCCTGACACTGACGCCGATGATGTGCGCGCGGTTGCTCAAGCGCGAACCCAAAGAACAAGACCAGGGGCGTTTCTACCGCGCCAGCGGCGCCTGGATCGACTGGATGATTGCTGCCTACGGGCGCAAGTTGCAGTGGGTGCTCAAGCACCAGCCACTGACCCTGCTGGTGGCCGTCGCCACCCTGGGCCTGACGGTGTTCCTCTACATGGTGGTGCCCAAGGGCTTCTTTCCGGTGCAGGATACCGGGGTGATCCAGGGCATTTCCGAAGCGCCGCAGTCGATCTCGTTCGCGGCCATGAGCGAGCGTCAGCAGGAACTGGCGAAAATCATTCTGCAAGACCCGGCGGTGGAGAGCCTGTCGTCCTACATCGGCGTCGATGGCGACAATGCCACGCTGAACAGCGGCCGCCTGCTGATCAACCTCAAGCCTCACGGCGAGCGCGACCTGAGCGCCACCGAGGTGATTGCGCGTTTGCAGCCAGAGTTGAACCAACTGGCCGGTATCCGCTTGTTCATGCAGCCGGTGCAGGACCTGACCATCGAAGACCGGGTCAGTCGTACCCAGTACCAATTCAGTATGTCCTCGCCGGACGCCGATATGCTCGCCCTGTGGAGCGGCAGGCTGGTCGAGGCCCTGGCCAGTCAGCCGGAGCTGACCGACGTTGCCAGCGATCTGCAGGACAAGGGCTTGCAGGTCTATCTGGTGATCGACCGCGATGCCGCGTCGCGGATCGGGGTCTCGGTGTCGAACATCACCGATGCGCTGTATGACGCCTTCGGCCAGCGGCAGATTTCCACCATTTACACCCAGGCCAGCCAGTACCGCGTGGTGCTGCAGGCACAGTCCGGCGAGAAGATCGGTCCGCAGGCGCTGGAGCAGATCCACGTCAAGACCACCGACGGCGGCCAGGTGCGCTTGTCCAGCCTGGCGCATATCGAGGAGCGCCAGGCACAACTGGCGATCACCCATATCGGCCAGTTTCCGGCGGTGATGATGTCGTTCAACCTGGCACCCGGTGTGGCGCTGGGGCAGGCGGTCGAGCTGATCAACCAGGTACAGCGGGACATCGGCATGCCATTGGGTGTGCAGACACAGTTCCAGGGCGCCGCCCAGGCTTTCGAGGCGTCGTTGTCGAGCACCTTGCTGCTGATTCTGGCCGCGGTGGTGACCATGTACATCGTCCTTGGCGTGCTCTACGAGAGCTATATCCACCCGATCACCATTCTCTCGACCTTGCCGTCAGCGGCAGTCGGCGCCTTGCTGGCGCTGTTGCTCAGCGGCAATGACCTGGGGATGATCGCCATCATCGGGATCATTTTGCTGATCGGTATCGTCAAGAAAAACGCGATCATGATGATCGACTTCGCCCTCGACGCCGAGCGCAACCAGGGGCTGGACCCGCAGACGGCGATCTATCAGGCGGCATTGCTGCGGTTCCGGCCGATTCTGATGACCACCCTGGCGGCGTTGTTCGGCGCGGTGCCGCTGATGCTCGCCACCGGCTCCGGCGCGGAACTGCGCCAACCCTTGGGTCTGGTGATGGTCGGTGGCTTGCTGTTGAGTCAGGTACTGACCTTGTTCACCACCCCGGTGATCTATCTGTACTTCGACCGTCTCGGTCGACGCTGGCGGCCGGCGCCCGAGCGCGCGGAGCCGGTAGAACAGCCATGAACCTCTCCGGACCGTTCATCAAACGCCCGGTGGCGACCATGCTCCTGAGCCTGGCGATCGTGTTGCTCGGCGGCATGAGTTTTGGGTTGCTGCCAGTGGCGCCGCTGCCGCAGATGGATTTCCCGGTGATCGTGGTGCAGGCCAGCCTGCCGGGTGCCAGCCCGGAGGTCATGGCCTCGACCGTGGCCACGCCGCTGGAGCGCTCCTTCGGCACCATTGCCGGGGTCAACACCATGAGCAGCCGATCCAGCCAGGGCTCGACCCGGGTGATCCTGCAATTCGACCTCGATCGCGACATCAACGGCGCGGCGCGGGAAGTGCAGGCGGCGATCAACGCCTCGCGCAACCTGTTGCCCAGCGGCATGCGCAGCATGCCGACCTACAAGAAGGTCAACCCGTCCCAGGCACCGGTCATGGTGCTGTCGCTGACCTCGGAGGTGCTGCAAAAAGGCCAGCTGTATGACCTGGCTTCGACCATTCTTTCCCAAAGCCTGTCCCAGGTGCCGGGCGTCGGCGAAGTGCAGATCGGCGGCAGTTCGCTGCCGGCGGTGCGCATCGAGCTGGAGCCACAGTTGCTCAACCAGTACGGCGTGGCCCTGGACGATGTGCGCAATACCATCGCCAATGCCAACGTGCGCCGGCCCAAAGGCTCGGTGGAAGACGACCAGCGCATGTGGCAGGTGCAGGCCAATGATCAACTGGAAAAAGCCAAGGATTACGAACCGCTGATCATTCGCTACCAGAACGGTTCGGCATTGCGCCTGAGCGACGTGGCGAAGGTCAGCGACGGCGTCGAGGACCGCTACAACAGCGGCTTCTTCAACGATGACTCGGCGGTGCTGCTGGTGATCAACCGCCAGGCCGGGGCCAACATCATCGAGACGGTCAACGAGATCAAGGCCCAGCTGCCGGCGTTGCAGGCGGTGTTGCCGGCCAGCGTCAAGCTGAACCTGGCCATGGACCGCTCGCCGGTGATCAAGGCGACCTTGCACGAAGCGGAAATGACCCTGCTGATTGCCGTGGCGCTGGTGATTCTGGTGGTGTTCCTGTTCCTCGGTAACTTGCGCGCTTCGTTGATCCCGACCCTGGCGGTGCCGGTGTCACTGGTCGGTACGTTCGCGATCATGTACCTCTACGGCTTTTCCTTGAACAACTTGTCGCTGATGGCGTTGATTCTCGCCACCGGGCTGGTGGTGGATGACGCCATCGTCGTGCTGGAGAACATCAGTCGCCACATCGACAAAGGCGTGCCGCCGATGAAGGCCGCCTATCTCGGGGCGCAGGAAGTCGGTTTCACCCTGCTGTCGATGAACGTTTCGCTGGTCGCGGTGTTCCTCTCGATCCTGTTCATGGGCGGGATCGTTGCCAGCTTGTTCCGCGAGTTTTCCATCACGCTGGCCGCGGCGATCATCGTGTCGCTGGTGGTTTCGCTGACCCTCACGCCGATGCTCTGCGCGCGCTGGCTGAAGCCGCATACGCCAGGCCAGGAAAACCGTCTGCAACGCTGGAGCCAGCGGGCCAATGAATGGATGGTCAGCGGGTATGCGCGCAGCCTGGACTGGGTGTTGCGCCATCGGCGGCTGACGTTGCTCAGTTTGCTGGTGACCATCGGGGTCAATGTCGCACTGTATGTGGTGGTGCCGAAAACTTTCCTGCCGCAGCAGGACACCGGTCAGTTGATCGGCTTCGTGCGTGGAGATGACGGCCTGTCGTTCAACGTGATGCAGCCGAAGATGGAAACCTTCCGCCGCGCGGTATTGCGCGATCCGGCGGTGGAAAGCGTGGCCGGCTTCATTGGCGGCAGCAACGGCATCAACAATGCGTTCATGCTGGTGCGTTTGAAACCGATCAAGGAGCGGCGGATTTCCGCGCAGAAAGTCATCGAGCGCCTGCGCAAGGACATGCCCAAGGTGCCCGGCGGGCAATTGATGCTGATGGCCGACCAGGACCTGCAATTTGGCGGCGGCCGGGAACAGAGCACCTCGCAATACTCCTACATTCTGCAAAGCGGTGATCTGGGTGCCTTGCGCGAGTGGTACCCGAAAGTGGTCAGCGCGCTCAAGGCCTTGCCCGAGCTGACTGCCATCGATGCCCGGGAAGGGCGCGGCGCGCAGCAGGTGACGCTGGTGGTCGACCGCGATCAGGCCAAGCGCCTGGGCGTCGACATGGGTATGGTCACCTCGGTGTTGAACAACGCCTACAGCCAGCGGCAGATTTCCACCATCTACGACAGCCTCAACCAGTATCAGGTGGTGATGGAGGTCAATCCGAAGTACGCCCAGGATCCGATCACCCTCAATCAGGTGCAGGTGATCACCGCGGACGGCCAGCGCATCCCGCTGTCGGGCATCGCCCATTACGAAAGCAGCCTGGAAGACGACCGGGTCAGCCATGAAGGGCAGTTCGCTTCTGAAAGCATTTCCTTCGACATGGCCGAGGGCGTCACCGTTGAACAGGGCGGCGCCGCCATCGAGCGAGCCATTGCCAAGGTCGGTCTGCCGGAAGAGGTGATCGCCAAAATGGCCGGTACCACGGACGCCTTCGCCGCCACGCAAAAGAGTCAGCCATGGATGATTCTCGGCGCGCTGGTGGCGGTGTACCTGGTGCTTGGGGTGCTCTATGAAAGCTATATCCATCCGCTGACGATTCTTTCGACCCTGCCGTCGGCCGGGGTCGGGGCACTGCTGTCGATCTACGTGCTGGGTGGCGAGTTCAGCCTGATCTCGCTGCTGGGGCTGTTCCTGCTGATCGGCGTGGTGAAGAAAAACGCCATTTTGATGATCGACCTGGCGCTGCAGCTGGAACGCCACCAGGGCCTCGAGCCGCTGGAGTCGATCCGCAGTGCCTGCCTGTTACGTCTGCGGCCGATTCTGATGACCACCCTGGCGGCGATCCTCGGGGCCTTGCCGTTGCTGCTGAGCACCGCCGAAGGCGCAGAAATGCGTCAGCCGCTGGGCCTGACGATCATTGGCGGGCTGATCTTCAGTCAGGTGTTGACCCTTTACACCACTCCGGTGGTTTACCTCTATCTCGACCGACTGCGCCATCGCTTCAACCACTGGCGTGGGGTACGTACCGATGCTGCTCTGGAAACTCCGCTATGACTGACCGCTCGCTCCCAAAAACAACCGTGCTGTTTGCCCGCCAACCGGGCCTGGCCCGCGGTTCGCGAGTGCTCGGCCTCGGGCTCTGTGCACTGTTGCTCAGCGCCTGCGCCATCGGTCCGGACTACCAGCGCCCGCAATTGAGCACGCCAGTCCAGTACAAACAAGCCCAGGGCTGGCGCCAGGCCAGTCCCAGCGATTCCCTGGCCCGTGGCGCCTGGTGGGAACTGTACGGTGATCGGCAACTCAATGGCCTGATCGAAACGCTCAACAGCGCCAACCAGACCGTCGCCCAGTCCGAAGCCCAGTACCGCCAGGCCCAGGCGCTGGTGCGCAGCGCTCGGGGGGCGTTCTACCCCAGTGTCGACCTGAGCGCCGGGAAAACCCGTTCCAGCCAGGGCACCGGTAGCAGCAGTTCGAGCCTGACCAGCTCCAGCAGTGGTATTCGCGACACCTACAACACTGAGTTGGGTGTCAGTTGGGAGGCGGATATCTGGGGCAAGTTGCGTCGTGGCCTGGAAGCCGACACGGCCAGCGCCGAGGCGAGCTTTGCCGACCTGGCGGCGATGCGCCTGAGCCAGCAGTCGGAACTGGTGCAGAATTACCTGCAACTGCGGGTGATCGACCAGCAGAAGCGCTTGCTGGAAGCGACAGTCGCGGCCTATCAGCGCTCGCTGACCATGACCGAAAACCAGTACCGCGCCGGTGTCTCCGGCAAAGATGCGGTCGCCCAGGCGCGAACTCAGCTCAAAAGCACTCAGGCCGATCTCATCGACCTGATCTGGCAGCGCGCGCAGCTGGAAAACGCCATCGCCGTGCTGACCGGGGTGCCACCGGCGCAATTCAGCCTGGTGGAAACCCAGGACATCCCGGCATTGCCGCAAATTCCCTTGAGCCTGCCGTCGCAGCTGCTTGAACGGCGTCCGGATATCGCCTCGGCCGAACGTTCGGTGATCGCCGCCAATGCCGAAATTGGCCTGGCTGAAGCGGCTTACTACCCGGACCTGACCCTGAGCCTGAGTGGTGGTTACAGCAGCAGTAGCTTTAACGACTGGATCAGCCTGCCGAACCGTTTCTGGTCGGTGGGGCCGCAACTGGCCATGACCCTGTTCGATGGCGGCCAGCGCTCGGCGGAAGTCGACCGCAGCGAAGCCGCCTACGATCAGACCGTGGCCAGGTACCGGCAAACTGTGCTCGACGGTTTCCGCGAGGTGGAAGACTTCCTGGTGCAGTTGAAAGTACTGGAAGACGAAGCGGCGGTGCGTCAGGAGGCCCTGGAAGCAGCCCGTGAATCCCTGCGCCTGACGGAGAACCAGTACCGGGCCGGCTTGATTGCCTACCTGGATGTGGTGGTGGTCCAGGCCACTGCCCTGAATAACGAACGCAGCGTGCTGACCCTGCTGCAAAGCCGCCTGATCACCAGCGTGCAGCTGATCGCCGCGCTGGGCGGTGGCTGGGGCGGGTAGGAGCTGCCGAAGGCTGCGATCTTTTGATCTTGACCTCTGCTCAGGCAATCCATTTTCCGGATCAAAAACGAAGATCAAAAGATCGCAGCCTGGCGGCAGCTTCTACGGGATTTCATGTTCGCGTGAAAATGGTGCGTGTCGCGAATGAGTACCCGACGATCAATTTATCAGACCAGTGGCCAACTGATAATTTTTCTCAGTGCGTTCTCTAGCGCAATCGGTACAATCGCCGGCTTTGCCCCCGAGCATGGACGCCGTTCGGCTCACCGGCCACGAGAAGTCCCATGCTCATCGGTAGTTATTCCCCCGTCCTGGTGTTGATCTCCCTCTGTGTGGCGATTCTTGCGTCTTATACCGCACTCGATCTCACCGGACGTATCGCCACGGCCAAAGGTCGGGCGGTTCATCTGTGGACCGCTGGCGGGGCGTTGGCCATGGGCGTGGGTGTCTGGTCGATGCACTTTATCGGCATGCTGGCCTTCAAATTGCCGATTGACCTCGGCTATGACCTCACGATCACCCTGTTATCGCTGCTGATCGGTATCCTGTCCTGCGGGTTCGCCCTGTGGCTGGTCAGTCAGCCGCGCTTGCCGGCCTGGCAGTTGGCGTTCGGCGCCCTGATCATGGGCGCGGGGATCAGCGCCATGCACTACACCGGCATGGCCGCGATGCGCATGCAGCCAGGCATCGATTACGATCCAGCCTTGTTCAGCGCCTCGCTGTTGATTGCGGTCGGGGCTTCGGCCGCAGCACTGTGGATTGCCTTCCGCCTGCGGCAGAACACCCCCTACGTCAGATTGGCCCGTGGCGGGGCGGCGGTGGTCATGGGCCTCGCCATCGTCGGCATGCATTACACCGGCATGGCCGCCGCGCGTTTCGCCGACGGCAGCTTCTGCGGCGCGGCAATCAATGGCCTGAGCGGCAAAGGGCTGGACAACCTGGTGCTGGTTACCACCCTGGCGGTGCTGTGCATCGCCTTGCTGACCTCGATCCTCGATGCCCGCCTGGAAGCCCGCACCGCTGACCTGGCCGATTCCTTGACCCTGGCCAACCAGGAACTCACCCAGCTTGCGCTGCATGACACCCTGACCGGTTTGCCAAACCGGGTGTTGCTGGCCGATCGCATCGATCAGGCCATGCATCTGGTGCAGGAGCAGGGTGGTTGTTTTGCGCTGATGTTCATCGATCTGGATGGCTTCAAGCCGGTCAACGACGCTTTTGGCCATCACATGGGCGACCAGTTGCTGCGTGAGGTCGGTCAGCGCCTGCGTGAGGAGTTGCGCAGCCAGGACACCCTGGCGCGGATCGGTGGCGACGAATTCGTATTGCTGGTGCAGCTTGGCGGTGCGGATGATGCCCTCAGACTGGCCGCTCGCCAGGTCGGGCTGATTTCCCGCACGTTCAGGGTGGCCGAGCATGACTTGCAAATCTCCGCCAGCATCGGCATCGCGCTGTACCCGGGTAACGGCCAGACCGCGCAAGAATTGCTGATGAACGCCGACGCGGCGATGTATCACGCCAAAGGCACCGGCAAAAACGGCTATCGCTTCTTCGATGCCTCGATGAACACCAACGCCCGCAGGCAGCTGCAAATGCTGCAGGACCTGCGCGCGGCGGTCGAGCAGCAACAATTCAGTCTGTATTACCAACCCAAGTTCAGTGCCGGCAATGGCCTGCCGGTGGGCGCCGAGGCCTTGCTGCGTTGGGAGCATCCGCAGCAGGGGATGCTGCTGCCGGACAAATTCATCGATCTGGCGGAAAAGACCGGGCTGATCATCCCGATCGGCGAGTGGGTATTGAACGAAGCCTGCCGTCAGATGCGTGAGTGGTATGTGCAGGGTTACACCGACTGGCGTATCGCGGTGAACCTGTCAGCGTTGCAATTTTGTCATGTCGGGCTGGTACAAAGTGTTGCCACAGCGTTGGCTCGCCACCAGTTGCCGGCCAACAACCTGACGCTGGAAATCACCGAAACCACGGCCATGAGCGACGCAGATGCGAGCATGATGGTGCTTCGGGAGCTCTCGGCAATGGGTGTCGATCTGTCCATCGATGATTTCGGCACCGGCTATTCAAGCCTGATGTACCTCAAGCGGCTACCCGCCAACGAGTTGAAGATCGACCGCGGGTTTGTCCGCGACCTGGAGCATGACAGCGACGACGCCGCCATCGTCTCGGCCATCGTCGCCCTCGGTCAGGCGCTGGGGCTGCGGATCGTCGCCGAAGGCGTGGAGACCAATGTGCAGCAGAACTTCCTGACTCAGTTGGGCTGTGATTCGCTGCAAGGTTACCTGCTCGGGCACCCGCTGCCGGCGGCGCGTTTCATGGCCGATATCCATCGGGCGGAGCAATTGGCGGTGGGCTGATAGACCGAATGCGAACTTGTAGCAGCTGCCGAAGGCTGCGTTCGGCTGCGAAGCAGTCGTAAACCCTGTATGCACGGTCACCCTGAAACACCGCAGCGTCTGAATACACGGCCGCTTCGCAGCCGAACGCAGCCTTCGGCAGCTGCTACGGGAGTTGTGTTGGTCGTAACACTTGATGTGACTCCATGCAAAAGCCAACGATGGCGGTTATTCTTTACCCCGACCGCTTATGCTTAATAACGGGAGAAAGCAAGCATGGATAAAGTCCTGGTCATCACCGGTGGTAGCCGCGGCATTGGCGCAGCCACCGCACTGCTGGCAGCGCAGCAAGGTTATCGGATCTGCATCAATTACCAGGCGGACGAGCAGGCCGCCCAGCAGGTACTCGAGCAAGTCCGTGGACTGGGCGCCCAGGCGATTGCGGTGCGCGCCGATGTCAGTATCGAAGACGAAGTCATTGCGCTGTTCCACCGGGTCGATATCGAGTTGGGACGGGTCACGGCGCTGGTCAACAACGCGGGCACCGTCGGGCAGAAGTCCCGGGTCGATGAAATGTCCGAATTCCGCATTCTCAAGACCATCCGGACCAACGTGCTGGGGCCGATTCTCTGCGCCAAGCACGCACTGCTGCGCATGTCGCCCAAACACGGTGGCCAGGGCGGCAGCATCGTCAACGTGTCCTCGGTTGCCTCGCGCCTGGGTTCACCCAATGAATATGTCGACTATGCCGCCTCCAAAGGCGCGCTGGACAGCTTCACCATAGGCCTGTCCAAAGAAGTGGCGGGTGAGGGCATTCGTGTCAACGCGGTGCGTCCGGGCTTCATTTTCACCGATTTCCACGCACTGAGCGGGGACCCGGAGCGGGTCAGCAAACTTGAATCCGCCATTCCCATGGCCCGTGGTGGCCGCCCGGAAGAAGTGGCGGAGGCGATTGTCTGGCTGCTGTCGGACAAGGCCTCGTATGCGACCGGGACTTTTGTGGATCTTGGGGGTGGGCGGTAAGGTTCAAGATCAAAGGATCGCAGCCTTCGGCAGCTCCTACGGGGGGATTACCCGGTCGGCGCAGGAGCTGCCGCAGGCTGCGATCTTTTTGCTGTTCAGAACGACCGCACAATCCGCCCCAAGGTCTCCATGGCCTTTTCCGCCGCCTCGTTCCATGGGCTGCCGTAATTCAATCGAATGCAATTCCTGAAGCGTCGGGTCGGTGAGAAAATCGGTCCTGGAGCAATGCTGATGCCTTGGGCCAGGGCCATCTGGAACAACTTCAAGGAGTCCATCTGCTCTGGCAGTTCCAGCCACAGGAAGTAGCCGCCGGCCGGTTGGCTGACGCGGGTCTGGGCCGGGAAGTAGCGGGCAATGGCCGCAAGCATGGCGCTTTGCTGTTCTTCCAGGGCGTAGCGCAGTTTGCGCAGGTGACGGTCGTAACCGCCGTGTTGCAGGTAGTCGGCGATAGCGGCCTGGGCCGGCATCGAGGCGCAGAGTGAGGTCATGAGCTTCAGCCGTTCGATTTTTTGCGCATAGCGCCCGGCGGCAACCCAGCCGATGCGGTAGCCGGGAGCCAGGCTTTTGGCGAAGGAGCCACAGTGCATCACCAGGCCTTCGGTGTCGAACGCCTTGGCCGGTTTCGGCGCCTGTTGGCCGTAATAGAGTTCGGCGTAGACGTCGTCCTCGATCAGCGGCACTTGATGACTGCGCAACAACTCCACCAGTTCCTGCTTCTTGGCTTCGGGCATGGTCGCGCCCATCGGGTTCTGGAAGCTGGTCATGCACCAGCAGGCTTTGATCGGGTATCGTTCCAGGGTTTGTGCGAGGACTCCAAGGTCGATGCCGTCCCTGGGGTGCACGGGGATTTCCACGGCCTTGAGCTTCAGTCGCTCCAACACTTGCAGGCAGGCATAGAACGCCGGGGCTTCGATGGCCACCAGGTCACCGGGTTCGGTCACCGCTTGCAGGCACAGGTTCAGGGCCTCGAGGGCACCATTGGTGATCAGCAGCTCTTCCATCGGCAGCATCAGGCCGCCGACCATGTAGCGCAGGGCGATTTGCCGACGCAATTGCGGGTTGCCCGGCGACATGTCGGTGACCACCATGCGCGGGTCCATTTCGCGGCTGGCGCTGGCCAAAGAGCGGGCCAGACGTTGCAGCGGGAACAGGGTCGGGCTGGGGAAGGCCGAGCCGAACGGCACGGTGCTCGGGTCCTTGATCGAGTCGAGGACCGAGAACACCAGTTCGCTGACGTCGACTTCGGTGGACTCGTTGACCTGGCTGCTGATCACCGGCTCCGAGAAGGGGCTCGGTGCGTGGGTGTTGACGAAGTAGCCGGAACGCGGCCGGGCGCGGATCAGGCCGCGACGTTCCAGCAGGTAGTAGGCCTGGAACACCGTGGACGGGCTGACCCCGTAAGTCTGACTGGCGTAGCGCACCGACGGCACGCGCTGGCCGGGGCCGAGGACCCCGGAGCGGATCAGTTCAGCGATGTCATCGGCGAATTTTTCGTAGCGTTTCATCTAATGCCCGGTTTGGTTCATTCAAGTTTTTTGCGCGGTCGAAGCAGCCAAAAGATCGCAGCCTGCGGCAGCTCCTACGCCGAATCGATGCCCCATTGATCGCAGGTCGTACACAAATCCGTAGGAGCTGCCGCAGGCTGCGATCTTTGTCGGGTCACCACCATTGACTGACTTGCACGTAACAGCCCCAAGAGCGCTCGCAATCTTAAAGCCTCAACGATTCATCGGTGCAACAAACCGGCTCTTCGCCACGCTATAGATCTCCGGCTCGTCGCTGTCGACAACCTTGAAGCTGATGCTCTGCGAGCTGCTGCTCGGCCGTTCGGTGGTCATCGCCACCGACACCGGCACGTCGACAATCTCACCCGGCGCCAGGCTCAGGTCGGTCTTGCCCTGCAACTGGAAGCCATCGCCATCCACCAGTTCCAGGCCGTACTGCTGGCGCTGCTGGGTCTTGTTGATCACCTTCAGACTGTAGATGTTTTCGATCTGGCCCTGACTGTTCTCGCGGAACAGGCCGCGGTCCTTGCTCACATCCAGGGACACCATCGGCCGCTCTACCAGCGCCAGGGCCAGGGCGCCGATCATCAGCACCAGCACTGCCGTGTAGCCGATCAGCCGTGGCCGCAGCCAATGGGTCTTGCCTCCCTGGAGTTCATGCTCCGAGGTATAACTGACCAGTCCGCGGGCATAGCCCATTTTGTCCATGATCGAGTCGCAGGCATCGATACAGGCCGCGCAACCGATGCATTCCATCTGCAAGCCGTCGCGGATATCGATGCCGGTCGGGCACACCTGCACGCACAACTGACAGTCGATGCAGTCGCCCAGGCCGGATTCGGCCGAGGTGACGCCGCGTTTACGCGGGCCCCGGCTTTCGCCGCGCGCCACGTCGTAGGAGATGGTCAGGGTGTCCTTGTCGAACATCACGCTTTGAAAGCGTGCATAGGGACACATGTGCATGCACACCGCTTCGCGCAACCAGCCGGCGTTGATGTAGGTGGCGCCGGTGAAGAACAGCACCCAGAACAGACTGACGCCACCCATCTGCAAGGTCAGCAGTTCGCTGGCCAGGGGCCGGATCGGCGTGAAGTAGCCGACAAAGGTCAAACCGGTGAGCAGGCTGATGGCCAGCCACAGAGTGTGCTTGGCCGAGCGGCGCATCAGCTTGTTCGGCCCCCAGGGCGCTGCTTGCAGCTTGATTCGCTGGTTGCGCTCGCCTTCGGTGACTTTTTCGCACCACATGAATAGCCAGGTGAAGGAACTCTGAGGGCAGGTGTAGCCGCACCAGACCCGGCCTGCGAATACGGTAATGGCGAACAGGCCGAACGCGCAGATGATCAGCAGCGCCGAGAGCAGAATGAAATCCTGCGGCCAGAACGTCGCGCCGAAGATGTGGAACTTGCTCTCCGACAAGTCCCAGAGCACCGCCTGACGGCCGCCCCAGTTCAGCCACACGGTGCCGAAAAACGCCAGGAACAAAAAGCCTGCGCCGCCCAACCGCAGGGTGCGGAACAAACCGCTGAAGCTGCGGGTGTGGATCAGGTTGTCGCTGGACTTGGCCTTCATCTTTGGACGTGAAGGCTCGAATGTTTCTACTAATCGGACGGGGATTTTATCGCTCATGGTCGTTCGCTCATCAGCCTCCATCAGGCCGATACACTATGACCAGCGATCTGTTTGCATAACAGACTCAGGTATTGGAATAAAAAGCGGATCAGATGCGCGCCAGGGACCTGCCTGCGACAACTTGCTGCACCCCTCGGCGACCCTTTGCTTACAAGGCGCCAGCGTCTGGCACGGGTGCCGGCGAATGTCTGTGATCCACGTCAGTCAAATCACCGAACCACGCTCGCTGGCCTTCAAATGCCGGCGCCCGTCGACGGCACCTGCTACGGTCAATGCGTCGGCTTCTGCTTCGGTGATGTATACGCGCCCGCCGTTGAGCTCGACCGCCGACATGGCCACTTCCGGATCGGTGATGACCGTCACCTCGGCGGCGGGGCGTTGCTCCTGAACCTCGTCAGTTTCGAAGAAGCAGATCTGGTTTTCGATGCGCACAGTCATGGCGTTGTCCTTTTGTCGGGGGTTTGAGTATTAGGTTTCAGCGGCTGGCCATCGTTCTGGGCAGCCGATTGATGGTCACTGGTCCCTTGCCGCACGACTGCTCACGGCTGCTGTCCATCGCATATTGACCAATAAGAAGGACAGCGCCATGAACGCCTGGTGGCATGAGGTTTGGGTAACGCTACAAGCCGAGTTCGCCGATATCGGCGATGCCGGACAACTGACGAAAATCACTGTGCGCCTGCTGATGGCCGCCATCCTCGGCGGCATTCTCGGCTTCGAGCGCGAACAAAAGGGCAAGGCCGCGGGCGTTCGCACCCACATGCTGGTAGCGCTGGGCGCGGCCTTGTTCGTGCTGGTGCCACAGATGTCCGGCGCCCAGGCCGACGCGATGAGCCGGGTGATCCAGGGCGTGGTCGCCGGGATCGGCTTCCTCGGTGCCGGGACCATCCTGAAAAACACCGAAGGCGACGAGGGCCAGGTCAAAGGCCTGACCACCGCCGCCGGCCTGTGGATGACCGCCGCCATCGGCGTCTCGGCCGGCCTGGGCCGAGAGGCGACGGCGGTACTCAGTACCTTGTTGGCGCTGCTGATACTGGGTGTGATGCCAATGGTGGTCAAGTTGCTGGAGAAGGATGAGCCATAGGTCAGGCAAGTGTTATTGACTATCAGAGTCAGATGACACAAATCGGTGGCTTGCTCACGCACGCCTGCCATGAACCGTGACTACGCTTGCATCACGCCTTCACCGGCGGCTCCTCGCTCTGCGGGTCGCCCACGGGAGTCTGAGTGCCCGGCGGAGTTGGATCTTTCTCCGGCACGGGTGTCGGGTCGGGTGTGGGGTCAGGCGGTGGCAGGGTCGGGTCGTCGATGTTCGGATCAGGAGTCTCAGCCGGAATAGGAATGCCCATGGATGTGGCCTCGTTTCTGCTTGTTGTGACAGGAGTAAAGCGATTGAACGTTGAGGGGTGACTTTGACTCCCGGTTTTTTCCCAAGGCATGCCGCAGGCAAATCCATATGAACTTTTGCCCCTGCTTTTGGCTCGGAACCTAAGTGTGTTCATTCATAGAACACCAGCGCAGGTGAGATTCGACCAGGCACAAGAGCGTCCATGGGGCGTAAGGAGAGATGCTCGATGATTGCTGAACAACCGACAGAGCTTGAGCACAACCCGCAATTACCCTTGCCGCAGGCGTTGCTGTTGCCACGGATTGCGATCGAGAGCACCGCGCCGGTGATCGATGGTGGCCAGTTTGCCGTCAAGGCGGTGGTGGGCCAGCCAGTGGTAGTCACCAGCAAGGTGTTCGCCGATGGCCACGACCAGCTGGCGGTGAAGCTGTGCTGGCGTGGATCGGCTGATTCGCAGTGGCATAGCCTGACCATGACCGATCTGGGCAATAACAGCTGGGAAGGGCAGTTCATGGTGACCGAACAGGGTCTTTATGGGTTTCGTATTGAAGCCTGGATCGATCAGTTCGCCAGTTTCTGTTATGAGTTGAGCAAGAAACATATGGCCGGGGTGCCGGTCAGCCTGGAATTGCAGGAAGGGCGCAGCCACGTGCTGCAGGCGGCTTCACGCACTGAAGGGACATTGAGCGAGCAACTGCACGCGTTGCACCATGATCTGTCCGGTTTGCTGGAAGCCGAGCAGGTTGCACTGTTTTTGCATGAGCGCAGCGCTGAGTTGATGGCCCAGGCCGATCATCGAGCGTTCCTCAGTATCAGCCCTGAGTATGCGGTGGACGTCGAGCGCGAACTGGCGCAGTTTGCCAGTTGGTATGAGCTGTTTCCGCGCTCGATCACCGATGACCCAATGCGTCATGGCACCTTCAATGATGTGCACTCGCGCTTGTCGATGATCCACGATATGGGCTTCGACGTGTTGTATTTCCCGCCGATCCACCCGATCGGCCGCAGCTATCGCAAGGGCCCGAACAACTCCCTGACGGCCGGCCCCGACGATCCGGGCAGTCCTTATGCCATCGGCGGTGCCGAGGGAGGGCACGAAGCCATTCACTCCGAACTGGGCACTCGTGAAGACTTCCGCCGGCTGGTGGCCGCCGCTGCTGACCACGGGCTGGAAATCGCCCTGGATTTCGCCATTCAGTGTTCCCAGGATCACCCTTGGCTCAAAGAGCATCCGGGCTGGTTCAGCTGGCGGCCGGATGGCAGCATCAAATACGCCGAGAACCCGCCGAAGAAGTATCAGGATATCGTCAACGTCGATTTTTATGCGGTCGATGCGATCCCCAGTCTCTGGCTCGCACTGCGCGATATCGTCATCGGATGGATCGAGGAGGGCGTGAAGATTTTCCGCGTCGACAATCCGCACACCAAGCCCCTCCCGTTCTGGCAGTGGATGATCGCCGATGTGCGGGCGTTGTACCCCGAGGTGATCTTCCTCGCCGAGGCCTTTACCAAGCCGGCGATGATGGCGCGATTGGGCAAGGTCGGTTATTCCCAGAGCTATACCTACTTCACCTGGCGCAACACCAAGGCCGAACTGGCGACTTATTTCACCGAGCTGAACGAGTCGCCATGGCGTGAGTGCTTCCGGCCGAATTTTTTCGTCAATACGCCGGACATCAATCCCGGGTTCCTGCATGAATCGGGGCGCGCCGGTTTCCTCATCCGCGCTGCATTGGCGACCATGGGTTCGGGGCTGTGGGGCATGTACTCAGGCTTCGAGTTGTGTGAGTCGGCGCCGGTACCGGGCAAGGAAGAGTATCTGGATTCGGAGAAATACCAGATCCGCCCGCGGGACTTCACTGCGCCGGGCAACATCATTGCCGAGATCGCCCAGCTCAATCGCATTCGCCGGCAGAACCCGGCGTTGCACAGTCATCTGGGGCTGAAGGTCTACAACGCGTGGAACGACAACATTCTGTATTTCGGCAAGCGCAGCGTCGACGGCAGCAATTTCATTCTGGTGGCGATCAGCCTCGATCCGTTCAACGCCCAGGAGGCGAGTTTCGAATTGCCGCTGTGGGAGATGGACTTGCCTGACGATGCACAAACCAGCGGTGAAGACCTGATGAGCGGCCATCGCTGGACCTGGTATGGCAAGACCCAGTGGATGCGGATCGAACCCTGGCATCAGCCGTTCGGGATCTGGCGGATAACGGCAGCTTGAGAAACATGGCTTTGCCCGGAGGCTCCCAAACTCATACGGCACGCCCGCTTTTATGAATTCAACAGGAGTCACAGATGGCGAAGAAACCCAGGTCAGCCGCCTTTATCAAGGATCCGCTCTGGTACAAGGATGCGGTGATTTACCAAGTACACGTCAAGTCTTTTTTCGACTCGAACAATGACGGGATCGGCGACTTTCCTGGCTTGATCGCCAAACTCGATTACATTGCAGATCTCGGTGTGAACACCATCTGGGTACTGCCGTTCTACCCTTCACCGCGTCGTGACGATGGTTACGACATTGCCGAATACCGTGGCGTGCATGCCGATTACGGGACCATGGCCGACGCCAAGCGCTTTATCGCAGAGGCCCACAAGCGCGGGCTGCGGGTCATCACCGAGCTGGTCATCAACCATACCTCGGACCAGCACCCCTGGTTCCAGCGGGCACGCAAGGCAAAGCCTGGTTCGGCGGCTCGGGACTTCTATGTCTGGTCCGATAACGATCAGAAGTATGACGGTACCCGGATCATCTTTCTCGACACCGAAAAATCCAACTGGACCTGGGATCCGGTGGCCGGCCAGTACTTCTGGCACCGGTTCTATTCCCACCAGCCGGACCTGAATTTCGATAACCCACAAGTCATGAAAGCCGTGCTCTCGGTGATGCGCTACTGGCTGGACATGGGCATCGACGGCTTGCGGCTGGACGCGATTCCCTACCTGATCGAGCGCGACGGCACCAACAACGAGAACCTGCCCGAGACCCATCAGGTGCTCAAGCAGATCCGTGCCGAGATCGATGCCAATTACCCGGACCGCATGCTGCTGGCCGAAGCCAACCAATGGCCGGAAGACACTCAACTGTACTTTGGTGATTGCAAGGGGGGTGCTTCCAAGGGGGAGAGTGGTGACGAGTGCCACATGGCCTTTCACTTTCCCTTGATGCCGCGCATGTACATGGCACTGGCCCAGGAAGACCGCTTTCCAATCACCGACATCCTGCGCCAGACCCCGGAGATTCCGGCCAACTGCCAGTGGGCGATTTTCCTGCGTAACCACGATGAACTGACCCTGGAAATGGTCACCGACAAAGAGCGTGATTACCTGTGGAATTACTACGCGGCCGACCGTCGGGCGCGGATCAACCTGGGGATTCGCCGACGCCTGGCGCCCTTGATGGAGCGCGACCGTCGTCGGGTCGAGTTGCTCAACAGTCTGCTGCTGTCGATGCCGGGCACCCCGACCCTGTATTACGGCGATGAAATCGGCATGGGCGATAACATCTACCTCGGTGACCGCGACGGGGTGCGCACGCCGATGCAATGGTCGATCGACCGCAACGGCGGCTTCTCCCGCGCCGACCCGGCCAGCCTGGTGTTGCCGCCGATCATGGACCCGCTCTACGGTTATCAGTCGGTGAACGTCGAGACCCAGGCCGGCGATCCCCATTCGCTGCTGAACTGGAACCGGCGGATGCTGGCGGTGCGTAAGCAGTCGAAAGCCTTCGGTCGCGGTACGTTGCGGATGCTCTCGCCGAGCAACCGGCGGATCCTGGCGTATACCCGCGAATACACCGGGCCCGACGGCAAGCATGAAATCATTCTCTGCGTGGCCAACGTGTCGCGCAGCGCCCAGGCCGCCGAACTCGACTTGTCGACGTATGCTGGAATGGTGCCGGTAGAGATGCTCGGCGGTAATGCTTTCCCTCCGATCGGCCAGTTGAATTTCCTGCTGACCCTGGCGCCCTATGGGTTCTACTGGTTTGTGCTGGCAGCGGAAAACCAGATGCCCAGCTGGCATGTGGAACCGGCGCAGAGCATGCCGGACTTCACCACCCTGGTGCTGAAAAAGCGCCTCGAAGAATTGCTCGAAGCGCCGTCGCGCACCACCCTGGAGCAGACTTCGCTGCCGGCCTGGTTGCCCAAGCGTCGTTGGTTCGCCAACAAGGACACGACCATCGGGCAGGTGCATATCGTCTACGGCGTGCGTTTTGGCGACCCGCAGCATCCGGTGTTGTTCAGCGAGATAGAGGTCACCAGCGACGGCCATACCAGCCGCTATCAACTGCCCTTCGGTTTGCTGGCCGAGGATCAGTACAGTGCGGCCTTGCCGCAGCAACTGGCATTAGCCCGGGTCCGGCGCGGACGGCAAGTCGGCCTGATTACCGATGCCTTCAGCCTCGATAGCTTTGTACGGGCGGTTTTGCAGGGCATCCAGGCGTATTCGGTGTTACCGACCAGCGCCGGCGAGATCCGTTTCGAACCGACCGCCGAGCTGGCGAAGCTGGGCTTGAACGACGAATCTGAAGTACGTTATCTGTCGGCCGAGCAGTCCAACAGTTCGGTGGTGATTGGCAACAGCCTGGTATTGAAATTGATCCGCAAAGTCAGTGCCGGTGTCCATCCGGAACTGGAGATGGGCGCGTATCTGACCGCGGCAGGTTTCAGCCATATTTCACCGCTGCTCGGCTCGGTGATCCGCCGTGATGAGCAGGGTGAGGACAACTTGCTGATGATCGCCCAGGGTTACCTGAGCAATCAGGGCGACGCCTGGGAGTGGACGCAGAACAACCTTGAACGAGCGGTTCGCGACGAATTGGCCGAAGCGATGTCCGAGCAGGAACAGCATTACAACGCCCTTGGCGAATTGAAGGATTTCGCCGGCATGCTGGGGCAACGTCTGGGCGAGATGCATCAGGTATTGGCGGCGCCCACCGACAACCCCGATTTCAGCCCGCAACAGAGTACCCTCAAGGATGCACAGGCGTGGACCCGGCACATCGGCGCGCAACTGGAGCGCGCCTTGCAGCTGCTCAAGCAGCATCAGGTCGAGCTACGGCCCGAGGATCAGTTGCTGGTCAGCCGTTTGCTGCAACACAAGAAAGCTTTGCTCAGCCACATTCAAGCGCTGGCGAAGCGGGCCATTGGCGGTTTGCGCATTCGTGTACACGGTGACCTGCATCTGGGCCAGGTGCTGGTGATCAAGGGAGATGCCTATCTGATCGACTTCGAAGGCGAACCGGCGCGGGCATTGCATGAACGTCGGGGCAAGCACAGCCCGTACAAGGATGTCAGTGGTGTGTTGCGCTCGTTCGACTACGCGGCGGCGATGGCGTTGAATGCGCAGAGCGTCGACGTATCGGCTCATGCCCACGCCGCACGTCTACGCGTGACCGAGCGCTATGTCATTGAAGCGCGAGAGGCTTTTGTTCAGGCATATCGGCTGGCAACGTCTAGTCTTGCTCAGGCATGGCAGGACGCCGAAGGTGAGGACGCCGCGCTGGCGTTGTTTGGCCTGGAGAAAGCGGCTTATGAGGTCGTCTATGAAGCCGAGAATCGTCCCACCTGGCTGCCGGTGCCATTGCACGGTTTATACGGGTTATTGAGTGGGCTCAAACCCTTTTCCGACACAGAGACCAGTGGAGAGTAGTCATGAGTTTCTCAAACAGGGAACAGGGTCATTCGAAAGAGGCATTGCTGCCTGGCGCCAAGGATATCGATGGGTTGGTGCGCGCCGAGCATCGCGATCCGTTTGCGATCCTGGGGCCCCATGGCGATGGTGCCGGCGGGCAGTTTATTCGAGGGTTCCTGCCCGGTGCCCTGAGTGTTCAGGTGCTGGCCCGCGATAGCGGTGAAATACTCGGGAACCTCGATGCGACTGACGTGCCGGGTTTGTTTGTCGGGCATTTCGACCGCGCACAGCCCTATCAATTGCGCATCAACTGGGCGGGCGGCGAGCAGACCAGCGAAGACCCTTACAGCTTCGGCCCGCTGCTCGGCGAGATGGACCTTTATCTGTTTGCCGAAGGTAATCATCGCGACCTGAGCGCGTGCCTTGGTGCGCAATTGAAGACCGTGGACGGCGTCGATGGCGTGCGTTTTGCCGTGTGGGCACCGAATGCCCGAAGGGTCTCGGTGGTCGGTGACTTCAACGTCTGGGACGGCCGTCGACATCCGATGCGCCTGCGTCATCCGTCCGGGGTGTGGGAGTTGTTCATCCCGCGCCTGCAGGCAGGAGAGGCCTACAAGTACGAAATTCTAGGCGCGAACGGGATTCTGCCACTCAAATCCGACCCTGTGGCGCTGGCCACTTCGCTGCCACCGGATACCGCATCGAAAGTCGCATCGCCACTGCGGATCGACTGGCAGGACCAGGAGTGGATGCAGACTCGTGGCGAGCGCCACGGCCCGGATGCACCGCTATCGATCTATGAATTGCATGCCGGTTCCTGGCAGTGCGAAGTCGATGATCTCGGTGAGGTCTCACGTCAATACAATTGGCATGAACTGGCCGAGCGCTTGATCCCCTACGTACAGGAACTGGGCTTCACCCATATCGAGCTGATGCCGATCATGGAGCATCCGTTCGGGGGGTCCTGGGGTTATCAGCCACTGTCGCAATTCGCCCCGAGCGCCCGCTACGGCTCGCCGGAGGATTTCGGCGCCTTCGTCAACGCCTGCCACCAGGCGAACATCGGGGTGATCCTCGATTGGGTCCCGGCGCATTTCCCCACCGATACCCATGGCCTGGCGCAATTCGACGGGACCGCGCTGTATGAGTACGGCAACCCTCAGGAAGGTTTCCATCAGGACTGGGATACCTTGATCTACAACCTGGGACGCACTGAAGTTCACGGCTTCATGCTGGCCTCGGCGCTGCACTGGCTCAAGCATTTCCATGTCGATGGCCTGCGGGTGGATGCAGTGGCTTCGATGCTCTACCGCGACTATTCACGTAAAGCCGGCGAGTGGGTACCCAATCGCCACGGCGGTCGCGAGAACCTCGAAGCCATCGATTTTGTCCGGCACCTGAACGACGTGGTCGCGCTGGAGGCTCCGGGGGCGCTGATGATTGCCGAAGAGTCGACGGCCTGGCCGGGCGTCAGTCAGGGTACCCAGCAGGGTGGCCTGGGCTTCAATTACAAATGGAACATGGGCTGGATGCACGACTCGTTGCATTACATTCAGCAGGATCCGGTGTATCGCGCTCACCATCACAACGAGTTGAGCTTCGGCCTGGTGTACGCCTGGTCCGAGCGGTTCATCCTGCCGATCTCCCATGATGAAGTGGTCCACGGCAAACATTCGCTGATCGATAAAATGCCCGGCGATCGCTGGCAGAAATTCGCCAACCTGCGCGCCTACCTGAGCTTCATGTGGGCGCATCCGGGCAAGAAGCTGCTGTTCATGGGCTGCGAGTTCGGCCAGTGGCGCGAGTGGAACCACGATCAGCAGCTGGATTGGTACCTGATGCAGTATCCCGAGCACCGGGGAGTGCAGAAGCTGGTGGCGGATCTGAACCGGCTGTACCGCGAAGAGCCGGCGCTGCACGATCAGGACCATGCGCCGCAGGGGTTCCAGTGGCTGATCGGTGATGATGCAATCAACAGCGTGTATGCCTGGTTGCGCTGGAGCAAGGAAGGGCGGCCGGTGCTGGTGGTGGCCAACTTCACGCCAGTGCCGCGTCAGGCCTATCGGATCGGTGTGCCGTTCGCCGGGCGCTGGAGTGAAGTGTTCAACAGCGATGCCGACACCTATGCCGGTTCCAATTATGGGAATGGCGGCGGTGTCGTGGCCGAGGACCAGCCGAGCCATGGCGAGGAATTGTCGCTGGTGTTGAACCTGCCGCCGTTGGGGGTATTGATGCTGCGGCCCGAGGGTTAACGCCGGCATTGTGGTGAGGGAAGTTGCCCCCTCACCACAGGTTGCCACTTGTTGTGGCAAAGCCTTACCAACGCATCCGCACACCCAGACTGCCAATCAAACCATTGAGATCGTTGTCGTCGACACTGCTGCTGTAGTCGGCGCTGACATACAGGCTCACTGTGGGCGAGACACTGGCCACCAGGCCCAGACCCAAATCGACAGTGGAGGATTTGTGGCTGCTGCTGATCTTGTCGACCTGGCCGAGGCTTAGTGTGTCGCCGCTATGCACCGTATGCCACAAGTTGGTCCGCACATAGGGTTCGACCGGCAGCCCGCGAATTTCGTAGCTACCTTTCAACCGCGCACCGACCCGACCACTCCAGGACGTCAAATCGCTGGACGAGGCGTTGCCATTGCCGCCATTCGGGGAGTCCAGGCTGATCCGTTGATTGATGAACTGCGCCTGGGGTTCAACGACCCAGTTTTCGCTGATGTCGATGGGGAATCCACCTTCGACCGACAGCGTCACCGCACTACCCTCGGCTGCCTGTCGGGCGCCTTGTTCGGAGCGACTGAAGCCATTGACGCGGCCGCCGCTCGCGGTCAAATCCACATGCCAGCCTTGCGGGCCGGTCAGGCTCCAGTAGGCACCCAGGCTCTGGCCTTCGAGGTTCAGGCTGTCATGTCGCGGGTCGGCGATGGTGCGTGAGGTCAACATGCCATTGCTGTTGCTCTGGAACTGGCTCTGTCCTGCGACCAGGCCGACACGCTGGGTGTGCCCGCTGTCATTTTTCAGGGTGTAGAGCGCCGGCCCCCTGGAAAGGTGGTCGGAGTACTGCGAAACGAGGAAGTCGCTTTCAGCCTGCCTGGAGGCCTGACCATACACCCGCTCCCAGGCGGCAGGGGCGGCTTCATTGAGGGTCAGCGGCTGAGTGTCGAGGCGCGGGTTGGAGCTGTAAGGTCCGATGAACGTCGAATCCGGTGTCGGCAAGGTAAACACTGGAATGTCCTGGCGATACCAGGGCGTCGACTCCTCTTCGGCATTACCTGCCTGAACCTCCATGGAGGAACAGAGCAACAACGTAGTCGAAACGGCACAAATGGTGATTTTGATCTCTTGTGGGGTGATTGAAGTTTTCATGGAGGTCTACCTTGCAATGGCATGCCTTATCACGCTATGGCGTCTCTCCTACCCCGAGTGAGGGGCGACCGAATTCAATGAGGCGAAGCCCGCCGGCCCGCTTGCGCAGGTGTTTCGAGGCTTGCCCCGGATGGTATTTCCGGGGGTAGTAAAGTGAAGCTAAGAAGACCCCAGACCTTGCGTCAAGAAATTGAATGATGGGCGGTAGCGTTATTTTATGAGCGTCAAATATTTGATATTTAAGGTTTCTCTAAGTTCTTGTTTGCACGCAAGATCATCCGCCAAGCCCCGGTTTAGAGGCTTTCGTTAGCAGGCTACGGGACTACCAGCTGACCCGGATACCGAGGCTGCCGGCAAGACCTTCAAGGTCATTGCTGTCGAGGTGGGTGCTGTAATCGACGCTGGAATACAGGCTGACGGAGGAGGTTAGACTCACCACCAGGCCGATGCCGATGTCCGCCGAGGAAGCTTTCTGCTCGGTGGTGATCCGGGTGGCATTGTCGAAGGTGACAGTGTCGGTACCGTCGAAGGTCTGCCACAGGTTGCTGCGCAGGTAGGGTTCCACCGGCATGCCGTTGACCTCGTAGGCACCTTTGAGGCGCACACCCAGACGTCCGATCCAGGCACTGTCCGAATCGAAGGACAGTCGGGAAACGCCATCGTCTTGATCGTCCAGCGAGATCCGTTGGTGGATGACTTGCACCTGGGGTTCGACCACCCAGTTGCCTGGCAGCGCAATCGGGTAGCCGGCTTCCGCCGACAGGCTGAAGGCGTGCCCACGGTTGCGGATTTCGAGGCCGCGTTCGGAGCTGCTGTGACCGTCCAGGTGAGTGCCCATGGCGACCGTGTCGAGGTACCAGCCTTGTGGGTCGGTGAGGGTCCAGTACAGGCCCAGGCTGTAGTTTTCGAATTCCAGCTTGCCGGCACGACGCCCCTCATAGCCTTGGTTGAAACCCTCGATATCACCCCGCAGGCGGGTCTGTCCGAGAAAAAAACCGCTGCGCTGGGTTTGTCCACCGGAGGTGTGTGAGCCGTACACATCATGGCCAACCTGAAATCCGCTGAGTGAACCCTTCAGGCTCGGGGTTACCGTACCCGCCCAGGTCCGGTCCAGACTCTTGCCATAGGCCCGGCCCCAGCCTGCGCCCAATGCCCCGGTCTCGGTCAACAGACGCTGCTCGCCCTGACGCTCATGGAAGGTACCGAGCGCGGTCAGAGTGAGGGTCGCCGCCGCCGGAACGAGCACCGACCAGACGGGTACTTCCTGGCGGTACAAGGGAATCGGCGCCGCGCCGGGAACCGCGGTCGGCAGTGCCGGGGTTCCGGCGGCCGCAACCGGCACTGCCACCACGGGAACGCTGATAGGCGGCAGGCTCGGGTCCGGATTGGCCACGGTCACCACGGCCGGGGCCACCACTGCCGAGCGCAGGTACCAACTGTTCTCGGTGCCGGGGGTCACCCCGCCTTTGTACAGGTAGTAGTCATAGGCGCCGGCCGCGACCGGACGTCTGAGGTAGAACGCCTGATTGTCGCTGACGGCGGTGCCTTGGGCCTGGACCAGCTGGATGCCGTTTTGCAGAGTCAGGCCACCGGTGCCGCCGAGGTTTTCGATGGAGATCCGGGTGCTGCCACTCAAGGAACCGTCATTGACCACCAGTTTATCGCTGGCCGAGAGGTCATCGCCGAGCACGCTTTGCAGGCGCAACCGCCCGCTGTCACCCACGTAGTTGCCCTGTACGGTAAGGATATCGTTGGCCCGGGTGCTGCCAGTGCGCATGTCGATGACCCCGGCATTGTTCAGGGTGGTGAGTCGGCCGCTGGTGAAAGGGCTGATGCTCCCTTCAGAGACCTCCAGGGCGCTGCTGGGGTCGATATTGAACACGCCGGCACCGGTAACGCTGTCACCCAGGACAAAGTTCCCGGCCAGGTTGAAGATCGAGTCTTTACGCAGATTGACCGACTCCCAATTGATGTAGCGCGCCGCGCCTGCCGAGGTGCTTTGCTCAAAGGTCAGTGCGTCGTTGCCGGATCCGCCATCGACCCTGGGGGTAGAGGAGAGCGTTGTCTCATTGAGGTTGCGCAGGCTGGCGAGGTCATTGCCATCGCCCATCGATATCGCTGACCTGATCAGGCCGCCGCTGTCCCAGACCAGACGGTCGTTGCCGGCGCTCGCACGAATCTCCCCGACGATCTCGCCACCGCTGACGGTGATGCGGTCGTCGCCACCGCTGACGCTGAGATTACCGCCAATCCTGCCGCCCGAAACGATGAGGGTGTCGGTACCCAGACCGGTGACCAGATGGCCGAAGATCTGCCCGCCAGACAGATCAAAAAAATTGTTGTCGAGTTTCATGTCGACCCGGCCGATAGTTCCTGCTGTCATCTTTGCCACATCACCGTCTTCGAAGGCGCCGACTATCGTACCGCCGGTCATCAGGAAGTTATCCCGGCTTTCGCCTTGAGTCAGTGACTGAACAAGCCCACCGGACATGATGAAATCGTCGACGCCATTACCCTGTCGCACGGCCCCGGTAATCTGCCCGGCGCTGATCTGCAAGGTGTTGCGGCCATCGCCCTGATCGAGCGCACCATTGATCGAACCGGAGTCCATCACCACCCGATCGGTACCGGCGCCGAAGCGCACATCGCCATTGATGCTGCCAGTACCATTGGTGGGAAACGTCAGACTGTTGTTGCCTTGCAGATCGGTCAGCGAGCCGCTGCTGCCACTGTCACAGCTGAAATCATTGTTACCGCTGCCGGGCGTCAACGTGCAGGCAGCGTGAACAGTCAGGGGAGAAAAAATGATCAGGGAGGAGGTAACAGCGAATGCGCTCGGCATCGATTTCAGGAAGCAGAAATGGCGTTTCATGGTGTCCGGGTCCTTGGCTTTTTAGCCTGACCGAAGTAGGGGTTCGCCCTGCAGACATCCAGAAAAGCTCCCGCTCGAATTGAGCGTTCTGCATTAACGAATTGTTAAATTTCTGTTCCCTCAGTTATTCAAAGGTGTAGTTGTAAATTATCTTTCGCGAATGAAATGGCCGACGAACGGTGCTGTCACATCTAACACCAACGCATCCGCACACCCAGCCTCCCTTCGAGGCTGAGGCCGTCATGGCAGACTACGGACTACCAACTGACCCGGATACCCAGGTTGCCGGCGAAGCCTTCAAGGTCATTGCTGTCGAGGTGGGTGCTGTAATCGACGCTGGAATACAGGCTGACGGAGGAGGTTAGACTCACCACCAGGCCGATGCCGATGTCCGCCGAGGAAGCTTTCTGCTCGGTGGTGATCCGGGTGGCATTGTCGAAGGTGACAGTGTCGGTACCGTCGAAGGTCTGCCACAGGTTGCTGCGCAGGTAGGGTTCCACCGGCATGCCGTTGACCTCGTAGGCACCTTTGAGGCGCACACCCAGACGGCCTGTCCAGGCGCTGTCCGAGTCGAAGGAGACCCGGGAAATGCCATCGTCCTGACTGTCCAGCGAGATCTGTTGATAGATGGCTTGTACCTGCGGTTCGAACACCCAGTTGCCAGGCAGCGCAATCGGGTAACCGGCTTCCGCCGACAGGCTGAGCGCATGCCCGCGGTTGCGGATTTTGAGACCGCGTTCGGAGCTGCTGTGACCGTCCAGACGAGTGCCCATGGCGACCATATCGAGGTACCGGCCTTGTGGGTCGGTGAGGGTCCAGTACAAGCCCAGGCTGTAGTTTTCGTACTTCAGCTTGCCCGCGCGGCGTCCCTCATAGCCCTGGTTGAAACCATCGATGTCACCCCGCAGGCGGGTCTGTCCGAGAAAAAAACCGCTGCGCTGGGTTTGTCCTCCGGAGGTGTGTGAGCCGTACACATCATGGCCAATCTGAAATCCGCTGAGTGAACCCTTCAGGCTCGGGGTTACCGTACCCGCCCAGGTCCGGTCCAGACTCTTGCCATAGGCCCGGCCCCAGCCTGCGCCCAATGCCCCGGTCTCGGTCAACAGACGCTGCTCGCCCTGACGCTCATGGAAGGTACCGAGCGCGGTCAGAGTGAGGGTCGCCGCCGCCGGAACGAGCGCCGACCAGACGGGTACTTCCTGGCGGTACAGGGGAATCGGCGCCGCGCCGGGAACCGCCGCCGGCAATGCCGGGGTTCCGGCGGCCGCAACCGGCACTGCCACCACGGGAACGCTGATGGGCGGCAGGCTCGGGTCCGGATTGGCCACGGTCACCACGGCCGGGGCCACCACCGCCGAGCGCAGGTACCAACTGTTCTCGGTGCCGGGGGTCACCCCGCCTTTATACAGGTGGTAGTCATAGGCGCCGGCCGTGACCGTACCCTTGAGGGAGAATGCCTGGGCGTCGCTGACGGCGGTGCCTTGAGCCTCGACCAGCTGGATGCCGTTCTGCCGGGTAAGTGCGCCGAGGCCGCCAAGGTTGCTGACGCTGATTCGGGTGTTGCCGCTCAAGTTACCGTTGTTGACCACCAGTTTATCGCTGGCCGAGAGGTCATCGCCGAGCACGCTTTGCAGGCGCAGTTGGCCTTTGTTGCCGACGTAGTTGCCCTGTACGGTCAGGCTGTCACTCGTACGGCTGTTGCCGGATCTCATGTCGATGACCCCGGCATTGTTCAGGGTGGTGAGTCGGCCGCTGGTGAAAGGGCTGATGCTCCCTTCTGAGACCTCCAGGGCGCTGCTGGCATCGATGTTGAAAACGCCGGCACCGGTAACGCTGTCACCCAGGACAAAGTTCCCGGCCAGGTTGAAGATCGAGTCCTTACCCAGATTGACCGTCTCCCAATGGATATAGCGTGCAGGGTTGCCCGAGGTACTGCTATCGAACGTCAAGGTGTCATTGCCTGGCCCGCCATCCAGATTGGGGGTGGAGGAGAGTATTGCCTCGGCGAGATTGCGCAGCACAGTGCTGTCATTGCCATCGCCCATCAATATCGCCGAGTTGATCAGGCCGCCGCCCTCCCAGAGCAGGCGGTCGTTGCCGTTGCTGGCACGAATCTCCCCGTCAATGACACCGCCGGTGACGGTGATGCTGTCGTCGCCACCGCTGACGCTGACATTGCCGCCAATCCTGCCGCCGGAGACGATGATCGTGTCGGTGCCGAAGCCGGTGACCAGATTGCCAATGATCTCTCCTCCGGACAGATCGAAGGTGTTGTCGTCGAGCTTCATATCCACCCGGCCGATGGTGCCGCCAGTCATCTTCGCGATGTCGCCGTCCTCGAAGGCGCCGACGATTGTCCCACCGGTCATCAGGAAGGTGTCCAGGCCATCGCCCTGGGCCAGGGACTGGATGCGCCCGCCGCTCATGATGAAATCATCGATGCCACTGCCCTGGCGGACAGCACCGGCGATTTGCCCGGCGTTGATCTGCAGGGTGTCCTGGCCATCACCCTGATTGAGGGTGCCGGTGATCGTGCCCGAATCCATCACTACCCGGTCGTTGCCGGCGCCGAAGCTGACATTACCGATGATGCTGCCCGTTCCAGTGGCGGGAAACGTCAGGCTGTTGTCGCCGGACAGATCGGTGAGTGGGCCGCTGTTGCCACTGTCACAGGTGAAGGTGTCATTGCCGACTCCGGGCGTGAGCGTGCAGGCCGCTTGAGCCGGTTCAGGGTAGAGAATCAGCAATGAGCTGGTGATCGCAAAAGCTGTCGGTAATGACTTAAATAGCGGGTTTTGACGATTCATGATAGGTCCGGATCCTTGGTTTTTATTGAGGCTTCCTGGCGTGAATTCATGGCGCAGACAATCAAAAAAGCTCATGAGTGACTTGAAGGTTCTGCACTAATGGACTGAAAAATGTCTGATCCTTCAGACAACTTCAGTACTAGTCGCTTTTAGTGGCCGATGAATAGGGAACTGACAAACGGTACTGTCAGATCTGACAGTTGTGGTGAGCCTGTAATCGTGATAGCGCAGGCCAAATTCAAGCGTTCAGAGGTGCACTTCCACCGCCAATGGCAAGTGATCGGAGAGATGGGGCCAGGGTTTGTGGCTGAGGATTTTCGGCTGGTGGCTACTGGCATTGCGCAGGTAGATACGGTCCAGGCGCAGCAGTGGCCAGCGCGCGGGATAGGTCTTGGCCGGACGCCCATGGTAGCGTTCGAAAGCTTCGTGCAGATAGTTATGCCGGGCGAGGGTGGCGTTGCCCTGCAGCTGCCAATCGTTGAAGTCGCCGGCAATGATCACCGGTGCTTTCTCGGGCAATGATTCCAACAGTTGGCCGAGCAGGGCCAGCTGCAATTGGCGGTGGCTTTCCAGCAGACTCAAATGCACGCAGATCGCGTGCACTTCGGCATGCCCCGGCACCTCCAGCACACAATGCAGCAGTCCGCGACGTTCGGGGCCGGTGATCGACACGTCGAGATTGCGATGATGGCGGATCGGGTATTTCGACAATAGCGCGTTGCCGTGGTGGCCGTTCGGATAGACCGCATTGCGGCCATAGGCGAAGTCGCTCCACATGCTGTCCGCGAGGAACTCGTACTGGGACTGTTGCGGCCAGTTGTCAAAGCGCGAGGCATGGCGGTCGTGCTCGCCCAGCACCTCTTGCAAAAACACCAGATCCGCCGAGGTGCTGCGAACGGCTTCGCGTAATTCCGGAAGGATAAAGCGCCGATTGAGGGCGGTGAACCCCTTGTGGGTATTGACTGTCAGGACTCTCAGGCGATGAATCGCCGGGGAAGTGTTCAACGCTGCCGAGCTGACAGAGAATCTGTCTGAATCGCTGGTCACGGTCGCTCCTCTGAATCAAGGCCGGTTACCTATGCGACTGATACTTTTCCCGGCAGTTCAGAGTTTCGGACCGTTGATCAACCTCCCGCGCTTACAAGAACACGATCTCGTAGGGCAGGCGCAAGCGCTCGAGCACCGGCCGTGAGAGCATCGGCGCAATTCCGATGGCCGGCTCGCCGTCCAGTTGGCTGGCATAGGCATGGGTCGCATGGCTTTTGCGGGCCACTGTCCAGCTGTCCAGGCGTATCTTGCGCGCCCGTTGCCAGGGAATCAGTCCTTGCTCGCGAGCCGGCCAGTGCCAGGCCCCGAGGGGTATTTCCCGAAGGTGCGCGTCGACCATTGCGGCCGCTCTGGCGGCGGCCCGACCGACCGCATCATGGTCGACATGGCCGTCCTCGCGCCAGATGCTGAAAACCACGTCGCCGGGGCGTAGATAACGCGCAATGAACCGGGTCAGTTGCTGCTCCTGCTCGGCCAGCGCGTTGTCGGTGAAGCCGCCGCGGATCCACTTCAGGCTGTGCATGGGCAATCCCAGGCGCCTCAGGGCTTCGACACTTTCCTGAGGGCGGAACACGCTCAGACGCTTGGCCGACCACAGGTTCGAGCCCGGGTGGCTGGCACTGCCATCGGTGATCGAGATCAGTTGCAGGGGATGCCCAAGGCTGGTCAATAACTGCAGCAGACCGCCGCAGGACACGACTTCGTCCCCGGGATGCGGGGCGATCACCACGACGCGAGCGCCTGGCGGGACCAGCGTGCTGGTATTGATGACCGGGATATTCTCCAGCTGCAGTGCGCTGTTCCACACCTGTGCCGGGAAGCTGCTATCGGGGAGCGAGACGGATTTCATCGATGTCACATCCTTGTTTTGGTAGTGCCGCCAGATATGGATGATGGCTTGAAGTCAACCTCTGCATGTCGATGACGAGGTGCAGATAGAAGTTTGCCGGCTTTCCGGACCCTGGATTGCCGCGAGCTGAGTATTGCCCATACTTCGGGTTACGTCGCCTTTCACTGAATAATCGGTAAAATTTTCCTTGGAGAGTGGCCTGGGGCTGGTGGTTAATCCTCTTCTTCACGCTGCAGTTCGAACAACAGCAGCGAGCGTCCGGTCACTGAGTACTGGTCATCGAAATCGAAACGTTCCTGGCCACGGATCGAGGGTTGGTTGGTGTCGACCAGACAGGTCCAGAAACTGCCGTCGGGTACTTGCGGCAAGGTGAAATTGACGACGTCGTGATGGGCGTTGACCACCAGCAGCAAGGTCGCGTCGGCGCCTTTGCGGCGGATCCCGGTTTCCTGGGCGCGGCCGTCGAGCAGCATACCCAGGCAGCGACCATGGCCTTCCTCCCATTGTTCGGTGGTCATCTCGCTGGCGTCGGGCGTGAGCCAGGTGACGTCCTTGACGCCGATGTCCTCGTTGTAATTGCCCACCAGGAAACGTCCGCGCCGCAGGATCGGATAGGCCAGACGCAACTTGATCAGGCGTTTGACGAATTTGAGCAGGGCCTTGCCATCGTCGCTAAGGTCCCAGTCGACCCAGCCGGTGTCGCTGTCCTGGCAATACGCGTTGTTGTTGCCGTGCTGGGTGCGGGCGAACTCGTCACCGGCCACCAGCATCGGTGTGCCCTGGGCAAACAGCAGGGTGGCGAAGAAGTTGCGCATCTGGCGCTGGCGCAACGCATTGATCTGCGGGTCGTCGGTCGGGCCTTCGACGCCGTGGTTCCAGGACAGGTTGTTGTTGGTGCCGTCCTCATTGTTCTCGTCGTTGGCTTCGTTGTGCTTGTCGTTGTAAGAGACCAGATCGTTCAGCGTAAAGCCATCGTGGGCGGTGATGAAGTTGAGTGAGGCGTAGGGGCGGCGACCGCGCTGGTTGAACATCTCGCCAGAGGCGGTCATGCGCCCGGCAAAGTCTGCCAGTTGGCCGTCGTCACCCTTCCAGAAGGCTCGTGCGGTGTCGCGAAAACGATCATTCCACTCGACCCAGCCCGGCGGGAAGTTACCCACCTGATAACCTCCGGGGCCGCAGTCCCATGCCTCGGCGATCATCTTCACCTGGCGCAGCACGGGATCCTGGCGACAGGCAACGAGGAAACTGTGGCGTTCGTCGAAACCCTCATGGTAGCGCCCGAGGATGGTCGCCAGATCGAAACGGAAACCATCGACGTGCATTTCCGAAGCCCAGTAACGCAACGAGTCGGTGACCATTTGCAGCACACAGGGGTGGCTCAGGTCCAGGGTGTTGCCGGTCCCGGAATCGTTGATGTAGAAGCGCTTGTCGCCGGGCATCAGGCGATAGTAGGAGGCGTTGTCGATGCCGCGCATGGACAGCGTCGGCCCCTGTTCATTGCCTTCGGCGGTGTGGTTGTAGACCACGTCGAGAATCACTTCCAGATTGGCTTCGTGCAGGTGCGCGACCATCTCCTTGAACTCGGCGATCTTGCCGCTGGCCAGGTAGCGCGGGTCCGGGGCGAAGAAGGCGATGCTGTTGTAACCCCAGTAATTGGTCATGCCCTTGTGCAGCAGGTGCTGGTCATTGACGAAGGCGTGGATCGGCAACAGTTCGACCGACGACACGCCGAGCTTGCGAATATGTTCCAGCACGTCATCGACCATCAACCCGGCGAAGGTGCCGCGCACAGCCTCGGGGACGGAGGGATGGCGCATGGTGAGGCCGCGCACGTGAGTCTCATAAATGATCGTCTGGTCCCACGGCACACTGACGCGGTGATCGTGACCCCAGGTGTGGGCCGGGTCGATCACCTTGCATTTGGGCACGAACGGCGCGCTGTCCCGTTCATCGAAACTGAGGTCGGCATCAGGGTGGCCGATGGTGAAACCGAACAGCGCCTCGGACCATTTCAACTCGCCCACCAGTTGCTTGGCGTAGGGGTCGATCAGCAGCTTGTGGTGATTGAAACGATGGCCATTTTCCGGGTCGTAAGGGCCGTAGACCCGGTAGCCGTAAATCAGCCCGGGATGGGCGTCAGGCAGGTAGCCATGAAAGATTTCGTCGGTGTACTCAGGCAGTTCGATGCGCTCGAGTTCTACTTCGCCGACGTCATCGAACAGGCACAGTTCGACCTTGGTGGCATTGGCCGAGAACAGAGCGAAGTTGACCCCCAGACCATCCCATGTCGCGCCCAATGGAAAGGGCAAACCTTCACGGATGCGCGAAACCTCGACCTGAGGTTCTGGCGCGACTTTTTTTGGCGTGGCCATAGATGCTCCTGCAAATGAGTAACGTGTTCGTTCGGTCAATCAGCGATGCTTTTTTTCCTTAGTGAGCGAGAGTGCGATCGGGGGGCGGGCAACAATCGGATGTCGAGCGGTCACTTGTGGCGAGGGAGCAAGCTCGCGCTGGGTCGCGAAGTGGCCCCAAAATCTGCAAACGCGTTCTGTCAGATGTAACGCATCAACCGGTTTACGACTGCTTCGCAGCCGAGCGGGAGCAAGCTCCCTCGCCACAGGGTGTGTTCAATCCACCTGTTGCGAGGGGTTACACAGGTCAGCCCGCCGATGGCTTACGCGGTGCTCGTGGTTTTTTCGCGGCAGCGGCTTTTTTCTCGCCTGGCGGCGTTACTACGGGTGCAGCCGCGGGCGCTTTGGCCTTGGCTGTGGATTTGGCCTTGGTGGTACTGGCTTTAGGTGGTTTGTTAGGGACCAGGGCTTCAGCCTCGGCGAGCTTGCGCGCCATCTCCCAATGGCGGGCTTCCTGGCCTTCGGGCTTACCTTCGGATTCCCAGATTTGATAGGCAAACTCACGGACGCGTTTGTCGTCGGTACTCATCGCTATGCTCCTGAACTGAACTCAAGTTTGGATAAAGAGATTGACCGGGAAGTCCCCCAGCGCGGCGCTGATCATTAGCTCCTTGTGGTTTGTGACTGCGCAGGCTGAAAAAAGTCCCTTCAAATGTTGCCCGGAGGCTGTAAATGGCAGTTTTACCCGGGTATCGCCCCAATCCGATGCGCACACCCGTGGTGGCGCGCCAGGTTTCAGCAGACCGGATATCAGGCGTGGAACAATCACCACAGCCCATCGACCTTCGATTTCGCGGCTGAACGCCAGCACCCGTTCAGCCTGGTTGCCGAGCACTTCCAGGGCCTGGTAGCGGCCCCGACGAAACAGCTCCGGATGTTCGGCGCGGCGGGCCAGCGCCTTGGCAATCAGCGCTTGTTTGACACGCCCGTCACGCCAGTTCACCAGCCACTGCGAAACCTCGGCGGCACTCTGCAATGCCTGTTGCCGACTGTTGAAATCCACCGGACGGCGGTTGTCCGGATCCACCAGGCTGAAGTCCCAGAACTCGTTGCCTTGATACAGATCAGGGACACCTGGCACCGTGAGCCGCAGCAAGGTTTGAGCCAAACCGTTCAAGGCGCCGGCCGGAGCAATCAATTGCGCGGCGTTGCCAATGGCAGAGCGTAGCTCAAGCCCTTCGGGTGACAACAACACGCGCTCGAGGAAGGCCTGAGTCGCCTGCTCATAAGCATCGTTCGGCGCGCTCCAGCTGCTCTGCAGCTTGGCTTCGCGCAGGGCTTTTTGCTGCCATTGCCAGAGGCGTTGGGCATAGTCCTGCAGGGCCTGGGTATCGTCACTGCGCAGCGCCAGCGGCCAACTGCCGAGCAGGGCCTGATAGAGGATCAGTTCATCGCCCGCCGACGGCGCGATGGGATCGCTGCGCAGGGGAGCGGCCAGTGCTCGCCACTGCTCGACCTGATCGGCATACCAGGCGCTGCGTTCGCTGAGCACGGCCAGCCTGGCGCGGCTATCTTCACCGCGCTTGTGATCATGGGTGGCCGTGGCCAGCAGGTTATCCGGGAAGGTTGCCAAGCGCTGGCTGCAGGCCTGGTGAAAGTCCGCAACCGGGGCACTGAACTGCTCGCTGCTGAAGCCGACATCGTTGCGCGACAGCAGCACCGCCGAACGATAGAAGGCAGTGTCTTCCACCGCCTTGGCGGCGGCAGGCGACGTCAACTGCTGAAAGCGCACCGAGGCATGCTTGAGGATCTTGCGTTGCCTGCCCACGGGACGTTCGCTCCAGGGCTGGCCGCCGAGCCAGCGTTCGAGATAGTCGAGCACCGGCCAATCGGCTTCGCCCAGGGTACTGCGGGCACCGGCCATGGCCTGTTGAAAGAACACGTTATCTTCTGCTGCCCGTCCACGCGCACTGACGTAGGTCCGGTACACCGGGAAGTGCACGATCAACTCCTGCAGGGCCCGGCGGATCGCCCCCAGGGTCAGGTCGCGACTCATCAGGTCATCGCGGGCAATCTGCAGCAACGCCTGGGCGACGCTTTCGAAATCCCCGGCCAGGGAGCCGTTGAGGATCTGCTGACGGGCCAGCAGCGCTTCCTGGAGGAATCCGGCAGGGCGTTCGCTGTGTCGGCTCCATAGCTCGGCGAGGGTGTCGGCGCCTTGCGGATCGTGTTGTAACAACGACACCTGGTTCATGAACTCGTAGCCGGTGCTGCCGTCCACCTGCCAGTCGGTGTGCAGGGTTTCACCCAGGCCGAGGATCTTCTCGACGTAGATCGGGAAGTGCCGCGAAGGCGACAAGGCATCGACCCGTCGGCGCAATTTGCGGCAGTAACCTCGCGGATCGGCGAGTCCGTCGATATGGTCGATGCGCAAACCGTCCACCAGACCTTCGCTGATCAGCTGGAAAATCTTCGCGTGGGTGGCTTCGAACACCACCGGGCGCTCGACCCGCAGGCCGCCGAGTTCGTTGATGTCGAAGAAGCGCCGCCAATTGATATCGTCGGCCGCGGTGCGCCAGCTGGCCAGCCGATAACTTTGCCGCTCCAGCAGGTTGTGCAGGCGTTCGAGACCTTCGGATTGGCGGGAATCGTAACGGCTCAGGCTGTGTTCGATGGCTTGTTGGATCACTGGCTGGCGGGCCAGTTCGAGCAGTTCCCGGTGCAGCGGCACCGCCAGGGAGTGAGCGTCGGACAGGTAGTGAAGGGCGCTGAAACGGTCAGCCAGAGACTTGAGCAGTTGTGCGGATTCGGGATCGAGCTGATCGCCGGGCTTGAGCAGTTCACCGTAGTCGGTGGGGCAGATCGGGAAGCGGTGGTCGTAGTGCTCGACATAAAAGCTCCCGCCTCCCGGATCGAAGCGCAGGGGGATAGTCCCGTCCTGTAGCGCGACGCCGTAGTCACTGCCCAGAAAGGGCAGGAGTAACTGGCCTTCAAGCAACGGGTCGGGGGAATGCCACTGAATATCGAAGAACTCGCCGTAGGGGCTGCGCCGCCCCCACTCCAGCAAGTCCAGCCACCAGGGGTTGTCAGCGCCGCCCACCGCCATGTGGTTGGAGACGACGTCGAGGATCAGGCCCATGTGCTGTTGACGCAGGGCGTCGACCAGGCGCCGCAAGGCCGCTTCGCCACCGAGCTCGGGATTGACCGTGGTCGGGTCGACCACGTCGTAGCCGTGCATGGAGCCGCTGCGGGCACTGAGCAGCGGCGAAGCATAGAGATGGCTGATGCCCAGGCGAGCGAAATAGGGCAGTAACGGCACCGCGTCATCCAGGGTGAACCCCCGATGAAATTGCAGGCGCACGGTTGCCCGCAACGGATGCGCCTGGTCGTTCATCGATCACGCTCGAAAGCTTGCCGGCGAGCGCAGGCGAGCATTTCCAGGCGCCGTGCGGCATCCGGGTCATCCAGCAATGTTTCGCTATCGCCGGCAAAGCGTCGACGCCAATTGGGATGGCTGTCGGTGGTGCCGGGCAGGTTGGCCTGTTCGTCGATGCCCAGGGCATCTTCCAGTGGCAGTAACACCAGTGGCGCACGCGTGTGGCCAAGGAAGCGAGTGCTGGCGTCGAGGATCTGGTCGGTTTCGTGGGACTCTTCGCGAAAATTCTGAGGATCCTGGCTCAAGACCCGGCGCAAACCATCACGCTCGCGTTGTCGATGTGCTCGCCAATGGGCTTCGGCGGGGGCATCGGTGTGCCCCAGGCGTACGTTCCATTCGATATCGCGGCCGTGCCACCAGCCGTTGAGCGTTGGCAGGTCATGGGTGCTGGTGGTGGCCAGCGCGTTATCCGACCACTCCAGAATCGATTTGAAGCGCACGTTGTGGTCTTGCTCGAAGAGCAGCACGCGCATGCCGAGCATTGAGCGGGCGATGAGCTTTTCCTGCAGACCCTCCGGCACGGTGCCGAGGTCTTCGCCGAGGACAATGGCCTGATGCCGGAATGATTCCAGCGCCAGCAGCCGCAGCAGGTCGTCAACCGGGTAATACAGGTAGGCGCCGTCACTCGGTGGTGCGCCCCGGGGGATCACCCAAAGGCGCTGCAGGCCCATGACATGGTCGATTCGCAGCCCGCCGGCATGAGCGAAGTTGGCCCGGAGCATTTCGATGAACGCGCGAAAGCCGTTGCGCACCAGCCCTTCAGGACTAAACGCCGAAATGCCCCAGCCCTGGCCAGTACGGTTGAGGATGTCCGGGGGGGCGCCGACAGTCAGCTCCGCAAGCAATTCGTCCTGGCGACTCCAGGCCTGGCTGCCGGCGCCGTCGGCGCCCACCGCCAGATCGGCGATCAAGCCGATGCCCATGCCGCTACTGCGCGCCGCGGTTTGCGCGCGTTCCAGGCAGCGGGCGATCAGCCATTGGCAGAAGGCGAAGAAACCGATGTCCCCGGCATTTTGTTCGGCGAACTCGGCCAGTGTCGCACTGCGTGGATCACGCCACTGTTCTGGCCACTCGCGCCAGTCCAGGCTTTCGCCGCGGGCCGCGCGCTCGGCTTGCAGCGCCTCGAATCGGCAATGGTTTTCCAGCGCTTCGCCCGCGCTGTGACGAAAGCTGCTGAAGTCTTCATGCAATGGATGCTCGCCCTGGCAGAAACCGTCATACAGTGCCCGCAGCAGCCGTTGTTTGGCGTCGGCCGCGGCCGGCCAGTCGATCAGGGGCTGACGCTCCAGGTGGTGCAACTCTTCGGCCAGGCCAGTGGCATCAATCGCGGTGCGCAACGCCCGCTCACCGAGTATCGCTCCGGGTGCGGCATACAGGCTGTTGAGAAACAGCCGGCTGGAGGGGGAGTAGGGGCTGTAACGCTGATGATCACTGCTGAACATGGCGTGCAAGGGGCTGATGGCCAAGGCATCGGCGCCGCGTTCGCCGGCGACCCGGGCAAGGTTTTCCAGCGCCTGAGTGTCGCCGAAGCCGCCATCACCCGGACGTCTGAGCGAATACAGCTGCACGCTCAGCCCCCAGGCCCGCGGCGTCGGACTGTCGACGGCATCGCCGACGCTGTAGCAATGGCTGGGCGCGACGGCCAGGGTGAAATGTTGCCCGGCGATGTTGACGCTTTGATAACCCACCGGAACCAGACCCGGCAGGACCGCCTCGGCATCCAGTTTCAGGCTGAGAACGGCGCCGTCTTCCAGCTGAATCTCGCAAGGTGTTTCAGGGGCAAAGTAGTGTGCCAGATCCAGGCCCTTGCCGAAGTCCGCGGTCAACAACGGTGGCAGTCGCTTGGTCTGTTGGACCTGTTGCAGCTCGAGCAGGCTGGCATCGATTTCCTGTGACGTCGAGGCAGGGTGGCCGAGCCCGATGAGGACTGCACGCAGTACGGCGGGAGAAACTTTTTGTGCTCGGCCATTGGCATCGATCCAGTCGACTGCCAGGCCCGCGTGGCTGGCGAGTATTTCCAGTTGCGTATCGCTCATGGGCGCTCTCCAGTCAGGGTCGGCGCTGTCAGAGTGACGAGCGCGCTGTACGGGGCGAGGGTGCCCTGCTGCAGCAGACGGAATGCCTGTTGCGGGTATTCGAAAAGGACCTGTGCCAGGTCCGGTGCTGAATGGGCCAGCGGTTGTGCGCCGAGGTTCAAGTCAATGCGCAGCAGGCTGCCGTCGCCCATCCGCCAGCGCGCGTTGAGGGCACCCTCGGCCAGGACGTTGGCGCCCAATGCCCGGGCACCGGGCAGGCGCGGGATGATTTCCCGATGGCGGATTTCCAGCAGTTGCCGGTACAGCGTTTGGGTCGCACGTTGGGTATCGGCAGTCGCTTGAGCGGGATCCGGGCGGGAAGCGTGAAACGTCTCAGGAGCATTCGGGTCGGGAATCTGCTCGCGTTTATGCGGATCGGCGAAGGCGCTGAAGGCAGCGAACTCATTGCGACGGCCCTGTCGAACCGCCTCGGCCAGCTCACCGTGGTGGCTGGTGAAAAACAGGAACGGCTCGCTGACCGCGTTCTCATCGCCCATGAACATCAAGGGGATCATCGGCGCCAGCAGCAACAACACGGTGGCGACATGCAGCGCTTGCGGCGGCGCCAGGTGGTTCAGCCGCTCACCCAATGCACGGTTGCCGATCTGGTCGTGATTCTGCAGGAACAGCACAAAGGCGCTGGGTGGCAAGTGCCCGCTGGGTTCGCCGCGCGCGGTGCCGTGGCGGGTGATATGACCCTGGTAGACAAAGCCCTGGCTCAGGCAGCGGGCAAGCTTTTCGGTGGGTTGCTCGGCGTAGTCGGCGTAGTAGGCATCGGTTTCGCCGGTCAATAGCACATGCAACGCGTTATGCCCGTCATCGTTCCATTGGGCGTCGAAGCCTTGCTCCAGCAGGCTGGCCTGATTGAACTCGTTTTCCAGGGTCAGCCAGACATGTCGAGACGGGTCGATCTGTTGCCGCACACGCTGTGCCAGTTCCAGCAGGAATTCCGGGTCATCGATGGCATGCACCGCGTCCAGGCGCAGGCCGTCGAAGCGGTATTCGAGAACCCACATCAAGGCGTTGTCGATGAAAAAGTCCCGCACTTCGCGGCGGCGAAAGTCTATCGCCGCTCCCCACGGGGTGTGCTTGTCTTCGCGAAAAAAGCTCTTGGCGTAGCGATGCAGGTAGTTGCCGTCCGGGCCGAAGTGGTTGTAGACCACGTCGAGAATCACTGCCAGGCCCAGGCCGTGGGCGCAGTCGATCAGTTGCTTGAGCTGTTCGGGCGTACCGTAGGAGGCTTGTGGCGCATAGGGGAAAACCCCGTCATAGCCCCAGTTGCGGTCACCGGGGAATTGCGCGAGAGGCATCAACTCGATCGCGGTGATGCCCAGCGCGGCGAGACGCGGCAAGTGTTTCTCGACTTCGCTGTAACCCCCCAGCACGCCGACATGCAACTCATAGATCACCGCCTCATGCCACGGACGGCCTTGCCATGCACTGTGCTGCCAGCGGTAAGCGAGAGGGTCGACCACCACGCAGGGGGAATTCACGTCGCCGGCCTGAGCCCGGGTGGCGGGGTCAGGCACTTCCAGTTCGCCATCGATATTGAAACGGTAACGGGTACCGGCGGGGCAACGGGTCTGTATGACGAACCAGCCGTCGGCTTGGGGTAACAGCGGCAGCGATTCGCCGCCTTCCAGTTCGACACTGACATAAAACGCATCTGGCGCCCACAAGGCAAAGCGGGTGTGCTCTGCATCCAGCATGATTGCGCCGTGGGGCCAGGTTTCCAGAGTCCGTAACGGCATCTATGAAGACCTCACTGTTTGCCCGTTTTACCCAGCGCTTTAGCCACCAATTGTTCGTAGAGATCGGCGTAGGGTTCGACTGCCTTGCACCAGTTGAACGGCGCGGCCATGGCCCGGCAGCGCATGGCGTTGAGCAGTTCGGGGTAAGCAAATACCTTGAACGCGCGCTGCAGCGCCTCTTGATAGCTGGGTACCGTGGATTCGTCGAACAGAAAACCGGTCACGCCGTTTTCGATGGTGTCGGCCAGGCCACCGGTGTTACGCGCCACCGGCAATGAGCCGAAGCGCTGGGCATACATCTGGCTCAGGCCGCACGGCTCGTATCGCGAAGGCATCAGCAGGAAATCGCTGCCGGCGAACATGCGTCGGGCGTCGGTTTCGTTGAAGCCGATACGCACACCGATTTGCCCGGGGAAGCGCAGGGCGAGGGCACGCATGGCTTGTTCTTCTTCTGGCTCGCCACGGCCAATGATCGCGATCTGGCCACCCGAGGCGACGATGAACTCGGCCACGCCTTCGGTCAGGTCCAGGCCTTTTTGGTACACCAGGCGTGAGACCACTGCAAACAAGGGGCCTTCGCTGTCGTCCAGTCCGAACAGTTCACGAACATGGGCAGCATTGATCGCCTTGCCTTCCCAGTCGCCGATGCTGAACGGGCAGACCAGGTGCGGGTCGGTGGCGGATTCCCAGCTATCATCGATGCCGTTGGGGATGCCGCTGAGCAGGCCTTGCTGGGTCTTGCTGGCCAGGAAGCCATCGAGACCGCAGCCGAAAGCCGGCGTGGTGATTTCCTGCGCGTAGGTCGCGCTGACGGTCGTGATGTGGCTCGAGTAGGCCATGCCAGCCTTGAGGAATGACATCTTACCGTAGAACTCCATGCCGTCCTGTTGCAGGGCATGGGTCGGAATGCCCAGCTCGGGGCAAGAGCCGAGGCTGACCACACCCTGGTAGGCCAGGTTATGGATGGTAAACAGCGTCGGTGTGCGCTGGCCGCGCCAGTGCATATAAGCCGGTGCCAGGCCGGCCGGCCAGTCGTGGGCATGCACCAGGTCGGGGCACCAATGGATTTGCGCCAGGTTGGCGGCGATGTCGGCGGCGGCCAGGCCCAGGCGGGCGAAGCGGATGTGGTTGTCCGGCCAGTCGCGACCGTTGTTGGCGCCGTAGGGAGTACCTTCGCGCTCGTACAATTCAGGGCAGATCAACACATAGATGACCAGGCCGTCCGGCATGTCCATGCGTCCGATCTTGCAGGGTGGCAGCGCCGCGTGACCGCCCAGCTCGCCGATGATATGGATCGGGTTTTCGCTGTTGAGTACCTGTGGGTAGCCGGGAATCAGTACGCGCACATCATGCAGTTGAGCCATGGCCCTGGGCAGTGCCGCAGAGACGTCGCCCAGGCCGCCGGTTTTCACCAGGTCGGCAATTTCCGAAGTGACGAACAGAACTTTTTTTCTATTGGGATTGTGCTTGAGCGCTGGCTGCAGCGTCCTGCCACCCGTGGCCAGAACCGGAATTTGCGCCGGATCATCGACCTGCTGATGAGAAAGTTCTCCCTGGGTATCTACAGCGGCACTGATCATCTGTCTTTCCCCTTTTTTATTAAGCTGTTCCTGGCGAATCACCAGAGATAGGGTTGGCCAACTCCCGTGGCCACGCGCATAAGCGCTACGTAACCGGGCAATTGGCTCCGAGTACGCACAAGCAATAAAGAGTGGACTGGCCGTTGCAAGGATTGCACCAAACATTACGGCCTATCTTTAACCTGACCTTTCGCTCGGACAGAAAGTTTCGACTTTTTTATGCAACTGGCCGATCGGTTTTTGCTCGAGAAACTGAGTCTAGGCCAGAAGTTAGAGCGGGAGAGGTCTGTTTGGCAAAATTGTCCGACAAAGTGCGCAATGCAGCGATTGTCTACCATGGCCGTGTTACAGGCGCACGGACGCAGGGCATATTTTTTGCTGTGGATGTACGGAAAAGGCGAGGGGTTTGCCAGATGGAGGTGCGCGGAAAAAACCCGCTTCGCACCATGATGGTGCGAGCTGCCTGGGGCTTACTGTGGCGAGGGGGCGTACCCCAAGCTGGTCAGTTCAGGGATTTCAGGTTCGGCAATGCAGGAAGCTGACTTCGCCGATAGGCGCCACGGCGGACCAGCCCACCACGCGGCTGGCCACGTTCTGCCAGTCATCGATAACCGCAATCTGCACAGCCATGGACGCTACCTCGTTAACGGATGGATTGAGTGTTGAGCCAGCCGAGCAGTGCCTTGTGGAATTGCGCCGGTTCTTCCATCTGCGGCGCATGGCCCAGGCCTGGGAATTCCACCAGCGTCGAGTGCGGGATGAGTTTGGCTGCTTCTTTGCCAAGCAGATGATAGTTGCCAATCTTCGCCTTGACCGCTGCCGGGGCGAGGTCCTTGTTGATGGCGGTGGTGTCGTCGGTGCCGATCAGCAGCAGGGTAGGCATTTGCAGATTCTTGAACTCGTAGAACACCGGCTGGGTGAAGATCATGTCGTAAATCAGCGCGGAGTTCCAAGCCACCCGGGTATGTCCCGGACCCTTGTTCAGACCGGCGAGCATATCGACCCAACGATCGAACTCGGGTTTCCAGCGCCCGGCGTAATAAGTGCTTCGCTCGTAGTTACGGATGTCATCGGCGTTTGCCTTCAATTCCCGCGCATACCACTGATCAACGCTGCGATGGGGTACGCCGAGAGCTTTCCAGTCTTCCAGGCCGATGGGGTTGACCAGCGCCAGGCGTTCGACCTGTTCGGGATAGAGCAAGGCGTAGCGGGTCGCGAGCATGCCGCCGGTGGAGTGGCCGAGCACGCTGGTTTGCTGGATACCCAGTCTGGCCAGAAGCTCATGGGTGTTGCTCGCCAGTTGCTGGAAGCTGTACTGGTAGTGGTCCGGTTTGCTGGAGGTGCAGAAGCCGATCTGGTCCGGGGCGATGACCCGGTAGCCGGCCTCGCTCAAGGCTTTGATCGAGGTGTCCCAGGTGGCGCCGCAGAAGTTCTTGCCGTGCATCAGCACCACGTTGCGACCGTTAGCCTTGCCGCTGGCCGGTACGTCCATGTAGCCCATTTGCAGGGACTTGCCCTGGGACTCGAAAGCGAAGTGCTGGACCGGGTAGGGGTATTCGAAGCCTTGCAGCTCTGCCCCATAGGCCGGGCCCTCAGTGGCGAAGGCGGGTAGGACGGCGGTCAGCAGCAGGCCGGACAGCGACAGGGTAGATGAGCGGATCATGGGCGAGCTCCGTTGGGAAACCGTCGAGGCTGCAAAGGCGCGATTAAGCCGGGATTAACCGAAGACGTTCCTTTGGTTCAAAATGTTCACTGCATCCAGCCCAGTGTCGCCCACGCCAACACCAGATAGCGGGCGCCCTTGGCCAGGGTCACGATCAGCAGGAAACGCCAGAAGGGCTCGCCCAGCACACCGGCGATTAACGTCAGGGGATCGCCGATGATCGGGACCCAGCTGAGCAGCAATGACCAGTGGCCATAACGCTGATAATGCCGTTGAGCCTTCTCCAGTGATTGCGGGCTGACCGGGAACCAGCGCTTGTCGCGAAATCGCTCGATGCCGCGTCCCAGATACCAATTCACCAGTGAGCCTATGACATTGCCCGCAATCGCAACGCTCAACAGCAACCAGACCAGGTATTTGCCGCTGAGCAGCAGGCCGACCAGCACCGCCTCTGATTGCAACGGCAACAACGTGGCGGCGCCGAACGCCGCGAGGAACAGCCCGAGGTAACCTGCGAGCATTAATGTGCCGGGTAGTCGGCGACCACTTCCTCGGTGCCGTTTTTACTCAAGCCGATGACCTGATACGCATCAGCCATGCCATCCATTTCCATTCCCGGCGAGCCCATGGGCATGCCTGGAGCGGCCACGCCGAGCAGGTCCGAGCGCTTGCTCAAGGCCAGTACCAGTTCGGCGGGCACATGACCTTCGACGAATTTGCCGTTGATCACGCCGGTATGGCACGAAGCCAGGCGCGGCGGGACGCCGAGGCGCTGCTTGACTTCACTCATGTTGGTTTCGACATGGTCGTTGACCTTGAAGCCGTTGTCTTGCAGATGAGTGATCCACTTTTTGCAGCAGCCGCAATTGGCATCACGGTGCACATCGATCGCAATCAACTCGGCGGCCTGAGCCAGCGAGCTGATGAACAGGATGGAAAGGGCTGCCAGGCGCAGTGTGTTTTTCATCGGTTTTCTCTTGTCGATCAGTGTATTCAAGTGGCTTGGAACCTTATGTGCCTTCCAGCCGAAGGGCATTCTGACCATTTTCACCGTCAATAAAGGTCGCTTGTGTTTCAAAATTATACGGAGATGACATCGAGTCTGACGCCTCGGGCTCGTCGGGACTCTAGTCCGTTCAAGCTGTCAGCTCACTGAGGCGGGCATTACAGTTTTGTCAGGTAGCGCGGCTTTCCAGCCTTTGCTTGAGGTTGACCATGGCGGTGTTCGACAACTCGACCAGCCGTTGGGACGGCAAAGAGCCGCTGATGCAGACGTTCTCTTCCAGATACTTGCGATGCCTGGAGAATGAAGCCAAAACGCCTCATCGGCGGTAACATGTGCCGCCGTTTGCAGTCACCCGGCCCCGCACAAAGTCGGGGCCTGGGTACGCATCTGGAGACAATTTTTCAGGTTCAGGAACCCGCAATGACCCAGTCGCAACGTTTGAAATACTCGATTCTGATTTCCCTGGTGGTGCTGGGGATCATGTTTGGCCTCTCCTACCTGCAAAACGTCGGGATGATCACCGAGAAAGTGTTCCAGTACATCGCCATTGCGGTGGCGGTGATAGTGGTCGTAATCAATGGCGTCATGCGCCGCAAGGTCAAGCCCTGATCGCGCGCGCCAGGGCTTCAGGTGTTGCTGTGAAGTAAAGCGACAGCCTGTTGATGCAGGCTGTAGCTCTTGTCTGGATTGAGCGTGATCACGCCCTCGCTGTTCAGACGCTTGAGCACCTCGCGCACGCTGAGAAAGGACAGCGGAATGTCCAGTTCCAGCAAATGACTGTGTACACCGCGCACGCCCAGCGAACGGTTGCTTTCGGCGGCTTTCAGCAGCGCGTCGATGACCTTCAGGCGAATCAGGCTGGTGCGCAGGCCGAAGCTTTTGAGCGCCAGCCGGATCCGGTCATTGGCGTGACGCTCGATACTTTTCTCGAAGGCGCCGGTGCCGTTGCTCGGCGAAGGGCCGTGCAGGGTCTGGTTACCATCCATTGGCAGTTGCTGGTTGTACATGCAAAAACTCCTTTTCCGAGCCTGATCAGGAAAATGACGGGTGCTCTCAGTTAATAAGACGTACGAGCAAGCCGAATAATGAAGCGCCAGATGTAGAAAATTTGTCGGTATCGAGTCGATGACCTGTCAAATGCCCGGATAGACAGGGCGTCAGGCGCTAAATTTTTTTGCGTGTGTTTCGTCTTCAGGTGGAGACACGTTCCGGCTCAAGCCTGGAAGCGCGGTCTTTTCCAGGTTGTCTGCACTGTTTATGCATCGCCATCACACTGCATGCCGGCCCTGGTTTTTCGTTCCTATCGATCAGGAGTCAGCGTGATTATTTCCAGGCCGTTACCCAGGATTTGCCTTGCGGGTGTGTTTCTGGGGCTGAGTCTTGCAGCCCAGGCAGAGGTGGCGACGGGGGAGGCCAGTGCCGATATTCGGCGCACCACTTTTGGCATACCGCACATCCGCGCCCATGACGAACGGGGGCTGGGGTATGGCATCGGCTATGCCTATGCCCAGGACAATCTGTGCCTGCTGGCCAATGAGGTGGTCACGGTCAATGGTGAGCGCTCGAAGTATTTCGGCCCTGAACAGTCCACCCTCGAAGAGCGCGAAAACCTCGCCAGCGACCTGTTTTTCAATTGGTTGAATACGCCACAGGCAGTATCCGCTTTTTGGCAGGCGCAAACCCCGCCAGTGCAGCAGTTGATCGAAGGTTATGTCGCCGGTTACAACCGTTCGCTGGCCGAACGACAAGCCCGCGGATTGCCTGAGCAGTGCCAAGCGGCCTGGGTGCGACCTGTTACCCCATTGGACCTGGTCAAGCTGACCCGGCGCTTGCTGGTCGAAGGGGGTGTCGGGCAATTCGCCGAGGCCCTGGTCGGTGCCGCGCCGCCCAAGGCCGTCACTCAAGTCTCAGACCCGTCACAGGCGTTCCGGTTGGCCGCCACTCGAGTGCAGCGCTTCACCCTGTATCGCCTGCAACTGGATCCCAAGGATGCAACCCGTTACCTGCTCGATGGCAAGTCCTTGCCGATGGGCCAGCAAACGCTGACGGTCAATGTAAAAGCCGCGGATGGCAGCACCCGGCCGGTCTCTCGGGTGGTGTACAGCTCGGTCTTCGGCCCGGTGGTGCAATGGCCGGGCAAACTGGACTGGAACATGGAGTTCGCCTACAGCCTGCGCGATGCCAACCTGGAGAACGACCGGGTGCTGCAGCAGTGGTATGCGATGAATAGTGCAGTCAGCCTCAAGGACTTGCAGGCGTCGGTACACAAGATTCAAGGCATTCCCTGGGTCAATACCCTGGCAGTGGATGACCAGGGGCAGACGCTCTATATGAATCTGTCGGTGGTACCGAATGTCAATGCGGCCAAGCTGGCCAAGTGCAGCGACCCTCGGGCCGGATCGCAAATGATTGTGCTCGACGGCTCCCGCAGCGCCTGTGCCTGGGACATTGACGACAGTGCGGCCCAAAAGGGCATTTACCCGGCCAGCCAGTTGCCGCAACTGCTGCGTACCGACTATGTGCAGAACTCCAATGATTCGGCCTGGATGGCCAACCCCGCCGCACCGCTCGAGGGCTTTTCGCCACTGATCAGTCAGGACAGCCTGCCACTGGGCCAGCGTGCCCGTTTTGCCCTGGATCGCTTGAGTACGCTGAGCAAGGCCGGGACTCTGGCCGTGGCGGACCTGCAGCGGATGGTGATGGAGGATCAGGTTTACCTGGCGAGTCAGGTCATGCCGGACCTGTTGCAGTTCTGCGTCACCAGCCTGGGGCCTGACGCGGCCACCCTGACTCCGCTGTGTACCGGTCTCAAGGCCTGGGACCGCAGCGCCAACCTGCAAACTGGCCTGGGCTTTGTGCACTTTCAGAATGTCATGGAGCATTTGCAACAAACCCCGGACCTTTGGCGTGTCGCCTTTGACCCGGCAGACCCAGTGCACACGCCGCGCGGCCTGGATCTTGATCGGCCAGAGATTGCCAGTGCATTGCGTGAGGCGATGCTGGCATCGGTCAGGAGGGTGGCCAAGGCCGGGCTGACGGCGGATAGCCGTTGGGGGGACATTCAGGTGGTCAGCAGTGGTGGGCGGCAGACGCCGATCCATGGCGGTCCGGCGAGCCTGGGGGTGTACAACGCCATCCAGAGCGTACCGGCTGAAGGTGGCAAGCGCGAAGTGGTCAGTGGCACCAGTTATCTGCAGGTGGTGACGTTCGACGGATAGGGGCCGCAAGCCCAGGGCCTGCTGGCCTTTTCGCTGTCGAGCGACCCGGCCTCCAGGCACTCGCGGGACCAGACCGAAGCGTTCTCGAAGAAGCAGTGGAGTGCGTTGCCGTTCACTGAACAGCAGATCAAGGACGATCCGCAGTATCAGTTGCACGTCATCAGCGAACAGGACGATCGCTCAGGGACGGTGGCTGCGCAGTAGGTTTGCGCCGGCAAAATCAAGACTGCACCCGCTGGGGGCGGCCTTTCAGCTTTTCGGTACCTGGCGCGGGATCGAGTTGAGCACCGGGTTGCCATCCTTGTTCTGGGTCAGGTACACCGGCAGCACTCTGGGCAGCGAGGTCACGAGGCCCTTGACCTCGCTGGTGTTGTAGATGCCGCCGATGCGAATCGCCCCGGTGGCGTTGTCCGCCAGCATGAGCGGCTTGTTCAGGTAGCGGTTGATCAGAGGCAGGGCGTCGGCCAGTGCCAGGTTATCGAGAATCAGCTTGCCGCCGCGCCAGGCCAGCGAGGTATCGCCGGCATAGGTCTGGCTGAGTTGCGGCGAATAGTCACCGGCCTTGTAGCGAGCCTGCATGCCCGGGTCCAGGCGCAGGCCGTCGCCGGGTTGAGCGGATTGACTGCTGACCAGCACTGAGCCTTCCACGAGCGTCACTCGAACCTGATCTTCGTACATCCACACATTGAACCGGGTGCCGGTGACACGAATGCGCCCGTCCGCGGCCTTGACCACGAAGGGGTGTGCGCTGTCATGGCTGACACTGAAGAAGGCCTCACCTTTGTTCAAGGTGACCCGACGCTGATCCTTGTAGTTGCTGTAGGTCAGTTCACTGCCCAGGTTCAATTCGACCTGGCTGCCATCGGCCAAGGTGATGTGCTCCACGCCGTTTTTGGCCTGGAAGTGTTCGTAGGAGTTTGGCAGCCAACCCAGACTCCAGCCGGTGTACGCCGCCAGTGGTAGCGCCAGCAGGCTGATCGCCGCGGCCAGGCCGTAAGTTCGCCACCGATTGAGGGGGGCAGGCACAGGCTCTATGGACGGGGCTGCTGCGCGAGGCAGATGCTCGGAGACATCCCAGATCTCGAGCATCGCCTCGTATTCGATGGCGTGCAGCGGATGTGCATCGCGCCATTGTTCGAAAGCCTGGCGTTCAGCTGCCGTGCAGTCAAACGCGTGCAGCCGCATGCACCAATGTGCGGCAGCATCGGTGACGGCGTCGTATTCGGCTTCCGAGAGGGACTTTTCGCTCATTGACTCTTCCTGATTTCCTGCATTCTAACCTTCGCAGGTGGCTGACGAGAACAGTCGATATGGCAAAAGAACATCAACGTGAAGCTTATTTTGTCTTCCTTACCCTTTAAACACCATAGACGCCGTCTGCGCACTTCACCCAAGCGTTCAGGGTATTGGCGATACAGGCCGGCTGGACGGAATTGGATCCAGTTGGCGGCCGAGTTGAGTGATGAGGCAGGCAACGGAGTCGGCATTGCCTAATACAGTGTCGATTCGTCGGTCCGGGTTGTTGCGAAAGATTCGACGTGCATCTTCCAGGTCCTTACCCCCGGTAGTTTTCAGAATATGATCTTCAATGTGTTCCGTATCAATGGCGGTACCCGGATCCATCCAGGTGCCGGTATCCTCATCCAGGATCTGGAACAGTTCGGAAACCGGGGTAAGCATGGACAGTGATGCGGCCTGAACGTCGTGCAGGGCATCCTTCAATCTTTTCCCCGTTGCTTCAGCCAATAGATCCGGGAACAGCCTTGCGGACTCAAGATAAGCAATATCTTCGGTAGCACAGACTATATGAGTCAGTTCATGAATGATGGTTGAAGCTCTGAGTTGAAAGATGCAAGAGACGGGTCCACCAGCTCCAGGAGGATCTTGTCGACAACGGCTGTCAGTTTCTGCACAAGGCTCGGTTCTATCGTGGACACCGCAAAAAAACTCTTGAGGAATCGATGCACTCGCGTGACCGGTTGAACTGCGGGATCCAGCAGGCGCAAGTTGTGCTTGCAGTAACGGGTGTAATGCAAGGCAAGATCCAGTCCTTCTCTGATCATCCGTGCTTTTTCAGGATACAGCCGTCGAATGTTCTTCAGGCCAACGGCTTCTATGTTCATTCCGTTGCGAACGCTCGACCAGGTCAGGTATCGATTGTCTAGCCTGGTCAGCGCTCCGCCGAAACGGGGGAGGTGCTGGCGAGCGTCGAATACCCAGTGTTGTGCGTCGGTTTTACGTACGAAAGGGCCTTTGTATTGATCACTGATGATCTGCCAGAGATGTCCGTGCCTCTCTACACGATAGACTTTTCCGGCAAGGGGAATGAGTTCGCGGTCAGTCGCTGCATCCAGGTAAATCCCGTGCACCGTGCTCTTTTTCAGATCCTTGAGCGCGACGTCCATGACCTCATAAGGCTGCAGTCGAGTTCGCTGAGGGGCCGTCAGGTCCATGTTGGCCAAGGTGGTGATAACTGCGGGTGGTTCCAGGGGCGGCTCGGTGGCAACAACATCTTTTGCAGCCGTCGGTACCGGCTTCGATGCAGACGCCTCCATGGCCATCTTGATCGTCGCAAGCTGACCGACCCCGTAGATGAACGCCTTGAGCGCGGATCCCCATTTGTGTTGCCGAAGGTCTTAAGCGCTCTTCGAGAGAGGTAGATAATTAGGGTGAATATGCACCTCGCAGCACCTTTCTTGCTGGAGCCATCAACAAGAGTTGACAGGACGCTCGCCAAACGTTGTTTAATCGGATGCCGGACCTCCATACCCTGTTGCCCCCTCCAAATAATAAAACTGGAGCTTCAGATGTCTGCATCACCTTTGGTTGTCGAAACCCCTTCAGAACACCTCACCTACGCGCAGCTGGTGGCGTTGCTCGAGCAAATTTTCCTGCGCCATGGCACCTCGGCCGAAGTGGCCTATGTCCTGGCTGATAACTGCGCCAGTGCCCAGCGCGATGGTGCCCATAGTCACGGTGTGTTCCGTATCCCCGGTTATGTATCGACGCTGGCCAGCGGCTGGGTCGATGGCAAGGCGCTGCCGATCGTTGAAGATGTGGCGTCAGGGTTTGTGCGGGTCGATGCGGCCAACGGTTTTGCACAACCGGCACTGGCGGCTGCCCGGGAGTTGCTGGTGGAAAAGGCCCGCAGTGCCGGGATCGCGGTATTGGCGATACGCAACTCCCATCACTTCGGCGCGCTCTGGCCGGATGTCGAACCCTTCGCCTATGAAGGGCTGGTGGCGTTGAGCATGGTCAACAGCATGACTTGCGTGGTGCCCCACGGCGCCGATCGACCGCTGTTTGGCACCAACCCCATTGCCTTTGCCGCGCCCAGGGCGGACGGTGAGCCGATCGTCTTCGATCTGGCCACCAGTGCCATTGCCCACGGCGATGTGCAGATCGCTGCGCGCAAGGGTGAGCGTCTTCCGGCGGGTATGGGCGTGGACAGCCTGGGCCAGCCGACCCAGGACCCGAAAGCGATTCTCGAAGGCGGTGCACTGTTGCCGTTTGGCGGGCACAAAGGGTCGGCGTTGTCGATGATGGTCGAACTGCTGGCGGCGGCCTTGACTGGCGGCAACTTCTCGTTCGAGTTCGACTGGTCAAATCACCCTGGAGCGAAAACCCCCTGGACCGGCCAGTTGATCATCCTGATCGATCCGAGCAAGGCCGCCGGGCAGAGCTTTGCCGAGCGCAGCCAGGAATTGGTGCGGCAGATGCATGGGGTAGGGCTCAAGCGGTTGCCGGGGGATCGTCGGCATCGTGAGCGGGCCAGGTCCCATGAACAAGGAATTGCCATTGCAGTGGATGAGCTGGCGAATTTGCGTGTGTTGGCTGGAGATTGAGGCCCAGGGCTTGCGCCTGTTCAACCATCCCTCTGGCCTGAAACCCGAGGGATGGGAGAGTTATCGGTTAATGAGTCAGCGTGTTTTGCGCGATGGTATTCGTCAACAAATGCGGCAAGGTTCCGGCGTTCCATGCAGGGTCCAAAGCGGCTAATTCTGAAATAAGCAGGGCTATCGAGTCTGCATTGGACAGGATCATCCGGGCACGTACTGTCGAGTCAAAGAGAAAAGACAGTCGTGCGGCATCAAGGTTCGTCGTCCCGCTTACTTTGAGAATGGTTTCCAGGGCGGTGTGGTTGAGCGGTTCTGTGAACAGTGTCTCGGCAGGCGTACTCCTGGAGAAGGCTTTTCTTCGACTGCTGACTATCCAGTCTGGTGTCTGGAAAGGCCCCAGGCGGGCTGTATCGAGTTTGGCTATCGGGGGGTATTCGGACCAGGCGTCGGCCAGGTCCTTGCTACCCAATACCAGGTGGCTCAGTTCATGAATCAAGGTATTGGCGCGGGAGTGGGAACCCTGATCGAAGGAGCCAGTAACCGGATAGTCATCGCCACGAAGACTCGGATCGAAAAAATGCTCAGTGAAGAAAATTCTGTGCTCGGGATCACCAGGCACCGAGAATGCTACGACATTGTCTGGAGTGACGGTTGTTCCAATGACATAGCGTTTCGAATCAAAGGTGTTCATGGAGCGGTCCCAGAGTGCGTCAAGTAACGAGGAAGTCATTGCGTCTATCTGGTCATAGAGCGCGGGTGTTACATCAGAGATAGACAGAACCTCTTTTATGATCGAGATGACTCTTGGATCTCGAGGTGTCCCTGGCACGGGCTTGCGTAAAGCAAACCTGCATCCCAGCAACTTCATGAAGGCGGCTGTATGTGCATCCTTCAGGGCCTGGGCTTTTTCCGGGTAGCGAGTCGTGATTTGCGTCATGCCTTGCGCATCGAAGTCCATTTCCAGTTTTGCTCGAGCCTTCGCGTCTTTTCCCTCGAGCATGCTTGCAATTGAACGGGAGAGGGGGGGGGTGGTTATTTCCCAGGCGCCAATCTGATTTCTTTTCAGGGTAGGCCCAACTCCAACGTCATTGGCCATTCTCCATTCACCCGCTTGTTTATCGATTCGATAAACCCGGCCTTGGACAATGGCGCATCGTTGTTGATTTATCGGATTTATGTAGACTCCAGGAGCCTCATCGCTTTGCAGGCTGTTCAGCTCGATCCCGGGTAATTCGAATTCACGCAGTCGGGTGATTTGTTCGGCGGTCATTGGATGGTCTGCCCAGGCGAGGCTAGTAGGCCGTACCATCTTCTCGATATCGAGAACTTTGGAATCGGCGCGTACAGGGCGCAAACGCAACTGGTGCATTGCCACCATTTGCAGCAGGTTCATGATGACCAGGTCGCAAGCTTCGCCCCACTTGGCTTTTTTTACCGCTTCTGCCACTTCAGTGACTAATTGGAGACTGCTCCATATGACGAAAGGCAGCGAGATTATTCCGGGCGCGAACATCAATCCCGCATCGATAACGGGCGTCAGCAAGAACTTCAATCTTTCCCATTTGGCCTGCGCCGCTGTGACGCTTTGCGATTCGGCCATGCTGATCAGCAAGGCTGTGTTGTCGGTAAACAAGGTGTTCAGCAGATTGCCCGTCAAGGGGGTAAACGAAAGACTGATGGGACCAGGCGTGCGGGTTGGCAGATCGGAAAAAGGAATGTGCGGTTCGATGAACCCTCCGTTGGCGTAGACCCTTGCGGCTTGTATCGACATCCGCTCCAGGACCAGGGCCTGCAGGGGCGTGGATGTTTGCAGATCACTGATCAAATGGGCTTCATCCCGATACTCCTTGAACCCAAAATCCTTGCTGTAGGGCGTATGCAGGATGAGGGGGCCAGCGTCGGGCTGCCTTGGGCCAATCAAGTACATACCGAGCGTGGCGTCGGCTTTCAGGCCCTTGTCCGGGATGAGCTCCAGCGGGCGAACGATAATATTCACGTCACCCAAGGCCTCTCTGGCGAGGGTGTCCGGCATCGTCATGACCTGTTTGATAAACAGGTAGGCCTTTGCTGTGAGTTGGTTCTGGAGCCTCATGGCCAACGCCTGCTCGATGACTTGCGCGGGTAGTTGCGTGGCAAACAAGCGCTTGCGCTCATCGACTCCCGGTTTACCGTTATCGAGTTTGTCATGGAGTGTTTTTACATAGTCGTGACCTATATCCAGGGTGCGAAACACCTCTTGCAGGTAGGGGGAGTCCAACCACGCGGGAACAGGCAGGCTGCTGTTATGGAAACTTATGAAAATCGTGGCGCCATTGACCTGCGCATAAGTCTTCAAGGCAAATTGCGTCAAGCTCTCAGTGGTGTGGGGCACGGTGCCCTTGGCGTTTGCGGCGAAGAAAAACGGCGGCTCGCCAGCGGGGGCTACGGGTGACTGATAATGAGTAATTGTGACGTCGATCAGGTCCGGGTTCAGAGGATGATCCGGGTCCTTGGCATCAAGCAGGGTTTTGAGTTTTGAGTGCGCAAAGTCGTGCAAATCAGGAATGTCATGCAGATAATTTTTCCCCGCGTCAATCGACCTTCGATAGGCTCTCAGTGCCTCAAGATATTCCTGCTGCTCGTTTAGCGATTTCGTCTGTAACCAGACCGGCAGTTTGTGTTGGAACAGGATGTTTTGGGCCCAGGCAATGAGTCTGTCCAGATTGATTGCCGCTTTAATGTCCTGCGACTGGCCCAACATCAAGTCAAGGGTGTTTTGCGCGCTGAGTTGGCATGTCTGAGCAAGATGGAACAGGCTTTCACCTGTCGCCAGTTCAGCGTCTATTTGCCATTGCTGAAGGACTTCCTGAAAGTCGCCATCGATAACCTTCAGTTCCAGTTTGATTGAAGTGTGTTCAACGGTGCTAGATCGGTCGCTCCATGAAACATTATCGAGCAGGCTGGAGCGCCCGGGGATATCAAGCAGTCGTGTATTCAGTTGGTTGAGCAATGTCGGCAGAGCGTTAAACGGTTCCAGGCCCCGCTGCGGGGTCCACAGAATGACTCGTCCGCTGTCTTCGGGGGCATGTTCCGGGCCAGGACCGCCGCGTTCAGCGATCACAAAACAATTGGCAAGCTTTACACTGGCCGGCTGTTTGTCCGCAATCAGGGCAATGCTGTAGACATCGGGACGGAAGCCATTCAGGGTTTCACGCATGCTCCTGACAGGGCTGTCGAGCACGCAGGTGAGCAGTTTGCGATCATTCTCATCCAGGCTTCGATCCGCCGACCTCAGCTTGAGTTCGTACTGTAGCGCTGCATACCTGATTTTAATCAGCGTGTCCTTGATGGAATGCCCTTGGGTATCAGCGGTTGCATAGAAACGTTTCAGTTCTTCGAGGTAGCGCTTGAGGAAGTCAGTCTTCGCCAGGCCGAGCATTCTCTCCAGGGCGGGCAGGTCAGGCTGGTTTTCCTCCAGCCTATGCTGTACTCCATTAACTACTCTGAAGGCTTGACCCGTACCGGTGTAGCCCTTGGCTTGTGCGTAACCGGTCAGTTGTTCTATCAGTAGGTCGGTCAGATTGCTGGAGTAACTGACCAGGAAGGGCTCGGTCGCACTGATAGCGTTGGATTCAGCCTCTATGTGGATTTCAGCCGGTAAAAGATCACTGTTGATGTAGGTCAGGTAGTTCTGCATCCGTGCTTGTGAAAACGAACGGATGGTCGGACGCCGTTCCCAGAGTTCATTGGTCCAGGTATTGAGGGCCGTGAGACTTCGAAGAGCTGTTTGAATGGGGTCACCGGACGATGATGGGGCCGGTGGTTGAAAGGCGGGTGGTGCTTCGACTGGATTGAATACGTTTGCCTCGCTGGATACGTTGAGCTTGTCCCAGCGGCGCTGTTGTCCAAGCGTCGGTAATCGGCTGTCAAGCATCACCCGGATGTCCAGCGCGTAGTCGATAGCATCATTGATATCGAGCTTTGGATGGTTCTTTTTCAGCAGGTTCAACAGGTAGCGGACATTGGCCAGCTGTTTGCCGATGATCGAGTCCATGCGCTCCGGGAAAACCGCCTTGTCCAGTTTCTGAGCCTGGAAGCCGAAGCCGGCGGGGCCCTCGGGGGCGAGGTACTCATTCAAGGAGAGGCAGAACAACAGGTTGTTGAGGGAGCTTGGGCGTTCTTGGCGTGCACTCAGTTGTTGTTTCAGGTCATGGCGGTTGTCGAATGATTCAAGCCCCTCATTCGGCACATAGAGAAATACTCTGGAGGAGCTCGGGAGGGTATGACTGACCAGAAAAGCCCCGGCAAAGAAGATTTCATTTTTTCCAGGTGCGGTATAAGAAAGATGATCGATCCGAAGCGACTCCGCCGATGGGGAGGGCGTGTTCGAGGGTAATTGGCTGACCCTGGCGAGCCAGGTTCTCTCTGTAGGGGAAATGTCTCCCGAATAGTCATGTGACCTCACTTCCTTGGCGAACCGCTGCGCCAGGACATCCGCGAAATAGTCGCGGCGAGTGTGGTCGCCGATGAATCTATTCGACCAGAACGCTGCGAGTTTTTTTTCGAAAAGAGACTGGAGCTCGGTACTGGTTTGAACTATCAGGGTTTCAAACCAGGTGACGTTATTGATAAGCGCAAAGCCTCTACGCACGAACGCCCCCTCAAGACCAACCCAACTGCGGAATTCCCTTGTTTGCGCGGTTGGCCATGAACTGTTGCGGTAATAGGTCAAAATAGTTTCTGTCAGCGTGTGCGAGGAAACCAGGCTCTGAATGGAATGGTTTACTCCGTGGTCGTCTTCTTCAGTCACGGTGATGAAACTATTGACGCTAATATCGTTCGGGCCGAGCTCTCCCTCAGGGTAAATTTCATCCAGCCGGGTTTGCAGGTAATCGTTCAGCACTTCGTTAATTGAAGGCAGACGGAGAAACTCGTCCGCAATACCCATCAGATCGAGTGCGGAGTTGTCCAGCAGCGCTTGGCGCAGATCAATGAAAGCATCAACGACAATAAGATAGGGTTCGAGTTTTACCGGGAGCGTGGCGCAGATGGCATAACGCTGATCGACCGCAACGTAGCGCAGCAGTTCGTTGGTTTTATGGGGATCCTTGAGTCGTTCGGAAAGGTCACTGAGTAAAGCGTTTTCATCGTCGTATTTTTCCAGACCACAGGCCAGGGAATAGAGAAATACCGGAGCGTCTTTCGCCTTGGGGGCGCTCAGTTTGAACGAACCGAGCAGCTCGCAAGGTGGCTTGTCCGGCAACACGAACAGGATCTTGTCGATGCGCATCGGCACGGCCTGGGCGGCGCGCACCTTATCGTCCGGTAAAAGGGCGGTTTCCAGCCATTGCTGTTCTATATCGGTAATGTCCCGATCGAGTGCGGCTTTTGTCAGCGCCTCTTGATAGCGCGTTTTTAGTTTAGCGATGTCGTAGTACGGGGAAAGCGGGATGTTTGCCATGGGGAGTGCGCTCGTCCTGATCTGTCCGAATGCAGACGGATCTTCATGGCAGGACGTTAGAGCGAAAGGGGAAGGGTACTGCGGTAAATAGTTAGGGGGGGCGCAAGTCCCCCCTTGGCGATTACGACTTAGTTGCGACGTCCTAGCAAAAGGCCGACCACCAGACCAAAACCGGCAGAGATCGCCACGGTCTGCCAAGGGTGTCCGCCTATGTAGATTTGCGTGGCATCGACCACCGGTTTACTGCGCGAACGTACGTTTGATACGGCGTCCAGTGCCTGCTTGAGTTTCAGAGCAACTTGTTGACGCAGACCTTCAGCTTCCTCGCCCACCAGCGAAGCACTGCTTTTGAGTAATTTTTCCGACTCTTCGATCAGGGTTTGCAGCTCGCTGAAGGTTTGATCCTTGATCTGTTCTTCGGCCATTTGCGCGGCGGTTTTCCGGGCCATGGGAGGACTCCTTGCAGTTGAATGGGCAGTGAACAATGGAGTCGGCTTGAAGGCAAAAAGTTGCAGCTATTTTGAGCCTGAGCCAACGCCGAAGAAAAATCCGGAATCAGAGTTTTCCCTCGACGGTGTAAGATATCGCCAATTTTACGCAGCAGGTAACTCCCATGAGCTTCAATCTGGCTAACCAGCCCCTTGCCGAGCGCGCGGCGCTCGAAGATGAAAAGTCCCGTCTGTTCGACCTTTGGCAGAGCAATCTGGGCAAAGCCAAGGGCGAGGGCGCCCGCTTGTTCGGCGAGCGCGCCAAGCGCAAGGGCAAATGGGCGGAATGGGTGCGCTCGGAGCTCGATACGATGTCTCCACCGGAATTCGCCAACATGGTGCGCAGCGAGGTCAATCGGTTGATGGCAGCGAAATAAACGGGGCTAAGATCAAAAGATCGCAGCCTGCGGCAGCTCCTACGCAAAACACGCCAATATGGCTTCGCGGACCTTCAGCACCACCGGATCGAGCTGTGTGCTGGTGCGCCAGCCCAGTTCGATCGGATAGCGCGGCAACTCTACGGGGCAGGGCAGCAGCGTCAGCCCGGTTAGCGCGCCAATGCTCAGCGCAGCGTGCCCCGGGATAGTCGCCACGGCCTGGCTGCCCTTGAGCAAAAAAGGCAGCGCGGCGAAGTGGGTGGTCGAGGCGCAGACCTGTCGGCTCAGTCCCAGCCCGGCCAATCCTTCGTCGGTAATCCCGATAAACCCTTGCGACGAAACCAGGATGTGCTCACGCCTGACGAACTCGTCGAGGTCGATCTCATGCTGCCCGTCAGCCAGGCTTGCCGGGTCCACCAGGCACAGATAACCGCCTTCGCCAAGCACCTGGCGGCTGAGCATGCGCTCGGCAAAACCACCCGCGGTGATTGCCAGGTCGATACTGCGCTCCATCAAGGCCTGGGCAACGATCTGGCTGTGGGTTTGCCGAAAGATCAATCGCAGTTTCGGTGCACGTTGCGCAACCTCCTCGATCAACCGGCGACCGTAGGCGATCTCGAAGTCATCGGATAGACCGACGGTGACCGAACGGCCCTCGTAGTGACTGGCAGTCGGATCGACCATCGCCAGGCTTTGCCGACACTTGTTCAGTGCTTCGCTGACCACCGGTTTCAACTGGTTGGCCCGCAACGTCGGCGCCAGACCGCGACCCGTACGCACGAACAGTTGATCGCCGTACAAGTCCCGAAGCCGCCGCAACGCCGCGCTCATGGCCGATTGCGTCACCCCCAGACGCAGCGCCGCGCGGCTGGCGCTGGACTCGTCATGCAGCGCCTCGAAGGCCTTGAGCAAGTTGAGGTCGACGTTAGCGATATTCATCTGGTTCATATCATTCAGCAGTGAACGGGTCTTTATTCATGATCGGTCGCGGCCGGAGAATGAGCAACACCTCATTGCTCATGGAGTTACCGCGATGCCCAAGTCCATTGTTGCTGCACTGCAAATCGGTTCTCTGCCCGGCGGCAAAGGCGAGACCCTGGAACAGATCCTTTCCTATGAAGGCGCCATCCTCGAATCTGGCGCGAGCCTGGTGGTGATGCCGGAAGCTTTGCTGGGTGGCTACCCCAAAGGCGAAGGATTCGGCACGCAACTGGGGTATCGCTTGCCGGAAGGTCGAGAAGCCTTTGCCCGCTATTTCGCCAACGCCATCGATGTCCCCGGCGTTGAAACCGAAGCCTTGGCTGGATTGTCGGCACGTGCCGGCGCCAGTCTGGTGCTGGGAGTGATCGAGCGCTCCGGCAGCACGCTGTATTGCACGGTGCTGTATTTCGAACCACAGGGCGGACTGGTGGCCAAACACCGCAAACTGATGCCCACCGGCACCGAGCGACTGATCTGGGGTAAGGGTGACGGCTCGACCTTGCCGGTGATCGATAGCAAAGTCGGACGAATCGGTGGCGCGGTGTGTTGGGAAAACATGATGCCGCTGCTGCGCACTGCGATGTACGCCAAGGGCGTGGAAATCTGGTGCGCGCCGACGGTGGATGAGCGGGAAATGTGGCAGGTCAGCATGCGCCATATTGCTCACGAAGGGCGTTGTTTCGTGGTCAGCGCCTGTCAGGTCCAGGACTCACCGCAAGCCCTGGGCCTGGACATCGCCAACTGGCCGGCCGAACGCCCGCTGATTGCCGGTGGCAGCGTGATCGTCGGCCCCATGGGCAACATTCTTGCCGGGCCACTGGTGGGCGGAGCCGGTCTGTTGACTGCCGAGATCGATACGGATGAACGGGTCCGCGCCCGCTACGACTTCGACGTGACCGGACACTACGCGCGCCCGGATGTGTTCGAGTTGAGCGTGGATGAACGGGCCAGGCCGGGGGTGCGGTTTGTGAAGGATTGAGACCAGTGTTTGCGTCGATAGAAATGCTGCGCAGCCAAGATCAAAAGATCGCAGCCTATCGGCAGCTCCTACAAGAATTGCATACGCCCGCTCATTAGCGGGTGTACACGGTCTGCGTAGATACCGTCTTAACCCTCACAAGGCAAGCGTCCGCTGACAAAGCCGCGCACTTCGGTGCGGATCAGGCGCATGCCGGCGCGCTGTCGCGCAGGTAAGTCAGCGCGTCGTCGGCCAACTCCAGCGGGCGCAGGATCAGGCGTTCGGTGTACAAAGTGGGTGTGGATTCCATGTTCGATGAATGTACCGATTACCAGGCGACGGTCGAACGCGGCAGACTGAGTTTGCCATGATCGACGAAACGCAGGGTGCCAAACAGCCCGCCCGCGAGTTTGCCGGGCAGCACGTAGGGCAAGTTATCGAGGCTTTGCGTCTGGCTCAGGCCGAGGGTCTGGCGCAGCACGGAAAACGTCGAGACGCTTACCGGCACCGTCAGGATTGTTTCGGAGAAGCGCGCGATGGTGCCCTGTTGATCGCTTACGCCAGCGGCCAGCGGCTGCTTGTTGACTTCAAGGACTCTGCGCATGGACATGTGCTCTGGTTGATTCGGTCACTGTAGCCGCTTGCACAAGCTAGTTCAGGGAAAACGCTGCCAGCAAATCCTCCTCGAATGCTCGCTGCGCATCCCCCGGCACCTGGGCCCGATGTCGGGCCAGGTGAAAGGCCACCTCAAAGCTCAGGTCTGGTCGAGGCACGGCCCTGAGCAAGCCTTTGTCCTCCCAGGAACGGGCGAAGTGGCTGGGCAGATAGCCGACATGTTTGCCGGAGAGGATGAAGGCGAGTGTGCCTTCGACCTGTTCCGAGCGCGCCGAGCAGAGTTTGCCCTGGAAGGGTTCGTCGCTGCGCAGGAAGCGATACGGGTGATCGACCCGGTCGGTGCTGTGCAGCGCGTCATCGTCAGGCGCGTCATTGGTGAACAGCGGATGATCTTTTGCGCAATACAGGTGCTGGGTTTCCGTGAACAGCTGGCGGTAGTCGAAGGCGCTTTGGGCCTGTGAGAAATAGCCGATCGCCAAGTCCAGCCGTTGTTGCAGCAACAGCCGTTCCATCTCGCCAGGCATGGCGCTGATCAGCTCTATGCGCACCGATTCATCCCGCTGGCGAAAGCGCCGAATCGCTTCGGCGACCCGTTTCAGGACCGACTGGTCGAGGGCTTCGGACAAGCCCAGGCGCACGTCACCGAGCAATCGACCGGCCATACCGTTGGACTGATGGCGGAACGTTTCAATGGAGTCAAACAGCCCGCGAGTCGCGCTGAGTAGCTGTTCGCCTTTGGGGGTGAGTTTGAAACCGCCCTTGCCGCGACTGCACAGTCGGTATCCGAGTCGGGTTTCGAGCTTGGCCATCTGCTGGCTGATGCTCGACTGACTCAGGCCCAGTTCGCCTTGGGCGGCGCTGAAGCCACCGCACTCGACGACGCTCACAAATAAACGCAGCAGCTGCAGGTCCAGATCGTGAAATTGACCGAGCATCAAACATTACTCATGGATAAAGTCAGGATAATAAACTTAATATTTTTACAATGTATCACCTGACGCATGCTGCAGGCACTCACTCCCGGCAGGTGCTCGTCATGGGTTCTCTCCTCAAGTTTTGCTGTCCCGCGCTGGTGTTGTTCATGGCCCTTCCGGTCGTGGCCGAAGACAAAGTGCTCAATCTCTACAGTTGGGCCGATTATGTAGCGCCCGAGGCGCTGCAGCGTTTCGAACAGGAAACCGGCATCCACGTGCGTTATGACACCTTCGATACCCCGGAGGTCCTGGAAACCAAACTGCTTACCGGCGGCAGCGGCTATGACGTGGTGGTTCCGTCGTCCAGCGTACTGGCCCGTGGTCTGGCCGCCGGAGCTCTGCAGGAAATCCCCCGCGACCGTCTCAAAGGCTATGCCAACCTCGATCCAGACATGCTGGAAAAACTTTCCGCGGTCGATCCCGGCAACCGTTATGGCGTGCCTTACACCTGGGGCACGCTGGGCCTGGGCATGAACGTTGATGCGGTGCAGCAGCGGCTGCCGGGTGTGGCCCTGAATAGCCTGGACCTGCTGTTCAAACCCGAATACGCCAGCAAGTTGAAAGACTGCGGAGTCGCCATTCTGGACTCACCCCAGGAAGTGATCGGGCTGGCGCTGCATTACCTCGGCAAAGATCCCTACAGCACCGACAAGAAGGATCTGGCTGCCGCCGAAGCCTTGCTGCATCAGTTGCAGCCCTCGGTGCTGTACGTCGCCAGCGGGCGGCAAATCAGTGACCTGGCCAATGGCAGTGTCTGCCTGGCGCTGACCTACAACGGTGACGCAAGCATGGCCGCCGATCAGGCACGCAAGGCCGACAAGCCGTTCGAGGTGGCCTACCGGATTCCCCGGGAAGGCACGCTGGTCTGGCAGGACAATCTGGCGATCCCCAAGGACGCGCCACACCCGGAAGCCGCCCGGGCCTTTATCGAGTTCATGCTGCGTCCGGAATCGGTGGCAGCGCTGACCAATACGCTGTTCTTCGCCAGCGCCAACCAGGCCGCAACGTCCTTGGTGGATGCCGCTGTACGCGAGGACGTCGACATCTATCCACCCGTCGAGGTGCGTGAGCGCCTGTATGCCGACCGCAGCATGAGCCTCAAGGACATGCGTCAGCGCACCCGCCTGTGGACCACTTTCCGTAGCCGCCAACAATAAGGATCTCTCCATGGAAATCGCCGATTTGAACGACCAGGCCATGACCCGCGACAGCCTCTACGGGACTGCCGCTGAAAGCACCTACGCCGGCATTACCAGTTTCATGCGCCGTCGTTACAGCCGCGACTTGCGCGGAGTCGATGTAGTGGTCAGCGGCGTACCGTTCGACACCGCCACCAGCAATCGCCCGGGTGCGCGTTTCGGGCCGCGGGGGATTCGCAGTGCTTCCAGCGCAATCGCCTGGGAGCGGCATTGGCCGTGGACCTTTGACCCGTTCGATCATCTGGCGGTGATCGATTACGGCGACTGCAGTTTCGACTCCGGCACGCCGCAGTCGGTACCGGACAGCATCGAGGCGCATGCCGAGAAGATCCTCGCGGCCGGTTGTGCGATGCTGACCTTTGGTGGCGATCACTTCATCAGCTATCCGCTGCTCAAGGCCCATGCCCGGCGGCACGGCGCGTTGTCGCTGATCCATTTCGACGCCCACAGCGACACCTGGCCCGATGAAGAGGGCAAACGCATCGACCATGGCACCATGTTCTGGCACGCGGCAAAGGAGGGGCTGGTGGACCCCTCGCGTTCAGTGCAGATCGGCTTGCGCACCACCAATGATGACCATCAGGGCTTCGAGGTGCTGGATGCGCGGCAGGTGCATCGACGCGGCTGCGAAGCAATCATCGAATCGATCCGCGAGCGGGTCGGCGATAACCCGGTGTACCTGACATTCGACATCGACTGCCTCGACCCGGCGTTCGCTCCCGGCACTGGCACGCCGGTGTGTGGCGGGCTGAGTACGGTGCAGGCGCTGGAGATTCTCGGCGGTTTGCGCGGGATCAATCTGGTGGGCATGGATGTGGTGGAAGTCGCGCCCGCCTATGACAGTGCGGACATCACCTCACTGGCGGCAGCAACCCTGGCGATGGAGATGCTGTGTTTGTATGCGGCGCGGCATAAGGTGGATCGGTAGGGCCGGGCTTGCCGCAATTGTGCGGTGACCTTCAGACCTATATCGCGAGCAGGCTCGCACACAGTGGATCGGTGTACATCCGCGAGAGACAGGCCGGCTTTCGGGCCGCCGAGCCTTTCCGTCAACACGGCTTGGCCTTGTCCGGCTCGGTGAACAATGGCGATCCGACTTGCCCGCGAAGCCGATTGGCAAGACATAAAAAAGGCGTCCAAAAGGACGCCAAAGCTAATCTCTGCCAAAGGAGCGGTATTGCCAGAGTTTAATAGATTGCAGCGTGGGGTCAGGTGCTGGGCTTTTGTTCTTTTACTATTTGATAGTCATTGGCGGGTGCGGTTTTAACCGTGTCGACGGACGCCGTGTTATCAGATTTACCGTGGACTTGTTGCTGACTCAAATTAAAGTTGTCCCAATGTTGCCTGATTCGTTCAGCACCCCCTTCGGCGAAGGCTGCGGCAGAACTGACGGTCATAAGGCCAGCGAGGGTCAGAGTTGAAAGTTTCATGCTGGGTTTCCCCTCAAGCGTGCGTGGTGTCCATTTCGGACGTGATATGAAGTCACCGGTGCAGTGTGTGGTCTTTCTATTAAGTGGGAGTTAACGCCAGCGTGGCGAAAAGATTACATTCTGACAAGTAATTACAGGGCGGGCTGTTATAGAAGTCGACGTTGTCGCAGTACTGCTTATTGAACAGGTTGTTGACGTTCAATGAGGCCGATACACCATGTAACACCTCCTGGCGGATATTCGTATGTCGATCAGCGCGCAGACGTAAATAAAGTGCCCGGTCAGCGGGGCCGACCGCTGCCTTCGGCAGCTGCTACGTGGGACATGGCATACTGCGCTGCTTCAGCCCTGGACCCATCTGCCGGTATGACCTTCGATTCCCCCCTCAGCGCCTACCAACATGCCATCGAGCAAAAAGGCTTCGTCAGGGATGATGCGCAATGGCAAGTCGTGCAGGCGCTTGAGCAGTGCCATAAAGCCTTGCATCAGCATCAGACGAAAGCCACCGGGGTTTACCTGTGGGGCCCGGTCGGGCGTGGCAAGACCTGGTTGATGGACCAGTTCTACCAAAGCCTGCGCATCCCGGCCCGCCGTCAGCATTTTCACCATTTCATGGGCTGGGTGCATCAGCGCTCATTCCAGCTGACCGGCACTGCAGACCCCTTGCAAGCGCTGGCCCGAGAGCTCAGCGGGGACGTGCGGGTGCTGTGTTTCGATGAGCTGTTCGTCAATGACATCGGCGACGCGATCATTCTCGGGCGCCTGTTCCAGGTGATGTTCGAGGAGGGGGTGGTCATCGTGTCCACTTCCAATCAGCCGCCAGAACAGCTCTATGCCGATGGCTTCAACCGTGATCGATTTCTGCCGGCGATAGCCGCGATCAACAATCATATGCAGGTGCTGGCGGTGAATGGCGCCGAGGACCATCGTTTGCATCCGGGGGTCGGGATTCAGCGTTATCGGGTCAATGCCTCGGGCCAGCCAGGCCCCACAAGCGAGGTGTTCAAGGGGCTGACTGTCGGGCAAGCGGTTTCCAGTGAAGCAGTCAGCATCGGATATCGCTCTGTTACAGCCATGCGGTCCAGCGTCACAGTACTTTGGTGCCGTTATGCCGACCTGTGTGAACAACCCTTTGCGGCGATGGACTTCATGGCCTTGTGCGACAGGTTCAGCGCTATTCTTTTAAGTGAAGTACCCAATCTCAGCGCACAAAAACGCCCCGGACGGATTGCCCGCGGTACGGAAGACGGGGTCGAGCGAGTCGACGCCGGCGACCGGGAGTTGCCAGAGTTGTCGGTACATGACGATAGCGTGCGGCGCTTCATCGCGTTGGTCGATGAGTGTTACGACCGTAAGGTGCCGCTGTACATCGAGGCGCAGGTGCCCATGGAGTCGTTGTACACCGAGGGTTACCTGGAATTTGCGTTTCGTCGTACCCTCAGTCGTTTACGAGAAATGCAATTGCAGCGTTTCGGCTCAGGGTTTTGAAACCAAAGGAGGTATCACCGTGGACCAGCCGCTGTCCCATCATTTGCTGACCATGGCCTACCAGAATGCCTGGGCCAATCACCGCTTGGCCAAGGCCTGCGGGCAGTTGAGCCAGGCTGAGTTCGTGGCGCAGCGTGTCAGCTTCTTTCCGAGCATCAAGGCCACCCTCAATCACATCCTGACCTGCGACTGGTTTTATGTGGATGCCCTGGAGCGGGAGCTGCGTGGTCTATCGCCGCATCCCGATTGTTATGTGTTCTTCACGCAAGACGAACCTTTCGATACCAGCGCCGACCTCAAGCGCGAACAGGCCCTGGTGGATCGACGTTTAATCGCCTACTGCGAGCAACTGCAGGACGCGGACCTGGGCCGTCTGGTGACCATTGCCCGCGATCATCCGCAGCGCGACAGCCGGCTGCGAATGCTCTCGCATTTGTTCGAACACCAGTTGCACCACCGTGGTCAAGTCCATGCCATGCTCAGCGGGACGTCGGTCAGTCCGCCGCAACTGGACGAGTTCTTCTGTGCAGGTGAAGCGGCGTTGCGCGCCGAAGACTTTGCCGAGCTGGGCTGGACCGAGGAGCAGATTTGGGGGGCGTAGGACACCGCCCACTACGCTGAGGGAATAACCCCGAAGACTACGCTGACTTCATACGGGTATTGTCGGAACGGGTCCGGCCGCGATAAGGTCATTGACCTTTTCAGCCGTCTGGAGACGCACTGGGAAAGGGAAATCACTATGCGATCGAGGATGGAAATGGAATCCGCTGAAATTCTGGTGCTACAAGCCAGCTATACCAACCCGGTGCATGCCGAGGCGATCGGTTTGCTCCTGAACCACTACGCAGAAGACCCCATGGGCGGTGGTGAACCCTTATCGGCCGATGTATTGCAGAACCTCCCCAGCGAACTGGCCAAGCGTCCTCATGCCTTTAGTGTGCTGGCCTTCGTCGGTGGCGAGCCGGCCGGGCTGGTCAACTGTTTCGAAGGGTTCTCGACTTTTGCCTGCCGTCCGTTGGTCAATGTGCATGACGTGGCGGTGATGAAGAAGTACCGCGGCCTTGGCTTGAGCCAGAAAATGCTGCGAAAGGTCGAGGATATTGCTCGTCAGCGTGGTTGCTGCAAAATCACTCTGGAAGTCCTCGAAGGCAATGAGGTGGCTCAGGGCTCCTACGCCAAATTCGGTTTTGCCCCCGGGATGCTCGACCCGGCCCACGGCCGCATGCTGTTCTGGACCAAAGCATTGTAGGGAAACCTGGCGCTGTAGGAGCTGCCGCAGGCTGCGATCTTTTGATCTTTGCGATGGTGCTGTCCGCAGAAAAGATCGCAGGCTGCGCCAGCTCCTACGCCGACCGTGTGCACCTGCAAGGGTGGGTGTCTGCAAGCCCCCGTAGGAGCTGCCGCAGGCTGCGATCTTTTGATCTTTGCGATGGTGCTGTCCGCAGAAAAGATCGCAGGCTGCGCCAGCTCCTACGCCGACCGTGTGCACCTGCAAGGGTGGGGGTGTCTGCAAGCCCCTGTAGGAGCTGCCGCAGGCTGCGATCAGGGTTAGGAAAGCCCGCGCCGCCGTAGTAAACCTTGCCGTCAGTGTCACTTTCGCGGTGGGTATAGGCCGCCTTCAAATGCCAGTCATGCGCCAGGCGTTGGTCCAGGGTGGCGAAAGCGGTTTTGTCCTTGAGCGGCCAGGAACTCCAGTGCGCCGCCATGTTGGTCGAGCGCGGCAGGTTGGCCTTGGCGCCTGAGGAGTTCCAGATCGGCACGGAGCCCCAGGACGTGCCGTCGACCTGTTTGTCCTGATAGTCATAGCCTACGGCCAGAATCGTGCTGTCAGTGAGATCGGCTTCGAGGATCCCGTAGCCGACTTCACGCTGCAATTGGTAGTTGTCGCGAAACGACTTGCTGTCTCGATAGGCCAGTACGCTGCGTCCACGCAACCTCCCATCGAAGGCCAGCGGACCGCCGACATCGACGTAGCTGTAATAGTCGTCATAGCTGCCGCCACTGACACCGCTTTGCGCCGCCCATTCTTGCGTTGGACGCTTGCGCACCATGTTGACGGTGGCCGAAGGATCGCCAGCGCCGGTGGTCAGGCCAGTCGCCCCGCGTACCACTTCGATGCGATCGTAGATGATGGTGTCGGCGTCGGACTTCATGCGGCTGAAGGTGTTGAGCATGCCATCGATCTGGAAGTTATCGATCGAGTAGCCACGGGACGAGTAGTCCACACGGTCGGAGTCCAGGTGCTTGACCACTATACCGGTGGTCTGGCTCATGACTTCGGACAAGGTATTGAGTTTGAAATCGTCCATCTGCTGCCGGGTAATCACCGAGACCGATTGCGGGGTTTCCTTGATCGACAGGTTCAGGCGGGTCGCGGTACTCATCGCGCCCGTGGTGTAGGACCCGGTGTTTTCGGTGGTAGTGCCCAGCCCTTGGGCGGTGATGCTGGTGGCTCCCAGTTCCAGGGCTGCAGGTGCTGCATCCGGCTCGCGGGTGGCGTCGGTTTCAGCGAGCACATCTGCGCTCAGGGCGGCACTGCAAAGACCCAGGGTCAAGGTCATGGAACGGGTGATAGGCGCGAACATCGCAGCCGTCTCCTTATCGTCGTTGAAAAATTCCGTTTGCTCAAAGACGAAAAGGGCGGAGGGGATTTAGTGCAAACAGGAATAATAATTATTACTTTTTGGTATTTGCATTCAAAAAGGTGCTTTTTGAACCTCCTGAAGGAGGCTCAAAGCAGGGTGTCGTAGCGGGATTACCAGAGAAAATGAGGGGCTGGAACCAGCCCCCGAAAGGATTACTTCAGGACGACTGCCGGATCGACGGGCGTGTGCTTGGGTTTCATCAGGCTGAAGTCGATCAAGGCCTTCTGTTTGCGTTCATACGGGTTGCCGATCAGCAAAGGGCGCACTTTGAAGTCGTCGTGGATCAGGCTTTTGCTGTGGTCCAGTTCGTCAAAGCTCAAACCGGCCAGGTCCGCCCAGGTATGGATGAAGTGCGAGCTGCTGTAAGGGCGGGACAGGTCACCGGTGAAATCCCAGTCGTGGCTTTCACGCCATTTCGGCGAAGCCCAGGCCATGAACGGAATGGTGTACATGGGCGCCGTCGGCTTGCCCTCGTTGCGCCCCAAGGTGCTATGGCCAGGGGAGTCGAATACGTCTTCTCCGTGGTCGGAGAGGTACAGCAAGAAGCCGTTCGGATCGGTCCTGGCGTAGTCCTTGATCAGGCTCGAGACCACGAAGTCGTTGTACCGCACGGCATTGTCATAGCTGTTGTAGGTCGGCAGCTGGTCGTCGCGCACGCCGTCCGGGACGCCCTTGCGGTCGGTGAACGTGTCGAAGGTCGGCGGGTAACGGTACTGGTAACTCATGTGCGTGCCGAGCAGATGCACGATGATCAACTTGCGCGGTGCGCTGTCGGCCAATGCCCTGGAGAACGGCTCCAGCACATCGCCGTCGTACTGGCGGGCGTTCTGGTTGCGGTTGTTATTGAGGTACACCTGCTCGTCGGCCTGCTCGGAGAAGGTTGTGAGCATGGTGTTGCGCTTGGTCATGGTCTGCTGGTTGGTGATCCACCAGGTCTTGTAGCCTGCCTGTTTCATCACGCTGACCAGCGACGGGGTCTTGAGGTACAGGTCGGGGTTTTCTTCGTCGGCGAAGGTCAATACCTGTTGCAGCGCCTCGATGGTGTAAGGGCGCGGGGTGATGACGTTATCGAAAACCGCCAATTGGTCCTTGAGCTTGTCCAGTTCCGGGGTGGTTTCCCGAGGGTAGCCATACAGGCTCATGCGCTGGCGGTTGGTCGACTCGCCGATTACCAGCACCAGGGTCGCCGGCTGGTTGGCCATGGCGTCCTTGAGATTATGCAGCGGCGGGATCTTGCTGACGTTGTCGAGCATGCCTTGCATGTTTTCCAGTTGCTGGGTGTAGCGGCGATAGGCGACAACCATCTGCCATGGCACAGCGGGTTCAACCCGGGTTTCGAATTTTTCGATGGCGCCGTCCAGGGTGTCGTTCTTCATCACCTGCCTGACCAGCGGGTAGCCGACCACTGCAATCAGAATCGCCATGGCCGTGACGAAGGCCTGGCCACGGGGCAGATACACCGGGCGCAAGCGGGTCCAGAGAAACACCACCAAAGCGCTGTGGGCGATGAATCCCAGGACGATCCACCAGGCAAAGTATTGAGTCATGTACTCGCCGGCTTCAGAGATGTTCGACTCGAACATGATGAAGATGACGCTTTGCGAGAACTCTTGCTGATAGACGAAGAAGTAACCCAGGCTCGCCATCGAGCAGGCCCACAAGACCACGCCAATCAGCGCCGCCAGCAAACGAGTGCGGGCTGGAAACAGCAGCATCGGCGCCAGCCACACGGCACTCATCAGGAAGGCCTGACGAAATCCGGAGAAGCCGGAGGTGCCGGTCAGCAGGATCAGCAGTTGGGTAATGCCGGAAAAATACCAGAAGAACAGGAACAGCCAGCCCAAGCCCGCCCAATCAAAACCTTTCGCAGACGTACTGCTGCGTTTAAACATCGCCATTCAGGGCTCCAGCCGATTAATTACTTCAACCGCTGGAGATTTCTACGCGCCAGCGACAAAAAAACGCCCGAAAATCGGGCAGCCATAGTGTTCAGGAGTATCGACAAATAAATGTGAAAAAAGCGTGAGTCGACCGAATGTGACAGCTGGCGGGGTATTTAGTTACAGCACGGTGACCAACGGAATCGCATTACATCCTGTTCAAGCAGGCCAGGGGGGCCTGCGGCTCAATACATAACAACAGGATGTTTAAATGACAGACACAACGGACACAACGCAAACAGCCTCCGACACGTTGGCACAGGCGGTCTCTCAGGAGTTCAAGGACCGACCGATAGTGATATCGGCGGCGTTGAAACAATTCAGCGCGGCGCTGAACAATAGATATCCGACACTGCAAATCAACGTTCTCACGACCACCGTCAATGCCCCCGATTGGGTCAGTGACGAGCAGGGCACCCGAATCGCCCGCTACACAACAACCCCGCTGCTGGAGGTGATGATCCACAGCATTACCGCCAAGGCACAGTTGTATTTCACCCCCGAGCACTTCCTGAGCGATGCACAGAACCAGCGCATAGAGGTAGAGATGCGCGAAGTCGAAGATCTTTTGCGCCGATTGCCCATGGTCATGGTTGCGGCACTGCAGCAAGCCTTGACCGATTACTGGAATGAGCCGGCAGTCGAAGGCACCAGCCGCTGGCAATGGCTCAGCGATGTACTCAGAACTGCACTGCTGGTCAGCATAGGGCCCGCGGGCAGCGGCTCCTTTCTGGATCAAGAGCAGATCGACACACTCTTGCAAGTCATCTATTGCCCTGCCAAACCGGAGCGCATCACAGATTATGGGCAAGACTGCGCCCAAGCCTTTCTCATTGATTACCAGGCCCGAAGTGGGCGCGACTCCCGTTCGGTCCTGTTCTATGAGGTATTGGTAACGCGTCAGGTCAATGGTCGGGACCTCGTTGTCAGCTTTGAACCTGGCGGTGCTATCCAGGCCTATGACTCGGTGCAAGCCTTCGTGGACGCAAAGGCGGACAAATGGTCGCGCACTCTGGAGTTCACTGCATTGGAGCTGCAGCCCTATGAGTCTATCGGCGATGTCTTTGTGACTCAGGCCCAGGCACTACTCAATAATCAGCTTGAGTTTCTAAGGCTTATCGGACCATTGGCAGGACAGGATCTGAAAGAGCTGGAAGACCGCTATGCTCGCTTGACGGACCTGGCTCCCTATCTGCTAAAGCTCAACCCCGGTCCTTATGAACAAAGGATTTACGGCGAAGTCAGCACCCGGTTGCCCGAGTGGACGACGCTTGCGAACGCTGCCCAAACCCAGGAATACAGTCGTTACATGTTTCGGCTGGCGGCTCTTCAGAAAGCGACCAAAGGCCAGGCCTATAAGGATGGGTTAAGCACTCCCGAAGAGTTCGCCAGAAAAGCCCTGGAAGATGGGATGTCTGCCTATGGTGAAGTGGTAAATCCGGACCTGATCGAGGTCACCCAATACCGTAACGAAGAAGGCGTGCTGGTGATCCTGGGCCCCGGACTCGGGCGGTTGACCGCTGACACCCAAAGCCTGACTCATCGAGCATTGAATAACCTCGCCGGATTGCCCTTCCTGGCATCTGAATTCAAGCATAAAGACGGCTTGCCTGTGCCGTCCTGGATGACTCTGGATACGCTCAGGGATCTGATCAGCAACGCGGACATCGGTAAAAACTATCCGGCACAAATCAAAAGACTGCTGCTCGATGATCCGGTACAGAAGGCCAGGCGCGAAAAACTCTTCGCCGATGATTTGCGCATTCAACTGCCGATGTTGGCACTCGAGAACACGATCAGCGAACGCTCGGGGTTTACCGACGCCGGCTATCGTTGTGTGACGGCAATCATGGAGCGCGAGCCGCAAGCCAGACGCGTCACCGGGAAAGAAATCGTGATCAGGCCCTTGGCGTTTAAAACCAATGCGTCGAATCAGGTACAGGTGGTTTCCAATATGTTTGTATTCGGGCCCGCAGACGTAACAGTCGGCCCGCACATTCTGTACAGGCCTCTTTATATTGAACAACTGATTGAGTTTGCTTCGCTCGATGCCTTGATGGAGGAGATCGTGAGCAATAACCCTCGGCCAATGGCTGAGGTTCCCAAGGGTAGACGGCCTGATCCGTCCCTGCAAAAAACTGTCCTGGACTGGTTAGCGCCCGATGACCGGAAAATCTACGACAACGGAGGATTTCGCGAGCCTCATCCGGTCGGCGTCATACTCGATGTGGATCTTCTCCCGTCGACACCCGCCGAGCTCGACAAACAAGTACTGAGTGGCGATGTGCTGACTCATTTGTACGAAGCAAACGCCAAAGTGCTGGCTGACCTGGCCGATGAACAAACGCTGTCAAATGCCGAGTACCGTTGGAATACGCTTAAAGAAATGGGACTGCTCAGCTTCAATTTTGTGCTTAACCTGGTATTGCCATTTGTCAGCGGGCCCGCAGCAACCGTTGGCTGGTTGTTTGTCCTGGAGACTACTGTTTTACAGACGTTGCAGTCACTGGCTGATGGCGACAGCGAACCGCTACAGGATTTGTCCTTCAACGTGTTGATCAATCTGGCGATGGCCTTGTTGGTCCATCGTCTTGCTCCCGGTTTCGGCGCGCCGGTCAAACCCTTCGAGCCTAATCCTGTCATATCCAGGCCGGGTGCTGTTGTGGTCACGGCGCAGCTGAAACCGCCTATCGGGCCAGGTGCGGCCAGTGCCCTTACCGACACCGTGCTGGATTTCTCCATGCCGATTTCCGGGAACTCACGTCTATTGCTTGAGCGATTTATCAGTACCCGCCAGGAGGCCGTCGGGCCAGTCATTACCGCGCCGGTGCCAAAAGGGATAGAGGCGGTCGATGGACGTTGGTATGCAAAAGTTCCGGGTCGTATCGGTGGTCACGGTTGGGCACGTGTTTCTCCTGCTCAGGGTGAGAATGTGCGGGTTCTCGATAACCTTGGGGCGCCGATAAATTGGCTGGAGTTGAAAAACAATGGTCAGGATCTTTGGGATATAGCACCGGAGTTTCGCGTGCGTGGGGGCGGGCCGGGAATGAGCCGGTATTTGGCTGATGTATTCGCTGATCCGGACCTGCGAGCTCGACGTGGCGAATGTGCGATAAAAGTCAGGAAGCTGAATGAACGTATATCCGAGTTGCGCGCTGGCATAGAACAAGCAAAAAAAAATACGCAGGACGCCTTTGAGAATGCGGGCCTTGTAGCAACGGATGTCAAGCGCAACGCTGTACCAACTGAGATGCCTGTCGGCCCTGAGCGTAGTCGGCTCGAGACGAAACTGGAAGCGCTCAAGAGGGCGCTGCGCAATGCGGATATAGATTACAAGAAAAAAGCCAGGTTATTCCTTGATGGTCATTTGAATCGGATCGGTCTACTTGAGGAGGTTGCAACGCTACTTGGAAAGGATAAACATTATAATTGTGATGAGATACTTGAAAATCTGCAGAAGATTGTCACCAGTTATGGTGTTGTCGATGAGGAACTGATCAGGTTGTCGGGGATATGGCCGGAGTTAGGGGTTTCTGAAAAAGAGGTGTTTCCGCTGGCCTTTAAACTCAGGACAGCCACCACTGATGTGCCTTACAGCGCATTACTGGAAATCAGGAAGCGAGTACTCAACGGATATCCCGAACGGATCAGAGTCAGTGCCAGACTCGAGCAGACAATGACAGAGCTTGAGGCCCTGGATGAGAGTACGAAAAAGGGCCTTTTACAAAGAACCGGCTATTTGTCCGAACTCACTCAGTTGCTAAAAAACGCGCTTGAGAAACGCATCAAGACAACCGAGTGGTTAACGGTTAATGAATTGGTTGGTTTACGCGGTGTGCTGGCGGGAGATCCAGCGCTTGAACCCAGCCTCGTCGAAGTGGCGGGTCTGGAAGGGCTGGGTAAAGCGAAGTTGGCAGAAGTGACAACTAATGTATTGAAGTTGGACTCGACGCAGGGCTTTGAACCAAGCCAACGTATCGGCCTGCTTCAGGAGGCTGTCAATGTTTACAATGACGCGGAATTGATGGCAGGCAACCTTAAAAAAGTCGACGACCGACAAAGTTATGTGCCGCAGGTCTTTCTCCAGAAATTTCTTGACGCCTTGAAGCACTTGCGGGCTATAGCGGAAAAAGAGTTATCCGAGTCTATCAGTGAGGATGTGCAGGATGAATCTGCCCCGGTAGAGCCCGGACCCAGTGCAAGGGAACCGTCGAAAAAAACCAGAAAGAGGATCAAGCGCCCCAATGAGCGCCTGATCAAAACGTCGGAAGGTTACCGAATGGGCGACGCTCGGGAAATAACGGCGAGTGAGCCTGACGAAGCGGTTGCGGTAAAGAATGTCGAAACCGGAGAAGACATTATTTACTACAAGCATGAGGCTGAAGACTTTTACCAGCAGCGAATAGTCGAGCAACCCGCAACGCCGCAATTGCCGAGAACCGTTCCGGGATTGCGCACGCTGATAGAAAAGGGCGAGAAACTGGTCAATGGCGTCGTTAAACTTATAGGCACTTATAGACAAGACGCGTATTTGTACCGTGAGCCAGCCAGTCTGGAAGACAGGTTCCTGGCTCAGGCAAAAAAACTGGATGAAATGGCTGCGGATATCCAGCAAAAGATGAAAGATGTTACAGGTCCTGATCGAGGGGCTGCGGTCAAAGTGTATCAAGGTCTGAAGAGTGCAAGTGAAAATCTGGTCAAAGAAGGGAAACGGCTGCGTATTGATGTAACCAGGACATTGCCACCTAATGCAGGAAGCTTCGAATATCTGCTAAGCCAAGGTGAAGTGCGTGTTGGAAAATCGTCCTGGGTCGATAAATCTACACCGAACAAAACGGATTTCCTGCTTGAATACGAGGTGCTCGACAGCAGGTCTGGAAACGTTGAAAGTGTTTTGTGGTATGCACACTTTCATTGCTCGACCAAAACGATCGGTAGCATGATGGAGGCCCACCTGAAACTGAAAAGCTTGAGATTCATGACCGTCAAGGATCAGTTGACTAACCCCGCTATTGGTCCGGGAAAAGTTATTTATCCGGGCACGATGAAAACGGAGTTTTCGAAGAGATACTTCTTCGATCCTCACCCCCCCAGAGCGTAACGAATGGCTGGCAACCCTCATGCATGAGGGTTGACCTGCAAACACCAGCAACTTTAGTTGCGATGGAAGACTCAATCAACAGGAAGTTGAAAATGCCCAACGATCAAGCACTACCCGATAACCCCATGTCCTTCGATGCGCTGGCGCAAGCGGTACTCGTCAGGTTTCAGAGTCGGCCGACCCTGGTTTCGGTGGCCCGGGATCTGTTCAGCGAGGCGCTGAAGAGCGAGTATCCAGCGCTGGATGTCGATCTTTCCCACGTTAGCCTGAACACCCCGAACTGGATAACCGACCATGAAGGTCGGCGTATTGATGGCTACCATCGTAAACCCCTGCTGGATGTCGTGACCCAAAGTATCACTGGCATGCCTCGCTGGGAGAGTCCCGAAGAGTATTACCTGAGTATCCGTATCAATCACCGGTTACCCGTCGATCTACGCCGGATTGAGGAATTACTCCAAGTATTGCCGGAAACCATTATCCCGGCACTGCAACAGGCGCTGGCGAAGTACTGGAGCGAGGCGCTCCCGTATGGCGATACTCGCGGACGCTGGCTCGGCAATGTGATCAAGTACGCCTTGTTGACCCGGGTCACCGAGAGTGGGATGTCGGCCGGCCTGGACGTCGATCAAACCGATACGTTGATGCAGATAATCAACTGCCCCATCAAAGATGAACGCAGCGCGATGTATGGCCAGCAATGCGCACAGGCGTTTCTCGTGGACTACAAACTTCAAATCGCCGATACCCACGTTGCATCTTTGTCCGCGCAAATGCTGGTGACGCGCGAGGTCAATGACCGTGAAATCGTTCTGCTGTTCGGCCCGTCGGGGACCTTCAAGACGTTTGCGTCGCTGAAGGATTTTGCGGATCAGGAAGGTTCCAGGCTGGGCAACCGATTGCTGATCGATGCGGTCGATATGCAGCCTTATGCAATAAAGGGCAATGTCTTCGTCAGCCAGGCTCAGGCGATCCTGAATAACCAGCTTGAGAGCCTGAAAGCCCTGGAACCTTTGGCAGATTGGGATCTGGTGGCATTGGGCAAATGCTATGAACAGGTGACTGACCTGGCCGCATTGATCATCGATCGAACCCCTGGGGGAGATCGACAAACCCGGTTCCTGGAGGTTCGGGACACCCTCGAGAGTTGGTTGAAGAGTGCGAGCGGTGAAGATGTCGAGCAGTACAGCCGTTATGTATTCGACCTGGCCATGTACCAGCTGCAGAACGGCGGCAAAGCCTACAACCACGATATTCCCTCGGTGGAATCTTTCGCCGGCCAGGTTCTGCATCAAGCGTTGATCGCAGAGGCTGCCAGGCAGGGGAAACCGGATGAGGCGGGGAGCCTTGATCCCGACAAGATCATCGTCTCGCAGTACCGAAGCAACAGGACCCCCTTCGATGTGATCGATGGGGATATTCATACCCGGGATTACACTATCGAGACATCGAGCCTCACGCAGCGAGCCCTGAAAAATATCCTTGGACTGCCCTTCATCCTGACCACAGTCAAGTACCAGGACGATGCTGCGGTGCCGTCCTGGATGACGCCTGAATACCTGGGAAGGTTGATCGGTGAGGTGGATATTGGCAAGGTCTACCCTGAGCGGGTCAAGCGCGACCTGCTCGATGACCCGTCGCAACGCGCCATGCGTGAGAGACGCTATGCACAGCTGCTGAGGGTTACATTGCCGACGCAGGCGCTAAAACTGAAGATCAAGGGGGAGTCTGGATTTTCACAACAAGGCTATCGTTATGTCGCGGCCCTTATGCATCCCGAGCCAGCGGGGCGACATGTCGATGGACAAGAAATCGTGCTAGGCCCACTTTCTTTCGAACCTGAGGCTGAGCAGGCGCACTCGGAGGTCGAACACGCTTTCTGGAAACCCTCGGGTGAAGTGCGCAATATGTTTTTGATCGGTCCAAGGCCGGGAATCCAGAGCGCGCCGATTGTGCTCTACCGTCCCTTCTATGAAGAGTCCCTGATCGAGTTCCCCTCCCGGGAAGCCTTTATGGACGAGCTGCGCAGTAACACTCCGCGAGGCAAGCCGGTCACACAGCCCGACGGCAGCCAGAAACAATTATCCTTGCGTGAAAGTGTCCTGGACTGGCTGGAGCCCGATGCGCGAGCGACCTACGTCAGTAATGGTTTCAATAATCCGGCCGCTCGCTACGAGATCGACTTCCTGTTCTTTTTGAAAGGAACGGCTCTGTGGCATCGCAAGACTGGCCATCCATTACTCTCGGAGAGCGAGTTTGATGGTGATCCGCTCGTTCATCTCTATGAAGCCGATGCGAAAATCGTACTGCGCACGGCGGATGAAAAAACCGTCTCGGGGGACGAATTTCGCTGGGAGCGGTTCAACGTGACACGCTTCGCAATTGCCAATGCTGTTTTACCACTGGTGCAGGGGCCTTTTGCGGTGGTCGGCGGGTTGATCATTCTGGCGCAAAGCGTGAGAGACATCCTCGAAGCCGAAAAGCGCGGCGACCATGCCCCGGCACAGTCGCTGTTGGTTCAGCTATTGATCAACCTGGGGGCGGTATTGCTGACCCATGGGCTGAACTCATTGGGCTCGAGGCTGATCAGTCGGACCAATGAGTTGCCCGGGATCCCTGAAAACGTGCCCAGAGCTCGCCCCGGTGCTCGTGGAGCCGGTGAAGCGAGTATTCGGCTCGCGGATGCAGTGGATGGCACTCAACTCCTGGAAAAAACCGAAACGGTCGTGGACTTCTCCACCTCGATATCCGGTGATGCGCAGGCGTTGCTGGAGCGTCTTGTGAAAAATACCCTGCAAGACCAGGAGCCTGTTCAAGCGGCGCCGTTGAAAGGCATTCAAGTGGTGGACGGGCGTTGGTTTGCGCGTGTTCCTGCTCGTCTTCGTGGGCAGGGGTGGGCTGAGGTTGTTCCAGCAGGGGGCGAGTATGTGTTTCTTCTGGACAGCCAGGGCAAACCGGTTCCCTGGCTACAGCTAAAACACAATGGCGGCGGTCTCTGGGAAGTCGCCCCGGAGTTCCGGGTGCGTGGTGGTGGGCCGAAAAAGGACTCCAGGTCCAGGGTGAGTCTGGCAGAAAAGCTGAAAGATAAAGAAGCCCGTGCAAAAGCAAGGGATGGGCAAATGCTTGAGTGTGACGCCAGACTGAAGGCGGCGAAGAGCAAATTGCCAGCGGCGCAGTCCTCTCTGAACGCAGTCGCCGAGAGTCGCAAAAAGGTTTCTGACGCAATTAAGCAACTCAATATCCAAATCGAGAATGCCACTGCTGAGCAGCGGCCACAGTTGATCAAACTGTTGAAAACAGTTCAGCAACCTCGTCTGTTCGCTGCGGATATGGCTGTTGAGCAGGCCGCATTGAACGTTGTGAGGCTTCAGCGAGAGAAGGTTGCGGTCATGCGCGAAGTCGTGGAGCTCAACAAACAAGACGCTGCGCTTTACAGCAAGGATATCGTGGTCAACTTGTCGGAGATCGCGCGGGTCCAATATGAAGAGGTTGGCCAGAAGTTTCGGGCCTTGCATGTGGAACATCCTGATCCGGGCCTTTCAACCGAGGTGCTATTTCCCTCGCCCGGTCTGGAGCCAGGCCCCATCGAAATGCCCTACGACGCCTTTGTGACGGTGCAGCGACGAGCACTGGATTCTCTGGTTCGCCTTATTGAGGCCTTCGAGGAAGTGGAGTCGACATTCGATGAGCTGGAAGAATTTTCGGCTTCAAACGGTAAACGGGTGCGTCAACAATTCACGACCGAGAATACGACATCCAAAGGGTGGAGGCTCAGAGAGCTGGAATGCCTGAAGCGGGCACTCAGCGGGCGTTCGGCACCCGGCGATACAGCCGTTCAAAGTATCGCCAGGGACGTGTTGCAACAAACGAACGTCAGCGGCGCGGCCAATGCGCAATGGGAAGTGCTGCAACACGACGGCTATGGGGCCTTCGAGCGAATCATGGTGCTGGAAAGTGCGTTGAACCAATATGACCTCGCCGCATCGATGGGCAGGCTTCTTGAAAGTGCGCAGAACCCTCCGGTTCCTCAGGATTTCCTGCAACGTTTTCAGAACCGGCTGGCCGCGTTAAAGACGAGCGCTCAAGAGGCGTTGAGTAGGCAGATTCTTGATGAGGATCTGCCCCAGGCGCAGGCATTACCTGAAATGTTGCCAGCGCCGCACAGGAAGCCAGCGGTCAGGCCGGCAAAAAAACCGACCAAAAAGGTATTCAAAAGCAATAACCAGGAAATGCTGGTCGGCGATTTTTCTGTGCAGCAAGCAGGTGAGCCACAAGAAGTGAGCATGAGCGACCCGCTGGGTGGCCAGCCGATCAGCTATTACAAGGCTGAAGGTCAGGAGGATTGGCAAGTGCGAATCAAACCGCCGGCCCCGTCCGTGAAACAGGACCTTGGGTGGTTGAACAGTTTGACGGCAAAGGGAAAACGACTGCTGGAGGGAGTGGATGCCTTTATCGAGTGGGTGAAAAAGCCGACCCGCAGCGCACCCGAGCCTGTCAGTCTGCAAGAAATGCTGGAGAACCGAGCCAAAGAGCTGGAGAAAACCGCCAGTGAGATCAGTCAAGGCCTGGCGGCACTCGGCGAGCAGGAACGCAAACCGGCGACTGTCGAGGTGCAGACCCGGTTAGGCCAGCAAAGCGCAAGATTGATAGAGGAGGCCAGGTTACTGCGTATCAAGACTTCCAGGGACCTGCCTCCCAGTGCCGGGCGTTTCCAGTATCTATTGGAGCAGGGTGAAATCAGCGTTGCGGAGCCGATGTGGACAGACAAAAGCACCGCCAGGGATGCGGATTTTCTGCTGGAATACGCGATACTCGACGAGAAAAACATCAGCGCAAATGGGCACAAAGAGCTGTTGTGGTATGCGCATTTTCACTGCCCGGCCAAAAGTACCCGTTTCATCAACAAAGGGCACTTGAAGCTAAAGGCCTTGAGGTTCAAGACCTACCAGGACCAGTTGAGCGAGGCGCGCAACGGTGAGCAGGTCCGGGCTGTCAAGTCCGGGGACATCAGCCAGAAATTCGCCGATCAGTACTTTTTCAAGACCGGCAATTAATGGTCGCTGCGGGACTGGCTCGAAGGGGCCAGTAGCCGCAGATCAATCCTGTGAGCGGACGAGCGTGCGCGGCGTCAGATTTTCGAAACCCAGTGCCTGCAATTGCTGGCGCAGTTGCGCGACCTGATAGATCAATTGCTCGCGCTCTTCTTTGATCTGGCGCAGTTCGTCACGGCGAATGGTGACGTAAAGGGTTTGTGCAGGACGTGCGGAAAGTACGGTACCCATTGCTCACCTCGCAAATGGTGTGTCACAACTGTGGTTCCGCCGCTCGAGTCTGAGGGTCGGACCACCATCGGCGCTGATTCTGATTTCTTTTTCATATAAATGGAACTTTTTTATTTTTTATTGTCGCTGTGTCTTCGGCGTGATTTTCGACGTTATCCGGCGCACTGAGTCCATTTGATGGGAAACTATGTCCAGACGCTCTGGACTAACCCTCATTAGCCTCCTTGAGCTATAACCTTTTTCACGTATTTATTTGTAGTTAGGAGCATCGACACATGCAACTGGGGATCATTGGACTAGGCCGCATGGGTGGCAATATTGCGCGACGCTTGATGCTCAATGGGCACACCACCGTGGTCTATGACCGTAATCCGGCGTTCGTCAGCGCCTTGAGCGAAGAGGGCGCCACCGGCGTTGTCGACTTGCCGGCACTGGTCGCCGGCCTGGAAAAACCGCGCGCGGTCTGGGTAATGCTGCCGGCCGGCGCACCGACCGAAGAGACCATCGATACCCTGAGCCAATTGCTCGACGCCGACGATGTGATCATCGACGGTGGCAACACCTTCTATAAGGATGACATCCGTCGCGCCAAGGCGTTATCGGCGAAAGGCATTCGTTACATCGACGTCGGCACCTCCGGAGGCGTCTGGGGCCTGGAACGCGGTTACTGCATGATGATCGGCGGTGATAGCGACGTGGTCAAACGCCTTGACCCCCTGTTCGACAGCCTGGCGCCGGGCCTGGGCGACATTCCGCGAACCAGGGACCGGGTCGCCGAGGATGATCGCGCCGAACGCGGTTACATCCACGCCGGGCCAGCGGGTTCCGGGCACTTCGTGAAGATGATCCACAACGGCATCGAGTACGGCATGATGCAGGCCTTCGCCGAAGGTTTCGACATCCTCAAGACCAAGTCTTCGGAAAACCTGCCGGAAGATCAACGTTTCGACCTGAATGTCGCGGACATCGCCGAAGTCTGGCGTCGCGGCAGCGTGGTTTCGTCCTGGCTGCTGGACCTGACCGCTGACGCCCTGGCCAGCGATCCGAAACTCGACGGTTACTCCGGTGCGGTAGCCGACAGTGGCGAGGGCCGCTGGACCATCGAGGCCGCCATGGAGCAATCGGTGCCGGTCCCGGTACTGTCCAACTCGCTGTTCGCGCGCTTCCGTTCGCGGCAACAAAGCACCTACGGTGACAAACTGCTGTCGGCTATGCGCTTCGGCTTTGGCGGCCATGTCGAGACCCCGAAAAAATGACCGCGCGGCGAAAAAAGAACAAGGCCCAGCCCGCACCGCCGACCACGCTGTTCCTGTTCGGCGCCCACGGTGACCTGGTCAAGCGCCTGTTGATGCCGGCGCTGTACAACCTCAGTCGTGACGGTTTGCTCAGCGATGGACTGCGCATCGTTGGCGTCGACCACAACGCTATCAGCGATGCGGACTTCGCCAAGAAGCTCGAAGACTTTATCCGCACCGAGGTGGCCAACAAGGTCGGCAAAGGCGAGGAGACTCTGGACCCCGCGTTGTGGGCCAAGCTGGCGCAGAACATCAGCTATGTGCAGGGCGACTTCCTCGATGACAGCACCTATCAGGCACTGGCGGCGAAAATTGCCGCCAGTGGCACCGGCAACGCGGTGTTCTACCTGGCGACCGCGCCACGCTTTTTCAGCGAAGTGGTGCGTCGCCTGGGGGCTTGCGGCCTGCTTGAAGAAACCCCGGAAGCCTTTCGCCGGGTGGTCGTGGAAAAACCCTTCGGCTCCGATCTGCAAACTGCAGAAGCACTGAACGCCTGCCTGCTCAAGGTCATGACCGAGAAACAGATCTTCCGGATCGATCATTACCTGGGTAAGGAAACCGTCCAGAACATTCTCGTCAGCCGGTTCTCCAACAGCCTGTTCGAGGCCTTCTGGAATAACCATTACATCGACCACGTGCAGATTACCGCGGCAGAAACCGTCGGGGTCGAGACCCGCGGCAGTTTCTACGAAACCACCGGCGCGTTGCGGGACATGGTGCCCAATCACCTGTTCCAGTTGCTGGCGATGGTCGCGATGGAACCGCCGGCGGCTTTTGGCGCCGATGCGCTGCGTGGGGAAAAGGCCAAGGTTGTTGGCGCTATCCGCCCCTGGTCCACCCTCGATGCGCGAGCCAATTCGGTGCGCGGCCAGTACGCGGCGGGCGAACTCGGCGGCGAGCCAGTGGCTGGTTACCGCGAAGAGCCGAAAGTGGCGCCCGACAGCAGTGTCGAAACCTATGTTGCACTCAAGGTGATGATCGACAATTGGCGTTGGGTCGGGGTGCCGTTCTACCTGCGCACCGGCAAGCGCATGAGTGTGCGCGACACGGAAATCTGCATCTGCTTCAAGCCTGCGCCCTATGCACCGTTCCGCGATACCGAAGTCGATGAGTTGCAGCCGACCTATCTGAGGATCCAGATCCAGCCCAACGAAGGCATGTGGTTCGACCTGCTCGCAAAACGTCCGGGGCCGGCGCTGGACATGGCCAATATCGAGCTGGGATTCGCCTACAAGGACTTCTTCGAGATGCAGCCATCCACCGGTTACGAGACGCTGATCTATGACTGCCTGACAGGTGACCAGACGCTGTTCCAGCGTGCCGACAACATCGAGAATGGCTGGCGCGCCGTGCAACCGTTCCTCGACGCCTGGAAAGAAGACTCCAATGTTCAGACCTACCCGGCAGGTGAAGACGGTCCGACCGCGGCAGAGGAGTTGCTGATTCGTGACGGTCGCGTCTGGCATAGCCTCGGATGAGTGAGGCCATCCCACAGCCCATCCGCTTTTTGCTCAGCGACATGGACGGCACCTTGCTGCTCCCTGACCACAGCCTCAGTCAGCGCACCCTCTCGGCGGTTCGGGCGCTGCGTGAGGCCGGGGTGTTCTTCAGCCTGGCGACCGGCCGACCGCCCAGGGCCATGCTGCAGCAGATCGAAGCCCTGGGCGTCGATCTGCCAACGGCTGCGTTCAATGGCGGTACCATCGTTCACCCGGATGGCAGCTTTCTGGTTGCCCATTACCTGCCGCGTGACGCGGCAATCACCAGCCTGGCGCTGTTTTCCACACAGCCGGAGGTGGAGGTCTGGGTTTTCGCCGACGGCGCCTGGCTGCTGCGTGAGAACGGCCCGATGGTTGCCCGGGAACAGCACAGCCTGGGGTATCCGCCCGTGACGGTCGAGGATTTCGAACCCTATCTGGAACGCATCGATAAAATCGTCGCCGCCAGTGCCAATGGGCCATTGTTGATTGAGCTGGAAGCGCGGCTGCAACCCGAAGTCGAGGGGCAGGCCCAGGTTTCGCGTTCGCAACCGATCTATCTGGACGTGACCGCGATGCAGGCGACCAAGGGGCATGCATTGGCCACCCTGGCCGAATTCCTCGGCGTGACGCTGGAGCAGACCGCGGCCATTGGTGATGGCGGCAACGACCCGCCGATGTTTGATCGCGCGGGGCTTTCGATTGCCATGGGGCAGGCGCCAGAGGAGGTGAAACGGCAGGCCGATGTGGTCACCGGCAGCAATGTCGAAGATGGCGCGGCAGAGGCCATCGAGCGGTTTATCCTGCCGCGCTGAGTATCGCTACGGGCTTACAACCAATAGCTCACCGCATACCACCCCAACACCCCCATCACCACGGTGTATGGCAGCGCCATCCAGACCATCCGTCCGTACGACAGGCGAACCAGCGGCGCAATCGCCGAAGTCAGCAGAAACAGGAACGCCGCTTGCCCATTCGGGGTCGCCACGCTTGGCAGGTTGGTACCGGTGTTGATGGCGATAGCCAGGGTCTCGAAGTGTTCGCGGCTCATATGGCCGGAAAGGAACGCCTGCTTGACCTCAGTGATGTAAATCGTCGCGACGAACACGTTATCGCTGATGGCCGATAACAGGCCGTTGGCGATAAACAGCATGCCTGGCTGCTGTTCCGGCGGCAGGGCCAGCACCCACTGAATCAAAGGGGTGAACAGCTGTTGATCGTGGATCACCGCCACCACCGCGAAAAACACCACCAGCAACGCGGTGAACGGCATTGCATCCCTGAAGGCGTTGCCGATGCGGTGCTCCTCGGTGATGCCGGTGAACGAAGTGATCAACACGATCACCATCAAGCCGATCAGCCCGACCTCGGCAATGTGAAACGCCAGCCCGCCAATCAGGATCAATGCCGCCAGGCCCTGGATCAGCAGTGCAGCTCGTTGGCGTTGGGTGCGTTCGGCGTTGTCTTCAGCGGCATAGTTGGCCAGTACCGCACGCACGTTATCCGGAAGCACGGTGCCGTAACCGAACCAGCGCAACTTCTCCAACAGCACGCAAGTCACCAGGCCCGCCACCAGCACCGGCAACGAGACCGGGGCGATCTTCAGGAAGAATTCGGCGAAGTGCCAGCCCATCTCATGGCCGATCAACAGGTTCTGCGGTTCACCCACCAAGGTGCAGACACCGCCCAGCGCCGTACCCACCGCGCCGTGCATCAACAGGCTGCGCAGAAAGGCGCGAAATTGTTCGAGGTCCTGGTGATGCAGCTTCGGCAGGAGTTGGTCATCGCTGAACTCGCTGTCCTGACGCGGATCATTGCCCGAGGCCACACGGTGATAGACCGAGTAAAAGCCCACCGCGGCGCTGATGATCACCGCCGTTACCGTCAAGGCATCGAGAAACGCCGAGAGAAACGCCGAAAGGAAACAGAACATCAACGCCAGCAGTGCCTTGGAGCGCACCCCCAGCAACAGCCGCGAGAACAGGAACAGCAGCAGGTCCTTCATGAAGTAGATGCCCGCGACCATAAACATCAGCAACAGGATCACCGGGAAGTTGTGCAGCAGTTCTTCATACAGCGCCTGGGGCGTGGTCATGCGCAGCAGCAGGGCTTCGACCAGCAGCAGCCCGCCGGGCAGCAGCGGGTAGCACTTGAGCGCCATGGCCAGAGTGAAAATGAACTCCACCACCAGCAGCCAACCGGCCGCCACCGGACCGACTGTCCAGAGCACCAGCGGGTTGAGAATCAGGAACGCGACAATGCTTGCCTTGTACCAGCGTGGTGAATGCCCGAGAAAATTGTGCGCGAAAGCCTGGGCCATTGAACCGGACATCGGCAACTCCTTGTGTTGAGAGGCGCGCAAGTTGCCGGAAGCGAAAGGGAATATCAAGGTGCGTTGCTGCAGTCTCGGTTTTTATGTGAGTGCAACCAAACCTCCGTAGGAGCTGCCGCAGGCTGCGATCTTTTGATCCGGCCTTTGCGGTGCCGCCGAAAAGATCGCAGCCTGCCGGCAGCTCCTACGCGCCGATCGGGTACACCCGCAATGGGCCGGGTGTACACAAACCCCCGTAGGAGCTGCCGCAGGCTGCGATCTTTTGATCCGGCCTTTGCGGTGCCGCCGAAAAAATCGCAGCCTGGCGGCAGCTCCTACGCGCCGATCGGGTACACCCGCAATGGGCCGGGTGCACACAAACCCCCGTAGGAGCTGCCGCAGGCTGCGATCTTTTGATCCGGCATTGGCTCTGGAAGTAACTATGTAGTGCCCGCTTGAACACCAACTGCCGTTAGCTGTGTTCTTTCCAGGGATGAAAGGCAGTATGTGATGGACAATAACGTTTTACTCCCCAGTGACCCGCCTGTGGCAGGTCAACTCGATCTCTCCACCAGCCAACCGGCCTCTGTCATGGAGCCGACACAGGCTTCCCGGACAGCAGCCGGGCTGGCGGTTTTTCTTGAAGCCAGCAGTCAGCCCGATCTAGCGTTGAACCGCCTGGAAGCGGCGATCAATAGTGCAAGACTGACCAGTAACACCTTGCGCGCACTCTTTACCCGAATGCCTGGGCTGCGCTCGGTCATCCATGGGCAACTGGCCGAGGCCTTTGGGGTTGATCCGGATCAGCTATTGCTGACCTTCAGAGAGCCTCCAGACGCCAGACCTGTGGTCTATACGTTGACCCAAGTAACGGCGAACTCCCTGCGCGCGGGGCTGGTCACCAGCGGGTTTGAAACACGGGTGACGGGACCCGAGATCAACCAGGCATTCAGACTCACGGCACAGGCACTGTTGGCTGAGGTGGCCGCACTCGACGTTTCCGAGGCCCTGAAAAAGGCCTTGAGCGTTTATTGGAAAGGGCTGGCAGACGGTTCAGCGTTATCCCGTGAGGCGCAGGCAGGCCAATTGCGTGCTGGACTGTTCAGGGCTCAGGCAGATCTTGCACATGGCATTGGCGAGTTGTCGGCTGAAGGGCTGAGCATGGTGCAGGCGGTAATCGATGCGCCGACACCCGCCATGCGCAGCGATGCCGGTGCGGAACTGGCGCGCCTTGAAGTGTTCGAACTGTGTCTCAAGGGGCAGGATCAATTACCTGTGCCGTTCAGCGGATGTTTGTTGATCAGTCAACCGGCGCGACAAGTGCTGTTCATGCCGGGTCTGGAACAACCCTTTGTCGATACTTTGAACCGCAGCGCACTTGAGGACAGGGTCAGGGCCTTGTTGAGCTCCTCGCAACGCCATCTGATCTGGCAGATGTTGCCCCTGGAACCGCGACAGCAGTTGCTTTCCGGCTTTTCCGGAGAACAACGGCTACTGCCGTTTGTGCTGGATTACCGGCCAGTGACCAGCCATTCCCTCAATCACAGCGCAACCCAAAGTATCCGTACGCAAGCTCGTAATGAGTTCAAGAGCGCGCGGGAGGGCAATCTACCCCTGTTGTTCATGGACTCCGAGCCGGCACTCGATAAACAGGGTGTCCTGCAGATTACTGAGCGCCTGGAGAGCTTCCGTTCGGGTATTGCGACTGCATCCGTATCGCGGAGCATCTCCTTTGCCATTGGCCAACAGATCGCCCTCGGTGTCGAACGAGCTGACGACGATCTGTCTTTCGGTAGCCTGGCGCCCGAACTGGCCGTGGCCCTGCGCAGGAAAAAAATCGAGCGACACGAACGTAACGTACTGGTCCTGCTTGAAGAGCACGACTCGGAAAAGGACACTTCGCCATTCAGCCAATGCCTCAAACGCCAGGCAGCGTTGCAAGCCGACCGCCTGAATGCGCAGCAGGTTCTGCAGGGGCTCGGGGAAAACCTGAGCAGCCCGGCATTCTGGACGCAGCGGCTGGAGCAGACAGGTCGCGAGCGCCAGGAGGAAATAGCTTGGTGGCGAACAGACGCATTATATGAGGAGGCGGATTTCCAGCTATTGGAAGGCCAACTGGACGAAGTCGATGTGGCGCGGCTGGATACGGTGCTGCAAGCCAGTGTCGAGCTTGATCCGCAGGAGAGTGAAACCCAGGTGCTGAGTATCTCGATCGGCCCGGATGATCCTGGGTACGAGTTGGCCGGAGCGCTGGTGGTGACCACATGGAGCGCCATGCGCAATCCCGATGCGGCCCATTCGTCCTTGCTCTACCTGCCGGGAGCGAATGGAGGCCTGGAGAAATTCCACTCATTGGCGGCGTTGAAGCTTCGCCTGGGGCGTGCTCTGCGGAGTCGGTACGGCGCGTACCTCTGGAGTTATATCAGTGTTGGCGATCAGCAGGCCGTCAACGATCTGCTGAAAGTCCTGCCGGTTTCCACGCCGGCCCCCTTGTCGTTAACGGCAATCAAGGGGCCGGCAATGGAGCACAGCGTTCGCCGCCAGTTGGCCAGTTACCGGCGGAGTCTGCTCGAGGTGGCAGGTGATCCATTCGCTCTTGCAGAACTCGGTCAAGCGTTGGAACTCAGTCTGCGGGTGCCTGAGCATGCTGCCAGGGATCAGGCGTTCGACAATATCGCCATGGCGCGCCTGAGCCTGTCGGTGATTGAAAAGGAGCATGAGTGGCTGTTGAAAGTGACGCCCAGGGAGCGCGAGGACTATGTCGCCTTGTTGGCGCACTACGCTCGGAGCAGCAACATCCTCGCGGCGAAACTGCATACCTTGCCGGCATTGCTGGATTTCGCCCGAGACAGGCTCAAGGAGCAGCTGGAAAAAGATGGCCTTGCGGATCTGGACATTGAGGCGCCGCTGCTCGATATCCCCGACCACGCCGCAGCCACGCTGATCTCCGGCAGGTTCACCGACAAGATCCTGTTATACCTCGGGCTGCGCGAAGACATCCTCGTCAGCAAAACACGGCAGGACTACAGCCTGCTGCAACTGGCCCTGGAGAACATCGATCGCCAGTCGCTCAACTCGTTGCGCATTGGTCAGGTGCAGGTGCTCGACAAGCGTTGGGAAGCGCGGCTGAACGGACTTTACCTGGTGACAACCATCAGTGCACTGGACATTCTCGGGCAGTACCAGCAATTGATTTTCCAGACCTGCTACGGCAAGTCTGGTCCAGCCATTACTCAGACAGAGTCGCTCGCGGCGCAGCTCATGACCCGACCTTACCGGCAGAGGGCCGAGCTGGAGCTGATGCTGGCGCGCTTGAAGGGGCTGTCGCCTGCAGCGATTGGTCTGTTCGAGACGGCCCTTGCTGCCCGAAACGCCCGCGACCTGCAAAAGAACAACGTTGATATTGAGTTTCGAGCCCCGGTACTGGCGCACGTCGGAGCCTGGATTCATCAAACTTATTTGAACGCTATTGTGCTGATTCATGACAAGGCAACCGGCAAGACCTTGCTCTATATCAGCACGTTCGACAACGGCCAATGCTTGATCGAACACGACAGTCTGCAAACTGCCGAAGACTATCTGATGAGCTTGATCAGGGATCCCGTCAGATTCGAACCCTGGGCGAAAAAAATTGATCCCGACATCGACTTCAATGCGCTGCAAAAGGTCATCGACGTCACAGTAAATTACCATCCAGGAGGGTGGCTGACCTCCGTCAGGCTTGAACTGTATGAACTGGCCCTGATACTGGCCCATTTTTATGCTTATCGCCTGGTGGACAGAGCGAGTTTGCTCGGTCGTTCCAAGGCTGATCTCGACACCCTCCGCAAGCAGGAAGACTCCGCCCGGAACTGGGGCTACATCCGGATGGGGCTTTCACTGGTACCGGTAGTGCAGATTGGCGTGAGTTTCTATGAGCTGTTTCAAGCGATCGGTCGTCTATATCAAGGCGGCAGCCCAAAGCAAATCCTTGAAAATGTCGAAGTCGTGGTGCTGTCATCTCTGGAGGTCCTGATCAGTCTCATACCGGTTTCATGGGGGGTAGCCAAAGGCGGCGCATTAAAGACCTCGTTGAGCAGCCTCAAGCGACAACAACTTCTCAAGGCCAATGGTCGAGCCGCATTGCGTCAGGCAGCCGGCGGTAAGAAGAACTATGTCATGACCTCCTTTGATGGCTATGAATCCGCGATTTCCCTGGACGGCGCTGTGGCTCTCAGCGGTCCTGTCGACCAAGGTAGCTATATGAAGAATGGCGTGCAGCTGATTCCCAGGAACGGCCGTACTCACGAGGTTTACAGAGGTGCGGGCGTTCTGGTTCTGAAGAAAACCGCCAAGCGTCAGGTTGAGCGAGCGGTAAGGCTGGATGAGTTCGGAGAGTGGCAGTTTCAGGCCGCTCATGGTCTGGCCGGAGGCGGTGGCAGAGGCCAGCCGCGCAAACGCCCGGGTTCGCCGCAGCCAGGGCCGAGTCGAGGAAACAAGCCTGCCTCTCAGGGGGCTTTTGTCAGGACGACCGAAGGTGGGAGTCCAGTGTCAAAACCACTTGATCAGTCCTTGGTCGATGCTATTTTTGAACAGCAATTGCGTGTTGAGCCTCTTCCGGCAGAGTGGAGACTCAAGGAGTTCGAGCAGCTCACCCGTAACCCTGGCCTCATTGAGACTTACACGGTTGTAGCCCGGTATCGTCAGTTCCAGGCGATTAAAATAGGCCCGTTTCATTATGAGGTGCTTCTGACCTCTGATCCTTCACTGGTTTTTGTGAAATCCCCGGGAACATTATCAGCATGGGATATTCTCGATTTACACCGTTGGATCGACGGCCCGGTGTCCGAGCAGCCACTGCCGGCGTATTTTTCCAGCCCGGGGAAAAAATGGTTTCCGCTCGATCCTTTGCTGGAGCAGGGCAAGCATCTTCATAGCGTGATCCACAGAGCTGTCCCGACGCTGACAGAAGGCACCAGCAAAGCCATCGAGGCCTGGCTGATCGCCCGTCAGGACCCGTCAAGTGGCGCAATCACCGGAAACAAGCTGGCGAATTACTGGCAGGCGCAAAGGAACTGGAACCGGGTTTCGGCGATCGAGGTAACACCGCTCAACCTTCTGGAAAACCTCGATGCCATTACCGTCACGGCGGAACACATGTCAATCAGACAGCTCAAGCCAATTCCCTTCGGAGAACTTGAGGGCGTTGATTTCAAACTGGATGCAGGGAGAGCGGCGAGGTTTACCGGGGCAGAGTGGAAGGGGCTGAACACACACGGTAAAAACACCCGGGCAAGTACAGTTGTTCAAGAGAAACTGACGGAGCTGGGATTCGTTCATCAAAGCCTGGAAGGTCCCAGCAGTTCAGGGGCAACCAATGCTCTGCTGGCCAGGCTCCCGGGCAGTGAAACTATTTTCTGCATAGTGGTAAGGCAAGCGCGGTATACGACGATGACGCTGTATGGCAAAGATCATCTTGTTTTGTCGAACGGCTGGATAGAGCGGTTACTTGGAATGTATCCGGCAAAAGACTATTCGTTGGTGGGGGATCTTGCGGTGGCTTACCGTAATAATAAAATCATCAGAATGGTTGCCGGGGTGCAGCCCAGAAAAGCCGATGGCGGCACCTTCCGCAAGATAGAGGCGCACGTATTGGCTGATTGGGTTATTTATTTCAGGCGGTTGGAGTACTTATCGCAAGTATCGGCGTAAGACACTCCTGCATTGCCCTTCATCAAGGCGATTTGCGGATCGCGCTATGCGATCCGCAACCTTCAGCTATTTTGGCATTGCCCAGGATTGCAGTTCGTAGCCTTCCTCGCTCAGTTCGGCGCGGGCTTGTTCCAGCACGTGTTTCAGTTGCGCCGGATCGGTATAGGCACTGCTAGGAATCCGCTTGTGACCAATAATGGGCGTGCAGGTCCGGTCGATGACCGTCAGGCTGAGTTCACCATTACCGTCTTGTGGGGCCCAGGCGACGCATTGAAAGGGTTCAAAGGCGTGGCCGGCAATCAAAAGAGCTTCGTTGATACGGAGCGGGGCGTCCATGGTCATTATCTCTCGAAAAGCCCAAACAAATGATATGCCGTCCGTGGGCTTCCTACCGTCCGGCTGGTTACTTGTATTGATGACACTCCGGTCACACAGGTCACATACAAAAACAGAATTTTTTAATGTTCTTTCGTTTGCTGCTCTAAAACAAGCATTTCGAAAGAAGAATGAAAGGTTTTAATTCGTTAGGCCACTAACCAAGCCAGTTCTTATAACAAATACAGGACCATTAGGCATTAGTCCTATAATCAAACGGTACAAGGTAGCGTCAAGTTCTTGCTAATGTTACATCCAGGTCTGCCAAATGACTGTTTCTAATAACATTTCTTAAATTTGGCGCCAAGGAACAGTCATGATCGAAGCGCCTGCCTTACGAAGACTGCTAGTGGTCGATCCCTGTGACGATTGTCACCGCTTGCTGCCCGGTTTACGCACGGTCGGTTGGGACGTCGACAGCTGTACCCTGGAGGCCGCCGCCGACCATCCTTGCGATGTCGGCCTGCTGCGCCTGCAGACATGTCACCTTGAGCGACCGGAGGCGGTCAAGGAGTTGATCAGTCATAGCGGCACGGAGTGGATCGCTGTGCTCAGCCAGGACGTTCTGCGATTACAGAATGTGGGCGATTTTGTTTGCGAATGGTTTTTTGATTTTCATACCTTGCCGTTCGATGTCTCCCGGGTCCAGGTGACTCTGGGGCGGGCATTCGGCATGGCGCGGTTGCGCGGGCAAGGCTCGATTCACGTCGACCAGCCGGAGCATGAGTTGCTCGGCGACAGTCGGCCGGTTCGCGAGCTGCGCAAGCTCTTGAGCAAACTGGCGCCTACCGAGTCGCCGGTGTTGATTCGCGGCGAGAGCGGCACTGGCAAGGAGCTGGTCGCAAGAACCCTGCACCGGCAATCGCAACGCCACAGCAGGCCGTTCGTGGCGATCAACTGCGGTGCAATCCCCGAACACCTGATTCAGTCCGAACTTTTCGGCCATGAAAAGGGCGCGTTCACTGGCGCTCACCAACGCAAGATCGGCCGTATCGAAGCGGCACACGGTGGCACGCTGTTCCTCGATGAAATCGGCGACCTGCCGTTGGAATTGCAAGCCAATCTGCTGCGGTTTCTCCAGGAAAAGCACATCGAACGGGTCGGCGGCAGCCAGCTGATTCCAGTCGATGTACGGGTGTTGGCGGCGACCCACGTCGATCTTGAAGCCGCCATCGAGAAAAAGCGCTTCCGCGAGGATTTGTATTATCGGTTGAACGTTTTACAAGTCGTCACTGCGCCGCTGCGTGAGCGTCATGGTGACCTGTCGACGCTGGCCAACCACTTTTCCCATTTCTACAGCCAGGAAACCGGGCGGCGTCCGCGCAGTTTCAGTGAGGACGCGTTGGTGGCCATGGGCAAACATGATTGGCCGGGCAATGTGCGCGAATTGGCCAATCGGGTTCGCCGCGGGCTGGTACTGGCCGAAGGGCGGCAAATTGAGGCGCGGGACCTGGGGCTGATCAGCCAGCAGGCCATTGCCGCGCCGATGGGCACGCTGGAGGACTACAAGCACCGGGCAGAGCGCCAGGCCTTGTGCGATGTACTTAACCGCCACAGCGATAATTTGAGCATCGCCGCCAAGGTGCTGGGGATATCCAGGCCTACCTTCTACCGTTTGTTGCACAAGCATCAGATACGTTGAACACAAGATCAAAAGATCGCAGCCTGCGGCAGTTCCTGCAGGGGAACGCATTCCAATGTAGGAGCTGCCGCAGGCTGCGATCTTTTGATCTACAACTTTGTGGATTAGAAGTAGTACGGGAATTTCAGGCTGAAGGAAAAGTCTGGCGAGTCGTCGGTCAGGCCGATGGCCAGGTTGGGAACGATCGTCAGGTTATCGGTTGCTGCCAGGGTCATGCCGATGTTGAAGTTGGCCGAGTTGTAATCGCTGTTGGAAATCGATTGCCAATCGCCACCATCTGGCTTGATCTTGCTCTTGCGGGCGAACTGATCGGTGAACGAGAACGACATACTCATCTTCTCGTTCAAGGCGAATGCAATGCCGGCGCCGATCTGCCAGGAATCGCCCAGTTTCACGTCCCCGGGCACCTTGGAGTTGATCTGAGGGCTGATGTCGCTGAAAGAGTCTTGCATGTTGTAGGTGTAGGCCAGGCTGCCGAACAGCACGGCCGGGTCGAAGGTCTTGACCAGCGAGATACCCGGGGTGATCGACCAGACACCATTGCCGGTAGGCAAGTCCTCGGGTACCGAGAGGTTATCGTTGTTCGGGTCATTGACCAGCTTGATGCCGTAAGGGTCATCACCGGTCGGTGCCTTGACGCGCAGTGTAAAGACCGCGTCGGGCAGTTTGGCCGACTCATCCAGAAACTTGTAAGCAACGCCAAAGTTCACATCGCCGATGGTCGGGTCGCGGGTAACGGTTGCGTCCGACGTCACCGGGCCTGCGCCACCGGCGCCACCGGAGGAATACGTCGATTCGCGATAAACCACGGGGACGTTAATGTCGAACTGCCAGCGTTGTCCCGTGTTGTAGCGGGCGGTCAGGTCCAGGGTCCAGTTATCCGCCTTGATACGGTCGAGGTTGATGTTGCCGAGGAAAATCGAGTCCAGTGCCAGGAAGCCGTTGAGTACCAATGCACGGGTATCGTAGTGCGTGTAGGTCAGGCCGGTTTCGACGCTGAACTTGCCGCCACCGAAGAAGCCGCTGGCTTCGTCATACAGGTTGGAAACGCTTTGCGCAGGCGCCGAATCGTCCTTGAGCGATTGGCCGTATGAACTGCCTGTGGTTCCCGGCGCACCTGCGGTCACCGTCTGGCCACCCTTGGCCGTTTCGGCGGGGGATTTGGTCAGGCGTTTGGGCGCAGGTGTCGCAGGTGTTTCTTCGACTTGGCGAACGCGTTGCTCGAGTACCATCAGCGCGTTCTGTTGTGCTTCGTAACGCTTTTTCAACTCCATGAGTTCTTGTTTTAATGCTTCGACCTGGGGGTCCGGAGCTGCGTATAGCAGTGTGGCCGGGGCCAGGCTACTCAAACAAACGATAGCGCTGAACGTTAACGATCGGTGCATGGGTTAGCCGTCCCTTCTGACACATCTGATGAGACTGAGCGTAGATCAGAATCCGAGAGTGCGAAGACCTTTGAGCTGGTCCAGGTTGCCGTTCAGCGACCCGGCTGTCGGCACGTTGTCACGCAGCACGACATTGAAGGACGTGAGGTTTCTGACCTGGTTGCCACCGCCGAGCAAAGTCGTGTTCTGCATCAGCCCACCCTGGGCCAGGCGTTGTACGCTACTGCCCTGGTTGTTGTTGGCCACGATGTTGAGTTGCACACCCGTACCGGTCGAGGAAACGCTCAGCGAGCCCGCGCCATTGGCGCCGACCAACGTCGAGCCTGGGGTCAATACCTGGCCCTGCTGTTGCGTTGCTGGCGCTTGGCTAGCCTTTGTGACGTTGATATCAACGTTGTTGTAGGCAGTGTTATTGTCGCCGGCGGCACGCACGACTTGAGTGACGCCTTCGGTGCTGTTGAGGCCGCTGCCGCCAGTGACGGTACCGGTGCCTTGCGAAGGCGCTGTGCCATTACCTTTTTCGTCGATCATCGACACATAGAACTGTGGCTGGATGGTCGATTGTTGAATTTGCATCGAGGAAGTTGCCCCGATCACTTCACCGTTGGCATTTTGCCAAGCGCTGGTCATGACAATGCCGAAACTGATGATCCGTCCCGGCATGACATAGCGGCCTCGCAGGGTCGCCAATTCCTGATCCTTCAGTTCAATGGGTTTGAACGTCTGTGCCTGGGTCGGCAGGCTGGCGGCCAGGCAAATCACGGCTAGCCAGATTGGAGTCTTCATTGAATGCTCCCGGAGCGTCGTGCCCCTTGTCATTAGAAGAAGTCGCTTTGGATGAATCCGAAATCCATCAACTCTGCGTCTTGCACCGGGGTGAAGGTGTTGATGCGGTTCTTGGCGGTCAGTGGCATGGGTGGGTCGAGCAACGCATTGGTTTTGTCGTAGCCCTGGCCGATGACGGCAAAGACGATGCCGTTCCAGCCTTTGACAAAGTCGTCGACTGTGTAACGTTTATGACCGAGTACCGGATCTCCGATATATACCCAGCCGTTATGGACTCTTTGCATGACCACAAAATGTTTGTAGCCACGGATATCCAGGAGTACCACAACCGGAATTCTGATTTCGCTCAACGTTTGCGTCGCTACCCGGTAGCCACGGGCGCGCATGCCGATACTTTCCACGTAACGCTTCATGTCGAGCATGGAGAAGCCCTGGACGCGGACAAGATCCTGATCGGAGTGTGACAGCATGCCTTCGATGATTTGTTCTTCGTTCACGTCCAGCCAATAGGCCTGGCGCAATATGGTCGCCAGCGCAGCTGCGCCGCAACTGAAGTCGGTTTTCTGTTGCACCAGGTTGGCAAATTTTCGCTCGCGTATGCTCTGGATCGGCTTATACACCACCGCGCCGCCCGGCAGGACGGAAAGCGGCATTTGCGCAGCCTCGCTCACACTGGCCACGCAAAGCAAAAATGCCAAGGCGATAATGCGCATGGTGGGACGCCTTCTGGTTGTGTTGAAAAAGGCCCCCATAAGGGGGCCTCCAGAGACAGCAATTAGAACGATTGGTTGGCGATGGACAGCGAGTTGCTTTGTTGGTTACCCACACCGGCAGCCACGTTGACGCCCAGGTTGCCACTGCCACCATTAACCGAACCGCTAAGGGTCGCAGTGTTGGTCACAGGGTTTGCCCAGCCAGTTGGAGTCAGCACTTGATAGGAATAAGTGTTGCTCAAATCAAAAGAGCTGCTCTCACTGTAGCTTTTCGATTTGTCGAACGAAGATTCGGACGATTTACTGCCCGATTTTTCGAACGATTTGTCGAACGATTTTTCGAACGATTTATCGAACGATTTTTCGAACGAGGAGTCGTACGATTTGGAGCGCGTTTTTTCGATCGATGCGTCGAGCGATGCGTCAAGCGATGCGTCGACACTCACACTGCGGCTGCGCTCGTAACGGCCATGATCCCAAGTAACGGTCTTGGAAGCATCCAGATCAGCTTCCACATCAATGCTCAAAGAAGCACTCTTGGTAGCGGTCGCATCAAAGTGATTAGAACCGCTCACATCAAAGCTCTTAGAGCCGCTCACATCAAAGCTCTTGGAACCGCTGACCTCAAAGCTCGAAGATTTGCTCTTATCAATGTGCAACTCGGATGACTTATCTTTAGAGAAACTACCGCTGGCCGTTTTGGTAAATGTCAGCGTATCCACGCGGTACGTCCGATCGGCGTTGTTAATCACTACCAGGCCAGGACTCTCTTGATTGGCAGAGGCGGTGGCTGTTGCGTTACCGAGCGGGGCATTGGCGTTGGCAATTGCCATGGTGTTTTTCTGTTGGTTAAGGTCTCCTGCAGCAATGTTGATACCCATATTGCCGCTGCCGCTATTGGCCGATCCGCTCATCGTGGCAGAGTTTTGGGTGGAGTAGTTGATGACCTTGTTATTGTCGCTGTATTGATTGACGTAAGCGTTGGCATCGGAATGGCCGAACACGAAGCTGTTATCAAGATCGGAGGTGGTGCCAGCGTTTGCGATGGCGGCCGCGTTGTCTTGTTGGTTGCCGTTGCCTGCAGCCACGTTGACGCCGACGTTGCCGCTGGTGCCTTCGGCAGAGCTGCTCATCTCGGCTTCGTTCTCAGTCCCTTCATTTTTGATGAAGTTGTCGGTACTGCTCTGATAATCCCATGCCTCGGCAGTCGCGTAGACATTGATTTTTTTTGGAGGAGGAGGTTTGTGGTGACCGTTGTTATGATGGCCATTGTGGTGGCCATTGTCACGCCGATCGTTCTGCCCAGCTTGTACAGCAACAGCCATGACCGCAGCAATTGCGAAAACCAGAGGCTTGATTGCCATCGAGGGTTTCATGGTGATTCTCCGTACTTATTTTAGGTTAAGTGTTGTTCCTACCTATTTGGGTCAATCCGTGACCCGTACGCTCAGGGTGTTGGCCGTTCGGTTTCCCACCCCGGCGCTCTGATTCAACTGAATCACCCCACGGCTACCGGTGAAGGCCTGATCGCTGGTAGCGACCTGGCGATAGCCTGGTGCAGAGTCAGTTGGATCGGAGTTGTTGATCAGCGCCACGTTCTGTTGCCTGAGGACGCTGTCGTCGATACTTTGCGGCTGAGCACTGATGCTGATACGCAGTGCATTGGCTTGCTGGTTACTGGCACCCGAGCTCTGGTTGACGCCCAATGCGCCGTTGCCATGGCTGAAGGAGTCGCCTTGAATGCTGGATCGAGCATCGATCCTGGGGTCGACCAGCGTATGCAGCCGTTGGCGAATCTGGGTGGTCGCACTGGCATTGTTGCCATTGGCGAAGGCCCGGGCGTTGGCCTGTTGCTGCAGATCACCCGCCGCCTGGTTGACCGCGAGGTTGCCCTGGTACTGCATGCCCGAACCGTCGATTTCGGCGTTATTGATGACGGGAGATTGGGCAAAGGTCGATGCACTGCAAAACATCGCGATAATCAGCAGCGTACGATTCATCTTAACGGTCTCCCGTTATGATTTTCAAAGCACCCAGGCCTTGCTGGATGTTTGAATTGACCATGTTGGCAATACCGTTGCCCGAATTTCCCGAACGTCCAGCGGAGGGGTTGGAAAGCTGGGTCTGGTTGGTGATATTGCCGCCCAGGTTGTTGGTGTTTTGAGTGACCAGGCGGGAGATGCCTGCACCACTGGCGACGCTGGCAAAGTCGCCATCGCTCAACTCGTTCGTTTGCCTGAGGACATGTTTGGACGGGTTGGCATTGACGGTCGTGGGGTCAGGGTCGGGAATCAACGGCGGAATCGTTGCGTTGCGCGGTTGGACATCACGTTTGATAAGAATGACGCCGTTGTCAGCCTGTACAGGCAGGCTGAAACTTGAGCCCAGTGCGCATCCGATCAGCAGGAGGAGGATATAGATGCTTGTATCAAATTTCCCCACGGCGGCAATTCCTTCTGTAAGTGGAACGCTGGCCCTTATCAGCGTTGCGAGGAAGAGAGCAGAAGCTGTGCCGGGTTTTGTTTTTCTTTTAAAAACAGTTGGTTGGCTTAAATTTCGAGGGGGTCAAAAAAATTGTGTAACGCCACTGAGACAGACCCACGCAAAAGCGCCGCCAATGCTGGCGGCATTGCTCGCTAAGGGCGCTGAAGGCAGGTTGTATCAGTGGCTTAACATTTTCTTGCTGGAGTGCTCGGGCCGCGTTAGCTCGCGGGTTTGCGCAGAGGTGGGTGTTTCAGGAATGGACAGCGGCAGGGCGGGGCAGGGTACCCCTGTCAGGCCTTGAGCAAGCGCGTCACAGCCTCGAATGCCGCGTCCTTGCGTTGTTTCCAATCACCTTGCAGTACCTGGCAAGGCTGGCGGTGCAGGTCAAGCCATTGACGGCTGGCCTGGAAAAATGCCTGGCGTTCTGCCAGTTGCGGTTGGCAACGCTGCCCGTCGTCATGCCAGTCGACGGTTTCAGGGCTCAGCAGCAAATGCAGGTCGTAGTGCCGTGCCAGCAATGCTTGCTCGATCCACGTCGGGCAAGCGCCAAACAACGTGCGACTCCAAAGGATATTGCTTAAGAGGTGCGTATCGAGAATCAGCAGTGACGGTTGTTTGGCGCGTGCTTCATCTTCCCAAACCAGCTGGCCATGTGCGATGGATGTAATGTCATCGTAACGGGTTTCGCGGGCTTCACTTTCGATGAAATGCCGAACGTACTCACCGACCAATAGGCCGCCAAAATTGGTGTGAATCTCGCTCGAAAGCCAGCTTTTGCCGCTGGATTCCGGGCCGGTCAAGACCAGGACTTTCATGTGCGCAACACCGGGGCCGCGCGCCATTCTCGCCAGCCCTGTATCGCCAACAGGGTAAACAGGCCGTAGAGCGTGGCGGTCAGGTACATGCCTTTATAGATGAACAACCCGACGAAAATCACATCGAGCGCAATCCACAGCGGCCAGCATTGCACGCGCTTCTGGGCCATCCATAGCTGCGCGACCAGGCTGAACCCGGTCAGTGCCGCGTCCAGCCAGGGTTGTGCGGCATCGGTCCAATGGGCCATGGCGGCCCCCAGCAGCAGGCTGCCAACGGCGCCGACGGCCAGGCCGAGCAGTATCGATTGAGTGTCCAATTGACTGACTTGCCGTCCATGATGCGCCTCGCCTGCACGAGTCCACTGCCACCAGCCATAAAGCTGCAAAACGGCATAGATCACTTGCAGGAGCATGTCCGAATACAGCTTCACCTCATAGAAGATCCAGCTGTAGAGCGACACCATGACCAGGCCGATCGGCCAGCACCAAGGGTTCTGTTTGACTGTCAGCCAGACGGCGATGACGCCGAGGGTAGCGGCAAACAGTTCAAGCCCGGACATAGGGGTTCCTTGGGGGAAGTCGAAGAGGGGACGAATTGTAACCGGGTACGGCCCGTAGGAGCTGGCGCAGGCTGCGATCTTTTGATCTTGCTTCGGGCACTCTTCGGAACCGCCAAAAGATCGCAGGCTGCGCCAGCTCCTACGCCGTCCGTGTGCCCCTGCAATATCGCGGGTGTCCGCAATCCCGTGTAGGAGCTGCCGCAGGCTGCGATCTTTTGATCTTGCTTCGGGCGCTCTTCGGAACCGCCAACAAATCGCAGGCTGCGATCTTTTGATCTTGCTTCGGGCACTCTTCGGAACCGCCAATAGATCGCAGGCTGCGCCAGCTCCTACGCCGTCCGTGTACCCCTGCACTATCGTGGGTGTCCGCAATCCCGCGTAGGAGCTGCCGCAGGCTGCGATCTTTTGATCTTGCTTCGGGCACTCTTCGGAACCGCCAACAGATCGCAGGCTGCGCCAGCTCCTGCGCCGACCGGGTACAGGCATGAAGGTGCAGGAAAATCCATTCAACCATGCGCTTCGTTGCGTGAAGTAGCCGCGAGGTCTTCAAGGAATACCCGCAGAATTGGCGGTGGGGCAATGCCTCGGCGAGTGATCACATCGAACGGCGACATCAGTCGCAGGCTTAGCGGCGCCAGCTGCTGCAGGTCGCCGGTCTTGACCCACTGAGCGGCGAAATGCACCGGCAGAAATCCCAGATAGGCACCCGAGATGATCAGAATGGCCAGTGCTTCGATGTTGTCTACGGTGGCCGCGGCTTTGCTGACTCCAATATTTTCCAGGTCGTATTGCTGCATGAATCCTCGAGCGACGATGCGACTCTCGCCGATCTCCTCGAGCAGCTCCTTACCCTCGGCTTTGCAGCCAAACAGCGGATGGCGTCGACCGCAGAAAAAACCGAGGGCTTCCTGGTAGAGCGCCAGATATTCCAGGCCGGGTACATGGCTTGGGAAGTGTCCGATAGCCAGATGCAGACGGCCGTCGAGTACCCGCTCCTCGAGTTCCGCGGGGGTGCCGACGTACACGTTGAGGTGCACATCGTGCCCTCTGGAAACAAAGCGCTGGGTGGTCTTCGGCAGCGGCGAGTCAGGGTCGGTGATGGTCGAATCGATGATGCCCAGGTTGAGCTGCCCGGTGATGTGCTGTTTGAGCACATCGGTATCCAGGCAGAAATTGTCCACGGCCGCCAACAGGCGCTGGGTCGACTCGTAAACCGCCACACCTTGTTCGGTCAGGCGAAAGCCGCTGCGCCCACGCTGGCAGAGCTTCACGCCGAGCCGGGTTTCCAGCTGGCTCATCTGCTCGCTGATGGTCGACTGGCCGACATTCAGCGCCGCCTGAGCGGCGGAAAAACCGCCACATTTGACGATGGCGGCAAACACCCTGAGCAACTTCAAGTCCACGTCGTGCAACTGATTCAACTCGAATCTCCTGCCTGTCGATGCATCGCCGATGCCGATGTGAGTATCGGATAGTTAGCATTTTTTCTCTGGAATCCGACGCTCATAGTCACTCCAACGGCGGTGACTTACCAGCTCCGCCCTCGCCGAACAATAAGAACGGAGATGCATCGACATGTCTAAGCACGGTTATGAATCCGGCCGCTTGAACCTTCCATTCGTAGGCCACTGCACCTTTGCCAAGTCCCCGGTGTGCACCGATTGGGAGGCACTGGATGCCGACGTGGCTATCCTCGGCGCCCCCAACGACATGGGGACTCAATGGCGTTCCGGCGCTCGCTTTGGGCCGCGCGGGATTCGTGAAGCGTCGACCTTGTTCTCGTTCGGCCATGCCGGCGCCTACGACCATGAAGATGACGTGCTCTACCTGACCCGCGATGACGTCCGCATGGTGGATGTCGGCGATGCCGATATCGTCCATACCGACATGCAGACCAGTAACGATAACATCGAGTTTGCCGTGCGCAAGATTCTCCAGGCCGGCGCCATGCCAGTGGTCCTCGGCGGCGACCATTCGGTCCACGCGCCGGTGATCAAGGCATTCGAGGGCCAGGGGCCAATTCATATCGTGCACTTCGACGCTCACCTGGATTTCGTCGATGAGCGCCATGGTGTGCGCTACGGGCATGGCAATCCGCTGCGGCGTGCTTCGGAAATGGATCACATCGTCGGCATGACCCAGATGGGCATCCGCAACGTGTCATCGTCCAACCGCGATGACTATGAAGCCGCGCATGCCGCCGGTTCGAAGATCCTGTCGGTGCGCGATGTCCGTCGGCTGGGCACCGAGGGCGTACTGGAGCTGATTCCACGAGGCGTCAACTACTACATCACCATCGACATCGATGGCTTCGACCCGTCCATTGCCCCGGGCACGGGTACCCCCAGCCATGGCGGCTTCCTGTATTACGAAGTGCTGGAAATCATCCAGGCCCTGGCCAAACGCAGCAAAGGCAACATCATCGGCATGGATCTGGTGGAGGTTGCGCCCGTCTATGACCCTGCCGGGGTGACTTCGATTCTCGCCGCGCAATTGTTGCTCAACAGCATCGGTTTCATTTACCACGAACGGGCCAAGGCGCGGGCCATGTGACTGACGGAACACCCCCGGGCTCGTGCGGCCAGGGGGCGATCATTGAACCACTTCAGTGGTTCGGCGTGAACGCAAACGCCGGCCAGAGAGAATAATAATGGACACGATCGTCAAGCAATACCTGCAGAAATTCGGCGTATCCGAAGCCACCCAGACCTTCCTCGGCAAGGTCCAGAAGATGTTCATCGGTGGTGCCTGGGTCGCGGCCAGTGACGGCCAGACCGCGGATGTCATCGAGCCGTCGACCGAAGGCGTGCTCACCCGCATTCCCATGGGCACCACCGACGATCTGGATCGCGCCGTGCAAGCCGCCCGCGCCCAGTTTGACGGCGGTGCCTGGCGCCAGGCCAAACCGCTGGAACGCGAGAGGATGATGCAGCGGCTGGCTGACCTGATCGAAAACAACGCGGTCGAACTGGCTGAAATCGAATCCATCGACATGGGCAAATCAGCCACCCAGGCGCGGGATGTCGATATCCAGGGCACGGTCGACACCCTGCGTTACTTCGCCGGTTGGGCGACCAAACTGCACGGGCGCACCGTCGAGCCGTCCTTGCCAGGCAACTACCTGGCCTATACCCGCAAGGAACCGGTGGGCGTGGTCGGCGCCATCGTGCCATGGAATTTCCCGCTGCAAACCATGGCCTGGAAGCTCGGTGCTGCGCTGGCCACCGGCTGTACCATAGTGGTCAAACCCGCCGAGCTGACGTCGCTCTCGGCCTTGCGTTTCGCCGAACTGGTGCAAGAAGCGGGCATTCCGGACGGGGTGATCAACATTGTGACCGGGCGCGGTAGCGTGGTAGGCGCGGCGATGGCCACCCACCGCGGCATCGACAAGTTGACCTTCACCGGGTCGACTCCGGTCGGCCGGACTGTCGGGCGGGCGGCGCTGGATGAAATGAAGCGACTAACCCTCGAACTCGGAGGAAAATCTCCGGTTATCGTACTTGCCGATGCGGATGTGCCGGCCGCGGCCCAGGCGATCGCCAATGGGGTGTTCTTCAACTCCGGTCAGGTCTGCGACGCCGGCACCCGTGCCTACATCCATCGGAGCATTTACGACGAATTCTTGCGTGAGCTGATCGACTACACCCGGACCTTAAAGATGGCTCCGGGACTGGACCCCGACTGTTTCATCAGCCCGTTGGTGTCGGCGTTGCAGAAGCAGCGGGTGACGGACTACATCGCTCTGGGCAAGCGCGAAGGTGCCGAACTGGTCTATGGCGGCCAGCCGGTCGATGGCCCAGGCTTTTTCGTCGAACCGACCATCTTCGCTCATTGCCGCAATGACATGCGGATCGTCCAGGAGGAGGTTTTTGGTCCGGTGCTGGTCACCGCACCCTTCGACGATGTGGAGGAGGCCCTGGAACTGGCCAACGACTCGCCCTACGGGCTGGCCGCTGCGCTCTATTCCAACGACCTGGGCCGCGTACACAGCTTGATCCCACGGCTACGGGCCGGCACTGTGTACGTCAATGCCCACAGCACCATCGACCCATCGATGCCGTTCGGTGGTTACAAACAGTCCGGGTTCGGCAAGGACCTGGGGGCTGAGCAACTCGATTACTTGCTGGAGACCAAGGCGGTCTGGATAACCCTGCCCTAATCATCGGTTGACGCTTGGTCCCGCCTGACGCATGACGCGCCACTAAGGCGGGAACGGCAAGGACGCGGCTCGCTACCAAACATCGGGGCGCCGTTCACCCGAAAGATTGCAGTTATCTCGTCATGATCTTCACTAATTATGAGAGTACGTCATGCACACCCATCCTGATGCCGCCATCACCGCAACGCCTCGCGACGACAAGTTAACCGTCGAAGGGCATTCGATCGATTTCATTCCGGAAAACGAACGCACCGACAAACTGTCGAGCCAAGGGCCGTTCTGGTTCCTCGGCAACTTCACCTTCTTTACCATGACCATCGGCTTCGTCGGGCCGAGTGTCGGCTTGAGCGCCTTGTGGACCACCCTGGCCGGCACGCTGGGCATCATGTTCGGCACACTGTTCATGGCCTTCCATGGCTCGCAGGGCCCGCACCTGGGGCTGCCGCAGATGATCCAGTCGCGGGCGCAGTTCGGTTATCGCGGAGTCATCCTGGTGTTGCTGGCGACGCTGTTTGTCTTCGCCGGTTTCAACATCGTCAACCTGGTGTTGATGATGCAGGGGCTGCAAACGCTTTTCGGGTTCAATCCAGTGGCGGTCGCGGTGGCCGTGACGGTGCCGGCGACAGTACTGGCGATCCTCGGTCACGACTGGATGCACCGCAGCTTCAAGTGGGCGCTGTGGTTGTCGTTGCCACTCTACGGCCTGGTGACGCTGGCGGTGCTGATGCACTGGGTGCCGGATGCGCCGGTGCCGGTACTCGCTGCCGGTGAGGTCGCTGCAGAGCCTTTAGGCTTCAACTGGACCGGCTTTATCGCCCAGTTTGCCGCGGCGGCGAGCTACAACATCGCCTACGCGCCCTATGTTTCCGACTATTCGCGCTACCTGCCAAAGAATACCCCGAGCGGCAGACTGATCGCAGTGGTGTTCCTAGGGGCATCACTGTCCGGCGCCTGGATGATCTCGCTGGGTGGCTGGCTGGCCGATCACCTGCAATCGACCGACGTCCTGGTGGCATTGGGGCAGGTGGGCAACGCCTGGTCGCCGCTGATGGGTACCGTGGTGGTGGTCGTGACCATTCTGGCGTTCCTGCCGGTCATCGCGATGAACATCTACAGCGCGAAACTGACCACGCTGACCTGTGTCGACTCGATCAGGCACATCAAACCCACCCGCAAGGCGCGCATCATCGCGATCGGCTTTGTCATCCTGCTGCAACTGGGCGTCGCGCTGAGCATCCAGGGTTCCGGCAAAGGCCTGTCGGTGCTGGGGATCTACCTGGTGATCATGCTGTATTTCCTGGTGCCCTGGACCTCGGTCAACCTGACCGACTACTTCTTCGTGCGTAAGGGGCGCTACGCCATCCCGCACTTCTTCATGCCCCACGACAACATCTATGGCAGCTGGGGCCTGCGGGGCATTGTTTCGTATGCGATCGGCTTCGTCGCAATGATCCCGTTCTTCTACATCTACGACGGGGTAGAGCAGCGCGAGGTCTACGTCGGCCCGCTCGCCAGGGCCCTGGGTAGTATCGACATCGCCTGGCTGGTCGGGCTGATCGTCTCGGGACTGGTCTACTACTGGCTCAGCCGCTCCCTTGACCTCAACCGCGAAGAAGTCGTGATCCAGAATATCGAGAAGACTTGCCCGCATTACACCACCGGCGACAAGAACGCTTCGCGTCCGGCACCACTGCTCAGTGAAAAGACTTTTGGGAGATAACCATGACCACCCAACGTTATGACTACATCATCATCGGCGCCGGATCTGCCGGGTGTGTGCTGGCTAACCGGCTGACGGAAGATGCGGACACCCGCGTGCTGGTTCTGGAATACGGTGGCAGTGATCGCAGTGTGGTGATCCAGATGCCCAGTGCCTTCTCGATCCCGATGAATACCACCAAGTACAACTGGCGTTATGAGACCGAGCCCGAGCCTTACCTCAACGGACGTCGAGTTCACTGCCCGCGAGGCAAGGTGCTGGGTGGTTCCTCGTCAATCAATGGGCTGGTGTATATCCGCGGGCATGCCCTGGACTTTGACGAGTGGGAATCCCTTGGTGCGGTAGGGTGGGGCTACCGTAATTGCCTGCCGTATTTCAAGCGCGCGGAAAGTTGCGAGGCTGGCGGTGACGAATACCGGGGCGGCTCCGGGCCCTTGCACACGAGCAACGGCAACCACATGAAAAACCCGCTGTACGGGGCCTGGGTCGATGCCGGAGCGGAGGCGGGCTACATCAAGACGGATGACTGCAATGGCTTTATGCAGGAAGGTTTCGGTGCGATGCACATGACCGTGAAAAATGGCGTGCGCTGTTCCACCGCCAACGCCTATCTGCGTCCGGCCATGAAGCGGCCCAATCTGACTGTGGTAACCCAGGCGATGACCCGACAGATCATCCTCGACGGCAAGCGCGCGGTGGGGATCACCTACGATTGCGAAGGCCAGACCCATACCGTACATTGCAACAAAGAAGTATTGATCTGCGCAGGCCCCATCGGTGCCCCGCACTTGCTGCAACGCTCCGGTATCGGGCCGACCGAGGTGCTCCGTAAAGCCGGTGTGGAAGTTCGGCATCACCTGCCTGGTGTCGGGGAGAACCTGCAGGACCACGCGGAAATCTACATCCAGTTCGGCTGTAAGGAGCCGGTGACGCTCAACAGCAAAATGGACCCGTTGAGCAAACTGTTGATCGGTCTGCGCTGGCTGCTGCGCAAGGACGGCCTCGGCGCGACCAATCACTTCGAGGCCGGTGGCTTCATTCGCTCCGAACAGGGGTTGCGCTGGCCCGACATCCAGTTCCACTTTCTGCCCGCAGCCATGCGCTACGACGGCAATAAACCGATCAAGGGGCACGGCTTCATGGTGCTGACCGGGCCGAACAAACCCAAGAGCCGGGGCCATGTGCGGATTCGCTCGGCGGATCCCTACGAACACCCGGAAATCCTCTTCAACTACCTGCAACGGGAAGAGGACCGCGAGGGCTTCCGCCGTTGCGTGCGCCTGACCCGGGAAATCATCGGCCAGCCGGCGATGGATCGCTTCCGTGACACCGAGATCGCGCCCGGACCACTGGTGAACACTGACGAAGAGATAGATGCCTTCGTGCGCGACAACCTGGAGAGCACCTACCATCCCTGTGGCTCTTGCCGCATGGGCGAGGACGACATGGCAGTGGTTGACTCGCAATTGCGCGTGCGCGGGATCGACGGCTTGCGGGTGATCGACTCGTCGGTATTTCCCAGCGAGCCGAACGGCAATCTCAACGCCCCGACCATCATGCTCGCCGAGCGCGCCGCCGATCTGGTGCGCGGGCGCACGATGCTGCCGGCATCCGATGCGCTGGTCGGTCTGGCCCAGGCGTGGGAAACACGCCAACGGACCTCGGCGCCGGTGCGTAAGGTCCGCTGCTGATGGGAGGGGGCAGGAGCGAACTTGCCCTAAGGCCAAGCAGTTAAGATAAAAAGCGCCGAAATGCAAACCTGTGGCGAGGGGGCTTGCCCCCGCCGGCCGGTCCGCGCTCGGGCGAAGCAGTCGTAAAGCCTGCACATGCGGTGTGCCAGGCAGAACTGGTTCGCAGGTTTTAGGGCCGCTGCGCGCCCCAGCGGGGGCAAGCCCCCTCGCCACAGTTGATCGTCCGACTATATATTTCTGTTAACTGACTTGCATTGGGGCAAACTCGCTCTTTGTTCAGCCGGATTACACCCGGAACTGTTTGAGCAAGCGGTTCAACTGCTCACTCAGTTGTTTCAGATGCAGGCTGGCGACGCTGGACTGCTCGGCGGCCAGGGCAGTGCTCTGGGAAAGCCCCGCAGCCTGGGTGACATTCTGGTTGATGTCTTCGACCACATGCGCCTGTTGCAGCGTTGCACTGGCGATCGAGGCATTCAGCCCGTTGAGATTACGCAACGCCTGGCCGATGGCACTCAGGCTGGCCCCTGCCAGGCCGGCCTGTTCGATGGTCAGTTGCGAGGCGCGACTGCTGTCGCTGATGACTTTGACCGCGGCCTCGGAATGGGACTGCAGGCGCTCGATCATCGACTGGATCTCGGCCGTGGATTTCTGCGTGCGCTGGGCCAGCAGCCGGACTTCATCGGCGACCACCGCAAACCCGCGACCTTGTTCACCGGCGCGGGCGGCTTCAATCGCGGCATTGAGCGCCAGCAGGTTGGTTTGCTCGGCGATCGAGCGGATCACCTCCAGGACGCTGCCGATCTGGGTGCTTTCGGTCGCCAGCGTGCGGATCACCTCGACAGCTTGATCAATGGTGCTCGACAGCTGATCGATCTGTTGCAGGCTGCCATCGATATTCACTTGGCCCTGGCGAGCCTGGGCTTCGGCGTCGCGCATTTCACTGGCCGCATGCTCGGCGTTTTTCGCTACATCCTGCACCCCGTAGGTCACTTCGTTGATGGCCGTGGCCACCAGTTCCATTTGTTGGGATTGTTGCTGGCTGCGCTCCTGAGCCTGGGCCGCGTTGCTGCCCAGATCGGCCGAAGACTGGCCCAAGGCGCTGGCGGAGATCTGCAACTGGCAGATGACCTCGCGCAACTTGGCAGTGAAGCTATTGAAATGGTGGGCCAATTGGGTGACTTCGTCCTGCCCGTGGGTATCGAGACTGCGGGTCAGGTCGCTTTCGCCGCTGGCGATATTGGCCATGGCCTGCACTGCCTCTTGCAAAGGTCGTACGATACTGCGGGCGATCAACGTCACCAGCAACGCCATGATTAGCGCAATTGCCAGCCCGACGACAGAGGCTTCCCACACTTGACCGTAGAACTCGGCCTGCATGTCATCGATGTACACGCCGGAACCGATGACCCAGCCCCAGGGTTCGAACAGTTTTACGTAGGAGGTTTTTTGCACCGGGGCAGTGGCACCCGGTTTTGCCCAGCGGTAGTCGACCATCCCGGCGCCCTTGGACCTGGCGATGGCCACCATCTCGTTGAATAGCGCAAAACCGTCGGGATCCTTGATGGTGGAGAGGTCCTGACCATCAAGTTTCGGGTTGGTCGGGTGCATGATCATCACGGGCTTCAGATCGTTGATCCAGAAGTACTCTTTCTGGTCATAACGCAGGCCGCGGACCACACTCAATGCCTGTTTCTGGGCGGCGTCACGGCTCAAGGTGCCAGCGGTTTCGAGGCCGTGGTAATACTCCAGCACCCCATTGGCGGTCTGCACCACATGCTGGGTTTTCTCGGCCTTGGCCAGGTAGAGGTCATCGTGAATCTGCTTGAGCATCAACAGGCCCAAGGTCATCAGCATCAGCACAGCCACTATCAGGATGAGCCACAGCCGACGGCTGATCGATACACTGCGCAAGCTATTCATAACCGGTTACTCCAGATTCTTTTTCTTGTATTAAATATCTGCCAGCATCGAAACACGTTTTGTTCTGTGAGCCCATCCGACCCAAGCCTGTTAACGCGACAGCGTTAATCGAGGATGTCTGATAGGATTTCGGCCGCGCGCGGAAAAACCTGAGCCCGGCTTGATTTTTCACGGGTTTTTTACGGTTTTTGGTTAATCCTGAGCGCGCTGAAACTCGACTACGCTATCGCGGTCAAGGCGATGGAAAATATTAACGAGGCATGCCTGGAGGCATCGCTTCATGGGGGATTGATGGATCTTTGGACTGCCGTTCAGGCATTTGTTTTAGGGGTTGTAGAGGGACTGACCGAGTTTCTGCCGATTTCCAGTACCGGACACCAGATCATCGTCGCGGACTTGCTGAATTTTGGTGGCGAGCGGGCCATGGCGTTCAACATCATTATCCAGCTCGGGGCGATTCTGGCGGTGGTCTGGGAGTTTCGCCGGAAAATCTTCGATGTGGTCGTCGGCCTGCCGACACAGCCCAATGCCCAGCGCTTCACTGTCAATCTGCTGATCGCGTTTCTGCCAGCCGTGGTGTTGGGGGTGATTTTCGCCGACCTGATTCATGAGTACCTGTTCAACCCGATTACCGTCGCGAGCGCGCTGGTGGTGGGTGGGATAATCATGCTCTGGGCCGAGCGTCGCAAACACGAAGTGCATGCCCACAGCGTTGACGAAATGACCTGGAAAGATGCACTGAAAGTCGGTTGTGCCCAATGTCTGGCGATGATCCCCGGTACTTCGCGTTCCGGTTCGACCATCATTGGCGGCTTGCTGTTCGGTCTTTCGCGTAAAACCGCCACGGAGTTTTCGTTTTTCCTGGCAATGCCGACCATGGTCGGTGCGGCGGTGTACTCCGGCTATAAATACCGCGATCTGTTCAAGCCGGATGACTTTCCGGTCTTCGCCATTGGTTTTGTCACCGCGTTCATCTTCGCGATGCTTTCGGTCAGGGGGCTGCTGCGGTTCATCGCCAGTCACAGCTACGCGGTATTTGCCTGGTACCGGATTGCCTTCGGCCTGCTGATCCTGGCGACCTGGCAGTTCGGCTGGGTCGACTGGGCGGCGGCCAAACTGTGATCGAGCCTCGGCCACGCGGCAACTCCGGGCAACAGCCCGGGGCTGCCATTGCGCACCCGCGATTCAAGGGCCTGGTTTTTCTGGCGCTGTGCGCCGTGCCGGGTTTCGGCTCGGCCATGTTGTGGCTGCGGGGGATTTCCAGTATTCCCTTGGCCGCCTACGGGATCGTCAGCCTGCTGGCGTTCTTCCTGTACTGGCATGACAAGCGCAAGGCCCGCGCCGACAGTTGGCGCACGCCGGAAAACATTTTGCATGCCGTGGAGCTGGTCGGCGGCTGGCCGGGCGCGTTGTTGGCCCAGCAACTGTTTCGCCACAAAACCCGCAAGCTGTCCTATCAACTGGTGTTCTGGGTGATCGTGCTGTTGCACCAGGTATTCTGGATCGATCAGCTGTTCCTCGGCGCCACGCTGTTTTCCTTGTTCTAGAGCAGCAACCCGACCTGCACGCGCTTGGGCAACTTGCTGACCACCAATTGGTGGGAACGTTGCAGCAAGCCTTGTAGCTCTTCGGTAGCCAGCGGGTAGGGCGGTTCCATGATGATCCACTGCGCCCTGGCCAGGTAGGGCGCGGGGCGAATGCCCGGGCGGTCGACATGGCCGAGAAACAGTTCCTTGTCGACCTTGAATGCCAGCGACGCGCCGCGCAGGTTCTGCAGGGCGAACATCTTGTTCCCGGCTATCGAGAACACTCGTACACCGCCCCATTTATAGTCTTCCCTGGCGCCGGGCAGCGCCAGGCAGAAATTCGCCACGTCCTCTTCCGTCATGCGCCTGGCTTTCATAGCAGTCGATCTCCGCAGCTTTTGAACGATTCACTCAAATGATCAATCCAGGCGCGCACCGCCGGCAGCACCCCGCGTCGATGAGGGTAGACCGCTTGCAGCCAGCCGCCCGGCAGCGACCACTGGGGCAATAGCTGGACCAGTTGGCCGTTTTCCAGTTCCTCCTCGCAATACAGCATCGGCAGGATAGTAAAACCCAGACCGGCCAGGGCGCAGGTTTTGCGCACATTGAAGTCATCAATCCCCAGGCGCGCTTCAAGGGCCAGGTCAGAGACTGTTCCGTGTTCATCGAGCATGCGCAAATGCACCATGCGATCAGCCTCCAGGGCCCCCAGCACCGGGACATTTTTCAAATCCTCGGGGCTGCTGATTTCACGTTCGCGCAGGAACGCCGGGCTGGCCAGCATCACCGTCTGGGCCTGACGCAGGCGCCGGGTGACCAGCAGCGGGTCTTCATCACCGCGTTCGCGCACTCTCAAGGCGACGTCGACTCCTTCGGTCACCAGGTCGACTCGTCGATTGAGCAGCAGCACTTCAAGTTGCACTTGGGGGAATTTCTCCAGAAAGGAGCTGATGACCGACGCCAGCAACCCATGGGCCAGACCCACCGGGCAAGATACGCGCAGTCGCCCACGGGGCTCACTGGACATGCTGGCGACTGCTTCATCGGCCATTTCCGCCTCCAGCAACATCGCCTGGCAGTGCCGCAGATAACGTTCACCGACCGCGGTCAGCTTCAATTGCCGGGTGGTTCGCTGCAGCAGGCGCGCGTCAAGCCGCTCTTCGAGCTCGGCGATTCGTCGCGACAGACGCGACTTTGGAATGCCCAACAGGCGCCCGGCGGCCGCGAAACCACCGGCTTCGACGACCTTGGCGAAATAGTAGAGATCATTGAGGTCTTGCATGGTCAACACTCGATTGTTCCATCAGTGAGACGAACTATCGCATTTATGCCATCTAATCATCCATTGCTTTCATCTGTAGGATTGTCCTCACTTGATCGCCCAGTGGCGATCCTCACTTGGAGATCCCACATGAAACTTCTGCATATCGATTCGAGCATCCTGGGCGACAACTCGGCTTCCCGTCAGCTCAGCCGCAGTGTCGTTCAAGCCTGGGAAGCCGCAGAGCCACAAGCTGTGGTGACTTACCGCGACCTGGCAAGCGATGCCATCAGCCATTTTTCCGCCAACACCCTGGTTGCCGCCGGCACCACCGCTGAACTGCGCGATGCCGCGCAGCAGCACGAAGCCGAACTGAGCGCGCAGGCCTTGGCCGAATTCCTTGCCGCGGACGCCGTGGTCATCGCCGCGCCGATGTACAACTTCACCATCCCGACTCAATTGAAAGCCTGGATCGACCGCATCGCCGTCGCCGGCCAGACCTTCCGTTACACCGAAGCCGGCCCTGAAGGCCTGTGCGGTAACAAGAAAGTCGTGGTGGTTTCGACTTCCGGCGGTCTGCATGTCGGCCAGGCCACGGGTGTTGGCCACGAAGAGTACTTGAAGGTCATGCTCGGCTTCATGGGCATCACTGACATCGAGTTCGTCCGTGCCCATGGCCTGGCCTACGGTGACGAAGTGCGCGTCAAAGCCATGAGCGATGCCCTGGTGCAGATCAGCGAGCAGTTGTTCGCTGCCGCGTAAGGCTTGTGTAAAGGCGTGATGGTTGCCGATCCGCGGGTTCTTGCGTTGTTGTTGATGGCGCCGCTGAGCCTGAAGTTCGGCCGCCATACCCTGGCCGATGTGCATGTGCCGGTGCTGCTGTAAAGCGGCGACGGCGACAAACTGGTGGCCTTCGACAAAAACGCCGCTGCCCTGACGCGCAAGCTGCCGACTGCTCCGGATTTCAAGTTGTTGGCCGGGGCCGGGCACTTTGTGTTCATGGCGCCCTGTACCGAGGAACAACTGACGGCGATGCCGGCGCTGTGCACCGACGCCAACGGCGTCGACCGCAAAGACATTCACCGCACAATGATTTCTGAAGCCGGCCGGTTCTTTTCCCATGCCCTGGGCAAACCAGGCAGGGCAGGGATTTAGACTCCGCCGACGGATACACCGAATATATCGATCGAACGCCGATCGGGGCCCCCTACATGGCCCGGCGCTTCAGCAACAAAGTCAGCCCCAAACCTGTCACCGACAACAACGCCGCGCAAAAGAAGATCCACGAATACCCCAGGTTCAACGCCACGGCGCCCATCAATGGCCCGGCAATCGCCAGCGCCAGATCGAAAAACACCGCGTATGCGCTCAGCCCCGCGCCGCGACTGGTGCTCGGTACCTGCTTGATCGCTTCGACGCCAAGGGCCGGGTAGACCAGCGACAAACCAAGCCCGGTCATCCCGGCGCCGATCAAGGCATAGCCTGTCGAGGGTGCAAGCCAGAGCAACACCAGGCCGACGGTTTCGATGCACATACAGGCGATCGCCGCCGCGAAACCACCAAAACGGTTGATGCTGGAGATAAACAGCAGGCGCGCCAGGATGAAGCACACCCCGAACACCGTCAGACAGTACGCCGCACCGACCCAGCCGCGGCTGATATAGAACAGGGTAATAAAGGTAGTCAAGGTGCCGTAGCCGATCGATGCCAGGCTCAGGCTGGCCCCATAGGGGGCAATGCGCCCGAATACCGCCCGGAAGGGTAGCCGCTCGCCGAGAATCACCGGGACCGAGGGCTTGTTGCGGATCATTAGCAACGCTGCCAGCGCCAATAGCGAGAGGACGATGCCCAGGCTGGCAAACCCCCACTCGGCAACCATCACCACCCCCAGCGGCGCGCCGATGGCGATCGCCCCATAGGAGGCGATGCCGTTCCAGGAGATCGAGCGGGCGGTATGCTCTGCGCCGACCTGGCCCATGCACCAGCTGATGGTGCCCACCCCGATCAGGCCTTGGGCGACGCCCAGCAATAAGCGCCCACCGATCAGAATCAGCAGACTCAGCAGCGGCTGGCTTTGCAGCAGCGTCGAAATCAGTGTCAGCGCGCCACTCAGGGCAATCCCCAACAGTCCGTAAACGATCGCACGCTTGGTGCCGAGGCTGTCTGACAGGCGCCCCGCCAGCGGACGGCTGAGCAGGGTCGCCAGGTATTGCACGCCGATGGTCAGCCCGGCCACTACCGCACTGAAACCCAGTTGTTCATGGACATAGCCAGGCAGCACGGCGATCGGCAGGCCGATGCAGATAAAGGCAACAAAGGTATAAAACACGATAGAGACGATCTGCAGGGTGATCGCCATGGAGCTGAGGGCAGGTGGCTGTTGCGCAGACATGAAGGCTCGTTCGCGGGCGGGCGGTTGGAGAACTCCATCATGGCGTGGGTGTGAAATAAAAGGAAGCAGGCTAACGATCAAAAGATCGCAGCCTGCGGCAGCTATGCCGGTTGTACGCAACCCCCCCGTAGGAGCTGCCGTAGGCTGCGATCCTTTGATCTTGCTTCTGGGCAATCTTCAGAATCGCCAAAAGATCGCAGCCTGCGGCAGCTCCTACGTCGACCGGCTGCGATCTTTTTGAGGCGCCGCCCTTTTCGGGAGAAACAAAAAAGCCCCGTCACACGGACGGAGCTTTGATTGAAGCGGCAAGCGTTGGTGCTAAATCAGAACACCACACCCTGGCTACGCAGGTAGTCGTCGTAGGTGCCGCTGAAGTCGACCACACCGCTCGGGCTCAGCTCGATGATGCGGGTCGCCAGGGAGGATACAAACTCACGGTCGTGGCTGACGAAGATCAGCGTACCCGGATAGTTTTCCAGCGCCAGGTTCAGCGCCTCGATGGATTCCATGTCCAGGTGGTTGGTCGGTTCATCCATGATCAGCACGTTCGGCTTTTGCAGGATCAGCTTGCCGAACAGCATGCGGCCTTGCTCACCACCGGAGATGACCTTGACCGACTTGAGGATCTCGTCGTTGGAGAACAGCATGCGGCCCAGGGTGCCGCGAACCACTTGTTCGCCTTCCTTGGTCCAGCGGCCCATCCAGTCGAACAGGCTGGATTCGTCTTCGAAGTCCGATGCGTGATCCTGGGCGTAATAGCCCAGCTCAGCGGCTTCGGTCCATTTCACGGTACCGGCATCCGGGCTCAATTCATTGACCAGGGTGCGCAGCAGGGTGGTCTTGCCAATACCGTTCGGGCCGATGATCGCCACGCGCTCGCCGGCTTCAACGGTGAAGCTGAAGTCCTTAAACAGCGTCTTGCCGTCAAAGCCTTTGGCCATGCGCTCGACGATGACTGCCTGGCGATGGAGCTTCTTGGTCTGGTCGAAGCGGATGAACGGGCTGACCCGGCTCGATGGCTTGACTTCGGCCAGCTGGATCTTGTCGATCTGCTTGGCACGGGAAGTGGCCTGCTTGGCTTTCGAGGCGTTGGCCGAGAAGCGGCTGACGAACGACTGCAGCTCGGAGATCTGTGCCTTTTTCTTGGCGTTGTCCGACAGCAGTTGCTCGCGGGACTGAGTGGCCACGGTCATGTATTCGTCATAGTTGCCGGGGAACAGACGCAGTTCGCCGTAGTCCAGGTCAGCCATGTGGGTGCAGACACTGTTCAGGAAGTGTCTATCGTGGGAGATGATGATCATCAGGCTGTTGCGCTGGGTCAGAATGTTTTCCAGCCAGCGGATGGTGTTGATGTCCAGGTGGTTGGTCGGTTCGTCGAGCAACAGCACTTCAGGATCCGAGAACAACGCCTGAGCCAGCAACACCCGCAGTTTCCAGCCTGGCGACACTTCGCTCATCGGGCCGTTGTGCTGTTCGATGCCGATACCCAGGCCCAACAGCAACTCACCGGCGCGGGATTCGGCGGTGTAGCCGTCCATCTCGGCGAAATCGGTTTCCAGCTCGGCGACCGCCATGCCGTCTTCTTCGGTCATTTCCGGCAGCGAGTAGATGCGGTCGCGCTCGGCCTTGACCTTCCACAGCTCTTCATGACCCATGATCACGGTATCGATCACGGTGAACTCTTCGTAGGCGAACTGGTCCTGGCGCAGTTTACCCAGGCGCACGTTCGGCTCCAGCATGACCTGGCCACCGGAAGACTCCAGGTCGCCACCGAGGATCTTCATGAAAGTCGACTTGCCGCAACCGTTGGCGCCGATCAGGCCATAACGGTTACCTGCCGCAAATTTGACCGAAACGTTCTCGAATAACGGCTTGGCGCCGAACTGCATCGTGATGTTAGCTGTGGAGATCAATTACCTTACCTATCAGTGGTTTAGAGCTGGCCGATGTCTGCTGAAACCGATATTACACCCATCTGAAGTCTTTCCAGTCCGGTTCAGTCGTCGCTTGATTTGAGCCAGCAGGCATACGTCGACAGCAAGCTCTGGACGCTGTGGCCAGGTTGCTGAGCAATAAATGCGGGGTTCATGTTGGAATTTGGGGCGTATTGTCGCATATGTAGGAGGGTAGTGGGATGGTGCTAGATTGAAAGAGGGTACAAACCCCTGGGGAGATTCAGATGATCACTGGCGCTGTGGATGCGACTAAGTACGTTGATTGCTATTCAGCTATCGAAAGCCCGCAAGTACGGGAGGCGTTTTGTATGCTGATTGGCGCAATTTCCACGATGAACGGGCATAACTGTGCACCCATGCCAGAGGCTGGGTTGAATAGAACCATTGGAATTTTTTCGGTGGCCGATGACAACTGCCCCTTCAGCTTCGCCGCCTATCATGACTGGCTGCTGTTTCACTTCCGGCTGCCCGCTTTCAAGGCCGGGCACTGTTCGCTTAAAACGCTCTCGGCGCAATTGGGTGAGGTCAATGACAAGATTGATGGCGAATGGACCATCAAGCTAAGGTCGGTCGATGATGTTCGTCGCTTGCTTCGGCTGATCAATATCGCCTAGCCACCCGTCCGTCGGGACTTGCAGCCGAGGCTATCCGAACTGCAACCGCGAAGAACTCTACGAGCGTTATGAGCAGCAGCCCGCGCAGCTGCCGCTGTTGCTACACGCTGACGGCGATCAAACGCCTGGCCTGAGGCGTGGTCAAAGGAAGATGTCCGCCTGACGTCAATGGGTGGCTTTGGACTAATCTCCCTCTCATCACTCAGGTATTCGGATCACGTGATGAAGCAGACAAAGCGATTGAATACGTCACTGACAGACGAAGGACGATATCGCCTGTTGATTGACGCAGTGACCGATTACGCCATCTACATGCTTGATCCCGATGGTTTCGTCAGCAGCTGGAACTCCGGTGCCCGGCGTTTCAAGGGCTATGAAGAGGCCGAGATTCTCGGGCAACATTTTTCCCGTTTTTATACCGAAGAAGACCGCGCGGCAGGATTGCCCGAGCGTGCACTACGGACTGCCGCCACCGCAGGCCGATTTGAGGGCGAAGGCTGGCGGGTGCGCAAGGATGGCGAGCGTTTCTGGTCGCATGTAATTATCGATCCGATTCGCGCGAGCAATGGCGAGTTGTTGGGCTTTGCCAAAGTCACCCGCGACCTGACCGAGCGCAAACTTGCCGAACAATCGCTCAAGCAGAGCGAAGAGCAATTTCGGATACTGGTTCAGGGCGTTACCGACTACGCGCTGTACATGCTTGACCCCAGCGGCAGGATCAGCAACTGGAATCCGGGCGCACAACGAATAAAGGGCTATCTGCCGAGCGAGGTTATTGGCCAGCATTATTCGATGTTTTTCGGTGAAGAGGATCGTGAAAAGGGCGAGCCACAAAGGGCCCTGGACATCGCCCTGCGCGATGGGCGTTTCGAGAACCAGGGGTGGCGAGTCCGCAAGGATGGTTCGCGGTTCTGGGCCAATGTGGTGATCGACGTTATCCGTGACGAGCGTGGGGTCTTGCTTGGCTTCGCCAAAATCACTCGCGACATTACCGACACTCTTGCAGCTCAACGCGCCCTCGAAGAGGCTCGTGAAGCGGTGTTCCAGTCGCAGAAAATGGAGTCCATCGGCCGGCTTACAGGGGGGATCGCCCATGACTTCAACAATCTGCTGATGGTGGTGCTGGGCAGCCTGGAGATCGTCCGGCGGCGCAGCCGGGACGACCCTAAAATCATTGGGTTGCTGGACAATGCGATAATGGGTGCCCAGCGCGGGGTGGCGCTGACCCAACGCATGCTGGCTTTCGCCCGCCGTCAGGAGCTCAAGCAGGAAGTAATCGATATCGCTGCGCTATTAAGTGGCATGTCGGAGCTGCTCAAAGGCTCACTAGGTCCGACGATCACCGTCGAAACCCGCATTCCTCCACTTCTCAAACCGGTCAGGGCAGACGCTAATCAGCTCGAGCTGGCCCTGCTCAACCTGGCCGTGAACTCGCGCGATGCGATGCCTGACGGCGGCCTGATTGTTATCGGTGCACGAGAGGAACAGATCCTCTCGCAGACTGCGCCAGTCAAGCCGGGCCCCTACATTGCCCTGTCGCTGACTGACGACGGGGAAGGCATGGATGAAGGCATACTGACCCGGGCCACGGAACCGTTTTTCACCACCAAGGGCATCGGCAAGGGCACGGGACTGGGGCTGTCGATGGCCCAAGGCCTCGCTGAACAGTCGGGCGGACGGCTGGTTCTCAAGAGTAAGAAGGGCAGTGGAACCACGGTTGAGTTATGGCTGCCGATGGCGGATGTTTCCGAGCTTGCGGTTAAACCCAGGGAGCTCAAACCCGGCCGGCCATCCACCACGAATTTGTTCAGGGTGCTGGTGGTGGATGACGATCCGCTGGTGTTGCTCAGCGCGGTTGCGATGCTGGAGGATTTGGGGCATACGGTGTTGTACGCCGACTCCGGGGTGCGGGCGCTGGAGATAATTTCCGAAGACAACGCCATTGATCTGGTCATCACTGATCAGGCCATGCCGCATATGACGGGCATCCAGTTGGCTGAAACCATCAAGTCTCGCTGGCCGAAGTTGCCGGTACTGCTGGCAACCGGATACGCCGAACAGATGGAGATCGCCGTCAGCTGGCCAAGACTCAGCAAACCCTTCAGTCAGGACATGCTGTCGCGGGCCGTAATGGACGCGTTGGCCTAGGCGCGAAGGAACTGCCGCAGGCTGCGATCTTTTGATCTTGATTTACATCGCTGCCGGCTGAATGATCTCGACCCAGTACTGATCCGGGTCCTTGATGAAGGCCAGGCTCTTCATGCGACCGTCGTTCAGGCGTTTCTGGAAGTCACAGCCCAGTGCTTCAAAGCGCTCGCAGGCGGCACGAATATCCGGAACGGAGATGCAGATATGGCCAAAACCACGCGGGTCGGTATTGCCGTTGTGGTAGGCAAAATCCGCATCGTTCTCGGTACCGTGGTTGTGGGTCAGTTCGAGAATCCCGGGGATCGATTTCATCCACTCGGTACGCTCGGCCGCATCAGTCGGGATCTGTGCCTTGTCGACCAATGCGAGGAAGTACAGGCTGAACTGGGCTTCCGGGAAATCGCGTTTTTCCACCAGGGAAAAGCCCAGGATGCGCGTGTAGAAATCCAGCGACCGGGTGATGTCCTTGACCCGCAGCATCGTGTGGTTGAAGACGAATTTCCGGGTAGCGGTATCAGGCTGGGCGGTCACGCCCGGGAAAGTGTTCAGTTCGTGCAGGCTCATGGGCCCTCCAGAGAATAAGTGGGGATCGGCGCCCGGAATCACCAGCAGTATCCTGGCTTGCGGTTGACCAGGCCTCCTTGCAGTGGGGCAATGATACGCAAGCGATGCCGGCAGTGCCAAACCAAAACCAATGAACTATTGCCTGGTCAAGTCGCGGGGCTCAGACTTTATAGTTCGACTTTAGAGTATGCATTGCAATGATCCGATCCTGTAAATCCGTATTGTTCCTGCTGGGCCTGATGCTCAGTGTTGCCGGCGTTCAGGCAGCGGATCCAGTCATCGCATGGCCCGCCGGTTGGGAGGTCGAAACCTTGACGCAAAATGACGCAACGATAGCATCGCCCTCCACAGTATCCAGACAGCGAGCGGTGAAAAATGACCAGGGCGGGACACCGGTCCTGGTCATGGAGTTGACCATGACTCAAGTTGAACCCGGGCATCAGGTCAATTTGCAAGGGGTGTTGCTGGAAATGCGCAAGTCGCTGCAGAAGGATTTCGTTTTGGGCGGTTATCAAAGTGTCTGCAACAAGATCCACGCGGCCACACTGAGTCGACTGTCGGCGCTTGAAACCACCTGCACTGTCACGCAGAACGGCCGGCATGTACTGTCACAAACATTAGTCGCTGCAGTCGATGCCGATAGAGCTTATGTTCTTTCCTATGCAGGACAAGCTCAGGCTTACGCCGCAAGCCAGGATGAGATACTGGCAGTGAGAAACAATTTGAAACTTTAGTTGTTCGTTGAATAAGCGCGGTTTTTGCGTTCTGGATCTGGCTTAACTAGTCGATGGGTCTAGTGCCGGGGCAGTGGGGCTGCCGGGCACTTCTAACGGAAATGCCGGTCCTCGTTAGATCGATTGTCGGTTTGAAAGAAAAGGCCCCGCAGATGCGGGGCCTTTTCGCAGGCACAATTGCTTAAGCGCGCAACCAGGACTCGACGGTGGCGGCACCGTACTGTTCCTTCCAGGCTTTCAGGCCGCGGTGATTGCCGCCCTTGGTTTCAATCAGTTCCCCGGTGTGCGGGTTGTGATAGACCTTGACCACACGGGCCCGGCGGGTTTTCGGAGCGGCTGCCAGGTGGCTGGCCCGCGGGTTCGGATCGAGGATGGCGATGATGTCGCGCAGGCTCTTGCCATAGGATTTCATCAGGCCCTGGAGCTTTTCTTCAAATTCGATTTCTTTCTTGAGCCCGGCGTCATTCTTCAGCGATTCCAGCTGCGCGAGCTGTTCTTGAAGCGCTTTTTCAGCGGCACGGAATTCTGCGAGTCTGGACAATATCTTTACTCCAATAGTGTATTTGGCTGATACCAACTGCAACAAAGCTATAAGCCAAGAGCCTTAGGACGACTCGGTGATAATGGCCCACCTTCCAATTTTGCACAGGCAAGAAAAATTGTAGTAGTTAATGCGTCCAGAGTAAATCATGTCTTTTTCTTTAAGTGAGAAATTAACGACACCGATGCACTGTTCCCTCTGCTCAAGTGCAACATGGGCGGCGCTTGTACGCTAAACGCCGCATATTTAATGCTTACTTAATGCACGAAGGAACTCATCGGCCGGCATGGGCCGTGCAAATAGATAACCTTGAAGAAAGTCCACGCCTTGTGCCGCAAGGTAGTCGCGCTGTTCAGGGGTTTCGACGCCTTCTGCGACGATGCCCAGATCGAGCTTGCCCGACAGTTCGATGATGCTGTCGAGTATGTGTCGGGAGAGGGCGTCGACTCCGATCATCGCCACAAAGCTCTGGTCGATTTTCAGGTAGTCCACATTGAACTGTCGCAAGTAACCGAGGCTCGAGTGGCCGGTTCCAAAGTCATCGATGGCAATCAATACCCCCAATTCATGCAGCTGTTCGAAGAGCTGGCGGGTGATGTCCGTGGGCTCGATCAGTTCGCGTTCGGTCAACTCCAGGACCAGCGTGACTTTGCCGGGCGCGAATGCACCGAGAAACCCTCGGCAGTCTTCGACCAGCTCGAGATCCTGGCAATGGCGGGCAGTGATATTGATGCCGATATGGAAGCCATCGATGAACGACCGGGCATGGGGCGCAAGCACGGTAGCGGTTTGTCGCATCAACGAACGGGTCATGGGCACGATCAATCCGCAATGTTCGGCAAACGGGATAAACAGGTCGGGACGCACCAGGCCATCTTTTGGGTGATTCCAGCGCATCAACACTTCGATGCCTGCCCATTGCTGGTTATCGCCGCGCACCACGGGCTGAAACCATGGAACAAACTCGGCCGCCTCCAATGCCCGTTGTAACTCACGGCTGGGTGACGATGAGCGTTTCTGCAGCCAATGGCCGAGAGTCGCAGAACTCGCGCCGAAGAAAATCAGCAGGCTGAACAGCGCCGGGTACCTGTCCTTCATATAGCGCCAGACTTCGCCCTCGGGCATGCCGGCTTCCACGCTGTAACCGTAACGGGAGGAACTGTGATGGTTAGGCGCCACCGGAAAAACCGGCAGGCTGGAGGTGCGGACCTGACCATCGGCGGATAACCAGTTGGCTCCGACCTGCAGCACCAGGTCGGTGTAGCGACTGATCAATCGCAGGGCATTGGTCAGGTGGTAACCATCGATGGTCGCCAGCGCGCCCTGATTGCCCTGGCTCAGGCGATAGACCAGCAGCGCGGAGTTGGGCGTAACCGGGTTGCCGTTCATTAACCAGAGTTTGCCTTCGACATAATCTTCAGGGTCGAGCGCCGCGACATAGCGGCTGCCGAACAGCGAACTGCAGTAGTTGCTGTTGTTCCACACCAGGTTGGTAGAACGGACAAAAGGGCGGCGGGTCACTTGCTCACGCAGGGCCAATTGTTTGTCGTTATCACAGGTCTGCCCGGCCAACGGAAGAATCGCCTGTGCGGCCTCGGCGCTATTGTCGAGCATCAGATCGAACTGGCGTACGGCTTCTTTGGCGGTCTGCGCGGTAGCCTGCTGCAGTGTGCGTTCGGCTTGCAGGTAGAGAATGGCAAACCCGAGCGCTATGGGCAGTGCTCCAATCAACAGGGTTATTGCATGGCGAGTGCTGCGTTTGCGAGGACCGTTAACAGTCAAGGGCATTGGCGAATCCTTTCGCGCGGTCAAAATTAAGGGCTCTCAAATGCGGGCGGGGTGATGACTTTCCTGCCAAAAAGAGTTCATGTGCCGACCCGAAGATCGAAAGATCGCAGCCTGCGGCAGCTCCTACGCCAACCGCGTTCATCCGCGAATGATAGAGGTTGCTGGTGGTTTGCGCCTGGTCATGGGTAATCGAGACTCATGGCCAGCTTTATGAAAGCGAGAGTGGCCGGCGATGCCTGCCGTTGATCCAGTACCGCCAGACCGATCTGGCGCTTGACCTGAGGCAACAGGGTTTTTTTCACATAACGACCATCTGTGGCGCCTGGAAGCGATAACTCGGCCACCACCGTCAACCCGTCGCCGCGGCTGACAGTCTCCAGGGTGCTGAGCAATTGTGAGCATCGATAACGGATGTCAGGTGTCAATCCGGCAGCGTTGAACATTCTGGAAACCCATTCCGAAGAGCCTGCCTGGGTGAGAATGAACGGGTAGTTGCACAGTTCGCCCAACGTCAGGCTCTGCCTGGCGGCCAATCCATGGCCTGCAGGCACCAGCGCGACCATCTGGTCTTCGACCAGCGCAAAAGTGTCGAAGCGCTCTTCGGGCAATACCACAAAACCGATATCGATCCGCCGCTCATCGAGCCACTGAATGACCTGGCGATCCGGGCCTTCGTCGATGTGCACTTCAATCCCTGGATGGGCCGCACGGTAGCGTTGCAGGATTATCGGCACGTAGTGGATGTTCCCAAAAGATCGCAGCCTTCGGCAGCTCCTACGCCGAGCACATATGCCCCGGAATCCGGCGTGTACACCTCCCCTGTAGATACCGTCTTAACCCTCACCGGGCTTCGCTGATCGTGGCATTGAACCCGGCAGCCATCGCCCTGGCATCCTGGCTTCTATTCAAGGAGCGCTTGAGTCGGACGAAACTGTTCGGCATCGGGATTTGCCTGGCCGGGGCGGGGCTGGTGATCGTCAGTCGAGATCAGCAACTGTTCAACGGCGCGGCGCACGCCTGGTTCGGTGACCTGCTGATTTTTGGCTGTGTGCTGGGCTGGGGCGTTTATTCACTGTATTCCAGGGACCTGAACCACTCACTGGGGCCGCTGCAAACCGTGACCTATTCGATCCTCGTTGGCACAGTGATGCTCTGGGTGGCCAGCGCAGTGCGTGGCGAAATGAAGGTCGAGGCGTTGGCCGCGCTCGATGACGGGCAGTTTTTCAGTCTGCTGTACCTGGGCGTACTGGGGTCGGCGCTGGCCTATATCTGGTACTACGACGGCATCCGCAAAATCGGCGCAACCCGTTCCGGGGTATTCATCGCGCTCAACCCGCTGACCGCGGTCATCCTCGGTGCCCTGTTGCTGGGGGAGCAAATGACACTGCCTATGTATCTGGGCGGCGGATTGATCCTGGGTGGCATCTACCTGTGCAACAAACCCCTTGCGCGGACGTCAAAAAAGGGGATTTGATAGAGAATGAGGACAAAGGCTTTTACGCTGTGTAGAATCGGTTTACGCATATAAGAATAAGTCTTCTGGTAACAGAGGCCTCGCCCGTACGAGAATGGGTCGACATGAAGCTACTAGGGTTCCAACTGATTTTCGGTGATTTCCTCGCCCGCAGCGTGCGGGGGATTTCCTGCGCGCCGCCCGCGGCCTTCAGCATTGATAGCAACTAACGTTCCGTTAATTTCAGCTGTTAATTCTAAAAGCATGATGAGGCGCCAACCATGGCAGATTTATACGAAAACCCAATGGGCCTGATGGGCTTTGAATTCATCGAATTCGCATCGCCTACGCCGAACACCCTCGAACCGATCTTCGAGATCATGGGTTTCACCAAAGTCGCGACCCACCGGTCCAAGGCCGTGCACCTGTATCGTCAGGGCAATATCAACCTGATCCTCAACAACGAACCCCACAGCGTCGCCTCGTACTTTGCCGCCGAGCATGGCCCGTCGGTTTGCGGCATGGCGTTCCGGGTCAAGAACGCCCAGCAGGCGTTTGCCCGTGCCCTGGAACTTGGCGCCCAGCCGATTCACATCGAGACCGGTCCGATGGAGCTGAACCTGCCGGCGATCAAAGGTATCGGCGGTGCCCCGCTGTACCTGATCGACCGTTTTGGCGAAGGCAGTTCGATCTACGACATCGACTTCGTGTTCATTGAAGGCGTTGACCGCCACCCGGAAGGGGCAGGCCTGAAGATCATCGACCACCTGACCCACAACGTGTATCGCGGTCGTATGGCGTATTGGGCGAATTTCTACGAGAAGCTGTTCAACTTCCGCGAAATCCGTTACTTCGACATCAAGGGCGAGTATACCGGCCTGACCTCCAAGGCCATGACCGCACCGGATGGCCTGATCAAGATCCCGCTGAACGAAGAGTCGTCCAAGGGTGCCGGGCAGATCGAAGAGTTCCTGATGCAATTCAATGGCGAGGGCATCCAGCACGTTGCTTTCCTGACCGACGACCTGCTCAAGACCTGGGATCACCTGAAGAAGATCGGCATGCGCTTCATGACCGCGCCGCCGGAAACCTACTACGAGATGCTCGAAGGCCGTTTGCCAAACCACGGCGAACCGGTCGAAGAGCTGAAATCGCGGGGGATTCTGCTGGACGGTTCGTCCGAGTCGGGTGACAAGCGCCTGTTGCTGCAAATCTTCTCGGAAACCCTGATGGGCCCGGTATTCTTCGAGTTCATCCAGCGTAAAGGCGACGATGGTTTCGGCGAAGGCAACTTCAAGGCGCTGTTCGAATCCATCGAACGTGACCAGGTTCGCCGTGGTGTGCTTGCCACCGAGTAATTCGCGTCAGTGAAAAAAGCCCGGTCAGCGGCAATGCTGACCGGGCTTTTTTTCGCGCCGAATACACCCGTGATACGCGGAAGTACACAAATCCGCCGACCTCATACACCCTCTATTTCGCGGGGTATGCGCAGACCCCTCATGGGGCTAGCGCAGGTTCTGGCCGCCTTCGGATGATCCTCAGGGGCGGCGCTGCCGGACCATATACTTGAACCCTTCGAAGGCCAGCACCACCACCGCCAGCCAGATCGGGATGTAGGTCAGCCATTCCCCCGGGCCGATGCTTTCTCCCAGCAGCAAAGCGACGCCGAGCAACAGTACTGGCTCGACATAACTCAGCAGCCCGAACAGGCTGAAGGCCAATAGACGGCTGGCGATGATGTAGCTCACCAGCGCCGAGGCACTGATCAGCCCGAGCAGCGGGATCAACAGGTACAGCCAGCGGTGCTGCTCGACCACGGCGAAACCTTGCTCGCCACTTTGCACGAACCACAACGCTATCGGCAGCAGCAACGTCATGTCCAGCCACAGGCCACCCAGGTTATCCGTGGCCAAGCGCCGACGCAGCACGAAATAGATCGGGTACCCGATGGTCACCAGCAAGGTTGCCCAGGAAAAGCTGCCCGCCTGATACAGCTCGTTGATCACCCCGAGCGAGGCGAAGAACACCGCAATCTTCTTCAGGTACGAAAGACGCTCGCCATAGACCATTCGACCGGTCAGCACCATGGTCAGCGGCAGCAAGAAATAACCCAGGGAAACATCCAGGCTATACCCGTTCAGCGGAGCCCACATGAACAGCCAGAGTTGTGCCCCGACCAGTGCCGAAGAGACCAGCAGCCCCAGGCCCAGGGCAGGTTGGCCGACCAGGCGTTTGACCAGTGCGACCACGTGTTTCCATTCCCCCGAGGCGAACATGAAGACGGTGATGCACGGCACGGTCAACAGCATCCGCCAGCCAAAAATCTCGACCCCGCTCAGAGGTGAAAGCAGTGAAGTGTAGAAATACATGACGGCGAACAGCACCGATGACAGAACCGATAGAGCAATACCTTTTGACACACTGTCCTCACGAGACCTGAGCGTTTAAGCGTTTTTGAAAGAGGGATGATTTACCGTGAGAATATATTGCTTTTGTCGTGAGACGTTTACTCTGAATCCTGGCCTATTATGGGAAAATTTCTCACGTCCAGGCCTGATTCATGTCCTTGAGCAAACCTGCCGATCTCGACGCTTTCGATCTGGCGATCCTGCAACTGTTGCAGCGCGATAATTCCATGGCGCTGCGAGTGATCGGTGAGCAGGTCAGTCTGTCCACCGCAGCGGTGCAGCGGCGTATCAAACGCATGCAGCAAAACCGGGTGATTACTGCCAATACCGCGGTGATAGACCCCGAATCCGTGGGTAAACCCATCACCATTCTGGTCGAGGTTCACGCCGAACGAACCCACATCGAAGACCTCGATGTGTTGAAGGAGCAGATGTCTACGCCCCAGGTCCAGCAGTGCTACTACGTCACTGGCGACGCTGATTTCATGCTGGTGGTTGTGGTGGAGACGATGAAGGCATACGAAACCCTGGCCCGCGAACTGTTCTACGAGAATCGCAACATCAAGTGGTTTCGCAGCATCGTGGTGATGGATCGGGTCAAGGTCAGCCTGGATGTACCACTGGGCTGATCCTTGAGCACCCTCGACGGCAGCTCGCTCGGGCTGCCGTCGAGTGATTCTAGAGCGAGCGCGGCAGCCGTCCGGAAACGAAGTGGCTGACATCGTTGAAGCCCGGGGTAGAGGAGTGTCCGGGGGTGACCAGCGAGTCGACAAAGGCTTCGTCTTCGGCAGTGATCTTCACTGCCAGTGCCTTGGTATAGGCGTCCCATTGTTCTTCGGTACGCGGCCCGACGATGGCCGAACTGACCGCCGAGTTGTTCAGCACCCAGGCGATGGCAAATTCGACGATGCCGACTCCGCGGCCCTGAGTGTATTGCTGGATCTGCTGGGCGATGCGCAGGGACTCGACCCGCCATTCAGTTTCCAGGATGCGTTTGTCCTGGCGCCCGGCGCGGCTATTGACGTCCGGCTTGACATCCGGCGCGTATTTGCCGCTCAGCACCCCGCGGGCCAACGGGCTGTAAGGCACCACACCGAGACCGTAGGCGTGGGCGGCGGTGATCTGCTCGGTTTCGGCCTGGCGATTGACGATGTTGTACAGCGGCTGGCTGATCACCGGCCGCTCGACGCCGAGTTGTTCCGCCACGCGAATCACTTCGGCAATCCGCCAGCCGCGATAGTTGGACAGCCCCCAGTAGCGGATCTTGCCCTGGCGCAGCAAGTCGCCAATGGCTGACACGGTAACTTCCAGCGGCGTGGCGTGATCCTCGCGGTGCAGGTAGTAGATGTCCAGGTAATCGGTCCCCAGCCGGGTCAGGCTGGCGTCGATGGCATTGAAGATATGCTTGCGGCTCAAACCGCTGCGATTCGGTACCCCGTCCACCGGGCCGAAACCGACCTTGGAGGCGACGACCCACTCCTGGCGCCGGCTGGCAATCGCTTCGCCGACAATCTCCTCGGAACGCCCACCGGTGTAGACGTCCGCGGTGTCGATAAAATTGATGCCCTGGTCCCAGGCCTTGTCGATGATCCGCAGGGAATCCTCGGTGCTGGTCTGTTCGCCGAACATCATGCTGCCCAAGGTCAGGGCGGAGACTTGCAGACCGGATTGGCCAAGGGGGCGATAGCTCATGTTCGAAATCCTCTTTCGGCGTTGAGTGCGGGCAGATACAAAAAACGAGGTTCTTTATTACACCGTTCCGCGTTCCCTCTCAATGCTGCCGGCTTGCGATTCGCGTAACCCGTGGGAAAAGATCGCAGCCGGTGTAGGAGCTGCCGCAGGCTGCGATCTTTTGATCTTTTGATCTTCGGTTACACGCGCAACGTACGCGTCATGCGCAGCGCCAACAGGCTGCCCGCGACAATCACGCCGGCCAGCAGGTACAACGCGGCATCGGTCGAGCCGGTGCTGTCCTTGACCCAGCCGACCAGGTACGGGCTGAGGAAGCCGGCCATCTGGCCCATCGAGTTGATCAGCGCCAGGCCGCCAGCCGCCGCGCCAGCGCTGAGCATTGCCGTAGGCACCGGCCAGAACATTGGCAGACCGGTGAGGGCGCCCATGGTGGCGATGGTCAGGCCGAGGATGGCGATGGCCGGGTAGGCGGCGAAATTGACCGCTATCAGCAGACCGACTGCGCCCATCAGCATCGGTACCACCAAGTGCCAGCGACGCTCTTTGCGCAGGTCGGCGGAGCGGCCGACCATCAACATGAACAGTGCGGCCAGCAGATAGGGAATCGCACTGATCCAGCCGATCACCAGGTTGTCGCTGAAGCCCAGGTTCTTGATGATCGACGGCAGCCAGAAGTTGATCGCGTAGACGCCACTCTGGATGCAGAAATAAATCAGCCCGAACGCCCAGATCGCCGGGTTCTTGAACACCGCCAACAGCGAATCGGTCGCGGTTTTTGGCTTGTTGGCCAGGTCTTCTGCATGATCAGTTTCAAGCACCGAGCGCTCGTAAGGGGTCAGCCACTTGGCGTTGGCATAACTGTCGCTGAGCAGGAAAAACGCCAGCGCGCCGAGAATCACCGTCGGGATGCCTTGCAGCAGGAACATCCACTGCCAGCCGGCCAGACCGCCCTGGCCCGCAGCGAAATGGGTGAGAATCCAGCCGGAGAACGGACCGCCAAGCAGGCCTGAAACCGGGATCGCCGACATGAACAACGCCATGATGCGGCCACGGCGGAAGGTCGGGAACCACTGCGAAAGGTACAGCACCACACCCGGGAAGAACCCGGCTTCAGCCGCACCGGTAAACAGGCGCAAGGTGTAGAACTCGGTCGGGGTGGTGACGAACAGCAAGCAGGTCGAGAGGATGCCCCAGGTGATCATCATCAGCGCGATCCAGCGCCGCGGGCCGAACCGGGTCAACGCCAGGTTGCTCGGTACGCCACACAGCACGTAACCGATAAAAAAGATCCCGGCCCCGAGGCCATACACGGTTTCGCTGAACTTCAGGGCATCGAGCATCTGCAGCTTGGCAAATCCAACGTTGACCCGGTCGAGGTAGTTGAACAGGTAGCAGATGAAAATGAAGGGGATCAGGCGCAGGGTAATACGCTTGTAGACGGCGTTTTTATCGTCAGCTGTGGCCAGGGTGGCGGCGGCGCTCTGTGACATGACGGCTCTCTCTTTATTATGATTTTTTGCGATGCGAGGGTAACGTTGATCGCACCCAGAGTCTCGGCCACCCCAGGGTTCCTGTCTTTGTGCCTGCGCACAGGGTTTGGATGCCCGGCCTGTGCCGCTGAACAACCCCACAAGCAACTGCCTTCAAGGATCTCGCCGCTATGTTCGAACTGGATCATGACCTGGCGCAGGACATCGTCGACCGCGCGATGGCCATCCTGCCCTACAACGTTAATGTCATGGACAGCCAGGGCCTGATCCTCGGCAGTGGCGAGCCGGAGCGGGTCAACACCCGTCATGAAGGTGCACAGCTGGTTCTCGCCAATGGTCGCGTGGTGGAAATCGATGCGCAGACCGCCAAACACCTCAAAGGCGTGCAGCCAGGGATCAATCTGCCGCTGTTCCTCGACCAGCGACTGATCGGGGTATTGGGCATCACCGGTGAGCCGGAGCAACTGCGAACCTACGCCGAGCTGGTGCGCATGACTGCCGAAATGCTGGTGGGCCAGCGTAACCAGCAGGACGAACAGCAATGGCGGCGCCAGCGTTGCGATGATCTGCTGGCCCTGTTGCTCAGCGAGGCCGGTGATTCGCCGCGTTTGATTGACGAAGCTCAGCAATTGGGACTCAAGCCTCAGTTGCCGCGCATTCCTTATTTATTCGAACTGGGGCTGGAGCATGGCCCGGGGCAGACGGTTGAAGCCTTGAGTGCCTGGTTGATTTCGCGTTATCCGGACAGCTGGTGCATGAGTTCGGCGAGGTCGTCATTGCTGTGGTGCCGTCCGACGACCCCGTCGATTGAAAATGAACGACTGCTGGAAAAACTCGATGGTCAGGGCTGGAGTATTCTGCGGATTGCCGTGGGCGGTCAGGCGGAAGGTCTGCAGGGGTTGCGGCGCTGTTACCGACGAGTCGCCGATTTGCTGGCCTACGGACGGGATGTCTTGCCCCAGAACCGTTTGCTGACCCTGAACCGTTATCGCCTGCCGGTGATGCTCTGGCGTCATCGCAACGATGATGCCCTCGATGAACTGCTCAACCCGTTGCGCAAGGTCATCGCCAAAGACAACAACGGGCAGTTGCTCGCGACCCTGCGCAGCTGGTGTGAACACGACGGCCAGAGCCAGGCCTGTGCCGAGGCCTTGGGGATACACCGCAACAGCCTGCGCTACCGGATGGAGCGCATAGCCGAACTGAGCGGGGTCGATCCGTTGCGGCTCGATGGCATGTTGGCGCTGTACCTGGGTGTGCAGCTGTTGCCGCAGACCGACGCTCATCCGTAGGAGCTGCCGCAGGCTGCGATCTTTTGATCTTTTGCGTTTGTGACAATGAACAATAAACCCCTCCGCGACTTGTGCAGCGGACCGGCGTCATTCCTGATGGCAGCTGGCAGCATGGCTCCATCGGAACTGGAGAAATCACATGAAAATCGTCATCGCCCCTGATTCGTTCAAGGACAGCCTGAGTGCCATCGGTGTGGCGGATGCCATCGCCCTCGGGCTGGCGGAGGTCTGGCCGGATGCGCAACTGCTCAAGTGCCCGATGGCTGACGGCGGTGAAGGTACGGTCGAGGCGATTCTCGCGGCGTGCCATGGCGAATTGCGCAGTCACCAGGTACTGGGCCCGCTAGGCGTATCGGTGCAGGCCCGTTGGGGCTGGTTGCCTCAGAGTCACACCGCAATTATCGAGATGGCCGAGGCCAGCGGATTACAATTGGTTGCGGTCGGCCTGCGCGATGCCTGTTCCAGCAGCACTTACGGTACCGGCCAGTTGATTGGCGCGGCCCTCGACGCGGGTGCGCAACGGATCATTCTGGCCATCGGCGGCAGCGCCACCAACGACGGCGGAGCCGGGGCGATGCAGGCGTTGGGCGTGCGCTTGCTGGATGAGCAGGGGCAAGCCCTGGGGCAGGGTGGCCTGGCGCTGAAACAACTGTGCCGAATCGAACTGGACGGGATCGATCCGCGCCTGGCCCAGGTACGGTTTGAAATCGCCGCGGACGTCGACAATCCACTCTGCGGTCCCCACGGTGCCTCGGCCATCTTCGGTCCGCAGAAAGGCGCCTCGCCCGAGCAGGTGCAGCAACTGGATCAAGCCCTTGGGCATTTCGCCGAACACTGCGTTCGGGTACTGGACAAGGACGTGCGTGACGAGCCAGGCAGCGGCGCGGCGGGTGGGTTGGGGTTTGCCGCCAAGGCATTTCTGAATGCGCAATTTCGCCCGGGCGTGGAAGTGGTGGCCGAACTGGTCGGGCTGGCCGAAGCCGTTCGCGGCGCCGACCTGGTGATTACCGGCGAGGGCCGTTTTGATGCGCAGACCTTGCGTGGCAAGACGCCGTTTGGCGTGGCGCGGATCGCCAGGCAGCAAAGCGTGCCGGTGATCGTGATCGCCGGTACCTTGGGCGAAGGGTATGACCAGATGTATGAGCATGGAGTCGATGCGGCGTTTGCCTTGCCCGCGGGACCGATGAGCCTGGAGCAGGCCTGCGCCAATGCACCGGAACTGCTCAAGCAGCGGGCAGGGGATATTGCCCGGGTTTGGCGGTTGGCGGTTCGGGCTTCCTGAGCCTCGAATACTGGAAACCAGACGAGCGTGGCCAGCCATGGCTGTCGCGGGATTTGAATGCGATGGTGGCGCGCTTGGTGATTTAAGTTAGGGTTCAGGCTGGAGTTCGCGCAACAGGAGAGCTACATGCGCTATTCAGCCTTGACCCAACGTATTGCCGGCGACGGAGCAGCGGCCTGGCAGATTCACGACCGAGCACTGGAATTGATAGAAGGGGGCACCGACGTGTTGTTGCTGTCGATCGGCGACCCGGACTTTGATACCCCCAAACCGATTGTTCAAGCCGCCATCGACAGCCTGCTGGCCGGCGATACTCATTATTCAGAGGTACGTGGCAACCGCTCGCTGCGCAATAGCATTGCCCGGCGCTATAGCCGGCGCAGCGGTCAAGCGGTCGATGCGGATCACGTGGTGGTCATGCCCGGCGCGCAATGCGCGGTGTATTCAGTGGTGCAATGCTTGCTCGATCCGGGCGACGAAGTGATAGTCGCCGAGCCGATGTACGTTACCTATGAAGGCGTGTTTGGTGCCTGCGGGGCCAAGGTGGTGCCGGTGGCAGTATCTTCGGAGAATGGCTTTCGGGTTGATCCGGCAGATGTTGCAGCGCTGATCACCCCGAGGACCCGGGCCATGCTGCTCAATAGTCCGAACAATCCCTCCGGCGCAAGTTTGTCGTTGCCGATCTGGCAGGAACTCGCGCACTTGTGCATCGAGCATGATCTGTGGCTGATCAGCGATGAGGTGTACAGCGACCTGTTGTTCGAGGGCGAGCACATCAGCCCGGCGAGTCTGCCAGGCATGGCCGAGCGTACGGCGACCCTCAACAGTCTGTCCAAATCCCATGCCATGAGTGGCTGGCGGGTTGGGTGGGTGATCGGCCCCAAGCCTCTGACCGAACATTTGATCCATCTGTCGCTGTGCATGTTGTTCGGCCTGCCGGATTTCGTGCAAAAGGCCGCTGAAGTCGCCCTTGATGCCGATTTGCCGGAGCTTGCGCAGATGCGTGACGAGTATCGCCTGCGCCGGGACCTGGTCTGCGCCCAGCTGAACGAATGTCCCGGAATCAGTGCCGTGAAGCCGGATGGAGGCATGTTCGTCATGGTCGATATTCGGCAAACAGGCCTTGGCGCCCAAGCCTTTGCCGAGCGTCTGCTGGAGGGTTACAGCGTGTCAGTGCTGGCCGGCGAGGCGTTCGGGCCGAGCGCGGCGGGACATATCCGGCTGGGGCTGGTGGTGGACCCATTGCGCCTGATCGAGGCCTGTCGGCGGATAGCGCGCTGTGCGGCGGATATACTGGAGCAGCGGCCTCAGTAAAATCGTCGGCGCGGCGGAGAAAAAGATCGCAGCCTGCGGCAGCTCCTACAGAAGCAAACCGTGATCGGCGCAGGAGCTGCCGCAGGCTGCGATCTTTTGATCTTGCTCTTTAGAGTCGGCGCTTCTCCCACACCTCCCCATTCACCAGATTCGCCGGCCGCTCGCCAGCCAGGGCCGCCAGCAGATTGTTTACCGCGCACCGGGCCATCGCCTCACGGGTTTCATGGGTGGCGGAGCCGATATGCGGAGTCGCTACCACGTTGTCCAGTTGCAGCAGCGGCGAATCGTGCTCCAGCGGTTCGCGCTCGAATACATCCAGTCCGGCAGCGCGGATCTGCCGCTGTTGCAGCGCCTCGATCAACGCTGCTTCATTGACCACCTTGCCCCGGGAAATATTGATGAAGATGCTTTCCGGGCGCATCAACGCAAACTCCTTCGCGCCGATCAGGCCTTCGGTCTCGGCCGTCAGCGGTAAGGTCAGGCAGATAAAGTCTGCCTGTTGCAACAACTCCGCCAGGCTGCGGTACTGCGCATTGAAGCGCTTCTCCACCGCAGGTTTCGCACTGTTGCTGTGATAGATGACCGGCATGCCGAAACCGAAATGCCCCCGTTGCGCCAGCGCTTCGCCGATCCGCCCCATGCCGATGATGCCGAGGGTCTTGCCATGCACGTCGCTGCCAAAATGCATCGGCCCGATGTTGTGATTCCACTGTCCGGCGCGGACCAGGTTGGCCAGTTCGACCACCCGCCGAGCCGTGGCCAGAATCAGTGCGAAACCGGTGTCGGCAGTGGTTTCGGTCAACACGTCAGGGGTGTTGCTGAGCAGAATGTTGCGGCGGGTCAGGTAGTCGATGTCGTAGTTATCGACGCCGACCGAGACGCTGGCAACGGCTTCCAGGTTTGGCGCCAGATCAAGCAGCCCGGCATCCAGCCGCAGGCTGGCACCCAATAATCCCTGAGCACCAGGCAGGGCGTCGCGCAGGCGCATCAGGCCATCGCTGTCGAGCTTGTCGATCAGGGTCACCTGGGCCTGTTCATGTAAGCGGCTCATCAGCGTCGGCGACAGTTTCTTGTAGAGGACGACGTGCTTTTTCATCGTGTTCACCTTCAGTTCAATTCAGGAATGCGCAGCCAGGGGACGTCTCGGCGCGGCCTTGGGCAGCGCTCGATCGCTGGCCCCGGGCTTGAGGCAAATCGTCAACACCACCGACAGCAGCAACGCACCGCTCATCAACAAATAAGAAGCGCCGGGCGAGCCGGTGGAGCTGTTCAGGTAACCGACCAGATAGGAGCCACCGAAAGAGCCGAGGGCGCCCATGCTGTTGATCAAGGCCATGGCGCCACCGGCGACGTTGGCCGGGAGAATTTCCGGGACGATGGCAAAAAACGGTCCGTAAGGCGCGTACATGCAAGCCCCGGCAATCACCAGCAAGCTGTAGGACCACCAGAAGTGCTCGGCACCGAGGGCGTAGGAACCGTAGAACGCTATGGAAGCGATCAGCAGCGGCGGCCAGACAAAACGTTTCCGGCGCTGGATCTTGTCCGAGCCCCAGGACACCACCAGCATTGCAATCACCGCCGCCAGGTAAGGCAGCGCCGACAGCCAGCCGGCTTCGATCATGTCCATCTGTGCGCCCTGCTTGAGAATCGACGGCAGCCACAGCACAAAGCCGTAGACACCAATACTCCAGCAGAAGAATTGCAGCGCGAGAATGATTACCTTCGGCGAGCGAAAGGCCTCGGCGTAGTTTTTCACCGCCTTGATCCCGACCTGTTCGGCGGCCAGAGCGCTTTGCAGGTCCAGCTTTTCGGTCTCGCTCAGCCATTTGGCGTCGGCCGGCCGGTCATCGGCCAGGCGCCACCAGATAAACGCCCAGAACACCGCCGGCAGGCCTTCGATGATGAACATCCAGCGCCAGCTGTAGTGCTGCACCAGATAGCCGGAGACCACCGACATCCAGAGCATGGTCACCGGGTTGCCGAGGATCAGAAAGGTGTTGGCCCGCGAGCGTTCGGCACGGGTGAACCAGTGGCAGAGGTACACCAGCATCGCCGGCATCACCGCGGCTTCGACCACCCCGAGCAAGAACCGGATGACGATCAGCATGTAGGCATTGGAGACGATCCCGGTCAGGGTCGCCAGGCTGCCCCAGAGAATCAGGCTGACAAAGATCAGCTTCTTCACGCTGTTTTTTTGCGCGTAGATCGCTCCCGGTATCTGGAAGAAAAAGTAACCAAGGAAAAACAGTGCGCCGAGCAACGATGACAGCCCCGGCGTGATCATCAGGTCGGCGGCCATCCCGGAGGCGGCGGCGAAACCATAGTTGGCCCGATCCAGGTACGCCAGGCTATAGGTGATGAACACGATGGGCATGATGTACCACCAGCGGCGGGTGGCGAGTTTGGGCGTTTGCATGATGGTGCTCCTGAGCTTGTTGTTTTTGTCGCAGCAGGTAACGGGTTTGTTTCAAATTTTGCAGTGACTGGTCGGACCTCATCGCGGGCAGGCTAGCTCCCCCATGGAATGGGTGTCTGACGCAGATCCCCAGTGGGAGCGAGCCTGCTCGCGATCGGCGGCATTGAATTCGGCAGATAACTCAAGCCTGGTCGGCAACCCCTCCATATCCCCACGGCTCTGCACCGCGCGGCTGCCAATCCAGTTGGCGCGCTGCACCGCGTCGCTGAAGCTGTGGTTCTCCAGCAGTGCGCTGATCATGCCCACCGCAAAACCATCACCGGCACCCACGGTATCGACGACCTGTGCCACCGGCACGGCCGCGACAAAGCCCTGGTCCAGACGGGTACGGTAATACGCGCCGTGGGCACCGAGCTTGATCGCCACGGCTTCGGCGCCCTGGTCCAGATAGAAGGCGGCGATGTCGGCCGGGTCTTCGAAGCCGGTGAGCAAGCGACCTTCACTCAATCCCGGCAAAACCCAGTGGGCGAGGGCGGCCAGCCGGTTTATTTCAGTGATCATCTGTTGTTCGCTGGACCACAAGGCCGGACGCAGATTGGGATCGAACGACACGCTGCTCCCGGCGGCGCGCATCTGCGCCATTAATTCACCGGACAGCTCACGGGCGGTGGCCGACAGCGCCGGTGGAATGCCGGTCGCATGCAGGTGACGGGCCTGCAGCAAGTCCGGACGGATCGCTTCGATCGACAGATGACTGGCGGCCGAACCCCGACGGAAGTATTCCACTTGGGGATCAGCGCCAGCATCCTCGCGGGATTTGAACTGAAAGCCGGTCGGGTGCTGCGGATCGACCTCGACATGGGAGCAGTCCAGGCCTTCACCTTGCAGCGTATCGAGCACAAAGCGTCCCAGGGAGTCGGCGCCGACCCGGCTTAGCCAGGCCACCTTGAAACCCAGTCGCGACAGGCCGATGGCGACGTTACTGTCAGCCCCGGCGATGCGTTTGTGAAAGTTCGCGACCTGAGCCAGATCACCGGTTTGCTCGGCGACGAACATGGCCATGGTTTCGCCGAACGACAGGATATCGATCTCAGACATGTGCGCTCTCCAGAAGTGGCTGGCCCAGTCGGGCCAAGGTGGCGACATGCTCGGCAGTCAGCTGTACCAGATCACCGCCTTGCAGCGGATATTCCACCGCCCGGGTAATGCCTTGGGTCATATGTCCCAGCAGTTGTTCCCACAAATGCAGGTCGCCGGGGGCGGGCGGTATCGCTACCAACTTGCTGTCGACCCTGCGGGTGACTGCCTTGCAATGCACGTAACCGACATACCGGCCGAGCAGACGCGCGGCGGTGACGGCAGATTGGTCCTGCCATTGCCAGTTGCCTATATCGAAGGTCATCTGCACCGCCAGCCTGTGTTGCTCGATCCGCGCAAAGAATCGCTGGAACGGTTCGATGCGTCCGCCCTGCAAGGTCTGGTCGTTTTCCACCAGCAACTGGACCGGGTGCTGCGCCAGGCAGGCGGCGAAGCTCTGCAGGTCGCTGTTGTCGGTGAAGTGCCCGAGGGACACTTTCAGCCATTTCGCACCAAAGGACCGGGCTCGATTCAGGGTCGCAGCCAGTAGCGGGTTGGGCAGCGCCTGACCGGCCACCCAAAGCTCCAGCGGTGAGGAGTACACCGCTTCAAGCCCATGCTGCTCGATGGCCCGGGTCAGCTCTCGCGGGTCTTCGGCGGTGAGCAATTCTTCACGCCACTCGATGCGCCGAGCCCCGGCCTTGGCCAATACCTCGACGAATGCCAGTTGCCCGCGTCGGCGAACCAGGTCGGCGCCGTAGCTGGACAGGCTGATGGAAACAGGTGATTTACTCATTGTCATTGACCTCTGAAACCGGTTTCATTTTTGTTCAAAAAAATAGCTGCCGCCGATACCTCGTAGCAGCTGCCGAAGGCTGCGTCGGTGGCGCAGCCGCCGTAAATCAGAAAAACGCGCAGAGACAGTTGAAAATCAGTAGCCGCTTTGCGAGGAGTACCTCCTCGAACGCAGCCTTCGGCAGCTGCTACAAGGGGCTTTGTTGTGCGTGCTTCAATTGCGTCGACCCACGAACAATCAACTGCGCCGGATAGTCCAGCGTCCTCACCGGCCCATCATCTCCACGCAATCGCTTGAGCAAACATTCAAACGCGCTGGCGCCAATGGCCTCGGTCGGCTGGGCGAGGGCGGTGATGCCGCTGCCCACCAGCGGATACCAGTCCAGGTCATCCAGGGCAATCAAGCCAACGTCCTCGAACAGCTGGCAACCCAGCTCGCGCAGCGCACTGGTCGCGGCCAGCGCGGCAATGCCGTTGGCGCAGAACAGGGCTTTCGGGCCGGGGCCGGGAGTGGCGAGAAAGGCTTGCAGGCGCGCCGTCAGCTCGGCGCCGGTTTCGACTACAGCGCCCAGCAGGGCTGGACGTTGAGCGATTTCGCGGGTGAAGCTGCTGACCCGCTCGATCCGCGAACTGGTGCCGTCATAGGGCTCGCTGACCATCACCACGTCGCGATAGCCTCGCTCTTCAAGGTGCTCAAGGGCGGTATGGACCGCGGCGGGGTTATCCAGGCCGACCAGATCGCTGTGCAACTGCTCGACCTTGCGATCCACCAGCACCATGGGCATTTCCTGGTGCAGTTCGCGCAATTGCTCCGGATGGTGCCCGAGGGTGTTCACGATCAGGCCTTCGATGTTGTACGAGCGCAGAGCCGCCAGATGCTGGCGTTCCTGCGCGTCATCGCGGTCGGTGTTGCACACCACCAGGCTGTAGCCGTGCTGACGGCAGACGGTTTCCACGCCATGCATCACGGCAATCGAATAGGGGTTGCGGATATCGGCCACCAGCATGCCGATCAGACGGGTGCGTCCGCGTTTCAGGCCGCGGGCCATCTGGTTCGGGCGATAACCCAGCTCGCTGATCGCCTGCTCGATGCGCAAGGCAATGGCATCGGAGAGCAGGGCGCGATCCTCGCCGATAAAGCGCGACACGCTGGCCTTGGAGACCCCGGCGCGTTCAGCGACATCAAGCATGGTCACGCGGCTGCGTTGGGCGGCGGAAAAACTGTTCACGGGGCACGACCTTGTTATTGGAATTATTGGGAAGCAGCGGCTGTGGGACTTCGCTGAAACCGGTTTCAGAAGACACCAAAACCCGATAGGTCGTCAAGAGGGGTGAATGAGAAAATTGTCAGCCGTCCACAAACCTCGGTTATAGACTTCTCGTAGTCCTTTGAAACATGATTGCAAGCTATTGAAAATTATAGCTTTTTAACATCAAGTAAATAAACCCGCCGCAATATTGATTGAAATACCCAGAATCGCCGTATTGAACACAAAGCCGATCAACGACTGCGCCAGGACAGTCTTGCGCAAGCCCCGGGTGGCGACGCCGACGTCCGAGGTTTGTACCGCGACGCCGATGGTGAAGGAGAAATACAGGAAGTCCCAGTAGTTGGGGTCGATCTCGCCCTCGGCAAAGCGCAACGCCGGTTTTTTACCGTCCCACGTGTAGTAAAGCCGCGCGTAATGCAGGCTGAAGATCACTCCGGTCAGCAGCCAGGAGCCGAGCACCGTCAATCCGGTGAAGCCGTAGCGCAGTAGCTTGTCGGGGGTGTCCATTTCGCTGCTGCCGGCCAGTTCGAAGATGATGGCGGCGAGGCTGGCCATCGCAGCGATACAGACTGTTAGCAGCACCAGTCCGGCATTTTCGTCTTCGGCCTCTGCAATTCGTTTAACATCAGTGGCTTGCGATCGAAAGGTCAACCAGAACATCAGTATCAGGTAGGTCCAGACCCCGGTATTCCAGCCAATGAGGATTTTGCTGATAACCGAATCGGCCGGAACCAGTATGCCGACCGCCACGCCGAGCAGGGCGGCGGCGGTCAGTCGAGGATGGGTGCGGACGAGGTGCGGCATGGCTGCTCGATGTGATGGGGCCTTGACGAACCTTAGCATGTGGTTGGATGGAGACCGAAAGGCACCTCAACCGTCTGAATTCCGCTTCTTGACCAATTTCATCACCACCACAAAAAACACCGGCACGAACACCACCGCCAATGTCGCGGTGATCATCCCGCCGATCACCCCGGTACCGATGGCCTGCTGGCTCGCCGAACTGGCGCCCGTGGCAATCGCCAGGGGTACCACCCCGAGGATGAACGCCAGTGAAGTCATGACAATCGGGCGCAGGCGCAGGCGGGCGGCTTGTACCGTAGCGTCGATCAGGTCGTGGCCTTCGTCGTAGAGGCTCTTGGCGAACTCGATGATCAGGATCGCGTTCTTCGCCGACAGCCCGATGATGGTGATCAACCCGACCTTGAAGAACACATCATTGGGCATTCCCCGCAGCGTCACGGCCAGTACCGCACCGAGCACCCCCAGCGGCACCACCAGCAATACCGAGGTGGGGATCGACCAACTCTCGTACAACGCCGCCAGACACAGGAACACAATCAACAGCGACAGCCCGAGCAGGATCGGTGCCTGGGCGCCGGAAAGGCGTTCCTGCAATGACAGCCCGGTCCATTCCTGGCCCAGGCCCGCGGGCAGTAGCGCCACCAGCCGCTGGACTTCCTCCATTGCCTCACCAGTGCTGTAGCCGGGCGCCGGTTCGCCGGAAATGCTGATGGCCGGGTAGCCGTTGTAGCGGGTCAACTGCGCCGGGCCCTGGATCCATTTCGCCTGGACGAAGGCTGAGAGTGGCACCATTTTTTCGGCGTTGTTACGTACATGGATCTTCAGCAAATCGGCCACCTGGCTGCGTTGATCGCCTTCAGCCTGCACCACCACCCGTTGCATCCGCCCCTGGTTGGGGAAGTCATTGATATAAGCCGAACCGACCGCGGTGGACAGTACGTTGCCAATATCCGCAAAAGAGATGCCGAGGGCGTTGGCCTGCTTGCGATCGACTTCCAATTGCACCTGCGGCGCTTCCGCCAAGGCACTTTCGCGGACGTTGGCCAGAACCGGGCTCTTCTCTGCGGCGGCCAACAGTTCAGTGCGCGCTTGCATCAGCGCGGCATGGCCGACACCGCCGCGGTCTTGCAGGCGAAACTCGAAACCGCTGGAGGTGCCCAAGCCGTCCACTGGCGGCGGTAATACGGCAAAAGCCACCGCGTCCTTGATCTGGCTGAGGGCGATGTTGGCCCGATCAGCGATCGAGGCCGCCGAATCCTCGCTACCGCGTTCCGACCAGTCCTTGAGCGTAGTGAAGGCCAGCGCCGCGTTCTGCCCGCTACCGGAGAAGCTGAAACCGAGGATCACTGTGCTGTCGCCAACGCCAGGTTCGCTGGCGTTGTGGGCTTCGATCTGCTCCACCACCTGCACCGTGCGGTTCTTGCTCGCACCCGGTGGCAGCTGGATATCGGTGATGGTGTAGCCCTGGTCTTCCACTGGCAGGAACGAGGAGGGCAGGCGACTGAAACACAGTCCCAGGCCAATCAGCAGCACTCCATAGATCAACAGGTAACGCCCGGTGCGTTTCAGCGCGTAGACGACCCCGCGCTGATAACCGTCGCTCAGTTGTTCGAAGCGCCGGTTGAACCAGCCGAAGAAACCGCCCTTGGTGTGATGTTCGCCCTTGGCGATCGGCTTGAGCAAGGTCGCACACAGCGCCGGGGTCAAGGTCAGGGCGAGAAACGCCGAGAACAGAATCGAGGTGGCCATCGACAGGGAGAACTGCTGGTAGATCACCCCCACCGAGCCCTGCATGAACGCCATCGGAATAAACACCGCGACCAGCACCAGGGTGATGCCGATGATTGCCCCGGTGATCTGCTTCATCGCCTTGCGCGTCGCATCGACGGGCGACAGGCCCTCGGTGGCCATAATCCGCTCGACGTTCTCTACCACCACAATGGCGTCGTCCACCAGGATGCCGATGGCCAGCACCATGCCGAACATAGTCAGCACGTTGATCGAGAACCCCAGCGCCAGCATGGTCGCAAAGGTCCCCATCAACGCCACCGGCACCACCAGGGTCGGGATCAGCGTGTAGCGGATGTTCTGCAGGAACAGGAACATCACCGCAAACACCAGCAGCATCGCTTCGCCCAGGGTGTAGACCACTTTGGTGATCGAGACTTTGACGAACGGCGAAGTGTCGTAGGGGATCTTGTATTCCACCCCGACCGGGAAATACCGTGCCAGTTCATCCATCTTCGCCCGCACCAGGGTCGCGGTGCTCAAGGCGTTGGCCCCCGGCGACAACTGTACGCTGACAGCGGTCGACGGCTGGCCGTTCAAACGGGTGGAAAACTGGTATTCCTGACTGCCGATCTCGACCCGGGCGACGTCGCCGATGCGCACGGTGGAGCCGTCGGGATTGGCGCGCAGGACGATGTCGGCGAACTCTTCGGGGCTCGACAACTGGCCTTTGACCAGCACTGTCGCGGTGATTTCCTGAGTCGAACGGGTCGGCAGGTCACCGATGCTGCCGGCCGACACCTGGGCGTTCTGCGCCGTAATGGCCGCGTTGACATCGGCCGGGGTCAGGTTGAAGCCAATCAGCTTCTGCGGGTTTATCCATATTCGCATGGCCCGCTCGGCGCCATACAGCTGCGCCTTGCCGACACCGTCGATGCGGCGGATCTCGTTCATCACGTTGCGCGCCAGGTAATCGCTGAGCGCCACGTTGTCGAGTTTGCCGTCCCTGGAGGTCAGGGTAATCAGCAACAGGAAACCGGCCGAGACCTTTTCCACCTGCAAGCCTTGCTGGGTCACCGATTGCGGAAGGCGCGGCTCTACCGCCTTGAGGCGATTCTGCACGTCGACCTGGGCCATTTCCGGGTGGGTACCGGGCTGGAAGGTCGCGGTGATGGTGGCAGAGCCCAGGCTGCTCTGGGATTCGAAATACAGCAGATTGTCAGCACCGTTGAGCTCTTCCTCGATCAGGCTGACCACGCTTTCGTCCACCGTTTGCGCCGAGGCGCCGGGGTAGGTGGCGTAGATTTCGACTTTCGGCGGCGCGACATTGGGGTATTGCGCTATCGGTAACTGCGGGATGGCCAGGGCGCCGGCCAGCAGGATGAACAGCGCGACCACCCAGGCGAAGATCGGGCGGTCGATAAAAAATTGCGGCATGGGAGCTGAGTCCTGGGATCGGTTGGTAGCTACTGGCCAGAAGCCTGGGCGAGTGGAAGAGGGCTGTCGTCGATCTGCACTTTCTCGCCGGGCCGCGCGTGTTGCAGGCCTTCGGTGACAATGCGGTCGCCCGGTTTAAGGCCGTCGGTGACGATCCAGCGGTCCTTCTGCTCCTGACCAAGCTGCACCGGTTGCTGGCTGACCCGCTGTTCGGCGTCCACCAGCAGCACCTGGGCGATACCGGCGCTGTCACGCACAATCGCCCGCTGCGGCACGCTGATGCCTTGCTGGTTGATCGCCTGCTGCAGACGCACGCGGACAAAGCTGCCCGGCAGCAGGTCGAGGTCCGGGTTGGGGAACTCGCTGCGCAGGATGATCTGGCCGGTGCCCGGGTCGACACTGATGTCGGTAAACAGCAGCTTGCCCGGCAGCGGGTAGAGGCTGCCATCGTCCTGAATCAGGGTGGCCTTGGCCTGATCCTGGCCGATCTGCTGCAACTGCCCGGCACGGAAGGCCCGGCGCAAGTCGTTGAGTTCGCGGGTCGACTGGGTCAGGTCGGCGTGGATCGGGTCCAGTTGCTGGATCAGCGCCAGCGGCGTGCTTTCGTTTTGCCCGACCAGCGCGCCCTCAGTGACCAGCGCGCGACCGATGCGCCCGGAGATCGGCGCGGTGACCGTGGCGTAACCGAGGTTCAGTCGGGCCCGTTGCACCGCAGCCTGATTGGCCGCTACCTCAGCGGCGGTCTGGCGCACGCTGGCCCGGGCGTTGTCGTAATCCTGGCCGCTGATGGCGTTGCCTTCGACCAGCTGGGCGTAGCGCTGCTCCTGCAAACGCGCCTGGAACGCATTGGCCTCGGCCTTGCGCAGGCTGGCCTGGGCGCTGTCGAGGTCGGCCTTGAATGGCGCTGGGTCGATGCGAAACAGCACGTCGCCGTGCTTGACGTCGGAGCCTTCACGGAAGGTGCGCTGCAGTACGACGCCGGCTACCCGTGCCCGGACTTCGGCAATCCGTGGCGCGGCGATCCGCCCGCTCAATTCGCTGGTGATCGAAAGCGGCCGCGCCTGGATGGTCTCGATCCGCACCGAGGCCAGCGGAGCCTGCTCTTCGGCGGTGGAAGACTTGTCGCAGGCACCCAGGGTCAATGCCAGTGCAATCAGGCCAAGCTTCGCAACCAGGTTCTTCGACATGCTGATACCCCAATAATGACCCCGGCATGCTACGGCCAGCGGTCAAGGGCTGCTGTGAAGCTCTGTAGGTGCTCTGTGAAAAAGTGTGAAGCGAATGCTCACACGGGCGCGATGGCGTATATCCTTCGCTGCTTACTTGCGGGTCGTGCGTTCCGTAAGCGTTGCCCTTAGTCTTCTTAAAGTGAACAGACATCAATCCATGCCCAACATCCTCCTGGTCGAAGACGACTCCGCGCTCTGCGAACTGATCGCCAGCTACCTGGAACGCAACGGCTACCACGTCAGCGTGCTGAGCCGCGGCGATCAGGTGCGCGAGCGTGCACGGTCGACCCCGCCGGACCTGGTAATCCTCGATCTGATGCTACCGGGCCTCGACGGCCTGCAAGTCTGCCGCCTGCTGCGGGCCGACTCGGCGTCCCTGCCGATCCTGATGCTCACCGCCCGTGACGACAGCCACGATCAAGTGCTGTGCCTGGAAATGGGCGCCGACGACTACGTCACCAAACCCTGCGAGCCGCGGGTATTGCTGGCGCGGGTGCGTACCCTGCTGCGCCGCAGCAGTCTGAATGAACCGCAAACCGCCAGCGACCGGATCCTCATCGGCAACCTGTGCATCGACCTGTCGGAGCGCAGCGTGGCCTGGCGCGAACAGCCGGTGGAGTTGTCCAGCGGTGAATACAACCTGCTGGTGGTGCTGGCCCGCCATGCCGGTGAGGTGCTGAGCCGCGACCAGATCCTGCAACGCCTGCGCGGTATCGAGTTCAACGGCACCGACCGCTCGGTAGACGTGGCCATCTCCAAGCTGCGGCGCAAGTTCGACGACCATGCCGGTGAAGCCCGCAAGATCAAGACCGTGTGGGGCAAGGGCTACCTGTTCAGCCGTTCCGAGTGGGAATGCTGAGCCGATGCTGCGAATCCTCATTCGGTTGTACCTGATCACCATCGTCACCTTCAGCGCGGCGATCTATTTGATCCCTGACCTGGTGATCAAGGTTTTTCATGAGCGTTTTGCCAAGTACAACCTCGACCAGTCCCGCGGCCTGCAGAACCTGATCGTCAAACAGTTTCACGCGGTGCCCGCCGAGCAATGGCAGGCTCTGGCAACTGAACTGGACCAGGCGTTCCGGCCGCTGCAGATCGTGCTGGTGCGCAATGACGATCCAGACTTCAGCGACCATGAACTCGAACGCCTGCAGCGCGGCGAGATGGTCATCCGCATGGGCGACTGGGCCTGGCGCACGCTCTCGGTGGCGCCACTGGACGAGCAGCTGGCGGTCAAGCTGATCGTTCCGCCGGATCCGCTGGACGTCAATTTGCTCTACTGGAGCATCAACGTGCTGATCGGCGCGGCGTTACTGGCCTGCCTGCTGATCTGGCTGCGCCCGCACTGGCGCGATCTGGAGCGCTTGAAAGGCACCGCCGAGCGCTTCGGCAAGGGGCAGTTGGGTGAGCGCACGCAGATTTCCTCCAGTTCCAACATTGGCAGCCTGGCCCATGTCTTCGACACCATGGCCGCCGACATTGAAAACCTGCTTAACCAGCAGCGCGACCTGCTCAACGCGGTCTCCCACGAACTGCGCACGCCATTGACCCGGCTCGACTTCGGCCTGGCGCTGGCGTTATCCGACGACTTGCCGGCAGCCAGTCGTGAGCGCTTGCAGGGCTTGGTCGCACACATTCGCGAGCTGGATGAGCTGGTGCTGGAACTGCTGTCCTACAGCCGCTTGCAAAACCCGGCGCAGGTGCCGGAGCGGGTGCAGGTATCCCTCGATGAGTTCATCGACAGTATCCTGGGCAGTGTCGACGAAGCGCTGGAGTCCCCTGACATCGTCATCGATGTCTTGCTGGATGGTCTGTACGAACGCTTTGTCCTCGATCCACGCTTGACCGCCCGCGCCATCCAGAACCTGCTGCTCAATGCCATGCGCTACTGCGAAAATCGTATTCAGGTTGGGGTTCACGTGGGTTCGAAAGGCTGTGAAATCTGGGTCGACGACGACGGTATCGGCATTCCCGAGGACGAGCGGGAACGGGTTTTCGAACCTTTCTACCGCCTCGACCGCAGCCGCGACCGCGCCACCGGCGGTTTCGGCCTCGGCCTGGCGATCAGCCGCCGGGCACTGGAAGCCCAGGGCGGGACGCTGACGGTAGAAATCTCACCGCTCGGCGGGGCGCGGTTCAGGTTGTGGTTGCCGACTTTGTGACCGGCAGATGTCCTGTGGAGCGAGCTTGCTCGCGATGACGGCCTGACAGCCGGTCTGTTTTCTGAGGCACGTAATCGTGCTGGTGGCAATTTCCGAAATCGCCAAAAGATCGCAGCCTTCGGCAGTTCCTACGCACTCAACCGGCTTCTAACCACCTGTGCCATGGCCTCCAGTTCCGGCGTCGGGTTACGGCCGATCAGCATGTAGGCGTAGCCCATATCGGACCAGAAAACGATATTCATCCCGCGCCGTTGCTCATGCGCCGGATCGCGGGTGCCGATGGCCGAGCGGGTGATGCACAGCGCCAGCGGTCCATGGCGCGGGTCCAGATAGGTTATCTGGGCAATCGTCACACCCTCGTATTCGAGCAGTTGTGCGCGTTTGAGTGCCGGTCCCGGGAGCTTCAGTTGCGTCGGTTCCAGTGCCAGGCCCAGGCGTTGGCCGACGGTCTGGAGCTGTGCCCGCCGGGACGCTTCGTCGTCGGGCAGGTGGTCCAGGGTTTGCGGGGTGTAGAGGGCCATGAAGTCGGCCACCAGCCCCCGCCAGTTGGTTGTGACCTTGGGGGTGGAGGTCTGCCAGCCGAGGAACACTCGGTCGGCGGCAATGCCGGTGAGCAGAAAACCTGCCGCCGCCGTGATGAACCGGCGTCGACTCAACGGAGTGCTGGCAGCGGGCGCCGGCAAATCCGTGAGCATCGTCGCCAGTCGGTCCTGCGGCGCCTGATCCAGCAAGTCGGCGTAGGCGCTCTGGAACGGCAGATCGCTGCTCGACAGCCACTCAAGCCGCTGTTCCAGGGCTTCGTCATTGGCCAGTGCGGAATCGATCCGCAGACGCTCCTCGCTGCTCAGTTGCCCATCGAGGTAGGCCACCAGCTGTTCATCCGAGGGTGCGGGTTTCGAGGGTTGATCGGTCATCGCCGTTCTCCTGTGGAGGGGCTGGGTACTGAGTGCAGGGGCGGATGCTCGGCCAGCTTCAAGCGAGCCGCCGCCAGACGGCTCATGACGGTGCCGATGGGGATCGCCAGCACCTCGGCGACTTCCCGGTAGGTCAAACCCTCGACATAGGCCAAAAATACCGTTTCGCGCTGCGCCTCGGGCAAGGCGTCGACCCGTTTGATCACTTGCGCGGCCAGCACCTGGGTTTGCACGATGTATTCTCCATCGAACGAAAGCGCGCTGTCGGCATGGACGAAACCCTGGCCGTGGCGCACCCGTTGTGCGCGCACTTCGTTGAGCCAGATCGAGTGCAGGATGCTCAGCAACCAGCGATCCATGCGCGTGCCCGGCACAAATTGCCCGGCACGCTCCAGCGCCCGCACGCAGGTGGCCTGTACCAGGTCTTCAGCCACATGCCGTTGCCGAGACAACACCAGGCCATAACGCCACAAACGCGTCAGGTGCTGGCTCAGTTCTGCTCGTATTGCCTGATCGCTGGCGATAGCGACCTCCGTCCCGAGGGGGTGAGCGGTGGTTTCAGCTTTTCGACGAATCGGCGATGGCGTCGGCCGCACTTGTGCATAGTGGGCTCACAAACAGAGAACACCCGACAGCCGATAATTATTCATACAGACCGTGAAACCAGTGCATCACTTCGTAGCAGCCTGGCGGCAGCTGCTACGGATACCGTGTCAGCCAGTCCCGCTTTTGGCCAATGCACTGCTTTACGGCCAGACACAATGCCTTGTTATAGTTCTGCCCTCATTACAGCCCAGCAAAGGATTACTGCATGCCCGACTACCAGGCTTTACGCGTCGAACTGACGGATAACATCGCCCATGTGCAGATCAACCGTCCGGAAAAGATCAATTCGATGAACGCGGTGTTCTGGAGCGAAATCATCGAGGTTTTCCAGTGGATCGACGACACCGATGAAGTTCGGGTAGTAGTGCTCAGTGGTGCCGGCAAGCACTTCTCGTCCGGCATCGATCTGATGATGCTGGCTTCGGTGGCCAATGAACTGGGCAAGGACGTCGGCCGTAACGCGCGCCTGCTGCGGCGCAAGATCCTGCAACTGCAAGCCTCCTTCAATGCTGTCGACAACTGCCGCAAACCGGTGCTTGCAGCGATCCAGGGCTACTGCCTGGGCGGTGCCATCGACCTGATTGCCGCCTGTGATATGCGTTACGCCGCCGAAGATGCGCAGTTTTCGATCAAGGAAATCGACATGGGCATGGCTGCAGACGTTGGCACCCTGCAACGATTGCCACGGATCATCGGCGACGGCATGCTGCGTGAACTGGCTTACACTGGGCGTACACTGGGAGCCGAAGAAGCGCGTAGCATTGGCCTGGTCAACCGCGTCTACCCGGATGCGGCCAGCCTGCTCGACGGCGTGATGAGCATCGCCCGGGAAATTGCCGGAAAATCGCCGATTGCGATTGCCGGAACCAAAGAGATGATCAGTTACATGCGCGATCACAGCATTAATGACGGCCTGGAATACATCGCTACATGGAACGCCGCCATGCTGCAGTCCACCGATTTGCGGGTGGCCATGGCCGCGCAGATGAGCAAGCAGAAACCCGAATTTCTGGATTGATAAAAAATGACTTCACGCTGGACCACCGCAGTACTGGATACCGACGTTGCCGGCGGCTGGGCTGTGGCGCGCAGCCGCGACGGTTTTCTATTCGATGACAATGGCGCGCTGTTTCCGCGCGAATGGCTCAAGCGCCAGGAGCTGTCGATCCTGGCTGAGCATGGTATCGGTCATCTGGATGGCGAGCCGGTCTACCTGCTGGAGCTCAACAGCTCAACCGAGGTCCCGGGTTGTCGCTGGCAAGGTCTGCGGGCGTTCATGCTCGAGGGCGATCACACGGTCTACAAAGTGCTGGGGTACGCCGCGCAGATCGGCACCTGGGCCCGTGAACATCGCTTCTGCGGCAACTGCGGCCAGGCCATGCAGCAGCTTTCACGGGAACGAGCGATGTATTGCGAACCCTGCGACCTGCGGCATTACCCACGAATTTCGCCGAGCATGATCGTGCTGATCACCCGTGGCGACGAAGTATTGCTGGCACGCTCGCCGCGTTTTGTTCCCGGGGTCTACAGCACCCTGGCCGGCTTCGCCGAGCCTGGCGAGTCGGCGGAGGATTGCCTGATTCGAGAAGTGCGAGAAGAGGTGCAGATCGAGGTCAGGAACATCCAGTACGTGGGTAGCCAGTGCTGGCCGTTCCCGCATTCGATGATGCTTGGTTTCCATGCCGAGTACGCCAGTGGCGAAATCGTCCCGCAGGAGGACGAGATCGAAGATGCACAGTGGTTCAACATCCATGCACTGCCGCCGTTGCCGGCATCCCGCTCGATTGCCCGCTACCTGATCGACATCTATGTCGCGCGTCGCTTAGGCCAGACTGAACCAGTGTTGCCAGGCTAGGCGCACGGTCAAGCCCAGGACGACGGTGATGAACACGGGGCGAATGAACTTCGCGCCACCGCTGATGGCGGTGCGCGCGCCGAAGAATGCCCCGACCATCACCGACAAGCCCATGCTCAGGCCGATAATCCAGTCCACCTGACCGGAAAAGATGAACACCGACAGTGCCGCTATATTGCTGACGAAGTTCATGCTGCGCGCCACGCCACTGGCCTTGACCAGATCAATGGGGTACATCAGCAGACTGCTGACGGTCCAGAAGGCGCCGGTGCCAGGGCCGGCCACTCCGTCGTAGAAACCCAGGCTGAAGCCCTGGCTCGACTGCCACTTCTTCTTGATCGGTGCGTCGCTGTCGAGCGGTGCTTTTGGCGTGCCGCCAAACAACAGGTAGACCCCACAGGCGAAGACGATCACCGGCAGCATCTTGTTCAGCCAATCGGCCGGCAGGTAATGCGCCACGATCGCGCCGGTCAATGCGCCCACCAGGGTCCCGACTATCGCGTGCAGCCACTGGCGCGGGTGGAACAGCTTGCGCCGATAGAAGGTGAAACTGGCGATGGCCGAGCCGAAGCTGGCGCTAAGTTTGTTGGTGCCGAGCACCAGGTGCGGCGGCAAACCGGCGGTGAGCAAGGCCGGGGTGGTGAGCAAACCACCACCGCCAGCGATGGCATCGATAAAACCGGCGATAAAGGCAACAAGGACAAGAATGGCGAGGGTGGCGAGGTCTACGCTGAGTTCCAGAGGCATGGGATCGACTTATTCGGCGGGGCGCAGAAGAGGCTGCGCGAAAGGCCGGTATATTACCCATAACCACCGCTGGCCGCGACCGGTCCGACACTTGTGGCGAGCGGGCTTGCCCGCGAAGCTTTTACATCCCCAGTTCAGACAACCCCGGATGCTCATCCGGGCGCCGGCCCAGCGGCCAGTGGAACTTGCGATCGCTTTCCTTGATCGGCATGTCGTTGATGCAGGCGTAGCGGTTGGACATCAGCCCGTGTTCGTCGAATTCCCAATTTTCATTGCCGTAGGAGCGGTACCAGTTGCCGGAATCGTCGTGCCATTCATAGGCGTAACGCACGGTGATGCGGTTATCGGTAAAGGCCCAGAGCTCCTTGATCAGCCGGTAGTCGAGCTCCCTGGCCCATTTACGGGTCAGGAAGCCCTTGGCTTCTTCGCGGTTGCTGGCAAACTCTGCGCGGTTACGCCATTTAGTGTCCAGGGTATAGGCCAGGGACACCCGTTGCGGGTCGCGGGAGTTCCAGCCGTCCTCGGCCAGGCGAACTTTCTCGATAGCCGACTCACGGGTGAAGGGCGCAAGTGGCGGACGAACTTCGGCGTTAGATGACATTTCAAGTCTCCACAAAAAGTTAAGGTTCAAACAATTGTTGTCTTGTTTGAATTAATCACAGGTCCAATAACTTTCGCGCCATGCATTGCGCATTATCGGCGGCACTCTGATCGCCCATGACAAGAGCAACGGTAATGGCGTTCTCCTTGGTCAAGTGAAAGATCTGCTTGCCTTTTTAACATCAAAAGATCGCAGCCTGCGGCAGCTCCTACGCCGACCGTGTAAACCCGCAATAGATGGATGAACGCCGATCCCGTAGGAGCTGCCGAAGGCTGCGATCTTTTGATCTTTTGATCTTTCGGTCACCAGAAGACCCAGGCCAACGCATGGTGTAAGCTCATCCACTCTTCGGAATCGACCTTTTGCGAGCCCTATGCCGTCGCTTTTCAAACGCTCCCTGCTGCCTAAACTGCGCAGTTTTCCGCTGACTGCCGATGCCGTCACCATCCTTTCCGGCGCCGCCGAGTTTCGCCGTTGCCTGCTGGAGAAAATCGCCCACGCGACGCAGCGCATTTATATCGTCGCGCTTTACCTGCAACAGGATGAAGCCGGCCAGGAAATTTTCGATGCCTTGCACGCCGCCAAGGCTGCCCGGCCCGAGCTCGATGTAGTAGTCGTGGTCGACTGGCTGCGCGCCCAGCGCGGTTTGATCGGTGCTGGCAAACAGCCGGGCAATTCGGCCTGGTATCAAGAACAAACCCGCACCCACGCCAGTGAGGTGCCGGTTTACGGTGTGCCGGTGCAGACTCGCGAGCTGTTCGGCGTGCTGCACCTTAAAGGCTTTGTGATCGATGACTGCGTGATCTACAGCGGCGCCAGCCTGAACAACGTCTATCTGCACAAGTTCGACAAGTACCGCTTCGATCGTTATCACGTGCTGCAAAACAGCCCTCTGGCCGACTCCATGCAGCACTTGGTCGAACACGGGCTGATCGGTTCCAGAGCCGTTCACCGCCTCGACCTGCCGAACCTGCCGACTACCCGCAGCCTGCGCAATGACATTGGTGATCTGCGCAGCCGACTGAAGTACGCGGCCTACGACACCACCTGTGGCGGCGTCAACAAGCAGGGGTTGTCGGTCAGCCCGCTGCTGGGGGTTGGCAAGAACAATCCATTGAGTCGAGTGATCTGCGAGTTGATTGCCAGCGCCAAGGGGCAACTGACGATCTGCACGCCGTATTTCAACCTGCCGCTGGCCGTGACCCGGGAAATCAACCGGGCGCTGGCCCGCGGGGTGAAAGTCGATATCGTCGTCGGCGACAAGACCGCCAATGACTTCTACATTCCGCCAAGCGAACCGTTCAAGGTCATCGCCGCGCTGCCATACCTGTATGAAATCAGCCTGCGACGCTTCGCCAAGCGCCATCAGCGGATGATCGACAGTGGCAAGCTGAACCTGCACCTGTGGCGCGATGGCGACAATACCTATCACCTCAAGGGCATGTGGATCGATCAGCGTTACACCCTGCTGACCGGCAACAACCTGAATCCGCGAGCGTTTCGCCTGGACCTGGAAAACGGCTTGTTGATCGATGATCCGAAAAACGAGTTGAAGGAACCTCGGGAGGCTGAGCTGGTGGAGATTTTCCGCAACACTCGGCGCATCGAGCAGCATCAGCAACTGGAAACCCTGGTGGAGTACCCGGCGGCTGTCGGCAAGTTCTTGCGCCGGGTCCGCCGGTTGCGCATCGAGCGCTTGCTCTATCGCATTTTGTAAGGCTTAGCGGCTCTGCGGCTTTCTGGCCGCTGGCCAACAGGCGATCGATAGCAGCAATGCCGCCGCCACCAGATACGGCAGGCGAGGTTCGATAGCGTAGATCAGGGTACCCGCCAGCGGGCCGATGACCACCCCGAAACCTTGGGCGGCGCCGATGGAACCGGCAGTGGCACCTTGCTCCGAAGCCTCCACGGCATTCGCCGCAAGCGCAGCGAAGGACGGGAAGATCCAGCCCATGCCCGAGGCCGAAACAAAGAAACACGCCCACAACCCCCAGGCCGTATCGGCCAGCATGCTGCCGGCAAAACCGCTCGCGGCGATCAGCGCGCCAACGCGGATCATCTTCAGCGGCGGCCATTGCAGTTTGCGCACCACCAGCTGCGAGCAAATCAGCGCCAGGCCGACCATGGTCAGGGCGATCCCGGCGGTCTGCGCGGCATCGGCCGGGTTCATCCCGAGCTTGTCGAGGGCATAGAAACCGACGGTAATTTGCGCGATGGACACGCATAGCATGGCCACGAATGCCACCGCCATTGGCCGGCGCAGGCGCGGATCGCCCAGGTGCACGGTTTTGGGCGGTTGCTTGAGGTGCAGCTCCTGGCCCTTGAGCTTGAACAGCAGCACCAGGAAGCCCAGTAGTGGCAGCACCGCCATGGCGTAGAACGGCAGGCTCAGACTGTGCCGGGACAACAACGCCGCGATCGCCGGCCCCAGCACCAGCCCGCAGGCGTTTGCCGCTCCCAGTGAAGCCATCGCCCGCGCGCGGTGTCGGGGTTCGATATTGTCGGCAATCAAGGCATAACCACCCACCGGAATCGCCGCGTAGAACACCCCGATCAGACCACGTCCGAGCATCAGCCCGACAAAGGCCAGCAGCGCAGTGGGTAGCAGCTGTAGCGAAATGTCGATAAACAGGCACAGCGCCCAGTAGGCGAGGGTGAAGCCAGCGGTTCCGATCAACAAGACCCGTCGCCGCCCCAGGCGGTCGCTGGCCTGACCCCATGGCCGCGCAAGCAGCATCCAGATCACTCCGGAAACGGTGACCGCCGCGCCGGCCTGCCAGGTGGCAAGCCCGAGGACGCGGGAAATCGGCCCGATCAATGAAACGAAAGCCATCATTGCCATGGTGCAGGTCATGTTGGCGATCAGCAGTGGGCGCAGGTCAAAGGTGGCGGTGGTCAGCGGCACATCGGCGGTGGCCGTCGGATTGGGCATGGTGAAATCTTCCGTGAAAATTGAGCGTCGGTGAACGTTATAGATATGACGGGGGAAGGCACAGGTTTATTAGTGCATGAATAGAGAGGTATTTGGCAGGAGCTGCCGCAGGCTGCGATCTTTTGATCTTGATTGTGATCTTGGGCAATCCCCTCAAAATCGCCAAAAGATCGCAGGCTGCGCCAGCTCCTACACGTTAAGATGAGCGGCCCATTCACCTGCGCAAGGCAGTGCAACCGTCAATGTCGGAAAAAGACACCATCGCCATCCAGCTCGTACGCGAAGCCCTGTTGCAGAGCTGTGCGCCTGGCCCTGCGACAGATGAAGTATTGAACAAGGTCGGCATCGATCCGGCGCTGCTCGATCAACCGCAGGCGCGGGTTCCGGCCACTGACTATGCGCGTCTGTGGCGTCTGTTGGCCCGGCGCCTGGATGATGAATTCTTTGGCATGGATCCGCGCAAACTCAAATCTGGCAGCCTGGAGTTCCTCTGTCGCTCGTCGATGGCGCAATTGACCCTGGCAGCGGGACTGGAGTCGGGGCTGGATTTTCTGTCGTTGATGCTCGAGCGCATGCCGGCGCAACTGGTTCAGCAGCAGAGTCTGGCGGAAATTGTCCTGCTGGAGGACGACGAGGAACCACGCCGGGCCTTCACCTATTTCACCTACTGGATGATCGTCCACGGCGTCGCCTGTTGGCTGGCCGGGCGACGGATTCCGATTCTGGCCGTTGAACTGCGTTGTCCTGAACCGGATTTTTGCGACGACTATAAGGTGATGTTTTCCCAGAACCTGCGCTTCGACCGACCGCGAACGCGGATGATTTTCGCCGCGGATTGTCTTGAGCTGCCGATCAAGCGCAGCCTCGACGAACTCAAGCGTTTTCTGGCCCATGCGCCGGCCAACATCCTGGTCAAGTATCGCGACCCGCAGAGCCTGGCCAGCCGGATCAAGCACGATTTGCGGCAGCTGCCCGCCGAACATTGGCCGGAAACCGAGAGCCTGGCGCAAAGCCTGTGCATGTCGGCCTCGACCTTGCGCCGCCGTCTGGCCGAAGAGGGCCAGACCTATCAAGGGCTCAAGGACAGTGTGCGCAAGGAACTGGCGATCCTCTGGCTGGCCGAACCGCAGATCAGCTTCGCCGAGATCGCCACGCGGCTGGGGTTTGCCGATGCCAGTTCGTTCTACAAGGCGTTTCGCAAATGGTCGGGGTCCAATCCCGGGCATTATCGGAGCCTGATCTTGAATGAGGCGGGGTAGGGCCGGGGCAACCGGGCACACCCGGATATCTCGATCGAACGTCCCCCCGTAGGCGAGCTTGCTCGCAATGGCGTCAGCCCTGGCGCCACATCTCTGAACCTTGGCCAAACCAGTCAACCAACTTGATAGCTTTGACCATTGCCCTGCATCCCCTGCGGGGCGAGTATTTCTCTGATTTTTATGCGGTTCCCATCCAAATAAAACAATGAGGGATTATGGCGATGCGCGATTACTTGTCTGCCACTGCACAATTCGATTATCAACACACTGTCGATGCCGCGCTCAAGGGCACGCTGGCGGGGCTCAATGCCTGTGTCGAGTGTTGCGACCGGCATGCCTTGCCCGGCCGTATTGCGTTGTTCTGGGAAGGTCGCGACGGCACCAGTGCGACCTATACCTTCAGCGAGTTGCAGGACAAGGCCGCGCGCTTTGCCAACTTCCTGCTGGCCCAGGGCGTCAAGAAGGGCGACAAGGTCGCCGGCCTGTTGCCGCGCAATGTCGAATTGCTGATCACCGTCCTGGCCACCTGGCGCATCGGCGCGGTCTATCAGCCGCTGTTTACCGCCTTCGGCCCCAAGGCCATCGAGCATCGGCTGAGCAGTTCCGGTGCCGCAGTGGTGGTGACCGATGCCGGCAACCGTTCCAAGCTCAGCGAAGTGCCCGACTGCCCGACCATCGTCACCGTCGGCGGGCCCAAGGGCCTGGGCATCGTGCGTGGCGATTTCAGCTTCTGGGCCGAACAGGCCAATTATTCGGCGGACTGCGAACCGGTGCTGCTCAGCGGCGAAGATCCCTTCCTGCTGATGTTCACCTCAGGCACCACCGGCCCTTCCAAAGCCCTGTCGGTACCGCTCAAGGCCATTGTTGCGTTCCAGAGCTATACCCGCGACGCAGTGGACCTGCGGCCGGAAGACGCGTTCTGGAACGTCGCCGATCCGGGTTGGGCCTATGGGATTTATTTCGGTGTCACCGGCCCCTTGGCCATGGGCCATCCGATCACCTTCTACGATGGCCCGTTCACCCTGGAAAGCACCTGCCGGGTGATCAACAAGTACGGCATCACCAACCTCACCGGTTCACCAACCGCCTATCGCTTGCTGATCGCCGGCGGTGATGAGTTCGCCCGCTCGATCAAGGGCAAGTTGCGGATCGTCAGCAGCGCCGGCGAGCCGTTGAACCCGGAAGTGATCCGCTGGTTTGCCGACAACCTAGGCGTGGTCATCCATGACCATTACGGCCAGACCGAACTGGGCATGGTGCTGTGCAATCACCATGGACTGGAACACCCCGTGCACATCGGCTCGGCGGGTTTTGCCTCACCCGGGCACCGGATCGTGGTGCTCGATGAGAACTTCGAGGAATTGCCGGCCGGGCAGCCGGGAATTCTGGCCATCGACCGCACCCAGTCGCCGATGTGCTGGTTCGCCGGCTACGAAGGTGCGCCAACCAAAGCCTTCGTCGGCAATTACTACCTGAGCGGCGACACCGTGGAGCTGAACCCGGACGGCAGTATCAGCTTCGTCGGCCGCAGCGATGACGTGATCACCACCTCGGGCTATCGGGTCGGTCCGTTCGACGTGGAAAGCGCGCTGATCGAACACCCGGCGGTGGTTGAAGCGGCGGTGGTCGGCAAGCCGGATCCGGAGCGCACCGAACTGGTCAAAGCTTTCGTCGTGCTCAGCGCGCAGTACCGTGCTTCGCCGGAGCTGGCCGAAGAACTGCGCCAGCACGTGCGCAAGCGCCTGGCGGCGCACTCATACCCCCGTGAAATCGAATTTGTCAGTGAATTGCCGAAAACCCCAAGCGGCAAGTTGCAGCGCTTTATCTTGCGCAACCAGGAAATCGCCAAGGCTCAAGAGGCCGCGGCTCAGAAGGTTTGAACCGAAGGAAACCATGATGCAGATCGAAAACAAGATTTTTCTGGTCAGCGGCGGCGCATCCGGCCTGGGCGCCGCTACCGCTGAAATGCTGGTGGCCGCCGGTGCCAAGGTGATGCTGGTGGATTTGAATGCCGAAGCCGTCGCCGCCCAAGCGCAAAAGCTTGGCCCGCGGGCGCAGAGCGTCGTCGCCGATATCAGCCAGGAAGCCGCCGCCGAGGCGGCAGTCAAGGCTGCGGTCGCGACTTTTGGCGGCCTGCATGGGCTGGTCAACTGCGCGGGCATCGTGCGTGGCGAGAAGATTCTCGGCAAGAACGGTCCCCATGGCCTGGACAGCTTCAGCCAGGTCATCAATGTCAACCTGATCGGCAGTTTCAATCTGCTGCGTCTGGCGGCCGCGGCGATCGCCGAAGGCCAGGCCGATGCCGACGGCGAACGTGGGGTGATCATCAATACCGCCTCGGCCGCGGCCTTTGATGGCCAGATCGGCCAGGCGGCCTATGCCGCTTCCAAAGGTGCGATTGCCAGCCTGACCCTGCCTGCCGCCCGTGAACTGGCGCGCTATGGCATCCGGGTGATGACCATCGCTCCGGGGATCTTCGAAACGCCAATGATGGCCGGCATGACCCAGGAAGTGCGCGACTCTCTGGCCGCCGGCGTGCCGTTCCCGCCGCGTCTGGGCAAACCTGCGGAGTACGCTTCGCTGGTTAGGCATATCATAGAAAACAGCATGCTCAATGGCGAGGTGATCCGTCTCGACGGTGCCTTGCGCATGGCCGCGAAGTAAGGAGTATTTGTCATGACTATTTCCCACGATCCAATTGTTATCGTTAGCGCCGTCCGCACCCCGATGGGCGGTTTCCAGGGCGAACTGAAAAGCCTCACCGCGCCGCAACTGGGTGCCGCCGCGATTCGCGCCGCTGTCGAGCGCTCCGGTGTTGCCCCCGAGGCGGTGGACGAAGTGTTGTTCGGCTGCGTGCTCCCGGCCGGTCTTGGCCAGGCGCCTGCGCGCCAGGCGGCATTGGGCGCCGGGCTCGACAAGTCGACCCGCTGTACCACGCTGAACAAGATGTGCGGTTCGGGCATGGCAGCGACCATCCTGGCCCACGACATGCTGCTCGCCGGCAGCGCCGAGGTGGTGGTGGCCGGTGGCATGGAAAGCATGTCCAACGCCCCCTATCTGCTGGACCGCGCCCGTAGCGGCTACCGCATGGGCCATGGCCAGGTCATCGACCATATGTTCCTCGACGGCCTGGAAGACGCCTACGACAAGGGTCGCCTGATGGGCACCTTTGCCGAGGATTGCGCCGAAGCCAACGGTTTCAGTCGCGAAGCCCAGGATGAGTTTGCCATTGCGTCGACGACCCGTGCCCAGCAGGCCATCAACGACGGCAGTTTCGCCGCCGAGATCGTCTCATTGCAGGTCATGGTCGGCAAAGAACAGAAGCTGATCATCGACGATGAACAACCGCCCAAGGCCAGGCTGGACAAGATCGCCGGGCTGAAACCGGCGTTCCGCGAAGGCGGCACGGTGACCGCGGCCAACTCCAGTTCGATTTCCGACGGTGCCGCGGCATTGCTGTTGATGCGTCGCTCCGAGGCGCAAAAACGCGGTCTCAAACCCTTGGCGGTGATTCACGGCCATGCGGCGTTCGCCGATACGCCGGGCCTGTTCCCGGTGGCGCCGGTCGGTGCGATCAAGAAGCTGATGAACAAGACCGGCTGGTCGCTGGATGAGGTCGAGCTGTTCGAGATCAACGAAGCCTTTGCGGTGGTCAGTCTGGTGACCATGAGCAAGCTGGAAATTCCTCACGAGAAGGTCAACATCCACGGCGGCGCCTGCGCCCTGGGTCACCCGATCGGTGCATCCGGCGCGCGGATCCTCGTGACGCTGCTCTCGGCCCTGCGCCAGAAAGGCCTGCATCGCGGAGTGGCGGCCATCTGCATCGGCGGCGGCGAAGCGACGGCCATGGCTGTTGAAGTTTTGTACTAAGGAATCCTTATGCTCCCCAATGACGAACAACTACAGATCAGCGAAGCGGCCCGACAGTTTGCCCAGGAGCGCCTGAAACCCTTCGCCGCCGAGTGGGATCGTGAACATCGCTTCCCCAAAGAGGCTATTGGTGAGATGGCCCAACTGGGCTTCTTCGGCATGCTGGTGCCGGAGCAGTGGGGCGGGTGCGACACCGGTTACCTGGCCTACGCCATGGCCCTGGAAGAAATCGCTGCCGGTGATGGCGCCTGCTCGACCATCATGAGCGTACACAACTCGGTGGGTTGCGTGCCCATCCTCAAGTTCGGCAATGATCAACAGAAAGAGCAGTTCCTCAAACCATTGGCCAGCGGCTCGATGCTCGGGGCCTTTGCCCTGACCGAGCCCCAGGCCGGTTCCGATGCCAGTAGCCTGAAAACCCGGGCCCGACTGGACGGCGACCACTACGTACTCAACGGCTGCAAACAATTCATCACCTCCGGGCAAAACGCCGGGGTGGTGATTGTGTTTGCGGTGACCGATCCGGGTGCCGGCAAGCGCGGCATCAGCGCGTTTATCGTGCCAACCGATTCGCCGGGCTACAAGGTGGCGCGGATCGAGGACAAGCTCGGCCAGCATGCCTCGGACACCTGCCAGATTCTGTTTGAAGACGTGAAAGTGCCGGTCGCCAATCGCCTGGGCGAGGAGGGTGAAGGCTACAGAATCGCCCTGGCCAACCTCGAAGGCGGGCGTGTCGGCATTGCCTCGCAATCGGTGGGCATGGCCCGCGCCGCGTTTGAAGCGGCCCGTGACTATGCCCGCGAGCGGGAAAGTTTCGGCAAGACCCTGATCGAGCACCAGGCCGTGGCCTTTCGCCTGGCTGACATGGCCACCCAGATTGCGGTCGCCCGGCAAATGGTGCATTACGCCGCAGCCCTGCGCGACAGCGGCAAGCCGGCGCTGGTCGAAGCGTCGATGGCCAAGCTGTTCGCCTCGGAAATGGCCGAGAAGGTCTGCTCGATGGCCTTGCAAACCCTCGGTGGCTATGGCTATTTGAGCGACTTCCCGCTGGAACGCATTTACCGCGACGTGCGGGTCTGCCAGATCTACGAAGGCACCAGCGACATTCAGCGCATGGTCATTTCGCGCAATCTTTAAACAATTGAATCAGGAACCTGTTCATGAGCTATGAAACGATTTTGTTGGACATCCACGGCCGGGTCGGTCTGATTACCCTCAACCGCCCACAAGCCTTGAATGCGCTGAATGCGCAGATCGTCAGCGAGCTGAACCAGGCGCTGGATGGCCTGGAAGCCAACCCCGAAATCGGCTGCATCGTGCTCACCGGTTCGAAGAAAGCCTTCGCCGCCGGTGCCGACATCAAGGAAATGGCCGAGCTGACCTATCCGCAGATCTACATTGACGATCTGTTCAGCGACAGCGATCGGGTGGCCAGCCGCCGCAAGCCGATCATCGCTGCGGTAGCCGGTTTTGCCCTGGGCGGTGGCTGTGAGCTGGCGTTGATGTGTGACTTCATCCTGGCCGGCGACAACGCCAAATTCGGCCAGCCGGAAATCAACCTCGGCGTGCTGCCGGGCATGGGCGGCACCCAACGCCTGACCCGTGCGGTGGGCAAGGCCAAGTCCATGGAAATGTGCCTGAGCGGGCGCTTGATCGATGCGGTGGAAGCCGAGCGCGCCGGGATCGTTGCGCGCATCGTGCCGGTGGATGAGCTGCTGGAGGAAGCGTTGAAAGTTGCCGCGGTGATTGCCAGCAAATCCCTGCCGATCGCGATGATGGTCAAGGAAAGCGTCAATCGCGCCTTTGAAGTCAGCCTGTCCGAAGGCGTGCGTTTCGAACGCCGGGTGTTCCATGCGGCGTTTGCCATCGAAGATCGAAAAGAAGGGATGGCGGCGTTTATCGACAAGCGAGCGGCGCAGTTCAAAGGTAAGTGATGTTGGTGCCTTGAAAAGATCGCAGCCTATCGGCAGCTCCTGCACGGACCGCGGAGTGAACGCAAATCCGTAGGAGCTGCCGCAGGCTGCGATCTTTTTCTTCAGATCTGATAGTTCTTCAACTCCCGCGCAATCACCATCCGCTGAATCTCGCTCGATCCTTCATAGATCTGGGTAATCCGCGCATCGCGGTAGTAGCGCTCCACTGGATAATCTTCCAGATAACCGTAACCACCGTGGATCTGTATTGCGGAAGAACAGACCTTTTCCGCCATCTCCGAAGCAAACAGCTTGGCCTGGGAGGCTTCCGACAGGCAGGGTTTGCCGGCACTGCGCAGCCGCGCCGCATGCAGGATCAACAAGCGTGCCGCGTTCAGGCGGGTGTGCATGTCCGCCAGCAGGTTGGCGATGCTCTGGTGCTCAATGATCGGCTTGTCGAACTGCACCCGATCACGGGAATAGGCCAGTGCCGCTTCAAAGGCTGCTCGGGCAATGCCCAAGGCTTGAGCGGCGATGCCGATTCGACCGCCTTCCAGATTCGACAACGCAATTGCCAGGCCCTTGCCGCGCTCACCCAGCAGGTTGTCTTCAGGAATGGTGCATTGGTTGAGGGTCACGGCGCAGGTGTCCGAAGCGCGAATGCCCATCTTGTGTTCGGTGCGGTCGACGATAAACCCCGGGGTGTCGGTCGGCACCAGGAACGCGGAAATACCCTTTTTACCCAGATCCGGATCAGTGACCGCAAAGACAATCGCCACTTTCGCTCGTTTGCCGTTGCTGACGAATTGCTTGGCGCCATTGATCACCCACTGACCGTCGCGCAGTTCGGCGCGGGTGCGCAGGTTATGGGCTTCGGAACCGGCCTGGGGCTCGGTCAGGGCGAAGCAGCCGATGGCCTGGCCGCTGGCCAGATCGGGCAGCCAGGTCTGTTTCTGCTTTTCGGTACCGTAATTCATGACCGGCCCGCAGCCCACCGAGTTGTGGATGCTCATCAAGGCGCCAGTCGCGCCGTCACCGGCGGAGATTTCTTCCACCGCCAGGGCGTAGGCAACGTAGTCGACATAGGTGCCGCCCCATTCCTCGGGGACCACCATGCCGAGCAGGCCCAGCTCGCCCATTTTCGCCACCAGCGCGTCATCGATCCAGCCGGCCTTTTCCCAGGCCTGGGCGTGTGGCGCGATTTCACGGCGGGCAAAGTCCCGGGCCATGTCGCGGATCATGACTTGCTCTTCACTCAATTCAAAGTCGTGCATGGCTCAGCTCCCACTCTCGTCAAAACCGTTGAAGAAACTCGCGACATGCTCGCCATCAAGGCCGTGCAGGGTCGGTGGGTTCCAGCGCGGAGTCTTGTCTTTGTCAATCAGCAAGGCGCGCACACCTTCGATCAGGTCACCCCGTTCGAACCACTGGCGGTCCAGATGCAGCTCCAGGGCGAAGCAGGTCTCCAGGCTCAGATGGCGACCGCGACGCAGCATCTCCAAGGTTACGCCCATTGCCAGCGGCGAGCGGCTTTCCAACAGCGTGGCGGTACTCAGGGCCCACTCGTGGCTGTTGGCAACCGTCACTTCGCGCAACTGCTCGACGATACTCGGCACGTCGGGCAGGGCGAAGAAGTGGTCGATGGCCGGACGCAGGGCGTGCAATGGCGCATCAGGCAGTTGTTGCACGGCGAGTGTGGCCAGAAGACCTTGCAGATCCTTGAGCGCAGTGTCGTGCCACTGCAGACCGTCGAGGCGCTGATCCAGCACCGCCAGTTTGTCGCTTTCCAGGTACCAGTCGGCCAATCCGCAATAAAGCGCATCGGCGGCGCGGATCTGCACGCCACTGACGCCGAGGTAGATTCCCAGTTCACCAGGGATGCGCGGCAGGAAATAGCTGCCGCCGACATCCGGGAAATAACCGATGCCCACTTCCGGCATTGCCAGACGGCTGCGTTCGGTGACCACCCGCAGGTCTGCGCCCTGCACCAGACCCATGCCACCGCCGAGGACAAATCCGTCCATCAGCGCCAGCACCGGTTTTGGGTAATGGTGGATGGCCAGGTCGAGGGCGTATTCCTCGACGAAAAACTCCTGGTGCAGGGTTTGCCCGTTTTTGAAGCTGTCGTACAGCGTGCGGATGTCGCCGCCGGCGCAAAAGGCCTTTTCACCGGCACCGCGCAAAACCACCGCATGCACCTGCGAGTCATCGGCCCAGGCATCGAGTTGCTGTTGCAGGCAGCGGACCATGTTCAGGGTAATGGCGTTGAGACCGGCGGGGCGGTTGAGGGTCAGATGGCCAATATGGTTGCGGACCTCGGCCAGCACTTCGTCCTGGATGGCATCGACGTCCCGTGTCACTTGGGATGAAACCTGAGCAGTCATCTCTAACTCCCTGCTTTTATTGTTCTTTATAGAAGTGTTCGCGCGCGAACGATGACGGATCGTAACAGTGCAAATTTGCCATGTACAACCCGGATAATCGCAGGTTGGGTGTGCATTTTTGCAGGGTCCGTAGCAGCTGCCGAAGGCTGCGTTCGGCTGCGCAGCGGTCGCAATACAGCTAACGCGTTTCTACAAGCGGAATGCGGTTGCAGGTTTTACGACTGCTGCGCAGCCGAACGCAGCCTTCGGCAGCTGCTACGGACCGCAAGCCCCTCGTCACATCGAGCTAACGTCTGCCACGACCGATTCGGCTGTGAAATAGCCCTTATCAGCACAACCAGTCTGTCTGCGCAGGCCGTTACGACACCTGCCCAAGGCGTTCTGTTGGCATTCTGGTGTTCCTTTGAAGCCGTCTGCATCAGGGGTTTCAGGGAGGGTGTGGTGACGCATCCAGTTAAAACAACAAGAACGCTGTTGCGGTGAATGCCGCATCGACTCTCTGCTCCTGCCCATAAATGTGGCTCGGATCTGTACCAGGCCGCGATAAATCCAAATAAATCGGGACTCAAGAAGATGAACAAAAAATGGCTGACTTTGCCGGTACTCGCGGTGCTGTTTTGCGCCACGGGTGCTAGCGCCAAAGAGTGGAAAGAACTGCGATTTGGCGTGAATCCAAGCTACCCACCGTTCGAATCGACCACCGCCGATGGCGGCGTGGAAGGTTTTGGTGTGGACCTGGGCAATGCGATCTGCGCCGAGCTCAAGCTCAAGTGCGTGTGGGTCAGCAACGACTTCGACGGGTTGATTCCTGCCCTCAAGGCCGGCAAGTTCGATGCGATCGAGTCGTCGATGACGGTGACCGAGGCCCGCAAGAAGCAGATCGACTTCTCTGACCGTCTGTACGCCGGCCCGACCGCGATTGTCACCCGCAAGGATTCCGGCCTGGAGCCGACCGCTGAATCGCTCAAGGGCAAGGTGATCGGCTACATGCAGGGCACGATTCAGGAGACCTACGCCAAAGCCAAACTGGCTCCGGCTGGCGTGCAACTGCGGGCTTACCAGAGTCAGGATCAGGTCTATGCGGATCTGGTTTTCGGTCGTCTCGACGCCTCGATCCAGGACAAGCTGCAAGCGGAGATGAGTTTCCTGAAGTCGCCACAAGGCGCCGATTTCAAGAACAGCCAGGGCATCAGTGACCCGTTGGTACCGTCGGAAATCGCCATTGGCCTGCGCAAGGACAACGACGAACTCAAAGGCATGCTCAATGCCGCCATCAAGGCCCTGCATGAAAAGGGCATCTACGCGCAGATCCAGCAGAAACACTTCGGCGATCTCGACCTCTACAACAACTGATCCTTGCACCGACAACGCTGCATCGCCCTGAGCGATGCAGCGTCCGGCTGCGGTCAATCAAGACGGGTGACTGACGTGAATTCCTTCCTGAATATTCTGGGCCTCGACGTGTCGGCCCTGCAGGGCTATGGCCCGCTGTTGCTGCATGGCACCTGGGTGACGCTCAAGCTTTCGTTTCTTTCGTTGCTGGTTAGCATGTTGATGGGGCTGCTGGGTGCGGCCGCCAAGCTCTCGCCGCTGCGCATCCTCAACCTGCCGGCGACCTTCTACACGACACTGATACGCGGTGTTCCCGATCTGGTGTTGATGCTGCTGATTTTCTACAGCCTGCAAGGCTGGTTGAGCAGCCTGACCGAGGCCATGGACTGGCCCTATATGGAGATTGATCCGTTCGTGGCCGGGATCATTACCCTGGGGTTTATCTATGGCGCCTATTTCACCGAGACCTTTCGCGGAGCGATTCTGAGCGTTCCACGGGGCCAGCAAGAAGCCGGTGCGTCGTTTGGCTTGAATCGCTGGCAACGGTTTCGCTTCGTGGTGTTCCCGCAAATGATGCGCTTCGCCTTGCCGAGCCTTGGCAACAACTGGCTGGTATTGCTCAAAGCCACGGCGCTGGTGTCGATCATTGGCTTGTCGGACCTGGTCAAGGTCGCCCAGGAAGCTGGCAAAAGCACCTTCAACATGCTGGATTTCCTGCTGTTGGCGGGGGCGCTGTACCTGCTGATCACCAGTGCCTCGAACTATGTGCTGCGGGTGCTTGAGCGACGTTACAACCAGGGCGTACGGGGGATGACGCGATGATCGAATTGATTTCGGAATACTGGAAACCCTTTCTCTTCAGTGACGGCTACAACTTCACCGGGCTGGCGATGACCTTGTGGTTGCTCTGTGTGAGCATCATCCTCGGGTTCTTTCTTTCGCTACCGCTGGCGATAATGCGGACCTCGCGCTGGGCTGTGCTGCGCTGGCCGGTTCAGCTGTTCACCTATGTGTTTCGCGGTACGCCGCTGTATATCCAGTTGCTGATTTGCTACAGCGGGATCTACGGCATTGCGGTGGTCCGTTCGCAGCCGCTGCTGGAAGCGTTTTTTCGCGATGCGATGAATTGCACCTTGCTGGCGTTCACCCTCAACACTTGCGCCTACACCATAGAAATCTTTGCCGGTGCCATTCGCAGCATCCCCTACGGTGAAATCGAAGCGGCCCACGCCTATGGCTTGAGCGGCTGGCGTTTGTACCTGCGGCTGATCCTGCCGTCGGCGCTGCGCCGGGCACTGCCGTATTACAGCAACGAAGTGATCCTGATGTTGCATGCGACTTCCGTGGCCTTTACCGCGACCATTCCGGACATCCTCAAGGTCGCCCGGGACGCCAATGCCGCGACCTTCATGACCTTCCAGGCATTCAGCATTGCCGGGCTGTTGTATCTGGCGCTGTCCTTCGGGCTGGTGGGCGCTTTCCGCCTGGCAGAGAAGCGCTGGCTGAGTTTCCTCGGGCCGGCCCACTGAAGGCTGGGGCCGGCTTTTTTCTTCCCTTTTTTCTGTCCGGAACGCAGCCGCCAACGGCAACGTTCCAGGAGTCTTTCATGTACAAACTGACAGTCGAAAATCTGTATAAACGTTTTGGTGACAATGAGGTGCTCAAGGGCGTCTCGTTAAACGCGCGGGCCGGCGATGTGGTGAGCATGATCGGCGCCAGTGGCTCCGGAAAAAGTACCATGCTGCGTTGTATCAACTTCCTTGAGCGGGCGGACGAAGGTTCCATCGAACTGGACGGTGAACGGATTGCCACCCGGCCAGCCGCAGGCGGTATGCGAGTATCGAGCCCGGCGCAGTTGCAGCGGTTACGCACGCGCCTGGCCATGGTGTTCCAGCATTTCAATCTGTGGAGCCACCTGACCGTTCTGGAAAACATCATACTGGCGCCATGCCGTGTGCTGGGCGTCAGCCGCAAGGACGCCGAAGTGAGCGCCCGCGCGTATCTGGACAAAGTCGGTTTGCCACAACGAGTCGCCGGGCAATATCCGGCGTTTCTTTCCGGTGGTCAGCAGCAGCGAGTGGCGATTGCCCGGGCCCTGGCAGTGGAACCGCAGATTCTGTTGTTCGACGAGCCGACCTCGGCACTCGATCCGGAACTGGTGGGGGAAGTGCTAAAGGTCATTCAGGCGCTGGCCGAGGAAGGTCGTACCATGCTGATGGTGACCCACGAAATGGGCTTTGCGCGACAGGTGTCCAGCCAGGTGTTGTTCCTGCATCAAGGTCGGGTCGAGGAGCAGGGCGGCGCAGAGATTCTCGACAAGCCGCAAAGCGAGCGTTTGCAGCAATTTTTATCGGGCCGTTTGAAGTGAGGCAAGACGTACATGGCGGATATCCGCGATCTGTCGATCGTGCTTGATCGTATCGATCAGGCAATCATTGAGGTGCTGCGCCACGAAGGGCGCATCACCTACCAGAAGCTTTCCGAACGGGTGCACCTGACCCCCAGGCCGTGCCTGGAACGGGTGCGCAAGCTCGAACAGCTTGGGGTTATCCGCGGCTACGGGGCAATTCTTGACGAAAAGAAGCTGACACCGGGCTTGTCGTTGCTGGTGTTGGTGGCGCTCTCGAACCAGAGCGGGCGGGCGGCACAGAAGGCGTTCGAAGCCAAGGTCCGGGCTTGTCCGCAGGTGCTTGAGTGCCGCTTGATCAGCGGTGCTTTCGACTACAGCCTGCGCATGCGCTGTCGGGACATGGAGCACTATCGGGTGCTGACCGAAACCTGGTTCGACGATCCGGAGCTGCATATCGACAAGCTGGTCAGCCATCCCGAACTGGCGATGGTCAAGACGTCGATGGAGTAAGTCGGGCGTTAATGGTTGCCGCCCACAAAAGATCGCAGCCTGCGGCAGCTCCTACGGGATTTGCGTACGATCCGAAATAATGGGTGTACTCGGTCGGCGTAGGAGCTGCCGAAGGCTGCGATCTTTTGATCTTTTCAGCCCCACCGAATCGGCTGCTTACCCCCTCGCTTTCAGCCATTTCCATCACCCCCACCCACGTTATCAGCCGGGTTTTCCCGGTGCCGAATCAGACAATGAGTACCTCTCAACCCTCATTGATTCTGTGCCCATGCAAACCACCAATACCGTTTTGATGATTCGCCCGACACGTTTCTCCTTCAATCAGGACACGGCGGCCAACAACCGTTTTCAGCGCCCGGCAGCGGCTGCCGAAGATGTGCAGCTCAAGGCTCTGCAAGAGTTCGATGGCTATGTCGCCGCGCTGCGTGAGCAGGGTGTCACCGTGATGGTGCACAACGACCGCGAAGCGCCACACACTCCGGATTCGATCTTCCCCAACAATTGCTGGAGCAGCCATCCTGACGGCACTCTGGTGCTGTACCCGATGCAAGGCCACAACCGGCGCCTGGAGCGGGACAAGGGCGTGCTGGACTGGTTGCGCGACGAATACCGGGTCGAGCAGCTGCTGGACCTGTCCAGCCTGGAGCAGCAGGAAGTGTTCCTTGAAGGCACCGGCAGCATGGTGCTGGATCGTCAGCAGCGCATTTGTTACGCCGGCTATTCCACCCGCACCCATGCCCGGGCCCTGAATCAGTTGGTTGATCATCTGGGCTATGAGCTTTGCGCGTTCAATGCGTTGGACCGCCAAGGCGTCGCCATTTACCACACCAACGTGATGATGAGCGTGGGCACCCGTCTGGCGGTGGTGTGTCTGGAGTCCGTGCGCGATAGCGGTGAGCGTAGCGCACTGCAATCACGGCTCGAAGATAGCGGCAAACAGGTCATGGCCCTGAGCTGGGAGCAGCTTGAGTCTTTTGCGGGCAACATGCTCGAAGTCCATAACGCGGCGGGCGAGCCGCTGTTGGTGATGTCGCGTACAGCCTGGAAATCACTGGATGCCACACAACACAAGCTGATCGAGCGTCACGCCAAACCGCTGCCGGTGAATATCGACACCATCGAACGCATCGGTGGCGGCAGCGCGCGCTGCATGCTGGCGGAAGTTTATTTTCCTGAAAAACCTGAAACCCTAGTGGAGCAACTGCGATGATCGTCCGTCCTGCAACCATGGCCGATTTACCGGCCCTGCTGACCCTGGCCCACAGTGCCGGTACCGGTTTGACCACTTTGCCGGCGGATGCCGTGCGTTTGCGCCATCGTCTGGAATGGGCGGAAAAAACCTTCGCCGGCCAAGCCGAGCGAGCCGACGCCGATTATCTGTTTGTATTGGAAGCCGATAATGGTCAGGCCGTCGGCATCTGTGCCCTGGCCGGTGCCGTCGGTATGCGCGAGCCTTGGTACAACTACCGCCTCGGGCTGTTTGTTGCCGCATCGAAAAGTCTCGGGATCAATCAACAGCTGCCGACACTGTTCCTGGGCAATGACATGACCGGCCATTCGGAGTTGTGCTCGTTGTTCCTGCATGCCGACCATCGCAATGGGCTCAACGGGCGATTGCTGTCCAAGGCACGCTTTCTGTTCCTGGCCGAGTTTCGTCAGCAGTTCGGCGACAAGGTGATCGCCGAGATGCGCGGTTACTCGGATGAAGAGGGCGTCTCGCCATTCTGGGAAGGTTTGGGTCGGCATTTCTTCAAGATGGACTTTGCCGATGCCGACTACCTCACGGGCCTTGGCAACAAGACCTTTATCGCCGAGTTGATGCCCAAGTTCCCGCTACCGACCTGTCTGCTGCCGGAAGCGGCGCGTTCGGCGATCGGTCGGGTTCACCCCAATACCGAACCGGCGCTGGGCATGCTCAAGGCCGAAGGTTTCGACCACAAGGATTACATCGATATCTTTGACGGCGGGCCGTTGATCGAGTGCGCCACCGGCGACATCCGTGCCGTGCGTGACAGCCAGGTGTTGCAGTTGAGTATCGGCACACCCGGCGATCAGGCAGTGCCGTATTTGATTCACAACCGTCAGTTTGCCGATTGCCGGATCACCGCCGCACCGGCACGGGTTGCCGCGGGTACCTTGATCGTCGATGGGGACACCGCGAAAGCCCTCGGTTTGACTGCCGGGACTTCAGTGCGAGCAGTGAGTCTGGCGGTACCGGCGCGGCAATTGGCGGCGGCCTGAGCAAGCACCAACAGGCTCAGACCCGACTGGCCAGCACTTCACCGATGCTGCGGCGTCTGGCGTGCAGTTCGCTGGCGTGGATCAACAGCTCGAGGTCCTCGGGGGTCACGTCGAAGAACTCTTGCATGTCTTCCAGCGCGTGCTTCAGGTCTTCGGCGGTGATGCCCGCAGGGTCTATGGGCGGGTGATCGGCGGGAATCACCGGGACCTTCTCGTTATGGCTTTTCGGGTAGCGAATCCGCGTCAGGTTGTTATAGGCCAGCGCGCTGAACAGCATGCACAGCGCACTGAGCATGACCGAGCCGAGGGCCAGCCAGTCCAGGGCGATGGTCGCCGGATCGGCCAGCACCAGCAGCAGGGCCAGGGCTCCGGCCGGGGGATGCAGGCAACGCAGCCAGCACATCAGAATCAGTGCCATGCCGGCGGCCAGGCAGGCACTGCCCAGGGTCCGACCGAGCACGTGAGCCACCAACAGCGAGACCACGGCTGCGGTGAAATAGCCGCCAAGAATCGACCACGGCTGAGCCAGCGCGCCGGACGACACGGCAAACAGCAACACCGCCGAAGCCCCCAGCGGACCGATCAGGTGCAGCGCCACCTCCATTCCGAACACCTTGGCGCAGCACCAGACGCTGAACATAGTTGCGAGGGACATGCCGATGGCGGCACGACTCCATTCTGCGGGGCGGGTATTGACGGCGGCAGGAAACCAGCGAGCGAGCATGACGAAGACGATCCAATGACAAAAAAACCGACAAAAAAAAAGACCCTCTGGAGCACCAGAGAGCCCTTTGAACGTTCCAGCATTTGGGAGGCAGGAACCAGCACAGTGTGCCGATGAACGGTTTCCTCGACAAATTCATAATAATGCGCTTTAAGTGCATTGGTTTTGCTGTATCGCCACTCTGAAACACGGTTTGCAGCCCTCTGGTCAAGGCATTCGCCCAGGCATTGGGAGTGGATCTGAAGGCCACTTCCTGAAGGCTTGTCCGGGTGCCGATTGTCGGTGAAAGTCGAGCGGTCTGCAGACCACTTTGCCCAACATCCGATCATTGGCCTCGTTGTTGAAAAGCCCCCGTTCAATATGCTCGCGCAACAGCGGATTTGCCCCCAGCGGCCCCTTGAGCGCTACCAGGGCATCGCGCAATTCTCTCAGTTTGTTCAGTTGCGGCAACGGCAGCGGCGGTTGGCAGAGCAGAGCCTGTGTCGCAAGAGGGTCGATGCCTTCGCGCAAGGGTGGGGCATGACGGGGCTGGGCACTGAGGGGGTCATCTTCGGGCATGGAGGCACCAAGGGTGGTTTGGCGAGAAACTCATACACTTTTCTGTAAGTCGATTTTACCGATTGATTATGATCCGCTCGAGGAGCGCTCATAGGTGATGGTTACCGATTTATATGTAGGCTTTTTCTGCGAGAGAGGGGTGGCTCAGGAATATTCGGCGATTGCGGCGGCCATGTGCAGCATGGCAATGATGAATGAGCTTTTAACCTGGGCAATGATCGGAAAACAGGAAAATACCGGGCAAAAGACTGTATATCCGAGAGTCAGGCAGCTAAGGTTCAGGGTCTGCGTTGCGCCGATTTTCTCCAGAGAAAAGAACCTTCATTGCATTAGGACAGCTCAACTAATGAGCTATAAGGTTGAGCCATTTTCATTTAAGGCCTGTTCAGTTTGATTGATCTACCCGATACCGAATTACCAAGTACCTCAAGCGCCGCAAAAGGTAACGCTAATCCGCTGACACTCTATCTGGCTCGTCTGGCGCCCTCCAGTCGGCTGACCATGCGCTATGTGCTGCAGGATGCCGCGGACCGGCTGGGTTTCGACGAAGTCAATATCGAAGAAATACCCTGGCATGGCCTGCAACCGGGTGATGTCATTGCGCTGGTTGCGGCATTGCGCACCGATGGCTACGCACCCAACACCTCGTCGTTGTACGTCAATGCCGTGCGCGGGGTGATGAACGAAGCGTGGCGTCTGAGCCTGATCACTCAAGACCATCTGTTGAAAATGCGTTCGGTCAAGCCCATCGCCGGCACACGCCTGTCCCAAGGGCGCAATCTCAAGCGCACGCTGATCCAGGACCTGATGGCGGTCTGTGCCGCTGACCCACGCCCGCAGGGGCTGCGGGACGCTGCGGTCATTGCGATCCTGTATGGCTCGGGCATGCGCAAATCCGAGTCGGTGAACCTGGAACTCAAGCAGATCGACTTCAATGAGCGCAGCTTGCGAGTCACCGGCAAAGGCAACAAGGAGCTGATCAAATACGCACCGGGCTGGGCCTTCGCCAAGCTGGATGCGTGGCTGGATTTTCGCCGCTCGCAGTTGATCGAAGGGCAGGAAGACGATCCGTTTCTGTTCAACCGGATTCGCCGCGGCAGCCACATCACCCGTGAGCGCATTACCAAACACGCGATTTACTACATCGCCCGGCAACGCGGCACGCAGGTCGGAGTGAAAATCATGCCGCATGATTTTCGCCGTTCATTCATCACCCGAGTGATCGAAGAGCACGACTTGTCGATCGCCCAAAAGCTCGCCCATCACACCAACATCCAGACCACCGCGAGTTACGATGTTCGGGATGACAACGAGCGGCGCAGGGCGATCGATCGGTACGACCTTTGATTGGGCCCGCTATGTCGCTCAGGTTCGCGCGTCAGGGCTGTGATGCCCGATGGGAAGGTCGCTCCATTCGCCGCGAATATACTGTTCGAACTGACGGATCAGATCGGCCTGTTCGACGATGGCTTCCTTGACCAGGTCGCCAATGGACAGCAGCCCGAGCAGCTGGCCGTTCTCCACCACCGGCAGATGGCGCAGGTGGCTGTCGGTCATGACACCCATGCACTGCTCGATGCTCTGGCTGGAATCCACCGTCACCACCGGTGCGCTCATGATCGCGCTGACCGGCGTGCCGACCGAGGAGCGGCCCTGGAGCACGATCTTGCGTGCGTAGTCGCGTTCGCTGATCACACCGACCACCTGACCGTTTTCGATCACCGGTAGTGCGCCGACATTCTTTTCCGCCATCACCTTCAGTGCTTCCAGCACCATCTGCCCGGGGCCGATAGTGTGCACTTGCTGATTTTGCCGGGCCTTTAACTTCAGGAGTTGCGCAACGCTTTTCATCGGGTTCTCTCCAGTGCTGTTAACGAGGGCGACAGGGCAGTCAGCTAACCTGCGCTGCTCACGCCAATCTCCACCACATCGCCGTTCAGCCGCACCGGCCAGACCCGCAGGCGCTGCTCCGGATACTCCAGGCAGCTGCCGTCTTCGAGGCGAAAGTGCTGCTTGTACAGCGGCGAGGCAATCACCAGTTCGCCCTTGAGGCTGCCGACGATGCCCCGGCCGATGACATTGGCGCCGGACTTCGGATCACGGTTGTCGATGGCGTAGAGGGTCTTGCCTTGCGTATCAGGCAGGTGAAACAGCGCCACCTGGGCGCCCTCATGCAAGGCAACGACGCCGGAGTTGGCCACCAGATCCTGACGGCTGCACAGGGCCTGCCACAGTGCAGGATGTTGGTTGGCGCGTTGCGGTTCGATACGGACGACGTTTGACTGGCTCATCAGAGCACCTCCTCGGTAACGGGAATCAGGTGGAGTTCGCTGGCGTGTACCGGCCGGCGCTGGCCGCGCTCCTTGACGAAATGAATGTCCGGGTCGCCACGTTTGTCGTTGACGAACGTACGGAAGCGCTTGAGTTTTTCCGGGTCGTTGATGGCGTTGGCCCATTCGCATTCATAACGGTCGACCACCAGCTGCATCTGCGATTCCAGTTCGGCGGCCAGGCCCAGGCTGTCCTCGATGATGACTTGCTTGAGGTAGTCCAGGCCGCCTTCCAGGCTTTCGCGCCAGACCGAGGTGCGCTGCAGTTTGTCGGCGGTGCGGATGTAGAACATCAGGAAGCGGTCGACGTAGCGCAGCAGGGTTGCATCATCCAGGTCGGTGGCGAGCAGCTCGGCGTGACGCGGACGCATGCCGCCATTGCCGCAGACATAGAGATTCCAGCCTTTCTCGGTGGCGATCACGCCGATGTCCTTGCTCTGCGCTTCGGCGCATTCACGGGTGCAGCCGGACACCGCCAGTTTGAATTTATGCGGCGCGCGCAGGCCCTTGTAGCGGTTCTCCAGCAGCAGCGCCATGCCCACGCTGTCTTGCACGCCGTAGCGGCACCAGGTACTGCCGACGCAGGATTTCACCGTGCGCAACGACTTGCCGTAACCGTGACCGGTCTCGAAGCCGGCCTCGACCAGCTCGCCCCAGATGTCCGGCAGTTCATGCAGCTGGGCGCCGAACAGGTCGATGCGCTGGCCACCGGTGATCTTGGTATAGAGGTCGTATTTCTTCGCCACGGCGCCGAGGGCGATCAGCTTGTCCGGGGTGATTTCACCGGCGGCAATGCGCGGAATGATCGAGTAGGTGCCGTTTTTCTGCATGTTGGCCATGAAGGTGTCGTTGGTGTCCTGCAGCGACACCAGCGCCGGATCCATGATCGGCTGGTTCCAGCACGAGGCGAGGATCGAGCCCACCGCTGGTTTGCAGATATCACAGCCGGTGTGACCGCGGCCGTGGCGGGTCAGCAGTTCGTCGAAGCTGATGATGCCTTCCACCCGCACCAGCGCATAGAGCTCCTGACGGGTATGGGCGAAGTGCTCGCACAGGCTCTTGTCGACGGCCACGCCACGGGCGCTGAGTTCGTGTTCGAAGACCTGCTTGAGCAGCGCGCTGCAACCGCCGCAACCGGTGCCGGCCTTGGTCTTGCCCTTGAGTTCGCCCAGATCGCTGCAACCGGCGTCGATCGCGCAGCACACCGCGCCCTTGGTGACGTTATGGCAGGAGCAGAGTGTCGCGCTATCCGGCAGCGCATCGGCGCCGAGTGTCGGCGCGCCGTCCGACAGTGGCAGGATCAGGCCCGACGGATCCTTGGGCAGCGCGATGCCGTTCTGCGCGTACTGCAGGAGGGTGTCGTAGTAACTGTTGTCGCCGATCAGCACCGCCCCGAGCACGTGCTTGCCGTCGGCAGAGACCACCAGGCGCCGATAGCTGGCGCTGGCTTCGTCGATGAACCGGTAGCTCCTGGCACCCGGCGTGGCTGCATGGGCGTCGCCGATCGAACCGACATCGACCCCGAGCAATTTGAGCTTGGTCGACATGTCGGCGCCGGTGAAGGGTTCGTAATGCTGACCGGCCAGTTGCGCGGCAACGTTGCGCGCCATGCTGTAGCCCGGCGCGACCAGGCCGAATATGCTGCCGTTCCAGGACGCGCACTCGCCGATGGCGAAGATCTCGGGGTCGCTGGTGCGGCAATGGTTGTCGACCACCAGCCCGCCGCGAGCGGCCACTTCCAGCCCGGCGCTGCGGCCGATAGCATCCTGTGGGCGGATACCGGCGGAGAACACGATCAGGTCGGTTTCCAGGAACTCGCCGTCGTTGAAGTTCATGCGATAGGCATAGTCTTCGCCAACGACGATTTCCTTGGTCGCCCGCGAGAGGTGTACACCAACCCCCAGCGCCTCGATTCGCGCTTTGAGCGCTTCACCGCCCAAGGCGTCCAGTTGCACCGGCATCAGCTGTGGAGCGAACTCGACGACATGGGCTTGCAGCCCCAGGGATTTCAGCGCATTGGCGGCTTCAAGGCCGAGCAGGCCACCGCCGACCACCACGCCACGGCGGGCATTGGCGGCCGCCTCGCGGATCGCGTCGAGGTCGTCCAGGGTCCGGTAGACCAGACGTGAACGTCCTTCGGCACCGGGGATCGGCGGCACGAACGGATAGGAACCGGTGGCCAGCACCAAGCGGTCGTAAGCCTGGCGTCCGGCACTGGTGACCACTTCTTTGCGCTCGCGGTCGATCTCCAGGACCTGCACCCCGAGGTGCAGGTGCACGCCGTGGCGGGCATACAGATCGGCCTCGCCAAGGGCCAGGGACTCGGCATCGCGGCCGCCGAAATATTCCGAGAGGTGCACGCGGTCGTAGGCACGCTGACGCTCTTCACCGAACACATGGACGTGATAGTGGGCGAGGGCGCCGTGCTCGATCAGTTGCTCGACGCAATGATGACCAACCATGCCGTTGCCGATGACCACCAATGTTTCGCTCTTGATCGGGGTGACGATAGCGTTCATTGCCTTTCCTCAGTCGAAGCCGCTGCCTTGGCATGGCCAAAAAAAACCCAAAAAAAAACGCCTGGAGCCGACCAGCAGCTCCAGGCGCCTTTGCCTGGTATTCATTCGTGTGTGTTTGGGTGAATAGCCGCGGCCACGTTGCCCGGTTCGCCCGTCGTCCCGTGCCTTTGCAGGCCGGTGGTCAACAATGACCACTCAGGAGACCCCGCCGTAGATGTCGGCAGGTGTACAAGGTGTAGAGCACGTTCCATGCCAGTTTCGGCCGAGCCGGCTCTCCGATGAAACAACGGATGCACGCAATCCCCGTGTAGGAGCTGCCGCAGGCTGCGATCTTTTGAAGACCCCCGGTATTACCTGACTGGCATCGGCTCGCTCCCGGCCACTTCCGAGCGTTGTGAATTGAACCAGAAAGGTGCGATGCAGGTTTGGCGGTGGTTTGTTTTGGGGCAGTTCGGGACTTTGCCAGCTATATGCCCGTCAATCGGGAACCTCTGGCTTGCACATTCCTCGAACGCAGCCTTCGGCAGTTGCTACGGATCGCCCGGCACTCATCGGCGTGCCTGGTTATAAGTGGACAAAGTGCCATTCCCACCTAGAGTTTCCTTCAGTGTCATCTTGAGTACCTTGCCTCAGAGGTTTTCCAGCATGTCGACGCCCACCTTTATCAGGCTCAGCCTGGAGCAGTTCACACAGCTGCTTGCTCAATATCCCTTCAGCCGCAAAATCAATGCCGTGCACATGCATCACACCTGGCGACCGAGCCGACGGGATTTCAAAGGGCATGAAACGATCGTCGGCATGTGGCGGTTTCACACCCAGACCAATGGCTGGAGTGATATTGCCCAGCACATCACCATCGATCCGCAAGGCTTCATCTGGCTCGGGCGTAACTGGAACCAGCCACCGGCGAGTGCGGCGGGGCATAACGGCAATGCCTCGTTTGGCCCGTTCATGTTCGAGATGATCGGGGACTTTGACCAGGGCCGTGACCCCTTCGATGGTCAGCAACGCGATTCGGCATTGCGGGTGGTGGCCCTGGTTCAAGAGCAATTCCACCTGCCGCTGGAAAGCCTGCGCTTTCATAGTTCGATGTCGAGCAAGTCGTGCCCGGGCAACAGCCTCGACTACCAGCAGATTCTTGCCGAAGTGCAGAGCCTGCGCGAGCAGATAGCCAGCCAGGACCAGAGTCGTGGCCTCGGTGAATCGGAGGAGGGACCCTTTCCCTCTGAGCAGTCTTATGTCCTGCGCGATGCCATTGACGCGCTGTCGCGCACGCCCAGGGGGACCGACCCGGCGGATGCGGAGTTGGCTCACGATGAGCACGAGGCGCGGTCCACCGATGAACCGAGAGAGCCATCCGCAACTGCGCGCGGCGCCGGGTTGACCCCCGCGCAACTGGCCGCGTTGCAGCCGCACCTGGTCAACCTCACCGTGGGACGATTTACCAGCGAAGGTGAGGTCACGACTTCGGCGGCCGATGTCGATGCGATTTTCGAGGAGCATCTGGTCGAGGCGCTGGCCGTGGCGAAGCGGGAGAATCGCAAGCTGCGCGTGTTGCTCTATGCCCACGGCGGGTTGATTTCGCAGTCCGCCGGCCTGGAAATTGCCCAGAAACATATGGCGTGGTGGCTGAGCAATGGAGTTTATCCGATCTATTTCATCTGGCGGACCGGCTTTTTCGAGACCATCGGCAGTCTGCTCAAGCGCGCCTGGCCGGGCGCGTCCCGGGATCTGGCCGACTTCAGTTCGGACCTGCTGATCGAAGGTGCCGCGCGATCCCTGGGCGGGGAGAGCATCTGGGGCGGGATGAAGTTCAGCGCCGAACGGGCAGCCGAGCCGGTCGATGGTGGGGCCTGGTACGTGGCTGGCAAGCTCAAGCAATTTTGTGACGCCCATCCCGAGAGTGTCGAACTGCATGCGATGGGTCACAGTGCCGGCTCGATTTTTCATTGTCATTTCCTGACCGCCGCGCACCACCTCAGAGTACCGAAGTTAGCCACCCTGCAATTCCTCGCACCGGCGGTGCGAGTCGACACCTTCAAGCAGCACCTGCTGGACCTGTTGCACAAGGGTGAGGTGGCGGAAAAGGTCACGATCTTCACCATGAAAAAACACTTCGAGAAGGACGACGACTGCGCCGGGGTTTACCGCAAGTCGCTGCTCTACCTGATTTTTTATGCATTGGAAGAAAAGCGCGGCACGCCGATTCTCGGGCTCGAAGAGAGCCTGCGCGATGATCCTGTGCTCAAGCAGCTGTTCAATCTCGACGGCAAGAACAGCGGGCCCGGTGAAGTCATTTGGTCGCAGTCAGCCTCCGACACCGGGCGCTCGGCCAGCCAGTCCACCTCCCATGGCGGCTTCGATGATGACCCGGTGACCATGAACAGCGCCTTGCTGCGCATTCTTGGCCTGCCGGATGCCGGCCGGATCAACCCCTATCCGCGGGCCAAAGCGCTGTCCCGGCCGCGGGCATGGACCGATGAGGTCGATTGGCCCGAGGGTTTCGAACAGTGGCGCCAGAACGCCTCGATTGCACCGCCGACGCGCTACGCGGTGGCGCCGACTGCGGTTTCGCTCCAGGCCGTCGGCTCGTCTGCAGTGGCAGCAGATGGCCGGCGCATGGCGCTGTGCATCGGGATCAATGATTACCCCGAACCGGAACATCGGCTTGCCGGCTGTGTCGCCGATGCGCAGATGTGGGCGCAATCACTGAGCAAGCGCGGCTTTTCCACCCGGATGCTGCTCAACGGCCAGGCCACCCGCGAGGCGATCGACCGAAGCATTCGCGAGATAGTCACTGACTCGCGGGCCGGGGATGTCATCGTCATCCAGTATTCCGGCCATGGGACTTTTGTCACCGACCTTAATGGCGACGAAGACGATGCCAATGACGAAGCGCTGTGTCCGGTGGACTTTGCCACGGGCGCGCTGTACATCGACGATGACATCGCCGAGATCTTCGCCCGCTTGCCGGATGGGGTGAACCTCACCTGCTTCATGGACTGCTGCCATTCGGGCAGCAATACGCGTTTTGCGGTCGGTGGCGTCAATCAGCGACCATTGGGCAGAGACGCTCGCAAGCGTTTCGTGCCGCCTACCGAGGAAATCAACCGCGCCCACGCGCTCTTTCGCCAGGCCCACGGCGGCCTCTCGCGGGCCATCGACAGTGGCGGCGCGCAGGGCATGCGCGATATCAAGTTCGCCGCCTGCCAGGACGATGAGGTGGCGTGGGAAAGCGACGGCCATGGTGAGTTCACCCTGCGCGCCACCCGCGTGCTCGACGAGGGTAGTCAGATCACCCATGAGCAGTTCACCCAGCGGGTGGTTGGCGATTTCGGCGCGCAAGCCCGTCAGCACCCCAAGCTCGACTGCAACGACAACGCCAAAGGTGCGGTGCTGTTGCAGCCGCTGCAGAGTGTCACGGCAGCCGGTCCGGGGCGACAGTCGGGTTGTTCGGAGAATGCCGCGCTGATGCAGATCCTGCAGCTACTGCAACAGCTGAACAGTCAACCGGGCAAGAGGTAACCGATCGTGGCGCAGGAGCCCAAGCGCCCTGGCGAAGGGGTCGACTTCTGCCTGGCGGAGTCATTCGGCTGGTTACCGAGCCCACCCTATCAGCGGGCCCCCGCAGACCCGTTGTACCGACCGCTGCGGATCTATACGGTGGACCCTTCGGTGCGACGCCTGGAGGGCGCCATCGGCACCATCAATGTGCCCTTCGAAAGATTCGACGCCGGGCTCAGCGGCTGTCTGTTCCGGGTCGAGCATCGCAACACCCAGCTGGGCCTGGAGTATCGCCAGGCTGACCTGAATGAGCTCGGGGTATTGATCGCCAATGGTTATGAACCTTCGCCGTCGGACCCGCGCTTTCATCAGCAGATGGTCTATGCCGTCAGCAGCAGCATCTACATGGCCTTCAAGTTGGCGCTGGGACGTGACCCGGGTTGGGGATTCGGCAATGAACAGAAGCCAGTACCGCTCACCTTGCATCCGCATTACGGCGAGAACTGCAACGCTTACTACACCAAAACCCGCCAGGGCGGCGAGATCCGCTTCGGTTATTTCAAAGCCAGCGCCACCCCCAGCGATCGATCACTGCCGGGGGGCTACGTCTTCACGTGTCTGTCCCACGACATCATCTCCCATGAAGTCACCCATGCGCTGCTCGATGGCCTGCGCCCATGCTTCAGCCTGCCCTTGAGTGCGGACGTGCCGGCCTTCCATGAAGCGTTCGCCGATCTGGTGGCGATTTTTCAACACTTCAGTTACCGGGAAGTGCTGATTGCCTCGATCCGCAGGTGCAAAGGCAATCTGCTGCAGACCAGTTTGCTGACCCAGCTGGCTCAGCAGTTTGGTCACACCACCGGCAAGAACGGTGCGCTACGCAACGCGATAGAAACCAATTTCGAGCAGCCGCGACAATACCAGCCGGACCTGGAAATACATGAACTGGGATCGATACTGGTCACTGCGCTGTTCGAAGCCTTTGCGCAGATCTTCGAGCGCAAGAGCGCACGCTACATTCGCCTCGCCACCAACGGTTGCGGGATACTCCCGCCCGGTGACATGTCCCACGACTTGCAAGTACTGCTGGCAGAAAAGGCCAGCAAGCTGGCCCGGCAGTTCCTCACCATCTGCATCCGCGCCATCGACTATTGCCCGCCCACGGCAATCAATTTCGGCGACTACCTGCGGGCGCTCATCACCGCCGATTACGACGTGCTGCCGGATGACACATGGGACTACCGAGGCGCGATCATCGATAGCTTCCGGCGGCATAATATTTACCCGCGCACTGTCACCAGCCTCTCGGAAGACGCCTTGTTATGGCGCCCGCCACGGATAGACCTGCCGCTCGTGTCAGCCCTGGACTTCGCCTCCCTGCGTTTCGAAGGGGACCCGGCCCATTGCGCCAGCCCCCAGGAACTACGCCGCCAGGCCGGTGTGCTGGGGATGTATGTCAGCAGGCCCGAACACCTGGCCGAGTTCGGCCTGGTCGCCGCGGATGACCCGCGCTTGCAGGGCGACAGCGTCAGCCTGCCATGCGTCCAGTCGATCCGCACCTTGCGTCGAGTCGGTCCTGATCAGAGCGTGACCTTCGACCTGGTGGCGGAAGTCACTCAGAAGCGTCATGTAAAGGCCTCCGGGCAGGGCCCGGCATTTACCTTTCAAGGGGGATCCACCGTGCTGATCGGCCCTCGCGGCAACGTGCGCTATGTAATATTGAAAGGCGTGGGTGGCGACGAACGGCTGGAGCGACGACGCAGTTTCCTGACGAGCGCAGAGGGCCAGAAATACTGGCGGGTCAGCCCGCAGGGTTACTCGCAGATCGATGAGATGTTCCGCTTGGTGCATGAGGGGCGGGATGCCTGAGTGCCCTGTTTACTATCAAACGTTTGTCGGCGGCGGGGGAGTGACGCCCGCTGCCCGGAGGAATAGTTCCTTGGCTTTCTGATAGCCATAGTCAGTAAGGAAGTCATTGTAGATGTGAAGGCTCGAGGCGATTTTACTCGCATAATATTTTAGCGGGACCTCTATTTCTTCATAGTTGATATAGCCTATGGAAACCAGATGCTCGATCATCAGCACATGATCAAAAAATGATTCGAAACAGTCGCGTATAAAGAGTTCTTTTCTGCTGAAGTTCAGATTATGTGTTCGAAGTCCGGAAATGACGTCTTCGGTCAGGATCGGGACCGAAGTTCCATCTATCAAGTAGTAGCGACCTGTCCAGTCAGTCATCTTCATGGCTGCGTGGGCCAACGGGTCAGAGAACAGTGATTTGAGCTCATCTTTAGCCGCACTCGCCTGTTTGTGGCGATTCTCCCTGTGTTTTTCAGTATTCCCGACCCTGAATTCGACCAGCGCCTTCCAGGCGGCCAGTAGCGCGGCCGGGACGCCAATCACCGCCACGATGATCATTATCAGATCCTTCAGCGTCATTGCCTGTGAGCCCTCTATGATGGGGAAGACTGAAGCGGGGAGCTCATGGTTGACCGGGAAATAAACATAGAAAACAAGGCCGAACAGTGCAACAGCCACGTGAGGCAACATGACATGAGGATAAAACAACACCTTGGCAAAGGTGGATGCGCGATTTGCCTTGTATGCCTTGTTCCAGGCGCGATGTATTTGAAGTGGAACCAATTCCCCGGTGGGTTTCTCGAAATAGGCTTCAAGCACCTTGACCCGCTGGTAATAAGCATCCTGGAATGTTTTCCAACTGGCCTCAATGCACCAGAATAACAAGCCGCTGATAAATACAACAAACGAGACAGCAGGTTCTTTGAATAGTGCGGATCCCACAAGGGTGGCGAAGCCGAAGGTCACACTCCAGGCTTTTATTGTCAGGGCGCGGGAGTCGAACGCATCGATGGCGCTTTGCAGGTGGAAATACTCTTGTTGAAGGACTTTTGAGTTATCGACGTCTTCCACGTTCACCCCCGCCTGGTTTTCCCGGACCAAACGAAAAAACAGGGTCATTTCGATAGGCCAGTATCGACACGATAGCTGCTTTTTTCAGGGCAAGGATGCAGATACGCGGTTCCATTTCAGGTGCTACCGAGCCCTGCCATCAGTGACCGGCGAAATGTCACTGAGCAGGTTGGCCGGGCCGAGGTGTCAGGCGTTGGGTGCAGCGGTTACTTCTTCTTCTGGAACTTGTAGAAAAGATTGGGCTCGCTGACCACATACAGGTTGCCCGAGCTGTCCATCGTTACGCCTTCGGCTTGCGGTGCATTGTCCTTGAGTTCCGAAACGCCGCTTCTCAGGGGCAGGAAACTGACGAACTTACCGTCACCATCCAGTTCGATGAGCGACTTCGATTCGTCGCTGAGGATCAGCAGGTGGCCGGTCCCGGGGTCGTAATGAGCGTCGGACAGATCCCTGGCGAACACGCTTTGATTGATCCACGAGGTCAGGTCCCCGACCTTGATCTGCAACGGGCCGTCGATGGATTTCATGACGCCGTTGACTTCGAACAGTTGGCGGGGGTCGCGCTCCTTGATCGCAAGCAGGCGATCCTTTGCGGCGTCATAAGTAACGCCTTCAAAGCCTTTGTTGGAGTGGCTCAAATTGATCGTCAGGGCGATGAATTGTGCCTCCTCGACCTGAATCGGACGTACCGCAGCCGGCAGGTCGATAACGTCCAGCTGCTGAAGACCTTCATCGGCCAATGCCACTCGACCATTACCCATATAGGTGATGCCTTCGACATCTTTAAAGCCGGCCAGCGGATAACGCTCAAGTACTTCACCTGTGTTGCTCAGAACGAGGAGTTCCATCGGTGAACCATTTGTAACCGCCAGCAGGCGATCACGATCATAGTCATAAGTGATCCCGGACAGGTTGTGCAGGGTGCTTTCCACGGGTTTCCCGTCAATCACCAAATGGTAATCCGGCAGCCAGATGTTTTTGCCAGGCGCGGTATCGCCAGTCCAGCGGTTCTGCAGGTAGAAATACACTTGTTGATGCCAGTAAAACTGCGAAGAGGCGGTATACAAAACGATCAGGCCAAGGACCACCAGCGACCACCCGAGCCGTCGCAGCCATGAGCCATGTCGAGGTTTCACGCGCGGCTTCTCATGGCCACGATTATCTTTTACCGTTTCAAGTAACATCCGTTACCTCTCCATTCACCAGGAATCCCTGGGGCATCGTCGACTGTTTTTATGGTTTTAGCAGGAATTCATAGAATCGGTGTGTCCCACGCGAAGCGGTAGACCCGTGGGGGAAGCAGGGGGTGGCATTGTCCATTGTCGGCATCGGCACCTACCACCAGCCACACGGCGCGAGAGGTCTTGCCGAGCGTTTTGCGCGCCTTCTCCGGCAGAAAGCATTTAGCGATCTTGCTGGCGGGCACCAGGGCGAATGCCTGGGGGTGATCGCGCAACCATTGAGCGGCCTGATCGATGCTGTCGGAAGTGGTGAAACCGAAATGCACGATGGGTTGCCGCGCGAACAGCCAATGACCTTCACGCCAGCCGACCAGTACCAGATCAGCGCCTCCTGTCACCTCGGCGGCTTGCCGCATCAGCTCTTCGTGAGGGTTGGCGCCATCCTTGAGCGGTTCGATGAAGCCGCGAGCGAACCAGGCACAGAACCAGATCACCGCCACCGTGGTGAAGATCTTGCGGGCTCGCGGTCGCTGGCCAAACCAGCGGTGGAGCAACCAGGGCACCAGCGGCGCGGCGACCAGCGCCAGCCCGGGCAGGGCAGGATAGATGTAGAGCTTGCGTTTGCCGCTGCTCAGGCAGAAGAACAACAGCACCAGCACTACCCAGCCGAGCAAGACCAGCACCCGACCATCGTGCTTGAGCAACTGGCGACGCCAGGCCGGCACCAGCCAGGGCAAGGCCAGGAACATCGGTAGCCAGTATTGGGGAATGACCTTGACGAAGAAGTACCAGAACGGTTCCTGGTGAGCCCAGGCGCTGGTATAACGTTGAGCGGTCTGATGCAGCAGGATGTTTTTCAGGTACTCCACGCCATCCGCGCTGCTCTGCACAGCGACAGACAACACCAGCGGAAGCAGCCAGAGCGCGATCGCCGCCAGTGTCACCAGCAGGCCCGGCAGCCAGGCACGTTTGTGCCCGGGCATGGCCACGACACCGGGCCATTTCTTGTGCACGGCATACGCATAGGGGATCAACATCAGCGCCGGGAGAAAGCCGACGCCCTTGCTGATGATGCCAAACCCCATCGCCGCGCAGGCCAGGTAAAACCAGCCCCATGCCGGGCCGAGCAGTAGATGCCGAACTAGCCCATACATCCCCAGCGCGATCCAGAGACAGAGAAAGCTGTCGATCTGCCCGGTCCGCAGAATGCTGTAAGTCTGATAGGTCGCCAGAAAGAGCAGGGCCGCGATCCTGCCGATGCGACGGTTCCACAAACGCCGCCCCAGGTCATACAGGCAGGCGGTCGAAACCGCCGCGGAGATCAGCCCCGGCAAGTACAAGGCAACTTTTGGCAGACCGGTCAGCACGGTGAAAAACGCCACGGTCCACATGAACAGTGGCGGCTTGTCGGGGTAGATCTCCGCGGCACGGTGCGGAACGAACCAGGAACCGCTTTGCAGCATTTCCAGGGCAACGCCTAGAAAACGCTCTTCATCGACATTGATCGGTTGTCTCATGCCCAGGCCGGCACCCAACAGCAACAGAGACAGGATGACCAGTCCAAGGCATTCGATCCTGGGTGAAAAGGGTGTACGCACCGGCCTATTCCTTAAGGTCTTTGTGACGCGCGATCAATTGCAGGTTTCGCAGGTACACGACAAAACCGAACGATTGCCCAATGATGAACACCGGGTCCTGGCGATAGATCGCGTAAGCCAGCAGCAATGCGCTACCCACCAGGCTCAAATACCAGAAGCCCACGGGAATCAGGCTGCGCTTTTTGTATTCACTATAGAGCCACTGCAGGGCAAAGCGCCCGGTAAACACCAGTTGCCCGGCAAAGCCGACTACCAGCCACAGTGCTTCTCTGCTGATGTTCATCCCTCGACCTCCTGCGCGGTTGCATCCAGACGGGTGCGTCTGATCAACCACCACACACCCGCGAGATCGAGAATGCCGACCAGCGCGCGGTCAAGGTTCCCGTATTTCGAGATGCCAGCGCCGCGATGCCGATGATTGACCGGATGCACGACCATCCGCCCGTTGTGACGCTGAATCAGCGCTGGAATGAACCGGTGCATGTGGTCGAAGTAGGGCAGGTTGAGAAAAGCAGCCCGTTCCACCACCTTCAGGCCGCAGCCGGTGTCGGGTGTCGAGTCTTTGAGCAGGCGACTGCGCAGACCATTGGCGAAGCGCGAGGCCCAGCGTTTGCTGGCGGTATCGCGACGGTTGACGCGGTGGCCGGCCACCAGTTTGACGCCTCCGGCAAGCCCTTCGCTGCCACGCACCAGCGCGAGCATCCCGGGGATGTCCGCAGGGTCGTTCTGACCGTCGCCGTCGAGCGTCGCCAGCCAGTGACCGCGTGCCGCGATCGCGGCGTGGTAAATGGAGGTACTTTGCCCCAGCGAGCGGGCATGGCTGAGGATCCGCAATTGGCTGAAACCACTGTTTTTCAGTGCGCGCAATTCGCCAATACTGTTATCGGTACTGCCATCATCGACCACAATGACTTCATAGGACTCATCGGCCAGTGCGCTGCGAATCTCTTCCAGAAGCGGTGTCAGATTATTCGCTTCGTTTTTGGCCGGAATCAACACGGATACGTAGATGCTGTCGCTCATAAATTCCCCAGGGACATTATTTTTACAACAATGGTACTGCTCATACCTGGTAATAGTCCCGGTACCACTTCACGAATTCTGCCACACCGGCTTCAACCGATACCCTCGGGGAGAAGTCAACCCACTGGGCGAGTGCCAATACATCGGCCCATGTCTGTACGACATCGCCCGCTTGCATCGGTAGATAATTGCGTTGTGCCTTGACGCCTATAGCCGATTCCAGGCAGTCGACGAAGTCCAGCAACTTCACCGGCTCGCCGCGACCTATGTTGTAGACCTTGCTCGGCACTGCGATGGGTGAGTTGCCGGCCTCAGGGTGCGGAGGCCAGGACGGCGGTTTCAGCCGCAGACGGACAATGCCTTCGACGATGTCATCGATGTAGGTGAAGTCGCGCGACATCAGCCCGTCGTTATAAATATCGATCGGCTGCTTGTTCAAGATCGCCTGAGTGAACTTGAACAGCGCCATATCCGGACGCCCCCAGGGTCCATAAACAGTAAAGAAGCGCAGACCACTGGTTTGAATGCCATAGAGGTGCGCGTAGCTGTACGCCATTAGTTCATTGGCGCGCTTGGTGGCCGCATAGAAAGAAACAGGGCAATCGGTGCGGTCATCGACGGAAAACGGCAACTTGGCGTTAAAACCGTAGACTGAACTGCTCGATGCATAGATGAAATGTTTCGGCTTGAAGTTGCGACAGGCTTCAAGAATATTGAGAAAACCGATGAGGTTGGATTCAGCGTAAACGTCAGGGTTGTCAATCGAATAGCGAACGCCAGCCTGCGCAGCCAAATGAATGACTTCGCTAAAGCGATGAGCCTCGAACAACTCAAGCAGTCCGGCTTTATCGGCAATATCCATGGCTTTGAAGCGGAAGTTGGTGAACATCGCCAATTGCGCCAGACGCGACTGTTTGAGCTCGACGCTGTAGTAATCGTTAAGGTTGTCGATGCCGACTACGTCCAGCCCCTCTTCGCAGCAGCGCCTGGCGGTATGAAATCCAATAAAACCTGCTGCGCCGGTGATGAGTATGCTCATGCGTGATTCGTCCGGCCGCGTCCGATCCCGTAATAGGCCAGTCCCGCCGCCGCAAGGTGAGTGGGGTCAAACAGGTTGCGGCCGTCGAATACCACGCGATCGGCGAGCAGTTGGGGGACTCGTTCCAGATCGAGGACTCGGTAGTCCTGCCATTCGGTGACGATTACCAGGGCATCGGCCCCTTTCAAGGTTTCTTCTTTGTTGCCCATCAGTAGTAAATCCTTACGGTCCCCATAAAGACGTTGCGCCTCGGTCATGGCCTGGGGGTCATGGGCTTGCACCCGGGCACCGGCCTTCCACAGAGATCTGAGCAGCACGTCGCTGGAGGCTTCGCGAATGTCATCGGTATCAGGTTTGAATGCCAATCCCCAGACAGCAAAGGTTTTATTGCTCAAGGACGTTTTGTAATGTTGGCTGATTTTTTCAAACAGTCGATGCTTCTGGTGACTGTTGACCTCTTCTACCGCTTGCAGCAAACGAGGGTCAAAACCTATGTCCTGCGCAGTTTTTCTAAGCGCTTTGAGATCTTTGGGAAAACACGACCCGCCAAATCCGCAGCCTGGATAAATAAAGTCATAACCGATCCGCGAATCCGAACCGATCCCGCGTCTGACCATCTCGATGTCTGCGCCCAGGTGTTCCGCCAGGTTGGCCATTTCGTTGATGAACGAAATCTTGGTGGCAAGCATGCAGTTGGCGGCATACTTCGTCAGTTCGGCGCTGCGGGCATCCATGACAATAAACTTCTCATGGTTGCGACTGAAGGGTTGATACAACTCTCTGAGGACCTCCACGACCGAGTCGTCGGCGCCGCCAATGATGATCCGCTCCGGGCGCATGCAATCATTGATGGCCGAGCCTTCCTTGAGAAACTCCGGATTGCTGATTACATGAAAGGAATCATTTAATCCGGCGCCGTCGACGCGCTTGACGATCCCGGCTTTAAGTTTGTCGACGGTGCCCACTGGCGAGGTCGACTTGTTGACAATGATCTTGGCGTTTCTGGCATGTGTCGCAATGGTATCGGCTGCTGCGAATACATTGCTTAGATCCGCGCTACCATCTGCCGCAGAGGGTGTGCCTACAGCAATGAAAATGATGTCCGCGAAATCGACTGCCCAAACGCTGTCAGTGGTAAAAGTCAGGCGCCCGGAGGCCAGGTTCTTTTCCAGCAATGCCGGCAGCCCTGGCTCGAAGATCGGGCAGTGCCCTTTGTTCAACGACTCGATTCGCAACGTATCTACATCGATGCAACAGACCGAATGCCCGACTTCCGCCAGACAAACCGCCTGCGTTAGTCCGACGTAACCGGTACCGAAGACTGTAACCTTCATTAGTTACTCCATGTCAAAATCCAGGCAACCAAGGAACACGCAATAGCCGCCGCTCTCACGGGTTAAGACGTGCGCGGAAGGAACATGGCGGGTATCTAAGCCTCGGTATATTTTGCGAAGAGCAAAGAAAAATATGTCACGAATTTGTGAAAATTATGTTGCTGGCAGGCCATTTATAATGCTTTCACGGTGGCGGTCGAGCCTCTTGTTAGTGCCCCTGGCTGCGCGAACTGTAAAGATCGGAAGGTGTTTATAGAGTGGAATACTCACAACGGGCGGTAATGAGTGACAGTAGTGTTATCGAGGATTAGCGGGTGACCCTGGATAACCTTGCCTGGTATCAGAAACACTATATTTGGAAATGAGAATAGTTTAACCAGGTTAATGCACTTGTCTGGCTGATCGGGCAGGTACCACAGCGAGAAAGATCGGGAGGAGGGGCTGGATCAACTCCATGGCCGTAAATGATTTGTGGCAAAACGCCACTATCTCCGGCGCATCGGCTACAGTTTTATCCAGCGCGACGACAGGTTCGTGGAACCCACCCAGGTCACAGGGGGGAATTTCTTCGTATTCCAAGGAGTAAAAGGCATGACATCAGCCGTTCGCTTTACCAGTCACTACCGTAAAGCCGATCGGATCATGCTGGGTTTACTCTGGTTGACGTTGCTCTATGCATTGGGTCTGGCGTTCTGGCATTCCACCTTCGGTCAGGCAATCTGGGTAGGCGGTACTACATGCCTGCTGATCACCTCAGTCTATCGGGTACTGGTCGGAACCCGCTGGATGCGCTGCCTGATCGCAGTGGGGTTGATGGTCATGGCCGCTCTGCATATCAACCAATCCCGGGGTGTCATAGAAATTCACTTCGGGATTTTCGTACTGCTTGCGGTGCTGACTTTCTATCGAGACTGGCTACCGATTGTGGTTGCGGCCGCCACTATCGCCGTCCATCACCTGGTGTTTCATTGGCTTCAGCACCAGGGTTTTCCGGTGTTTGTGATGGAGGCCCATGGTGGCTGGGCAATGATATTTCTGCACGCTTTTTACGTGGTGGTGGAAAGCGCCATCCTCATCTATCTGGCGAGACAGAGCCTGGCCGACGCCACTGAAAACCAGGACGTGCTCGACAAGGTCCTGGTCGCGGCAGCCCAGCTGAACAATGAGTCCGACTCGAGTCAGGCTCAGGGTGTCAAACAGTCTTCGGGGCAGCGTTTTGATCATTTCCTTCAGCAGGTTTCCAACCTGGTCGATGGTGTCGTACGTGACACCCGCAGTCTGGGCGAATTGGGCAGCGATCTGTCCCGGGTTGGCCATACCCTGGAGCATGGCGCTCAGCACCAATTGGATGAGGTGGCGCAAATGAGCGGGGCGATCGGCCGTATGGTCCAGGCCATGGAGAATATCGCCGGGCATGTTGGCCAGACCTTACACAGTGCGGGTCAGGCCAGTGACCAGGTTTGCCGGGGACGCACTACCGTAGACCAGACCCGCGAGGACATTCTTGAGCTGGCGGTGCGCATCAACACCACCGATCAAACGGTGCAGGCGCTGGCGGACCAGGCGGAGCAGATCGGCCAGGTACTGGATGTGATCAACGGCATCGCCAAGCAAACCAATCTACTGGCGCTCAACGCCGCCATCGAGGCAGCACGGGCGGGTGAGCAGGGACGCGGGTTTGCCGTGGTGGCCGAGGAAGTTCGCAGCCTGGCGCAAAAAACCTCGGCCTCGACCACCGAAATCCAGCTCATTATCGAAAAGCTGCAGCAAGGTAGCCGGCAAGCAGCAACGGCCATGCACGACAGCCGCGAAGGGGTCGAGCGCTGCGTGTCAGCCAGCCAGCGTGCTTCGCAATTGCTGCACGCCGTGGTGGATGACATCGCCAGTATCAACCGCTGCAATGACTTGATCGCGACCACGACTCAAGAGCAATCCAGGGCGTCGATGGACATCAGCAACCGCCTGCTGGCTGTTCAGACGATTGCTGAAACCAACGCCGATAACATCGCCACCCTGACGCGCAGCAGCCAATGCCTGCCTCCCTTGGCCGCTCGCCTTGAATCCCTTGGCCTAGCCTTTCATGGCCATCCCGAATCAGTACGGCAGAACACTAAAGCCGGACCTGGAATCCATGCCTGACGTCAGGCGCAACTGGCCAGGCGCTTGGGTTTACAGACCCTCTGTGGCGATCTAGCCTGATACTTTCTATAACAAATGGGCCAGGGTTGCTGTGGTGCGCCGTGGCGCAACTATAGTGCTTGTCAGCGGGGGTAGTAGAGCCCGCGCGCGGCATCGAGTCTGTTGTCAACCACCCTTCAAAGAGGTAACCGCCATGCCACTCGTGCTCGAATCTCCCGCTTTTCCTGCCCAGGGTCCGATGCCGGCGCTTTACAGCTGCGAGGGCAAGGATGTTTCTCCGCCGCTGGCCTGGAGTGGTGTGCCGTCAGGCACCCAGAGTCTGGTGCTGATCATGGACGACCCGGACGCGCCAGATCCCGCGGCCCCGAAGATGACCTGGGTACATTGGCTGCTCTATAACTTGCCCGCAGGGACAACCGGCTTGGCCGAAGACCTGCACACGCCGCCGCCCGGCACGCTACAGGGGCTCAACGACTGGCAGAGAATTGGCTACGGTGGACCCTGTCCGCCGATTGGCACCCATCGGTATTTTCACAAGCTCTACGCGCTGGACACGGTGTTGCCGGACCTGAAGCTGCCCACCAAGGCGCAACTGGAAAGCGCCATGCGCGGCCATATACTGGAGCAGGCCGAGCTGATAGGTACTTATCGTAAAACCCGGTGAGGGTCGAATGTCACGAACAGCAACGTGCGGGCACACTCCCTGTGGCGAGGGAGCAAGCTCCCTCGCCACAAATGTCACCAGACGGAAGAATCGCGTTAACTGACCGTGCCGATCAGCTTCCCGCTTGTCTATTCAATGCCTCTTCAGCCGCGGCGATTTCGGCCTGACGCTTGATGATCATCTCGCCCATGGGTGGGCCCTGGAAGCGCCGGGCTTCAAAGACGAACCAGACGATGGCGGTCAGAACCAGAAAACCAAGGGTGATGTACAGCGCCCAATCGTTCGGCGGCTGAATGCCGATGATGAAGATCAGCACCATGGAGAGGATCGAGAGGATGGCGAAGAATGAATACCAAAAGCGCCCCATGTTCCACGGCCCCATGGTCGGCCACTTAGCGGTGCCGAAGGTGAACAGGCCCAGGATGATGGGAATGATGAAGGAGAAGAACAGGAAGATCACCGTGCAGGACACCACAATGGTGTAGACCGGGGTTTCGCCGATCGAAATCACGGACGATCCCCAGACGAACAGCACCGCCAGCGTGGCGCCGGTCCAGATCGCTGCCACCGGGCTGCGATGCTTGGGTGAAACCCCGGCCAGGGCTTTTGAGCAGGGCAGGCCGCCGTCACGGGAAAAAGCGAAGATCATCCGTGAGACCGAGGTCACGGTCGCCAGGCCGCAGAGGAACTGCGAGATGAAAATCGCCAGGTACAGCGCAATCTTGACGGTCGGGTTCACCTGAATGTCCATCGCCCAGAAGAACACATTCCAGCCATGGGTCGCCGCTTCGTCCATGCTCGGCAGCATCAATACAAACGAGCTGAGCATGAGCCAGCCAAACAGCAGCGACCAGACCACCGACATGACCATCCCGACCGGCACTGATATAGCTGCATTTCGGGTCTCCTCGGAGGTATGCGCGGAGGCGTCATAGCCGGTGATGGTGTAGATCGGCAAGAGCAGGCCGAGCATGAAAACCCAGCCATTGGACACTTCTGGCCATACGTTGCCGCCGGTCTCGCCGGAATAGTTGCCGAAAGTCACCAGCCGGGCGAACTCATAGCTGGGCGCGGCGATCAGGCATACGATGGTCAAGGCGATTGCCGTGGCGAAGATCAGATAGCCCGAGAAGTCAGTGAGCTTCGCGGTCAGGCCGATGCCAAAGTGGTTACACAAGGCCTGGATGCCGGTCAGGATCGCCAGGAAAATGATCCGTGTGGTGGTGGTATCTTCCATTCCCAGGGCCGGTCCGAAGGCCCCGAAAAAGAAGTAATAGGTGCCGACGTTGATCGCGCCGAGCACCGTTACCAGCCCCAGCAGGTTGAACCAGGCCGTCAGCCAGCCGGTGAAACGGTTACCGAGAATCGAGCCCCAGTGATAGAGGCCGCCAGCGGTGGGGTAGGCCGAGGAAATCTGCGCCATGGCCATGGCGAAAACCCCGGAGATCAGGCAGCCGATCGGCCAGCCGATGCCGATTGCCGCGCCGCCCGCGCCCGAGGTGCCCTGGGCCAGTGAGTTGATGCCGCCCGAGAGGATGCAGATGATCGAAAAGGAAATGGCAAAGTTGGAGAAAACGCCCATTCGTCGTGAGAGTTGCTGGGCATAGCCCATGCTGTGCAACACCTTGACGTCGTCGTCGTGCGGCGTGCTGGTGCCGGGCTGGCTTGCTGGATTCATTATGTATGCCCCTTCAGGTTTTGATTCAGATCCATTTGCGCATGCGTTGCGCAATGGACTGGCCTTCAACACCTTGTCGTACTGCTCCTGTCTCTAACGGATCAAACCTGTCCATGCTGCGTGTTCAGGCCTTGGCCATGGACAGACGACTGCTCTAGATACGGCCGTGATAAGCCGCGTCGAAAATTTCTGCCGCGCCATTGCGGGTCAATGGCAGCGGGTTGCCGCCGGCAGAGGGGTCGACAATGGCCATGTCGGCGATCAGATCGGCCTGCCGATCATCCACGCCCAGTTCAAACAGCGTATGCGGTACGCCGATGTCCTTGCGCAGCTTGAGGACGAAGGCCAGGAAGCTGGCGAAACCCGGGGAGGGCAGACGCAGGTAAGCCGCCAGGCGGGTGATGCGTTCCTCGATAGCCGCTCGGTTGAACTGCAGGACATAGGGCATCAAGGTGGCATTGGTCATGCCATGATGGGTGTCGTACAGGGCTCCCACCGGATGTGCGAGCGCGTGCATCCCGCCCAGACCTTTCTGGAAGGCGGTGGCGCCCATCGCGGCAGCCGCGAGCATTTGCGCTCGCGCCTCAAGGTCCGAGGGTGTGTGTACGGCCCGCACCAGGGCATTGGCCACCAGGCGCATGCCTTCCACCGCGATACCGTCGGCCATCGGGTGAAAACCCGGGGCGCAGTACGACTCCAGGCAATGCGCAAAAGCATCCATGCCGGTGCCGGCGGTGACCTTTGCCGGCATGCCGACGCTAAGGGCCGGATCGCTGATGACCACCCGCGGCATCATCTTCGGGTGGAAGATGATGCGTTTGGTGTGCGTGCGTTCGTCGATGATCACCGCCGCACGGCCGACCTCGGAGCCGGTCCCCGCAGTGGTCGGTACCGCAATGACCGGGGCAATATTGCTGTCGTCGGCGCGGGTCCAGTAGTCGCCGATGTCTTCGAAATCCCAGACCGGTCGGGTCTGGCCGCTCATGAAGGCGATAAGCTTGCCCATATCCAGGCCGCTGCCCCCGCCGAAGGCGACCACCCCGTCGTGCTTGCCGGCGCGCCAGGCGTCGAGCCCACCCGCCAGGTTGGCTTCGACCGGGTTGGGCTTGAGGTCGGAAAACAGCGCTACGCCAAGACCCGCTGCGCGCAAGGCGTCCAGCGCCGCCGTGGTGATCGGGACGCGCGCCAGGCCACTGTCGGTGACCAGCAACGGTCGCTGGATACCCTGGCTGCGACAGACCTCGGCCAGCTCGGCGATGCGGCCGACACCGAAGCGAATGCTCGTGGGGTAGTTCCAGTTTCCAGTCAGGCTCATGTTCTAGACCTCGTGGCGCAGATGGAAGGATTTGGCTCGGGTCAGGCTCTCGTAGCCAAGGCGCGACAGCGTTACGCCGCGTCCGCTGTTCTTCACACCGGTCCAGGCCAGGGCCGGGTCCAGATAGTCACAGCGGTTCATGAATACGGTGCCGGTGGCGATCTCGTTGCCCAGGTGTTCGGCGGCAGCGAGATCCTGGGTCCAGAGGGAGGCGCTGAGGCCGAACTGACTGTCGTTCATCAAGGCGATGGCTTCGTCGTCGCCGGCAACCGGCATGATGCCGACCACCGGGCCAAAGCTTTCCTCGCGCATCACCGCCATTTGATGGGTGACGTCCACGAGTACCTGCGGCGCAAGGTAGGCGCTGCCCGGCGCGTCGGCGGCAAAGGCCTTTGGATCGATCAGCGCCCTGGCGCCCTGTGCCAGTGCATCGGCGATCTGCCCACGAACGAATTCTGCGGCGCCGGGTGTAACCAGCGGGCCGAGCGTGGTGGCTTCGTCCAGTGGGTTGCCTAGTACGTATTGGCCCGTCAAGGCGACAAAGCGCTCGACAAAGGCCGGGTAGATTTTTTTATCGACATAGATGCGCTCGATGGCGCAGCAGCTCTGCCCGGAGTTGAAGAAACTGCCGTCCACCAGGTTTTCCACCGCATGCTCAAGGTTGACGTCTGCCCGTACGTAGGCCGGGTCTTTGCCGCCGAGTTCCAGCCCCATGCCGAGAAAGCGCCCCGTGGCTGCGCTTTCCATGGCCTTGCCGGCTTCGACCGAGCCGGTGAAGTTCACCTGATGCACCCGGCCTGAGGCAATGATTGCGGCGGTCTGCTGATGGTCAAGCAGCAGATTGTGGAACAGGCCTTCGGGCAAATTGGCGCGGCGCAAGGCCTCGGCGAAACGTTCGCCGACCAGCAGCGTTTGCGTGGCATGCTTGAGGATCACGCTGTTGCCGGCCATCAGCGCCGGGATGATCGTATTCACCGCCGTCAGGTAGGGGTAATTCCAGGGTGCGATAACCAGTACCGTACCCAGCGGCTCGCGTTTGATATAGCGCCGAAAACCTGCGACAGGCGCGGGTTCCAGCGCTGCCAGGGCTTCAGGTGCAAGGGCGATCATATGCCGGGCACGTTCTGCGAAGCCGCGCAACTCGCCAGCGCCAAAGCGAACCGGGCGGCCCATCTGCCAGGCCAGCTCCGGCACGATTTCAGCCTGCATCGCCAGCATCGAGTCCACGGCGGCGCTGCACAAAGCAGCGCGTTCGCTCAGTGGCCGGCGTTTCCAGTGCGCCTGGGCGGTTGCGGCTGCCGCCAGCGCCTGCTCGATCTGCGCCGCATCGGCACAGTGGCGTTCGACGTAGACCCGGCCATCGACCGGTGAGATGAGCTGAATCTTCGCAGTCATGGTGTTCTCAATAGCGCTCGAAACCGCGCTGCAGTTCCCAGTCGGTTATCCGCCGGTCGTACTCTTTCTGCTCCCACTCGGCGGTGTGTACGTAGTGATCGATCACTTCATCACCGAACGCCTCGCGCAACATGCTCGAGGCCTTCAGTGCGGCGCAGGCATCGCGCAGGGTCTTCGACACTTCAGGCAAATGCTCATCGAGGTATGCATCGCCCTCGAAAGGCGGCGCGAGGTTGAGCTTTTCGTCGATACCGGCCAGGCCCGCGGCGATCAAGGCGGCGAAGGCCAGATAGGGGTTAAGGTCGGCGCCACCGATGCGACATTCGATGCGGATGGCTTTGCTGCCTTCCGCGCACAAACGAAAGCCCGCGGTGCGATTGTCCCGACTCCATACCGCCCGTGTCGGCGCAAAGGTGCCGGCCTGGAATCGCTTGTACGAATTGATGTAGGGCGCGAGGAAGCAGGTGATGTCGTTGGCGTATTTGAGCTGCCCGGCCACCCACGAGCGCATCAGCTTCGACATGCCGAACTCGGCCTTGGGGTCGAAGAACAGCGGCTTTTTGGCATTCTTGTCCCACAGCGAATTGTGCACATGGCTGCTGGAACCGGCGGCGTCATAGCGCCACTTGGCCATGAAAGTGATTGCCTTGCCCTGCAGTTGGGCGATCTCTTTGCAGGCGTGTTTGATGATGACGTGATGGTCGGCCATGGTCAGGGCATCGGCATAGCGGATGTTGATCTCTTCCTGGCCCGGGCCCCATTCACCCTTGGAGTTTTCCACGGGAATGCCGGATGCCTGCAGATGCTTGCGAATCGCCCGAAGCACCGGCTCCTCGCGAGTAGTCTGGAGGATGTTGTAATCCTCGATGTAATGGCCGGCGGTCTTCGGTTTGTGATAATTGCGCTCGTGGATGGCCTCGTAACTCTCATCAAACAGATAGAACTCGAGCTCCGAGGCAAACATGCCGGTATAGCCACGCTCGCGCAGGCGCTCGACCTGCTTTTTCAGAATCGCCCGCGGGCTGTGCGGCAAGTCTCGCCTATGGTGATGATCGAGCACGTCGCAGAGCACCAGCGCCGTGCACTCCAGCCAAGGCACGCGACGCAGCGTGGCCATGTCCGGTTTCAGCACAAAATCGCCATAGCCTTGGCTCCAGCTGGCAGCGGCGTAACCCGGCACCGGCTCCATGTCGATGTCATCGGCCAGCAGGTAGTTACAACAGTGAGTTTCTTCATGCCCGCTGTCGATGAAAAACTCGACCTGGAATCGCTTGCCGACCAGTCGCCCCTGCATGTCGACCATGCAGACCAGCACCGTATCGATCTCGCCGGAGGCAGCGGCGCGCTTGAGTTGTTCGAAGGTCAGGAGGGGCTCGGTCATCACGTCAGTCCTGCGTGAAATGGGCCTGTATGAATCATCGGATGTACGCAGAACCCGTAGGAGCTGGCGCAGCCTGCGATCTTTTGATCTTTGTGCAGATTGGCGGTGTGCGGGAAAAGATCGTCCGAACCCGGCTCGAACCTGCAGCAGCTCCTTGCGTTGACCGCATACACCGGTGATTTTTCAGATATACGCAGAATTTATACCCGTACAACGGTTAAATACCGGAAGTACGCAGCATCTGAGCTCCCCTCAAGCTTAGACTAATGTTGCCAAACGCAAGTCTCGGCGATCGAAAGCCGGGTGCTATATTGAAAATCAAGAGGGGGTCGTCCAGCCGTTGGCTTTGGCGGCTCAGCGTCCTGCCGGTTGCACCCGGGAGTGGCACCATGAGTGAATTCGTCAAAGTTGCCTGCGTGGGCGATATCCAACCGGGTACCGGCAAGACGGTAGACCTGGGGGGCACGCCTGTCGCGCTGTTCAATGTCGATGGCCAGTATTTCGCCATTCATAACACCTGCCCACACGAGGAGGGCCCGTTGGGAGAAGGCACGCTCTGCGGCAGCGTCGTGACCTGTCCTTTTCACGCCTATGAGTTCGATGTGATCAGCGGCGAATGCCTTACGGAATCGGCCTATCACGTCGAGCGGTTCGATGTCCGGGTGGATGGCAACGACATACTGGTCCGGGAGTCGGAGGATGTTTGATGCGGGTGGCCGGTAGGAGCTGCCGCAGGCTGCGATCTTTTGATCCAGCTTCGGGCAATCCCCAGAACCGCTAAAAGATCGCAGGCTGCGCCAGCTCCTACGCCGACCGTGATGGGCAGAAAGATCTGCGCAATGCCCGCGTTCGGCATAGATCTGCCCAATACACACAACCCCCCGTAGGAGCTGCCGCAGGCTGCGATCTTTTGATCCTGCTTCGGGCAATCCCCAGAACCGCTAAAAGATCGCAGGCTGCGCCAGCTCCTACGCCGACCGTGATGGGCAGAAAGATCTGCGCGATGCCCGGGCATAGATCTGCCGAATACACACAACCCCCCGTAGGAGCTGCCGCAGGCTGCGATCTTTTGATCCTGCTTCTCGGCAATCCCCAGAACCGCCAAAGATCGCAGGCTGCGATCTTGACGATCTTGACGATCTCGCACGCGCCGCAGGGTAAAGGGATGGAGTATAGTTAAAAAGTCGAATCGTCCTGCCAGCAGCAGGAGGAGTCAGCGATGAGCACTGACAATGCTAGGATCCGCGAACTCAGCGGCCAGGCGTATAAATACGGCTTCGTTTCCGATCTGGAAAGCGACGCGGCTCCGCGCGGGCTCAATGAAGATGTCATACGCCTGATTTCGACGAAGAAGAACGAACCGCAATGGTTGCTCGACTGGCGCCTGAAGGCCTACCGCCACTGGCTGACGATGCGCGAGCCGACCTGGCAGAACGTCCGTTACGAGCCCATCGACTACCAGGACATCATCTATTACTCGGCGCCCAAGCCGAAAACGCCGGGGCCCAATAGCCTTGACGAGGTCGATCCCGAGCTGCGCGAGATGTTTGGCAAGCTCGGTATCTCGCTTGCCGAACAGGAGCGCCTGACGGGTGTCGCGGTGGACGCCGTGGTCGATTCGGTCTCGGTGGCGACCACCTTCAAGCACAAACTCGCCGAGGTCGGGGTGATCTTCTGCTCCTTCTCCGAAGCCGTGCAGAACCATCCGGAGCTGGTGCGCAAGTACCTCGGTTCGGTGGTTCCCTATAGCGATAACTTCTTCGCCACGCTGAACTCGGCGGTGTTTTCCGATGGTTCCTTCTGCTACGTGCCCAAAGGCGTGCGCTGCCCAATGGAACTGTCGACCTACTTTCGGATTAACGCCGCGGATACCGGCCAGTTCGAACGCACGTTGATCGTCGCCGAGGAGGGCGCCTACGTCAGCTACCTCGAGGGCTGTACCGCGCCGATGCGCGACAATAACCAGCTGCACGCGGCGGTCGTCGAGCTGGTTGCGCTGGATAACGCCCGAATCAAATACGCCACGGTGCAGAACTGGTACCCGGGCGATGCACAAGGACTCGGCGGGATCTTCAACTTCGTCACCAAACGCGGCAAATGCGCAGGCGCGCACTCGAAGATCTCCTGGACTCAGGTCGAGACCGGCTCAGCCATTACCTGGAAATATCCGGGGGTGATTCTCCAGGGCGACTATTCAGTCGGCGAGTTCTACTCGGTGGCCCTGACGGCCAACCATCAGCAGGCGGATACCGGCACCAAGATGATCCACATCGGCCGGCACACGCGCAGCACCATTCTTTCCAAGGGCATCAGCGCCGGCCATGGGCAGAACACCTACCGCGGCCTGGTGAAAATCCAGAAGGGCGCGACCGGTGCGCGCAACCATACGCAATGCGACTCCCTGCTGCTGGGCAGCCAGTGTGGCGCCCACACCTTCCCGTATGTCGAGGTGAAGAACCCGAGCGCCCAGGTCGAACACGAAGCCTCCACGTCAAAGATCAGCGATGAGCAGCTCTTCTACTGTCGCCAGCGTGGTATCAGCGCGGAGGACGCCGTGCCGATGATCGTCAACGGCTTCTGCCGCGAGGTGCTCAAGGAACTGCCGATGGAGTTCGCGGTGGAAGCCCGGAAACTGCTGGGCGTGAGCCTCGAGGGCTGCGTGGGCTGAGGCCCGGGGTGGAGCATGCTCGAGATCAATGATCTGCACGCCAGCGTCGAAGGCCGTGAAATCCTGCGGGGTATCACACTGCGGATCGACGCCGGCGAGGTGCATGCGATCATGGGCCCCAACGGCTCTGGTAAAAGCACCCTGGCTCAGGTGCTGGCGGGCCTCGAGACCTACGAGGTCAGCGGCGAGGTGCTCTACGAAGGACAGGATCTGCTCGCCATGCCGGCGGAAGCGCGCGCGGTTGCCGGGATTTTCCTCGCGTTTCAGTACCCGGTGGAGATCCCTGGCGTCGGCAACCTGTATTTCCTGCGTACGGCCCTCAACTCGGTGCGCAAACAGCACGGGCTCGAAGAACTCGACGCGATGGATTTCCTCGCGCTCGCCAAAGAGCGCATGGCGCTGGTCGAGATGGACCAGAGCTTCATGAATCGCTCGGTCAACGTCGATTTCTCCGGTGGCGAGAAGAAGCGCAACGAGATCTTCCAGATGGCGATTCTTGAACCCAGACTGGCGATCCTCGACGAGACGGACTCGGGCCTCGACATCGACGCGCTGCGAATCGTCGCAGCCGGGGTCAACGCGCTGCGCAGCAAGGATCGCGCACTGCTGGTCATCACCCACTACCAGCGACTGCTCGACTATATAGTCCCTGATCGCGTCCACGTCATGGCCAACGGCCGGATCGTCCAGTCCGGCGGCAAGGAGCTGGCCGTCGAGCTGGAGAAGCACGGCTATGGGAGCTTCGAGCAGGCCTCGCCAACGCCCGGAGCCACACCATGAATACGCAGGCGAGCGTCGCGTTTCTCGCGCAGCTTGAGCCCAGGGCCAACGACCGGCAGCCCGCCTGGCTATGGGAATTGCGCAGCGCAGCGTTCCAGTGGCTGGCCGAACACGGCTTTCCTACGGCCAAGGACGAGGCCTGGAAGTACACACGGATCGCGCCTATCCTGGAGACCCCTTTCCAGCCCGCCAGGCCGGGCGTGAGCCGGGACCTGTCCGACGCCAGCATCGAGCGGCTCATCGGCAACTACGGCGGCCCGCGGCTGGTCTTCGTCAATGGCTATTTCGCTGCTGAGTTTTCGGTGCTTGAGGAGCTCCCCCCTGATACCCGGGTGACCCATTTCGCGACGCTGCTGCGTGCCGACAGCGGTACGCTCGAAGCGCCGTTTTCCCATGCATTCCGCACGCAGCCGCAGGCGTTCACCGCGCTCAATGCGGCCCTCGCCGAGGACGGAGCCTTGGTGCAGATACCCGCTCACACGACGGTCAAAGCGCCGATCCATCTGGTGTTCCTCTCGGTCCCGGGCGCCACGCCACTGATGACCCATCCGCGCGCCTTGGTGCTGATGGGGGCAGGCAGCCGTGCGACTCTGGTGGAAAGTCACGTCGGCAGCGGGGCAGAGGTCTACCTCAGCAATACCGTCAGCGAGGTAGTACTCGACGCGGATGCTGCGCTTGAGCATTACAAGGTGCAGAACGAAAACACGGCGGCGTTCCATGTCGCGCTGCTCAGCGTGCGCCAGGCCCGGGGCAGTCACTTTACCGCGCACTCCTGGGCATTGGGTGCGGCGCTGGCACGGCAGGAAGTGCGAATCGTGCTCGAGGGGCCCGGCGCGGACGTCGCCCTGAACGGCCTTTACCTGCCACGGGGCAAGCAGCACCTGGACAACCAGACGACCATCGAGCACCTGGCGCCGCGCTGCACCAGCCGCGAACTCTATAAAGGCGTGATCGATGATCGCGGGCATGGCGTCTTCGACGGGCGAATCATCGTGCGCCCAGGGGCGATGAAGACCGATGCCAGCCAGACCAACAAGAATCTCTTGTTGTCGGAGGTGGCCCAGGTCAATACCCAGCCACGGCTGGAGATCTTTGCCGATGACGTCAAATGCGCCCATGGTGCCGCCGTCGGCCAACTGGATGAGCAGGCTGTTTTCTACTTGCGCTCGCGGGGCATTTCCCAGCCAGCGGCGCGGTCGATGCTGACCTTTGCGTTCGTCAGCGAGATGCTCGAACTGATCCATCTGGAGCCCCTGCGGGCCGATGTGGAACGACTGGTCGCCGCGCAGTTGCGGGGCCTGGAGGTATCGGCATGAGCGACCTCGAAAGCAGCCTGCCGGCACTACCGAAACAGCGCTTGCCTGCGCAAGGCTATGACGTCGAGCGGGTGCGCCAGATGTTCCCGATCCTGGCGCAGCGGATCTATGGCAAGCCCCTGGTTTACCTCGACAGCGCCGCGACCAGCCAGAAACCGCTGGCGGTCATAGACGCAATGTCGCGCTTCTTCTTGCAGGAGAACGCCAACGTGCACCGTGGCGTGCACTACCTCTCGGTGCGCGCCACCGAGGAGTACGAGAAAGCCCGGGCCAAGGTCCAGGGCTTCCTCAACGCCGAGCAAGTCGAGGAGATCATTTTCGTCCGCGGTACTACCGAAGCCGTCAATCTGGTGGCGCAAACCTATGGCAAGGCTCAGGTCCGCGCGGGCGACGAAGTGTTGATCAGCGCCATGGAGCACCACTCCAACATCGTGCCGTGGCAGATGCTCTGCGAGCAAACCGGCGCCCGGCTGCGAGTGGCCCCCATCAATGACTCAGGGGAGCTGCTGCTCGATGAGCTGGAACGGCTGATCGGGCCGAGGACCCGGCTGGTGGCCGTGACCCATGTGTCGAATGTGCTCGGCAGCATCAACCCGATCCGGCGCATTGTCGAACTCGCCCACGCCCGGGGCGTACGGGTGCTGGTCGACGGCGCCCAGGCGGCCCCGCACCTCGAGAAGGTCGACGTGCGAGCGCTGGGCTGCGATTTCTACGCGCTGTCGGGCCACAAGATGTACGGTCCCACCGGAATCGGCGTGCTCTACGGTCGCCACGAGCTGCTCGAAGCCATGCCGCCTTACCAGGGCGGCGGCGACATGATCCTCTCGGTGAGTTTCGAGAAGACCGTCTACAACAAACCGCCGTACCGGTTCGAAGCGGGGACACCGAACATGGCCGGGGCGATTGGCCTTGGTGCGGCGATCGACTTCATTGGCGAGTTGCAGCCAGAGGCTATCGCCGCCCATGAGCAAAGCGTGCTGGCCTACGCGACGAAGGTGCTGGCGGCGGTGCCCGGCCTCAGGCTGATCGGCACCGCGGCGCAGAAAGTCGGGGTCCTCTCGTTCGTTCTCGACGGCATCCATCCGCACGATATCGGGACCATCCTCGACCGCGAGGGGATAGCGATTCGTACCGGGCACCACTGCGCCCAACCCTTGATGAACCGCTTCGGTGTAGCGGCCACTGCCCGCGCCTCGCTCGGCTGCTACAGCACCGAGGAGGATATCGATGCGTTGGTGGCCGGTCTGGCCAAGGTCCGGGAGGTGTTCCGATGAGCGGCGATGAACTGCGCGACCTCTACCAGGAGGTGGTCATCGACCACGGTAGGCGACCGCGCAATTTCCGCATACTTGAAGACGCTACCAGTACGGCGGAGGGCTTCAATCCACTGTGCGGCGATCAGCTGAGGATTTATCTCAAGCTCGCGGACGGGGTGATCGAGGACATCAGTTTCCAGGGGGTCGGCTGCGCTATTTCCCAAGCCTCGGCATCCCTGATGACCCTGGCGGTCAAGGGCAAGACGCCGGAGGAGGCGCAGGCACTCTTTGACCGGGTGCATACGCTGCTCACCGAAGGGCCCAACGTCCGGGTGACGGCTGCGGAGCTCGGTAAACTCGCGGTGCTTTCAGGGGTATGGGAGTTCCCGGTGCGGGTCAAGTGCGCCACCCTGGCCTGGCACACGCTGCGCAGTGCCCTCGAAGGGGACCACTCACAGGTCTCGACGGAGTAAGCCATGACAGCCGATCCAGCCCTCCCGGACATTCGTCTCAGCGACTCGGCGCTGCAAATCCTCGGCGCCGCCCTGGCGGATGGTCGCGAGGACTCGGTGCGACTGAGGATTGACGAACACTTTGCCCATGAGTTGCTGTTCGAGCCCGGCGCCGAAGGCGATATCGTCGTCGAAACCGACTACGGCATCAGGCTGTTGCTCGATCCCGCCAGCGCAGGGCGAGCCGATGGCTTGTCCATCGACTTCGTGTATGGGCTGCAAGGCGCCGGCTTTCAGTTCGACAACCCGAATCAGCCGGGGCGTGCGCAACCGATCGAGCTCACGCGGGACTGCGCGGCGACCCAGATTCCACGCGGCGAGCGGCTGCAGTTGAGGCGCGGTGAGCGCGTGGCGGTGACCCAGGCACTCGGTGGCAGCTTCACGGTGCAGATCACCGGCGGCCGGCTGGCGCGGATCGCGGCCGAGGATGCCGATGCCCTGGGGCTGGATGCTCCCCAGGAAGTGCTGCCTCAGGCAAGCGGCGCCTTCGACTTCCAGCAGGTGCTCGACATGCTGCGCACCGTCTATGACCCGGAGATTCCGGTCAACGTGGTCGATCTCGGGCTGATCTACCAATGCGCAGCCCGACCGCTCGCCGACGGCGGCCAGCGCGTCGAGATCAAGATGTCCATGACCGCGCCCGGATGCGGGATGGGCGACGTGCTGAGGGAGGAGGCGCGCGCCAGGGTCCAGAGCATTCCAGGAGTCAGTCAGGTCGAGGTGGAGATCGTCTGGGAACCGCCCTGGGATCAAAGTCGCATGTCCGATGCGGCACGCCTGCAGTTGGGCCTGCTGTGAGGAGCCCATTGTGAGGACACAGCCGTGAGCAATCGACTCGCCATAGAAACGTCGCCCTACCTGCGCCAGCACGCAGAGAACCCCGTCGATTGGTATCCCTGGGGCGAGGAAGCGTTCCAGCGTGCGCGCGACGAGGACAAGCCCGTCCACCTGTCGCTGGGCTACGCCGCCTGCCACTGGTGTCACGTGATGGCCCACGAGTCTTTCGAAGATCCGCACGTTGCGCGGCTGATGAACGAGCGCTTCATCAACATCAAGGTCGACCGCCAGGAGCGGCCTGACCTCGACGACATTTATCAGAAAATCGTACAGATGCTGGGGCAGGGCGGAGGCTGGCCGTTGACGGTGTTCCTCACGCCACAGCGCGAGGCATTTTTCGGCGGCACCTACTTCCCGCCGCAGGAGGGGTATGGCCGGCCTGGATTCAGTCAGCTCTTGATCGGTGTGAGCGAGGCCTGGCAAAACAACCGCGAAGCGCTGCGCCAGAACGTTGAACAGTTCCTCCAGGGTTACCACGCCATGGACAGGCAAATGCTCGAGGGCGACACGCCGCTGGAGCCAGATCAGCCGGCCGCCGCCGCTCGGCTGTTTGCCAGGAACACCGACCCGGTGCACGGTGGCTTGGGCAATGCGCCGAAGTTTCCCAACGTGGCCTGCCATGATCTGGTCCTGCGTCTCTACCAGCGTCTGCACGAGCCGGACTTGCTGCACTCCCTGGAGCTGACCCTGGATCAAATGGCCGCCGGCGGGCTCTACGATCACTTGGGAGGCGGTTTTGCTCGTTACTGCGTGGATGAGCGCTGGGCCGTGCCGCATTTCGAAAAAATGCTCTACGACAACGGCCAGTTGGTGAAGCTCTATGCCGACGCCTATCGCGCGACCGGCAAGCCTGCCTGGCGGCGGGTGTTCGAGAAAACGATCGACTACATCCTGCGTGACATGACGCACCCCGAAGGCGGTTTCTACGCTAGCGAGGACGCCGACAGCGAGGGCGAAGAAGGCAAATTCTATGTGTGGACACCCGCGCAGGTGCAGGCCGTCCTCGGCGCCCCGGACGCCGAGCTGGTCTGTCAGGCCTACGGCGTAACCGCCAGCGGCAACTTCGAACATGGCTCAACCGTGCTGCACCGCGCAGCCGCACTGGACGCGGAGCAAGAAGTGCGACTGGCAGGCCTAAACGACACGTTGTTGGCAGCGCGGGCCCAACGCATTCGTCCGGGACGCGACGAGAACATCCTCACCAGCTGGAACGGGTTAATGATTCAGGGCCTCTGCGCCGCCTACCAGGCAACCGGAACCACAACCTACCTGGACGCCGCGCGGCGCGGCGCCGATTTCATTCTGGACCGTCTCTCGACTCCCGAGGGTGGCCTGTACCGCGCCTGGCGGGAGGGCACGGCGAAGGTTCCAGGCTTTCTCGAGGACTACGCCTTCCTTGCCAACGCCTTGCTCGATCTCTACGAGTGCGACTTCGAGCAGCGTTATCTCGAACGCGCCACGCAGCTGGTCGAGCAAATCCTCGAGAAATTCTGGGACGACGGTGGGCTCTATTTCACCTCCAGCGATGGCGAGCCGCTGGTGCACCGGCCACGGGCGCCGCAGGACAATGCCTGGCCGTCGGGGACCTCGACCAGCGTGTTCGCGTTCTTGCGACTCTTCGAACTGAGCGGCCGCGAGCTGTACCGCAAGCGTGCCGATCAGGTATTGGCCCTGTACCGCGCCGCCGCCGCGCAGAACCCCTTCGGTTTCGCCCATCTGCTGGCGGCGCAGGACTTCGTCCAGCGAGGCCCGATCAGCATCGTCATCGCAGGCGAACGCTCCATCGCCAGCGCCTTGGTGGCACGCCTGCAGCGCCGCTACCTGCCGGCACTCGTGCTGGCTTATGCCGAGGATGTGCCCATCGGCGTGGGCAAGCAGCCGCTCGCAGGGCAAACCTGTGCGTATGTCTGCCGCAACCGCACCTGCCAACCACCCGTGACCAGTGCCGCGGAGCTTGTAGAGCGCTGCCTGGAGTGAAGGGCAGGAACTGAAGCACTCGTAACCCGAGGAGACAACCATGGAAAGCAAGAGCTTGCACAACACCTACCAACGGCTCAAACAGCAGCACCCGGACTACTTTGACGCAGTCGAGGCTTTGGGTACCGCGGTGCGGCATGCCGGCCCCCTGGACGAGCAAGTCGTCCAGCTGATCCAGCTCAGCGCCGCGGCGGCCATCCGCTCCGAGGGCGCAGTGCACAGTCACACCCGACGGGCACTGGAAGCAGGCGCCACGGCAGAACAGATCCATCACGCGCTGATTTCGCTGACCAGCACTATTGGCTTCCCGACTGTCATTGCGGCCATTAGCTGGGCGGACGATGTGATAGAAAGAGGGAAGCAAATCTGACCTTGAATAAATACGAGACTGGCGCTGGGCCCTTGTCGGAGGTTGTCATGAATAGGTTGTCGTCCATTAGTCTGTGCCTCACCTTGTCGCTTGCAGGTACTCAAGCCTGGGCAGAAACGGTCGTGCCCATGAAGGGCCAGACTTCGCAGCAAATCCAGTTGGACATCACCGACTGTCAAGCCGTGGCTGCCAGCCAGAGCTCTGCGACCGCGCCGCCGCCTGCCGGCGGCAGAGTGCGTGGCGCTGCCGTTGGCGCAGCTGCCGGGGCGGTTGGAGCAGAGGTGCGAGGACGTCAGCATGACGAGTTTTATGATCGAGTCGATGACGACGTAAAGCAGGACTATCGCCAGAATCGCGCCCGGGAAACCGCAGCGGCTGGAGTCGTGGTGGGTGGTGCGCGCCAGCGTCAGGAACGCCGGGCGCAGGAGAAGACCAGTGCGACGACCAGTGCTACGGCCTATACCAGTTGCCTGCAGGGGCGGGGTTATCAGGTTAACCCCTGAATAAACAAACACCCTGCATCGCCAGAATTCTGTTCACTCAAGAGAGTCTTGAGTCTGTGAGAAACCTGTGGCGAGGGAGCAAGCTCCCTCGCCACAGGTCGCCGAGTGTCAGAACCGGTAGTTGGTACTCAGCTCCAGCGTGCGAGGCGCTCCAGGGGTGATCAGATCCACCGAACCATGGGCTGAGGCGTAATAATCCTTATCGAAGACATTACGCAAACGCAGCGCCACATCCCACTTCGGCAGGTTGTAGAGCAATGCGGCGTCCACCGTTGTATACGCGGGCATGACCACTACGTTATCCAGAGTCGTGTAGCGGTCATCGACATAGTTGGCGCCCATGCCCACGCGCCACGTCTCGGTCAACGAACGCACCAGCCAGAGGTTGGCGCTGTGGCGCGGCGTCAAAGTGGGCACCTGACCTTCGTTGGCTACACCGTTGGTACGGCTGTTGGACTTGGTGATTTCGGCATCAAGAAAAGCATAGCCGGCATAGACCTGCCACTTATCGCTCAACTGCCCGCTGGCGGTCAGTTCGAGGCCATCGGTGCGCTGCTCGCCGGAAAGCACCAGTTGAGTCGGGTTCGACGGATCGGTGGTTTTCATATTGGTGCGTTCCAGGTGGAACAGCGCCGCCGTCAATGCCAGGCGATTGTCGAGCAGGTCCCACTTGCCGCCGATCTCGTAGTTGGTGGTCTCTTCCGGATCCAGATCCTGGTTGGTCGTGCTCAGGGCGAAGACTTCGGAGGAGGGCTGGTAGGAGCGGCTCACCGAAACGTAATAGGACTGAATCTGGTCCGGCTGGTAGACCAGGCCGACGCGCGGGCTCCAGGTGTGATCGGTGCGGGACAGCTCGTTGCCGGTCAGATCATCCGAATATTGCTGGTCGAACACGTCATAACGCACGCCCACCAGGGCTTTCCACTGCGGCGCCAGTTCAATCATATCCTGGACGTAGAACCCGGCGGTGTCCTGGGTATTGGTACCTTTGGCGGTTTGCCGGTTAGCCTGGAACGGCACATCGACCAGGCCATCGCGGTACACAGGCACCTGCGCGACGTTGGATTGGCTGAACACAGACTGGTCCTTGACCTGACGCCCCAGTTCCACGCCATAGAGCAGGTTGTGATTCATCCCGGCAAGCACGGCACGTTGTTTGAGTTCGGTCTGGTTGAACCAGCCATCTTCCTTGCGCTGCACATTGCCGCGGTTCAGTTTCACCAGCAGTTCGCCGTTGGGCGCGGTGACAAATCGGGTGGGGCTGGAGTCGGCCAGGGTATTGTTGCGGTCCAGGTCGTAGTGGTAGTAGCGGCTGGTATTGCTCAGGGTGAAGTCGTCGTTGAGCCGGTAGTCGACGCCGGCCGTGAACGAGAACACCTCACTGCGCGTGTAGTCGTCATCCGGGTCTGCGGCGCCGAAGCGTTTGTCGCGGTCAACATCCACCGGACGGTCACCTCGCGCAGGGATGCCAAAGTCGATCAAGCGTTTGTCATACAGATAAGTCGCGCCCAGGTTCAGCTCCAGATCGTCAGAGAGCTTGAAGTAGGCGGAAGGCGCAATGGCCTTGCGGTCGATGTAGCCGTCATCACGGAAGGTGTCGCTATTCTCCAGTGCGCCGGTGACACGGAACGCTTTATCGCCCTGCTGCTGATCGGCCCAACCGGCATCGAATTGAGTGCGTTTCTTGCCCTCGCTGTCGACATTGACACCGACTTCCTGCTTGGGCGTGAAGTTGGGTTTTTTGCTGATGCTGTTGACCAGGCCACCGGAAGAACCACGACCATAGAGCACGGCAGCAGGACCCTTGACCACTTCCACTCGCTCGATGTTAGACAGGTCACGGTAGTACAAGGCGTCGTCGCGGATACCGTCGATGTACATGTCACCGATCGCGCTGAAACCACGGATGGTGACCTGATCGCGCTGACCATCACCATTCGACAAGCCGATGCCAGGAACATTTTTCAGCACGTCCTCCATCGACTGTGCCCCTTGGTCCTTGATCACACTTTGAGGAATGACGTTCACAGTTTGCGGGATATCCCGCAGCGGGGCGTCGATCTTCAACGCGCTCCTGCTGTCGGTTGGCATATAGCTTTGTTCGCTGTAATCGCTGGTCACGGCGGTTGTCGGCAACGCCAGGGCGGCTTTCGTTTCCGCCTGTAAATCAGGTACGACCAAAACGCCCAGCAGCGCGAGAGAGGCTGGGTAAATGCGCGATAAAACCACCATGAACTCCTTTTATATAATTGATCGCGCTAATGATAACGATTATCTTTTGTAAGTAAATGCATATCATTCTTAAATTTTTAAGGGTCCAGAATGAGTGGGTTGAGCAGGCATCACAGTAAAATCCAATTGAGGCGTGCTGCCGGACCCACGCAGTAACGAAGAGGGCACAACCATGAATGAACAGAAACGGGAACTGCTCGAGCAGGTGCTGATCGCCCACGGCGGTCTGGAACGCTGGAACAGGTTCAGCACTGTTCACGCCACCCTGGTGACCGGCGGCGAGTTGTGGGGCATGAAAGGGCTGACGCAAGACAGCACGCCACGCCGGATGACCGTCTGGTTGCATGAGCAGAGAGCGTCGGTGATGCCCTTCGGAGCTGCTGATCAGTTTACTGCCTTCACGCCGGATCGAATCGCCATCGAAAAGACCGACGGGCAGGTGGTGGCCGAGCGCATGGCGCCACGGGAATCTTTCCGTGGCCACGGCGAAACGACACCCTGGGATCCACTGCATCGGGCGTACTTCAACGGTTACGCGCTCTGGTCCTACTTGACCATGCCCTTTCAGTTCATCTTGCCGGGTGTCGTGACCGAGGAAATCGAGCCCTGGCAAGAGGGCGCACAGCGATGGCGTCGCTTGCGGGTGCACTTTCCCGAGAGCATCGCTACCCACTGCGCGGTGCAGGATTTCTATTTTGGTGACGACTACCTGCTTCGCCGGCACGACTACAGCGTGGACGTCAGTGGCGGCCTGCCTGCCGCCCAGTACGTTCATGACTATGTAGAAACCGAGGGGCTGCGCATGCCCGGCAAGCGCCGCGCTTATCGGCGCGGGGCGGACGGGCAGGCTGATAAGGATGCGTTGCTGGTGGCTATCGACCTCAGTGAAATCACCTATTCGTAGTGGATGAATGAAACCAGGTCCTGGACCTCAAGGATATTTCCGACTGTGACCTCACCCGTGTCACCCGGGCAGTACATCTGTTGACGCGCGAAGGCTAAGCCGTGCTGGAGGTGATTCAGGCTCGGACGTTGCAGCGGAAAGAGGGGTTCAAGACTGCGATTTAGCGCTGTAGCGACGGCCCCTGTAGCTCACATTGCGCACAACTCCTGTGGGGAGGGAGCTTGCCCCCGTTCGGCTGCGAAGCAGTCGTAAAACCAGCACATGAGGTGTGTCTGGCATCTTTTGATCTTGCTTGCGGGCAATGTACAGAACCGCCAAAAGATCGCAGGCTTCGCCAGCTCCTACGCCGACCCTGTACATTCCTGGGCCCCCGGATGAACACACCCCCCGTAGGAGCTGCCGCAGGCTGCGATCTTTTGATCTTGCTTGCGGGCAATGTACAGAACCGCCAAAAGATCGCAGCCCTCGCCAGCTCCTACGCCGACCCTGCACATCCCTGGGCCCCCGGATGAACACACCCCCCGTAGGAGCTGCCGCAGGCTGCGATCTTTTGATCTTGCTTGCGGGCAATGTACAGAACCGCCAAAAGATCGCAGGCTTCGCCAGCTCCTACGCCGACCCTGTATATCCCTGGGCCCCCGGATGAACACACCCCCCGTAGGAGCTGCCGCAGGCTGCGATCTTTTGATCTTGCTTGCGGGCAATGTACAGAACCGCCAAAAGATCGCAGGCTTCGCCAGCTCCTACGCCGACCCTGCACATCCCTGGGCCCCCGGATGAACACACCCCCCGTAGGAGCTGCCGCAGGCTGCGATCTTTTGATCTTGCTTGCGGGCAATTTGGTACCTCGATGCCTAGAGATATTTATCCGTGACGGCGCCTTCCGAGGCACTGGACACGGTCTTGGCGTATTTGGCCAGTACCCCTCGTTTGTACTTGGACTCCGGGCGCACCCAGCGGGTCTTGCGCTCGGCCAATTCGGCGTCGGAAACGTCGACGGTGATTTGCCGGGTTTCGGCGTCGATGGTGATTTTGTCGCCGTTTTCAATCAGCGCGATGGGGCCGCCATCAAAGGCTTCGGGGGTGATATGCCCCACCACAAAACCGTGTGAGCCGCCGGAGAAGCGGCCGTCGGTGATGAGTGCGACGTCCTTGCCCAGCCCCTTGCCCATGACGGCAGACGTCGGCGAGAGCATTTCGCGCATGCCGGGGCCGCCCTTGGGGCCTTCGTAGCGGATCACGATGACGTCGCCGGCTTTGACTTCACCGTTGAGGATACCTGCCAGCGCGCCTTCCTCGCCGTGATAGACACGGGCCGTGCCGTCAAAGCGCAGGCCTTCCTTGCCGGTGATCTTGGCCACGGCGCCGGTGGGCGAGAGGTTGCCGCGCAGCACCACCAGGTGGGAGTCCTTCTTGATGGGCTGGTCGAAGGGCAGGATTATGTCCTGGCCGGCGGGGTAGTCGGGCACGCTTTCCAGGTTTTCGGCCAGGGTCTTGCCGGTGACCGTGAGCACATCACCATGCAGCATGCCGGCATCCAGCATGCGTTTCATCAACGGTTGGATGCCGCCGATGGCGACCAGTTCGCTCATCATGTATTTGCCGCTGGGGCGCAGGTCGGCCACCACCGGAGAATCCTTGCCCAGCTGCACGAAATCATCCAGCGTGAGCTCGACATCGACGGCATGGGCCATGGCCAGCAGATGCAGCACGGCATTGGTCGAGCCGGCGAGGGCGATCACCACCCGAATCGCATTTTCGAAGGCATTGCGAGTCATGATGTCGCGCGGCTTGATGTCACGCTTGAGCAGCTCCATGACCTGCTGACCGGCACGGAAACTGTCCGAGGCTTTGTCGCTGCTGATCGCGTCCTGGGAGCTGGAGCCGGGCAGACTCATGCCCAGGGCCTCGATGGCGGAGGCCATGGTATTGGCCGTGTACATGCCACCGCAGGAGCCGGGGCCGGGAATCGCCACTTCTTCGATCTGCTTGACCTGGATCTCGCTGATATCCCCCCGCGCGTGCTGGCCCACGGCCTCGAACACGGAAATGATGTCGGTGCGGCCGGCGCCCGGCTGGATGGTGCCGCCATACACGAAGATGGCGGGGCGATTCAGCCGGGCCATCCCGATAAGGCAGCCCGGCATGTTTTTGTCACAGCCACCCACTGCCACCAGACCGTCAAAGCCTTCGCAACCAGCCACCACCTCGATGGAGTCGGCGATCACTTCCCGCGACACTAGCGAATACTTCATGCCTTCGGTGCCGTTGGCGATGCCGTCGGAAATGGTGATGGTGTTGAAAATGACACCCTTGGCGCCGGCGGCATTCGCACCTTTTTCGGCTTGGACCGCCAGCTTGTCGATATGCATATTGCATGGCGTGACCATCGCCCAGGTGGAGGCGATGCCGATCTGCGGCTTTGTGAAGTCCTCGTCTGTGAAACCCACGGCCCGGAGCATGGCGCGACCGGGCGCGGCTTCCACTCCGTCCACCACTTGAGAGGAGTATTTACGCAGGTTGTCTTTGTCGCTCATGACGTTGCCTCCTATCCAGGATTGCTGGTTGAGCGTAGCGAGCCGGCCCTTGGCTGGCGCAGGTCAGACGCCCAAGCGTTGCAACGTGGCCGTGGCCGCCGCCTCTGAAGAGGCTGGATTCTGGCCGGTAATCAGGTTGCCATCGGTTACCACATAGGGCTTCCAGTCGTCGGCCTTCGAATACTGGCCGCCGTTGCTCTTCAGCATATCCTCCACCAGGAACGGCACCACCTCGATCAGCCCTACGGCGGTTTCCTCCGAGTTGGTGAAGCCGGTCACTGCCTTGCCCTTGACCAGGGGCCGGCCCTGCACCGAGGTATGGCGGAACGCCGCGGGGGCATGGCAAACCGCGGCCACTGGCTTACCGGCGGCATACAAGGTTTCGATCAGGCGGATGGAGTCGCGATCCTCGGCCAGGTCCCACAGAGGGCCATGACCGCCGGGGTAGAACACGGCGTCATAATCGGCGGCCTGGATGTCCGCGAGCTTCAGGGTATTGGCCAGCGCTTCTTGTGCGGCCGGGTCGCCGCGAAAGCGCAAGGTGGCTTCGGTCTGCGCGTCCGGCGCGTCGCTCTTCGGGTCGAGCGGTGGTTGCCCGCCCTTGGGCGAAGCGAGGGTCAGCGTGGCCCCGGCGTCCTTGAACACGTAATAAGGTGCGGCGAACTCTTCCAGCCAGAACCCGGTTTTCTCGCCGGTGTTGCCGAGCTGGTCGTGGGAAGTCAGTACCATCAGGATTTTCATGATGACCTCGCTGATTTGATCAGGTGCGGCCAGCGCTGTCGGGTCGCCAGAGCCGCAAGGAACATCCGACTCTTAACTATGGTCGCTGCTACCAGTATTACAAACCCGACTAGACAAAGGGTTCTCCCGGTTTTAACTGGACCGCCTGGGCTGGCAGACGCAGCAATTTTATTGCTGGATCTGAGGTTCGATCTGCTATCGAGGCACAATCGCGCGACTATCGCGACTGGCATCCGGTGACTGGCTTTGCCCAGTGTCAGTGCTGTCACTTTCCCCATAGTCATGGCAGGACGATCCGCTGACCGATATGACAATGGCCGCCATGACAAAGGGGAGTGAATGCTTGCTCGTCGACGTTCTCCAATACGGTGAGGCCAATTGATTTTAATGCCTGGTCCGAGGAAGGGCATTTGCATTTTGTCGTTGATGAACAGCATGAGTCATCCGATTGACCGCATACGGCCGGTGATAGCGTCGCAGCGGATCGGATAGCTCACGGTTCGTCGGAATAACTCACTTTTCACTTGCATGTGAGAGATCGCCTGCTTAAATCTGAGCCTCGGGTCGATTGGTGACTTAATGGTCACGGCGAGCATCTGAGCGTCCTCGCGCTTCTATGCTGCCGGGTTCAATCGGGGGGAATCCTCTGCTTTGGCATCGAGCATCATCCGATTGATCTTTTGTAACTGATTGAAAATAAAACAAGTTATTAGCTGATTTGTCTGGTGCTCAAGTTTGGGGCCGGGCGTTCTGCAATCTACTGAATGGTCCTGCGAACAGCCGCTCACGCTGTTTTCCCGAACCAGACTTGTGCCGGAAGGATTACGACATGAAGCCAGAGACTGCCATCGTCGAGATTTTCAACAAGTACAAGGTTTATACCGAACGCTATCTCAATAACGCCGCTGACAAGACCATCATTCTGGTCAATGGCTCGCTGGCAACCACCGCATCCTTTGCCCAGACGGTGCGTTACCTGCAGCCACGGTTCAATGTGGTTCTCTACGACCAGCCCTACGCCGGTCAGTCGCGACCCCACAATCGATACGGCCAGCCGATCCGCAAGGAAGACGAAGCAGAGATACTGCTGGAGTTGGTCGAACACTTTCGCGCCGACCATGTGCTGTCATTTTCCTGGGGCGGGGCGGCTACCTTGCTGGCACTTGCTCAGCGGCCGCGACGAATCGAGAAGGCAGTGATCAGTTCATTTGCCGCGCGGATCAGTAAGCCGATGCGCGACTACCTGGAGAGAGGCGTGAGTCTTCTGGAGACCTGCGACCGCTGCAACGTTGGCCACCTGGTCAATAACACCATCGGCAAGCACCTGCCGTCGCTGTTCAAGCGTTTCAATCACCGCCATATCAGTAGCCTGGCCGAGCACGAATACCGGCAGATGCATTTCCACATCAATGAGGTGCTGACCCAGGACACCTGGTGCTACGTCGACTGTGCCGATGCCATTGAGGTTCCGCTGCTGTTCATCAACGGCGAATGGGACGAGTACACCTCGGCGCAAGACGCCCGTCAGTTCGCCGGCCATGTTCGGCAGTGCCAGTTCAGCACAATCAAGAACACCGGGCACTTCCTCGATATGGAACACAAAGCAGCCTGGCAGGACACCCAGCAGGCCTTGCTCGGCTTTCTGCAGCCAGCCTCCAGCCCGATCAATCCGAAGTGCATGCCACCGCTGGGCGGCCGGCACCGTTACGTAGCCAGTGACCGTATCTTTAGTCACAGTGCGGCGCATAGCCACTTGCCCCGCTAGAGAGGCCTGGCTCTGGATCAATGCTTCGCACGGCGGTTTGGCGTGCGTTGGTACCAGTCCTTTCTGCCTGGCTCTTTGACAATAAGACGATGGAGTTTGGTCCATGGGAAAGAAACCAGTGGCGGGCGTCGTGCCCGAACCTGCGTCCTTTGTGAAGGCAAAACCAGGCGCGCCCCTCAGCCTGCGGGGCCGCAATCTATTGCCCACGTTGCGTACCCTGGCGCTGCAGGGCATCAAACAGCCGATCCACAGCGCCCGCCATGCACTAGCCCTCGGCGGTCAACTGGGCCGCGTGCTATTGGGCAATACATCGCACCAACCCCTCGTCGAGGATGCACGCTTCCAGGACCCCTCCTGGCGTCTCAACCCCCTCTACCGCCGTAGACTGCAGGCCTATCTGGCTTGTCAGAAGCAACTGAGCGCCTGGATCGACGAGAGTCAGCTGGCGACCGACGATCAAGCCCGGGCGCGTTTCATTTTGGCCCAGCTCGGCGATGCGCTGTCACCGTCCAACAGCCCGCTCAACCCGCTGGCGGTCAAGGAGCTGTTCGACACTGGCGGCGCCAGCCTGCTCAAGGGGATCGGGCATTTGCTCGACGACCTGCGGCACAATGGCGGCATGCCCAGCCAGGTCAGCAAACAGGCCTTCGAGGTCGGCCGGAATATCGCCAGCACCCCTGGCGCCGTGGTGTTTCGCAACGAGATGCTGGAACTGATCCAGTACCAGCCAATGAGCGAAAAACACTATGCCCGCCCGCTGTTGATCGTGCCGCCGCAGATCAACAAGTACTACATCTTCGATCTCAGTACGCAGAAGAGCTTCGTTCAGTACGCGTTGAAGAACGGCTTGCAGGTGTTCATCATCAGCTGGCGCAATCCGAACACTAGCCATCGCGACTGGGGTCTATCGAATTACGTCCAGGCCATCGACAAAGCCCTCGATGTGACCCGCGCCGTCAGCGGCAGCAAAGAGGCCCACCTGATGGGCGCCTGCGCCGGCGGCCTGAGCATCGCCGCGCTGCAAGGCTACCTGCAAGCCAAACGACAACTGCGTAAAGTCGCCAGCGCAACGTACCTGGTCAGCCTGCTGGACAGTCAGATCGACAGCTCAGCCATGTTGTTTGTCAATGAGCGAACCCTGGAAGCCGCCAGGCGCCGTTCCTGTCGCAAAGGGGTGCTGGATGGTCGCGACACGGCCAAGGTCTTCGCCTGGATGCGTCCGAATGACCTGATCTGGAACTACTGGATCAATAACTACCTGCTCGGCAAGCAACCTCCGGCCTTCGACATTCTCTACTGGAACAACGACAACACCCGCCTGCCGGCCGCCCTGCATGGCGATCTGCTGGACTTCTTCAAGCACAACCCACTCACGCACCCTGGCGGCCTGGAGGTCTGCGGCAGGCCGGTCAACCTGCAGAAAGTCACGGTCGACAGCTTCAGCATCGCCGGGATCAACGACCACATCACGCCCTGGGACGCGGTCTATCGCTCGACCCAACTGCTCGGTGGCGAACGACGCTTCGTGCTATCCAACAGCGGGCATATCCAGAGCATCCTCAACCCGCCAGGTAATCCCAAGGCTAGCTACCTGGAGAATGACCAGCTGCCGTCCGACCCGCGTGCCTGGTATTTCGACACGCAGAAGCACGATGGCAGTTGGTGGCCGGATTGGCTGGCCTGGATTCAGGCGCGCTCTGGCGAGCAAACCGAAGCTCAGCAGGCGCTGGGCAACCAGAACCACCCGCCAATGGAGGCCGCACCCGGCACCTACGTGCATGTGCGTTAAACCTTGAACATTGTATTACCCATTGCGGGTGTATCCGGTCAGCGCGCAGGAGCTGCCGCAGGCTGCGATCTTTTTGGGGGCACCGAAAAGGCCGGATCATAAGATCGCAGCCTGGCGGTGCGACGCACTGACGGTCGTTGAAATCAACAGTTCGTTCTACCGCCAGTGGTTTTGCGTTGGGCGATGCCCTGACCCTTCAAGCACTTTTGGGCAAACGGAATTGGTAGCTCGCATTGCCAAGGTGCCTTTGCCGGTTGCCGACCCGGTCCAGGGACCGAAGGGTGTTTTGATTAAAGCCTGGGCGTGCTGAACCAACTGATCTTGCCGATGTGCCCGTTTTCCCAAATTGACCACGATTCCCACCGCTTATCCGGTCTTGCACAACAAGAAATGAACTGGCACGTCTCTTTCTGCCTCCCTTAACAATAAAGGGCTGTATATAAGAGGAGTGCTGAGCCATGAGCGCAATGACTTATCACGGTGCCCACCGGAGCAGCCCGAGTCGCAGGTGAGCCATGAGCAAAAATCTGGACGACTACAACCGCATACGAGACTTTGCCGCCACGCCCGAACCTGCGGCGGGCACATCTGCAAAGCGCTCGAAAAAAACGGCGCACGCCTTGCAGTTCTGTATTCAAAAGCACGATGCCTCTCGACTGCACTACGACTTTCGCCTCGAGCTCGATGGCGCGCTCAAGAGTTGGGCGGTGCCAAAGGGGCCGTCTCTGGACCCCAAGGTAAAGCGACTGGCGGTGCACGTCGAAGATCATCCGATCGATTACGCCACGTTCGAGGGCAGTATTCCCGAAGGTCATTACGGCGCCGGCGATGTGATTGTCTGGGACCGCGGTGTGTGGATACCCCAGGAAGACCCTGCCAAAGCCTATGAAAAGGGTCGTTTGAAGTTCGAGTTGCAGGGCGAAAAACTCAGCGGCCTGTGGAATCTGGTGCGCACCCACATGCCGGGCAAGCAAGAGCAATGGTTTCTGATCAAGCATCAGGACAGTGCGGCGAAGCCCGAGGCAGAGTATGACGTGGTCAAGGCCGAGCCGGACAGCGTCCTTAGCGACCGCACGATTGTCCCCAGGACGCGGGGCACGGACAAATCCAAGCCCAGCGAAAAAAAGCCCGCCCGCGCGCAAAAACACAAAGCGCCGCCATTGACCGGTGCGCGCAAGGCCAAACTGCCGGAACTGCTCAAGCCGGAACTGGCGACACTGGTCGACAGCGCGCCGGACGGCGACTGGAGCTATGAGATCAAGTTCGACGGTTATCGAATCATGGCCCGCGTCGATCACGACAAAATCCAGCTGTTCACCCGTAATGGGCACGACTGGACTCACAAGCTACCCAAGCAGGCAGAGGCCCTGGCTGCTCTTGGTCTGGCGTCAGCCTGGCTTGACGGTGAAATGGTGGTGGCCGACGAGCAGGGAGTCCCGGATTTTCAGGCCCTGCAAAACGCCTTTGACTCGGGTCGCAGCGGCAACATCGTTTACTACCTGTTCGACTTGCCCTACCTCAATGGCGTTGACCTGCGAGAGGTGCCCGTCGAGGAACGAAGGGCCGCCCTGGCGACGGTGCTTAACCTTAACGAAGAACCGCTTCTGCGCTTCTCCGAGGCATTTGGCGAGGGCCCGGAAGCCTTGCTTGACAGTGCCTGCGAGATGCAGATGGAGGGGTTGATCGGCAAACGTCTTGGGTCGCCTTACGTGTCCCGGCGCAGCAGTGACTGGATCAAACTCAAGTGCAAAAATCGACAGGAGTTTGTAGTGGTCGGTTACACCGAACCGAAGGGTTCGCGCAGTGCCTTTGGGGCGTTGCTTCTAGGCTTGCATGACATCGACAGCGGCGAACTGCGCTATGCGGGGAAGGTGGGGACCGGCTTTAACGAAGGGACCCTCAAGAGCATTTACCAACAACTCAAACCTCTGGAGGCGAAAAAACCGGCGGTGGCCAATCCACCGAGCGGTTTTGAGGCTAAAGGCGTGCATTGGCTGAAGCCGAAATTGTTGGCGGAAGTCGCCTATGCCGAAATGACCAAGGATGGGTCGGTACGCCATGCGGTATTTCATGGGCTGCGTGACGATAAACCTGCCAGGGATATTACTGAGGAGCGCCCGAAGGACATGAAAAAATCAGCCAGCGCTGCGAAAAAACCACCTGCCAAGGGCGCATCAACCCAAGCTGTGTCGGGAACCGGCAAAGTGCGCATCACTCACCCTGACCGAATCATCGATGCCACCAGCGGCACCACCAAAGTGCAACTGGCACAATACTATGCCAGCGTCGCCGAGTGGATCCTGCCTCAGCTCAAGGACCGGCCGGTGGCGCTGGTTCGGGCACCTGAAGGCATTGCCGGGGAGTTGTTCTTTCAGAAAAACGCCGAGCGTCTGGCTATTCCGGGGATCGCCACCCTGGACAAGGACGTCACCGGGCAGCCCGTGATGATGATCAATAACCTCGAAGCCCTGGTCGGGGCGGTGCAGATGAGCACGGTGGAGTTGCACACCTGGAACGCCACGTCTGACAACCTGGATAAACCCGACCGGTTTGTCCTTGATCTCGACCCCGACCCCGCATTGCCCTGGAAAAGCATGGTCGAAGCGACGCAGTTGACCCTCTCGGTACTCGATGAACTGGGACTCAAGGCATTCCTCAAGACCAGTGGTGGGAAGGGCATCCATCTGGTTGTGCCGCTCACCCGAAAACTCGGCTGGGACGAGGTCAAGGATTTCAGCCACGCGATAGTCAGCCACATGGCCAAACTGTTACCGGAGCGTTTTTCCGCGGTATCCGGACCCAAAAATCGGGTGGGGCGAATTTTCATCGACTACCTGCGCAATGGCCTGGGCGCTACCACGATCTGTGCCTATGCCGTGCGCACTCGCGAAGGGTTGCCGGTGTCGGTACCGATCTTTCGCGAAGAGGTCGCGGAACTGAAAGGGGCCAATCAATGGAATCTGCACAACGTGTACGAACGCCTGGTCGACGTCGGTGACGGACCCTGGGCCGAGCTGAAGAAAACTCGACAGTCCATCACCGCAGACATGCGTCGGCGGATAGGGATGCGAAACGTTTGCTGACCCAGGTATTTGTCCGAACTACCCAAACAGGGGATCTATTGCAGTCGAATGCTTGCTGACTCGCGCTCACGCGGGCTTCACTTTATCTTCTATCTGGCGCACTGCCTGCGCATCAGCCTGGAGAAGCTTGAGCTTCAGTTTTTCGAAGTCTTCGCTGTTCACCCAATCAATACGCCATAGCATGTACAGCATGCCCTGAGCCTTGTACAACGCTTCCAGGCGCTCGGCATGATTGTCAGTCCGGCGTATGTCATCTGTCGCTTCATCCAGGTCAGCAAGGGCCTGCGCTTTGTTCTCGCGATAGCTCATGGTGGGACTCCTGATATGTTCTGTTGCTCACCAATCGGGTCATGATAATACGGTCGCTTCGCGGATCATTATGGCCGCCGCGAAAGTCGAGCCTGGGTTCAGAGGGGCAGGGGCAGGTCCTCTGACACCCAGGCTGCATTTTCAGCCAATAGCGTGGCAACCATGGCCGTACTGTCGAGCACGTGCAAGCGCTGCGTCACCTGTTCGGGTGGCAGGCGAAACGGCGGCACACTGTCACAGATGATGATCCGTTCAAACAGCGGGCTGTCGAGCAGATCACTGCCACCGGTGAACAGACCATGGGTGGCTGCAGCAAGCAAGCGAACGGCACCTGCCTTCTGGCAGGCACGGCCAGCGTGCATCAGCGTACTACCGGTGCTGATCAGATCGTCGACAATGATGGCGGTCTTGCCCAGGACTTCGCCGACCAGCAGGGTGCCGGTGAGCGTGGCTTGATCCCGGTGCTTCTCCATCAGCGCACCGCCCACCGGGCGGCCCAGTCGCCGCTCCAGGGCCTGGCGAAAGTGTTCGGCGCGCTTGGCACCACCGGTGTCGGGAGAAACCGCAACCACCTCGGTGTCACCGACCAGCCCGGCGAAATACTGGGCGAACAATTCCGCGCACTGCAGATTCCATGTGGGAATGCGAAAGGCATTGTCGAACGCCGCCGGGTTATGCACATCCAGTGCGACCAGACGATCCACGCCACAGGTTTCGAGTATGGCCGCCAGATAACGAGTGATGGTTGGATCCTGATGTTGGGCGCGGCGATCCTTGCGCCCGTAGCAGAGGTAAGGAGCCACCACCTGGACCTGGCGAGCACCGGCATCCTTGAGTGCACCGCAGAAGAAGAGCAGGCGACACAGCTTATCGTTCGCGCTCTGCCGATCATCGCCATACAGTGCATGAAACACTACGACCTCGCGGCCGTTGACCGGCTCCAGCGGTCGGCATTTCTGTTCGCCATCCTCATAGTTGCGTTCCTCATGGAGCGCCAGTTGACAGCCAAGCCGTTGTGCCACGCGGTTCGCGTAGTGCTCACTGCCTTGCAGAGCGAACAAAAGAGGGCGTTGGGTGAGCATGCTCGGGCTCCTCGGAGGCTGTCAGGGAGAGCGCCTCGGTATTCGGTTTTACGGCATGAACGTCATTGAGTTCATCGCTATCGTACCAAGGCCAACCGCCGCTACGCAGGCGTGGTTGGCATAGAAGTGTCCCGTCGGTGACTGTCTGTTTAACCATAGAACATGCTGGCGGTTTCACCGGCTGGGGGCTTGGCGGCTGCGAACAATTGCCCGCGAGGGAAGAACCAAAAAAGCGCCTTTTAAATCGTGAATCAGGCGCCCTTAACAGAAGAAATCGGGTTGCCGCTCACTTTTTGCTTGATTGCTCTCTGATCTGAGTCAGGCTAAGTCGAGGTGTCAACGCTTCAGGGTCGACTCTGACCTCAATCAAGGAGGGTAGGGACATTTCTAGGCAACGTTCAAACGCCGGGGCAAATTCCGACGTCGTTGTGACCACCTCGCCATGGAGTCCATAGGCTTGGGCAAGGGCTGCGAAATCCGGGTTGTGCAAATCAGTTCCTGAAACGCGCCCAGGGTAGTTGCGCTCCTGATGCATTCTGATTGTTCCGTACATCCCATTGTTGATCACAACGAAAATCACATTGGCCCCATATTGCGCTGCAGTCGCTATCTCCTGGCCATTCATCAGGAAGCAGCCATCACCTGAGAATGAAACCACCACTCGGTCCGGGCACGTCAGTTTGGCGGCCACAGCAGCGGGAACGCCGTAGCCCATGGAACCGTTGGTTGGGCCTAGCTGGGTGCGGTATTGACGGAACTGGTAGAAGCGTTGAAGCCAAACGGCATAGTTTCCAGCACCATTCGTCAGGATCGCATCGTCTGGCAGCCTACGATTCAACCACTCGATAATTTCTGCCAGCTGGACAGGCCCGGGGGAGGGTGACCGCTCCAGGTTCTGCTGATAGTTGTTGTTCAACGTGCGCGTCCACTCGCTCTTTCCATGGTTGGCCGCTGCAGGAATTTTTGCCGCTGATTTAGCAAAGCTCGACATGCTGCTGTTTATAGCTAGTGCAGCCTGGTACACCCGCCCCAGCTCCTCGATCCCCTGGTGAATGTGAATCAAGGTTTGCCTGGGTACCGGGATATTCAAAGCAGCGTAGCCACCTGTCGAAACCTCTCCCATTCGCGAGCCCACTACCAAGAGCAGGTCGGCGTCTTTCACCGCTGATGACAACTGCGCGGAAGCGGCGAATCCAAGATCTCCTGCATAGTTGGGATGTCGATTGTCGAACAGGTCCTGGCAGCGAAAGGAGGCTGCAACCGGGAGACCTTGCTGCTCAGCAAAAAGCCGAATGTCATGGACTGATTCGCTATCCCAGCCGCTGCCACCCAGCACCATCAATGGACGCTCTGATCGCTCGAGCAGTTGCTGCATGGCGGCCATTTGCTCGGCGGCGGGAGTCATCAAGACACGTTTGAAAGGTCCCGCATCACTGACTTCCGCCATTTCAGTCAACATGTCCTCTGGCAGAGCGACCACCACCGGCCCTGGCCTGCCATTGACCGCTCGGTGAAACGCCTGGCTTATCAGCTCGGGAATTCTGCTTGTGTCGTCTATTTGTACGACCCATTTCGCCAAGGGGCCAAACATCTGGCGAAAATCAATTTCCTGAAAGGCTTCGCGATACTGTTGATCGCGAGCGACCTGGCCAATGAACAGGATCATCGGCGAGGAATCCTGGTACGCCGTGTGAACGCCGACAGAGGCGTTTGTTGCCCCCGGGCCTCGGGTAACGAAGCAGATGCCAGGCTCTCCAGTGAGCTTGCCGTAGGCTTCAGCCATGTAGGCCGCACCACCTTCCTGACGGCATACGACCAGATCGATTTCTTCCTGCACGTCATGCAATGCGTCGAGAACCGCCAGGTAGCTTTCTCCCGGAACACAGAAAGCTCTTTTGACGCCATGGATGCGTAAGGCATCCACTAATATTTGACCTCCGCTACGACGAGAAATGGCTTTATTCATGGTTATCTCCTTGATGTTCCTGACGGCATAGGTTTTTTCTATGTAGCGAGGAATACCTGATCACGACAAGCGAAAAGAAATGACAGCGTCATTCCTTAAACTCCTGAAGCATCAAAGTGAGCGTGTTTTCACGCAGCCAGGGTGGGCATCTCCTTCGATACACGCGGCAGGGCGGGAGTGACATTGCAAGTGCGTGCTGCCAAAAAGGCAGTCGAGCCGCTCGGCAAAGCGTTAGCACGAGATTACTATCACTGGGTTCCGATTCATGAGCCAGGTCTGGAGCTTTGCATGAAAGTTGGCGTGATTTCCGATACCCATGGCTTGCTCCGCCCAGAAGCCCGTGCCGCCCTGGAGGGTTGTGAGCGGATCATTCACGCGGGTGACATCGGCAACCTCGAAATTCTCGATCAACTGGAGTCTATCGCCCCACTGCACGTAGTACGCGGGAACAATGATCTGGGCGCCCCTTGGGCAGAAAATCTCGCCGACTGTCTACGTTTCGACCTCAACGGATGGGAGACTTTGCTGGTGCATGACATCGCCGATGTCCCGGATGTGCTCGATGCAGGCATCAAGCTGGTGATCACCGGCCACTCACACAAGCCACGCATAGAGTGGCGCGGCGAACAGCTATACCTCAATCCCGGCAGCGCGGGACGGCGACGCTTCAAGCTGCCGGTGACGCTGGCTTTGCTTGAGGTACTTGCGACCTCGATCGAGCCTCATCTGGTCTCGTTACTGGAATGACCTTCCCTGGACTGTCTTGGCAAACGGCTTCTTCAACGTAGCCGCCCCCCGTACTTGCGCCAGATTCACTCCTTCGGTAGAGCAGAACATCCATGATGGGTATACACGTCAACGTCATGAATCAGGGCGACATCAATGTTTTTTTTCGGGAGCGGCAGGCCAGGCACTGATGACCGACTGTAGGAACTGCTCAGACAACTCAGGGTTGTCCAGCGCTCTGGCAATCAGCACCGCACCCGCTATCGATGACAGTATGCGCAGCGACTCCTGATACTTCTCGTCGTGGTTTTCCCCCTCGACAAGCGCCATCAGCGTTTCGATCAAACGCTCGACGCCTCTGGTGAAGGAACTGCTGACGGCACCACCTGTGCGGGCAACATCTGCGCCCAGTGCAGGGATGGGGCAGCCCTCGGTCCAGTTATCCAGATGCCCTTGTGTCAGGTAGCCCTGAATGAGTTCGGGAATGGATTTGGCGTCTTGCCAATTATGGATATTGGACTCGAACGTCCGGGAGACCGCCTCTGAAGCCAGCTGTTCCTTGCCGCCCGGAAACTGTCCGTAAAAGCCGCCATGGGTCAGGCCCACAGAACGCGACAGTTCACCAATGCCGATTCCATCGATTCCTTTTTCCCGGTACAGCCGGGACGCGGCAGTGAGGATCGCCTCTTTGTTCGCCGCGGCCTGGTCTTTCGTGACTTTCATGAGACTGCTCCTGTATCCCGTTTGGCTTTGCTTGCGCAAAGCTTCGCTGAGAGGCTGGTATTGATGATGATCGTCATATAAAGTTGCTGCAATGGCTTTGTCCGTATCGACGCCAGTCTGGCGGATCCCGAGCCTGAGGCTCAAGTCAAAAATCTCTACGTTTGTACTGCGATCACCAACACAAGGGTGTAACCGGGGCGGTCCCTTTTTTTGCCATTAAACATGATGGTCATCATTATTGATGATAGCCAACTTCACTCCGTTCAATTCGTCGTGACCTCGCGCGAGGTCGAGAATCCGGAAATTCCTAAACCGTCTGGCGGACACTACCCATGGAACAGTCACTCAAACCTTTGCGTTATCCCCTTGCTGCGCTGGCACTGATGGTGCTTGGCGCGTGTGATCGGACACCCAATGCCGCTCAGGCTCCGAGGGCGCCACACGTCACCGTCGCCAAAGTGCTTGAGCAGCCCATTACCGAATGGGATGAAGTTACCGCTCGCCTGGAAGCGCCGGAAACCGTAGAGGTTCGTCCACGGGTTTCGGGCCAGATCGAACGTGTGGCGTTTACCGATGGTGTGCTGGTGAAGAAGGGCGATTTGCTGTTCCAGATTGATCCACGTCCGTTCGAGCATGAAGTGCATCGCATCGAGGCGCAGCTGCAACAGGCACGCGCCACACGGGTCCGCACCGGCAACGAAGCGCAGCGCGGCCAGCGTCTGCTGAGCAGCAACGCGATCTCCGCCGAGCTGGCCGACACCCGCACCACCACCGCTCAGGAAGCCAGGGCCGGTGTCGATGCCATTCAAGCGCAACTGGATCTTGCGCGTTTGAACCTCAGCTTCACCCGCGTCACCGCACCGATCACTGGCCGGGTCAGCCGTGCGGAAATCACCGCTGGCAACATCGTGACCGCCGACACCACACCGCTGACCAGCGTGGTCTCCACCGACAAGGTTTACGCCTATTTCGATGCGGACGAACGCATGTTCCTCAAATACAGCCTGCTTTCCCGCCAGGGGCAGCGCGGTCAAACCACGCCGGTGTACATGGGACTGTCCAACGAGGAGGGCAACAGCCACCTCGGGCAGATGAACTTTGTCGACAACCAGGTCAATCCGAAAACCGGCACCATCCGTGGTCGCGCGGTGTTCGACAACGCTGACGGTCAGTACACCCCAGGTCTGTATGCCCGGTTGAAACTGGTGGGCAGCGCCGCTTATCCCGGCCTGCTGATCAAAGATGAAGCGGTGGGTACCGACCTCGGCAAAAAATTCGTGCTGGTGGTCGACCAGGACAACAAAGCCGTCTATCGCAGTGTTGATCTGGGGCCGAAGCTTGAGGGCTTGCGCATCGTGCGTGGTGGTTTGCAAAAAGATGATCGCATCATCATCAACGGTCTGCAGCGCGTTCGGCCCGGCGCGGTGATCGATCCTCAGGATGCACCGATGGCCAGCCCGGAAACGGTCGCCACACTGGCCCGTCAGCGTCAGGCGATCGAAGCCTCCCATCAGCCGGCTTCCGCTAAGTCACCCGCTCTGGTGAAGACGGAAGCTGCCGTCGCACCTCGCGGATAAGGAGTACCGAGATGAAGTTTTCCCAGTTCTTTATCACGCGACCGATCTTCGCAGCGGTGCTGTCGCTGCTGATCCTGATCGCCGGCGCCATCTCGCTGTTCCAGCTGCCGATCAGTGAATACCCGGAAGTGGTTCCGCCGACCGTTGTGGTCCGTGCCAACTTCCCGGGCGCCAACCCAAAAGTCATCGGTGAAACCGTGGCAGCTCCGCTGGAGCAAGCCATCACCGGCGTCGAGAACATGCTTTACATGTCCTCGCACTCCACGGCTGACGGCAGACTCACCCTGACCATTACCTTTGCCTTGGGCACTGACCTGGACAACGCCCAGGTTCAAGTTCAGAACCGTGTGACCCGCACCGAACCCAAGCTGCCCGAAGAAGTGACGCGTATCGGTATCACCGTCGACAAAGCGTCTCCGGAGCTGACGCTGCTGGTGCATTTGGTCTCGCCCGACAAGCGCTACGACATGCTGTACCTGTCCAACTACGCCATCCTCAACGTCAAGGATGAGCTGGCCCGCCTGGATGGTATCGGCGATGTGAAGTTGTTCGGCATAGGTGACTACTCGCTGCGTATCTGGCTCGACCCGGAAAAAACTGCATCCCGTAACCTGACCGCAACTGACGTGGTCAACGCCGTACGCGAGCAAAACCGTCAAGTTGCGGCCGGCCAACTGGGTGCACCACCGTCGCCAAACGCGACGAGCTTCCAAATGTCGATCAATTCCCAAGGGCGTCTGGTCAGCGAGGAAGAATTCGAGAACGTGGTGATCCGCAGCGGTCCGAACGGCGAGATCACTCGCCTCAAAGACATTGCCCGGGTGGAATTGGGTTCCAACCAGTACGCTCTGCGCGCCTTGCTCAACAATCAGGAAGCGGTGGCGATGCCGATCTTCCAGCGTCCGGGTTCCAACGCCATCGACATCTCCGACCAGGTACGGGCGAAGATGGCGCAGCTGAAGAAAAACTTCCCGGAAGGCATGGATTTCGAGATCGTCTACGACCCGACAGTCTTCGTGCGCAGCTCGATCGAAGCGGTGGTGCATACGCTCCTTGAAGCACTGATTCTGGTGGTGCTGGTGGTGATTCTGTTCCTGCAAACCTGGCGTGCGTCGATCATTCCGCTGGTCGCTGTGCCGGTGTCACTGGTCGGTACCTTTGCCGTGATGCACTTGCTGGGGTTCTCGCTCAACGCGCTGTCGCTGTTCGGCCTGGTATTGGCCATCGGGATCGTGGTCGACGATGCGATCGTGGTGGTGGAGAACGTCGAACGAAACATCGAGTCGGGCCTTGAGCCCGTCGAGGCCACCCAAAAAGCCATGGGGGAGGTGACCGGTCCGATCATCGCCACGGCATTGGTGTTATGCGCCGTATTCGTGCCCGCCGCGTTCATCTCGGGCCTGACCGGGCAGTTTTATAAGCAGTTCGCGTTGACCATCGCCATCTCGACGGTGATTTCGGCGTTCAACTCGTTGACCTTGTCGCCAGCCCTGGCAGCGGTTCTGCTCAAGGCTCACGGTGCGCCGAAAGATCGCTTTTCCAAAGTACTGGACCGGTTGCTGGGTGGCTGGTTGTTCAAACCGTTCAACCGTTTATTCGACAAGGCCAGTCATGGCTATGTCGCCACGGTTGCGCGCGTCATCCGCAGCAGCGGCATCGCGCTGGTGGTTTACGGCGGCTTGATTGTCATGACCTGGCTGGGCTTCAGTACCACGCCGACCGGTTTCGTGCCAAGCCAGGACAAACAGTACCTGGTGACCTTCGCGCAGTTGCCGGATGCGGCGAGCCTTGATCGCACTGAATCGGTCATCCGCCGGATGAGCGACATTGCCATGCACGAGCCGGGCTTTGACAGCGCCGTTGGATTCCCCGGACTGTCGATCAACGGCTTCACCAACAGCCCGAACGCCGGTGTTGCTTTTATCGGCTTGCGGCCTTTCGGTGAACGCAAGGATTCCAGTCTGTCGGCCGGTGCGATTTCCGCCTCGCTGAACGCCAAGTTCGGTGGCATCCAGGACGCCTATATCGCCGTGTTTCCGCCACCGCCTGTTCAAGGCCTGGGCACCATCGGCGGGTTCCGTTTGCAGATCGAAGATCGCGGCAACCTTGGCTACGAAGCGCTCTACAAAGAAACCATGAACGTCATCAACAAGAGTCGCGATGTTCCTGAACTGGCCAAGCTGTTCACCAGCTACACGGTAAACGTGCCGCAGGTCGAGGCCGCCATCGATCGCGAGAAAGCCAAGACCCATGGCGTCGCGATCAACGACATCTTCGACACGCTGCAGATTTACCTGGGCTCGCTGTATGCCAACGACTTCAACCGTTTCGGCCGGACCTATCAAGTCAACGTTCAGGCCGAGCAACGGTTCCGTCAGGAGCCCGAGCAGATCGGCCAGTTGAAGGTGCGCAATGACCGCGGCGAAATGATCCCGCTGGCCACGTTCGTCAAGGTCAGCCCGACCTCGGGCCCTGATCGGGTCATGCACTACAACGGTTTCATCACCGCAGAAATCAACGGCAGCGCAGCCCCCGGCTACAGCTCCGGCCAGGCACAGGCCGCCATTGAAAAACTGCTGAAAGCAGAGCTGCCCAATGGCATGACGTACGAGTGGACCGACTTGACCTACCAGCAGATTTTGTCCGGCAACACCGCCCTGTTGGTGTTCCCGCTTTGCGTGCTGCTCGCCTTCCTGGTACTGGCCGCGCTGTATGAAAGCTGGAGCCTGCCATTGGCGGTGATTCTGATCGTGCCGATGACCCTGCTGTCGGCGATTGCCGGGGTGATCATTTTCAAGGGAGACAACAACATCTTTACCCAGATCGGCTTGATTGTGCTGGTCGGCCTGGCCTGCAAGAACGCGATTCTGATCGTCGAGTTCGCCAAGGACAAACAGGACCAGGGCATGTCCCCGCTGGATGCGGTGCTGGAAGCATGCCGCATGCGTCTACGGCCGATTCTGATGACCTCCTTTGCCTTCATCATGGGTGTGATTCCACTGGTGACGTCCACCGGTGCAGGCTCGGAAATGCGTCGTGCGATGGGAGTCGCGGTGTTCTCCGGGATGCTCGGTGTGACCTTCTTCGGGTTGCTGTTGACGCCGGTGTTCTTCGTTCTGATTCGTCGCTATATCGAGCGCAAAAACGCGCGCGACGCCACCAAGGCTCATCAGGTAAACGCATTGAATTCGCAGGCACACTCATGAACGCTTTGAAGCTTTTTTCAGTCAGCCTTCTGGTCGCCGCGCTCTGCGCCTGCACGGTGGGCCCCGACTACAAAACGCCCGATACAGCGCCTGCAAATGTCGTGTCGGCCCAAACCGGCCACTACGATCAATCGCGGTTTGAAACGGTGTGGTGGCAACAGTTTGATGACCCAACGCTCAATCAGTTGGTGAGCAAATCCCTGGAAGGCAACCGCGACTTGCGCGTGGCGTTTGCCCGCTGGAAAGCGGCCCGCGCGATTCGTGATGACATCAGCAATGACAATCTGCCAGTCGTCACCAGTCGCGTGAGCAGCCAGCAGGGGCGGGGCCAGGTGCCCGGTCAGACCGAAAGCCGAGTCAACATCGAGCGTTACGATCTGGGCCTGGACATGGCGTGGGAAGTCGATCTGTTTGGCCGGATCCAGCGTCAACTGGAATCCAGCAACGCCCAGGAAGACGCTGCGGCGGCAGACCTGTATCAGCTTCGTGTCACGATGATTGCCGAGTTGGTTGATGCCTATGGCCAATTACGGGGCGCGCAACTGCGGGAAAAAATAGCCTTGGCGAACCTGCAGAATCAGCAGGACTCGCGCAACGTGACGGTCAGCCTGCGCGCTGCTGGTGTGGGCAATGAACTCGACGTTGTGCGTGCCGATGCGCGATTGGCGGCTGTCGAGGCCACGGTTCCGCAACTTCAAGCGGAGCAGGTGCGGCAGAAAAACCGCATCGCCACGCTGTTGGGGGAACGCCCGGATAAATTGAGTGTGTCGTTGAGCCCCGCCGAGTTGCCTGCCATCGTTAAAGCACTGCCTATCGGTGATCCCGCCGAGTTGTTGCGCCGACGCCCTGATGTGCTCGCCGCCGAGCGCAGACTGGCATCCGCCACAGCGGATATCGGCGTGGCCACCGCAGACCTGTTCCCGAGAGTGAGCTTGAGCGGGTTCCTGGGATTCACCGCGGGCCGCGGTTCGCAGATAGGTTCTAGTGCTGCCAGAGCATGGGGGTTGGGACCGAGCATTACCTGGGCGGCATTTGACCTGGGCAGCGTGCGGGCGCGCATCCGTGGTGCGAATGCCGAAGCTGAAGGCGCGTTGGCGACCTATGAGCAGCACGTGTTGCTCGCTCTGGAGGAGTCGGAAAACGCATTCAGCGACTATAGCAAACGCCAACAGCGGCTGCTGTCGTTGATCAGGCAAAGCGAGTCGAGTCGTGCAGCGGCAGACCTGGCGGCTATCCAGTACAAAGAAGGGACGGTGGATTATCTGGTTTTGCTGGACGCACAGCGTGAGCGGCTGAACGCCGAGGATGCTCAGGCACTGGGTGAAATTGATCAGTACCGAGGAATAGTCGCGATCTATAAAGCGTTGGGGGGAGGCTGGGATAGCACGCCAGAGAAATCAGCCGACCGGCTCGGCCGTACAACTCATTTCTCCTGAGCCTGGCTTCTGGAAAAGGACCACGTTGCCGTATTGCCAGAAGCTGTAGTTCCCCTGGTAATCCTTGCCAGTGTATCGGGTTCCTGAATCACTCTGCACCTGGCTCAGGGTGATCGAGGTGTTCGCCCATTTAAGGTACACGACACCAGGCTGCGTGCTAAAGAAGGTGGCGGCAATCAGCGCGTTAAACCCTGTACAACGAAAAGCCAGGGGACCTTCGGTGAGCCTGTCTGGATCCTTGGTTCTCACAATTGCCGAGCCTTGGCGTAGCTGGTGCGCGCGCTCGGCATAACGTTGGATCGTGCACGCCTTGGGCGTAGGTGTGGAGGCACACTGATTGCGGGCATCGATCCAGAACTGCTGATCGATCAGGACTTTATCCGGACGCGGTACTGAGCGTTCATCCGTGAGCGCCAGGCGATAAAGACGCGTCAGTTCGATATCCATCTGCGCCAGTTGCGGATCGCGACAGATGAGCTTTTCGACAGATTCCCTTGTCTTGGCGCAGTCGAAGCTGGTCTTGAAGGACGCAGCATTTGCACAGGTGCTCGTCGCCGCGCACAGGCTGGCAGCGAGCAGACAGGTGAAAAGGGCGGTGACCGTTTTCATGTTGGCTTCACCCAGATCATTATGTGATGCCCGGGATTGGCGTGCCGGCGCAGGTCAGGAAATCTCCACGCGTCCATTCCAGCTCGTAACAGGGCGCACGTGGAAAGGCTCTGCGTTCGGTGGCGTCAAGGGACGCTTTCAATTGCCAAAGAGAATTAAGGATGCCATGAGCGGTGAAATCGATCCAGCTCCCTTCGTCACTCATTCCATGCCACTTGAATGTATCAATGAGGCCTTCGATCTAATATATGAAGGCAATCGATCCGCACCGTTTTCAAAAACTGATCCGCACCCTGGAGCCGAGCCTCCAGATTCAGTTCGAATACTCCCTGATACTGGAGGTTTATCATGAGCAACTTGAAACTTCATCCTTCGTTGGATAACGGAATAGAGCCAAGCGCTGCAAACTTCTCTGGCGGTACCCTGCAATGCCTGTGTCCGACCGATAAGGTTGAAATCAGGATTGACGCCCAGACCCTGCACAATCACGCCTGTGGCTGTAGCAAATGCTGGAAGCCCGCAGGGGCGAAATTTGCGGTTATTGCAGTTGTTCCCCGCGATAAAGTCAGCGTCATCGCGCACGCAGAGAAGCTGGTTATCGTCGACGAGCGCGCGGCTATTCAACGACATGCCTGCAAAGAGTGCCATGCACATATGTACGGCCGCATCGAAAATAAAGACCATGCGTTCTATGGGCTGGACTTCGTGCATACCGAGCTATCTCCGCAAAAGGGCTGGGCTGCACCAGGCTTTGCAGCCTTCGTTTCGTCGATCATCGAAACCGGCACCCCACCGGAGGACATGAAGGAAATTCGCGAAAAACTGCGCGCGCTCGGTTTGGAACCTTATGATTGCTTGTCGCCAGATCTGATGGACGCATTGGCTACGCAAGTGGCGAGGTTGAATGGTGTTCTCGCATCCCGTTAAAGCCCATTTGTGCTCGGGGCGTCGATGAGCAGCTTGTCGACGTCCCGTAGATGTGTCCTGCTTGAGGTTGTTTCTCCGCAGCTCGCCAAAGCCCACAGCTCTCGGACTTTTATTGCTCATGGCTCTTTGGTTGCTGTTACTTCTGTCTTCAGGCATGACCAATGATTGAAGCATTTCCCGTGCCAGGTTGCGTACAAGGCTCCTAGTACAATCAAGGCAGAAATGCTGTGGAATAAACAGATTTTCCAAGGAGCGACAGCCTTTATCGAAAGTTTATTCCCAACGGGACCGCTGTTATTTGCCGCTTCCTGGACAGCAGTCGAAAATCGATTAAGTTCTACTTGGGAAATGATCAGCACCCATTGATTGGCTATCGCGAAAAACAGGTAGCTAAGGCCTATGAGTATATAGGTATGAGTCTGCCAGAGTGTTTTGTCGGTGCCCACGGTGTAACCGAGCACGGCAAACGACACAATTTGAAAGTACGCCCAAAGCTTGTGAATGGTATCGCTTTGTTTCTGGTATATGTCAAACGCTTCTTTAAGCGAGACGTCCGTGGGCGAGGAAGTCAATTGCCGATTCGCAAGCTCCATCGGTAGAGGTTCGACTGGATTTAGCGGCTCGGTGGTCATTGATAGACCTCCAGAATATTCAAACGCCTCGGTACTTCATACATTAGCTGGAAATCTGCACCTTGCCAGATTGAAGTACCTTCGTTTTCTGTCGATTGCCGCAAGGCCGTTAATTGCACAATCGTATTGGCAAACGGTTGCCAGATAGTGGTGCGCGTGATCGGTAAAAGTATTTTGCCAGCTATAGGTTGTTAAGAACAAACAACAATGAATGACCGAAGTTGTAAAGCTGTAGTTACAGTAACGCCACATGTGCAGCGGCGCATGAGGGTTTCGACGCTTGCTCCAGGTCACGCACTGGTTTCATCCGCCGCTGACTTTCCAATGTTTGACGTCATCAGCGAACATCATTTGCTTCATCTCATGAGCAATGCCGTACGAGAGGGACTCGTGTGCAGCGATGACTTTTTCTTCCGCTGAAAGGCAATGGAAAATATCGAGCTTGGTCCCCGCGTCAGCCGTTTCGAGTGTGAAAATTTGCACATAGCGCGCGAGGTCATTGTCGAGGCTCGACAGGTACTCGCGCAGGCGTTGATGGTCGGTGAATATAGCCAGGGGGGCGGACGTAAATCCTGATGCCGTGTGATTCACATCAAGCCCCGTGCTTTTTTTTGGGGCTTGATTTTCTGCTTCGCATTGGCATTTCAGGCTGAAACTGGAAGAAGTTTAGCCGGCAGAGAACATCGACGGATTTTGGCCCGATAGCTGCCGCTCGTGATTGACTGCAATCTTTAACCCACGATCCAAACCCTTGGCGCGCACTTGTTCATCATCCCATAGACGCCGTTTTTACACTGTCTAAGCTGCTCGCTCCAGTGCATCCAGCAAATCAACAAATTCCATCGAGAGCTTATGGCGCGGTGCCAGATGGATAAGGGGTACAAATGCTTCGTGAGACTCGCGCATTTTGACGGAGCTACTGAGGTAAACCGGTAGCACTGGAAGACCCTCTGCGAGCATTTCGTCTACGAGCTTCTGGTGTAAGCCGGTGTGCCCGACAAACTGATTCACCACCACGCCCTCTACCTGCAGTGATTCATTGTGATCCAGACGCAAGTCTTCTACTTGAGCTATGACGCTGTACAAGGACTGCCGAGAAAAAGCGTCGCAATCGTATGGAATCAACAACCGATCAGCTGCGACCAAGGCGCTGAAGGTGAAGAAGTTGAGCGAGGGAGGGGTGTCAATGTAAATACGCTCGTAGTCCTCTGAGAGCTCCACCAGCAACCTGCGCAGTTTATTGATCTTGAATTTGCTCTCAAGCTTTGACTGGAGATCTGAAAGATCTGGACTTGCCGTCACGAGATGGAGGTTCTCGTAAGAGGTCTCGGTTATGGCCACTCGACTCCTTTTGCTGGCAAAGCCACCAGACAGTGTTTGTCTGAAGAAGTCGGCAATGCCCGTGGGAATGTCGTCTTTGAGCAGGCCGGTGAGGTAATGAGTCGAATTCGCTTGGGGATCGAGATCAACCAGCAGTGTTCGGTAGCCTTGGGCTGCACTCACAGCGGCAAGATTGCAGGCGATGCTGGATTTGCCAACACCACCTTTTTGATTGAAGACGACACGACGCATGAGGGTAGTTCATCCGTGAAGAAGGCCTGAAGCCAGGATTATGAAAACAGTTGATTCAATATATGACCATTAGGTTTCAGTTTTAAGACAGTCTATCGGATCAGCGTTGAAGGGCTGGCCAAGAATCGGGTGCCCAGTTTGGCAGGGGGAGTGCTGGATTCCCCAGGGCCTCTAGTCTGTAGGCAAGCGATGTACAAATTCGCTGCCATCGTCCCACCAAACCGGCCCGCGCTCCCCCAGCGCCACCTTCGCCGTTTGGACGCGCGCCCTGGCCACCTTCAGTTGCCCAGGATCGCCAGAAGCTTTCGCTGCCTTCACCTCACGTCGCGCTGCCATGAGTTCGTCAACGAGGCGCTGCCGCACATCCTCACTTAGTGCCAGGTTGGTGCAACGCCACAGCTGCCCTTTGACTACAAAGTAGCGACCATCAGGGGGCGTCGGATACATGCCTTGTTATTCCAAATGCCGTGGCTTGGTTCGTACTAGACCGCACCCGGTCACAAAAACGACTCTCAGCTGACAGTCTATACAAGACCGACAAACGACAGGATAACCAGGACGATCACAACTGCCCCGACGATGTAGATGATATTGTTCATGAAAACGACCTCTCGATCTCAACAGGATTGCGACACCAAGGTGTCTAATACAAATGACACCGTCGCTCACAGTTCCGTTCCGCAAACCAGACTTGGAAGCGGCGCCATTGCAGCAAAGTTTCGTATTTGCGATTTTTCAAACCTTCTCTCGTCGCCAAATGCTGATTGATGGATCGGATGCGCTCCGAACAGGATGAGGCTTGAAATGGCTCAGTCGATCCTTGGGAGCGCCATGCACGAGCCAGCGGATCAGGGGTATCACATCTGGCTTCCCATGCCGATGTCGCGAGCGCATGAACTGGAACGCGCAGTCCATGAATGGGGTGTATTGATCACCCTGCCATCCTCCACGGCAGTGAACCCGCAGGGTGCTTTGGAGGTGCAAGGATGTGTCTCGGCGCTCCATCGATGGGTGATCTGAGAACGGCGTTGACCATCGTCCAGGGTCTTGTCCGCCAACCATAAAAAATCGATGTTCTGCATCCGAACCCGGCGACTCTGCTCTCGAGTGCGAGGTCACCAGGGACGATCTGAAAGCCCCAAATGAGCAGAAGGGCGTTCTACCCAAGGTATTACGCCTACCTTAGCCGGCTAGAATGATTTTGGTTTCCTTGGCCTTAAGCGATGATTCTTTGGCTCGATACCGACCGGGGGTCATGCCGAACCAGCGAAGGCAAGCCTTGTGAAAACTGCTGTGGTCGTGAAAACCGAGAAGGTAAGTCACGTGCTTCATATTGAAATGGGAATGACGCAGGTAGAAGTCGGCCAGCTGCTGACGCACACAGTTCAGGACATCCGTGAACTGCGTGCCCGCCTTCTCCAGTGCCCGTTGCAACGTTCGCTTGCAGATATTCAACGCGGCCGCAATCGACTCCATATCACACTGGGCCTGGCTTTGCCCCAGACTCAGGCGTTCGGTGATCAATGCGCGAATCCTGCAGACAATGGTGAAGTCATCCAACAGGTGAAGCTGAGCCTTGGCATAGCTGTCATGGAGCTTGGCCAACGTCTCATTGGCCATGCTCAACGGACGCAGCAGCTCCTCACCATCGAACAGGATGCTGTCATAGTCCGCCCCGAAACGCAGCTCGCAACCAAACAGCTGCTGATGCTCGTAGATGTCTTCCGGTTGGGGATAGCTAAACTCCACACTCAGCGGTTTCAGCGATTTGCCACCGCTCAGCCAGCGATAGACACCTAACAGGGTTCCGAGGCTGGCATCAGTGTACTGCCGGGGCTTGATCGAACCGCGCTGATGATGATCGAACGCGGCGAGGCGGTAATGCTGTTGTTCCTGGACAACAAACAGGTTGAATCCATTACCGATCAACGGGCTGAAATGAATCAGCCGTTCGAATGCCTTTTTCAGGTTCAAACTGGACACCATGGTATAGCTGACGATCTGAAAAATCCCCGGATGGAAGTTCTCGTAGGCCTTCAAACCAATGTTCGGATCACTGGATGCCTGAGCCGCCAGATCCCATAGGCGGTAGATAGTGCTTCGTTCGCAGAATGATCCCGGTATTTCTACGAGCTTGACATCAAGCCCTGCCTCCTGGCACAGACCTTTGACATCCAGTCCTTGCGCCGAAAGTGTATTGACCACCACGCTGGCATAGCCTGCACATATTTTATACATGACGACCCATCTCCCTGTTGAATCAGACATCCATAGCCGCTCAAGCGAATTCGGCGGCCTTATGTTAACGGAAATGTCGGGTGAGCCGGGGAAGGTGGTTTTGCGTCATGAGCAATCGCAGGTGCTCGATGGCGTCATCATATTTAATATCGGCATGTCGTCGCTTTTCCTGGTACTGGCTGAAAGCTTCCGTGTCCAGGTAAGGCCGATCAAGAAAATCCAGGGCGGCGCAGCTCAAGCTTTGGGCTTCGCTGAAAAGCTGGTTGTTACGTTGAAGAGCCAGGTTCAGGCAGGTTATGGGTTGATGGGACTCTCGCGTGTCGGTCATTGCAGTACCCTTTTGATTGATCTGTTTTTATTTTTTGGGCTCAACCTGCTCTGTGGCGTTGGCAGGCAGGCATCGAGTGTCAAAAAACGCACTGTGTGGGTGATCGTTCCTGACAATGATGACCTGTCTTTGTGAACTATTTGTGTAACGAGGAAGGTGGCAGGTACTGCAGCGAGTACAAAAAAGGCCCGACAAGGGGCAATGCCTGTCAGTTAAGAGAAATGCACAGTACTTCGACATAAACCAGAGCCTTTCGGCGAATGTAATATCGACAAGATCGCGGCAGCTCCTACGCCGAGCCGATTCACCCTTGTAATAACAGGTGTGCGCAAAACCTGTAGGAGCTGCCGCAGGCTGCGATCTTTTGGGGGAATCCAGTGCTTAACTGACCGGCATTGCCCGACAAGGGGTTCTTCACGGAATCCCGGGAAACACAGAAACAAGAACGCCGATTTGATTGATGATGTTCGTGCGAGCAAACACATCTAACAAACCGGCGTTCTTATGCGCGATATTAATACTTTCCTTCCTTTTTGGGAGGGCTTTTCTGTAGTCACGATCAAACCTTTTTGCATATGGAAATCCAAGTCGTCCATGGGGTATGACACCGCTCTGCTTGTCCACAGTCCGGTGAATGGGCAAACGTGGCAGAACGATCAAACTGAAAAGCTCTCACCAATTCCGGGCGATCAGCTCATGGACTGCGTTGTGGGCACATCATTGGGGCCACTGTTCCAGCAGAATTGAGACGAATTTCTCGGCTGCCGGGGAGAGGGATGCGCCTCGACGGTAAACCAGCCCCAACGAGCGGTTCACCACCGGTTCAATAAGTGGGACGCTGACCAATGTTGGATGATCGCTCGCAGGCATCGCAAGACTTGGCATCGCTGACACTCCAAGGCCAGCTTCGACTAATCCCAGTGATGTAGAGAGATGCTGCACTTCATAGAACCACTGTGGACGCCAACTCAAGCCCGACAAGGCGTGATCTAAAAGCATGCGATTCCCGCTCAGGCGACCCACCCCGATTAAACGATAGTCACTGAGTTCCGACCAGGTTACGGACTCGCGTTTGGCCAACTCATGGTCGCGCCGGCACGCCAAAACAAATGGCTCGTTTACCAGGGGCACGAACTCAATGTCTGGGTGTTGGCCGCTCATCATATTGATGCCGAAGTCCGCTTCGCCGCGCAGTACTGCTTCCAGGCCTTCATTCGCGCTTAGGTCTAGCAGGCGAATCCGGATTTTAGGGTAGCGTTCGTTGTAGAGGCGGATTACCGACGGCAGGAAGTAAAATGCGGCGGTGGGGATACAGGCGAGGGTTACCCGACCGATCTGCCGCTCTGCCAGCTCTCGAATGTTGAGGATCGAGTCGTCGAAATCGTCCAGCAACCGACGCGCCTTCGGCAAAAAATCACGCCCGACACTGGTCAGGCTTACCTTACGCGTTGTGCGATCAAGCAGCGTAGTTCCTAAGCCCTCTTCCAGTTTCTTTATCCGCCGGCTTAGAGCTGGTTGAGAAAGATGCAGAGCATCTGCGGCTTCGTGAAAGCTGCCAAGTTCGGCGATTTTCACGAAAGATCTGATGTCTTGAAGCTCGTATTCCATATTTGTTGCTCACGAAAAAAGCGCGATATACCCAGAGGCAGGTGAGAAAACTCTTTCGCCAAACGCAATAATAGCGCAAATCTTTGCATTGGAAACACCATTGCATCCCTGTCACTCTTGTTTGCAAGACATCAATTACCTTGATTGATTAACAAGAGCTAGTAGCCATGCAACGAATTCCTTGTGTACTGATGCGCGGTGGCACCTCAAAGGGGCCTGTATTCCTCGCCTGGGATCTGCCTGTGTCAATTGAGGAGCGAGATGAATTGCTGCTCTCGTTGATGGGTTCCGGTCACGAATTGGAGATTGACGGGATCGGTGGCGGCAGCCCGCAGACCAGCAAGGTCGCCATCGTCAGTCCTTCGTTGCATCCCGATGCCGATGTTGATTACCTGTTTGTTCAGGTCATGGTCTCCTCGCGCCGGGTGGATACGGCACCAAACTGCGGCAATATGCTCTGTGCTGTCGGGCCATTCGCAATTGAGCAAGGCCTGGTCAAGGCGAAAAGCAAAATGACCAGCGTGCGCATCCGCAACCTCAATACGGGCACCTTCGTCACTTCTGAAGTGCAAACGCCGGAAGGAAAGGTCAGCTATGAAGGGGACACCGCCATTGATGGCGTGCCGGGTAGTGCGGCACCGGTTCAACTGACCTTCCTCGACGCCGCTGGCAGTAAGACCGGCAAGCTCTTTCCGACGGGCAACACCCAAGACGTCTTTAACGATACTCCAGTGACCTGCATCGACATGGCCATGCCGATGGTGATCATCGAAGCACGCTATCTTGGCAAGCGCGGCGATGAAACGCCTGCAGAACTGGACGCCGACAAAGATTTTCTGTGTCGCCTTGAAGGCTTGCGGCTGCGTGCCGGTGTGGCCATGGGCTTGGGCGACGTCAGCGGCATGGTCATTCCCAAGCCGGTGCTGGTTGCACCGGCCAAGGCGGGTGGCACCCTCCAGGTTCGTTACTTCATGCCGCACAGCTGTCATCGCGCATTGGCCATCACCGGCTCGATCGGCTTGGCGACCGCTTGTGTCAGCAAAGGCAGTGTGGTCGCGCAAATGCTTGGCGATACCGGCGAACCACGCCTGCAACACGTGCGGATCGAACACCCGGGCGGCGGTATCGACGTGGTGTTGTCATACACCGGAGATAACGGTGAAACAATCCGCGCCTCTGTTGTGCGTACCGCTCGAAGGTTGTTTTCGGGATTTGTGTATGCCCCGGTTTCTCAGCGACTTGCCGGATAGATCTCCCGAACAGTTACTTTAGTTTTTTGCATCAGAACAACTCTAACAATGGGTGATGCCATGAAAGTCGTTAAATCGCTCTACTTCCAGATTCTCTGCGCGGTGTTGCTGGGTGTCGTGGTCGGTCACTTCTGGGCGCAGCAAGCTATCGCACTCAAACCGTTGGGTGATGCTTTCATCAAGTTGATCAAGATGATGATCGCACCTGTAGTGTTCTGCACCATCGTTACCGGCATAGCAGGGATGAGTGATAAACGCTCTCTCGGTCGCTTACTGAGCAAGACCATGCTGCTGTTTCTCGGACTGACCGTAATCAGCTTGATTATTGGTCTGGTGGCTGTTTATGTGTTCAAACCAGGGGCAGGTATGAACATCGACCCGACCCAATTGAGCACCGCAGGATTGTCCCAGTACACCGATTCGGCAGCGAAGCTTGGTGTAGTCGAGTTTTTCATGCACATCATCCCTGAAACCTTCATCGGTGCGTTCAGTAAAGGCGAAGTTCTACCCGTGCTGTTTATCGCGGTGCTGTGCGGTTTCGCCTTGTCCTCCCTGGGCGAGCGCGGCAAGCCAGTGCTTGATGTGCTGGAAGCGGCATCGCAAATGGTTTTCAAGATTTTTTCCTACCTGATGCGTTTTGCACCAATGGGTGCATTCGGGGCGCTGGCGTTCACTGTCGGGCAGTACGGCATTACCTCACTGGGCTCGCTGGCGAAATTGATCATGACCCTGTACATCGCATGTGGTTTCTTCGTCTTTGTGGTACTTGGCAGTATTTGCCGGGCCCATGGCTTCAGCCTCTGGAAGTTGCTGCGTTATCTGCGCGAAGAATTCCTGGTGGTGTTGGGGACGTCATCCACCGAGCCAGTCATGCCACGCATGCTGGAAAAGCTCCAGGCCTTAGGTTGCAAAAAAGGTGTTGTAGGTCTTGTGTTGCCGACTGGATATTCCTTCAACCTTGATGGCACAGCGATATACCTGTCTCTGGCTGCGATCTTCATTGCCCAAGCTTGCAATATTGATCTTTCCATCACTCAAGTCTTGACCATGCTGGCGATCATGCTGCTGTCGTCCAAGGGCGCGGCAGGAGTAACCGGCAGCGGTTTTGTAGCACTGGCGTCCACACTGACGGTGATCCACGACATTCCGCTGGCGGGTCTTGCGTTGTTGATCGGTATCGACCGTTTCATGTCCGAAGCACGAGCCCTCACCAGCCTGGCAAGTAATGCGGTGGCGACCGTGGTGATTTCGATTTCCGAGAATGCCTGTGACCGTCAAGTGCTGCTCGATACCCTTGACGGTAAAAAGTCTGCGGTCTCAGCCGAGGAATCAACCTGGGATCCCGTCACGGCTACCAGGCACATTTAATACCGCTTGACTGACTCATCGGTTCAACCCAACCGTTAATTGCTGCCTGACGCCGGGCGTCGTTTTTTGCGTCGTCTGGAAGGCTCGGGATCGTTCGCTCAGGCGTCGGCCTCTTCATATATAACAACAAGAGAATTGCCCTATGCTCGCCTTACTCGGCCTGGCCATGGTGGTTGTGTTCACTGTCCTGATCATGACCAAACGTCTTTCACCGATCGTTGCGTTGACTGTTGTTCCAATCGTCTTTGCGGTGATCGGCGGTTTCGGCGGGACAACAGGCAAAATGATGCTCGACGGCCTGAAGATGGTCGCGCCCTCTGCCGCGTTATTGTTGTTCGCGATTCTGTTTTTCGGCCTGATGATCGACTCCGGACTGTTCGATCCGCTGATCCGCAAAATTCTAAAGCGGGTCAATGGCGACCCGATGAAGATCGCCGTTGGCACGGCGCTGCTGTCATTGACCGTTGCTCTGGATGGTGACGGCACCACCACTTACATGATCACCTGCGCGGCGATGTTGCCGCTGTACAAACGTATCGGCATGAACCCGATGATCCTCGGCATTGTGGCGATGCTGTCGCTGAGCATCATGAGCGGTATGAGCCCTTGGGGCGGCCCGGCCACACGAGCCATTGCCGCGCTAGGACTGGATGCGGGGGAATACTTTATTCCGTTACTGCCCACCATGATTGGTGGTGCGGCCTGGGTGGTTTTCACCGCATTTATGCTGGGCCGCGCCGAGCGCAAGCGCATTGGCAATGTCTTACTGCAAAGCGGTGGGGGCAATTGCTACATCGAGGCGATCCTTAGCGATACTCCGCACAAACGCCCAAAGCTGGCATATGTCAACTTGCTGCTGGTGATCGCGGTGATGGTCGCGTTGGTGATGGGCCTGATGCACTCGGCGATCCTGTTTCTGATCGGGTTTGTGCTCGCGCTGATGATCAATTACCCGCAACTTGATATTCAGAAAGAACGGATCCTCGCCCATTCTGGCAACGCCATGACCGTGGTGCTGCTGGTGTTTGCTGCCGGGATTTTTGCCGGAATCTTCTCCGGTACCAAGATGGTTGATGCCTTGGCGCAAACGCTAGTGGAATGGATTCCGCCGGCGTGGGGACATCTGTTTCCACTGGTCGTGGCCATCACCAGCATGCCATTGACCTTTGTGTTGTCGAACGACGCCTATTACTTTGGCGTTGTCCCCATCCTTGCCAATGCCGCAGCTGCTTACGGTATCAGTCCCCTGGAAATTGCACGGGCTTCGATTCTGGGCCAGCCAGTGCATCTGATGAGTCCTCTAGTAGCCTCTACTCTGCTGCTAATGGGCATGATCGACCGCGACATCGGTGACTTCCAGAAAGCGGCCTTTAAGTGGGCGGTACTGACTTCTCTTGTGGTGACCGCTCTGGCCCTGTTGACAGGTGCCCTGACGCTTTTCGTCTGATCGCTTAATTCCGTACCAAGACTACTCACGTGCCCCGAGAAGGGCGCGCGGATCAGTGCATCTCCAATAACAACAATGAGTATTGAGCATGAGCATGTTTTTAACGCGCGGGGCCGTTCTTTCTTTGTTGAGCGTTCTACCGTTGGCCAGTACCAGCGCGGCGGGATTTATCGAAGACAGCAAGTTGAAGCTTCAACTGCGCAACGTGTACTTCAACGAAAATTTCCGTGATGAAAACGGATTGAGTGCCCGTGCGGCGCAGACTGCCAAGAGCGAGCGCACCGAGTGGGCGCAGGGATTTCTGCTGGATTACCAGTCCGGGTTTACCCAAGGGACGTTGGGCTTTGGTGTGGATGCGCTGGGTCTCGTTGGCGTCAAACTGGACTCCGGAAAGGGTCGTAGTGGTACAGGTCTGCTTGCGGTGCACGATGACGGACGCGCCGCCGATGAATTCGCCAGCCTTGGGGTAGCGGGCAAAGTCCGCCTGGCGAAAACCACCGTGAAGCTCGGCTCTTTATTGCCCAGGACGCCGGTGTTGATCTACAACGATGCGCGCCTGTTACCCCAGACCTATCAGGGCACACAGTTCACCAGTACCGACATCGATAACTTGACACTCACCGGCGGTCATCTGGATCAATTCAAGTTAAGGGATTCTTCGGACAGTCGTTCGATCGTTCCCGATGGCTTCACCGGCAGGGGGTCAGATTTCTCATACGTAGGTGGCGATTACAGGCTGGGTAAGAATATTCGGCTTAGCTATTTCTACGCAGAACTGGAGGAATTTTACCGCCAGCAGTTCGCGTCGATACAGCACGACCTTTCACTGGGTGCCGGAGTGCTAACCAGCGACCTGCGCTATTTCCACAGTGTTGATGCCGGGACGGGGCGGGCCGGCGAAATCGATAACGATATGCTCAGTGGTCAGTTGATCTACTCGCTAGCAGGGCACAGTTTTGGCGGTGGTTATCAAGTGCTGAGTGGTGACGCCGGGTTGCCGTACATCAGCGGTGCGACGGTCTATTCGTTCAGCAATGTCGGGATCGGCAAGTTTATTGAGGAGGACGAAAAGACCTGGATGCTTAGCTACGGCTATGACTTTGCGAGGGTCGGTGTACCGGGCCTGACGTTTTCAACCCGCTATCTGAGCGCAGACAACGGTAAGTCTGGTTCCGCGCGGTTGCACGAGTGGGAGCGGGACGCAGAATTGGCTTATGTACTGCAAAGCGGCACGTTCAAGGGATTAGGCGTGAAGCTACGCAACTACGTATATCGTTCGGATTATGCCCGAGGGCGGGATAGTAACCGCATCTACGTTACCTACGATATTGCGCTTTGGTAGGGCGATGATTGCTGTACGCCGATGCGTGCCGCTTGTTCAACCACCGCCTCCAACGCCTGGGAGATGAAAGCCGCGCCCGGCTCAACGCCAGCGGCGCCCGGGCGGCCTACTATTTGATACCAAACAAAAAGCAGGGATTTCCATGACTTCGCATTTTTTGAGATTGCCCTAGAATGACGCACCCAGCTGTTCCTGAGAGTCGTGGCTGAGCAAGTGAGTTTGGTTTGAGTACAAAAAAAGGGCCATGAGGCCCATGCCAGTCAGTTAAGGAGTTTGAGATGAACATCGCCACAGGGTTTTATGTTCGGCGTATCTACGCTTAACTGACCGGCATTGGCCATGAGGCCCTTTTTTATCGGATAGATGAATAGCTTGTTTGGGGGCATTGTTGGAAAAAGAGATGGGCTTACAAATCGATTACTAGGTCTGACGTAGGTTTACTGCAGCAGAGTAAACGCAGCCCCTTGTCGATTTCACGTTGACGGATGCCGCCGTTGTGGTTCATCTCCACTGTACCTTGTAGCAAGGCTGTTTTACATGTACCGCAGACCCCTTGGCTGCAAGAGGAGGGCACGATAGCGCCGGCCTTTTTTGCCGCTGACAGAATCGTCTGGTTGCCTGGCATGCTGAAGGTTTTGCCTGAGCGAGACAGCGTGACCGTAAAAAAGCCCTGTTGTTGATTGAGCACAAACGCCTGCTCGAGGAGAGGTTCGTCGTCCATCACCGCAATATCGAAGCTTTCTTGGTGATAGTGCTGAAAATCAAAGCCTCCCTGCTTGAGTAGCGACTTGACCGCGTCCATGTAGCCTGGCGGCCCACAGGTGAAGACTTCGCGATCCTTGAAATCCGGCACCAGCTCGCTGAGCATGGCCAAATTCAGACGGCCAATCGGCCCGGCCCACACCGTGTCAGCACCGCGTCCTTCGCAGATATTCACGACACGCAGCCCAGGCATGCAGGCCTGCATCCGAGTCAGTTCGTCATGGAAAATAATGTCGATTGGCGCTCGCGCACTGTGCACGAAGACGATATCCAAACTGGCCGACATGTCGAACCCCGCCCGAGTCATGGACATCAGAGGTGTCACTCCGGAGCCTGCCGACAGATAAAGCAGCCTGGTAGCTGGACGACCTACCGGCGTGAAGCTGCCTGCGGGGCCGGAAGCGAGAAGCTTATCGCCTTCACGCAAATTATCGTGCAGCCAATTCGACACTGTCCCGCCTGGAACGCGTTTGACAGTAATCGACAGCGCGAAGGGGCGAGTGGGGGATGAGGACACCGTATAGCAGCGCGACACGCTTTGCCCCGAAATGATCGGCGACACAGTAATGAACTGCCCTGGCTCAAAACTGATTGCGCTGAAATCCGCACTACGAAAAATGAAGGTCTTTACGTCGTGGGTTTCGTCGCGCACACCACAGCATTGCAGTGCTTTCTGTTCACCGCTGTTCCACTGCGCGCCGTAGCTGCTCCAGGTGTCGGGATGTGCGAATGCTATCTGCGCGGAGTCGGCGCTTGCGGTAACGGGCGGCTGTTCAAAGGTTGTCATAGTCATTCCTCACACACCATGTGCGGCAAGCCGCGCGGCGTACCAGCGAGAGAATTGATCGACGTAGGATTCAGTAAACGCCGAGAATGGCCCGGGCGAGTAGCCGGGATCCTGCGTACCACTGTGGGTAATTGCGACAAGGTTTGCGTCCTGCTGATTGGTCGCTTTCCACACTTCGGTCAGCTTGTCGATGTCGTAATCCACGCCCTCAATGGCTTCTGCATTCACGAGCCATTTGGTGCGCACCAAGGTTTTGTCAGGTGCGAGAGGGATGATGTACGAAATGACTGCATGATCGCTCATCACGTGCGTCCAGGAGTTGTGAGTCCACAGGTGGACGTCGCCAAGATCGCGTCGGGTGAGATCACCGAACAGTCGCGTACAAGCAACCCGTGTGTCGAGCGTTTGGGACTCACCATTGCCGGCGATGACCAGTCGCTGCGTGCGAAACTGGGTGACTGCATCAACTTCCAGGTGCTCTACGGCGTCGCAGATAAACCCCTCGTTTTCCCAGCTCTGTTTTGCAGTCGCATTGCGTTCTTCATATTCATCCAGCGTCTGAAGCGATTCTTCGCTAAGACCATCAGCGCAGAAACCGAAATCTTCCGGGAGGAAAGAGGCCGTCAACTCGGGATGCGTTGCTGAACAGTGATAGCACTCGCGATTGTTTTCGATGACTAACTTCCAGTTACCGTCTTCAATGATTTCCGCCTCATGGGCAATCTTCGAATAGGCAATGTTGTAGGGAGCCAGCCGAGGAGCCATTGTTTCCTGCAGGTAGGCGATATCTTCGGGAGGCTGACCTCCAAGGCAAACAAACACATGCGTGCCAACAACCTTGGTATGAACAGGTATCAGGCTTTTACACGTTGGATCGAAATCCTTGCCCATGTGAGCGGTGTGTTTCAGGCTGCCATCAAGATCATAAGTCCACTGATGGTAAGGGCAGACCAGCATGCCAACAGTTGACTTGCCGGCCTGCTTCAGACGCGCTCCGCGATGACGGCATACGTTGCGAAATGCTTGCACCTGCTCGTCGTCGTCTCGTACCAGGATGATCGAGGATTTCCCGATGTCGATGGTCGAAACATCCCCAGGCTCGGGGACGTCACAGGTGACGCCAACCAGTATCCAGTGTCTGGTGAAAAAGATATCGACGTCGGTTTCGAAAACATCCTGGCGACCAAATAACGCACCCGGCATGCCGTGGCCCGGTGTGCGTGCGGTGACTAATTCTTGTTGGGATTTAACGAGGGTTGTTGTCATTGTGGCCTCACGGGGTCGATCTGAATCATCAGCGAGTGACGGTGAGGGCCAGTATTGAAATGGTCAGGATTTGCGTCAATGCGCTTTATTTTCACCTTGGTATATCTAAAAGTTATGCGATGTTAAAACCACGGTTTTGATCAACTTATTCAGTGCGCTAATACGGATTCTTCTCGTAACCACTCAACCAGGCTTTGAACTAACGGCGTTATTTCCCGACCATTCGGGACAATCAGGTAATAAGCATCCTTGGGTTTGACCGCAAAGGAGGTAATTCGAACCAGTTCTCCACTGAGCAGCAGCGGGCCGAGTAACCTGTTCCAGCCCAGGGCAATGCCATATCCCTTTAGCGCGGCCTGCACCGTGTCGTTGTAGCTGCTGCAGCGCAGGCTGTAACTCATCTTGGGACGACTCTCTCCCAGTTCCTTGAACCAGCTGTTCCAGGTCATCCAGCCTTCGAGTGTGGTGTCCGAATCGATGAGATCAATATGCAGGAAGTCGTCGACACACATGGGGACGGCGTGAGTGCCCAACCAGGATGGCGAACACACGGGAAAAACTTCTTCGTCAAACAGGAAAATTGCCGTGCCGTCGTCCCATTTTCCATTGCCGAATCGAATGGCGATATCGACATCCTGTCGGCTCACCTCAGGATTGAGTAGGTGAGTAATCAAGCGCAGATGAAGGGTGGGCTGTAACAGGCGCAATGCTGCCAACCTGGGCAATATGCGTAATTGTGAAAACGCCGCCGTACAGGCGAGCACCAGCTCCTGTTCGGGAATGCCCTCGGAAATCTTGTCGAAGACGCTTGCCATGCGCTGCATGGATTCGGCGACCACCGAATACAGCAGGTACCCGTCGCTGGTTAATTTTATGGCGCGGTGCAGGCGGTGGAATAACCGGGTACCCAGGGTTTCTTCCAGGTATTTGACCTGTTTGCTGACTGCGGCCTGACTCACTCCCAGTTCCTGAGCCGCCAGTGTGAAACTGCTCAGCCGCGCTACTGCCTCGAACTCCATCATTGCCGTCATGGAAGGGATCAGTCGGCGATATCCCTTAATCTTTTTGCTGGTTTCTTCGCTACCCATCATGGTTGATCCTGAAAGAAGAACGGGCGTCGCAACAGCTTGCAACATAGGGCGATTCGATGAGTGCCATCAATCGATGTCATCAGCACCCCCTCCCTCAGACGCGGGGTTAGGGCGTGTGTCTGCCCCCGCGAACGGTATGGGATTCCCACACAAGTCAGACTGAATCAGTACGCTGTCGAGTAGCATGCCAGCAGACTAGCGATCCCGCAGTAACCAGCACTGCCCCCTGCCAAAACTGCGCATTCAAGTCAGCACCCAGCCATACTGCAGCAAATGCCGACGATAGCACGGGTGCGGAGTATGAAGCGGTAGCCAACAAAGTGAGATTTCCACGCAAGATGCCAATGTTCCAGAGAGCGTAACCTGCGGCCATTGCGGTACCTGCGGCAAGCAGCTCCAGGCTGCTACTCAAGGTAAATGAGGAAATCACCTCAGTGCTGAAGGCGTACTTCAACCAAAGTACGCCTGACGTCAGGACAAAGAACAGAACCACAAGATTTTGCCCACCCGCATACAGGCGAGTGACATTGCAATACAAAGCGAAAGTGATCGCACAGGCTAGTGCGAGACTGTAGCTGAGAGGATTGGATTGCACATTGGCGACGATGCCTGGTAATGACAACCCGTCACCACTGACGACCCACAAAATGCCAAAGAGAGCGAGCGCCGTGCCTGGAACAATAAACCAGCGTGTCCGTTGGCCATTCATGATGATAGCGAGCACGACAGTAAGACAGGGCCACAGATAGTTCACGACACCCAGCTCAATTGCTTGGGTGCGGCTACTGGCAAAACCCAACGCCAGCGATAGGCACACCTCGTAAGCTACGAAAAGGGCGCTTCCCAGTACCAAATAGAGCTTTGACGTAGAACGAAGGCGCGGACGTCCCAGGAGGCCTGCAAGCATGATCGCGCCCAATGAATAGATCATTGCCGCGCCTCCCAATGGGCCGAAGATTTCGCTGATGCTTCTGATAAGTCCGGCGGCGGTGCTCCACAAAATAATCGCCACTAATCCACACGCCGTGGCGGCCCTGTCGCCTCTAATTTGCATTATCCCTCTCGCTCAAAATAGCGGTGACTCTACTCGGCCTACCGGGGTCATTTTCGGGCTGACTGCGTTTTTGTACACAGTGATTTCTTCGGCAGACCTTGAAAACGAACTGTTTTGACAGAGGTCGAACAAATCGCCTTCAATTTGCTCCTGGCTGATTCCGCCCGCCAACATTCCCATTTTTTCTCTGGAGGGTTCCCAGTGCGCATAAACCAGAGTTGCTACTGCTTCTTCATCGCGCAGTTCAATGGCTTCTATGAATAAGTCATGCTGATCCACAGACAATTGGAGATGCTTTTCCATCTCCTCATTGTGAGGTCGGTAGACGCCAATGCGGGCATGATCAATCAATAGTCTTTCCAGGCTTGGGTTGAAGATATTGGTTTCCGATTTCGCGAACAGGAGTGCGAGAAAGCCCGTAGCGCTCGCAAAGAATCACTTCGTCCAGGACTTCGCCAGGGTCAAGTTCCATGGTCGAAATTTGGCGCTTCAGGTCTTCGTAGAGTGCACTTTTGCCGTTGCTCATAGCGACCCTCCAAAGTAGTGCCAACACGATTGACGGTAAGTGGATGAGCTCAGATTCGCACGGCAAAAACGACGGGTCAACAATGAGTATTCAGACTGTATACTGTGTGAATACACAGAAAAAACGAAGCTTTTGATAAAATATTCTATAAGTTTCAAAGGGTTAGACCACGGCTTAAAAACGTTCTCTAGTCGTATTTAGGCATGAAAGTCATCGCTATGAGGTATGCCGTGTTTCGACTTCGCCCGCGTGACGGGCATCAGGTTGTCACTACGGAGCCTTTGGAGTCGACCCTGAACGCGGTGGCTATGAACGAAAAGGGAAGGGGGCTTTAGGTGATCGCACCTTCACAGGCGTTTCAGCTTGGGAGCGGCATGTCGCAGACGGTCGTCAGAGTGGCGCCCTCAGACTGCCTAATCAAGCGACTGCCTGGATTCGAGACGACAAAAGCGTTCAATTTGCGACAACAAACATTCCTATTAGCGACCATAAGAATTGACAGTGAAAAGCTAACCTATTGTTTTTCAAGGAATAGTTGATAATTCTATGTGAATTTTTACAGTATTCTCTCTGTATACATAGAGAATACTAAGCGTTGACGATGCCATCACCGCATGCGAGTCTGGACTCCACACCAAGCCGGAGGCGCTGTAAAGGCGACCTTAGGAGAACGTAGTGAAGAACAGCAAGAGTACTCTTTACAACGACCTGAAGCGTCAGATCCTCGCTACTCAATCGCGTGATGCTCGGGTGATGGTCGAACAAAAAAACCGATTCCACGCAGTGATGGGTGAGAGGGCAGGTAACCAATACCTGGAGCTCAGCTTGAAAAGGTTGCTTATTGATCTTGCTCGTATCGGACACTCCCTTTTTCGACCTCTTGATCAGGATGCGGAACGGTATTTTCAGCGTTCAGCTGATCAGCACGATTCTTTTATTGCCGCCATTGAGCGTCGTGATAAGTGTGCGGTAGTCGAGCTGGTTTTCAAATGTTCGGAGTGTTCTCGCCAAACCATGGAAAAGTTTGCTCCTCTTGCAGCGAGGGCAGATCTGCCGATCCAGTCTTTAATAATATTGATCTTGGCTTACTCACGCTGAGGGTCAATAAATATGATGCCGGAAATTCTGAAGGCGATGAGTTTCAACCCGTCATGGATGGGCACGAATTTACCTGAGTTAGAGGGTGAGCTTACTGTTGCATCACGGGCTTCTGTTTCTGGAAGTTCTATAATAAGTACAAACTGAGAATGAGGAAGGCCATGAAGAAGATTTGGAAGGCAGTCTGCGCAATTGCATTGATGGGCATGGTAATGCTGCCTGTTCACGCAGAAGAAAAAACCATCACGATGGGCACATTGTCGTGGGAAGACTTGACGCCTATTACGGGTATCACAAAAAAGGTGCTTGAAGACTCTGGTTACACGGTGAAAGTCATTGAGTTTTCCGAGTGGGGTATTGCTTACGCTGCACTGAGCAAAGGCGACATTCAGATAATCGCCTCCCAAACTGACTATGCGTCGCACGACTACTGGAACAAGAACAAAAACCGTCTGGAAAAGCTGTCCCCTGTGTCTTTCGGGCTTTACCAGGGTTTTGCCGTTCCCAAGTATGTTGATATCGACTCGGTCGACCAACTGAATGACAACGCGGACAAGCTGGGCGGCAAAATCATCGGCATTGAGCCAGGCTCTGGCTTGATGAGCGACGCGACCAACGCCGTCAGCGGCTACGGCCTGAAGCTCAAGCTGCTGGAAGGCAGTACCGCTGCCATGACCGCCGCATTGAAATCGGCTGTAGATCGTAAAGAACCGGTGGTTGTAACGATTTGGGAACCGTCGTGGATGGTTCAAAAGTTCGACATGAAGTTCCTGAAAGATCCAAAAGGTATTTTCCCTCCACCCCAGGCTTACTACTGGATTGGCCATAAAGGCTTCGCCGCGGAATATCCGCATGCGCGTGAAGTCATCGCCAGCGTATTCGTGCCCCTGGCCGACATCACCGCTATTAACGGCGAGGTAAAGGACGGCAAGACCATGGAGCAGGCCATTCAAGGCTGGACAGCTAAAAATACCGAGCTGTTAAAGCGTTGGGAAAACATAAAGAAATAACGAGCGTCTCTTTCTTCGCCACTGCCGCCCTTTGATTCAATAGAGAAACCAGAAAACTGGTTCACGGGTTACGAAAATGACAACGGCCAAAATTGACACCAACGAAGTGCTGATAGATTGCCAGTCAGTCTGGAAAATCTTCGGTAAAGCCGCACCTGCAGCAATGAATGCTGTCGTTCAGCAGGGGCTAACCAAGACTCAGATTCTGCAAAACTACGGCTGCGTGGTCGGAGTCTCCGACGTCAGTCTCCAGGTTCGCCGAGGAGAGATCTTTTGCATCATGGGTTTGTCCGGCAGTGGCAAATCTACCCTGATAAGGCTTTTGAACAAGCTCATCGCACCTAGCGCTGGCAAGATCGTCGTCAAAGGCAAAGACCTCTCGTCCTTGAATGCAGCACAGCTGCGAGAGGTGAGAGCGCGCCATATCGGCATGGTCTTCCAAAGCGTCGCGCTGCTGCCTAACCGAACGGTTTTGGAGAACACGGCGTTTGGCTTGGAAGTGCAAGGCGTGGGCAAAGCCGAGCGTTACAAGGTGGCCGAGCAGGCCTTGGCCAAGGTTGGCTTGAGCGATTGGATATCGCGTTACCCGAGCGAGCTTTCTGGTGGCATGCAACAACGGGTAGGCCTTGCTCGGGCGATCACTGCGGATCCTGAAGTGATCTTGATGGATGAGCCGTTCAGTGCGCTTGACCCATTGATTCGTAGACAGTTGCAGGATGAATTCCGGCAGCTGACGAAGGAGCTTGGTAAGTCGGCTGTATTTATCACCCACGACCTGGACGAAGCGATTCGTATCGGAGATCGTATCGCGATCATGAAAGACGGCGCGATCATTCAGGTGGGTACGGCTGAGGAGATCGTTCTCAATCCAGCCGATGACTACGTCGCGGAGTTTGTGGCAGGCATTTCCAGGTTGCATTTGGTCAGGGCTCATTCAGTCATGACACCTGTCGAGCCATTCAAGGCGGCAAACCCAAGCTGTGACATCTCTCGCCTTCCCAAAACCACGCTCGACGCCGATATCAATGAGCTCATCGGATTGACGATGAAGTCTGAGCGCGATGCACTCGCCGTATTGGATAACGGTACGGTAGTAGGGATCATTACACCCCGTGACCTGCTTCGTGGCGTTCAAGGCATTCCAAACGAATTCGCGGCTTCACCTGCCGGTACACTTCTGGAGGCGTCGACATGAGCATTCCTGACTTTTCCAATCAATTCGACGCAGTCATCGACTCGAGCCTGGAATGGCTCATGGATAACGGCGAGTTTGTGTTCGACACGGCTAATAGGGTGTTGAAGGGGATTTTTGAAGGCGTGCAATGGTGTATCGCCTATCCCCCGTATTACGTCATCGCGATTGTCATGGCCCTGATTGGCTGGCGGGCGGTTGGTGTTCGCTTCGCGATTCTTACAGGTCTGGCGTTGTTGTTCTGTGACGTCATTGGCTTATGGCCAGAGACGGTCAGTACCCTCGCGTTGGTGCTGACCGCCACCGTGCTCGCGTTGGTGGTAGCAATACCACTGGGTGTGCTGGCCGGCCTCGCTCCGTCATTTGATCGAGTCGTGGATCCCTGCCTGGATCTGGTTCAAACCATGCCTCCCTACATCTACCTGCTTCCCGCCATTGCGCTGCTTGGGTATGGCACGGCCACGGCACTTTTGGCGACCTTTATCGTTGCTGTGCCACCCGCCATGCGCCTGACCTCTCTAGGGATTCGAATGACTCCCAAAGAGTTTATCGAGCTAGGGGAGGCCAGCGGCGTCACCGGGTGGCAGATGTTCTTCAAGATCCGCTTACCGTTCGCCATGCCAAGCATCATGGCAGGGGTGAATCAAAGCCTGATGATGGCCTTTGGCATGGTGGTGATCGCTGGCATCGTTGGTTCCGGTGGCCTTGGTGAATCGATCTACGGCGCCGTTCGCACACTGGATATCGCCAAATCGATCAACGCGGCAATTGCCATCGTGATTTTGACCATGATTCTGGATCGATTGGCGCAGAGCGCTGCGCGTTCCCGGATGGGAGAAACCCAATGACTTCAGACATCCATTTTTCTCCAGGTGAGTTCCTGGCGCCCGCAGTCGATTGGCTAAACGCTAATTTGCATGGGTTGTTCAAGGTGATCAGCCAGGTAATCGAAGCCGTACTTGGCGGAGTTGAAGGTGCGCTGCTTGCGCCGCATCCTTACGCCATGATCGGCGGTGTGGCGTTGCTGGCTTTCTTTTTTGCCAATAAGAAAGTGGCGGTGTTTGCCGCGTTGATGTTGTCATTTTGCTTGTTCTCCGGGCTTTGGGTTGCGTCGATGCAAACCATCGCGCTGGTGTCTGTGGCAGTGCTGATCTCCGTTGCAATCGCTTTTCCGCTCGGTGTTCTCGCCGCGCGCGTAAAGAAGGTTGATGACGCATTTTTGCCGATCCTCAACATCATGCAGACCGTTCCGCCTTGGGTTTATCTGATTCCCGCCGTCATGCTGTTCAGCCTTGGTCGCGTACCGGCAATCATCGCGACCATCGTCTACGGTATCCCTCCGATGCTCAGGCTGACGACCCTGGCCTTCAAGCAGCTGCCCAAGGAGTTCCTTGAACTTGGGCAGGCTATCGGTGCTTCGCCGAGGTCGATTCTCTTCAAGATCGAATTGCCGACTGCCGCACCGACGCTGCTGGTCGGACTCAATCAATGCATTCTTCTTTCTTTGGCGATGGTGGTTCTGGCAGGTCTGGTGGGTGCTGGCGGACTTGGCGCTGAAGTGACCCGTGGCCTCACAAGGATGGAGATGGGATTAGGTCTTCGTGCAGGCCTGGCGATTGTCGCTGTGGCACTGCTTCTGGATCGACTGTCACGCGGCGCGTTGCAGCGTCACTCCCCACGCAAACTGATTTGAGAGATCTTCAGAATGAGACGTAGCTTTTTTTGTGTTGACTCACATGCGTGCGGGAATCCGGTTCGGGTAGTGACCGGCGGTGGGCCTCTGTTGCCCTCCGTTTCGATGGCTGAACGACGCGAACTCTTCGTTCGTGATCATGACTGGATTCGAACCGCGTTGATGTTCGAGCCCAGAGGACATGACGTTATGTCTGGGGCGATCATCTACCCATCCACGCGTGATGACTGTGACTTCGGCGCATTGTTTATTGAAGTCAGTGGGTGTCTGCCGATGTGTGGGGCCGGCACTATCGGAATGTCTACTGTCGTGATTGAGGAAGGCCTGGTCACACCTCGCGAGCCTGGCACGCTGGCCATCGAAACGCCTGCTGGGCGAGTCGATGTCGACTACACCATGAACGGCGAATATGTTGACTCGATTCGCCTGTTCAACGTGGCCAGTTATCTACACAGTGCCGATGTGGTGGTAGATGTGCCCGGTGTAGGTGAGCTCGTCGTGGACATCGCTTACGGCGGCAATTTCTATGCGGTAGTCGAGCCGCAGGAAAACTGGGCCGGATTGGAAGGCTTGACCACCGCAGACATCGTTAGCCTGAGCCAGAAGCTGCGCACGGCCCTGGCTGAAGCAAGTGACCCTGTCCATCCCGAGAACAGCAGAATCAGCGGCGTTCACCATGTCATATGGTGCGACGACGGACACACAACGGCAGCCGATGGACGCGGCGCAGTGTTCTACGGGGACAAGGCCATTGATCGGTCTCCCGGTGGCACGGGTACTTCTGCACGAATGGCTCAACTGTTTGGCAAGGGCCGTTTAAACGTAGGGGATACGTACCGCAATGAAAGCTTGATAGGGACGATCTTCGAAGGGAAAGTCGAAGCGTCGGTCAAAGTCGGAACGTTCGATGGCATCCGGCCAAGCATCGGTGGCTGGGCGCAGATCACCGGACACAACACCATTTTTGTGGATGATAGAGACCCACTTCGCCACGGCTTTCAGCTTGCTTGATGGGTCCCGCATGGCGTCAGGAAAAAATGATTTCTTGCGCTTGGCGATGCGATGTATTCACGCACCAACCGACGTGTTCTCGTACGTAAAAGAGTAGATCGACCAGTGATCGAACGACGCCAGTTTAGCGGAGGCATGAAGGGGAAAAATCTTCGCTATTTAAATGACAACCCCGACGGAGCAGCTCAAACGGTTAGAGCAGGATTTCTGCTGCTTGAGCACTTTTCGCTCCCCGCATTCACTCAAGTCCTGGATACGATTGTCACTGCGAATCTTCTACGACCCAAGCTGTTCTCCTCCCGAACCCTCGGCATGAGCGACGGTGAGGTTGTCAGTGATCTGGGCCTGGTCATTCGGCCAGATGGCCGTATCGATTGTTCATCGATCAAAGACCTGGATCTGCTGGTTATTTGCGGTGGCTACCGGACAGAACTGAAGGCGACGGATGAGTTGATTGGCTTGCTTAGAGCAGCCTCCGACTTGTGTGTCAGTCTGGCTGGGTTGTGGAATGGCGCTTGGTTCTTAGGGCGCGCGGGATTGCTTGAGGGTTATCGCTGCGCTGTTCACCCCGAACATCGCCCAGCGCTTGCGGAGTTCTGTAAAGCAACACAGGTCAGCAGTGAGCCTTACGTGATTGACCGAGACCGGCTCACGGCGTCCAGCCCGTCGGGGGCCTTCCACATGGCGCTGGACTGGATCAAAGGCTTGCATGACAAAGCTCTGGTCGAGGCGATTGAGGACATCCTCGCTTTTGAGGAGTCTCGGTACAGGCGCATAAAGCCCGCTGAAAATATTTGTGTGAGTGCCCCATTGCGTGAGGTGGTGAAGCTGATGGACGCCAATCTCGAAGAGCCTCTGGAGCTGGAGCAACTGGCGGTTTACGCAGGTCGTTCTCGTCGACAACTCGAACGCCTTTTCAGGGAGCAATTAGGCACAACGCCACAGCGTTATTACATGGAATTGCGCATTACCGAAGCGCGCCGGCTGCTCCAGCACACGGAGTTGTCTCAGGTCGATGTGCTGGTTGCCTGTGGTTTTGTTTCGCCCAGTCACTTCAGCAAGTGTTACAGCTCCTATTTTGGATATCGGCCATCCAAGGAAGTCAGGCTGGTGAAATAGCGTGCGCGGGAGGTTTCTTCGCCAACGCCCATTCCAGGCTTGATGGCTTTCTTTGCCTTCAACCCGAATTGAAAAATCTCACCCAGGCAGCCGTCCGTCATTCAGGTATTCGATGCTTCACGGATCGGGTATATTAATTGTAGACACAAAGAATAATGTTGTTTTATAGTGATAATACAGGTAGTAGACCATGCTCACTTACCCGTATGAAGGTTTCCATAATGGCAACGAAAGAACTCGAACCGCAGGCTTCCTCTGAGCTGCCTGTTGACCGTAAAACCGTGCTGGGGGAGACGCTACGGCGCCGCATCCTGAGCATGGAGCTTGCTCCCGGTGCCGTCGTTGATGAGCTGGCCTTGTGTGACGAATTCGGTCTTTCTCGTCCACCTGTGCGTGAGCTCATGCGGCAGATGGCTGCTGAAGGCTATATCGACCTTGAGGCGAATCGGGCTGCCCGCGTGTCGTCGATGAACTATCAATCGCTGCGAAGCTTTTTTCTGGCTGCACCATTGATATACATCGCGACAACCCAACTGGCCGCCACGCACGCGACGCCCTCCGAGATTGCCGAGCTAAAGCGCATACAAGAATTTTTCCGAGAGGCAATCGAGGAAAAAGATGTCGAGAAACGCGTGCTTTATAACGATGAATTCCATTTGCAGATCGGCAAGATGGCGCATAACGCCTATTTGTTGCCGAGCTTGCAGCGTTTGCTGATCGACCATGCGCGTCTAGGGAAGATCTTTTATCGCCACCCAACGACAGTTGATATGCAGGCAGACCTGAAGTTGGCGACCCAGCAGCATGACGAAATGATCAGTGCTATTGAAAACCATGACCCGGCTTTAGCGGGAGATATCGTGCGCGCGCACCTTGAACTGTCGCGCCGCAGAATGTCCGAATACGCAGCGCCAGAAGGGTTGGAAGTAGCAATTAATTATTAATAAGCAGCCGGTTTTACTTGCATAAGCACTACACATAATGTGATTAGGTCGATGCAGACGGGAAGCTTATAGAACTTATAACTATAAATAACCCAGGTCGCGAAAATGGCAAAGATCAGATACACACCGGCAGACGATTCTACTTGCGGCTGGTTTCACCTTAGCCAGCCTAGAGTGGCTCGTCCATCCCACTCTGGCATCCGCTCGGCCCGCTGGGTTGTGGTGGGTGCCGGTTTCACGGGGCTTGCAGCAGCGCGTCAACTGGCGCTGAATTTTCCTGATGACGAGATTGTTCTGATCGAGGCCCAGGAAGTTGGTTATGGCGCATCCGGAAGAAACGCCGGCTTCGCCATTGACCTGCCACACGATATCGGTGCTGATGACTATATCGGTGATATCAAGACTGCCAAAATCAGCATGGAACTGAACCTGGCCGGTCAATCCATGCTGAAGGATCTGGTCGAAAAACACCGGATCGACTGCCAATTTCGTCTGTGCGGAAAGTATCAAGCCGCCATAGAAAATAGAGGCATAGCGGTTCTGGATGCCTACCGTCGTGGCCTGGATAAGCTTGGCCAGGATTACCAGATGATCGAAGAGCAAGACTTGCCGAATCACATTGGCACGCACTTCTATCGCAAGGCTCTTTTTACACCTGGCACAGCCCTGATTCAACCAGCGGCACTGGTCAAAGGCCTGGCCGATAGCCTGCCCGCGAACGTAACGCTTTACGAAAATACGCCGATTACTGGCGTCGAGTACGGCGATAAAACCGTTCTAACTCACAAGAATGGTCGTATTGTTGCGGACAAGCTACTCCTGACCAACAACGCGTTCGCCATGAGCTTCGGCTTTTTGAAAGGGCGCATGCTGCCGATTTTCACTTATGCGAGCCTGACCCGGCAGCTGACGGAGGAAGAGCAGGTACGACTGGGTGGCCTGCCTTATTGGGGCGTGATTCCCGCCGATCCTTTTGGTACTACCTTGCGCCGTACAACTGACAATCGTCTGTTGGTGCGAAACAGCTTCAGCTTCAATGCCGATGGACGCAGCCATCCTAAGTACCTTCAGCGGTTTGTCCAACGGCATAAAGATTCATTTGAGCGTCGTTTCCCCATGCTTCCTGAGGTCAATTTCGAGTACACCTGGGGCGGTTCGTTAGCGTTGTCCAGAAACCACATGGCTCATTTCGGACAGCTATCAAATAACGTCTATGGTGCTCTGTGTTGCAATGGACTAGGTGTTACGCGAGGAACGGTTACGGGATCATTGCTAGCCGATTGGTTAGCGGGCAAGAAAAGCCATCTTACTGACTTTCTTCTGTCCTCCCCAGGGCCAAACAGGAACCCACCTGAGCCGATACTTTCAGCGGGAGTTAATATGAACTTGCTATGGGGCCAGTGCCGGGCAGGAAAGGAAAGCTGATCAAGTAACAATTTACTGATAACAACGAATTTAAACGTTTAAACGATTGATTGGAAGTTTTTGGTTCTATTGGCTCGCCCATGGAGGCTGACTGTTTCTGATCGAGACGGTTTTCGCTCACCCGAGTTTTGGTTTTGCGCTTAAGCCTTTCAAATGACCGAGGCGAAATAGGAGACAATAATGACAAGTCCTAACGCATCCATCGAGGATGTTCCGCTCAATAACTTTCACCGCTTGTTGACCGCCCGTTCTGGGGGCGGGTCATTTGTGGACGGTTATGTGTTAAGCATTATCGGTATTGCGATGATGCAAATTACCTCTGCTCTGAGTCTCTCGGAGTTCTGGCAGGGAATGATCGCGGCATCGGCATTGATGGGGGTTTTTTTTGGCGGGTTTATCGGTGGTTGGCTGACTGACAAATTAGGCCGCAAGACCGTTTATTTTATCGGGCCATCCCTGTTTATCATCTGTTCTCTGGCGCAGTTCTGGGTTGAATCGGCAGCGGCATTGTTTCTCTTCAGGTTCATTATCGGTTTGGCAGTGGGCATTGAGTACCCGGTGGCTACGTCGCTGTTGGTAGAGTTCTTGCCGAAGAAACAACGCGGCCCAAGACTCGCAGCACTGACGATCCTGTGGTTTGCCGGCGCAGCATTCGCTTATGTCGTTGGTAACGCAATTCTGAATACGGGTGGTGACGACGCCTGGCGCTATGCGTTAGCAAGCGCCTCCGTCATCGGGCTAGTGTTGTTCTTGCTGCGCATTGGTACACCGGAATCCGCTCGTTGGCTTTTGAGCAAAGGACGTGATGACGAAGCCGATTTTGTAATCAAGCGAGTGTATGGCCAGCACTATTCGCTACGAGACTTACCTGAAGAACCAGACGCACAGAAAATGTCATTCCGTGATTTGCTGCATTCCGGCTACGGCAAGCGCTTGTTCTTTGTCTCGGTCTTTTGGTCTTGCTCGATTATTCCAGTATTTGCTGTGTATGCCTTTGCCCCCAAAGTTCTTCTGGCACTGAATCTAAAAGGGGAGTGGGCCTCATACGGCTCTATGGCCATCACGCTACTGTTTGTCGTGGGTTGTGTTCTAGCGACGAGACTGATTAACACCATTGGCCGTCGCTGCATGCTGATTCACAGTTTTCTATGGTCTGGTTTGGCGCTGTTGGGTCTGGCGATTTTCTCAAACAGTAATGAAATTCTTGTTCTTTTTCTTTTCGGAGCCTATGCCGTGTTTATCGGTGGGGCGCAGGTTCTGCAACTGGTCTATCCGAACGAACTTTTCCCCACAGAAATCCGCGCCTTTGCCGTCGGCATCGGCACCTCGCTGTCCCGTGTAGGGGCGGCAGTTGGCACTTACCTGGTGCCTGTTTCGCTGCAGACACTGGGTATCGGCAACACCATGTACGTGGCTGCGGTCGTCACCTTTATCGGGCTGATGGCGGCATGGGCTATGGCACCTGAAACACGTTCGCTGAACTTGCGCGATGCGGCGGCATTGAGCAGCTGAGTTGAAAAACATCCCTTACTGATGGAGAGGCAATCATGAAGTTCGAAGGCATTTATACCCCGGCAATTACTCCCCTGACTCCAACTGGGGCAATCGACAAGCCTGCATTCGCTGAGGTGCTCGAATACCTGATCGAGTCGAAGGTGCACGGCATCATCATCGGTGGTTCGACCGGCGAGTATTACGCTCATACCTCTCAAGAACGCATCGATCTCGCGACTCAGGCCAAGGATGTCATTGGCGGACGACTGCCGCTGGTCATCGGCACCGGTGCTATTCGCACTGAAGATTCCGTCGAGTATGCCAAGGCAGCCCGCGCCATCAAGGCAGATGCCATCCTGGTTGGGTCGCCACCCTATGCGCTGCCGACTCAGAAAGAAAACGCCATCCACGCGTTGACTGTCGACCGTGCCGCCGACCTGCCGATCATGCTCTACAACTACCCGGCGCGCATGGGTGTCAGCATGGGTGAAGAGTTTTTTGAGGCGGTTTGCGAATCGAAAAACATCGTCGCCATCAAGGAAAGCTCCGGTGACATGGCGCAGGTGCATAACCTGGCTCGCAACTACCCAAACATCGCCCTGTCCTGCGGCTGGGACGATCAGGCTCTTGAGTTCTTCGCCTGGGGCGCCCGCAGCTGGGTGTGTGCCGGATCGAACTTCATCCCGCGCGAACACGTTGCGTTGTATGAAGCTTGCGTGGTCGAAAAGGACTTCGATAAAGGTCGCAAGATCATGAGTGCATTCATGCCTCTGATGGATTTCCTGGAAAGCGGTAAGTTTGTCCAGTCCATCAAGGTTGGTTGCGAATTGAATGGCCTTCGTACCGGCAGTGTTCGTTCGCCGCTTCAACCTCTGTATGACCATGAAAAACAGGCCCTGCAGGAAATCATTACCACCCTGAAACATGACGTCGCTCAGGTGACCGGGAGTTCAAAATGACTGGCCTTCTTAGCGCGGCAGAATATGCCGCCATTGCCAAAAAACTGAAGTTCCCAACGCAGTCCTTCGTTAACGGCGAGTCCTACACGTCCGGTTCGGGCAAAACGTTTACAACAACGAATCCGGCGACCGATGAAGTGCTGGCCGAGATCACGGCTTGCGACGCAAATGACGTTGACTTCGCCGTAGCGAAAGCCAAAGAGGCCTTCGAAGATGGTCGCTGGCATAAGCTGAGCCCCGGCGAGCGCAAGAGGGTGTTGTTGCGCTTTGCCGACCTCCTGGAGCAGAACTCCCACGAGCTTTCTGTCATGGAAAGTCTGGATAGCGGCAAGCCCGTTCGTGAGTGCCAACTCACGGATATTCCCGAAACCATTCACACCCTACGTTGGCATGCGGAACTGATCGACAAGATCTACGACAACACTGCACCGGTCGGTTCCGGCGCATTGACGCTGGTTGTGCGTGAAGCCATCGGTGTTGTGGGTCTGGTTCTGCCGTGGAATTTTCCGCTGCTGATGTTGGCCTGGAAAATCGGCCCTTCGCTGGCAGCAGGCTGCTCGATCATCGTCAAACCAGCCAAGGAAACCACGCTGACTGCCTTGCGTGTCGCCGAACTTGCGTATGAAGCCGGTGTACCGGCTGGCGTCTTCAACGTGCTGTCGGGCGGTGGCAGTGAAGTAGGTGAGCCGCTTGGCCGGCACATGGATGTGTCCATGGTCAGCTTCACCGGTTCGACAGCAACCGGTCGCCGCTTCCTTAACTATGCGGCAGATTCGAACCTCAAACGCGTTGTGCTTGAGTGTGGCGGCAAGAACCCGGCTGTTGTGATGAATGATGTAGAAGATCTGGATTCGGTCGCAAGCCATGTGGTCAATGGCGCATTCTGGAACATGGGTGAAAACTGCTCGGCTTCCTCGCGCTTGATCGTCCATGCCGATGTTAAGGACGAGCTTGTGAAACGTATCGGCGTCCAGATGCGGGAATGGAAAATGGGCAGTCCACTGGATCCGGAAAACCGTATCGGTTCCATGGTCAGCAAATCGCATTTCGAGAAAGTCCGCTCCTACCTTGAGCAGGCTGGCATCGAGAAGCTGCGGGTTGTCTTTGGCGGCAACACCGAGAGCGATATTTTTGTTGAGCCTACCGTCGTAGATGGTGTGGGTGCTGATAGCAAGCTGTTCCAGGAGGAGATCTTCGGCCCGGTGCTCGCCGTGACGACGTTCACCACCATCGACGAAGCCATCGCCCTGGCCAATGACTCGGTGTATGGCTTGGCGGCATCGGTCTACACCGACAATTTGCGCAACGCTATCAAGCTTTCGCGTGAAATACGCGCTGGTATCGTGACGGTCAATTGCTTCGGTGAGGGCGACGCCTCGACACCGTTTGGCGGATACAAAGAGTCTGGTTTTGGCGGGCGCGACAAGTCTATCTGGGCACACGATCAGTACACCGAGATCAAGACGATCTGGATTGACGTATCTGAGTAGGAAGTCCCTGCAGCAGAAACACGTGTACGCATTCATCTCGATTTTCCATTGAGGAGGTCGGGATGAGTGTTTGTGTTGGTCTCCGAGATTTATCTCTGCTTGAACACGCAAGCAAAATTCACGCTGAAAAACAGCAGTCGTTTTCTTGCGGTTTGGTCACCCACCGTTGCGTGTTCGGCAGTTTGCTTGCGGAGCGATCCGCAAGCTTTTTTAAATGAAGCGTTAAAGAGCGAAGCTGCAGTGCGAGTGGCATATCACTGATAGAGCCCTTTCTGATCAAGGAGCTTTCAATGTGCATCCTATACATGGCGGACTCGTCCAGCGCGGATGAGTGGCGGGATCGCCTGTCAAGGCTCGCTCCTACGCTAGAGTTTCGTGAGTGGCCTGATGTAGGTAACCCGGCAGAGGTGCAATACCTCTTGGCATGGGAGCCTCCAGGCAATCTCGCCGAGCAGTTTTGTAACCTGCGAATCCTTTACTCTGCAGGAGCCGGTGTCGATCAGTTCGATTTGGCCCAGCTACCTGGTCAGGTGTCGCTCGTTCGGCTGGTTGATAGGTCGATGGCTGACATCATGGCCGAGTACGTGCTGTTTGCTGTTCTAGCCTTGCATCGAGACATCCTCGTCTACCGGGAGGATCAGCGCGCTGGTCGATGGCAACCACTGCCTTTAGTGCCGGCGTCACAGCGACGTGTCGGTGTCATGGGGGTTGGCAACCTCGGACGCGCCGCGCTTGATCGTCTTCAACCATTGGGTTTTCAGCTCAGTGGCTGGAATCGTTCTTTGAAGGAGGTTCCGGGTGGACACTGTTACGTCGGCCCAGACGAATTAGAGGAGTTTTTGGGGCAGTGCGACATCCTTGTAAACATGCTGCCGCTGACTCCAGAAACAGACGGGATATTCAATGCGGCGAGACTTGATTGTCTGCCTCATGGTGCTGGACTAATTAACGTAGGGCGTGGCGCACACGTTGTAGAGCAGGATCTGCTTTCTGCGTTGGATGATGGCCGTGTGGGTGGTGCTGTATTGGATGTCCTGGTCCAGGAGCCGCCCATTGAAGATAGCCCCTTTTGGAATCATCCCCGCGTGCTCTTGACCCCTCATATCGCTAGCGATGTGCAGGTTGAGGGTGGTGTAGCGGTGATAGTCGAGAATCTTCGAAGAGAAGGTGAGGGGACGCCGCTGTTGAATGTGGTTGATCGGTCGAAAGGCTATTAGATCTCGCGTTGCGGGGGCTGAAAAAGCGTGCGCGAGTTGTTGGTTTGTCGCGCCTCTGTTCTTGAGATGTACGGTGATCCACGACGAATTAACCCTGCTTGGTAGAGAAAATCGCTGGCATTTGAAGATGCCTGTAAATGGCCAAAAACCTCAGGCCGAAGGTGAAAATCAAAGCAATCCAACCGGCAATCCAGACCGACGGAAATATGTTGCGCAACACAACATACAGGGTGCACCCCAACAAGATTGGCGTGGCGTATATCTCACGTGACATCAACAGTGAGACTCTTCCGGCCAGGACATCGCGTGCTATACCGCCTCCAATGCTGGTCAGCACGCCCATCATCACTGCCAAAGGCGCGGCAAGGTGCAATGCCAGCACTTTCTCCGTAGCCGCCAATCCGAACAGTGCAGCCGCCAAACCATCGAGATAGAGCAGCAGGCGATAACGACGTTGTAATTTTTTAGTCAGAAAAAACGCCAGCAGTGCAGCAATCAAGGCGGCCCAAATGTAATTGAAGTCTGCAATCCAGAAGATCGGAAGATCCAGCAGCAGATCCCTTATCGTGCCACCACCAATAGCGGTGATGATGCCTAGCACCACAGCGCCGAATAAATCGACATCGGCTTTTTGGATAGCCAACACACCGGTTATTGAAAACACCGCAATGCCTAGCATCTCCTGAAAATAAAGCATTTTCTATTCCTTTCTCAGGTTAGCCATCCGCTTTTGGTCGTCAATGAACTGTCACGAAGGGTAGCAACTCCTTCATAGCTGCCTATGGCGATGAACACCAATGGATGTAACCAGGCTGGTTGAAGATGAAATTTCAGATCAAAACAAATTTGGCAAATCCATAACCGCGCACTGCGCCGATGCATACCAGGACGATGGCCAATCCGACAGGGTAAAAAAACACCTCGCGCCAAGGCCCGTAGGGGTACTTCAGTGGCTCGTTGAGCGTGGCGTGTTGGACGCGTTGTTGCTCAAAGAACATCCTTTGCTGTTCTTTAAACTGTTCAAGCCTGGAATTCGTCATCGTCCTGCACCTTGAGGGGAGGGCTGCACGTGGAGTTTAAACCCTCCGGGCGTGTTTGGCGGACGAGATTGAAAGCGACTCAGCACGTTCAACACATAGCAGACACTCGACCTTTCCGGTGATCTTATCCGTCAAAACAACTGCCCCGAATTAATCCGGGGCAAGCTTATCGGTTAAAGGGCCGCCTCCGGATTACGACCGAACACCCGGGTGTATTCGGCTTTAGCGGTCTGTTCAGCAAATTCTCCCGACCATTTGGACACCACCACCGTTGCTACGCTGTTACCAATCGTGTTGCAGGTGGCGATGGCCATGGACATGAACCGGTACACGCCAAACAGCAAGGCCAGGCCTTCCACTGGCAGTATTCCGATCGCCGACACCGTCGCGGCAAACACCACGAAACTGCCACCGGACACAGCTGCTGCACCTTTGGAGGTCACCAGCATGATGGCGATGGTGCCCAGTTGTTGCTCCCAGCTCATCGGCACGCCGTAGGCATTAGCGATGAACAGCACGCACAGCGACATGTAGATCGAGGTGCCATCGAGGTTGAACGCGTAGCCAGTGGGCAACACCAGCCCGACGCTTTGTTTGGAGCAGCCGAACTTCTCGAGTTTTTGCAGCAGTCGCGGCAAGGCACTTTCCGAGGAGGCGGTGCCGAGCACGATGAAAATTTCATCCTTGATGTACTTCAGGAACCGCCACAGGCTGAACCCGGACAAGCGACAGACCACGCCCAACACCACGAAGATAAAGAACGCGATACAGACGTAGAACATCAGCACCAGGTTGGCCAGCGACATCAGCACTGCGGTACCGTTGCTGCCGACCGCGTAAGCGACAGAGCCGAATGCACCGAGCGGGGCGAACTTCATGATCAGGTTGATGAACTCGAAAAAGCATTCGGAAATGCGATTCAAGCCGTCTTCGATAACGCAGCGGCGCTCCGGTTTAAGGGCCAGCAAAGCGAAGCCGAACAGCACCGAGATAACCAGCACTTGCAGTAATTGACCACCGGAAAACGCGCCGACGAAATTGTCCGGGAATATCCCGTAGATGAAATCCATCGTTGATGCCGGTGCGTGGCCTTTGGCGACCGCCGCGCTGGCCGCCGCCGCAGTGGCGCTGCTGGGATGTGCGTCGTGCATGCCGGAGCCGATGTCCAGCAGGTTGCCCCAAAGCAGGCCGATCGCCAAGGCAACGGTGGACACCACTTCGAAGTAGATAAGGGCTCGTAAACCGACCTTGCCGACCCGTTTGATATCGCCGGCCGAGGCGATGCCATGTACCACGGTGAAGAATACCAACGGCGCGACCGCAGTCTTGATCAGTTTGAGAAAGATATCGCCGAGGATCTTGAACTTGGCGGCCAGTTCCGGGGCCAGGAAGCCGAGGGCAATGCCCAGCACCATGGCGGCGATGACCTGAAAGGTCAGATCCTTGTAGAAGGGTTTTTCGTTGATTGTGGTCATGTCTGCTATCTCGTTGTTGTTTTTGGCGAGCAATGGGCAGAGGGGCGCGAGCGTGGGCGAGCCCCTGTGAAGATCAGCGTTTGACAGAACCCTCTCGAGCCAGGGCGATGTCGACCATTTGCGGCGCCAGACCCAGGTAATTGGCCGGATCGGTCAGGCGCTTGAGTTCCTCGACGTCCAGTTGTGCGGTGGCTTCGCCTTGAGCCAGCAAGGCATCGAGCAGGCTGATGCCTTCGTCGTTGGCCATGCGGCAGGCGGCATACACCACGTCATGGGCCACCTGACGGCCCAGCGCCGGGGCGAGGCCCATCATCACGGCTTCTGCAACGATCAGGCCTTGGGTCATGTCGAGGTTTTTGCGCATTCGTTTAGTGCGCACTTCCAGTCCGGCAAGCATGAATTTCGCCTGACCGAGGGACGCAGCGCTCAACGCGAAAGCTTCGGGAATGGCGATCCATTCCGCCTGCCAAGGGCCGGTGGAACGTTCAAAATCCTGAATCATCGCGTCGAGCATCAGGCCGGCATGCTGGCGCACGCCTTTGGCAGCGGCGTACATCAACTCACAGGAAATCGGATTGCGCTTCTGCGGCATGGTGCTGCTGGCGCCACGACCTTTGACGAAGGGTTCATACACCTCACCCAACTCGCTGGTCATCATCATCATGACGTCCAGCGCGATCTTGCCCAGAGAACCAGTGACCAGCCCGAGGAAGTTAAGGGTTTCGGCGAGGCCGTCCCGGGCGACGTGCCAGGTGGCTTGCGGCACGCCCAGGCCCAGTTCGGCCATTAGTGCTTCCTGAACCTCCAGGCCTTTGTCACCCAACGAAGCCAGGGTGCCCGCCGCGCCGGCGAACTGGCCGATTTCCACTCGCGGACGGAGTTCTACCAGGCGTTCGGCATGGCGGTCGAACATGCTTAGCCAGACCGCGCATTTATAGCCGAAGGTGATCGGCAGCGCGTGTTGCAGATGAGTACGGCCGGCCATCGGCGTATCGCGATAGCGTTTCGCAAGGTCAGCGAGCAGGCCCCGCACGGCCTGGATGTCTCGCTCGACGATCGCCAGTGCAGCGCGTACTTGCAACACCACGGCAGTGTCCATGATGTCTTGGGTGGTTGCGCCCCAATGGACGTAGCGGCCGGCTTCGCCACAGGTTTTCGACAACTGTTCAACCAGCGGCAGAATCGGGTAGCCGACGATTTCGGTCTCGTGCTGCATGAGCACCATGTCGAGCGAGGCATAGGTCGCGAGTTCTGCGATTTGCTCGGCGGCCTCGCTTGGGATCACGCCGCAGCGTGCCTCGGCCCGGGCGAGGGCCACTTCCACTTCGATGTAACGTTCGATCAGGGCTTTGTCGGAAAACACGCCGCGCATCTCGGCAGTGCCGAACATGTCGCGAAAGAGGGCGGAGTCGAAAACGGTGCTGGACATGAGGAAATCCCGAATTTGTGCGTTATTGATCGGACATATTAAATATGTCCGTACATAATTCTTACGTGCTGGCTGATACACTGTCAACTCGGTAAACGTTCGGGACTGATGAAAGGTATGAACCAGACGCGCTATGCGATCGTTGCAAAAGACTTGATGGAGGGGATTGCCAGCGGGCGGTATGCGGTCGGAACGCTGCTGCCCACCGAATTCGAGCTGTGCGATCTTTATGACGTGAGCCGACATACGGTGCGCGCCGCCATTACCCAATTGCAGAATCAAGGCCTGGTCTCACGGCGTAAAAGGGTCGGTACGCGGGTTGAGGCGTCATCGCCCAAGGGCGGCTATTCGCAATCTCTGGCCTCGGTGTCTGACTTGGTTCATCTGGCCGAAACCCAGATCCGCAGCATTCAGAACGTGCATCACTTCGTGGCCGACATTGCCCTGGCACGACGCTTGGGACTGGAGCCTGGTGAACACTACTTTTGCGTGTCGAGCATTCGGGTCGATCAGGAAAACCTGCGTGCGCCGCTGTGCTGGACGGATGTCTACGCCCAGGACATTTATTCGGCGGTGATCGAGTTGGCCGAGCAACACCCGGACGAGCTGATTGCGGCGCTCATCGAACAACACTTCGGTCGGCACATTGACGTGGTAGATCAGCAGGTGAGGGCGGTGTTGCTGACACCCGAGATCTCGAAGAGCCTCAATGCAGAGGCTGGCTCCCCGGGCTTGAACATCATTCGCCAGTACCGTGACGAAGAGGGCGCGCTGATGGTCGTGTCGGAAACCACTCACCCTCAGGACAGGTTTACTCTGGTGACTCAGATGAAGAGAGAAAAGAATCCTGTCGCAATAACCTAATGACCCGGACATCCATTTTTAGTGACGAGAAATCCTGAATGAGCGCAGAACTGAGTGAGGAAGAGATGCGCCAGGCGCTATTTGGCTCCTCAAACCAACCCGCCCCCGAGTTACCACCGAAACGAGTTGAGCCAGAGGCTCTGGCAAAGCCACAACCTGACTCAAAGCCCCGATCGGTTGCTAAACCACTCTCGCCGAAACTCAGGGTGGTGCTGCACGTTACAAAGGAATTTGAAGGCAACGTAGAGGTGTTCATTTATGACGCGAATACATTGAGCACCCTTGTCGCAGAACAGGAGGCGAAGAATGAGGCTAGAAAGAAGAAATTCAGGTATTTCGAGCTAGTGTCCGTCAAACCTGTCTCATAGCTGATTGCCATGAACGCGGGTACGCATGGGCATCGACTCAGAGCCAGGTCTAGAAGCAAGAGAGCGTTGTGCTGCCGGGTTTTCACCCCCACAACTGACCGAAATCGACCCAAGCCAGTCCGGTCGTGACAGGCAGCGCTACTTGACCTCCTCAACCTCATAATTCACATAGCCGAACTCGTTGCTGCGAGCCGCCATGTATTTGCCGTTTTGCTCGAATACCGTGGCCTCGAAGGGTGTGCCGCCGAGTGTTGTCACTAGATGCCCGTCCTTGATTTCATATTTGGCCGGCACGCCAAACTGGCTGTTATGCAGCATGTTCAGGTATTCCCCTTGCGTAGGCGGCTTGCCATCGACGCTGGTAACCAGGCGTTGGCCTTCGGTGCCATAGACGATCTCGAACGTCTGGCCGGTGACGGTATTGCGCACCTTGATGGTTTTGCCCACCACGTAGGCTTGCAACTGCTCGTTAGTGAGCGCTTTGGCGCCTTCGGTTTTCAGCTGATCGATGGTTTTGCCAGCAGCGACAAGCTTGCTGTCCTCAACTGTCGGCGTGTACCAGATCGGCGAAGTCCACGCACGTTCCTGGACGGTGGCCGAGACGTCGGCCGGCGGCGGTACTTGCAGCTTGGCCGCGTCATAGGTGCTCCAGCGCGGGGTCGGAATCTGTAGCACGCGGGCGTAGTAGAACGCGTGCTGGGCCAGATCGAAATCGGGATCGACCCAGACTTTTTTCAGCTCGGTGGCACCAATGGTATTGGTGTAAGTCGCCTTGGAAACATCGACCGTGGAGCCCACCGGTGGGATTTTTCCGGTGGCCTGGTCCAGTTGGCGATCACCGGACCAGGCGACGTCGTAGATCTTCTCGAAGGTCTGGCCGTTTTTGGTCCAGCCCTTGATGATCTGGATTCGGTCGAGGTTGCCATCGTCGACATCCTTGACCGCCCACACCACGAAGGACGGAGTCTGTTGACCCTGTTTTGCCGGCAAGTCGCCGCCCATGGGAACGCCCTTGGCGTAGGCGGCATGCACCCAGTCTTTTTCATTCCACAAACTGCTGTCGAAGCCCCAGCCACCAAACATGCGCACGGGGATGCGCACGCCGCTGGTGCCATAGACTTCTTTACGTTTCATGGCATCAAAGATCGATTCACGGGTGTTTTCTTCGGCCCAGACACCAGCCAAACCGGATGTGCTGGTTTGCAAGGCTATCAAGCCCGAGTCCTGTTTGCCGGAAAGACGCGCCGCCGGGGTGCTGTCGGTAAAGCCGTGGGAGCCGAAGTTGTTGCTCTGCAAATAAGGAATCACCCCATTGTGCGAGTCGCTGGCGCCGACCACGCCCATTTTGTAAGGGTTGTATCCACGAGTTTGCTGCAAAGCCATACCGTTTTGCCAGGCTTGCCTGATGTAACTGCCATTGAGTTTCGACGTGCTATTGTCGATGCCGATCAGGAAACTCATGATTTCATAATTGGCAAATTCGTCTGTCGGCGACAGTTCGGGGTGGGTTTCCGAGGTGCCCTTTACCTGGTGAATTTCGGTGAGGGATTCATTGCGCATCCGCGTTTCGGCCCAGGCGGCATCGATGGGGCGGCCACGGTCATCTACGTCCACCGGAAACATCAGGCCATTGCTGAGGTTGGCATTGTGGGAGATCGCCAGCACCTCGTTGCCTTTTTTGCGTTGATCGTCCATCCAGCCCCACAAATCCTCCGGTTTGTCCGAATCGAGGGCCGTGAAGGGCAGGTCCGGCACCTTCTTCGAGTCGCGGAAAAACACATTGCGGTGCATGTTTTGATTATTGGGGGCTGAGGTCCATTCATAGGCGACAAACGTGGTGAACTTGCCGGGCTTGTAGTACTTGTCGGCGATGGCGATGTTCTGCTGCCAGATATTGCCGGCAACCTTCGGATCAATCAGCTCCTTGATCGGGTGGCTTAAGCTGCCGGCGATCCATTTGAACACCCGGTTGAAATCTTCCGGGTTTTTGACAATCAGCTTTTGCGCGATGGGCAGCTTGCTGAAGTCTGACTTCGGATCGTTGGCCAGGGCGATCACGCCCACGTATTCCGAGTGGTCGGTCACGCCATGGAAATCCAGCGGGCGACCCTTGAGTTGCACTTCAAGCCCCATTGGATGCTTGACCGGCATCCCAAGTGAGTATTGGTACGCCTGCTCGGGATCGACCTGGTGGTTGCCGATCAGGTAGGCATCAATCGACCAGGAGCTGTGCGAGTGCGTCTGGCCAAAGTAAACCTCGCGATCCGGGTTGCCCTCTGCCAATGCCAGCGTGCTGACAGTTAGCACGGCGCAACCGAGCAGTGTTGGCGCGGTGAAGTGTGTAGGGGTTTTCATATTCCACGTCTCCGGAATACGGCAATGACAGGGTGCAACTCAGGACAAGAAACTTGAGACTCTTTCGAAAAACCAGAAGGCAGCCAGCGTACCCAACCCGTAAGAAGCAATCGGTCGGGCATACAGGACTGCGGGCCGTGGCAGTCGACAACGCAGCAACAGTGCGCGCAGGCTCAACACGACGGCGACGAACATCAGCTGGCCGATCTCGACGCCGACATTGAAGGTGAGCAGCGCCAGCGGCAGGTCGCGCTGCGGCAAACCGATTTCCGCCAGCGCACCGGCAAAACCGAAGCCATGCAACAAGCCAAAACAGAACGCCACCACCCATGGCCACTGGAGGGTGAAACTGGTTTCATCACGGTTCTTGCGGGCGATTTCCACCGCCAGCAACAGAATGCTCAGCGCAATCGTCGCTTCCACAGGAGGGCCGGGAAGCCGCACCGCACCCAGTGTAGCGAGTGCCAGGGTGATGGAATGGGCGAGGGTGAATGCAGTGATGGTCTTCACCAGCATCCAGCCATTACCCACCAGCAGCAGGAGACCGAAGACGAACAGCAGGTGATCGAAGCCCCCCAGGATGTGTTGGATGCCATGGACCAGAAATGCACCGGCCACCGAGAACGCTCCCGGCGTGGCAGCGATCTCTATCCAGGGTTGCGCAGGGTGGACGAGGTTGGTCGTCAAGCTGCCGTCCAGGCGCGAGACACGCACCAGCACATCGGTGATGCTCGCTTGCAGGCCGATGAATTCAATACGTTGCCCGACCAGTCCTGCGGGACCGGCATCAATGACCCGACGCTCGATCAGTGAATCGTTCAGTTCGCTTTCCACGGGCTCAACGACAGTGCGCACACCTTCGGCAAACCGCAGCGCAATCGGCAATCGCATGCCTGAAAGCACCGGCGTGCGCCACAGTACGTCATAGCGGCCGGCGGCCGTTTCGTTGAGTTCCAGGTAAGCGGGGCGCGACTCATGGGCCATGGCCGTTAGCCCCATGAACCAGAGCACCAACAGCAGCCATGCCGTGCGCCTCATCACGGCCGCTCCGTGTATGTGGCGCTAATCGCACCGGCGGAAGCAGGTATCATCACCACGACTTCATAGCGTGCTTTCAGCGCATCGAAATTCGCGCGTTTCGATGCGCTGCGTTGTTCGGACAACCAATCGGACTTGACCTGCCGGGCCACGGTTTCGAAGGACGGAGGAGGTAATTTGGCCTGCGCATCAATCCACACCAGATGCCAGCCAAAACCCGACTCCACAGGTCCCACCCAACTACCCGGCGTTTGCTTGAACAATGAAATGGCGAACGTTGAACCAAAGACCCGCGCCACCTGATCCTGGGATTGTTCTGTGTAGGCGTTTTCAAACATGAAGGCATCGCCTTCACCACTGTTCTTGTCAGACAGCCCACTTAGTGCGGACTGAGCCTGCGCTTGCGCATCCGCACCGCGTTTGTCCAAGGCGAAAAACAAATGATGGAAGGTCAAAAGTGGCGGCGGAACATATTGGTCCTGATGCTGGTTGTACCAGGCCTCAAGTACACCGGGTGCCGGTTCGCGAAGTGACGCTACATCCTCGGCGAGAAAATCCATTTTTTGCGCCAGTCGGCGGCGAATAATAGTGTCGTCTTTATCCAGGCCAAGTTTCAGTGCTTCGCGGTAGAGGATTTCCTCTTTCACATATTCCTCAATCAGGCCCTGCAACTGTTGCTCCGATGCGGGTCGTTGCCATCGCGCCAGCCAGGAAATCGCGATCCGCTGAACAACTTCAGGGGTGATTTCGATGCGTTGCGGATCCTGATTATGGGTTGAACGGTGTAAACCTCCGTACAACACAAAGAGTGCAAAGCCGGCGATTAGAAAGTGCAATAACGGCTGACGAATACATCGCTTGATTAACGAAAGTCGAGATTCTTTCGTTTCGCAGACGCTTAAGTTCATGACTTATTGCCCCACGCTATACTGCGAATAGTTTTCGCAGCAGAGTGGAGTATTGCTGCTGTACCGGAACTTTCCACCAAGGCTAATCACGATAAGCACTAAGGCTTAGTAGCAATCGGATTAACCAATTCCCCAGGACCGTCGAGTCTTGCACCTATACAGCCCGGGACGGAGCGCCCATGTGATGAAAGGACTGCTTGTTTTTGCCGCGATCATCGAGGCAGCCACTGGCGTGGCGCTGATACTTGTCCCGTCGCTGGTCGGGCAACTTCTGCTTGGCATCGAACTAACGGGCGTCATCGTCCGCGTGGCCGGCATCGCCCTCATCGCGTTGGCCATCGCCTGCTGGCCCGGACCAGCAATGCTCGGGATGTTGATCTATAACGCAGCCGCTACGCTTTATCTCGCCTACGTTGGCATCTCGGGGGAATCGAGTGGGGTTCTATTGTGGCCAGTGGTCGTCTTGCACGGGATCATGACGGTATTTTTGATTCGAGCAATGACAAGCCAGAGGAGGAACTCACAGACGTAGTCAACGCCTGGCTATATACGTTTTCAGGCGCCGGCAAATCCTGCGGTTATCAGGGGCATGCTTATCTACTCCTTGTCGGTTGCAGTACGCCTGATGATTCGAAGCCAAAAGCGGTCGGCTGGAGGGCCGAATGAGTTCCCGTCCATTCTCCTGCGCGCTAAATCGGCAGCTCGGTGGTTAACTTGATTTTCTGCATAGGGATTTCAGTCTTCAAGCTCTGCACGCCCTTGATCCGTGCCAGATGCTTGATCTGGAATTGACGGTAAGCCTCCAGATCCGAAGCCACTACCCGCAGCAGAAAATCACAATCGCCTGCCATCAGGTGACACTCCAGCACTTCAGGGCGTTCTCGCACGGCATTGATGAACCGATCCACCGTAACTTCGTCCTGTCCGGTCAGCCACACCCGTACGAATAGGGTGAGGGCCACATCCACCTTCACCGGATTGATCAGCGCCACATAGCGTTCAATCACACCTGCCTCTTCCAGTAGCCGAACCCGCCTTAGGCAAGGCGAGGGCGAGAGCCCGACCTGTTTGGCCAGCTCGAGATTCTGCAAGCGCCCGTCTCGTTGCAGGGCGCGCAGTATCCGGCGATCGATTGCATCCAGATTCATTGGCATCAGATTCTACTGTTTGTATATGTATTGGCTTCTGATGCTAATACTCAAGGAATTTGTAGCATTTTAGCAATCAAATTTTCCTCAGGTACTGGAATAATTATCCGACCTGGAGGAACGACATGACTGAAAACAAATTAACCCTGTCAGCCATCCGCAGCAGGGGATTCGATAGTGAAATGGTTCGAGGTGCAAAGGCGGCTTTACCAGTGCTGTTGGGGTTCATCCCATTTGCGCTAGTGCTGGGCGCGCAAGCCTCGCACAAAGGTTTGAGTGCTTATGAGGTGGCACTGATGACCGGGTTGAATTTCGGCGGCGGTTCAGAGTTCGCCGCTATAGAGCTCTGGTCTTCGCCACTTCAAGGGCTGGTGATAGTGGCGATGACGCTGCTGGTCAACAGCCGGCACTTGCTGATGGGAGCGACGTTAGCCCCTTACCTCCAGCATTTGCCATTGAAAAAAACACTGCCATCTCTGTTCTTGATGTGTGACGAGAGCTGGGCTCTGGGCTTGGCCGATGCGAAGCGCAGGGAAGAGGAGTCGGGTATTCCCGGATTCAGCCTGATTTATTTTCTGGGTGTGTCGCTCTGTCTTTGGCTGACTTGGGTAATGTTCACCTCGCTGGGTGCAGTCATTGGGCCGGTGCTGGGAGACCTGCATAGCTATGGTTTTGATATGGCTTTTGCAGCGGTATTTCTGGTATTGCTGCGAGGCATGTGGCGGGGTGTACATGCAGCGGTGCCTTGGTTGTTCAGCCTGGTCACTGGCGCTGCGTTTTATCTGCTGATTCCCGGAGGCTGGTATGTACTGGCAGGTACCGTGGCAGGGCTTGTGGTCGCTTATCTATGGGCGAAATCATGATCGATAGCCTGACCTTGCAAGTCGTTGTAGCGATGGCGTTCGTAACGTACCTCACCCGCGTGACGGGCTTCATACTGCTGCGCAACAGGACTCTGAGCCCCGTTGCGCAAGAGGTCATGCAGTCGGCGCCAGGCTGCGTGCTGATCGCCGTCATCGCACCCAAATTCGCCAGTGGAAACCCTGCCGACCTTGTTGCCCTGGCGATGACGCTTTTAGCCGTCACCCGTTTGCCGATTCTTCCTGTCGTGCTAATCGCTGTCCTCGCAACCGGAACACTTCGTTTTCTCTTGTCCGCCTGAATGATCAATTGAGGATTCCAATGTCATCGTTTGTCAGTGCCGAAACGCTTTGGATCGATACGCCGCATGGGCGGCTGTTTACTCGACGCTGGCTCCCCGCGGGCGTGGTATGCAGCCGGGTAAAACCGCCAATCATTCTTTTTCATGATTCCCTTGGATGCGTCGAATTGTGGCGAGATTTTCCTGAACGACTCTGTCAGACCACTGGGCGCGAAGTGATCGCCTATGACCGACTCGGCTACGGGCAGTCGGATCCGTACCCGGAGAATTTGCCCATGCATTTCATTCGCGACGAAGCCGAGCGCTTCTTCGCGCTTGTCAGGGCCCAATTGCAATTCGACCGGTTTGTCGCCTTGGGTCACAGTGTTGGCGGCGCGATGGCAACGAATTGCGCCTCCTTGTACCCGCAGAGCTGCGTTGCATTGGTCACCCTTTCAGCGCAAGCGTTCGTTGAAGAGCAGACGCTGCGCGGCATTCGGGACGCCAAGGCGCAGTTTGAGGCGCCAGGACAAATGGCGCGTATTGAAAAGTATCATGGCGATAAAGCGCATTGGGTGCTGTCAGCCTGGACGGATACCTGGTTTTCGGAGGCATTTAGCGGCTGGACTATTGAAGACGCCATTGACTCGATTCACTGCCCACTGCTTGCGCTTCATGGAGAGCAAGACGAGTACGGATCCGTTCTGCATCCGATGCGCATCGCCAGGCTTGCGACGGCATCCGGGAAATACCTGATTCTGGAAAATTGTCATCATGTCCCCCATCGAGAGGCCCCCGACGTCGTTCTGGATGCCGTCGATCGACTCCTTCGAATCAGCCACTGATGAATGACCGCTCTTGGTCGATTCTGTTGAAAAAACCGGATGTTCAGTTCGCCTGAACCCAGGCACGGCTACCACCGGAGAACCTGCTCGCCTGGAGTCCTGAAACGGGTGGTGATTGGGTGTTTAATGCTCTCGCGGGGTGCTGATACCAGGCGTAGGATCGATACGATGATTGCTAATCACCCGTCGCTGGAAGGTGACTTCCAATCAATCTGTATCCCTTCGCAGTACAAGGGCCGTGTTCTCACAACAACAGCGAGGTGAAAACATGTCTGGTAATCGTGGTGTCGTGTATCTCGGCGCAGGCAAGGTCGAGGTGCAGACCATCCCCTATCCGAAAATGGAAGACCCGCGCGGCAAGCGCATCGACCATGGCGTGATCCTGCGCGTGGTTTCAACCAATATCTGCGGCTCCGACCAGCATATGGTGCGTGGTCGGACCACGGCCCAGGTCGGGCTGGTGCTTGGCCATGAGATTACTGGTGAGGTGATCGAGAAGGGCCGTGACGTGGAAAACGTGCAGATCGGTGACCTGGTCTCGGTGCCGTTCAACGTCGCCTGCGGCCGTTGTCGCAGTTGCAAGGAACAGCACACCGGCGTCTGCCTGACGGTCAACCCGGCGCGCCCCGGCGGTGCCTATGGCTATGTGGACATGGGCGACTGGGTTGGCGGCCAGGCCGAATACGTGCTGGTGCCGTATGCCGACTTCAACCTGCTGAAGCTGCCCGACCGCGACAAGGCCATGGAGAAAATCCGCGACCTGACCTGCCTCTCCGATATCCTGCCGACCGGCTACCACGGCGCGGTGACCGCCGGTGTCGGCCCTGGCAGCACGGTGTATATCGCCGGTGCCGGCCCGGTCGGACTGGCTGCCGCAGCCTCCGCCCGTCTGCTTGGTGCGGCGGTGGTCATAGTCGGCGACGTCAATCCGCTGCGTCTGGCGCATGCCAAGGCCCAGGGCTTCGAGATCGCCGACCTGACCCAGGACACCCCGCTGCACGAGCAAATCGCCGACCTGCTCGGTGAGCCGGAAGTCGATTGTGCGGTCGATGCGGTCGGCTTCGAAGCCCGTGGCCACGGCCATGACGGCGCGCAGCACGAGGCCCCGGCCGACGTGCTCAACGCGCTGATGGGCGTGGTGCGGGTCGCCGGCAATATCGGGATCCCCGGTCTGTATGTCACCGAAGACCCGGGCGCGGTCAACAAAGCCGCCAGGCATGGCAGCCTGAACATCCGCTTCGGCCTCGGCTGGGCCAAGTCCCACAGCTTCCACACCGGCCAGACCCCGACGATGAAGTACAACCGTCAGCTGATGCAGGCGATCATGTGGGACCGGATCAACATTGCCGAGGTCGTCGGCGTGCAGGTGATCAGCCTGGACGACGCGCCCCGCGGTTACCACGAGTTCGATGCCGGGGTGCCGAAGAAATTCGTCATGGACCCGCACAAACTGTTTAGCGCCGCCTAAGGAGCAGGTTGGGTAAAGGGCAGCGTTGAGCTGCCCTTTTTTATGGGTGCGCCAGGCATGGCGCGTTGCGCGCAAGCGCAACCAGCTTGGCTGTGGTGGCCACGCTGGTGACCTGGAGGTGAAAGTCCTCTACACACCCGGCAAGGGGAAGTGTTAGCCAAAGGCAACGCGGATCACCGGTAGCGATCCGCGAGTATGCTTACTCTGGCATTGTCCAGGATTGCAGCGTGTAGCCCCCCTGGCTCAACTCGGCGCGCACCTCTTTCAGCAGGCTTTCCAGCTGCGCCGGGTCGGAATAGGCACTGCTTGGAATCTGTTTGCGGCAAATACGAGTGTTGCTCCGGTCGATGACGGTCAGGCTCAGTTCGCCATTGCCGTTTTGCGGAGCCCAGGCGACGCATTGAAAAGGTTCGAATGCGTGGCCGGCAATCAAAAGTGCTTCGTTGATGCGCAGTGGGGTGCTCATGGGTCTTCTCTCCTTGTACCCAAACAAATGATGTGCCGTCGGTCAGGCTTACCGGTCGGCTGATTTTTAGTACTGATGTGCTAAGGGGTGGAGCAGGTCACACATAATAATAAGTTTGTTTCAACTTTATTTCATACACAATTTAACCCGAGATTGTGAAAGTTGAATGATGGTGCTAACTCCGGAGAGAGGGCCGCGCAAATCGAAAGGGACTCGCGGCCCTATCAACCGACAGTCGAACTCGGGCGATGAATGCACTGAGTTCTGCGACTGAGCGACACCAGCCAAACCAGCGGCAACTGCGCAACGATCACCGTCACAACTCCCGCCCAAGGCGTGAAGGCGATCTGCCCGTTGTCGACCAAGGCACTGCCACTGGTTTCTCCCAGGGCGATGCCCAGGTTGAATGCTGAAATGTTCAGCGCCGAGGCGAAAGCCACCGCTTGTGGGGTGTAGCGCTCGGCGGTGACCAGCATGCCGGCCTGGGCGGCGGGAGACAGGCCGAACGCCAGCGCCCCCCAGATAAACAGCATGACCACCATCGGCACCTGATAGGGCAGCAGCAGCGCGAGCGCAGCCAGCACGACCGTCAGCAGCACAAAGATCATTCGCAGTGCTGGTTGCCAGCCCATCGTGGAGGCCAGACGACCCCCTGCAAGATTGCCCGCCAGGGTTGCCGCGCCGAATACCACCAACAGCAAACTGGCGGTCGTGGTGGAAAAACCGCTGATGTCGGTCAGTATCGGCGTGATAAAGGTGAAGGCCGCAAAGCTTGAACCAAAGCCCAACACCGTCACGGCCATCATCGCCAGAATAGCCGGATGCCTGAGTGCCGCCAGCTGAGTGAAAGCCTTGCCCGACGGCGGCGTCGGTACGTTCGGCAACCACAGCGCGGTGGCCACCAAGCCCAATGCGGCCAGCAGCGCGACAGCATAAAACGGCAGCCGCCACCCCATTCCGTTACCCAGGAAACTGCCAAGCGGCACACCGATGACCATCGCCAGCGTCAGCCCGGCGAACATCACGGCGATGGCTTTACCCGCCTGTCCCTTCGGCGCCAGGCTGGCGGCGACGGTGGCACCGATGGCAAAGAAGCTGCCATGAGCGAGCGCGGTCACAATGCGTCCTGCCAATAACGATGGGTAATCGGTGGACAGCGCTGCCAACAGGTTCCCTCCCAGAAACACCGCAATCAGCGTCAGCAGCACCGGTTTTCGCGGCAGACGCGCCAGCGCCAGAACCGTCAGTGGCGTACCGAGGGCCAACGCCAGCGCATACAGCCCGACCAGGCTGCCCGCGCGCGCCAATGGTACGTCGAGGTCAGTAGCGATAGCTGGCAGGATACCCACGACGATGAACTCGGCCATGCCGATAGCGAAGGCTGTCACCGCCAGCGCCAGCACGCCCGGGTGAATACGTTGCCTGGCCTGACTCATGGACGGTCCGCCGCCTGCTGGGCGATCACCTGATCAACCTCGACCGTGGCACTGGCGACGCCAACGGCTCCGATCACCTTGCCCTGGTCATCGCGCAGCACCACGCCACCACCCAAGCTGATGGCGTCGGGCACGGCGTTATCCATATGGACGAAATGGCGTAAAAGTCCGGCATCGTCGACCACGCAGAGGCAGACGGCGAAGCCTTGATCGCGTGCCTGTGCTTTTGCACGGTTGATGACTTGCAGGGGCAGTTGCTCAAACATTCGGGACTCCATTGAATCAAACGACAGAACCCCGATGATCCCGACGATTGCTTTTCAAGGGAATATGTTCCAGCCACTTGCGGCTAAAGTTTGAGCATGTCGAACATTTCACGCATGGCGTGGGTCGCCAGCTTGCGCAACGCGGTTGTGGGCAAGCGTGAAGCGGGTGCGGCAACCCCGAGCGCCGCCACGACCCGACCTTGCAAGCGCAACGGCAGCGCCACGCAGTTGAGCCCTGGCTCGGCTTCTTCAAGGTCTAACGCATAACCCTGCGTGACGATAACGGCCAACTCGTTTTCCAGTTCCGCAGGTAGCAGTTGCGCCCGGCGCAGGCTGCGGCGCAAGTCCTCGTCGAACGCGAGGAATACTTTGCCGATGGCCGAGGTGGTCAATCCAGCGCGGCGTCCACGCGGGCTCGCAACGCGCAGGCTGCCACTGCCTTCCTGGGCATCCATGTAAAGGTATTCGCGAGTGCCGCAGGGCACTGCCAGGAAACAGGTTTCGCCACTGCGTTCAGCCAGCGCGCGTAGCGCAGGGGCGAAGGTTTCGCGCAGCAAAGCATCAGCGTCGCTCAACGGTTGCGCGATCTCACGTAGACGCAAACCCAGGGCATAGTGGGTGCCGCGGCGCGAAATGTAGCCCATGGCGGCCAGGGTATTGAGCAAACCGTGCAAGGTGCTTTTGTGTAAACCTGATTGCGCCGCAAGGTCCACCAACCGGATCTCGCCCCCAGCCGCCGCGATGGTTTCAAGAATCACCATCGCACGTTCGACGGATTGTATGCCTTTGTTCTCGTTGATCATGTGCGCAGCGTTCGTTGGCCTGCAGTGAGTTTGAGGTCCACGAGACATCATTGCCTCGTGGTTCGGCAAGAGCCCCGGCTTTCAGGACTTCAAGGGTTCTTGAAGCAGTGAAGCGCCGCGACGGGCCATCAATCGCATGATTATCCACGCAGTCAGGTAAGAACTCGCGCACACAATGAAAATCAGGTTGTAGCCGAGAGTGAGGTTTTCCATTGTTTTGTAGTGCTCCAGAACAATACCGACGATAAGCGGAAAGATCATCCCTCCGACTGAACCCGCGGTGCCACCAATGCCCATGACCGACGCGACTTGCGAGCGCGGGAAATTGTCCGCAACGGTGGTGAACAGGTTGGCCGACCATCCCTGATGGGCAGCCGCTGCCAGGCTCAACAGACCGACCATGACCCACATGTTGTCGACGTAGCTGGAAAATCCGATCGGCAATACCAGCACCGCCATGATCAACATTGCGCTGTTGCGGGCCTTTTGCGTCGACCAGCCGGCGCTGATCATCCGTGACGACAGCCAGCCACCACCGACGCTACCGATAGACGTCGCGCAATAAACGATCATCAGCGGTAAACCGAGGTGTTTGAGGTCCAGCTCGAACCGGCTGGAGAAGTAGGACGGCAACCAGAACAACATGAACCACCAGATCGGATCGGTCAGGAACTTGCCGGTGACAAACACCCAGGTCGCGCGCAACTTAAGCAGATCGGCCCATTTGGCCTTGTCGATGGGTTCAACCTGAGCACCCTGGTTGATATAGGCCAGTTCTGTGGCACTGATCCGTGGGTGTGCGGCGGGTGCGTGGTAAAAAATCTTCCAGAAAATCAGCCAGACAAAACCAGTCAACCCGGTGATGACAAACGCCGACTCCCACCCGTAAGTCGCTGCTAGCCAAGGCACGCAGGCCGGTGCCAGTATCGCACCAACGCTGGTCCCGGAAGTGAGAATGCCCACTGCCAACGCTCGTTCTTTTTTTGGGAACCACTCAGAGACGGCTTTGATTGCCGCCGGAAAGTTTCCGGCCTCGCCAAGCCCCAACAAGGCCCGCATGTACATGAAGCTCAAGGTGGACTGTGCCGCGGCATGGCCGATCGCCGCGAGGCTCCAGACCGTGATGCAAAGGCCATAGCCGAGTTTGGTGCCCAGGCGGTCGATCAGTTTGCCGAAGACCAATAAGCCGCCCGCGTAGCTTGCTTGAAATACGATGACCAGATAGCTGTAGTCAGTCTCGCTCCAGTGAAATTGTTGCTCCAGTATCGGTTTGAGCAGGCCAAGCACCTGTCGGTCGAGGTAGTTGATGGTGGTGGCGAAAAACAACAGCGCACAGATCTGCCAGCGATAATGATGGGACATGAGGACATCTCTCTTTTTATTGTTCTGGTGTGGGGGCAACGATTTAACAGTCGCGTTGCAAGCGTTCGGCACACATCTGCAGAACCTCGGCTGCGTCGCGTTTCCACCAGTTGTCGCGGGAGAAAATTTCAACTTCGACAGCGCCGTCATAACCGGCCGTTTCTACGCATTGGCGAATGCCACGCAAATCGATGACACCGTCCCCCATCATGCCGCGATCGAGCAGCAGGTCCTGAGTAGGCACCAGCCAATCGGACAGGTGTAAACCCAGTATTCGGTTCAGCGTTCCTGCGCGTCGTATTTGCTCGTGCAGTTTGGGATCCCACCAACAGTGGTAAACGTCCACGGCGACGCCCAGGCGCTGATAGCTTCCCGGCTCCAGCACTTCACACACATCCAGTGCCTGCTCCAGTGTCGACAAACAGGAACGGTCTGCCGCATACATCGGGTGCAGTGGTTCCAGAGCCAGCGATACGTGATGCTGTCTGGCGTGCTCGAGCAGCAGGCCCACCCCTTCAGTAACCTGATCGCGAGCTGCCGAGAGATCCCTGGAATCACCGGGCAAGCCACCGACCACCACAATGAAGCACTCAGCTTCCAGTTCGGCGGCTTCCTCGATGGCCTGGCGATTGTCGGCAATGCCTGCGTCGAAGTCCTGGCGCGTGGCGGCCGGGATGAAGGTGGAGCGGCAATAGGCATTTACCTTGAGCCCGGTGTCGCGCAGTTGTCGACGGATCTGGCTTGGCGTGCGGCCTTGCATATCCTTGCGCCAAGGGGCGACGTAACCAAATCCCGCTTGAGCGATGAGGTCCAGGGTCTGCTCTATCGGCAGGCGATGACCGAGTGTTGCGGTGTTTATCGAGCAGCGATCGAGCCGGTTTTCCAGCGTGCGGTATGGCATTGAATTCTCCACGATTGCTGATGGGTCAATCGCGAAGCGCTACCTGTGCAGCGCTCCGCGCATAGCGCTAAGCGCCTATGCCATAGAGCCGAAGGAATGTTTTCATTCGGTTCACGGCCAGCGCAGGATCGCGGAGCAACCCGGCCTGGTCGGCGAGACGGAAGATCTCGCAGAAATAGGGCAGGGGGCGCATGGCTTGATGACCACCCAGCATGATGAAGTGCTCCTGATGGCCATTGAGGTAGGCGAGGAACACCACGCCGGTTTTGTAGTACTGGGTCGGACTGCTGAAGATCAGTCGCGCCAACGGCACGGTCGGATTCAGTAGCGCGTGATAGCGCGCCATATCGCCTTGCGCCAACGCCGCCAGTGCGTGGGAGGCAGCAGGCGCGATGGCGTCGAAGATCCCCAGCAGGGCATGTGAGTAACCCTGTTCATCGCCGGCGATCAATTGCGCGTAGTTAAAGTCGTCGCCGGTGTACATCTTCACCGACTCCGGCAAGCGCCGGCGCAGGAGGATCTCCTTTTCTTTGTCGAGCAGCGAAATTTTGATCCCGTCAATCTTGTTGGCATTCTCGTGAATGATTTCAAGACAGGTTTCCAAGGCCTCCTCATACTTCTGACTGCCCCAATAACCGCTCAAGGCCGGGTCGAACATGTCTCCCAACCAATGCAAAATCACCGGTTGCGGGGCATCGGACAACACCCTGCGATAGACCTGCCTGTAGTCGTCCGGGCCTTTTGCGACACGGGCGAGGGCGCGGCTGGCCATGAGGATGATGCGTCCGTCGAGCCTGGCGATTGCGCTGTGCTGTTCGTCATAGGCCCGCAGCACATCGTCGAGGTTGTTGGCATCGTTCGTCGCCAGCTGGTCAGTACCGCAGCCGGAAAAAATAACCGCATGCTTGATGTCGCGGGTTTCTTCGAGCGTGCGTTCGATCAGCTCCAGCGCAGTCGGCCAGTCGAGGCCCATGCCGCGCTGGGCGGTGTCCATCGCCTCCGCGATACCCAGGCCTTGCTGCAAGAGGTAACGCCGATAGTGAAGGGTTTGTTCCCAATCAATGGCGGCTTTGCTGCCGGGCTGGCTCGCGCTGAACGGATCAGCGACGACGTGCGCGGCCGATAGCGCGATTCGGTTGGCGGGCAACGGCTTGACAGGCGGCAACAGCGGCTCGCCAGTCAATGTGTATTGCTGCAGCGGACGATCCGCGTCAGAGGTCAACAAGTCGATTGTTAAAGGCATGGGTTTGTCTCTCGGCAGATTAAAACTTCGGAATCAGCAAGCCACCGTCCACCGGCACCGCGTGGCCGACGGTGTAGGGCAAGCCGCCAGTAGCCATGGTGGTGACCACCTGTGCGACATCTTCGGGCTGTCCCCAACGCTTGATGGCGGTCAGGCCACGTTCGATTTCAGCGTCGTAGCGCAGCCTGGACGGTGCCGTCATCTCGGTGGCGATCAGTCCGGGTTGCACCTCGTAGACGCCAATGCCTTCATCCGCCAGACGCACGGCGAACAGCCGCGAAGCCATGGACAAAGCGGCCTTGGAAATGCCGTATTCGCCGCGCAAGGTCGAGATTGCGTGCACGTTAGAGGAGGTGATGGTGATAATGCAGCGATGGTGTCCGGACGGCGTTTGCAGCAGCAGGCGTCGGGCGAACGCCTGGGTCAGAAAGAACGTACCCCGGGTGTTGACCTGATGGCAGCGATCAAAACTCTGCGGGCTGACCTCCAGCAAGTCGCCTCGTGACAGCACTGAAACCCCGGCATTGTTGACCAGGCAAGACAGCGAACCGAGTGCTTGCTGTGCCGCGTCCAGCAGTGTTTCATGTTGTTCGATGGCCGAGATGTCACCGGCCAGCGCCACGGCGTTGGCCCCCAGATCAGCGGCCAGCCGCACGGTTTCCAGTAGCGCCTCATCGACCTGTAAATCCACCACGGCCAGATCGAAACCGGCTTGCGCCAGGCCCACTGCAATGGCGCGGCCGATGCCACCGCGCGCGCCGGTGACCAGAACCGTTGGACGAGTCATCATGTGCGTGCCCCTTGGTTGAACAGCTCGCGAGCGATGATCGTGCGCTGGATCTGGTTGGTGCCTTCGTAGATCTGGGTGATCTTGGCGTCGCGGTACAGGCGCTCGACTTCAAAACCACGGATAAACCCGCTGCCGCCAAACAGCTGTACCGCATTCGCGGTGTGCGCCACGGCGATATCGGCGGCGAAACACTTGGCCATTGAACAGGCGATGGTGGCGTTGTCAGCGCGATCCAGGCGATCCGCCGCATCAAGTACCAGCAAACGCGCGGCGCGAATATCCTTGGCCATGTCCGCGAGGATCCACTGCAGCCCCTGGTTTTCAGCGATGGGTTTGCCAAACTGTTTGCGTTGCGGCACGTACTCAAGCGCCGCTTCAAGTCCGGCCTGAGCAATGCCGACCGCCAGCGAGGCGATGCCGATCCGGCCTTTGTCCAGGGCACTCATCATGATGTGAAAACCACGACCTTCCTGGCCGAGCAGGGCATCGGATGAGAGTTCGACGTTGTCGAAATTCAAGCCGCCGACCTGCGATGCGCGTTGCCCCATCTTGTGTTCCTTGGGACCTTTCGATACGCCCGGCAAATGGCAATCAACGATGAAAATGCTCATGCCACGCTTGCCAGCCGCCGGATCGGTGCGCGCCAGGACGAACGCCAGATCGGCCACCGGTGCGTTGTGAATCCACAGTTTCGAACCGTTGAGCACCCAGCCATTCTCGGTGCGCACTGCAGTGGTGCGGATACCGGAAACATCTGAACCGGCTTCTGCCTCGGTGATGCAATACGCCGGATGTTTCTGCGCACTGAGCAGTGACGGCAGGTAGCGCTCCCGCTGCTCGGCGCTGCCATGAGCGGACAGCAGGGTCCCGATGAGTTCCAGCAGACCGCATTGGTCGGCAACCGAGGCATAGCCACGCGACAACTCTTCCATCACCAGCGCATAGGCAGTGGTGTCCAGGCCGGCACCGCCGAAGGCCTCGGGCACGGTGATGCCGAACAGGCCCAGTTCACCCATTTGACGGTATAGCGCGGCGGGAAAACTTTCGTCGTGATCGAGCTTTTCGGCCTGTGGACGGATCGCCTGGTCGGCAAAACGGCGGGCCACATCGCGGATCTGCAGGTGAGTTTCAGAAAGCTGCATTGTTTTTTTCCTTTCTGTTGCGCGACGGGAAAGACCTTCGTCGCTTGGGTTGTGTTCTTTTTTCAGCTCGATTAAAGTGACTTCAAGTAACCAACTGGTTATTTATTTAAAGCGTCCTTTCGGAAGGCGTCAAGCGCTCTCTGAAAAATCGTGGATTTGCTTGCGGCAACGTATTGATGAGGAAACAACAATGAAAAGAAGCTGTTCATCAGCGTCAGAAGTGGCCAGCCGGATTCCCGACGGGGCAACGATCGCGGTCTGTGGTTCAGGGACGCTGCTGGAGCCTGACGCGTTGCTCGCGGCGATCGAGGCTGCGTTTTTGCGCACCGGCCATCCCTGCGGGCTCACCGTGGTGCACGCGTTGGGAATCGGAGACGGGCAGGGCAGCGGCCTGGAGCGGCTCGCTCACGAAGGGTTGGTGAGTAAAGTCATCGGCGGGCACTGGAGTTGGTCGGCAAAGATGCAGGCCTTGGCGCGCAACAATCAAATCGAGGCTTACAGCTTGCCCGCCGGAGTGATCATGAGCTTGATGCGTGAAATCGGCGCGGCACGTCCGGGTCTGATTACGCATATCGGCCTCGGGACGTTCGCCGATCCGCTGGTAGCAGGTGGAAAGTGCAACGCGCGGGCAACAGAAACCATCGTCGAGCGCCTGGACATTGATGGCAAAACTTACTTGCGCTACAAGCCGTTCAAGGTCGATGTGGCGATTGTCCGGGGCAGCCTGGCCGACCCAAGCGGCAATATCAGCTTGTGCCACGAAGCGGCGGATCTGGATGCTTATGCGCTGGCACTGGCGGCCCATAACACTGGCGGCCAGGTGTATGTGCAGGTGCGTGAACTGAGCGACCGTGCTTTTGTTCCAGCACGCTCGGTACGAATTCCCGGTGTGCTGGTCGATGAGGTAGTGGTCGTGCCTGAGCAGCGTCAGTGTGTAGCGGCTGATTATGACCCGGCCATCAGTGGCGAATGCCTTGCGCAGTCGGCAGAGACCGAAAAAGCCATGGCCGACGACATTCGTCGAATCATCGCGCAACGCGCAGCTGACGAGTTCATGCCCGGCATGTCCTTGAATTTCGGTTTCGGCATCCCTGGCGGCATTCCTTCATTGCTCGCTGAACGCGGTTTGCAGGACAGCTATTGGGGCAGCATTGAACAGGGCATTCACAACGGCCGCATGATGGGCGGCGCGATGTTTGGCGCGGCGCGTTATCCGCAAGCGATTGTGACCTCCCTTGATCAGTTCGACTTTTACAGCGGTGGCGGGGTGGACCTGGCTTTTCTCGGCATGGGCGAAATGGATAGCCAGGGCAACGTCAACGTTTCGAACCTGGGTGGCACGCTGGTCGGCCCGGGTGGTTTTATCGACATCACCCAGGGTGCACGCAAGGTGGTGTTTTGCGGGGCGTTTGAAGCCAAGGGGCTTGAGGTGGCGAAGGTCGGTGTGGAATTGCGGCTGAATCGCCTCGGTGAGGTTCCCAAGCTGGTGGAAAAAGTCCGTCACATCACCTTCAGCGGTCCACAAGCAGTGCTTGCCGGCCAGGAAGTGCTCTATGTCACGGAACGTGCGGTGTTCAGGCTTTTGCCCGACGGCATCGAATTGATCGAGGTCGCACAAGGCATCGATGTCCAGCGTGACGTGCTGGATCGCATGGCATTCGTGCCCATCGTGCGCGATGTGAGAGTGGCGGGGTTGGCGTGATGACGGCCCCTTTTGGCTTTGGTTCGAGCTCAAAGGGGCTGCCGGATGGGGCTGTATCAGTCGGGGCGCAGCATGCCGAGGATCGTCTGGATATTAAAGTCGATACGGGTTTGCAGCGCTTCGGGGGACATCAGATCGAAGCCGTAAATGATCTCGCCGGTAAAGCGGTTGTTGAGGTAGTAGTAATTGATCGCAGCAATCGAGATGTTCAACTGGATCGGATCGATGCCTTCGCGAAACACGCCTTGTGCGACACCGCGAGCAAGGATCTCGGCGACCATCGAGACCATCGGCGCATGCATGTCATGCATCTTTTCCCTGGAGCGCTTCAGGTGGGCTGCCTTGTGCAGGTTTTCGCTGTTGACCAGGGTCAGGAAGTGAGGGTTTTTCAGGTAGTACTTCCAGGTGAAGCTCACCAGTTTGCGAATCGCCTCGACCGGTTCCAGCTCTTCGAGTTTGAGCTTGCGTTCGGCTTGGCGAATGTCCTGATAAGCCGACTCAAGCACCGCCTCGAACAGGCCTTCTTTATTGCCGAAATACTCGTAAATCATCCGTTTATTGGACTTGGCCCTCAGCGCGATGCTGTCAATGCGAGCACCGCCAAGGCCCAATTTCGCAAACTCGACTTTTGCCGCGTTGAGAATCCTCAGGCGCGTGGCATCGGAATCGCGAGTCGGACGTGCCGACGCCTCTTCGATGGGTTTCGTGGGCATTTAAAACGCTCTCCAGAGCATAGGTACTGTTCCTCATAACGCTGAAATGGATTACCGCCAGCGTTATGGGCGATGAGCTTAGCCGCGGGGGCATGCGGCTGACAAATAAAGCTTATCCTGACGCTTGCATGTAAACAACTGGTTAGTTATATACTTTGACGGGTAGGCCATTCGCTCTGAGTATCCGAGCATCGGTTGCCTGAATGAAACGTTGTGCAGAGGAAGTTTTTGTGAAGAACAACAATGGCAACACCCGGATCAATCAACTGCCGGCGCAGCCGCGACACTTCGACATGTTCATCGACGGGCAATGGACCCGGGGTTCGGCGGTCAAGCAGGTGACGCGCTTGAGCCCGGCCCACAACGTACCGGTGAGCCTCTATCCATCGGGTGGCGTGGCAGATGTCGATCAGGCGGTGGCAGCGGCCCGCCGGGCCTTCGACCACGGGCAATGGGCCAGGTCCGCAGCGGACTTTCGTGCCGGTGTGCTGCTGCAAACAGCCGCCTTGATTCGCCAGAACTGTGAAGAATTGGCGCTTTGCGAAACCCTCGAAACCGGAAAGCCGATCAGCCAGTCTCGTGGTGAAGTGCTCGGCGCCGCGGGTATCTGGGAATATGCCGCAGGCCAGGCGAGGGCGCTGCACGGTGATTCGTTCAACAATCTGGGCGACAGCCTCCTCGGGCTGGTGACGCGCGAGCCGGTGGGTGTGGTGGGGCTGATCACACCGTGGAATTTTCCGTTCTTCATTCTCGCAGAGCGCTTGCCATTCATTCTCGCCTCGGGCTGCACCGTGGTGGTAAAACCCAGCGAACTGACTTCCGGCACCACCTTGATGCTGGCCGGGCTACTGAAGCAGGCCGGCTTGCCCGACGGCGTGGTGAATGTGCTGACCGGGCCGGGGTCGGTGGTTGGCCAGGCGATTTCCGAGCATGCGGACATCGATATGGTGTCCTTTACAGGCTCCACTGAAGTCGGTCGCCTGACCATGGCCGCCGCTGCGGGTAATATGAAGAAAATCGGTCTGGAACTGGGCGGCAAAAACCCGCAGATCGTCTTCGCCGATGCTGACCTGGACGCCGCGGCCGATGCCATTGTTTTTGGTATTTGTTTCAATGCCGGGCAATGCTGCGTCAGTGGCAGCCGGTTGTTGGTGCATCGTTCTGTCGAACAGCAATTGACCCAAAAAATCCTTGTGCTTATCGAAAAAGTACGGATCGGCGACCCGCTTGAAGAGTTGACCCAGGTCGGTTCGATCACTGAACAACGTCACCTGGAGCGAATCCTGGGTTACATCGAGCAAGGCCGCAAAGAGGGCGCAGTGCTGGTTCAGGGCGGAAGCCGGATCGATTCAGCGCAAGGCTTTTACCTGCAGCCGACGGTCTTCAGTCAGGTGACTCCGGACATGGTCATCGCCCGCGAAGAGATATTTGGTCCGGTGCTGACCATTAGTGCCTTTGACGATTTCGATGAAGCCATGCGCCTGGCCAACGACACACCGTTCGGCCTGGCCGCGAGTATCTGGAGTCGTGATCTGGAAACTTCATTGCAAGCGATACGGCAAATCAAGGCCGGTCGGGTTTGGGTCAATACCACCATTGCCGGTGGCCCGGAACTGCCGTCCGGTGGCTTCAAACAGTCAGGTATCGGGCGTGAAACCGGACGCTACGGGGTTGAGGAATACACTGAGCTTAAATCTGTCCATGTGCAGCTGGGCGAGCGCCCCCGTTGGGTTCAAGTCTGAACCGCGCCAGTACAAAAATAAGACAGGAGACAACAAAATGTACGATTTCGTCATTATCGGCGGCGGTTCGGCCGGTTGTGTACTGGCCGCGCGGCTGAGCGAGCCGGCCGATGTCCGAGTACTGCTGCTTGAAGCCGGGCCTGCCGATACCAACCCTTACATTCATATGCCGGTCGGTTTTTTCAAGATGACCGGTGGGCCCTTGACCTGGGGTTATGACACGGTGGCCCAGGGTGATATCCAGAATCGCTCGATCCTCTTCCCTCAAGGCCGGGTCCTGGGCGGAGGCGGTTCGATCAATGCGATGGTCTACACCCGCGGCAACGCCAAAGACTATGACGATTGGGAGCAGGAGGAGGGGTGTCGCGGCTGGTCTTATCGCGATGTGCTGCCGTACTTTCGCAAGGCGGAGGACAACGAGCGACTCTCCAATGAGTACCATGGCACCGACGGCCCCTTGGGTGTTTGCGACCTGATCAGTGTCAACGAAGTGACCAAGGCATTCATCCGTTCCGCACAGGAAGCGGGCATTCCGTATAACGCCGACTTCAATGGTGCCCGGCAAGAAGGCTGCGGCGCGTATCAAGTGACTCAGCGTGGCGGACGCCGTTGCAGCGCGGCACAGGGTTATTTGAGCAAGATTCGCAATCGACCCAATCTGACCATCCAGACCGAATGCCTTGTGACGCGGATTCGTATCGAAGACGGTCAGGCCACCGGTGTGGAGTATGTTCAGGGCCGCGGTTCACGGGAGGTGAAATTCGCCGCGGCCGAGCGCGAAGTAGTGGTCGCGGCGGGCGCCATAGGCTCACCAAAGATTCTGATGCTGTCGGGTATCGGCCCGAGTCAGGAGCTGGCTGGTCTGGGTATTACCGTCCAGCAGGATTTGCCGGGTGTCGGGCAGAACCTGCAAGACCATTTCGACATCGATATCGTCTATGAGCTCAAGGGTTCGCAGAGTCTGGACAAGTACGCCAAACCGCACATGATGCTGATGGCCGGGCTGGAATATAAGCTGTTCAACAAAGGTCCAGTGACCTCGAACATCGCCGAGGCAGGGGCTTTCTGGTACGGCGACTCGCGTTCCAGCACGCCCGATCTGCAATTTCACTTTTTGCCGGGGGCGGGTGTCGAGGCGGGTATACCGCCGGTTCCTTCGGGTTCCGGTTGTACGCTCAACTCCTACTTCCTGCGTCCCCGCAGTCGCGGCAGTGTCAGGTTGCGCAGCGCCGATCCGCTGCAACCGCCCTCGATCGACCCCAACTACATCAGCGACCCTTATGACCTGCATATTTCGGTGGAAGGCATCAAGCTGAGCCGTGAAATCATGGCGCAGCACTCTCTGAGCCGCTACCTCAAGTCCGAGCATTTTCCTGGCACCAGTGTGCGCACCCAGGCGGACTATGAGGACTATGCGCGGCGCTGTGGCCGAACCGGTTATCACCCGGTCGGGACGTGCAAGATGGGGGTCGACGACATGGCTGTGGTCGACCCGCAACTGCGCGTTCGAGGTGTACAACGGCTGCGTGTCATCGACTCTTCAGTGATGCCACGACTGATCAGCGCCAACACCAATGCCCCCTCGATCATGATTGCCGAGAAAGGCGCCGACCTGCTGTTGGGGCGCACCTTGGCGCCTTCTGAAGTGCAGACCAGTACCGGTCGTCAATCCCTCGATCAAACCGTGTAAGGCTCGGGTTCCTGCGCATCGATAGCTTTTCGATGCGCAGGAAACTCGCCATTACCGACCCTCTGTAAATTTTTTTGCCTGCCCAACCGCTAAGGATTGCATCCTCGCTGCAATAGTTTTATAAATAACTAGTTGGTTACTAAAAACTACAATAAAGCGTTAATCACCCGGTGCTGCGCACCCGGAGGTCACATGAATAACAATGAAAATGATCCAGGCCGGCTCCTCGAGATGAGCCGTCGCAAGCTGCTGATCGGCGCCGCCAGTCTGGCTGGAGCCGGTGCGGTGGCAAGTTTGTTTCCCACCCTGCTGTGGGCGCAGGCGCCGCTGACGTTTTCCAATTCCTTCCGTTCGCTGACAAACCCCTACCATGCGACTTTCAATCGTGGCGGTGAAACCTATGCCGCCAGTCAGACGCTGCCGTATTCCCCGTTGGTGACCGAAGGCAACAGCCAGAAGGGCATTGCCGACATTCGCGCGTTGATTGCCAAGACCAACGGCAACCTGATCCTCAACGTCGAACCGAACGATTCGGCCGATGCCCGGGTGATCATCGAGCAATGCGTCAAGGCTGGCGTGTACGTCACCACTATCTGGAACAAACCGGATGATATGCATCCTTGGGACTACAGCCCGTATTGGGTGGCGCACATTGCCGAGGATGGCCAAGCCGTGGGTGAAGCGGTAGCCACCGAGCTGTTCGAGGCGATGGGTGGCAAGGGCGGCATTGTCGCGTTGGGCGGTATCTTCAGCAACGTTGCATCAATCGGGCGCCGCAGCGGTCTGGACGCCGCATTGAAAAAATACCCGGACATCAAGCTGCTGGATTTCCAGGCGGCCGACTGGAGCGCAAACAAAGCGTTCCCGATCGTACAGTCCTGGCTGACGCGTTTTGGCAGCGAGATCAAAGGCATCTGGTGCGCCAATGACGACATGGGCATGGGCGCGCTTGAAGCGTTGCGCGGCGAAGGGTTGGCGGGTGCGATTCCGGTGGTCGGTATCGATGCTATCGAACAGGCGGTTGAAGCCATTCGCGCCGGTGAATACATCGCGACTAGCAGCCTGGATCCGAACTGGCTCGGCAGCATGGGGCTGGCATTGGCGCATGCGGCCAAAACGGGCCGGCTGGATCCGGCCAAAGAGCCTCACGAGCATCGCGAGTTCTATGTTCGTCCGCAGTTGATCACGAAAAATAACGTCGAAGCGTTTTACGCGACCCATATCAAAGCGACGCAGGCAGTAGATGTCACTGATTTCTGGGGACGCATTGCCGGGCCTATTCGCTACAACTCGTAATCGCTCAGTCACGGTCTTTCCTGTTTCTGCTGCCCCTCGGCCCTGAGGGGCGGTGGCGCATGAACGTTTTTTTAATGCCTGTTTCCGGAGTTATCGTCATGGCCCGCCTGCGACGGTTTTCATCGCTTATTGTTCTGCTGCTCATCGGCTTGCTCATTGGTTCGGTCAATCCCAGTTTCTTTGACCCGATGAACCTGGCGCGAATCGCCACCACGTCTTCGATCCCGCTGCTGATGGCATTGGGTGGAATGTTCGTGATCCAGATGGGAAGCATCGATCTTTCCGTAGAAGGGGTGGTCGCGGTCGCGGCAGTGTGTTTTGCCTTGCTGATCGGCAACACCTTCAATAGCCATGCCATTGGCCTGTGGGCCTTACCCATAGCGATCCTGGTCGGTGCATTGGCCGGTCTGATCAACGGACTGTTGCAAGTCAAACTGCGAATCCCTTCGTTCATGGCCACGCTGGGTATCGGCTTTGTCGGTATTGGTCTGGCAACTGCATTACTTGAAGGCAACACCGTGCGGGTGCTCGATACGAGTATCCGGGCGATCGCCCTGCATCGCTTGATGGGCTTGCCTTTGTCGGTCTGGCTGGTGGTGCTGGCGCTCGGTGTTGCCCACTTCGTCTCTCGGCATACCGTGCTGGGACGCCATGCACTGGCCATCGGCGGCGGGGAAGACCTGGCGCGACTGAACGGCGTCAACGTCAACCGCACACGCATCAGCATTTTCGCTCTGGCCGGTGCCTTCTACGGGCTCGCGGCCATCCTCGCCGTGGCCCAGTTCGGGCAAGGGCATGCGTTGATTGTGCAAGGCCAACTGTTTACGGCGATCACCGCGATCGTTGTCGGGGGAGCCTCATTGGCGGGTGGCAATGGCAGCCCGTTGGGGACCTTGTTGGGCGTGTTAATCGTGGTGGTGGTGAGCAACGGCATGGTGCTGATGGGTATCGCGCCTTACGTCCAGCAAGGTGTTCAGGGCGTGCTGATTATCGCCGCTGTCGCTATCGCCCTCGACCGTGCGAAAGCACGGGTCGTCAAGTGAGGAGGCCCCATGCTCACGCTCAATAATGTCAGTAAGCGGTTCAATGGCATCACGGTGCTGAAGAACATCTCCCTTGAAGTTCGCAAGCACGAAGTAATCGGGCTGATCGGCGAAAACGGCGCAGGCAAATCGACGCTGATGAAGATCCTCACGGGGGTCTACCAACCCGATGAAGGGCATCTGGAGCTCGATGGTTCGCCGATCGTGCTCGACGGACCGCGAGGAGCAACGGCGAATGGCATCGCGATGGTGTACCAGGAGCAATCGATTCTGCTCAACCTGTCGGTCGCTGAAAACCTGTTCATGGGCCGCGAAGACGAGTTCTCGCGTTTCGGTTGCCTGAACTGGAAAAAGCTTCACAGCGCTGCACGGCTGCAACTGGCCAAAGTCAATCTGGATATCGACCCGGGCCTGCTGTGCAGTGAGTTGAGCTTCGGCCAGCGGCAAATGATTGAACTGGTCAAAGCCCTGGCGCTGGAAGAACGCACTGACGGGCATTTGGTCATTCTCCTGGATGAACCGACTTCGGCACTCGAACAACGGGAAATCGACACCTTGTTCCGCCTGGTGCGGCAACTCAAATCCCGTGCCTCGTTCATCTTTGTGTCCCATCGGCTGGACGAGTTGCTCGACCTCAGCGATCGGGTGTATGTGATGAAGGACGGTGAAGTGGTGGCCGAAATGCCCGCTGCCGAGGCCTCGAAAGACCGTTTGCACACCTTGATGGTCGGCCGCTCGCTACACGCTGAGTACTACCGCGAATCCCTCCAGCAGCCGTGTTTGCCTGACGTGGTGATGTCGGCTCGCGAACTGGCGCTGGACGGAAGTTTTTCCAGCCTGGACTTTGATCTGCATCGCGGTGAAATCCTTGGTATTGCCGGGGTCATTGGTTCCGGTCGTGAAGAATTGTGCCGGGTCCTGGCAGGCTTGATGGCCAAAAGTGGCGGTGAGGTCCAGGTCAATGGCCGGCGACTGGAAGGGGCGGGTCCCGGGCCGGCGATTCGCGCCGGGATCGGTTACATCCCCCGCGAGCGCAAGGTCGAAGGCATCGTTTCGATGTTAAGCGTGGCGCAGAACATGACCTTGGCGCGCATCGGCCAAGTGACCTCGTTTGGCCTGCTCGACGAGCGCAAGGAGCGCTCGATTGCCGAAGACTGGATCAAGCGCCTGAGCATCAAAACCCCAGGTCCGGATGCGTTGCTGCTCAACCTCAGTGGTGGCAACCAGCAGAAAGTGGTGTTGGCCAAGTGGCGCAATGCAGGCTCGATGATTCTGATTCTCGATCACCCGACTCGCGGGCTGGATGTGGGCGCCAAGGAGGACGTTTACCAGTTGATCCGTGAGATCACTCGCCAGGGTGTATCGGTGATTCTGACCGCCGATACCCTGGAGGAAATGATTGGCTTGAGTCACCGCATTCTGGTCATGCGTGACGGTGAAGTCGTTCAGTCCTTCGACTGCTTGCCCGGTGCCAAGCCGCAGCAGGTAGACCTGATCAAGTACATGGTTTGAGAGAGCACAAAAATGCCAATTTCCCTTAGCGGATTTCGCAGTCAGGCGCCGTTGCTTGCCTTGATTGTCCTGATTGCACTGATCGCCGGGTATGACCCCGGTTTCATTCAGCCCAGCGCTATTCTAGGCCTGCTGGCCGACACCTCGACACTGTTTGTGATGGCAACCGGTATCACCTTTGTGTTGCTGATTGGTGGTATCGACCTGTCATCCCAGGCCGTGGCGTCCATGGCCAGCGTGATCGTCGCGCTGCTTTTGCCGGCATACGGATTCTGGGCTTTTCCGATTGGCCTGGGCCTGGGAATCGCCGCCGGTGCACTCAACGGACTGCTGCACACATGGCTGCGAATTCCCTCGTTCATCGTCACCCTGGCGATTGGCGGGGTCGTTACCAGCATCACCATGCTCGCGTCAGGCAACCGGACGATCAATATCGATGGCGCAGAACGTGATGCCTGGTTTGGTTGGGTCACCGGACAGACAGCTGGCATACCCAATGAAGTGTGCGTGGCTTTTATGGTGCTGATGTTGTGCATTTTCCTGCACCGCAAGACACCCTTCGGGCGTTTCAGCAATGCCATCGGGTCCGGCGAGTCTGCTGCCTGGGCGTCGGGTATCAACGTTAACCGGATCAAGATCATGACCTTCGTCGTCTCGGCGGGTCTGGCGGCGTTGTCCGGAATCATCATGGCCGGGAGGCTGTCCAGCGGTTCGCCAACGTTGGCCAATGAGTTCCTGCTACCGGCAATCGCTGCGGTACTGGTAGGGGGCACGGCATTGACCGGTGGTGTGGGTGGTGTCTGGCGAACGCTGATCGGCGCGCTACTGGTTTCCGTGGTGCGGATCGGCATGACGTTCGTCGGCGTCAGTGTGTTCGCTCAGCAGATTGTTTTCGGCGTGATTTTGATCATCGCCGTGGCCTTCACCATCGATCGTTCGAAGATTCCGGTCGTCAAGTAATACATCGCCCGCCGACGCGGACAACATGGCCCGGTACGACCGGGCGTTCGCTGATTATCTGCGACGGTATCCGGCCTTGAAACTGATCATGTACAAAACGGTGGAAAACAACAATGAAACTTCTCGTGTCAATCAAACGGGTGGTCGACTACAACGTCAAGGTTCGCGTCAAAGCGGACAACTCCGGCGTCGACCTCGCTAACGTCAAGATGTCGATGAACCCGTTCTGCGAAATCGCCGTGGAAGAAGCGGTGCGCCTGAAAGAGCAAGGTGTGGCGACTGAAATCGTCGTGGTGTCGATCGGTCCGTCCACTGCTCAAGAGCAGCTGCGTACCGCCCTGGCGCTGGGTGCCGACCGCGCCATCCTCGTCGAATCCGCTGATGAATTGAACTCCCTGGCCGTGGCCAGGTTGCTCAAGGCGGTGGTCGACAAGGAACAGCCTTCGCTGGTGATCCTTGGCAAACAAGCCATCGACAGCGACAACAACCAGACCGGCCAGATGCTCGCCGCGCTGACCGGCTACGGTCAGGGCACCTTCGCCTCGAACGTCGAAGTCAGCGGCGACAGCGTTGCCGTGACCCGCGAAATCGACGGCGGCGCGCAGACAGTTTCCCTGAAACTGCCGGCCATCGTCACCACCGACCTGCGTTTGAACGAGCCGCGCTACGCGTCCCTGCCAAACATCATGAAAGCCAAGAAGAAGCCTCTCGAAGTAGTGACTGCAGATGCTTTGGGCATTTGCACCGCCTCCACCAACAAGACCCTGAAAGTCGAAGCGCCGGCTACCCGCAGCGCCGGTATCAAGGTCAAGTCGGTGGCTGAACTGGTCGAGAAACTGAAAAACGAAGCGAAGGTGATCTGATGAGTATTCTGGTAATCGCTGAGCACGACAACAAAGTGCTGGCTCCGGCCACACTGAATACCGTGGCTGCCGCTGCCAAAATCGGTGGTGATATCCATGTTCTGGTGGTCGGCGCATTTGTCGGCGCGGTGGCTGAAGCCGCGGCGAACATCGCTGGCGTGGCCAAAGTGCTGGTAGCCGACAACGCTGCCTACGCTCACCAGTTGCCGGAAAACGTGGCGCCATTGGTTGCCGGGTTGGGCGCTGGCTACCGCCACATCCTGGCTGCTGCGACCTCCAACGGCAAAAACATCCTGCCACGCGTCGCAGCGCAGCTTGACGTTGACCAGATCTCCGAGATCATCTCGGTGCAAAGCGCTGACACCTTCAAGCGTCCGATCTATGCCGGTAACGCTATCGCTACCGTGCAATCTTCGGCGGCCGTGAAAGTGATCACCGTGCGTGCCACCGCCTTCGACCCGGTGGCCGCTGTTGGTGGTTCGGCGGCCGTTGAAGCGGTCGCGGCTGTTTACGACGCGGGTACTTCCAGCTTCGTCTTTGAGGTACTGGCCAAGTCCGATCGTCCCGAACTGACCGCTGCCAGTATCGTCGTTTCCGGTGGTCGCGGCATGCAGAACGGCGACAACTTCAAGCACCTGTACACCCTGGCCGACAAGCTCGGCGCCGGCGTGGGTGCCTCGCGTGCGGCGGTCGACGCCGGTTTCGTCCCCAACGACATGCAGGTCGGCCAGACCGGCAAGATTGTTGCGCCACAGCTGTACATCGCGGTCGGTATCTCCGGCGCGATCCAGCACCTGGCCGGTATGAAGGACTCCAAGGTGATCGTGGCGATCAACAAGGACGAAGAAGCGCCGATCTTCCAGGTGGCGGATTACGGCCTGGTGGCGGACTTGTTCGAGGCATTACCGCAGCTTCAGTCTTCGCTGTAAGGGCAGCTGGAACCTCATTCAAGCATTGATTTAAACGCTGTCAGTGAATCGACGCGGCATGTACTCAAGCATGCCGTGATCGAAGGGTTGTGCGCTCAAGACTCATATTAATAACAACAGAGGTCGCCACAAAATGTATAACGCTCATTCGCGCGCAAGGCTTTCCTGCGCCTTCATTACTGGTTTTATCGCTGCTGGCTCGGCACTCTCAGGTGCCAGCCAGGTCATGGCGGCGGGGCTTTTCGACAAAGATGCGCCGGGCATGACCGGCGATTGGGGCGGTACGCGCAGCGAACTTCTGGAGAAGGGTTACAACTTCACTCTCGATTATATCGGGGAACTTGGTTACAACGCTCACGGCGGTTATGACCAGGATCGAACAGCACGCTGGAGCGGGCAATTCACTTTGGGTGCGCAGCTGGACTTACAGAAGATTCTCGGTTGGCACGATGCAATGTTCAAGTTAGCCATCACCGAACGCGAAGGTCGCAACATCACCAATGACCGTATCAGCGACCCACGTGCGCCGATGTATTCGTCGACCCAGGAAGTCTGGGGGCGAGGGCAGACGTGGCGATTGACGCAGATGTGGATCAGCCAGTCGTACCTCGACCAGAAGCTCAACGTCAAATTCGGGCGTTTCGGTGAAGGCGAAGACTTCAACAGTTTTCCCTGCGACTTCCAGAACCTGGCGTTATGCGGCTCACAAATGGGCAACTGGGCTGGCAGCGGAATCTGGTTCAACTGGCCGATCTCGCAATGGGCTGCAAGGGTCAAGTACGAACTGGCACCGCACGTGTTCGTGCAGGTGGGGGCCTACGAACACAACCCGTCGCTGTTGGAAGACAACAACGGCTTCAAACTGAACATGAGTGGCGGTAAAGGTTTGATCATGCCGGTGGAGCTGCTGTGGACGCCGACCGTGAACTCACTGCCGGGCGAATACCGGATCGGCGCTTATTACAGTACGGCCGATGCCACCGACGTAGAAAGCCGTGAAGTACCCGGTGACGTCGGCAGCGAGCTGGTTTCACGCGACAGCAAATACGGTTACTGGCTGGTAGCCCAGCAGCAGGTGAGCGCTCATGACGGTGATCCCGCGCGCGGCTTGTCGCTGTTCGCCAACGTAACGGTGCAGGACCGGGAAACCAGTCAGGTCGGGCACTTTATTCAGGCAGGGTTGACTTACAAAGGCTTATTCGATGCCCGTCCCCAGGACGATATCGGCTTCGGCGTGGCGCGCATCAGTACCAACTCGCGTTATCGCAACAATCAAAAAGCGATCAACCTGGCCAACAACCAGACGGACTACGACAATCCTGCCTATCAACCTGTGCAAGGCAACGAATATGACGCCGAGTTGTACTATGGCGTCCACGCGACAAAGTGGTTGATCATCCGACCCAATATTCAATACGTACGCCATCCGGGGGGAGTCAGCGAGGTCGACAATGCCTGGGTGGCGGGGGTAAAAATTCAGACCGTTTTTTAACGGTTTGGCTTGATCCGTGAGGCCCGCACTGGAGAGTGTGGGCCCGTCGTTCTGGAGCCATGACGAGTACGTCGTGGCTTTATCGTCAAGCGCCTGGGTCACGTCTCACAGACGGGCTCGTTCAAGGTCGACCCCGCTGGGTTGTGCAAGGGCGTAGTCAGGAAAACCAGCCCTTGCACCTGTTAAGCCCCCGGATATCAGCTTGGGGTTGGAGCGTCTTCCCTCAGCAGCCCTTTACGCTTCAGTGCTTGCCAAAACTCGACAGGGATGGGATGACTGAACCACTCAAGATTTTTATCCAATTGTTCCACAGTTCGAGTGCCTGCCACGAATGAGGGAATAGCCGGGTGAGCGACTACAAATTGCATGGCCGCGGCCGGTAGAGGGACTCCATACTCCTTACAGATCAATTCAATTGCGCGAACCCTTTCCAGGATGTGGGCCGGGGCTGGCGCATAGTTATATCGAGCGCCTTCGATGGCTCCAGTGGCCAGTATCCCTGAATTGAATCCCCCACCGATCAACACGGCGGCGCCCCGTTCTTCGCAGAGCGGCAAGAACGCATCCAGTGAATCCTGCTCGAGCAGCGTGTAGCGGCCGGCCAGCAGGAAGCAGTCGAAATCCCGCTGTTTCAGGGCTTCATGGCAGACTTGCCATTCGTTTACCCCAATGCCGATCGCTTTCACCACGCCTTCGTCGCGCAGCCGCGAGAGGGCTCGCCAGGCGCCGTCCATGGCTTGCTTGAATACCTGCGGTTGTTCCGATCCACGAGTGAAGATGTCGATATCGTGGATGAAACAAATGTCTATTCGCTCCAGAGCCAACCTTTGGAGAGAATCTTCGAACGACCGCATGGTGCCGTCATAGCTGTAGTCGAAGGTCATTTCGTTTGGGGCAGCGTTGCTCCAGGGACTGAAGTCGATTTGCGAACGGGGCTTGGCCTTGAGAATGCGCCCGACCTTGGAGGAGATCACGAACTCATCGCGATTCTTCCAGCGCAATGAGTGTCCAGTGCGCAGTTCGGCCAGACCGTGTCCATACATGGGGGCTGTGTCGAAGAGGCGGACGCCACCGTCCCAGGCACGCTGGAACATCGCATCTGAAGTGGCTTCGTCGGTGGGACGAAACAGGTTGCCGACGGGGGAGGTCCCAAAGGCAAAATTGGACACATCCAGGTTCACTCGGCCGAGTTTTCTTTTTGTTGACGGCTGCATGAGTTACTCCTCAAGTAGATAACTGTTTGAATTTCATTGTGGCCAACGCACTGTCGTTGGCCATCTGCATTCCTTCGTGAATTCTTTTACCGGCAGATGGGCTGTCGCTTCAGAGAACTCATGGTCGTCCGGCTCGCAGGGCAATGTCCTGATCCGCCTCGACCGTCGCACCTGAGATCCCGAGTCCCCCTATGACCTTGCCGTGGGAGTCGTGCAGGACAATTCCGCCACCGAAGCTGATCAGCCCGCCATTGGTGCCCTCCAGGGTGTAGATATCACCGCCTGGCTGAGCCCGCGCACCAATTTCAGCGCTGTCGGTACGAAACAGCGCCGCGGTGCGGGCCTTCTTGATTGCGACCTCTATTGCGCCGGGTATGGCGTCATCCATACGCAGGAAGGCCCGAAGAAGGCCCGCATCGTCGACCACGCTGATGCAAATTGCGAAACCTTGCTCGTTCGCCAGCGATATCGCGCGGCTTACAATTTCCTGAGACTGTTGATCCAGCATGTTTGGTTCCTTGATTCTAAAGGTTAGGAGCCCTGATCATCCGGGGGCTTTATGCTTGCGTGAAGGTGGTAAAGGCGTTTGGGGGGGAAAGTTTGATGATGTCGAATATTTAGCCCGTCTACCGGCATGCACTGGCCGTTCGGCGTAGCGATTGCTCCATGGAAGCGCACAGCGTGCCCGCAGAAAACGTTGCAGAGAACGCGTCTTTGCAGGTTCGATGAACGCTAAAAGCGAAGCAGCGATGGAGGCCTTTGGAGAATTCACAAGCCGGCTTTTTCATTTGCGAAACTGACTCCCCGGGTTTGATTGCCGGGAACGGTCTGTCAGTGCAGCTCCTGACAGGTGGAATCTCAGGAGCTGCAACTGTTTCATCAGCGAAGTTTGAGACTCATCGATTGACCAGCTTTTTGGGAACAAACACCAGAATGATCATTGCCGACATGAATACGCAGCCGGCGACGATGACCAGCCCGGTGGTCATTGATTGAGTCAGATCCTTCAGGGTACCCAGTAAGGCAGGGCCGGCGAAGCTAGCCAGATTGCCCGTGGAGTTGATCAGAGCGATTCCTGCTGCGGCCCCCGCACCGCCCAGAAAAGACGTTGGAAGCGCCCAGAACATTGGCAGTGAAGTGATGATCCCGCCGGTGGCGATGATCAGGCCAGTAATGGCCAACCACGGGGTTGACGGGAAGAACGCGCAGATAAGAAAACCCGGTACCGCCACCAGCAGCGGGATGACGGCATGCCAACGGCGCTCACGATGGCGGTCAGAGCTTTTGCCAGCCAGATACATGCCGAGCAATGCTGCCAGATAAGGCACTGCCGAAATGGCCCCGATCATCCTGGGGTCAGCGATACCCGAGTTGCTGATGATACTGGGCAGCCAGAAGCCGATGGTGCTGGTGCCCATGACCAACAAAAACAGAATGGCGCACATCAGCCACACCCGGCCACCCAGTAATCCTTGACGCACAGAACTGTGGGTCTTGGTGGCGTTGTCGTTTCTGATCTCTTCGGCTACCAATGTCCTTTCCTCTTCGCTCAGCCAATTAGCGTCGTCGACTTTGTCGGTGAGAAAGAACAGCACAACAATGCCCAGTATCAGTGCGGGCGCGGCTTCGATGATGAATAGCCATTGCCAGCCCGCCAGACCATACACGGCGTTCATGGTGTGCAGGATATAGCCCGATACCAGGCCGCTGAGAATTCCGGAGACCGGATTGCCCGCCATCAACAGCGCGACCATCTTGCCCCGTCGATGGGCCGGAAACCAAAGGGTGAGGTAGAGCACGATGCCCGGGAAAAAGCCTGCTTCTGCAATGCCCAGGAAAAATCGCGCTATGTAGAACTGCATCGGAGTCTGAACCAGCGCGGTAGCCGCCGAAATCAGCGACCAGGTGATCATGATACGAGCGATCCAGCGTCGCGCTCCCATGCGGTGCAGGATCATGTTACTGGGCACCTCGGCGAAGAAGTAGCCAATGAAGAAAACACCGGCACCGAGGCCATATACCGCATTGCTGAAGGACAGGTCGTTGAGCATGGTCAGCTTGGCGAAGCCGACGTTGATCCTGTCCAGGTAACTGACTACGTAGCAAAGAAACAACAAGGGCATGAATCGCCACATTATTTTCTTGAACGTCGATTCGGCGAGGGCAGGGCTCTGCACGCCGGGGTGTTGCTCTGCTGTATTGAGAATAGTCATCGCTGACTCCTTGTTATTTTTATGGAGTGCTCGTGATATCAATGCCCTGTGATCGCCAGCGGAACAGTCGAAGGGATTATCCGTTGGCGATTGTGGCAGTTCTGAAGGCTTTCGGGATAATCAGCTGCCGCTGAAGCGCGCCGGTCGTCGTTCTATGAAGTGCGCCACACCTTCCTTGAAGTCATCGCTCTGAATACTCAGAAACATCTCGCGGTTGGCCAGCGCAATGGATTGCGTGAGTGTCTGGAACGGGGATTCACCTAACTGCTGTTTGATGACTCGCACAGAGCGAGGCGATACAGTGAGGGCCAGCTCTTCGGCGTATTTAAGCGCCTGATCCAGCAGGGTTTCTGCCGAAAACAGGCGTTCGACCAACCCCATGCTCAATGCTTCTTGCGCCGAGACCTTACGTGAAGAGAACAGCAAGTCAGCAGCATGGCCTGGCCCGACAATGCGCGGCAGCAGATAGGCAATACCATGCTCTGCAATCAGCCCGCGTTTGGCGAAGGCAGTGGAGAATACCGCCGACTCACTGGCGAAGCGCATGTCGCTGTACAGCGCCAGCACCAGTCCCAATCCCGCTGCGGCGCCGTTGATCGCGCTGATGATGGGTTTGCGAACCCCGGGAAAGTACGAATAGCGGCTCTGATAGTCGGCACGACGGTTCATGTCATAAGGGCGCATCCAGGACATCTCGCTGATGTCGTCGGGGGGCAGCACCTCAAGTTCATCGATGTCCATGCCGGCGCAAAATGCTCGACCGTTGCCGGTCAGCACGATGACGCGAACAGTGTCGTCACGATCCAGCCGGGCGAAGGCTTCACGCAGTTCCGCCTCCATCACCTTGGTCAGCGCATTCATCTTGTCCGGGCGCATCAGCGTCACCAGAGCGACATGTTCCTGTGCCCCGAAGCGACTCAGTTCGATCTGTTTAAAGGTCATGATTTTTCCCTCGTGCTTGCAACGGGCATTTGAATGGCACGTACCTCCACAAACTCCTCGATTCCGTATGTCCCGCCTTCACGGCCCAGACCCGAATCGCCGAAGCCGCCGAAGGGTGCCGCCGGGTTATATGGCGCGCCATTGACGTCGACCTGACCTGCACGCAATTGACGAGCGAGGATCAGCGCATGGTCGGTACTGCCTGCCCACACTGCAGCGGCCAGGCCATAGGCCGTGCCGTTGGCAATTTCGACGGCCTGCTGTTCACTTTCGTAGGTGATGACGCTGAGCACCGGGCCAAAAACTTCTTGCTGCGCGAGCGCGGATCGAGGGGCAACCCGACCGAAAATCGTCGGGGCGATGAAGTAGCCGCTCGCAGGCACTGCCGCTTGGCTGCCGCCGGCAATCAGGTCGAAACCTTGAGATTCGCTATCAGTGATCATCGCGTGTACACGATCCCGATGCGCCGCTGACACCAAGGGGCCCATGCGTGTGGTTGAGTCCATGGGGTCGCCTAGCGTCAGGCGTGTCACGGCGTCAGCGAGCAAAGCGCGATAGGTGTCATACAACTCGACAGGGACGATCAAGCGGGTCAGCGAGTTGCATGATTGCCCCGAGTTAAGAAAACACGACCCGACCACCTGACGAACCACGCTTTCGGCGGGGGCATCCGCGGTAGCTATGCAGGCTGATTTGCCTCCCAGTTCCAGGGCCACACGTTTCAACGCCTGACCTGCCGAGGCTGCGATCCGTCGGCCCACTGCTGTGGAGCCGGTAAAGGACAGCAAGGCGATATCGGGATGATCGACGAGCGCTTGGCCGGTAGCCGCATCCCCCATGACAATATTCAGCACGCCGTTTGGCAGGCCGGCTGCCAGCGCAGCTTCACCCAATGCGCGAGCCGTACAAGGTGCCAGCTCCGAAGGTTTGAGTACCACGGTGCAACCTGCAACCAAGGCTGCCGCGACCTTGCCGGTTATCTGGTTCAGCGGGTAGTTCCATGGTGTGATTGCACCGACAACGCCAACCGGGACATGAGTGATGGTGGAATGTCCGAGCGAGGAGTCTGCCAGGCACTCGACAGCGAGATCAGCGGTTGCGCGCCATGCCAGGATCGGCGCCTGAACCTGTATCCGTTGTGACAACTTGAGCGGCATGCCGACCTCCGCGGCGATCCCTTGCGCAAGCTGGTCAATATGTTCTTCCAATTGATCGGCGATACCGCGTACGTAGTCAGCTCTTGTGCTCACCGGTAACGCTGACCATGAGGCGAGGGCACTTTTTGCAGCCTGAACGGCAAGGTTGATTTCTTCGGCTGTGCCGTGGACCACTTGCCCAAGCTCAGCTTCGCTTGCAGAGTTGTAGATCCTTGTGTTGTCGGCTGATTGCGCCGCCGTCCAGGTTCCATTGATCAGGTGATATTGATAGGTAGTCATGGCGTATTTCCTTTGCGTGCACGCGCGTCTATAAACGCGCTCATCAAGGTCTGCGGTTCACCGCTGGCGTAGCACTCAAGCTGAGCGCGAATGCCGGCCGTACAGGCGTCGTCGAAGCCCGGCTGGGTGATCGCCCGCAAGCGTTGTTTGGATAAACGGATGGCCGTTGCAGGGTGTTTGGCGAGGTAGCGAGCACGAGCGAGTGCGGCGCCGATAACGTCTGGGTACAGCTCCGTCACCAACCCGATCTCATGAGCACGCTGCCCATTGATCAGTTCACCCGACAAAGACAGCTGCGTGTTATGGGTCAGGCTGACGTGCAGCGACAACAAGTAGGATCCGACGATGCTGGCCAGACCGGCTTTTACCTCCGGTTGACCAATCCGGGCATCAGGTGCGGCGATACGCCAGTCGCCACACAGCGCCAATTGCATCCCCGCACCGGCCGCCACGCCGTTGATGGCGACCACACAGGGTTTGTCCAGGTCGCGTACGGCCTGGTACATGGCGCGCTGCGCGTTCAGCCAAGGGGCAATCTGCTTCCAGTCGACAGCGCTGGCTTCTTCCAGATCCTGGCCGGCACAAAATGCTCGATCACCGGCACCGGTCAGTACGACTGCTTTTACCGCCGGATCCTGATTGAGCTGCTCCAGCGTAGCGATCAATGCGCTGCGCAGGCTGTGATTGACTGCATTCAGATTGGCAGGGCGATTGAGAGTGACTAACGCAACCTGATCCTCAATATCGACCAGGACACTGCGCGGGGTATCGATATGACTGATGCTCATGGTGCCTCCCGGAATTCAATAACGGCGTCGACTGCCACCACCCCTTCGGCCATGACCATCACCGGATTGACGTCGACGCTCAGCAGATTCGCTTGGTGTTGCAGGGCAAAGTTGCCAAGCGCCACTGCCGCCCGGGCCAGGGCCGGCGCGTCGAGTGGCGGCTGACCGCGCGCACCCTTGAGTACCGGGGCAATGCGCAGTCGACTGATCGCTTCCAGCGCCTGCGCCTCGGTGAACGGGGCGAGCAGTGAAACGGTGTCCTTGCGAATCTCGACCAGGGTGCCTCCTTCGCCGATCATGACCAGCGGTCCGAACAGCGGATCTACGACGACTCCCAGCATGAATTCATGCAGCCCCTTGACTGAGCGGGCCACGATCAGCCGCCCATGGGGAACACCCAGCTTGTCCAATGCACCCAGGCAGAGAACCGCCGCGGCCAAAGCCGCCTGCGGATCGGCGAGATTGAGATGCACCAAACCATGCTCGCTCTTGTGCGGCACCTGTGCGGCGCAACCTTTGATGACGACGCGCCCATCGAGGTCAGCAGCGATGCGCGCTGCGCTCTCGGGGTCATGGCACACCACGTGTTCGACCACCGGCACGCCTGCGTTCGCCAGCAAGGCCAGGCTGTCGGCCTCGTCAAGCAGGCCGGCGTACAGGGCCGGCGCTGTGGCGGTTGGGGCGGGCAGAGGTAAACCTCGCCATTGGCAATGTCGGGCATACTGACGAAGCGCTGATACCGCATCGCTTTCGTTGCGAAAGCTCGGTACTCCCACCTGCTGGAAATGCGCTCTGACATCCGCCTGGGGCGCCGTCATGATGACTGGCTTGCCGGTTCGCTGCATAAATCGCGCAGTGGTCCGGGCGAGTCCCGGTACGTCGTAGCCTGGGCCCGCCACGGGAATCCCGATGAGAAACATGTCGGCCTCCGGGTCTTCGCCGAGGGCATCGAGAACGGCCGGGAACATCTCGCCGTTGCCGAGCAGGGCGGCCGTCAGATCCAGTGGGTTGGCAGCGCTGGCGAAGTCGGGAATAAGGCCTTTCAGGCGTTCTCGGGTATGTACCGCCAGTTCGGTCAATGGCAGCCCGACACGCTCGGCGGCGTCAGCGCACAGCACACCTACCGCGCCGCTGTGGCTCATCACAACTGTTCGGCCAGCACCCGGTGCAAAGCCATTCAGGTAAAGCGGTGCTGCGTTAACCAACTCATGAATGTCGTGGGCACGCCAGATGCCATGTTTTTCGAGAAAGGCATCGAGTGCCCCATCCTGACCCACCATCGCGCCAGTGTGGGACGCTGCGGCTGCCGCGCCTTTATCGCTGACACCCCCTTTAAGCAGCACAATGTGACTGCCATTTTGACGGGCAACTTGTGCTGCCTGCGCAAGCAATTGCGGATTGGAGACTGTTTCTACATAAACCAGAATCAGGCGAATCTGCGGGTCGTCCACGAGTAGCCGAGTCAGCTCCGACACCCCCAAATCCGCGTCGTTACCGGTGGCTGCCAGATAGCGGACGCCATAGCCCTGTTCACGCAACATCGCGTAAGGCATCACACTTGCCGCACCACTTTGGCTGACAATGGCGATGGGCCCGTCCGCCGGCGTCACTTCCATGAACATGGTGCTGAAATTCAGCACAGCGCCGTTGGCGAAATTGGCGAAGCCTTGAGCGTTGGGCCCGATCAATCGCATGCCATGCAAGCGGGCGAATTCCACCAGGTCATTCTGCAACTGGCGGCCGCTTTCGCCGGTCTCGGCAAACCCTGAGGCCATTACTACTGCCGTCGCGACACCAAGCCGCGCGCACTCCTTGATAGCCTCCACTGCCGCCAAGCCCGAGACTGCGATGATTGCTGCCTGCGGGATAACGTCGAGTGCGCCGAGATCGGGATAGCACTGAATGCCTTGAACCGACTCGCGCTTAGGGTTGATGGGCAAGATGCGGCCGGCGTAACCGAACTTGCGCATGTAGTGAATGGGCCGTCCGCCCACTTTATTGGGATCGTCCGACGCACCAATGATGGCGACGCTGGATGGGTCGAACAGCGATACAACTGCCGATCCGATTTTATTGTTATGGGCCATGGGGCTCTCGATTCTGAGGGTTGGCTTCAGGTCTGATTCGAGTCTAGGGAGCCCTATGGCTATCTGGAAGTGTCATATAGGCGATATCAGATACATCAAATAGTGATGGCCTGGTCGTGAACTATGACTTATGGTTTGACGACTGAAACCGCGTGGAGAGCAGGGCATCGATGAACCTCAAACAACTGCAGAGCGTGCTTCTGATGGACGAACTGGGCTCAATTTCCCGGACGGCTATTGCGTTAGGCACGGCTCAATCGTTGATCAGTCGCCAATTAGCGCAACTGGAGGCGGAGTGGGGCGATCAACTGTTCGTGCGCACCGGGCGGGGACTGGTTGTGTCGGATTTTGGGCGGCTTGTGCTGCCTGAGATTCGTCTGCTTGTGGAGCAGGCGGAGCGACTTGAAACCATGGTCAGAGAATCTGCTGGCATACCAGCAGGCACCGTGCATATCGGTGTTCTGCCATCGATGTCGCGCAGGCTGTTGCCGTCGCTGTTCACTGAATTACAAAACCATGCGCCTGCTGTACGCCTTCATGTGGTGGAAGGTTTCAGTGGCGATCTTGATGAAAAACTGGCGGCGGGTGAGCTGGATTTAATTGTCGTTAACCGTTACGGGGTAACCAACGCACGCGATGAGGAGACATTAGGCATTGTTGATACCTATCTGGTAGGCAAGGCCGCAAGCCTGGCGGGACACGGGCAACAGATCGCATTCGCTGCATTAGCGGATTTTCCGCTCATCCTGCCGTCTCGCCCTAACGGATTGAGAACCACCCTTGATCAGTTGGCGCGCAAGCATCAAGTCGCGTTGAATGTAGTCATCGAGGTCGACACGCTGAATGCCATGAAGGACGTCGCGGCTGTCGGAGGGGCGTTTACCATCCTGCCGTTTCTGGCAATACAGGAAGATGTCGAGCGTGGTTTGCTGGACGCTGTGCGGATCAAAAAACCGGATATCAAACGAACCATAGCCTTGGCTTTCACCCATCACCATCCGCTCTCTAAAGCCGCCAGGGTGGTAGGTGGTCATGTGCGCGCACTTGCCAGGCCGCTTCTTGGTTAACGGGTGATAGCTGTATTTTCGAAGTCGGGAAAAAGTGGTCCTTCAATGGGCTGCAAAGGCCGGTCTGGGCGCTTGCATCAGGGACCAGGGGAGGGTGCCTCATCCGCTCGCGTCTTGCCGCCAGCGGGTTCGGCGCCTAATGTTAAGGAGTAGGCACCACCAGGCAAGGGAGGAGGTCGTATGCGCTGCGCAAACTGCGGATCCGAGAGTCCCTCCGGGGCCAGCTTCTGTGAAGCCTGTGGTGCCAGGCTGTCTTGCAGCTGTCCGCGCTGTGGCCACGAGGCGGGTCCTGGCGCCAAATTCTGCAGTGAATGCGGCGCGCCGCTGACCGATGCGCCTGCTGTGCCATCACCGCCCCCCCGGCCTGTTTCAGAGCCTTCTCCAGCGCCCATTCATTACACGCCCCACTACCTTGCCGAGCGTATCCGCGCCGAACAGGCGGCCATGCAAGCCCGGGGCGAGACCTCCGGCGAACGCAAGACCATTACGACGCTGTTTGCCGACATGGCCGGCTCCACGGCGCTGATCCACGACCTCGATCCGGAAGAGGCCCAGCGCCTGATCGAGCCTGTCGTCGCGATGATGATGGAAGCCGTCCACTACTACGAAGGCTACGTGGCCAAGACGATGGGCGATGGCATCCTCGCGCTGTTCGGCGCCCCTATCGCCCATGAGGACCATCCGCAGCGGGCGTTGTATGCGGCGCTGCGCATGCAGGAGGCGATACACCGACATGGCGACCGAATTCGTCTGGAGAAAGGCATTCCGCTGCAAATCCGCGTCGGAATCCACACTGGAGAGGTCGTCGTGCGTTCGATCCGCACGGACAGTTTGCACACCGATTACGATCCGGTCGGGCACACGATCCACATTGCGTCCCGGATGGAGGGCATCGCCGCGCCCTCGTCGATCCTGGTGAGCGAATCCACCTACAAGTTGGCGGAGGGCTATTTCGAGTTCAAGACCCTGGGGGCCACACAGGTCAAAGGCATTCCCGAGCCGCTCGTCGTGTACGAAGTACAGGGGCTCGGCGCGCTGCGCACGCGCCTGCAACTGGCGGCACATCGCGGGCTGGCCAGGTTTGTCGGCCGCCTGGTCGAACTCGACCACCTGCATCAGGCGCTCGACCAGGCCAAAGCGGGCCACGGGCAGGTCGTCGCGGTAGTAGGCGAGGCCGGGGTCGGGAAGTCGCGGCTGTTCCATGAGTTCAAGGAACGCTCGCGGCGCGGTTGTCTGGTGCTGGAGACGTTCTCGGTGTCGCACGGCAAGGCCTTTGCCTATTTCCCGCTCATCGAGCTGCTGAAAAACTATTTTCAGATCACGGCCCTGGACGACGAGCGGCGGTGCCGGGAAAAGGTCATGGGCAAGGCCCTGACACTTGAGCGCAGCTTCGAGGATCTCGTGCCTTACCTGCTTTATCTGCTGGGTGTTGGCGAACTCACTCCGGCGCTCGCGGAAATGGATCCGCAGATCCGGCGCGATCGCATCTTCGACGCGATTACGCAACTTCTGGCGCGCGAGAGCCGCGATCAGCCGATCGAACTGCTGTTCGAGGACCTGCAATGGCTGGACCGCGAGACCGAAGCATTCCTCGCGTGCCTCATCGACCGCGTGGCGAGTGCGCCGATCCTGCTCCTCGTGAACTACCGGCCCGAGTATCAGCCTGCGTGGACGCACACGGGTCATTGCAGCCAGCTGCGGCTCGAACCGCTGGGCCCGGCCGAAGCCCAGGGCATGCTGGCGGCGCTGCTTGGGGATGATCCCTCCCTCGTCCCCCTCAAACAGCTCATCCTGGAGAAGACGGAGGGCAACCCTTTCTTCATGGAGGAAGTGGTGCAAACGCTGGTCGAGGAGCAATCGCTGCTCGGCGAACCCGGCCGTTACCGGATCGAGCAAACTCCGGCTGCGCTGCATATTCCCACCACCGTGCAGGGGGTGCTCGCCGCCCGTATCGACCGGCTCCCCGTTGCAGAGAAGGAATTGCTGCAGACGCTCGCCGTCATCGGCAAGGAGTTTGCATTCAGTCTGATCCAGCGCATCTATGATGGACGGGACGCTCGGATGGACGACGATTTGCGCGATCTGCTGGCCCGACTGGAGGCCGCGGAGTTCATTTACCAGCGGCCCGCATTTCCGGAAGTGGAGTATTCGTTCAAGCATGCGCTGACCCAGGAGGTCGCGGGCCACTCGCTGCTCACGGAGCGACGTAGCGCACTGCACGAACGCACGGCGCAGGCCATCGAGGCACTGTTCCCCAGCCGCATCGCGGATTACAGCAGCGAACTGGCGCACCACTACCGGCTGAGCGGCAATGTCCCGAAGGCCGTGGAATACCTGTACCGCACCGGGCAACAGGCCCTCCAGCACTGCGCTCATCTCGATGCGATGCGTCACCTCGGCGCGGCGCTGGAATTGCTCGAGCAGTTGCCCGACACGCCCACGCGTGCTCATCAGGAACTGACGTTGCTGCTTTGCCTGGGGCCGGCCTTGATGGCCGTGCGCGGCTATGGTGTGCCCGAGGTGGCGGCCACCTACACCCGTGCACTGGCGCTATGCGAGCAAGTAGGCGACGACTCGCTTTTCCCTGCGCTGATGGGATTGCGGATGTACTACCAGTTGCGTGCGCAATACTCAACGGCATGCGAGCTGGGTGAACGATTGCTCAGTGTTGCGCAAGCTGCGCAGGATCCGGACTTGCTCGTGGGAGCCCATGCGGCACTCGGGGCGACATTGCTTTTACGGGGTGATCTGAGCAATGCCCTTGAACACCAGGAGCGGGTGCGTGCCCTCTACAACCCGGACCGTCATCGCACACATGCCATTACGTACGGCATAGACCCGGGCTACGCCCTGTCACATTCGGCCTGGTCCCTTTGGTTCCTGGGTTTCCCCGATCAGGCAAGCACGCGCAGCCGGGAAGCCCTTGCTCTGGCCAATAAGATTTTCGACCCGTTCAGCCTGGCCTTCACCCTGTCCGCTACGTCGATACTGGGACAGTTTCGGCACGACGTACAACTTGCCGAAGAGTGTGCTGATGCCGCCATCAAGCTTTCAGTCGAACAAGGGTTCCCGTTTTATTTGGCGTGGGGGACTATTCTCCAGGGTTGGGTTCGCGCCGAGCAGGGAAACCTTGACGAGGGAATCGCTCAGATAACCAAAGGTATCGCCACTTACCAGGCAGCCGGAGCAGAGCTTGGATGCTCTTATTTTCTTTCCCTGCTGGCCGCAGCTCACGGACGCGCCGGGCAACCGCAGGCAGGATTGGATGCCGTGACTGACGCTCTGGCTATGGTGAACAGAACAGGCGAGCACTTTTATGAAGCAGAACTGTACCGGCTCAAGGGCGCTCTTACCCTCCAATGTCCGGGCGAAGACCGACAGGATTCTGCCGTGCAGCAGCAAGCGCAAGCCTGTTTTCAGAAGGCGATCTCGGTCGCTCGACAACGAGGGGCAAAGTCCCTCGAGCTACGAGCCACAGTGAGCCTTGCTCAGCTATGGGAAACAGGAGACAGGGAGGCGGCCAGGCAAATGCTGGCCGACATCTATAGCTTCTTCACCGAAGGCTTCGACAGCGTTGATTTGCGACAAGCCAAGGCGCTGCTCGATGCATGGGCACCCAGCGGGGGGTGAACGATCGATGACGCATGGCAGCGATGAGCGTAAGCCGGTCGCGCTGGCTTTGCAGGGCGGCGGGATGCACGGTGCGTTCACCTGGGGCGTGCTCGATCGGTTGCTCGAGGACGGCAGGCTTGCCATTGAAGGGGTGAGCGCAACCAGTGCCGGCGCGATGAATGCCGTCGTGCTGGCCTACGGTATGCTGCAGGGTGACGAGGCCGGCGCGCGCCAGGCGCTGCACGATTTCTGGCACGCCGTGGCGCAGTCCGCCGAGCGTCATAACCCGTTGCGCTGGATGCCATGGTTGAAAGGGACCCACAGCTTCGGGCTGGACCATTCGCCCATGTATGCGTTCGCGGACATGGCGCTTCGTCTCTTCTCGCCTTACCAGTTCAATCGCCAGAACTTGAATCCGTTGCGGGAGATGCTGGAGAGTCAGGTCGATTTCGCCGCCTTGCGAAAGCAATGCCCGCTCCACCTCTATCTGTGCGCGACCAATGTCGAGACGGGGAAGATACGCATCTTCTCGGGCGAGGACGTCAGCGCCGAAGCGGTGCTTGCTTCGGCCTGTGTGCCGACACTGTTCCAGGCGGTCGCGATCGACGGCCAGCACTACTGGGATGGCGGCTATATGGGCAACCCGGCCATTTTTCCGTTGATCTACCACTGCACTACGCGCGATGTGGTGATCGTCCACATCAACCCGCTCGTCCGCCCGGGCGTGCCCGTTACAGCTGCCGATATCCTCAATCGCATCAATGAAATCAGCTTCAACTCGTCGCTGATGCGTGAGATGCGCACCATTGCCTTTGTCACCGACCTCATCCAGCAAGGCAAGGTCGATCGCGACGAGACGAAGGAGATGCTGATCCACTCCATTCGGTCCGACGAGGCGATGTGCGCGCTCAGCGTGTCCAGCAAGTACAACGCGGGCTGGGACTTCCTTTGCGGACTGCGCGACAACGGACGACGCGAGGCCGAGGCGTGGCTCACGGAGAACTACCGCAATATTGGCGAACGGTCGAGTATCGACATCCGAAAGGAATTTCTTTGAACGCCGCCATGGCGCCGGCGTTGATTCGAACGCGCTACAAGCCCTCTACCTGTGGTATCGGGACTCGAACGGCGAGTCCCGCGAACGAGGCCCCAGCGTCCACGTACCGCAAGGCCGACTTCACGTCCTTCCAGCCCACATAACTCATCAGCGATTTGATGTCCCAGCCATTGGCTGAGGCCCAGGTGGCAAACCCGCGCCGCATTGAGTGGCTGCTGTACAGGTCTGCCGGGACACCGGCCTGCTGAAAGATGCGGCGAAGCATCGGGATCAGGCTGTTGGAATTGATGCCGCCGTCTGCCAGATTGCCCCAACGATCCACCTTTCTGAACACGGGCCCGCGCGCAATGCCGGCCACGGTGATCCAGTTGAGGTAAGCCTGCACGGGACAGAGCTTCCTGAGGGCAGGGGTATGGAAGGTCGCACCCAGGTGTTGTCGATCGCCTTTGCTGTGGGGCAGATAAAAGGTGATGCCGGCACCGGCGTCTGCCTGGGTGTGCTCGACCTGCAGGCGTGCCAGTTCGTCACCGCGAAATCCTCTCCAGAACCCGATCAGCACCAAGGCAATGTCGCGCCTGTGCCGCATTACATTTTTGAAGTCATGCCTTTGCGCCGCGAGTTCAGCTTCCCGCTCGAGCCAGCCGACGGCTTGTTCGAGGTGCAGGAGAAGGAGCGGGGCTGCCTGCTTCTCTTGGGCCGGATGCAAAGTCCGGATGCCCTTGATCATTTGCCGAACGGTGGGCGTCTTGGTTGGATCTGGGAATCCCTGAGTGATATGCCACTGAGCCAGGGCGGCCAAACGCTGCTTGAGGGTGCTGATGGCATGCTGATCGGCGTACTCCGCGAGGTAGCGCACGATGCTGTCCCCGGTCGCTGGCAGAAACCCGCCCCAGGTCACTTCGAAGTGTTCCACCGCCGCGCGGTAGCTGCGCCGGGTGTTTTCCCGGGTACCGGCCTGCAGGTAGCGATCCGCCTTGTTCATCTCGACCCTTCTACGCCAAACGTACCTTTTCCAGCGACGGAAAAGACGAAAACCAACGCTATGATGCGATAACGCTCAATTATTTTATCAGATAAATGCGTTTATATAGCGCTTTAGAACATGAGCAAATAGAATGTAAATACATGGTATGTAAAACAGTACGAAATCGTAGGAGCAGAAAATGGCCCGTGGCGGCGTCAACAAGGCAATTGTGCAGAAAGCGCGCGAAGCGCTGCTGGCTCGCGGGCAGAATCCGAGCATCGATGCGGTGCGCGTCGAGCTGGGCAATACCGGCTCAAAGACCACAATTCACCGTTATTTGAAGGAACTCGAAGAGGTCGATCAGCGCCGCGGTGCACCCCGGCAGGCGCTCAGTGATGAGCTCGGTGAGCTGGTGGCGCGCCTGGCGCAGCGCCTGCAAGAGGAGGGCGAGGAGCAGATCGAGCGGGCGCTCGCAGTCTTTGACGCCGATAAGACAGCATTGACCGAGCAGCTCAAAGCCAGTCAGAACGCTCTTGGCCAGCTCCAGCAACAGTTCAATATCCAGCGTAGCGCGTTGGAAACCGAGTCGAGTGAATTGCAGACCTGCCGTACGACATTACAGGTCGAACAGACCCGCAATGCACGGCTCAGTCAGTCTTGCAGCGACCTGGAACTGCGGATGAAGGACAAAGACGAACAGATTCGTTCGCTGGAGGAGAAACACCTGCATGCGCGAGATGCGCTGGAGCACTACCGCAGTGCAATCAAGGAGCAGCGTGAACAGGAACAGCGCCGGCATGAAGGGCAGCTGCAACAGGTCCAGATGGAGCTGCGTCATCTGCAGCAGACGCTGATCATCAAGCAGGATGAGTTGACTCAGCTGAACCGGGACAACGAACGTCTACTGACTGAGGCTCGACAGCAGCAGAGGGCGTACCTGGATCAGGAGACAATCAAGGAACGCCAGGCGGGTGAAATAAACTCGTTCAAAACGCTGATTGCGCAAGTCGAGGGCGGCAAGCAGGTGTTGCTGGAGCAGGTCAGCCACTTGCAACGCGACATCAACGAACTGACTGAGGCTCTAGAGGATAGGACGCGAGAAGCGACGGAGTTGGTAGCGGAGCTGGATGCCGTTCGCAAATCCATCGCAAAAGAAGTCGATGACTAAGGCTGGAAGCTGGCTCCGTGAGTTCGCAGGATGTAACCATTCTGCGATTTGGAGGGATTGTAGGGCACTGTCCAGAGCCAAACCAGAAGCTTCCAGGAAATTTGAAACTGGAAGCAGGCCATTCAGTCAAGACTGTTATGCGGACCGTAGCAGCTGGCGAAGCCTGCGTTCGGCTGCGCAGCAGTCGTAAATCCTGCTTGCATGGTTTGTCTGAAATACCGCAGTGCCTGTTTTTACGACTGCTGTGCAGCCGAACGCAGCCTTCGGCAGCTGCTACGGGGGACCGTGCTGAACTTCAAACTCGGCGTTGGGCCATTGCCTTCGTTTTTCTGAATGCTGACAGTTCAGTTGGAAGAGCTGTTCAGCTTCTGAAGCTCAATTTGCCTGGCAGCACTGAGTTCAAGGTTTATGCGCTCTTCATCCAGATACCGATAAATACTCTGGAGGCTGGCGATTTTCTGTTTGATCTCTGCCATCTTCTTTTCAATGAGCTTCGCGCCGGCAGCACAATCGATCAGCTTGTTGCGCTGCGCATCCAGAATCTCGCCAATTTCCCCGAGGGAAAATCCCATGCTCTGTGCGCGCTGGATAAAGTCCAGATCCTGCAGGGTTTGCGTGGTGTAGACGCGGTAGTTGTTAGTCCGCCGCTGGGGTGAGATCAAGCCGATTTGTTCGTAGTAACGAAGGGTGTGTCGACTTGCTCCGCTGCGGGCCTCTAGTTCACCGATTCTCATTGAAACATCGCTTGACTGTAGAGTTGGGTCGATAGTTTACGCTTGATTTCTCACCTTACCAAGGAGCAGGGAAATGAGCGTGGAATGCTTTGTCACAGGGGGTACTGGTTTCATCGGTCAGCATCTGGTGGCGCACTTGAGTGCGCAGGGGTACACAGTTCGGGTCTTGATGCGCAGCCCAGAGCGACTGGCCGCGTTGCGTGAGCAAGTCGGCAACCTGGGAGGAAACGCCGCCCGGGTGTTTGCCATAGCGGGCGATCTAGGGCGGGACAACCTCGGTATGAGTCATGCTGACCGAGAAGTGCTAAGGCAAGCCAGTAGTGTATTCCATCTGGGCGTCCAGTTTGCCTGGGGGCTTTCACTGGAGCAGGCGCGCGCGGTCAACGTCGAAGGTGCAAGGCGAGTGGCGCTGCTGGCGTCCGGACAAAAAAGCCGGCTGGTGATGATAGGCGGCTATATGCTGAAGAACCATGAGCACTTGCGGCGTATAGGCATCGACCCCGGTTGCCCGGCGTCGACGAATTGGCCTGCGGTCTACCGGCGTGTCGGCGGCTACGAAGGCAGCAAGCTGGAGGCGCACTTTGCGACATTGGAGGTGATGTCGGCCCAGGGTGGGGAGATGACCGTTGTTCACCCCGCGACGGTTTGCGGTCATAGCCGCACGGGTCATATTCTTGGCGGTCAACCGCTGGCGGAACTGATACGCAACCTGGTGCAGGGAAAGCTGGCTACAGTGCCCGGTACCACCGAGCACTGGTTGCCGCTGGTCACGGTGGATTACTTGGTTGAGCTGGTGGCGGTTTGTGCTTTCGATCCAGCCATGGCGGGTCAGGAACTGCTGGTACTTGATGATCAGACGCCCAATTTGCGAGAACTCCTGGCCCAGGTGGCACACCCCCTTGGCTTGAAGCCGCCCAAGCATCACATTTCGCTTCGACTACTGAGGGTGCTACTGAGTATTCCCCCCATCGCGCGGTTATTGAATACAAACGTCGAGGCCCTGGACTTCATCCAGACCACTCGTTTTGATACAGCGGCGGTCGAGCAGTTTGCCAACAGGCATGGCATTGTCAAACCGGATATCCGTCAGTCTTTGCAGCACACTGCAACGTTCGTCAACTCATATTGCCTGGACAAGGGCAGGGCACGCTGACTTCTCGCTAGAGGCGACAAGGCCCCTTCGACCCGATTAAAAGGACTTTCACAGAGGGAAGTGATGCGGATTCATCAACTCAGAAGTGCAACCATTGTGGTTGAAATCGGCCCTTGTCGGGTCATTGTCGATCCCATGCCGGGAGAGCAGGGGGCACATCCGCCGCCAAAGTTGTAAAGCAAGGCGATACGGTACTCACCGACCACGTACGACAGTTCGTTGCGCTCTAGTCGAAAAGACGACCTTGTATATTTAGGCTAGCTCATCACTTTCTGATACTGCCAGGCGTGCAGGCAACAAAAAGCCGCTGCCACCCTCACACGGCGACAGCGGCTTTCAGGTGTTACTGGTTTACTTGCTATCAGGCAGCGCGTAAGCGATCACATAATCGCCGCGATCGGCCGACTGACGCGCACCACCCGCGGTGATGACGATGTACTGCTTGCCTGTTTTCGGCGACACAAACGTCATCGGGCCACCCTGGCTACCCACGGGCAGCCGGGCTTTCCAGGCTTCTTCTCCGTTGGCCGAGTTGAAGGCGCGCAGGTAGTAGTCCTGGGTACCGGCGATGAACACCAGGCCGCCCTGGGTGGAGAGCGTACCGCCCAGCGTCGGCATGCCGATCGGCAAGGGCAAATGCATCTTGATACCCATTGGGCCGGTGTCCTGGACGGTGCCAACCGGCACTTGCCATGCGACTTTCCGGGTTTTCATGTCGATCGCGGTCAGCGTGCCAAAGGGCGGTGCCTGGCAAGGGATACCGGCGACCGACAGGAAGCGGTTCTTGTTCACGGCATACGGGGTGCCTTTGAGCGGTACCGCACCCATGCCGGTGTTCAGTGCTTCACCACCGGAAGAGGCCTTCGCATCTTTCTTCGCTGGAATCATCTGGATCCACAGGCCCAGGCGCATGTCGTTGACGAAGATAAAACCGTGTACCGGGTCAGTCGAGATACCGCCCCAGTTCATCCCGCCCAGCGAACCCGGGAAACTCAGCGAGATATCGGTGCCTGGTGCGGTATACAGCCCGTCGTAACGCATTTTCTTGAACGAGATACGGCACAGCAGTTGATCGAACGGGGTAGCCCCCCACATGTCCGACTCTGTCAGGTGTTGCGCGCCGATCTGAGGCATGCCCACCGATTTCGGCTGAGTCAGCGAGTAAGGTTCGTTCGGGATGTTCGACGCTTTGACCGGAACCTCTTCCACGTCGGTCAGCGGTTTGCCGGTGGCGCGGTCAAGCACGAAGATCTGACCGGCTTTGGTACCGATCACAACGGCGGGCACCTTGCTGCCGTCAGCTTTGGTGAAGTCGATCAGGCTCGGCTGCATGGGCAGGTCGAAGTCCCACAGGTCGTTGTAAACGGTCTGGTAGACCCACTTTTCTTCGCCAGTGGATGCGTTCAGTGCAAGAACGGAAGCGCCGTACTTGTGGTTCAGTGCGGTACGTTCCACACCGTAGAGGTCGGTGGACGAACTGCCCATCGGCAAGAACACGGTGTTCATCGCCGGGTCGTAGGACATCGGTGCCCAGCTGTTGGGCGTGCTGCGCACGTAGGTGCTGCCGGCAGCCGGAGCCTGCTTGTCTTCGGGGTTGCCCGGGTCGAATGCCCAGCGCATCTCGCCGGTGACGACGTCGAAGCCACGGATCACGCCGCCGGGCATGTCGGTCTGGACGTTGTCCGCAACGCGGCCGCCAACGACCACGGTGGTCCCGGCCATCAGCGGTGGCGAGGATAGTTGGTAGTAGGAATCAGGGACGTTGCCCAGACCGACTTTCAGATCAACCTGGCCATTGTTACCGAAGCCCTGGCAGAACTCGCCGGTGTCGGCGTCCACTGCGATCAGGCGCGCATCGATGGTGTTGGTCAGCAGACGGCGCTGGCAATTGCCGCCGGCCGGTACCGACACGGGCCTGGCAGGTGTGCTGCCGTCGGCAGGCTGGGCGAGCGCAGTGGTAGCGTCGAAGTAGGCGACACCGCGGCAACGTTGCCAAACAGCTGTCTTGGCGTTTATCTCATTTTTCCACAGCTGTTTACCGGTGTCGGCATCCAGTGCGATGAGGTTGTTGTGCGGGGTGCAGATGAACACCTTGTCGCCAACCTGCAGCGGAGTCATCTGATCTTCGGCGCCATTGCCGTCGCTGATCGCGATGTCCCCGGTGCGGTAGGTCCATGCCGGCACCAGCTTCGAGACATTGCTACGGTTGATCTGGTCCAGCGCGGCGAAGCGGCCGCCACCTTCGTCGTTACCGTAGTGTTCCCAGTTTTTCTGGGCCTTGGCAGGGTCGACCTTTGTCAGGCCTGGGCCGTCACCGGTCGGCGAGACAGGGTCATGGGGTACGAACATGCCGGCTCCAGCTGCAACCACGGCGATTGCCAGCACACCGCCCAGGGCATATCCACCGCGACCGCTGGCCAGGCTATTGGCCTTGCGCAGGGACGGGTAGACCAGCGCCACCAACAGGCTCAGCACGCCCAGGGCGAACAAGCGAGAGATCAGTGGCCAGAAGCTCAGCCCGACATCGACCAGCGCCCAGACCACGGTAAGCACCATCACCGCCGCGAACAGCCAGGCACCTTGGAGACGCTGTTTGAGGAGCAGTACGGCAGATACGATCAAACCGAGACCGGCGAGCAGGAAGTACCAGCTGCCACCAAGCGTGGCGAGGTAACCGCCACCTGCCGCGAAGAGTAATCCAAATACCAGCACGCCAAAGGCGACGACCCGGATGAGCCAGCGACTGACGGATACCGAAGGTCGAGAGTTAGTCATGTTGCATGATCCTGCTGGCGCATGAACGTTTGTGGGGTGGGTTAAGAGTAGTAAAGACACCAGCCTTGGGAGCTGTTTGTGGAACCACAGTCGCTGGGGGAGCTACGCGAGAGTGGCTGACGTCCAACGGGAGATAAGCAATCTCGGCCCATTACTGAGGCAGCCTCCCCGCAAAGGCATAGGTATCTACACATCTTTTAAGGCTGTCGAATAACTGTGGCGAGGGAGCTTGCTCCCGCTCGGACGCGAAGCGGTCGTAAAGCTCCCTAGCCACAGGTTCGATGTGTATTACGGCGAGATGTGTAGATACCTAAGCCGCAAAGGGGAGGCTGTCATGGTTAGAAGTCGAAAAACACTGTCTCCGATTCGCCTTGAAGGTGAATATCGAACCGGTAGGCCAACTTGCCATCAACCATGCAGCGCCGGGCAATCAGGGATTCACGCCGATGTGGCTGTTCGATCAGATTCAATACGGGATCCACTGCATTCGCCTCGGGTTCGTCGTCGAAATACAGTCGCGTCTGCAAGTGAATGTTGATGCCCCGAGCGAACAACGACACATTGATATGCGCCGCCATGGGGAAACCCGAGGCGTTTTTCAGCATGCCAGGCTTCACGGTTTCGATAGTCCATTCACCGGCATCGGTAGTGGCGGTACGGCCAAAACAGTTGAATGGCTTTTCCAGGTCGTAACCGGCGTCGTAGACGCCCTCGTGATTCGCCTGCCAGAACTCCAGAAACGCGTCACGAATCAGGTGGCCATTCCCGTCATAAACCTGTCCCCTTAGTAAAATATGCTCACCGGGCGCACCAGGTTTAGCCATCACGTTCCAGATTTCCTGCTCACGCGGCAGGTTGCCTGCCGCCTCCAGTGCCAGTCCGATATGCACATAGGGGCCGGCTGTTTGCGACGGGGTTTCAGGCAGAAGTTGGACGGGCATTCGCAGGCCTCCTCAGCAGTTTTCAAAGTGGGTCTTGCGCTGACCGCGCAGGACGATATCAAAGCGATAAGCGAGGCAATCCATAGGATTGGCCATGCTCATATCGAGCTTGGCGATCAAGCTCTGCACCGCTTCCTGATTCGAGATCGACTTGACGATCGGGCACATGGGGATGAGCGGATCACCTTCGAAATACAGCTGGGTAATCAAACGCGTGGAAATGGATGGGCCACTGATGGAGACATGGATATGGGCCGGTCGCCAGTCGTTGGGACCATTGCGCCATGGGTAGGGGCCGGGTTTGACCGTGCGAAAGCTGTAGTTGCCATCGCGATCAGTCAACGCGCGGCCGACTCCGCCGAAATTCGGATCAAGGGGCGCCAGATAACTGTCTTTTTTATGCCGGTAACGACCACCGGCATTGGCTTGCCACATTTCCACCAGGGTATGTGGAATCGGCTTGCCAAACTGGTCACAGACCCGACCCGCGACGATGATGCGTTCGCCGATGGGCAGGCCACCATGATTGAAATTCAGCAGCAGATCGTTATCGTGCCGGCCCATCTTCAGATGAGCAAAGTCCGGGCCGCTGGTTTCCGAGAGCGACTGGGGGATGCTCACCAGTGCCTGGCGCGGGGATCGCAAGATCGAAGTCTTGTAGTCAGGTGTCAGGGCTTTGGGATGCCAATTACGGTCACGAATGACGAACCGGCTGTCATGCGCATCAGACATGTCGTTCTTCCTATTCTTATGGTTAGTCAGAGACAACCGCCGCGTTGGCAGTTGCTTGTGACCCAGTCTCCTCTTATGCGACCTGACGCAAAATTGAAAAAACCGACTGGATACATATCCAAAAGGTTATGGATATTGCCCTTCACGATATTCTTGCCCGACCTCACGCAGCGCCTCCACGCACCACTGCGCGGCGGGTGTCAGCGGCAACACGGGATTTGTGCATAGCCCCACAGAACCGCCGGGTTCACGCATCCCCAGGTCCAGCTCCACCAACTCACCTTGCTTCAAGTCCTGCCTGACGGCGTCTAAAGGCGCGACCCAGATGGCCTGACTGCATTGAACGTAGCGCCGACTCAGGGCTACCGACAGGGTTTCCAGGCGTTGGCGTGATGGAGTCATTCCGTGCTGCACAAACAGGCCGTCGGCGAATTTGCGGATCGTCGTCCCCGCCAACGGCAACACCACCGGATAGTCTTCGAGGTTTTTATGCCCCAGTGGATCAGTGAGCACCGGATGGCCTTTACGCACCACCAGGGTCATGGATTCGCTGTAGAGGTGCTCGAACGTCAGCCCCTGAATCAACGGGCTATCAGTCATTCTGCCGACCACCAGGTCCAGCTCTCCGACACGCAGTTGGGACAGCAAATAGGCACTTGGCCCGGTCACGACACTGACCGCTAGCGCGGGATGTCGGTCGTGTAAACGGCAGACCACTTCAGGGACCAGCAGACTTTCGACGGTGGACAGTACGCCGAGCCGCACGGCAATGGGCTCATGTTCACCGGAGCGCAAACTGTTGACCCCTTCACGCAGCGATTGCACGCTCGGTCCCGCATACCGCAAAAAAGCCACGCCGGCCTCCGTCAGCGTCGAGCCTTTTTTACTGCGCTCAAACAGCTTGGCAGCGAGCAGCGTTTCCAGTTCCTTTAGTGTCTTGGACAGGGCAGGTTGACTGATTGCCAACTTGTCGCAAGCGCGTGCCAGACTTCCCTGGCGCGCCACCTCAAGAAAACACACCAGATGACGGAATTTGATTCGGGTATCGATGTTCAATCGGGTTCGCTACCTTCGAGATATGCGTACATTTTTTTGGACGCGAAAAATCAGTTGTGGCGGTTGCATCGGAAAACTCAACGCCTTTTTGCATCCCAGCGTAATACGATAGTTAACTTTACCGAAGCAGACGTTATCGAGGCCGATGCCCGAACGACCACCGTACGACCCGTGCTGCGCAATGCATTGAGCGAGGTCGAGCGACAAGCGACCGTGGCACTGTGCAACATTCCCGCCCGTCACCCACATGAAAACCCGGCCCGTAGAACCGGCACTAACCCGTCGTCGCGTTGTCAGTAATGGGCGCCGGTAGAGACGAGGACTGTCTCTGATAGCGGCACGTCAGGTTACATATAGTGTTTTCTCCCCTTAGGGCAAAACGCCCGCGATGGATTGCGTCCTGGACCGACTATTTCTTTTGCGAGCAACATTCTATGGGTTTGCTTCTCGATCCGCGTCATGACATTGATGCCGCTTTATTAAGCTATCGCCGGGTGTTCTGGTCGCTGGCGCTGTTCAGTGGGGTGATCAACCTGCTGGTGCTGGTGCCGTCGCTCTACATGATGCAGGTGTACGACCGGGTTCTCACCAGCCGCAACGAAACCACCTTGTTCATGCTCACCTTGATCGCCCTGGGACTGTTCATGTTCAGCGCCCTGATCGAGTGGGCACGCGGCGAGGTGATGATTCGCATGAGCGCGGGGCTGGACGATGCCTTGGGCGAGCGGATTTTCGACGCCGCCTTCGCCCGCAGCCTGCGCGAGCACAACGCCAACCCGGCGCAGGTGCTCACCGATCTGGCGACGCTGCGGCAGTTGATCACCGGCCAGGGCCTGATTGCCTTGCTCGATGCGCCGTGGTTGCCAATCTTCCTGCTGGTGGCGTTCATCTTTCATCCCTGGTTCGGCGTGCTGACGCTGGTTCTGGCCCTGGTGCTGATCGGCCTGGCGCTGTGGGGCGAGCTGGCGACTCGCACGCGCCTGGGCGAAGCCAATCGCCTGGGCGTGCAGTCGTCGAGCTATGTAAACAGTACATTACACAATGCCGAAGTCATCCAGGCCCTGGGCATGCTCGGGCCGTTGCGCCAGCGCTGGAGCCTTCTGCAGCAACGCATCATTGCCGCCCAGGCCCATGCCAGCGATCGCAGCGCGCGTATCACGTCTACCACCCGTTTCGTGCGCATCTCCGGACAGTCGCTGGCCCTGGGCCTGGGGGCGTTGCTGGTGCTTGAAGGCCAATTGTCGGCGGGCATGATGATTGCGATGTCGCTGCTGCTGGGGCGTGCCCTGGCGCCCGTGGAAATCGCCATTGGCTCGTGGAAGCAATTCAACTCCGGCCGCCAGAGCTACCAGCGCCTGAGCCAACTGCTTGCCCAGCATCCGCGCGAGCGCCTGCGCATGCCTTTGCCACCGCCCACCGGCGCGGTGCGCCTGGAGCAGTTGTATGTCGGCCCGCCCGGCGCCTCGCAACCGATCCTGCGGGGCATCAATTTCAGCCTGGTCAAAGGTGATGTGCTCGCCGTCGTCGGCCCCAGCGCCAGTGGTAAATCAACGCTGGCCAGGGCGCTGGTCGGGGTATGGCCGGCCATGGGCGGGTCGGTGCGACTGGACGACGCCGAAATCAGTCAATGGTCCCATGACGCCCTGGGTCCGCACCTTGGATACCTGCCGCAGGACATCGAGCTGTTCGACGGCAGTGTGGCCGACAACATTGCCCGCTTCGGCGAGCAAGACGCCGACAAGATCATCGCCGCCGGGCGTCACGCCGGCATTCACGAGATGATCCTGAGGTTCCCCAAGGGTTACGACGCGCCGCTGGGCCCCGGCGGGCTTGGGTTGTCCGGTGGGCAAAAGCAACGCCTGGGCCTGGCTCGCGCGCTGTATGGGCTCCCGTCGCTGATCGTGCTCGATGAGCCCAACTCCAACCTCGATGAAGCCGGAGAGCTGGCGCTGGTGCAGGCCATCAGTGCGCTCAAGGCCGCTGGCAGCACGGTGGTGCTGATTACCCACCGGCCTAATGTGCTGGCGGTGGTCGATCACATCCTGGTGCTCAAGGACGGCACTCAACAAGCATTCGGTCCACGGGACCGGGTGCTCAAGGCATTGATGCCGGGGCCGAGGCCGGCCGAGGTCAGGGAGGCTGGCGAAGATGCGTGATCTGACCCCTGAGGCACAAACCGAGCAAGGCCTGAGCGTGCGTAGCACCACAACGCTGCCCAACGCCAGTACCGACGCCAGCGGTGCGGCACGCTATGGTGTGGGTTTCCTGGTCCTGACGCTGGGTGGCTTCCTGCTCTGGGCCTGCCTGGCGCCGCTCGACCAGGGTGTCGTGGGCAGCGGCACCGTGGTGGTGGCGGGCGAGCGCAAGGCGGTGCAGTCGTTGGTCGGCGGGGTGGTGGAAAAGCTGCTGGTCAGCGATGGCGACCGCGTCACCCAGGGGCAGTTGCTGGTGCAGCTCAATACGGTGCAGGCGCAGTCGCAACTGGACGTGACCCTGGGCAAGTTGCTCAACGATCGCAGCGTCGAGGCCCGGTTGATTGCCGAGCGCCTGGGCTCAGCCGAGATCCAATGGCCCGCTGAACTGCTGGAACGCGCCGACGAGCCGCGGGTCAAGGCTGCCATGGCCTTGCAGAGCCAGTTGTTTGTGACCCGCCGCGCAGAACTGGGCAGCCGCTTGCAGATCATCGAACACGAAACCGCGGCATTGCAGCAGCAATTGCTCGGCTACGAAGGCGTCAAGCGCAACTACGAGGCGCAGATGCGCTTCCAGCAGCAGGAGCTGGAAGGCCTGCGCGATTTGGCCCGTGAAGGCTACGTTGCGCGCAATAAACTCTTCGAGGCAGAGCGCAACGCAGCCCAAATGGCCGGGCAGATTGCCTCCGGGGTGGGCGATGTCGGCAGGACCCGCCAGGCGATCAACGAAAGCCGGCTCAAGGCCTTGCAGGCGCAGCAGGAATTTCGCCGCGATGCCGAAACCCGGCTCAGCGAGGTCTCTGCCGAGGCGGCAGGTTATGCCGATCAGATTCATGCCTTGCAGTTTGAAGTCGACAACGGTGCGATCCGTGCGCCGGTGTCCGGGCAGGTCATGGACGTGAGCATCCACACGGTCGGGGGCGTTGCACAGGCCGGTCAAACCCTGATGCAGGTGGTGCCGCTGGATGCGCCGATGGCGATCACCGCGCGTTTCGAGCCGCTGATGGCCAACAAGTTGCGCCCGGGCCTGCCGGTGCACGTGCATTTCACCGCGCTGCAACGGGTGGATACGCCGACCGTCACCGGCACGGTGACTACGGTGTCGGCGGACCAGTTGATCAATGAACAGACGCACCAGCCGTACTTTTCCGCCAAGGTCGAAATTCCCGCCGACACCGTCGCCTCGCTGCAGGCCGCCGGCCTGCTGGTGCGCCCCGGCATGCTTGCCGATGTCACGGTGGTGACGGGGGAACGCACCTTGATGAATTACCTGATGAAACCTTTGCGTGAACGCTTGCTTGCGGCCTTCAAAGAGGAATGAGCATGACCGACCGTTGCCGCTATCGCTGCGCTGTACTACTGGGTTTGTGTACCAGCTGGGCCGCGATCAATCCCGTAGGGGCCGCCGAAGGAGGCCTGAACCTGACCGCTGCGTACGACGCCTCGCGTCTCAATGACCCGACCGTGCAATCGGCGGCCCATGCCTTTGATGCTTCGAAGCATGAAGAGGCGATTGGCCGCGGCGGCCTCTATCCGCACGTGTCGCTGACGTCGCGCTACGGCTACGGCGGACGTATCGATGGCGGCGACGACCGCAGCTACGTCAACAGTAACGATTACCAGGCGAACAACGTCACCCTGGCGGCGCAACAACCGCTCTATGACAAGGGGCGCTGGGCGGCGTACCAGGAGGGCAAGGCGCGGGGGCAGTTGGGTACCCAGCAATTCGACGTTGCCGGCCAGACCCTGTACGACCGGGTTGCCAAAGGCTATTTCGACATCGCCCGGGCCGAGAACGAGATCAAGTTGATCGCCCAGCAAAAGACGGCCATCAATGGCTTGGTCACACAGAGCAAAAAGCTTTATCAGGGCGGCCAGGGCACGATCACCGACATCGATGAGGCCCAGGCGCGGCTCGATCTGGTGGAGGCCCAGGAGGCCGAAGCCCAGGCCCGCCGCATGGCTGCGCTGCGGGCTTTGTCCGGTCGCGCCAGCGTGCCCATCGACGACATCCAGCCGATGCGCGAAGAACTGCCCGCCGGTAGCCCCATTGCGCCGGAGCGGGATTTGTCGTACTGGACCGCGATTGCCCGTGAAGCCAGCCCCGAGCTGGCGGCCCGGCTGGCGGCGGTGAAAGTCGCCGAGGCGCAGGCCGACAGCCAGCGCGCCGGGCATTATCCGACCTTGTCGCTGACCACCCAGCTGACCCGCCGGGAAAGCCCTCAGTACCAGGACCTCGATCCGCGCCAGGATTCTTATTACGTGGGGATTGAGCTGGATATTCCGTTGTATCGCGGCGGGGCGGTACGCGCTTCGGTGGCGAAGGCCGAAGCGCAACTGGCCGGAGCCCAGTCCGACTACGATGTGCAGCGTCAACAGTTGGCCGAGGACATCGAGGCCGATTATCTGGGCGTCGTGGCCGGGTTCGCCAAGAGCAAGGCGATGCAGCGGGCGGTGGAGTCCAATCAGCGAGCCCTGACCTCGACGGAAAAAGGCTTCCAGGGTGGAGTGCGTTCCACGGTGGATATTCTTGATGCACAGCAGCGGGTGTTCCAGGCCCGCCGAGACCTGCTCAACACCAAGCTCGACATGCTGCAAAGCTATGTGAGCCTGCACACCCACACCGGCCAGATGAACCGCGCGGTCCTGGAGCAGGTGCAAAGCCTGTTTTGAGTCGTAGGGTTGCAACCAGGTTCAAGATTGACGCCAGAGCCACCTTCATCACGAGCAAGCCCCACAAAATCAAGATCAAAAGATCGCAGCCTGCGGCAGCTCCTACAGGGGGACGCGTAGGCCGCCTCGCTTTTGCCGTTGCTTTGGCTTTTGATCTACCCGCCCCTTCGGCAGGCCGAGTGGAGGTGTTCGGGGACATGGTTTGTCCTCGATTTTTCGGGCACTGCAAACCCTTTGTGGGAGCGGGCAAGCCCGCTCCCACAGGATGTGGGCTTGACTCAGGCTGTAAAGTCGCTGGCGTTGAGCTCCTTGACACCCACCAGTTCGAATTCGAACTCGGGGCTGGCGTCGGCGTTGACACTGCCGTAGAGAATGCCATCGGCAAAGCGCAGTTGGCCGGTGGCGTTGGCAGGGTCGAAGGCGTTGCTGGCGATGAAGGTGAAGGCGTCGACAGCGGCGGTCAGCGGGTTGGCGTCCAGGCCGGTGAAATCCAGATGATCGCTCTCGGTACTCTTGAAACCGTTGATCACATCGCGCAGAGCCCCGACGCCCATGTCCGACAGCGCACCAAACGCGTAGGTATCCGCGCCAGTGCCACCGGTGAGGTTGTCGGTGCCTGCACCGCCGATCAGCCGGTCATCGCCCGAACCGCCCACCAGCGTATCGTTGCCCGCACCACCGTTCAGAACGTTCGCGGCGCTGTTGCCCGACAGACTGTCGGCGTAGGCGCTTCCCGTCAGGTTCTCGAAGACTTTCAAGGTGTCGAGCCCGGAACCCACGGTGTTTTGTTGCGCTGACGTCGAGAGGTTTACGGTAACGCCGGACTGGGCGCGTTCAAAAGACACGGTGTCATTGCCATCGCGCCCGTCCAGCACGTTGTTGCCGGCTCCGGCGAACAGCGTGTTGTCCAGCGCGTTGCCCGTGCCATTGGCGGCGCCAGTGCTATCGATATACAGATGCTCGACGTTGTTGCCAAGGGTATAGGCCGCCAGGCTGCTGTGCACGCTGTCGATCCCTCCAGGCGCCGCATTGCTGTTGGTCTCGATCACGGTGTCGTCGGCGTCGTCGACATAGTAGGTGTCGTTGCCATCGCCACCGCTCATGCTGTCGGCCCCTGCGGAACCATCGAGCACGTTATTGGCGGCATTGCCGGTGATGAAGTTGCGCCGCTCATTGCCGGTGCCGTCGATGTCCGACACGCCGGTGAGCACCAGGTTCTCGAGATTGGCGCCCAGGGTCCAACTGACCGAGGCCTGCACCGTATCGATCTGCGAGGTCGAGGTGTTGGTTTCCACCACGCTGTCGAACGCGTTATCGACCACATGGATGTCGTTGCCATCGCCACCGGTCGTGGTGTCGGCACCCAGGTCGCCATCCAGCGTGTCGTTGCCCGAGCTGCCCACCAGGGTATCCGCCTGGTCGGTACCGGAAATCATCCCGCCCTGGTTCTGGGCGTTGCCGAAAATGTCCTGCACGCTGTTGTTGTCGTTGGGGTTGCCCTGGAAGCCAAGGTCATCGGCAATGTAGTCGGCCAGGCGCTGGCCAACGATCTCCGCCGACTCCTCGTGCAGGTGCCAGACGTCGTCGGGATACACCAGCGGATCGACTTCGTAGCGCAAGGGGAGGTCGGTGTAGTCCACCGCCAGCTTGACGTCGGCGCGCTCGGCGGCGATGGCTTCCTGGGCGGCGCGGACATAGCCAACCCCCTCGACGATGGAGGCAATCTTCTCTTCCGAATAACCACGGGCACGCGCCGCGTCCTGCTGGTAGTGGCCGGTTTCCATCATGTACACGCTGAAACTGCCGAACTGGGCATGCAGGTAATCAAACACCTTCAGGGTCGCGGCCTTGTAGGCCGCCGCTGCCGCTGTTTTGTCCGTGGCGCGGGCGATCTCCTGGGCGGCTTCCTCGCCCTGGCCCCAAATGATGCCCATGGTGACGTTATCGATGGATTGCAGTTCGGTGAGCTGGTCCCGAAGCAACGCCACGGCACGCAACAGCGCAGGTCCGGGTTGGTTGGTGTCGGTCAGCCACCAGCACAACTTGAGTTCCTCGGCGCTCAGGGTCGACAGGCCGTTGACCGTGCTGCCACCCACCGCGATGTCGATGCCGTTGCCATCGGCATCGGTGAACTGGCTGCGCACGTCATAGGGGGTGTAGCGGTCCAGGTCCTCGACCAGCATCGAGGTGCCGGACTGATCGTCGTCCTCCGTCATGCGCAGCAGGCGCGCATTGGATTGGCCGAGGGTGGGCAGGTAGAGGATGTCCTGCTGGGCGCGCTCGCCGAACACGAAGTCGCTGGCGGTCAGGGTGTTGAGGTAGTTGCCGCTGAGGGCGATTTCAAAACGATTGCCATCGGCATCCGCTTCGGCGGACTTGATGTAGGTCTTGTCGCCGGCCGCGTTGAGGGTCATGTACAGCGTGCCATTGCTGCCATCGCCAAGGCCGACAAAGCCCAGGCCTGAAACATCGATCTTGTCGACACCCGCGGTGAAGTCATAAATCGTGTCGGTGGCCGTGACACCGCCGGTGTCGTAGTCGCGGTAGCTGTCGAGCACGTTGGTGTAGCGGAAGGTGTCGGCACCGTCGCCGCCGTACAGCGAGTCGCGTCCGGCGCCGCCGTCGACGGTGTCGGCGCCAGTGCCGGCCTTGATCGTGTCGTTGCCACCGAGGCCGAGGATCAGGTCTGCACCCGCCGTGCCGTTGAGGGTTTCGGCATTGTTGGTGCCGGTGACGGTGTTGGCGGGCGCATCGGCCACGACCAGGGCGAAGCTATCGCTGACCGATGCACCGGCCGGGTCCGTGGCCTTGACCAGCACGTTGTAATTGCCGGACGCGGTGCTGGTCGGCGTGCCGGTGAAGGTCAGGTTGGTGGTGTTGAAACTCAGCCACGCGGGCAGGGCGCTGCCATCGGCCAGGGTCGCGGTGTAGGTCAATACATCCTGGTTGGCGTCGGTGAAGCTGTCATGGGTCATGGTGTAGCTGAACGGCGTGCTTTCGGTGGCGTTCTGGTCGACGAGGGGGATGGCCACCACCGGCGCCACGTTGCTGGGGGGGTTCTGGTTGGCGAAGGCAAAATGACTGGCCGTCAGGCTGCTCACCAGGTTGCCCGCCAGCGACACTTCGAAGCGGTTGCCGTTGGCGTCGGCGGTGAGGTCCTTGAGGTAGGTGCGGTTGCTCGAAGCGCTGTAGGTCACTTGCAGCGTGCCATTCAGGCCATTGCCCAGGCCGGTGTAACCGAGCGCGGAGACATCGATCTTGTCGGCGGCCACGTCGAAATCGAGGATCTGGTCACTGGCGCTGGTGGAGCTGGTGCGGTAACTATCGAGTGTTGAGGTGTAGCGGAACACATCGGCACCCGCGCCGCCGGTGAGTTTGTCCACGCCGGTGCCACCGACCAGGATGTCGTTGCCCGCGCCGCCATTAAGGGTGTCGTTACCGGCGCCACCGAACAGTTGTTCGTTGGCTGCGGTGCCGGTCAGCGTGTCGTTGTTCGGCGTGCCATTGATCACAGTGGGTGTGGCGGGTACGTCCTGCACGGCGAGGGTAAAGCTGTCGCTAACGGTGGCGTTGCTGCCGTCGGTCGCGGTGACTTGTATGGAGTAAGTGCCCGACGCGGTGTCGCTGGGTGTGCCGCTGAACGTACGGGTGGCTGCATCGAAGGTCAGCCAGCCGGGCAGGGCGCTGCCATTGGCCAGTTTGGCGGTGTAGCTGAGGCTGTCGTTATCCGGATCGGTGAAGCTGGTGGCCGGCACCACGTAGCTGAATGGGGTGTTTTCGGTCGCGTTCTGATCCAGCAGCGGCGTGGCCAGCACCGGTGCCTGGTTGGTCGGTGACGACGTGGCGAAGACGAAGTTGGCGCTGGTCAGTGTGTTGAGGTAGTTGCCGTCCAGCGCCACTTCGAAGCGGTTGCCATTGGCGTCGGCGGTCAGGGATTTGATGTAAGTCTTGGTGCCAGCAGTATTGAGCACCATGTATACGGTGTTGTTTCTGCCATCCCCCAGGCCGGTGACACCCATGGCCGAGAGGTCGATCTTGTCGGCGCTGATATCGAAATCGGTGATCAGGTCGCCAAGGTTGACACCGCCGGTGTTGTAGTTGCGGTAACTGTCCAGGCGATTGGAGAACACGAAGGTGTCCGCCCCGACGCCACCGGTGAGGGTATCCATGCCGGCGCCGCCGTCGAGCTTGTCGTCGCCCGCGCCGCCACTGAGGCTGTCGTTACCCGCCAGGCCGAGCAGGGTGTCGGCCGAATCGCTACCCAGCAGCGAGTCGCTGCCGCTGGTGCCGGTGACCACCCGATTGAAAATGAAGTTGCTGGCAGTCAGGGTGCTGGCGAGGTTGCCCGAGAGAATCAACTCGAAGCGATTGCCGCTGGCGTCGGCATCGTAGTCCTTGATGTAGGTGCGGTCGCTGCTGGCGCTGTAGCTGACCTGCAGGGTGCCGCCGCGGCCATTGCCCAGGCCGGTGAAACCGAGGCCGGCGAGGTCGATCTTGTCCTGGGTGACGTCGAAGTCGGTGATGGTGTCATCGAAGCTTGCGGTTGCGTTACGGTAACTGTCGGACTGAGCGGCGAAACGGAACGTATCGGCGCCGGTACCGCCGGTGAGTTTGTCGATGCCTGCCCCCCCCACCAGAATGTCGCCACCGGCCCCGCCATTGATGGTGTCGTTGCCGGCACCGCCGTAGAAAATCTCGCTGGCGGCGCTGCCCAGCAGGGTGTCGTTGCCAGCCGTACCCTGCACGGTGGTCATTGGCACCGTGGCGCTGACGTAGCTGCCGTCACCATAGACCAGCGTGGCACCCTTGCTGGTGTGACTGATAGTGTTGCCAATAATGGCGTTGCGATCAGTGCCGTCTTCATTGCGCTCTGCAACGCCGTAAGTCGACAGGTTGCTGCCGCTGATGATGTTGCCCTGGATGGTGTTATCGCTGCCGTTGAAGTACTTGCCGGACACACCCAGGGTGTCGTCGTAGGACTGGATGATGATCTCCGGTACGGGGCTGCCCAGGGAGTTATTGTTAAGCGTGTTGTCGATGATCTCGACGTGGTTACTGCCGTAGATGCGGATACCGGCGCTGGCGTTGTCGTGAATGTCGACGCCGCTGACGGTCACCTCGCTGGACAGTTTGATCAGCACCCCTTCGGCGCCGTTGCCGTACACCTCGCCACCGGTGATGGTGATGTTGCTGGGGGAGGGGATGTTCTCACTGCCGCGCTGCACCACGATGCCACTGCCGCCATTGTTGTAGGCAACGTTGTTGGTGAGCGTGAAGTCGTGGGTGCTGGTAACGACGTTGAAACCGTGCCGGTCATTGTCGTAGGCGACGTTGTTTTCGAAGGTGCTGTCGCTGAGGAAGTCAGCAACGAAACCGTCCAGGCCGTTGCCGTGGGACACGCTGTTCTTGATGACCATGTTGACGGTCTGCTCATGGGGGTCGAAACCGTACCCGGAGCAATCCTTGATCTCGACGCTGTCGAGGGTGACGTTGGAGTCGTAGCCTTCTTCGCCGGGAATGTAGCCATTGAACCAACCGTCGATCTTGCCCGTGGTGTTGTCACGGTTGCCGTCGATGGTGAGGTTGCTGACGCCGAAGTCGTGGGTTTCCTCGCCATAGGCGGAGCGGATGATCCCCGTGATCTTGGTGTCGGAGCCGTCAGCCACCTTGACGGTGGTTGCGCCCATTCCGTCGCCGTACAGGTAGACGTTGCTCTTGAGCATCAGGCAGCCGTCGGAAGGTTCCTCACCTCCCGAAACGATATAAGTTCCGGTCGGCATATACACCTGCCCCCCGCCTGCAGCGGCCGCCGCATCAATTGCACTTTGTATCGCCGCTGTGTCGTCAGTGATGCCATCTCCTTTGGCGCCAAAATTCTGTACGTTAAAAATCATGAGCATATCTCCGTATCAGGCTAAAACCTCGGTAAATGCCAATATTCCATCGGCGGGCACCGTGTTTTGACCCGGCGGAGCGTAAAAGTTGTGACCGCATATCGGGGAAGTGTCAAAAAACCGAGATAACTGATCAGCGGTTGTGAGGCGTTTTAAAAAAAGTAACGCTTTGTTGACGCTCGCTCAGGTAGCGAGCGGTGCCCCTGTGGGAGCGGGCTTGTCCCGATCAGCTATTGCAGAGGTGGGCACGGGTACGGCGTCCATCGGCGCTACCAGTGGTGCGCGTCTGGTCACGCCGGCTGTGGCCACGGGTGTCGAGCAACAGCGGGCGACGATGAGACGCGATCCCATGCATCACCCGCTTGAAACCAGCCTCAAGAAAGCTGAACAAAAGGAACCGGGCCTCGGATTAATGCTAGCCCGGTTCCCCGTCAGACAGACGACTCAGCCCTCCTGCAAGGCCCTTGGACGATTGCTGCGCTGTTCGGCTTCGAGGCTCGGCGCATGTTGCAACTGGAAATCGAATTCAAGTTCAGCGTGACGCCCCACTATGCCAAGCTTTTCGGCCTGTGCATTACCCTCGACAAAGTTCACCTGACCTACCAGACCATCACGGGTAGCATAGGCAAAGTCATCCCACAGGTACTTGTCCCCGGAGAGGTTGATCTGAGTCGTCAGATGGCGATGGCCTGGCGCCGAGATGAAGTAGTGAATATGCGCTGGCCGCTGACCATGGCGGCCCAGCTGGTCCAGGCATTCCTGGGTCGGACCCTGAGGGTTGCAGCCATAACCCGACGGTACGATGGAGCGTGCCCGGTAGCGGCCTTCGGAATCGGTGACGATACGTCGACGCAAGTTGTACTCCGACTGGCGCGAATCGAAGTAGGAGTAAGTCCCTTGGGTATTGGCGTGCCAGAGGTCAACCACAGCGCCCGGCACCGGATTGCCGTCGGCATCGCGCACCACGCCTTGCAGAAACATCGCAGTGGCGACACCGTCTTCGCTTCCGTCATCCAGCCGAGCTTCTGCTTTAGAAAGCGGAGCACCGGCCACATAGAGAGGACCTTCGATCGTGCGTGGAGTACCACCGACAAGACCAACCTGCTCATCCTTGGCGTCCTGGAGCAAGTCCAGGAAGTGCTCGATGCCCAAACCTGCCACCAGTAGGCCGGCCTCGTTACTGCCTCCCAAGCGATTCAGATAGTCGACCAGCACCCAAAACTCGTCTTCGGTGACGTCCATGTCCTCGACGATTTTCGCGATTTCATTGACGACCCGAAACATCAGTTGCTTCAGGCGCGGGCTGCCTTGGTCATTACCCAATCCGCTCACTTCCTTGAAGAAGGCCTGGACTTCGGGAGTATGGGAAATCTTCACGTTCATGCTGGTAAACCTCTCTTATGGTTTTGTTAATCCACGGTTTTTCGGTACTGGCCAAACGTCAGCAGCGCTGACTCATAGAACCGCATTCAAAATGCCATTTCCGAAGTTGGCGGCATGCAGCAAAGCGGCATGACACCCAGCGAAGACAACAGCTGAATACGGCCTCATTCAGATGTGATAGATATCGATGACCTGGCGAACGTAGTCGTTCTTCAGCACCACTTTCTTGGCCTTGATCAGCGGCTGTTCGCCACTGACATCCAAGGTGTAAAAGCTGGTGCCGAAATAGCTGTCCACAGTCTTGTAGCGAAAGCTCAGGGTGTGCCAGTTGAAGCGCAGCTTGCACTGGCCATCGGCAACTTCCAGCAGCTCGATATTGCTGATGTTGTGCGAGGTCCGGGTGTCCGGCACGCTGGCGCTGGAGCGCTCGGTCTTGATCCGGAAGATTCGGTCCTCGAGACCCGTACGGTTGCCGTACCAGATCAGCGAAATTTCCCGCTGCGGGTCTTCGGTCAGCTCGTCGTTGTCGTCCCAGGACGGCATCCAGAAACTCGCATCGGCGGCGTACAGCTCCAGCCAGTTGTCCCAGTCCTTGTCGTCCAGGTAGCGCGCTTCGCGGTAGAGAAAGTCGCGCACCGCATCGTGAGAAATGCTCATCACACGGCCTCCACGGGAATGGTTTTCGACTGCTCGGCCGCGAGCGCCTTGAGCATGGTCTCCTGCCAGTACTTGTGTTGCAGCACGAACAGACCTTCGTCTTCGGTGCGCACGCCGCTGAGCAGCGGGTGCAGATCGATTTCCTGTGCTGCCGCATCGGCCCCTTCGACCCAATGCATGGCGCCGCGCGACATGTCGTTCCAGCCACCGCTGCCCTGATAACCGACCTGGCAGGAGCGGAACTCTTCCAGGTCATCGGGCGTGGCCATGCCACTGACGTTGAAGAAATCCTCATACTGGCGAATGCGCTTGGAACGGGCATCGTCGCTCTCGCCTTTAGGCGCAATGCAGTAGATGGTGATTTCGGTCTGGTTGACCGAGATCGGCCGGGCGATACGGATCTGCGAGCTGAACTGGTCCATCAGGTACACGTTGGGGTACAGGCAAAGGTTGCGCGAGTTCTCGATCATCCAGTCGGCGCGAGCCTTGCCGAAGTCCTGGGCCAGTTCATCGCGACGTTCGTACAGCGGACGATCTTCCGGGTTGGCCCAACGGGTCCAGAGCAGCATGTGGCCCTTCTCGAAGGAATAGAAGCCACCGCCCTGCTTGGCCCAGCTGCCGGCACTCATGGTCGGATTGCTGTCGCCGGCCTCGCGCTGTTTGCGCTGGTTCTGGGTGGCCGCGTAGTTCCAGTGCACGGAACTGACGTGATAACCGTCGGCACCGTTCTCGGCGGTGAGTTTCCAGTTGCCTTCGTAGATGTAGCTGGACGAACCGCGCAGCACTTCCAGGCCGTCGGCGGATTGATCGACGATCATGTCGATGATCTTCGCCGACTCACCGAGATGCTCGACCAGCGGCACTACGTCGGCGTTCAGGCTGCCGAACAGAAAACCGCGATAGGACTCGAACCGCGCGACCTTGGTCAGGTCGTGGGAGCCTTCGCAGTTGAAGCTCGACGGGTAGCCCGCTTCGGACGGATCCTTGACCTTGAGCAGCTTGCCGGAGTTGTTGAAGGTCCAGCCATGGAACGGGCAGGTATAGGACGCCTTGTTGCCGGTCTTGTGCCGGCACAGCATCGCACCGCGGTGACTGCAGGCGTTGAGGAAGGCATTGAGTACACCGTCCTTGTTCCGCGCGATAAAGATCGACTGGCGGCCCATGGTGGTGGTGTAGAAGTCGTTCTTGTTGGGGATCTGGCTCTCATGGGCCAAGTACAGCCAATTCCCTTCGAAGATGTGCTCCATTTCCAGATCGAACAACCGCGGGTCAGTGAACATCTCGCGCTTGCAGCGGTAAACGCCTTGATCCGGGTCTTCTTCAAGCAAAGAATTGAGATACTCGATGCCGATGGACATGGTCTGAGACTCCATTGTTATTATTGGGTAAGCACAGGGTGGAGTGTCGGCGGGCCGGGCAATATCCTATCCTTGCAGACCTCTATCCGTTTCATGCAGCTCACCAGAGCATCGAGGTATAGGTGGCGGCACGGTCAATGCCCGGTTTTCAATGATGTGCGCGCAATACCGCCCGTAGCTGCGCCACGCGGGTCGCGTAATGCTCACTGCCTTGCAGAGCGAACAGAATAGGGCGCTGAGTGAGCATGCTCTGGCTCCTCAGAGGCTGTCATGGAGAGCGACTTGGTCAGGAAGGAGCGAGATCAGCGGGCTGCACCATGACGCAGGACCTCGATGCAAAACTCTGCTTCATAGGGAGGCACGTTGCATTCGACAATGTCATTGGCACCTACTTGCAGATGCACACCGACAATATGAGCATGGACCGGCTGCTGGCAGACGTGTCGATCGACCAGTACCGCAGTGTAGACCCGGCGTGCGCCAAGTTGTGCCAGATAGGCGCAGGTACGCAACAGCGAATGACCTTCGAAAAGTACATCATCGACAATTAACAGGGTGGTGCTGGCAAGGTCCAGCGTGCCCAGTAGCGGGTTCTCGATCAACTCCGTCTGTGAATGCAGCACGCTAAGATCATCGGCATAGCGCTTGACCTTCAGTGGAAAGAGCGGCATTGCAGGCTGCCCTGTCTGCTGTGAGAGATGCTGCTGTAAGAGTCGTGCCAAAGGCTCGCCGCGGCGTTGTATGCCGATCAGTGCCGCTTGAGAGGCCGGCAACAGAGTTGCCGCATGGCGCGCCATCGTTTGCATTACGCCATTGAGTTCATCGGTATCGTACAAGCGCAACCGCTGCCCCGCAGGTGTGCTCGGCATAGAAGTCTCCCGTCGGTGACTGTCTGTTTAACCTTAGAACATGGTGGCGGTTTCGGAGTGGCTGCCCATTTGGTAACTCCAGGGGGAATGATCTGGCAACGCGTCGGACAGGATCAGCACCCAGAGGTTTCCCCCTTCATATAGGCTAAGGTGAAATCCCATGCCGTTTTTATTGCTGGAGCAGCCGGCCAAGGTTCAGAGGACCTGAATCAGGCCCTCTGAGCCGCATGCTTCTACCGCTGGCGTTCAAAGCTTGAAGCGGTAAATGACCTGGGTTGCATTGTCGGGGTCCCGGGAACATTCAAACCCGAGAAAGTGCGCCAGTTCACGCATATGAGTATTGGAGGCGGAGTCAATGGAGTACATTTGGCGGAAGCCGTTTTGGCGGGCGGCGGTGATCAGATGGCGCATCAAGGCAACCCCAAGCCCCAGGTGCTGCCACTCGTCGGCGACCGTCACCGCACATTCGCATTGATACTCCTCGGTGCCGGCAGCATAGCGACTGACGCCAATTTCGAGCAGTTCACCGTTTTCATGAACCAGGGCGATATACGCCATGCGTCTCTGGTAATCGACGTCCATCAGTTGGTCGAGCAGGGCCGTACCGGGTTCGTTAATGGCTTCGAGAAAACGCAGATGCCGTGACTCGCCGGACAAGCGTTTGATGAAGTTATATTCGCGCTCTCGGTCTTCTGCCGACAACGGTCGGATGAGTACATGCCGGCCGTCCGAGAGCGGTTCAATCCAGTGTTCACCCGGCACCGCAGCATAAGTGGCGGCAGCTTGAGTGTTTTGGTCTTCGATAGTGAGCATGATGCGATCTCCATCAGGCGTAGAAGATGACCCGCGTGGCAACAGCCCACGCGATTGGTGATGTTGTACACCTTGGGTGCAACCAGAATTTGATCTGGATCAGATGTCACGCAAGCCACACCAGAACCCCCATAAGTTTGATGTAAATCAAATCGCAAGGCAGGTGTTTGGGCGCAGCCTTGAGGCTATGTCGTGCTGGTCGTGTCAACGCGATCAGCCTGTTTCATTCGCTCACGGCGCTACCCGAATCGAGGTGTGTGATGAGGCAATACCAACGTTTATTGCTGATTATCGATCAAACCTTGCATCAGTCTCCGGCGATGCTGCGAGCAGCCGCTTTAGCCAAGGTCTGCGGCGCGGCCTTGCACTTTTGTGCCTTTGTCGAACCACCACCGCGACATCATTTATGGGAGGAAGTAACTGACGAGGCGTCAAGCCAGCGTTACCTGCAGCGGTATCGCGAATGGTTGCTGGACGAGGCCGGACGGCTTCGCAGCCAAGGGCTGGAGGTGACCACGGAGGTGGTCTGGACCACTCAACCGCTGTTGGACATGCTGCAGTATGTTGAAGAGTTTCAGCCCGACATGCTGATCAAGGATGTGACGCTGGAACCGGCACTCAAGCGGGTATTCGTTACCCCGCTTGATTGCCACCTGTTGCGCGGGTGCCCGGTGCCCGTCCATCTGGTCAACCAGGTCCGGCACGGGCTGCCGCGCAGGGTCGTGGCGGCCGTGGATCCCTCCAACCCGCAGACGCTTATCTGCGGCCTCAACGACAAAATCATCCAGACTGCCAATGCACTGGCCCTGCAATGTGATGCTCCGCTGCACCTGCTGTACGCCTATGATCTGACACCTGCCTTCAATGGCGATGCACCACTTGCCGGCGGGTCATGGGGCTCCAGTTTCATTGATGAGTTGCGCGAGGCATTGCACGCGGCTTTCGTGACACTGGCCGATCAATACGGCGTACCGCCCGAGCGCCGGCATTTCATCATGGGGCTGCCGGTCAGCGTGATTCGTGAGTTTGTGGAGGAGTACCTGGCCGATGTGGTGGTCATGGGCACCGTGCATCGCGTGGGAATCGACAGAATATTGGGCAGTACCACGGAGCGCGCCCTGTATTCGGTACCGGGCAGCATTCTGGCCGTCAAACCGCCGAGCCACCAATAACCATGCGAGGCCGGGGGGGAGTGATCGATGCTCATTGTTTCAGTGTCAATTGCCCCCTTTAGCACGCAAATATCCAGCGGCAGCCGACGTTCCTGATCCAGACTGGAAGGAGGACTTCATGAGTAACTTTCTGAGTGCCGATCAGTTGCACGGTATCGACGCCTATTGGCGGGCTTCCAATTACCTTGCTGTGGGCCAGATCTACCTCAAGGACAACCCGTTGTTGCGCACGCCCCTCAAACGGGAACACATAAAGCCGCGCCTGCTGGGCCATTGGGGAACGACGCCGGGGCTGAACCTGATCTACGTCCACCTCAATCGGCTGATCAAGACCTATGACCTGAACATGCTGTTCATCACTGGGCCGGGCCATGGTGGCCCAGCGATCGTGGCTCAAAGCTATATGGAAGGGACATACACACAATTCGATCCTTCGGTGGAGCAGAACATCAATGGGCTGACCCGGCTCTTCCGACAGTTTTCCTGGCCTTATGGGCTCTCCAGCCATGTATCGGCGCAGATTCCCGGGTCGATCCACGAAGGTGGCGAACTGGGCTATTCATTGGCCCACGCCTATGGGGCAGCGTTCGACAACCCGGACCTGATCGTTGCCTGCGTGATCGGCGACGGCGAGGCCGAAACAGGTACGTTGGCCGCCAGCTGGCACTCCAACAAATTCCTCAACCCCGAGCGGGACGGGGCTGTACTGCCGATCCTTCATCTCAACGGGTACAAGATCGCCAATCCCACGGTGCTGTCCAGGATCAGCGAGGACGAGCTGTCGGCCTTGATGTACGGCTATGGTTATGACCCTTACTTTGTAGAGGGAGACGACCCCGAGCAGGTCCATCAACTGTTGGCCCAAACGCTGGATACTATCCTGCTGAAGATTCGCGAGATTCAGCGCGAGGCGCGAAGCCGTTCACCCACCCAGGAGCTGGAACGCCCGTTTTGGCCGATGTTGGTGCTGCGTACGCCAAAGGGCTGGACGGGCCCGAAGTTCGTTGATGACATTCGGGTCGAAGGCACCTGGCGTGCGCATCAGGTGCCCTTGGGCGACTTCCAGCAGCCACTTCATCTACTGCAGTTAGAGCAATGGCTTAACAGCTACCGGCCCCAGGAGTTGTTTGACGCTAATGGTGCTCTGCTGGCCGAGATAGCCGCATTGGCCCCGACGGGACACCGGCGCATGGGCGTCAACCCCCATGGCAACGGTGGATTGTTGTTGCAGCCGCTGGATATCCCCGGCTTTACCGATTACGCGGTGGGGTTGTCAGCACCGGGCTGCCTGCGCGCCGAGGCCACCAGGGTGTTAGGCAGTTTTCTCAGGGATGTCATGAAGAACAACCTGCAACAGGGTAATTTCCGCGTGTTCGGCCCGGACGAAACGGCTTCCAACCGTCTCGATGCCATCTACGAGGTTAGCGCCAAGGAATGGATGGGTGCTCGGGAAAGTGATGATGTCAATTTGGCCTGCGACGGCCGTGTAATGGAGATTCTCAGTGAACAGGTGTGTGAAGGCTGGCTCGAAGGGTATTTGTTGACCGGTCGCCATGGGCTGTTTTCCTGCTATGAAGCCTTCATTCATATCGTCGATTCGATGTTCAATCAGCATGCCAAATGGCTGAAAATCGCAGCAGAAATCCCGTGGCGCAAACCTGTCGCCTCGCTTAATTACTTGCTCACATCTCATGTCTGGCGTCAGGACCACAATGGTTTTTCCCATCAGGACCCAGGGTTTATCGACCATGTCGCGAACAAGAAGTCCGACATGGTTCGTATCTACCTGCCCCCCGATGCCAATTGCCTGCTATCGGTGACTGACCACTGCTTGAGAAGTCGCGATTACGTCAATGTCATCGTCGCCGGCAAACAGCCGGAGTGGCAGTGGCTCGATATAGATTCGGCCATCCGTCACTGCATGATCGGGATCGGCCGCTGGGCCTGGGCCTGTCGTAATGATGCGGATCCCGACGTGGTGATGGCCTGCGCGGGGGATGTCCCGACCCTCGAGACACTCGCTGCCGTAACCTTGTTGCGCGAGTACGTACCGGATATTCGGATCAGGGTCGTCAACGTGGTAGACCTGATGGTGTTGCAACCTTCGTTTCAACATCCCCATGGGCTGCAGGACAGTGCGTTCGATGAACTGTTCACTGTCGACAAACCGGTGGTTTTCGCGTTTCACGGCTACCCATCGCTCATTCACAAATTGGTCTACAAACGAAAAAACCACGACAACTTTCACGTGCGTGGTTTCAAGGAGGAGGGCGCTACCACGACCCCCTTTGACATGGTGGTGATCAATAACCTGGACCGTTATCAGCTGGCCCTGGACGTCATCCAGCGGGTTCCCCGCTTGCAAGACCAGGTTGCAACAGCCACGGCGCGGTATTGGGAAACGATGGAGAAGCACAAGCTCTACATCATCGAACATGGGCAGGACATGCCCGAGGTTCTGGAGTGGCGATGGACGTCTTGAAATCCTTGCGCAGAGATTTGATATAAATCAAGCACGGGTGCATGTCAGGAGAGCAGTCTGGATCAATGCTGGTGCTCGATCCGGCATTAACGTGGGGCTGGTAGCGATCATTGGCCAGCCGCAGGCGTCCAACCCCGATTTTCCTGGAGTCAGACCATGAGCCAGTATCAACGCTTACTACTGATCATCAACCCGGTCCTGCGCCATTCACCGGTGATACACCATGCCGAGGCCCTGGCAAAGGTCAGTGGGGCGAGCTTGCATATCGCTGCATTGTTGAAATCGCTGGACGTTCTTTCGCTGCTCGAACAAGGCGTTCGGGAGACAGCCCGCGAGAACTACCTGCAGGACCATCGCGAGTGGCTCAAAGAGCAAGCGCAGAGAATGCGCAGCAGGGGAATCAACGTGACGATCGAGGTGGCATGGACTGATGACGTGCGGGAGGACATCCTTCAGCACGTCACGGAAATGCAGCCTGATCTGCTGATCAAGGAGGTCGAGCATGAACCGGCACTCAAGCGTGCTTTCATCACCCCGTTGGACTGGCGTCTGCTGCGAAAATGTCCAGTTCCGATTTACCTGGTCGGTGCGAGCGGTCATGCGTTGCCGCGCAAGGTGGTGGCAGCGGTTGACTCTTCCGATACTCAGGCGCCAGACAGCGAGCTTAATGAGCGGATCATCAAGCAGGCTTCCAGCCTGGCGCTGCAGTGTGATGCCGAACTGCATCTGCTGTATGCATGTGACATTTCGGCGGCCTATCTGGGCGACATGGGCGGTGCCGGTCTGACACTGGCGGACCTGACAAAGGAACTGCGCAGGGACCTGGAAAAATCCTTTCTCACGTTGGCGGGTCGGTTCGGCGTGCCCTCAGACCGTCGACATTTCATTATGGGTCAACCGGTATCGACACTCAGTGAATTTGCCCACGAGAATCAAGTGGATGTAATCGTGATGGGCAGAAACCAATCCCGTGGATTGGAAAAACTAATCGGCAGCACCACCGAGCATATTCTGTACCAGGTACCCTGCAGCGTTCTGGCGGTCTAGTACGCCCGCAATTGATCCAGAACAACTGGCGAGGGACATGCGATGCACGTCGTGCCAGGCATATGTACGTTCTGCGGGGTTGGTTGCGGTCTCGGGCTGCGGGTAGAAAACGACCGGCTCATCGGTGTTAAACCCCAGCCCGGACATCCGGTCAGCCAAGGCCGACTGTGCTCCAAGGGATGGGCCACCAGCTATGCGATGTCGGGATGAAGTGGGGTTGCATTGCCTGGGATGTTCGGGGTGTACCTCGGTATGCCCGACCTGTTCCTGCTTCGCATGTTATTTAATTTTCCAGTACTTCTGCATTTCGACGAATAGAAATGACGCGGTCCAGGAGATGAGCACCAGACCTGTCAGCGCTTGCAGTCCTGTCAGGTACTTGAGATTGCCGATGGGGGAGATATCGCCAAAACCAATGGTCGTATAGGTCGTAAAGGAAAAGTACACGCAGTCCATGAATGAGCCATCGAAGTTGCCCTGCAAACTGCCCCACTGGCCAGCGCGGATCATCAGGTAATAGGCCAGCGCGAAACACCAGACTTCGACTGCGTGGGCTATCAGTGCCCCGAATACCCCCACAACCATTCTGAATCGGCTCCAGGCTTTCAGCTTGGGCAGCCATTCATTCAGGCGCATTAAGCATTCGTAATGAATGATCACCGCGACCACCACCACCAGCGTATTGATTAAGGAAATCGAAAGCATGGGGAGTCTCGAACGTCCAGGTGCTATTGCGGCGAGGCCGGCGCGCACTGCCAGCAAGAGACGCGCAGCCAGGTTGCCTAAACAATAGACGCTATGGCGCCAGCCATGAGCCCGACAGTACGTTGCGGGTACTTCAATGGGTTTTTGACGTCATGTTCTGGCCGGGGATGGACCTGCTGGTGAGCGACCCTTCGCTGCTGGAAATTACAACTCAGTTGATAAAAATCAAGCGGCCCGGGAACAAAATGAGCGACCAATAGGGCATGTATCAGCTATCGGTGTTCAAGGAGACGGGCATGCGAATGACATTTCTCGGCGCGGCCGGCACGGTGACTGGCAGTAAATACCTGTTGGAGCACGACGATCATCGTGTGTTGATCGATTGCGGGCTGTTCCAGGGCTACAAGCAATTACGCCTGCACAACTGGGACCGTTTTCAATTGCCCATGCGTGACCTCGACGCGATTGTCCTGACCCACGCTCACCTGGACCACAGTGGCTACCTTCCGGTGCTGGTGCGCAACGGCTATCGAGGCCCGGTCTATGCCACGGCGGCGACCTGTGAACTGGTCAAAATCCTCCTGCTCGACAGCGGTCGTTTGCAGGAAGAAGAGGCCGAGTATGCCAATCGCCACGGCTTCTCCAAACATGACCCGGCATTGCCCCTTTACACCGAACAGGCTGCACAACGGGCGCTGAAGCTGCTGCGCCCCCTGGAGTTGCATCACCGGGTCGAAATTGTTCCGGGGCTGAGTGTTCAACTGCGCGGTGCCGGACACATCCTGGGGGCAGCTACTGTAGAAGTGTTGGCTGAAGGGGTGAGGTTAGTGTGTTCCGGGGATCTGGGGCGTCTGAACGATCCGCTGATGTTTGCCCCAGAGTCCATCGAGCAGGCGGATTACCTGCTGGTGGAGTCGACCTATGGCGACCGTCAGCACCCCACGGACTCTCCGGAACAGCAGCTGGCCGAGGTCATCAACCGCACGGCATTGCGCCATGGGATCACTCTGGTGCCTTCATTTGCGGTCGGTCGCGCGCAGTTACTCTTGTATCACCTGTACCGCCTGAAACAGAAACGGGCGATTCCTGATCTGCCGGTCTACCTCAACAGCCCTATGGCGACCGATGTGACCCGGTTGTATCGACGCTTTCGCAGCGAACATCGACTCTCCCAGGAGGAGTGTGAGGGGATGTGCCACGTCGCGCATATTGCGCGTTCGACCAGAGACTCCATGGATCTGGATCAACTGCATACCCCGGCGGTGATCATCGCCGCCAGCGGCATGGCCACAGGTGGTCGCGTGCTCTATCACCTCAAGGCCCTTGCGCCCAATGCGCAAAATACACTTCTGGTGCCCGGCTTCCAGGCCGGAGGCACGCGCGGCGCGCAAATTGTAGGCGGGGCGAGTTCGGTGCGCATACACGGCAAGGACGTGCCGATCAGGGCTGAAGTAGTACCGATGGAGACGCTTTCGGCCCACGCCGACGCGGATGAAATCATGCAATGGCTGCGTAGTTTCAAGAGCCCCCCCAAACATACCTATGTGGTGCATGGCGAGCCCAATGCATCGGATGTGCTGCGCCGGCGTATCAGTGTCGAGCTGGGGTGGTCAGTCTCGGTGCCGGAGTATCGCGATACGGTAGAGCTTACCGCTTAGCAGGTCGCTGGAACCGCGAGTAAAAAGCCCCTTGCCAGGTGCTCCTTGCAAGGGGCCAATGGGCAAAGGGCTTTAGACGGCTTTGATTTGCACGATTTTTTCCGGCTTCATGGCCTCGGGCTTTTTCGGCAGAGACACCGTCAGCACACCCTTGCTGAAATGCGCGTCGATCTTATCGGCATCGACCCCTTGGGGCAGGCTGAAGATCCGCTCGAATGAACCGTAGTGGCGTTCAGTGAGGTGGTAGCCCTTTCTCTTTTCTTCCTTGTCTTCTTTTTTCTCGCCTTTGATGATCAGGCTGCCGTTGGACAGTTTGATCTCGATGTTTTTCTCATCCATACCGGGAAGCTCGGCAGTGATTTCGTAGCTTTTATCCTGCTCGACAATATCCACGGCGGGCAGGCGATGGCCACTCAGCTCGCGACGCCAGAAGGGCTCGACATCAAATAGGCCGCGGCTGATCGGCGAAAGTGCCGAACCTCGACCGAAGTCTTCGAACAGGTGGTCGACCTGCTGGCGCAGGGTTTCAAAGGGGCGCCAGAGATCCTTGCTTATTGATGTTTGGCTGGCTTTTTGTTCAGGGGGAACCGGCATTTTCTTAACGGAGTCGGACATGTCATTTCTCCTGTTTGGGTGGGGTTGAGGTGGCCGCCAGCTTCCGTGCGGCGAACACGGCGGCTACCCGGACGACGAACAGACCCCGCTCGAACCCATTCCCCATGTGTCGAGAAACTCGAACTCACGGAAAATGCGATGGCTCAAACGCGTGATCTCAATTTTTACGCGAAAGGACAGGCAGGACTTGATCTGGATCAGGTCAGTGTTAATCATCGGAGCAAGCGCAGAACGCCTGTCAAGGAGGCGTGATTTATTCAGGGGCGTGTCGATGACAGCCGGCAACAAGTTGCTTGAGTCCGGGTAAACTCAGGATTTTGACGTCTCGACCGGATACATCGACCAGGTTCTGCTCTCTAAGGTGGGCAATGCCCCGACAGATGGTTTCCAGACGCAGCCCCAGATAGGAGCCGATCTCCTCGCGGCGCATCCGCAGAACAAAATCCCTTGAAGAGTATCCGCGCATGTTCAGACGCTGGGAGAGGTTCAGAAGAAAGGCGGCGAGGCGTTCATCCGAGCTCATATTGCCCAGTAGCAGCAACATGTCGTGATCGCGCACGATTTCCCGGCTCATGAGTTTGTTCAGGTTGTGTTGCAATGAAGGCAGATCGTGGGCGAGCTTCTCCAGTTGAGCGAAGTGGATGGGACACACCTCACTGTCCTCAAGGGCGAAGGCGTTACAGGCGTGCTGATCAGTGCTGATGGCGTCCAGGCCAAGCATTTCCCCAGGCATCTGAAAACCGGTGACCTGCTCCCTGCCATCGAGTGACAACACACTGGTCTTGAAAAAGCCTAACCGCACCGCGTACAGCGAGCGTAGCGGGTCACCGGTGCGGTAAAGCGCGGCACCCTTTTTCACTTTCACGCGCTGGGTAATGATCGTGTCCAGCCGCTCGACTTCCTGGCCAGTCAGGCCAATGGGCAGACACAACTCCAACACGCTGCAGCTGGAACAGGCTGCTTTGAGGTAATGGTTTTGAAGTGGCTGGGCTTCGGGCCGATGCATACGGTTTCCTCTGGATGCTCCAAGCATAGAAGTCGCCTATGGATGATGTACCTTAATTGGGGGCACAAAGAGGTAAATTACGACAGGCGGGGAGGCACGTTCCATATTCTTTGTGTGCGTCGGATAGATAACTGAATCATCCTTGGTTTCATTGCTATTGCCGTCGCGGGTCTCAGGCTTTCACAGCCAAGTCAGTTCATGATCGTATTTACTGATATTGATCAAGTTTTATACGCTGACAAGCGCTAGGCTTTTGTCACGAGCGAGGATGGATGAGCATCAGGAGCAGTGCCTGATCTTTTTCCGCCGATTCCACCTGCCCCCCTAAAAGATGACCAGCGGCGCACTGCATGAAGTTAAAGTTCTATTAAAACAGACAGGCATAAACAGGTTTTCAATCCGTTTGATTTGTTTTGAGCGAGGTGGCTAACATGATGTCCAACAATCCATCGGTATACGTATTCAATAGCCATGATGATGCAGAGGCCGCCATTCGAGCGTTGAGTAAATCGGGCTTTGACGTCAAAAAACTTTCGCTGGTGGGTAAGGGATATCACAGTGAAGAACATCCGATTGGGTTTTATACGGTTGGCGATAAAGTGAAAACATGGGGAACAATGGGCCTCTTTTGCGGAAGCATATGGGGATTGTTGTTTGCGCCGGCTGCTTTTTTCTTGCCTGGCGTGGGGATTATCGCGTTAGCAGGACCATTTACTCAGCTTCTGGTAGGGGTGTTGGAAGGAGCCCTGGTAGTCGGAGGTGTTTCGGCGCTGGCTGCGGCATTGTCGGAAATTGGCGTGCCAAATGACGAAATCGTTAAATATGAGACAGCACTTAAGGCTGACAAATTCCTGTTAATGATTCATGGTGCCGCGGATGAACGCTCTAAAGCTCATGCAGTGTTGGGCACCGAAAACAAGCACGACATAACCAAATCACCTGCTTATTACACAAAACTTGAATGATGCTCGCCATACTTTTTGAATTTCCTGGAAGGGAGTACCGACTGTGGTACTTATCGAGTGCTCCCGACACCTGAGGAGGCGCTGAACCATTCACCGGTTCGCGCCTTGCCTTGAAGGAAGACGGTCAGCACTCCGATTAATGCCACTGACGCTTTATTTCCTGCCACTGGACGTCTGACAGCCACTTATCTGCCACCGGAAAGAAAATGTTCTCCTCGGCATCCATATGATCATAGTATTTCTTGATGAAGTCATCGATGGCGTCAGCGATAACTCTTGTCTCCTGATTTGAGTCCTCCAACATCTTGAGCTGTCCAGCAATGCGCTCAAATGCCTGATGGTCTCGCTCGATATCCTTCACCCGTTGGTGGATCGGTGCTTCAGTCGCTAGCAAGGCCCGCCGAATAAGCTCTTCATTTTCATGGTGGTGCCGCTCTGCATCACCATGCAAGGCTTCCAGTATCTTAAACAACAGCTTGCAGTCATCGGCATCAGCGGATTCATGCCTCAACTTCCCCAGCAATCCTTTGATCTGAGTAATTTTGATAGCCACCTCATGATGATAGGCATGCAGTTGTTCCAATAAGACGTTCATATCAAATCCTCACCACTACACCCAATCATTACAGGATAACTATTATTAACCACCCGCCACCAAGGATAGCCACATATATAAATTCCCATAACTTCTAACACCTCCACCCATAAATACTCACCAGCACGTATTTAATATTTTAGTATAGCTGAGAGCAAAATTCTCGCCCCGGGAAATGTGCCACCCTTGGATAAATTTGAAATATCAAGTAAATGTTCATATGCGCTATTTGATCTACTTCAGGAAACCTTGAACAACTGGTGCCGCTGCGGTAAATCAGGATTCATGAATGGACCTCGTGGGTGTCTCGGCTTGTTGGTGTGCGACACCTTGACTTGCCAGTCTTAAGACAGTCTGAAGAGCGCTCATCCCTGATCCGGATGCACCTTCAGATTCTGTTAAGAATCGCCACGGATACTCCACCCGAGATTATTCATGGGAGGAGTTCTTCCAATGCCCGGTTTCGATTGGAACATCCGTTTACCCCTGCATTTCGGCAATGCCCAGACGCCCGCCATGAGCCTGCTCAGGGCATTGCCCGATGATGAGTCGCGCCCGAGCTTCGAAGCCTTTATTCAACAGCGCTTTCGTCAGGCCCACGGCGCCGAGATTCACCATTTCATGCCTGAGCTGTTCGGCCTCAATAATGCAACAGGCACGCTGAATGCTGTGGTCGGCGTGCGACTGGCCAGCACGGGGTCGATGTTTCTCGAGCGCTACCTGGACGATCCGATCGAGCCGCAGATTTGTGCGGCTGCCGATCGCCCGGTTGACCGTGCGGGCATTGTCGAGGTTGGCAATCTTGCCGCCATCGATACCGGCAGCGCCCGCCTGAGCATCGTCGCCATGACCTATGTGCTGGCGATGGGCGGTCTGGAGTGGGTGGCGTTTACGGGCAGCATCGGCCTGGTCAACAGCTTCCATCGCCTGGGCTTGCGTCCTGTAACGCTGTGCGTCGCCGATCCACAGCGTCTGGGGGAAGACCGACACGCCTGGGGCAGTTACTACGAGAGTCGGCCGTCCGTGCATGTGGGCAATATTCGCGCTGGTTTCATTCATTTGCGCAACATGGGGACGTTCAACCGTCTCGGTTTGCCGTCGTCGCTCGAGGAAACCAGTCATGTCGCCTGAAGTGGTGCGATTCCAACAAGCATTGCGCAAACATGCCGAACAAAAGACCAACGCCCTGGCGATATGGGGTAATGAGTTGCGTCTGGACTACGCCACCCTGTACGCGGAGGTGGTCTATCGGCAACAACGCCTGCGTGATGAACGGGTTGATGTTGTAGCCCTGGTCTTGGAGAACGGCGTGGACGCCATGCTCTGGGATCTTGCGGTGCTGTTCGAAGGGCTGACCTGTCTGACATTGCCGGGCTTCTTCAGTCCTGCCCAGCGTAGTTACTGCCTGGAGCAGAGCCAGGCGCAGCTGGTCATCGCCGAGACTGATCTGGCCGCTGAACTGGAACGCGCCGGTTATGTAAAGAGCGGCGAATTCTGGCGCCGGACTTTCACCGGTCCCAAACGCATACCCGAGGGTACGGCAAAGCTGACCTTCACTTCCGGCACCACCGGCACCCCGAAAGGCGTCTGCCTGAGTGCCGATAGCCTGCTGACGGTTGCTCGCGAACTGGACCAAGCCAGCCGATCCAATAATCCGCGCCATCACCTGGCATTACTGCCGATGGCGATCCTGCTGGAAAACCTCGGTTGTTACGCTGCGCTGTATGCCGGTGCCACCTTGAGCCTGCCAAGCCAGCGAACACTGGGGATTCAAGGGGCAAGCGGGGTGGACATTCCGAAGCTGCTCGGCTGTCTGGCCCAGCGCAAACCTGAAAGTTTGATTCTGGTACCGCAATTGTTGCTGCTGCTGGTCAACGCCGCTGAGCAAAAAGCCTTTAACGCGTCGACATTGCGCTTCGCCGCGGTGGGTGGCGCCCGGGTCTCGCTGGAATTGCTGCAACGGGCACAACGTCTTGGTCTGCCGGTTTACGAGGGCTACGGCTTGTCCGAATGCGCCTCGGTGGTGTGTCTCAACCGTCCAGGTGCTCTTCGCCCTGGTAGCGTCGGCAAACCCTTGCCCCATGTGCAGATTCGTCTGGCCGAGGACGGCGAGGTACTGATCAGCGGTTCACCGATGCTGGGGTATCTGGGGGAGGCGCCGGAGTCCAGTGACTGGTGGCACAGCGGTGATCTGGGTGAGTTCGACACCGAGGGGTTTCTCTACCTCCGTGGCCGCAAGAAGCACCAGTTCGTCACCAGCTTTGGCCGCAACGTGAACCCCGAATGGGTCGAGGCCGAATTGACCCAGCGCAGCCACATCGCCCAGGCGTTCGTCTATGGCGAAGCGCTGCCGAGCAACCACGCGCTGCTGTGGCCGCACAAACCGGATTGCACAGATGCCGAGCTTGCTGGCGCCGTGGCACAGGTCAATCAGGTACTGCCCGATTATGCCCGGGTTCACCACTGGACCCGTCTCGACCAACCCTTTACCCCAGCCAACGGCTTGTTGACTGCCAATGGCCGACCGCGTCGCGAAGCCATTGTCGAACACTACCGGCGATGGCTCACCTCATCCTTCCCCTCCGAGGAGTCCACATCATGAGTTTTTTCGACACCCTGCAAGAGGCGACTCAGCAGGAGCGTCACACGCTGTTCAACCTGCCCGTCATCCGCGATGCCCTTGCCGGGCAAGTCAGCCTGGAAAGTTATCGGGCCTTTCTGACCCAGGCCTATTACCACGTCCGTCACACCGTCCCGCTGATGATGGCCTGTGGTGCGCGCCTGCCGGTTCGCCTCGAATGGCTGCGCGGTGCGGTCTGCGAGTACATCGAAGAAGAGTACGGTCATGAGCAGTGGGTGCTCGATGACATCGTTGCCTGTGGCGGTAGCAGGAACACCGTCATGGAAGGGCGCCCCGGCTTGCCGATCGAGTTGATGGTCAGCTTTCTTTACGACTTGATCGAGCGGGGTAACCCGGTGGGGCTGTTCGGCATGGTCAATGTACTGGAAGGCACCAGCATCGCGCTGGCGACCTATGCCGCCGATAGCATTCGGGAGCGACTCGAACTGCCTGCAACCGCCTTCAGCTACCTCAGTTCTCACGGTGCGCTAGATGTGGAACACATGCAGACCTATCGCCGGCTGATGAATCGCCTGGAGGATTCGGCCGACCAGGCCGCGGTCATCCACGCCTCCAGGGTCGTTTACAAGCTCTACACCGACATGTTCCGCGAACTGCCCGGAATGGTAGCCGGGAACGGAGCAGGGGAGGCCGAGCGTGCGCCTCTCTGAAGTACGGGTCGTATTGACCGGGGCCAGCGGCGGGATCGGCCTGGCCATCACCCGCGCGCTGTGTGCCAGTGGCGCCCATGTGCTGGCGGTGTCACGGCATAGGGAGCCCCTGGAACCCTTGCTGGCTCTTTATCCCGACCAGCTCTGGTGGATCGCCGCGGACCTGACCTGCATCGTCGACCGTCGTAAGATCCTCGCTACAGCAAAAGCTATCGGCGGCGTGAATATGCTGATCAACGCTGCTGGCATCAACCATTTCGCCATGCTCGAACAGTTGGAGGATGACGAAATCAGCTCGATGCTGGCGTTGAATATCAGCGCGCCGATTTGCCTCACCCGCACACTATTGCCGCTGCTCAAGGAGGCTGAAACCGCGATGGTGGTGAATGTCGGATCGATCTACGGCTCCATCGGCTATCCGGGTTATGCCAGTTATTGCGCGAGCAAGTTCGCCCTGCGCGGTTTTTCCGAGGCCTTGCGCCGGGAACTGGCGGATACGCGGGTTGGCGTTCTGTATGTGGCCCCCCGGGCTACTCGTACCTCGATGAACAGTCCGGCGGCGCAAGCCTTGAACGATGCGCTGAAGTCCAGTGTCGACGACCCGCAAACCGTTGCCAACGCAGTGGTCCATGCGATTGCCGGGGATCATCGGGATCTTTACCTGGGCTGGCCTGAGCGCTTTTTCGTGCGCTTGAACAGTCTGCTGCCCAATCTGGTGGACCGTGGCTTGCGCAAGCAGCTGCCATTGATTCGCCGACTTAGCCACCCACAAGAAAACGAGAAGCCGAAACCATGAAAAAGATGATTTTCTGCGTCCTTTTAGGCGTGTTAAGCGGCTCCGCATGGGCACTCGACAGTGCGGATCAACAGCGTCTTGCCAGCATTCAGCAACGCTGGGCGCACATCCAGTACGAGTTACCAGCCGAACAGCGTACAGCAGCCTTTGAGAAACTCGCCGGGGAAGCGACAGCCTTTACTCAGACCCGCCAGAATGCCGCCGAAGCCTGGATCTGGTCCGGCATCGTCACCAGCAGTTGGGCGGGTGCGCAGGGTGGATTGGGCGCGCTGAGCAAGGCCAAGGCCGCCCGTATCGATTTCGAAAAAGCCCTGGCGCTGGACCCGCGAGCCCTGCAAGGCTCGGCCTATACCAGCCTGGCGGCGCTGTATGATCGAGTGCCTGGCTGGCCCATCGGTTTTGGTGACGCGGACAAAGCCGAGCAACTGTTGAAGCAAGCCTTGGCTCTCAATCCCGATGGCATCGACAGTCTGTACTTCTGGGGTGACCACCTCTATCGTCAGGCTCGTTACGGCGAAGCCAAGGCGGCGTTGCTCAAGGCTCTGCAAGCGCCTGCCCGTCCAGGACGGGAAGTGGCGGATAGTGGCCGGCGCCAGGAGATTCAGGCGCTGCTGGTCGATGTCGGCAAGAAACTGAACTGACAGGAGTCGTTGTGCGCCTATTACTGATTGAAGATGACGTGGCGTTGGGCGAGGGGATTCATCAGGCTCTGAGTCGAGAGGGGTACACCGTCGACTGGCTGAAAGACGGCAGCAGTGCCTTGCATTCGCTGCTCAGTGAAACCTTTGACCTGGCCGTACTCGACCTTGGCTTGCCACGCATGGACGGCCTTGAAGTGTTGCGGCGCTTGCGCCAGAGCGGGTCCAACCTGCCGGTGCTGATTCTCACCGCCCGTGACGCCACCGAAGACCGTATTGCCGGCCTGGATGCCGGGGCCGATGATTACCTGGTCAAACCCTTCGACCTGGCTGAACTGAAAGCCCGGCTGCGAGCACTTTTGCGTCGCAGTGCCGGCCGCGCGCGGGTGTTGATCGAGCATGCCGGTATCAGTCTGGACCCCAGTACCCAGCAGGTGACCTATCACGACCAAGCCGTGGCGCTGACCCCCAAGGAATACCAGCTACTCTACGAATTGCTGTCTCCTCCGGGGCGGGTGATGACCCGTGAACGGTTGATGCAGCTGCTTTACGGGTGGAACGAAGAAGCGGAAAGCAACACCCTGGAGGTGCACATTCATCATCTGCGCAAGAAGTTTTCCACGGATTTGATCCGCACTATTCGCGGTGTCGGCTATCTGGTGGAAGAGCGCCGATGATGTCCATCAGGCGCCGGACACTGATACTGATCCTCGGGCTGCTGTTCGTCGGCCTGTTGATTATCAGTGTGTTCAACCTCCACGACAGCAAGCATGAAATTGATGAGGTCTATGATGCCCAACTGGCCCAGAACGCGCGCTTGTTGCAAGGCGTCATGCACATGCCGATGGCCAGCAAGGAGCACGCCGAGCTTTATCAGGCCTTCAATCAGGCGTTGAGCCTGGCGACCCCGAAAATCGACGGTCATCCCTATGAAAGCAAGATTGCTTTCCAGGTATGGAATTCGCGAGGTGAACTGCTGGTCCACACAGCCAGTGCACCGTCCTTTACTTCCGCGCCGAGCAAGTCGGGTTTCAGCGATGTGGTTGATCTGAAAAACCATAAATGGCGGGCATTTTTGCTGGATGACAGCCAGTACAGCCTGAAAATCTGGGTCGGTGAGCGCGATGATGTGCGCGCCGATCTGGTCGATCGCATCGTTCGTCACACGCTGGTGCCGAATCTGATCGGTAGCCTGATTCTCGCCGCAGTGATCTGGCTGGCCATCGGTTGGGGCCTCAAGCCTTTGGCGAATATGGCCGCAACCTTGCGTGCGCGGCATTCGGGCTCCCTTGAGCCGTTGCAACTGATGCCATTGCCCAGTGAGCTTGAGCCCATGCAGGCAGCGCTCAATCGCATGTTGGTGCAAATCCGCGAGGTGCTGGGGCGCGAGCGACGCTTCATCGCCGATGCTGCCCATGAAATGCGTACACCGCTGGCAGTGCTCAGGGTCCATGCGCAGAACTTGCTGGAGGCGGGGACCGAGGCAGAGCGTCGCGAATCCCTCGAATACTTGATCGTCGGCGTCGACCGCACCAGCCGGCTAGTCAACCAGTTGCTCACCATGGCCCGCCTTGAGCCGCAATCAGGTGCTCCGGAGCCGCAGTACATCGACCTGGCGACCACGGTTCGCGAAGGTCTGGTGCAGCTGACGCCCTGGCTATTGAGCAGGGGGCTGGAACTGACTTTCGATGTCAGCGACGGGACTTACCCGGTCAAAGCCGATGCCGCGGCCATTAACATTGCGCTGAACAATCTGGTGACCAATGCAGCGAACTTCTCTCCGGAAGGCGGAGTTGTCACCGTGCGGCTGGCAAAAACCGAGAGATACTTCGAGCTGTCTGTCGAGGATCAGGGGCCTGGCATCGACGAAGCCGAGCGTGACCGGCTTTTCGAGCGGTTCTACAGCCGAGCAAATGACCAGGGCGCGGGTCTGGGGCTGACCATCGTGCAGACCATCGCCACCCGCCTGGGCGGGCAGATCAGGCTGGAGAATCGACCTGCCGGGGGATTGCGCGCGACTCTGGAGATCAGTCATTCATAACGTCGATTTTATTGTTGTGAATGTCTTTTGGCCTAGGTGCGTTAAAGGATGCAATGCACGATTTAACTTATGGGCGATGCTCAGTGTTCATGAGCAACGCTATAACCAATCACAATGGGAATTTTGTACGGTCTCTGAAGCTTAATGTTCACAGAATTTTGTTCATGACGAGCTTCCTGTGTCGACGCTGATGCGATTTTGACCCAGGCGGCTGATATTGACTGACCCATAGGCAATTTCTGAGACCACTCGAACGACTATTGTTTGCGGAGTATTGGGGGAGGGCAGTGAAATTCGGTAGCCTGGGTCAAAATCGCATCAGCGCCTACAGGCATTGGCTTGTGGTGGTCATGCACAAGAATGGATATAGTCCGGCCTATTCGCGCAGACTGGACGGTCTGAAGGCTGCCAACGCATGGCTTACCTCGACCTGGACTGTGCACAGAACGGGGTGAATGAGCACGAGATCGAACCAGCTTGCGCCTCAATATATGAGATGTGAAATCAGCCGGGGAGTGGAGCCTAGCCACATGGAGAAGTACACGTTTATTGATCGGTATTTTCACAGCCAGCGCGAACTGTTGGACATCAGGCATTCTGAAGAGCGGGACATCAACACGCTGTTTACCTACCTGAATAACCTCCACTCTACGGCTGATAAGCTGCTTGAGCTATTCAACTGCAGCATCAAAACTGCTCCAGAATTCAAAATGCTTCGGATTATCAGAAACTATTTTCACCATGTCGGCGACGTCGACGAAATTCGTCTGCATGTCAAGGTCGAGGAAAATGTTCTCGTTAGCCATTCACAACACCTTCTAATACCACTAGAAGTGCTCGCAAAAAGCGTAAAATCATTTATCGACAACACGATACCTGACGAAAAAAACAAAAATTACAAAACCAAGTTGCGATTCGTGCAGAAGGAAATGAGTGACATCGCTGAGATCTTCGACTACGTGGCAAATCTCATGAAAGATCTCGAAATGTTCTGCCAAAAGCCTAGCCTAAGACTTGACGGAAAGGTCTACGAGCTCGGATTCGATATGTACAAATTCGTTTTCAACATTACGAATACTATTGCAGACAAATGCCGAGAAATCCCAGAGCTTCGCGAAAAGAAGGTGATCCAGGAGCTCGATTGGTCTTATCGTGCTGAAAACAACATAGGCAAGCACGACGTTTTTTGCAGCCCGTTCAACGTACCAATTACCACCACCGAAGGCTTCGTATACGCCAAGGACATTGACCTGGTGCGTTAACTTGCTTGCTGTGAACCGCCTGCTTTCACTTGCAGGCGGTGGTTCGCTACAGCGTGCGGGTCAAGGCATATAGGGTTCTGCCAAGTTGTCTATACGCCCGGCGCTGGTAGATCGTCTACCCGTGGCCTGTCACCGAGCTCATCCAGGAAATGCTTCGTCCTAGAGTAATCTACCCGGTTGACTATGTAGAAGAAGGGGAGTCCGGAGTATATATGGCATGATGATCATTCAGGCTGACATCTGGCGCACGCTGATCTGGAAAGCTTTCGAAATCTGCCCTTTGGAAACTTTTCCCCCAGACCTGCTGGAGTTTCGTCTGTAGCGCGACCTAGGCCTCTGATCTTGCAGTGCCGAAGCCCGGAGCGCGAGGAAGAAAAAAGACAAGGAGCAACACATTGTCAGCTGAAAACCAACCATCAGAACCCGAAAGCCAAAACGAACAAAGCGACTCAATCGACAAGCCTAAAAAGGCCTTCGTGCTCACCGACGAGGCGCGGCAGCGGATGGCGGAATCGGAAAAGGAGCACCGTCGTTACAAGCGTCGGGAGAAACGGTTTGAGTTCAGCTGGATTTCCTGGTTTTGCGATGAATTTCCGAATGAAGAGGTCAACAGGCCAGCTCTGGCTGAGCGACGCAACACGCGCCAGGAAATGGCGTATCACCGGTTTCGACAAATGACGAGCTGGTCGTTCTGGTCGCGGATGAAGTCTGGCGCCGGTATCAAGCTCGCAGCGGTGGGGGGCTTGGTTGCCGCATTCCTTCAGGCAGCTCCATCGCTGAAAGGCGCGGAGGCGGCGGTCGGGCCCTTGAGCTGGTTGCTGGTCGGCGGGGGCTTCTACTTGTTGGCGGTGATCTGGTTCGAGTGGAAATGTCCGGTTCTGCTAAAACGCACGCTTGCCGGGAAGGATGAGTACCTTGGCATTGAAGGGCGGCGTTGGTTGCTCGCGCTCGTTGAGGATGAGCTGCGACGCTGGTGGAGCGTTAAACACTATGAGCTGGATGTGGGCAGAATTAAGTCAGAGTCCAATAAACACCAGCTTGCGCTTGCAATCACTCAGCATGGTGACATTCCAGGCTTCGGTGGCTTTAGTGAATTCGCATCCGCACGGATCGAATATGCACTTCATGAGTACGCCCTGCTGACATCTACAGCGATCTGGCGGGAAGATTTCAAGCCGAACGAGTACCAAGAGTTCACGCCGGGACATCGATTTTGCCCACTTAATACGCCTCTGCGTAGCCTCCACTTGAGCGTCATGAATGGGAGTGAGGTGAAAATGGCTAAGGTGGGCAAGGAGGGCGATTTAGTGGTGCGCTGGCTTGACTGCCCACTGAACTTCCACTCGCAGCTACCGACGCATCGAAATCTGATGGTGTCTGCCTACGCAGAAGGTCTCATCTACCTGTTTCGCACCGACGCTTCTGCGCTGACATTCACTCGAATTATTGCGCAGTGGCAAAACACGGTGCGCCCATTGAGTCGGTTCGTACTCATTAGCCTGTTCCTGGCCAGCGGTGGCTGCTTCGTGTGGTTTGTTTTCCTACAGCTGAAGATTCTCCTGCCAAGCCTGCTTTGAGGTGCTGAATGACGAAGTCCCAGGCATGGCTACACGATTGAGAGCCCATGCCAAGTCTCGGGCGGCAGGCTGAGAACCTGTTGTTCTACATTCCCAGCCGGAATCAAGGTCAGGCTTGAGGCACCTTTAGGGTAGACGGTTTGGATGGCTCGGCCTGATCCGCTTTGGCCTGCCCGCTACGCGTTGTATCAATGCCCCAAACTGCCTTCGTGACTTCTTCAATTTTCGCCACGAACTTGTCGACGTTGAAGCCGGCTATAAAGGCCAGTGCGAAAAATCCAATTTCGCTTGCTCCGGTGTTCGAGGTTGTTGTCGCCGACGCCGTCAACACTGTGTCAGCAGTTGGGACAGTTCGGAGAAAACCTGGTCGCAATCGATATTCAATGACGCGCCATGAACACGAAGTACATGGCCCGTTGAGAGAGTGGACGCCAGAAGCGGGTTTGTCGAATCAGTGGGTTAAGCTGCTCATGAACATATCTGACATAGCACATGATTTAACATAATATACATTATGCGTAGTGCTGGATATTCCTCGTGGGTCTTCCCCAGGGTGCTTTTCAAGCAGCGATCTTGCCTTTTCACTCTTTGAACATTCAGGGGTCCACTCCATGCACGAATCGGCCAATCACCTCATCGACCTCCAATCACGTCACGCTCCGACATGGGATCGTCTGCGTGCCAATCAGTTTATCGAGCGCCATTGGTTCGACAGGTTTTCTTCAAGCCATGGGTGGCCATGGATCTGTACTGGATCCGGGCTGTGGTTCCGGTGAACCTGTCGCTCGTTATCTGATCGAAGTCGGATGTAACGTCACGGGCGTCGACGCTTGAGATTCGCTTGTGCGTTTATACCGCCATCGTTTTGCACATCAGCGTTGACTGACGGCTGATAGGCGAAGTCTGCAGCTGGGTGAAAAGTTTGCCGGGATCCTGGCCTGGAACAGTTCTTTCATTTGTCGCAGGCAGATCAGCGACGCATGTTCGCGGTAATCAGGGCTCATGCCGAGTCAGGGTCGATGTTGATGTTGATTCGGCGTGGCCAACCCTGAAGTAATGTTACGCAAAGCCGGTATTGCAGCGAGAGTTGGCAAGGTGATTGGCAACCCAAAGCCACAACCAGACAAGCCGCAAAGGTCTAGAGCGCAGTTTGCGAACCTGGTGCACGGACATTTCCAGATCCAAGACGAAGATGAACTGACGGATCATCTGGAAACACTCGAATAGAGTAAGATTTTTCTGGAAAAAAAGACCTGAATAAAGGAAAAACGCTCTTGCGCCCTGCTCTCTCTTTTAGTTGATTTAATTATAACTCAACTAAATGACTGTTTAGTTGAGTTATAATCTCGTGCATGTACCACCCTGGAAATAGATCGAGCTCACCCCCTCGTTTCTCTTCGCCAATGTAGCCTGTTTGTCAGACTCTCATCGGCATCGCCGCCATCCGCTGGTTCGGCCCACGACGCCTGGCCAGCATCGTCTTCGCAGTCAGGATATTGGACTACCCTTTATAAGCTAGTAATACAACGCTTCTCTTCGAAAGACCTTTATGGAGCATGGGCATGGGCGTGAACATGAACATGGACATTGCCGCCCGGCTCGAAGGCGACTGGCTGTCACCACTTGCCACTCCCCAGGGCAATGACAGTTGCGAAGGCTCTCGTAAAGTAGAAAACCTCGAAAAACACACCTGCCCCGCACCGTGCATGCGCCTGGGTGGCATCAGGTTTTCGAGCTGTATCGGCTTGCCAATCGCCTTTCTGGCGGGGGTCTTCGGCCTGCTTGCAGGCTGCGACAAAGAGCCGGTTTCCCCGGCGCGTCAGCCCCCGGATGTGACTGTCATGACGGTCACCGCGCGCGATACCCCGGTTACGTTTGAATTTGTCGCCCAGACGCAGAGTTCCCGTGAGGTGGAAATCCGCGCCCGGGTCGCCGGCTTTCTGGATAAACGCCTGTACACCGAAGGCGACTTGGTGAAAGCCGGGCAAACACTGTTCCAGATGGACCGCAAACCTTTCGAGGCAGCGCTGCTGTCGGCCCAGGGGCAATTGGCCCAGCAACAGGCGCGCTGGGAAGTGGCCAAGGCTACCCTGGCCCGCGTTCGCCCCCTGGCGGCGCAGAACGCAGTGAGCAAGATGGATCTGGACAATGCCGTCGGCGACGAGCGTCAGACCCGGGCCGCCATGCTTGCGGCAGAGGGCGCCGTGCGCACTGAGCAGTTGAACCTCAGTTACACCACCATCACCTCTCCCCTCACCGGCCTTTCGAGCTTTGCCAAAAAGCAGGAAGGCAGTTACGTAACGCCAGGTGAATCGGGACTGCTGACCTCCGTGTCACAGATGGACCCTATCTACGTCAACTTCAGTCTCTCGGAAAACGAAACGCTGAAATACCGCGACGAGATTGCCGCCGGACGCCTCAAGTTTCCATTGCGCAGCGACTTTGTCGTCGAAGTGATGTTGGCTGACGGTACGGTGGTGCCTGACCGCGGTCAGGTGAATTTTCTAGCGCCCTCTTTTAGTCAGGCAACCGGCACCTTTCTGGTCCGGGCAGTGGTCGCCAACCCGGCGGGCGTGCTGCGGCCCGGTCAGTTCGTGCGGGCCCTGGTCAAAGGGGCATCCCGACCGAACGCCATTCTTGTGCCGCAGAAGGCAGTCCTGGAGGGTGCCAGGAGCCGTTTCGTCTGGGTGATCAATGCCGAGGGCAAGCCCGAGCAACGCATTGTCGAAGTGGGTGACTGGCACGGCGATGACTGGTTTATCAGCAAGGGCCTGAGTGCCGGCGAGCGCATAGTGGTCGATGGTGCCATCAGGGTCACTCCCGGTGGGCCGCTAAATATCGTCGAGGCGCCTGGCGCTGCGGCGGCAGGCGCAGCACCAGGACAACCGGAAAAGGCCGCCCCGGCGGGGGCTGCCAGCGGGAATAGCCCATGAGCATTTCCCACTATTGCATCGATCGGCCGATCTTCGCCTCGGTGATTTCCATCATCATCACCCTGGCCGGCGCAGTGGCCATGGTCACGCTGCCGGTCGCCCAGTACCCGGACATCACGCCACCGCAAATCACCGTTGCCGCCACCTACCCGGGAGCCGATGCGCAGGTCGTGGCCAATAACGTGGCGGCGCCCATCGAGCAGCAGGTCAACGGCGCCGACAACATGATCTACATGAACTCGTCGAGCTCCGCGACGGGCAACATGACCCTCAATGTGTTCTTCGAGATTGGCACCGACCCGTCCCTTGCCCAGGTGGACGTGCAGAACCGGGTCAATCTGGCCCTGCCGCAACTTCCCTCCGCCGTCCAGAGTCAGGGCATACAGGTACAGAAGAAGTCGTCAGCTTTCATGATGGTCCTTGCGGTGTTCTCCGCCGGCGACCGCTATGACAGCACCTACGTCGCCAACTACGCCAACCTGTACATTCTGGATGCGATCAAGCGCATCCCGGGCGCCAACCAGGCCAGCATCTTCGGCACCCCGGACTACGCCATGCGAATCTGGCTCAAGCCCGACCGCATGGCCCAGCTGGGGATCACCGCCGCCGACGTGCAGAAAGCCGTGGCCAACCAGAACCAGCAGTTCGCGGTAGGCCGCGTCGGCCAATCCCCCACCGGCCAGGCAGTGGAGCAGTCGTTTGCCGTGACCACCAAGGGACGCCTGACCGAGCCGGCGGAATTCGAGAACATCATCTTGCGCGCCAGCAACGGTGGGGCCGCGATCGTTCGGCTCAAGGACGTCGGACGGGCCGAGCTCGGGCAGAAAGACTACTCCCTGCGCAGCACCTACCAAGGCCGTCCGGCGACACTGATTGCGGTGTATCAACAACCCGGCGCGAACGCCCTCGACGTCTCCGCGGCGGTCACCTCGACCCTGGCACAAATGAAAACGACCTTTCCCGAGGGCATCGAATACAAGATCGTGATGGACACCACTGCGTTTACCCGTGCTTCGATTTCCGAGGTGATCCACACCTTCTTCGAAGCCTTGGTGCTGGTGGTCGTGGTGGTCTACCTATTCCTGCAAAGCCTGCGTGCCACCCTGATCCCGGTGCTTGCGGTGCCGGTGTCCATCGTCGGCACCTTCATCGGCATGTCGGCCCTGGGATTTTCCGTGAACATGCTGACGCTGTTCGGCATGGTGCTGGCCATCGGCATCGTGGTCGACGATGCGATCGTGGTGATCGAAAACGTCGAACGCAACATGCAGGTCCACAAGATGCAGCCCAAGGAGGCCGCCAAACGGGCCATGGATGAAGTGGCAGGCCCCGTGGTCGCCATCGTGCTGGTGCTGTGCGCAGTGTTCATTCCAGTGGCCTTCATGGGTGGTATCACCGGCCAGCTCTACAAACAGTTCGCTATCACCATCGCCATCTCCGTGGTGATCTCCGGCCTGGTGGCGCTGACGCTTTCACCGGCCCTGGCAGCGCTGCTGCTCAAGCCTCAGCACGGAGAAAAGAACCGCTTTTTCCGTTGGTTCGAACACAGCTTCGAACGCATGACCGAAAGTTACTCTCGCTCGGTGGCGTTCATGATCAAGCGCTTCGTGCTCGCGCTGTTGCTCTTTGCCGGCATGATTGGACTGATCCTGTTGATGGCGCAGCGCATCCCCGGTGCGTTCCTGCCGCCGGAAGATCAGGGCTATCTGCTGGGCGCCGTGATCATGCCCGACGCTGCCAGCCTGGATCGCACGGGCGAGGTGGGCAAAGTGGCCAGCGATTACTACATGAATAATGAGGCCGTCGAGGGCGTCGCCATCGTTAACGGTTACAGCCTGCTGGACGGCCAGAACAAGAACAATGCCGCAGCCTTCTTCGTCGGCTTCAAGGATTTCGAGGAGCGCTACAAGGACTCGGACACTATCAAGGAGCAAAGCGCCCCTGCCGTGATCCAGGCGTCTGCCAAGGCCTTTTCCCAAGTGCAGGGCGGTATCATCCTGCCCGTCAACCCGCCCTCCATTCCCGGCCTGGGCACCACCGGCGGCATGGAGGTGTGGGTCCAGAGCAAGGGGGACGCCAGCACCGACCAATTGGCGGAAGTGGTCGGCAACCTCGTGGCAAAGGCCAGGCAGCGTCCGGAACTCGGCGCCATTACCTCCACCTTCAACGTCTTCTCCCGGCAGTTGCTGGTCGACGTGGACCGGGAAAAGGCCGAAACACTGGGTGTGCCGGTGGAGGATGTCTACAGCACCATGCAAACCATGTTCGGTTCCCTGTACGTTTCGCAGTTCAACAAGTTCAGCCGCCTGTGGCAGGTCATTCTGCAGGCCGAGCCGGCCTATCGCCTCAAGGCCGAGGATCTGCAACAGATCTACGTGCGCAGCAGCACCCACGAGATGGTGCCACTCAAAGCCCTGCTGACCACCCGGTACGTCACCGGGCCCGATCTGCTGACCCGCTTCAACAACTTCCCGGCGGTCAAACTCACTGCCAACGCGGCCCCCGGCTACAGTTCCGGGCAAGCGCTCCAGGCCCTGGAGGAAGTCAGCGCCGAGATCATGTCCAACGACTATGCCCTCGCCTTGAGTGGCGAGGCGTTCGAGGAGAAGAAAAGCGGCGGCACCTCCTCCCAGGTATTCATCTTCGGCCTGATCATGGTGTTCCTGATCCTGGCGGCCCAGTACGAGAAATGGTCACTGCCCGTGGGCGTGCTGCTGGCGGTGCCCTTTGCGTTGTTCGGGGCCCTGCTCGCCGTGTTGATCCGGGGATTGAGCAATGACGTGTATTTCCAGATCGGCTTGACCATGCTGGTGGCCCTGGCCGCCAAGAACGCGATCCTGATCTTCGAGTTTGCGGTACTGAACCGGGAACACGGAATGTCCGCCTACGATGCCGCGATGACCGCCGCCAGGGAACGCCTGCGGCCTATCGTGATGACGTCCCTGGCGTTCATCCTCGGCTGCGTGCCACTGGCCATTGCCGTCGGCGCATCCGAGAACAGCCGCCACTCCATCGGTACCGGGGTGATCGGCGGGATGCTGGCGGCGACAGTCATCGCGATCTTCTTCATCCCGCTGTTCTACTACCTGGTGGAGCGGATGACCGAGAAAAAGGGCGAGGTCAATAAGGCTGGTGAGCCCGGAGAACCGACGCCAGGTGCAGAGATTCCAGGTGGCGCAGCGCAAAACAGACATGAGGGAGATTGAGATGCACAAACCCCCTCTCCCACTATTGCTGTGCCTGGGCCTGGCTGGCTGCATGGTCGGCCCGGACTACCAGCGCCCTGAAACTGACACCCCGGCGGCCTATCGCTACGCGGACCAGGAGGCCAGGAATCTATCCAATACCCTGTGGTGGGAGCAGTTTCAGGATCCCGTCCTGAATGACCTGATCCGGACCGCATTGCTCGAGAACAAAGACATCAAGATCGCCGCCGCACGGGTGGAGGAATTCCAGGGCCGTTACGGCGAGACCCGTTCCCGGTTGTTTCCCCAAGTCGGGGCTGGCGCGCAAGGTGAGCGGACCAAGGCTCCCCGAGACAACGGCCCCGTCCCCCTGGATTCCAGCGTCGATCCGGTCTTCAACAACTACCAGGCCATCCTCAGCGTGAACTGGGAGCTGGATGTCTGGGGCCGTTTGCGGCGCCTCAACGAGTCCGCCCGCGCCGATCTGCTAGCTTCGGAGGAAGGTCGCCGTAGCGTCATACTGAGCCTGGTATCGTCGGTGGCGTCGAGTTACGTGACGCTGCGCGATCTTGATCGGGAGCTGGAAATTGCCCGCACAACTGCCAAGGCGCGGGGGGACTCCTATGACATATTCAAACTGCGCTTTGGCGCCGGCACCATCTCCGAAATGGAATTGGCACAGAACCAATCCGAGTACCAGCGGACCCTGGCCTCGGTCGCGCAATTCGAGCCCTTGGTGGCGCAACAGGAAAACGCCCTGGCAGTGCTGCTTGGCCGCAACCCGGGGCCCATCATACGGGGGCGTGAACTGGCCCGACTGACGCTACCGTCGGTGCCCGCCGGTTTACCTTCGGACTTGCTGGAACGGCGACCTGATTTGCGCCAGGCCGAGCTGAACCTGATCTCGGCGAACGCCCGTATCGGTGCGGCCAAGGCCCTGTACTTCCCGACCATTTCCCTGACCGGGCTGCTGGGCTCTGTCAGCAACCAACTCTCGAACCTGTTCACCGGGCCCGCCGAAACCTGGTCTTATGCTGTCGCCGCGAGCATGCCGATCTTCACTGCCGGTGGAATCTCCGGGCAGGTGCAACAAGCGCAAGCCTTTCAACAACAAGCGCTGCTGAGCTACCAGCAGGCGATTCAATCGGCCTTCAGGGATGTGGAAAATGCCCTGATCGTATCGAGCAAATCCCGCGAGCAGATGGCCTTCCAGGCAAATCAGGTCGAGGCGCTACGGACTTACGCCCGGTTCGCGCGGCTGCGCTATGACAATGGCTACACCAGCTACATTGAAGTTCTGGATGCCGAACGCAGCCTGTTTGACGCCGAGTTGAATTACACCCGCACCCAGGGCCAGGTGTTCACCGCCATGATTGATGTGTACAAGGCGACTGGCGGAGGTTGGGTGAACGAGGCTGCCAGGCTGACGGCCACTGAGGTGCCCACGTCAGCGAGCAGCGGCAAACCGCGGCAATGAGCGGGGTGCAGATCGCCGGTCATCCGCTCAGCGATCCTCGTCCTCCCGATCCCCCTCATCCCTCCAATCCACCGGATGGGTCTCGAGATAGCTGCTGACGGCGGCACCTATCGTCGGAAAGAACGCCGCTTCGCCAAACCGCGCGAAAAGCCCGAAGCGCTTCAGCTTGTCCTTGACCGGGTCCTTCATCTCGGCCACGCACAACTTGATGCCAGCCGTGTGCAAGGTTTCGTCCAGCTCGGCCAGCATGTCGGCAGAGGTCACGTCCACGCTGGTGACCGGTTCCGCCGCAACGACCAGCCAGCGCACGGGTGCAGGCGATGTCGCCACTGCGTCCAGCACTCGGTCATTGAACAGCTCGGCGTTGGCAAAAAACAACGGCGCATCCCAGCGAAACAGGACCAGGCCGGGGATCAGGCGCGCGTCGGGATAACGCGTGATGTCGTGGTAGCCCTGAATGCCTTTGGCGCGTCCCAGAACCGCCGAGTACGGGCGCCAGCCATCCCACAGGAATTCGATGACCGCAATCACGATGGCCAGGCCGATGCCCTCAATTGCACCCAGCACGGCCACGCCTACCGTACAGGCAATTGACAGCCAGAACTCCCAACGCTGGATGCGATAGATTCGTCGCAGGTCGCTGACCTCGATCAGGCCGATAGCCGATGCAATCACCACCGCAGCCAGTGCGCTGGAGGGTAAGTTCTGCAGCAGGTCCGGCGCCACCATCAGCAACAAGGCAACCGCCAGCGCGCCGACGACTCCGGTCAGCTGGGTCCTGGCGCCTGCGGCCTCGGCCACGGGAGTACGTGACGAACTGCTGCTGATCGGGAAGCCCTGAAAAAATCCCGCGGCCAGGTTGGCGACGCCGAGCCCCACCATCTCCTGGTTCGGGTCGACATAGGTTTGGGTCCGCGCCGCATAGACACGCGAGAGCACGCTGGTGTCAGCGAACGAGACGAGGGCGACGGCGCAACCGCCGATCAGCACGGGGACGATATCGGCGCTGGTGATCCAGGGGATGGCGAACGCAGGCAGGCCTTGTGGAAGTGAGCCGAGGACCGCCACATTAGCCCGCGCCGCAAGGTCCAGCACGCCAACGGCGACGGTCGCGCCCGCCACGGCGATCAGGATGCCCGGCACGCGCTTGTGGTTCTTGAGCAGCAGGATCACCGCCAGGGTGGATGCGCCGACCATGAACGTGGTCCAGTTGGTCTTTCCATCCATCACCGCTGTAACGATGGCCCATAAGTTTCGCAGCGGTCCGTCGGTTTCGATCGAAAAGCCGAAAAGCTTGGGCAGTTGGCTGATCAATACCGTCAACGCGATCCCGTTCATGTACCCGTAGCGGATCGGTTTGGACAGCAGCTCCGTGACGAAGCCCAGGCGCGCTACGCCAGCGAGGATGCACACCGTCCCCGAGACAATCGCCATCATGCCCGCAAGGGCGATTGCGCGCTGCGGATCGCCGCCGGACAGTGGCAGGACGACGGCGAGGATCACGGCAGCGAGCGAGGAATCCGGCCCCAGCACCAGAATCCGGCTGGGGCCGAACAACGCATAGGCGAGCAGCGGAACGATGGTCGCGTAGAGGCCATAGATGCCGGGTACGCCCGATGCCACCGCGTAGGCGATGCCGACGGGCACCAGCATGGTGGTCAGCACCAGCCCCGCCACGATGTCGTGCCGCAACCAGGCCACCGGGTATCCGCGCAACGTGCGCAGTCCCGGCAGCCAACGGCCCCAGCCGGTTTGATCGTCGCCCGTACCCCGGCGCGCAATCCGGCCCGGCTCCGGGAGGGGGGGCGAAGAATCCGGATGGCTCATAGGACTGTGGCCCTTTGGTATACAGCGCAAATTCGTTTAAACGTACCCGTCAGAATTTTTCAGGGATTCGCCTGAACGGATAATCCGGTTCGCGATAGCCGCCTGGCTTCTGCCGCTTGGGCAACGTCACCTTCTCGCGCGGCACATTCTTGTACGGGATGCGGCTGAGCAAGTCGGTGATGATGTTGAGGCGAGCCCGGCGCTTGTCGTTTGAGTTGGCCACCAGCCACGGCCCATATTCGGTGTCGGTCGCCTTGAACATGTCGTCACGTGCGCGCGAGTAGTCATACCAGCGGCCGTACGACTTGAGATCCATAGGGGAAAGTTTCCAGATTTTGCGTCCATCCTTGATCCGCGCCTCGAGTCGGCGGGTCTGCTCCTCCGGGCTGACTTCCAGCCAATACTTGAGCAGGATAACTCCCGAGTTGACGATCGCATGCTCCACGAGGGGTACTGACTTCAGGAAACTGGCAACCTGCTTTTCGGTGCAGAAGCCCATCACGCGCTCGACGCCCGCACGGTTGTACCAACTGCGATCGAAGATCACCACTTCACCCGCCGCGGGCAGGTGCGGCAGGTAGCGCTGCATATACATCTGGCTCTTCTCGCGATCGGTCGGCGCAGGCAACGCCACCACTCGAAAGACCCGCGGGCTCACCCGTTCGGTGAGCGCCTTGATCGTCCCGCCCTTGCCGGCACCGTCGCGCCCCTCGAAGACGATACAGACCTTGATGCCCTTTTGTTTGACCCACTCCTGCAACTTGACCAGTTCGACATGCAGTCGGCGCAGCTGATCAAGATAGTCTTTGTTCGTCAGCTTCAAGCTTTCAGCGGAATTACTCTTAGGGGCGCCCTTCTTATCCTTTGCCATGACCAAGTCCTCGCAGTAGATCGCGCATTGCTTCGAGCAAAGCGCAGCGTCGGTTTTGGACGGCCCCTCTGCTCTTTACGTTTGACTCCGGTAACTAATCGCGTGAGTTTAGTCCATGACCCGATCAAGCGCGCATGTGCACTCCCCTTATCCGCCGAGCGCTATGATCGCGGCAATCAGCAGCGTGCCGGTGACTGCCAGCGCCATCCCGCCCTGCCACGGTTTTGCACCGGCGTATCGCGCAAGAATCCAACCGGCCACGAATAGCACCCCGAGTCCGACCAGGTTGGACACCCGTACTGCGAGAGTCGTCTGGTCGAGCAACAGGAAGGGCACCACGAGCGGGAATGTCGAGGACACGACCAGCAGGAAAACGCCGAGTGCGCCCTTGAAGTCATCCCGGCCAAGGCGCGGCGGCACCGGCATGGCGGGATCTTCGACCAGACGGCGGCGCAACAATTCCAGCCCGTCGGTGCCGGCCGCTGCCGCCAGACGCGGCGGTAACGCATCAGCAATGAGCGCCTGCCCGGTGGCCGCGTCCGCCCCGCCGCACAGGTTTGCCAGTAACGTGCGGTTGCGCGTGCGCTCGATCAGGGTACGCAGCAGGTACATCACCGCGTCCGCGAGCCCCCAGGCGAGGTTGCAGCCGAGCGCGGCGATCATCATCGTCCGTTCCGCCTCCTGGCCAGCCGTCGCCACGCTGATCGTTCCGGTGAAGGTCATCGCCATGAGCAGGCCGAAGATCACCTCGGTGACACGCTCGATCGGATCGAGCACACGTGGCGGTTTTTGATCTCCAGTGCTTTGCATGCGTCCAACCTCGGCGGATCCGGGCCTGTGTGATGCCCTTTGGGGCAGGTTCATGGGCCGGTTTTTCGGGGAAGGTCTTTTCCAGCCCCCTTTCATTGTAGTTTGAAACGATTTTGTTGCCGCAATGACAGACGGGCAAGGGTGAACGCATTCAACGGGACACACATGCGCTACTTGCGCGGTCGACAGCTCCAGCCACTAAATGACATGAGCCGTTTTCGGTCTAGGCTCATAGGTGGCTTATCGATCAAGCAGGAAGCTCATATAAATGCACCAGAGCCGTCAGCGGAGTTTTTATGTTCGTCAGCCTGTTAATCATCCTCGCCTCCTCCCTGGTAGTCATTGCTCTGTTCCATCGCCTGCGATTGCCGCCGGTGCTGGGTTACCTCTGTGTGGGGCTGCTGGTCGGGCCGACGGCGTTCGACTGGGTGAACGAAAGCGAAGCGTTGCCGCTCCTCGCCGAACTGGGCGTAGTGTTTTTGCTGTTCTCCCTGGGGTTGGAGTTTTCCCTGTCGAAAATGATTGCACTGCGTCAGGTGGTGTTTGGCCTCGGCAGCCTTCAAGTGCTGATGTCCGGGGCACTGTTGGGCGCGTTGCTGATGATCTCAGGCATGCCGGCCACGTCTGCGTTTTTGCTCGGCGGCGGTCTGGCGCTGTCTTCCACGGCCATTGTCAGTAAAGAGCTCGGCAGCCTCGGCGAGATTTTCAGCAGCCACGGCCAGAATGCCATCGGCGTGTTGCTGTTCCAGGACGTGGTGGCGGTGTTGTTGCTGACCCTGGTGCCGGTGTTCGCTGGTACCAGCGATCAAGCCTGGTATTGGGCATTGCCCCTGACGCTGGGCAAGACCCTCGTGCTGTTCGTCGGGCTGTCGCTGGTCAGTCGCTGGGTGTTGCCACACTTGTTTCATGAAGTGGCCGCGTCCCGTTCCGCAGAGCTGTTCGTGCTGCTGGCCCTGGTCATCGTTCTGCTGACCGCCGGGCTGACTCACCTGATCGGCCTCTCCCCTGCCCTGGGCGCATTTCTCGCTGGCATGCTGCTGGGGGAAAGCCACTACCGGCATCAGATCGAGGCCGACATCCGCCCCTTTCGCGACATCCTGCTCGGCGTGTTCTTTGTCAGTATCGGCATGCTGATCGACTTGCGACTGTTTGCCAGCCACGGCCTGCTGATCCTCGGTCTGACCCTGGGGTTGCTGCTGATCAAGGGCAGCGTGGTCGCGCTGTTGGTCAAATGGCGCGGCAGCGATAATGAAACCGCTTGGCGCAGCGGCCTGGCATTGGCCCAGGGCGGCGAGTTCTGCTTTGCACTGATGGCGCAGATGCAGCAAACCCGACTGATGCCCGCCGACCTCGGTGGCCTGCTGCTGGCCGCGACCTTCTGCTCAATGGTAGTAACCCCGTCGCTGCTGCGCGCCGCTCCGCACATTGCCGCACGCTTGCACCGCAAGCCCAACGAAGAAGCCAAACTCGAGGAGATCAGCGCGCTCAACGCGGGGGTGCAGGGCCATGTGGTGATTTGTGGTTACGGTCGTGTGGGGCAATCCATCGGACGTTTTCTGCGCAATGCCCAACAGTCCTACATCGCACTGGATAACGACCCGGTACGGGTTCGGGAAGCAGCGGTCGGTGAAAGCAGTGTGCACTACGGCGATTCACATCGTGGTGAACTGCTGGTCGCGGTAGGCCTGGAGCGCGCCAGCCTGCTGGTAATCGCCGTGGACAAGACGGACACCGCATTGCAGGTGTTGCAGGAGGCACGCCGAATCAACCCGAGCGTGCCAATCCTGGTGCGCACTCGGGACGACAGTCAGAGGGCCGAGTTGAAGGCGGCCGGTGCCAGCGAAGTCGTGCCTGAGTTGCTGGAATCCAGCCTGATGCTCGCCTCTCATGCGCTGATCATGTTGGGTCTTCCCGAGCAGCAGGTGCAGGACCGGGCCGACCAGGTACGACATGACCGCTATAGCCTGCTGCACGGTTTTTATCCCGGCGCCGAAGATGACGAATCCTGATTCTGTACAAAATCCCTTGAAATGCCCATTCCGGCCACGACTGATACGCCAGCAACAACCTCATAACGACAGCAAGCCGCTGTACAACCCATAGGCCGCCAGCCCCGCCCCGGCGATGACGCAGGTAAAAATCCCCTTCTCGATAGGCGTGAACAGCGGTTCGCCCTGCTCATGCCTGGCCTTGGCGAACAGAATCACCCCGGGCGCATACAGCAACGCTGAGAGCAGCAGATATTTCACCCCGCCGGCATACAACAGCCATGCCGCGTAACTCAGCGCAACGCAGCCAATCAACAGATCCTTGGTCTGCTCGGCCGAGGCATGTTCGTAGGTTTCACCGCGCCCGCTCAACAGCACCGCATAGGCCGCCGACCACAGGTACGGCACCAGAATCATCGAGGACGCGAGGTAGATCAGGCTGGTGTAAGTACCCGCGGAAAACAGCGTGATCAGCAGGAAAATCTGGATCATCACATTGGTCAGCCACAACGCGTTGACCGGCACATGGTTGGCGTTTTCCTTTTTCAGGAAGGCCGGCATGGTCTTGTCCTTGGCCGTGGCGAAGAGGATTTCGGCGCACAGCAGCGCCCACGACAACAAGGCCCCGAGCAGCGAAACCGCCAGCCCGATGCTGATCAGCAACGCACCCCAAGGGCCGACGATGTGCTCCAGCACTGCCGCCAGCGACGGGTTCTGCAGTTTCGCAAGTTCCGGTTGGCTCAAGATCCCCAGCGACAACACGTTCACCAACACCAGCAGCGCCAGCACCCCGACAAAACCGATGACCGTCGCCCGGCCGACGTCCGAACGTTTCTGCGCCCTGGCCGAATAGACACTGGCGCCTTCGATGCCGATGAAGACGAACACGGTCACCAGCATCATGTTGCGCACCTGGTCCATCACGCTGCCGAAATTCGGGTTGCTGCGACCCCATATGTCGCGGGTGAAGATGTCTGCCTCAAAGGCCACGGCGGCAATCACAATGAACATGATCAGCGGCACGATCTTGGCCACGGTGGTCAATTGATTGATGAACGCCGCCTCCTTGATCCCGCGCAGCACCAGAAAGTGCACCGCCCACAGCAGGACCGAGGCGCAGCCGATGGCGATCGGCGTGTTGCCCTGGCCAAAGACCGGAAAAAAATAACCGAGGGTGCTGAACAGCAGCACGAAGTAGCCGACGTTGCCGAGCCAGGCGCTGATCCAATAGCCCCAGGCCGATGAGAATCCCATGTAGTCGCCGAACCCGGCCTTGGCGTAGGCATACACCCCGGAATCCAGTTCCGGTTTGCGATTGGCCAGGGTCTGGAAGACAAAGGCCAGGGTCAGCATGCCCACGGCGGTGATCGCCCAGCCGATCAGCACGGCACCGGCATCGGCTCGCTCCGCCATGTTCTGCGGCAAGGAAAAGATCCCGCCGCCAATCATCGAGCCCACCACCAAGGCAATCAGCGCACCCAAGCGAAGCTTTTGCGTCGGTTGCGACATTCCTGCGTCTCCCTTGCCCGGTGCGACTACCGCCGCGAGACCGTCACATAGTGGGTTTAACTTAATAGCTAAAGCGTAATAACGTATATCAATTAGCGCCAATGAATGTCTTTTATTTATAACCAATCACTCTATGGAGACAAATCCAAATAGCAGTTTTGTCGGTGTTTCCTCATCAACCACTCTAAAAGCAAAGATCAACATTTTTAAAACACAGGAACAAACTAGCGTCTAAACTTCCACCGATAAGCTATGTTCCTGTTAGTTCTGATCGACATCTCTGGACAGGGCTTTTTCGGCAACGCCGTGATGCTCGGGCGTGAAAGATTCATAAGTCTTTCATTAACAAAGGAATGGCGCCATGCATTGATCTAAGTCAGCTGTTTGAATAGCGCGCAGATTACTCTGTTGTCTCTCTTCTCCTGAATTGGAGTCATGCAATGTCTGAATCACCCGGAAAACTCCGGCTAGGCGCATTAGTCGCTCTGGTGGTCGGATCGATGATTGGTGGCGGGATCTTCTCGCTGCCGCAAAACATGGCGGCCAGTGCCGATGTCGGTGCCGTACTGATTGGCTGGGCCATCACCGCCGTGGGCATGTTGACCCTGGCGTTTGTGTTCCAGACCCTCGCTAACCGCAAGCCTGACCTGGACGGCGGTGTCTACGCCTACGCCAAGGCCGGTTTCGGCGATTACATGGGTTTCTCCTCGGCCTGGGGCTACTGGATCAGTGCCTGGCTGGGCAACGTCGGCTACTTCGTGCTGCTGTTCAGCACCCTCGGTTATTTCTTCCCGATTTTCGGCGAAGGCAACACCGTGGCCGCGGTGATCGGCGCATCGCTGCTGCTCTGGGCCGTGCATTTCCTGGTGCTGCGCGGGATCAAGGAAGCGGCGTTTATCAACCTGGTGACCACCGTTGCCAAAGTCGTACCGCTGCTGTTGTTTGTGCTGATCGCACTCTTCGCGTTCAAGCTGGACATTTTCACCGCCGACATCTGGGGCCTGAAAAACCCGGACCTGGGCAGCGTGATGGACCAGGTGCGCAACATGATGCTGGTGACTGTCTGGGTGTTCATCGGCATCGAAGGCGCGAGCATCTTCTCGGCCCGTGCCGAGAAGCGTTCGGATGTCGGCAAGGCGACCGTGATCGGCTTCATCACCGTGCTGCTGTTCCTGGTGCTGGTGAACGTATTGTCGCTGGGGATCATGACTCAACCGGAACTGGCAAAATTGCAGAACCCGTCGATGGCGGCGGTGCTCGAGCATGTGGTCGGTGACTGGGGCGCGGTGCTGATCAGCGTCGGCTTGATCATCTCGCTGCTCGGGGCGCTGCTGTCGTGGGTGCTGCTGTGCGCGGAGATCATGTTCGCCGCCGCCAAGGACCACACCATGCCGGCGTTCCTGCGCAAGGAAAACGCCAACCAGGTGCCGGTCAACGCCTTGTGGTTGACCAACGCGATGGTGCAGCTGTTCCTGATCATCACATTGTTTTCGGCCAGTACTTACCTGTCGCTGATCTACCTCGCCACCTCGATGATCCTGGTGCCTTACCTGTGGTCGGCGGCCTACGCGTTGCTGCTGGCGGTGCGCGGCGAGAGTTATGAGAACGCCCTGGCCGAACGCAAGAAAGACCTGGTCATCGGCGCCATCGCCCTGATTTACGCGGTCTGGCTGATCTATGCCGGCGGCGTCAAATACCTGTTGCTCTCCGCCCTGCTCTACGCCCCCGGCGCGATTCTGTTCGCCAAGGCCAAGCTTGAAGTCAACAAACCGGTTTTCACCAACGTCGAGAAGCTGATTTTCGTCGCGGTCGTCGTGGGTGCCCTGGTGGCAGCTTACGGACTGTATGACGGCTTCCTGACTCTGTAGCACCTGAATGATTTGTCATCTGGAGGAAAACTGTAATGACCAAGGAAAAAGTTAAGTACGGCGTCCATTCCGAAGCCGGCAAACTGCGCAAAGTCATGGTTTGCTCCCCCGGCCTGGCCCATCAGCGGCTGACCCCGAACAACTGCGACGAACTGCTGTTTGACGACGTGCTGTGGGTCGCCCAGGCCAAGCGCGACCATTTCGATTTCGTCACCAAAATGCGCGAACGCAACATCGATGTGCTGGAAATGCACAACCTGTTGACCGATATCGTGGCCATCCCTGAAGCCCTGGACTGGATTCTGCAGCGCAAGATCACCGCCAATTCAGTGGGCCTGGGCCTGGTTAACGAAACCGACTCCTGGATGCGTAGCCTGGAGCCGCGCAAGATCGCCGAATTCCTGATTGGCGGGGTCTCCGCCGATGACCTGCCGGACAGCTTCGGCGGCAAGACCATCCAGATGTTCCGCGATTTCCTCGGCCACTCGAGCTTCATTCTGCCGCCGCTGCCCAACACCCAGTTCACCCGCGACACCACCTGCTGGATCTACGGTGGCGTGACCCTGAACCCGATGTACTGGCCGGCCCGCCGTCAGGAAACCCTGCTGACCACGGCCATCTACAAATTCCACCCGCAGTTCACCAACGCCGACTTCCAGATCTGGTACGGCGACCCGGACCAGGAGCACGGCAGTTCCACCCTTGAAGGGGGCGACGTCATGCCGATCGGCAATGGCGCGGTGTTGATCGGGATGGGCGAGCGCTCTTCGCGCCAGGCCATCGGCCAGCTGGCGCTGAATCTGTTCAAGCACAAAGCGGTTGAGCGGGTGATCGTTGCCGGCCTGCCGAAGTCCCGCGCGGCGATGCACCTGGACACCGTGTTCAGCTTCTGCGACCGCGACCTGGTGACCATCTTCCCGGAAGTGGTGAACCAGATCGTTGCCTTCACCCTGCGCCCTGACGAAAGCAGACCGGGCGGCATGGACATTCGTCGCGAAGAGACCAACTTCCTCGACACCGTCGCCGCAGCGCTCAATCTGAAAACCCTGCGCGTGGTCGAAACCGGCGGCAACAGCTTCGCCGCCGAACGCGAACAGTGGGACGACGGCAACAACGTAGTGGCCTTGGAACCCGGCGTGGTGATCGGTTACGACCGCAACACCTACACCAACACCCTGCTGCGCAAGGCCGGTGTCGAAGTCATCACTATCACCGCCGGCGAACTCGGTCGAGGCCGTGGCGGTGGCCATTGCATGACCTGCCCGATCATCCGCGACCCGATCGACTACTAACCCATTATTGACGTGCTTGCCGCGGCCCCCACGAAGAGCCTCGGCAAGTGGACGACCGACATCCAAGGAGATCCATCATGGCTTTCAATATGCGCAACCGCAGCCTGCTGAGCTTGATGCACCACACCACTCGCGAGCTGCACTACCTGCTGGACCTGTCCCGGGACCTGAAACGCGCCAAGTACACCGGCACCGAACGGCCACACCTCAAAGGCAAGAACATCGCGCTGATCTTCGAAAAAACCTCGACCCGCACCCGCTGCGCCTTCGAAGTCGCGGCCCACGACCAGGGCGCTCACGTCACCTACATCGACCCGGTGTCGTCGCAGATCGGCCACAAAGAAAGCATGAAAGACACCGCCCGCGTGCTGGGGCGGATGTTCGATGCCATCGAGTACCGTGGCTTCGAACAGGAAATCGTCGAAGAGCTGGCCCAGTTCGCCGGCGTGCCGGTGTTCAACGGCCTGACCGCCGAATTCCACCCGACGCAAATGATCGCCGACACCCTGACCATGCGCGAACACAGCGACAAGCCGCTGCATGACATCAGCTACGCCTACCTCGGTGACGCGCGCTACAACATGGGCAATTCGCTGCTGATGATCGGCGCCAAGCTGGGCATGGACGTGCGCATCGCCGCCCCCAAAGCCCTGTGGCCCCATGCCGACTTCATCGCCCAGTGCAAAGCCTTCGCCGAAGACAGCGGTGCGCGCATCACCATCACCGAAGACCCGCTGGCTGCGGTCAAGGGCGTCGATTTCATCCACACCGATATCTGGGTGTCCATGGGTGAACCGGTGGAAGCCTGGGACGAACGGATCGAGCAACTGCTGCCGTATCAGGTCAACGCCAAGATGATGAAGGCCTCGGGCAACCCACGAGTGAAATTCATGCACTGCCTGCCGGCCTTCCACAACAGTGAAACCAAGGTCGGCAAGGACATCGCCGCGCGGTATCCGCACCTGGCCAATGGCGTTGAAGTCACCGAAGAGGTGTTCGAATCGCCGGCCAACATCGCCTTCGAGCAGGCGGAAAACCGCATGCACACGATCAAGGCGATCCTGGTGTCGGCGCTGGCGGATATCTAAAGCTGACCACTTTTTCATGATCAACCATTGACGGGCAGGAGCTGCCGCAGACTGCGATCTTTTGACTGAAGATCAAAAGATCGCAGCCTTCGGCAGCTCCTACGGGAGACTGCATCATGCGTATCGTCGTTGCTCTGGGTGGTAACGCCCTCCTGCGTCGTGGTGAACCCATGACCGCGGACAATCAACGCATCAACATCCGCACCGCTACCGAACAGATCGCCAGGATTCATCCCGGCAACGAACTGGTGATTGCCCACGGCAATGGTCCGCAGGTCGGCCTGCTGTCGTTGCAGGCGGCCGCCTATACCTCGGTAACGCCCTACCCGCTGGACGTCCTCGGCGCCGAAACCGAAGGCATGATCGGCTACATGATCGAACAGGAACTCGGCAACCTGCTGGATTTCGAAGTACCCTTTGCCACGCTGTTGACCCAGGTTGAAGTCGACGCCCAGGACCCGGCCTTCCAGAACCCGAGCAAACCCATCGGCCCGGTCTACTCCAAGGCTGATGCACAAAGACTCGCCGCGGAAAAAGGCTGGAGCATCGCCCCCGACGGCGACAAGTTCCGCCGGGTGGTGGCCAGCCCGAAACCCAAGCGCATCTTCGAGATCCGTCCGATCAAATGGCTGCTGGAAAAAGGCAGCATCGTGATCTGCGCCGGCGGTGGCGGGATCCCGACCATGTACGGCGCCAACGGCAAACTTCAGGGCATCGAAGCGGTGATCGACAAAGACCTCTGCTCGGCGCTGCTGGCCGAGCAGCTTGAAAGCGACCTGTTGGTGATCGCCACGGACGTCAACGCGGCGTATGTCGACTGGGGCCAACCGACCCAGAAGGCCATCGCCCAGGCCCACCCGGACGAGCTGGAACTTCTGGGCTTCGCCGCCGGCTCCATGGGACCGAAGGTCCAGGCCGCCTGCGAGTTCGCCCGCAACACTGGAAAAGTCGCGGTGATCGGTTCACTCTCGGACATCGAAGCAATCGTCGAGGGCAAGGCCGGCACCCGTATCAGCACGGCGAAACCCGGTATCACTTACCAGTAAAAACCTCGGGGCAGGATCCTCGCCTGCCCCCACTTCAATAATGCCTTTTGCAGGAGAGACGCCAATGGCCACGTTCGAGCCCGGTCATCTGCACATCGAGCGCCACGCGCTGAACAAGGACGATGTCAGCTACAACGTATTCATCGACTATGAAGTCACCCAGGATCCCAAGGAAGGCAAAGGGATGCTGTTCACGATGCATGGCAGCATCCAGGGCAAGGAAATGAAGGAGAACTTCTACCTGCCCAAGGATCAGGCCTACAACTTCGCCAGCAATGTCACGAAAATCGCAGAGAAGTACGGCATTCCCAAGATGCTGAGCAGCATCGGTTCGGTACACAAGCACTACGACGCGATGTTCGAAGACGTGCGGGTACAGCTGAATATGAAATCGGGGGACCCGGTGAAGCCTGAACATCTGGAATGAATCCGAAGGCCAGCCCTCACCCTCTCCCCACCGGGGAGAGGTATCTACACATCTTTAAGGGCTACCGAATACTGTGGCGAGGGAGCAAGCTCCCTCGCCACGGGTAGAGTGTTCGGCCAACGAGATGTGTAGTTACCAGGTCTTGAAAGCGCTAGAGATCTGCTCCCGTTCCTCTCTCACCCGCGCTCAGTTCGTGTTCTCGGATCAACCGCTTGTTGATTTTCCCGACACTGGTCTTGGGAATGTCGGCAACGATCCTGATCTGCCTGGGGATCGCCCACTTGTTGATACGGCCACTCTCGACATACTGATGCAGATGGACTTCCAGTATTTCGGCGGTAATGCCTGCTCCTGACGCGCAAACTACCAGGGCCACTGGCCGCTCACCCCACTGCGGGTCAGGAATGCCCACCACCGCGACCGAGCTGACTGCCGGGTGTTCGCTGATCAGGCTCTCCAGCTCCAACGAGCTGATCCACTCCCCTCCCGTCTTGATGACGTCTTTGATCCGGTCCTTGATCTCCACCACGCCGAGGGCATCGATCGAGGCGATGTCACCGGTATGCATCCAACCGTTTTGCCAAAGCTGTGCCCCCTGCTCCGGCTCTTTGAGGTAGCCTTGGGTCAGCCAGGGCGCACGTACCACGATTTCGCCCAGCGCCTCGCCATCGTGAGGTGCGTCATTGCCGCTGGCATCGATGATCCGCAAATCGACCATCGGCACCGCAATCCCAGTCTTGATTCGAGCGGCCACCTGCGCTTGCGCGGGTTGTGCAAGTTCTGCCTCACGCAAGTGAGTCAAACACAGTAACGGGCAGGTCTCGGACATCCCGTATCCGCTATGGACCTGCAGGCCCCTTGCGGTCGCCTGGGCCGCGATGCCCTGGGTCAACGCACTTCCACCCAAGAGCATTTTCCAGCCGTTGAAGTCAGTCTGCGCGGCTTCGTCGCACCCCAGGATCATCTGCAGAATCGTCGGCACGCAATGGGAAAAGCTGACCTTTTCTTCGCGGTACAACCTGACCAGGCTATTGGGCTCATACCGCCCCGGGTAAACCTGCTTGATCCCCATCAGCGTCGCGACATAGGGCACGCCCCAGGCATGCACATGAAACATCGGCGTGATGGGCATGTACACATCGTCCGAGCGTAACAACGGCAAGCCCTGGTACACGCCCAGGGTACCCACGGCATTGAGGGTATGCAGCACCAACTGACGGTGCGTGAAGTAGACGCCCTTGGGATTTCCGGTGGTGCCGGTGGTGTAGAAAATGGTCGCCACCGAGTTCTCGTCGAAGTCAGGGAAGTCGAAGTGAGCGTCAGCCTGCGCCAGCAGGCATTCATATTCCCCCACCACCGGCAGCCCGGTCGGTGTCGTGCCGACATCACTGAGCTGGATATAGCCCTTGACGGTCGTCAGCTCGCCCTGAATCTGCTCGATCAACGGCAGGAAATCATCATGCACCAACACCAGGTCATCCTCGGCGTGGTTCATGGTGTAGAGCACCTGCTCCGGGGAAAGGCGAATATTGACCGTGTGCAGCACCGCGCCAATCATGGGCACGGCAAAGAAGCACTCCAGATAACGGTGGCTGTCCCAATCCAGCAGCGCCACCGTGTCTCCTGCCTTGACGCCGGCATTCGTCAGCGCGTTGGCCAATCGCCTGATTCGTTCATTGAGCGTCCGGTAGCTGTAACGCAGCTTGTCCGCGTAGACGATCTCCTGCTCCGGTGCGTATCGCGCACCCGAGAGCAGCAGGCTTTTGATCAGCAATGGATAGGCATAGGCGCCTTGCGCGGGCGCGATTATTTTTGTTGTCACCACGGTAGTCTTCCTGATTTTTATTAATTGGAGATCACTCTCCAGCTCATGGGGGTCAGAACTGCTCGGCATTGAGCAAGTACAGCGACTCGCTACCGGCCTTCACCGACGCAGCCAACGAATGAACTCGCGGTAACAGGCGGGCAAAGTAGAAGCGTGCGGTGCCCAGTTTGCTGGCGTAGAAATCGTCCTGCGCTTCCTTGCCCATGGCGGCTTGGGCCATCAACGCCCACATGTAGGCATAGGCGGTGTAGCCGAAAGCCTGCAGGTACTCCACGGAAGCCGCGCCGATCTCATTCGGGTTGGTTGTGCAGCGATCCAGCACCCAGGCGGTCAATTCATCGAGGTTGTCCAGGGCCGCATTCAGCGGTTTGACGAATTCGCCCAGCTGCGCACCCGCGGTGGCGGTGAAATGTCGAACTTCGTCGGCAAACAGTTGGTAGGACGCGCCGCCGGTGCCCAGCACCTTGCGCCCGACCAGGTCCAGCGCCTGAATGCCGTTGGTGCCTTCGTAGATCTGGGTGATACGCACGTCGCGCACCAGTTGCTCCTGGCCCCACTCGCGGATGTAGCCGTGACCGCCGAATACCTGCTGACCATGAATGGTGGTTTCCAGACCCAGGTCGGTGAGGAAGGCCTTGGCGACCGGCGTCAACAGCGCCACCAGTGCCTCGGCGCGTTTGCGTGTAGTCGGGTCCTCGCTGAACTTGGCGGTATCGAGTTGCATGGCCACGTAGGTGGAAAACGCTCGACCGCCTTCGTTGCAGGCTTTCATGGTCAGCAACATGCGGCGCACGTCCGGATGCACGATGATCGGGTCAGCCACCTTGTCCGTGGCTTGCGGACCGGTCGGCGATCGGCTTTGCAGACGATCACGGGCGTACTCGACGGCGCTTTGATAGGAACGCTCGCCGCAAGCCAGACCCTGGATGCCAACGCCCAGGCGCTCATAGTTCATCATGGTGAACATGGCCGCCAGGCCCTTGTTCGGCGCATCGACGATCCAGCCCGTGGCGCCGTCGAAGTTCATCACGCAGGTGGCCGAAGCCTTGATCCCCATCTTGTGTTCGATCGAGCCGCAGGACAGCGCGTTCTTCTGGCCCGGACTGCCATCGGCATTGACCATGAACTTCGGCACCAGGAACAGCGAGATGCCTTTCGGGCCTGCCGGTGCATCGGGCAGCCTGGCCAGCACCAGGTGGATGATGTTTTCGGTCAGGTCGTGCTCGCCGCCGGTAATGAAAATCTTCGTCCCGCTGACCTTATAGGAACCGTCGGCCTGCGGTTCGGCCTTGGTGCGGATCATCCCCAGATCGGTCCCGGCATGCGGTTCGGTCAGGCACATGGAGCCAGCCCAGACGCCGGCATACAGGTTTGGCAGGTACGTCGCTTTCAACGATTCACTGGCGTGAGCGTTGATGGCCAGGCAGGCGCCGGCGGTCAGCATCGGATACAGGCCGAAGGAAAGATTGGCTGCGTTGACCATTTCCTCGACCTGGGCGCCGATCACCTTGGGCATGCCCATGCCGCCGTACGCCGGATCGCCGCCAACGCCGACCCAACCGCCCTCGGCAAACGCCCGATAGGCGGCCGGGAAACCGGCTGGTGTGGTCACCTCGCCGGCGCACCAGGAACAGCCCTGCTCGTCGCCACCGCGATTGAGCGGCGCGATGAGGTCTGCGGTAATCTTGCCGGCTTCCTCGAGGACGGCATTGGCGGTGTCTTCATCCACCACCTCGGCCAGGGCCGGCATTGCGGCCCACAACCTGGAGACTTCGAAGACCTCGTTGAGTACGAAACGAATGTCGCGCAGGGGCGCTTTGTAATCAGACATGATTGAACTACTCAGGCATTGCCAGGGCATTGAACATGCCCTGGTCAGTGGAAGTGTCACCCTCGCGGGTGAGTGCTAAAAAATTCCAAGGGGGCCATCAGTGGAGCCGGATCGACTGGCTCCCGGTGCTTCGCAGCAGGAAATACGACAGCGCCGGAATCAGGATCAGTGCCCCGAGCATGTTCCAGATGAACATGAAGGTCAGCAGGATGCCCATGTCGGCCTGGAACTTGATCGGCGACCAGGCCCAGCACACCACGCCGGCCGCCAGGGTTATGCCGACCAGTCCGACGACCCGGCCAGTGAAGGCCACCGCATTGCGATAGGCTTCCGACAGCGACATGCCGCTGCGCTGGTAGTGCAGCTGCACACTGAGCAGGTACAGCGCGTAGTCCACGCCAATGCCTACCCCCAGGGCGATGACCGGCAGCGTCGCGACTTTCACGCCAATACCCATGATCACCATCAGCGCCTCGCAAAGGATCGAGGTGAGCACCAGCGGCAACAACGCCACCAGCGTCGCGCGCCAGCTACGGAAAGTGATCAGGCAGAACAGCGTCACGGCCAGGTAGACATAAAGCAGCATGGTACGGTTGGCCTCGCGCACCACGATGTTGGTCGCCGCTTCAATGCCGGCGGTGCCGGCGGCGAGCAGGAACTGGCGATCCTCGGTGCTGTTTTCCCTGGCGAAGGTGTCGGCGATGGCGACCACTGCGTCGAGCGTTTCGGCCTTGTGGTCCTTGAGGAACGCGATCACCGGCATCACCGAACAGTCGGTATTGAACAACTCCGGCGCATTGACCGAGGCCTGTTGCGCGGCGTAGTTCAGCACGTTCTGATTGCGCTGGATGCTGTTCAGCTTGGGGTTGCCCTCGAAGGAGCCGGCAGTGATCTGGCGTACCGCGTTGACCAGCGATGAAGTCGCTTGCACACCCGGGTGTTGCTGCAGCTCCCAGGCCAGGCGGTCGGCCAGGATCAGCGTCTGATAGTTCAGGCAGCCTTCGGCCGGGGTCTTGATCATCACTGCGAACAGGTCGCTGGACAGCGCATAGTGGCTGGTGATGTAAGCGTTGTCGCGGTTGTAGCGTGAGTCCGCGCGCAGCTCCGGGGCACCACTGTCGAGGTCGCCGATTTTCAGCTGCAGGCTGACCACGAAACCTGCGATGCCCATGACCACGGCACCCAGCACAATGCCCAAGGCCCACTTGGGCGTGGTGAAACGGTCGAGGAAATCCCACAGTTTGCCGAAACCGCGATGCTCGGCGGCCCGGCTATCGATCTTCAATGCACGAGCGGCGGCCTTGCGACCGACGCCGATATACGAGAGGGCCACTGGCATCAGCAGCAGCGAGGTAAAGATCAGCACGGCCACGCCGATACTGGCGGTAATGGCCAGGTCCTGAATCACCGGGATATCGATCAGCATCAGCACCGCGAAACCGACCGCGTCGGCCAGCAGCGCGGTGACGCCGGCGATGAACAGGCGACGGAAAGTGTAGCGCGCCGCCACCTGTTTATGGGTGCCGCGGGCGATGTCCTGCATGATGCCGTTCATCTTCTGCGCGGCGTGGGACACGCCGATGGCGAAGATCAGGAATGGCACAAGGACCGAGTAGGGATCGATGGCGTAACCCAGCCAGGCGACGATGCCCAGCTGCCAGACCACCGCCGTCAGCGAACAGAAAATCACCAGCAGGGTGCTGCGGATGCACCGGGTGTAGAGGTAAATGATCACGAACGAGGTAATCACCGCCAGGCCGAAGAACATCATCACCTGGATCAGGCCATCGATCAGATCGCCGATCAATTTGGCGAAACCGATCACCCGGACCTTGTACTTGCCCTCGCCCTCCTCCCCGGCCTTGCGCGCCTTGCTGTCACCGGCGAACTCGATCTTGTCCCGCAATTGCTCTTCGAGAACCCGGGCGAACTGATGATAGTTGATGCCTTGCCCGGTGGCCGAGGCCCTGTCCAGCAGCGGCACGATCAACATGCTCGATTTGAAGTCGCTGGCCACCAGGCTGCCAACGATGCCGGCGCGGTTGATGTTCTGGCGCAGCTGCTCGATGTCTTCGGCCGAGCCCTGGTAGGTATCGGGCATCACCGGACCGCCCTGGAAGCCCTCTTCGGTGACTTCGGTCCAGCGCACCGCCGAACTCCACAGTGACTTCATCCAGGCGCGGTCGACCCCTTCAGTGAGGAACAAGTCGTCGTTGACCTGCTTGAGCACGCTCAGATACTCGGGGTCGAAAATATCGCCCTGGGTGTTCTCCACCACGACCCGCACCGAACTGCCCAGGCCGCGCAATGACTTGCGGTTCTCGAGGAAATTCTGGATATACGGCTGGCTCTGCGGAATCATTTTCTCGAAACTGGGACGCAGTTCCAGGCGGGTCGCCATCATGTAACCGAGCACCAGGGTGATCAGCGCCATGAGCAGCATGAACAGCGGACGGTGATTGAACACCCACCGTTCCAGCAGGTTACCGGTGCTTCGATCGAAGTCATGCAAGTCGCAAATCACCGGCATGGTGTCTTGCTTGATATTGCCCATGTCAGGGTACTCGCTCTAATTGATCCAGTTCTTATTCGACGCGAAGCGCACGCGCACCACGACTGCCCACCAACACCAGCGAGCCATCGGCGGCCAGGGTGGCGCCGGCTACCGGTGTCTGGTTTTGCTGCGCCACCCCTTGCAATCGCGTGCCATTCTCCTGGCTGAGCAGCATGTGCCCGGCCTGGGTGAAAAGCCGGTAGCGGCCAGCGGCGTCCAGCGTGGCTGCGGAGATGCTGACCTGCAGGCCGGTGTTGAGCGGGCTCCAGCTGGCACCGCCATCGGTGCTGCGAAACACATGACCGCGCAGACCGTAGGCCAGTACTTCCCCAGGTTTGCCGACCACACCAAAAAAGCTGCCCTGATAAGGTGTCTGGACGGCCATGAAACGCTGGAGCGAGTCATCCCACTTGAGCAGCAGGCCCTGTTCGCCGGCGATGTAGAGCGCGTCACCGGTGGAGGCGATGGCGTTGAGGTGCAAGCCCTGGGGGTTATCGGTACGGTCCTGGAAAGGCGTCCAGTGCTGGCCGCCGTCTTCGGTACGCAGGATCAGGTTGAACGCACCGACCGCATAGCCGAGTTTGTCGTTGGCGAACCAGACGTCGAGCAGCGGTTTGTCGGCGCCCTCTTCGATCAGCCGCTGGCCATCGCCGACAAGCTGCGCCCAGAGTTCGTTGGCCGGTTCGGCACTGGCCAGCGCGCTGTAATGCTTGACCAGTAAAGCGCCGATCTCACGGCCGTCCAACTGTTTGGTCCAGGTGACGCCGGCATCGCTGCTGTGCAGCACCACGCCATCGTTGCCGACCGCCCAGCCCTGCCCGGCGGAGGAAAAATGCACGGCATTGAGGTCGGCACTGACCGGCACGGCGGCCTGCTGCCAGTTCTGGCCGGCATCATCGGAAAAGAGAATGTGGCCACGCTGACCGACGGCGACCAGGCGCTCACCGGCACGGGCCGTGTCCAGCAAGGGACTGCGCACCGCCAGGGCACTGGTCCTGGCCGGCAGATCCAGCACGTCAATGTAGCTGGCCGCCTGGGCGACACCCTGCAACAGTGCCAGCGTGGCGCCCAGCGCCAGCAACACGTACTTCTTGTACGAACACATACTGCGTCCTCTTGAGGGAACTGCGCCGGGGCTACGCAGAGTGCAGCCCGGCGTTGGAATCAGGCGCCCTGGACAATCGGCGCCACACCGACAGGCGTCCGGTCAGACTGCCGGGGCAGTCGACCGAACGGGCGCTTTATCACAGTGTGTCTAGCGAATACCGGCCCCCGCCAGGGACTCCGGCGACCACTGCGCCTTGGACAGCGAATCGATGTACCGGATGCCGCCGTAAGGACCCACCACTCCGTTGATGTTGTAGGAGCCACCGACCAGGTCGTAGATCATGAAAGGCGTGGAGTCCGGAACCTGCTTGTCATAGCTCTGGCTGAGGAAAGCGAAGGATCCACGGTAGAGCTGGCCACGCGCGTCGTACTGGTCGGAGGCCAGAGCGGCCCAGCTGTCTTCATCCAGGTAGAAGCGGCGCTTCTGGTAGATGTGACGTGCGCCGGCCTTGAGGTTGCCCTCCACGACCCAGACACGGTGCTTCTCCCAGCGCACGAAATCGGGTGCGAGGTGGTTGGGGGTGGTCAGCGTCTTGGGATCCTGGGCGTAGGTCAGCTTGTAGGTGTTGTAGGGCACGATCATTTCCTGCTTGCCCACCAGCTTCCAGTCGTAGCGATCCAGCGCGCCGTTGAACACGAATACATCGTCGTAAGTGCCGGCGCCGGCGGTACCGGGGTTCGGTGTGTCATAGGCCAGGTTCGGCGCCAGTTTGACCCGACGCTGACCCGGCAGGTACTGCCACGCGCGGCGCGGCTGCTCCAGCGGGTTGGCGGCGTCCTTGAGCATGATCGCCTCGCCGGCCCTGCGCGCGGGGCCGGTGTAGTACAGCTTCATCTGGTAGTACACGTCGGCACTGCTGATCGGCTGCGCCATGTTCTCGTAGATCGGGTAGGTAATGAACGCCTGGCCGGTGGTCGCCAGGCTTGGCACGCCGGCCGAGTCGACGTTCCAGGAGTCGTACTTGGAGTTGATGTTGACCCCCTGGTAACGCAGCAAGAAGTTCCACATGGCCTCGCTGCCCGATTGCGGGATCGGAAACGGTACGCCGGGCAATACGTTGTCGATGGCCAACCCGCCTTCAAGGGACTTGGCGCCGTTGGCATTCTTCAGACTGTTATCCAGCACCGCCTGCGGCAATGCTGCGGTGCGGTGGGTCGGATAAACGTCGACGCGGTAGCTGGGGAAACGCTTGGCCAGCTCCACGGTGGTGGCACTGAGCATGCCCTTGTACTGGTCGACGTTCTTGCCATTGATCACCAGCAGCGGTTTTTCCCCGGCAAAGGGGTCCGGGCGCATACTGTCACCCGTCTTGAAGCTGGCCGGGGCAGTGTTCAGGCCGCCGTTATAGGCGGGAATGGAACCGTCGGCATTACCGGCCTTTTCGGCACCCACCAGGGTCAGGCTGCTGCCCAGTCGGGCCGCCTCCGGAGCCGATACGGCTGCCTGTGCATGCGTGGCAATGGTCATGGCCAGGGAAGCGGCCAGCAGAGTTTGGACGAATTTCATTTTGTTGTTCTCCTGCTTAATGACTAAGCAATGGGTGAATCAAAAGGTGGTTTTCAGCGTCAGGTACAGCGCGCCACGGTCTTCAGTGGTCGCGCCGCCTCCCGAGAAGGCCGAATAGCCACCGGCATAGCAGGCATAGTTCTGGTTACCGCTGAAGGCGTTCGGCGTGGAGCCATCGCCACTGCCGGCATTGGCAGCACCGGTACCGATCCCGCTGACATCGCACTTGTCTGCCTCGCCGAAGGCATCCACGTACTTGAGGTCGACAAAGTATTTGTTGTAGACGGCAGCACCGACGCCGAGCGCATAGTTGCCGGTGTCTTTCGCACCACCGCCGGACACCGGTGAAACGCCGTCCAGGCCGACGTTGACGGACATCGGCATGCTCAAGTCGACCCCAGGGAACACCTGGTACCAGGTCGGCGTGAAGTTGACTGCGATACCCCAGTTGTCCCGGGTCGGCGCATCAATGCCGCGATAGCTGCTCTTGCCCTTGTAGAGCGCCTCGTTCTTGCTATCGAGCTTGAGCAGGTTGCTGTAATACAGCTCGCCGAGCAGGACGGCCGAATCGAACAGCGGTGTCTTGGAAATGGTCATCAGACCGTTGAGCGTCCAGTGCAGCGTGTCGCCGGTGGCGCTCATGCTGTCGCCTTTGCCAGGGGTGTCATAGACGATACCGGTGGCCGCCGTACGCGCAGGCAACAGGCCCAGACCTTGACCCAGACCCAGCGGCCCGGTGGAACTGAGCACAGCCGGGATGCTGGCCAGCGGCATGTTGTGGCGGATGTTCAGGTCACTGCCGACACTAATCCCCGCCACATCCTTGGACAGGCTGAAACCGAAGACGTCGATGTCGTCGCCATAGGCCAGTTGATAGGTGGCGGTGCTCAGCGAGTTCAGCGTATTGACGACAGCCGGCACCATCCCCGCTGGCGGCGTACCGTTGGCATTCGCCGAACTCAGCCCGGCGCCGTTCAACCAGGCCTGCGGCAAAATATCCGAGGTCTTGCGGTAGTAAACGCCCAGCGTACCGTCCAGCCATTGCGGCGACCATTTGGCCATCACCCCCCAGTCGCCGTGCTTGTCCGGTTTCAAATCATGCCCACGACGCACATTGGTCAGCCCGTTGCAGGGTGCCAGGCCACAACCCAGCGGGCTTCCAGGTACCACGGCATTGGTATTGCCCAGCAGGAAAGACTGCGCGCCAAACCCCACCAGATCCGAACCGCCATAGTAGGTGCCGGCCTCAGGCAGGCGCGCGGCATTCCAGTCCAGGAAGTACTGGGCGCCCAGGGTCAACTCGGGATTGACGGTGAAGGACATCGACACCTGATTGCGCGGGACGAACAGTTCCTTGGCCTCGGTACCGGGGGACGCTGCCAGCTTGGCCAGATCAAGGCCGGACTGGCCGTAGCTGACCGAATGCACCGGGTTCAGAATGGTCTCACCCCAGAACACGTTGTGTTGCCCGGCCTTGATGCTGAACAGGGACTCCTCACCCACTTCGGTGCTGTAGAAGACGAAGGCATCCAGAATCTCGCCGGAGGGACCGGTGTAGTAGCGCTGGGCGTAGTTGCTCAGGTGAGGGCTGCCATTGCCGACATTGTCCCGGGTGACCGCGCCAAGACGCGGATCATTGGCGACCAGGCCCGAAGTTGATCCATTGCCGTTGACGAACGGATTGGAATTGGAGCCGGTGTTTTCATACGCCTTGTCGTACCAGCTCGCGGCACTGACGCGAAAACCCTTGTTGCCTTGATGGACCACATCCAGCTCGGTCAACAGGTCCACACGGTTGGTAATGTTGGTGCCGGACTTGCGGAAGTTGTAGTCGCCGTCGTTGTTGTTCGGCGTCCCCAGCATGCGCCGGTCCGCGCTCTCGGTGCGCACGCCGTAGTTGTACTTGACGGTGTTGTCAAAGCGCACGGCCCAGTCGGGATTGCCGGTGTCGAGCTCAAACCCATGGGCAACCGGCACGCAAGCAGCAAGGATAGCCAGGGTCAGCAGGCTGCGATGTGGGGGGTTGTGGCTATGACTCTTATTGTTATGCATTGCGTTGTCTCCGCCATGTTGTACTTGTTTTTAAGCGCAGCTTCCCTTGCGTAAGCCCTGGTGAAAGGGCCTGCGTTTTTTTCACGCGTTAGAGCAATTACCGGACGCGTTGCGACCGGCCAGGTGCCTGACTAGCGATCCAGTTCCAGAATGAGTGCTTCGGCCTGCGGCCAGTGGCCAAAGCCCGAAGCCGGATTGAGGTGGCCGACTTCGCCGAGGTTGAGCAGTTCGCTGTCCCAGTCGCGGGCCATACGGGTGACTGCCTCCAGGCTGGCCAGGTGATCGTTGGTGCTGCCCGCCACGAGGCTGCGAAAAGGGAGCGCGCCGGTGGGCAGAGGGGCCCAGCCATTGGCTCGAAGGGTTTGTGGGGCTGGGTAGCCCTGCGGCCAGGTAGCATCGAGGTCGGGCGGCGCGACCAGCAGAGCACCCTTGATCGGGCCGCTGTGCCGGGCTGCCCAGTGCGCGACCATCAGCACACCGGCGCTGTGAGCGACGAGAATCACCGGCCCGTCGATCTGCGCAAGTTCGTGCTGGAGGGCACGCACGCGAGCGGCGCAGTCGAGCTTGTCGGTTTCAAGGGGTGGCACGCTGCGTACCTTGCTCAACCTGGCCTCAAGCAGAGTTTGCCAATGCTCGGCAACATGGTCGCGCAGGCCCGGTACGATCAGAACGGTTGCGGCGGTTTGCAATTTGTTCACGTGAACACCTTCGTCTTCTCGATGACTCGACTGGCTGTTTCGCCAGACTCTTTTTGTAGTGCCGACATTAAAGAGCCCCCCTCCTGCGCGCTTATCATTTGACGTCAGTGACTTTTCTTTTGATGACAAATTTCTCGTTGCGCCGATTTGCCTTGGGGCGCAAAAAAATACGGGAGTCAACGCGCAGCTCACATCCAGAACTTTTCATTTCATGACTTGCTGGATATAGCCAGTCACGTTAATTTCGGTTGCAACCACAACAAGAAAAAGCTCCTACATGACCAAGCTCGTACGCGCCGCCGTGTTGACCAACTACCTGGAGGTAGCGCAGCACCTGGGGTTGAACCCACAGGTCCTGCTGGCCGATGTCGGTTTGAGCAAAGCCCTGTTGCAAACCCCCGAGCACCGTATTCCCATCGATGCGGCGGTGCGCCTGCTGGAAAACTCGGCCTATGCCAGCGGTTGCCAGTCCTTTGGCTTGAGCATGGCCGAGTCACGCCAGCTCTCCGATTTTGGTGTTGTCAGCCTGCTGCTCACCCATCAACGAACGCTGCGTGATGCGTTACAGGTGCTGGTGCATTACCGTCATCTGATGAACGACTCGTTGGCGATCTTCGTCGAGGAAGCGGGCAGAATGGTGATCATCCGCGAGGAGGTGGTCACCGGGTCGCCGATGCCCTGCCGACAGGCCAATGAACTGGCAATCGGGGTGATGTTCCGCCTGTGCGCCGCACTGCTCGGAACGCATTGGCACCCCTACAGCGTCAACTTCACCCACCAGCCCCCCGATAATCTGCAACTGCATCGCCGGCTGTTTGGGTGCAATCTGGAGTTCGGCAGCGAGTTCAATGGCATTGTCTGTCCTGACGCCAACCTTGACATCACCAATCCCCATGCCGATCAGGGTATGGCACGCTACGCCCAGCGTTATCTCGATTCGCTGCAACGCGATGAAGGACCTTCGACCCTGTTCGAGGTACGCAAGGCCATCTACTTGCTGCTGCCCATGGGACGCGCCACCATCGAGCAGATCGCCCAGACCCAGGGCATGAACGTGCGCACGCTGCAGCGCCGGCTGAAAGAAGATGACTGCACCTTCAATGACCTGATCAACGACGTGCGTCGCGATCTGGTGTTGCGCTACCTGGAGAACCCGAGCTATTCGCTGAGCCAGGTTGCCGACATGCTGGGATATTCCATGGCGAGTTCTTTTACCCGCTGGTTCATCACGCAGTTCGGCATGCCGCCGGCGTCCTGGCGTAGCACGCAAAAAAAACCATCCGTCAAAGCGCCGACTGAAACAGGCACCCTTCCCGACCGCACAGAGCCCTGAGGGAGCCGGTGCGCCGTGCGCATGGGGGACCGGGAATCAAAAAAAACGGCGACTGCCGTCACAGTCGCCGCAAAGGAACCGGTGCCTGTGGCTCCGGTCGAGTGCCCCACTGCGCCATGAAGTAAACGCAGTGCGGGCGCAAGAGGGTGCAACCCGTAGCAGGGCTTACAGCCCCCAGTGCAGCAACAGCAGCACCAGGACCGCGAGGAACACCGTTTCCCCCACCATCAGCAGGATCGGCTTGATACCGACCGCGGCGAGCTCCTTGAGCTGAGTCTTCATCCCCAAGGCACTGATGGACACCACCAGGCTCCAGCGCGACAGCTCGTTGACGGAGTCCTGCACCGCCGGGGCAACCCAGCCGGTGCTGTTGATGCAGGCGAGAAGCAGGAAACCGACGGCGAACCAGGGCAGCAGCGGCGGCCGTTTGGCCGTCGGGTCGGCGCCCTGCATACGCGTGATCATGGCGGCGCAGAGGATCACCGGTAGCAGCATGGCGACACGCATCAACTTGACCACCGTGGCCGTATCGCCGGTCTCGGTGGACATGCTGTAGCCGGCGCCGACCACTTGGGCGACGTCGTGGATGGTGGCGCCAAGGAACACCCCGGCGATTTGTGGCGACAATGAAAACCAGTTGGCAATCATCGGGTAAAGGATCATCGACGCGGTGGAAAGCGCCGATACACCGATCACGGTGAACAGTGTGGCGCGCTCTTTCTGCGGATGATTGGGCAACGCCGCGGCCAGGGCCAGCGCCGCCGAGGCGCCACAGATCGCGGTAGCCCCTCCGGTGAGCATGCCGAACAGGCGCTGGAAGCCGAGCGCCTTGGCCGCCACCACCGAGATACCAATCGTCACCACCACCAGGATCACCACCAGGGCAACAGGCTTCCAGCCCAGCGCGGCGATCTGTTCGAGGGTGATCCGCATGCCCAACAGGGCTACGCCAATGCGCAGCACGGTGCGCGCCGTGAACTCGATGCCGGCCTTGCACGGGCCCTCGCCGGAGAGAAAGTTCAGCGCCATGCCCAGCAGCAAGGCAAACAACATGACCGGCGCACCGTAGTGCTCGGAGAGGAAAGTCGCCGCCGCCGCAACGATCAGGCTGACAATAAAACCCGGCGCCAGTTCGCGCGTTCGGCTGTGGATGCTGCTCAGAGCAATGGCGCTCATGGCGCGGACTCCTCGGGGACGATAACGATGAATGCCTGGCCGTCGACTACCTCGACCGGATAGTTGGCGACCTTGAGTTTGGTGGAGTTGAGCAAGTAGCCGCTGCGCAGATCGAAGCGCAGGCCATGGGCACAGCATTGAATCACCCGCCCATCGAGGCGCCCGCCACACAGCGAGGCGCCCTGGTGCGGGCAGCTATCGTCGATGGCATAGAGCCCCCCTTCGACGTTGAACAACGCCAGGCTTCTGCCATCGACTTCGAACAGCGCGCGGCCACCGGCCTGCGGGAGTTTGCCGGCAGGCACCGGTATGCGCAGACTCATGACGGCTGCCGCTCGAGCTCGCTATGAAGCAGCACTTCGTACATGGCGCCGAGCAGCACCTCGGCAGGCTGTGCCCCAGCGATCGTCAAGCGACGGTCGAAGTGAAAACAGGGCACGCTGCTGGCAGCCCGTGTGTTGCCGACAAAGGGGCTGGCGTCACCCTGCAGGCAGTCGGCCACGGCGGCGGCGTCGAAGCCGCACGACTTGGCGATGGCCATCAAGGTGTCACGGCACCCCAGGTCCTCACCGTGATGGAAGTAGGCGGCAAACAGCCGTTCGAGCAGGACCTCACGCTGCGCCGTGCTGCCAAGCGAGTTGGCGCGCTCCAGCAGGCGATGGGCGTCGGCGGTATTGGGCATCTTGCCGATGCCGCTCAGGTCGATGGACAGCCCGACCGCCGCGGCGGCCTGCTGTACCTGCGCCTGGCGCATGCGCACGGTTTCGGCACTGCCCAGGCGCTTCAGATAGAACTCGGCGAAGGGTTCACCCTCTGCCGGCAACTGTGGCAGCAGCTGGACCCCTTGCCACGCCAGCGTGATTTCGACATCCGGCTGCTGGCTGCGCAACAGGGCCAGCGCGAGCTCCAGTTGGCGCTTGCCGATCAGGCACCAGGGGCAGATGAAGTCGAAGAACACATCGATATGCAAACGACGACTCACGATTTCACCCCGTATGCCGCTTTATCGGCCCTGTCACTGACGCTATCGCCCTTAAGCCGCGCAATATCGTTGTGGTAGTGGCACTTGGCGTAAAAGAACACCGCCGCCGCGGCGATGCTGACCAGTGGCACCAACTGGAAGGCTGCATGCAAACCGATGAAATCGGACACCTTGCCGGTGATGAACGGCCCCGGAGCCAGCCCCAGCATGTTGTTGGCCAAGGTCAGCGTGGCGAAGGCAGTGCCGTGGACTGAAGAGTGGGTCAAATTGGCAACCATTGCCCCGGCAGGCCCGGTAGTACCGGCGACAAACAGCATGCCCAGGCAGATCAACGCCAGTTGGGCGGACCCCGCCGGCAGGGCAAAAGCCAGCGTCAGCAGCAGGCAGCTGCCCAGGCAGTAAGCGATGGCCAGGGCGATCTTGCGTTCCGGCGATTGGCGACACAGACGGTCGCTGAGCATGCCACAGAGAATCATCCCCACACCGCTGCACAGCACGATGATCGCCGCGACAGCACCGGCCTTGTCCGCACCCATTTGGTAGTAACGGTTGAGGTAGCTCGGCATCCACACGATCACGGTGCCACCGACGAACAGCTGCAAGCCGCTGCCGACATAGGCGCCGATCACCGAACGACTGGAAAACAGCGTGCGCAACGGACGCTTGACCGCTGCAACGGCCTTGTTCGCGGCCATGGCGGCGCGCTGTGGGGCGATTCGCGCTTCCTTGACGATGATCGGGTAAAGCCCCGCCAGCAGCAGGCCGAACAGCGCCATGCCGGCGAACGACCAGCGCCAGCCCAGCTTGGCGGCGATCACTCCGCCCAGGGCCATGCCCAATACCGAACCGAACATGCCTCCCGCCATAAAGGCACTGGAGAGCGTGGCGCGCATGTGTCTGGGAAAAACCGAGATCACCACCGCGATACCGACGCTGCCGTAGGCGGCTTCGCCGACGCCGACCATGAAGCGGGCAATGAACATCTGCTGGTAATCCTGCGCCAGCGCGCAGCCCAGAGTGGCCAGGCTCCACAGCAGCGCCATCAACGCCAGGCTTTTGACCCGCCCAAAGCGATCCGCCATCAGCGACAGGGGAAACGTCAAGAGGCCAACCATCAAGGCGACGATGCCACTGAGCAGGCCGAGTTGGCTGTCGCTCAGCGCCCACTCGCTCTTGAGCAGCGGGAACACGGCATTGAGCACCTGCCGCGACATGTAGTCGGAAATCAACAGGCCGAACGTCAACGCGAAGACGATCCAGGCGTATTTACGCGCAACACCGACCGAGCCTGGCTCGTCATCGTCTGCTGCACTGGGGTGAAAGGCCATGCTGCCTCCTCGGGGTTTTGCTGCTACTTATTATTGTTGTAGGGCATGTCGACCTTGTGCCAATGCAGCGGGCGAGCAGCCGTCGGCCTCTCGCCCGCTGCCGGTCAGCCGCGTTGCGGCACGCCTTTCTGGCCAGCCTTGCGGTTTGGCGACATGCCGTTGGCCAGCAGGGTTTCTTCGATGCTTTGATACTGCACACCGATGCGATAGATCTCGCGCGCTTGCTGGCCGGTGGCGATTTCGCGGCCCAGCTCATGAGCGACGCGCACGGTCTGCTCGATCTGCTGCACCGAGCTGAAGCGCTTGCCCTTCTGATCGATGATCGTGTCTTCGATGCCCACGCGCGGGTGAAGGCCCATGGACAGCGCCATGACGTTGAATGGCAGGACGTTCTTCAACAGCGACTCGGCGGTCAGGGTGCAGCCGTCCGGCGCACGGTGGACGAAGTTGAAGAAGTTGAACGGATTAGGGCCATCGAAACCACCGCCGATGCCGATCCAGGTCAGGTTCAGCGGCCCCTTGTAGACGCCCTTGCGTACCAGGCGCTCGAGGGTCTCCATCGCATGCATGCCGGTCAGTTGAAAATGCGGCTGGACGCCGGCCGCCATCAGGCGCCGCAGGTGTTCCTCGACCCAGGCCGGGCCGGCCGGTACGGTCATCTCGCTGTAGGCGGCCTGAAAGGCCGGGTTAGCCAGGGAAGTGCCTTCCAGGTATTCCGGATAGAGCAGCTCCATGATGTTCATCTGGGTGGTGTTGATTGCCACGGTGACCTGGTCCGGCTTTGGCGTGAGCTCGGCCAGCATGTGGCGGGTATCGTCGGACAACCATTTGGCGGCTTCGCCATCGCTTTCGGGGGCGAAGGAAATCGAGCCGCCGACCTGGATGATCATGTCCGGCACGGCTTCACGGACGCCGGCGATCAGTTCGTTGAACTTGGACAGGCGCTTGGAGCCCTTGCCGTCCAGTTCGCGCACATGCAGGTGCAATACGGTGGCACCGGCCTCGTAGCAATCGACAGCCTTCTGCACCTGTTCGTCCATGGTCAGCGGAATGTCTTCGGGGAAGTCTTCCGGCATCCATTCAGGGCCGTACGGGGCGACGGTGATGACCACCTTTTCCATGTTTTCAGGGTGCAGGGAATCGTCGAAGAATTGCATGAGCTACTCCTATTATTATGGTTTTCCGCTCCCCCGGCCGTGCCGGGCAGGCGCGTATGCGAATGCAGAAGCGGTTGATCAGTAAGTCTTGTCACCGATGATGCCGGCGCGCTCCATCTTGCGATGGCAAGGTGGGTAGTCCATTACGGCGTAGTGCTGGGTACTGCGGTTGTCCCAGATGGCGATGCTGTTGGGTTTCCAACGCCAGCGCACCTGATACTCGGGGATGTACGCCTGGCTGATCAGGTAGCGCAGCAGGTCGGCCGCGCCAGGGTTGGCATCCTGGCCGAAGCGCACCCGCTCGGGGGTATGGTAGTTACTCAAGTGGGTGGTGAAGGCATTGACGAACAGCACTTTTTCGCCGGTTTCCGGGTGAGTGCGCACCACCGGGTGCTCGGCGTCCGGATACTGGGCCTTGAGCGCCAGGCGCTTGTCGATCGGCATGGCCGCGCCGAAGCTCGCCTCGATGCTGTGGCGGGCGCGCAGGTCGGCAATCTTCGCCTTCACGTCATCGGGTAGACGCTCGTAGGCCACCACCATGTTCGCCCACATAGTGTCGCCCCCCACCGGCGGGCACTCCACGCACCGCAGCACACACCCCATCGGCGGGGCCTCACGCCAGGTGGCGTCGGTGTGCCAGGCGTTCTCGTAGCGATCCATCGGCTGGTCCGGGTTCTTGTAGATGCGCACCAGGCCCGGGTGATCCGGGTCACTGCCGGCCACCGGATGATCCTCCAGCTCGCCGAAACGCCGGGCGAAGGCGACGTGCTCGGCGCGGCTGATGTCCTGGTCGCGCAAGAACACCACCCGGTGCTTGAGCAACTGGGCACGAATCTCGGTAAAAAGACCCTCGTCATGGAGGGCGTCGGCGAGGTTGACGCCGACTAATTCCGCGCCAATGTTGCTGGTCAATTGTTCGACTTTCATGGCAGGTAGCTCCCTTAAATGACGAAAATCGACGAGCCGGTGGTCTTGCGCGACTCCAGATCACGATGGGCCTGCACGGCATCCTGCAATGCATAGTGCTGGTTGATCTCGATCTTGATTCGACCGCTACCGACGTGATCGAACAACTCACCGGCCAGGGCGGCCTTCTCCGCCGGATCGGCGATGTAGTCGGCTAACGCCGGGCGGGTCAGGAACAGCGAACCCTTCATCGCCAGCATTACCGGGTCGAAGGCCGGGATCGGACCGGAAGCCGTACCCACGCAAACCATCAGGCCGCGGCGCTTGAGCGAATCCAGAGAACCCATGAAGGTATTCTTGCCGACGCTGTCGAACACCACGTTGACGCCGACGCCGTCAGTCAGGTCGCGAACGCACTTGGCAACGTCTTCGTGGCTGTAGTTGATGACGTGGTCGCACCCATGGGCCCGGGCGATTTCGCCCTTGGCCTCGGTGGACACAGTGCCGATTACCGTCAAGCCGAGCAGCTTGGCCCACTGCGAGACGATCAGACCGACACCACCTGCGGCGGCGTGCAGCAGAATGCTGTCGCCGACCTTGAAATTGTAAATGCGGCGCATCAGGTACGATGACGTCAGGCCGCGCATGGTCATGGCCGCGGCGGTCTCGAAGCTGATGGTTTCCGGTAATTTGATCAGCGGCGCGGCCGGGATCAAACGCTCGGTGCTGTAGGCGCCCAGGGTGTTGAGAAAACCGGTGTAGGTGACGCGATCGCCAACCGCCACATGGGTTACACCCTCGCCGACCGCCAGCACCACACCGGATGCTTCGACCCCCATGCCGTTGGCCAGCGGGATCGGGTAGGTACCATTGCGAAAGTAGGTGTCGGCATAGTTCAGGCCGACAGCCACATGACGAAGACGAACCTGTCCCGGGCCGGGTTCGCCAACCTCGACGTCTTCATAGCGAAGGACTTCGGGACCACCTGTTTCGTAGAAGCGTACGGCTTTGGCCATGCCTGTTTTTCTCCAATCTGCGATTTTGGCGTGAATTGCGCTGATTGGACTGTAGGCCGCAGGCTGCCTGATCGCTTCTCATCAGACGACAATGGCTTTTCATTTCGTGACAAAGGCCATTGCCACAGGGGCAGTCGTTTCAGTCGGGTCCATCGTTCCTCAACAGACTGCGAGAACGACTTGCCTGTCCGGCGTCTATGCTGACTGCCAGAGGCAATCAACCGCTGGAGTGGGTCAACGCTTTGGGCAGCGCAAGGAGTTTCCGATGGCCGACTCGAGCAAGAAAATGAGCCTTGTGGGGCTCACCACACTGGTGACCGTCAACATGATGGGGTCGGGCATCATCATGCTGCCGACGAGCATGGCTCAACTCGGGGCTGTCTCGCTGCTGTCATGGCTGATCACCGCGATTGGCTCCATGGCCATTGCCTATTGTTTCGCCCAATGCGGCATTTTCTGTCCGCGCTCGGGAGGGCTGTCGGCCTATACCGAAGAGGCCCATGGCAAGTCAGGGTTCTTCCTCTGTTCGTATCTGTACTTCCTCTCGCTCGCCATCGCCAACGTGGCCGTCGCCATCTCCGCCGTGGGTTACCTGACGTCCTTCGTACCCTGGTTGGGCAGCGGCGCCACTGCGCTGTTCATCGGCACGGTTGGGCTGATCTGGCTAACCATCGTCGCCAACTTCGGTGGCCCGAACATCACCGGCAGGATCGGCTCGATCAGCGTCTGGGGGGTGATCGTCCCGGTGGCGGGCTTGAGTCTCATCGGTTGGTTCTGGTTCAAGCCCGAGGTGCTGGCCGCCGCCTGGAACCCGAACCATCTGCCGCTCTCCGAGGCCATCGGCAAGACGATCCCGCTGACGCTCTGGGCTTTCCTCGGCATGGAGTCGGCCGCCCAGGCTTCCGATGCGGTGGAAGATCCCAAGCGCAACGTGCCGCTGGCCTGCTTGTTCGGCACCCTCGGCGCGGCGGTAGTCTATGTACTGTCGACGACGGTTATCCAGGGCATCATTCCCAACGCCGAGCTTGCCAACTCATCGGCCCCCTTCGCTCTGGTTTACGCGCGCCTGTTCAATCCCGCGATCGGCAACCTCATCATGGCGCTGGCGGTGATGGCCTGTATCGGTTCGCTGCTGGGCTGGCAGTTCACCCTGGCGCAAACGGCCAAGATGACCGCCGACCAGGGTATGTTCCCGAAACTGTTCAGCAAGGTCAGCGCCCGGAATGCGCCAATCATTGGCATGATGGTCTGTGGCGTGTTGCAGACCGTGATGGCCCTGTCGACCATTTCGCCCAATGCCAGCGCCCAGTTCAGCAAACTGGTCAGCCTGGCGGCGGTAACCAATCTGATTCCCTACGTGACCGCCCTCACCGGCCTGCTGGTCATCATGTACAAGGCCCAGGCAGCCTCGTCTGTGTACACCCGCAACACCCTGGTATTGCTGATCGCCATGGCCTATTCGTTGTATGCCCTGTATGCCTGCGGCAAAGACGCGGTGTTCGGTGCCACCCTGGTCCTTGCGTTCGGTTACCTGCTCTATGGCTTCCTCGCCAAGCGCTTTATCGATGAGTCGCCAACCGCTCAGGCCAGGGCCGGCAATCCTTAGGCGGGGTCTTCAGGACTGCCCAGACATCTGACAGGGAACCAGGATATGAACGTACAACTGAGCAAACCCACCCACCTGCTGCTTGCCTGGCTGCTCACGCTGGTGCCGGTACTGACCAGTGCCAATACTCTTGAGCGCGTACGCGCGAGCAACACGTTCACCCTGGGCTACCTGCCGGACTTCGCACCGTTCAGCAATCAGGAGGGCGACAAGGCCAGCGGTTATGCCATCGAGCTGTGCCTGAAAATCGCCGAGAAGGTCAAGGCCGACCTGGGTTTGCCGGCGTTGCAGGTGCGCTACCAGCCAGTCAGGCTCGCCGATGAGATCAGCGCCGTCAGCTCGGGCAAGGTCGATATCCTCTGTACGCCGACACCGCCAACCCTGGAACGACGCAAGACGGTGAGTTACTCGGTGCCTATCTACACGGCCGGCCTCTCGACAGTGGTGCGTGAGGATGCACCCGAAGCGCTGCTGAATGTGCTCAACGGCAAGGCGGCCCATAGCGGTCCGACCTGGCGCGCGACCGTCAACCGTGGCCTGGCCAACCAGACCTATGCCGCCACCGCTGGCGGAGTCACCGAGGCGTGGATCCGTCAGCAGATGCGCTTGCTCGGTGTGGTGGCGACACTGGTCACGGTCGAAAACACCGACGCAGGCCTCAAGCGGGTCGCCGAGGGCAAAGCCGATGCTTTCTTCTCTGAGCGCATGTTGCTCAAGAACCTCCTCGGTAAGGATTACCCCGCCGGAAATCTGATACTGCTGGAGCGTATTTTTGAATACTCACCGACCGCAATGGTGGTGGAACGAGACGATGAGGATTTCCGTTTGCTGGTCGATACCACGCTGAGTGAAATGTACCGTTCGGGCGAGATTGAGCAGGCCTACGAAGAGTACCTGGGCGGCGCCAGCGATACGGACAAGAAGTTATTCAAGGTCTATGCGCTGCCATAGGACAGAGCATTGCTGATCTACCGAAGAACGAAAAAAACCCGGATATTTCAAATACTTCTTATTAACGCTTGGCTATTGCCTTAATGCATCTGTTGCGTCAAACGTTGACTTTTAACTGAGCTAAAAGTTCCATCGGCACGACGAAAGAAAAAAACATTATAAAACAGATGGTTAATAACTACGAAGCCAACTATTTGATAGAAGGCCTGTTTTTTGACGGGTAGCGTTTGACAGGCTGCCTTGAGTGGTCGATAAATACATCGGCCTTTCAGTATGGGCGTGGGACGAGCGTGTAACTTTTATCGATATCCGCCGATCCTGGCATTCAGGCCGCGATTGAATTGATTGTTTTTAATGGGCCGAATGTCCGGACCGTGCGGTAGCTTTGTCCTCGAAATTTTCCACCTTTACCCGCGATCACTTGCTTCATTATTGATACAACCCCCGTCACTCGCTTCATTATTGATACACACCCCCGTTAATAAGAATTAGACACGGATGTTTTGCACTATTCCAGGGCCTTGATAGAACTGCCACAAGCTTAATGGCATCCCTACTGCACGAGCAGTCGGGTGCTTGACCATTCGCCATATACGGAGCTTGCCAACATGCGAACAGTTAGCACCCCTGGTTCCAATTGGTATCTTTTGCAGTGTAAGCCGCGCCAGGATGGACGGGCCCAGATCAACCTGCTGCGACAGAACTATGTGATATTTCGCCCGCAAATCGTCAGTGAGCGCCTCATTCGCGGCAAGCCGCATAAGGCCCTGGAGTCGCTCTTCCCCGGGTATCTTTTCATTCAGCTGAGCCATGACGACAACTGGGGCCCGTTGCGTTCTACTCGCGGCGTCAGCCGAGTTGTCGATTTCAATCACGGCCCGGCAGTAGTGGCCGATCCTGTCATCGAGCATCTGCGCGCGCGGTGCTTTAAACCACTGGAACTGCCTGCAACCCACGCACTCACGCCTGGCGAAACGCTGCAAATAATCCGTGGCCCACTGTCGACATTCGAAGGTGTTTTCTTATCAATGGTCGGCGCCGAGCGAGTCATGATTTTGCTTCAGTTTCTAAATCGAGAACAGCAGGTCCGTGTTCCATTGAGTAACCTCGAACGACAGCAATCTTGATTATATATGTCGCGATTTATAGTTTTGAAATGCCTGTCATTGGGATGTGAACATCAACTTAAAATAGACATCCAGCGCCAGCATCATTAATCAATCAACAAACTGAATCGCTGTTTTGCACTGTTCGAGAGAACTATTGCTGCAGGAGCAATGACATGGCATTGAAGTCACAGGGCCCTTTCGCACTGATCATGGCCTTTTCATGGCCTGGAATGGCCTGGGGCCTCGCTCCGCAGCCTATTGATTTCTATGGACTCAACTTCACGCCAACGCTGCAGCTCGCAGAAAGTTATGACGACAACTTTCGCGAACTGGACCAAAACTCCCAGTCCTCGCTGGTGACCAAGTTGGCGCCCTCCTTCGAACTCAAGGCTGAAGACCGCAACAGTGCCACCCGACTGACCTGGCAGCCAGCGCGGTACATTTATCATGACGAGTCAGATGCCTCGTACACAGCCCAACGGGTACGGGTGGACAGCATCATGGAGTTCACCGACCGTCATCGCCTGAAACTTGACGTGGAAGGGCGTAAATACGAGCGTACGTATTCGACCGCGGTCGATGGCATCAACGACAAGATCCGCAGTGGCCGCGTTGGTGGCCTCTATACCTACGGCGCCAAAAGCGCTGCCAATCAGATCGATCTGGGGGCAAGTTACGCTCAACTGCGCTACGGCAACTCCGACGGTATCAACGACGACAAAGAGCGCAATACCACCGGCCTGACCACGACCTGGTACCACCGCATAGGCAGCAACACCCGTGGCCTGCTGGAGTACGACCACACCATTTTCGACTACATCGAATCCGACAGCCGCCTCGATAGTAAATCCGACGCAGTGCTTGCCGGTGCCGAATGGGACTTCAGCGCACGCACTACCGGTAAGGTCCGCGTTGGTTATGAGCGAAAGAACTTCGATGACAGTGATGTCAACGACCTCGACAATCCCACCTGGCAGGTGGACCTGCGATGGAAACCACGAACTTACTCGACCTTTTCCCTGCTTGCCCGCCAAGCCATGGCCGAGGGCGACGATGGCGCTGACGCCGTCAAGTCCACCTATGCCCAGCTCGGTTGGCGCCATGGCTGGACCGAACGGATCACCACGGTGGCCGAAGCCGGGCTGGGCCGCTATGTCTACGAGGGCCAGGACCGCACCGACGACCTTCGTGACCTCAACCTGGCCCTGGTGTACGCGATGCGCCGCTGGCTGGATATCGAGCTCGGCTATCGCTACCGCGACGACGACTCCGATGCCGACAATCAAAGCTTCACCCGCAACATTTTCCTGATCAGCTTCACCGTAAGTCTGTAAGAGGACTTCTTCATGAACTCACGCATCCTTGGCCTGTTGTTCGTGTTGTTGCTGCTGCTGTTGCCCGCGTGTTATGCCGCAGACCCCGGGGTCCAGTACAAACTGGCCTCTGGCGATGTGCTGCGCATCACCGTATACGGTGAGCGGGACCTGAGTTTCAAGGAGATCCGCCTCAACGATGCCGGAACGTTTTCCTACCCGTTTCTGGGTGAGATTGCCGCCAGGGGGCTTACCCCCAATCAGGTCGAAAAGATCATCGTCAACGGGCTCAAGCAAGGTTATCTGGTCGACCCCAAGGTCAGCCTGAGCCTGATCACCTACCGCTCGTTCTACATCAATGGCGAGGTGCAGAAACCCGGCAGCTATCCGTTCGAGCCTGGTTTGACCCTGGAAAAAGCCATCGCCTTGGGCGGTGGCCTGACCGAGCGGGCCTCGATCAAGCGCGTGACCATCGTGCGCGGCGATGGCAGCCCGCCCCTGACCGACACGGTCACGCGCAACACCGTCATTGCCCCCGGTGACACCATCTCCATTGCACAAGGCTTTTTCTAATCATGGACAACAGCCCCAGCACCTACGTCGAGCGTCCGCTCCAGCCGCATTTGCAGCTGCATCAGCCGCACAGCGAAGAACAGGACACCCTTGATTTTCTCAAACTGTGGAGGGTGATCTGGCGCGCCAAATGGAACATCGTCTGGTTGGTACTGTTTAGCTGTGCGCTCGCAATGGCCGCGGTGTCCCTCATCACCCCACAGTACATCGGCAGCGCCACCCTGCTGATCAAGGAAAAAACCCCACCGCTGCTGGCCTTCCAGCAAGTAACGGAGTCGGCCAGCAATGCCGTCGATTACCTGCAGACACAACAAGCGCTCCTGCAATCGCGGGACCTGGCCGAACGCGCGGTCAAAACGCTCAACCTCACCACCCACCCGGTCACCGACCCACGCCAGCAACCGCAGCCATGGTTCACGCCGCGCAAGTGGTTGGCAAACCTTGACCTCGACCTATGGCTACCAGAACTTGGTTTTTTGACGCCAGTGCAGCAGCTCGTACCCACCGAAGAAGAGGTTTTCAATGAAGTCACGCAAAACCTCATGCGGCGTACCAGCATCAAATTCGTCGGCAAGAGCCAGCTCATCGAAATCCAGGTGGAGCTGCCCGATCCTGGTCTGGCTGCCGCTGCCGCCAACGCGCTTGCCCACGGCTTCATCGATAGCCAGCTCGACAACAGCCTGAAGTCCTCTCAGACCACCACCAGCTGGATGAACTCACGCCTGATCGAGTTGCGCAACAACCTGCGCAGTGCCGAAAAAAAGCTTCAGGGCTACCGGGAAGCACAAGGTCTGGTCGACGTCGACGGTGTCGCTACCATCAGCGCCAACGAACTGGAAATGACCAGCAACCGCATGATCGACGCCCGCCGTAACCGCGCCGAAGCCGAGAGCCAGTTCCGCCAGGTGCAGGCCCTGAGCAACGGCGACCTGAGCCGGCTCTCCAGCGTGCCCGCGGTCTTGAGTAACCCTTTGGTGCAGCAATTCCAGGCTGAACAGGCCAAGGCACAATCCAGGGTCGAGGAGTTGTCGGGGCGCTATGGTCCAAAACATCCGACCCTGCTCGCTGCTCTCGCTGAGTTGCGTACTGCCACCACCAGCCTGCGTCTACAGGTACAACAAGTGGTTGCCAGCATCGAACGGGAATACCAGCTAACCCAGGCCAATGAAGCCTCGCTGCGTAAATCCTTCAACAGCAACAAGGCGCAACTACAGGACATTTCGCGCAAGGAGTTCCAGCTGCGTGAGTTCCAGCGTGAGGTCGACAGCAGCCGTGCGCTGTATGAGACCTTCATCACTCGTTTGAAGGAAACCGCGGCCACGTCAGACATTGACTCAACCAAGGCACGTATCGTCGACCCTGCGATTGCTCCTTTAGAAGCGAGCAAGCCCCGTAAAACCCTGATAGTAGCGATTGTCGCACTCGTGGCTGCGGTGATCGGCATTGCGCTGGCCTTCTTGTTCGAAACCCTGAGCAACACCTTCAATACCGACGAAACGATTGAAAGCACGCTCAACATACCCCTGCTCAGCGTGGTGCCGCTGGTCACGAAGAAAAGCCGCCGGCAACTGGCACGGTTGTTCGACGACAACGACCATCCGCGTTTTTGCGAGACCATTCGCAACCTGCGCACCTGGCTGATGTTACACGGCGGCGACATGCCGTCGCCGGTGGTGCTGGTCACTTCGACCGTGGCCGGTGAAGGCAAAAGCACCATCGCCAACAACCTGGCATGCTCGCTCTCGCCCCTGGAACGGGTCCTGTTGATCGACGCCGACATGCGCAAACCGACCCTTTCGCTGAACTTCGATTTTCCACCAGACAGCCCGGGGTTGGCCAACATCATCGCTGGCACTGCCCGGCTCGAAGACTGTATCCGTACGGTGGGCAATCTCGACATGCTGCCGGCAGGGAAGCTTTCGCCGGCCCCGCTGGATCTGCTCAGTTCGCCACGCCTGGCCCCCTTGCTCAAGGCGCTCAAGTCGCGGTACCAGCACATCATCATCGACTCTCCGCCCGCCCGGATGGTCAGCGACTCGCTGTTGCTGGCCAAGCATTCGGACGTGGTGATCTACGTGGTCAAGGCTGAAAGCACTACGGTCAACCAGGTGCAAAAGTGCCTCGCCATGCTGCAGCAGAGCCACTCGCCGGTGTTTGGGGTGGTGCTCAACCAGGTTGACCTGAGGAAGGCACGCAAGTATGGCTACAGCCATGGCGACACGTTCAGCAACTCCGACTACTTGTCTCGATAACACCGGGAGCCTGAGCCTGCTGTAGCCCCCTTCCAGCCATCAACACAACCTGCTTCAGCTCATTCGAGCCAAACACCAGCGTGCGGGAGCGAGGGCATCCAGCACCCGATCGGCGCCGATGCATAACGAGAGATTGAGCCGATGACATCGCACTATTCCGCGCAAATGGCCCACCGCCGAGGCCTGACCTTCTGGGGCCAGTGGCTGTGCGCGCTCAGTCTGGTCAACCTGCTGCTCATGCTGCTGGTGTACTGGCGCGTCGGCAGTCTGAACAGTGAATACCGCATTCTGATGATTCTCACTGTCCTCGGCTCAGTGCCGATCTACAGCGTCATGGAGGTTTATCACAAGCGTCATGGGCTATTGTCCGGGCTCGGCCGGTTACTGGCCGCCTGGTTGATCCTGCTCGCCGTGCTGATCACCATTGCCTTCATATCCCAGACCAGCGTGATTTTCTCGCGCCAGGTCATCATCGTCTGGGCCGTGCTCGGTTTCCTGATCCAGGCCGTCAGTTTTTTGCCCCTGCATTACCTTGCGAGGCGGTATTCGCGCAAGCTCTGCAACGAGCGCCGCTCGGTGATAATCGGCACCTGCCAAACCGCACACAAGCTGGCCAAGAAGCTTTCCAGACCGAACCGCGCACTGGTGCTGGGTTTCATCGCAGCCGCCGACCAAACCGGCCCGGCACCGAGCATTCTGCCGCTGCTGGGCCGCGTCGACGAGATTCGCGAGATCATCACTCGCCTGGAAGTACGCCGCGTCTATATCGTCCTGCCGATGGCCCAGGCGGCAATCATTGAAGCCCTGTACATCGATCTGCTGGACATGAGCGTCGACGTGGTCTGGATCCCTGATTTCGGCAGTATGGTGCTGCTCAACCAGTCGATCTCGGAAATAGAGCGAATGCCGGCAATCTACCTCAACGAAAGCCTGATCAGTTCGCACCCCGGCAGCCTGCTCTTCAAGGATCTATTCGAACGCAGCCTGGCCGCCGTGGCCATCATTGTGCTCAGTCCGTTGCTGCTGGGCGTTGCTGTGGCCGTCAAGCTCTCCTCACCCGGTCCGGTGTTGTTCAAGCAAAGCCGTCACGGTTGCAACGCCGAGGTGATCAAGGTCTGGAAGTTCCGTTCGATGCGCCTGCACGACGACCCTGATGTGCGCCAGGCCACTCGTGAGGATGACCGCATCACCCCGCTTGGGCGCTTTTTGCGCCGCAGTTCCATCGACGAGCTGCCGCAGCTGTTCAATGTGCTGTTCGGTGAAATGGCCCTTGTCGGCCCCCGACCGCATGCCGTTACTCACAATATTTACTACACCGGCAAGGTGCGTGCCTACATGGCCCGTCATCGTCTCAAACCGGGCATTACCGGGTTGGCCCAGATCACCGGGCATCGAGGCGAAACCGAGACCCTGGAAAAAATGCAACAGCGCGTCGCCCAGGACCTCAACTACATCAACCAATGGTCGCTGTGGCTGGACATCAAGATCCTGCTCAAGACGCCCTTCACGTTGTTCTCGAAAAACATCTACTGACATCGTGCCCGAACGGGAGTCAGCCCATGATCAGGCTGGAATTGATTGAGCAATACACACCGGGTTTGCTGGAGGCCAACAAGGCATTTTCCTTCATTAATTTTGCCTCCATCGGCAGTTTCTTCGACCAGCGCCCGAACACCATTGCCTATTTTTGCGACGGCCTGCTGATGTCTGTGTTTATGTCTCGCGTTACCGGCCGGACGATCGGCCGGGTCAGCTTCGACTTCACTTCCATCGCCGATCCGGTGTTCAGTTACGCCGAGAAACACGGCAAGCGTGTGTATGTGGTCGGTGCCAGGCAAGCCGAGCTGGAGCTGTTCATCAACAAGATCAAGCTCCGCTACCCGGCGTTGATGATCGCCGGTCAGCACCACGGCTACTTCGATGCGCCACGGGCCGCGTGCATTCAAGCAGACATCTGCCGCAGCGAAGCGAACATCCTGATCGTCGGCCTCGGTGCCGGGCTGCAAGAGCAGTTCGTGGAGGATGCCCTGCACGCGGGCTTCAGCGGTGTGGCATTCACCTGTGGCGGCTTCATTCGCCAGGAGGCCATGGCCACTGATCATTACTACCCGGAGCCGATCAACCGCCTGCATCTGCGCGCGTTCTATCGAATGTACCGCGAACCGCACACCATCAAGCGCTACCTGGTCGACTACCCGAGCAACTTTATTCATCTGTCGGAAATGATCGTTCGGCACAAAGTGGCGATCAACATCACTGCACCCTGAGCGCCGGGTAATGACCATGCACATCCTGTTTATCCTCAAGGACTTCAAGGCGGATGGTGGCGTCGAGCGAGTCCAGCAACGCCTGGCCGGACAATTTCTCAAGGATGGCCAGCGGGTCGGCTTTTTCGTCATGAATGGCGATACTCCGGACGACGTTGGGGCTGCAACCCTCAATGGCGGTGGCAGTGGCATCGTCGGCCTGCTCAAGTCCATCGTACTGCTGCGCCGGATCATTCGCCGTGAGGGTGTGACCCACCTCATCGCCGCCAAGGAACAAGCCAACCTCTGCACCTGGTTTGCCACCTTGGGTCGCCCATGCAAGGTCATCTATACCCGCCACGCGGCACTCGATTGCAGCGAACAGAGGACCAGCCCCACCAGCCTGCGCCTGCTCTACGCGTTGTACCTTTGCGGCAACGGGAAGGTGGTGACGGTTTCCAATGGCCTGCGCCAGTCCCTCGCCAAATGGATGCCCTGGGGTCGCCAGCGTATCCGTTATTGCCCCAACGCGGTGGTCACCGAACAACTGCTCAGTGCCGCACAGGCGCCCTTGCTCACCAGCCTGCCAGCCGAATACTGGTTGGGGGTGGGCCGGCTGGTGGAACTGAAGGGCTTTCACCTGCTGCTCGACGCCTATGCCATGGCCTTGCGCAGCGATGCGCTGCCCGATCTGGTGATCGCCGGCGACGGCCCGGAGCTCGCCGCGCTGACCTCACAGGCAGGCCGCCTGGGCATCGAGGGCCGTGTGCATTTCACCGGGTTCCTGAGTAACCCCTACCCATTGATCAGGCATACGCGGCTGTTCGTCCTGAGTTCTTTGCGTGAAGGCTTGCCGACGGTACTGATTGAGGCCCTGGCACTGGGTACGCCAGTGCTGGCCTGTGACTGCGAAACCGGGCCCAGGGAATTGCTTGATAACGGCCGCCTTGGCCGCCTGGTCACAGTCAACGATGTACCGGCGCTGGCCGAAGGCATGCGGCAAAGCCTGGCCTTGCAGGGCCGGGCGGCGCACAGCGAGCACCTTGTCGCCGATGCGGTCCGCCAGTACACCAGTCAGCATGCGGCGCAGGCGTACTACCAGGTATGGAACCAATGAAAAAGCTGCTGATTATTCTGCACGACTTGAGCGCCGGCGGGGCCGAAAAAATGATGGTGCGCCTCGCCGGTGCGCTGGCTGACGCAGGCAATGACGTTACCTTGTTGATGCTCACCGGCGGCGGTGTGAACTCGGCGCACCTCGACCCGCGGGTGAAAAAGGTCGAATTGCACAGTCTGCGCAGCTCGAGTGCGGTGCCGGCACTGGCACGATTTCTTCGCGACAATCGCTTTGACGCGCAACTGGCCGCCCTCACCCATGTCAACGTGGTGGCCATCGCTGCTGCCGCGCTGTCAGGTACCCTGGCGCGCCTGCACGTCAGCGAGCGCAACGCGTTTTCCTACGACAAACACGTCAACCCCGCATTAAGGGTGCGGGTCGCCTACCTGTTGGCACCCCTGCTGTATCGGCTCATCCCCAACCCGGTGATCTGCGTTTCGCGCGGCGTCGCCCAGGACCTGGTCGACACCACTATTACGCGCCGGCAGGATGTCACCATCGCCGACAATCCGGTCCTCGACAACGACTTTCGCGACAAGCCGCCGGGGCTTCCCAGCCACCGCTGGCTGCTGGAAAAATCCACCCCGGTGATTGTCGCCGTGGGTCGCCTGGCTCGGCAAAAAGGTTTTGACGTATTGCTCGCTGCATTTGCCCGGCTGCCCGATCTCAGCAGCCGATTGATCATTTTCGGCGAAGGCGCGCTCAGGGCCCGGTTGCTCGAGCAGGCACACGCCCTGGGCGTGGCCGATCGGTTCGATCTGCCGGGCTATACCAATGATCCCTTGGCGCAAGTGGCAGCGGCCGATTGCTTTGTGCTGTCGTCGCGTTTCGAGGGCAGTCCCAACGCGCTGGTCGAAGCCCTGTCCACGGGCACTCCGGTGGTGGCGACCTGCTGCCCCTATGGCCCCCAGGATATTCTCGACGATGGCGCGGTCGCTCCGCTGGTGGCCGTCGACGACCCCGCCGCACTGGCGCAGGCGATCACCCTGGAACTGAGGTTGCCGCGCGATTCAAATCGCCAGGCCCGCATCGATGCCGCGGCCCGCTTCGCCAGCGCCTGCGCGGCGAAAACCTATCTCGCCGCGTTGCTTGGGAGCCAGCCGTCATGAAAAAGCTGGAAGTCAGGTATTCCACCCTGCGCGACGCCTTCGCGCTGTTCGGGGTGCTGTTCTACTTCCAGGTCATCACGTTTTTTCTCGGGCTGGGTGATGCGTCGAATCTGGGCGTCGCCGAAAAAGACCTCGAAGGCAACGTGGTCAACCAGATCTGCGGTCTGATCACCCTGCTGGTACCGCTGTTTTTCTTCATCCGCAACAAGGTCTTCATCCGCAAAAGCTTTTACCGGAAAAACTGCTTTGTGCTGCTGTTCATGCTTTGCGTGGCAGTGTCGATCAGCTGGTCCAACGACCCTCTGTTGAGCTTCAAACGTTTTATCGCGATGATCAGCGTGGTGTTTTTTGCAGGTTTCATCGCCTATAACTACAGCATTGAAAAAATCGCCTTCATGCTCGGCTGTGTTATCGGCGCCGCGGCGTTGATCGGGTTGATTTTCGCAGTGATGAGGCCCGACATCGCATTCATTTCCGGCGGAATCCGCGACGGTGCGTTCAAAGGGATCTTCCCGGAGAAAAATGCCGGCGCCCGGATCAATGCGATTGCCATTCTGTTACTGCTGCCGCTGATCCGCCAGCGCAACCCCTGGGCCATCACCTACTCGCTGTTCTCGCTGATCGCCATTGTGCTGGCCCAATCTGCCACAGCAATAGCATTGATTGTTGCCGGCACGGCGAGCTACTGGTATTTCCTCACGCTGATCCGTTTGCGCATCAACCGCTCGCTGTCGGCGTTCTTCGGTACCACCATCATCTACTTGCTGATCTGCCTGTTTCTATACGCCAACTACTCGCTGTTGCTGGGGGTGGTCGGTCGTGACCCGTCACTCACCGATCGCACGCTGATCTGGGACATTCTCACTCCGATGATCGATGCCGAGTTCATCAAGGGCTACGGCTTCGGCGCCTTCTGGTCCAGCCGCAGCGCCGATGCGTTCATTACCCGCTGGGGCTACATTGGAAACGCCCACAGTGGCTACATGGAAACCCTGCTCAACGGCGGCGTCGTACAGCTGACGGCGCTGATCCTCATGCTGGGCGAAGCGCTGATCAAACAATATCGGGCCGTGACGGCTGACCAATCGGCACCGTTTCGCGCCAGCGCCTTGGTGATCATCGGCTTGTTCATCGTCACCAACTATGTGGCGTACGTGATTCCCAACTATCGCTGCGCCGAGTTTTTGGTGTTCTGCACCCTGGCCCTTTCCTTTCGGCATCACCCCGCGACATACCCCGAGTTGTCACCGGCAACCCTGCGTCAGCGTCCGTCTGGCGGGGCATTACCGCGCAATTCAGCCAAGGCGTAACAAAAGGAGAAACACCTGTGCCAGACCAAGCCCCCCCTTTACCGCATTCAGTGTGCGTCGTGATCCCGATGTACAACGGCGCCGACAGCATTGAGCAAACACTGGCGTCCCTGGTCGGGCAAACCCGACTGCCCGATCACGTCATCGTCGTCGACGATGGTTCCACCGATGACGGACCACAACGGGTCAAAGACTTCGCGGCGCCGTTTCGCCTGACGCTGTTGCAGCAAGCCAACGAAGGCCAGGCCAGCGCCCGCAACCACGGATTGCAGCACGCTGAAGAGACTTTTGTGGCGCTTCTCGATGCCGATGACCAATTTCGTCCGCAAAAGCTGGAGCAACAACTGGCCCTGTATGACGAACTCAGTCGTCAGGGACGGCAGGTGGGGTTGATCGACTGCTACACGCAGGTCAATTACAGCGACGGCAGACGGCAATTGGACAACCGGCGCAAGAACGGCAGGCATTTCTACGATTTCATCCACGCCAACGTCGTCAATGGCGTATCCACCGCGCTGGTCAAGCGCGACGTGATCATGCAACTCGGTGGCTTCGATGCCAGCCTGCGTTACTCCGAAGACCGCTTCATGTGGACCCGAATCGCCGAACACTGGGAGATCCACACGGTGCCACAGGTGCTGCTGGAGCGCACGGTCAACAGCGGCAACATGACCGCACAACCGAAAAAGTACTACCAGAACAAGATCAGGTTCATCGAAGTGTACCTCGCCCGCTATGGCGCGCAGCTAAGCAAGCAGCAACGGATCGATTTCGTGCTGGGCAACCACACCGATTTTCTCAATGCATTTTCCCGATGCGGCGAGCATGAGGGGGTGATCAGCGTGTACCGGCGAATGCTGGAATATTCCTGGCAAGCGCTGATCTTCGCCAACGGCAAACCGACCTTGCGCTACCTCTATGCCCGCGCCAGATCGTTGGCCAAGGCGACTGCGTCAACCACCGCTCATTGAACCGGTGTCCGCCATGGCCAATCACCGTCTGGTCACATTGATCTGGATTTTCACCGAGAAGTTCGGCCTGATCTTCCTGTCGATGATTACCTTTGTCGCGTATGCCAGGCTGCTGTCGCCCGCAGAGTTGGGTGTGGGCACGGTCATCATTGCCATCGTCGAGTTGATCGGCCTGGTGTATTCATCGGTTCTGGAAGACCCGCTGGTACGACTCGAGCGGCTGGAGGACAAACACATCGCCACGGCCTTCTGGGCGGCGGTACTCGCCAGCCTGGTGTCCATCGTCGTCATCTCGGGCGCGGTGATGCTGTACACGGCCGACCCGGTGCTGCAATGGATGACGGCGGTGGCTTCGGTGAAAATCCTGTTCACCATGATGGCGCGGGTCTATGTGGCGCAAATGCGCCGTAGCGGCAACTTCAGGATGCTGGCCTCGCGCACGCTACGGGGCAAGGTGTGTGGTGGTGTCGGCGGCATCGCTGTCGCGCTTTGGGGGTTGGGGGCCTGGGCGGTCATTGCCCAGGCACTGATCATGGAGTTCGTGTCCATCATCGTATTGATGCGCGCAGACCCGCGACGCATCGCCTTTTACATTGACGGCCCGTTCTTGCGCGAACTGTTGAAGGCCGGCGCACCGGTTGCCGTCAACGCGCTGAGTTCGCAAACGCTACAGCGCGGCGTCAACGTGGTCCTGGGCATGACGGCCGGCACCAACGCGGTTGGCATGTTCAACATGGCGATGCGCATCATCGATCTGCCGCGTACGGCGATCTATCACGGTCTGATGAGCTATGCGCTGCCGGTGTTTGCCCGGCGCAGCGCCGATCCATTACGGTTGCGCGCGATCATCAGCGATTCGACCGCCGTCAGCGGCTTCCTGCTGACGCCCCTGTTCATCGGCATCGCACTCACGGCGCACGACCTGATCCTGTTGATCTTCGGCGCCAAATGGACCGAGGCCATTCCCCTGCTGCAAGTGCTTGCATGCGCGGCAGCCATCGGCAATACCGCCATGTACGCCACGACCGCACTGGTCGCGGTCAATCGCAGCCACCTGACCATCAAGGCCGAAGTGGCAACCACGGCACTGGCACTGGCGCTGGTCTATAGCTTCGCCAGCCTCTATGGCGGGATGGCCGCCGCCCTGGCCCTGCTGGCCCGGATGGCAATCATCACGCCACTGCAAATCCGCGGGTTGAACAGCGCAATCGGCTATGGCTGGCGGCTGTTTTTCGAAACCAACTATCGCAGCGTGATTGCTTCGCTCGTCATGGCAGCGATCGTCCTGATGGTTTCTTCCCGATTGGATCTTCAAGGCTATCTGCACCTGATCTGCAGCATCCTGGTTGGCGCGCTGAGTTATGCCGTGGCGTATAGCGTCATGCACCCGCGCTGGCCGCAAGAATTCAAATCGGTTTTCACCGCCCGCTGAATTCAGTGGCGTAGCGCCTCCCTCAGTCAATTCCGGATGCCCCGAACAACCTTTCCCCTGCCCAGACCGCATTCCCCTGACTCATCCAATCCCCTCGTGACAGGAACGCCTCATCATGCGCAAAACCACGCTGATTACTGGCGGGGCCGGTTACATCGGCTCCCATACCGCCCTGACCCTCATCGACGCCGGCCAACGCGTGCTGGTGCTCGATAATCTGTGTAACAGCTGCCGAGAGTCGCTCGCGCGACTGGAGCGACTGACCCATACCCGAGTCGACTTCATCGAGGGCGATATTCGCAATACGAACGTGCTCGACGACATTTTCAGCCGCTACGACATTGATGCCGTGGTGCATTTTGCCAGCTTCAAATCCGTGGAAGAAAGCCTTCGAAAACCGTTGGAGTATTACGCCAACAATGTTGCCGGCACGCTCAATCTATGCCAGGCCATGGCCCGTTCCGAAGTATTCAAGCTGGTGTTCAGCTCGTCGGCCACCGTCTATGGCGAACCCGCACAGATACCGATTGGCGAGCACGTGGCCACCGGCAAACCGGTCAATCCATACGGCCGCACCAAGCTGATGATCGAAGAGTTGCTCACCGACCTGTCCTTGTCCGATCCACGCTGGAGCATCGCTCTATTACGCTACTTCAACCCGATTGGCGCGCACGAAAGCGGGCTGATCGGCGAAGACCCGAACGGCAGGCCCAACAACCTGCTGCCGTGCCTGACGCAGGTCGCGATTGGCCGAATGCCCGAACTCACGGTGTTCGGCAGAGACTATCCCACCGTCGATGGTACGTGTGTGCGCGACTATGTCCATGTGGTCGACCTTGCCGATGGCCATCTCAAAGCGCTGCAGGCGTTGCACAACGGTAGAGGCATCCACATCTGGAACCTGGGAACAGGCATTGGCTACAGCGTGCTGCAGATAATCCACAGCTTCGAGAGCGTTACCGGTATTACCATCCCCTACCGATTCGCCCCGCGCCGCGCCGGCGATATCGCCGAATGCTGGGCCGACCCCACCAAGGCAGGGCGCGAGCTGGGTTGGTGCGCACAGCGCGACCTGATGCAGATGATCGTCGACACCTGGCGATGGCAGTCGGGTAATCCGTATGGATACCGCTCCCAACCCGAATTACTGGCCTCTACACCTACGGCGCCAAGAGCGCTGCCAATCAGATCGATCTAGTCTGATCGCCTGCCGTTCGTTCCACCTCAATGGAGAAGTCCAGAAACCCGGCAGCTATCCGATGGCCTGGTACCGAGAACGTTGCCCGTCGTTGCCGCCTGAAGCGCAACGTTCCTGGTGACAGCATCGTGCTCAACGGCGTACCTGCCAACGCTATTTCCGAGGAGAAAGCACGTGTCAAACGACATCTCCCAGTCAGTATGTGTAGTCATTCCGATGTACAACGCCGCTGCCACCATTCAAAAGACGCTGGAGTCGCTGAGCCATCAATCGCGGCTGCCCGATAACGTTATCGTCATCGACGATGGTTCCACCGATCCTGGTCCGCAAATTGTCAGGGACTATGCCGCGCCCTTCCCCCTGACGCTATTGCAGCAGGCCAATGAGGGGCCGGGCAGCGCGCGGAACAAGGGCATCTTGCGTGCCAAAGAAACCTTTATTGCATTCCTCGATGCCGATGACCAATGGCATCCGCAAAAACTGGAAAAGCAGTTAGCGCTCTATGCCGAGCTCTGTCGCCTGGGGCACCCGGTCGGGCTCATCGATTGCTACCAGTTGAGCGAGTTCAACGACGGCACCCGGCAGTTGGAAGCTCGATGCAAAGGCGGCAAGCACTTCAGCGATTTCATACACGCCAATGTAATCAACGGTACGTCCGGCGTGCTGGTGGTGCGCGAGGTCATTGTGGCCCTGGGCGGTTTCGATCCCTCCATTCACTTTGCCGAAGACCGCTTGCTATGGACGCGGATCGCCGAGCGCTGGGAGATTCACACGATGCCGCAGGTACTGATTACGCGCGGGGTAGATCGCGGCAACATGACCGCGCAACCGCACAAATACTACCCGCACAAAGTCAAATTCATCGAGCTATACCTTGCACGCTACGGCGCGCAGCTGAGCAAGCAGCAACGGATCGATTTCGTGCTGGGCAACCACACCGACTTTCTCAATGCGTTTTCCAGACTCGGCGAACATGCGCAGGTGATCAGGGTGTTCAGACGGATGCTTGAGCACTCCTGGCAAACGCTGATCTTCGCCAACGGCAAACCGACCCTGCGCTATCTCTATGCGTGCCTGAAAACATTGCGCAAGGCCCCCTGAGTCGACTGCAATCCATCGATCGCAGAGCCCTCATTCGCCTCCGTTCTCCATTGCCCCCAGGGGATGCACATGCTCAGGGATTTTCTGCTGGTAGCCCTATTGGCATCGATAGCCTTTTACGCGATCGCAGCCCCTCCTCCCCGCCCCCTCACCAGTGGTCTAGTGCTGTGGCTCGACGCTGCGGACGCGTCGAAAATGACCCTCGATGCTCAGAACCGTCTCCTGCACTGGCACGACAAGTCCGGCAAGTCCAACGACGTTACCGTAGACGATGCGGCAGTCGCCTCGCGTCCGCAACGGGTGGAAAACGCCATGAATGGCCATTCGGTGGTGCGTTTCGGTGGCGCTTCGGCGTTTCTTGGCAAGACGATCCGCGCCGAAAAAGGCCCTGTTACCGTATTGATCGTCTCACGTCGACTGACCGATCAAGCCGGCGGCGACACCTGGCAGCGGCTGTTCAGCTCGCGCCCAAAAAACGCCGACAACGACAACGTGCTGCCGAACTTCGCCATTAGCCTGCAAGAGGCCAGTGCCTACGCGCCGATTATTTCCGTCCTGGAACTGTACGACGTGCCGATTGGCCCCTATGCAGTCGGGCGCAATGTGGTTGGCAACGCCGACAACTTTAAAGGCGATATCGCGGAAGTGCTGGTATATGACCGCCAGTTTGCCTCCCTGGCGCAGCAACAAGAGGCGTTTCAATACCTCGCGGACAAGTGGTCGGTTGCCGTTCCCCGTCAGGCCGATACCTGGACCCGGGTCGGACCGCTGGGCACCTTGCCAACACCAGGCAACGCTGACTTGCCGCTGTCCGACCAGGCCAATGCCGGCAACTGGATACTCGACAGCAAACTGTCCGATGACTTCAATGGCTCCGTTCTCGACCTCGAGCGCTGGCACGTCAACGACGCCCAGGGGACTGAATCCCTGGGCCGCAAACCGGCGCTATTCAGGCCGACCAACGCTTCCCTCGCCAACGGCAACCTGAATATTGTCTTTCGCAAGGAAGCCTTGCCGCAGAAGTACGTGAAACTGGGTTTCAAGGACTATTCCTCAGCAATGGTTCGTACTATCGAGCGTGGTTTTTACGGCTACTACGAGGCCCGCGCCAAGCCCATGAACTCGGCCGGCTCCAGCGCGTTCTGGCTAGCCTGGACAGGGCTTGCCGACAACGCCACGGAAATCGACATATTCGAAATCGGCGGCAAGACCAAAAACGGCGCCTTCGACCGCATGTACAACATGAACGCCCACGTTTGGGCCACGCTACGGAGTACCGAGCATTTAAGCGATGGCAGCAACTGGATCAGCCCATGGCGCCTGGCAAGCACATTCCATGTCTACGGCTTTGACTGGCAGCCCGACACCCTGCGCTGGTACGTCGACGGGGTACTGGTCAGGGAAACGAAGAACACCCACTTCTTCTTCCCGATGCAGATCGTCTTTGACAGCGAAGCCATGTGGAATTGGTTCGGCGTTGTCGACGACGCGGACTTGCCCTCCACCTTCAGGGTCGATTACGTCAAGGTGTGGCGACGCGGTCGATAGCCTGGACAGGTGGAGTGGGCGAACGTTGGGCGTCAGGCGCAGGAGATGCTGTTTGCCGCTTCGATTTCGCAATAAAGCACTTTGCCCCTACCGATTTGTGCGTCCTTCGTTCGCTGGCATCCCGGTACATTAGAACTCCATGGTCCTGCAGAGCGACCCAAAACAAAAACAGTCAGCTCGCCTCAATAATCTGCCAACCATCAGGAGTCATCCACATGACAACATCCCAGATTCGCGCTCTTCAATTTGCCGGTTTCGCGTTACTGACGGTTAGCGCAGGCGCGGCGCTGGCCGAAGACATCACCTTTGTCTCCCAGGGCGGTGCCTACCAGGAAGCGCAAAGCAAGGCGATTCTCGAGCCGGCCGCGAAGAAGCTCGGTCTGACGCTAAAGCAGGACAGTTCTCCCAAAGCCTACCCCATCATCAAGACCCAGGTTCAAAGCGGGAAAGTCAGCTGGGATGTGGTTGATTTGCCAACCGGCGATTGCCTGCGCGGCGAGGAAGAAGGGCTGTTCGAGAAACTCGATCTGGCGCTGATTCCCAATGCCGCCCAACTGCCCCCTGAACTCAAGGACGACTACAGCGTCGGCTACATCAGTTACTCCACGGTATTGGCTTATCGTACCGATGCGTTCAAGGGCAAGGATGTGCCTAAAACCTGGGCGGATTTCTGGGATACCGATAAATTCCCCGGCCAACGCTCGTTGCGCAATTTGCCGCGCCCGACCCTGGAAATTGCCTTGATGGCCGATGGTGTCGCCCCGGATAAACTCTATCCGCTGGATGTCGACCGGGCTTTCAAGAAGCTTGAGCAGATCAAGCCCGACATCTCGACCTGGTGGACCTCCGGCGGTCAGTCGGCCCAGCTGATCAGCGACGGTGAAGTGGACATGATCCAGGCCTGGAACGGCCGGATTACCGCCGTCCAGGCCGGTGGCGCCCCGGTAGCCTTCGACTACAACCAGGGGGTGCTGGAAACCAACTCGCTGTGCGTGCTCAAAGGCACGCCACACAAGGTCGCCGCGATGAAGTTCGTCAACGAAGCCATCGACGCCAAACTGCAAGCCGCCCTGCCCCTGCTCATCGATTACGGTCCGTTGAACCCCGAAGCCTTCAAGACCGGGACCATTCCCGACGGGCTCGCGAAAAAACTGCCGTCCTCGCCGGAAAACATCGCCCGCCAGGCATTGCTGTCATCCAAGTGGTGGGCCTCCGAGGCTGGCGTGAAGGCAGAGGAACGCTGGTTGTCATTCGTTCAGAAGCAATAACCCGGGTCCGTGATACCCGGGTTTCACATGACCCTGTAGGAGCTGGCGCAGCCTGCGATCTTTTGGCGGCTTCGGGGATGCCGAAGAGCAGGATCAAAAGATCGCAGCCTGCGGCAGCTCCTACGATCGGCGATGTCTCCAGCCCCCCCTTGAACCCCTGAAAAACCTCCGACGCAGGACATGCCGTCTACCTCCCCTATTTCGCAATAAAGCACTCTGGCACCGCGCATTTGTGACCGCTTCATTTGCGGGCCTGCCGGTACATTAGAGGCTGCATGGTCCCTACAACAAAAAACACGCCCAGCTCGCTTTTAGAATCTGCCCCACTCGGGAGTCCTCCATATGACAACAATCAAGCAGCATCTGTTTTCTAGCGCGAGTCCGGTATCACTGAGCGCCAGCGCATTGGCAGCCAGGCAGCGCGGGCTGTCATTCGTTCAGAACACGTGATGGGAGGCCAATATGTCCAATACCTACTTAGCCAAATCAGCCAAATCCATGCCTGACTCCAGCGACGGTCCGCGCCTGACCCCGGCGATCACCGCGCAAGCCCTGGCCCGTGAAGAGCGTAAGGAAAACCGCTCCATGCTGTTGCTGCTGACGCCAGCCCTGGTGATGGTGGTGGTGCTGTTGATCCTGCCGATGTGCTGGCTGGCGTTCCAGTCGGTACAGACCGAAGAAGGTTTCTCGCTGGTCAACTATGTGCGGATCTTCCAGGAGCGCATCTACTGGGACACCTTCGTCCTGACCTTCAAGATCAGCTTCATGGTGACCATTCTTTCGATCTTCATGGGTTTCCCCATCGCCTACGCCGCATCAAGGTTGCAGGGTTTCTGGGCCAATCTGATTCTGGTCTGCGTGATCATCCCGTTCTGGACCAGCGTACTGGTGCGCTCCTACGCCTGGCTGGTGCTGCTGCAACGCCGCGGCCTGGTCAACCAGACGTTGCTCGACCTGGGGATCATCGACCAGCCGCTGAACCTGATGCACAACACCACCGGTACCGTGATCGGCACCTTGCACGTGATGTTGCCGTTCATGGTGCTGCCGCTGTATTCGGTGATGCGCAAGATTCCTCAGGACCTGATGCAGGCCTCTGAAAGCCTCGGCGCCAAACCGTTCTACACCTTCCGCAGGGTGTTCCTGCCGATGGCCGCGCCCGGTGTGATGGCCGGTTCGATTCTGGTGTTCGTGATCTGCCTGGGCTTCTTCATCACGCCGGAACTGCTGGGTGGCGGACGGACGATTCTGGTCTCGATGCTGGTACAGCGAAACGTCGAGTTGTATCACGCCTGGGGTGCCGCAAGCGCCGTGGGGCTGGTGTTGCTGTTTGTGGTGTTCCTGATTTTCTGGGGCATCAATCGCTTCATTCCTATCGAACGCATTCTGGGAGCGCGCTAAATGAACATGCTTGCCAACCTGCGTCATATTCGCCTGTCCCAGGTGCTGTTCACCCTCCTGGTCGCGGCGATCCTGTTGTACCTGATTCTGCCGGTGCTGATTGTCGTGCCGATGTCATTCTCCGAGGCGCGTTTCCTGCAGTTTCCGCCCAAGGAATGGTCGTTTCGCTGGTACGAAGCGTTTTTCAACAGCCTCGAGTGGATGGCCGCCTCCAAAGTCAGCCTGATCACCGCGCTGGTCACCACGGTGGTCAGCCTGCCGATCGGGATGGCCGCCGCCTACGCGATCAACAGCTCCAGTCTGCGCATCGTGCGCACCCTGCAAATCGTGCTGCTGCTGCCGATGATGGTGCCGATCATTCTGATCGCCGCCGGGGTGTTCTTCGTCTATGCGCGGGTCGGGCTGATCAGCACCCTGACCGGGCTGATTCTGGCGCACATCATGCTCGCCCTGCCCTACGTGATCATTGCGTTGCTGGCTGGCCTGCGCAACTTCGACATGTCCCAGGAAATGGTCGCGCGCAGTCTGGGCATGAACCGCTTCCGGGCCTTCATGGCGGTCACCCTGCCGCAGATCAAGCCGAGCCTGGTGTCGGCGACACTGTTCGCCTTCATCACCTCGCTGGATGAAACCGTGGTGGCGCTGTTCATTTCCGGCGGCGACAACCAGACACTGACCAAGCGCATGTTCACCGCGCTGCGCGATGAGATCGATCCGACCATTGCGGCGATCAGTTCGATCCTGATCCTCGCTTCATTGTTGCTGGTGGTGATCGCCGGTCGCAACAAGCCGCAGTGACTGACGCCGACACCGAGGCTGCCACGGTGTCGGCACAGCCTGCCGCCAAGCGCTGCAATTCAGCATCTATTACCCGTTCAAGTGGCTATCTCGGCATCGGCCGCTGCCCAGACCTTTTTACAATCGGTCCCATCGTTCGGACCTTTAAAGGCACTCAATATGTTGAAAGCTAAACTGCGTGACCCTTCCCTCCTGGTCGAGCGCGCCTACGTCAACGGCGAATGGATCGAAGCCGACGATGGCGCAACGATCGCTGTGACCAACCCGGCCGACGGCAGCGAAATCGCCCGCGTACCCGCTTTGCAAGCAGTGGAAACACGCCGTGCCATTGCCGCCGCCGACAGTCGCTTCAGCACCTGGCGCGAGGTTCCGGCGGCCGAGCGCGCCCGTCTGCTGGAAGCGTGGCACCGCCTGATCATGGACAACCAGGAAGACCTGGCCTTGATCATGACCGCCGAACAGGGCAAGCCGCTGAGCGAGTCTCGCGGTGAAATCGCCTACGGCGCGAGTTTCGTCAAATGGTTCGCCGAAGAAGCACGGCGCATCTATGGCGACACCATTCCATCACCGACCGCCGACCGCCGAATCCTGGTACTCAAGCAGCCGGTCGGCGTGGTCGCGGCGATCACTCCGTGGAATTTCCCCAATGCGATGATCACCCGCAAGTGCGCCCCGGCCCTGGCCGCTGGCTGCACGGTGCTGATCAAACCGTCGGAAATGACCCCGCTGTCGGCACTGGCGCTGGCGGTACTGGCCGAACGTGCCGGTATCCCGGCTGGCGTGTTCAACGTGTTGACCGGCATGCCGGCCGGCATCGGTGGCGAAATGACTGCCAGCCCGGTGGTGCGCAAACTGTCGTTCACCGGCTCGACCCGCATTGGCCAACTGCTGATGAGCCAGTGCGCCGGGACCATCAAGCGCCTGAGCCTGGAACTGGGCGGCAACGCGCCTTTCATCGTCTTCGATGATGCCGACCTGGACCTGGCAATTGCCGGCGTGATGTCGAGCAAATTCCGCAACGCCGGCCAGACCTGCGTCTGTGCCAACCGCATTCTGGTGCAGGACGGGATCTATGACCTGTTCGCCGAACGCCTGAGCGCGGCCGTCAACGCCTTGAAGGTCGGTGACGGCCTGGCCGAAGGCGTCACCATCGGGCCGCTTATCAACGCCGCTGCCGTGGACAAAGTCGCCTTGCACATCAGCGACGCCCTGGAAAAAGGCGCCTCGATCGCCGTCGGCGGCGCCCCGCAAGGCAATGGCCTGTTCGTTCAGCCGACCGTTCTGCTCGACGCGACCCCGGACATGCTGCTGGCCAGCGAAGAAACCTTCGGTCCGGTCGCGCCGCTGTTTCGCTTCAAGGACGAAGCCCAGGCGTTGGCCATCGCCAACAACACGCCATTTGGGCTGGCCGCCTATTACTTCACCCAGGACATGCGTCGCGCCTGGCGTGTCGGCGAGCGTCTGGAATTCGGCATGGTCGGGCTCAACACCGGCGTGATCTCCATGGAAGTGGCGCCATTCGGCGGCATGAAGCAGTCGGGCACTGGCCGCGAAGGCTCCAAGTACGGCCTGGATGAATTCCTCGAGATCAAGGCCTGGCACATCGGCGGCCTGGACTGACAGACAACGGATCGACATTTCGTCGGGCAGCAGATCCTGTTTGCCCGGCGACCTAAAACGGCACGAACAGGGCAACAGCCTGTGTTCAGATGGCAAGCAGATACTCCGGGAACCCCCCGTGCTCTGCAAATGGAGGACGCTTCATGAATTTCACTGAAGGCTTTGAATCGGTCAGCGTCAATCAGGTCTGCAAGCATTACGGTAGCCTCAAGGCGCTGGATAACGTCAGCCTCAAGGTCGAAGCAGGAGAATTCATGTCTGTGCTCGGTCCGTCCGGCTCAGGCAAGACCACCTTGCTGAGCATTCTGGGCGGGTTTATCCGGGTCAGCTCCGGCAACATTTTATTCGGTGAACGCGATGTCACCCTCATGCCACCGCACAAGCGGGAAATCGGCGTGGTGTTCCAGAACTATGCGTTGTTCCCGCATATGACGGTCGGTGAAAACGTTGCCTTTCCGCTGCGTGCTCGCGGTGAAAGCGCCACCAAAAGCCGTGACCGGGTCAAGCAGGCGCTGGCCACTGTCGAGTTGGGCGGTTATGAAAATCGCTCGATCGCCGCCCTCTCCGGCGGGCAGCGGCAACGGGTTGCACTGGCCCGGGCGATTGTCTTCGAACCCAAGTTGATCCTGATGGATGAACCGCTGTCGGCGCTCGACAAACAACTGCGCGAAACCATGCAGATCGAGTTGCGGGCACTGCACAAGCGACTGGGCGCCACCATGATCTACGTGACCCACGACCAGCGTGAAGCGCTGACCATGAGTGACCGCGTGGCGATCATGCGCGGCGGCCGACTGGTTCAGGTCGATACCCCGCGGCGCCTGCACGATCATCCGTCCGACGACTTCGTCGCCAGCTTCATCGGCGAAAGCACCCTGATCCCCCTGCAGCGCAGCAGCAACAATGGTCTGGCGCTGGGGAACACGGCACTGCGTACCACCCGGCCGATTCCGCCATCGGGGGATCTGTTCCTGGCCCTGCAATCGGAAAAACTGCTGCTGGACAATGACACTGCCGGTCCTGAGTGGAATCGTCTGCGCGGGCGCGTTGCGGACATCGTGTTCCAGGGCGAAAGCCTCAAGGTTTTCGTCGATCTGGACGGCGGCCCGACGGTCAGTCTGCGTCAGCCCAGCCACCACGAGGGCAACCTGAACCTGCCACCGATCGGTTCGCCCATGCTCATGCGTCTGCACCCCGAAGACACCATCGTGGTACCGCGGGCAATCGCCTGATTACATCACCTACGGAGCTCAAGATGAATTCTGCACTGACTGAAAACCAACGCCTGCTAGCCTTGCGCGATCAACACATTCCACGGGGCATCGCCACCGCTCACCCGGTGGTTGCCGCCCGCGCCGAGGGTGCTGAACTGTGGGACGTCGACGGCAGACGCTACCTGGATTTCGTCGGCGGCATCGGCGTGCTCAACGTCGGCCACAATCATCCTCGGGTGGTCGAAGCCGTGCGTCGTCAAGTCGGTGAGATATCCCACGCCAGCTTTCAAGTGGTGGCCTATGAGGCTTACATCCAGGTCGCTGCGCGCCTCAACAAACTGGTCGGCGGCGATGAGCACTACAAAAGCGTGCTGTTCACCTCCGGCGCCGAGGCGGTTGAAAACGCGATCAAGATCGCTCGTGGCCACACCAATCGTCCCGCGGTCATCTCGTTCCGTGGTGGTTTTCATGGGCGTACCTTGCTCGGCGTAACCCTGACCGGCATGAGCCAACCCTACAAGCAGAACTTCGGCCCCTTCCCTGCCGAGATCTATCACGCGACTTACCCTAACGCTTATCGCGGCGTCAGCAGCGAAGACGCCCTGGCCGAACTCGATGCGCTGTTTGCCACCGACGTTGCGCCCGATCGCGTGGCGGCCATCATCATCGAACCGGTACAGGGCGATGGCGGTTTCCTCGCCGCGCCCAAAGCTTTTTTGCAGGCCCTGCGCCAGCGCTGCACCGAGCACGGCATCGTGTTGATCCTCGACGAGATCCAGGCAGGTTTCGGCCGTACCGGGACCCTGTTCGGTTTCCAGCACGCGGACATCCAGCCGGACCTGGTCACCGTGGCCAAGAGCCTGGCCGGCGGCATGCCGTTGTCGGCGGTGGTCGGGCGCGCCGAGATCATGGATGCCCCGACACCGGGCGGCCTGGGCGGCACCTACGGTGGCAACGCCGTGGCCTGTGCCGCGGCACTGGCGGTCATGGACTTGTTCGAAGAGCAGGATCTGCTGGCCCAGGGCGAGCAGTTGGCGGCGCAACTGCGCGAGGGACTGCTGGCCCTGCAAAAACGTTATCCCTGCATCGGCGACGTGCGCGGCCTGGGCTTTATGCAAGCCATCGAAATCGTCGCCCCGGACAGCCAGCAAAGCCCGGATGCTGCCCTCGCGCAGAGGATCATCGACGAGGCGCGCAACGCTGGCTTGCTGGTGATCAAGTGTGGTGTCTACCGCAACGTGGTGCGCTTCCTCGCGCCATTGGTCACCACCCAGGCGCAGGTGGCAGAAGCCTTGCAGATGCTCGACAAGGCGCTGGCTGCCGTCAGCGCCTGAGCTACTGCAACCTGAAGGGTGATCGCCAGGCCCGGCCAGCTCAGCTGCGTCGGGTTTCTGGCCGATTCCTCAGAGATCGACAAGCGTTACCCAGGAGCTGATCATGAAAGTCACCCAGTACAAAGCGTTGGGGTTCTCCTTCGGCACGCTGGTGGATCGGGAACGGGGCATTCTGGAAGGCTTGCGTCCGTTGTCGGTGCAGACACAGGCATTGGCCAGCGACGAGCAAGTACTCAGTGCCTATCGGCGTACCGCCCTCGAGCTGGCGGCTACTGGCCCCAGCAATAGCCCCGCGGCATTTCACGGCCAGCTCTACCAGCGTCTGGCTCAGCAATTGCATATTGTTCCCGGTTGGGATGATAGTGTTGCCTTTAGTACCGCCTCCAGCCAGTGGCCTATTTTCGAAGACGCGCCAGGGGCGTTACAGTATCTGAGCAAGTTTTATCGGCTGATACTGATTGCACCGCCCTATGGCATGGATATCGAGTCGTTGACCAGCCGCTTGCCGGTGGACTTCGATGCGATCATCGAACCCAGGGCCAATGACTGGCATGCGAGTCTTGAAAGAGCGTTGCACCGCCTGGGGCTGGAGCGATCCGAACTGCTACCGGTGCGGAGCACCGAATCAGACGACCCATGGAACGAGAGAGTGGATTTTCCGCTGTGTACCCTGCGCCGCGACCATCATCAGCCCTGGAATCACTCAGCCCAGGCACTCGACGGCAAACGGTGCGAATATGCAAGTCTGGCCGATCTGGTTCACGCGCATCAAAAGGCCCTGCATGCCTGACGACAGCCACCCAGTATTTGACATTGCGAGGACTGAACAATGGACGCTGCAACCAAGCTCGATCGTATCGACATCAATATCCTGGTCCAGCTGCAAAAAGACGGGCGCATGACCAATGTCAGTCTCGCCGAAGCCGTCGGGCTTTCGCCCAGTCCTTGCCTGCAACGCGTCAAGCGCCTGGAGTCGGCCGGTTACATCAGTGGCTACGAAGCCCATGTGAACCTGGCCAAGTTCGCCAACTCGGTTACCGTCTTCACCGAAGTCACGCTCTCGGACCACAAGCGCTCCGACTTTGTGAAGTTCGAGTCGAGCATTCGCAATATCGATGAAGTGCTGGAGTGTCACCTGATCAGCGGCGGTTATGACTACCTGGTGCGTTTCCTCACCAGCAGCATTGCTCACTATCAGGAACTGATGGAATCGATCCTCGACAAAAACATCGGGATCGAAAAATATTTCAGCTACATCGTGATCAAGTCACCGGTCATCAAAAGCACCGTGCCGTTGCGCAGCCTGCTTCGATCGGTGTGAAACAGGGACCAGGCGGCCCCTACGCAAAGATCGCAGGCTTCGCCGACCGTGTGCACCTGCAATGTCGTGAATTTCTCTCGCCGGTTGCGTACACCTGCAATGTCCTGGATGTCCGCAATCCCCTGTAGGAGCTGCCGCAGGCTGCGATCTTTTGATCCTGGCAACGGTGGTGTCCGCAGATTTTCCTGATTCAGGAACGAATGTCAGGAAAGAATGCAGAACACCTTCCGGACCTTCTCCAGGCTCGTCCAGGCATTGCTCGCGCCGGCGGGCACCACCACGGTTTCACCGGCGCGGACATTACAGGGCGTGCCCTGCTCGGGCGTCAGCGTCACCCCTCCTTCAATGATGTACATCAGTTCGCAATAGTCCGGATCGACGGTTTTGCGCCCATAGGCCTCGCATTCCCACAGGCCGATGCGCAGGTTGGCGCTGGAAAACAGCGTCTGGCTCCAGGCCTTGGGAGTAGCGGTGAGCAGTACATTGGCCGCCGGCGGATTGCATGGCTGCAATGGCAGGTTCAGGTCTATCTTCAGCGGTTGGCTTGGCATTTGCGCACTGCCGGACAGCCCGGGGAATACCATGAACAGCCGACGCAGTTCACCCCGGTGCGACCAGTGCAGGGCAATACCGCGCGGAACCACAAAGCAGTCCCCCGCCTCCAGGGTCAGACTGAAGCCCTCCCCCTCCAGCGTCAGTTCACCGGCCTCGACGATACCGAGTTCGACCCAGGGAAAATCCTCGATCGGCAGATGGGCGCCGCTGCTCTGGCTGACACCCACGGCGTAGCCCTGAGCGTCATCATGGAAATGCACGCTCCTGCCGGCCGCCAAAGGATCGTCGTGCAAGGCAAAAGCCGCCAATGGCAGACGCCGATCGGTATAGGGTTGTGAGTAATGCAAAATCGCAGGCATGGGATCAGGCTCGTGGCTCATCGGCCAATAATATCCAGAAACTGCTGCCAGCCCGCGGCCAGACGAACACCTGGCGCACGGAAGGCGTGCAATGGAATAGGTTTGAAATGCTCGGCGCTCAACAGGCCGAGCTCGACTTTCTGGCCCGCCGTCATCGCCGCCAGTTGCGCGCCCATGTAGGTCGACATCGCCACGCCGCCGCCGTTATAGCCGATGGCATAGAAACTCTGGCCATCGAGTTGTCCGGCGTGGGGCAGGTAATCGAGCGTCATTGCTACCAGGCCGGACCAGCGGTAGGCAATCGGTTGGTCACGCAATACCGGAAATACATCCCCCATGCTGCGCTGCAACGCGCGGAAGGCTGCTTCGGAGTCGTCCTTGCCGAAGGCCCCGCGGCCACCGAAAATCAGTCGATCGCCCACCACCCGGAACCAGCGCAGCATGCGTTTGGTATCGCCGCAGACCTGCCCGCCGGGCAATAGTCCGGCCAGGATGTCGGCCGGCAAGGGTTCGGTGGCGATGATCGCGCTGCGAAACGGGATCAGGCGCCGATGCAGGGTATCGGTGGCCCGGGTCAGGTCCGAATAACCGTTGGTGGCGTAGATCACCTGTCTGGCACTCACCCGGCCCTGGGGTGTCTGCACGATCATCCGCTCGCCGTCGCGGCGAACCTGCTCGGCGGGGCTGTTGATGAACATTTTCACCCCGCGATCGTTAAGGCTGCGGGCGATGCCCCGGGCATAGTTGAGCGGATGGATACCGCCAGCCTTGGGCGTCAGCAGGCCACCGGTGAAAATCTTCGAGCCGGTCAACCCGGCCACTTCGGCGGCACTGATCATCACCGAAGAACTGCCGCCGGTCTCGCGCTTGATCCAGTTCGCGGTGGACTCCAGGCCGGCCAGTGCGTGCTGGTTGTGCGCCGCCGCGATATGCCCGCCCATGTGCAGACGGGCGCCGGTCAGTCCCAGGGTCTCTACCATTTCCACCAGGCTGTCGACTGCCTGATAACCGGTGCGATACATCTGCAAGGCGGTGTCGCGACCAAAACGCGCCATGAGCGTCGGGAAGCCGACACGAAACTTCGGTGAGACCACCCCGCCGTTACGCCCGCTGGCGCCCCAGGCCAGGGTGTTGGCTTCGATAATCAACGGCTCGCGACCGCTCAGGGCAATATGATGAGCCGCACAGAGGCCGGTATAGCCCGCGCCGATAATCGCCACATCGCATTGCCGATCGCCTTGCAGCGATTGCAATGCAGGTGCAGGTTCGGCAGTCGCCGTCCACAAGGTCTGAAGAGTCATTGCCAGCATCCCAGCGAAAAAAAGAAATGGCGCTATCGGCCTGGCCGTAGCGCCAAGGTACTCAGCCCAGCTCTTTCTCTACCGCGTCGGCCAGTTGCGCCAGCGAGGTGAAGTGGTAATGCGGTTCGGTGCGCTCCGATTCCAGTGTGCCGCCGGTGCCTTTCTGCCCATGACGCCGCTCGATCCAGCACACTTGATAACCCAGGCGCACCGCGACACCGATGTCGTGGTACTGACTCTGTGCCACGTGCAGGATGTTTTCGAACAGGATGCCCTGGGTCGCCAGCACCCCACGGGTGTAAGCGAAGAACTGCGGATCGGGTTTTTCAAAGCGCACATCATCGACGCTGACCTTCACGTCGAACGGCTCGTCCAGGGTCTTGGCCATGTAGTCCAGGGCCCAGATGCGCGAGTTGGTGGTCGCCACCAGTTTGAAGTGTTTGCGCAGGCGCTTGAGGGCTTCGACCGAATCAGGGAACGCCGGGAAGTTCTTCACCGCCAGGCTCAGGCCCTTGGCGTACTCTTCGTTATCCGGCAGACCGAGTTTGGCGGCCATGAGGTGATAGCAGCGCTCCATGTCGTCCGGCCACCAGCCCGACTCGGGGTCGGCACGCGCTTCGCGGTAGGCTTTGAGGATATCGTCATCGCTGCAGGCTTTTCCGGCATCACCGGCCACTTCACGAACGTGGGCAAGTATGCCGGCTTCAAAATCGATGAGTGTTCCGACCACATCGAAAGTCAGGGCTTTGAATTGCTTGAAAGACATATGGCGCTCCGCAGGGTGGGGACATAAGTGAGCTGACGCTCCGGGTCGAAAAAATTATCGCCCCATGCTTCTCGCGCAATGTTCCGTTTTTACCACCCGTGGGGGCATAAGCTACTGTTTTTGCCAACTCCCCAAGCACTAATGCCCGATGTGCTTCATGGCAGCCGTTGAGTCAACTCATTGGCCAGATAGCGGGCGAAGGTCGAGATACGCTGGGCGATATGCCGACGGTGCTGGTACACCGCATGGATATCCGCATTCGGCATCTGGTAGTCCCTGAGCAGCGCCACCAGTTGCCCGCTGGCCAAGTGCTCACGCACATCCCAGTAGGAGCGCATGATCAGGCCATGCCCCTCGAGGGCCAGCTGCACCGCGACCTCACCATGGTTGCTGGAGAGACTACCGCGTACTTTCTGGGAAAACTCGCGTCCGTCCTTGTGGAAGCGCCAGAGCGCATAGTCACTGCCCAATTGCCGCAGGACGATGCAGTTATGGCTGGCCAGGTCTTCGACACGTTGCGGCTCGCCGGCTCGCTCCAGGTAGCTGGGAGCGGCACAGAGGATCCGTGGATTGTCGAGCAAGTGCACGGCAATCAACCGGGAGTCGGGAGGCTCGCCCAAGCAAATCGCCATGTCGAAATCCTGGTCGAGCAGATTGACCGGCTGGCTGGTCAGCTCCAGGGAAATTTCCAGCTGTGGATGCAGAAACGCAAAACTCGACACCACCGGCGCCAGATGCCGTCGGCCAAATCCCAAGGTTCCGTTGATGCGCAAGCGCCCGCGCAACGTCGGTTGGCGATTGCTCAGGGCACTTTCCAGCTCCTCCAGCTGCTGCAGGATCGGTTGCCCTCCTTCCATATACAGCACGCCTTCGCTGGTCAGGGTCAGGCGCCGGGTCGTGCGCTGCACCAGCTGCACCCCGAGGCGTTGCTCGAGTTGAGTCAGGCGCTTGCTGACCGCCGGCAATGACAGACCCAACTCACGCGCCACGGCCGTCAGGCTGCCGCAAGTCGCCACATGCTGAAAGAACGTCAGGTCATCGATGGTGGACATCTATTCTTTCCAAATTTTCAAGAATGGTTTTCCCGCGAAGCCAATTGTGCGTCACCAGCAACCAAATACACTGAAGCCATCGTCCTATCAACCCCCAGGAATCCGATCATGAGCAAGCCCGGCTACAAAATCGCGGTGATCCCCGGTGATGGCATCGGCAAGGAAGTCATGCCCGAAGGTGTACGCGTCATGGACGCCATCGCCAGGACCCACAACCTGGACCTGCACTGGGACTGGTTCGATTTCGCCAGTGCCGACTATTACGTCGAACACGGCAAGATGATGCCGGACGACTGGTTCGAGATCCTCAAAGGCTACGACGCTATCTACTTTGGCGCGGTCGGCTGGCCCGACGTGGTGCCGGATCACATTTCCCTGTGGGATTCGCTGTTGCAGTTCCGGCGCGAATTCGATCAGTACGTCAACCTGCGCCCCTGCCGCTTGATGCCCGGAGTGAAAACCCCGTTGGCCAATCGCAAGCCCGGCGACATTGACTTCTATGTCGTACGGGAAAACACCGAGGGTGAGTACTCGAGCGTCGGCGGCAAGATGTTCCCGGGCACCGAGCGCGAGATCGTGCTGCAGGAAACCGTGATGACCCGCATCGGCGTCGACCGCATCCTCAAGTTCGCCTATGACCTGGCCCAGAGCCGGCCAAAAAAACACCTGACCTCCGCGACCAAATCCAACGGCATCGCCATCACCATGCCTTACTGGGATGAACGGGTGGTTGAAATGGGCAAGCGCTTCCCGGAGGTCAAGGTCGACAAATTCCACATCGACATCCTCACCGCCAACTTCGTCCTGCACCCGGACTGGTTCGACGTGGTGGTCGCCAGCAACCTGTTCGGCGACATACTGTCCGACCTCGGCCCGGCTTGCACGGGCACCATCGGCATCGCACCCTCGGCCAACATCAACCCGGAGCGCAACTTCCCGAGCCTGTTCGAACCGGTCCACGGTTCAGCGCCAGACATCGCCGGCAAAGGCATCGCCAACCCGATCGGGCAAATCTGGTGCGGCGCGATGATGCTTGAGCACCTGGGGCATCCCGAAGCGGGCGCCGCTGTTCTCAGCGCCATCGAAACCGTGTTGGCCATGGGTCCTGAAGCAGCGCCGCTGACCGCCGACATCGGCGGCACCGGTAACACCGAAGCCCTGGGCAAGGCGATTGCAGCGTTCTGTTAACTTGAAATTACCGCGCAATCTTCCGTTTCGCGCCAGCTTTACGGGAGATTGTGGCGCGGCGACCGGTCATCCTTGTTCGGACTCATCCCGTTGCTTGCGAGGGCTCATGACACTGCTTTTCAAAGTCGATACCGATCGCGGTCTGGTCTGGAAAAACCTGTTCCAGTGTCACGCGCCGGACATTGACGTCCGGCTCTGGCCGGACATCGGTGACCCCGACGAAGTCCGCTACCTGGCGACCTGGCAGCCACCACAGGACATCCACCTGAGGTTCCCGAATCTGCAAGCGATATTCGCCACTTCCGCGGGTGTCGATCAATTCGATCTGGGCTGTCTGCCGCCTCAGGTCGAGGTGGTGCGCATGCTCGATCCCGGCATTGTCCAGGCCATTGTCGAGTACGCCTGTTTTGCGGTGCTGGCGCTGCATCGAAAAATGCCCGAGTACCTGGCCCGGCAGCGCCAGCAGCAGTGGCAAATCCAGCCTTGGGTCTCGGCGCCGCAGCAGCGTGTCGGAGTCATGGGCTTGGGCAACCTGGGGATCGCCGTGCTGGATCGCTTGCGAACCTTCGGTTTCAGCCTCAAGGGTTGGGCCCGATCGGTGAAGCAGATCGATGCTGTCGAGTGTTTCGCCGGCACCGAACAGTTAGCGCAATTTCTCAATCAATGCGACATCCTGATCTGTCTGTTGCCGCTGACGGAAGACACCCGTGGCATTCTCGACGCGTCCACCTTCGCCGCACTTCCCCGTGGCGCGAAGCTGATCAATCTTGGCCGGGGTGGCCACCTGATAGAAACCGACTTGCTCCAGGCGCTGGACAGCGGCCACCTGCAGCATGCCGTGCTCGACGTGCTTAACGACGAACCACCCGCGGCCGACCATCCGTTCTGGCAACACCCGCGTATCTGGCTGACACCACACATCGGTGCCATGACCCAGCCCGAAACAGCCTTCGAGGTCTTGCTGGCCAATATCAGGCGCCATCAGCGTGGCGAACCGATGGTTGGCACCATCAAGCGCAGCGATGGCTATTGAGTGAGGATGGCCTCTCTTGGTGGATGAGTCGTAAATGGATAGCTACGCTCACTGTGTATAACACTCCTCTATGCTGATCATAAACCGCTGCAACCCCATTCCGGGCTCATAGGCGAGAAGACAAAGTACACACCTGACCACTGAAACTGTTATCACGCCAGGTGGCGTCAATCTAGTGAGGTCAAGAGGACGACATCCGTGAATGAAGATCTTGAACGTTCACTGACCTTTCTTGCTGACGCCATGAAAGCGAAACTCAATGAAAAGCCGTCTCGAGACCAGACCGACCGTTGGGACAAGGCAAAAACCATAGCGAACTGGGTGGCAGCCATAGCGGTCCCGGTGGTTCTCGGGATCTCTGGCTACTATGTAAATCTCTCTCTTAAAGGTAAGGAAGCACAGATATCCATGACCTCTTTGGCTATCGCCATTTTGAAAGAGACTCCGAACGAGTCAGATGAAAATAGAAATATTAGAGCCTGGGCTGTCAAGGTGATTAACTATTACAGTGAGGTGACAATCCCCGAAGAAACTCAGAAGGCAATTATTGAAAGCGCGCCACTACTGCCAACTCCTGCCAAACGCCCATCTTCATCAGAATACCGGAAGCTTTTTGATACGTTAGTGCTGACCGACACGCGTCCCGGAATCATTGAGGACTACAAAAATCGTTTAATGCAAGGTCGTGCTCGCTATGAAAAAGTTTCTTCAATGACAGGAGTTCCGTGGTTTATAGTGGGAATAATACATCAAATCGAGAGGGGCAATAACTTCAATGTTAATTTCATTAACGGAGATCCTCTCAACAATCGCACTATACATTTCCCTTCGGGTCGCCCCGCTTCGGGAAACCCACCATTCAGCTGGGAAGAAACTGCCGTTGACGCTTTGCGCGGTTTAGATAGAGTTACCAACTGGACAATTGAAGAGTCTCTATTCAGGCTGGAACGTTATAATGGCATGGGTTACTACCTTTTTCATGCCATGCCATCGCCGTACCTCTGGGGAGGATCAAATCATTATACCAAAGGGAAATATACAGCTGACGGAACGTTCTCTTCCGAAGAAGTAAGTCTCCAGATTGGCGCAGCGGTACTACTGAAGTTAGCAGTGCCTGAGGAAGAGTTAAAAAAACTCCTGTCTGTTCAACCAGGCAACAGCATCGAGTCGACACGCTGAATGTAGCGCTCGCGCATTTCACACAATTCGCGTGGAGTCAGCTTGCAGTTTAATTCATCCTTGGCCAATCACTTGTGGCCTTCGCGAACCTCCTGCTCCAACTCACGCCGCCTGCGTCCGAGCCAGCCGCCCGACGCGGCCCACAACAAGGCGATTGCCGCGCCGATGAACATCGCCAGTTGCGGATGCTCGGCCAGCACATCCAGCCCGCGCTTGACCCAGCCGGCGACGGCATCGCCGCCGCGATAGACCACGGTGTCGATGAAGTTCTTGGCTTTGTATTTCTGCTCCGGCATCAGCACGGTGTAGAGCATTTCTCTTCCAGGGCGTACCAGCGCGTACTCACCGGCCCGGCGGATGACCATGACCACCACGAACACGGCAAACACCGGCGCCAGTGCCAGCCACAGGAAACCGGCGGCCATGAGCAGCGGCACGACGACCAGCAACACCCCCACGCCGAGCTTCTGCGCGATGCGTCCGGTGAGGAAGAGTTGCGTCAGGATCGCCAGGGTCTGGACCACCGCATCGATCAGTCCGAACACTTGGGTCTGACGCGTAGGGTCAGGGAAGGTCTGCGCCACCAGCCGCGCCTGCTCGAAATACAGGAAGGTGCTGACGCTGGCCAGCAGCACCACGAACACGGCGATGCCCAACAAATAAGGTGAGCGCAGCACCGCGGTGGCGCCGGCGAACGGATTGCCGCCCAGCGGCCTGGAACGAGGGTGTTCGACCTCCGCCGGCAGCGGGTGGCGATCCCGCCAGCGCTGCAGGTACAGCGCCGCGCCGATGCTGCCGAGCAGAAACACTGCCGCCAGCAGCAGCAGGCCTGAGTGACCAATGATCCCGACCAGCACTGCGCCCAGAATCGGCCCGATCAGCCCGCCCAGGCTGGCGCCACTGGCCATCAGGCCGAACAGGCGCTTGGCCTGCTCGTTGGAGAACAGGTCGGCCAGTACACTCCAGGCCAGCGAAATGGCCAGCAGGTTGAACACCGACAGCCAGATATAGAACGCCCGCGCGGCCTGGATATTGTCCGGTTGCACGGCAAAGATCGCCGCAAACAGCAGCAGGTTGGTTGCCAGAAAGCCATAGGTCCAGGGCAGGATGCGCCGACGCTCGACCCGTGAGGCCAGCCATCCAAACAACGGCAGCGCCACCAGGGTGGCAATGAACGTACCGGTGAACAACCACTGCAGGTTCTCCACGCCACCGGCCACCCCCATGGTCTCGCGCACCGGGCGCAGCATGAAGTAACCGGCGAACAGCAGGAAAAACAAGGCCAGCCCACCGCACACCGCGACACCCTCCTCCTCGCGGACGTTGGTGCCCCTGCCCAACAGGTTGCTCAGGCGGTTGCGCGTTGCCGGCTCAGCCATGAGAGCCCGGCGCTCAAGCGAATTGCTCGATCAGACTTTGCTGTTGCCCGGCGCTGAGCAACGGACCGGTTCCAGCCTTGAGCTGATCGAGCTGACGTTCGGGCCGGCTGGTGGCGGGGATCACCGTGGTCACGGCCGGATGGCTGATGGCAAACTTGAGGAACAACTGCGCCCAACTGCTGATCCCCATCTCCGTTGCCCAGCCCGGCAATGCCAGGTCCTTGACCCTGGCGAACAATCGGCCGTCGTCGAAAGCCCGGTTGATCAGTACCGCCACGCCCTTGTCCCGGGCCAGCGGCAACACGGTTTTGGCGGCATTGGGCGAGTTGACCGAATAGTGGATCTGGATGAAGTCGAGCTTTTCAGTGCGCAGAATCCGCTCCAATTCTGCCAGGCCGCTGTCGATGTAGTGGGTCACGCCAATGTAGCGGGTCTTGCCCTGGGCCTTGAGTTCGCGGGCATAGGGCAGTTGCTCCTGCCAGTCGCGCAGGTTGTGGATCTGCAGCAGATCGACTTTATCGGTCCGCAGTTTTTTCAACGAACCTGCCCACTGCTCTTCGGCTGCGGCGCGGCTGTTGGCGGCGATCTTGGTCGCCAGGAAGGTCTTCTGGCGCCATCCCCCCTCCTCCAGTAACTGACCGAGCACCGCGTCGGCGCTGCTGTAGTTGGGCGAGGTATCGATGACCCGGGCGCCATGCTGGAAAAACACCTGCAGCACCTGTTTGAGCTGCTGGTACTGCGCCGACCCCGCCTCGACTTCAAAACTACCGGAGGTGCCTGCGCCAATCACCGGCAGCGCTTCACCGGTAGAAGGGATCGTGCGAGTCAGCAAGGGCGTTACCGCCGCTGGCTGCCCGTTCGATGTGCTTTGTGCGAAGGCCCCGGGATGAACCACCAGGACACCCAGGCCCGCTGTGGCGGCGGCAGTGGTTACCAGGAAATGGCGACGTGTATACATGCTTGATCTCCTTCCACCAGAGCGCGCCCAGCGTGCGGTCGATGGGAAAGTGCTGGCTAGCCCGATAGAGGAATGGCCAGGGTCAACCAGGTGTTCCAGCCCTCAGCGCGATTCTTCGCGTCAAACTCGTAGTAGCCCTTGAGATTGGTGTACCAGAGCTGTTGGCCGACCTTGAAGAAGTGCCCGGCCTGTGGCCCCACGGCGCTGATCCTCGATTTGAAGTCGCCAAGCACGGCGCCGCTGCCGCTGTCCCCGGTCACCTGATGGTAAAAGTAGCCGACAACGCCCAAGTGGGTCTGATCCGTGATGAAGTGCGAGGCACTCCAGTCCAGGTGGGCGTCGATGCCGTTCTGGTAATCGGTATCCGAATTCTCCCAGTTGTAGGTCACACCGGCCACGGCGGAGAACTCGTTTTTCTTGTCGAAATAGGTGTAGCCGCCCCCGGCATCCAGCGAAGCATGGCCGAGCCCCACGTTGACCAGTCGATCAGAGTCATAGGCGCCGACCGGAATGTTGCCCATGCTGTACGCCATGAAGTTGTGAACCCCATGATTCCACTTCAAGCTGCCCAGCAGGAAGACGTCACTCCCGCCGTTCAGACTGTCCTCGGTGCCCCCGGAGAAGCTCCGGCCGCGCGGGCCGGTCAAGGTGACATCAACACTGGCTTTCGACCGCCCCACGGCGACTACCATCGAAATCGCTGCCTGAGCCCCGAGCAGTGGTTCGGCAAAGGTATAGGTGGGGCCACCGAACAACAGGTCGGCTCGCGCATCCACGCCCAGGGTGGTCCGTCCTCCGCGCGCAAAGGGTTTATTCGCGCTCTCGTCCGCACTGACGTGGTAATAGATCAATGGCAGACTCCAGCCAGGTTCAGTCGGCACGGCTGCCAGTGCGCCGAATTGGCCCGGTAGCCAGAAACTGATACCTCCGTCATCCGCAGACACCGTGAATGCAGGCAACAAAGCCAGAAGCCCGAAAATCCTTCCCTTCGCTCTCATCCAGCACCTCCTGGCAAACAACCTGATACGTCAGGTTAGTCGCCGCGGGAAATGCTGCCAGCTTCGCCGGCCGAATACACCCGTGATATCGCGGGTGCACACAAACCCCGTAGGAGCTGCCGCAGGCTGCGATCCTTTGATCTTCCCAACAGCCGACTCGTTGCCTGAGCGGGCGCCAAAGTCAAAAAATCGCAGCCTTTGGCAGCTCCTACGCCGACCACATACACCCCTGATATCGCGGGTGCACACAAATCCCGTAGGAGCTGCCGCAGGCTGCGATCCTTTGATCTTCCCAACAGACGACTCGTTGCCTGAGCGGGCGCCAAAGTCAAAAGATCGCAGCCTTTGGCAGCTCCTACGCCGACCACATACACCCCTGATATCGCGGGTGCACACAAACCCCGTAGGAGCTGCCGTAGGCTGCGATCCTTTGATCTTCCCAACAGCCGACTCGCTGCCTGAACGGGCGCCAAAGTCAAAAGATCGCAGCCTTCGGCAGCTCCTACGCCGACCACATACAACCGGGGTGTTGAGGGTGTACGCAATCCCGTAGGAGCTGCCGCAGGCTGCGATCCTTTGATCTTCCCAACAGACAACTCGTTGCCTGAGCGGGCGCCAAAGTCAAAAGATCGCAGCCTTCGGCAGCTCCTACGCCGACCGAATACATCCGTGATATCGCGGGTGTACACAAATCCCGTAGGAGCTGCCGCAGGCTGCGATCCTTTGATCTTCCCAACAGCCGACTCGTTGCCTGAGCGGGCGCCAAAGTCAAAAGATCGCAGCCTTCGGCAGCTCCTACGCCGACCACATACACCCCTGATATCGCGGGTGCACACAAACCCCGTAGGAGCTGCCGCAGGCTGCGATCCTTTGATCTTCCCAACAGCCGACTCGCTGCCTGAACGGGCGCCAACGTCAAAAGATCGCAGCCTTCGGCAGCTCCTACGCCGACCACATACACCCCTGATATCGCGGATGCACACAAACCCCGTAGGAGCTGCTGCAGGCTGCGATCCTTTGATCTTCCCAACAGCCGACTCGTTGCCTGAGCGGGCGTCAAAGTCAAAAGATCGCAGCCTTCGGCAGCTCCTACGCCGACCGAATACATCCGTGATATCGCGGGTGTACACAAATCCCGTAGGAGCTGCCGCAGGCTGCGATCCTTTGATCTTCCCAACAGCCGACTCGTTGCCTGAGCGGGCGCCAAAGTCAAAAGATCGCAGCCTTCGGCAGCTCCTACGCCGACCACATACACCCCTGATATCGCGGGTGCACACAAACCCCGCAGGAGCTGCCGCAGGCTGCGATCCTTTGATCTTCCCAACAGCCGACTCGTTGCCTGAACGGGCGCCAAAGTCAAAAGATCGCAGCCTTCGGCAGCTCCTACGCCGACCACATACACCCCTGATATCGCGGGTGCACACAAACCTCGTAGGAGCTGCTGCAGGCTGCGATCCTTTGATCTTCCCAACAGCCGACTCGTTGCCTGAGCGGGCGTCAAAGTCAAAAGATCGCAGCCTTCGGCAGCTCCTACGCCGACCACATACACCCCTGATATCGCGGGTGCACACAAACCCCGTAGGAGCTGCCGCAGGCTGCGATCCTTTGATCTTCCCAACAGCCGACTCGTTGCCTGAACGGGCGCCAAAGTCAAAAAATCGCAGCCTTCGGCAGCTCCTACGCCGACCACATACACCCCTGATATCGCGGGTGCACACAAACCCCGTAGGAGCTGCCGCAGGCTGCGATCCTTTGATCTTCCCAACAGACGACTCGTTGCCTGAACGGGCGCACGCCGATCGAATACACCCGTGATATCGCGGATATCAGGGTTTAGGACTGGCCAATGGAATCCCGGCGGCGCTCAAGCGCTTGAGAATTTCAAACAGCAGCTCGCTCTTGGTATTGCTGACGATACGGGGGCTGCTGACATAACCGGTGATGGTCAAAGTGATGCCCGCCGGCGTCAGCTGGCTGAATCTGACGGAAGGCGCGGGTTTTTCGAGAACGCTTTCGTGTTCGGTATAGGCTTCCTGCAGCAGGTCCCGGACTTGTTCCGGATCGATATCGAAGGGAAAGGTCAGTTCGAGTGTCGCCACCCCTTGCGCACTGCCGCCCATGGTTACATTGCGCAGATTCTGGGAAATCAGTTGAGAGTTGGGGACGATCACAATCGAGCGATCGCTGAGTTGTATTTCCGTGGCCCTGACGTTGATCCGCCGGATATCGCCTTCGACCCCGCTGATGCTCACCAGGTCGCCGACTTTGACCGGACGCTCGGTGAGCAGGATGATCCCGGAGACGAAATTCTTGACGATCTCCTGCAGGCCAAAGCCGATGCCCACCGACAAGGCACTGACAATCCAGGCAAGACTGTTCCACTTGATGCCCAGAGTAGACAAACTCAGCAGAATCACCACGGCGTAACCGACGTTGCTGAACAAGGTACTCAGCGAGGCGGACATGCCCGGGTCCATATCGGTTTTAGGCAAGAACTCCCTGTCCAGCCACCGGCTCAAGGTTCGAATCAGATAGACCCCGATTGCCAGGGCCAGGACCGCGTTCAGCAGATGCGCCGGAATGATATTCAGTTTGCGCAGCCCGCCGCCACCGAGCACCGCGACGGTATTGTTAGCCAGTTGTCCAAGGGTGCTGCCCACTCCGCCGACGATCAACACAATGACGGCGAGCAACAACAGCAGCGCCCTGCCCGCCCCCGACAAAACGATCTCTGCCTGCTCCAGGCGTACGTCGCCAATGCCCAATAGCTGCTTGAGTGCTTTGCCACTTGAGCTCCGGGGAGAAAAAGCGTTTTCGCAGATGTCTTTGTGCAATTGGGTCAGCAGATAGAAACTGGCCACAACGATATAGATCCATACCAGTTCATATGTCAGGAACCTGGCCAGAGAGGTATAGCCAATCAACAAGGAGAACAGTGACAGCATAATGACGATATAGGCACCGGCATAGAGCAGGCCGGCAAAGGTGCTACGTGCTTCAGGCGCTTCACCTGCCGCGGCCATCGCTCTGCGAGTGTGACCGGTACGCACCAGCAACGCTGCGATAACCAGCGCGACGACCAGCGCTACCACCCCACGTCCGATAAGGATGACCTGCGTACTCATGCCCGCCACGTTGGTCATCTGCACCAGAGCAACCAGCGCAAACATACAACCTGCCAATATCCGTGGAAACGGCTTCATGGCCAGGGCGACCGGATCGGCAATGTCGGGTAAGCGCCAGGACGGATGTTTCGTCGATAACAAGGCACGACCCAGGCCAGTAATCATGGCGCAGGTGTAGACCAGCTTATCCAGCTCGTCAGCGAAGTTCTGCAGGGTCGGCGTCGGTTGAGACTCGCGGGTAACGGCAAAGTAGACCAGTTGATACGCACAACCGGTGGTCAGTACCGTGGCCAGGGTCGTGGTGATTGCCAGTGAACTGCGCCGAAGCCGTCCTTCGGGCAAGCGGTGGATGCAGAGCCAGGTCAGCCCGCGCTCGACCAACCTGCGTCCCAGGCTCCATACCGCCAGGGCCGAGAGTAGCAGTAGCGCGGACCGGGTTCGTTGTCCCGGTTGCCACATGGCTTGAACCGCTGGGGCTGTCTGTTCGATGAAAATCTTGAAGCGCTGTTTATCCTCGGCAAGCGGATTAAACAAAGGCGACCAGAACTGGATACCGAGGATGCTACCGGTGCGCAACACCAGTTCGGTTTCCAGCTGACTCCGGCGGATTCCTGCGATCTGCAGAGTGAGATTGGCCGCGTTCTGCTTGATGCTTTCCAGCAACTTCAACTCGTCGTCCAAGCGGGATTTTTGACCGCTGAGGTAGGCCCGTTGTTGCACGATATCAGGCTTTTCGATCGTCGAGCTGTCGGTGGGTGGCGGTCCTAATACGCCCAGTTGGGCTTGCAGCTGTGCCTGTTCGGGAAGCAGCGAGACTGCCAGCTTGTTGGAATCACTGATCAGCTGCTGCACCAGGTCCTGAAGCCCGACCAACTGATTGTAATTGGTGGTGAGCGCAGCCTGCTGTTTGAGCGTGTCCAGTCGTACCTGGAGTTTTTGCAGCTCGCTTTGGGGAACGACCGTTGTGGTGGTTTGCTCCTGCGGTACTGAGGCCTGCGGCATATCGGCCGCCACAAGTGCGCCCGTCACCAGGCCAAGCAGCAGGATGCAGGCGGCGCGAACTATTGTTTTCAATGCATTGCACATAGGAGGGCCAGCCCTTGGTTTTACTCGCCTTGTCCCAGGACCACTTGATGAACCGGTGCAAGAGCAGACAAAAGCCTCGAGTGGTGGCGAGGCGAATCAGGGGCCACCTCGTTGAACGCAATGGCATGAGTCTAGGCGACGATCGCGAAGTTTCCACATGATCGCGATCAAATGCAGAGGTTGCTCTTTGCCGCAGCGGAATAAATCGAAAGACCCGTGTTAGATAATATTACCTCTGCAATCAGAGACTTGACTCTTCACTCTTGTAGCGGATGTATTTCATCCAGTCTGAAAAGTTTTTTCCGAATTTATCCAGGGATAAGTAGTTACTGGTCGATACATGGAAAATATCAAGTTATGAGCAATACTTCAGCTCTACGAAAATGCCGTTGACACTGATATCCGATCGATAGTGATGATTCATCCCAAGTAGGGAGTTCCCTATGCAGTCGAAATCACCTGCGCTTTCGATACCCGTCCTCGCCCTGCTGGGACTCTGCTGTAGCGAGCAAAGCCTGGCGGGCGGACTCATGCTGTACGAGATCGCCACCGACAACACGGGGCTGGCCAACGCCGGCGCAGCCGCGCGGGCTCAGGGGCCATCGACCATTGCCAGTAATCCAGCGGGCCTGAGCTATCTGGCGGGCACCCAGATCAGCGCTGGCGCTCAATTGTTGTATGGCGACCTGACCTTCGATCGAGATGCTTCCACCAACGTTTCCGGCAGCGGCAGCGGCAACGTGCTCGACCCCATACCCGGCGCGAGCTTCTTCATCAGCCACCAATTGAATGAGCAGTGGAGTGTCGGTTTCGGCTCTTATGGCGACTTCGGTCTGGCGGAAAACTACGACAATGACTGGTCCGGCCGTTATTTCGTGCAAAACGCCAGTATTGGTGGTCTGTCGCTGGTACCCAGTGTGGCCTATCGCTTCAACGAGCAATGGTCAGTGGGTCTCGGGCTCAAGGCGATGTACGGCATGCTGAAAACAGAGGCAGCGATCAATCGCGCGCCCTTCGGTTTGACTGACCGCTCGGACGGTCGATTCAAGTACCAGGACAACGCTTGGGGTTATGGTGCCAATCTTGGCGTGATCTATGCTCCACAACCCGGTACCCGGATCGGCCTGGCCTACACCAGCAAGATCGATCTGGACTTCGAGGACCAGCTGGATGTTGACGGCACCGGCCCATTACTGGATCGACTCAATGGTCTGAACACCCAACTCGATATGCAGGTTCCACAAACGGTCACCCTTAGTCTGTATCAGCAACTTGACAGTCAATGGGCATTATTGGCCACGGCCAACTGGCAAGACTGGTCGGAGTTCGGCGAGGTCAACGTCGAAGTTGATACTTCAGTCGCCGGTGCGCAATCGACCACCGTCGATGCCAACTTCAAGGACACCTACCAATTGGCCGTGGGCGCGCAGTACCAGGCGACGCCAAATCTGTTATGGAATTTCGGTATCGCCTACGACACCTCGGCGGTCTCCGATGGCAATCGGACCTTTACCGTGCCGATGGGTGACGCCTGGCGCTTTGCAGCCGGACTCAGCTATGCGCTGGACCAGGACACTGACGTGAACTTCAGTTGGGTCACACTCTGGCTCGGCGACATGTCTGTGGATCAGACAAAGACCTTGTCCGGCGATCGCACCTCGGGCGAATTCAGCAATGCCTGGATTCATGCCCTCACGGGCAACATGACCTGGCGTTTCTGAATGGCCTGTTTTTGTGAGGTACGCATTCCCCCGACCGCGTGCACCTGCCATGTCGTGAGGTACCCATTCCCCCGCGTAGGAGCTGCCGCAGGCTGCGATCTTTTGATCTTGCTCCTGGGCAATCTCCAGCATCGCCAAAAGATCGCAGGCTGCGCCAGCTCCTACGCCGACCGCGTGCACCTGCCATGTCGTGGGGTACCCATTCCCCCGACCGCGTGCACCTGCCTCGCTCTATATCAGAAGTTCGCCGGCGTGTTCGCGCTGATGATCTCGGCTTCATCCTGCCCGATATTGCGAAAGCGGTGCGGCAAGGTGGTCGGGAAGTAGTAGCCATCACCGGCATTGAGGATGCTGACTTGTCCGTCGATCGTCAGTTCGACGGTGCCACGGGTCACCAGGCCGCACTCCTCGCCTTCGGCATGGACGATGGGGTCGTCGCCGGAACTCGCCCCGGGTGCGTACTGCTCACGCAAAAAACGCATCTGCCGGCTTGGCACGACCGCGCCCACCAGCAGCAGGCGCACGCCATGACGGCCCAGGTCGGGCTGTTCATTGGCGCGGAAGACGTAACGGCCTTCTCGAGGGGGTTGGTCGAAGGTGAAGAAATCCGCCAACGACATGGGAATGCTCTCGAGCAGTTTCTTCAGCGAGCTGACTGAAGGGCTGACGCGATTCTGCTCGATCAGCGAGATCGTGGCATTGGTGACGCCGCTACGCCTGGCCAGTTCGCGCTGAGAAAGCTTATAGCTTTCGCGCACTAGTTTGAGTCGTGTGCCCGTGTCCATGACAGCCTTATGCGAAAAATACTCAAGGGTATCGGGAAGAGTGGACGATCTGTTGGAGCGATCGCCGCTGCCCTGCCCGGATACGTGGAAGCCAAGTATTAAATCACGTTTGTTCGCGCAGCTCAGCAGCTTAGGTAACTGGCCGACAAAAAGGTCGGCGGCCAGGACCCGGCTGGCCGCCGCCGGTAGCTCCAGCTAGATTCCGAAGCGGTCGCGCAGCGAGTAATAAGCGGCGCCCATGGCGGTAAGCGGGGCCTGGAAGGTCCTGCCGCCGATCATCGGCATGTGCGGTAGCGAGGCAAACGCATCAAAGCGCTCGGCATCGCCGCGGATCATCTCCGAGATCAGCTTGCCCGCCAGGTGCGAACAGGTCACCCCATGCCCGCTGTAGCCCTGCATGTAGTAAGCGTTCTTTTCAATGCGGCCGAATTGCGGCATGCGCGACATGGTCAGCAGGAAGTTGCCAGTCCAGCGGTAATCGACCTTCACGCCTTTGAGCTGCGGGAACGTCTTGAGGATTTTCGGCAGGATCAGTTGTTCGATGTCATCCGGTTCGCGGGCACCATAGACCACGCCGCCGCCATACAGCAGGCGATTGTCGGCGGTGAGCCGGAAGTAATCGAGCAGGTAGTTACAGTCTTCAACGCAGTAGTTGTTGGCGATCAGGCTCTTGGCCACTTTCGCTGACAACGGCTCGGTGACGACGATTTGCGAACCGCAGGGCATGCTCTTGCGGGTTACCCGGTTGTCGAGGTCCTGAGGCAGGTAGGCGTTGCCGGCGATCAGCAGGTACTTGGCCCGCACCACGCCTTTGGCGGTGCGCACGGTAATCGGCTCGCCGTAGGTGATTTCCACCGCCGCCGATTGCTCGTAGATTTTGCCGCCCTGGCCGATGATGGCCGAGGCTTCGCCGAGTGCCAGGTTCAGCGGATGGATGTGGCCGCCCTGCATGTCCAGCAGGCCGCCGACGTAGTTGTCGCAACCCACTTCGCGCTTGATGTCAGCCGCGTCGAGCATTTTCAGGTTCTTGTTGCCATAGCGTTCCCAGCTACTTTTCTGCTCGGCCAGGCCTTTGAGTTGCTTCTTGTTCAGCGCGGCAAAGATGCCACCCGGGCGGTAGTCGCACTGGATGTCGTAATGTTTTATGCGCTGACGGATGATGTCCGCGCCCTCGAAGATCATGCTCCCGAGGACTTCGGCGGTTTTGTCGCCATAGCGCTGTTCGATGACATCGACGTCGCGGCTATAGGAATTGACCAGTTGTCCACCGTTGCGCCCGCTGGCGCCGAAGCCGACTTTGGCAGCCTCCAGCACGGTCACGCTGTAGCCCGCTTCAGCGAGGAACAGTGCCGATGACAAACCGGTGTAGCCCGCGCCGATCACGCAGACATCGCACTCCACCAGCTCTTCAAGAACCGGGAAACCGCCCGTCTGATTGCGGGTCGCGGCGTAGTAGCTGTTTACATGAGTTTGCATCATAAATTCCCCGGTGACCGCCGGCAGACGCCTGCGACCACCGTTGTAAAAGTATTAGAGCTTGATCCACGTCGCTTTGAGTTCGGTGTATTTGTCGAACGCATGCAGCGACTTGTCCCGACCGTTACCCGACTGCTTGAACCCGCCGAACGGCGCGGTCATGTCACCGCCGTCGTACTGATTGACCCAGACACTGCCGGCACGCAAGCCGCGGGCAAAGGTGTGGGCCTTGCTCAGGTTGCTGGTCCAGACCCCGGCCGCGAGGCCGAAGATGCTGTCGTTGGCGATCTGCAAGGCTTCTTCAGCGGTATCGAAGGTGATGAGCGACAACACCGGGCCGAAGATCTCTTCCCGGGCAATCGTCATGGCATTGGTCACGCCGTCGAAAATCGCCGGTTCCACGTACAGGCCACCGGTGTCCTCAAGGGTGCGATTGCCACCGGCGATCAGTTGAGCGCCCTGCTCCTTGCCAATTTCGATGTAGCGCAGCACCGACTCCAGTTGCCGCTGATCGACAACCGCGCCGACGGTGGTGGCCGGGTCAAGGGCATGCCCGGGTTTCCAGGCCTGCAGCGCTTGCACCAGCAACGGAATGAACTGCTCGCGGATCGAACGCTCCACCAGCAGACGCGAGCCGGCGGTGCAGACTTCGCCCTGATTGAACGCGATGGCGCTGGCAGCCGCCTGCGCAGCGGCGCGCAGGTCAGGCGCATCGGCAAACACCACGTTAGGGCTTTTGCCGCCGGCCTCCAGCCAGACCCGTTTCATGTTGCTTTGCCCGGAGTAGATCAGCAGTTGCTTGGCCACTACGGTCGAGCCGGTAAAGGCCAGGACGTCGACATCCATATGCAACGCCAGCGCCTTGCCGACGGTGTGACCGAAGCCCGGCAGAACGTTGAACACCCCTTTCGGGATACCCGCGTCCAGCGCAAGCTGAGCGATGCGGATCGCTGTCAACGGCGATTTTTCCGAAGGCTTGAGGATGAACGAGTTACCCGCCGCCAGGGCCGGGGCGAACTTCCAGCTGGCCATGATCAGCGGGAAATTCCACGGCACGATGGCCGCCACCACGCCCGCCGGTTCGCGAGTGATGAGCCCCAACTGATCGTGGGGCGTCGCCGCGACCTCGTCGTAAATCTTGTCGATCGCCTCGGCGCTCCAGCGGATCGCGTTGGCGGTCGCCGGGATGTCGATGCCCATGGAGTCGCTGATCGGCTTGCCCATGTCCAGAGATTCCAGCAGCGCCAGTTCTTCCTGGTGCTGCAGAATCAGGTCGGCGAAGCGAATCAGGATGCGCTTGCGTTCGGTCGGGGCCAGTTTCGCCCAGACGCCGGACTCAAACGCGCGGCGCGCCACCGAAACCGCCGCATTCGCGTCGGCTTCGTCGGTGCTGGCGACGTTCGCCAGAAAGCGACCGTCCACCGGGCTCATGCATTCAAAGGTGTTGCCGCTGAGTGCCGAGCGGTATTGGCCGTCAATGAATGCCCGACCTTCGATGGATAAGGACTGAAAGCGTTGCTCCCAGTCGCTGCGAGTGTTTGCCATGGTTGTAACTCGACGCAGAGAAATAGGTGATCGTTGGGCTGAATGCCCGTGGGTTATTCACACGCCATCAAAGATGTATCGATACCCACAGACGGGAATTAGCCAATCAGACCGTGTGCAAGTACCAGTTGTACTCAAGGTCCGAGATGGAGTTCTCGAACTCGGCGAGTTCGCTTTCCTTGCACGCCACAAACACATCGATGTACAGCGGGTCGATATAACGAGCCATGACTTCGCTGTCGTCCAGCTCGCGCAGGGCATCGCGCAGGTTGTTCGGCAGGCTCTGTTCGTTTTGCTCGTAGCTGTTGCCTTCCACCGGTGCGCCCGGCTCGATTTCGTGAGTCAGGCCATGGTGAATACCGGCCAGGACCGACGCCATCAACAGGTACGGGTTGGCGTCGGCGCCGGCTACCCGATGCTCGATGCGCACGGCATCCGGCGAACCGGTTGGCACGCGGACCGCAACGGTACGGTTGTCGATGCCCCAGCTCGGCGAATTCGGTACGTAGAACTGTGCGCCGAAACGACGGTACGAGTTGACGTTCGGGCAGAGGAAGGCCATCTGCGCCGGCAGGGTCTCGAGCACTCCGCCGATTGCATGACGCAGTGCGGCGTTCTGCTCGGGATCCTCACTGGCAAAGATGTTGTTGCCTTCTTTATCAAGGATCGAAATGTGCACATGCAAACCATTACCCGCCTGGCCCGGATAAGGCTTGGCCATGAAGGTGGTGTCCATCTCATGGTCGTAGGCGATGTTCTTCACCAGACGCTTGAGCAACACCGCGTAGTCGCAGGCCTTGATCGGGTCATTAACGTGATGCAGGTTCACTTCGAACTGCGCCGGGGCGCTTTCCTTGACGATGGCGTCGGCCGGAATGCCCTGCTCTTTCGCGCCTTCGAGGATGTCTTGCAGGCAATCGACGTATTCGTCCAGGTCGTCGATCAGGTAGACCTGGGTCGACATCGGACGCTTGCCCGATACCGGCGAGCGTGGCGATTGCGGACGACCGTTCACGTTGTCCTGGTCGATCAGATAGAACTCCAATTCGAACGCGGCGCAGATAGTCAGGCCCATGTCATCGAATTTGCTTACCACCTGACGCAGCACTTCGCGAGGGTCAGCGAAGAACGGCTGGCCTTCGAGTTCGTGCATGGTCATTAACAGTTGCGCCGTCGGGCGCTTCTGCCAAGGCTCGATGCTGAGCGTATCAGGGATGGGGAAGCAGATTCGGTCCGAGTCGCCGATGTCCAGACCCAGGCCGGTGCTTTCCACCGTAGAACCGTTGATGTCCAGAGCAAACAGTGACGCCGGGAGGTTAATGCCTTTTTCGTAGACCTTATGAAGACTGGTGCGCTCGATGCGCTTGCCGCGCACCACACCGTTCATATCCGCAATCAGAAGGTCGACGTACAAAACCTCAGGATATTTCTTAAGGAATGCGTTTGCTTCGTTGAGTTGAACGGCACGCAGAGGGACCGACATGATGCACCTATTAGCTGTTAATTATTATGTTCACTATCCTTTCACGAGCCCAGTCAATCCGAAAGGCAAAGTGAAGTCAATAGCGAACACTCAACCGTTAATCGCCAATTTTCCGGCCTCATTGAGGTACGCAGGTGCCAAACAAGCCTTGGATCGAGCGTAAAACCTGAACATCGGACGTACGGCGTTTAGAATTTTTTACATGAGAGTTGTTAATTAAAATCAACGAGGCTAAGCTCCGGAAAAGCTCGTTCAAGTGTGAAACTTCGAGGTGATAAAAATGGCATTCAAGCCATTGATCGGCGTTACTGCATGCGTCAAACAGATTGGCCTGCACCCCTACCACGTCAGCGGCGACAAGTACTTGCGTGCTGTCAGCGTCGCGGCTTTGGGACTGCCGGTTGTGATTCCTTCCCTGGCTGAACTGACCGAAATAGATGAGCTGCTCGAGCATCTGGACGGTCTGCTGCTGACTGGCTCGCCATCGAATGTGGAACCGTTCCACTATCAAGGCCCCGACAGCGTCCCAGGCACGGAACACGACCCGCAACGGGACAGCACCACCCTTCCCTTATTACGTGCAGCGATCGCCGCCGGCGTTCCGGTGCTTGGCATCTGCAGGGGCTTTCAGGAAATGAACGTGGCGTTCGGTGGCAGCCTGCATCAGAAGGTCCACGAACTCCCTGGCTTCCTTGATCACCGCGAAGCGGATCATCCGGACCTGGCCGTGCAATACGCACCGGCTCACGCGGTCAGCGTGCAACCGGGCGGCGTGTTCCAGGCGATGGATCTGCCTCGGGTGTTCCAGGTCAACTCGATCCACAGCCAAGGCATCGACAGACTCGCTCCCGGCCTGCGCGCCGAAGCCATTGCACCGGATGGTCTGATCGAGGCGATCTCCGTCGAGCACAGCAAGGCTTTCGCCGTCGGCGTGCAATGGCACCCGGAATGGCAGGTCCTGTCGAACCCTCCTTACTTGAGTATTTTCCAGGCGTTTGGCGACGCGTGCCGGCAACGGGCGGCGCTTCGCAATGCGCGCTGACTGACGACCTCAAACACCACTCAACGATTTAACTGCTCCCGAGAGCCAGGCGGGTGCGCCTTTGCGCGCCCACCCCTCAGGAAAACAACACGTTTTCGATAGCACTTTTGATAACAACAAGCACCACCAGGCAGCCAGGACGGCGGCGCCGAATAAACCCGCGCGGTGCGGGTTGGTATTCACTCTATTAAGTCAGGCCGTATTGGCCCGACTCCTCACACCTGTTGGGAGTTTCACATGGCAAACGCCTCCAGCACTTACAGGAAGGCTCTTGAAGGCAACCCGCACCCGAAGAAGGTGTTGGTTAAAGTCGACCGGGTCACCAAGAAATTCGACGAGACCATCGCAGTAGACGATGTGTCCCTGGAAATCCACCAGGGTGAAATTTTCGCCATGCTCGGTGGCTCCGGCTCAGGAAAGTCGACACTCCTGCGCATGCTGGCAGGCTTCGAGCGTCCAACCGAAGGGCGAATCTACCTCGATGGCGTAGACATCACCGACATGCCGCCCTATGAGCGGCCGATCAATATGATGTTCCAGTCTTACGCCTTGTTCCCGCACATGACCGTGGCGCAGAACATTGCTTTTGGTCTCAAGCAGGACCGGCTGCCGGCCAGCGAGATCGAAGCCCGCGTCGAAGAAATGCTCAAACTGGTGCATATGACCCAGTACGACAGGCGCAAGCCCCATCAACTGTCGGGTGGCCAGCGTCAAAGGGTGGCCCTGGCGCGCTCCCTGGCCAAACGCCCGAAGCTGTTGCTGCTCGACGAGCCCATGGGTGCTCTGGACAAGAAGCTGCGCTCGCAGATGCAGCTGGAACTGGTGGAAATCATCGAACGGGTCGGTGTGACCTGCGTCATGGTCACCCACGATCAGGAAGAGGCCATGACCATGGCCCAGCGCATCGCCATCATGCACCTGGGCTGGATCGCCCAGGTCGGCAGCCCGGTGGATATCTACGAAGCACCGGTCAGCCGCATGGTCTGCGAATTCATCGGTAACGTGAATGCCTTCGACGGCACCGTTACCGAAGACCAGGAAGGCCATGCGGTGATTCATAGCCCGGACCTCGAGCAGAAGATTTATGTCGGTCACGGCGTCAGCACGTCGGTCGAAGACAAGTCCGTCACCTACGCTATTCGCCCGGAGAAGTTGCTGGTCACCACCCTCAAGCCCGACTCTCGCTACAACTGGTCCCCAGGCAAGGTGCATGACATCGCCTACCTGGGTGGGCACTCGGTGTTTTATGTACAGCTGCCGGGCGGCAAGATCGTTCAGTCGTTCATGGCCAACGCCGAACGGCGCGGGGCACGTCCGACCTGGGATGACCAGGTCTACGTGTGGTGGGAAGACGACAGCGGCGTGGTACTGCGTGCATGATCACTCTCAATAAGCGGTTTCAGCGACTGATCCCCAGTGGCCGCAAAGTGGTCATCGGGATTCCATTCCTCTGGCTGTGCCTGTTCTTCATGCTGCCATTCTTCCTGGTGATGAAGATCAGCTTCTCGGAAGCTGCCCTGGCCATTCCACCCTACTCGGAGATCTACAGCTTCGCCGAGCAGAAATTCCAGCTATTCCTCAACGTCGGCAACTATGCGCTGCTGGCCGCCGATGACCTGTACATCTCGGCCTATCTCGGCTCGCTGAAAGTGGCCTTTTTCAGCACCCTGATCTGCCTGGTGATCGGCTTCCCGATGGCCTATGCCATCTCCAAGGCCCGCCAGGACGCGCAGACCGTGTTACTGCTGCTGATCATGATGCCGACCTGGACGGCGATCCTGATCAGGGTTTACGCCTGGATGGGAATCCTCAGCAATAACGGCCTGCTCAATGCCTTCCTGCTCTGGACCGGCCTTATCCAACACCCGATAGAAATATTGAACACCAACCTCGCGGTGTATATCGGGGTGGTGTACGCCTACCTGCCGTTCATGGTCCTGCCGCTCTACGCCAACCTGGTCAAGCATGACCAGAGCCTGCTCGAAGCCGCATCGGACCTCGGCTCCAGCACCTTCAACAACTTCTGGAAAATCACCGTGCCGCTGGCAAAAAACGGCATCGTCGCCGGCTGCATGCTGGTGTTCATTCCAGTAGTCGGTGAGTTCGTCATTCCGGAACTGCTCGGTGGCCCGGAAACCCTGATGATCGGCCGCGTGCTCTGGCAAGAGTTCTTCAACAACCGTGACTGGCCGGTGGCGTCCGCCCTGGCCGTGGTGATGCTGGCGATCCTGATTGTGCCGATCATCCTGTTCAACCGCAGCCAGGCCAAAGAGATGGAGGGACGGGCATGAAGCGTTTCGGATTTGCAAAACTGATGCTGGTACTCGGCTTGCTGTTCATCTACCTGCCGATGCTGATCCTGGTGATCTACTCGTTCAACGCCTCGAAACTGGTAACGGTCTGGGGCGGCTGGTCGGTGAAGTGGTATGTCGGCCTGCTGGACAACTCGCAACTGATGGGCTCGGTGGTGCGTTCGCTGGAAATCGCCTGCTACACCGCGATAGCCGCGGTGGCGCTGGGCACCCTGGCGGCGTTCGTACTGACCCGCGTGACCCGCTTCAAGGGCCGCACGCTGTTCGGCGGCCTGGTCACCGCGCCGTTGGTGATGCCTGAAGTGATCACCGGTCTGTCGTTGTTGCTGCTGTTCGTCGCCATGGCGCAGATGATCGGCTGGCCCCAGGAACGCGGCCTCATCACCATCTGGATCGCCCACACCACTTTCTGTGCGGCCTATGTGGCGGTGGTGGTCTCGGCACGCTTGCGTGAACTGGACCTGTCCATCGAAGAAGCGGCCATGGATCTGGGGGCGCGGCCGCTGAAGGTGTTTTTCCTGATCACCATCCCGATGATCGCACCATCGCTGGGCGCGGGCGGCATGATGTCCTTCGCCCTGTCGCTGGATGACCTGGTGCTGGCGAGCTTCGTCTCGGGGCCGGGTTCGACCACCTTGCCGATGGAAGTGTTCTCCGCCGTGCGCCTGGGGGTGAAACCGGAAATCAACGCCGTGGCCAGCCTGATTTTGCTGGTGGTTTCGTTTGTGACCTTCCTGGTCTGGTATTTCAGCCGCAAGGCCGAAGCCAGCCGCAAACGCGCGATCCAGGAAGCCATGGACCAGACCGCGAGCGAATCCTGGAAGCAACCTGAGCGACAACTGGCGGGTGCGGCTGCCTAGCAGCCGCGTTTAAAACCGCCGCACATCACAAGAAGAAAACGGAGTTGTACGGATGAAAATGTTTGGCAGGACTCTACTCACACTGTCCTTGTTGGGTGGGTCCTTATTCGGCACGATCAGCACCTGCGCCCTGGCCAATGACCAGGTGCTGCGGGTCTACAACTGGTCGGACTACATCGCACCGGACACGCTGAAGAAATTCGAAGACGAAACCGGGATCCGTGTCGTCTACGACGTGTTCGACAGCAATGAAACCCTTGAGGCCAGATTGCTCGCCGGCAAGTCAGGTTACGACATCGTCGTCCCCTCCAACAGTTTCCTGGCCAAGCAGATCAAGGCCGGGGTCTACCAGCCGCTGGATAAATCAAAACTGTCCAACTGGAAAAACCTCAACCCGACCCTGCTGAAAAACGCCTCCGCCAGCGATCCCGATAACGACCATGCCTTCCCCTACCTGTGGGGCTCGATCGGTATCGGCTTCAACCCGGACAAGGTCAAGCAGGCCCTGGGCACCGACGCACCGGTCAATTCCTGGGACCTGCTGTTCAAACCCGAGAACGCCGAAAAACTGCAATCCTGCGGCATCAGCTTCCTCGACTCGCCAACCGAAATGCTCCCGGCCGCCCTGCACTACCTGGGCTACCCGGTGAACTCCCAGGAACAGCGGCAGATCGCCGAGGCCGAAGCGCTGTTCATGAAAATCCGCCCATCGGTGGCTTACTTCCATTCGTCCAAGTACATCTCGGACCTGGCCAACGGCAACATCTGCGTCGCCGTCGGCTACTCCGGCGACGTGCTGCAGGCCAAGGCCCGCGCCAGGGAAGCCGGCGACAGCGTGAAAATCGACTACAGCATCCCGAAAGAAGGTGCAGGCAGCTTCTATGACATGGTCGCCATCCCCCGGGACGCGGCAAACGTCGAGAATGCCTACCTGTTCATGAACTTCCTGATGCGCCCGGAGATCATGGCCGAGATCACCAACAACGTCGGCTACAGCAACGCCAACGCCGCGTCGACACCCTTGGTCGACGAAGCGATTCGTAACGACCCTGGTTCGTACCCGCCGCAAGACGTGATGGCCACCCTCTATGCCGTCCCCGACCTGCCCATCGGCACCCAGCGCCTGATGACCCGCGGCTGGACCCGGGTAAAACTCGGGCAATAGACCCTGCGCCCCTGCGGGCGCGACACCTGTTCCGTTCACGCAGCGACTTACCAACGCGGCAGCAACATGAGCGGCTTCACCTGGCCTCCCTCGGTTAAGGTGATTCTTGGCGCCTTCGGGCGCTTTTTTTGTTTCAGTCCGGCTATCAGAAGCGCAGGGGATGCGGATTGCCCTGCTCTACTCTTTGCATTTGGTGACAGAGCAAAGATTTTTTGCGGGTGAACCTTATCCCCCGATACCCGGTCGATACTTGCAACCTAAGCTATGTTTGCCGGTACCCGCATCGACGGTGATCACTGGTCAGCTTCATTTTCTGGAGAATGCCCCGATGATATCGACTCTACACATAGCCAGGCTCAAAGCATGGGGCGCCCATGGGTTTACCGCCACCGGCGTGGTCACCGCATTCCTGGCGACCATTGCCTTGTTCGAGAACCAGCCCAAAGCCTGCCTGCTGTGGCTCGGGGTGGCGCTGATTGTCGACGGCGTCGACGGCTCGCTGGCGCGCAAGGTCAATGTCCAGACTGTCCTGCCGGGTTTCGATGGGTCGGTGCTGGATCTGGTCATCGACTACCTGACCTATGTGTTTATCCCGGCCCTGTTCATCTATTGGTATGTCGAGCTGCCGGGCTACACACCGCTGCTGACCGTAACGGTGATCCTGGTCTCTTCGCTGTTCTGCTTCTGCAACGTCAACATGAAGAGCAAGGACAACTACTTCCAGGGCTTCCCCGCCGCCTGGAATGTGGTCGCCCTGTGCCTCTACATCATCTCCCCGGCACCCTGGATCACCCTGCTGAGCATCATCGGGCTGGCACTATTGACCGTGACCCGGATGAAATTCCTCCACCCCTTCCGCGTCCGCCGGTTCATGCCGATCAACATCGCCGTGACCGCCGTCTGGCTGCTGTGCAGCCTGTCGCTGGTGCTCAACCATCCAGGCAAAGACCCGATGGTGATGGGGCTGTGGCTGGCGATGTCGGCTTATTTCCTGGGGATCTGTATCTGGCGCACTTCGTTGGAGTGGATTGACAGGTCACGTGTGCAATAAAGCACCTTAATGTAGGAGCAGCCGGTCGACGCTCGATTGCTCGCGATGGACGTTAACGATAACGCGTGTTGTCTGAATAAACGCGCCGGTCTTGAGTCCATCGCGAACAATCGAGCGTCGACCGGCTGCTCCTGCAGAGACTTCAATTCCGTAACTGACTGGTATTGAGATAAGCGAGCTTCAAGAAGATCAAGATCAAAAGATCGCAGCCTGCGGCAGCTCCTACGGGGGATTGTATGTATTCCGCAGATCGATGCCGAACACGGTGATTGCGGGCATCGCCGCAGATCTTTCTGCCACTCACGGTCGGCGTAGGAGCTGGCGCAGCCTGCGATCTTTGGCGGTTCTGGAGATTGCCGAGAAGCAAGATCAAAAGATCGCAGCCTGCGGCAGCTCCTACGGGGGATTGTGTGTATTCGGCAGATCGATACCGAACACGGTGATTGCGAGCATCGCCGCAGATCTTTCTACCACTCACGGTCGGCGTAGGAGCTGGCGCAGCCTGCGATCTTTGGCGGTTCTGGAGATTGCCGAAAAGCAGGATCAAAAGATCGCAGCCTGCGGCAGCTCCTACGGGGGGTTGTGTGTATTCGGCAGATCGATACCGAACACGGTGATTGCGGGCATCGCCGCAGATCTTTCTACCCATCACGGTCGGCGTAGGAGCTGGCGCAGCCTGCGATCTTTGGCGGTTCTACAGATTGCCGAAAAGCAAGATCAAAAGATCGCAGCCTGCGGCAGCTTCTACGGGGGATTGTATGTATTCGGCAGATCGATGCCGAACACGGTGATTGCGAGCATCGCCGCAGATCTTTCTACCCATCACAGTCGGCGTAGGAGCTGGCGCAGCCTGCGATCTTTGGCGGTTCTGGATATTGCCGAGAAGCAAGATCAAAAGATCGCAGCCTGCGGCAGCTCCTACCGGGGCTTGTATGTATTCGGCAGATCGATACCGAACACGGTGATTGCGGGCATCGCCGCAGATCTTTCTGCCACTCACGGTCGGCGTAGGAGCTGGCGCAGCCTGCGATCTTTGGCGGTTCTGGAGATTGCCGAGAAGCAAGATCAAAAGATCGCAGCCTGCGGCAGCTCCTACGGGGGATTGTATGTATTCGGCAGATCGATGCCGAACACGGTGATTGCGAGCATCGCCGCAGATCTTTCTACCCATCACAGTCGGCGTAGGAGCTGGCGCAGCCTGCGATCTTTGGCGGTTCTGGATATTGCCGAGAAGCAAGATCAAAAGATCGCAGCCTGCGGCAGCTCCTACCGGGGATTGTGTGTATTCGGCAGATCGATACCGAACACGGTGATTGCGGGCATCGCCGCAGATCTTTCTACCCATCACGGTCGGCGTAGGAGCTGGCGCAGCCTGCGATCTTTGGCGGTTCTGGAGATTGCCGAAAAGCAGGATCAAAAGATCGCAGCCTGTGGCAGCTCCTACCGGGGGAGCACGCTCCCTATATGAATAAGGTTTACACCTTCTGATCTATTCTCAGGAGGGCGTACTGGAACAGCACGTCAGACTCGGCGGTCGGCGCGGGGATGGTTTCGTGTACGCAGGTGAAGGCCAGTCCGGCATTGATGGTGGACAGCGGGTCGATGGGAGTTTTCGCCGGATGATCGTCAGCACCGCCACAGCCAAGCAGCGCCGCGCTCAGTGGTACGAGTACAAGGTACCGGCACTTCATCCGAGCAGGCCCCACCTCACCCTTTCCTCACGCTGCGTGATCTTGTCGGATAGCGGCCAAGTGCGCCTGCGGTAGTGCTCGACGATGTGCGTCGGCATGATCTCGCCCTGCTCGAAGTGGCGAATAACGTCCCCCACCCTGCTGTTCCAGATAAGTTTCCAGTAACCGCTCAGCGGGCAGGCTTCGCCGCTGTAGCAGACACGCACCGGGAAGTTGACGTCGCTGAAGGCCGGCGACCCCGGCATCGGTTTGCCGGTGGCCGGGTCGAGCACCTTGGCCTTGGCCAGTTCGTTGATCAGCGCCGCGCTGGGTCTTTCTGGCGGGACATTGGCCAGGCGTGCTTCCAGCCATTGGAGCTTGCCGTCCCACGGCGGCAATTGGGCCGGTGGCAGCGGGAGGATCTCGTTGATCTCGGGGACCTTGGGGTCGGCATAGGAGTAGTTCGCCAGCACCCTCCAGATTTTTTTATAACGCTCGGCGCGTTCGAGGTCTTCCTGTTGGCCGAGGTAATGCAGTTCATTGGAGGGGGGCGGATTACGAAAACCTTTGTTCAGACGGGAAGCCGAAGAGCTGTAACCAGCAGCCACTCCGAGTTGAAATGCTTGGAGCGCCTCCTGGTATCGCCCTTCATCTTTAAGGTAAATACCCAGAGTGACAGCCGCCTCGCCATTGCCCTGTTCGGCAGCGCAGCGACGCATCTGCCGGGCAACCTCCGGGGCAAAATCGCTCGGCGCCAGCTTGTCGCCCACATAGGCCTGGGCTTGAGCACTACCCTGATCAGCAGCCATGCGGAAGTAGCGCAGCTCCATTTCCGGGTCCTGCTTTAGCCCAGCCGAGCCGTTCTTCAGGAAAATACCGACAAGGTAGTAGCCCGTTGCCACACCCGCATCGATCAGGTTCTGACTCAGGCGCAGGTGCTCCTCGCGAAGGAGCTGGAAGTGGCCCCGCATCGAGCCGTTCTGCAGGTTGATATTGGCCTTGTAATGGCCGTTCTCGGAGGCAATGCGGTAAAGCCGCTCGATCTCGGCATCGACGGTTTTGTCCTGCTTGAGCTGGTTGTTTTTCTGCAACCAGCGGGCGTACTGAAACAGCACATCAGTCTCGGCGGACGGCGCGGGAATGGTTTCGTGCACGCAGGTAAAGGCCAGCCTGGCGCTGATATTGGATAGCGGGTCCACGGTGGGTTTTGCCGGCCGGGCGTCAACGGCGCCACAGCTAAGCAACGCTACGCTTAGTAGCGCGATTACAAGGCGCTGGCACTTCATCCGAGCAGCCCCCATTCGACCGTTTCCTCGCGGAATGTCGTCTTGTCCGACAGCGGCCAAGGGCGCAGGTGATAGCGCTCTACCGTCTGCACGGGAAACGCTTCACCCTGTTCGAAGTGGCGCACAACGTCCTTCCGCCTTACCGTGTGCTGCGGGGGCCAGATGACTTTCCAGTAGCCGCTTTGCGGGCAGGCCTCACCGCTGTAGCAGATCAGCAGGGGGAAATTGGCCTGACTGAACCCCGGCGATCCCGGCATGGGCTTGCCGGTGGCGGGATCAAGCACCTTGGCCTTGGCCAACTCGTTGATCAGCGCTGGCGTGGGCTTTTCAGGCGCGACATTGGCCAGGCGCGCTTCCAGCCATTGCAACTTGCCGTCCCACGGCGGTAGCTGGGCGGGCGGTAGCGGGAGAATTTCATTGATTTCAGGGACCTTGGGGTTGGCGTAGGAGTAGTTCGCCAGCACCCTCCAGATTTTTTTATAACGTTCAGCGCGTTCAAGGTCTTCTTGTTGACTGAGGTAATACAGTTCATCAGTGGACGGCGGCGCGTGAAAGCCTTTTGACAGGCGGGAAGCTGAGTTGCTGTTACCAGCAGCCACCCCGAGTTGGAATGCTTCCAAGGCGTTCTGATACTCCCCCTCGTCTTGAAGATAGACACCCAGTGCGATAGCCGCCTTGCCATTGCCCTGTTCAGCAGCACAGCGATATATCTGGAGTGCGATTTTCGGGGCAATGTCGATGGGTTCGAGTTTATCGCCTACATCGTATTGAGCTTGGGCATTCCCCTCATCAGCGGCCTTGCGGAAGTAACGCAGGGCCATTTCCGGGTCCTGCTTCAACCCGGCCGAGCCGTTCTTCAGGAAGATACCGATGAAGTAATAGCCTGTTGCCACGCTCGCATCGATCAGGTTCTGGCTCAGGCGTAGGTGCTCATCACCACCGAGCTGAAAATGACCGCGCATGCTGCCGTTCTGCAAATTGATATTGGCCTTGTAATGGCCGTTTTCGCTGGCGATCCGGTACAGCCGTTCGATCTCGGCATCGACGGTTTTGTCCTGTTTAAGCTGGTTGTTCTTCTGCAACCAGCGGGCGTACTGGAACAGCACATCGGCTTCGGCGGACGGTGCGGGAATGGTTTCGTGTACGCAGGTAAACGCCAGGTTGGCCTTGGCCTCGGTGAGCGGGTTCACGAGAATATCCTTGTTCAGGTGAGTAAGGGCACCACCGTTATCGCAGGCGGCCAGCAGCAGGCTGGACAGCAAAAGAATCCAGCGCATCAGTCGAGGTCCGCCAGGGTCTTTTCGCCGTAATAAAATTCGACGAGTGGCGCGGATGGCGCTTTATTGTTTTTTTGGAGCCCTCTGTTTTTATCGATGATGTCCTGCCAAGCATCGAACGCCTCAGCCGGATCATCCTGTGCTCCCCTCCCTTTCGTATGCAGCTTCCACAACCGCCGACGCAGCGCCTCGGTCACGCTTGCCCATTCATGGGCAATGTTCAGCTCGCTATCGACCTGCATGCTGCGGGTGTTGATGTTGGCCGAACCGTGGGTGGTGAAGACGTCGTCGATGATCATCAACTTGGAATGGATATACACCGGCATCCAGTCCTTGCCTGCCGGGGAATCGTCGGCGACCAACGAGCAGATGTGGACTTTCAGGTCGGGAATGTCCGGTAGGGTAATCGGGCCTTTCTCGATTTCCTCAATTTGCTGATCGAGCTTGATCTGCGCGATGCGGTCGCGCGGGTCGAGCAATCGCGTGGCCGACGCCTCTTCTTTCGCCTTTTCAATGTGCCGCAACTTCGTCACTTCGGGAATGGTGTCGCCGCGCCCGAGGCTTTCGAGCATGCGCTGGGTGTTGACGGTGCCGGCGCCGATGCCGGCGTCGGTGGCATTGGTGATCACGAACAGGTGCAAGGCACCATGCAGGCCGGGGTCGCGCCCGCCCTTGGTCTGACCCGCCGCGACTGCCTTGATCAGCTCAGCCAGGGGCGGCCAGCGAAAGTACTGATTTTCGATGTAGATGAATTGGGTCGCGTTGTTGACCGCCTGCAAGTAGAGCCGCTCGATGTCACGCTTGCCGTCTTGCGGCTGGGTGCGCACGAGCTGGGCCAACTGCCGGGTAGCGCCGGGTGTGCATTGCAGGTGCGGCCCCAATTGCATGGCCTGGCGCGATGCGAGCAGGTCCTCGCCGGTTTCCTTGCGCCAGGCGGTAGCGAAGTTGTGGTGCAGGTGCTCCAGGATCGGCCCGCTGACCCGGCTGGAAATGTCCTGGCGCGGGGTGTCACCGCGTGGGCCGCAATTGGGCTGAGGCTTGGTGTCGGGGGTACGGTTCAGCGCCGAGTGCTGGTCGGTGTCCCAGTACTCGTCGAGCATGTTGTGACCCATGACGAAGCCAACGGCGCGATCCGGTATTTCATAGTCGACCAGCACGGTCTTTTGATGATGGGTCGCAGCCGCAGTCATCGCGACAACCGCGCCGGGGCTGATCTGCGGGTCAAGACTTTTGTATTTGACTTGATGAGCAATTTCAGCCCGCTCATACAGGTTGAAGCCGCGACTGACGAACACCGGCACATTGCGAGCCACCCGAATCGCAGGCGCCAGGTTGTCAGCGAATGCACATCTGGCAAACCACTGCCTATCCTCGGCATATTGCTCGTCGGTGGAATTCTGCATCTTCCGGTCCTTGATGCGGAACGGGCCTTTGCCGGGCAGGTTGGCCTCGCCTCCCGCGCCAGCAGAATTGAACGGCATCTCCCAGCCGAGCATACGAACTTCGACACCCTCTCGGGCTTTGGCCATGAGCAGTTCGCCGATGCTGGGGACGCAGCTGTCGCGGATAAAGTACATCGACGGCTGAAAACCCCAGCAGATGATGTCGACGGTTTTGGTGGCCCGGGCGATGGCCAGGTGCACGGCCTTGAAGGCTTCTTCACCGTTGACCAAGGGCTGATAGGTGGCCGCAACAGGGTGGTATTCGGTGTCCTCCACGTACCATGGCGAAGTGCAGGTGACCTGGTCGGTGTGCTGGAGGGCGGCTGGCGCCACGGTGTCATGCCGGTTCATTCTGATTTCCCTTTCTGGTCATTGAGTCCGTCCATCATTGCGGCGTACAGAGCGCGATGATCCGAGTGCGAGGTGGGCTGACTGACCTCGGCCAGCAGCCGGTCGATGAAGGCCAGGTCGCTTTCACCGTACTGCATCACCTGTTCGCGCTTGGGGTATTCGCGGTGCAGGTCAAAGAAGAAATCCTGCCCGCGGAAATCGTGGCGGCTGCGCAGGATGTGGTCGACGATCTCCGGCACCGACTGGTGCTGTAGAGGCGAAATTGCCGGCCGCGATCGAGCAGCGCCAGGCGTGGCTGCAGGGTGACTTCGTAACGGGCTTCGTCGTGGGAGCCGGACAGGCGCTTGAAGCCGCTGATCACCCCGTGCAGGGTGCGCAGCGGCTTGACCGGGGGCGCGCTGAGGCCGAGGAACGGCAGTTTTGGCGGCACGCCCTGCAGGCTGAAACTGGCGTCCTGGTTGAGCAGCTGGTCGGCGGCCAGGTCCTGCTGAGTGCAGGTGAATTCCACGTGGTAGCTGAACGGCTGGCTCAGGTGCTCTTCGCCGTGGAAGGCCAGGACGTCGAGCCGTGCCTCGAGATTGCGGACGCGGAGGGTGTGGCGGCTGTGGTCGAAGAAGGTGCGCAATTCGTTGAGCATGTTCAGGCCCGTGGGTGGGGGAATTGCTCACTGTGTCGCACCTTCAGCGCCCACTCCACCCCCTGAGGGATCATCAGGAACGTTCCTATCACCTTTGCTGAATTGACCTACATTTGGTGGCTCGCCAAAGGGATTTCTCACTATTTTCGCGGGATCGCAGAACGCCGGGGCACCTTCGAACAAGCCTGCGCCTATCCGGGAATAGCCTTGCCGAACGCACGCTCGACACGCCCGAAGGTGGCTGAAATATCCGCCAGACCGCCTTCACACAGGCAAGCCCATATTTGATGTGGATGCACCCGCAAGAGTCAGGCCGCCTTATCGCGAGACCGCTTCCACAAGATCAAGATCAAAGGATCGCAGCCTGCGGCAGCTCCTACAGTGGAATTGGGTGCATCCGTGAGAGCCAGGCCGGCTGACTACCTGTATCGCAGGCAAGCCCCAATGCCAGTCAGATAAGCGTAGATACGTCGAACATCGAATCTATGGCAAGGGCACTTGCTCCGGCCAGTCCGTGCTCGGGCGCACAAACCTCCCGTAGACAACCCCGCAACCAGCGATGCGCCAGATCGGCATCCAGCCGTGGATGCCAGAGCATTGCGACGGTGAACGCCGGCATGGAGAGCGGCAGCGCAAAGCTGTGCATGCCAGCGCGCAGGTTGGCGGTGTGCCGTTCGGGAACGCTGGCGATCAGGTCGGTGGACCGGGCGAGCGCCAGCGCGGTCGAATAGCCGGCGACGATGGTCACTATCTCCCGCTCAAGCTCGAGCGGCTTCAGGGCTTCATCAATAGGTCCCTTGTCGAGCCCCCGCCGGGAGACGCTGATGTGCCTGCCAGCCGCATACCGGGAGGGAGTGATCTCGCCCTGACCCAGCGGGTGCCCGATTCGCACGACACCAATCAAACGGTCCCGGAACAAGGCCTGGGTACGCAGCTCCGGGCCAGCGGTCTTGCCCACCACGCCGGTTTCCAGATCGACGGTCCCGGCGCGAAGTGGCGTGCTGTCTTTATCCGGCTTGGGCACGAAGCGCAGCCGTACACCAGGCGCTTGCGCGCCGACGCGGGCAATGAGCTGCGCACCGAAATTCTCGACGAAGCCGTCGCTGGTGCGCAGCGTAAAGGTTCGGACCAGCTGTTTGAGGTCGATCTGCTCGACAGGACGTAGAACCGCTTCGGCGTCCTGCACCAGCTGACTGACCCGCTCGCGCAACTCCAGCGCTCGGGGGGTAGGAACCAGACCGCGTCCGGCTCTGACCAACAGCGGATCGCCGGTGGTTTCCCGCAAGCGCGCCAGTGCCCGACTCATCGCCGACGGGCTAAGCCGCAATCGCTTCGCGGCGCGCGCAACGCTGCCTTCTGCAAGTAACACATCCAGGGTGACCAGCAAGTTGAGATCAGGTGTCGACATGCATTGCTCCTGGTAGGGCGGAATTGTGGCATGGCGTTAAACGCACGAATAAAGTGCAAATGCTGCGCCTTCCGCCATGTTATGCGCAGGCGTAGATTTCTGACAGCTCCGTATCGGGAGTCGCCAAAAACAGGGGACATGATGAAGCCAGCAATTGCAGTAGGAAATGAGGCAGCAGCGGGAGATATACAGCGGACACCCGCAGTTCGCTGGGCGCTCGCCAGCCTTTCGCTCTCCATGTTGCTGTCCTCGCTCGGCACCAGCATTGCCAATGTTGGCTTGCCGACCTTGGCACAGGTGTTCAACGCCTCCTTCCAGGAAGTCCAGTGGATCGTCATCGCCTATCTCCTGGCCATCACCACCCTGATCGTCAGTGTCGGACGGCTCGGTGACATCATCGGCCGTCGCCGGCTGCTCCTGGCTGGAATCGCCTTGTTCACGCTAGCCTCGGCCCTGTGCGGCTTCGCGCCCTCGCTCTGGCTGCTGATTGCCGGCCGGGCGCTGCAGGGCCTCGGCGCGGCGGTCATGATGGCGCTGACCATGGCCTTTGTCGGCGACACGGTTGCGAAGGCAAAGACCGGAAGCGCCATGGGGTTGCTCGGGACGATGTCCGCGACGGGCACCGCTCTGGGGCCGTCGCTCGGTGGACTGCTGATCGTCTGGTTCGGCTGGCAGGCCCTCTTCCTGATCACCGTACCGCTGGGTCTCCTGACTTTTTTGCTCGCCCATCGCTACCTGCCCGCCGATCACCAGCGGCCGAAAACCGATCGCGCCGGCTTCGACCCTCTGGGCACGCTGCTGCTGGCTCTGACGCTCGCGGCTTATGCAATGGCCATGACGCTTGGCCGCGGCAGTTTCGGCCCGCTGAACATGGCCCTGCTGTTGGCTGCTTTGGTCGGCGCCGGACTGTTCGTGCTCGCCGAGACGCGAGTCGCCGCTCCCTTGATTCGCTTGGCGCTGTTCCGCGATCCAGTGCTCAGTGGCAGCCTCGTCATGAGCGCGCTGGTCTCGACGGTGATGATGGCGACACTGGTGGTCGGGCCCTTCTATCTCGCCCATGCGCTCGGGCTGGAAGCCGCTCTGGCTGGACTGGTGTTGTCGATCGGACCTTTTTTCGCGGCGCTGACGGGAGTGCCCGCCGGGCGCATTGCCGACCGTTTTGGCGCGCAACGCATGACCCTCTTCGGGCTTGGCGGCATGGCCGGCGGTTGCCTGACTTTATCGGTGATGCCGCAGACGCTCGGCCTCTTCGGCTACATCGCGCCCATTGTGTTCATCACCATCAGCTATGCACTGTTCCAGACGGCCAACAATACCGCGGTCATGGCCGATATTCGCCCGGACCAGCGGGGCGTCATCGCCGGCATGCTCAACCTGTCGCGCAATCTGGGGCTGATCACCGGTGCCTGCGCGTTGAGCGCGGTGTTCGTGTTCGCCTCGGCGACGATTGACATCACCACGGCGCGTCCCGAGGCCGTTGCCTGCGGCATGCGGACGACGTTCGCCGTCGCCCTGGTGCTGATCGCCAGTGCGCTGGTCATTGCCCTTGGAAGCCGGGCTCTGGCCACACGCCGTTCGCGCCCTGGAGACCTCGGATAAAACTTCTCGCGCCGTTCTTGCGTGACAGTAAAGGGGCGTATGACACCCGCTGGACCCATAGCCATCAAGGATGTTTTAGCCATCAGCCACTGTGGGATGAACTGGAGAGGTTCGCCACCGGCAGAAATCGGCCAATGCCGATGCCCCGTAGCAGCTGGCGAAGCCTGCGTTCGGCTGCGCAGCAGTCGTAAATCCTGCGTCTACGGTTTGTCTGGAATACCGCAGCGGCTGATTTTACGACTGCTTCGCAGCCGAACGCAGCCTCGCAGGCTCGGCAGCTGCTACGGTTCACGTAACGTATTAACTGACAAACCGGGCCATTGCGCAGCGCTGTCCGCATCCGGATAGAACGAAACCTCTAATCCGGTTTCTGCCCCCTCTTCCCTTGATGGCAGCCCGGTAGCGGCTAACATTGTTCTCATGTCGGATCCCGCGTCACGCTTGCGGAGCACGTTCATGGCAGATACCAAGACAAGGTTAGAGATGGTAGTGACCCTGGTCCAGGTCATGAGTGTGGTCGCGGGTGTCGTCATCAGTGTTCTCAGTTTCAATTCAACCAGGCAGAAAGAGGCCGAGGCGCGCATTGTCGAAGCGACGAAACCGCTTTACGAACTTCGTCGGGCGATCTACATCGAAACGGTGAAAACGGCTGCCATCATCGCCAACCCCGACGACCGTACGCCAAGAGAAGTCGCCAGGGCCAAGCGTCGCTTCCGCGAGTTGTACGTGGCGGAGTTGAGTATGGTGGAGGCGCCGGGCGTCGAGCAGAAAATGGTTGCGTTCGCCCGGGAGGTAGATCCATCGCTGGTTCAGCTCACGCCAGCGCAAAGTGCTGCACTCAATCTTTCCCACGCGCTACGCGATTCCTACATCACCCAGCCGTCCGGCCGTTGAAAAAGGCTTGGCGCTCCTACGAGCTGACACCTCGCCGATAACTCGCCCATCAGTCCGAAAACAAGTCGAACATCAACTGGCGAAGCCAGCGGTTGGCCGGATCCTTGTGATATTTGGCGTGCCAGAACAGATTGATGGCAATCTCCGGCAACGCCACTGGATGCGGTAGCGAGGTCAGGCCGAAAGGTTCTTCGCAGCAGGCAGCGAAGCGCTCGGGCACGGTCGCCAGCAGGTCAGTGCGCTGAAGTATGTGCCCGACCGCAACGAAATGCGGCACCTCCAGACGTATCGAGCGTTCGATACCTTCCCGTGCCATGAAGGCATCGACTTCGCCATGACCGGTGTTGGCCGAGATTACCCTGACATGCCCGTAGGAGCAGAACCGCTCCAGTGTCAAAGGCTCCCGCGTGGCCGGATGGTCCTTGCGGCACATGCACACATAGCGGTGGTGGAACAGTCGACGCTGGAAAAACCCCGCCTGCAGATGCGGCAGCAAGCCGACAGCCAGATCTACCGTGCCGCTCTGCAGGTCCTCGCGCAGGCTCATGGGATTGTCCCGCACGGTGCTGATCCCGCATTTGGGCGCCTGCCTGGCCAATGCATCCATCAGCCGGGGCGTGAAATAGATCTCGCCGATATCGGTCATCGCCAGCGTGAACACCCGCTCGCTGGTTGCGGGATCGAAGCTGTCCTGCCGGTTCAAGGCATCGCGCAACGCATGCAGGGCCAGGCCGACGGGTTCGGCCAGTTGTTCGGCATAGGGCGTCGGCTGCATGCCCTGGTAGGTGCGCACGAACAGTTCGTCCTGCAAGGCCAGGCGCAAGCGTTTGAGGGCATTGCTCACCGCGGGCTGGGTCAAGCCCAGATTGTCGGCGGCAGTGGAGACTCTTCGGTCCCGCAGGAGCTGGTTGAACACCACCAGCAGATTCAGATCCAGATCGCGCAGTTCCATGGGACTCCAAAGCGGGCGCCCGAGCAATATTCACAATGAAAATATCATGTATGGATTTCGGCGTATTTATTAATAGTACTCGACCCGCGATGATCGGTCGCACAACAACAAAGCGACCATAGGTACCACCATGAATAACAACAGCAGCTCAGCCTTGCGTATCGGGATTATTGGCGGCGGTATTTCCGGTGTCGCGCTTGCCCTGGATCTTTGCCGCCATCGCCATCTCGACGTCCAACTGTTCGAATCCGCTCCAGCCTTCGGTGAGGTCGGCGCAGGTGTTTCCTTTGGCGCCAACGCGGTTCGCGCGCTTGCCGGCCTGGGGCTGGCCGAGCCCTATCGGCAGATCGCCGACCGTACGCCCGAGCCCTGGCAGGACGTGTGGTTCGAGTGGCGTCGAAGCACCGATGCCCACTACCTCGGTGCCAGCGTGGCGCCGGGTGTAGGTCAGTCCTCGGTACACCGTGCGGACTTTCTGGATGCGCTGGCGAGTCGCCTTCCCGCCGGCATCGCCCGCTTCAACAAACGCGCGGCCGCCGTCGAGCAGCACGCCGACGAAGCCCGAGTGCTGTTCACCGACGGCAGCGATTATCGCTGCGACCTGCTGATCGGCGCGGATGGGATCAAGTCGGCGTTAAGAGGCCATGTTCTGGAGGGGCTGGGTGCGCCACCTGCCACGCCGCGCTTCAGCGGCACCTGCGCCTATCGCGGGATGATCGACAGCCAGCACCTGCGCGAAGCCTACCGTGCCCAAGGCATCGATGAGCACCTGATCGATGTGCCGCAGATGTACCTGGGGCTGGACGGCCATATCCTGACCTTCCCGGTCAAACAGGGCCGAATCATCAACGTGGTGGCCTTCAAGTCCGACCGCAGCGAGCCGGACCCGGTCTGGCCCAAGGACGCTCCCTGGGTTCGCGAAACCAGTCAGCGCGAAATGCTCGACGCCTTCGCGGGCTGGGGCGATGCCGCGCGAATCCTCCTGGAAAGCATTCCCGCGCCATCCTGTTGGGCGCTGCACGATCTGGCCGAACTGCCGGGTTACGTGCATGGCCGGGTCGCGCTGATTGGCGATGCCGCTCACGCCATGCTGCCGCACCAGGGCGCGGGCGCCGGACAGGGTCTGGAAGACGCCTGTTTCCTGGCCCCCCTGCTCGGCGACCCGCGGCTGAACAACGACAATCTGCACGCCATGCTCGCGGCCTACGATGCGCTGCGCCGTCCGCGTGCCTGCCGCGTGCAGCGAACCTCGCGAGAAGCCGGTGAGCTGTACGAGCTGCGCGATCCGGCGGTAGGTGCCGACGAACACACCCTGTCCGCAACCCTGGAAAGCCGCTTCGACTGGCTGTGGAATCACGATCTGCACGCAGACGTTGTCCGGGCTCGCGAGCTGCTGGGCTGGGAAGCCCTGTGCGCCAGTCACTGAAGGGGGTGTGTTCATCCGGCAACTCGTGGATGTACACGATCGGCGCAGGAGCTGGCGAAGCCTGCGATCTTTTGGCGGTACTGCACATTGCCCGGAAGCAAAATCAAAAGATCGCAGCCTGCGGCAGCTCCTACAGCCCAGCGGCCGTGACCGGGGACAAGAGCGCAAAACGCCTTAGTCCCCGGCTCTATATAACAACGACAAGAAGAGCCAAGCCATGCGTACTATCGACGTGAACGCCCTGATCGACGGGGCTCGCTTCAATTCGTTTCATGGGCGCCTGCTGTTCTGGTGCTCGCTGATCATCGTCTTCGACGGCTATGACCTGGTTATCTATGGCGTGGTGCTGCCCGCCTTGATGCAGGACTGGGGTCTCACCGCCGTGGAGGCCGGACTTCTGGGCAGCTGCGCACTGTTCGGCATGATGCTCGGGGCACTGTTCTTCGGCCCGCTGTCGGACCGCATTGGACGGCGCAAGACCATCATGACCTGCGTGATCCTGTTCAGCGGGTTCACCCTGATCAACGCTTTCGCGCGTACTCCCACAGAGTTTGCGCTCTGTCGCTTCATCGCCGGGCTCGGCATCGGCGGCGTCATGCCCAACGTGGTCGCCCTGATGAACGAATACGCGCCCAAGAAGATGCGCAGCACTCTGGTGGCAGTGATGTTCAGCGGCTATTCGATAGGCGGAATGTTATCGGCAGGCCTGGGCATGCTGCTGATGCCGCGCTGGGGCTGGCAGGCGGTGTTCATCGTGGCGGTGATTCCGCTGCTGGTGTTGCCGTTGCTGGTTCGCCAACTGCCGGAATCCCTGAACTTCTTGCTGCGTGCGGGTCAGCTCGACAAGGCTCGTGGGCTGTTGCAGAAGGCGGCTCCAGACTACCAGCCACGGCCCGATGATCAGCTCGGCCTTGCCAAAGGCCAGGCGAACCACGTCTCGATCCTGCAGTTGTTGCAGGATGGCCGCAAGCTCAACACCCTGATGCTGTGGCTGGCCTTCTTCTGTTGTCTGTTGATGGTCTACGCTCTCAGCTCCTGGCTACCGAAACTGATGCATACGGCCGGCTACGGCCTGAACTCGAGCCTGGCCTTTTTGCTCGTGCTGAACTTCGGCGCCATATTCGGTGCCATTGGTGGCGGCTGGCTCGGCGACCGTGTCGGCATCGAACGGGTACTGCTGGGGTTCTTTGCCCTCGGCGCACTGTCGCTCAGCCTGCTGGCACTCAAGTCGCCGGTATGGGTGCTGTACCTGCTGATCGCCATTGCCGGTGCCAGCACCATCGGCACGCAGATCCTGGCCAACGCCTGCGCCGTTCAATTCTATCCCGCCCATATCCGCTCGACAGGCCTTGGCTGGGCGATGGGCATCGGACGCATAGGCGCGATCATCGGTCCGTTGCTCGGCGGCGCGTTGCATGCGGCGCAATTGCCGTTGCAGTTCAGCTTCCTGACATTCGCCGCTCCCGGCGTGATCGGCTTGCTGGCCATGCTGGTGTTCCTGTGGCACTCGCCACGCCGGCCAGTGCTCGTTCGCACCGCAGCGGTACTCCCTCTGGATTCTTCCTCCGCCAGCGGAGCACCTTGACTCCGCGCGGCCCCTTTTCCTAATGCCAGTCAGTTAACAGAAATCTATCGTCGGACGATCATCTGTGGCGAGGGGGCTTGCCCCCTCGCCACAAGTGCTCACAAGACTCTGGATTTTCGTCAACTGCTTCAACCCCCACCTACCCGATCGGGTTATGGCGCGATTGCCGGCGCTGCTTGAGAGTGAGCCCAGCCGCTCGACCCGGGCCCGACAATAATCACAAGGTGGGACTGATATGCGCAAAATCCTCGCAGCAGTACTCAGCACGGCACTGGCCGCAATACCAACCCTCGGCCATGGCACGGAGGCCGCGGGCAATACCCTGCGGCTGTACAACTGGTCGGACTACATTGGCGAGCACACCATCGCCAACTTCGAAAAGGCCACCGGCATCAAGGTCATCTACGACACTTTCGACTCTTACGAAACCGTCCAGGGCAAGCTGCTGCCGGGGCGCTCCGGCTACGACCTGGTGGTGCTCAATGCCTCGCTGGTGCCGCTGCTGATCAAGGCCAAGGTGTTCCAGCCACTGGACAAGACGCTGCTGCCCGGCTGGCGCAATCTCGACCCGCAGGTCCTCAAGAGCCTGGAAAACTACGACCCCGGCGTGACCTATTCGGCGCCCTACACCTGGGGCAGCAACGGCGTGACCTACAACGTCGACAAGATCAAGGAACGCATGCCGGACGCGCCCATCGGTTCGCTGGCAATGATCTTCGACCCGAAAGTCGTTGCGCGCTTCGCCGACTGCGGGGTGACCCTGCTCGATTCGCCAACCGACATTATCCCCCTGGCGCTGACCTACCTCGGCCGCGATCCCAACAGCGCCGAGCCGCAAGACCTCAAGGCGGCTCAAGAAGTGCTGATGGCGGTGCGTCCGTACATTCGCAAATTCGACTCGACCAGTTACCTCAACGGCCTGGCCAACGGTGACCTGTGCCTGTCCACCACCTGGTCCGGCGACTACGCCACCGCCCAGGCGCGCGCCGAGGAAGCCGGGGCGAAGACCCGCCTCGACTACTTCATTCCCAAGGAGGGCTCGCTGATCTGGTTCGATGACTTCTACATTCCGGTCGATGCACCCAACGTCGCCAATGCCCACACATTCATTGAATACATGCTGCAGCCGCAGGTGATTGCCGAGGTCAGCGACTACATCCGCTACGCCAACAGCAACAAGGCAGCCACGGCGCTGGTGACTGCGGAAATTCGCGACAATCCGGCGATTTACCCGGACGAGGAAACCCTCAAGCGGCTGTTCACCCAGAAGACTCAATCACAGGCGAACGTGCGTCTGATTACCCGCGCCTGGAGCACGGTGAAGACCGGTAAGTGACGCGGGCCCTGCCCCGATAGATTCCCACCCCCACAGTTATTCCGAAGGTGAAGGATATGCCAACTCAATCTCCAGCGTTCTTCGCGCAATTCGATCAGGACAAACTGGTCGCCGCCGACAAGGCGCATTACATGCATGGCTTCCACATGTTCGACGAACATCGTGAACAAGGCTCGTTGAACATTGCCGCGGGCGATGGTGCCTATATCTACGACACCGCCGGCACTCGCTACCTCGACGCCGTCGGCGGCATGTGGTGCACCAATATCGGCCTGGGTCGCGAGGAAATGGCCGAGGCGATCGCCAACCAGGTGCGCCAGCTGGCCTACTCCAACCCGTTCTGCGACATGGCCAACGTCAGCGCCATCCAACTCTGTGAGAAGCTCGCCAGCCTGGCCCCCGGCGATCTCGATCATGTGTTCCTCACCACCGGCGGCTCGACGGCGGTGGACACCGCCTATCGCCTGGTCCAGTTCTACCAGAACAGCCGCGGCAAGCACGCCAAGAAACACGTCATCTCGCGGATCAACGCCTATCACGGCTCGACCTTCCTGACCATGTCGATCGGTAATAAGGCGGCCGACCGCGCGCCTGAGTTCGACTTCATGAGCGATGTGTTCCATCACGTCTCCTGCCCCAACTACTACCGCGCGCCGAGAGGCATGAGCGAAGCGGACTTCCTCGACTTCCTGGTCAACGAGTTCGAAGACAAGATCCTCACCATCGGTGCCGAGAATGTCGCGGCATTCTTTGCCGAGCCGGTCATGGGCTCGGGCGGCGTCATCATCCCGCCAGAGGGTTATCACCGGCGGATGTGGGAAATCTGCCAGCGCTACGACATGCTCTATGTCGCCGACGAAGTCGTGACCTCGTTCGGTCGTCTGGGCAGCTTCTTCGCCTCCGAAGAAGTGTTTGGCATGCAGCCGGACATCATCACCACCGCCAAGGGCCTGACCTCGGGCTACCTGCCGCTGGGCGCGTGCATCTTCTCAGAGGGTATCTGGCAGGTGATCGGCGAACCGGGCAAAGGTCGCTGCTTCACCCATGGCTTCACCTACAGCGGGCACCCGGTAAGCTGCATTGCGGCGCTGAAGAACATTGAAATCATCGAGCGGGAAAACCTCCTGGCCCACGTCGAGGACGTCGGCAGCTACCTGGAAGAGCGGCTGCAGACCCTCACCCATCTGCCACTGGTGGGCAACGTGCGTTGCAAACGGTTGATGGCCTGCATCGAGTTCGTCGCCGACAAACAGACCAAGGCGCTGTTCCCGGAGGCGCTGAACATCGGTGAGAAAATCCACCTGCGGGCGCAAGCCAAGGGCCTGCTGGTGCGGCCGATCGGGCACCTGAACGTGATGTCGCCGCCGCTGATCATCACCCACGCACAGGTTGACGAGGTGGTCCGGACCCTGCGCGAATGCATCCTCGACACCGCCGACGAACTCCAGCGCAGCGGCCAGTACCAGGGCCAATGAATACCCCGCAATACGGGGCTGAAAAACCTGCCCCATGGATGCTCGGCATTTTGCCTGCAACGGGCCCGGCGAGTAGACTGCCGGGCATGACCGAGCCCCTGAAAAACACCCCCGACGCGCTCTCGTTCCAGGCCTTGCAGACCTGGAACGAGGGGTTGGCCAAAGCCTTCATGGCACTGGACGACAGCATCTTTCTCGAAGCGTTGGCAGCCGCCCTCAACGGCCTGACGCCCATCGAGTCGATGATGATCAGCCTCGAACGCAAAGGCCTGCCACCGCAGCTGCTGCACCAACGGGGTATCCCGGGCGATCACCGCGACGACATCATCAACCGCTACTTCTCCCGTGGTTACTTGCTTGATCCGTTCTGCCTGGCGGTGGAAAACGGCCTTGCCGAAGGCTTCTACCACCTCTCGGAAATCGCCCCGGATGACTTTTTCAGCAGCGAGTACTACAAGACCTACTACCTCAAGAGCGGCGCCGTGGAAGACTGCTACTACATCGTCGACCTCGACCCACAGAGCAAGATCTCGCTGTCGATGTTCCAGGGCCTGAGCACCACGCCCTTCAGCGTGGAACAACTGGCATTGATGCGCGCCGTAGAGCCCATGGTCCGCGAGCTGCTGCGCCGTTTCGGCACCATCGGCGGCCTGCGGCAGCTGTTTACCGAGGTCGACCGCAACACTCAACCGGCCAGTCCCCAGTCCAGCCTCAATCAGCAGATCGAAGCCGCCTTCATGAATTTCGGCAGCCCGCTGCTGACCGTGCGCGAACGCGAGATCGCCCACCTGATCCTGCGTGGCCACTCGGTTAAATCCACCGCACGGGTGCTGAACATCTCTCCGGAAACCGTGCGCATGCACCGCAAAAATCTCTACACCAAACTGGAAATCAGCTCCCAGGCGGAGCTGTTTGCACTGTTCATCGACTGGTTGACCCAGAACCGGGACAACCGGGTGGCTTGAAGCTGTCGCGGACCTACCAGACGCGATCGGCGTGTATGTCTCAGATCTTTCTGCCCATCACGGTCAGCGTAGGAGCTGGCGCAGCCTGCGATCTTTTGACGGTTCTGGAGATTGCCGAGAAGCGAGATCAAAAGATCGCAGCCTGCGGCAGCTCCTACCGGGGATTGTGTGTATTGGGCAGATCTATGCCGAACGCGGGCATTGCGCGGATCTTTCTGCCCATCACGGTCAGCGTAGGAGCTGGCGCAGCCTGCGATCTTTTAGCGGTTCTGGAGATTGCCGAGAAGCGAGATCAAAAGATCGCAGCCTGCGGCAGCTCCTACCGGGGGGTTGTGTGTATTCGGCAGAGCGGGCATTGCGCGGATCTTTCTGCCACCCACGATCGGCGTAGGAGCTGGCGCAGCCTGCGATCTTTGGCGGTTCTGGAGATTGCCGAGAAGCAAGATCAAAAGATCGCAGCCTGCGGCAGCTCCTACCGGGGATTGTGTGAATCCGGCAGGTCTTCGAAGATCGACCGTTGGTCACACGCACGACACCTGACACTCGGGCATTGGACAATGTCAGGTAACGACCCAATAACGGGAGTCACTCCATGATCGCGCGGATGCTAGCCGGGCTACTTACAGTGGTCTGTATTTCAACCTATGCGGGAGTTGAGGCAGTCACGCCGAGCGCCTCCAGCGGCAATCGCCCCGCCGCCATCGGTGGCTCGGCCATGCCGCCAGCAACCCACCTGAACCCTGCGTGGGGAACGGCGGCAGACCCCAACGCCAGCCGCCGTGCGGGTACACCTGGCAACAACCCCAAGTCCAGCAATAATAGCGGTGTCGACTCAATGCGCAATGGCACCGGCACGTCCACCGGCCCCCACACTGGCGGCAGCACGGGCGGCGCAGGTGGCGGAACCGGCAGGGCTGGAGGCGGAGTGGGTGGGTAAACTCGGCCACGCTCGAGCCAGCAACCATCGAGCTGTGAACGTTAGAGGGCGCCAGAAGTTCAGGCTTCGGGATCCTCCAGCCGAGTGCTGATCGCCTCTTCAATCGCTTGCGAATAAGCGGCGTCCGCCAGCGCCTTGAGCTCGACCCAGCCTGGTGCGTTGATCACGTCATTCTTGAGTAACTCTTCGGCCAGGCTCAACAGCGCAGAGTGATACGCATCCGGTGAATCGGTGCGATAAGCTGTGTCGTCGAGCAACTCATACCAGGTTTTCAGCGCCTTCTCGTCGCTCATCGCTGATCCTCACCACTTCTGCATTTCCGGTTGCTTCGGCCAGGGCTTCGAGAAGCTCTTGTGTATGGTCGATCGAATCGCGAATTTCGTCGAACGCGTGATCCAATGCCTGTCCGCCGTCCGGTGCCGGCCCTCCGCTCAGGGTGTGTCGAATGACCAGTTCATCGTGTTTGAATTCACACACATGGGCACGCAAGGCCATGAGTCGAAGGGATAATTGTGAAAGATGATGCCTGCGTCGTTGAACCATGTTGGCGCTCCTGACGAAAGTCTCTATAAGTTGAGAGTTACTTTGCCATCAGACGTTCAGTGTCGCGGACCAAAGGTGTCAGCCGTCAAGCACGGTCTGCCCCATAGGCGATAATCGAGATCTTTTCGTTACGCTCGATAATCGCGAACTTGATCTGCTCGATGGTTTCCAGGCCCTGACTGAAGCGGGCCGCTTCGACCAATCGCGCTTTGCGCATACGTTCGCGCAGCGTTCGCCGTCGAGCGCCAAACGGTGAAAAACCGGCAGTTGTTCCAAGGCATGCTCAGAGGCCCACAACTGAACCGCAACGGAATGGCCCGGTGGGCAGCGCGCCGGTTTGAACCAAGCGAGGTGCCGGCCCCTCGAATAGTCATGGGAGCAGCTGCGTTGCATCGGAGGGTCGGTTCGGGCGCGCAGCAATACGGCGGGAATCGAACATGAGTTTCATCCTGTGGGTGGCTGTCTTGGGTGCCGTACTGCTGACACTGGCACTGACCTCGTCCTACCTGCGCTGGATGCCGGTCACCACCTCGGCGGTGTGCCTGGCGCTGGGCGTGGCCATTGGTCCGTCGGCGCTGGGTCTGCTGCAGTTGAATGTCGATGGCGCGTCTGTCTGGATGGAACATCTGACGGAAGTCGCGGTGCTGTTCTCGTTGTTCGTCAGCGGCCTGAAACTGCGCCTGCCGCTGAGCAACCGAACCTGGCGCGTGGCGTTCGGCCTGGCCGCCCCGGTGATGGTCTTGAGTATCTGTGGGCTATGCCTGGTGCTGCATCTGCTGTTCGGGTTGTCGTGGGGGCTGGCGCTGCTGATTGGCGCTATCCTGGCACCCACCGACCCGGTGCTGGCCGGGCTGGTTCAAGTCAGCGATGCGCGGGATTATGACCGGGTGCGCTTCGGCCTGTCGGGCGAAGCCGGGCTCAACGACGGTATCGCCTTTCCCTTCGTGATCCTCGGTTTGCTGGTCCTGCAACAGGATGGCCGCAGCAGCGCCTGGCTTGCCGACTGGGCCTTGTACAGTCTGCTGTGGGCGGTGCCTGCCGGGCTGCTTATCGGTTACTGGATGGGCAAAGGCCTTGGCCACGTGACCTTGCTGATGCGCATCAAAAATGCCGACAGCACCCTCTCTCCCAATGATTACCTGACCCTGGCACTGATCGCCCTGGCCTATGTCGCGGCCGAATCGATTAACGGTTACGGCTTTCTCTCGGTATTCGCCGCCGGGCTGGGCTTGCGCCAGGCTGAAGTCAAATCCAGTGGCGGCTCGCAAACCCCGGCCGAACACCTGGCGCAACCGGTGGTCGGCCATCTGAATGTCGAACCGGAGCAAGCGGTGCATGGCGATATCGAGAACCTTGAGGACAGTCAGGTGGCCGCCGCGATCATGATGGGCGACATGCTGGCGTTCGGCAACCTGATGGAGCGGGCCATGGAGGTATTCCTGGTGACCTTGCTCGGTGTCGTGCTGGCGACCCATTGGGACTGGCGGGCACTGGCCATAGGCTTTGCGTTGTTTTGCGTGATCCGTCCGCTGTGCGTGCTGGCCATGCCCTGGGGCAAGCTGCTGGACCGCCATCAGCGCCTGTTGATTGGCTGGTTCGGCATTCGCGGCATCGGTAGCCTCTATTATCTGTGTTACGCCTTGAATCACGACCTCGGGCAATCCCAGGCAATAGCCTGCACCGACCTGACGTTGTCGGTGATTGCCCTGAGCATCCTGGTGCATGGCATCAGCACTCAGCCGATGCTGGCCCACTACGAGCGACGGCGTTCAGCCCGGCTGGCCTGAGCCATCCTTGCCGGCAATGTCCGGATCATCCGGGTCAGCTTCGACTTCATCGACTCGCACCCCACTCTCCGGCATGTCCTCCTCTTCGAGCTCGACCCGGGTTTTCTTGCGTTCCGGGTCTCGTGGATCGATCGGTGCCGAGAGTGGATATTCCGGCGTTGTGTCCGTATCAGGACGTTTTGATCGGCTAGTCATAAGGCACCTCGCTTAAAACCCCGGAATTCAGGTCATACTTTTTTGAGAGTAGAACCTGAACGCCGTTCGGTTCAAAAGACCACCAGTCATCGGACAATGTGGTAATGCCGTAGCAGCTGCCGAGCCCGCGAGGCTGCGTTCGGCCGCGAAGCGGTCGTTAAATCAGGCAACGGGCTCTTACGAGTAAACCGCGTACGCAGGATTTGCGAGGACTTCGGTCGAGCGCGACCCCGGCTCGAACGCAGAAGAACACCGAACCCGAAGGCTCGGCTTGAACAGCCCTAACCCAGCATCTGGCTCAAGGCTGCGCGAAGCTTTCCGGGCTTGACCGGTTTGTTCAACAGCGGCGCGCCAAGTTTTTGCAACGAGCGCCGACACTGATCACTGCGGTCAGCGGTGATCATGATCGCCGGAATGGGTTGCGCGAAATGTTCGCGCAGGTGCCGGACCACCTCGCAACCGATGACCCCGTGATCCAGGTGAAAGTCCGCCAGAATCAATTCCGGTGCCCTGCCTTGCAAGGCTTGCAGGGCGCCGACCTCATCGGTGGCGGTGACCACCTCGCAGCCCCACTGCCCGAGCAACGCGCTCATGCTTTCAAGAATGCTCAATTCGTTGTCCAGCACCAACAAGCGTCGGCCAGGCAAGGGGTTGCCGGCACCCGGTTGCGGTGCTGTCTGGCTGATAGGCAACGGTACCTCGCGGGACAGCGGCACCTCGATGCTGAACATTGAACCGCGTCCCGGCCACGAGCGCACCTGGACCCGATAGCCGAGGATTTTCGCGATCCGTTCGACGATGGCCAGGCCCAGCCCCACGCCCTTGCGATCGGCGGCGCGACCGACGTCGAGCTGGTTGAATTCGAGGAAAATCGAGTCCAGCCGGTCGGCGGCGATACCGCGACCGGTGTCCCAGACCTCCAGGCGCAAGAACTCGCCGCGGCGCCTGGCGCCCAGCAAAATGCTGCCCTCGACGGTGTAGCGACAGGCATTGCTGAGAAAATTGCGCATGATCCGGGTCATCAGCCGCAAGTCGGTGTGCACCGCATAATCGCCGATGCGCGCCCGCAGATTCAGTCCCGCCGCCTGGGCGACCGACTGAAACTCCGAGACCAGCGGCGCGAGCAATTCATCCAGCCGATACAAGGCAATGTCCGGTTTGACCGCGGCCTGATCGAGTTTGGAAATATCCAGCAAGTCGGTGAGCAAATCTTCGGCGCCTTCCAGGGCCTGATGGGTGCGCTCGACCAACACCTGTTCAACGTCGGGCAAGACCCGCTCGCGCAAGGTGGAGATCAGCAGGCGTGCGGCGTTCAACGGCTGCAGCAAGTCATGACTGGCGGCGGCCAGGTATTTGTCCTTGCTGCGATTGGCCGCCTGGGCCGCATCCCGGGCATCGCGCAAGGCCTGCTCGATCTGTTGGCGCTGGGCGATCTGCTGCTGCAGGTTACGATTGGCTTCCAGCAACTCGTCGGTACGGGCCGCGACCCGTTGTTCCAGTTCATCATTGAGTTGCTGCAAACGTTGCTGGGCCAGTTTGCGTTCGGTGATATCGGTGACGAAGCCTTCCACCAGCCCATCCTGATCAGGCTTGAGCAGCAGGTTCATCAGCACATCGAGACAACTGCCATCCTTGCGCCGCAGCCTTGTTTCATAACCGAGCAGGCTGCGCTGGTTCTGCAGCTGCTGGCCGATCGCCTGCAATTCCTCAGCGCCACCGACGAACAGATTGCCGGCCAGGCCGGTCAGGGAAAACAGCACGTCCTGGGGCGTTTCATAACCGAGCATCCGCGCCAGTGCCGGGTTGGCGGCACGCATGCCCTCTTGCAGGCTGGCCTGGAAAATCCCGTGCACCGCATGCTCGAACAGCCATTTGTAGCGATTGCGCTCGGTTTCCAGGTCCTCGAGACGCGCCGCCAGCTCGGGATAGTGACTCTTGCGCGCCGAATGGCTGCCCAGTCCCAGCAGACCGACCAGGGCCCGTTGTTGCTCTTCAGAGGGCTTCGCCATAGACGACCTCGACGTCACGCTGACTGGATTCGCGCGGGTTGGTGAGGATGCACGGATCATCCATGGCATGCTGCGAGAGGAACGGAATATCGGCCATGCTGACGCCGTGCAGGCCAAGGGTTTCATGGAAGCCGATGGAATGCTTGAGGGCGATCAGGTGCTCCACCAGCCGTCCGCAGATCTGCCGGTGATTGAGGCCGCGACAGTCGATGCCCAACGTCTCGGCAATCACCTTGAAACGGTCGGGCGCCGAGTTGTAATTGAACGCCACCACGTGCTCGACCAGCACCGCGTTGCACAACCCGTGGGGCAGATCGAGAAAACCGCCGAGACTGTGGGACATGGCGTGCACCGCGCCGAGAATCGCGTTGGAGAACGCCAGCCCGGCCTGCATGCTGCCGAGCATGATTTTTTCCCGCAGGACGATGTCGGAGGGGTTGGCGATCATTTGCACCAGGTTGCCATTGATCAGGCGCATCGCCTCCAGCGCATGGGGGTCGGTCAAGGGGCCGTGGCCGGTGGAAACGAAGGCCTCGATGGCATGCACCAGCGCGTCGATACCGGTACAGGCGGACAGGAACGGGTCCATGCTCAGGGTGGTTTCCGGGTCGATCAACGACACGTCCGGCACCACTGCCTTGCTGACGATGGAGAACTTCATCCGTTCCTGCTGATTGGAAATGATCACGAATTGCGAGACGTCGGCCGAGGTGCCGGCGGTGGTCGGAATCAGAATCAGTGGCGGGCTCGGCACCCGAATAGTGTCCACGCCTTCGAACTCGAGGATGTTGCGGCCGTGGGCAACCACGATGCCGATGCCTTTGCCACAGTCCATCGGGCTGCCGCCGCCGACGGCGACTATCACATCGCAATGGTTTTCCCGGTACATCTCGGCACCGAGCATCACCTCTTCCACCCGCGGATTGGGCGAAACGGCGCTGTACAGGCAGTAGTCGATGCCCTGGGCCTGCAAGCTGGCTTCGACATCGGCGACCCAACCGGCGGCAATCACCCCGGGATCGGTGACCACCAGGACCTTGCGCGCACCGAAGGTTTTTGCGCAATTGCCGACGTTATGCCGGCAGCCGGCGCCAAAAATGATTTCAGGAGAAACGAATTTACGCAGCTGACTGAGGTTCGGGCTCATGGAAAGCCTTTTTTATTGTTTTGGAGATAAAAGCCAGCCTAAAGCATCTTGTTACGAATGCAATCAGACTAATGGTTACAGGCGCCTCAGCGTTTATACCCGCCATAGGTAATCCGGGTGCCGAAAAACGCCCCCTGCAGTAGTAACCCGCAAGCCGCCACATCGATCAGCAAGCAGATCAGGATCAAACCCGGACCACTCTCCGACAGGCCGGCGATCAGCAGCTTTACACTCATCGCGCACCAGACCAGGGTCGTGCGCACCCCATGCCGGGCAGCCAGCCGGACATCGTTGCTGCCGGTTTCGGAGAGGTGGATATAGTCCATCAGGCCGGTCATCAGGGCGAATACGCCAGTCACCACGCCGGCGGCGCTGGCGCCCAACGCAAGGCCCCACCACAGGGGGGCCGCAGACCACAGCGCAACCCCATCAAAAAACGGCACGCTGAGCCAGAACACCAGCGGGAAATGCACCAGCATCGGATGCAGGGGAAGACCCAAAAAGTATCGAGGCCAGCGCATGGTGCGACCCTCGCTCGGTACAAGGCTATATAGAAGGCTAGTCGAGCCAAAGGCATTTGCGCCCAGGCCCCGAAACTCCTCGAACAGCTGGCCTCGGTCGGCCGTCTACACTGGTGGAAGCAGTAGAAATGCGGCGGACTCCGCATCCATCTGAAGCACTGACTGGCCCAGCCCATGCAGAACACACCGCCAGCACCGACCTTTGACTATCACGATCTGTTCGAGCGTGCGCCGATCGGCTATGTGCTGTTGGAAGCCTCGGGGCGCATTTGCAAGATCAACCAGACCGGTGCCGCGCTGTTGGGTTGGGATGCCGCATGGCTGACCGGTGAGTCGTTCGCGCGCTGGGTGGTGAGCGCCGACCGAGCGCAGTTTCAAGCGCACCTGAGCAAGCTGGGCAGTCCTGGCGGCTGCGTCAGTCAGAAGCTGCGGGTCAAGAACCGCCAGGGACGGATTGCCACGCTGTGGCTCAAAAGCGACCGAGAGCCAAACGCCTGCGGACACTCCGAGCATTTTCGGACCGCGATGATCGACGTATCGGGCGAACAGGAGTCCGCGCGAAAATTGCGCAGCCTGCAATCGCAGCTCACCCGGCTCGCTCGCCTGAACACCGCGGGTGAGCTGGCCTCCAGTCTGGCCCACGAACTGAATCAACCGCTGGGGACTGTGGTGCTCAGCTGTGAAGCGGCATTGCGGCTGTTGACCCCGGGTTCTGCCCAGACTGCCGAATTCATCGAAGCGCTGACTCAAGCCCGCGAGGCAGCGGCGTTTGCCAGCGACGTGGTTCGCCACTTGCGTGGTTTTTTGCAGAATAACGACGAAATGTCCACCGATTGCGAGTTTTCGTCACTGATCCAGGAGGTGTCGATGCTGATCGAGGTCGACGCCAGGGACAGCGATATCGACCTGCAACTCGATATCCAGCGAGAAATGCCTTACGTGCGAGTCGATGTGGTGCAGATTGGCCAGGTGCTGGTGAACCTCGCCCATAACAGTATCGAAGCCATGCGCGAACAAGGCGGTATCGGCAATCGATTGACGATCAAGGCACGGGGGCAGTCCTCGGGGAAGATTCAGGTCAGCGTGACGGATACCGGCCCGGGCCTGGACCACAAGGAGATCGGGCGCATCTTCAGCCCCTTTTACACCACCAAGAGCAACGGCATGGGCCTGGGATTGTCCATCAGTCGCACGATTATCGAGGCCCATGGCGGCGAGCTGTGGGCCGATCCCGGATCCACCGCCGGGGCCACGGTGCATTTCACCCTGCCGACACTTCAAGGTAATGGCCATGACGACTGAGCAGGTCATACACGTGGTGGATGATGACCGGCTGTTTCTCGCCGCCCTTGAGCGCACCCTCGGCTCCACCGGCCTGGAGGTCCGCACCTATACCTGCGCGAAGAGCTTTCTCGACAGTTTCGACCCGCTGCAGCCCGGATGCCTGATCACCGATCTGCGCATGCCGGACACCAGCGGCCTGGAGCTGCAAAAGCAGCTGAAAGAATTACAGGTACGAATTCCCATCATTTTCATCAGCGGCCATGCCAACGCCAGTACCGCGGTGGCCGCACTCAAGTGTGGCGCGGTGGATTTCCTGGAAAAACCGTTCAGCGAAAAAGACCTGCTGGCCAGCGTCCATCAAGCCCTGGACAAAGACCTCGACGACCGCCGGTTGGCCCGCGAACAGGCACTGGTGCAGCAGCGCTACAGCAATCTGTCGCCCCGTGAGCAGCAAGTCTTCGTGCTGGTGGTGTCGGACCTGCCCAACAAGAAAATCGCCCGGGAACTGATGATCAGCCCGCGAACCGTCGAACACCACCGCGAGCACCTCATGCTCAAGATGCAGGCGCACTCCACCGCCGAACTCATCACCATGGCGGTTCTTTGCGGTATTCACCAACTGCGTTTGTAAACACCCCCTACCCCTACGCCGGCATTGCCCCCCCGTTCTCAGCGCCTCATAGGTAGCAACACCTAGGTAGTCGCACGCTTGGTCAGGCGCTTTGGCCTGGGTTACAAAGCAGGTTGTGTAGCCCGGTCTGATGACGGCCCTGCTTTAACGCATCGACCGAACCCTGCAAGGCATGAGTACATGCGATCAGGAGGCAGACCATGGCCGATATGCCCAGCGTCCCCTACGGACGCAAGACGCAACGCAAACCCGACCTCAAAGAAGTCCACATCATCTGGATCAACGATGGCATGAGCTGTGACGGCGATTCGATCTCGATCACCGCCGCCACCCTGCCGAGCATCGAAGACGTGGTGCTGGGAGCGATTCCGGGCCTGCCCAAGGTCCATTTGCATAACCCCGACCTGTGCTATGAGGTCGGTGAGGAGTTGATGCAGTACTGGCACCAGGCTGCGCGTGGCGAGATTGATTTCGTGCTGGTGATGGAAGGCTCGATCCCCAACGAAAACCTCAGCGGTGAAGGTTACTGGGCCTACATGGGCAACGACCCGCAGACCGGCGAACCGATCACCATTCCCGAATGGCTCGACCGCCTGTCGCCCAAGGCTTTGGCGGTGGTTGCCTGCGGCACCTGCGCGACCTACGGCGGCATCCATGCGATGCAGGGCAATGTCACCGGTTGCATGGGCGTCAACGACTACCTGGGCTGGAACTGGAAGTCCAAGGCCGGATTGCCGGTGGTGAATGTGCCGGGCTGCCCGGTGCAGCCGGACAACTTCATGGAGACGCTGCTGTACCTGCTGCGCCAGCTGGCCGGTGTCGCGCCGATGATCCCGCTGGACGATGCCGGTCGCCCGACCTGGCTGTTCGGCAAAACGGTGCACGAAGGCTGCGACCGCGCCGGCTACTACGAGCAGGGTAACTTCGCCAAGGAATATGGCCAGCCGCAGTGCATCGTCAAGCTCGGCTGCTGGGGCCCGGTGGTTCAGTGCAATGTCCCCAAACGCGGCTGGATGGATGGCATCGGCGGCTGCCCGAATGTCGGTGGCATCTGCATCGGTTGCACCATGCCCGGCTTCCCCGACAAGTTCATGCCGTTCATGGATGAGCCGCCGGGAGCGGTGTTCTCCTCCAATTTCGTCAGGCCTTACGGCAAGTTGGTCAAGTGGCTGCGCGGCTTCACCAACGACACCCTCAACAAGGAACCTAAATGGCGGCATAACCGGCCGGAACTGACCACCGATCCACCTCCTGAAATTCGTCGCTAGATGGCCAACCGCACTGAGCCAGGAGGAATTTCCCATGGCGATCACCGAGAAAGACGTCACCACCCAGCCCAAGGACGCCACCGAGAAGCAGCCCGGAAAACTGATTGCGATGAACTGGGACCCGATCACCCGGATCGTCGGCAGCCTGGGGATCTACACCAAGATCGACTTCGAAAACCGCGAAGTCGCCGAATGCCACAGCACTTCTTCGATTTTCCGCGGCTATTCGGTGTTCATGAAGGGCAAGGACCCGCGTGACGCGCACTTCATTACCAGCCGTATTTGCGGCATCTGTGGTGACAACCACTGTGTGTGCTCGGTCTACGCGCAGAACATGGCCTATGGCATCCGCCCTCCGGCCATCGCCGAATGGATCATCAACCTGGGCGAAGCGGCCGAATACATGTTCGACCACAACATCTTCCAGGACAATCTGTTGATGGTCGACTTTTGCGCCAGGATGGTCCAGGAGACCAACCCGGGCGTCTGGGAACAGGCGCAACACACCCCGGCGCCGAATGCCGACAAGCACGGCTACAAGACCATCGCCGACATCATGACCGCGCTCAATCCGTTCGAAGGCGAGTTCTATCGCGAGACCCTGATGGTCTCGCGCTACACCCGGGAAATGATCTGCCTGATGGAAGGACGTCACGTTCACCCTTCGACCATTTACCCCGGTGGCGTCGGCACAGTGCCGACGGTGCAGCTGTTCACCGACTACCTGACCCGGCTGATGAAGTACTGCGAGTTCATGAAGCGGTGCCTGCCGCTGCATGACGACATCTTCGACTTTTTCTACGAAGCCCTGCCCGGTTACGAGGAAGTCGGCCGGCGGCGTATCCTGCTCGGCTGTTGGGGAGCGTTCAACGACCCGGACCATTGCGACTATCAGTACAAGCACATGACCAGCTGGGGACGGTCGATGTTCGTCACCCCCGGGGTGGTGGTCGACGGCGAGCTGGTCACCACCGACCTGGTGGAGATCAACCTGCAGATGCGCATCCTGCTCGGCAGTTCCTACTACGACAGCTGGGAAAAACGTCCGCGACTGGTTGAGCGAGATCCCTTGGGCAACGTGGTGGACATCAACCACCCCTGGAACCAGACCACCGTCCCGCGGCCGCAGAAACGCAACTTTGACGACAAGTATTCCTGGGTCATGTCGCCCCGCTGGCTGGACAAACGCACCGGTGATCACCTGGCGCTGGACACCGGGGGCGGCGCGCTGGCCCGACTGTGGGCCACGGCACTGGCCGGGCTGGTCGACATTGGCTATATCAAGGCCACCGGCCACAGCGTCAGGATGTACCTGCCACAAACCGCACTCAAACCCGAAGTGGAGTTCGAGTGGCACATACCCCAGTGGAGCAACGCCATCGAGCGCGATCGCGCCCGGACCTACTTCCAGGTCTACGCGGCGTGCTGCGCCCTGCATTTTGTCGAGAAAGCCCTGGACGAGTTGCAGGCCGGCCATACCCGGACCTGGACCGACTTCAAGGTCCCCGATGAAGCCATCGGCTGCGGCTTCCACGAAGCGGTGCGCGGGGTGCTGTCCCATCACCTGGTGATCAAGAACGGCAAGATTGCCAACTACCACCCCTACCCGCCTACCCCCTGGAATGCCAGCCCTCGGGATATCTACGGTACTCCCGGGCCTTACGAGGACGCGGTGCAGAACACGCCGATATTCGAGGAAAACGGGCCTGACACCTTCAAGGGCATCGACATCATGCGCGCGGTGCGCAGCTTCGACCCTTGCCTGCCCTGCGGCGTGCATATGTACCTGGGCAACGGCAAGACCCTGAAAACCATCCACGCGCCCGGCAACTGCGGGATTGGCCAGCCGATCGATAGCGATGACGAGGACTCGACATCATGAACGGATACCGTCAGCAGGAACTCGATGAGCAAGTGGAACGCCTGCAAGAACTGCTGGGCGCGCTGGACGAACTGGCGGACCCAACTGCCAGAAACGCCGCCCGGGAGCTCCTGCGGGTGGTGATTCGCTTGCACAGCCTGGGCCTGGCGGACCTGTTGGAAATAGTCCAGGAAGCCGGCAGCCAGCCGGCGGATACGCTGTTGCCGCGCTTCACCGCCAACCCCCGGGTGCGCGGCCTGTTGCTGCTGCACGACCTGCATCCGGAAGACCTGCCCACCCGCGCGCGCAAAGCGGTCGAGCGCCTGCACCCCCATCTGGGAGTAAAAAATGTCCGCGCCGAACTGGTCGCAGTGGAGGACAAGCAAGTGCGGATCAGTGTCAGTGCCAGCGACCCGAACGGCGTGCTGCCGACGGCCGAGCTGCTGCGCCAGGAGATCGAGCAGGTGCTGCAGGAAATGATTCCCGATGCCGATGAATTGGTGATTGAAGGCTTGGACACCCTGGCCGCCCATGCCGGGTTTGTCCCGCTGGTGTGGGTAACCCAACCGGTGGCGGCTGACAAATGATGCGGTGTGCACCGTTTCGTTGTGGCTTACGAATGCCTGCGGTATGTACCGCTTCGTAGCAGCTGCCGAGCCTGCGAGGCTGCGTTCGAGGACAAAGTCCTCGCAAATCCACCGGGTTTGCCTGAAAGAACGCATTGCCTGATTTTACGACCGCTGCGCGGCCGGACGCAGCCTCGCAGGCTCGGCAGCTGCTACGAGAGCTAGCACAGTGAGGATCGAGCAATGAGCCAGACCAGCGTAGCGCAACCGGATGCCTGGGTGGCCTCGCTCAAAGGCTTTCTCGGCATCGAGCGCAAGCCCGTCGAGCATTGCGAGCTGTGCTACGCCGAGATCGGACCTGAGCATGATCACCTGATCGAGCCCGACACCCGACGCCTGCTGTGTGCCTGCCAGGCCTGCGCACTGTTGTTCGACAGCCCCGAAGCCCGCCGCTACCGGCGCGTGCCGCGTGAAGTGACTCGGCTAGAGCACTTCACTCTCACCGATGGGCAATGGGACGCCTTGCTGATCCCGATCAACCTGGCCTTTTTCGTCCACAGCTCGGTGCAGGAGCGGGTACTGGCCCTGTACCCCGGCCCTGCCGGTGCCACCGAATCGAAGCTGGCGCTGCAGACCTGGGACGATCTGGCCACCGCCAATCCGCTGCTCAAGGCGCTGCAACCGGATGTCGAAGCCCTGCTGGTCAACCGGATGGACGGCGCGCGCGAGTACTACCGCCTGCCCATTGATCGTTGTTATGAGTTGGTCGGGCTGATTCGCAGCCACTGGCATGGTCTGTCCGGCGGTCAGGATGTGCGGGCGGCGCAACTGCGGTTCTTCGAACAACTACGGGCCGAGACCGGCGCGGGAGGCCAGGACGATGCCTGAACTCACTATCACTGTCCAGGGCGCTACGCCGGACAGATACGCCGCGGCCCCGACCCTGAACCTCGAACTGCTGATCCGCCAGCGCGGGCGACCGGTGCCGATCCAGAGTATTGCCTTGCAGTGCCAGATCCGCATCGAGACCAGCAAACGCCACTACGATCCCGAGGAACAAGCGCGCCTGAGCGATCTGTTCGGCGAACCCTCGCGCTGGGGCCAGACCCTGCACAGCCTGCTCTGGACCCACGCAAGCGTGGTGGTGCCAGGATTCTGCGGCGAGCGCAGCCAGGTGAATCTGCCGGTGCCTTGCAGCTTCGATTTCAACCTCGCCGCGACCAAGTACTTCCATGGCCTCGATCAAGGGCTGGTGCCGCTGTTGCTGTTGTATTCCGGAAGCGTGTTCTATCGCGACGACGAGGGCGCGCTGGCGATGGACCTGATCTCCTGGAATGAAGAGGCCAGCTATGCCCTGCCGGTCGAGGTCTGGAAGCAGATGATGGACCTGTACTACCCCAATCAGAGCTGGCTGTGCGTCAACCGCCAGGTGTTCGAAGCGCTGTACGCCTACAAGCGCCGGCATGGCCACCCGGGGTTCGACGAAGCGCTGCTCAGCCTGCTGGCCGACGTCAAGAGGGCCGCCTCATGAACCTGACGCAGGTGCAACCGGTGGTCGATGCCGTCCTCTACGAAGGCTACATCCTCTACCCCTACCGCTCCACCACCGCGAAGAACCGCCAGCGCTGGACCTTCGGCGGCATCTATCCGCAGCTCTGGTTCGACGCCACCGAGGGCGGCGAACCCTGGCAGATGCAGACCCAGTGCCTGATCGAAGGCCACCCCGGCGCGCGTCTGGAGGTGCGGGTGCGCTTCCTGCATCCATTGACCCGCGAGGTCGGCGAATTGCTATCACCATTGCCGGCCTGGCCCGAGGACCTGGAAGGCTTGAACCAGGCGCCCTGGCGTCCGGTGCCCTCGCTGACCCTGGGTGACCGGCAATTTCATTGCTGGCAAGAAGCCGTAGAGCGCGACCTGCTGGTGGCCGACTGTCCACTGAGTGAACTGCTGCAAGGCGCCCGGCGTGTGCCTTTCGCCTTCGAAGGTCGCCGGGAACTGGAACCGCTGCGCAGCGAAGGGGCTATTCGCGGCGTGCTGCTGCGCAACCAGTGCGCGATCCAGGGGCGTGTCGAGCTGAAGCTGGAGCCCATCGAAAGACGGGTCTATCGCCTGACAGTGCGCATCGAAAATCAAACCCGGATGGACCCCGCCAGCGTGACCGACCGGGAACAGGCGAGTCTCTACAGTTTCGCCTCCACCCATACCATTCTCGCGGTGCAAGACGCAGGCTTTGTCAGCCTGATGGACCCGCCCGCGGCGCTCCAGGACGCAGCCGCAGGTTGCGACAATCAAGGCACTTATCCGGTGCTGATTGGTCAGCCGGGCGCACGGGACATCCTGTTGTCATCGCCGATCATTCTCTACGACTACCCGCAAGTCGCGCCGGAAAGCCTCGGCGAGTTTTTCGACTCCAGCGAAATCGATGAAATCCTCAGCCTGCGCATCCTGGCCATGACCGACGCGGAAAAGCGCGAAATGGCCGCCCTCGACCCGCGCACCGCGGCGTTGCTGGCCCGCACCGAGGCGCTGGACAGCGACAGTTTCATGCGCCTGCATGGCGTGTTGCGTGACCCCCTGTGCGAAACCGCCGCCGGGTCCGCGCCGCTGCAGCCTGGGCCGAGCGGTCCACGCCTGGCGTATGACAGCAACGGCGGCACTGCGCTGCGGGTCGGCGATCGGGTGCGCCTGCAACCCAAGGGCGGCGGCGACACCATGGACCTGGTGCTGGCGGGCAAAACCGCCGTCATTGAAGCCATCGAACGCGACTTCGAGGACCGGCTGCATGTGGCGGTGACCATCGATGACGATCCCGGCCGCGAGTGGGGCCTGCAGCGGATGCCCGGGCACCGGTTCTTCTTCTCGCCCGAAGAGATCCAGCCCCTGGAATCCCCACCGCACGGGGGAACGCAATGATGAAAATCCTGGTCGCCGGCATCGGCAACATCTTTATGGGCGATGACGGTTTCGGCTGCGAGGTCGCCGACCGACTGAGTCAGCGCAACGTACCGGCCGGTGTCGACGTCGTGGATTTCGGTATCCGCGGCCTGGACCTGAGTTATGCGCTGATGGACGGCTACGAAGTGGTGATCCTGATCGACACCGTCGACCGTGGCGAGGCGCCGGGCACGCTGTACCTGATCGAGCCTGAGATCGGTGACGCCACGGTACCGGCGCGTGGCGAGCAGCTGATGGCGCCCCACGGCATGGACCCGGCCAGCGTCCTGCGCTTCATTGCCGCGCTCGATCAGCGGCGCCCGCGGGTACTGATGGTCTGCTGTCAGCCGGCATTCCTCGGCGGTGAACAGGGGCATATGGGCTTGAGCAAAGAGGTCACCAAGGCCGTCGATAAGGCGGTAAACGAGGTTCTCGGGTTGGTGGACGAGTTACTGGCATGAGCGCAACAGGAGCCTGCAAGCTCCGGGAGGATCGCTATGAGTGGCTGGACGATTTTCTGGATTTTACTGTTGTTGGTGATCGTCGTTCTGGTTGCGGTGAATTTCCACGACATCAAACGCTATCTCAAAATCCGCAACATGTGATCTCGAATGCCCGCCCGGGTTTGGGAGATGGCAATGGTGATGGCTTGCGAACGGCGTGATCAGGTTTCCCGTGGAGCTGCAGGTGGCGGCGAAGCGATTCGTGTCAGAGGCCTGGTGCAAGGCGTGGGTTTCAGACCCACCGTCTGGCGCCTGGCCCGCGATTGCGGGCTTTGCGGAGACGTCTGCAACGACGCCGAAGGGGTGCTGATTCGCATCTGGGGAGCACGTGCGGCCCGCGAACGGTTTCTCGCCCGCCTGCGCGCCGAAGCCCCGCCGCTATCGCGGATCGACTCACTCGAGTCCACAGCGCTGAGCGGTGAATCGCCAGTGACGGATTTTCGTATTGTCAAAAGCTCCGGCGGCCGGGTACATACCGGGATAGTCGCCGACGCCGCGACCTGTGCGGCCTGTTTGCGCGAGGTGTTTGACCCCGCCAATCGTCGTTACCGTTACGCTTTCACCAACTGCACCCATTGCGGGCCACGGATGTCGATTGTCCGTGCCATCCCTTACGACCGCGGCACTACCAGCATGGCTGCATTCACTATGTGCCCGGCCTGCCTGCGCGAATATCGAGACCCTGCCGACCGGCGCTTCCACGCTCAGCCCAATGCCTGCCCTGATTGCGGGCCACGGCTATGGCTCGAAGCGGCCAGCGGATCCTCGGTCGATTGCAGCGGTGATCCGCTCAAGGCGACCCAGCGCCTGCTCGAGGCCGGGCATATCGTGGCGATCAAAGGCATTGGTGGCGTGCATCTGGCCTGTGATGCCTCGAATGCCAGTGCGGTGGATCGTCTGCGCCAGCGCAAGCGCCGCGAACACAAGCCTTTCGCCCTGATGGCCCGCGATACGGCGATGATCCGCTGCTATTGCCGCCTCGATCCGGCGCAAACCGCGCTGCTGCAGGAACCGGCCGCGCCCATCGTGCTGCTGGCCATCGAGGGCCCGGAACGCCTGGCCGATGGTGTGGCGCCCCGGCAGTGCTGCTACGGTTTCATGCTGCCCTACTCGCCCCTGCACCATCTGCTGATGGCTGGCCTGCAGGCACCGATCGTGCTCACCAGCGGCAATCGCAGCGAAGAACCGCAGTGCATTGGCAACGACGAGAGCCGTGAACGCTTGGGCGAAATCGCTGACGCACTGCTGTTGCATGACCGGGAGATCGTCAACCGGCTGGACGACTCGGTGGCCAGGCTGGTGGTCGACAGTCCCGCTCTGTTGCGTCGCGCTCGTGGTTATGCGCCGACGCCGCTGCGCTTGCCTGCGAGCTTTGGCGCCGCGCCTGCGGTCCTGGCCCTGGGCGGTGAACTGAAAAACAGTTTCTGCCTGATCAAGGACGGCCAGGCGATCCTCTCCCAGCATCTCGGCGATCTGGCCAATGCCAGCGCCAATGCCGCCAGCCGCCAGACCCTGGCGCTGTACCAGCAACTGTTCGAGTTCCAGCCTCAAGTGCTGGCGATTGACCGCCACCCCGACTACCTGCCGAGCAAGTTCGGCCGCGATTGGGCCGCGGAAAAGGGCTTGGTGCTGGTCGAGGTTCAGCATCACCACGCGCATATCGCGGCCTGCCTGGCCGATAACGCTGTCGAACTGGACTCGCCGCCGGTGCTCGGCATTGCGCTGGACGGCACCGGTTATGGTGATGACGGCAGTCTGTGGGGCGCTGAGTTCCTGCTCGCCGACTACCGTGGCTATCGACGCCTGGCCAGCCTGGCGACGGTCGCCATGCCTGGCGGCGAAGCGGCGATCGAGCAACCCTGGCGCATGGCCTATGCCCACCTGCGCCGCACCTCGCAATGGCCAGCGCTGGTCAAGCAGTTCGGCGATCTGCGGTACTTCCAGACGCTGGCGGACAAACCCCTGGCGACCTTGAACGGCATGCTTGCAACGGGCTTCAACAGCCCTCCTTGCAGCTCCTGCGCACGCCTGTTCGACGCCGTCGCAGCGGTCATTGGCCTGCGCCAGCAAGTCAGCTACGAAGGCCAGGCGGCGATCGAACTGGAGGCCGCCGTCGATGCCTCGGCGCTGGGCGACCACCAGGGCTATCCCTTTGCTATCGTGCTGGACGACGGTCTGCCGCGCCTGGAGCCGCAGCCGATGTGGCGGGCGCTGTTGACCGACCTGAACGCAGGCGCGGCACCGGGGGTGATTGCGGCGCGCTTCCATGTCGGCCTTGCGCAAGCCGTGGTGCAGATGATCGAGCACCTGACGCAACGGCATGGCGATCTCTGGTCCGGACGCATCGCGCTGTCGGGCGGGGTATTGCAGAACGCGGTACTGACCCGAGAGCTGATCCAGCGCCTTGAATTTCGTGGTTTGCAGGTGCTGCGCCACTCACGGGTACCGGCCAACGACGGCGGGCTGAGCCTGGGCCAGGCAGCTGTGGCCACGGCGCAAACCCTCGCGACACAAGAGGAGCGGCAACCATGTGCGTAGGCATTCCTGGACAAATCGTCGAGATCGTCGATGCGGCGACCGACACCGCCACCGTGGAGATCGGTGGTATCCGCCGCGCGATCAACATTTCTTGCGTGGTCGGCGACGGTCGCAGCCACGCCGACTGTGTCGGCGATTGGGTGCTGGTGCACGTCGGCTTCGCCATGAGCCGGATCGATGAACACGAGGCGATCAAAACCCTCGAACTGCTGCAGGCGCTGGGCGAAATAGCCGAAGAAATGCGCCTGATGCAAGACACCCGATAGGGAGGCACGACCATGTCCCAAGGTGATAGCCCACTGCGTGGGTTGTACCCGTTCTTGCACGGTGACAAGCAAGAGATCGGCGCGCTCGATGCGGCCCTGCTCGAATCCGTGCAGCAAAAGGCCGCCCACAGCGTCGAGGTCAAACAGCGGTTTTTTGCCGAGAACGCCGAAGCGGTGGTGGCGACGGCTCGTGCGATCGCCGCGGTGTATCGCCAGGGTGGGCGCATGTTGTCGATGGGTAACGGCGGTTCTTCCTGCGACGCCGCGCATTTCGCGGTGGAGTTCCTGCACCCGATTACCGCTGGCCGGCCGGCCTTGACCGCCACCAACCTGGCGGCCGATCAGGCGATGATGACGGCGGTGGGTAACGACGTCGGCTTCGAGCACATTTTCGTCCGCCAGCTGATTGCGCTGGGGCGGCCGGGAGACGGGCTGGTGGGATTTTCCACCAGCGGCAACTCGGGCAACCTGCTCAAGGCCTATGCCAAGGCCAAGGAAATGGGCTTGACCACCATCGGCCTGGCAGGCGGCGACGGAGGGCTAATGGCTCACTCGGCGGACCTCGATCATTGCCTGGTGGTGCCCACCGACAGCATCCACCGGATCCAGGAAGTGCACGTCGCCACCTACCACATCCTCTGGGACCTGGTGCACACCTTGCTCGCCGATGAGCGCGGCGGCCTGGAGGCCCGGCCATGAAATTCGTCGATGAGTTCCGCGACCCGGCCAAGGCCCGGGTGCTGGTCAAGCAGATCGAGCAACTGGTGCTGCGGATACCGGTGTGCCGCACCCGCCCGCTGCAACTGATGGAAGTCTGTGGCGGGCACACCCACTCGATCTTCAAGTACGGCATCGAGCAGATGCTGCCCGACGCCATTGAACTGGTGCACGGCCCCGGTTGCCCGGTGTGCGTGCTACCCATGGGCCGGGTCGATGATTGCGTGGCACTGGCGCAGCACCCGAACATCATCTTCACCACCTTTGGTGACGCCATGCGCGTCCCCGGTTCGAAAAAAAGCCTGCTGCAGGCCAAGGCCGAAGGCGCCGATGTGCGCCTGGTCTACTCGCCGATGGACGCGCTGAAAATCGCTCGCGACAACCCGACCCGGGAAGTCGTGTTCTTCGCCCTGGGCTTCGAAACCACCATGCCGTCCACCGCCCTGACCATCCTGCGCGCCGACGCCGAGAACCTCGAGAACTTCTCGGTGTTCTGCAACCACATCACCATCATCCCGACCATCAAGGCGATTCTCGACTCGCCGGAACTGACCCTGGACGGCTTCCTCGGCCCCGGCCACGTGAGCATGGTGATCGGCAGCGAACCCTATGAGTTCATCGCCAGGCACTACAAGAAACCCCTGGTGATTTCCGGCTTTGAACCCCTGGATATCCTCCAGTCGCTGTGGATGGTCACCCAACAACTGGCCGAAGGCCGTTGCGAGGTGGAAAACCAGTACCAGCGAGTGGTCCCCGACGCTGGCAACAATCCGGCCCTGCGCGCGGTGCAACAGGTCTTCCAGTTGCGCGAGTTCTTCGAGTGGCGCGGCCTGGGGTCGATCGACCATTCAGGGGTCAAACTGCGCGAGGCCTATGCCCGCTTCGACGCCGAGCGCAAATACCCGGTGCCGAACCTGAAGATCGCCGACCCCAAGTCCTGCCAGTGCGGCGAAGTCCTCAAGGGTGTGATCAAACCCTGGCAGTGCAAGGTCTTCGGCACCGCCTGCACCCCGGAGATGCCCTTGGGTTCGCTGATGGTCTCCAGCGAAGGGGCCTGCGCCGCGGTGTACAACTATGGGCGCATCGACCTGGTGGACATCCTCAAGCAACGCGAAACCACTGCCGATGAAACACCCAGGGAGCACCAGACATGAGGCTACCCGACCCGCTGAATCTCGTCCTCGATCAACCGCCAGCGCGTATCCGTCAGCGCAGCGGCAAGGTGCGCGGCGACACCATTACCCTGGCCCACGGCAGTGGTGGCAAGGCCATGCGCGACCTGGTGGACGATGTATTCGTCGGTACCTTCGCCAACCCGCTGTTGGCACCGCTGGAGGATCAGGCGCGCTTCGCCTTGAGCGATCTGGCCAGGCACGGTGACCGGCTGGCGTTCACCACTGACTCCTATGTGGTCGATCCGCTGTTCTTTGCTGGGGCCAACATCGGTGATCTGGCGGTCAACGGCACGGTCAACGACCTTGCGGTGTCTGGCGCCATCCCGCTGTACCTGTCCTGTGCGGTGATTCTCGAAGAAGGCTTTGCGCTGGCCGACTTGCGGCGCATCGTCACCTCCATGCAACAGGCTGCCGAGGTCGCCGGGGTGCAGATTGTCACGGGCGACACCAAGGTGGTGGAGCGTGGAGCAGTGGACAAACTCTTTATCAATACCTGCGGCATCGGGGTCATTCCGGCTGGCGTCAACATCGCCGCGACCCGTGCCCGGCCCGGCGACAAGGTCCTGGTCAATGGCTACATCGGCGACCACGGGGTGGCGATCCTCGCGGCGCGTGATGACCTGGCGCTGGAGGTGCCGATCAGCAGCGACTGCCAGCCACTGCACGGTTTGATTGCCGCGCTGCTCAAGGCCTGTCCCGATGTGCACTGTCTGCGCGATGCCACACGCGGCGGCATCGCCACGGTGTTGAACGAGTTCGCCCAGGCCGCCGATGTCTGCATCAACCTCGATGAACCGACCATCCCGGTGCGCGAAGCGGTCAAGGGCGTGTCGGAAATCCTCGGTCTCGACCCGCTGTACTTCGCCAACGAGGGCAAGCTGGTGGCCGTGGTCCCCGGCCATCTGGCCGAAGCTGCACTGGCGGCGATGCGCGCGCATCCGGCCGGTGCCGACGCGGCGATCATCGGTGAGATCGGTGCCAGCCCGGTGGGCTGCGTGATCATGCACACCGCTTTTGGTGGAGAACGCATCGTCGACATGCTGATCGGCGAACAACTGCCGAGGATCTGCTGATGCACGAGCTGTCCATCACCCAGGGCATTGTCGAAGCGTGCAACGAGCGCGCTGCGGGGGCGCGGGTGCTGCGGGTCACGCTGGAGGTCGGCAGTTTGTCCTGCGTGATGCCGGACGCCCTGCGTTTTTGCTATGAAGTTGTCTGCGAAGGCACGCCGCTGCAGGGCTCGACGCTGGAGATCATCCGCATCCCCGGCCGCAGTCGCTGCCGCGATTGCGGCGCAACGGTGCAGATGGACGACCTGCTGTCCAGTTGTCGCTGCGGTTCGGTCAACCTGGAACGTCCATGCGGCGGCGACCAGTTGCGGATCAAGTCGATGGAAATCGAGGAGGCAGCCTGATGTGTACCACCTGCGGTTGCTCCAATGGCGCCGGGGCAAGGATCACAGGCCTGACCGGCAGCAAGCTGCAACGGGTCGCCGGGCACGAGCTGCAAGGCCTGTATATGCGCATGCCGCAGCACGAACCTGCGCACTCCCATGCCCGGGTTCATGGCACCACCCTCAATATTGAGCAGGAAATTCTGGCCAAGAACAACCGTCTGGCCGAGCTTAATCGCCAGTGGCTCAAAGCCCGCAACATCCTGCTGCTGAACCTGATGAGCTCCCCCGGTGCCGGTAAAACCACCTTGCTCGAGCATACCCTGCGCGACCTTGCCGGTGACCTTTCGATCAGCGTGGTCGAAGGCGATCAGGAAACCCTGTTCGATGCCGAGCGCATCCGCGCCACCGGCTGCCCGGCGGTGCAGGTCAATACCGGCACCGGCTGCCACCTGGAAGCCGGGATGCTGGCTGGCGCGCTCAAGCAGCTCGCGCCTGCGGCCAACTCGCTGGTCATGGTGGAAAACGTCGGCAACCTGGTCTGCCCCGCCCTGTTCGATCTTGGCGAGCGGGCCAAGGTGGTCATCCTCTCGGTCACCGAAGGCGCCGACAAGCCGCTCAAGTACCCGCACATGTTCAGAGCCTCGAGCCTGATGATCATCAGCAAGATTGACCTGCTGCCCTATGTGGATTTCGACCTGGATGCCTGCATCGCCTTCGCCCGTCGGATCAATCCCGACATCGAAGTGCTGCAACTCTCCGCGACCCGCGGTGAGGGATTACCCCACTGGTACGCCTGGTTGCGCGGCCAACTGTCCAGCGAGGCCTGAGAGAAGATCATGGTCGAACTGCTGATCCTCGGTTTTCTGCTGGGAATGCGCCACTCCATGGAGGCCGACCATGTTGCTGCCGTGGCCACCCTCACCACCCGCAGTCGCGGCACCCGCGAGGCGATTTGGCTGGGAGCGGCCTGGGGCCTGGGACACACCCTGACCCTGCTGGTGGTGTTCGGCCTGGTGGTGTCCATGGACGGAGTGATTCCCGAGCGCCTTGCGCAAGGACTCGAAGGCGCGGTCGGGGTGATGCTGATCCTGCTGGGCCTGGACCTGATACGGCGCATGCGCCGCGAGAAGGTACATTTTCATCTGCATCGCCATACCGACAACACCCTGCATTTGCACGCCCACTCCCATGCCGGTGACCGGGGGCCGCACAGCCTGCATCACCGGCATCCACACCCCCGGCAGTTCCCGATGCGGGCGCTTTGCGTGGGCCTGATGCATGGGCTGGCCGGCTCGGCGGCGCTGATTCTGCTGACCCTGGGCCACGTCTCGTCACCGCTGGCCGGGCTGGTCTACGTCGGCCTGTTCGGCCTCGGCTCGATTGCCGGCATGGCGCTGCTGTCGTTGATTATCAGCGTGCCGCTGCACATCGTGCGGCACATCACCTGGCTGTGCAACGGCCTGCAAGCCTCGGTGGCCGTGACGACCATCGTTATCGGCAGCCTGCTGGTCTATCAGAACTACCTGACGCCACTGGTGTGAGGTGCAGCGGTTAGAGGGTGATGTCCATGCCATCGAACGCCACTTCGATGCCGCGGCGTTCCAGCAGCGCCCGTTCGGCCGAGTCCTCATCGAGGATCGGGTTGGTGTTGTTGATATGGATCAGAATCTTGCGTTGCTCGGGGAAGCCTTCAAGCACTTCGAGCATCCCGCCAGGGCCGCTTTGCGGCAGATGGCCCATTTCGCTGCCGAGTTTGTCGCCGACTTCGCAGGCGCGCATTTCATCGTCGCGCCAGAGGGTGCCGTCCACCAGCAGGCAGTCGGCGCGCTGCATCCAGTCGAGCAATTGATCATCGACCTGACCGAGCCCCGGGGCATAGAACAGGCTGGCGCCGCTGCGCCGGTCTTCGATGAACAGGCCGATGTTATCGCCCGGCTGCGGATTACCGCGATGGGGCGAGTACGGCGGCGCGCTGCTGCGCAATGGAATCGCCCGCAGCCGCAGGTGGTTGCAACCGGGGATGCTGAAGGGTTCGCCGCCCAGGCCGATGGGTTGCCATTGCAGGCCGCCATTCCAGTGGCTGAGCATGTTGAACAAGGGGAAACCGCTGCTGAGGTCCTGATGAACCATCTCGGTACACCAGACTTTATGCGGGCAGCCTTCGCGCAGGCTCAGCAGGCCGGTGCAATGGTCGATCTGGCTGTCGAGCAGGATCACTCCGGCAATCGCCGTATCACGCACCTGGCGGGCCGGTTGCAACGGTGGGAAAGACTCGAGCTGAGCGCGGATGTCCGGCGAGGCGTTGCACAGAATCCAGTCCACGCCGTTGTCGCTCAGGGCAATCGACGACTGGGTCCGCCGTTGTGCCCGCACGCTGCCATTGCGCACGCCAGCGCAATTGCGGCAGTTGCAGTTCCATTGCGGAAAACCACCGCCAGCGGCGGAACCGAGAATCCGGATATGCATGGGGCAATGCTCCAGTGGGAAGTCCCGGCCAACGCGCAGACTGGCCGGGAGGACAATCAACGGCTGGCGAAATACATGGTCACTTCGAAGCCGATACGCAGATCGGTAAACGCGGGTTTAGTCCACATGGGTCAATCCTCTTCTTATGCCGGGCTATTCCGGTAGAAGTATTAATGCACGGGGGTGTGGTGGGACTGAATGCTACTTTGGAAGGAGGTTGCGGGGTGCGTTGGTAGGGGGTGTTGGCGGGGTGTCAGGCAGGGCGTCTTCGCGGATTCAAGATCAAAAGATCGCAGCCTGCGGCAGCTCCTGCGCCGACCCGGTACACCCATGGATTATCAGGCGTACACAAAAACCCGTAGGAGCGGCCGCAGGCTGCGATCTTTTCAACCAGGCGAATGGAGCTACCGCCAAGCGAAGATCAAAAGATCGCAGCCTGCGGCAGCTCCTACGCCGGTTGGGTTAGAAGAAACCCAACGGATTGATGTCGTAGCTGACCAGCAGGTTTTTGGTCTGCTGGTAGTGATCGAGCATCATCTTGTGGTTTTCGCGGCCGACGCCGGATTTTTTGTAGCCGCCGAACGCGGCGTGGGCCGGGTACAGGTGGTAGCAGTTGGTCCAGACACGCCCGGCCTTGATCGCCCGGCCCATGCGGTAGGCGCGGTTGATGTCGCGGGTCCAGAGACCGGCGCCAAGGCCGAACTCGCTGTCGTTGGCAATCGCCAGGGCTTCGGCTTCGTCCTTGAAGGTGGTGATGCTCACCACCGGGCCGAAGATCTCTTCCTGGAATACGCGCATCTTGTTGTGGCCCTTGAGCAGGGTCGGCTGGATATAGAAACCCGTGGCCAGGTCACCCTCAAGCCGCTCGACGGCGCCACCGGTGAGCAGTTCGGCGCCCTCTTCCTGAGCGATTTTCAGATAGGACAGGATCCGGTCGAATTGCTGCTCGGAGGCCTGGGCACCGACCATGGTGTCGGTGTCCAGCGGGTTGCCGCGCTTGATATTGACGATCTTCTTCATCACCACTTTCATGAAGTCGTCGTAGATCGACTCCTGCACCAGCGCCCGCGACGGGCAGGTGCAGACTTCGCCCTGGTTGAAGAACGCCAGCACCAGGCCTTCGGCGGCCTTCTCGATGAACTGCGGCTCGGCCTTCATGATGTCTTCGAAGAAGATGTTCGGCGACTTGCCGCCCAGCTCAACGGTCGACGGAATGATGTTTTCCGCCGCGCATTTCATGATGTGCGCGCCGATCGGGGTGGACCCGGTGAAGGCGATCTTGGCGATGCGTTTGCTGGTGGCCAGGGCTTCGCCGGCTTCGCGACCGTAGCCCTGGACGATGTTCAACACACCTGGCGGCAGCAAATCGGCGATCAGCTCAACGAAGACCATGATCGACAGCGGAGTCTGCTCGGCCGGCTTGAGCACCACGCAGTTGCCGGCGGCCAACGCCGGGGCGAGTTTCCAGGCGGCCATCAGCAGCGGGAAGTTCCACGGGATGATCTGCCCGACCACGCCCAGCGGTTCGTGGAAGTGATAGGCGGTGGTCAGTTCGTTGATTTCGGCGGCGCCGCCTTCCTGAGCGCGTATGCAGCCGGCGAAATAACGGAAATGGTCGGCGGCCAGCGGCACGTCGGCGTTCAGGGTTTCGCGCACGGCCTTACCGTTGTCCCAGGATTCGGTGACCGCGAGGATTTCCAGGTTCTGTTCGATGCGGTCGGCGATTTTCAGCAGCACCAGCGAGCGGTCCTGGGCTGACGTCTTGCCCCAGGCATCGGCTGCGGCATGGGCGGCATCCAGCGCTTTCTCGATGTCGGCCGCGCTGGAGCGCGGGAACTCGGCAATCACTTCACCGTTCACCGGTGAGGTGTTGGTGAAGTATTCGCCATTGACCGGTGCGACGAACTCGCCGCCAATGAAGTTGCCGTAACGCGGTTTGAAAGACACGACAGCGCCTGGTGTTCCGGGTTGAGCGTAAATCATGGTGAGCCTCTGCTTGGTCGATGCCTGTCGGTCGGACAGGCCATGAACCGATAGTAGAGAGCCCCGCGCGCCAGACGAATGCGCCGTTGGCAGGGGGGGCTCTCGTCATTTGGTAGTAGTTTTCGGTGGATTGCCTATGCTTTTGTGGGAGCGGGCTGTTGTGGCGAGGGAGCTTGCTCCCGCTGGAGTGCGAAGCACTCCTAAAATCAGGCACCGCGCTCCCTCAGATAGAACGCAGGCGCAGGTTTTACGACTGCTTCGCAGCCGAGCGGGAGCAAGCCCCCTCGCCACAAGTTATCGCCCTGCCACTCCTTCACCAGCGCTCATTTCAATGCTTGGCCACTACCAGGTCTTTGGGCAACTTGAAGGTCCAGAGCATGCCGCCCTGGTTGAAGTCCTTGATGCGTTTGGCAACTTCGCCGCCCCACAGTGGAACCGCGCCACCCCAGCCGGAGAGGACCGAGACGTACTGTTCGCCATCCATTTCCCAGGTGATGGGCGAGCCGAGGACGCCGGAGCCGGTCTGGAATTCCCAGACTTTTTCGCCGGTTTTGGCGTTGAAGGCTTGCAGGAAACCTTCCGGGGTACCGGTAAAGACCAGGTTGCCCTTGGTGGTCAGCACGCCGCCCCAGAGCGGCGCGAAGTTCTTATGGCGCCAGACTTCCTTGCCGGTTTTCGGGTCGATGGCACGCAGCACGCCAATGTAGTCTTCGTTCAACGGCTTGATGGTGAAGCCGGCGCCGAGGAACGCCGCGCCCTTTTTATAGGCAATGCCTTCGTTCCAGATGTCCATGCCCCATTCGTTGGACGGCACATAGAACAGCCCGGTGTCCTGGCTGTAGGCCATGGGCATCCAGTTTTTCGCGCCGAGGAACGCCGGCGCGACAAACACCGAACTGCCCTTGGCTTCGCTGCCGGGTGCGCCGGGACGGCTGGCTTCGTTGTAGATAGGCCGACCCTCTTTGTCCAGGCCGGTGGCCCAGGTGATCTTGTCAACGAACGGGAAGCCGCGGATGAATTTGCCGTTGGTGCGGTCGAGCACGTAGAAGAAGCCGTTGCGGTCGGCGGTGGCTGCGGCCTTGATCTCTTTGCCGTCCTTGTCCTTGTAGTTGAAGGACACCAGCTCGTTGACGCCGTCATAGTCCCAGCCGTCGTGCGGGGTGCTCTGGAAGTGCCATTTGATAGTGCCGTCGTCCGGGTTCAGCGCCAGACGCGACGACGAGTAGAGGTTATCGCCCGGGCGCAGGTGCGAGTTCCACGGCGCCGGGTTGCCGGTGCCGAACAGCAGCAGGTTGGTTTCCGGATCGTAGTAGCCACCGAGCCAAGGCGCGGCGCCACCGGTTTTCCACAGATCGCCGGGCCAGGTCTTGCCCGCTTCACCGCCGGAAATACCGTTCTCGACCGCCTTGCCGTCCTTGTAGACGTAGCCCATGTGGCCTTCCACCGTCGGCCGGGTCCACAGCAAGGCACCGTTTTTCGGGTCATAGGCTTCGATCTTGCCGACCACGCCGAACTCGCCACCGGCGACCCCGGTGATCAGCTTGCCGTTGATCACCAGTGGCGCGGCGCTGATGGAATAGCCTTCCTTGTGGTCGGCGACTTTCTTGCTCCAGACCACTTTGCCGGTGTCCTTGTTCAGGGCTACCAGCTTGGCGTCGAGGGTACCGAAAATCACCAGGTCGCCATACAGCGCGACACCACGGTTGATCACGTCGCAGCATGGGCGGATGTCATCCGGCAGCCGCGCATCGTATTGCCAGAGTTTCTTGCCGGTGCGTGCATCTACCGCGAACACCCGTGAGTAGGAACCGGTCATGTACATCACGCCGTCCTTGATCATCGGCTGCGCCTGCTGACCGCGCTGTTTTTCGCCACCGAAGGAGAAGGCCCAGACCGGCCGCAAGTCTTTGATGTTATCGGTGTTGAGGGCATCCAGAGGACTGTAGCGCTGGCCCTGGACACCCAGGCCGTTGGTGACGACCTGCCCCGGGTTCTTCGGATCCTGGAGGATGTCTTGATCGGTGACTGCGGCCAGGGCCGAGGCGGACAACAGCATGGCACTGAGCAGCAGGCTCAAGGCGAAGGGTTGGCGACGCGCGGATTGGAACATGACGGCTACCTCTGCGGTTTTTGTTATGCCCGGGAAATTTTCCCGGTCTGCTGCAGATTCTTGGTCCGCAGGGCCCCGGCGACAATTGGCCGCAGTGTGGAGTTTTCTCGTTCCTTGGTACAAGGAACGCGTAGGAGCTGCCGAAGGCTGCGATCTTTTCCGGGGTTCGCTGGATCAAGATCAAAAGATCGCAGCCTGCGGCAGCTCCTACGCGCCGACCGGGTGGGAACACAAATCCCGTAGGCGCTGCCGATAGGCTGCGATCTTTTCCGGGGGTTCGCTGGATCAAGATCAAAAGATCGCAGCCTGCGGCAGCTCCTACGCGCCGGCCGGGTGGGAACACAAATCCCGTAGGAGCTGCCGATAGGCTGCGATCCTGGCGATCGACAGTTCACCCGATTATTTCTCGGCATCCACCCGCTTCATCTGTCCGCGCTCATAGCTTGGGTACAGATGGCTGACGCTGCGAATCAGTTCATAGCGGCTCAGGCTGATGGCGGCAAAGCGTTGGGGGATCGGGCTGCGGATCATCTCGCTCATCTCGCTGCCGCTGGCGGCGCCAGCGCGCATCAACTGGTCGAGCCAGCCAAGGTAGTCGCGCATCTGGGCAAAGGGCGCGTGGTCGGTCGTCAGTGGCCCGTGACCGGGTACGATGAGCTTCCATGGCAAGGCTTCGAGCTGGGCGATATCCGCTTGCCAGACCTCCAGCCCCGGAGAATTTGGGGTGGTCAGGGCGCGCTGATAAAACACCAGGTCGCCGGCGAACAGCACCCCGGTTTTCTCGTCGAGGATCGCCAGGTCGGCACCGGTATGCCCGCGCAGTCCCAGCAGGCGCAACGAATGACCGCCGATATTCAGGGTTCCAGGGCTCAATTCCTGGGTCGGTAACACCACTTCGGTGCCGCGCATCCAGTCGCCCACCAGTCGGTACATGTTCTCGGCCATGGCATCGCCTTGCTGACCCAGCAATTTGCGGGTGCCGGCCAGCGCGCCGATCGGTACATCGCCGAACGCCTGGTTACCCAGCACGTGATCGGGATGATGGTGAGTCAACAGCACCTGAATCACCGGCTTGTCGGTGGTCGCGGCGATGGCTTTGCGCAGGGCTTCGCCGTAGCGCTTCGACGGCCCGCTGTCGATCACCACCACGCCGTGATCGGTGACGATGAACGCGGTATTGACGATATTTCCGCCGTTGGCCTTGGCGAAGTTGTCGGTACTGCCTTCCAGCAGCCAGGTGTTCTCGGCGATCTGCCGGGGCTTGAGTTGATAGTCGAAGTCCGCCAGGGCCGGCAGACTCAGCGTAAGGCACAACAGCAGCATCCAGCGCATGACGCTCTCCTGGGGTTAGGGAATCGCCGCATCGAATTGATTGCCGCTGTTATCGCGCAGCAGCAAGCGCGTCTGCCCTGCCCCTTCGACGTCGAACGCCAGATTCGGGTTTTCACTGACCGCCGGGAACAGGCCTAGACTGGCCAGCAACTGGCCGCTGTCGTCACGCAACTCGGCATGATTGAGAAAGAACTCGGGAATCGCGCTGACCATGCCGTTATCCATCGGATGCGCCACCTGCAGCCGCAAGCGGCTGAATTCGCCACGGGGATAACGCCCGCCGAGGACTTCGCCGATGTGCTCTTCCCAGCCCGGCTGGGTACGCACCACGCTGGGCGCGGTGCAGCCGCCGCCAGCGGCATCGATCAGGGTCGAGCCGACATGCCAAAGCCCATCGCGGGTCAGCACGGCCGCCCGCAGCGGCGTGGCCTGTTCGATACGGATACGGATCGCCAGCCAGGGCAGCACCCGCTCCCCCGGCTGGAAGTCGACAATCATCGGCAACGGATTGAGCTCGGCCCAGGCAAGAATCTTCACCACCTCGCCCTTGAACGCCCGGGCGTCGATTTCCAGTGGCACCTGTCGGGCGTCTTCGGCGAATGGCGGCGCCAGCAGCTTGACCCGCTCATCGAACACGAACGGCGCATCGCCGAGAATTTGCTTGTGATAGAAGGCCCACATCACCGAGGGCACCGGGTCCTTGCCCGGATCGACCTCGATGGCCTGGGCCGCCAATGGCAACCAGCAGGCCAACAGACAACTCGCTCGCCAGTTCATTTCCCGCTCCTATTGATACATCTCCGGTACTTCATAGCGCAGGCCGTACTCGGCGTAGATCGCCTTGAGCGTGCCGTCGCGGATCAAGCCTTCGAGTGCCTCTTCCACGGCATAAGCCAGCTGACGGTTGCTTTCATGCACCGCCATGCCGATCTCCCAGAGTTGCTTGCCCATGTTCGGGTAGGCGTTTTCCGCCAGCGCCAGTTGCGAGTCCCTGGCTTCATGCACCTGCCAGTCGATCTCGCCGCGCATGGCCATCACCGCATCCACCTCGCCGGCTTTCATCGCGGCGAAGGCTTTGGGCACAGTGGGGTAATGGTGGGTCTTGGCACTGAGCATGCCGTTGAACACCGACGTCAGATAGAACGACGGTACGCTGTCGACTTCGACGCCGATCGGATGGTGTTCGAACACCGCGACGCTGCCCACCTTGTCGAGTCGGCGGCGATCATAAGCGACTTGCCAGGACTCGTTCTGGTAAGGGCCGAACATCACCACGTGGCCGTTTTCCAGCTCACCCAGCTCATTGCGCTTTTGCGCGTAGTCGCGGTCATAGGGCGCGCGCATCATCAGGTCGGCCAACTGCTGGTTGCGCAGTTGATTGCCGCGCCAGATGTAATCGCGCAGGTCGTCGTCGAGCTTCTCGCCCGGCGGTGCCCAGATCAGCTCCAGGCGCACGCCGAGGGCTTTGGCCAAAGCCTTGGCCAATTCCACATCGACGCCCCGCGCCTGGCCGCCATCCTCGAAGCTGTAGGGCGCGAAATCCTTGTAGACCGCGACCTTCAACTCGCCGGCGGCGATCATTTCATCAAAGGTACGGACCTGCGCCTGCAGCGTCTGACAACACAGCAATAGCGCGGTTAACAGCACAGCGAGCCGGCCCATGGGTTACTCCTCGATGTGCACGCTGTCCAGATAGGTGCGCACCGCCCACAAGGCTTCCTGGCTCAAGTAGTCGGCCATTTTCGGCATGTAGACACGACCGTCGCGCACCGCGCCATGACGCACCCGCTCAACGAACCACTCGTCTCCGGCCTCACCGGCATCGAGCATGCGCAGATCCGGGGCGATCCCACCGGACTTGGCTTCCAGGCCATGGCAGGCCGCACAGTTCTGGTTAAAGGCCGAGGAACCGATTTCAATCGCCTTGTCTTTTTCCGGGGTGGTGCGATAGGGGTTTACCGCAGCCCAGCCATCGCCATCGACCGGTACTCCGGCATCCTTGATCGAGGTCAATCCCTTGGTTTCAACGGTTTGTGGCACCACGTTGCCGTGGGCCAGTACTGAACCGGTCGTGATAAGGCCAGCCAGCAGACCGGCGACGAGTATGGCGTTGCGTTTTGTTGTCATTGTTATGCCCTCAGAATTGCACGCTAAACCTCTCTGCAGAGGCTATGCCCTCATCTTAAGAACAGCGATCTGCAAGCCGTATGCTGCTTTGGTGGCCGCCCTCTACTTCCTTGGTAGTAGGGCTTGTGACGTGGGTCTGATTCAGGTGCCAACCGGGAACTTGTCCCGGCAAGAGCGGGACTTTTTCCGTATCACCGTGCGGCGTTGGGTTCCATCGTAGGCAGGCCAAAACCTCCACTGGAAGTCTCGCCGCCGATCACCTGGGAACAGGATGGCGAGCAGTACATCGGCGTGACCGTCGGTTATGGCGGCGCAGTACCACTGTGGGGCGGCGACATGGCCGAGCTGACCAAGCCGGTGGCGCAAGGCGGTTCGTTCTGGGTGTTCAAGATCCCGAGCTGGGATAACCAGACCGCGCAGAAGTAAGGCTTGCGGGGCAAGCCTGCCCCATGACCTGTGGGGGGACTTGCTCTTATGCCAGTCAGTGGCGAGGAACAAGCGCCAAGCGCACTACCTGTGGCGAGGGGGCTTGCCCCCGCTGGACCGCGAAGCGGTCCCAAAACCAGGCAACGGGGTCCTTCAGTTAGAACCCGAGCACCTGTATTGCGACTGCTTCGCAGCCGAGCGGGGGCAAGCCCCCTCGCCACCAATGTTGCCAGACCAGAGATCTCCGCTAACTGACTGGCGTTGAGACCTACCCACGAATGCTCTCTCACTCACACCAGAGAACCCAGCCATGAACTACCTGCCTCTGCTTCTCCTGCTCACCCTGCCCTCCGCCTTCGCCGCCAATGACAACGAAGACACCCCGCTGACCATCAACGGCTGCGTCATCGCCGAATCCAGCCAATGCCCCGGCGCCAACCTGCGCGGGGCCGACCTGAGCAATCAGGACCTGCGCAAGATGAACCTCAGCGGCGCCGACCTGCGCGACGCCAATCTGCGTCATGCCCGACTTGATCTTGCGAACCTCGAAAAAGCCCGACTACAGAACGCCAACCTGACCCGCGCCAGCCTGCAGCAAAGCAACCTGCGCCTGGCCGACTTCAGCGGTGCGAAGCTGGTGGCGATCCAGGGCTGGGGCCTGTTCGCCCAGGGCGCGCAATTCCAGGACGCGAACCTCAGTGGCGCCTACCTGCAATTCGCCCGCCTCTCCGGCGCCAGACTGCACAACGCCCACCTGCAAGCCGCCGACCTGGAAATGACCTGGCTGAGCAAGGCCGACCTCAAAGGCGCCAACCTCAGCGACGCCAACCTGCAAGAAGCCAAGTTCGGCGAAAGCAACCTGGAACAGGCCAACCTCAGTGACTCGCGGCAACATTATGCGAATTTTCAGGACAGCAATATGGAGGGGTGCAAGGGGTGTCCGATGTCTTGGGATAAATAGTCCGAGGGGATACAACAATCCCCTGCAAAGATCAAAAGATCGCAGGCTTCGCCAGCTCCTACGCCGAACGGGTACACCTGCAATATCGGGGTGAACGCTCCATCGCCCATGATCAAACCGCCACCCGCACCACCCCCATATCGATCCCCAGGTGCACCAGCTCGGCATGGGAGGTGACCTGCAGTTTGCTTTTGAGCAACGTCAGGTGGTTGGACACGGTCTTGGCGCTGATGCACAGTTGTTCGGCAATCTGCCGGGTCGGGGTGCCTTTGGCGAGCATGACGAAGATTTCCAGTTCACGCTGGGTCATGCTTTGCAAGCGCGGGTCGCTGGCATCCCGTTGCTGCGGGTTGCAGGCCAGTTGGGTGGCCAGCGGCTGCTCGATGTACGCATGGCCGGCGAGGATGCGCCGCACGGCTTCGATCAACACTTCGGGGTCGGAGTTTTTTGTCAGATACCCAGAGGCCCCGGCGTCCAGGGCCTGGCGCACCAGCGGCAGTTCATCGTGCATGCTGAAGAACAGCACGCGCAGCTGCGGCAAGCGCTGACGCAGCCGTCGGGTAGTTTCCAGGCCGCTGATCCCGGGCAGCCCGAAATCCATGATCACCAGGCTGGGAATCTCTTCCTGGACCCGGACCAGCGCCTCTTCACCATTCGCCGCCTCGCGCACCTGCATCGCCGGTAATACTGCCCGCAACAGGCTGGCATAGCCCTGCCGGACCACCGCATGATCGTCCACCAGCAAAATGTTCATTGAGCCTCCATGGGAATACTCAAGGCCAGGGCCCAACCGGCGCCGGGCTGACTGAAAATACGCAGTTCGCCACCGAGGCTGCGGGCCCGTTCCTGCATCGAGTACAGGCCGACGCCCGGACGCTGCGGCTGTTGGGCTCCACGACCGTTATCGCGAACCAACAGGCGCAAACGCGTGCCCCGGTGTTGCAGGCGCACCCGCACCTGGCTGGCATCGGCGTGGCGGGCGACATTGATCAGGGCTTCCTGGAGGAATCGGTAGAGGTGGGTCTTATCCGGCGTGGACAACGCCGGCAGGTGGTCGCTGACCCGTAACCGGCAGTCGATGCCTTGACTGCTCTGCCACTGTCGCACCAGCAGTTGCAGGGCCTCAGGCAGCGGCAAATGCTCAAGCACCACCGGGTACAAATCGCGTACCAGGGCGCGGAAACCTTGCTGCAAGTGCTGGCAATTGAGTTCCAGGGCCTGCACGGTCTGCGACACTGCTTCAGGCTTGTTGGCGACCACCCGTAGCAGGCAAACCTGAGCACGAATCCCGGCCAGGTATTGGCCCAGATCATCGTGCAGGGTTTGCGCAAGCTGGGTGCGCTCTTGCTCCTGGACGGCGAGCAAGGTGCAGGTCAGTTGCGCATTGTCCACCCGCACCTGCTCCAGGGTGGCGGTCATGCGGTTGAAATGACCGGTCAGTTGCCGCGCTTCGGGCGAACTCCTGTGGTGCAGGCGCACCTGGAGTTGGCCATCGGACACCTGTTGCAACGCATGCAACAAGTCATCGAGCAGCCTCAGGCCACGGCGTAATGCCCAGCGGATACTCAACAGACTGATGGTCAGCGCCAAGGCACTGAGGCACAGCAGTTGCTGCAAGGAATCCCAGACTTCATCGATTTCATCCCTGGGGTCGACGGCGATCAGCACCCGTCGCCCATCGGCCAGTTCCAGCACCCGAGGCGGATGGCGGTCTGGCGCAATCAATTGCCGCCCCAGCCAGGCATCCAGACCTTGTTCCCGGGATTGCCGGGCGCGGGTTTCGCCCGGCTCCAGCCAACTGACCCGCACATGCCGCAGGCTGGCGGTCAACCGCGGTTGCAGGCTGTCGGGATTGCGTTCGGCGGTTTCGCCGAGGTACTCGACCAGCGCTTCGGCGGCCTGCAGTTCGCGTTCGACATCGGTCGTCGCCTGCTGCACCACCAGCGTCAGGCAGACAAGGGTGACCAGGGCAAAAAATACCGTCACCCACAGGTTGATCCGCCAGAGTGCCGACATGCCTAACGTCCCGGCGCCACGGGGGTGACCAGCCCGGACAAGACAACCGGCGTATGCAGCTTGTCCAGGCCAATCAGGCTCAGAATCAGCAGGAACGGTAGCAGCAAGGCTTTGAGGATGCGCATGGCCGGAGGTCTCCAGGGTGATGGCCGTTGCGGCCATGCTAAGACCCTGACGGGCGCCTTGAGCTACTACCTTGGTACTGGCCGACTGGTACTTTCTGCATATTTCCCTGCACCCCGTCACTTCCTATGCTGACGCTACCTGTAGTGGAGAGCCTTATGCGCCAGCTTGTCAGTTACGCCTTGTTCTACCTGTTGGCGATTGCCAGCGCCGCGTTGCTGGCAACCCAGAGCCAGGCGGCAGACAGCGGCTTGCAGATCCCCATCGGTTATCTGGGCTATCGGCCCGATCCCGGCCCGTTGCTGTCGAACGTCATTCCGGAACCGGTCGACGCCGGGCTGCGCGGAGCGGAGCTGGCGATCAGCGACAGCAACAGTACCGGGCGTTTTCTCAACCAGAGCTACAGCCTGGTCAGCGCCAGCGTCGACAGCCCCGAAGCCTTGCTCGATGCAGCCAGGGCCCAGCATGCGCAAGGGCTGCGGCTGTTCGTGGTGAATGCCCCGGCCGAGAGCCTGCGCCAGCTCAGCGCCGCCCTGCCCGACAGCCTGCTGTTCAATGCCGGCAGTGCCGATGACCGCCTGCGCAGCACCGACTGCCTGGCGAATATGCTGCACAGCCTGCCGAGCCGGGCGATGCTCGCCGATGCCCTGGCGCAGTTTCTGGTGGTGCGCAAATGGCAACGGGTGTTGCTGATCGTCGGCCCGACCGCGGACGACCAGGCCTATGCCGCCGCCCTGCGGCGTGCGGCGAAACGTTTCGGCTTGCAGATCGTCGCCGAGAAACCCTGGTCTTTCGACAATGACCAGCGCCGCAGCGCCCAGGCCGACATGCCGCTGTTCACCCAGACCGCCGAGTACGACGTGGTGCTGGTGGCCGACGAGCGCGGTGACTTTGGCGAATACGTGCCCTACCAGACCTGGTACCCGCGTCCGGTCGCCGGCACCCAGGGCCTGACTCCGACCGGCTGGCACAAGACCGTGGAAACCTACGGCGCGGCGCAGTTGCAGAAACGCTTCGAAGCCATGGCCGGACGCTGGATGAACGACCGTGATTTCGCCGCCTGGATCGCCGTGCGCAGCGTCGCCAGCGCGGTGAGCAAATTGCGCCAGAGCGATGCCCGGGCAATTCGCCAGCTGGCGCTCGGCGATCAGCTGCCACTGGATGGCTTCAAGGGTCGCAAGCTCAGTTATCGCTCGTGGAACGGCCAGCTGCGCCAACCGATTCCGATCGTGCAGCCGCGTGCGCTGGTCAGCACTTCACCGCAAGAAGGTTTCCTGCACCCGCTCAACGAAATGGACAGCCTCGGCTACGACAAGCCCGAGGTGAGCTGCCGCTTCCCCTGATTCCCACAACGACAATAAAAGGAACTTGCCATGCACCGCACCCTGCTTGCATCCGCCTTACTGCTTGCCACCGCGCCCGTGCTGGCGAGTACCGCCTGGGTCTCCAATGAAAAGGACAACAGCCTGAGCCTGATCGACCTGCAGACCCTGCAAGTCACCGACACCCTGGCGGTCGGCCAGCGCCCCCGCGGCCTGCTGTTGTCCCATGACAATACGCTGCTGTACATCTGCGCCAGCGACTCGGACCGGGTCCAGGTGATGGACGTCGCCACCCGCAAAATCATCAAGGAACTGCCTTCGGGCAAAGACCCCGAGCAGTTCGCCCTGCACCCCAACAACCGCTGGCTGTACGTGTCCAACGAGGACGATGCGCTGGTCACGGTAATCGATACACAAACCTCCAAGGTGCTGGCGCAGATCGGTGTCGGCGTCGAACCTGAAGGCATGGCGGTCAGCCCCGACGGCAAGTGGGCGGTGAACACCAGCGAAACCACCAACATGCTGCACTGGATCGACACCAGCACCCAGACCCTGGCCGACAGCACCCTGGTCGATCAGCGGCCGCGTTTCGTCCAGTTCAATCAGGAGGGTTCGCAACTCTGGGCCTCGGCCGAGATCGGCGGCACCGTGACCATTCTCGACGTCGCCAGCCGGCAGGTCCTCAAGACCCTGAAGTTCCAGATCAAGGGCGTGCACCCGGACAAGGTCCAGCCGGTCGGGGTCAAACTCAGCGCCGACGGCAAATACGCCTTCGTCGCCCTCGGCCCGGCGAACCATATCGCGGTGATCGATGCCAAGACCTTCGAGATTCTCGACTACTTGCTGGTCGGTCGCCGGGTCTGGCAGTTGGCGTTCACCCCGGACCAGAGTCAGCTGCTGGCCACCAATGGCGTCAGCGGCGATGTGTCGGTGATCGATGTAAACAGCCTCAAGGTCATCAAGTCGGTCAAGGTCGGGCGTTATCCATGGGGCGTGGTGGTGACCCCATGAACGCTCTGGAGGTTTCTGACCTGAGCTTTGCCTACGGCGCCCGCGAAGCGCTGCACCCGCTGACGTTCAGCCTTGAGCCCGGGCGTTTTGCCGCGTTGCTGGGGCCAAACGGTGCAGGCAAGTCAACCTTGATCGCCCTGCTGACTCGCCTGTACGACCTGCAACACGGTGACATTCGGGTTGGTGGTCATTCGTTGCGCAGCGCCCCGCGTCTGGCCTTGCGTCAATTGGGCGTAGTGTTTCAACAGAGCACCCTGGACCTGGACCTGAGCGTCGAGCAGAACCTGCGCTATCACGCCGCCTTGCACGGGTTGCCCAGGCAAAAGGCGAATGCACGGGTCGAGGCCGAACTGGCGCGCCAGGCATTGACCGAGCGGCGCCGTGAACGGGTCCGCGAGCTCAATGGCGGCCACCGCCGACGGGTGGAAATTGCCCGCGCCTTGCTGCATGAGCCGCGGTTGTTGCTGCTCGACGAAGCCAGCGTCGGCCTCGACCCTGCCAGCCGTCTGGCGCTTAACCAGCACATCCGCAGCCTGTGCCGGGATCAGGGCATCAGCGTGCTCTGGACCACCCACCTGCTGGATGAGGTGCAGCCCAGCGATGACCTGCTGATTCTGCATCAAGGGCGGCTGGTGGCCAGTGGTCAGGCGGATGCCGTGAGCCTCGAACACGGCACTGACCTGAGCTCGGCGTTCCAGCGCCTTACCACTCCAGGAGTAGCGGCTCGATGAGCGCTTATTGGCAGTGTTTCAGCGGTATCGTCCTGCGCGAATGGCTGCGGTTTATCCTGCAGCGCACGCGCTTTCTCAGTGCGCTGGTACGGCCACTGCTATGGCTGCTGGTATTCGCCGCGGGCTTCCGGGCGGCGCTGGGCATCGCGATCATCGAGCCTTACGACACCTACATTCCCTATGAGGTCTACATCGTCCCCGGACTGGCGTGCATGATCCTGCTGTTCAATGGCATGCAAGGTTCGCTGTCGATGGTTTATGACCGGGAAATGGGCAGCATGCGGGTGCTGTTGACCAGCCCCCTGCCCCGGGCCTTTCTGTTGGGCAGCAAACTGCTGGCCACCGCCTTGATCTCGCTGCTGCAGGTGTATGCCTTTCTCGCCATCGCCTGGGTCTACGGGGTGCAACCACCGATCTTTGGTCTACTGGCGGCATTGCCGGCCTTGCTGCTGGTTGCGCTGATGCTCAGTGCCCTGGGGTTGTTGCTGTCGAATGCCATCCGCCAACTGGAAAACTTCGCCGGGGTGATGAATTTTGTGATATTCCCACTGTTTTTCCTGTCTTCGGCGCTGTATCCACTGTGGAAAATGCGTGAATCGAGCGAATGGCTGTATTGGCTCTGCGCCCTCAGCCCCTTCACCCATTCCGTGGAACTGGTGCGTTTTGCCCTGTACGAGCGCCTCAACCTGCTGGCCCTGGCCGTGTGCCTGGGCTTGACGCTGCTGTTCTCATTGCTGGCGGTGCTGACCTTCAATCCGCAGCATGCGGCGCTGCGCCGGGCCGGGTGAAGCACATATCGGCGATAGCGAGATAAACGCCCCCCCTTGTAGGAGCTGGCGCAGCCTGCGATCTTTTCCGGCGGGCAGCGCGGTATCGCGGGGGTGTCATGGGGATTTTCAAGATCAAAAGATCGCAGCCTTCGGCAGCTCCTACGACTTTAGTACTGGTTTTCCTGTCTATCGTCGCATTCACAAAGCAGCAACACTGGCATGTAATGGGTCTATAAGAAAAAGGACCATACCCTATGCTGCGTGCCCCGCGCTATCTGCTCCACCCTTCCCTTGCAGTCTTGTCGCTGAGCCTGTTGCTGAGTGTCGCACAGGCACAAACCGCGCTGTTCTCCCCGGCGGGCTACCGCACCAGTCTCTATCGCAGCCCGACGCCGGATCATCTCGACGGCGGCCGAATCATCGACACCACCCACTTGCAAATCTTGCTGAAACACAGCCCGAAGCCGGTACTGATCGACGTGTATCGTCGCCAATGGCTGCAGGGACGTTTCATCGAAGACCAGCCCCACGCCAACCTGCCCGGCAGCCTCTGGCTGGCCAACACCGGTGACGGTGAACTGAGCCCGCAATGGCAGGACTATTTCGCCCGCAACTTGCAAAAAGCTGCGGCCGGGCGCAAGGATCAACCGCTGGTGTTCTACTGTCGCGCCGATTGCTGGCTGAGCTGGAACGCAGTAAAACGCGCCACCGAAATGGGTTATAAAGATGTGTATTGGTACCGCGATGGCCTGGATGCCTGGGAGGCGGCGAACCTGCCAGTGGAAGCGGCCCGACCCGAACCCTTCCCCTGACCTATAGGCAACGGATTCGCGCCATACCATAATTAAAATAACGAGGTGAAAGGCCATGTACAAAATTCTGATTGCCGACGATCACCCACTGTTTCGCGAAGCCATTCATAACGTCATCAGCGATGGCTTTCCTGGCAGTGAAGTCATGGAAACCGCCGACCTGGACAGCGCCCTGGCGCTGACCCAGGAGCATGACGATCTGGACCTGATCCTGCTCGACCTGAACATGCCCGGCATGCACGGTCTCAACGGCCTGATCAACCTGCGCAACGAGGCTCCGACCATTCCGGTGGTGATCGTCTCCGCCGAACAGGACAAGCAGGTCGTGCTGCAAGCCATCACCTATGGCGCGGTGGGTTTCATCACCAAGTCATCGCCGCGCACGCAGATGACCGACGCCATCCAGCAGATCCTCAACGGCAACGTCTACCTGCCCTCGGACATCATCCGCACCCAGAAACCCGGCACCCGGCGCAGTATGAATGAGATGCCGAACTTTGCCCCCGAACTGCTCCAGGCCTTGACCCGCAAGCAGCTGCTGGTGCTGGAACGGATGACCAAGGGCGAGTCGAACAAACAGATCGCCTACACCCTGGAAATTGCCGAGACCACGGTCAAGGCCCACGTCTCGGCGATCCTGCGCAAACTCAACGTGCACAATCGGGTGCAAGCGATTCTCAGTGCCGGGGATATTGATTTTGCGGCGTATTTGCGGCGGTGAGGTGATCTAACCCCCAAGAGTCGGCGTCAAGCCACAAAGATCGCAGCCTCCTACACAGGGGATTGCAGCCACCCGCCCCATTGCCGGTGCACGCGGTCGGCGTAGGAGCTGGCGCAGCCTGCGATCTTTTCAGCGGACACCAACGTCGCAAAGATCAAAAGATCGCAGCCTGCGGCAGCTCCTACGCAGGGGATTGCAGGCACCCCCACCCTTGCAGGTGCACGCGGTTGGCGTAGGAGCTGGCGCAGCCTGCGATCTTTTCTGCGGACACCAACGTCGCAAAGATCAAAAGATCGCAGCCTGCGGCAGCTCCTACACAGGGGATTGCAGACACCCCCACCCTTGCCGGTGCACGCGGTTGGCGTAGGAGCTGGCGCAGCCTGCGATCTTTTCTGCGGACACCAACGTCGCAAAGATCAAAAGATCGCAGCCTGCGGCAGCTCCTACACAGGGGATTGCAGACACCCCCACCCTTGCCGGTGCACGCGGTTGGCGTAGGAGCTGGCGCAGCCTGCGATCTTTTCTGCGGACACCAACGTCGCAAAGATCAAAAGATCGCAGCCTGCGGCAGCTCCTACAGAAGCCTGCGATCTTTTGATCTTCCTGGGGTTGGTGTTTACCCCAACAAATGACTCATCGCCATCTTCAGCTTCATCGGCCGTACCGGTTTGTGCATCAGGGTATGGCCCAGTTCGCGCATTTGCAGTTTCAGCTCGTTGCTGTAATTGGCGGTGATCATCAGCGCCGGCAACGGTGAGGCGCGTCGGGCGTTGATCAGGGCCACGGCATCGACGCCATTCTTGCCATGGTCCAGGTGGTAGTCGGCGATCAGCAGGTCAGCCTCGGCATGGTAGTTGTCCACCTGGCGCGCCAGGTCTTCTTCCGAAAGCGCCGTCACCACCTGACAACCCCAGCTTTCCAGCAGCGTGCGCATCCCGGCGCAAATCGCGGCGTCATTGTCCAGTACCCAGATCCGCGCCCCGTGCAAGCGTTCCAGCATTGGCTCGCTCATGGGCAACTGCGCCACAGGCTTGGGCGCGCTGTTGGTCAGTGGCACTTCAACGGCAAACATCGAACCCTTGCCGGGCCAGGAACGCACGGTTATCCGGTGCCCGAGGATGCCGGCGATTTTTTCGACGATTGCCAGCCCCAACCCCAAGCCCCGGTCCTGGTTCGGCCGTTGCACGTCACCGCGCTTGAACTCCTGGAAAATCTCCTCCAGTTTATTTTCGGCGATGCCCATGCCGCTGTCCCAGACCTCGATGGACAAGCGCTGACGATGCCGCCGACAGCCGAGCACCACGCGGCCGCTGGTGGTGTAGCGAATGGCGTTGCTCAACAGGTTGCGCAAGATGCGGGCCAGCAACTGGATGTCACTGCGCACCAATGCCGAACAGCCCACAAAGTGCAATTGCAGGCCTTCGCTGCGGGCCACCTGGGCATATTCGGTCGCCAGGTTTTCCAGCAATTCGCTGAGGGCGAACGCCGCGATATCGGCCTTGATCACCCCGGCGTCGAGCTTGGAGATGTCCACCAGCGTCCCCAACAGGCTCTCCACGTCTTCCAGGGAATTGCTGACATTGCGCACCAGAATCGCGTTGGCCACCGGTTCGCGGCGTTCGAGCAGCGCACTGGTGAACAGCCGCGCCGCATTGAGCGGCTGCAGCAGGTCGTGACTGACGGCCGCCAGAAATTTGGTTTTCGACAGGTTGGCCTGCTCGGCTTCCAGCTTGGCCTCACGCAGACGCGATTCGACACGACTGCGTTCGTCGATCTCGCGCAGCAGCTGATCGTTGAGACTGGTCAGTTCGGCGGTCCGCTCGCGGACCCGCAACTCGAGGTTCTGATAGGCCTGATGCAGGGCCTCGGCGGTGCGCCGGCGCTCGGTGACGTCGCGGATCAGCACAAAGATCCCCACCACCTCGCCCGTGGCCAGGCGATTGGGCACATAGGAGCGCAGCATGTAACGCTCCTGATTGTTGATGTTGGTTTCCGGACACTCGAAGGTCACGCTCTCCCCGGCCAAGGCCCGTGCCACATAGGTTTCCAGGCGCTGGTAATGCTCTTCGCTGTGCACCTCGCGCAGGCTCTGGCCGAGCATCACCCCGCGCGGCCAGCAGTACCACTCTTCATACACCTTGTTGGTGAACTCGTAGACCAGATCGGCGTTGAGGTAAGCGATCAGTGCCGGTACGTGGTCGGTGATCAGGCGAATCCAGCGCTCGCTCTCGCTCAGGGCTTCGGCATGCTGGTAACGCTCGGTGATGTCGGTGAAGGTATTGACGAAACCACCGGTCGGCAAGGGATGCGTGCGGATTTCCAGAACCCGTCCATCGTAGAGTCGCTGCTCACGCTCATGGACCACCCGGCCGTTGGTGTCGCGACTGGCCGGGGTCAGGAGGCTCAGTTCGCTGTCGCCGATCACCTCGGCGAACTGCCGATGGGCCGCCACCGGCGCCAGGCCGCTCAATTCGAGGAATCGACGGTTCCACAGTTCCAGGACGCCGTCGGCGTTGACCATCGCCACACCCTGGGACAGGTTGTCTACCGCCCGCTGCAGCAGGTGCGACTTCTGCGCCACAGCCTGCTCGCGACGCGCCGTTTCACTGAGTTTGACTTCGGTGATGTCGGTGAAGAGGATCACCCGCCCACCGTCCTGGGTCGGCCGTTCACTGATCTGCAGCCAGCGGCCATTCTGCAGCCGGTAGAGCAGATGTTCATCGCCATGGCCGCGTGGTTCTTCGCTGAACAGGCCGGTGCCGGTCATCAGCCGCTTGACCTCGGCCAGACGCATGCCGGCAATGATCCGCACCCGGCTGTTGGCCCAGAGAGCCTTGAAACGGCTGTTGAACAGCACGATGCGCTGGTCCTCATCAAACAACACGAAGGCATCGGAAATGCTTTCGATCGCATCGATCAGGTGGCGGTGAGCGGTTTCCGCCCGCAACCGGGCTTCGCTGAGCAAATGATTGCCGGCCTTGAGTTCGGCCATGGCCTGATTCAGCGCATCGGTGCGCTCGCGGACCTGTTCGGCGAGCACCACGGAATGCTGGAACGCCGAATACGGATCGTTGCCACGGGTGCTCCCGGACTCGATCCGTTCGATCAGCGCCGCATTGATGCGGTGCAGCTTGCGGTTTTCACGCTGCAGGCCGGCGATCTGCGCCAGCAGCTCGGCGGGCGACGGGGGGCCGGTTTCGGGCAATGGCAACGCCGGTGAAAGTCTGGTTGATATGCATGCCATTGAACTGTTCTCCGTAGGTGTTGAAGCCCATCACCCGCTGCTCGCGCAGGAAGGCACCAATTTGCTCCAGGCTGCCGTCGTCTTCGAGCTCCAGACGCCTGAGAAAACAGTCACAACCGATGGTCAGCAGCAGTGTGCCGAGCCGCGCTTCAAGTCCTTCGAACAGCGTCTGCAGATTCGGCAACAACGGCCCCGGGGTCATGGCGGTCAGCACGATGCCATTCTCCACGGCGCAATAGAAACTCAGGCTCAGGTCCGGGTGGACCTGCTGGATGGCCCTGACGTAGTACTGCTCGTTGATCCGTACCGCCAGCGGATGGGCGGCGAACACTCGATGATCGAGCTCGGCCACTGGCACGCCGATATGCCGGGCGTACTCCTCGGCGGCAGGTTCCGCGTTGAGCTCATAGACCCGGCGCGACGGACTGTCGGCGTGGGTGACCACCAGTTTTTCTTCACGGGGCAGGATGTGATGGGTGGTGAACACTTCGAAATCCAGCCAGGTGTTGACCAGCACCACCACTGCCGCGCCGCTGTGGAACTCGCCGTCGAAATACACGTGGGTGTGGGTCAGCTTATTGTCATCGCCGGCCGAGCCGCCAAAGTGCGGAATATCGCCGAGGGCCGCGCTCAGCGCCGCGAGGACCATTTCCTCGCGGCTGGACAGGCCGTCGAGCAGGGTCAGGGCGAAACTGTTGCCCTTGATCGGCGCCAGGGTGTTGCTGCGACAGCCGCCCACCAGGCGCTCGACCATTTGCTGGGCGTCGATCAGGCTGAAGTGCTCCATTTGATCGATCAGCTCGATGGCGATGGAGAAATGCCGGTGATCGAAACCCACCGCCGTGATGCAACCGCGGCCATAGCCATTGGGGGTGATCTCACCGGCGCTGGTGCAGCCCACCAGACGAATCCCGCCAAAACTCTGCTGCAAGGCCGGGCCCAGGACTTGCAAGTCGTACTCGGCGGAACAAAAGAACAGCACGAAGCCCAGGTGCGGATGCAACAGTTGCCGAGCCAGGTCCTGGGCGGCTTCCTGGGCGTCGGTGGCCTGGGACATTGCACTGACGACGCCATCGGTCTGGCCCTGTTGCATGATCGCCTCCCGCAGGTGCGTAGTCTGAGGCATCAGTGTACGAAGCCCGCGGCGAGGGCCCTATGCTACTTGGGTAGCGGGTAGGTGGTTCGATGGGATGAAGTGCGAACTGGACGGCCCCGAAAGATCGCAGCCTGCGGCGGCTCCTACAGGGGATTGCAGCCATTGCCGGTGCACGCGGTCGGCGTAGGAGCTGGCGCAGCCTGCGATCTTTTCTGCGGACACCCGCGTCGCAAAGATCAAAAGATCGCAGCCTGCGGCAGCTCCTACACAGGGGATTGCAGCCATTGCCGGTGCACGCGGTCGGCGCAGGAGCTGGCGCAGCCTGCGATCTTTTCTGCGGACACCAACGTCGCAAAGATCAAAAGATCGCAGCCTGCGGCAGCTCCTACGCAGGGGATTGCAGCCACCTATTGTGCCCTGCCCCGATCCACCCCACACCGCGATGCGCGCAGCGGGGGCGGATCCGGCGGGGTTACCAGGTCAGTACTGCGCCGACCGCGAAGGTGTCGGTGTTTTCATTCTGGGCGACGGTGTCGTGGCCGTCGATTTCGAACTGGTTGTATTCGGCCACCAGCTTGAGGTTGTCATTGACGTCGTGGAACAGTGCGATCCCGCGGGTTTCATAATCCGCGCCGCTGCCGACCACGCCGTTGCCGTCGTCCTTGGTCTTGCCATAGGACAGCGCCAGGCGGTTCTTGCCGAGTTTGTAGGAACCCTGCAGCAGGTAGCCGTCGCTGTCGACTTCACGCAAGGTCGCTTCGCCGGCGTTGTTGGTGAAGAACGGATTGATGCCCTTGGCCTGGAATCCCGAGCCGGTCAGCGACAAGCCACCCATCTTCGCCTGCACACCGTAGCCGACGCCTTTGGAGGTGACCGACTGCACCGTGGAGTCGGTGTTTTCCGAGGTCTGGTAGCTGCCGTTGAGCCAGCTGTAGATCTTCGCGCCACCGACGTCGAACTGGTAGGTGATCTCGCTCTCGGTCCGCGGGTTTTCCTGGTAGGCCTTGCCCAACGCGCTGTCGTCGTTGGTGTCCACCGGGTCCATGATCCCCACCGCGATGCGCAAGCCATCCATGACCGGCGTGCGGTAGGTGATCTGCGAAGTCGGAAACGGGTACGGGTAGCCGGTGCCGATGTTGCCGAACGACACCCCGCCACCATCCACCAGCCCCAGGGTGTCGCTGACCTGGCCGTAACCGGCGAGCATCTCGTCAAGCAGGATGTTGGAACGGGCGAACAGCCCGAAGTCCTTACCGATCAGCACCTCGCCCCAGCCCGGATTGCCCACGGTGCCGTAGAACTGACGCACATCAATGGCGGTGTCGGTGCCATTGGTTTCACTGTCGTTGATGGTCACCCAGAACGATGCCCGCGCGCCGAGCTTCAAGTCATCGACTTGCTTGCCCATGTTGAAACCCAGGTAGTTGGGCAAGAAGCCCATTTTCACTCGTGACTGCCGGCGATCGAACTGCTCGCCCTCGCGGTCGACGTCGCTATTGACATAGAAGGCGTTGATGTAGCCATCGGTGGAAAAGGTGGTCTGGTCCTTGTCGTACAGCATGATCTCGGCTTGCGCCATCGAACTCATGCCAAGGCCCGACAGGCTGGCAATCAGGGCAGGCAAGAAACAGTGCTGGTATTTCTTATTGTTGTGCATGGCGCGCTCCGCAACCGGGGGACTTGATGTCGGAGGCGATTATCGAAACACCGGAGTGCGTCTAATAGGCTGCCTTGGCGGCAATTGGCAGCTGCTTTGGAGGGGCGCGAGCGGCCCGGCAAATTCGATCCACTACCGGGTTGCTACGAGGTGCGAAACTTAAGGCTTACACGGACTGGCCGATGGGATGATCGACCCATCAGCCCCTTACATCTCCCGTAGCAGCTGCCGAAGGCTGCGTTCGGCTGCGCAGCGGTTGCAATATGGTGAACCGCGTCTTTGCTGGAGGAATGGGGTTGCAGGTTTTACGGCTGCTTCGCAGCCGAACGCAGGCTGCGCCAGCTGCTACGAAGCGCGTTGTTCCTCACGCCAGTTCACGCAACTTTTTCAGTTCAGCAGCAGCCAGGGGAATGCCGGCGCCGCGGGATTTTTCTCGGGCCTGATAGCGCCGGTCACCTGGCAAGCGTTCCAGCCCGACTGCCTGCATCTGCCGCACCAGTTCTTCGCTGCGACTGGCGAAGCTGTTGCCGCCGGCCTTGCTCGGATCGATCAGGATCACCAACTGGCCGGTCCAGGGTGTTTGCGCCCCAGGATGTTTCGACCAGTCGAATTCGAAGGAGAAATTGCCTCCGGTCAGCGCGGCGGCCAGCAGTTCAACCATCATCGACAACGCCGAGCCCTTGTGCCCGCCAAAGGGCAACAAGGCGCCGCCAGCGAGGATCGCTTGCGGGTCCCGGGTTGGCTGGCCCTCACTGTCGACGCCCATGCCCGGCGGTAATTGTTCGCCTTTGCGCGCAGCGATCTGCACATCGCCATGGGCAATGGCGCTGGTGGCCAGGTCAAAGACAATCGGCTCGCCACCGGCACGGGGCGCGGCAAAGGCAATCGGGTTGGTGCCGAACAACGGCCGTTGCGCGCCATGGGGCACCACGCAGGTCATGCTGTTGACCACACTCAGGGCCACCAGGCCCTGCCTGGCAAAGGGTTCGACGTCTGGCCACAGCGCGGCGAAATGGTGCGAGTTGCGGATCGCCAATACCGCGATCCCGGCGCTGCGGGCCTTTTCGATCAGCAGTTCGCGGGCGGCTGCCAGTGCCGGTTGGGCGAAGCCATTGGCGGCGTCTACCCGCACGAAACCCGAGGCCACATCTTCGACAATCGGCTGCGCCTGGCCATCGACCCAACCGCTGGCCAGCGACGACAAGTAGCCGGGAATGCGGAACACCCCATGGCTATGGGAACCGTCGCGCTGCGCCCTGGCGCAGTTGTCGGCGAGTATCCGGGCGACCTCGGTGGAGGTGCCGTGGCGCTCGAATACCTGTTGCAGCAACTGGCTTAACCCGGCCAGGCCAATAAGCTCTATTTCGGGTGTTACAGGGGCGGATTGGGACATTGCGAAGCTCCAGGGACATTGTTATTGGGGGTGGGCTACTGCGGCCTGACTATCCAGTCACGCCAGTTATCTGTCAAATATTGACTTAATGACAGAAAACATTCACCTTCTGCTCAAGCGCTGAATAACAACAGGAAACAGCCTTGAGCCAGCCCATCAAACAACGCCTTGAAAGCAGCTTGTCGACCGCCGCCGCCTCGGGCCGGGCGATCGCCAATTACATGCTGGCCAACCTCTACGAGTTGCCGTTTCAGACCTCGGCGGATATCGCCGCCAAGCTGGGCGTCAGCGAGTCAACCGTCGGGCGCTTCTGCCGCTCCATCGGCTACAGCCATTTCAAAGACCTGAAAAACGACCTGAAAACCGATCTTGGCGAAGGCCCGTGGCTGGTCGGTGAGCGTTTGCAGGAGTTCCGCCAGCAGTCCAGCCAGAGTCCCCAAGGCTTGCCGCAGAGTTTCGAGCTGGAAGTCGGCGCACTGATGAAAGTCTACGAATACAGCCTGACCCCGGCCTGGCAAACCATCAGCCAGCGCCTGGCCACCCGGCGCAAGGTGTTTGTCGCCGGTTTCCAGACCGAACGCGGAATCGCCGCGTCCATGGTCCATCTGCTGCAGTACCTGCGCGATGGCGTGCAACTGGTGGATGGCGCCGCCGGGCATTACGCCGACGTGCTGCTCAGCCACCCCGAGGAGTGCGCGCTGGTGGTGTTCGAAGCCCGGCGTTATTCCCGTCACGCCCTGAATCTGTGTCGCAAGGCCCGCGAAGCCGGCATCCCCGTGACCCTGGTCACCGACACCTTCTGCGACTGGGCCGAACAAAACGCCGATGAAGTGTTCCGCGTGCCCACCGAGTTCAACCTGTTCTGGGAGTCCACGGCGGCGATGCTGTCGCTGGTGCATCTGCTGGTCAACGAGGTGTGCAAGCAGTTGGGCCCCGAAGTCGAAAGACGTCTTGAAGCAACCGCAGCCTTACATAACGAGTTCGTTGGATATACATCCTCACCAGGACCAAAACAATAATCGAGGTGTCACTTGAAAAACGTCATTCGCTTTGCAGCTACCTGTGCAATGGTCATCGCCGGAGTCTCGGGGGCCCAGGCTGAAGTACTTAAGATCGCCACCGAAGGCGCTTACCCGCCCTTCAACTATGTGGACTCGGACAACAAGCTGCACGGCTTCGACGTCGATATCGCCAATGCCCTGTGCGAGCGCATGAAGGTCGAGTGCACGATCGTCGCCCAGGATTGGGAAGGCATCATCCCTGCGCTGATGGCGAAGAAATACGATGCGGTGGTGGCTTCGATGATTGCCACCGATGAACGCAAGAAGAAGATCGCCTTCACCAATCACTACTACCGCACCCCGCTCTCGGTCGCGGTGGCCAAGGACTCGGCCATCACCGACGCCCAGACCAAGTTCAAAGGTCTGACGGTCGGCGCCCAGTCGTCTTCGACCCAGGCCATCTACGCCGAAGATCATTACGCCCCGGCCGGTGCCGACGTGAAGTTCTACCCGACGCTGGACGAAGCCAACAGCGACCTCGCCTCCGGTCGCCTGGACGGGGTGATTGCCGACAAGTTTCCACTGCTGGCCTGGGCCGAAAGCACCGGCAAGGACTGCTGCAAGATCATCGGCGACGTCAACGGCACCACCGCCGATGCCTCGATCGCCGTGCGCCAGGAAGACAACGCCCTGCGGGAACGGCTGAACAAGGCGCTGGATGACATCGTCGCCGACGGCACCTACAAAAAGATCTCCAGCCGCTACTTCGCCTTCGATATCTACTGAGCCCTCGGGTCCGCGGCACTGGCCCCGGACCTGTTCCCCTGACACCCCGGCCCCGCGCTCGCCCTGAGCGCGGTGGCGGCGTGCAAGCTTAATTTCGCGAGAGGGTTCGGGCATGTTCGAACATCTGTCACTGTTATCTTTCGCCAGCGGCGGCTGGGGCTCGGCGCTGTTGGCCGGGGCCCTGGTGACCATCGCCCTGGCCCTCAGCTGTGTGCCGATCGGGTTGCCGCTGGGCCTCGGCGTGGCCCTGGCAGCCCGTTCCAAACACCGCTGGTTGCGGACTTCGGCCACGGTGTTTTCCACGGTATTCCGTGGGCTGCCCGAATTGCTGACCCTGCTGATCATTTACTACGGCTGCCAGATCGCCGCGCAGAAAATCCTCGCCGCCATGGGCTACCAGACCGAGGTGACGATCAACACCTTCGTCGCCGCGATGATCGCCTTCAGCCTGGTGTTCGCCGCGTTCTCCAGCGAAATCTGGCTGGGCGCCTTCAAGACCGTGCCCAAGGGCCAGTTCGAAGCGGCTGCGGCGCTGGGCCTGTCCAAGGGCACGACCTTTCGCAAGGTGGTCCTGCCACAACTGACGCGCATTGCCCTGCCGGGCTTGTCGAACAACTGGTTGTCGCTGCTCAAGGACACCTCGCTGGTCTCGACCATTTCCCTGGTCGACCTGATGCGCCAGACCAACCTGGCGGTCAGCGTGACCAAGGAACCGCTGTTTTTCTACGCCGTGGCCTGCTTCGGCTACCTGTTTTTCTCGGCGTTGTCCGGTCGCTTGTTTCACTTTCTCGAACAGTACTTCAGCCGCCATCAACGGAGTGCCCGGCCATGAGCTTCGATGAACTGCTGAACCTGTTCCTCAGCCCCGAACTGCTCGAACGCTACGGCCCGCGCTTCATCGACGGGCTGCTGGTGACCGGCAAACTGGTGGCGATTTCCTTCAGCCTCGGCGCCCTGCTCGGCCTGCTGCTCGCCCTGGGCCGCTTGTCGAGCAACCGCTTTGTGCGCAGTTTCACCGGCGCCTATGGGTACTTTTTCCGTGGCTCGCCGCTGCTCGCCCAGTTGTTCATGCTGTATTACGGCCTGGGCTCGTTCAAAGGCTTCTGGCAGGACGTCGGCCTCTGGTGGTTCTTCCGCGACGCCTGGTTCTGCACCTTGCTGGCCTTCACCCTGAACACCGCGGCCTACCAGGCCGAGATCCTGCGCGGCGCGCTGCTGGCCGTCGCCCCGGGCCAGCGCGAAGCGTCGAAAGCCCTCAGCCTGTCGCGCTGGACCGCCTTTCGCAAAGTCATCCTGCCGCAGTCGTTGCTGGTGGCCATCGGGCCGCTGGGCAATGAGCTGATCCTGATGATCAAGGCCAGCGCCATTGCCTCGCTGGTGACCATCTATGACTTGATGGGCGTGACCAAGCTGGCCTTCTCCCGCAGCTTCGACTTCCAGATCTACCTGTGGGCCGCGGTGCTCTACCTGCTGATCGTCGAAGTGGTGCGCCGCAGCCTGAAACTGATCGAAGGCCGTTTGGGCCGTCATTTGAACTGAACCGATTTTCCCGGGCCGCCACGGTGGCCCACGTACCAGGGATTTACCCATGCATTGCGAAACCATTGTTCTCGGCGCCGGGATTGTCGGCGTCAGCACCGCGCTGCAGTTGCAGGCCCGCGGCCGCAAAGTGGTACTGCTCGACCGCCAGCAACCGGGCAATGGCACCAGCCATGGCAACGCCGGGCTGATCGAGCGCGCCAGCGTCATCCCCTATGCGTTTCCGCGCCAGCTGTCGAAACTGCTGCGCTATGGCCTCAATCAGCAATCGGATGTGCGCTACAGCCTGCGCTACCTGCCCAAGGCCGGCCCCTGGTTGCTGCAATACTGGCGCAATTCCGGGCCCAAGGGCCTGGCCGCGGCGACCCGCGCCATGCTGCCGCTGGTGGAACGCTGCGTCAGTGAACATGAGCTGCTGGCCGAACCGGCAGGCATGAGTGGCCTGATCCAGGGCGACGGTTGGGTCGAAGCCTTCAGCGATCAGGCCGCATTCGAACAAGCGCAGCGGGACGCCCTGGCCCTGAGCGAGTACGGATTGAACTATGCGGTGCTCGACCGGCAGCGGATCCACCAACTCGAGCCCGGGCTGCACGCCGATGTGGTGGGTGGCCTGCACTGGCTGGACCCCAAGACCGTCAGCGATCCCGGCGGCCTGACCCGTGGTTACGCCGAACTGTTCCAGAAACGCGGCGGGACCTTTGTCCTCGGCGATGCCCTGAGCCTGCGCCAAAGCAATGGTCAGTGGCAGGTGCAAAGCGCACAAGGACTGATCACCGGCAATGAAGCGGTGGTCGCCCTCGGACCCCAGGCCCGGGGCATTTTCGAACCCCTGGGCTATCGCATTCCGCTGGCGATCAAGCGCGGCTACCACATGCACTACGCGGCCAGACCCGGGGTGCAGATGCACCATCCGATTCTCGACCCGGTGGGCGGCTACGTGCTGGCGCCGATGGTGCATGGCATTCGCTTGACCACCGGCATCGAGTTCGCCGACAGCGATGATCCGATCAACGAAATCCAGCTGCGCCGTTGCGAAGAACTGGCGCGGCACTTCTACCCGCTGGGCGAGCGCCTGGATGCCGAACCCTGGCTCGGTCGCCGGCCGTGCCTGCCGGACATGTGCCCGGTGATTGGCCCGGCCAGTCGCCACCCGGGGTTGTGGTTCAACTTCGGCCACGCGCACCACGGCCTGACCCTGGGCCCGGTCAGCGGTCGCCTGCTGGCCGAGATGATGACCGCCAGCATGCCGTTTACCGACCCGACCCCCTACAGCGCCGAGCGCTTCCACTGATCGCTGGAGAGATAAGCATGCAATCTGCCACTGCCCTGCTGCAAACCCCGACGATCGCCGCCCCTGATACGCGCAAGGTGGTGGTCGATATCACCGGGCTGAACAAGTTCTATGGCGCCTTTCACGTGCTGCACGACATCGACCTGAAAGTCCGCGAAGGTGAACGCATTGTCCTCTGCGGCCCGTCCGGTTCCGGAAAATCGACGCTGATCCGTTGCATCAACCGCCTGGAAATCGCTGAAAAGGGTCGCATCCTGATCGATGCCACCGACCTCTCGCAGAACACCCGTCAGGCCGCCAAAGTCCGCAGCGAAGTGGGCATGGTGTTCCAGCACTTCAACTTGTTCCCTCACATGAGCGTGCTCGACAACTGCACCCTGGCGCCGATCTCGGTCCGTGGCCTGTCGCGCAAGAAGGCCGAAGAACTTGCGCGCAATTACCTGAACAAGGTCGGTATCGAAAACCAGGCCGACAAATACCCCAGCCAACTCTCCGGCGGTCAGCAACAACGCGTGGCCATTGCCCGGGCGCTGTGCATGGAGCCAAAGATCATGCTGTTCGACGAGCCGACCTCGGCGCTGGACCCGGAAATGGTCAGTGAAGTGCTCGATGTCATGGTCAAGCTCGCCGGCAGCGGCATGACCATGCTCTGCGTCACCCACGAAATGGGCTTCGCCCGCCAAGTGGCCGAGCGGGTGCTGTTCCTCGATGGCGGGAAAATCATCGAGGATGCGCCGCCGAACGACTTCTTCGGCGCGCCAAAAAGTGCCCGGGCCAAAGCCTTTCTCGCGCAGATCGTGCATTAAGGAATGGGAAAACCGACAGCTTGCGGCGCTCCGGATAGCTGCCGCAGGCGCGGATTCGAGGGTTCAAATACGGCAAAAAGCCGGAATTTTGCAAGCTTATGTATCCACGGCGAGCTGGATACACTGCAATACAAAGGCCTGCGGGCAAGCCGGGCAAGGCTCGATATGCTGTGTCACAAACAGACACAGACAGGGCTGAGCAGATGGAACATGTCGATCACATTCTGATAGTCGATGATGATCGCGAGATCAGAGAATTGGTGGGCAACTACCTGAAGAAGAACGGTCTGCGCACCACGGTGGTCGCCGATGGGCGACAGATGCGCAGCTTCCTCGAATCGACGCCGGTCGATCTGATCGTGCTCGACATCATGATGCCCGGTGACGATGGCCTGATGCTCTGTCGCGAGTTGCGCGCCGGCAAACACAAAAACACCCCGGTGCTGATGCTCACCGCCCGCAACGATGAAACCGACCGCATCATCGGCCTCGAGATGGGCGCCGACGACTATCTGGTCAAACCCTTCGCCGCCCGCGAGTTGCTGGCGCGGATCAATGCCGTGCTGCGGCGCACGCGGATGCTGCCGCCGAACCTGGTGCTCAGCGAAAGCGGCCGGCTGCTGGGTTTCGGTCGCTGGTGCCTGGACACCACGGCCCGCCACCTGCTCGACAAGGACGGCACCCTGGTGGCCCTGAGTGGCGCCGAGTATCGTCTGCTGCGGGTATTTCTCGATCATCCGAAGCGGGTGCTCAGCCGCGACCAATTGCTCAACCTGACCCAGGGCCGCGATGCCGAGCTGTTCGACCGATCCATCGACCTGCTGGTCAGCCGCCTGCGCCAGCGTCTGCTGGATGATGCGCGGGAACCGGCATGCATCAAGACCGTGCGCAGCGAAGGCTATGTGTTCTCACTGCCGGTGGAAGTCCTCGGGGCGCCGGCATGAGATTCTCGTTGAGCTGGCCGCGCACGCTGGCTTCGCGGCTCTCGCTGATTTTTCTGGTCGGGCTGATTCTCGCCCAGGGGCTGTCTTTCGGCGCGCAGTTCTACGAACGTTACCAGAGCGCGAAATCGACCATGCTGGGCAATCTGGAAACCGATGTCTCGACCTCCATCGCTATCCTCGACCGTTTGCCGGCCGCCGAGCGCGCGGACTGGCTACGGCGTCTGGATCGGCACAATTATGGCTACTTGCTGAACACGGGCGAGTCCGGTGTCCCCATGGAGCGGGCTGACGCGCCGGTTGCGATGCGCTCGATCGAGGACGCCATCGGGCATGATTACCCGCTGGTATTTACCGATATCCCCGGCCCGCAGAAACATTTCCAGGTGCACCTGCGCCTCGCCGATGACAGTCCGGTCACCATTGACGTCAGGCCGGCGATCATGGCGCTCTCTCCCTGGCTGCCGTTTGTCCTGCTGGGCCAACTGGCGCTGTTGATCGGCTGTACCTGGCTGGCCGTGCGGATCGCCATCCGCCCGTTGACGCGGCTGGCCCGGGCCGTGGAAACCCTCGACCCGAACAACCACGCCATCCACCTGGATGAAACCGGGCCCACCGAGGTGGCCTACGCCGCAGCCGCTTTCAACGCCATGCAGGAACGCATCGCTGCTTATCTCAAGGAGCGCATGCAACTGCTGGCGGCGATCTCCCATGACCTGCAAACCCCCATCACCCGTATGAAGTTACGGGCCGAATTCATGGACGAATCTCCCGAGAAGGACAAGCTCTGGCAGGACCTGGGAGAAATAGAACATCTGGTCCGCGAAGGCGTGGCCTATGCCCGTAGCGTCCACGGCTCCAACGAGGCAAGCTGCCGGGTCGATCTGGACTCATTTCTCGACAGCCTGGTCTTCGACTATCAGGACATGGGCCAGGCGGTGCAATTGAACGGGAAAAATGCCGCGGTGATCGATACCCGGCCCCATGCGTTGCGCCGGGTACTGGTCAACCTGGTGGATAACGCGTTGAAGTTCTCCGGTGCCGCGCAAATAGTCATTCAGACCAGGGCCGACCGGAGTCTGGCGATCCAGGTGCTGGATCGCGGTCCGGGGATCGCCGAACAGGAACTGGCACAGGTGCTCAAGCCTTTCTACCGGGTGGAAAGCTCGCGCAATCGAAGCACCGGCGGCACCGGACTGGGCCTGGCCATCGCCCAACAGCTGGCCCAGGCCATTGGCGGCTCGCTGACCCTGCGCAACCGCGAAGGCGGTGGACTGTGTGCGGAGCTCGAGCTGGGTGGTCGGCAGGGTTGAGATGAGGGCGGTCCGACCGCATTGCGGTGCATGCCAGATCGCCAGGATCGCAGCCTGCGGCAGCTCCTACGCCAAGCCCGTTCACCTTTGAAATAGAAGGTGTACGCAAAAACCTGTAGGAGCTGCCGCAGGCTGCGATCTTTTGATCCTGGCGTCCGTCCGGGCAACGCATTGTCCGCCGAAAAGATCGCCCATTGATCGCAGGTCGTACACAAATCCGTAGGAGCTGCCGCAGGCTGCGATCTTTTAAGGCTCACCAGGTCCCCGCTTTGTATCGGACTGTGTATCAAGCGTCCCTGATACATCCGCTTTAGTTCGCGCAACCACAGGACACAGACCGGATACACCCCTGCGATTAACTCTGTCTACCGGCTGACGTGTTGGTCGGGCGCACCTCCCTGACACTGGATCACAGGACATCAAGCTCATGCAGACCCATCGTTCTTCGACCTTGCCGCAGGCCTCCAGCGTAGGGCTTGGCTTGCGTCGCTCGCTGCTCAATCAGCTGCGGTATGCCCCCGCCGGCAACTTCGATTTCCTCGAAGTCGCGCCGGAAAACTGGATCGGCATCGGCGGTGCCCATGGTGCTGCGCTGCGCGCCCTGGCCGAAAGGTATCCGTTGTCCTGCCACGGCCTGTCCCTTTCCCTCGGTGGCACAGCGCCGCTGGACGTGGCTTTACTGCAGGAAGTGCGGGTGTTTCTCGACCAGTACAAGGTGCCGCTCTACAGCGAGCATTTGAGTTATTGCAGTGACGACGGCCATCTCTACGACTTGCTGCCGCTGCCCTTCACTGAAGAAGCGGTGCATCACGTCGCGGCCCGTATTCGCCAGGCTCAGGATGTCCTGGGTCGGCGCCTGGCAGTGGAAAACGTGTCCTACTATGCCGCGCCGGAACAGGATATGGACGAACTCACCTTTACCAATGCCGTGCTCCAGGAAGCCGATTGCGACCTGCTGCTGGACGTCAACAATGTCTACGTGAACTCGGTGAACCACCGTTCCGACCCCCAGGCCTTCCTTGCTGGAATCGCGCCCGACAGAGTGGTCGCCATGCATGTCGCGGGGCACTACGACGAATCCGACGAACTGAAAATCGACACCCATGGCGCTCCGGTCAAACCGGTGGTGTGGGCATTGCTGGCCCAGGCCTACGCACGGTTCGGGGCCAAACCGACCTTGCTCGAACGGGATTTCAACTTCCCGGCCTTCGAGGCACTGGTGGCTGAGTTGAACATCATTCGCCAACTGCAAACCGGGGCGAAAAACCCGGTTCTGGTGGTGGCCCATGGTTAATCCAGGTGCAACCTTGCAGCAGCAGCAACAGTCACTGACCCGCTATCTGCGCGATCCCGATAGCTGTCCACCACCCGCCGGAATGGACCCGGCGCGGGTGAACATCTATCGCGATCTGGTTATCGAAAACCTGCTGTCGCTGCTGAGCGGGACCTTTCCGGTGCTGGTGAGCATCCTCGGCGATACCCACTGGCGGGTACTGCTGAGGGCATTCTTGCGGGATTACCGCTCGACCACGCCGAAATTTGGTGAAATCGCCAAAGAGTTCGTCGACTTTCTTGCGGCTGAGCCGGCGGTACTCAAGGACGCGACGTGGCCGGCGTTCATGATCGAACTGGCTCATTATGAGTGGATCGAGATGGCGCTCCAGCAGGCTGAAGACGAGCCCCTGCCCGCCAGCGATGGCGGTTTTTTGCTGGATCGCCCCTTGCGGGTTTCAGCGCTGGCCTGGCCCCTGGCCTACAGCTGGCCGGTCCATCAGCTGGGGCCCGATTACCAACCCGACGCGCCGTCAGGCCAGCCGACCTTGTTGCTGATTCGCCGTTCGGCCGACTGGAGCGTGGTTTTTTCCGAGCTCAGCCCGTTGGCCTGGCGACTGCTGCAACGCATCGAAGAGTTCCCCGAGTTGCAGGGGCGTGTCCAGTTGCAGGAATTGGCCGTCGAGGCCCAAGCGACCGAGCTCAGCGATTTCATGGACAGCGGCCTGATTCTGTTGCAGCAGATGCATGCCGAGGGTGTCGTGGGCATAGCGAATACGCAGTGAAAGCTTTGTGTAAATCACCGAGACCGGGCCGATCAAAAAATCAGCCCGCGCCTGACCTTAGAAGGTCCCCGGATAGGCGCCACCGTCCAGCAACAGGTTCTGCCCGGTGAGATAGCCGGCGTGTTGGCTACACAAAAACGCGCACTGCGCACCGAACTCGTCGGCGTTACCGAACCTGCCGGCCGGGATTGCCCGGCGTTTGTTTTCAAGCGCCAGGTCGAGTGCCTGGCCGGCCGCACTGGCAGAGGCCTGGGTCGATTCGCGCAGGCGATCGGTGTCAAACAGCCCAGGCAGCAGGTTGTTGATCGTGACGTTATTGGAGGCCAGCTGCGGCTGGCGCGCCAGTCCGGCAATGAAACCGGTCAAACCGCTGCGAGCGCCATTGGACAGCCCCAGTATGCCGATCGGCGCTTTTACCGCGCCCGAGGTAATGTTCACAATGCGGCCGAACCCGCGTTCAGCCATATTGTCGACGGTGGCCTTGATCAGCTCGATAGGCGTGAGCATATTGCCGTCAAGGGCGGCGATCCAGTCCTCGCGGGTCCAGTTGCGGAAGTCTCCCGGCGGCGGACCTCCGGCGTTGGTGACGAGGATGTCGACCACCGGACAGGCCTTTAATGCCGCTTCTCGCCCGGCGACGGTGGTGATGTCCCCAACCACGGCTTTAACCGTGACACTGCTGTTCAGTTGACGCAGTTCAGCGGCTGTTTCTTCCAGCGCCTGGGGGTTGCGCGCGGTAATCACCACGTTCACCCCTTCCGCTACCAAGGCTTTGGCGCACCCTTTGCCAAGACCTTTGCTCGCGCCACAGACCAGTGCCCAACGCCCTTCGATTCCAAGTTCCATGCTGACCTCTCTATAAATGATTAAGTGATACGGATCCTTCAATAGCCTGGGGTTACCAGGTCAATCGAGTTGCGGCCCGTCATATCCCTCGACGATGATCAGGTCGATGATCGAGATGGGCTGACGAATCTTCGCGGCGTCTTGATATTCCGGGGAGTTCCAGCAATCAATGGCGGCCTGATAACTGGGGAACTCGATCACTACATTGCGCGCCCGGCTCTGACCCTCCACCGTCTCGAAACGTCCGGCGCGGATGACAAACCGCGCGCCGTACTTTTTATATGCCACGGCGTTGGCCGTGGCGTAGCGCTGATACTCCTGCGGATCGCTGACGTCGACCCGGCCAATCCAATAACCCTTGGGCATAAATCCTCCAGCTCAATAGTGTTCAATCAATAGATAACGGTCAGTCGCCGACCGGCCCTTTGAGCAGCACCCAGTAGGCCAATGCCGCGACCACTGCGACCACCGCGCTGACCATGAATGCCGTGGCGAAGGAGCCCGAGTGCTGGATGCTGAACCCGGTGACGATCGGCGCGATGGAGCCGGCGATGTAGCCGCCAAAGTTCTGAATCGAGCCAAAGGAAGCAACCCGCCGTGTGCTGACAATGGTGTTGGCGATCATCCAGGCCGTTGAACTGGCCAGGTTGATGCTGAACAACGCCAGGCACAGCAGCACCACACTCAAGGTCAGGCTGCTGCCAAACGACAGTGGCAAGGTGAACAAGGCCGCCAGCAACAGGCCGGAAATAGCCGTTACCTTGCGACTGCCCAGCACGCTCATGCCGCGCTTGACCATTCGGTCGCAAATGCGCCCGGCGGCGATGGTGCCAAAGGCCCCGAACAGGTAAGCCAGCGAGACCACCCAGGCGGTTTTGTACAGGCCCAGGCCATGCTCGCGTTCGAAGTAACCCGGCAGCCAGGTCAGGTGCAGCCAGAGCATGTAGATGACGCCCATGAAACCCAATACCGCGCCCCAGGTGCTGCGGTGCTGGAACAGGCTCAGCCAGTCGGCGAACAGCGCCTTGCGCGGAACCTGCGGTGCCGGCTCGGCGGTTTTTTCGGCGACCTCGGCGACTTCCGGCGACAGTTGACCGCTGGCGGCCAGCTCGGCCAGGTACTGCTTTTTGCTCTTGTAGAACATCAGCCAGCACGCGGCCAGGACAATACCGATGAGCCCGGTGATGACGAACATTCCGCGCCAGCCGAAATTGATCATGAACAGCGTCAGCAACGGTGGTGCCAGGCACGGCCCGATGCAGGTCGAAGACAGCACGATGCCGGTCGGCGTCCCGCGCTTCTCGGCTTCGAACCACTCCGACAGGGCCTTGGCCGCCGACGGGAACATCGGCGCCTCACCCACCCCAAGCAGGATCCGCAGGCCGATGAAGCCGGCGAAACTGTTCACCAGCCCGGATACCGATTGCGCAACGGACCATGTCAGCAAGGCTGCGCCGAGGGAGATTTTGCTGCCCAGTCGATCGATGATGATGCCCAACGGCAGTTGGGCGAACGCGTAGGCCAGGGAAAACGCCGACAGCAGAATGCCCATTTGCGACGGGCTGATCAGCATGTCTTTCTGGATCGAGGTATTGGCTATCGAGAGCGCGCTGCGATCCAGATAGTTGACGATACCAATCAGCAGCAACAACACCACGGTGATGCTCTGGTACTTCTTCAGGGAGGAGGTCCGGGCGCCAGTGCGCGCGAGACCTGCAACCTCGGTTGCGGATTCAGGGGTCATATCAACACTCTTTTTATTGTTGTAGAGGGGGTCGCGCCGACCGGCGCGATGACCGTAAGGGGCAGTCGAGCCTTACATCGACTGCTCAAGCAGCAACTGGTAATCGGCAGCCGAAGCCTCTCGCGGGTTGGTCCGATGGCTGTGGTCGGCGAGCGCGCCCTCGATGATTCGCCCGAACAGCTCGCGGGTAACGCCCAACTGGCTCAGACCGGTAGGCAGGCCCAGCGCGCGGGTCATGTCGACGATGGCGGTTTCGACGGCTTCGTGGGACTCAAGCCCCATCGCCTGGGCGATGCGCGCCAGCTTTTGCTCGTTCTGAACGGTGGGCGCCTGGCGATTGAAGCGAATCACCGCCGGCAGGAAAATCGCGTTGAGCGTGCCATGGTGCAGGCGCGGATCGATGCCACCCAAGGCATGGCTCAAACTGTGTACGCAACCCAGGCCTTTCTGAAAGGCCAGCGCGCCCTGCAGCGAGGCGCTCATCATATTCATCCGGGCGTCGACATTCCCCGGCTCGCGAGTCGCCTGCTCAATGTGCCGCCAGGCCCGCCACAAACCATCCAGGGCAATGCCATCGGCGGGTGGATTGAACGTTGGTGCCATGAAGGTTTCGAGGCAGTGGGCAATCGCATCCATGCCAGTGGCGGCAGTGAGACCCGCAGGCAGGCCGAAGGTCAATTGCGGATCGCAGATGGCCACTTTGGGAACGACATAGGGCGAGATGACCCCGACCTTGCGCCCGTCATCGAGGATCAGGATCGCCCCGCGACCGACTTCGCTGCCGGTCCCGGCGGTGGTCGGGATCGCTATGAGCGGCGCGGCAGCGGCAGTGATTCGCGCCAGTCCGCCTTCGATCACCGCGAAGCTTTTCAACGGCCCGGCGTGGGTGGCGCACACCGCGACGCCCTTGGCCAGATCGATGGAAGAACCGCCGCCTACAGCGATAATTCCATCGCAATCATGCTGCCGATACATTGCCACCGCATCACGAACCGCTGATTCGTTCGGATTCGATGGAGTCCGGTCATAGACCGCCAGTTCGGTACCCGCCGACAGGGTGGCCAATACCCCATCGAGAATGCCCGCGGCCTTGACACCTGCATCGGTGACGATCAACGGGCGCTTGATCCCGATTCGTGTGCACTCACCCGGCAGCAATGCAACGGCCCCGACCTCGAACTGGATCTGTGTGATGTAGTTGATAAGCGACATACATTACTCCGCTGGTATGACAATGAGCTTTACCCGTTTTTAAAGGGTCTCCGAGAATCCTTGTCGATGGGCTCGGAAGCAGTTGCGCTGGAGTATATGTACGCTGAAGACGGGGCGGTATTGACAACAATCCATACCGGTATAACTAATCCTCAAGCCTGACGATCAGAGCATCATTGGACTCGAGCGGGTTGCGCTTGCCTTGAGAGGCCAAAACGGCGCAGGGCGGGCCGACCCGGTGCAAAAGGTCGGCCCGCCCCCATCGGTTCATCGCCGGGTTATCAATTCTTGAACGAAGAATGCTTGCGTCCCTGGTCGCACAGGGCAAAAACCACCACCAGCACCGAGGCGATCGCCAGGATGATCACCACCCCGTCCGTGGAGTGCGTGGCGGACGCCGAGACCAGCGACAAGGCGCCCAGCGGCGCCAGACCGCCCGCGACCGCGGTGCCGATTTCGCGCCCGGTGCCAAAGCCCGGGGCCGTTTTTTGTTTATTGGCCGCTTCCAATCGTTGCCGCGGATCCATTTCCGCGGCTTGGCACCCGCGGCGGAACCGACACGGCCCGGTTCTGGACTGGCAGCTGCGCTGAGGCGCCTAAGAGCACCCGCTGCGACTTGATATCTCGTCCGGTGGCCTCTGACCAATACGTGATGATTACCCGCATGTCGGAAGCGATCTGGGGAAAGGGGCCAGGCAGGTAGTAGCCGCCAGCGTGGGTTGGCAGCACCGCAAGGGGGTTGGTTTCAATGAAGGTAAGGACCGAAGATAACTCCGCCGCCATATTAAAAAACGCATCACAGCGCCGGTGAGCCTGGATTCCAACACGTTCGCCAATCTTGATCAGCCGCTCGGCCGGACTTTCTGCCTCTGCTTTCATTGCGCGCACGACCGGCGTGTCTTGCGCTACCGCGAGATGAAACCAGGACATGGCCGCTACGGCCCAGAACTCTTCCCTGACCAGATTACCGTTGTTGCGCCGAACGTTCAGCATTTCGCGCAGCCGCCGTGCATGGTCAGCAATGGCGGCGTTGTCCGCATCATTTGGGCCAATCTGGTTGGCTGCGTTCACCACCCCACGCCAGACCTCCCGAAGGAGCGCTTCAAAGATCGGTACGAACTCCCGGTTCGAGGCGGTCGGTTTGTCAAACTGATAGACTCGATTGCCATCCACCCCGTGATTAAGGTCAAGGCCTAGCAAACGGAAGTAGGAGTTGCGGCGAATCGCCCGCAGATCCGGGCGGATCGAACTCGTAAGCGATCCAATAAATCCGGAGCCCAGATCCCGATAGAAGAGCGCCTCGGTGGTCCGCAGCCAAAGTGCCGTTTCCAGGTCGGGCGTTTCAAACCGCTCGCCGGCTTCGAACTCCCGCACCACGCGATCGAAGATTTCAAAGATGCGCGTGTTTTCAATTGCGTAGGCGTAGATGAGGTGATCCCAGGTGTCAGGGAGGGGGAGCAGCGCGTTTTGTATGCCGTTGTGAAGGGCTGGTGCCTCAGCATTGACATTGGGGGGAAACGGCAGGCGATAGTTTGGAATGTTTAGGTTAGGGGCCCGATCCGAAGAGGAATAGTAGTATTCCAACGCATTCAGGAGCACTTGAGGATGAATTTTGGATAGTTTCTGGATCGCGTCAACCGACGGAGCATAAGACGGCGTTTCGCTGTTATTCCAGGCTGCAAATTTGAAAAACATGGCGTACTCCGTTAGTCGGGTTGCATTTACCTACCGCGTGGCCGGGGACATTACCGTTGTTTTCGTCGATTTTTTGATCAGTACGCACTGTCGTGACTGATATACGTCCGACTGCGCGACAACCAGAATCAGTCCCGGGCTGGAGCAGTCGTGAGTTCTGATTTGAAGGACGGAGTTCTGCCACCTGATATCGTCGAGTTGCAGCAGTGTTTCGCCGATATAGACTTCGCTCGGCTTCACCGGGAAAAGGCCAACAAACAAAAATTCATCCGGAACGCCATTTTCCTGCTGGAGGTCAAACCTCTGCGTCGTTATCAATAACGGCTTTTCGGAAGTAAGCGTCTTTGAAGGCCAGATCAACGACACGAGTCCGTTGGAAACACCGCGAGGAACCACCAGGCTGACACGCACCCTGTCAGTCGAAGGATTGACAGAGGACTTAATGCTCATTGCCACGTTTGCGATGTGAGCTAGCACCGGGGGCGACGGGAGCTCTCCATTCACCGCGACTTCCTGGCCCTCGTCCACGTGATATTGCGCAAGAGAGAAAGTCTTCTCCGAGGGCTGGCTTGCATTGTTGTTCGGAAGAAAACCTCTCAAGCGAAAAAGATGACCGGCATAGGCATGTTGCAAGTCGTTCGCCAATGGGGGAATGGGCATGGGCTGAATGATCATGATGCGGGTCCTTTTTAAGCGGCGGGTGCAACGCTGCCCAGGCGCAGCGTCCAGGTTTCGTATTGTTGGGCGATTTCTGCCGCGCGTTCCGGCGCAATCGCGATTTCGTAAGATGACAACGCGAGCAGGCGCACCGGTTCGGTCGCCGCCCAGTGCGGTGAGGTGGCGAGCGCGCTGCCGAGCTGCCGCGACCAACGCATGAGCGCGTCCGGCCGCACGCGCTCGGGATCAATGAAATCAACAATTGCGCGACCGCCAAAAGCGCGCATGTGCCTAAGCAATGATAGGTCTGCAAGGGTCGGAAGCAGTTTGACTGAGTGCTCAAGAAACTGGCGAGTGGCAGGGGTCGCGTTCGCCAGCGGGTAGACCTGCTGCCACGCCATTGCAAGGGCGTCCCATGGACCGGCGCCAAACATGCGCCGGCAAAACTCCACGTTGAGCAGCACGCGAATGTAAGGGATGGGGTGCGGATCGCCTGGCAGGTATCGAAGCACCAAGCGCTCATCGGACGCCACCACATCGTGCAGTGCCGCGACAGCCCCGTACCCACAGTGCACAAACGCGAATATATCGGCGACGACTTCCGACGCCGTTTCGGCCCATCCTTCAACCACTTCAGCCGGCGCCAGCAGCGCCAGTTCGCGCCTCAGGAGGGCTGCATATTCTTCGGTCCAGCCGAGAATATGCGCAACCTGGTGACCTGTTTCATGGATAAGTGACGTAGGCCGATAAAGATTGTGCCGGGTGATCTTGATCGCAGCGACTGGGCTGATGGTGCCTCCATCCCACAACCGCACACCAGCGCGCAGAATTGAAGCACCTAACCCTTTGTCGATGTAGGTCAGCACCGGCGGTGTTTGTTTGCCAAGCGGTTTTAGCAGCGTCTCCATGCTGTGAAATGCGATGAAGTCCAGCGCACGCAGGATGGAGGCTGCCTTTGGGTTCGTGCGAGTGTTCACGGCATCGCCGTAAAAATCCAGTGTGGTCTCGACGGCCACGTAGCGCTGGCGAAAGGCAAGAAGCCGCTGCCGCACGAGCTGGAGCTGCTCATGTGTCTGCGCGGAGGCTAGTTGCGCTCCCAAGCCGATGATTTCAGCCCGCAGCCGATCGGCGGTGATCTGGAGCGGTTTTCGCAAGGCAAGACCCAGTTGCCGCTCTACACGCATCCATGCCTCATTCGCCGCGAAATTGTCTGCGTCGTCGATCGTCACAACAGCCGCGCGCCAGTGGGCGAACTGACGGCTGAGCTGAGCGCGTAGGGCCGCTTCAGTTTTCACCTTGTTAGCTCCAAACGAATCCGGCGACGATCGCCACCGAGGGTGGCTGCATCGCACGGAAAGCCGCAGCGGCGTCTGAAGGGCCCGGCAACCGCTTGTCAAGGAGTACATGAAGCGCGCGCAGCCCGGGATGGTTGAAAGTAAACACCAGCGTGAGCCCGCATTTGGGGTCACGCGCCACCTTCTTGAACTCATCGAAGCGCGAATTGATGTAGATGATGATTGCGGCCTTCAGCAATTTAAGCAGCGCCGTGCCCAGCGCTACCAAAATACGCGTCAGCAATTCTTGCGCAGCTTTGGCTGCCGCCGCTCCAAGGATGGCGCCCGGGGCAAAGTCCTCAAATTCTCCGCTAGCTTCACGCAAAAATCTGACCCGCTGCGATGGTCCGTTTCTCAAGCTGAATACGACGCTGCCAGCCAGACTCATGATGTATTGTGCAGCGGTCTGCGAGCTCACCATCGAACTTGTCGACGCGATCTTCTGCGCGTCGGTTTCACCTAGATAAGCGCTCACGCGCACCTGGCTGCCTTTCAGATCAACTGTCATATTGACCTGACTGGGTGGGCACACCATAGGTACGCGTCCGCCGCCGCCCATCTCGATGTAATAAAAACGCTGGCCGACGCTGATGAGATTCCGTGATTGCAACCACCTGTTGTCCACCTCCCGTCCCAGATCGCGATTTTTCAACAGGCTTTGCGCAGCGTCCGGCGTCAGCGGATGAATCTTCGACCAGGCATCTTGCGAGCCGGAGCCAAGGCCCGGTACTCCCCTTTCAAGACTGGATATGTGACTCAAGGTTGTACCGGGAATGGCTTCGTAAAGATGAATCCGGACTGTCGCCGGAAGCTGCACGCCGCGGGCGCGCAGAAATGCATCAAGTGGCTGCTGACCAAAAGTGAGCACCTTCGCGTCGACGGGTCTAATACGCACTTCGAAGACTTTCGTGTACTTTTTGTATCGGGGGAGTGGACGATAGGCCCACACCTCGTTCTGTGTGGGACTTTCCAGATACATTTCTCGCTCTTCGAGGCGGTTTACATCCAGCAATTGTGCCGGGAAGTGGTTGACCACCGCTTCAAAAAACGCTTCGTTTGCAATCGTTTCAAGCAGGCGCTGCTGGTCGTTGTTTACGTCCAGATTGTCGAAGTGTTGGAAACCGAAATGGGCCACCCGGCGCACCGAGTCCTCCAGTGTGGCCGCCACCGCGCGTGCGGCTATGCGCGTGGGCGACTCCATCGTCGCCTCAAGCATGATCAGCCGCAACCCGGCATCGACCAACGCACGCGACAAAGGCGTGGCAGCCGTCGGTCCAACAAATTTCTGGATCATACGCGCGAGGTAGCTGGCGAGAAACTTAACCACCTTTTGCCGGCCCACCACCCGAATGCCAATGCGCAGCACCGGAAGAATGGCCGGTATGAATTGTTGCACTACCGGGGCGGCGTTCTCGCCGTTCTGCAGTTCGGCGAACTGCGATACAAAACGCTCCCGCGCTGCATCCATCTCTGCGACCGGATTTGTTTCCGACTCCTGCGCCAGCGTCTCCTGCGTGGCCTCATCGATAAACATCTCGGCTTCCACCTCATCACGCGAGAACAGCAACGTGGCGACTGCCACGTCGAACTCCTGCGCGATGGCCTCGGCCTCATTAGTTGTAGGCGCTTCATCTTCGGCCTCAGCTTCGACCTCCCCCGCTTCGCGAAGGATGCCAAGCCGCCGACCGAGTTGGGTCGCTAGTGGACGCAAATTCGCGGGCAATTTGCCGAGTGCAAAGCGGATCACACGATTGAGCAGCGGGCGCACCAAACGCAACAGTCGCTTGAGCAGCAGGCCAATGGGGGCTGCGAGTTTTCCAAGCGCGCCGACGCCTTTCTTTGCGAGATTCACTGCCGTACCGGCAACTCCCTTGACCTTTTTCCAGATTTTCTTGAGGAACTCCTCAAACTCCGGGGCAACCATGCCGGGTTGCGGCTCAAAGCTTTCAAACAAAGATTCGAGCTCAGCATCGCCCAAGCCCTCAAGAGACTGCTGGCTCACCGCCTCGCTGGCCTGTTCAAAAAGCTGCTCGGTTGCGCGCCGCAGCGGATCGAGCCATTCGTTGAGCAGACTTTCTGCCTCCTGCTCAGTAGCGCCGCGCGAGAAATATTCGGCTTGCGCGCTCGCCTCCAGCGCGAGACTTGAAACCGCCTCATTGAACTCGCGGTCAAAAAGCTCCATTAGCGTTTGTTCAAGTGCCTGCGCCTCCTGGTTCACCGGTGTTTCACCGTGATACTCAGCGAGAAACGGTGTCTCGACCTCATGAACCCAGTTTTTCTCGTCCGCACTAAATGCCACGGGTGCTTCACGCTCGGCCCAGGTTTCAGAGGAAAAACGCGTGTCGAGAAAGGGAGTCTCCGGTTCAAATCGCTCGGTTGACTGCTCTTCTTCATGGAGATAAGTCAGACGCTCTGAGGTTGTTGACATTTTGTTGTTACTCCTCTGAGATGTTGGTCCGGCAGGTGGGAAGCTTAAGGCACCTTCTTTCGCAATCAACCGTCTGTCGCTGAGCTGGCGAGTAACCACTCGTATTCATCGCAACAAATTGCAGAGCAGCCTCGGAAAAGTACGAAGACTCAACTTCTCCTTGAGGACGCAATGAGTGGTAGCAGACATCCTTGAGCAATAAGTTTTCGCCAAGACTAGCGCCGCCGAACGAAGAGCGTTAGGAGAATCCTGTCATTCGTTAAGACAATCTTGCGCCCGCCTGATATTCGCTCGGGCAGACACCGACCTGGCGTTTGAACGCCCGTGTGAAATACGAGAGGTCGTTGAACCCGACCGAGTAAGCCACTTCCTTGGCGAGGGCACCCGGATGGGTGAGGCGTTCGCAAGCCCGCTCTATCCTGTAGTGGAGCAGATACTGGCCGAAGCTAACCCCCTGCTCTTGCCTGAAGACGCGGCAGAACTGGGAGGGGCTGAGCCGGCAAAGGGCTGCAACATGATCCAGCGCGATCTTGCGTTCTAAATGCGTCGCCACATGCGAGATCGCGGGAAATGTTCGTGTTTGTCTGTCGAGGTCATGGAAGGCGGACAAGGCCTCAGTGCCTTGCTGCAGAAACAGGCTTTCGTGCGTAGGCCCTGACCCGCGCCGGCGCGTCTGTTCGGTGAGCGCGGTGATGTGCTGGCTGAGTTCCCCGATCGAAACCGGCTTCACCAGCAAGTCCCAGACCCGCATACGCAGTGCCCACATTGCCAGGGCCTCGGAATGGCAGCCTGTGATCATGAGCACGGGTAGGCTCGGGTACTCGCGCCGAGTGTCCGCCATGGCGTCGATACCCGGCGCCTCCGGCTCGTCGTACTCAAAGCACAGAAAAAGCGGGGCGTAGGTCTGAATTGCGCCGGGGATCTGCGTCGGCTCCCTTACTCGACGTACGTCAAATGCGCCGTCGAGGGCATCGACCATTGCTGTGGCTTCCCGCGTCAGGTCCACCCAGAGAAAACTGGAGCCACGCAAGGCACTCGTGGGATCGAATGAATCGGCCATAGTTGTAGTCCTTCTCGATCTGCGCCAGCCGGCGCGTGTCCTCCTGATCGACCTCTAGACTACAAGTAAGTGTTCGACGGATACTGTCTTGACACAGATGATCACCGGGTAGCTTCTACCGAGAGCCATTTACTTCATCAGTGAAGTGGTTGTAATCGTAGACGGCCTCGATGACGGCTTCAAGGCAGCACAAAGTCCAAGTACCACTATATGGGGTTCCTCCTCATTGCAAGCCCCTTCGCTTTGGCGCCCGCGCCGACTGCACAGGCATATTCGGCTCTGATTGCGGCATCGTTTCGATGCAGGGCCATGTTGGGCTAATCGCGTGTCGGCTCCCAATCGCTCTGCCATCGTTCGAGTTGCTTCGCAATCGTGGGCAATCCATACCGGTATAACTAGTATTCAAGTCTGACGATCAGAGCATCATTGGACTCGAGCGGGTTGCGCTTGCCTTGAGGGGCCAAAACGGCGCAGGGCGGGCCGACCCGGTGCAAAAGGTCGGCCCGCCCCCATCGGTTCATCGCCGGGTTATCAATTCTTGAACGAAGAATGCTTGCGTCCCTGGTCGCACAGGGCAAAAACCACCACCAGCACCGAGGCGATCGCCAGGATGATCACCACCCCGTCCGTGGAGTGCGTGGCGGACGCCGAGACCAGCGACAAGGCGCCCAGCGGCGCCAGACCGCCCGCGACCGCGGTGCCGATTTCGCGCCCGGTGCCAAAGCCCGAGGAACGGGTCTGGGTCGGGAACTGGCGACTCAGGAACGAACCCTGTGGAGCGAACATCATCGGCGCGAGAATGCCGGTGCCAATGCCGATCGCGACATAGATCATCAGGCTTTCACCGGTGCCGAGCAGCGCCAGGAATGGATAGGCGAACAACAACGAGAACACCCCACCGAGCATCAGTACGGTCTTGCTGCTCCACTTGTCGCACAGCCAGCCGAAGCACGGCACGGCGACAATGGCAATCAGACTGGCGATGGTCACGGACAACGAGGTGACATGCACATCAACGCCTTTGAACTGGGTCAGGTAGGCCAGCGAGAAGGTTTTGAAGATGTAGCTCAGGGCGTTGTAGCCAATGGCGACGAAAAACACCACTGCCAGGCCTTTGAGGTCGTTCTTGAACAAGGCTTTGAGCGGTGAAGCCTGGGCCTTTTGGGTTTCCTTGCCCTGCTTCTTGGTCAGCTCCTTGCTCATTTCGCTGAACTCCGGGGTTTCCGGAATGCTGTTGCGTACCCATAGTCCGACGCCGACCAGGACAATACTGCAAACGAACGGAATGCGCCAGCCGCCTTGCAGCAGGAACTCGTTGCCATTGATGGTCAGCAGGTAAACGGTCAGCGATGACAGCAACAAGCCCAGGTTCAGACCCAGCGCCGGCCAGGCACCCTGACTGCCGCGCTTGCCTTGCGCGGCATGCTCATAGGAGGTGACTGCCGCACCGGACAGCTCGGCTCCGGCCCCCAGACCCTGAATGATCCGTACCGCGACCAGCACGATCGGCGCCCAGATACCGATCGAGGCGTAGCTGGGGATCAGGCCGATCAACGTGGTGCAGATGCCCATCATGCAGAAGGTCACTACCAGCACTTGCTTGCGGCCGAACCTGTCGCCCAGGTAGCCGAACAGAATCCCGCCAAACGGGCGTGCGACAAAGCCAATGGCAAAGGTCGAGAACGCCAGCAGCGACGCGGTCTGCGGGTTGCTGTTGTCGAAGAAGATTTTCGAGAAAACGATGGCCGCCATCGTGGCGTACAAATAGAAGTCGTACCACTCCAGCATCGAGCCAAAAATAGTCGCTGCAGCGACCTTGCGCAGGCGTTTTTTTGTTTGTTGCGGGGTTTCAGCCAAGTGGCCGGTCGCGTTGATTGCGGTCATTCACTGTTTCCTTATGAGTCTTTATAGTTATTTTCAAGGGCGTACTGGCTGCCTCTATTCACCCGGGCCAATAGAGAGAGACAGGTGCATCGCTACTAACTGCGGTTCAAAATTCGCTCGGCAATCATCGAGCCGATGGGAATGGCCGAAGTGGCCGCGGGAGAAGGTGCATTGCAGACATGCAGCATCCGCGAGGTTTCGGCGAACAGAAAATCGTGCACCAGGGTGCCGTCGCGTTTGACCGCCTGGGCACGAATGCCCGCCTCATACGGCAGCAGATCGTCGATGTTCAGCGAGGGGCAATACTTTCGGCATTGCTCCAGATAGCCGGATTTGAACAATGAGTTCTTCATCTCGACGCTGCCGGAACCGAGGTTCTGCCAGATGGTTTTCCAGAAACCGGGGAAACTCGCGTACTGCGCAACATCGCGCCAGTTGATCGAGAACTTCTTGTAGTTCTCGCGACCCAGACCCAGCACGGCATTCGGGCCGACGGTGACACTGCCATCGATCATGCGAGTCAGATGGACCCCCAGAAACGGCAGCTCCGGATCGGGAATCGGGTAGATCAAGTGATTGACGATGTTGCTCTTCGACTCCGGCAGGCGAAAGTACTCGCCGCGAAACGGGATGATCTGGTGATCGATTTTGATCCCGGCGAGTGTCGCCAGGCGGTCCGATTGCAAGCCTGCGCAGACCACCAGTTTTTTCGCCCGCCAGTGACCGTCATCACTGCTGACCGTCACGCTGTCAGGGTTTTCCTTGATCGCGGTGATGGCCTTGCTCAGACAGATCTCGCCACCCTGTTGCTGGATGACCCGGGCCATGGTTTCGCAGACTTGCCGGTAATCGACGATGCCGGTGGCATCCAGAAACAACCCACCTAATCCGACGATGTTCGGTTCGCGGCGCTGCAGCTCATCGGCATCGAGGCGCTCGACTTTCATCCCGTTGAGTTGCGAGCGCTCATACAAGGCTTTCATCCGCTCGACTTCGAGGGGCGTCGAGGCCACCAGCAACTTGCCGCAGACCTCGAACCTGATTCCGTGTTCGGTGCAGAACTCTTTGGTGGCCTGGGCCCCGAGCTTGCACAGTTCTGCCTTGAGACTGCCAGGCGCGTAGTAGATACCGGCGTGGATCACCCCACTGTTATGGCCGGTCTGGTGCCGGGCCAGGGAGCTTTCTTTTTCCAGCAACACCAAGGACGCGGTTGGCTGGCGCTTGAGTAGCTCCATCGCCGTGGCAAGGCCTACGATCCCGCCGCCGATGATGCAAAAGTCATAAATCATTGTGGTGGTTACCTTGGATCAGTCAGTGCTGGTCTAGTTATCAGGTTGTCAGACTAATGCTTTCGCGAAAAGCCTGCGTGCTCTCGCACGCTTTAGTGGTTCAGGGCTTCAGTGATGGATCGATTCAGTCGGTAGGGGGAAGCTCAAGCTGCAGGCGCTTGGCCGAAGCGCGCAAATGGGCGTCGGCACAGGCCGCGGCGGCCTGACGGTCGCCATCGGCGATGGCCTGGTACAGCGCCTGGTGCTCGCGGCTGGCATCCGCCGAACCGCCGACAAAACGTGATGCGGAGTTTTCCCAGGCGGTTCGGCGCGCACTCGCCAACTGGCTGCGCAGAAAGTCATGAAAGGCGACGAAATAGTCGTTCTTGCTGGCTTCGGCGATGGCCCGGTGAAACTCCACATCGGCCGAGGCCGCGGCTTGGAAATCGGTGCGCTTGTCATGCATCTCTTGCAACGCGTCTTTCATGCGTTGCAAATCCGTTGCATCACGCCGCTGAGCGGCAATCGAGGCCGCCTGGGTCTCGATCCACAAGCGCATCTCGAACATCTGCGCCAGGTCGGGCTTGCGCCCGCCTTGCTCGGGAAAGCGGAAAACCGTGCCGGCAGGGGTCGCGGAGATATAGGAGCCAAGGCCGCGCCGGGCAATCAGCACGCCATCGGCTTTCAACTGGGCGATCGCCTCGCGCACCACCGAGCGGCTGACGTGCAGCTGCTCCGACAATTGCTGTTCGGTCGGCAATCGCGATTCGGGACCCAGTTGGCCGGAGTCGATCTCTGCGCGGATGGCGCTGACAACACGCATGACGAGAGAATCGGGGCGCTGTAGCTCAAGCATAAGACAACCTTGGTAGTCAGGTTGTCAGACAATAGACTGTCTGTTTTCCCCTTGTCAAGGGTGAGCCGCGTCGTTGAGCTCTCGCTCCTGGGCCTGCGAGCGGCCCCTTGCGCGCTTATTGCACCGGCAGGAAATTCATCAGCAGCAGGCTCTGGGCATAATTCAGGCCGATTCGCCGATAACGCTCATCGAGCATTTGCGAGAGCAGGTCCAGGCGCGCGACGATCTTGCCGAACTCCACGGCGAAGCTCAGGTTGCTGCCCTCCTCCGAGATTTCATTGGAAAACAGCAACAGCTCGCCATTGGCATTCTGACGCTGGCTCAGCAGCCAGGTGGCTTTCTCGATATTGCGCGCAGCGTTGCTGACGAATTGCGCGTTGATCACATCGGTCATGTAGAACTCCTGCCGACCGCCATGGGCAGTGATCAGCATGCTGCCGATCGCATAGATGAAGGCGCCGACCCGGTCGCCGAGAAATTCCGGGCTCAGGGCGTAACTGAGTGCCGCGAGGTTCCGTCGTTCGCCCAATTGCGGCAGCGGTTTGCGTTGCTCGATTGCGTTGCGTACCTCGCGCTCGGCGGTACGGGCGTCGAGGAACCCGGACTTGCGCCACTCGGCGGGATTACGCTGGTAGAGCTTGTTCATCAACAGATAGAGGCTTTGCAGGTTGTCCTGCATGCTCAGGGTGGCAATGCGATCGACGCTGGTCTGAAACAGTTCGGTCGGGGTTCCTTCGCTGAGCTGGGTGGCCATATCCCGGCCCTGCTGTTGACTGCAACCGCCGGCGCAGAGCAGCAACACGCTGGCGAGCAGTCGCGGATGACGAAGAAATCTCGCGATGATAGAAGGACTAGCGTTGGCCATTGGCAAAGGTCTTGGACAATCCGGATGCGATGGGAGTCGCCGCATCCTGGCCAAGAGTAGAACCGCGAAACCGGAAAAAGTGCGATGGCCTGTAACGGCCATCGCCAAGGCGACCAGGCTGATACCCAGCCGAGCGGCTGCCCCACGGGCAGCCAGGCATACCGTCAGTGTTGCTGCACAAACTCCAGAATCAGACGGTTGACCTGTTCCGCCGCTTCCATTTGCACCATGTGCGCCTGGCCCGGCAGCAATTCGACCTGCGCCGACAAGCCCTCGGTGTGCGCCGCCGCAATGATTGCGTCGTCGCTGCCCCAGATCACCAGCACCGGATGTCGACCTTCCTGCACCACCGCGCGCAAGTCGAGCTGCTGGCGGCCATCGGCGAACAGCGTCATGGCCAGTTGGCGCAGAGCGCTATCGACGCCTTCCAGGCGCTTGTACTTGAGCATGTCTTCGAGCATCTGCCGGTTCACCAGCCCCGGGTCGGAGAACAACTGCACCAATTGCGGCTTGAGCGCGTTGCGGTTGGCCGCATCGATAAAGCCTTGCAGGTAATCGCCGTTGATCTGCGGACCGAGACCGGCGCTGCCGATCAGGGTCAGCGAGCGCACGCGTTGTGGCGCCAGCCGTGCGGTGTTCAAGGACACCGCGCCGCCCATGGAATGGCCGACCAGATGCACCGCCTCGATATCCAGATGGTCTAGCAGCGACAGCACCACTTCGCTCAGTTCATCGAGGTCCCCGCGCTGCAAGACTTTGCCGGACTCTCCATGGCCAGGCAGGTCGAGGGCGATGACCCGGCGCCCCGCCGCCAGCGCCTCGTGGTTGAACATCCAGTTGTTCAGGTCACCGCCGAAGCCATGGATCAACAGCATGGGCGTGCCGCCTTCGCCGCGCTCGAAATAGCGGATGATCCGTCCATCGAGTTCGATCTTTTGCGGGGCCGGGCCGCTGTCTTCGTCGCTGATATCCCCCGGTACGAAGCTGGCCTGGAACTGCTCGACCACCGCGTCGATCTCCGCCTCGCTGGCCTCGCCTTCGACGACTATGCCGAGCAAGGCACCGACCGAGAGGGTTTCGTCCTGGCGAGCGACCTGCCGGCGCAACACCCCGCAGAATGGTGCTTCGACGCTGCTGGAGATCTTGTCGGTTTCCACATCCAGCACTTCATCGCCCTTGGCGATGGCCGCGCCCTCCTCCTTGAGCCAGGCGTCGACCCGGCCTTCGGTCATCGACAGGCCCCACTTGGGCATGGTCAGGGTATGGATCTGGCTCATGGGCGTTTCCTCCACTCGATGAGCTTGAGCACCGCGGCTTCGATTTTCGCCGCGTCAGGGATGTACAGATCCTCCAGGGCATCGGAGAACGGCACCGGGGTGTGCGGCGCGGTGACCATTTCGATCGGAGCCTGCAAGGCCGAAAAGGCTTTTTGCGCCACCAGCGCGGAAATGTCGGTGGCCATCGAACAGCGCGGGTTGGCTTCGTCGATCACCACCAGGCGTCCGGTTTTCTCGACGCTTTCGAGGATGCTGTCTTCATCCAGCGGGCTGGTGGTGCGCAGGTCGATCACCTCGCAATCGATGCCACGCCCTGCCAGGCTGCGAGCCGCATCCAGGGCCAGGTTGACCGTGCGGCCATAGGAGACCAGGGTCACATCCTTGCCTTCGCGCAGAAAGTTGGCCTCGCCAAAGGGAATCGTATAGAGCTCTTCCGGTACTTCGCCCTGCATGCTGTAGAGCAGCTTGTGTTCGCAGAAAATCACCGGATCGTTGTCGCGGATCGCCTGGATCAGCAGGCCCTTGGCATCGTAGGGCGATGACGGGCACACCACTTTCAGGCCGGGAATGTGGGTCCAGAGTGAGGTGAGCATTTGCGAATGCTGGGCGGCCGCCCGCAGGCCGGCACCAACCATGGTGCGGATCACCAGCGGGGTCGAAGCCTTGCCGCCGAACATGTAGCGGAATTTCGCCGCCTGATTGAGGATCTGGTCCAGGCAGCAGCCGGCAAAGTCGACGAACATCAGTTCACAGACCGGCCGCACGCCACAGGTCGCGGCCCCCACGGCGGCGCCGACATAGCCGAGTTCCGACAGCGGCGTATCCAGCACCCGTCCGGGAAACTGGTGGTACAGGCCCTTGGTGACCCCGAGCACACCGCCCCAGGCGTCGTTTTCGCCGGGTGCTCCGGCACCGCCCGCGACGTCCTCGCCCATGATGAATACGCTCGGATCGCGGCGCATTTCCTGGGCCAGGGCTTCATTGATTGCCTGTTGATAGCTGATTTTTCTCGCCATGATGAAGGTCTCGATTCTTGTTATAGGGGGCGTTCAGGGATAGGAAACGTAAACGTCGGTCAGCAGGTCGGCCGCGCTCGGCTTGGGGTCGGACTTGGCCTTGCGCACGGCGTTTTCGATCAGTAGCCCGACTTCGTCGTCGATCTGGTCCAACTGCCCCGCGTCAATCAGTCCGGCGCGGGTGGTGCGCTCGCGAAACTGCATCAGGCAGTCGTTGTGCTCACGAAAATGCTTCACTTCGTCCGGGGCTCGATAGGTCTGGGCATCGCCCTCGAAGTGGCCGTAGTAACGGGTCAGTTTGACTTCGATCAGCGACGGCCCTTCACCGGCCCGGGCGCGTTCGACGGCAGCCCCGGCGGCTTCGTGTACGGCGAAGAAATCGAAACCGTCCACCGTGACCCCGGGCATGCCGAAGCCGGCGGCGCGATCGGCAATGTGATCGCAGGCCACCGACCAGTTGGACGCCGTGGCCTCGGCATAGCCGTTGTTCTCGGCAATGAACAGGCACGGCAGGTTCCACACCGAGGCCATGTTCATCGCCTCGAATACCGCGCCTTCGTTGGAACCGCCATCCCCGAAGAACACCACCGCCACACTGTCGGTGCCCTTGAGCCTGGCCGCCAGCGCCGCGCCGACCACCAGCGGTGCGCCGGCACCGACAATGCCGTTGGCGCCGAGCATGCCTTTCTCGAAATCGGCGATGTGCATCGAGCCGCCCTTGCCCTGGCAGACTCCGGTTTTCTTGCCGTAGATCTCGGCCATCATCCCGTACACATCGACGCCTTTGGCGATGCAATGACCGTGACCGCGGTGGTTGGAAGCAATGCAATCGTCATCGCCAAGATGCGCCATGACCCCGGCGGCGGACGCTTCTTCCCCGGCGTAGAGGTGGACGAAACCGGGAATCTCGCCGGTGGCGAATTCCACATGCAGGCGCTCTTCGAAGGCGCGGATGGTGCGCATCACCTTGTAGGCATGCAGCAATTGATCAGCGGACAGGTGTGTCGACATTTTTATTCTCCAGGGTTGTCTCGGGATGAAAGGTTCAGGGGGTGTTGCGGATGTTCACGGCCGATGGCCAGTAGCCGTTGTTGCGCGGCGTAAGCCAGCGCGGCATTGACGTCGATGCTCAGCGGCCCGCGGTTATCGAGGGTGACGCTGGGGCGGTCAGCGGCGTTGAACTCGATCTCGCGTTCGCCATCCAGGGCCAGAGTGCCGCAGGTCAATGCCAGGGAATGGGCGACGCCCGGCTCCAGGCTGCCGGCGGCGAGCACTCCGCAGCCTTGCAGCAGGCCGGGAGCCAGCGGCACCAGCAGCGCCTCGGGAGACTGCGGGTCGAGGCGCATCCAGGCCCCACCCGGTGCTTGCCGGGAGACCGGAAACCACAGCCCGCAGAGCGCCGAAAGGCCAATGGCCCGGGGCTCCGCGAAAGTCACGAAGACCTGCGCCAGGTCCGCCGCGCGACTGATCGCCCGGGCGCCGACAAACGGCAGCGAGGACACCGCAACGTCGACCAGCGCCCACTCGCACAGACCACGAGTCGGCACGCGCACCAACAGGCGTTTGTTGCGGCGCAAGGCAATCTCGGCGGGAATCCGCCCGCTGACGAACAATCCGCCGGCCAGGCCGGCGCTGGTGGCTTCGCGCAATTCGGGAAAGGCGTTATTGGTGCCGGTGGACAGGGTCAACAAAGGGATGTCGCCGACCTCCGCCGCGACGGCCTTGTGGGTGCCGTCGCCGCCGAGCACGGCGATCAGCGAAACACCGCGCTCGGCCATCAATCTCGCGGCCTTGCGGGTGTCTTCGACGCTCTGGCGCAAGGTGATGTCGAGGAATTCCAGGGCTGGCCAGTGACTGTCGCGGGCCTGGCGCCCCTGGCTGTTCTTCAGCACGGCGGCGGCGATTCCGGTCATGTCGGTGGGCATCAGCACTTGTTCGACACCGGTCGCGCCGAACGCCGCCAGCAGCCGCTGGATCACCGAGACCTTGTCGGTACTGGAAAACAGCCCGGCATTGGCGGTCAGCCGTCGCACGTCGCGGCCCGAGGCCGGGTTGGCGATGATCCCCACGGTCAATGGCCGGCGGCTCATGGCGCGGTCCAGCCGGGCGTGGTGTCAGGTCGCAAACCAGCCAGGGACAGGTATCGGCAGTCGAACATGGGGCACCTCTGGTTATTTTTATGCTTTCCAGGGCTAGAGCAAGGCCGGTGCCAGAACCTGGAAAATCGCTGGAAACGCCCGGATTAGAGAGGATCAGGCGAATTGCAGGGGAGTTGTCGGGGAGCTATTGGCGAGACGCGACATGTCAGGTTGCCCGGGCCGGGCATGAGACGCTGAGACGTTGCGTCTCACCGCCGCCGGGTATCGTCCGGGTGCTTGTCTGACGGTGATGAACAGCGCTTAATGGCCGCACAACTACAAAAAGCTGGAAACGGAGGCCCTATGCTTTCCGCACACTCGAAGGCCCATGTCGATTGCGTCAGCCGTGTGTTGAAGAACGCCACGCAGCTGCCGCAAGTGCCGGTGTCGAGCCTGATTCTCGACTCCTGGCGCCGCTCCATGGAGCAACATCATCTTGACCCCGGCTCGCTGCAGGGGCCGCGCATCCTGTCGCAGCACGTGCTCAAGGAATGCCGTGAGCGCTCGGAACTGTTTCTGCGCATCGCCAGCGAAGAAGTCGCCCGCCTCCACGGCCGGGTGCGGGGCGCCGACTACTGCGTGATGCTCACCGACGCCCAGGGCCGGACCATCGATTACCGGGTCGAGACGGCGATTCGCAGCGACTGCCGCAAAGCCGGGCTGTACCTGGGCACCTGTTGGTCGGAAGGCGAGGAAGGCACCTGCGGCGTGGCGGCGGTACTCACTGCCAGGACCCCGGTCACGGTGCATAAAAGTGATCATTTCCGTGCGGCATTCATCGGCCTGACCTGCTCCGCCGCGCCGCTCTTCGACCCGCAGGGCGAGCTGCTCGGGGTGCTCGATGTGTCGGCCGTGCGCTCCCCTGACGAGCGCCGGTCCCAGCACCTGATCCGGCAGATGGTGGTGCAGAGCGCCCGGGAAATCGAACAGGCATTTTTCATGAGCAGTGCCCAGGGATTCTGGGTGCTGCGCGCCCATGGCAGCGCCGGCTATGTCGATAGCCAGCCGGACTACCTGTTCGCCTGGGATGACGACGGCTGCCTGCAGGCGCTGAATCCGGCGGCCCGGCAGTTCCTGCTGCAGCGCTATGGCCGGCTGCCCGAGCATATCGGCCAAGTGTTCGACCAGCAGCTGCTGCATCGGGCAAGGGACGGGTCCCTTTGCCTGCTGCGCAACCATGGTGGGCAGAGTGAATTGCATGCCCGCTTGAGCGCACCTCGACGCCCGCTTGCCAAACCTTCATCGAGTGAAAGTGCGGCGCCGCAATTCGACCCGCGTATCGCCGAAAGCCTGCGCCTTGCGGTGCGGGTCAAGGACCGCAATCTACCGGTACTGATTCAGGGCGAGACCGGCTCCGGCAAGGAAGTCTTTGCCCGGCAATTGCACCAGGCCAGCCGCCGTCGCGACTGCCCTTTCGTTGCGGTGAACTGTGCGGCGATCCCGGAAAGCCTGATCGAGAGTGAGCTGTTCGGGTATGTCGCCGGGGCTTTCACCGGCGCCTCGAGCAAGGGCATGCAAGGCCTGCTGCAACAGGCCGATACTGGCACGCTGTTCCTCGATGAAATCGGCGACATGCCGCTGGCCTTGCAGACCCGTCTGCTGCGGGTCCTGGCGGAAGGCGAAGTAGCGCCCCTGGGCGCTTCACGGCGCAAAGTGGTAGACATCCAGGTGATCTGCGCGACCCACCGCGACCTTGAAACCCTGGTGGCCAGCGGCGACTTTCGCGAAGACCTGTACTTCCGCCTGGGAGGCGCGCGCTTTCAATTGCCGCCACTACGCGAGCGCAGCGACCGACTGGCATTGATCAGGCGGATTCTCGACGAGGAATCGGCGCTGTGCGGGGTGCAGTTGAAACTCGCGACGACAGCACTGGAATGCCTGCTCGGCTACCGCTGGCCGGGCAATGTCCGGCAGTTGCGCCACGTTCTGCGCTATGCCTGCGCGGTCTGCGAGACCGACGTTATCCAGTCGAGCCATTTACCGGAGCTGCTGCGGGGGCCCGAGAGCCGGCCCTTGGAGGCTTTTGCTGAACCCAGTGACAGTCCGGAGCGTCAGGCACTGCTCGATGCGCTGGTGCGTCACCGCTGGAAACCGATTGCCGCGGCCAAGGCCCTGGGGATTTCCCGGGCGACGCTGTATCGACGGGTGAATCAGCACCGGATTGATATGCCTGGGAGGGGGCCGGGGTGAAGTGGGAGTGGTTCTGATGCCAGTCAGTTAGCGTGACTCTTTAGTCTGGGGACATTTGTGGCGAGGGGGCTTGCCCCCTCGCCACAGATTGTCTGAAAAACCGCAGTGTTCGCTTCGCGCTCACAGGTTTTGTGCAGCCATCACGTCTTATCCTGAAACCTCGCCCTATACCGCCCCGGGCTCTCCCCTGTCCACTTCTTGAACGCCCGGTGAAACGCGCTGGGTTCCTGGAAGCCGATATGTTCGGCAATCTCGGTAATGCTCACCTTGGTCTGGCGCAGCTGTTCAAAGGCCATGCCCCGGCGCACTTCGTCCTTGATCTCCTGAAACGAACAACCCTCGCGCTCCAGTTTGCGCCGAAAGGTGCTGGGGCTCATCCGTTGTTCCAGGGCAAAGGTTTGCAACGTCGGCCATTCACTGTAGTGGCAGTTGCGCAAGCGCTGATGGACCTGTGCCGCAAGGCCGTGCTGGTTACGGAAACGAATCACCAGCCATTGCGGCGCACTGCGTAGAAACACTTTCAGCGAGGCAAGGTCCTGGACCACCGGCAACCGCAAGTAGCGACTGGCAAACTCGATTTCGGTGCGCTCGGCGCCAAAGGTCAGATTGGCGCCCCAGAGCAACGGATCATCGGTGAGTGACACACGCTGATGGCGAAAGTCCACGCGATCGATAGGGATTCGCCGCCCTCCCAGCCAGCACAGCAGGCTGAACATCAGCACCAGGAAGGTCTCTTCGCCGAAAACACTGGCCTGCTGGTCTTCGCAACGGGTCTGCAGGCTGATGACCGCCCGTTTGCCGCGCACACTGAGGCTGCCGCGAAAGTCCCGCAGGAACAGCGCAAAGTTGGCCAGGCACTGGCGCATGGCTTTTTCCAGGTTCGGCTCCTGGATCAAGGCCCGGCAGATCAAGGCGAAGCTGCCAGGCCGCATGCCGTGGGAGTCGAGCTGGAAAAATTCGTCGTCCAGTTCGCGAATCTGGATCAGCCATAACGCGGCAAACGCACTGGCCGGGACGCGCGCCTGGGGCTGGTCCATCAGCGCCGGGTCGATGCCCGCCTGCTCCAGTACCGTCCGCCGACGCAATGGATCGTTACGCAGTGCATGGACCATGGCCTGCACAAAATAGACGGCAACCGAGTCCTTTTCGCGCATATGAATGCTGCTCTCCTCATCGCCTGGAATGGCAAAAAACATCAGCTTTGCTGAACAGTTATGGCATAGGCGCGGTGGCGCTGCCGGCTCTAGACTCGTCATCACCAAAGGCGTTTCAGTGAGCCGCCGTGGCCAGCGTCCCATGCCGGACGGCGCCCATGGTACGCCAGTCGCTGAGGCACCGACTATTTCAGCTAACGAATCCACCCTGATTCAGAGAGTCGACATGAACAATTCCGATATTTTCGTCGTCAGCGCAACGCGTTCCGCCATCGGCAGCTTCGGCGGATCGCTCAAAGACGTGTCGCCTATCCAGTTGGCGACTGACGTTTGCCGCGCCGCCATTCAACGTTCGGGCCTCGCCCCTGAGCATATCGGCCATGCGGTGATGGGCCATGTGATTCCTACCGAAGCCCGCGACGCTTACCTCTCCAGGGCCGTGGCAATGAATGCCGGGCTACCGAAAGAAACCCCGGCGTTCAACGTCAACCGGCTCTGCGGTTCCGGCTTGCAAGCGATCGTCAGTGCCGCGCAGAGTCTGCTGCTGGGCGACGCAGGGGCCGTACTGGCCGGTGGTGTCGAGTCCATGAGCCGTGGCGCTTACTTGCTGCCTCAGGCGCGCTGGGGTGCTCGCATGGGCGACATCCAGGGCATCGACTACATGCTGGGGGTTCTGCAGGACCCGTTTGCCGGTTTCCATATGGGCATCACCGCGGAAAACATCGCCGAGCATTTCGGCATCAGTCGGCAGATGCAGGATGACCTGGCCTTGCTCAGCCAGCAACGGGCCGCCCGGGCGATCGCCGAAGGACGGTTTGTCGAACAGATCGTGCCGATTGAAGTGCCTACCCGCAAAGGCACGCTGTCGTTCGCCACTGACGAGCATGTGCGAGGGGATGTCAGCGCCGAGCAGCTGGGTAGCATGAAACCGGCCTTCAAGAAAGACGGCAGCGTCACTGCCGGCAACGCTTCCGGGCTCAATGACGGTGCCGCGGCATTGATCATGGCCACTGCACAGGTTGTCCGTGAGCAAGGCCTCAAGCCCATGGCCCGTCTGGTGGGTTACGCCCACGCCGGGGTCGAGCCGTCGATGATGGGCCTGGGACCGATTCCCGCGACCCGCCTGGTGCTCAAGCGCGCCGGCCTGACCGTTGCCGACCTGGATGTCATCGAATCGAACGAGGCCTTCGCGGCGCAAGCCTGTGCGGTGGCGCAAGAACTGGGGTTCGATCCGCAGAAGGTCAACCCGAACGGTTCGGGTATCTCCCTGGGTCACCCGGTGGGCGCCACCGGCGCGATTATCGCGACCAAGGCCCTTTACGAACTGCAGCGCTGTCAGGGCCGTTACGCCCTGGCGACCATGTGCATTGGCGGCGGCCAAGGCATTGCCGTGCTGTTCGAACGCGTTTAATCAAGGAATTGCCTGAAGATGAATCTGCAGACTATCGGCGTGATCGGCGCTGGCACCATGGGCAACGGCATTGCGCAAATCTGCGCCCTGGCCGGCATCAATGTGATGCTGTTGGATATCTCCGAGACCGCGCTGGAAAAAGCCCTGGCGACGGTGAGCAAGAATCTGGATCGGCAAATCGCCAAAGAGCTGCTGTCCGAGGAACAAAAACTCGCGGCGCTGCAACGGATTCAGACCAGCACTGACTACGCCACGCTGAAAAACGCGCAACTGGTGATCGAAGCCGCCACCGAAAACCTCGACCTGAAACTGCGGGTGTTGCAACAAATCGCCGCTCAGGTCAGTGCCGACTGTGTGATCGCTTCGAATACTTCTTCGTTGTCGATCACTCAGCTGGCGGCCAGCGTCAGTCAGCCGGAGCGCTTCATCGGCCTGCATTTCTTCAATCCGGTGCCGATGATGGGCCTGATCGAAGTCATTCGCGGCCTGCAGACCAGTGATGCGACCCATGCCCTGGCGCTGGAACTGGCGCAACGGCTGGGCAAGACCGCGATCACCGCAGGCAATCGCCCGGGTTTCGTCGTCAACCGGATTCTGGTGCCGATGATCAATGAAGCGATTCTGGTGTTTCAGGAAGGACTGGCCAGCGCCGATGACATCGACGCCGGGATGCGCCTTGGCTGCAATCAGCCGATCGGCCCGCTGGCCCTGGCCGACCTGATCGGCCTCGATACCCTGCTGGCGATTCTCGAGGCTTTCTACGACGGCTTCAATGACAGCAAGTATCGTCCGGCTCCGTTGCTTAAAGAAATGGTCGCCGCCGGTTACCTGGGGCGCAAAAGTGGACGCGGCTTCCATGCCTATGCCTGAACGCTGCTCACGCCTGGCGCAGCATCGTGACAAGGCGCTCGAGCTGTTCGCCAGGAAGGGCTTTGGCCAGGTCGGCATGCGTGAACTGGCGACCTACCTGGGGGTCACGCCAGGTTCGCTGTATCACCACTATCCGAGCAAGCAGCATCTGCTGCTTGACCTGATCGAAGAGTTCTACGAAGAGCTGCTGGCCACCCTGCAGCGAATCGACAAAGCCCCGCGCCGCGCACGCAACATCCAGGTGGTGATCCACGCGCACCTGAAACTGCATCGGGAGATGCCCGGGCACTATCGCCTGGTCGAGCGCGACAGTTGCTGCCTGAACGAAGATCAACAGCAGCGGGTCAAGGAGTTGCGCGAGCAATACCAATGCCGGCTGCTGGCGATTCTCGGGCATCGGTCAGCATTGACCGAACAGAGCCTGCTGGCCGCCGGGCACGCGATTGCCTCATTGCTCAATAGCGCACCGTCCTGGCTGGCCCAGCACAGCCTCGACGACCAACAGCGTGACGACCTGCTGGAAACCCTGGTGACCGGCGCGATAGAACGCCTGCTCGCGCCTTGCCCGCCGAGGGCGGCCTGCCTTCAGGCAGCGGTGGCCTGAGGGAAAAGATCGCAGGCTGCGCCAGCTCCTACGCCGACCGTGGCTGGCAAAACGATCGGCGAGATACCCGCCAGCCAGAAACACAATCCCCCGGTAGGAGCTGCCGCAGGCTGCGATCTTTTGATCTTGCTTCTGGGCAATCTCCATAACCGCCAAAAGATCGCAGGCTGCACCAGCTCCTACGCCGACCGTGGCTGGCAAAAAGATCGGCGAGATACCCGTAATCGCCGTCGCCCGGCACAATCGGCCAGAAACACAATCCCCCGGTAGGAGCTGCCGCAGGCTGCGATCTTTTGATCTTGCTTCTGGGCAATCTCCATAACTGCCCAAAGATCGCAGGCTGCGCCAGCTCCTACGCCGACCGTGGCTGGCAGGAGGCATTATCGGACTCCCGCGATCCCGTTTCCTCGTTTCAACTCCGGGTGATTACCACCTCGAGGTATTCACTCGGCACCACCAGCGAATCCGGGCCGGCCCGGTTCAGGCTGTTCAACAGTGCGGTCAGGTCGTGTTCCAGGGCCAGGGCAGCGTCGGCCTCAAGCGCCGCAAAGGCCTTGTGAACCGGTCCGTACCAGGTGCGAAACACTTCGATGAAGTGCGCGGCCGAGCGGTACCTGAAATTGAACAGCCGGCGCGTCACCGCGATCCTGGCGGCGCGGTCAGCGAACAGGGTCTGCAGATGAGCCTCGGTGCCCCATAGCGAAGGCGGTTGCGCGCCCGCCGGTGGCGGGAGATGGCGCCCGAGGGTCTTGAACATCTGCCCGACAAACCCTTCCGGGGTCCAGTTGGCAAGGCCTATCCTGCCCCCAGGCCGACACACCCGCGCCAGCTCGGCGGCCGCTTTCGCTTGGTCGGGGGTAAACATCACGCCGAAGGTCGACAGCACCACGTCGAAGCTCGCATCCTCGAAAGGCAGGGCTTCGGCGTCGGCCACCTGAAAGGTCACTTCCAGGCGCTCGGCCCTGGCGCGGTCTTCGCCGCGTTCGAGCAGCGCAGCCACGTAATCGGTCGAGGTCACCTTGCAGCCTCGACGCGCCGCGGCCAGCGTCGCATTGCCATTGCCGGCCGCGACGTCAAGCACCTGCTCATCGCAACGCAGGTCGCAGGCCTCGGCCAATTGCTCGCCGACTATCTGCAAGGTGGTGCCGATCACGGCATAGTCGCCACTGGCCCAGGAAACCATCTGACGGTTTTTCAGGGCGTTTAAATCAATCGGTGTGCTCATGAGTTCTGGCTCCGAGTGGGAGGACGTCGACTTCGCGCAAAAGGCCGGGCTGTCGATCAGCCGCGACCCGTGCAAAACCTCGTTGAACGCCGCTACTCCGCCGTTGTGGGATCAATGATCGAAGTGACCCGGGAAACCTGGTTTATGGGGAAACTGCCTTGCCTGGCGTGCTCCCTGACCAGCTCCTCGTTCGGTGCGATGTACACGCAGTAAAACTTGTCGCCGGTGACGTAGCTTTGCAGCCACTGCACCTGCTGTCCCAGTTCGCTAATGACCTTGCAGGACTTTTGCGAAAGGGCTTTCAGATCTCGCTCCGTAAGGTTTCCGGCTCCTGGAATCTCGCGTTCAATGACGAACTTCGGCATGGCAACCTCCACTTGCTGGATGTCCGGGGCAGGCAGTTACCCCGTCGGACAACTATCGCGCTCGAAAACCCTGGCGTCCTGCCCGATCGTCGGCAAGGTCTGCCCGATCGTCCGGACATTGCCTGTCCCGCGGCCACGCGCTCACAATCGGAAAAGTCCAGCCAATGGGGAGATCGGCCATGGCAGCACAGCGCTTGGTCAGAACCCTGCAACCAACGCATCGGAGCAACGGCTGATGGACGCACTGTCGCAGACCCTGGGCGTGGTCCAGCTGGTGGGCGCGATCTTTATCAATGCCAGGTTCACCGCGCCCTGGTGCTACCAGTCACCCAGTGCCAACTCGGTGGCGCCGCTGCTGGAGCCTGATGCCGAGCGGGTGGTGATCTTTCACTTGATCACCGAAGGCGAGTGTTATGTCGAACTCGACAACCAGCCGCCGGTGCTTTTGATCGCCGGCGACGTGGTGATTTTTCCCCAGGGTGATGCCCATCGCATGAGTTCTCAACCTGGGCTCGCGCCGGCCAAAGGGGGGCGTCTGGCTGCGGTACTGTCGCGCCGTCCACGTCAATTGAACTACGGCGGTGGCGGTCCGGCAACCCGGCTGGTGTGTGGCTACCTGGCGTGCGATACCCGCCTGGCGAGCATGCTGCTGGCGGGACTGCCGCCACTGGTCAGGGTCAATGTACGTGGTTCAAGTGCCGGTATCTGGCTGGAGTCCTCGGTGCGTTACGCCCTGGCCGAGGCGCGCTCCCCACGCCCCGGTGGTGCCGGAGTACTGGCGAAACTGGCCGAGGTGCTGTTCATCGAGGTTTTGCGCCTGTACATGAGCGAACAAAACGAAGGTCGTACCGGCTGGCTGGCCGGGGTCAGGGACCGGATCGTCGGCGCCGCCTTGAACTCGCTGCACAAAAGCCCTGCCCATGCCTGGTCCCTGGATGAACTGGCGCGTGCCGCAGGCACCTCAAGGTCGGTGCTTGCGCAACGCTTTCAGCAACTGGTGGGAAGTTCGCCCATGCAGTACCTGACACAATGGCGCATGCAACTGGCGGCCAATCTTTTGCGCCGCAGCAATGCCTCGTTGACGCACATCGCAGAACAGGTGGGTTACCAGACCGATACCGCCTTCAGCCGGGCCTTTCGCCGCGAGTTTGGCGCTCCGCCCGCGGCATGGCGGCGCAGTCAGTCGGCGACAGCTCGTGGAAAGTCGAATGTTGCCTAAGCTGAAGGTGATCGAGGGAGGAGGATTCCAGCGTGAGCGTACAGCTGAACCACACCATCGTCTGGTGCCGTGACAAGCACCAGTCCTCATCATTTCTGGTGGAGCTGCTGGGCCTGCCCCGCCCTGCCCCGTTCGGTCCGATGCTGATCGTCCAGCTGGATAACGGCGTCTCGCTCGACTATTACAACGAGGATGGCGAGATCGCCTCCCAACACTACGCATTCCTGATTGGTGAAGACGACTTCGACCCGATCTTCGCCCGCATTCAGGCCCGCGGGCTTCCCTACTGGGCCGATCCCGGCAAGCAGCGACCGAACGAAATAAACCGCCTGGACGGTGGTCGCCGGGTGTATTTCGATGACCCCGACGGCCATCTGCTGGAGATTTTCACTCAACCCTAGGCCGTGACGTAATGGATCACATCGTCAAGCCTGTCCAGGTCCGGAGCGTTGCTTACAGCCTCTTCCGGGCTGCACCACGGATAGTCCAGGTTTGCTACCCAATCCATGATCGGCTGCAGCTCAGTCACCGGCAGCGTCTTCATGTGCTCGATGGTAATAGTGAGCTTCTCGACCAGCCCCGACCCGGGACTGAACTGCCATTCATACAAACCGCAGCCTACCCGGACCTCGCCGGAGCTCTTGTCGGACATGGCAACCAGCCATTTACATCGGAATCTTGTGCTATCCGCTTCAGGGGGGCCACCCAGGCAGAAGGTGTAAACGTTTTCGAAGGTCTGGCCGAACCGACTGACCAGGACTTCGCCGATCGGCCCAAGGCCTTCAACGTGGGGCGGGAACGAGATGGATCCGGTGTGCACCACCATGTCCAGTACGGCGTCTGGGGTAAAGGCCTGCCGCAACAGATGCGGACGGTTACCGTCCTTGGCTTTTATGTACTGTTGTATCGATAACCGAGGCGCTTTCATTGATTGTCCGTTGTATCAATGGGTTTACAAAGCATTGTTCCACAGATCCGTCACCAGCATGCAACCCGGGGCATGGGTGATGCACAGCGGTGGACGTGAAGCCTGCACCACCGACTGCGGAGTCACGCCACAGGCCCAGAACACCGGGATTTCGTCGGCTTCGATCGGTACCGCATCGCCATAGTCCGGGGTGCTTAGCGAATGGATGCCGATCAGTGACGGATCACCGATGTGTACCGGCGCGCCGTGGACGTTGGGCATGCGGGCGGTGATCTGTATCGCCTGGATCGCCGCCGCGGCTTTCATCGGCCGCATGCTCACCACCAGCTTGCCGCCCAGGCGCGCGGTGGGCCGGGTGTCGATATTGGTCTGGTACATGGCGACATTGCGCCCCAGATCGATGTGCCTGAGCGTGATGCCGGCATCCAGCAAGGGTTGTTCGAAGGAGAACGAGCAACCGATGGCGAAGGCCACCAGGTCGCCCTGCCACAGGTGTTCGATATCCAGCGGTTCTTCACTCAGTTCGCCATGGCGATAGACCCGGTATCGGGGCACATCATGGCGGATATCGATGGCTACCCCAAGATTGCGAAAATACGGATCACCCGGCTCGGTGACGTCGAGCAACGGGCAGGCCTGGCGATTGAGGGCGCAGTACCTGAGAAACTCGTCGGCCCAGTCACGGGGCAGAATCACGATATTGGCTTGCACCCGGCCCTGGCCCAGGCCGCTGGTGTGGCCCTGATACTGCCCGGCGGCGATGCTTTGGCGCAAGGCCAACGGGGCGGTGTGCTGCAATTGCTCGAAGGACAGGACGGGCTGGTTCATCACGACTTTTCCATGGATTCGGTGACTCTTTGTAGAAAACCATGGCGACGCCGTCCAACAAGGAATGTTGTTACCCCCGGATAACTAAAAGTTATTCGAGGGGCAGCCGGCTGTTGAGATCCGCTACCGAAACCATTCGTTGCGGGCCGACATCCGAGGCGTATTGATTGACCACCTGGCGGCTCATTCTGACAATGCTTTCCACCAGTTCCAGGCCGACCCCGGCGCGCCACGAGGCGACGACATCCAGTTGCGGCAAACGGCTGCCCGGCTCCAGCTGAATCAGCTCGCCGCTGGCCAGGGGCTTGGCCACCAGTGCGGCCGGCAAGGCGCCGATACCGAAGCCGTCGCGAATCAGCCGGGTCATGGCCGACACCGAATTGACGCAACTGACCCGCGGCGTATTGATGCCATGGGCATGCAGCAGGTTGAGTACATCCTGATGCGGGCGTGAGTGTTTGACGAAGGTGATGATGCGTTCACCGGCCATCTCCACCAGCGAGGCATAGGGCCGGGCGTAGATCGAGTTGCTGGCGGCGATCCAGTGCATGGGGTAATGCGCCAGCTCAAGGTTGCGCACGCTTTCGTGGCGGATCAGGTCGGTCTGGAACACGATGTCCAGGTAGCCCTTCTGCAACTGCTCGCAGAGATTGCGCGCGGCATCGGCGGTGATCTCGATTTCCACGGCGGGAAAGGTCTGCATCAGGGTCGACATCAACGGGCTGAGCCAGGTGTGGATCACCGTATCCATCACGCCGATGCGCACCAGCCCCTGCTGTGGGCTGGTGTTGTCCAGGGAGTGTTTCAACGCTCGCTGCACCTCCAGCATCTGCTCGGCATAGTCGAGCACCTTGAGACCTTCGGGCGTCAGCGAGACTCCGCGTGAATCACGCACGAACAGGCGCAGGCCCAGCTCGTCTTCCAGGGAGGCGATCCGGCTGGAGATCGCGGCCTGGGTACTGAACATTTTCTCCGCGGTCAGGCTGAAGCTTTGCAGGCGGGCCACCCAGACGAAGGTTTCGAGGAATTTGAGGTTCATGGCGGCTCTCGCGGCTCTTGTTGCTTTGGTGATATTGACGGGGAATTCACTGTCCCCCACAGAGAACATGTTCGGCGCGTTGCAATTGTTACTCCAGAGTCGGCTGCCGGGGTATCAAATTTATTTATGCATAGACTCGCTTTTTTCCCGTTTGACGCTGCTTGGCCCCGGCGCGAAGAATCCGCTCCACGACACAGGTCACTGCGTCCGCTCCCCCACGACAACGCCTTCACAAAAAAATAAACAGGCGTGTCCGTCATCATCACTTGCTGTAGCAGGAACTCCAATGGAAAAAACCATGACTGATCATGTGCTTTCAGGTACGGGCCGCCCCGGGCCGTTCGCTGGGTACATCTCCCTGTCAAAAAACGAAAAACACACCTTCTGGAGCGGCTACAGCCCTGTCGGCACCTTGTTTGGCATGAGCCTGCTCTGCGCACCGGCCGTCCAGGCGGACTTTATTGCGGACAGTAAAGGCAGCCTGGAAGCGCGCAACTTCTACTTCAACCGCGATTTTCGCCAGGACGGCTCGCGAGACAAGGCTGAGGAATGGGCGCAAGGTTTTCTGTTGCGCATGGAGTCCGGTTACACCGCCGGCGCTCTCGGTTTTGGCCTGGATGCCTTGGCCATGGCCGGGTTCAAGCTGGACTCCGGCGGCGGTACAGCGGGCACCAATCTGTTGCCGCCAGATTCGTCCGGCGGTTCCCAGGACAACTACAGCGAACTGGGCCTGACCGCAAAAATGCGCTTGTCCAACAGCACCTTGAAGCTTGGGACTTTGCAGATCAAGGATCCGGTGGTGAGCTCCAACGACACTCGCCTGTTGCCGGGAACGTTCAAGGGCGGCCTGGCGAATGTGCAGGAAATCGACCGTTTGAAACTGACGGCCGGGCAACTCACGCAGATCAATTTCGTCGACTCCACCGATTATCAGGACATGACCGCCAACCGCATCGGCGGGCGCAGCGACAAGTTCCAGTTCGCTGGAGGTGACTATCAGTTCCTGCCGAACCTCACGGCGCAGTACCGCTACGGCAAGCTGGAAGATATCTACCAGCAGAACTACCTCGGGCTCGTGCACCTGCTGGACCTGGGCTCGGGCCAGTCGCTCAAGAGCGATCTGCGCTATGCGCGCAGCACCGAAGACGGCAACTTCCGCGCCCTCGACAACCAGGCCTTCGGTGCATTGTTCACCTACAGCCTGGGCGGCCATGCCCTGGGCTTCGGCTACCAGCGCATGAGCGGCGACGATCCGTTTCCCTATATCGGCCGCAGCGATCCCTACCTGGTCAACTTCGTGCAGATCGGCGATTTCGCCAACGTCGACGAGCACTCCTGGCAAACGCGCTACGACTACAACTTTGCCTCGCTGGGTTTGCCGGGATTGAGTTTCATGACCCGCTACATCTCGGGTGACAACGTGCAACGCAATGCTCCGGGCGAAGGCAAGGAATGGGAGCGCAACACCGACATCGCTTATGTGGTGCAAGACGGTACGTTGAAAGGCTTGGGCTTGAAATGGCGCAACGCGTCGGTGCGTTCGAATTTCGGCAACGATCTGGATGAGAATCGCCTGATCCTCAGCTACACCCTGGCGCTTTGGTAAGCGCGCAGGAGCTGCCGCAGGCTGCGATCTGTTGATCTTGCTTCGGGCATTCTCCAGAACCGCCAAAAGATCGCAGGCTGCGCCAGCTCCTACGCCGACCGGGTAGACCCGCACTCTCCGGTTAACGCCATTCCTCGACTGCGCGCACCCCGGATTTCACGGATTCACCTAATCCCCCGGTAGGAGCTGCCGCAGGCTGCGATCTGTTGATCTTGCTTCGGGCATTCTCCAGAACCGCCAAAAGATCGCAGGCTGCGCCAGCTCCTACGCCGACCGGGTACACCTGCTATGTCCGGTTAACGCCATTCCTCGACAGCCCGAATTTCACGGATTCACCCAATCCCCCGGTAGGAGCTGCCGCAGGCTGCGATCTGTTGATCTTGCTTCGGGCATTCTCCAGAGCCGCCAAAAGATCGCAGGCTGCGCCAGCTCCTACGCCGATCGTGGACATTCAGCGCCTGGTCAGCGAGAGTCTGCATGACGCCACAGGCTGCAAGAAGGAGCGCCCCGCATGCTCTCGATAGAACTGCACAACGCCCAGCGCGATGAACTCGAATGCATCGAAAACCTGATGCAGTTCTATATGTACGACTTCAGCGAGTGGCTGGCGCTGGAGTTCGGCGAGCATGGTTTTTTCAGTATCCAGCCTAAACTCGACTACTGGCGAAAACCGGCGACCCGGCCCTTCCTGATCAAGGCTGACGGTGAATTGGTTGGCTTCGTGACAATTGACGACGAGGTTCGCTCGCAAGGCGCCCAGTACAATCTCGGCCACCTTTTCGTCGGCCGCCGCTATCGCGGTCGAGGCATCGGCAGGTTTGTGGTGTCGGCATTACTGAAAAAATTTCCTGGCCAGTGGCAGATTTTCCACATCGACGCCAATCAGCCTGCTCGCGCATTCTGGGCCAGGGTTATCCCCGACCTCACCAAGGGTGAATTCACTCGTCATCAGCTGTCAGTCGATGGATATGCCTGCACGCTCTTCAGGTTTGAGTCCAGTGCTGAAGCGTAAAATGTCGTGGTGCTATGGCCTGTGTGACCTGCTCAATCTGCACAAAACCGGTCACGACTGTTTGTCAGATGTAGCCACATCGCCGCTCGAGCAGCGTCCGGGTCCTGTTTTTTGATGGCATTGAGAATGGCCTCGTGCTCCAGATTGGCAAGCTGCCCAAGCTTCGCCAAGTCGACTCCGCCACGTTCAGTAGCGGTCACCCGGGTCCTGGGAATCATCGAGTTCCCCAGATGCTGCATGATTTCGGTAAAGCAGGTATTGCCGGTGGCCTCGGCAATCAGCAAATGAAAGCGTTTGTCCTCTTCGACACAACTGTCGTTATTGGCCAATAAACGCTGGTAGTCATCCAGTGCCTTGCGCATCTGCACCAACTGCTTCGGGCTGCGACGCTTGGCGGCCAGGGCTGCGGCCTGGGTTTCGAGGCCCATGCGCAACTCGAGAATGCTGCGCACGCTCATGGCTGTATCGACATTCAGGCGCAAGCCCTGTTCGGGCAAGCGCTCAAGGACAAAAGTGCCGATGCCGTGGCGGGTTTCCACCAACCCTGATGCCTGCAACTTCGAGATGGCCTCACGCACTACCGTGCGACTGACCCCGTGCTCGCGAACAATGGTGTTTTCTGCCGGAAGCTTTTCGCCAGGCTTGAGGCTGCCCAGCAAAATCCTTTGGGTCAGCTCTGCCACCAGCTCATAGGCAAGGTTGTGGGAGCGTTTGCGGGCAGGTGCATCAGTATCGTTTTGCATCATGGTCATCCACTAATCCGTGCTATCGAATCGTAACATCCTGGCTATTTCGTGTTGCGCTCAGTTCCCTGTGCGCCGTGCAAAGTATCGCAATTTCCACTTTCAACTTGTATGACAACACTCAACAAAAGATCAGTGACTCAGGAGTTTGACGTCACCCTTCGAGATACAGCCAACCAAAACCCACTCCACTCATTACTCCAAAAAAACCTTAAGAACCCTCGACAACGCTCTATAAACAATAGATATAACGCGACAAACACGAGTAAAAATGCATAAAAAACAAAAAACCTAGAACGATAAAATCGAGCAGCCCGCCTTGTAGGACAAAAATCGCAGTTGTATGATGTCTATCAACTAGAGCCACACCCCTAACAAGAACTATTCAGCAGGCGGACCCACCATGAAGCCACACGCAATCAACGCCCTCCCTTTTGCCGCACTCCTCGCCCTCCCCGTCAGCGATTTCGATACGCCCGCCTGACACTTGATCACGCCATACCCCGCATAAAAATAACGAGTGGGAGAAAATACTGTGAACACATCCAATTCCAGGGTGAGCGACGGCGCGGATCCGGCTTTGCTTTCGGCCGTATCGAAAGTAAAGCGTCATGTCCTGCCGCTGTTTGTCATCATGTTTATCGTCAACTACATCGACCGGGTGAATATCGGCTTCGTGCGCTCTTACATGGAGCACGATCTGGGCATCGGTGCCGCAGCCTATGGCTTTGGTGCCGGCTTGTTTTTCATCGGTTACGCGCTGTTCGAAGTCCCTTCCAATATCCTCTTGCAGAAAGTCGGCGCGCGTATCTGGCTGACCCGCATCATGCTGACCTGGGGAATTGTCGCTACCTGCATGGCGTTCATCCAGAACGAAACCCACTTCTACATCCTGCGTTTCCTGCTGGGTGTGGCCGAAGCAGGATTCTTCCCGGGGGTGATCTATTACTTCACTCGCTGGTTGCCCGGGGTGGAGCGCGGTAAAGCGATTGCAATCTTTCTCAGTGGCTCGGCGATCGCATCGCTGATCTCCGGTCCGTTGTCGGGGTTGCTCCTGCAAATAACCGGTTTGGGCATGCATGGCTGGCAGTGGATGTATTTCATCGAAGGGATGTTTTCGGTGGTGCTGTGCGTCTTCGTCTGGTTCTGGCTCGACTCCAGACCTCACGATGCCAAATGGCTGACCCGTGCCGAGCAGGATGCCCTGGTCAAGGCCATTGATGCCGAGCAACTGGCCCGTGAAGCGGCAACGCCGATCAAGCCGACGCTGGGCAAACTGCTCAAGGACCGCCAGATCATTCTGTTCTGCCTGATCTACTTCTTTATCCAGCTGACCATCTATGCCGCGACCTTCTGGCTGCCGAGCATCATCAAGAAGATGGGCGAGCTCAGCGATCTCCAGGTCGGGCTGTTCAACTCGATTCCGTGGTTGCTGTCGATCGTCGGCATGTATGCCTTCGCATCTTTCTCGGCCAGATGGAAAAACCAGCAAGCATGGGTCGCAACCGCGTTGCTGATCGCCGCCGCCGGGATGTTCATGTCGACCACCGGTGGACCGGTCTTTGCCTTCGTCGCCATCTGTTTCGCGGCGCTGGGCTTCAAGTCCGCATCATCGCTGTTCTGGCCAATTCCACAGGCCTATCTGGACGCACGAATCGCCGCCGGTGTGATCGCACTGATCAACTCGGTCGGCAACCTCGGCGGCTTCGTGGCACCGACCACCTTTGGCCTGCTGGAAGAACGCACCGGCTCGATCCAGGGCGGTTTGTACGGCCTGGCCGCGACTTCGATCATCGCCGCGATCATTGTCTTCGCCGCTCGCAACAAGCCCAAGGGTGCACCCGCCGTCGCACTGAAACCGGCCCCAGGCCACTCCTGACCAGGACGGGGCAGGCCTGCGCCGGGAAACGCCAGGCCACTGCCCCGGATCAAACCAATACGAATTTACAGGACAACCCAATGCACACCTCGAACCCCCAAGACGCCAGCAAAGCCCCGGTCATTACCAGCATGCAGATCGTCCCGGTGGCCGGCCACGATGGCATGCTGCTCAACCTCAGCGGCGCCCATGGTCCGTACTTCACCCGCAATATCGTGATCCTCAAGGACAATGCCGGCCATACCGGCGTGGGTGAAGTGCCGGGCGGCGAACGAATCCGCCAGACCCTCGAAGACGCCCGCTCGCTGGTGGTCGGCAACGGCATTGGCACTTACCAGAAAATCCTCAATACGGTGCGCCAGACCTTTGCCGAGCGAGACTCTGGAGGTCGCGGCTTGCAGACCTTCGATCTGCGCATCACCATCCATGCAGTTACCGGTCTGGAAGCCGCCCTGCTTGACCTGCTGGGTCAGCACCTGGAGGTACCGGTCGCGGCCCTGCTCGGTGAAGGCCAGCAGCGCGATGAAGTGAAAATGCTCGGTTATCTGTTCTACGTCGGTGATCGCCACAAGACCGACCTGGCCTACCGCAGCGAGCCGGAGGCGGACAACGACTGGTTCCGCCTGCGCCATGAACCTGCCATGACCGCCGAAGCCGTCGTCCGTCTGGCCGAAGCGGCCCACGCCCGCTATGGCTTCCAGGACTTCAAGCTCAAGGGCGGCGTGTTAAGCGGCGACGAAGAAATCCAGGCGGTCACCGCCCTGGCCGAGCGCTTCCCCGACGCGCGTATCACCCTGGACCCCAATGGTGCATGGTCGCTCAAGGAAGCCATTCGCCTCTGCCGCGATCAGCATCATGTCCTGGCGTACGCGGAAGACCCCTGTGGCGCCGAGAATGGTTTCTCCGGTCGCGAAGTCATGGCTGAGTTTCGCCGTGCGACCGGCCTGAAAACCGCGACCAACATGATCGCCACCGACTGGCGCGAAATGGGCCATGCGATCCAGTTGCAATCGGTAGACATCCCCTTGGCCGACCCGCACTTCTGGACCATGCAGGGTTCGGTTCGGGTGGCGCAGATGTGTAACGAATGGGGTCTGACCTGGGGTTCGCATTCCAACAATCATTTCGACATCTCACTGGCAATGTTCACCCACGTGGCCGCTGCGGCCCCGGGTGAAATCACCGCCATCGACACTCACTGGATCTGGCAGGACGGCCAGCGCCTGACCAAGGCGCCGCTGCAAATAGTCGATGGCTGCGTACAGGTTCCAGAAAAACCCGGCCTGGGTGTCGAGCTGGATATGGACCAGGTGGCCAAGGCCCACGAACTGTACAAAGGCATGGGCCTCGGCGCGCGTGACGACAGCGTGGCCATGCAGTTCCTGATCCCCGGCTGGAAATTCAACAACAAACAACCGTGCCTGGTGCGCTGAACACGTGCCAATCCTGTGTTTGGTCATAGGGCCGTAGCAGCTGCCGAGCCTGCGAGGCTGCGTTCGGCCGCGAAGCGGTCGTTAAACCAGGCAACGGGTTCCTTCAGGCAAAACGTGTACGCAGGCTTAGCGAGGACTTCGTCCTCGGACGCAGCCTCGCGGGCTCGGCAGCTGCTACCAGCCCCCTTGGCGCAGCCCGCGAATTGGGCGGGCGCCCTGGTTGGGTCTATACCTTAGGAGTAGCGGTCGCCCCGACACCTGAGGGAAAGGCCATGGACAACAACAAGGATTCAGGAAGCAACCTGGGCTTCTGGCTGCCAGGCAGCGCAGTCATCCTCAGCCTGGTGGTATCGACCTTTGCTCTGTACCGTGAGCCTTTCCTCGAGTCGCGCCCCATCGGCGGGCAATTCCAGGCGCAACTGCCCATAGAAGCTCGCCTGTGGCAGGACCCCTTCGATGCACTCGAGCGCTATCGTAAAAAGCTCAAGGGCGGCAAAGACGCAGGTTCTGAGTGCAGTAGCACGCTTTCCGGCAAGTCCGCGGTACCTGGCACCTCGCCCGAGCAGGGAGCGCTTCCGGACATCATGGTGGCGCTGGTCGAGGGTGGTCCGTACGCCGATGAGGTCGAACTGCGCCGGCGCATTCGCTACGCAACCCTGGCCGGCTTCAAGAATTCCCGAATGGTCCCGGAGGACGAGCAGCACATCCGTTGCCTGGCCCTTGCAAACGATCTGGCGGGTGATCCGCAAGGCACCGAAACCGATCCGCAACGCGCTGAACTCCCCTATGAAACCTTCGTCGCCGACCCGTTCGATCCCCCGACGGACGCTGACGACATAAAGCATCCGGCTGACCGGACCATGCTGTTCTGGGTGAAGCAGGAATATCTCGGTTCGGACCCGTTGCACAAGCTCGACACATTGCGCCACACCCTGGCCTGTAAAGTCCGCCAGGCGTACGGCGCTGCGCAAGCGTGCGACGCGCAGCCCGACAGTACGCTACTCAAGGTGATCGGCCCCTCCAACTCGACCATGCTCCGGGATATGTACTGGCAGGAGGCCCAAGGCACGCTTGTGCCCCATATCGAGATTTACTCGCCACTGGCCACAGCCGACAAAAAGATGTTGATGCGCGGCTTCACCAAGGCCGGTTCCCCCGAGCAAATACCAGCGGAGCCAACCCGGCACAAGGAGTCATTGAACCTGCTGCGCACGGTCAGCGACGACGGCACCATGACGCGCTTGCTATTGGAGGAACTGAAGCTGCGTCGAGTAGATCCGGCTGCCGGCGTGCAATGCGCCAAGGGTGTGACCCTGCGGGTCGGAATGCCTTGCGCTCCCGCGGGCAGGATGCGCGCCAATCGCATTGCGCTGATCTCCGAGTGGGACAGTTTCTACAGCCGCGCACTGATCGAGAGCTTCAAGTCGCAGGTTGCCGAGAGCGCCCGCATCAGCCAGGGCGACAAGGCAATGGTCGATGAGTGGGTGCTGCGCTTCAGCTATCTGCGCGGCCTCGACGGACGCCTTCCGGAGGAAGCCCCGAGCGGCGACAAGGCCGCCGCCAAGGACGCCGGCAAGGACAGCAACCAACTGGATCTGAGCCCGCTCGAGAAGTCCGATGGCAATTCCCAGCTCGATTACCTGCGCCGCCTCGCCGACCACATTGTGCTCGAGGACGAGGCTTATCGCCGAAATGGTGAAAGTGGTATCGGCGCCATTGGCGTGCTGGGCGTCGACACCTACGACAAGTTGCTGGTCTTGCAGGCCGTCAAGAGCCGGATGCCGAACAAGGTGTTTTTCTCCACCGATCTTGACGCGCGCATGTTGCAACGCGGGCAGGCGCAGACCACCCGCAATCTGGTGCTGGCCGCTCCCTATGGCCTGACGCTGACGCGCGCCCTGCAACAGGACGTGCCGCCGTTTCGCGACAGTTTGCAGAGCGCGGTGTTCATCTCGGTGCTGGCCGCGCAGGCGCCACAGAGCTTCGACGCCAAGCGGGCGAAATTCGATTATTCGAAATCGGGGCTGCTCTCGCCCGGCATTTATGAAGTGGGCATCAGTGGCTTCATCCCCTTGGCGAGCCGGTTGACTGCATCGCGCACCGAGGATTGCGCAGCACCGATCAGTGCGCGGCCAGGCCGGGGCAGCACTATACGTCCGCAGGACATCATGGCCCTGCGCTGCCTGCAGGATCCGTCGCCACCGGCGTATCCCGAACTGTCCCAATCGGTGCGCAACAAGTTCGAAGAACGACAGTCGTACTTTTGGGCCGGGCCGCTGTCGCTGATCCTGCTGGTCCTGGCGATCTTCCTGGGCTGGTGGTGGACCAATGAGCAATCCCCCAACAACAGCCTGCCACCCTGGGTGCGGGGGGTGCCGCTGGCACTGTATGTGGGGGCCGGGCTGTCCGCCTGGGTCGCCACCCAGTACTGGCGCGTGGAGTTCATGTGGATCACCTTCGTGTTGATCCTGCTGGGGATCATTTGCTCGGGGCTTATCCGCCGCTCCCGGCGCCAGCCGGCGCCTTGCGAAGGCCCGCCCGCCCCCGCCGTGGCCAGAGGGTTGTTCGACTCGTCGGCGTGGTACATCGCGGTGCCTGTCGTCGCCTTCATCCTCGCGCTGCTGTGGGCATTCCAGATCCGCCACACCTTGACGGGCGGCGGACTGGGCGAGCCGATGTTCCTGTTCGAGGGCATCAGCGCCTGGCCAACGGTGGCGCTGCGCCTGCTTGCAGTGCTGATTTCGATCTCGGCGCTGGCCTGGGGCTGGCGCAGCCTGCGCGTCAGCCGGATCGAAATCGAGACTTCCTATCATTTGAGCCCCTACCTGCGCAGCCATCGAGCGAGTCTGTGGCGGCAGTTTCCGCGCTTCGCTCAAGGCGGAAAAAGGCGCACATGGCATCAATGGTTCGAAGCACTGGGGCATTGCCTGTTTCTGGTGCTGTTCCCGCTCTCGTCCACCAGCATTGCCAGAACACAACCCAAGGCATGGGCTGCTCTTCCCCGCTCGGATGACGCAGATCAGCGCACGATCATTTCCTTTCTGCGCTTCTGGAGGGAGCACTGCGTGAGCGGTACCTTCGGTGCGCGGATGCTGCGCGCCGTCCTCGCCACCTGGATTTTTGTGGTGATCACCAGCGTGCTCTTTGTGCTGTGGCCAATGGAAGGGGTTCCGGTGCGCGGAGAGTCGCCGGTCTGGCGGTTGAGCTGGCTGGTTCCAACCCTGGTTTTCCAACTGCTGGTGTTCTGGGTGGTGGATGCCAATCGCCTGCTGACGCGATTCATCCGGCAACTGAGCAGCTATCACGCAATCTGGCCAAAAAAGTTGCAGGATCAGCACGAGAAGATCTTTGGTATCCGGGACCATGCCTGTATCGATGATTGGGTGGACATGATGTTGATCGCCAAGCGCACCGCGGCGGTCAACCGTCTGATCTATGCACCGACGGTAGTCCTGTTGATCCTGATGGCGTCTCGCAGCAGTGTGTTCGACAACTGGCCGACACCGCCCAGCGTGGTCATTTCATTCGTGCTGACCGCACTGGTGCTGCTGATCAGCGCGCTGTCGCTGCGCCGTGCCGCGGAAAAGGCCCGAGCCGCGGCGCTGCAGCGGGTTGATAGCTATCTGTTGGAAACACCCGCCGGCATGCCGGGTTATGACAAGTTCCGGATGATTCGCGAGCGCATCGCGGCGCTCAATACCGGCGCCTTCTCGCGCTACTCGGAAGAGCCGCTGGTGCGCGCGCTGCTGCTGGCGCTGACCGGCATCGGCGGGTCGGCCATCGTCGATGCGTTGAGTTTTGCGAAGTTTTAGGTTTCGACGGACAGGGCATCAAGGGCATGGGTATCTGCACATCTCTATCCCGTAGCAGCAGTCGAGTAGAACGAGGCAGCGTCCGAGGACGGAGTCCTCGTAAAAGCTGTGCTCGCGGTTTATCTGAAACACCGAAGTGCAGGGTCTTACGGCTGCTTCGCCGCCGGACGCTGCCTCGTTCTACTCGACAGCTGCTACGCCCTGCCAAGCATCAAAAAATGTGTTGGGCTAAGGGCAGCCGGTCCCCCGTTGCGTTGACCAGTTGCGTGCGGTACCGGCAATGATGCCCGCCAGTTGTCCGATGGCCTGCTGATGGGCCAGCACCACATCCTGCACTCCGGGGCCGGCGGGTTGGCGGATGATGCTACTGCACGTCAGGCTCCGGGATTTTTCGCCAGCGCCGCGCAGGCTGATGCTCCAGACCGTATCGATCAAGGCGTACTGGCCCGGCAACGAGTCGAAACGCCGGACGTCGGTTTGCAGCGAAAGCACTTCGCGGCCGGGAATCCTGGGTAAGCCCGCCAGATCGCGGATACCCAGCTTGAGCTCCATCTGGCTGGCCAGGGCGTCATGAAATTCGTCGGCCAGCGGGGCGCTCCAGCGTTCGGTTTCGAGGATCGCCAAGGCGCCGCTGCCCTGGCGGATCACCACCTGCGGCTGGTCGACCTGGACCGGGATGCGCACCGGCAACATCTCGAACTGGAAGGCAGGCACGGCCACATGGGGGCGCGCAGCGGTGTCCGTCGCGGTCGGCACCAGGGTGTAGTAATGGGTCGGCGCAGAGGTGCAGGCGCTCAGGCCCAGGGTGGCGAAAATGGCCAGGGAGCGAATAGTCATGGGGTTCATTCCTGGTCAATGTCTCGAGAGGATGAAGACGATGATTTATATCCATCGGGCTTGTTGTCTTTGATCCGTCCGCGAATCAGCGCCTCGGGATGCCGGCTAAGGAAATCGGTCAGCACCCGCACCGAACGCGCGGTACGCTGGACCTCATCCATCGCCTGACTAAATTGCTGGCGTTGCGGTGACTCCTCGGAAAAGCTGTCATTGGCCGAGGCCACGGTTTTCTTGGCTTGCACCAGGGTATCGCGCATTTGCGGCAGCACTTCGCCATTGACCTGCTTGAAAGTCTTCTGCAGGTCGCCGAGGGTGCCATTGAGGTTGGCGGCAATCTGGTCGATCGGCAGCTTGCTGATCTTGTCGACGACGGTTTGCAGTTGCTCCTGCAGTTTATCCAGGCTGCCCGGTATCGTCGGAATTTCCACGGGTCGCGCCGCCACGTCGAAGTTCACCGGTGTGGCATCCGGGACAAAATCCAGGGCGATGTAGAGTTGGCCGGTGATCAGGTTGCCGGTCCTGGCCTGGGCTCTGAGCCCCCGCGCGACGAACTGACCCATTACCTGGACAGCCAGGGCTTCGTCGTTGACGTCCCGGTTCTTCACCATTTTTTCATGGGCCTTACCCAGCCTGCTGGGATAAATCACGGCGCCAACGATGGTGGGGAAACTCTTCTTGACCTCGTCATAGTCCAGGTCAACCGATACCACCCGCCCCAGGTTCACTCCGTGAAATTCCACTGGCGCGTTGATCACCAGACCCCGCAAGGGCTGATCGAAGCGCATGCGGATGTAGCGTGGCTCGCCATCGGCCGGAGCCATGGCGGTTTGCTGGTCGTTGAACAGGTTGAACCGGGTGTTTTCTTCTGCGATCACCGGATTGGGGCTGTACTTGGGTTCCACGAAAGCGATCCCGCCGGCCAGAATCGATGCCAGCGACTCGGTGTTCACTTTCAGGCCGTCGGCGGCCAGGCTGACATCCACCCCGCTGGCGTTCCAGAATCGGCTATCGCGGGTCACGAACCGGTCGTTCGGGGCATGGATGAAGATCTGCACTTCGACGCTTTTGCCGTCATCCGCGAGCTGATAGGACACCACTTCACCGACCGGAATACGCCGATAGTAGACGCTCGAGCCGATATCCAGCGAGCCAAGATCGTCGGTTTTCAAGGTGTATCGAGTGCCTTGCTCACCGTAGATAATCGAAGGCGGAGTTTCGAGTCCGACAAACTTTTTCTGGATTTTTTTCGACTCGCTGGCATCGGCACCGATAAAGGACCCGGACAATAGCGTATCAATCCCCGAGATGCCCTGGGCACCGATACGCGGCCGCACGACCCAGAATCGCGTATCTTCAGTGGCAAAGGATTTGGCAAAACCCTCGAGGTCGATGGTCACGTCGACCTGGCTCTGGTCCTCGCGCAAGGTAATCGTGGTCACCTTGCCGATGACCACGTTCTTGTATTTGACCTGGGTCTTGTTTGCCACCAGCCCTTCGGCCGTCAGGAAACTCACGGTAATCTGTGGTCCGGCCGTTCTGGCGTTATGGATCACCATGGACAACCCGACCAGGGCCGCGACAATCGGCACCAGCCACACCAGGGACACATTGAAACGTCGACGCTTGACCTCGGGAGTACCTGGAGCCGGCGCGGCGGTGGAACTTGGATGATCAGGCATTTTCAACCTCTGCGTCCCAGATTAGCCGGGGATCAAAACTCATGGCGGCGAACATCGTCATAACCACCACCAAACCGAAAAACAGGATACCGATCCGCGGATCGATGGTACTGAGGGATTTGAATTGCACCAGGGCGGCGATCACGGCCACCACCAGCACGTCGAGCATCGACCAGTAACCGATCACTTCGATCAGGCGATAGAGTTTGGCCCGCTCGCGCATCGCCCACAGACTGCGACGCTGGCAGCTGATCAGCAGCGTGCCGAGCACCAGGAATTTCATGCAGGGCACTGCCACGCTGGCAATGAAAATCACCAGCGCCAGGTCCCACTCCCCTGCGTTCCAGAACTCGACGATCCCGCTGAAGATGGTGTTTTCGCTGCCGCTGCCAAAGATGTCGGTATACATCACCGGCAGTACGTTGGCCGGGATGTAGAAGACCAGGCTGGCCAGCAAAAATGCCCAGGTACGCGAAATGCTATTGGGTTTGCGTCGATGCAGGGGTGATTCGCAACGGGAACAACTCGGGTCCGCCGCCGGGCAGGCCTGGCCGCAGGTATGGCACAAGGTCAGATTCAACTGGCTGGCATAGGGCGGCATGTTCATCGAATGACGTCCTCCAGGTCCTTCCACAGCCTGCGGATGCCTTTACCGGAAATCAGGATGATCAGCACGGTGAGCATGGCCAGCGCCCACAATCCCGTTCCCGGATGCACATCGAGCATGCCCGCCAGCTTGATGATGGCCACCAGAATGCCCAGCAAACACACTTCGAGCATGCTCCAGGGTCGCAAGTGCTCCAGGGTCCGCATGCAGTTCTTGAAGCCGGGAGCCGCGCGCTTGGCCAGGGCAAAGCCGAGCACCCAGCACGACAGGCAGATTTGCAGGAATGGCGCGAGGATGATCGCCAATCCCGTCACCGCCGCTATCACGCTGATCTCTCCTTGCGCCAGGGCTTGCACCGACTGCCACAGTGTCGCCTGATTACTCAGGCCTTGCAGGCTGATGGTCATGATCGGGAACGCGTTGGCGAACACAAACAACAGCGCGGCGCTGATGGACAGTGCCAGCAATTGTTGAACGCTGAACGACTCCGCGCGGTCCAGAATGGCCGCGCAACGAATGCAACGAGCCGTCTGGCCCTTGGCCAGAGGGACTGCCTGGTACACCGAGTCGCAGTGCTCGCAGATGATCCAGGCTGGAGAAGAGGTCATAGGCTCGATTGAGTCATAAGGAAGATCCGTTTCTCGGGACTGGAGACTATTGTCTGATTCCAGGGGCGATTTACTCTTTGGAGTCTAGTGCGGGTCAGCCTTAACGCCAGTCAGTCCGGGAACAGGATCATCCACCCGGCAAGAGCTAAATTCTTGAACCACACTTATCGTCCCAGGCAGACGCCCTCTCATGGAGCCGATAATGAGTCAAAGCCGGCGAACAGGCTCAATCAGACGCCAAACCTCGGCCGCGATTCGGCGGCGCGCTCCCAGGGTTATCAACGCCTGAACAACTACCAACGCTCCTCGCAGACAATGAACCGATCCTTTGGCGGTGGCGGAGGTCGCCGTCGTTAAGTCAACAGCGCGTTGCTCTTGGGCGAAGGCCGCGCAATAGCCTCCAACGGCGCAACTGGCCGTAACCGGACAACAGGGAGATCGTCATGTTGAGTTTTATCAGAACCACGGTGGCGCAAGGCCTGCTGTTCATCCTGCCACTGATGCTGATTGTCATCCTGATGGAGAAAGCCGTTCACTTGTTGCGCGAGCCGATCCGCAAGCTGTTGCCGATGTTGACTAACCACAGCTTTGCCGGCATTACCCGGTTTACGCTGGTGGCCTTGATTGCGGTGGTGCTCATCTGCTTTTTCGCCGGTCTGCTGGCGAAAACCGCGCCCGCGGCCAGGCTGGCGCATTCACTGGAAGAGAACGTGCTTGGCAAGGTTCCGGGCTATGAACTGCTCAAAGATGCGGCGCAGCGTTTCACTGGCCTGGAGCACGCCGAGGGGACGCAGGTCGGCTTGATCAACGAAGATGACGCCTGGCTGTTTTGCCTGGTGCTGGAAACCAGGGACGCCTGGCTGTCGATCTACATCCCGGGTGGCGGTCCGGCGGGCGGCTCGTCGGGTGAAGTACGGGTGGTGCCGGCGTCGCAGATTCGCCTGATCGGGCTGGCCTGGCTGCCGGTGCTGGCCTGCCTGCGCCGTGACGGACGCGGGGCACTGGAACTCGCCAGCCCATGGTTGCGGAAGCCTTGAACAGGCAAACCGGGTGGTCTGCGTAAACAGACGCTCGAAGGCCTCTTCGATGCGGACCATCCGGGAATATGAGTCCGCCGAATGGTCGGTTGAACCGGCGGTTATGCGTCTATCGTTGTAAGTCCGCGCTCTTTTCAGTGGGTGGACTCAGATGGAAAAGACAACCCGAAAATTGCTGGGTTTTCCTGCAACCTGCATGACCGTCGCAAGCCTGGCATTGCTCGCCGGATTGAACACACCCTTGGTAGCACACGCAGATGAGGCCAATGCCAAGAGCCTGCTCAAGAACATGTCCGACTATTTGTCAGCGCAAAAAAACCTATCGTTCACCTACGACACCAACCTTGAAGTGATCACCCAGGATCAGCAGAAACTGGCGCTGGCAAGCTCCGGCACGGTCATCCTCAACCGGCCGGACAAAATCCGCACCACTCACTCCGGCGGATTCGCCGATGTCGAAATGCTGTTCGATGGAAAAAACCTGACCCTGCTCGGCAAAAACGCCAACCTCTATACGCAGATTGCGGTGCCCGGGACCATCGACCATCTGGTCAATGAGATCAGGGACAAATACAACCGGCCCCTGCCTGCTGCCGACCTGCTGGTGTCGAACGTTCAGGATGAATTGATGGACGGTGTGATCGACATCAAGGATTTGGGCAGCGGGGTCATCGGCGGGGTCGAATGCGACCACCTGGCGTTTCGGACCAAGGAAGTCGATTGGCAGATATGGATCGCCCAGGGCAGCCGCCCCTACCCTTGCCGATATGTGATTACCTCCAAACAAGTCTCCGGTGGGCCGCAATACAGCATCCAGATAAGGGATTGGAAAAGCGGCGCTGAAGTCGCGCCCAACGATTTCGTTTTCAACAACTCGACGAGCGCCAAGAAAATCGATGTGAAAGACCTGCCCAATACCGATGACTTGCCGGAAATTTTTGTCAGAGGAGACACCCAATGAACCTGCTGATGAAATCTGCCGGTTTCCTGCTGGCCGGGTTCGTCCTGCTGTGTGCTCTGGAAGTCGGAGAAACTTTGTCGATACCAGGCATTCACAGCTTTGTTCCTGATGCCGAGGCCCGTGTCGGCCGACCGCTCACCCCGGTGAGTGTCGCCGGAGTCGCAAGACGCACCGTGCGCCGTTGCGCGGTGGGGGTTTACAACTGCTAGCAGTCTGTCGGCATTGCGGTTGGCATGACACGCCTGCCGCAATGCTGTCTTTATTCGAGGATTTGACTCAGATTAGTCCGACAGCGCTTCGGCCTGCGGCTGTACTCGACTTTTTGTCGCTGGCGTGGAAATACGCCTCAAAGGAACTCCAATTTGATCGATTGCAAATACCTGCACGGCATCAGCGCAGGCAGTCTTGAATGATCCTCATGCTGTTGCCCCAGTCCGACTACGACCCCACCGAAAGCAGCGTACCCTGGCAGGCATTGCGCCAGGCTGGCATCGAAGTGCGCTTCGCCACTCCCCACGGCCTGCCCGCGTATGCGGATTCGCGTCTGGTATCCATTGGCTTTGGACCTTTGAACCCGTTGCTGATGACCCGTGGCACCGATCTGGAACACTACCAGGACATGATCGACGACCAGGCATTCCGTAAGCCCATGGCCTACTCCGATGTCGACCCCGTTCAATTCGAAGGACTGCTGATTCCCGGCGGCCATGCCGTTGGCATGCGCAGCTTGCTGGAGTCCGAGCAGGCGCAGCGGATCGCCCTGCACTTCTTCCAGACGCAGAAACCGGTCGCCGCGGTCTGTCACGGGGTGCTACTGCTTGCCCGCACCCTGGAGCCTGATACCGGCCGCTCGGTAGTGCACGGGCGCAAGGTCACGGCGCTGCTGGAAAGTATGGAGTTGCTGGCCTGGGCGCTGACCGCGCCCTTGCTCGGTCGCTACTACCGCACCTACCCGCGAACGGTCGAGGAGGAAGTTCGAGCCGCCCTGGCCAGTCCGGGCGACTTTTTGTCGGGGCCGCTCCTGCCTTTACGCGACTCGGCTGCCAACCCGCAACGCGGTTTCGTGGTCCGCGATGGCAATCTTTTGACCGCGCGCTGGCCGGGTGACTGTCACCGCTTTGCCGCTGAATGGGTGGCGATGATATGAATCTTCCAACCCGATGCCTTGCCATCCTGGCAACCTCCCTCTGCGCTTCGCTGGCCAGTGGCGAAGCCCGTCAGCCCGATCTGACGGGGCGTCTCGACGGGGTAATCGAGCGCGCCGTCGCCGAACAGCGAATTGTCGGCACGGTGGTGATCGTCGTTCGCGATGGTCAGCTGGTTTACCATCGGGCCGCCGGTTTCGCCGATCGCGAGGCGGCCAGGCCGATGACCCAGGACACGATTTTCCGCCTCGCGTCCGTGACCAAGCCGGTAATCTCGGCTGCAACCATGCGCCTGGCCGAGCAAGGGCGGTTGTCTCTGGATGATCGAGTCAGCCGCTGGCTGCCGGAGTTTCGACCCAGGCTGGCCGACGGCAGCGAACCGCACATCAGCATCCGCCAGCTGCTCAACCATACCGCGGGCCTGAGTTATGGTTTGCTGGAACCCGAGCACGGGCCTTATCGCAGCGCGGGCGTCTCGGATGGGCTGGCGGAACCGGGCCTCAGCCTTGAGGAAAATCTCAAGCGCATTGCCAGCGTGCCACTGAGTTATCCGCCGGGCACCCGGTGGCGTTACTCCATGGCCACCGATGTGCTGGGCGCAGTGCTGCAGAAAGTCACAGGGCAAAGCTTGCCGGTGTTGGTCGAAGAGTTGGTCACCGGACCGGCCGGCATGAGCGATACAGCGTTCTCGGTGCGCGACGTCAATCGCCTGTCGGCGGTGTACAGCGACGGCAACCCAGTGCCGCTGCGAATGGCCGATGAGGGCGTGATCAAATCCGGCGAAAGCAGCACGCTTTTTTCCTTGAAACGGATTCTCGACCCTCAGGCCTACCCGTCAGGCGGTGCCGGCATGGCAGGGACCGCCGGCGATTTCAGCCGTTTTCTGGAAATCCTGCGCCAGGGCGGCGGGTCTATCCTTTCGACCCGCAGCGTACAGGCGATGATGACCGATCAGGTCGGACCCCAGGCGCAGACCCAAGGTCCGGGTTGGGGCTTCGGTTACGGCTGGGCGGTGCTGGACGATCCGGCGCTGACAAAAACCCCACAGACCAAAGGCACGATTCAGTGGGGCGGCGCCTATGGTCACAGCTGGTTTGTCGATCCGCAGGCGAAGCTGACCGTGGTGGCCCTGACCAATACCGCCTTCGAAGGCATGTCCGGGGCGTTTACGCGGGACATTCGAGATGCGGTTTATCCGGCGCAATGAGGGCTGGGCGATTTCAAGACGAGCATCGCACCCACAGGGTTATGTGTTCGGCGTAGCTACTGTTTACTGACTGACCACCAGCGCGGCAGTAGTTGCTGAACCCTGGCTTCGGCAAAACGATCATCGATCAACATCACCACACCACGGTCTTGCTGGGTGCGGATCACCCTGCCAGCGGCCTGCACCACCTTCTGCACGCCGGGAAACAGATAGGTGTAGTCGTAACCGGCACCGAAGATCGCAGCCATGCGCTGTTTCAACTGCTCGTTGACCGGGTTCAACTGGGCCAGCCCCAGGGTGGCGATAAAGGCGCCGATCAAGCGTGCGCCCGGCAAGTCGATGCCTTCACCAAAGGCTCCGCCAAGCACCGCAAAGCCGACCCCCTGGCTGCTGCTGGTAAATTGCTCGAGAAAGGCCTGACGCTGCCCTTCGTCCATGCCGCGCGACTGTGACCAGAGCTTGATATGCGGGTATTTCTCGGCCAGCAACTGCGCCACCTGCTGCAAATAATCGAAGCTGCTGAAGAACGCCAGGTAGTTGCCCGGACGCTGTTCAAACTGCGAGGCGATCAATTCGACGATGGGCGCCAGCGATGCCTGTCTATGCACAAAACGGGTGGAGATCCGGCTGACGATATGCACATCCAGCTGGTCAGCGGTGAACGGTGATTCGACATCCACCCAGACGGTGTCAGTCGGCAACCCCAGTAAGTCCCCGTAGTAGTGCCGGGGGCTCAGGGTCGCGGAAAACAGCACGCTACTGCGAGCCGCCGCCAGCCTGGGGCGGATGAAACCGGCAGGCACCACGTTGCGCAGGCACAGCTGCGACACACTGCGCCTGGTGCAGAGCTCTCGCTTGCTGACATCGAACAGGAACTGCTCATCGAACAGCTCGGCGACCCGGGAAAACTGCAGCGCCTCGAAATAGAAACCCTGCAACGCACTGTCCAGCCCCTGGGGATGGTCGTTGAGGTAGTCACCGAAGGCGGCGATGCACATCGACAGCGCCTGCAGCAGTTTTTCCGGAGCGCGGGCGTAGGCCTGGTACGGATGGATCTGCTCTTTGTGCAGGGCATTCCATTCACGGTTCAAACGCTGCAAGGACTTCTTCAACGGATCCGGCGCAGTGTGACGCACACCGTTCAAGGTTGATTGATCAAGGCTTGCGCTGTACATCTGCCGACCGCGTTCGACCAGGTTGTGAGCCTCGTCGACCAGCACCGCGACCCGCCACTGGTTGAGTTGCGCAAGCCCGAACAGCAAGGCGCTGAAGTCGAAATAGTAGTTGTAGTCGGCAACCACCACATCGGCCCAGCGGGCCATTTCCTGGCTCAGGTAATAGGGACAGACTTCATGCCTGAGCGCGATCTCTCGCAGACTGCCTTGATCCCAGACCTTTACCTGCGTGGCCTCCTGCCGGGCTGCCGGCAGACGATCGTAAAAACCCTTGGCCAAGGGACAGGATTCTCCGTGACAAGCTTTGTCCATGTGTTCGCAGGCCTTGTCCCGCGCCACCAGTTCGAGCACCCGCAACGGCAGCTGCGGCGCGCTGTCGTGGATCACCCGGGCGGCATCGAGCGCGAGTTGCCGGCCCGGGGTCTTGGCAGTGAGGAAAAACACCTTGTCCAGTTGCTGCGGTGCCAGCGCCTTGAGCATCGGAAACAGCGTACCCACGGTCTTGCCAATGCCGGTCGGCGCCTGGGCCACCAGGCAGCGGCCGGTACTCACCGCCTTGAACACCGATTCCGCCAGGTGACGCTGGCCCGGTCGAAAGTCGGCGTGGGGAAAACGCAACAGCTGCGCCGCCTCATTACGCGCCTCGCGATGGGCCATTTCCTGCTCGGCCCACTGTAAAAACAAGCTGCAGTGGCGATTGAAGAACAGCTCCAGATCAGCGGCGCTCCAGGCTTCCACCAGCCGGGTTTCCCTTTCGCTGACGATATCGAAGTACACCAGTGCCAGGCTGATCCCGGGCAGCTGCAATTGCTGGCACATCAACCAGCCATAGATTTTCGCCTGGGCCCAGTGCAGCTGACGATGATTGGCCGGCATGGCGTTCAGGTCGCCGCGATGGGTTTTCACCTCTTCAAGCTGGTTCTGGCCGGGGTCATAGCCGTCCGCCCTGCCCCTGACCCGCAATTGCCGGTACTGGCCCTCGAGCGGAAATTCGGTTTGATAACCCTGGTTGCGCCGCGAGGCAACGGTGCGGTGGCCGACGATACCTTCCAGCGCCGTGGGCGACGGGGTGAAGCGCAGGTCAAGATCGCCGACCTTGGCGGTGAACTCGCACAAGGCACGTACCGCGATGCTGTAGCTCACGCGCCCTGCTCCACCCATTGCACATAACAGACGGCAATCGGCATCTGATGCTCCTGACAAAACTCCAGCCAGCGCTGCTGGTTGTCCTGCAGGCGGTCCCCCGGGCCTTTGACTTCGATCATGCGGTAGGTTTTCTGCTGCGGCCAGAACTGGATCAGATCCGGCATGCCGGAGCGGTTGGCCCTGATATCCAGCAGCAAGCGATTGAACCAGTGCTTGAGGTGATCGGCCGGCAGGCAGTGGAGGGCCTGTTCGAGCAAATCATCGGTCAAGGCGCCCCAGAACACGAAAGGCGACTGCACGCCCCACTTGGCCACGTAACGCTGGCGGATGGTCTCGATGTAGCGCCCGTCGTCCAGTTCTGCCAGGCAGGCCTGGAACAGCTCGGCGCGCCGCGAATGGAAGTCTTCGTTGAACAGGTCGGCCGGTCCTCGCTGAAACGGGTGAAAAAACGCCCCGGGCAACGGTGCAAAGATCGCCGGCCAGCAGAGCAGCCCGAACAGCGAGTTGATCAGGCTGTTCTCGACATAGTGCACTGGGGCCTGGGCGTCATCCAGATGGGCCTGGACATGCAGCTCGACCGATAACGCTGGATCGGTTCTTGGCAGGTTGAGATCCAGGCGCACCCTATCCCGCACTACCGTTCGAGGCATGGCCGGGCCACCGAGCTTGCGCCGCAGCCTTGGCAGAACGCGCAGTAGTTGCTGTTGCTCGGCGGCGCTTTGCGGAAACTGTTCGGCATGGCTGGCCAGTTCCATTGCCAGCGGATACTCGCCGCCGCGCTCAAGCACACGGATCAGCCGCAGCCTGGCGCCGGGATAAGCGCAGGTGCGGTAGATGGCCAGGGCAGACGGCAAGTCGTCGACTCGCTCACAGTGCTGACCGATCTGAAACAACAGCCTGGCGCGACGTCGTTCAAGCCAGGGGTTGTCGGTCTGCAGGGCATTGATCTGCAATAGCACCTCGTTCAATGGCTCGCCGGCCTCGAAGCGTTCCTGAGAGTGCTGCAGGTACAGAAAACCATCCACGTCTTCCCGGCTGCGCAAACCCCGGGACTCGGCGCAAAACCCGACTTTTTCGTAGGTAAAGACACCCAGGTCCGCCAGCACGAATTCCGACCAGTCCTGGTAGAGATTGCCAAAGAACATCAGCCGCAGCCGGTCACACAGGTCCATGATGGTCAGGGTAAACAGCCGGTCGTCCAGCGTCGGACACCATTGCTTGAAGGTTTGCGTTTCGCTGAACTGCCCGATCAGGCAAGCAAGCCATTCGGTTTTTTTTGCCTTGGGCGAATCAATGGCGGTGGTAAACCGCTGGAGTATTTCCGGCTTGCGCAGCACATCGCACAGCTCTTCGACGCTCAGTAACGCCTGCTCATCCACCCAACCCAGCTGCAGCAAGGGTTCGACCGCAGGCCCAACCTCGCCGATCTCCTGGTAGCGCAGTTTGCCGGCACGAAACCGCAGCCCCTTGCGCATCACCATTCGGACCAGCAATGCCTGGGAGGCTTGGGGTAGATGCCTGAAGTCGAGCATGAACTGCTGCTCTTGTGCGCTCAGCATATCGGCACAGCGTTGCTCAAGCCAATCAAGCACTTGCACGAAGTTGTTGAGGTAATAGAGCGGATTGTCGAGCGGGTTGGAAGTCACGGATCTAGCGCGCCACGGTAGCTGGATACTGGTTATGCGTACAGATAGCAGCTCAACCCCCGCGCTTGCAAACGCTATTGGATAAGCGGCTGGATCAGCGGATTTTTTCTTCCGGGTAGAGAACTTTTCGTTCGGCTGACTACACAAAAGGCCACTAGCCTTTTATTTGTGACTCCCTTCAGCCGAAGTGGTCGGCTGATCTTAAAACGAGAGTTTTGTCCATGAACATCAAAATACTGGGTTTTCCCCTCGCGGTAACAGCGCTTCTGGTATTGGGCGGGTGCGCTTCACCGACAATAGTGACGATGCAGGACGGCACTCAGTACCTGACCAAAGATTCGCCGAAAACCAAGACCCAGGACGGCTTCTACGAATTCGAAGACATTTCCGGCAGGAAGATCAAGGTAAGGGCGGATGATGTCGCCACTGTCCTCGAGGAAGACTGAAGCCTGACTGCGCACCTGCGTAGCAGCTGGCGAAGCCTGCGTCCGGCCGCGCAGCTAACGTCAACGAAACGGTGGCCATGCGGATCATGATAATCCCTACGGGTGGATGATTGGCCAGCGGTTATTGCATGAAGCTTTCCATGAACCCGGCGACCCGGCTGGCAAGTTGGCGCCGCCACGGCGCAGTCCCGGGATTGGCCAGAGTCCGGTCTTCATGGATGAAGCTGCGGATGATCGCGCTGTAACCGAGCCAGCGGAAGGGTTCCGGTTCCCAGGCCTTCAGCGCTTCGAGGCCACCCTGCTGGATCACCCAGGGTTGGCGTACTCGCTCGGAGTCGCGTTCGAGGATCAGCTCGGCCAGGGTGCGCCCGCCAAGATTGCTCGCGCCCACGCCCTCGCCGCCGTAACCGCCGGACAAGGCGATGCCGGCGCTGCGATCACAGAGCATGTGCGGCTTGAAGCGTCGGGACATGCCCAGGTTGCCGCCCCAGGCGTGGGTGATCCTGACGTTCTTGAGTTGCGGGAAGAGTTCGCCGAACAGGTAACGGCGCAGTTCGACTTCGTCGCGGGTCAGGTCAAAGTCGTGGCGCAGTTTCCCGCCGAACTGATAGCCCCCGCGGGCACCGAACACCAGACGGTTGTCGGCGCTACGTTGGCCATAGGTGACTTGCCGGCTGCTTTCACTGAAGGCCTGGCCCCGACTCAAGCCAATCTCGTCCCAGGTTGCGGCGGACAATGGTTCGGTCGCCACCAGCAGACTCTGCACCGGCATTTGATAGCGCCCCAACGGTGCCAGCGTCACGGCATAGCCCTCCACTGCCGGCACTATCCAATGGCTGCGAACCTGGGCCTTGGCGGTGCGCAGGCCACCGGCCTGCCAATGGTAGACCGGGCTGTTCTCGAAGATCTTCACTCCCATGCGCTCGACCGCCAAGGCCAGGCCCCGCACCAGCCTGGCCGGCTGGATGGTTGCGCAGTGCGGTGCATAGATACCGCCATAAGGCTTGGCGACGCGGATCTGCTGCGCCAGTTGCTCGGGGCTCAGCCAGCGATAGTCCGCCTCGTTGAGACCCTGGCTGTAGAGTTTGTCGAGGTAGCGGCGCAGGCTGGTTTCCTGCTCGGGATAACGCGCCGCGCAATACAACACCCCGCCCTTGCGGTAATCGCAGTCGATGCCTTCGCGCTCAAGAACGGTCCCTACTTCATCAGGGATGCTGTGCAGCAGATCGAAAGAAGCGCGACGCTGCTCGGCAGGCAGGTCGGCGAGCAAGCGGTCCTCGCCCGACAGATTGCCCATCAGCCAGCCGCCATTGCGTCCGGACGCGCCAAATCCAGCGGTCTGCGCTTCAACGATGGCGATGTTCAACTCCGGCGCCAGACGCTTGAGGTAGTAGGCGGTCCAGAGCCCGGTGTAGCCGGCGCCGATGATTGCCACGTCGACATCCAGGTCCTGCTCCAGTGACGGCCGTGCAACCAGGGGCTCGTCGAGCTGATCCATCCACAAACTGATAGTGCGCCACGCCGGCATGCAAGACTCCGCCACCCAAACCAGATGGCTGCGATCCTAGTGCATGGGCTCAGTGGCTGTCTTGCGCGCGTGCACGCAAAGAAATTTGTTTGACGTAGGCTTTGGGGGACATACCAGTTTGCTGACGGAAACAGCTATAGAACGCCGACAGCGAATTGAACCCGGCGGCGAACGCCAGCTCGTCGATTCGCAGCGGCGGCGTGGCCTTGTCCAGTGCCGCCAGCAAATGTTGCAGCCGGGCCTGATTGACATAGCGATAGAAGCTTTGCCCCAGCACTTGATTGAGCAAGTAGGAGATCTGATTGCGGCTGTACCCGCACTCCTTCGCGACGCGCTGCAGATCAAGCTCCGGGGCCAGGTAGGGTTGCTGGCGCTGGAAATACTGTTGCAGGTCCTGCGCCATGAAACTCAACTGGCGCGGCGAAAGCCCAAGCCGGCTGACCGCCGGGCGCAGGCTGCCAGCGGTCTTGCCGGGTGGCTGTTCATGCACCAGCGAGGCGTATTCGTTGACGCGCCAGATCAATCCGTCGCGCACCGTGATCGCCTCGCTGGCACGAAACGACACCAGCCCCTGGCCGCCACGCAAAGTCACGCGGTACTGAATGAATGCGGTATCACCATCCAGACGGATACGATCGGAGTGCTCAAGCGCTTCATCCGGATCGCGCGGCATGCTGCTGCGCACATACTCACGCAGCTCATCCAGACCCAGAACGCGGTTCTGAAAGAAGTCGTGGTACTGGATCTGCGGGTGATACAGCGCCATGACCCCATCCAGGTCACGGTGTTTCCAGCACAGGTGATAGCGCAGGACGGTTTCGCCGGTGACCTGGGTCTGCAGCAGGCCATCATCATGGGCAGGCATAAAACACTCGATGACAGAAAAACAGAGCTTGCCGAACTTCAGGCCGGGCTTCAATGACCAACTCACGGCCCGTGAATAACGACATTGGGCTTATTACCTGCTCAAACATGACTTGCGTCATAGTTTTCCAAGACAATCGCCAAACGGCCTGAAAAAACCCTTTCGCCTATTCCCAGTGATGCTATTTTTAAAGGCTCTACAGGATTGACCAGTGAAGGTCCTTCCGTTCCTACCGCGAGCTTATGGAAGTGCTCAATGAACAAGGTGGGCAACACATGAACAAAGTCTTTTCCAAGGTCACCTTTCCCAATGCCTGCCAGCTCATGCGCTGGCATTTTCATCCAATGGGCTTCGAGGCCAGCATGGACGCACCCGGCAGCATGATTGCCCGGCTGTTCGATCGCGCCAGCGGCGAAACCATGATTGCCATTGCCGGTATCCCTTGCGCCACGGTAATGAATGCCACCGATGTCGAACGAATAATCGAAGCGGTAGAAGACGAGCTTGAATCCTTTATCCTCCCCATGGGTTTGAGAAGTTACGGTTAACCATTGAAATCCTGACAAAAAGCCCACATCTGTGGGCTTTTTGCTGGGTGAGGAATATACCCGGAAGTGTTTGGCGCATGCCATATTGCCAAGATCGCAGCCTTCGGCAGCTCCTACAGCGCCTGAACCTTCATCCCCCGCTGATCGGCGAAGAACGCCTTGTCTTTGGCAATCCGGTCGGAGGCCTTTGGAACATTGGCCGCCTGAGCATCCTGACCATCGACATACCAATAGCAATGCTTGACCGCGCGGGTGATGCCAACGTACGCCAGGCGCAGGATTTCATCTTTCTGGGCGCTGTCATAAGGCTCTGCATCGCCATCCCTGGCCAGCCCGGCCATTCGATAGACCTGGTTCTTGTAAGGTGAGCTGGTCAAATGCTGACAGTCGCCCAACAGGAATACCGCATCGGCCTGCAAACCTTTGGAGCTGTGGTAAGTCAGCTGTTTCAGTCGTCGCTCTTCGATCGGCAACCTGGAATCAACATTAATTACAGACTGAATATGCTCTTCTATCAATAGCTTATCGCTGCTCTTTCGAAACAACATCAAGATTGAATCACCGTTCCGGTAATGCTCGATCAGGCGCTTGGCCAGTCCATGGTCGTCCCGATCCATGACATTGACCGGCAGCAACGCTTTGGCTTCGCCACTGGCCCTGGCCTTCTTCCCGGCGATCGCCGGCGCCGCGCGGACGATGTGCTCTGCCGCATCGATAATGTGCTGATGGCTGCGATAGTTGTCACTGAGCATGACCCGGGTGGTACTGGGAGACGGGAACTCCTTGTTGAATTCCATGAAGTACTTCGGCGAACTGCCGCGCCAGCCATAGATCGATTGCCAGTCATCGCCAACGCACAGCAACGATGAGCGCTGGGCGCCCCGGCTGACATGCATGGCCGGGCCACGGCTGCGGATTTCCCGCAGGCTGGCGCGTATCCAGGAGACTATTTGTGGCGAAACGTCCTGGAACTCGTCGATCATCAAGTGCGACAACGGCCTGAGCAGCTGATCACTCAACAATTTTAGATTTTCCGGCGAATGCTCACTAAATAAAGCGAACATGCGGTTGTAGGTCATGATCGGCGGCGATTGATCGAGCAAATGATCTTCCAGCGCACGCCAGAACAGGCTCAAGGCTTCGAAGAAGTAACGATCAGGATCGTCCTTGGCAAAACTCATCTGGCCGACGGCGGCGGGTACATCCAGCCCCAGGTTCTCGATAAAACTGGCGGCGCCGACAAAACAATCCAGCAGCGGCGCGGAACTCAGCTCGCCCTTGACCTTGTAATCGAAGCCGGGACCGGCGCTGGCATCCCCCGCCAAAGACGCTACAACCCGCTTCGCCGAGTCATAACTATCGAGCCAAATCAATGGTTTGCGACAGAAAGCTTGAAACAGGGTGCGCTTCACCGCCCACTCCGCGCGGACCGACAACTTCGCTCCCGGCCGGCAGATCTGCGCATTTTCCCGGGGATCGAAACCCAGTACCACCCAGGCATCCAGCTCGGCAATGTAGCCGTGGCAATGGAACGAGGAGCCATTGATCTCGAACGTCTGGCGATTGGGCTCGATGCCCTTGATGGGCCAGGCGCCGGCGCGAAACCACAAGTCTTCGAGGGTGTCACAGAGCTCTTCGTCGCGCTTGGCCGCAAGCTCGGTCACCGCCATGCGCTTTTGCACGTCCGGGTGATCTCGCTCCAGCTCCTTGAGTTGCAAGGCGTGTCGAGCTAGCGGCTTGATCAGTTCGCGGAAACGTTCATCGCGGCTGTGCAACCCGTGAAAACAGGCATTCAGTTGCTGACGCTGGGTGTCATTGATGCGCAGATCGAACGGATTGCTGTCAGCGCCTTCATCACCTTGCGGGGAACGGGCGTTGAGATTCTCGAAGGCCTGCAACTGAGCAAAACCTGGCAGGCTGCGGACCATTGGCAGGATTCTGGAGTGGAAGGTGCGCACCACGTCCCGAGCATCCTTGAGGCTGAGTGTGTGCCCCCACAGGGCGAGCATCTCCACCAGCTTATTAATGAAGTCCTTGCGCGACTCGCGGGTGAAGGTCACCACGGTCAACGAATCCAGTTCAAACCCCAGGTAATGGGTTAGCAACAGAATGCGCAGCACCAGCGAGGTCGACTTGCCCGCCCCCGCGCCGGCAATCACCGAAGTCGAGGGTGTATCACTGAAGATCATCTTCCACTGCGCCGCACTGGGCTGCGCCTGCGCCGGCAGCAATCGGGCGACATCGGCCTTGATGCGTTTTTTCAGTTCAGCGCTGAGCGGCAGGCGCCAGTCGTCGAACAGGTTGTCATCAATACCCGGCGCCCGGTGCTCGGTGCAGCGCGTGTCACGAATCAGCAGGACCTGACGCCCTTCCTCGATGCCTTCGAGCCTGCCCTCTTTATAACCGTAATCCACGCCGGCGCTATGCCCGCTGCGAAAGCCGTCAGCCTGGCCATGCAACCAGGAAGCGCGGTGTTGGGCGCGCAAGCGAGTAAGGCCATGGCCGAAGAACCGGGCGGCCAGCCGCTTGAGCAGCGGCATTTCGGCCAGTGGTAGCAGCTCCGGGGGAATATCGGGGGTGTGTTGCGGCACGCTGACTCCAGGGTGTGAGGCTGTTGAGCCTATGGTCGCTGCATTTGCCCCTGACTTCTAGTGAAATGCTTATCTGTCATTGGCTTAAGCGATCAACTGAATGCTGACCGGTAGATATTCGGTGCAAAACCAATCAACTAATTAGATTGGTTTTAGGTATTTTTTCCGCTTTTTATCGATATTGGCTTATTGGATGATGCTCGCCATCAACCACCGGTTATCGTTCTGCGGCGCAAGTGTTCAGCCACATGACGAACCTTTTACAGGAGACGATCATGCTTGAACTCAGACCCTTCAAATCCCTGGGCGGCGCTCACCATGGCTGGCTGGATGCCCATCACCACTTTTCGTTCGCCGAATACCATGACCCCAAACGCATGAACTGGGGCAACCTGCGGGTCTGGAACGATGACGTGATTGCTTCCGGTACCGGCTTCCCGAAACACCCGCACCGTGACATGGAAATCATCACCTACGTTCGCGAAGGTGCAATCACCCATGAAGACAACCTGGGCAACAAGGGCCGTACCGAAGCCGGTGACGTGCAGGTGATGAGTGCCGGCACCGGGATCGCGCACAGTGAGTACAACCTGGAGTCGACCGAGACCAGAATCTTCCAGATCTGGATCATCCCGAATGAGGCCGGCTCGGCGCCCTCCTGGGGGGCCAGGCCGTTTCCCAAGGGGCAGCGCGAAGGTTTCGTGACCTTGGCCAGCGGCAAGACTGGCGACGATCAAAGCCTGCGGATTCGTGCCGATGCGCGGCTGGTGGCGGCCAACCTGAAAGCCGGTGAAAGTGCCGAGTATCGCCTGGACAGTGGTCGTCGGGCGTACCTGGTGCCAGCCACCGGCATCATTGAAGTCAATGGCTTGCGCGCAGAAGCTCGAGACGGAGTTGCGGTGGAGCATGAGCAAGTGTTGCGCGTGACGGCCATCGAGGACAGTGAAATCGTGCTGGTGGATCTGGCTTGATTCGTTAAATGCTGTCTAGTGTCCAGTCCTGAAATAGGTGTAAACCTTATTCAGGACGGGACATCGCCAGGATCGCAGCCTGCGGCAGCTCCTACGCCCTGAAAATAACAGGTGTATGCAAAACCTGTAGGAGCTGGCGAAGGCTGCGATCTTTTAGCGGCCCTCAATCATTTCACAGCAATAGCGCCATCCACCAATACCTGAGCTTCGGCCACCAGCTGTTTGAGATGCTCGTCACCGATAAAGCTTTCAGCGTAGATCTTGTAGATGTCTTCGGTGCCCGAAGGCCGCGCCGCGAACCAGCCGTTCTCGGTCATGACTTTCAGACCACCGATGGCCTGGTCGTTGCCCGGGGCGTGGCTGAGGATGCTCTGGATAGTTTCGCCAGCCAACTGCGTCGACTTGACCTGCTCCGGCGACAGCTTTCCGAGCAAGGCTTTTTGCGCGGGCGTGGCCTTGGCATCGACGCGCACCGCAAAGGGTTCACCCAACTCATCGGTCAGGGCCCGATAGATCTGACCTGGGTCGCGGCCAGTGCGAGCAGTCATTTCCGCCGCCAACAATGCCGGTATCAGGCCGTCCTTGTCGGTGCTCCAGACGCTACCGTCCTGACGCAGGAACGAGGCACCGGCGCTTTCTTCACCGCCAAAGCCCAGAGAACCGTCGAACAGGCCTTCGGCAAACCACTTGAACCCCACCGGCACTTCATACAGCCGGCGGCCCAGACGCTTGGCGACTCGATCGATCAAACCGCTGCTGACCACCGTCTTGCCCACGGCAGCATCGGCACGCCAGTGCGGACGATTCTGGAACAGGTAGTCGATGGACACCGCCAGATAGTTGTTCGGTGCCAGCAAGCCGCCGGACGGGGTAACGATACCGTGGCGATCATGGTCCGGGTCACAGCCGAAGGCGACGTCGAAACGGTCCTTGAGGCCGATCAAGCCTTGCATGGCATAGCTGGAAGACGGGTCCATGCGGATCTGCCCGTCCCAGTCCACGGACATGAAGCGGAACGTCGGATCAACCTGGGTGTTGACCACTTCCAGGTCCAGCCGGTAATGCTCGGCAATCGCCGACCAGTAGCGCACCCCTGCTCCGCCGAGCGGATCGACGCCCAGGCGCAGCCCGGCACCCAAGATGACCTCCATGTCGATCACATTGATCAGGTCGGCAACGTAGGTATTGAGGTAGTCGTGACGATGGGTGGTACTGGCCTTGAGTGCCTGCTCATAGCTGATGCGCTTGACGCCCGCGAGCTTGTTGGCCAGCAGTTCATTGGCCTTGGCTTCGATCCACTTGGTGATGTGGGTGTCGGCCGGCCCGCCATTGGGCGGGTTGTACTTGTAGCCGCCGCTTTGCGGCGGATTATGCGAAGGCGTGATCACGATGCCGTCGGCCAACCCCGAGGTGCGGCCACGGTTGTAGCAAAGAATGGCGTGGGAAATCGCCGGCGTCGGGGTGTATTCGTCGCCCTCGGCGATCATCACCGTCACCCCGTTTGCCGCGAGCACCTCCAGCGCACTGGCACCGGCGGGCGTCGACAGTGCGTGGGTATCGATCCCGACAAACAGTGGACCATCAATGCCCTGAACTTCGCGATACAGGCAGATAGCCTGGCTGATGGCCAGGACATGCCATTCATTGAAGCTCGACTCGAAGGAGCTGCCTCGGTGTCCCGAAGTGCCAAAAGCCACCCGCTGGGTGGAGACTGCTGCATCAGGTTGGCTGGTGTAATAAGCCGTTACCAGTCGCGGGATATCAACCAACAATTCTGCCGGTGCCGGTTTGCCCGCAAAAGGACTGATTGTCATGCAAAACCTCTGGATAAGGGGGTTCAGGGATAGGAAAGCAGTTTACTGGCAGTTTGACCACAGTGCGACGCTATCTATCCCCTTGACAGAATTTGTCAGCTTTACCTACTCGAGCATCTCCAGACGCAAGGCATCCGCCAGACAGCTCAGCGCCGCGTCCAGATCCTGCGTGCCACTGCAGGCGTGACTCAACCTCAGGCTCTGGGAGTGAAGCCCGTCAATGCTGAACAGCTCGCCTGGGGCGACAAGAATCCGCTGCTTGAGCAGACGCTGAAACACCCGGCGCACATCCACCGGGCGCAAGGAACGCACCCAGACCGTGGCGCCACCGGCAGGCAGGATAAACTGCAATGAGTCGGCAAAACGCTCGTGCAGCAGTTGCGTCATGTGTTGCATGCGTTCCTTCAACATACGCCGCAACACCTGCAGGTGTTGATCGAACCGGCCACTGGTATACAGCCGGGCAATGGCCTTCTGGCGGATCGGCGACAAGCGAAAGGAGCGCAAGAGAAAATGCCGCTGCAACTCGGCACTCGAATGACGTGATAGCAGGTACCCGTAAGGTGCCTCCGGACCGATTATTTTCTCGAAGGTGGAGAACACAATCAGTCGTTCGGCGTTGACCAGGTCACGAAAGCGCCATTGGGGTGGTTCAAACGCCAGTTCACCGTAGATGTCGTTCTCCAGCACCCAGCAATCCTGCAACTCCAGCAACTGCGCCACACGACGTCTGTCGCTTGCCGGCATCAGGCTGCCCATCGGCATGCTGACGCCGGAGGACAGCATCACCAGACGCACCGCTTCAGTCTCCAGCAAGTGGCCAAGCGCATCAAGGTCCAGGCAGCCATTGTCTTGCAGTGGCAACTCGATCACTCGCACCCCGGCGGTCTGCAGCAAACGCAAAATTCCCCAGTCACAGGGCGATTCCACCACCACTGTGGCGCTCGCGAGCCCGAACACCGCGATCAGGATCTCCAGTACACCGCGCAGGTCAGCGCCGATGTAGACATCATCGGCATGCCAGCAGCGTACCGGCGACGAGGTGTAACGGGCGGCCAGGGCGGCGCGCAATTCCAACTCGCCACAAGGTTGCGACAGCGACTGCAGCTGGCGTGGATACTGGCGCACCAATTCACGCTCCAACAGCAATAGAGGACTGTCCAGAGAAAGCAGCAAGGCCGGCTCGTCATTGCTCAACACCAACATATCCGCACGCCGGGCACTCACATAGACGGTTTCAAGCAAATCATTGCCGCTGACGTAGGGTCCGCTGGAAGATACCGGCAGCGCATAGTAGCCGGACTTGGCGACCGAATAGACCCTTCCCTCCTTCTCCAGCAATGAATAGGCGTACTGAATAGTCGAGATGGAGACATTCAGCCGCTCCGCCAGATGCCGCAACGAAGGCAACTTGACGCGGGCTTCGGTTCCGACCTCACTGATCAAATTAGTCAGGTAACGATACACAGCCTGGTAAGCGAAGTCGGTCTGTCTGCCTCCTTTCATGGGTGAAGACCAACCTGTGGGGAGCCGCCAGGTACCCGCTGGTGCTGCTCGGGAGCGGAAACTTGCAAGCAGGGAAACATTTTCCTTGAACCTCTCAACTCGACCGTCATCAACTTCCCGTCGACTCTTCGCTGGTCAGATCACTACTGTCGTGGAGGGTGCGTGGGCCCCCATGATCATTGAAATCAATCGCGGCTTCCTCAGCAGCGGCCACCGGAGACATGCTGTAAAGCGTGCTCAGCAAACCGAGGGACAGGCCACTGACATCGACCATCCACTGCAAGACCTGCTCCGGCGCGGACTGTGTCTGCAGTGCTTTATGCAATTCGGGCATCGCTACCAGCATCCCCGGATGACGACAGCGCAGGAAACGCTCAAGACCTGCACCTTGGTCGACAAAGGGGCTGTACAGCAGACAAACCAGCTGTGACTCATTCAGGCCGAGGTTTTGCTGGGCATAGCTACTCGCCAGGGCGCGACGCTCCTCGATTCGCTGCCTACTGCCGTAAGTTGAAAGCATCTGCTCTATAAGCTTTTCCGGGAGCTTCTTTTTGCGCATCATCAGGGCAGCCGATTGCAGGTAGCGGCTAACCCCCTCTTCATAGTTGCGGCCGTCTACGAACTGGGCGCGCAAACCTTGGGTGTGAGCTGACAACAAAGGGCTGACGTATTCGGTTTCGCTGACCTGAGAGGACAACTGATCGAACTGGAATCCGAGAAACTCGCTGAGCAACGGCCAGCGATCTTCCAGGCCACCCCCGACCAGGTCATGCAAGCCAAGGTATGACACCTGCCGACGGGCCCGAAACTCAGCGTCATCCTGCGCATTTTCCTTGGCCAGGCCAGCACACAGCGGCTGATAGTAGTCTTGCCCGAACGGCTCCAGCACGCAGAACAGGTCTTCGAAATCGAGTGCCGGAATGCCATCGATCGACAAGCCGATGGATCGTGCCGCATTGATGAATCCAGTCAGATAGCGCCTTTGCTCGTGAGGCGAGTCACTGCTGACCAGTACGTCGACGCCATCGCCCCAGCGAGCGATCCGCCCATAGAAGGCGCCCAGTGATAAATAGCAGTGATTGCGAAATGTCGAACTCTTCACGCCAGGCGCAAGGTGGCAGCTAAGCAGCAGGTTTCGGCGATTCAGCTCCCGATCCTCATCGCACAGCGGGAGCAGGTGATTGAACGGCTGCACATTTCGCCCGTCGACCATCAAAACCTCTACCCGCGGGTCGTCATAGACAAACAAACTGCCATAACTGCGATGAGCATTGGCCATGGCCGTCTGGCTCATCCCCGCATGACGCAAAGTGGCAACTCGCAGGTTGAAGGTGGCCGGAGCCCTGCCGGCAATGCTCAACTGGGCGGCGCGAACGAATCCCAAGGTATAGCTGCTGTCCCTGGTTCCCGGGTGGGCCACTAGCACTTTGAATTCACTGATGCGCTCTATTCCCCCCGCAGCGACGATCAGCCGCTGGATAAAAAGCTGCAATGCAGTGCGCTCTGCCCGAGAGTAAAAACCCAGTAAGCGTTGCAATACCTGCTGATAAACGTAATTCATGGCTTGATCGTGAATAGCGCTCATTGTCATACACCTGAAATAGAAGTCAGTAACAAGCAGGCATCGCCAGCCCTGCCTTGCCTGCTGTTTTGAAAGAAGTAATATCGCCCACTGGCACAGGCATCAGTTACCAAATGTTAGCACCTGGCGAAGTGCCAGACTTATCAAGATGCAGATGATTAGCGCCTAGGAACTTTCCTACAACTTCCCACAAACAATGAGTACAGAAAATAAAGAAGAGGCACACACCCAACTCCAAGAGCAACTAAACCGCTGTCCATTGCTTTTTTCAGGAGTCGCTGAAGCCCTTGCACAGCAAGGGCTTCATTAACGTTTTCGATGCGCAGAACCAACAACCCATGAACTTCAAACATGACTCATTCCTTGAGATGAAAGTGATCATGCAATTATCAAGGCTTATATAATGATTGGAAGATACAGATCTGCACAAAAAACCAGCTCAGTTACCGGACGACTTGAACAATCAACCCTTGATAACATCTATGTTATACGCCGCGATGGCCGGCTATCGGTGCACAAAGAGTTGGCTGGATAGCCAGGCATAAGGATATTCAACCCGATCTATTGAATGGGCGGGAGACTGGCAGGCGGGTAATTGATAATCCAGGGGTATTTTAACGGGGGCGGGTTAATCCGCTGCAGCAGGAACGCCAGAGTCCGTTTCAAGCGACTCTGGCCAACGTTATCAAGCAGGCTCGACCTGGAGCGCAACCCGCTCGCGACATGGGCACTCGTCCATGTAACGGTGGGCCTCGACAAACTCATTGAACGGGAAGACCCGGGTCTTGAGTGGCAGCAGCACGCGATCTGCGGTCATCTGACTGATGTCGCGCAACGCCCGTTGCAACGCCACCTGGTCCTGAATGATGCCCAACTCCGGCTTGCCGGTGAAATTGCCGATGCAATGCACAAAGAACTGAATGTTCTTCTGGAACGCCGCACAGGCCGGGAACGGTGTCTGGTTGCCGCCTTGCAGGCCGTACAAAACCAGGCTGCCGCGCGGCGCCAGGACATCGCCGAGCAGCGACATCTGCGGTCCGCCCAGGCCGTCGAAGACCACGTCGACGCCGCGATTGCCGGTGTACTTGTTGATCTGCATCAGCAGATCCTGTTCTTCGGTAACGATCACTTTCTCGGCACCGAGCGACAGCAGATAATCCCGTTCATCAGCCGTCTTGGTGGCGGCAATCACCCGCACACCCAGGGCTTTACCCAGCTGTACAAAGGACGGACCGGCACAGTGGCTGGCATCGGTCACCAGGGCAAACTGACCCGGTTTGACCCGCGCCAGGTCCACATAGGCAAAGTAGGCGATCAGCAGCGGCGTGTAATGCACGCTGGCTTCAATCGGGCTGAGGACGTCGGGGTAACGGGTGAGCGCCGAGCGTGGCAGAACGATCTGCTCGCCATAGACCGGGTAATCGTTCGGGCTCTCTGCCGGGAAACTGGCGACCTTGTCACCCACTTCCAGGTCATCGACGCCCTCGCCGACTGCCGTCACCACACCGGCCATTTCATGGCCAAGTCCCGAAGGCAGACGAGCATGAGACGACGCCAGGTTCTGACGCCAGAGCACGTCATACCAACTGATGCCTATCGCCTCGACGCGCACCTGCACTTCGCCCGGTGCAGGCAGCGCTGCCGCATGCTCTTCGCATTTGAGCACCTCGGCTGGACCAAACTTGTGAAAACGGATCGTGCGGGACATCACAAACCTCGTCAAAAATTAACCTCTAATGCCATGAACTTTATCCGGGCTTTCTGGCCAAGACCATCAGTGGCTATTAATAGTCGACATGCCTGTCATTGATTCCGCAACTCCTGCTACGACGTCAAATGTCGTAGAAAACCGAACCAGCAATCGTAGGAAAACTGAATTACCCGGTGCAGAGTAGCAGCCTTTCCCCGTAAGATTCATGCCAGCCATTGTTATCAAATGACCGCTCTCGTCAAGTTTGCTGACTCTCCTTGCTGATTTTGCCAGGACACAAGATGAACCGTAATGACCTGCGTCGTGTCGACCTGAACCTGTTGATCGTGTTCGAAACATTGATGCATGAACGCAGCGTGACCCGCGCTGCGGAGAAACTGTTCCTCGGCCAGCCGGCCATCAGCGCGGCCTTGTCACGCCTGCGCGGGCTGTTCGACGACCCGCTATTCGTACGCACCGGCCGCAGCATGGAACCTTCTGCCCGGGCGGTGGAAATCTTCGCCCTGCTCTCGCCCGCTCTGGATTCGATCTCCACTGCGGTGAGTCGTGCCTCGGAGTTCGACCCGGCAACCAGCACCGCGGTGTTCCGTATCGGCCTGTCGGATGACGTCGAGTTCGCCCTGCTGCCAATGCTGCTCAAACGCCTGCGCGCCGAATCGCCGGGCATTGTGCTGGTGGTGCGGCGGGTCAACTACATATTGATGCCGGGGATGCTGGCGTCGGGAGAGATCTCGATCGGCGTCAGCTACACCACCGATCTGCCAGCCAATGCCAAACGCAAAGTCTTGCGCCGCAGCCTGCCGAAACTGTTGCGCGCCGACAGCATGCCTGGAGCCCTGAGCCTGGATGACTTCTGCGCTCGCCCCCATGCCCTGGTGTCGTTTGCCGGTGACCTCAGCGGGTTTATCGATGAAGAGCTGGAGAACCTCGGGCGCAAGCGTCATGTGGTGCTCGCTGTCCCGCAGTTCAACGGCTTGAGCACGCTGCTGGCGGGCACCGACATCGTTGCTACCGTGCCGGATTACACCGCCGATGCACTGACCGCTGCCGGAGGTGTTCGCGCCGAAGACCCGCCGCTGCCGGTGCGCAGTTTCGAATTGCACATGGCCTGGCGCGGCTCTCAGGACAATGATCCGGGTGAGCGCTGGTTGCGGTCGCGGATACAGATGTTTTTCGGGGATCCGGACAGTCTGGCTTGATCCTGGGTTTTGTATGAAGGCTTCTGGCCTATTACCGATCAATCAGGAGTGTACCGGGTCGTAGGAGCTGCCGCAGGCTGCGATCTTTTGACGGTTTCGGAAATGCCCGAGGGCAAGATCAAAAAATCACAACCTGCGGCAGCTCCATATCATTCCGAATGATAGTTACCTTCGCTTCGTTCGATTCGTGCGATACAACCCTGCCGAGCATCATCCGCCCATTCTCAATACATTGGCGGATGCATCCATGGAACAGTCACTTAAACATTTGCGCTTCCCCTTGGCCGCGCTGGCTTTGTTGGTGATGAGCGCCTGCGGCAAGGCTCCAGACGCTGCCGCCACCCTGCCAGCACCCAAGGTCAGCGTAGCCAAGGTGCTGGAACAGCCGGTCAACGAGTGGGACGAGTTCACCGGGCGCCTTGAAGCCCCGGAAACCGTCGAAATCCGTCCACGGGTGTCCGGCCAGATCGATGAAGTGGCCTTCACCGAAGGCGCCCTGGTGAAAAAAGGCGATCTGTTGTTCCAGATCGACCCACGGCCGTTCCAGGCTGAAGTCCGTCGCCTCGAAGCCCAGGTTGCACAAGCCCGCGCCAATGCAACCCGCAGTGAAAACGAGGCCCAACGCGGCGAGCGTCTGCGCACCAGCAACGCGATTTCCGCCGAACTCGCCGATTCGCGCACCAGCGCCGCGCAAGAAGCCCGCGCCGGTGTAGCAGCAATTCAAGCGCAACTGGACCTGGCCAAACTGAACCTGAGCTTCACCCGCGTGACCTCACCCATCAGCGGTCGCGTCAGCCGGGCGCAAATCACCGCCGGCAACCTGGTCACCGCTGACGTCACCCCGCTGACCAGCGTGGTTTCCACCGACAAGGTCTATGCCTACTTCGACGCCGATGAGCGCGTGTACCTCAAGTACACCCAGCTCGCCCGCCAGGGCCAACGCGGTCAAACCACCCCGGTTTACCTTGGCCTGTCCAATGAAGACGGCAACCCGCACCTGGGCCAGATGAACTTCGTCGACAACCAGGTCAACCCGAAAACCGGCACCATCCGTGGGCGCGCCGTGTTCGACAACAGCGATGGCAGCTACACCCCAGGCCTGTATGCACGCCTGAAACTGGTGGGCAGCGGCACCTACTCCGCGGTGCTGATCAACGATGAAGCGGTCGGTACCGACCTTGGCAAAAAGTTCGTGCTGGTGATCGATGGCGACAACAAATCGGCCTATCGCGCAGTCGAACTGGGTCCGAAAATCGAAGGCTTGCGCATCGTGCGCAGCGGCCTGAACAGGGACGACACCATCATCGTCAAGGGCTTGCAGCGGGTTCGTCCGGGCTCACCGGTCGCTCCGCAAGTGATCCCGATGGCCAGCAACGAAACCCTCGCCGCTCTGGCGCAACAACGACAAGCGCTGGAAGCCAGCAACCTGCCCCAAGTCGCGCCCGCCAAGAGCGCCACCGGGGTCGCGGTAAAACTGGCCAGCGCTGCGAACCCACGCGGTTAAGGGACGACAACTCCGATGAATTTTTCCCAATTCTTCATTTCACGGCCGATCTTCGCAGCGGTGTTGTCGCTGCTGATCCTGATCGCCGGCGCCATCTCGCTGTTCCAGTTGCCGATCAGCGAATACCCCGAAGTGGTACCGCCGACCGTGGTGGTGCGCGCCAACTTCCCCGGTGCCAACCCTAAAGTGATTGGTGAAACCGTGGCCGCCCCGCTGGAGCAGGCCATTACCGGCGTCGAGAACATGCTGTACATGTCCTCGCAGTCGACTGCCGACGGCAAGATCACCCTGACCATCACCTTCGCCCTCGGCACCGATCTGGATAATGCCCAGGTCCAGGTGCAGAACCGCGTGACCCGAACCGAGCCCAAGCTGCCCGAGGAAGTGACCCGGATCGGCATCACGGTGGACAAGGCATCGCCCGACCTGACCATGGTCGTGCACTTGACCTCGCCGGACAAACGCTACGACATGCTCTACCTGTCCAACTACGCGCTGCTCAACATCAAGGATGAGCTGGCGCGCCTGGGCGGTGTCGGTGATGTGCAACTGTTCGGCATGGGCGACTACTCGCTGCGGGTCTGGCTCGACCCGAACAAGACCGCTTCACGTAACCTGACCGCCACCGACGTCGTCAGCGCCATCCGCGAGCAGAACCGCCAGGTCGCCGCCGGTGCACTGGGTGCGCCACCTGCACCGAATGCCACGGCGTTCCAGCTGTCGGTCAATACTCAGGGCCGGCTGGTCACTGAAGAAGAGTTCGAGAACATCATCATTCGTTCCGGCGAAGACGGTGAAATCACTCGCCTAAAGGACATCGCCCGGGTCGAACTGGGCTCCAGTCAATACGCCCTGCGCTCGCTGCTCAATAACCAGCCGGCCGTAGCCATCCCGATCTTCCAGCGCCCGGGCTCCAACGCCATCGAGATTTCCAATGAAGTCCGGTCAAAAATGGCCGAGCTGAAACAGAATTTCCCCGAAGGCATGGACTTCGACATCATCTATGACCCGACCATTTTCGTCCGCGGTTCCATCGAGGCAGTGGTGCATACGCTGTTCGAAGCGCTGATCCTGGTGGTGCTGGTGGTGATCCTGTTCCTGCAGACCTGGCGCGCGTCGATCATTCCATTGGTGGCGGTGCCGGTTTCGCTGATCGGTACCTTTGCCGTGATGCACCTGTTCGGCTTCTCGTTGAACGCACTGTCGCTGTTCGGGTTGGTACTGGCCATCGGTATCGTGGTGGACGACGCCATCGTGGTGGTGGAAAACGTCGAGCGAAACATCGGACTCGGCCTGACGCCAGTCGAAGCCACCAAGCGCGCCATGCGCGAAGTGACCGGACCGATTGTCGCCACGGCACTGGTATTGTGTGCGGTGTTCATCCCGGCGGCGTTCATTTCCGGGTTGACCGGGCAGTTCTATAAACAGTTCGCCCTGACCATCGCGATCTCCACCGTGATCTCGGCCTTCAACTCGCTGACCCTTTCGCCAGCATTGGCCGCGGTCCTGCTCAGAAGCCACGACGCGCCCAAAGACCGATTCTCGAAGGTGCTCGACAAGCTGTTCGGTGGCTGGTTGTTCCGTCCGTTCAACCGCTTCTTCGATCGTGCCAGCCATGGCTATGTCGGCACCGTCACTCGCGTGATCCGCAGCAGCGGCATCGCCCTGCTGCTCTATGCGGGCCTGATGGCGCTGACCTGGATGGGTTTCGCCAACACCCCGACCGGTTTCGTTCCGGCCCAGGACAAGCAATACCTGGTGGCGTTCGCTCAGTTGCCTGACGCTTCGAGCCTGGATCGTACCGAAGACGTGATCAAGCAGATGTCGGAAATTGCCCTCAAGCAACCCGGTGTCGCCAACTCGGTGGCCTTCCCTGGCCTGTCGATCAACGGTTTCACCAACAGCCCGAACAGCGGCATCGTGTTCACCCCGCTCAAGCCGTTCGATGAGCGTACCGATCCGAGCGAGTCTGCCGGTGCCATCGCGGCCGCCTTGAACGCCAAGTTCGCTGACATCCAGGGGGCCTACATTGCGATTTTCCCACCGCCGCCGGTACAGGGCCTGGGAACCATCGGGGGTTTCCGTCTGCAAATCGAGGACCGGGGCAACCTGGGCTACGACGAGCTGTACAAAGAAACCATGAACATCATCAACAAAAGCCACAGCGTTCCGGAACTGGCCGGTTTGTTCACCAGCTACACGGTGAACGTGCCGCAGGTCGATGCCGCCATCGACCGGGAAAAAGCCAAGACCCACGGCGTGGCCGTCAGCGACATCTTCGACACCCTGCAGATCTACCTGGGTTCGCTGTATGCCAACGACTTCAACCGCTTTGGTCGCACCTATCAGGTCAACGTTCAGGCCGAGCAACAGTTCCGCCTTGAACCCGGCCAGATCGGTCAGCTGAAAGTGCGCAACAACAAAGGCGAGATGATCCCGCTGGCGACCTTCATCAAGGTCAGCGACACCTCGGGCCCGGATCGCGTGATGCACTACAACGGCTTCATCACCGCTGAAATCAATGGTGCCGCGGCGCCCGGCTACAGCTCCGGCCAGGCCGAGAAAGCCATCGAGAAACTGCTCAAGGAAGAACTGCCCAACGGCATGACCTACGAATGGACCGACCTGACCTACCAGCAGATTCTGTCGGGCAACACGGCGCTGTTCGTGTTCCCGCTCTGCGTACTGCTGGCGTTCCTGGTACTGGCCGCACAATACGAAAGCTGGAGCCTGCCGCTGGCGGTGATCCTGATCGTACCGATGACCCTGCTCTCGGCCATCGTCGGGGTGATTGCCTCGGGCGGTGACAACAACATTTTCACCCAGATCGGATTGATCGTACTGGTGGGACTTGCCTGCAAGAACGCGATTCTGATCGTCGAGTTCGCCAAGGATAAGCAAGAGGAAGGTCTTGACCCGCTCAGCGCGGTCCTGGAAGCCTGCCGTCTGCGGCTGCGGCCGATCCTGATGACCTCCTTCGCCTTCATCATGGGTGTAGTGCCCCTGGTTTTCTCCAGCGGTGCCGGTGCGGAAATGCGCCATGCCATGGGTGTGGCGGTGTTCTCCGGGATGCTCGGGGTGACCTTCTTCGGTCTGCTGCTGACGCCGGTGTTCTATGTGTTGATCCGTCGTTTCGTCGAGCGCAGCGAAGCCCGCAAAGCGGCCAAGGCCCTGAAACCGGAGGCGCAACAATGAGCCTGAAAGTCTTCCTGCCGAGCTTGCTGGTACTGGCCTTAAGTGCCTGTACCGTCGGCCCGGACTATAAGACCCCTGCCACGGAGGCGGCCAACATCACGGCCGCCACCGATGGCGCCGCCGGCCAGAAGAACTTCGATCGTGCACGTTTCGAGGGCATCTGGTGGCAGCAGTTCGACGATCCGACCCTCGATCAGCTGGTGAGCAAATCCTTGCAGGGCAACCGTGAGCTGCGCGTGGCCTTCGCCCGTCTGCGTGCCTCCCGGGCGATCCGCGATGACGTCAGCAACGATGCCATGCCGACCATCACCAGCCGCGTCAGCAGTGAGCAGGGCAAGGCGCAACAACCCGGCATCACCGAACAGCGGGTACACATCGAACGTTATGACCTGGGCCTGGACATGGCCTGGGAGCTGGACCTGTTCGGGCGCATCCAGCGCCAACTGGAAGCCAGCGATGCCGACACGCAAGTCGCCGCCGCCGACCTCTATCAGCTGCAAGTCACCATGATTGCCGAACTGGTGGATGCCTACGGGCAACTGCGCGGCGCGCAACTGCGGGAAAAGATTGCCCTGGCCAACCTGAAAAACCAGCAGGACTCGCGCACCATTACTGAAAGCCTGCGCGATGCCGGTGTCGGTGATCAGCTCGATGTGGTCCGCGCCGACGCCCGCCTCGCGGCGGTCGAAGCCAGCGTGCCGCAACTGCAGGCCGAGCAGGTGCGTCAGCGTAACCGCATCGCCACCCTGCTCGGCGAGCGCCCGGACAAACTGAGCGTCGACCTCAGCCCGGCGACCCTGCCGGCGATCGCCAAGGCGCTACCCATTGGTGATCCAGGCCAGTTGTTGCAACGCCGTCCGGACATCCTCAGCGCCGAACGCAAACTGGCGGCAGCCACTGCCCGTATCGGCGTGGCCAAGGCCGACCTGTTCCCACGGGTCAGCTTGAGTGGTTTCCTCGGCTTCACCGCCGGACGAGGTTCGCAGATCGGTTCCTCGGCCGCCAACGCCTGGGCGCTGGGCCCCAGCATCACCTGGGCCGCATTCGACCTGGGCAGCGTGCGCGCTCGATTGCGAGCTGCCGATGCCGATGCCGATGGCGCGCTGGCAACCTATGAGCAACAGGTACTGTTGGCTCTGGAGGAATCGGAAAACGCCTTTAGTGATTACGGCAAACGCCAGCAACGCCTGATCTCGCTGATCCGTCAAAGCGAATCGAGCCGCGCCGCCGCCGACCTGGCGCAAATCCGCTACCGCGAAGGCACCGTCGACTTCCTCGTGCTGCTCGATGCCCAACGTGAACGCCTGGCGGCTGAAGATACCCAGGCCCAGGCCGAAATCGACCTGTACCGCGGCATCGTCGCCATCTACAAGGCCCTCGGTGGTGGCTGGCAGCCAGAGACGGTCGCCAGCAGCCACTGATTCAAGCGCTCCATTGGTTGGCCGCAACCAACCAATTTCTTTGCCCCGCACCGCATTCGGTCGCGGGGCTTTTTTTTGCTTTTTGTGGCGAGGGGGCTTGTCGCCCGGCAACAAATAGGTCGGGATTGTTTTTCGATTGCCCGGGAGCAAGATCAAAAGATCGCAGCCTGCGGCAGCTCCTACGCGGCGTACACCGACGAGTTCACGAGTGTACTCGGGCGGCACGCCTGATTTGAGCACTCCATAGACACACTCGATCAAACCGTCAGCCATAGCGATTGGACACCGGTTTTCTGCGCTCTTAATCTGAACCCGCTGCGAAAGCGCCTCAACCCTGAAGCCCCGACGATGATTGTCCGCTCCAAGCCGAACCTGATCGGCATCCTGTTTTCCCTCAAAGGATCGATTGCCCGGCGCATTGCCTTGCGCAGCCTGCTGGTGACGTTGCTGGCCTCGGTGATCGTGCTGGTGGAGAGCTGGCATCCGGCCTGGTTCTCCAAGGTCAACGCCACGCCGTTCACCTTGCTCGGTCTGTCGCTGTCGATTTTCATGAGCTTTCGCAACAACGCCTGTTATGACCGCTGGTGGGAAGGTCGCAAGCAGCTGGGCCAGTTGATCATCGAGGTGCGCTCGTTGATTCGCGAAACCCAGGTCCTCAAGGGCGGTGACGAGCGCGCGATTCTGCTGCGCGAACTGTGCGGTTTTGCCCACGGACTGATCGCCCGGTTGCGCGGGGAAGATGAAGCAGCCGCCGCCAGTCCCTGGGTACTCGGCGTTATTGATAGCCATCACCCAAATGTCACCGACCGTCTGTTGCAGCGCATTGGCGCACGCTGCTCGGCGCTCGCCGAACAGCAGCGGATCAGCGAGTGGCGTTATGTTCAACTGGAAACCCGACTGGTCAGCCTGAGTCTGGTCCAGGCCAGCTGCGAACGAATCAAAGGCACTCCACTGCCCTTCCCTTACACCTTGTTGCTGCACCGTACGATTTATCTGTTCTGCATCCTGCTGCCCTTTGCCATGGCCGAACCGCTGGGTTGGTTGGCGCCAATCTTCACGGCGATTGTCAGCTACACCTTTTTCGGCCTCGACGAGATCGGCGATGACCTCGAAGACCCGTTCGGTTTCGATGAGAACGATCTGCCGTGTAATGCGATAGTACGCACCATCGAACGCGAAGTTCTGGCGGCGCTGGGGCAAACGGACCTGCCAGCGACGCTGGAACCGCTTGATTACGTGCTGAGCTGAGTCCGGGTTTGACTCCCGGCCTCCGCTGACCGAAGCTGACGCCTTTGCAAAAGCTCGCCAGCCCCGGATTACCGCATGTCCAAGCCTCGCCGCTACCTGCTCATCAGCCTGCTTATCCTGTTTGCCTTCGGTATCGCCTGGTTTTTTCTGCGCAGCACTGCGCCAGAAATCACCTCCGCGGTGAAGCATGGCTACAACAAAGCGCTGGTACAGGCGCGTAACGGCCAGCCGGGCGCGGCGCGGATGCTCTATCAGCAACTCGCTCGTACAGACCTGTCGGACAGCCGACGGGTGAGCTTGCATGCCGAGTTGCCCAACTACCCTAGCCCGCAAGCCTTGAAACTGGCCGGTGCCGACCTCCTCAGTCCCTCGGTTGCAGTTCGTCAGGCGGCAATCCAAAGCATTGTCGGGCTGGTCCCTGGCGGGCCGCGAAGCCTGTTGCTCGGGCCGTTGCTCGACGACAGCGATCAACGTGTGCGCTTTGCCGCCGCCGCTGCGCTACTGGGGCTTTCACCGGATGACCTGGGCTTGTACTTCGGGCCCTTGCAACAGGTGCTCGATGAGTATGAGTCAGTGCTGAAGACCCGGCCCGAGAGTGTCGAGGCGCAGTACCAACTGGCCCGTCTGCACCTGCACAACGCCGAATTGAAAGAGGCGCAACAGGCGCTTGAACAGGTGTTGCGCCTGGAGCCGGACAATCTTCGCGCCGTGGTGCTGCAGGTCGAGGTGCTGGACAAGCAAGGTCAGAGTGAAGCGGCCCGGCAATTGCTCGCCAGACAGCTGCAGGCTCAATCCGGTTCGGCGTACCTGCAACATGCCCTGGGCCTCTGGCTGTTGCATCACGGGCAAACCGAGTTCGCCCTGCTGGGTCTGTCCAAGGCAGTGGAACTGGAGCCGGACAACAACGAATACCGGTATGACCTGGCCACCACGTTGCACGACGAAGATGAACTCGAGGCCGCACAACGCCAGCTCGAAGAAATCGTTCAACGCCAGCCGGCCAACCGCAAGGCGCGGGTACTGCTGATCAACTACTGGAAAGAATCCGGGCAATTGCAGAACGTGCAAGTACTGCTGGCGCAGCTGGAGCAACAGAACCCGGATGATCCGGCGTTGCAGCAGGGGCTATAGGCGTTTTCCTGCGGTGTAATGGGTGTACAAAAAACTCTGTAGGAGCTGCCGCAGGCTGCGATCTTTTCAGCGGACAACCCAGTGTCCAGACGGACGCAAAGATCAAAAGATCGCAGCCTGCGGCAGCTCCTACGGGTGTTGCAGGATGATCCGGCGTTGCAGCAGGGCTGTAGGTGTTTTCCTGCGGTGTAATGGGTGTACAAAAAACCCCGTAGGAGCTGCCGCAGGCTGCGATCTTTCCAGCGGACAACCCGGTGTCCAGACGAACGCAAAGATCAAAAGATCGCAGCCTGCGGCAGCTCCTACGGGGGTTGCAGGATGATCCGGCGTTGCAGCAGGGGCTGTAGGTGTTTTCCTGCGGTGTAATGGGTGTACAAAAAACTCTGTAGGAGCTGCCGCAGGCTGCGATCTTTTCAGCGGACAACCCAGTGTCCAGACGGACGCAAAGATCAAAAGATCGCAGGCTGCGATCTTTCCAGCGGACAACCCGGTGTCCAGACGGACGCAAAGATCAAAAGATCGCAGCCTGCGGCAGCTCCTACGGGTGTTGCAGGATGATCCGGCGTTGCAGCAGGGGCTGTAGGTGTTTTCCTGCGGTGTAATGGGTGTACAAAAAACTCTGTAGGAGCTGCCGCAGGCTGCGATCTTTTCAGCGGACAACCCGGTGTGCAGACGGACGCAAAGATCAAATGATCGCAGCCTGCGGCAGCTCCTACGGGTTATGGGTACACCTGATAACGAATTTCTCAGACACGGAATAAAAGGTTGAACCGTGGCCACGCGCCAAGGTCAAGTGAGAAGGCAGCGATTTCGGGCTACCCGGCCAACGGCCTGCTTACCCCGTCACTTGAGGGCATTTCTTGTCTACAGCTAACGAGTTGATCAGTGCCAACGCCGCCACCGGCATCGAAGGAATGGATGACATCCTGTCCGGCGGACTGTCACGCGGCCATGTGTTTTTGCTCGAAAAGAAACGCACCGGCAGCCATGAATCGACCATTCGCGAATACCGCATCAGCGACCGTGGCCTGAGGGCCGGCGAACCACTGGAAGCATTCCAGGGTGTCCTGCGCGGTGTTCCGACTTACCTGGGCGCCAGTAACCCACTACTCAAGGATGAGGGCCAGTGACAGTTCTCGAACCCGCCTGTGCGCGCGCGATCATTCTCACGCCGCTGGGGCGTGATAGCCAGCTTGCGCTGATGTTGCTCGGCCAAGCCGGTTTCAGCGGCATCGCCGCCCGGGATCTGAGCGGGTTATGCGCTGATCTGGAACAAGGCGCAGGCTTGTTGATCATCGCCGCCGAAGCCCTGCACGGCGTGGATCTCGGGCCGTTGATCAGCTACCTGGAGCAACAGCCGGCCTGGTCGGATTTGCCCATCGTGCTGTTGACTCACCATGGTGGCCCGGAGCTGAACCCGTCTTCATGCCTTAGGGAACAGTTAGGCAATGTCACCTTTCTCGAGCGACCTTTTCACCCGGTGACCCTGATCAGTCTGGTGACCACCGCGCTGCGTGGTCGATATCGGCAATACGAAGCCAGGGACCGGTTGATCGACCTCAGTGAAAGCGAACAACGTCTGCAGAACACCCTGGAAACCCTCGAACAGCAAGTCGAGGAGCGTACCGCCCAGTTGCGTCACAACGAGGAAGCCTTGCGTCAGTCGCAGAAGTTGGAAGCGGTCGGGCAACTCACTGGCGGCATCGCTCACGACTTCAACAACATGTTGACCGGGATTATCGGCAGCCTGGAATTACTGCGCAGGCGCCTGGCCCGCGGTCGCACCGAGGATCTGGACAGCCTGATCGAACTCGGCGTGACCTCGGCCAACCGCGCCGCCGGCCTGACCCATCGTTTGCTGGCGTTTTCCCGCCGCCAATCGCTGGACTCCAAGCCGGTACAGATGAACTCGCTGGTCATCGCCATGGGCGAACTGCTGCAGCGCAGTCTCAACGAGAGCATCCACCTGGACATGCAACTGGGTGAGCAACTGTGGGTAGCCGAAGCCGACCCCAACCAGCTGGAAAGCGCCCTGCTCAACCTGGTGCTCAATGCCCGGGACGCGATGCCCGACGGCGGCAAACTGGTGGTGGAGACCTTTAACCAGCGCCAGGACGCCAGCTTTACAGAAGTCCAGAGCAACCTTGAACCGGGCGACTACGTGGTCTTGAGCGTCAGGGATTCGGGCTGCGGTATGCCGGAACACATCATCAACCGCGCGTTTGATCCGTTTTTCACCACCAAGCCAATCGGCCAGGGTACCGGGCTGGGCCTGTCGATGATCTATGGCTTCAGCAAACAATCCCACGGCCATGTGACGATTCACAGCGAGGTCGGCCAGGGCACCACGGTGAACCTGTACCTGCCGCGCTTTTGCGGCGACCTGGAACAAGGCCCACTGCTTGATCAACCGCAGGCGACCTCTGCCAGAAAGGGTGAAACGATACTGATCGTCGAGGATGACCCGGCTGTGCGGGTATTGGTCAGCGAAGTATTGCGCGAGTTGGAGTATGACTTTGTCGAAGCGGGCGACGCCAGCAGCGCGATGCCGATTCTCGACTCCGACCAGCGTATCGACCTGTTGATCAGCGATGTCGGCTTACCGGGAATGAGCGGCAGGCAGCTGGCGGAAATCGGCCGGCAGTTCAGGCCGGGGCTCAAAGTGCTGTTCATCACCGGCTACGCCGAACACGCGGCAGTGCGCGGTGGCTTCCTCGATCCAGGCATGCAGATGATCACCAAGCCCTTTACCTTCGACCTGTTGACGGCGAAAGTCCGGGAAATGATCAGCGCCTCGTAGCAGCTGCCGAAGGCTGCGTTCGGCTGCGAAGCGGTCGTAGAACCAGACAGCGCGGTGTTTCAGGTTAACCGTGTACATCGGATTACGACTGCTGCGCAGCCGGACGCAGGCTTCGCCAGCTGCTACGAAAGTAATACCCGTTCGAGCCTGGCCTTACGCCAGCATTTCCTGCATTTTCTCTTGCAACTTGTTCAGGTCGAAGGGTTTTTCCAGAATCGGTGCCGTCAGGGTGATCGGGCTGCCGGACTCACGGATTTCTGCCGCATAACCGCTGATGAAGATGACTTTCAAGTCCGGGCGCAGCTTGACCGCGGGCTCGGCAATCATCACCCCGGTGATGCCACCGGGCAGTCGGTAGTCGGTGATCATCATGTCCAGGTGCGGTTTGCTGGCCAGAATCTCGAAGGCCTGCTCGCCGTTCTCGGCTTGCAATACCCGATAGCCCAGGCCGGACAGGTAGTCGGCAAGCAGCATCAGGATTACCGGTTCATCTTCGACGATCAATACGACGTCTTGTGCATCTTCACTCATGGGAAGCCTTTGTTCGGTCAGTAGCTGCCTGATACGACCATAGGGTCAGGCAGAGGTTGCGTTGCGTGAGGCGGTTTTCTACAGCGGCAGACAAACGCGAAATAACGAGCCTTGGTTAATCTTGCTCTCAACGGTGATGGAACCACCATGGGCAGCGACGATTTGTTCGGAAATAAACAGTCCGAGGCCCAGTCCGGCGACCACGGTTTTCGCTGACACCCGCTCGAACTGCTGAAAAATCCGCTGCTGGTTCTCTTCGCTGATACCAATCCCATGGTCACGCACGTCGACCCGTGCCTGGCCGTCTTCGGCATACACCCGTACGTCGATGCAGCCCTTGGCGCCATAACGCAGGGCATTGGTCAGCAGATTGGACACCACCTGTTCGATGCGAAATTCGTCCCAGCTGCCAACTACCGGTTGCTCCGCGAGGAAACTCAACGAGGACTCGGCCGCATCGACCTGCGGCGCAAAGTTTTGCAGCAGGTTACTCACCAATTGCGTCAGATCGAAGCGGCTGGGGCGAATCGACAACTTGCCGGTGCGAATCCGCGAGACATCGAGCATGTCCTCGATCAGCCGAATCAGGCTTTTGATCTGGCGCTCGTCGCGATCGACCATTGCATGCATCTTTTCCAGGGTGAAGGCTGCCGCATTGTCCCGGGCCAGGTGCATCTTGCGCAACTGGGTTTCCAGGATCAGCCCGTTCAGCGGAGTACGCACTTCATGGGCGACGATCGACATAAAGTCATCGCGCATGCGTACCGCTTGCTCGAGTTTGTTTTGCGTAGCCTGCAATTGCAGGAGCAAGGCCTCCTGCTCGCGGCGGCTCTGCTCCAGGGCTTCGACCTGCTGCTCCATGGCCTTGCTTTGCCGATACAGTTCGACAAACACATTGACCTTGCTTTTTACCGCATGGATATCCAGCGGCTTGTGCAAGAAGTCCACCGCCCCGCTTTCGTAGCCCTTGAACGCGTAGTTCAAGTGACGGCCAGCGGCGCTGACGAACACAATCGGAATGTTCCTGGTTTTCTCGGTGCCGCGCATCAACTCGGCCAGTTCGAAACCGTTCATGCTCGGCATCTGCACATCGAGAATTGCCAGGGCGAATTCGTGTTCCAGCAGCAACGACAGGGCTTCGTCGGCGGTCAAGGCTTTGTACACCAGGCGATCTTCACGCTTGATCAGCGCTTCGAGGGCCAGCAGGTTCTCCGGCAAATCGTCGACGATCAGCAGTTTGGTCGGGATATTACTTAGCATGCGATTCGTTCCAGCTCGACAAGCAAACGGCTGATGCCGCGCAAAGGGAGAATGTGATCCGGTTGGTGCAGCGCCAGGGCCGCATCGGGCATGGTCGACACAAGGGCCTCGTGCGGATCCTGGACCACGGTCAAGCCACCACGGTGCTTGACCTGCGCCAGACCAAGCGCACCGTCCTGATTGGCACCGGTCAACAGCACGGCGACCAGACCCGGACCATAGGCGTCGGCGGCGGACTCGAACAGATAGTCGATGGCCGGGCGTGAATGATGAACCCGGTCTTCCAGGCTCAAGGACAGGCTACGGTCCTGTTCCACTGAAAGATGGTAGCCGGGTGCCGCGAAATACAGGTTTCCGGGTTCGATGACAGCCTTGTCGCGGGCTTCGATAACCGGCATCGACACCCGCCGGGCAAAGACTTCCGCCAATTGGCTGCGGCGCTCATCGGGCAAATGCAGCACAACAATGATCGGCAAGCTGAAACCCTGGCCCAAGGCACTGAAAATGCTCAGCAAGGCCTCGACTCCGCCGGCCGAGGCGCCGACTACAATGGCCTCGACCCGAGGCAGTCTGGTTTGCTTGGCCAGGCCAGTGCTCATGATTTGCGGTAGATCCGTTCTTGTTTGACCAAAGGCTCGAACTGCTGGCCATAGGCGGAAAAATCCAGGGTTTCCTTGCTGCCCAGTACCAGGAAGCCCCGATGGCAGAGCGATTCGTGAAACAAGCCAAAGGCTCGATCCTGAAGTTTTTTGTTGAAATAAATCAAAACGTTACGACACGAAATTAATTGAGTTTCTGAGAAGACGCTATCAGTCGCCAGACTGTGATCGGCGAAGGTCACGTTGTCGCGCAAGGTCTTGTCGAAAATCGCATAGTCATACGCAGCCGTGTAGTAGTCGGCGAACGAACACCGGCCGCCGGCCTGCTGATAGTTATGGGTGTAGGCGCGAATATTTTCCAGCGAGAAGATGCCCTGCTTGGCCTTTTCCAGCGAGTGCGGGTTGATGTCGGTCGCATAGATGATGGTCCGCGCCAGCAGCCCCTCTTCGCGCAACAGAATGGCCATGGAGTAGACCTCTTCCCCGGTGCTGCAACCGGCGACCCAGATTTTGATCGACGGGTAGGTCCTGAGCAGCGGCACCACTTCCTGGCGGATCGCCAGGAAATGCGAGGGATCACGAAACATCTCGCTGACCGGGATGGTCAGCGTTTGCAGCAACTGCATGAACGCCGTCGGGTCATGCAGGACTCGTTCCTGCAACGCAGAGATGGTCTTGCACTCGAACTGGTGCAGCGCATGATTGACCCGGCGCTTGATCGAGGCGCCGGAGTAGTCGCGAAAATCGTAGCTGTACTTGAGGTAAATCGCTTCGATCAACAACCTCAGTTCGATCTCGGTATCTCGCTCCATTTAGATTCGTTCCATCTTCGGTAACCACACCCGTATGAGCGAGAACAGCCGATCCAGGTCGATGGGCTTGGCCAGGTAATCGTTGGAGCCGGCCTGCAGGCAGCGCTCCTGATCGTCCTTCATGGCCTTGGCCGTCACCGCGATGATCGGCAACTTGCGCCAGCGCGGATCCTTGCGAATCTCGATGGTCGCTTCGAAGCCGTCCATCTCCGGCATCATCACGTCCATCAGCACCAGGTCAATGTCGTCGACTTCATTGAGTTTCTCGATCGCCTCGCGGCCGTTACGACCGATCACCACGATTGCGCCCTTTTGCTCGAGGGCACTGGTGAGGGCGAAGATATTGCGTACATCGTCGTCCACCAGCAGCACCTTGCGCCCCTCGAAGACTCTGTCGCGGCTGCGAGCGGTCCTGAGCATCTTCTGCCGTTCGTGGGACAATCGGGATTCGACTTTGTGCAGAAACAGCGTCACTTCATCGAGCAGGCGCTCAGGCGAGCGCGCACCTTTGATGATGATCGAGCGTGAGTACTTGCGCAGCTCGGCCTCTTCATCACGGGTCAGGTTACGCCCGGTATAGACGATCACCGGCGGGAACGAACAGATATCTTCGGTGGACATGCGCTTGAGCAGCTCGTTGCCAAGCATGTCCGGCAGTTTCAGGTCGATGATCATGCAGTCGTAGATGTTGTTGCGCAGCAGGTCCAGCGCCTCCTGGGCCAGGCCGACCGCGGTGATTTCGATGTCGTCATCGCCGATCAGCCGGGCGATGCTGTCGCGTTGCACATCGTCGTCTTCGACCAGCAGCACCCGTTTGACCTTCTGGGTCAACTTGGCCTCCAGGCGGGCGAACACATCCTTGAGTTCTTCGCGGGTGGTGGGTTTGACCGCGTAGCCGATAGCCCCCATGTGCATCGCGGCTTCGACCCGGTCTTCGACAGAAATCACATGCACCGGGATGTGCCGGGTCTCGGTATGCTCCTTGAGACGTTGCAGCACCGTCAGGCCTGAGTGGTCCGGCAGGCGCATGTCGAGCAGGATCGCGTCCGGGATGAACCGGGTGGCGAGGCTGTAGCCTTCGTCGGCACCATGGGCCACCAGGCATTGATAACCGAGCTCGTGGGCCAGATCGAACAGAATGCGGGCGAAGTCCGGTTCATCTTCCACCACCAGTATGCAGCGAGTGGCAAACGGACCCTTGTCGCGATCATCGGCAAACCGCGGAATCGGGACCTCGCTGATCAACGGCAAGGGGGCAGCCGTGAGCGTGGCTGGAGCGCCAGTGAACGCCATGGCCTGCCGGGCTTCGCTGGGCTGCTGGGCCGGTTCGACGAACTGTTCTGGCAGCACCAGGGTAAACATACTGCCCTGCCCCGGCTCACTGTAGACACTGATTGAGCCACCGAGCAGCGCCGCGAGGTCGCGGGAAATCGACAGACCCAACCCGGTGCCACCGTAACGACGATTGATGGTGCCGTCGGCCTGGCGGAAGGCTTCGAAGATACTTTGCTGCTGCTGCGAGGCAATGCCGATGCCCGAGTCGCGCACGCTGAAGGCAATGCCCTCGCCCGGCTGGCGAGAGACCGTCAGGCTGATGTTGCCCTTTTCGGTGAACTTCAGCGCGTTAGACAGCAGGTTCTTGAGGATCTGCTCCAGTCGTTGGCGGTCGGTGAAAATCATCTGTGGCGCGCCGTTCTGCAATTCGACCGCGAGCTCCAGCTGTTTGTCCGCGGCCAAGGGCTGGAACGTCCCGCGCAAGCCTTCCACCAGACGCGCCACATTGGTGTTTTCCGGATGCACTTCCAGCTTACCGGCTTCAACCTTGGAGATATCGAGAATGTCGTTGATCAGATTGAGCAAATCGTTGCCGGCCGAGTAGATCGATTCGGCGAACTTGACCTGTTCGGCACTGAGGTTTTCCTGAGGGTTTTGCGCAAGCAACTTGGCCAGGATCAACGAACTGTTCAGCGGCGTGCGCAGCTCATGGGACATGTTGGCGAGAAATTCGGATTTGTACTTGCTTGAGCGTTGCAGTTCAAGCGCGCGCTCCTCCAGCTGTACCTGGGCCTCACTCAATTCGCCATTCTTGCGATCCACCGCGTCGCGCTGTTCGGCCAGGGCCAGCGCCTGCTCGGCCAACTGCTCGTTGGTCTGCTCCAGCTCGACCTGTTGGGTCTCCAGATTAGCCTGGGACTCCTTGAGAATCCGCGATTGCTCTTCAAGTTCTTCGTTGGCGGTCTTGAGCTCTTCCTGCTGCACTTGCAGTTCTTCGTTGAGTTGCTGGGTCTGGGCCAGCACTTCCTGCAGGCGCTGCCGATAACGGGCGGCTTCGATCGAGGTGCCGATATTGTCGGCAATCAACTGGAGCAATTCGATATCGCGGTCGGTCAACGCCCGCAGGAAACCCAGTTCAATGACGCCATTGACCTGCTCATCGTTGTTGGTCGGCACCACCAGGACACAGCGCGGAGCCCCGTCACCCAGCGCGGAGCTGACTTTGAAGTAGTCGGCAGGGACATCGTCCAGACGCAGAATGCGGTTTTGCTGGATCGCCTGGCCGGCAATGCCTTCGCCGCTGAAAATCGTTTTTGCACGCTCTTCCTGCTCGCGGGAGAAACCGTAGGAGGCGACGCGTTTGAGACCACCGCCCTGTTCTTCGCGTACATACATGGCGGCGACAACGCTGCCTAGGTATTGCGCGCAAAACTGCAGGATATTGCGCCCAAGCACGTTCAGCGTCAGTTGACCAAGGACCTGTACGGCCAGTTCGGTCTGACCATTACGTAGCCAGCCTTGTTGTTCGAGTCGCCGCGCACTCTTGCGTTGCGACTCGAGGCTTTCTCTGTAACTATTTGAAAGACTTAACAAATCTCTTCGACCTATATAGGCCAATGCGCCACTGAGGCCGAGCACGAACAGCAAGTAGAGTGCGACAGTCATCAGAGTGGTGCGGCTGACCTCCTCATTGCGGCTGACCCTAAGTTGCCGCTCCGAGGCAATGAACTCGTCATATTCCTTGCGCGTCTCGTCCGTCAGCCGCTTGCCCCTGCCCGCTTGCACAATTCCACGGTAATCACCATTTTGTCGACGCAGGTCAATCATCATCTGCGCATAGGCGTTCCACTCATTCTGCAAGGATTCCAGACGCTGGAGCCGATCGAGCTGATCCGGGTTATCCGCGACCAGTTGCTGCAAGCCGCGCAGTTCGCTGATGATCCGCGGCTTGGCCACTTCATAAGGGTCAAGGAAGTGCTCGTCGCCGGTGATCAGAAAACCGCGCATCCCGGTTTCCAGATCGACGGTCAGCTTCGATGCTTCATTGGCGTTATTGATCACCCGATCGGTGTGCTCGACCCATTGGATCACCGAGAGCAAATAAGTGATCAATGAAACAAAAAAAACCGCGCTGACTACGCCGACACCCAACGGCAGACTGACGTTGCGGGCCAGCAGCTTGCGAAAACTCTGCTCGTCAATCGAAGACGGAGGGGTCATTTGAAGGCCTTGATCAAGGATTAACAACCACGGAGTTTGCCGCAAAGTCGGATGCAGCAGCTATTTTTCTGACAGCTTAGCGCGCAATTTCCTATGTCGTAGCTGCCCAGTGTCAGGCAGGCCGGTTATTCTGGCAGGCCGTTGTACGGCTATGTTTTTTTGTACAGCTTCGGGAACTTGTCGGGATCCGCCATTTACTCATACAAAAGGCCGGGCTATTTCACCGCCGGGCATCCGCGACTTCATTTTTCGAGAGCCCCCTCATGTCCGCCAACACCTTCACCATCCTGGTCGTCGAAGACGATAACATCGTGCGCATGCTGATCGTTGACGTGCTTGAAGAACTGGAGTTCAAGGTGCTTGAAGCCGATGGCAGCGAAGCCGCCTTGAGCCTTCTCGAGGACAGCGGGCAGCACATCGACCTATTGATGACTGACGTCGGGCTGCCTGGCATGGACGGCAAAGAACTGGCCACCCGCGCTCGCCTGCTGCGACCCGGGTTGCCGATCCTGTTTGCCAGCGGCTATGCCGAAAGCATCGAAATCCCTGCGGATATGTCGGTCATCGGCAAGCCCTTCTCTATCGATCAACTGCGGGACAAGGTACGCGGCATGCTGGCCTAGCCATCGACCGGAAAACCCACTGACGTCACCACCGAATCTTCCTTGATGGACCCATGAGCTATCGGCGGTCATTGCCCGCTGCAGGCATCTGCGTCCACCTGTGCTTTAATTGCGCCCCTCGCGAAACCTTCCTCCGCCCTGCCCGTATCAAGGAATTACCCCATGAGTCAGCCCGCCGCAACCAAAGTCCTGGTCATTGGTTACGTCTGGCCCGAGCCGCGCTCATCCGCTGCCAGTGGTCACGTGATGCAGATCCTCGAGACTTTTTTGCAGCAGGGCTGGGATGTCACCTTCAGCAGTCCCGCGGGCATCGGCGAGCACAAGGCTGACCTGCTCGCGCTGGGTATCAATGAATGCCCGATCGAACTGAATAACAGCAGTTTCGACGCCTTTGTGGCCGAGCTGGCACCGGATATCGTGCTGTTCGATCAGTTCATGATGGAAGAGCAATTCGGCTGGCGCGTGGAGAAACACTGCCCGCATGCCCTGCGCGTGCTGGAGACCTCGGACCTGCAAAGCCTGCGACATGCCCGGCACCAGCGACTCAAGGATCGCCTGAAGGCCAGCGATGACCAGGATGATTTCAGCAGCTTGTTTGCCCCGGCCCTGCGCGAGGAATTCCAGCACATGGCCGACACCGACCTGGCCAGGCGGGAGATCGCCGCACTCTACCGCTGCGATCTGTGCCTGATGATTTCCGAGGTGGAAATCGAACTGCTGGTCGAGCAGTTCCAGGTGCCACGCTCGCTGCTGCATTGGTGCCCGCTGATGCTCGACAATCAGCCGGCCGGATTTTCACCCTTTGAAGACCGCGCGCATTTCCTCAGTATCGGCAACTTCCGCCACGCGCCGAACTGGGACGCGGTGCTCTGGATGAAAACCACGCTCTGGCCGCTGATCCGTCAGCAATTGCCTGGCGCGCAGCTGCATATCTATGGCGCCTACACCCCGCCCAAGGCCACTGCGTTGCACAATCCGGCCCAGGGCTTTCACATCATGAACTGGGCCGAGGACGCCTTGCAGGTCATGTCCGGCGCGCGGATCTGTCTCGCTCCGCTGCGTTTCGGGGCCGGGATCAAAGGCAAGATTGTCGATGCGATGCTCTGCGGCACCCCCAATGTCACCACGCCGATTGGCGCTGAAGGCATGCACGGCGACATGCCCTGGCCGGGTGCGATTGCCGAAAGCGCGACGGCACTCGCCGAGGCGGCAGTCCGCTTGTACCAGGACCAGGCCGCATGGTCCGCGGCCCAGGACCAGGGACGCGTGTTGTTGGCTGCCCGCTACCAACAACAGGTACACGGCCCGGCATTGATCAATCAGCTTGAAATGTGCAGGGAGAATCTTCAGTCGCTGCGCCGGGACAACTTCACCGGCAGCATGCTGCGTCACCATCACCACAAAAGCACCCAATACATGGCGCAGTGGATCGAGGCGAAAAACCGCAGTTGAAAGTCCCGGGCTGGCGAGGTTCGCTGCAAGGGGGCATTATCGTTTCAGCGATAACCATAAAACGGCCCCGGCATGACCCGAGCAGCGAGAATCACTGACCCGTCCTACGAATTGATGGACGACCGTAACGGCTTGTCCATCATCTACCGTCAGCACGGCTTTCCCTGCCCGCTGGTGCGCTGGCATTTCCACAAGGAATACGAGCTGCACCTGATCGTCGCCAGCTCCGGCAAGGTGTTCATCGGCGACTACATCGGCAACTTCTACCCCGAAACACTCTTCCTCACCGGCCCCAACCTGCCGCACAACTGGATCAGCCAGATTGCCGAGGACGAAGTGGTGCCCAAGCGCGACATGCTGGTGAACTTCACCGACGAGCTGTTTGAAAGCGGGTATCAGGTCTTTACCGAGTTGAAGGCCCTCACGCCCTTGCTCGAACGCGCGCAGTACGGGATAGAGTTTCGCTGCAAGCAGACGATCCGCCAGGCCATGACCTTGATGCAGTGCATCGCCGACTCCAGAGGCATCACCCGGCTCGGGCATTTTTTCATTCTGCTGGAACTGCTGGCGGCGACCGACGATTATCAGTTGCTCTCAGGCACGACCACCACGCAACTGGCCGATGAACACAACGTCGACCGTACCAACCGCGCGGTGGATTACATCTTTGCTCATTACACCCGCGAACTGCCCCTTGAAGAAGTTGCCGAACACCTGGGCATGAAGCCCACGTATTTTTCCCGGGTGTTCAAGCACGCTACCGGCCGCTGCTTCATCGAATTCGTCAATCGCTTGCGCATCAGCAAGTCCTGCGAGCTGCTGGCGGACGGTGACAAAACCGTCACTGATGTGTGTTTCGAATCGGGCTTCAACAATATCTCCAACTTCAACCGGCGTTTCCAGCAGCTCAAGGGCATGACACCTTCGCATTATCGGCGTTTGGCGGTGCAGCGGTTGACCGAGCAGAATCTGGGCTGAGCCAGATCAAGAACAACATCAAAGAACGCAGCCTGCAGCAGCACATAATCCCTGAATAAACGCCAATCCCCCGAATCGTTTATCCCAAATCCCCCCCGCCATTTCCCCCAGTGCAAAAAAGTATCGATTCAAGTGTCATGGATGATTTGTCATCGCCTCGTTTGAGGGCTGTAATCAGCCCACATTCTTCCTGACCTGCGGAAGACATAAAAACAATAACTGTCCTTCTGCCGCCCGCCGGGCGTAGAAGAGGAGTGCGCGATGAAACCCTCGGTAAAAGCTCTGCTTGCCTGCACCTGCCTGACCCTCAGCGGCGTCAGTCTTGGCGCACAAACCCTGACCATTGCCACGGTCAACAACAGCGACATGATCCGCATGCAAAAGCTCTCGAAAACCTTCGAAGCCGAGCACCCGCAGATCAAGCTCAATTGGGTGGTACTGGAAGAAAACGTCCTGCGCCAACGCCTGACCACCGACATCGCCACCCAGGGTGGCCAGTTCGATGTACTGACCATCGGCATGTACGAAGCCGCACTCTGGGGCGCCAAGGGTTGGCTGGAGCCGATGAAGGATCTGCCCGCCTCCTACGACCTTGAGGATATCTTCCCTTCGGTGCGTGAAGGCCTGTCGGTCAAGGGCAGTCTCTACGCCCTGCCGTTCTACGCCGAAAGCTCCATGACCTACTACCGCACCGACCTGTTCAAGGACGCCGGCCTGACCATGCCCGAACACCCGACCTGGGAGCAGATCGGCGAATTCGCCAGCAAACTGGCCAAGCCCGATCAGGAGCAATACGGCATCTGCCTGCGGGGCAAGGCTGGCTGGGGTGAGAACATGGCCTTGATCACCACCCTGGCCAACGGTTTCGGCGCGCGCTGGTTCGATGAGAAGTGGCAGCCGGAGTTCACCGGTGCGCAATGGAAGAGCGCGCTGAACTTCTACGTCGACACCATGAAGAAAGCCGGCCCGCCCGGTGCCTCCAGCAACGGCTTCAACGAAAACCTGGCGCTGTTCAACAGCGGCAAATGCGCGATCTGGATCGACGCCAGCGTGGCCGGCTCGTTTGTCACCGACAAATCCCAGAGCAAGGTCAGCGAGCACGTCGGCTTTACCTACGCGCCCCATCAGGTGACCGACAAAGGCACCGCCTGGATGTACTCCTGGTCACTGGCGATTCCGGCCAGTTCCAAAGCCAAGGACGCAGCCAGGACCTTCAGTGCCTGGGCCACCTCCAAGGAATACGGCGCCCTGGTGGCCGAGAAGGACGGTATCGCCAACGTACCGCCTGGCACTCGCGCTTCGACCTACAGCGAGGCTTACATGAAAGCCGCGCCGTTCGCCAAGGTGACCCTGGAATCACTGAAGGTCGCCGATCCGACCCAGCCTGGCCTCAAGCCAGTGCCTTATATCGGCATCCAGCTGGTGACCATCCCCGAGTTCCAGGCCATCGGCACCCAGGTCGGCAAGCTGTTCGCCGCCGCACTCACCGGCCAGACCAGCGTTGATCAGGCTTTGGCGGCGGCCCAGCAAACCACCGAACGTGAGATGAAACGCGCCGGTTATCCCAAGTAACCCCGCAACCCACATTTAATCTTCATTTGCCTGTCGCCAAACGGTCCTGACTGCCATGAACACATCAACGCTCAAAGCTCATATGGATATACCCCAGCCGGTTCGCAAAAACCGCCTGACCAATCCCGGCTGGTTTCTGGTCAGCCCATCGGTCGCGCTGTTGCTGCTATGGATGATCGTGCCGCTGGGCATGACCCTGTACTTCTCGCTGATCCGCTACAACCTGCTGTACCCTGGTGAAAACCAGTTCGTCGGGCTGGAAAACTTCAGCTACTTCCTGACCGACTCGGGCTTCCTGCCCGGCGCCACCAATACCCTGGTGCTGGTGGGCAGTGTGTTGCTGATCAGCGTGGTGCTCGGCGTACTGATCAGCGCCCTGCTCGAGGCCAGTGAGTTCCTCGGTCGCGGTATCGTCCGGGTGATGCTGATCTCGCCGTTTTTCATCATGCCCACGGTGGGTGCGCTGATCTGGAAAAACCTGATCTTTCATCCGGTCTCGGGGATTCTCGCGGCGGTGTGGAAGCTGTTCGGCGCCCAGCCGGTGGACTGGCTGGCCCATTACCCGCTGCTGTCGATCATCATCATTGTTTCCTGGCAATGGCTGCCCTTCGCGATCCTGATTCTGATGACCGCCATGCAGTCCCTGGACCAGGAGCAGAAAGAAGCCGCTCGCCTGGACGGTGCCGGTCCGATCGCGATTTTCTGGCACCTGACCTTGCCGCACCTGGCCCGACCGATAGCCGTGGTGGTGATGATCGAGACGATCTTCCTGCTCTCGGTGTTCGCCGAAATCTTCACCACCACCAACGGTGGCCCCGGCTACGCCTCGACCAACCTTGCCTACCTGATCTACAACCAGGCGCTGGTGCAGTTCGATGTCGGCATGGCATCGGCCGGCGGCCTGATTGCGGTGGTGATCGCCAATATCGCGGCGATTGTCCTGATCCGGATGATCGGCAAAAACCTGACTGACAAGCCCTGAGGCCCGCGCCATGACCCTTCAACAATCCCGTCGCCTGCAAAGCCTGCTGCTCGGCACTTTGGCCTGGGCCATCGCGATCCTGATTTTCTTCCCGATCTTCTGGATGGTGCTGACCAGCTTCAAAACCGAAATCGACGCTTTTGCCACGCCACCGCAGTTCATCTTCACCCCGACGCTTGCGAACTACCTGCACATCGAAGACCGCAGCGGTTACTTCAGCTTCGCCTGGAACTCGGTGCTGATCTCCTTCAGCGCCACCGCTTTGTGCCTGTTGATTGCGGTGCCGGCGGCCTACTCCATGGCGTTCTATGAAACCAAACGGACCAAGGGCACGCTGCTGTGGATGCTCTCCACCAAGATGCTGCCGCCGGTGGGCGTGCTGATGCCGATCTACCTGCTGGCCAAGAGTTTCGGCCTGCTGGATACGCGGATCGCACTGATCGTCATCTATACCCTGATCAACCTGCCAATCGTGGTCTGGATGATTTACACCTACTTCAAGGACATCCCCAAGGACATCCTCGAAGCCGCCCGCCTCGATGGCGCGACGCTGTGGCAGGAAATGCTCCGGGTGCTGCTGCCGATCGCCAAGGGCGGCCTGGCCTCCACCGTGTTGCTGTCGCTGATCCTGTGCTGGAACGAGGCCTTCTGGTCGCTGAACCTGACTTCATCTCAAGCCGCGCCGCTGACTGCGTTGATCGCCTCCTACTCAAGCCCCGAAGGCTTGTTCTGGGCCAAGCTCTCGGCGGTCTCCACCCTCGCCTGTGCGCCGATTCTGATCTTCGGCTGGATCAGTCAGAAACAGTTGGTCCGTGGTTTGTCTTTTGGTGCCGTGAAGTAGATCAAAAGATCGCAGCCTGCGGTAGCTCCTACGGGCGCGCGGGGTTGCACATTTTCATGATCGTGTCGCCGAACACCAACCGGACACGATCCACGTAGGAGCTGGCGCAGGCTGCGATCTTTTGATCTTCAGCGCGTACGCCAACTCAACCAGAACAATTAAAAGCGGAGGCCCATCATGGCCAACCTGAAAATCAAGAATCTGCAAAAAGGTTTCGAAGGCTTTTCCATCATCAAGGGCATCGACCTGCAAGTGAACGACCGGGAGTTCGTGGTCTTCGTCGGGCCGTCCGGTTGCGGCAAGTCGACCCTGCTGCGACTGATCGCCGGCCTGGAGGAAGTCAGTGGCGGGACCATCGAGCTCGATGGCCGCGACATCACCGAAGTCAGCCCGGCCAAACGCGACTTGGCCATGGTGTTCCAGACCTACGCCCTGTACCCACACATGAGTGTGCGCAAGAACATGTCCTTCGCCCTCGACCTGGCTGGTGTGGCCAAGGCCGAAGTCGATAAAAAAGTCGGCGACGCCGCACGGATTCTCGAACTGGAACCGATGCTCGAGCGCAAACCGAAACAGCTGTCCGGCGGTCAGCGGCAGCGCGTGGCCATCGGCCGGGCGATCGTCCGTAATCCGAAAATTTTCCTGTTCGACGAACCGCTGTCCAACCTCGACGCCGCCCTGCGGGTGCAGATGCGCCTGGAATTGTCGCGGCTGCACAAGGAATTGCAGGCGACGATGATCTACGTGACCCACGATCAGGTCGAAGCCATGACCCTGGCCGACAAAGTGGTGGTGCTCAATGCCGGCCGCGTCGAACAGGTCGGCTCGCCGCTGGAGCTCTATCACCAGCCGGCCAATCTGTTTGTCGCCGGATTCCTCGGCACCCCGAAAATGGGCTTTCTGAAAGGAAAGGTCAGCCGCATCGAAGCACAGGGTTGTGAAGTCGAACTGGATGCCGGCACCCGCATCAGCCTGCCGCTCAGCGGCCGGAGCTTGAGCGTCGGCAGCCCGGTCACCCTGGGGATTCGTCCGGAGCACCTGAACCTGGCGCAAGCCGGCGACTGCGCGTTGCAGGTCACTGCAGACGTCAGCGAACGCCTGGGCAGCGACACCTTCTGCCACGTCCTGACCGCCTCCGGCGAAGCCCTGACCATGCGTATCCGCGGTGACCTGGCCAGCCGTTACGGCGAGAAGCTGAGCCTGCACCTGGACGCCGAACACTGTCATTTATTCGATGCCGACGGTGTGGCGGTTACCCGCCCACTGCGCGCCGCCGCCTGATCGCCGAGAGCTCACGATGAAACTGAACAGACAAAACCTCAGCCGTTTGGCGCCTGAAGTGGCGGTGCCGGCTTATGCCCTGGCACAGACCCGGCAAGGCATCGCGCATATCGGCGTCGGCGGCTTTCACCGCGCCCATCAGGCGTATTACACCGATGCCTTGATGAATACCGGAGAAGGCCTGGACTGGAGCATTTGCGGGGTCGGTCTGCGCCCCGAGGATCGCCGCGCCCGGGATGACCTGGCCGGCCAGGATTACCTGTTCACCCTCCTTGAACTGGGCGACAGCGACGCCGCCCAGGTGCGGGTGATCGGCGCCATCAGCGATATGCTGCTGGCCGAAGACAGTGCCGATGCGCTGGTCGACAAGCTTGCGAGCCCGGACGTTCGCATCGTCTCGCTGACCATCACCGAAGGCGGCTATTGCATGGACGACAGCAGCGGCGAGTTCATGGCGCACTTGCCGCTGATCCAGCATGACCTCGCTCATCCGGACGCTCCGAAAACCGTGTTCGGTTTCCTCTGCGCTGCCCTGGCCAGGCGCCGTGCCGCCGGTATCCCGGCCTTCACCCTGATGTCCTGCGATAACCTGCCGCACAACGGCGCGGTGGCCCGCAAGGCGCTGCTGGCCTTCGCCGCCCTGCGCGATGCCGAGCTGCACGACTGGATCGGCGCCCACGTCAGCTTCCCCAACGCCATGGTCGACCGCATCACCCCCATGACCAGCGCCGCCCATCTCCAGCAACTGTATGACGAACATGGCATCGACGATGCCTGGCCGGTGGTCTGCGAGCCTTTTGCGCAATGGGTGCTGGAAGACAAGTTCGTCAACGGTCGTCCGGCCTGGGAAAAAGTCGGCGTGCAGTTCACCGATGACGTCACGCCCTATGAAGAGATGAAAATCAAACTGCTCAACGGCAGCCATCTGGCCCTGACTTACCTGGGATTCCTCAAGGGCTATCGCTTCGTTCACGAGACCATGAACGATCCGTTGTTCGTGCGTTACATACGCGCCTACATGGACCTGGATGTCTCGCCGCAACTGGCGCCGGTACCGGGGATCGACCTGACCCAGTACAAAGACACGCTGATAGAGCGCTTTTCCAACCAGGCGATTGCCGACCAGCTGGAACGGGTGTGCTCTGACGGTTCATCAAAGTTTCCCAAATTCACTGTACCGACCATCAACCGCCTGATCGCTGACGGCAAGGAGACTGAGCGTGTGGCGCTGGTGGTTGCTGCCTGGGCGCTGTACCTGAAGGGAGTCGATGAGAATGGCGATCGTTATGCGATTGCGGATCCGCGGGCCGGGTTCTGTCAGGGGTTGGTGGCGGATGACGGGCTGATCACTCAGCGGCTGCTTGGGGTCGAGGAGATTTTTGGTACGGCGATTCCTGGATCGGCGGAGTTTGTTGCCGCGTTTGAGCAGTGTTTCAACAGCTTGCGCGAGGATGGAGTGACCAGGACGCTGGAGCGCTTGTTGGCAAACCTGTAGCAGCTGGCGAAGCCTGCTACGCGGGGTTTGGCGTTCATGGGAATTACACAGGCTCGACTATGGCAAACCAAAAGCTCTTCCTCGGCATCGACTGCGGCACCCAAGGCACCAAAGCCATTGTCCTCGACTCAGTCAGTGGCAAGGTCCTGGGCCAGGGCGCTGCCGCCCATAGCATGCTCAGCGGCGCCAATGGCCGTCGCGAGCAGGACACCGCGCAGTGGCTGGAAGCATTCACCCTGGCTACCCGCCAGGCACTGCTGGCGGCGCAAGTCAGCGGTCAGGAGGTCCTTGGCATCGGCGTCTCAGGCCAGCAACACGGCCTGGTTCTGCTGGACGATCAGGGCAAGGTGCTGCGCCCGGCCAAGCTCTGGTGCGACACCGAATCCACTGCGCAAAACGATCGGCTGCTGGCTCACCTGGGCGGTGAAAGCGGCTCCCTGGAGCGACTCGGCATCGTGATCGCGCCGGGTTACACGGTGTCGAAACTGCTCTGGACGAAAGAGCAGCATCCTGAAGTTTTTGCGCAAATAGCCAGCATTTTGCTGCCCCACGACTACCTCAATTACTGGCTGACCGGCCGCCGTTGCGCCGAATACGGTGATGCCTCGGGCACCGGTTATTTCAATGTGTGCAGCCGAGAGTGGGATATTGCATTGCTCAACCATATCGACCCCGGCGGTCGATTGGTGGCCGCCTTGCCGCAATTGATCGAATCCCATATGCCTGTGGGCACTCCTCTTCCCGAGATCGCCGAGCAGTTGGGTCTCAACCCCAAGGCACTGGTCTCCAGCGGCGGCGGCGACAACATGCTGGGCGCCATTGGTACTGGCAATATCCAGCCCGGCGCGATCACCATGAGCCTCGGCTCCTCCGGCACCGTGTATGCCTATGCCGAACAGCCACAGGTCAGCCCGCAGGCGTCGGTGGCCACTTTCTGCTCATCCACTGGCGGATGGCTGCCGCTGATCTGCACCATGAACCTGACCAACGCCACGGGGGTGATTCGCGAGCTGTTGGCGCTGGACATCGAGCGCTTCAACCAGTTGGTCGAGGAGGCACCCATCGGTGCCGAAGGGGTGTGCATGTTGCCGTTCCTCAATGGCGAACGGGTCCCCGCCCTGCCCCATGCCAGTGGCAGCTTGCTGGGCTTGAACATGAGCAACCTGACCCAGGCCAATCTCTGTCGTGCGGTAGTCGAAAGCACCACCTTCGGCTTGCGTTATGGTCTGGATCTACTGCGCAACAGTGGCGTGCAGAGTCGCAGCATTCGGCTGATTGGCGGTGGCTCGAAAAGTCCGATGTGGCGACAGATGGTCGCCGATATCATGAACACCCCGGTGGTCTGCACCGAACAAAGCGAGGCCGCGGCCCTGGGTGCGGCGATTCAGGCCGCCTGGTGTGAATCCGCGGTAACCGGGATAGAGCAAAACCTGCTGGAACTGTGCGAGCGCTGTGTCAGCCTCGATCCGGCCAGCGAAACCTTGCCCGTCGCAGCCAGCGTGGCGGCCTATCAACAGGCCTACGAGCGCTATCAACAGCATGTAGCGACCCTTTAAAGAGCGAACGACTATGTATCTGGTATGTGGCGAAGCGCTGTTCGATTTCTTCAGTGAGAACGACGCCAGCGGTCAGGCTTCAAAAGTGAATTACAAGGCCATTGCCGGCGGTTCGCCGTTCAACGTTGCCGTCGGCCTGCGGCGGCTGGGCATCGATGTGGCGCTGTTCGCCGGGCTATCCAACGACTACCTGGGCCGGCGTTTGCAGCAGGTGCTGCAGGATGAAGGGGTGCGCCCGGACTATCTGCTGGACTTCGACGCACCGACCACCCTGGCAATGGTCGCCGTCGGCGCCCATGGCTCGCCGCAGTACAGCTTCCGCGGCGAAGGCTGTGCCGATCGCCAACTGCTGCCGGCGCATTTGCCTGAGTTGGGCGCCGAGGTGCGCGGGTTGCATATCGGCTCGTTCTCGCTGGTGGTGCAGCCGATTGCCGACACCCTGCTCGCTCTGGTCCGCCGGGAAAGCGGCAAACGCCTGATCAGCCTCGATCCGAACGTGCGACTCAACCCGGAGCCGAATATCGAACGGTGGCGCGAACGCATCGGCGCGCTGGTCGAGCATGCCGACCTGATCAAGGTCAGTGACGAAGACTTGGACCTGCTCTACCCCGAGCGTGATCCGCAGAGCGTGATCGAAGGCTGGCTGGAACAGCGCTGCCAGCTGGTCTTCCTGACCCGTGGCGGCCAGGGCGCGACCGTGTTCAGCCGCCGCCATGGCACCTGGTCGGTGCCGGCCCGTGCCGTGGCGATGGCCGATACCGTCGGTGCCGGCGACACTTTCCAGGCGGCACTGATCGCCTGGCTGACCGAACAGCAGCTGGATTCGGTGGAGGGTTTGCAGCGCCTGAGCCGCGAACAGATAGCCGCCATGCTCAGCTTCGCCGTCAGCGCCGCCGCCCTGACCTGCAGCAAGACCGGACCGGACTTGCCTTATCGGCATCAGCTGGGTTGAGATCTGGTCAGAATCTGTGTCGCCTGCACTGCCGTCATCGCGGGCAAGCCCAATGCCGGCCAGTTAAGGAGTTTATGGCTTCGCACATTCCCCGTAGCAGCTGCCGAAGGCTGCGTCCGGCTGCGAAGCAGTCGTAAAATCAGGCACTGTGGTAATCCAGACAAACCGTGGAAGCAGGATTTGCGACTGCTTCGCAGCCGGACGCAGGCTTCGCCAGCTGCTACGGTTCGCGTTCCGTCGAAACTGATCGGCATTGGGCTTGCCCGCGAAAGAAATTTATCCTTCACCACGAACCCCGGTCTGAGCCGACCTGCCGCTCGTCAAAATCAGGCCGAAAAAGCTCTGTTTGCGCTTAATCATCGGTTAATTCTGCGGTCCAAAATTGGACAGGACCGCGTTGGCGCAGGAATTTTCTGACGCTCTGCGCGGACGGTCCGACGCCGTTATTGCGCCGGATTGACGATTCAGAGCAGATCGGAGAATTTTCATGAACAGTCGTATATTGCTGGCTGCAGGAGTCCTCGCCCTTTCCGGGTTTACCGGTGCAGTACAGGCGCAGGACGCCACCGTCCAGCCCGTTCCTTATCACTACGGGATGCCGTTGCACGTCGCCAAGGTTGTTTCCCTGACTGAACCGGAAACGATGGAATGCAAAGTCATCACGGCGCAGATGACCTTTATCAACACTGCGGGCCAGCTCCAGGCAATCACCTACAGCAAGCTGTCTGATGCCTGCAGTTATCAAAGCTGAGTGACACGTCCCGTTCAGCGCAGGTTTGTCCTGCGCCGAACTTGCCGCCGGATGTTTCGGCCTCACGTCCGGCCTCGGCGAATGGCTCAATGGTCAAGCCGGGCCCGGGATCCTACTGGCGGCAGGAGTCGAAGTCGCGCCTGGCCCGGGATTCACCCAGACCAGGCGCGTGGCTATCGAAGGTACGGAAACAACGGTTTAATGCGTTTTAACTCTGGGCTCGAGATGCTGGCAACCCGGTTTGTGCTCAAGATCGTAGCGTAACTCGGTGATCAGATCGTTGATTTCGCGACATCCATTGAGGCCCTCAGCCTTTATGCCTGTGACTACCATCTCGACACGGTCCGTTTCGTGGTCGCCAAAGACCTTTACCGTCATTGATAGATCCGGAGACAAGGTACATTGGCAACGCTTGGGCAAAAAACTGTTTTCAATGATGCTGCGCAGTTCCAAGGCAGAAAGAAACATTGTGACCCTCCTTTATGATGTGCGACTGCCAATCAGTTGTTGTCAGTACCATGTGTATTGGAAAGTCCCTTGGGCGGAGAAACTTCCTGTATTGCCCAACCGGCCCTGGAGAGCAATGCCACTCCCTAGATTAGGCCGCTTTTCCGATCCCGGTAAGTTCTTTTTTCATTTGGCTTTTCAAGGCCTCCATTTGCGCGCCAAGCGCTTCCGGCGTCGCCTTGCCGAGGAGTTTTTCAGCCTGAGGAAACATTTCGGTTTCCTCCTCTTCGATGTGATGCTCCAGCAATTCCTTGACCACTTTCACTCGCCCGGAAAACGCAAGATGCAAGGCCCCTGGCTGGACGTCCTGCAATTTGCCGAGGTCGCGTCACCCTGGTTTGCTTTGCGCGCTATGACACAGTAAGAATGCCCTGCCTGCGCAGATGCCTGGAGGCACTCAGATGCGGGTATTCATTCTTCAACCGAGCAAGGAGGCGCCATGCGCTCATCCATACCCATCGCGGCCGCCGTGCTGCTGTCTGGCCTGTCCACGTTGGCCACTGCGGCCAGCCTTGAAGAGGTCGCGCCCTACCCCAAGGCCGAAACCGGCTTTACCCGCCAGGTCATCCACCTTGCACAGCAACCACAGGAAGAAAACTACAAGGTTGAGGTTTTAGCCGGCAAAACCCTGAATGTTGACTGCAACCGTCAGCGCCTGGGCGGGAGCCTGGAAGAAAAAAACCTCGAAGGCTGGGGTTATCCGTTTTACCGACTGGAAAAAGTCAGCGGCCCGATGAGCACGTTGATGGCTTGCCCGGACGGCAAGAGCAGGCAAGACTTCGTTCCGGTGATCGGTGATGGCTTTATGCTGCGTTACAACAGCAAACTGCCGATCGTGGTGTATGTGCCCCAAGGGGTTGAAGTCCGCTATCGAATCTGGTCGGCCTCGAACACCGTCGAAAAAGCCCGCCAGGAATAAGGCGGTAGCCAAACAGGAGACCCGGAGTGATTACCTGCCACGTCAAATATGTGATTGATCCCTACCAGCTTGCCGACTTTGAAGCCTACGCCAAGGCCTGGATCGGTGTGGTCGAACGATTGGGCGGTACTCACCACGGGTACTTTCTGCCCTCGGAAGGCGCGAGCAACATTGCTTACTGCCTGTTCAGCTTTCCTTCTCTCGCGGACTACGAGAGCTACCGCAATGTCGCCATGAGCGATCCGCAAAGCACGGCTCTGGTAGCGTCGGTGGTGGAGAAAAAATTCATCCTCAGCTATGAGCGCACATTCCTGCGCCCATTGCTCTCTTGATGGCTCCCCAGCCACGTTGAATGCCCGGTTCATCTACCAAGGAAGGAAAACATGAAAGCTGTCGCACTCCCGTTGATCGCCCTCATCGCATTCGCCGGCTACACCCTGTCGGTGATGCTGCAGGCCGAGCAGTCGCTGATTGATTTCGGCATCAGCCTGATGTCCCGGCCGGATACCTCACAGGTGGTGATCGACCTTTATCTGCTGGCCACGCTGGCTGGGGTCTGGATGTACAAGGATGCGCGCAGTCGCGGTGTGTCGGGGCTTTCGGTGCTGCCTTATTTGTTGATTACCGCAGTTTTCGTGTCGATCGGGCCGTTGCTTTACCTGGTGGTGCGGGGGATTCGGGGGCGAGCGCCGATTCCCGCCGGTTAACTCAGATCCGTGGTCTGGCAAAAATCTGTGGCGAGGGGGCTTGCCCCCTCGCCACAAAGGGATTCATTCCAGCCCGATCTTGTATAACGCCCCATCCGCCTCATCGGTCAGCACGTACAGATACCCATCGGGCCCTTGCCGCACATCGCGGATTCGCGCGTTCAGCTCTCCCAGCAACCGTTCCTCGTGGACGACCTTGTCGCCATCGAATTGCAGCCGGATCAGTTCCTGTGATACCAGCGCGCCAATAAACAGATTGTGCTGCCAGGCCTTGAAGCGATCGCCGTCGTAGAACGCCATGCCACTGATAGCCGGGGATTTTTCCCAGACATGACGGGGCGTCACGGCGCCTTCGACGGTTTTGCCCCTGGCTTCCGGTATCGGCATACCCGAGTAATTGATCCCGTGTGTCGCCAATGGCCAGCCATAGTTCTTGCCGCGCTCGATAATATTGACTTCGTCACCGCCCCTGGGGCCGTGCTCGTTGTCCCAGAGCGTGCCAGTCCAGGGATTGAGCGCCGCCCCCTGGGGATTGCGATGGCCATAGGACCAGATCTCCGGGCGCACGCCTTGCCGGCCGACAAAGGGGTTGTCGTCCGGCACCTTGCCGTCCGGGTAGATCCGCACGATCTTGCCTTGCAGTTTGTCGAGGTCCTGGGCGGTCGGCCGATCGTTATTCTCGCCCAGGGTAATGAACAGGTAACCGTCGCGATCGAACACCAGCCTTGAACCAAAGTGATTGCCGGTGGAAAGTTTCGGCTCCTGACGGAAGATCACCTTGAAGTCCAGCAGGCGGCTCAAGTCTTCGGACAATCGCCCGCGCCCCACCGCTGTTCCCGCGGTACCGCCCTCACCGCCACCTTCGGCATAAGAGAGATAGACCATGCGGTCCTCGTTGAAGGCCGGCGACAGCGCCACATCCAGCAAGCCACCTTGGCCCTTGGCCCAGACCTTCGGTACCCCACTCAGCGGCGCCGAGAGTTTGCCCTGGCTGACAATGCGCAGGTTGCCCGGACGCTCGGTGACCAGAATTCCTTGTTTATCCGGCAAGAACGCCAGCGCCCAGGGATGTTCGAGCCCCTCGCTGATCCGGGTGACGCTGAGGGGGCCCTGCTCGCTCTGGAACTGTTGGCTCTGCGCCGCAAAGACTGGTATTGCGCCCGCCATCAGTGCACTGGCACAGAATGTTGCCAGGAGAGTTTTACGCAACATGCACGATTCCTTCTGTCGTAAAAATGCCGCCGATGGCCAACGCCATCAGCCTTCAACGATTGCTGTTGTTCGAATCTCTGGCAGGCCTGGTGGGTTCCAGGGTCGGCTTGACCGAGCCCGGCGCAGGAACGCTGCGTGGATAGCCGTTGCGGATGCCGCCGTTATCCAGGGTCGGTGGACGCGGCACCGGCACGGTGTTCGGTGAGCGTGGCACCGGGACGTTGGGTTGGGTGCCCTGCATGCTGTTGGGGTTGGCCCGGCGGATCGGGCTGTTGTAAGGGTTGTCGCTCCTGCCCGGCAGGTTCTGGGCCAGTGACATAGGGCGGGATTCGGCATGTTGTGGCGCGACTGCTTCAGGCCGGGCCTGAGTCAGGTTGCTCAGCAGGCCACTCAATGCCAGCGCTGTGAAGCCAAGCACAAGCCTGTTCATGGGAACCTCTCTCTTTTCACAGACATCACCTTCGATAACAGGCTACGCGCAGGGTTCGGACTTGTTAACCCAATAGTCCCGCAGAACATGTAACACCAGTTCTCCGGACCGCTGATCCGTCGACAAACCCCGGACTGCAACCAGCGGAAACTTTTGCCGTGCGCCACAGGTCACCTGAACACCAGTCACTTCAGGGGACATCGCTATGGCACGGGCAATCTGGAAAGGCGCAATCAGTTTCGGGCTAGTGCATATCCCGGTGGCGCTGGTCTCGGCGACCTCCTCGCATGGGGTCGATTTCGATTGGCTCGATTCACGCAGCATGGACCCGGTGGGCTACAAGCGGGTCAACAAGGTCACCGGCAAGGAAGTGACCAAGGAACACATCGTCAAAGGCGTGCAGTACGAAAAAGGTCGTTATGTGCTGCTCAGCGAAGAGGAAATCCGCTCGGCGCATCCCGTGTCGACCCAGACCATCGACATCTTTGCCTTTGTTGACAGCGAACAGATCCCCCTGCAAAACATCGACACCCCGTATTACCTGGCGCCCGACAAGCGCGGCGGCAAGGTGTATGCCCTGCTGCGCGAAACCCTGAGCAAAACCGACAAGGTTGCCCTGGCCCAGGTGGTGTTGCACACCCGTCAGCACCTGGCGGCGTTGATGCCGCTCGAATCAGCCCTGGTGCTGGTGATGCTGCGCTGGCCGGCCGAAGTGCGCAGCCTCGACGAACTGGCCCTGGGCAGCGAAGTGACCAAACCTGACCTGGCCAAGGGCGAGCTGGACATGGCCAGACGCCTGGTGGAGGACATGAGCGCCGACTGGCAACCGGAGGAATACCGCGACAGTTTCGAGGACAAGATCATGCAACTGGTCGACAAGAAGGCCCACGAAGGCAAGATCGAGGACGTCGAAACCGGCACCGCTGAAGAGGCGCGTAAAACCGCCGATGTTATCGACCTGACCGAGCTGCTCAAGCGCAGCCTGGCGGGTAAAGCCTCAGGTAAACCCAGTACCAAAGCCGCCGGCAAAACCAGCCCGGCAAAAAAAACCACGAAAACCTCCCGCGGCTGAACGCCAGGCGGCGTCTAACGACAAAACCCCATGATCGCTCATGGGGTTTTGTTTTTTTCGATATCGGATTATGCCGGCGCGGAAGTCCGAATCAAGTGATCGAACGCGCTGAGGGAAGCCTTTGCGCCCTCGCCCACCGCAATCACGATCTGCTTGTACGGCACGGTGGTCACGTCACCGGCGGCGAACACCCCTGGCAGCGAAGTCTCGCCACGGGCATCGACGATGATCTCGCCGCGCGGCGACAGCTCGATGGTGCCTTTGAGCCAGTCGGTGTTGGGTAGCAGGCCGATCTGCACAAAGATCCCTTCCAGCTCGACAGCGCGCTCCTCGCCCGACTGGCGATCCTTGTAGCGCAAGCCGTTGACCTTCTGACCGTCGCCGGTAACTTCAGTGGTTTGTGCACTGGTGATCACCGTGACGTTTGGCAGGCTGTGCAATTTACGCTGCAACACCGCGTCGGCACGCAACTGCACGTCGAACTCCAGCAGGGTCACGTGGGACACTATGCCGGCCAAATCGATGGCAGCTTCGACGCCGGAGTTTCCGCCGCCAATCACCGCCACACGCTTGCCTTTGAACAGCGGACCGTCACAGTGCGGGCAGTACGCCACGCCTTTGTTGCGGTATTGCTGCTCACCCGCAACGTTCATTTCACGCCACCGCGCACCGGTCGCCAGGATCACGGTCCTGGCTTTCAGCGAAGCACCGCTGGCGAAATGAACTTCATGCAGCTCGCCATTTTTGCCCGGCACCAACTTGTCGGCGCGTTGCAGGTTCATGATGTCGACGTCGTATTGCTTGACGTGTTCTTCCAGCGCCACGGCCAGTTTCGGCCCTTCGGTTTCCTGCACGGAGATGAAGTTCTCGATGGCCATGGTGTCGAGCACCTGTCCGCCGAAACGTTCAGCGGCCACACCGGTGCGAATGCCTTTACGAGCAGCGTAGATCGCTGCCGAAGCACCGGCCGGGCCACCGCCGACAACCAGCACATCAAAAGCTTGTTTGGCGCTGATTTTTTCGGCCTGGCGCTCGATGCCGCTGGTGTCGATTTTGCCGAGAATTTCTTCCAGGCCCATGCGACCCTGGCCGAAGTTCACACCGTTCAAGTACAGGCTTGGCACGGCCATGATCTGCCGATCATTGACTTCGTCCTGGAACAACGCGCCGTCGATGGCAACGTGGCGGATGTTCGGGTTCAGCACGGCCATCAGGTTCAGCGCCTGGACCACGTCCGGGCAGTTCTGGCAGGACAGCGAGAAATACGTCTCGAAGCTGAACTCGCCTTCGAGCGAGCGGATCTGTTCGATCACGTCTCTACTGGCCTTCGAAGGGTGACCGCCGACTTGCAGCAGGGCCAGCACCAGTGAAGTGAATTCGTGGCCCAGGGGGATGCCGGCGAAACGCAGGCTGATATCGGCCCCTGGGCGGTTGATCGAGAACGATGGTTTACGCGCATCGTCACCGTTATCGAGCAACGTAATGTGGGTAGAAAGACTGGTAACGTCTTTGAGTAATGCGAGCATTTCCTGGGATTTCGCACCGTCGTCGAGGGAGGCAACGATCTCGATCGGCTGGGTGACCCGTTCCAGGTATGACTTCAACTGGGCTTTAAGATTGGCGTCCAACATACGGGCGATTTCCTTTGTTCGTGTCGAAAAAAAACGCCCGAGCGAATCTCGCCCGGGCGTTTTGAGGGCGGTGCAGCTTACTTAGGTGCGGAGTTCCGCCCTGGAGTTGCTCACAGACTTAGATCTTGCCGACCAGGTCCAGGGACGGAGCCAGAGTGGCCTCGCCTTCTTTCCACTTGGCTGGGCAAACCTGGCCTGGGTGAGCGGCGACGTACTGAGCAGCCTTGATTTTGCGCAGCAGTTCGGAAGCGTCACGACCCACACCGCCGTCGTTCAGTTCGACGATTTTGATCTGGCCTTCCGGGTTGATCACGAAGGTGCCACGGTCAGCCAGACCCGCTTCTTCGATCAGCACGTCGAAGTTGCGGGAGATAGCGTGAGTCGGGTCGCCGATCATGGTGTACTGGATTTTGCCGATGGCTGGCGAAGTGTTGTGCCAGGCAGCGTGGGCAAAGTGGGTATCGGTGGAAACGCTGTATATCTCGACGCCCAGCTTCTGGAACGCGTCGTAGTTGTCAGCCAGGTCTTCCAGTTCGGTCGGGCAAACGAAGGTGAAGTCGGCAGGGTAGAAGAACACGACAGACCACTTGCCTTTCAGGTCAGCGTCCGACACGTGTACGAAGTCGCCATTTTTGTAGGCGGTAGCTTTGAACGGTTTAACTTGGCTGTTGATGATAGGCATCAGTGACTCTCCGTCAGTGGTTGTAAAGTTGATGGGAAGAATCCTACCCACTCGAACCACTGATGGCTCATTGGCAAAGCTGATGCCACTGATTGACTTTGGCTATTAGCAGACTCTTTTAATAGAAGAAAGCTCTAAGCAACAGGCTTCCCGGCGACCCGGGTCATCCCGAGAAACGGGCTGCGAACCAGATCGCTCATGGGAATGGGACCTGTGTAGGAGCTGCCGAAGGCTGCGATCTTTTGACTTTGGCGCCAGTTCAAGTGACGAGTCGCCCATTGGGAAGATCAAAAGATCGCAGCCTGCGGCAGCTCCTACAGAATTGCGTACATCCGTAGTATGTACCACAGTACGAACTCGACGAAGAGAACATGGCACGTGGCGGCGGCGCTCGTAGCGAGCATCCAGGCATCGATGCGGTACGGATCGAGATGGGCAATACCGGCTCGAAAACCACTATCCATCGCTACCTGAAGGAGCTGGATGACAGCGAGCAACGCCTCGGCGCCCCACAGGAGCAGATCGACGAGGAGTTGACGGGATTGGTTGCGCGCATCGCCCAACGCCCCAAGGAACAGGCCCAGGAACCGATCGACCGTGCCGAGGCAAGATTCGAAGCGCCGCCCTGGCCCTGCACCTGGCGTTCGTGGCGATCAAGCAAGCGGATACCGAACCTGCCAAAGACGCTTAGCTGGCCACCGGTGTGCGCATGGTGACGAATTCTTCGGCGGCCGTCGGATGCACACCGATGGTTTCGTCGAAATCGCGCTTGGTCGCGCCCGCCTTCAAGGCAATGGCCAATCCCTGGACGATCTCGCCGGCATCCGGGCCGACCATGTGGCAACCCAGCACCTTGTCGGTCTTGATATCGACCACCAGCTTCATCAATGTGCGCTCCTGGCACTCGGTCATAGTCAGCTTCATGGGCCGGAATCGGCTTTCGAAAATCTGCACGCTATAACCGTCTTCCCTGGCCTGCTCTTCAGTCAGGCCCACCGTGCCAATGTTCGGCAAGCTGAACACCGCCGTCGGGATCATCCGGTAATCCACCAGACGGTATTGTTCCGGCTTGAACAAGCGGCGCGCCACGGCCATGCCTTCAGCCAGCGCAACCGGCGTCAGTTGAACGCGGCCAATCACATCTCCGATCGCCAGAATCGACGGCTCGCTGGTTTGATACTGCTCATCGACTTCGACGAACCCGCGCTTGTCGAGCTTCACCGAGGTGTTTTCCAGGCCCAGGTTGTCCAGCATCGGACGGCGACCCGTGGCATAGAACACGCAATCAGTCTCCAGCTGGCGACCATCCTTGAGCGTCACTTTCAAACTGCCATCGGCTTGTTTGTCGATGCGCTCGATGTCCGCATTGAACTGCAGATTCATTCCACGCTTGGCCAGCTCTTCCTGCAAATGCGTGCGCACGGCGCCATCGAAGCCGCGCAGGAACAGGTTGCCGCGATACAACAGCGTGGTCTCCGCTCCCAGGCCATGGAAGATTCCGGCGAATTCGACCGCGATGTAACCACCCCCGACCACCATGACGCGCTTGGGCAACGCTTTCAGGAAGAACGCCTGGTTGGAACTGATGGCATGTTCGTGACCCGGAATGTCCGGAATCTGCGGCCAGCCACCGGTGGCGATCAGAATGTGTTTGGCGGTGAAGCGCTCACCATTGATTTCAACCTGGTGCGGATCAATCAGCCTGGCGTGACCTTCATGCAAGGTCACCCCGCTGTTGACCAGCAGGTTGCGGTAGATACCGTTCAATCGATTGATTTCGCGGTCCTTGTTGGCAATCAACGTCGGCCAATCAAATTCGGCCTCGCCGGGCGACCAGCCAAAACCCTTGGCCTGCTCAAAGTCTTCGGCGAAATGCGCGCCGTACACCAACAATTTTTTCGGCACGCAACCGACGTTGACGCAGGTGCCGCCCAGATAGCGGCTCTCGGCTATAGCCACTTTCGCTCCAAAACCCGCGGCAAACCGTGCAGCACGCACACCGCCGGAACCGGCGCCAATCACATAAAGGTCAAAATCGTAGGCCATTTCAATCTCCTCGGCAGGCCACAAGCATAACCGCTTCGGCTTTTTTGGGCAGCGCTGCGAACTATATGTATGTGCCCTGAAAATAAAAAAGCCACCCGAAGGTGGCTTTCCAGAACAGGACGGCGAAGCGCTATCAGTAAGCCTTGCCAGTCTTGTAGAAGTGCTCGAAGCAGAAGTTGGTGGCTTCGATGTAGCCTTCAGCACCACCGCAGTCGAAACGCGTGCCTTTGAACTTATAGGCAATCACGCAACCGTCTTGCGCCTGCTTCATCAGGGCGTCGGTGATCTGGATCTCGCCACCTTTGCCCGGCTCGGTTTCTTCGATCAACTTGAAGATGTCCGGGGTCAGGATGTAACGACCGATGATCGCCAGGTTGGACGGCGCATCTTCAGGTTTTGGCTTCTCGACCATGTTACGTACGCGGTACAGGTCATCACCGATCAAATCGCCGGCAATCACACCATATTTATGGGTTTCCTGCGGGTCGACTTCCTGGATCGCGACGATCGTGCAACGGTACTGTTTGTACAGTTTGACCATCTGGGTCAGCACACCGTCGCCTTCCAGGTTGACGCACAAGTCGTCCGCCAGCACTACCGCGAATGGTTCATCACCAATCAGTGGACGGCCAGTCAGAATCGCGTGGCCCAGGCCCTTCATTTCAGTCTGACGGGTGTAGGAGAACGAGCACTCGTCGAGCAGTTTGCGGATGCCGACCAGGTACTTTTCCTTGTCAGTGCCCTTGATCTGGTTTTCCAGCTCATAGCTGATGTCGAAGTGGTCTTCCAGGGCACGCTTGCCACGACCGGTAACGATGGAGATTTCTGTCAAGCCAGCGTCCAGTGCTTCTTCAACGCCGTACTGGATCAGTGGCTTGTTCACCACCGGCAGCATTTCTTTAGGCATGGCCTTGGTCGCTGGCAGGAAGCGAGTGCCGTAACCGGCTGCTGGGAACAAGCATTTCTTGATCATATGAGTCCTTAAAAGGGCTGTACGTACGAATTTGGCGCAGTCTAATCAGGCGGCGGACACCTTTCAATGCCCGCCACGGGTTAACCGATGCCATCATAGAGAAATATTAAGACCGATAGTTCCGCAGCATCTTATATATCGAGCCCGGCGTAAATCACCTTCTTGCCTCCCGCCCCTGCTTTTAAAGGGGATGGATGCTATTGAGTGGATTTACCCTGGCAAATGGCGAGAAATAGCCAAACACGCTATTGGAGCGCATTTGGCGCTATCATTGATTCCTTGACCCAGCCAACGAGACAGATAGATGTCGGCAGTAAAAAGCGTGAACGGTTACCTGATCAATCAGGCAAAAGATGGCCAATGGTGGGTAGACAGCGCCAGCGGCGAAAACATCGCCGGGCCTTTCCCGTCCGAAGCCTTGGCGTGCGAAGTTGCCGAGGTGCTGCAGGACCAGCCGGCGCCGCCAGCCCGGCGACGCAACTCCAAGCCCTGAGCAAGGTCCAACCTCGACACCGGCCCTGCCGCAGTAACACTAGCGCGGGGCTTTTCGGTGTTTATCTATACGTAAATGTCCTTTCGATATAATCTCTCGGCCTTGGCCTCACCGTACCCGCCCTCTATTTCAACACCTCGACGACGACCCCCCATGAAAAAAATCCTCTTCATCAGTGCGACACTGGCCGCTCTCGGCGGCTGTGCCAGTGCCGAAAAGATTTATCTGAACAACGGCCAGCAAGGCCTGACGATTGACTGTTCCGGGGAGGCCAACTCCTGGGCCACCTGCTATGAAAAAGCCGATAGCTCATGCGCTGGAACTGGCTACAACATCATTGGCACCGATGGCACGCCAGCACTCACGCAAAGCGACAAGACCCTGGGGGCCGACTTGGGCAACTACAAGAGCCGCAGCGTGGTGGTGGTCTGCAAGTAAGCACGCAACAGCAGGCTTGGCGTGATTACATATGAATTTCCGCAAATTTGATCCCGAGCCCGCGCACGGTCTCGATCAGATCATCCAGGCGCTCAAAGGATTCGACTTCATCGCTGTCATCCACCAGGAAATAGCTGCGCCCGGCACTCTTCTTGAAAAACACGATCCACTCCTCCGGGTTGGCCGGATTCTGAATCACATGGGTCGCCGAGATATGCCCCTCGGCATGCCGCACCCTTACCTGCTCACGCTTCATTGCCAACTCCCAAAATCATCACGCAGCACAAACGCCGGTTTCGACGGCATCTGTGCCCAATAACCGCAGTTTATCGGATAGCCAGGCTTGTCGGGGCTCGACGTTGCCGGCAGCAAATCGGGCATGCCGCAAATCCGCTAAAAACAAAAACACCTGTTGAGCTACCAACAGGCGTGTCTGTAGTTCTTCAGGCAGTAAAAACCGAGGACGATGCCAGTTTGCGTGGCAATCCGCCGGAAATGCATTCGTTGGCGGCCTCGCCCACATCTGCGGGTCGCAGCGGCATGTTGCCCATCCGCTCATACAGCTTGATGCTGCTGCCGCCGGAGCGTTCGCCGATATCAAAAATGGCGGCCGGGGCCGACGAGAGCTTTTGCGGAACAATCACCCGCACCCCTTCCTTGACTGGCTCGATCTGCAAGGCGCCACGGCTACTGGCCAGTTTGTCGACCACACACTTGGCGTAGTCCTGCGGATTTTTCCCCGAGATCACGCTCATGGTCGGCGGAGTCTGGTGAATATCCGAGACGGTCGCGCAACCACTCATAGCCAAGGTCAGAACCCACACGACTCGCTTCATATAAACCTCCGATAAAGACCCTCCGACAGCGCAAATGCGGTTTTTCTCCGGGGTACATGGATTTATCTCGCACAAAAACCCGTATAACTATTTTTTATTGTCAAAGCCCCCGGCACCGGCCCGATAATAATCCGTTCGGGCTGATAAACTGCCCCCATAGCCCATGCTATCGTTTTGATTTTGTAGAAAAAGCCCTTCTGGAGGCGCCCATGAAATTTATCCACCAGCGCGAGCACCTCAACGAAGACGATATAGTCGTCATCGAATGCTCCCAGGTATGCAACATCCGGCTGATGAACGACGCCAATTTCCGCAGCTTCAAAAATGGCGGTCGTCACACCTATCACGGCGGCGCGTTCGACAAGTTTCCGGCGAAAATCACCGCACCCAGCACCGGTTTCTGGAACATCACCATCGATACGGTCAGCAACCGCGCAATCAGCGTGACCCGCAAACCGAACCTGACCCACTCGATCAAGATCATTCGCCGCTCCAGCTCGAAACTGCGCTGAAACCTGCCCACACTGCCCGCCCCACGACTAGACAGGAACAGGAACGACCGTGACCCAGACGACCAAGTACGTGATCAAATACAAACTCAATGGCGAGCGTCGTTTCGAATTCGCTCAGCTCGAGTCTGGCACAGTGGATGAAGCCAAGGCCGCGCTGGAGGCCCTTCATGGCCAAACCGACGATGTCATCAGCGATGTCAATGTGAGCAAGGCGTTGTAAAGCGCACTGGAGCAACAGGGACGTCCCGCTCCTGCAGATTGTCCTGGTTCACCACTCCCGCGCATCCACCCGGAAATTCGACCGCAAGCGCCGGAGTGTTGGCAGCAGCGACGCTCCCTAGACTGGCAAACCTCAACCTCTGGTTCAGGAGTCAGACCATGTCCCTTGCACAAACCACCTCAAACTCCCCCCTCGCGACTGTTCGTTACACCTGCGGTCCGTCCAGTCTCGGCCTGGTACTGTTGGCGTATAGCGAGTACGGCGCCTGCGCCTTGCTGCTCGGCGAAGACCAGGCCGCTCTCGAAGCCGACCTGAACCAACGCCTGTCGGGCGAGGCTCGGCGATGAGCGAAGAGCTTCTTGCGCAACGTCTTGCGGCGTTGGACTGGACCGCTGTCGAGCACAGCCTGGACCGCGACGGCAGCGCCATCCTCAGCGCAATCCTCGACGCCACTGACTGCGATAACCTGAGTGCTCTGTATGAGCACCAGGCGTTGTTCCGCTCCCATGTGCTGATGGCCCGCCACGGATTCGGTCAGGGCGAGTACAAATACTTTCGCTATCCGCTGCCGGACCTCGTGGCGCAATTACGCGGCGAGTTGTATCCCCGGCTTGTCGGGTTGGCCAACCGCTGGAATGAACAGATGGATCTGCCCGTTCGCTATCCCCAGGAGCACGAGGAGTTCCTCGAGCGCTGCCATGCAGCCGGACAGCAACGACCGACTCCGCTGTTGCTGCAATATGGGCCGCAGGACTACAACTGCCTGCATCAGGATCTGTACGGCGAGCATGTCTTCCCGCTGCAGGTGGCGATCTTGCTGTCCGAACCTGGAAAAGATTTCACCGGCGGTGAGTTTGTCATCACGGAACAACGCCCACGGATGCAGTCGCGGCCACAGGTTATTGGTCTGAACAAAGGCGACGCAGTGATTTTTGCCGTGAATCAGCGGCCGGTGCAAGGTGTTCGGGGCTTCTACCGAGTCACCTTGCGGCACGGCGTGAGTCGCCTGCATTCAGGAAAACGGCATACCCTTGGAGTCATATTTCACGATGCGCAGTGATCACATGAAGCCGACAACCCTGGATCTGTTTGCCGATGCAGAGGTCCGGCAACCCGCAACAAGCCAACAGATCGGCGAGCAGTCTTTCGTTCTCAGAGGCTTTGCCCTGCCCTGGCTCGATCGCTTGTTGCCGGCGCTGGAAGCCGTTCTGCGGGCTGCGCCGTTTCGGCAGATGATCACCCCTGGCGGATTTACCATGTCGGTGGGTTTGAGCAGTTGCGGTGCGCTCGGCTGGACCACCGATCGAAGCGGTTACCGCTACACCCCTACCGACCCGCAAACCGCCCGTCCATGGCCGGCGATGCCAGGGGTGTTCCTCGAGCTGGCCCAGGCCGCGGCGCTGGCAGCTGGATTTCGCGACTTCATGCCGGACTCCTGCCTGATCAACCGTTATGTGCCGGGAGCGAAAATGTCCCTGCACCAGGACAAGGACGAACGAGACTACAGTGCTCCGATCGTTTCGGTGTCCCTGGGGTTACCGGCCGTATTCTTGTTCGGCGGGCATCAACGCAGCGACAAAAGCCAGAGGGTGCCGCTGTTTCATGGAGACATCGTGGTCTGGGGCGGCATGGATCGCTTGCGCTATCACGGCATACTGCCGCTCAAGGACGGCCAGCACTCGCAACTTGGCGCGCAACGGATCAATTTCACCTTTCGTACCGCCGGTTGAAAAAGCCCTCAAAGGAATTTGACCGCAAGACCCGGAGTGCCCTGCCCTTTTTCGCGGGCTAACCTGACCTGAACCTGTAATCGAGTGGAACACCATGACCTGCGTCTGCACAAAAACCGCCACAGAGAACGATCCACGCTGGTCAGCAGTGCTGGCACGCGATCCGCGCGCGGACGGTCAATTTGTCTACGCGGTGAAAACCACCGGAATCTATTGCCGGCCGAGCAGCCTGGCGCGTCTGCCCAAGCCGGAAAACGTCGAATTCTTCGACACTCCCGAACAGGCGCAGGCCGCCGGTTATCGCCCGAGCAAACGCGCCGCAAAGGACCAGACGGATGTCGCGGCGCAACACGCGGCGGTGGTGGCAACAGCCTGTCGGCAGATCGAGTCCGCCGACACCCTGCCCAGCCTGAAAGAACTGGCACAGGTGGCGGGGATGAGTAGCTTTCACTTTCATCGGGTCTTCAAAGCACTCACCGGCCTGACGCCCAAGGGCTACGCCAGCGGTCACCGCTCGCGCAAAGTCCGCGAGCAGCTCGAAGGCGGCAACTCGGTGACGGACGCGCTGTATGACGCAGGGTTCAATTCCAACAGCCGCTTCTACGAGTCGGCCGATAACCTGCTCGGCATGAAACCCAGCGACTACCGCGCCGGCGGGCAAAACACCGACATCCGCTTTGCCGTCGGCCAGTGCTCACTGGGCGCGATACTGGTTGCACAAAGCAGCCGCGGAGTCTGCGCCATTTTGCTGGGGGATGATCCCGATGCCCTGGTCCATGATCTGCAGGACAAATTCCCCCGCGCCAATCTGATTGGCGCCGACCACGACTTTGAACAACTGATCGCCAAGGTCGTGGGTTTTATCGAAGCACCGGCCATTGGCCTGGATCTGCCGCTGGACTTGCGCGGCACGGCCTTTCAAGAGCGGGTGTGGATGGCGCTGCGGGAAATTCCGCCGGGCAGCACCGCCAGCTACGCTGAAATCGCCAAGCGTATCGGCGCCCCAAAATCATTCCGCGCCGTGGCCCAGGCCTGCGGCGCCAACAGTCTGGCAGTGGCGATCCCCTGCCACCGGGTAGTGCGCAGCGACGGCAACCTCTCGGGCTATCGCTGGGGCGTGGAGCGCAAACGCCAGTTGCTGGAGCGGGAGAGCCAGGCTTGGAAAATCCTGGGGTCGGACGATCAATTGTGATGAGCGGGGCTTGTCGGAACGCCGCACCGCCCCGCTGGGTCGCGGAGCGGCCCTAAAACCTGCGATCACAGTTTGTCAGGCACACCGCATTTACAGGTTTTGCGGTTGCTGCGCAACCGAACGGGGGCAAGCCCCCTCGCCACAGGGAACAATGCTCAACCCAAAATCGGCGTTAACCCGAGCCTCGCAACGCCTCGATCAACGATTCACATCCACCACCACCCGGCCCCGCAGCTGACCGGCGAGTAACCGCGACGCAGCCTCTATGGCCTCACTCAAGGCTATTTCATGACTGATCAGCGGCAGCAAGCCGAAGTCCAGATCCCTGGCCAGGCGATTCCAGGCAAGGATACGGTTGGCCTTGGGTTGGGTCACGCTATTGATTCCGGCCAGGGTGATGCCGCGTAAAATGAACGGCGCCACCGACGCCGGGAAATCCATGCCCTGGGCCAGGCCACAGGCCGCCACGGTGCCATTGGCGCGCGTACTGGCACAAGCATTGGCCAGGGTGTGACTGCCCACCGAGTCGATCACCGCCGCCCAGCGTTCCTTGGCCAACGGCTTGCCCGGCGCGGACAGGGCTGCGCGGTCGATGATTTCGTCAGCGCCCAGTTGTTGCAGATAAGCGTGCTCCGAAGCACGCCCGGTGGACGCCACGACCTGATAACCAAGCCTGTGCAACAAGGCGATGGCAAAGCTGCCGACTCCGCCGTTGGCGCCGGTGACCAGCACTTCGCCCTGCTCCGGGGTCACGCCATTGCGTTCCAGCGCCAGGATACAGAGCATCGCCGTATAACCCGCGGTGCCGATCGCCATGGCCTGGGCCGGGGTGAACGCCGCAGGCAGGGGAATCAGCCAGTCGCCATCAAGGCGGGCCTTCTGCGCCAGACCACCCCAATGGCTTTCGCCGACACCCCAGCCATTGAGCAATACTTTGTCCCCGACCTGGTAATCGGGATGACTGCTGACTTCGACGATTCCGGCCAGATCGATCCCCGGCACCAAGGGGAATTTACGCACCACCGGGCTGCTGCCGGTGATGGCCAGGCCATCCTTGAAGTTCAAGGTACTATAGGCCACAGCCACCGTGACATTGCCTTCAGGCAACTGATCTTCGCTGATTTGGCTCAGATTGGCCCGATAACCCTGTTCATCGTTCTCGATCAAAATACCCTTGAACATAGCGCCTCCCGGCAACGCGATGGTGGGTGATGAACACCTTGGCTGACGTGGCATTCATCGTCATGACAGGGACATTAGACTTATCATCCCGCAAGTCAATTGAGCCAAAGGCAATAATCGACAACCCAGCGGAAAGTCGACTGGCCCTGCGCCAATCACTCCTGATACAAACGTCCTGTTGCCGTCCTTATCGTGTTTGACGCCGGAGAACATCCAGAAATGAGCCAGTGGCCCGATACCCGAATTCTTGACCTGCTAGGCATCGAACTGCCGATTATTCAAGCGCCCATGGCCGGCGCGACCACTTCAGCCATGGTCATCGCCGCCAGTAATGCCGGGGGATTGGGTTCCTTGCCTGCGGCGATGTTGAGCATCGAGCAGTTGCGCGAGGAGCTGAAGTTCATTCGCCAACACTGCCAGCGCCCGCTGAACGTGAATTTTTTCTGCCATCAGCCACCGACCGCCGATACCGGTCGCGAGCGCGACTGGAAGAACCTGCTGGAACCCTACTACCGCGAACTGGGTGTCGATTTCGACGCGCCCACACCCGTCTCCAACCGTGCGCCCTTCGACAACGCCGCCTGCGAAGTGCTCGAAGCGTTTCGCCCGGAAGTGGTCAGCTTTCACTTCGGCCTGCCGGAACAGTCGCTGCTGGACCGGGTCAAAGCCACCGGCGCAAAGATTCTTTCCTCGGCCACCAGCGTTGATGAAGCGATCTGGCTGGAACAGCACGGTTGCGACGCGATCATCGCCATGGGCTATGAAGCCGGTGGCCATCGCGGGATGTTTCTCAGCGATGACCTCAACAGTCAGGTCGGGACCATGGCCCTGGTGCCGCAGATCGTCGATGCCGTCAGCGTTCCAGTCATCGCCGCGGGCGGGATCGGTGATGCCCGAGGGATCGCCGCGGCTTTTCTGCTCGGCGCCTCAGCGGTGCAATTAGGTACGGCCTATCTGTTCACCCCGGAAGCGAAAGTGACAGCATCCCACCGTAAAGCCCTGCGCAGCGCCAAGGAAAGCGAAACCGCATTGACCAATATCTTCACCGGGCGTCCGGCTCGGGGGATTCTTAACCGGGTGATGCGCGAGCTCGGCCCGATCAGTCCGGAGGCTCCGGCCTTCCCTCTTGCCGGCGGCGCTTTGATGCCGCTGCGCGCCAAGGACGAAGCCGAATTCAGCAGCCTCTGGTCAGGCCAGGCCGTGCGTCTGGGTCTGGGTCTGGAGCTACCGACAGCAGAGTTGACAAAACTGCTGGCCGCGCAGGCGTTGGCTAAATTGACTGCGCATTAAACCTGGTTAGGAGGCGTGCATTAATTCGGTTTGCTCTGTGAGCACTTGGTTGTTGCAGCAAGATTATCACCAGGAAAAAGCATAACGGCGTCGAGGGCGCCGTTGATCCTTATGGTTAGCTTGCACATAGGCGATAACGTCCTGCACGGTATTCATGTACGGAACCACATAATCTGGAATGAAGATGCCAAATTCATTCTCCAGAGCTGTTGCAAGGTCCATCCCATCCAGGAAGTTCGCGTAAAGGTCCTCAACAAGAGCCATTTCGCCAGCGATTTGACACTCTTCCACGCCCAGCTGCTCGGCAACCATTTTTTTAACACGCACGTCGATATCACTCATCCTGACCACCTCGCTTACTGAATCCTTTCGCGAAACCCCCGCCACCATTTCAAAATACCTGCCCCTCCCACTCTCGCCTACTGTCATAAATGACAGTCCGCTATAACGCTTTGCGATGAGCGTCACGTGCTTATTTCAATTTGGATCCGCCCATCCGCTGAAATCCCTCATTCCTACGCCAGATTCGCAATCGTCTGATAGATGCGCCAACACATCGCAACCGTCCCCTAGCGGTATGGTCAAGACCCGAGCGAAATCGTTCTGGACCTGCGCGTCGCTGTACTTGAGCTGCGCTTCACCCCCTGCGTCAATGCTTCCAGTTCCGTTCGCTGACGATTCGCTATATATTTAAATATATAGCGATTAGCCCATGCTCTGATTCAGGCTCATCAAGAGATTCAAGCGATGAAGAACCTGATGACCGAGCCATAGCTGTTTGCAGTCGACTTCCAATAACAACCTGCACACCACACTCGTCCCAACGGAGCCGCTACATGACTATTCGTGCCTCACGTTTCGCCCCTGCCTGCCTGGCATCCTTTCTCGCAGTCTGCGCTTTCGGATCGGCCCGGGCTGATGAAGTCCAGGTGGCGGTAGCGGCCAACTTCAGCGCGCCGATTCAGGCGATCGCCGCCGATTTCGAAAAAGCCACCGGGCACAAACTGGTCGCCGCTTATGGGGCAACCGGACAGTTCTATACCCAGATCAAGAATGGCGCGCCGTTCGAAGTGTTCCTCAGCGCCGATGACACGACCCCGCAGAAACTCGAAAGCGAAGGCGACGCCGTCAAAGGCTCGCGCTTTACCTATGCCATCGGCACCCTTGCGCTGTGGTCGGCCAAGGACGGTTACGTCGATGCCAAGGGCAAAGTACTCACCGACAACCAGTATCAGCACCTGTCCATCGCCAATCCAAAAGCTGCCCCTTACGGTCTCGCCGCCACTCAGGTTTTGACCAAGCTGGGGCTGACTGACAAGGTCAAGACCAAGATCGTCGAAGGCCAGAACATTACTCAGGCCTATCAGTTCGTCTCCACCGGCAACGCCGAACTGGGCTTCGTCGCCTTGTCGCAGATCTATAAAGACGGCAAAGTCAGCAACGGTTCGGCGTGGATCGTTCCGGCCCAGATGCATGAGCCGATCAAACAGGACGCGGTGATTCTCGACAAAGGCAAAGACAACCCGGCCGCCAAGGCATTGGTTGATTACCTCAAGGGCCCGAAAGCCGCAGCCGTCATCAAATCCTACGGTTACCAACTCTAAATGCCGCTATCAAGTGCCGATTTTTCCGCCATTTGGCTGACCCTTAAACTGGCGTCATTGACCACGGTCATCCTGTTGCTGATCGGCACCCCGATTGCGTTATGGCTGTCGCGCACCCGCTCGTGGCTGCGCGGGCCAATCGGCGCGATAGTCGCCCTGCCCCTGGTACTGCCGCCAACCGTGATCGGTTTCTACCTGCTGCTGGCCCTCGGTCCTCACGGGTTTGTCGGGCGCTTCACCGAGTCTCTCGGGCTGGGCACCCTGACCTTCAGCTTTAGCGGCCTGGTGATCGGCTCGGTCATCTACTCGATGCCCTTTGTCGTGCAGCCGTTGCAGAACGCTTTTTCCGCCATCGGCAGCCGCCCGCTGGAAGTCGCCGCGACGCTGCGCGCCAACCCGTGGGACACCTTCTTCAGCGTCATCCTGCCGTTGGCCAGGCCTGGTTTCATCACCGCGGCGATCCTCGGCTTCGCCCATACCGTGGGCGAGTTCGGCGTGGTGTTGATGATCGGCGGCAATATCCCGGAAAAAACCCGAGTGGTCTCGGTGCAGATCTACGACCGGGTCGAGGCCATGGAGTATCTGCAGGCCCATTGGCTGGCCGGGGCCATGCTGGTGTTCTCGTTCCTGATTCTGCTCGCGCTCTATTCGAGCCGCAAAACCAAAGCCGGCTGGAGCTGATTGATGACTTCGTTGATTCACGCTCGCCTGCAACTGAGCTATCCCGACTTCTCGCTGGACCTCGACCTGCAACTGCCGGGACGCGGGGTCACAGCGTTGTATGGGCATTCCGGCTCGGGAAAAACCACCTGTTTGCGCTGTATCGCCGGCCTGGAAAAAGCCGATCAGGGTTTTATCCAGATCAACGACGAAGTCTGGCAAGACAGCAGCAAAAAAATCTTCCTCGCCCCGCATAAACGCGCGCTGGGCTACGTCTTTCAAGAGGCCAGTCTGTTTCCCCATCTGTCGGTGCTGGCCAACCTGGAATTCGGTCTGCGGCGCATCCCGCGCGAGCAACGGCGAGTCGACATGGCCCACGCCACCGAGTTGCTGGGAATCGGCCATTTGCTCGATCGCCATCCGCAAAATCTGTCGGGGGGTGAACGTCAACGCGTCGGCATCGCTCGCGCCTTGCTGACCAGCCCCAGGTTATTACTGATGGATGAGCCATTGGCGGCGCTGGACACTCAGCGTAAAAACGAAATCCTGCCCTACCTCGAGCGCTTGCACGACGAGCTGGAGATTCCGGTGCTGTACGTCAGTCACTCCCAGGATGAGGTCGCGCGGCTGGCCGATCATATCGTCCTGCTCAGCGAGGGTAGAGCCGTGGCCAGCGGCCCGATCGGCGAAACCCTCGCGCGCCTCGATTTGCCCCTGGCGCTGGGTGACGATGCCGGCGTGGTGATCGAAGGCAAGGTCAGCGCTTACGACGCCCACTATCAACTGTTGACCCTGCAATTGCCGGGCAGCCAGCTGAGCATTCGAGTCACCCACTTGCCACTCGCCAGCGCCAGGACTCTGCGCTTCAAGGTTCAGGCGCGGGACGTCAGCCTGAGCCTGCAGGATGCCGGGCACAGCAGCATTCTCAATCGGCTGCCGGTCACGGTGATCAGCCAGATCCCCGCCGATAACGCCGCCCATGTGCTGGTACGCCTGGATGTCGCAGGCACCGCGTTACTGGCGCGGATCACCCGTTATTCCCGCGACCAACTGGACCTGCAACCGGGTCAGCAACTCTGGGCGCAGATCAAGGCGGTGGCGGTCCTGGCGTGAATAACTGGCACGTCTGCAACCCCGTGCGGTCAATGGCATAACAGGCCCTGATTTGCTGCACGGGATGACCGCCATGCCAGATTCGCTGCTGCCCGATCTACCTCGCGACCTGCACTATGTCGATGACACTCAGCCCGGCATCCGGCGAAAACTGCAGCGGGGTAAGTTCAGCTACTTCGACACTGAGGGCCAACGCATCCGCGACCCGCAGGAAATCCAACGCATCAATGCCCTGGCCGTACCGCCCGCCTACACCGATGTCTGGATTTGCGCCGACCCCTGCGGTCATCTGCAGGCCACCGGCCGCGACGCCCGCGGCCGCAAACAGTACCGCTATCACCCGCGCTGGCGTGAAGTACGGGATGCCGACAAGTATTCACGCCTGCTCGAGTTCGGCATGGCCTTGCCGAAACTGCGCAGACAGCTTGAAGCACTGCTGGCTGCCCCGGGGTTCAGCCGCGACAAGGTCATGGCCACCGTGATCACCTTGCTCGATGCCACATTGATTCGCGTTGGCAACACTCAATATGCTCGCGACAACCGCTCATACGGGCTGACGACCCTGCGCACCAGGCATGTTGAAATCAAAGGCAGCGCGATTCTTTTCCAGTTCCGCGGCAAGAGCGGCGTCGAGCACCAGGTCACGGTCAAGGACCCGCGCCTGGCGCGAATCATCAAGCGCTGCCTGGAGCTGCCGGGGCAAAACCTGTTCCAGTACCTGGACGAGAATGGCGAACGGCGCAGCGTCAGTTCCTCAGACGTCAACGCCTACCTGCAGACACTCACCGGCGCCGATTTCACCGCCAAGGACTATCGCACGTGGGCCGGCAGCGCCCAGGCATTGGCCGTACTGCGCAAACTGCATTGGCAGCCCGAATCGGATGGAAAAAAGCAGATTGTCGAAATGGTCAAATGCGTCGCCAGACAGCTCGGCAATACACCGGCCGTGTGCCGCAAATGCTATATCCACCCGGCGCTGCTGGAGGGTTTTTTGTTGGGTGCACTGGCCGATCTACCCAAACCCAAGGTGCGCAGAGGCTTGAAAGCAGAAGAAGTCAGGCTGGCGATGTTCCTCGAGCAATTGGCAAAAGGTACTGCTTGAAGTGGGAGACGGCGCGATGGTGTTTCCAACAGCTGCCTGATCAATTTGGCCTTTATCGACGCATTAGCGACAAGACCGCCCGGCACAGGGTTTTGCAGGATTCTGACTTGCTTCTATAGTTATCCTGACACGAATCATACCGGTGACGCCATGGAAGACATTTTCGTTGTGAAGCGTTGCAACAAGATCATCATTCAGGGCCGCAGAGCGGGCGAGGCTTCCCATGTGGTTCCGGCAATCGACTGGTACCGGATAGCCGACACCCGCACCGGCGGCTTCATAGGCGATGGTTATGATCGCCAAGCGCAAGCCGAGCTTGAATGCCAGCGACTGAATGCAGCCAGCATCCGCGTTTCATCTCGTTGTCGTTGACAGACACCGCAAGCATTTACCGGGTCTATACTGATTTCAGCTGAAGGATCAGCCCCTTCGGCAGAAAGCTCGCTCATCGCGGGCTTTTTGTTAGTCCAGGCAGATTCTCACTTAATGGAGGCGTTCCAAATGTCCGAAAAAGAGTCCATCACCACACTGCTGACACTCCTCGACTCGCGTCAGGTCCGACTGGCCGCTGCCTGCAAGGAAATTGCAGATTGGGTCGACCATCAAGGTGGCCATCCCACCGCACTGCGCATACGTGACCGTCTGAGAGAGATAGAGACCGAAGCGCCGCTGGTTAAAAGTGCGTTGACCTCTTTGAAACCTGTAGAGCCACCTCTGCCTCGATTCAGGTAACGGCAAGCGCCCCCGAATCGACCCAAGGGCCTGATGGGGATTGCGAGAGCCAGGGAATCAGCTACGCCGACAATATGATTGATTGCGGAGCACGTCGAATATGCCGAAAACACACTAAAGGCTTGAGTGAGTATCTCACCCAGGCCTTTTTAGTATTCCGCTTCCCCTTCAATTCTGAAATGATCGACCCAACCCAGCAGTGACACGAATGTCGTGACCAGCAGTAACAGCAAAGAGCCCACGACAACCATCTCGATCAACCCATTCATGCTCACCCCCCGGGTAATGGTTACCACTGGGATAAGTCATAGTCGACAATTCGCATCCAGTCCAAAAATGCCGGTTGATCAGCAGCTGTGCGAGTAAAAACCTGCGTCGTGTTTCGTCTTGCCCAACGGGCTGTCAGGCTGTACTCAAGCGGATTACAGGCAAGTGGCAAGTGCGGCAAGTCTGCGCTTGGCGACCCAGGTGTCGGACTTTGCGTAGTAAGTGGCTACCGTTCCGGAGTCAGTGCTCTGCACGTCGACGAAGTACTCGGCCGCGGTGGTGTAAACCGTATAGCCGGCAGTGTTGCCCGGCTGCAGGAACGCCCCGGCGTCGACGCCGAACACCGCCTCCTCCTGCCAGGCCGCCTGCGTGCACTGGGCAACAACTTTGTCCGGCTTGTTCGAATTCAGGGTCTTGTATGGGCTTTTCGAGCGAGCCTCATTCATCGCGGACGTCGCGCACCCTGCTAACAGCAGCAGGCCAAAAGCCCCTATCAAAATCCGCATGACCTAGCCTCGAGCTGAAAAAAAAGCGACTGTACCATCAGGCAGGCGCTACTGAGCGATTGGCAGTACGCTTGATCAGAGTTTACTTCCTGGGTGCGTCCGGATTGAGCAGTACAACGGCTTCCAGGACCGTCGCACCGAGTGAACAGTTGAGCGGGGCTTTCTGACAAGAACCAAGGCTCGGTAGCCGGAGATTTTTATGACTGGAGTGGCTTCGCTGACCCGCACGCCAGAAATGAAAAAGCCTCGTGCTGTGACGAGGCCTGTCTGCGATTTAACTGTTTTCTCGACGGTCGATTATCTTCGGAAGAAACTTCGCTTTGCCAATTCCCGGCGTCACACCGGACTTGCTCTTGCCTGCTGAATCGTCGATTGTCGCACCTTCGAAATCAACCTTGTAAGGCGTTTGACCACAACCTATGCAGCTGTTGATCGGATACTCGTCCCCATTGTCCTCGATGTACGGATCACTCATCAATTGGTTCCCCTCTTACACCTGATCAATACCAGCAAGCGCCTGATTGCCTGAGAAAATATTGACCATCAAGATGCTTGAGCCTAGCTGGAAATTTGTCGCTGTGGGTGAGCGAAGGGAAAGCCCGACCAATGGCTGCGATGCCAGCCAGTCAGTTCCATGAGCCCCGAAAAATTTGATCAACCACGGTCGGCGTAGGAGCTGGCGCAGCCTGCGATCTTTTAGCGATTCTGGAGAGTGCCCGAAACAAGATCAAAAGATCGCAGCCTGCGGCAGCTCCTACGGGGGAATCCTACTCCCCCCAAACAGGTCGGCCGGTACCTCGCAGATCTCTGGGTCAACCACGGTCGGCGTAGGAGCTGGCGCAGCCTGCGATCTTTTAGCGATTCTGGAGAGTGCCCGAAACAAGATCAAAAGATCGCAGCCTGCGGTGCCTGCGATCTTTTAGCGGTTCTGGAGAGTGCCCGAAACAAGATCAAAAGATCGCAGCCTGCGGCAGCTCCTACGGGGGAATCCTACCCCCCAAACAGGTCGGCCGGTACCTCGCACATCTCCTGATCAACCACGGTCGGCGTAGGAGCTGGCGCAGCCTGCGATCTTTTAGCGGTTCTGGAGAGTGCCCGAAGCAAGATCAAAAGATCGCAGCTTGCGGCAGCTCCTACGGGGGGAATCCGTACCCCACAAAAACAGGTCGGTCGGTACCTCGCAGATCTGCCGTTATCGCAGAAATGGATATGTACACCCTCAAGAAACAGGCCGGCCCCTCGCCTCGAATGATGCGCTCGACGTATTAAATCAAAACCCACGAACGAGCCAACGCACAATCGCGCAGCGCTATGAGGAAACAAGAAAAGGAAGAAAAGATAAAAGCGATCAATGAGCCCTATGCACAGGTGCGCGAGCAGTTGGCCAGATGCGCAGCGATTTTACCCGAAGGTCGGCATCAGACTCATTGATCATTGCCCAACTCAATGTTGGACTGTTTCCATTTCAATAAATGGAGGTCTTGCAGCCCGCTCTCACCCCAGCCTGTTTCCTTCAAGGTGGGAGCCGTGCAGTTACAGTTCTAGCAAAGCCTCCCCTGGTGGTCTAGTAACGTTTTGTCCTAGGGATATACGCTCAGGGAATAACCCTTTGCCTGGCAAATTCGGGGCGCTGCCGAGGTGGCTGTCAGCAAGGCTCATATCATTCGGACCGACGGCTACAGCTATTGCCCCTCATCCGGATTAGGGTTAGTGGCCACTAGCCAGTGGCTCTTGGAGCGAAACCATGAATCCTGCAGCATTTACCATTTGCTACAGCTTCCAGGGCGCCCGTTTTATCTTTAGCTACTTATCATCGAGCCTCACTGACACTGATGCCTGCTACCTGGCACTGCTGCATGCGGGCTGCATTCCTGAACAGGGCATGGCCTGCACCGGTGTATCCCGCTCCATGCAGGACTTTGTCAGGCGTAGCGGGGTTACCGACGTGAGGTGGCACAAAACCCCCTAGTCGATCCAGGCATTACTGAACAAAGCGCCCAGAGCGCGGTGTAAGCTCGAAAAGGCCCGGCGTATCTATATCAGCGATAATTCTTCCCAGCCAAAAAACCATCTGAATTAACGGGATACGGAGATATTCAAGAACTTCACTGAGGAGAGCCTGTTTTTTATATTGACATATACGTATGCCATTTATACTTTTGATACGTCATCCATCACTTCAGGTGCCTCGAAATGAACATCAAAACCCTGTGTTTACTGCTCATCGCGCTGTGCTTGCAACCTGCCTGGAGTCAGGCAGCACAAAGCCATGCAGCCGTTTCCCCATCAGACCCGGCCGGACTCAGTACGCGTCTGGCATTACGCGATTTGTGGGTGGAACATATTTTCTGGGTGAGAAACTACGTGCTCGCCAATCAGCAAGGAGATCGCAAAGAGGCGGACACCGCTGCCACTCAGGTGGTGAGCAACGCCACTTCAATTGCCAATAGCATCGCCCCGCTGTACGGCCAACCAGCGGCGGATCAGTTGCTCAAGCTCCTGGCAGGCCACTGGGGCGCAGTGAAACATTACAGTGACGCCTCCGTGGGCAAGGATGCAGCCGGTAAAAACGCAGCCGTTGCCGAGTTGACCAGCAATGCCAAGGCGATTGCGCAATTCCTGGCCAAGGCCAATCCAAATCTGCCCGAAGGTACTCTGGTGACAATGCTCAGCGCGCACGGCAGCCATCACGTCGCGCAGATCGACCAGCTCGGTAAAAAAGATTACGCCGCCGAAGCCAATACCTGGGCGCAAATGCGTCAACATATGCTTGTCCTCGCCGATACCTTGACGTCGGCCCTGGTCAAACAGTTTCCGGACAAATTCTAGGATAGGGGCTGGCAGAATGCTTCAGGGGATGGGTCGTACACAGCAGGATCTGTTATCCGCATTGCTGTACCAGCCACAAGGTATGAGTATTGATGACCTTGCGAGTCACCTTGCGGTGACTCGCACGGCCATTCGCCAACACCTTGCGGCGCTGGAACGTGACGGGTTGATCCAGCGTGGGCAAACCCGGCCCACGGGGCGTCGACCCGAGCAGTTGTACCTGCTTTCCTCCGCGGGCAGAGAGCTATTTCCCCGGCAATACCAGCTCCTGGCAAATCTGCTGATTGGCGAAGTGGCAGAGATGATCGGCCACGACAAGCTGGTCAGACTGATGCGCAGCCTGGGCGAGAAAATGGCCGCCGGGCTGGAGCAAAAACCGGTCAGCGAGGAGCAAATCGTCACCCACATGAACCAAGCGGGCTATGAAGCGCAGGTGTTTTTTCGCTCATCGGGTGAAAAGCAAATCGTTGCACACAACTGCGTCTTCCATAACCTGGCCAGCACCCATCCGCAGGTCTGCGAGCTTGATCTGGCGCTGATTGGCGCACTGGGCGGCGGCGATGTGGATCACCTGGAATGCATGGTGCGTGGTGGTGAGGTCTGTCGCTTCCAGCTGACCAGTCTCGACCGTGGTTCCAAACCCATCCGCTCATAAGCAGCCAACCTTGCCCTCCACCTTAAGATCCTGCTGCTAATCTTCAACCTTCATGACCCATACCCGGAACATGCCCAAAACAGCCAAGCCACGTTAAAAGGAGTGATACGCATGCTTGAGCGTCCCTGGCTTTTAACCCTTATGTTCGTCACAGGCATTGCCTGGATTGTCGCGGCCTGCATAATCGTTTATCCGTGATCCCTGCAAAGAACCCGTTTGAGGCCCCATGACCCTGAGCCAATCGCTACTGGCATTTTTAGTCGCTGCCAGCATCCTTGCAGTGACCCCGGGCATCGACACCGCCCTGGTCTTGCGCACCGCGGCGGCAAATGGCGCGCGTCAGGCGTTCCTCGCCGCCCTGGGTGTCGCGCTGGGATGCCTGGCCTGGGGTGCGGCGGCATCGCTTGGGCTGGGTGCCCTGCTCGCCGCCTCGGTCACAGCCTTCAGCATCGTCAAATGGCTAGGTGCAGGCTACCTTCTGTGGCTGGGCGTCAGCCTGTTGCTCAAGCCGCGCGCTGAACTTGCTGCTGATAAAAATCTTGCAACCGGGTCAAGGGAAAGCGGTCTTCAAGCCTTGAGCCGAGGTTTTTTTGCAAACATCCTCAATCCCAAAGTGGGCGTTTTCTACGTCACTTTCCTTCCGCAGTTCGTGCCTGCGGGAGTCAACCTGGCGCAATTTACCTTTCTGCTGGCCTGCATCCATGTCGCATTGACGCTTGCATGGTTCGCGGCATTGATTGCTGCCACCGTTCCTCTTGGCCGCTTCCTCTCCAGGGGCAGTGTCATGAGAACCATGGATCGACTGACTGGAGGCGTCTTCGTCGCGTTTGGCGTCAAGCTTTTGCTGAGTCGGCAAAACCAGGCGTAGGTGAACGCCGCCATCAGCAAGATAACAACCCAGAGCCCAACGTAGGATCATTCGTGATAGCCTTCCGCCTTCACCCTGTTACCGCCCGGCTTTTAGCGATGGTGGTTCTCTGAACTGCTGGTTATTACACCCTCCTCGAACCGCCCACTTGATGATCTCGTTCCTCAAGCTTAAAAAATCCAATACATGAAAATCCAAACCATGTTCGATCTATCTTTAGAAACTGCCAGCGCCCTTTTTACCCCCGCCTTACTCGTGGCGATTTCCGCAGCTACTGTTGCGGCACTCTCTGGCGGCCTGGCACTTGTCGCCTATACAATCCAGAACAAGCACTCGCAGGAAAGCCTCGCTCAAAGCAGCGCCTCAAGCGCTCAGGCAAATAAACAGACCGCTCAAGCCAACGCCACGGCCGAGATGATGACTAAAGTCAACATCAAGCTTTCCGTTCAACTTGAAAAAGAGCGCAAGGAACTGCAGGAGCTGCAAAAAAACCTGCCTGCTTTTTTCCTCGATAGCGGCACCAGAAATACAATAGCGAGCACATTGGCCAAACATACGTTTTCAACTTTCGTCATCATAAGAGCCGCGTCAAACAATCTGGAAACCCTGGATCTGGCAAAGGATCTCACCGCCCTGCTTATCGCTTCCGGTGTGGATACGCGCCTTCAAACAGGCGCAAAACTCGAGCAAGGCATTACCGGCATCGAAACCACGCTGTTCGACAGTCCCGACTCGAAGGTAATCAAGAAAGCCCTGGATTACTCGAAATTGAGCATTACCTACAAGATCACCAATGCCAGTACGCTGGGATGTTCCGCAATGATCACTGTGTATTCCAACCCGGAACAACCTAAGCGCTAGCGTTTTGGTTCAAAGGGTAATCAACAGCGCAAGACAAAAAAAAGCCCCGGCATGGCCAAGGCTGGAAATGTGTTTTAAAAATCGAGCTATTTGCTGGTGGTCGGGGTTTTCGACCTGGCCTGGTAAACGGGTAAAGTGGCCGCATAAGCCACCGCTTCCTCGCGGGTGCCGAAGGAGGCGAATCGGTCACCTTTGGTACACACTTTCCACGGGCCACTGTTTATGCTGATCAACTCATAACCATTGACTTGAAATTTGCTCAGCATCGGAACGCTCATAAATACCTCCCTATCGCTAGCGATTATTCAGGGTTGCCAGAACCACCATACACCCTGCCCGTACTCGATGACGACCCTTGCGCAGATGGTCGGTAAACCAGGTTCTCCCACTGTTCGAGAGCTGCAGGTAACAAAGCCCCGCTCAGGGGCGGGGCTGATGGGTGTCAGGGCTTCAGTGGCCGCTCTACATCGCGCTCGGACAACTCTTTACCATCGTCCGGATGTTTCCAGGTCGGCTCACGGTGCCGTTCTTGCTCGATTTCTTCCTCTGTAGGCTCGTCTTCCGTATCTGGTTGATTCTGGGGCTTGCGTTCAATTGTCATGCCCACCTCCCCTCCTTAAGAATTGGTCTTCGCTGTTTAAGGATAGAACAAACTCATCGGTTCGGTTTGGGGTGCCCGAACTTCACGCAGGCTGGACCCCTTCAACGCTAATCGTTTGGCAGCGGCATGTCCTCGTCATCCGGAATGCCGTCCCCGGCACTCGGGTCTTTACGATCCTGCGGACGCTCCCGGGTGACTACATCGGGCCTTGCCAGAGGGTCGATTTTACCTGGGGCATCGGGGTCCATTGTCGGTTCATCCATACCGGGTTCAGGTTTGGAGGGGACACTGCCTTGGGTTTCGTCTTGAAAACTCGAATCGGTAGACATACACACCTCCGAATGAAGTCCAGCGAATCTGGGCCTTATAAATTGGAAATTGACTGCTGACCAAGGTGCTATCGAGTAGACGAACGGCCCGACTACCGGGCATCTCAGCGACCAGCTGCATCCGATCGAGGCCAGGCATTCACCGTGCAAGGGTGCGGCCACAATCAACCCCGAGCCGCGAACCCCTACTGTCTACACTGACTGTGAGCGACTGTACTCAGTGTAAGCCATGAAATTCACAGCCAGAATGGCCTTTATCAGCGTGGCGGCGACCCTTGCCTATCTCGGGCTTGCGATCCTGGGCCGGGGTGGATTCGTCGCCTTCTTTTCCCATCCGGCACTGGTCGTCATTGCGATCTCAACCCTGGCGATGGCGGTCGTCGCATTGTTCACCGAGGGTAATCTGAGCCCGGGAGAACGCGAAGACAGGGGCAACCGCTGGGTTCTTCCGGTCTTTGGCCTGATCGGCCTGTTGAGCGCCTTTCTACCGGCCTATACCGACCGGATCGGGTTCTGGACAATCGGGGGCGAGGGGCTGCGCTGGGTCGGCGTCGCACTCTTCATCGCCGGTGGTGCACTGCGGATCTGGCCAGTCTTCGTGCTCGGCAAGCGCTTCAGCGGCCTGGTTGCCATCCAGCCCGGGCATACGCTGGTCACCGATGGCGTATACAAGATCCTGCGTAACCCGAGCTATCTGGGACTGCTGATCAATTCCCTGGGCTGGGCCCTGGCCTTTCGTTCGGTGGTCGGGTTGTTGCTCACGGCACTTACGCTGGTTCCGCTGATTGCCCGCATACACGCCGAGGAGGCGCTGTTACGCGCGCAGTTCGGCAGTGAGTATGACGCCTACTGCGCAAGCACCTGGCGGCTGATACCCGGGATTTATTGATAGCGTCGATGTAAGCCATAGAGTTTCGGCGCACAAGATCGCCAGGATCGCAGCCGAGGCGTAGGAGCTGCCGCAGGCTGCGATCTTTCGGGGACACATGATGCTCGAATGACTGGCTACAAGCGGTCGGCCTGTTCGATCATGTTTTTTGCCAGCTTGAGGCCCTGGTTTTTGGCATCGTCGAAGTTCTTGTAATTCGCCACTTCATGCAGGTTCTGAGCATAGTCTGCGGAGTGCTTCACATTGATACGAAGCCCTGTCGGGGTCGGATCAGCTGAGTCGCCCCATTCGAAATCAATAGTCGCCTCTCTGCCGTCCGGGTGGACGTACCTAACCGATTGCGGTCTGTCTACGGGTGCCATTTCGCTCTCCCTGATACCCAGTGATGTGCTCTGACTTAAGCATTAGTTTAAAACCGGCAGTCACGCCACACCCTGGCGAGGGTCAACATCGCCGCGCCATAGCGTTTCCCGCATCAGCTGGAAATGAGAACCGCCTCAATCCACTCACTTTGTTCTGAATGCCCGGCCCATCAACCCAGCCGACCAAGGCAGATGCTGGCCAGGGCAATACCAAACCGTAGTGCGTCGCCATAACTGTTCCATTCGCCCAGCTCCTCGCCGAGCTTGACCCGTCCATCGCCTTCCTTGAGCCAGATGACAATTCCGACAGGTGACCGGTTTTTCGGATCCCCCCATAAGAAATCTATCTTTGCCTGCACTCCGTTTGGATGGATGTAATCCACGGGATAAGGTCTTTCCACAGCCAAATGCATGGAGATCTCCTTGATCCGGCCCCGCGCCGGGATAATAGAAATAGCCCATGCACCGAGACCCTGCCAGTGGCCGCGAACGGCCATTTGTTTTCAGTCAATCCAAGACCCTGCACGGTTCTGGTTTGCCCTGCGATGAAACCAATTGAGCATAGTTTATTTTGGAAACACGCTTGTCACAGAACTCATCCAGACTCTGCTTATTGGCGGCAATCAACTTTCCCTACTAGCCTCCCCGCCACCTGGAAACTTGCCGCTGTTTATTCGCCGACACCTAAGTGAGGGTGAAATCAATGAGCGCCGTACATACTGCCGAACAGACCTATCGCAACTGGTCCAGCCCGATCCTGCTTGAACTCAAGGCCCGAGAACATCAGCTGAACCCTTCAGCCCGCCAGGCACTTGAAAATATCCTGATGGAGAGAAAACTTCTGAACTGGCCCAGCCCCACCGGCAACAAGATCGGTGTAGCGCCGGATCGCCGATAAGGGCCGGCTTAAATAGCGCCGCGATTGACGAGCCGACAAACTACGCAAGCGTACTCAGGTCGCATTCATTGCCGCACATGAGCTACGAGCGCTCATTCAAATATTCCACCCACCGCTCATAAGCTTCATGTTGCCGCTTGCAGGTTTCTTCCCACTCCGGCCCACTCATTTGATGCGCCGATATCAGCTGCATCATCTCTGACGTCGCCGCATCCAGCTCGACCAGCAGCCTGTGGGCCTTGGTCCTGAACTCGTCCTCGGTAGTCATTGCCGTTCACCTTGCCAAGTTGATCGAAAACCAGCTTTGTCCATGTATTGAGCACACCCTTGCCTGACTGGAATTAAAAAGCCCTGCATGGATATACCCGCAGGGCTTCTCGGCCAGGCTGATTAATCATTTCGCAGATTGGCGAGTGGATCATAGGGTTTGGGCACAGGTCTCTGTCCATCGGCACCGTGATCCTTACCGGGAATTTTCGCCGGCCCTATGGGATCGACTTGCGGATCTGCGAGGTCCGGCGAGTCAGGATCGAACCCTAGCTCCTCTGCGGCTGACGGTGGTTCAGAGGGTCTTGGGTCTTTTGGGAGATCCGGAGTTTTAGCCATATGCACCTCTTGCCTGCGGCCCAAGTGTTTGGGGCCTGTAGCTAAGATCCTGGGCGGGCTCAAGAGTGCAAAACGGCTGACGAATGGACGTGAGAGCCGTAAACCTGCAGCCATCCGACACATCATGATTGCGCTCCAAAAGCATAACGTTCAGCATCAGATATACCCTGCAAGTCATTGATATACATGGCACCTTGAGTTCTTCCAACGGAATCCTGCCGAACGAACAGGCTCCCATCCAACGCAAGAGACAATCCCTACTAATATAGATCTGGCACTCTCAAGAAAGTGTAGCTCCTGCAATCAACAGGACTGCCATGGACGACAGCCACAAACCTCATGAACAGGGGAAATGGAATGTCCAGACAAGCACCGCGAAAAATCAGGCTGCTGGTTTTTCTATCCGTTTTGGCTGTCAGTCTTTCGTTTATTGCAGGCTGCGCAAGTAAACATGCCGAGGAGCGCTCTGCAACTCCGACCCGGGGTTCCAACTGCTTCGCCAAGGCTATGCCCACACTTGGGGAGGGAAGCCTGGCATGGGGTCCCAATCTGCAACAGGTCCGCAGCTCTTCAATCAATAATTGCCGACGTTATGCAGGCCGATCCGGTGGAACTCCGAACACCTGCAAGGTAGTGCTGGCCGAGTGCAAGAATTGATTTGGCGCTGTTGGTTTCGCTACGGATGGCAGGTCTGATCAGCCCCGGAAAAAAGTATCGTCAGCACAGTGAATTGCCGACCAGAAATGAACAAGGGTTTACATTAGCTTTCGCTCGCAAACCCTTGATTTTAGACGCTATGCATCGTTAGGCCAAGGCCCATCCGGTGTTGGGGTCGTGATGTCGATGCCGCGCTTTATTTGCCTACAAACGTGCAAACATAGACGAATTCGCCACCGGCATCTCTGTTCAAATCTCCCTGCACCTTTTCGTAACCATAGGGCGCATTGATATCGGCGTTGTTGCCGCCGATAACGGTGACTTTGTTGACCGCATTGTTGATGTCGTAGGTCTCGGTTTTGTAGCAGAGATACACATCATCACCGCCTGCGCCTTTGTTCAGGTCTTGAGGCAATTTGGTGTAGCCTTCCGGTGTCGCCTCCCGGTTATAAATGATCTTGATCGCGGTCACGGCCGGTTTAAGGTTGTCCGGCTCCCACGCTTGCTCGTGGTAGCAAAGGTAGATGAAATCGCCGCCGGCCTTAGAATTGAGGTCGTAGGGAACCTTGGTATAGCCAGCAGGCGGTTCGATGGTCGAACTACCGCCGGTAATCACCACCAGTTGGTCGATGTAGTTCGGCTTGAGCCGGTATTTCTCCGATTGTGCGGGCGCCCATACCGTTTCGTAATGCAGTTTCATCGCGTCAGCTTGTGCTTCGGTTTCGCACAAGCTCCAGATTTCCTGCATCGGAATCGTCGGCACGAAGTCTACGAAATCGGGCGATGCACCAACGCTGTCGACCCATGCCTGGTAGCCTTCCTGGCCGTTGAACACGCCATGCGCCTTGGTGCCGTCGCCGCCGCGGACTTCCTGGTGGGTATTGGAGTTCTGAGTGAAGCTGCTGATGGATTCGCCGTACTTGGCCTTGGCTTCTGCACTCAACTGACCGGTCAGACCTTCGTAGCTGGCTTTGGCGACGACCGAAATCGAGTAGTCGCGTTTGACCTTCAGCTTGTTCGTCGATGAGGCGAGTATGGCGCATCCACCCATCACGATGCCGGTCAGGAAGTGGCTGCCCACATCATCAAAATACTTGCTGATGGCCTTCGGCTTCGTCACATCCAGCTCGTCCAACTGCTCGCGCATATGCACCAGCATGAGGTTGCGTAGTGACTTCACCGATGGCAGTCGCAGCGACCAGAGATTAATCGATTGCTGGATGCGGCTAAACTCGCTTTCGGCATTACGTAATGAGTTTTCATCGTAGTCGCTGGAGAGCGATCCGCTGAAGAAGTTGTACTTCCCCTCAATGGCAACGCTGGTGGCAAGGTTCTTCTGGTATTCGGAAACAGTGCTGCCACTGATGTTTCTGTAGCTTGCACTGTCATTCTGCTGAACGTCGACGATTTCTGGGACGACAAAGCCTGGCTTGAACGACACATTTTTCTTCTTCGCACCGTACCAGTCGAAGAGTTGGACGGCTCCGCTATTCACACTTGCGTAGCTCAGGAACGGGTTGTAGCCCAGTCCAATGGCCTCTACGCCCGGAAGCACATCTTCGCCAAGACCTGCCTTTAAACGTAACAGCTGCAGGTGGTGATTAACGGAAAAGTTTACGCGTCCCTTCGGTAAGTCGACGTTCTGCATGACGATTTCCTTATGAGTGAAATTGATGTGCAACCGACTTATGCTCCTGCATAAGCAAGGAATCAGCATAGACGCTTTCAGACATGACGCAGGCGGAGTAAGACGTAATTAAAAAGCGTTTTATATCAGTCATATACAGTCTATATGTGTTGATTCCCCTTTAATTCGGCATTATTAAGGCGCACATCGGAGCCGGCGCACGCGGCGATTGAATCGACTTCAGGATTCTTTACCGGTGCAAGTTGTGATTCGCCTTCCTTGGCTTCGGTAGGCATGAAGGTCGGCGACCTGCTGGTCAACATTAAACAAAGTACGGCGGGCACATCCGCAATCACCTGGTACCGGGTCAGAAGTTTGACTACATCGATCGGGATCACGCCTATTGTGTCCATTGCGAATAGCTAATATAACCTGACTCAGGTCGACACCTGAAGGGTTGACAACTAAAAATTTTAATTCGTTTGTATTTTCTTCCAGGGTCCCAAGTGAAGAATAAACCATGTCTCTGTACTTATTTTTCATTGCGTTAAGGTAATGGATTTTTCAAGAATGACGTTGCCCAGAACCCCGATTTTGGAACAGCAACTCGCACCCGTATCTCTTTGCGGTAGATCGTGATCGCATAGCCCGGAAACTCGAGGCATCAGTCCTTTTGACTGTTGGCCTTATTGGCCGCATCAGTGATTTTCTTTATGCGCTTTTCCAACCTCGCTTGCTGCTTTTCAAGGTCGCTGGAGTAGTTCTTCCAAGCTATTACCCCACAGGCCAAAACAACCCCGAAAAGAGCCAACGTTGCGACTGATGCTAAAAGAGCGGTGAATGCACTGATCAGCCACGGCGCCAGGAAAGCAATAAGTACCAGAAGCGCAAAAAATATCAGGATCAGCATCGGATTTGCCCCCATTCAACAGCCAGCCTATTAAATTACTTCGCGACACCTCAGTCATCCGCTACGGCGGCCCGTGAGTGCCTGCCGCAACTTAGCGGCCACAGTCGAGGGCTTCGGCTTGTCCTTTTTCGCTCCGGCCTTGCCGCCGCCGAAGGGGTTGGTCATCCGCGCCCATTCGATTCGCGCATCCACCGCCAGGAACAACTCGGGAGCGGCATGCGCCAGGCGAGATCCGGAGACCATCCAAGCCAGCCGGTGGCAATCGAGTAAAGCCGATCGACATAACTGCTGTCCTCGACAACGTTTACTCCTTCACCGCCGGAGCCTTTCCCGAATCAGGGCCCTCAGGGTTGTACAGTGCCGCGTGGTAAGTGTTGAGCTGCACGGACACATCCAACACACCAGCTTGCCAAACTTTCTCGGGCACCGCGTCGGCGTCCTTACCGGAGAGATTAGCACCGGAAATAACTATTGCCGCCCAACCGTCGACACTCAGGGCATTGATTGCCTGAGAGGCGCCGCGCAGGCCGCCGAAGCGCGCTTCGATGCTGCGCACGGCAGCCAGCGTGGGCACCAGCTAGGCAACCAGCAAAGAAACGCTGCCCACGTCGCTGATCTTCCCGGTGGTGCCATTCGAAGGCCTGAGCGGATGGTCGAAATGCTGTAGGAAGTTAATATATCCACGGCAGGCCCGCCATGCTCGGGCCTTTCAAGCGCAACCAATCGAGAGCGGCGTCAAGTGCGCGAAGGATCTACCGTGACCACACGTAGTTTTGAACTCATCGAAAGCAATGGTAAGCCGATCAAGGCCTGGACTCGCGGCGTTCCAGTCGAGGACTCGGCGAAGCAGCAACTGCGCAACCTGTCGGGCCTGCCCTTCATACACTCTCACATCGCGGTCATGCCGGATGTTCACTGGGGCATGGGCGCCACCATCGGAAGCGTCATTGCAACCAAAGCGGCCATCATTCCGGCCGCCGTGGGCGTGGACATAGGCTGCGGCATGATGGCGGTTGAAACCACCTTGACGGCATCAGACCTGCCTGACTCGCTGCTGGCGATCCGAACCAGCATTGAGCGCGCAGTCCCGCACGGTTTCGTCACCACCCCGGGCCGGGCTATCAAGGGCGGCTGGCACGTCGCGCCAGACTCGGCGATCACCCGCTACCGCAGCCTTGGCGAGCGCCATGCAGAGATGGTCGCCAAGCACCCAAAGATCGACCACAAGAGCCCGCTTTCCCAGATGGGCACCCTGGGCGGGGGCAACCACTTTATCGAGGTCTGCCTCGACGAACGTGACACCGTCTGGGTAATGCTGCACTCGGGGAGTCGCGGGCCTGGCAACATCATCGGCCGGTACTTCATCGAGAAGGCCAAAGAGGATATGCGTCGCCACTTCATCAACCTGCCAGACAATAACCTGTCCTACCTGGTTGAGGGCACAGCGCTTTTCGACGACTACTTCGAGGCGTTGGACTGGGCGCAGGAATATGCCCTCGAAAACCGGAACCAGATGATGGAGGCGGTCCTGCGCGTGCTGCGCGAGCACTTGAAGCCGTTCGCCATCGGCAAGCATGCGGTGAACTGCCACCACAACTATGTCGCCCATGAAAACCACTTCGGCGAGAACGTGATGGTTACCCGCAAAGGTGCGGTGCGTGCGCGGGAAGGCGACTTCGGCATCATCCCCGGCAGCATGGGCGCTCGATCGTTCATCGTGCGCGGCAAGGGCAACAAGGACTCTTTCTGCTCATGTTCCCACGGTGCTGGCCGGGCCATGAGCCGTGGCGATGCTTTCCGCCGATTCACGGTTGAGGACCACATCGAAGCCACCAAGGGCATCGAATGCCGCAAGGATAAGGACGTCATCGACGAAACTCCGGCCGCGTACAAGGACATCGACGCGGTGATGGCCGCTCAAGCCGATCTGATTGAGATCGTTCATACCTTGCGCCAAGTCGTGTGCGTGAAGGGCTGACCGGTCGGAGCGCTTTTGGCGTTAATACGACCTTTCACAACGGTACGAACTCCAAAGGAAACACCTACAACTACCGGTGTAACCCATTCGGCTGCAACTGACGCATCCGAGCAGACCTCTCTTTAGAGGTCTCTCTTTCAAACCCAGGATAGCCCTGTTTGTGTCTGGGGCCGGAGGGTGGCTCCATGACCATTCAGTTTCTTTCCCTCGATGATGTTTGCGAGCTCACTGGCGCGCGCGTTCCAAATGCGGGATTTGCGCGCAAAGGCCGGCACGGACAAGGCCGAATCAAGCGCCGACATACGACAGTTGTTATGTACATTCGCAACCGCAAAGGGAAAAAAGTATCGCCAACAAAGTGAATTGCGGACCAGAACGAACAAGGGTTTGCGTTAGCTTTCGCTCGCAACCCCTTGATTTTAGATGGTGCCGAAGCCGGAATCGAACCGGCACGCCCTTACGGGCGGGGAAATCTTAAGTCCCTGTTAATGCCGTCCGGCTATGTTCGCCAGTGTTTTTAAGTCTAGGAAACTCCCTTGTAAATCAATGGTCTTGTCTTATCCTCTATGTTTATCTGTTCGCTTGTGTTCGCCAGTGACCAGCGCCTAACCGATACGCAATAGACACAGAGTCAGGAGCAAAGGCCATCAGCAGCTGGACCGACAAGACGATTGAGGAGGCCATTCGTGACCTGTGTCCCCTCACCCGCTGGACGTGCTCGGTGCCGAAACCGAAGGCATGATCGGCTACATCATCGAATAGGCAACCTGTTGGCCTTCGAAGTCCCTTTCGCCACCCTGCTGACCCAGGTCGAAGTCGACGCACGTTACACGGGTATGACTATCGCGATGCCTGGATTCGTTCTGTCAACCATCTATGGAAAAGCAGACCCATGAAACCAATCCGCTCCCTTGCCTGCGCCGTTGCCCTCGCCTCACTCCTCTCAACCGCCTGCCTGTCGGCCCATGCCGCTGATATACCGTTGGGCAGCAGTGCCATGGAAGGTCACATCGTTTCACGCGTACTGGCCGTTGATCCCGCGAACTACCAGGTCACCATCGAAGGTCGCGACAAGAATCCAGTGCCCATCCAGCTCACCGACCAGGCCAAAAACCTGCACAATTTGAAAGTCGGCGACACTGTCGATATTCATGTGATTCGCTCGGTCGCCTATGTGCTTGACACCGATGTTGGCAGTGCACCGGGCGTCACTAATGAATCTATGACCATCCGCGCCACCAAGGACAATCCCAATCCCGGAGGTGAAGCGGTTCGCCAGGTCAAGGTCACGTCGAAGATCACTCACATTGACTTGAAAAAGCATGAGGTGACCTTGCTTCCGCCAGAGGGAAAAGTGACTGTCCTGAAAGTCGAAGACCCGAAGCTTCAGGAACGAATGAAGAAACTCCAGGTGGGTCAAACGATCGATGCCATTTATACCGAAGTCCTGAAGGTCAAAACTTCACGCTAGCGACGTTCGCCGACAAGCGTGGCCTCGAACAACAGGACTTGAGTTCGACATGACAGATCTGTTCAATGCAATCGGCCTTGGGTTACTGGCGTTGCTGCCATTGACTAACCCTCCCACGACAGTTGCGCTGTTTCTCGCCCTGAGTAAGGGGCTGAGTCACAAGGAAAAAAATTCACAGGCTTTTCTGACGTCACTCTATGTCTTTCTGATCATGACGCTCACTTACTATGTAGGCGCGTTTGTTATGGATGCGTTTAATATCTCCATACCGGGCTTGCGTATGGCCGGTGGCGGAATTCTCATCATCATGGGCTTGAAGATGCTGTTTCCGCCGTCTCTTCAGCCCTCTGCTTCCAGCCACGGCGCAACTGAACAACCGAACTTTGCCTTCATCCCGCTGGCCATGCCCAGTACGGCCGGGCCTGGCACCATTGCAATGATCATAAGTTCCGCCGCCACTATCAAACACAGTACGTTATTTCCTGCCTGGGTCTTATTAATAGCCCCTCCGTTAATCTTCCTGTTTACCGCTCTTATTCTTTGGGTATGTCTGCGTGGCTCAGGAGTAATCATGAGAATAATGGGACAGTCCGGCATTGATGCCATATCACGGCTGATGGGTTTCCTTCTGGTATGCATGGGCGCGCAATTCGCCATTAATGGCTCGGTGGAAATAATCCAAACCATCATCGACAGTAACGCTCACCTGCTCCGCCCTCAGTAATTTCGAGAGCCTTTTCTATGAGTACCGCTGGATGAATGGCCGGGTTTTACTCTGCAAAGCGTCTGAAAGTCAGCTGTACTGAGAGTTATCCGATCATCGCCAGCCTGCCTGGCCACATGGGGGGCGCGATGCGCATTCCATTGTTTTACGCGGTGTCAGTTGTACTGTTTTTACATGGTTCTGCTTGCCTGGCGCAGCCATCGGATGCCACCGCTGCCGATACGCCACCCGTCGCGGCGGCTGCCAAGGATGCGGTCTTCACTCAGGAGCAGCTGGATCAGATGCTGGCTCCCATTGCCCTTTATCCTGACCCACTCCTTGCACAGGTGCTGATGGCCAGCACCTACCCAGGGGAAGTCGCCGAGGCCGTCACCTGGTCTAAAGCGAACCCCAAAGCCAAAGGCGATGATGCGGTCAAACAAGTGGCAAGTCAGCCTTGGGACCCAAGCGTGCAAGCGCTGGTCGCCTTCCCGCAGGTGCTGGCGACCCTGGGGCAGGATCCCGTTTGGGTTCAGCGACTGGGCGATGCCTTTCTGGCGCAGCCCGACGATGTGATGGGGGGCGTGCAACGCTTGCGGCATCAAGCGCAGGCCGCGGGCAACCTGCAGAGCAACCAGTATCAGAACGTGACGGTGCAGAATGTGACGGCCCCCGCCCCGGCACCTGCATCGCCATCGACAACCACATCCTTGGCCCCGGCGAGCTCCTCCACCATCATCATTCAGCCCGCCGATCCGCAGGTGGTGTACGTTCCCACTTACAACCCGACAACCACCTACGGCACCTGGGCCTATCCGGCGTCGCCCCCCGTCTACTACCCACCGCCACCCGCCTATTACCCGGGTTCGGCATTGCTGGCCGGGCTGGCGTTCGGTACCGGCGTAGCGATCATCGGCTCGCTATGGGGCGACTGTGACTGGGGCAATAACGACATCGACATCGACGTCAATCGCTACAACAACATTAATCGCAACAACCAGATCACCAATAATCAGAACAAGTGGCAGCACAACGCAGTACATCGCGATGGCGTTCCCTATCGAGACAACAGAAGCCGCCAGGAATACGGCCGCCAACTCAACGGTGCCAACCAGCGCCAGGCCTATCGGGGGGACGATGCTCAGCGCGCCAAGGCCCGTGAGAATGCCCGTAGCGCCATGGACAGAAGCGGTTTCGAGAGACCGGCCACCAGCAACCGACAGGCCCGTGATCAAGCACGCCAGGCGCAGTCGGGAATCTCGGCAGGCAATCGAATGCAGGCAGGCGCAGACAGACCGAGAATGGCTGACAGAAGCCAGGGCGATGCCAGAAACATTCGCGAAAACCAGCAGCCCAGGAGACAGGATGCTCAGGTGAATCAGCGCAGGCAGGACCTCTCCCAGACGCGCCGGGGTACGCACAATCGACCGGCCGTCAGTCCCGGCAGTGCCCGAAACAATGCATTCGCCGGCGTGCGTTCACCGTCCCAGTCCAATGCGCAAGCCTTGCGTGGCCGGGCCAGCCAGGCTTCCGCCCAGCGTCCGAGCGCCATGCGTTCTGCCGGCCATCAGATCAGCCGGCCGTCCAGCCCAATGCGTTCGAGGGGGGGCCGTCGGTGAAAAGCCAACGCCGAGTAAAAATGCCCATGAACCTGCTGCCATCGGCTCTGGCGATCACCGCAGGCTTGGCGTGGTCGTGCATGGCGACGGCGCAGCAGGCATTCTCAACGCCGGAAAAGGCCGCTGAAGCGTTCGTCAAGGCGCTCGGCAAGGAACACGCCGATCAGGCACGCCTGACAGAGTTGCTGGGAGAAGACTGGCGCAGCGTCATTCCCCGCGAAGGTGTGCAACGCAGCGATGTGGATGCGTTTTTGAAGCAATATCACGAGCAACACCACATCGAAAAACCCAGTGATCGCAAGGCAATCCTGTCGGTCGGCAGTGACCACTGGACACTGCCTATCGCCATGGTTAAAGGGGCAAACGGTTGGCGGTTCGACATGAAGGCCGGCAGCGTTGAAATCCGTGCACGTCGAATCGGCCGCAACGAACTCTCCACGGTGCAATCGGTGCTGACCTATCACGACACCCAGATGGACTATGCCTCGGTGGACCGTGACGGTGACGGCGCGCTCGAATACGCGCAGAACATCTTCAGTACACCCGGCACACACGACGGACTCTATTGGGCGGATGACGACAGTGGTCAAATCAGCCCGCTGGGTCCGTTGTTCGGCAACGCCACTGTCGGTGAAGACTGGCACGGTTACCACTTTCGCATTCTCAAGGGACAAGGCCCCTCGGCACCGGGGGGTGCCTACAGCTACCTGATCGGAGACAAAATGAGCCGCGGCTTCGCACTGGTCGCCTGGCCGGCAAAATACGATGACACCGGGGTGATGAGCTTCATGATCAGCCATGAAGGACAAGTGTTCGAGAAAGACCTGGGCCCCCACGGTGACAAACTGGCGCAGTCGATGAAGCGCTTTGATCCGGACAACAGCTGGAAGGAAGTGACGGTCGATCAAAAGCCGGAGTGATGACCGGCCCCAACCGCGCGCTACGGGTAGCAGCCGTGCCGCTGATGGACAGCATCACTGAGCAGCCTTCCACTGAGGGCTGCTTGGGATGACAACCGACAGGTAATCAACCATGAGCGAGACAAAAGCCCGGTTCCGATCGGGCTTTTTTACGCCTGCCTTTATTCGTCAGCACTCACCCCTGCGCGCAACGGCAACCAGCAGGAGGCCCGAGTGTTGACGAATAACCGCAACCCACCAAAAGGAATCGTCATGAATCAGACCATTCGCCAAAAACAAGCAGTCCTGCGGGTGTTGCGGGATCGCCTCTCTCTGTCTACCTCGGAGATGTACCAGATGATCGGTCGCGAAGAGCCGGTAAGTGCGCCACGCTTCAACGTCGTGCCACTGGGCAAGAACACCGTTGATGTGGTCGATCGTTCCTCCGGCCTATCCCACGGAGCTCGGCACCGACAGCCTCCCCGGCCACGCTGATGACCGTGCAGTGCTGAAGCTGAAGCCAACCGCGGCATACAAGGCGGTCCAGGCAATCGGCGGACGCGCCATGTCGCAGAAGGATTTGAGTGACTGGATCAAGGACTGGAACACCGTTCTCCGCGCGACCAGCGAAACCGGCGAGACGATGAGTATCGTGAAGGCGATCGCCGCTGTTCGAACCATTACGATCAAAGCGTCTTCGGAAAACGAGCACGCCGTAGGCGAGACCAGCTCCAGCCGCAGCTCGATGGATCAGATCGAAGCCCGCAGCAAAGAGAGCTTGCCAGCGAACCTGGTGTTCTCGGCGGTTCCATTCGAAGGACTGTAGGCTCGTGACTTCACTTTCCGCGTGTCGGTCATCACCAGTGGCGCACAGCCGGTGCTGAAACTGCGCTGGGTTGGTGAAGAAGTTCAGCGCGAAGAGATCGCGCAGGAGTTTAAGTCTGTTCTGGATGCTGCCGTCGATATCCACGCCAAGCTGACGCTGGATACCTTCGATCCAAAGTGAAGAATAGGTGACCCGTTCGTTACAACGGATTGCCCCTTCAACCTATAGCTTACTTATACCCTGTCGCATCCAATGACCGAGGACTGCAAGACCTCGCGCCCTGATCGGTGATTTCCTACGATCAGTTACTGCGGCTCAACTGGAGATTCTGGGTAGTGCAGTCGGTGTTGCTCACCGTATTCATGAATGCATTCATCTGCATGGAGCACTTCTCGATATTCAGGCCGTTGCGGCCGTCACTCGAAATACTGGTGATATACGGGCCGGCAGTTGAACAACCAGCCAAGACGGCGGCCAACGCAAGCACAGCAAAAATCGACTTCATGTTAATCCCTTCAGGTTGTCGCCATGCAGGCGTGATCGAAGCGGAAACTTATAGCACGTTGCCACTACGAATAGCCTCGCCAATTTGTCGCATCCGGTCACGGAGGGCGGCGCCTACCATCACGACCCTACGTGCGAAAGCTCTTCGTCAATGATTCGCTCTGCATTCTTCGCAGCGGTTGTCGCAAACTCGTAACAGACCCAGTAGTCCTGCTCTGTTACGGATGCGGATCCCTGCAAGTTCTCCAGGCAGCGCGTTAATGCATGCTTTATCAAGCCATCCTTTAGAGCATTGCGGGCTGCCTCTTCACCTTCAACCGCTCGAATGGCATCTTCGATTTCTTCGATCTGCTCAATCTTTGCCGCCAGCGTGACCTTGGCGAACTCATCTCGCTCGATGATTTTGGTCCAAGAGTGATCAACTATCAGCGTTTTCATTAGTAGCTCCCTGTCTTCCTGGCTCATGCCGGGTCATCAACCAATAGCCCACAAACTCAAATCTCGCCACCGTATCCGATCTCGGAGAGCGGCGCCTGACTGGAGATACACCATGAGCACATTTGCTGTGTTTGGCATGATCCGGCTCCATGCCGGGCCGAACACAAATACCCCACTTCAACGAATCGCGCCAGCCGGCGATCACTTGAGATCGAGAATCAGAAGAAACAACAAGGCTTCCTCGACTGGCGTGATCTTTACAGACCAGTGCTTAGCCTGTGCGGTATCTGTAAAGCTGTTCAGGCAGCGGGTGACCGACACCAGGCTGATGGATGAACGAGATGTGCGCGACGGGCAGATTTGGGTGTTGCAGGGCAAAACGAAGGCGAAGCGCCGTATTGAGGTAACGGGCGAGCTTAAGGTTTTGATTGATCGAATCATGTCCAGAAAGTCAGAACACAAGGTCCGCTCGACGCGGCTGATCGTTACAGAGGACGGCACACCAATGACGGTGGCGATGCTGCGGAGAAGGTTTGATTTGGCCAGGGAAGCGGCCGGTGTCGCAAAATCTGAGTTTCAGATGCGGGATTTGCGCGCCAAGGCGGGTACGGATAAAGCCGAATCCAGCGGCGATATCTTGCAGGCGAGAGATCAACTTGGGCATACGACGGTGGTGATGACGGAGCAGTACATCCGGAACCGCATGGGCAAGAAAGTCACTCCTACCAAGTGAATTGCGGGGGCCAACTCCAAAATAGCGGACCAGAAACAAACAAGGGTTTGCATTAGCTTTCGCCCGCAAACCCTTGATTTAAGATGGTGCCCGAAGCCGGAATCGAACCGGCACGCCCTTACGAGCGGGGGATTTTAAGTCCCATGCGTCTACCAGTTTCGCCATTCGGGCGGTAGCGCGGTGAAGCGGTCTGCAGCACTTTAAATAACGATTAAGCAGCTTAAACGTTTGTGCAGCAAAGGAAGAAATATATACATCCCTTCCCTTCGAAGCAAGTTTGTCGACGTCAAATACGAGACAAAATCTTGCGCCGAAGCTTAAATAAAAAAGCTCCGTAAATCATAGATCTACGGAGCCTGTTTATGATGGAGGCCGAGGTCGGAATCGAACCGGCGTAGGCGGATTTGCAATCCGCTGCATAACCATTTTGCTACTCGGCCTCAAACGTTCGATGTCATTTCCATCTACATCAAACGTGTACACATTAGAGCTGAAAACGAGACTCTAATCTAGCTCTCAACCCTTTGAAATCTAAGGGGTTTTTCTATTTCCTGTACCAGGAATGGACGCAATTCTGGACCTGTTCGCAGGACATGTCAAGAACCGTCAGAAAAAAATTAATAACAGGTCAAACGGCTGACGCCTCTGCCCCTGCGTCAGGCGACTGCTGGCACATTTGCGACAGCCAATAGCTGATCAATGGGGAAATACTGATGCCCCGAAGATAACACTACACTTGCGCTGCCAGCGCCAGCTTTTACTGTGGATCAGGCTTGTGATGGATAGCCCTGGAAGAATTCAGTCCCATGCCACGAACCGTCATCGTACTTCTCGCAGTGATTGCAGCCTTGTACCTCGGGCTGTGTGCCGCCTTGTTTGTGTTTCAGCGTGCGCTCATCTACTTTCCGCAACCTCGCACCCCGGGCATTGCTGCGACGATTCTGACGCTGCCGGTGGCCGACGCCCAGGTGCTGGTTTCAACCAGGCCCCGCGACGGTCCGGATGCGTTGATCTATTTCGGCGGCAATGCCGAGGATGTGTCGCGGAACTTGCCCGAGTTTTCGCAAGCGTTCCCGAATCGGGCGATCTTTCTGCTGCATTACCGAGGTTTCGGCGGCAGTTCCGGATCGCCTTCCGAGGAGGCCCTCCAGCGTGATGCCCTGGCGTTGTTTGACAGGGTCCACGCCGAGCATCCCGATATAGTGGTTGTCGGCCGCAGCCTGGGCACCGGCCTCGCCGTTCAGTTGGCGAGCCAGCGGCCAGCATCGCGGCTGATCCTGATCACGCCATACAGCAGCCTGGAAGACCTGGCCGCAATCAAAATGCCGCTTTTCCCGGTGCGCTGGCTGCTCAAGGACAAGTTCGAATCCTCGAAGTACGCCCCGCGCATCAGCATCCCGACGCTGTTGATCGCCGCGGAACACGACGAAATCATACCTCGGGCCAATTCCGAGAAACTCTACGCGCAGTTCTCCCCTGGCGTGGCCTCGCTCAAGGTGATTGCCGGCACCGACCACAATTCTATATCGCAAAGCCCGGAGTACTTGAAACTGCTCGCCAGCGGGATGTGATCGACAGCAAGACGGCCTGTTCAAACCGGACGAGGTCCTTTCAGGGTTTCCCCGATTCACAGTTGACCATCCAACTGATGCCGAACTGATCGACCAGCATGCCAAAACCTTCCGCCCAGAAGGTTTTGCCGAATGGCATGCTGACGGTGCCACCGACCGCCAGCGCATCGAACACCCGCTGCCCCTCGGTAGTGTCCTTTACCCCGATGGAGAGGAACACCCGGGTCGTCGAGCTGTTGTCGCCACAGCCATCGGAGGCATACATAAGGCTTTCGCCAAGACGGAAACTGGCGTGCATGACACTGTTCGGATCGGGCATCTGCTGCCTTTCAGGAGCTTCCCGGGAATGGAACAGGAATTCGATTTTGGCGCCAACGGCGGACTCGTAGAATTTCAGCGCTTCTTCACAACGTCCGGCGAAGAACAGGTAGGGAGTGATCTGCATGACGAAACCTCCACTTGAGGCGCACGTCTGGCTCGCGCCCGTGCCCGACCACTATAACAACGCTTGCGCAAGCAGTGCCGACGCTGCTCCCAACGGCTCTGGACAGGTTCGGCCTGGGTCATTAATCCGAATTGCCCTTCCACAGCCAGTTCCAGAATCCCGGCAACTGCACGGGTTCGGAGCTGGCGCTGACCGTGCGGGCCATGGCGGCACGCTGCAACGCTGATCGATCGTCGTAAAACGGTTTGGCGGCGGTGGCCAGACCCGTCGCGCGGGCACTGTCGAGCAGGATTTGCAGATACTCCTGCATATGCCGGGAGGTGTAGCGATTGAGGTCGTGAAAGGTCACCACCACCGGAATAGCCGCATCGACCACCGGTAGCTCGCCAGCGGCGATTCGTTCGCGGACCTCGGATAATTGCCTGAGCATGTTCGAACGTCTGCGCAGGCTGAAATTGTAGCCCCAGATCTTGCCGTCATTGGCGCTCAGGTCGGTCAGCAAGACATGCAGGCCATGGCGCTGATACGCGGCGAAGGTGCGTTTGTCGTAGTTCCAGAATGGCGGGCGCACCAGTGTCGGCGCCGCTCCGGTGATGGCGGCTATGTCCGCGCTGCCATCGGTGAGCGACTGTTCCAGCGCCTCCGGGCTCAGCGAACGATGATTGGTGTGCCCCGGCGTGGCCGTGTGCAAGCCGAGCACATGACCTTCATCCTGTTCGCGGCGCATTATTTTGCCGCCCAGTTCACTGCCCCCCGCCCGCGACGCACGAGTCTGCACAAAAAACACCGCCTTGATGCCCGGTTGCAGCGGATTCTCGGCAAGGTCATCGAGAATCGATTGAGTCGGATTGTAAAACCCGGAGGCGCTTGGGCCGTCGTCAAAGGTCAGCAGAAAACGGATTGGCGGTTGCGATTGCAAACGTTGTTCGGTTTGCGACGTCAGTGCGATCGGCTGACTAATGCAACCGGCGAGCGCGGCGGCGATGGCAAGCGCTGATAAAACGGTGAAGATCTTTTTCATGGGGTCTGCCTTGGTCCAGGCGCAGACAAATACAGACCATGGCGAATTCAAGCAACAAAAAATCAACCGTATCGGCCATTCTTTCGACCGCCCGGCTTATCCCCGCCGGAGGTGTAACATTGATACAACTGAACTGACCCGCCGGCATTCAGGTACAGGTACGCTTCAAGCGGTGACGTCGGCTCGCCCTCTCACGGGGATGACGCTCATGAACTCTTGCCAGGATTTTTTGAAAAAACGCTACGGTTCCCGTACCAACGGTGCGTCGACCGCCATTGTCCCCCTGCTGCGCCAATACGCCGAGCCGCTGCCGGAACGGAGCTCAGAGGCCTTTGGCGCAATGTTCGACCGTTATGCCGATGCGCGGGTGGTGATGATCGGTGAGTCCAGCCATGGTACCGCCGAGTTCTATTGCGCCCGCGCCGCCATCACCCGGCGGCTGATCGAGCAGCATGGCTTCAATATCGTTGCCGTCGAGGCGGACTGGCCGGATGCGGGCCAGGTTGACCGTTATGTCCGCGGGCTGGCACCTACGGCCTGGAAACGCCACATCTTCAGCCGGTTCCCGACCTGGATGTGGCGCAATACCGATGTAAGAGCTTTCGCCCACTGGCTTCATCAGCACAACCACCAGCAAGCGCCCGGGCTGCGTGTCGAGTTTCGCGGGCTGGATGTATATAGCCTGCATAACTCCATTCGCGAAGTCTTGAACTACCTGGACGGGGTCGATTCTCAGCTCGCCCACGAAGCACGGCAGCGCTATGGCTGTCTGACGCCCTGGCAGGATGATCCGGCGTTGTACGGCCATTTTGTCGAACGTGGCGGCGCGATGCCCTGTGAGCAAGCGGTGGTCGAGCAGCTCGATATCATGCTCGCGGAACAGTTGGCGGACCGTACCCAGGACGATGAAGCGGTGTTTAATGCGACACAAAACGCCCAGGTCGTTCGGGCCGCCGAGCAATACTACCGAGCCATTTATCAAGGCTCGACCGCTTCCTGGAACCTGCGTGACCGGCACATGTTCGACACGTTGGGGGCGTTACTCGAACATCGAGGGCCTCAAGCCAAGGCGGTGGTGTGGGCGCACAACTCTCATATCGGCAACGCCGCCGCCACGGAAATGGGCTGGAAGGGCCAGTTCAATATCGGCCAACTGTGCCGCAGCGCCTATGGGCGTGACGTGGTGCTGATCGGCATGAGCACCGACCGTGGCCAGGTGGCGGCGGCCGATGACTGGGATGGCGAAATGCGCATCAAGACCGTCCTGCCCTCTCGTGCGGACAGTTGGGAGCATCAGTTCGTTGAGGCGGGCGTCGCCGCGTCACTGACCGACTGGCGCGATCCCCAGCGTGAAACGTTGCGCCAGGCCCTCTGCGAGCCGCTGCTGGAACGGGCCATCGGGGTGATTTACCGGCCGGAAAGCGAGCGCAGCAGCCACTATTTCCAGGCGGTGCTGGCCGAGCAGTTCGACGCCATGGTCTGGATTGAACAGACGCACGCGGTGACGGCACTGCACCTGCCAAAAAGCCAGGAACTGGAACCGGAAGACGAAACCTTTCCGTTTGGTGTGTGATAATCGGCAACGGAGGGGCGCTTCATTCGCCCGGAGCTTTTTTTACCGCTGTGTGCAGATGCAGCTCAAACCAGTCGCCCGCCAGTCTGGCAACCGCCTCAAGGGTCCCTGGTTCTTCAAACAGGTGGGTGGCGCCGGCTATGACCTCCAGCCGCTGTTCACACTGCAGGGCATGGGCGCTTTGGCGGTTCAGGCCGAGCACCGTCAGGTCCTGGCCTCCCACAATTTGCAAGGTGGGTGCCTTCACCAAGGCCAGCGCGGCTCCGGCCAGGTCGGTCCGCCCTCCTCGGCTAACCACCGCGTGCACCACGTCCGGGCGTAGCGCCGCTGCCAACAACGCCGCTGCGGCCCCGGTGCTCGCGCCGAACAGTCCGATGCGCAACGATTGCAATTGCGCGCTACGCCCTATCCAGTCGATCACTTCCACCAGCCGCCTGGAAAGCAGAGCGATATCAAAGCGCAACTCCCCGGTCAGGTGGTCCACGCGTTGTTCCGGCTCTGTGAGCAGATCGAACAGCAGCGTGCCCAGCCCTCGTTCGGCCAGAGATTGTGCAACCTGCTGGTTGCGTGGGCTAGAACGACTGCTGCCACTGCCATGGACAAACACTACCAATCCGCTGGCGTATGCAGGCAAACGTAAATCAGCGGCTAACTCGACGTCAGCCAGATCCAGTATTCGACTCTGTGAATTCAGCATTGGATCTACCTCAAAGCATTCACTGCCCCGCCTGCGATTCGCGTTCCCAGGCGCGCTGCAACAGGTCAATGACCTCTTTGTCCGAGGTCTGGGTAAAGTCCAGGTACCAATGACCGATGGACATCATCCAGTCGGGGATGAGCGGACACACCAGCTCATCCACTTTACGGCGTAGCGCCGCCACGGTATCAGGCGGCGCCACCGGTACGGCGACGACGATGCGTGATGGCTGTTGCTGGCGCACAGCCTGTATCGCCGCCAGCATCGTCGACCCGGTGGCCAGCCCGTCGTCGACCAGGATTACCACCTGGTCCTGCAGCTGCAGCGGTGGACGCTCTGCGCGGTAGACGCTCTCGCGACGCAGCAGCTCCCGGGCTTCCCGCGCGACAACCTCTTCGAGCGTGTGTTGATCAACATGGTGATAACGCAGCGCTTCCTCATTGAGTACCCGTATGCCGCCACTGGCGATGGCACCCATGGCGTATTCCTGATGAGAAGGAACACCGAGTTTGCGGACCAGCATCAGGTCCAGGCGTACCTCCAGGGCGGTGGCGACTTCATAAGCGACCGGAACGCCGCCACGGGGCAAGCCGAGGACGATGACATCGGCTCTGCGACGGTATCCGAGCAGTGGCTGTATCAGACTTTGGCCTGCGGCCCTCCTGTCTCTCAGAGCGGATTGCGAAGAAGAAGAATAGGACATTGAAGACCTCCTGAAGCCGGTAAACCCGATTGATTCGCGTCGCAAGGAGCTGGCTGGATTATTGATGAGCCCCCCTGTCGAACGGAGTCGCGAGCCTACGCATCTGCACACGCTTAACCTCTGCTGCTGCTCCCCACCTTTGATACCATCCTGCACATCTGTATTACATTTTAATGAAGAGCAGGTTTTTTGTGAATTTCATCCAGCGCTGGTTACGACATCCCATGGCCTCTCTCGTGAGCCTGACCGGGCTGGTTCTGCTGGTGCCGCTGGGCACTCGAATGGCCCTGGGCTGGAACAACCCGCTGGGTCATCTATCGGACCTGGGCATTGCCGGCTTGCTGATCGTACTGCTGTATCGGCGCCCATGGTGGCTGGCGTTGCCGGTGCTGATGGTCTGGTGCCTGCTGAGCCTGGCGGCAACCGAACTGGTCAGCGCGGTCGGCCGGCTACCGACCCTGGCCGACATTAACTACCTGATCGATCCGCAATTTCTGGAAAACTCCACCGGCGGCGGCGGCCTTGGCCATCCATGGCTCGCCGGAGCGCTGCTGCTAGCTCTGTTGATCTGGCTAGGGACCCAGTGGGGCGCCAGTCGCCGCGATACCGCGGCCTTGCCTCGACATGCCTGGAGCGTGCCGCTGCTGCTATTGCTGGCCCATGGCGGGGTGCAATACCTGCATCCCAGTGAAGCGGATCAATGGCGCCAGTTCAATCTGCCGCATCAGCTGCTGATGGCCGGCCTTGGAGAGGGCCAGGACCGCGCCCGGGAATGGTTCGGCGACCCTGAGGTTGACCTCCCTGCGCAGATGGCCGGCCTCACCCGGCTTGACCTGAATGGACAAAAGTTGCTGCAAGCCCCCGGGCGCGCACGCAATGTGCTGATCGTGGCCCTGGAAGGCATTCCGGGCGCCTATGTCGGCGTCGACCGCCAGGCGTTGAACAGTGGCTATCAGGAAAACCTGATGCCGCACCTGAGCCGCTGGGCCGAGCGCGGCATGAACACTCCTGACTATGTGTTGCACACCCACCAGACCATTCGCGGCCTCTACTCCATGTTGTGCGGTGACTACGACAAGCTCGACAACGGCACCCCCAAGGGCGTCGAGATGCTCAACCTGAGCCAGCGCAACCAGGCGTGCCTGCCGGCCCAGTTGCGCGAGCACGGCTTTGCTACTCACTATCTGCAAGGCGCTGGCCTGCGTTTCATGGCCAAAGACAAGATCATGCCGCACATTGGCTTCGACACCACCCTCGGTCTGGAGTGGTTCAGCAATCCTCGCTACCTGGATTTCCCCTGGGGCATGGACGACAAGGCGTTTTTCGAAGGAGCGCTGAACTACGTCGGGCAATTGCAGCAGCATGATCAGCCCTGGATGCTCACTTTGCTGACGGTCGGCACCCATCAACCCTACTCCGCCCCCGAAGACTATCTGCAACGCCATGCCACGCCCAAGCAGGCGGCGGTAGGCTATCTGGACGATGCCCTCGAGCAGTTCCTGGCGGCTCTGGAGCGCCAGGGTGTCTTGCAGGATACGCTGGTGATCATCACCTCCGACGAGTCCCACGGTATCGATGACGTGCGCCTGGCGTCGGCCTGGGGTTTCAACCTGCTCCTGGCGCCGGAGCAAGCCCAATTGCCGAGGGTCAAGTCCGGGGTCTACGGCCATGTCGATCTGAGTGCGTCGGTTCTCGACTATTTCGACTTTGCGGTGCCTTCAACCCTGAGTGGCCGCTCACTGTTTCGCGACTACGCGCAGGGTCGGGAAATCATGTCCTTCACCAACGGCATGCTGCGCTACCACGATGGCCAGGGGACCTTTACCGAATGCGACTTCCAGCAACGCTGCCGGCACTATGCCAGTGAGGGTTTTCTCGGTGAGCGCACGGCCTTCCTTGGCCAATCCAGCAGCCAGCGCGCTCGGCAGATCAGCGCACGCGCCGCGGCGCTGGATCATTCGTTGCTGCGGACCCAGCTGAACCAGCGCTACCAGTTTGGCAGCACCGACCAGATCCCCCTCCACGAGCGGATCAAGGACGACTGGGCCGACAACCTCATTGGCGCGCAATACCTGGAGATGCCCAAAGGCTCGCAGACCCGTGTGCGGATCAAGGTTCGTTCCGTAGGGACCCAAGAGAATGCCTATCAGCTGCTCAAGGCCAAGGAACTTGAGCAGGACGTGGCGCTGGACTTCCCGGCGAAGATCGTTCTGACGCCCGACCAACCGCTGGAAATGGACTTCGCTTTCGACAATCCGCAAACCCGCAAGGCCTTCTCCTTCCACCTGCTGGGCCATGGACTGGGCGCCATCGAAGTGAGCGAATTCAGCGTGACTACCGAATCGCCAGAGCAACCCGACCCATTGGACGAACGCGCCGAGGACGACAGCGTTCAATCAAGCTGAGTCAAGGGCGTTCAGTCTCTGACAACTGGATGAGCAGGTGGCTGTCCTTGAGTGGAGGACAGCCAGTCACTCTCATGCAACTACTCGGGATGCCTGGGCAATGCCATGGAGATCAACGCTGCCAGCAACACAAAAGCGCTCGAAATCCACAAGCACGCCACCAGTCCATGAACCTGGTAGACCCACCCGGAGAGCACTGTACCGATCAAACGCCCCATGGCGTTGGACATGTAGTAGAAACCCACGTCCAGCGACACACCGTCTTCCTTGGCGTAGGAAACGATCAGGTAGCTGTGCAGCGAAGAGTTCACCGCGAACAACGCACCAAAGACCAGTAATCCACCAACCAGCACCAGCGGTTCGGACAGCTCCGTATTCAACCCCAGGGCTATCGCGGCAGGCAGCCCGGCCAGTGCCAGCGCCCAGACACCAGCGGTGCGACCATCAGGTAACTGCCCTCCGCGCTTGCCGGTGATCCTCGGCGCGAGGGATTGCACGACGCCGTAGCCAATCACCCACAGTGCCAGAAACCCGCCGACGCTCCAGAAATCCCAGCCAAAGACGCTGCTCAGGTAAACCGGCAAGGCCACCACGAACCAGACATCGCGGGCACCGAACAGAAACATTCGTGCCGCCGAGAGAATATTTACTGCCCGGCTCTTGGAAAGGATTTCGCGAAACCTGGGTTTGGCCTTAGCCTTGCCCAGATCCTTCTTCAGGAACACCAGGCTACCGATCCAGATCAGCGCCAGAACGGCGGCCATGGCCAGCACCGCGCCCTTGAAGCCCAGCAGCGCCAGCAAGGCCCCGCCGAGAAAGAACCCGACGCCCTTGAGTGCGTTTTTCGAACCGGTGAGGATCGCCACCCATTGATAGAGTTTGCCCTGTTGTCCATCGGGCACCAGCAGCTTGATCGAGCTTTTGGCGCTCATCTTGTTCAGGTCTTTGGCGATCCCCGACAACGCCTGGGCCCCCATCACCCAGGGGATGCTCAGCCAGGCCGCCGGAACCGTCAACATCAGCAAGGCCACGACCTGAATCGCCAGACCGATATTCATGGTCCGGTTCAAGCCCAGCCGTGCCCCTAAATAACCGCCCAGCAGATTGGTGATCACCCCAAACAGTTCATAGAACAGAAACAGCGCGGCAATTTGCAGCGGGCTGTAGCCCAAGGCGTGAAAGTGCAGCACCACCAACATCCGCAAGGCACCGTCGGTGAGGGTGAAAGCCCAGTAATTGCCGGTGACGAGCAGGTACTGCCGCACTTCTGGAGCGAGAGCCGACAACACCTTACTGGCCGCTCCCTTCGACCGCCAGACCAACCATCCTGGCCAGTTCGACAGTGCGGTTGGCGTAGGCCCATTCGTTGTCGTACCAGGCATAGATTTTGACCTGGGTGCCACTGATGACCAAGGTCGACAGCGCATCGATGATCGCCGAGCGCGGGTCGGTACGGTAATCGATCGAGACCAGCGGCCGCTCCTCGTAGCCGAGGATGTCCTTGAGTTCGTTTTCCGAGGCGTTCTTCAGCAGTTGATTGACTTCCTCGACGGAGGTGACGCGCTCGACCTCGAACACACAATCGGTCAGCGAAGCGTTGGCCAGCGGCACTCGTACCGCATGTCCATTCAGGCGTCCGCGCAGCTCCGGGAAAATTTCCGCAATGGCGGTGGCCGAACCGGTGCTGGTCGGGATCAGGCTCATCCCCGATGCCCGGGCACGTCGCAGATCCTTGTGTGGCTGATCGAGGATGCTCTGGGTATTGGTCAGGTCATGAATGGTGGTGATCGAGCCGTGGCGGATACCGAGCTTCTCGTGGATCACCTTGACCACCGGTGCCAGACAGTTGGTGGTGCATGACGCGGCCGTGACGATCGGATGAACAGCGGAATCGAACAGCTGATGATTGACCCCCATGACGATGTTCAACGCGCCCGCTTCTTTCACCGGGGCACTGACCACCACGCGTTTCACGCCCTGGTCGAGGTAGGCCTGGAGCACGGCAACGGTCTTCATCTTGCCGCTGGCCTCGATCACCAGATCGCAGCCCGACCAATCGGTATCGGCAAGCGCTTTATTGGCACTGACCTTGATCCGTTTGTCGTCGATGACAATGCAGCTGTCTTCGGCGCCGGCCTCATGCTGCCAGCGACCATGCACCGAGTCGAAGTTCAACAGGTGCGCATGGGTCACCGCATCACCTGCCGGATCGTTGATTTGCACGAATTCAAACTCCGGCCAACCCCAGGCTGCACGCAGCGCAAGCCGACCGATTCGACCAAAACCATTGATGCCAACTTTGATAGCCATGTTGTTGTGCTCTGTATCTGCTGTCAGTGGGAGTTCGACCCGAGGTCAAATCTGATGATTATGGTTCAACAACAAGCAGCGGTGCGCTGCGGGCGGTCGCCCATTTCACCGAGGCGTTTCGCTTCAGGGTCCAGCCAGTGTTTGTTGGCTTGCAAGGTGGTGTCTAGAACGCCGCGCACCCAATCCGGCAGGTTCGGATGCAAACGGTAGTAAACCCATTGGCCTTGCCGACGATCCATCAGCAATCCGCCACTGCGCAGCTGGGCCAGGTGCCGGGAGACCTTGGGCTGGCTCTCATTCAGTGCACAGGTCAGCTCACAGACGCAGAGCTCTCCTTCGTGGGCGATGAGCAGCATCATGCGCACCCGGTTGTCGTCGGCCAGGCATTTGAAAATAGTGGTCGGGGTCAGGTGGTCTGCCATTGCAGTTCTCGAGGGGGCTGAACTTCATCAGGACGAACATCTTGATGTGTTGATGAAGAAACCCAAATTTATATATGTTTTTTCGAATATATGTTTTTTCGTATGCAAGGTAAAGTGGGGTTCGATTGAAAGCCGTGCTTCACTCAAGAAATGGCTTGGCTTCGGATTCTCCGCGCTAGAGCAGCGCTTCTTTGATCAGCGCTTCAGCGGACGGACTGGCGCACGCGGCGGCGCTGGTCGAGCAGATGGACCATCAGGCAAGCGTATAAAGTCACAAGTATGAACAGGCCCATGCGCACGGCGAAAGCGGTGTAGACGTCCTTGCCGGCCGCGCTGTCCTGTACCGACTGACCGAGCAGGATAATCAGGGTGATCATGGTGTTAAGCCAGAAACCCGGGCTTTGCCGGGTCGGGCTCAAGGCATACAGCCGGCGCGCCAACAGCAGCCCGAACAGCAGCATCCACAGGAAGAACATCCACAGATGCACAAACAGGCTGAGGGCACACCAGAACAGGATCGCCAGCAGGCCGCCGAGCAGGGTCGAGCCGAGCAGCTCACGGCCGGCGTTGCGAGCCGTGGTGCTGCAGCTTTGCTGGCCGAGGCTGACCGACTTGAGGATGATCGCCAGGTAGCTGGCGGGATCGATCAGCGCCAACAGGTAGGCCGGTAGCACCACCAGGGCGGCCCGCAGAGCCAACCAACCGAGCTGTTCTTCGCTGGGTGCGGCCGGGGCGACCGGCAACGCCTGCCCGCTGACCGGTTCGGGAAACAGCCAATGGCTGAGGGACAACGCCACAACGGCAAGGAGCAGGCCTTTGACCAGGGCACTGATAACCATCACGGCCAGGCCGAAATCGGCAGTGCCGGCTGCACTGATCATGGTCAGGCCCATCACCAGAAAGGTCACAATCAGGTTATTACCGCCACGCAGACCGAAGCGAAAGGCCAGAAACAGCCCCAGGCCGATCAACAGCACGCCGCTGACGGGGTAATAATGCAGCACCGGAATTAACACTAGGCCGCAGCCAGTGGTCAGCATCGCCACCAGCGCCAGGCCCAGCCCGGCCTTGAGTGACAGCGGGCGGTTGCCCATGGCGAGCAGCAGACTCAGCACCGGAGCGATAAATGGGAGCGGCAGTTCCAGTCCGAAGCTGGCCGCCAGACACAACGCGGTGCCGCTGGCCAGGCGCAGCGCACGCTGAACCCGCGGCTCGCGTTTAGTAGGCATAGGACAACCAGCTCATCAGATGCAGGAACAAGCGCCCGAGCGGATTCAGCGGATTGCCGGGACTGGGGAAGGCCATGACTTCGGCCTGCCCACCGGCGCGGACGCCGCGGATATCGCGCAGCCTGGCCAACGCGTCAGGGGAAAATTCGATAATCACCGGGAAGCGCTGGGCCGGACGCAGCCAGTCGCGGCTGTTCTGCACGCTGGGCAAGGTTCCGGGCGCTGTGCTCTGTCCTACGCTGACACCGTAACCGACGCTGCGCACACGCCCCTCGAACACCTCGCCGGGCAGCGCATCCAGCACAATCGCAACCGGGGTATCCAGCTTGACCAGGCCCAGGTTGTTCTCGGTCATTTCCGCACTGATCCATACATCGTGGATCGCAATCAGGGTCATGACCGGACTGCCGGCCGCGGCGAACAGTCCGACATCGGTGCGCAGATCGGTGATCAACCCGGCGGAGCGTGCGCGCACCTGAGTGTTGGCCAGGTCCAGCCGGGCTTTTTCCAGGGTGGTGGTGGCGCTGCGCAGCAGGGCGTTGTCTTCCTCGCTGCCACCCTCTTGCTCACGTGCACGCTGAACTTCGGCACGGGCGGCCGCCACCTGACTGACGGCCTGTGAGAGATTGGCACGAGACACTTCAAGCAGGCGCACGGAAATGGTTCCGCGGTCTTCGCGATACAAGCCTTCAAGGCGCTGATTGTCCTGGCGCGTCTTGAGTTCATTGGCCTGGGCGGCCCGCAAGGAAGCTTGCGCCGAGGCAATACCGGCGGTGCTGGCACCGATCTGTCGGCGGGTCGACTCGAGGTCGGCGCGCGCACGGTCGACGGCGATCTGGTACGGCTGCTGGTCCACCTCGAAGAGCACCTGCCCGGCCTTGACGTCCTGATTGTTGCGCACCTGCACGCTGGTCACCCTTCCTGCCACCTCCGCCGCCACCGGAATGACAAAAGCCTGCACCCGGGCCTGTTGCGTATAGGGCGTGTAGCGGTCAGCCAGCAGGTACCAGAGCAGGCTGAGGACGATCAGCAACACCACCCGTTTCGTGCCCTTGCGCACCGGATCGGCAGCAGGTTCAGGCGCTTGGGTGGCGGGCTCCCCGGGGACGGGCTGCGAGGCTTCACTCATCGTTTCTTACCTTGTGTGGAGTCGGGACGAGGCTGGCTGGGGGTGCGGGCTCATCCAGCAAATCACCCCAGTCAGTCCGTTGCTGCATCTGCTCGCGGGTGGCCTGATCAACTCTCGGCAGGGCGCTGTACCAGCCACCCCCCAGGGCCTTGTACAGGGCGATCAGATTGCTCACGGCATTGCTGCGGCTGAGCAGGTAGTTGTCCTGTTGCTGGAGCAGCGCACGCTGGGCATCCAGCACCCGTTGGAAGTCCGAGTAGCCTTCGCGATACTGGGCGTTGGCCAGAACCAGCGAACGCTGGGCGGACACTGCCGCCTCGCGCAGGATGCGCTCGCGTTCCAGCGACTTGATCAGGCCGCTGGCGGCATCGTCGGCCTCGCGCGCCGCCTGGCGCACCTGGTCGCGGTAAACCTCGATCAACTGCTGCAAACGGGCATCCTGCACCCGTACGTTATTGCTGATTTGTCCGTGATCGAACAGATTCCAGCGCAGGCTGGGCCCGCCGACCAGGTCGAGGGTGTTGGAGGCACCGCTCAGTGAGGTGGTGGACCAGACGATGCTGCCCAGCAGGGTCAGTGACGGGTAGAAATCGCTTTCGGCCACACCGATAAGCGCGGACTGGGCCGCGACATTCAGTTCGGCGGCGCGTACGTCCGGCCGCCGCAGCAGCAGGTTGGCCGGTACATCCTGCAGCACCGAACGGTCGACCAGCGGGATCAGCCCTTCTTGCTCGGCGAGTTGCGGCAGCGGTCCGGGCGGTCGGCCGATCAGCACCGCCAGGGCATTACGGGTACGCAGTACCTGGTCTTCGAAATCCGGGATGCTGCTCAGGGTGCCCAGGTACTGGGTCTTGGCCTGTTGCAGGTCTAGCTCGGCCGTCTGCCCGCTGTTGAACAACTTCTCGGTGATCTCATAGCTGCGCTTTTGCTGCCCGGCGTTTTCGCGGGCGACGCGCAAACGCGCTTCAGTGGTACGCAGCACAAAGTAAGTGTCGGCGACCTGGGCCCGCAGCAGCACCAGCACGTCCTCATAGTTGGCCTGGGCGGCGAAGTAACTGGCATCGGACGACTCGATGGCACGACTGAAGCGCCCCCAGAAATCCAGCTCCCAACCGATGTCGAAGCCGGCGCTGTGTTGCCAGAAATGGCTGTCCTGCGGGTTGCGCCCACCGGATTGATTGCGGTCGAAGTACAGGCTGTCGGCGCTGGCCTGCTGCAGTTGCGGATAACGCCCGCTTTGGGCAATGCCCAATTGGGCACGGGCTTCCATCACCCGCAGGCCGGCAATTTTCAGGCTGGAATTATGGGCATCGGTTTCGGCAATCAGACGGTCGAGCACCGGATCGGCGAACACCTGCCACCACTCACGTATATCGGGTTGTCGACGCTGCTGGCTGGCCTGCTCGAGCGCAGGGCTGTTCCAGTGCTCGATCCAGGCCTCGCCTGGCGCCTGGAAATCCGGTCCCAGGCGCACGCAGCCACTGAGGCCCAGTCCCCCCATCAGGAGCCCTCCCATCAGGAGTAACCGGCCTCGGTGAAATGAAGGAAACATGGGCCCGTCAGGTCTTTGGCTGGTCGTCTGGTACACCTTGCGGCTGGTCCTGCACCCACTGCCAGAACAGCTGATAGCCGACCGCAAGCACCACCGGGCCGATAAACAGGCCGATGATGCCACCAGTGACCATGCCCCCCAAGGCCCCGATCAACACCACTGGCATCGGCACATCGACGCCGCGCCCCAACAGCAATGGCTTGAGCACGTTATCCACCAGGCCGGCAACAAAGACATAAATGGAAAATACGATGCCCGCCGTGCTGATCCCCTCGGTGGCGAAAACGAAGACGATCACCGGAATGGTAATCAGCGTTGCCGGTAACTGCATGATGCCCAGCAGCAACACCGCCAGGGCCAGCAGGCCGGCGCCGGGGATGCCCTTGAGCACGAAGCCGACGCCAACCAGCAGCATCTGGATAAACGCGATGCCGACCACCCCCAGCGCTACCGCACGGATGGTCGCGGTGCACAGCGCGGCGATTTGCGGCCCCTTGACCGGACCGCTGATGCGCGAAGCGATCTGCACCGCACTGCGGCTGCCACCCTCGCCATAGGCCATGAAGATCCCGGCGATGATCAGGGCGCAGATGAAAATCAGGAAACCCATACCGATCCCGGCGAGCTTGCTCAACAGGATCAGGCTGATACCTTTGATCTGCGGTATGTACTTCTCTGTCAGCCCCGGAAGGTCGGTGGCAGCCTGCAGCCAGAGGCCATGCAGGCGCTTGCCCACCAGCGGCCAATCGGCGACTGAATCGGCCGGCAGAGCAATATGGAAACTGCCACTCTTGACCACGCCTATGGCATGTTCGACCGAGTCGGCAATCGAGGTGCCCAACAGGTAGATCGGCACCATGAGGATAGCGATGGCGATCAACACAATCAGCGTCGCGACAAGCCCGTCCTTGTAGCCGAGCATGCCCTTGAGCCGGCCTTGCAGTGGATAGAGGGTGATCGCCAGGATCAGCGACCAGAGCAATAGGTCACGGAACGGACGGAATATCTCGAAGCAGAACAGCACCAGAACGACAATCAGTCCGGCTCGAATCAGGACATCGAGCAGACCGCTGGAAAAGGCTTTCTGGGAAGTGGTCGTGGGCACCATTTAATGCCTCCTGGAAGATCGCTGCAAAGGTTTGAGAGGGGTAAGCCCAGCATAGACGCTCAATAGGGTTGCCGGGATAAGGCGGTTACTTGCTCTGGCCGGGCTGTCTACGACGCATCGCTCCATGGTTTTGACAGAGAAAGCCATTCGAACCAGGGGGCAACGTCATCGTTCACGCTTGCAAAGAACGTATTGAAGTCAAATCCAGACAACACAACTGCACAGGCTTGCGACAGGTTTGAACTGTCCAGAACACAGGGACTGTCTTTTGGAAGACCGGTACCTACCAGGTACAGCGAGACAAGAAATCGCGCCAGATCATCATATTGATCATGTTCAAAGTGAGGTTGCCCGCCGTTCACCAGCCATACGCGCAATTTCTCGACCGTGTCATCCGCGAACACTTTTGCCTCTTCGCGAAAGTTCACCGGTGAACAATCGGCCAAATGCAACACCTGGAGCCGATAGGCTTTGACTGTACAAACCATTTGCACTTCATTCCCTGCATGCAACTCATAGGCTGCCGCTTCGTGAGGCGCTGCAATTTCGGCTTGAACTTCAAACAAATCCCTCACCCCTTCAAGTTCTACTACCGGTTTGTTTGAAGTATTTTTTCTCACGCTGGCAATATAACCCGTGACCACAAATGACTTGTCAGCGAAAAGATGATGGGCAACCAGCTCATTATCCTCAAAACGACCGACTAACTCGCGACTTGAAATCCGGGTGACTGGCTTGACGATATTAACCCTCTCCAGGATTGATTTTTCGCCTCCTGCAAGTGCCACCAGATAATCATCTTCAAGCAAATTCCGTGTAAACTGCAACGCCCCCGGGTCTACTTTCGCAGGCGCCTTTTTTTCTGCCAACCCACCCGGTGCAACCTGAGCATGCAACATTTGATAGCCCTTCACTATATCAACACGCACCATGAACAACGAGAATCCAAGAACCATCAAGATCGCCCCTGCCATGCTGTATTTTTTACCTGGCACTCGCAAAACACCCAACCTCATCGCCTGCCGTCACCCACACAGTCCAACACCCCATCAGCTGATAATCAGCACTTGGCAAAAACTTACACGCGCCACTGTGCGGATTGAAATCAATAATCCGGATATCCCTCCGTCTGGCCAACCGACCACTATAAATAATGCTTATTAATTTCAATCAAAAGCACCCGACAGCAGAAAATGCCCACTCTCCAAAACCGCTAACAAGGGACCCTCTGCACATGCAACTGAAAAACCTCACACTCGCATCGCTGCTTTCATTGTTGCCACTCCAGGCGTTCGCCGATGACAAGGGATTGTATGTTGGCGCAGGTGTGACCCGCCTTGAAATTGATGAGCGCGCCCTGGGTGATGAGGACAACAGTTACAAACTCTATGCCGGCTATCGGGCTAATGAATACCTGGCCTTTGAAGGTGCCATCGTCAACCTCGGGAAGTTCAAGGAACATGCTATGGAATTCGAAGGGAAATCCGCACAAGTTGCAGCCCATATCGGTTTCCCTATTGGGCAAAGAGTACGTATGTTCGGCAGTGTTGGCGCTCATGGATGGGACTCCGACAGCACTATGGCTGGCGACGACCGCGGGTTCGACCTGACCTATGGCGCCGGTGTCGAACTGGAGGTGTTTCGCAACGTGGGTATACGCGCCGAATATGAAATACTGGAAGTTGGAAACATCAATCTGAATCAAACGTCGGCGTCGGTATTTCTTCTTTGGTAACCCGCCTCGGTATCGAGTGCCTGTAACACGAGCACCACAGCCACTTCACTATTAAAACCCCATGGGTACCCTGGCAATGCGCATCTATCGTGTGATTCCCGCAATACTTCTAGTGAGCCTGGCGGGTTGTACCACAATGCCGGATCCTGAAACCCACCATTCGGGGTTTCTCGATGATTACAGTCGCCTGAGTAAAGATCCGCAATGGTCCAAGAGCGAATACTGGGTCAAACCAACGCTGGATATAAAACACACCTATAAAAAAATAATCTTTCTGGAACCGCCTCGTTACTATTTCACAGGCAAGGATCTGCAACTCGCGACAGAGCGTCCATCCGATGTGAATGCGATGCTTAAATACCTGAACCAGGCCATCCTTCATCAATTCCTGACCTCAGGCTATGAAGTGGCCGCCAAACCTGAACCACAAGCCCTTCGGCTGCGCACCGCTATCACCGGTAGCGAACGCACACCTCGAGACCTGTCGGTGCCGGAATACCTCCCGATCGGCTTTGTGGTGGGTGGCGTCATGCACCTGACTGGCACTCGCGATGAGAGCATCCGCATCTTCTTTGAAAGCGAATTGCGCGATGCTCAAACCGGGGAGTTACTGGCCCAGTCCGTCAGCGCGACCACAGGCAACGAGATTTCTCCTTCAAGCAAGGCAAAAGTCGAGGACATCTACCCGGCCCTTGACGCTTGGGCCATACAGTTGAGAGAGCGAGCGGACAAAGCCTTCGCCAGCCAATAATCCTCTCTGGCAACGTCAAGACAACGGATTGTCTTGACTCGTCCGGCAATGGCACTGCTCTCACGTACAGCCAGGGTCATCATCTCTAACTAATACTCCTTGATGCCACATCTGGCCAAACAGCCATCCCGTTCAATCCAGAACCAGTCCGCGATCAACATCACTTCAACTAACGGGATAACGATAAGTTACCTCGCCTGTCAATTCGGCCCACCACCACGCCCAAGCCTCTCGCCTTAAGCGAATGTACTGACTTGCTCCCAGGTTGACTTCGACTCCTTCATGGAGCAACGGTACTTCCGGGCACAGTATCGAAACGGGTATATTCACCATCAACCGGCTCAGCCCCGCCACGTATGAGCGCTGCATCCGACCGTTGAGCTGGACACAATCACAGACTTGTTTTCGTGTAACGCTTCAACAATACCGTGAAGTGGAAGCAATGAGCCGGCCATGAAAACCTATCCTGAGCGTACGTTAACTGGTAATATCCGCCGCGAGAGTTAAAAGATCAAATCAAAAATTATCATTTCAGGAAGTCAATAGAACGCCTCTCAAGCACACCACTACCACTCTCTATTAACGCGAATCAAGATTTGATTTTCTGAACGGAAGACCGCAGATGAGCTACTCTTTCAAGTTGAAAAATGGTGATGTCGCTATTTTCGACCCGGAGAACTCTATACTCTCCATTACCAGCAGCCATGGCGAGGTTCGTCAATCCACGCTTGGCAGAGCCGAATCCCGCCTGCTCAACTTGTTACTCATGGAACCGGGCGTTACCAGAACCCGCGATGAAATCGTCGACTACACCTGGAATGACCGTATCGTTGCCTCGGGCAGCCTCAATCAAGCGGTATTTTCTCTTAGAAACGCACTCAACGATGGCCGGGAACATGAAATTTTAATGACGGTGCCTCGTCGCGGTTATCGCTTCAATCGAAACTGTTTAATCGATGAATCAGTGCATCAAACAACAATGCCAGATGAGGATGAACCGAACAGCCCAGCCGCGCCGGAACAACCTCACGTGGACAGCACAGCCGATAATCTTCCACCTGACGCGTTGAAAAAATCGGACTATCCGGCAAAAAAGCTGATGATCGCTTATGCCGCGACAGTCATACTGATCGCCGCCACCTTGATCCAGTTTGGTCTCTCCGTCGAAACACCAAAAATCCAGATCGTCAATTTCCAGAGTGGTGATGTGAAGTTGCATGCCGTAGACGAAGACCTCAGCGATGCACAATCACTCCTGGACACTTTGAGCAACCAGCTACAACAACTCCCAAAACAGCTAAAGGGTGACGTCTGGATTAGTCAGTTTCAAGCCAATTATACGGTTTCCTGCATTCGTCCGGATCACAGCACCGTCAACCTGCAATTCAGCAAGGACCAGGCAATGGTCGAGATGGTTCAACAATGTCTGGAGCTACCCCTATGAAGCCGTTGTCAAAACAGACCGCTCACTGGATAGCCTTGGGCATTGTCACCCTCGCCTGCATTGCCATCCTGAACCGCCCTTCGCCCCCCTACAAAGAGAACACGGGTTATCACACCGTCAGTCGGCATTGGCTTGAAGGCCAGAACCAGCTAAGTACAAAAGAATACCTCACCATTGGCCGTGACCGCTTCACACAATCCACTATCGAAAGCATGAATGGCAAGACCCGAAATGCAACCTTATCGGCAGAGGTTATTCGAACCGACAAAAATGGTATCCAGCTTAAAATCACCAATGTGAAACTCAGCCAGGACACCGAACTGTTTGCCATTGAAAAAACTCCGGAGCTTTTTTTCCGACGCCAATATGCCTTTCAAGAAGGATCCATTATAACGCATGTGTTCCTCCCATCGAACGATGAAAAAGCCATATGCTATTACATCCTTGAATTCAAACGAACACGCTGCATGAATCTCTGAGCCGCTCATTTCGTCAACATACGAAACGCCATTTTCCAACACGTCACATTAACGGTTCGGAAATGGCATTCAACAACACACACCTCCCTACCGACATAGCTACCACAGATAAATTCCGACATCTATCTCCTTGCGCTGCAATCTTGATCAAGCTCCTGCGCACCACACAAATCACAATTAATAATTTTTATTCATCCACCTCCGCTCGCAAAATACCACCTCCACTCTGCCTGCTACCCCTCAGGCATTTATCTGGAGGTTGCCATGTATAAATTTCGTCGAAAAAATCTATCACTCAAGCATAAAATCATCCTGTCTATTCTTGCCTATTCGAGTGGCATGGCATTCGGCTGGGTCATTGATTATTCCCCGACGGCCGTCTCGACACACATCGAGACCGGAAAAAATCAAGACCAGGGTCAGCAATCCTCCTGATGAAGGCTTGAAATTCAATCAAGTATCAATTTTATACGCACCTATTGCGAGGAGACCAAAGTGAACGATTCTGCTTTGCTGTGGATTGGCAAACAACTTACAAGAGGAGCAGCAATAATGATCGCGGCCATGCCTGTTTATGCGATGGGATATGATGAATACTTTGCTGGCAGTGTGACCATTGAGAGCTATAAAAGTGAATATGATGCCAACGGCAAGCAAGTCATATCGCAATTAAGGCTTCACTCGGAAAGCGAGGACGGCATTATTGAACCGGAAGATGATTACGAGCCAGCAGAGCCCCGCCAGAATGGTGCTCAAGAGGGTACTGGAGTAAAAGTCCAGTACCCGACTTTCATTTGACTGACGAGACAGCCCTACCAGATCGGCAGGCTGTAGCTGAGGATCAAGCGATTCTCGTCGATGTCACTGGCAAAGCTGGAGCGATAGGTCGCGTTGCGCCATTTGATCCCAAGGTTTTTCAGCGAGCCACTCTGGATCACGTAGCCGATGTCGGTATTACGCTCCCACTCCTTGCCGGTTCCCGACGCGGCCCCCAGATCGACCTGATCGCCTTTTACATAGCGAGTCATGAAGGTCAGGCCGGGAATGCCGAGGCCGGCGAAGTTGAAATCGTAACGGGCTTGCATGGAGCGCTCGTCCTGATTGCCGAAGTCGTTGATCTGCAACAGGTTGACCAGATACGGGTCAGTGCCCTGAACGTTGGCGAACCCGGTATCGCCGCTCATTTTCTGGTAACTCAGGCCAAAGGCATGCGCGCCCAGTGAGTAGGTGAACATGGCGCCGAGCATGTTGTTGTCGACATTGCTGTTGCCGTCATCGGTCGAACGTGCCCAACGCAAATCGGATTTCAACGCTTGCCCTTCGGCAACCGGCAACACATGCACCAGCGTCAGGTAATGCTGCTTGTACAGATCGTCCAGCTGCGCATAGTGGTAGCCCGTGCTCAGCGCTTTGCTCCACATATAGCTGCCACCGATAAAATCGAACTGGTCGGTGGTAGCCTTCGCCCCGGTCACGATGTTGCGCCGAGGGCCTTTCATGAGAGTCATGTCTTCGCGGTTGGTCGAGTCGCGCTGGTTCACCTGAGTCAGGCGACCGGCGTCGAAGGTCAGACCCGCGAGGTCCGTCGAGTTCAGCCAACCACCCTGGAAGGTCTGCGGCAGCAGGCGCGAATCGTTGGGCTGCAATACCGACAACTTGGGAATCAAGGTCCCCGCCTTGAGGGTGGACTTGGAGACCCTTAGCTTGGCGGTCAGGCCAAGCTCGCTGTTGTCATCGGCTGCCCGCCTCGACTCGGCGCCACGTGGCAGCAGGCCGGTGGCACCGGCGCGATCCGGGCTCGAATCGAGTTTGATGCCGAGCAGACCCAGAGCATCGACGCCGACGCCCACGGGCCCCTCGGTGTAACCGGACTCGTAGCGCAACAAGAACCCTTGCGCCCACTCCTCACCCTTGCTTTGTGGGGCCGCTGGCTGACGGAAGTCTCGGTTCATATAGAAGTTGCGCATGTCCAGACTGGCCTTGCTGTCGGCGAGGAACTCGGCCGACGCGGGTGAACAGACCCCAATGGCTCCGGCAAGGCCGGGCAACAGAAGAACACGGGCAGAACGAATGACGTGCATAAATCTCTCTTCTTGTTAGATAACTGGATTTGTGTCGGTCAAGGCAGGAGCAGGTCAATCCCTAGAAATTTCGCCGAGCCAGCTTCAGTACCCAGCCAACGATGCCGACCCGGAACAGCAGCACGCAGATGACGAAGATCATTCCGAGGATCACATGCACCCATTCGCCCAGCGGTCCGTTGGACAGGTAGCTCTGCAGAGTGACCACTACCGTGGCGCCAACGAACGGGCCGAGCACGGTGCCCACTCCACCGAGCAGGGTCATCAGGATCACCTCGCCGGACATGTGCCAATGGGCGTCAGTCAACGACGCCAGCTGGAACACCACCGTCTTGGTCGAGCCGGCCAGGCCGGTCAGCGCGGCGGAGATGACGAAGGCCAACAGCTTGTGCGCATCGACGTTGTAACCGAGGGAAATCGCCCGTGGCTCGTTCTCGCGGATCGCCTTGAGCACCTGACCGTAGGGCGAGTGGATGGTGCGCTGGATGACGGCGTAGCCGAACACGAAAACCGCAAGAACGAAGTAGTACATCGTCAGGTTGTTGTTCAGGTCGAACAGGCCAAGCAATTGGCCACGAGGTACGCCGTGCAAACCGTTCTCGCCGCCGGTGAAAGGCGCCTGCACGTAGATGAAGAACACCAACTGCGCCAACGCCAGGGTAATCATCGCGAAGTAGATGCCTTGGCGCCGGATCGCCAGCAGGCCGAACAGCAGGCCGAGCGCGGCGGATGCCAGGGTCCCGGCGAGAATGCCCAACTCGGTCCCCAGGCCGCTGTAGTGACTGAGCAAATAACCGGTGACATAGCCGCCGCTGGCGAGAAAGGCGGCATGACCGAATGACAGCAGACCGGCGTAGCCGAGCAACAGGTTGAAGGCGCAGGCGAACAGGGCAAAGCACAGCAGCTTCATCAGGAACACCGGGTACACCGCCAGCGGCGCGGCCAGCGCTACGGCAAACAGCGCCAGATAGAACCAACGCTTGCGCCGTACGGCAGCCTGACGCCGCTCCTGGACCACCTGCGGTTGCAGAACCGGAGCGCCCTGCTTGATTTCCAGACTCGTCATGTTTATGCCTCCTTTCCGAACAGTCCCGCGGGACGAACCAGCAGCACCAGCACCATGACCAGGAACACCACGGTATTGGCCGCTTCAGGATAAAAGACCTTGGTCACCCCCTCGATCAGACCCATGGCCAGGCCGGTAACGATGGCGCCCATGATCGAGCCCATGCCGCCAATCACCACCACGGCGAACACCACGATCAACAGGTTGGCGCCCATGGTCGGCGTGACCGAGTAGATCGGCGCGGCCAGCACGCCGGCGAACGCCGCCAGGGCTGCGCCATAGCCATAGGTCAGAGTGATCAACAGCGGCACGTTGATGCCGAACGCCTGCATCAGCTTCGGATTCTCGGTACCGGCACGCAGATAGGAGCCCAGACGAGTGCGCTCGATCATGAACCAGGTGGCCAGACACACCACCAGCGCCGCCACTACCACCCAGGCGCGGTAGGCAGGCAGGAACATGAAGCCAAGGTTGTAGCCGCCCTTGAGCAGTTCCGGCATCGGGTAGGAGGACCCGGAGACGCCGAACAGCTTGACGAAGGAGCCCTCGACGATCAGCGCCAGGCCAAAGGTCAGCAGCAGGCCGTAGAGATGATCCTCACCGGCGATCCGCCGCAACAGGCCGCGCTCGATGAGCATGCCGAGGACGCCGACCACCAGCGGCGCCAGCACCAACGCGAGCCAATAATTCACGCCCAGGTAGTTGAGCCCGAGCACGGCAGTGAAAGCCCCGAGCATGTATTGGGCACCATGGGCGAAGTTGATGATCCGCAACAGCCCGAAGATGATTGCCAGGCCCAGGCTGAGCAAGGCATAGAAGGCCCCGTTGATCAGCCCCAGGAGCACCTGGCCGAACAGCACGCTCAGGGGAATACCGAATACGATCGTCATGATTTACCACCCGCTGAAAGTCCGTGACACCCGGCTGCCAGCAGCCGGGTAAGTAGCTGGAGTCACATGCCGATCAGCTTTTCGTCAGCAGCTTGCACTTGCTTTCGGCTAGCGGACGGTAGGCTTCTTCCCCCGGAATGGTCCGGACGATTTTGTACAGGTCCCACTCCCCCTTCGATTCGGCCGGGGTCTTGACCTGGACCAGATACATGTCGTGGACCATGCGGCCATCGGCGCGGATCGTGCCGTTCTTGGCAAACATGTCGTTGACCGGGGTCGCCATCATCTGCGTGCGAACCGTCGGCGCATCGTCGCTACCGCTGGCCTTGACCGCGCTCAGGTAGTTCATGGTCGCCGAGTAGATGCCCGCCGGAACCATGCCCGGCATCTTGCCGGTCCGCTTGAAGTAGCGCTGAGCCCAGGCGCGGCTCTCCTCGTTCATGTCCCAATACCAGCCGGTGGTCAGCATCAGCCCCTGGGTCACGGCCAGGCCCATGGCATGGATGTCGTTGAGGAACACCACCATGCCGGCCAGCTTCTGCCCGGACTGCGCAATGCCGAACTGGCTGGCGGTCATCAGCGAATTGATGGTGTCGGAACCGGCGTTGGCAAAGGCGATCACATCAGCGCCAGACCCTTGGGCCTGCAAGATATAGGAAGAAAAATCGCTGCTCGGGAACGGGTGGCGAACCTTGCCGAGCACCTTGCCGCCATCGGCCTCGACGACCTTGGTAATGTCCGATTCCATCGCATGGCCGAAGGCATAGTCAGCCGTCAGGATGAACCAGTTCTTGCCGCCGGAAGCGAGCACGGCCTTGGCGGTGCCGTTGGCCAGCGAGTAGGAATCGTAGGTCCAGTGGATGTGATTGGGCGAGCAGAATTCGTTGGTCAGGCTGGAAGCCGCCGCGCCGGAAATCAGCGCCAGTTTGCCGGCCTGCTCCACCACCTTGCTCGCCGCCAGCACCACCGACGACGCAACCATGCCGGTGACCATGTCGACATTGCGCTCATCGACCCACTGGCGCACGGTATTGGCGCCGACATCCGGCTTGTTCAGGTCGTCGGCACTGAAGACCACGATCTTCTTGCCGTTGACCTCACCGCCGAAGTCCTCGACGGCCATATTCAGCGCTTCCAGGCCACCGGGGCCTGAGAGGTCGCGGTAAGTCCCGGACATATCGGCCAGGTAGCCGATTCGAATCTCGTCGTTGCTGATCTGTGCCTGGGCGGCGCTGACGATCAGGCTGGAGACGAGGATGGCACGTGCAGTCTTCTGAAAAACCTTCATCTAGTTCACCCACTTTCCACAGTTATTGTTGTTGTTCCGGGCAAAGCAACCCCGTGCCGGCAGGCAGGGAGCCGCGCCGACATATACATTGCGAGGGGTAAAACGGGTCTCAGACGCCGAGACAGCTCTGCAGGAGCTCCTGTTTCGACTCCAGTTCAGCGGCGCTGATTTCTTCCACGATCTGACCGTGGTCCATCAAGTAATGGCGGTCAGCCAGAGGTGCGGCGAAGCGGAAGTTCTGCTCCACCAACACAATGGTCAGGCCCTTCTTCTTGAGCTTGATCAGCACCTCGGCCAGTTTCTGCACGATCACCGGGGCCAGGCCTTCGGTGATCTCGTCCAGCAGCAACAGATTGGCGCCGGTGCGCAGGATCCGCGCCATGGCCAGCATTTGCTGCTCGCCGCCGGACAGGCGTGTGCCCTGGCTGAAACGTCGCTCGTAAAGATTGGGAAACATCTCGTAGATTTCGTCGAGGCTCATGCCGTCGCTGCGCACCATCGGTGGCAGCAGGAGGTTTTCCTCGACATTGAGGCTGGCGAAAATACCGCGTTCTTCCGGGCAGTAGCCAACGCCCAGACGCGGGATCAAATGCGCGGCGAGGCCAATGGTCTCGTTGCCGTTGACCACGATCGAACCGGTGCGACGGCCGACCATATTCATGATCGCGCGCAGGGTGGTGGAACGCCCCGAGCCGTTGCGTCCAAGCAGGGTGACCAGCTCGCCGCGCCGCACCTGCAGGTCGATGCCATGCAGGATGTGCGATTCACCATAAAAGGCATGCAGGTCGCCGACCCGCAGTTGCTCGAAATCCGGGGTGTGCAGACTGCTCATGGGTGTGCCCCCTCAAGACTGACGGCTTCGCTGCCCAGATAGGCCTCGCGCACCTGTGCATTGGCGGAAACGCTGGCATAGTCGCCTTCGGCGAGAATCGCACCCCGGGCCAACACGGTAATGCGGTCGCACAGTTCGCTGACCACCCCGAGATTGTGTTCGACCATCAACACCGTGCGCCCTACAGCGGCACGGCGCACCAGGCCAATGACCATGTTCACGTCCTCGCGGCCCATGCCTTGAGTCGGCTCGTCGAGCAGCAGCACCGTGGGGTCGAGTGCCAGGGTGGTGGCCAGTTCCAGAGCGCGCTTGCGGCCATACGGCAGCTCGATAGTCAGGGTGTCGGCGTAGTCGAGCAGACCGACCTCATCGAGCATCTGCAGCGCCCGCTCATTGAGTGCATCGAGGCTGCGCTCGGACTTCCAGAAATGGAAGGAGTTGCCCTGTTTGCGCTGCAGCGCCACGCGGACGTTCTCCACCACACTCATGTGGCCGAACACTGCGGATATCTGGAATGACCGCACCAGTCCCAGACGCGCGATTTCATTGGGTTTGAGATGGGTAATCGGCTCGCCAAGGTAGAGGATTTCGCCACGAGTGGGCGGGAGGAACTTGGTGAGGAGATTGAAAACAGTGGTCTTACCGGCCCCATTGGGTCCGATCAGTGCGTGGATATGCCCCTTCTGCACACGTAGATCGACCGAATCCACTGCGGTGAAACCGCGAAATTCCTTGGTCAAGCCACGTGTTTCCAACACGATCTCTGGTGACATGTGGAGCCCTCTAACCTTGATTGTTTTTATTGGTTATGGCGCTGCAGACACTATTACGTTTACGTAAACGACAACACGCTACGAAAGTCTAATACGGACCAGCAGATCAAAAAGCGAACAGAAATATCAGACAACCCCGGCGTTGGTGCCAGGTGGATTCAGACGGCGCAAGCGTCGGAACGGGTGGATGGGTTCATCCTGTGTGCCCATTTATATTCTGTGCGGGCCTGGTTCAAGCCAGACGAAGCCGAGTATAGGTGGACGCTGGCAAAATAATACCGCGCAAAAAAACACGACCTGTTGTGCAAAAAAACATGTGTTCGTCCCACATTTCTGAACCCATGGATAGCTAACCACCTGTTATTTCTGACAGTAGACAACCGTAAAACCACAAATTAGGTTAGATCGTGCTCGGGCCAGACAGGCTTTCGAACGAGGTGAACGCTATGGAAACCAGTCAAAGTGGTTTGTTAACGCCCATTGACCTCAGCCAGGACGGCGTTTGGCTGAAAACCGGGGTTTATCATTCGCACAAGCGGGCTCGATTCCAGAGATGGCATGCGCACGCCTCTGACACGCCTCCCCGTACCGATGAGCACATAACGGCGCAGTCTTCCAGACAGGTGCTCCGCGATCGTCAATCGTGTCCCCTGTCATACTGACCGGAGAACTTGCCATGAACATGTTTGCCTGGCTTGCGCTCGTCAGCTACTCGCTGGCTTTTCTGATCGTTGTAGCTTTCTCGATTGCTTACTTGAAGCGATCTGACTTCATGCCCTACCACGGCATCGCCATTGGCCGTCGTTGGAGCGAAGTCGAACCCCGTACTCAGGTGCTGCTCCTGGCGCTGATCAAGGTCACCGGGGCGGCTTGGCTGGCATTGGCGCTGGCGGGATTTTTCCTCCTGTACCTGTTGTTCTCCGGTAATGGGAAGTTCGTCCAATTGATCGTATTTCAATTGTTCTGCCTGATTGCCCTTTCCCCTTCCGTAGCGGTGGCCGCCTATGTGCGAAAGAAAACCAATGCACCGACGCCTATTCGAAGCGCTGTTTTTCTAGTGATTCTGTCATTACTTGGATTCACGTTTGCAGTGCTTTCAGGTCGGTACCTATAGCACCGACGTAAGACACCCCGATCCCCCACAGTCGAAGGTAGCCAACCATGAATCGCGATGCGTTATTTTGGAAAGTAGTCACTGGTGAACTTCCGTTGCCGAATGCCGCCCTCTTGCTGGGGTGGAAATTCGTCGATTACGATGAAGACCAATGCGAAGCGCATATCGAGTTTGACGCCACGGCTTCGTTGACCAATCCAATGGGCGATATTCAGGGCGGAATGCTTTCAGCCATGCTGGACGACTGCATGGGTCCAGCCGTATACGCAAACTTGCCGATTAACCAAATCGCCGTGACGATCGAATCGAAAACCAATTTCGTCAGCCCCGCATCGCCAGGTCGAATTATCGGATGGGGCCGGGTCGATCATGCAATGGGCGCGATTTGCTTCACCTCAGGCAGGCTGATCAATGAAGCCGGCAAGGTCCTGGCAACGGCGACAGCCACCTATCGTATCTGCAACCTCCGCTGACATGGGCTTTGCGTCCCGAATGTCCTTGCCAAGGGCATTTTGAAGCGGGAGATGGCCAAGCAAGCGAAGTCGTCACGGGGCGATTGCCGGATGCTCACTCTTCGCCGGAACCGACCGGGGATGTGGCAGCCAACCTCTGCAAAAACTCCTCCCGGCGAACCCGGTCCATTGTCTCTTTGGCCAACAGCTCGGGAAGCAATGCATTAGCCTGTTGCGGATCAAGGATAAACACTCCGTCATCGTCACCGATGGCGATGTCCCCTGGCTGCACCCGGACCTCGCCGACGCTGATCGGCTGGTTGACCTCTCCCTGCAAGCCGATGCTGCGGGTGGTGAAAGCGCTGACCTCGCGGCAAAACACCGGCAGCTTGTGCAGACGCAATGCGTTGACGTCGGTAACGGCACCCGACACCACCACCCCCGCCAGCCCTTTGATCAATCCGGCCAAGGTGCGCAACTCGCCCCAACAGGCACATTCGGCATCGCCAACGCACTCGATGACCAGAACGTCACCCGGCTGACTGAGCAACAACGCCTCGCGCAGAACGCTGCCATCGGGGGTAAAGACCTTGACGGTGACCACATTGCCGACCATCCGGATGCCGTTGAACAGCGGCTTGATGCCTCGCAGGAAACCACTGCCCGTCAAATGGCCGATGGTCGATGACGCAATTTTGCGGTATTCGCCCAGCAACTCATCGCTGACGAGCTGGCGGCGCGGCGCTACCCGGTCATTCATCGGCATTTCCTCGGGCGTAACAATGGACAGGTCGAACAGTATTCAACCGGCTCGCTGGCTTGATAGTAGAAGCAACAGGTTCGACGAAAGCGAATGCTGCGCTGTCCATCGTCAACCAGCGTGGGTGGAAGGCGAAAATGGCTCAGCGGATTGTAATCAAGGCCAAACAAGGCCGGCTGTGCCTGGGTCAGCAGCCAGCTGAAATCCGCTTCATGGCGTTCACGTATCGGCGACTCCTCGATCTTTGCCATGCGCTTTTCATACAGCGAATACACCCGCACCGCGGTGTTGTCCCACAAAATACGCCGGGAAACGCCGCTGACGCTGTAGAAGGTTTGCCAAAGCGGTTGCAGCAATCCGGCAAACAGTGAGTGCACAATGGCTTCGCGCCAGGCATCGCGTTCACCGGCCGCATAGGCAAACGGCAGCTCTTGATGGAGTGGCATCGAGGAAGTCCAGAGGCCCTCGTCGTGCCCGTATTCGATCACCGTGTTGTCCAGCGACAGCAGCAGCCCCTTGTCGTACACCGACATGGCGTACAAACAAGCGCCGGTCGCCAGAAATGACAGCCGTTTGCCCAGCAACGAGGCGGTGACCTTGCGCGAGGGTGAACCGATGACTGGCGTCAGTTCGTCCAGCAGACGTAAACAGACATCCTCCTGCAACAAGGCCCGTGCCGTCAGCGAACGTAGCGGATCGCGCTCTGCCGCTTCCTTCAGACGCAGACCTGCGCTAAGCACTGCCCACTCTGGCGCTGTGAAATGACGGGCCAGACTCATTGCGGCAGTTCCCGGCCAAACGGAATGCACATCGGCGTACCAAAGAACGGATCGGGGATAATCCGGCAATTGAGGTCGAACACCGTCTTGACCAGCGCCTCGGTCAAGACCTCCTCGGGCCGGCCCTGGGCAAAGGCGCTGCGGTTATGCACCGCGACCATGTGGTCGGCGTAGCGACAGGCCAGATTGAGGTCGTGCAAGACCATGACGATGGTTTTGTTCTCGCGCCGGTTGAGGTCGCGCAACAGGTCCAGCACCTCGATCTGGTGCGACAGATCGAGAAAGGTCGTCGGCTCATCCAGCAGCACGATGCCGGTATCCTGCGCCAGCGTCATGGCAATCCACGCCCGCTGGCGCTGCCCGCCGGACAGCGCATCCACCGGCCGATCGGCCAGTGCCTCCAGCCCGGTCTGGGTCAGCGCTCGCTGGACCATGGCTTCATCTTCAGCCGACCACTGCTGCATCCAGCTCTGATAAGGGTAACGGCCCAGACCCACCAGTTGGCGGACAGTAATGCCCTCCGGCGCCGTGGGCATCTGGGGCAGAATCGCCAACTCACGGGCCACGGTCGCGGTGGATTTCTGGCGAATATCCACACCATTGAGAATCACCGTGCCGTGGGTCGGTTTGAGCAGCCGGGCAAAGGATTTGAGCAAGGTGCTTTTGCCACACCCGTTACTGCCAATCAGCACCGAGACCTTGCCCTTGGGCAGTTGCAGATCCAGCTCATCTATAATCACCTGGCGCTGATAACTCAGGGTCAGGCCGCGACTTGCAATCGACGTCATGCGTTGGATTCCTTAATGACGCTGCTTGATCAACAGATAAAGAAAGAACGGTGTGCCGAGCACCGCGACAAAAATGCCCGCCGGCAAATCCAGTGGCAAAAACAGCGTGCGCCCGGCCAGATCCGCGAGCATCACCAGGTTCGCCCCGACCAATGCCGCCATCACTGCCTGCCCGGCGAAACCCGGCCCGACCAGGCGTTTGGCAATATGCGGGGCAATCAAGCCGACAAAGGCAATCGCCCCGCCCCAGGCAATGGCCGCACCGGCCAACGCCACGCTCACCAGCAATAACCCGGCCCGCAGCCACTGCACGCGCACGCCGATGCCCTGGGCCAGGCTGTCATCCAGCTGTTGCACCATCACCTGACGGGCAAGCAGCACCAACAGCGGGAATATCCCCAGCAACCAGCCAGCCAGCGCCAGCGGTTCCGGCCAACTGGCACCGTAGACGCTGCCTGTCAGCCAGACGTAGGCCGACAGCGTGGTGGTCAGCGGACTGAACACCAGAATGAAGGTGGTGGCAGCCGTCAACATCGCCGAAACACCCACCCCGATCAACACCAGCCGCAGTGGCGATGCGCCCTGTTTCCAGGCCAGCAGATAGATCGCCAGCGTAGCCAGCCCCGCACCGAGCATCGCCGCCAGGGGCAGGAACTGTTGGCCCAGGGCCACGGAGAAAAACGACAGGTAAAGCACCGCCGCGGCACTGGCACCGCTGGTAATCCCCAGCAGATCAGGTGACGCCAGCGGATTGCGGATGATGCCTTGCAGGATCAGCCCGGAGATCGCCAGCGCGGCACCGACCAGCGCGGCCAGCACGATGCGCGGAAAACGCAGTTGCTCGACGATAAACGTCAGGCTCGGGTCCTCGCTGGAAAACAGGATCCGCAGCACCGCCATGGGCGACAGCGTGATTTTTCCCAGGGATAGCGAGCCGAGGACCACCAGCAAGGTCATCGCCAATGCCCCCACCAGCCGCGACACGCTGGAAAAATTGACCCGGCGGGAAAACCCGCCAAGGCGCCAGGTCAGTACCTTATCCATAACGACCTCCACGGCGGGCCAGGAGAATAAAGAACGGTGCACCGAACAGTGCGGTCATCACCCCGACCGGCACCTCCTGGGGCAGAATCAACACCCGCGACAGGGTATCGGCCAACAGCAGCAGGATCGCGCCGAGCAACGCGCAGCCCGGCAGCAGCCAGCGATGATCGATGGACAGCCCTTTGCGCACCATATGCGGCACCAGCAGGCCAATGAAGCCGATGCTGCCGGCCAATGCCACGGCGCTGCCCGCCAGGCAGACGATCAGCACGCTCAGCAGCAGACGAATCAAACCGGTGCGCTGTCCGAGACTGGTGGCGATTTCCTCCCCGGCGTTCAACACATTGACCTGCCCCGCCACCAACAGTGACCCCAGCAACGCGAGCACGCTGCACATCAGTAGCGGCGCGGCGATCGACAGGCTGCGTTCGGTCAGCGAACCAGCCATCCAGAACAACACGGTGTCCAGTCCATCCTGATTGACCACCAGCAGCGCCTGGCTGAAGGCGGAAAACAGCGCGGCAATCGCAGCGCCGGCCAGCACGATGCGCAGCGGGCTGAGACTGCCCTGCCCCATGTTGCCAATCAGCCACACCAGACAACCGGCAAGCGCGGCACCGAGGAACGCGCACCACAACCAGGCATCCGGTGATGACAAAGAGAAGATCGAGGAAAACAGGATGATAAAGAAGGTCGCCCCGGCATTGACTCCAAACAACCCGGGAGAGGCCAGCGGGTTGCGGGTCAGCGCCTGCATCAATGCCCCGGCCACCGCCAGGCTGGCTCCTACGGCAATGGCCATCAAGGTGCGTGACAGGCGCGTGGTGGTCACCAGTGTATGACTGGTGCTCAAGGCATCCGGATGGACAAAGGCCGCAGCTACCTGCGACAGCGGAATCCAGGTGGCGCCGACGGCCAGGCTCAAGACACTGCACACCAGCAGCCCTATCGCCGCGAACCCCAGTTTCAAAGCATTGCTCATGAGGCACCCGCGGCGGTCAGGCGAGCAATGTCGTCGAGCATCAGATTCGCCCCGAGCATCCCGCCCGCCAGGCTCCAGGCCACGCCATCGACCTGCCAGACCTGCTGCTCCCGCGGCGCGCGCATTTGCTGCCACAGCGGGTGCTGCACCAGGCTTTCATAGTTGCGCTGCACCGCCGCGCTCGACCCGTGCATGAAAACAAAAAACAGCTCGGCATCCACCACGGGAAGGCTCTCCTTGCTGGTGAGTTTCAACGACACCCCACTCGCCTCCCGGCTGGCCTCACTCCAGATGAAGCCCAGTTCGCTGAGCACCGAACCGGCGAAACTGACGGGCAGATAACTGCGAATGTGGTCTTCACGAATATCCAGAATCGACACCGTGAGCGGCCAGCGTCCGGCAAGTTTTTCCTGCAGTTGCTGACGCAGTAGCGTCACCCGTTGCTGCCATTGCGCCAGAATATCCATGGCCGCCTGCTGCCGGTGCAGTGCCGCGCCCATCAGCGCCAGGGTTTTTTTGAATTCAAACACTTCCTCCAGCATCACCACCGGGGCGATCTGTTCGAGTAACGGCACTATGCGCTGGTGGCGAAAACGCGAGGCGACAATCACGTCCGGCTTCAGCAAGACAATGTCTTCCAGGCTGGGCTGGGTTTCCAGCCCGACATGGGGGACATGTTCCAACGCGGAGCGCAAATAGCGATAAGTCGGTTTCTCGCTCCAGGAGTCGACAATGCCGCAGGGGATTACCCCCAGTGCCACGGCACTGTCGGTAGCCCCTTGGAACAGGGTGATCACCCGCAAAGGGGCAACGCCCGCCTGCGCGAACTCTGGCGCGAGCGACCTGAATGCGAGCAGGCCCAGGGACAGGCGCAACAACGTGCGCCTGGAGGGTTTCAGCGGGTTTTCATGCTTCACGAGTCAGCCTGTGAAAAGGGTTTACCACTTCGCCTTTGCCGAACGGCATGCTGCCCGGGCCGCCTGCGCGTTCAATCATCGGCGTCAGCAAGAGCTTCTGTGGCCAGTGAGTCGATTCGAACAGCTGTTGCTTGAGCATGGCCCGAGCGTCAGCGTCAAAATCTATGGTGTCGATCAGCTCGTTCAGCACCTCGCCCATCGCTGTCCACAACGTTGTGACCGGCAGTGAGTAGATCTGCGCAAGCGTATCGATAATCGCGCGGAGGTTGACCTGAATTCCCAGCGTCTGCAACCAGAACAGCAAATCTTCTGCGCGCTCATGATACAGCGTGTTGGTGTGGCCTTTCTTGAGCCGGTAAACCGGATCGGCCATGCCATTGCGTTCCAGCCACGGCACGTAGATGCGCAATGAATCGTGATCGCGCAGCAGCAGGCCTTGGGCATGACCGGCCTTCCATACCAGCAGCGCATTCTGCCCGTGAACCTCACCGAGCATGCCGAGGCGGAACATCCGCAGGTTGATGTCGAAGAAGCTGTGGCACAGTTCGCGGAACAGCGTCATCACCGACGTGGCATCGGCTGGCAGGTTGCGGTAGTGCATCCAGTCATCGAAGAAGTGCCGGTCGCTGTCAGGCAACGGCGTTCCCAGCGCGGCCATGGGTATCAGACGACAATCGGCATCCTCGAGCAACGCTGGCGGATAGCCGCGCACCATGGCCGCCAGATGTCGCGGTGCTTCATCGAACAGCGTGGCATCGGGCGGCATGAACGCCCACCATTTGCTCTCGTCGCACAGGTGCAGCGACTGTTGCAGGGTTTCATCCTTGCCCAGCGCCTGGCGCAGCAGCGTCTCGCTCAGGCCGCCGTTGATCATTTTCACCGCGGGCAAATACCGCGAGGCACCCAGTGAATAGATGGCCATCGGCAACTTGAGGTAATCGGCGCTGTTGAAGCAGGGCGTCATCGAGCGCAACGACGAGGTAGGGAAAAAATCGCCTTCAGTGAAGTCCAGGCGCTGGCAGTCACCCTTGTCGAACGCGGCACCGAGCTGTGCTTGCAACACATGTTCGAGCTGCCATGGATGAACCGGCAGCGCGATATGGCTGTCGGCAATGCCACGCGCCTGCATCTCTTGTTGCAGGCTGGCTTGCAGCGCCTGCGGCAACAGATAGTGCGCCGGATAACTCTGGGTCAGGTCCGCAACGCCGTCCCCGCATTGCAGCAGGGTACTGGCCACCGCGACCCAGTTGAGCGCCACCGGCCGGGCAAACTCCGCCTGATAGTGCTGATACTCGGTCTCGCTCAACCCCTGCTTGGCTTTTGCCAAGGGATGATAGGGACGATCGCGCAGTGAAGCCCACTGCTCCATCGTCAGGAAAAACTGCCAGTTGTCTTTTTCCAGCAAGCCTTCGCTATCGACCCGATGGGTCAGGGACAGCCCGGTTTGCTTGACGCTGGTGCGCAGTACATCCTGAAACAGCGCAAAGCCCTTTTCATTACCCGGGTAACGATCGGTCATCCCGGCCAGCACCAGCGTCATGAAGTCTTCCGGTGACAACGCCGTCAGGCTTTCGCCCTGACGAGCCAGTACCGGTGTCCCCGGTACTTTCTCCCATTGCTGGGTGATGCCCGGACGCAGTGCCACAACGATAAAACGCTGCTCATCCACTTCGCAGCACCATTCCCAGACAACCTGCCCGGCACTCAAACCAGTAAACGGCAGCGTCTGCTGATGCGCCGATTGCCATTGCACCGGCGTCACCAGTTGCAGCGGCTCAGTGCCGAAAAAATGTTCTGCCAGCAGGCAATCAAGCAGATCCTGCATCACCTTATCGGCGGCTGTTGTGCTGAGGTTCATCGGATTACTTTCCTTCTACTGAAGTTGTGGCCAATCTGGCCTGAAGGGCGCGAAAGGCGATGCCGCGTTCGTCCCCCAAAACAAAGCTTTTCACACCGCGAGCCAACCAGCGTTCGTGGTCGCCAGGCTGGCGCGGGATGGCGCAGTACGGCACTCCCGCGGCGCTGGCCGCCTGCCAACTGGCGAGCAGCGCTTGCTGCACTGGCGGCTGGTCGATCTGCCAGGGCATGCCCAGCGATTGCGATAAATCGGCAGCGCCTTCAAGGATCATGTCCAGACCGGGCACCTCGGCAATTTCAGCCGCACGTCGCACGCCTTCGGCGCTTTCGATCATCGCTACCAGCAGGATCTGGGCGTTGGCCAGACCGATGTACTCGGCCAGGCTGTGCTTGCCGAATGCCCCGGGGCGTCCGGCATTCAGACTGCGGCTGCCCAACGGATGGTATTTGCAGGCGCGAACGCTCTCGGCGAGCTGTTCGGGCGATTCGATCATCGGCAGAACGATGCCCTGGGCCCCGCCATCGAGCAGGCGCAGCATGGTCTTCGGATTGAGATCCGCCACCCGCACCAGTGGCGTGATGGCGTAACTCTCCGCGGTGCGGATCATGTTCTCCACGGTTTCAGGATTGATCAGCACGTGTTCCGTATCGATGATCACGAAATCGAAACCCGCCTCGGCAATCAGCTCGATTGCCGCCGGCGAAGGAATCGAACTGATCAGGCCGTAAGCCGGCTCACCCGTGGCGAGTTTCAGCTTGAGCTGATTAGTCCTCAGCATGCTTGCGGCCGCAAAGCATGCAGTGGATTCGGCACGGCTTTGATCCGGCTTTCGCCATCGCCCAATAGCCGGCGCTTGGTCAATTCTTCCACCTCATAGAAAGGCGCGAACACATCAAACAGCGCGTAACGCGCCTGGTGCTGCGGATGCGCGGCCTGGTAATCGATGATCACTTCGGCGGTCATCTGCCAGAACGCGGCCTCCTCCAGCTGATACTGCTGATGCAGGAAGATCGCCAGCTCGGCCAGGCAGATAAAGAAGAAAGAATCACAAGAGAAGTCGCGCACCGCATTCACGTCATCGGTGAGGATGAACGAATTGCGGTTGAGCTTGGCATGGCTGGCGGGCAGCGGCACGAGCGTCGGGCACAGCTCGGGGCGTGCCAGGTGCTGCGGTGAATAGCGCACGCCGTCATGGAAATCTTTCAGCGCAATGCGTTGCGGCCATCCCTGCTTGACGATCAGGACAATGTTCTGACCATGGGACTCCATGCCGATACCTTCGGCATACAGCATGTGAATGATCGGCGAGACCGTGACCTGCAACAACTGTTGCGTCCAGGCTTGCAGGCCGTATTGAGTAATCCAGGCGTCGATGAAGGGTTTCTGCGCTGCCTGCGCATAACGATTTTCCACCGAGCTCAACCCGTTGAAGGGCACCGCCTGCTCATCGTCCTGCAGATACTGGTGAATGCTTTCGCGCCACAGGCTTCCCAGGGTCCCGTAGGCCTGGGGCATGCGGGTGGCGGGCAGGTGTTGATAGTCGAAACTGACACCGACCACTTCGCCGAGGATCACGAAGCCGAGGTCCCGAGCCGTGCTGTCGCTGGCGATCAACTGGTGCAGCCAGTCGGTGATGATCGGCCCGTTCATGACCGTGTGCCTGGCCAGGATTCGCGTACTCGAGGTGTTGGTAATGCTCAGTGCCAGCTTCACATAAGGTCGCTGTTTTTCGCTGACATTAGCCAGGGTGCGGATCGACTGCTGCGCCTGATAGCGATCATCCGAGGTTCCCAGATAGACCAGCTCGGCGCTGAGCAATTCAGGGTAGAACGTCGGCGCAATGATGTTTTCCCACTGCCATGGATGCACCGGGAGCAACCAATAATCATCCAGCGCCTTGCCCTGGCTGGTCAGCGCCGTGGACAGTTGCTGCCAGCGCTGAGCGCCGAATTCCTGCTGGATAAACGTGTCGAAACTCAAGTGCCGCGAATGGTTCATCACCCCGCAGGACTTGGCCACCGCCAGCCAGACAATGGCGATCGGCGCGGCGAACTCCGGCCCGTAACGGGCGTTGTCCGCCAACGAGAAGCCGATGCGCGATTTGTAGCAAGGGTGATAGCTGTGGGCGTCCATGAAATGCTGTTCCAGCGCATCGGCATCCAGTTCATGAGCCGGTTTCGCCGCCCGGTAATGCTGGCTGCGCGACTGCAAATCCTTGAGCAAGGTCTGCTCCAGCTCATGGGTGAACCGCGGCAGGTGCGGGCTGTCCTGTAGCTCGCTCAACAGCTCGGCCAACGCCTGATGAAGTTGCGGCTTGCTGCGCACACCCGCGGCATCCACGCGTTCCAGGCTGGCGCAATCGAGGCGGATCAGATCAAAGCTGGCGCTGAGAAATCCATTGCAGTGGTACTCCACCCTCGCCTGCTGCGCATCGATAGCGCTGACGATAAAACGCTGCTGGTTGTCCGCCAAAGGCGAATGGCGGTACGGCAGCACATTTTCATACAGCAGGGTTTGCAGCAGTTGCCCTACTACACGCTGCTCTACTTGCTGATAGTGTCGGGCGTCGGCATTTGCCAACCAGAAGCCTGGCGTGGAACCCGCGCCCTGCGGTGTTGCCTGTGTAGAGGTGGTCATGTTGATACCTTGTAAGTTGAAAAATCAGGGTTGTTCGATGGCTTTTGGCAGCACTTGCGCCGGCTCGTCGGCTGTGCGGACCGGAAAACGCCAGGCACAGGGCAAGGCCAGCAGAATCAGGATGCCGGTCGCGACGAAAACCTCGCTGATGGCCCCGAGGGTGCCGGCCTGATAAGTCGCGCTTCCCACTTCGGCGGCCAGACGAAACTCCAGCCATAACGAAGCGATGACGATGGCCAGCGAGGCCACCAGGCGCCGCGAAATGTTGTTCATCGCCGCGCCCTGGGTGACCATCGGTTCGGGGAGTGCATTGAGTCCGGCGGTAGTGACCGGAATGTAGGAAAGTCCCAGCCCCGCACCACGGACCATCATCAGGAAAAAGATCATCCCGATCGTCGCCTCGCTACCGAGCATGCCGATTGCAAGGGTGGAGGCACCGGTCAGCAGCAGGCCCCAGAACACCACGCCGCGCGGACCATGACGGTCCAGCAGCTTGCCGCCGATATGCCCGAACAGACTGGCGAAGACTGCCGTGCACAGCAGCGCCAGGCCGGTCCAGATGGCGCTGTAGCCCAACACCAGCTGAATCAGCAACGGCAGCAGGACCAGGCACTCGAACATGCCGACCGACTGCACCACGGCGATAATCACACTCAGGCGATAACCGCGCAGGGCAAAAATCCGCAGGTTGAGCAGCGGTGCCGAACGGCGCAGTTCCAGCCGCACAAACGCCACCAGGCACAGGATCGCCACCAGCAACATTCCGAGGTTGAGTGGATCGAGCAGCGCCTGGGCGTGGCGCAGCCGGCCGATGGCGACCATCAGCAAGCCGATGCCGGTGGCGATCAGCAGGTAGCCGGCCAGGTCGAAAGGTTTGCGCTCGGTCGCAGCGGATACGGGAAGCACGCCGATGCCGAGGATCAGCGCCAGCAGTCCGATGGGCACATTCATCAGGAACAGCGAGCGCCAACTGAACCACTCCAGCATCAGGCTGCCGCACAAGGGCCCCAGTGCCGGCGCCAGCATCACCGCCGCCCCCCACAAACCAGTGACCCTGCCCCGCTCGCCTTTGGCATAGACCGAGAAGATGATCGCCAGCGACAGCGGAATCATCAGCCCGCTGGCAATGCCTTGCACCACGCGGGCGGCAATCACCAGCGCGATGGAATTGGCCATTGCCCCCAGCAGCGATCCGCAGACAAACAGCGCCACGCCCCACAGGTAAAGGCGCTTGCGCCCCACTCGCTGGGCGAGAAAGCTGGTCAGGGGCATGGTCATACCCATGCTCACCATGAAGGCCGCAACGATCCAGGTGGCCAGCAGCGGACCGATATCGAAGGCGCTCATGAACGCCGGCAGCGCCGGGTTGAGCGAACTGTTGTTGAGGCTCACCGTCAGTGTGCCCAGCAGCACATTGACCACCACCAACCAGCGCGGTGCTGTCACCATCAATCGCACTGCGCGGCTCCTGTATTTGGCGTTGCTCCGAGGAACAGTTGCAGCGGCCGTGGATGACAGAGGAAATCGGCATGGGAGATGTTGTAACCATAGGCACCGGCCAACGGCAGCACCAGCATGTCGCCGATACTGACGCCCCTGAGCGGGCAATCGCGGCTCAGTACATCCTTGGGTGTGCAGAGCTGGCCGACGACTGTCCAGGCCTGCGTCACCATGGCCGCTGTTTGTGGATGCCGTGGCAGGTGAATGACCGGGTGATCATGCCCCTGGGCGACCGGCAGGCGGAACTGGTGGGTGCCGCCACGGCACACCAGGAAGTGCTTGCCGTGGCTGACTTTCATGTCCAGCACTTCAATGGCGTAATAGCCACAAAAGGCGCTGATGAAGCGACCGGGTTCAAAGCGCACGATCGGCGCATCGGTACAGGCCGCCAGGCTCTGCTCCAAGTGCGCGCACAACCGCTGCCAGTCGAACTGCTGCGCGCCGAGATAATTGACCCCGATGCCACCGCCGACATTGAGATGGGTAATCTGTTCAGGGTTTGCCGACAGCGCCTTCCATTGCGGCCAGCGCTGCAAGTAGAGATCGAGCAACTGCTCATGGCGCTCCACCAGCGGCTGATGGGACATCGCATGCACATGGAAACCCTTGAGCAGCAAATGGCTGGCCTTGTCGACCTGCTGCACCGCCAGCGCCAATTCCGACTCATCGATCCCGAACGGCGTGGCCACGCCGGCCATCGCCAGCTTGCTGGAAAGCGGCGGCGGCAGTTCAGGGTTGATTCGCAGATAGACCGCCTGTACCCGCCCCGCCTCCTGCGCCAGGCGCTGCAGTCGCGCGATTTCATTCAGGCTTTCGATATGAATGGCTTCGACCTGCTGCGCCAGTGCCGCGCGCAAATCGGAATCCAGTTTGCCGGGGCCGGAGAAGACAAAAGGCTTGGGTGTCGGGCAGTCCTTGAGGCGATCGATTTCACCGCCGGACGAGATCTCGAATCCGTCCACCAGCGGCGCCAGAGCGGACAGAATTTGCGCTTCGCTGTTGGCCTTGATGGCGTAGTACAACTCGACCCCAACCGGCAACGCCGCCATCACTTGAGTGACGTGCTGTTTCAGCGCGTCCAGATCGTAGATGAACAATGCCAGCGGGTCCTCATGCTGCACCCGCGCCTGATCAATCGCGGCCAATACCGCTGCGGGCAACTTATCCATGATTGGCCGCCTTGCCCCACGGGGACACCAGACGGACGTAACTGGCCTGGCGATCGGCCTTGGCCGCCAGACGGACTTTCAGGTTGGTTTTGCAGGCAATCGGCTGGCCGGCGATCAGTGCGTCCAGCTCGGGCGCGGCACCCTTCAATTCGGCGCGGATGCTCACCAGCTGCTGCTCGACGCGCTGCCACATCAGCGGCGCCAGGTGCGGGCGCTCCCAACTCAGGGCCAGCACGGCCTCGGAAAGGTTGTTGACCAACAGGCAATACACGATGCGATTCCAGCCCTGCTCGCGGGAATAGAGCAGCGACTGGCGTACCCGCGGGTGAATCTCGGCATCAATCCGCGAGATGCCCAGTTCATCGGTGAGTTTGACCCCCTCGAAATCCCGCAGCAGCAGCTGTTGCGGGCGGCCGTTGTCATGGGTCAGCACGCTGTTCTGCAAGTGCGGCTCCATCACGATGCCATGATTGAAGAACAGCGCCAGCACCGGGCGCAGCAATAGCGCCTGGTAGTCGCTGAACCAGCTCAACAGCTGCTTGTCGTTGATCTCGTTACCGTTGAAGCGCTGCAGGAATTCATGCACCAGCGGCCGTAAATGCAGCCCGCGGGCGAACAAGGTACCGGCCATGATGCTGCAGTCGGTACCGGTATCGAGGCAGAAATTCTCCCGCAGGATCGCCCCGGTTTGCTCGCGGAACCAGTGGCCATCGGCTTCGCTGGCGTGCTCTGGAGCCCAACTCAACAGGCCCGGTTCGGCCACCACCGAAAGCCCGCCGAGGGTGTCAGGTTGGGTGCGCTGCAATTGCCGGAATAATCGGTCGATAATCAGCGAGCTTTCCAGTTCGTACCAGGCGTTTTTCCTCACGCAGTTGGTGATACGGACATTCAGCGAGCCCTTGATGAAGTAATCATGGCCCTCGATGTACCAGGTGCGGATCGACGCGGTGGGATTGGCCATCAGTCCCGTGGCGCCGCGATCAACGATGGCGCCGGACTCCAGCAGACGCTGCACGCGGTCGTCCTGCATGAACAGCTCTGCCTGCACCGGATGCATGCAGATGATCGCGTGCCCTACCCGCGCCGGGCGCTGATCGGCAAAACCGGCCAGCACTTGCGCATCGCTCAGGCCATTGGCGCCGATGCTCAGCCCTTCCAGCGGCACTTCGAACAGGTGCAACGGGGTGCGGGCCTGGAATTCCGGGGCATAGGTTTCCTGTGCCAGGTGCTCCGGCCACAGCCGGGCCTTGGGTGCCGGGTGGTTCGGGTGGCCGAACCACAAACCCTGTTCGCTGGCCAGGTAGCCGCTCAGCGGGTCCGGGCACTTCGTTAGCAGATTGTGCCGGACTATATCTGCAGTCAGGCCCTGGCTCTGCAGGATCTGATTCATCAGCTCATCGTTACGGGCGCTGGTCATGTGTTCGCAGGCTGTCAGCAACTGTTCAGCAAAAGCCGGAAAATCCGGGCACAGCCATGGGTCATTTTCCTGCTGGGCGTAGACATCGGACAGATACCGATGACTGCCGAGCAAGTCACGACGATCGACCAGCACGAAGAACTGCTGCTGGTTGGGCAGGCTGATGGTCAGCGGTATGCCCTTCAACTCGGCACCATCGAAGTAACTGCCTGGCGCGATGCCATTCATGTCTTGCGGCCAGGTATAACTCAGGCAGTTTTCGGGTAACGCGAACTCTTTTATCAGACAATTAAGCAAGGCATGGGCAGTCGCCGACTCACTCACTATTCTGGATAAAATTGCACGATCTGGATTATTCATATCTGCTCCGCAGTAGCATTCGAGGACACCGGTACGCTATTTAGCGGTGAAGACTAAGTGGCCTTTTAATACCATCAAAAATCAATGTGCCATCCCGGCACCAACTTCTATCGCGACCGGAGAAATTCAACTCAGGTCCGATCTGTGCGCCGGAAGTAATGAACTATTCAATGCACAGCAAAGCATCAGCCCGATAACCAGCATCACTGGATATAAGCGGCCCGTTACGAAAGTTCATTAGTTAAACTTGATGTGCAGCAACAATCATCACGCCCGCAGTTGTGCCAGCGCCGAAGTCAGCCCTTTTTCGAATCGGGCAATAACCAATCCACACTGCTCGTCGTCAATAATCAAAGGCGGTAGCAGGCGCATCACATTGCCGTTGCGTCCGCCGCGTTCAAGCAATAAGCCCTGCTTGAAACAGTGTTGTTGAATGGCTACGGCCAGCGCGGCATCCATCGGGAAGCTGTTCAGCGCATCCGCTGTCTGGCGCTCGTCGACAATTTCGATCCCCAGCATCAACCCGCGGCCCCGGACCTGGCCGAGTGCCGGATAGCGTTGCTGCAAAAGCATAAGCTGCTGTTTCAGCCAGCCGCCGCGCTGCGCAGCCTGAGCCGCCAGATCCTCTTGTTGCAGGACCTTGAGGGTCGCCATGCCAGTGGCCATGGCCATCTGATTGCCACGGAAGGTGCCGCTGTGGTTGCCCGGCCCCCATGCGTCAAACTCGCGCTTGATGCCCAGCAGCGCCAGGGGCAGTCCGCCGCCAATGGCCTTCGACATCACGATGATATCGGGCTCGATGCCGGCATGTTCATAAGCAAACATGTCGCCGGTACGGGCAAAGCCGGTCTGTACCTCATCGATGATCAGCACAATGCCGTGCTTGCGGGTCACTTCGCGAATCTTGCGCAACCAGGCGATTGGCGCGGGGTTCACTCCACCCTCGCCCTGGATGGCCTCGAGGATCACCGCGGCCGGCAAGGAAACGCCGCTTTCAACGTCTTCGATAAACTGCGTGAAATAGTACGCGAGGGCCTGTGCCCCGGCTTCTGCGCCAATGCCCAGCGGGCAACGGTACTCGTGGGGATACGGCAGGAACTGGACGCCTGCCATCAGCGTATGGATGGCGTTCTTCGGCCCGGTATTGCCGGTCACCGCCAGCGCACCATGGGTCATGCCGTGGTAGCCACCCGAGAAGCTGATGATGTTGCTGCGCCCGGTGACGGTTTTCGCCAGCTTCAACGCCGCCTCTACCGCGTCGGCACCGGAGGGCCCGCAGAACTGCAGGCAGTAGTCGCGCCCATTGCCCGGCAACAATGCCAGCAACACTTCACTGAAGGCATCTTTCAGCGGAGTCGTGAGGTCGAGGGTATGCATGGGCATTCCCGTCGCCAGGAAGTTCTGGATGCTGCTGACAACTTCATCGTGATTGTGCCCCAATGCCAAAGTGCCGGCCCCAGCCAGGCAATCAAGGTAGGTCTTTCCTTCAACATCCGTTACCCAAACACCCTGCGCCTTGGCAATAGCCAATGGCAGTTTGCGCGGATAGCTGCGGACATTGGATTCGAACTTGCCCTGGCGAGCCAGATAATCAGCGTTACTTCGATGAAGCTGAGCAGACTGCAACAAGCTTTCACTAAACATATGTCGACTCCTGATAAGATCCATAGCGGAATTATTATCATTATCAATTGCGCATGGCAAGGTATTTCCGAACCAACTGCAACTTTCACGCAATCACCAGAGCCCGGAGATCATCCGGATACAGATAAAACCAGGCCGGCGACTTGGTATTCAGTGAAAAGTTCATAATCAAATAAGGAAATTACCTACAGTAACTTCCTTATTTCATGACGCCCATCACAAACTTAAACAAAATGGATGATTGCAAAATAACATTACCCAGCCTATTAGTTACTCCTGCCCTGCGGATCGCCATAAGGCGATCCGCAGTCAGCAGATTTTCGACTCGGTATGGGCGAATCAGAAATCGACGGTTGCCGAAAGGAGGTAAGTGCGCGGGGTTGCCAGCGTCAAGCCAGGCTCGCTGTCATCCGAGGCCCCGGCCGAACTCCAGTAGGCCTTGTTCGCCACGTTCTCGACATTGGCACGCAGGGTGATGTTCTTTTGGTCGACCTTGAACGCGTAGCGTGCGCCCACGTCGAAACGTTCCCAGGAATCGATTTCCTTGTTGTTGGACTGGTCCAGAAACTGCGAGCTGGAATAGAGGCCGCGGCTGGTCAGGGTCAGGCCCTGTACGGTCGGCACGTCCCACTCGGCGCCCAGGTTGACGTTGTATTTCGGCGTGGCAGGCGCCCGGTTGCCGTCGAAGGTGCCATTGGTGGTGTCGTTCAACTCGCTGTCGATGTACATGACACCGCCGAGCAGGCGGAAACCGTCGAGCGGCTCACCGAACACGCTCAGTTCCACACCGGTGTTTTCACGCTTGCCGTTCGGGCCGAAGACGCGCGTCGTGGCGTTGGTCTCGTAGGCTGGCTGCTTGATCCGGAACACCGCGGCGGTCATGGCGAACGCACCGGCGTCATACTTGGCGCCGACCTCGACCTGGCGGCTGATGAACGGCGGGAAGATCTCGTCGCTGTTCACAGAGGCCGTCGGCGCGATCTTGCCTTGGCTCAGGCCTTCCATGTAGTTGGCATACAGCGATAGCTTGTCGGTGGCCTTGAACAGGAGGCCGCCCGACGGCGAAACTTTTTCCTCATCGTAGGCGGTGGCGCCTTTGACGTCATTCTTCCAGTCGTCAACCTTCACCCGCTGCCAGCGGGCGCCGAGGGTCAGCAGCAGCCGGTCATCGAAGAAGCCCAGGGTGTCGGACAATGCCACGCTGCTGAAGCGGTTCTCGGTGTAGACCTTGTCATCCGGTCGCGTTTGAATGTTTGGGGTCGGGGTTACCACCGGGTCATAGATGTTGCTGGGGGCCGCCCCATAACGGGCGCCGCCATTTTCGAAGTCCATGTAGAAATAGCTGGCAGCCAGGTTGACTTCATGGCTCACCGGGCCGGTATGGAACCAGTTGCGCACCCCCGCCGTGGCCGTCCGGACATTTTCGTCACGGGTGAAGTCACGCGGTAGAACGCTGAAATCGCCAGCGTCGTTGGTGACCGCAACGGCATGTCGGAGAAAGTCATGGTTACTTTTACGCGCCCCCACACCGCCGTACAGCATGACGGAATCGCTGACATCGAATTCGCCGTTCACCGTGCCGAAAGTGTCGTTGGTACTCGCCTTGCTCCAGGGCTGCGCATAGTTGTGGCGCACATCGCTGGCATGCGGAACCCGCGCGTTGGGGCCGACCTGCACGCGCTCCTGCGGGGCGTCGGTATCACGCTCGGTGCGCCCGATATCCGTCGAGAGCCGCAGGCGTTCACCGCGAAAATCCAGGCCCAGCACGGCCATCTCGCGATCGACATTCTGGTGATCCCAATCGGTGTCGCCGGACTGCTTGACGCCGTTGAAACGAATGCCGAACTTGTTGTCTTCACCAAAGCGCCGGCCGACATCCACGGCACCGCCGACCTGGCTGTCGGAAGCGTACATACCGGTAAACGAAGTGATGGGCTTGTCGGTCGCGCGCTTGGGCACCACGTTGATCCCGCCACCCACGCTGCCCCGCGGCGAGATGCCATTGATGAGCTGGGTCGGGCCTTTGATGACGTCGACGCGGTCGGCCATCTCCATGTCGATCGTATAGGTCGGCAGGACGCCGTAGAGACCGTTGTAGGCGACATCACTGTTGAACAGGCTCAACCCGCGAATGGTGAACTGCTCATAACGCCCACCCGCCGGGTTGGTGGCGCGAACCGAGGGATCGCTGGCGATCAGGTCGCCCAAGGTACGAGCCTGCAGGTTTTTGACCGCCTCGCTGGTGTAGGTGGTCATGCTGAACGGCGTTTCCATGAAGTCTCGCGAGCCCAGCAAGCCTTGCGAACCGCGGCGCGCGACCTGGCCTCCGGCATACGGATCGCCGTCCGCCGAGCCAGTGGTACCGAGAATCGAGGTGGGGGCCAGTTGCAGGCTGCTGCCTTCTGGCGCCGGGGTCAGGGTGTACGCCTGTTCGCCCACCGGCTGCAGTTGCAGACCGGAACCCTGCAGCAACCGGGCAAAGCCCTCCTCGACCGCATACTCCCCGGAAAGCCCGGGACTGCTGCGACCGCTGACCAGTGCGGGGTCCAACGAAAGGTTGACCCCGGCCAATCCGGCGAAGCGGGTCAACGCGGCGCTGAGGCTACCGGCGGGCACCTGGTAGCTGCGCCGAGGGCTGTCTTCGGCCGAACTGACCGAGACAAACAACGGGCAGGCACTCAGACTCAACAGCAGACTCAGGTGCAACAACGGGCGCAACCTGGAAGAAGCCAGACGCGTACTGCAGGGCGATGCGGGCATTGAGAATCTCTCTGATTTCGTTTCACTTGCCTTAATGACAAGCGAAGCGAAAAAAGGGGTCACGCTTTACACACTATTTTTTCGCGGCAGCAGCGTGACCCAATAACGAGTACGTGAATGCACCTCCAGCGGCAAGCTGGCCGCCAGCAAGGCGAGGATGCGATCGGTGTCTTCCAGGCGGAAACTGCCGGTGACCCGCAGGGATTCAAGCTCCGGTTCCCAGCGCAGCACGCCCGGCCGATAACTGCTCAGCTCGCGCAAGAACTCCCCCAAAGGCTGGTTCTGCACCACCAACACACCCTCGCGCCAACTTGGCGCAAGCACATCGAATGGCTCCGGCACGCCTACGCCGGCAATCTGAAGGTTGACCTGCTGACCTGCGCGCAACGTCAAGGCCGGGCCCTGCAATGGCCGCAATTGCACCGCGCCCTTGAGCACCGACACCCTGCAGCCGTGCGGGTTCTGGCGAACACAGACTTCGCTCTGGCTGACAATGACCTGCCCATACCGGGTCTGGATCGTCAACAGTGAAGCCCCTGATACCTTCAGCGCGATTTCGCCGGCCACCAGCGTCAGGCGCCGGCTCGGCAGATCGACATTGACGGCAGTGGCGGTATTGAGATGCAGGGTACTGCCATCGGCCAGCAGTACTTGCCTGCGTTCCCCAGTGGCGGTGTGCAGGTCAGCCCGCCAGGTGTCCAGGGGCAATTGCCGACTGAGCAGCACGGCGGTCGGCACTAGCACCGCCACGCCCAGGGCACGTTTGAGCAGCGTGCGCCGTCCCGAGTCCGGGCGATCCAGGCTGCCCATGGCCAGGGCCGAAGGCAGCGCGGCAAAGCGTTGACGCAAGAGTTGGGCTTTCTGCCAGGCCTGTTCGTGGCTGGCACAGCTGTCGCGCCAGTGCTGCAGGGCGGCTCGATCCTGCTCACTGGCGCCGCCGGATTCCAGCAATGCCAGCCACTGCGCGGCAGCCCGCGCCACTTGGCGGGCTTCGGCCGAGAGCCCCGGCTTGATCACAGCGCCACCAGCAGGCAATGCTCGTAGGCTTGCGCCATGTAGCGTTTGATCGTGCGCTCCGACACCCGCAAACGCTCAGCGATCTGTTGATAGCTTAGGCCTTCCAGCTGGCTCCAGAGAAATGCCCGGCGCACCACCGGCGGCAGCCCGTCGAGCAGTTCGTCGAGCATTTGCAGGGTTTCCAGCAGCAACCAGCGCTCCTCGGGGGACGGTGCACTGTCCTCAGGCAACAGCGCCAGCGCATTCAAGTAAGCCTGCTCCAGGCTGCGGCGCTGGTAGAAATTGCTCAGCAGCCGCTTGCCCACCGTCAGCAAATACGCCCGTGGCTCCTGCAAGTCGGCAATCCGCTGCGAGCTGGCGAGGACCCGCATGAACGTATCCTGGCTCAGGTCCGCGGCATCACAGCCATTCCCCATGCGTTGCCTCAACCAGCTCTCCAGCCAGCCACGATGGTCGCGGTACAGGTCGTGGAGGGTTTGTTCTGTCGGCATCGCGGTATCACTCATATATGCAAACCTGCGCCAAGAAATAGTTTAAATGAGATTCATTCTAATTAGTAACCGCACTACAAACCAAGTTCTTTTATGCATTCATTGGCGGGGATGGGTGTAGGAGCTGGCGAAGCCTGCGATCTTTTGATCCTGGCGGCGGCGGTGTCCGCAGAAAAGATCGCAGGCTTCGCCAGCTCCTACGCCGACCGCGTGCACCTGCAACATCGTGGGTGCCTGCCACTCCCCCACGCCGGCTGCACGCGATCTCTCGCAGGAGCTGCCGCAGGCTGCGATCTTTTGATCCTGGCGGCGGCGGTGTCCGCAGAAAAGATCGCAGGCTTCGCCAGCTCCTACGCCGACCGCGTGCACCTGCAACGTCGTGGGTGCCTGCCACTCCCCCACGCCGGCTGCATGCGATCTCTCGCAGGAGCTGCCGCAGCCTGCGATCTTTTGATCCTGGCGGCGGCGGTGTCCGCAGAAAAGATCGCAAGCTTCGCCAGCTCCTACGCCGACCGCGTGCACCTGCAACATCGTGGGTGCCTGCCACTCCCCCACGCCGGCTGGGACGGCAGTGCATGTCGATATCCGCCGCGTCGAGCAGCTCGTAGTAGATATCGTCTTCGACATAGTCGCCGGTGACTGTCTGCAACAACACGCTCTCCGGCAGGCGCATGCCCTGCTCGTTGAGGAACTTGTTGGTCGGGGATATTTTTCCCCGGGCAATGCCGCTCAGATCAGAGATCAGGCACTCGACTTCAGTAATTTTGTTTTCTTTGAGCCAATGGCTCAGTCGGTCCAGATTGCCTTTCATAACGCCTCGTACAGGGAAATGCCCGAGCGCCCCATGGCTGCCCGGTTCCATGCTTCAAGGTGATAGTGCAATCAGGAGGATGCCGGCTTCTATCCGATTTGCGGCTTTGTTAGCGCCTCATTTTGGGGCGCAAACAAAGCGCTCAGCGGCGGCGCATCAGGGTACAGCTGGGAAGCTCGCCGAACAGCCCGCGATAGGCCTCGGAGAAACGCCCCAGGTGCCAGAATGACCAGCGCATGGCGATTTCCGCCACGGTGGTTTCACCCGCGCAGGTGCGCAGCAGATCGCGGCGCGCGAAGTTCAATCGACGCAACCGCTGCCACTGGCCGGGAGACACTCCGGTAAAGGCGGTGAAACTTTGCTGCAATTGGCGCACGGACACCCCGGCGCCATCGGCCAGTTGCAGCACATTGAAATGCTCTTGCGGGCACACCATGACCAGATCGAACACCCGTTGAATCAGCCGCCGGTCATGGACCAGGTGTTTTTGGCTGGCGCGCTCCAGGGTCTGGCTCGGGCAGTCGAGGATATACAGGCAATCGTCGACCAGTTGCTGCGCGAACCCCTCCTCGCCCACCGGCGGCTGCGCCGAGTCCAGCTGTTGCAGGGTGCTGCTCAACCAGCGGCCGAAGACCTGGCTCTGCTGGGAAACCAGCGGCGTCAGAAACAAGCCATCAAGGCGACTCAGGTTCAGGCAGTCGAGTTGCTTCAGGTACTGCGGACCGATCACCACGGCGACTTCCTGTTAGTTCTCCGGGGTGATCCAGGTGTTCCGGGTTTCTTCGTTGAGTAAGTACAGCGAGCCATTGCGAGTATCGAAACTGAACACCAGTGAATCCGCAGGCGCATGGAAATGCTGCTCGATTCGGGTGTTCATCCGCTCTTCATACACCTCAACCCCACCCAGCTCCATGTGCACGACCTTGCCCTGGAAATAACCGGGTGACATCTGTTGGTAATGCTCTTGCCAACCGGCGATGACCAGTTGCTGATCAACATCCGCAGTGTCGTGGGATTGAATCTGCATGGGATCTTCCTTCCTTGTATCCCTGCGCAGACGCGCGAGGACAGGGTCAGTGTTAATTATTATCAACGAACCCTAGCAGCGTGGAAAAAACAACACAAGACACGGAGAAATGTCAGTGATGGAACGAACCTCTCAAGTCAAACACTGACCCTGTGGCAAATCAAACACCGACTTGTGGCGAGGGAGCAAGCTCCCTCGCCACATGGGGCAGCGTCTGAGCAGGTACAGCGCGTAGTCGACGCCCATGCCCAACCAGACCCTTCAACTCAGGAGCTCCTGGATCTTCAACGTGTGACTCTACGTTGAAATGAAACTGGATATTTCAGTGTTAGTACCTACGCTATTTCCGGGGGATCCAATTTCGAGAACGTAGTTCAAAGACTGTTCTCGAGACACTTACGAAAGTGTTAAGGAGCTCAGCATGTACCAGAGAATCGTTTCTACGATGTTTGCCGTTACAGCGCTGCTGTCGGCGGCCGCATTGCCTGGCCTGTCCCTCGCGGACGATAAGCCGTCCCCCAACATAGTGGTGATCATGGGTGACGATATCGGCTGGTCAAATATCGGTGTCTACAACCAGGGTATGATGGCCGGAAGAACGCCGAACCTCGACACCCTCGCCGCCGAGGGCATGCGCTTCACCGATTATTATGCCGAAGCCAGTTGCACCGCCGGTCGCGCCAACTTCATCACCGGCGAACTGCCGATCCGGACCGGCATGACCACAGTCGGTCAGGCAGGTTCACCGATCGGTATTCCCGCCGAGGCGGTGACCATCGCCACCACGCTCAAATCCATGGGCTATGCCACGGGCCAGTTCGGCAAAAACCACTTGGGTGACCTCAACCAGTTCCTGCCCACCGTGCATGGTTTCGACGAATTTTTTGGCTACCTCTATCACCTGGACGCCATGGAAGATCCGGCACACCCCAACTATCCGCAGGCCCTGCTACCCACCGTCGGTCCGCGCAACATGGTCCACAGTTGGGCCACCACCACGGACGACCCGACTGTGATGCCGCGTTGGGGCAAGGTCGGCAAACAGAAAATTGAAGACGCCGGCACGCTCTATCCACAGCGGATGAAAACCGTTGACGAAGAGATTCGTGACAAGGCCTTCAGCTTCATCGACAAGGCCAGGCAGGACAACAAACCGTTCTTCCTGTGGCTCAATCCGACACGCATGCACATCGTCACGCACCTGTCCGACAGGTATCAAGCGATGCGTAACCCGGAAAACGGCTGGTCGGAACAGGAAGCCGGGATGGCACAGCTCGATGACATCGTTGGCGATGTGATGGCCAAGCTGAAGAAAGATGGCATTGACGAGAACACTATCGTCGTGTTCACGACTGACAACGGAGCGGAAAACTTCACCTGGCCGGATGGTGGTCAGACACCCTTCGCGATGGGAAAAGGCACCGTCATGGAGGGTGGTTTCCGGGTTCCGGCAATCATTCGTTGGCCGGGTAAAGTACCGGCAAACCAGATCGCCAACGGCATCATGTCCGGTATGGACTGGTTCCCTACCTTGGTCGCAGCGGCAGGCAACCCGAACATTACGGCTGAATTGCTCAAAGGCAAGCAACTGGGCGACAGGACCTACAAGGTTCACCTGGACGGTTACGACCAGACGCCGATGATCACCGGCAAAGGTCCGTCGAATCGTCATGAGATCTTCTACTTCGGAGAAAGTGCGCTCGGGGCCATACGCATCGACGATTACAAATACCGCTTCATCGATCAGCCGGGTGGCTGGATGGGCGCGAAGCTGGCGGTCGATGTGCCGGTTCTGACCAACCTGCGACTTGACCCGTTTGAACGTACCGGCTGGCCGGAGAACCAGTCGGCTGAGGGTTCCCAGCAGTATTTCGACTGGTTCAAGTATCAGTTCTGGCGTTTCGTGTTTGTCCAGCAGCAGGTCACCAAACTGGCTGAAACGGCGATTGAATACCCACCCATGCAAAAAGGCGCGAGCTTCAACCTTGATTCGGTCAAAGCCAAGATCGAGGCCGCCCGAGCCGCGATGTCAAAATAGTCGATTACCAGGGCGCCAACACCTGGTTTGGTGCCCTTCGCGGCCGTGTTTTAACACGGCCTGCGAAGGGAGATAGACAACCTGATACGAACCATTCGAAAGACACCGCTGATAACGCACTCATGCTGAAAGCGTGTTTTTTCCCGCTCAACATCCCGCCCCCCTGCGTTTCAGAATAGCTGACCTTGAAGCAAAGAAAGCAATAGGCCATCATTGCTGCAGCGTGTTCCTTAAAAGCGGCAGGCCCTTTCAGCATGGTGACTCAAGTACGCGAACAGCAGTTGTACGACGAACTCGTCGACCTGTGCTACGAGTGTGCGCTGGACACGACAACCTGGCAGCCCTTGCTGAAACGACTGGTCGAGGCCAGTGGTCATCAGCAGATTTGTTTGTTCTACGCCAGTTACCAGAAGCGCGACGCTCAAGCCGCGACGACCATCAACTTCTACACTTCGGCAGGATTGAACGGCTTCCAGGAGCAGTCATGGCAGCTTGCCCCCGGTCTTGATTTCAGGGATTCGCGCACCTTGGGTTGCTGGTACAACGAACTCATCGATTTCGGCGCCGAGCATGCCCTGCAAGACCCGGATGATCAGGCGTCCCTCCTCCCCCAGGGGCTGCATAATGTCGCCAGCGTGAGGCTCGATGAACAGGCCGACTCGGGCATCTACCTGACCGCACTCCACGAGGTCGGTGCGCCCTCGCCCTCTGCCCGGCACTTTGCGCTGCTGGAGCGAATCACCCCACACTTGCTCAAGGCGGTCAAACTGTCCGCCAGGATCAACTGCCTGGAACTGGATCTGGCCAAGCGTGACCTGCTGCTGGACCATCACCCGGCTCCGCTCTGGCTGCTCGATGGCGAGGGGCAGGTGCTGCACTGCAATCAGGCCGCGCGGCACATGAGCCTGAATGGTTCACCGCTGTTTGAAAAATTCGCCCACCTGCACAGCACCACTCAAGATACTTGTCTACGGGCACTTATCCGCCGTGCCGCGGGCAAAAACGGCAAGCGCCAGGCCGGCTGGCTACGCCTCGACACCATCGACTCGCAAGAGCTGCTGGTCACTCCGGCGCCGGTCGAAGCCGGCTACAACCGGCACTTCAACCAGCCATTGGTGCTGCTGGCACTGCTGGAAAAACGCCTGCCAAGCCCGTTGCTGGCCGAGCTTTTCCAGCTCAGCCCGGCCGAACACCGATTGGCCGAACTGCTGGCTCAGGGGCTGACCCTGGAAGGCTGCGCCACGCGCCTGAACGTCTCCATCAACACCGTGAGGACTCAGCTGCGCGCACTGTTCCGCAAAACCGGCACCACCCGTCAGGCGCAACTGATCATCCTCTTTACCCGGTTGATCGGGGGTTGAGGACTGGATACCCACCCCATTGCAGGTGTATCTGGTCGGCGTAGGAGCTGCCGCCAGGCTGCGATCTTTTCGGCGGCGCCGCCAATGCCGGATCAAAAGATCGCAGCCTGCGGCAGCTCCTACGGGGGGGATTGCGGATACCCACCCCATTGCAGGTGTACCCGGCCGGCGCGTAGGAGCTGCCGCAGGCTGCGATCTTTTCAGGGGCACCGCCAATGCCGGATCAAAAGATCGCAGCCTGCGGCCGCTCCTACGATCCAACGCGGGATCAGGGGCGCAGGAAGTCCTGGCCGGAGCTGCCGGGACTCAACCAGCCATTGACACTTTCGACACTTTCGGCCGGCGGTTTTCCGGCCCAGTGATTGAGGGTGAAGACATTGCTGATGAACTCGTACTGCGTCTTGAGCAGGTCACGCCGAGCGCGGAATTCGTTGCGTACGCTGGCCAATACATCGACGGCATTGACCATTCCGTAGGTAAGCGCTTTCTCTGCCGCCACTCTGGACAGCTGCGCCGAGGCCAGGGCCAGCCGACTCGCATTGATCTTTTCGCCGTTCGAACTGGCGGTCAGGTACGCGCTGGTGATCTCCTTGACCACCCGGCGCCGGATCGCTTCCAGTTGCTGCTCGGTGGCAAGCTGATCCTGGTAGAGCCCACGGACCCGCGCCGAGGTCGCGCCACCGCTGTACAGCGGCACCTGAACGCTGATTCCGGCGACATAGCTGTCGGTGCGGGGCGTCAGGGCATTGTTGTAGCCTTCGTTGGTCTCTTGTGCGCTCAGGCTCAGACTCAGGGTCGGATAGTGCCCGCCCTTGCCGCTGCGCAACGCTGCGCCCGCTGCTTCGACGCCGCTTTCGTTGGCCTTGAGCGCCGGGTTCAGGGCCATGCCCTCGCGGACCCAGGTTTCCAGACTCTGCGCCGAAACCCGTAGCTGCACGTCATCGCGAATCCGGTTGAGCTTCTCCTTGACCGGCCGGCCGACGATCTCCGCCAGCGCCTCGCGACTGATACTGGCCTGGTTGCGGGCATCCAGTTCCTGCGCAGCCAGCAAGTCCACCCGGGCCTTGAGGTCAAGCTGATCAGTAATTAATGCCAGCTGCTTTTCGTACAACGCATTGACTCGGTCCAGACTCTTTTGCGTGGTTCGACGCTCCGCCCTCACCAACTCCAGTTCATCCTCGGCCGCCAGCGCGGTGAAGTAACGCCGAGCCAATTCCACGGTGGCCTCGGCCTGGGCGTCCAGCGCTTCAGACTCGGACTGCCTGGCCAGGCTTTTGAATTTTTGGTAGTTCTCCCACGCGGCCTTGTTGTAGAGGTACTGACGCAGCACCAGGCTGTAGTTTTCGCTATCGTAACTCTGCTGCACCAGGTCGTTTTCCTGGTGAATCCGGTTCGACCCGGCGTTCAGCGATACTTGCGGCAACAACGCCCCCATGGCCTCGCGCTGATGTTCCTGGCCCGCCTGCGCTTGCGCATAGGAGGCCAATACCCGCGGATCTTCCAGCCGGGCCTCGCGATACAACTGCATGAGGTCGGTGGAAAACGTCGAGGCACTGACCCCGGTCGGCGTTGCTGCAGTGGGTTGCGCCAGGGCGGCACCCGCTGCAAGTATGAACAGACCGCCCAGCAGAACTGCCGACGCGCCCACGGTCATTCCTCGATCATCGATTGAGACATGGCATCACGGGCCGGCTGTATCAAGTACTGCAACAGCGTGCGTTGCCCGGTAATGATCAACACGTCCGCCGGCATCCCCGGCAACAACTTGCGCTCCCCCAAGGTCCGCGCACCGGCTTCGGTGACCCGGACCCGCGCCAGGTAATAGGCAGCCCCGGTCTTTTCGTTGGTCAGCCGGTCAGCCGACACGTTGCTGACCTCGCCTTCGATCACCGGAGTGGTTGAACTGTTGAACGCGCCGAAACGGATATCGGCACGTTTGCCGATGGCGATACGATCAATATCCACCGGCGCCACCTGGGCCTCTATTACCAGTTCGGAAACCGATGGAACAATGTCCAGCAGCGGCGTCGCCGGGCGCACGATTCCACCAATCGTATGCACCGTCATGCCAATCACCATGCCCGCGTCGGGTGCGCGGATGACGATACGACTGAGTCGATCCTCCAGGGCCGAGGTTTTCTCTTGCAGGTCGTACAACCTGGTCTGAACCTCGGCCAGCTGCTTGACAACCTCGGCATTGAAGTCTTTATCGATTTGTAGAATCTGCAGCTGTGTTTCGTTGATCTGCAGACGAGTCCTGTTGATAGTGGAGCGGTGATCCGCCACCTCCGACCTGAGCATCCCCAGCTTGCGCTCCTGCTCGAGCAGACGTTGTTTGTCAACGAACCCTTGCTTCAGCAGGTCGGTCAATTCATCGATTTCACCGTTGTAGGATTTCTCCAGATAAACCTTGGCACCGATCATCGATTCCAATCCCTTGATCTGTTGATGCAACTGGCCAATGCGCTCCCGCAGCACCGCTATCTGGCCCAGCCGCGAGCCCTGCCGAGCGTTGAATACCTGGGTCTCGCCCTGGCGCGCTTCCACACCTCGCAGACTGGCTGGATCGGCTATCTCGCCAAAGCCGATCGCCGGCAGCGTGTCGCGCTCCGCTCTGAGCCTTGCCTCCATGGCACTGGCCGCGACCAGTTGGCTTCGGGTCATCTCGTATTCGAAGCGCAGTTGGGCATCATCGAGAATGATCAGCGGATCATCCCGCTTGACGATGTCACCGTCATGGGCCAGTACCGCCTTGACGATACCCCCTTCAAGATGCTGAACCGTTTTGCGGTAAGCCTGCACGGTGACCACCCCAGGTGCGTAAGCGGCACCGTCCAGCGGCGCGATCGCCGCCCAGGTGCCGAACAGGCCGAAGGTCATCAATACAATGCCCAAACCCAGGCGACGTACTTTACGATCAGATATCGGCAGGTCGGCGAAGCTATCAATTTGACGACTGGGAATTGTAGGGTTCATCGACATCGTCCTTGCAGGTAGCGACCGAAGCCATGTTTGCGCCTGCTGGCGTGGCGTGCTTTTGTGCCTGCTGATGCGCGTTGAGTTCGGCCAGCACATGCTCGCGCGGCCCATAAAGACTGATAACCCCAGCGATCATCACCATGAGCCGATCAAGCTGCGACACGATGTTGGTTCGGTGGGTAATTACAAACAGGGTCGCGCCGGTCTGCTTGATTTTCGGGATGGCTTCCGCCAAGGCGCGATCACCGACTTCGTCGAGATTGGAATTGGGTTCGTCGAGAATAATCAGCCGCGGGTTGCCATACAGGGCGCGGGCCAGTCCGATACGCTGGCGCTGCCCTCCCGACAGCATGACGCCTTCGCTGCCAATGACGGTGTCGTAGCCATCGGGCAAGAGCAAAATCATTTCGTGAACGCCAGCGGTTCTGGCCGCCAGAATGACTTTCGCCGAATCGACCGCGGCGAAACGGGCAATGTTCTCGCTGATACTGCCTTCGAACAATTCAATGTCCTGGGGCAGGTAACCGATATGCGGCCCAAGCTCGGTTTTGTCCCACAAACTGATGTCGGCACCATCCAGCCGGACCACGCCATGCTGCGGCGCCCACACCCCCATCAGAGCCCTGGCCAGGGTGGACTTGCCCGCGGCACTCGGGCCGATGATTCCGACAACGCAGCCGGCAGGTGCGCTGAAACTGATGTTTTTGATGATCGGGGTTTTCGAGCCGGGTGCCGCGACAACCAGATTCTCCACCTGTACGTGCCCCTGAGGCGCAGGCAAAGACATACGCTCGGGTTGCGCCTGTTGTTTGTCGAGTATGTCGTTCAGACGGCTGTACTGCGAGCGAGCCGCAATAAACCCCTTCCAGCTGCCGATGATCAGATCGATGGGGGCCAGTGCACGCCCCAACAGCACGGCCCCGGCAAACACCATGCCTGCCCCCACCTGATGGTCCACCGCGAGGTAAGCCCCCAGGCCCAGCACCAGTGATTGCACGAGGAGCCGGAAGGACCGGGAAAGCGTACTGACAATGGCCCCTCTATCGCTCGCCTGAGACTGCAGGAACAGAACGTTTTTTTGCCGCCCCCCCCAACGATCCATCAGGGTTTCAAGCATGCCCATGGACTCGATGACTTCGGCGTTGCGCAGGTTCTTCGTAGTGTAGAGCGTCGCGCCGATATGCTCCTTGTTGGCCTGGGCCAGCGCCGACCCCGTCAGCTTCTCATTGATAAACGCCAGTAACAGCAATAACAGAGCGCTGCCCGTCGCTACCCAGCCAAACCACGGATGAAACAGGAACATCACCACGATGTAGATCGGCAACCAGGGCGCATCGAAAAAAGCGAACAACCCATTACCGGAGAGAAACTGTCTCAAACCCGTCAAGTCGTTGAGTGACTGGGCTGACGCATCCATGCCGCCACTGTCCAGAGCCCGTTTGAAACTGGCTTTATAGACCTGGCGATTGAGCAGCACATCCAGCCGGGTACTGACCCGGACCATGATTCGTGAACGAACCCACTCCAGTGAGCCGAGCGTGGCCACCAGCAAGGTCATGATCAGCGTCAGCATTACCAGGGTTGACAGGCTTCCGCTGGTCATCACTCGCCCATACACCTGAAGCATATAGAAGGTAGGAACGAGCATTAGCGCGTTGATGAAAAAACTGAACAAACCAACAAAAATAAAACTGTCTCTACAGGTTTTCAACGCATTTTTCAGACTGTTCTCAGGTGTGCTTCGCATTGAAACTCCTGCTCGAAAAGCCATTTTTTGTGGAGTTTAGATCATGCCGAACGGCTGTGTGTAGCCACTGGCCGGATCGCCTCCGGCAACGAGTATTACCCAGGCCAGCGCCGCGTTCATCCCCTTTCCCCCTCCCAAGTAGTCTGAAACTCCCACCCCGCCTGGGAGTAACGGCCGATGCGCAATCCCCGACGCTTACCCATAGTTGCGGCCTACAGCAGAAAAAGGTCCACGGTCAGGCCTCGATGACCAGAGATTAGAATTGCTCAGGAGGAAGTCATGGCTAATTCCAAGAAAAACTCATCGCTAACGAGCGACCTGACCGGTAACACCGGTGCCGATCGGAGCGATCCGGCCCCCCTATACACTCCGACCGTCACCACCGACCTGAGAGACTACGCACCCGGCAGCACCGCCATCATCACCGCCAGCGGCTTCGCCGCCGGCAGCACAGTGAAGCTCGAAGTGGAGCACGCCATCGGCGCCGGCGCGGATAACGTGTGGGGCACGCCCGACGACGTGCTCGATACCAACACCGGCGCGGGACATGAGCCCTGGTACGTGACCGACGGCGGCGCCGGCGATCTCGACGGCCAAGTCAACGGCAGCGTCACGACCTCGTGGTACGTGAATCCCGACGATTCGGCAGGCGCGACGTTTCTGCTCACCGCGGCCTCTGCGGGTGTCGATCGTGTGTTCGGCACCAGTGACGACTCAGTGGCGACAATGTCGTTTACGGACAGCGTTCTGAGCGTCGTGGCGACCGGCGTGAACGTTACGCTGGACGAAACGGCCGGGTTGCAGAACACCACCGCCACTCCAAGCCCTGCGGGAGACGCTGACGACAACGACATTCTGGTGGCGTCCCTGCCCTCGACCTTCTCTACCCGTTTGACCGCACTTGGCGCAGGTACCGCCACGGGTGCGGCCTTGAGTGGCTATACCGGTGCCGCGGGCAACACGGGCAGCAATGCGTTCACCCTCACCGCTGACCCCGGCGCAAGCATTACCGATATCAGCTTCGTCGACAGCGCTGGCGCACCGCTCAATGGCCTGGACAGCGGACTGGATACCCTCGATGGCACCAGCATCCTTCTCTATACCGATACGAACAACAACATCGTTCTGGGCCGAGCCGGGAGTCCAACCGGCGCGATCGTGTTCGCTGCCTATATTGAAGAAACCGGATCGCCGGTCACGGGCGGCAAGATCTGGACCGTGGAGTACCAACCGCTCAAGCATCCGGACACCAGCAATCCCGACGATGCTGTCAATCTGCTGAATAAGGTTTTCATCGGAGCCAGTCAGGATCTGGTATTCAGTCTGGCCAATGCGCCCTCCGGTCAGAACCTCTTCCTGATGTTCACGACGGCGAACCCGACAACTGAAACGGTCAATGGTGTTGTGCGGATCACGGATCCCACGATCATCGCCACCGGGAAGAACCCCGCAGACCAGTCAACTGGCGCCAATATAAGCACTGGCGACACGATCAATACCAGCCAGGCAGGTGGCCCGACCACCTTCGGCACCAACAATCAGATGATTACGGAACAGGAAGGCATCCGCTTTTCGTTCGTCACGGGTGCCAGGCAGAATGTGACCATTCCCAACCTGGATCAGACCGAAGCAGATATTGAATCCAACATCGACTTTACCGACGTCTTCAATGCGAAGTCGGCCACTTTCGACGTCGTGCAGTTGCAAAGCGGCAAGAGTGCTGTGGTAAAAATCAGCGCATTCAGCACCGCTGCTGAACCTGGCGTGAATTTCATCAACGGATATGTGGGTGATACGTCGGTTGCCCTCACCAATGTTCGCGTCATCAACATTAGCACCGGGCTGGTGATCGAGAATTCAGACGGATCGGTGAATGATCCGACCATTGGCATCAGCTTTGCCGCTGGGGTTGCAACAATCACCGGCGTTAAAGCCGGCTACAGGGTTGAATACACCACAACGTCGGATCACAACCGCGTGCTCATCGAGAACGGGGCGGCCCTCGACGCCAAGGGCAATGACCACGCCGATTTTGATATCGGTGGCTTCAAGCTGCTCCAAGCCTCTATTGCGAAAGCCGAAATCGGCTCCAAGATGATCTTCGAAGATGACGGGCCGAGCATCAGCACCACCGGCGCGGAGCCGACGCTGACGGTGGACGAAACGGTGCTGGCGACCAACGCCACCCAGAGCTTTGCCGCCAACTTCAGCTCGGCGTTTGGCGCTGATGGCGCGGGCACCCTGACCTATGCGCTGGGCGTGGTGGCGGGTGCCTCCGGGCTGACCGACACGGCCACCGGCGAGGCGGTGAACCTGTCGCTCAACGGCGCCGTGGTGGAAGGCCGCACGGCGACGAGCAATGCGCTGGTGTTCACCGTCAGCGTGGCCGCCAATGGTGACGTCACGCTCGACCAGATCCGCGCCGTGGTGCATCCCGACACCACCAATCCCGATGATTCGAAGACTCTGACCTCGGACAATCTGGTGACGCTGACGGCGACCAAGACCGATGGGGACGGCGACAGCGTCCAGGCGACCCTCAACATCGGGCAGAACCTGGTGTTCAAGGACGACGGGCCGAGCATCAGCACCACCGGCGCGGAGCCGACGCTGACGGTGGACGAAACGGTGCTGGCGACCAACGCCACCCAGAGCTTTGCCGCCAACTTCAGCTCGGCGTTTGGCGCTGATGGCGCGGGCACCCTGACCTATGCGCTGGGCGTGGTGGCGGGTGCCTCCGGGCTGACCGACACGGCCACCGGCGAGGCGGTGAACCTGTCGCTCAACGGCGCCGTGGTGGAAGGCCGCACGGCGACGAGCAACGCGCTGGTGTTCACCGTCAGCGTGGCCGCCAATGGTGACGTCACGCTCGACCAGATCCGCGCCGTGGTGCATCCCGACACCACCAATCCCGATGATTCGAAGACTCTGACCTCGGACAATCTGGTGACGCTGACGGCGACCAAGACCGATGGGGACGGCGACAGCGTCCAGGCGACCCTCAACATCGGGCAGAACCTGGTGTTCAAGGACGACGGGCCGAGCATCAGCACCACCGGCGCGGAGCCGACGCTGACGGTGGACGAAACGGTGCTGGCGACCAACGCCACCCAGAGCTTTGCCGCCAACTTCAGCTCGGCGTTTGGCGCTGATGGCGCGGGCACCCTGACCTATGCGCTGGGCGTGGTGGCGGGTGCCTCCGGGCTGACCGACACGGCCACCGGCGAGGCGGTGAACCTGTCGCTCAACGGCACCGTGGTGGAAGGCCGCACGGCGACGAGCAACGCGCTGGTGTTCACCGTCAGCGTGGCCGCCAATGGCGACGTCACGCTCGACCAGATCCGCGCCGTGGTGCATCCCGACACCACCAATCCCGATGATTCGAAGACTCTGTCGGCGGACAATCTGGTGACGCTGACGGCGACCAAGACCGATGGGGACGGCGACAGCGTCCAGGCGACCCTCAACATCGGGCAGAACCTGGTGTTCAAGGACGACGGGCCGAGCATCAGCACCACCGGCGTGGAGCCGACGCTGACGGTGGACGAAACGGTGCTGGCGACCAACGCCACCCAGAGCTTTGCCGCCAACTTCAGCTCGGCGTTTGGCGCTGATGGCGCGGGCACCCTGACCTATGCGCTGGGCGTGGTGGCGGGTGCCTCCGGGCTGACCGACACGGCCACCGGCGAGGCGGTGAACCTGTCGCTCAACGGCACCGTGGTGGAAGGCCGCACGGCGACGAGCAACGCGCTGGTGTTCACCGTCAGCGTGGCCGCCAATGGTGACGTCACGCTCGACCAGATCCGCGCCGTGGTGCATCCCGACACCACCAATCCCGATGATTCGAAGACTCTGACCTCGGACAATCTGGTGACGCTGACGGCGACCAAGACCGATGGGGACGGCGACAGCGTCCAGGCGACCCTCAACATCGGGCAGAACCTGGTGTTCAAGGACGATGGGCCGAGCATCAGCACCACCGGCGTGGAGCCGACGCTGACGGTGGACGAGACGGTGCTGGCGACCAACGCCACCCAGAGCTTTGCCGCCAACTTCAGCTCGGCGTTTGGCGCTGATGGCGCGGGCACCCTGACCTATGCGCTGGGCGTGGTGGCGGGTGCCTCCGGGCTGACCGACACGGCCACCGGCGAGGCGGTGAACCTGTCGCTCAACGGCACCGTGGTGGAAGGCCGCACAGCGACGAGCAATGCGCTGGTGTTCACCGTCAGCGTGGCCGCCAATGGCGACGTCACGCTCGACCAGATCCGCGCCGTGGTGCATCCCGACACCACCAATCCCGATGATTCGAAGACTCTGTCGGCGGACAATCTGGTGACGCTGACGGCGACCAAGACCGATGGGGACGGCGACAGCGTCCAGGCGACCCTCAACATCGGGCAGAACCTGGTGTTCAAGGACGATGGGCCGAGCATCAGCACCACCGGCGTGGAGCCGACGCTGACGGTGGACGAGACGGTGCTGGCGACCAACGCCACCCAGAGCTTTGCCGCCAACTTCAGCTCGGCGTTTGGCGCTGATGGCGCGGGCACCCTGACCTATGCGCTGGGCGTGGTGGCGGGTGCCTCCGGGCTGACCGACACGGCCACCGGCGAGGCGGTGAACCTGTCGCTCAACGGCACCGTGGTGGAAGGCCGCACAGCGACGAGCAATGCGCTGGTGTTCACCGTCAGCGTGGCCGCCAATGGTGACGTCACGCTCGACCAGATCCGCGCCGTGGTGCATCCCGACACCACCAATCCCGATGATTCGAAGACTCTGTCGGCGGACAATCTGGTGACGCTGACGGCGACCAAGACCGATGGGGACGGCGACAGCGTCCAGGCGACCCTCAACATCGGGCAGAACCTGGTGTTCAAGGACGACGGGCCGAGCATCAGCACCACCGGCGTGGAGCCGACGCTGACGGTGGACGAAACGGTACTGGCGACCAACGCCACCCAGAGCTTTGCCGCCAACTTCAGCTCGGCGTTTGGCGCTGATGGCGCGGGCACCCTGACCTATGCGCTGGGCGTGGTGGCGGGTGCCTCCGGGCTGACCGACACGGCCACCGGCCAGGCGGTGAACCTGTCGCTCAACGGCACCGTGGTGGAAGGCCGCACAGCGACGAGCAATGCGCTGGTGTTCACCGTCAGCGTGGCCGCCAATGGTGACGTCACGCTCGACCAGATCCGCGCCGTGGTGCATCCCGTCACGACCAATCCCGATGATTCGAAGACTCTGACCTCGGACAATCTGGTGACGCTGACGGCGACCAAGACCGATGGGGACGGCGACAGCGCCCAGGCGACGCTCAACATCGGGCAGAACCTGGTGTTCAAGGACGACGGCCCAACACTCGCGTTCGGCAACCTGATCGGGACCGGTAGCATCCTTGCGCAATACGGGTTCTGGAACAATTCGGCCGGAGCCGACGGGCTGGGTGCGACCGGTCTGGATATCTCGTTGGTGAATGGCCAGTTCACCCTCGTCAGGCCAGACAACACGACCACGACCGGGACCGGCACGCTCACCGAGCAGACGCCCTCACCGGACGCCAATGGCGCGTACCAATTCGCAGGGACTTTGACCGGCGATTTCGACAACAACACCGACACAGCGGATACCAGCGTCGACTACACGCTGACCGCCTTCGCCAATGGCAGCTATGCACTGGATCTGGTGCAAGGCATCAGTTCGACGATCGTCCGGAGCACTGAGGATGGCTCGCTCGGTGCCGGCGGCCCGGATCCCGTGCGCACATTGTTAATTCCGGCGCAGAATCCGCCGACTATTCCTTCGCCATCTGAGGAGATTGTCTTTTTTGGTGTTAACGCGACCGCTACCTCAGCCGATATATTTTCCGCCATCGCGCCGGGAGCGCCCGACCTCACCGAAGCGCAGATAGAAGCCGGCGGGTTTGCATTCATCGGCACCGCGAACATGAACGTCAGCACGTCCGGGATCGGCATTACCAACAACAACCTGGATGGAAACGGAACGGCAGGCATCAATGCCGGTGACGAGAGTTTCGTCATCAATCCCGAGACCTTGTTGACGGGCATGAAAATTTTCATCGACAACTCGGTGCAGGGGTACGACCCGGCAACGGAAGAGCTGTACTACACGATCTTCTACGAGGACGGCACGATTTCGGGTCCGCCGACGAAGGTTCTTGCCGCTGATCTGACTTCGGAGGATGGAGGACAGACGTCCTTCGTCATCGAGAGAACGGACTCGAAGCTCATTGATGCGGTTCAGCTCACGATGGGCCTGGGCGTGATCAAGGTCCCGGTGATCGAATTCATTCAGGAGACCGAGAACCTGGCCAGCGATGTCCAGCTGACGTTCAGCGCGACGCTGACGGACAAGGATGGGGACTCGGCGACGAGTACGTTTGACGCCAACCTGTTCGCCACCAACCCGCCCGACGCACTCTTCGACTACACGCTGGTTGGCACGGGCGGTGAGCGTGATGCCTTCAACATCGATTTATCATTCTCCGAGAACCTGTACCAGGTCACCGGCTTCGATGCGGCCCCAAGCCTGCGAGACACGCTGGTGCTCAACGGCGACCAGAACGCCGTTGTCCAATCGATCGACACTTCCGGCGCAGACAGCATCGTGACGATTGCCGAGGATGGCGGACAAACAACGACCATCACCTTGGTCGGGGTCGATGTTCTGGCTAGCGACATTGTTTTTGGCGGCGTCTGAGGCATCGAGCGTGAAAGGATGCGAGGGTGGCGTAGAAACCACCCTCGCATTGCTTTTTGCAGTTCTAGTATGAGATCCGCACGACAAGTTCAGCTCGACGCGCTGGCGGTTAAAGCCCGGGCGGCCTTGAGCACCGGCGCCATGTCCTTATTCACAAACGGAATATGCGGCCCCGCGCCTTCGCGTCATCCCGTTTCCCCCTCCCAAGTAGTCTGAAACTCCCACCCCGCCTGGGAGTATCGGCCGATGCGCAATCCCCGGCGCTTATTCATAGTTACTGGTCTACAGCAGAAAAAGGTCCACGGTCAGGCCTCGATGACCAGAGACTAGAATTGCTCAGGAGGAAGTCATGGCTAATTCCAAGAAAAACTCATCGCTAACGAGCGACCTGACCGGTAACACCGGTGCCGATCGGAGCGATCCGGCCCCCCTATACACTCCGACCGTCACCACCGACCTGAGAGACTACGCACCCGGCAGCACCGCCATCATCACCGCCAGCGGCTTCGCCGCCGGCAGCACAGTGAAGCTCGAAGTGGAGCACGCCATCGGCGCCGGCGCGGATAACGTGTGGGGCACGCCCGACGACGTGCTCGATACCAACACCGGCGCGGGACATGAGCCCTGGTACGTGACCGACGGCGGCGCCGGCGATCTCGACGGCCAAGTCAACGGCAGCGTCACGACCTCGTGGTACGTGAATCCCGACGATTCGGCAGGCGCGACGTTTCTGCTCACCGCGGCCTCTGCGGGTGTCGATCGTGTGTTCGGCACCAGTGACGACTCAGTGGCGACAATGTCGTTTACGGACAGCGTTCTGAGCGTCGTGGCGACCGGCGTGAACGTTACGCTGGACGAAACGGCCGGGTTGCAGAACACCACCGCCACTCCAAGCCCTGCGGGAGACGCTGACGACAACGACATTCTGGTGGCGTCCCTGCCCTCGACCTTCTCTACCCGTTTGACCGCACTTGGCGCAGGTACCGCCACGGGTGCGGCCTTGAGTGGCTATACCGGTGCCGCGGGCAACACGGGCAGCAATGCGTTCACCCTCACCGCTGACCCCGGCGCAAGCATTACCGATATCAGCTTCGTCGACAGCGCTGGCGCACCGCTCAATGGCCTGGACAGCGGACTGGATACCCTCGATGGCACCAGCATCCTTCTCTATACCGATACGAACAACAACATCGTTCTGGGCCGAGCCGGGAGTCCAACCGGCGCGATCGTGTTCGCTGCCTATATTGAAGAAACCGGATCGCCGGTCACGGGCGGCAAGATCTGGACCGTGGAGTACCAACCGCTCAAGCATCCGGACACCAGCAATCCCGACGATGCTGTCAATCTGCTGAATAAGGTTTTCATCGGAGCCAGTCAGGATCTGGTATTCAGTCTGGCCAATGCGCCCTCCGGTCAGAACCTCTTCCTGATGTTCACGACGGCGAACCCGACAACTGAAACGGTCAATGGTGTTGTGCGGATCACGGATCCCACGATCATCGCCACCGGGAAGAACCCCGCAGACCAGTCAACTGGCGCCAATATAAGCACTGGCGACACGATCAATACCAGCCAGGCAGGTGGCCCGACCACCTTCGGCACCAACAATCAGATGATTACGGAACAGGAAGGCATCCGCTTTTCGTTCGTCACGGGTGCCAGGCAGAATGTGACCATTCCCAACCTGGATCAGACCGAAGCAGATATTGAATCCAACATCGACTTTACCGACGTCTTCAATGCGAAGTCGGCCACTTTCGACGTCGTGCAGTTGCAAAGCGGCAAGAGTGCTGTGGTAAAAATCAGCGCATTCAGCACCGCTGCTGAACCTGGCGTGAATTTCATCAACGGATATGTGGGTGATACGTCGGTTGCCCTCACCAATGTTCGCGTCATCAACATTAGCACCGGGCTGGTGATCGAGAATTCAGACGGATCGGTGAATGATCCGACCATTGGCATCAGCTTTGCCGCTGGGGTTGCAACAATCACCGGCGTTAAAGCCGGCTACAGGGTTGAATACACCACAACGTCGGATCACAACCGCGTGCTCATCGAGAACGGGGCGGCCCTCGACGCCAAGGGCAATGACCACGCCGATTTTGATATCGGTGGCTTCAAGCTGCTCCAAGCCTCTATTGCGAAAGCCGAAATCGGCTCCAAGATGATCTTCGAAGATGACGGGCCGAGCATCAGCACCACCGGCGCGGAGCCGACGCTGACGGTGGACGAAACGGTGCTGGCGACCAACGCCACCCAGAGCTTTGCCGCCAACTTCAGCTCGGCGTTTGGCGCTGATGGCGCGGGCACCCTGACCTATGCGCTGGGCGTGGTGGCGGGTGCCTCCGGGCTGACCGACACGGCCACCGGCGAGGCGGTGAACCTGTCGCTCAACGGCGCCGTGGTGGAAGGCCGCACGGCGACGAGCAACGCGCTGGTGTTCACCGTCAGCGTGGCCGCCAATGGTGACGTCACGCTCGACCAGATCCGCGCCGTGGTGCATCCCGACACCACCAATCCCGATGATTCGAAGACTCTGACCTCGGACAATCTGGTGACGCTGACGGCGACCAAGACCGATGGGGACGGCGACAGCGTCCAGGCGACCCTCAACATCGGGCAGAACCTGGTGTTCAAGGACGACGGGCCGAGCATCAGCACCACCGGCGCGGAGCCGACGCTGACGGTGGACGAGACGGTGCTGGCGACCAACGCCACCCAGAGCTTTGCCGCCAACTTCAGCTCGGCGTTTGGCGCTGATGGCGCGGGCACCCTGACCTATGCGCTGGGCGTGGTGGCGGGTGCCTCCGGGCTGACCGACACGGCCACCGGCGAGGCGGTGAACCTGTCGCTCAACGGCACCGTGGTGGAAGGCCGCACAGCGACGAGCAATGCGCTGGTGTTCACCGTCAGCGTGGCCGCCAATGGCGACGTCACGCTCGACCAGATCCGCGCCGTGGTGCATCCCGACACCACCAATCCCGATGATTCGAAGACTCTGTCGGCGGACAATCTGGTGACGCTGACGGCGACCAAGACCGATGGGGACGGCGACAGCGTCCAGGCGACCCTCAACATCGGGCAGAACCTGGTGTTCAAGGACGACGGGCCGAGCATCAGCACCACCGGCGTGGAGCCGACGCTGACGGTGGACGAAACGGTACTGGCGACCAACGCCACCCAGAGCTTTGCCGCCAACTTCAGCTCGGCGTTTGGCGCTGATGGCGCGGGCACCCTGACCTATGCGCTGGGCGTGGTGGCGGGTGCCTCCGGGCTGACCGACACGGCCACCGGCCAGGCGGTGAACCTGTCGCTCAACGGCACCGTGGTGGAAGGCCGCACAGCGACGAGCAATGCGCTGGTGTTCACCGTCAGCGTGGCCGCCAATGGTGACGTCACGCTCGACCAGATCCGCGCCGTGGTGCATCCCGTCACGACCAATCCCGATGATTCGAAGACTCTGACCTCGGACAATCTGGTGACGCTGACGGCGACCAAGACCGATGGGGACGGCGACAGCACCCAGGCGACGCTCAACATCGGGCAGAACCTGGTGTTCAAGGACGACGGCCCAACACTCGCGTTCGGCAACCTGATCGGGACCGGTAGCATCCTTGCGCAATACGGGTTCTGGAACAATTCGGCCGGAGCCGACGGGCTGGGTGCGACCGGTCTGGATATCTCGTTGGTGAATGGCCAGTTCACCCTCGTCAGGCCAGACAACACGACCACGACCGGGACCGGCACGCTCACCGAGCAGACGCCCTCACCGGACGCCAATGGCGCGTACCAATTCGCAGGGACTTTGACCGGCGATTTCGACAACAACACCGACACAGCGGATACCAGCGTCGACTACACGCTGACCGCCTTCGCCAATGGCAGCTATGCACTGGATCTGGTGCAAGGCATCAGTTCGACGATCGTCCAGAGCACTGAGGATGGCTCGCTCGGTGCCGGCGGCCCGGATCCCGTGCGCACATTGTTAATTCCGGCGCAGAATCCGCCGACTATTCCTTCGCCATCTGAGGAGATTGTCTTTTTTGGTGTTAACGCGACCGCTACCTCAGCCGATATATTTTCCGCCATCGCGCCGGGAGCGCCCGACCTCACCGAAGCGCAGATAGAAGCCGGCGGGTTTGCATTCATCGGCACCGCGAACATGAACGTCAGCACATCCGGGATCGGCATTACCAACAACAACCTGGATGGAAACGGAACGGCAGGCATCAATGCCGGTGACGAGAGTTTCGTCATCAATCCCGAGACCTTGTTGACGGGCATGAAAATTTTCATCGACAACTCGGTGCAGGGGTACGACCCGGCAACGGAAGAGCTGTACTACACGATCTTCTACGAGGACGGCACGATTTCGGGTCCGCCGACGAAGGTTCTTGCCGCTGATCTGACTTCGGAGGATGGAGGACAGACGTCCTTCGTCATCGAGAGAACGGACTCGAAGCTCATTGATGCGGTTCAGCTCACGATGGGCCTGGGCGTGATCAAGGTCCCGGTGATCGAATTCATTCAGGAGACCGAGAACCTGGCCAGCGATGTCCAGCTGACGTTCAGCGCGACGCTGACGGACAAGGATGGGGACTCGGCGACGAGTACGTTTGACGCCAACCTGTTCGCCACCAACCCGCCCGACGCACTCTTCGACTACACGCTGGTTGGCACGGGCGGTGAGCGTGATGCCTTCAACATCGATTTGTCATTCTCCGAGAACCTGTACCAGGTCACCGGCTTCGATGCGGCCCCAAGCCTGCGAGACACGCTGGTGCTCAACGGCGACCAGAACGCCGTTGTCCAATCGATCGACACCTCCGGCGCAGACAGCATCGTGACGATTGCCGAGGATGGCGGACAAACAACGACTATCACCTTGGTCGGGGTCGATGTTCTGGCTAGCGACATTGTTTTTGGCGGCGTCTGAGGCATCGAGCGTGAAAGGATGCGAGGGTGGGGTAGAAACCACCCTCGCATTGCTCTATATGAGATCCGCGGTGACTGTCAAAGCGCCCCAAAGGCGTGTCAGATCGTCTTGTTTTGAGGTGAAATTCACCTCAATTCCACCCAGGCGGGTGGCTCTTCGTTGTTGGTGAGCCCGTGCTTCTGCGCATACATCAGCAAGTCGATGCGGTTGATGAGATCAAGCTTTTGATAGATGTTGCTGAGGTGGTTATGCACGGTGTGCTCGCTGATGCCCAGGCGCCCGGCGATGCTTATGTATTTGGCGGACGGATCCCTCACGATGGCGCGAATCAGTTCCCTCTCGCGCAGCGTCAGCCGCGCCTGTTTCGCCTGTTCCAGATTGCATTTCAAGGGTATATGTTCGGTCGCGGCATAGCCGGAAAGCCCACCGGCCCAGGCTCTATCCAGTCCGATGTCGCGATGGTGGACATTGATGATGGCCCGGACGATCGATTCCGTCGAGTCTTCCGCCAGCACGATGCCGCGAGCGCCCGCCTCTATCGCCTGGGCAACGGGGACAGCTTCGTACAGGCCCTTGAGCACCAGCACTTTCATTTCGGCGCTGCGGGTGAGTTCCGCGACGACCTCCAGCGGGTTCAGCACATCCGGAAAGAAACTGAAAAAAATGACATCGGGACGCAACTGATCGGCAAGATCCAGCGCATTGGTATAGGTGGTGGCCTGGCCGCTCACTTCCATCCGGGGCTTCCTGGCATTGATCAAGTCGTGAAGGCCCATGAGGACAAGGGGACGACAATCGATCAGCATCACGCGTATCGGTTTTCTGTGGTCCGACATTACCTTCTGCCCCCCCTTGAAAAATGAACTATGGCCTCCACCAGCGGGCCTTCCTGAATCAGCTGCTCGCTCACCTGGTCACTGCGGTTGAAGGACAAATGCGAGCTCCGACAGGCCTTGACGGTGCTCGCCCGGGTATTGGCAACCAGGATTTCCACCGGCCTGAGGCCACTTCCACCAGCGGCACCGGCAGGGGTTGCGGACGTTGCCAAAAGCCGGGCAAAGCCATCGAGACAACAGAAATAGGAATAGTAATCAATATATTACGCATGATGATGTGCTCCCTCGAGCCGCTCAAGTGAGTCTAGGCCAGCCTGGCGCGCTGCCAGCCTGCCTATTCGCCAGTTGTCGACCCAAGCCTCATGCGGGTAACCCGGCCGATGTTCCCAAGGGGGCTCCCATTCCTCGCAAATCAAGGTCTTAGGCTCGTCGCGGGCGCCTGCGACCACAGTCTGTTCAAGATCAAAATCGTCAATTAATCGACGAATGGTGTGCTAACCAAGTACAGCAGTAACGACCGCGTCAATTTGTCGGCTAAACCTGCCTCGTCGAGCCACCCACGAGCCAGACCTTGGCGAAATCAGCGAATAGCACTGGCCGCCCCGTCCTGCTGGTTCGAAATAGCAACACCTGTCACTTGAGCGATCTGCTCATGTCATAAAGTGAGGACGCCCATCGCGATGCAAGTCGTGGTGATCATTGATGCACTTGTCACGAGCCTCGGCGAGGTTCAACGTCGCCAGCAAAATCTGCTCCGCCTCCCAGCTCGACCGGGCTTGCCAGAACATACAGTGGGCAAACCAACATAAGCGCGGTCAAACAGGACCTCGGTATCGTCCTCCTGCCCATGTCTATGCAAGTGAAGCTCGCTAAATTGTCAGATGGACAACTGTGGCCGATCCTGGCTGAAAGCGATCTAGAGGAAATGCTTCAAGATAACCATCGGCGCGGCGCCGGCAGTCAGGTGGGTGAGCCCAATCAACAATCCTTTCTCCGATTGTGACTGGGCCCTTTACAGGCGGATGTTACTTGGGCTGCGCCACAGTGCGCAGGTAGGGTTTCAACGTCTTGAAGCCTTGGGGGTATTTCTTCCTGGCCTCTTCGTCGGACACCGAAGTGGGAATGATGACATCCTCGCCTGGCCGCCAGTTCACCGGGGTGGCGACCGTGTGTTTCGCGTTCAATTGCAGCGAATCGAGCAGGCGCAACACTTCGTCGAAGTTGCGCCCGGCGCTCATGGGGTAGATCAACATCGCCTTGACCTTCTTGTCCGGGCCGACGATGAACACCGAGCGAACCGTAGCGTTATCCACCGCGGTGCGTGGGCCGCCACCGGCATTCGGGTGAATCATGTCGTAGAGCTTCGCCACCACCAGATTCTCGTCGCCGATCATCGGATAGTTGACCGCATGGCCCTGGGTCTCCTTGATGTCGCCCATCCAGGCCTGGTGGTCGCTGACCGGGTCGATGCTGAGCCCGACTATCTTGGTGTTGCGTTTGTCGAACTCCGGCTTGAGTCCGGCCATATAACCGAGTTCGGTGGTACAGACAGGGGTGAAATCTTTCGGATGCGAGAACAGGATGGCCCATTTGTCACCCATCCACTCGTGAAAGTGCAGCGGGCCTTCGGTGCTTTCTGCGGTGAAATCCGGTGCTTCGTCGCCTATGCGGATTGCCATGTTCGATCTCCTTGCTGGGACTGGGAGGGAAACGGTCAGCACGATGACAGCTGTTCCGACGGCGTTCGAGTATTGCGTTAAGCCTGTCGGCGCGAATCAGTATAGGAGACATGCTAAATGATGCCGGCTTGCAGAGTTCGGGGCCGCTGCGCGTCCCGGCGCGAGCAAGCTCGCTCGCCACAGGTGCGATGTTCATCTAACTGACTGGCATCGCGGCAGCCCGGCTCAATCGTCCTCGTGCAATTTGATGCCGCGTGCGTGAAGCAGGTACGGGACCACCAGCACCAGCAGCGTCAGCGCCAGGACCGAGGCCGCAATCGGTTGCGTTACAAACACCAACCAGTCGCCCTGGCTGATGGACAAGGCGTTGCGCAGCTGCTTTTCGGCCATCGGGCCCAGCAGCATGCCGACGATCACCGGGGCGACGGGAAAGTCGAAGCGCCGCATCAACACCCCGCCCCAACCGATCGCCAGCATCAGCAGCAGGTCGAAGGAGGAATGGCGCATGCCGTACACGCCAATGGTGGCAAACACCAGAATGCCGGCATTCAGGTACGGCCGGGGGATCTGCAACAGCTTGACCCAGAGGCCCACCAACGGCAGATTCAGTACCAGCAGGATGACGTTGCCGATGTACAGCGAGGCGACCAGGGTCCAGACCAGCTCTCCCGAGGTCTGGAACAGCAACGGACCCGGCTGCAGGTTGTAGTTCTGGAAAGCCGCCAACAGAATCGCCGCGGTGGCGGAGGTCGGGATGCCCAGGGTCAGCAGCGGCACCAAAGAACCGGTTGCGCTCGCGTTGTTGGCGGCTTCGGGGCCGGCCACGCCTTCGATGGCGCCCTCGCCTTTGCTGGCCGCAAACTCTTGCGGGTATTTACTCAGTTTGCGTTCGGTCGAATAGGACAGAAACGTCGGAATTTCAGCGCCACCGGCCGGAATGGAGCCAAAGGGAAAACCGATCAGCGTTCCCCGCAACCAGGCTGGGATCGAGCGTTTCCAGTCGGCGCCGGTCATCCACAACGAGGTCAAGCGGTGCCGGCTGGCCGTTTCTTCTTTTTGATACAGCAAACTGTACAAGGCCTCCCCCACCGCAAACAATCCGACCGCCACCAGCACCACCTCGATGCCATCGACCAACTCGGGAACCCCCAAGGTGTAACGGGCAATGCCCGAGGTCGAGTCCAGGCCGATCAGGCCAATGGTCAATCCAATCCCCAACGAGGCGAAGCCGCGCAGCATCGAAGCGCCGAGCACCGCAGACACTGTCGTGAAAGACAGCACCAGAATCGCGAAATACTCCGCAGGACCAAATTTGAGCGCCAGTGTGGCAACGAGTGGGGCGAACAGAGTCAGTAAAATCGTTGCGATGGTGCCGGCGACAAATGAGCCTATCGCGGCCGTTGCCAGGGCCGGTCCTGCTCGACCATTGCGGGCCATGAGATTGCCTTCCAGGGCCGTGACCATGGAGGACGATTCCCCGGGGGTATTAAGCAGGATAGAGGTGGTGGAGCCGCCAAACTGAGCGCCGTAATAGATCCCGGCAAACATGATCAGGGCCCCGGTGGGATCGACCTTGGCGGTAATCGGCAGCAGCAACGCCACCGTCAGCGCCGGCCCGATACCCGGCAAGACACCGATCGCGGTGCCGAGCAGACAACCGATAAACCCCCACATCAAGTTGATCGGCGTCAGCGCCGCGGAAAAACCCATCGCCAGGCTTGAGAGAATGTCCACCTTGTTGACCTCCTTCGGCCCGGTCAGATCCAGGCGTTGACCAGGGGCGGCAGGGAAACCCCTAGCCCGGCGTTGAACAGCCAGTAAATCGGCAGGGTCAGGGCAATGCCGATGGCCAGGTCCCGCAGTGGACGACGGCTACCAAAACCCCGTGCCGAACAGGCAAACAACAGCGCCGCCGCCAACACGAAGCCGATAAGGTTGATGAGCAAGGCGACCCCCACCAGACCCGCGGTCACCCAGGCCGCACCGAGCTTGCCGCCAGGCAACACTTTGGCCGTCTCGTCGCTGTGGTCCGCCAGCTCACGGAAACCACCGGTGAGCGCTTGATAGCTCAGCAACAGCCCTACAACACCGAGAAATGCCGCGACGGCGTAGGGGTAGACATGGGCACCGAGGATGACGAAGCCCATCTCGGCGGGAAACCGGAAAGCGCCGATCGCCAGGATCAAGCTGATGGCAATCAGGCCTGCGCCGACCGCCAGCTGGGCCGGCACTATGCTGCGAAGCCGGGCCATCTCAAAGCAACCCGACCTTGACCAGCATCGCCCGCAACCGCAGGTGTTCTTCTTCGACGAATTTACCGTACTCATCACCGGTCAGAATGCTCGGTGACCAGGCGTTGGCTTTGAGGTTGTCCTGCCAGACCTTGCTGTTGGTGGCGGCCAGGACCGCGTCGGTGACTTCTTTGCGCTGCTCGGGTGTGAGGTTCGCGGCGCCATAGACGCCACGCCAATTGCCGATCGTCACGTCATAGCCTTTCTCTTTGAGGGTCGGTGCGTCGATGCCTTCCACGCGGTCGGGCGCGCCGATGGCCAGTACACGGAACTGGCCGTTTCTGATGTATTGGCCCAGCTCGGCGTAGCCACCCGTGATCACCGTGATGTGGCCTCCCAACGTCGCCGCAACGACTTCGCCGCCGCCCGCGTAGGCGACGTAGTTCACCTTGTTGACCGGCACATCCATCTTGCCGGCCAACTCGGCGATGCCGATGTGATCAATCGAGCCCTTGGAACCACCACCCCACTTGATACTCGCCGAGTTGGCCTTGAAGTCTTTGAGCACGTCTTCCAGGGTTTGATACGGGGACTCCTTGCGTACGGCAAGCACGTTGTATTCGGTAAAAAGCCGGGCAATCGGTGTCACATTCTTCAAGGTAATTTGCGGTTTGTTCTGCTCTACCGCAGTGACCATGATTGCGCCGACCACGAGCAAGGCATTTGGGTCGCCCTTGGTGCTATTGGCAAACTGCGCCAGCCCCAACGTCCCCCCTGCTCCGCCCTTGTTCTCGAAGGTGACGGACTTGGCCACCTTGGCCTCGACCAAGGCCTTGCCCATAATCCGCGCGGTCTGGTCATAACCGCCACCAACCGAGCCAGGGGCCATGAACTTGACGGTGTCCAGTGCAAAGACCGGTGTTGCGAGGGCGGCTGCGGTAATGGCCGTTGCAATGTAGCGGCTGAATCGACGGAACAAGGCGGACATGAGGTGTCTCCCGATAGCAGTGTTCTGTGGGCACCGGATGAGTTGCGATCAGGGAAGCCCCCTGCGTCTGGGGGTAAGCGTAGGCCATAGTTCCATTTGTTGACGTCCTCGACTTACTGCGCAAAGGAGGCTTGACTCACGGCGAGCCTTAGCTCCCAAAAGATCGCAGCCTGCGGCAGCGCCTACAAAGGCGTGCCCACCCAGGAATTCTTGGGCCTACACAAAATCCGGTAGGAGCTGCCGCAGGCTGCGATCTTTTGATCTTGCTCTTCGCAGAGGATTACTCCTTATAAGCCGTATCAGTTCTCTCCAGCTGCCGAATCAGCGCGTCCCAATGCCGCGCAACACCCGGCCCGTCGCCACGTTTCAAGACTTCTGCCTGTTTCTCGACCTTCGCCACGACCTCCGCAGGCGGGAAGATCAATTCAGCGTTGCCACCCGCCTGAGCCGCAATCTGAATAGTGCAGGCTCGCTCCAGTACATGCAGTTGCTGGAACGCGTGTTCGACGCTGATCCCCGCCGTCAACAGGCCATGATTGCGCAGGATCAGCACACTTTTGTCGCCGAGATCGGCGACCAGGCGTTCGCGTTCGTCGAGGTCCAGGGCGATGCCTTCGTAGCCGTGATAAGCCACACGTCCCGAGAAACCGATGGCGTGCTGGGAGATTGGCAGCAGCCCGTCGCGCTGGGCCGACACGGCAATGCCATCGCGGGTATGGGTATGCAACACGGCCTGCAGATCGGGCCGTGCGCCATGGATCGCGCTGTGAATCACATAACCGGCGTGGTTGATGCCAATGCCGGTGGGGTCGTCGACGATGGTCCCGTCGATGTCCACCTTGACCAGATTCGACGCAGTGATTTCATCGAACAGCAGGCCGAATGCATTGATCAGGAAGTGCTCATGGGGCCCCGGCACCCGTGCGGAAAAATGCGTGTAGACGTGATCCGTCCATTTAAACAGCGCGGCCAATCGATAGGCCGCCGCCAGCTTTACACGCACCTCCCATTCTTGCGGACTGACACGCTGGCGAGGGTTTTTGGCGGGACTGGATAACGGACTGAAAGCGCTCATGGCAAAACTCCCTGGATGGCCTTAAAAATCTCCAGCAAGCCTATGCGAAGCAAAAAAATAACAAAAATCACATTTTAATCTAAGCTAATTATTAATTTATTTTATTATATTCGGCACCGGCAATCCCCTGTTCCAGCCATCAGGCAGCGTCCTTGATCTTCTGCAACGAGCCCGCCACCCGTTTGCCAAACGCGTCGACCGGTCCTTGCAGATTGCCGAGAAAATGCGGATAGATCAGCCACAGGTCCATCACCGGTTTGAAATCCTTGAGTGGCATGACGGCCAACTGTTCGCGGTGAGCACTGCGTTCCAGCAAGGGGCGCGGCACCAGTCCAAGACCCAGGCCATCGGCGACCAGACCCAATTGCAACTCGGTACCGAAGGTTTCCAGATTGACCCGCATAGCCAGGCCCTGGTCCGACAGGGTTCGTTGCAGCCCGGCACGGAAGCCGCAGCCATCAGGGTTGAGGATCCAGCCATTCTGGTAGCAGTCGGCGAGTTTGCAAGGGCGTTTGGGCAATTGATCCTTGGCGCAGACCACGACCAATTCCATCTTGCCGATGGAGTGGCCGACGATAGTGTCCGGGAAGACCTTGCCGGCGGGAAACAGCGCCGCCGCCGCATCCAGCTCGCCTCGTTCGATTTTGCCGACCAATTGGCTACCCCAGCCTGTCGCGACCTGTGCGCGCAGTTCGGGGTATTCATTGCGCAGGTGCTTCAGCGCGTCGAGCAGCACCACATCGCCGATGGTTTGCGGCACTCCCAGGCGCAACACACCCGTGGGCGCGGAGTCACTGGCGACCAGTTCACGCAAGGCATCCATTTCCCGCAGGATAAGGCGGCACTGCTCGTACACGCGAATGCCGATGACCGTCGGCTTCAGCGGTTTGGTATTGCGGTCGAACAACTTCACGCCCAGCGCCTGTTCAAAGTTTTGCACGCGCCGGGTGATCGCCGGTTGAGTCAATTGCAGGGACTCGGCGGCATGGCTGATCGACTGGCAACGAATCACCTCTACAAAGGCATCGATATCATCAATTTTCATTTGGCCCGCACATAGAGAACAGTAAATAAAATGTCTGAAAAGCATAGTTCCATCGAGCAGAGTTGGACAGGTCTGCCCTGCCAGGCTTGCTCCGCGCTTTAGCGTTAATAGCCTTATCTCTTGAAAGTCGCCGTTATAAATGCTTTTCAGCTATAAGCTAATCATTAAAAAATAGCATATTACGAAAAAACATTATGCTTAAATCATGGCATCACTTCTCAAAACGAACGATGGAATCGCCATGACCCAGGTCCGACACCCGGAGAGACTCAGAGCATTTATTGGCGCCCTGGCGGAACTGATCGACGGCAACCCGCGCGAGGGTGATCTGCTGCACCGTGGCGGCAAGCTGCTCGCCCAGTTGGTCAGCCACGACGACTGGCTACCCGATGGTTTTGCCCGGCCCGACCCACAACGCTACCAACAGTACCTGCTGCATGCCGATTCACGGCAGCGCTTCAGCGTTGTCAGTTTTGTCTGGGGTCCGGGTCAAAGTACCCCGATCCATGACCACCGGATCTGGGGCTTGATTGGCATGCTGCGCGGCGCGGAATACTCGCAAGGCTTCGAACGCAGCGTTGACGGCCGGTTAGTCGCGCAAGGTCATAAGGTGCGACTGGAACCAGGCCGGGTCGAAGCGGTTTCCCCGCGCATCGGCGATATCCATCAAGTCAGCAACGCCTACGACGATCAGGTTTCGATCAGCATCCATGTCTATGGCGCCAACATCGGTGCCGCGCGCCGCGCGGTGTACCAGGCCGATGGCAGCGAGAAACTGTTCATCTCAGGTTATTCCAACGCCTTTCTCCCGAACATCTGGGATCTGTCCAAAGAGAGCCAAGACCTATGAGCACCCTACCGACGCGTTCCTTCGCCGACATTTGCCAGGCGCTGCTGGCCCATGAAGAACTGGCGCTGATCGACGTGCGCGAAGAAGCGCCCTTCGCCGAAGCCCATCCGCTGTTCGCCGCCAACATCCCGCTGTCCCGGCTCGAGCTCGAGGTGTATTCGCGCATTCCACGGCGTGATACCGCCCTCACCCTCTATGACAATGGCGAAGGCCTGGCGAGCGTCGCCGCACAACGTTTGCAGGCGCTGGGTTACACCCATGTCAGCCTGCTCGAGGAGGGTCTGGACGGTTGGCGCAAGGCCGGAGGTGAATTGTTCATCGACGTCAACGTACCGAGCAAAGCCTTCGGCGAACTGGTGGAAAGCCAGCGCCATACGCCGTCGCTGTCTGCCGAGGAAGTCCAGGTGCTGCTCGATAGCGAGGCTGATGTGGTAGTACTCGACGCCCGGCGTTTCGACGAGTACCAGACCATGAGCATTCCCACCGGCATCAGTGTTCCGGGCGCCGAACTGCTGCTGCGTGTCCGCGAACTGGCACCCGACCCCGCCACCCGGATCATCGTCAATTGTGCCGGGCGTACCCGCAGCATCATCGGCACCCAGTCGCTGATCAATGCCGGCATCGACAATCCGGTCTCGGCCCTGCGCAACGGCACGATTGGCTGGACCCTGGCCGGACAGCAACTGCAACACGGCCAGGCACGTCGATTCGCGCCGACCAGTGAACGCAATCGCGAAATTGCCGCCCGGGAGGCTCGCCGGGTAGCCGACAAAGCCCTGGTGGGGCGCGCAACGCTGGCTGATCTGTTGCGCTGGCAGCAAGAGTCGTCGCGCAGCACTTACCTGTTCGACGTCCGCACCCCGGAAGAATTCGAGGCCGGCCACCTGCCCACTGCCCGCTCGACACCGGGTGGGCAACTGGTGCAGGAAACCGACCATTTCGCCAGCGTGCGCGGTGCCCGGCTGGTGCTGGTCGACGACGATGGCGTACGCGCCAACATGTCAGCCTCCTGGCTCGCGCAACTGGGCTGGGAAGTACATGTGCTGGATGACCTGCAACCGGCGAATTTCAACGAAACAGGCCCTTGGCAGGCACCGGTGCCTATATCGCCGCAGGCCGAAGAAGTCAGCCCCCAGACCCTGGCCGAATGGCTGACCCACGGCGACAGCCTGGTACTGGACTTCACCAGCAGCGCCAACTACGTCAAACGCCATATCCCCGGCGCCTGGTGGGCGCTGCGTGGCCAATTGCGCGAAGCCCTGGCTAATGTGCCTGCCGCGCAACGCTATGTACTGACCTGCGGCAGCAGTCAGTTGGCGCGGCTGGCCGTCGCCGAGGTCGAAGCCCTGACCGGCAAACCGGTGTTCCTGCTCAAAGGCGGAACGACCCGCTGGATTGCCGCGCAGCTGCCCCTGGAAGAAGGCGAAAGTCATCTGGCGTCACCGCGTATCGACCGCTATCGCCGCCCTTACGAGGGCACCGATAATCCCCGTGAAGCCATGCAGGCTTATCTGGATTGGGAGTACGGGTTGGTGGACCAGCTCGCCCGCGATGGCACCCATGGTTTTTTCGTCATTTAGCGATTCGCAGATTCGCCCTATGTGTTCGCTCTTGGGGCCCCCTCGCCACAGGTAATCGTCAGGCTGTAGATCTGCGTGGAACCGCCTGACGAGCCCCACTCTTTTCAATCGAGTGAATCCACCCTGAGTCTTTCCCCCCAACATCCTCCCCTGCTGCGTTCGGCCGAGGCGCCTGTTCGCTCTATCGATGGTCGCAAATTGGCAAGTACTCGCCGGTAATGCAACGGCTTTTTTTGTCGACACCGCGCATGATGGCAATATGCCCTTTCTGCGCTAGGCAGTAACAGGCTCTGACTTCTCGATCGCCCACCAGGATAATCTGATTCAGGAATTACGGACTATGGAAAGCTGGAAAATCAGGACTCATCTGCTTCTGCTGACCAGCGCTTTGCTGCTGGGATTATTGTGTGTCGGCGGGCTTGGACTTTATGGAATGCAATCCGCTGTACACAGTCTGGAGACTGTCTACCTCGATCGAGTCGTGCCACTGCGCGATCTGAAAAAAATCGCCGACCTGTATGCTGTGGACATCGTCGACGCTACCCACAAGGCGCGCAATGGCAACCTCACCAACGCTGAATCACTGGCCCGGATCGAGCAGGCCCAGAGGGAGATCGATCAAACATGGCAGGCGTATAAATCGACGCAACTGATCCCGGCAGAAACCCGTCTTATCGCGCAAATCAGTCCGCTGATGGAAGCCACCCACGGGCCATTGCAACTATTGCTGGGCATGCTGCGCCAGAACGACGTCGGCGGTATCGCAGACTTCGCGACCCACCAGCTGTATCCGCTGATTGATCCCTTGTCAGGCAAATTTTCCGAGCTGATCGAGGTACAGCTTGTCGAGGCAAACAACCAGTTCCAGCACAACCAGGTCGCTTACTCCTCCAATCTCAAACTCAGCCTGCTGATTCTGGCCCTGGCGTTGATTACCGGGGCGGTCTATGGGTTGTTTTTCTCCAGACTGTTGGGCCGCCAGCTCGGCGCCGAACCCGCGGAGCTCGCCGCCATCAGCTCGAACATCGCCGAAGGAAAACTGGCCGGTACACAGCTTGATCAGCAACAGCAGACGACGGGAGTTCTGTACTCCGTCCAGGCTATGCGCCATAGCCTGCGCGAAATGATTGGCAAGATCAGCCAGGCCTCCGAGCAGATCGAGGGTGCCGCCCTGCAATTGTCGGCATCTTCCGAACAGGGACTGAGCAGCGCCGCGCTGCAAAGCGAGACAGCCTCGTCCATGGCCGCCACGGTAGAACAACTTTCCGTGAGTATCACCCACATCGCCGACAACGCTCGACAGGCCCGGAGCACCGCGCAGAAAGCCGGCGAGATCACCGGTGACGGCATAGCGGTGATGAACGAGTCCATCCAGGAAATGGGGCAAATTGCCAATCTGGTTGCGCAAAGCTCCGCCGATATCGATCAATTGGCGATCCAGTCGAACGACATCAGCCTGATTGTCGGCGTGATTCGGGGCATCGCCGAACAGACCAATCTCCTTGCGCTCAACGCTGCTATCGAAGCGGCACGGGCGGGCGAACAAGGCCGTGGCTTTGCCGTGGTAGCGGATGAAGTCCGCGGCCTGGCCGCCCGCACAGCCCAATCCACCACGGAAATCGTTACCTTGGTCAATGCCATTCAAAACGGCATGTTCAAAGCCAGGGAAAGCATGGCCGCCGGCTGCGAGCGCGTGACCAATGGCCAGAAACTGGTGGAAAGCGCAGGCCAATCCATGAGCAGGATCAAGAGCGCGCTGGACGAATCCCTTGCCGCCGTCAGTTTCATTTCCCTGTCCCTGCAGGAGCAGCGCGCAGCCAGCGAACAGGTCGCGTGCAACGTGGAAAGAGTGGCGCAAAGTGTCGAAGAGAACGCTGCAGCCCAAGGCGGGATCGTGCGAACGACCCAGGAACTCAAGGCGATGTCCAACGGACTGGAAGTTATTCTGCGGCGGTTCAGTTTCTAAATAGCCAGATATCGCGGGAACCTTGTGGGAGCGGGTGTACGCAGATCTGTAGGAGGGGCCGCAGGCTGCGATCTTTTGATCTTCCCAACATACATCGCGGCCGGTCGAAAACGGCCGAAGCCGTGGGGTCTCAGGCTCAAGCTCGACAGTTTCAGAGCTTGGCGATCGAAACCTCGGTGGATTTGACGAAGGCGATGACCTCGCTGCCTACCTTCAATTCAAGATCGCGCACGGAACGGGTGGTAATGACCGAAGTGACGATTCCGGAAGCGGTTTGCACCTCGATTTCAGAAACCACCGCGCCTTCGAGTATTTCCTTGACGATGCCCTTGAACTGGTTCCGAACATTGATCGCTTTGATGGTCATGATGAGGCTTCCTGGCAGTTGTTGAGCGAATCCGCACTGATGTGCAGGCCTTCAAAGTGCACGTTATGAGCTAACAACAAAAGGAATATATAACGATTTATTTATTCCATAAATGCATATGAGATTCATCGGCTCGCTTGCCGCACCCAAAAAGATCGCAGCCTGCGGCAGCTCCTACGGGGGTTTGTGTACACCCATCCTATTGCGGGTGTACCCGGTTGGCGTAGGAGCTGGCGTAGCCTGCGATCTTTAGCGGTTCTGAAGAGTGCCCGAAGCAAGATCAAAAGATCGCAGCCTGCGGCAGCTCCTACGGGGGTTTGTGTACACCCATCCTATTGCGGGTGTACGCGGTCGGCGTAGGAGCTGGCGTAGCCTGCGATCTTTAGCGGTTCTGAAGAGTGACCGAAGCAAGATCAAAAGATCGCAGCCTGCGGCAGCTCCTACGGGGGTTGTGTGCACCCATCCTATTGCGGGTGTACCCGGTCGGCGTAGGAGCTGGCGAAGCCTGCGATCTTTTAGCGGTTCTGAAGAGTGCCCGAAGCAAGATCAAAAGATCGCAGCCTGCGGCAGCGCCTACGGGGGTTGTGTACACCCATCCTATTGCGGGTGTACGCGGTCGGCGTAGGAGCTGGCGAAGCCTGCGATCTTTAGCGGTTCTGAAGAGTGCCCGAAGCAAGATCAAAAGATCGCAGCCTTGCATAGCTGACATTGATTGAGAGAGCCGCGAGCATAAGGCGGTTCGATCGATTCGAAATAAATTTTTTTATTGAATCCAATCCGCCATAAGTTGGCCTACATTAAATTTGTCGCATCGCTACTGGCCTGCCCGGTCGTCCGTGCGCGTCGAATAAACCTGCGCTGATTCATACCGGATCCAGGGTCGCGGTTCACTATGCGATATGGGTGAATTCTCTTGTAAGCGCACTGTCATTCTCTATGACTTACCACCGCATTATCTCCTGCAGCATCAGGTGAATAGGGGGAAAGCCCAAGCAAGGAGCGCCGCCACGTAACGGAGTCTGGAATGAGCCACATGCCGATTGATGAACCCGAGACCACTTGCGAGGCCTCCTATGGCCCCACAAACAAAGGCCCGGATTTCCGCTCAGCCACTCAAGAAATGGGCGTGCATGACATCCTTGAAGCCCTGCCCGAGGCCGTTTACACCACGGACGCGAGGGGGCTGATCACTTTTTTCAATTCCGCCGCGGCTTCTCTATGGGGGGTTAGTCCCAACCTTGGGCAAAGCGAGTTCTGCGGTTCCTGGAAGCTCTATTGGCCTGACGGCACTCCCCTGCCCCACGACGAATGCCCGATGGCCATAGCGTTAAGGGAAAGACGCCCGGTCAGAGGGCTTGAGGCCATTGCAGAGCGCCCGGATGGTTCGCGTATTCGCTTTCGGGCGTTCCCCTCGCCGATCTTCGATACGACCGGGAATCTCATCGGCGCCGTTAACATGCTGGTCGATCTCAGTGACCAGGTGATCGCCGACGAGGCCGCGCGCAGACATGATGCGATCGTCGAATCCTCCGACGATGCAATTATTGCCAAGGACCTGAACGGGACGATTATCAACTGGAACAGTGGAGCCCAACGGCTCTTCGGTTACACGGCCGAAGAGGCCATCGGCAAACCGGTCGCCATGCTGATTCCCACTGATCGACAGGATGAAGAACCAGGCATATTGGAACGCATCCGTCGAGGCGAGCGCATCGAGCATTATGAAACTATCAGACGCCGCAAGGACGGCAGCCTTGTCGAGATATCCCTGGCCATCTCACCTATCAGAAACCGTGAGGGTCGGATCATCGGCGCGGCCAAGATCGCCCGCGACATCACTGAACGCCGACAGGCAGAAGAACAGAAAAACCTGCTCATCAGAGAAATGGATCACCGGGTAAAAAATCTGTTCGCGCTGGCTAACAGCGTTGTATCGCTGAGCGCCCGTTCGGCCACGACGCCCGCGCAGCTCGCCTCCGCCGTTTGTGCGCGACTGAACGCATTGGCGCGCTCGCACGCGCTGACCATCGCCCATGGTTTAAACAGCGAACAGCCAACGACGTTACATACGCTGATTCAAACGATCGTCGCGCCTTATGCCGGTGGAGACGACAACTGCCAATCCCGCGCTTTCGTTACCGGCCCGGACGTCTCGATTGCCGGTAGTGCAGTAACCAGCTTCGCACTGCTGTTGCATGAGTTTGCAACAAACGCCACAAAATATGGCGCGCTCTCCTTAGCCGAAGGTTTTCTGGATATCGCCTGCAGCGAGAGTGGGGATCTGTTTACCATCGAGTGGAGCGAAAGAAACGGGCCTGTGATTGACCAGGCACCCGATGGCATTGGTTTTGGCACCCTGCTCGCCAAGGCGACAGTACGTGGTCAGCTTGGCGGCGAGATTACCCGTGACTGGAAGCGCGAAGGTCTGTCGATCAGGCTGGTAGTTGCAAAAAGTTCCTTTGGTACCCCATAGGCGTGCCGAAAGAACGCTGGTTGATCACTCGCCGTAGATATCGAAATCGAAATACTTCTGACGAATCCTGTCGTAGGTACCGTTGGCTCGAATCGTCGCCAATGCCTGGTTGAAACGGCCTGCCAGCGGATCGTCCTTACGCACCGCGATGCCGATACCGGTGCCGAAGAATTGCTCTTCGGTGAAATTCGGGCCGACGAATTCAAATTCACGCCCTTCTGGCCTCTTCAACAGGCTTTCATCGATCACCACCGAACTGGCCATGGTTGCATCCAGTCGCCCGCCCAAAAGATCGAGGAATACTTCATTCTGTGAACCGTAGCGGATCACTTCGGCACCGGCCGGGGCGAATTTCTCGGTGACGTAGCGATCGAAGTTGGTCGCGCGCTGGACACCGATCCGTTTGCCTTTGAGCTGAGCTGGAATGTTGCTGATACCGCTGCCTTTCTTGAACACCAGACGCGCCGGAATACGGTAATAGCGATCAGTGAAATCCACCGATTTCAGCCGCTCCGGAGTGATGGATACCGAAGAAATCACCGCATCGACTTTCTTCACTTTGAGCGCAGGAATCAGCCCGTCGAACTCTTGCTCCTGCCACAGGCACTGCACCTTCATCTCGGCGCACAGTGCCTGGCCGATGTCGTAGTCGAATCCGACGAGGGTGTTGTCCGGGGTTTTCGAGGCGAACGGTGGGTAGGCCGCTTCGATGCCCAGGCGCAGGGATTGTTCCGCCGCCTGCAGGCTGGCGCCAAACGCCAGCAAGGAAACAAGGCCGACTTTCAATACAGCACGTTTCACGTTCATTCATAGCTCCGGATGCGATGTTGTTGATTTCGGGCGCTCCGCAAAAGAAGGCGTCCGTTATAGGCAGCAGCAATGTGAACAAGCGGGAGTGGCGACTCTGTCGGTCGTCTGCTCCGCCGCTGTGCAAGGCTTGGCCAAGCGTAGCGGTTAAATCAGGATGGCTCAGACCGCGGCGGTCACGATCAACTCCAGCAGGATCTGTGGGTCATCGAACATCACCTGGGCCGTGGCCCGTGCCGGCGTTTGCCCAGCATCGACCCAAGCGCTCCAGGTTTCATTCATGCCGGCGAAATCGGCGCTCATGTCTTTCATCCAGATCTGCACGCTGAGCAGCCGGCTCTTGTCGCTGCCAGAGGCCTCCAACAGTTCATCGACCCGTTGCAGAACCTGGCGGGTCTGACCCCGGATGTCCTGGCTGCAATCGGCGGCGACGATGCCGCTGAGCCAGGCCACGCCGTTATGCACGACACTGCGGCTCAGGCGCGGATTGCTCTCAATGCGTTGAATACTGCTCATAAGTGCTCCTGGGTGAGAGGTTTCTCGGCGGCCAATTGACCAAGGGTGATGGGTTTGAGCGGCGATCGAATGCGGTAGTACCCGACCTCTGAGGCCGGTACCCGGCGATGTTCGGCAATGATTTCGGTGACGCTCAGACCGCACAGACGGCCCTGGCAAGGCCCCATGCCGCAACGGCCGAAAGCCTTGGTCTGATTGGGCCCCAGACAGCCGAGCTCGACGTAGTGACGGATCGCGCCGGCGCTGACCTCTTCGCAACGACAGACAATCACCTCGTTGGCCGGAATGCGGTTTTGCTGTTGCGGGCGATACAGCGCATCGATCAGCGGCCGCGCTGCACGTTGGCGGCGCAGGGCTTTTCGATAAGGCTTGGCGAGTTGTCGCAACTGTTGCGCGTCAACGTTTCCCAGCTTTGCGACAACCGCCAGTGCTGCCAGGCGGCCTTCGATTTGCGCCACCTGGGCGCCGCCGATCGCCCCACCGTCACCGGCGATAAAAATGCCTGGCAGGCTGGTTTCGCCCCATCTGTTACGGCGGGCGATCCAGCACAGTTGTTGTTCGTTCCAGTCATGTTCGGCACGTAACGACCAACTGATCTGGGTATTGGGCACCACGCCTTGATGCAGCAAAATCCGCGAGGCGGGAATGTTCCAGCGGCAACCGTTGCTGTCGAAACTCAGGGAGCGGGCCCGTGCCTGGCCCTCGACCAGCAAATTGCGGGCATCACGAAAATGCCTGACGCCGGCGCGCTTCAATTCGGCAAGCAAACCCAGCCCCTTGAGCAGCTCGCGCCAGCCGCGCAGGGCTGCGGGGACTTTGCGCCAGGCACGCGCCAGATCGCCCCGCCCGCTGGTGTCCACCAAGGCTTCGATGGTGATGCCGGCGCGCAGGTATTGCACCGCAAGCAGGTACAACAAGGGACCGCAGCCGGCCAGCACCACGGGGCCGCCCGGTACCAGCGCCGCACTTTTGAGCAGGATCTGCCCGGCTCCGGCGGTCATGACCCCGGGCAAGGTCCAGCCCGGGATCGGCATCGGTCGTTCGAACGCACCGGTGGCGATCAACACATGACGCCCTTGCAAGACTTCGGCGCGGCCATCGATCAGGAAATGCACCTGACGCTGTGGCGTGACCTGCCAGATCGCCGCATTGGCCAGATACCGTGCCCCACACTGGAGGAACGCCGCAGCGAGTCCGGCGCCTGCTCCATAGTCTTCACCCAATACGCTGCGGCTGCGCGCATCGGCCTGCAGGACATTACGATAGATCTGCCCGCCAGGGCCGGACTGTTCATCCAGCACCACCACCGAAAGCCCCTGTCGCGTGGCTTCGAGGGCTGCGCTCATTCCCGCCGGGCCGGCGCCGATCACGATCAGGTCGACAGTCTGATTACTCATCAGCACCTTCCTCGCCGTGGTCACCGAGCCGCACATCGCGGGCACCGCGCTGGCGACGCACACGCATACCCGCTCGAACCGGCAGCAGGCAGGCCTGGCAATTGGCGTGGCCATCCACCTCGACCAGACACTCAAAGCACACGCCCATCATGCAATAGGGCGCACCGGGCCGGCCGCTGACCGCGCTTTCACGGGTATGAGTGACCCCGCTGAGCAGCAATGCGGCGGCCAGGGAAATGCCAGCGGGCACCGACAATAACGCGCCTTCGAATTCGATCAACACCGATTTATCCGCAGGGCCAAGGGCCTGAAACAGGCTGTCAGCCGGCATGGCACACCTCATTTTCTTGACTGAAGCGCTGCAGACTGAAAGGCAACACAGCAGGATCGTCAAACTCACCGGCAATCCACGGCGCCAGGCGCAAAGCGTGGATCGCCGCCAGGGTCACGCCACTGTGGCAACTGACCACAAAGGCCCCGGGGCAGGCCTGCGACGCTTCATAGATCGGAAAACCGTCGGCACTCAACACCCGCAGCGCACCCCAGGCCCGCACCAGGCGCACCTGGTCCAACTGTGGAAAGCACTGCACCGCACGCCGGGCGATATCGGCCATCACGGCGCTGCTGGTGCCGTCGTCGAAACCCAACGACTCATGGGAGTCGCCCAATTGCACCGTGCCTTCGTCGGTCTGCCGCACATAAGTGGTGGGGTAATGCAGGAAAGGTTTGAGTCGCTCGGTTACCAGGATTTGCCCCCGATTGGGACGCACCGGCACATCCATGTCCAGTTGCGCGCCCAGCTGGCGATTACCCAGTCCGGCGGCCAGCACAATTTGCCCGGTGTACCAGCGCTGCTCACCGGCCTGTAGCTCGAAACCCGAGGCAAACCGGCCAATGGCGCTGACCCGGTGGCCGTTGATAATCTTCACTCCGCGCATCCGGCAGGCGGCGTACAGGGCCCGCAGCAATTTCAGCGGATTGACGTGCCCGTCCATGGGCGAGTAACAGCCGCCGACGACGCTCGGCCCCACGCCAGGCAAGCGGGCGCGCAATTGTGCCGAGTCCAGTAGTTCGAAGGGGTAATCGCCCGCCATGGCTTCGCGCAGCCAGAGCAGTCGACGGCTTTCTTCGGCCATTTCATCGTCAGTCAGGCACAGCTGGAACCCGCCGGATTGGCGCAGATGAACGTCGATGCCGGTGTCTGCCTGCAACGACGCCTCGAGCCGTGGCCACAGCGCTACCGATTCGCGAGTCCATTGCGCGTACGAACTCATCCCGTAGCCCTTGCCCTGGACCCACAACAGGCCGAAGTTGCCGCGCGCGGCCCGAAAGGCGTCGTCACCTTCATCCAGGACACGGACCTGGCGACCGAGCAAAGCCAGCCCGTAAGCGATGGACATACCCACCAGGCCGCCGCCGACGATAATCACATCAGGTTTTTGCATGAGTCCCGCTGTCGTTCGTTCGATGCTGAAAAATCACCTGCAGCGCAGGCACCAGGCCTCGAGAATCTATATAGAGAAGATCCTAGAGAGCTGACAGCGCATTGAAAAATGCTTTATTTTGGCAAGCCCATGTCTTTTTGTTATGGATTTTTCAAAGGAACGCTCCGCCATGAATCTTCGTCAGCTGGAAGCCTTTCGCGCGGTGATTCTGGGCCAGACCGTGACCCGCGCCGCCGAAATGCTGCACATCTCGCAACCGGCGGCGACGCGACTGATTGCCAGCCTCGAGGAGGACATCGGTTTCAGCTTGTTTGACCGGATCAAAGGCCGGCTGCAGCCGACCCCCGAGGCCATGACGCTGTATCAGGAAGTGCAGCGTTCACTGATCGGGGTCGAAACCATTGCCCGAACGGCGCAGGACATTCGCAGTTTGAAACGCGGCTCACTGCACATCGCTTGCGCACCGGCCATGGGCTTGTCGTTCCTGCCGCGGGCCATCGCCGCGTTCATGGCCGAGCATGATCAGGTGCAGATATCGCTGGTGGTGCATTCATCGCGGGAGGTGGTCGATCTGGTGGTCGGCCAGCGCTGCGACCTGGGCATCATCGTGCTGCCCAATACCTACCCCAGCCCACGCGCGGAGCAACTGTTGGCCACTCGCATGCTCTGCGCACTGCCGACCGGCCATCGTTTACAGGGCAAGACCACGATCGTGCCGGAAGACCTGCACGGCGAGGCGTTTATTTCCTATCCGCAATCCATCGGTTCGCGCCAGCACATCGACGCGATATTTGCCGCCCATGAGGTCGAGCGCGAACTGCGCCTGGAGACCCAGCTGTCGCTGCCAATGTGCGCGTTTGTCGAACAAGGCTTGGGGGTGGCGCTGGTCGATGCCATCAGCGCGGTCGAGTACCGCGGCAGTGGCATCCTGTTCAAAGCGTTCGAACCGGCAATCGAAATGGACTTCAGTATGCTGCTGCCGGTTCAGGGGCCGGTGTCGAAACTGCACATCAGCTTTCTCGAACACATGCAGCAGTTCATTTCCCGGCAGATTCCTGCGGCCTACCGCTTTTAGCTCCTCGCTATTTCAGGTACCAGCCCCAGGGGCCGCCGGTGTATTGAGTGATCTGCTTGGTCTCCAGGTAATTGTTGTAACCCCAGCCGCTGCGTTTTATCGGCGTCAGCCTTGCGCGCACCTGGGAAAACCTCACCGATGTCAGAAAGGTTTATGTGATTTTGAATGGATGAGGGGCGGCGCTTTCATCCATGGGTGGCGAGCCTGCACAGCAAGGAACCACTGGCTTATGGCATGAGCAGCGCTTCATGGATCTCGATATAAGGTATCCCGCCGTCCCTGCGCTTTTCTGCAAGCCAGATCCTCATTTTGCTCACATCAAAAATCTGCCCCTGCTCCATCAGGGTTAACACCAGGGCATCAGAAACCCGGTAATGCCCACAGGAGGGGCAGTCTCGCTCTTCCCAATCACCATCACACAGAATGCGCTCGGCGGTTCCTGCACAAATGAGACAGTTCATGGGCGCACCCTCTTTCTTTTTTCAACAGTCTCTACCCGCGACTGATTGAGGCCGCTGGCGCGGTGGCGCTATTGAAAGCAGAGGCACAGCTGACACGACTTTTACGGTTGCTTGCAAAGACTTGGCCCCTACATGATCGATGAGCCAGGCATCCGCATCAGGCCGTGGAGTACACCCATTCTCAAACCTGGTTCGGAGGGGATCATCTCTTCGATGCCTAACACTTTGAAGGCAGCGAGCATTACCGCCAGCCCACCCGGCAACGTGCTCAATCGTTGTGCCTGCAGTCCAGCCAGTTTCAATTGTTTGACGTGGCCGGCCTCCAGCAGACAAAGGGACAAGCGCAACAAGCCAGCATAAGTAATGCCGTCTTGACCATAGGCATTCAGGCCATTGGCCTTGAGTACCTTGGCCAGCATCCTTGCCGTGCCGGAAGAGCCGATGGCTTGCTCCCAGCCCAGCTTGCGATAACGCTGGGCAACCTTTTCAATTTTCTCGCTGGCGATTCGCTCGGCCTCCTGGAGAGCGCGACTGTCAATATAGCCACCGACAAAATAGCGCTTGCTAAAACTGCCGCTGCCGATCGCTATGCTTTCAGTCAACAACGGACGATCACCCTGCCCGACAATGAGTTCGGTAGACCCGCCACCGATATCAACGACCAGTCGAACGACTTGCGCACTTGGCATTGTGTGGGCCACCCCCGCATAGACGAGTTTGGCTTCCTCGCGCCCGGAAATCACATCGATACGGAACCCCAGGCGTTGTTCGGCACCAGCAAGGAACACGTCGCAATTATTGGCCTCACGTACTGCGCTGGTAGCCACCGCCCGAACACGGCCAGCCTCGAAATTGCGTAGCTGCTTGCCGAATCGCTCCAGGGCCAGCCAGCCGCGCTCCAACGCGAAACCATCCAGTGCTTTTCCTTGAAACCCTTCTGCAAGACGCACGGGCTCGCGAAAGGTTTTCACTTCCTGAATGACCAGCCGTTGGTTGCGCTTGACCTGTTGGCCAATCATCATCCGAAACGCGTTGGAACCGAGATCAACGGCGGCAAACAGCGAAGCGTCACCCTTCATGCTGAATTCCTTTTGAGCTCACGAGCCGAAAGCACTTCGTCCGCGAGACCATAAAAAAGTAGGGGGGTGAAGGATCTTGCCACTGGGACCATGACATTACGATGACATCGGCTGAGCTGGAGTCCGATTAAAGAGCCACGAGCAAAAAGGATTTATTGATGCCCGATGGGCTTCACTGCCTGGTCTTCACAGTGATGAACATTTTGATGCGATCATGAATTTCCTGTAGCGCATGCCGAAAGGGATTATGCCGTTCGCTGGTCACTGGATTCCCCTGTAGGAGCTGCCGCAGGCTGCGATCTTTTGATCTTGATTGTGTGGGAGCGGCGGTGCGGCGATCCGACTTGCTCGCGATGAAGGCGGCTCTGACAAAGCCCAACCGTGTGGACGGAAAGGCTCAGGGCGTGAAGACGGTCTGGCATCTGCCATTGATGTCGACTGACACGACCCCATTGCGCAACGCCTGCGTTCGGCCTCTGGGAAAGGGGCAGGCAGATCAAGTTCAAAAGCAACAGCAACAGCAACAGCAACAGCAACAGCAACAGCAACAGCAACAGCAACAGCAACAGCAACAGCAACAGCAACAGCAACAGCAACAGCAAGATCAAAAGATCGCAGCCTGCGGCAGCTCCGGTTGGGCGTGTGCGGGGTACGGTCGAATGGTCACTGCCGATGCTTCTGGTGATGCCGACTCTTTTCACCGCGTACCAGGAGCAGCATGAGCGCGACCGCAGAAAATACTGCCCCGGCATAGAAGGTCATTGCTGCCCCATAGGTTTGCCACAGCAGCCCTGCCACCCCGCTTGCCAGCAGCATTGAAACCCCACTCACCAGATTGAAAATCCCGAATGCGGTGCCCTTCAACTCAGCGGGAGTCGTGTCAGCGACCAGCGTCGCCAGCAGCCCCTGACTGAATCCCATATGAAGCCCCCACAATGAGACACCGAGCATCAGCATACTGATCGAGTCAGCGTTAGCCAGAACCAGATCTGCCAGGATCAGCAGGATCAATCCGCCCCCGAGCAGACGGGTGCGGCTCACACGATCAGAGAGTTTTCCCACCGGGTAGGCCGAGAGCGTGTAGAACAAGGCCATCACCACCATCACAATCGGCACCCAAGTCGCGGACAGCCCTGTTTGTTGAGCGCGCAAGACCAGGAACGCCTCGCTGAAACGTGCAAGGGTGAACAATGCGCCGACTATCACCACCTGCCAGTACGCCGGAGAAAAACTGTGAAGCAGTCCCAGTCGAATGGGTGAACGAAAACGTTGTGCCGGACCTGGCCCTGCATGCTTCGGTTCATCAATGCCAACGACAATCAGACTCACCGCCACCAAAGCCGGTATCACGGCGATCCAAAGCACCAGCGGGATGTTTTCGTGGAAGACATACATCAATGCGATCGCCATTGCCGGCCCGAGAAAGGCTCCCACGGTGTCCATGGATTGACGTAAACCGAAGCAGGCTCCACGGATCTGCGGTGGGGCTACGTCAGCGACCAGAGCGTCACGTGGAGCCCCGCGAATACCTTTGCCAATCCGGTCCAGAAAGCGCGCGGTGAATACCATTTCCGCGGTGTGGGCCAACGGGAATAGAGGCTTGGAGAGTGCAGCCAGTCCGTAGCCGAGCAACAGCAAGCCCTTGCGTCGTCCGAAGTAATCACTGATGGCGCCTGAAAAGACTTTAACGATCAGCGCCGTCGCCTCGGCAATACCCTCGATCAGCCCCAAGGTGATCATGCTGACGCCGAGAGTGCCCACCAGAAATACGGGCAGCAGGCTATGGACCATCTCTGAAGACACGTCCATGAACAGGCTGACAAAGCCTAACGCCCACACCGTGCGGGGGATGCTACGTGTAGCGGTTGCCCTGGACATGTTCCTGGCTCCGTGGAATCACCGCACAAGTGTATGCCAAGGGCTTTAATCCGTTGTGCCTACCAGAACTTCCATGTGTAAGAGGTGATCAGCCGGTTCTCATCGTAGTCAGCGCCGTATCGGGTTTTCACCTTGATGGTGCGACCTTCGACACCCAGTCCCTGAAGCAGACCACTCTGCACCACATAAGACATGACGAAGTTGCGTTCGCTCTCGACGTTATCCGCAAGATTCGCTCCACGATTGATGTCGACACCGCGCAGATAGCGGGTCATGAACTTGAGACCCGGAACACCCAAGGCGGCGAAATCGTAGTCGTAACGCGCTTGCCAGGATCGCTCGCTGGCTTTGAAGAAAGCAACGGTCGACCAGTTCACCAGATAAGGCTGCGGCGCGTAGCCATTGAGTAGCGGAAAGGCGTCGTCACCGAACATGCGTTGATAAGCGAGCGTGTAGGTGTTTCCACCTTTTTTCAGCGCCGTCATAAAGCCCAGCGATCGGTTATCGAGGTCGCCCGACAGCTGCTTGCCCTCCTCGCGACTGTTGTAGTAACGGACATCGTTCTTGAGGCTATAGCCGTCCCCAAAACTCAAGGTATACGCCAGGCCGAGGTAATGTTGCTGATAGATGTCTTCCAGTTGACCAAAGTAATAGGTGGCGTTGAGCGCAGGGGTAAAGTCGTAACGCGCACCCGCGAAGTTGAGTCCGTCGCTGCTCTGGGCAGGACTGTCGCCGAACAGGTAGATGTCCTCCCGATTGGACGATTCGCGCGAGGAGATCTTCCAGAACCTACCGGCATTCAAGGTCAGCTTCGACCACTCCCGGGACTCAATGGTCGCCCCTTCAAAGGTAGTGACCAGCTGCCTGGAGTCGTCCATAAAGGCCACAGGCAAGGTTGGGCGGTGCTCGCCCACGCGGACCTCGGTGCTGGACATCCGCACTTTGGCGGTCAGGCCGGCACGACCATAGTCATGAACCGGTTCGCCCTTGCCGGCATCGTAGGGCAACACGGTGTCCGGCCCCCGCCCTCCACCGCCATCGAGCCGATAGGCGAACTGTCCGGCGGCATCCAGACCAAACTGGATCGGACCCTCGGTATAGCCCGACTTGAATTGCAGATCGAAACCCTGGCTCCAACTGCCGACACGAGACTTGGGAGCATTGTTCTGCTTGAAGTCCCGGTCCAGGTAAAAGTTGCGCAACCCGAGGTTGAGATGACTGTCTTCCAGGGCATCAGCCTTCACCGCAGGAGCGATTGCCATGGTCAACAGGGAGCCCAAAGCACCAAGACGAACAGAAGCTTTCATGACACACATTCCTTTTCTTATTGTTGTTCTGCAAAAACTCAAATGCAGCGCACAGCCGAGCCCCTGCGAAGGGCCTCGCCGGATTCATTGGTTTTTTATATAGAAGGCGCAATCGCCGGGATCGCGCCTGCTCCCCCCAGCGACAGGACAGTGCGCTAGAACGGGTACTGGACCGGATCATTCATCAGACTGACCCACTGACGCTCGGTGAACTCATCAAAGTTCGCCGGGCCACCGTAACGGCCGCCGTAACCGGAAACCCCCATGCCGCCAAAAGGCACCTGGAATTCGTTGTTCACCGTCTGGTCGTTCACATGCACCATGCCGCTATGTATACGCCCTGCCCATTCATAGCCGCGCGTGGCATTGGCGGTATGAATGGCAACCGCCAATCCGTATGGCGACGCATTGACCAGCGCCAAGGCCTCCTCGATATCGTCGTACACCACAATGGGCGCGACCGGCCCGAAAATCTCGTCCTTGAACACCGGCATATCCGGCGTAACGTCGATCAGTACGGTCGGCCGGTAACACAGATCCTGGTATTCCCCTCCTGTGACCAACGTCGCGCCCTGGTGGATGGCGTCTTGTACCAGGCCATGTACGCGGTCGCGCTGCTGGGCGTTGATCAGGGGTCCAAGTTGCACGTCCTGGGTAAAGGGGTTCCCGCAGGCAAGATGCTCTGCCCGTTCCCTGAGTTTCTCGGTGTAGGCCGTGGCCACGCTGCGATGAACAATGTGCCTTCCCGCCTGCATGCAGATCTGCCCTTGGTGCAGGAACGAGCCCCAGGCACCTGACGAGCTGGCCGCATCGAGGTCTGCGTCAGGGCAAACGATCAGGGCATTGTTGCCGCCCAGTTCCAGCGAACAGCGCTTGAGCAGTCCACCGCAGGTTTCGGCAATCCTGCGCCCCACCGCCGTCGAACCGGTGAAGGCGATCATCTTCACCGAAGGGTCGCTGACCAATGCGGAACCGGTTTGTGCAAGACCGGGAAGCACTTGAAACACCCCTTGCGGCACACCCGCCAGCTCAAACAACCGCGCCAGCAGCAGGCCCCCGGTGACGCTGCTGAATTCCGAGGGTTTCAGTAGTACCGCATTCCCCAAAGCAAGTGCCGGCGCAATCGAGCGCAAGGACAACAGCAACGGGAAATTCCAGGGAGAGATGACCGCGACAACCCCCATCGGCACCCGCCGCCAGATATTGGTTCGCCCTGGCAGGCTCGAGGGAAACACTTCGCCATTGGCTTGCATGGGCATGGCGGCGGCCATCTGCAACTGCTCGACGCACACACTGAGCTCCCACTCGGCTTTGAAACGAGCGCCGCCACACTCACGGATATTCCATTCGATGAAGCTCTCGGCTTCCTGTTGCAGAAGCCGCGCCGCCTCTCGCAGTATCGCCGCGCGCTGATCGAAAGGAGTGGCCGCCCAACCCGACTGGGCTTGCCGGGCGCGCAGTCCGGCCTCTGCAACGTCCGCCGCGCTGGCAATCCCGACGGTTGCCAGGCACTCACCGGTGGCGGGCTCATTCACCGGCATTTCGTTAGCGGCCGATTGCCAGGTTCCAGTATAAAAGCGTGCTTTCCAGCGTTGCTCGTCCATGAATGCAGCAATAGACGCATAGTGATTTTGAAGGTTGGCGATGGCCATATCAGACACTCTCCGTAGGGCGGGTTTGTGCAAGAGGAAGTGCAACCGGCTTCTGTGATACCAACAACACGGCAATCACCGCGATCACTCCAGGAAGGGCGAAGACCAGGAAATTGTGCTCAAAGGGCAGGCTCAGGCTGAACAGAAAGCCTCCCAGCAGCGGCCCTGCCACAGCGCCGCAACGGCCTATCGCAGCCGCCATGCTGACGCCGGTGGAACGAACCTGGGAGGGGTAAAGATCGGCGGCCAGGGTATGCACTACAGAGAGGCAGCCCACGGTTGAACCGCCAGCGATCAGCAACAAGGCATAGAGCGTGGTCGCATCCGGCTTGATGCCCAACATCGATATGGAGACGGCAGCCAGGGCGAAGAACAGCGCCAGTGTCGCCTTGCAACCCCAACGATCGGCCAGCACGCCGCTGATCAAGGTGCCGATCAGGGAGCCGACGTTCATTACCACCAGAAACACGATGCTCGACCCCAATGGATAGCCACCGCTGCTCATCAGTTTCGGCAACCAGGTGTTCAGGCCATACACCATCAGCATGCACATGCCGAAGCTCAACCACAGCATCAATGTGCTGAACCCCCGACCATTGCCGAACAACGCTGACATCGACGTTTTGCCAGCGCCCGCTTCAACAGCCGACTGCAACACATAGGTCACCGCGCCAACGGGATTGTGATTGGGGTTGATCCGACGCAACATCCTGGCCACCTCCTCCTGGCGGTTACGATGCAGCAGGTAGGCCACCGACTCGGGCAGGGTCTTGTAGAGCAACGGCAAGGACAAAAACGACAGGCCCGCGACGTAGAACGGCGAATGCCAACCCAGAAGCGGGATCAGATAGATACCTGCCAGGCCGGAAAGCAGCCCACCGATGGCGAAGAAGCTGAGCATAAGGTTGATAAGACGATTGCGACATGAACCCGGCGACATCTCTTTGAGAATGGTCACCAGGTTAGGCACAACGCCTCCCAGTCCTGCGCCAGTCAGGAAGCGGCACAAGGCGAAGCTGGTGGCGTCGGTGGCAAAGGCGTTGGACAACGCCGCGAGGCTGAACAAGGCAACGCAGAAAAGGATAATGCGACGCCTGCCGAAACGGTCAGCCTGGGTGCCCAGGGTGACTGCGCCAAACATCATCCCGACCATGGAACTGGCGCCCAGCATGCCCGCTTCGCCGGGTGTCAACGCCCAGGCGGTCATCAAATGGGGCAACACCGAACCGTAGATGACCAGGTCGTAGCCATCGAACATCATGATGAACGAACACCAGAAAACCAGCAGGTAGTGGAACCGGTTAAGCCGTGCGGAGTTGACGACTTCCAACGCATTGATTGAGCGCATACACGTTACTCTTATTATTTTCGGGGCCATGGCAGCGGGACTTGGCAGTGCGCTGTCCAGAAGATTGCGAAGCGATGCAGGACTGCTTCGTTTGCGTTTCCAGACGATATGGATAGAATTTGAATAGATCAAATAGATAGATTTTTCGATTAACTATAAATACAAACTATATTCGGAGTGGCAGTGATCGACCTCAATCTGATCCGGGTCTTCGTGACGATTTTCGAAACCGGCAGCGTCAGCGGCGCCGCCGAGCGCTTGCATGTGACCCAGCCGTCCGTGAGCTACGCCTTGAATCGCCTGCGCACATTGCTCAACGAACCGCTGTTCAAGCGCAGCCGGGACGGCATGCAGCCGACATTCCTGGCCACGCAGCTGTACGCGAAATTCCGTTACTCACTGTCGGAGATCGAGCGGGCGATTGCCCAGACCAGCCACTTCGACCCACGGGTTTCGACACGGGGCTTTCGCCTGGTCTTGTCCGATCTGGGCGAAGTGTTCTTTCTGCCCTACATCCTCAAGGCCTTGCAGGCGCAAGCGCCCGGCATCGAGCTGGAAATCATCCAGCTCGATATCGAAAAGCTCAGCGAATGGCTGAGTACTGGAAAGATCGACGCGGCCATCTGCAACCGCAGCGACTCACCACTCAATACCAACTGTGCGCTGATTTTCAGTGAGCGCTATGTGTGCCTGGTTTGTCAGGACCACCCACGCATTGGCTCGACGATGACGATGGAGCAGTACCTGGAGGAGAACCACGTGGTGGTTTCCGCCGTGTCCGGGCACCACGTGGTCGAGGATCGATTGCGCGAATCCGGCTTCGAACGCAAGGTCAGGTTGCGGGTGCCGCACTTCAGTGTGTTGCCGGAAGTTGTTTCCGGCAGCGACCTGCTGGTCACCCTGCCCTCACGGGTGGCCGCGATGTTCGCGTCTCGCAGCCATACCCGCGTGGTGGAACTGCCCTTCAGCGTCCCGTCTATCGAAGTCAGCCTGCAATGGAATGACCATGACAGCGATATCCTTGCGCAACGCTGGTTTTGCGGGCTGTTGAAGGACGCCCTGGCAGGCCTTTGAGCCCAGGCGGCCGGCCAGGCGCCCCAATAAAAATAGACAGCATCTATATTAAGTCGAAAAAACCATCTATTTGATCTATTCAAGACGACCTCTTACTTTTGAGGCTGACGTTTTGACAGAGATCATCGCAATGGCATCCGTACACTCCACGACCTACGAATTGCTGCGTCGCCAAGGCATCACCACCGTCTTTGGCAACCCGGGCTCCAACGAGCTGCCGTTCCTCAAGGATTTTCCAAAGGACTTCAACTACATCCTCGGTTTGCACGAGGGTGTGGTGGTCGGCATCGCCGATGGTTACGCACAGGCCAGCGGTACCCCCGGTTTCGTGAACCTGCATTCGGCCGCCGGCACTGGCAACGCCATGGGTGCGTTGAGCAATGCCTGGAACTCTCATACTCCACTGATCATCACTGCAGGCCAGCAGACCCGCGCCATGGTGGGAGTCGAAGCGCTGCTGACCAACGTCGACGCCGCCAACCTGCCCAGGCCGCTGGTCAAATGGAGTTATGAGCCGGCCAGCGCCCAGGAAGTCCCGCACGCCATGAGTCGGGCGATCCATATGGCCTCCATGTCGCCGCGCGGGCCGGTCTACTTGTCCGTGCCCTATGACGACTGGGCGCGGGAAGCCGATCCACAATCTTCTCACTTGCTTGAGCGACGGGTAGTCAGTGCCGGGTTGCCGGGCGATGTCCTTCTGGCCGATCTGCTCGAACAACTGTCGAATGCCCGCAACCCGGTGCTGGTGCTGGGTCCGGATGTCGATGCGGCGAAGGCCAACGAGCATTGCGTGACATTGGCAGAACGCCTGAAAGCCCCGGTGTGGGTCGCACCGTCGGCGCCGCGCTGTCCTTTCCCGACTCGCCACCCGTGCTTCCGTGGCCTGCTCCCGGCGGGCATTGCGGCCATTGGCAAACTGCTGGAAGGCCATGATCTGGTGCTGGTACTCGGCGCACCGGTGTTTCGCTACCACCAGTACGATCCGGGTCAGTACCTGGCCCAAGGTACGCGGCTGATTGCCGTCACCTGCGACCCGCTGGAAGCGGCGCGGGCACCGATGGGCGATGCCATCGTCGGCGATGTCGGGTTGATCGCGGCCGCCTTGGCTGAACGCGTGAAGCCCTCCTCCCGGGCAATGCCGACACCGCTGCCACTGCCTGAGCCGGTGGAGCAGCACGCAGGCCCGCTGCGCCCGGAAGTCGTATTCGACACCCTCGACGAAATCGCTCCGCACACGGCCATTTACCTCAACGAATCCACCTCCACCACCGCACTGATGTGGCAACGCCTGGCCATGCGCAATCCGGGCAGCTACTACTTCGCCGCTGCCGGTGGCCTGGGATTCGCCATGCCGGCGGCAGTGGGTGTGCAACTGGCTGAGCCCGAGCGGCGTGTCATTGCAGTGATCGGTGATGGCTCGGCCAACTACAGCATCAGCGCACTATGGACCGCCGTCCAATACAACATTCCGACGATATTCATCATCATGAACAACGGTACCTACGGTGCCTTGCGCTGGTTTGCCGGGGTTCTGGAAGTGGAGAACGTACCTGGCCTGGACGTCCCGGGCATCGACTTCTGCGCCTTGGCCAAGGGCTATGGCATGCAGTCGTTCAAAGCCTGGGACCGAGACCAGCTTGAAGATGCCCTGCATCAGGCTCTGGCGCTGCACGCGCCGGTACTGATTGAAGTCAGTACGTTGGCGCCGCAGAGCTGAGGAGCAGCATCCATGTGGAACAATGCTCCGCTGAACGTCGCCGACTACCGCCAATTGGCCCGTCGACGCTTGCCCAAAACAGTCTTCGATTACCTTGAAGGCGGCGCCGAAGATGAACAGGGCCTGCAGCACAACCGCGAGGTATTCCAGCGTGTTCGATTCAAGCCGCGGCGGCTGGTAGACGTCAGCCAGCGCGACCTATCGACCCGTCTGTTCGGCAAACGCCAGGCACTGCCGCTGTTGATCGGCCCCACCGGCCTCAATGGCGCGTTGTGGCCCGAGGGCGATCTGGCCCTGGCCCGCGCGGCCAGCCGGGCGGGTATTCCTTTCGTGCTTTCCACCGCCTCCAACCTGTCCATCGAGGACCTGGCCCGCCGTTGCGATGGTGAATTGTGGTTCCAGCTCTATGTGGTCCACCGCACCCTGGCCGAACAGATGGTCGAACGAGCGCTGGCCGCTGGCTACACGACCCTGGTGCTGACCATCGACGTTGGAGTCAACGGCTATCGCGAACGCGACCTGCGCAACCGATTCAAGATGCCCATGAGCTATAGCCCGCGGGTAATGCTCGACGGGTGCCTGCATCCGCGCTGGTCACTTGATCTGCTGCGCCATGGCATGCCCGAACTGGCCAACTTTGTCAGCAGTGATGCGTCCAGCCTGGAGGTCCAGGCCGCCCTGATGAGCCGGCAGATGGATGCCAGTTTCGATTGGCAGGCGTTGCGCTGGCTGCGCGACAAATGGCCCCACACCTTGCTGGTCAAGGGCCTGCTGGATGCCGACGATGCCGCCCGATGTATCGCTGAGGGTGTCGACGGGGTGATTCTGTCCAACCACGGCGCACGGCAACTCGACACGGCCATCTCGCCCTTCGAAGTGCTGGCTGAAACCGTGCGCATGGTCAGCCGCCCGGTACTCATCGACAGCGGTTTCCGTCGCGCAGCCGACGTCGTCAAGGCGCTGGCCATGGGGGCCGACGCCGTACTGCTGGGGCGCGCCACCCTGTATGGCCTGGCGGCGCGGGGCGAAGCCGGTGTGGACGACGTGTTGCGCCTGCTCAAGGCCGATATCGACCGAACCCTGGCCCAGATCGGTTGCCCTTGCGTGGAGCAGTTGTCGCCCGCTTACCTCGACCTGTCGCCTGCACCGGCACAAACCGTCCTGGTACCTGCCCGGATTCACCCACTTGACCAAGCGAGAAGCTGAAGATGCCTGCCATCAAGATCACCGGACTCCAGTCTCGCGCTGTGAATGTTCCCCTGACGTATCCCATTCATACCGCCGTCGGTACTGTCGCCAGCGCCCCGTTGGTGCTGTTGGACCTGACGACCGACGCTGGCGTAACCGGGCATGCCTACCTGTTCGCCTACACGCTGGCAGCGCTCAAGCCGCTCAAGCAAATGGTCGATAACATGGCCGGTCTGATCGTCGATCAGCCCTTGGCACCCGGTGACCTGGAACAGATGCTCAGCAAGCGCTTTTGCCTGTTGGGTTTCACAGGTCTGGTGCGTATGGCTGCCTCGGGCATCGACATGGCCGCCTGGGATGCTTTAGCCAAGACCCAAGGGCTGCCGTTGGTACAGTGTCTGGGCGGCAGTCTGCGAGCAGTGAAAAGCTATGACAGCCACAGCCTGGACGGAGAAGCCCTGGCTACGACTCGTGCGGTCAGCGCCGCCGAAACGGGCTTTCGCGCAGTCAAGACCAAGATCGGCTATGCCAGTCTGGCCGAGGATTTGCGGGTGATTCGAAGCATGCGTCGCGCAGTGGGTGAAGATTTTTCCATCATGGTCGACTACAACCAGAGCCTGACCGTGCCCGAAGCCATCCGCCGGGGCCTGGCCCTGCAAGAGGAAGGCCTGGCCTGGATCGAAGAGCCGACCTTGCAGCACGACTATGCCGGGCATGCACGCATCTGCGCAGCGTTGGATGTACCGATTCAAATCGGCGAGAACTGGTTCGGTCCCGAAGAGATGTTCAAGGCGCTGAATGCGGGTGCGTGCGACCTGGCGATGCCGGACCTGATGAAAATCGGCGGTGTCACCGGATGGCTTCGAGCAAGTGCTTTGGCCCAGCAGTTCAGTCTGCCGCTTTCCAGCCATTTGTTTCAGGAGTTCAGTGCGCATCTGCTGGCGGTCTCCCCCACGGCAGACTGGCTCGAACGGCTGGACATCGCCGGGGCGGTCATCGAACCGACGCTGACCTTCAAGGACGGGCACGCGGTAATCCCGGACCTGCCAGGTGCCGGGATTATGTGGCGCGAAACGCAGATCGATAAATTCAGTGTCTGAAGTCCTCCCTGGCCTGCGGCCTCATGGTTGCACGCCAGCCTTGGCCACGGCCGGTTGCAACGCCCCTGCGAAAGACTGGTCGAACAAGGTCGGTGCCGGGTAGGACTTGATCAGGCCCAGGCCACTGAAGAAGTCGATGGTTTTCTGCGCATCGGCAATCGACTGCTTGCTGACCGGCACTACATCGGTTTTCGCTCGAGCGAACCAGGCCCGGGCGATGTCGCGGTCGGCACGGGTACGTATTGCCCAGGCATCGGCATAGGCCTCGGTGTGCGCCGGATCGCTCAGGGTCCAGTCACGGGCCTGTTTCAAACGCTGGAGGAAATCGGCGATTGCCGCACGCTTTTCCACCACGGCCTTGTTGCTCGCCACCACGAAGCTCTGGGCCGGAATCAGGTCCTTGGCCGTGGCCAGGACCCGGGCGCCCTGGCGTTCCTGCACGGTCACGTAGGGCTCCCACGTGGCGATCACGTCCACCGAACCACCATCCAGCGCATGGGACGCATCCAGCGCACTCAGGTAGCGCAAGTCCAGGGCGTCACGGGGCACACCGGCCTGGTCCAGGGCACTGAACAGCAACTGCTGGCTCCAGGAACCTTTCCAGATCGCCGCACGTTTGCCGCGCAGGTCTTCCAGAGTCTTGATCGGGGAATCCTTGCTCACCAGGATGGCCACGCCGTCGAGATTCTGCCGGGTCACCGCGATCACCTTGATCGGTGCGCCCAGGGCGCCAAGGAACAGCGGCGGCGCATCGCCGAGCAGGCCCAGGTCGAGGCTGCCGACGTTCAATGCTTCGGCCACCGGCGAGCCGGCAGTGAACTGCTTCCATTCCAGGGTGTACGGCAAGTCGTCGAGCACCCCCGCCGCTTCCATCACGGAACGGGTGTTGTAACTTTGATCGCCGACATTAAGGGTCAGGGCCGACGCGGTGAGACTCAGGGAGGTGGCCAGTACACCGGCAGCCAGTTGCAGAAGGTTTCGCACGGAAGTCTCCAGATGCCTTGTCAGGCAAACAGTAAAGAGCCCGATCCGCGCGCGCGGTCTCGTGACAGCTTGAATTAAAGTCAGGGGGAAAAGCTTCAGGCACTCAGTCGGGCCTGACGTGCAGCGACCTTGGCGCGGGTCAGCGGAATCAGCTTGCGGCCGTAGTCCTGTGCATCGTTGACCGGGTCGAAACCACGGATCAGGAAGGAGGTCACGCCCAGGTCGTAATAGGCCAATAGCGCATCGGCCACCTGCTCGGCCGTGCCGACCAATGCCGTGGAGTTGTGACCACCGCCGACCAGTCCGGCGATTCCCGTCCACAGGCGCTCATCGACACGCTCGCCTCGGGCGACGGTGTCGAGCAGGCGCTGGGCACCCACGCTCTGCGGCTTGTTTGCCAGCACCGGGCCGCAGCGCGCCAGGCGCTGGCGGGCGGTCTGCAGAATGCTGTCGGCCTTGGCCCAGGCGGCCGCCTCGGTCTCGGCGATGATCGGCCGGAACGAGACGCTGAACTGAATCTCACGTCCCTGCCTGGTCGCCTCGGCGCGCACCGCCTGAATGGTTTCGCGGGTCTGCTCCAGCGACTCGCCCCAGAGCGCAAACACGTCGGCATGCTTGCCCGCGACTGCCAGTGCCGCAGCCGAGGAGCCACCGAAATACACCGGGATGTGCGGTTTTTGCAGCGGCTTGATCGCCGAAAAAGCGCCCTGCGCCTGATAGAACTCGCCCTGATGGTCGAACGGCTTCTCGCCCGTCCAGACCTGCCGTACCACCTGCAGGAATTCATCGGTGCGGGCATAGCGCTGGTCGTGATCCAGGTAGTCGCCGTCCTTGCGTTGCTCGCCATCGTTGCCGCCACTGATGACATGCACCGCCAGACGACCATCGAGCAGGTGTTCGAGGGTGGCCAGCTTGCGCGCCGCCAGGGTGGGCGCGACGAACCCCGGGCGATGCGCCAGGAGGAAGTGGATGCGCGAGGTGGCCTGTCCCGCCAACGCGGTGACCAGGAAACCGTCCGGCTGGTCCGACCAATAGCCGACCAGAATGCGGTCGAAACCGGCTTCCTCATGCACCTGAGCAAAACGGGTGATATACGACTTGTCGAAGACAGGACCTACAGGGTCCAGGGTTTCCGATGACAGCCGGTGGCCAATCATGCCAATGAATTGAACGCTCATGGGGGGCTCCTTGGTAGCGTAAAGAAAGATGATTGGTTATATAATTTTCTTTCTTCCTAACGAACGCTTCTAAGCTAGCGATAAGAACCCGCCTTGTAAAATTCAATTTACGCATAACCTAATACTAATATTATGCGCACTTATGAAATTCGGCTTGCAGCTCCAACTGCTCTGCCAACCCGTCTTGAGTGCTGTAGGAAACTGACTGGGTGTGATCCCGGCAGTTTGAGGATTATGCTGCGCCGCGTGACCACGGTATTTTACTTTCCCTTTATAAGATCACTCAGGAGACCACCTATGAATCTCGGCATCGCGGGGCGCTGGGCACTGGTTTGTGCGGCCAGCAAAGGGCTTGGCAAGGCGTGCGCCCAGGCGCTGGTCAGCGAAGGCGTCAACGTTGTGATCACGGCTCGGGGCGAAGAGACTCTGAATGAAACCGCCAATCAGTTACGCGCGCTGAACCCCGCCGTAACCGTCATTGCCGTCGCCGGCGACATCTCGTCCGCGGCAGGCCGGGCGGCTGCGCTGGCCGCCCATGGGCATTTCGACATCCTCATCAACAACGCTGGCGGGCCGCCTCCGGGAGACTTCCGCGACTGGGACCGGGATGCCTGGATCAAGGCCCTGGATGCCAACATGCTCACCCCCATCGAGCTGATCAAGGCCACGGTGGATGGCATGGCCGAACGAGGTTTCGGACGTATCGTCAACATCACCTCGAGCGCGGTCAAGTCACCCATCGAGAGTCTTGGCCTGTCTAACGGAGCACGCAGCGGGCTGACCGGTTTCATCGCGGGGCTCGCCCGGCAAGAGAACATCGCCAGCCGCAACGTGACCATCAACAACCTGCAACCGGGCTCGTTCGACACCGATCGGCTGCGCAACAACCTGGTAGAAGCCGCCCAGGATCTTGGCCAGGACAGCGAAGCGTTCCTGGATGAATGCCGTCAAGAAATCCCGGCCAAGCGCTTTGGCACACCCGAAGAGTTCGGCGCTCTTTGTGCGTTTGTCTGCAGCGCTCACGCCAGCTACATCACCGGGCAGAACCTGTTGATCGATGGCGGAGCCATTCGCTCCAGTCAATGATGCACCGGGGCGATAAAGCGATGTCCCTGACTGACTGATCTCTATTGTGGAGCCTGCTCGCGATGACCCTCTGACATTCAACATTGATACCGCCTGATAGTCCTACATCGCGAGGAGGCTCGCTGCCGTTGCACTGCGAAAACTGGAGTCATAATGACTGCGTGCAGTCTTTATAACCTCATTTTCAAATAGTCATAACGACTATCAACATAATATCCAATTGATTTATATAACAAAATCACTTGGCCCGTTTTTTGATGGCTCCCCTTTGATTTCCACTCTCTGACTATTCAAGGGGAAGTATTTATGAGTAATGAATTCGAGGGCCGCCTGGCCGTAGTCACCGGCGCAAGTTCCGGCATAGGCCTGGCCGTCACCGAGCGCCTGCTGGCTCAAGGCGCTCAAGTGCTGGCGATGTCACGCCAGATCGGCGGCTTGAAGGATCTGGCCGAACGCTTTACCAAACAGCTGCACTGGATCCCCGGCGATGTCACCCAAGAGGCCGACCTGATCCGATTGGCGAATAAGGCTTCGACAATCGGCCCAGTGGATTTCCTTGTGCCCAATGCTGGCATCGCGCAACTGGCGGACGGCCTGAACGTATCGGCGTTTGATCGTCAATGGGCGGTCAATGGCGCTGGCGCCTTGAACACCCTGGCCAACCTGCGCAGCCAAATGGCGAAACCGGCTTCGGTGGTATTCACCGGCACTTTCCTGGCCCGGCTAACCTTCCCCGGACTCGCGGCCTATATCGCCTCGAAAGCCGCACTGCAAGCACATGCCCGTACCCTGGCGGTCGAACTGGCGCCTCTCGGGATACGCATCAACATGGTTTCCCCCGGCCCCACCGCCACGCCCATCTGGTCCACGTTAGGCTTGAAGGATGAGGAGCTGGCCAGCGTCGCCAACGCGGTAAACCAGCGACTGCTCGATGGCAAGTTCCTCGAGGCCGGAGCGGTTGCCGATGTGATCCTGTTCCAGCTAAGCAACGGCGCCCGCGGCGTCTATGGCCAGGACTGGATTGTCGACAGCGGCTACACAGTGCGTTAGATCCAAAAATCCCCCGAGCAACAGACAAGGTGTCGGCAATAGCTTGTGCGCTCACTGGACTGGTGGTGCACCTGCCGCGCTAGAGTCCCAGGATGGAACGGCCGCTTCTAGCGACAGCCGCCCTCCCTCACATTTCCACCTGTGTACCCAGTTCTATCACCCGGTTCAGCGGCAGCTTGAAGTACTTCAAGCTGCTGTTGGCGTTCTTCAGCAGAAAGGCGAACAGGCTTTCTCGCCAACGTGCCATGCCGATACGCCTGGTCGCAATAACCGTCTCGCGGCTGAGGAAATAGGTCGTACGCATCGGGCTGAAATCCAGATCACTCAAGTGACAGAGACTTAATGCTGCGGGTACATCCGGCTCCTCGATAAAGCCAAAGTGCAGGCTTACCCGGAAGAATCCCTCGCCATAAGCTTCGACCTCGAACCGACGATCCGCCCCCACGCGCGGACTGTCTTCGGACACCACCGTGAGCAACACCACCTGTTCGTGCAACACCTGATTGTGCAGCAGATTGTGCAAGAGTGCATGGGGGACAGCGTCTGCCCTCGCGGTCAGAAATACCGCGGTACCTTGCACTCGATGGGGCGGCTGCGAACGAATGCTGCTAATGAACAACGGTAGCGGCAGAGTCGCTTCGTCGAGCCGCTCGACAATGATCTTGCGGCCGCGTTTCCAGGTCGTCATCAAAATGAACAGCCCGATGCCCGCGATGACTGGAAAGGCACCGCCCTGAAAAATTTTCGGCGCATTGGCCGCGAAGTACAGGCTGTCCACCAGCAGAAACCCGAGAAGCATCGGGATGGCCAACCAGCGCGGGGTTTTCCAGAGGAGCAGGACGACCGCCGAGGACAGGATTGTGGTGACCAACATGGTGCCTGTCACGGCAACCCCGTACGCCGCGGCCAACGCACTGGAAGATTCGAAGCCGATGACCAGTAGCACCACCCCCACCATCAGCGCCCAATTAACCGTGCCGATGTAAATCTGCCCCTGCTCCTGGCTGGAGGTATGCTGGATAAACATGCGCGGGACATAGCCCAACTGGATGGCCTGACGAGTCAGGGAGAAGGCCCCGGAAATCACTGCTTGCGAGGCGATGATGGTTGCCAGGGTGGAGAGCCCGACCATCGGCAACAACGCCCAGCCCGGCGCCAGGAGATAGAAAGGATTGCGTACAGCCTCAGGGTTCTCCAGGATCAAGGCGCCTTGGCCGAAGTAATTCAACACCAGGCCCGGTAGTACGAGGATGAACCAGGCACGAGCAATCGGCTTGCGACCGAAGTGGCCCATGTCGGCATACAGCGCTTCGGCGCCCGTCAGCGCGAGCACGACCGCACCCAGGATGGCCACACCGATACCCGGATGAGCGATAAAAAAATGTGCTCCCCAGTACGGGTTGAGCGCTTGCAACACTTCCGGGCGCTGCAAGATGCCGTAAATCCCGAGGGCACCAAGCACCAGAAACCACAACACCATCACCGGTCCGAACAGGATGCCGATCCGCGCCGTACCGTGTTTCTGAATCAGGAACAGCGCCACCAGTACGATCACGGACAAGGGCACAACCCAGTGCTCGATCCCGTCAAATGCCAGCTGGAGCCCTTCAACAGCGGAGAGGACCGAGATGGCCGGGGTGATCATGCTGTCACCGTAGAACAGCGCCGCACCGAACAGCCCGAGCAAGACCAACACTTTACTCAACTGCGGATAGGGGGCGGCAGCGCGACGGGCTAACGCCGTCAAGGCCATGATGCCGCCCTCGCCCTGGTTGTTGGCGCGAAGGATGAACAGCACGTATTTGAACGAGACCACCCAGATCAGCGACCAGAAGATCAACGAAAGAATGCCCAGCACACCATCGTGGTTGGCTTGCACCCCGTAGTGCCCGGCGAACACCTCTTTAAGGGTGTACAGCGGGCTGGTACCAATGTCTCCGTACACCACGCCCACCGCTGCCACCAGCAAGCCTGCCGCCGAGGTTTTTGCATGAGGTTCTTCGATTGCGTGGGAAGCTGATTGGCTCACTTATTGTTTCTCGAAAATTTGGGTGTTGAAGAACCGCAGGCTGCCTTTGGGTCGGCAACAAGCAAAAATCCTGACTGTCTTGCGCTGACGCGAACAGACCTGAGGTATCCAGGAGAATGCCGAAGATAAAACCGAGGAAGCGAAGTGTTGCGGGGGCATGTACGCGCTACGAACCGTGCCTGAATGTGGCCTTCAGTATCCTTGCAGAGCACACTGTCTGCCGTAAAAAAACCGTAAAAAACTCATGGGCGGACTGCGTGCTCAATCGGCACGCAAGCGGGCGGGCGACTCGGTACCGGATTCAGGAGCAGCGTAATTTTCAACCGCGACTTCCTGTTCCAGCCAAGCAACGGTGCCCGCGGTGCCTATAGTCAGGACTGGATCGCCAATAGCGGCTTTACAGAGGACAGGGTCAACCGTGCCCGCCAGCGCCTCACCTCAGCGTGCACTTTGATTTCCAGGCAATGTGCATGAGATGAGCAATGCTGAGCGGCGAGCGAAACGGACGTCGTCTTCAGTCTTCCTGAGCCACCAGACGCAGACCTTTACGCGTGACGTGCTGGCCCACCGCGAAGCGCGCGTTGGGCGAGCGCACGGTGCTGAGGTTGCCTTGGGCATCCTTCACTTCGTACGCGGTCCCACTCAGGCCAGAGGCTTGTTGCGCTGCGCCGCCCAGGAAGAAACCGGCCCCCGCGCCGACCAGCGCACCCAAGGGACCGCCCACTGCGCCGACCATCATTCCGGTGAGCGTGCCATAGCCTTTGCCGCCGGTGGTGTCGGGGACTTCGCGGACGACCTGGTCGGCCATGCATAGCGGGGAGAAAAGAAGGCACAGGGAAAAAGTGAGGGGGATTGAATGAGTCATGATGGATTCCTATGGCGGTTAGTATTTTCCATAGGTCTTCCACGAAACGTGCCAGTTTTTTTATTTAATAAAATCAGTTACTTACATAAGTATATGTCATAACGACTACATGACAACAAGTCATATAGACCCACGATACTGTCAATATGACTATAATTGAAGGCGCTCAGCCCTCCCCGACCCTGGATTCGCCACAAGTGTCCGCAAGAGCTCGCTACCCCAGATACCGCACAACGACCGCCCGGTAATTGCCGTCCAGTGAATAACCGGCGACGGCAATCCGCCCGTCGTCTTGTAGCGCCAGTGACGTCGCGGTGTCCAGGCTGCGGCCCAGGCGTGTGCGGGTCAAGCCATCACTGCCAAAACTGCGATCCAGCTCGCCGCTGGGTAGATAGCGTGCCACGATAAAATCAGCCTCCACACCACCGATCGTCGCTCCTGCGGTGACTATCCGACCATCTCCCAGGGCAGCAGCGGCCGACCACTGGCAGCTGCTATGACCAATGTTCGTCAGCAGCACATTCCCGGCGTTGAAGCCAAAGTCCGGCTTTCCACTGCTGCGCCAACTCATGGACAGACAGCGCATCGGGTCGCGGCTGCTGCCAAAACACTGCAAACGCCCATCAATCTGCTCCAGTACCTGGCTCACCTGAGCACTACGCCCCTGGGCCTTGAAGGACAGGAAACCGCCCTGACCAAAGCCATCGTCCAGACAACCGTCCGACTCAAAACGCACCAGCAAACCTTCCTGCGGCAGGTTGATTGAACCGCCCACCACAATTCGTCCGTCCGCCTGGACCAGCAGGCTGCCGAGCCAGGTATTCATCCACAAATGTCTTGCCACGACGAAACCGCAACCATTGAAAGACCTATCCAGCGCGCCATCGGGCGCCAGCCGGATCAAGACGCCAGCGTGGTCCGCCAGCTCATAGTGGTGATTGGCCAACAGCAGAATCCGCCCATCGGCCTGAACCCGGGCCACGCACGCTTCCACACCCGGCAGGCCCGGGGGCAGCCAGCCATCACGCACGCCAACGGAGAGCGAATCCGGCAAGCGCACCACCTGCAGCCCTCGCTCCCCGAACGTCAGGTCCGGGTGGCCGTGCGGATCAAACATCGCCAGCGCCGGCAGCGTTCGATGGGCATCTTCATAATGCAGGCCCGATAGCAGAATCCTCCGATCCGGCAGTACCTGAACGGCCCCGCCGCTGGCTTCAAACCCTCGCTCGAACTGGCCGATGACACTCCCTTGAGTACCGAAATCCAGATCCGCCGAACCATCGCCAAGCAAGCGAGCCAAGCCGAACTGCCCGCCATCGACCGTCCCGACTCTGGCCGCGACCAACAATCCGCCACGCGAATCAATCGCGATTCCGCTGGCCATGCTTGAAGTGCTGCCGGCGAAATACACCGAAGCTTTCCCACCCTCGGCAAAACCCGGATCGAGCTGTCCAGCCTTGTTTGGCAGCGCGAGTCGAGGGGCATAAGGGGTGTGCATGGGCATGAGGTATTTCCCTGACAAGCCAGCCGATTCCACGGCGGGCGACTCCATAAACGAAACATTCAACCCTTCAAACGACTGACACACAACTGTCAGAAATACCAGTTGGATAGGTGCCGTGTACGATCCCGGAGGTTCCAGCTGGGCGACGATTCCGCTGTTTGACAGCGCGGGCAATCAAACCGATAGGTCACGCTCGTTCATCCCCGGCGCGAAATGGAGCAGTTGGGAGCAGTACACCCGCACGGTGCCCAAGCACTCTGTCGGGTAAAAATCTCGAATACCGGCCACACACTCTTCCGGTTTTTTTGGAATGCCGCTCTCGGTTCCTTGTCAAACATAGAAATGAAGCGCAACCGAGAAATCAATCACATTGAAGCGAGGCACGTCATGAGCAATAAAGAACTTGAGAAAGAAATCCTCACGCGCTTATTGCACGCGCACCCTCACGGCCTTGGCAAGGAAGTCCTGGATAATTTTCGCGGAGAAAAGGTGGTTGCCGGAGCACTCAAGCTGTTGCAGGACAAGGGTTTGATCCAGGGTGGAACCGTGTCCATCGAAGGTCATGAACCGTCGGTGACCTACCCGGTTAAATTGACGGCTTCAGGTGTGGACGCTGCAAAGGAATGCTAATCCTGAAAGGGCTGAAAAAGCCTGTTTAGTGGCCGGGCCCTGCACTACCCAGGACGCACCCATCATCATTGGGGCTGCCCAAGTCTTCGGGCGGCTCAGGGGGTGGTGACGGGTCTGGATTCTGGCTTGAAATCGTTACTCGTAAGGACCTCCTGCCCAGGCAGTTCAGTCCGGATCAATCAGCAGGTCCGCATCATCCGGCCCTAACGTCGGTTCCGGATCCTGCAGGCTGTCGGGGTCGTGGGCTTCGCGCTGCTCTTTCAGGCGCTGGCGGGCACGCTCCGAGTCAAAGGTCTTTCCTTCAGCGATATTGATCAGGGTTGATGAAATTCGAAAGAAGCCACCGCAGGGCTCGCAGTAGAAGCGCATTCCACCGCCGAACGAAAGATCCTCCCGAGCACCATGGTTTCCGCACACCGGACAACTCATATCCCACCTCCTTTCCTGGACGTACGAACCCATCAGCGGGTTTTTCAGGAGCTGATGATCATTTTCCTGATCCGTAACCAGTCCTGATGGGCCTCTTGGTATTTTTGATCGGCGTTCCTCTTGGCTTCAGAGAACCTCCTCCATGTACTCGGATCGATGTATTCATTACCAAGAATCTTGTAGGCCTCGGCATCCAGTCGATCAGCCTCAAAGAAAAGACGGTTGTTCCTGGCAATATTCTCATCCCAGCATGCGTTGCCGGTCCTCGCAGAATGTGTGGTTTTCATGGCGGCACCTTCGTTCTGGTCCGCGTCGACCTCCGTCGAACCTTCGTGTTTCAGCGACGAGCAGCAGAATTCACTGCTCCCTAATCATTGGACCCGCAACGAAGCGCGGAATACCCGCCTCAGGAAACTGAGCCCTAGACCAATTTGTTCGAAGCTGAATGCCCCCCTGGTAAGCAGCGCATATGTGGATCGAAACGGATGTAGCATTCGGGAAAACTGTAGCTGATCCATTCATTTGAGGTGCCAAAAATAGAGGCTTGCAGCATCCTGGACGCAAGATTATATTACAGTCATAATATTATTTTCCGGACGTAAAGAAGCCTTCCCCATCGGAGTTGATCCCATGAATGACGCAGCCACCTCTCACAAGCTGTTCCTTGACGACTTGTCAGTCGGCGACACATTCCGCAGCGGCACTTACCTGATCGATGAGCAGCAAATAAAGAGTTTTGCCCTGCAATTCGATCCCCAGCCTTTTCATCTGGACAGCCAGGCGGCCGAGCACAGTTTTTTTGCCGGGCTTGCCGCAAGCGGCTGGCACACCGCCGCGATCACCATGCGCCTGCTTGTCTCATGCCTGCCTTTGGATGCGGGTCTTATCGGCGCCGGCAGCGAGTTGAGCTGGCCCACCGCTACGCGTCCTGGAGACGAACTGCGGGTCGAGACCTCGGTTCTGGCCATCAATCCTTCGAAATCCAGACCTGATCGCGGCCTTGTCACTTTCCAGGCCGACACGCTCAACCAGCACGGTGAACTGCGTCAACGCTCAGTCTCCAAATTGCTGATCTTTCGCCGCAGCACCCTCTGAAACGTTTCAATTAAAGGTACCTATCATGTCCAGTCAAAAACCCATTCTTGTCACAGGTGCAGCAGGCAATATCGGTGCCGTCGGCAGAACCCTGACCGAACTGTTGCTAGCCAGCGGAAAAAACGTCCGGGCCATGGTCCACCGCGAAGACCAGCGTGCTCAGGCGTTGCGTGACATGGGTGCCGAGGTGGTCATTGGCAATCTGTTGGACCTTGAGGATATGCACCGGATTATCGAGGGTTGCGGATCCATTTACTTCGGTATGTCGGTGTCTGCCGCCTATCTGGAAGCCACTGTCAATGTGGCTGCGGTGGCCAAGCACCATGGCGTCGAAGCATTCATCAACATGTCCCAGATGACCCTCGCGCAAATGAGCATTACCGAGACCACCGCCAGCCCGCAGCATAAGTTGCACTGGCTCGCGGAGCAGGTACTCGACTGGTCCGGGTTACCGGTGGTTCATGTCAGGCCGACGGTGTTCATGGACGGCTTTTTCCTTAAATTCACTGCAAGCACCATCAAGGCGCAGAACGAAATTCGAGTGCCATTCGCAGAGGGAAAAACCTCACCGATTGCCGCGCAGGATGTGGCCAGGGCGGTCAGCGCCATTTTGCTCGATCCACAGCCGCATATCGGCTCGATTTACCATTTGACCGGCCCTGAGTCACAAAACATGGCGTTTTATGCGGATGTGTTCACTCAGGTATTGGGACGAACCATTAACTACGTCGATACCACCGTCCATGCCTGGCGCGAAAGCATGAGCAAGACCGGTTTGTCCGATCATGTGCTCAATCATCTCGCAACCATGGCCGACCTGCACCGGGCTGGACGTTATGCCCGAATGACCGATGACTTCCATAAGCTCACAGGGGCCCAGCCGATCAACGTGAGTGAGTTCGTGCGTCGCAATATCGAGGCGTTCAATTCCTAGTCAAACCATGGCGAGCCGTTACTCGGCCAGCGCTTGCTCAAAGGAATGGTCGATAATCGGCGCTGTCGTCTGTCATCAGGATATCGAGCGAGACGAGGGAGTGGCATGTTAGGGTGTTTGCCACCGATGGGAGCCTCCAGCGTACCTCATGCTGATCCTCTGGTTTTTTGCACTGACTGCCTAAGGTTTGACCGGAATTTCTTCGAGTAGGTGTTATGAGTAGTGGTGTCAACCCTGTTGTCTCGGCCGTCAAACAGCTCGTGCGTTCGTATAGTCCGTTCTTTCTACCCCTAGGTGTTCTGCTTGTCGGGACGGCGCTTGCCTATGGCGTGGGAAGGCTGGATAACGAGCATCGGCGCAACAGTGATCGCGCCGAAGTCGCAACGAAACTCCACAGTCTGGGTACGCAGCTGGAGGAGCGGATTCGTTTTGCTTTTAGCGAGACCGAGGGTATCGCTCAGTTGCTCAGTGCCGACGGTTTCATCACTCCCGCGCATTTCCAGAGCATGGTCCAGAGCGCAATGGACTCGGTGCCCTACATTCGTCACATCGCTATCGCCCCGGATGACATCCTCAGGGTGGTGTACCCGCTCAAAGGTAATGAAAGTATCCTCGGCCTGAATTATCGAACGCTGGTCGACCAGTACCCTCTGCTGGAAAAAGCCCGACTGTCCGGGTCGGCACTCCTTGCAGGCCCGCTCGAGCTGCGTCAAGGCGGACGGGCGCTGATTTATCGCCGTCCGGTTTTCCGCTCCATTGAAAAAGAGCACAGGGTGTATTGGGGCAACATTTCAGTGGTGGCCACTGTCGACCAGTTGTTACTGGCCGGCGGAATGAGCGCCGATAACGGTCTTGCTGTTGCCTTGCGCGGGCACGATGGCCTGGGCGAAGCCGGTGGAATGATCCAGGGGGATCCTGGCCTTTTTCAAAAGCATCCGGTCCTTCTCACGGTGGCTATCCCCGGCGGTAGCTGGCAATTGGCAGGGGAGCCGGTGGGTGGATGGCCAACCATTTCACTGATGGATTCCGGGCTCTTCCTCATGGCCCTGGCCGGAATCCTCTTGCTGAGCATTTTTGCTTTGCAAATCAGTCTGAGCCACCGCCTGATTCGCCGGCGTAATACCGAATTACTGGAAGAAATCAGGGAACGCCAGATAATAAAGTCTTCCCTGATGCAAAGTGAGGACCGCTTTCGGGCGTTGTTCGAGCGTTCCCCCGATCCGATATGGATCGTCGGGCAGGATGGGCGAATCAACCTGGCCAATTCCGCCGCCCTACAGACGCTGGGTTTCGATAACGACTTGTTTCCAGGCATCACCCTGGCCGATCTCTCTCCGGCGTTTCAGTCCGATGGGCAGAGCTCGGCGGACAAGGCAAAGGCCTTGCTCGCCTTGGCCGACAATGAGGGATCGCTACGGGTTGAATGGCTGCACAAGCGCGCGGACGACAGTCTTTTTCCCGCCGAAGTGACCTTGTGTTCGCTGCAGTTGGCTCAAGAGAAGGTCACTTATGTGGTCGTTCGGGACATCTCCGAACGCAAGAAGGCCGAGTCCGAGCTTGAACATCTGGCCCATTTTGATTCGGTGACAGGCCTGCCCAACCGGGTGTTGTTTCACCAGCGGCTAACGCAAGCCATCGAGCGCGCGAACGCCCAAGGCAACAGCCTCGCGGTGCTCACCCTGGATCTTGACGGATTCAAGCTGGTCAACGACAGCATGGGCCACCCCCAGGGGGATTTGCTGTTACAGCAGGCTTCCCGGCGATTCGCTGATGGCCTCAGGCCAGGCGATATGCTCGCTCGACTGGGAGGAGATGAGTTTGCCTTCATACTTGATGACCTGAGCGGCGCGGCAGAAGCCATCCCGGTCGTGGAAAAAATACTGCAATCATTGCATCAATCCTTCGACCTGGAAGGTACTGCGGCACTGATCACGGCGAGCATAGGCGTGGCGATGTGTCCTGAGAACGCATTGACGGCGCAAACCCTGCTGACGCAATCCGACACGGCGATGTACGCGGCCAAGGAAGCCGGGCGCAATGATTTCCGTTTCTACCAAGCGCAAATGACCACCTCGATCCAGGCCAGAGTCACGCTAGAGGGGGCCCTGCGCCACGCGCTGAAGCACGAGGAATTCGAGATCTGGTATCAACCCAAGCTTGACCTTGCAAGTGGCCGGATTGACGGAGCGGAAGCGCTGATCAGATGGCGCAGTCCTGAACTGGGGCTGATTTCTCCAGCTGATTTCATTCCATTGGCGGAGCGCACGGGCCTGATTATCCCGATCGGGGAATGGGTGCTCGATAAAGTCTGTAGCCAGCTTCACAACTGGCGCGAATCCGGGCGATTCAGCCAGCGGGTGGCGGTCAACGTTGCGGTCTTGCAAATCGAACGAAGCGATTTCGTCGAAACGGTACGGCTGGCTCTAGAGCGCTACAACCTGCCAGCCCAGGCGCTGGAAATCGAAGTGACGGAAAGCCTGGTCATGGATCGGCAAGAACTGGCGCAAAATGTTCTTGGCCAATTGCAATCGATGGGCTTGACGGTGGCGGTCGATGATTTCGGCACAGGCTATTCTTCGTTGGCCTATTTGAAGGATCTACCCATCGACAATCTGAAAATCGATCGCACCTTTATTTCGGATCTGCCCCACGGCAAAGCCTACATCGCGATAACCCGGGCAATCATTGATTTGGGACACGCCCTTGGTTTCACTGTGACCGCGGAAGGCATCGAAACACCTGAGCAACTGGAGTTCCTGCGCAGCGCCGGATGCGATACGGGCCAAGGCTATTTGATCAGCCCACCGATGCCAGCCAGGCATTTCGAGGCATGGCTTAGCCATGCCGCGGTGCTTGAAAACTGCTGAATCAAGCCCATGTTTCGCGGCGCGACTGATCGGGTTAAACCGGACCTGATGATCTCACGCCGGATGCCAGGCTACTCTGCGTTACGCCTTGCGCACTCGGCTTGCGCTTCTGTATGGGTTGGGTAGGTCGACTTCAATCGCTGTTTCTCTTGATTGTCATAGATATCGAAGCCGACCGGAACCGCAGTGCAATAGTGGCGAGTTCCATTGCGAGCGATTCCGGTTACGGCAGGAATAGCCGGAACAACAACGAATCTCGATCCCATTTTCGCTCCCTGATGATGAGTGACACTCACGAACACCGGCATTTAGCTACTATAGCAATAAACCTCTCCTGATGAACCGCACTGGCGGGATTATCCACGCTCGGCAAGAGCTAGAGTGATCTGTGCAATCGCGTTCTGATTGACTACGTCCAGACTGCGATAGTGCTTGATGATGAGCTTCTCTGCATCGGTCAGGACTTCATCAGTCAGAACAGCTCGTTGACCGGTAAGCACGTAGAGGACATCTACGCCTTTTTGCCGAATATTGACCAGATAATCCAGTTTTGGAAGGCGCTTCCCGGTTTCATATCGCCCTTGAGCATTCGCAGCGATACCACCCATTGCAGCGAAGTCATGTTGTGAAAGCCCTAGTGTTTTGCGCTCCTCTTTCAGCCGCAGGCCAAACTGGTCCATATGGAGCCCTTAATAAATTTTTTTGTCTCAACAGGCACAAAAAGATCAAATATCGTCATTTCCGTTGATTATACGTTTCAGTCTCCAGGCTCAGTCCGTAATATTTTCAATATTATAAAACGTACGTTTGTTTTGTCCGGCCAGGCGCACCAGAGTACTTCACTCCATTATTGAATTATCGGACAGGTAGCCCCTCATCGCGCGCAGGAATTGGGACTATCAGATTTTTAAATAATCCTGTTTTTACTGCAGCCGGATAAAATGCCTCAAATGATCTACTCGTGCTCTTCCGCCCGCAGGCCACTGAGCAAATGCCTGAGCCTCACGGTTGGTTATCCTTGAAATGATCCAGCGAGTAAAGATGGGTGGGCGAACGCATCCGTCCGCCTCCATTAGATCACGACGAAACTATATCGCCTGTCACGAATGGCTTGAGCCCGCCAATAAACGTTTTGCCATGCTCAAACCAAACCTTTCTCTTATTGGACTCCATATAAAGCGCATAATCGGACTCATCGCGAAACCAGCATTCCCCAATTGCATGTACCGGCCCTACTTCCAGGTAGGGCACATGGGTGTCGCCGGGATTGTCCACTACAAGCCTGACCTCATATTTGTGCAACCCAGGAATGCCATCGCTCATTTCGAAGTGACGCACGCATTCTTGCTTAAAGACCCCGTCGCTCATGGTTTGAGGTTTAACCAGCAAATAGACGATTCTAATCATTTGAAACTTCCTTCAAGTACGCTGCATGGGCAACGGTTGCGGCGATGGATTGGTTTCGCTTTCAGCTGTTTCAAGTTCATCAAGCCGAACCCCCTTGGTTTCGGGTAGCAGCAGCAGGGCAAATACAGCGATGGCGTAAGCGACAAGGCAGAACGCGCCAACAGACTGGGACAGACCGAATTTAGCAGCCAGTAGACCAACCCCCGTGACAGCCATTGCGCCTACCGATTTGCCGACGTTGTACGAGAATCCCATGCAAGTGGTGCGAACCTGAGTCGGGAATAACTCGCTAAGGAAGGGGCCCAGCGCCGCAAACATACCAATCGCCAACGCGCCGACCAAAAAGCCCATGACGTGCGCTACCAGTGGGTTGAGCGGTACGAACATATAGGCAACGGTGACAATCCAGGAGGCCAGCGACAGGATCATCAGCGTCGGGCGTCGGCCCAGGCGGTCTGACATGTAGGCGGTAGTGGCGAACCCGCAAAGACTGCCTAGTGCCATGATCAGAATCGTCAGGATAAGCGACCCGGATACAACACCGCGCTCGGCCATCATCGAAGGCGTCCAGACCAAAATCACGTAGCAGCCCGCCTGCAACCCGATGACTAACAAACTCGCGAGCATGCTGACCTTGATGTACTTGGCGGAAAAAACGGTTCCGATGGATGCTTTATCAGTGTCCAGCTTTTGCGATTGCTTGAACGCATCCGAATCCTTGACGTTGCGCCGAATGAAAATCACCACCAGCGCTGGAAGCACACCGACCCAGAAAGCCAAACGCCAGGCGTACTCAGCGGGGAAATACGCCAGGATCCCGGTGACGACCAACACGGCGCCGGCCCATCCCAAGGCAAAACCGGACTGCACGAAACCCAACGCCCTGCCACGATTTTTTGGGTTGATGACCTCGGCCATGAGCGCTACACCGATAGCCCATTCGCCGCCGAATCCCAAGCCCTGGAGAGTACGTGCGACCAGCAATTGCTCAAAGTTTTGAGCAAACCCTGCGACGACGCCAAAGAACGTAAACCAGCACACAGTAAAAATCAGGATGCGCACCCGCCCGAAGCGGTCGCTCAGGATGCCTGCGATCCATCCGCCCAGGGCCGCCGACAGCAAGGCCGACGTCCCGACAATGCCCGCCTCGCCTTTGGTCAACCCCCAGATCCCTATCAGCGTGGGCAGCAGGAAGCTGAACATCTGCATGTCATAGGAGTCCAGGGCCCAGCCGGCATAGCAGGCCCAAAAGGTTTTCTTCTCACGCGGGGTGCCGCTTTTATACCAAGAGAACATGGGCCGATCCTTATTGTTATGGGGGGTATCTCTATGGGGGCCGAGCATGAACCAGTCTTGTTGATGTGCCCATTTACGTTATTGAAAGCCCGCCTTTTGCTTTTGCTAAGAAGCCCGGACGGTAACTCCACCTGTACGCTGCCCCCTCGAATCGCTAAACGCTTGGGCAAGAATCAGTTCGACCATGGAGTGGACCAGATCCAGGCGGGCGCTCACCGTGAGCCTTAACGCCGGCAGCCAGGCAGGGGCTTGATTGAGTAGCGTGACGATGCTTTTCGTGCAGGCTTGGCTGCACGCTGAAGGGCCGAGAGCTGCAGCGATGATCTGTTCATAGCGAGCACGATGGGCATCGGCGTGACTGAGCCAAGGCTCACTTAAATGACGCCACTCACGTTCCAGCAGCTGAAAATGGCACGGCATGCGGTCCTGCAGACTCAAGTGCATTTCAATGATCTTGCGAAGCCGCTGGGGGGCCTCGGCATTGCGCTGTATTTGCGTGGCCCTGGTCTGTAATAACCCCAGCAGCTCTTCAAACAACTCATAGAGCAATGCTTCCTTGCTCTCGATGTGGTTGTAGATCGAACCGCAGTTAATCCCCAGGGCCGAGGCCAGCTCGCGCATCCCGACATTGGTGTAGCCCTTGCTGGCAAACAGCGAAAGCGCTTGTTGGCGTGTATCCAGAAATTTGTTTATAGCGGCCTGCTCCACAAAAGCCTGGCAGCAGCATGATCGGCAGCATCGTCGACAGCAATTTCGAAAATTGGAAGGCGGCGTTGCGCCCCGCATGCCCTGCCTTAGGCAAAGCTTCACACTGACTTACGCAAAAGCAAATTCCCGACCTCTGCTCTCCCCTTCATCCTGTTTGCTACCGCAGCCAACAGGGGAAGCACAGCATGCAAGATTTCGAACCGGGTAACTGGGTGGGCCGAACACAGGTGCGCAATGACCAGTTCAGCCTCCCTTTGGTGCGGCGCATCGCAGCGATGTTCAATGCCCCAGCACCCACTGATGGCCAGGAGTTACCGTGGCTATGGCACTGGTGTTTTTTCGATGACTGCGCAGAGCAACGCAACCTCGGTCCTGACGGGCATCCGACCCTGGGCGAATTCATGCCGCCTGCGCATGGACGTAACCGCATGTGGGCAGGCAGCCGGGTTGAATTCATCCATCCTCTGCGTGTCGGTGCGGCCGCCCGCCGTCACACTACGATCAAGCATATCGAGGAAAAAAACGGCCGTACCGGATCACTGCTGTTCGTCACGCTCACTCATGCTCTGTGGCAAGACGAACAGCTGTGCATAAGCGAAGAGCAAGACATTGTTTACCGTGAACCCAACCCACCCCGGCTCAGCGCGGGAGAGCCGCTTCCCGAAACGCAGTGGAGCGAAAACATCAGCCCCGACCCGCTGCTGCTGTTCCGGTACTCAGCCGTCACCTTCAATGCCCACCGCATCCATTTCGATTGGCCTTATGTCACCCGGACCGAAGGTTATCCCGGTCTGGTCGTCCAGGGCCCGCTGACCGCCACCCTGAATCTGGCCGCTTTCGTGCGGGCAAACCCATTGGCACGGGTTCGGCAGTTTTCCTTTCGCGGCATCCGCCCCCTGATAGCACCCGCCCATTTCAAGGTCGGTGGACACCATACCCAACGCGGTTTCGCCGACCTGTGGGCAGGCAATGAGACCGGTATCAGCCAACACGCAAGCGTCGAATTCGACTGAGTTTTGCATCACTCCATAGGACTTGAGATGAACCCCAATAATAACGAAGACTTCAATGCCATCCGCGAAGGCGTACGCGCCCTGTGTGCCGAATTCGATGCGGCTTACTGGCGCAAGGTCGATGAAGAAAAAGGCTTCCCGCAAGCCTTCGTCAAGGCCTTGACCGACGCCGGCTGGCTGTCGGCGATGATCCCGACCGAATATGGTGGCTCAGGCCTGGGGCTGGCCGAAGCGTCGGTGATCCTGGAAGAAGTGAACCGCTGCGGCGGTAACTCCGGCACGGTGCATGGCCAGATGTACAACATGTTCACCCTGCTGCGCCACGGCAGCGAGGCGCAGAAAAGCTACTACCTGCCGAAATTGGCCAGCGGTGAATTGCGTCTGCAATCGATGGGTGTGACCGAGCCCACCACCGGCACTGACACCACCAAGATCAAGACCACCGCCGTACGCAAAGGCGACAAGTATGTGATCAATGGGCAGAAGGTCTGGATCTCGCGAATCCAGCATTCCGACTTGATGATCCTGCTGGCGCGCACTACGCCGTTGGCCGACGTGAAGAAGAAGTCGGAAGGCATGTCGATTTTCCTGGTGGACCTGCGCGAAGCCATCGGCAACGGCCTGACCGTGCAACCCATCGCGAACATGGTCAACCACGAGACCAACGAGCTGTTCTTCGACAACCTGGAAATTCCCGCTGACAGCCTGATCGGCGAGGAAGGCAAAGGCTTCAGGTACATCCTCGACGGCCTGAATGCCGAACGCACTTTGATCGCCGCCGAGTGCATCGGTGACGGTCGCTGGTTTATCGAAAAGGCCAGCGCTTATGCCCGCGACCGCGTGGTGTTCGGTCGCCCGATCGGGCAGAACCAGGGCGTGCAGTTCCCCATCGCTGAAGCGCACATCGAGATCGAAGCGGCAGACCTGATGCGCTGGCGCGCCTGTGAGGAATATGACAGCGGCGAGAACGCCGGGGCCAGCGCCAACATGGCTAAATACCTGGCGGCCAAGGCCTCCTGGGAAGCGGCCAATGCCTGCCTGCAAACCCACGGCGGGTTTGGCTTCGCCTGCGAATACGACGTCGAACGCAAATTTCGTGAAACCCGCCTGTACCAGGTGGCGCCCATCTCAACCAACCTGATTCTGTCCTACGTCGCCGAGCACCTGCTCGAGCTGCCACGCAGCTTCTAAGGAGCGGCTCATGACTGACAAACTGATGCGTTCGGCGCTGTTTGTGCCCGGCAACCGGCCCGAACGGTTCGCCAAAGCGCTGACCAGTGGCGCCGACGCGGTCATCGTCGATTTCGAAGATGCTGTCCAGGAATCGAACAAAACCCAGGCTCGGGAAAATCTCGGAGCGTTTTTGCGGGCAAAGCCGAGTGCCCGCGTTTGGGTACGGGTCAATATGGCGAGCCATGCTCAGCACGAGGCCGATCTGGTGTTCTGCGCAGCCCAGCCCGGTGTGTGCGGCGTCATGCTGCCGAAGGCTGAAAGCGCAGAACAGGTTGCCCGGGCGGCTACCGCTGGCCGGCCAGTGTTGCCTATTATCGAAAGCGCATTGGGGTTGCAGGCGCTGGCAGCGATTTCTCAAGTTTCGGGTGTAGACCGGCTGACCTATGGCGGTCTGGACATGAGTCTGGACCTGGGGCTGATTGCCGGGACCGCTGGCGCTGAATGCATGCTCGATCAGGTTCGGTTCGCCCTGCTGCAGCACAGCCGTCTCGCTGGCCTGGCCCCACCACTGGAGACCGTCTATGCTCGCATCGACAACCCCGCCGGTCTTGAGCACTTCGCCTTGAGCGCACACACCAAGGGGTTTGCAGGCATGCTGTGTATTCATCCGCGCCAGGTAGCAGTCGTGCATCTGGCATTGGCGCCCACCCTCACTCAGGTGGATTGGGCCCGTCGCGTGCTGGCGGGCGCAGATCAAACTGGAGCCTTTCAACTCGACGGGCAAATGATCGACGCCCCAGTGATTCAACGTGCACGTAATATCCTGGCATCAGTCAATAACGCCTGACGCCAAGCGATACCATTGACGGACCATCGGAATTCCCGGTGGTCCGTTTTGCGATAACGCTAAAAAGGACCGCCAGCCTCTGGGGTCCTTTTCCGGTTTCAGTGGAGCGTGGTTAATTCAGTTATTTGAACGCATAGGTGTATGAAAGGATCAACCGGTTTTCGTCCAGGTCTCCCAGTGCATCGGAGCGCACCATGGCGTTGCGCCAGCGCATTCCGAGGTTTTTCAACGGTCCGCTCTGGATGACGTAGCTCACGTCCAGATCGCGCTCCCACTCTTGGGCGTTGCTACCCGCCACTTCGAACCCGTCACCTCGCAGATAGCGCGCGAGAAAAGTCAGGCCCGGCACGCCAAAGGTGGCCATGTTCACGTCGTAGCGAGCTTGCCATGAGCTCTCGTGAGCGCGGGTAAAATCGAGGATTTGCACCACGTTGGCGACGTTAGGATCAGCATCCTGCAAGAAGGGAAACGCTGAACGTCCGCGGTTATCCTGGTAGCCGACCCGCCAGGTATGCCCACCCAGATTGGCCGACAACAGCACCGAAGCCAGGCCGTTGTCGATCTTTCCTGCCCGTTGGGCTCCCGCGTCGGAGGAATCGAAATAACCCAGATTGCCGCTCAGCGTCCAACTGCCGAGCGTGTGAGCGGCCAACAAACCGTAGTAATTCTGCTGGTAGACATCCGCAAGCTCCGCCCGCCAAAAGGAGGCCGTCAGCTGCGGACCGAACGTATAGGCCGCACCGGCGTAATCGAAACGATCACTGCTGGCCGAATAGTTACCCGTCCTCAGGTCATCGTGGTTACCGCTGGAGTTGCGATAGTTGACCCTGCGAAATTGCCCGACATCAATCATCAGGTTGTCCACGTCAGTGGACGTCAGGGCGACACCATTGAAAAACGGCGGCAACAGCCGCGCATCGCTCGACAGCGCTACGGGAGATTTAGGCATCAAACCACCGACTTTAAGTTCGGTTTTCGACACTTTGGCCTTGAACACCCCCGACAGATCGCTGTACTCATCCGGCCCAGCGTTTCCAAATGCGTTAGGCAGCAAACCGGTGCCTGCGCGGGCGTCGGATGAATCCAGTTTTACCCCCAGCGCGGCATACAGGTCTACGCCGAAGCCAATCGGGCCTTCGGTGTAGCCGGATTTAGCGTTGAACATGAACCCTTGCGCCCACTCTTCGCGCTTGGACTGGTTCGCATTGTCCTGGCGGAAATCACGGTTGAAGTAAAAGTTGCGCAGACTGAGCGTGGTGCTGCTATCGCCGAGAAAGTCAGCTTGGGCGATACAAGGAACGGCCAGGATTGGCGCAAGGCAGGTAAGCGCGCACGCATGCGCCAAGGGAAGCTTTTGCATGGGGGGTGGTTTCCGATAATTGTTTTTGTTGGGTCGCCACGGCGTCGGACGCTCAGGGCGAAGCCAGCATGGGCAGCCCGTTACAGCTTGGGTATTGGAATTTGCTTAAGCGGCACTTGCGCTGAGGAAAACACCCCCGCAAAAGAGCGTAATGCCCGGCTTGTATTTTGTTGATTGTGTACAGATCCATTTCTGCGCTAACGCCCCCCCCTGTAGGAGCTGTCGAGCGAAGCGAGGCTGCGATCTTTCAATCTTGCCGTCACCGCGGTAACCGCGGTAACCGCCGTGACCGCAGAAACGGATATGTGCACCATCAAAAACCCGGTCGGCTGCCAGGCCGCCATCCATTTTCTCGAGTGAACAGCATTACGCCAAAGGGCGGTGCTTAAGCAGCACGAAACGCAGCCTTTCGCTAAACGAAATTGTCTGTCAGACCAACCACCGCCATGCTGGTTTGAACATGTCGCACACGCCCATAATAAAAGGTACCTGCGTGATGAAAGACGCTTTGATCGTGTCGCCCCTGAGAACGCCCATCGGCAAATTTGGTGGCGTACTCGCCTCGCTGACTGCTGACCAGCTCGCAGCTACCGTGATTCGTACCTTAGTGAGTCGCCTGAACATAGCCCCTGACTCTCTGGATGAAGTCATCGTTTCCCAGTCTTACGCCAACAGTGAGGCGCCCTGCATGGGTCGTTATGCCGCACTGCTGGCCGACTTGCCCATCGAGGTGCCGGGTTACACGCTAGACCGGCGCTGCGGTTCGGGCCTGCAGGCCATCGCCGATGCAGCGATGCGCATCCAGACAGGCCACGCCGAAGCTGTCATGGTCATCGGCGTCGAGAGCATGAGCAACATTGAGTACTACAGCAACGACATGCGCTGGGGCGCGCGCGCCGGCAGTGTGAAAATGCACGACCGCCTGGAACGAGGCCGTGAGCGCTCACAGCCCGAGACGCGCTTCGGTCGCATCTCGGGCATGCCAGAGACCGCTGAAAACCTGGCCCGCGATTACCATATTTCTCGTGAAGAAGCTGACCGCTTCGCCGTCCGCAGCCACTTGAATGCAGCCACGGCATGGCGCGAAGGACGGTTTGCCGACGAGGTCATTGCCCTTGACGTGCCGCGCAAACGTGGCGCAAGCGAACGCGTGAGCATGGACGAAGGCATCCGCGCCGATGCCAGCCTGGAAACCATGGCAAGCCTGCGCACATTGTTGCCCGACGGGGTGTGCACGGCGGGCAACTCCAGCCAGCAAAATGATGCCGCTGCCGGCTGCCTGGTGGTGTCCCGCGAATACGCGGCGCGTCATAACCTGCAACCGATCGCTCGGCTGGTGGACTGGTCCTCGGCGGGTTGTGACCCGGCACGCATGGGTATCGGCCCGGTGCCCGCCGTCGCCAAACTGCTTCAACGCACAGGCCTGAGCCTGGCCGACATGGGCCTGATCGAGGTCAACGAAGCCTTTGCCGCACAGGCGCTGGCGGTCTTGCGCGCCTGGGACATCGAGGATATCGAGCGGGTCAATGTCAACGGTTCGGGTATTTCCTTAGGGCATCCGATTGGCGCCACCGGCCTGCGCATCATGACCACCCTGCTCCATGAAATGCGCCGACGCGATGTGCGTTATGGACTGGAGACCATGTGCATCGGCGGCGGCCAGGGTATGGCCGCGATCTTCGAGCGCGTCTGAGCGAGGTACTGACATGAACTGGGTGAAGGTAAACAACCAGGTACTGCGCTATGAACTGAGCCCGAAGACCGGGCCGGCGCTGGTATTGATTCATGAAATGGGCGGCACCCTGGAAAGCTGGGATCAGGTTTGCACCCTGCTCCAGGGGAAGTTCCAGACACTGCGCTATGACGTGCGCGGTTCAGGACTTTCAGAAAAAATCGTCGGCGAAATCGAGCTCGATGCACACATCCACGATCTCGCTGCATTGTTGGACAGTCTGCAGATCAAGGGTCCCCTGGCATTGGTCGGTGTCGCGGTGGGCGCTGCCATTGCCATTCGTTTCGCAGCCCTTTATCCGCAGCGGGTCAGCCACCTGATCGGACTGGCGCCTGCCTGTGGAGTGGCGCCCACGGCCCGCGAGGCCACCCTGGAACGCGCCAGCACGATTCGCCACGAAGGATTGAAAACACTGATCCCGGCGCTGCTGGACAAGACCTGGCCCACGCCTTTGCGAACAGACGCTGCTGCATTCGAACGTTTCAGCCTTCGCTGGCTGAGCGCAGACCCACAAAGCTTCGCCGCTATCTTCGCGATGCTGGCGCGCATGGAGCTTGAGGGCGACCTGCCGCGCTTACCAGTCCATACACTGCTGATCGCAGGTGAATATGATGGCTTGCGCCCGCCCGCAGAAATCAATCGGCTCGCTGGATTTGCCAGCCATATCGAAGCGCTACAGGTTGCCTCGGGGCATTTCATGCCGGTGCAGAGCCCGCGATGGGTAAGTACCCTGCTTGAGCACTATATTCTCGAGGGCCGCACTGGCGCCGAGAGTTACCAGGTTTTCATGGCCAACCCTGAACACCGGGTCGCCGCCAGCGAACACGCTGCATAGCAAACCCCTATAAGAGAAGAAAGAGGAAAACACACCATGATGCAGTCACGCATGATCGGCGATATCAAAGTCACCCGAATCCTCGAATACGCAGGGCCGACCCACGATCCCGCCTTCCTGTTCCCCTCTATCGACCGCAGCGTGCTCGAAGAGCACCAACAATTGATGGCACCTGATCATTGGGTGCCACACATGAACAAATTGATCGTGACCATCCAGTTCTGGGTGGTCCACGCCGGTAACAACATCATCGTGGTTGACACCGGTGTCGGAAACTTCAAGCCGCGTGCGGGCATCCCCCGGATGAACATGCTTAATACCCTGGTGCGCGAATGGATGACCGCTGCGGGTGCGGCTCCGGAAAAAGTGACCCATGTCGTATTGACCCACCTGCATGCCGATCACGTTGGCTGGAACACCACTTGGCAAGACGGACGCTGGGTACCGACATTCCCCAACGCCCGTTACTACATTCCCAAGGAAGACTTCGTATTCTGTAAGGAAGGCAAGAACAAGGAGGCAGGCGTCATCGACGTATTCGGCGATTCGTTCTTTGACAGCGTCATGCCGATCATCGACGAAGGGCTAGGCGTGATGATGGAGTCGCCACAGGAAATCGCCGATTGCCTGGTGGTCGAGCCTGCGCCAGGGCACAGCCCCGGGCAAGTGGCATTCCGCGTACGCTCTCGCGGTGAGGAAGGTCTGTTCTGTGGCGACATCTTGCACAGCCCCATTCAGATCGTGCGTCCAGACGTGAATTCTGGTTATTGCATCTGGGAAGACACCGCCCGTGCTACGCGAATGGAGTTTCTCAACCGCGCCGCTGATCGGGAAGCCCTGATCATGCCGGTGCACTTTGGCGAGCCACATTGCGGCTATATCCGGCGCCAGGGCGATGGCTTTCTCTTTGAGCCGGCGCAGTGGTAAACCGGCGAGCCAGACGCTGCCGCTTGTGTATGGACAGGCAATGGCGGCTGCCATTACCTTGGGTCATCCCTGACCAAGAAGTAGAACACTAATGGCGACCCATTTTGATATCACTGACTTCCGCCTGTTCATCAACATTGCGGAAACCAGCAGCCTGACTCGAGGCGCCGAGCGTTCGTTTCTCTCGGTACCCGCGACCAGCAATCGCATCAAGAACCTTGAAGACAACCTGGGCATGCGCCTGCTCGAGCGCTCACCTCAGGGCGTGACGCTGACCAATGCGGGCAAGACCTATCTGCAACATGCGCGAGTGATCCTCGCGCAGTTGGCATTGCTTACAGGCGACCTGCAGGAATATGCCATTGGCCTCAAGGGCCAGTTGCGGTTGCTGGCCAATACCACGGCCATCACCGAATACTTGCCGCCTGTCGTGGGCGAATACCTGAAGACCCATCCAGACGTGCATATCGACATGCGCGAGCGCCTCAGCGACGACATTGTGCGCAGCATTCGCGATGGCGGCGCCGACCTTGGAATCGTGTCTGGCAGCGTGGTCACCGACGGGCTGCAAAGCGTGCCGCTGGTGTCCAGCCGCCTGATGGTCATCGCCCCCCTCGGGCATCCAATACTGGCCAACAGCGAAGTGTTTTTCAAAGAAGCCCTGCAATACGCTTTCGTCTCGTTGCTCGAAGGCAGTGCGATCCACGTATTCCTCAGTCGGGCCGCCGCTGCACTGCACACGCCGTTGACCATTCGCGTGCAGGTGGCGAGCTCCGATGCGATTTTCCGGATGGTCGAAGCCGGTGCCGGAATTGCCATCGTGCCCCAGGCCGGATTCACCCGACTCAAGGGCCAACAAAACATAGGGTCGTGCGCCCTGCTCGATCCTTGGGCGGTGCGTACCTTCCAGCTGTGCGCGCAGGATTTTGACGGGCTTTCGTCGTTCGCCCGAGACTTCGCCAACAGCCTGGTCGAATGGTGCCACGCCTCGGACAGTGCTGCCCCAGCGGTGTGAACGACGCCTGATGCCACGCTACAGAACACACGATTGCCGGTGCTACGCGAGCCTGAGAGAAGGAGGCTCAAAGCCCATGGGCGGCTGACGGCCGCCTGCAACTTATAATAAAAAGGAAGGCCGAATGCCCCATCACCGTTGGAAACATCGTCCCGAAGGCTCGAATTGGGGGGATTTTGGCCCAGACGATCAGAAGGGGCGACTCAACCTGCTCACCGCCGACAAGGTTCTGCAGGGCATCGCCGAGGTCCGCGAAGGCCTGGCTTTCTGCTTGAGCCTGCCGCTGGACTACCCGGGCGGCAACGCCATGAACGTCAATCGCCGACCTCCGATTCTGCGCCCCTTGCTGCGTAAAGGCGGGGTCAACATGAATTATCAGTACGACCGCATCCAGGCTGGCCGCCCCGACGTGCTGAGCGACGACCTGGCCATTCTGCATTTGCAATACTCCACCCAGTGGGACGCCCTCTCTCACGTTGGCGCCCTGTTCGACGCCAACGGCGACGGAGTGGCTGAGCCGCTTTATTACAATGGCTACGCAGCGGGCATTGATGTCGTCGGCCCCAGCGATATCGCCGATTGCGGCTTTGAGGGCGAAATTGCCCCCCACAGCACCTCATGCGCCCACGCCCTGGGCATCGAACGCATGGCCGAAACCTGCGTGCAAGGCCGTGGCGTGATGATCGACCTGCACCATCACTACGGCGATGCCCGTACCCATATTGGCTATGACGAATTGATGTACGTGCTCGATGCCGATCAGGTGAAGGTCGAACCTGGCGATATTGTCTGCCTGCACACCGGTTACGCCGAAGCGGTGCTTGGGATGAACAAGCAACCGGACACCCAGGTCCTGGACTCGCTCGCAGCGGTACTCGACGGTAACGATCCGCGTCTGCTGCAATGGATCACTGACAGCGGATTGGTCGCTATCGCTGCCGACAATTACTCGGTGGAAATCTTTCCCAACGGGCATGGCGATGGCTGTTGCTCAGTCATGCCGTTGCATCACCACTGCCTGTTCAAGCTGGGCATTCACCTGGGCGAACTGTGGCACCTCACGCCACTGGCAAAATGGTTACGCGCCCACCGGCGTAATCGTTTTCTGCTGACCGCCCCGCCCTTGCGCCTGCCGGGAGCCGTGGGTGCACCGTTGAATCCTGTCGCAACAGTCTAGTGGCCTGTGTGGCTAGTTCGTTAGCTCAAATTCGGATGCCAGAAGTCCATAGCCAAGGCGCTGTGACGAGTCATAGCCCGCTATGGCGAGGAACAGCAACGCAGGATATGGGCTCGGCAACGAAGTTGACTAACAGAACTAGCCACACAGGCCACTAAAGCCACTCAAGGAACACACCTATGTCCAGAGAACGAGTACTGATTACTGGCGGCGCTTCAGGCATTGGCGCAGCGATCGTCGAGCGTTGCATTGAAGACGGCTTCGAACCGGTGATTATCGACCGTATCGGAGACGGCCTTCTTGCTGACCTCAGTAATGTGAAAGCCACCGCGCAGGCACTAGAACAAGCGCTTGCGGGTGGGCCTATCACCCGACTGGTCAACAACGTCGGCATGGTCTGCCCCAACAACGCGCAAGAGCAAAGCCTTGAGGAGCTGGAGCAGGTCTGGGCGCTCAACCTGCGCTGCTCGCTGCAGTGCATGCAAGCCCTGTTGCCCGGCATGAAAGAGGCTGGCTTCGGGCGCATCCTCAACATGTCTTCACGCGCAGCCTTGGGCAAAGAGCTACGCAGCGCCTATGCCGCCACCAAGGCAGGATTGTTAGGTATGACCCGGGTCTGGTCGCTGGAGTTGGGCCGCTTTGGTATCACGGCCAACGCTATCGGTCCTGGCCCGATCCGTACTGAACTGTTCGAGCGCGCCAATCCACCAGACAGCCCTCGCACGCAGGCCATCATCGATTCGATCCCCGTCAAGCGCGCCTGGGCATGCCGGATGATATCGCCCAGGCTGCGGCATTTTTTCTAGACGCCCGAAGTGGCTTTGTCACCGGTCAAGTGCTGTACGTCTGCGGTGGAATGACGGTCGGCGTGGCTGGTGTTTAAAGCCCTCGTCGAACAGCTGTTAATCACCGGTTAATCAAGCCTTCCGAAGACCGAAATTGTGACTGCCGGCTGCGTTGGGCAAGCTGATCGAACCAGGCAGTCGAAGCGCCCGGGCCACGCACCCGACGCTTTGTCTGCCTGTATCCCGCCGTTACCCCGACGCTGGACGATAACGGTGGAAGATCTCACAACAAGGACCACATCCATGATCGACAAGCTTTCCCCCAGCGTACAGGCGGCTCTGGCTGATATCCCCGATGGGGCCACCATCGCCGTGGGCGGTTTCGGCGGTGCGGGTATGCCCGATGACTTGATTGAGGCGCTGATCGACCAGGGGGCTCGCAACCTGACGCTCGTCAGCAATAACGCCGGTCAGGGAGATACCGGTCTGGCTGCACTGCTCAAGGCTGGCCGGGTCCGCAGGATTCTCTGTTCCTATCCTCGCATGACCGGCTCCCACGTTTTCGAAACCCTGTATCGCGCTGGCAAGATCGAACTGGAGATAGTGCCCCAAGGCAATCTGGCCGAGCGCTTGCGCGCTGCCGGCGTCGGTGTTGGCGCGTTCTTTACACCCACCGGCTTCGGCACATTGCTGGCCGAAGGCAAGGAAACCCGCACCATCAAGGGCCGTGATTATGTGCTTGAGTATCCAATCCACGTCGATTACGCCTTGATCAAGGCCGAGGCCGGGGACCGTTGGGGCAACCTGGTGTATCGCAAGACGGCACGCAACTTCGGCCCGGTCATGGCCATGGCGGCAAAAAACACCATTGCCTCCATCGAACGCTTCTGCGAGCTGGGCGAATTGGACCCCGAGACCATCGTAACGCCGGGGATCTACGTCAAGCACCTGGTACTGCGCCGCAATCCAGCCGGCGAACCAGCGACACTTCTAAATCGAGCGGGATGATTGGTATGGACAAGAATGTACGCATTGCCATGGCGCAACGAGTCGCCCGAGACATCACTGAAGGCTCTTACGTCAACCTCGGAATTGGCCTGCCGACCTTGGTAGCAAACCATCTGCCGCTGGATAAAGACTTCTTCCTGCACAGTGAAAACGGCGTGCTGGGCCGCTGGCAGGCCGCCGCGCCTGGCGAAGAAGACTGGGACATGATCAACGCGGGTAAAGAACCCATCGTACTCGCCCCGGGCGGCGCTTTTTTCCACCATGCCGACTCCTTCGGGATGATGCGCGGCGGGCACCTGGATGTCTGCGTACTGGGTGCATTCCAAGTGTCGGCCACAGGCGATCTGGCCAACTGGCACACCGGAGCAGCGGATGCGATTCCGGCAGTGGGTGGCGCGATGGACCTGGCCATCGGCGCCAAGCGGGTCTTCGTCATGATGGAGCATCTGGGCAAAGACGGTCGTAGCAAGTTGCTGCCCGCGTGCACCTATCCATTGACCGGGCTGGGTTGCGTGAGCCGTGTTTACACCGAACTGGCAACGATGGATATCACCGCCACCGGCGTAAAAGTGCTCGAGTTGATCGGTGACATCACGCCTCAGGTCTTGCAGGACGTGACACAAGTGCCACTGGACTTCAGCGCGGTGACCCTGCGCGAGGACTCGTCGCCGGTGCAACAGTCATCGACCTACAGCGCACTAGCGACCCTAAGCCAATGAACAGCGAACGCCGTTGGGACCAACGCGATCTCACCGAACTGTTGACCCTGGAACCGGCGGGCCAGCATAACTGGCGCAGCTATGCCTATGACACCAATGCCAACGGTCGGGTCTATGGCGGTCAGTTGCTGGGGCAGGCGTTGTGGGCTGCGGCGCAGACGGCTAACGGACGCAGTCCCGGCATGCTGCAAATGACGTTTCTGCAGGGCGCGCGTCCAAAAGACACTATCGAATACAGCGTCGAGGCGCTGCAAGACGGGCGACGTCTTTCCACCCGCCATGTCTATGGTGTCCAGGGTACAGGCTTGGTGCTCAGCGCCAACGTCAGCTTTCAAGTGGCACAGTCCGAACCCGGCGATCCGCACCACCTGCAGCAACCCATGCCTGCGCCGGAAAGCCTGCCGACCCTGGCTGAACTGGCAGAGCGTTACCCGCTGGACAGCGAGGCCGTGCAACTGCGTTTCAGTGCCCGGCCGGTACTCGATATCCGGCCGATTCATCAGGATCATTTCGAGCACCCCGCTGACCGAGGAGACATCGCTTACTGGGTGCGCTTGAACCAACCGCTTGCGGCCGAAGGCTGCCTGCACCATGCGGCGCTGGCGTACCTGTCTGACGGTTGGCTGAACGCCAGCCTGGCACCCGGACAAGGGATGCTTGATCTCTGGCAAAACCATTACATCAGCAACCTCAATCACACGCTGTGGTTTCACAGCCTGGAGATCGACGTCAATGAGTGGCTGCTGTTCGTCAACCATGCGGTGCGCAGCCTGTCCGGTCGAGGGCTGACCATGACTCACATCTACCGGCGAGACGGGCGACTGGTCGCCAGCATGGCCCAGGATTTATTGATTTCACCACGCGACGCCTGAGCTTTAGTCAGGCTGGAAGGCCGGGTTTTGCAAAGGCAAATGGGCGCCACCCGGTAACTGCTGCATTCTGGATCACGGACTCGCAAACCCAGGGTCCCTCCAATAAAAAGTCCAATAACAAGAAGGACGGCGATATGTTCGAATGGTACAAAACCGGCTCCTCACAAGAACGCAAAACGTTCTGGGCATGCTTTTCTGGCTGGGCGCTGGATACCTACGACGCCCAGATGTTCAGTTTTCTGTTGCCGACCCTTATGGCGGTCTGGCAGATATCCAAGGGCGAGGCCGGTATCCTCGGCACCGCCGCGCTGCTCTCTGCCGCACTGGGCGGCTGGGCCGCCGGTATCCTCAGCGACCGCTACGGTCGAGTGCGGATTCTGATTTTCACCATTTGCTGGTTCACGCTCTTCGGCGTGCTGGCAGGTTTTACTCAATCCTTCGAACAAATGCTGGTCGTGCGTACCCTGCAAGGCCTGGGCTTCGGCGGTGAGTGGGCCGTGGGTGCCGCGTTGATGGCCGAGGTCATTCGTCCCGAGCATCGCGGCAAGGCTTTAGGTTTTGTACAGAGCGGGTTCGCGGTGGGCTGGGCACTGTCTGCGGTGGTGATGACTGCTCTACTCGCTTACCTGCCACCGGAAATGGCGTGGCGTGTCGCATTTTGGGTGGGGATCATTCCGGCCACGTTTGTGCTGTTCATCCGCCGCAACGTCAAGGATGCGGAAATTTTCAAGGAAGCCAAGGCCGCGAATAAAGAGAAGGCCTCAATCCTCTCCGCTTTCCGCCCTTCCGTGATCCGCCTGACCCTGTTAGGCGCCCTGTTAGTGACGGGTCTACAGGCCGCCGCCTACACCATCATGGCGTGGCTGCCGACGCTGATGGTGCAGGTCCGCGGGCTGAAGCCAGGCCCGGTAGTCATGACGATGCTGATCATGTGCGCCGGTGCGTTCGCCGGCTTCGTACTCACAGCGTACCTCTCCGATCGCTACGGTCGCCGACCTGCGCTGCTGATCTTCTGCCTGGGCGCATGGATTTTCACCGTGGTTTATATGCTCGTGCCGATGAGCCCCACCGTGTTGATGCTAATGAGCTTTCCTGTCGGCGCCTTCGCCACGGGTATCTTCGCCGTCGTCGGTCCGTTCCTGAGCGAGCTGTTCCCTACCCACATACGCACCACCTGCATGGGCTTCTCCTACAACCTGGGTAAATCCCTGGGTGCGTTGTCCATCGCTGGAGTCGGGGTTCTGTCTGAGCGTTTTGGCTTGGCGCAAGCGATCGGTGGCTTTTGCCTGGTGGCCTACGCCTTGGCAATCATCGCCGTGTTGCTGCTACCAGAGACCCGCGGTGTGCGCCTGGAAGATGTCGACGCCAATCTGGATCACAACCCGGACGATAACGACGCCAGGGTTGCCGACCATCCATTGATCAACAGCAAAATCTGATCGGAGTAGATCCCATGCTTTATCACGTAAAAATGGACGTAAACATTCCTCGCGATATCCCCGCCGACACGGTGGAGGCGATTAAAATTGCCGAGAAAAAACGCGCTACCGAGCTTCAGGAGGCAGGTAAATGGCCACACCTGTGGCGAGTAGTCGGGCAATATTCGAACATCAGCATCCTCGACGTGGCCAGCAACGACGAACTGCATGAACTGCTGTCCAGCCTGCCACTGTTCCCGTATATGACCATCCAGGTCACGCCGTTGGCCAAGCACCCATCCTCGATCGTCTAAAGACCACGGCGGCCTTCGCGCCGCCGTTCCCCCCCTACCTTTTTTAAAGCTTTGGCTGCCCCACCGGCAGCTGTGGCTGACTGTCGCCGAGAACGCCCTGATGCCACAGCTCTTGCACCTCGAATCGCTGGACCTGGCCACACTGATTCAACCGGGCGACACGGTAATGTGGGGGCAGGCCAACGCCGAGCCCCTGCCCTTGACCCAGGCATTGATGGCCCAGCGGCAAAAGATCGGCAGGTTCCGAGTGATGTTAGGGATCGCCAACAGCCCGACCTGTACCCCCGAACACTCCGATCACGTGGATTTCATCGCGTATTGCGGCGCGGGGGCCAACCGCAAGTTGGCTGATGCCGGGTTGCTGCAGGTGATCCCCAGCCACTATTGCGAACTACCGGACCTGATCAGCAGCGGTGCTTTGCGTATCGATGTGTTGATGCTGCAACTGGCGCCCGCCAACGCCGGAGGCCGCTACAGCCTGAGCCTGGCCAGCGAGTATTTGCTACCCGCACTCGACAGCGCACGCCTGGTGATCGCAGAAATCAATGCTCAGGCGCCATGGACTTACAGCGACCGGACCTTGGGCGACGATGATTTGGACGCCATCCTGTTTACCGATCGAGCGCCCATGGAAAATTCGCTCAGCCCTGTCCGGGAGAGCGATCAGCGCATCGCCAAACATATCGCCGGACTGATCGAAGATGGCGCCACCCTGCAAATGGGCATCGGTGCCATACCCGACGCCGTCTTGAGTGCGTTAGGCGAACATCGCCATTTGGGCGTGCATTCAGGCAGCCTTGGCGACGGTGTAGCGCGCCTGATGCAAAGCGGCGCGATCACCAACCAGCGCAAGACGATCGACCGAGGCATCAGCATAGGTGGCATTCTCATGGGAAGCAGCCTGCTTCATGACTATGCTCACCACAACCCGGCGATCCAGTTACGCTCGACACGCTATACCCATGATGCGCACATCCTTGAGAGCATCGACAAACTGGTAGCTATCAACTCAGCCGTCGAAGTCGACCTGAGCGGTCAGGTCAATTCCGAGTTGGCCGCGGGCAGCTACGTCGGGGCCATCGGCGGAGCGGTCGACTTTATCCGTGGCGCACGGCGCTCAAAAGGCGGATTGCCCATTATCGCGCTGCCGTCTACCGCGGGTGGCCATAGCAGAATCGTCACGAAGTTAAACGGACCCGTAACCATCGCACGTAGCGACGCGGTCATTGTCGTCACCGAGTACGGCGTAGCAGATCTGCGCGGTACGACTCTCAATCAGCGCATCACAAAATTGCTGGAAATCGCCCACCCCGAACACAGGGCTGCACTCCAGGCGCAACTCGGTAAGGGCGAAGCTTGAAGCGCGACTGCCTGACTTCAAGTCCTGGGATTGGGTTTTTGCCCTGACGCCCGATGCCCTGCATCGGGCGTTTTTGCTGCCCAGGAACGTTTTTTGTGTGCCAGCCTTTTTATCTGACGCCGAATTCAGGTCTTCACGTTTTTTCCCGGGCCGGCACCTGTCTCATCCAGCCACCGCCAAGCGCTTTGAACAGCGCAATCTCACTGCTCATCTGGTTCAGCCGGTCAGTCAGCAAGCCCTGCTGCGCGCTGAACAGCTCCCGTTGTGCGTCCAGCACAGTGAGGTAATTGTCGACGCCTTCCTGGTAGCGTTGCCGAGCCAGATTGAAGTACTCCTGCGTAGTCAGGGTCAGATCACGCTGGGCCTGCAACTGCTCCCCAAAGGTGCCGCGGGCGGCGAGCCCATCGGCCACTTCGCGAAACGCCGTCTGAATGGCTTTCTCGTACCGCACGACATTGATGTCCTTCTGTACCTCGGCGTAATCCAGATTGGCCTCGAGTCTCCCGGCGGTAAAGATCGGAATATTGATTTGCGGCACGAAGCTCCAGCTACCGGAGCCACCCTCGAACAGTCCATTCATGTCACTGCTCAGCGTGCCTGCGTTGGCGGTCAGCCTGACACTCGGGAAGAAGGCTGCACGCGCCGCGCCGATATTAGCGTTGGCCGCCAGCAAGTTGTGTTCCGCAGCACGGATGTCGGGACGGCGTAGCAGCAAATCAGCCGGCATGCCCACAGGCAGCGTGGCGAACTGCTGCTCGTCGAAGCGCTCAGGCAATGCCGGTAACTCACTGCCCAACAACAGGCGCAGCAGGTTCTGGTCTTGCGCGACCTGACGCGTGTAGCGCGCCAGGTGACCTCTCGCCTGCTCGACCAGACTACGTGCCTGACGCACATCCAGAGATGAGGCGATTCCGGCGTCGTGGCTGCTTTGGACCAGTGCCAGGCTTTCGTCGTAACTGGCCAGGGTTTCGCGCGTCAACTGCAGCAGGCCCTGATCGGTTCGCAAAGTCAGATAGGCCGTGGCCACATCGCCAATCAGGCTGATCTGCACACTGCGCTGCGCTTCTTCTGAAGCCAGATAGGTCTCCAGCGTGGCGCGGTCCAGGCTGCTTACCCTGCCGAACAGATCCAGCTCGTAGGCGCTTACACCCACGGTCACACCCAATTGGCTTTCGATACCGCGCTCGCTACTGCGCGACAGGTCGGCCGGCAGTTTCTGTCGGATACCGCTGGCATCCACGCCGATGCTGGGGGACAGCTCGGCGCGCTGGATGCGGTACTGCGCGCGAAAAGCCTCAACGTTCAGGGCGGCCTGACGCAGGTCGCGATTGTTATCCAGTGCCACTTGCAACAGGTGTTGCAGGGCCGGATCGCGGAAGAACTGCCCCCAGCCCAGTTCGGTGCTCGCCTTCTGTTGCGAAGACTGTTGGCCGTAGGCTTGCCCCTGCGGCCACGCCTGTGCAATCGGTGCGGCGGGCTGATCGTAGTCCGGTATCAGGCTACAACCTTGTACGGTCCGACAAAGTGCTGATGATCGCCTTCCTCGGCAAAGCCCTGCGCGCCTCCCTGGCGGTGCTGGTGCTGATGGTGTTCTACGCCCCGAAATTCGGCACCGCGACCGCCGCGTTCTTGAGCATTATCGCCTCCCTGGTGGCGACTGTCGGCTGGTTCCTGGCAGGCAATCCGTGGGGCATCGACAATGCCTATATCGCCCTTTTCACGCCGTTGGTGATCATGGGCATCAGCCACGTAACGCGACGCGGTGCACCGCCCGAGCCGGTCGAGCCGATAAGGGTAGAAGGGTTGAAACAACAGGGTGCCTGAGCATTTTATAAATGCACATATCCGATCAGATCGACAAGTCAGAACAAAAAAGATGTGTACACACCGAACTTGCTCCCGCGGGCCGGTCCGCGCTCGGGCGCAGCAGCCGCTGAGTGCTTTCTGAAAGACCGCAGTAGCCTTATTGGGGCTGCTGCGCAGCCCAGCGGGAGCAAGCTCCCTCGCCACAGTATTCGGCTGCTCTTAAAAGATAGGTAGATGTCCGCGCCACAGACTATTTCTTGCATGAATTGGGACTATCACATTTTTAAATGCGCCTGTTTTGCCTGCGCTGGGTAACATCTGTCGCCAAGCCCCACCATCCTTTCCTGTGCATGCCTTTGATTGTCTCCCGGCCGCTGGGCGCACTTGAATCAAGACGACGATCAAACAAGACTGGATCGACAACAACCAGCGGATTGCCCATGAACGCTTTATGTAAGTTGCCATGACCCCTGACCAACGATTTGCCCGCCACGTCCGTTTCGCCATTTTTATATTGACCGGCCTGTTCGTCTATTTCCTGGTAGCAGACCTCTACATGCCGCTCACACCCCAAGCACAATTAACCCGTTCCGTGGTTCGTATTGCACCTCGCGTATCCGGACAAGTCATCGAAGTGACCGTGGTCAACAATCAGCATGTCGAGGCCGGGCAGCTGCTGTTCCGGCTGGATCCGCGGCCCTTTTCTTTAGAGGTCAAGGAAGCGCAATTGATGATCGAGCGCGCTCGCCAGGATTACTCGGAGCGTGATGCGACTCTCGGCGCAGCCCAGGCGGACCTGTCAGCAGCCAAGGCTAAAGTTCAGGAATTGGCAGCCCAGGCGGGTCGCATGCGAACCTTGCATGACAAGCACTTCGTCTCCACGCAGTTGCGCGATCAAATCAACGCCAACCTGATTATTGCTCAGGCGCAAGTACGGTCCGCGTCCAGCACCATTGCTGAAATCACCGCACGCCGGGGTGGCCCCGGCGACAACAATGTTCACGTCCGTCAGGCGCATAACGCGCTGGAACAGGCCCGGCTGCAACTGGAGTACAGCGAAGTCCGGGCTGAACGTGCGGGCGTGGTTGGCAATCTGCAGCTTAGCCCTGGTGCGTACCTTCAGGCCGGCGCAGCTGTCATGGCGTTGGTGGAAGACAATGCCGATGTCACTGCCGACTTCAGAGAAAAGGCCTTGCGCTATGCGCAGCCCGGCACAACCGCCTCAGTCGTGTTCGATGCCCGGCCGGGGGAGATTTTCCCTGCGAAAGTCAGCAACCTGGAGTCGGGGGTGAAGGAAGGACAGATCGACGCAAACGGCGACCTTGCCGCACCTGCGCAATCGGATCGCTGGGTAAGGGATGCGCAGCGCCAACGAATCCACCTGGTATTCAATACTGATCTTCCGCCCTCGTTACCCTCTGGCGCGAAGGCCACCGTGCAGCTCTTTTCCAGCGATAACCTTGTGGCGCGCATGATGGGTGCGCTGCAAATCCGCCTCGTCAGTCTCATCCACTATGTCTACTGAGCATGGCGCAGCGCATCGCCTGAGCGAAAACGATCTGCGTCAATGCCTGCGCATTGCCGGCGGTGGTTCGCTGGGGCTGTTGATCTGCAAGGTTTTCAATCTGGAGTACGGCGCTTTCTTTTGCGTTTACCCGATGTTGATCCTTGGCCTGGTTCCAACCCTGAATGCCCATCTGGTCCGCCAGTTCCTGGCACAGGGCGTGGTGGTCAGCCTGGAGGTCGGGGTGCTTTATGGGCTCTTTGGTGACCGACCGGCGTTGGCGGTGCCTGTGGTGTTCCTGTTATTCCTGTACCGCTTCGCGCTGATGGCGAAAGGGCCGCTGTTTTTCTTCAGTGCTCTGAGCGCGGTGTTTCTCTCGATTCTGCTGCATTTTTCCAGCTATCCGCAAACCGATGTCATCGATTTGCTCTGGTGCAATGGCGCAGCGATATGGCTCTCTGCGGCGATCGCCGGGCTGATGTTTTACCTGTTCCCGGATGTCACTGCGCGCAGTCCCAGACAACCGACAGAAAAAGACCTGCCCAGCCAGCGCCATGAAGCCCTGCTTGGCGCAACAGTCGCTACCGCCTCGTTTGTCGCATTCCAATGCATGGACTTGAAAGATTCATTGTCCGCGCAAGTGGCAAGCATCCTGATCCTGTTTCCCATGCACTGGAAAGGCGCGCATTTCGCCGGACGCATTCGTGCCATAGGCACGCTGATAGGCTGCGCCGTGGGCCTTGTCATGCAGTTGTTGCTCTACAACCATCATGACATTTTACCCTTGGTTGTATTGATGTTCTGGGTGGCCTTGATGGTCTGCGCCCGTTGGCATTCGATGGAAAAAGGCGTGCCGGGAATAGGCTTTGGCGCCATCACCACGCTGGCGATTCTGTTCGGGCAATACCTGACGCCGTCCCATGACATCATGTTCGATATCTTTTATAGGTTTACCTCCGTGTCGATCTCGGTAGTCCTGACCCTGATACTGGTTTTTATAACCCATGGATTTCTCAACCGCTTCGCCGTGACTCGACACATGAGCCATTGATCTCCTCGCTCCCAAGCCGCTAATAGTGACCTCGACAAACTGCTGGAGATTCGTGCCCGTCTGATTGGCCACAATCGTCAGCGTTAGCGATGCAAAAAACCACGAGGGGGGCAGCAACAGTCTGTTGAAGCCCCCCCATTCGCTTGCCGGTTCCGCGTGCGCTTAAAAGAACGCTTGCAGGCCGGTCTGAGCACGGCCAAGGATCAGCGCGTGGACGTCGTGGGTGCCTTCGTAGGTGTTGACCACTTCCAGGTTTACCAGGTGACGGGCTACGCCAAACTCGTCGCTGATGCCGTTGCCGCCGAGCATGTCGCGGGCCAGACGGGCGATATCCAGCGACTTGCCGCAGCTGTTGCGCTTCATGATCGAGGTTATTTCCACCGCTGCCGTGCCTTCGTCCTTCATCCGCCCCAGGCGCAGGCAGCCCTGCAAGGCCAGGGTGATCTCGGTCTGCATGTCGGCCAGTTTTTTCTGGATCAGTTGGGTCTGTGCCAAGGGGCGGCCGAACTGTTTGCGATCCAGGCAGTACTGGCGTGCGGTGTGCCAGCAATCTTCAGCGGCACCCAGGGCTCCCCAGCTGATGCCGTAACGGGCGGAGTTGAGGCAGGTGAACGGACCTTTCAGGCCGCGCACGTCCGGGAAGGCGTTTTCTTCCGGGCAGAACACGTTGTCCATGACGATTTCGCCGGTGATCGACGCACGCAGGCCGACCTTGCCGTGGATGGTCGGAGCACTCAGGCCCTGCCAGCCTTTTTCCAGGACGAAGCCGCGAATCTCGCCGGCATCGTCTTTCGCCCAGACCACAAACACGTCGGCGATCGGGCTGTTGGTGATCCACATCTTGGCGCCGGTCAGGCGGTAGCCGCCGTCGACCTTTTTCGCCCGGCTAATCATCGAGCCCGGGTCGGAGCCATGGTCTGGTTCGGTCAGACCAAAGCAGCCGATGTATTCGCCGCTGGCCAGCCTGGGAAGGTATTTCTGCTTGGTGGCTTCGTTGCCGAACTCGTTGATCGGCACCATCACCAGCGACGACTGCACACTCATCATCGAGCGGTAACCGGAGTCGACACGTTCCACTTCACGGGCGATCAGGCCGTAGCACACATTGTTCAGGCCGCTGCCGCCGTAGGCTTCGGGAATGGTCACGCCAAGCAGGCCGGTGTCGCCCATCTCGCGGAAGATCGCCGGATCGGTCCGCTCATGGCGAAAGGCTTCGAGCACACGTGGCGCCAGCTTGTCGGCGGCGAACTGTTGGGCGCTGTCGCGGACCATGCGCTCCGTTTCAGTCAGTTGCTGATCGAGCAGCAGCGGGTCGATCCAGTTGAAGCTTGCCTTGTTGGCCATGGGTATTTTCTCCAGATTCAGGTGGGGTGAATGCTTTATTCAGTCGAGGCGTTCGATGACGCAGGCGATGCCCTGGCCGAGGCCGATGCACAGGCTGACCAGCGCATATCGGCCGCCGCGGCGCTCAAGCTGGCGCACCGCGCTGTAAGCCAGGCGCGCACCCGAGGCACCCAGGGGATGGCCAATCGCAATGGCCCCGCCATTGGGGTTCAGGCGCGGATCATCGAAGGCCAGGCCGAGCTGTTTGGCACAGCCGAGCACCTGCGCGGCAAAGGCCTCGTTGATTTCGATCAGATCCATGTCGGCCAGGCTCAGCCTGGCGCGTTGCAGTGCCTTGGCAATCGCCGGCACCGGGCCGAGACCCATCAGGCGCGGCTCGACGCCGGCGATGGCACCGGCGAGGATTCGCGCGCGTGGTTTCAGCCCGTACCGCTCGCCAATGGCCTGCGAGCCAATCAGCAGCGCGGCCGCACCGTCGTTCACCCCCGAGGCATTGCCGGCGGTGACCACGCCGCCCTCGAATAACGGGCGCAGGCGCGACAAGCTGGCGAAATCGCTCTCGGGGCGCGGATGTTCATCGCGCTCGACCACATTGGGCGGTTGCTTGCGGCCTTGCGGCACTTCGATGGGCAGGATTTCGCCGGCATGGAAACCGTCCTGCACCGCCGCCTCGAACAGTGCCTGGCTGCGCGCCGCATAGGTATCGGCTTGCTCGCGACTGATACCCAGCTCGCGGGCGACGTTATCGGCGGTCTGCGGCATCGAATCGGCACCGAATTCGGCTTCCACCCGCGGATTGGGGAAGCGCGCACCGATGGTGCTGTCGAAGGCGTGGAAATCCCGCGAGTAAGCACTCTGCGCCTTGGCGATCACGAAGGGCGCACGGCTCATGCTCTCCGCACCGCCAGCAATAAACAACTCGCCTTCACCGACTCGCACTGCACGGGCGGCGTCGAGCACTGATGCCAGCCCCGAACCACACAGGCGGTTGACGGTCAGGCCGCCAACCGTCGGTGGCAGTCCCGCCAGCAAGGCCGCGTGCCGCCCCAGGTTGCGCGCATCCTCGCCGGCCTGGTTGGTGCAGCCGACAATCAGGTCTTCGTACTCTTGCGCGGCGAACGGGTTACGCGCCACCAGGGCGCGAACCACCGCGGCCAGCAGGTCATCGGGGCGCACACTGGCGAGGACGCCGGCGTGGCGGCCAAAGGGCGAACGCAGGCCATCGTAAATGTAGGCAGTCATGCTTATTCCTCGGGAGTGGTCAGGGGCAGGCCGAGCTGTACGCGGCGACGCAGCCAGGGGCTGAGGCGATAGCGCGGTTCCTGATAGAGGGTGTGCAGTTGGTGCAGGATCTGCTCGATCTTCAGCGCCCCGTAGTGGTCACCGAAGCCCAGCGGGCCGTGGGGGTAACCCAGCGCCAGCTGCACCGCACGATCCAGGGTGGCGGGATCGACGATACGCCGCTGAGCGATTTCGCAGCCCAGGTTGACGATACTGGCCAGCACACGCTGGGCGATGAAACCGGGCGAGTCGTTGATCACCTCCACCGGCACGCCATCCGCGCCCAACGCCTGTCGCGCCTGTGCCAGCACGGCGGGGTCCAGCCCCGGCTGACGCATCAGCACCCGGCGCAGGTCGAAACCGGCAAACGTTTCCAGCGCCAGGGTGCGGGCGACTGGCAGTTGCCTGCGGGCGATCACGCTGCTGGCATCTTCACCCAGCGGCGTGACCAGGCAGATAGCGTTCGAGCTGGGCTGTTCACCCTGCTCCAGCACCGCACCGGCACTCGCCAGCACGGTAGCGACCTTGTCGCGCATCGCACCATCATGGCAGTCCAGCCAGAACGGCCGGTCGACAACCACCTGTGGCAGCTCGACCCGGGTTTGCTCGACCACACGGCCGTCCTGGTAGCGATAGAAGCCCTGCCCGGTCTTGCGCCCCAGCAAGCCAGCGGCAAGACGCGTGGGCACCAGTGCTGAAGGGGTGTAGCGCGGATCCTGGTAGAACTGGTGGTGAATCGACTCCATCACCGCATGGGAAATGTCCAGGCCGACCAGATCGAACAGCTCGAACGGACCCATGCGAAAGCCCAGGCAGTCTTTGAGAATGCGGTCTATCTGCGCTGGAGTGGCAATCCCTTCGGCGAGGATGCGCAGCGCTTCCGGACCGTAGGCTCGGCCGGCATGATTAACCAGAAACCCGGGCGAATCCGGCGTCACCGCGGCGAAGTGTCCGGCGTGCTGCGCCAGCGCCGTCAGCCGCTCGATCACCTGCGGGTCGGTACGCTCACCGCGCACCACCTCGACGATCTTCATCAGCGTGACCGGGTTGAAGAAGTGAAAGCCGGCGACCCGCTGCGGATGTTCACAGGCGCTGGCGATCCGGGTGATCGACAGCGACGAGGTGTTGCTCGCCAGAACTGCATCGCTGCCGACCAGTTTTTCCAGTTCACGGAACAGGTTCTGCTTGGCGTCCAGATTCTCGACAATGGCCTCGATCAGCAGGTCGCAGCCGGCCAGTTCCTGCAGAGTGTGCGCCGCACGCATGCGCTCCAGGGTGCCCGCCAGTGCTTCGGCGCTGATCTTGCCCTTGGCCGCAGCACGCTCCAGCAGGTCACGGTTCTGCAACAGGGCTTGTTCGATAGCTTCGCCGCGGCTGTCGTGCAGCAGCACCTCGACCCCGGCGCTGGCGAACAACTGCGCGATGCCGCGACCCATGGCCCCACTACCAATCACACCGATTTTTTTAAACGTAGTCATAAGAACTCCTCAGAGAGCTTGTTCCAGTTCGGGAACAGCCTCGAACAGATCAGCCACCAGACCGTAATCGGCCACCTGGAAGATCGGTGCTTCTTCGTCCTTGTTGATCGCCACGATCACCTTGGAGTCCTTCATGCCGGCCAGGTGCTGGATCGCGCCGGAGATACCGACCGCGATGTACAGCTGCGGGGCGACGATCTTGCCGGTCTGGCCGACCTGCATGTCGTTGGGGACGAAACCGGCGTCGACCGCGGCGCGCGAGGCACCCACGCCGGCGCCGAGCTTGTCGGCCAGGGCGTACAGGTGCTTGAAGTTGTCGCCGTTCTGCATGCCGCGACCGCCGGAAACGACGATTTTGGCAGCGGTCAGTTCGGGGCGATCGGACTTGGCCAGTTCTTCACCGACGAAGCTGGAAGTGCCCGCGTCGTAAACAGCCGCGACCGCTTCAATAGCCGCCGAACCGCCTTCAGCGGCGACCGGGTCGAAACCGGTGGCACGCACGGTGATCACTTTGATCGCAGCCGAAGATTGCACGGTAGCGATAGCGTTACCGGCATAGATCGGACGCTTGAAGGTGTCAGCACTTTGCACCGAGATGATCTCGGAGATCTGGTCAACGTCAAGCGCAGCGGCAACGCGCGGCAGGATGTTTTTGCCGTTGGAGGTGGCAGGGGCCAGGACATGGCTGTAAATCGTGCGCTGCCCGATCACCAGGCTTGCCACTAACGGGGCAACGTTCTCGGGTAGCTGATTCGCATAGGCAGCGTTGTCGGCCACCAGCACTTTGGCCACGCCAGCGATGTTCGCCGCGGCTTCAGCCACGGCGCCCACATTCTGGCCAGCCACCAGCACGTGGATGTCGCCACCGATTTTCGCGGCCGCAGCCACGGTGTTCAGCGTGGCCGGAGCCAGCTGGTCGGTTGAGAAGTCAGCAATAACCAGGACAGTCATTCAGATCACCTTCGCTTCGTTTTTCAGTTTCTCGACCAGTTCAGCCACCGACTTGACCTTGATACCGGCGCTGCGGGTAGCCGGTGCTTCGACTTTCAGGGTCTTGGTGGTGGAGGCAGTGGAAACGCCCAAAGCATCCGCAGTCAGCACGTCGAGAGGCTTCTTCTTGGCCTTCATGATGTTTGGCAGGGCCGCGTAGCGCGGTTCGTTCAAACGCAGGTCGGTGGTGACGATGGCCGGCAGCTTCAGGGAAACCGTCTGCCCGCCGCCGTCGATTTCGCGGGTCACGGCAACGCTGTCGCCGCTGACTTCGACTTTCGAGGCGAAGGTGCCCTGACCGTAGCCGGTCAGTGCAGCCAGCATCTGGCCGGTCTGGTTGTTGTCGCTGTCGATGGCTTGTTTGCCGAGGATCACCAGTTGCGGCTGTTCCTTGTCGACCACCGCCTTGAGCAGTTTGGCGACGGCCAGGGAGTTCAACTCATCGTTGGCTTCGACCAGAATCGCCCGATCGGCCCCCAGCGCCAAGGCGGTACGCAGCTGCTCTTGAGCAGTGGACGGACCGATCGACACCACGACGATTTCAGTCGCCACGCCTTGTTCTTTCAGGCGCACGGCTTCTTCCACGGCGATTTCGCAGAACGGGTTCATCGACATCTTGACGTTGGCGAGGTCGACGCCGGAGCTGTCCGCTTTAACGCGAACCTTGACGTTGAAGTCGACCACGCGTTTTACCGTAACCAGTACTTTCATGATCTGTTCCTGTATTAGTCAGCCAGCGCAGTGCCTGGCCGTAGCAAGCAGTGTGTGTTCAGGCGCTGTGCAACAAATCGGCATAGGCCTGCAGATGATGGTCGTCATCGCCCAGCTGGTGGCTGAGCATGACCAGGCGCTTGGCATGGTGGGCCAGGTTGTATTCCCAGGTCATGCCGATGCCGCCGTGCAGCTGGATGGCGTGTTCGGCAATGAAACGGGCTGCGCGAGTGACGATGAACTTGGCGGCTGCCAGACGGCGACTGCGCTCCTCGCTGTCGGCCTCGTCGGCGATACAGGCAGCCAGAGTGGCCATGGAGGTCGCCAGCTCCACCTCGCCGCGCATATCGGCCATGCGATGCTGCAGCGCCTGGAATTTACCGATCGGGGTGCTGAACTGCTGACGGGTTTTCAGGTAATCCAGGGTAAGGCTGAAGGCTTCCTGCATATTGCCGATGGCCTCAGCGCACTGCGCCGCAATCGCCCTGCCCTGCTGGTAGCGCAATGCCCCCAGCGCCTGGCCGGCAGGACCCAGCAGGTGTTCGTGGCCAAGCACGACCCCGTCCAGGTACAGGTCGCAGGCGCGTGGGCCATCGATGCACGGGTAATCACGGCGGCGGACACCCGCAGCCTGCGGATCGAGCAGAAACAGGCTGATGCCGGACTCATCCAGAGCGCTGCCAGCGGTACGGGCCGAGACCAGAATCAGCCCGGCGCTGTGACCGCCGATAACCGCGCACTTATGCCCGGTCAAACGCCATCCGCCGTCAACGGCTTCGGCACGGCTCTGCACATCGTGCAGCTGATAATGGCTCTGGCTTTCTTCCAGAGCCACCGCGAGCTGCAGCTCACCCGTGGCCACTTGCGGCAACCACTCGGCTCGTTGCGTCGGGTTACCCAGTTGCTGCAGCAGCCCGGCCGCGTGAATTTGTGACTGCAGCCAGGGTTCCAGGCACAGGTTGCGACCCAGTTCGGTCATCACCAGCATGCTGTCCACGCCACTGCCGCCGAAGCCGCCGTGTTCCTCGGCCAACGGCACGGCGCTGAGACCCAGCTCACCGAGCTGGGTCCAGAGCTCACGGCTAAACCCGAGCTCGCTGCGGTAAAACCGCTCACGCTGTTCAAAGCTGTAACTGTCGCGCGCCAAACGGGCCACGGTGTCTTGCAGCATTTGCTGCTCTTCGCTGAGATTGAAGTCCACGGGGTGCCTCCTTAGAGCTCAAGAATCATCTTGGCAATGATGTTCTTCTGGATTTCGTTGGAGCCGCCATAGATGGACAGCTTGCGCAGGTTGAAATACTGGCCGGCCGCAGCGGCGCTGTAGTCGGTGTGCAACAGCTCGCCGGGATAGCCGTAGTCCAGTTCTTCCTCGGCGAAAGGCAGGGCATGCACGCCCAGCACTTTGCGCTGCAGGTGGCTGATAGCCTGGCGAATTTCAGAGCCCTTGATCTTCAGGATCGAACTTTGCGCCCCCGGCATACCACCCCCCTGAACGGCCGCGAGGATGCGCAAGGTGCTCATCTCGATGGCCATCAACTGCATTTCCACTTCGGCAATCTGTACGCGCAACAGCGGGTCTTCCAGCAGCGGGCGACCGTTACGCAATTCCTGCGTCGCGACCCGTTTCAGCTGCGCCAGCGCCGCCTTGGACTGGGCGATGCCCGCCTGACCGGTGCGCTCATGGGTCAACAGGAACTTGGCGCAGGTCCAGCCCTTGTTCTCTTCACCCACCAGATTGGCGATTGGCACACGCACGTTGTCGAAGAACACTTCGTTGACTTCGTGATCGCCCTCCAGGGTGATGATCGGCCGCACCGTGATGCCTGGCGTCGCCATATCGATCAACAGGAAAGAAATACCGCGCTGCTGCTGGGCTTGCGGGTCGGTGCGCACCAGGCAGAAAATCATGTTGGCGTGCTGACCGAGGGTGGTCCAGGTTTTCTGGCCGTTCACCACGTAGTGGTCGCGGTCAAGCACGGCGCGGGTCTTCAGGCTGGCGAGGTCGGAGCCGGCTCCCGGCTCGGAGTAACCCTGGCACCACCAGTCATCGCCCGACAGGATGCGCGGCAGGTACCAGGCCTTTTGTGCCTCGCTGCCGAATTTCATGATCACCGGGGCAACCATGTTGACACCGAAGGAGATCAGCCGCGGCGCACCGAAGGCGGCGCACTCCTCCTCGAAGATGTGCCGCTGCACCACGCTCCAGCCGGTACCACCATGCTCTACCGGCCAGTTGGCGGCGTACCAGCCGCGCCTGGCCAGGACCCGTTGCCAGCGCAGATGGTCTTCTTTTCCAAGATGCTTGCCCAGGCGCACTTTGGCGGCAATGTCGTCAGGTACGGCCACGCTGAGGAAGCTGCGTACTTCATCGCGAAACTCGAGTTCGGCCGGGGTGTAGTTGATGTCCATGCAAAGTCCTCGATGGGTGTGGGGCCAGCATCAGGCTGGCCGGCCGCAAGCGGCCTGTTCAGCCTTGCTGATCCTGCTCGGCGAAAGTCTTGCCTTCGGCGACCAGGCGCTCCAGCAGTGGAGCCGGTTTCCAGTGCTCGCCGTAATGCTGGTGAAACTCACGAATATGCTGCAGGACGGCTGGCAGGCCGATCTGATCGGCGAGGAACATCGGCCCGCCACGATGGGCCGGGAAGCCGAAGCCCGTCAGGAAAATCACATCGATATCACTGGCGCGTCGGGCGATGCCCTCTTCGAGAATCCGCGCGCCTTCATTGATCAATGCGTAGATCGGTCGTTGCCAGTGGCGCTGTGGATCGCTCTCGACCTTGACCGCGAGTGACGGTTTTCGAACCACCGCGTCGAGCTTCAGGCCGAGCATGTCGAGCATGGCGAACGGGCCTGTCGCCATGCCGAACTCGCGCAACGCAGCGTCCACCTGCGCCACACTGACACCCTCCTCCACCAGCAACCCGGCCTCGCGGATATAGTGCAAGGCCATGCGATTGCCGACGGTAACCGACACATCAGGATCGACGACTTTAGCCGCCTTACGCTCCGCGAAAAACTTGTGGATCAGCGCGGCGCGCTGTGGCGACGCCAGGCACTCGAGAAACAGCGCACGCTCGCGCTGCAGACCATCGCTCAGTGGCAGAGTGGTCGCCGCTTCGATGGCGGCAATACAGCGCAGCGGCGAGAACAAACCGGGCTGACTACGTTGCACCTCTGCGCGCTTGGCCATCAGCAGTTCGGCATTGCTGCTGCCGACAGCTGCTGGCACCGTGGCCTGGCCACTGCGTCGCGGCTGCACGCCTTGCGCCAGTAACTGCGCGGCGTAAGCCAGGCCGGCGGCCAACGGCTCGCCGTCGTACAGCTCATCGACGATACCGCTACGCCTGGCCTCGACCGCGCTGATCGGTTCTCCGCCGACGATCATCTCCAGTGCCAGTGCCACACCGGCCAGGCGCGGTAAACGCTGGGTACCACCGGCACCCGGCAACAAACCGAGCTTGACCTCTGGCAGTCCGACTTTGGCGCTGTCCTGAATGATCCGGTAATGACAGGCCAGCGCCACTTCAAGACCGCCGCCCAACACCGACCCATGCAGTACCGCCAGGGACGGCTTGTTGAAGCTTTCCAGAGATCGGGTCACGTCCGGCAGGATCGGCGCTTGCGGCGGTTTGCCAAACTCGCGGATATCGGCACCGGCAATAAAGGTTCTACCCGCGCAATACAGCAGCACCAGCTTGATGTCCGGATCCTGTTCGGCGGCGGTGAACGCTGCCAGCAGGCCCGCGCGCACGCTTTGGCCAAGGGCATTGACCGGCGGATTATCGATGCGCACAACAGCTATCGCCCCTTCACGGGACCACTGCACGGGAGAAGACATCGGGTAACTCCTGCAGGACTTTTGCCTGCTTTTATTGTTGTTTTGGCCGGGTAAAAAATCGCTTAACGGTGTTTCCAGAGGGGCTTTCGCTTCTGCACGAAGGCCTGCATGCCTTCCTTTTGATCTTCGCTGGCGAAGCATGCGTGCAGCAGGCGCCGCTCGAAATGCACGCCCTCGGCCAAGGTGGTTTCAAAGGCGCGATCGACCGCTTCTTTATTGAGTTTGACCGCGATCGACGATTGCCCGGCTATCTGCCGGGCGATCTGCAGGGCTTCGTCGAGCAGGCTCGCCGCCGGCACCACGCGGCTGACCAGCCCACTGCGCTCGGCTTCCGCCGCGTCCATCATGCGTCCGGTCAGGCACAGATCCATGGCTTTGGCCTTGCCCACCGCACGAGCCAGGCGCTGGGTACCACCGGCGCCCGGCAAAGTCCCGATTTTCACTTCCGGCTGACCAAAACGGGCGCTGTCGGCGGCAATGATCAGATCGCACATCATCGCCAGCTCGCAACCACCGCCCAGAGCCACCCCGGACACTGCGGCGATCACCGGCTTGCGGCAGCGAGTCACCTCCTCCCAGTTGGCCGTCACGAAGTTCTCCAGATAAACGTCGGCGAACCCCTTGAACTGCAACTCGACGATATCGGCACCCGCGGCGAAGGCCTTTTCGTTACCGGTAATCACCATGGCGCGAATGCCGTCGTCGCGTTCGAAGGCACGCAGCGCCTCGCCCAGTTCATTCATTAGCGCGTCGCTCAAAGCATTGTGCATCGCGGGTCGATTGAGCCGGATCAGACCGACGCTCTCATGACGCTCAACCAGAATATTGTCGTAGGGCATGACATTCACCACTGCTGTCTGACTGCGGCACGCCGCATGAATCGTTGCATGCCGACGTCTGGCCAGATGACCCGAAGTCGGCGCCGAACACTGAGATCGAGTCTAGCCACATAAAAAATTAAAGACAACATGTTGACATAATAAAAAATTAGCGAGTATCTTCAGCTCCATCGGAAAGCCAAAGCTTTCGCCGGAAAAAAGAATAAAACTCCGAATAGCTGGTGGTAAATATGACTATAAAGACGAACATGCAGCCCGAGCGACGTTCCGCCATGCTTGAGTCGGGCGCATTTAATGACAAGATCATTACAGATTATCTCGATCAAGCGCTGTCCAGCGTTCCCGACTCGGCAGCGCTGATTGCCTACCGGGTGAGCGAGGATGAACGCCGCGTCCTCAGCTACCGCGAACTGGATTGCCTGGTGACCCGCGTGGCTGCAGGTTTGGCCGCACTGGGCGTCAACAAGTCCGATGTGGTGTCCTGCCAGCTGCCCAACTGGTGGCAGCTAACAGCTCTGCACCTGGCCTGTGTGCGTATCGGCGCCATTCTCAACCCGCTGATGCCGATTTTCCGTGAGCGCGAACTGGCCTTCATGCTCGGCCACGCACAGAGCCGTGTCCTGGTGATCCCGCACAGTTTCCGTGGCTTCAATTACCCGGCGATGGTGCAGGGGATGCGCGACGAACTGCCCGATCTTGAGCATGTGTTGGTGATTGGTGGCGACGACAGCGCCAACTGCTTCGAGCACGTCCTGCTGCAACGCGCCTGGGAGGAAGAGGTCGACACTCAGGCGTTGTTTGCCGAACGCCGCCTGGCCGGTGACGATGTGGTGCAGCTGCTATACACCTCCGGCACTACCGGTGAGCCGAAGGGTGTACTGCACACCTCCAACACCCTGTTCAGCAACGTACGTCCCTATGCCGAGCGCTTGCAGCTGGGCCCTGACGATATCGTTTTCATGGCCTCGCCAATCGCGCACCAGACCGGTTTCCTCTATGGCCTGATGCTGCCGATTTACCTGAAGAGCACGGCTGTTCTGCAAGACATCTGGGACGCGCGCTTCGCGGTCAAGGTGATCAAAGCCGAGCGGCCGACCTTCACCATGGCGTCGACCCCATTCCTGGCCGATCTGATCGATATTGCCCCCGAGCACCGCGAAGAACTGTCATCGCTGCGTATTTTTGTTGCCGCCGGGGCGCCTATCCCCAGCGCCCTGGTGGAAAAAGCCAGCACTGCGGTAAATGCCAAGGTCATTTCTGCCTGGGGCATGACTGAGAGCGGCGCGGTGACCATGACCCGCTTGCACGACGATGCCGAGCGCGCCATTCATACCGACGGCCTGGCCCTGCCTTTTATTGAGGTGAGCGTCGTCGACGAGCACGGCAATGAAGTTCCCCGCGGCACTGAAGGCAACTTGTTGGCCCGCGGCGGCAGCGTGTTCGTCGGCTATCTCAAGCGCCCCGAACTTTATGGCGTGGATGACCATGGCTGGTTTGCCACCGGCGACCTGGCACGCATGGACGAACATGGCTACATCCGCATCACCGGACGCACCAAGGATGTGGTCATCCGCGGCGGCGAGAACATCCCCGTGGTGGAGATCGAGAACCTGCTCTACAAGCACCCGGCAATTTCCGCCGTGGCGCTGGTTGGTTGCCCGGATCCACGCCTGGGCGAGCGTCTGTGCGCCTATGTGACCCTGCACGACGGCTACTCCAGCCTGAGCCTGGAAGAAGTGGTGAGCTTCCTCCTGCAACAGCGCCTGACCAAGAACTACCTGCCCGAATACCTGGAAGTGCTGCAGGCCTTGCCGCGCACCCCTTCCGGAAAAATCCAGAAATTCAAACTGCGCGAACAGGCCGCGGATATACGCCTGGACTCCGCCAAGCGCTGATCACTGGCAATACCAGAAATTCAATCAAAAACACTATGAGGACTGCTGCATGAAAGGTCTTACTGGAAAAACCGTAATCATCACCGGTGGTGGCGGCGGCATTGGTCGTGCCGTATGCCAGCGCTTTGCCGCTGAAGGCTGCCTGGTTGCGGTGCTTGATCGTGACGCCGCCGCCGCCCGGACCACCGTCGAGCTGATCACCCAAGCCGATGGCAAGGCCAAAGCCTACGCCGCCGACATCACCGATTACGCCGCCATCGTCGAGACCGTGGCAGCCATCGAAAAAGACCTTGGCGTACCGACCGTACTGGTTAATAACGCTGGCTTCGACCGCTTCATGCCCTTCCTCAAGACTGAGCCGGCCATGTGGCAACAGCTGATCTCGATCAACCTGACCGGTGCGCTGAACATGCACCACGTCGTGCTGCCGAAGATGCTTGAAGCCGGTGGCGGCAAGGTCATCAATGTGGCTTCCGACGCCGCCCGCGTCGGTTCCTCTGGCGAAGCCGTGTACGCCGCCTGCAAGGCAGGCCTGGTGGGTCTGTCCAAAACCCTGGCGCGCGAACTGGCGACCAAGAACATCAACTTCAATGTGGTCTGCCCGGGCCCGACCGATACCGCCCTGTTGAAGAGCGTAGCGGCGACCTCGAGCAATCCGGAGAAGCTGATGGAAGCCTTCAAGAACGCCGTTCCGATGCGCCGCCTCGGCCAACCGGAAGATTACCCGGGCATCATCGCCCTGCTCGCCAGCGACGACGCCAACTTCATCACCGGACAGGTTATTTCCGTGTCCGGCGGCCTGACCATGGCCGGCTAACCAGGAGAACTTCCATGATTTACGAAGACATTCTGTACACCGAAGTCGAAGGTGTTGCGACCATCACCATCAACCGTCCGGATCGCTACAACGCCTTCCGCGGCCAGACCTGCATGGAGCTGATCCACGCCTTCAATCGCGCTGGCTGGAACAAGGAAGTCGGCGTCATCGTGTTCACTGGCGCGGGCGACAAAGCGTTCTGCACCGGCGGTGATCAAGGCGCTCATGAAGGTCAGTACGACGGCCGCGGCCTGATCGGTCTGCCGGTAGAAGAATTGCAGGGCCTGATCCGTGAAGTACCGAAACCGGTGATCGCCCGGGTCAATGGTTTCGCCATCGGCGGCGGCCACGTGCTGCACGTCGTCTGCGACCTGACCATCGCCTCCGACAAGGCCATCTTCGGTCAGGTCGGCCCGAAAGTCGGCTCGGTTGACCCGGGATTCGGCACCGCCTACCTGGGTCGCATCATCGGCGAGAAACGCGCCCGTGAGATCTGGTACCTGTGCCGCAAATACAGCGCTCAGCAAGCCTACGACTGGGGCCTGGTCAACGCGGTAGTGCCCCATGAAGAACTGGATGCCGAAGTACAGAAATGGTGCGACGAGATCCTCGAGAAGAGCCCGACCGCCCTGTCCATCGCCAAGCGCTCGTTCAACGCCGACAGCGCCAACATCGCGGGCATCGGCGCGCTGGGAATGCAGGCTCTGAGCCTGTACTACGACACCGATGAAGCCAAGGAAGGGACTGCGGCGTTCAAAGAGAAACGCAAGCCGGAGTTCCGCAAGTTCTACAAGTGATCCCAGTTCCGGCAGCTTCTGCGCTGCCGGCACAACCCCGGCCCAGGCTTGGAGAGAACCATGAATTTCGCATTCGATGAACAACAAAACGCTATTCGTGACAACGTTGCCCGCTTTAGCGCCGACGTGCTTGCGCCTGGTTATCGCACTCGTGACCTTGAGGGAAAAATCGAGCGTTCAGTGATCCAGCAGATGGGCGAAATGGGCCTGCTCGGTGGCGAATTGCCGGAAGAATTCGGTGGCAGCGGCCTGGACTGCGTCACCGCAGGCATCATCATCGAGGAAATCTCCCGCGGTGACTTTAACGTGGGTTATATACCGCTGCTGGCTTCGCTGAACGGCCAGATCATCGCCCAGCACGCCTCGCCGGAACTGGCCAAGGAGTGGCTGAGCGCGATCACCGCCGGGCAGAAAATTGTCTGCATCGCCCTGACCGAACCCAGTGGCGGTTCCGACGCAGCCAGCCTGCGCATGAAGGCCGAGCGCAAAGGCGACGTCTATGTCCTGAACGGCGAGAAGACTTCCATCTCCATGGCCGATCAGTCGGACGTTGCGGTAGTCTTTGCCCGCACCGGCACCCAGGAGTCGCGCGCCAACGGCATCAGTGCCTTCCTGGTACCGATGACTCTGCCAGGCATCAGCACCACGCGTTTCGAAGACGCCGGCCAGCGTGCCATCGGCCGCGGTTCGATCTTCTTCGACAATGTGGAAGTACCCGCAAACCATCGTCTGGGGGATGAGGGCAAAGGCTTCAAACAAGTGATGCAGGGCTTCGACTACAGCCGTGCGTTGATCGGCCTGCAGTGCCTGGCGATAGCCCAGCAGTCGCTGGACGAAACCTGGAAATGGCTGACCGAACGCCAGGCCTTCGGCCAGAACCTCTCGGCCTTCCAGGGTCTGACCCATCCGCTCGCCGAATTACAGACCTATGTGCATGCCGCCCGCCTTCAGTGCTACTACGCGCTGTGGCTAAAGGACAACAAGTTGCCACACAATGCCGAGGCGGCAATGAACAAATGGTGGGGGCCAAAGCTGGCGTTCGACGTGGTCAAGCAGTGTCTGCTGGCCCACGGTCATACCGGCTACGGCGAGGACCTGCCATTTGCCCAGCGCCTGCGCGATGTGCTCGGCCTGCAAATCGGTGACGGCACCGCACAGATAATGAAAAATATCATCGCCCGGGAATTCGTTCCCAAGTGACGCCTTGTTTGCTCCGGCAGGCAGGGTGTTGTCATAAACACTAGCGCCGACCGGATCGACAAGGAATCTCAATGACCAGCAATAACACCAGGGGAATACCCAACCGCCTGTTCTTCAGGCTGTTCCAGACGGGCAATACCCTGCAACGGCAAGTGCAAAACGAGATGGGCATCAGCACCGTGCAGTGGGCGGTGCTCGGCGCCCTGTCCCGCGAAGGCTACGAGGAAGGCATCTCGTTCAACCAGTTGACCGAGTACCTGGTGGTCAGCCGGCAGAGTCTGGACGGCGTGCTCAAGCGCATGGAGCGCGACAACCATGTGGTGCGCATACCGCACCCCGACGACGGACGCGCGCGTCTGGTGCAACTGACGGACACCGGGAAGGCGTTCTGGGAGTCGCTGCAGGAAAGGATTTACCAGTTTTACCAGCAGGCGTTGAAAGGCTTCAGTTTCGACGACAGTGTCAGCCTGCTGCATTTTCTCACCAAGTTGCATGTCGATTTGGCCAAGGTCGCCCTTGGCAACGGGTTGCCGGACCAGCCGGAGGACTAGCAGGCTCAACACCTCTTCCCTTCCTGCCTCCGCGCCCTGCGGTAAGGCTTCACCCATGCTCCCGGGCATGGTGCCGGTGAATAAAAACAATCACTACCTGGCAGGAAGAGCACAGCAATGAGCAACGTCATCCTCGAAACACGGGGATTGACCAAAGAGTTCAACGGCTTCACTGCCGTCAACTCGGTCGATCTCAAGGTACAAACAGGGCATATCCACGCGCTGATCGGTCCCAACGGCGCGGGCAAGACTACCTTTTTCAACTTGTTGACCAAGTTCCACGCCCCCACCCAGGGGCAGATTTTGTATCAGGGGCAGGAAATCACTGCCCTTAAATCCAACCAGATCGCCCGCCAGGGTCTGGTCCGTTCGTTCCAGATTTCGGCGGTGTTCGGTCACATGACCGCCCTGGAAAACGTGCGGGTCGCGCTACAGCGCGGCGAAGGAAACTCCTGGCACTTCTGGGTCCCGGAAAAACGCCTGAACCACCTCAATGAGCGCGCTCTGCAGCTGTTGTGCGAAGTCGGCCTGGAGGCCTATGCCAGCGTGCTGGCAGTGGAGATGCCGTACGGCCGCAAGCGCGCGCTCGAACTGGCCACCACCCTGGCGCTGGAACCGACCCTGATGCTGCTTGACGAGCCGACCCAGGGCATGGGCAGCGAGGACGTGGACGTAGTCGTCGAGCTGATTCGCCGCGTCTCCGCCGGGCGCACTGTGCTCATGGTCGAACACAACCTGAGCGTGGTCAGCCGTCTGTGCGACCGCATCACGGTACTGGCGCGCGGTGCGGTGCTGGCTGAAGGCGATTACGCCAGCGTCTCGGCCAACTCACTGGTACGCGAAGCCTACATGGGCAAAGAAGCCGATGAGGTGCACGCATGAACCGGCGCAGCGCACAATTGTCCGTCAGCAACCTGCACGCCTTCTACGGTGAGTCCCACGTGCTGCACGGCATCGACCTCGAGGTCTATCCCGGCGAGCTGGTGACGCTGCTCGGGCGCAACGGCTCCGGCCGCAGCTCGACCCTGCGTGCGATCATGAACATGGTCGGCCACCGCACCGGTTCGATCCTCATCAATGGCCGTGAAACCCTGAGCATCGCCGCCCACCGAATTGCTCGCCTCGGTGTGGGTTTCTGCCCGGAAGAACGAGGCATCTTCGCCAGTCTCAGCGTTGAAGAAAACCTGATGCTGCCGCCGACCGTGGCCAGTGGCGGCATGTCGCTGGACGAGATCTACGGCATGTTCCCCAACCTTCACGAACGGCGCAAAAGCCAGGGCACACGCTTGTCCGGCGGAGAACAGCAAATGCTCGCCCTGGCGCGCATCCTGCGTACCGGTGCCAGCCTGCTGCTGCTCGACGAAATCACCGAAGGCCTGGCCCCGGTGATCGTCGAGCGACTCGGCGAGGTCCTGGCGCAACTCAAGCGCCGTGGCATGACCATCGTCCTGGTGGAGCAGAACTTCCGCTTTGCCGCCCCCCTGGCCGACCGGCACTACCTGATCGAACACGGTCAGGTAGTCGACCGGTTCAGCGCCGCGGAGCTGGACGGAAAACGGGAAAAACTCAACGCCATGCTCGGCGTTTAACCCTTGTGTATCCAACCCATAAGAATAACGAGCTCTAATTGAGCCTTGGAGATTCACATGTCAGCTGCTTTCAAATTTGGCACTTCCCGTCTGGCAAAAGCCGTCGCCAGCGCACTGGTTTTGTGCCTGATGGCCAGTACCGCCCAAGCCAGCATCAATGATGATGAAATCCGCATCGGTTATCTCGACGACTTGAGCGGCCCCTACAGCGACCTGGCCGGCGCCGGTGGCCTGGAAGCGGTGCGCATGGCCGTTGAAGACTTCAACTACAAGGTTGGCGACAAGAAAATCGTGCTGTTCGAGGCCGACCATAAGAACAACGCCGACCTGGGTGCAAACACCGCCCGCGAGTGGATCGACCGGCGCGGTGTCGACCTGATCGCCGGCTTGAACGCCTCGCCGGTAGCCATCGCCGTCACCCGCCTGGTGGAAGAAAAAAACCGCTTCGCCATCGTCTCCACCGCGGCCGCCGCCAGCCTGACCAACGAATACTGCACGCCTAACCACATTCACTACGTCTACGACACCTACTCGGTATCCAACAGTGCGGCCAAGGCCATTGTCGCCAAAGGGGGTGACAGCTGGTATCTGCTGAGCGCCGACTACGCCTTCGGTCATGCCATGGAAGAGCAAGTATCCAAAGCCGTGGCCGAAAGCGGCGGCACGATCGTCGGTAAGGCTCGGCATCCTTTCCAGACCGGTGATTTCTCGTCTTACGTCCTTCAGGCTCAGGCCTCGGGGGCGAAGATCATCGGCCTGGCCAGCGCCGGCTCTGACCTGGTCAACGCCATTTCCACCGCCAAACAGTTCGGCCTGATGGAAGGTGGGCAGACCATCGCCAGCCTCATGGTGTTCATCACTGATATCAAAGCCATCGGCCTGCCAACCGCCCAGGGCACCCGGTTCGTGACCGGCTGGTACTGGGACATGAACGACGAATCCCGCGCCTGGGCCAACCGTTACTACGAGCGTATCAAGCGCATGCCGACCATGGTCCAGGCCGGTCTCTACTCCAGCACCACGCAGTACCTGAAAGCCATCGAAGCCACGGGCTCCGATGATCCTGCGGTGGTGCGCGAGTACCTGATGAAAACCCCAATCAACGACATGTTCAGCCACAACGGACGCGTGCGCGTCGACGGCCGCATGGTCCACGACATGTACCTGGCCCAGGTGAAGACCCCGCAAGAGTCGAAGAGTGATTGGGACCTTTTCAAGATCCTCGGCACCATCCCGGCCGACGACGCCTTTCTGCCGCTCTCTGAAAGCAAGTGCAAGCTCGTCAAGAACTGATCCTCGGGTCACGAGCGCATAGCCCCTGTAACCCGCTAGAGGACGACGGCAATGACAGTAATATTCGGTGTGCCCTTGGCTGTAATGTTTGGCCAGCTATTGCTGGGCCTGATCAACGGCGCGTTTTACGCGTTATTGAGTCTTGGGCTGGCGGTGATTTTCGGCTTGCTGCGCATCATTAACTTTGCGCATGGCGCGCAGTACATGGTGGGCGCCTTCGCGGCACTGCTGTTGCTCGAATACTTCGGTATCAACTACTGGGCGGCGCTGTTTCTGGTGCCTCTGACCGTTGGCACCCTGGGTATCCTCATCGAGCGTCTGCTGCTGCGGCGCATCGCTCACCTGGATCATCTCTACGGCCTGCTGCTGACCTTTGGCCTGGCCATGATCATCGAAGGCAGCTTCATCAATGTCTTCGGTGTTTCCGGCAGCAGTTATCCGATCCCGCAAGCCTTGCAAGGCGGATTCAAGCTGGACTTCATGTTCCTGCCAGCCTACCGCGCGTGGGTGCTGGCAGCAGGCTTGGGCATGTGCCTGTTCACCTGGTGCATGATCGAAAAAACCCGCCTCGGCGCCTATCTGCGCGCCGGCACCGAAAAACCCGGGCTGATGCAGGCTTTCGGCGTCAACGTGCCCCTGCTGACCACCCTGACCTACGGCTTCGGCGTGGCGCTTGCGGCCTTCGCCGGCGTGCTGGCGGCGCCGATTTACTCGGTATCGCCGACCATGGGCTCGAATCTGTTGATCGTGGTCTTCGCAGTGGTGGTGATCGGCGGCATGGGATCGATCATGGGCGCCATCATCACCGGTGTGGCCATGGGTTTGATCGAAGGCCTGACCAAGGTCTTCTGGCCCGAGGCGGCCGGAACCGTGATCTTCTTCGTGATGATTCTGGTTTTGCTGATTCGCCCCAATGGTCTGTTCGGAAAGGAGGCGTAAGCCATGAATGCCAAAACCAGGCTGTATATCCCGCAACACCGCGAAGCCCACGAACAACGCCAACTGAACATGCTGTACCTGGCCCTGATTGTCATCGGCCTGGTGGCGCCCTGGGTCGCTTATCCGGTGTTCCTGATGAAGCTGTTGTGCTTCGGCCTGTTCGCCTGCTCTTTCAACCTGTTGCTTGGCTACACGGGCCTGCTCTCCTTCGGGCATGCGGCCTTCCTCGCGGCCGGCGGCTACAGCACGGGTTACCTGATGAGCCAACACCCGGGTGTCGGCCCGGAACTGGCGATCATCGGCGGCACCCTGGCTGCAGCCCTGATCGGCGCGGTTTTCGGCGCCCTGGCCATTCGCCGTCAAGGTATCTACTTCGCGATGATTACGCTGGCCCTGGCGCAGTTGCTGTACTTCCTGTTCCTCAAGGCTCCGTTCACCGGCGGTGAAGACGGGCTGCACGGCATCAGTCGCGGCAAGCTGCTGGGCTTCATCGACCTGGCCAACAACAACGCCATGTACTACTTCGTGCTGGCTATCACCGTGCTCGGGTTTGCCCTGGTTCGCCGCGTGGTGCACTCGCCCTTCGGCCAGATCCTCAAGGCCATCCGCGAGAACGAGGACCGCGCCACCTCCCTGGGCTACAACGTCAATCGCTACAAGTGGCTGGCGTTCGTCATTTCCTCGGGTATCGCGGGCCTGGCTGGCTCGACTAAAGCCGTGGTGTTCCAGCTGGCGACCCTGACCGATGCGCACTGGCATATGTCCGGCGAGGTGGTGCTGATGACCTTGCTCGGCGGTGTCGGCACCTTGCTCGGCCCCTTCGTCGGTGCCGCCATTGTGGTCTCGCTGCAACACCTTCTGGCCGAATCGCCCCTGGGCACGTGGGGCGCGCCAATTCTGGGCGGCATCTTCGTGATCTGCGTGCTGTGCTTTCGCTCAGGCGTGGTCGGCTGGATCAAGCTGCTGATTAATAAAAACTTCAAATAACGCGCAGATGAATAACGATCAGGAGATAGGCATGAACAGTTCCGTCGTTTGGACACCCAGCAAGGAATCTATCCAGCGCACCCGACTGCATCAATGGATGCAAACACTGGGCGAAAGCGACTACGAGGGCTTTCTCGAGCGCTCGACCAATGATCCACAATGGTTTGCCCAAGCCCTGGAGCAAGCCCTGGGCATTATTTGGGACACGCCCTATCACACCGCCCTCAACGATGCTGGCGGCATTCAGCATCCCCGCTGGTACGAAGGCGGCCAACTGAACATTGTCCGCTCCACCCTGGAGCGTTGGGCCGAGGAACCGGTCCAGGCCCGGCAACCGGCACTGATCTGGGAAAGCGAGGACGGTCAGGTCGTTGAAGTCAGCTACGGCGAACTCGCGCGGCGGGTGAACAACGTCGCTCAGGGTCTCAGCGAGCTGGGCGTAGCGGCTGGCGACCGTGTGGCGATCTACATGCCGATGCTGATCGAAACCGTGGTTGCGCTGCTGGCAGTGGTCAAGCTCGGGGCCATCTTCACCCCGGCGTTTTCCGGCTACGGCGCCGAAGCGCTGGCGACGCGCCTGGAGGCCAGCGGCGCCAAGCTGTTGATCACCGCTGATGGCTTCCTGCGCCGCGGCAAAGTCATCCGCATGAAAGAAGAGGCCGACAAGGCCGCCGAACTGAGTCCGATGCTGGAGAAGGTGGTGGTGGTCAAACGCCTGGGACGTGATACTCCCTGGCACAGCCGCGATATCGATTTCGCAGACCTGCAAGCCTGTGACGGCAGCCAGTGCCCAACCGCCGTGGTCGACAGCCAGTCACCGATGATGATCATCTACACCTCGGGCACCACCGGTAAACCCAAGGGCGCGGTGCATACCCATAGCGGCTTCCCGCTCAAGGCAGCGCTGGACGTGGGTCTGTGCATGGATGTCGGGCAAAACGACCGCCTGTTCTGGATCACCGACATGGGGTGGCTGACCGGCCCGGTGGTCGTCTTCGGCAGCCTGATCAATGGCGCCTGTGCAGTACTGTATGAAGGCTCGCCGGACTACCCGCAAGCGGATCGGGTCTGGCAGTTGGGAGCACGCCATCAAGCCACCCACATCGGCGTTTCACCTACGTTGGTACGCTCGCTGATGCAGTTTGGTGACGCCATTGCCCAAGGGCACGACCTGAGCGCTCTGCGCGCCTTCACTTCGACCGGCGAACCCTGGAACCCCGAACCCTGGCTATGGCTGTTCAACACTGTCGGCCAGGGTCGCTACCCGATCATCAACTATGCCGGCGGAACCGAAATCGGCGGCGGCATCCTGACCAATGTGCTGGTCAAACCCATCTCGCCAGTGACCTTCAACAGCCGAATGCCAGGCATGGCGGCCCAGGTCTGCGACGCCGAGGGCCAGTCGGTAAAGCAAACGCTGGGTGAACTGGTGCTGGCCAAGCCGTGGATCGGTATGACCCACAGCTTCTGGCAGGAACCTGAACGCTACGAACAATCGTATTTCGATCGTTTCCCCAACACCTGGGTCCACGGCGATTGGGCGGTGATCGATCCTGAAGGGTTCTGGACCATTACCGGACGCTCCGACGACACCTTGAACGTGGCCGGCAAGCGTATCGGGCCGGCAGAAATGGAATCCATTCTGGTCAGCCATCCGCAGGTACTGGAAGCAGGCGCCATTGGCATTCCGGACGAGATCAAGGGCGAGGCGCCGGTGTGTTTCGTGGTGCTGCACCCCGGCAGCGTGCCGGATGCTGCACTGGAAGCCGAGCTGCTGGATCTTATCGGCAGCAAGCTGGGCAAGGCCATGCGGCCCAAGCAACTGCATTACGTCAGCGAGCTGCCCAAGACCCGCAATGGCAAAGTCATACGCCGGGTGATCCGCGCGGCCTACCTGGGCCAGGACCCCGGCGACCTCTCATCGATGGACAACACCGATGCGCTCTTTGTCATCAGCCGCTGCCGCCTTAAAGCGGCATGATTCGGGAAACTCACATGACTCAACCAGTCCGCACCGTAATCATTACAGGCGCCGCCCAGGGTATCGGTTTAGCGATTGCCCGGGCGTTCGCTGCCCAAGGTGATTTCGTGGCTCTGTGCGACATCAACCTGGCGGCTGCCGAACAGGCTGCCAACCAGCTGCCCAATGCCAGGGCGTATGCCCTGGACGTCACCAGCGAAGCACAGATCGCGGCGTTCTTCGAGCAACTGCTCGCAGAACGACCGACCCTCGATGTACTGGTCAACAACGCCGGCCTGCAGCACATTTCGCCGGTGCAGGACTTCCCGCTGGACAAGTGGAACACCCTGTTGGCGGTGATGCTCACTGGTCCCTTCCTGATGAGTAAACACGCCCTGCCAGGCATGCTCGCGCAACAGAACGGGCGCATCATCAACATCGCCTCGGTCCACGGCAAACTGGCATCACCTTATAAAAGCGCCTACGTCGCCGCCAAACACGGATTGATCGGTCTCACCCGCGCCCTGGCCCTGGAGACCGCCAACCAGGGGATCACTGCCAACGCCCTACTCCCAGGCGCGGTGCGTACCTCGCTGGTGGAAAAGCAACTGCCGCAACTGGCTGCCCAGGATGGCATCAGCGAGGAAGAGGCGCTGCAACGACACATCCTCGCTCGCCAACCGATGAAGCGTCTGCTGGAACCCAGTGAAATCGGCGACAGTGCAGTGTTTCTTGCCTCCTATGCGGCACGCGCGATTACCGGTGAGTCGCTCAGCGTCTCGGGAGGCTGGTAATGCTGACCGACCTCAGCCACCTCAAGGGTCATCGTTTTGCCGACTGCAGTTGGTCGTTCACGCCCCAGCGGGTGAGTGCCTTGAACCTTGCAATCGGCCTCGCGCCACACCGCACCGAGCCTGCGCCGACACTGGCTTTCAGCGCCGACATGGATCACCGGGTAGTCGATCAACTGCTCACCCTGACAGGCCTGGGGGCTCATCAATTACTGCATGGCGAACAGCACTTCCACTACCACCGGCCACTGCAATCCGGCCTGCTCTATAGCAGCAGCGCCGAGTTGACCGAGGTGATCAAAAAGCCGCGCTTCAGCCTGTTGCACAAGAAAACCCTCATGCACACAGCCGACGGTAGCCTGGCCTGCGAAATGCTCAGCGTCTATGTCGCGGTGCCAGTGCCGGGCATACCCGGCAAAGGCCTAGAATTTGAGGTGCAGGACGTCGAGCCAGTGCAAACCGCGATGCCGATCAGCCGCGAGCAAATCGGCGCCTTCGCCCGCGCCTCTGGCGATGACAACCGCGTGCATCTGGAGCCGGCCATTGCTTGTCGGGCCGGGCACGCGGATGTTTTCGCACAGGGAATGCTGGGCATGGGGATGCTCGGCACGCTATTGGATCCTGCACATCTACAGCGGTTTGGCGTGCGCTTCCTGTCACCCATTGCGCTGAGCGATCAGCTTCGGCTGTATCAAACAGGCACCCGGTCACGTGAACTTTTACTCACCAATGAAGAAGGCAGAATCCGCATCAGAGGCTACGCCGAACTCAACTGAGTCACCCTTCAGCGACTGTTTAACCACAACAAAAAAGCGAATTTCAACCTTCGCTTTACGGGACGACTCGTCCCTGAAAAATGCTCGTAGTTCAGAAACAAAGCACCTCCTTAAACGCAATAGCTGGCTGTTCTCCACAATAAAAAAAAGAGGTCCAACCATGCTTGACGATTCCAAAACGCTGTCCATTGCACTCGCTATCAGCACCACCTTTGTCGCTCAGCAGGCCGTTGCCGAATTCAATGACGACAGCCACCTGACACTTGAAGCCCGCAACTTCTACATCAACCGTGATTTTCGCGACAACCCGGGCACGGCCCACCACAAAGCTGAAGAATGGGGACAGGGTTTTATGCTGCGTTACAACTCAGGCTTCACCGAAGGCACGGTGGGCTTTGGCGTGGATGCCCTCGGACTGCTCGGACTGAAACTGGATTCCGGCGGTGGAACCAGTGGTGCAGGCGCCTTGCAGGTGCAGGGTGACGGCGACGTTTCAGACAGTTTTGGGTTTGTCGGTGCTACGGCTAAAGCCAAAATGGCCAACAGCGTACTGACCATCGGCACTCATGCACCCACACTGCCGATCGCGTTTCGCAATGACACCCGCCTGTTACCGCAGACGTTTCAAGGTGCGCAGGTGGTCTCCACTGACATCGACAAACTGACGTTGACCGGCGGCCAGTTCCGCGCCACCCGCCTGCGTAACTCGACCGACTACGAAGACATGAACATGTTTGCCGATGGTTCCACCGGAGGCGTAGCCAGTGATCGTTTTAACTATGCAGGTGCCACTTACGCGTTGCTGCCGAGCCTGAACGCAACCTACTTCTTTGCCGAGTTGCAGGACAATTACAACCAGCACTACGGCAATCTCATTCACAACCTGGGACTGACTGAAGGATTAAACCTGAAGTCGGAGGTGCGTTATTTCCAGAGCGAGAATGAAGGCCGCACCAACGTTGATAACCGCAACCTGGGGGCCATGTTCACCCTGTCCTATAAAGGTCATGCCCTTGGCACCAGCTACCAGAACCAGAGCGGCGATACCGGCATGCCCTTCATCGCCGGTGGCACCGATCCCTGGGCATTCAACACCGTTACCTACCACCACTTCCTGCGTGCCCGGGAAGACTCATGGCAGGTTCGCTACGACTACGACCTGGCGACGATCGGAGTCCCGGGGCTGACCTTGATGGCGCGCTATGTGTCAGGCGACAACTTTGAAATCGCCGGGGTAAACGCCAAGGAATGGGAACGTGACGTTGATGTCGCCTACGTCATACAGAGTGGACCTTTGAGAAACGTCAGCCTGAGGTTGCGCAATGTTGCCTACCGCGGCAGCCATACAACGGATGTCGACGAAAACCGCATCATCGTCGGTTACACCTTCAAGTTCTGGTAAGTAATCCTGGCCGCAATCGCGGCCAATGACAGCATAGGGAGACCCCACACATGCATATCGATGCCGCCATCCGCTCACGCAAATCAGTCCGCAGTTTCAAGCCATGGGAAGTTCCGAAACCGGTGATCGAACATATTCTCAAGGTAGCGTCACGGGCACCCAGCGGTAATAACGTACAGCCCTGGCATGTGCATGTCTTGACTGGCCAGGCCAAACAATCCCTATGCGACGATATTCTCGCAGCAGCAACAAACGATGCCGCGCAGCATGCTGCCGAATACGAGTACTACCCAACCGCCTGGTTCGAGCCCTATCAGCAACGCCGCCGCGAGGTCGGCTTCAGCCTGTATGAAAAACTCGGCATCGAACGCAACGATGCAACTGCCCGTCATGAGCAAATGCTACGCAACTACCAGTTCTTCGATGCCCCGGTAGGCCTGCTGATCAGCCTGGATCGCCGACTCAACACGGGCAGTTATATGGATTTAGGCATGTTCATCCAGAACATCCTGCTCGCCGCCAGGGGCCAGGGTTTACATACCTGCGCCCAAGCCGCGTTCGCCTGGTACCACCAGGTAATACGCCAACACTTGCCTCTCGCGGATAACGACATCCTGGTCTGTGGCATTGCGCTTGGCCATGAAGATCGTGACGCACCAGAAAACAGCCTGCAAACCCCACGCGAACCGGTGGCGAGCTTCGCCTCCTTCCATGGTTTCAGCCAACCTGCCGATGGCCCGATCCGTAGCTGACGATCTTGCCGCCCCGCCCTGTGCGCGAGGCTCTACATCGGGGCTTTCGTGCACAAAAAATGTCCTTGTCGGTGCATTGTTGCGGTAAATGCAACAAACTGTTACATTTTGTTAGCTGGCTATCAAATAGCAGGCTTGGTAATTTGCATAAATTCAAAGGTTGAACATCCGTCTTATGTAAAAACCGGGTTCAACTAATGCGTTTCCTGACTTAATTGATGAATTGGCTCAACGAAAATAATTCGTACCGTTCGCACGGTCCGTGACAGAACTCCGCAATCGCTGAATCAATCTGTTTTTTTCGCATTGCGACGCCATCAAAACTCATCAACCTTAACGACATGACAACCCATACAGAAAAATCATCTCAACGCTGTAAAAGCTGGCGACTTGACGTAAATAATCGCATTCTACTCAACGGCATCAGTCAAATATCCTTGACAAAAATAGAGAGTCTGATTGTAAGAAACATGCACCTGAAAGAGGAGCGCATCATCAGCAAAGAAGAGCTGATTTATAGTATCGGAAGAGAACCCGACCGCTATTGCGGTCTGGAAATGATTTTGAGTCGACTACAGGTAAAGTTCAAAAAGTGTTTTGCCGGGGAGCGCCTGTTTCGTGCAGTAAGAAATCGCGGCTACTGTCTGACTCAAAGAATATATATGGAGTGAGATCCCTCTCACACATCTCATCTGCCCGCTAGTGCCGACGGTCACGCTGCGTAGCGGTGAGGCCGATGATTCATCGCAATGATCAGGTTTAACACCACCGCTCCCGCTATGGAGACGATCAGCGCTGGCACACTCACGACGTACAGCGAAGCCAGCATGACCGCAACGTCCACCATCAACTGCAGTTTGCCGGCACGCAGGCCTGTTCGGTCCTGCAGGTAGAGCGCAAGGATGTTGACCCCGCCCAGGCTCGCCCGGTGTCTGAACAGCACGATGAAGCCCAGCCCCATGATCAGGTTGCCGAACAAGGTGGCATAGATTGGCTGGAGCTGATCGATATGGATAAAACGCAAATGCAGGTCAGTGAACAGCGAAACCAGGGCGACTGCGCAAAAGGTCTTGAGTGTGAACGCCCAGCCCATGCGCCGGATGGCGAGGTAATAGAAAGGCAGATTGATCAGGAAGAAAGCCGTGCCGAATGAAACCTGCGAGGCGTAGTGGATCAGGAAAGCCACTCCCGCCGTACCGCCTGTGAGCGCACCCGCCTGGCGTAGCAGCATGATGCCGAACGAGACCATCAACGTGCCGACGAGCACGGCCAAAACATCTTCCAGCAGGGTGTGCTGTACACGGGAAACTGGAGTGACTTCAACCATACAGAATACTCAATCGCCGGAAATGTCGAGACGGGATTGATCCCTGAGCAACCGCAACAGGACCCAGCCGTAGACGGCTGAATCACGCCAGACACTCACGATCAATAATTCACTACTGAACCAGCAGGCAGGCCACCAGGCCCACCCACAGCAGGCCGGCCATCGACCAACGAACGCCCGACCCTGAACCAACATCGTCCACGGCTACCGGACGCCTGGAATTGGCCCGATAGGCCGCAAAGCACTCGGCGCTTTGCTCAAGGTTGCCCGCGTTGACTTCAAACATAAGAATCGCCCCATTGGTGCGACACGTCTTTGCGCTGGATCAAGGTATCCATTGCAGGCGTCATGTCGATTGCACAAATGCGGGTCGCCACCTGATGAGGTCCGGCCCGCCTGGTATGGCCATCAGCGCAACAGATTTGATGATTCGCGTTGCTGATGGAAAGCTCGACCTTATGCAATCCATTAATCATGCCAATCATTAACGGGCTGTTTATCAGGGAATTGGCGTTATTCGGGTAGTTTTAACCCCGGAACAGTGGGTGAATTAAACCCTGATGCAGGGTAGTAAGTACCATGGTCTAGTGCAGCGGGAACTGGCAGGGTTCCGGCATTAGCCCCTGCGGCAATCGGCCACTCGCAACATCTGTTCCCCGGAAGAAATTCGGTGCTAGAGTCGCCGCCCATGAAACTTGCCCGCCATGACCGCTCACTAACTGCATGGATCCTGTACGCCAGCGTCCTGTTCAGTCTGTTCGCCTGCGGAGTTCATCATGGGCAAATGAGCGGTCTGGATCTCAATAGTAGCGGCGGGCTCTTTTGCTCGGTCGACAACCACTCCGCAGCTGGACTGGACGGGGACTCAGGCGACTCAAAAAGCCCAAGCCTGATGCCCTCCCTGGGTTGTCCACTGTGTAGCGCATTCACCTTAAGCATTGGCATGTTGCTTTGCCTTGGCTGGCTGATGCGGCCCACGGGCACTACATTCGCGTATCGAGAACAACGCGCCAGCATCTCTCCCCGCTCCACCTGGCCTCCCGCCAACCCCCGCGCCTCCCCGTAAAAACGTTCGCAGCACCCACATCCGCACCTTCCTGCGGACACCTGAGTGTGTCTGTCTGAACGGCAGCCCGGCCTGAAAAGACGCTGTCTGCCCATTCGAACGCCTAAAAACAAGATGTGAGGAGCGCACCATGCGCCATATTCCGTTGCTGAGCCTGGCCTTGAGCCTGGGCCTGATTCCTTTTGCACAAGCCGAACACCTTGAACTTGAAGAAACCCTGATCAAGAGCGAATACCGCAAGGACCCGACCGCCCCTACTATTTCAGAGACGCGCGCAGATTTCTCGCACATTCCCGGCGCTGCCGCCGTCATCGATGCCGAGACCTACAAGACCGGGCGTAGCAGCACCTTGCAGGATGCCCTGGGCCTGGCTACCGGCGTACTCATCCAGCCACGTTTCGGCGCCGAGGAAGCGCGCCTGTCGATTCGTGGCTCGGGCCTGCAGCGCACTTTCCACGGACGTGGTCTGTTGTTGATGCAGGACGGTGCTCCCGTCAATCTGGCCGATGGCAGTTTCGACTTCCAGACCATCGAGCCACTGGCCGCCGACCATATCGAGGTGCTGCGTGGCGCCAATGCCTGGCGCTATGGTGCAGCCAACCTCGGTGGAGCGATCAACTTCGTCACTCCCACCGGTAAGACCGCGCCACCGGTAGACCTGCGCTATGAGGGAGGCAGCTTTGGCTATCAGCGCCGATACGCTGCTTTCGCCCAGGACTTTGGGGACTGGGATGCTTTCCTGAGCATTTCCGACTCCAACCAGGACGGCTACCGCGAACATTCCAGTCAGGATAACCAGCGCTATTTCGCCAACCTCGGCGGCCGCATCGGCGAACGCCTGGCGACCCGCTTCTACCTGACCCACGTCGAAACCGACTCAGAGCTGCCCGGCAGCCTGACCAAGGCACAGATGCGCAGCGACGCCAGGCAAGCGTCCGCGAGCAGCATCGGCAATGATCAGAAGCGCGACTTCACCCTCAATCGGATCGGCAACATCAGTACCTTGCAGCTGGACAATGGCCACAGCCTGGAGTTGTCCTCGTACTACAGCGAGAAGTCGTTGTCCCACCCGATTTTCCAGGTACTGAATATTGATAGTGAGGACTATGGCGCACGTCTGGCGCATAAGTGGGAGAACAAGGGCTGGCGCTGGACCGGTGGAGTGGAAGCCAGCCAGGGACGCAATTGGGACTCGCGCTACGTCAACGTTGCCGGGCACAAAGGGCGCAAGGTCAACGAGCTGCACCAGACCGGGCGCAACCTCAATGTCTTTGGCGAACTGGAGATCCCGGTGGCCGAACGCTTGGCGTTGATCGGCGGTGTCGCCTGGCTGCATCAGCAGCGAGACGTCGACGACCGTCTCAAGTGCAACGCATCCGTCTCGGCGTTCTGCCTGCCACAGGATGAATCGTTCAACCAGACCTACCAGGGTCATATCGGCCGCATCGGTATACGCCATGACCTGGCGGAAGGGCTGCAGGTGTTTGCCAACCTGAGCCAGAGTCTCGAGCCACCCACCTTCTCCGAACTTACCGGCGGCCAGGTGGTGAACAAAAACAAAGAACAGAAAGCCAATACCGTGGAAGCCGGTATGCGCTGGTCCCGGGAAAACCTCGATCTGGACCTGGCGCTGTACCGCAGCGAGATCCGCGACGAACTGCTCGCGCTCAACGACAGCAATGGCCAGCCGCTGGGAACCGTCAATGCCGACCGCACGATTCACCAAGGCATCGAGTTGGGCGGTTCGCTGACCTTCGATCAGTTCGTGCTGCGCGGCCAGTACCTGTTCAACGACTTCCGCTTCGATGGCGACAACGTCTACGGCGATAACCGCCTGGCAGGCACCCCGCGTCAATTCATCAAGGGCGAAGCCCTGTGGCAGCAGGAAGGCTGGTACGCGGGGCCAACCTTCGAGTGGGTACCTAACCACTACACTGTCGATCAGGCTGCAACCCTGTATGCCGATGGCTATGCGCTTTGGGGTCTGAAGGGTGGCTACCGACCGGCGCAGGGCTTCGGTTTCTTCGTTGAAGGCCGCAACCTCTCCGACAAAACCTACGTTGCCACGACTGGGGTGATAGCCGACGCGAAGGGCCTGGACAGTGCACAGTTCCTGCCCGGCGATGGCCGCAGCCTGTTCGTCGGGCTGGAATGGCGGATGTAAAACCGCTGCTGTCTGCTACGATCCCCGTGATGGCGCCGTCGCGGGCAGCACCGCTTTGCTGCGCAGCGAACGCCGGATGCGTCTCCAGCCCAGGACCACACCGGTGAGGCTGATCAGCAAACCGCCTGCGCTCAGCAGGATCATCCAGGCGTCCCATAACGGGCGACTCGCCAACAACGGCAACCAGTCCCAGCTGTGCAGCAACGAGAACAACCAGCGCGATGCACGCCGTGGCTGGTCGAGCTGGCCGACAATGGCGCCGGTATAAAGGTCCAGATGCAGCCAGGTTTGGGCGGGGTCGTCCAAGCGCACCCGCAGCATGGGCAGGCGTTTTTCCAGGTGGCCGAGCATGCTTTGCTCGGCACGCCCGTAGTAATAGAAGTCGTAGGCTTGCAGGCGTTCAACGGCCATCTGCCCTTGTGGCAGGATTGTCCGGGCCGCCTGCTCGAGGGTGCTTTGGCTGAACTGGCCGCTGACCTGCCCGTCACTCATGGACAGCACCCGCGTCTGCCCTGCCCCGTCGTAGCCAATCAGGTAACCCTTGCCCGCGATCAACCGCCACTCCAGTTCACGAGCCTTGAGGCCGTCTCGCTCGAAACGCTGCAGCGCGTCGCCGGCAGCGATGGGAAAAGCCTCGGCGCCAAGGGAACCGCCTTGATAGGCAGCCACCGACAACGGTTGCACGCTACTGAATATTTTCCAGGGGTTCATCGACATCAGCCCGCTGAAGATCCAGGTCATGGCCAGCACACCGAATAGAAGCCCGCCCAAGTGATGCCAGCGCGCGAAGCCCTTGTAGGGCGAGCGCGAGCCACTGCGATAAGGCCGCTGAAATCGCCAGCGCAGCACGCCGACCGTCAGGCCGAGCGCCGTCATCAGCGTGGCCGCCAGCGACAGGTAAATCACAATCTGGGTCCAGGCACCGTCCAGGCCGATGCCGCGCAACGGGTACAACCAGTGCAGCCAGGTACCGATCCAGTTCCAGGCGCGCTCTTGGGCGGTGGCGTCACGCACCACTTCGCCGGTCTGGCCGGAGACGTACAGCAAGCGCTGCTCGGCGTCCGCCAGTTCGACTCGTTGCAGCGGCCGGTCCGCATCCAGTGCCCGGGACAGGCTCCAGACATCCTCCTGCACCAGGCCACGCCCCTGCACCGTCGCCGCTGGATCGAACTGCCGGGCGGCTGCCAGGGCCTGTGCCTGGGAGATCGCTGGCACTCGCACCCCGGTACGCGCATCGACTGCGACATTGGCCTGGCCCGGATAACTCAACAGGTAGCGAGGCTCGCCGGCTACCATGCTCAGCCGCAAACTCTGCGGCACCTTGTCGGAACCGGCGGCTTGCAGCACCTGCGCCAGGCTCGCGCAGCAGTGCTCCAGTTGCAGTTCCGGCAAATGTGCGAGGTGCTCGCGAGGCGTGAGCTTGGGGTAGCCGACATACATCATCACAACGCCGGAAATGAACCACAGCGCCATAAACAGGCCGATGAAAATGCCCAGCCAGCGGTGCCAGAGGTAGAAATAGCGCTTCATCACATTGCATTCCTTGGTTGACCGGATCGGATGCCCGACCCATGGCCTGCTTCCTCCGACCATTGCATCAGCGGAAAACGGGCGACTAAAACAAGCAGCGGACCGACTAACGACGCCGTCCGCTTGCAGGCGTCAACTCTGAGGGGAAGCACGAGGGTTGGCCGATGGCCAGGAATATCGGGGAGGCGCCTTGCAACGCAGCTCACGGCTGGGGGGCGGCTTTAGTCCAACCCGCAGCAGCCAGGCCAGGCAAAACAGCAACGCGATGCTCAAGGTCACCGCGCAACAGACAGGACAGGAAAACAGAGTGGCCCAGCTGCTGGCCGACTGATCACCGAAATCGGTGTCCAGAGTCGGACCCTTGTGGCCCATCGCCGAGCAGAACTGACCGCCGACGCCATTGAGCTCAAGGCCCATCATTTGCCCATGACCCAAACCGCAGGCAAACACATTGAACAGGACACAAAAATACAATGTCCAGGCAATCAGCGCGCGATCCGAGGAGACCAGTTTCATGGCGGCGACTTTAACACTGAAGACTACGGGGTTGCAGAGAGACATTCAGTCGCATGGGTATCTAAACAACCCTGAAGTCCTCGCAAAGCCAGCATCCACGGTTTACTTGATAGAACCCGTTGCCTGATTTAACGACCGCTTCGCCGTCGAACGCAGCCTCGCACGCTCGGCAGCTGCTACACCATCGCCATTGAACGGAAGCGGTACCCTGCATTTGGCGCAGGTCGGTCGTTTCAAATTTTCAACGAGCTGGTCATAGTAAAAACCCGGACCACCGAACCCTATTGCAAGGGTTACAGCCAGGACGATCGGCCAGACCGGGATCTGCTCCCAGGCCAGCAGGCACCAAGCGCAAGTCATCAGCGAGAGCACGGTAAGCACCCTGCACAACAACAAGGCAAAATTTCCCAGGGCACAAACAAACTGCAACATTATTATTTTCAAGGTGTGCCCCTGGAGACCACTTCAAGCCCTGTCACCGCTTTGCCTCAAGCTGTTCTTGAAGCGCAATACTTTACGATATCCATAGCCGCATCTTCGTCGACCAGCCTCTCGAGGAGCGCCGCCAGTCCCTTGACCCGAAAGACCAGGTTGTCTTGTTGAGCTTCCCACATAACCTTTATAAGCACTTGAGTGACCCGGCGCCGGGAACTCCTTTTCAATCGCCGCAACCAGCCGGGGAGCCGCTTTTCAATCTCGCCTCGCCTTGCTGCCGGCATCAACTTAATGTCGAACTCACTACCCGTCTTCCCGCAAGTCATCGCAATTTCTTCATAAGCCTGGGTAAGTTGCTCCAGTGTCCGGGTAAGCAGCAACTCGTTAATAATCTCCACGAAAGGACACTCCGTTCAGTATGATAATTCCAACTCTAGGCCTCGCGGACGGCGTCTCAGTGTTTACTGACACCCGCCAACGGCATACTGATTCGTTGTTCTCGTTGCAGGAATTGCATCAGGAGCACTACTCGCTCTTCCCCCTCCATCGCCAGGAAAATGGCTTCCAGTTCGACAAAGGGCCCCTCATTGATACGTACCTTCTCCCCACAGGTAAACCGGACTTCCATCGGGGCGACGCTGCCGTGCTCATGAAATTGAGCGATCAACTCATCGTGCACCGGCAACGGCTTGCCACCGAAGCTGACCACTCGCGATACGCCGCGGGTAGAACGCAGCGGTGCCCAACTGTCATCCGAACCGAGCTGAATAAACAAATAACTCGGAAACAGCGATTCGCAGACAACCCTACGCCGCCCCCGTAAAACCCGCTCGCGCCGATGGGTGGGACGAAAGCAGGTATATCCCTGGTTAAGCAGATTTATCTCCGCGCGTTCGTCTTGACTGGCCTTGCACTGGACCAGGTACCAAGCCCTCGCGGGAAGGCGCTCCGTCATGCTCATTTCAGCGACTACTCCATTAGCGGCCTGCACGTTCATCCCTTTTTTCCGCCTATCTGTTCCAGCAACTCATCCGTTTTTGCCTGCATCAGCGCAACATTCCCCCGACTTTCCACCCGTAACGAAATCACCGACTCCATCGACGAGACGCGCAATTTGCAGCGCCAGTCGGTTAACACCAGCCTCAGCCCTTGCGCTTCATCTATCTCCAGAGCCGATGCGGCATGCAGTGTCTTGATACGCTCAAGCACCGCGTGCGGATCCTTGACCCTGCGACAGATTTCGCCTGAGGAGGGAAACAAGCCCATGCGCTCAATCATCAACAACGGAGTCAATTCAGCATCCAGCCGACTCTGGATCTCACCGCCTATAAACTTCAAATTGCTCATCGCGGTTTCGTCCAGACAAAAAAAACAGGCCCGATACTGCTTCGATCGGCCCCCTTGAAAAAAACACGTTTTTATAACGCCACTCGAGCACCCTGAAAGCGCCATCAGACGTGCATCGAACTATTGTTCCAATGTTTATCACAGTCCCTGCCGGCCAACACCAAAGCAATCCAGAATGTTATGTTTCGTCAGGAATTCAACGCTAATGTTATTTTTTGTCGGTTATTAATAATTGATATCCTTCGACGTTCATGAGAACAAATTTCCCACCGATTTAAAGGTTGATATTGCGCTGGATACGCAGTTAGAATTTTTCACCAACGTAACTTCACAGGCCATTCCGCAGGCTGAATCCCGCCTGACCAGGGACACTATTACAGAGCGGTCATGTCATGAAAAAGAAACAACTTGCCCATTAACCTTGGAAAATTGTTATTCATCGACAAACAACATCAAGACCGGATGAATGGCCAAGTGTTTCACCCGGGCGAACATTGACGGCAAAAAGGAAGTTGTCTTGTTTAAGAAAATTCTGGTTGTCTGCATTGGCAACATCTGCAGAAGCCCCACCGCAGAAAATCTGTTGCGCAAAGCCCTGGAACCGTCGGACATCGTCGTCAGTTCCGCTGGCATTTGCGCACTCAAGGACAGTCCTATCGAAGCGACTGCACTGAGCGTCCTTGAAGAACATGGTCACGTAGCGAAAGAGCATAACGCCACTCAACTGACCTCGGCGTCCATCAATGAATCCGATCTGATACTGGTGATGGAACACCGGCACATCAACGCGATCCTCAGCATGGCACCTGCAGCCCGAGGGAAAATCTTCCTGTTGGGCAAGTGGCAGGACGACCGTGAAATCAAAGATCCATACCGTCAAGGCAGACCTGCTTTTTTGCATGCTTATGCGTTGATTGAAGCAGCCGTACACGCATGGGCCAAGCGTCTTGCACGCTGAGCCACTCCCAGAATACCCGCGAAGAAAAAAGACCTGACTTATGCAGCAATTACCCGCGTTAACGCCCCATGACAATGATGATGATGACATAGACCTGATGGGGCTACTCGGCACGCTGCTCGACCATAAATGGTTGATTGCCGGGATTACCGTGGTCTTTATGGCCGCCGGGGTTGCCTATGCCGTGTTGGCCACGCCGGTGTACCAGGCGACCGCCTTGATCCAGGTCGAAGCCAAGAAAAATGACATGCTGGGTTTCTCCGATGTGGGCAGCATGCTGGGCAAGGAATCCCCATCCGCCACAGAAATCGAACTGATCAAGTCGCGCATTACCATCGGCACCGCTGTCGATAATCTGAAGCTGGACCTTGAAGTCGAGCCGAATCGCTTTCCCCTGATCGGTGACTTTATCGCCCGTCGCTTCAAAGCAGACGCGGAAAATACTGTTGCCACTCCCTGGTTCGGCATGAACAGTTTCGGCTGGGGTGGCGAAATACTGACGATCTCCAAACTCGAGCTACCACCAGAGCTGCTGGGCGAGGAGCTGACCTTGGTCACCGGTGAAGCTGGTAGCTTTACCCTGCTTGATGAAGACGACAACCTTTTAGTCAAAGGTCTAGTGGGCCAATCCTTTGACCAGGACGGCATCAAGCTGCAGGTCAAAGCGCTGCAAGCCAACCCTGGCACAACGTTCAGCGTTGTCCGGGTTCCGCGCCTGACCAGTATCCTGGAATATCAAAAGGTACTGGATGTAGCAGAACGCGGTAAAGATTCCGGAATCATCGGGCTGGCTCTGGAAAGCACCGTTCCCGAAAAAGCCATTCAGATCCTCAATGAAATCGCCAGGCTCTATGTACGGCAAAACATCGAGCGGACCTCGGCCGAAGCCGCGCAGAGCCTGGAGTTTCTCAAGGATCAACTGCCTCAGGTCCGTAAAGACCTGGAAAAAGCTGAAACTGCCCTGAATCAGTTTCAGATTCGCAGCAAATCCATCGACATCAGCCTCGAAGCCAAGGCCATTCTCGACCAGATCGTGGCCCTCGATACCAATATCTCGGTGCTCAAACTGCAGCAAGCTGAAATGGATCGCAAATTCACCCGTCAGCATCCGGCCTATCGAGCCTTGCTGAGCCAGTTAGGCGAGTTGACCGGCAAGCAAAATGGCCTGGCCAAGAAAGTCGAGGGTCTTCCCTCAACCCAGCAGGAGCTGCTGAGCCTGACCCGCGATTTGAAAGTCAGCACCGAAATTTATACCCAACTCCTGAACAAATCCCAGGAACTGGACGTCATGCGTGCCGGTACCGTAGGCAACGTGCGCTTGATCGACACTGCTGATGTGGACCTGCGATATCCGGTTAAACCCAAGAAAACCCTGATCGTACTGATCGCCACCCTGCTTGGAGCCCTCCTGGCTGTTGCATTGGTGCTGTTTCGCAAAGCCCTTAACCGTGGCGTGGAAAATCCGGATGAAATCGAAAAACTCGGTTTGCCGGTGTATGCAGCGATTCCTTTCAGTACGCTGCAGAAAGTTGAAGAAGACAAAATCGCCGGCGCTCGCGGCCGGGCCAATAAAGCAGCGCCGTTGCTGGCGGCCAGTCATCCCACCGACCTGGCCATCGAAGGGTTGCGCAGCCTGCGCACCAGCCTGCATTTCGCCATGCTCGAGGCTGACAATAACCGCCTGATGATTTCCGGCCCAAGCCCCAAGGTCGGTAAAACCTTCGTTTCCGCCAACCTCGCGGCGGTCGTCGCGCAAACCGGCCAACGCGTGCTGCTGGTCGATGTGGATATGCGCAAAGGCTACCTGCATAAAGTGTTGGGAATCCCGGCAGAAAACGGCCTGTCTGATCTTCTGGCCAAACGCTGCGACCTCGCCACCGCCATTCACCAAACAGACATCGAAAACCTCGATGTTATCGGTCGCGGCCAGATACCACCCAATCCGTCAGAACTGCTGATGCACAGCAACTTCAGTGCCTTCCTGGAACAAGTCAGCGCCCTGTACGACCTGGTTATTCTTGATACGCCGCCGTTCCTCGCCGTGACCGATGCAGCCATTGTCGGTCGCCAGTCCGGCACCAGCCTGATCGTGGCCCGCTTCGATCTGAACCCGGCCCGTGAAATTGAATTGACCATGCGCCGTTTTGCGCAAAATGGCATTGAACTCAAAGGCGCCATTTTCAATGGCGTGGAAAAACGCGCGTCCGCCAAATACGGCTATGGCGCTTATGGTTATTACAACTACGAGTATAAGTCGGACACTGTTTAATTTACGCCAAAGATTTTAATGATAACCGAGCACTCCTGACACTTTAAGGGCATCCCAAAGCGACGTTTTAGCTGCATCTGCAACATAAGATGCAGACCTATTGATAAATGAAGCCGCTTTCAGGGACTAGCACGTAATCCTGGGGCGGTAGCATGTCTGATCAGTACTCCGCCTAATTAGTTGGTTGGCTGACGCATTCACCGGCCAACTCACAAGGGCGCATGCCTGTAGCCCATACCTGCAACAAATGGAGATGATTGCCTGGCTGGACCGGCATGAGCGTCGACCCTTGTAGGAGTCCTTGAAGGCTTTCCAAAGTAAAACCCAGCGACTGATCATCGATAAGTTCGCTCACTAAAAAGCACAGCGTCAGTGTGGTGCTCATGACGACGCGCGACAGGGTCTCTGGATAGGAAGCGGTCCTAACTGCGGACTCAGTCCAGTTACCGCTCTCAGGTAACAACAGCAAGCGTGGGGCGGTAGCGCGTCTAAAAATTTAATACTACCAAGTCCAAGCAGCAGAAAAAAACCAATACAACAAAGGCGGCGTCAATGTCCAGATTATTAGTTCTAGAGCCAATGGAGTATTACGAAGAGCTTGGCATAGACGCAATTTTAAAAAAACACGAAATATATTATCCAAAAATATTTTCTGAAAACCTAGAAAGCTTGATATTAAAATGCGACGCAGTAGTGACTTGCCTCTACCACAGCCCGCTTTCACTTTCCTCCGCTCTTCTCGCCAAGAATCTAAACAAACGAGTTATATATTTCTCAGATGGCATTGAAGATTGGGCGAACATGACCAATAACTTTTTCCTAAAAAAACTTGGCCTGAAGCAGCATCTACCTGCGTACGCCGATATTTATTTTCTTTGCTGCCAGGGGGGGATGGAACTGCTGACCTCATTGGGAAAAACAACTTATTTGTATACGCCCAAAAGAATCTGCAACTTTCAACCTGGAACGCTCATGCCAAATGAAAAAACTTTGGAACCTGTTACGGAGTTTCTGATAAGCACAGCGAATACGTCTTACTTTAATGAGTTCGAGTTAGAGCAGCTTATCGACCTGGTAAAGCTCATACAAGAGTCAGCCAATCGGAACAATTACCATGTAATTTATAGAATATTTGATGGGAAGTTGATAGAAGCTCTAGGCATTGACCCGAAAGATAATCATACAAGCGGTACATTTGAACGCTTACTGGATCAAGTAAAATGCTTGATAACAACACCGTCATCAATAGCAATCCCTGCAATAGCAATAAAAACACCGGTGGCATTGTTGGACTATAGAGACTCCCCCCTACTACTGCAGTGCGGGTGGCGAATCCACAAATCCTGCAATATAGACTCTGTATTGAATCATATGTTAAGCCGCGACCCAGAGAGGATAAACTACCAATCTTATAATATTGCAAAATCGCTATCGCATGAAGATATAAACAAAGTATTGGACGAGATAAAAACCCACAATGAAGAAAAAACAGACTTGTTAATAAAAAAACATAGCGCAACATCAATCAAAGCAAAAGTCACTATACGACTAGAGCACTTCGCGAGAACAATTTTGAGAAAAACAAAAAAACACAAGATCACCAGACACATAATTAATTCGATTAAAAACCGTTCGTAGCGTTAAGCCCAACCCAATACTCAACTAAAGTCAGCGCCATCATGCTTGAATTATTGCTACATAAAATCAGTGCAAACAAACACATGCAGGAAGTTATAAAAAAAAGTTCGGCCGCCCTATTAATTAAAGTAGCCGCTGCTGGCAGTATATTCTTAATGAATATTATAGTTGCAAGAAAATTGGGACCCACTGAAGCCGGTTTATTTTTTCTTGGCTTCACCATTGTCGTATTTTCTGCTGCATTTAGCCGAATGGGCCTGGACAGCACGTTAGTTCGATTAATCTCTCGAGAACAAGAGAACAATTCCACTGACAACATTCAATCAATTTTCAAAAAATCCGTCACTTGGACAATTACTCTATCTTCAATTACAACCATTCTAATTATTTATTTTTCACCGATGCTGACAAAGCATATTTTCAATCAACCCGGATTCGAAAAAGTATTACCTACAATAGCACTAGCCATTCCAATTGTTGCCATTTACACCTTATGCTCTCAATCTCTCCAAGGACTTAAAGAAGTAGTAAAATCAATGACATTATTAAATGTTATTGTGCCGATTTTCACTTTAACAACTGCATATTTCGCCATTATAGAGACAGCAATAGAAGTATCTTATCTTTATCTTTCAGCCTGCACCCTAGCGATGATCCTCGGAGTTTACTGGTGGTTCTCAACCTCACCAAAAGGCAATAGTCGAAATTCCTCGTATACAAGCAAACATTTACTCTCAAGCTGTACTCCTTTATGGCTCGTTATAATGCTGTCACAGACAATACAGTGGTCATCACAAATTTTTATGGGAATGTGGAGTTCTTCCGATCAAATAGCATATTTTTCTGCAGCACAAAGAACTTCATTTTTGGCTACTTTTATTTTAGTAGCCGTAAACAGCATAGCTGCACCCAAATTTTCAGAGCTATTTACACGAGGGAATCATCAAGACCTTCAACATATCGCTTTGTGGTCAGTTAAACTAATGCTGATTGCTGCCGTGCCAGCTGTGCTCTTTATGTTAACCTTTTCTGAATGGTTGCTGGGGCTTTTTGGGGAAGAGTTTAGAACAGCAGCTACCGCTCTAAGAATCATGGCAATCGGGCAATTAATTAACGTAGCTGCGGGCTCCGTTGATTATTTGCTAATCATGACTGGTCATGAAAAACAGGTTAGGAACCAGACTATCTTCGGTGCATTCCTGGCAATAATCCTGGGAGCACTATTAATACCTTCAATGGAAATGAATGGCGCCGCTATAGCAACAGCCGTCGCTGTAGCCGGACAGAAAATCCTTGGTGCATACCAAGTCAAGAAGTATCTTGGCTTTAATACTTTCGCCATCTGGAAGTCAACATCAGCGGCATGATCATTATTAAACCACTCTTGCAAATGGGAGCACAAAAACATGATTAAACGCTTTCCATTGAAAACATTATTCTTACCGGCTATTAATAGTCTTACATGCTTATTAATGAGTTTAGGCATGCAATTGAGAGCATTCGCATACACTCTGCTTGCCTTATATTGCTGTGTCGGGCTGCTTTACATTGCAAGCCGGTGTGAAAAAAGAGAATTCACAATTAATCGAAAACTACTCTTCACACTTTCAATACTAATATTATTTATATTCAAAGACCTCTATTTTGTAATCTTCAAAAGCTTAAACCCTACCGGACTGCTATATACCGCCTTCACATTGATTTATTTCGTCTCGGTTTACGCCTCAATAAGAACTGCAAACTATAAAACATACATGTTAATTTGGAGTTCGCTGATTTATATTCCGGGCCTTACGATTGCCATTAGTAGAGCTATCGGAGTTCCTATCGAAGCTCACCAAAACTATCCAGCGGCTTTGATGGCACCTTTAGCAATTTATCTAATTTATTACCGCAGTAAGTATTGGGGGGCTATGTTTTTAATATTACTAGCCTTTTTGGTATCCATACAGAGCGAAGCTCGAGCCTCAACAGCGGTAATTTTGTTTGCGTTAACTTTCACACATCTATTTAGAATAAGCGAACGACTCTGCAGAACAGTATTCATTACGGTATTTTCTATATTTTTGGTCGGTCAGCATTACCTAACCCTGGACAACTCTACCCTTTCAAACGAACTACTTACTTACAGACCTGTCATTTGGAATTTTTATTATAACCAAGCTTTATCGTCTCCGCTTTTCGGTTTGGGAGTCTCCGAGACCACACTGGCGGAAGGCGCTGCATCTGCATATGGGGAATTTGTGCAGCGAGGTGTAGCTACTGCTTACGGCACACAGTCTATGTATATAAAATACTTCACTGAGTCCGGACTTCTGGGTTTAATCGGAGTAATTTCGCTCTTCATCTACCTCAGCTTTTCAAAGATCAGCCTCGGATGGGTGTTTTTTGCGTCATACGCCATGCTATCTTTTTTCGAAAGCAATCAAGTGGGATTTGCTTCAGTCTACAGTATGCCTCTTACGCTAGGCATTGCACTGCTAATAGCTAGCAAGTTCCATAATGAGTCTAGAAAAAAACTCAAGATGAATAATTTCGAAGGAGCACGAACAATCACAGCGCAATAGTAACTTTGTGAAAACGCAAAAAAACTTAACAACATCAAAAAACACCTTCAAGCTTACTTTTTAATATTTGTGCGAAACCAGAAAAAATATTACTTTCCAACATATCAACGACCTTCCATTCAAGCTATTCGGCATTAAATGCTTACGAGGCTCCTGTTTCAGTTCAGTAACCGCGTCGCACTCAGTTCATGCAACCGCCAGCTCAAAAGATTATAGGAAGGCCTTGATTAAATCACCACTTCACAAAAGTCGATTAATCATCTTGGTTGATTACAGGATATAAGCCGATCATTACAAAACCAGTCCAAAACAAACCAACCCCCTCCCACCACTGACACCGAAGAGACCCTCATGTTAAAGATACTTCATGTTGCCGAATACGCAAAAGGGGGCGTCGCCACCGTCATTAACGAACTACTTACCAACCAAAACAAAACTCACAAAACATTTGTGCTTGTTAACTCAGCTCATACCAAGTATATAGGCTCCACGTCTGGCACATACTCTTACCAAGGATCTCGATCACTTCTAGGCCTAACCATTTTCTCTATAAAACTCATATATATTTACCTAAAATTAAAACCTGACATTGTCCATCTCCACAGCTCTTTTGCCGGCGTAGTTGGTAGACTCGCCCTTATTTTTTCTTCAGCAAGAATTGTATATCAGCCTCACGGCGTTTCTTTTGACCCACAAAGAGTCAGCGGCATAAAAAATAAAATATATGCCTTTATCGAAAGATTGTTTTCACGCCACACTAACGCCACAATAGCTATATCCAGTTACGAATTCAACTTGATCTGCAAAACCACGGACAAATTAAAAGTTCACCTTATCGAAAATGGCGTCCGTGATCTATCCCCCAAGAAAAAATCAAAAGAAAGAAATGGCAGGCTTCTTTTTGTAGGACGTCTTGACTATCAGAAAGGTTTTGATTTAATCATCGACTTCTACGAAAAATACAATCCGGATTTTTTACTCGACGTTGCTGGCGAAGAAGTATTAAACAATCTAAACAAACGCACATCGTCACCAAAAATAAATTACTTAGGCTGGCTTGGAACAGAAGAACTAGAGCACATGTATGCAGAATACAGCGCTGTAGTAATGCCAAGCAGATGGGAAGGATTTGGTTTGGTTGCCATTGAGTCCATGCGTGCCGGAACTCCGGTTATATCCTCAAACAGAGGAGCCTTACCAAGCATTATTTCCGACGACTTTAATGGCTTTACTTTCTCAATAGAGGATTTTAATGCGGAGTTTGGTGATTGCCTTGAAAAACTCAAAACCAAATCAGATTCATTCTTCGAAAAAAACTGCAGAAGCACTTATGAAAAAAAATTCTCTGCAGAAGTTATGGCATCAAAAGTAAAAAATCTTTATACCGAAATTTTAAATCCATCAATTTAACCAGAAAAAGTCATGATTAATTTAAATAACATATCCATTAGCAATGAAAAGCCATTCACCCTTTTTGGCGGCATCAATGTAATCGAGGACCTCGATTCCACACTTTCTGCCTGTGCACACTATGTCGAGGTAACCCGAAAACTGGGTATTCCCTATGTGTTCAAGGCATCCTTCGACAAAGCTAACCGCTCCTCCATGCACTCCTACCGGGGTGTTGGACTGGAAGAAGGCTTGCGCATTCTCGAAGCTGTGAAACGCGAATTCGGCGTGCCGTTGATCACCGACGTGCATGAGCTCGAGCAGGCAGTACCGGTGGCCGAGGTGGTCGACGTGCTTCAAATCCCGGCCTTCCTCGCCCGCCAGACCGACCTGGTGGTAGCTGTAGCCCGCACAGGTCGGGTGATCAATGTGAAAAAACCTCAGTTCATGAGTCCAACGCAAGTCAAGCACATCGTAGCCAAGTGCCGTGAAGCGGGTAACGAGAAGGTGATTCTCTGTGAACGAGGTAGTTCGTTCGGCTACGACAACCTGGTGGTAGACATGCTCGGCTTTTCCCAGATGAGAGAAGCCAGCGGCGATTGTCCGGTTATCTTCGATGTCACCCACAGCCTCCAGTGCCGCGATCCAGTGGGCGATGCCTCGGGTGGGCGTCGTCGCCAGGTGCTGGAGCTGGCCCGTGCTGGCATGGCCGTCGGTCTGGCTGGACTGTTCCTGGAAGCCCACCCGAATCCGGATGATGCCCGCTGCGATGGCCCAAGTGCTCTTGCGCTCGAGTTGCTGGAACCTTTCCTTAGGCAAATCAAGATTATCGATGACCTCGTCAAAGACATGCCGGACCTGGGAATTCGCTGATGGCGAGCGCCTATAATGGGCTGATCCAGCTAGTGTTATTTGACGTCGATGGTGTGCTGACCGACGGCACACTGCATGTCGGAGCGGATGGTGAAGTGTTCAAAAGCTTCAATGCCAAGGATGGGGTAGCGGTTGCCTTGTTGCGAGCTCATGGAGTTCGCTGCGGGATAATTTCCGGCAAGGCCAGCCTTGCCCTCGACTTCCGCGCCCGCCAGCTCAAATTCGACCCGGTTGTCACTGGCTGCCACGACAAGCTATCCGCCTACGTTGAACTCAAACGCGATCTTGGTCTGGAGGATGGACAGGTCGCCTTCGTCGGTGACGACGTGATCGACCTGCCGGTCATGCAGCAGGTGGGCATAAGCTATGCCCCTGCCGATGCCCACAGTCTAGTGCTGAGCCAGGCGAACCATATTACCCGAGCCGTTGGTGGGAAAGGTGTGGCCCGTGAGGTGGCCGAGCATCTTCTTTTGCTTGGAGGCCTGACTCTGGATGTTGCTTATCAACCCTTACTCGATGAATGGAGCCACCATTGCGCACAGCAATGACCGATCGCAACTGCGGATGGTCATTGCTGTGCGCTGAATCTCTATCAGAACGTGGCATGCATCACGCTCATGGTGTGGATACCCAGTGGGGCTAATCGATCACATTCACTACTTAAGGAAGAGCCATGAAAGATATGAAATACATCGAAATCGCTAAGCACGTTTTCACCATCGAGGCTCAGGCAGTGGCTAGTCTTGCCGAGCGCCTGGACAACTCCTTTGTGGAGGCTGTGCAGCATATTTTGACCTCCAAGGGCCGAGTGATCGTCTGCGGTATGGGGAAGTCCGGCATCGTCGGCAAGAAAATCGCCGCGACCCTGGCCAGCACGGGCACTCCCAGCTTCTTCATGCACCCGGGTGAGGCCTACCACGGCGATCTCGGCATGGTCACACCTGACGATGTATTTGTCGCCATCTCCAATTCCGGCGAGACAGATGAGGTGGTGAAGTTGATTCCCTACCTCAGGAGCAACGGCAACTACCTCGTCGCCTTGACCGGAAAACCACTGTCCACGCTTGCCAAGGCAGCTCATAGCCACTTGGATGTCGGGGTGCAGGAAGAGGCTTGTCCGCTGCAGCTGGCGCCAACCTCCTCCACGACTGCCACCCTGGCCATGGGCGATGCACTGGCGATCACCCTAATGAAGGCCCGGGATTTCAAACCCGAAAATTTCGCCCGTTTTCACCCTGGCGGCTCCCTCGGTCGGCGACTGCTGAGTAAAGTGGAAGACGAGATGGTCACCGCTAATCTACCGTTCGTGAGCGTAGACGCTAATGTGCTGGAGGTGATTCATACCATGTCCTGCGGCAGCCTTGGGTTGGCCATAGGTGAGTTTGCTGAAGGCTGGGGACTTGTAACCGATGGCGATATCCGCCGAGCCATCGAGCGCTACGGCGAAGCCGTATTCGACAAAAGTGCTGCCGAACTCATGAGTCGCGATCCGATCATGGTGCCTGTCGGAACCCGTGTCGAAGATGCGCTGCTGCTGATGGACGAGCGAAGCATCACCTCATTGCTTGTGATTGAAGGCCGACGAATCGTCGGGGTTTTCAAGAAATAAATACTCGAGCAAGTGTCAGGATCTCGTCGGAAGTAGAAAGTTTTTCTCCGACCGTGCATAGCGACTGACCGTGCCAGCTTCAATCCAAAACTCAGCAAACCTATGACAAACAGCTCGTAACCGCTCGCGCAATCAGTTGGGTCATCCAGGTGCCCGGCAGGAGGTGGAAACGTTATCTGACCACAAACAGTAAGTTCATCTGGTCAGTCATCAAAGAAAATCTAAAGCGATCCGAGCTGTCCTCTAAGCGCTCTTGGCGCTCGTAAGTTCAGATTTCGGTGGAGTCGCTTCGTCGAGTGGGTGTTCCGCGTGACAAAGTACCTGAATTCATTCAGGGCGATATTCGCGGTCATGCGTTGCTCGCTTCCCAGGAGATCAGCGCGGTATTACATTTCGCCGATTTTAAATCTGTCCGCGAACCACTCGACTATTATGAGAACAGTGTCACCCTGTGCCAGGCGATGGCCCACGCCGAAGTTTTCAATCTGGTGTTCAGCTCTTCCGCCACGGTGTATGGCGAGCCGACGCAGATGCCAATCCGGGAGGACTTCCCCACTGGCGTGCCAAACAATCTCCTGCCCTATGTCAGCCAGGTGGCCATCGGCAAGCTCAAGCAGTTATCGGTGTTCGGCGCCGATTACCCGACGCAGGATGGTACCGGGGTGCGCGACTACATCCATGTGCAGGATCTGGCTGAGGGGCATTTGAGTGCGCTACGGACTATTGCCCAAAAGACTGGAGTGCACATCTGGAACCTGGGCACGGGTATCGGTTACAGCGTGCTGGAAATGATTCGGGCATTCGAGCAAGCCAGTGGTCGAGCAGTGTCTTATCAAGTGGTTGAGCGTCGCCCCGGGGATATTGCCGAGTGCTGGGCCGACCCGGAAAAAGCCGCCCATGAACTGGACTGGAAGGCCAAGCGTGGCTTGCCGAAAATGATGGCCGATACCTGGCGCTGGCAGGCAGGTAATCCGCAGGGTTATGGCCGATAACGCTATTGATCGCGCCCATTTTGGAAGATCAGGCGAACTGCGCCACAAGCTCAATAACCGGAGCCTGCTGGAGGGGCATGTTAGAAAACGTCAGCAACCTCAGGTACCTCGCGCAGGTATTCTAAAGCTGATATTGCGAATATGAATGCCGGTAAAGAAATATCTCAAGTGTCACGCTCGCCGTGCCCTGCTCCATCACGATGCTTCAAGCATGCCGAATGTTCGAAGTTAGTAACCTTGCACTTACGCGCTCAAGTGTCACCGCCAATACAGACGATGTATCAAAAGGAATTTCCCCATGAGCAAATTATTTGTTTCCGCGCTAATGCTTGCCTTGAGTGCCTCTGCCCTGGCCGCTGAGCCTCCTGCAAAATCTTCTGCGCCTTCTGCACCTTCTGCGTCTTCTGCGCCATCTTCTGCTTCGTCCGCACCGGCCGGGACCGCAACAGGTACTTCCCTGGCCACGTCGACCGGTGTATTGGGCGGCGTAGTCACCACGACTGCCGTCGGCATTGGCGTCGCGGTTGCAGCCGGGGCCGCTGCGCTGTCCGCCAGTAAAGGCGGCGGCGGTGGCAACAGCAATGCCGGCACCACTGGCACTACCGGGACCACCGGTACCCGCTAAGCCCGGCGCCAGGTCGATTGCCCTCAACCACCCGGAGCAATCCGGGGGGGTTGGTTTTGCTGTGTTTCCTCCACAAGTGCCCCCCATCATGATTCGTAATTTGTCGCTCGCTGTACTTGCAGGTGTTGCCCTGCAAGGTTGTATGTTCGCGCCCGGTCAATACCTGGATACCAGTGATATCGGCCGTGATGGCTCACCGGAAAGCAGTCGGGTCGAGTTGATTCCGATAACGCCGAAACTGATTGCCCAGGACGCGGCGACAAAAGTGCAAGCCTCGGTGCCGGTCGAGTTGTTGGGGTTCAAGCCGGGGGCTTACCGGATCGGGGCCAACGATGTGTTGTACATCACCGTGTGGGACCACCCGGAGTTGACCGCGCCGTCGGGTGCCCAACAGCAGATTGATGCGAATGGCCGTCTGGTACGCCCGGATGGCACGATGTTTTACCCCTATGTCGGCAATGTTGAAGCCGCGGGTAAAACCATCGAGGAGCTGCGCGGGTTTATCGCCGAGCGCCTCGCGCAATTCATCGACAGCCCTCAGGTGGATTTGAGCGTTTTGCGCTTTGCCAGCCAGAAGGTGGTTATTTCCGGCGCGGTCATGAAAGCCGGTCAACAGCCGATCACCACTTCACCGCTGAGTGTCGTCGAAGCCATCGGTGCCGCCACTGTCGACCCATTGAATGCGGATCTGGCCGGGCTGACATTGAACCGTGATGGGCGTGAATATCGACTGGACCTGGATGCGCTCAACAGCAAAGGCTCGCTGTTGCATAACGTCTATTTGAAAGACGGCGATCAGTTGTACCTGCCGTACAACGACCGGAAGAAGATTTATGTGATGGGCGAGGTCAACCAGCCACGGGCGCTGACGTTCAAAATCAGTCAGATGAATCTGGCGGATGTGATCGGATCGGTCGGCGGGCTGAACCAGACCACTTCCAATGGCAATGCGCTGTATGTCATTCGGGGCGCCGATAACCTTGAAACCGAGCCGGCCAAAGTCTTTCAGCTGGACGCCCAATCACCCACCGCGTTCGCCCTCGCCAGCCGCTTCGATCTGCAGCCCCAGGATATTGTCTACGTCGGCCCTGCAGGGGTGACTCGCTGGAACCGCTTGATCAGTCAGTTGGTACCTTCGGCGAGCATTCTGGGTACCGGGGCAGCGGCGCAAAACAATATCAGTGAATCCAGCAGCCGATAAGGTTTGAGCCGTTTTGAAAACTTTTCGTAATCGCTCATGCCTGGCGCTGGCTTTGCTGTTGTGTGGCTGCAATCCCTTGATGCAGGCCTCCCTGGATACCTTTAAAGCGTCTACAGGTCGCGTCGAACCGCTGCTGCTGACCCCGGCGCAGGTGGAGGCAGTGCCCTATGCGCAGATCAAGGTCACCACCGACGCCAGCGAAGGGGTGATGGCCAGGCTTCGCCAGCAGGGCGACCTGGAGTTCTGGGTCGCCTCCGGCAAGCAGGTGTTGTTGATGCGCGACGGTTTGGCGGTGCGCAGCGTCGGCCTGGGCACCAATCTGGACGGCACAGGGTTCGACGGTGAGTCGCCGTTCAAGCGCGGCTTGCAGCAATTACCCGACGGTTACCGCAGCACCCGCTGGATCGATCTCTATCAGGGTCAGCGGATCGGCCTGGCGGTCAACAGTCGCTTCAGTCGCCAGGCCGTCGAGACCGTCACCATCCTGGAAAAGGACTATGCGTTGCAGCGCATAGACGAACGCATCGACATCCCCGAGCTGGGATTCCACGCCACCAACCGTTTCTGGGTCAACCCTGAGGATGGCTTGATCCTGCAAAGCGAACAACATCTCACGCCGGAGCTTTTCTTGAAGATTGTGCTGTTGCGTCCTGACTGGGAGACGGGCCGGTGAGGTATTCGAAAACACTCTCGGCTTGTCTGTTGCTGGTCAGTTCTGCGCTGAGCCACGCAGCTGTCACGGTGACGGGTGATGTACGCAGTGGCGGATCCTTCACGACTGTGCCGGGCGCACGTTTGCTGGATGTCGTCAGCCAGGCACGGCCGAACGCCGAAAGTTACTGGCTGGCCGCCGCCTGGCTGCACCAGCCGCTGTTGGAGCCGCAAAATCGCCTGAAAGCCGGTGTGCTGTTCGATCTGAAGATGCTGCAACGTGGCGCCTTGCTCAAAGCAAACGGCAGGCTTGCGGCCCTGGCTGCGCGGCTGTTTGAAGACGTCAGTCGCTTACCGGTCACCGGGCGCAGAGTCGCGGTGCTCGACCCTGTGGCGTTGGAGGTCGGGTTCGCGCGCAACTACTTGCTCAACGATGGCGACCAATTGGTTTACCCATCGCGCCCGACCACAGTCACTGTAATGGGCGCCGTGGAACAACCCTGCACCTTGCCTTATGGCGCCCCGCTGCAGGCCCGTGACTACCTCGAAAGCTGTCTGCCACTGACCGACGCAGAGGCCGATTACCTGTGGCTGATCGATCCCGATGGCCGGGTCAAGCGAGTCGGCATCGCCGGCTGGAATCGCGAGGATGGGGTGTTTGCCGTCGCGGGCAGCAGGATTCTGGTGCCCGTGCGAAACGATGATCCCGATCTGCCCACTCCCGATTTGAACGAGCAGCTGGCCCGGTTTCTCGCCACCCAACCGCTGGCCGAGGTGGCCCCTTGAAGTTACGTTTTGCCGCCGTAGTGTTGTTGCCCTACAGTCTGGCTCATGGCGAGCCGCGTTTTACCCAGAATGATTTCGGCGGCGTGGGGTTGTTGCAATCCCCTACCGCCCGGATGGCCCCGGCCGGCGAATTGAGCCTGAACGCCAACCGCACGGACCCTTACTCTCGCTATAGCCTTTCATTGCAGCCGCTTGACTGGCTCGAAGGGTCGTTTCGTTATACTGCCATCAGCAATCGCAAATACGGGCCGGAGTCCTTCAGTGGCGACCAGAGCTATAAAGACAAGGCGGTGGATGCCAAAGCCCGACTCTGGCAAGAAAGCCATTGGCTGCCCGAGGTCGCGCTCGGTTTTCGTGATATCGGCGGTACCGGCCTTTTTTCCAGTGAATATTTTGTAGCGAACAAGCGTTACAACAATCTGGATTTCAGCCTGGGGATTGCCTGGGGCTATATCGGTAACCGCGGGGATCTCGACAACCCGCTGGGGTACCTCGATGACCGCTTCGATACACGCCCGAAAAGCTCGACTGCGGGCGACGTCAACACCAGCTCGTATTTCCGCGGTTCGCCTGCGTTGTTTGGTGGCGTGGCCTATCAAACGCCCTGGTCGCCCTTGAGCCTGAAGCTCGAATTCGACGGCAACGACTATCGGCATGAACCGCAAGGCAACAACCAGCAGCAGGACTCGCCTATCAATATCGGCGCGGTCTACAAACTCAGCGACTCTGTCGATCTGACGGTGGGCTGGGAGCGCGGCAATACGGCGTTGTTCGGCATCACGCTGCATACCAATTTCGCCAGCCGCAAGGCACCGGTCAAACGCTACGACGCCCCTGCCCAGCTGCTCCCTGCACAGGCGTCGAGCATGGCGCTCAATCAGGTCGACTGGGCCAGGGTTTCCAGACAACTGGAAAGCAACGCCGGTTATAAGGTCGAACGCATTACTCAGCGCGATTCCGAGCTGATGGTATATGGCGAGCAGTCGCGCTACTTCTACTCGGCCAAGGGCGTGGGCCGGGCCAGCCGGATTCTGGACAACAGCGCGAATGACCAGATCGACTGGTTCACTCTAGTGAACAAGCGTTACGACATGCCGGTGGAAGAAGTCAGTGTGCCGCGGGAAACCTTCCGTTCCGTGGTAAACAACCGGCAGGACCTTACCGACCTGCACCGCACCACTGAGCTGAACCGGGCCACGCCACACGTTGAGAACATCCTGTACACCCAGGCTCTGGAGCCTTTTTCCTATGGTTTCAGTTTGGGTTACAAGCAAAACATTGGTGGCCCTGACGGTTTTCTGCTGTACCAGCTGAGCGCCGATGTGGAAGCCGAATACCGTTTTACCCGCAGCATCTGGACCAGCGGTGGCCTGAGCGTCAATCTACTGAACAACTTCGACGACTTCACCTACGACGCGCCAAGCGACCTGCCCCGGGTGCGCAGTGATTTGCGCAAGTACATCACCACCTCGGACGTCACAATGCCGGCCTTTCAGCTCAACCATGCCAGGCAACTGGACCAGGACCTGTATGGCATGGTGTACGGCGGTTATCTGGAATCGATGTTCGCCGGGGTCGGCGCTGAGCTGCTTTACCGTCCCATGGGCGAGCGCTGGGCCGTGGGGGCTGATCTGAACTACGTGCGACAGCGCGACTTTGATCAGGGTTTTGGCCTGCGCGGATACAAGACCCTGACCGGTCACATCACCACCTATACTGAACTACCCTTCGAGTTGCAGGCAGCGGTCAGTGTCGGACGTTATCTGGCCCGGGATTGGGGCACTACGATCGATCTGTCCCACGAATTCAGTAACGGCGTGAAATTCGGTGGCTGGGTCACCCGTACCACGGCCTCGAAAGAAGAGTATGGCGAAGGTAGTTTCGACAAAGGCATCTATATTTCCATCCCGTTCGACGAAATGATGAGTGTTTCAACGATGCGCCGCGCCAATCTGGCCTGGGCTCCGCTGACCCGCGATGGTGGTGCGCGCCTTGACCGCCAGTATTCGCTGCACACCATGACCGATGGCCGCAACAGTGATGCGTTCTATAAAAACTTCGAGAAAATCACCGAATGAATCTGAAATTCCAGCGTCTCATAGAGTTGCCCTTCTGGGTACGCGTACTGTTTTTCGTCGGTATCAGCGGGGCCCTGCTGACTGCCGGGCTGCGTGCGCAGCCGATTCCCGAAGCCTTTGCCCAGGAAGACAAGCTGCATCATTTGATCGGTTTTCTCGCCTTGTCCTTTAGTTGCCGGCTGGCTTTCCAGCGGGTCAAGCTGCGGTGGATCGCCTTGGGTTGTCTGCTCACCGGGATCCTCATCGAATATACGCAAGAACTGATGCCGCTGCGCACGGCATCGGCTTACGACGCCGTGGCCAACGGCTTCGGTGTGTTGATCGGATTGCTGCTTGCGTGGCACTGGACGCGCGATTAATCGGAGCGGGTAGCGATGCCACCTTGACTGCAGCCCTGCGGGTACAAAACAAACGTACGTTTTTAGAAATTTCAGATTTAAATGAACGTTACACTCAAAATCGGATCGTATCTGGTCGATACCGATCGCTTCACTACAGAAATCAATACAAATGCATTGTTTATTCCGATCCTGCACGGCAAATGAGGGTTCAAAAATTTGAAACTTCTAATAAATTTTATTCAATATGCGACTTTAGTCGTAGGGCTGACGCAGAACAGACCGGGTTACAACAGCCCGACAATGGGCTACGGGACCACGATCCTGCGCTAGTTTATTTGGCTGCATCTGAATCGGATTCCCGATGAAACTACGATTCCCAAACTTCCGCCGCCTGCTGAATGCTGGCCAATCAGTGGCCATGTCTATTTCGCATAGATATATCAATTATTTTAGCATTGGACAGCTCCGCTGCGCACTCGTCAGACCATGAACTTTCTCTGTGAAATACCCACACTATCAATGGCCAATTCACCAGAATAATCCGCCCTCCTTGGGAGAGTAACTGACTTCAGTTTTTTATTGATCAGGCATTCAAAATAACCCCGATTCCCGAAGGAACCCGGTGAGACCAGGCATTATTTTTAGCTTGAAAATGTTATAAAATGTCGAATAGCATACCAAGCTTGTATGGCAACATTATTGTGCCTCTAAGCAGTTGAGTTAGATGATATGGTTAACGCAGGATGCACTTCCAAAAAGCAGGATGCTGTCATATTGACCTTTACGCGCACCCAGGCATTGGCAGAAAGCTTGAAGCAGGTCACAGTTTCAGAAGCGTTACACGTTGACGCGTCAATCCCTTTCATGCCATTGAACCAGATATGTGATATTGCTTCCATAGACGCTATTTTCATCGAGATCAATGGTCCGGCGGCCATCAATGAAAGCCTTGATCTTGTAAAGAAAATCCGCTCGGTAAACCATGTGGCCAGTATTTTGATGTTATTCACACACCCCAAGTCGTTTTCAGGTGTGAATTGCTATCTTGCCGGCGCCGACCATTGCGTTAAATTGTCAGGCGAGCAGACAGAAAAAACCAATTTACTTTCAACTATATTCCACGACACTGTCTGGAAAGCAAAAATCCAGTTGACGCTGGATCGAACACGACTCCTGTTGTCCGCAAACTCAAGCAAACTGGAAATCTCTTATACAGAGATGACGATTCTTGACGCCCTGATCAATGCACCGCAACACGTTATGAGCCAAGACAGTATTGCCAAAGCCCTGGACCCGAATGTTATATTCTATGATCCACGCGCCCTGGAAAAAACCATCAGCCGGCTACGCACCAAGATCAGAACTGCTTACAAGACTGAACTGATTCACAGCGTTCGTGGCTTTGGCTATCGACTGTGCCGGGGCGTCATCTCGTGACAGCCAATGGCATGGAGCTTCAACCTGCCCGCTAAACAAAAATCAACCCCCGGCAACTTGAACCACACAGCAGAGTTATTCATTGGCAGGCAAGAGGCTTGCTGTTTTATCTCCTCAAGGACCTTATTTCACACATGAAAATCTCCTTAAATCAGAGACCTATCAGTATAAGTGTGATACCTGACAGTGTCCGAGCTAAAAAGCGTTCAATTTTCACCAACGATATTCTGACGGAAATAGTCAACCGAACGCTGTCAGCACAGGGCCAGCAGGAAATCTCCAACTGTCTCGCAATGCATGGCATTGAAAGCAGGTTTAACCAGTCGCTCCTCACCCCCCCTCTTGCCAAGGAATTCCTCACCCCGGATAAATTCCTGAAAAACGGCCCTCCGTTCGAAGATGCCGCCGTCGAACCTGCATTTATCCCTGAAACGAATCGCCCAAAGAAGGCGTGCGCGACCTCTGAAGCCTGGTCGTTCAGTCTCAACAAACGTGAACTGTTCAATGCAAAAATACACATTCCGCTCACTACCATTGAGTCGCTCTTACTCAAGCAATTGGTACTCAGTGACCGCCGGGTTTGTAGCAAGGAAGAGCTGATCCTGGGCATTGATCGAGATCCCTCGCACTATAGCGGCCTTGAAATGTGCTTGAGCAGGCTACAGGACAAGTTTAATAACGCCCATGGCGAGCGCTTGTTTCGGTCGGTGAGAAATCGGGGCTATTGCCTGGTTCAAGAAGTGAAGACTACCCCCTGATCAATTCCAGCAGAACAGAGCTTCATATGCTGTTTCCCTGCATCGACCCAACGTCAAGCAGGCATAATCGAACAAACGCCGCCCTGCTTACAACAATAATTAGCGGCACTTCCTCCCAGCAGCGTTATAAATCGTCGGACACACCTTTCCTCAAGATATTATCATCAGCAAATCGTACAGCCTTCCGCCCTGGAAGTTCTGAATGATAAATGCGCACGAAGACTGCAGCGACATACAACTCCGCGTCGCCAGCAACTTCAATACGGATGGTCATCTTCAAAAGGTCTGCACCGTGATACATACCCGCATAGATCGAAAAGCTGTAGCTAAAGGACTGACCTTTTGGGGCCAGTGGTCCGTTGCGATGAGCCTGGTCATCACGCTGCTGTTTATGCTGGCGTATTACCAAACGGGAGAAGTTGACTTCCACTATCGAATGTTAGCCATTCTGACTTTGCTGGTATCGGTACCTGCGTACTCTGTGCTTCAGGTTTATTACAAGAAACATCATTATATTAACGGTTTGGTTCGACTGCTGTGCGGCTGGACAATCACCTTGGCATGCCTGGCCCTCATCGGCTTCATCAGCCAGGCAAGCGACTTGTATTCTCGAGAGGCTATAATAGTCTGGTCATTACTGGGTTATGCCGTGCAGGTTCTGCCTTATCTACTAATGCATTATCTCTCCAAATATTATCATCAAAAATTCAACCATCACTACAACAGCCTGATTATTGGCACCAACGGAATTGCGTTGAAACTGGCCGACACCTTTTCCGGGCAAAACCACTTCCCCCTCGTCGGCCTGGTCAGTTCGATGTCCGCCAACAGTGCCGCCAGATCGCCGATGATAGTCGGTGAACTGCAAGAACTGCGCACACTCATCAACGCCCATGACATTCGCCGCTTGTATATCGCTCTTTCATTCAGTGAAGCGCAACATATTGAAGCGCTGTACATTGATCTTCTTGATCTGAATGTCGATGTTGTCTGGGTTCCCGACCTGGACAGCATGATGCTGCTCAATCACTCCGTGAGTGAGGTAGGTGGTTTACCCGCGATACATCTCAATGAAAGCCCCCTGACCAGCTACCCCACCGCGGCCCTGAGTAAAGCGTTGGTGGATCGTTTTCTGGCGCTCACCGCCCTCATTTGCCTGAGCCCACTGCTGGTCGCTGTGGCTGTCGCTGTTAAATTGTCCTCGCCAGGTCCTGTTCTTTTCAAACAGAAGCGCCATGGCTGGAACGGCAAGATCATCAAGGTCTGGAAATTCCGCTCCATGCAAGTGCATGACGACAAGCATGTGCAGCAGGCGAGTCGGCAGGATTCACGGGTGACTGCCGTGGGGCGCTTTATCCGGCGCTCCTCGATCGATGAGTTGCCGCAGTTGTTCAATGTGTTGCAAGGGCACATGGCGCTCGTCGGACCGCGGCCACACGCCGTCGCTCACAATGATTACTACACCGGCAAAATACATGCTTACATGGCCCGCCATCGCATCAAGCCAGGTATAACCGGGCTGGCCCAGATAAGCGGATGCCGCGGGGAAACCGACACCCTCGACAAGATGCAAAAACGCGTCGAGATAGACCTTGATTACATTAACAACTGGTCGCTATGGCTTGATATTAAAATCCTCATCAAGACCCCCTTTACGCTGATATCCAAAGATATTTACTAACCTTCACGCCCCCTCGCCTTGACGATAGGCAACTGCACCTCTCAGGATCAGAAAGACAATGGATTCTATTCAAGGCAAAGACCGTGCCGGGTGACGAGCATGCCGAACAATCAGGCATTCAGACCTGTCGAGAGCTAATGGTTGGTGATGGAAAACATTTCGAGGGGGGGCCGCAATTGTAGGAGCGAGCCAACTCGCTCCTGCTACTTACCTTGGAGATCAAGGCGCCTTAGGCGTCAAAGTCAAAAGATCGCAGCCTGCGGCAGCTCCTACGCCGACCGGGTACATCCAGGAATGAACGGGGATCAAGGCGCCTTACATCAGCGCATCCTGACCTTGTCTTTGCATGCGTATCAGCTTTTCGACAAAAAACTCCAGATGACCACGAGGTTCGGACTGCAACGGCCAGCGGTTGATTTTCCGCACCAAGGCATCCATTGCTTTAGAAAACCCGGAAAGCGGTTTCGCATCGTATATTCCGCGCTGCTGATGCACTGTACTACGCATTAACTCGTCATACGGTACCGACCCTGCAAACTGCAGGGTGGCATCTAGAAATCTATCGGTAATCCTGGTCAATTTTCTATAGAGCTGAAGGCCTTCGTGGGTACTTTGCACCATATTGGCGAGCACTCGAAAACGACACATTCCGTGACCAAGGTGTAACAATCTGATCAACGCGTAGGCATCAGAGATAGACGTCGGGTCGGGAGTCAGCACCACCAGGACTTCCTGAGCCGCCCGAACCATGCTGACAACCGACTCACCAATGCCGGCAGCCGTGTCAACTATCAACACATCCAGACTGTTATCAATTTCACTGAAGGACTGAATCAGACCTGCATACAGGGCCGAATCAAATTCAACCATATCGTTATAACCAGAAGAGGCCGGAACGATGCGAACGCCCTTGGGCCCGAGGTGCAACATATCTTTCAATTCGCAATTGCCCAATATCACGTCGGCAATCGTGAGTTCGGGAGCAAAGCCGAGTTGAACATGAACGTTGGCCAGCCCAAAATCTGCATCGAACAGCACGACTCGTTTGCCTGAATTGGCAAAGGCCAAAGCCAGGTTCACAGAAATGCTGGTCCTCCCTACCCCGCCTTTACCGCTCGTTATCGCGATTACCTGTATGGGGTGCGTGCTGCCACCATGTTCTTCAGTCATTATCAATCTACCTTGATTAAGGTCGGCGGCCATTACATCCCTTGCGCCCCTGAAGCCAGAGTTCTATTTCTATAACACCGAGCTATAATCTCGAACCGCCTCTTCGACACAAACTCAACAGTTCTATGCGCGAGGAGGCAGCAGCCATAAAAGGATTGATTTTTTGAGTTCCAGGCGAAAAAAACTTCACGCATTGCAATTGCTGTAACAACACAATCGAAATTCCGAGCAACGTTATCACCCGAAGCAACGAAACGCCTGACATTTTATAACATAATCAGGCATCGCCAGCAGAAGTTCATCAACGAAGCGTCATAACTGAAACCTCGTTCAATCAACAAATCAAATGCCAATAGCCACCACCGATTTCGATAGCGGCATCAGGAATTGGTTTCCTGATGATATCGACACCTTTTACATGTGCATCCGGGCAGCGCAGGCTGGCTGCGGCATTGCCCTGGTCCCTCGATATCAGGTCAGCGCAACACCCCTTCGGGATAAACATCCAGAATTATTGGAATGATGCCCGGATTTTATTTCGTTTGCAGGGTGCAAGCGTTGTTCGCTTAGATAGAAAAAACATCTGGCTTAGCGGGTTTAACTATGTCTTCGCGCCTTCTATCGATCGTCGCCTTTCATGACTCGACCCTCAGCCGAACTTGTATATCGGGGAGTGCCCAGTCATGAATAGCGAGAACATCAGTCAATCGATTTCCATCGTTCACCCGATAACCCTGTCTCATGGCAAAAATGCAGAAGTCTGGGATACTACTGGCAAACGTTATATCGACTTTGTTGGCGGCATCGGGGTATTAAACCTGGGGCACTGCAACCCATTAGTGGTCAAGGCCATTCAGGAACAAGCGGCAAGGCTGACTCACTATGCCTTCAATGCCGCGCCCCATGATCCCTATCTACGGTTTATGGACAGACTGGAGAAGTTCATACCCGTCTCCTACCCCTTGAGCGGCATGTTCACCAATAGCGGGGCCGAGGCGGCAGAAAATGCCCTGAAGATCGTGCGGGGTGTCACCGGGCGTACAGCCGTCATTGCCTTTGACGGTGGATTCCACGGCAGGACCTTGGCCACCCTGAACCTGAACGGCAAAGTAGCACCCTACAAGCAGCGAGTGGGCGTCCTTCCGGGGCCGGTGTTCCATCTGCCCTACCCGAGCAAGGATACCGGCGTCACCACCGCAGAGGCCCTCAAAGCCCTGGACCGCCTGTTCAGTGTCGAGATCGACGTCAATGACGTGGCCTGCTTCATCTTCGAGCCGGTTCAGGGGGAAGCTGGATTTCTGGCGATGGAGCCTGATTTCGCAAAAACCCTGCGAGCCTTTTGCGATGAAAAAGGGATTCTCATCATTATCGATGAGATTCAGTCCGGGTTCGGGCGCACGGGACAACGCTTTGCCTTCAGCCGCCTCGGTATCGAACCGGACCTGCTCCTGCTGGGCAAAAGCATCGCCGGCGGAGTCCCCCTCGGCGCAGTGGTTGGCCGTAAAGCGCTGGTCGACACTCTGCCCAAGGGCGGGCTGGGCGGCACCTATTCCGGCAATCCCATCGCTTGCGCGGCGGGCCTGGCAACACTGGAGCAGATGAGCGATGAACAGTTGTCCGGCTGGGGCGAAATGCAGGAGAGCGCCATAGTCTCCCGCTACCTGTCCTGGCAGGAGAAAAGACTCTCGCCATACCTGGGCAGGTTGACCGGCACAGGCGCCATGCGCGGTATCGAACTGACCACCCCGCAAGGCGCCCCGGCCACTGCGCAGCTCGCCGAGTTACTGGCATCCGCCCGAGCCGCCGGCCTGCTGTTGATGCCCAGCGGCAAATCAAGGCACATCATCCGCCTGCTTGCCCCGCTGACCATCGAGCCCGAGGTGCTGAACGAAGGACTCGATATTCTCGAGCACTGCCTGGCGGGAATCCGCTGACACCATGATCGCGAAAATTGCGGCCGGACGCAGCCTCGCAGGCTCGGCAGCTGCTACGAGAGCCAGAACAAAAAAGATGGGTAGAGACCTAGGCCTCAAGGGGGGACGAAAAAACAGCGACTACCGCTGGTGACTCGTGGGTTCGTCAACCTGTCCCATTAACAACAGCAGCCGATCAATGCCCTGAAAAGCACCGACGCCTGGGCATTATCGCAAGCGCCAAGAACAATAAATCAACCTGGCCTGAACAGCATGCACCCGCAAAGACACACCCTACACAACGAACTGCACGCCCGCCCATCCCTGTATTTCGACGAGCCGGCCCATGTGTTTCATCTGGCCTTCCTCGGCGGGGACCGGGAGTGCAATGCGTTGCTGCAGAACTGCTGCCCTGCGACCTTCGACCCGAATGCGGCCCAAGGCATCACTCACCTCGACGGCCACCCACTGAAGTGGGAACGTCACGCCGAGTTCTTCACCCTGACCCTGGTGATCACGTCGTCCTGCAATGACCTGTACTGGACATCGTTGCCCGAGTCGCTGGCACAAAAGATCGAGCCACATCGGCCGCTGATGATCAGCGCGGTACAGATTGTGGTGCGTGGCGAAGCAGCACTGGACCTCGCAAGCTATGGCTTCAAGGACCCTTGCGGCTCTTGCGTGGGTGGAGGTGACGCCATGGTCTGGAGCGATTTTCGCCTCAGCGAGGACAGTACCAACCGTTTTCTGTTCGTCAACCACCGTCTGAATGCCTACCGCCAAGGACGGATGATCCGGCGGCTGCTGGAAATCGAGACCTACCGGATGATGGCCTCCCTGGCATTGACTACTGCCAAGACCTTGAGCGCCCAACTCAATGTCTTCGACAAGACCCTGGTCACCCTCTCCGAGCGTAACGCCGGCTCCGACTCTACAAACGCGAAAGTCCTGCTGGCCGACATTTCCAGTTTGTCGGCGCAGGTGGTCAGTAGCACCGCGAAAACCCGCCACCGTTTCAGTGCCACCCAGGCCTATGCGCAACTGGTGTTCGAGCGCCTTGGCGAACTACGGGAAAGCCACGTGGGGGATTGCCAGCGCCTCGGCATTTTCATCGAAAGGCGCTTCAAGCCTACCGTCAGGTACTGTGCCGCCACCGAGCAACGCCTGGAGCACCTGGCCAAAAGCGTGGCCAACCTTGGCGACCTGCTGCAAGCGCGGGTGCAGGTCGAAATGGAAGAACAGAACTCGGAAATCCTCAAAAGCCTGAACGCCCGCGCCGATGCACAGATCAAGATCCAGCGCGCCGTGGAAGGCCTGTCGATTATCGCCATCACCTACTACCTGATAAACCTGCTCAAGCTTGTCTATTCGGGGTTGCACGTGTTGGGAGCCGAGGTTTCCGCGCGAGAGGCCATGCTGGCCATGACCCCTCTCTTCATCGGTATCCTCATGGTGATTCTGATCAGGATCAAGAAAGTCAAAGGCCATTGATACGGCGGATCGACAGGCTCTGAATGCTGTGCACAGGGGCTCGATCAGTAGCCCCTTGCAAGTGTGAAGCCCGCGGCAGAGTGCCGGTTCGCTGCTGATCCACCCTGGTCACTTATGAACGGTATCGGGCCGTTGAAAAAAACACCCGGCTCGCATGACTGATGCAGCAGCTCCCAATCAGATCCGAAAACTGCCCACCAGCGGCTTCAAGCGCTCAACTTGCTGCTCCAGAAGCAATGTGTCGACAATATTGTTGATTTAGCCCAATAAAATCATTATGTTTCGCCTGCATCGCGAGAATGTGTTGACAATAAATACTGTCAACGATGAATGATGCACCTCGCACGCAAGCCCAAGGCGCAGATGCAGATCTGCTGCCCCTCTCGCTTTGCGGGACAGAACAGGTTTTGTAGGAGCAGTTGAATTTGGCAGTTACGGGCGGTCACCCTCGATTGCTGAAAACTGTTCCTGCATTTATTTTGCGGACCAGGCTCGGCCAGCTACCCGCCCCCTCGTGCACTCAGCAAAGTGCGGCAATGACAGGAGATACCCAGTGCTTGAAGCCTATACCCGACATTTACTGGCACGCGCCGAGGAAGGGCTACCGCCCTTGGCGCTGAATGCTGATCAAACCGCCGGCCTGGTCGAACTGCTGAAGAATCCCCCGGCTGGCGAAGAAGCTTTCCTCGTTGACCTGATCACCCATCGCGTTCCACCAGGAGTGGACGAAGCCGCCTATGTAAAGGCCGGTTTCCTCTCCGCGCTGGCCAAAGGCGAAGCCACTTCCCCTCTGATCGACAAAAAACGCGCGGTTGAACTGCTCGGCACCATGCAGGGCGGCTACAACATCGTGACCCTGGTTGACCTGCTGGACAACGCCGAACTGGCGCCAGTCGCAGCCAAGGAACTCAAGCACACCTTGCTGATGTTCGATGCTTTCCACGACGTCGCGGAAAAAGCCAAAAACGGCAACGTTCACGCTCAAGGCGTACTGCAATCCTGGGCCGACGGCGAGTGGTTCCAGAAGCGCCCGGTGCTGGCCGACAAGATCAGCCTGCGCGTATTCAAGGTCACCGGCGAAACCAACACCGACGACCTGTCCCCTGCTCCCGATGCCTGGTCCCGTCCTGACATCCCGCTGCACGCCCTGGCCATGCTGAAAATGGCCCGTGACGGCATCGTTCCGGACGAGCAAGGCGTCACCGGCCCGATGAAGCAAATCGAAACCATGCGCGGCGAAGGCTTCCCGATCGCCTACGTCGGTGACGTGGTCGGTACCGGTTCTTCGCGTAAATCGGCGACCAACTCGGTGCTGTGGTTCTTCGGCGACGACGTTCCTTACGTGCCGAACAAGCGTGCCGGCGGTTTCTGCTTCGGCAACAAGATCGCTCCAATCTTCTACAACACCATGGAAGATGCTGGCGCACTGCCGATCGAATTCGACGTCACCAACATGAACATGGGCGACGTGATCGACCTGTACCCACATGCTGGCAAAGTCTGCAAACACGGCACTGACGAAGTCCTGACCACCTTCGAAATGAAGACCCCGGTGCTGTTGGACGAAGTCCGTGCCGGCGGCCGTATCCCGCTGATCATCGGCCGTGGCCTGACCGAGAAGGCTCGCGCCGAGCTGGGTCTGCCACCTTCGACGCTGTTCAAGCTGCCTGAAGCACCGGCTGAAAGCACCAAGGGTTACACCCTGGCGCAGAAAATGGTCGGCAAGGCGTGCGGCGTGGCTGGCGTTCGTCCAGGTACCTACTGCGAACCGAAAATGACCACCGTCGGTTCCCAGGACACCACCGGTCCTATGACCCGTGACGAACTGAAAGACCTGGCGTGCCTGGGCTTCTCGACCGATCTGGTGATGCAGTCCTTCTGCCACACCGCGGCCTATCCAAAGCCTGTGGATGTGACCACCCACCACACCCTGCCTGATTTCATGCGCAACAGAGGTGGAGTTTCGCTCAAGCCTGGCGACGGGATCATCCACAGCTGGCTTAACCGCATGCTGCTGCCGGACACCGTCGGTACCGGTGGTGACTCCCATACCCGCTTCCCGATCGGGATCTCCTTCCCGGCGGGTTCCGGATTGATCGCGTTCGCTGCCGCCACCGGCGTGATGCCGCTGGACATGCCGGAATCGGTCCTGGTGCGCTTCAAAGGCAAGATGCAGCCGGGCATCACCCTGCGTGACCTGGTTCACGCCATTCCTTACTACGCGATCCAGGCTGGCCTGCTGACCGTGGAAAAGAAAGGCAAGATCAACGCTTTTTCGGGGCGCATCCTGGAAATCGAAGGCCTCGACAACCTGACCGTCGAGCAAGCGTTCGAACTGTCCGACGCTTCCGCCGAACGCTCCGCTGCGGGCTGCACCATCAAACTGCCGGAAAAAGCCATTGCGCAGTACCTGAGCTCCAATATCACCCTGCTGCGCTGGATGATTGGCGAAGGCTATGGCGATGCACGGACTCTGGAACGTCGCGCTCAAGCGATGGAAGCCTGGCTGGCCAACCCTGAGCTGCTGGTGGCCGACAAGGACGCCGAATACGCTGAAGTGATCGAAATCGACCTCGCCGACATCAAAGAGCCTGTGCTCTGCGCGCCGAACGACCCGGACGACGCCCGTCTGCTTTCAACCGTTCAAGGCCAGAAGATCGACGAAGTGTTCATCGGTTCATGCATGACCAACATCGGTCACTTCCGCGCTGCCGGCAAGTTGCTGGAACAGGTCAAGGATCAACTGCCAACCCGTCTGTGGCTGTCGCCGCCGACCAAAATGGACGCTCACCAGCTGACCGAAGAAGGCTACTACGGCATCTACCGCAAGGCTGGCGCGCGCATGGAAATGCCGGGCTGCTCGCTGTGCATGGGTAACCAGGCTCGCGTTGAACCGAACGCCACCGTGGTGTCGACGTCGACCCGTAACTTCCCGAACCGTCTGGGCGATGGCGCGAACGTCTACCTGGCTTCGGCCGAGCTGGCGTCCGTGGCATCGATCCTGGGTCGCCTGCCGACCGTCGAGGAGTACATGGAATACGCTGGCAAGATCGACAGCATGGCGGCCGATGTATACCGCTACCTGTCCTTCGACCAGATCGCCGAGTTCCGTGAAGCGGCTGCGAACGCCAAGATCCCGGTCGCTCAAGCCTGACGCCTGTGGCGAGGGAGCAAGCTCCCTCGCCACAAAAAAACGCCGCCCCTTTGCGAGGTGCGGCGTTTTTTTATGCTTATTCAACGACCGAATGTGGGAAGGGCTTGCTCCGGGCTGCGATCTATCGGGTGGCTTGAAGCAGTCGCGGACCTACGAACCAGACACGATCGGTTGCAGGCTTCGCGCAGATCATTCTGCCAATCACGGTCGGCGTAGGAGCTGGCGCAGCCTGCGATCTTTTGATCTTGATTCTCGGTAATCTGCAGAACAGCCAAAAAATCGCAGCCTGCGACAGCTCCTGCATGGGGCTGCACGACGTACCCCGATCAGATCCGAAAACCACCCACCAACTGCTTCAAGCGTGCTGCCTGCTGCTCCAGATCAGAACAGGCCCGCAAGGTCGACTGCAGATTTTCCACGCCGTCCCGGTTAAGGGTGTTGATCTCCCTGATGTCGGTATTGATCGACTCGACCACGGCAGTCTGCTCTTCCGTAGCGGTGGCAACCGATTGGTTCATGCCGTCGATCTCACCGATGCGCAAGGTCACACTATTCAAGCGCTCGCCGGCCAGGTTGGCGATCTCCACGCTTTCCAGGCTGTGGCGCTGGCTTTGACTCATGGTGCTGACCGACTCGCGGGCGCCGACTTGCAGCTCTTCGATCATGGCCTGCACCTGTTGCGCCGATTCCTGGGTGCGATGGGCCAGGTTGCGTACCTCATCGGCGACCACTGCAAAACCGCGCCCGGCCTCGCCGGCACGGGCCGCTTCAATGGCGGCGTTGAGGGCCAGCAGGTTGGTTTGCTGGGAGATGCTGCTGATCACCTCGAGAATCTGCCCGATGTTCACCGTTTTGCTGTTGAGGTTTTCGATATTGCCGCTGGAGGTGCTGAGCATTTCGGACAACCTGTTCATGGCCTCGATGGTTCTATCGACGACCTGCTGGCCGTCCTCAGCCAGGCCCCGGGCGTCGCTCGCTTGATGCGAGGCCTGGGCTGCGTTGCGGGCAATTTCCTCTGCGGCTGCGCCGAGCTGGTTGATCGCAGCCGCCACGCTATGGGTCCGGCTGGACTGCTCGTCGGAGTTGCGCATCGACGAATTGGAAGCGCTGACCACCCGCAGGGCCACTTCGTTGACCTGCTCGGTGGCTGAGGAGACCTCGCGGATCGAACCATGCACCCGTTCGACGAAGCGGTTGAACGCCGTACCGAGGATGCCGAATTCGTCCTGGCTCTGGATGGTCAGGCGTTTGGTCAGATCGCCTTCACCCTCGGCGATATCCTGCATGGTCCTGGTCATCACCCGTAGCGGCTGCGTCAGGATGCGAATCAGCATGCCGAGTAAGGCGATGATAATCAGCACTGCGATGAGGCCCGCGACCAGCGCTGAAGCCCGGAACTCACTGAGCATCAAGAACGCCTTGTCCTTGTCCACGGACAAACCGATAGACCAGTTCAGTGAGGGCAAGCCGGTGATCGGTGCAAAGGTGACGATGCGGGTGTGGCCATCCACTCGAACTTCACTGATATCACCGCTGATGCGCGGGGTATCTTGCGGGTAGACATCGGCGAGCGTCTTCATCACCAGCGCTTTGTCCGGGTGGACCAGGATCTTGCCCTCGCTGCTGACCAGGAAGGCATAGCCCATGCCATTGAAGTCCAGTGCATTGATGCTGTCGGCAATGGCCTGCAGGCCCAGATCACCGCCAGCGACACCCAGGGTCTGCCCGGCCCTGACCGCGTCGACGACGGAGATGACCAGGTTACCGGTCGTGGCATCGATGTAAGGCTCGGTGACAGTCGGACCGCTGCTGTTGATTGCATCCTTGTACCAGGGGCGGCCACGGGGATCGTAGCCATCCGGCATTTTGGCATCCGGCCAAGTCATGAATTTACCGTCTTTATCTCCCACATAGGTCGCGATGAAATTCGCCGCAAGGGCCTGCTGCTTGAGCAACAGCGTGATGTTCTCCGCAGCCGGATCGAGCGCCACCGACTGTGACAGGCTCTCCATCAACAACACTCTGCCAGACAGCCAATTGGCAATATTGCTCGCGGTGACACCACCCATTTCGTGAAGATAACTCTCCAGGTTTTTCCGTATCGCGCTGCGCTGCAGATAGTCGTTGTAGGCGGTGAATAACGCAAAAGCGGCGATGACAATCAGCGAGACCGCCAGCAGGATCTTGTGGCTGAACTTCAGGCTATTACTCATCGTTAAACTGCAGCCCGGGTCAGCAGCACAAGGGTGCGCTCGAACCGGGCCAGCCCTTCCACAATGTCCGCATCGGACACAATCAAACTGGGGGCAAAGCGCAGTACATCGGGACCGGCTTGCAACAGTATCAGCCCCTGCCCGGCCGCCGCGTTCAGTACTTCCTTGGCTCGCCCGCGCCAGCTGTCACTGAGCACGCAACCGATGAGCAGTCCCACCCCGCGAATTTCGTTGAACACGCCATATTGCTCTGCCATTTGCGCGAGGCGAGACTTGAACTGCGCTGCACGTTGTTTGACCCCATCGAGCAGGGCCTGGTCGCTCACCAGATCAAACACTGCCTCGGCCACCGTACAGCCCAGAGGATTACCACCATAAGTCGTGCCATGGGTGCCCGGCACCAGATGTCGAGCCAGCCCTTCTCGAGTCAACATCGCGCCAATCGGGAAGCCGCCCCCCAGGCTCTTGGCACTGGTCAGGATGTCGGGCTCAACGCCGTAATGCTGGTAAGCGAACAGTTCTCCAGTACGCCCCACCCCGGTCTGCACCTCGTCAAAGATCAGCAGTGCATTGAATTGATCGCATAGCTGGCGGGCACCTTCCAGGTAAGAATGTTCAGCCGGGAGCACACCGCCCTCGCCCTGTATCGGCTCAAGGACCACCGCGCAGGTTCTATCCGAGATCGCGTTCTGCAATGCCGCCAGATCATTGAACGGCACATGGCTGATCCCTTCAATTCGCGGGCCGAAGCCGTCGGAGTATTTGGGCTGGCCGCCAACGCACACGGTAAACAGTGTTCTGCCATGGAAGCTGTTCAACGCAGCGATGATTTCATATTTTTCCTCGCCATAACGGTCATGGGCTACCCGTCGTGCGAGCTTGAATGCCGCCTCATTCGCCTCGGCTCCCGAGTTGCAGAAGAACGCGCGGTCGGCGAAGGTTGCACCCACCAGTTTGCGCGCCAGACGCAATGCCGGCTCGTTGGTAAATACGTTGGAGACATGCCAGAGCTTGTGCGCTTGTTCCGTCAGCACACTGACCAGTTTCGGATGAGCATGGCCGAGCACATTGACGGCGATCCCGCCGGCGAAATCGATCAATTCACGACCACTCTGGTCCCAGAGCCGCGAGCCTTCTCCGCGGACCGGGATAAACGGCGCAGGTGCGTAGTTGGGAACCATGAAACGATCGAAATCGCCACGATCGACCGTCTCCTGGTTCATTTGTTTTGGCAAATGCACTTCGGCCAACATGCAGCGAGCACTGCCGCCGCCAATCAGTTCGATCGTATCGATGTTCACCGGCAATGGCTTGGCATGCCGCTCGATCAGTTGGCGTTGCTCGGTATCCAGGGAGAACCAGGCGGTCCGCGACATCACCAGGATCGGCTCACCCTTGCGGTTATGAACTTCCAGCATGTTGCCCGCGAACGACTCGAGCTGCTCCCAGGTCAGCGCGAGGATTTCCTTGCCACTGGATCGCAGCTGCGCCTCAAGCCCGGCGCGTTCCTGAAGGTCACTGACAGCTTCCAGGCAGACCACCGCCAGGCGAGTGCCGACGCTCATCATTACGTTGGTGTGATAGATCGCCATCCCGTCACGGTCAACGGCGCTAAAGGCACACAAGCGGTACCCAAGATTCTCGACAAACGTGCGCAGTGCATCGACATGAGTGCGCGCCGAATAACCTGCGTAGCAGATACGCTGAACGCGATCGAGCACCATGCTGCCGGTGCCCTCGAGAAACAGCTCCTGTTGCTCCAGCCCGGTAAAGTCGAGTACCTGTTCAATCGAATAGTCCTGCAGCAACGCTTCCAGAACGCCCTTCTCACGCTCCAGCCGACGGTTCTGCCCCTGCATGGGGTACAGCACCAGCGTGCCATCGGCATGACTGCTCCACCAGTTGTTGGGAAAGATCGAGTCCGGTGTATGGGGGGACGCACTGTCCTGGGCCACCAGCACTTCGACCCCATGCTCGCGCAATACCGCTACATAGCCGTCAAACTCCTCAAGGGCATGAGCCTGCGCTTGATCCTGGGGCAATGAACAATTCTGAAATCGGTTATTCGCGGCGGTATCAACATTAAAAGAAAACCGCGAAGGCCGAATCATCAACACCGTATTAGTCGTTTGCATGGGAGCCTTTCCAGACAGGGAAGTGAGTGCGGTTATTCTCCCTCCACTGAAGCGGCCGACTCGGCTGTTATCCAGTTGGCTCTCGACTCAGAATGCTGAAAGCTTCGCCTCGGCAGCCGATTCCGCTCTTGCACAATGGACTCTCGTTGCGGATACCCATCAATGAATATTGCTGCGCAGATGCGGCTTGCCACTGACGCTTGTCAGGGTACTGAAACGTGCTATTGCACCCATCCAGTGTGCAAATAAGTTCTCTGTTGTTTATCCCCGTTTAACAGCGTCATCCGCTGCGAATGGCCTGTCACACCACATAAACAAACGACGACTTTCCTGAAAAATTCCATGGCTGTTCGCTCGATGCCATATGGACCTGGCTGCTGCCAAATCCACGCGTGCATGGAGCTTCTCCTCATCCAGTATGGAAGACTTGATATGCCACGTTTTATGCTCAGCACGCTGACACTCGCACTGGCTTTTACGGCAATGACGCCCGTGGTCAATGCCGCCCCCCTGCTCGATCCCACCCCGGAACACCCACGCGCAGACAATCAATCAGGCCAGGCCAACACCTGGCTGGAGATTGATCAGGCCGCCTTCGAAGGAAACATCACCAAGCTCCAGCAACGAGTGGCGGGTAAAAGCCAGATCTGCGCCGTGATGAAAGCCGATGCTTATGGAAGCGGCATTGCTTTACTGATCCCTTCCGCCATCAGGATGGGCATCACCTGTATCGGCGTGGCGAGCAACGAGGAGGCGCGTGTTGCACGGGCAAAAGGCTTCAAGGGCCGCCTGCTGCGTTTGCGCAGCACTACCGTTGATGAAGTCGAGAATGCGCTGCGCTACAACATCGAAGAACTGGTCGGCAATCTGGAGGTGGCCCGCCAGCTCAATCAACTGGCGACCCGCAAGGGCGTGAAACTGCCTGTTCACCTGGCGCTGAATTCAGCGGGCATGAGCCGCAATGGCCTGGACATGAGCACGGCTGAGGGGCAACAACAGGCGGTGGATCTGACTCGGCTGGAGCACCTGAATATCGTCGGGATCATGACTCACTTCCCGGTCGAAGAACGCGAGGATGTTCTCCGGGGGCTGGCCACATTCAAGGAGCAGTCCGGCTGGTTGATCGAGCACGCAAAACTGGACCGCAGCAAGATCACCCTGCACTGCGCCAATACCTTCACCACCCTTGAGGTGCCCGAGGGCTGGCTGGACATGGTTCGCCCGGGGGCTGCGCTCTATGGCTATCCAGTGGGCGGGCACAATGAGTTTCAACGGGTGATGCAGTTCAAGTCGCGGGTCGCGATGGTCAACGCCTACCCGGCGGGCAGCACCATCAGCTATGACCGCACCTTTACCCTGAGCAAAGATTCGTTGATCGCCAACATCCCGGCCGGCTACTCCGACGGTTATCGAAGGGCATTCTCCAACAAAGCCTCGGTGCTGATTCACGGCCAGCGCGCACCGGTGATCGGCAAGGTCACCATGAACACGCTGATGGTGGACGTCAGTGGCATCAAGGGCGTGAAGGCGGGAGATGAGGTCGTTCTGTATGGCAAACAGGGCGATGAAGAGATTACCCAGACCGAGCTTGAGACCATCACCGGCGTGTTGTTGGCGGACCTCTACACGATCTGGGGCAACTCAAATCCGAAGGTGTTGAAGGTCAAATAAGACTGAGCGCTGCTCCTACAGGATCGCGTGTCGCTGCAATTTCACGGATGTACCCGGTCGGCGTAGGAGCTGCCGCAGGCTGCGATCTTTTGGCGATATTGAAGACCGCTGAAGATCAAGATCAAAAGATCGCAGCCTGCAGCAGCTCCTACGAGGGTTGTGTACACCCGATCAATTGCGGGGGCATTGCGTGCCCACGATCACTTTTAATCAAAGTGGTCTTTCAGGTATTCAGCCGCCTCATCCGATGCTTGCTTGAGGTGGGTTGTCATCAACGCAACGGCCGCCTCCACGTCTTTTGCCCGATACGCCGCGAGAATCGCACGATGCTCGTCCTGGCTATCAATCCCTGCGGAGCGCAGCTGCATGTAGATATGCGTATAGCGCTGCGCAATGGTGTGCGCACGGATGATCATGTTTTCCAGGTGCTTCATCTGCGCAGGTGCATAAAGCGCCGTATGCAGCGAGAGGTTCCATTGACTGCTGAGGAGCGGATCGTGGACTTTCTCGAACTCATCGATGATGCGTTCGACAGCATCGAGTTGCTCGGGAGTCGAGAGCGGTACCGAATGGCGAACGGCCAGCGGCTCTAAAACCGCTCGCAACTCAAAACACTCATTCATTTCATTCAGGGATGGCGGTGTCACCATGAAGCCCCGATTCGGCAAAAACTGCACCAGGCCCTGGCCTTCAAGCTCGCGCAACGCTTCGCGAACCGGCACCTTGCTGGTGTTGAGTTCGGTAGCGATCAGGTCCTGACGAAGCGGCTCGCTGCCGGAAAGCGCGCCAGTGACAATGGCTTCCCTGATGACGGCAGCCACAAACTGGGGCGCGGACACACGCGCCAACGGGATCAGGCCTGCAATGTATTTCAGTGGTGAATGGTTAGACATATGACACTAAGTGGCCAGGAAGCGGTTTAAAGGCGTGTCTGGGTTTGGCAGAGACGAGCATTATCTGCAACCGTATACGATTAAACGAAAACCAACAAGGACGACAGGCCCTGCTCCCTTCCCCGTAGCAGCTGCCGAAGGCTGCGTTCGAGTGCGTAGCGCTCGCAAGATGGCAAATTTCGTTCTTTCAGGAAAGACCGCATATCGCCTGTTTACGACGCTTCGCGGTCGAACGCAGGCTTCGCCAGCTGCTACGGATTGTCCTCATTCGTCGCATTTTCATTGTCGATCGGAAAATAATCGTATACTTTCTACAGTAGGAAGAGGAATTAACAACAGATCAGGTCCTCGCACCCTCTTGCGCTATCTGCAACCACATCAGGACAACCACCGTGATCAATATAAAAAATGTTTCCAAGTGGTACGGCAATTTTCAGGTGCTGAGCGACTGCACTACCGCTATACAAAAGAGCGAGGTAGTCGTGGTGTGCGGCCCTTCCGGCTCTGGCAAGTCGACGTTGATCAAGACAGTGAATGCGCTTGAACCCTTCCAGAAAGGCGAGATTGTCGTCGACGGCATCAGCCTCTCGGACCCGAAAACCAACCTGCCGAAGCTACGCAGTCGGGTCGGCATGGTGTTTCAGCACTTCGAGTTGTTTCCGCACCTGTCCGTGACGCAAAACCTGACGCTGGCCCAGATGAAGGTGCTGGGCCGTGGCCAGGACGAAGCGCTCGAACGGGGCCTGAAGATGCTCGACCGCGTCGGCCTGAGCGCCCACAAGGACAAGTTTCCGGGGCAACTCTCCGGTGGCCAGCAGCAGCGTGTGGCGATTGCTCGGGCATTATCGATGGACCCGATCGTGATGCTGTTTGACGAACCCACCTCGGCGCTGGACCCGGAAATGGTCGGAGAGGTTCTGGACGTCATGATAAAGCTGGCGAACGAGGGCATGACCATGATGTGCGTCACCCACGAAATGGGCTTTGCCAGGAAGGTCAGTGACCGGGTGATTTTCATGGACCAGGGAAAAATCATTGAAGATTGTAAAAAGGAAGAGTTCTTCGGCACCCCCGAAGCACGCTCCCCCCGCGCCAAGGACTTCCTCTCCAAGATCCTGCAACATTGATTCGGCGAGTGTAATATCGCCAAGATCGCAGCCTGCGGCAGCTCCTACGCCGCGCCGATCCACCCTTGTAATAACGGGTGTGCGCAAAACGTGTAGGAGCTGCCGCAGGCTGCGATCTTTTGGGGGGTATCCAGTGCTAACGGACTGGCATCAGGGCTGTCCCCGGGCTTACGTTTTTCGGGATATCCGGGAGGGTGCCATGGCAGCTGTTACCGATACGCTGAAGCTGTTTCTTTCCGGCGACGTCATGACCGCCCGCGGCATCGACGCAGTACTGCCGCATCCCGTTGATCCGCGGCTTTACGAATCTTACGTCAAGCATGCCGGCGATTACGTCCGGCTGGCAGAACGAGTCAATGGCTCGATCCCCCGCCCGGTCGATTTCACCTATGTCTGGGGCGATGCGCTGGATGAGTTCGAACTTCGCCAGCCCCACGCACGCATCATCAATCTGGAAACCGCGGTGTCCCGCCGCGGACGACCGGAGCCCAAGGGCATCAATTACCGCATGAGCCCGGAGAACTTCCCGGCCATCAGCGCAGCCGGCATCGACTGCTGCGTGCTGGCCAACAACCACGTGCTGGACTGGGGGCCAGCCGGCCTGGCCGATACGCTGGATACCCTGGCGAGCAACGGTATGTGCAGCGCCGGCGCCGGGCACAACCGGCAATCTGCCGAAGCGCCCGCCGTGCTGCCGCAACCTGGCGGGCGGCGCTTGCTGGTGTTTGGCCTTGGCGCACCCGACAGCGGCATTGCGCCGGACTGGGCCGCCACGGACAGTCGCGCGGGCGTCGCACGGCTGGAGGATCTGTCGATGCAAAGCCTGCGCCCGGTGGCCAAACGGATTCTCGATAGCAAAAATCCAGGGGATCTGGTGGTCGCCTCCATTCACTGGGGCGGCAACTGGGGGTTCGATATCCCGCTTGAGCAGGTCCGGTTCGCCCATGCCTTGATCGACGAGGCCGGAGTTGACCTGGTGCACGGGCATTCCTCGCACCACGTCAAGGGCATCGAGGTGTACCGCGAACGCCTGATTCTCTATGGCTGCGGCGATCTCCTGAACGATTACGAAGGCATCGAGGGCCACGCAGCCTTTCGCGGCGACCTGGGACTTCTGTACTTTGCCTCGCTGGACCCGGACGGGCACCTGCAGTCGCTGGACCTGATACCCACCCGCCTGCGTCGCTTTCGCCTCTGTCGCGCCGAAGGCGATGACCGTCAATGGCTGCACGACACCCTTTCTCGCGAGTGCGCACGCTTGGGCAGCAGCATCCGGCCGGGCGCGAAAAATGCCTTCGAGTTGTGTTGGTAGGAGCGTCTGGACACGACTGAAGTAACCGCGCCACAAACCCCCACCCTATACTTAGTAAATGATAGAGAGCGAACATTGGGCAGCCTGAATCGTGGGCAAATTGCTTTTTAATGTCTGGTGGTAATGAACTCACTTGTCGAGGCTTTTGACGCATCCGTTACGGATATGGAGTCAGTGAGGCTGCGTCGTAATTTATATCGAGCGATCATAACCTGTGCTGTGATTATACCTGCCAGCATAATCAGCCCTCCCGTTACTTGAAGGGTTGTCAGACGCTCGCCAAGTAGCAAAGATGCGAATGCGGCAGCAAAAAGAACTTCGAGCGTCGCCAATTGGCTCATCGTTGACGAAGGCAAGTAGCGCTGGGCGCAGACCCCCGTAAAATAGGCGACAACGGTAGACACAACGGCAAGCCAAGCGATCAATGCCCACAACGGTATCTCCGTGCTTCCAAGTTGAGCAGTTTCAACCATTGCATTACGCCAGGGGAATTCGCTTGGTGGTGCAAGGATGTTAAGCGCAATTGCGCCGATCGTCGCTCCCAACGCAGACAAGGCAATCGGATCACGAGTGAGAAGACCCCGCTCAGTGAGCAAAAAGCGTGCGGCCAGCGCGACTGCCGTTCCCACACCCGCGATGACGCCAATCACATCGAAGCTGAATGCTGCCCACACCTCACCCACTAAAGCCAAACCCAGGAGTACCGCGACGCACCCTAACCAAATCGCGGGAGGAAGCGGTGCCCTGCGCACTAGCCTAATCCAAAGCACAATCATTACCGGTGCTAAATACTCAAGCAGCAGAGCGATGCCAACCGGTAGCCTCGATACAGCGACCGTGTACAAACTTTGGTTCATGCAGAAGGCAAGCACGCCAAAGCCAACAATCAGTGGCCACTCCGACACTTTCACTAGCAAGTGCCTGGGATTTCTAGACAAAGCCACCAGCAACATGATGAGTGCGGCAAGGGTCATGCGCGCCTGCGTGATCTGCAATGCAGAGAGTCCGGCCATGGCTAAGGCCTTGGTCACAGGCCCCGCGCTTCCAAAGCAAACGGCTGAAATGACGGCCAACACAAACCCGATCAGTATTGGACGTTTAAACGGATAATCAGCCATTTAGCACATCACCTCAGCCCAAGCCTCACGGCCCGTAAGGCGCCCTTCGATGGCGAGATCAAACATCGCTCGAAGCTCGACGAAAACCGTATTTGCCTTATCGAGAACTTGACCATCGAGGGTGCCGACACTGACCCACTCAACGGCTGTACCAGCAAGCATGATCTCGGATGCCGATCGCAGCTCGGCGGGCGCAATAGGCCGATCTATAACATTTATCCCAATGTCCTGGGCCATAGAAATAATCGAGTCACGGGTTATGCCCGGGAGGATGCCTTCGGAGAGCGGCGGGGTCACTAGCTCACCGTCCATTACCATAAAAACATTCGCCGCTGATGCCTCAGCAACTCGTCCGGCAGCGTTCAACATAATGGCTTCCTGATCTCCACCGCGAATAGCATCAAGGCGAGCAAGCGAGGCATTGATGTAACCACCGGTCGATTTGACACTCGGGGGAAGCGCGTTCGGGCTCGAACGTGTCCAGCCACTGGTTCTGATGCGAATACGCTCACTGGAACTTCCAAGATAGGAGTTCCATGCCCAACAACCAATCGCCACTCGGACATCTTCCAGTTGAGCAGCAACGGACATCGCCCCCTCTCGAAGAAAAACAATTGGCCGGATATAGCCAGCCGCCAATCCGCTACGAGACACCACCTGTTTGCATGCGTCGACAAGCTCAGCGTCAGTAAAAGGAATATTCATCCCTAGGGCTTTTGCCGACCGCCGTAAGCGCTCAAGGTGCGTAGTCAGGCGAAACGCCGCAGGACCTTTCTGTGTTGCATAGAATCGAATGCCCTCATATACCCCCCAGCCGTAATGGAGGCTCGGCGTCATTATGTGAACATGGGCAGCGTTGGCTTCTACAACGGTGCCGTCAATCCAGACTGGAAAAGCCGTCGCGTTCATACCCGCTCCTTTAAAATTGTATAGGTTAAAGAGTCCAACTCCAGACCACCGAGTAGCTGCCGTGCTTTATGAACACGTTGAGCATCTCCCGGAATAAGGACCGGGTGATCAGGATCAAAAGGCGGGCTGTTTCGAACAGCCATCACAAGTGACTCACAAGCGGCGGAGGCCGCCTGCGCCCCACCAAATACGTCTGGGTTGATCGCCAGGAAGAAATGACAAACACCACGACTTTTGCCGTCCGTACTTACGTTCATGTGTTCCATCTCCCAGTCTAGCGGGCCGCCCATCAGGATCGACGTAAGAAGCGTCACGCTCATTGCGAGTCCTTGGCCCTTGTAACCACCCAGTGGACACAAGGCATGCATTGCACTCGCGTCGGCAATGGAGCGTCCGGCTTCATCAACCGCCCAGCCTGACTCAAGGGCTGTGCCGGTACGCGTACGTTCTTTTATCTCTGAGTAGCAGACCTGACTCGTTGCCATGTCCAGGCAAAAGTCATCGCCGAATGCGACAGAAATCGGATTAGTGCCAAACAGAGGCTCTCGCCCCCCAAAGCATGCAACTCTCGCTGCCGCTGAAGTTGTGGATAGCCCTATAAAGCCGGCTTTGGCGATGTTTCGGCAGTAGACGCCAGCCGCACCAAAATGGTTGGAATTTCTGACGCCAACCGCTGCGATCCCAAAATCATGCGCTCGCTCGACAGCCAATCTGGACGCACGCAGTCCTGCGGATACACCTAATGCCCCATCCGCGTCCATGAAAACGACAGGGCCAGTGTCGTTGATGATCGAGTATTCGGGAGATGTTTTGGATACCCCGCGATTGAGTTCGTCCAGATAAGTTGCCAGAAGTCGCAGTCCATGCGTTTCAACTCCCAATAACGAAGTTTCAAGCAGAACCTCAGTAATGGCCTCGGCCTCAGCAGAAGGAACACCATGATCAGTCAATGCAAGTGTCGAAGCTTTTCTAGTCCACTCGACACTGACAAAATGTTTTTTATCCATGCTCAACACCCTTTTTTGAAAAAGACTTCATCGGTACAACCCAGAGGAGAAAGCTCATCCCACCATTGGGCATTCGGATCGTATTTAGCAAAAAAAGGCTTTCCGACAAGTTCTGAATTACGCGCCTGGAGAAAGCGAAGTGCCAAAGCCTTCCTCTGTGGAAGATGGGCCACTCCGTCAACGACCACTTTCCCTGGCGTAGCGGACATAACGGGGCCCCTTGCTGTCCGAGCAAGACCAGAAACTTGGCGTATTGCCTGAGTATAAATTTCATGGGCGCGTACAAGCGGAAGCCCAAAGTAATGATGTGCGCCAGTGTCTCGCTCTACAAACATGTAGTAAGGATGAATGCCAGCGTTGACTTGCTCGCGCCACATACTCGACCAGACTTCTGAACTGTCATTGACATGCCTTACCACCGGCGCTTGCGAGCGCAACTGAGCGCCGGTCGATTGAAGGCGCCGAATTGCCATTCGGGTTATATCGGGTTCCATTTCTCGCGGATGTGAGAAGTGGAGCATATAGGCAAGATGCTTTCCACTCAGGACGACCTCCTCGCAAAGACGTAATAATTCATCAGCGTCTGCCCCCATCGCCACCCGTGCCGGATGAAAGGACAGCGCCTTCGTACCAATTCTTATAGTTCGTATATGACTAAGCTCCGGCACCAACAGCGCCTTAACGTAGGCCGCGAGCTTTTCGGTTCTCATCACCAGCGGATCGCCACCTGTTAACAGCACATCGCTAACCGTCGGATGAATTTTCAGGTAAGAGACCATGGATTCTGGTGAGTCGACTGCAATTTTCAGATCCGTGTCGCCGACGAACTGGGCCCAGCGAAAGCAATAAGAACAATACGAATGGCACGTCTGCCCCTGCTTTGGAAATACAAGCACCGTTTCTGCATACTTATGCTGTAGGCCGCTTTGCGCCTCCGGCACATTCATATCAAGCTGCCCTCCAGGGTGTGGATTTAGACGGCCACGAATATCTGCAACTGCTTGTTTTAAGCGATCCGGATCGTTAATAGTTCTTCCTACAAGTGAAAAGTCTGAAGGCAGAAGCATGTCCCGATGCGGGAAGAGCAATCGATACATGGGATCGTTTGGCACATTGGACCAGTCAATTAGATGATCTATAACGTGCCCGCTGATTTTGAAGGGCAACACGCGACTGACCACATCAACATCGTAGGCCAAATCGCGATCATGAGTTCTATCAAGTACCAACTTGCTTAGCCTGTTCCCTATAGTTGTATTAACCGGCACTTCCTTGACCGCAAGCATGTCCATATCAGGATATCCAGTAACGAATGAGGTGACGTTTCTTATCTGTATATTCTGCACGCGCATGCAGCATGCGTTGATTATCCCAAATCAATAACCCGTCATCGGGGATTAGTATCGAGGAGCATTGCTGGTCAAATAACCGAGTAATTTTATGGGCCAGCGCGATTCCCGCCACCCCCAGAGGAAGTTTATCTTCGCCTACCTTCTTATTCATTACTGGATCGTATTCACCGCTCACCAGGAGGTTGTAACTGAACCTCAGTACCCTGAGGCCATTTATAAAGCTCAGCATTGGAGTTTCAATCCCTCTTTCTGGCCCAGGAAAATAAATAGATTCGGACTCCATAAGCGTGAGTTCGTCAGTATCGAGTTCAGCAATAACATCTTCGCAGTCCAGAAGATTCGTATAGCCTCCACCGCAACGCGCCTGCTGCTTGCAATAGAGGGCTAGAAATCTCGGACTAGGGCTCCAGCCCGGAGCTTCAGTATGGGCACGTATCGCATTAATGCTCTGTGAATACGCCTTATCGTCGAAGCCTGGCTTGTAAGTAACGTCGTGTTCTACAGCACCGTTGTACTGTTTGATGAAACCACCCAGTGACTGCATAAGCGAGATCGCATTGCTCTGCCCACCAAGCCCCACGACTAAAGAATATCCGGAGTCATCTAACCGTCGCATTACGTCTTCGTGACGACCATCCCTTATCGGATTCAATCCAGAAAGCTCAGAAATATCCATTTAATGGCCTCATTGGCTATTTAGTTTATTAATTCAAACTTTATAGGCACCTATTCCTGCTCTTATCCTGACTGCCCCTGGCTGCCTTTAGATATCAATCTAACCGGTCCCGATCAGGACACTAGCGAACTCACTGAGGCTTAACGTTCGGAGCCTACTAGAAGCGCGACGAAGTATTCTGTCACCATGGGCGGTGACACTACAAACTTAGTTCGAACCGAGATAAATCGTCAAGCGCCAAAAAAAAATCAGAAATTACTTACGGAAACTTCAAATATCGCCCTAAGACATGGCAACACTCATCCTAGAAATCTGTAAGCCTATTCCCACAACTCAACCAATTACTCCTCATCACTTACTAATTGCAGTACATCTTCTGCGAAGTTCAACGTCATTATTCAGCTAATCCATAAGCAACATTTAAACGTTATCTATCCCCCCCCCTCAAACAGGACATGACGCAACGGGGAATTAGGTCATGGCGTTCTCCATCGCCGCAGGCTTGTCAAGGCGATTCTGGTGATGGCGATGACGCCGTTCATGGCACCTATTATCGGTCTCAATAATCCACGTAGCGGAGTGAGGAGCCGTGAACAGCGTGACCTTGCAATGCGCGCATAATCGTGCGACTGCGTGCGGATATGACCGATCCCCAGCGGCAACCCAGGCTGGGTACGCTCAAGGGCTTGCACCTGGTTTTTTCATCACAGCAGAGAACCAGCGCCTTGTCCGGCGGGTCCAGGTAAAGTCCGATGACGTTCGTTGATACTCGAGACATCGGCTCAATAAGCAAGAAGCCGGGGGGATGTTTCCATCCCCCCGGCTTATTAATACGATGACCTACGTAGAACCACTTCTAAACCTCTACTCAGCTGTCCTTCATATGCAACTGATAAAGCTCATTGGCAAGGGCGATATCCTCCAGACCCAATCCGATCGAGCGGAAGAAGGTGTGACGTTCGGGATCGGGCAGTCGGGCGACTCCCGTCAGAAGCTCCGGCAGATCGCCGCAAATGCTCTCGGGTAGCCAGCCATGCCGGTCTTTTGCCAGACGCATTTCCCCTGCACTGTCGGGCGTCGTCGCCCGGTAGTCGCAATAGACACTCATGCTCGGCAGGGACTCGGGCGGTACTTCATGGGCCAGTGGTGCATTGGTACAAATGGAAGTGATCAGTGCGGGCTTTTTGAGCACGGCAGGATCAAGCACCGTTCGACCGGCCGAGGTGCACAGCATGATGACATCCGCATCGTCGACGGCACTGGCGAGTTCGGTATGAATGCTGACGCGCGGATCGAGATCGCGCAGGGCCTGCTGCCCGGACTCTGGCAGAGAGCCAATATTGGGTGAGTACAACCGGATATCCCCCCACTCGCGCAGCGACAAGACATGCCGGACATGCGCTTGTCCCAACCGCCCTGTTCCCACCACGGCCAGCTTGCTGACATGCGCGGGCGCCAACAAGTCTATGGCGAGCGCTGTCGTTCCCGCGGTTCGCTCAGCCGTCAGTTGACCCGAATCACAGAGCAGGCGCGGTTGACCGTCATCCATCGACATCATCAGCGTCCAGGCCGTCACCAAAGCCCTCTCAGGGCGCGGAATATAGGGCGAGAGCTTGGCGCCAAACACTCGCTCCTCGGCCAGCGTTCCAAGGTAGCTGATAAAGTTGCCCTGGCCGTTGGGAAACGGATTGCGCAGTTGTGGCGGCTGCACCGCCTTTTCCTGTCCCAATGCCAGGAACATACGACGCAACGCGGACAGCACATCAATCTGACCGATCAGTTTGGCCACTTGAACCGAATCAAGTACGGCAATGTCATTTTTCATCGGTAAATTCCTTAATAGAGCATCTGACAGAAAAGCTGAAACGTCGAAACGACTCAATCCGAGTGCAGGGGACTAAATATTAAAGCAACGAATCGAATGGCTTATAGCGACCAGGAGAGGGGTTATTCTTTTACCAAGTATTGATTCTGCGACCCACTACAACCGAGTTCTAACTATGCGCGACTACATCAATTTCGATATCAAACGGAAACAGCCAGGGTTTGACTGCAACGAATGACCGGACCGGTGGATTCTCGGGGAAATACTTGCGATACACGCTATTCACCTCATCCATCATCGCTGGATCCGTGACATAGATCGTTGTTTTAACGACGTTATCAAGACATGACCCGACCGACTCAAGAACAACTTTCATGACGCGCAGTACCGCGTGAGTCTGCTCGACGATCGTGCCTCTGACAATATTGCCTGTCAGCGGGTCCATTGGTGGCAGGCCACAGGTATAAAGCATCGAACCCGAGCGAATCAGCAGCGATGTCGGTGTATTCAAACGTCTGAGCGCGTCAGATAAAAACGGTACTTCTATGATTTCTTTCATGGAGGCGTCCATTATTGATACAGGCGGGTTCTACGCTCACGTTCAATCGACGCGACGTAGTGTTGGATATACATGCAGATAACAAAGTAGATGACCCCGACGAACAGGTAGAGCTCCTTATAGAACCCTTGCCAGTTCTCGTCATAAAGGCTTGATCTTGCCGATCCAAGCAAATCGAAAAGGCCGATGATCATCAACAGCGAACTGTTTTTGACGAACGCAATGGCGATGTTGGCAATCGGTTGCAGGGAATTGGCGATGACTTGCGGCAAAATGACATAGGCGTGACTGCCCCAATAGCCGAACCCCAGGCTTGCCGACGCCTGGCGCTGACCGACTGAAAGTGCTTGCAGGGCACCGCGCAACGCTTCGGAAAAGTAAGCGGCGGTAAATAACGAGAGACCGATGCCCGCCCGAAAAAGCTTGTCGAAAATCAGTTCGTCCGGCAGCAGCAACGGAATGATCGCAAAGGTCATGAAGACAATAGTGATCGCCGGAACACTGCGAATGATATCCACGTAAAGCCGGCACGGAACAGCGACAAGCGGCATCTGCGAGCGACAACCGAGCGCCAGCAATACACCCAATGGGAACGCACACATCAGACCGGCAATGCTGATCAGTATGGTGATAGGCAATCCACCCCAGCGCGCACGATCCACGGATTCAAGACCAAACAGTCCGCCACTCATTAACAAGTAACCGATCAGTGCTACCAGTATCCACAACACAATGGAGGTTTTGTGATGGCGGACCCGAATCAGACACCAGAGCGCAACCGCCACAATCATTGCAATGAAGGTGATCGGACGCCAAAGCGACTCGGGAGGATAGGCCCCGAACAGGATTAGATTGAGTTTGGTACCGATAAACGCCCAGCAGGCGCCTCCGTTCTGGTGGCACAACGCAGCATCGCCGACAAAGGTTGCATCGAGCAACAACCACTTGAAGATACTTGGGCCAACCGCAACGACGCCCCAGAAAAACAATGCGCCGAGCAGAATCCTGCTGGGCAGACCTAAACCCAGGCCTTTCAGGCGCTGGATGATCGTCAAGGGTGCGACATTCGATACGTGGGCACCATTATTCAAACTACCAGACATAATGTTTCTCCCAAATACCGATTAGCCGTGTGGTAATGATGTTTACCGTGACGTAGACCAGCATGAAGATGCTGATCAATTCGATAGCCTGCCCCGTCTGATTCATGGCGGTATTTCCCGCCGAGACCAATTCCGGGTATCCAACCGCAACACCGAGCGAGCTGTTTTTCATCAGGTTCAGCAACTCACTGACCACCGCCGGCATGGCGATCCGGAAGGCTTGTGGCATCACGATGTAACGCAGCACGCCAAAGTGCGTCAGACCCAGCGCATAACCTGCTGCAACCTGTCCCTGGGCAATGGACTGCACGGCTCCACGGATCGCTTCTGCTATATAAGTGCCCGTATACACAGAGAGCCCGATGAACATACTCATGAACTCTGGCGAAAAGTGCCCGCCGCCGCCGATTGAAAATTTGCTGGCTGTCGGCCATTCAAAGGTCATCTGCCCGGACCACAGGGCATAGGCGGTGGCCACAACTGCAATCAGGCTCAGGATTATCTGCAACGCTCCGGGATTTTTCAGTGCGCCGCCACCGGTCTTCACGCTTCTCAGGATAAACGCCACGAGGGTGCAAAATATCGCGACGATCGCCGTTAATGCGAAGGGGTTCGGCCACGGAAAATTAACCCCGCGATTGCTGATGAACAGACCCGGTAGCGGCTCCAGCGCCTCCCGGACTACCGGTAAACCGTAAGTAAACACCGCGAACCAGAAGAACAACTGCAGCAGCAGCGGCGTATTGCGGATCGTCGAGACATACACTTTGGCAATTCGCCGGGCCAGGCCGAATTTGGACAACTGCGCCAGCGCCGCCAGCACCCCGAGCAACACGGAGAGCACAATGGCGCAGAGCGCGACTTTCAGCGTGTTCGAAAAACCCGCGAGCAACGCGTAGCCATATGACTTGTCACCGCTGTAGGCGATCAGGCTTTCGCTGAGGTCGAAGCCGGCGCGAGCCCACAGAAAGCCAAACCCGGTATTGATCCCTTTCTGTGTAAGGCGCTCGTGGATCACGTGCCCGAAGTACCAACACGCAAGTACGACAACCGTGAGCACTGCAAGCTGGACCAACACCGTGACTGCCCGGTGTTGGGGTTTAACCGCGCCATCTCTTGCCGACATGACCTTCACCTCTCGTTTCTGATTCGCCATCTATGCGGCGTTGAAGTCATTCACATCACGGATCAGAAAAGCGGAGCGTAGAGCAGACCACCGTCCGACCACAGCGCATTCTGGCCACGCTTCATCTGCAGGGGGGTGTTGGCGCCAACATTGCGCTCGAAGATTTCCTTGTAGTTGCCTACAGCGGAAACGACATTGACGACCCAGTCTTCCTTGAGGCCCAGACTCGCCCCCACGCCTGGGGTTACACCCAGAAGGCGGCGGATGTCTTCGTTGTTGCTGGTGAGCATTTGTTTAACGTTGTCTTTGGTAATGCCCAGTTCTTCTGCGGTAAAGGTTGCAAAGACTGTCCACTTGACGATGTCTGCAAAGTGCTTGTCATCACCACGGACAACGGGGCCCAGTGGCGATTTCGCGATCACATCAGGAAGGATGACGTAGTTTTCAGGGTGGCCCGAGTTGAGCCGGATAACCGCCAGCTGTGACATGTCGCTGGTGATCACATCGCAGCGGCTGGCGAAAAAGGCCGAGAAGAATTCAGTCCCGCTTTCGATCACCACTGGCTTGAACGAGATCTTCAGCTTGTCGAAGAAGTTGCGAACCACATATTCGCTGGTCGTGCCCTGCTGGATGCAGACCGTAGCGCCATCCAGCTCTGAGGCTTTGGTGACGTCCAGTTTCTTGTTAACCAGAAAGCCTTGCCCGTCGAAGAAGTCCACCACCGGAAATTGCAGGCCCATCGTGGTATCGCGCGTCAGGGTCCAGGTGCTGTTCCGGGAGAGGACATCGACTTCGCCATTCTGCAGCGCGGTGAAACGTGCCTGATCGGACAGCGGGACGAATTTGACCTTGGGCTTCTCGAGAATTGCCGCCGCAAAGGCCTTGCAGAAGTCCGCGTCGAAACCCTGCCAATCGCCAGCACTGTTGGGCGCACCAAAGCCGACCAAGCCAGGGTGCACGCCACAGACGAGCACGCCACGCTCACGAATCTTCGACAAGGTATCGGCCTGAACCGGCGCAGAAATGGCTGAAAATGCTAAAGAAAGCCCTAGGGCTGCCGCGGTAGATGCGAAAAGAACGCTTAGACGGGTCATCGACTTCTCCACTCGGTAGAAAGTATACGATTTGAAGTTATATGACTTTAAACCGGCCTGTCAAGCCAAAAGACGGGGCCCATGGTTAATTTGTTTTGAGCCTGGATCTGGCGCGATTTGCGTGATGAAGGCGTACGCGAACGGGAAGTCCCCGGTGGTGAAACCCGTCGCTTGCCAGAGATTGTCTTGGGTCGTTTCGATCAGAAACAAAGAAACCGCTCGATGCAGGGATTTGAAGCAAAAGCTCCAGATTCGAGCGGCGGGCTCAGGAAGTACTAGTCACCATGGTCACGAGAAAATACCAATATCGCATTGGCCGGAATGGTAATGGTTGCGGAGCAGGACATGTCGTTAAGCGGTTCTTCTGTCGCCGAAACCCTGCCTCCGTTGCCCGCGATGGCAGGGTTGATCCAGCTCTCGTAGGCATCGCTGTTGAAGATTTCCAACCAGGGGCCCGCGCCAGGCATAGGTACGCGGAAATTGCTCAACGTCTGCTCATTCAGGCTTGCGATGACTACTACGTCTCTGCCCACTCGTTCCAGCCACCTATGAAACACCAGGACGCGTTGGAAATTGTCCATCATCAGGACGTTAATCTGCTCGCCGCGAAGAGCCGGCTGCCTTCGCCTCAACCCTATGAGTTCCCTGGTGAAGCGATGGAAATCGCGCATGGTCCGGTCTGAATCCAGGCCACCCCAGAATATTAGGGTGTCCGGATGATTGACGGGATCATCAGCCCATTTTTTGTCCTCATAAAACTCCTGGCCCATGAAGATCATCGGGATACCCGGCAGGGTCAGAAGCAATCCGGTGGCGACGCGGGAACGGCTCGTCGCGTACCAGGTTCGCGTATTTCCACCGCCAGCAGCGAGCAACGGGATTCGCTCGGACCTGTCACGATAGACCTCATCGTGGCTTTCCACGCACTGCACTGCTCGCCACGCGTCGCGAAAGCCCGGCGCGCGAACTTGATCAACCACGCCCTGCCAGTCCAGCGGCGCGTCCCTTCCCGCTGCCGCTTGCTTGATAAGGCCACGAATCGCGAGTCGCAGGCCGTCATGCCAGCTTGCATCGAAGTCAGCGCCAGCGTGTTCACTGGGCCGTACAACCGCGGGCTCCGGCCCCCAATACTCCGCGATGTTGATGACAGCAGGATCGCGACTGCGGACTGTCTGGTTGAGATGCTGGCAGAACAGCCACCCGCTGCCGATATTCTCTTGGTCGATCACCGTCACCTGATCGTAGCGAAAGCCGTCGACATGGTATTCATCGGCAAAGAATGCCGCATTGTCGATCAGGAACTGTCTGACATCACTGTTCCACATCGCAAATACCGGCCCCGTGTGCTCGCGGTCGGAGAAGTAAAGGCTGTCGTTCGGGTTCATGCCGGCGGCGCGATCGAAGAAGTACAGGGACTCTGCCTGGCCGCGGATATCGCCGGACGCATGGTTGTATACCAGGTCAAAAATCACAGCGATGTTGTAGAGATGGCAGCAATCGATCAGGACTTTTAGCTGGTTGATACCGCTCTCAAGTATCTCTCGCGTCAGGGGAGACTTCCCCTTCTGAACAAGCAGGCGATTTGCGAGCGCCAGGTACGGATCCAGTTCTGCTGCGTCTACAAAGTAGTCCATTTCCGGCGAGAACAGATCCGATCCGTTATAGCCCATGCTGCGCGGCGTGCTGTACTCACCGATCGGTAGCGGTTCGATAGCGTTGATGCCTAAATCGGCCAGGTATTCGATCCGGGCAAGCACGTCGAGGAACGTTGCGACGCGGTCTGGCAACCCAGGGCCATACCAGGTACCTACATGTAGCTGATAGATGATGAGATCGCTGAACTCCGGCGTTCGCCAGTTCCAGTCCTGCCAAGGGAAGCTGACCGCTGAGCGGATGATGCAGGAAGGATTCGGCCATTCCGGTGTCAGCTCGCGAGCATAGGGATCGCGCTTGAAGCCCTCCGAGCCTTCACCCACGATATAGAACTTGTATTTATTTCCGTCAGTCGCGCCGAAGACAAAGCCCGTCCAGCGTCCATCAGGCTGGCGCATCAACTGCGTGGAGTCGTTCCTGACCCAACCGTTGAAGTCGCCACATACATGGACTTCCCGGGCGCGCGGAGCCCATACGCGAAACGTCGCTCCGCCCGCGGTCAGGTTCGCGCCCATCGGGGTAGTCGGGGTAATTTGATTCTGCGAAAGTGCCATGCATCACCTCCTCCAAACCTCCGTGGTAGACCCAACAGCGTGATGGTCGTGTCCCCATCGTTCACAAGCGAGTGCCATTGACCGCCTCTTGTAGCGATCCCATAGATGATTCAGTGGAGTATCAGCTGACCCGCGGCGCAGTGTTGCCCGCTGTCCAGCGGCTGCGCGATCCTGGAAGCCGGCTGCAAAAAGTCGAGCAAGGCCTGCTGGGTGTCATGCAAGGCCGCCTGGTGTTCCATATCGAGGAAGTGCCCGGCGTTCTTGATGGTATGGAACCGGGACTGAGGGGCATGATCGGCAAAAAGCCGGGCGTCTTCTACCGAGGTGTACTCATCCAGTTCGCCGTTGACGAATAGCAGCGGGATTTCGATGGCATCGGCACAGGCGACGTAACAGGTGTCCTGGGTCAGCACCTCATTGACGTGGAAATGCATCTGCAGGTATTCGTGCTCGGCCAGGCTGCTGACATGGCGCTGATTAAAGCGTTTGAACAGCGATGGCAGGTGCTTGCCGATCGTGCTGTTGATCAAGCGCCCGACATTGAGGCGATCGCAGGCCTGGAGAAAGCTCAGGCAGCTCTCCAGATAATCGCGCATCGGCGTATTGACCCGCGCCGCGAATGAATTGATCACCGCCTTTTCGATTCGTCGCGGCCGCTGAGCCAGCGCCAGCAAGGTAACCGCCCCACCCCAGGAAAAGGACAGCACATGGTCCACACAAAAGTGCTCGATCAGTTCCAGCAGTATCTGTGCCTCGTCTTCCTTGCGGATCGGTTGGCCTTGGGGGTTGTGCAGTCTCGACTGACCGGCGTAGGGCTGGTCGTAGAGAACCACATTGAATCGCGGCTGCAGGTAGCGCACCGTTTGGGCAAAGGATGCGGTGGTTGTCAGCGAGCCGTTGACCAGAATGATGGTTTTGTCGGCGGCGGCGTTGAGATAGTGCTCGGTATAAACCTTGTATTTCTTGCAAGTCTCGACGATGGCAGTTTTCGGCATCATGTCATTCTCTTCCCGGAACAAATTGGACTAAACGCACAGCGTGAGCAACTACCCACAGGGCCATATCGCAGAAAGCAGGACACGTGGACCTGACAATTCAGTGCCAGGCAAACACATTAATAACTTCAGGCGATTTTCATGCGTCAACACAGCCCCCTCGCCGGTTTAACCTGGCAACACATACAAGTAGCGACAGTGCGAGGGTGCCTGGATGGCCATCGTGACTGGCTAGTCACTAACTGACCATTGATTCAGAGTTAAGCAGGGATTCTCCTGTCTGCAAGAACGCGAACGAGTTGTTCCGTCTGATCACAAGCGCTGAAATGGCTCGGATCCCGGATCTTCGATGCCGATGCAGAGGCCTCGCCCGGGCTTGCATTTTTCGAGGTCATCACTCGTGGAACCGCGTTAAAGAGTGCAGACATTATTTTCCCCGAACGCAAAAAAGCCGCCCGAAGGCGGCAAAGGAGTTTGAGGTTCGGAACTGTCCCCCGTAGCAGCTGGCGAAGCCTGCGTTCGGCTGCGCAGCAGTCGTAAAATCAGGCACCGCGGTATTTCAGACAGACCGTGCAAGCAGGATTTGCGACTGCTTCGCAGCCGAACGCAGGCTTCGCCAGCTGCTACCGTTCGCGTACCGCCTTAACTGACTGGCATTGCCCGAAGGCGGCTTGATACTTGGGTGCTCGACCCTCGATTGCGGCCAGTATCAAGAAGGGTCGACTACCGCGTCATTGGACCTTCCTGGGTGTCAGCAGAATGGGCAAATGGGCTCATGGAACAGGCGACCGAGGTCGCCGAATCCAGACCTGCTTTTATTGTTTTATCGATGCCGCCGGCGAGCATGGCTTCTAGACCTGCGGCGGTAACGCCCCGATAGTTGATGAGTGTCTGCAAAAGTTCGTCGACGGAGTGTCCATTGCCGATCAGCTGGCTGGCATCCACTACCACAGCGCTCACTGCACGCTGGGCAATGGCGGGAGGCAAGCCTCTGCTCAAGGCATGCTCGAGCATGCTGCGAGCCAGCAGCGCCGGGTAAGCCGGCCCCGTTCCGACCAGCGCCGTCAGGTAGTTCAAATGACTTTCGCTGAAGACTTCATCGGCGCTGCCGAAGGTTTCGAACAGCCGCTGGGCGAAGGCTTTCTGCTCGTCGGTGACCGCCTGCGTGACCAACCAGGGCGTATAGGACTTGCCGATTTCTGCAGCGGCATTGGGCATGGCGCGTATCACCTGCCGACTGCCCGTACGCTGCGCAACATCGTCCAGGGTCACGCCGGCCATCAAGGAAATCACCAGCTTGTTTTCAGCGAAAATCTCCACGTCGGCAAATTGCTCCGGGCGTACCGATACGATGACCACATCACAACGCTCCACCAGCGCCTGGTTGTCGCGAGTGACTGTCACTTGCGGCCACTTTTCACTCGGTAACGGATGAGCTGCAGAACGGTTTGAAAGCACCAACGCGCCGGGCTTTACAAACGCCTTGTCGAGCATTGCCAAGGCTATCGAGCGGCCAAGCCATCCCGATCCACCGATGATGCCTATCGTGGGTTTACTGAGCATTTGAACCTGCCTTTGTCAGTCAGAAGTCGTGGTCAGTCAGGGGTAACTTTGGTTTGCTCGTTCATGGCTTGATCCTAGTGAGTCACCAGAAGCCTCGCAAGCAAAATGTACACCTATGTCAACCATATTGACACAGCTGTACATTTCGCCCTGACGTCATTTCAACTCAGGTCCCTGTAAACGAACCCATTGCCGAGGTGGAGAACACCTTGCAAAAAAAGGACGCTGAACGTCGGCGTCTGGCTATTGTTGCTGGGCGCCCTTGCCGGTACACGTGACTTATGGCGTACCTCTCGATACCCTTATCCGCCTCAGACTTGGCGACGCTTCAGACAAACCAACGGTCCAACTCAAACGAGCATGTAATGAAATCCCCTGCAGGTTTGCTGCTGTCTGGTATCGAGCTGGACCGTACCAGTTCCATTCCCCTATACCGCCAACTCTATCTGCAGATTCGCAAGCAGATTCTGACCGGAAGGATGCAAGGAGGGATCCGCCTGCCTTCGACCCGCACCTTGAGCAAAGAGTTGGAGTTGTCGCGGATTACCATCCTCAATGCCTTCGACCAGCTGATCGCTGAAGGTTTTCTGACATCGCGCACCGGGGCCGGTACCTATGTCGGCAATGAGTGGGAAAACCGTGGCGGCGCCGACAGTGACAGGCAGCCCCAACCTCCTCGCCTGTCAAACCTGAGCCAGTCCATGCTGTCCCTGCGCACTCACCATTTCCAAGGGATTTCCTACGCAGACTGGGATCCCGCGACCCCTACCTCCTTCCTGCCCAGCCACAGTACTTACGACGCTTTCCCCCACCACATCTGGAAGCGCCTGATGAACCGCCACTTGCATAAACCGACCAAGGCCATGCTCGGCTATGGCGAGCTGCAAGGGCTGATGGAGCTGCGCGAGGCTATTGCCGAATATGTCTTTGATGCCCGCGGCATCGACTGCGGCGCGGATCAGGTAGTGATCGTCTCCGGTGCCCAGCAGGCCTTCAACCTGCTGGGTATGCTGCTGCTCAATCCCGACGACCGTGTATGGATGGAAGATCCGGGACATATTGCTGCGCGCATCGCGCTCCAGGCACAGGGTGGTCAGGTGGTGCCTTTGCGCATAGACGAACAGGGGATCGACATACAGCAAGGTCTGGGCGAATGCCCCGACGCCCGCTTGGTGTTTACCACTCCGTCTCGCCAGCACCCCCTGGGGATCACCATGAGTTATGCGCGGCGACAGGAGCTTATCGATTGGGCCGCGCGCAACCAAAGCTGGATTATCGAGGACGACTGTGACAGTGAATTTCGCTACAGCGGTCGCCCACTGCCTGCGCTCTATGCCATGGACCAGTGGGCCCGGGTGATCTACGTCGGAACCTTCAGCAAAGTGCTTTACCCCTCTCTACGTCTGGGTTACGTGATTCTCCCGCAGGCCCTGATCGAACCTTTCTGCACCATTCGAGCCGTCATGGATCGCAGCCCGCCCACCCTCCTCCAGGCTGTTACCGCAGACTTCATGCGCGAAGGTCATTTTCTCGGCCACATCCGCCGCATGCGCGCGCTCTACCAGGCACGCCAGGAATGTCTGGTGGAAAAACTGCAACAGCGCCTCGGCAGCTTCTTCAACATCACGCCAGTAGAGGCCGGAATGCACCTGATCGCCTGGCTGCCACCCGAGCTCAATGACGACACCATCGCCAAGGAACTTGCCCGGCATAATATTCACACCTATGCCCTGAGCGACTATTGCCTGCAGCACTACCTGCCACCTGCACTGTTGATCGGTTTCGCCGGCACCCCGGAAGAAAAGGCCGAGGAAAAAGTCGAAGCACTGGTGCAGGCCCTGCGCAAAATGGGTCACAAGGTCTGAGGCCATCTGCGCAGACATAGACTCTGTGCACCGCATGGGCAGGCCCGTTCAAGCACGGTAAGTGGTCTTATCATTTAAATAATAATGGATCTATCGAGAGTTCCTGTCTGGCGCGATAAAGGCTGCGCCGGTAGACCCGGTGCCTGCACTAGGAATGACTCGAATGAATAATATCCAAAAACGCTTCCACGCCTTGCTCAGCCACAAGGCTGTCGGGGCTGAGACTCCTCCTGTACTGACAGAGCAACTGGCCAGCCAACTGCTCGACAGACTCGGGCAGCTGCGCTTGTTTGCCCATGGTTATCCCCTACTGACCAACCTCACCCATGGCCGCCTCACTCCAGCCGACATGCTGGATTTTGCCTACCGTAACGAGTTGCAAGGCTTGAGCCTGCATCTGCTCGACGGCGAAGAAAACAGCCTTGGCCAAATGACTCCCGAGCAGCTTCAGGCATTCGCCGACAAAGCCACTGGCCTGGGCCTGGACGTACACCTGGAGATCAGTAGCACACTGAAAAAAGATGTGGATCAAGTGATCGCCATTGCCAAGACCCTCGGCACCCGCAACATTCGCGTCTACTCACGCTACGAGGGGGCGCTGTCTCGGGTCATGGACATGATCGAGTCCGACCTGCATTACCTGGCGCAGCAAGCAGACGAGCACAACCTGTTCTTCGATTTTGAGCAACATGAGGAACTCAAAAGCGCCGAAATCGCCCAATTGCTAAGCCGGCTCAACCATCCGCGACTGCATGCGCTGTTCGACTTCGGCAACATGATCAATGCCTGCGAACAACCTCTGCAGGCGCTTCAGACCCTGGCCCCGCATATTCGTCAAGCCCATCTGAAAGGCGTGCGCATCGTTCCCGAACAAAACGGTTTCGGCCATTACGGCGTCCTGCAGGGCGGCGATGAAGACGACCTGCCCGGCGCCCGCATGCTGTTTGAGCTGTTGCTGCTCGGAGAGCGGACCCCGCAAGTGATCGCGTTCATCCTTGAGCAGGAAAATCACTACATCGCCCCTGCTTTCCGTCAAGCGGATGAAGCCGCTGACCCCTTCATTGCGTACCGGGAAATGAGCGAAACGGCGCTACCGCCAGGCTACTCGCTAGAGCGAATGATGGCTGAGGAACACCGCTGGGCGAATAACCAGATCACCTATGTGCGGGCACTGCTCGGTGAGTTCCGAACCTTGGCCGAGTTGACGCTGGCGAACCGCGCAACCGCCTGAACCTGACATGACCATCGGCAACATTTACCCAATTACGCCTGGAGAATAATAATGACAGCACGTGATAAGGCCAAATGGCTCAGATTCCTGATACTGATCCTCGGTGGCGGCACCATCTATAAGCTGGCGAACCTGAAAGACGCCTTCTATGTACCCATGCAGCAATTCATGGGCTTGACCCATACTGAAATCGGCTTGCTCCTGAGCGCTAACGCCATCATTGCCACCGCGCTGTTTGTCGTGGGTGGCCTCCTCGCAGACCGTTTCGACACTCGGAAGCTGATTCCCATTGGCCTGATCGGCACCGGCAGCCTGGGACTCTACCTGGCGACCTTTCCGCCCTTCAGCAATCTGCTGGTCGTATTCGGCCTGTTGGCTGTCTGCGCCGACTGCATCTTTTGGCCCTCGCTGCTCAAAGCCATCCGCAATCTGGGCGATGACAAGGAGCAAGGACGCCTATTCGGACTTTTAGAAGGAGGCCGTGGGGTCATTGATACCGTGGTCGCGTTCTCTGCCCTGGGTGTCTTCATTGCCATGGGTTCCGGCGAGAATGGCTTGAAATCAGCCATCCTCTTTTACTCGGCGATCGACATCATTGCAGGGACCCTGACCTGGTTCCTGCTCAGGGGCGGCAGTACGCAGCCGGGCACGCAGCAGAAAAATGGCCTATCCAATCTGGTCGAGGCCCTCAAGGTACCGGGTATCTGGCTGGTCAGCCTCAATGTGTTCATGGTCTACATCGTTTATTGTGGCCTGACCTATTTCATTCCCTACCTCAAAGACATCTACGAACTTCCCGTGGCATTGGTGGGCGCGTACGGCATCATCAACCAGTACTTCCTGAAGATCCTGGGTGGTCCTGCGGGTGGCTTCATTGCCGACAAGCAATTCAAGAGTCCGAGCCGTTACCTGAAATGGGCATTCCTGGCACTGCTGCCAACCATGGGCGTGATCATGCTCATCCCCAAAAGCCACGGTTTCATTTATGCGGGCATGGCGGCCACCCTCTCCTTCGCACTCATCGTTTTCTCCATGCGCGGTGTGTTCTGGGCGCCCATGGGCGAAGTGGGCATCCCACAGCACATCACCGGCTCGGCCTTCGGTATTGGTTGCCTGATTGGCTATGCGCCCGGCATGTTCGCTTACGTGATCTATGGCGCAATCCTTGACCGTTTCCCTGGCCAGCCAGGCTACAACTACGTCTTCAGTTTGATGAGCCTGTTGGCCATTCTCGGGTTCATGGTCTCCAGCCTGCTGTGTCGGGCCGTGCAGAACAAAGCCATCGCTGCGAGCGGGAATACCGTACCGCAAACCTGAAAATCTTCCAGGTAACCAGGAGAGGCATGCTCAATGCCTCTTCTTGCGAGGATTCGGTCAAGGGGACACTGGGAGAGGCTGGATTTCAGTGGTCCCCCGCCCGGAACGAAAAAAAGAGGCCGAAGCGGCCGAAGCCTCTTTTTTCAATGCCGAGTACAAATAACGTGCACAGGGAGGCGTTGCGGGTTTTCAGAAACACCGAATGGAATATGCCGCATCGACTCTTGGCTACCTCCCTCGAGCCACCCCGACCTGAGCGACCAGGTCGAGGTGGCCCACTTCAAGGCCTCACAGGTTTAACGCCCGCGTCACCGAAGGTCGAAGCGATCCAGGTTCATCACCTTGGTCCAGGCCGCGACGAAGTCTTTGACGAATTTCTCCTGCGCGTCGGCGCTGGCATAGACTTCGGCCAAGGCTCGCAGCTGCGAGTTTGAGCCGAAGACGAGATCGACACGGGTGCCCGTCCACTTCACTTCGCCGGTTTTGCGATCGCGCCCTTCAAACTCTTCGTTGGCTTCCGAGACCGGTTTCCATTCCACGCCCATGTCGAGCAGGTTGGTGAAGAAGTCGTTGGTCAACGCCTCCGGCTGCTTCGTGAAGACCCCGTGCGGGGTTTGTCCGACGTTGGTGTTCAGGACGCGCAGGCCGCCAATGAGCACGGTCATTTCTGGCGCGCTGAGTGTCAGCAGTTGCGCCTTGTCGATCAGCAGCGCCTCGGCCGGTACGCTGTATTTGCTCTTGAGGTAGTTACGGAAGCCATCGGCGGCGGGTTCCAGGAACCCGAAAGACTCTACATCCGTCTGTTCCTGGGTCGCGTCCATACGCCCTGGGGTGAAAGGCACCGTCACGCTGTGCCCGGCATTTTTCGCCGCCTGTTCGACGCCAGCGCAGCCGGCCAGCACGATCAGGTCCGCCAGCGAGATCTTCTTGCCGCCGGTTTGTGCACTGTTGAACTCGCTCTGGATACCCTCCAGTTTTGCCAGTATGTTCGCCAGTTGCTCGGGCTGGTTGGCCTGCCAAAACTTCTGCGGTGCGAGACGCAGGCGCCCACCGTTGGCGCCGCCGCGCTTGTCGGAGCCACGGAAGGTGGAAGCCGCCGCCCAGGCCGTTGATACCAGCTGCGAGACAGTCAGGCCCGAGGCCAGGAGTTTGCTCTTGAGTGCTGCGATGTCGCTGTCGTTGACCAGGGCATGGTTGACCGCCGGGATGGGGTCTTGCCACAGGAGTTCTTCGTTCGGCATTTCCGGGCCGAGGTAGCGCGAGAGCGGCCCCATGTCGCGGTGGATCAGCTTGAACCAGGCACGGGCGAACGCGTCGGCCAATTGATCCGGATTCGCCAGGAAGCGCCGTGAAATCGGTTCATAGATCGGGTCGAATCGCAGGGACAGGTCGGTGGTCAGCATGGTCGGATTACGCCGCTTGGACGGGTCGTGAGCATCCGGAATAATGCCGGCGCCAGCGCCGTTTTTCGCCGTCCACTGGTTCGCACCCGCCGGGCTCTTGGTCAGTTCCCACTCGAAGCCGAACAGATTTTCCAGGTAGTTGTTGCTCCACTTCGTGGGGGTAGTGGTCCAGGTCACTTCCAGACCGCTGGTGATGGTGTCGCCGCCTTTGCCGGTGCCGAAGGTGCTCTTCCAGCCCAGGCCCTGTGCTTCGAGGCCCGCGGCTTCGGGCTCGGCGCCGACGTTGTCGGCAGGTCCGGCGCCGTGGGTCTTGCCAAAGGCGTGGCCACCGGCGATCAGAGCCACGGTTTCTTCGTCATTCATCGCCATGCGACCAAAGGTTTCGCGAATGTCCTTCGCCGCAGCGAGCGGATCCGGGTTGCCTTCAGGACCTTCGGGGTTGACGTAGATCAGGCCCATTTGCACCGCGGCGAGCGGGTTTTCCAGATTGCGCCCTTGGTCGGTACGGCTCTCCTCATTTTCCCCCGGCTCAGCGACGAGTGGGCCTTCGCCGGGCTCTTGCATTGGCTCTTTATCTTTTCCGTAGCGAGTGTCGCCTCCCAGCCATTTGTTTTCCGAACCCCAGTAGACGGCCTCATCCGGTTCCCAGACGTCCGGCCGACCGCCGGAAAAACCAAAGGTCTTGAAGCCCATGGACTCCAGCGCGACGTTGCCGGTGAGGACGATCAGATCGGCCCAGGAGATGTTACGGCCATACTTTTGCTTGATCGGCCAAAGCAACCGGCGTGCCTTGTCAAGGCTGACGTTGTCCGGCCAACTGTTGAGCGGCGCGAAGCGCTGCTGACCGGAGCCGGCACCACCACGTCCGTCACCGGTGCGGTACGTGCCTGCGGCGTGCCAGGCCATGCGAATAAAGAGCGGCCCATAGTGACCGAAGTCCGCAGGCCACCAGTCTTGCGAATCGGTCATCAGCGCATGCAGGTCTTGCTTGACCGCCGCAAAGTCCAGGCTCTTGAACGCTTCGGAGTAGTTGAAGCCCTCGTCCATGGGGTCGGACAGGGACGAGTGCTGGTGCAGGACCTTCAGATTCAGTTGGTTCGGCCACCAGTCGCGGTTCGTCGTGCCACCGCCAGCGGTGGCATGGAATGGGCATTTCGATTCAGTTGCCATGTGTGAGCTACCTTTGGTCGTGTTCATCCAGCTATCCGGCCCGGCCGGGCGCGCAATAGCGACGAGCGAAATCGATGACATAGGCTGCAGGGCCAGCAGTTCGATCAACTGATCATCAAAGCCTCACGGGAATACTTCGATAGCGGCAATCAAGTTGCCAGCCAGGAGGCCCACGGCAAGCCTAGTACGCTTCTGACTCATTCGTATGTCTTATCAGGTCTCGACCGGCCAGCTTACGCCAGCGCTAAATCAATGCTAGACCCTCTATAGAAGATAGCTAATAGCCGCAGTATTGGGTCTTGATAGACACAATCTTTTACTTGAACCCTGGTGATGGAGCAGAGAGTAGCTCTCGTTGAAGACCTTGTTACGTGACCTGCACGGAGGAGGACCAGATCATGAATCAGCGCCCGCGTCGCACGGCCGTCCACGAAGCTGGCCACGCCCTGGCCTTTTGGTGGAATGGTCAGCCCATCAAGCGCGTCACTGTGCGCACCAGGACGGAAGCCTTCAGCGGCCCAATGATTGATCTGCGCGGCAACCCACAAAACGTAGAGGGGTTGGTCGAGGCTGATTACTTTGTCCAGCACCCAGCCCTCAACGCCCCCGGGATTGCTGAATACCTGCCCTCTATGGTCGAGTCAATTGAACGAGACCTTCTCAATTGCTTCGCCGGCCCGGTGGCCGAAGCCGTCTACCGGCACACCCAATCTGACAAATTCATCGGCGCCAGCGGCTGGGGTGACCGGCGCCGGGGTCACGAATTGATAAGCTTGCTGCCCGCACGAAAGCTGCTCGACGCCGAATCCCGGGCAATCGCCCGGTCCAGTTGTCTGGTGCGCCGGTACTGGCCCGCTGTCAGCGCTGTGGCGGATCTTCTACAAGCGCACGGCACGGTTGACGGGGACGCTATAACAGCGCTGCTGTGCGAAGTCACCGGGGAGTCACCTGCGCGGCTGACTAATGACCTGGCAACCCTCGACACGGGACGTAACAGGCGGTGGACTGCAGCCCACGCGAAGCTACTTTCCAGCAAGCCCCGGCAATCGTCTGAGCGAACTGAGGGTGACGGTCCAGCAGCTCGATCCTGAAAACCAAGGGCACCTCCCAGTGCGCGCCCGACGATGACTGTATTGCCCGTACGGGAGTCCAGAGAATCGGGCCCCTCACGTATTCTCTCTCGGCGGCGACTTATGCCACGGATAGCCCTTCGCGCTGAGTTGAAAGGCGTAATCGAATAAACGCTTCATGTACTCGCCATCGAATTTCTGATTGCGCGGAAAGTAGAAGTCAGAGCCGATGTACGCAAGATTGAAGTCCGCCTCATCCTGCAGCGCGATACGGTAAATTCGATCCAGGTCGCTTATTCCCTGGGTTTGAATCAAGGCACTGATGGCTCGACCGCCGATGTTCAACGTACGGCGCTTCGTCCCGGACCATTGCGGCTCCAGTCTCCCATTGCGAATGACATAGAAATGACGCCCGCATCGCAAAATGGCTCCAGGGACCTTGTTCAGCGCCATCACGGTGCCAGGTGGGTATAGGAACACCTGAGTGATGACCCCTCCATCCACGTGCATTTCCTGGAACTGATGGCCGTCGACCTCCACATCGATCATGACCGGTGAGACGGCGCCGGGAATACTCATCGATGCGACCATGATGTTGCGAAACAACTCGAGCGCTCCCGGTGCCTGGCTGGAGGCAATAGCCCCCATGTTCCAAGTGACTGGCCGCGCTGAATCGAGGTCGGTTGTGCCGATCATCAGCAGTCGTCCTTTTGCGTATTGCGCCGCGATCGCCGCAAGCACCTCAGGCGTGACGTACTTTGCAATGAGCCGCGACAGTGGCTTGCTGTCCGCCATACCGTCGCTGGCAAGCCGGGTCAGGACATTTCGCGAATGGAAAAAGTCTTTTGGACCGATTGCGTTGGAAATCCCCAGGATGACGCTATCGTACTGAGGCCCCAGGTAGGCGAACGGGGCGACCAGCGCGCCTGCGCTAATACCCGTGACGACCTTGAACATAGGTCGAGTCCCATGCAGGGTCCATCCCGCGATAAGTCCCGCCGCAAATGTGCCTGCGTCGCCGCCACCCGAAACGGCCAGCATACTTGCCAACGGCAGGATGTCGCTTGGCTTCCCTGCTCTGACGAGTTCCTCGCGCTCGCGAATGTTGGCCTGAGTTGCATCCTGGATGAACGAAGTCAGATCCAGGTCTAGCCAGTAGCGAGCATTTGGAATGCCGGGGACGACCGCTTTTTCCGTTAAAGCGGGTGGCACAGCGTCACGGCGCTGCAGGCAACCTTGAAGCAACATGTTCAACGTTGAGGCACTTGGTCTGAGCAGGAATGGTTTCAAAACGCCTCCCCCGTTCCCTGCAGTCGACAGCGAAAGCGCTTATCGTGGGATTCGGTGAATTGTCCTTACCCGTGGTGCCCGGGAGGGCTACGCGCAAGCCGACCGCGACACGTTGTTCGAACGTCCAGTAGCTCATCTTGCGCTCCTTTAGGTGAGAAAAAAACTCGATGCCCCCAGGTTCTGTAAGCAATCCCTTGCACTTGGAGACTCTCAATCGTCACTGTTTCAAAGAGCAACAGGTGCACAGATGGCCTGGCAGCCATCAAACGCGGGCTGTTGACCGCCCGCAACGCGAAGCCTGGACAACGACTACTCTTTTGAGATTGACCCACATCGCCCAAGGAGGTTTGCGTGAGCGTCGCGCCCCTGTCCGAACTCGATGCCGCCCTGCCCGGCCTGACCCGCAAGATCCGCGTGCTGGATGCCTTGGCCTGGCCGGATGGGGTCGAGGAGGTATTCCTGGCGCGTTGGCGCGCCGGGCAGGCAGAACTGCCCAGGGTCGAGCTGCGCCCGCGCGAGCACAGCGCCGACATCGCTGCCCTGGAAGCATTTACCGGCCACTGCGATGAGGGGCATCCAGCCGGGCGCTACCTCGCCATGACGGCGCGCAGCTATGCCACGGCCGGGCGCATGCTGGGTGCCATTGGCACGCCCGACTTCACCCGGTACTCGTCAGCGCTGTACCGGCGTCCGGACTTCTACTACCCGAGCCAGAAGCTGAGCATGCTGGACGCGGCCCATTTCTTCCTGAAAACCACCGACGCCCTTCTGGGGGGGGCGCAGATTCCACCGAGCCAGGCCGAGATCCCGGCCGAGGTCTTTGCCGCCTGGATGCAGCCGGAACTGGACCGCTTCTTCGGCCCGGGCCGGATTACGGTGGTGCTCGATCCGACCCTGGCCGCCAAGGCCATCGCCGGGGCGAGTCGCATCCGCCTGCGTGCCAGCGCGCTGTTCTCTGAACTGGACAAGAACCAGCTATTGCAGCATGAGGCCTTCGTGCATGTCGCCACGGCACAAAACGGCGCGCTCCAACCCAACCTGAAAAGCCTGGGCCTGGGTGCGCCACGCACGACCCAGACTCAGGAGGGTATCGCCACCCTGGCCGAGCTGTTCACCGGCAGCATGGACATCAACCGCCTGCGCCGTCTCGCCCTGCGCGTGCTCGCGGTCCAGCAGGCGCTGGATGGCGCCGATTTCATCCAGGTATTCGAAGGTTTTCTCGCAGCCGGTCAGTCCCAGGAGGAGTCCTTCCGCTCGACCCAACGGGTTTTCCGCGGCGCCGACCTGCGCGGCGGTTCGGCGTTCACCAAGGATGCCGCCTACCTGACCGGTTTGCTTGGCGTCCATACCCTGCTGCGCATAGCGATCCGCGACAACCGGCCGGAACTGGTGGGCTATCTGTTCGCCGGACGCCTCAGCCTGGGGGATACCGTACGCCTGGCCCCGCTCTTCGAGTCCGGTTGGCTCCAGGGGCCGGTCCATCTTCCCGCCTGGGTCGCCGATCTGCGGCTGCTCGCCGCCAACCTGGCGTTCTCCGCCTTTATCGCCCGGATCAAACTGGATGTGCTCGATCTGGAGGTGCTCATGGCCTTCGCAGACGAGCATGAAGCCAATGCCAGCGCTTGAGACAGAATCAGAAGTGGTATCCCGGCCACCAGGCGACGGTTAGCGACTGCACTGACTGCCCGCTGAAAGCGCAATGCACCGACGCAGGCGCATCCCGAAATGATGGTCAGCCGAAGATCCGTCGTGGAGCATCCCTTCGGCAACCTTAAACAGTGGTTGTTTGGCAACGCTCGCTTCTTGCTACGAGAGCTAGAGGGTGCGAAAGCTGAATTGGCCTTGGTCTGCGAAGGTCGCTTTTTTCTACAACTCACAACCTTCAATGAAGCGCTTCTTGGAAATTGGCTTGAGCTGCTTTGTAGATCGTTAAGTATGGAAACCCCGTTGCAAATCACAAACTCAGTGCAGTTCCCCGCCCCCCACTAGACACATTGGCTAATCAGTACCTGAGACAAAACTTTGTTCGGCTTTGTCTGTCCATACAAAGTATCTTTCCGTTTTTTTGATCTCTTTTCTGCCGCCTTACGGACGCGTTTAAAGAGCTCGCTCCCAAATCGCTGCATGACGGGTGTATTGAGATCAGCATCAAACCAATGAAATGCGCGAACATCTGTGATGCCAGCCAATAGCACCCCAAATCTCCAGAACTCAATAGGCTCTGAAGAGCTGACTGCCTGGACATACCAATATCTAGACCAAACATTTCGTTTGTAAGCGAATCTCGCTCGTTCGGCAACATGCTCCAGAAACCCACCACCCCAACTACGACTTAGCAGTACCGATGGCTCGTCATCATTTCGCATTCCCTCAACTGTTAACGCCCGAGCAATACGTCCAGGGATGGCCGATTCGACCTCATACTGAATCCAGCTACGAAGCCATACGCTATGACCGCCAGACTCTGCAACAAATACCAAAGTTTCAAGATCGGCATCTGTCATGGCGTTGTCCAGCGCTCTTATCCTTAAATCTGACAAAACCTCAACCGCAGGCCCAGCAAATAGAGAAACTATGTGCTGCGGTACTCGAGCGTGCCCGACCAATAGCTCGATAGGACTCCGCAGGCGTTTCACATGACTTAAAAGAGCAGCAGCAGACGCTGGATCCCCTATAGCCAATGCCTCTGCAAGAACCAAAGCTATGTTACGTATATTTGACAAACGCCCTTTGTCGGTTTCCGCAAGAATACGCTCAACCCAAATGGCTACAGTTTCTGGAGCGACTCTCACCAATCTCTTCAACCCAACAAGATCAGGAACCCGTGCTAGAGCCTGTGCTTTCTCGCTAGTCAAGTCACGCAAATATGCGTTGGACTCGTCACCCAGGATTTCTTGCCGATCAAGAAACTCTTCAACTCCAACCCCTAAGGCTCCCATTTGCTTAGAAAGAGCTTTCAGCGTATCAGAATCCTGTTCATCACGTTCCTCAGCTCGATCTTTTACTGAGCGAGTGATTTCCTTACCATTACGCCCCCCTTCCAAAAACAACTTTCCAAGTTCAGGTTCGGCGGTGGTAATAGGAAGAAGCAATCGATTAATCACCAAACTCACTTCCGAAATCAATTGCCTATCTAGCAGGCCCGCAAACTGTTCAGCAGCAAAACCAAGGAAGCCATGAGTGATCAATGCTGACTCATGAACATTTCCAGTCGAAACGACTGCAGCAGTTACTGCCCTACTTATCCAAAAAGCTTCATCTCCTAAACTGGACTCAGGAATACGTTGTTTCGCTGCAGTGATTACCACATTGTCGAGTTCCGCATCACGGGCTACATATGCGACCTCTGATGCATAAGTCACAACATCCTGATTCTTTTGCTTCAAAGCACGCGCGAGCACCTGCCGGCTATTATCAGTTAAAGCTACGCAATGAGCCGAGGCAAAGAACAATACACGACGGAAAAGACGCAAATCCTGTTCTGTCTCCAATAAGAAAAACTCGAAATCAGTGGCACCCAGAGCCTTAAAAACTTCGCGGAACGCATACCAATCCTCAACACTACCAGGGAGCTTGAGATATAACTGCAGTTGCTCATTAGCTTCAAAATGCGGGAGCAAGCTGAGGAGAACCGAAGCCGGCACATGCGTCGTATCAGAACCGACTAAAAGATCGGATTTCTGAACAAGCCGATTGTAACCATAGTGCACCGCCTCTAGTGTCTCGCGATCAAACAAAGGACTAATCCATTGCAACTGCCAACTGAGCTGCCTGAGCGGCATATAACTTCTCACCTGAGCCTCACGAGCAACCTTTCGCAGTAATGGCATTACCGAATCAATATCAAATCGAGCCAAAGCAGGAATAATAGACTCCAACTCGTTGCTTCCCGCATCTCCAACGTATTGACTCCACAAACTTGAGGGCTCCAGTGTGTTTACACAATCAATCCCATTACCAAGGTTCGCTGGAAACTCTGACACTGGATCATAAGGGTCTGTTGCACAGAGGCTCTCCACCTGACGCCAGCGCTCTCCTGGCTTACGAGGATTCAGTCGGTCAGCCTCGATGGAGCCCTGTACCGTTCCAAGCATACGTAAAGCAATCGCTGCTGCCTTCCGGGTCACCTCCGTATGTGGTGAACTAATTAGAGCTTCAACGGCGGCTAGCAAATTGCGCTCAAATTCAGGGAAGTCTATTTTGTTAAATCGAATCACCCAAGCTAGCTCGACATCTGCTCGTTGGTAATCGCCAGTGACGGACCAGGCGAATGCCCAAGCCAAAAAACTTTCTGCATAGGCAGCTTGTGGTCTAGCAGCCAACAAAAAGGCTGCTGGCAGATCTAACTGAGTCGAATCCGGGGAGCCAACGTCCTCACACCATTTCGCAAAAAATCTCTGTTCTTCTTGCGTTAAGTGACTGAGTCTTTCTGAAATCCTCTCTGCTTGCTCTTTAACCCGAGTCGTTTCCCTATCATCAAGCCTCCCCAGTTGACGAGGAACTCGTGACCAGCGGGCGAGCCATTTACCTATACGTAAATCAGCCGCAGATGCTACACGCGGCCGTTCTATAGAGCTGAGCAACGCCCCTAGCAACCATTGGCGTCTTCGAGCATTGGTATGTTCATCATAGGCAGTCTCAGTGGCATCTAAAACAGCTTCTGGGTTTGCATTGGTGTAGGCCACAAGACATTCATATGCAGAGTCAGGAATGTTTTGCAGCTCCAACCATGCAGAGATAAGTGCAGCACGAGCGTGAGCAGGGTAACTTTCCTCAAAGCAGGCAATCCCAGCAGCCGATCGCAAAGCCTCACCAACGAGGTCAAACCCTTGAACCTCTTCAACGATACTATCAATCACTTCAGATGGAGCACGGCCAGACTTTCGAACCTCGTCTTGTAGCTCACGAGCGACCATTAACCCTAAAGCAAAAGGAACTGTCTCGGACTTGAATTCGTAGAAGCCTTCCTCGTTCTCCACCACTTTCAGAAACGCCCCCTCCTCAATGTCTGTTAGGTCATGCTCCACTGAGCGCCCATCACTTCGTTTAGCAGCTCCGGAGTGTTCGAGCCAATCGTCTCGATCAAATTGAACACCTCGATTTTTACGCAGTGCATTAGCGTGAGACCGAAGTAGCTTTTCAAAGTCACGAATATTGTGGGCTGTGAGATCACCGCGCTCTTCTAGACGACGCCTCCAATACTCTAATAACAAACGCTCTATTGTGAGTTCATCTGCATTCGCAGATAAGCGACCAAGTAAATCTAAAGCAACGGAACAGATTCTAGGATTGCGCATAAACTCACGCACCGACGATGGAATGCTCTCGGCAGGAATACCACGTCGTAAAAGCAGTTCGCAGAGCTCCTCAGTTTGGTAACCTCCCACTCTTACTGGGATGATATTGATCCCCGCCAAACGGGGTGCTATCTCACGATCCCAAAACCGTTCACGACAGGTTAAGATCAAGCGCCCACCAAGCTTTTCCACTTCTGCCACTAGCCTAACGATTGTGTCGGCCCACGGCATACCACTCCGTTCATTGAGCCCATCAACTACGACCAAGAATCTAAGCGGATCATTTAATTGAGCAGCTGGGCGCTGCCTCCATCTACGCAGTCGTCGCCCCCAACGCTCTGCGGACTCATCAAAGTCACCCTCCCCTTGAGCTGAAATTAGCCTCGCCAAAGTGCCTAGTGGATCCTTTGGATCGATTAAGTCGACAACCTGAGTACCACCGATGATTAGTATGGGTTGAGGCGCTGCTTTCACCCACAATTGTGCAGCCAGCCAAGATTTTCCGGCACCTTCAGGCCCGAGGATAGCAATACATCCTAAAGCCGGTTGCGGAGAGAAAACTGCATTATTTAAAGCAGCTTCAATTGAGGGGCGAGCAATGGCCGGGAATGCACTATCTTGCACTGTCAGATATTGACCAAACGCTTGTTTTGACGACAATCGCTCCGAAAACACTCGACTACACCAGGTCCGATTTGTCTCAGAAAGTGTCCCGAGGCCAGAGTAACCCGCACTAGCTTCCTGCTTTAATTTTTGATGCGCTGATAAAAATGCGTGGTCCGCCTCAATATCTGCAAGTGCAGCATCAATCTTTGATGCGAGTCCAACTGCTGTATGAATCTCAAACCATTGCCTGACCTTCCCACGAGCACTTGCTAAAAGCACCGCCAATCGCGAAAGCTGTGCCATAGTCCAATCAAGCATCAGCAAACTGATGCCACGCTTTTCCAGCATGGCTTCCAACTTCGCGAGCACGCCGTCTCCCATTTCAGATGTTGCACAAAGCACCCACACATCAATATTTGAGGCAAGCTCTTCTGCCGCAATCCAAATTTTCCCTGCTACATCCTCCAGCCTGAGTGAGTCTTGATACCGCTTAGCTTCCATTGCAATCGCAAAGTGAGCACGAGGGGTGCTAGCGTCACGCCCGAATTGAGAACCGCTCTTTGCCAGCCTAAAGGTCAACCCCGTGAGATCAGCCAGAGCAGTAGCAACAAGACCTTCAAACCCATTTGGGCCCGCTGGAGATAAGGACAAGAGCTCAGAGCGCAAAAAATCCAGAGACTGCTGAAGCGATTTGCCGCTGATGGGGGGTTGACTCATAAATTGTTCCGTCCATGAAGATAGAAAAGTGCCAGCCTGGAAGGACGGCGAGCGAACCTCAGGTGTAGCAGGGACTTCAACTGAAAAACATCAGCATCTAGTAACAGCCCTAACCACTCAACCAAACAGAGGCTGAGGTGATAGGAGGAGTAATGTGTGTTTCTGTATGGGTGCAAAAAACGGGCTCACCTTTACCACGATAATCTGTACAACCCCAGATGTCTTGCCGGCGCCATGTAGAGCCATCCGGCTACCCGTCACCTAGTACAACGGAATCCAGCCTCCGCAGCGCAATCAGGTAGTGCCCCTCTATACGCATCGGGGACCGGTAGTCCGGACAGAGGAATTCAGTATGCATGCAACGGCCATAGATCGAGCAACCTAAAAAACGCTCTCTGTTTTACTGTTGGTTCGCAGGGTTAGCTCTCCCATCTGACACGCAGAAAAAGTTTGCCCCCCGTCCAACGCGAGATTGAAAAAGCGAAGCGGTTCTGCGCAATCGATTGGCCCAGACCGAGATCTGCCTCACTATAACGGCCAGCATAAGGATGCTTGCCCATAACTAGCAGCTGGAAGATGGCGACCGCAAGACCAAAGTTGTCATGCGGCTGAGTGCGCTTGACACTACTAAGGCTGACACCATGAAGCTCCGGTTGCGTGAAGTCCTCGGTGCCGACCACACAAGGCTTCAACGAAATGTTTGTGCCAACGCAGCAACGCCCAAACAAGTCTTGACCTAGGGGACGCCGAAAAAATGGACCTACAATCGCTGAATGCTGCTGGAGCGCAGTGGATTTCAGCGGAATATCACACAAACGAAAAAAGACCCGAGGGTCGTTTCTTCTTTCTCCTTGGAATTCAGTGGAACCCCATGGGCCCCCGTGTCAGGGTAATTGTCGCCTCTCCGAATTCTTAAAAAGCATTCCGGGGGCGGCAAGAGTATGGTCATGCCTTTCTATTCACCCGAACGAAAAGCTGCACTGCTTAAAATGATGTTTCCTCCACTCAGTCTCTCTATGGCAGAAGTCGCGCGCCGAGAGGGTTGCAGTGATATGTCCCTGTTTTATTAGGTAAGCAGACCGTGGACACGCCAATGATAAGGGGATCGGCGTCTGTCCCCGGGCCGGTTCAAATTGCAACTAAGCGACGTGGCACTCGTCGAGGGAGGTCCGACCGATTTGCTCGAGCAACGCCAAGGGCAGACAGATGCCCTCACGCATCGCACTCGCGTAAGCCTCCTCTTTCGCTTTGCCAGGATGGTAGATGCCCATGGCTGCAAGACGCGTCATTTGCTCCGCCAGCCGAGATTCGAAGCGCTCATCGAGTAACCGGGGAGCAATGGCTATGACCAGCAATCCCGAGCCGGGTGAGTCGTTGCCTGCACGGTAGTCCGGCGCGTCCAGCGACCAATTGGCGCCCGTAACACAGCCGGCAAGGACTTCGACCATCAACGCGATGTTCGCTCCGCGACTGCCACCGAACGCCAACAAGGTGCCATTCAATGCCTCGCGAGCACTCAGTGTTTCGTTGCCCTGCGCGTCGACGGCCCATCCTGCGGGAATAGCCTCCCCCGCTTCGGCCGCTCTAAGGAGGTTGACGTACGCCGTTGCGCTGCTTGACTGGTCAATCAGCACTTTGCGCCCATCCGCACCTGGCGCGGCAAACGCCATGGGATTAGTCGAATACATAGGACGGCTCTGGCCTGAAACAGTCAGCAGCGGCGGGCCATTGGTGAACGCCAGCCCGACGAGTCCTTCAGCCGCCAGGCGACGGGTGTAATAACCCAGTTCACCACAGGTAAACGCATTGTGCTGGGCGAACAGGGTGATGCCCTGCTGTTTCGTGGTAGCACAAAACGACGCGAACGCTTGGTCGAATCCCAACTGCGCAATGCCTCTTTGCGCATCGCAGCGAATCATGGCTGGCGCCACATGGGTCATGATCGGCTCCACCGCTCTTGCAATACGTCCGGTGGCAAATCCACTCAGGTAATCGGGCAAATGGGCGAAGCCTACCCCCTGCATGCCATGGGCCTGTGCAGAAACAGTGGCATTGGCGAGCGCCTGCGCCACAGCCTCGCTGGCCCCGTAGGCTAAACATTGCTGCCGAGCGAAAGCGGTAGCTTCTTCAAGCGAAAGACGCTTGACCAGTGAAGGATCGTCCATCATTTCTCCAGAGCAGTCTTGAGGCCAGCGCAGGGGCCGAATCGTCCGCAGGAGCAGTCGGCTCGTTCGGCCCTCTGCCACGTGTTATTCCAACAGGCGAGGCGCCCCCACATCGGCTGCTTTGTGATCAAGTCCAAAGGATGCGAGGATTTCGGCGATCTCTCCAGAACGGTGCAATGCCTGGATATTTTCACTCAGCGCGTGACCCAGTGCAGCATTGGATTTGGTGTAGGGGAAACTGGTTTGCCCAGGTTCAAGGGTGGCTTTTACCCGGGGATCGGGCTCCGATACTTTGATGCTATGGCCCTGATACGCCCCCTTCTGTTGAGAGGCTACACCGACGGCGAAGCTGTCAGCACCGGCCTGAATCCTGTTGGACGCCAGATCTTGTGCCATCGCCACGGGATTGGGATACAGAATCAGGTTGTCGCCGAGGACTTTTTTCAGATCGTCCACCCAGAGATAACCCTGTACCGTGCCGACACGCTTGCCTTCCAGTTCGGAAATCCTGGAATAGCCTTGAGGGGAGATAATCCCCATGACGTCCAGGTACAAGGGGGCCGAAAGCCCAAGTACCTTGTTACGCTCCGCTGTTCGGTACCAGTCACCGATGGCAACGTCTGCACGTTTGGCAATCACCGACTGAATGACGGCCGCAGGGTCCACGACAGTCGACTTGATTTCAAGACACTCTTTGGCCGCCACCCGCTTGATGATCTCGCCGTCAACACCGCTCGCCTGATTGTCAGGGCCCGGGATCGAATAGGGAGGGAATACCCATGCAGCGACGGTCAAGACTCCCGGAGTGAGGGTTTCAAATTGGTGGGCGGGTTTACAGTCAGCAAACGCATAAGGTGCGCCAGCGACGGCCGAACACAGGAATGCCCAACGGATAATGCCTTGAAATGACGTCATCATTACTTCACCTTTCCAATGAGAAAGCATCGTTTGAAGAAAGCAGCGTGAGTGAAATGTTCATGCTTGCCGGCTCGGCGCCAATCTTCTCTCCAGTGCCGCCACACCCAGGGTCGCGGGCGCGCAAACAGCGGCATACATCAGTCCCGCCAGGGCCAGCACGGGCATGTACTCAAACGTCGACGAGCCGATGGCCGAGGCGCGGCTGACGATTTCCGGGAGAGCGATGGTGAAGCACAGCGATGAGGCCTGGAACATCATGATCGAGAAGCCGAGCAATGACGGCAGTGCCACCCGCAAGGCCTGGGGCAGAATGATGAACCGCAGCGCGTCGACGCGGCTGAGGCCGATCACCTCGGCGGCTTCGTTCTGCCCCTGGGCCACGGCCTCAATGCCGCCGCGAATGATTTCGCTGGTGTAGGCCGCCGCGCAGTAGGCCAATGCCAACGCCGCCGCCCAAAATGAAGTCAGCGTCAGATTCACCGAGGGCAGGCCAAAATAGAAATACTGCAGCAGGATCAGCGCCGGGGCGCCGCGCCCGAGTTCAACGATGATCAAGGCCGGGTAGCGCAGGGTCTTGCTCGACGCAGACACCCCGAGGGCGAGTACCAGCCCCAGGACAATCCCGAGGACCAGGCTGACGGCGGTGACCTGCATGGACAACACAAAGCCCTTCCACAGCTCGGGAAACCAGGCCGCCCACAGATTCAGAAGTTCTGTCATCGGGAAATCCTCTGCTTCAGCGTGGTAGACAACCAGCGGGAAAATAACGCCACCGGTACGCTGAGGATCAGGTAGACCAAGGCCGCCGCGCTATACACGCCCAACCCCTGAAAGGTTTGCTGGGACACTTGATAGGCCTCAAAGCTGATATCGCCGACACCGATGGTCGAGGCCACCGCCGAGTCCTTGAGCAGGCCAATCGCATAAGTCGCCGAGGTGGGAATGGCGATGCGCACCAACTGCGGAAGGATGACATCAAAAAAACGCTGCGGCGCCGTCAGGCTGAGAACATTCGCCGCCTCGTATTGCCCGTCCGGAATTGCCGCGAACGCGCCTCGGTAGACTTCGGCCATGTGCGCCGCGGTAATCAGCCCCAGACCGAGCACCGCGGCGGCGAATGGCGACAGCGTGACGTACCCGCCGCCAATGCCGAAGAAGATAAAAAACAGCCAGACGATCGGCGGAATGGAACGCAAGGTGAGCACCAGCATTGCCGCGCCAAGCCGGCACACACGCAAGTTCGACATGCGCAAGGCGCAGATTGGAAAACCCATCACCACGCCGATGCTGAAGGCCCCCAAAGTCACGGCGATGGTCCAGGGCACACCGCGCAGCAACACACTCAGTATGTCCAGCATCAGCGATTCCTCACAGCCTGCAGAAACTGGATCACCCGCTCGTGCCGTGGGTCACGCATGACTTGCACGCTGGGCCCCTGCTCGATGATGCGACCTTCAGCCATGACCACTACCCGATCGGAAACGGTCTCGGCAAAATGCATTTCGTGGGTGACGACAATCATCGACATCCCCTCGCGCGCCAGCTCTTTCATCACCGCCAGCACTTCCAGCCCCAGTTCGGGATCGAGCGCCGAGGTCGGTTCGTCGAACAGCATCAGTTCGGGTTCCAGGGCCAGGGCCCGGGCGATGGCGATGCGTTGCTGCTGGCCACCGGAACAGCGCGCCGGATAGTAATGGGCCTTGTCGGCGAGCCCGACCCGATCGAGCAATTGCAGGGACCTTGCATCGGCTTCCTTGGCGCTGCGGCCCATAGTGCGGATCTGCGCAAGGCTGACATTGCGCAGCACCGTGAGGTGCGGGAACAGGTTGAACGACTGAAACACCATGCCGATGCGCCGGCGCAACTTCAGCAGCTCGCTCCTGGGCAGCGCACGCCCGGCCTCGATGTGCACGCCGGCCATGCTGACCCGGCCCCGGGTCGGCGGCTCCAACTGGTTGATGCAACGCAGCAAGGTACTTTTTCCGGATCCGCTGGGACCGATGATGGCCACCACTTCACCCTTTTCCATCTCAAAGCACACATCGTGCAAGACGGGATAGGGACCAAACTGCTTATGGATGGCATCCAGGCGCAGGAACGGCTCGGCATTCGACTGCAGGCGCGGCGACAAGGACGGTGCGGTTTCGATCGCGGTCATGCTGCTCATTATTTTTTCTCCGTACAGGGTGGGCGCCATGCTTGCAAGAATCAGGCAACAACCACTGTTATCGATCGCCGTCGACTAAAGGTGTACGCGAAAGTTTGATCGCTCCATTGGCGGTAATCAGCACCTGCTCTTCCAGCTTCACGCCTTCACGGCCGCCTTGCTCACCGATGTAACTTTCCACCGAGACCACCATGTTCGCCTCGAAGTGGCCGTCGTAGCCCCACTCGGAAAAGTCCACGGCGTAGGCCACGCTCGGGTACTCATCCACCAAGCCAACGCCATGCAGCATCATCATGTAACGGTTGTGCTCGTACTGCTTGGGCACCGGCCAGCAGCGCTCGGCAAACTGACGAAAAGACAGCCCGGGACGCAGCAGTTCGACGTTGTAGTTAACCTGCTGCGAAGCGATCTCCAGCAAGTCGCGCTGGGCGGCCGTCGGCGCCTTGCCGGGGCAGACATAGCTGCGTGAAATGTCCGAGAGGTAGCCGCCAGGCCCGACCATGTCGGTGTCGAAACAGACCATTTCGCCGGCCTCGATGACCTTGTCCGAGGCATCCTGGAACCACGGGTTGGTCCGCGGGCCAGAGTTCAGCAAGCGGCTCTCCGCCCACTCCCCGCCATGGGCGACATTGGTGCCATGCATGATGCTCCACAGCTGGTTTTCGGTGATCCCCGGCACCAGGCTGGCGCGCATCCGGGCAATCGCCAGATCGCAGACGTCCATTGACACGCGGTGGCTGACGATCTCTTCTTTCGATTTGATCAAGCGTGCCTGCTCCATCAGCGGCTGCGCATCGAACAACTGGATGCCCTTGTCCTTGAGTTTTTCCGCGCCCCAGGGATCGCATCGATCCACCGCCAGGCGGCGATTGCCGGCGCCATGGAGGGTCATCAGCTGCGCCACTTCCCGGGCCCAGCGCTCGGCTTTTTCCTGCACCCGCGGGCCGGCCAAAAAGTACACCCAAGGGATGGCCGGGCGAATTTCATCGATGGTTTCAACGTGCTCGCTGTTATGCCGGCTGCTGGTAAATTCAAAAAGCACCACCGGCCCGTCGGTGGCCACGAACACATATCGGCTGGGTGAGTGCATCACCCACAAACCGAGGTTATTGGTGTCGGTGGCGTAGCGAATGTTAATCGGGTCGGCCAGCAGGATACCGGCGTAATCCTGCTCGCGCAGTTGCTGGCGAATGCGCTCCAGCCGGTAGTGGCGCAGAGCTGGGCGATCGATAGCCGCATAGGCGTCCAGCAATCCCCTGTCGACCGGTGCCAGTGCATGTCCGGTGACGATTGCATCGCTGCGAAAACGCAGCTGTGTTTCGGCTAAAGCAGTGAGCGACTCGGTGGATTCAGAACCCGTTTGCATGCAGCAACCTCGCTGGGAAGAGTTTGACGTTAATCAAAACCAATCGAACCAACTTTCAGGGCAGTGACTAAAGGCTCGAAACAGCTGACGGCTAGAGATCCTTGACCAGGCGAAGCGCGTCGTAAATCGCCGCGTGGGTATTGCGTGATGACACCGCATCGCCGATTCGGAACAACTGGAAACGCCCCTGCGGGTTAGTCGCCACGGATTGCGGCTTGCCCACAATCAGGTCCATGTACTGCACGCTGCCCTCATTGCTGGCCAGCGGCTTGAGCTCAAAATACAATTCGTCCAGGGGCCGGGTGCCATGGTTGACCACGACTTGATCGACCACGCGGGTTTTCTCCAGGTTGCTGTAGTCGGTGCCGATGGTTGCCAACAGCTGGCCACCTTCCTGGTCGACGGCCTTGAGTCGATAAGTGACGGTGAAGGTGGTGTCGAGCTGTTGCAGCGAGCGCATGTAGGGCACCAGGTTCATGCCCATCACCTCCGGCGCGAACGACCGGTCGGGGGTCATGATTTCGGTCCTGGCGCCGCTGCGGGCGATGAACTCCGCGGCCTGCAGGCCTGCGTGATCGCCGGCGTCGTCGTAGATCAGCACGTTGCGCCCAGGCTTTACGTCGCCGGAAATAATGTCCCAGCTCGATACCAGCCACTGATTACCGCGCTGCAGCACTTCGGTGTGGGGCAGTCCGCCCGTGGCGACAATCACCACATCGGCATTCTCGTCGAGAATGGTCGGTGCATCGGCCCAGGTGTTGAAGTGGAACTTGACGCCAAGCCGTTCGCACTGCGCCATGCGCCAGTCAATGATGCTGATCATCTCCTTGCGGCGCTCGGATTGAGCGGTCAGGCGAATCTGCCCACCGGGCTGGTTCGCCGCTTCAAACACCACCACCTCATGACCACGTTCGCCAGCCACACGGGCTGCCTCCAACCCGCCTGGGCCGGCGCCGACTATGACGATTTTTCGCTTCACCGAGGCTTTGGGAACTTCATGGGGCATCGTCGTTTCACGGCCCGTCGCCGCGTTGTGGATGCAATAGGCGGCACCGGCGTTATAGATACGGTCCAGACAGTAGTTGGCGCCGACGCAAGGACGAATCTCATCCTCCCGGCCTTCGATAATTTTCCGCACGATGTGTGGGTCGGTCATGTGCGCCCGGGTCATGCCGACCATGTCCACCAGGCCGGAAGCAATCGCGTGGCGGGCGGTGGCGACGTCGGGAATCTTCGCCGCGTGAAAGGTCGGGAAGCCGGTCAGTGCGCGAATTTCGCCGGCGAAGTCCAGATGGGGAGCGTTGCGCATGCCCTGGATCGGGATAATGTCGGTGAGGCCGGCATCAGTGGCGATGTTGCCGCGAATCACGTTGAGGAAGTCAACCATGCCGCTGTCTTTCAACAGCTGCGAGATGTGCAACCCCTCCTCTTTTTGCAGGCCGCCGGCGAGGACTTCATCACCCGTGTACCTGATGCCAACGATAAACTCCGGGCCCACGCGTTGGCGAATCGCGGTCAGTACGTCAAAGGTGAAGCGCAGGCGATTGTGCAGCGATCCCCCGTAAGGCCCTTCAAGTTCGTTGGTCAGCGGTGACCAGAACTGATCCATCAGGTGGCCGTAGGCCTGCAGCTCGATACCATCCAGCCCCGCCGCTTTCATGCGTTCTGCGGCATCGGCGTAGTCAACGATGATCCGCTCGATATCCCAGAGTTCGAGTTTCTTGGGGAAGGCTCGGTGCGCAGGTTCCTGATTATGCGAAGGCGACACCACCGGCAGCCAGTCACCCTTATCCCAGCGCGTGCGCCGGCCCAGGTGGGTGAGCTGGATCATGACCGCCGCGCCATGTTCATGACATTCGTCGGTGAGGTCCTTCATCCATCCGACCACTTCGTCTTTGTAAGCCAGAATATTGTTGAAAACGGGCGGGCTGTCCCTGGATATAGCCGCCGACCCTGCGGTCATGGTCATTGCCACACCGGCCTTGGCACGCTCAACGTGGTAGGCCCGATACAATTTCTTGGGCATCCCGTCTTCGGGATACGCGGGCTCATGGGAGGTGGTCATGATGCGGTTGCGCAGCGTCAAGTGCTTGAGGCGATAAGGCTGAAGAAGCGGATCGTTATTCATATCGGTCTCGCATGCAGGTCATCAGGCAAATGGACGATAGACCCGATGTACACCAGTGTCAATAAGCTTGACACCAGTGTATATTGTCACCTGAAAAGGTAAAACGAACGTGGGAAATGCGCCAATGAAAGCAACGACGAATAGCCCAGAACTGGCGGGCCGTGGCTCTCTGGAAGGCTGGCTTAACGCGGCCTACGAAAGCCTGACGGAGTCGGGGGTTGATGCCGTGAGGGTGATGCCGCTGGCCAAGAAGCTCAATCTTTCGCGGACAAGCTTCTACTGGTATTTCCAGGATCGGGAAGCCTTGCTCGAGGCGCTGATAGCCCTCTGGAAAAACAAGAACACCTTCAATCTGGTGTCAAAGTCCCAGGCCTATGCCGAATCCATTACAGAAGCGATTCTCAACGTCTTCGATTGCTGGCTGAACAGTGATCTGTTCGACTCGCAATTCGAGTTCGCCATGCGCAGCTGGGCACTTCAATCCCCGGAGGTGGCTGAGGAAATCGGCCAGGCTGACTCACAACGCGTCCAGGCCTTGACCGAGATGTTCGACCGCTTTGGTTTCGAACACGACGCTGCCGTGACCCGCGCACGCTCGATATACCTGACGCAGATTGGCTACATCAGCATGAAAACCCGGGAGCCGGTGGCCCAGAGGATGCGCTACATCCCCGAGTATCTGAAGATATTCACCGGTGTAGAGCCCGAGCCCCGTGAACTGGAGCGGTTCTATCAGCGCAACGGTTTTTCTGCTGCAGATTTGCCGCGCTAGGCGGCTTGAGATGAAGGAGTGTCCATTCACCATGCCGATAACCTCTGCTCCAGGTGCCGCGGCGCACCTCTCTTGCGATCAGAAACCGGTTTTTTCAGGGATGCGCTCCGGATTGGGCGGTTCAGATATTCACAAAATGCTGCTTATGCGCAGGGCTGCCGGTCGTTAGCTGTTGCATGAGGCCTGCAGGCCTGGCAGGAGGCAGATCGAACGGGAAAATCCGGTGCATGGCGTACTGGAAAAAAACCTCCGCTGGCAAGGGGCGGCTGAAGTAATAACCCTGGCCCTGATCACAACCACTGCTGCGCAAGAAGCCAAGCTGCTCTTGCGTCTCAATGCCCTCGGCAACGACTTTCAACCCCAGATTGTGTGCCAGGGTGATGATTGCCAGGGTAAGGGTTCGAGCACCGGGCAGCGTAGCGAGATTGCTGATAAACGAGCGATCAAGCTTGAGGGTGTCGAATGGCAAGCGCATCAGGTAGCTCAGTGAAGAGTAGCCGGTGCCGAAATCGTCCATGGATAGCTCTACACCGGCCTTCTTGAGCCTGGCAAGCACCGCTGCAGTCGAATCAAGGTTCTGCACCAGCACACTCTCGGTCAGCTCCAGGTCGAGGTACTTGCCATCCAGCCCGGTGTGCTCAAGTACGCGATTGACGAGATCGATCAGATCATCGCCGTGGAATTGCCTGGCGGAAAGGTTGATGGAGATGGCAAAGGCAGGCAAACCTGCATCCTGCCAAGCCCGGTTCTGTGCGCAGGCGGTATGCATGACCCATTCGCCGATTGGAATGATCAGACCAGCCTCCTCCGCCAGCGGAATGAATTCTGTCGGAGAGATATTGCCCAGGCGCGGATGCTGCCAGCGCAGCAGGGCTTCCGCCCCCTTGATCTGCTGTGTGCACAGATCCCACTTGGGTTGGTACGCCAGCGTCAGCTCGCTGCGCTCAAGTGCATGGCGCAGCTCGGCCACGAGTTCCATGTGGCGCCGGTTATGGCTATCCATTTCCGTCGAATAGAACTGGAACTTACTGCCGCCATCCTGCTTGGCCTTGTACATCGCCAGGTCGGCGCTCTTGAGAAGCTCATGCTCCTCGCCATCCTGCGGGTAGAGGCTGATACCTGTGCTGGCACTGATCTGGATCTCCCGGTTCTGGATGGTAAAGGGCGCAGCCAGCGCGTCGAGGATCTTTTGCGCGACATGGGCGACCTCCTCTGGTGCGGTCATGTTGGGCAGCAAGACGACGAACTCATCGCCCCCCAGACGCGCAACGGTGTCGGTTCCCCGCATCAGTGCCTGTAAGCGGCCTGCCACTGCGCGAAGCAAGTCGTCGCCGGTGGGATGCCCCAGGCTGTCATTGATGATTTTGAATTGGTTCAGATCCAATAGAAGCACCGCCACCAGCTTGCCGAAGCGGCGCGCCATGGCCGTCGCCTGATTGAGGCAGTCGAAAAAGAGTTTGCGGTTGGCCAGCCCGGTCAACTCATCGTGGGTCGCCTGATATTGCAAGCTCTCCACATAGTGGCGCCGCTGCTGGTTTTGCGTCTCGTGGCGCTGGGTGACATCGAGCATGACACCGACCGTCGCGAGACGGCCATTGAGCGCCATGACGTTGCCGTATATTTCAAGATCGATCCTGGCGCCATTGGACTTACACCCACGCACCTCGTAAATGACTGTGTTTACCTCACCGTTCAGGCGCTTTTGGATCTGCGCTTTCGCAACTTCATGGTCTTTTTCATCGATGATGTCTAACAAGCTGAGCGAGGTCGTTATCTGCTCACGGCCGTAGCCGAACATGTCTGCCATGCGCTGGTTGGCGAATACAAAGGCCTCATCCTGGACGATATACACGCCAACGATGGCGTTTTCCGCCAGTCTCTGGAACATCGAGGCCGTCTGCTGGAGCGTGGCGTTGTCTTGGGCGTTGCGCAGCATCAGCTCGGCGATAGTGCGCGAGGCGAAATTGAACGCGCTCGCCAGGTCGCCCATTTCGTCGCTGGACTTGATTGCCATGTGGCTTGCGTAATGCCCCGCGGCCAATTCCCGGTGGTGCTGAGTCAGCTCACGCAGCGGCGCGAGGATGCGTCGACGGACGATGAACACAAGGGTTGCAAAAATCAGCAGCTCGGCCAGAAATAACACAGAGAGCTGTAGCTTCATGCGGGCCCGGGCCCGTTGGTTGTCCAGGGTGAGGGTCGCAACCAGCGCCTCGGCATTGTCCAGAAGCCGTGTGGATTCAGCGGCCAGCGCATCGTGCTCAATGGATGCCTCATGTTTGCCATACAGCCGTTGCACCTGTTCGCGGTACGCCGTCCAGTCACGGCGCAGTGCCATGAGCAGTGGCCGCATCTTGAGCGACAGCCTCGGTATGACTTGGCCTCCGTGCTCAAGTGCGGCCAGGTCGCGCTCATAGGCGTCCAGTGTCGCTGCGATACCACCACCGGTACTGGATGGGCGCAATGAGGCCAACTGCTCGAAGGCGATTTTCTGACTCAACATACGTAGACGGCCCGCTCCATTGATAGTTTCCGCGACCTTGTCGAAACGCGTGAGTATCAGCTGCACGATCGCGACATTGGCTGCCGCCATCAAGACCAGGACGATCAACATCGTGGCAAATATTTGTTGGAGGCCGAGGCGCCAAAAGTGCCTCGGGCGAGGCTCGAGTAGCGGAGAGTGAGTTGTCATGCGTACAGGCCTCTGGATGCTCCATCATTTGAAGGGCTACTACGGTGGAACTAGCCCCCATCAACCTTCGATCGCCCTCTTTGAAGGCGAGCGCTCAGTCATTTTGCGTAGAAAAGGCGCTCTTTCTTGCCTTGCACTCCTGTTCCAAGGCGTCTTGATCACCCCAAAAGCAAGGCAAAAAAAAACGTCCTCACCCGCCACACCGCCTGCCATCAGCAGGGGTGTGGACGAGTGGGGACGTCTTTGTCTATATAGAATTACTGGCCCGCCATTGGACCTGAAATGTATTGAGAGCAAGAACAATGCCATTCAGAAACGGGTACAAGTAACCGAAGGGTCACCGCGCATTCAGGGCGTTTATTTCCACCAATACTCGACCTGAACCCCTACGTTGGAGCCTTGCAGGTCTGTACCAAACGCACCGGTATCAGACAGAGCCGATCCCGGAGATTGCAAGCTGGCGGCGCGTTGCGCAGCCTTGTTCCAGGTTGCGTAGGTGTAGTACAGACGAATTTCCGGCCTGTCCCAGAATCCCGGGCCCTTCGGTGACCAGGTCGGCGCGATGGTGTACTTAGTGAGTTTTCGGGTACCGTCTGCGGCTTCAACCTGGTCGCGCCCAACTTCGGTGATCAACTTGAACTGATCCGTGAACGCATAAATTGGCCGAACACCCATGGATAACCAGTTCTGATCATCCCCATCAGGGCGCGTGTCTTTTTGATAGACCAATTCAACCTGACCGCTGAAAGCGTGGGTCATTTGCCAATCGAAAAACTCCACGAGCCGCCAGCTCTTGTTGCTCTCATCCAACGTGGAATCACCGGTGTAACCCAACGCGGTGCCCGGCCCTCGGCCGTATTGAACAGCGAACTTGTTGACTCCGCCCATAAACGCGACCTGCTTGTGCTGGGCAACCACCGACCAGCCCTGATGAGCATCCTTGCGGCTTGGCTTGTCCAGATAGCTGACGCCCAACTGAACCTCGCCACCGGGATTTGTGTTGAATCCGCTGACGGTCACATCATGACGGGTGACAAAATCCTTTTGGAAGACGTTGTCCTTGCGTGAGAACACGTAGCTGTACTTTCGATCTCCCAACGCGACCTGGTCGAACCCAAAGCCTGTTGAGCTTTGGTTCCAGTAGAAGTAGTCGGAAATATTGATGTCGTTTCGGTTGTAGTAACGACGGCCCGCCCAGAACGAGCCACCATTCAATGCCGGCATCTTGCTCCACTCTGCGTAGAGCTGACTCATCCGCGTATAGCCGTGCTCCCCGTCAAATTTTGGGGCATGGCCATACTCATTATAAAACTGTGCCATGCCTTCCACGCTGACCACCGAACCGTCGTCCAGTGAAAGCAGATCCTGACGCAAATCCAGCTCCAGATATTGCTCACATTCGTTGCCAAGGCGATATTTGGATTGCGCGCCCGGTAGCTGAAAACACGACTGCTTCCCTCCTTGAGTCGAATCCCCTACTCCGGTTCTGAAATAACCACTGAAGTCTGTTGAATACGCGTCAACGGACAAAAAGCAAACAGCAAGGGACGCACCCAGAACTACGCTGAGAGTTTTAACGTTCATTCATAAAACCTTTTGTTTGTTATATTTATTGGACAAGGTCGACAACGCGAACAGCATGCTTTTGATCCAGGTACGCAGCTAACTCCACGCACCGGCTCCCGGAAGTTAAATACCCAGTTGAATCGAATAAAAAAGGCACCGCATTACCTGAACTAAAAGCATGAGAAAAATCCAGGCATTGCCAGTGCAAAGTGACCACGGTGAGCTAACGATTGAGATAAACACGTCCCGCCCAATCTTATGAGGCTCTAACCCCGATGACGTCCCCGGAAGAAATCTATAAGACCCTGCGTCGAGGAATCATCAGCCGGTTCCGCGTCATAGCGAGTCAGGAGGCTATAGACGCTGTTGCCTAGTTCCTTGCCCAGCTCCACGCCCCACTGATCAAACGAATTGACTCCCCAAATTACGCCCTGGACAAAGACCTTGTGCTCATAAAGGGCGATCAGCGCACCCAGGCTATGTGGATTGATGATCTCAAGAGCAACCGTATTGCTTGGCCGGTTGCCGGGGATCACCTTATGCGGCGCCAGTCGTTCAACCTCACTGGATGAAAGGCCTTTGGCTTTCAGCTCTGCCTCAGCTTCACTGCGGGTTTTGCCGCGCATCAGCGCCTGGCTTTGAGACAAGCAATTGGCGTACAGCCATTCCTGATGATCGGCCACTGGATTGTGGCTGACCACAGGCACAATGAAGTCCGCTGGAATCAGAGGCGTCCCCTGATGCAGCAACTGGTGGTAAGCGTGCTGTCCGTTACACCCCACGCCGCCCCAGATTACTGGGCCAGTGGTGCAGGAAACTGACGTGCCGTCATGCCGAACACTTTTGCCATTAGACTCCATGTCCATCTGCTGCAGATGCTTCACGAAGTTGCGCAGGTTATGGTCATAGGGCAAGAACGCATAGCTTTGCGCCCCCCAAAAGTTGTGATACCAAACGCCAAGTACCGCTAAAAGAACGGGAAGGTTCTGTTCCAATGGTTCGTTCAGGAAATGTTGATCCATCGCGTACGCGCCGGACAGCAGTTCCTTGAAGTTAGCGATGCCAATGGCCAGAGCAATCGGCAGGCCAATGGCAGACCATAGTGAGTAACGGCCACCGACCCAGTCCCACATAGGAAAAATGTTTGCTTCACGGATGCCGAAATCCAGCGCAGCCTGACGATTGCTTGTCACAGCAATGAAGTGGCGATATAGCTTTTCTTCCGTCCCGCCCTTAGCCAGGTACCAGCTACGAGAAGCTTGCGCGTTCTTCAAGGTTTCAAGAGTACCGAAGGTTTTGCTGGAGATGATGAACAGCGTTGTTTCTACGTTCAGTTCGGCTGTTACCTCTCGGAATTCATTGCCATCGATGTTAGCCAGATAATGGCACCGCACCCCATGCCGAGCGAAAGGCGTGAGTGCCTCAGAGACAAGCTCCGGGCCCAGAAATGAGCCACCAATACCAATGTTTACGACATCAGTGATGACCTTATCGTTGTAACCACGCCACAGATGGCTATGGATACGACCCACAACGTCAGTCATCTGCGCCAGGGCACCATGCACATCGCGCATCAAGTTGCGACCATCGACCATCAACGGCTCCCCCACTGGTCGCCGCAACGCGGTATGCAGCACAGGACGCCCCTCGGAACCGTTGATTTTCTCCCCCCTGAACATGGCATGCGCTGCCTGTTCCACCCCAGCCTCGCGAGCAAGGTTTACAAGCAATGAGCGCGTCTCGTGAGTGATCAGGTTTTTGGAGTAATCCAGAAAAAGCCCGCAGCCCGCCAAGGAAAAGTCTTGAAAACGTTTACTGTCATCTCGAAAGGCATCGCGCATACTAAAATTTTTCATGCTCTCCCGATGGTCGAGCAGATTGCGCCATGCCGGTAGTGCAGTCACATCATTCGTTTTGTTGTAGTTATTCATGCTCAGCCCCTCTTCGCCAATACGGCTTCTGCCATCTCGATCAAACGATTCAAGTTTTGTCATTCTGCAAACGCAGAAGCACCCTCACAGGAATAAGCTCTGCGGTGTGTAGTTACAACCCATTATCGGACTTCGTTGCGCGAGGTCAGCGTTGTCCATCGCGATAAAAATAAATATCTATTTCTTTAACGAAATCATTGAAACCTGAAGAAAACAAAACCGAAAGCCGGTCGCTCAAGCAAAAAAAACACTGCACGCATAGATAGGCGTGCACGACAAATGGAAACCAGGTGCCAGTCATGTAGTTTCAACGTTATCCGGGCGGCGAGACGTGGACAAGAGTCAAATAATTCACGTCTGCAACCGCTAGATCCTCAGGACGAAGCCCTGAGTACAGTCATTTGGGAGCGCCGCAAGAATCTCGCTGGATTAAAGAGGGTTTCAATCGAATAGTCTGACGTCTCCCATCAGGTTGCTTGATACGCTTCAATAAAAGCTTCACAGCCTGGGCTCCGAGTTCCTCGAGAGGTTGCGCTACAACTGTCAGTCTTGGGCTAAAAGCATCCGCCCAGTCGAAATCGTCAAAACCAACCAGCGCGATATCCTTTGGCACCTCAAGCCCCGCTTCACGAAGGGCCTGCATTGCACCAATGGTCATCAAGTTGTTTGCCGTCATTATTGCGGTGGGCGGGTGCTCTAGCGATAGCAAACGGCGAGTGGCTTCCATTCCCGGCGTAATCGCCGATTCACCACAGCAAACCAATTGATCTTCGTACTGAATTCCTGCGTCAGCCAAGGCCGCGCGGTAGCCATCAATTCGCTCAAGAGAAGAAGACTGAGTCAATCGTCCGGATACCATCCCGATGCGCCGATGACCCAATTTAATCAAGTGTGCAATCAACTCTTGAGATGAATGCTTATTCTCTACCCCGACCTGATCGAAAGACGTCGAGAGCAGTCGATCGATGAGAACCGTGGGTATCTTGTTGGCTTTCAAGTAATTGAATACTCGATTTTCCGGATCATATTCCGAGGCGAGAACAATCCCGTCAACACGTCGCTCATGCAGTGCTTTGACCGCTTTGAGTTCCTGTTCCGGATCTCTTTGCGTATTGACGAGTATCATCATCAAACCGCTTTTCGCGCATGCCGCTTCGATGGCACGTACTGTTTCACTGAAGTAATAGTTTGACAGCGTAGCAATCGCCACACCTATGGCACCCGAACCCGAAGAGGAACGAGCCAGAGACCGCGCGAGTGAGTTCCGAATATAGCCTACGGACTCTACCGCCTGATTCACGTTACGAACGGTGTCAGGATGGACTTTACGAGTACCGTTGAGTACATGAGATACCGTAGACATTGATACGTTCGCGGCTCGCGCGACATCGCTCATCTTTGCGCCCACTGTGCATCACTCCTTTCTCACGTGATTGATGGATAGCGCTGAACTCATGTCCAGCGGCTAGCTATTGTAAAGCTCACGGCAAGAAAATGCGTCGATGGCTCTCGGAATCGATGCCGGGACGGGCCCGCCACTTCGTGAGAGTCCCAGCGAGGTGCGCAGCGCATCTGAAGTGGCTGAATCGAGATGGTGGAATCCGCTATGCAGCATAGCCGGGCACTCCTTTTTATTATCGTAGCGATCATCCTGCGAACCGATTGACGGGACACGGCAGCGCTTGTTGGAAAAAGCATAGCCGAGACGAAAGCGCTTGCGCAAGCGCTTTTCCAACCTCACCCCATTTCCCCGCACGAAAAGGAAAGCGCTTGCGCAAGCGCTTTCCTTTCAGCTATGTTTCTCGAACAAGAACACCGATGAGAGGTTTCAACTGCTTCTCAAATCGGTAGATAAGGAGTGAACCGCTATGCTGAGCACTGGATCTGAAAGTCCACCTCTTGCCCTATTGGAAATGCGTTCCATCTCGAAGTCATTCAATGGAGTGCGCGTCCTGCATGACATTGACCTCAGTATTTTCCCTGGACAAATCCACGCGCTAATGGGCGAAAACGGCGCCGGAAAATCCACTCTGATGAAAATACTGTCGGGGGCCTATATCGCCGACAGTGGCACTATCCGAATCGATGGATGTGATATTCGAAACTATGGCCTGAACGATGCCAGGCGCCATGGCATATCAGTCATCTATCAAGAGCTCAGCTTGTGCGCGAATATGAGCGTGGTGGAGAACATCTACCTGGGTAGAGAGATTCGACGATGTGGGGTTGTAAACCACAAGGCCATGACCGAAGGCGCACACGTTGTGCTAAAGCGGCTTGGCGTCACATTTGATCCGCACGCGCTGGTCGGCACCCTGTCGATTGCGGACCAACAACTTGTTGAAATCGCCCGTGCAATTCATGCCGATACGCGAATCCTGGTGATGGACGAACCTACAACGCCGCTATCTTCAAAAGAAACCGAAAGTCTTTTTACGTTGATTCGCCAGCTGCGTGATGATGGCGTCGCAATCATCTATATCAGCCATCGAATGGCTGAGATATACGCATTGTCCGATTTTGTTTCGGTGCTCCGAGACGGTCATTACGTTGGTTCGCTGGATCGCGTCACGCTGTCAGCTGAAACCTTGGTCCGGATGATGGTTGGCCGCGATGTTTCCGGTTTCTACGCCCATGAGCGTCCTTCGTGCGCTTATGAGAAACCGATACTACGTGTTCGCAACCTTACAGACGGTTTCAAGATTCAAGATTGCAGTTTCGATCTGTATGCCGGCGAAATTCTCGGGATTGCAGGACTGGTGGGTTCTGGAAGAACCGAACTTGCCCGATTAATCGCAGGTGTCGATGCGTACTCCGGCGGAAAGATTGAAATGGACGGCGAAGTTGTAGTCATACGCTCTCCTCGCGATGCAGGTAATGCAGGCATCGCCTACCTGACAGAAGACCGCAAAGCACTGGGCCTTTTTCTCGACATGAGTGTCCACGACAATATCAATGTATGTGTTTTCGGAAGTGATGCCCGATTGGCGGGTTTTGTCGACCGAACGGCCGGAACTGGACGCGCCGAACAAGCAATCCAGGCACTCAATATCAAAGCGTCTTCAGATATCAATGTCGGAGCGCTGTCTGGAGGCAACCAGCAAAAGGTTTTGCTGGCTCGCCTGCTTGAGATGAAGCCCAGGGTGTTGTTCCTCGACGAGCCTACATCGGGTGTCGACATTGGGGCTAAAACAGAAATATATAAAATCATCAATGCATTAGCCGCATCCGGCGTTTGTGTAGTGATGATTTCAAGTGAACTACCAGAGGTCGTTGGCATTGCTGACCGTGTATTGGTCATGTGTGAAGGTAAACTTGTCACCGAACTCGGTGGCCACAGCGGTCTTGATATCACACCTGAAGCCATTATCGCGTTTGCCACAGGCAGCGACAGGTTGACTCTAGCCAACGGAGACTTAGTCCAATGACTTCCCCACTGCAAAGCAAAGTAGTAAGTGACTTCACCAAACCGGGTGTACGAAGCATCGCCGGAGTTACCCCGCAGGATAAAATGCGCCAACTAATGAGGGTGGCGGGCATGCTGCCCGTGTTGTTACTCCTTTGTGTGGGCTTTAGCCTGATGAGCGAGAGCTTTTTCTCGGTCCAGAATTTCTCAATCATCAGTCAGCAAGCCTCTATCAATGTGGTGTTGGCGTCAGGTCTGACTTTCGTGATTTTGACAGGTGGCATCGACCTTTCGGTGGGTTCGATTCTGGCTGTTTCCGCAGTAGTGGCGCTATTGGTCTCGCAAGTTCCGGGGTTTGCTCCCCTGGCCATCGCTGCGGGGCTTGGAGTCGGACTGCTGCTAGGGCTCGTCAATGGTGTTTTAGTCGCTTTCGGGAAGCTACCGGCGTTTATAGTCACGCTAGGCGGATTGACTGCGATGCGTGGAATCGCACGCCTCATCGGCGAAGACAAAACGGTGTTCAATCCCGACCTATCCTTTGCTTATATTGGAAACGAAACGTTGTTCGGGGTGCCATGGCTGGTTGTAATCGCGCTGGTAGTGGTTACTCTTTCGTGGGTTATTCTTCGACGGACGGTTTTAGGCGTACAGATTTACGCAGTGGGCGGCAATCCTGAGGCCGCACGGTTGTCGGGAATCAAGGTCTGGAAAGTCCTGTTATTTGTTTATGCCCTATCCGGTTTGTTGGCGGGTGTGGGGGCCATCATGACTTCCGCTCGACTGATGGCTGCTAACGGACTGCAAATGGGGCAGTCTTATGAGCTCGACGCTATCGCCGCCGTTATCCTGGGAGGCACACGCTTTACAGGAGGTGTCGGCACCATTGTCGGTACGCTAATTGGTGCCCTGATTATCGCTACACTTTCCAATGGCCTGATATTGCTGGGAGTTTCGGATATCTGGCAATACATCATCAAAGGTGTTGTCATCATCGGAGCGGTAGCCCTCGATCGCTTTCGGCAGTCAGGCGCACGAACCTGAATCATATATAAAATTACCCCCCCGCACTCCAATAATAAGAGACAGTTCTCATGAAAAAAACAATACTTACCGCTGTTTGTACACTACTGGCATTTAGCACCGCACACGCGCGAGAGTTGAAATCCGTCGGGATAACTGTTGGCTCGTTGGGTAATCCTTATTTCGTAGCAATGGTAGATGGCGCCAAAGCCGAGGCACTGCATATCAATCCAGCAGCAAAATTTATCTCAGTGTCGGCAGATTACGATTTGAACAAGCAGTTCACTCAGATCGATAACTTCATTTCTTCGGGCGTAGACTTGATTCTTGTCAACGCGGTCGACCCCGTGGCAATCGCGCCTGCGATTGCGAAAGCCAGGAAGGCAGGCATAGTGGTTGTGGGAGTAGATGTTATGGTGCAAGGTGCCAACGCCATGGTACAGACAGATAACGTCGAAGCCGGCAGGATTGTCTGTCAGTACATAGCTGAAAAGCTGGGGGGCAAGGGTAACGTTATTATCCAGAATGGTACGCAAACTTCAGCAGTCCTGGACCGGGTCAATGGCTGTAAGAGTGTTTTCGCGCAGGCACCCGATATCAAGGTACTGTCTGATAATCAGGATGCCAAAGGCTCGCGCGAAGGTGGCTACAGCGTGATGCAATCGGACTTGACTCGCTTTGCAAAAGTCGACGCGGTGTTCGCGATCAATGATCCCCAGGCCATAGGTGCAGACCTGGCAGCAAAACAACTCAAGCGCAAAGGCATCATTATCGCATCGGTGGATGGGGCTCCCGATATAGAGACTGCGCTCAAAAGCGATACTCAGATCCAGGCATCTGCCTCTCAGTCCCCTTGGGGCCAGGCACAACAGGCCGTAACGATGGGTAATGACCTGCTGAATGGCAAACCCCTGGAAAGCACAACGGTACTGCTTAAACCCTCACTTGTAACCCGAACTAATGTCATGGACTACAAAGGCTGGCAGGCTGACCACTGAGCGGTTGAGTCAAATGACATAGGGGTCTCTAGCCCCATCTGTAATGCGGGGAATGGCTGTTGATCCTGTTGTAGCTATATATCCACACGTGTTATTCAGGCTCCACGTAGCTCGGTACGGGAAGCCTGAGTGACACCTGTTGACGAGAGATTTGGCATGCTCACCAAAGCAGACACAATAGTAAGCACAGAGCTACTCGACTACGTTAAGTCTCTGTCTGGTAATCGAATTGTCGTTGCGCTGGCGGGGCCGCCTGGTGCCGGCAAGTCCACTGTATCCGAGGCCTTGGTAGAGGCCCTTAATGGCGTTATGCCGGGGAGCGCAGCTGTCGTTCCCGGGGATGGCTTTCATTACGATGACGCGGTTCTTGGATCCTTGAACCTGTTGGATCGCAAGGGCTCTCCCGATACATTCGATGTGGGTGGCTTCAGGAGTCTGTTGCTGCGGCTTCGTGCGAACAACGAACCCGCGGTTGCCGTTCCGGTATTCGATCGAATCCTGGAGATATCCCGTGCTGCAGGACGATTGATTTCCTCTGACGTGAAATATCTCATCGTGGAAGGAAACTACCTTCTATTAAACCTCGCCCCATGGTCGTCTTTAAGAGACTGTTTTGACGCCACCATTATGCTGCAGGCTGACCGAAAAACCCTGGAAGCGCGACTGCTTGATCGATGGCGATCATTGGGTTTCGATGAGTCTACTTCCTATGAAAAAGTTCGACGCAACGACCTTCCGAATGCCGACATTGTGATTTCGGCCAGCAACATCGCTGACTTCACGATCAGAGATGAAGAACCCTCTTCGATATCATGAACACCCCGGTGGTCTGCACCGAACAAAGCGAGGCCGCCTATCAACCGGCCTACGAACGCTATCAACAACGTGTAGCGAACCTTTAAAGAGCGAACGACTATGTATCTGGTATGTGGCGAAGCGCTGTTCGATTTCTTCAGTGAAAACGACGCCAGCGGTCAGGCTTCAAAAGTGAACTACAAGGCGATTGCCGGCGGTTCGCCGTTCAATGTCGCCGTCGGCCTGCGGCGCCTGGGCATCGATGTGGCGCTATTCGCCGGGCTGTCGACCGACTACCTCGGCCGGCGTTTGCAGCAGGTGCTCAAGGATGAAGGCGTGCGCCCGGACTACCTGCTGGACTTCGATGCACCGACCACCCTGGCAATGGTCGCCGTCGGCGCCCATGGCTCGCCGCAATACAGCTTCCGCGGCGAAGGCTGTGCCGATCGCCAACTGCTGCCGGCGCATCTGCCTGAGTTGGGCGCCGAGGTGCGCGGGTTGCATATCGGCTCGTTCTCGCTGGTGGTGCAGCCGATTGCCGACACCCTGCTCGCTCTGGTCCGCCGGGAAAGCGGCAAACGCCTGATCAGCCTCGACCCGAATGTGCGACTCAACCCGGAGCCGAATATCGAACGGTGGCGCGAACGCATCGGCGCGCTGGTCGAGCATGCCGACCTGATCAAGGTCAGCGACGAAGACCTGAACCTGCTCTACCCCGAGCGCGATCCGCAGAGCGTGATCGAAGGCTGGCTGGAACAGCGCTGCCAGCTGGTCTTCCTGACCCGTGGCGGCCAGGGCGCGACCGTGTTCAGCCGCCGCCATGGCACCTGGTCGGTGCCGGCCCGTGCCGTGGCGATGGCCGATACCGTCGGTGCCGGCGACACTTTCCAGGCGGCACTGATCGCCTGGCTGACCGAACAGCAGCTGGATTCGGTGGAGGGTTTGCAGCGCCTGAGCCGCGAACAGATCGACGGCATGCTCAGCTTCGCCGTCAGCGCCGCCGCCCTGACCTGCGGCAAGACCGGGCCGGACTTGCCTTATCGGCATCAGCTGGATTGAGATCTGGTCAGAATCTGTGGCGCGGGCACTGCAGTCTTTGCGGGCAACCCTGCAACTTCACGCCGGTTGGTATTCGCTCTGATTTTCCATCAGGGCAAATGCCACCCGGCAGAGTTTCCGAGCAAGGCTCACCAAAACCCGGGGTTTCGAGAAGCCTCTTGCCAAGTACGACTCCTGAAACGGTTTCCATATGGGAGTTCGAACCACGCATGCGCGATCCGCGTCGCCTGGCGTGTAGTCATTACCGGTGATTCGGGCTTGCCTAACGGTCATATCCGAGAGTGCCATTGCGAGCTCCTGAACAGAGTCAGGGCTATTCGCGCCGACCCGTACTGACGAACCGATGCCTTCTTCGAAAGCTTCATTGAACACACACTCGACCGGAAGATCGACCAGTGCTCCACGAACACCAGGCGCCTCATGCCCAAGTACCACCAAGACCCTTTGACAGCGAGCCTGGAGCGCCGCACGTACGACGAACCTGATGAGCGGCTCGCCAGAGATCGGCAGAAGCAATTTATTCTCGCGCCCCATCCGGTGACTCAGGCCCGCAGCCAGTACCACAGCCGTGACGCAGCGCCTTGCGCTTGGGCCGAGCGCTTCCTGGGCCTGTTCAATGACGACGTCGGTGAACAACATTGTCTGTCTCCTGGAGGTTCCCGCGAAGCGTTGCAAGGGTCGCTGAAAAGGTCGTTGCGAGAATCGATCCGCCTTCGTACGCCGTCTTGGTTGGCACCTGTCGGTCATGGCGCAAGCAAGATCAGGGCGCAGGGTTTATCTCTGTAAAGCCCGATTTTCAGTGCTCTCCCCCCCGACCAAATACTTTGACAATCCACACGGCATCTGCAACGATCATTTCGTCAGTGTACTGATCTAATTTGGCGCATTGGCGGTTGATTGATGGCACAGGCTACCTGTGCGACACGCTACGTCTACAGGGTCGATTGAAGGATCAGTTTGATCAATGCATATAGTCAGTATACTGATTAAAATCATTGATTATCGAGCATGGAACGACATAGCAGTGAGTTCTGAACCTTCCGACAGGGCCTTACGATGAAAACCACACAAAACCGAAAGATAACCGTCGAAGAGCAGGCATGCGCCCTGCTCTTCCTGACTACAAACCAGATGTTTACTTTATCGGCATGAGCCTTCCGGCCAGTGGAGACGCTCTTGGCTGAGCCGCTCGGCCAGTCGCCACACGCAGGTTCAGGATCAGGTTTCTAAAAACAACAACAAGAGTCAGATGCCATGCGAAAAATCGATATCAATAAATTGATAGACGAGGCACGTTTCAATCCCTTCCACTGGCGGGTGCTGTTTTGGACCACGCTGATCCTTATATTTGACGGCTACGATTTGGTAATCTACGGCGTTGTGCTGCCAGCGCTGATGCAAGAATGGGGTTTGACACCCGTACAAGCAGGCTCACTCGGTAGTTGTGCGCTGTTCGGTATGATGTTTGGTGCGCTGATCCTGGGCCCTCTCGCGGATAAGATCGGTCGTAAACCAATCATCGTAGGCGGAATCGCGCTATTCAGTGTATTCACCGCGCTGACCGGATTTTGCACAGACCCTACCCAGTTCGGCATCTGTCGTTTTATCGCCGGATTTGCCATCGGCGGCGTAATGCCCAATGCGGTAGCGCTAATGAGCGAATACGCTCCGAAGAAACTTCGCAGCACGCTGGTGGCAATCATGTTCAGCGGCTACTCGGTGGGCGGGATGCTCTCTGCAGGACTGGGAGTTGTGCTCTTGCCAGACTTCGGTTGGCAATCACTGTTCTATGTCGCAGCCATTCCATTGCTGCTGCTACCGATCATTTATCGATCATTGCCCGAATCAGTCGGATTCATCGTGCGTCAAGGTCGCACGACCGAGGCGAGTCAGGTAATACAACGTATTGAGCCAAGCTTTGTCCCACGGGCAAATGACGACTTCAGCACACCGACGCAAAAAAATGCTGGAGCACCAATGGTACAACTGTTTCGCGAGGGCCGCGCGATCAGCACTCTACTGCTCTGGACCTCGTGTTTCTGCTGTTTGTTGATGATTTATGCGCTGGGCTCCTGGCTGCCGAAACTGATGGTTAATGCCGGTTATGGACTGGGATCAAGCATCATGTTTCTGTTGGTGCTGAATCTCGGTGCGATCGTTGGCGCAATCAGTGGCGGTTGGCTTGGAGACCGTTTCAAACTCCGCAATGTGGTAGTGGTGTTCTTCGTCATTGCAGCGGTATCAATCAGTTCGCTCGGCTTCCACCCGCCTACGGCAGTCCTCTACGTGCTGGTGGCAATAGCGGGTGCAAGCACCATTGGTACGCAGATTCTGGCGTGGGCCTTGGTTGCCCAGTTCTACCCGATGAACATCCGTTCGACCGGCCTCGGTTGGGCGTCGGGTATCGGACGCACCGGAGCGATAGTGGGACCGATCCTGGGGGGCGTGCTGGTCGGCATTCAACTGCCACTGCACTTTAACTTCATTGTCTTCGCCATCCCGGGAGCCGTTGCTGCATTAGCGATGTGCTTCGTTTACCAACGCCAGCCCAAAACTCAACCGCTGGCGTCAGCCAACGCGGCGTTGCAGGACTGAAACGCGGCCTGGATCGCCTGTAAAGCGACCATCAGGCAGTGATCGATAGCCTCTCTGGATCGATCACTGCCTGGTGGCAACCCGTAGCGAGGACTGCGTCCACCCCTTGAGCTTGCTGCTGAAAAAAGCGGCTCAAGAACGCCTTGCCACAAATAGCAGTCGGCTTCATCTCCCCCCAATCATTGCGACACATAGTCCCTGCCGATCTTAAGAGCGCGCCCTGGGCAACAAGACCTTAGCGGACCCACAAGCCATGAACAAAAATCTGCGCTTCAGCCATAAAATCCTGCTTGCCGCCGCCCTCATCGTCATTGCCGCCCTTGCCTCGTTCACGCTGTACAACGACTACTTTCAGCGCAATGCGATCCGCCAGAACCTGGACAATTACCTGCATGAGACGGGCAACGTTGCCGCCAACAACATTCAAATCTGGTTGACCGGACGCATTCTGCTTATCGAAAACCTCGCCCAGAACATCGCCCTCAACTCCGAACAATCCAACGCAGCCAGGTTGCTCGAGCAAAAAGCCTTGAGCTCCACCTTCTTGTCTTCATTCCTGGGCGACGCCAGCGGCAGTTTCATTATCCGCCCTGAAGCGAAAATGCCTGACGACTTCGACCCGCGCGCTCGCCCCTGGTACAAGAGCGCTGAAAACAATGCCAGCAGCACCCTGACTGAACCCTATGTCGAAGCAGCGACACACCAGACAGTTATCACTATTGCCAGCGCGTCGAAAAAAGCCGGGCAAAGCGTTGGCGTGGTCGGGGGCGCCCTGAGCCTGCAAACCCTGATTGACAATCTCAACGCGCTGAACTTCGGCGGCATGGGCTATGCCTTCCTGGTCAGCGCCGACGGCAAGATCCTGGTGCACCCGGACAAAATGCTGGTGATGAAGTCACTGAGCGAGGCGTATCCGCAAAACACCCCGCAGATCAGCGGCGACTTCAGTGAAGTCGAAGTCGACGGTATGACGCGCATCATGACCTTCACCCACATCAAGGGGCTGCCGTCGGTCAACTGGTACATCGGCCTGTCCGTGGACAAGGACAAGGCGTTCTCGATGCTCAACGACTTCCGCGCCTCAGCGATCATTGCCACCATCATTGCGGTGGTGATCATCATCGCCTTGCTCGGCATGCTGATCCGCTTTCTGATCCAGCCGTTGCACGTGATGACCCGCGCCATGCAGGACATCGCCGATGGCGAAGGTGACCTGACCCGTCGCCTGAGCATCCAGAGCCAGGACGAGTTCGGCATTCTCGGCAATGCCTTCAACCGTTTCGTCGAACGTATTCACGGCTCGATCCGCGAAGTGTCGTCGGCCACCGAGCACGTCAACGAAGTTGCACTGCGCGTGGTCAGTGCGTCGAACTCATCGATGCTCAACAGCGACGAACAATCGAGCCGGACCAGCAGCGTTGCCACCGCGATCAATCAACTGGGCGCTGCAACCCAGGAAATTGCCCGCAATGCAGCGCACGCCTCGCACCAGGCCAGTGATGCCCGCCACCTCGCCGAGGACGGTCAGCAAGTGGTGGACCGCAGTATCGCGGCAATGAACCAACTGTCGAGCCTGCTCAGCGTCTCCAGTACCCACATCGAATCGCTCAACAGCAAGACCGTGAACATCGGGAAGATTCTCGAAGTGATCACCAGCATCTCCCAGCAGACCAACCTGCTGGCCCTCAACGCGGCCATTGAAGCGGCCCGCGCCGGCGAGGCCGGTCGAGGTTTCGCGGTGGTTGCCGATGAAGTGCGCAACCTGGCGCACCGGACCCAGGAGTCGGCGCAACAAGTGCAGACCATGATCGAGGAGCTGCAAGTGGGCGCCCGCGAATCGGTCAGCACCATGAGTGAAAGCCAGCGTCACAGCCAGGACAGCGTGGAGATTGCCAACCTCGCCGGCAAGCGGCTGAGCAGCGTGACCCTACGCATCGGCGAAATCGACGGCATGAACCAGTCGGTGGCCACCGCCACCGAGGAGCAAACCGCCGTGGTCGACTCGATCAACATGGACATCACCGAAATCAACACATTGAATCAGGAAGGCGTGGAAAACCTTCAGTCGACCTTGCGGGCCTGTTCAGACCTTGAGCAGCAGGCCGCGCGCCTGAAGCAATTGGTTGGCAGTTTCCGGATCTAAGCCTCATGCGGTGCCCTGTGTGGCGAGGGGCTTGCTCCACTGGGTCGCAGAGCGGCCCTGACAGGCCGTTGAAAAATTCAGCCCTGACTTCCCCAACCCGCCAAGGAGGAAGTAGACGCTACGCTTCCATTTTCTCCTGCAGGCCGCCCTCCACTGGAGAGTGGGTTGGCTCACAAGCTTGGTGAATGGTGGTTTTGCGGTATTTCAACATCCCGCCACTGCGTTTGTTGAGGTAGGCCGTGATCTCGCCAACAATGGCCAAGGCCACGCTCGCCGGGGTATCGCCCCCCAAGTCCAACCCTATCGGATAGTGAAGCCCGGGCAGATCTTCTGGCGAACAGGCCAATGCGCCCATCTCATCGAGCAATCGTTCTGTTCGTTCTCGAGGGCCCAACTGCCCGACATAGGCGGGTGAACAGTGCAAAATGCTTTGCAGCCAATGCCGATCCTGTCGATAGCTGTGGGTCATGATCACAACCGCGGCACCGTCGACAGCACTGGATAAGTTAAAAGGCTCGTCGATGGGCGCCACAAGGACCTGGTTTGCTCCAGGGAACCGCTCCGGGCGAGCAAAATGCGCACGCCCGTCCACCACCGTTACATGCCAGTTCAGATCCCTTGCGAACCGCACCAAAGGCTGGGCGTCATGACCCGCGCCAAAGATCACCAGTCGGCGCTGTGGCGCGATGTATTCGAGAAAGACCTCGACTGCATCGGCACCGCTTCCGTAAATCATCAACTGAGACTGCTTGCGCCCAAGGGTACTGTGCAAGTCGCCACGCAGGGTGTGTTCAAGTGCCTGGCAGTACATCCCCTCGCACGGGTTCATAAAGGCATCCAGGCCCATCCGGGCGCCGATTCGCACACGGGATTTTCTGCCCGCCGCTATGACCGTCGCCAGGGCTGCCGGTTGACCGCTGGCTTTTACCCGTTGAAGCACATCGATCAACAAACTCTTCTTGCCGGTTTCATGACGCTCCAGGAGTACATGCACGGTACCGTTGCAGCCCAGGCCAAAGGTCAGCGCCGCGTCCTCATCATCGGCGTCCTCCTCTTCCTGGGCCGCCGTGCTGTAACGACGAACCACTGCCTCACCGGACTCGGTCAGCCACCAGGCCTTTTTGGCCAATTCCTGTTCCAGGCAACCGCCACTGATGGTTCCGACGGTCGAGCCATAGAGTGGAATCAGCATCCTGGCGCCAGGACGCCGATAGGCCGAGCCCTCGACCTTGACGACCGTGGCCAGAACAGCATCGGTCTTTGCGCTGTCGGCTTGATCCAATGCATCGAGCAAGGAGTACAAATCAGACATGGTCACTCTCCCAGGTCATGTTCAGTTGATTTCCGCGCCATCGTCTTCAAGGGATCGGCCCCGCGTTTCAGGGGCAAAAACCAGGGTTACCAGCAACCCGAATGCAATGATCGATACGGGGAACCACAGGCCAAAGTAAGGATCGCCGTAGGCCACGTTCAGGGCCGAAACGATAAAAGGCAACATGCCGCCAATCCAGCCCGCTCCCAGGTGGAACGGCAGTGAGAGCGAGGTATAGCGGATTCGCGCGGGAAACAACTCGACCATGAACGCCGCCATCGGCCCATAGATCATTGCCAGATAGACCACCAGTAAGAGCATCAACACAAACAGCATCGGCCCATTGACCTGCGCCGGGTCCGCTGTCGCCGGCCAGCCGGCGCTCACCAATGCCCGATGCAGATCTTCAGCGCCAGGGTCTACCAGCCGTTGCTGGCCGATCGTCACGATGACCGTCCCGGATACCTCGGCGGGTTGAGCCGTATACCCTACCCCCTGATCGGTCAGGTAGCTGTGAGCGCGATCGCAGGCGCTGACGGGCGCTGCGAACAAGCGAAACTCACAGCCATCGGCAGCGACACTTATCGGTGTTTCCAGAAAGGCCTCGAGCGCCGGGTTGGCGTAATGGGTCAGGCCTTTGAAAATGGGATAAGTGGTCAGGGCCGCCAGCAGGCAAGCCGCCACCAGAATAGGCTTGCGCCCCCAGCGATCAGACAACCAGCCAAAGAATAGATAGAGCGGGGTCGCGCACAACAACACGCAGGCCAGAATCAAATGGACGGTCTCAAGGGGCAACTTGAGCGTGCGATTGAGAAAGAACATCGAGTAGAAGTGCCCGGTGCCAAAAATCGCCCCCAGTGCAGCGGCCACACAAAACAGCATCAGCACCAGGCGCAGGTTACCCCAGCGCAGGAAGCTTTCGCGGATGGGCGAGCGGGAAGTACGGCCAGCGGCTTTCATGCGCTGGAACGTCGGCGACTCCTCAAGCTTGCCACGCACGTAAACCGAGATGGCCAGCAGCACCAGTGACAGAACGAAGGGCAAGCGCCACCCCCACGCCCGGAAATCATCTTCACTGATAACCCCTTTGAGGCTGTAGACAACAACCAGCGACAGCAGCAACCCAGCCCCTGCGGTAATTTGCAGACTGCTGGTGTACAACCCCCGACGAGCCGTGGGCGAGTGCTCGGCGACGTAAGTCACCGCGCCGCCTACTTCTCCCCCCAAAGCCAGTCCTTGCAACAACCGCAAAATCACCAGGCAGATAGTCGCCGCGATACCAATGTGTTCAAAGCTCGGCAGCAAACCGATGCCGACGGTGGCCACTCCCATCAGTATGATGGTGACCATGAACGTACGTTTACGTCCCAGGCGGTCACCCATCTGCCCGAACAGCAAAGCCCCCAACGGGCGAACCAGAAAACCCGCACCGAAGGTTGCCAGGCTGGCGAGAAACGCCGCGGTGGCGTTTCCGGGAGGAAAAAACAGCACGCTGAAGTAGCCGGCCAACGCCGCATAAATGTAGAAGTCATACCATTCAAGCAATGCCCCGAAGGAAGAGGCAAGGATGACCTTGCGCTCTTCACGGGTCATGCCGCGTGCCTGCGAAACCGCAGCAGGGGTCGCATTGTTCATCGGCCGAACCAGCCTTTGATGCGATTCCAGATGATGCTCATCCCCAGGGCAAAGACGTTCAATTTTGCCGGTTGCGTCGACGGTTTCGCATTGGGATCCATACGCCGTTCCACATTGCGACCGAAGTCGAGAATCATCCGGGCCACGAAGTCCTTCACCAGGCCAGAGCGCGAGAATTGCGCCAACGGCCCTTGCAGCGAGTAGAGCATTTCCACTTCGACGAGCGTGGCCCCAGCGTTATCGGACAACACCCGGTAGGTGATCTCGCCATTGGCACGCGATTGACTGATGGTGTCTTGACCACCGCCCTTGAGCATGCCCGAACGCTGTTCTTCATTACGCGTCAAGCGTGCCGCACCCGCGAACTTGGCAGCCATCGGGCCAAACTTGATGGCAATAAAGCCCTTGACTCGCTCGCCGTCGTTTTCTTCCAGGTTGGCACCGGGAAGGCAGCCGGCAACAGCTTCCAGATCGGCCATGAAAGCCCAGACCTGTTCTGGTGGATAGCCAACACTGAAGCGTCCATCCATCCGGGTTCCGCCCTTGATTCCGGCAGGCGCACGCTCGCTCGAGGGTTCTGACGCAGGGCTGGCGGAAGGCTCGACAGCCGGTGTCTGCGCGCTGTGCTCTGCGGTAAAAGAAGCAAAGGACCCGCTACTGGCTGGCATCGCAACGCCATGACCCGCCAGGGCCTGTGCACGTGCGGATTCAATCACTGGATCGGGCTGTTCACGTAGCTGCACAAGGACACTGCGAATGGCCGCGACGATGCCCATGTAGCCCGTACAACGACAGATGTTGCCTGACAGCTCGACACGAATTTGATGCTCATCGGCCTCAGGCAAGCGCAGCACGATATCGCGCGCAGTGGTCAACATACCCGGCGTGCAATAACCACATTGCAAGGCATGGTGCTCAGAGAAAGCCTCACGCAGGAGCGCCATCACCGGGTCTTGCTCAAAGCCCTCGACAGTCGTCACCTGCCGGCCTTCACAGGCCACCGCGAACGTCGTACACGAACGTACTGGCTGGCCGTCGAGCAACACGGTGCAGGCACCACACACGCCATGCTCGCAGCCCAGGTGAGTGCCGGTAAATCGGCCTTCCTCACGAACGAAGTCGCCCAAGTGCATTCTCGGCGCAACCTCACGCTCGAGCAGATTACCGTTGACGTTGATACGTACAGAAGTCATACCCGAGGTTCCTTGAATATCGAATCGAGACACCGGCGCAAGGCGGTGAGGCTTTGTTGCCGGTCAACTGCGTCTTTACCGGGTGTCACGCTTGCCACCGCTTTTGCCAGCGCGGCAGGTTCAAGTGCTGCCGCCCCGAGACGGGCGACCGCTACCGACAACTCCCCAAGCAGTGAAGGTGGGCCATCAAGCGCGCCGAGAACAATCCTGGCCAGGCCACGATCCGGGTCGAACACCGCTGCGCAACTGGCTTCGGCGAACTCGCCGGTTTTTCGGCAAAGCTTGTGATAGCCCCAGGCTGCACGTGGCCCCAGACGCGGAATGCGCAGCCCGGTAATCAGCTCATCTTCTGCCAGCACAGTGGTATAGGCACCGAGCATGAACTCGGCCATGGTCAACCGACGTGTTCCTCGAACACTGCGCAATTCCACTTCGGCGCCCAGGGTAAAAGCCACCAACACCCAGTCAGCCGCCGGGTCCGCATGGGCCAGGCTGCCACCGATCGTTCCGCGGTTGCGAATAGCCCTGTAGGCGATTTGTGGAGCGACTTCGGCGAGCAAGGTTCCACGCAGTGCGGCGAACACGCCATCTTCAATCTGCGAGTGGGTAATCGCGCCGCCAACCAGCAGCCACTCTCCGTCCTCGCTCACCTGTTGCAACTCGGTAAAGCCGCTGACATCCACCACCTTGTTCGGACGCGCCAGCCGCAGGTTGAGCATGGGGCCCAGCGACTGACTACCGCCCATGACCTTGACGATACCCGCGGACTGATCGGCCAGTGCTTGCAGCCCGGCCGACAGGGTCGCGGGACGTAGATAGTCGAACGCAACTGCTTTCATGCGGCCACCTCCTGCTTGTTGTTTTCTGCCCGGGCGTTGGCCAGCGCCTGTAGCAGCCGACGCGGAGTCAATGGGGTTTCGGCGACCTCAACGCCAAGATCCGCGAGGGCATCATTGACCGCATTGAAGATGGCTGCGGGCGGAGCGATGGCACCGCCCTCCCCCATGCCTTTAGCGCCAAATTCGGTATGGGGCGAAGGCGTCTCCATGTGGTGAATCCGCAATGCGGGCACTTCGGTCGGGCCTGGCAAAATGTAATCCGCCAGCGTCGAAGCCAATGGCTGGCCGTTGACGTCGTAGGGCGTTTCTTCGTACATGGCAGTGCCGATGCCCTGGGCGATCCCGCCATAGGTCTGCCCCTCGACCAACATAGGGTTGATCATCGTGCCGCAATCCTCGACCACCACGTAGTCTAGGATTTCGACCTCACCGCTGTCGGTGTCAACGGCAACCAGTACCGCATGGGTAGCGTAGCTAAAGGCTCCGGTATCAACGGCTGGCTTGAATCCCGTGGTAACTTCCAGTCCGGCAGGGTTGACGTCAGCGGGTAGCGTATGAGGCCTGATGTACCAGGCCGCACCCACGTCATCCAGCGACACCGAGGCTTGATCACACACCACCCTGCCTCCTTGCAGCTTGACCTCTGAATCGGGAACACCCAGCAAAAAGGCACCGATATGGGTCAAGCGCGGCAACAACTCGCGACAGGCGCGCGCGATTGCCCCACCAGCCATGACCATCGACCGCGACGCATAGGTACCGGTAGAGAATGGTGTCTGACCCGTATCGCCATGCAGCACCTTGATCCGGGCAATATCGATCCCCAGTACCTCGTGGGCTACCTGGGCGAAGGTCGTTTCCATACCCTGACCGTGGGAGTGCACGCCTACCCGCACTTCAAGGCCGCCATCCGGCGTCATACGCACAGTCGCCTGCTCGTGACCGGGTATGACAGGAGTACCCCAGGTCGCGAACACCGACGTACCGTGGGCAGACTGCTCGGTATAGGTCGCGTAGCCAAGACCGATGCGCCGACCGTCCGCTTCACCCAGACGCTGGCGCTCACGAATCGCCGACGCACCGATCAGCTCGGCAGCCTTGCGCAGGCTGGCCGGATAGTCACCGCTGTCGAGATGCTTGTTGGCGACGTTAATGAAGGGCATTTGCTCAGGACGAACCAGGTTGTCCAGGCGTACATCCAGAGGATCGCGCCCGACGGCTCGAGCCAGCGCATCCATGGTCAGCTCCATGGCGAAGCAGACACCGGTGCGAGCCACCCCGCGGTAAGGGACAAAGCCTGGTTTGTTGGTTGCCACGCATTCGGTGACACAGCGGTAACCCTGAAAAGCATAGGGGCCGGGCAAATTGCCAACCGCCTGGCCCGGCTCCAGACCGATGGTGAACGGCCAGACCGAATAGGCACCGCCATCGATGATGATTTTGGCATCGAGCGCCAACACCCGCCCCTGAGCATCCGCATGAGCGGTCATGACATATTCATGCTCGCGACTATTGGCCCCCGCCGTGAGGTGCTCCCGGCGATCTTCGATAAACCGGAACGGTTGTTTGAAGGTCATGGCCAGCCAGGCGATACATAGCTCTTCCTGCTGCAACACGCATTTGTAGCCGAAGGCACCGCCAACATCCGGCGAGATGACCCGCACCTGCCCCTGATCCAGCTTCAGACACTGGGCCAGGATGGTGCGAATCATGTGCGGCACCTGGGTGGCAGTGACGACCACCAGTTGGTCCAGGCTGTGATCCCAGTAAGCCAGAACTGCTTTGCCTTCCATCGGCACCATGCATTGACGTGCCAGCTTCATTCGACGCGTGACCGTCACGCTGGCCGCCGCCGCACGCTCAGTAAATTCCTTGTCGGCATTCAAGGTGACGAAGCGGTTGTCATGCCAGTTGTCATGGATGAAGTCACCTGTAGCGGCGACGCTGCTGGCAGCGTCGGCATACACGGGCAGGTCTTCGTAATCGACCATCACCTGCTCGACCAGATCTTCGGCCTCGGCACGGGTCGCCGCGCAGGTCATCACCACGGGCTCACCGACGAAACGCACCTTGCCACTGGCCAGCGGCGGCTGGACAGAGGGTTGATACGTGGGGAGCGTCGAGTCGGCCACGATGTCGCTGGCACTGTGCATGTCAGCGCGCACGAATGCCCGACCCTTCAAGGCTGGCGGCACGTCTATCGAGGTGATCCGGGCATGGGCCAGAGGGCTGCGCAGAAAGGCCACTTCCCGAAGCCCTGGCATGTGGTAGTCGGCAACAAACTTGCCCCGACCGTGCAGGTGCCGTTCATCTTCCTTGCGCCTCACTCGGGCGCCAACACCCTGACCCGATTTGCCGGGGTACTCATTAGCTTCGCTCATACCTTACGGACTCCTGAGTTTCCGATGTTCAACCGGTCGGCATGCGCCACGAGATGACAGGGGCACTGACACTCGGCACCCAGATTTTTCAGGAAACGGCGAAGCTGCATGATCAGTGTCCTTTAAGGCTTAAGGCTGTTTTTATAATTTCGTCAGCTAACGTATGAATTTAATCAGTACACTTACATAATAATCATCCCTTCAGCCACGTCAACGACTAGCCGCTAAAAATTCACAGCCGCGCGTTTTCTTCCTTTCATAGGCTCAATGCGAATGCCGATCCTGCGCTCAAATCATTTGACATATTAGTCAGTACACTGAATATTATTTGTGGGCATACTGACAAAGGGCAACCTAATGAGCTGGATAAAAATAACAACGGTGGACGTCCTTCAGGACGACCAGGTAATGGCCTTCAAACTACCCGAAGCACACCTGGCGCTGTACCGCTGCGATGGGGAGTTTTTTGCAACAGACAACATCTGTACCCACCAGCACGCCCTGCTCTCGGAGGGCTACCTGGAGGACGGCTGCATCGAATGCCCTCTGCATCAGGCGACATTCGATGTGCGCACCGGCGCGGCTCAATGCGCGCCAGCCACCGAGCCCCTGAAAACCTACGCCGTAAAGGTCGAAGGTGACGCCGTACTCGTGAACCTGGGTTAACGCCATGACCATTGAACGCATTCTTATCGTCGGTGCCGGTCAATGCGGCGCCATGGCCGCCGCCTCATTGCGTCAGCGTGGTTTCAGCGGACGGATTGTGCTGGTTGGCCGAGAGCCTCATCCGCCCTACGAGCGGCCGCCTTTGTCCAAATCGGTACTGACAGAGTCTTCGCAAACGGTCAGCGGCCTGCACAATGCCGACTTCTATCGCGAGCATGAGATCGAGCTGCACCTGGGGACCGCCGTCCAGTCACTGGACCCACTCAAGCGTACGGCTTTGTTGGACGATGGTACCCTGATCGAGTGGGATCGCTGCCTGCTGGCGACCGGAGGACAGCCGCGCGTCCTGGAAAAATTCCCGCGGACCATGGCCAATGTCCATTATCTGAGAACGGCCGACGACGCCTTTAAACTGCGCCACACCCTCCAGGAGTCTCAAGGTCGCCTGTTAATCGTCGGTGCCGGTTTCCTTGGCCTGGAGGTCGCCTCTACCGCTCGCGCTCTGGGTGTCGAGGTGACTCAGCTGGAAGCCGGGGAGCATCTGCTCAAACGGGCACTGCCCAGCGATATCTCGATCTGGTTGGCGGCGCGTGCGCGTCACTACGGCGTGGACTTGCGCCTGGCCACCAGCATCGACCAGCAGCACGCCGGCGAGCCAGGCGTATACCGCTTGAGCGACGGTACAGACATTACGCCAAGCACTATTCTGGTCGCCGCCGGCATGCAACCCGAGACCACACTGGCCAAAGCCATTGGCCTGGCGTTGGCCGACGATGGCGGCATCGCCGTCGACCCCCAATGCGCCACCAGCATGGCCGGCATTTATGCCGCGGGTGACTGTGCCACCCAGAGGGTCGCTCACTGCGGTCAACCCATGCGCCTTGAGTCCTGGCAGTACGCCAACGAACAGGCACGCATTGCTGCGGCAGCCATGCTCGGTGAGGACGACAGCCCCACCCCGCTGCCCTGGTTCTGGAGCGATCAATTCGATTGCAACCTGCAGATGCTCGGGCTTCCCGAACCAGGCCTGACCTATGTTCAACGCACCTTCAGCACGACTCCCGAGGCACCAAAATGGGTGAGCTTTGGTCTGCGCAACGGCCAACTCAGACATGTGGTGTGCGCCAACGCAGGCGGCGAACTGCGCCCGCTCAAGAGCCTCATGGAGGCTGGCGTCGCGTGCTCGGCACACGCACTGGCAGACATCAACCAGCCGCTACGCCAGCTGGAAAAACAATTCAGCGCCTCGATACAGCCCACCTCTTCAGCCCCCTCTCAGGAGCCGCTCCATGTATAACTCGCAGGATGTCATTGCCCGCACCGGGGGCAACAAGGACTTGGCCCTGGCCGATTGCCAGTGGCCCCACGATGACCTTCACTACATCCCCGACTGGGTCTACACCAGCCATGCCGTCTATGATCGCGAAGTCGAACGGATCTTCCATGGCCGCACCTGGAACTTTGTCGCACTGGAAGCCGAGCTCCCCAACACCGGAGACTACAAGCGCTCCTTTGTTGGCCCGACCCCAGTGGTGGTTGCACGGGCAGAAGACGGCTCGGTCAATGTCTTCGAAAACCGTTGCGCGCATCGCGGTGCGGAGTTCTGCCGACACAGCCAAGGCAATGCCAAAGAGTTTGTCTGCCCGTACCATCAGTGGTCCTACGACCTCAAGGGCAACCTGCAGGGCGTGCCCTTCAAGCGTGGGGTGAATCGCCAGGGCGGCATGCCCAAGGATTTTCGCAACGAAGACCACGGCCTGAAAAAGCTCCACGTCACCTCCTGGAACGGTGTCGTCTTCGCGTCCTACCACGCCGATGTCGAACCCATCGAAGAATACCTGACCCCGGAAATCATTGAAGATATGGGCAAGGTCTTCGATGGCCGCAAGCTCAAAGTGCTCGGTTACTACCGCAATGAGTTGCCGTGCAACTGGAAGATGTACCACGAAAACCTGAAGGACCCTTACCACGCCACCTTGCTGCATTCCTTTCTGGTGGTCTTCGGCCTGTTGGTGGCAGGCAACAAGTCCGCCATGATTGCCGACCCGGTTCACGGTCGACACGGCACCATGGCCTCGGCCAAGAGCGAAGACAAATACGCGGCCGTCAGCGACGCCAACAAGGCAGAAATGCGCTCGTACCATGAAGGCATGCGCCTGCTCGACGAGCGTTTCCTCGACTACATCAAGGAAACCGACTCGCCATGGTCGGTCACCATGCAGACCATCTGGCCGAACCTGATCGTACAGCGGGAAATGAACACCCTGGGCGTACGGCAGATCGTACCCAACGGTCCTAACAGCATGATCATGCAATGGACAATGTTCGGCTATGAAGGCGACACCGAGGAAATGACGCGCCATCGATTGCGTCAAGGCAACCTGATGGGCCCTGCCGGATTCCTCGGGCTGGAAGACAATGAAGCGATGAAGTACGTCCAGGAAGGGCTGCGCCGCTCCAGCAGTGACTTCAACATCCTCAAACTTGATCACGGCCAGGTGGGTACCACCAACTCCCTGATTTCAGAAGCCGCGATCCGCGCCCTCTACCGCCACTACCGCGAAATCATGGAGCTGTAATGAACGCCTTTGCCAACGAACTGAACCGTCCCTACCCTCTTTACCGCCCCTGCCGGCTTGACCGGGCCACGGCCCTGCGCTTGCGACTGGAGATCGAGACCTTCAATGCCGACTACTGTGCCGTGCTGGACGACGGCCTGATCGAGCAGTGGCCAGCGTTTTTCACCAGCGATGCTCTGTATCGCGTGACCTCAAGGGAAAACGCCGAGATGGGAATGCCCGTCGGCCTGATCTACGCCGAGGGCCGCAACATGATGCATGACCGCGCGGTGGCCATCTCTCGCACTCAAATGTTCGCACCACGCTACCACCTGCACCTGCTAGGCAATACCCGCGTGATCGATGAGTCGAGCAACGGCATCATCACCGCCCAGGCCAACTTCATGCTGCTGCAGACACTGGTGGAAGGCCCGACAACGACTCATATGGCCGGCACCTATCACGACCGCTTCCAGCGAGTCGACGGCGTGCTGCTACTGCTGGAGCGCCAAGTGATCTATGACAGCACGCTGATCGCCAACGATCTGGTGTATCCACTGTAGAGAAAGCGTCGAGTCAGCCAGCGCCGTGACGGGCTGGCTTCGACACTGGCAGTAGCCCATCAAAGCCCGCGCAATACCGTTCGACTGTACTGGTTGTTGGATTCCACCAGTACGGCCAACAAGCCCATGAACTGCTTCTTCTGGGCCGGACGCAAGGGCTGGAGCATCCGCTCCTGAGCCCTGGCCATGCTTTCATGCATGAGCACCACGGCTTCTTTGCCCTGGGGGGTAAGAAAAACGTTGCGCGTACGCCGATCATTGGGATCCGGTTGGCGATAAATCAATTCGTGGGTTTCGAGACGCTTGACCACATCAGCGGTATTGGTCCGATCAAGTCCGACCTCCTGGGCCAGAGCTGTCTGGTCCAGCCCAGGCATGACCGAAAGGGTCGTGAGAATGGCATATTGAACGGGGGTGATATTCATCCCTTTGCATTCTTCGAAGAACAATGCGACGTGAATCTGATGCAGGCGACGTACGAGAAAACCCGGGCGCCCCCAAAGCAGCTCTTTGGCCGGATCGTCCAGGTCAGAGTCGGGTGTCGTACTACCAAGGGCTGTCATGTAATTTCCTAGTTATAAATGACACTAAGCATAACCGTACCATGGGGCCGTTGGCACGGTCACGTTGCTAGCAGGGTCTGTCATCGAGCCATTTGCACACGGCAATGATGGATGACAGACCCTCTGTTCGATCAGCCAACTGTCGCGAGCGCTTCCTCCAACGTCATCACTGCCGCGTACTTTTGCGCCATGTCGAAGAGGTTCGCTTCATGGGGCTCCAGCGCCCGATCACCGACGCAATCAGACACCACGAGCGGGCGAAAGCCATGGCTCATGGCGTCGACCACACTGGCGCGTACACAACCGCTGGTGACGGCCCCGGCAACCAGCAACGTACGCACGCCATTAAAGTTGAGCCAGGCAGCCAGGTCCGTGCCGAAAAATGCTGAAGGCAGGGTCTTGCGCACCACCAATTCGCCCTCGATCGGAGTCAACGACGGCACAATGGCACTTCGATGCTCGTGTTCGAGCAAGGTCAGCATCGAAGGCACTTTCAGGGTAAATACATTGCGGTCGGCCCCATCATCGGCGAAGACAATGCGGCTGTGAGCCACCGGCCAGCCTTTATCGCGCGCGTGAGCCAGTAGCCCTTGGGTACACTCAATCGCCTCGGGAATATTGCCTCCGCCGAAGATTGCCGGGTCGGCAAAGCCTTCGACCAGGTCGATGATCAACAGCCCATAGGGCCCCGGCAGCTCCATCTGCGTGCCAAACCCCTGGCGTTCGTAGGTGTGCAGTTTTTCACTCATTGCATGTCCCCTCGGTCCATTACCCGCCCTTTATCGACGACCACTCGGTCATCCAGACGCACTGTGCAATCACGCAGCGGTATATCGATATGACAAGCCGTGGTGCGCTTGCCGCCCGCTTCGTTATTCGGTCCCATGGAGAACAGGAAATTGCCTTCGTATGCACGGGCATCCATCCCGATATGGGCTTCTCTATCGAGCAAACCCAGGGTCGACCAGCGTGCACGTGGCTGCAGGCCCCAGCCGATATGAGACAGCGCATAAGCCTCAGGGTCGTTGAATACCTCCATGTAGTCGCGCAACAATGCAGCTTCCACGCCGCCCTCAATGCTAGTCACGTAGCCACTTTTAACCTGCAGCTCAATCGGATCTTGCACATAGGACTTATGGGGCAGCAGGATATCGCCGCGGTCGATCACAATCCGCCCATTGGCACCCAGCTCGTTCGGCCAGGTCAGCACGAAACCGCTGGGCCAGTGATCCCAGCGACCGGGGGCATCGACAAAGCCATATTCACTGATCGCCGGAAACTCACCCAATGGACAGGTCAGCGATGTACCGGCCGCCGAAGTAACGTGCATCTGACGGGCGCGCTCCATCAGCGCTGCCGCCGCCAGTACACGCTGTCGATCAGCGACGGTGGGCAGCAGGCGCACCAGGATTTCCGGCGGTTCCACCGCTAACAGTATCCGAGTACCGCTGGCAAGGATTTCGTGCTGCTCAGGTGAGAACAGCAACGTCATCAGGTCCAGCACCAGATCGCTGGCTTTCAATGCCGCCAGCGCTGGCGCATTACCGGTCAACGGAGTAACTCCCAGGTACGCCAGGGAGTCCCGGCTAAGCGCCTTCTCACCGTTGACCGGTGGCAGATCCAGCCGATTGACGACCGCCCCCAGGGCCTGACAGGCCACTTGAGCGGTGCGCAATGTTTGCGGATGAGTATCGGCCCCCGTCAGGATGGTCACACTCTGACCACGCTGGAGATCGCTGAGGGTGAGAACGTGCTTCCAGGCCTCGATCAAATCATAATCGCTGACAGCCATGCTTATTCTCCACTGGCCGAGGGCAACGAAGCCCCCAGGAAACTGTCGAACGCCCGATAGAACCCCTCTTCGTTATCCCAAGGGATCATATGCCCGGCATCGGCCACCCGGACGACTGCCAGGTCGCTCACCAACCCCTGGATTTCCTCGATATCCTCATCCAGTATCACCCCGCCTCTCTCGGCAACCATCAGCAGTGCCGGGCAAGTGACGTGGCGTAAATCGGCATGAAAATCTTCGGTATGAAAAGCCTCGAAGCTGGCTTTGATCGCGCGCTCGTCACAGGTGTGCAGCCATTCGGCGCGCAGTGACAATTGCTCATCGGTCCAGGTCGGGCAGAAGCTGCGCATGTCATCAGCGCTCATCCCGGCTTGAGACAAGCGAATCGAGTCGACATACCACGGCAATTGCGACGGGTATGCGCGTCGACCAGGGCCCGAGACGGGTGGGTCGACCAGAACCATGCGGGCCATGCTGGCACCACTATTGCGCGCCATCCGCGCGGCAATGCGCGCCCCCATGGAGTGTCCGACCAGACTGAAGCGGGAAAAACCCATGGCTTCGGCGAACGCGCTGACATCGGCGGCCTGCGCCTCCACGCTATAGTCCAGATCCGCACCTGACTCGCAAAGCCCCCGCCCACGCACATCCAGCACGTAGGTGTCGAATGCATGGCCGAAGCGCTCGGCGACAAAAGACCAGGTCACTGCCGGACTGGTGATGCCGGGAATGATGATGACCGGGTCACGCGTGGCCCTCTCATCGCTGGCTCCGCCAAAGCGCAAGTAATGTTGACGGATATCGTTGGCGCGGATATTGGCGCCATATAGAAATTGACTCATGGCACTTCCTCAGTAGGCACCGGACAGTAGCGCACCGGCACCGGGAACGATCGGCTCAAGGTTAAGCGCCTTGAGCATGGCGTAGGTCGTGGCGATGGCTGCGGTCAACACTGGTTTTCCGGTTTGTGCCTCGACCATGGCCACCGCGCTCAACGAAGGCATTTGCACACAGGCCGACAAAACGATGGCATCTACACCCTCGAGGTCCAGATTGGCAACGATGCCTGGCAGGTTGGCCGGATCATGACGAGCGACCGCGAGATTGTCCTGAATTTCCAGCGCGTGCCAGACTTTGACTTCGATGCCTTCGTGCTGGATATAGTCGACCACCAGCTCCGTGAGCGGCCGCATATAGGGCGCCACCAAAGCGATGCGTTTGGCGCCGAGCACTTTGATTCCGTCCACCAGGGCACCCGCACTGGTAATCACCGGTGCCGGAGCATCGTTATCCTGGGTAACCTTGCTCAAGCGTTGTTGAGACTCGCGATGGTAACCCTTGCCCATGGACATGATTGCCACCAGGCAGGCGTAGCCGAGGACATCGACACGCGCGTCGGACAACTCGAGTGCGCAGCGGTCGGATTGAGCATCCATCGCCGCCAGTTCTTCCTTGCACACATGCTTCATACGCATACGGCTGGAGTGAAAAGTGAAGCGCTCAGGCCGGATCAACTGGCGGGCGGCCAGCATCGCAGGGATTTCGGTTTCCATGGTGGTATTGGAGCTGGGCACGATTTGCCCGATGCGCAGGAGCTTGGTCATGATAAAAGTCTCGGTATTAGCTGATTGACGTGGTCGGTGTGGCGTTGGCGGATTCAGAGCTTGAATAGGTGTTCTGCGTTGCCATGGCAGATCTGGGCGCGCACCTCTTCATCAATATCAACCGAATCGATGAACTCGACTGCAACAGCCGTAGACTCGTAGGGGTAGTCGACGGAGAACATCACAGCTTCCGTTCCCAACTCTGCCAGTGCACATTTCAAAGCGGCCGGGGAGCAAACCCCTGATGTCGTCACCAGGATATTGCTGCCGATGTATTCAGAGGGCGCTCGCTCCAGATGTACGCCATGGGGATAAACCGCGAAGCGATTGTCGAGGCGCCACGGGATAAACGGCAGGCCTTCGCCCATATGACCCAGAATGACCTTGAGGTCAGGAAAACGATCGAACACCCCACCGAATAGCAGGCGCAAGGCATGACTGGCCGTTTCAACACCCCAGCCCCACGCTGCGCCACGCATTTCTGGATGGCCGTCGAACACCTGGGGGAAAACATAGGCATCTGACGGATGCAGATAAAAAGGTACGTCAAGTTCCTGCATACACGCCCAGAACTCATCATAGGCAGGGTCGTCGTAATACATGCCTTGGGTATGGCCATTCACCAATGCGCCCTTGAATCCCAGGTCCTTTACTGCACGGGTGAGCTCGGCGGCCGCCAGTTTTGGGTCGTGCATGGGCAAACTGGCGAAACCGCCGAAACGTGTCGGATGACGTTGTACCTGTTGCGCCAGGTAATCATTGCTGCGCTGGGCTTGTGCCAACGCCAGCTTGAGATCCTGCTCGCCTTGAACCCCGGGACCGGTCTGCGACAAGATGCTGAAATCGATGCCATAGCGATCCATTTCACTCAGACGAAGTTCATCGAAATCGCTCAACTGCGCGCTCAGCCTGGCGAGCATTTCAGGTTTCATATGTTGAATGAAGCTTTTGGAGTACCCCTCGAAACCCGGGGTCATGAAATGCTCTTCGAAAGTTATCTTTCGGGGTTTAGTGATTTTCATTGTAAGGCCCTGTCAGAAGGTTCAGAACTCACTGCTGCTCGCTTCGCCTCTCGGTAATTCATAAGATCAGTATACTGATCATTTAGGCCGGCCGGACTGCTGCATCAATCGACTCTGGAGGCGGAGCGTGCCCAGCTACATCAGATGCTTTTCACGAAATGCCAATGTGCCAAATTCAATCAGTACACTGACAAAATTATCGTTGCAGATGACAGGTTGATTGTCAAAGCATTTGGGAGTGAAGGCGCTGAAAGACCAGGCTCTCGAGATCGAATCCAGCCCTGAACCAGGTGGACAGGTCGTGGGAGGAATATGGGGAGGTCTGAATCGCCCCGGGTTTCGTATGTGCGTGGATAAAGCGCTACAGCAAACCTCAAGAAGAACGACAGCAAGACGACGATCAGCTTGGCGGACAATCGCCTGCGCCATCTTTATACGACAAAGCCCTGATTATTCAGGGCTTTGTCGTTACTGCGTTTTTATGAATGCCTGGAGCAGCCTGCTGGCCGGCGTGGCGCTGAACCATGCAGTCGAGGGCGACTGGCTGGCGAAGAATCTCGCAACACTGAGCGACTCAATACGATAAGTTGCTCGAGCTCAGCCAGGCGTCACTACAAAATCGTGCAATACAAACAGCCATGGAAGAATCGGCGCGGGGGGCCATGAAACAGTTCGATGAGTTGGAGGCCAGCCTCGCGGCGACAGCGGTCAGCGAAATTCGCGAAAACGCTGATGAAAACAGCCTTCGCTCGCTGGAATTTGCTCGCCAGGCCAGCGACCTGACCAAGGAAGTGCTGAGTGCACGCCGTCGTGAAAAAGACTTCATTTTGCGCGGTGAGCAGCAGTATGCCGACCTGTTGCTGGGCCATTTCGAAAAAGTGAACACGTCCGGCAAGCAATTGCGCAATAGCCTGATCGACCCTGCCACCCAAGGCAACATCGATGCCGCACTCCGCCAGCTCTCACGCTACCAGGCGGATTTCGGCGAACTGCAGCGGAGCTTTCTCAAGCTGAAAACGACCGAATTTGAAATGAATGAGCGGGCAACACAGGCCGCGACTGCGTCAAATGACGCGGTGAATCTGCAACTGAAAATCCTCGAAACCCAAGCCGGAAAAGCCAAAACCATGTTGGGTGCTGCGACCCTGGTGGGTTTCGTCGTTGGTCTGCTGGCAGCCATACTGATTGCCCGGATGATCGTCGTGCCGCTGCAACGAGTGGTGGATCTGGCCCGTAAAGTGGCTGACGGCGACCTTTCGCAAGACATCCACAGCGACCGTAAGGACGAGCTGGGTATGCTGATGCAAGCCATGCAGGCCATGACCCTGAGCTTGCGCAACCTGCTCACTCGTCTGAGTAGCAGTATTGAACAACTGGCGGCCGCTGCCGAGGAAATGTCGGCAGTGACGGCGCAGAGCAGTGCAGGTATTACCCGGCAGAAGCTGGAAAACGAACAGGTCGCCACGGCCATGAACGAAATGGTCGCCACCGTGCAGGATGTGGCACGTAGCGCCGAAGCCGCAGCCTGCTCCGCCGATCAGGCAGACCGGCAGGCGCATCAGGGCACTTTCGTGATTCAGCAGACCATAGAGCGCATCGAAAGACTGGCAAAGAGCGTGGAGCATTCCGCGGAGTCTGTTGAGCGCCTGAGCCACGACAGCGCCAACATCGGCACGGTATTGGATGTGATCAAAAGTATCGCCGACCAGACCAATCTGCTCGCCCTCAATGCGGCTATCGAAGCCGCGCGCGCGGGTGATGCCGGTCGAGGTTTTGCCGTCGTGGCTGACGAAGTTCGTGCGTTGGCCCGCCGAACCCAGCAACCAACGGCGCAAATTGAAGGCCTGGTCGGCACCTTGCAAATGGGTGCGCAAGGTGCGGTAGAAATGATGGGCATGAGCCGCGTCGAAGCAGGCAGTACGGTGGGGTCGGCCAAGGAAGCAGGTGCGGTACTGGAAACGATTAACGCCGCTGTGTTGAATCAGCAGATTGCTACCGCTGCCGAACAGCAAAGTTCGGTGGCCGAAGAGATCAATCGCAGCGTTGCAAGTATTCGCGATGTCGCTGAGCAATCTGCTGGAGCCGCAGAAGAATCTTCTGCAGCCAGCAGTGATCTGGCCCGTTTGGGTGGCGACTTGCAAACCATGGTGAGCCGATTCAAATTGGTGTGATGCAGCAGCAAACTGTCCTTGTCGCATTGATCCTGGACGACCGGGCCCTGCTTCACCGCCAACCTTGTCATCATCCAGTCAGACCTTGAACTGATTGATCAATTCACGTTGCTGGCCGGCCAGCGTAGACAGCTCGGAACTGGCTTGGCGGGCCTCTTGCGCACCTTCGGTGACCTCGCGGGCCACTTGACCGGTAGTGCTCACGTTGCGGTTTATGTCTTCGACTACCGCGCTCTGTTCCTCGGTGGCGCTGGCGATCCGGGTGTTCATGTCGTTGATCACCGACACTGCCCGCATGACAGTCTTGCCCCCGAGCTTGAAAGGCGCCGGGGCAGTCACGCAGCTGCGTCGCGTTTCCTGCGGGCACAAATAGTACTCGCCCGCACGCAAGCCACTGGGCAGCAGCGTCTGGTCTTCCATTTCGGAAAGTGGTTGCGCCGCCAGGCTGCCGTCGTCATTGCGAAACCACCAAGGGCCAAAGCGACCACTGGCGTCATGTGTCTGGCACCGGGCTGTCCGTATCTATGGATTGGTTGTCGCCAAGAAGGATATGAGTTCGCGCCAGGTCGGCAGCGATGATAAGCGGCACTTCCAGTTCACGCTGAATCTGGCTGACTTGCTCCTGCGCGATCGCGACCAAGCGTTTTTCGATGATCCGCTCAAGCATGCCCTGACTGACCTCCCGAACCAACGCCTCGGTGCGAGCCCCGGAGAACAGCGCATAAATCACCAGTGCAGACACCACGGCAAGGACGCTGGCGCCAGCCAGCGCGACCACGGAAAACCGAATGGACTTGAATTGCATGGAACCCCCAGATGCCACCCTTAAATAGTGCTCGGGGGAACCCTTGCCCTGTAGTCACGCGAACAGCGTGATTACGGTATACCATAATACGTAATACCTCAAAGCCATCTTGTTTCACGCCGTCTTTCTCGCGCAAAAAGGGGCAGCGGTGCCCCATGCCATTCCCCTCATAGATGATCCCATGTCATCTGTACCTTGATAATCCATCCTTTGTCACGCCCTGTGCAGTGGCCTCTAATGCCGGAAAGCCAAGTGATCCCTATCACTGATTTCAACAATAAAAGCTCTTCCAGGAGATATCATGCACAGCGGTCCCACTCTATTGCTGGTGTTGTTTTGCGCCATCATTCTGATCGTTTTTCTCATCGTCAAAGTTCGCGTCCACGCCTTCCTGGCCTTGACCGCGGCGAGCTTTGTGGTAGGTATCGGTTCAGGCATGCCACTGGCGCAAATGGCCTCTTCCTATGAAAAAGGTGTCGGTGGAACACTCGGGTTCCTGGCAACGATCATTGGCCTTGGCGGCATACTCGGCAAGATGCTGGAAGAATCCGGTGGCGCGGAGCGCATCGCCCAGACGCTATTGAGCGCCCTGGGTAAAGAGCGTGCCTCATGGGCCATGATGCTCGTAGGGTTTATTGCGGGCATACCCGTGTTCTTCGAGGTTGGATTCGTTCTGCTCATTCCACTGATCTACGTGGTCGCGAAAGAGACCAGGATCAACCTTCTGTACCTGGGCGTGCCCTTGGCCGTGTCGCTAATGGCGGTTCATTGCATGTTGCCCCCGCACCCTGCCGCTATGGCCATCACCGGGATGCTGGGCGCCGATGTCGGCAAGGTTATTATGTACGGCCTCATTGTCGCGCTGCCTACCGCCATTATTGCCGGACCGCTGTGGGTCAAGCTGGTGTGCAAGAGTGAAGCGCCTGACGCTCAAGAAGCTTTTCTGGATGAACATTGCGATGACAGCACGACCCGGGACTTGCCAGGCCTTGGCTTGACGCTGCTGACCATCCTGCTGCCACTTGCGCTGATGGTAGGGAAAAGCTTCGCGGCCAGTCTGCCCCATGACTCCGGGGTATTCAGCGTTATTTCGTTCCTGGGCACGCCGCTGATAGCACTGTCCATTGCCGTGGTGTTCGCCTACTGGGCGCTGGGCTTGCGCCGTGGCTTATCAATGCCTGACTTGCTCGCGCACACTCAGAAGAGCTTTCCTCCGCTGGCCAGCATTCTGCTGATCATCGGCGCCGGTGGGGCATTCAACGGCATCTTGATCGACAGCGGCGTGGGTAACGCGCTGGCCGGTTCGTTGACGCAATTGAATATGAATCCCATCGTCCTTGCGTGGTTGGTGGCAGGGTTGATGCACTTCGCCGTCGGTTCGGCGACAGTGGCAATGATCAGCGCGGCTGGCATGGTGATGCCGATGCTGGGCGCTCATCCAGCCGTGAGCAAGGAAATTATCTGCATTGCCATCGGCGCCGGCGCTATTGGCTGGACCCATGTGACGGACTCCGCCTTCTGGGTGGTCAAGGAGTACTTGGGTGTCTCGCTAGCCGACGCCTTGAAGATGTTCACCTCGGCCACCGTACTGGCTTCGCTGGTCGCGCTGGGGCTGACCCTGCTGCTGTCGCACCTTGTTTGAATCAACCCGTATTTTCAGCCTGATTGTTTAAAGGGACCACGTCATGATTTTGGGAAGAACACTTGAAAGCTGGTATGCCAGTTATCCTTTGATTCGCGATCTGGTCGCGCTGCAAGAAACCACCTGGTTTAATCCTGCCGTGGCTCCGGTCGCGGAATCGATTAGCGATGTGGGGTTGACGGCCGCAGACGTAGCCGACGCCAGCGCTCGACTGACGCGTTTTGCTTCTTACCTCAGACGTGCGTTTCCGGAAACGCAATGCAGTGGCGGCATTATCGAGTCGGACATTCTGCCTGTGCCACAACTGCAGCAATTGCTGAGCGAGCGCTACAGTCAGGCATTGCCAGGGACGCTTTGGCTCAAACGGGACAGCCATCTACCCATTTCGGGCTCCATCAAGGCGCGCGGTGGGATCTATGAAGTGCTCAAGCATGCCGAAGACCTGGCGTTGGCCGCAAATCTGTTGACGCTTGACGACGACTACGCAGTGCTGGACAGCGATAAAGCGCGGGCGTTTTTCGGCCAATACAAAATAGCCGTCGGCTCGACCGGTAACCTTGGTATGTCCATCGGCATCATGGGGGCCGCGCTGGGCTTCCAGGTGACCGTGCATATGTCGGCAGATGCGCGACAATGGAAGAAAGACAAATTGCGCTCGCACGGCGTTACGGTTGTTGAGTACTCCTCCGATTACAGCGTGGCCGTTGCGCAAGGTCGCAAACAAGCGGAGTCCGATCCAGCCTGCCATTTTGTCGACGATGAAAACTCGGTCAACCTGTTCCTGGGCTACTCGGTGGCCGCCGAGCGCCTGAAAAAGCAATTGGCGGTGGCTAATATCACCGTGGATGCGCAACATCCATTGTTTGTTTATCTGCCCTGTGGCGTGGGTGGCGCGCCTGGCGGCGTAGCCTTCGGCCTGAAGCTGGCCTTCGGTGACGCTGTCCACTGCATCTTCGCCGAGCCCACTCACTCACCATGCATGATGCTGGGCGTCTATACCGGGCTGCACGACGAAGTGAGCGTGCAAGACTTTGGCATTGACAACGTGACGGCTGCTGACGGCTTGGCCGTCGGCCGCGCTTCAGGTTTTGTCGGCAAGGCCATGCAGCGCTTGCTTGATGGTTTCTACACCGTCAGCGACGAGGAAATGTACAGCTTGCTGGCACTGATGGAGCGCAGCGAAGGTGTGCGCCTTGAGCCATCCGCGCTCGCCGGCGTGCCCGGCATTGCCAGAGTCCATGCCGACCAGCAAGGCTACCTGGCTCGCTTGGGCCTGGACAACCAAGCCATGACGCGAGCCACCCATTTGATTTGGGCTACAGGCGGCAACATGGTGCCTTCTGACGAGATGGAGGCTTATCTGGCCAAGGGTCGTCAACTGCTGGCGAAGGGTTGATCAGGGCAATAAGCGCCTGAGCTGCTTGAACCTGAGTAGATACTGGCTGATGCCGGGGTGAATACCGGACAGTCGCAAGGTGATCGCCTTGCCACTGTCCGGTACGCTTGGCTAAAGCGATGTCGGATTCAACGTGCACCACTTCCAGTCACCTCCATTTGCCTGCCGCATCGGCTTAAAATGGATATCCTTGCTGTAGGCGGGTTCCATGCCATTCATACGCTCGCCAGGCAATGGCGACAAGCCGAACGCTTGAACGCGCAAGGCAGCTTTTGTGCTTGAGGGAAAACTGTCGTGCTCAACCTTCCTCCTCGTATCAGTTCCAGGCTCAACAGCAGTCAGTTCGCGAACCTTCACACCTTTTTGGTTGCCGCTCGCCATCTGAGCTTCGCCCGTGCGGCGCAGGAACTGTGTTTGACCGCAAGCGCAGTGAGCCACCGTATAAGTCGGCTGGAAACCGCGTTAGCCATGAAACTGTTCCAGCGCCTGACCAGGCAGGTCAGCCTGACCGATGAAGGCGAACGTATCTTTGAAATACTCCAGAATGCGATGGGAGAATTGTCCGAAGCACTTGAGCAATCCTCACACGCTGAAGTTGCTGGCTCCATCGCGCTCTATGTAAGGCCTTCTATCGCCCAATGCTGGCTGGTTCCCAGGCTGGCGGACTTTGTCGAGCGTTACCCTTTGGTGTCATTGGACCTGCGGTCAGGTAATGACAATGTCGATTTTCGAACCCGCAAAATTGACTTGGCCCTGTACTACGCCAATGGCGAATTTCCCGGGCTGACGAGCCATCGATTGATGCGAGAACAGCTGGCCCCCGTGTGCAGTCCTGACTATGCGCGACGCCATCGTCTGGAGGAAAACCCGGAGAACTTAAGGCATTGCACAACGTTGCATGACTCCCTGGCCTGGGATCATGCGGCCTATGATGCAGAGTGGACGCTCTGGGCAGAGCAGCACAACCTGCTCGCGGCACTTCCCAAGCGTACCTTGACCTTCGATCGCTCTGATTTGAGTGTGACGGCAGCCATCAACCACGCCGGTATCGCGATTGGCCGTCAACAGCTGGTGCAGAAGCGCGTTGATCGCGGCGAACTCGTTCTTCCCCTCGCCGGATTCAGCCGATCAGGCCACTACGATTATTATCTGGTTCACCCGCCGCTCGGGACTATCCCCAAACGATTACTGGTTTTCATGAACTGGCTACGAGAATGCGCGAGTCAATCATCACCCTTGGGTGAGAAAGAAGACCTGCTCGAATGATACGTGTGCACGATCAGGCGGTGAGGCCATACTACTCGGCTCTTCACTCTTGAAGGCATAGGCTTTGAGCAGCGTGGCAAGCAGGATGATGCTCAAGATTCAGCGAAGTGACTGTCGATTTGCAATCCGGACGAGTGAGGGTAAATGGTGATTCGGACAGCAATGCATTGCTTGCAGCCCTGCAGGAAGCCGGCTATCCAGCACAGACTTCGGAAGGCGCCCAGAGCGAGAAGAAAACCGCAGGTTGTGGTGCTAAAGGCAGTGGTTGCTGCTGTCGGTAAACTTCTTTTGAACGGGAGAACACCCATGACTACCAAGCTTCGTATCGCTGTCCTCACTGCGCTCTTCATGACCGGATCAGCGCAAGCCACTGAAGTCATCGACGTTTACCACTATCCTGGCAACTGACGATGACGCCGGGGGCGGACCAGATAGCCTGTACGTTTATTCGTCGCCGGTTGGCTTGATCGCCATCACACTGCACGGCGCCCGATGCAACAGATGTTCGGCGGTGCTGCCCAGGAGCTTGTCCAATCCTCCATGTTGAACCGTGCCCATGACAATGACGTCCGTCAGATGCTTCGTGGCGAACGCACAAATGGTTGGCACCGGTACACCCTCGATGAAATGGCGGCAATCCACCGGAACACCATGTCGGTCGGCCAGGGCCTCAAAGGCGTCCTTCTCGGTCTCCCCCATTATATGGTCGAGGCCGGTGGCGACGGGCAACACGCCAAAGCCCATACCCGGCGCATAGACCGCCGACCAGTCATAGGCATGCAGCAGCTCTAACCGGGCATTGCATTGCTCAGCCAGCCTCACTGCTGCGTCTATGATTTGATCGTTAAACCTGAGGTCCTGCTCTTCACTTCGCAATACATCGACGATGGCCAACACCCTTTGAGGCAGAGGGTTGCGGGCCTCCGTCACCAGATGCACAGGCACCGGGCAATCACGCAACAGTTGCCAATCCAGGGGAGTGAAGAAGACTCGCTTCAGGAGCGACTCTTCATGGGCATCCTTGATGATCATTGCGACAGGCATTTCATTGACATAGTGAAGAATTTCTTCATAAGGCCGTTGCACCCAGACAACCTCACACGTGACCTCGACACCTTTCTTTCGCTGGTGCTCTGCTTGCTGTTCAAGCCATTGCCGGTGTTGTTGCAGATAGCCCTCACGGGCTTGCTTCATTTGCTCGGGAGCAAACAGCCCGGCCACGGAGAGTGCTTCGACATAATCGAACGCGACAATATGCAGGGGCAGTTCTGTTGCCACGGCCAATGCCCCGGCACGCTCGAAAGCCGCTGTATGTACCATCTCAGGTGGTGCCAATAACAGTAACCGCTGATTCCGGGACATGAATCACCTCAGCAAGCAGCCACTACCGGACTGCATAGGGTTGTTCAGGACTGAGAGACGTCTTGATTGAAGCCGCCATCTCGACACAGGGAACAGGATTCAATCTTGAGCGTTCACCCTTGATGCGACTTGATCTGTATCAACTCTCCCCGTCCCACCTCGCTTGCCACAAATCCCGAGGCGATTGCACTGACCGCGTAGCCATAGCGGGTGCCCAGGGTCCGGACAACGATATGCCCGATAGCACCAACCGTCATCAGCAGGACGGTCAATGTGCAAATGGTGCGCAGGTTGATGGCGGCATAAGGCCCGATGTAGCGATCGGGCGCCAATGGCAACACCACAAGGACGGCAATCAGCAGTACCAGCCCATCACGCATTTCCATTTCAGGCAACCTGCATGCAGACATACCCCAGCAGTTAGGTGATGGCAAAGGTACGCAACGCGGCACAGGGCCGGCTTTCGCCTCGTCCCTTGTGCCGTTCGCGCTCAAGGCCAATCAGCAGGCCGATCCCCAGCGCCGCGGCTGCATTGGCAATGCTGATGACTTCATCCATTCAAGTTGCGCCTGCTGACATGAATCGGCCTTGATCATATCGAGCCTGCCTTGGCCGCCCATTGAATGACCACACGTCGGACACCATCAGCGGCCTCCCCCGACATTGATACAGATCAAACAGATGAACCCAACTGGCAGCACGATTGGACAACAGCCCCATCACCCTATGACCCGTCGCTGCCAGGCACGACCGAGTCTCTTTGTTACCGTACGGGAGGTTTGTCATGTCCAGGCAACAACGCTTCATGCTGGTGGCTTCACCATTGATGCAGCACAGCGCGGCCTTCGACAGGGCTGCTGCGCTGGCCAAGGCCGAAGGTGCGGCGTTGCACATCGTGGCTTTTGACTATCTCGAGGGTCTGGCGACAGCTGGCCTGGTCAATGAGCAGGCGCTTGAGCAAATGCGCTTGGGCTACGTCGAGCGACACCGCCAATGGCTTGAGGAACAGGCCAGGCCCCTGCGCAAAATCGGCGTTAATGTGACCACCGAGGTGGTGTGGGTCGAACGTCCACTGGAAGAAATCCTTATCCACCTCAAAGAACAGCCCATGGACATGCTGATCAAAGCGCTGGAGCACGAATCGCTGTTGACGCGGATCATGTTCACACCCCTCGATGTGCACTTGGTGCGTGAGTGCTCTGTGCCGTTGCATTTCGTGAGCAATGTCCGCCATGCCTTGCCACGCAAGATCGTCGCTGCGGTGGATCCTCTCCATCACGATGGCAAAAGCCCGGACTTCAATGACCGGATCATCAGCGAAGCGGCGAAACTGGCAATGAGTTGCAGCGCCGAAGTCGAAGTGTTGTACGCCTATGACCTGTCATCGATCACCTCATCGGAGTTCGGCTTTGACAGCGGTTCAACCTTTTTTTCCTCAACCTTGGCCAAGACCGTGTACGACGCTCAGGGCGAGGCTTTCAACGCACTGGCCGAGCGCAACGGCATACCGGCAGAGCAGCGGCATCTGATCATGGGCAGTCCGGCCAAAGTCCTGGCCAGTTATGCCGACGCCTATGACATCGATGTCATCGTCATGGGCAGAGTAAGCCGTCGTGGGTTGGGCAGACTTATCGGCAGTACCGCAGAGCACCTGCTCTACAAAATGCCTTGCAGCATGCTGGTGGTCTCTCCTGAACAACTCGAGGATTGAATCATGCAGAAGTCGCCCATCACTCGTTTCTGATTGCGTAACTCGACATTTTAGTAGCGAAGTACCGTTTTCCAGTACTTCCCTGCTCTGCTGGGAGGAATGCTGCCATGACCCTGAAAGAATCAACAAAAACACGACATGCTGCCGGTCCTGAATCGACCAGTCGCAGCGATCAGCTCTTCTTTGAAGCCGATCGACTCAGCGCTCAAGCCTATGCGCTCTTGAGTGAGCAACCGATTTCGACTCAAACCCTACAAAGGTTTTCTGAAGCAAAAAAGCAGGCTGATGAAAAATATCGGCAAGCCAGGCAGGAATGGTTGCGTACCAAGGATAAGATCAGCCAACCAGCGAAGGTTGTTGGCTAAATGCCCTTAACGCTATCCATGATCGGCATTCACTATGCCTGCGTAGGAGAACTCAATGGTCATTGACTGGACCCATTTCACCCCTTGGGGGTCATTGGCCGGAGGCGCTCTGATTGGCTTGGCTGCCGGACTCTTTGTTGTACTCAACGGGAGGGTGGCCGGGATCAGCGGTTTGCTGGGTAGCTTACTCAGTCGAGATCATGAAGGTCGTTTGGAAAAGGCAGCATTTCTACTCGGATTGTTCATTACCCCTCTGATCTGGCTACTGTTCACTCCCGTCCCCGCCATCGAGTTTCAGAATGGCTGGCTCAGCCTGCTGCCGGCAGGGTTACTGGTAGGGCTCGGTGCTCGTTATGGATCAGGGTGTACCAGCGGACATGGCGTGTGCGGTATCTCCAGACTGTCATTACGCTCCATGGTGGCGACGCTGAGCTTCATGACAGCGGGATTCGTAACGGTTTTCGTCGTTCGCCATCTATTGGGAAGCTGACTATGCGTGCGCTGATTGCGTTGCTCGCAGGATTGATTTTCGGACTGGGCTTATTGCTCGCGGGTATGGCAAATCCCGCCAAAGTATTGGGATTTCTCGATCTGACCGGAACCTGGGATCCATCACTGGCTCTGGTGATGGTCAGTGCCATTGCCGTAGCTGCCTTGCCATTCGGTTGGGCAAAACGGCAGAAGTGCTCTTTGCTGGGCGAAGCAATGCAGCTGCCTCAGAAGCGAGGACTCGATCGACGCTTGATCGCAGGAAGCCTGATGTTCGGCACCGGCTGGGGCATCGCCGGCATCTGCCCGGGACCTGCAATCGTTGGGCTGGGTGCCGGATTCTGGCAGGCTGGTGTGTTTCTTGGTGCCATGTTGACGGGGATGATCCTCTTCGAAGTGCTTGAGCGCTTTACCGGGAAGCCAAGCCTGGGTAATGCAACCCCATAAGGAGGCCCCCGCCTCAATGTGACTTCATACGGCGTCGGCATGCCTGCAATAGAGATCAACGCAGCTGTTACCAGGCAGCTATTGATTCGAGAGAAGCCATAATTAGCTGCCCCTTCACTACCCGTTTATCCGTTCTCTTACCCATTCCTAGTGGGGATGTCATCCCCACTCGTTGACCACAGTCAATCCCGCTAGCTCTAACGAACCTAATCGGTGACAAACAAAGCCCCCGCCATTACAATTTGATTATCATCGAACGATTTAGGGTGCCGGTAATATCATGGAAAACAAGACTGCACGACTGACTGTGCTCATTGATCCCGTCAAGAAAAAAGCCCTTGAGGAGCTCTGTGCATCCCAGGACCTGACCCCTTCACAGGTCGTTCGTCAGCTTATTCGAGACTACCTGGATACGCATGGCGTGACCTACTCGACCTCGACCAAAAGCAGAGTTGCGGCCAATGGTAAGTGATTCAATCGCCAATGAGCTGCCACGGCGGGAGTCAGCTCATCGCTTTACCTGAAAAGCTCCAACTCAGCTGCAGCCTGGTAACGTGTCGGTCTCTACATAACCGCCCAGTGCAGAACTGAAGTCCGCATGATAATGCTCTGAACCGAGGGCTTGCAGAATCCCCGCCTTGTCGAGCTTGCCAAGAACTTTCTCGTTGGCCTCACACAGTTTTACAACAATGCTGCGTTTACGTAACTGCTCAATAACTTCGAGCAGTGTTTGTAAGCCCGTTATATCCATGAACGGAACTCGCTTCAGACGAATAATCAATACACCTGGATCCGTGTGCGTTTGAGCCAGAACGCGCTCAAAGGTTTCTGCTGCGCCAAAGAAGAGCGGCCCCTCAATGGTGTAAACCAAAACGCCAGACGGAAGACGAACATGTCCATTGATCTGTAACTCAACCTCAAGCTCTTTATCGACCATTCGCTGCACCTCGACAGAAGACGCCATCCGACGCATGAATTGCAACATGGCGAGAATGACACCGATGTTCACGGCAATCGTTAAATCACTGAAAATGGTCAGGCTGAAGGTGATGAGAAGTATAGCGACATCGGCTTTTGGGGCGCGCTCGACCATGCGTTTGAAGTGTTTCAACTCACTCATGTTGTAAGCCACGACAAATAAGATCGCAGCCAAGGTACACAGCGGAATATCCGAGGCCAGAGGCGCCAGGAAAGAAATCAATAAAACCAATGTGAGAGCATGGGCAAAACCCGCAATTGGACTGGTCCCACCATTGCGGATATTGGTCGCTGTCCGAGCAATCGCGCCTGTCGCAGCAAACCCACCAAACAAGGGAGTGACCAGGTTAGCGATGCCTTGGCCGATTAACTCCTGATTGGAGTCATGCTTGGTACCCGCCATACCGTCGGCCACAACAGCAGACAGTAATGACTCGATGGCCCCCAGCATCGCGATCGCGAATGCCGGTCCGATCAACTCAATCACCTGCGGTATTGTTATTTCCGGTAGGCCAATCGCAGGCAGTCCTTGAGGAATCCCCCCAAACGCACTGCCAATCGTTGCAACGCCAGCGAACTGAAAATAAGACTGTATTGCCGTCACAACAGCCATGGCGATCAAGGGGCCTGGCACGCGTTTTATGCCAGGTAATTTGGGGGCCGTGATTACCAGCACCAGACTCAACAGCGCTAATAGTGTCGTCGGGAGGTGAAAACCGGGGAGTGCCTGGACCAAATGCCAAAGTCGCTGATGGAAATGTTCACCGCTGATTTTCGGCAAGCCGAAAAAGTCTTTCCATTGCCCCACCCAAATGATCACTCCAATACCGGCAGTGAAGCCGACAATCACGGGGTCGGGAATGAACTTGATGATGGCCCCAAGCTTGGTGATACCGAGCAATAACAAAATCGCCCCAGCCATCATCGTAGCTATTTGCAAGCCATCAACGCCGTATTTAGCGGTCACACCCGCCAAAATGACGATAAATGCCCCTGTCGGGCCAGCTATCTGAAGACGGCTCCCTCCGAAGAGCGAAACCAAAAGACCACCGACAATGGCGGTGTAAATCCCTTGCTCAGGCTTGACGCCTGATGCGATCGCAAACGCCATGGCCAAGGGCAACGCCACAACGCCCACGATGACCCCAGAGACGAGATTCGAAAGCCAGTGCTCGCGCCCTAGCAGGCCCGCTTTCCAAGCTTCTCGTATCGCAATCATGACTAGCCTCTCTCTGATGGCATGTGCATAATATTCACATGGAGTGATAATAGTAAAGCAAATGGCCTACCCTCGGTACGGCACCGGGAACGCTGTGGATCCGGTGCTGAAAGAGCTAAAAAACACGCTCGGAGACCCGCATGAAACGTGAAGACGTCAAAAACAAACACGATGAAGGCATTCACTTCGACACCCATGTGATAGCCAACCCGGCCAACACGAACGAGTGGATTATCCTTTTCAAAAAGGAGGCGGGAAGAAGTTACTTTCTGGTCAATGACAATGAAGAAATTGAGTCATTTGGACACTTGGATGACTTGATCCATGAGCTTCGGATTATTGGCATCAAGTCTGCCGAAGTTCACTTCTGATTGTTCCTCTCTTGGAGTTTGTGCTGAAAGCAGTGCTCTCGCCCGAGACAGGCACTTTCCGTTTATCTCCCACATGGTCCTGTCAGGAGCTTCAAGGTCGCCGAAAAGAGGGTATAGATGACTCACATATTGGCCTGTATCGACAGCTCAACTACTTTTCCGGCCGTCTGCGACTACGCTGCGTGGGCCAGTCTCAACTTCGCCCTCCCGTTGACCCTCCTGAATGTTGTAGATCGACCCCCCTACCTGGAAATTCGACCTGGTAGCCTGGCGCACGTATTAGACGCCATGACGCTGGACGAACAGCGCCATGAGCAAGCACTGAAGCAAGGCTACCTAATGCTTCAAAACGCTCGGGAACGAGCGATCGCTGATGGCGTGATGAAACCGGAACTCCGTCAAAGAAACGGAGAACTGCTGGGTCGTTTACTAGAGATGGAAAGTGACGCGCGCTGGCTGGTGATGGGTAAACAAAGTGTGCTTCGGCCCCTCCTCACGCAGCTAGAAAGCATCATTGATGCTTTACACAAGCCTATCCTGGTCACCCCCACTACCTTCAAGGTTCCGCGAAGCCTGATGCTCGCTTATGACGGGAGTGAAGTCACACACATGGGGGTGGAGATGCTGGCGGCGAATCCGGCATTCACAAAACTGCCAATACATCTCGTCATGGTCGCTGCTAAAACGCCTAAAAACCTGGGTCAACTCGATGCGGCGGGAGCCATTCTGAACCTGACCGGCTGTAATGTTCAGACGGCCATCCGAGACGGAAAAGTGGAACTCGCCCTACAGGCTTATCAGACCGAGCACGATATCGATCTGTTGGTCATGGGCGCTTTTGGTCATTCGCGTGTCCACCGATTTTGGCTTGGCAGTACAACGTCAAGAATGATCCGGACTACCACACGCCCTCTCCTGTTCCTGCCTAAAAGCTACCTCGAAATGTAACACCCTGGCGCTAAGTAGTCCTGGCTTCTCCAGATGACACTCCAAGGGAAAAGAATTCAAAAATGAATTCAGCAACCTTGATGCCTATATCTCGAAGCTCTGGATTTCAGCGCTTCCCGCCGGAACGAAAAAAGGACCCGAAGGTCCTTATTTCAATGATTTACAGAATTCAATGGAGCTCTGTAGATCTATATTTGGAGCGGGAAACGAGACTCGAACTCGCGACCCCGACCTTGGCAAGGTCGTGCTCTACCAACTGAGCTATTCCCGCGTCTTGGTAACTGAGCGCCATTCTATAGAATCCTGATGCCCCGTCAACCCCTTGATTCAAAAAAGTTTTATTTCTTTTCAGGGTCAGTCTTCAGGTGCGGCCAGGCGGCGCGCAAATATTGCAGCATCGACCACAGCGTCAGCCCCGCCGCGATCAGCAGCAGCGCATAGCCCACCAGGACCCAGAAGCTGAAGTCCGAGGGGTTGGCCAGCAGGATAACCAGCGCCAGCATCTGCGCGGCGGTTTTCCATTTGCCCATGTTCGAGACCGCGACATGCGCCCGGGCGCCGATTTCCGCCATCCACTCGCGCAAGGCAGAGACCACGATTTCGCGACCAATGATCACGGCTGCCGGTAGCGTGAGCCACAGATTGGCATGTTCTTGCACCAGCAGCACCAGGGCCACTGCCACCATCAGCTTGTCGGCCACCGGGTCGAGGAAGGCCCCGAACGGTGTGCTTTGTTCCAGCCGGCGAGCCAGGTAACCATCCAGCCAGTCGGTGGCAGCAGCAAAAGCAAAGACTGAACTGGCCGCCATGTAGCTCCAGTGGTAGGGCAGGTAAAACAACAGAATGAAGATCGGAATGAGCAGGACGCGTAAGACGGTGATCAGATTAGGGATATTCATCGGCACAACTGGCTACGAGGTGAGTTGGGCATTCTACTCGCTGTGCAGGTTTGCATAAATCAACTCCGCGAGCTTTTTACTGATCCCTGGTGCTTTGGCGATCTCCTCGATGCTTGCACGAGACAGCTCCTGCAATCCACCAAAATGTTTGAGAAGTTCGCGGCGGCGTTTCGGACCAACCCCTGCTACTCCCTCAAGCGTTGAGGTCCGCCGGGTTTTGCCGCGGCGCGCGCGGTGCCCGGTAATGGCAAAACGGTGCGCCTCATCGCGTATCTGCTGAATCAGATGCAGTGCCGGAGAGTCGCCGCGCAAAGTGAACTCATGGGCCGCGTCATTGAGGTAAAGCGTTTCGAACCCGGCCTTGCGCGTGGCCCCCTTGGCGACACCGAGCAAAATCAGGTCAGGCACGGCCAGCTCATTGAGCACGTCACGGGCCATGGACAGCTGACCTTTACCGCCGTCCACCAGAAGAATATCCGGCAGCTTGCCCTCGCCGTCCTTGAGCTTGCTGAACCGTCGAGTCAGCGCCTGATGCATCGCCGCGTAGTCATCCCCTGGCGTCACGCCTTCTATGTTGTAGCGACGATAGTCGGATTTGAGCGGGCCTTCAGGACCGAATACCACGCAGGAGGCGACTGTCGCCTCGCCACTGGAGTGACTGATGTCATAACACTCGAGGCGTTGTGGCGGCTCATCCAGATTCAGTACTTCAGCCAGCGCCTCGAACCGCGCGGCAACATGCTGGCGGTTGGCCAATCGCGCGCCCAGCGCTTGCTCGGCATTGGTCACCGCCAGCTGCTGCCAGCGCGCGCGAGTGCCGCGAACCCGGTGGCTGATGCTCAACTCGCGCCCACGCAGCTCTTCGATGGCGGCGACAATGGCCGGGAAGTCTTCATGGACGACGTTGACGATCAACTCGCTCGGCAAGTCCCGTTCGGGGCTGCTGATGTAGTACTGACCGAGGAAAGCCGCCATGACCTCGGCCACCTCCTCTTCAATACCGACCTGCGGAAAGAAGTTCTTGCTGCCCAGCACCCGCCCGCCTCGCACGCTGATCAGGTGCACGCAGGCACCACCAGGGTTGATGAACGCCGCGACCACATCGACATCGCCGGTACCGCCTTCCATGCTCTGCTGGTCCTGAACCCGTCGCAGCAGGGAAATCTGATCACGCAGTTCGGCGGCACGTTCGAAATCAAGCGTGCTCGCGGCCTGCTCCATGCCACTGGACAGTTCGTCAGTCAGGGCATTGCTGCGGCCTTCGAGGAACATCACCGAATGGCGCACGTCTTCGGCATAGACTTGAGGTTCGACCAGCCCGACACAGGGCGCCTTGCAGCGCTTGATCTGGTATTGCAGGCAGGGCCGCGTGCGGTTCTTGAAGTAACTGTCTTCGCACTGGCGAACCAGGAACGTCTTTTGCAACAGGCTCAGGCTCTCGCGAATTGCACCGGCACTGGGATAAGGCCCGAAATATTTGCCCTTCTGCTTTTTCGCGCCGCGATGGATGCTCAAGCGCGGAAACTCGCTATCCGAGAGAAATACATAAGGATAGGATTTATCGTCGCGCAGCAGGATGTTGTAGGGCGGACGCCACTCCTTGATCAGCGTCTGCTCAAGCAACAACGCTTCGGTTTCATTGGCGGTGATGGTCGTTTCGATCTGCGCGATATGCCCGACCAGCGCGGCGGTTTTCGGCGCCAGTCCGGCCTTGCGAAAATAACTCGCCAGGCGTTTTTTCAGGTTTTTCGCTTTACCGACGTAGAGCAGGCGCGCATCGCGGTCGAACATGCGATACACACCGGGGTGCCCACTGCAGGTGGAGAGAAAAGCACTTGGATCAAACGGGTCGGTCATTTTCAGAGACTGGCATCAACCATGCCGTGGCGGACCGCCAACAGCGTCAATTCGACATCGCTGCTGATCGAGAGCTTCTCGAAAATGCGGTAACGGTAGGTATTCACGGTTTTCGGAGACAGGCACAACTTATCGGAAATAATCTGGACTTTCTGACAGCCCACTATCATCAACGCGATCTGGATCTCACGCTCCGACAGCGCATCGAACGGCGTGTCGCTGGTGGGCTGAAACGACTTGATCGCCAATTGCTGGGCAATTTGCGGGCTGATGTAGCGCTGGCCGGCAAACACCAGGCGAATGGCCTGAACCATTTCCCCCAGGGCCGCACCTTTGGTCAGATAACCCGCGGCACCCGCCTGCAACAGACGTGTGGGGAACGGATCCTCTTCACATACAGTAACAGCGACGACCTTGATTTCCGGGTGACTGCGCAGCATTTTGCGAGTGGCTTCAAGACCGCCGATCCCGGGCATCTTGACGTCCATCAGTACCACATCGGGCTTCAATTCCCGGGCCTTGATCAAGGACTCTTCCCCCGACTCGGCCTGGCCGACCACTTGTAATCCATCGATATCAGACAGCATCCGTGTAATGCCTGTACGAACCAGATCATGGTCATCGACCACTAGCACCCTAATCAAGCAGACACCCCGCGATATGGTCTTGTTGGTTGCCGGACACCTTAGCAAAAACCGGCGGGCAGACCTAGCTGCAGCGTTATATAAAGCATACCCGTACACAATTCGCGCTTGCCGAGTGACAGGCGCTGACGACCTGATCGATCAGGAGTCGGCTGACTCGGAGTTGCGCTTCAAACCGTGGGCAATGGAAAACTCTGCCAGGGTAATGGTCAATCGGCGAATTGCATCCTGATCCTCCTTGAACAGCGCCCGATAGCAACCCAGGACCTTTTCTTCCACCTGGCTGAGATTCTCGATCAGCGTCGGCGTCCGGTTCCCCGTCAGTACATACAAGACATCCACGCCCCGCTCTGCCACTCTGGACAAATAATCTGCCTTGGGCGCGCGTCCACCATTTTCATATTTGCCTTGCGCGTTAGCTTCAACGCCTCCGATTTCGCCAAAAACTTTCTGCGACAACCCAAGTCGCTCTCTTTCCTGCCTTAAACGCGAACCGATTCCACTCATTTGGATGTATGATCCTGTTTTGTGCACCCCTTGAGGTGCCACACCTGTTGCTCATTGAACACTTTTGAACGGTTTTGAACTATGCCCGGTATTCGCACCGCCGCACAAGCCAAGGCTTGGCTGGAACATCAAGGAAAATCCGTTCAACAATTTGCTCGCGAGCACGGCGTTGATCCGGCCACCACTTATCAAGTGCTCGCTGGGCGCAAGAAGGGACGGCGTGGAGAGGCCCACAAGGTGGCGGTCCTGTTGGGCATGAAAGATGGTGTCATCCTGGGGGACACCGAGCAGCAGGGTCAGGAGCAGGGGCAGGCCTGAAGTATCAGTATGCGCTTAATCCACCGCCGCACTCGTTTTACTCGAAATACCTGCCCTGCGTCCTGCAACAGGGTCTTGTCAGTGTAGCGGGTAAAATTCGCTCAGCCTGAACGGTCATGTATCCGCGCAACACAGTCGCTCCATCCGCAGAAAACAGTCGTCGTCACCGACCACCTCCAGGCCCATCCGCTCATAGAGCCGCTGTGCCGGATTGCCTTTGAATACGGTCAGTCGCAACGCAGGTCGACGCTCTTTGCAAGCCATCGAAAACGCCTGCTCGATTGCCCAGCTTCCGGCCCCCTGGCCACGACTTGCCTCGATCACATGCAACTCACGAATGTATAAAGCCCTCGCATCGCGACTCAGGCTGAGAAAACCCAGCACGGCTTCGCCCCGGCAAATCAGCCAGTTCTGGCGACCGTCCCACGCCACATCGAAGGCTTCGTCGTGCCACCGCAAATCGTAGCGAAGGTAATAGCGCAGCATGGTTTCGCGGGTCAGCCTGCGAGCAAAGCGCAAGTCTGCCGATGAGGCTGGACGTAATTCATAGTCCATCACGACACTCGTCGATTTGCCCGACGGCCACGACCTGGCCAGTCCAGCCAGCGGCGTCATGGCGAGCGACCACCAGAACATCGCCGGCACCCGCTGCGGCGACAATCAGTTCGCCGTCGGACGCCCAGATGGCGCTGCGCCCTGCCGACTCCCAGCCCCCGGTCGCACCGCCGTGGTTGGCCATCAATACCGTCATCGAATGCTCGACAGCGTAGCCCTGCAACAAGGCGGTATCCGCGGCATAACCGTTTTCGCTGATCAACACGCCCGCCGCATAGAGGTCCGCACCTGAATCAGCGGCTTGCCGGGCATGACTGGCATGGGAAAAATCCGCGCAGACCGCCAAGGCTACACTGGCGTTGCCGATGGTCAGCATCGAACCACCCGCGCCAGGGGCAAACGCTACCTCTTCGCCCGGATGCAGATGCTGTTTGCTATAGATTGCCAGTGAGCCATCGGCGGCCAGCACCAGTGCGCCGATCAGTACATCCGACTCGCCTGACAGCCTGATCGGCATGCCAACGACCGTGGTTACCCCGAATTCCCGGACAACGTCGCGCAGCGGCTGCAGAACCGGGTCATCCAGGGTGATCGCGAGTGTCGCAGCCAGGCTGCGTTCATAACCGGTCAGCGACAACTCGGGAAACACCAGCAGCTGCACTCCCTGCTCGGCGGCGATCTCGATGAAGCGCCGGTGCCGGGCAATATTGGCGTGAAGATCACCCGCAATGGCGATCGATTGGGCGGCAGCGATGGTCAATGTGCTCATGTTTCGTCCCTGGTCACAGATCGTCTTGAATGCAACAAGTGTGTCACAAAGCAGATGGCCCCTTAAGTCATAGCGATCGTCTCAAGGGTCTATAGCAATTTCTGATTGAACCCCTGTACCCGCCTCGAGTAAGCTCGGCGCATTCATCGGAGAAACACCATGTTGCCTACCCTCTCACTGCCTCGTCACACCGCCAGCGCCCTGCGCCCGGTTGCGGCTGCGCGAGTGAGCAAGGCATGCGCTCCGGTCAGCTTTTATTTTGGGTATTGGTTTAGCCACTGGCGCGCCTGATACCCACACGGCGCCCACTTCTACGGGTCGCCACTTGAGAATTCTCAACCCCCGGTCGGCTTCCCGATCGGGGGTTTTGTTTTTTCAGCCCCAACCATTTGCGCATCACTACACAACGAATCGAGGAATCACCCCATGAACTACGCCACCTATTACCGCTACGACACCTGCACCACCTGGCGATTTACCAGCCGCCGTTCGGGACAGCCTGCCGCCTCCGATCGGTCACCCAAAGGTGGCAAGCACCCACACGTAGCCAATCCGGCCAATTGTCGAACACCCCAGTAGGGCCGAGCGCGCGGGAACGAACCCGCCGCCAGCCCAGGAAGCCCGAACATGAACTCCTCCGTCTCTGCTCTGCCGCTGTCCACCTTGCCCTCTGCCAATGAAGCGCTGACCCTGCGTCTGCCGAGCTCACTGGCGCTCAAGCAGCAATTGCCGCTCAACACGGCCCTGACCCAGCAAGTCGCCACCCATCGTCAAGCGGTGCGCGCGATCCTCAACGGTGAAGACCCCCGTCTACTGGTCATTGTCGGCCCCTGCTCTATCCATGACCCGCAATCGGCACTCGAATACGCCGGCAACCTCGCGCGACTGGCGACCGAGGTCAGCGATCAAATGCTGCTGGTGATGCGCGCCTACGTCGAAAAGCCCCGTACCACCGTCGGCTGGAAAGGCCTGGCCTACGATCCGAAGCTCGATGGCAGCGATGACATGGCGGGCGGCTTGACCCTGTCCCGCGAGCTGATGCGCGAAATGCTGCGCCTGGGTTTGCCGATTGCCACCGAACTGCTGCAGCCAATGGCCGCGAGCTACTTCGATGACCTGCTGAGCTGGGTCGCCATCGGGGCGCGCACCACCGAGTCGCAGATCCACCGGGAAATGGCCAGCGGCCTGAGCCTGCCGGTCGGCTTCAAGAACGGCACCGATGGCGGCGTCGCCATTGCCTGTGACGCCATGCGTTCGGCGGCTCATCCCCATCGGCATTTCGGTGTCGACAGCCAGGGGCATCCGGCGATCATTCAGACGGCAGGCAACCCGGATACCCACCTGGTGCTGCGCGGCGGCCATCGCGGGCCGAACTACGACCGGCAAAGCGTCAGCCAGGTGCACAACGACCTGAGAAAACTGGCGATCCCGATGCGGATCATGGTGGATTGCAGCCACGCCAACAGCGGCAAAGATCCGTCACGTCAGCCGGCAGTGTTCGCCGATGTGCTCGAGCAACGCTTGCAAGGCGACCATTCGCTGATCGGTATGATGCTTGAGAGCCATCTGTTCGAAGGCTGCCAACCGCTGGGCAAAAACCTGCGTTACGGCCTGTCCGTGACCGATGGCTGCCTGGGTTGGGATGCCACCGAGCAACTCTTGCGCCAGGCGGCGCGGCAGTTGCGTGGATCCGCCTCCCCTGCGCAAGCGAGCCTTTGATAACGACCGCCACTGCCCATCACCCGCACGGCTCGGGGCCTGATCGCCCATCAGACCCCGGACGCCCCACAGCTCGCAGCGGGTAAATAACGATTAATCGCAGGGTGACTCCAACTCAATCTCCAGTCGTCACCTGCGAGGGAGAAGACTGGATCCGATTACCCCTTTATTACAATCTGAATAACCCGACCATTCCTATGCCATTTTCTTCAGAAAACTGCGGCTATTTCCCACTCATTACTCCTCGCCGCCTGCACTAGAGTGAGGAGGAAACCCGCCCCTTCACTTTAGAAAGGAACGAACATGCAACGGAATGCAGAGACTCAATATCCCATTCTCCTGGTCCACGGACTGTTCGGCTTTGAGCGCATAGGCAAGCTGGAGCTCTTCCACGGTATCAAGCCTGCCCTGCGACTCGCTGGCGCGAGAGTCTTCGTCCCTTACCTGTCCGCCGTTCATAACAACGAACTGCGTGGCGAACAGTTGCTGGCACAAATCGATCGGCTGCTGCTCGAAACAGGTGCCGCCAAAGTCAATCTGATCGGCCATAGCCAAGGCGCGCTGGCGGCCCGTTACGCGGCCGCGACCCAACCGAAAAAGATCGCCTCAGTGACCTCGGTCAGCGGCCCGAATTATGGCTCAGAACTCGCCGACTACCTGCGCAAGGCATTGACCCCAGGACAATTGCCCGAGTCTGCGGCCGCGGCCGTGGTGACTCTGTTTGCCGAGTTTCTGACCTTGCTCAGCACCACCCCCCAGACACCCCACAATGCGATAGCCGCACTCAACGCCCTGACCACCGAAGGTGTAGGCGCCTTCAACCACAAGTACCCGCAAGGCCTGCCGAAAACCTGGGGCGGCAGCGGCAAGGAGTTGGTCAACGGTGTGCGCTATTTCTCCTGGAGCGGCATCCTCACTGACAACCTGCTCGCTGAAGGGCCGAACCTGCTCGATCCGCTTCACGGCATATGCCGGGCTTTTTCCGAGTACTTCAGCAGTGAGTCTGAAGGCAACGACGGCTGGGTCGGTCGCTACAGCTCGCACCTGGGCACGGTCATCCGCTCCGATTACCCGCTGGACCATATGGACACCGTCAATCAGACGGCCGGACTGGTGCGCAAAGGGGTCGACCCGGTCGAACTCTATGTCCAGCACGCCGAACGCCTGAAAAACCTTGGCTTGTGATGCCGTGCCGGCCATTTGCGATCCCCCGGTCATCACCAGGGTGCACCGAAAGCAGGCACGGCCAGGGAACTTTGCCGAGAAATAGCCCACAGAATCCGGTAGGCTCAGCACTTTTAATGCAAGTTGAATGGAGTATCTCCCATGGCCAAAGCCACTGCCCGCCACATCCTGGTTGCCGATGAAGCCAAGTGCAATGAACTGAAAGCCCAAATCGAAGCCGGCGCCGACTTCGCTGAAATCGCCAAAGCCAACTCCACCTGCCCGTCCAGCCGTCAGGGCGGCGATCTCGGCTCCTTCGGCCCGGGCCAGATGGTCAAGGAATTCGACACCGTGGTCTTCAGCGCGCCGCTCAACACCGTGCAAGGCCCGGTCAAAACCCAGTTCGGTTATCACCTGCTGGAAGTGACCAGCCGTCAAGACTGATCCATCCGCGATTTGTTTTAACAACGGCCCGCCTTCTGGTGGGCCGTTGCGTTTAAGTGAAGCAATTGTGACTGGCGAGGGACACGCCGGTAGCGTACAAATTATCTTCATCGATCACCCGGCTCTTAAGGCTGACAATGCGACTGGCTTTCCCTTTATTGATGTTCACCGCCCTGGCCCTGTTGCTGGGCGCCACGGCTGTGAATGCCGCACCGCAACATGCAATGACGGTGTATGGCGAACCCGCCAGATACCCCGCCGGCTTCAGTCACTTTGCCTATGCCAATCCACTGGCCCCCAAGGGTGGCAGCATGCGCCGCTCGGCCATCGAGATCGGCCATTTTGACCATGTATTGCCCTATATCGACAAAGGCATCGGCGTTTCGCAACTCGATGGTTTCATCTACTCGCCGCTGGCCCAGCGCTCTCTGGATGAGCCCTACACGGTGTACGGCCTGGTCGCGCAAAAGATGGAGCGGACCGACGACGGTTTGTCGCTGCGCTTTTATCTGAACCCCAAAGCCCGTTTTGCCGACGGTACGCCGATTACCGCCGAGGATGTGCGCTACACCTATGACTTGCTGATGACCCAGGGCAGCCTGCGTTATCGCACCCAGTTCGCCGACGTCAAAGGCGTCGAGGTGGAGTCGCCGCGCACCATCCGTTTCGACTTCAAAAGCAATGAAAACCGCACCCTGCCGCTGGATATCGCGAGCTTGCCGGTGCTTCCCGAACACTGGTGGAAAACCCGCGACTTTGCCAATGGCGGCGGCTACGAAGCACCGCTGGGCAGCGGTCCGTATCGAGTCAGCAAGGTCGACTCCGGCCGCAGCATCACCTTTGCCCGCGACGCCGACTGGTGGGGCAAGGACCTCCCTGTCAGCCGCGGGCTCTACAACTTCGATCGATTCAGCATCGAGTACTTCGGCGATACCGACGTCGCGCGCCAAGTGCTGCGCGGTGGCGCCTATGATTACAACCGGGAGTTCTCGGCCACCGGCTACTCCATCGGTTACGAGGGCCCGGCCCTGAGTGATGGCCGCCTGCAAAAAGCCCAGCTGGCCAAAGAGGCACCGCAACCCTCCCAGGGCTTTGTGTTCAATCTGCAAAACCCGATGTTCCAGGACCGCCGCGTGCGCCAGGCGCTGGCCATGCTCTGGGACTTCGAGTGGAGCAACCGGCAAATGATGCGTGATATGTACATCCGCCAGCAGAGCTACTTCTCCAACACCGCGCTGGCGGCCCGGGCACTTCCGGACGCGGGCGAGCTGGCAATCCTCGAGCCGCTGCGCGGACAGATTCCCGATGAAGTCTTTACCCAGGTATTCGAGGCGCCGAAGACCGATGGCAGTGGGCTGATCCGCGACAAACAGCTGCAGGCACTGGCCTTGCTCGAAGAGGCCGGCTGGAAACCGGACGGCGATCGACTGGTCAATGCCGCAGGTGAACCCTTGAGTTTCACCTTCCTGAATACGCAAAGCGGCATCGACCGCCTGCTGCTGCCTTACAAACGCACCCTGGCACAGATCGGCATCACCCTGAACATTCGGCGCATCGACTCCTCGCAGTATGTGAACCGGTTGATGGCCCGTGACTATGACATGATCGTTACCGGCTACCCGGTCACCACCTCGCCGGGCATGGAGCTGTACAACTACTTCGGCTCGGCCTCGGCCAATGACCCCGGCTCCAATAACTACATGGCCCTGAAGAATCCGGCGGTCGACAGCCTGATCAGCGGGCTGGTCAAGGCCACCACTGCGCCAGAGATGCTGCGTTATGCCCATGCGCTGGACCGGGTGTTGCAGTGGAACTACTACTGGATTCCAAATTACTACCCACCGGGGTCCTCCACCGTGTGGTGGAACCGTTTTGGCAGGCCCGCGGTGCAAGCCAGCAATGACGAAGCCATCGAAACCTGGTGGGAAACCAGCAGCGTCCCCTTGACCAACGAACAGATGGCCGCCGAGCGCATCCGTCGGGGCAAACCCGGAGGGCCACACTGATGCTGGCTTACATACTGCGGCGCCTGCTGCTGATCATCCCGACCCTGCTGATGATCTTGCTGGTCAACTTCGTCATCGTCCAGGCGGCACCGGGCGGCCCGGTGGAACAGGCCATCGCTCGCCTGCAAGGGATCGGCGGCGCGGGTATCGGCGGTTCCAGCGAGGCCATGAACCATGGCTCACGGGCCAGTCGCGGCCTCGACCCACAACTGATCAAGGACATCGAAAAGCAATACGGCTTCGACAAACCGGCACCGGAACGCCTGTGGCTGATGCTCAAGAGCTACGCGCGAATGGACTTCGGCAAGAGCTTCTTTCGCGGCGCCACGGTCACCGATCTGATTCTCGACAAGATGCCGGTGACCATCTCCCTCGGGCTCTGGGCGACGCTCATCACCTACCTGGTGTCGATCCCGCTGGGGATTCGCAAAGCGGTGCATCACGGCAGCCACTTCGACATCTGGAGCAGTACGGCGATCGTCCTCGGCTATGCCATGCCGGCGTTTTTGTTCGCAATGTTTCTGATCGTCGTGTTCGCCGGTGGCACCTCGTTGAACTGGTTCCCGGTGCGCGGCCTGGTCTCGGACAATTTCGAACAACTCTCGACCCTCGGCAAAATCGCCGACTACTTCTGGCACCTGGTACTGCCCGTCACCTCGCTGGTGATCGGCGGTTTCGCCACGCTGACCATTCTCACCAAGAACTCGTTCCTCAACGAAATCACCCGTCAATACGTGGTCACCGCCCGCGCCAAGGGGCTGAGCGAGCGACGGGTACTTTATGGCCATGTGTTTCGCAATGCGATGCTGCTGGTGGTCTCAGGGATTCCCCAGGCCTTCATCAGCGTGTTTTTCGCCGGTTCCCTGTTGATCGAAGTAATCTTCTCCCTCGATGGCCTGGGCCGCATGAGTTACGAAGCGGCGGTCTCGCGGGATTACCCGGTGGTATTCGGCTCGCTGTTTATTTTCACGCTGTTCGGCCTGCTGATAAAACTCATCGGCGACCTTTGCTACACCCTGGTCGACCCGCGTATCGACTTTGCCGCGAGGAACGCCTGATGTTCAGACTCTCGCCCCTGGGCCGTCGACGCTTCGAGCGTTTCAAGAAAAATCGCCGTGGCTGGTGGTCGCTGTGGCTGTTTGTCGGCCTGTTTATCCTGACCCTTGGTGGTGAACTGATCGCCAATGACAAACCGCTGGTGCTCAGTTACCAGAACTCATTGTATTTCCCGGTGTTCAAACGCTACACCGAGCAGGAATTCGGGGGACAGCTGCCGTTCCAGGCTGATTACCGCAGCGATTATGTGCAGCAACTGATTCGCCAGGACGGCGGCTGGATGCTGTTCCCGCCGATTCCGTTCAACGACGACACGCCCAACTACGAGCTCACCCAGCCCGCCCCCAGCCCACCGTCGAAAGTCAACTGGCTCGGCACCGATGATCAGGCCCGCGATGTCATGGCGCGGGTGATTTTCGGTGCGCGGGTGTCGATCCTGTTTGCCCTGGCGCTGACTTTTATCAGCGCGCTGATCGGCATCGCCGCCGGTGCCCTGCAGGGCTACTACGGTGGCTGGGTCGACCTGCTCGGTCAGCGGTTGCTGGAGGTCTGGTCGGGGCTGCCGGTGCTGTACCTGTTGATCATCCTCTCGGGCTTTGTCGAACCGAATTTCTGGTGGCTGCTGGGGATCATGGCGCTGTTTTCCTGGCTGGCGCTGGTGGACGTGGTGCGCGCCGAGTTCCTGCGCGGGCGCAACCTGGAGTACGTCAAAGCCGCCCGCGCCCTGGGCCTGACCGACCGCAAGGTGATCGTGCGGCACATCCTGCCCAATGCCATGAACGCCACCTTGAGCTACTTGCCGTTCATTCTCACCGGGGCGATTTCCACCCTCACCGCCCTCGACTTCCTCGGCTTCGGCATGCCCGCCGGCAGCGCCTCGCTGGGCGAACTGATCGGCCAGGGCAAGCAGAACCTGCAAGCACCCTGGCTGGGCCTGACGGCGTTTTTCACCCTGGCGCTGATTCTTTCATTACTGGTGTTTATCGGCGAGGCGTTGCGCGACGCCTTTGATCCACGATCTTGATCCACGATTATGAAGCGGACCCAATACATGAGCGACAACCTGATCGAAATCCGCGACCTCAGCGTGGCCTTCAACGGCCAGAAGGTCGTGCGCGACCTGTGCCTGGATATCCGTCGCGGAGAATGCCTGGCACTGGTGGGCGAATCGGGCTCGGGCAAATCGGTGACCGCCCACTCGATCCTGCAACTGCTGCCCCAGACCGGCACACACAGCAGCGGCAGCATCCGCTATCGCGGCCAGGAACTGCTGGGTGCGGATGCCAGCGTGCTGCGAAAGCTGCGCGGCGATCGCATCTCGATGATTTTCCAGGAACCGATGACCTCGCTCAATCCGTTGCACAGTGTCGAAAAGCAGATCGGCGAGACCCTGCTGCTGCACAAGGGCCTGGGTGGCAGGGCCGCACAACAACGCATCATCGAATTGCTCGAACTGGTGGGCATTCGCAAACCCCAGGAGCGGCTCAAGGCCTATCCCCATCAGCTCTCTGGCGGCCAGCGTCAACGGGTGATGATCGCCATGGCCCTGGCCTGCGAACCGGAACTGCTGATCGCCGACGAACCGACCACCGCGCTGGATGTGACGGTGCAGCGCAAGATCCTGTTGCTGCTCAAATCCTTGCAACAGCGTCTGGGCATGTCGTTGCTGCTGATCAGCCACGACCTCAATCTGGTGCGCAGCATCGCGCAACGGGTCTGCGTGATGCGCGAAGGGCAAATCGTCGAGCAGGCGGAATCCGAGACGCTCTTCACCCAGCCAAAACACCCCTACAGCTGCGTACTGCTCAACGCCGAACCGGAAGGCGAAGCCTTGCCGCGGGATGAACGCGAGGCGGTGTTGCAGGTCGACGACCTCAGCGTGGTATTCCCGCTGGGCGGCGGGCTGTTTCAACGCAAGACTTACCTGCGCGCGGTCGATGGCATCAGCCTCAGCCTGCAGCGCGGCAAGACCCTGGGCATCGTTGGCGAGTCCGGTTCCGGCAAGTCCACCCTCGGCCAGGCGATCCTGCGCCTGCTCGATTCCCAAGGCAGTATCCGCTTCCAGGGCCAGGCCCTCGACGGCCTGACCCAGAAGCAACTGCGGCCCTGGCGCAAACAGATGCAAGTGGTGTTTCAGGACCCGTTCGGCAGCCTCAGCCCACGGATGTCCGTGGCACAGATCATCAGTGAAGGCCTGGAAGTTCACAGCCAGTCGACCGCTGCCGAATGCGAAGCCCAGGTGATTCGGGTGCTCGAAGAAGTCGGCCTCGATCCACAAAGCCGCCATCGCTATCCCCATGAATTTTCCGGCGGCCAGCGCCAACGCATTGCCATCGCCAGGGCACTGGTGCTCAAGCCGGCGCTGATTCTGCTGGACGAACCGACCTCGGCGCTGGACCGCACGGTGCAAAAGCAAGTGGTCGCCCTGCTCCGTCAGCTGCAGGAAAAACACGGCCTGACCTACCTGTTCATCAGCCATGACCTGGCGGTGATACGCGCCCTGGCCCATGACATGATCGTGATCAAGGACGGTAAAGTGGTGGAAAGTGGCGCCAGCCATGAGGTGTTCGGTGCGCCGCAGCACCCCTATACCAAAGAACTCCTGGCCGCCGCGCTCCCGCATTCGCCAGCGACCCTGTAACCTTGAGCCTATTGCAGCCCATTTTCTTATCCGGACATCACCCATGAGCCCTAACGCAGAACTGTATAACCCCTCCACCGACTATGCCGACAAGCTAATCTCGCGCATTGGCCAGACCCCCTCCTGGATCGCCAAACGCATCGGCGTCACCGACAAGCGTATTCGCTACATCCTCGAAGGTTCGCGCACCGTCAAAGGCGAAACCACCCTGATCCAGATGACCTATACCGAACAGTTCGCCCTTGAGTGTCTGGCCGCCGAAGCCGCTGCCCGGAAAAAGTAACCTTTGTCGGGACCGCCCATGAACGACACCGAAAGCCTCAAGGATTACCAGCGTGTGCGCCTGCTGGCGATCCGCTCGTTGTTCGAGATCATCGAGCAATCCAGCGAAGGCACGGTGATCGTCGACCGCGATGCCAATATCGTCTGGATGAACGAGCGTTACGCCAAACGCTTCGGCCTCGAATCGGCCGAGGTGGCCATCGGCAAGCCCTGTGAAAGCGTGATCCCCGGCAGCCTGTTGCGCGAAGTAGTGCGCACCGGTCGACCGATCCTGCTGGACATGCAGGACACCCCGAAAGAGCCGCTGGTGGTGATGCGCCTGCCGATCCATGACGATGCCGGCACAGTCATCGGCGCCATCGGTTTTGCCCTGTTCGATGAACTGCGCAGTCTGTCACCCATGCTCAAGCGCTACATGAGCATGCAGGAGGAGCTGGCTTCGACTCGCTCGCTGCTGCGGGCGCGGCAGACCAAATACAACTTCGCGCACTTCATCGGCACCAGCGCCGCCAGCCTGGAAGTCAAACGCCGGGCCCGGCGCAGCGCCAGCGCCGATTCACCGGTATTGCTGCTGGGTGAAACCGGCACTGGCAAGGAGTTGCTGGCCCAGGCGATCCATGGCGCCTCGCCGCGGGCGCACAAAGCCTTTGTCAGCATCAACAGCGCGGCGATTCCGGAAACACTGCTGGAAGCCGAATTCTTTGGCACCGCCCCCGGTGCCTTCACCGGCGCGGACCGCAAGGGTCGCAGCGGGAAACTGCAGATCGCCCAGGGCGGCACGCTGTTTCTCGACGAAATCGGCGACATGCCGCTGCCATTGCAGAGCAAGTTGCTGCGGGTGCTGCAAGAGAAGGAGTTCGAACCGGTCGGCTCCAACGAAGTGATCCAGAGCGATGTGCGGGTGATTGCCGCCACCTCCACCGACCTGCAGGCCGCGATCAAGCGCGGCGAGTTTCGTGCTGACCTGTATTACCGCCTCAACGTGCTGCCGATCCAGGTACCGCCACTGCGCGAACGACTCGACGATCTGCCGGCGTTGAGCGAAGCCATCCTCGAAGAACTGCGCAGCCAGCATGAGCTCGACAGCCAAGCCCTGGCGCTGCTCGGCCAGCATGCCTGGCCGGGCAACATCCGTGAATTGCGTAATGTGCTGGAACGCGCGGCGTTGCTCAGCGACGACCTGATGTTGAACGCAGCGGATATCCGCGCGGCAATCGGGACTTTCAGTCCGGTGGAGCGCCTTGCGTCTTCGGCGCTGGGGCCTATTGTCAATGAAAGCTTCAGCGCGGCGCGAGAGCGGTTTGATCGGCAGTTGATTGAAACGGCCCTCGCGCAATGTGGTGGGAAAGTCATCGAGGCTGCGGCGCGCCTGGGGTTGGGGCGATCGACGCTGTACAAGAAGATGGTGGCGTTGGGGATTGCAGAGTCTCAATAGAGAGACATAAATCTCATAATTGAGATGACCTTTCAGATTGCTGAAAATCAAAAGATCGCAGCCTTCGGCAGCTCCTACACCAATCGGCGCGACCGAAAACCCGTAGGAGCTGCCGCAGGCTGCAATCTTTTCCGACACCCCCGGTCTCCAAAAAGAGACAGATTGACTCTCCCACACCACACAAAAATAAAATATCTATATTTTTCAACAAGTTAGTGTACTGGCACGAAACTGGCTATACCCACAGCCACCAAAGCTTCACCTCTACAAAAATAACAATCCAGGAGACACACCATGAGTGTGATCATCGCTTTAGCAGCCCTTTCGCTGCTGATGCTCGCCGCCTACCGTGGCTACAGCGTTATCCTCTTCGCCCCGATTGCCGCCCTTGGCGCGGTATTGCTCACTGACCCTTCCGCTGTCGCTCCGGCCTTCACCGGGGTGTTCATGGAGAAAATGGTCGGTTTCATCAAACTGTATTTTCCGGTGTTCCTGCTCGGTGCGGTGTTCGGCAAGCTGATCGAGCTGTCCGGCTTCTCGCGTTCGATCGTCGCCGCAGCCATTCGCTTGCTTGGCACCCGTCAGGCAATGCTGGTCATCGTGCTGGTCTGCGCCCTGCTGACCTACGGCGGTGTGTCGCTGTTCGTGGTGGTGTTCGCGGTCTACCCGTTTGCCGCCGAGATGTTCCGCCAGAGCAATATCCCCAAGCGCCTGATCCCGGCGACCATCGCCCTGGGTGCGTTTTCCTTCACCATGGACGCCCTGCCCGGCACCCCGCAGATCCAGAACATCATCCCCAGCACCTTTTTCAACACCACTGCCTGGGCCGCGCCGTGGCTCGGGTTGATCGGTGCAATCTTCGTGTTCTGCGTCGGCATGCTCTATCTGCAGCGCCAGCGCAACAAGGCCCAGCGCTCGGGCGAAGGCTATGGCAGCGAGCTGCGCAACGAGCCGGAAACCGCTGCAGACATCACGCTGCCCAACCCCTGGATCGCCCTCTCGCCGCTGCTGCTGGTCGGCCTGATGAACCTGCTGTTCACCCACTGGATTCCGCTCTGGTACGGCAAGACCCACAGCCTCAGCCTGCCGGGCATGGCCGCACCGGTGCAAACCGAAATCGCCAAGCTCACCGCGATCTGGGCGGTCCAGGCAGCGCTGCTGGTGGGCATCATCATGGTGCTGGTCTTCGGTTTCCAGGCGATCCGCGGCCGACTCGCCGAAGGCAGCAGAAGTGCGGTCAGCGGCGCGCTGCTGGCGGCGATGAACACCGCTTCGGAATACGGCTTCGGTGCGGTGATCGCCTCGCTGCCGGGCTTCCTGGTGCTGGCCGACTGGCTCAAGAGCATTCCCGACCCGCTGGTCAATGAAGCCATTACCGTCACCCTGCTGGCCGGTATCACCGGCTCGGCCTCGGGCGGCATGAGCATCGCCCTGGCGGCGATGTCCAACAGCTTTATCGCAGCGGCCAATGCGGCGAATATTCCGCTGGAAGTCCTGCACCGGGTCGCGGCCATGGCCAGCGGCGGCATGGACACCCTGCCGCACAACGGCGCGGTGATCACCTTGCTGGCGGTTACCGGCCTGACCCACCGCGAAGCCTACAAAGATATCTTCGGCATCACCATCATCAAGACCCTCGCGGTTTTCGTGGTGATCGGCACCTTCTACGCCACCGGCATTGTGTGAGGAACTTATGACTAATCTTTCCGGCAAAACCGCACTGGTCACCGGCTCCACCAGCGGCATCGGCCTGGGCATCGCCCTGAGCCTGGCCAAGGCTGGCGCCAATCTGATTCTCAATGGTTTCGGGGATGCCTCGGCGGTCATCGCCGAGGTTTCACAGTTTGGCGGCAAGGTCGGCCATCATCCGGCCGATGTCAGCGACCCGGCGCAAATCGCCGAGATGATCGCCTATGCCGAGCGCGAATTCGGCGGCGTCGACATTCTGGTGAACAACGCCGGCATCCAGCATGTAGCCCCCGTGGAAGACTTTCCGCTGGAGCGCTGGGACTCAATCATCGCCATCAACCTCTCTTCGGTGTTCCACGGCACCCGGCTGAGCCTGCCCGGCATGCGTGCCAAGGGCTGGGGGCGGATCGTCAACATCGCCTCGGTGCACGGCCAGGTCGGTTCTGCAAACAAGTCAGCCTATGTCGCCGCCAAGCATGGGGTGATCGGCCTGACCAAAGTGGTCGGCCTGGAAACCGCCACTACCAACATCACCTGCAACGCCATCTGCCCGGGCTGGGTGCTGACTCCGCTGGTGCAGAAGCAGATCGATGCGCGCATTGCCACAGGCGTCGACCCGCAGCAGGCGCAACATGATCTGCTGGCCGAGAAACAGCCTTCGCTGGAGTTCGTCACTCCACCGCAGCTGGGTGAACTGGTACTATTTTTGTGCAGCGAAGCCGGCAGCCAGGTGCGTGGCGCGGCGTGGAATATCGATGGTGGGTGGTTGGCGCAATAAAACTTTGAAGCTGGTGCAAATCCCGTAGCCGCTGGCGCAGCCTGCGTTCGATCGCGAAGCGGTCGTAAATTCAGTGCATGCGGTCCGTCAGGATGATTGAATTATCCGGATTACGACTGCTGCGCAGAGGAACGCAGGCTGCGCCAGCTGCTACGGGTTGTGTATCGATCAGGCATATTTAAAACAAAAAAGAGACCAGCCATGTCCGAAATCCTCTGGCAACCCAGCGCCGAGCGAATCAGCAAGACCCACATGGAGGCTTTCCGGCGGTTCATCAATCACCGCCACGACCTCGACATCACCGACTACCCTGCCCTGCACCAATGGAGCGTCGATCGGCGCGAAGAGTTCTGGCAGGCCATTGTCGACTTCTTCGACATCGAATTTCACACGCCCCCCAGCGCGGTGCTGGTCGAAGGCCCCAGCATGCCCAGCGCCCAGTGGTTCCCCGGTGCCACGCTGAACTTCGCCGAACACCTGCTGCGTCGCCGTGACAACTCCCCGGCGGTAATCTCCATCCGCGAGAACGGCCAGCGCGAACAACTGACCTACGCTGACCTGGCCAACCATGTGGCCGGCCTGCAAAAGAGCCTGCGAGCGGCCGGCGTCGCCGCTGGCGACCGGGTCGCCGCCTGTATGCCCAACTCCTGGCAAACCCTGGTCGGCATGCTCGCCACCACCAGCCTGGGGGCCATCTGGTCCTGCTCCTCGCCGGATTTCGGCACCCAAGGGGTGATCGACCGCTTCGGCCAGATCGAACCCAAGGTGCTGATCACCTGCGCCGGCTACCGCTACGCTGGAAAAGAGATCGACCAGACCGCGAAGATCAACGAGATTCTCCAGCGCCTGCCCTCGCTGCAGCAATTGATCATCGTGCCCTTTGCACGACCCCAGAGCCGCGTCGAGGATTACCAGAGCCCGGCCAATGTGGCGCTCTGGAATGATTTCTACCAGGCCGGCGGCGAGCCCGAATTCGTCGCCGTGCCCTTCGACCATCCGCTGTACATCCTCTATTCCAGCGGTACCACCGGCATCCCGAAATGCATCATCCACAGCACCGGCGGCGTACTGCTGCAACACGTCAAGGAACATGGCCTGCATGTCGACCTGGGGCGTGACGATCTGCTGTTCTACTACACCACCTGCGGCTGGATGATGTGGAACTGGCTGGTCTCGGCGCTGGCGGTCGGGGCCAGTGTGCTGCTCTACGACGGCTCTGCGTTTCACCCGGGGCCGGCGCGCTTGATCGACCTGATCGACAGCGAGCAGATCACTGTATTCGGCACCAGCCCCAAGTACCTCGCAAGCCTCGAAAGCGCCGGCGTGCAGCCGCGCCACAGCCATCACCTGGGCAGTCTCAAGACCATTCTGTCGACCGGCTCGGCGCTGTCGCCGCAAAGCTATGACTACGTTTACCGCGAGATCAAAAGCGATCTGTGCCTGGCGTCGATGTCCGGTGGCACCGACATCGTTTCCTGTTTTGTCGCCGGCAATCCGCTGTTGCCGGTGCGTCGCGGCGAGATGCAGGGCAAGAGCCTGGGCATGGCCATTGAAGTGTGGAACGACGCTGGCCAGCCAGTCATCGGCGAGAAAGGTGAGCTGGTCTGCACCCGTCACTTCCCGGCCCTGCCGATCGGCTTCTGGAACGACCCGCAGCAGGAAAAATTCCGCGCCGCGTATTTCAGCCAGTTCCCCGGCGTATGGGCCCAGGGTGACTATGCCGAACAACTGCCCCATGGCAGCCTGATGATCCACGGTCGTTCGGACGCGGTGCTCAACCCGGGCGGCGTGCGCATCGGCACTGCGGAGATCTACCGCCAGGTGGAAAAAATCGAGCAGGTGCTGGAAAGCATCGCTATCGGCCAGAGCTGGCAGGACGACGTGCGCGTGGTGCTGTTTGTGCGCCTGCGTGAAGGCGTCGAGCTCGATGCAGCGCTCGAGGAAGAAATTCGCCAGGTGATCCGCAGCAACACCACGCCGCGGCATGTGCCGGCGAAAATCCTCGCCGTCACCGATATTCCACGCACCATCAGCGGCAAGATTGTCGAGCTGGCGGTGAGGAATGTGGTGCATGGGGAGGTCGTGAAGAACACTGATGCGCTGGCCAATCCGCAGGCCCTGGAACAGTTTCGCGACCGCGCGGAGTTGAAGGTGTAAAATCCGGCCCCCTTAAGCACTCATACGAATAGAAACAATCGATAAATGCCACTTTTTGAGGTATTGAACGTCTAACGTCTGGAAGCATCCTAGATACAACAGGCCACCAGGCTCCCCTCTCAGGATCTATCCGATGAACGAATCGCCCACCGGCAGTGAAGCCCAGGCACTGATAGCCCGTCTGGACTGGACGCAAAGTCCGCTGGGCGAGCCCGGCAACTGGCCGCAAAGCCTGCGCACGGCCGTGGACATCGTGATTCATTCGCCGATGCCCATGTTGCTGCTGTGGGGCCCGCAGCTCACGCAAATCTACAACGACGGCTTCGCCCTGCTGGCCGGCCACAAGCATCCGCAGGCTTTCGGACAGCCGACGCACCTGATCTGGCCGGAACTCCAGGACTTCACCGCGCCCATCTACAATGCCGTATTGCAGGGCCAGGTGCGCACCTACAGCGAACAGTGTTTCAACCTGCAACACCGGGGCCGCGACTCCGAGCTCTGGCTTGACCTGACCTACAGCCCGATCCGCGATGAGCACGGGCTGGTCGCCGGGATTCTGGTCACCGCCATCGAGACCAACGAACGTCGGCGGGTCGCGCTGGAACTGAAACTGCGCTCCGAAGCCAGTATCAAGGCTCAGCGCGAGTCCGAAGAGCGCCTGCAACTGGCGCTCTCGGCCACCGACGCGGTGGGTATCTGGGACTGGGATATCGCCGAAGATCGCTTTATCGCCGACCCACACTTTGCCCAGCTGCACGGGATCGATCCTGCCCTGGCCGGGCAACTGCCCATCAGCGACTACCTGAGCGCCGTCCACCCGCAAGACCGTGGCATGGTCGCCCGCGGGATCAAATACTGCATTACCCACGGCACTGAATATGCCGAGGAATACCGTCTGCTGCTGCCCGATGGCCAACTGCGCTGGGTGTTTGCCCGCGGCCGCTGTTACAAGGATCACCACGACCGGCCACTCCGTTTCCTTGGCGCCGCACTCGACCTGACAGATCGCAAGCAGATGGAGCAAGCGCTGCGCCAAAGCCAGACCGAGCTGCAGCTGATCATCAATGCCATGCCGGTGCTGATCGGTTATGTCGACAACGAAGAGCGCTTTCGGCTGAACAACGCCGCCTACCTGGATTGGTATGGCATGACCCCGCAAGAGCTGTACGGAAAAACCATCCGCGAAGTCATCGGCGAAGAACTGTATGCCGCCCGCGCCAAACAGATCGCCGCGGCCCTCGCCGGCCAGCCTTGCAGCTTCGAGGCAGAATCCTTCCACCGTGACGGGCGCCCGCGCCATGCCTTGATGAAGTACCTGCCGCGCCACGGTGCCGATGGTGCGATCAATGGCTTCTACATCTTTGTGATCGATGAAACCGAGCGCAAACAAACCGAAGCCGCCCTGCGCAACCTCAATGAAACCCTGGAAGAACGCGTCGCCGCCCGGACTCGGGAACTGGCTGAAACCAACCTGCGCCTGCAAAATGAAATGTTCGAACGCGAGCGCGCCGAAGAGGCACTGCGCCATGCGCAGAAAATGGAAGCCCTCGGCCAGCTCACCGGCGGCATCGCCCATGACTTCAACAATATGCTCACCGGGATTATCGGCAGCCTCGACCTGATGCAACGTTATATTGCCGAAGGGCGTAGCGCCGAGATTGGCCGTTTCACCGATGCGGCAGTGTCTTCGGCCCACCGCGCCGCTGCCCTCACCCATCGGCTGCTGGCGTTCTCCCGCCGGCAATCGCTGGATCGCAAACCCATCGACCCCAACCAGTTGGTGCACTCGCTGGAAGATCTGTTCAGCCGCACCAAGGGCGAGCACATCAACCTCAAACTGCAGCTGGCTGACGAAGTCTGGCCGGTTAACACCGACGTCAGCCAACTGGAAAATGCCCTGCTCAATCTGGTGATCAACGCCCGCGATGCCATGCCCAATGGCGGCGAACTACTGATCGAAACCTCCAATAGCTACCTGGACGGTACGGATATCAGCACCCTGGAACCAGTCAAGGCCGGCGACTATGTGATGATTGGCGTCACCGACAATGGCAGCGGCATGACCCCTTCGGTGCTGGCCAAAGCCTTCGACCCGTTTTTCACCACCAAACCCATCGGTCAGGGCACTGGCCTGGGCTTGTCGATGATCTATGGTTTTGCCCAGCAATCCGGTGGCCATGTCAGCCTTTCCAGTCTCCCCGGCCAAGGCACCAGCGTGCGCCTGTATCTACCGAGGCTTTACCTCGCGGCCGTGGAAAAAACCCAGGCGGCCAGCCCCCAGGTCACACCACCGGCCATCGCGGGCGAAACCGTGGTGTTGGTAGAAGACGACCCGGCGGTACGGATGCTGGTGCTCAATGTGCTGGATGAACTGGGGTATAACGCCCATGAAGCTGAAGATGCAAAAACCGCACTGCCGCTGCTGGAGTCCGACTTGCGGGTTGACCTGCTGGTGACCGACGTCGGCCTGCCTGGCATGAATGGCCGCCAACTGGCGGAAATCGCCCGCCAGAATCGCCCGCAACTCAAAGTGCTGTTCATGACCGGTTACGCCGAAAAGGCCCTCGAACGCCAGGGCTTCCTTGAGGAAGGCATGGACATGGTGGCCAAACCGTTTTCCATCGACGTGCTGGCCACCAAGATTCGCACGATGATCAGCCAGAACAGCTGAGTTTCGGGCATAATCCCGCGCCCCGCTGACACTACCGCTTCAAGGTAACTGCCCCGATGAAAGCTCAAGCCCGCCATATCCTGGTGAAAACGGCCGAAGAAGCCGAACAACTCAAGCAGCGTATCGCCAAAGGCGAAGCCTTCGATGTGTTGGCCAGGAAGTACTCCACCTGCCCCTCCGGCAAGCGCGGCGGTGACTTGGGCGAAGTACGGCCAGGGCAGATGGTCGGCGCCATCGATCAAGTGATCTTCAAGAAACCGCTGCGCACTGTGCATGGGCCGATCAAGAGCAAGTTCGGCTATCACCTGGTGCAGGTGTTTTATCGGGACTGAAAAGATTTCGGTGATGATGCGGCCGGGCTTTTCGTAGGAGCTGGCGCAGCCTGCGATCTTTTGATTCTGTAGATACCGTCTTAACCCTCACCGGGCAAGCGCAAGTTTCGGGTCAAATGGTTGGCCCGATTTGATCACTCCAAAGATGATGTGCAGCAGCTTGCGCATCGCTGCACAGATGATCTGCTTGGGGGCCTTGCCGTTGGCTTTCAATCGCTCTTTGAGCGCGATAATCGCTTCGTTATGCTGCATCGCCACCAGACCTGGCATGTAGAGCCCGGTGCGGAGTCGCGCTGATCCGATTTTCGAGATAAAGGTGCGGCCCTTAAGCTGGCCAGACTCTTCCAGCTTTGGATTTAAGCCCGCCGCCGCCACCATTTGTCGAGGATTCGAATACTTTCGCAGGTCGCCCAGCTCGGCAAAAAGCATCTGCGCCGATTTGTCGGCAATGCCATCAATGGTCACCACCAAGTCGCGCATTTGGCGCATGTCCGGGTCGTCATCAATGTGTTTCTTCAGCGCCTTTTTGGTTTCGGCAATCTCTTTCTGGATGTGGTTGATGACGGAATTGATCGAAACCTTGACGCTGTCGTCGGACACGTCCAGACGATTACGTTCCATTTGCAGCATTTCCTGAAGGTCGTTCAGGCGACGAACCATGGCCTTCACCTGTCGATACTTCAGTGGCTCCGGCGCCCACAGCGTTAGCTTTTCATGCTTTTCCTTGGCGAAATCGGCGATTAGCTTGGCGTCGGTCTTGTCTGTTTTGACCCGTTGCAAATCACTCCTGGCATGGGCTTTGGTCTGCGCAGGATTGACGACACAGACCCGATAGCCCTTGTTGTACAAGAACTCGGCCAGCGCTTCGTGGTAGATGCCGGTGGCTTCCATCACGATTAAGGCTGAAGGCTCGACGTGCTTCTGCAGCCAGGCGTGGAACTCCTCGAACCCCTTGATTGCATTGGGCAATTTTGCTTTGGTTTTATGTTTGCCGTTAGGCAGGTATTTGGCGATGTCAAAGGTGTGTTTAGCGGCGTCGACGCCAACATAATCGGACATGATCGTCTCCCAATTGAATCAATTGTGATCATCACTGCACTCTGTCCAACCTTGCGAATGCGGGCTCTCGCCAGAGACGGGCCCAAGATACCGTTCGAACTATATGAGTGAGTGTGGAGGGTTGGAGCACGATCTACGTCGCAGGCTCTAGGCCTAAGGAGCTGCACGGCTTCCAAATCCCTCCCTCGATGATCAGTCGAGAACTATCGCTCCTGGCGGAGCGATAGTCGAGATACAAGGAGCTGCCGCAGGCTGCGATCTTTTGATCTTTTGGTGTCGGCAACATCGCAGAAGATCAAAAGATCGCAGCCTGCGGCAGCTCCTACATGGGACTGCATTTGGCTTGACACGGTTTAATGTAGGAGCGGGCTTGCTCCAGGGGGCGTTCCGACGGCCGCGACTCGGTCTCAAGCCTAGAAACAGGTTTCCATGCTTTCGATGACATTCAACTGCTCATCCACCAGACACCCGGTGCGCCACTTGTCAAAGGTCAGGCATGGGTGCGAAGTGCCGAAGGAGATGATGTCCCCCACGCGTAACTCGCAACCGGGCGCCACCGTCATGAACGCATGCTGGTCCATGACTGCCGTCACCTCGCAGGCACTGACGTCGTCACCCTTGGCCGGCAGCACACCAGCCTTGTAACGCAACAGCGGCGTCGGTAAGCCGGCGTCGTAGGCGACATCGCGCTTGCCCAGGGCGATCACCGCGAACCCCGGTTCCGGCAACGACTGCACATGGGCCCAGACTTCCAGCGCCGGGCGCAGGCCTTCGTGCAAATCGCTGCGCCGATCGAGCACGCAGCACTGCGCTTCTTTGTAGATGCCATGGTCGTGGGCCACATAACTGCCGGGCCGCAGCACGCTAAGGAAACGTCCGCTGGCGTTCTGTGTCTCGAAGGATTCGGCGATCAGGTCATACCAGGCCGAACCCGACGCCGTGAGGATCGGCTTGTCGATAGCGAAGGCGCCGCTGTCTTGCAACTCCACCGCCAGACGGACCAACGAGTCGGCAAACTGTCGAATCCCGCTCACGGCCTGGTCGCCGTGGATCACCCCTTCATAACCTTCGATACCGGTCAGGGCCAGTGCCGGCTGTGCCTTGATCGCCTGCGCCAGATCCAGCACTTCCTGCTCGCTGCGGCAGCCGCAACGGCCGCCGACCACGCCGTATTCGATCATCACATTCAGGCGCACTCCGCGCGCGGCGAAAAAGGCCCCGAGGTCGGCGACGTTGTCCGGGTGATCGACCATGCAATGGAATTCAAAGGACGGGTCCGCCAGTAACTCGGCGATCAACGCCATGTTCGGCGCGCCGACCAACTGGTTGGCCATCAGTACCCGGCGTACACCGTGGGCATAGGCCGCACGGGTCTGCACCGCCGTCGCCAGGGTGATGCCCCAGGCGCCCTGCGCCAACTGCCGACGAAACAGCGCTGGGGTCATGCTTGTCTTGCCATGGGGCGCGAGCTGGGCACCGCTGTTGCTGACGAAGTCCTGCATCCAGCGAATATTGTGCTCCAGGGCTTCACGGTGCAGCACCAGCGCCGGCAGGCTGACGTCTCGCGCCAGGTTGGCACCGGGCTGGGCGGTGCCCTTTTCCACGGCAGCGATATTCAAGGCGCAAGACATGATCTGATTCCTCACCTGTGCGGCCGCTAGCAACCGCAGTTAATCATTGATACGACGGGCCAGGTTGTTCGCACTGTCGATCAGCACCCGGCGGTAGTCGTTGTAATTGTTCCTGGCGTCGGCCCGTGGGGCGACGATGCACAGGGTCGCGATGCAAATGCCGCGTTCGTCCTTCACCGGCGCGGCGAAGCAATGGGTAAAGGTGTCGGCCACGCTGTCGAAAGAAAAGAAGCCTTCGACTCCAGCCTGACGAATTTCCTTGAGGAAGGTGTCCAGCGGCAGGCGCTGACCGTCGGGCAGGATGAAGTCCTCGTCAGCGATCAGCTCGACAATCTCCTGATCGCTCAAATGACTGAGCAGCAGGCGTCCGGAGGCGGTCCAGGGAATCGGCGCGTTCTCGCCGATGTCCGAGGAAATCCGGAAGTGCCGCTCGCCTTCCTTCATCTGCGCGACGGTGTACTTGCGCCCGTTGAGCAGGCACAACTGCGCGGTCTCGCGGGTCTGGCTGACGATCTCCTGCAAGGCATGATCAGCCTCGCGGCTCAGGTCGAAATGGCGTAAATGCGCCTGACCGAGGAAGTACAGCTGACGGCCGAGGTAGACGTGACCGTCCTTGCCCACCGGTTCGAGAATCCGTCGTTCGAGCAAGGACGCGACCAACTCATAGACCGTGGATTTCGGGCTGCCGATGCCACTGGCGATATCGTTGGGGCGCAACGGCTGGCCGATTTCCTTGAGGAAATCGAGGATGTCGAACGCCCGGTCCAGCCCGCGAGCCCGGCGCTTGATGGTGTCTTCGGTCATGTCAGTGGGTTCCCATTCAAATTCGCCGGGGATATTAACCGTGGCTCAGGCGACAGACTAATGGCCCGTAGGAGCTGCCGTAGGCTGCGATCTTTTGATCTTGCCCTTGGGCCATCTCCAACATCGCCAAAAGATCGCAGGCTGCGCCAGCTCCTACGCCGAGCAGGTACACCCGTGAAGGTGCAACAACACGCGATTCAGGCCTTCTTCTTGTACGCCACGCAATCAATCTCGACCTTGCAGTCGACCATCATGTTCGCCTGCACACAGGCCCGCGCCGGGGCGTGTTCGCTTTTGAAGTACTCGGAAAACACCTTGTTGAAACTCCAGAAATCCCGCGGGTCTTCCAGCCACACGCCGGTACGCACCACATCCTCCAGGGCATAACCGGCCTCTTCGAGGATGGCGATCAGGTTGCGCATGGCCTGGTGAGTCTGCTCGACGATCCCGCCGCTGATGATCTCGCCATCCACCGCCGGGACCTGGCCGGACACGTACAGCCAGCCATCGGCTTCGACTGCGCGGGCGAAAGGACGCGGCTGGCCGCCACCGGCGGTGCTACCGGTGCCGTAGCGAGTAATGCTCATGAGTGTTTCTCCTGAGTGAAAACGGTGTTCTGAGAAATTCTGTCAAATAGGTCCGAGGCAGCCACTATTCCGCTATACCGGAATAACGTACGCAATAGCGGATCGTATAGCGGGAAGTGTGCCACAGGCAGTGAGAGGACGTAAGCCCTGATTGGATTTCGATTGACTAGTCAGCAACTGTGAATTAACGAACTTTGATTTGTGAAACGGGTTCTATTTTTCGGATGTTTATGGGATTTGCTGCTGATCTCATTGCGATTACTAGCGCCCAATTAGTTTCCATTTGTTCTGACGACGGCCTTTGTACGGTCTATCGTAAAAATTCGACATCCGGTACTTGGTCAGAGAACTAGTGCCCCTGCATCGGAGTCTGAAACAATCAATCATCCAATCTCACTTTTTCTGTTATTGAGGCCGTATTTTTTCGCAAGGAGTATGCCGCTTATGACCGCAAAGTACAGTTCGCTACTTGCCGCTTCCTGCAGCGTGGCATTGTTTTGTCTCGCCGTTGCCAGCCCGGCTTACGCCAGCACGGTGTCGGGCTGGTGGAATGGTTCCTGGTCCTGCACTATCGACGGGCGGCCGGCGCAAATGCGGTGGACCGTCGTCGAGGATAGCCAAACGATCGACAACGGTGACGGCACCGCCACCAGTACCTCCGGCGCCCGCTGGAAGGGCCGTTTTTCCGACAATGGCTCGAAGTGGGTGGCATTGACCAATCCACGCTTTGGTAAAAAAGGAGGCCTGTACTTCAACCACGCTGATGGTAATCGATGGTACTTACCCAAACCTACGGGTAATAAAACTACGGGGTGGACAACCTGGAACGGTCAGCAATATCCATTAAGTTGCTGGAAGTAGATCGAAGATGCCCATCACTTCCGTCCTTCCCGAGTCCATACAGGCGGCGCCACTAAACACTTGCAGAGGCCAATTACGCGAAAATTTGAACACTGTCATGTCCTTGCAGTGATCGAGAGGAATACAGGAGTCTCGACTTTCTATGAAGGAGGATCGACTAAACGGCCACTTAAAGCTCAAATGACGAATACAGGGTAGCGATATGTGGATCAAGGACAACGTCGACTTGTAATGTCCGATTCATTCGCCAACGAGCAACCAGCTTCGACACTTTGGCGTGCAAGCTCCTGCATTGGATTTTCATCGATCACATAACCTGCGATCGACTCGGAACCAGTGGGAGCTTGGTCGATTGCGTCCCGTCAGGCGCCGATGAGCTCTGCGTCTGCACGGACCAACAACACCCGCGTCACCCGCCGCTCCTCGACCGCCACCACGGTCATGCGCCAGGTCTCCCATTCGAGGCTGTCGCCGATCATTGGCAGGCGATCCAGCAGGCTCATTACTAACCCCGCCAGGGTCTGGTAATCCTCGGTCGCTGCGGCGTTGAAGCCGGTTCGCTGGCCGATTCGCGCCAGGTTCAGCGCGCCGTTGACCATGAACCCGCCCGGTGCTTCGACGATGTCCGGGCCGGCGACTTCGCTGGCGTCGGGCAGCTCACCGGCGATGGACTCAAGGATGTCGGTCATGGTCAGCACGCCCATGAAGTCGCCGAATTCGTTGACCACAAAGGCGATGTGGGTCGAGGCTTTGCGCATTTGTTCCAGGGCATTGAGGATCGAATAACTGTCCAGCAGGTTGAGGGTCTTGCGCGCCAGATGCTCGAGGTTCGGTTCTTCACCGGCCAGGTATGCCTTGAGCAGTTCCTTCTTGTGCACGAAGCCCAGCGGCTCATCCACCGCGCCGCCGCGAATCAGCGGCAAGCGCGAATAGGACGAGTGCATCAGCGTGGTGCGGATGGTTTCGGCACTGTCAGCCAGATCCAGGTGGTCGACCTCGGCCCGCACCGTCATCAAGTTACGAATCGGCCGCTCGGCCAGTTGCAGCACACCGCTGATCATTACCCGTTCGCGGCGGTCGAACAGCTCCTTGCTGGCACCCTCACCGCCTTTGAGCAAGTCGGCAATCTCCTCACCCACTTCGTCTACCGCCAGCGTTCGGCCACCGAGCAAGCGCATCACTGCATGAGCGGTGCGCTCACGCATCGGCCGCAGGCCCTGCACGGACTTCTTGCGTTGAATCCGGGCGATCTGGTTGAACACTTCGATCAGGATCGAGAAACCGATGGCCGCGTACAGGTAGCCTTTGGGGATGTGGAAGCCCAGGCCTTCAGCGGTCAGGCTGAAACCAATCATCATCAGGAAGCCCAGACACAGCATGATTACCGTCGGGTGTTCGTTGACGAATCGGGTCAGCGGCTTGCTCGCGACAATCATCAAACCGATGGAAATGATCACTGCGATCATCATCACCGCCAGCTCATCGACCATGCCCACCGCGGTAATCACCGCATCCAGCGAGAACACCGCATCCAGCACCACAATCTGCGCGACGATCGGCCAGAACATTGCGTATGCCGCATTACTGGCGCGCTGGCTGACGTGACCTTCGAGTCGTTCATGCAATTCCATGGTCGCCTTGAACAGCAGGAACACACCACCGAACAGCATGATCAGGTCGCGCCCGGAGAAGCTCTTGTCGAACACCTCGAACAACGGCTGGGTCAGGGTTACCAGCCAGGAAATACTCGCCAGCAGGCCCAGGCGCATCAGCAAAGCCAGGGACAGGCCGATGATACGCGCGCGGTCGCGCTGCTCGGGCGGCAACTTGTCCGCCAGGATCGCGATAAACACCAGGTTATCGATGCCCAGCACCAGCTCCAGCACAATCAGGGTCAACAGGCCAAGCCAGGCCGTGGGGTCAGCTATCCATTCCATAAAATCTAATCAATCTCTCTAATGAATTCAGAATGCCGGACACGGCAAGGCACGACCTGAAGGTCGGCGAAAAGTCATGAAGTCGGGCTGCCCGGGGATGCGGGCCGAAGAGAGTCGCAAGACTGGATGTTTAGCCTGTCCGCACAGCCTCAGAATTGCCGATTGGCGAGAGGAGTATTGAGCGAAAGGAAGGTCGAGTGTCCAGGCGAAAGGACGACTGGGAGACTCCGAAAGGGTGTTCATGCAAGTCCTGAGAGAAAAAACGGACTTGGAGAGTACAGCCAGAAGCGAAATTTCCTACAACGAAAAATCATTACAGAATCTGTTCAGGGTGCAAAAGATCAAAAGATCGCAGCCTTCGGCAGCTCCTACACCAATCGGCGCGACCGAAAACCCGTAGAAGCTGCCGAAGGCTGCGATCTTTTCCGGGCCAAACATCATTTATCTATTGGAAACCGATCTTTGACCTGCTCGATGTAACGCGCAACCGCCAGGGCCTTTTCGAAGCGGCGATGGATCAACGACAACCAGGAACACGCCTCGCTGCCCTTGATCGGCCGGTACAGCACATTCGGCAAGCTGACGTGCCCGACAACTGACTCAGGCACCACCGCCACGCCCTGCCCCAACGACACCAGCGCGATCACCGCCACCAGCCCGCCTGGTTGCGGCCCCAGTTTTGGTGCATAGCCACCTTGGGCCGCGACCTGCAAGGTGCCGCTGATTTGCTCCGGAAGAATGAACGTTTGATCCTGCAAGTGCTCAGGCGTGATGTCCGCCAAGCGGCTCAACCAGGCCTCGGCCGACAGCGCCAGAACGAAACCTTCGGCGTCCAGGCGAATCGCGTCCAGCCCTTCGGGCAAGGTCATGGGCGAGCGGATGTAACCGATGTCGAACCGCCCCTCGGCAACCAGTCCCGGCAAGGCTGCCATCGGACTTTCCCGCACACTGAGGCTGACATCCGGGTACTCACGGCTAAAACTCTGCACCTGCTTTTGCAACAAACCCGAGTACACCGCCGAGGCCACGTAGCCCAATTCGATATGACCGGTCTCACCGCGCCCGGCGCGCTGGGCATTGAGTTGCGCAAATTCGAACTGCCGCACAGTGGCTTCGGCCTCGATCATCAGGACGGCGCCGGCCTCGGTCAGGCTGACCTCACGTTGCTGGCGCAGGAACAGTCGGGTGCCCAGGGCGTTTTCCATGTCCTGGATCTGCCTGGTCAAGGTCGGCGGCGCAATGCCCAATTGCTCCGCGGCGCGGGTGAAGTTGCGCTGCCGGGCAACGGCCAGGAAGTAGCGGAAATGACGTATTTCCATAACGGCATTAGCTCAAAGGTAATGAAGTGCTGGCCTCCAGCTAATAAAGCACTGAAGAACCCGCGATAAGCTGGTTCAAACTCCACAGTAGTGAGCTCAAGCCATGCGCGTCAAATCCCTTGCTCTGACGCTGAGCAGCTGTTTCAGCCGAAAATCAGCGTCTATCGGCGTCCACTTGGCATCCATTGCCTGCAAGGCAACGCGGGTGATGCCATGAACCGGGTCAGCCCACGTCTTACGCTGTTGACCGCTTCCGGGGTCTGTTCGCTGATCGTGCTCGACACCAATATCGTCGCCGTCACGCTACCGAGTATCGCTCGCGACCTGGGAGCCAACTTCGCCGATATCGAATGGGTGGTCAGTGCTTACATGCTGGCCTTCGCCGCGCTGCTGCTGCCGGCCGGGAGCATCGCCGACCGCTTCGGGCGCAAGAAAACCCTGCTCTGGGGGCTGAGTATTTTCATCCTCGCCTCGATGGGTTGCGGCGCGGCGCCCAATGCCTTGTTTCTCGACATCGCCCGCGCCGTCAAAGGGGTCGGCGCGGCGTTGCTGCTGACCTCGGCACTGGCCTCGATCGGCCACTGCTTTCACGACGAGGTGGAACGGGCCAAAGCCTGGGCGTTCTGGGGCGCGTGCATGGGTGTGGCGATGACCGCCGCGCCGACCGTCGGCGGGCTGATCACCGAATTCATGGGCTGGCGCTGGATTTTTTACCTCAATCTGCCGGTGGGCCTGCTGTTGATGGCCATGGTCTGGCGCGCGGTGCCGGAGTCTCGGGACACCCAGGCCGCCCGTCTCGACCCCTGGGGCAGTCTGGCCTTCAGCGCCAGCCTGTTGTGCCTGATCTGGGGCTTGATCGAAGCCAACCGGATCGGTTGGAGCAATCCACTGACCTATGCCCGCCTGCTGGGTGGCGCGCTGTTGTTGGGCCTGTTTGTGGTGATCGAGCGCTTGCAGCAGCGGCCGATGGTCGATCTGCAACTGTTTCGCCATCCGCGATTTATCGGTGCATTGCTGGGGATGTTCGCCTATGCAGGTTGCGCGCAAGTGATGATGACCTTGCTGCCGTTTTACCTGCAGAACGGTTTGGGTTTTTCGGCGATCACCTCCGGGTTGGGCATGCTGCCGTTTGCCCTGACTATGCTGATCTGCCCACGCATCGGCGCACGCCTGGCAAGCCACTTCGCCCCGGCAACACTGATGGCCGCCGGTTTGACCCTGGTGGGTGCGGGTAACCTGCTCAGCGCCTGGGCGGTCACCAGTGGTGGCTACCTGAACTTCGCCTTGGCGATTGCGGTGACAGGTGCCGGTGCCGGGCTGCTCAATGGCGATACCCAGAAGAACATCATGGCCTGCGTGCCGCGCGATCGTGTCGGCATGGCCTCGGGCATGAGCACCACCATGCGTTTCAGTGCGATCGTGCTGACCATCGGGGTATTTGGCGCGCTGCTGAGCAGTCATACCGAACAATTGTTGCACGCCAGCCTGACGGCCGAGACGGCGCAATGGCTCGGACAAACCCAGAACATCGCTTCGCGGGTGGTCGCCGGCGACATGCCGGCAGCCTTGAGCGAGTTGCCGGAATCGGCGCGCCTGGTGGTCGAACCACTGGCCCGCCAGGCCTTTGTCGGCGGCTTCAGCCTGGTGCTGGGGGTCGCAGGACTGCTGGCGTTGCTCGGCGCGCTGGTGGTCGGTACGCTGATGCGCAATCCAATACCGCAACCTGGAACAGTGTCCTTGAGCGTGGAATAAATCGCCACGCGGCTCGTCGTACGGCTACTGAAATCCTTCAGTAGCCATTACGGGAGCTCATCATGAAAAGCACCTCGTTCGCCCTGGCTTTGATCACCTTGAGCGGCACGGCATTGGCCGCTTCTACCGATGACGGCAAACCGCCGATTGTCGAGGATTACCGTTATTCGATGCAGCTGGATGTGGCGAGAATCATCAGTATGTCGGACTCCGGTTATTGCGGCATCGGGACACGGGAGATGACCTATGTGGACAGTTCGGGGGTGACCCGTATCTTGCGTTATCAGGCATTTGGGGATGGGTGTATTGATCAGAGCTAAGGGTCCTCGCCCCCTGTGGCCAGGGGGCTTGCCCCCTGCCACAGGTTACTGAAGCCTCTTGATCGACGCCAATACACGCTCGGCATTTTCATCACAGGCCATGCCCTCCGGCTTGAGCCTGATGCTATCGATGATCCCCAGCAACTGCGCCTTGCTCTGGGCCAGGTGCAGTTGCATGGCTTCGATCTGTTCGATCTTGCGCTCAAGACTCTCCAGTAATTGGTCGTGCTGGAAGTCCCCCTGAGCACTCCCGGGCAACAGTTGTTTCAACTCCTCCAGGCTGAACCCGGCCTGCTGCGCGCACTGAATGGTTTTCAGCGTCTGCAGCACCTGCGGTGGGTAACGGCGGTATCCATTGGCCTGGCGCTGAACCTGACGCAGCAGCCCTTGTGCTTCATAAAATCTGATCCGCGAGGCCGCCAGCCCGCTGAGTTGCGCCAATTCACCAATCTTCATGCTGACCCGCCTGAACGCTTGACATTAAAGTTAACTTTAAGCTTAGCCTCGCCTTTCCATGGCAGGCATCGGCACCGCGTTGACCGTGGAACCGCAGTTGGTGAAGCGCTGGCGCAACGGCGGGTTCAGCCATCCGCAATTGCCCGCGATTCGCTGGAAACGCAAACCGCTGGCTGCCCTCGCGAGCATGGCCGTGGTGCGTTTCCAGATCCGCCGCCTGAGCCTCGGCCGCGCGCCCAGGCCCAGGGTGCCAGCGCTGTTTGCGCTAATTGTCGATCGGTTGTACATCGCCCGACGCACGCGCCAGTACCGGGCGGCGATGGGTAAATGATGGGTGGCTGGCGGATTTTTCTGAACACGTAAGGCCGTCGGCATCTCGCAGATCTTTTCTGCCAACCTTCGGTCGGCGTAGGCGCCGGCGCAGCCTGCGATCTTTTAGCGGTTCTGGAGATTGCCGAAAAGATCGCAGCCTGCGGCAGCTCCTACAAGGGCATCGCGTACGCCAGAAAACGGGCCGGCTGTCAGGCCGCCTTCGCAAGCAATACGCGACAAGCCGTTACAGGGTGTCGATATGTCGATACTGCGCCTGCAGTCCGTCAGCCAGCTCCTGTGCCCGACCGAGCCGGATCGGGCCCCTTTCGATGTCCACCAACAGCCCCGGACATTTGAGCGTCGGCAGCGCTGACCAGTTTTTCAAGCGGCCATCGGTCAGCAGCAACAGACGCTGCTGCTCCGCGGGGAAACGCTGCCGCCTGAACGCCAGCCAACGGACCGCCTCATCCAGAGCGGCCAGCAGCGGCGTGCCACCCCCGGCGCCGAGTGCGTCAAGCCAGCTTCGTAGTCCACTCGAGGCTTTCAGGCCTTGCACCTGCCATTGCGGCGAGTGACCACTGGCGGTCAGCAATGCCAGGCGCGCCCGGCGACGGTAAGCGTCATCGAACAGCTGCGCCAACAACCCTTTGGCATCGCTCAGGGCCTGATGCCGGCGAGTCGAGGCCGACGCATCGACTATCACCAGCCACAGCTCATGGGGCGAACGACTGCGCAGGCGATACAGCAGGTCTTCGCGCTGGCGCGGACGGCCATTGAGCAAGGTGCCGGGCCAATTGATCGAGCCGCTTTGTGCTGTGCGGCTCTGGCCTTGCCGGCCATTTTTCAGGCGTCCCGCGCGGGGTTTGGCATCCGCCCCCGCGTCGGATCGGGGGCGAATGCCTAGGGCTTTTTTGGCCAGCTCGGGATTTCACGTCGTGCGCCGACCGGCAGTGCCTGGGCGGGCATTTCGCCCCATTGACCCTGGCCTTCAGCAGGGTCGGGTTTTTTTGCCGATTGCGACTGTGGCGCGCTGGCCTGGTTCGGCGCGGGCGGCGACTGCTCGCGGCGACGATGACGCAGAGCGAATTCAGCCACCGCGTCGATATCCTCTTCGCCAATCGCCGGTGCGCCTCGCCATGCCGCATGGGCCCGAGCGGCGCGCAGCCAGACCAGATCGGCGCGCATCCCGTCGACGCCGGCAGCAAAGCAGCGCTCGGTGATCTGCGCCAGCGCCTGATCGTCGAGAGGAATGCTCGCCAGGGTCGAGCGCGCCTGCTGGCAACGTTCGCGCAGGGCTCGCTGCGGGCTTTCCCATTGTGCGCAGAACGCTTGCGGATCGCTGTCGAAGTCCAGCCGCCGACGGATGATCTGCCCACGCTCGGTCGGTGGAGTCTGCCCGCTCAAGGCAACGTTCAGTCCGAAGCGGTCGAGCAACTGTGGACGCAGTTCGCCCTCTTCCGGGTTCATGGTGCCGATCAGCACGAAACGCGCCGGATGCTGATGGGAAATGCCGTCTCGCTCGATCAGGTTGGTGCCACTGGCGGCGACGTCCAGCAGCAGGTCAACCAGGTGGTCGGGCAGCAGGTTCACTTCATCGACATAGAGCACGCCGCCGTCGGCCTTGGCCAGCACACCCGGGGAAAACTGCGCGCGACCTTCGCCGAGCGCGGCGTCCAGGTCCAGGGTGCCGACCAGCCGCTCTTCGGTGGCGCCCAGTGGCAAGGTGACGAATTGCCCGCTGGCCAACAGATCCGCCAAGCCGCGGGCCAGGGTCGACTTGGCCATGCCCCGCGGACCTTCAATCAGCACCCCGCCGATCTTCGGATCGATGGCGGTAAGGCACAGCGCAAGCTTCAGGGCGTCGGCGCCGACCACGGCGCAGAGGGGGAAATGTGGGGTGTGGCTCATATTCGGTTCTCGGTAGGGTCGAGTCTTGTGACGTCTGTCAGGCCGCTATCGCGAGCAGGCTCGTTCCCACAGGTTTTACACAATACCTGTGGATGCGGGTCCGCCCCAATGCCAGTCGGTCATAGCGATCAATTGTGGCGAGGGAGCCTTGCTCCCGCTCGGCTGCGAAGCAGTCGTAAAGACGGCTATTGCGGTCGATCTGATGCATCGCGAGGGCTGTTTTCAGGGCCGCTGCGCGACCCAGCGGGAGCAAGCTCCCTCGCCACAGTCCAGCGCTCATCCCTCCTCCTCTATATCCAGCAACAGATTCTCCAGCGCCTCACGGTACTCGCCTGGTTCGCTCCACATCCCCCGCTGCTGGGCTTCGAGCAGGCGTTCGGTCATGTCGCGCAAGGCGTGGGGGTTGTGTTGCCGGACGAATTCACGGGTCGCCGGGTCGAGCAAATAGGCATCGGCCAGCAAGGCGTACTGATGATCGTCGATCAACCGCGTGGTGGCGTCGAAGGCGAACAGATTATCCACGGTCGCCGCCAGTTCGAAAGCTCCTTTATAGCCATGACGCTTGACCCCTTCGATCCACTTGGGATTGGCCGCGCGCGAACGGATCACCCGGTTCAGCTCTTCCTTCAGGGTGCGGATCTTCGGCAGGTCGGGCTGGCTGTGGTCGCCATGGTAACTGGCGGCTTGCTCACCGCTGAGGCTTTCCACGGCGGCGAGCATGCCGCCCTGGAACTGGTAATAATCGTTGGAATCAAGCAGGTCATGCTCGCGGTTGTCCTGGTTTTGCAGGACGGCCTGAACCTGGCTCAAACGCCGGGCAAATTGCTCGCGCGCCGCGGTGCCTTCATCGGCACCGCCATAGGCGTAGCCGCCCCAGTTCAGGTAGACCTCGGCCAGGTCCTCGCGGCTTTGCCACAGGCGACCGTCGATGGCGCCCTGCACACCCGCGCCATAGGCACCGGGTTTGGCGCCGAAGATTCGCCAGCCGGCCTGGCGCGCCGCGGCCTCCTCATCCAGCCCGGATAACAACAGCGCTTCACGCTCGCGGCGAACCTTGGCCGCCAGCGGGTTCATCTCATCCGGTTCGTCCAGCGCGGCCACGGCCTGCACTGCGGCATCGAACAAGCGAATCAGGTTGGCGAAGGCATCGCGAAAAAAACCGGAGACCCGCAGGGTGACGTCCACCCGTGGCCGGTCGAGCAGGCTCAGCGGCAGGATTTCGAAATCGTCGACCCGCTGGCTGCCCGTGGCCCACACCGGACGCACCCCCATCAAGCCCATGGCCTGGGCGATGTCGTCGCCACCGGTGCGCATGGTCGCCGTGCCCCAGACCGAAAGCCCAAGCTGGCGCAAATGGTCGCCATGGTCCTGCAAATGCCGCTCGAGGATCAGGTTGGCTGACTGAAAACCGATGCGCCAGGCGGTGGTGGTCGGCAGGTTGCGCACGTCCACCGAGAAGAAGTTGCGTCCGGTGGGCAGCACGTCGAGGCGCCCGCGACTCGGTGCTCCGCTGGGGCCAGCCGGGACAAAACGACCGCTCAGGGCATCCAGCAGGCCACGCATTTCTGCCGGGCCGCAGGCGTCCAGGCGTGGCGCGACGACTTCGCGCAGGCTGTCGATGATCGCCTTCACTTCGCTCCAGCCAGGTGTATTCAATAGGTCGACATCAGCGCTTAACGCCCGTTCGATCAACTGCGCGGCAAACAGCTCAAGGCGTTCTCGACTGTCGCCAGCGCTGCGCCACAGCTCATCACTCACCGCTTGCAACGCCGCCGGCCGCGGCCCGGTCCAGGGCGCGGCCAAGTTACCATCCAGCGGATCGAAACCCAACTCGAAGGCTTTGGCCAGGGCCCGCAGCACGCTTGACTGGGCGCCACGTCCATCGCCACGGGGAATGCGCAGCAACGCCAGCAGCGTGTCGATTCGCAGGCGGCCGACGGGAGACTCACCGAACACATGCAGACCGTCGCGAATCTGCGACTCTTTCAGGTCGCATAAATAAGTATCGAGGCGCGGCAGCCATATCGCTGCGTCGGCATCGCTGTCGAGCTGATCGTCCAGTTGCAGTTCGCGGTCAATGTGGCTATCGCGCACCAGTTTCAGGATGTCGCGCTGCAACTCCCGGGCACGGCGCGGATCCAGCAGCTGGGCTTCGTAATACTCGTCGGCCAGCAATTCGAGATCGCGCAGCGGGCCGTAGGTTTCGGCGCGGGTCAACGGCGGCATCAGGTGATCGATGATCACGGCCTGGGTGCGGCGCTTGGCCTGAGCGCCCTCGCCCGGATCGTTGACGATAAACGGATAGATATTCGGCAGCGGACCGAGCAGTGCGTCCGGCCAGCAGCTTTCCGAGAGGCCGACGCCCTTGCCCGGCAGCCATTCGAGGTTGCCGTGCTTGCCGACGTGAATCACCCCATGGGCGCCGTAGGTTTGCCGCAGCCAGAAATAAAACGCCAGATAGCCATGGGGCGGCACCAGATCCGGGTCGTGATAGACCGCGCTCGGATCGACCTGGTAACCCCGTGCCGGCTGGATACCGACAAAGGTCAGGCCAAAGCGCAGGCCGGCGATCATCATCCGCCCGCCGCGGAACATCGGGTCGCTTTCAGGGGAGCCCCAACGCTGCAGCACCGCGTTGCGATTGGCTTCGGGCAAGGCGTTGAACATCGAGAAATAGTCGTCCAGCGCCAGGCTTTGCTGGCACGGTCGCTGGTCGATAGTCTCCAGATCGTTGCTGACGCCACCGAGCAATTGCTCAATCAGCGCCGTGCCGCTGTCCGGCAGATCCGCCGGCAACGGGTAGCCTTCGGCATGCAGTGCCCGCAGGATATTCAGTGCGGCAGCCGGGGTGTCGAGCCCGACACCATTGCCGATCCGACCATCGCGGGTCGGGTAGTTGGCGAGGATCAATGCGATACGTTTCTCGCCATTGGGCACCCGCGCCAGCTCGATCCAGCGCCGCGCCAGCTCGGCGACGAAATCCATACGTTCCGGCTGCGCCCGGTAGCAGACCACATCCGACTGACTGCGCTCACTGCGCCAGGCCAGGTCCTTGAAGCTGATGGGCCGACTGATGATCCGCCCGTCGAGTTCCGGCAAGGCGATATGCATCGCCAGATCTCGCGGCCCAAGGCCCTGCTCGCTGGCGCGCCAACCAGGTTCGTTGTCCTGGGCGCAGATCGCCTGGATCACCGGAATATTGCGCCGGAACGGTCGCAGGTGCGGTGCCTCAGGGCTGGACTGGGCAAAACCGGTAGTGTTCAGAATCACCGAGGCTGAGACTTCATCCAGCAAGTCCTCGACGACCGTCAGGCAGCCGGGTTCTTTCAGACTGGCCAGGGCAATCGGCAACGGGTTAAGCCCTGCCGCCTGCAAACGCTGGCAAAAGACATCGATGAACGCGGTGTTCGCCGCTTGCAGGTGCGAGCGATAGAACAACACCGCCGCCACCGGCCGATCGGCGTGCCAATCAGCCTGCCAGTCGCTGAGTACGGCGGGGCTTTTGTACGGATGGTATATCGCCGTGCGCGGCAGGATTTGTGGTTCAGCCCATGGGTACTCGCGACCCAGCCAGCGACTGGCGAGGCAGCGATACAGGTCCAGCGCATTGCCCATGCCGCCCTGGCGCAAGTAGTGCCACAGTCGATCACGATCTTCGACGGCCACCGTGCTCAGGTCGCTCAACTCAGGGTCGGGGCGATCATCGCCCGGCACCAGAATCAGCTGTACGCCCTGCCCGGCCAGTTGCACCAGCCGCTCCACGCCGTATCGCCAATAGCCGATCCCGCCATGCAGCGAGATCAGGATAATTTTCGCGTGGCGCAGTACTTCATCGACATACACGTCGACCGAGGCGTGGTTCTGCACCTGCATCGGGTTGGCCAGGCGCAGGCTCGGATAGTCCTCCGGCAACTGCTGCGCAGCTTCGGCGAGCAGCGCCAGGCTGGAATCGCCGCTGCACAGGATCACCAGCTCGGCGGGGGTTTGGCCAAGGTCGGCAATGTTGTCATCCGAGACGAAACCGCCGGGTTGGGTCCTGAGCAGATGCATGGATCAGACGCTGAGCGCGGCGCGCAATTGCGCTTCGATCAACGCCGCGTCCAGCTGCTGGCCAATCAGCACCAGCTGGGTCGCACGCGATTCTTCGGCGCGCCAGGCGCGGTCAAAGTGTTTGTCGAAACGGGTACCCACGCCCTGGATCAGCAAGCGCATCGGCTTGTTCGGCACCGCGGCGAAACCTTTGACCCGCAGGATCCCGTGCTCGACCACCAGTTGCGTCAGGGCGTCCAGCAGCAGGCTTTCGTCGGCTTGCGGCAGTTCGATGGAGATGGAATCGAAGGCGTCATGGTCGTGATCAGCGTGGTCATCACCCTCGTGGTGATGGTCATGGTGGCTGTGACGACTGTCGATGTGTTCTTCAGAACCGGCCCCCAGGCCGATCAACACGTCCAGTGGCACACGACCGCTGCTGGCTTCGATGACTTTTACCGCCGGCGGCAGTTCTTCGGCGACTTCCAGGCGCACACGGGCCAGGTCTTCAGGGCTGATCAAGTCAGCCTTGTTGAGGATCACCAGGTCGGCGCTGGCCAGTTGGTCAGCAAACAGCTCGTGCAGTGGCGACTCGTGGTCCAGGTTCGGATCGAGCTTGCGCTGGGCATCGACTTGATCCGGGAACGCGGCGAAGGTGCCGGCGGCCACGGCCGGGCTGTCGACCACGGTAATCACCGCATCGACGGTGCAGGCGCTGCGGATTTCCGGCCACTGGAAGGCCTGCACCAGTGGTTTGGGCAGGGCCAGGCCGGAAGTTTCAATGAGGATGTGGTCCAGGTCCGCGCGGCGGGCAACCAGCTCGCGCATCACCGGGAAGAACTCTTCCTGGACCGTGCAGCACAGGCAACCGTTGGCCAGTTCATAGACCCGGCCGCTGGCTTCTTCTTCGGTGCAACCGATGGAACATTGCTTGAGGATCTCGCCGTCGATGCCCAGCTCGCCGAATTCATTGACGATGACCGCGATGCGCCGACCCTGAGCATTATCGAGCATGTGCCGCAGCAAGGTGGTTTTACCCGAGCCGAGGAAGCCGGTAACGATGGTGACGGGAAGTTTGGCCAGTGTTTTCATCGGATGCCCTTTGGCAAGGTGGCGGGCATACGGGACGACTTGACCGCGCGCGCAAGCGCAGAAGATTTCGCCACCGGATCACCCCGCCCGGTTGTAGTGAGAATCGGGTACGAGGCAGGTCTCCTGGCTGACGGTGTGCCAGTCGTTCGACTGGCGAGTTCTGCGCCTTCCCGCGCCTACAGACAGCTGGCGCAGTGGCGTGGCAGAAAACCTCACCGTTCACAGTTGCGGGGGCAGCCGCGGCATTGACCGCGTTCCCTTCTTAGCTTCGGCTCGAATGCCGAAGAACCTCGAAAGCGCAAGGCTACGCATCGCATCGGGGCGGGTCAATGTTCATCGGTGATTGGGATCCCCTGCACAATCTTCAAGTGAGAACCCTTGCCAATTGACGCCCATCCCCCGCCCATGCTCTCCTACACGCCTTGTTACGGGTGCCCTTCACAGGGTGAAACGGGAAACCGGTGAGTCATGTGCTTTACTCAAGCCTTGATCAGTCCGGTGCTGCCCCCGCAACGGTAAGCGAGCGAAGAATCAGATCCACTGTGCCAGCAGTTCGGCATGGGAAGGTGATTCTTGCAGGTTCGGGCGCCAGCCCTGCCCCTCGCGAGTCCGGAGACCGGCCCGCAATACATAGATCAAAAACCCGCGGTGGGCGGGCGCTGTTCGGACCTCTGCGTGCCTGTCTCGCGGGGTTTTCACGCGCTCGATTCACCCGCTGACACACCAGAGGGAAGCGCCATGTCGATTATCAGCAGCACTCGCCACGCAGGCACCGCCAGCACCACATCCACCCTGAGCCAACGCTTGGTTGCCGCTATCGGTGCATCGATTTTCGGCGCGTGCCTGGTGTACTTCGCCGGTTTCTCGCACATTGAAGCCGTGCACAATGCCGCCCACGATACCCGTCACAGCTCCGCCTTTCCGTGCCATTGAGACCTGCCGACATGATCAAGCGTATTGCGCAAACCGCAGGTTTCACCGGGCTGCTCGCGGCCCTGTTGCTGACCCTGCTGCAAAGTTTCTGGGTTGCGCCGCTGATTCTCCAGGCGGAAACCTACGAAAATGCCCCAGCGGCCGAAGTACATGAACATACTGAAGGCGCTGTTGCCGCTCATACCCACGACGCCGAAGCCTGGGCGCCGGAAGACGGCTGGCAGCGCGTGCTGTCGACCACCGGTGGCAATCTGGTGGTAGCCGTCGGTTTCGCCCTGATGCTCGCCGGCCTCTATACCTTGCGCAGCCCGAGCCGTACCTCTCAGGGCTTGCTCTGGGGCCTGGCCGGTTACGCGACCTTCTGCCTGGCGCCGACCCTGGGCCTGCCGCCCGAGCTGCCTGGCACTGCCGCAGCCGACCTGGCGCAACGGCAGATCTGGTGGATCGGGACCGCGGCGTCCACCGCCGTCGGCATCGCGCTGATCGTGTTCGGCAAGCATTGGGCGCTGAAGGTTCTCGGCGTGGCAACTCTGGCGGTACCACACATCATTGGCGCACCACAGCCGCAGGTGCATTCGATGCTCGCACCCGAAGCGCTCGAAGCCCAATTCAAAATCGCCTCGCAACTGACCAACGCGGCGTTCTGGCTGGCCCTGGGCCTGATCAGCGCCTGGTTGTTTCGGCGCAACAGCGCAGGTCAGTAACGCTCATGACCGAGACCAGCACAGCACCGACCCTGGTGGTCGGACTGGGCTGCCAGCGTGGCTGCCCTGCCAGCACGCTGCGGGCGCTGCTCGACCAGGCGTTGCAGGCCCATCACATCGAGCTTCGAACGATCCGGGCCCTGGCCAGTATCGATCTGAAACGCGATGAGCCGGGCCTGCTCGAACTGGCGGAACAACTGGCGCTGCCGCTGACGCTGTTCAACAGCACGCAGCTCGCCATTCATGAGCCAGACCTCAGCCATCACTCGCAGATCGCCTTTGAGCGCACCGGCTGCTATGGCGTGGCCGAAAGCGCGGCCCTGGCACTGGTCGAACAACTGGCGCAAACCCCGGCCAGGCTGCTGATCCTGCGACAAAAATATGGCCAGGCGACCCTTGCATTAGCCTCTTCGGCTTAAAATCCCGATAATCCCCGCCCTTGATCATGAGCAATCTTCATCTGAAGCATTGCCGACACGACTTTGCACAGGAGACCGGCATGACCGTCTACTTTATCGGCGCAGGTCCCGGCGACCCGGAACTGATCACCGTCAAAGGCCAGCGGCTGATTCGCAGCTGCCCGGTGATTATCTATGCCGGCTCGCTGGTGCCCGCGGCCGTGCTGGAAGGTCACCAGGCCGAACAGGTGGTCAACAGCGCCGAGCTGCACCTGGAACAGATCGTCGAACTGATGAAAAACGCCCATGGCAAAGGCCAGGACGTGGCCCGGGTGCATTCCGGTGATCCGAGCCTGTACGGCGCGATTGGCGAGCAGATTCGCTATTTGCGCGAGCTCGATATTCCCTTTGAAATCATCCCCGGCGTGACAGCCACGGCGGCCTGCGCTGCGCTGTTGGGCGTGGAGCTGACGTTGCCGGACGTTTCCCAGAGCGTGATTCTGACCCGTTATGCCGACAAAACCGCGATGCCGGCCGGGGAAGAACTCGCCAGCCTGGCGCAGCATGGGGCGACCATGGCGATTCATCTGGGGGTCAATCACCTGGAGAAAATCATCGCCGAGCTGCTCCCGCATTACGGCGCGGACTGCCCGATCGCGGTGATTCATCGCGCCACCTGGCCGGATCAGGACTGGGTGGTCGGGACGTTGGCAGACATTGCGCAAAAGGTCCAAGCCAAGGGATTTCGCCGTACGGCGCTGATTTTGGCAGGGCGAGTGCTGGCCAGTGACAACTTCAGCGAGTCGTCGCTGTATCGCGCCGGGCATGCGCATTTGTACAGGCCCTAGATCAAAAGATCGTCCGAACGCGGCCCGAACCTGCGGCAGCTCCTACCCGGACCGAGTACACCCACGATGGCGCGGGCAAACAAAGATCCCGTAGGAGCTGCCGCAGGCTGCGATCTTTTTGGCCCCCCCAAAAAAACCCCTCACTACCCATAAAAAAACGGCGCTCACGGGCGCCGTTTTTTCTGATTGCAGCGAACGCCTTAGTAGTAGGCGTTTTCTTTCTGCGTGTGGTCGGTGACGTCGCGCACACCCTTGAGCTCGGGAATACGCTCGAGCAGCGTGCGCTCGATGCCTTCGCGCAGAGTGACATCGGCCTGGCCGCAGCCCTGGCAACCGCCACCGAATTTCAGCACGGCGATACCGTCGTCAACCACATCGATCAGGCTGACCTGACCGCCGTGGCTGGCCAGCCCCGGGTTGATTTCGGTTTGCAGGTAATAGTTGATGCGCTCGTTGATCGGGCTGTCAGCGTTGACCATCGGTACTTTGGCGTTTGGCGCCTTGATGGTCAGTTGGCCACCCATGCGATCGGTGGCGTAATCCACCACGGCATCGTCCAGGAAGGCTTCGCTGAAGGAATCGATATAAGCGGTGAAGCTTTTGAGCCCCAGCGCGGTATCTTCCGGTTTTTCCTCGCCCGGCTTGCAGTAGGCAATGCAGGTTTCGGCGTACTGGGTGCCAGGCTGGGTGATAAAGACGCGGATGCCAATCCCCGGGGTGTTCTGCTTGGACAGCAGATCAGCCAGATAATCGTGGGCGGCGTCGGTAATGGTTATGGCGGTCATGGAGACTCCTCACAGGCTTGGACGCAGTTTACGCCAATCATCGCCCCGGACAAAGTCCTAGTGTTTAGGTCGGGAAAGAACCGCTCCTACACTGGATCGCAGGCACCTCTAAATTCCGCGCATCAAAGATTCTCGTAGCGGTTCATGTCCAGCACGCCCGCTTCCACCGGCTCGGTCTCGCGGATGTACTGGCTCAGGTCATGAAAATACTGCCAGAACTGCGGATGACTGCGACGAATCCCCCAACGCTCGACGATTTTCTCGAGCCCGTCAGCGTCCCCGGCCTGCTCCATCCGTGCCACAAAGTCAGGCACCTGCCCGGCAGGAATGTTGAAGATGAAGTTCGGATAGCTGCTCAGTACCCCCGGATAGATCGTCAAGGTATCCAGCCCCGGCTGATAGCGCAGGGATTCGCCAAGCATGAACGCCACGTTGCTGTGGGCGCGATTGCGCAGCAGGCTGTAGACCTCGCGCTTGCCGCTTTGGGTCTCGATGCGCAGCAGCGTGGCTTCCGGTAGCTGGTCGATCACCCTGAGCCCTGCGGCCGGGCGCGAAGCCAGACGGCTCAAGCTCTGTTCCGCTTCCTGCAGGGCCGGATCGATATTCGGCCGGGAGCAATAGGCCCCGCCACAGCGGTTGATCGGGTCAGGCCTGGCGTTCAGATCGCCGTAGCGAACCAGCAACTGGTTGACGAAGTCCCGCTTCGGATCCTGTTCAGCCAGATTCAATGCCGTGGGCTGGTCGTTGTCGATGGACTCATAGTCCAGCCACATCTTGAACTTGCCACTGTTCTGGTACCAATCGTCGAGGTAGGCATCCCGGGAATCGGCCGGCATCAGGCGCAGGAAGTTCTGCTCGGCGCCGTTGCGAATCAGGTCGAAGTACAGGCGGGTCTGCGCCTGGTGGGAAACGTTGCCGAACACATCGAAGTTGACCGCCAACTGGTAATAGGTACGCTCCAACAACGGGTAGTCGAACAGCCACAGGGTTTGCGGCACGTCACCGATCAGGCCTTTGTTCACCGAGGCGCTGTCGAAGTGCCGGAAGATGCTCAGCAACGCGTTGTCATTGCCGGCCCACAGGGTCGACCAGCTCGGTGCCGGCGTATCGGCGTAGCTGTCCCGGCGCAAGATTTCATACTCGTTGCGCTTGTCCCGATAGTCGTGCCACAGGCTCAGGATGCTGCCGACATCATCATTCTGCCCTGGCATTGCCAGCAACGGCGTTGCCTGCCCACGGTAGTTGGGATCGGTGATGTACAAGTCATGTTCCGGCGCCTGGAACATGGCCCAGAAGTTGTCGCGAATCACGTCGGTGGCGATCTGTCCCCGGCATACCGGGCCGCGGATAAAGGTCCGCACAAAGTATTCGGCGTTATCGAGCATAAATTGATAACGCGCCTGCGCCGGTATCGCCTCGAAGGTTTCGAATGGATTGGCCCGGCGCTCCGGCCCGTAACCCGGCAGCGCATTGACCTGCCAGTTACCGCTGTAGAACAGAGTCTTGATCCGCGCCAGTTTCGCCGCGCTCAATGGGTAGGTGATGTGAGTCTTGTGGACGATCACGCCCTGTACTGGCCACAAGCGGTAATAGATTTGAGTGCCGGGGTCGTCATTTGGACGACGGGTAGCGATCAGGTCGATCGGTTGTCCCGGCGGCGTGCGCGAGCGCACCCATTGGAAGAAATGCCCCGGCTCCCCCTCCTTGAAGTAAATATGCGCGAGGAACCAGTGTTCGAACAGCCAACGGCCGACCAGGCTTTGCCGGGCGCCAGGGGCATTGAGCAGGCTTTCCCACTGAACGATCTGCAATGTTTCTTTGGCACTGGGGGCCAGGCCTTGCTCATCGATCGGCGCACCGGATGCCAGCCAGCGTTGCAGGGTTTGGTACTGCTGATCGGTGAGGCCGGTCACGGCCAGCGGCATGCCCTCTTTCGGATGGGCGTCGACGTAGCCATCGAATTCGTCCGGCATCGGGCACATGTTTTCCCGATTCAGCCCCAGAACAATTTCATCGGGTAATTTGGCATTGGGTTGCAAAGGGGTTTTGTGGCCCAACTCAAGCATGCGCGCCATCAGCGCCGCCTGGCTGCCCTGAGCATCGAGGACTGAATAGAAATCCTTGCGCTGCCATGCTGTTTTGCCAAAAGCGTCGTAGAACAAACGCGTCGGCGGCGAGGCTTTACTGCGTTCGCCGTCATAGACCGGTACTTTCGTTGCGCCTCGCGTCGCGCCTTCACCGCTGCCCAGGTTGAGCTGACAGGCGGCGTCATTACAGGCATGGCAGGCCACGCACTTTTCGGTGAAGATCGGTTGAATGTCGCGGGTGTAGGAAATCGCTGGCGCCGGACCTTGCGCTGTGACGGCACAACTTAAAAGCAGCAGCATACTGCTGATGACCACGCGATACGGCATATCCCTGTCCCGATAATAGAAAAACGTCGCGATTCTACCGGTCCAGGCACCCCACCAACATGAGCGATATTCATGCAAAAGTCTGCCATGCTCTAAAAGCGCACAGGTTTGCTATCATCGCGCCTCTTTGTATTGGCCTTACCAGGTAGTCCTATGTCCGATCGCAGCGCTCGCCTTCAAGCCCTTCATCAAGCTCTCAAAGAGCGCATTCTGATACTCGATGGTGGTATGGGCACGATGATCCAGAGCTACAAGCTCGAGGAACAGGACTACCGTGGCAAACGCTTTGCCGACTGGCCGAGCGACGTCAAAGGCAACAACGACTTGTTGATCCTCAGCCGCCCGGACGTGATCGGGGCGATCGAGAAAGCGTATCTGGATGCCGGTGCCGACATTCTCGAAACCAACACTTTCAACGCCACCCAGGTGTCGCAGGCCGACTACGGCATGGAAGCGCTGGTCTACGAGTTGAACGTGGAAGGCGCACGCCTGGCGCGCAAGGTGGCCGACGCCAAGACCCTGGAAACCCCGGACAAGCCACGCTTCGTCGCCGGGGTGCTCGGACCTACAAGTCGGACCTGTTCGCTGTCGCCGGATGTGAACAACCCCGGTTACCGCAACGTGACCTTCGACGAGCTGGTAGAGAATTACAGCGAAGCCACCAAAGGCCTGATGGAAGGCGGCGCCGACCTGATCCTGATCGAAACCATCTTCGACACCTTGAATGCCAAGGCGGCGATCTTTGCCGTGCAAGGGGTGTTCGAAGAGTTGGGGGTCGAACTGCCGATCATGATTTCCGGGACCATCACCGACGCTTCCGGCCGCACCCTCTCCGGCCAGACCACCGAAGCCTTCTGGAACTCCATCAGCCACGCCAAACCGATTTCCGTCGGCCTGAACTGCGCGCTGGGTGCCCGCGAACTGCGGCCGTACCTGGAAGAGCTGTCGGACAAGGCCAACACCTATGTGTCCGCTCACCCGAACGCCGGTCTGCCGAACGAGTTCGGTGAATACGATGAACTGCCGGCAGAAACCGCCAAGGTCATCGAAGAGTTCGCCCAAAGCGGCTTCCTGAACATTGTCGGCGGCTGCTGCGGCACCACCCCCGCGCACATCGAAGCCATCGCCAAGGCCGTGGCCAACTACGCGCCGCGGCCGATTCCGGACATTCCAAAAGCCTGCCGCCTGTCGGGTCTGGAGCCCTTCACCATCAATCGCGAGTCGTTGTTCGTCAACGTCGGCGAGCGGACCAACATCACCGGCTCCGCGCGATTCGCCCGGCTGATCCGCGAAGACAACTACACCGAAGCCCTGGAGGTCGCCCTGCAGCAGGTCGAGGCCGGCGCGCAGGTGATCGACATCAACATGGACGAGGGCATGCTCGATTCGAAGAAGGCCATGGTGACCTTCCTCAATCTGATCGCCGGTGAACCGGATATTTCCCGCGTGCCTATCATGATCGACTCCTCGAAGTGGGAGGTGATCGAAGCCGGCCTCAAGTGCATCCAGGGCAAGGGCATTGTCAACTCCATCAGCATGAAGGAAGGCGTCGAGCAGTTCATTCATCACGCCAAACTGTGCAAGCGCTATGGCGCCGCGGTGGTGGTGATGGCGTTCGACGAAGCCGGTCAGGCCGACACCGAAGCGCGCAAAAAGGAAATCTGCAAACGCTCCTACGACATTCTGGTCAACGAAGTCGGCTTCCCGCCGGAAGACATCATCTTCGACCCGAACATCTTCGCCATCGCCACCGGTATCGAAGAGCACAACAACTACGCGGTCGACTTCATCAACGCCTGCGCCTATATCCGTGACCACCTGCCCTACGCGCTGACCAGCGGCGGCGTGTCCAATGTGTCGTTTTCATTCCGTGGCAACAACCCGGTGCGCGAGGCGATCCACTCGGTGTTCCTGCTGCATGCGATCCGCAATGGCCTGAGCATGGGTATCGTCAACGCCGGCCAACTGGAGATCTACGACCAGATCCCGGCCGAGCTGCGCGACGCCGTCGAGGACGTGGTGCTCAACCGCACCCCGGACGGCACCGATGCGCTGCTGGCGATCGCCGACAAGTACAAGGGCGACGGCAGCGTCAAGGAAGCCGAAACCGGCGAGTGGCGAAACTGGGACGTCAACAAGCGTCTGGAGCATGCGCTGGTCAAGGGCATCACCACGCACATTGTTGAAGACACCGAAGAATCCCGGCTGTCGTTCGCGCGTCCGATCGAAGTGATCGAAGGCCCGCTGATGTCCGGCATGAACATCGTTGGCGACCTGTTCGGTTCGGGCAAAATGTTCCTGCCGCAGGTGGTGAAATCCGCGCGGGTAATGAAGCAGGCCGTGGCCCACTTGATCCCGTTCATCGAGCTGGAAAAAGGCGACAAACCGGAAGCCAAGGGCAAGATCCTCATGGCCACGGTCAAGGGTGACGTGCACGACATCGGCAAGAACATCGTCGGCGTGGTGCTGGGCTGTAACGGCTACGACATCGTCGACCTCGGTGTGATGGTGCCGGCGGAGAAAATCCTCCAGGTCGCCAAAGAACAGAAGTGCGACATCATCGGCCTGTCCGGTTTGATCACTCCGTCGCTGGACGAGATGGTCCACGTCGCCCGGGAAATGCAGCGTCAGGATTTCTATCTGCCGCTGATGATCGGTGGCGCGACCACTTCCAAGGCCCACACGGCGGTGAAGATCGAGCCCAAGTACAGCAACGACGCGGTGATTTACGTCACCGACGCCTCCCGCGCCGTGGGCGTGGCGACGCAATTGCTGTCCAAGGAGTTGAAACCGGCCTTCGTCGAGAAGACCCGTCTGGAATACATCGAAGTCCGCGAGCGCACCGCCAACCGCAGCGCCCGTACGGAGCGCCTGAGCTACCCGGTGGCGATCGCCAAGAAGCCGCAGTTCGACTGGAGCGGCTACCAGCCGGTGAAGCCGACTTTCACTGGCGCCAAGGTCCTGGACAACATCGACCTCAAGGTGCTGGCCGAATACATCGACTGGACGCCGTTCTTCATCTCCTGGGACCTGGCCGGCAAGTACCCGCGCATCCTCACCGATGAAGTGGTGGGTGAAGCGGCCACCTCGTTGTTTGCCGATGCCCAGGAAATGCTCGCCAAGCTGATCGATGAAAAACTCATCAGCGCCCGCGCGGTGTTCGGTTTCTGGCCGGCCAATCAGGTGCAGGACGACGACCTGGAACTCTATGGCGACGACGGCCAGCCAATCGCCAAATTGCATCACCTGCGCCAGCAGATCATCAAGACCGACGGCAAGCCGAACTTCTCCCTGGCCGACTTCGTTGCACCGAAAGACAGCGGCATCACTGACTATGTCGGCGGCTTCATCACCACCGCCGGGATCGGCGCCGAAGAAGTGGCCAAGGCTTATCAGGACGCCGGTGACGACTACAACTCGATCATGGTCAAGGCCCTCGCCGACCGTCTGGCCGAGGCTTGCGCCGAGTGGCTGCACCAGCAGGTGCGGAAAAACTACTGGGGTTACGCCAAGGACGAACAGCTCGACAACGAAGCATTGATCAAAGAGCAATACACCGGCATCCGCCCTGCCCCGGGCTACCCGGCGTGCCCGGATCACACCGAGAAAGGCACCTTGTTCCAGCTGCTGGACCCAGAGGCCAGCGAACTCAAGGCCGGCCGCAGTGGCGTGTTCCTCACCGAACACTATGCGATGTTCCCGGCCGCGGCGGTCAGCGGCTGGTACTTCGCCCACCCGCAAGCGCAGTACTTCGCCGTAGGCAAGATCGACAAGGACCAGGTGCAGAGCTACACCGCCCGCAAAGGCCAGGACCTGAGCGTCACCGAACGCTGGTTGTCGCCTAACCTGGGGTATGACAACTAAGGTCAAAAGATCGCAGCCTGCGGCAGCTCCTACACAGGGATTTGCGTACACCTGCGACATCGTGGACGTACGCGGTCGGTGATTTGCGTACACCTGCGACATCGTGGGTGTATGCGGTCAGGGATTTGTTTACACCCGTGACATCGCGGGTGTATGCGGTCAGGGATTTGCGTACTCCCGCGACATCGTGGGTGTATGCGGTCAGGGATTTGTTTACACCTGCGACATCGTGGGTGTATGCGGTCAGGGATTTGTTTACACCCGTGACATCGCGGGTGTATGCGGTCAGGGATTTGCGTACTCCCGCGACATCGTGGGTGTATGCGGTCAGGGATTTGTTTACACCTGCGACATCGTGGGTGTATGCGGTCAGGGATTTGCGTACACCTGCGACATCGTGGGTGTATGCGGTCAGGGATTTGCGTACACCTGCGACATCGTGGGTGTATGCGGTCAGGGATTTGCGTACACCTGCGACATCGTGGGTGTATGCGGTTAGGGATTTGCGTACACCTGCGACATCGTGGGTGTACGCGGCCGATGATTTGCGTACACCTGCGACATCGTGGGTGTATGCGGTCGGCGCGTAGGAGCTGCCGCAGGCTGCGATCTTTTTGCTATCACCCGCCCACCACAAATTGTCTATGCTTTGTGCACACAACCTGTGACGAGGGCTTTATGGACGACCCTGCCAACAATAAACCGCCGACCCTGTGGCAGATGCTGCACAGCGTCGTGGCCGCCGCATTTGGTGTGCAGAGCGGGAAAAACCGCGCGCGGGATTTCACCCACGGCAAACCCAGTCATTTCGTGGTGCTGGGTATTCTGTTCACGGTAGTCTTCGCGCTGGCCTTGTTTGGCATCGTGAAACTGGTCCTGCATCTGGCCGGCGTCTGAAGCGCCGGTCAGTGCACCAGCAGTTGCAGACTGAACGGATAGCGGTATGAGGGCGAGTGACCTTGCGCCGAGAGTGCGCGGAAGTCGACGTTGTAATCCTCGGCCTGCTTGAACCCCAACAACCGCTGCGCCTGCTGCCGGTCGATCAACTGCAATAAGGGCACTTGTCGATCCCGCCCGCCATGGCCGGCGATATCGATCCCCCGGGCGTGGTCATGCATCAGCACCATGGCCCAGCCGCCAATGGTGAAATGCCCGGCGAACAGCACACTCAGACGGCCATCGATACGTGCCTGCAACGCCTCTGGCGAACTGTTCAGCGCGCTGAAAAGCACTTCCTGGCCCGGTCGCCCGCCCGCCTCTTCCAGCGCGGTCATTGCTCCCAGCGCCATCTGGTCGTTCGCCGACCATATCAACGCAGTATGCGGATAGCGCTTGAGCAGCTGCCTGGCCTGCTCATAGGCTCGTCCGCGGTTCCACTCGCCATACACCAGCTGACGCAAGCGGACTTCAGGATGCTCGGCCAAGGCTCGCTTCAGGCCCTGTTCACGCAATTGCGCAGCCGGGGTGAGTTTCGCCCCGGAGAACGCCAGCAGATCGATGGTCTGGCCCGCCGCCACGGGTCCGTGCCGGCGGACAAGCTCCTTGAGCATCAGATAACCGGCCTGATCATCATTGGCGACCATGCTGCCAATCCAGTCGGGGTATTTGTTCTCGCGCTGATTCAACAGTTTGAGCTGGTCGGGGGTCAGGGCGTTGTTGACGATAAACAGCTTCACCCCGCTACCCTGCGCCAGGCGCAGAATTTCCGGAGCGACGTACTGTTCGTTGGCGAACACCAGATAGTCCGGGCGCTTTGGCCCTTGCAGGGCTTCACGGGCCTGCTTGAGATTGATCTCGGGCTGGCGCTCGGCATAAAGAATCCGCAAGTCCATGCCCAGGTCCCGGGCGGCGGCCTGCATGAACTGCGAATAATTGACCCAGAAAGTTTCCGTGCTGGCCCCCGGATTCAGGAACAGCACCGACGCGGCGTGCGCACCCGGCCCGATAAACGCGCCAAGCGCCAGAAATACGCCGCAGAGAAACTTCAACATGATCAATCCGAGCCCCGGAAATTAGCTGCGCATTATAGCTAGCTAAATGCCAGCAACCCGCGCTTGATTACCGTTTTGTCCGACAATGATCGGATCAGGGCCCGGACAGGACTCCTTACTGATGGCTGACCCAGAACACTGCGGTCGAGACCACCAGGATGATCAGAAACAGAATGGCCCACGCATCGACACTGCTGTCGCTTTTCCTTGCTTTGGTCGGGTTGCTCATTGCATCGCCTCTTGTCGGTTTTATTGGTGATTGGACGAAGACTCGACCACAGTAAAGTCCAGTATTGCCCGCACCACAAATGTGGGTTTTACCAGCATGGTGTCCATTAGTCGTTTTAGTTCTTTGCATATACTCAAACATCACTTTTGCGCATAACTGCAAACTGGTATCGTGCCTCCGCTCCGTTGGGAGTGCGCGGCCGTGCGCGCGGATTTGCTGTGGCAAAGCAGCCTGAGAACAGGACCTATATGTACGTATACGACGAATACGATCAGCGGATCATCGAGGACCGCGTCAAGCAGTTCCGTGATCAGACCCGACGCTATCTGGCAGGTGAGCTGAGCGAAGAAGAATTCCGCCCCCTGCGCCTGCAAAATGGCCTTTATATCCAGCGTTTCGCCCCGATGCTGCGGGTTGCCGTACCTTATGGCCAACTGACTTCGCGCCAGACGCGGATGATGGCCAAGGTCGCCCGCGACTACGACAAGGGCTATGCCCACATCAGTACCCGGCAGAACGTGCAGTTCAACTGGCCGGCGCTGGAAGACATCCCGGACATCCTGGCTGAACTGGCAACCGTGCAGATGCACGCCATTCAGACCAGCGGCAACTGCCTGCGCAACGTCACTACCGACCAGTTCGCCGGTGTCGCTGCCGACGAATTGATCGACCCGCGCCCATGGTGCGAGATCGTTCGCCAATGGACGACTTTCCACCCGGAATTCGCCTACCTGCCGCGCAAGTTCAAGATCGCCATCAACGGTTCCACCGCGGACCGCGCAGCCATTGAAGTCCACGACATCGGCCTGGAGCCGGTGCATAACGCCGCTGGCGAGTTGGGCTTCCGGGTGCTGGTGGGTGGCGGTCTGGGCCGGACTCCGGTGGTCGGTGCCTTTATCAACGAGTTCCTGCCATGGCAGGACCTGTTGAGCTACCTCGACGCCATTTTGCGGGTGTACAACCGCTATGGCCGTCGCGACAACAAATACAAGGCGCGGATCAAAATCCTGGTCAAGGCCCTGACCCCTGAAGTGTTCGCCGAGAAAGTCGACGCGGAAATGGTCCACCTTCGCGGTGGCCAGACCACCTTGACCGAAGCTGAAGTTCAGCGTGTCGCCAAGCATTTCCTCGATCCGGACTACAAAGCCCTGGCCGACCAGGCTGCGGAGCTGGCCGAACTCGACAAGCAACATCCAGGTTTCGCCCGCTGGCGTACCCGCAACACCCTGGCGCACAAAAAGCCGGGCTATGTGGCCGTGACCCTGTCGCTGAAGCCGACCGGGGTGGCCCCGGGCGACGTGACCGACAAGCAACTCGACGGGATTGCCGACCTGGCCGACCGCTTCAGCTTCGGCCAGCTGCGCACCTCCCACGAGCAGAACATCATTCTCGCCGACGTCGAGCAGAGCCAGCTGTTTACCCTGTGGGGCGAGCTGCGCGAGCAAGGTTTCGCCACGCCGAACATCGGCCTGCTGACCGACATCATCTGCTGCCCGGGCGGTGACTTCTGCTCCCTGGCCAATGCCAAGTCGATCCCGATTGCCGAGTCGATCCAGCGTCGTTTCGAAGACCTGGACTACCTGTTCGACATCGGCGAGCTGGACCTGAACATCTCCGGTTGCATGAATGCCTGCGGTCACCACCACGTTGGTCACATCGGCATTCTCGGAGTCGACAAGAAAGGCGAAGAGTTCTACCAGGTCTCCCTCGGCGGCAGCGGCAGCCGCGATGCCAGCCTGGGCAAGATCCTCGGTCCTTCCTTCGCCCAGGATGCAATGCCCGACGTCATCGAGAAGCTGATCAACGTGTACCTGGAACAGCGTACCGAAGACGAGCGCTTCATCGACACCTACCAACGTATCGGCATTGACCTCTTCAAGGAGCGCGTCTATGCAGCGAATAATTAAGAACTACGAGGTCATCGACGAAACCTGGCATTTGCTGCCCAAGGACGCGACCTTTGACGGTATCTCCAACTGCGACGACCTGATCGTCCCGCTGGCCTTGTGGCGCGATCATGCTCATGCCCTCAAGGCCCGCGACGGCGGTCTGGGTGTGTGGCTGGATGCCGATGAAGAAGCCGAAGAGATCGGCGACGACGTCGAATTCTTCCAGGTGATTGCCTTGAATTTCCCGGCCTTCACCGACGGGCGCAACTACTCCAACGCTCGTCTGCTGCGTGATCGTTATGGCTTCAAGGGTGAACTGCGGGCCATCGGCGACGTGCTGCGTGACCAGCTGTTCTACCTGCACCGTTGCGGCTTCGATGCCTACGCCCTGCGCGCGGACAAAGATCCGTACGAAGCCCTGGAAAGCCTCAGGGACTTCTCGGTGACCTACCAGGCCGCCGCTGACGAACCGCTACCGCTGTTTCGTCGACGTTAAATGATCAAAAGCCTTGAACCCGGCCCCGGGTTCAAGGTTTGCTGCACCCATCAGTCCTGTAGATCATCTATTGGAATGAGTCTGCCCGACTGTACCCAGTTTGTGTACAACCTGACTCTGTTTTCCAGACGCGTGAAGCTCACGAACGGATTTTCAACATCCAGAGCCGATAACGCCACATCCCTGCTTAACAGGCCCCACAACTCCTGCGAGGCATCCGCCTCATCCAGCAAGTGCCATATCCGCGCCTGAAGCACCGGGTAGCTCACCTGGAAATCGGCGCTGCGGCTCAAACCCTCGAGTGTCCGTAAAAAACGAACGCCTCGAGGCCGCGCTTCCAGACGTTGCCAAAGCAGACGCTTGAGGGCCACATGCTCCTCTGGAAGCCGTTGCAACCAAACGGCTGGCTGAGCAAGATCAAGCCTTGGTGCACTCAGCCAAAGGTTGATGCCGGTTTGCTCTCGATGAGCAATGATGCGCCGCAGACTGTCCTCATCCGTCAGCGGATTACCCCATAACTGAACGCGATTCCTGGCCACCGCCTGAGTCAGAACAGCCGCAGGTATGCGGCTGAGCCGGTTATTGCTCAAGTCCAGCAATTCCAGCTGCGGCTGGTCGGGGATACCTAACGGATAGCGGGTAATGCCGGTGTCGCTCAGGTTCAGCTTGCGTAACTCAGTCATCCCCAGGATCAGCGGAGGCTCACCCAACGGGTTGTCGCTCAAATCCAATGCGTTCAGGCGAACCAGGTCGGACAACTGCCCTGCGGCTCGCTCGGTCAACACCAACCAGGTCGACTTGAGGCTCAGTGTGATGAGGTTGAGCATACGAGGAATGGCTTGCGGCAGGACGCCCTCCCACACGCCCTGTACATTCAACAGGCGCAGGTCGACACCCTCCATGTTCAAGGTTCGAAGATTGGGAAAGCATTCCAGGAAAGCGTTCAGTCCTTCAGGGCGAGTCAACTGGAAGTTTTTCATGGACAGCTCGAGTACTTCAGTGAACTTCGCGCTCAAGGTCGGCAGGCGATGAAACTCCTCGAAATCCAGTTCCAGCTTGAAACCGAGCAACTGCTCCCCCGCATAGACGCGACTGCTTTCATGCCCGCGCTTTTGCCAGAAGCTCATTAACTCGCGTGCCAGTTCAATCCTCGCCTCTCGCTCATAATGTACTGCGGTTTCGACTCGCTCGAGGTTCTCCTCTTCGATCTGCGCAGCCTCCATACCTTGTGCCGCCTCTTCGCCCTCGACCAGAAGCTCAATTTCCATATCGCCAACTTCCTGCAGGACCTGGTCGATCCATCCGGTCAAGTCGAGATTGAGTTGTGTGAGTTCCAGTTGCAGCCGTGTCAATTCTTCCAAAACCCCGGCGCCGAGGTTTTGCAGAAACTCCTCGGCCTGCGCAGCGGTGAAATCAGGGTAAAACGTCTTGAGTTGAAGTATCCCGATACCCCGTGACACCGCCTCACCCTGTGAGGTCGTCGGATAACCACCGCCCCGCAGCCCTTGTGCGTCAAAGGACAACCTGGAGTCCATTCGTTGAAGCCCGGTCATGAGTTCGGAACGCGAGAGCGCTCGTTCGCTGATTTTCAGCTTCAGGTCGCGCACGGTATCAAGAGGCTGCAACTGCAGTGCTGAGCGTTCGGCCTCTGGCAGGGTGTCGAGAACGGCCTGATAGATATCGTTGGTGTCTTGTCGAATAAGCCCTTGAGCGTCATAGCCGCGATATCGGTTTCCCGTTTTGATCAGGCGCCTGCGGACGGGTGCATCATTGGGTCCGATATGGTCCAGGACTTTATCGGCCTGCGAACCGTCGAGCACCTCGAAACGAACCGCCCTGGGCCATCCAGGCAGCGCTTGCAGTGAATGCAAGGCCAGTATGTCCGTTTCGGGGTTTTCCACTGATTGCAGGTAAAGCCCTTCATAGGCACGATTGAGCCGTACGTGTTGCTGATATTGGGTTGCCTTGCCATTCAATCGGCTCAGCAGGCGCTTGGCCTCAGCCACGCTGGGCGACGCTTGAATGTCCACGCCTGACCTGTCGAGCACTTGCTCTATGGCGCTTTTGGGCAAGCCTGGGTATTGACGTTGAAACAACTTCACCCATTTATGTTCGGAATGCTGGAGAGCCTCGTAACGAGTCTGGAAGAGTTCAGCCCGAGTAATGGCGGTCTGTTGCCCGGGGCTCATCTGCGGGGTAAAGCCCTGAAGATCCTGATCAATCCTGAAGCGGCTGATGGTATCGGCCAACAGCGGTGTCGGTGGGCGTCCGGCCTGCATCAGGCGCAGCATGTCGTCGTCGACCGCGCTGACCTTGCCTATTTGCGCCAACACTTCATCACTGAATGATGCAACGTCGGAGCCGATCCCTCGCAACAACTCCAGGCGCGTCCAGGCTTCTGGTGGCGCTGGTGTCGCGGCCACCGCATCACCGGACAAATCCTCCTTGAGAAGTGGCGTTTCGTCTGTTTGCGGCTTGATACCGCGGTCCCCCGGATTGTCTCCAGACCCTGTCACCTCCTCTGTCAGCGCTTCGGCAGCACCTTCGCCCTGGGCTGCACTCGCACCCAATAGAGGAAGCGCATTCAGCAAACCAAACACCGTACGATTAACACCTGCTGATCGATCGTCCGGGTTCTTGCCGTTTATTGCCTGGTCCAGGCCGAAACCGGCATCGATGAGCCCGGCCAACGCCAGCAAGCCTTCACCGCCCGGAACAAACAACGCCAAAGGTCCGAACTTGTTGACCCATTGCACGATCGGCTCGACCACTGCCCTCAGGTTATCCCGGTTGACCTGGGCATCGCTGCGGATGGTTTCAATACTGGCCTGCGCCGCCTGTTTCATCGTCAGCACCAGGTGCGCGAAAGGATCGGTACCTGAAGGTGCAACCTCGAAGTGGATATAGTCAGCAGGGTCCCAATAGCCGTCATTATTGAAAAACCCGGCATCTTTTTTCAGATGGTGCTGACGAGGATAAGTGGCCATGCCATCCAGTGCAGTCAGCACACCCCCATGGAATGTGCCGTCATTGCGATCAACTTCGGCAAAGTGGGAGGCCAATGCCTGTTTCTTGTCCGCATCCTTGCCCTGCTCCACAATCCAGTCGTACAACGCCTTGGCATCGGCAAAGTAATGCAACGGCGAAGAGTTGCCCGGAATGTACAACAGGATCCTTGAGCTGGAACGGTGACGAAAACTCCAGATATCACTGGCGGTGTAGCGATAGAGCACCAGCCGGGCGACTTCGACCAGATGGGGCGCGCGCGTCGGAGCCTGCAACTGCTCGATAGTCAGATGCTGCCATTGCTGATCGGGCGCCAACCCTGCCGCTCGCAGCGCCACTTCAAGACCGTCCTGCGTGAGGGTCTTCTCCTGGCGTTGCAAAAAAGCCGTCATGACAAACGCCGCCTTGACCGATGTCCGCAGCGGATAAGCCTGAGGCGCGACAATCACCTCATCCGACGGCCAGGCCTGGCGCACATAGTCACGATAGTGGTCCTTGAACTCGAGTTCCCACACCCACTTTTTAAAGTCGGCAGGCCTCAGGGCAATTTGCGTGAGCGGGCCATAGGTTTGCGGATCGGTTCGACGATAGATGCCTTCATAGGTTGCATGGTTGCCACGGCCAACATCGGCGAACTCATCGACTTTATCGACTATCCGCACCTCTGGACCGATGTCGGGCGGTGTATACAAACCAAACGCAGTTTCGCCGAATCGTCCATCACCGACGGTTTGATAATTGGCTAACAACACCTGGGTCAGGCTCTGACTGCTCGCTACCTGCCCCTGTTGGACACCGTTTTGCACAGGATGACCGTGGTAGTTGTAGTCGAGTGTCGCCAGCTGTGCAGTCTGCGGGGCGATGTCTTTACCCCATTTTTCCTGGATAAGCTGCGCACCAAACTGGCCAGGCGATAGTGGCAGCGCTGTTTCAACGGTTGCCTGCAGATCTGCGCGCATCGGTGCAACGGGCAGTCTGTGTTTGGCAGATTCGAGGTTGTCTTTAGAGTCAATCATTGTGCAATTCCTTTGCGGTGGGTCCAGAAGCGTTAAACATAAGCGGCCGCCATCCCGATCGAGCCGCTCACTCTGCGGCAGTTCTCGGTAACTGAGGGCTGGGGTTTCTGGTCAGGGCCTGAGTGGTCAAGCTTTTGAACAACTCACGACGTTCATTTTTGAAATTGTCGACTATCGCATTCATGCGCTGAGTAAACGCTTCCCGTGTCAGGCCAAGCTGGCCGTCGAGCTGCGCAAAGGCGAGCGCCGTCCGGTCCGATATCGCCGCGAATTGATCGCGGTAGGTGCTCTCCAGAAACTCGATCCAGAACCCTTGGGCGTAGATCGATTCATACAACTCAGAGGTTTGCTCCGCTTGCAGCACCGCGTCATAAGCCTCATCGAGCTTCGCCGGCAAGACCTCGACACTTAGCCGGGTGTTCATCTCCCTGGGCTGGCCCGGCAAGTCCAGGCGTGCGGCCAATCCCACGCGATAAGCCAGACTGATCTCCAGCGCTTGCTGGTTAGTCTCTACGTCAGAACGGGTCAGCGCATTGATCTCATTCAAGGCAAACTTCTCGACTTCCTGCAGACGAAACAAGCCCCGTGCCAGTCCGACCATCACACTTTCCAGAGCCCGGCCTTCGGTTGCCGCAGCAGCCATTGCCCGAAAACACAACACGCGCACTTGCAGATCACTGAACAGCAATGAGGAACCATCGGCACTGATCCGTCCAATATTGGCCATACGAAATAGCGATCGTCGCAACGTGTCGTCCTCAGCCGCTGCTTCCAGCACATCCCAGACACGCCCGCTGAAAACAACGTAGTCCGCCCGAAAATCCGCTGTATAGCGCAGCTGTTCCAGAAGGTTGAACAATGCCCTGGAATCCGGATACGCGGACAGCGAAGTCCACAGCCGGCCTTTGCGCAACACCTGCTCGGTGCTCGCGCCTGCCAGCCATGGCGTAGCCTGCGCCATTCCAACCAGTACTTGCGCCTCCTCCCGAAGGAAATCAGAGGTGATAACCCCGAAACTGATTCCGCTCAGTTGTTGATAGGCCGCTATGCGCCGCAGGCTTTCAGGCACCAGCGCGTTACCTTGAATATTGGTTCCCCGATTCAACGCCACGGAGGCCTTGAACACTTCGTCAGGGACTCGGACGATCTGGTTGTCACGCAGATCAAGGGTGCGCAGGTTGGGCAGGCCTGTGGCGCCCTGCGGCCACTCGCTGATGCCGCTGGCGCGCAATGCAAGCAGCTCGAGGCGCTGCATCTGACTGACGTCCGGGGCCAGACTCAATGCCGGGTTGGAGTTCAGGCTCAGCGTTCGCAACTGTTTGAGCTCTGCCAGGAGCGTGACCGATTCCCTTGTCAGGCGGATCTGGTTTTCGCTCAGATCCAGGTGAGCAAGCCGGGACATGCGGCCGATTGCCTGCGGCAGGCGCGTCAGGAAGTTACCGGTCAGGGACAAGGTTCGCAGGTTGCTGAAGTTTTGCAGAAAAGCACTCAGGCCTGCGCTCGCGCCGACTCGATCCATGACCAGTGTTCCGACATGATTGAAGTCCCCCCTGATAACCGGCAGCTCCCCCAGACGCAGCTCCGGGAACCTCAGGTCGTAGCGCATCCCTTCATCCGTGCGGGTACCGGGGGTTTCCCTGCGCCAGCTACGGATAATCGCCTGCGCCGCTCTGGACTTGCTGAGCCTGGAGACCTTGAGTCGCGGGCCGTCAGGATCCTGATACCAGGTTTCCCGATTTACCCAGGTTTCCAGCGTTTGCCTGATGTTCTGGAGTTCGACCCTCAGACTTTCAAGCCTCCTGAGGGCCAGCACCTCATCCTTTCCTAAAGCGCTTAGAAACCGGTTGATTTGTTCCGGCGAATGCATCGGGTAAAGTTCTTGCGCCCTGTGTGCGAGTGCGGGCGATCCCGTCGAAGGAGCCTTCAGGTGAGTCAACGACTCAACCATCGGAGTGCCTTTGACAGGGTCGGCCAGGCGCATGGGTGAGCGGTATCCTGGCCGGTTTTCCGGAATTCCGAGAACACGCTCCACCGAGGTACGCCGTTGCAGGGCAAGGGCGGTGATTTTCTGCCTCAACGCCACACCGTGATCATCGGCTTCCACTCCCAAAGCCCTGCGGCGTTGCGCCGAAAGCCCCCTCCAGAGCGCCTCGAAGTAGTGTTCCCGGGTTCGCTTGGGGAGGTAGGCCAATGTGGAATCGGCATCCCAGGCGCTATAGCTATCCGCACGGGCATGGAGCACCAACTGCTCCGGCGCATCCTTGGTTCCTATGCTCGCCGGTTCTTCCACGTAGAACGACCACTCAAACATCAGGACGTAGATGCCCCCTGTCCAACCCGGCAGTTGCTCGAGGGTGGCGAACACCAACCGGTCCGTGTCCTGCCATCCCGTGGCGTTCAGATACAGCCCCTCGTAAGCTCGGCTCTGGCGTACCACCTGCAAGTACCGGCGTGCCTCTTCTGCCAGGCGTAAGGGCACCCTGGCGGCACTCAGCTCATTCCATTCATGGGTGTCGGCATGCCTCACAAGCTCGTCGGCGACGCTGACTGGCAGCCCGGGGAATCCGGCCAGCAAAGGCGCCGCCTGAGCGCCGTGGACAGCTTCATTACGCTGATAAATCCAGTTGAAAAGGTCAGATCTTTTCAGGTCTGCCTGCTCTGCGAGTACCCGCACCAGTTCCAGCGCCTGTGCAGCCGGGCCGCTGATCGATGAGCCCAGCAGACTTTCACGTTGCTCGGTGCTCAGGGCAGCCAATACCACAGGGAAGAATTGCCCGTTCAGGACCCGTCCCTGGTCAAGCTTGATCTGCTTGCTCGCGCTGACAGGTCCGAACGTTTTCAACTGCTTCCCCGCAGAATCGACAATGTTCAGGCTGGTGTCGGCTGGCCAGCCACCCAGGGATATCAGCAGCCGTAACAGCAACTCGCTGTCAGCCAGTGGCGCGGACGCTGCCTGGAGTTGCTCGATGAACCGGCTGACGGCCTGGTCCGCGCTAAAACGACGAACAGTATCAACCAGTAGTGCCGCAGGGCTGCTCAGGTCAAGGAGAGTCTGACGCAGGAGGCCATCGTCCACCCCGCTGACTGTCAGGATCCGTAGCGCGGTTTCGTCGGTTATCTCCTGCGCCGAATACCCAAGCCGACGGAACAGTGTCAGACGATCCCACTCCTGCGGCAGCTCGGAGTCATGGCGCCAGGCTCCCATGCCATTGGTCTCGAGCAGCGGAGTATAGCCATCGCGTCCGGCAGGCTGATGCACTTCCCACAAGTCGGTTTGCGCCTTGGGGCGGACCGCCAACACCTCTTTGCCGAGAGCCAGATAGGCTTGGCCGTTGGTCCAGCGAAGCCCTCTTTCATCGGGCTTGAGCCAAAGAGGCAACACCAGGCTTTGGTGGTAAGCGGCAAGGTCTGGTTTCCATAACCGCCGTTGACCATTCAAAAGCCTGATCTCCCTCAAGCTGTCAACGAATGTCGAACTGCGGATCTTTTTATAAGTTTTGCCGACAACAACTGCGCCAGCAGAAAGCGCTGCCGCGACAATCAGATTTTCGAGGGTGTCGAACAGATAATCGGAGGCCTGTTCCTGCTCACCTTTGGACCAACTCTCTATTCCATCGTAAATACCCAGTAACAGCTGAGCGGCGCCCACCGCCATCATGATCTCGCCCAGCAGGGGCATAAACGAAGCGCTAAACAACAGAACGTTGAGCCCAATCTCCTTGTAGCCCTCAATCCTGGCCAGCCGGGTTTTCTCGTCTTCATCGTCGGTGGGAACAACCAGCAGTCGCCCATCGGCCATGACCCGAGCCGCATGCTGGCGGTACATTTCGCTGAACAGATCGCCGGTGACATCGAACTCTGACACCGACACATAAAGGGAACTTTGGGGAAGCGGAGTGTGTGGAGGATTCAGCAAACGGCTATCGAGATCCCTGAGGAAAGCAAACCTGTCCCCCAGCGCAATGAAACGGATAAAAAACGCTCGAAACTCCGCGGTTCTCAGGCGTGCGCTTAGCTCCACCTCGAAAACATTGAACGAGGCGTACTCTTTCAGAGGATGCAGCGGATCACCTGGCAGATAGACCACACAACGATGGTCGTTGTCGGCATGCTCACTGACCGGGCCGACGACCATCGCCCCCATCAACTCCAGGTCAAACAACTTCAGACCCTGATAGCCGAGGGAATTGTTACCCAGCTTGATCGAGCTCTCATTCTTGCGCACGGACTTCAACATTTGATAAACATCCGCACTGATGTGTTTTTTCATCAGCGCAATGTGCATATCCACTTCAAAGCAGAGTTGCGAGTGAGCCATACACTTGCTACGCACGTCGCCGCTGCTCGACTCCGGCGCGAACAGGCCTTTTAAGTGCGCTTGATAGTGTTTTCCCAGATCCAGATTTCTGCAGAGTTGGGCAAACTCGTGAGGTTTGATCGACAAGATCCTGTGGCCCCGTCCAGAGATCCGTTCAGGCTCATAAATCAATGAGCTCGGGTGATAGTTGTCCGAGAGTGTTTCGCGAGCTTCGAAGTTTTCACACGCAGCGCTCAATAGCTCCCTGTCGATGGGTGTAATGAGTTTTTTGCGCAAGCCGAGCAGACTCGAGGTCGACCGCACATGCTGAAACACAATACCCGCAACATCCACTTCCTCGCCCAGTTTGTCAGACATTGCCTTGGCCAACAGTGGCGCACAAAAACTTTCGGGAGATTTCATTGGCCCCAGGGCTTTGGCGGCTTCGGCCCTCGAGGCGTGGCTGGCAGCGAGGCTTTTATAAAGAGTGCTGCGCATTTCAGCGCTGGCAGCCATTAGCCACTGAGGGGTTTGATCTTTGACCAAATCATAAAAGACACCTTGTTGCTCTGGCGTCATCGGCGCAGCAACTACAGTGTTTGGAATAGCAGACATGATGGAGCGTCCTTGCGACTGATAAGAGCAATCAGTCTATCGCCCGAAATTTCAAATAAAAGCTTTAAAACCCGATCAAAACAACCATGAATAAATCAACAACACCAATACCGACTATAGATAAATACCACCCTCAGACCAAGCCCCGGCAAAAAGCCCTGACGCAAGAGTCCACTCCTGGATCAAGGGCTTAATGACCGGAAAGAACCACTCAACCCATTACAAACCACTGCAATGCTTTATAACTCGATCTGTTCCAGACCACGCTTGCGGAGAGCTGCGGCCAAGGCAGGCACATCGTCAAACAACGCCTTGTTCAGATTCCCCCAGTATTCCCCCTCAATAAAATACTTGATGTCAGGCACCCATTGACTTTTTTGATAATGATGAATGAAGGCATATTCAATGTCACCCGCCCGCGAGCGATAGACCACCTTGAGGTCATGGGTTAACAGGCTATCGATAAGAAACATGGATGGCGTGGGCAGGGCCTTTTCAAAAATCGCGAAAACATCCGGATTGGTATTGTATTTATTTAACTTCAACATGCTTGCAACATCCTTGCTGCTATTTATGGAAAGCCGAGTTTATCCAAATCAACTACAATAAAAGCCATTCCACAGAGATAGAGACTGTAGGACTCATCGACAATCGGTGCAGTACAGTGACAATAAAGATGTTTAAACGCATGGATACCAAACATCCTGCCAACCGTATCCTCTATCAATCGAAGATAACAGCGTGCAGAACATTCAAATGAACGGGCAAGCCGGCCCTTCTCCACCCACCTCCAGCTCCAGCCTGCCCCTTGTACTTACCAGAACCGCTGCTGAGTCAATCGACTCCACCAGTTCAACAACACACGGTCAATCGAGCCGCTCGCCGCCAGTCCGACACGCTCTTGCAAACTCTTTCGCTCGGAATAATGCAGATGGAACAGCTCAGCTCCTTTTGCCCGTTCAGCGAGGTATTCGTCGCTGGTCTTCAGTTCGTCGACCAGTTGCTTGTCCAGCGCCGCGACTCCGAGCCAGACTTCGCCGGTGGCCACTTCGTCGATGGCCAGTTGCGGGCGGTAACGTGCGACGAAGTTCTTGAACAGTTGATGGGTGATGTCCAGTTCTTCCTGGAATTTCTCCCGGCCCTTCTCGGTGTTTTCGCCAAACACGGTCAGGGTGCGTTTGTACTCGCCGGCGGTCAGCACTTCAAAGTCGATGTCGTGTTTTTTCAGCAGGCGATTGACGTTGGGCAACTGCGCCACCACGCCAATCGAGCCGAGGATGGCAAATGGCGCGCTGATAATCTTCTCGCCGATGCAGGCCATCATGTAGCCGCCACTGGCCGCTATCTTGTCGATGCAGACCGTCAGCGGCACCCCGGCCTGACGGATCCGCGCCAGTTGCGAAGAAGCCAGGCCGTAGCTGTGAACCATGCCGCCGCCGCTCTCCAGACGCAGCACCACTTCATCCTTGGGCGTCGCCAGGCTCAGCAGTGCGGTGATTTCATGGCGCAGGTTTTCAGTGGCGGAGGCCCTGATGTCGCCATCGAAATCCAGCACGAATACCCGGGGCTTGGCCTCATGCTGTTTCTTCTGTTTTTTCTCGAGCTTGCTTTCGACTTTGCGCAGGGCCTTGAGTTGATCCTTGCTGAGCAAGGCCTGCTCCAGACGCTCGCGCAGCTCTTTATAGAAATCGTTGAGTTTGTTGACGTGCAGCTGGCCAGCAGCCTTGCGCCGGCCTTTGCTGCGCAATGCCGCGAAACTGGCCAGGACCACCAGAATAGCGACGACGAGGGTGATGGTTTTAGCCAAAAAACTTGCGTACTCGGCAAGAAACTCCACAGGGACTCCTTAAATACTGTGCGCCGCTGGACAACGGTCGCCGGATACCTCAAGCATACTCATGCGCCTGCCTCGCGACCAGCCGTGAAACCTGCTGATAGCGGCCTCTAACGGACATTTCAAACAAGCGTATGTTTTTTCATTGACAGCCCACCGCCATCCTCATAACCTCGCCAAACTTACAACGTACCGGGATGACGCGGACGTGGGCAGCATCTACTTGATTCGACATGGCCAGGCCTCCTTTGGTGCAGACGACTACGACGTCCTGTCGCCGACCGGTGTGCGCCAGGCACAAGTGCTCGGCAGCCACCTGGCTGAACTGGGCCTGAGCTTCGATCGCTGTCTGTCCGGCGACTTGCGCCGGCAACAGCACACCGCTACTTGCGCGCTGGAGCAGTTCAGTGCCGTCGGCATGCCGGTTCCCTTGCTGGAAGTCGATTCGGCGTTCAACGAATTCGACGCCGACGCGATCATCCGCGCCCTGCTTCCAGGCCTGCTGCCGGACGAACCCGAAGCACTGAACATCCTGCGTAATGCCACGCAGAACCGTGCAGAGTTCCAGCGCATCTTCGCCTTGATCATCGAACGCTGGCTCAGTGGCACCTATGACACACCAGGGCTGGAAAGCTGGCTGGGGTTTGTCGGTCGTGTCCAGGCCGGTTTGCAGCGTATTCTCGAGCAAGCGGACAACACCCAGAAAATCGCCGTGTTCACTTCCGGCGGGACCATCACCGCCCTGCTCCATCTGATTACCCGGATGCCTGCCGCACAGGCCTTTGAACTGAACTGGCAAATCGTCAACACCTCGCTCAACCTGCTCAAGTTTCGCGGTCGCGAGGTGGCTCTGGCTTCCTTCAACAGTCATGCGCATCTGCAACTGCTGAAGACCCCGGAACTCATCACCTTCCGTTGAGTGCCGGCCAATTGTGACCCTTGTTGTAACAACCCCATAAAAAGGATCGAACCATGACCTCCGTAGCTGATGCCGTACAAGCAATGAAAGCCAAGTTCAACCCAGCCGCTGCTGCGGGCCTGGACCTGGTATTCGGTTTTCGCATCGACGAAGAACAGAACTTCTCGCTGGTCGTCAAAGACGGTACTTGCGAGCTGAAAGAAGGTAAAAACCCTGACGCTGGCGTGACCCTGGTCATGGACAGCGAAACCCTGAAGGGCATCGTCAGCGGCGAAACCGACGGCATGCAGGCCTTCATGGGCGGCAAATTGCGCGCTGAAGGCGACATGATGCTGGCGATGAAGCTGAGCGAACTGTTCCCGGCCTAAGCACCCGGCTCCCGACGCTCGGGAGCAGGTCCGGCTGCAAACGAATCCCGCTTTTTTGGCGGGATTTGTGCTTTCCACCCGGGGAGCCATGTGAACGAGCCCACAGCGGGCTGTCCACAGGCCCCCACTTGCGGCACCAGACGGATATCGACGCGGCGGTTGGTCGTGCGCCCGACCTCGGTGTCATTGCTGGCGATCGGCTGGCTGGCGCCAAAGCCCTGGACAGCAAAGCAACTGTCGGGAATGTCGCCCATTCGCTGCATCCAGTCACGCACGGCCCAGGCGCGGGCGTGCGACAGCTTGAGGTTCTGCTCGGCGTCACCGATGGCATCGGTATGCCCGGCGATGACGATCAACCAGCCTGGCTGGGCCTTGATGTCGACCAGGGCATTGATCAGCAGCTTGGTCGAGCCAGGCTTGAGCTCGGTGCTGCCTGTATCGAACAGACTGTCCAGGCGCACCTGATCGGCAATCGTCGATCCCTGCCGGGAGTTGCTCGCGTGGCGGTTCACGCCATCACCGTCCGGATCTACCAGCCACCCGCCCCTCCACCAGAACCCGCTGGCCAAGGCGACCGTACCGGCCACTGCGAGCAGCCATGGGACGATACGACGCCGCCTGGTTTTCAGGCTTGAAACCGACGCTTCGGGTAGAGGATGGCCCGCCAGGATCACGACAGGCATCACGAATGCCGGTTCAGGCATCCTCGTTGACCGCAGCTGCGTTTCCCCCGAAGGAATGTTTCGCTCCAGGCGTTGCATCAGGCTGCCGACCTGCTGGCGCAGAGCCTGCAGTGCGACCAGAGGGATCTGCACCTGGCGATCCAGGCGCGTGTTCAAATGCTCCAACGCGGCGTCCAGATGGACAAGCGCTGGCAGACTCCGTGCATTCAGCTCCAGGCTGCGCAGCAACGACTGCAGTTGAGCGCACAACCAGGCCAGAATATCCAGGCGCACTGACGCCTCTGTTGGCCACAAACCCGGCCATTCGCAAACCAGCGTCTCTATCAGCGCCACCCCCTGCGCTATGCCATCCAGACCATGGCGTTGGCTGCGAGCCAGCGCGAAAGAGGCCGCGGTTTGCAGTTCCGTCCCGTTCTTCTGGAATAACGTCAGGCACAACTGCTCCACCTTGGTCCAGTCCACGTCCGGACACGCCGGGTGGCTCAGTTTGGCCAGCTCGTCGCGCAACGCCATAAACTCGGAGAAGCCGCGCGGATCACCGCCAACTCGAATACGCATTTCAAACAACGCCGTCATCCAGCATCCTTTCCATGAGAGGTTTCACGACTTCGACAGGTAGTTCTGCCGCTTCAGGTGGCGCACCAGAACCTTGCCCTCGGGCGCCAGGGTCGTGCCGAAGGTCACCCGCTTGCCCCCTTTGAGTTGCATGTCGAGGGCGTATTCCAGATGACCCGGTTGAGCCTGCGCCAACAGCTCGATGCTCACCGCCGCCAGACGCGGCTCGTACTTGAGCAGGGTCGCGGCCATGGTGCTCATCAGCCCGTGCGCCGTGGCGGGCAGCCCCTGCAGGATCAGGCCCATGTCCGGCAGACCGTAGTCCGGCAGATGACTGAGGGTGCCAGCCCGGCTGTTGAGGATGCGTTGCAGATTGTCCAGCACCGACAGGGTGTGCTGGTCCTCTTCGCTGACTCGATACAGGTCCAGCTCGCCGTCGAAATTCTGCAGGAGCAATTCGTAGAGCGAAGGATTCAGCTCGGTCATGGCTCACTCCTTCGCCAGCGGGCGCAGGGTCAGCCGGTTGTCCCCCAATTCGATCACCCGCGCCCGGTCCGGCTCCAGGTCATCGCGGGTCAGGGTCAGGCGCCAGGTATTCCTCCCCGTATCCGGCTCGCGGAACAATGCGACCACCGCGACGAACTGCGCGTCCTTGTCCATGGGCACGTTCAATTGCGCGCCCTCATCCGGTTTCACCACCATTGCTCGCTGGTCCAGCAGATCGGCGCCGAGCACACTGTCGCCCTCGCTCAGCAAGCTGTCGTAGGTTGCCTTCTCCAGCGCCTTGCTATCACGCAGCTGGTAGACCCGCACCAGTGTCGGCACTGACAAAGCGTTCATGTTTGTTGCATCGGTGTTCATCGCCGCTCGAGCGCTAAAGTCCAGGTGCAGGGTTTTTACCTGCTTGTAGAAGATCGCCTGTGCAGTGGATGTGCTGGTGTCTGTCACAGACTGGGTCAGCCCACAACCGCCGAGCGGTGCACCGAGCGCGGCCAGCATCAATAATTTACAAAGGGTACGCGACATACTGTATTTCCCTATCCTGGGGGTTGTACTGAAGGCCTTGATAGCGGCCCAGATTGATGGTGATGGTGTCGTGCTCCGCGACCTGCCAGGCATCAGCACCCAGGCCCAGTACACCGGTCATGCCCAGCAGCACCGGCGCTCGCCCCAGCACCGGCTCCGGCAGGCTGCGCACCGGCAGCGACAACTGCAGCCTGGCAGTGCAACGCCAGCCCAGGTACACCCGCAGCAGCACCAGCAGGTCGTTGTACAACTGGCCAGCCGGCAACCAGCCACGGGCCTCTTCTGTGTCCTCGGTGAACAGCGCCAGGTGCAACTGGCTGTTGGCGTCGTGCCCGACACTGCCCAGCGGCGTGCCTTGGGACAGGCTCACCGGGTGGCGCGTGGACAGACTGGCCGGCTGCGCCAAGGGGATTTTCTGCGGCCAGTGCGGGGTCACCCGCGCCTGGGTGTTGGGCGCCAGCAGCTTGACCAGCGCGATGATGCCTTCAGCGTTGCGGGTGGGCAGGCGCATCACGCCGAGCAGCGCCAGGAAGCGTGATATCGGTGTGGCAATCTGCTTGGCGGTGTCGGGAATCCCCAGGCCGATCAGCCCCAGCAGGCACTGCGAAGTCGCATCGGTACCGCCCGCCTCGAACGTCGCCGGATACGAGTACTTGCGCCAGATGCGGTAGAACTGGGTGAAGATCCGGTGGTTGAAAATATCGAGGAAGGCTTCCAGGGCCTCATGTCCCTCCCGACGCTGGGCGATATCGTCCACAAAGGCCGTCGGCAACGGCGAGTCGACACCGTACAGACCGAGTAGCCGAGTGCGCACTGTGGCCGGACGCTCCGGATAGGCATCAACGGTTTCAATAGCCTTCAGTTCGCCGGCAGGAAATCCCATGCCGGGGTCGGGGCGAAAGCGTACCGGGTCATCCGCCGGGTGCGTGGTGCTGCCCAGTGGCGGGTTATTCGGCAACGCCTGTTCCAGCAACTGGCAGAAGCGATACAGGTTGGCCTCGGCCACCCGCCCCTCCAGCGCCTCCAGTAAACCGCCGGCTTTCAGCCGGGAATACGCTGACTGTGGTTCTCGTTCCATCGCAGGCACTTTCCAGTAGGTTGCAGGATCAGCGTGAGCTGGTTGTACAAGTGAATGTCGGCGTACAGACCAAAGAAGCGGTTGAGCATCTCGCCGAACAGGCTGATGTCGCCCTCGCCGCAAAAGCCATTGGCATCCAGGGTGACTTCGATATCCACCCCGCGCAGCAGGAAGCCTTTCTCGAATCGCTGGATCAAGTGGTGACTCACCTCGACGATCGCCGCCAGGCGCCGTCGGTTCAGCTCGCTGCCCGTCCAGTCGTACAGCGCCAGAGTCCCTCGCAGCACCTCGGCGCTATCGAGCATCGGCAGGAAGTTCGAGCCCAGGTGGCTGAGCACTCGCCAGTGAAAACGATCGCGGCTCGGTGGGTAGCACGGCAAGGTCGGTGCGCACAGGTTGCGCACCCGCAAGCCCGTCCGGGTGGATTGCACCAGGGTATCGAGCAGGGTGCTTTGCAGCGCCTTGCGCGGCAGCTGTCCATGGGTGCCGGTCAGGCGCAACGACAGGCTGTCGCTCTCGAGCAACCGATCCTTGTCGAAGCCCTCGCCCCCGAGGATCAGCCAGGTGTCATGCAAACCATTGGCGCCACGCTTCAAGCGCGTATGGAAGTAACGCTCGGGGGCCTCGTCACGCAGCATGCCGCCCTTGTGGCGAAAGCTGGTGAACGGCACATAATCCTGCCGTTCGGCATTCTTCGAGGCGGTGACCTGATCCACCGAATAGATTTCGGTATGACCGTCCTGCAACCGCATGGGGCGAAGCAGGTAGTCGGTTTGCAAGGGCGCCAGGGTCAGTGGGTCGGACTCCAGCGTGAACAGATTGATTACCGGCACGGCATGCAGGCGAAGGTGCTCGGCGCTCAGATTGAACTCGTGCGACCACGGCTCGCGAAGCACCACTTCGAGTTCGAACCAGGGCGTACCCGGGTCGATGCTCAGGTGTTCCAGCCCGCAGAGGGTCACGAACATGAATTTCTCGCGGAAGGTGAAATACTCCAGCAGCAACTGATAACCGCTGAAGGCGCTGTCGCCCTTGGGCCACAGGCGATCCTCATCGGCGAAACCCTTGGGCGCAAAATGGCCGTCCAGCGCATGGCGGTCCGTCTGCCCCGGCAGGCGCACGTACAACGCCTGAGTGTTCAGGGTCAGTGCCTGGTGCAGCGCACTGGCCAGCGGAGCATCGGCATTCAGGTACAGCGGCAGGCGGCTCAGATCGAGCTGACTCCAGTCGGTCAACGCACCGCAGGCAAAACGCAGGCGCAGCAGCGAGCGACCGTCCGCCTGGTGGTCAAGGCGCAGAGACTCCAGGGCCAGTGGCTGCAGCATCAGATCCTGGGTGGTGGTGTAGCGGCAACGGGTGCGCTGCGGCCCGATGGGCTGCGACAGCACTTCGAAGCCCTTGCCGATCGGCTCGTTTTGCTTCATCTGCGCAAGCTCAGGCACCAACTCGATGACTGAGAGTGATGGAATAGTGCGCAGGTAATGCGGCCACAATAGACTGACCAGGCCTTCGGTCAGCTCCGGCAGGTCATCGTCGAGCTTCTCGCGCAGCCGCCCCATCAGGAAGGCGAAGCCCTCGAACAGGCGCTCCACATAAGGGTCGTGCGCTCCCGGTTTGTCCAGGTTGAGCTGCGCCGCCCGGTCCGGGAAGGCTTCGGCGAATTCCTTGCCGGCCTCGCGCAGATAGCGCATCTCGGCGTCGAAGTAGCGCAGTGTCAGGTTGTCCATGTTCAAAGAAAGAGTCCTGATAAATGAGGTTTAGCCGCAGAGCACTGCAGCGCGTACCGGGTCAATGGCCACCAGCGCAGCCAGCAGCGCCTCCATCCGCCGGGCCAGGGTCGGCTTATCCGCGTCGTTGCGTTGCGCTTTCAGGCGCAACAGCTTGAGCAGACGAGCCTTGACCTCGAAATTCAGCTCGGGCTCCCACTCAGCCAGGGCATGGCGCTGTGCGCTGACATCCAGTTCGCCCAGCAGGTGCAAGGCCAGATCGCTCTTGCCGTATTGCTCGGCCACCCGCGCCATCAGCAGACGCAGCAGCCAACGCTGGCGCCCGGTCTGCACACTGCCCTGCAAACCGGGCCGCGCGGCCAGCCAGGCCAGCGCCTGCTCCACGCCGTCGCTGTCGGCCTGCGCCAGGGCCTCGCCCTCCAGTGACAGGATCTCGGCATCTGCGGTTGTCGGTGCAGCCGCCGGTGCAGGCAGCCACTGCTGCGGGCGATTGCCGCTGACGTGCTGGCTGATCCACTCGCGGGTGGTCTCGTCGGCGAAGGGTGTACCGTCGCTCCAGCACAGCACTTCCAGGCCCGGCAGACGCTCGAGGAACATGCCCAGATCACGCTTGGCAATATCGGCCCAGCGGTCCTGGGGTGCGGATTGTTTGCTCAGCGCCTGGTACAGGTACCACTGCAGGTCCAGCCAGAAATGGTTCACGCCCTCGGCGTACACCCGCTCGACCTGATCGAGCAATTCAGTCCAGCTCTGTTGCAGATACAGCCGCTTGAGTTGTGCCCGATAGTCACCACGCGGCGGCGCCAGGCGAGTATTGCCGTTGGCTTCCTGGGCAGGTGCCTGGTGCACGGTGTCCCAGCGCAGGCTCTTCATCAATCGATGGGCCGCCAGCCAGCCCAGGGGCTGATCACGCAGATATCCCGCCAGGGCCCGGCCGCTGTCCAACAGGTCGCGTCCGGATTTGATGGCCGTGGCGCTCGGCGCGAGCGTTTGAGCGTTCGACTCGTGACTGGCACTGTTCTGCGGCACCAACGCGTCCACCCCACCGGACTGCGCCAGCCGCGCGGACAATGCGCCATACAGTGCGCCCAGGGCTGGACGCTGAGCCTGCGGCCAGGCGCCAAGGCCATGCTCCAGCCAGGCCAGCGCCGCCACCGTGCGCTCGGCCTCGCCCTTCACCACTTCCGGATACAGCGACAGACTGTCCAGCACCTTGCTGCTGGCGAGCCACTCCAGGGCCATCTTGCGGCTGTTGGGCCGCGCCGGCAGCACCTCGGCGGCGTAACGCTCCACCAGGGCAGCCAGCAGGTTCAGACCGTCGGCCAGCCCCGCCTCACCGTCCTTCTGCAAGCGCGCCCACAAATAGTAGGTGGCCACGCGCAGATCCTTGCAGGTTTGGGTGAGAAGCTTCTGCGCCAACCGGACCACCTGTTCGGCATCCGCTCCGGACAGTTTGTTGACCTCTTCGCGCATGCGCTGGAAGTCATCGTCGTAACCGGGGTCTTCCCCTACGGGCGAGTCCGCGCCGATGGGCTGCAACCAGGGTTGCCAGCGCCCTGCCTGTTCACGGGCAAGAGACAGGGCATCGCGCTCACCCAGGCAACTGGCGATCAATCCGTGCAGGCTCATTCGAGGCTCCCATTCTGCGCATAGGGCTCGGCTACCAAGCCACCCTCGCCGAGGAAAATCTGCGACGGCAGCGTGAAGCCCCGCAACTTGAGCAGCGCCATCGGCCCCGCGCCCAGTTCGGTGCGCAAGTGCCAGGTCAGGCCCAGGCCATCGGCGGCCTTGAGCACCAGGCGGTAGCGGCTGTCGCCGTCGTCCAACGGAGTGATCCGCGCTTGCTCCAGCAGCCGGATCAAGCCCCAGGTGCCCTGGTAGTCGCCGAACAGGCGCTCGCCGGTGTGCACGCTGGTCCAGCTCAGGCTCGCGCCCGGATGGTCGCTGCGGCCCGGCCAGTTGAAGCGCTGCCAGCTTTCCTTCTGGTTGAAGTAATGATGTTTTTCGCCGTTGAGGATGAAGCTGGTTTGCACCACGTCGCGCACCGCTTTGCCCCGCAGTTCGAAACCCAGGCCCAGGCCGCCGTCGGTGTAGAGCACGTCGGCCAGGTGGCTGAGCTGGTTGATCGCGGTCAAAAATTGCGGGTTGAAACGCAAGCCCTGGCTGTGCCGCGGATCGGCCACCCAGCGACTGCCTTCCTTGCGCAGGACTCCGCCGAGTTGGCGCTGCAAAAACTGCTCGATGCGCCCGGAGTCGGCGCGGATCATCTGCCCCAGCATCGGCAGCGAGGCGTCGCTGGCGGTGGCGGCAAACGGGTAGCGGCCGGCGAAGGCGCTGTGCCAGTCGCCAACGATCGCGCGCTGCCACTGGCGGTTGAGGCCCGCCGCCGAGGGTTGCAAAACCCGTTGCCAGGCCTGCTCCAGCGGCTGCACGAACAGCGTCTGACCGACCCCGCTCCACTCCGCGCCGAGGCTGGCGGCAATCAGGCTGCCATAGGACTGGGTGTCGGTCAGGTCGATGCTGTTACCCTGGAACACCGTCTGCGCCAGGGCCTGGGTCATGGCCTGCGGATCGGGCGCGTGGCTGACTTGCTGGAGTTTCAGGCGCACCCGCGTCACCCGGGTGAGAAACGCCTGCAGGCTCAGGCTGTCGTTGCCGCCCAGGCCCTCGGGGTCCTGCTTGCCCAGCAGGGCCAGCAACGGGCCGAAGGTGGCGTCCAACGGGCTGCCCGGTCGCTGCAACTGCTGGTCGATCACCGGCACCTGGTCCCGGGCGATCAGCTGTTGCGCGGACTGAATCAACGAGTCAGCCAGGGCCTGGCTGCGAGTGCCGGCCTGGCCCTGGTAGGCCAGGGTGTTCATCAGCGCGATCAGCGGCGACTGGCGCACATCGCTCATCAGGGTCAGCTGATCGATCACCTCGCTCAGGCTACCGACCTGCTGCCAGCGCAGGCGGTTGAGGAAATCCAGCCAGGCGCTGCCGTAGTCCTGGAAGTAGCGCTCGGTGAGGCGTTGCCGGAGCACCTCCGGGCTCAGCTCGGCGGCAAGGTCGGCGGGCTGGTCGCTGAGCACCCAGTCGATCTCCTCGCGGCGCACCTGGGCGATGGCGTCGATGGCCTGGCGCACCTGGCCCTCCCAGGCTTGGCGGGTGAACACCCCCGGCACGCTGGCCTGGCTGGCGAACAGCGCCTGGGCCTCGGTGTCGCCGACCATCTGCGCCAGGCTCAACGCCGGGGAGTGATTGGCCGCCGCGTCGAGGACCTGCTGGTACAGGCTGGCTTCGGCGTTGCGCTGGCCCAACTGGCCGAGCAGGACCTGCCGAGCCTGCGCCACCAATGTCGGGTCGGCCTCGATGCGCCAGGCCGGATGCGCCGCCAGCTGTTCGGCATAGAACTGCCACAGGTTGGGCGCCAGGTTTTGCCACAATCCCGGCGACAGACCGGCCCGCGTCGGCTCGGCATCGTTCAGGACCTTGACCAGGAAACTGACGTCGGCTTTTTCCGGACGCGCCAGCATCAGGTAGGCCTTGAGCTGGTCGTAGGCCAGCCGGGCCCGTTGGGCGCGCTCGGGGCTGTCCGCCGGCAGCTGGACCAGCGCGCCGAGTTGCTGCTGCAGGTTGGCCGCGGCCGGGTCCCGCAGCAGCCGCTGGTTGGCCTCGACATACCGCGGCCACAGGGCCTCGAGCAGGACGGGGTTCTGGTTCAGGCCGAAGCGCTGGTACCAGGGCACGCCGTGTTCGGCACGGTAATCCAGGCGCCCCAGTTCGCGCACCAGCTCGTTCAGCGCCAGCAGGTGTTCGTCGCCGGTTCCCGACTGCTCCAGGGCGACCAGCGCAGTCTGCAGTTGGGCGATCTGCGCGCGGTTAGTGGCGAACGACAACAGCAGGCCGGCGCCCCACACCAGCGCCAGGCCCAGCAGCAGGGCATAGCCGATGCGCGGGGCGCTCCAGCCCAAGCGCCGAGCGCTGGGGGCCGGGTCGCCGAGTACACCCTCCCAGGCCGGGTCCATCGGCCAATGGTGCTCCGGACCACCGCTACCAGCCGACACCGGCAGGCTGAACCACAACCCACGCAGCGGCACGCCCCGGGCGCCCACCAACGGCACGAACGCCTGGCGCCAACGGGTTATGCCCTCGGCTTGCAGATCGCGGGACAGCCGTAGCAGGAAGTCATGGCCCATCTCGTCGTTCATCTGCGCCAGGCCCTGTTGCCGCAAGGGCTGCAGCAAGCGCTCCAGACAGCTGTCCAGCTGCACCGCTGTGAAGCGTGAAGGCAGGCGACAACCCACCGCTTGCGTCGTGCGTTTGGGCTGCGACCATCCACTGTCGCAGACCTGCCACAGGTGCAGCGGCGCCTCCCAGCGCAAGGCGCGGGCCAGGCGTTGAAGGTAGCGGGCACCGGCGCCCATCGCCTGTACATCGTCGCGTTGTGCTTCAGTCAGTGCCCAGACGATGCCGTCCAACGGTCGCCAACGAAGCAACCGCTGCAAGTGCTCTACCCCTCCGTCGGGCAACTCACTGTGCACACTGCCGCCCCACAGCAGCACGATGCCCTGCCCTTCCAGCCACCGCTGCTCCACCAAGCCCGGTACCACCGCGCGGATCTGCTCGGCTTCGCCGACTACCCACAACAAGCGCACCTTGCGGCGCGACAGTACGCCGTAATGCTCGCGCAGATGGGCTTTGATAGCGAAGATGCGTTGCGCAAGTTCCGCTCCCGGCAACGCCGAGGGGGCCGCGCGCGCAGCTTGAACCACATCATCCGCATCCTCTTGGCGATAAACTGCACGCCCCACGTGACCGCTCAACAACGAGTAGCCACCCAGCAAGACCATCACGACAACCGTCGTCACTGACGTTCCCAGCAACCACATGGTTTGCCGGTCGCTGCCACCTCGAATGCCCAGCCACTCGGGATAACGCCAGATCACTGCACACAAGACCGCGCCGATCAGCAATAGCACGCCGACCAGCATCCACAACCCCACAGAGCGTCGAAACTGCATCCCGGATCCCTACTTCGAAAGTGGCGGTGCAGGCATCAACACCGTGCCCCAAAGCCCCGCCTCGACGGAGCTGTCGCCACTGAAAATGAATTGCGGCCCAGCGCCGCGTTGAATGGTCTGCGTCGCGGCGGCAATCGCCAGCCACGGTGACGCGTTGCCCGGGTGCCCCAGCAACGCATCCAGGTTGTGAAGCCCTTGGTTGGGCTGTACCGGCAACGGCACTTTGGCCAATACCGTGCTTATTGCAGCATCCCGTTGCGCATCAATCCCCACCCGCCAGGCCTGCTCGATGGCATGCGCCGGCAGCGGCACCCAATCCAGGGCCTGGCGTGCGGCATAAAGCAAATGTTCGGTAGCCAGCTCGCGCTCTTGCTCCGGGCGGTGGAGGTAGCCCACCGGTGCCAGAGTGATTTGCGTCAACCGGTTGCCCAACAACAAGCCCACCGCTACCTCTGCCGTGCCCTCGGGTTGCTGCGGTGCAATCTGCACCGCCACCACCATCAACAGCGCCTGATCACCAATGCGCTGATCGAGCCACTGGTCCAGTGCGGCCAGCCCACTGCCCTCGACCGCCACAATTGAATGACGAATACCGGACGCGACCCACGCCAGTCGCCACGCGTGTTCCAGCACGTCCTTGGGCAAGCCACTGTCGACCTCCAACAACAAGGCCAGCGGGGTCCTTTCAGGCACCTGCACCAGCGTGGCCGCCAGGTCGGCGAGCACCTGCGTCAGTGCCTCCAGCAATAGGTCTTCCTGGGTATTTGCATCGCTTGCCAAGCGGCTATGGCGCATGGACGCCGCGCCCTGCCGGGAAGGTTGTGCCTTCAGCGCCTTGATGCCACTGAGCAAGGCATCCAGTTGCGCCGCACCGGTCCGGTCCCCTGGCTCACGCAGGGCGGTGCGCAGGCTCACACTCAGCACTTGCTGAGAACGCCGGCCACGGCGAACACAGCGAAGCAAATCCGCCTCACGGGCCTCGTCCCAGCCATCGGCGGCACTGTGCTGACCGAGGAACAGCAAGGCACGAACGAAACTCAGCGCGCTCCACCCCAACAGCGGCACGCCAAGGGCAACACCCCAGAAGTTCACCGCATGCGGTTGCAACGCCTGGTCGCCGAACACCAGGATCAGCCCCACCCCCGCCAGCAAAAACAGCGGCAGCACGCCTAGCCAAAGCCAGAGACGCGGCCTTGCCGGTCGCGACGCCAAGGGCGGAAGTTGATCGAGTCGGACCGGCACGGCTATCTCGCGCCCGCTGCTGGCAATGATGAAATCAACATGCAACCGCACGCGCAGCAGTGCCCGTGAAACGCGACCGGCACGCCATTGTCCTTAAAGGCCGGGTGCCCCTCGCCGATCACCGTTGAGCCATGTCCCGGAATCGGACACATCACCGGGTCGCCCTCGCGAGCCACACCGATACCGCCGAACTTCATGACGCTGGAACCCGAGAGAACAGTGCCGCCGCTGGTGGTTTTGTCGCCGATGCGAATAATGCCTTTCATGTTCTATACCTCATTACAAATTGAGCCTGTTAAGAGCCGGACCGCTGTAGCAGGGTCAGCACGGGGAGGTTGGCCTAGCGAAATGGCCAGTGAGCTTTACATCGGCTTGCCGGTGGCCGGGTCGAGGACCTTGGCCTTGGCCAGCTCGTTGGTCAGCGCTGGTGTGGGCCTTTCTGGTGGGACATTGGCCCGGCGTGTTTTCTGCCATTGCAGCGTGCCGTCCCAGGCGGGCAGTTTGGCGGGGGGTAGCGGAAGGATTTCATTGATCTCCGGGACTTTGGGATTGGCGTAGGAGGCGTCCGCGAGCACACTCCAAATTTTTTCATATCGCTCGGCGCGCTCAAGGTCTTCCTCTTGGCCAAGGTAATACATTTCATCGGTGGACGGCGGCCCGCGAAAGCCTTTTGACAGGCGGGAAGCTGAGTTGCTGTTACCAGCAGCCACGCCCATCTGAAATACCTCAAGTGCCTCTTGATATTTCCCCTTGTTTTTAAGGTTTACGCCCAGTTCAACCGCCGCCTTGCCATGTCCTTGCTCAGCCGCACAGCGGTGCATCTGCCGAGCAATATTCGGAGCAATATCGATGGGCGCCAGCTTGTCGCCTACATCGTACTGGGCCTGGGCACTGCCCTGATCGGCGGCCTTGCGGAAGTAACGCAGGGACATTTCCGGGTCCTGCTTCAACCCGGCCGAGCCGTTCTTCAGGAAGATACCGATGAAGTAATAGCCCGTTGCCACGCCCGCATCGATCAGGTTCTGGCTCAGGCGCAAGTGCTCATCACCACCGAGCTGAAAATGACCGCGCATGCTGCCATTCTGCAAATTGATATTGGCCTTGTAATGGCCATTTTCGCTGGCGATCCGGTACAGCCGCTCGATCTCCGCATCGACGGTTTTGTCCTGTTTAAGCTGGTTGTTTTTCTGCAACCAGCGGGCGTACTGGAACAGCACATCGGCTTCGGCGGACGGTGCGGGAATGGTTTCGTGTACGCAGGTAAAGGCCAGCTTGGCGCTGATATTGGATAGCGGGTCCACGGTGGGTTTTCCCGGCCGGGCGTCAACGGCGCCACAACCAAGCAGCACCGCGCTCAGTAGCAAAAGTACAAGGCTCCGACACTTCATCCGAGCAGCCCCCATTCAACCGTTTCCTCGCGGAATGTCGTCTTGTCCGACAGCGGCCAAGGGCGCAGGTGATAGCGCTCTACCGTCTGCACAAGAAAGGCTTCGCCCTGTTCGAAGTGGCGCACAACTTCCTTGCGCCTCACCGTATGCTGCGGGGGCCAGATGACTTTCCAGTAGCCGCTCTGCGGGCAGGCTTCGCCGCTGTAGCAGATCAGCAGAGGGAAGTTGGCCTGACTGAACCCCGGCGACCCCGGCATGGGCTTGCCGGTGGCAGGGTCAAGGACCATGGCCTTGGCCAGCTCGTTGATCAGCGCTGGCGTGGGCTTTTCAGGCGCGACATTGGCCAGGCGCGCTTCCAGCCATTGCAACTTGCCGTCCCACGGCGGTAGCTGGGCGGGCGGTAGCGGGAGAATTTCATTGATTTCAGGGACCTTGGGGTTGGCGTAGGAGTAGTTCGCCAGCACCCTCCAGATTTTTTTATAACGTTCAGCGCGTTCAAGGTCTTCTTGTTGACTGAGGTAATACAACTTATCGGAGGGGGCGGGGTTACGAAAGCCCTCTTCTAAAAAGGAGGCCGAGCTTTCGTCACCAGCAGCCACCCCGAATTGGAATGCTTCCAAGGCGTTCTGATACTCCCCCTCGTCTTGAAGATAGACACCCAGTGCGATAGCCGCCTTGCCATTGCCCTGTTCAGCAGCACAGCGATACATCTGGAGTGCGATTTTCGGGGCAATGTCGATGGGTTCGAGTTTATCGCCTACATCGTATTGGGCTTGGGCATTCCCCTCATCAGCGGCCTTGCGGAAGTAGCGCAGGGCCATTTCCGGGTCTTGCTTCAGCCCGGCCGAACCTTGCTGCAGGAAGATGCCGATAAAGTAATAGCCCGTCGCCACGCCTGCATCGATCAGGTTCTGACTCAGGCGTAGGTGTTCATCACCACTGACCTGAAAATGACCACGCATGCTGCCGTTCTGCAAATTGATATTGGCCTTGTAATGGCCGTTTTCGCTGGCGATGCGGTACAGTCGTTCGATCTCGGCATCGACGGTCTTGTCCTGTTTAAGCTGGTTGTTTTTCTGCAACCAGCGGGCGTACTGGAACAGCACATCGGCTTCGGCGGACGGTTCGGGAATGGTTTCGTGTACGCAGGTAAAAGCCAAGTTGGCGCTGATATTGGATAGCGGGTCCACGGTGGATTTTGCCGGCCGGGCGTCAACGGCGCCACAACCAAGCAGCACCGCGCTCAGTAGCGCAAGTACTAGGCTCCGACATTTCATCCGAGCAGCCCCCATTCGACCGTTTCCTCGCGGAATGTCGTCTTGTCCGACAGCGGCCAAGGACGCAGGTGATAGCGCTCTACCGTCTGCATGGGAAAGGCTTCGCCCTGTTCGAAGTGGCGCACAACTTCCTTGCGCCTCACCGTATGCTGCGGGGGCCAGATGACTTTCCAGTAGCCGCTTTGCGGGCAGGCTTCACCGCTGTAGCAGATCAGCAGGGGGAAATTGGCCTGACTGAACCCCGGCGATCCCGGCATGGGCTTGCCGGTGGCAGGGTCAAGGACCATGGCCTTGGCCAGCTCGTTGATCAGCGCTGGCGTGGGCTTTTCAGGCGCGACATTGGCCAGGCGTGCTTCCAGCCATTGCAACTTGCCGTCCCACGGCGGTAGCTGGGCGGGCGGTAGCGGGAGAATTTCATTGATTTCAGGGACCTTGGGGTTGGCGTAGGAGTAGTTCGCCAGCACCCTCCAGATTTTTTTATAACGTTCAGCGCGTTCAAGGTCTTCTTGTTGACTGAGGTAATACAACTTATCGGAGGGGGCGGGGTTACGAAAGCCCTCTTCTAAAAAGGAGGCCGAGCTTTCGTCACCAGCAGCCACCCCGAATTGGAATGCCTCAAGCGCTTCTTGATATTTCCCCTTGTTTTTAAGGTTGACGCCCAGCTCAACAGCTGCCTCACCATGTCCCTGTTCGGCTGCGCAGAGGCGCATCTGCCGGGCAACGTCAGGGGCAATATCGATGGGCGCTAGCTTGTCGCCTACATGGTACTGAGCCTGGGCACTACCCTGATCGGCGGCCTTACGGAAGTAGCCCAACGTCATTTCCGGGTCTTGCTTCAGCCCGGCCGAACCTTGCTGCAGGAAGATGCCGATAAAGTAATATCCCGTCGCCACGCCTGCATCGATCAGGTTCTGACTCAGGCGTAGGTGTTCATCACCGCTGACCTGAAAATGACCACGCATGCTGCCGTTCTGCAAATTGATATTGGCCTTGTAATGGCCATTTTCGCTGGCGATCCGGTACAGCCGCTCGATCTCCGCATCGACGGTTTTGTCCTGTTTAAGCTGGTTGTTTTTCTGCAGCCAGCGGGCGTACTGGAATAGAACATCGGCTTCGGCGGACGGTTCGGGAATGGTTTCGTGTACGCAAGTAAAAGCCAGGTTGGCCTTGGCCTCGGTGAGCGGGCTCACGGGAATATCCTTGTTCAGGTGAGTAAGGGCATCGCCGCTATCGCAGGCGGCCAGCAGCAGGCTTGACAGCAAAAGAATCCAGCGCATCAGTCGAGGTCCGCCAGTTTTTTTTCGCCGTAATAAAATTCGACGAGTGGCGCGGATGGAGCTTTATTGTTTTTTTGGCGATCTTTGTTTTCTTTGATGATGTTCTTCCAGGCCTTGAACGCCTCAGCCGGATCATCCTGCGCTCCCCTACCTTTCGTATGCAGATTCCACAACCGTCGACGCAGCGCCTCGGTCACACTCGCCCATTCATGGGCAATATTCATTTCGCTATCGACCTGCATGCTGCGGGTGTTGATGTTGGCCGAACCGTGGGTGGTGAAGACGTCGTCGATGATCATCAACTTGGAATGGATGTACACCGGCATCCAGTCCTTGCCTGCCGGGGAATCGTCGGCGACCAACGAGCAGATGTGGACTTTCAGGTCGGGAATGTCCGGTAGGGTAATCGGGCCTTTCTCGATTTTCTCAATTTGCTGATCGAGCTTGATCTGCGCGATGCGGTCGCGCGGGTCGAGCAATCGCGTGGCCGACGCCTCTTCTTTCGCCTTTTCAATGTGCCGCAACTTCGTCACTTCGGGAATGGTGTCGCCGCGCCCGAGGCTTTCGAGCATGCGCTGGGTGTTGACGGTGCCGGCGCCGATGCCGGCGTCGGTGGCATTGGTGATCACGAACAGGTGCAAGGCACCATGCAGGCCGGGGTCGCGCCCGCCCTTGGTCTGACCCGCCGCGACTGCCTTGATCAGCTCAGCCAGGGGCGGCCAGCGAAAGTACTGATTTTCGATGTAGATGAATTGGGTCGCGTTGTTGACCGCCTGCAAGTAGAGCCGCTCGATGTCACGCTTGCCGTCTTGCGGCTGGGTGCGCAGGAGTTGGGCCAACTGCCGGGTAGCGCCGGGGGTGCATTGAAGTTGCGGTCCCAATTGCATGGCCTGGCGCGAGGCGAGCAGGTCCTCGCCGGTTTCCTTGCGCCAGGCGGTGGCGAAGTTGTGGTGCAGGTGCTCCAGGATCGGTCCGCTGACCCGGCTGGAAATGTCCTGGCGCGGGGTGTCACCGCGTGGGCCGCAATTGGGCTGAGGCTTGGTGTCGGGGGTACGGTTCAGCGCCGAGTGCTGGTCGGTGTCCCAGTACTCGTCGAGCATGTTGTGCCCCATGACGAAGCCAACGGCGCGATCCGGCAGTTCATAGTCGACCAGCACGGTCTTTTGATGGTGGGTCGCAGCCGCAGTCATCGCGACAACCGCGCCGGGGCTGATCTGCGAGTCAAGACTTTTGTATTTGACTTGATGAGCAATTTCAGCCCGCTCATACAGGTTGAAGCCGCGACTGACGAACACCGGCACATTGCGAGCCACCCGAATCGCAGGCGCCAGGTTGTCAGCGAATGCACATCTGGCAAACCACTGCCTATCCTCGGCGTATTGCTCGTCGGTGGAGTTCTGCATCTTCCGGTCCTTGATGCGGAACGGGCCTTTGCCGGGCAGGTTGGCCTCGCCTCCCGCGCCAGCAGAATTGAACGGCATCTCCCAGCCGAGCATACGAACTTCGACACCCTCTCGGGCTTTGGCCATGAGCAGTTCGCCGATGCTGGGGACGCAGTTGTCGCGGATAAAGTACATCGATGGCTGAAAACCCCAGCAGATGATGTCGACGGTTTTGGTGGCCCGGGCGATGGCCAGGTGCACGGCCTTGAAGGCTTCTTCACCGTTGACCAAGGGCTGATAGGTGGCCGCAACAGGGTGATATTCGGTGTCCTCCACGTACCAGGGCGAAGTGCAGGTGACCTGGTCGGTGTGCTGGAGAGCGGCTGGCGCCACAGTGTCATGCCGGTTCATTCTGATTTCCCTTGCTGGTCATTGAGTCCGTCCATCATTGCTGCGTACAGAGCGCGATGATCCGAGTGCGAGGTGGGCTGACTCACCTCGGCATCGGTTTGTGAACGGTGTTTTCGCAGACCACGATTGGCCAGGCGCCCTTGATCGGCATTGCGGTAGTCGCCTGGAATCGGAATCTGGTAATTCACGCCGTTGACCAACTCCAGCCGGTACTGCCGGGTCACCACCTGGTGATCGATCAGCAGTTGTCCGGTGTCGTCCAGCACGCCTTGCTTGAGCAGCGCGCCATCGGCATAGAGTGTGTAAGGCATGCCTGCCCAGCCTTTGCCGGGAGCATTGGGGGTTCGCGGTACATTGAGTCGCAGCATTTGTCTGGACAGGCTTTGCGGATAATCCGGATGCGTGGCCGTCATGCTGGCTGGACCGCTGAAGTCGAAGTGCGCGGACTTGATGGTGTAGTCGCCCGCCGTACCCGATTCGATGCTGTGCTGGTCGAGGGTGATGTAACTGCCGCCGGCGTTGAGGGTGATTTTCTTCTTGGCGGTGATGTGGATTTCGTCTTCGGTACTGGTGATTTCCAGGGCGTGGCGGGCCAGCAGTTCCAGCTTGTCGTTCTGGGCTTGCACCCTCACCGGCCCCTGGTTGGCGATCAGCTTGATGCCCAGCTTGCGCACGAACAGGCTCAGCCCCTGCCCCACGCCGATGAACAGGCGCTTGACCACGCTGATGTCGGCCTCGGCACCGGCGTTGAGCATCAGGTTGTGTTGCGCCGCCAGTTGCAGGTGCTTGCCGCTGCTCAGGGCGATGCCTTGCGGCGCGCTGATGAGTACCACGGCAGCTTTGATCTCATCGAGTTGTTCGCGCATGAACGTCAGTTGCGCCTGCACATCCGCCGGATCGGCCTGGCTGGCCTGGGCATCGACCGAGAGGTTTTGCAATTGGTCGCCGGCCTGTTGCAAGCGGCCCAAGGCGGCGCTCATCTCGAGCACCTGGCCCTGGCCCTGGGTCTGTTCCTCGGCACTGATGAACAGACCCTTGCCGCCGCGAATCGCCCCCCAGCCATCGGTCCGCAGTTCAAAGCCTTCGCCACGTTTCTTTTTCTCGGCATCCACCACGTGCCCCAAATTCAACTGGCTCTTGCCGCCGTACTCGGTGCTGAGCTTGACGTGCTCCTGGCCCCGAGTGTCGTCCATCCGCAGTTTGTTGTTGGCCGGGGTGCGCAGCACGTTGCGCTTGTAGTTTTGCAGGGTGACGTGATCGGGGTGGCGGTTGTCGTGCAGGGCGTGGGCGATGTAGGGGCGGTCCGGATCACCTTGTTCGAAGGCCACTGCCACTTCGGTGCCGGCGATCAGCGGCAGGTGCAGGCCGTGGGTGTCGCCGGCGTAGGGCCGGGCCAGGCGCAGCCAGGCGCTTTCGCGGCCGATCGGCCACTGGTCGCGGTCGAACAGGAAGTTCACTTTGTAGCGGCCGTGCAGGTCGATATGGCCGTAGGGATCGTTTTTCCGCGAGCTGGTGACGCGGGCCGGCACGGTGCCGGCGATTTGCGGTTTGGCCGGCAGTGGCGGGCGAAAGCAGACGTTTTCCGCGTAGGGGATCGCCTCGAAACAGGCTTCGAAGCTGGCATCGCGGGCGGCACGGGTGCTCAGCCGGGTGATCACCGCCCCGGGGGCAAAGGCCTGTGGCGCGCCGCCGGAGATTTTCAGCACCTGGCCGGGGGCCAGGCTGGCGCTGCTGCTGGTGCCGCTGAGTCGGGTCTGGGCATTGAGGTAGCGCTCATGGTGCAGGCGCGCGTAGAAGTAGCCGCTTTCGCTTTGCAGGTCTTCGTCGAGGGCCAGGGGATCGCCGAGCACGCGGTAGGGTTCGGCGTAGTGATAGGCCTCGCCGTAGGTGGTTTTCGCGCGCCGGCTCTGGTCGATGTCGCCGTCGAGCCAGGCGGTGGCGTCGGTGTAATGGTAGGCGCGGATGTTGACGTGCTGCTCCACCACCTGGTGCTGGGTCTGCAGCTGCCATACGCCGTCCTGTCCGCTGCTGTTCAGCCCCGATGGCGGGCGGTACGGCAGCTGGACGTCGAACTGATAGGCGCGCTGGTCGTCGTGGAATTCCACCACGTCGATGCGCAGGCGCTCGTCGCTGGTGAAGCGGTACCAGATGCCGACCTCGGCCAATAGGCGGTCGATGAAGGCCAGGTCGCTTTCGCCGTACTGCATCACCTGTTCGCGCTTGGGGTATTCGCGGTGCAGGTCGAAGAAAAAATCCTGCCCGCGGAAGTCGTGGCGGCTGCGCAGGATGTGGTCGACGATCTCCGGCACCGACTGGTGCTGGTAAAGGCGGAACTGTTGGCCGCGGTCGAGCAGCGCCAGACGCGGCTGCAGGGTGACTTCGTAGCGGGCTTCGTCGTTGGAACCGGACAGGCGCTTGAAGCCGCTGATCACCCCGTGCAGTGTGCGCAGCGGCTTGACCGGGGGCGCGCTGAGGCCGAGGAACGGCAGCTTTTGCGGCGCGGCCTGCAGGCTGAAACTGGCGTCCTGGTTGAGCAGCTGGTCGGCGGCCAGGTCGTGCTGAGTGCAGGTGAACTCCACGCGGTAGCTGAACGGCTGGCTCAGGCACTCTTCGCCGTGGAAGGCCAGGACCTCGAGCCGTGCCTCGACATTGCGGACCCGGAGGGTGTGCCGGCTGTGGTCGAAGAAGGTGCGCAGTTGGTTGAGCATGTTCAGGCCTCCATGGCGGCGGGCGGCACCGTGTCCAGTGCGTCGGTAAAGTGCAGAGTGATGCCTTCATCGTCGCTGTAGCCCAGGGTCACGCCGTGGGTTTTCTGCCGGGCCGCCTGGCGTTGCAGCAGGTGTTGGCTGAGCACCGGGAGGATCTGCTGGTTGAGCAGGCTGTCGATGTTGCGCGCGCCGCTGTCGGGCAGCAGGCAGGCGGCAACCAGGGCTTCGTTGAGCGGGTCGTCGACCTGGCAGTCCAAACCGTAGTGGCGCTGCAGGCGCCTGGCGACCTGGGCGAGTTTGAGGGCGACGATGCGCTTGAGTGCATCGGCTTGCAGCGGGCGGTAGATCAGGGTCTGAAAGCGTGCCAGCAGGGCCGGCTGGAAGTGCTCGCGCAGGATCGGCCGCAGCAGTTCGTGCAGGGTGCTGTCGGTTGCGTCAGGTTGCTCCTGCAGACAGGCTTGCAGTGAGTCGCTGCCAAGGTTGGAGGTCATGATGATGACGGTGTTGCGAAAGTCTATTTCGCGTCCTTCGCCATCGCGCATGAAGCCTCGATCGAAGACCTGGTAAAACAGGTTGAGCACGTCGCGATGGGCTTTCTCGACTTCGTCGAGCAGTACGACGCTGTAGGGCCGTTGCCGCACCGCTTCGGTGAGCACGCCGCCCTGGCCGTAACCGACGTAGCCAGGGGGCGAGCCTTTGAGTTGGCTGACGGTGTGGGCTTCCTGGTATTCGGAGAGGTTGAGGGTGATCAGCGACTTCTCGCCACCGAACAGGCTGTCGGCCAGCGCCAGGGCCGTTTCGGTCTTGCCGACGCCGCTGGTGCCCACCAGCAGGAAAACCCCCAGCGGGGCCTTTTCTTCAGTGAGGCCGGTCTTGGCCGCCCGCAGGCGCTGGGCCAGGGCGCCCAGGGCAGGGTCCTGACCAATCACGCGCTCAGCCAGTTGCTGTTCCAGCGCCAGCAGGTTGGCTTGTTCGTCCTTGAGCAGGCTGCCCAGGGGCACTCCGGTCCAGTCGGCGATCACTTCGGCCACGCTGCGGGCGTTTACATCAAGGGACAGCAACGGCTGGTTGCCTTGGGCCTTGGTCAGTTGTCGTTGCAGCTCCACGCAGGCGTCCATCCGGGGTGGTTCAGCCTGGCGTGCGGCGAGCAGCTGTTGTGTCAGCTCGAGTTCGTAGCGGTATTGCTGCTCCGTATCGATTTGCTGGCGATGCAGCTCGACGTGTTGCGCAGCGATCAGCGTCAGACGCTCGCTGGCGCTGTTGCCGCTCAGTTGCTGATCTTCTTCCAGGGCCTGGCGCTCCAGTTCCAGGGCGGCCTGCCGGGCCTTGAGCCGGACCAGCACCTGCGGTTCGCAGTCGAGGCTCATGCGCACTCGCGCGCTGGCGGTGTCGAGCAGGTCGACGGCTTTGTCCGGCAACTGGCGGCCGGTCAGGTAGCGCCGCGACAGGTTGACCGCGGCCTGTACCGCTGCATCCTGGATGTGCACGCCATGGTGGCTGGCGTAGCGAGCCTTGAGGCCACGCAGCATCAGGCTGGCGATGGCGTCGTCCGGCTCGTCGACCTTGACCCTCTGGAAGCGCCGCTCCAGGGCGGCATCGCGCTCGAAATACTGTTTGTATTCGCTCCAGGTGGTGGCGGCGATGGTGCGCAACTCACCGCGGGCCAAGGCGGGCTTGAGCAGATTCGCCGCGTCGGCACCGCCGGCCTGGTTGCCGGCGCCGATCAGGGTATGGGCTTCGTCGATAAACAGCAGCACCGGGTTTTCTGACTGCTGCACGGCCTCGATGACGTTTTTCAGGCGTTGTTCGAATTCGCCTTTGACGCCGGCGCCCGCTTGCAACAGCCCCAGGTCGAGGGTGCGCACACTGACCGGCTTGAGGCTGTCCGGGACATTGCCCTCGGCGATGCGCAAGGCCAAACCTTCGACCAGGGCAGTTTTGCCAACCCCCGGTTCGCCGACCAGGATCGGGTTGTTCTTGCGTCGGCGACTGAGGATGTCGATGACCTGACGGATTTCATCGTCACGGCCGAACACCGGGTCGATCTGCCCTTCGCGCGCCTTGGCGGTGAGGTCGTGGGTGAATTTGTCCAGCACCGCCTGCAAGGCATCGTGCCTTGCGGCGCTGGATGGCGAAGTCACGAGTAGGTTTGGCGACGCTTCTATTCTCCCAGGGCAGTTTCTTGCTGCACCTGTGGACGCTCTTCGGAGTGTCGATCAAGTAATGGAAGCAACTGCTTCAACTGAGTATCGCTGAGGCTGAGCAGCGGCCAGGCGGCTTCGCACGCGAGCAGGCTGGGGGTCTCCAGGAGCGCGCCGAGCAGGTGCGCTGAACGCAGGTAGTCGTTGTTGTCGTCGTCCAGCGATGCACGCAGCCAGGCGTTCTTGATCAGTTGTTGCAGCTTGCCACACAGCTGCGGCTTGCTCTGCACACTGCGCGGCAGGCTGTCCAGATGGTCGAGCAGTCCACACCAGAGCGCGTCCATATCCCATTCGTAGCGACGCGCGATAAGGGTCAGGTCGCCCTCGCCTTGCTCCAGCAGTTTGAGCAGCCAGTGCTCGATGCTGATCTGTCCATGGGCGCGGCTTTGGCACAGCGAAGCCGCTGCACTCAGCGCCTGGACGCAGTAGGGATTGAGGCGGCGAAGCAAACGGGTGGAATGGTGTGCCATACAGGTGCGTCCTTGTTCTGGATTCGCGGCGCGTAGCCGGTTGTGCAAGCGGCGGGTGGATGTGTTTGGTTGAACGCCCGCGCACGGACGCTCAACCCGGCACACCGGGACCAGCAGACAGAGGCCCGTCTGCTGGCCCCCTCACGTCAAGCGCTCTGGCGTTCGTTCCAGGAATCGGAGTGGATGATGTTGCCGTCCTTGTAGGTCCAGGTGACCTTCTCGTAGCGCAGTTCAACCTGCTCGAGGTGGTTGTGCTTCTCCTTGCTCGGGTCCTTGACGTCGTGCATTTTCGGCGCGACTTTCACCACTTTGACGTTTTCCAGCGTGGTGACGAAGTACTCGACTTCCTGGCCTGCGTCGTCAATGCGGTACCACTTGAATTCGGCGCTCTTGAGGGTCTGCCCGGTGGTCACCGCCTTGTACAGGTAGGGGCTGGAGGCATCGATTTCCTTGGAAAACAGGAACGGGGTGTGAACCCGGGTGCCGGTCAGCTTGCCGGTGTTGTTGTCGGTGGGGATGTACAGGCTGTGGTCCTGGGCGATCACCTCGATGCTGCCCTCGCGCTTTTGCACGTCGACTGAACCTTTGATGTCCGCGCCACCGTCATCTTGCAGCCACAGGTAAACGGGAATTGCCATGTGAAGCTCCTTTTCTCAGGAATTGAATGCCGCGGGATGCGACTGGGGGTTGCCTGTCCGGCTCCGCAGCGGGAAGCACGCAGGCCCCCACTTCCGGCACCAGACGGATATCGACGCGACGGTTGGCCGTGCGCCCGGTCTCGGTGTCATTGCTGGCGATCGGCTGGCTGGCGCCAAAGCCCTGGACCGCGAAGCAGCTGTCGGGGATATCGCCCATGCGTTGCATCCAGTCATGCACCGCGCTGGCTCGGGCGCGGGACAACCGCAGGTTGTGCTCGGCGTTGCCCGTGGCATCGGTATGCCCGGCGATGACGATCAGCCAGCCTGACTGGGCCTTGATGTCGACCAGGGCATTGATCAGCACTTTGGTCGAGTCCGGCTTGAGCCGGGCGCTACCCGTACTGAACAGTGACAGGCTGTCCAGGCGTACCGGCTTGGCAATCCTCGCCGGCATTGGGGCCGCCGACGGCTCACGGTGACTGGCAAGCACCGCGAGCACCTGCCCCCGCAGGCGTTCGCCGCGATACAGGCCCAGGCCTAGCGCCAGGGGTTCGCCCTGTCGGTAGTAGCTGTCCAGACGCAGGGCGTCCTGGCGGAGCACCGTCACCGCCTCTTCGCGCGAGGCGAACTCGGGTTGGTCACGACGTTCCGACGGGGGAATCGAGGTGTAACGACGCAGGTCATCACTGACCTGGCGTACCAGCAGGGTGTTCTGCCAGGCCGAGCTGGCCAAGGCGACTACGCTGGCCACCACGAACAACCACAACGCGACCACACTCGCGCGTTGCACCGGGGAGCGCTGGCTGTGAGTCGGGAGCAGATTCAGCAAGGGATCAGGGAACGGCAAGGCGCTGCCCACCCCGGGCAGAGCCTGCCGGGCGTCAACCAACGCAATTTTTTCGCGCAGCCATTGTTGCCACAGGTTGCCCGTCACGCTCTGGGGCAGTGCCGGTACCAGGGTGATGGCGCAGGCCACTGCCAGGCCGACGGGATTGCGGGCTTCGCCGGTCACCAAGTGTGGCAGTACCGCTTCACCCAGCCAGGCTGCAGCGCTGTTCAGTTGTACGCTGGCGTGTAACCGTGCTGCCTGTGTTGTGGAGTCAGGGGCCTGGCGTTGCCAATCGGCCAGGCTGACGCACGCACCCGCCTCGCGCACGCTGGGGCTGGGCTGGCCTGCCTCCCAACTGAACCAGGGACCTTCGCCCCGCGAGGCTTGCAGGTAGCTCACCAGCAGGAGCGGCAACGCTATGCCGCGTTTGCGAATCAGGCTTACCTGGTAGCCGAAGGCGCGCACCTGGCCAGCCAGTACGTCGGCGTCGGTGTGCTCACCCGGATTGGCGATGAACATGACGCTGAGTTGCCCACCCCAGTCCGGGCGCAAGGCCATTACGCTTTCGGTCACCGCCGGTAACTGTTCCAGGCCAGGCACCCGAAGATAACAACCTTGCTCGGTCATGCGCAGGGCCAGTTGTTCAGCGGGAATCGCGCCAAACAGGCCAGCCAGACCATCGCCACAAACCAATACCACTGGCTGGCGGTAGGCAACTGGTGGCAAGGAAGTGCTGTCGGCCAGAACCAATGACTCGCACAGGTGCGCCGCACGTCGCCCCGCCCGGATCCAGGCCACGGCGACGAAGACCACAGTGGCTAGAACAGCCATCGCCCGTAACCCGGCTGCAAGCGGAATGATGGCCAGTAGCGCCAGAACCAGCGCCCCGGCCCACAGCCAAAGGTCTCGTTTCAGTTTAAGCGTCATCGGCCCCTCACGCCTGGCCAGGCAAGAGCGTGGCAATCACACCGCCCAAACGGTGGTTCAGCCCCCACCAGGCACCGACGAGCAACAGACCCGCCACCAGAACATGGGCCAGCGGCGATTGAAACTTGCGCAGGATGTTCATTCGGTGGCCGGCGTCCACTTGTGTCGCTAACCCATGGCTGAGTTCCAGTGGCACAACTTGCCCATTGAGGGCTGCCAGCAATTGCTCACGTTCGGGGTCGCTCACATCGCGGTAACGGCCCCGAAACCCCAGCATCAACACGCGCTGGAATGCCGTCAGCACCTGCCGGTCCGGTGCGGGCTCGCGCAACATTTCGCGCATGTCTTCATACAGGAACTCACCGGCCTGGTGACGATTGAAGAACCTGGCCTGCAGAGGCTCGCGGACCCAGGCGGCATGGGCGTCGCCTTTGGCACAGGTGAGCAAGGTCTCATCCAGCAAGGCGCATTGAGCGTGACTGATGTGGTCGATGCTGCGCTGGCTTAGGCCGGCATGCTCGAGCAGTTGCCGAACGTGCTCGATCTGCTCCACGCAGCGCTGCCACAGATCCTGGCTACTCTGCGCACAAGCCCCCTGCCGAAGTTCTACCACCAGCAGGTAGCTGTCCTGCAACAACGAGTCGATATCCAGCGTAGTTGCGGTTTGTTTTTTGAGGGCGATCAGGTTCATGTGCGCAACACCGCGAACAGTTCAAGTTTCACGTCGGCCAACGTGCTCGGAACGTAGAAGGCACAGACCCCTGCGGCCAGCATGGCCTGCCCCTTGGCATGACTGAGATCGAGGGCGAAGTACTGGTTCTCGAGACGTAGCGGAATAGCCGCCGGCACATGGCTGAGCGACTGCAAAGGCACACCGTCAAGCGCGGCGTTGATCAGCTGATCGACTTCATCCGGCGTACCGACCTTGCACAGGCGTGGAAACTGGCTCTGCAACTGCACTGCCGGCAGGCGGCAACGCACCGACAGATAGAAGTCGGCGCCGTCACGCTCACACAGGCGGGCATCGTTGAGGGTGACCTGCCAGCGGTTGGCACCGCTCTCCTCCAGCTTCAGTGCAATGACCCGCGACGGCAGGCTTGCCTCGAGCAAGGTGGAGATGGTGCCCATCAACGGCGCGAATACACTTTCCAGGTGCTCGTGCCGATAGGCTGGAATCTTGTCGATATCGTGTTCCAGCGAAAAGGTCAGCAGGCTGCCGGCCAGCTTGACCAGATCCAGATACACCTGCTCGGGATGCCGCGCGGGATGAGCCTGGAGATCAGCCAATACCGGTTGGTAGGTGTTCAAGGCATTGAGTAACCAGAACAACGACACATCGGCCACGGCGAAGTCAGCCATGCGCTGGTTGCTCTCGCGACGCATGCCCATCAGCCGTTGACGCTTGGCGGATAACTGGGTCAACAGATTATCCAGCTGTGTCAGCAGCCCGGGATGAGCAGCGAAGCTGAGCAGCGGTGGCACATAGGCTGGATCGAGACTCCAGGCACCCTGCCCGTCGCGCACCAGACGCGCGACCGGGCAGGTCAGGTAATCGGCGTTCTCGTCGTTATCCAGGCGCAGGCTCAGCGCGTGCTCCAGCACTCCGATGGACTGCACCTCGTCTGCGTATATGTCCTGCACCGGACGCCAATCCTGGCGATAGCGCGTCGGCCGATCGGCCCTGGCCCCCTCGAACAAACAGTTGTTGCCATTGCCCTGCTCCAGCGGCAAGGCAAGCAGCAACGTCGCGGCCTGGATGTCATCAGACAGCAGTCGGGCCAACTCCAGGGCGGGGGGCAGCCGATCCGCGTGATCGCAATCGACCAAGGTGCCATCGGGCATGCGCACGCGCACCTGGGTTGCCTTGAGCTTACCCAGGCGCAGGGCTTCCTGGTCAAACCCCACCGCCTGCACCCCCCAAGGGTGTACCAGGGACAGATGGGCGAGACTCTCGTTGGTCCAGGCTTCCCAGCGTGCCTGCTGCTGGAATTGCTGCGGGCACAACAGAGCCCCCGCGGCCCACAGGGGGCGGTCGATCTTCATGGTGTCGTTTCCCTACGCAGTGGCTCAGGTTTTGAAATGGCTCAGGCTTTCGCTTTGGGCATCTGCGAAACCAGCGACAGATTGACGTCCATGCCTTCCACCTGGAAGTGCGGCACGGCATACAGCTTGACTCGGAAGAAGCCCGGGTTGTCCTCGATGTCTTCTACGGTCACCTTCGCATCGCGCAGCGGGTGTGAAGCCTGCAGATCATCGCCCGGATCGGTCATTTCGGTGACCAGCCCACCGATCCACTTATTCAGCTCCAGCTCCAGCAAGCGACGGTCCTTGGTGGTTCCGATGTTCTCGCGCTGGATCAGTTTCAGATAATGGGCGATGCGCGACAGCAGGAAGATATACGGCAAGCGTGCATTGATCCGGCTGTTGGCGGTGGCATCGGCGGTGTCATACAGCGCCGGCTTCTGGGTGGAGTTGGCCGAGAAGAAACACGCGTAGTCCCGGTTCTTGTAGTACGACAGCGGAATGAAGCCGAGGTTGGCGAATTCGAATTCGCGAGTCTCCGGAATCATCACTTCCGAAGGAATTTTCACCTGGTTGCCAGTGCCCAGATCGTACAAGTGAATCGGTAGTCCGGTGACCGCGCCGCCCGACTGTGGTCCACGAATTTGCACGCACCAGCCGTTAGTGATGAAGCTCTTCACCATGTTTGCAGCGAAGGCGAATGAGGCGTTGGTCCACAGATACTTGTCGTGATCAGGGCCCTTGACGCTTTCGATGTAGTTGAAGCTGCGTACCGGAACGGTGTCCGGCCCATAGGGCAAGCGACCCAGCACGCGCGGCATGGTCAGGCCGATGTAACGGGCATCGTCACTGTCGCGGAACGCTTTCCATTTGAGGTATTCGGCACGGTCGAAGTAGTTGCCGATATCCTTGATGGCGGCCACCTCTTCCATCGACTCCTTGCCAAAGAACACCGGGCCAACGGAGCCAATGAAAGGCATGTGCGCTGCCGCCGCAACTTTGGATATATTGCGCAGCAGGGCAATATCCTGCGGACTGCGGTCGAACTCGTAGTTGGAAACGGCCGCGGCAATCGGCTCGCCACCCGGAGTGTCGTACTCCTGGGTGTAGGTATGCCTATACAGGCCGCTCTGGGCGATCTCCGGTACATCTTCGAAATCTTGTACCAAGTGATCCTTACTGATATCCAACAGTTCGATTCGTACGTTCTGGCGAAAATCGGTCTGATCGATCAGCGATTTCACGCCGCGCCAGGTCGATTCAACGCGCTGGAAATCAGGGTGATGCATCACTGCATCGAGTTGGCGACTGATCTGCGCATCCAATGACGCAATGTGCTCATCGAGCAGCGTTTTATCCAGACGCTCGACTTTCTGCGACGATTGTTTGAGCAAGTTCAAGAACACGCTGACGGCGGCGGTAACCCGTTCATCGGCAGAAGCCTCGGACAATGCCTCAGTGTTCTGAAACGCTTCGATACCACCCAGTTCTGCAACCGGGCTGAGGTTGATCTTGCTGAACAGGGCGCCATATACGCCTGGGTTTTTTTCAGTCAGCGCTGCAGCGCCGCGCGATGGTGCGGAGGAATGGTCTACGGACATTATGAAAACTTCCTTTTAAACGAACCGAGGTGAATTAACGATCTTCTTGTGGAGCCAGGGCGGCCAGTTCGGCCCGCAGCTCGTCGCTTAGCGCATCATCCTTGAGAATGCGTTCCAGTTCGTGACGGAAGGTAGCGTTGTCCAACAGGTTGGACTTGAGGTCGCGCAGCAGGTTGCGCATAGCCAACAGGGCACGTAGTTGCGGTATTTGCCGCGCCACCTGCTCCGGTTCAAAATCCCTCATGTTCCGGAAATTCAACTCGACAGAAGAGTCGGAGTCGTCATTGACCAAGGTGTTTTCCACCGCGAGTTTCAGACCCGGAGAAAACTCGGCCAAAACGCTGTCGAAGTTGTTTTTGTCAATATTGATCTTGCTTCTTTCAGATAATGGACGCTGTTCTTTGCCGTTACTGTAATCCCCCATCATCATCAACTTCAGCGGCAACTCGACTTTTTTCTGCGCACCACCGGTGTGCAAATCGAGCTTGATGTTGACCCGAGCTTTGGGCACTTCATTTTGAAAACTGCTTGAAGCCATACTTCCTCCAGACGCCTTCGCGACAACTAGCGCCATCACGAAAATCAACAAGACTGGAACTCACAACTTTAGCCGGCCACTACAAAAAAATTGCCAGCCACAGCACATAAATTCCTTTTTATATACTCGGATAAATAACCTACGAGATATGCACTCGAACTCTGCCCTACAACAATGAATCATCTCCAGCGGCTATTCCACCCCCCGGAGCAACACCAGGGAACTTCCGGCGCACTTACGGAAACAGCCTACAATCGATCACTAGAAATCCTCTGCAAACCAACTGATTCAGTCATTGGCAAACTGCAGGCCCTCGATCATCTGTCTCAAACAATCCAAAACGCATTCGTGTCTTCCGGTTACTGGTATTTGCCCGACCCGCTCGTCCTGCGGACCATGGGGTGTGGATTTGCGGTCTATATTTCTCTGCGGCGCTTCTGCACACCTGTCACGCGGAGAACCACAGCATGAGTCCAGCCGACGAGCACGACGGCTTCAATCGCCGTCGTGTACTGCAAGGTCTTTCGGCAGGTGCCCTCGGTGCCTGGATCAGTCCTTTAATCGCAGGGAGCAGTACGATGCCCAATGCCCTAGCCGATCTGATCCTGTACAACGGCCGCTTGCACACCGTCGACCGGGATAAACCCCAGGCCACCGCTGTTGCGATCAAGGACGGTCGGTTTATCGCCGTCGGCAGCGATGCCGAGGCCATGGCCCTGCGCGGCGCTGCCAGCCAGGTCATCGACCTGCAACGGCGAACGGTGATTCCCGGGCTCAACGACTCGCACTTGCACCTGATCCGCGGCGGTCTCAATTACAATCTGGAACTGCGCTGGGAAGGCGTTCCGTCATTGATCGACGCCTTGCGCATGCTCAAGGACCAGGCCGAGCGCACGCCAGCGCCGCAATGGGTACGGGTGGTCGGTGGCTGGAATGAATTCCAGTTTGCCGAACGGCGACTGCCGACGCTTGAAGAACTGAACAAAGCCGCGCCGGACACCCCGGTCTTCGTCCTCCACCTCTACGACCGCGCCCTGCTCAACCGTGCGGCGTTGAAGGTGGTCGGCTACACCCGCGACACCCCGAACCCGCCAGGCGGCGAGATCCAGCGCGATGCCAAGGGCGAGCCCACCGGCATGCTGATTGCGCGCCCCAACGCGATGATTCTCTACTCGACCCTGGCCAAAGGGCCGAAGCTGCCACTGGAGTACCAGGTCAATTCGACCCGTCAGTTCATGCGTGAACTCAACCGCCTCGGCGTGACCAGCGCCATCGATGCCGGCGGTGGTTATCAGAATTACCCCGACGACTACCAGGTCATCCAGCAACTGGCGCGCGACCAGCAACTCACCGTGCGCATTGCCTATAACCTGTTCACCCAGAAACCCAAGGAAGAACTCACCGACTTCAAGAACTGGACCCATACCTCGAAGTACGGCCAGGGCGATGATTTCCTGCGGCACAACGGTGCCGGGGAAATGCTGGTGTTCTCGGCGGCCGACTTCGAAGACTTCCTCGAACCGCGCCCGGACCTGCCACAGACCATGGAGCAGGAACTGGAGCCGGTGGTCCGGCACCTGGTCGAGCAACGCTGGCCGTTCCGCCTGCACGCCACGTACAACGAATCGATCACGCGGATGCTCGACGTGTTCGAGAAGGTCAACCGCGACATTCCGTTCAACGGTCTGCCGTGGTTTTTCGACCATGCCGAAACCATCACGCCCCAGAATATCGAGCGGGTCCGCGCCCTCGCTGGCGGCATCGCGATTCAGGATCGCATGGCCTTCCAGGGTGAATACTTCGTCGAGCGCTACGGGGCCAAGGCTGCCGAGGCGACGCCGCCGATCCAGCGCATGCTCGCCGAAGGTCTCCCGGTCGGTGCCGGCACCGATGCCACCCGGGTGTCCAGTTACAACCCCTGGACCTCGCTCTACTGGCTGGTCAGCGGGCGCACCGTCGGTGGCCTGGAGTTGTACCCGCAGGGCCTGAGTCGCGACACCGCACTGGAACTGTTCACCCACGGCAGCGCCTGGTTCTCCTCCGAACAGGGCACGAAAGGTCAGCTCAAGGTCGGCCAGCTGGCGGACCTGGTCGCGCTCTCGGCCGACTACTTCAGCGTCGACGACGAAGCGATCAAATGGATCGAATCGGTGCTGACCGTGGTCGACGGCAAGGTGGTCCACGGCACCCTGGAATTCGACCAACTCGCTCCGCCTGCCGTGCCGGTGATGCCTGACTGGTCGCCGGTGGTCAAGGTGCCAGGCCACTGGAAGCCGACTGCGCCGCTGATGGCGCAGGTTCACCACTGCATCGGCCCTTGCGCGGTGCATGCTCACCGTCATGAGCGCGCACGGTTATCCTCAGTGCCGACCCGCGATTTTCAAGGGTTCTGGGGCGCATTTGGCTGTTCGTGTTTTGCCTTTTGAGGTGAGTTCCGGCGTTGACTGTTTCAGGCCATCAGCCCATCGAAATGGCTCGGGTGGCTTGCGCTTGCTTTACACTGCAAGCCACTTTCAATACCGGGATGCCCATGGACATCGATCTAGCCCGCACCTTCCTGGAGATCGTTCGCCACGGAAGCCTGGCCTCGGCGGCCGAGAAGCTGCATGTCACCCAGACCGCCATCACCGCGCGGGTGCAGAAACTCGAGAGCCAACTCTCCAGCACCTTGTTTGTGCGCAATCGCGCCGGGGCCCGGTTGACCCCGGATGGCGAAGCGTTCGTGGTCTACGCCAACCAACTGGTGCAGACCTGGGAGGCGGCCCGGCGCGATCTGCCGCTGCCGGACGGTTACCGTAACGTGCTGCATATTGGCGGTGAGGTCAGCCTGTGCAATCCACTAATGCTCAGCTGGGCTCGCGAGTTGCGCGAGAAGATTCCAAGCCATGCCTTGCGCACGGAAATTCGCGATGGCGAGAACCTCCTGCGCCAGCTTGAACTGGGGGTGCTGGATGCGGCGCTGGTCTATCAACCGGAGTACTGGCCACGCCTGCAAGTCGAGCAGTTGCTGGAGGAAAAGCTGATTCAGGTGCGCCTGGTCGCCAACCCCGAACCCTATATCTATATCGATTGGGGCAAAGACTTTCGCCGGCAACACGACGCAGCATTACCGGACAAGGCAAAGGCTGCCCTCAGCTTCAACCTCGGGCCACTGGCGTTGCAATACATCCTCGAAAACGGCGGCTCGGGTTATTTCCGAACCCGGGTGGTGCAAAGCTACCTGCACAGCGGCGTACTGGAACGGGTGCCCAAAGCGCCGGAGTTCAGTTACCCGACCTACCTGGTCTATTCCCGGGATCGCGATTCGGCCACCTTGCAGCTGGCGTTCGATCTGCTCAGGGCAGTGGTCAAGGCCGACAGTGACTGGTCGCAACGCTGGGATCCATTGATTTGATCGAAACACTTTCAGAGCGGCCCATATCGCCAAGATCGCAGCCTGCGGCAGCGCCTACAGTGGGATTTGTGTACACCCGTAAAATGGTGGATGGATGAGGTCGGCGTAGGAGCTGCCGCAGGCTGCGATCTTTTGATCTTCGCGCACACTGCACCCCGACAATCAAACCATTGCCACAATGGGCACGCCATCGTTGACTGTCTTGATCGCCATCATCGGCCCTTCGAAGGTCGACATACCGTAGAACGCCAGCGACACCACGAGGAACCTGAGGTTCGGGTCGGTGCGCAATTTATGCCAGGCCCGTGCAGCAGCATTCCGCTCTCCATGAAATGGATACGCAGGTGTCAAATACCGATTAAGAAGTTCGGTGAATGTGACTGGGCGGATGCTGCAAGACCAGGCAGGACAAGTGTGCGGCCTCAAATAATTCACCATAACTTAATAATAATGCTTCTTAAATTCATTAATAATGCATTAAATACGCACCTTCACTGCAACCAATGGCATCTCTCAAGTCAGCTGAAAAGCTTGCCAGAGCCGCCGTGACAGCCATCAAAAGCTCAAGTAAGCTTTCGCTCGGTAGAGATTGAGTGAGAATCTCTCGCGTTGTCAGACAAAAACAATATTTCGAGGAAACCCCATGCGCAAACTCCTTTTGATCTCCCTTCTGGCCGTCAGCCCGTTGACGCTGGCCGCCACTGAATGCACCAAGACCGACAAGGCTCAATGGCAGGACCCGGCCAAGTTCCAGGACGACCTCAAGGCCCAGGGCTACGACATCAAGAAGTTCAAGGTCACCTCCGGCAATTGCTATGAAATTTATGGCTGGAACAAAGCCAAGCAAAAAGTCGAGATCTACTTCGACCCGGTCTCTGGCAAAGTCGTGAAGCAAGAGATCGAAAAGGAATGACATGAACACTGAAACCCTGCGCCTCTGGGACCCACTGGTACGTTTTTGCCACTGGTCCCTGGTGGTCGCCTTCGTCGGCGATTACTTCCTCAATGAGGAAGGTGACGGCTGGCATCGCTGGCTGGGCTACTACGCAGTGGTGGTGGTGCTGGTACGCCTGGTCTGGGGTTTCATCGGTTCGTCGGCGGCGCGTTGGTCAGACTTCTGGCCAACCCCGGCGCGCCTCGTCGGGCATACCCGCGCATTGCTGGGCGGCCAGAGCTATCACCGCATGGGGCATTCACCTATCGGTGCGCTGGTGATGGTCCTCATGCTGTTGTTGATGGTCGGGCTCGGCATCAGCGGTTTCCTGATGGAAGAAGTGGACTACTTCTGGGGTGAAGACTTGCCACGGGATATCCATGAGCTGATGGCCAACGCCCTGCTCACCCTGGTCTGCGTGCATATTGCCGCCGCCGTGGTCGAGAGTGTGCGCCTGCGGGAAAACCTGCCGTTGTCGATGATCACTGGCAACCGGCGCAAGCGTTAGGGACTCGCTATTCCCTGGTGCCAGTCAGTCAAGCACGGTGTGCCCCCCAAAAGATCGCAGCCTGCGGCAGCTCCTACGGGTTTTGCATACACCCGATAATTTGTGGGTGCATGGAACCAATGCAGGAGCTGCCGCAGGCTGCGATCCTGGCGATCTCACATGCGCTGAAGATCTCTGGTTTACGTCGAAGTGCTGTGCATTTCTCTTGAGCTATACCCGCTTATCGGACTCAGTCAAAATCCCCCGCGTAGCACACCGGCGAACTCGAATCCCCGCCCCGATCCAGTTCGTCCTCCAGCCACTGCGCCAGTACCTGGGCATTGTTATGTTGCTCGTCCTTTGCCGAGTAGATCAGCGTCAACGTGCCCGTCCTCGCCTTCTCCAACAGTTTCCACCAATGCTCCGGCCGAGCACCCAGCTCCTGTCGATAGCGCTTTTGAAAAGTTTCGAAGTCCACTTGCGCCTGCTTGAACGCTCGCCGCAGTTCGGTTGAGGGCGCCACCTCGCGCAGCCATTCATCCAGCGGCAGCTGGTCCTTGCGGCAGTTGCGTGGCCAGAGGCGGTCAACCAGTACCCGGTAACCGTCATTGGGATCTGCCGGGCTGTAAGCGCGTTTGCATTGAATCATCGGACTTGAATCCCGGGTTGCTGACAGTCCCGACAGACTAGTCCATATACCTGATTACGACCCTTCCCCCCTGAAAACGACCCTCTAACCGTGCCAGTGGTTGACGTGTCCGGCCAAGCCCTATTAAGTACTATTTATCCGCATTAATAGGATAAATTGAAAACATGCTCAGCCGCCCGCTCCGCCGCAAACGCCAGAAGCTTTCCGATGTGATTGTCGAGTCGGTCAAGCGCTCCATCGTCACCGACGCGCTGCGGCCTGGCGACCGTTTGCCGACCGAGCGCGAGCTGATGGAAAGCTTCCAGTGCTCCAAGGGCTCGGCGCGCGAAGCGCTCAAGGCCCTTGAGGTCGAAGGCCTGGTCAACACCCGCACCGGCCCCAGCGGCGGCGCTTACCTGAATGAAGCCGGGACTGAACCGGCCAGCCGCGCCTTGCGCAACTACCTGCACTTCCAGCACCTGGACGGCGAGCAGGTGTACCAACTGCGCAAGGTCATCGAAGTCGAACTGGCCGTGTCGGTGATCGGCCGCCTCAGCGAGGCTGACTTCAAGGCCCTGCAAGACAACGTCGACTTTTGCAGCGCACCGGAAGACAGCGAAGCCGGCCAGCGCGAACAGCGCCTGGCGGAACTGGAGTTCCACAACCTGCTGGCCCGTGCCTGCCCCAACCCGCTTCTGGGTTTCATGGCGCAATTTCTCAATGACCTGCTGCGCGATCTGGTGGTGCTGAAGAAAGCCTACAAACCCAAGCGCAAGCAGTTCGACGCGGCCAACCTCGACTACCACAGGCGCTTGCTGAACGCCTTGCAAGCCGAGGACGAAAACACCGTGCGGCAATTGATGCATGAACACATGTGCGATGCCGAGCACCACATGAGCGCCCTCGAAGGCGAAGTCACCCGACACTTTTTGCTGGAGTTCGATCACACCCACTGATACCGCTTCGACCTCCAATAAAAGGCCTGCCCACAGGCCCTGATGCGCCGTTTTGCCATTGCCACTCCTGCCAATAATTAAACCAGGGAGTTACCCCATGCAGCGTCGTACATTGTTGAAAGCCAGTCTGACCGTCGCCGGTGCCCTCAGCCTTCCGCTGGGTGTGCGCCACGCCTTTGCCGCCGAGCCATTTACCTTTTACGGGCTCAAATCCATGTCCGGTGCCTTCGCCAGTTATGGCAAGTTCGCCGACATGGGTTCGCGCCTGGCGATCGAGCAGCATCCGACCTTGCTCGGTCGTCCGTTGAACTACAAGGTGATCGACACCGAAGGCAACGCCGGCAAGGCGGTACGCAAGGTGCAAGAGGCGATTGCGCAAGACGGGGCACGGTTCTTCCAGGGCTGTACCTTGTCATCCTCGGCGCTGGCGGTGGCCAAGGAAGTGGGCAAGGTCGGCGGGGTGTTCATGACCCCGGTGGGCGCTGACGAAGTCACCGGCAAGGACTGCAACGCGGCGACCTTTCGCTGGTCGGTGCCAACCTACGGCGCGATCCGTGAAACCCTGGTGCCGCTGATCAAACTGCTGCCCGAGGCCAAGCGCTGGTACACCATCACCCCGCAATACGTGTTCGGCGAAGCACTGCTCGAAGGCGCGAAAAAAGTTTGCGCCGAGCATGGCGTCGAACATATCGGCAACAGCTATCACTCCCTCCAGGAGCAGGAATTCTCCGGCTACCTGACCAACGCCATCGCCGCCAAACCGGACGTGCTGGTGCTGCTGAACTTCGGCAGCCAGTCCTCCAACACCCTGCGTCAGGCGGTGAACTTCGGCATCAAGGAACGCATGAAAGTGCTGCTGGTCTGGTCCGCCGGGCTCGATCAGTTCCAGGAACTGGGCAGCGATGTGCTCGAAGGCGTGTACCTTGGCGCGCAGTACTGGCACCAGATCGATACGCCGCTCAATCGCGAGCTGGTGAAGATCACCCAGGCCAAATACGGCATCAATCCCACCTACCCGCTGGCGGCCGATTACATCGGCACCAAAATCATGCTCGACAGCATCATCGCCACCGGCAGCTTCGACGGCCCGACTGTGGCCAAGGCCATGCAGGGCTTGAGTTACGAAGGGCCGACCGGCCAGGAATCGATCCGCGCCGGCGATCACCAGGTGATCAAGGATTACTACCTGCTGGTGGGCAAGGCCGCGGCCGACATGCGCGACAAGGATGACCTGGCGCAAGTGGTCAGCTCGGGACGTTCGTTCCCGCCGGCAGACACCACCGGCTGCGTACTGGGCTGACCCGAAAAACCTTTCTACCGCTTGCCACAGGCAGCGGGCCGAGCGACCTGTTGGTCGATCGGCCTCCTGCAGAGGGTACCTGCATGCTCAATCTTTACCTGTTCCAGATCCTCAATGGCCTTGGCCTGGGGATGATCTACTTCTTGATCGCGGTCGGCCTGACGATCATTTTCGGCTTGCTGAACTTCGTCAATTTCGCCCATGGCGCGTTCTTCCTGCTTGGCGCCTACATCTGCTACACCGCGGTCAGCCTGACCGGAAGCTTCTGGCTGGCACTGATCGTCGCGCCGCTGGTGGTGGCCACCCTGGCCTGGGCCATCGAGCGATTATTGATCCAGCGGATCTACCACTTGCCGCACACCTTCCAGATTCTGGTGACCCTGGGGATCGCACTGATTATCCAGGAGGCCAGCGTGCTGATCTGGGGCCCGGTGGGCAAGAGCGTGGCGGTGCCGGAACTGCTGCGCGGTGTGTTGGTCATCGGCGACTTCGTTTATCCCTACTACCGCCTGTTCCTGATCGTCTTTTCCGGGCTGGTCGGCCTGGCGCTGTGGCTGCTGCTGGAGCGCACCCGCTTCGGCGCGCTGGTGCGGGCCGGCAGTGAAAGCACTGAAACGGTGTCGCTGCTGGGCACCAACATCTTCCGGCTGTTCTCCATGACCTTCGCCCTCGGCGTCGCCCTGGCGGGTGTTGCCGGGGTGCTGTTCGCGCCCTTGCGCGGCGCCCAGCCCTTCGTCGGCCCGGAGATTCTCGGGGTGGCGTTCGTGGTGGTGGTGATCGGCGGCATGGGCTCCTTCAGCGGGGCACTGGTCGGCGGCTTGCTGGTCGGGGTGGTGCAAAGCCTGATGACCACAATCTGGCCCCAGGGCGCGAGTCTGATGATCTACGGCGCCATGGCGCTGGTGATCCTGGTGCGTCCTTACGGCCTGTTCGGGAGAGCATGAACATGACTGAGAAAAATCCCCTGCCGTTCGCCAAGACCCAGTCGCGCTACATGCTGCTGTTGGTGATCGGTGTGCTGATCGGCCTGCCGCTGGTGTTGCCGTCGGCGACCCTGGCCACGGAGATCCTGATTTTCGCCATGGCCGCCCTCGCCTGTAACCTGCTGCTGGGTTACACCGGGTTGCTGTCCTTCGGTCAGGGCATCTTCTTCGGCGCCGGCGCCTACTGTGCCGCGCTGCTGATGATCCACCTGCAACTGGGCCTGTTCAGCGCGCTGTTGGGCGCGGCGCTGGCCGGCGGCTTCCTGGCGTTTCTGGTGGGTGCCCTGGCGATTCGCCGCACCGGTATCTACTTCGTCATGCTGACCCTGGCGTTCAGCCAGATGGCCTACTTTATCGCCTACACCCTGAGCGACTGGACCGGTGGCGACAACGGCCTGCTCAGCGTGCCGCGCCCGGAAATCCGCATCGGTGAAACGGTGCTGCTGTCGCTCACCGATTCCCGGTCCTTCTACGGCTTCGTCGCGGTGCTGTTCCTGCTGATTTTCATCGCCGCCCGCCGGGTCATCGCCTCGCCGTTCGGCAGCACCTTGATGGCGATCCGCGAGAACGAAACCCGCGCCGCCGCCATCGGCTACGACACCCGGCATTTCAAGATCCTGGTGTTCGTTCTGTCCGGCGCGGTGACCGGCATCGCCGGGGCGTTGTACGCCATGCTGCTGCACTTCGTGCCGCTGTCGAACATCGACCTGGCGATGTCCGAGAACATCCTGATCATGACCATCGTCGGCGGCACCGGATCGCTGTTTGGCTCCTTGCTCGGTGCCGGCTCCATCGTCCTGCTCGGCGAATTCCTCTCCGACCTCTGGCCGCGCTGGCTAATGCTGCTGGGGGTCATCCTGATCCTGGTGGTGGTGTTCATGCGCGGCGGTTTGTGGGGTGGTTTGTCGTCACTGGCGGAACGTTTTCGCGGCAATCGCAAGGCGGCCCTGCAGGCCAAGGAGAAACTGTTATGAGCAGCGCTGAACACTACCTGCTGGAAACCCGCGACCTGGAACTGGCCTACGGCGCGTTCCATGCGGTCAACGGCGTGAACCTGAAGGTGCGGGCCGGGACCATCCACACCATCATCGGCCCCAACGGCGCCGGCAAGACCAGCCTGTTCCATTGCCTGACCGGTGAGCGTCAGGCCACCGCCGGAGCCATTCACTTCGACGGCAAGAACATCGTGCGCAAGGCGACCCACGGCCGGGTCGGCCTTGGCATGGCCCGTTCGTTTCAACTGACCAGCCTGTTCCAGAACCTCAGCGTGCGGGAAAACCTGCGCCTGGCCGCCCAGGGCCGTGACGGCATCAAAGCGCTGAACTTCTGGAGCCGGGTCGAAAGCCGTCGCCAGCACCTGGAAATGGCTGACCAGGTGTTGGAACGCTTGAAGCTCACGCAACGGGCTGACACCCTCGCCGGCGAACTGTCCCACGGCCAGCAACGAGTACTGGAGGTCGGCATGTCGATCTGCTCGCGGCCGAAACTGCTGATGCTCGATGAGCCGACCTCGGGCATGGGCATCGATGACATTCCGATCATGACCCAGCTGATCAGCGACCTAGGCCGTGACCATACGGTGCTGTTGATCGAACACAACATGAGCATCGTCATGTCCATCAGCCAACGCATCACCGTCATGAGCCACGGCCAGATCCTGGTCGAGGGCACACCGGACTTCGTCCGCGCCGACGAGCGCGTGCGTGCCGCCTATCTGGGAGAAGCCGCCTGATGCTGACCGTCGAGAATATCCACTCCTACTACGACAAGAGCCACGTCCTCGAAGGCGTGTCGCTGACCGTCAACCCTGGCGAACTGGTGACCTTGCTCGGGCGCAACGGCGCCGGCAAGACCACCACCCTGCGCAGCATCCTCGGGATCATCTGTCCGCGCCAGGGCCAGATCCATTTCAACGGCAAGGCCCTGGTCGGCCAGAAGATCTTCGAGATTGCCCGCCAGGGCCTGGCGCTGGTCCCGGAACATCGCGGGATTTTCCGCTTGCTGACCGTCGAGGAAAACCTGCGCATCGCCGTGCGCAAGACCAGCCGCTGGCAGCTGGAAGACGTCTACGGCATGTTCCCCAGGCTCAAGGAGCGGCGCAAGAATGCCGGCCATGCCTTGTCCGGCGGCGAGCAACAGATGCTGGCCATCGCCCGTGCGCTGCTCAATGACCCGAAGCTGTTGATCCTCGACGAGCCCACCGAAGGCCTGGCGCCGGTGATCGTCGACGAGTTGGTGAAGATCCTGCGCAAGATCAAGGAGGACGGTCTGCCGGTGTTGTTGGTGGAGCAGAACCTGATGGTTTGCGACAAGCTCGCCGACCGCCATTACGTTCTCGAACAAGGTCGCGTGGTCTACGAAGGCAGTGCCGCGGCCTTCCGTGCCGACCCGATGATCAAAAACCGTTACCTGGCCCTGAGCGCCTGACCGGAGCACTTCTTTTATGAACAGCCGTCTCGATCCATCGCAACAGCTCGACAGCAACGCGCCGCTGATCAACCGCGACCGGCTCTGGCAATCACTGATGGACCTCGCGCAATTGGGCGCGACCGTCAAGGGCGGGGTCTGTCGCCTGGCCCTGACCGACCTCGATCGCCAGGCCCGCGACCTGTTCGTGGGTTGGTGTGAAGAGGCCGGATGCAGCGTCAGCATTGACGCCATCGGCAATATATTCGCCCGCCGTGCCGGACGCGATCCGCAGCGTGCGCCGGTGATGACCGGCAGCCATATCGACACCCAACCCACCGGCGGCAAGTTCGACGGCTGCTACGGGGTCATGGCCGGACTGGAAGTGATCCGCACCCTGAATGACCTCGGACTGGAAACCGAAGCCCCCATCGAAGTGGTGGTCTGGACCAACGAGGAAGGCTCGCGGTTTCCACCGTGCATGATGGGTTCGGGGGTGTTCGCCGGCAAATTCGACCTTGGCGAAACCCTGCTCAAGCAGGATGAACAAGGGCTGTCGGTGGGGGCTGAGTTGCAGCGCATCGGTTACGCCGGTTCGCGGGCGGTACTCGGGCATCCGGTGGGCGCCTATTTTGAAGCGCATATCGAACAGGGTCCGGTGCTCGAAGACCGCCAGACCACCATTGGCGTGGTGATGGGCTGCCTCGGGCAGAAATGGTTCGACCTGACCCTGACCGGCGTCGAAGCCCATGCCGGACCGACGCCCATGCACCTGCGCAAGGACGCCCTGGTCGGCGCCGCGCAAGTGGTCAGCGCGGTCAACCGCATCGCCCATGCGCATCAACCCCATGCCTGCGGCACCGTCGGCTGCCTGAGCCTGCACCCGGGCTCACGCAACGTGATTCCCGGCCAGGTGCACATGACCATCGACCTGCGGCACCTGCATGCAAACAAGCTGCAAACCATGGTCGACGAAGTCCGCGCGGTCATCGAGGCCTCCTGCGAACAGCACGGGCTGAGCTTCGAGCTGACGCCGACCGCCGACTTCCCGCCGCTGGACTTTGCTGTTGATTGCGTCGACGCGGTGCGCCAGGGCGCGCAACAACTCGGCCTGAGCCATATGGACATCGTCAGCGGCGCCGGGCATGACGCGATCTTCGTCGCCGAACTCGGCCCCGCCGGAATGATCTTCGTGCCGTGCGAAGGCGGCATCAGCCACAACGAAATCGAGAATGCCGCCCCGGATGATCTTGCAGCCGGCTGTGCGGTATTGCTGCGGGCGATGGTCAATGCCGCCCTGGGAGGGAAATCCGCATGATCGAGCACAGCGCTATCGCCGAGATGAGCGGCGTCGAACTGCTAGCCCGCTACCGCGACAAGAGCCTGTCGCCGGTCGAAGTGACCGAAGACGCGCTGGGACGAATCGAGCGCTTCAACCCGCAGGTCAACGCTTACTGCCACGTCGACCCGCAAGGCGCATTGGCGGCGGCGCGCGCTTCCGAACAGCGCTGGCTCAAAGGCCAACCTTGCGGCGCGCTGGATGGCCTGCCGGCGTCGATCAAGGACCTGACCCTGACCCGGGGCATGCCGACGCGCAAAGGCTCGCGCAGCACTTCGGCGCAGGGGCCATGGGAGGTGGACGCGCCCTTCAGCGCGTTCATGCGCGAAGCTGGCGCGGTGCTGCTGGGCAAGACCACCACCCCGGAGTTCGGCTGGAAAGGCGTGACCGATAACCCGCTGTACGGCATCACCCGCAATCCGTGGGACACGCGGATGACCGCCGGCGGCTCGTCCGGCGGCGCCGCAGCCGCGGCCGCGCTGAATCTCGGGGTGCTGCACCAGGGCAGCGATGCCGGCGGTTCGATCCGGATTCCCTGTGCCTTCACCGGCACCTTCGGGATCAAGCCGACCTTTGGTTATGTACCGCAATGGCCGGCCAGTGCCATGACCATCCTCTCCCACCTCGGCCCCATGACCCGCACCGTGGAAGACGCCGTATTGATGCTGCAAACCGTCGCCCGCCCCGATGCCCGCGACGGTTTGATCGGCGCGCCACGCAGCAGCCCCTGGCTGCAGGAAGGCCGCGACCTCAAAGGCCTGCGCATCGCCTACAGCCCGGACTTCGGCCATGTGCAAGTGGACCCGCAGGTCGCCCGGCTGGTCGCCCAGGCGGTGCAAGGCCTGGCGCAACTGGGCGCGGAAGTCGAGCAGATCGACCCGGGCTTCAGCGACCCGCTGGAGATGTTCAATACCCTGTGGTTCGCCGGGGCCGCGCGCCTGGCCGGGCAGCTGAGCAGTGCCCAGCGCGAGCTGCTCGACCCGGGGCTGTTGCGGATCGCCGAGCTCGGCGAACGGATCAGCCTGCGCGACTACACCAGCGCCCTCGAAGCCCGCGCTGCGCTGGTGGCCAGGATGAGCGCCTTTCACCAGCGTTATGACGTACTGGTTTCGCCGATGCTGCCGATCACCGCGTTCGAAGCCGGCCACAATGTGCCGCCAGGATCACCCTTTGGCGAATGGATGGAGTGGACGCCCTTCAGCTACCCCTTCAACCTGACCCAGCAACCCGCTGCGTCAGTGCCCTGCGGCCTGGCGCCAAACGGCTTGCCGGTGGGTTTGCAGGTGGTCGCTGCGCGGTATGCCGATGACCAGGTACTGCGGGTGTGCCAGGCCTACGCCCGGCACTTCCCGACCCGGCATCTGCAGGCGCCGGTGAGTCCGGGATATTGATCGAAAAGTTCCGCTGGATTTAAAGCAATACGCGAACCATCGTAGCAGCTGCCGAGCCTGCGAGGCTGCGTTCGGCCGCGCAGCGGTCGTAAAATCAGACGCCGCGGTATTCCAGACACACCGTGGAAGCAGGATTTACGACTGCTGCGCAGCCGGACGCAGCCTTCGGCAGCTGCTACGGGGAATGTGCGGAGCCAGAAACTCCTTAGCTGACCGGCGCTGGGGCAAGCCCCCATACGCGCTACCAACCCATACTGCGAATAACCATTAGCCGGCAAACCCGGCCAGGGCTAATCTTCTGTCAATAACAATGACAACAGGAGACCGCAGTGAGGCAGTCCACCCAGGCGTTTCGCACCCGCTACCGTACTGGCATTCATCCGCTGTACAACCCGTGGCTGCATGGCGGCTTCGTGCTGGTCTTCGGGTTGCTGTGCATCGGGGTGTTCTGGAGCACCCTGGAACAGGTGCAACCGCTGGAATGGCTGGCGGTGCCGCTGACCTTGCTGTTTTTCAACTTCTGCATCTACACCGTGCACCGCCATCTCGGGCATCACAAAAAGGGCTTTGCGCGGATGTTTTATGCGCGGCATGCCGGTGATCACCACAGTTTTTTCGGGCCGGGCCAGATGACCTGCGACAGCGCCCGCGACTGGCGGGTAATTCTGTTCCCGGCCTGGTTGATCGTGTTGCACAGCCTGCTCATCACCCTTCCCACCTGGTGGCTGCTCAAACAACTCAATGCCAATGTCGCCGGGCTGTTTGCCGGCTGCATGATTCTTGGCTATCTGGCCTACGAGGTGTTCCACGCCTGCGAGCATCTGCCGCCAGGCAACCCGATCACGCGGCTACCGTGGATTCGCCAGATGCGCCGCCTGCATGAACTGCATCACCGTCACGAGCTGATGCAGGAACGTAATTTCAATATCGTCTTGCCGCTGATGGACTATCTTTTTGGCACGCTGTATTGGGAGCCCGAAGCCAAACCCCACTCTCTGACAACGAGACCGCCCATGACCCGCATGCAGCATCACGTCGATATCGCCCGCAGCCCCGAGGCCGTTCTCGCCTATGCCAGCAGCGCCAGCCGCTGGCCGGAATGGCATCCGTCGTCGCTCAAGGTCGAAGGCCAGAGCGGCCCACTGCATGCCGGGGCGCGCTTTGAAGAAGACATTCACGCCGGCGGCCGTTCCGGCCATTTGAGCTGGGAAGTCAACGAATACCTGCCGGGTCGCCGCTGGAGCGCACGGGCCCAGGGTGACCATGGTCTGGAGCTGCGGGTGACCTATGAATGCCAGCCTGCCGCGGGCAATGGCACCCGGTTCAGCCGCACCCTGGAATATCGCTTTAGCGGCCTGCTGATGCGTCTGGGCAATCAGTTGCTGTTCAAGCAACGGATAGAACGCGAAGCGGCAGCGTCCCTGCTGGCATTGTCCGAGATGGCGCAGCGGACTCTCCCGGCCCAGACAGGAGTCAGCGCTTGATGAAGAATTCCCCCGCCCCCCGTCGAGTCAAGATTCGCCACCTGGTTCTGGTGCTGGTGATCGCCATCGCGGCTTTTCTGCTGCTGATGCCGACCAAGGTCCAGCCGGTCAGCTGGACACCGGCTACCGCGCCGTCGCTGAGTAACGGCGCCTACAGCGAAAACCAAAGGCTCAAAGCTGTGGAAAAAGTCGGTGCCGCGGATATTGCCGGGCCGGAAGCGCTGCTGCTGGAGGAAGGTTTTCTCATCAGCGGCCTGCACGACGGGCGAGTGATCCGTACCAGCCTCGATGGCAAGACCCTCGAGGTGCTGACCGACACGGGGGGCCGGCCGTTGGGCCTGGCCCGGCATCCGGACGGCCGGCTGATCATTGCTGACGGGATCAAAGGTTTGCTGGCACTGGACGCTCAGGGTCAGCTGGCTGTTCTGACCGTCGAAGCCGATGGTCTGCCCTTCGGCTTCACCGACGATGTCGCGGTGGATACGACGGGTCGTTATGCCTATTTCAGCGATGCCTCGAGCCGCTGGGGTTATGGCAAGGATGGTGAGGCCATCATCGAACACGGCGGTGACGGGCGATTGCTGCGCTACGACTTCCAGACCGGCAAGACCGAGCTGCTGCTGGACCGGCTGGAGTTCGCCAATGGCGTGGCACTGGGGCCGAATGAGGCCTATGTGCTGGTCAATGAAACCGGTGCCTATCGCATCAGCCGCTACTGGCTGACCGGCGCCAGGGCCGGTACCCATGACCTGTTTATCGACAACCTGCCGGGCCTGCCCGACAACCTGAGTTTCAATGGCAGCGACCGCTTCTGGGTCGCGCTCTATGCCCCGCGCAGTCCACTGCTCGACGGCACCGCTGGTTACCCCTATCTGCGCAAAATGCTGGTCCGGGCGATGATGGTCCTGCCCAAGCCCATCGAGAAACGGGCCTTCGCGCTGGGACTGGACACTGAAGGCAAGGTGGTTGCCAACCTGCAGGACAACAGCAATGGCAATTACTCGCCGATTACTACGGTGCGCGAGTATGGGGAGTGGCTGTATCTGGGGTCGCTCAAGGCGAATAATATGGCGCGGTTGCCGTTGAGTCAGGCGATGGGGCGCACAGAGTAAGTCCTGCGCCGAACACAGTCCCCTGTGGAGAGGGAGCTTGCTCCCTCTCCACAATTATTCACCCGGCGATAGATTTCAGTTAGGGGTTTTGCTGACTTCACCGCAGACCCATCGGTTTATCCTGCACCGCATTATCGGTCTCTTCCTGTATCCGCTCCGGATCCATTGCGGTTTCATCGTCCTCATCCAACGGCCGCACGCCTTCGTTGTCCGGCAGTTCATCAATGCCCCGCTCTTTCTCCGGCTTGACCGCGGTACGTCCTGGACCCAAGGGGTCCGGGGACGTCGGCATGGGGTCATAACCGCCCTGTTCTTCGCTGGGAAATCCTGGATCGCTCATAAACACCTCGCTTGAAGCCTGAAAAGCCAGACTCTGATATTTCGAGGAGTGGGCATTTAACGCCGTTCCATTTATTTGCTCGCCGACCGTCGCCGCAAAGCTGCCCTTCACCACTCATCCCCGGCGGCCTCGCAATAGCTGAGAGTCGCCAGACAGAGGGTCCAGGAGCACGGTGAAGCCAATGAGGAACTGGCGGATGGCGAAACAACCGCAGCGTGAGGATCCGAATAATGACTGAGGGAAATCTGGCGGGGTTCACAGGCAATCTGCGCAGCCCCGCTCAGAATTTCACAGATTCAGGATTGCTTGGTCAAATTTAATATATCTCTTTTGAGAATCGCACGCTTCCCCTTGAGCTTCACCAGCTCATCATCAGCTTTTGCCGCTGCTTCGGCCTTCAGCACTTCGTCATCGAGGCGCGAGTATTGATCGAGCAGCGAGTTGAGATGAGGGTCATTGGCGCGCTTTTGTTGAAGGACTTCCTTCGCACAGCCCAAATCCTGATAAATATCATGGTTCACCGGCATGGAACACCTCCGTTTGTTGATCGGAGGCAACTGCTTTTTATCGCAATCACCAGTTACCAGCATGGCCTCGCCTACGCCCTTCTGTCGACCGTCAATCAGACCAGCGGTAACCGTTCGTCGCCCAACCCAAACCTTCAGCGTGCCACCGCTCTCCACTGCACAGGCAACCACTTTGCCGCCCTGGTCGCCAGCACCGGGCCCGATGTCGATCAGCCAGTCGCTTTGGGCGACAAATCGGGGCAAGGCTCACGCGCCGAGCAGGGTTCTGACCATGGTGCTGAGTGCCTCCGGCCCGTAGGGTTTGCTCAACAGATGGGTATCGGGACTGAGTTGGTGGTTGCGCGAGATGATGTCGCGGGTGTGGCCCGAAGTGAACAACACCGCAATGGGTGGGGACTGCACCTTGGCCCAGGCGGCCAGGTCGGCGCTTTTGATCAGCCCGGGCATCACCACATCGGTGAAAATCAGATCCACTCTGGCACCCTCCAACAAGATATCCATCGCCCTGTCGCCGTTGGCGGCGGTCAGCACCTTGTAGCCGGACTGCTGCAACAACTCGACAGCGGCGGCGCGCACATCCTCGTTGTCTTCCACCACCAGAATGGTCTCCTGCCCGCCCGGCTGATGAGCGCCCTGGATCGGCGATTCAGGGGTCTGCGGCAATGTACTGCGGGGGAAATACATCTGCACCGTGGTGCCCTGCCCGGTGCTACTGAGTATCTCCACATGACCGCCACTCTGTTTGACGAAACCGAACACCATGCTCAAGCCGAGCCCGGTGCCATGGCCGTCGGCCTTGGTGGTGAAAAAGGGTTCGAAGGCCTGTTTGAGCACCTCGGGAGGCATGCCCTCTCCCGTGTCGGTCACCGACAAGCGCACATAATCACCCGCGGCAATGCCCTTGCCCGCGCAAAACCTGCGGTCCAGGGTGATGTTCTCCGCGCTGATGCAAATAGTCCCCTCGCCCCTCATCGCGTCGCGGGCGTTGATCGCCAGGTTCAGTACGGCATTTTCCAGCTGGTTGCGGTCGACGTGAATGCACCAGGGGTCATTCGGTAACTGCACGTCAATCCGAATGGTTTCACCCAGGGCCCGCTGCAACAGTTCCCCCAGACCTTCGTAGATTCGCCGCGGGCTGTAGACCGCCGGCGACAACGGCTGGCGCCGGGCGAAGGCGAGCAGTTGCGATGACAGCTTGGCACCGCGCTCGACCGCTGCGATCGCCGCGCTGACCCGGCGTTGCACGTTCGGGTTGTCTGGCTCATGGCGGGCCAGCAAGTGCAGGTTGCCGGCAATGACCTGCAAGAGGTTGTTGAAGTCATGGGCGACGCCACCGGTCAGGCCGCCGATGGCCTCGAGCTTCTGTGACTGGCGTAACTGCTCTTCGGCCGCCAGGCGCGCCTGCACTTCGTCAGCGACCCGCTGCTCGAGATTGCGGGTGAGTTTGAGTAGCGAAGCCTCGGCAATTTTTCGTTCATGGATGTCGATCAGTACCCCCGGGAAGCGAAAGGCTTCGCCCAGCTCGTCATACTCGCAACAACCGCTGGCCAGCACCCAGCGATAGCTGCCGTCAGGACACCGGACGCGATACTCGGCGTTAAAGGGACTGCCATGTTGCACCGAATCCGCAAACTGTTGATTGACCTCCACCAGGTCATCGGGGTGAATCCTGCTCCTGGCAATATCAGGCGCCAACTGATCCAGCGGCTGCTCGAGCGGATAGGAAAAAGTTCGCGCAAAACGCTCATCCCCGGACAGCAGATTGGCCTTGATGTCCATGACAAAGGATCCGAGCAAGGCCCCGGCATTGAGCGCCAGCTGCACGCGTTCGTTGGCGGCGCGCCAGGCAAGCTCGGCGTCCTGTCGACCGCGCTCCGAGATGATATGGGCGGTGGTTTCGACCACGATCGCCATGACCCCCGCCGGAGTCTGGTCATCACCGGCCACCGGACTGTAATACAAATCCATCCAGACGCTTTCCGGCTGGCCGTTGCGCAACAACACCAATTCTTTATTGTGAAACGACAAGGTGCCGCCGGCCAGGCAGGTGTCCACCACCGTGCGGTTGAACTCGGCAATTTCCGGCCAGCCCAGTTCAACGGGAGCGCCGAGCAGATACGGATGGCGCCCGCCGGCGAACAGCGAATAGGCGTCGTTGTAAATCATGTAGCCAGGTTTGCCCCAGAGCATCACCAGCGGCACCGGCGAGGCGAGCAGCAACTGCACGGTACTGCGCAGGCTGGTCGACCAGGTGTCGATGGCACCCAACTCGGTCAGCGACCAGTCGAACGCGCGAATGCGCCCGGCCATTTCACCGCTCCAGCCCTGGCACCCGTGGCTTTCAGATAAAAACTGCATCGGCTGACTCTATCCTGAAAAGGGTCGCACGCCGGTTGAACCCCCTTCGTGCCACTTCGTTGGAGCATGCCCAATGAAGATCGTTTCATTGTCTATAGCGCATCGACGGAGGTAATAACAGTAAAGACCGAGTATCACACCTCGATCAGATGCTTGAGCGGGTGGTACTCGGACTTCGGCCGCATGGGTGGCCATGGTTATGCGCGGACCCGCGATTACTTTGATCTGCCGACAAGGTCGCGGCAGGCCTGGAATGATCAGCCGGGGGGCGGGGAAAGGTTTTGGCCGGGGATGAAGTAGGTCGAGTTAGTTAAGAAAAAGGCGCGCCGAACGCAAAACCTGTGGCGAGGGGGCTTGCCCCCGCTGGGTCGCGAAGCGGCCCTAAAATCTGCAATCACATTTCACCAGGCACCCCGCATTCACAGGTTTTGCGGCTGCTGCGCAGCCGAACGGGGGCAAGCCCCCTCGCCACAGTAAGCCCCTCGCCACAAGGGATTTTCATTGATCGGTACTCAACGAAAATCCCGGCTGCGCACACTGATCCCGGTCAGCAGCGAGCTCAAGTCACTCAAGCGCCCGGCAATCAAATGCCGCACTTCACCCTCGGTCTCCAGGGTGCCGTCGACCTTCAACAACTGCGAACCCACCAGCACCTGCCGTTGACGCTCGGCCAGGTCACGCCAGACCACCACGTTGACGTTGCCGAACTCGTCTTCCAGGGTGACGAAGGTCACGCCGCTGGCGGTCCCTGGTCTTTGTCGGCCAGTGACCAGCCCGGCGACGCTGACGTTGCGCCCATGCTCGACCTCGAGCAACTCCTGCGAACTGCGGCAACGCCGGGCTTTCAGTTCACCCCGCAGCAAGGCCAGCGGATGCGGGCCCAGGGTGGTGCCGACACTCGCGTAGTCGGCTTGCAGGTCTTCGCTCACGGTTGGCTTGGGCAAGACCACCACCGGCTCGTCCTGGCTCGGTAAGCCGGCAAACAACCCCAACTGTTTCTGCACCCCGGCCACCTCCCAGCGCGCCCGATGACGATCCCCGGCCAGCCCGCGCAAAGCGCCTGCGTCGGCCAGCTGCTCCTGGGCCCGGGCGTCGAGGCGCGCTCGCTCGCCGAGGTCGGCGATATCGACAAACGCACCGATCAAACGAGCCGCTTCAATGCGCCGGGCATCGTCCTCGCGAAAACCACGGATCATCCGCAAGCCCATGCGGATCGCCGGCTGTTCACCCTGGGTCGGCTCCAGGCTGCAATCCCAGTCACTGGCGCGCACGTCCACCGGACGGATCTGCAGATGATGTCGCCGGGCGTCCTGCAAAATCTGGTCCGGGCTGTAGAAGCCCATCGGCCAGCTGTTGATCAGCGCGCAGGCAAAGGCCGCCGGTTCATGGCATTTCAACCAGCAGCTGGCGTAGGTCAGCAAGGCGAAGCTGGCGGCGTGGGACTCGGGGAAACCGTAGCTGCCAAAGCCCTTGATCTGCTCGAAGATCTGCGCGGCGAATTCTTCTGTGTAGCCATTTTTCAGCATGCCTTCCTTGAGCCGTAGCTGATGCGGTTCCAGCCCGCCATGACGCTTCCAGGCAGCCATGGAGCGCCGCAGCTGATCGGCTTCGCCGGGGCTGTAATCGGCGGCAACGATAGCAATCTGCATGACCTGTTCCTGAAACAGCGGCACTCCCAATGTGCGCTCCAGGACGGCTTTCAATTTTTCGGACGGATAGCTTTCCGGCTCCTCCTTGTTACGCCGTCGCAGATACGGATGGACCATGCCGCCCTGGATCGGGCCGGGACGGACGATCGCCACCTCGATCACCAGGTCGTAAAACTTCACCGGCTTGAGTCGCGGCAGCATCGACATCTGCGCCCGGGATTCAATCTGGAACACGCCGATGGTGTCGGCCCGGCCGATCATCTCGTAGGTTTTCGGATCCTCTTTCGGCACCTTCGCCAGGCTCAGATCGAGGCCGCGATGACGGCGCAGCAGGTCGAAACAACGGCGGATGGCGCTGAGCATGCCAAGGGCGAGGATATCGACCTTGAGCAGCCCGACCATGTCCAGGTCATCCTTGTCCCACTGGATGATGGTGCGCTCGGCCATGGCGGCATTTTCCACCGGCACCAGGCTGTCCAGCGGTTGCTCGGAAATCACGAAACCGCCGGGGTGCTGGGACAGGTGCCGGGGGAAGCCGATCAGTTGTCCGGTCAGGCTCAGCACCCGGCGCAACACCGGGCTGTCCGGGTCGAAGCCACCTTCACGCAGACGCTCCACCGAGGGCGGTTCGTTGCTCCAGTGGCCGCAACAATCGGCCAGGGCATTGACCTGATCCGGCGGCAAGCCAAGGGCCTTGGCGACATCCCGCACCGCCCCGGCGCCATGGTAGCTGCTGACCACCGCCGTGAGCGCCGCGCGGGTCCGGCCGTAGCGCTGAAACACATACTGCAACACCTCTTCACGCCGCTCGTGCTCGAAGTCGACATCGATGTCCGGGGGTTCGTTGCGCTCTTTGGAGAGGAAGCGCTCGAACAGCATGTTCATCAGGCCGGGGTTGATTTCGGTAATGCCCAAGGCATAGCAGACGGCCGAGTTGGCGGCCGAACCGCGACCCTGGCAGAGGATGTCGCGGCTGCGGGCAAAGCGCACGATGTCGTGGACCGTGAGGAAGTAACTCTCGTAGCCCATTTCGCTGATCAGCTGCAGTTCCTTTTCGATCAGCGCCAGCACCTTGTCTTCCACCCCTTCAGGCCAGCGCCAGCGCATGCCCTGCTCGGTCAGCTCGCGCAGCCAGGAGGCTGCGCTGTGACCTTCAGGCACCAGTTCACGCGGGTACTGGTAGCGCAATTGGCCGAGGTCGAAGGTGCAGCGCCGGGCAAGGCGCGCGGCCTCCTCGAGCAGCTGCGGCGGATAGAGCACCTGCAAGGCATCGAGGCTGCGCAAGTGCCGTTCGCCGTTGGGGTGCAGGCGTTGCCCGGCCTCGGCGACTCGCACGTGATGACGGATCGCGGTCATGGTGTCCTGCAAGGCGCGGCGCCCACGGGCGTGCATATGCACATCGCCGCTGGCCAGCGGCGCAATATCCAGGGCCGCAGCCAGGGCCAGCAAATCCGCCAGCCGTCGGGCATCGTTCTGCCCGCAGTGCAGTTCGACGGCCAGCCACAGCCGCTCGCCGAACACTTGCCGCAGCCAGCGCCCTTCCCCCTCGGCCTCGAGGGTGTCGGGCACCCACAGCGCCAGCAGCCCCGGCAACGGTTCGCTGAAGTCCTCGCGCAACACCTGGTATTGACCCTTTGCCACCCGCCGCCGCGCCCGGGTGATCAACCGGCAAAGCGCCTGGTAGCCCTCGAGGTTCTCCACCAACAGCACCAGTTTCGGGCCGTTTTCGATGCGCATTTCGCTGCCGATGATCAGCGGTAATTCCACCTCTTTAGCGGCCTGCCAGGCGCGGACGATCCCGGCCAGGGTGCACTCGTCGGTGATCGCCAGGGCTTGATAGCCCTGACGTTTTGCCCGCTCGAACAGCTCGCGGGCACTGGAGGCACCGCGCTGGAAACTGAAGTTCGACAGGCAGTGCAGTTCGGCATACTCGACGCTCATGCGAACCAGCCTTGCAGCCACAAGGGCCCGGCCTCGCCCACCGTGCGATAGGCCCAGGCCTGCTGGCCGGAGCGGGTTTCGATCAGGTAATAATCGCGACGCACATCACCGCCATCCCACCAGCCGGACTCGATGCGCTCCGGCCCCATGAGGATCCGCGCCGCGCCTTCGTGCATCGACAGCGGTTCGCTGAGCAGCCAACCGGGGCGCTGCAGGCCGAGGGTCGACGGGCAGCCCTGGCTATCGGCGTTCGGCTGCCAGCTGTATTCGGGCCGATGGTCAGCCTGGAAGCGCAGGCCGTGCACCGCGTCATCCCCCAGCCGCGCCCGCAGGCGTTCGCGCAGTTGTTCCCAGGGCACGGATTGCTGCGGGCGCTCGTCGAACAGTTCCCGGTGCTGCGGAACGAACCTGGGCAAGTCCTGGGCCACCACACGAAAGCCCCGCACCGGCGACCCGACCTGCACCTGTTCCAGTCGACCGCGGGCCAGTTCGAAGAGCATCGCCGGATCGCGCTCGGCGCTGAGCAGGCCGACCTTGATCTGCGTGTCAGGCAACCCGGCATGTTCCAGATGCAGATCAAAACGCTGCACGCCGCTGTCGCGGCCACAGAGAAACGCCGACAGATCAGCGGTAAGCCGGCGCAACGGGAACAGCAGCGCCTGATGGGACAAGACATCGAAGTTCAGCTCGATGCGCACGTCAAAGCGGTCCGGCGGCAGGTAAAACGCCAGGGCCAGCGGGCGGTCTCCCTGTAGCGTGTCGAGGTGCTTGAGCAGCTGGGCTTCAAAGCGCCGCGCCAGGCTATGGCGCGGCAGTGCCTGGACCTGACTCAAGGTCCGCAGGCCCATGCGCGACAACGTCGTGGCGACCTCCTGCTCGAGCCCGACCCGGTCGATGGGCATCTGCCCGAGGATTCGCTGCAGGCTCTCGTTGTCCGCTACCGCCAGGCCGTCATAAGCATTAGCCAGGATCCGTGCCGCCGCCGGATTGGGCGCGGCGACAATCCGGTGACGAAAACCCAGCGCCGTGAGTTCCGCCCGCAGCCGGGCCTCGAAGTGCGGCCAGGGCCCGAACAGACCCAGACTCGACTCGATTTCAAACAGCAAGGCGCGGGGATAAAACACGCTGACCTGGGAGCTGAAACGGTAGGCCCAGGCCGCGAGAAATTGCTGCCAGCGCTCGATCTCGGCAAGGTCGTATTCGGCGCTGGCAAAGGTTTTGCTCAAGGCATGGGCGGCAGTCAGCGATTGCCCCGGCCGCAGGCCGAGCGCCCGAGCGGAAGCGTTCACCGCCTGCAACACCCGGCGCTGCGCAGAGCCCGTCAGCAGCACCAGCGGTTCTTCGGGATCGGGCCGCTGACGCAGCGCAGCATCCAGCGCTAATTGCGGAAAGAGAATACAGACCCAGCGCATGCCAACCTCAATGCCCTGTGTTAAAGGCGATCGGCGCCGAACGGGCCAGGCCACCACGGCACTTGAGCACCCGCAGTTGCGCGGGCCGGGTATCGATGGCGATCCGCAAGGCCGCCGGTGAAGGGTTGATGGCTTCCTTGATCGAGCGATAGGCGAACGCCAGGGTCTGGCCGGTTTCGGCGGCCACCTGCAGCCGGCGCAAGGCCCGGTCATCGGCCTTCTGCGGCCAGCACAGGACCGCGCCGCAACTGCCCGAACGCAGGCATTGTTCAGCGGCCCACAGGGCATCGCGTTCACTGGCCTGGATCACCGACAGCTGACGCAGATCCACCCCAGCGCTCTGCCAGGCCTGCGGATACGGCACATGGGGCGGCGCCACCAGGACAATCCGCTCGCCCTCGGCGGACAACCGCGCCAGGGTCGGCCAGACCAGTTGCAACTCGCCGACACCCTGCCCGGCAATCAGGATTTCGCTCAGAGCCGACTCCGGCCAGCCGCCAGTAGGCAAGGCCGCATCCAGCGCCGCATGGCCAGTCGGTTGAGGACTGGCCGGCGGTGCGGCGGGCCGGCCCTTCCAGACCTGGCCGCCATTGAACAGCGTGTCCAGAGCAACGACGGCGCCCATCATCCTTGCCTCACCAGACCGCAGAACACCCCTTCGATGGCCAGGTCCTGATCGGCGCGCACAACGATGGGTGCATAGGCCGGGTTACGCGGCAGCAAGCGCACGCTCCCCGCGTCCCGTTCAAAACGCTTGATGGTGACTTCACCATCGAGCCGCGCCACCACGATCTGACCGTTTTCCGCCTCGAGACTGCGCCGTACGCCCACCAGGTCGCCGTCGAGAATGCCGTCCTCGATCATCGAATCGCCCTGTACCCGCAGCAGGTAATCGGGGATTCGCGAGAACATCGCCGGGTCCAGCATCAGCCGACTGTGCACCTCGGCATCGGCACCGATCGGCGCACCGGCAGCCACCCGGCCCAGCACCGGAATGTCCAGCAGTTCGGGCCGGGGCGGCTGGTTCAATAGCCGGATACCCCGCGCCTGATGGGCGTTGACCTCGATGAACCCGGCCTCGGTGAGGGCCAGCACATGCTTGCGCGCCACGCTGCGCGAGGCAAAACCAAAGGCCTCGGCGATCTCGGCGAGGCTCGGTGGCTGGCCTTGTTGCGCGATACGGTCGCGGATAAAGGTCAGGATGGCAGTGCGGCGGGGGCTTAAAGTCGTCATGGAGTACATTTGTACTCCTGTAGGGTTTTTCTGACAAGAGCCACCAGTCGTCAACAGCATCGGTGCAGGGGAGATCGCCAGGCGAGGATCAAAAGATCGCAGCCTGCGGCAGCTCCTACAGAAAGGTGTTCGGCGATTCAACCGCGCTTGAGAATCCGGTCCATCACCCAATCGGTTTTCAATGCCTCGACCGCCAGCGCCGGATGCCTGGCCTCACCACGAATATGCGCGTTCATACCCAATACGTGATGCCACTGAATGTGCGGATGATTGTCGATCTGCAGGCTGAGGGTTTCTTCGGCTTGCAGTTGCACCGGGTGCTCGTCGAACACCGAGAAGATGATCCGGCCTTTACTGCCGATCACTTCAACCCGGTCCACCCGGCGATCCGCGACAAAGTTCCAGCAGCCCATGCCCAGGGCCCCAGAGGCGAATCGCCAACTGGCGCTCACCGCATCTTCGGCGGCATACAGACCGGCCTGGCGCGCGGTGAAACCGGCCACCTCGACGATATCGCCCAGCAGGTACTGGAACAGATCGAAACCATGACTGGCCAGGTCGGCGAAATAACCGCCACCGGCGATCCGCGGATCGGTGCGCCAATTGTCGCTACCGTTCTGGTCGGCCTCGGAGGGCGGCTTGGTCAGGGTCCAGGTCAAATGACGAACCTCACCAATGCGCCCTTCCTGCAACCATTGCCGCACGTGTTGAAAGCGCGGCAGAGAGCGCCGGTAGTAGGACACGAACAACTGCACACCGGCTTTTTCGAAGGCCTGCTGCATCTCCAGGCTTTGCCCGGCGTTCAGCGACATGGGCTTCTCGACACAGCAATGCTTGCCCGCTGCCGCCACCAGCAAGCTGTAAGCCCGATGACTGTCGGGTGGCGTGGCGATGTACACCGCGTCGACCTGCGGATCGGCAATCAGCGACTCGACGTCGGTGTAGACCCGGTCGATGCCATGGCGCGCCGCATAATCCTGCACCGCCTCCAGACGCCGGCCCATCACCGCCACCAGCGCCGAACCCGGCGCCTTGTAGAAGGCCGGCCCGCTCTTGCGCTCGGTGACGCTGCCGCAGCCAATCATTGCCCATCGCACGACGTTCATTCAAAAGCTCCCTCGGCGTATTCGGCCCCACTGCGCCCATCAGCCGATGCGCAGCGCCCGCAGATCCAGATGACCATCCTTGAGCGGCGGGCACCAGTAGTAGCCACCGGTAATCGGCCGGCTCATCCGATAGAGGCCGTCAACGATGCCGTCTTCCAGGCCGCTCATGCGCCGCAGCTGGACTTCGAAGGCGTCGAGGGAAAAACCGAAGGCGAGAAACACCAGACCCGCGCGATCGCCTTCGACCCACGGCATCGAGCGGCGCACGACGAAGGCTTCAGGGGCGAAGCTCTCCTGGGCGGTACGTTTGACGTGAGCGGACTGCGGCGCGTCCTCGAGCTCTTCGTTGTCGCTCTTGCGCCGACCGATGATGTGATCCTGTTCCTCGGAAGGCAGAGCGGCGAAGCCATCCAGGTCATGCTGCCATTGCTGGATGGCCGCAAAGCTGCCGCCGTGCAAACCCTCAACGCCCTCGCCCACCAGCGCTGCCGTCACGGCCGCTTCATCGTGGGGGTTTTCGGTGCCGTCTTCGTAACCGGTCAGGTCGTGCCCGGTTTTGTGGCGGAAGGCTTCGGTCATCTGCATCAGGCGCAAGGCCGGGGCCAATGCCGCTACAACAGCGCGGCTGCGATGCAACAGCTCGCCACGGTCTTCGCCGTGCAGCCAGCACCAGAGTGCATGCTGGGTCGAGGGGTTATCCACGCCGACTCCGGCCATTGCCGGAAACGCCCGCAGACCCTCGATCCGGCCACCGAGGGCCTGTACCAGCGACTCGCCGAAACCGACTACCGCGGTTTTCCCGTCCACCAGCTGCAGCAGTTTGTCGATCGCCATCGGCAGTGCTTCGACGGACTCGAGGGCAAAAAACAAATGGCGTGCCTGTGGCGGGACTGGAGTGGCGAGGATGCCCGGCTGGTAGTAACTCATGTGAACTCCTTTTGAAAACCCGAAGTTTAACCGGCACACGGGGCATGCGCTTGCCGTTTCAAGGGAAATGCACCCTGGGCGACAAAACACCGCGACAAGGAGTGCCCCGGCACGACTTGCTCAATGTCAGAGATCGACAGTGTTTTCAGTCGCCTGCGCGCTCCTCGATCGACCCGATCAGGGGCGGCATTAGGCTAGAGTCAAACAGACCCGGATAAATGGCGCATGACAACCCTTGTCACAATCAGGTAAAACGATTCAGCCATACCGATCGAGGGACACCGCGAGTTGCCTCAATACCTTGACCATCGGTTAACGCTCCACAATAAAAACTCTTGTCTGCAACACCCAATCCATACGGGGTAGCACCATGACCACAGATAACCTGCTCAGCCAGCTGTTCCCTTCCGCCGCCGACATTCCGGAAAAATACCGCCTCGACGGCCGGATCGAACAACGCGAATACCTGGTCGATGGCACCTTGCAGATCTGGCCCGGCCCCCTCGCGCAGGTGCGCAGCCCGGTCTATCTGGCCGGTGCCAACACGGATGAACAAGTTATCCTCGGCAGCACTCCGCTGCTGGACGCCGCCACCGCCTTGACCGCCCTGGATGCCGCCGTCCGGGCGTACGACAGAGGCCAGGGCGAATGGCCGACGATGCGCGTCGCCGAACGCATCCGCCATGTCGAAACCTTCCTCGGGCGCATGCGCGAACAACGCGAAGCGGTGGTCAAACTGCTGATGTGGGAGATCGGCAAAAACCTCAAGGATTCGGAAAAGGAATTCGACCGCACCTGCGACTACATCGTCGACACCATCAACGCGCTCAAGGAACTCGACCGCCGTTCAAGCCGCTTCGAGCTGGAACAGGACACCCTCGGCCAGATTCGCCGCGTACCGATGGGCGTGGCGCTGTGCATGGGGCCTTACAACTATCCGCTGAACGAGACCTTCACCACGCTGATTCCGGCCTTGATCATGGGCAACACCGTGGTATTCAAACCGGCCAAGCTCGGCGTGCTGTTGATTCGTCCACTGCTGGAAGCCTTTCGCGACAGCTTCCCGGCCGGGGTGATCAACGTGATCTACGGCAGCGGCCGGGAAACCGTCAGCGCGCTGATGGCCAGCGGCAAGATCGATATCTTTGCCTTCATCGGCACCAACAAAGCCGCCAGCGACCTGAAAAAACTCCACCCAAGACCTCACCGTTTGCGTGCCGCCCTGGGCCTGGATGCAAAAAACCCCGGGATTGTCTTGCCCGAGGTCGACCTCGACAACGCCGTCAACGAAGCGGTGACCGGCTCACTGTCGTTCAACGGTCAACGTTGCACCGCATTGAAGATTCTTTTCGTCCATGAGGACGTGGTCGACAGCTTCATCGAGAAATTCAATCAGAAGCTGCAGTCCCTCAAACCGGGCATGCCCTGGGACAGCGGCGTGGCACTGACGCCGCTCCCGGAGTCGAGCAAAGTCGATTATCTGCACTCGCTGGTGGCGGATGCCGTGAGCAAAGGCGCCAACGTAGTAAACGCCAACGGCGGCGAATCCCGGGCCTCGTTCTTCTATCCTGCGGTGCTCTACCCGGTGACCACACAAATGCGCGTGTATCAGGAAGAGCAGTTCGGCCCGGTGGTGCCGATCGTCCCCTACCGTGACCTGGAAACCGTGATCGACTACGTACTGGAATCCGACTTTGGCCAACAACTGAGCATCTTCGGCACCAACTCCACCGAAGTCGGACGCCTGGTCGATACCTTCGCCAACCAGGTCGGCCGCATCAACATCAACGCCCAGTGCCAACGCGGCCCGGACACCTTCCCGTTCAATGGCCGGAAAAACTCGGCGGAAGGCACCCTCTCGGTCCATGATGCACTCCGAGTGTTTTCGATCCGTACCCTGGTCGCGAGCAAATTCCAGGAGAGCAACAAGGAACTCATCAGCGATATCATCCGTAATCGCGAGTCGAGTTTTTTGACCACCGATTACATATTCTGAGAGCACCTTTGGAGGACAGTACCTGAGCCCGATAAGCTACCTGCGATCGATCCGACTGCCCGCGCTGTTGCGCCGATTCCTGCGTCCGCTGCTGGACCCTTATCGGCGCTACCGCCATGCCCGACTGATCCACGCGGTGCGGGTTTCCCTGGGGCTGCTGGCGACGATCCTGCTGACCAGCGGGATCAACCTGCCCCATGGCGAGTGGGCCTCGGTGACCATGCTGGTGGTAATCGGCGGGCTGCAACATCACGGCAATATCGGCAAGAAAGCCAAGGAGCGAGCCTACGGCACCTTGATCGGTGCCGGGGTCGGCCTGTTGCTGGTGGCCCAGCATGCCTGGCTGGGGATGCCATGGCTGACCTACCTGGGCATGTCGGCGGTCTGCGGTTTCTTCTCGTACCACGCGATCGGCAAGGGCGGTTATACCGCCCTACTGTCGGCGATCACCGTGTTCATTGTCGCCGGGCATGGCGACAACCCGGTGACCGATGGCCTCTGGCGCACGGTCGATATCCTCATCGGCATCGCCCTGGCCCTGGCGTTCTCCTTTGCCTTGCCGCTGTATGCGGTCTATTCCTGGCGTTACAACCTGGCCAGCGCACTGCGCGACTGTGCTGGGATCTACAGCCGAATTGTCAGTGGCCAGTCGGTCACCGACGACGAACATCTCAAACTGATGAACCGGTTGAACAGCGTCATGCTGCAACTGCGTTCGTTAATGCCATCGGTGTCCAAGGAAGTGCGGATCTCGATGACCGAACTGGATGCCCTGCAACGCAATCTGCGGATGTGTATCAGCACCCTGGAAATCCTCGCCAACACCCGACCGGACGCCAGCGACGAACAGGCCATGGCCCAGATGCAGCTGGCGCTGAAAACCGAACATCGGCAAATCCGCGTGCAACTGATCAGCATGGCCCGCGCCCTGAAATCCGGCGCCACCCAGCGGCTTGAACGTCCGCACGACGGGGCACCGGACGAGCAGCCCCTCAATGCCCCGGTTTACAGCGCGCTGGATGGCTACCGGTTGTTGACCCGCCAACTGGCGGCCAACATCGCCGAGATGCGCCAGCGGCTGGCAAAGACCGCTGCGCATTGGAAGATCTGAAAGCCCGTCACTGCACCGCGGTGCGGCGCAACCGAAAGCCCCAGCCCTGCTGCATACCTGCCGCCGCCAGCAGGATCGCGATCACGCCGACCCACTGCAGCAGTTCAAGCTGATGGCCGAAGGCGAACCAGTCGACAAAGATCGCCGCGATCGGGTAAATGAATGACAGCGCACCGGTCAAGGCAGTCGGCAGCTTTTGAATGGCCCCGTAAAGCAGCACATACATCACCCCGGTATGCACCACACCCAGTGTCAGCAGGCTGGCCCAGGCCGATGACTCCTGTGGCAGCGCGGCAAAATTCGCCCACGGCGCCAGCAACAGTACGCCGGTGCAAACCTGAATCAGCGCGATCAAATGCGGTGGAGTGCCAGTCAGGCGCTTGATGATCAGCGCGGCGAAGGCATAGAGCAGTGCCGCCCCCAGCGCCAGAGCGATACCCACCAGATACTCATTGCCGCCAGCGCCCTGCTCGCCATGGGCGCTGACGATCGCCAGCATCCCGGCAAACGAAATACTCAGCCAGAACAGCTTTTGCGCGGTGATCTTCTCTCCGAGAAACAGCGCCGCCAGCCCCACCAACATAAAGGGCTGAACGTTATAAACCGCCGTACCGATGGCAATCGAGGCGCGGGAATAGGAGGCAAACAGCAGCACCCAGTTACCAACGATTGCCACACCGCTGAGCACTGCCAGCAAAAAGGTGGTGCGACTCAAAATACCCGGACGCAGGAAACCCAGCACCGCGCAGATCACCAGCAAGGTCACCGCGCCGAACACGCAGCGCCAGAACACCACATCCAGCACTGGCTGCCCGGACACCAACACAAACCAGCCAATGGTCCCTGAAATCAGCATGGCTGCGGTCATTTCAAACGACCCGTTACGTATCGACTTATCCATCATCAACCTCCTCGGAAAGTGGTTGAATTATGACAATCCTCAGTGGGGCATCTCCAGCGTCAATAACAGGCTAAAATCTATTTATGCCTTTCTTATCAAGGCATATCGATCCATCTGCCTAACGAGGTTTATATGACTGATGACATTGACCAGGTATTGATCGCCGCCCTGATGGCAGACTCGCGACGGTCCCTCAAAGCATTGGCCCAGGTCAGCGGCCTGTCATCACCAAGCGTCGCCGAACGGCTGCGCCGCCTCGAAGAGCGCGGCGTGCTCAAGGGCTACACGGTCGAGATAGACCCAAAATGTTTCGGCTATCAACTGCAGGCCATCGTCCGCATCCGCCCGCTCCCTGGCCAGTTGCAGGAAGTCGAACGGCAGATCCAGGCCATCCCCGAATTCACCGAGTGCGACAAGGTCACTGGCGATGACTGCTTCATCGCGCGCCTGCACGTGCGCTCGATGGAACAACTGGACACCCTGCTCGACCGGCTCAATACCCACGCCGAAACCAATACCGCGATCGTCAAGAAAACCCCGGTCAAGCGCCGGTTGCCACCGATGACCTGAGTGCTGTTTTGTTCAGAACAACGTAGATTGAGCTTTTTCCGGCGAAGGATTGGCGGTATGAAAATTCAGGCAATGTTATTGGCGGCGTTGATGCTCGCAGGGTGCGGCACCATCAACACGGTTTTGCGCCCCGACGAAGTGGCGGTACGCAATCTCCAGCAGCAGAAGAGTTACTGCGGCGCGATCCCACGAATCTACAGCGGAGTAACCTACGATTTTTGCTCCCTGCATGCGCCCCTGGGCGAGGGAATCGATGAGCAGCAATACGACAACGCCACGCCCATTGTGCTGATCGACGTGGTCATTTCCGGCGCGCTCGATACCTTATTGTTGCCCTACACCATCTACCGCCAACAGGCCGACGGCAGCATAGTCATCACCGAATGAGGGTGCCCCGCCGTGCCCCTCTGAAGAGCGGCGAGCCTATTCCCAGACAATAAAAAACCCGCCGAGCGGGTTTTTTACTCAAACCTGACGATCAATCATCGCGGCTCATGATGCCGAACAGCTGCAACAGGCTGATGAACAGGTTGTAGATCGATACATACAGGCTGATGGTCGCCATGATGTAGTTACGCTCGCCGCCATGGATGATGGCACTGGTCTGGAACAGGATGCAGACCGAGGAAAACAGCACGAAGCCCGCGCTGATCGCCAGTTGCAGGCCGCTGATCTGGAAGAACAGGCTGGCCAGCACCGCGCCCATCAGGACGAAGAAACCCGCCGTGATGAAACCGCCAAGGAAACTCATGTCCTTGCGGGTGATCAGCACATAGGCCGACAGGCCGCCAAACACCAGCGCAGTCATCGCAAAGGCCGAACTGACGACTTCAGCGCCGCCCTGCATGCCCAGGTAACGATTGAGGATCGGGCCCAGCAGGAACCCCATGAATCCGGTCAGGGCAAACGCCGAAACCAGGCCCCATGCCGAATCACGGAGCTTGTTGGTGAGGAAGAACAACCCGTAAAAGCCGATCAACACCACGAAAATGTTCGGATAGCCCACGCGCATCTGCTGCGCCACGAACGCCATCACACCGCTGAATGCGAGAGTGAGGGCGAGTAAGCCATAAGTGTTGCGCAGGACGCGGCTAACCTCTAGCTGCTCAGCCTGCACGCTGTTATTAACTGCGTAATCCTGTTCGCGCATGGCGACACTCCTGTTGGTTTGAAACGTTCAGTCGCAAAGATCATAACAGACGCCCTGCAACAAGCTACGCAGAGAGTTTGACAGTGTGTTTCATTCAGGTATTATGGCGCCGCAACGCAATACGGAGGTGTGGCCGAGTGGTTTAAGGCAACGGTCTTGAAAACCGTCGACTGTAACAGGTCCATGAGTTCGAATCCCATCGCCTCCGCCATATTTATACGACAAAGCCCTGATTATTCAGGGCTTTGTCGTTTCTGGGGTTTGGCCAAAATCTCGGCAGCTGACATGTGTTCCATAACTATTTTGGAAGCGTTCCATAACTCAGCTCCGAATCCCCTCTTCCGGCGTCCTGCCGATAGTTAAAAAACCTTCATGTAACACGGTGCTACGCTGACCTCATAACCGAGGATTCTCGTTGCCAAACTCAGACCTGCTCCCTTCCCTGCTGTTCAAGATCAACGAAAACCAGCTTGCCTTGGAGGCCGCCATCCTGGAACTGTCGAACTGGGTCGAGCAGCGTGGGTCAGCCGATGTTGCCGACAACGTTCGTTGCGCCCTAGAAGCCATCGACAAGAACGAGGAATTCATCAAAATGACGCTCGCGGTGATGATGGCGCCGGAGTGACAGCTATCAGCTGTTTCCGACACTCACCGGCATGGTTTCCCCCTCCCACACACCGATGGCCGTCACGCCGCGATAGCGGACAAAAGTCTTCCAACCAGCGCCCCCTGGCAAGAGGCGCGGCGTACAAACTTCGAGATCAATAGCAAAATCTCCGAGATTTTACTGGCGATCTCGCCAGCACCCATGTAGGCTGTATTCACTCGAACAACGGAGAAGAAGAAAAGTGAACGACCTACATACGTGGGAAGGCTTTGCCTACGAGTGCCGCATTCGGGATTTTTACGCAGAAAACCTGAAGCGCTATAAACCGGGACATTTGGTTTCCCAGCGGGAAGTAACGTATAAGACGAGCAGAATAAGAGCAGATCTGCGTACTGTGGATGAGCATGACGTTATCTACGAGTGGGAATTCAAGATTGAAGCCGATTACAGTTCGATTGGACAAATAATGGCGTATACCGCTCGCGCCAAAACTGAATTCAATTTCAAAAGAACGGTGCGCTCAATCATCGCGGCGTTCGAGTTCCCGGATGATATTCGGATGGCCATCGAGGTTAATAATCTTGGAATTGAGATGATCCACTTACCGAAATCAATAAGGAACGCAGGGCATGTCCCATCTCTGCTGATCAAACCGACAGTGCTTGAAATACCTAATCTGAAATAAGCGTCACGGAGCCTTCATCATGTTAAATATCCCACAGGTCAAATCAAGCCTCATCACAAACGATGAGATTTTTGCGGATCCTGACTATCAAGGCCTTAAAATCGTTCGAACTCAAACGAATAACGATTCGAGTAAAGCCTATTATGAGAATAAGTACGAATTCCAACATCAACACGGCGACTACACTGTCGTCCGAGCCACGCTCTGCCGCAAGGGTTACGTCGCAACCGAGGTAACGGAGAAGCAACGGATTACCGTAATGATCCATCCGTCGCTGAAACTGTTCACTGAAATTGTCAAATATGATCCAGCGGATCCGCCTAAAGAAAATTACCACGCGCTTGAAATGGCAGAAGCCCATAAGCTCACGCAGAGCGATTTTAAAGGGCAAAAGGCTGCCAACAAGGAGATGTTTAAAACATATATCCTAGAGGGTATTAGTGGAGTTCGTCCGATCTTTTTGCCGATAATCAGCGGTTGGCAATCGGAAGCGGTATTTTTAAAAACGATTTTCGTTGCCTTTGATGAGGAAGATCCGAACGCAATGTACGGTACGCTGTACCTGCCCAAATCGCCCGTTATGCAATCTGATGGGCAAACACAAACTGCGGCACTGTTTGCAGTGGCGAACACAATCGATGCGATCGAAAAGAGCGCACTCGATCGACTGTCCCTGACACTTGAAATCGAATTAAATGTCAATGCGCGTAAGGCAGGGCAAAGTTTTGCAGATCGCAATGGACGTGGATCCAAGAAAAATCGAAATCTCGTGATTGGCCTGAATACTGCAGAGCCAATTAGTGACCTGCGACTGCGGGCGACGAAAGATACAGTTTTCGAAAACCGTATCGCAGATGGGCGAACGACCGGCACATCGGAAACGGCAACCACGAATATCGTAGACCTGAGCGCGATAGAGCAAATGCTTCTCGGGGCACTTACCAACAATCGGATCAAGCCCGAGCAACTGAAGCATTACCACGTCGAACCTTTGCTTCCATTCGCCCGCGAATTCGTTGAATTGCTCGATGAGGTTTTCGCGTCGCAATGGCCGTCCACAACACCTCCCAAACAGGACACATTCCGGCGCCTATACGTCCATGGGTGGCCGTTCGCACTGAAAGCGATTGCATTTGCGTACTTCGAGTGTCGAGCGGACAAACTTGCGCCAATCCTCGCCGCAATGACTGTTAAGAATGCGCTCAAACCTCAGGAGGTTGTGTTTGCAGAGGCCTTGGCGGTAGCCGAAAGCCCAGTGAAAGAGCCAATCATTTCATTTGAAGAACTTAAGAAGCGATTGGTGGCTATCGACTGGCTCCGGTACCGCAAGCACTGGATCGATATTACCAATTCAAATGTTGACAAATCGGGCAATCGAAAGACTTTTGTCCTCAAGAGTACCGGCGAACGTAAGGTTGTGGGTATGGCTCAAAATACAGCTGCGAACATCGCCGCTGTGAAGAATAAGATCATCTCCGATAAGTGGATCGAACTGACTGGAAGCGATGACGCGCCTATTGCCGTAAAGAAATAACGTTGGCTCTTTGCGCCGGCGCTCGAATAGAAGGCCGCCCCTCACTGGGCGGCATCTATTCAGTTTACGGTCACTTCCTCCAGAAACAGGGCAATCACATCTATCCGGAGCGCAGTGGGATTACAATGCTCACGTCGGTTTCCGCGCGATTGAGCACGGATGCGCCGCCGATGCTAACGAATCACACCCTGCGTCCGATTGCTGCTTTGAAGCCGTCACATAATGTGGGCAATTTCGAATGACCATAGTGGGTCGATTGCAGCCCCTCACAACAGGCAGCAACTGGCCTAATTCCGTTTGAGCAGAATTACACCGCGATTCTCAAGGGGTAAGCCAAGGTACTCAGGGCCAATGAAACCGGGCACTTCCTTACTTTGGAATACCCGGTTTTAACCTGCTTTACACGGTCAGTGGTACAAAAATTGGTACGGGCTTCACCCCTCTAAGCATCCTGCCAATCCCTTCGGCACAAGCATCGTAGGAGCTTCCATGACCCGTTCTCACCTCACTGCAGAAAACGCTGCTCTAATCATAATCTCGGCATTCGCCCCGCTGCGCTGTGTAGCTGAGCCCTGGGACTATGGCGAACGTGTACGATTTCGAGTGTTCGATAGCTCTGATGAGCCAGCGCTAACTGTAAAAGAGCTACTGAAAAAACAGTTTTCAGATGCGAACAGCCTTGAATCAGTAATCAACTCTTGTCGCGATAATTTAGTGCGGCGCGGTTTCGGACTTGATCACTGGATATTGCCATTGCCCCCCACCATGTCAAGGTGACCCCAAGGCCGATACAAGCTATTGATAAACAAGGGAAAAGTAGTGTTTCTGGAGAGGTACAAAACCGCCACATCACCCTATAAGAATCAATAACTTAGCGTTGTATATTCCTACAGTAGTCTCCCTTCCCGGCGTCCTGCCAATACGAATTTCCACACTCCGCTAAAAATTGGCCTTTCCATCGCCAGATGAGGTCGGAGCGATCAACTGTTAGTTTCCGATAGCAGACAGTCACCTCATGACAATCCATCTGCCCTAGTTCTGTGGTTTCAAAGATGGAAGCGTGTAGCTTGCTCAAGCTATTCTATGGTCCCACCAATCTTGGATAGGATTCCATGCTCAGAAAATCGTTAGGACTGCTGGCATTAGCATTGGTTGCAGGCTGTGCTTCTACACCTCCACCCGCTATGCCAAGCAATCAGTATCAGGCTCATGCGTACCAGTGGGCAGTTTATGATATCTGTGGTAGGCAGGGGGAAATGGATCCTGTTTTGGCTGCCTATGGCAAGACCCGTACTGAACAATCAATGCACTCATACACCTTTGATGCTCAACGGATGGAACAGCTAATACGTATTGTTTTTAGTGATGAGGCACCTCCCTCTGCAGAAATATGCAATGGATTCGCAGTAAAGGCAGCAGGACAACGAGATACCTATGATCGGAATGTCCGAGCTAGCCAGAATTCCTCCGGTTATCAGTACACAACCTGTACTCCAAGTCCTTTGGGGACATCCTGCGTAAGCTATTAAAGGGGTTCCTCTCATGGAGCCACTTCCTGTAGTTGATCGAGCCTGTCAGGACTTTGTCGGCGTAAATTTGTTTCTAGGCCAGGAGCGGTCAACGAATGCGAGGGTTTCTGCTGGAACAGAATTACACCGCGATTCTCAAGGGGTAAGGCAAGGTACTCAGGGCCAATGAAACCGGGCACTTCCTTACTTTGGGATACCCGGTTTTAACCTGCTTAACGCATACAGTGGTACAAAAAATTGGTACAAGAATAATCCCCTCCCCGGCATCCTGCCGAATGAACACCATCCCATCAAGCAGGCCTGCACCACCACGACTGCGCATAGAGGCAGCCGTCGATTTCCTCGATACCACTCAGCGTGAAAGCACCGGTCGCCATTCCCGAGAGGATTGCATCGAACAGTGGCGGCAACGGTTCCGGATCAAGCGGCATGCCCGACTTGACCCTGGCAACGTCGCTCGTCCTGTTCAGCTGCTCGCACATCTCATTGCGCACATTGATGTCGCCACGAAGCGGTACCGCAAAGCGTATTTCTTTCTGGGGCCTGGCTACGCCCTTCTCTCTCATTCGGGTAATCAGGAAGTACATGGCTTGCTCAATACTGTATATAAATACAGCATTTTACGAGTTAGCTTCTAGATTGAAACCATCAGTTCGTCGGTTCGTAGTCATCCATCGTAATGCCAGACCAGCTAAGCTGATGTTTCAAGTGGAGGACTCGCCAATGTGCGGAAGACTTTCCCAGTACCGTGGTATCCACGACTTCGTGGCGGCGCTGAGCATGCCCAATGCTTTGGTCAACACCGTCGGCGACCAGCCGCTCGAGCAGTACAACGTCGCACCTACAACAAGGGTCGCCCTCTTTCGCCAGGAAGGCGACACGCTGCGCGCCGACCTGGTCAGGTAGTGTTGGCGACCGCATTGGGCAACCGACCGGCCAGCGAAACCGAACGGCAGAGTCGAAAAGGTAGCGCATAGCCCATTCTACCGAGCGATCTGGCCACACCGCGCCATTACGCCAATCGACGGGTGGTATGAGTGGGTCGATGAAGGTGGCCCCAAGAAACAGCCCTACCTTATCCGGCGCCGAGATGGTGGCCCTGCCTTCTGCGCCTCAATCGGCCAGTTTCCGACCGGCGACCACGCACCCAGCGAGTATGACGGTTTCGTGATCATCACTGCCGATTCGGCCGGCGGCATGGTGGACATCCACGATCGCCGACCGGTCGTCCTGAACCCCGAACTGGCCCGGGAATGGCTCGACCCTGCCATGCCCAAAGAGCGCGTTGAGCAGATGGTGCTACTGCAGGGAGAGCCTTCCGAGACCTTCGAGTGGTTCAAGGTCGATCGGGCTATCGGCAATGTGCGTAATCAGGGGCCGGTGATTATCAAACCTTGGGCTTACGAGAACGCAATCTAATGCCCCCCTCCACATCATTTTTCTTCTAAACTTGCAATAAGCATTGCTAATTTTCCGTGAGGCAATATGCGAGCAGGACGCCCTATCCGGCCAGAATCCCGTGCTAAAAGCAGCCGATGGGAGCAGCTGTTTTCTCTTCTTAGACATCCCCTCACAACACTCTGTGTTGGTTTTATATTCACCATACTCATCGGCGGCTCGATAGCTCGACACTTTGATGAATAGGCAGAATACAAACGCACAATTGAATCAAGAACTCAAACAGCCAAAAAGTTAGTCGAGTCAGCCACAGACCAGTTAATTGGAGCGAAAAACCTCATACGTGCAATTCGTAATAAAGAAACAAAAAAGTCGATATCGGAAAAAAGAGATCTATATGAAGCCAGCAAATCAACACGGTGGAAAGAGTCTTTTTAATAGATTATACCGCAAATAAAACGGCTCCTAACGCCAAATCAGCCCGCAACATTAGATCGATTATCCAAGGACCTGTTGCCGATGCTTTTGACGCACTCGATGAATGTATAACTAAGACAATTTCAATAGAAAACCCAACAATGCAAAACAAACAGCTAGATGACTGCAAAAGATATAGCAGGGGAGCCAACGACTGGATAACACATAACAACAGCGAGAAATCTAGAGTTCGTATAGTTGAATATTGCATAATGGAAATGCAGCGCACGTTTTATCAAATATCCAAACAAACGACTGAAGAACCAGACATTTGGGAACTAGATGAATTTGATTACGATGAATGCACCCCCGTCTTTCGCGACGCAGAATTTAAAGACAAAGAGGACAAAGAAAGTACGCTTATCATAATAAGAAGGTTCATCAGGGAAGTTCTCCAGGGCCATATCCCCCCACATTTCGCACACTGAACTCAATATCAGCTTTCTAATTATTCAGTCTCCTGTAACATTTTTTGATATACGTCTGGCACGCAGCAAGCGCAATCGTTACTTGGTCGCCGTCTGCAGTGATTCTGATAATTCGTTGAGGATGCGCTGAGTCAAGTCGGGCGCGCGCTCCTCCATGAACCACGCCGCCGGCTTCGGTACCGGCTGGCACTGAACAACCGCCGGCTGAATCCGTGGCGTCGAGAAGGACTGACAGCCGCAGATCAGAAGTGGCAAGGCGATCGCGTAGGCGAGCCTGACTGGTTTGAGCATCGCTCAGTTCCTTGTAGTGGGATTGTTCACTGGCTGACAGGCGCTGCTCCAAGGCCAGACGCTTGTCCTGATCGGCACGCACCTGGGCGGCGGCCGCGTTGCTGATGGTGGTCAGGTCGGCTTGGTGCAGGCCGTCCTGCTCGGCCAACTGATTGCCGTATCGCCAGTCCTGAACCTTCCACGCCGCGCCAGCCGTCAGCAGCAACAGGGCCAGGCCAAACACTACTGACAGCTTCAGCGCTGTAGGACTCACGGCACATCCCTGAAAAAGACGTGATGCCCGAGCTTCAGCGTCTGCTTCGCTCCCACAGTCCAGACCGGAGCCTTCGGCATGGTCGTCGCGTAATAGTGGGTCGCACCACCGGTAGGATCAGGCACGGTACCGCCGATTACCTGATCAGCGGCTCTCTGCGCCTGGGCGAACTGCCCGGCGGGGATCGGCTTGGCGCCACTCAAGTAACCGAAGTTCGGATCGTTCTTGTTCCAGCAGCTGAACTGCCAGGCCTTCAGGCACACACCGGCATAGCCCTCGCCCCACCAGGACTTGGCACTACCATCGTTCACACGGTTGCGGATTGTCCAGGCTACCGCGATCTGTCCAGCCAACCCTTCTCCGCGGGCCTCGCCCCACAGCGTGCGCGCAAGGATGTCCCGGTCTTTCTCGGTTGTAGTCATACTTTTCACCAGACGAAAAAAAGCCCGCACATGGCGGGCATTAGGAAACGCTCAGCAATCAGATGGCAGGATCAGCAACGACCTCAGGTACGGGCTTCGCGATCACGGTCACCTTCGCGTTGTAGGTGTTGATCAGCTGCGCGGTGCGGATAACAGCTTGCGGCTGTGCGGTCACGATCTCGCGAGCTTTGGCGTCTGCTTCTTCAGCGGTTGCGTATTCGACTTGATTGGCGGGGTCATAAGCGTTGCTGGAATTGATGACGATGAAAGGCATGGGGTGTATCTCCGGTTTCAAATTTTGGGCAAAAATAAACCCGCTCAATGGCGGGTGCGTTGTGCATTTGCTGCGCTAGATCAATTCGATGGCGATAGCCTCGGGATCGGCCGCGATCACCGGGGTTACTGACTCGGCCGGCCACTCTGGATTCGCCGGCCATGATGCCTTGGCAGTCACCTTGCCCAGGGCGAACTTGTAGGTCTTCCAGGCTTTCAGGTTGAGCATCAGCGCGGCCTGCTCGGCTTCGTCTTCTTCGGTTGCTTCGCCGGCATCTATGCCGTAACCGAGCGTGTCGACGCGATCCTGGATGCGGGCGATCTGCGCTACTGCCTTGGCATTTTGTGCTGCAAGATCGGCTTTCATCTCGGCAATGTGCGCGGCCAGCACGGCAGCATCCTTCATGGCTTTGGTGATGAGCTGGTTCCAGTCGATATTCATACCTGCTCCTCGAGCATTGGCACAGCAGGGACGTCTGGCAGTGACAGCGGAAACGCTACCGAGCCATCCGGCACATTGATCAGGTCGGCCGGGAACGCCTGCGCACGGCTATAGTTCCATGGATTTGGGAACAGAAGAGTTAGGATTAATTCGCCGTTCTCATTGTCAACGTTATCAACGAACCATTCTGAATTTATGGCAGAGCGAGGCAAGGTGTCGCCGTCCCTCATTGACGTAAAATCGAATACTTGCCCGTTGACTATTAGCACGCTTCCGACGCGTATCACTTCTAAAGTGTCGTCTCGACGTTGAGGGGACAGTTTGATACGCATTAGAACCACCTTCCTATAGCCATGTAAGTTAGGGATAGAGCTTTAGATGCGGCTGACAAACTGAATATGTAAAAGCCTTGAGAAACGGCAGTTCCGGGCAAGGTAGAACCCTGAGTAGACCAGCACAAACCATCACTAGAGAGAACAGACAAGTTAGTTCTAGGCAACCCTATAAATGGTTTTGCATAGGTTTGGCTGAACGCCCCAGTGTAAAAAAGTGCAGCAGCAGTGCCCGTAGAGGTGAAGGTTTGCGCGCCAAGGTCTCTAAATCCTGAACAGATAAGCGTTCCGTCCGCCCACATTGTGTAATTACCGTTTACGTTGTAGCCCTGCTCAATAATGGCGCCGGTTGCAACGCCACCGGATTGGGAAACCGTGCCCAGGATATGGGACTTTTGAAAAAAATTTAGATAAACCTCATCGAAGTTAGCATTCACCTTAATGTTTGCACTTCGCGCCGTATCTCCGCCAACCCCTGTCGGCGCGGTGCCGAGCACAATCGTCTGCTTCGCCATTTGGCTTTCCTTAATTAGGGCAATAAAAAACCCGCACTGGGCGGGCTCGAGGCAATATTCGTTGGTTACGAACTCATCTTTGCAAAGACGGCAGGGAGGAAAAACGCAAACGGGTTTGACGCCGCAACCGTGATGGCGGACATCGTTGCATTCGGGAAGTCCCACAAACAGTACAAGCGTCGGCCGATTCCGCCTCCGGAAGTCATATCCATGCCGAAGGTATTAATCAGCATGTATTCATTCTGAGGAAAGTTGAACGGCACGCTGTAGTAAATGCGCGTCAGCCCCTGCGTGGTGGTGTCGTATCTCACATAGTTCCAGTTCTGAAACGCCCGCGTAAAACTGGCGCAAGGGGTACCCGAGTCAAATATCAACTTGGATGCGCCATCCCACAATCGCATGCCGAAAGCAGCGACTGGCTGCGCCGTAAACGCTGCAACGAAATATCGACCATTGGGCTGGGCAGTATTCACGTCGTAGGCCCTTACATAAAAGCCAGTCCAATTACCGGCAGAGCCGATGAGGCGCATCAAGCAAAGACCGGCCACCGCATTGACCGTGTCCGGCCTGACAAACACCAGCGGCGGCTCCTGGGACGTTACAGGGGTGGTGAAATAAGTCGTCGACCCCAAGCCGGATTCTTCCGTCGGGGCAAAACGCCCTGACGAAATGACCACCAGCCTGGAGTATTCGGAGTCGAGCACCACCGTGTTGCTGTTATTCGTGAACTTCAGCCCGAACGCCATTAGTTGAACCTCATCACGATCAGTCGCATCGTTCCGCTTGAGATGGTGCTGGCCGCAAATCCGCGCGTGTGGTTGTAGACCCTGGCCACGCCATCGAGCAATTCGGTTTCAAACTGCAGGGCATTGGCACCGTAAGTGCCATTAGGTACAACGATTGCCGAACCATTCCCGGGGCCCACTCCCGGTACCGCGAAGTCCTGATTGGTCTTCGCGGCATTCGAGAACGTGACCAGGGTGGAAAGCACCACGCGCATGGTGAAAGAGTTTTCATCCACCTGGAGCGCCCCGTCGGCGCCCCATATCCTCATCCCATGACTCATGCTGTGAGATCTCCCAACTGCACCCGCAATACCCCGTTCGCGTCGTAGACCTTCACCGCTCTGTTAGTGATCGTCAGACGACCGCCACCGGCAACCGTACCGTTAAACTCCATGATTCCCGCCTTGTGCAGAATCCATCCGGTCTGACCGGCGACGTAATTGTCCGACTGGATGACCTGGCCGATCTTCAGATTGGTGACCGCCCCGTCCTGAATGAAGGCCTGGTTGATGAACACCTGTCCGCCCTGCACCGCGAAAGGCGAAGACAGTGTCCCGTTGATCCCGTTCACCACGGCGAACCGATCGGCACTGACCAGGAACTGACTTTGCAGGCCGGCGGCGGTGTTCTCGATGCCGAGCCCAATGCCGGCCGCGACGTACTGCCCTTGCGAGTTGATCTGCAGCTTTACCGACCACATGGCCGAGGCTTTGCCGTCCAGTGCTACCTGCGCCTGACTGACCTGCTGAACCGTCGCGGTGGTGTTGTCGATCGACACCTGCACGGTGTCTATCTTCTTCCCGGTCGCAATCCCGTCCTCGATCCGCGCAGATTGCTCGGACCAGACGCCCACATAGATCTGCGCCGAACCAGCGTACCCGGCGTTATCGCCCGCAAGAGCTGGATTCACCTGTGCGTAAACGCCGTCCAGCTTGGTCGAAACGGTATTGACCTTGCCGTCAATCGTCTCGACCGTCGATTCCAGAGAGTTCAATCCGGAAGCCGTAGCCGTCACGCCGGTGACCGGGTCGTTCACTACCACCTTTACCGCGTCCAGTTGCATCGCTTGGGCGGTGATGGCGTCCTCAGCCTCCTCGATGCTCGCGGTGTGCTGGGAGACTTGAGCGGCAAGGCCGTTGGCCGTCTTCACAGACTGGCCAATGTCCAGCCAGTAGGTGGCGTTCGGAGGGGCATTAGCGCCGCCCGCATCCGCAGGCACGGCAATCTTCGCCTGATAGAGACGCTGCCCTTGCCGCACCGCATCGTCCTGCAGGTAGGCCTTGGCTGGGTCGTATTCGAGCGCATCGACAAGATCACCGATCTCGTCTTGCAGTTCGCCAATCCGCTCGTTAACAGAGCCCGGGCCATTGCCATCGATCAGCTCGATACGGTCTAGTAAGTCTTTGCCAAGTTCCGTCTCGCCGATTTGGCCGGCGATATGATCAAGGATCGGGCCGGCATCCGCACTGGCCTGGCCCACCACCCCGTTGCCGACTGGATAGAACGGACCGACGTTGCCAGTCCGGTCGATCAGGCGCGCCCAGAAGAAGAACTGCGCGCCCGCCAGCAGGCTCTGCATCGAGTAATCGGCTTGCGGATATGCCAAGTCAGCCAGTTTGGTCGCAGCTTCCAGACTGGGTGTCGGCCCGTACCAAATCTCCGTGCGCTGGGTATCCTCGGCGCCAGCAGGGAATCCCCACTTGAGGCCGATACCGAACAGCAGTGCGGTAGCAGTCAGGAACGAAACCGACGGTGGCAAACCTTCCTTGCCGTTGAGTTGAGTCAGGTTCGAGCTTTTCCAGATCGAAGAAATCTCGAAGGAGCTCACCGCGCGGACGCGGGCCAGGTACGCACCGGAATAAATGCCGATGACGTCTACGCCCAGTGCGCCAGTACGCTGGACTTTGATCCAGTTGCCATTGTCCTTGCGCCATTCCACGTCATACGCCACGGCGTCTGGTACGGACGGCCAGGCGATGGTCATGGTAGTGACGGCCAGGCCCTGGGCAGTGACTGAATTCGAAGTCAGGGTAACACTGGCCGGCGCCGGAACGACGCTGATCGGAATCACGCTGATTGGACGCTCTTCCAGGCGCGCGCCGGTGTCGATGTGCGCGAACTTGCTCGGGTCGTACTGAATCGCGGTGATTTCAAAGACGCCAGGCTCCGGCCGCGAAACGCTGGTGACGCGATACAGCGGGATGGCCAGGTCGTCGGCATCCAATGCCCAGATAAGCTGAGGCTCAGGCGCGACGGAATAAGTGGTGGTCACCGTCACGGCGCGGCCACTGACCGATTGCACGGTGCGCGCTTCGCACTTACCGCTGGGCAGGTTCAGGATCAGCCGGTCGCCGGCCTTGGCCTGGGTGTCGCGGTCCAACGTGATGACTCGCCCGGCCACCGCGGAGATCCGGCCGCCAACTGCGCGGCCCGCCAGCAGCTCGTCCGCCACAGGGATGACATAGCCAGGCAGCGGGATACGGCCATCGAGGCCAACCTTAAAGGATATGCCGCGATCTCGGGAGTTCGTCAGTAGTGCCCACTTACCGCGGCGCTGAGCTTCCGATTCCCGGGTGCAGCCGATCGCACTGAGCTCCAGCGGATTGTCGCCATAGCGGCGCTGTAGTTTCGGGTCAGTTACCGACGTGACGTCAGTGTCGTAGTTGTTCGCCGGGTCGTCGTAGCTGATCAGGGCACGGCTGTACCGGGTGCGTTCCGATGCGCTCGAGTAGCTGAACTTGCCATCGATGACGTTGGCCCGGGTATAGGCGAAGTCGAAGTCAGTCGCGCGCGGCATGTCGGCCAGAGAAAAGACCTGGCCCTGGGCCCAATAGGTCATGCCTCGGTAGATTGCGGAGATGTCGCGCAATAGCGACCAGGCATCAGCCTTGCCTTGCAGGTTCAGGTTGCAGATGAAGCGCGGTTCTTGCGCGCCCTTCCCGTCCGGTACCAGCTGATCGCAGTACTGGGCGATCCGGTACAACTCCCACTTATCGACCTGCCACGGTTTGATCCGGCGGCCCAGGCCAAAGCGGTCGCTCACGGTGATGTCGTAGGTCATCCAGACCGGGTTATCGGTCCACGCCTGTTTGAACGTACCGTCCCAGATCCCGCTGTAGCTTCGGTTGTCTGGGTTGTAGTTGCTTGGCACCTGAAGTTTTCGGCCCTTGCACTTGATCGTTACCGCCGGGATGTTGCGAAACTGCTCAGCCGAAAACTCGATGTAGAGCAATGCCGTGTTCGGGTAACGCAGTTTCGCGTCGATCACCTCGGTGAAGCCGGCGATGTTCATGATGTCGGCGATTTTGTTGTTGTTCTGGTTTGGTGTGATACGAGTGACGCGGATCAGCCAGCCACTAGTGGCTGCCGGTAGATCAATACGGCGGGTGCGCTCGTAGGTGCTGGTGGTTTTGCCGTCCACGGCTTCGCTCAGCACTTGCTGATAGGCGCCGCCATCAGTTGCGACCTCGACCTTGTACTCGATCCGGTAGCCGTTGACGTTGCCGTTTGAGTCCACCGATTGCAGCATTGGCCAAGCGAAGCGCAGGCGCACAGCCGACAAATCGATGTTGTTGATGGCGCGCACCCAGGGCGTGCCGCTGCGCAGCTCAATGCCGAGGGAGGTTTCGTTCTCCACCGAGGGGATGCCTTGGATGTAATCCTGCTCGACCGAACCACTGCGGAACTCCCACTTCACGTTCGGGAAGTTCATGTTGCCCTGCGGGTCCTGCAGCGGCGTGTTGTCGAGAAAGATCTCCTGCGCAGTCGGCAGGCCAGCGAACTCACCCTCACCCACGCCGATCAGGATCTTGGCCACGGCCACCGAGCGCAGGCTGTCAGGCGCTTCAGTTGGGGTCTTGGGCTTATCCGAGCCGCCTTTGGCCCCGTAAATGTCGAGCAGTTTTGCTGCGCCCATACTTTCCTCCAGGCGAAAAAAAGCCCACTCGGAGTGGGCTTTTGAACAATATCAATATCTACTGAACTAATGGATCGGCGCAACTAACTTTAAACGCAATTTCTTTATTTTGCCTAAAAAGCTCTTTCATTACTTCATTGTACTCTGATGAAATACTCAAATTCATACGTCCAGTTTTAATACCTACCTTCGTACCTGGCCCCACTAATGGAACACCAAGTAAATTACCACTGCAAGAGTAAGTCAAAAGCTTTAACCCTAAATCGAGCTTAGACTCAAAGTCCTCCCACTGTCCCAACTCTCGGAGATCTTCGCTTTTAGGTGCATGAAGGTAGTTACCTAACTGTTCGCCGATATGGCGTAATTCAGGAGTAACGGGAGTATACTTACACCGCACCATTGGAAACCCACCAGACCAAACCTCTATACGAACCTCTTGAACACAACCCGAAAACGCCAACTCTACTTCTTTTCCCAATGCAGCGATCTGCCAACCATTTTTTTTCTTTGCAGTCACATGTTCTTGATATTGTAGATACTCTCGAAGCCTAGACTCTATTCCGAATCTCAGCTCGAGAGCACAATAAAAATAATAGTCCTGCTTTGTTTGTGCCGTCGTAAAAAGATCTCTTGCTCTTGAAAGATGGTTTGCTGCGCCCCTAAAAAACTTTTTAGCTTCCATGTTCAACTCAACTCTAAAAAGTCAAATCATACCTTGTCTTCGGCATAGATCGCAGCGCTGATGATTGCCCCACCCCAACGGCGATGGCCGTAGCAAAGCGGTACCGGGTTGCCGGATGCCGTGGTGTTCTTGGCGCTACCAAAGGAGTAGCCAGGGGTGTTCTCGGGCGCTGCGCTGGTCTTCAGACCCTTGGCTTGCGGGCTGAGCATCTGGATGACGCCGCCGGCGACGAGACCAATCCCCCCGGAGATCATTGCCCCACCAAAAGGCGCAGCCCCGCCAAACGACATGCCCGTTACCATGATGCCGGCAACGATCAACACTGCGCCAACAATCGTCTGGAGCACGCCGCCGCGCTTACTGCCTGCAATAATTGGCGCAACACGGATGTCTCCTTCTCCGCCAAATCCGAGCTCATCTTCCCCGATATTGGTCTTCCCTCGGAACACGGCGAACTCAAGCCCACGTGATTTTGCATTCGAAAGAAATCGCTCAAAGCCTGATATCTGGACGCACAGCGCCTTGATGGCTTCAGCCGGAGACCGCACCGAAAGCCTGAACGAGCGCCCAAACTGCCGTAGCTGCCCGTAAAGCAAAATGGTGGTCATAGGTTGGTAGTTGATCGCAAGTGCAGACATGCTTTTTCTCCAGCTATAAAAAAACCGCCCGGAGGCGGTGATGTTTTTGTTACTTTAGATGCAAGCTTTGGCTGCATCTTTCCAGCCATTTGTTCCGGCCCAGTCCATCGGCAGGAACACCCGAACCGCCGACCCTGGTCCAGACCGATCAACAACCGCCAGCGCGACAACACCTGAAAACGCTGCTGATGCTGCGATCTTGTAGCCTGACTCCGTCTCGATGGAGCTGGTGGACGGGTTGATCTCCTGCCACTTAGGGGCAAGGCAGCGTGCAAACTGCTGTGGTGCCTTCTTGGATTGCCCAGAAAAGGCAGGATTATCCTGCTCCAGGCCTGATGTCGAACACCCCGCCGCCAACGCCACCGCTACCGCCCCTATCAAAATCCGCATGATTCTTCCTCATCCTGAAAGTGGCGACTGTAGCGCGGTACTGTGCAGGCATCCAGCGTGGACGAAAGCCCAGTAGCGATAAAGCAATGTTCGATAGTAGCTTCCCGCCATCAGTCATACTCAAGGAAGTCTCCGTGACCAAACATTTAGTAATGCCACAAGATGAACGAGCCGCTCTTGAGGAAGCTATAGCCAAGCGGTATCCCGACTTAGGCGATCCGAGCATCAGTCTTTCCGGAAAAGACCCATGGAATGGAACCATTCGCTTTCACAACGCGTTCGGTTCTGACTCTGCAATCTTTGAGTTCAGGATGCGCGGGCATAATGGCACTCCAAACCTCTACATAGTTCGCGACTGGAACGACTAACCACCACACGCAACGGATTCCCCAGTCCTTTGCCTGCAAGCCCAAGGACGGGGATAGCGCCAATCTCGGCGCGCACAAACGGAGCTAACAACGATGGATTTACTCACCGGCGCGACCACTTTCGCATCCTTAGTCGGGCTCATTGGCCAATTTAAATCGGGTAGAGATACCGAAAAAGGTAAAGATTTTGAAGAGTTTATGACTTGGCTGGCTGAAACAAACCATGAAGAACTCAAAGGACTAATCCAAGCAAACCAGGTCACTTCGATTGGCATAAAGTCAATCCTCAACCAACAGAATGTAGCCCTTGCTGCAGTCCTTTCTAAGATCGACTCCGCGCTCGCATCATTTGCAAGCACATTTGAGGGGTTCGCTGATGTCAGTCAGGGATTGAAGCCTGAAACAACACTGTCTAAACAATCATTGAGCATACTCAGGCAATTTGATGCCTGTGGTGCCAGCAAAATTCTTGAGCTTCCGTTACAAGGCTTCGTAATTCTTCAGGCACTTGATGGTCAAGGAGGCTCATTTGATACAGAGGATCAGCAGTTCCTTCTGGATGATCTTCGAACCCTGGTTGAGCTCGGGCTGCTAAGGCCTGACAAGAACCCTAGCGGGAAGAATATCTACCACTTTACGAGAGCCGCCGCAGCTCTTGTCCGCACTGATCCAACCTATTCGTGCGAATAGTTTTTTTCGCGTCTCGGTGACGAAGAATTAGGCGCGTGCGCTCCAGCCATGGCCCGCCAAATACGATCACCTCAGACGGTCGCCCATATAGGTGGTGCAATAGGAAAGGCCCGGGGCCGAATACGTCAGACGATTCACCCGGCAGTGCCGGATCGGTACCGAGGTAGATCCCCGCGTGGTTCGGGTGGACCGTCCGGCCGGCAGCCATGACGATCATGTCGCCGCGCTGCGGCTGGTCGACCTTCACAAAGCCGGCGGCTTCGTAATTGGTCTCGTATAGGCTGGCGCTCCCAGCACTTTCCCACCAGCCGTCTTCTCGCTGGAAGGCTTCGAACTCCACCCCCCATTGCCGCTTGTACCAATCCGCACAGACCTGCCAGCAATCCCAGGCCCCATGCATGAATGGACGCTTCAGCAGCGGCGTATCGCCGGTTGGGGTGATGGTGCGAAGGTCCGCCTCCGGCCAGCTCAGAATGTGCCAGGGCAATACTGTCGCCTCGCACACGGCCAGGTCCCGCGGTGACGGTCGACTGGTGGCGTCCGGATGCGAATGGAAAATGCCAATTACCTCGCCTACGTCTTCCGCAGCGGCGTAGTCCTCCGGATCAATCCGAAACTCTTCGCTCGGCTCAGTTGCGGTGTTGCGGCACGGGAAGTACTGCTGCTTTCGGCCGATAGCCAGTAGCAGACCGCAGGCCTCTTTCGGGTACTCGGCTGCCGCGTGAGCGTGCATCGCGCTCAGGATGTACTTGCGCATGGTCAGCTCCGAGCAATGAGGGAAACTGCGGGGAACCCGCCGTGGTTGAGTTCGTTGTTCTCGCCGAAGCGCAACTTGCAGGACTTCAGCCCGCCTTTGCACTCGTCCTTGCTCGGATCGCCAGTCGGGGCGTCGTCGTCATCGAACATGGCCGAGCCGGTGTAGCCGCAATTCGGGCCGCGGTAACCGCCAGTCATGGCCCAATGGCAGAAAGTCGTCATCTGGCGCCCGGGCAAGCCGTGATTGTCGATCTCGCCCGGCGAAGACAGCTCCCATTGCACAACCTCACCGTCTTCGCCGGTCTTCTGGTCGATGTACCAGATTTCCAGCGCCTCCTGTGTCGGGTCGGCCGTCGGGTTGTCGTCTGGGAAGTTCACCGCATCCAGGTACTGGGCCAGAGTCTCGCGAACCGTCAGCTGAAACTTCAGCAGATCCTCAAAGGCCAGGCACAGGGCGGTGATCCGCCCGTTGACGTTGCCAGCGCTGAACACAGGTCTTGTCGCGGTACCGTTGCTGTCGGCGCCAATGCCTTCGATCTGCACTGGCCAAGCCGCGTATTCGTTACCCTGCCACCAGATTGATTTGGCCGGCAGCTCCTCGGCCGATCCCTCGTATGCCAGTAGCTCAGCGGGTGTGTGAGGGATTGCGTGAGCATGGAAGCGCAGGATGTCCGCTCCGTACTCGCTGCCGTCGATTTCAAACAGCCGCACTTCCCCGCCGGGCTCCAGCTTCTGGATGTCCGCGATTAATGCCATCAGGGTTTCCCTTAAGGATGGAAGGTTTGTTCGAAGGTGGCGGTCAGGGTGTAGACGTTGCCGCCCTTATGGATTGGCTTGTAGCCGTTGCATTTGTACAGACCGAGCTCGCCAAGTGGCGGCGTCCAGAGAAAACCCTTCGCGCCCTTGTGGCGATCAAGAAAGGTGATGATGTCCTTGATCCGCTCCTTGGCCCCGGTGTAGCTGTAGGGCCAAGATTGCTGCTTGTTGTTGATGCCGTCAGAAACAGTCTGGCTGTAACCGTCGCCAAACTGCTTGGAGCGCACCCGCTGGGTAATGTCGCCCGAGGCGCCCTTCTCGATCTGCCAGGTGAATGTTTCAAGTGCCATAGATCATCCCTTCACTTGTCGATAGCTCGTTCCGCCCTGGCGCCAAGACTTAGCGATTTCCTCTTTCGCGACGACGCGCATCCGCTCCGCCATGTTTCTCTGAAGCAGTTCAGTATCAAGCTCTGCGCCATCAGGCCGGCCTGACTCTTCGTCGGTCATCACCATGATCGGCATGCTGAGGCTGATGCTTGTGCCGCCAGCTCCACCCATCGCCATCACGCCGAGCTTGCCGTTGGCAGTCCGGGTCAGGGGCATGATTGCTTCTTCCCCGGCCTCGCCCATGACACCGGTCTTTCCGTTGGCCATGCCGAACGCTGTTGGCTTGCTGACGATGGAGTTGGTGAAGGCTCCTCCGTCGGCGAACATCTGCACACCGCCAGACCAGGCGCCACCCTTTGCCTGGGCAACGCCTGACCAGCCAGCCAGTGCATCAGGGCTATAGCCCGCCGACGTGGAGCCCGCCGAAGTTGGGGTGGATCCGCCGCCGAAGTACACACCAGCGGCGGATACGCCCAGCCCCACAAGGGAACTGAGCAAGCCAGATGCAGCCTGCCGCGTGGCAATCCTCGCCATATCGGCCAGGATCGACTTGGTGAAGTCGCCGAACGAGAACTTCCCGGTCATGGCGAAATTGACGACTGCGTCTTCCATCGAACTAAAGGCGTTGCTAAACAGGCTTTTGGTCTGCCCGGCCACATCCCTTGCCGACTCCAGATAGTTCTGCCAGGCCGAAGACGCGCCGGCGCTCCAGTCACCCTGGGCCGCAGTCATCTGGTCGTAGTTGCTGAGCGTCGTGTCGTGCAGATCCTGCTGGGTAGCTTTGAGGGCGCCCAGCTTGGCGGTGTACTCATCGAGGCTCATGCCGCGGGAGCCATCGCCGTACTGGTTGGCCAGGTCGAGCTTCTGCGAGTTGAAGCGATCGTCGATGGCGTTCTGCTGATCCGTCAGGCCGCGCTGCCGGTCACCCTGGCCAAACCCTGACGCAGCACGCATGCCCTGCTGACGCAGAGTGTCGACTTGCTGCTGCAAGGCATTGGTGTAGGTCTGGACCGTCAGAGTCTGCTTACGCAGTCGGCCGTCTTCGTTGGTGGCGATGATCGAGAGCTGGCTGTCCGTGTCCTGCTGAGCCTTGACCATCGCCGTGCGTGCATCGGCGATCTTCTGGTCAATCTGGATGATCTGCGCTGCACTGGCACCTTTCTTGGTCTTGGCAGCCTCAAGCGCCGAGATCTCAGCCTCGTAGCCCTGGGCAATTTCCTCCGACTGCTGCTTCAACAGGCTGATGCGCTGCTCGGTGTAGCTGGCCTGGGAGATAACCCCGGCGCGCTGTGATGCCTCGAGTTCCTTGTCGGCGTTCTTGTAGTAGGTCAAGGTTTCGGCCAGCACGTTCTTCGCGCTATTGAAGCTGGTCAGGTCGACACTGCCGGCGGTAGCCTTGGGATCCTTGAACTTGTCATTGAGGTTCGCCATGTTCTTGGCGACTGCTGCCGGATCGAGCCGGGAGTCGTTCGGGTTGACCTTCCGAATGTCATTCAGGCTTTTCTTGTAGTCCTTGATTGCCTCAGCACGTTTCTGTTCGTTGGTCAGCGAGGACTTGGTGATCGCATCGACTTTCGACATCGCGACAACTGCGCTTTGCTGCGCCTTTGCCTGTTCACCTTCGTATTTGGCGATGTCGGCTGCCGCGGCCTTCTGATCCTCCAGCATGTTGAGTTGGTTGCTGTAGACCTCGACCATCTCTTTCTGGTTTTGGAACAAGCCGACATCGCCGGATTGGGCCGACGCGAGATTGCGCCGGGCCTGCTCGATATCAGCATCGATATCTGGCCGGCCAATGTTCTTCAGGCCATCTGCAGCCCGGGCGACGGCGTTGTAGCCCTTTTCCCAAAAGCTCAGGTTTTCGAGAATCTTTGGCGTGCGCTCGTTGATCGCATCCGCGTACTGCTCGGTCGCCAGCTTCACAGCACCTGCGTGATCACCCTGCTCTTCCAGTGCTGCGATCTGCGAGTAAACCGAGGCGGTCAGGTAGTGATACTGCTCGTTCAGTGCGGCAGATGACTTCACCGGGTCGTCGGCAAGCTTCGAGAACTCGGTGACGGTTTCACTGACAGCCTTGCCGGTCGCTTCCTGCATGGAAACGGCGGCCTGGGTGATGCCGGTGAAACTCTCACCCGCGATCTTGCCGTTGCCGGCCAGCAGCGCTAGTACTTGAGCGGCTTGGCCAGTGGTGCCCACCGTAGCGCTAACCTGCCGCGCCATTTCGCCCAACTGCCCGGAAGACACGCCAGCGACGTTGCCGGTGAGCACCAGGCCCTTGTTGTACGCATCCTGCTCTTCGCTGCCCTTGTAATAGGCAACAGCCAGAGCGCCGACGGCGGCAGTGGCCAGTGCGATCGGAGCAAGGATTGCAAGCAAGCCCGTAGCCGAAGCGCCTGCACCAGCACCCAGCTGAGCAACAGCGCGAACGCCGCTGCCCCAGTCGCCAGATGATAAGGCGTTACCGAGCTGAACGACGTTTTCCTGCGCCTGGCGGCTGCCGAGTCGCAGCTTGTCGAATCCGGTGGCTGTCTTCTCCAGCGCCGCATAGTTGCCGTCGATTTTGCCCAGCGCCGAGTTGTACTGGTCCTGGCTGATTCGGCCGGCGTCCAGATGCTTGCCCAGATCCTCGACCTGCGTGTCGAGTTTGGCCATCGATGCTCGGACCGGGTCAAGGGCGCCGAGCAGACTGTTCAACGCCTTCTGTTCGTCCAGCGTGGACTTGACCAGTGCCGCCTGTTGTTTGTCGAGTTGCGCGGTGATCTTGGTGAACTCAGCCTCACCGTAGGCGCCGGTTTTGGTCAGCTTCGTCAGGTTCTCACGCTGTTTCGCCAGTTCCTGCGTGGTCTTGGCGCCAGTGGAGAGCGACTTCTCGAGCGCCTCCATTTCCTTCATTAGGCCGAAGGCAGATTGCTCAGCCCGATCGCCTGCCTTGGTCAGCTTTTCGAGATCGGTTGCAGCCTGGGCAGCATCAGCCGAGTCGACCTTAATGCCGAGCTCTGCAATGTTCATCGACTCGCCTTGAATAAGTGCCCGTCTTCACGGGCTGTTGTCACGGACTTCGGCCATAACCGCGATAGCTTCCGATTCCATTACGCGGATGTCCTGGAACACACGGGGGCGATCCTTCGCAGGGACGCCGACGAGCTTCATCACATCGGGTAATACGCCGTAATCAAGGCCGGTCGCGCCGCATGCGCCTGTACGCCACTGAGTCCCCATCGAATCCATGACGAGGAAGGTCTTCCAGTTGTCCGGCCAGACTTCGAAGGTTTCGTCGTAGTCCTCTGGCGAGAATCCGAACAAGGCCATCTGCTCGGCTGAACCATCGGACTGGTATAGCGCACGGGCAGCGGCTGTCAGTTTCCCAATCGGGCCTTGCCGAAGGCTTCGCTGTACGCCTTCACCACGGCATCCGACACGCCGATACAACTCTTCACCAGGGCAGTGATTGAATCGTCATTGAGCTTGTCGTCGAAGCCCCAAGACACGACCAGGTCCTTGATCTGATCGACGCCCTGCTCAACTTCAGCCGCGGTCACGTCTACGAGGGTCGGCTCCGTGCCCATGAAGCGCTCGCCGATGGCTTCCGCTTTTGCCTTCCAGGAATCAAACAGTTCAGCCAGGGCCGTACGGTCGCGGTACTTGAAAGTGAACGGCACCATTGCTGGTTTACCGCCCACCTGCGGGATGGCCACGTCGACGGTGAACGTCGGCTTCGGCGCGATGGAAAACTTCGGCATGGGAGCCCCTTAGGCGTTGTAGCGAGTTGGGCGGGAGGCGAACGACAGAGTGATGGTCCGCGTCATGATGTTGTTGCGGCTCAGCGTCGGGGTCGCGGTGATCGACACGTACGCGTAGTAGTAAATGGTCGCACCGCCCGGGAGGTTTGCACGGACCAGGCGAGGCTCTTTGTCTTCGTCCGCCGCCTCGACGATCGCGACATACGCCTGGGCCGGATCGTCAGCGACCGGCAGAGTCATGCTGCTGGCCGACTTGTTGGTAGGCAGCTGACGGTCGTCGTCGTCTTCAAGGAAGCCGTAGGTGAGGAACTGCTGCTCGCCGCCGTTGGCCGCCGGCTCAGTGATTTGCGCGATCTGCGTCCAACCAGAAGCAGAGCGGACCTTGCCCGCACCGGAACCGGCCGGGTAGTTCTTCACGCTGGTGGTGTCTACGCCTTCCGCCGCGAACTCGCCAGTTTCCGAGTCGATGACGCGGGCCGGGCGGCCGTTCAGTTTCGCCCAGGCGGAATCGATTACGATCACGTCGCCATCGGCCAGGCCGTGGGCAGTTGCTGTGAGCACCGCTGGCTTGGCGTTGCTGATGGCGGTGAAGGGTTTCGCGAGGCTCAACGTGGCCGCGATCTCGAACGTGGTGCCGTTGGGAATCTTGACGCTCATGGGTTTTTCCTCTTTGCAGAAATGACAAACCCGCTCTATGGCGGGTTCAGGGGTTGCCCAACGGGCGGGGTTAGAAGGTGTCGGCCCGGTACTGAAACGAGACCGGTAAAGCAAATGCTGTGTCTTCTTGCTGCTCGGGGCCAGGCTCGATCGGCGTCATTACCTGGACGGCGAATCCCGTCTTGGTCAGCCGATCATTCAGCGGGTACAGCGCGGCGAGTTCGTCGGCCAGCGCCTCTGCAGCGCCCGGCCCTGTGCCTACAGGCGTCACTATCGTGATCTGAAACACGCCGATATAGAGCCGATGCTCGCCAGCAAGGTCATTGCTGTCGGTACCGGCCGGGAGCGTGAATGCTCGAAGGTAAGTCTCGTTTGCCGCTGGCGTGAAGCTCACGTTCTGGTAGGCGATGCGCAGGACTGGGGCCTTCGTCTTCGACCAGTCCAAGAGACGCGCCTCGAGCAAGGACCGGATGATCTTGTGGCTCATATCTGGTTGTTCCTGATGGCTTCATCGACGATCTGCTGGAAGCGGGCCACTGTGATGCGGACCATGCCGCCGGGCGCCTGGGTCGAATGCCCGAACTCAAGTGGTATGGCGTATGGCAGGTTGTTGATCAGGTAGGCAACCTGGCCGGCGGTGAAGTCGCTGACAGCTGAAACCAATGCTGCGATCGTCTCTTGTCCACTCGGATCAACCTCGTCAAACGTGACGCTTTCAATGGTATCCAGCGATAGGTGCCAGTTGGCCCGGAATCTGCCACCTACGTAGTCCTTGCCGGCGACCAGCCCGTTCACATTGAAGTTCTGGTCGCGCTCGGTCTTGGTCAGCGGCTTGGCGTACTTCACACCTCGCTTGAGCTTGCCGGTCTTGGTGAAGTTGGTATCGGTCAGGTTGATGACTGTGTTGCGAATGGCGACCTTGAAATTGTAGTCATCGGCAGCCCGGGTATTCGCCTCACGGTGAGCGACGTTTGCCGCCCAGATTTCAGGGTTGCCCACCGGTGACATGCGGATCACGCTGCTGCCGAGCTCGATGATGATTTCGCGCAGGCTGGCGTCGATGGCTTCGGTGGCCTCGGCAGCGAACTCGGCCAGGCTCAGCGCGAAGCTGCCGGACTGACTTGAGTGTTTGGAAGACACGATGAACTCCACAGGAGCAGCTGACATAAAAAACCCGCTCAATGGCGGGTTTTAGAGGGCGGGATTGATTTCCCGATGCTCCTAGGCGAGCCCCAGGGAGTCACATAATCTAGCTCAGTATTCGTTGAGGGCTTTCTCCGCCTCAATATCTTGATCAGCACAAGCTTTAACCATGGCGTATCCATATTGGCGCATTTGCTTCATGCAGCGCGCTACTGTCGGCTTGTACTCATCGGGGATTTGCTTGATGCCTGCTACAGCATCTAGATCTTGATCAACGCAAGCCTTCACCATTGCAGATCCGTAAGTCCCCATCTGTGACTTGCACCGATCAATGATCTCTTTTTTTACGTCGGTGTCTGCATACGCTGCAGCTGAAAAGAAAGCCACTATGCCAACCAACGAAACGATGCCGCGCATATCCATATACTTCGCTCACAGCTGGAAAGTTAAGGCACAACGCTATTACGACGAGTTCATTTTGTCTACACATCAAGGCCCGTATCGGAGCGAAGTAGCTATCTCCTTGCCGGCATAATTCCCTAATCAAACCCTGAGCTGAACTGTCCAGGTAGCGCCGGCCGGATCCTGGCTGACATTCAAAGCGCGTTCCCGCCGATGATGTCGCCGATTTTAGGCGCTGCCATAACCGCCGTTGGCGTGCCCAAGAAAGTGATGAACAATTCATTTTGCAGCACCAACAACCTTTCATCTGTGGTCAGGATCAGCGTGCCATCGACTTCCTTGTCTAGGTAGCTGCCGAACACGCCGCGCCCGGCGTAGGTGGTGATCACCTCCAGCGAGCCGCCAATCTCTGGGTCGTACTCACCTTTCACTTTCCGGATGCCGGTGACAGGTTTTACCGTGTCCGCCAGGCCATCAGGGTCATCGAATGCCTCGGCCAGTTCGACCTGGATCTCTTCTCGCATACCCATGGTCAGATCCTTTTGAGCATCATCACGCCGGATCGCTTGATCCACGGTGCCAGCAGCGCCAAAGCGAAGTTCTCGCCGGCTGACAGATCAGTAGAGCCCGACGCATAGGTCTTGCTTACCGAAGTGCCGGATTGAGCGGATACCGTCTTGCTCAGCACTTCCTTCTGCGTGCTTTTGTACAGATTACCCGCTGCCGCCTCCTTGGCGACCTGGGCGCCGGACAGCTTCACGGCATCAGGGGTCGGATCGGCAACAGGGCGATTGATCTTGGCCGTCAGCCAGGCATTGGCCATGGCTACAGCTAGGACCGGATCACCGGTGCCAGCCCAGCCAGGACCCAGCAGCGCGTCAGCGTCGGTAACGGTGATGAAATCGGTCATGTGTTTGTCCTTATTCCTTCGGCACCAGGGCCAGCAGGTCTTCTTTCTTCGCGGAAGCGTCGAACTCGACACCCTTGCCGGTAAGCCACTCTTTCAGATCGGCGACCTTCATTTTGAGAGGGTCGGTCTCGGGTCCGTCATTGACGCCAGGGACCTGCGCCTTCAGAGCATCCGCCACTTCTTCCGCTGTGCTGCGAGAGGCATAGCCTTCAGGTGGGTAGTCGCTCGCCTGATAGCCTGCAGCCACAAACTCGGCGGCCGTTGGGCCATCCTCGCGCAGAGTTGCCGGCTGCTTACTGTCATCTACCGTAATACCTGCGCGCTGGTAGGCGGCAGTGATGTGAGGGAAGTCGCCGTCGACAATTACCTTGGTTGCGGAACTGATGACACCGAAGAACTCGTCGGCTAGGCGATAGCAGACACCAGGTTCATCGCCCGGCTTGTCGGTATAAATGACTTTCATGTCTTTCTCCGTTTCGGCTGGAGCGCCGCGAAGCGCCCCCCGAAGTTGACTTACGGGGTAACGGTGCCGCTGATCACCGCCGCGAAAGGCACCTGCTTGCGGTCGAACACCCGCTCCCAGTTGGCCGCAGCAGCGTACTGCGCAGCGGTTGGGCTGAGGTTGAGGTTGTTACTGCCTTTCCAGCTGAAGCCTGCAGGCTGCAGGATGAAGGTCTTCCGTTCCCAGAGAACTTCAGCACCACCACCGTTACCACCGGAAGGCTTACGCTCCAGCTCAACCGGGTTGGCCGGATTGCCCTCGCCGTAACCGAAGGCGCCTTCACCGAAGAACACCGACAGGTACTGGCCCGGGCCGTAGACCAGGCTGTCATCCATGAACACCGGCTTGCCCAGGTACGTGGTCAGGATGATCTTGCCAGCGGAGTCGCGCAGGTACTCGATGAGGTCCTGCTTGACCATCTGATTCATCACAACCGAGTGCACGCCGATTGCAGAGAACACGTCCGCCGCATCACCGGAAGTAAACGCAGCATCCTGGAATGCGCCAGCGCTGATGGTTGCACCCGCATCAATGACCATGTTGCCATCATCGTTGAGGATGTTGGAGGCAATGACACCGCGGGCTGCACCCAGCAGGTAACGCTGCCAGCGACGAGTCCAGTAGGTGCCAAAGCGGTTGCGGATGTGCTGCATCGGCTCCGAGTTGGCGAGTTCAGTGGTCAAGTCGGCCACGCCATAGGCTTTGTTGAGGTAGAGAGTCCGAGCGCGCATTTCGCCCTGCTCGGCCTTGCCTACTTCACCCAAATCATCCGGGTTGTCATTGGAGATGTTGGGCTCTTCGTCCTGGTTCAGATCCTGCCAGTAGGCAATCTCCGAGGTGCCTTGACCGTTCGACGCGATGTCGTCCAGTACTGGGGACTTGGCGATAATGCCGGACTCGAATAGCGCAGTCTTTTCCGGCGAGTTCACCGGCGCGAGGGCGCCGTAGTAATCGCGGACGAAGATGTCCGCCAGTTGGGTAGAAGCCATGGTTTAGGTTCCTTTGGTGGCCAAAAGTTTTTTGAACAGGTCGGGATTGTCACGGGCAAGCGCGGCGCGCTCGGTCTCCGTGTACTCGCCCCATTTCTTCGTGGCCTTGCCACCGTTGTCGCCGGTCTGTCCCGCACCCTGAGCCCTTGGCCACAGGTGTGTTGCTGTTTCGCGCAGCGATTCCGCCCATTCGAGCGGTGACAATGCGGTCTTGCCATCCTTACCGTAGATGACCTCGCCATCACGGTCGGTGGCGACCGCTTCGCCGTCCTCGCTGAGCTTGAAAGTGCCCCGGGCGCGAAGAATGATGTCTTCGGTAGCCTCAGGGAGCGCGCCAGCCTTGATAGCGGCAGCGCGGATAGAGTCGGCCAGGACCTTGTCGCTGTAGTTGGCGGCGAAAGCCTCGGCCTTGTCGGCTCGAGTTTTCTCGGCAGCCAGCTGTTTGTCGTAGTCAGTCCGCAGACGTTCAGTGCGCTTGGTGATGACCTCGTCAAGTTTGCCCTCGGCCAGAAGGCGGGTTTCCTCGTCCTGACCGACCTTGTTCAGGAGACCCTTGACGGCGTTGATGTCCAAGCCCTCGAACTGGGTCTTGAAGCCATCCAGCTCGGTCTTGGTAGTTTTGAGCGAGCCAAGCAGCTCGGTGTTTTTGTTCTTGAGGCCCAGGGTCGCAGCATCAACTGCGGCAGCGATGGCGGTTTTAACTGCCGGGTCTTCAAGATCAATCGTGTTTTCGTCTGCCACTTGGTACACCCCTTGGGTTCGATTTCCCGCTTTGCGGGCATAAAAAAACCTCGGCATGGCCGAGGTTTGGTTTTGAAGCGTTAAACAGAAACTATGGGCGGAGAATATCTCGATCAGAGAGTATCTAGGTCGTAATCACAAGTCGAAACTGAGATGGACGGTCCGTTTTCTGGATCAACGGATTTGAAAGCTTTGGCGAACTTCACGAGCTCGTCATCTTTGAGTTCGATCGGACTATCGACAGCTATCTTGTCTTGCGGCAACACGCCCACTGTTCTGGCTCTCTCTGAGCCCAGTTCGTGAAACACATGTATACGTACGGATTCATCATCGCTGACAAGCTCATACCTGATGTCTCCACCTACCGGACGCGCCAAGGGAGCAAGGTTATAGCCTGGTGTGCTTTTCAATGCCTGCAACAGTTTTTCCTCGCTGCCAGCGCATATGCTGACGGAGCGCATGTAGTAACCGACTTCCTTTTTCATCCCTAAACCCTACTTCCGGAGCCAAAAGCGGCGAAAGGACACTAGCATGTGACAGTTTGCAGCGCAGCCGAATTTAGCTGTCCAAATTCACGACCGAGAGCCCTCGCATCACGAGATAGTCGGCGAACTGAGTCCTACTCGGCGCGTATGGCGGTGGACGCATTCGAAGGCCAGGTGTGGCTCGCTTGAGCAGGGTCCGCCTGCCGTTTGGCTCAACGCAATGGGTTGGCTCCGCGATTTCAAAACCCTGCGCAGCGGCATGAAGCTCGACAGCGAGACGCACCTGGCCCCATTCAAGCTCGAAGGGAACGTACGTCTCGGAAAGTGTCTGGTGTTCGATTTTGCAGTCTCGTCGGGGCCAAGCCATCGCCTGTTCGGGGCTGGCTTTGCGGCCCTTCCACTGGCGAGCATTGATCTCTTGGCCTGCACGCAACAGCAGAGCGCACTGCTCTTCCTCTGCCTCAGGGATACGGAAGCCGTAATAGTCGCGATAGAAGGTCAACTTCTCCAGCGGCACGAAGCTATTGGCGTCAGATTTTCCCTTACCATCCTCAACGATGATCTGCATGCGCGATCTCAACCTGGTTGAGCGCCGAGTGTAACTCCTGCTCGGGTGAACATGTCAGGCTCGATTTCCTTCAGTTGCGCCAGGGTCAGCGGCTTGAACTTCTTGTCGAGCTGCAGCATGGCGAATTTCTCTGGCGTCAGTCCGCCATTGCGGAACAGCTTGCCCCTGACCGGCCCCAATGCGTGATCCTGAAAGCTCGCTGGCTGCGTTGCCAGCCACTCGTAATAGTTCAAGCTGGCGTCGACTTGTCCGCCGCCGTTGTCGCCGACCGATGCGCGCGTGGCGCCCTTGGCAAAAGCTTCCGAGAGCCTGGTGGTCGGCACCGTCGTCGAGCGGCAGTTGATGTGCGCCGGCGGGAGCGGGCCTTTGCCCAAGTCGAAGCGCATGCCGTCAAGGCCTTTGCACTGCTGCGAGGTCTTACGGTCAAGCGTCGACACCCAACGATAGCCCAACACCACATCACTATTGGCCTTGAGCGTTTCCATGCGCGCCGTTGTGGCCACATGCTGAATTGCCGTCTGTACCACTGACGCGGCGTTGCGATTGCTCACCGCGAGAATGCCATCAGTGAAGTTCTGCGATGCGGTACCGCGAACCGCCTGGATGATCTGAGCGTTTGTCTGGCCCTGGCCGAAGCCGAGCCGGATGGTGTTGGTCAACCGCATCGTTTCGGTCCGAGTCCATCCGCTCAGGAAGCTCTTGAGCAGCTTGCCGCCGTCGAGCCCTTTGACCTGAAGCGGATACGAAAACACCGCCGCTCGAATGGCGGCATTGGTCGGCACCACGGCATCAATCGACATGGCATGACTGAGGCTGTTGGCCTCGAAGGTCGACTCATACAGAGCGATGTCCACCAGGTCAGCCTGCACTACATCACCGAAGGCCTTGTAGATTTCCAACAGCTTGCCATCCACCCGGGATAGGAATTGCTCAAGGCGGTCCCAGCTATAGGTGGTCAGCTCCTTTCGGGTCAGCTGCTCCCGTACCAGGGTGTCGATCTGGCGCAGGTACTTTTCGAACTTCTTGACCTCGCCGGCTTTAAGCCGCTCGATCATCACCGAGTGGCGTGTCGTCTGCTCCAGCAGTTGGCTGTCGGCCTGTTCCAGGTTTGCGGTCGGCATCTTCTTTGTCCAGGCTCAGGCCGGCCGAGTCGCGCTCGTCGCTGATCAGTTCGGCTTCTTCATCGTAGAGACGCTCCGGCAGCTTCCCGGTCGTGAGGTACTGCCAGTACGTATCGACGCTGATCGTGCCGGACATGACGCCCTTCTGCAGCTCAGCCAACACTTGCGCATCGACCTCGGGGATAACGAACTCAGGATTGACCTTGAACGTCACCTGCTTGGGGTCGTAACCCTTCCACTCGGCGGCATAGCGCAACGCTTGCTCGACCGCCTCGGCCACTGTGATGACAATGCTGTGCAGTGTGGCGTGCTGATCGTTCTGGCGCGTCTTGCGTGCCTCGCCTGACTCGGTGCCGCCCACGTCCATCACCTTGGCACCCGCCTCAACAGCCGCGTTGCGCTGGTCATCCATCGCCTTGCGGACAGCTTCAATGCCGGCGCCCTGGAACTCCAGATAACCGCACTTTCCGTTCGGCCCGAGATCCCACGCCGCGGATGGACCGGTAACGCTTAACTCCACACCGTCATCCATCCCGGCAACCCAAGGCTGCGGATGACTGGTTTGGTGCAGCGCGGTGAAGTAGTCAGCGCTGAGCTGGTACGACTTCAAAGCCGACCGGGCCATCGTCAACAGCGGCACTTCGTCTACTTCCGGCGAGTTGTCCGTCGAGCCGCAGTAGATCACCGGCAGAAACCCAAGGCCTCGCACCAAGCGGTTATCTGTGCCCGTCGTGCCCAGCGGCTTCAGCTCCTCGATGACCTCGCCGTTGTCGCCCAGCACTTCGCTGTAGCAGACATCGCCGATCATCTTGAATACGCGGTAGACCATCTTGCATTCGTGGTCGAACTCGTCCTCTTTGCTGTCGCGAAACTCGATAAATACCCCGAGCACCAGGTCTTGCCGGCCGCCTTGACTGCCAACCTTCCAGTTGATCGCGTTGCGCGTGGCGTAGGTCGAGAAGTACGCCTCACCAGCTTCGTCGATGTTCACTACCAGCGGCACTCGGCCGTGGGAAATAGCCTGGCGCACTATGCGGAAGAAAAGCTGCTTCAGGCCAAAGCCATCCGATGTGGCGTTCTCTTCGAGCCCTTTCAGCCCTGACGGCAGCTCGATTTCCGGAATCAACCGGGATACCAGCCCCATCATCGACCGCAGCGAATCACGCACCCAATGCTCGTACTGAGCCCGGTTGGTGTAGCTCTGATACAGGTACCTGTTGCCGGTCGCGTCGAGCTTTTCTGCCTCAACCATACCGCTGGGCTTTGGTAGGTTCCGATCGTTACGCTTGATCGCGCCCTCGCCTTCGAGCGAGTCGTCCATCATTTCCCATTCGGCGATGTGCGCGTCGAAGTCGGGGTTTGTTGATTGCACTGGCATCAGGCCAAGCCTCCAATACGGCGGACACCGCCTATGCGTTTGCGCCTACCCATCATTACCCGAAGTAGCGGAATGCGTCCGCGCCGTGTGATGACCAGTCATGTAGTGGTTTGTCTTTCCAGCAACCGCGCTTGTCATCCCATTCCTTGCGGTAGTTTTCCAGGCAGGAAATGCCCAGTTCGCAGTTGGAGTCATTGAACGCGCAGTTCGGGAGAATTTCCCGGGTATGTTCTATGCCTTCGTCGATACCGATCTTTGGGACAACGCTGAACTTGAGGCTGTATTTCTGTCCGTCGATCTCGTAGCCCTCTCGGGCGATTTCCCGGCGGGTCTTGCCATCGCTACCAAATTCACGGTTATCAATGTCGTGAGGGCCCCAGTGATCGCCGTAGGTGTACTTGCGATCCTTCAGGATCTTCATGTAATGGCGCAGGCCTTCGCCGCTGTTCTCGTAGAAGTCGATGACGTGAAACTCTTCGCCGACTATCCGGACGAACCAAATGGCGGTGGAGTCTCCGACGCCGATATCCCAGAAGGTATGCACTGGCAGATGACTGTTGTCAGGCAGTGCGCCGATGCGCTGAGCTCCGTACAACTTCGTAAACTGCTTGGCGTAATACGCGCCCTCGATCGACTGCTGGAACGCCTCGGCCGGTATCGACGGGTATTCCCGCTTCATGTCGCCGCCGAGCGTCTTCTCTTTGGCCGCGTACCAGGCTCGCTGGCCATCGTTCGTGACGATGCCGTGCTTGGCTGCCAGGTAATTGAAGTAATCGGTCAGACGCTGCGGGATGACCACGTTGGTTGGGTCGAGCCAGTAGCCTTTATTCTTCCACCAGGAAAAGAAGAAGAACTTCCAGTCCAGCTGACCTAGGGGAACGCCGGCCAATTGCTGCCGCTCAGCTCCCTGCGAGTAATCGAAGAAGTAACCCGCTCTACCCTCTGCCGTCGACTCGATGGTGACGAAACAGTTTGTGGCGACCGCCTCGAATGCCCCGGTAACGATCTCTCTGGCCTTGTGGGGATACTTGGCGCAGATCTTCCCGAACTCGGATACGTGCAGATACCGTAGAGTCCCGCCCCGAAAGGACGTGGACACGTAGAGCGATCCGCCCTTGCTGAACACAAGCTCACCAGCAGCATCGTTAGAAGCAGGGTTGGCAGCGCGAATCTCAGCAGGCAGGTTGTCATAGGCGAATTTCACTTTCTCCCGGAACAGGCGCTTGGCGTCGTTCAGGGTGTGGGCAATAAGGGCGCACTTGGCGGACTCAAAGAGCGCGGCGTCGAGCTGGATGATGCAACACTCGGTGGTGAAGCCGAGCTGACGAGCTTTCAGGATGATGTTCCGGGTGTGCATCCCGTCGAAGTATTCGATCTGCTCGTCCGTCATCCGGAATCGGACTTTCTTGCCCTGCTTGTCCGTGATGAAGTAGAGATTGTTCAGGCGCCAACGCTTATCCCGGAGCAGCTTCAAGTGCTCGGGCTTCATGTCAGGCTTCCTTTGATAGATCGTCCATCAGTCTCGATAGCTCGTCGGCGTCACTGCCGCCAGATTTGGTGTCGAGGTCATATGCTTGGCGTTCCAGGGAGACGAGAGTCTTCAGCGTCTCAGCCAGTTCCTTCATCGTCTTGGTTCGGCCAGGCAGGTCGATGATTTTCTGGTACAGGTCGTTGCGTCGGTCCTGTCCGTTGTCATCTGGGTCGTGCATCAGCTCGCCCAACTCTTCGAACAGCTGACGGTTGTCGGTCAGGCCTTCAAGCTCATCCAGCAGCTTGATGGTCAGCCGCCGGCCTCTAGAAATATCGCCGCGGTGTGCCATGCGGATGTTCGCAATGACCTCAGCATTGACCTCGATGATCTCCCGCTCGGTATCCGCTGATTTGGTGGATACCAGAGTGGATACCGCGCGTTTGGATACCAGCGCATCAGCCTTGGCTTGAATCTTTGCCTTGAGGTCTCGCTCCCAGCCATCCCGCTTGGCGCGCTTGTTGATGGCTCCGTGCGTGATGCCTTGGGTTGATGCGATCTCTCGGATGGAAAGCAATCCTGCCCGGTAGGCTCGTTCGATTGCCTCCCAGTCGGGTTGCTTCATTGTCATTGGTGCTCAATATGCAAGAAATATGTTGTTGAAATGCCAGAGGCGTACAGCCATCTTTAACGCCTCCCTCACTAAGCAAGGTTGCCAGCGTGCACATTGATGACACCAATAAGAAGCGAGAGACCCCGACTCAGCTCAACGAGCTATTCGAAGTTAGTGGTGCTTTTTACTCGCTACCAGGCAACCCAGAGAATCATGAGTGTCGAAATCTTTTGCGCATTTGTCGGAAGCAAACGACACCTGAAACAAAAAATGCTGTCGATGCTTCATTTATCATGATGAACCCCGGTGGATCTGAACCAGTCAGTGACATCGAGCTAGTTCGAGAACAGGGGTTAGTTCCCGCCAAACCTGACGATACCCAGTTTCAAATCATGCGGCTGATGAACGTGATGAACTGGAATATCGTTGAAGTTATCAACCTTTCCGACTACCGAGCGACAAAAAGCAAGAGCCTTTTTAGCGTCTACTCAAGCCTCCCACCAGAACATACGATCTTCCACCCCAATCGCCTGGCCGAACTTGAAGGGGTTTTGCATCCGCGGTTGATAATCGCAGCTTGGGGTTTAAGCAGCGATTTAGATCCACTTTCCGAAGCGGCTATAAAGTCAGTAACCACTATAGGAAAAAGACTGGTCGGATTAAAAGGTAGTAGCGCAACTGGCTACCTTCACCCGCAGCCTTTCAGCACCCCCAAACAACAAAAATGGATTCTCGATATGAGTGTGCTGCTGAGGTCAGAAAGTCAGTAGCTAACCCTCAGGACACCAAGATCGCGGTTTGCGAATGCGCCTGGCCGTGAAGCAGCGCGACGATCAAACCCTGCGGCAGTCCGGCAGCTTTGGCCGTGTCGATCGCCTTGCGCAGGCCCTCGTCCATTTCGTTGATCGCTTTCACGATCGCTGGACTGCAATGCGTGGTGCAAGCGGGTGATGTTGGTCATTCCACCGTTTCATATGTGACTTCGAAAATGTCCGGCTTGCAGGGGTAGAACTCACCAGCAACGCCGCGTATCACCCAGTCACCCGTGCTCACAGTCATCAGCCCTTCAAGGGTAATGATCTTCAGCACTGGATAGTCGAAGCCCTCTGGATGCTCAGGCGAGCAGCTACCCACCGCCGAATCCATCAAGGCTGGCGTCTTGCCGCCCTTGGTCCAATCAATAATCTCGCGATTACATTCCTTGGTGCCGTCGTACTGGATGGCATCGATCACTACCGGCTTCTTGCGGGATTTCATGGGTTCGCCCTCAGTCGCTGGTCGCGACACAATTTGATGATTCGCGAAACGTGTCGCGGATTTCGTTACTTGCTCAGCTTCGGCTGCAGAACTACCCGGGCAATCATCACCAGCAGGCCCAGAACGCCATAGGCCACCGGTGGCAGGACTGCCTGTAGCGATGGCATCAGCTGCTCAGCGATACCCAGCACTGCGATAGCACCGCCAGCCTGAACGCTGGTCATGCTCAGTGCTTTTTTCCAGTTGTCGATCAGCTTCATGGTCACTCCTGCCGATTGGGAAATTTGATGTCGGTGAATCGCTCTGCCAGGGAAGCGACCTTCTTCACGCCCAGAGTGCCAATGCAGGCGCCGACGGCAGCCGCGAGACTTGAGGGAAGACTGAAGTATTCCAGTAGCGGGAACGCCCCGGCTGTGATCGCGCCACACAGGCAAGACTCAAGGAACGCCTGTCGACGCCCTCCGCCGCCATAGATAACGCGCAAGAAAGCGATCCAGCACGATAGCGCTGCGGCATAGAACATTGGGGCGTTCTGGCTTAGCCAAGCCATCGCGATGAGCCAGGTATCTGGTTTGTCTGGCATATGTGGCATCTCGGATTCCTCCCCTTCAGGGAGTTAGGAATAAAAAAGCCCCGCACAATGGCGAGGCTGCAAGTGGTTGTGTTTATTCCGAGCCAAACGAGCTAAGCGAAAAACAAAAATTGGTTCGCCCCACCAATCAAGAAGATTTACTTAGCCACAAGCAGGAAGCGACAATTAGCGCCCAATATTTTTCGAGGTTCGCAACATGCGTAAAGCACTTTCCGTCTTGGCCCTGACCGCCCTGTTTGCCCAAGGCGCTATGGCCGCAAGCGGCACCCAAACTGCTGTAGGCGGCGGTTTGGGCGGAGCCCTGGGTAACGTTCTTGGTCAGAAGCTTGGTGGCAGCACAGGCGCAGCCGTCGGCGCGGGCCTGGGCGGCGCGGCAGGTGGTGCCATTGCAGCAAAAAACGGCAAGAAAACCAAGGCAGCAATTGGTGCCGGCCTGGGTGCGGCAGGTGGCTCACTAATTGGCAACAAACTTGGAGGTAGCACCGGCGGCGCCATTGGCGCAGGGCTTGGTGGTGCTGCTGGCGGCGCTATTGGCGGTAAGTGAAACTGATTCTATCGTTGACAAAAAACCCGGCGCGGCAGCCGGGTTTTCATGATGTCATTGCATCAAGGCCCTAATACAAGCTGAGGTCACGATTAGGTGCACCGTCTTTCCCGTCGTCCGCCAAAGACCTTCACGACGCCGGCGCCCTTCTGCACCAGTCTCGCCGATCGTTCTCGGGCCATGCTGAAAAGCGTGTGAGGTCAGGGCGCACGGGCTGCCGGTGTTTTCTCGTAGCACTGCACTACCAGCTAACTGTAGCCAGGCCTTCCGTGAGGCTGCCCTGGCTACAGTGAATTCAAAAAGCTGGCGAGATATTGAAGTAGTCCTTCCCTTCCTCGAAATGCTCGGCGCGATCGGCAACCACGTTGACGATGTATTCGCCATACGGGGTGTACTTGCCGTAGATCGCATCCTCTTCCGCTGGATTGGCTGACCATACTGCGCCGAAGCACAACCGAGTCAGTGATTCCGAGGAGCCATGAACAGGCCCTTTGGTGCGAAGAGTCATTTTGCAGCGAGTGATGTGAGACATCGGTTGATCCTCTTGTCGCGAATGGGCAGGAGGGTCTTTCCGGTCTTTCGCCTGCGGTTCAAGTCGGCTTCAGCAGCACTCCCAGTTCGGAGCAATGGGTGTGGTGGAGCCGAAAACGAAAAAGCCCCAGCGGGGGCTGAGGCTAAACTTTATAAATCTCGATGTTGAAATTTCCCACGCTAGTAGGTCGCCTCGCACAAGTCTGAAAAAAATCTTACAAGATCGGCTCTAGAAGATTCGGGTAAATCAAGAGCCCACTTGGGACTATTCTCTATCGAAGTGTCGGCATTCCATCTGTTCGCTTCTCCGCGAACGAACCAAGATCGCTCAGCATTGCTCAGGTCGCTTGCCAATGGATAAGCAAGAGACGAGTACGTTTGGGATTTACAATTGACATAGGCAATTTCAAAGCCATCACCTTTCTGCAAAGTCCTGTGCTGTGAGCTGTCGGTTGCCAGGTCGGGCAGAATGGTCGAGCTGCCATAATCAATCCCGACACTCACGAAGTAGGCCGTCACTACCGTTCGAGAATGTGGCGCGTACCCTACCGAAACGAGACCGGACCCAAAGGCGTTACCGCCCCGCTGGCTAAACGTTCTCCCGATAAGTGCGTTCTGTTTTTGTGCTGTTACTTCATTACCAGGCCCGGAAGGCATCAGCGGGTTACCACAAGCCGAGGCGGTGATCAAACTCATCAGGGCGCCTCCTGTAACGGTCCATATTACTCTACGCATCACTACATCCTGTCGATTATGCCACTTGGCTTTAGATGCAAGCATGATAGCGCTTAGGTATATCCCGTTGAACCCTTACCATGCGTTGTGCAGCCAGGGTATGCGCCGTTACGCGGCCTGCTAATAGAAGCGAATCAGCCCTTTGCCGTACGTCGCACTGTCCGGCTATCGACGTCCAGGCCTCCGTGAGGCCGCCCTGGCTGCGGTGAATTTGAGGCACAAAAAAGCCCCGTGCAATGACGAGGCTTTTTTGAAACTTGCAATCAGTCAGAAGGAGGGCTTGGCGGTTACAGAATCAAGATAGTCATGACCAGCCCAAGTTAACTGAATCGTGTTGCCGCCAGAAATAGTGATAAATCCTGCGTCGCCGCATCGATCAAGCAGATAGATAAGCTCGGATTCGCGCAGAAGAATGTCCTGCTTTCCGCTAGTAGCCTCCCACTTCGGTTGCAAATCTAGCAGATTGATTCCGTATTCAGTGGCATGAGCCTGGATGAGATCAAGCAGATGCTTAACATGTTCAAGATTTCGACGCATAAAGAGATTCCTGTTAATCCGTTATCTGGAGAACAGGCAATATCATAATGCAATCAAAATAAAAAACCCGGCGAGATGGCCGGGTTCAGGTATTCGTGTGCGTGTTGCGTGAATTGCGCATTATGGGAATAAGTACGCGCAATTCCCCATCGTGTCAATACGATTATGCCGCCACCTCGTCTTTCTCCGCGTGAATCACCTGCCACACCGGCTGTTGAGCCTCAATATCCACCTCCCGAATCACTTCCTTCAGGGATTCCCACAGGTCGAGCCAGTCGCGCGTCCAGTTCTTCGGATCAATCCTCACACCGAAGAAGCACTTCATCTCGGTGGCGACCCGAGCCGGCCCCCATTCAGCCGCCCCGCTCACCTGGGCCTTGTAGGATTGAAGCGCCAGGGTGATCAGGTACTGCGCCTTCACGCGCTTGACTGAAGTCAAGTCGGGCAGCTCAGCCTTTGCCGCGACCAGCAGCACCGCGTTCATGACGTGCTGCATCGTCATGCAGGGGTGATACAGGAAGTGACCGAGCTGCTGCACTTGGAACGGCAGTGTGTCGATGGCGCGGAGTACTTTCCCGATCGTGGCCAAGTGTGCGGCACGGGCGGTGGACCGACCAACCGGCGTACGACGTGTCTCGCTGATGCTGATCCGCTGACCCGGCACAGAGAAGCGTGCGGACTCTTCGCCCTTCTCGTCACCCAGCGCAGGGAATAGCGCCTCGCGCCGACCAATGCGGACACCTGACTTCACCGGTGCCGATTCAGCCTTGTCGATTGCTACAGCGCTGATCGATGCGTTCGATTCATGCTGCGACTCAGTCCATACCTGTCTTGCGCTGATCAGTTTCATGCTGCTTCCCTCTTCAATTCTCTGGTCATTGCCCGGTAATTGGCTTTGATTTCCTGAAGCTCCTGGATGGTGTATCGCTTGGCTTCGTGAGGACCTTCCAGCCACTCAACACGCTCAAGGCCGATACACCGGACCAGGCTGATGCGGTAATTCACGATGTCGCCCGACTTATGGTTGTTGCACGGAGCGCACTGCTTATGGACGTTCAGAGCCTCAAACCGCAACTCGGGGTTCGCTCCCACGGTGCGGTAATGGCCGGCGTGCCACTGACCCTGGTGGTGGCGCCCACAACTGATGCACGGCAGAGCCGCATCACGCGCCCTCACCCACTCGTTGAAAACGGATTGAGCCTCTTTCAAGTATTGCGCCCGGCTCTTGAGCCGAACCTTTGCCTGACGGGTCTCTGCGCGCTCTTGGCGCTCTAGGGATTTACGAGTCTTCTCCTTGCTCGTGTTGGTGAGCGCAATTGCGCACGGGACGCTGCAGGCAACCTGGAGCGAGCGAACCGGAACGAACTCAGTCCGACACGCAGCGTTGCGGCACTTCTTCTTGCGGAGTTCCTTGAGGGCGATCCTCATGCGTAACTCCCCATCTGATCGGACGCGGCCAACGCGCCCTGCTCGCTCTCAAAATGCGCAGAGAGCACCAGGCGCCAGCAGGCGTTGAACACGTCGCGATACAACGGCTCGAAAGCGGTGTCATCCATGCTTGCCCAGCAGATCGACTTAGCTTCTTTACGGATCCCCTCCGGCGTGTGCACCAGGTGGAAATGCCCCGCCTCGATCGTCACCCATTCGCGGAAGGCTTCACGACTCTTGTCGACTGCAGGAAAGCGCTCCGCGCGGGCAGCCTCCAGACCGGAGATCTAGGCTGCGACAGCTACGGAGAGCTGGCCCGGCTTCCCGCTCTGCGCCTCGAAAAACTTGGCCAACCCCCGGATGCCGCGCATTTCCTGCCGAGGAATCAACCCGCCGACTGGCTCCCAGTAATCCCACGCCAGATCGAGCATGGAGAAAAACTTGCCGTGGAACTTGCCGTTGCGCATCCGGGTGAACTTGCCGTGGATGACTTGGCCAGCCTTCCATTTCTGGACAGCTTCACGATCGGCTTCGGTAGCGGGCACCAGGCCTTGAGCGGTGCAGATCAATGCGAGCTCAGCCATCAATTGCCCTCCTTGCCACGCTGAGATTCCCACTCGAAAGGAACGCCGATGCAGCCGTTCTCGCGGATGCGGTCCACACAGCGCACTCCAATGGCGTCGTTCAATTCGGCGGGCGACAGGTTGCTAACGATAATCGTCGGGCGGCATTGCTCGTATCGGCCGTTGATTATGCTGAACAGGGTCGCCAATTCGAATTCGCTTTGCTTGGTAGCGCCTACCTCGTCCAGTACCAACAGGTCGGCGCCGATCACTTCGCGCAGGATGTGTGCTTCCGATTCGCCCGTGCGATCACTGAACGTCGCCTTGATGTCGCTGATAACCGTGCCAGCGGTGCGGTAGATCGCCTTGACCATGCACTCGCTGATCAGATGATTGATCGAGGCAGTGGCCAGGTGAGTCTTTCCGGTGCCGACCTTGCCGAGCAGCAACATGCAGCGACCTTCGCGGCGATGCGTCGAGAAATCAGCGACGTAATCGACACAGGCATCCAGAGCGACTTGCTGAGCCGGAATATCGGCCCGGTAATCAGCAAAGGTCTTGTTAGCAAAACGCTTGGGAATGCGCGCAATCAAATGCTGCTGGATGCGGAACTCGAAGCGCTTGCGCTGCAGTTCCTCCATGTCGCGCTTGTCGCTGGCACAGATCGGGCAGCCGGATGGCTCGCCAGTGCCTTTCAGAATCACGGCAGAGTAATCACCATGAATCTCGCAGTTGGCCGGCTTGCGACCGATGACACCGAATTTTTGGTCCATACGCTCCCCGATGTTAGAGACGGAATGTGCCATTGGCGTTCTCCTTGGTGCCCGCTTTGTAATCACGGGTTTCGAAGCCTGCGTGACGAGATGGAGTCTGTGGCTTCGGGAATGGGCGAACATTGCTTGCCGCTGCGGTCGCCGTATCACGCTTGACCCACTTGACCAGCAGGCTTACCCAAGCGATCTGAGTTTCGAATCGGCCGGACGCCGCGTAATGGCAGACGAATGTGGCGGTCGCCTCGGGCGTAAAGGTATCCAACGGGATCGCCATGCGCAGGGCGTAGTTCTTTAGGAGGTTCTGATCCGGCTCCCAATCCAGCGTCATTTCGGTTGGTGCTTTGAGGTCAACAGGTAGCGGGAACTCTTCGACCGGTACGGGATTTTCGATCTGCTCTGGCTCGACATCAGCCAAATTGGATTCGCTCGCGCTTAGTGTGTTGTTTTGATCCTCTCCCTTCCCTTCCAGATCTACATCTACATCCCTTACGGGGTCGAGCGGTCGACGACCATTCGACGACTCCTCGAAGATTGCTCCCTCGTGGGTCGGCGACTCTTCGGCGACTGGTAGCGGAGGAGTCGGATACTTGAAGTTCTTTTTCTCGATCTTCTGGTGCTTCCAGCCGTTGACGTGAAGGTACTGCTTACCGTCGACGGTGTAGCTTTTGGTCAGTTCGGAACCTTCAAGCTCGCCCAGCAGTTCGCTGACCTCCTCGGTAGTGATGTCGTCACCAGGGAATACCAGGGCCTTGATGGTTCGCGGCGCCAGAGGATGATTTCCGCCGTCGTCGCAGAAATTCCAGATACCTATGAACAGGAGCCGCGCCAATGGGCGGCTTGCCATTACTTGCTCACTCGACCAGAACTCAGGCTTGATAGTGCGTATTCGGGCCATTACGCGACCTCCTGATCAGTTACTTTGGTGTGGCAGAACTCACCATTCCAAGCGGTCTTCATCGGAAGTTTCTGCTTCATGTACAGATCGTGCAGGCGCTTGGCACCATCCTTCAGTAGGACCGGGCTGTACTTCAGGAATGGATCTTTGCCCTCCTGCTCAATGATGGTGACGCGCTCGGTGAGGTACTTGTCGCGCGCCTGGCAGCCAACCCGGTATTTCACTGAGCGCTTCTGGTCGCGCTCAGAGTTGAAGATCCAGTTGCGGGCCAATAGCGTGTTATTGATCTGCTGGCAGTTCACCCCATTCAGGCGCTTGCAGAACTGCGTAGGCGTCATACCTACCTGGAAGATCGATTCAAGGCTGGCGATTTTCTCGGCCTGCTGGTGATTCTCGATGGCGAGGACAGCGTTCTGCTCTTCCAGATCGGCGGCAAGGCGCAATGCTTCGGCTCGGGTCCGGGGTACAGAGAAAGCTTGGCCGCGAACGAGATTCCAGAATGCTTTTACGAGATTTTTTTGAAGGTGCGAACGATAGGACTGTTCCGCATGTAGGTGAGGATCAGTGTCGACTGCTGCTCGTTTAAGACGGCGTATTCAGTGGCTGAACCCTGCGGGTTATGTCGGATTTCAAATCCGACATAACCAAACTCTTCAAGGTCTGACTGGTACGTGCGAACAAGCTTGATGACGCTCGCGTGATCGACTTTGCATCCAGTGGCGATTGCCAGCGTGGTGGTCACGGCTTCGTCATCGACTATCGACACGATGCCAATGAAATTGGCACGCGACACGTTTTCAGATTTCGCAAAACGTGTCGCGACATGCGACGGGGTATTGCTTGAGTTAGGTTGGCTCTGCATAATCGGCCTCATCAAGTGGTAATGAATCAGCCGGGGCGCAATCCCGGCTTTTTTGTGTCTGGGATTCAGGCGATAACTTTCAAATTCGGTCGGTGCTTGGCAAGCAGTGTGTCGGCCTTCCGGCCCAACTCCCCTGCCCGCGCTTCAACCTGGCGGCACTGCTTTACGAAAGCTGGCAGGTGCGGCAAGTCTTCTTCACACATCACTTGGTCGTCGAACACTTCGCTGCCGGTATCGATCACGTCGCCCAGCGCACGGATCAGCGCGCCGAAGCTTTTGTTCGCGCACTGCTCGCTCACCATGTGGCGGGCACCGATCAAGCCGTGGCGACCGGCCAACTCATTGATGCAGTGATCGCGAAACTCAGACTCCAGAGCATTCACCCACGACTCTTCCAGCCAGGACGGCATGTCCTGGTCGCCGGAAAGCCAGCGTTGCACACGCTTCAGCCAGCGCCCTGTCGCCTTCACGAACTCGCCAACATTGTTCTGCTCGGTAAGCGCGGCAAAGTCAGGAACCTCTTTGGCGATCGCCTTCTCTGGGCAAGACAGATGCAACTCGCGGCTCAGCGCCTGAGCAAAATCGTCCTGGCTCAGGCTGGTACGCGCGATCTGGTTTGCTGCATGCGCGACCAGCACTTGGTCACGGGTCTGCGCGCTGTGTCTTGAACTGGACGTTTCCATTGGGACTACTCTCTTCTAATCTGGCTTCAATGGACCGGCGGACAGGGATGTCGCTTAGGCGGCCATTTCGGCCCATGGAAACGACGGACAAAGGAATTCTTTTTTGAACACGCCTCCGGTCAAAGCCTCTGCTCGTTTGGCGATCACTGGAGACATGCCGTGTTTTTCCCTAACCCAGCCGGAAACAGTGCTCTGATCAACCTTGAGCTTTTCAGCCGTGACCTCCTGAGTGCCGAAGAAGGCAACGAGGTCCTTGTAGATGGTATTCATATCGCCCCTCCATACGGGAATACCCATATAGTAGTTTATGGGAATGCCGATTTGCAAGGATATGGGAGCACCCGTAATACTCGCGTGATGGAATTCAAAGATCGATTAAAGGCCGCAAGGCGGCATGCGGGGCTCAATCAGGTAGAACTGGCTGTGCGAGCGGGCATCACCCAGACCTCTATTTCTGACCTTGAGCGCGGTAAATCAAAAGCCACTGCCCATGTGGTGAAAATTGCTGACGCCTGTGGAGTGAGTGCCAAGTGGCTTTCCGACGAAATCGGCCCGATGAAACCGGCTGACGCCACCTCCAACGCTGGCCATTCAAATGTAGGCGAAACACGCCAACCTGTAGAGTCCTTCCGCTATCCAGTAATCAGCTGGGTCGCCGCCGGTGCCTGGGCCGAGGCAGTCGAACCCTACCCTGTAGGATTTTCAGATCGGTACGAATTGTCGGACTACGACTCAAAAGGTCCGGCATTCTGGCTCGAGGTCAAAGGCGACTCGATGACATCGCCGGTCGGGACGAGCATCACAGAGGGAACGCTGATCCTGGTCGACACAGAGGCTGATGCTCAGTCAGGAAAGCTGGTTGTGGCGAAGCTGGCAGATAGCGACCAAGCCACGTTTAAAAAGCTTGTCGACGATGGTGGCCGGCGTTTCTTGAAGCCGCTCAACCCTGCATACCCGACTGAGATGTGCGCGGAGAACTGCCGGATTGTCGGTGTTGTCGTTCGAGCGCTTCAGAAGCTCTGACAATGCCAAAGAAACCGTCGGCAGACGCCACGACAACAACCTCTGCAGACATTGAAAGGTCTATCCAAGCCCTGAATAAAATGGCTGAACGTCTTTGGGGAGATGGTAGAGAAGCCGAGGCGAAAGCCCTACTCGATGCCCTGGACGCTTTGAATCGAGCATTGGACCGGATCAGGATTGGCGAAAGTCGCAGGATTAAGACTCTTCACTGAAGGCAATCATGGGCTCCATGATCAGCTGGCAGGTTATGCGGAAGAGGTGGTGAGGGGGCCGGTCTGTAGTAGTAATAGGGTGAGCGTCTCACCCCGCCAAGGCGATCCTGCATATCGCGCAGAAGTTGTTGCGCTTGCATGAACAAAAATTAAATATCTGGCAAGGGATGCTCTGATGAATTCTGGTGTTTCTTTGGTCCGAATTGGCCGCCTTTTACCCGGCGGAACCGAGGTTGGAGAGGGGTCTAATCGGCCGGTGCGCTGTGTTGCGGCGACTCATTCCGGCGAGGTAACGGTCATTGCGAAGAGGCTGCCAGTACGCGAGATTGCTGTGGAAGTTGTTTGTGCGGCTGTGGGCAGGGCGGCAGGGCTACCAATCCCTGAGCCGCTGCTGCTCCTGGATGACCAGCAGGCCTGGCACTATGGCAGCGTGGATATGGGCCACCCCAATCTTGCCCAGTATGTGAGCGCTAGCGACTCTTCAATTTTGGGCGAGCTGGAAAAATGGCCGGCGCTTCTTCATGCAGCCTGCTTTGACGAGCTTATTGCGAATCCTGATCGACATGACGGCAACCTTCTTTACGATGGTACTGGCTTCTTCCTAATCGATCACGGCATGTGTATTCCGCACAATATGTCAGCTACTGACACATCGGATGATTACCATAATAACCAGCTTCTGGAGCTGCAGATTGATACCTGCAACGATGACATCTCAACGCAGCGAGCTGTTTCGGGAGCGCGCGAGTGGGCAATAAACTCTGGAACATCCTCGATTGAATTGGCTGACCAAGCAATGGTCGAACGTATAGAGCTCAAACCTAAGGAAGAGCTACTATCGTTTCTAAGAAACAGGATCGCCATACTGGGCGACCTGCTACACGACAGGATCAAGCCCAGCCAGCAAGGGAGGTTAAGGCTTAATGATTAACTTCGATTCGTTGCTTGGTTCTTTGCCACCTCCTCCATCCTATGCAGGTCAATGGGCGCCGATCTATCTTGAGCCAATGATGGGATCTGGAGAACGTCTGACGATAGCTGTAGCGGCTATTGGGGAGTCTGGCGAGATTGAAGTGCGCCAAGCAATACGGCCCCACGTTCTTGAATCCATGTTCGGCCCGCAGAACGCCGGCTTTTCAAAATTGATCGGCGTCGTGATCTCCAGCCTGAACGCCCATGTTCGCACTGCTGGAGGCTTTGCCGGCTGGAAGCCTCCGATGTCGGGAGTAACGCTGGGGCCTCCGAGGGAAACTCGCTCGTCCAGCATTGCGGGATTGCTGCGCCAAGCGGTCTCAATGACTGCAAGCTTGGCCGCCCTCGACCTAAACGATATCGGAGAGACAGAGCCCGGCGAATTGGTCATCAACACGACAGATGACAGGTGGCCTAAGCAATTCCAGGCAGAAGCTGTACGCCGCGACGCTCGGCTCGAAAGATTCTTCAACCAGAAATTTTCTATTTCCGAACCATCTAAGCCGCTTAGCTTTTTCTTTCTGAGCGAAAAGGTGGCGATGAATACTGGGCGCCTTATCCCGGGACGCGGCCTATCGAGCTACCTTGAGCACAATAAAGCCCGAATCTTGGACTTGCGGGTTGCGCGAGAAAAGCAGCATCTTCTTGAAAGGAGCCACTTTGAGCTAGTTGTGTTCCGCCCGAGCTTTGACGATCCCACCTATAGTTTGAAGCAAATCGACTCCCTAAAACGTTCTCTCTATACCCTCGAAGAGGCTTGTGACGAGCACAGGGTAAGGGTCACGGAAGTCCAAAGTGCAGCAGAGGCAGCTGAGCGTTTATTGGCCGTTGCTTAGCCGACCTACAATTCCTCAGCCCGGCCCAGCGCCGGGCTTTTCGTATCCGCCCTTCCCTGCCCGCTAATGGTGGCCGTGCGCCACGAATGGTAAAGTGCGGGCTCAATAACAGGGAGGGGTTTGGGTATGAAATCAGTCATGGCGGGAGTTCTGGCCATCGCAATCGCTAGTGCTGGCTGGTTCGGCTGGACCATGTACCAGAGCGGACAGGAATCCAAATTTGCGGCCCAAGCGGTTCAGGCATCTGCTCAACAGACAGAGCGACAGTTGAAAGCAAGGAACGAGGACGGCATAACCTTCGCTGAGTACTTTAAGCGCGGCACAGCAACCGTGGAAGGACTTGATCAGACAATTTCTGGGCTTGATGCTCGGGCATGGGAGCATAAGCCATCAGATCGCGACGTTGCGGTGGCTTTCATTGAGCTATGCAAGGCAATCATACGAGCTGATCAAGCTGAGACCCGCCTCGTCATGGATGAAAGCAGCGCCAGGGACTCAACCGAGGCTGCAAAGAAAGAGCTGGATGATGCTGATTCAACCATTGCAATTGACTGGGCTCACAAGAGATACCAGCGAGCGAGTAACGAGCTGATTGAAGTCCTCAATAAGCAGATCAGCAGCCTCGAGGAAAACAAAGGAAAGATCGAAAGGCTCATTGCTGCAGATGATTCGGTGAAATCTGCTTTTGGTGCCGACAAGGGCCTATCCCAAGACGCTGTGGTAGCCATGAAGAAAAGCGTAGCGTCTGCGCAGGAGGAAAAACCTGCCAAAGGATAGCTCCTCCATACCAATATCAAGCCCGCCTCTCGCGGGCTTTTTCACGCCTGCCATCTAAAGGAGTACAGATGTACTCCTAGCGGCTTGCAAAACTGGATCCGCACCAATACTGTATATTCATACAGTCACGGCAAGGAAAACCGCATGCTCCCCTCCCCGATTCCTACAACAAAAACTCGGACGTCCTATGAGCTAACCGGCCGACGTCTTCAAGCCCTCATTGCCGCGCCTGGCGTTCAAAAGGTACAGGCAGTAACGGTGTCCAGGCTAGAGCACGAGACCGCCGAGGATTGGCAGCGGCTCATCGATGAGATCAGCGAGACTGCGGGCGTGATGGTGGAATCGTTGGAGGGTGGTGCCGTCAGAATCGGATGGCGACAGTACTGCGAAGCGTGAACAAAGCCCGCCACTGAGCGGGCTTTTTATTGTACCCATAAAAATATGGGAATACCCATTGACTATTATTATGGGAATGCCTATATTTGCTTCATCGCAACCCAGCCTCACATCGGGACTGGCAGCGAAGGGTCGAGACACCCGCCGCTCTTTAACAACCGAGAAGGTTACCGCAGCTGAGATGCTGCGGGCCTCCTGTCCGGCAAAGACAGGGAGGGTCGGTGCAAAGGCTCTCAACAAAAACCTAACTATTTGCCGCTACGCCTCTACTGGAGACCGGCGATCCGATTTGACCTACCGCCTAGGGAGTGACTTGGGTGCTGGAGGGAAACGCAGGGAGAACCTGCGGCGGACGAGGGATACAGAACTGGCGAATGACCCAGATAAGCGTAGCGAGACGGCAACACCCACAGATTTACTGATGTCGCTTCGATGAGGCGGCATTGGAAATCAACGGAGGACGGCAGCATGCAAATCAATCAGCAGAAAACGGAGAAGGTCGACGTTACCGAGTTGCACTTGCACATCAAGGTGCGCGACCAGTTCACTGCCGGCCTGAAGGATGCGCAGGGCGACGAGGTCGGCAGCTATGAGGGCTATGTGCCCGATTTCTTCCCGGGCCAGCACTACGGCGACTACCTGATCCTCAGCATCGATTTGGAAACCGGCCAGATCAAGAACTGGCAGAAGCCCACGGCCGAGCAAATCGAAAAGATGTTGAATCAAGGCGAAGACGACTGATCACCAGCATCACCACTGCCCATTCGTTGAGTGGGCTTTGGGATGCGGACGAAGCCCCGGCTTACACCGGCCACCTGCATTGCCCCTAACCGGAGAACGACATGCTCCAGATCATCCTGATCGGCGCCACGCTCAGCGACACGCGGCCAGAATCGCAGAGCACAGGAAGTGTGCCAGCCGATCCATTGCGTCGAGTGCGTGAGCGCTGGCGAACATCCATCGGGGTCGTAGCGTTCTGGCACTGACTTCCTCGCCCCAAAACCCGTGTGGCGCAGAAAGCCTGAAGGCTGCGCCCGTCATCTAATCAGGCAGCGGAAAGCAGGACCGACGATGTGACCGCGCATCAGCCAGGGAGCTGGCAGGCCCAAACGAAACGACGACGATGTACCGCAGGCGAGTCCGAGGGCATAGCTCGCCAGATTCGACGCATCCCGGGCAGCTCCGGGCGCCGGCACCCATTCCCTTCCGACATCACCCGCATGCACTCCCATCCGCGCCCAACGGCAACCAGCGGAACGGATGAGTGCAGCCGAGTGGTTTTGAACCATCACACCAAACGGAGATTGCCATGCACCCAAGCATCCAGCTCGGTAACGAGGTTCGTGCGGTATTGCGTCAACGCTCAAGGATTGCCACCGCGGATTTCTACGCGCTAATCGGCCAAGAAGCACCAGGAGCAAAACCGCGCTTCATCGTGCGGCCAGCTGGCAGGGCGTTCTTTCATATCGTGGATAGCAGCACCGGCAAAGTCCGCGGATTTCGCCGTGAACACAATGCTGCTTGCGTGCATGCACAAAAGCTCGAGCAATCTCAGGAGTAACTGCTATGTCCGATTTTCTCGATAGCGTCGAAGGGCCGGACTGGCTCCATGACGCAATCAACACGCTAATCTGCGGAGAGAATGTCACGGCGCCGCGGGCCCATGGCAAGTCGGTTGCGTTGGTCACTCCGCAATCGTTGTGGGTGGCGCTGGCCGAACACCTGGGTGCGCAGGAACACATTGCTCCACTGCTGACCGACAATCGCGAGTACCCGATTGAGCGCCTGCTGTGCGAGATCATCGCCGACGGCCGCCGGACTCACGGAAAGGCTTATGACCTGGTGTGTGAGGCGCTCGGCCAGCCGAAAGGCAAGCACGGTCCCACTGCCCTGCACGACGTCGCCGAAGCACTAATACGGCCTTGGGCCGAGGAGTATGGCCGGGCCCGCGCTGAAGAGCTCGCTGCTGACCGAGCAGCCGAGCTTATAGAGCCGCATCGTGAAAATGCGGTATGAGCGATCCCAGCCATTGGCAAATTTTAGGCAAAAAAAAGCCCAAGCAGCTGATGGACGCTTGGGACTCAAAATGCATAAACCGTGGTGGTGAACGCAGAGCAATATTATCTGATTCCAAGAACTTGTAACAGGATATTTTCGCCCTTCCGTCCGATTAAAAATCGCCTAACCCCTTCAATAACCACACTTTTTTCAAGGCTGCGCCTCGGCGCGGCGGGAGAATACCTGTGTCCGATTTGGCGCTCAAACAAAGCTTCAGCCTCACACCGCAATCACTCGACGAGGCCATGCGGTTCGCCGACATCCTCGCCACTTCGACCATCGTGCCGAAAGAGTTCCTCGGCAACCCTGGCAACATTCTGGTCGCGATCCAGTGGGGCCTTGAGCTCGGCCTGCAACCTCTTCAGGCAATGCAGAACATCGCAGTCATCAACGGGCGCCCGGCGCTCTGGGGCGACGCAGTGATCGCCCTGGTGCGCGGCTCGCCACTCTGCGAATACGTCTACGAAAGCGACGACGGACATACGGCTACTTGCCGGGTAAAGCGCCGCGGCGAAGACGAGCAGAGTCGCACCTTCGATATGGACGACGCCAAAACGGCAGGCCTGGCCGGCAAGCAAGGCCCGTGGACGCAGCATCCGAAGCGTATGCGCCAGATGCGGGCCCGGGCATTCGCCCTGCGCGACGTTTTCCCGGACGTGCTGCGCGGCATGCCGGTCGCTGAAGAGTTGATGGACATTCCGAAAGAGCGTGAGGCGGGCGCGACCCTGGCCAGCGTTGCGAAGATCGATGCTCCGATGGTGCTGCCTGCCTACCCAAGCGAGAAGCTGGCCGAAAACCTGCCGAAATGGCGCAAGGCAATCGAAAACGGCAAGTCGTCACCGGAACACCTTATCGCCACGGTCAGCAGCAAGTACACGCTGACCGCCGAACAAATTGACTCCATTAACGAGCTGAAACCACTCGAAGGGGAAGCCGCATGATCATCCATAACGTAGCGCAAGGTTCCGACGCCTGGCACGCCCTTCGCGCCGACTTCCACACCGCATCTGAAGCCCCGGCAATGATGGGCGAATCCAAGCAGATGAAGCGCACGGAACTGCTCAACTCCAAAAAGACCGGCCTGGACCGGGATATTTCGTGGTGGGTGCAAAAGTACCTCTTCGATAAGGGGCACGAGGCTGAGGCCTTGGCCCGCCCTATTCTGGAAGCCCGAATGGGCGAAGATCTTTTCCCTATCGTCGGCACAAAAGGCGACCTTCTGGCCTCGCTCGACGGCTGCACCATGCTCGGCGAAACGCTGTTCGAGCACAAAATGTGGAATGAGCAGCTTGCCACCGATGTTCTGGCGGGCGACCTTGGCCCTCACTACTACTGGCAGCTTGAGCAGCAGTTGCTGGTGAGCGGGGCTGAAAAAGTGATTTTCGTTTGCTCGGATGGCACCGAGAGCAACTTTGTTTCAATGGAATACATGCCCGTTCCAGGGCGTGCAGTCAAGCTGGTTGCGGGCTGGAAGCAGTTTGAGGCAGATCTTGCGGTTTACGAACCAGCTCCCGCAGTGATCGAGGCTGTCGGCAAGACTCCTGAGTCGCTACCAGCGCTTCGCATCGAAGTCACCGGCATGGTCACCGCCAGCAACCTTGAGCAGTTTAAGGCTCACTCGCTGGCAGTGTTCGGCGCCATCAATACCGACCTGCAGACTGATCAGGACTTCGCTGACGCAGAGAAGACCGTCAAGTGGCGCGGTGATGTCGAAGAGCGCCTGGCAGCGGCCAAGCAACACGCGCTGAGCCAGACAGAAAGCATCGACGCCCTATTTCGCGCAATTGACGAGATCAGCTCCGAGGCGCGCGCTAAGCGGCTGGAGCTGGACAAACTGGTCAAGGCTCGCAAGGTCAGCATCCGCGAAGAAATCGTCATGGATGCAGCAAAGGCTTTTCAGGCTCATATCGATCAGATCAACACCTCACTGAGCGGCAAGGCTCGAATGCCGGCTGTGCGCGCTGACTTCGCCGGCGCCATCAAGGGTAAGAAGAGCATCAGCAGCCTGCGTGACGCCGCCGATTCGGAGTTGGCCCGGGCGAAGATCGAGGCCAGCCAAGCCGGCGACAGCATCCGCGCCAACTTGGCCAGCCTGGACGAACTCGCCGCAGATCACACCTTCCTGTTCAATGACGTCCAGCAACTGGTCCTCAAGGCCAACGACGACCTGATCGCACTGATAAAAGTTCGCATCAGCGAGCATCAGGCGGCCGAAGATGCGAAAGCAGAGGCGACCCGGCAGAAGATTCGCGCCGAAGAGTTGAAACGCATCGCCGACGAGCAGGATGCTGAGCGCCTGGCAGCAATCAAGCCTGAGCTGGTTGCCGAGAAAGCTCCTGAGCCTGTTCGCGAAGCGGCGACGGCCAGAACTGCCGCTCCGGTAGTGCACACCAAGCTGGCGACCACCCCGGCAGCCAAGCCCGTCAATCTGCAAGCTCAAGTCACAGACCTTGTGGCCCTGGTTCGGGCTGTGGCTGATGGCCTGGCCTCGATATCCGTGCTCACCGTCAATTGGGAAGCGCTCGACGCGCTGGTCGCCGAGCAGGGATCAACCTTCAGCATGGCCGGGGTGACCCTGGCAAAGGCGGCAGCATGATCAGCAATAACCTCAGTATGATCAACGAGCTCCGGCCGGCATCGGAAGGACTGGCGGCGAAAGTCGCCCTGTTCCTGGCCATGGGCGGCGAGATCCAAGAAGCCAAGTCATTCGGCTACGTGCCCCGACCGATCACCTACAGCACCAAGATGCCACCGGCCCGACAAAAGCAGGAGCTGGAGCCGGTACCGATCAACGAGAAGTCGGCACTGATCGCCAAGATCAGGGAAATGGCCAAGACCATGACCCAGGCCAAGATCACCGCCGAGACCGGGCTCACCCGCAATCAGCTCTACACGATCTCGGCGAACAACAGGTTCAACTTCAAGACGGCGCTGAAGATGGACGAGATCACCTAGGCCGCCCTGGTCCTTCGCATCCGCGAATGCATGGACCAGCGCATGACTCGCAACAAAGCCCGCCTGCACCTGGATATCAGTTTTTCGCTGCTGACCAGGCTGATCAAGAACTACGACATCCCCTACCCGCTGGCGATCTGCTGATGCGCCGATTCAGCACCAGGGTTCAGCAACGCAAACGACAGACATGGCTGGATATACCGGCCAACACGGCCATGGCCGAGGAACAGCAGGAGCCGACGGCGGAAGCCTTAAAGCAGCGCAAAAAGCGCGAGAAGGAAGCAGCCAAGAATGCCGCGCTGGGCATCGAGAAGTTTACGGTAGAGGTCGCCGGGGTTTTCAAAGCTGACCTCAAGCGGGTGATGAAAGAGCACGGCATCAACAGTCAGCAGGACATTCACCAGCGCCTGCTAATCAACCTGATCAATGCTGAATTCGATACGGCCGCACGGATGCTCAAGTGTGTCACGACACCTTACGAGATTAGCGAAAAGGTGTCGCGGTCATTTCGGAGTGAGAGCTTGGCGGAACTGAAGCGTGATCCAGGCGACGAGATCATTCGACCTGAACCTGATAAGTTAATGTACCTACAAAGCACTAAATTACCAGACTAAAGATCTACCAAGTGTTTCTTACGACCCTCCTCTTGCAGCGCTTTGAACTGACGCCCTCTTTCAAGATCCTCCTCAGTTAGATCAGGGAGGTTTGCAAAATGATCACTCCAACGTTTTGCGATTGCAGACAATGACACCTGATCTGTATAGCCAACATTGAATTGCTTTTGGATAAGTCCATATAGGGGGTCGCCGAGATCTTTACCTTCAAAGAACCTTTTAAACAACCAGAGATATATATCAACTATTTCCAACCCAACATTATCCGTCCCCGCCGTACACGTAATTGGAATATCAGGCATGTGGGCCAAATCCATTACCGGCAAACCAGGTCCGACCTCCATTGGAATCTCTCTTGCGCTTCGGTAAAAGTCTGTAATCCACTCTTGCGCCCGATTAAACTGAGATTGACGATCAACAATTATGCTCGAGGCCCCGGCGCCTTCCCGCTTTAGACGCGAGGAGATACCATGCAACACTGATTGAAAACCGATTAAATTAGGAGAAATCTGCAGGGAATCTTTCTTACTATAAATATTATAGTGAATCTCTTCCGGAAACTTTATAGCCCAACGCAATGAATCGCTAATTATCTCTTTCGTTCTTACATCTTCCAGCCAATCAACCCTACCCAGCAATACTTCGAGTACAGAAATTAAAATTTCATTCGCCCGCTCCGGTCTTCTTTCTATCCGCGCCTCCCACGCCAGCTTTAAAGTATCTTCATCAAAAAGAGAGGAGACCTCCAGAAGCAGAATGTAACGGAGCGGTGTCCAGTAAGCAGACCAAGGGACCGCTTTATTTAGGCCTTGATCAAAAACCTGATCAAAAAAGCTAATTGCCGCATGATCAATTTTTTTAATTTTATAGATATCGAAGCAAATTTTGTTCTTTCTTTGAATAGTATCTAGCTGACCAACAATAGACGTCAACTTATCTATACCTAATTCATTGGCATGCAATCTCTCAACGCCTAACTTTGCACGTAGAGACTCAATATATTTTTTCGCTTCAACATTTAAATCAACCGGAGATGACAGCACACCATAATAAAGAATTGGCTGAGATTCATCGAAGAGATTTAGGCCTGTTTGCCCACTTTCATCAACGTAAAAATACATATTTCATCCTTTCCGCCTCATCAAAGAAACCAAAAACCATTTGAAGCAATCGACAACAAATACCCCATAAAAAACCAAATTGCCACCATTCCTACTGTCGCATCCGGTCACGGAGGGCGGCGCCTTGTTGGGTGTGCGAACTATGAACCCGGTTTGTTCAAGGCAAGAACTGCAACCCATAAACTGATGCCGGAGATGACCATACTCAAGATTGCGATAACCGTGTTAAGTCCTGGATTTTTGTTCCAATAGTCAATAAACCTGCACCACAGGGACTTAGATGCTTCCTCATATCCCAGGTCGGTGAGGAAATATCTGACACCACCTTCGGATCTCATCATCCCCTTTTTTTCAAGCTCAATTAGGACGTCAAGCAATCGGTGCCTAACCATGTTTCCTTCGGTTTCGGCCAGTTCCGGCATTCGCTTCAAGTAAACCTCAGCAGCGGTGGTCAGAATTGGAAAGGCATTAAGGTGCCTAGAGCCGTGGCCATGCTTTTTCTCGTAGTCCTTGTAAAAAATCCTGAGCAGCTTGCTCGTCATCTTCACAGTGATCTTTTTCGTTATCACGCTTTATCCCCTTTAGAGCGGCAATAAATACCTCACTTCAACGAATCACGCCAGTCGGCGAAGACGGACCAGTCAAAGGGGAAACTCTTTTATAGCCTGACACATGGCAGCCACTGCCCCGAAGCCAGCGGCCAACCGATTCCAATATGCTTGTTTATACATAGTTCCCTGAAGGTTGAATCTGCCTTGCTTATCAATCCCCATGCTTGGCGCCTGCAAGGGCTCTCCATTTGCATTCCTAAGACTATAAGGCACCCGTACCGTTGCCGACCTAGTCCAGGCCATTGCAGATATAAACGCAAATGCGCAGCTCAAGGTAGCGGGATTCAGATAGGCAAGCATCGACATGTTTACTCTCAACTCATTCAACTAAACGGGATGACCATGATCTCATACGGAAGCGTTTGCAGCGGCATCGAGGCCGCGACCATGGCCTGGCATCCGCTCGGCATGCGTGCCGCCTGGTTCGCCGAGATCGAGCCCTTCCCCAGCGCTGTGCTGGCTCACCACTACCCGAACACGAAGAACCTCGGCGACATGATCCGGCTCGCTGCCCAGGTACTGGCCGGCAAAATCGAAGCGCCGGACATGCTGGTCGGCGGAACCCCGTGCCAGGCCTTCAGTGTCGCCGGCATGCGCGAAGGCCTCGCCGATCCACGCGGCACCCTAACCATCAAATACGTGGAGCTTGCAGATGCAACTGACTATGTTCGCGCCAGCCGTCGAAAGCCTCCCTGCGTTCTCGTCTGGGAAAATGTCCCTGGTGTCCTCTCCGACAAAGGCAACGCCTTCGGATGCTTTCTTGGTGCGCTTGCTGGGGAAGACTGCGAATTGCAGCCTTCAGGGAAGCGGTGGCCGGACGCTGGTTGTGTGTATGGACCCAAAAGAACAATCGCATGGCGGATCCTGGACGCCCAATATTTCGGCCTGGCCCAACGACGCCGTCGTGTGTTCGTTGTCGCAAGTGCTCGAAGAGGGTTCGATCCCCTCGAAGTACTTTTTGAGCGAGAAGGCGTGCGCCGGGATACTGCGCCGCGCCGAGGCGAGGGGCAAGACGTTACCGGCACAGCTCCTTTCGGCCCTGCGCTCCAGTGCGGCGAAGGCTGCGGATACGTTTTCCCCGAAGCGCTAGGGCATTACGGCTGCCCGGAGTGCGAAGGCGACTTCGGGCCTGCGATAACCATGTTCGGCGGCATACCGGCCTTTGGCGGGCACAGCCTGGGCGGCTCGATCGAGAGATCTGCCACGCTGACCGCAAAAGACTCTCGTCTCGACATGGAGAGCGAAACCTTCTTTGTGGTGCCGCCCCTCGATGCGAGTTATGGTCGCCTTCAAGGTTGCAGTCATCAAGACGCCAACCACGGTCATAGCCACCTGGTTATCCACGGCACACAAGATCCCGATATCAGAATTGAACAGGCTCACACGCTCGGCCGGAACAGCGGCCAGGAGAACGTTCTTTTCTGCCGCGATGTCGCGCAGACGATAACCAGCAACTACGGCAAGCAGCTCAACAATACCAACTCAGCACTCGGGCCCAACATAATTGCAGCTTTCGCCGAGAACTCCCGGACCGAACTTCGCTATGAGGATGGCGATGGCGGAATCACTGGCGCACTCAGCGGTGGAGGCGGCAAAGCTGGCCAGGGTATGCCGTCGGCGCAAGTTGGCTCGTCCGTCCGACGCCTTGTACCTCGCGAGTGCGAACGCCTCCAGGGATTTTCCGACGATTACACGCTGATCCCTTGGCGCGGCAAGCCTGCTGAGGAATGCCCAGACGGCCCGCGTTACAAGGCGATCGGGAACAGCAAGGCGGTAACCGTCGTTCGGTGGATTGGGATGCGGATTTTGCGGGAGCTACAGAAGGAATAGCGCTCTCATGAGCACATCTCCGTATCCCCAGATGACAGTGCCAGCGATCGAGAGCAAAAAAGAAAGCCATTCAATTAGGTTAAATCGACCCCTAAACTCGTACAGAACCACGGCGCCATCCTCATCTCCCCATGTGCCAGGTACATGCAGCTTATTTGTGGCAATAGTCAGAACAGTTGTCGCAAGCAAAGAGAAGACGGTCGTCACAGAGCCGCTCCTCTGAAACCAGATCGCCACCAACTCATCCGCAGGTCGCACAGGCGCAAGCGCCGAGAAAACTGGCGCGCCCGCTGCAAGAATCAACATCCCAGCGCTTAGAGCAAAGTACAAAGTAGTTTTCTGCCTAAAGCACCTTTGCCGCTCCAAATCCGGCATCACCGCGACTCCTTTGACTAGACATCTGAATATAGACGAGGACCCTCTATGCCCACAGAAAACCGAATCATCTACACGACAGTTGTGAATGCCCATGATCTGGTATCGATGGAGATTGCTGAAGACAGCTAGGCCGTGGAAGGAGGCCCTCCGTCCATCTACCTGAAATAGCAAAATGCCACATTCCGGATTAGCATCGGTTGTTAATCACACGGACGACCCTAATGAAAAAAATACTAGTCGGAGCGCTTTTGGCGCTAGCTCCACACTTGGCTTTTGCTGGCTGTTTCGGCTCGCCGGGCTTTCAGACATGCACGGATAACAGCGGCAACACGTACAACGTTCAGCGGTTTGGAAACACCACCAACGTTCAGGGGTCTAGTACATCAGGCTCCACCTGGAATCAGACCAGCCAAAAAATAGGCAATACGGTTTATCAGAATGGCACGTCAGCAGACGGTAATTCATGGAATGGAACAAGCCAAACCATCGGAAATACGACCTATCACAACGGCATGGACTCCGAAGGAAACCCTTACAACTACACCTGCAACCAATACGGCTGTAACTGACGCATTCGAGGAGACCTCTTTTCAGGGGTTTCTCCCTCGGTTTTAGAAAAAGCGATAAGCCATCGCAGACCACGCTAGCAGCTAGCTCACTATCAATACCCCGCAGTAACTCCCTCCCCCTTCAAAGTCAGCCGCTATAGCGGTAAAGGACGAAGTCATGCCTGAAGAAACTGTTTTGATCCAACCAGCGCCGGTCGAGCGAGCAACATTCGAAGCCGCATACAAAAATGAAATGCAGGAGATCTATACCGCTTTTGGAGAAGACCGCTTCGATGCCAAAGAGGCTTTCAAGCGAAACGCCGAGGATCGCTACGAATGCAAATGGGTTCAGTCTGCGTGGTGGGCATGGCAGGCGCGGGGCGCTCTCGACAAGGCGGCCCACTTCACCGCCATCGACATGTCCACCGCCGCGGCGCAAGGATTCAGGGATGGGCACGTGACGCCGGTTGTGGTGGTGCTGCCTGAGCGCAGACCAGAATCTGCATCCGCACCAAACAACGAAATGCGCGCGCGACTGGAGTGCAAGAACAAGGGCTACAACGAAGCGCTGGACGAAGTAACCCGGCTCAATACCAAGTAACTCCCTCCCCCATCAAAGTCAGCCGCTATAGCGGAAAAGGAACAGTCATGCCTGCACAAAAGCAAATCATCATGTTCGACGCCCCGGACGCGGCCAGTGTTCAAACCGTAACCGGTTGGGTTACTGCGGATGGTCGCTTCTTCGGCCAGGACGAGAGCCTTGCCCGATTCTGCGGAGCTACTCATCGCCGCTGCGAGAAGAACCCTGACCACCCAATCTATGGGGTGCGCAGCTACTGCGCACAGTGCCATCAAGAAAGCCGCCAGGCGAATTTCGCCGCCTTACCCGTCAAGGAATGGGCAGGCGAGCCGCTGGTTGTCTTCGACGGCGACCAGTACTTCTTCGATGCGGGCAGTTTGCGTGACTACATCATCGACAGCGAAATCGATCTGGCAGACCTGCAGTTGTGCATCTGCGAGCCGAACTATCCAAGTGAAATAGACCCAGCCGACCATTTCTGTGATGACCTGCCAGAGGATGGAGAGATACGCGACGACCAACTCGTGGCCGCATTCGACCTGCTCAATGAAATGATCCGCAAGTCCGAGCCACTGTCTTGGTCGCAGGGTAAGTTCGGCGCAGCGCTCCCGCAGGCCTTCATCGACGAAATCGTTGCAGATCAGGTGACGCCATGATCCTCCCCGCCCTCGCCTTCATGGCATGGCACATCTACACGGGGCCTTGGCGATGAAGGATCAGCAACTCCTGCTCGGCGACTGCCTGGAGGTAATGAGGCAGTTGCCTGATGCCAGCGTCGACATGGTGCTGGCCGATCTCCCCTACGGAACAACCCAGTGCGCCTGGGACGTGATCGTCCCCTTCGAACCACTCTGGCGTGAGTATCTGCGGATCGCCAAGCCCGAGGCGGCCATTGTGTTGTGCGCGGCCCAGCCGTTTGCATCGATGGTCGTAGCCAGCAACCCGAAGCACTACCGGTATGAATGGATCTGGGAGAAAGGCAACGCCACTGGATTCCTGAACGCCAAGAAGCAACCACTCCGCGCCCACGAAAGCGCCCAAGTCTTCTACCGCCAACAGCCCGTGTACAACCCGCAGATGTCGAGCGGACACGAACGCAAAACTAGTAAGCGTAAGACGGTCAACTCGGAGTGCTACGGCAAGGCCCTGGCGCTCACCGAGTACGACTCAACTGAGCGGTACCCACGCTCGGTGCAGTTCTTCTCGAGCGACAAGCAGACCGGGAGCTTCCACCCAACCCAGAAGCCAGTCGCCTGGATGGCTTTCTTGATCAGCACCTATACACAGCCCGGGCAGGTGGTACTGGATAACACTATGGGTAGTGGCACCACCGGCGTGGCCTGTGTGCAGCTCGGGCGCCAGTTCATCGGCATCGAGCAGGACGCCGAGATCTTCGGTACCGCACAAGAGCGGATCGCCGGCGCGGTGACTCTTCGCAATACGCCGGAAACGCAAATCGAATTGTTCGAAGCGACAGCCTAACCCCCCTCCCCACCTTCTTCCACTACGCGCGGCACGGAGCATCCCTATGGAAACTGAAATTCTCTCGGACGAAGAGCTGGCGGATCTCACCGGCTACAAGGCCAGGGCGTACCAGCGGCGCTGGCTGGTGGATCGCCAGTGGGTGTTCGTTGAAAGCCGGGGCAAACGCCCACTGGTTGGCCGGATGTACGCCCGCCTAAAGCTGGGCGTGATCTCCCCGACCATCACCGCCCCCAACCCTACTCCCACGGCGCCGGCATGGACGCCCGACTTTTCGCGAGTGAACTGATATGCGACCCCGCAAGGCCGAAACACGCAATTTACCGCCCCGGATGTACCAGTGGACCCGGCCACGGAAAAGCGGAAAAGACTGGATTGCCTATTACTATCTGGACCTTACCGGCAAGGCGATCCCCTTGGGCAAAGATCTGGACCTAGCCAGGATCAAATGGGCTGAACTTGAGGCCAAGGAAAAGCCGCTCGACCTGCGCACCATGAAGGGGATCTTCGACAGATACATCCGCGACATCGTCTCCAAGAAAGCGCCGCGCACCCAGAAGGACAACCTTTCGGAGATCAAGCAACTGCGACCGATGTTCGACAGCGCCCCCATTGACTCGATCACTCCGGCGACGATCGCCGGGTACCGGGATGCACGGACGGCAAAGGTTCGGGCAAACCGCGAGATCGCCACCCTCTCCCACGTTTTCAATATCGCCCGGGAATGGGGGCTGACTACAAAGGAAAATCCGTGCCAAGGAGTGCGCAAAAACAAGGAAACACCGCGGGACTATTATGCGAATGACGTGGTTTGGGATGCTGTTTACAAGAAGGCAGCTCTAGAGCTGAAAGACGCAATGGACCTGGCTTATCTGACCGGGCAACGGCCGGCAGATGTTCTAGTCATGCGAAAGGATGATATCGAGGGGGGATATTTGGGGGTGCAACAGAACAAGACGCACAAGAAGCTTCGAATTCAGATGACCGCTGGCGGCGAGGCAAACAGCCTGGGCCTGCTGATCGCAAAAATGGCCGAGCGCAATGCTCAGCACATTTGCAGCTATCTGATTGTAAGTGCGCGCGGCAAGCGCATGACCGCAAAGATGCTCCGCGACAGGTGGGACAAGGCACGAGAAAAAGCCAAGAAGGAGGCTGAAGAGATAGGCGACACGCTACTCGCCGGAAGGATCGGCAGCTTCCAGTTTAGAGATATCAGGCCAAAAGCCGCGTCAGAGATCATCGACGTCGGAGAGGCTAGCCTGCTCCTGGGTCACACCAAGGGCGACATCACGGAGCGCGTTTATCGCCGCATCGGCGCTATTGCGAAGCCGTCAAAATAGTCGGAAATTGCGTTACAAAACTCAAACTGAGCCTCTTGTAGAATGCGGTCTACAGAGGGGCTGAAAAACAAAAGTAATGTAACGAAAAAGAGCCACAATCCACGGTTTCAGCGGCTTTGAATAGCGGTCTTGAAAACCGTCGACTGTAACAGGTCCATGAGTTCGAATCCCATCGCCTCCGCCATATTTGTACGTTAAAGCCCTGATTATTCAGGGCTTTTTCGTTTCTGGGGTTTGGCCTGCCATCGAGTCAAGAGCTGATCGTTTCCGCATCTTTTTGGCCATTTCCGCAACTCCCCTCCCTCCCCCGGCATCCTGTCAACCGAACACCACCCGAAAACTACCGGTACGAAACCTTCCACAACTGATCCAGCCGGGTCGTAACACCGAACTTCGTCAATTACTGCTCAAGCTCGCGGAAAGCCAGGAGGCTAATAGGATTGGCGCTTGAGGACATCGCCGCATAGATCGGAGAGCGCGGTTCCGTAGAGGTCACCGCGCGCGTGAGCTAATCCTTGGCTCTGCTTGATATCAATCACTTGGCCATCTATAAAAATCAGTCATTTAGCGTTTATCGCAAGTGCCTTTTTTTGTGCCTGAATGGGTGTTTTGGCTCGGTTATGCCAGCTTAATGACAGCCTCTATACCTACCCTGCGAACCACTCACCGCCTCACGTCCTCACGAATGTTTTCAGTCGCTTTTGTGTTGTGAAATAGCACCCCAGCTACCGGAAGGGCGTATTTAATGGGTGTCGGCTTACTCACAGAGACCCATACATGCCGACACATACCCACAAAAAAGTATCTAATCAGCCATGCCACCCTGCAGCGTTGCTTTAACAAAAGCCGCTCCGGCTTAGAAAAAATGCGCGAATCAGATCTCAGCTTCCCCCGCCCAATCAAATTCGGGCAGAGCAAACAGGCTGCAATATATTTTGTCGTCGCGGAGGTGGAGGCCTGGCTGGAGAACAAAATTCTCGAGCGAGATGGAGATGCACTCGACATCGTAAGGCGGGATGAGCAATGACCAAATACGAGCAGCTCCCTGCTTGTACAGTGGAGATGCCTGAGCCTGCGCTTTCCTTGTTTTTGAACCCAAGCATTGTTCCAATCCCACTCCCAAGCGGTCTTCCGAAGGTCATGCCTTGGTACGATGAACTCCTGCCAATGGACCTGTGCGAGCACGTCAGCGATGTAGCTGAACGCACCCAATGTCCGCCAGATTTTGTTGGCGTGGCGCTGGTGGTTGCTATCAGCGCTGTGGTCGGTCGCAAGTTTTCCATCCGCCCGAAGCAACATGATGACTGGACTGTGATTCCCAACCAGTGGGGCGTCATCATTGGTCGCCCATCAGCGATGAAGTCGCCCGCGTTAAAGCTAGCTTTACGTCCTCTGGAAGCACTGGAATCAAGGGAGCGAACAAAGCACTGTCAAGCTGACGCCGACCACAATGCAAACTGCGAACTGCTTGAGATGGAGCGCAAGAGCGCCAGAGAGAAAGCAAAAAAACTTCTCAACAGCGGAGACAAAAGTGCAGCACTGGCTGAGTTGAACAGATTTTCCAGTACCCTGCAGGCTCCCGTCCCGCGCCGATACATTGTCAACGACTCTTCCGTTGAGAAGCTTGGAGAGCTGCTCAACGAGAACCCCGATGGACTGTTGCTCGCGCGTGACGAGCTCGGTGATTGGTTGGCAACAATACAGAGTGATGAAGGCTCCGTAGCCAGGGCCTTCTACCTGGAGTGCTTTGATGGAAATGGATCGTTCACCTACGACCGAATCGGTCGCGGCACCATTTTCATCGAGTCATGCTGCTTGTCGTTGATAGGAGGTATTCAACCATCCCGATTGGAATCCCTTGTACGTGCAGCAATCAACGGTGAAATGGATGATGGTCTCATTCAACGCATGCAACTCGCCGTGTATCCCGACGATGGTCGTGAATGGCGACTCGTGGACCGTATGCCCAATAAAGCCGCTGCTGAACGAGCAGAGAGGGTTATCGAAAAACTAGACCAACTCCCCGATGCACCTCGCTCCGAACTCCGATTCAGCACTGAGGCGCAGGAGATATTTAACGGGTGGTATTCCCGTCACATGCAGCAAATCAGATGCGGAGATTTGCATACAGCATTGCAATCTCACTACATGAAAATGCCGCAAACCATTGCTGGATTGGCCCTTCTGTTTGAGCTAATCGACGGAGGAAGGCAGGAGGTACGTAGCGCTGCAACCACACGAGCGGTCAAGTGGGCGGGTTATCTTATGAGCCACGCCCAGAGGTTATACGGCGCTGCAATCAACGCTCCGCTACTAGGGGCACGGTTGATCCTGGAGCGACAGCAGAAATTGCCCGAGCCGTTTACCCCACGGGAGGTACGCCAGAAGGACTGGACGGGATTGGGTTCCCAGGACGCGGTGAACAATGCACTCGCAATTCTGCTGGAACACGACTTCATTGTTGGTTACGAGGTTGCCGGCGAGAAAGGAGGACGTCCGTCAACACGATATGTTTGGCGGAGAACGTAGGCTGGACCCGTCCGATTTACTCAAAAAGGCCTGCGATCTCGCCTACAAAACCTACGAAAGCCAATTCTGTAGGTTTTGTAGGTAACTCTCCTTTCCTATTCATGAAAATCGATAAGTGATGGACGGTCGGCTGGAAAATCCAGCCATTACCGAGATAAAGCCCCCAACCAGGAAAAGCAGCTCACTGGGCGCTCTTCTTGGGTGGTACACGCTCGAACCAAAACGGTAACGGAGGTGGGAACAGCGTTTTTCGCATGCGCGTTCATGACCCATATACCTCCCGGTCGATAGCAGGCACCTAACCCGACGTACTTCAGTAAGCGGAACGTGGACATCCCGTATCGCTCCCTCCGGGGAAAGCCGTTTGCAAAAACTGCCCATGGCGGTGCGGGCGAAGGAACGAGGAAAAAGCGAACGTCAGCCTGTAACGGGCTGGATAGAAGTTGAAACATTACTTCACGCGAAAGCGGGCAGACGTCCTCATGGTCTCTCCTCACAAGAAAGTTTGTAGAACCCTTTCAACGGAAGGAGAGCAAATGAACGCAGCAGCATTGGCGTGTGCACCTTCCGGCACGTCGTGGGACGGCATCAATTGGGCCGACGCTCAACGTCGAGTAAGAGGGCTGCAAGCACGTATTGTGAAGGCTGTACAAGACGGTAGGCATAACAAGGCGAAAGCCCTGCAATGGCTGCTGACTCACTCGCTCAGCGGCAAAGCATTGGCCGTGAAACGGGTGTCTGAAAACAAAGGCAAAAATACCCCCGGCGTGGACAAGGTTACTTGGAATACACCGAGGGCCAAGATCTGCGCGATAGCGTCGTTGAAGCGGCGAGGCTACTCGCCGCTTCCGCTTCGGAGAGTCCTTATTCCGAAGAAAAACGGCAAGACGAGACCTCTCGGAATACCCACCATCAAATGCCGGGCCATGCAGGCGCTCCATCTGCTGGCTCTGGAACCGATAGCGGAGACCACCGCCGATCCGAACTCTTATGGGTTCAGACCGGAACGCTCAACTGCGGATGCCGCAGCACAGTGCTTTGGCGTGCTGTCACGAAAAGCAAACGCGGAGTGGGTGTTAGAGGGTGACATTCAAGGCTGTTTCGACGCCATCAGCCATGACTGGTTGATCGCCAATATCCCCATGGACAAGGCGATTTTGCAGAAATGGCTCAAGGCCGGTTACGTCTACCAGAATGAGCTGTTCCCCAGCCATGCCGGAACCCCGCAGGGAGGCATCATATCCCCGGCGTTGGCCAACATGACGCTGGATGGGTTGGAAACGATGTTGGCGAAGAAATTTCCCAACGCGAAGTGGACAGCCCGAAAAATGCGCGTGGTGCGCTATGCGGATGACTTCATCATTACCGGTTGTTCGAAAGAATGGTTGGAGAATGAGGTCAGGCCCGCAGTGGTTGAATTCCTGGCAGAGCGCGGACTTATCCTCTCTCCGGAAAAAACCAAAATAACGCACATAGGGGACGGGTTCGACTTCCTCGGATGGAACTTGCGCAAGTACAACGGCAAGCTCCTGATTAAGCCATCGAAAGCGAACATCAGGGCACACCTCGCCAAGCTCCGGGAAGTGATCAAGACCAACAAGGCGACCAAACAGGTCAATTTGAAAGGGCTGCTCAATCCGACTTTACGAGGGGGGGGCGAACTATCATAGCCACGTGGTCGCCAAGAAAGTCTTCAATCAGGTAGACAGCGAAGTCTGGACAATGCTCTGGCGCTGGGCTGTGAGACGGCATCCGCGCAAAGGAACACGGTGGGTCAAGGACAGGTATTTCAAAGTCCGAGGATCACGCCGGTGGGTGTTCTCCACCGTTGAAAAACATGCAGACGGTAAGGCAAGGAATACACCTTACTGAAAGAGTCGGATACGCCGATCGTGCGGCACATCAAGATCAAGGCCGCTGCCAATCCGCATGACCCCAATTGGGATGAGTATTTCGAGTTCCGCTGGGGCAAGAAAATGCTCAAATCGACGAAGGGACGAGCGAAGATGTATCGCGTCTGGCGGCAGCAAGACGGCCTGTGCTCTGCCTGCCATAAGCCCGTTACCAAAGACACGCCGTGGCACAGTCGCCACATCGTTAAGCTGGCTAATGGCGGAACGGACGCGGCAGTCAATCTTGAGATCTACCATCTGCGTTGTCCCAGAGATCAGCAGTACGCCAATGTTGCTGGGAAACTCGCATACACGGTTCTTAGAGGGTTGGGCGCGGGTGACCGCGTCTGACTACCCGACAATCAAATCCGGCCGTGGGCTCTTGGGCGTTCGAACTGGCTGTTCGCGGGTTCGTTACGCAGCGGTAAACGTGCGGCGGCGATCATGAGTTTGATCCAGTCGGCGCGGCTCAACGGGTATGATCCGTATGCTTGCTTGAAGGACGTTCTCACGCGTCTGCCCACGCAGCGGGCGAGTGAGATTACCGAGCTTCTGCCGCATCGGTGGGCGCCCGTTTAATCACGCAAGGTGTGTTGGGCAGACGCTTACTTTAGGTCAGCGTCATGCGAGCAACTCGAATCTCGACTAGGGTTAGTCGTTGCATTGCCTGACGTTTCCCGCAAACCTCTATGACCTCAACCTGACAAGGGGGTTGATTGGTTGTCATGGAACTCTCTAAAACTTGAAGAAGTGGCGGGGCTGCCGCTATACCTGTAAAAATGAGTTTGCCTGGTCGGTAAATTCAACCTTAATTAAATCCAACACGATGCCTGTTGGATAAACCGGAAGCGGATCGTTTCGAATCTGCTTCGTAGTCTGAGGAAACACTGATGAAAAGAATTTTGGCTCCACTGCTGGCCCTGGGTGCAGCGCTGACCTTTCAATCAGCTCTGGCCATTGACGGCGAGGCACTCTTCAAGAGCAAAACCTGCGTTGCCTGCCATACAATCGACGCCAAACTGGTCGGTCCGGGGTACAAGGAAGTAGCGGCCAAATACGCTGGCCAGGCCGACGCTTCCGCCACTCTGATCAAGAGCATCAAAGAAGGCAGCACCGGCAAATGGGGTCCGATACCAATGCCGGCCAACCAGGTGACCGACGAAGAAGCCAAGACTCTGGCTGACTGGATTCTAACTCTGAAATAAGATTACCCAAGTCAAAAGCGATGCAACATTCGCGGCTGTAGCTTCTGAACTAAAAGCATCCTCAACGCAGAAGCGAGCTCGCTCCCTTTTGCGTTGAGGTCTCGCTGGTTTGTTAAAGGCTGGCGTGCCTTGCCCCCTTCCTGGCCCGGGAATTTCAAACCGCATGTTGGCCTGCTACATCGCAGGAGTTTGCTGCAACAGGGCCAGGTCGATATCCTCAAAGCGCAGTACCCTGCCCCCCTGTTCGCTGGCCAGTTTACCCGCGGCCGCCTCCTCGGAAAATGACGCAAGGACCACGCCCATAGAACCTTTGAGTTGGGTCCCGACCACATACCAGGCTTTGGTCGCATCGATCAGATAATTGTCGTCGGGTTTTTCCCAGGCGCTTTTACCCATGTCGTGCACATACAACCTGGTCTCAGTGAGATGGTTCTCCGGTTGCAGCCACCAGCCGAGCATTTCTGCGGTGGAGCAGAACTTCTTGACCCCGCCTTTTTCCACTAGCTGACCTTTGGGGCCTGGAAAATCGGCGATGACCATGCCGCAGACATGGCACTCGTCAGCCTGATGGAAAGCCACTGGTTCCAGCGCCTGTTTAACATCTGCTGGCTCGTTGCAGGCTGCCAATCCGAGGCAGGTCATGATGACCATCAGGGCTCGTGCCCCGGTCAGGTACAAAGTGTTCATTGGAATCTCCCGAGCTTGGAAAATCAGGTCAGCCGACGGCGAAACATCCAGTAAGCCAACAGCAGCAGAACTGCGACCCACGACAGCAGACAGCCCCACAACATTGAGCCTGGTACCGGCAGATCGCTGCTCAATGCCATAAGGCCGACGGCATTGCCGCTGCCCTCGAAACCGGAAAGGTTGATCAAGCGATAGACGTCAGTCGGGTTGAGCAGCAGCAACCAGGGCAACAGGTCCGGGTTGAACCGGCCTTTGCTGAGTACCAGCAACGCCAGCAGCGCCAGGTCGAACACCAGTACGAAGAGGAACCACACACCCAGCGCCATCCCGGCTGCGCTGGATTTTTCACTGGCCTTGCTGCTCAGCACATAAGCCAGGGCCAGGAACACCCAGCCCAGCAGCGTGGAAGAAACCATAAAGCGGCCGAACGCCCAGAGCAGTAGACTCAGCTCAACATCATCGACCAGCAAGGCAATGGCCACGGCGGCACAGCCGAAGCCGATCAGCGTGGCCAGGGCCAGGATCAGCCCGTGACCGACAAACTTGCCCAGGAGGATCTGCCCGCGCCCCAAGGGATAGGTCAGGAGCAGCATCAGCGTGCCACCCTCGTCCTCGCCGACGATGGCATCGTAAGCCAACAGCAGCGCGATCAGCGGCATCAGGAAGGTCGCCAGGCTGGCCAGGCTGGCGATGGTTGCTGGAATCGAGGTGAAGCCCACTTGCCCGGACGCGGCTGCGCCGAGCCAAGCGATACCCACCGCCAGAATGGCGAACAGTAGACTGATCGCCAGTAGCCAGCGATTGCGCATCCCGTCGCTGAATTCCTTGCTGGCGATGCTCCAGATCTGCTTCATGGATGAGCGCCTTCTGTGTCGACGGTGGCACGACTCATGTAGTAGCCGTAAAGGTCCTCGAGGGAGGGTTGCAGTATCTCGATATCCTGCGGTTGATCCTCGCGGAACAACTGGCTGAGCAGATCAACTTTGTGGCCGTTGACCGCCATCACCTCGACTCCGCTGCCGCCCATGGCCTTGGCGCTATGACCTGCGGCATTCCAGCGCTGCAACCACTGCTCGCGCCCGGACAGACCACTGGCGCGGATACGCGCCGGCAAGTCGGCTTCTTCGCGCAGGCTGGCCAGACTGCCAATCGCCTGCAAGCAGCCATTGGCCAGAATCGCCGCGCGGTTGATATGCGCTTCGACCCCCGCCAGCACATGGGAACAAAGAATGATGCTGGTGCCCTGCTGGCGCAGGCGGTCGATCAACAGGTAAAGCTCCTGAGTAGCGATGGGATCGAGGCCGACCGTGGGTTCGTCCAGCAACAGCAACCGTGGCTCGCCGAGCACTGCCTGAGCCAGGCCCAGGCGCTGACGCATGCCCTTGGAGTAGGTTTTCACCCGACGGTCCGCGGCGTCGGCAAGGCCGACCTGTTCCAGCAACTCACCTACCTGCGACAGCGCGGTGCCCTTGAGGCGGGCGAAATAGCGCAAGGTTTCGCGGCCGCTGAGTTGTGGGTAGAAGGTCACGTTTTCCGGCAGGTAACCGAGCTGGCGACGCACCTCGGCGTGTGCAGGCCGGCAGCCGAGCACGCGCACCTGACCGGCGCTGGCCGTAAGCAGACCGAGGATCAATTTCATGACCGTGGTCTTGCCCGCGCCATTATGGCCAAACAAGCCCAGCACCTCACCCTCACCCAGACTCAGCGTCAGCTCGTGCAACACGGTCATGCTGCCGTAATGCTGGATTACACCTTCAATCTCGACTGCGTTCATAAGACAGGCTGCTGTATTTGGGGCATGGTCGGCAGGTTCATCAGCGGGTAACTGTCCTTGACTCCCGGCGACTTTGTCACCGGGAAGCTGTGCTGTACCCAACGCAGTAACTGGATGCTCGGGCTGTTCATCAACAGCCGCACCTGTGGGTACAGCCATAACAGACGGTCAACGTTATCGTTGGGTTCATAGATCACGTCGCCCACCGCGTCGTTATTGCGATCCCAGCCCAGGTAGTCGCTCCAGTAATTACCGTGGCCGTCGACCGACCACTCCTGAGTGCGGCTGGCGACGTATTTGACCTGCTGCTGATTGTCAACAAAAGCGTTATCGGCGATGCGGTTGTCTTCGGAGCCGGCGGTGAGATGAATACCCAGGGCGCTGCGTTCGAAATGATTGTGCTCAATGACATTGAACAACGAGTTGTAGATGAACAGCGCTTTGCCCTCGCCACCGCTGACCATGCCGCCATCAGCGGAACCGCTGCGCACGTCACTGACGAAGTTATCGCGTAATTCGGAATAGGTGATGTAATTCATCAAAATGCCATAGCCCTCGTCCTGTTCGGAACGGTTGCCGATCACCGTCAGTTTGCGGCTTTGCATCAAGGCGTAGCCGGTACGGGTGCGGCGGGTGGTGTTGCCGAGCAATTGGTTGTCGTTGGCGTACATGTAGTGCACGCCGTAGCGCAGGTCTTCCAGGGTATTGCCCTGCAGCAGGTTGCCGTTTGAGGTGTCGATGTAGATCCCGTCGCGGGTCAGCCGCACGTGATTGCCGATCACCCGGGCTCCACGCACGGCAAACAGATGAATGCCGTTGCCGCGGTCCTGGGAACGAATGCTCGGGTCGCCTTCGATATCGTTGTCAATCAAGCTGGCCTCGTGGGTTCTATCCACCCAGATGCCAAAGCCTGGCCCTTTCATGCGGTTATTGCGGATCACTGCGCCACGGGCTTGTGGCCCGATGAAAATCGCCGAGTTCATGGCCGTCATGTCGCGCCCCCAATCGAGCAAGGTGCAGCCCTCGATTCCCACGTCAGGCGCGCTGATGAACAGTGCATTACCCTGCCCCTGAGCGTTGATTACCGCACCTTTCTCGCAATCGATCTGCATCGGCTGATCAACGGTGAACTGCCCTTGGTATTCTCCGGCAGGCAGCGTCCAGTGGTTATCGCCAGCGGCTTGCAAGGGCAGTTCGGTGATGGGTCGTGGCGAGGCCTGGGCGACAACCGATAGAAATACCAACACTAAAAGTGCCATGCCGTGCCGTGGATCGGTTGTCAGGGTTCTGAACACTGCGATTACCTTTTTGCGGCCGTGAGGCGCTACGCCGCTGAAACCCGCTCGACCTTCATGCGGCCGACCATTTCCATGTGCAGCGCATGGCAGAACCAGCTGCAGTAGTACCAGTGCAGGCCGGGCTGGTCGGCGACGAAGGTGATCGAGGACGTCTGCTGTGGGCTGATCTCCATGCTCACACCGTGGTTGGTCATGACAAAACCGTGGCTCACGTCTTCAATCTGGTCGATGTTGGTGATGGTCACGGTGACCTCATCGCCCTGTTTGACGGTGAATTCCGGCATGCCGTAGGCCGGGGCCATCGAGGTCATGTAGACCCGGACTTTCTTGCCGTCGCGGATGACCTTGTTGTCGGTCTCCAGCTTGACCCCGTCCTTGGCGGCGATCGCCACGGTTTCGGCGAAAAACGGGTCGTTGCGGTCCCAGATCTTTTTGGTCCTGATCTGGTCGCGCCGGGCCATGATGCAATCGTGGGGTTCGGCGAAGGCCGGGCCGTCGTGCACCAGTTTCATTTCATCGCCGGAAATATCGATCAACTGATCGTTTTCCGGGTGCAGCGGGCCGGTTGGCAGGAAGCGGTCCTTGGAGAATTTGCTCAGGACCATCAGCCATTTGCCGTCGGCCTCGCTGGTTTCGGTCAGCGAGGCATGGTTGTGGCCCGGCTGGTACTGCACATCGAGTTTCTGCTTGATGTAATTGACCTTCTCGCCGGTGTAGGCGCGAACGGCTTCTTCCATGTTCCACTTGACCACCTGGCTGTCGATAAACAACGTGGTGTAGGCACAACCGCGACCGTCAAAGGTGGTGTGCAGCGGACCGAGACCCAGTTCCGGCTCGCCGACCACCACCTCGCGTGGATCCTTGAATTTGTCGTTGAACAGATCATCGAGCTTGGCAGTGGCGATGAGGGTGCAGGTGGGCGAAAGCTTACCGTTGGCAATGAAGTACTTGCCATCAGGCGAGGTATTGAGGCCATGGGGGTTCTTCGGCACCGGGATGTAACGGGTGAATTCGCTGTCCTTGCCCTCGGTTTTACGACCGTCGACCACGGGTGACTTCGAATCGCCCAGGGTGATGAACTTGCCGGCCTTGATCGCCGCCTCGATGCGCGGGATGTTGAACACCACCACCCAGTCGCGCTCGTTGCGCATCATGCCGCCCAGGTCGTAGGCCTTCTCCGAGTTGTAGCAGGTCGAAGCCGCGTATTTGCCGGTGTAGTCAGCGTCGGTGTTGTCCAGGTTACCGTCGACCATGACCTGGAACGCCACCTCCATTTTCTCGGCGTCGATGGCGTTGAACATGGTGTAGCTGTTCTTATCCAGCAGGTCGAAGGTGCTGCCGTCGTTGGGGTGCGGAATGACAAACTCGGCATTGGCAAACACGTACTTAGTGTGCGGCATTTTTTGCAGACGCAGACCGTGCACGGCCTGCACGTTCGGTACGGTGAGCATCTTGTCGCACTTCATGATATCCAGGCGGATGCGCGCAATCCGGCTGTTGGCCTTGTCGTTGATGAACAGGTACTTGCCGTCGTACTTGCCGTCGGTCATGGACAAGTGCGGGTGGTGGCAATCACCGTTCTGGAAGCGTGCGCTGTCACCCATGATCCGTTTGCTTTCGTTGGTTAGACCCCAGCCGGTGGCGGAATCGACGTTGAACACCGGAATGCGCAACAGCTCGCGCATCGACGGGATGCCCATGACCCGCACTTCACCCTGGTGACCGCCACTCCAGAAACCATAGTAATCGTCCAGCTCGCCCGGCCCCACGTGGATCTTCGATTGCGCGTCCTTGGCCGCTGCCGCCCAGGATTCACGGGTGAATGCCACGCTGCCAAGGGCCGAGGCACCGGCCAGCGCGACGCTGGCCGCGGCCGTGGTGCCGAGAAAACCGCGACGGCTGAGGCCGGTCGATTCCAGCTCCTGCACTGGTTTCACGGTTTCATGATCGTTTTTCGACTTGTTATCGCTCATGGGTATTGCTCCATTGGGGGCAGATATGAAACAGCTCGATCAATCGATTCTTGGTGTGTTTGCAGCAAGGGGCTCAGGGCTCGAACACTTGCACAACCGGAATCAACTCAGCGCGATCCAGCACTGGCGCAGGCTTGCTCCGCGTCTTGCGCTTGTTCTTGATGACCAGTGGCGGGCATTTGTTTTCGTTGTGATACGTCATCTGGCAATCGAGGCAGTAGTGGCACTCGTTGGCGTTGATATGACCATCCGGGTGGATTGCCTGGATCTCGCATTCCTTGGCGCAGAGCTGGCAGGGAGTACCGCACTCCTTGCGCCGTTTGAGCCAGTCGAACAGCCGCAGCTTGGTCGGAATCGCCAGCGCCGCGCCCAATGGGCAGACGTAGCGGCAGTAGACCTTGCGGGTAAAGATATTGATCACCAACAGCGCCACCGCGTAGGCCACGAACCACCATTGGCGGTCGAATTTCAGGGTGATGGCGGTCTTGAACGGCTCCACCTCGGCAAATTGCTCGGCAGTGGTCATCGACTCCAGGGAGATGCCGAACAGCAGCAGCAGGATGATGTACTTGATCGCCCAAAGCCGCTCATGGACCGCGAATGGCAACTCATATTGCGGAATCTTCAGTTTGCGCGCGGCTTCGTTGATCAACTCCTGCAAGGCGCCGAACGGGCACAGCCAGCCGCAGAACACGCCACGGCCCCAGAGCAGGATGCTGGCGGCGGTAAAGGTCCAGAGGATGAAAACGATCGGGTCCGTGAGAAACAGTTCCCAGCGGAAGTTCTCGAACAGGGCATGGACGAACGTCAGCACGTTGACCACCGAAATCTGCCCCAGGGCATACCAGCCGATGAACACCACGGTGAAGACCAGATAGACGCGACGCAGCCAGTGGAGGAAGCGCGGGTATTTGGTAAAAGTGTCCTGCAGGAACAAAATCACCATCAGCACTACAAGGGCCGTGCACAGTACCCCGATCTGAAACGCTTTCTGGTACCAGATATTGACCCACGTCGGCCGGTTGGCAACCTCGATGGCGGCCAGTTCTTCGGCAGTGGGCGGTGGCCGCAGGAGGTATTGCTCGGGCAGTTGGTAAGACAGTTCGAAGCTGCTGAACATACCGGCAACCGCACCGGTCTGACGCCGCACCAGCAGCTCCAGGGACCAGGGTGATCCCGGATCGAACCTGGCCGGTTCGCGCACAATGAAAATCGACATTTCATCGAACTCGGGCATGCCCTTGGCAAACACATCTGAGAGCCGCTGATGGTCCATGTCGCGGAAGCTGATGATGTTGCCGAATTGACGCAACTGCACCCGGTCGAAGATCCCGCCGCGCACATAGCCAGAGCCCTTGTAAGAGAACAGCCCGCGTCCCAGCACGGCGATGGCCTGTTCGCCGGGTTTGAGATCCTGCATGAGGAAGCGGTACTGATTGTCGCCCAGCAGGTTGCGGCCGATGGCCGGAGGATTCAGGTCGGCGACATAGAGTTCGATAAAGGTTTCATCGACTTGCTCGGCACTGGCGTTGTCGACGCCCTCGGCCTCGGTCCCCTTGAAGGCTGCGTCAACCTGGCCACGGGTCAGGTTCAAGCGGCGAATGGCGCCGTTGCCGGTCAGTTGCTCCCAGGTGGCGGGCTCGAAAAAGTCTTCGCGCACGGTGGCGGGTTTGCGCGCCACGCCGCCCGAGTCCTCGACCAGCTTGAGCGATACGGACACCTTGTGCGCAGCGCGCATGATCACCTCATTGACCACCATCGCCGTGACGGTCGCGCCCGCGATCGCATCCACGGTGACCGCTTTCGGGTCGCTGGAATGGCCGACGACCACTCTCCGGTCAGCCTTGATACCCTTGTACTTGGCATCGAAGGCGTGGAGCTTTTCGACGGGAATCCCAATCAGCAGGATCGGTTCATGGTGCTCCAGCACGTAGGCATCCTGGATCACACCGCCGGCATCGAGGATTACCTGCATGTTGATCGGTTTGCCTGAATAGGCCGGAATATCCACCACGTCCTGACTCTGGAACACATAACCGAGCGGCTTTTCTCCAGAGCTGATGGTGCGAACCTTGAACTCGCCTGTCGGCGCGGACAAGCTAGCGCCGCCTGGAAAGATTTTTTCTATACGCTGCTGCTCGATTTCTCCGTATTCTTTTGCTTGTAATCCGGAAAATCCATCGAACACCAGGCACAACAATATCATCAGCCCATATTTAAATGGACTCAGGCCAGTGAGAGTCTGGAAGCACACATGGGTTCGCTGAGCGATCGACCTCGGGTGAATGACTCGCCGAGTAACGATTAGGCTCCAACGCCTCTGGATTAGATTTTTGATAAAAACTCCTCCTTCCTCACGGACCATAGCAAACTTATCCATCCGCGGATCAAAATAATTTCAGCGTCGGCACTCTCCAATAGTTCAATATTTATTTGATCAAACGGTCGCCGTAGGAATGGCAGTGACCTGGCAAACCCGCACAGATCCGTACGTGCGGAACTCCCGCATACGGCTCCGGCCTCAGGTATGTGACGCGAAGCGATCCTCTGGAAGGTGCACTTCTGGGTCTCGGTCTATAGTGGTCTGCAAGGCGTCCATAGCGCGACCAGTGGAGTCGATTACGCTCACTGCCAGAGTGCTACTCCAGCCTGCTCCCTTTCGGGGTGAGTGGGGTACGGTTCGGCTCCGCTGCGGGTTTCTTTTTATCCAACACACTGGTCACGCCATGGACGCCCGGAGTGACGGCATAACTGCCAACCTTCGTCTTGAATCGCGCGATTGGCATGGGCCTCGTTATGCGCTTCTTTCAGTTCAAACGCTTCGAGCAACATGAGCAAATTCGTTATAGAACGATGCTCCGACCTCACGATCTTCGCAGGATTACCCGGGCAAAGCCTGGGCTCCCAGGGAATCAGATAGGTCGTTTGACCGAAGAGGTCCTGGCGACATAGTACGAAGGTTTGGCTAAACGCTGCATAGGGACTGCTCCCAGGCGAAAACCGCATGGTTGCGCACCCAGAGCGGCCAAAAGCCGCTCTGATAAACCGACGGCGAAGACGGCGGAAACAGCCGGATAGACACCACCCGAGCCCGCGAGGGGGTGAGGAAAAAATGGCCCCCAGACTGAATTTTTCCGTTCCGCTCTGGTGCAGCCCGTTCAGGGCGAAACCAGGGTGCGAAGCATCCGGCCGCACCGCTTGCGTGCGCGTCAGATGAAACCGGACCAATCTGGTTACGAGCCGCAGCAGCAAAGGAAGGGACAACGTCCCCGCGCCGATGCGTCGCACAGTCTCAGGAAGCGGGTTGTCTGTCAGCGACGCTTCACCGTCCGTCCCGTAAGCTCGCGCCGGATGCAAATTCGCCCTGACGTCATCAACGTCTATGCTCCACGTGAGGAATTTTCCTGATCGACCGGATGTGGGCGCCGTGCGCTTACCGGATCAAGGTGCTGCCCACTCTCGTCGTAATCGGTGGAGAAGAAACGAGCCATGATTGAAGTACAGGTATATCGATACCACCCGGAACAAGAACGGTCGCCTTGGATGCAGTCGTTGTCGTTGCCCGAGGAGTTCCGAGTGCGAATGGTGCTGGATGCGTTGGAGTTCCTGCACGAGGCAGATCAGACACTGGTCTACCGGCGCTCCTGTCGGGAGGGTGTTTGCGGCTCGGATGGCATGAATATCAACGGCAAGAACAGACTGGCTTGCATCACGCCAGTTTCGGAGGCGCTGGGCACGGCCAGCATACTGATCATCAGACCTTTGCCCGGCATGCCGGTCATCCGCGATCTGGTAGTCGACCAGAGTCTCTTCTTTCAGCAGTACAAGAGCATCAAGCCATGGCTGATCAACCACGAGCCAGCACCGGCCATCGAGCGTCTCCAGTCCCCCGAGGAGCGCGCTAAGCTCGATGGGCTGTATGAATGCATTCTCTGTGGTTGCTGTTCCTCGCAATGTCCATCCTGGTGGTGGAACCCGGAAAAGTACGTAGGTCCAGCCGGGCTGTTGCAGGCTTGGCGTTTCATCACCGACAGCCGCGATCAGGCCACGGTGGAACGGCTAGAGCGGCTGGAGGACCCGTTCAGCTTGTTCCGTTGCCGCAGCATCGGCAACTGCTCTTGGGTCTGCCCAAAGGGGCTCAATCCCATGGGAGCCATCGGTAAAATTCGCCAAGAGCTGTTCCGAAAATCCACCTAGGACGTTGGATCAACGCAATGAATCGGCTCGGCTTCCCAAGACTCTTTAGAGTGCCTCCTTTTGGCCGTTGTGTTGAAATAGTCGGCTTCGGTTTCCACGGCAGAAATGTACGCGCCTGATAGCGTGCAGAACTGCGATCACTGCTCAATGCATGGGAAACTAGGCCAAGTCGACTCTTTCAACAAAATCGGCCGTTCTCTGCCGGTCAGCATTGCCGCATCGGCTGGTCAAGTCGAATGCAATTGGCTGATCAGTGACCATGCAAAAGGGTGGTCATGTGCGCTGCAATTACGCAGTTGGCCAGCGCGCTCCCGCGGCTGGCCCGGAATCGAGTCACCATCGCCCTGAGCGTTGGGATCAAAAAGGTGTGTGTTGGCCGGACGGTTACCGAGCAACTGCATGGCCTCTCCTTGTGATGGTGCCGTGATGGCGGCATAGCCTGTCAAGGCCGGTAAAGATTCCTTTCAGTTATCGGAATACCTCACGGCGGTTGCCCAACTGCACTACCAAAATCCGGATGTCGCAAATCACTCAGAAATCCCCGACTGGAACAGGCTGGTTGTCTGAGGACGACTGTCTGACCTGCGGTGGATCGGAAGAAGTCACCTGTCGACTGTGTCACGGTTCTGGGGGCGGCTATCAAACTAGGAAACAACAGAGCCGCGCGGAACGGACTGAACACGCTTCTGGGCAAAGTGTTTGACCGCTACGAAGCCGAGATCATCCCGGGTAAGAAGCCTAGAACCCAGAAAGACAACCTGCTCTCGCTGACGCAGCTCAGGAAGGCATTCAGCGATGCTCCGATCAATGCAGTGACACCACAGGCAATTGCGCAATACCGCGACAAGCGAACCGGCAAGGTTCGGGCGAATCGCGAAATCTCGCTGCTCTCGCACATCTACAACATCGCCAGGGAATGGGGCATCACCGACAAGGAGAACCCAGCTTCTGGCGTGCGCAAGAATAAAGAAACGCCCCGCGACTTCTACGCCGACGCCACCATCTGGAACGCTGTTTACGGGGCAGCGTCTCCCGAACTGAAGGATGCCATGGACCTAGCCTACTTCACTGCTCAACGCCCTGCTGACGTTCTGTCTATGCGAGCCACGGATGTCATCGACAGCTTCCTGCAAGTCGCCCAAGGCAAGACGTCGAAGAAGTTACGCATCCGCCTCGATGCCGGCGATATCATCAATGGCCTGGGCGAACTGATTGAAAGGCTGCTTGAGCAGAGGAAAGCGCGCGCAGTCCGGAATCCTTACCTAATCGTCACCGAGGACGGTCGCCGGGTTACCGCGCCGATGCTCCGTCTGCGCTTCGACGACGCACGCAACGTGGCAATCGTTAAAGCGCTGGAAGACGAAGACCCAACGCTCGCGGCAAGCATACGGCAGTTCCAGTTCAGGGATATCCGGCCAAAAGCGGCCAACGAAATCGACGATCTGGGGCATGCTAGCCGCCTGTTCGGTCACACCGACAAGCGCATCACTGAGACGGTTTATCGGCGTGTCGGGGAGATCGTAATGCCCACCCGATGAGGCCGGAAAACAGGCCAAATTCGTTTCCGGCAGTAAAGTGCCACCCATTGATTTTAGCGGCCTCCAGAGCATCGGAGAATGCTCGCTTGCGGAAACTGATAATGGCTATGCAATTGAAATATAACGCTTATTCGTCGGACTTGAAAACCGTCGACTGTAACAGGTCCATGAGTTCGAATCCCATCGCCTCCGCCATCTTTATACGAAAAAGCCCTGATTTTTCAGGGCTTTTTCGTTTCCTAGGTTTGGCTTTTCTGCTGCCAAGCTCAATGCGACCGGCGTTGCCTCTGAAGTTCTGTCCTCAACCAGGTGCTTGTTGGTTGTACGCCTGCCGGGCAGCGCACTTCATAGGCATTTCCACTCATACTGCTTTTAGTGGCAGCAAGGTCAATGAAGTCTTCTGCGCTACTCACCATGTTCTTGCTTTCGAGATAATTTAGCTTCTTCTCCAGATGCGTACGAGCCTGCGGACCTGAGTACTCGCTCCCGTTGCGCACAAGCTGACACTCGCTGTGTTCGACAAAGTCCAGCAACCCCTTTATCTCCTGGGCGGCTTGAGGCGTGGTTTGAGCCTGCACATTGGTCATTATTGCGACAAGACTAATACCAGTTGCAATCAGCCATTGGCTGATGGGCCGAGCCACCGCCCCTATCAAAATCCGCATGATTCTTCCTCATCCTGAAAGGGGGCGACTGTAGCACCACCGCATCGGGAGCCACTGTTATTTGGTGATGTAAACCCAGCAAGTGATGATGCAAGCCGTGCGAAGGCGCTCCGATCGCCCTGATTAAGGCGGCGGTAACTCTCAAGGATTTGGGTTTCTTCGGGCAGCTCTTCTTTAAACCGGGACTTCTTCCCCGTCAGTAGATCGAGGACGTCGCCCCCTGAATGCGACAGCCGTCAAGTAGTCTGCCTTAGGAGATCGAGATCCCTTCTCGTACTTACTTTGATCGTTTGCCAAGACGCCTCCCAGTGCCGCCCGCTCCTCCTTCAATCGACTACCGAACGTATTCATTTTAGTAGCCCAGCTCCATGAGCTCCGCCAAAATGGTAGCTTATCGCCATCAACCGCTACCCTGCCGCGTGTACGAATCCCCGGTAACGCCCACAACTGACACGTAGTAACGTTCAGCCACATTTAGCTATGGCCTTCAAGGTTGGTCGGAGAAAAACACGCATGGCAGTAGGTGACAAAATCAGGAAAGCGATAGCCTCCCCTGGCGATAATGATCATTGGATCTACAGGCTTCGCTACGCAATCATGCTGGAAATTGAGGATCTCAAACGGCATGAGGATTATGAGAATCTCTCGGAATCGCAGATTAATGCGTTGAGCCCCGCCGAACATTTGGCATTTAGGCTCATCGATACCACGGAAATCCTTGACGTAATTGCGCCTGTAATCATGTACGACACAGAAAGATCCGCCACTTTGGCAAACGAACTTTCCGATTACTATCAAGCTCGCACACAAGACAAGAAATGCTTCGTTCCATGGGGCGTGAAGGGCGCGCTTTTTACAGACGATATCGGCATATAGCCAGGATTTCCCAGTCCTTTGCCTGCAAGCCCAAGGACTGGGACAGCGCCAATTTCGGCGCGGATAGCGCGGCGCCGCAGTGACAGCTATCTAAAGACGTCATTCGCCACGCTGACCGTAAGCACCGCACAGTTGAAGACCCTGGCCGCCCTTACTACAGGCGCGGCCGATCTTCTGAGTCGGGTTGGGGCTGTATTTTTGACGCTTCAGCTGCAGATGCAGTCATTCAGATGTGCCTGTGAAATCACGGCCGATTTATTTCTTGCTATCAGTTTTTTTAGCCAAAATATCCTTTGCCCACCTGCCAATCCGATCTCTGCTGCGATCAGAAGGGTTGTCTTTCTGTGAATCGTAGGTTTTGTTGAGTGATTGCATCGAGGGATGTGGACCCTTGTGGATCACACCAGAAAAACTGGAACTATCCACGGCCAACTGTGCCATTTCACCCAGAGCGACGACAATCTCTGAATCATTAAGCAGCTCATTTATTCGCTCAAGATTTTTGAGGTCGCAAACTTCATTTGTTGTTCCTTCGGTTCTCCCCGTTTTGCTCTTAAAATGCACATCCTCAGTCCCTGGACGCCCCTTTCCAAGACTCGCGAACAAGCATAATGTAGAGTGACTTACTTTTAATGATGCTTTCTCTACATGAAAAACTGGCTCACCTTAATCCTGGGCTTGCCGACAGCGAATGCCACCGAGCGCATGCGGGCTTGGCGCGCTCTAAAAGCCTCTGGAGCGGCGGTCTTACGTGATGGCGCTTACCTTTTGCCGAATACCGCTGCCTGTCGAGAAGCACTCGCTTCTGTCGAGCGCAACATCTTGGCCATCAATGGCACCGCCTACGTCCTACCTGTAGTTGATCCTGACGGCGAACGCTTTGTCGAGCTGTTCGATCGTAGCGAGGACTACACCAGGCTAAGCGCTGAGATCGAAACATGCCGAGCACAGCTCAATGCCGAAAATGCACTGGCCACCACCAAACAAATTCGCAAGCTACGCAAAGCCTACGATCAGCTGGCATACATCGATTACTTTCCTGGTCAGCCGAAGCAGCAAATCGACCTGGCTTTGCAGGAGCTGGAGACAGCTGTCAGCAGAGCGCTGTCCGCGGATGAACCCCATAGTCGCGATCAGCCAATAACGCCGCTGAGCCTCGTCGACTATCTGGGCCGTGTCTGGGCAACACGTAAGCGCCCCTGGGTCGATCGACTGGCCAGTGCCTGGCTTATTCGCCGCTTCATTGATCCGCAGGCTCGGATCCTCTGGCTGAACAGTCCACAGGACTGTCCAGCCGATGCCCTCGGTTTTGATTTCGATGACGCGACCTTCAGTCATGTCGGCAACCGTGTGACCTTCGAAACCCTGCAAGCCAGCTTTGATATTCAAGAGCCTGGTCTGGGACGCATTGCTGCCTTGGTGCATTACCTCGATATCGGGGGTATTCAGCCGGTGGAGGCTGCGGGTATCGAACGGGTGCTGGCGGGCCTACGTGAAACCATTATCGATGACGACCGTCTGCAGACTGCTGCAAGCGCCATCTTCGACGGCCTGCTCGCCGAGTTTGTGAAAGAGGAACAACCCAATGAGTAAGGCTTCTTCATCAGGCATTGAAGCGGATCTGCCGAGGCCTGAGGCGATCAGCTTGCGTGAGGCGTTCTGGTTTTGGCTGAAGTTGGGATTCATCAGCTTCGGTGGACCCGCGGGACAGATCTCAATCATGCACCAGGAGTTGGTAGAACGTCGGCGCTGGATTTCCGAGCGGCGGTTTCTGCATGCCCTCAACTACTGCATGTTGCTGCCAGGGCCCGAGGCTCAGCAGTTGGCGACCTACATCGGCTGGCTGATGCATCGAACCTGGGGCGGCGTGATCGCCGGAGTGCTGTTTGTGCTGCCGTCGCTGTTCATTCTGATCGCGCTGTCCTGGCTGTATATCGCCTTCGGCGAGGTGCCGGTGGTCGCCGGGCTCTTCTATGGGATCAAGCCTGCGGTGACGGCCATCGTAGTGCAGGCGGCTCATCGAATCGGCTCACGGGCGCTGAAGAACAACTGGCTGTGGGCGATTGCAGCTGCTTCGTTCACTGCAATATTCGCGTTCAACGTTCCTTTCCCGCTGATCGTGCTGGCTGCCGCGTTGATCGGCTATGTCGGAGGCCGTCTGGCGCCCGAGAAGTTCAGAATCGGAGGACATGGCGCTGCGAAGAAATCCTACGGCCAGGCCTTGATCGATGACGACACGCCATCCCCCGGGCATGCCCGGTTCAGCTGGCTGAAACTGGTACTCCTGGCCTTGATTGGCGCCGCGCTGTGGGCGTTGCCGATGGGCTTTTTGACCATATTTTATGGCTGGCAAGGCACTTTGACTCAAATGGGCTGGTTCTTTACCAAGGCCGCGTTGCTGACCTTTGGCGGTGCCTACGCCGTGCTCCCCTATGTCTACCAAGGCGCGGTCGGTCACTATGGCTGGCTGACTCCTACACAAATGATCGACGGGTTGGCCCTGGGGGAAACCACGCCGGGGCCGCTGATCATGGTGGTGGCTTTTGTTGGCTTTGTCGGGGCCTATGTCTCGCAAGTGTTCGGTCCCGATCAAGTGTTTCTTGCCGGTGCCGTCGCCGCGTCCCTAGTGACCTGGTTCACCTTCCTGCCATCGTTCCTGTTCATCCTGGCGGGTGGCCCACTGGTGGAGTCGACCCACAACGAACTCAAGTTCACCGCGCCACTGACCGGGATTACCGCTGCGGTGGTGGGGGTGATCCTCAATCTCGCGTGTTTCTTTGGCTATCACGTGCTGTGGCCGAACAGCTTCAGCGGCACTCTCGATTGGCCCTCTGCGCTGATCGCCATTGCAGCGGCGATTGCCTTGTTCCGCTTCAAGCGGGGCGTCATTCAAGTGCTGATTGGCTGCGCGCTTGTCGGCTTGGCAGTGCATCTGCTGCGCTAGAGAGCACGAGTTGATTAACACTCTCGGGCGGGCACCGGGCTCGCCAGATCACCCAGCCTACTGAGCCAGGCAGGAGGTGCTCCATGAGGTGGATTACCCGAGATCGACCGCATCGCTTGTCCTTGGCTGATCACTCGCCTTATCGATCCAAAGCCCGAGTTTTTATATGTGCCCAGCGGTGATGTGCTACGCCTTGCGGTAGAGAAAGACGCAGCGCCCTACGACATCCCTGGCGTTGAGCGTTCAGGCCGATCCAGCCATGGATGCCCACGTACAGCCCGACACCGATGATGCCATCATGATGGCACACGTTGTTACACATGCCACCGCGCTAGCCGGCATTCTGCGGCTACGCTCGAAGCTCTAAATTGGTGAGGCTTCGTCATGTCGAGCAGGATTTTTCATGTTGATTTTCGCGCAAGCACCGGTGATTCCGGTTACAAGGATAGAAAACCCATGAGCACCCCACTGCGCATCAACGAAGCACTTTTGATTGCCCGCGACGCATTTGAACCTTTTCAATGCGTCGCCTGGGCTCCGCAAGACGGTAATGGCGAACTGAGCCTGACCGTCATCGACCGGACCAACACTCGTATTGGCCACAAACAGATTCCAAGCAGTGCCTATTCCGATCCGGCACAGCTGGAAACCCTGCTGGAAGAGGCGCGCGCCGAGTTGAGCCTGGAGGGCTACACGCTGCAATCCTGGACAATGCCAAAGTAAGCATTCTCGCGGATCGCTACCGGTGAGAACGCGTAATCAAGGGGCCGATGGATTCAAATTTCGCCTTTATCCTCCATCGAATCACCTACAGCGGTGGTTACGGCGGGAACGTCATGTCGCAGTTGCGCCGGGCGACAGCGGCCGGTGCATCTTGCCTGGCTACCCGCTAACCCGCGCCTGACGGCGGGTGTGTATTCCAGTGATACTGGCCTGATCACGCCTGACCCGATGGTTCAAAGCACCCCGGGCACCACCAGGGTCAACCAGGCAACACAGGGTCCCACCAGGGCAATCACCGCGCTGTAGATCAGCAGGCTGCGCAACACTTTTTCCCGCTCCTGCTGGGGTGTATTGGCCACCACCAGCGCGCCATTGGTGGAGAACGGGCTGGTGTCGACGATGGTGGTGGAAATGGCGATGGCCGCGACCACACCGACCGCACTGATCTGGCCCTGGCTCAAGAACGGCACGGCCAGGGGAATGATCACCCCGAGCAAGGCCGTGGACGAGGCGAAGGACGAGATGATCGCGGCGGTGAAGCACAGCAGCAAAGCCACCAGCAGCGGCTCACCCAGACTGGAGATGCCATGGGCGACATAGTCGATGGTGCCGATGCGCTGCATCACTCCGATGTAAGTGATGATCCCGGTGATCAGCAGCACAGTCGACCAACTGACCTTGTCGATGGCCGCCTTCTGCGCCTTGGGCGCGAACATGGCCAGGACCACCGCGACCGTCATGGCCACCAGGCCGACATTGAACTTGAACACAAGTGCCGAGACCGCCAGGGCCAACAGCCCGACCAGCGTCGACCGCTTGGCCCAGTCCAGGCCGTGGACGGCTTGCAGCGGCGCACCGGCGCCCGTCAGGTCGGTGCGGTGATAAGCCGGGGAAGCCGGCGTACCGCCGTGGCCAAGAATGGCCAGCGATGCACCCGCGGCATGCAACCCGGGACCGGGCGAAACCGCCACCAGTGACAAGCGAGCGCTGCGCAAGCCACCGAAGACTACGAACACCACCATGGCAATCCCCAGGTTGAACAGCAGGCTGGTGATGAACAGAGTGGTCGGTGCATAAGGCAGTCCGGAGGACTCAACGATCTGATTGGTGATGCCACCGAAAATACTCACAGGCGAGAAGCTGCCGCCCTGGGCGCCGTGAATCACCATCAGTCCCATGAGCACCGGGTTGATGCGGTACTGCACGGCGAAGTTGAGAGCAATAGGCGCAAGGATCGCCGCCACCGCAGGGCTCAGCGCACCGAAACCGGTGAGCAGCGCCGCCACCACGAACATCACCCAAGGTATCCAGGCGACATGGCCACGCACCATCAACACTGCCCTTTCGATCAGCCAGTCGATGGTGCCGTTGTTCTGGGCGATGCCGAACAAATAGGTGACACCGACCAACGTCAGGAACAGGTCACTGGGAAAACCGGCGAAGATGGTCGCCGGTGTCATGTCCATTATTACCGAACCGACGATAAAGGCCGCCGCGAACGCCAGCGCGCCCATGTTGATGGGCAACACGCTGGCGATGCCGAAAATGACCACTAGTACTAAAATCGACAGAATCTCATTATTCATTTCAATCTGACTCCCCGCATTCGGACGGTCCCGCAGGTACCATCCTTGTTGTTATTTTTCCGGGATGTGGAGCAACCGACTCACGTCAGGCCGGGCGTGCCGAAACGATTGCGATCGGTGTCGCGCAGCAAGTTCTTTTGTACCTTGCCCATTGTGTTGCGTGGCAGTTCATCGACATTGCACATAATGGGTGATCACCCCATAACCCATGGGGAGCGTGGCTTGCCCGCGAAGTCGGCCGCACAAACACAGAAGCTTTCAAGTCTGTCGTGCTAATTGCCACTAAACACCGCCGGCCGGCGCTCGGCAAAGGCTGCCAGCCCTTCGCCAAAGTCAGCACTTTCGCACGCTTGTCGGCGCAGTTCGGCAATCTGTTCCATCGCCTGCACCGGCATCGGTTGCAGGTCTTCAAGGATACGCAGCTGTTCCTTGACCGCCGCAACGGCCAGCGGCGCTTTGCTGGCGACGCCGTGCGCCAGTTCCAGCGCGGTCGCTTCCAGCACATCACTGTCGACCAGTCTGTTGACCAGACCAAACCGTTCCGCCCGCTGCGCATCAAGCTTCTGCGCAGTGAAAAACATCTCCTTCAACACATGAATCGGCAAATTGTTGAAGAAGCGCAGCAATCCGCTGGTGGTGTACGGCAATCCAATGTTCACTGGCGTCATGGCAAAGCTTGCGCTGCGGTCCGCGACGACCATGTCGCAGCTCATTACCAGATCCACCGCGCCGCCCCACACCGAGCCGGACACCAGGGCAATCACCACGCCGGGATAGGCGCGGATGCGGCGCAATACCTGTTCGAGCGGTTTGCCGTAGGCAATCGGGTCGCGGTCGTGTTGCAGTTCGCGGATATCGTGGCCGGCACTCCACACGGATTGGCCGATTTCGCTGCCGAGGATCACCACCGGGATGCGTTGTGACGCCAGGGCGACGAGGCTTTCGTCGAGCGCCGTCAGCAGTTGTGCGCTGAGTGCATTGCGGTGGGAGGGGTTGCTGAAGACCAGCCGCGCGATGCGTTCATCGACCCGGTTGACGGTCACGGTAGCGTAAGAGGTTGGATTCATTGTGCGGTTCCTGTTGATTGCGCGCAGGTCATGTCGTCGGAGTCCTGGAACACGATTTTAGCGGCGAGCAGTGCGTTGATCGATACAGCGTCGAAACCGGCTTCGCGCAGTATTTCGACGGTGTGTTGGCCAAGCAGTGGCGGTGGGCGGCTGGCAACGCCGTCAGTGGCGCCGAACACCGGGGTCACTACCTGACGCAGTGCGCCGAGTGTCGGGTGCGTGAGTGTCTCGGTCAGTTGGCTGTGCAGCACCTGCGGGTCGTCGAAGACCTCGTCGAGTGTGTTGATCGGGCCAGCGGGTAATCCTGCGTCGACGAACAGCGTGGTCCACTCGCGTTTGCTGCGGGTTTTCAAACGGCTTTCCAGAATTTCTCTCAATTCGTCACGACGTTCGACCCTCGCTTCATTGGTGGCGAAGCGCAGATCGTCCGGCAGCTCGGGCAAATCGAGCAGTACGCACAAACGCCCCCACATGGCCGAGGTGATGGGCGCCAGATTGAGCGGGCCATCCTTTGTCTGGAACACGCCGTAAGGCGCAATCACCGAATGGGCGTTGCCGGTGCGACGCGGCACATCCCCCAGGCTGAGGTAGCGTTGGCCGTGCACACTCAGCAACCCGACCAGACTGGCCAGCAGCGACGTGCCGACATGCTGACCGCGTCCGGTGCGCTCACGCTCCAGCAGCGCGGCCAGCACCGCTGTCACCAACCACATGCCCGAGGTCAAATCGCCGATGGCGGTGCCGGTGCGCGTCGGGTCGCCATCGACGAAACCGGTCAGGCTCATCAGCCCCGAATAGCCTTGGGCGATCTGGTCGAAGCCCGGCCAACTGCTCATCGGCCCGTCGGCGCCAAAGGCGTTGATGCTGCCCATCACCAGTCGCGGATTGCGGGCGCTGAGCACCTCATAACCGAGGCCCATGCTTTCCAGCGTGCCGGGTTTGAAGTTCTCGATGACGACGTCGGCGTCATCGATCAGCTGCTGGATGGTGGCCAGCCCTTCGGGATTGCGCAAGTCAATGCAGATGCCGCGCTTGTTGCGGTTACATGATAAATAGTAGGTGCTCACGCCCCGGTCGAAGGGGCCCCAGGTGCGGCTCATGTCGCCAGTCGGGCCAGGCTCGATCTTGATCACATCGGCACCGAGGTCTGCCAGCACCATGGTGCAGAATGGCCCCGACAGTGCGCGACTCAGGTCGACGATTTTCACGCCTTGCAAAGCTTGCATAGGGTTCTCCAGTGAAGGGTTGAGTACGGGCTATTGCGCCAAGGTCTGATCACGGGAGGCGCTGCTTGCCTTTGACGGCCGTTAGCGCTTCGTTTGTTGTGAGACGAGTCTAGGCGTCGTATCTCATAATCTTCAAATATGATATTCCTCTGCATCCATCGGAAAATCATATGGCTTAGGAGGTACGCATGGACCTGCGCCAGTTGCGGTATTTCATCAAGGTGGTCGAGTGCGGCAACATCACCCGCGCCAGTGAAGCGCTGCATATTGCGCAGCCCGCGATCAGCCAGCAGATGCGCAATCTGGAACTGGATATGGGTATGCAACTGCTTGAGCGCAGCGTGCATGGCGTGGTCCCCACTGCGGCCGGGCAGACGCTTTACCGGCATGCCATCGAACTGCTGCGCCAGGCCGACGGCACCCAGGAACTACTGCGCCAGGACGCCGAATTCCCGCAAGGCAAGGTGTCGGTCGGCATGCCGTCGAGTACGGCCCGGATGTTGGCGATTCCGCTCGCGCGTACGATTCGCAGTCGATATCCGGGTATCAAGCTGGAATTGATCGATGCCCCAAGCGCCGACCTGGGGCGCCTGATCACTGTTGGGCGGGTGGCACTGGCGGTGAATGTCGATGCGGTCGAAACCCGGGGCATGGCTTTGCGGCGACTGTTAACCGAAACGCTGTACTTGGTGGCGTGGCCGGAATTTGCATTATCGGATGAACCCGTGTCGATTGAGGCATTGGCGAAGATGCCGCTGGTGCTGCCCTGTGCCCCGAACACGATTCGCAGTCGGGTCGAATTTGCACTGCAGGAGGCCGGCCTGAAATGCGAGGTTGAGTTCGAAGCCAATTCCACCGACCTGTTGTTCTCGGCCGTCAAGGCGCAGCTCGGTGTCACGATCCTGCCGTGGGCCGCGGCCCATGTTGAGCTTGTGCAACACAGGCTCAAGCTGGCCAGGATCGATCATCGACTGTTCAAGCGGGATCTTTCGCTGTGCTGGCATGACACGGTTGTAGAGAGCAATGCCGTGCAGAAGGTCAAGTCGACCATTTTCGAGCTGTTCGAGGAATTCGGGCGGCAGCCGGGGTGGGCAGATGGGCACGTGTTTGGCGAGCCGGACGCGACTACTCGACTTTGACAAGTGGCGGCGGGTAGTAAGTACCGTTCGCCACGCCGTCCAGCGGGCCGTAGAAACGCAGGGTCAGACGGTAAACCATACCCTTCGGTGTCGGCAGCCAGTTACCCTCTGGCGCGTCGGGTGGCTTCTCGGCGGCGAAGTAGAGGGTGAGCGATCCATCCGCGCCTCGCTGGGGTTTGGTCTGCTCATTGAGTAAATAGCGTTTCGCCGGGTTCGCAAGCACTCGAAAGTGGACGTTATCGACAGCGATGATGGACCAAAAGTACCTGGCAAACCGGGTCGGCAATGCGTCAGCAGGGAAAGTCATTGTGTAAACATTGTCGCCATTGAGTTCGGCCCCCGTCGAATCATTGCCGCCTCGATAATAGAGGACCTCGGGCTTGATATTGGCCCAAATACCGCCATGGTTGACCAGGGTTCGCGCGAGGTAATCGAGCCCGTACTCTCCTACGACGCCGGGACGCGCCCAGCCATTCTCAACCGTTCCGTGACCAATGATGCTGCCTGCCTTGGCGAACTGCGGGAAAGCTACTTTTCGGATCACCTGCTCGACACGAGTTCGTTCAGCAGGGTCGCTTATCGCCTTTACCACAACGCGCGTCGTCTGCTGTAGGTGTTCAAGGCCAGGATTCAGGTCCGGATCGCTGTCGAGCGCTGCTTCAGCGGCGTCAAAGGCTTCGACACCAGGCAACTTCTCCATTTCGAAAATCGGCGTTTTGGGGATCTCCGGCAATTTGGGGGCGCCGCTGGCGGTGAGCTTGAACTGCTGCTGCAGTGCAACGGCGCGATCCGGATCGCTGCCCAATGCAACACGCGCAAGGATACGAGAATGCTTGACCGGCAAGTCGATGCGGCTGGTCAAGCCGTCCGGCAGCTTGACCTTGGCGCCTCTGAGACACACGGCAAAGTCGCCGTAAGGCTTGCGGGGGAAGACTCGTTCGTTAATGTTGGCAAGCGTCTCGCCCCAACCGTTCAGAAACTGCACGGTAAAGTAACGGTCCTCGACTTTTGGTACAGAGACAATCGTGCAACTTGACTCATCGACCGCGACCCAGGCCTCCGAATACGCAACATCAAGGTTGGGGTTAGGCCAATCAACCGCGCCGGGCATGCGATGGATGAGTTCGTTCCATTTGAAGCCGTCCTGGAAATCGAGCTGTTGCTGGCGGGTTACGTGTAAACGACCGAGCAGATAAATATACGCATCGGCGATGTCCTGATCGCTGGGTTGAAGCTGAACCGCGACTGAATTGCTGCTTGCACCGAAAGAAATAATCCCGAGTAAAGCCATCGTGCGTGAAACTCTTGACCGATCCATCGCATACCTCGCTTGGAAAGCGGGTTCTCCAACGACTGTGTTTTTGTGCTCGTCACTTGCATTTCAATGGAAAAAGATGCGCTACAAGGTTAAAACCGAAAGGTTAGCAGCCCACCTGCTTCGGATTTCAGCTTCCGACTTGCGGTAGTGCCACTGAAAGTAACGCTCAATGCTCAGGGCTGAGTGATTTGGTTTTCTGTGGGCATGAGGATTTGTCTCGGTGGTCACAGGAAAAGTTGGCTAAGCTCAGGCGGTGAAATTTTCAGGGGTTACAGCCATGACGAAAAAACTCATCTGTCAGAAATGCAAACAAGATACGTCCGTAGAGCTTTGCTTTGACGAGGACATCGACGGCCAGGTCTTCAATTGCGAGCACTGTGGCGGGAGGCATGTTGAGGTTGAGACCAGAAAGCTACCGGGATCCCCTGTCTTGAGCAGGTTCCGATTAGATGAAGATGAGTGATCGTGCCGTCGACCGGGCATCAGGCTTTCAGGCTGATTACACAGTAACGCGCCTGACTCACGATAGCGGCCTACTGCCTTTACGCAACGGAATACTCCAGTCCTTTGCCTGCAAGCCCAAGGACCGGGATACATGACTGGCAATGCGTGCCGCCGCGGACTCGATAGCGTCCGCCCTGCTCTGCCGGAGTATCCGGTGCGAGGGTGGTCTTGAATGAGGTGCAACTTTGGCTTATCGGTCATCTTCGATACTTTGAGGCCGCAGTTTGTACGAGCTGAACCAAGTCCGGGAGCGCACGCTTATCTACCCGTATGGTTTTATTCCCCCAGTTTTCGACCCAGACAGATAGCAGAACAAAACTCGTGTCCGCTTTGTCCTCAACAAAACCTATCCAGTTATCTTTGCTCGTTTCTAACTTATCCATGCTCGGAAGCCCTATTGAGAGTTAAAAAGGATATTACGCCGCAATCCGTGCCCGCACGGCAAACTCACGTTCCCGCCATGAGATTTGAGTCCGGCCCACGGTAACAACTGGAGAGAGCATCAGCGATAATCTTTAACGTAACGCTCATAGCTCCGACTGGGTCACCATTGAATTCGCATCAGTTCCGCTGAACAACTCCTTCAATTTCTATTCGTTTTACTTTGTGACGAAACCGCCCCTCCTCCCGCTTTCGACTCCCCAACCACTGACTCACCCGTTAACTTTCCGACAAAGAATTGTTTCCTGGCCTTAACATAAAACAAGGACTCTTTACGATCTTTGTAGAAGCGCTCATCCAAGCCAGAGAGATCTTTATTACGATCATCGCCAACTTTTGAAAGTCTCTCCTCTAAATCTGGCCCATTCGCAAACGGAACGAGCAAAACACCATGCTTGCCAGGAAACCCGATTATAACCTCATCCAAACTATCTTTACTCGCCGCAACAGCATGATCAACTTGTATCGCTTGATATTTTTTTGGAACCGCAACCAAAATTTCAGTCTCTAACCACTCGCCAGGCTCTAAAACATTAGTGGAATAATTAACCTGGCCGAAATGAATGCCACGCAATACACCTGCACGCGGACCATAGCCTGATCTTACATCAACAAGATCTTGAAGGTTTCCCTTCCTTACAATCTCCTCCCAATTTTTGTAAAAAATATAGTTAACGGCCTCATCTCCTATTCGGTTTTTTTCACTGAGCGTTTTTCTTGCGAGCACATCCTCCACTAAAACGGCCCTTATCCTTTTTGACTCCGCCGCCTCTTCAACAGTTATCAAGTTATCTTTTTCGCTAAGATCGGTAAACCTGAACGCTCGCACATAGAAATAAGAAGCGGGTATATACAGCCTTCTCTTTCCAGTATTTGCCTGCTTAAACAACACGCTCCAAATATTTGCCTCGTCGGTCTCCCCCTTTGGACTAGCGCTAATTTGAACCTCCAGATTCCCTTTATCAAATCTTGGCAAAATAAAGTCTGGATATACAAAGGTAAGCACCGCCCAAATCGCAGCGACGACAGCGCTACCAGCGACGGCAAAAAACTTCAACAACAATCCATGCCTGATTATAAATAATTTCAACCCGGTCACGAACCATCCCTTTCATAATAAAAAACAACTTAGACTTCCACATGCAATTAAGCAGCATGCTGATTATCTTTTGGTATAGCACAGCCAAAAAATACTTCAATCCCGCTCAATGAACAGGCGCTTTGCATTCTGCGTGGTCACCTCCAGGTAAGGGAGAAAACCCGCCCCTCGTTGAAATATAGCGACAAGGTGACGTCTCACCTTGGCGATAGACGCCCCCTTCGTTTTCGCTGCTCGAGTGCAGCTGCAATACCAGCCAGTAAAATCGCAAGGGTGTATGCAAAAAGGCCTAGGTTCACCCCCAGAATCATTTTCTCTGAGCCATCAGTGAGGGTCATCGAACCGCCATAAGAGTTCCGAAGCCAATAAGCCATCAAGAAGCCGCCAGTAACGAACAAGGTCAAAAGACTGGAGAGACGTAGATTGCCCTTGAACCACACTAGCCAAAGACTAAATACACCCATCGCTGTATTGGTGAAAAGCTGCCAGACCTCATGGAGCCGTGCATGGGGTTCCCAAGCCTGGTTGAAAACATGGGTCCCATTGATCTCTAGCACTGGTACAACGACGGCGTAGAAAGCAATCCCGATAGTCACGAGTAGCTTCGCTATCATTTGGAACCTCCCTGTTTTCAGTAGCGCAAACTGACCGGCCATCCAGCCTGGATGGCACGCTGCGCCCTGACAACCACCGACTGACCCTGCACATGACTGGCAACATGTGCCGCCGCGGGCCGGACAGAAGATCATAGAGGCAGTGATGGCGGCAGCTTAAACCAGGATCAGAACGCTCGCCTGCTGCGAATCAATAATCGGGATCAATCCTGAGCCCTGTTGGTGTGCAAGCCAGGTCCGAGTCAGTTTCACGTCGAAGCGCCAGCCGTGGGTTTGCATCCACACAAGCGCTGTATGGGTGACTCGATAGCGTCCGCACTTCGGACACTCTCTTTCCTGGTAATCATCACCGACATCGACATGTGAAGCAGGTTCGTCGCAAATCAAGCACGTCATGACCTTCTCCTTTTGGCTGATCGCTCAACTGTAGTCGATCCCGGCGAGGTATCCAGATGCCCACAGAAAACAAAACCATTGCCCGGCAACGCATGCAACGCACGCTTTCAGCGACTTCGAAATGATGGTCACGGCAGAGGTTGGAGGCTGGTTTTGATGGCAGTGACCACACGGTTACGGCCTTGGTGTTTAGCGTGATACAGGCGTTGATCGGCTACGCGCAGAATGGCCTCTATGGTGTCGCCGTCGCGGCCGGATTGCGATATGCCGATGCTCACTGTGACCACGGTTAACCGCTGCAGGCCGTTAAACGAAGTATCTGCAACAGTGCTTCGCAGACGCTCGGCGATCAGGTGCGCGCCTTCGAGTGAAGTCTGAGGTAGCAGTATCATGAATTCTTCCCCGCCCACTCGGGCTACGCCGTCATACGGCCGGATCGAATCGAGGCATTTCTGCACGAAGCTCTTCAGGATGTCATCGCCAACCTGATGGCCGAAGCGATCGTTGATGGCCTTGAAATTATCCAGATCGAGTGCCAGCACGGAGAACGGCGCACCGCCGCGCGCGGTCCGGCCAATTTCGACTTCGAGCCGCTCCATGAACCGACGCCGATTATCAGCGCCGGTCAGTGGATCAGTCGCCGCAAGGTGCCCGAGTTCTTGATTGGTGCGCTGGAGTTCCTGCAGGGCGCCCTCGGTGTACGCCATCGCTTCGGCAAGACGTACCATCAGCTCCTCTTGGCTGTAAATCTTCGAGAACGACCGCGTGGTGAGAAACGCTTGCACTACCCCATAGCTCAACAGGAAGAATCCAGCGGCGAAAATCGCATGAGCGAGCCACCACATGTGGTTCCACGGACGCGCAAGAATGAAGGCCAGAGATGACAACGCGAACGCGGTGACCGAGATGACAAAAATCATCATCAGCGGCGATCGGATACGGCGCAGCAGGAGCATTGCCACGGTCAATGTGGAAAGCACGAGGGCGCCCCCTTCCATCGAGAGGCGCACCGCGAGATGACCGGCGATCGGCGAATTCGCGACGTACGCCACTGCCAGGTCAACCAGCAGGAACAGTCCTATCCAGGTCAACCACGGGCGGACCTTCATTCGTTGGTCCGCGGCATCAGGTGGGCGGTGGTACGACAGCATTCCGACTAACAGCAGAATCGACATGACCAGTCGAGAGGCCGGTCCATAAAGCAGGAAGAGCCAGATATTATGGTGTGCTTGCCCGGTGAACACTCCATGCAATGCGTAGATCAGCACAAAACCGAGAAAGCCAAGGGTCATCCAGCGCAGCAGCGGGTCTCCCGATGACTGATAGCAGCGCCACGTTACGTAAGTAATAAACAAGCCTGCCAAGGTGGCTGCCGTGATCGCAATGATATGGAACGCGTGGTGCTCGAATATTAGGGTGGGGTCCTGAAAGAAGTACAAGTAGCCAATCAGATAGGCCGGCACAAGCGCAAATCCTGCGAGCAGCAAGCAGGCATACACCTTGATCATGAAACGGACAGCTTCAGGTGGCTCGCCGGTGGCGATGAAATTGGTCATGGTTCCCTCCAGGTTTAAATCCATTTTTGCCGACACCGGTCCGGTGTTGGCTCCAAAGCCGCAACCATGCCAACGGTCCCCTCGCACCATCACCTGAATTTGTGACGAACCGACATATGGCATTTCAATCTTAGACTCCCCGCCAGTTTCTGCTGCACAAGCAGATAAAAATGTTCACGCGAGCACAATTGACTCATAACGAATGTCAGCTGGATGACGTTGCCGGACGCCTAGGTTGCGAAAGCCGTAAGCACTCCCTTTCGCTTGGTGATCGGCGCAGGAATTCAATTCATATGAATGCTCAAGCGAGCAGGACTTATTCGTCAGGATTGCTAAATCCCCAGCTCACGGAGGAGGCGCACCATCGCAGTGCCCGTTGTTGGCGACAAACAGTTTCCTCGACTAGGGTCTCTACCGCATCGAACTGCGCCTGCTTTGTTGGCGGGTGCCTTATCAGGGGGAGATAGATGACATCCATTCGTGAGCAAACCTATCGCGCTTGGTCTAGCCCAATCTTGCTTGCGCTTAAAGAGAGAGAGCATCAGCTGGACCCCTCGGATCGCCAGGCACTTCGAAATGTCCTGGCGGAGAGACGGCTGCTGGATACCGGCAACCCTTGTGGCGAAGATCGGCGCAACACTGATCCGGCTAAAAACGACAGACATCAATAACTGCCGCCAACTCAAGCTGATCACCGATTCGCTGCCGGCGCTCGGCCAGCAGCGCCCTTACTTTCACCACTCACCTATTGCGCTGAACTTAGAGGCAGGCGCGCAATGTCAGCTTGGGCCATTTCAATCTCGGCGATGGCATTCTGAGCGTGGTCTTCCTTCACCCACTTCATGTCCGGGTCTCCGATTATTGCGCCAATGGATTGTCTGCACAGTTCATCAACATCAAGCCCGTGATTTCTGGCGATAGCCATCACCGTTTTCAACGCTATCTCAAGCGCAACCACTCGATCTTCGCTCATGACGCATACCTCTCTGTGGAACGTTAAGCGTAGTTCAACCCTTCATTTCGACGAGTCATGCCAACCGACGAGGATCGGACGACATCCGGATGACCGCCGGCCTCACCTTTTGTCGCAAGCCGATTGACTGACGGGGGGCCTTTGGAGCCCAGTAACCAGCGGGCTAACGCAGATCAACGGAAGAACAAGCCATGTCGAGAATAACGGTAATATCCGGTGACTTTCTGGCAGGTGATGCCGAGTTTAAATCGGGAATGTTCACTCTAAAGACCGTGCTGACACCTTCTCGCGAATTAACGATACCCCTTTCAAAACTGCAGACCCTGGAAACAGCAACCGAAGAAGTCGTAAACAAGAAAGGCAGCGTTATTCGATGGAGCCTGGCGGGAGCATTGCTTTTGGGGCCGATTGGACTGGTTGCGGGTTGGTTGCTCTGTGATAGAGAAAAGGAAATAACCTTCTACGCAAAATTCAAGGATGGCCGCTGCCTGCTTGCCACAACTGATATCGACACTTACTCCAAAATCTCTGGTTCTCCCCTCAAGTAACACCGCTCTCCCTGCCCTTTCAACCACAGGGCTTTTTCGTTTCCGGGGTTTAGGTTTTGGACGCTGCAGGCCATGCACTCCATCACCCAACTTTTTTTCACCCTTTCTCAAGCGTTCCGTCACCCGTCCATTGATTCTGCTCCAGCCGCGGAGCACACTCGCACCAGCTGAAGGAACCAGCGCCCCAGACAGACAGCCCGACTCGCGCGGGCTTTTTGTTGCCTGCCTCATTCCCAAATGCGCTAACTCCTGCAGCCTCGGCTCGGAGGATATTTGGCGCGCCCTGCAGAACTCGACTTTAATTTCATTGATGCACCCAGGAGCCGCTTTACCTCACTCGCTACCGGGAGCCTTGCCATGAACAAATCTCTGTTCGCGCTGGTCGCCGTGTTATCCGCGTTGGTAGGTTGCACCACTGACTCACACGTCTATCGTAATCAGCCGCTGGTGGCCAAGGTCGAGACCGGCATGAGCAAGGATCAGGTTCTGGCCATCGGCGGAAAGCCTTTATCCATAACCGAGCGCACAGTGGTGCCCGGCACCTGCTTTGACTATGTGTTTACTCAAGACGGCCATAAGCAGCCTTTCAATGTCAGCTTCGATGGATTTGGCAAAGTGGATCACACGAGCTTTATCAGCTGTGCGCAATGGAGCCGGGCGCAGCAAAAATCCAGAGAGCCATCCAGCAACAGCGGGGGCATGGGCGGCATGGGCGGTGGAGGCTATTAGCCTATGTCGACCCCTATCGGGCCGCGTCAATTGCGTGACCGTGGAGTCGACATAGATCCAGGCGCCGCTGGCGGTTGCGATGCCTCATCGAGGTCGGCGAACAGCCCTCACCTTCCCGCTGTTTCCACCGCCGCAGAAGAACTGATCGCCACCATCGGACTCGAGCCCCGACACACTCACCCCAGGCGGCATCTCGAGGCTCTCCAGCACCTCTCCGGTTCGCACGTCGACTCGCCGCAAATCACTCTGGTCGCCTTCCCAGGTGCCGTGCCAGAGTTCTCCGTCGACCCAGGTGACACCGGTCACGAAGCGGTTGGACTCGATGGTGCGAAGAATCGCCCCGGTCCGGGGATCGATCTGATGAATCTTCCGGTCCCGGTACTGGCCCACCCAGAGCGTCCCTTCGGCCCACGTGAGCCCCGAGTCACTGCCGCCACCGGGTGCGGGGATCGTCGCGAGCACACGACCGGTTTGCGGATCGATCTTCTGGATGCGGTCCTCGGCGATCTGGAACAGGTGCTGGCCGTCGAAGGCCGTTCCTGCATGGGCAGCGACATCGATCGAACGTAGCGTCCTGCCGGTCGCCGGATCGAGGGCGTTGAGTTTGTCTGCGCAGGCAAACCAGACGTGTTGACCGTCATAGGTGACGCCATGCACGGCGTCGACCCCCGGAAAGGGTCCGTACTCACGGATGATTTCAGCAGGTGATTGCTTCATGATTTTGTCCTCATCACTGGGTGGTGAAGTGATCCTAGTCACTCGGTAGTAGCGCCGTGAGTAACAAAGTCGTCGCGAATCCCGGTACCGGCGGGGTCATCCAGCGACGCGCTCGCCCGCGACCATACGACTGCACCTTGCCCGCGGCCGCCAGCGAGTCAAGTGCCCGCTGCACGGTGCGCTGACTGGCGCCAAGCGCCAGCGCCAGGGCCGAGCTCGACCACGACTCACCATCGACGAGGAAAGCCAGCAGCGCCGCATGCTGCTCTTCGATGGGCGGCGCCAGCACAACGGCCTCCCGTGCGCAGCGCGGCACCAGGGCAAACCCTCGCTGGGTCGCGGTCACGCCGGCCAGCGTGCGAAGCGCCACTCGCAGCCGTCCGACTTCGACTCGCAACCGCGCGCGATGGGACTCATCGGCAAGCTTCAAACGAAAGGCTCGCGCAATGAGCGTCTCCCTCGGCACGTCCGCGGGCCACGCTTCGCCCAGCGCGCGGGCGAGCGCGAAGAGCACTGGACGCCTTGCCAGCGAGACCAGGGTGTCCGTATCCCGCACGACATGACGGCACGCGTCGACCACGAGCGCGTTTGACGCCAGTAACGCTTCAACTTCGTCGAGCAGGAGCAGCCGCTCCTCGCCACGGGCAATCAGGCGCGCCGCGGGGGTGTTCAGCACAAGGAATGCGCTTTCAACCTCGGCTGTCAGCGCCGGGATACCGGCCTGGTGCGCGGCGTGCGCGGCCCGAGCGAGTGCAGCCCGCGCCGTCCTGGTCCGCAGGCGGCGCATCGCGATCCCCGCGACGACCAGTTCGTAGGCTGCCCTCGACGCAGGCGGCAAAGACCTGGGGTCGAGCCCGGCGAGCCGGTGCTCGGCCTCGTCAACGTGTCCGATCAGCAACAAGCGGCGGATCTCAAGATACCTTGCATAGGCAGCATTGACCCGGTCGCCGTGCGCCTCGAGCGTCGCCCGCGCTGCGTCGAGCGCCTGCGCCGGCCAGCCCAGGTCACGCGAGGCGAGCGCGATCTCGGCCTCGGCGACGACACACCGCGCGCGCGCCACGGGCTCCTTTGAACCAAAGGCACGCGCCGCGCTTTGCACCAGAGCCTTGGCTCGAACCAGATCGCCGAGCTGCGCCATGGCGATGCCTCGAATGGCGAGCGCAGGTGCATCGTCACGCAAGGCGACCCGGTTCAGTGCGCCAAGAGGATCACCCGCCGCGAGCGCGCGCGCCGCGGCCGTGATCAGCGAGTCCATCTGAATCCCGCCACACGTGTCACTCCCAGCGTCCGGTGCCCGCTGTTTAGTCTATCTCACGACCTGCAAACAGCCCGTCGTATCGGGCATTGTCCGCGCCCGACAGCGACTTCACCTTCGACTTCAACGTCTCGTTCACCGAGGAGCAACAGCGCGAGGATTGTGTGCACCCAGCCCCATTGCGGGTGTACCCGGTCGGCGCGTAGGAGCTGCCGCCAGGCTGCGATCTTTTCGGGGGCGCCGCGAAGGCAGGATCAAAAGATCGCAGCCTGCGGCAGCTCCTACGGGGGATTGTGTGCACCCGGCCCATTGCGGGGGTACCCGGTCGGCGCGTAGGAGCTGCCGCCAGGCTGCGATCTTTTCGGGGGCGCCGCAAATGCCGGATCAAAAGATCGCAGCCTGCGGCAGCTCCTACGGGGGATTGTGTGCACCCAGCCCCATTGCGGGGGTACCCGGTCGGCGCGTAGGAGCTGCCGCCAGGCTGCGATCTTTTCGGGGGCGCCGCAAATGCCGGATCAAAAGATCGCAGCCTGCGGCAGCTCCTACCGGGGGGATTGTGTGCACCCGGCCCATTGCGGGGGTACCCGGTCGGCGCGTAGGAGCTGCCGCCAGGCTGCGATCTTTTCGGGGGCGCCGCGAAGGCCGGATCAAAAGATCGCAGCCTGCGGCAGCTCCTACCGGGGATTACACCGGAGAGATCGTGGCAAGGGCACCAATCAAGATGGTTAACACCAGAAATCCACCCAGGAAAATTGCCATCTTAGCCATTTGGACTCCTACATTTTAAGTTTGCGGTGCAGTGAAATGTGTTCACCTCAGGCGCCGCGTGGTCGGCCGGGGCCGGTAAGTCATTGTGGGACGAATGCTGGTTTCGTTACAGACGCAGATTCCAAAGGAAAATACGGATCAGCGCTACAGACAAGGCTGCTTCGCACCCCAACGGGAGCAAGCTCCCTCGCCACAAAGGCATGCCAGCCCGAAGAGTTGCATAGCCAATATGGAGTCCCAGCCACAAAAAAGCCCGCTGAGCCATTAACGGTTCAGCGGGCTTTTTACTGCGGATCAGATAACCCGCACGCCCCACCAAAAATCTGACAGGGCTTCTTTTTACAGAGCCATATCACTCACAGCGCTCTCTTTCTGCGCCTTGGCCTTCTCAGTCGCAGGAGCAGCAAGAGCAGGAGCAGCCATCTGACCAATCACCGGCGGTGTATCCAGCTGCAGAACCTTGGCGGTATACGCCCACTCCTGAGCAACACGCTCAGGACTGCCGTTCAGCTGAGTACCGTAGCTAGGCACGATCTGATGCAGCTTCGCCTGCCAGGCAGGGCTCGCAACCTTGTCCTTGAAGACCTTTTCAAGCACGGTCAGCATGATCGGCGCAGCGGTCGACGCGCCTGGCGATGCACCCAGCAGGCCAGCAATGGTGCCGTCCTGAGAGCTGACGACTTCGGTGCCCAACTTCAGGACGCCGCCCTTCTCTTCGTCGCGCTTGATGATCTGCACGCGCTGGCCGGCTTGCCACAGGCGCCAGTCTTCAGCCTTGGCGTTCGGGAAGTACTCCTTAAGAGCATTCAGGCGGTCTTCGTCCGACAGCATCAACTGGCCGGCCAGGTATTCAACCAGTGGGTACTGCTCGATGCCCACTTTGGTCATTGGCCAGGCGTTGTGCAGCGTGGTGCTGGTCAGCAGGTCGAAGTACGAGCCTTCTTTCAGGAACTTGGTGGAGAAGGTCGCGAATGGGCCAAACAGGATTACCCGCTTGCCATCCAGCACGCGGGTGTCCAGGTGAGGAACCGACATCGGCGGTGCGCCAACCGACGCCTTGCCGTAGGCCTTGGCCAGATGCTGCTCGGCGATCGTCGGGTTCTCGGTCACCAGGAACGAGCCGCCAACAGGGAAACCGGCGTATTCCTTGGCTTCAGGAATACCCGACTTTTGCAGCAGATGCAGTGCACCGCCGCCTGCGCCGATGAACAGGAACTTGGCGTCGGTCTCGGTTTCTGTACCGTCTTTCAAGTTCTTGTAAGTGACGCGCCACGAGCCATCTTTATTGCGCGTGATGTCTTGCACTTCGCTCGACAGCTTCAAGGAGAAGTTCGGTTTGGTTTGCAGGTGCCCAACGAACTGGCGAGTGATCTCACCAAAGTTCACGTCGGTACCAAGCGGAGTCCAGGTAGCCGCGACCTTTTGAGCCGGGTCACGCCCTTCCATCATCAGCGGCACCCATTTCTTGATCTGCGCCGGGTCTTCCGAGTACTGCATGCCGGCGAACAGCGGGCTCGCCTGCAGGGCTTCGTAACGCTTTTTCAGGAACTTGATGTTGTCATCGCCCCACACAAAGCTCATGTGCGGTGTGGAGTTGATGAACGAACGCGGGTTCTTCAGAACACCGTTCTCAACCTGCCAGGCCCAGAATTGACGGGAAATCTGAAAGGCTTCGTTGATCTCGATGGCTTTCGGGATCTCGACCTTGCCGTTCTTGTCTTCCGGGGTGTAGTTCAGCTCCGCCAATGCAGAGTGCCCGGTGCCGGCATTGTTCCAGCCGTTCGAGCTTTCCTGGGCGACGCCATCAAGGCGTTCGACCATTTCCATCGACCAATCGGGTTCCAGCTCATTGAGCCAGACACCCAGGGTCGAACTCATGATGCCGCCACCAATGAGCAGCACATCGACTTTCTTGGCCTCAGCCGCGTACGCACCGCTGAGCCCCATCGACAAAGCCAGCCCTAGCAAGGCCGTGTTCACTTTTCTAAACATTTGTAGCACCTATGATAAAACGCCATCCGCCCCCCAACCTCATTCATGAGGCCTGCTGATTCACGGCACGCAGGCAGCCTGCCGTGGTTCCCGCATTCATAAGGACTGGAGGGTGAGCACACAAGGCCGACATGACACTATCGACCTCACTTTTATGTCCTTCCTGCGCTGACTTCTTATCATTGTTGGCTTCAGCTACTTGAGTGACATGAATTCTATTGGTATGTGGCCGGGTGCTGGAAATGCCCAGGTCCGACCCGCTTGGCGCACAGAATATCACGCCCCGCTCTACCCGCGCGGGGGACCCGGCCCGACTGCGGCCAGCGCGCTTCAAAGAACCCGACTATGTTTTGGATAGCGCGCAGTAAAAATAGCCCCCTGACGCAGCGAGTCTGAATGCGCTATCTAGTTATCATTGGCATAATCGTCGTCATTATTATCCTTGGCGTGGCCCTGTACGGCTGGTATCAACATCTACGGGACCATGAAGAATAGGCCTGCTCCCCTCATGCTTTCCCCCGCCGTTTCGGATTGATCGAGGGGTGGCACTCAAGGGTGGACAGCTCCAGCAACGTGAAGTGGCCGCCCATGCAAACACCGGTATCGATGTAGTAGACGTTCCCCAGTACGACAGGCCGGGGCACCACTGTATGTCCGACAATGACTGCCCGGATGCCGCTGACACCCTCGCGATCTTCATTGGTGATGCGTCTGCGCGACCACAGGCACATGGCAGCCACGTGCTCGGCCTCGGTGTCCTCATCCGCAAGCGCCTCAATCAGATCGCTCCAGCTCCCGCGGGGCACATCGGCGTGGACAATCCCTACCGGACCGCCCGCGGTCTCCACCTCGATCACCAGTGGCAGCTCTGCGAAAAGGTTTGCGTAACAGGCCTGTTCGACACGCGAAAGCCCATAGAACCATGTACCGCCATTGATGAAATGCATTGCGCATTGATCACTGACTCGCCCCGCCTTGTACGAGTCGATCGTCATCTGCTCATGGTTCCCGCGAACCGCATGGAACCAGGGCTTGCGCAGAAGCCAGGCATCGGCATCAAGTGACTCGGGGCCGCGATCAACCAGATCGCCAACGCTGAACAAGCGATCGACGACCGGATCGAAGCCGACGGCATCAAGCGCCGCCTGCAGCCTGGTGAAATAGCCGTGGATGTCGCCTACCGCGAAATCACGGCCAGCGGAGTTGATGTTGTAGCGCTGAACTTCGTTCACGCTGACTCCCGTCACTCACCAAAATATCGAGGGTGCCCATGACGCACTCGGCATGGCCCCCTTTTTAATTTTGGTTTGCTTACCTCAGCGTAGCTCGCCAACTGATCGGCGGCACCCGGCACCCGGCACCCGGCACGCCCCGCTCACGGTCAATCCGGGTTCAGTAGCGCCTCGCGCAACAACCTGGCTGCCGGTGAGTCGGGGGCGCCCTTGCGTGAGACGAGTTCATAGGGTTCGCTGCGCGAGGTGATCAGCAGTGGCAAGGTGACGGTGAAACCCTGGCCTGAGCAAAAATCCGCCACGTCGGTCGATACCAGCGCCACGAAGGTCGGATTTTTCTGCAGCAACGACAAGGTCGCGAAGGCCGATGTGGTCTCCAGCAAATGCCCGGGGAATCGCAACCCGGCTTCATGGAACTCCCGCTCCAGCAGCAGGCGCATTGGCATGTTGGCGCGATACACGACCCAGCGATAATCAACCAGGTCTTCCAGGGTCAGGCGCCTGGCGAAAGCGAAAGGATGTTGGGTGCTGGCGATCACCGCCAGGGTTTCTTCGGCGAACGCTGCAGTCTCATACAGATAAGGGGTGTTGCTGATTGTTGTGCGACAGATCGCCAGGTCGAGCCTGCCGGCATCCAGCTGGCTCAGCAGGGCGGCGCTGGTTTCTTCGACGATTTCGACCGACATCTGCGGGTTATCGGCAATCACCTTGCTGATCGCGGTCGTCAGCAAGGGTACGGCGCCCATGATGGTGCCCACCGACACGCGTCCACCCTGCCCGCTCATGATTCCAATGATTTCTTCACGCAGATGCGCCAGGTCGGTCTGTATCAACCGTGCGTAGCGAATCACCGAGCGACCGGCGTCGTTCGGTTCGAGCCCGCGATTGGTGCGCACGAACAACTGGCTGCCGAATGTCGTCTCAATCTCTTGCAGTGCCTTGCTGGCGCCAGGCTGAGTCAGCGCGACCTGTTTTGCGGCGCCGAGCAATGAGCCGTGCTCATCCAGGGCAATCAGCAGACGAAGCTGCTTCACATGCAGGCGGGAAATGATCGAGTTGAGTGAAGGTATCATCTGAGTTAACTAAAAGTTATAGAGGTATCGAAAGCTGCCAGTATCGAGCCTGCGCCAGACGCCCCTATAGTCGGCGCCAGAGCCAGGTAATGCAATGGGTTTGCGTAGAGGATCGGAATTTTTCCTTCGGCAGATCGATTGTGACAATAACAACCCTGTATAACCGCTGGTGAATCGCTGCCGCGCACAACTTCCCGCTGGCCTGTCCACCGTCGTTGGCGGCTCCGTGGCGTTCAAGGCGCATAGTGCCGCGGCTCGACCTCAGCCATAGGTAAATCCTGGAGGAGGAATTTGACGTCATCTTCCCGACTCCCCTAAAAGAACGCTACTCTCAGGCTCATGCAGGGATCAGCTTGCGATATCGTCGGGAAATACCTTTCCTGATGCTACCTTTCAGGGACAAGGCCAAGATGAAAGCGTCCAGCATTTACAAATGGTCTGCAATAGCCGCGACAACGCTTGTTCTTTTCACGGCCCTGGTGTTTTTGCTCATCAAGTCATACTCGTATGAAACGTCGACTTACTTTGAATCGCGGGATTTCGTTCGTCAACTCAAGCAGTTTGATGCCAACTGGAACATCAAGATTCTTAGAGCCAAAAGCGGCATGAACAATAATCTGCTGCTGGGAGCACCCGCCGAATCGAACAGTCGATGGGAGCAGTTGGAGAAACTCAATAATTCAGGAGCCCTCTCGGTTCTTTGGCAAGCTCGACGACAGGGTTATCTGGATGCCGTGCAAAACAAAACCCGACTGGCTGAGCAATTTCAACACCATAACAGGGCATTACGCACTGCTCTGGATGCCCTGCCGGTAGCGGAGGACGATATTCAGGCATTACTGGAGGATGCCAGGGATGAGCCGCAGCCAGACTATTTGAGCGTCTCCTCAACTGTCTTCGACCTTACATTGATCACCCTCAAATATGCCCTCTCGGTATCCGATGACAAAGCCGAAGAAATTGAACGTCAGCTGAAAAAGCTGACCGAACACATGAGCCAACTACCCGCCCGACTTCATCCACCGCTCAATACATTCATCGAGCATATAAACTCGATAGTCCGGGAACAGCCAATCGTTAATGACCTTGTTGATCGCATTAGTGTCATTCCTGTCGCACAACAGTTGGACAGCATTAATGAGTTATTGAACGAGACACAACGGCGAACGGGTGCGGCAGATCGCCAATATCATATTTACCTGGCCATATGTGCCAGTATTATGGCCCTGCTGCTTTTGTATCTGGCCGCCCGACTGATTCGAAGTTATGCATTAATCAACAAGATGAACAACGACTTGCAATCGGCAAATGAGAGGCTGGAACAGCGAGTGGAGGAGCGCACCCGTGAACTGATAGAAGCCGAGCATGAGCTCGTGGATGCCGCGCGGATGGCCGGCATGGCGGAGATCGCCAGCAATGTGCTGCACAACGTTGGCAATGTGCTGAACAGCGTGAACATCTCTGCTGACCTGGTCACTCGCAGATTGTCTGCCAGCAAAGCCCTCGGGCTTGGTAAAGCGGTGAAACTGATAAACGAGCATGCCGAAGACCTGGGGGAATTCATGACCCTCGACGAAAAAGGCAAGCTGCTTCCCCGTTACTTCAATCAACTGGTCGATGCCATCGCTACCGAGCAATCGGACATCATCGAGGAACTGGCGCAACTGAGCAAAAGCGTCGATCACATCAAGGATATCGTTTCCACCCAACAGGCCTATGCCGGCGCCGCCAGGCTGGTCGAGCCGTTAAAGGTCGTCGACCTGTTTGAAGATGCGTTGCGCATGAATTCCGGAGCCCTGAGTCGGCACCATGTCACCGTGACCAAGGATTACCAGGACACGCCAACCATCATCGGCGACAAGCACCGATTGCTATTGATCCTGATCAACCTGATCAGCAATGCCAAATATGCGATGTCCAAGGTCTCCGACCGTCAGCGAAGGATGACTCTGGGGGTCAGGATCATCGACAACGCAACGCTGCGCTTCAGCGTAAAAGACCAAGGCGAAGGGATCGCCGCCGAGAACAAGACCCGCATCTTTACCCATGGTTTCACCACTCGTAAAGAAGGTCATGGCTTTGGCCTGCACAGTTGTGCACTGGCTGCGGTGGAAATGAACGGGCACCTTGGCGTCCATAGCGATGGACCAGGCCTGGGTGCTGTTTTCACCCTGGAGATCCCGCTGGAGATTGCAGAATCATGATAGCGGTTTACCTGAAACGCTCTTCGCGATCTGCGCTGTTGTTTTTCTGAAATCTCCCATCGGATCAACCACTAGCGGTCATTTTTTAGCGTGGGATCTAACGAACCAGCAGAAGCACTGTCCTACACAGGGTCGGGCAAATACCCCCGCGCCCGCGCGAAAGGAGACAACAGTGCTGACTAGATTTTCAATGCTTGCCTTGGTTTTAACGGTCCTGGCGTCCTCGGGATGCGTCTACCACGATCACGACAGGGACTGGGATCGCGATCGAGGTGGTCGACATGATCACGACCACCGCCATAAAAAGGACCGGGACTCGTATGACCGACGGGATTCATATGACCGACGCGACGATGATCGCCGGGGAGACGACTACTATCGCCGAGGCTAGTGCTTTGAGGTTTGAGTCAAACCTGTTCAAGAAGCCCGCTGATTGCGGGCTTTTTCATGGGTACTGTGTAACGCGCAGTTCCCTGAGCAGGCAGGACCGCACTCAGATTCTGTAATCCTTGAACAGCTCCTCCTTGATGATCAGCAATGCGTCATCGTAATAGCGTTCACCGCGGGCCTCACTGAGCGGTACGGACCTGACGCTGGCTTTGCCATCGCGCGGCTTGTGCTCGCAGGTGATGAAGAACTCCGCCGTTTCTGCCTTGAACTCCAGGTAGTAGAACAGCTCCCTACCCTCTCGATCCCAATACCCAATTTCTCTTCGCATCATTGCCCCGCAGAACCTTGAAATTTACCCATTCTAGCGAGAGCAGCCCAGACCCATTCATACCTGGTGCCTGGACGCTCCCGCCACCTGCGCGTGCTCAGGTAACTCATCCGAATCAACTCAAACCCATTTGAACTAATGGCCTTTTGCTGCTATCACCAAAGTACCACGCAGCAAGAGTGCCTACGCCCATGAACAAGCTTGAGCAAGATGTGATCGATGCTGCGCGCGCATCCGCGCCGGATTGCCCGCAAGCCCGGAGCGCCGATTCCTTCGAGGCTGCGCTGGGGGCTATCGCGATACTCAAAAGCAACCTTTCAGGAGAACCGCTGGAGCGCGCTCTGCTGATGCTGCGCGACTCCTACATCCGGCCAGGTCACTCCTGAAATTTCCACAGAGGCTCTGGCGCTTGATCAATGCATTCCAGCTTCAGCGGGTGGAAAGCTGTGCTTTGTATTCCTTGACGTATCCGCTGGCCAACGATTCCTTCTGCTTATCGTCGAGAATCTTGCCCGCCATCTGGAAGAACTTCTGCTCTTCCTCTTTCAAGTGATGATGGACTTTTTCAGAGAGCTTTTTAGCGGTGACCAGCCAGCCGGGGCTGGACATCTCTGTCTCGTCCAGTTCCTCCATCATTTCATCCATTTCGTGGTGTTCTGAAATGGCGTGACGACTCAAATCCACACCCTCGTCGTACTCCATCAACGGCATGTAGAAAAACCGTTCCTCCGCCGTTTCGTGTGCCTGGAGCTCGGTCTTGAGCTGTTTGTACGCCTCGACGCGCTGCGGGTTGTCGCCGCTGGTCTGGATCAGTGCGTCAGCGTAGGTGCGTTGCCGCTCATGGCTCTCACGCAGTGCTTCGAAGATATTCAATGGCGTCTCTCCGGCATCGCTTCCAGAAACGGAAGCACTGCTGACTAGACCTTTTTGCGAGTTGGCTAGTTCCACTCGAGCCACGCTCGGAAGTCGGCCTGACAATTCTGAACGCGATGCTCAGGGATCAAAAGCCATCTGAACTGAAATCAGCTTGACGATAAAGCGAGGCAGCCTACCGGCCGGCCTGGGAGTACGCGTCCCCCCGTAGGAGCTGCCGCAGGCTGCGATCTTTTGATCTTGATTTTTTGGGAGCGGCGGTGCGGCGATCCGACTTGCTCGCGATGAAGGCTCTGACAAGGCCAAACCGTGCTGACGTAAAGGCGCACCGAGTGAGTCAGGCCAATGAAGTCCCGCTGACTTTTACTGAAGCGTCACTGTCGTCCCTCATTTGCATATTCTCATGCAGGAAGCCCATCAATTCAGCCGCCGCTGGCGACAGGCTGCGGCCTTTCCTGGACAAGATGCCGATCTTACGCTCGACCTTCGGCTCTGAAAGGGGCAGGAATGCCAGTTGTTCATTGCCTGCAGGAAATGCCAGATAGGGCAGTGTCGTAATGCCGATGCCCTCTTCGAGCATGGCGATCAAGGAAATCATGTTGGAGACGAACAACAGACTGCTCTCCAGCAGCCCCGCCGCTTCGGTACCTTCGAGCAAGCGCGAAGTGCCATTGCGCACCAGCGGGTAGGCTTGCAGGCTGGACCAATGCAAGGCTCCACCGGACGCCACCAACGGATGATCACGCCGACAAACCACGCCAATCTGATCACTGAGGATCGGCAGGAAATCGATGTTCTCATCCGGCATCCAGATACTGCTGATGCAGAAATCCACCTGCCCCTGGGCCAATAGCTGCTGCACGCTGTCGGCGTTACCGTCCTGAATACTGATCTGCACCTTGGGATGCTCGCTGACAAAACGCGCGAGCAGGTGCGGCAACAGCCGACTGGCCACTGACGGTACGGTGGCGATGCTCACCTGACCGATTTCATGCCGGGCCAGCAGGGTCACCTCGCGGGCAATCCGGTCGTGATGGGCGAGAAGATCCTGGAACAGTGGCAGGCAGTGCTCACCAAAAGGTGTCAGCTCGGTCTTTCCCCCTTTTTCGAACAGCGCCTGGCCGAGCTTCTGCTCAAGCTCGCGGACCGCCAGGGAAATAGCCGGTTGGGTACGATAGGCCTGTCGCGCCGCTGCGTGAAAACTTTTCAGCTGCGCCACCAGGACGAAATAACGCATTTGAGTGATTTTCAGCTCGGGCAACATGGTAAGTTTTCCTTATCTTTTCATTTTTTTTATTAATTTTTATTTGTAGATTAATACTCTCAAGATGGGGACCACGCAATCGGAGGTTCCCATGACAGTGCAACCCTACAAAAACTACATCGCTGGAAACTGGTGCGAAGGCCAAGGCGTTATCGCCAACCACAGCCCTTCGGATGTGCTGGACATCATCGGTCACTATCATCAGGCCAGTGCCGACCAGACTCAGGCTGCGATTGCTGCAGCACGTGCCGCGCAGCCACTCTGGGCAGCGACCGGGCTGGAGCAACGCCAACAGTTGTTGATGGCCATCGGCGACGAACTGATTGCCCGCAAGGATGAGTTGGGCCGCCTGCTCTCCCGTGAGGAAGGCAAACCCCTCAACGAGGGTATCGGCGAGGTTTATCGCTCCGCGCAGTTTTTCCACTATTACGCCGCCGAAATCCTGCGCCAGATGGGCGAGACAGCCGCGTCAGTACGCCCCGGCATCGACATTGAAATTCATCGTGAACCGGTCGGTGTGGTCGGCATCATCACTCCGTGGAATTTCCCCATGGCGACGGCCGCCTGGAAGATTGCCCCGGCCCTGGCCTTCGGCAATGCGGTGGTGTTCAAACCGGCCAACCTGGTGCCGGCCAGCGCCTGGGCGCTCAGCGAAATCATCAGTCGCCAGGCCCTGCCGGCGGGCACCTTCAACCTGGTCATGGGCAGTGGCAGCATCGTCGGCGAGAGCCTGATCCAGTCGCCCGATATCGATGCGCTGACCTTCACCGGGTCGCTGCCGACCGGACGTCGAGTGGCCATTGCCACAGCGACCAATCTGGTGCGCTGCCAGCTCGAAATGGGCAGCAAGAATGCGCTGGTCGTGCTGGATGATGCCGACCTCGACATCGCTGTCGAATGCGCGTTGAACGGTGCGTTCTTCGGTACCGGGCAAAAATGCACCGCCTCATCGCGCCTGATCGTCTGCGACGGCATCCATGACCGCTTTGTCGCTGCATTGATTGCGCGCATGCGCCAGTTGAAGGTCGGCCATGCACTTGAGCAAGGGGTGCAGATCGGCCCGGTGGCCGAGGCCCGCCAACTGGAGCAGAACCTTCACTACCTGCAACTGGCCCAGGACGAAGGCGCGACGCTGGTCGAAGGCGGCGAACGCCTGGCACTGGAACCTGAAGGGCACTACATGCGTCCGGCGCTGTTCATCGACAGCCACAACGACATGCGCATCAACCGCGAAGAAGTCTTCGGTCCGATCGCTTGTGTGATCCGGGTGAATGACTACGAACACGCCCTCGCCGTGTTGAACGATACCGAATACGGGCTCACTGCCGGAATCATCACCCAGTCGCTGCGCCATGCCAGCGATTTCAAACGCCGCGCTCGCACCGGCTGCGTGATGGTCAACCTGCCCACCGCCGGCACCGACTACCACGTGCCATTCGGCGGGCGCAAAGCCTCAAGTTTTGGCCCCCGCGAACAAGGGCAATACGCCCGCGAGTTCTACACAGTGGTCAAGACCACCTACATGCGTCCCTGAATCGGAGATCACCATGCACGACTTATTGATGATCGATGGCCTGCAATACTCCAACTGGAGCGAGGAGCTGTTTCGCCAGATGCAGGCCGGCGGCCTGAGTGCCGTTCACGCCACCATTGCGTACCACGAAAATGCCCGGGAAACCCTGTCGCGAATCGGCGAATGGAATCGCCGTTTCGAGACCTGGCCCGAGCTGATTCGTCCGGTGCGCGAGGCGGCAGATATTCGCCTGGCCCATCAGGAGGGACGCGTCGCGATCTTCTTCGGCTTCCAGAATTGCTCGCCGATCGAAGACGACATCAGCCTGGTGGAGATCTTCCGCCAGCTTGGGGTCCTGGTCATGCAACTCACCTATAACAACCAGAGCCTACTGGCCAGCGGCTGCTACGAGAGCGAAGACAACGGCATCAGCCGTTTCGGCCGCCAGGTGATCCGTGAGATGAACCGCGTGGGCATGCTGATCGACATGTCCCACAGCGCCGAGCGCAGCACCCTGGAGGCGATCGAACTGTCGAGCCGCCCGGTGATCATCTCCCATGCCAACCCTTCGAGCTTCCATGCCGCCAAGCGCAACAAATCCGATGCGGTGCTGCGCAGCATCGCCGAATCCGGTGGCCTGCTCGGCTTCAGCACGTACCCCTTCCACCTCAAGGGCGCGTCGGGCTGCAGCCTCGAGACGTTCTGCGACATGGTCGCCAATACCGCCGATTTAATGGGCGTCGAGCACATCGGCATCGGGACTGACCTGTGCCAGCAACAGCCGCTGCAAGTGCTCGAGTGGATGCGCAATGGTCGCTGGAGCAAGGACAAGGACTACGGCGAAGGCTCGGCCGACAACGCCCACTGGCCATCACCCCTGCAATGGTTCCGCGACAGCCGGGACTTCCCCGTCATCGCCCGTGGCCTGCAAGCCCGCGGCTTCGCCGAGGACGAGGTACGCAACATCATGGGACTCAACTGGTTGCGCCTGCTGGAAAGCGCCACCACCCCACAAGCCTGACGCCTGATCTAAACCGTGAGGACAGCATGAAAAACAAAAACAATAGCTTCCCGTTCATCTCCCCAACCGGCGATGGACAGCCTCAAGCGCGTATTTTGGAGGCATCATGAAAACATCCACCGAGCTACAAGCCGACAGCCAGTCGCTGAGCCTTGCAGCACCCAAAAAAGACATCGACTGGCCGCTGTTTCTCATCAGCGGCGGCTTCCTGGGTGCATTCCTGATAGCGGCGCTGATCGACATTGAAGGCGTGTCGACTCTGGTCAATACGCTGTTCGCCTGGTCGACGAAGTTCTTTGGACTGTACTGGCAGATATTGATGCTGCTGACCTTTGCGGTGAGCCTGTTCATCTGCTTCAGCAAATGCGGTCGGGTGCGGCTGGGCGGCGTCGACCAAAGGCCCGACACCAGCACCTTCAACTGGATCGCCGTGATTATGTGCGCCTTGCTCGCCGGCGGCGGCGCCTTCTGGGCCGCGGCGGAGCCGATGATGCACTTCGCCAGCCCGCCACCACTGTTCGCCGGCATGCAACCCCACAGCGAAGCGGCGGCGCATGCGGCTCTCGCCCAATCCTTCGTGCACTGGGGCTTCCTCGCGTGGGCAGTCCTGGGCAGCCTGCTGGCAATCGTGTTGATGCATTTGCACTACGACAAAGGCTTGCCGCTGGCGCCGCGCACCCTGCTGTATCCACTGTTCGGCGAGCGAGCGCTGAAAGGCCCGATCGGCACGCTGGCGGATGCCACCTCGATCATCGCAGTGGTCGCCGGCACCATCGGACCCATCGGTTTTCTTGGTCTGCAAATCAGCAGTGCGCTGCATTCGGTCTGGGGCATCCCGAATGATCTGACGGTCCAGGCCATCACCATTGTTCTGGTCACAGTGCTGTACACCACCTCCTGCCTGGTGGGGCTCAAGGGCATCCGCTTCGTCAGCGAAATCAACGTCTGGCTGATGATTGGCCTGGCGCTGTTCATGGTGGTGCTCGGACCCACGGCCTTTATTCTCGGCGGTTTCCCGACAGCCTTCGCCTTGCATCTGGAACAGTTCATGCCGATGACATTGTTTCGTGCCGATCCAAAATGGCTGGACTGGTGGACAGTGTTCTACTGGGGCTGGTTCATTGGCTATGCGCCGATGGTGGCGCTCTACGTGGCGAAGATCTCCCGTGGACGGACCATCCGGGAAGTCATCATGACCTTGTCGATCATCGCTCCGATCGTGACCATGTTCTGGTTCACCGTGGTCGGTGGCACCGGCATCGGCCTGGAACTGCAAACGCCCGGCATCGTCACGGCCAATGGCGCGCAACCCGAAGCCCTGCTGTTGGGCGTGACCCAGAACCTGCCACTGGGTGGACTGGTCTCGGCGCTGTTTCTGTTCTTGAGCTTCATCTCGGTCGCAACCAATGGTGATGCCATGGCCTTCACCGTAGCGATGGCCATGTCGAGCAACGACAAACCGAAAAAATGGCTGAGAGCGTTCTGGGCCATCGGTATGGGGTTGGCCGCGGTCGTGCTGATCACCATCGGCTCGGGCGGCGTGACGGCGCTGCAATCCTTTATTGTGATCACTGCCGTTCCGGTTTCGCTGTTGATCCTGCCCTCGCTCTGGGATGCGCTGCGGATCGCCCGGCGCATGGCTCGCGAGCAGGCTGTTTGATCATGATTAGTTCAGGAATCGCAATTATGTCGCACCCCCACTCCGGCGCAACGCCACAACCGACCCTGCGGCCCGCCGCGCAGGTCATGGACCTGGATCGCCTGGGCAGCCATTTTCAGAGCCGGCTGAGTTTCGTGCGCAGCAGCATGCGGCGAATGATGAACGAGCAATGGCGCATCCAGCGCACCTGCTTCGACCTGGATGCCGAGGGATATGGCACGACCATTTATCGTATCGATACGGCCAACGCGCATTATCACTGCGTCATCTTCTCGATGTACCTGCCGCCGGAAAAGCGCAGCGACCGGGTAATCGCCGATCAGTGGGACGTCACTTTCGTCCTGCTCGCCGGCGATGTCGACGACCAGCAACTGGCCGATTTGCGGCGCAATGTGCCGCTGCAGGAAGCCGGCCGTTTTGACGCCCGGGTGCTGGTGCTCTCGCGTGCCAACCGCAGCCTGCGCAACTTCGAGCGTTTCCTCGGGGCGCTTGCCGAAGGTTGTCAACCAGACCCTCGGCAGCTCGCCGACGTCGGCTACCTGTATCGCACCACCGCCGTTTATGGCAACGGCAAGTTCGGCATTGCCGACTTCAGCTGCCTGCAAGGCAATGCCGATTTCACTCAGCCGTTCAGCGCGCAGATGTTTACCGTCTACCTGCTCCGGCATTTCAGTATCGAGCAGATAGAACACATGGCCCGGGCGCGTAACCCACAACGGGCGGTCGGGCTGGACATTACCCTGCAACGTTACCTGGGGGTCGGGAACTCCACCGGTCTGGGCATGGCGCCGTTCCTGGTCAACCACCCGCAATTGGTCAACCAATGGGTGTGGGCCAGGGAAACCGCGCTGGCGCGGACCCTGGCGCAATCGGCCGAGCTGCCTCACCAGCAGCGCTTGCGGACCTTGATCGAACGGGCCCGTCGGCACCTCGAGGAAACCGCGACCGAAGATCAACGCCAAAGCGCCATTGACCAGCGCACCCTGACCGACCTTGGGCAGTTGAGTGACTGGTTCGACCGTCAACCGCTCAGTGCCGAACTGTGGACAGTCCTGCACGCCTGGGCCGAGCGACACTGCGGCACGGGCTGCCAGGAACTGCTGGTCAGCCTGTTGCTGGAGCTGTACCCCGAGCAGATCGATCCGCTGGCAGAACAGATGGCGGTCAAAGAGGGTTTTCGCCTCGATGCCGAGATGCCTCTGGGGGCGCTGCGCGAGTTGATCGAGAACCAGTACCGATGGGCCCTCGATTACGACCTGAGCAATGCCGAGGCTAACCATTTCTTCTGGTATCGCTCGGCAGAAAAGGAGGAACCGCGGCTGGGAGAGCGCGCCATGGAGCCCGGCGCCGAGAAGGAAATGCAGCTGGGCATTGCCCACAATATTCAACGCTGCCATAGCGCGTTGATTGGCTATCTGGAGCAGCACCCACAGCAACTGACCGCGCATTTCCTGCTCGCCCAACCGCAGTTCAAAGGCACTGTCTGCCGTTTGCAGGGCATGGCCCGCTGCAGCCATGGCGAAATTCGCGCCAACCTGATGGATCGCAGCATGCTGCCGATCCACCTGCTGCGCTGCAAGCTGGCGTTCTTCGGTGCCGGCAAGTTCGATCCGAAATCCAGCCGCTGGGTACGCATCACCTTGTTTCAGGGCGCGCCCCTGGTGGGTGAGATTGGCCAGCCTTTCGATGACGACTGGAACTTCGCCGTCATGCCTCAACTGGCAACCGCCGCCGGAGAACACTGATATGCGCGTTTCGCTCAATGAAGTTCAGGTTATCTGCCGCAAGGCCTTCGAAGGCCTCGGCTTCGCCGCGGGTGATTGCGACGACGCCGCCGAAATGATTGCCTGCCTGCAACTGCAGGGCCTCGACGGGATCGGCGCACTGAAAAAAGCCCTGGCCTTCCTCCACGATGAAGTCGATCGCCCCTTCGACACCTGTTACGAAGATGCCGCTCAATTGACCCTCGATGCTCACGGCCAGAGCGTCTTGCGCTGTGCCGCCCAAGCCGTGGAACTGGGTGTGAGCAAGGCCTTGCGTGGCGGCAGTGCACTGATCCGTATCCGCCACTGCCACAACCGGATTCTGCTGCTCGGCTATCTGGCGCGATGCGCCGAACAGGGGTTGAACTTTTGCGCCTACTGGCGCGATGCGCGCCAGGAACTGGTGGCCACCTTCAGCGCAGGCCAGAGCAGCCCGTCGCTGCGGGTGTATGACCTGCAACAACCGGCGCAGAGCGACGAGCAAAGCATCAACGTGCTGATTTCCCGCCACTTCACGCTGCTGCCACGCCTGAGTCCGGAGGATCTGGCGCCCAGTCTGAATCTGGATCAGCAGACGCTTGCCAGTAGCAAAAACCAGCAGCTCTCTGGCGGCCTGGAGGTGGACGAGAGTGTCTGGATCATGCTGAAAAAACTCGGCGAACGCATTCTGGTGGAAAGCACTGAAGAGTCACGACGCCGTGGTGCCGGGGAAAGCAGCGACGCCACATAGAAACGCCTCGTCCACGCCCCGCTAAACCTTCCGGCGCCGTCACCTGACCGCGCCCCGGGATTGATTTTTTCATACCTGAACCAGGAATTGACCGATGAAACACGCCATAAAGACCGACCTCTTTGCCTCTCGCGCGCCACTGGAATGGGCCGTGGTCGGCAACGGCACGCTGTACACCGCGCAGATCCCCATCGACCGCCAGGGTCAGGTGGTGGCCGGAGGCATCGAAGCCCAAACCCGGCAGACGCTGGACAACTTGCGCCACACCCTGGAAGCCGCCGGTAGCACCCTCGACGCGGTCACCCAGGTGCTGATCTACGTCACCGACCGCAGCTACCTGGCCACCGTGAATGCGCTCTACACCGAGTACTTCCAGGCGCCCTTCCCCAACCGCGCCGCAGTGGTGGTAGCAGGCCTGGCCAGGGAGGAAATGCTGGTGGAACTGGTGGTTTATGCGTGTGTGGGATGAGCTGGCGTTAATCGTCGGCAACGCCCCCTGCTTCAAAAAACGCCGGAGAGAGTGTGTGTGGACACTATTCACCACACTCATTTATTAATGTATTCATCTATCTCTGCATCTGTCGACCTCCTTATCTTTAGTCGAGCGATTTCATAAGCATCAACCCTTCGGGACTGTGATCCAGGCATAGGCATAAAAGGTATGGCGGTGGTATGTTTTATCCTGAAGTCAATAACATATTTTTTACCGTCATCCACCTCGTCAAGGTAAAGGAATGGCTTACCGGCTAACAAAAAAATCGGTGCCCCGTCAGCTGACAATGTTTCTCTAGTCCCTTTTGACGTAAGTCCGATTGGAGCATTTGCCGTATAAAAAACCTCTTTGACCTGGAACGGGTTGGCCGGAACTGACTCTTCGGGCAGATGAGTTTTTGGGGGGTCAGGCTTCACTTCCGACAGGGACTGGAAGATGACATTTCCACCAGCGACTGTATAAGTTGGCCCATAATTACCTGATACATTTGTTGTTGTACCTGCTGGAGGCGGTGGCGTTACTGGTGGGTCAGGCGACTTGAAATACAATGCCAGTAGTGTTGTTACTCCTCCCGCCCCAATTATCGGAACAAGGACATTTACTGCCCACCACCTTATAGTTGATTGTGCTCTTTTAGCCATGTAACCGCTCCTGAAGAGAGTAATGGCAAATTTGCGCCATTGGCCCACGCCAATAATTCATTGCTGCTGACGTTCTGAATATAGTACGTGGCAGTGGTTCGGCCAATTTTTCCCAGCTATACCGACAGAGGGGTACGCATTTCATTTTGCGCAGTTAATGCTTCTTATCCATAACGCGATAGCCATTGGCATCAGAACGAACACTTCAACGGTCAGTCGCAGACTCCGGGATCGCAATTTTTCATGAACCAGGTAATCCATTGAATATCAAATGTCTGGTCAAAGGCCATCGGATGACAAACACAACCAGCTCAAATGCGTACCAACGCTCGACCTACCTTTGAACTCACGGGTTTCCCCCCGGTGCTATGGTGAGTTCCCCTCACCCGCCAGAAACGACGGAGGCCACATGCTCTACCGGATAGCCGCCGACGGGCTGGTGCTGTTCCATCTGTTGTTTATTGTCTTCGTGCTGGGCGGCGGGCTGCTGGTGCTCAAATGGCGCTCGCTGTGCTGGTGGCACTTGCCTGCGGTGGCCTGGGGGGTGGCGGTCGAGGTGTTCCACTGGCCCTGTCCGTTGACCGGATGGGAAAACCAGATGCGCCTGGCCGCCGGCGAGTCCGGTTATGGCAGCAGTTTCATCGAGCATTATATTTGGCCGCTGATTTATCCGGCAGGGCTGACAGCCGGCATACAACTATGGCTGGGCGCACTGGTGCTGCTGATCAATCTGCTGGTCTACCTGTGGTTACTGAGACGCTGGAAGCCTTGGCGGAGCATTTAGCCCCCTTGCGACTTACCCCTTGAGGTAGTGACGAACCCGCACAGCAACGCCCTCGCTCTGAAACTGCCTGCTCGACCGGTATGTCGTACTCGAGAGTGATCATGACCGCTCCGCGCTCCGGATCGGTGTTTTCGGCCAACGGCGGTTGCGGCCAATGCAACGAAGGCGCCAGTTCCTCGGCGGTCGGCGTCGAGCGCGCCCTTGTGAGTATCGGTCAGACTTTGCGGTGCGCCCGGGTAAATCAGCGGTTTCGCCTTGCCGATCTGTCGGCCAATTGCCGCAAGGGACCCAAGGTCATTAACCCGGCTCCGGTCAGCTACTATTGGAAGTGGCTTAATCCATTCAATGGCACTTCAACCGGTGCTGGTTCAACCCCGCAGGCGCCTGATCAGTCCTCTGGGGCGGTGGGTATTTGAAGGAGGTCATCATGTGGCTCAACGAACTTGAACAGGATCTGAGGCGCGACCTTCAGGGCATCGCGTCTGACTTGCGCTGGTCGGCTGTCGAATTACTGCGTATCGCTGAACAATTGAAAATTGCCGGGAATGACGCCGACGCCCAGGCGATGCGCAGGATGTGTGATTTATTCCAGGACAACGAGAAGCGGCTGACCGCCTACGCCAATGAGGTGAAGGGCCGGCATATCAAACGCTCTAAAGGCGATGAGCCGCCGCCGGGGGCTGCATGATCTCGCGCAGGGACATTCGCTTGAAAGCATCCACCAGCGCACGCCCTTCCTCGACCTCGTAGGAAATAGCCAGTCGCACGGTCGCCTCGCCCAGATGCCAGATCAGGAACGCCGACTCGCAAATGCGTTGCGGATCGGCCTGCGGATGCACGCGGCGCATTGCCTCGGCGAGCATCGTTCCGGCCACGCGGCTTTCCTCCAGTTCGAGCGCCAGCAGTTGCCTGTCGGCCTGCATGGCGGACCATATGTCGCGCATCGCAGGGGTTGCGAGGACGATCTGGTAGTACTGATCCAGCAGGCTCGAGTAAGCAACCCGCAGGCCTTCGAGGTCCTGGACGTCGGCCAGTGCCGCGTCAATGCAGCGCCGGCTCTCGGCGTTGTAACGCTCGGCCAGGGTGCGGATCACCGCGCTCTTGTCGGGGAAATACTGATAGAGCGAACCAATCGAGATTTCCGCCAGCTCGGCGATCTCACTCATCTTCACCTGATCGCTGCCCTTGGCCGCGATCAACCCGGTGGCCACCAACAAGATCCGCTCCAGCCGTTCCCGGCTGCGCTGTTGCGTCGGCATACGACGCGCCAGTGCCGGTTCCACTGCGGGTGGTAAAGCTGTAGCAGGCGCTTTTTTTCGCACTCGCGCGATCCCCGGAATCAAATATGACGAGTCCTCACCTTAGCATCGGATGTCTGGAATGACAAAGAGCACCCGGCCGCGCCTTCCGTCGGTTCGCCGGTTGGCTTGCTTGACTGTAAAATATGAGGGTTTATCATTTTATTGAACGTGAGCATTGCTCACATTTAATCGGAGCCAAACCTGATGAAGACCTCCAACGATTTAATCCTGGTGCTCGGTGTCAACGGTAAAACTGGCCGGCGGGTCGCCGAACGACTTCAAGCCGCGGGGCACCCGGTACGTCGCGGATCGCGCGCGGCGAACCCGCCCTTCGACTGGGAAGACCGCTCCACCTGGAGTGCCGTGCTTGAAGGGATTCAGGCCGTCTATATCACCTACCAGCCGGACCTGGCGGTGCCAAACGCCCTCGAGACAGTCCGGGCCTTCATTAATCAGGCGCTCGACAGCGGTGCTCGCAAGTTGGTGCTGCTGTCGGGACGCGGCGAGGTCGAGGCGACTCAGGCCGAACAGCTGTTGCAAGCGTCCGGCGCCGAATGGACGGTGCTGCGCGCGAGTTGGTTCTGCCAGAACTTCAGTGAGGCGCATTTCCTCGAGCCAATCCTCGAGGGCGAGCTTGCGTTGCCGGTCAACCCGGTAGCCGAGCCTTTCGTCGACGTCGAGGACATCGCCGAGATAGCCGTCGCGGCCCTGACCAGTTCCGGGCATGCCGGTCAACTCTACGAACTGACCGGTCCACGCGCCCTGACCTTCGCCGAGGCGGTCGACGAAATCGCCCGCGCCACCGGTCGCGACATCCGCTTTGCCAGCGTGGCGCCGCAGGCCTATCGCGAGGCATTGGAACAGAGCCAGCTCCCCGCAGAGCTGATCGATCTGGTGCTCTACCTGTTCACCACGGTACTGGATGGCCGCAACACACCCACAGCCGACGGCGTGCAACGCGCGCTTGGCCGCCCGCCCCGGGACTTTTCCGATTATGTGCGGCGCACGGCGGCCAGCGGTGTCTGGGGCGGCAGCGCTGCTTAAGTAGTGTCGGCCAGATGCCCTCCAGGCAGCACTCTGCGAGAGTGTTTCCTGAAGGGCATCGATTGCGACGGCCCGAGCTTAAGCCCTTTCAGCCGTCCTGCTTATTGATCGACTCGCCCTCTATGGCCAACACGTTGCAGGGTACGTGCTGCAGAACATGCTCGGTGGTGCTGCCAATCAGCTTGCCTAGCCCTTTGTGATGCACATTGCCCATGACGATCACATCGGCCCGGCTATGGGCGACGAAGTTACCCAGGGCCTTGGTCAGCGGCCCGGCGATGAAATGCTGGCGCTCGACTGGCACCTCGTATTGCTTGGCCAGGACAGCAAAGGTTTTTTCAAGGGAGCGACGCACGTCGGCGCCGAAGCCCGGCATGGTGACGGCGCCCGCACCCGCATCGGCAAACTGAGTGTGGCTCAGATCGTAGGCATGCAGCAGATGCAGTTCGGCGTCGCATTGCTCGGCCAGGTCCTGTGCGGCCTGAATGATGCTGTCGTTGATCCCGTGGATCTGCCCCGCCGGATGCGCCGGATCAACAGCCGCCACGACCACCCTTGGCAGCGGACAGCGGATCTCGCTGACCAGATGCACCGCAACCGGGCAATGGCGCAGCAGTTGCCAATCCACGGCGGTCATGACCGCGCCTTTGAGCGCTGATTCGTGGTGTAGGTCCTTGATCACCAGGTCTGGCTGCATCTGCGCCACATGCTGGAGAATCTCTTGCAGCGGGTCGCGGGTCACCAGCACTTCGGTGGTCACTTCGAGGCCTTTGTGGCGTAGCAGATCGGCTTCATCCATGAGCCACTGCTCGTTCTCTTGCCGACAGGTCTCACGCTGTTGCTTGCTGTCGCTCATCAGCCGCATGAGGTCAAAGTCCTCGATGAATACTGCGATATGCAGCGCTGCATCCGTGGCATCGGCAATCGCGATCGCCCGCTCCATCGCCGGCGAGTGGCGCATGGTTGGAGCGGCTATCAGAAATAGTCGCTGATACTGGCTCATGTGGCACCTCCAAACGTCCCGGGTTATCCGCTACTGCCTGGTCGACACTATTAATATACGCCTGCTACTCCTGCCCCAGCGCGTACAGCAAGGAAAGCCCCAAACCGACCATGGCATCGTCGGTATGGTTTGATGAAGCCCTGAGATTGATCGGTTCTGCGCTGTCATGCCCTGGATGGGCCACGCCTTGCAAGGTGATATGAATGGCCCATAGCGACTGCCAGACCGGTTGATCCGCAGGGCATTTATTCTGCCTTTCGATGAGGTATTTTGCGTACAGACCAGCTTCATTGGTGAAAATCCGCAGGTGCGCCCTGGCCACACCAAACGGCGATTCAATCCGCCAGGTCGTGTCATCCCCAAGGACCTCGAACTTTACCCCGAGGCGCTCTCGCGAGTGTTCGTCATCGAAATATTCCTTCAACTTCGCGGACAACCGCACCGCGTATTTTTTCAGCTGTTGCGCCTCTTCCGCGGCGGAAGTGACCGTAGCCCACTGCTCTTCGGTAATCGATTGATAGCTCATGGCAACCTCCCGCCCAGCCTGGATGCAGTCATTGACCAGGCGTCACGCAAGCCGATAAATGACCGAGCCTGCGATGCCGGCCCGACCTCCCTCGTCACTGGTTTTTTTGAGCGTTATTAATGTCCTGTAAAGCCCGATTGGTCAGGTTTATGCATTTTTGAGTGTCGCCAGCGGCTTGCGCTTTTTCTGCTTCCATTCGCGTACTTCGAATTTTATCCAGTTGAGGCTGGCCCATCACCGGAGTCGCTTTAAGCTCTCTGATCTTTTGCAGATTGATAGCGCACAGGTCGTCCGCAGCAAAGAGCGGCGTCGCAACCAATGCTCCAACCAAAAACAGAATGGATCGTTTCATCGCATTCTCGCTTCTATTTGGTGGCATGGAATATCACTATAGATCGTGGTACGTAGTCATGGGTGGCTACACTCGACAATCAAGCAATCCATCAAGGACCGACGATGCCGCCGATTGAACACCATCACCAGCTGGCCCTGCAGAAATTCCTGGCGCAACACCCGCAGCTCAAGGATGAGCTCGATCACTTGAACCCTTTGGCTGCCCAGGCCAGGGGCGAGACGCTGGAGCGGTACCGCGAGGAGCGCCTGCATGAAGCGTTCGAAGCCGAAGCCGAGCGCCTGGGCCTGTTTGCCTGGGAGCTAACATTGCAGCTCACCGCCGCATCCCCCCAGGACTACCAGACCCGGAGGATGGAGGTGCACAAGGAAGTCGCTGAAATGGCGGGCATGGACTGGGAGCAATATTGCCAATTGAATGGTCTCGACAGGTGACCAAAGCCCTATGGCGCCTATAGCTTGATAGCGTCTATAAAGGATTTTTGCCGATGATATTTCGCTGATGCTGCCCACCTCACCTGGAAACCATTCCCACCCCGGCCTGCGGCACACCCAAAAGTGGCGCCCTGGTGGCGAGCCTTTCGGTGTTAGCCGGGATGACCGATGCCATAGGGTTCATGGCCACCGGCGACTTTGTGTCCTTCATGAGTGGCAACACCACTCGTCTGGCTGTCGCGATCAGCGACGGCTCTGCGCAGCAGTCGTAAAATCAGGCACTGCGGTATTCCAGACAAACCGTGCAAGCAGGATTTGCGACTGCTTCGCAGCCGGACGCAGCCTTCGGCAGCTGCTACGGTTGGCGTAACGTCTTAGTTGTCTGACTCAAACGGACTTCGCCGACCCGGCGATAAAGCTTTATCATTGCCCCAGGTTTGCTGACAGAGTTCGTCATGAAGTTCGCCATTGCGCTTTTCTCCGCCGCCCACGCGCCCTCCTCGCGCCGCGCCCTGCTGTTTGCCCAGGCAGCGCTGGCCGGTGGGCACCAGATTGTGCGGCTGTTTTTCTATCAGGATGGCGTTTACAACGCTCAAGACACTACCGTTACCCCGCAGGATGAACTGGACCTGCCCCGGCAATGGCGCGCCTTCGTCTCCGAGCATCAGCTCGACGGCGTGGTATGTATTGCTGCCGCCTTGCGCCGTGGCGTGCTGAATGAAGAGGAAGCCCGGCGCTATCAGCGTTCCGCGGTCAATCTGAGCGCGCCCTGGGAGTTGTCCGGGCTCGGGCAACTGCATGATGCCGTGCAAGCGGCCGACCGCTTGATTTGTTTCGGAGGGCCATGAAATGCCTAAATCCTTGCTGATTATCAGCCGGCAGGCACCCTGGTCCGGCCCCAGTGCTCGTGAAGCCCTGGACATCGTGCTGGCTGGTGGCGCCTTTGATTTGCCGATCGGCCTGTTGTTTCTCGATGACGGGGTATTCCAGCTGGCGCCGACACAGAACGCCAAAGCCGTTCAGCAAAAGGATCTCAGCGCCAATCTGCAAGCCCTGTCGCTGTTTGGAGTAGACGATGTGTTCGCCTGCAGCAACAGTGTGACGGAACGTGGTTTTGCACCCTCGGCGCTGAACAGGGACACTGTGCAGTTGCTGAACCCGGAGCAAGTCTCCTCGATTATTGATCGTTACGACCAGGTTATTACCCTCTGATGTCGACTTTGCATGTGTTGTCCCACTCGCCGTTTACCGATAACCGGCTGACCAGTTGCCTGCGCCTGCTTGGCGCGCAGGATGCCATCCTGCTCTGCGGTGACGCGCTGTATGCCCTGCAACCCGATAGCGCACCGCTCAACGCGCTGCAAGCACGGGTCGACACCCTGCGCTTGTTCGTCCTCGAGGAAGACCGTCAGGCCCGTGGCCTGGAAGTCCCTGACTGGGTCAAAAGCGTCGACTACCCGGGGTTTGTCGAGTTGTCGATTGACTATGACAAGGTCAACAGCTGGCTATGAGTTCGCTGATCGTAGGTGCACACAACATCGACCTCGATAAAGACGGTTATCTGGTCAACCTGAGCGATTGGTCCACCGAGGTTGCCAGTGCGCTGGCCGCTGCCGAAGAACTCGAGTTGAGCCCGGAGCACTGGGAAATCCTCGAGTTGCTGCGCGGCTTTTATCAAGAATTCCAGCTGTCTCCGGCGACCCGCCCGCTGATCAAATACACCGCACTCAAGCTGGGCCCGGACAAGGGCAACAGCCTGCACCTGAACCGACTGTTCAAAGGCACTCCCGCCAAACTTGCCGCCAAGCTGGCGGGCCTGCCCAAGCCGACTAATTGCTTATGACCGATTTTGCGCCGTTGATCACCGAAACACCCGCCGAGCACCCTTTTGCACAATTTGTGCGAATCCTTGGCAAAGGCAAGCGTGGTGCCCGCAGCCTGACCCGCGAGGAAGCACGGGAGGCCATGGGCATGCTGCTCGACGAGAAAGTCGAGGACACCCAGCTCGGCGCGTTCCTGATGCTCTTGCGGCACAAGGAAGAAAGCCCGCAAGAGCTGGCCGGCTTTACCGAAGCGCTGCGTGAGCGATTGAAGGCACCGGCCTTGAAGGTCGATATCGATTGGCCGACCTATGCCGGCAAGAAACGTCATCTACCGTGGTACCTGCTGGCCGCCAAATGCCTGGCACAGAACGGCGTGCGCATTCTAATGCACGGCGGCGGCGCACATACCGCCGGCCGCCTGTACAGCGAACAGCTGCTCGAGCTATTGAAGATCCCGCTGTGCCGCAATTGGCAGCAGGTCGGTACGGCGCTGGAGCAAGGCAATCTGGCGTTTATCCCGCTCGGCGACTGGGCGCCGCAGATGCAACGGATGATCGACCTGCGCAACACCCTCGGCTTGCGCTCGCCCATCCATTCGCTGGCGCGGATTCTCAATCCATTGGGCGCTCGTTGTGGCCTGCAAAGCATCTTCCACCCTGGTTACCAAGGCGTGCACCGCGATGCCAGCGGCCTGCTGGGCGACAACACCATTGTCATCAAAGGCGATGGCGGCGAGATCGAAATCAACCCGGATAGCATCAGCCATCTGTACGGCACCACCGGTGGCGAGAGCTGGGATGAGGAATGGCCCGCGCTGTCAGCTCAACGGCATGTCAAACCCGCCACCCTGGACCCGGAACAATTGACCGCGTTGTGGCGTGGCGAGGTGCAGGACAGCTACCCGCAACTGGCGCTGATCTCGACCATGGCGCTGGCCCTGCGCGGCCTCGGCACTGCGCGAGACCAGGCATTCGAACTGGCTCAGCAGTACTGGGATGCGCGGGACAGATCGATTTAACCGATCATTAACGCCCAACCTTTGCGCTTTTTGTTCGAACTCATCGGATTAGACTGAACTCCAATGCCTAGTGTCCCGCCTCACCAATACGTTACATTTTTGACGAGTGGCTGTTGTTGTCAGGCAAGGCGCCGCGACGAGTCATAGCCCGCTATGGCGAGGAGTGGCAACGCAGCTTGACGACAACAGACGCCGTCAAAATGCAACAGTTATTGGTGAGACGGGACACCCTCCTTGGAGTTTCTGATGGGTTTGCTGATTGAAGGGCGCTGGAGTGACCAGTGGTACGAGAGTGGCAAAGACGGCGAGTTCCAGCGCGAACAAGCGCAGCGCCGCCATTGGCTGACCGCCGACGGCAGGCCGGGGCCGACCGGCGAAGGCGGCTTTCCCGCCGAGGCCGGGCGTTATCATCTCTATGTGTCGCTCGCTTGCCCCTGGGCCCACCGCACGCTGATCCTGCGCAAACTCAAAGGCCTTGAAAGCCTGATCGACGTCTGCGTGGTCAGTTGGTTGATGCTGGAAAACGGCTGGACCTTCGATAAAGCCTTCGGCTCCAGCGGCGACCGCCTGGATAACCTGACCTGGCTGCATCAGCGTTACACCGCCGATACCGCCGACTACACCGGTCGGGTCACGGTACCGCTGCTCTGGGACAACCAGCAAAAGCGCATCGTCAACAATGAATCGGCGGAAATCATCCGCATGTTCAACAGTGCCTTCGACGAGCTGACCGGCAATCGCCTGGACTTCTACCCGCAACCACTGCGCGAAGCGATCGATGAACTGAACGCGCGGATCTATCCGGCGGTCAACAACGGCGTCTATCGAGCCGGCTTCGCCACCTCGCAGAAGGCCTATGAAGAGGCCTTCGATGAGCTGTTCAGCGAACTCGACTGGCTGGAAAAGCGCCTGGACGAGAAGCGCTATCTAACCGGCGAATACCTCACCGAAGCCGATATCCGCCTGTTTACCACGCTGATTCGCTTCGACGCGGTGTATTACAGCCACTTCAAGTGCAACCTGCGGCGGATTGCCGATTACCCGAATCTGTCGAACTGGCTACGGGAGCTGTATCAGTGGCCAGGCATTGCCGAAACCGTGGACTTCAACCACATCAAGGGGCATTACTACGCGAGCCATCGGACGATCAATCCTACCGGCATCGTGCCGAAGGGGCCGGCGCTGGATTTCAATGCCAGTCATGATCGGGAGCGGTTGAGCGGGAAAGGGGTTTGGCAGAACATATGATTGCAGGATGATTCAGGTGTAGCCCGAAAAAGATCGCAGCCTGCGTAAGAGCTGCCGCAGGCTGCGATCTTTTAAGACAGGCAACGCAGATCAAACCTGCGACTGCGCCCCTTCGAACCACTTCAGCTTCTCGCGAAGCTGTACCACTTCCCCGACTATCACCAGTGTCGGCGCATGGACTTCATGCTCGGCGACCAGCTGTGGAAGATTGGCCAGCGTGCCGGTAAAGACTCGCTGATTCGAGGTAGTGCCCTGCTGGATCAGGGCCGCTGGCGTATCCGCCGAACGACCGTGTTTGATCAGTTCGTTGCAGATGATCGGCAAGCCGATCAAGCCCATGTAGAACACCAGGGTCTGCGCCGGGGCCACCAGGTCGCTCCACGGCAAATCCGAGGTGCCATCCTTCAGGTGTCCGGTGATAAACCGCACCGACTGCGCATAATCACGATGAGTCAGTGGAATCCCGGCATAAGCCGCACAACCACTGGCCGCGGTGATACCTGGCACCACCTGGAACGCAATGCCCTGAGCCGCCAGTTCCTCGATCTCTTCGCCGCCACGGCCGAAAATGAACGGATCGCCACCTTTCAAGCGCAGCACCCGCTTGCCCTGCCTGGCCAGATCCACCAATTGCTGGTTGATCTGATCCTGAGGCACGGCGTGATCAGCCCGACGCTTGCCGACGTAGACCCGGTCGGCATCACGCCGGCACAGCTCAAGAATCGCCGGTGCAACCAGGCGGTCGTACAACACCACATCCGCTTGCTGCATCAACCGCAGCGCGCGGAACGTCAGCAGGTCCGGATCGCCCGGTCCGGCGCCAACCAGATAGACCTCGCCGGTTGCCACAGGCGCAGTGCCATTGATTTTTTCCAGCAGCAGGCGTTCAGCTTCAGCGCCCTGCCCGGCCAGTTGGCGATCGGCAATCGGCCCCTGGAAAACATCTTCCCAGAAGGCCCGGCGCTGTTGCACATCCGGGAACAGACCTTTGACCTGGGTGCGAAAACGCGCCGCCAGACCGGCCAATTGGCCGTAGGTCGACGGAACCCAGGTTTCCAGTTTGGCCCGGATCAGCCGCGCCAGCACCGGCGCATCGCCGCCGCTGGAAACCGCGATCACCAAGGGCGAGCGGTCGACGATCGCCGGGAAAATCACGCTGCACAATGCCGGAGCATCGACCACGTTGACCGGTACGCAGCGCTGCTGCGCATCCCTGGAGACCTGCGCATTCAGCGATTCGTCGTCGGTGGCGGCAATGATCAGCACGCAGCCCTCGAGATCGGCCTCGGCATAACCGCGCAAGACACACTCACCGCCACTGTTCTGCACCAACTCGCGCAGCTGGACTTCTATTTCAGGTGCAACCACCCGCAGTAGCGCACCGGCATCGGCCAGCAGGCGGGATTTGCGCAAGGCAATCTCACCCCCACCGACGACCAATACACGGCTGCCGCGCAGGTTGTGGAACAGCGGCAGATAGTCCATTTAACCGATGACCTCAATGTCGCCCATGTAGGGTTTGAGCACCGCCGGCACACGGATCGAACCGTCGGCCTGCTGATAGTTCTCCAGCACCGCCACCAGGGTCCGGCCAACCGCCAGACCGGAACCGTTCAGGGTGTGAACCAGTTCAGGTTTGCCGGTTTCCGGGTTACGGAAGCGCGCCTGCATGCGCCGGGCCTGGAAGTCGCCGCAGTTGGAGCACGAGGAAATCTCGCGGTATTTGTCCTGGCTTGGAATCCACACTTCCAGGTCGTAGGTCTTGACCGCGCTGAAGCCCATGTCGCCGGTGCACAGCGCCAGAACGCGATAAGGCAGCTCGAGCAGTTGCAGAACTTTCTCGGCATTACCGGTCAGGCCTTCCAGCGCTTCCATGGACTGGCTCGGCTCGACGATCTGGACCATCTCGACCTTGTCGAACTGGTGCTGGCGAATCATCCCGCGGGTGTCGCGACCCGACGCACCGGCTTCACTGCGGAAGCACGGCGTATGGGCGACGAACTTCATCGGCAGCAGCTTCGGATCGAGAATTTCGCCGGACACGATGTTGGTCAACGACACTTCAGCGGTCGGGATCAGGTACAGATCGGCCTCGCCTTCGCGGCTGATCTTGAACAGGTCTTCTTCGAACTTCGGCAATTGGCCAGTGCCCTGCAAGGCCGGCGCCTGAACCAGGTACGGGGTGTAAGCCTCTTCGTAACCGTGTTCGTTGATATGCAGGTTGATCATGAACTGCGCCAGTGCGCGGTGCAGACGAGCGATCGGCCCGCGCAGCAGGGCGAATCGCGCGCCAGAGAGCTTGGCCGCGGTCTCGAGGTCCAGCCAGCCGAATTTCTCACCCAGGGCGACGTGATCCTTGACCTCGAAATCGAAGGCGGCCGGGGTGCCCCAGCGACGCACTTCAACGTTGGCTTCTTCATCGGCGCCAACCGGCACGGACTCGTGAGGCAGGTTGGGGATAATCAGCAGAATCGAGTCCAGCTCGGTCTGAATCGCGTCCAGCTCGACTTTACCGCTATTGAGCTCAGTGCCCATGCGCTCGACATCCGCCATCAGCGGCGCAATGTCTTCGCCGCGCTGCTTGGCCTGACCGATGGATTTGGAGCGCGCGTTACGTTCAGCCTGCAATTGTTCGGTGCGGGTCTGGACGATCTTGCGCTGTTCTTCCAGCGCTTCGATGCGCGCGACATCCAGGGTAAAACCACGGGATGCCAGGCGGTCCGCTACGTCCTGCAGGTTGCTACGTAACAGTTTGGAATCGAGCATGTCGGTCTCTCGTTTATCAAAGTTTGGTCAGGGACAGGCCAGCCCAGGTCGCGAGCAGCCCGCCGAATACGCTGATTGCCGCATAGCCCAGGGCCAGCGGCGCTTGCCCGGTTTCCAACAAGCGCAGCGTATCCAGTGAAAAGGATGAAAAAGTCGTCAGGCCACCGAGGAAGCCCACTATCAACCCGGCACGCACCTCAAGCGGCACTTCCGGGCGGAGCAAAAACAGACCATATAAGATGCCAATCAACAGGCAGCCCACGATATTAACGGTCAGCGTCGCGGTATAGAAGTGCCGCGGCCAATTAGCATTGATCCAGTTGCCGGTGGCGAAGCGCAACAGGGTCCCGGCGACTCCTCCCACGGAGACCGCGACAATCAACGCAATCAAGTCTTTCTCCGCTGTCTGGGGCTGAGCCGGTCCAGCGCGGCGAGGTGATTGAGCTTCTCGCCGATCTTCAGTTCAAGGCCACGGGGCACCGGCTGGTAAAAATGCTGCGGCTCAAGCTCGTCCGGGAAGTAGTCCTCACCGGCGGCATAGGCCTCGGGCTCATCGTGGGCGTAACGGTATTCGTCGCCATAACCCAGCTGCTTCATCAGCTTGGTCGGCGCATTGCGCAAATGCAGCGGCACTTCCAGTGACCCGTGCTCGGCGGCGCTGCGCATGGCGGCCTTGAAGCCCATGTACACCGCATTGCTCTTCGGCGCGCAGGCCAGATAAGTAATAGCCTGGGCCACCGCCAACTCGCCTTCGGGGCTGCCCAGGCGTTCCTGGACGTCCCAGGCGGCGAGACACAGGCTCAACGCGCGCGGATCGGCATTGCCGATGTCTTCACTGGCCATGCGCACCACGCGCCGCGCCAGATACAGCGGATCGCAGCCGCCGTCGAGCATGCGCGCGAACCAGTACAGCGCGCCGTCCGGGTTGGAACCGCGCACCGATTTGTGCAGCGCCGAGATCTGGTCGTAAAAGGCTTCGCCGCCCTTGTCAAAGCGCCTGCGGGTATCACCCAACAGGCTTTGCAGCAGTTCGATGCCGATTTCAGTCCCGTCTTCGGCCAGATCGGAGGCGTTCTCCAGCAGGTTCAGCAACCGCCTGCCGTCGCCGTCGGCGGCCGTGAGCAGCATCTTGAAACCTTCGTCACTGAGGCTCAGCTGGCGTTTGCCCAAACCGCGCTCTTCAGTAAGTGCGCGCTGTACCAGCTTGCGCAGCGCCGCTTCGTCGAGGCTTTTGAGCACGTAAACCCGAGCCCTGGACAACAGAGCGTTGTTGAGCTCGAACGAGGGGTTTTCCGTGGTCGCGCCGATAAAAATCAGCGTGCCGTCTTCGACGTAGGGCAGAAAGGCGTCCTGTTGCGACTTGTTGAAGCGATGCACTTCGTCGACGAACAGGATGGTCCGGCGGCCGTATTGCCCGGCCTGCTGCTTGGCGATTTCCACCGCCTGGCGAATCTCCTTGACCCCGGCCAATACCGCCGAGACCGTTTCGAAATGCGCATCCGAGACTTCTGCCAGCAGCCGCGCCAGGGTGGTTTTACCCACCCCCGGCGGCCCCCAGAAAATCATCGAGTGCAGGGCACCCTGCTCAAGGGCTTCACGCAGGGGCTTGCCGCGAGCGAGCAGGTGTTCCTGACCGACATACTCGTCCAGGTTGGCCGCGCGCAGGCGCGCGGCCAGTGGCTGGGCAATCGGGGCACTTCGAAACAGATCCATGGGTTGCGTTTGAAACCTCTTTTTCCTGCTCTTTATTCTTGCTCTTTATTCCTGGATCACATCGGCACCCTTGGGGATGTCGAACTTGAACTTGGACGCGGCGATCGGCTCGTTGGCCTTGACCCCGGTAAACAGGATATTGGTGCGCTGACCAACGCTGTCGATCAGTTGCATGTCATTGACCAGACCGTTGCGGAACGACAGGCGCAGGCTGTCGAACAGGGTGTCCTTGGTTTTCGGCTTGAGGGTGAAGTCGATCACACCGCCGGCTTCCTTGGCGCTGATGTCAAAGCTTTCGCTGATCTTGGAGACGTCACCGGACAGCAGCAAGGCCGGAGTCTGGGTCAGGCGCTGATCGAGTTTCTTGATGGTGACCTGCTCCAGGTCCGGATCCCACAGCGAAACCTTCTTGCCATCGGAGACCATCAACTGTTCCTGCGGCGCATCGGTGTGCCAGTAGAACAGGCCCGGACGCTGCAAGGCCATGTCACCGGCGGTTTCCTGCAACTGAGTGCCGCTGCCATCGAGGGTCAGCTGCGAGAAACGCGCCGTCAGGGTCTGCGACTTTTCGAGCAACTGGGTCAGACGCGCCACATCTTTGCTATCGGCATGGGCCGAGAGAGTGGTTAAAGCCAGTACCGGCAACAACAGCATGCGGATAAAGCGCATGGGAGTCCTCATAACATTCGTGGGAGAGTGGTGGCGCATTACTGCGCCAGCCTTTCAATTCAAATCAGTCGCGCACCGGGCCTGGAGCCAGGACTTCACGCGAACCGTTGGTATTCATGGACGTCACGACCCCGGCCATTTCCATGGCCTCGATCATGCGCGCGGCGCGGTTGTAGCCGATTTTCAGCTTGCGCTGAACCGCGGAGATGGAAGCGCGACGACTTTCCAGAACGAACTGTACCGCTTCGTCGTAGAGCGCATCGGATTCGCTGTCTTCGTCGCCGCCACTGCCGCCGCCGTCAAAGCCGCTACCGGCCTCTTCGACACCGGCGAGGATGTCGTCGTTGTATTCCGGCGCGCCACGCAGTTTCCAGGCTTCAACCACCCGGTGTACCTCATCGTCGGAAACGAACGCACCGTGGACCCGGATTGGCAGGCTGGTGCCCGGCGGCATGTAGAGCATGTCACCGTGACCCAACAGTTGTTCGGCGCCACCCTGATCGATGATGGTCCGCGAATCGATCTTGCTCGATACCTGGAACGCCATACGCGTTGGAATGTTGGCCTTGATCAGACCGGTGATCACGTCAACCGATGGACGCTGGGTCGCGAGGATCAAGTGGATACCAGCAGCACGGGCCTTCTGGGCGATACGGGCGATCAGCTCTTCAACTTTCTTGCCGACGATCATCATCATGTCGGCGAATTCGTCCACCACCACGACGATGGTCGGTAGCTTGACCAGCAGCGGCGCTTCGTCGTGAATGCTTTCGCGTTTGTACAAAGGATCGGTCAACGGCGTGCCGGCGTCCTGAGCTTCCTTGACCTTGGCATTGAAGCCCGACAGGTTTCGCACGCCCATCTTCGCCATCAGTTTGTAGCGCCGTTCCATCTCGGCGACGCTCCAGCGCAAGGCGTTGGCCGCGTCCTTCATGTCCGTCACTACCGGGCAGAGCAAATGCGGGATGCCTTCGTAGATCGACAGCTCAAGCATTTTCGGGTCGATCATGATCAGCTTGGCGTCTTCCGGGCCAGACTTGAACAGGATCGACAGGATCATCGCGTTCACACCCACCGACTTACCGGAACCGGTGGTACCGGCAACGAGCAAGTGAGGCATTTTTGCCAGGTCGGTGATGACCGGTTTACCGCCGATATCGTGGCCCAGGGCCAGAGTGACCGGGGACTTGAAATTATCGTACTCAGGTGTCGACAGCACTTCGGAGAAGCGCACGATCTGCCGGTCTTCGTTGGGAATCTCGATACCCACAGTGGTCTTGCCGGGAATCACCTCCACCACCCGCACACTGGTCACCGCCAGCGAACGCGCCAGATCCTTGGCCAGGTTGGAAATACGGCTGACCTTGACCCCGGCGGCCGGTTGAATCTCGTAACGGGTAATCACCGGGCCCGGATGGATCGAGTCGACCGAGACTTCGACGCCGAATTCCTTGAGTTTGATTTCCAGCAAGTGACCGACCGCAGCCAGCGACTCAGGGGAATAGTTGAGTTGTTTCTTTTCCGCCGGGTCGAGAATCGAAATCGGCGGCAAGGTGCCTTCGACCGCACTGTCGACGAACAGCGGCGCCTGCTTCTCTTTTTCCACGCGTTTGCTGGGCGGCGGCGCTTTGGGCGGTGCTGGAGCAATCACCGGCGGAACCTGTTTCTCGCGATCGGACATGTGCTTGCTCAAGGCCTGCTCACGTTCGATCAAACGCTCCTTGACCTTGGCCTGTTCACGCTTGTCGATCACGGTCGGGGCCACGACTTCGTTGATCCGGTTGTCGACTTCACGCAATTGCGCAACCAGTTGCTTGCGCTCATTACGCGCCGCCCACCAGCGATTGGCCGCGCCCTGGAACAGTTCGAACAGGTCGAGGGTGATCTTGCCGGTGACATCCATGACCTTGAACCACGAGAGGTCGGTGAACACCGTCAGGCCGAACAGAAACAGCGCGATGAACATCAGGGTACTGCCCTGGATGTTGAGCGCGTTCTTCGCCAGATCGCCGAGGCTTTCACCCAGCGCACCACCCGCGCCCGCCGGCAAGCCGGTCGCTGCATGAAAGTGGATATGCGCCAGGGCCGCGCCCGACAGCACCAGAAACACCAGACCGATCAGGCGCCAGGAGAACAACCAGCCGCTCCAGTCCCAGGGTTCGTGGCGATGACGGAAAATCTGATAAGTCTTGATCGCTAACAGCAACGGAAAAATATAAGCGAAATAGCCCAGCACCATGAACAGAATATCGGCGCTGTAGGAGCCCGCAGGACCGCCGAAGTTCTGCACGTCTTCAATCTTGCTGTTATGACTCCAGCCCGGATCGTCCTTGCCATAAGTCAACAATGCCATCATCAGGAACAGGCATAAGGCTCCGATGGCAATCAGTGCACCTTCCTTCAACCGGTAGTGCAGTTGCTGACGCCAGAGCGGAACTACTGTCTTGGGTGTAGCGGTGGATTTCTTCAAAACGCGTCTTTTCCTGCGCCTGTAGCGCGTCCAACTGTTGATTGACTACACAAAACTGCTCACTCCGAGCAGGTAATAAAGTTAATTAGCACAACTGGAGCTACTTTTAACACTCTGGTCCTGCATTCCAAAACCCGACAACCTATGGATAAATGCCGGCATTGTACGGGTTTGTCCGCCCGATGCCACGCCAGCGGCTTCGGTGTAGCATAGCTATACGCGGTTCAATTTGAGCATGCATTCTCTTTTGTGACAAAGGCTTATGAGGTGTTTTTATGAGCGAAGCGAAGCATTCACGCCTGATTATCCTCGGTTCCGGTCCTGCCGGTTACAGCGCCGCCGTTTATGCCGCCCGCGCCAACCTCAAACCCACTGTCATAACGGGCCTGCAGGCCGGTGGCCAACTGACCACCACCGTCGAAGTCGACAACTGGCCCGGCGACGTCGAAGGCCTGACCGGACCCGTACTGATGGAGCGCATGCAAAAACACGCCGAACGCTTCGACACACAGATCGTTTACGACCACATCCACACCGCCAAGTTGCAACAGCGCCCGTTCGAGCTCACCGGCGACAGCGGCACCTACACCTGCGACGCCTTGATTATTGCCACCGGCGCCTCGGCGCAATACCTTGGGCTGCCATCGGAAGATGCATTTGCCGGCAAAGGGGTTTCCGCCTGCGCTACTTGCGACGGTTTCTTCTACCGCAATCAGGTGGTCGCGGTGATCGGCGGCGGCAACACGGCAGTTGAAGAAGCCCTGTACCTGTCGAACATCGCCAAGGAAGTCCACCTGATTCACCGGCGCGACAAACTGCGTTCCGAGAAGATTCTTCAGGACAAATTGTTTGAAAAAGCCGCCAACGGCAATATCCGCCTGCACTGGAATCAAAATCTGGACGAAGTGCTGGGTGATGCCAGCGGCGTGACCGGCGCCCGCCTGCGGGATAGCCACACCGGCGAAACCTGGGAGTTGCCGCTGGCTGGCGTATTCATCGCCATCGGCCACAAGCCCAACACCGACCTGTTCGAAGGCCAGCTTGAGATGCGTAATGGCTATCTGCTAGTCAAAGGCGGCAGCGAAGGCGATGCTACCGCCACCGAAATCGAAGGCGTGTTTGCCGCCGGCGATGTCGCCGATCACGTTTACCGCCAGGCGGTGACTTCCGCCGGGGCTGGCTGCATGGCTGCGCTGGACGCCGAGAAATACCTCGACGACATTCCCACCGCCTGACAACTCACTTCACGGCGGGCCCACCAGCCCGTCATCGCCCTCCCCTTCTGCAAGCCTGAATGCCATGCTGACCTGGTTACAACGCAACACCTTGACTTTTCCGCCGCTGGAAAAAGCCATGCGCGACCCCAACGGCCTGCTCGCGGCTGGCGGCGATCTGTCCGCCGATCGCCTGGTCCAGGCCTATCGCCATGGCTGCTTTCCATGGTTCTCGGAAGGCCAGCCGATTCTCTGGTGGTCGCCCGATCCGCGCACCGTGTTGTTTCCCGATGAACTGCATGTCTCGCGCAGCCTGAACAAGCTGCTGCGCCAGCAACGCTATGAGGTGACCTTCGACCGCGATTTCGCCGCGGTGATTGGCGCCTGCGCCGCTCCGCGCGAGTATGCCGACGGTACCTGGATCACCGAGGCCATGCAGGACGCCTACCTGCAATTGCATAAGCGCGGGCATGCGCATTCGGTCGAGGTCTGGGATCAAGGTGAGCTGGTCGGCGGGCTCTACGGCCTGGCGATGGGCCAACTGTTTTTCGGCGAGTCGATGTTCAGTCGCGCCGACAACGCTTCGAAGTTCGGTTTCGCGACCCTGGTCAAACACCTCAAGCAATGGGGCTTCGTGCTGATCGATTGCCAGATGCCTACCGACCATCTGCACAGCCTCGGCGCCCGGGCCATACCGCGCAGCAGTTTTGCCGCCTACCTGCGCCAGCATCTCGATCTACCCAATACTGCCACCTGGGTTTCCTAGGCGATTTTTTCCAGCCTGGCTTACACTTAATCCAAAGCATACCCCGAGGGTTGATCATGACCGAGTTGGCGCGCCTGAAGTTCTATGCCACTCAGCCCCACTCTTGCAGCTATCTGCCCGAAGAGCAGGCCACCACGCTGTTCCTCGACCCTAGTCAGCCCATGGATGTGCACGTCTACGCGGATCTGTCGGAAATGGGCTTTCGCCGAAGCGGCGACCACCTTTACCGGCCGCATTGCCAGAATTGCAATGCCTGTGTTCCGGCGCGTATTCCTGTGGCGCAGTTTTCACCCAATCGCCAGCAGAAACGCATTCTCAAGCGCAATGCCGATCTGCAGGTCCACCCGGCAAGGCCCGGCTTCAGCGAAGAGTATTTCGATCTATACAAACGCTACATCGAGCAGCGCCACGCTGATGGCGACATGTATCCACCGAGTCGCGATCAGTTTTCGACATTCCTGGTCCGCGACCTGCCGTTTTCCAGATTCTATGAGTTTCGTCTCGAGGGACAACTGCTGGCGGTCGCTGTCACCGATCTGTTGCCCAATGGCCTGTCGGCGGTCTACACCTTCTACGAACCGGAAGAAGAGCGCCGCAGCCTGGGCCGGTTCGCGATTCTCTGGCAAATTGGCGAGGCCCGGCGACGGGATCTGGACGCGGTTTACCTCGGTTACTGGATCAAAAACTGCAAAAAGATGAGCTACAAGACCCAATATCGGCCCATTGAGCTACTGATTAACCAACGATGGGTCACCTTGAGCTAGAAGCCCTTGGCTTAAACCCTATTTTTCGGGCACAATGCACGCCGCTTTTGCCTGGCGCAGTTGCACCGGGCCATTCATTGGATACCGAGGGCTTTACTGCATGTCGAAAGAAGACAGCTTCGAAATGGAAGGCACTGTCGTCGACACCCTGCCCAACACCATGTTTCGTGTGGAGTTGGAAAATGGGCACGTCGTAACCGCGCATATCTCCGGCAAGATGCGCAAGAACTACATTCGTATTCTTACCGGTGACAAAGTGCGCGTCGAGCTGACGCCCTATGACTTGAGCAAAGGGCGCATCACTTACCGCGCTCGATAAACAAGTCAATACAAAACGCCCGGCTTATGCCGGGCGTTTTTGTTTGGCCGCGATTTGATAATGGTCCATCCGTGAAATTGCGTCGACATGCAATCCGGGAGTGACCTCGTACGGCAGACAGCAGAAAGGCGCCTGAAGGCGCCTTTCGCTTTACAGCAACACTACATCAAGCCATCTCAGCCGTGGTCTCGAACTCGAAGGTCAACTCGCCGTCCTTGAGGTCGATGTGTACCACACCGCCATGTTCGGCCAGTTCGCCAAAGAGAATCTCCTCGGCCAGCGGACGCTTGATCTTGTCCTGGATCAAGCGAGCCATTGGTCGCGCGCCCATCAGCACATCGTAACCACCCTCCGCCAACCAGCCGCGCGCGGAATCGGTGACTTCGAGCAGAACACGCTTGTCTTCCAGCTGCGCCTGAAGTTCGGTAAGGAACTTGTCCACCACGCTCTTGATGACCTCATGGCTGAGGCGACCAAACTGGATAATGGTGTCCAGACGGTTACGGAATTCCGGCGTGAAGCTCTTCTTGATCGCTTCCATGGCATCGGACGAGTGATCCTGATACGTGAAGCCGATCGAGGCCCGCGCTGCGGTTTCGGCACCGGCGTTGGTCGTCATGATGACGATCACGTTACGGAAGTCCGCCTTGCGCCCGTTGTTATCGGTCAGCGTACCGTGGTCCATCACCTGCAACAGCAGGTTGAAGACTTCCGGATGCGCCTTCTCGATCTCATCGAGCAACAGCACGCAGTGAGGCTGCTTGGTGATCGCCTCGGTCAGCAAACCGCCCTGATCGAAGCCCACGTAGCCTGGAGGTGCACCAATCAAGCGGGAAACGGTGTGCCGCTCCATGTACTCGGACATGTCGAAGCGAACCAGTTCGATCCCCAGCGCCTTGGCCAACTGCCGCGCGGCTTCGGTCTTGCCGACACCCGTAGGGCCGGCGAAGAGGAACGAACCCACAGGCTTGTCAGGCGACTTGAGGCCGGCACGGGAGAGCTTGATCGCGGTCGACAAGGAGTCGATCGCCGCATCCTGGCCAAACACGGTCAGCTTCAGATCACGCTCAAGGTTACGCAGCAGCTCTTTGTCGGAGGTGGTGACGTGTTTTGGCGGAATCCGCGCAATCTTCGCGACGATGTCCTCGACCTGGGCCACGTCGATACGTTTCACGCGTTTTTCGATTGGCTGCAGGCGCTGGTAGGCCCCTGCCTCGTCGATGACGTCGATGGCCTTGTCCGGCATGTGCCGGTCATTGATGTAGCGCGATGCCAGCTCGGCAGCGGCACGCAACGCCTCGTCACTGTATTCGATACCGTGATGCAGCTCGAAGCGCCCCTTGAGCCCCCTGAGGATGCCGATGGTGTCTTCTACCGAAGGCTCGGACACATCGACTTTCTGGAAGCGTCGAGCCAGGGCCCGGTCCTTCTCGAAGATTCCACGGAATTCCTGGAAGGTGGTCGAACCGATGCAACGGATATCACCCGAAGACAGCAGCGGCTTGAGCAGGTTCGAAGCATCCATCACGCCACCGGAAGCAGCACCGGCACCAATGATGGTGTGGATTTCATCGATGAACAGAATGGCCTGCGGGCGTTTTTTCAGCTCATTGAGCAACGCCTTGAAGCGTTTCTCGAAGTCGCCGCGGTATTTGGTGCCGGCCAGCAACGCCCCCAGATCGAGGGAGTAGACCACGCTATTGGCCAACAGATCAGGTACCTGATTGTCGACGATGCGCTTGGCCAGACCTTCGGCGATCGCGGTTTTACCCACGCCCGCCTCACCCACCAGCAGTGGATTGTTTTTGCGCCGGCGCGCCAGGATCTGCGCGACCCGTTCGACTTCCAGCTCACGCCCGACCAGCGGATCTATACGACCCTGGCGTGCGAGTTCGTTGAGGTTGCTGGCATAAGCATCCAGAGGATTGCCTGAAGAAGAAGACTCACCGCCCTCGTCGTCCTGCATATCTTGCTCACCTTCAGAGTGATCGCCATGCCCTGGCACTTTCGAGATGCCATGGGCGATGTAGTTGACGACATCGATGCGCGCAACGCTCTGCTGTTTAAGCAGAAACACTGCCTGACTCTCTTGCTCACTAAAGATTGCGACCAGCACGTTGGCGCCAGTCACTTCGCGTTTGCCCGAGCTCTGTACGTGAAAGACAGCACGTTGCAGTACACGCTGGAAGCCCAGGGTTGGCTGGGTTTCACGATCCTCGTCATGCAGAGGAATCAATGGCGTGGTGGAGTCGATAAACTCCTGCAGGTCATGCTTGAGTTTTTCGAGGTTTGCGCCGCAGGCACGCAAAACGGTAGCGGCTGCCTCATTATCCAAAAGAGCCAACAGGAGGTGCTCGACGGTCATGAATTCATGACGTTTCGAGCGGGCCTCCTTGAAGGCGAGATTGAGGGTGACTTCGAGCTCGCGGTTTAACATAGCTTCACCTCATACCCAAGTGGTCGGCGTTAACCGTCCTTCTCGATTTCACAGAGTAGCGGATGCTGGCTTTCCCTGGCGTACTGGTTGACCTGCATGGCCTTGGTCTCGGCGATGTCGCGGGTAAACACTCCACATACTGCCCGTCCTTCTGTATGAACGGCCAGCATTACCTTGGTCGCCAACTCTCGATTCAGGTTGAAAAACACCTCGAGCACTTCGACGACGAAATCCATCGGTGTGTAGTCATCGTTGAACAAAACCACCTTGTACATTGGTGGCGCCTGCAACGCGGGCTTAGCCTCCTGTACAGCCAAGCCAGCGGAATCGTCGTCGTGTAAATCCGGGCGATCCTGATTGAATGTTAGTCGAATCTGGCTGATTGCATGCATGGAAAGAAAGGTTCGTCAGTTGTGCAAATACATTGGTGGGGGCGGCTATGGTCGATTTCAACTCCGACTGCCCGGTCACCTTGACTATCGGCAAAACGGTGTTACAACCAATAGAGCCCACAGTGGGTAATAAAGGTCCGCACAGTCAACCAGATTTCCTGGTTCGCGTGTAGATGAACTGGATGATACTCCAGTGATGGAGTCTGTTGCAGAGGGATATGAGCATGGCGAGTGGCAAGGTCAAGTGGTTCAACAATGCCAAAGGGTATGGATTCATCAACGAAGACGGCAAGGACGAAGACCTGTTCGCCCATTACTCGGCCATCGAGATGGAGGGTTACAAAACCCTGAAAGCCGGTCAACCCGTGAGCTTTGAGATCATCCAGGGCCCCAAGGGCCTGCATGCCATCAAAATCAACTCGGTCAAAGTCCAGACTGCCGACACCACCACGCCTGCTACCCAAGTGACCGTATCAAGCTAGACCAAACATCCAGTCATAAAAAAACCGGCCGACTCGAATATTCGAGCCGGCCGGTTTTTGCTTAGCGCGGATCAGCTCACATGTGAGCGATCAGAGCATCGCCGAACGCGGAAGAAGACAGCAATGTAGCGCCGTCCATCAGACGTTCGAAGTCATAGGTCACGGTCTTGGCCGAGATCGCGCCGTTGGTGCCCTTGATGATCAGGTCGGCCGCTTCGGTCCAGCCCATGTGACGCAGCATCATTTCAGCGGACAGAATCAACGAACCCGGGTTCACCTGGTCTTTGCCAGCGTACTTTGGAGCCGTACCGTGAGTGGCTTCGAACATGGCGATGGTGTCGGACAGGTTGGCACCTGGCGCGATACCGATACCACCCACTTCGGCCGCCAGTGCGTCGGAGAGGTAGTCGCCGTTGAGGTTCAGGGTCGCGATCACATCGTATTCAGCCGGGCGCAGCAGGATCTGCTGGAGCATGGCGTCGGCGATGGCATCCTTGACGATGACGTTCTTGCCGGTTTTAGGGTTCTTGAACTGCATCCACGGGCCGCCGTCGAGCAAGGTAGCGCCGAACTCTTCGGCAGCCACTTCGTAGGCCCACTCCTTGAAGGCACCTTCGGTGAACTTCATGATGTTGCCTTTGTGCACGATGGTCAGCGAGTCGCGGTCGTTATCGACCACGTACTGCAGGGCCTTGCGCGCCAGACGCTTGGTGCCTTGCAGGGAAACCGGCTTGACGCCGATGCCGCAGTTCTCGTCGAAACGGATCTTGGTCACGCCCATTTCGTCTTTCAGGAACTTGATGATCTTGGTCGCTTCCGGCGAACCGGCTTTCCACTCGATACCGGCATAAATGTCTTCCGAGTTTTCACGGAAGATGGTCATGTCGACATCGCCTGGCTTCTTGACCGGACTAGGCACGCCTTCGAACCAGCGCACCGGGCGCAGGCAAACGTAGAGATCGAGCTGCTGACGCAGGGCAACGTTCAGGGAACGGATGCCGCCGCCGACTGGAGTGGTCAGCGGGCCCTTGATGGAAACGACGTAGTCCTTGACCGCGTCCAGGGTTTCCTGAGGCAGCCAGGTGTCCTGGTCGTAAACCTGAGTGGCCTTCTCGCCGGCGTAGACTTCCATCCAGGAGATTTTTCGCTCGCCGCCGTAAGCTTTCTTCACAGCAGCATCGACAACCTTGATCATGACCGGGCTGATGTCGACGCCAATACCATCACCTTCGATGAAAGGGATGATCGGGTTGTTAGGAACATTGAGAGAATGGTCTGCGTTGACGGTGATTTTGTCGCCGACTGCTGGAACCTGAATCTTCTTGTATCCCATGCTGAACTCCGTTGTGTGGATTGAACATCTGGCTGCGCAGGAGCGTAACCCAGTTGAATCTGGACGGGAACCTTATGTTCCATAGATCTAGCGCCGAACCTGCACTCCCCGCGGCCTACAAGCCTGAAAGCAAAGGGAAAACCGACAAAATCCAGCACCAGGCCGACAAGTCTACGGCGGGCCCCGATCGAGGTCCTTTAGACCAAAGGACGAACTTCTATGCATTTCAACCATCGTCCTAATACTAAAGACCTATGTATAATGGCCCGGTGACCAGCGAGTCACCCCGGCCGACCTGTCTGAAATCAGACTTTCAAGCCTGGAAAGGCTGAGTTGTTACCGCGACCCAGTCATCTGACGCTCGACTGATGCACCCAACATCACCGCGAAGAAACCTCGACTTTCGGCTCATGGATGACTTTGAACGAAAGCGCATACCCCGCGCACCCCGAGTTTTCGAGCACGCCTAGCAAAGAAGAGAGTTAATCCGAATATGCCCACCCGTTCGAAGATCATCTATACCTTCACCGACGAAGCCCCCGCCCTCGCCACCTACTCGCTGCTGCCCATCATCGAAGCCTTCACGGCCCCCGCTGATATCGCCGTGGAAACCCGCGACATCTCTCTTGCAGGCCGTATTCTTGCCAGCTTCCCGGAGCTGCTGAGCGCTGGCGACGCGCCGGACCACCTCGCCGAACTCGGCGACCTGGCCATCACCCCGCAAGCCAACATCATCAAGCTGCCCAACATCAGTGCATCGGTGCCACAGCTCAAGGACGCGATCAAAGAGCTCCAGGCCAAGGGCTTCGAGCTGCCGGACTACCCGGAAGCGCCGACCAGCGAGATCGAGAAAGACATTCGCTCGCGTTACGACAAAATCAAGGGCAGCGCCGTGAACCCGGTTCTGCGCGAAGGCAACTCTGACCGCCGCGCCCCGCTGTCGGTCAAGAACTACGCCCGCAAGCATCCGCATAAAATGGGCGCCTGGAGCGCAGACTCCAAGTCCCACGTAGCACACATGAACAGCGGCGACTTCTACGGCAGCGAAAAAGCCGCCCTGATCGATGCCAAAGACAGCGTTAAAATCGAACTGATCGCTCGGGATGGCAGCACCACTGTCCTGAAAGAAAAAACCGCCGTGCAAGCCGGCGAGATCATCGATTGCGCAGTCATGAGCAAAAACGCCCTGCGCAGCTTTATCGCAGCGCAAATCGAAGACGCGCGCCAGCAAGGCGTGCTGCTGTCGGTTCACCTCAAAGCGACCATGATGAAGGTCTCCGACCCGATCATGTTCGGCCAGATCGTTGCCGAGTTCTACCAGGACGCCCTGAGCAAGCACGCTGACGTGCTGAACCAGATCGGCTTCAACCTGAACAACGGCATCGGCGACCTGTACGCCCGCATCAAGGCGTTGCCGGCTGAACAGCAAGCACAGATCGAAGCCGACATCCAGGCGGTGTACGCCGTTCGTCCGTCCCTGGCGATGGTCAACTCCGACAAAGGCATCACCAACCTGCACGTGCCGAGCGACGTCATCGTCGACGCCTCGATGCCGGCAATGATCCGCGACTCCGGCAAGATGTGGGGCACCGACGGCCAGTTGCATGACACCAAGGCGGTGATCCCGGATCGCTGCTACGCGACCATCTACCAGGCGGTTATCGAAGACTGCAAGAAACACGGCGCCTTCGATCCGACCACCATGGGCAGCGTGCCAAACGTTGGCCTGATGGCGAAAAAAGCCGAAGAGTACGGCTCCCACGACAAAACCTTCCAGATCAAGACTGATGGCGTCGTGCGGATCAGCGATGCCGCTGGCCGCCTGCTGCTGGACCAGACCGTGGAAGCCGGCGACATCTTCCGCATGTGCCAGACCAAGGACGCGCCGATCCAGGATTGGGTCAAACTGGCCGTCAACCGCGCTCGCGCCAGCGACACCCCGGCCATCTTCTGGCTGGACCCGATGCGCGCCCATGACGGCGTAGTGATCGAGAAAGTTCAGGCCTACCTGAAGGATCACGACACCGCAGGCCTGGACATCCGCATCATGTCGCCGGTCGACGCCATGGCCTTCACGCTGACGCGCATCCGCGAAGGCAAGGACACCATTTCGGTCACCGGCAACGTATTGCGCGACTACCTGACCGACCTGTTCCCGATCATGGAACTGGGCACCAGCGCCAAGATGCTGTCGATCGTTCCGCTGATGAACGGCGGCGGGCTGTTCGAAACCGGCGCCGGCGGCTCGGCACCGAAACACGTCCAGCAACTGCTCGAAGAGAACTTCCTGCGCTGGGACTCGCTGGGTGAGTTCCTCGCCCTGGCAGCGTCCCTCGAGCACCTTGGCAGCACCTATGCCAACTCCAAGGCCCAGGTACTGGCCAAGACCCTCGATCAGGCCACTGGCCAGTTCCTGGACAACAACAAGTCGCCTGCGCGCAAGGTCGGCAGCATCGACAACCGTGGCAGCCACTTCTACCTGGCGCTGTACTGGGCCCAGGCCCTGGCCGCCCAGACTGAAGATGCCACCCTGCAGGCGCAATTCGGCCAGCTGGCGAAAACCCTGACCGAGAACGAAGCGACCATCGTCGCCGAGCTCAATGCCGTTCAGGGCAAGCCCGTGGAAATCGGTGGTTACTACCACGCCACGCCGGCACTGCTCAGCAAAGCCATGCGCCCAAGCGAAACCTTCAACGCAGCGATCGCTGCGCTGGTTTCCGATAGCCTGGCTGCCTGATAGCATCCAGCAGTAACACCAGAAACCCCGGCCCCGTGCCGGGGTTTCTGTTTTCGGCGCGCCACCCGATAATTCGCCATTACTCTTTGAGCGGAACACACCATGACCTGGCAACCTCACATCACCGTCGCGACTATCGTCGAAGATAACGGCCGTTTCCTGATGGTCGAGGAACTCGCCGGCGGACGAGCGGTACTCAATCAGCCCGCCGGGCATCTGGATCCCGACGAAAGCCTGATCGATGCCGCCATCCGCGAAACCCTCGAGGAAACCGGCTGGGACATCGAGTTGACCGGCGTGATTGGCATTTACCTGTACACCGCCCCGAGCAACGGCGTGACCTACCAGCGCGTCTGTTTTTCCGGCAAACCCCTGCGCCACCACCCCGATTATCAGCTGGATGACGGCATTCTTGGCCCGCGCTGGTTGACTCGTGACGAGCTGTTGGAGCAACGTTGCAACTGGCGCAGCGAACTGATCATCCAGTGCATTGACGATTATCTGAGCGGCAAGATGCACAGTCTCGAACTGATCCGCCCTTCTCTTTAGCCTTGCAGGCTCCGGCCTGCTAGAATCGCGTCCTTTTTCAAGACACTCATCGAATCCCTATGCGTGATCCAGCCCCTTCTGATACACAAAAGAAGCGCGTCATTGTCGGCATGTCCGGCGGCGTGGACTCTTCCGTTTCCGCTCTCCTGCTGATCGAACAGGGTTATGAGGTGGAAGGCCTGTTCATGAAGAACTGGGAAGAAGACGATGGAACGGAGTACTGCACCGCCATGGACGACCTGGCGGACGCGCAGGCCGTGTGCGACAAGATCGGTATCAAGCTGCACACCGCCAACTTCGCCGCCGAGTACTGGGACAACGTGTTCGAACACTTCCTGGCCGAATACAAGGCCGGACGCACACCGAACCCGGACATCCTCTGCAACCGTGAAATCAAGTTCAAGGCGTTCCTCGACTACGCCATGATGCTCGGCGCCGACCTGATTGCCACTGGCCACTATGTGCGCCGCCGCGACATCGATGGCCGCACCGAACTGCTCAAGGGCCTGGACCCGAACAAGGACCAGAGCTATTTCCTGCACGCCGTCGGCGGTGAGCAGATCGCCAAGACCCTGTTCCCGGTCGGCGAGCTGGAAAAACCTGCCGTTCGCGCGATCGCCGAAAAACACCAACTGGCCACCGCAAAGAAAAAGGATTCCACCGGAATCTGCTTTATCGGCGAGCGCCGCTTCAGCGACTTCCTCAAGCAATACCTGCCGGCTCAGCCAGGCGAGATCAAGACCACCGAAGGTGAAGTGATCGGCCGTCACCACGGCCTGATGTACCACACCATCGGTCAGCGCCAGGGTCTGGGTATCGGCGGCCTGAAAGACGCCGGTGAAGAACCGTGGTACGTGTTGATCAAGGACCTGGAACACAACGAGTTGATCGTTGGCCAGGGCAATGACCACCCGTGGCTGTTCTCCCGCGCCCTGCTCGCCTCGGACATCTACTGGGTCAACCCGGTCGACCTGAGCGCACCCCGCCGGCTCACGGCGAAAGTCCGCTATCGCCAGAGCGACCAGCCCTGCACCCTGGAAAAGACCGCCAGCGGTTATCGTGCGACCTTCGACGATCCGCAGCGCGCAGTCACTCCAGGCCAGTCGGTGGTGTTCTACGACGGCGAAATCTGTCTCGGTGGCGGCGTCATTGAAATAGCCGAGCCCTGGAGCAGCAAGGACCAGCGCTCATGAACCCGACTCAGGAGCAACTGATCGCCCTGGGCGGTGTGTTTCTCGCCGCAGTATTGGTCGACAAGATTGCCAAGACCGGCCAGGTCACCGAAGCCGGCCTTGGCTGCATGCTTGGCAGCCTGCTGATTCGCGATCCGAAAGACACCCTGGAAGTCTACGGTGGCGACGATCTCAATCTGCGCGAAGGTTATCGCGCACTGGTCGGCGCCCTGGAGCGCGACCCGAACACCCTTCAACGCGAACCGCTGCGTTACGCGCTGTCGATGCTCGGACTGGAGCGGCAACTGGCCAAGCGCGACGACCTGCTGGAAACCATCGGCAAGCGCCTGCCGCAAATCCAGTCCCAGGTCGAACACTTCGGCCCGGCCCACGAAAACGTAGTGGCGGCCTGTGGCGCGCTGTACCAGGACACCTTGAGCACCCTGCGCCAGCGCATCCAGGTACACGGTGACATGCGCAACCTGCAACAGCCGAACAATGCTTCGAAGATCCGTGCGCTGCTGCTGGCCGGCATCCGCTCGGCACGGCTGTGGCGCCAACTGGGCGGCCATCGCTGGCAGCTGGTGGTCAGCCGCCGCAAACTGCTCAAAGAGCTTTACCCGCTGATGCGTAGCAGCTGAATCGCGCCCGCAACAGCATTTGTAGCCTGTACGCGTAAGACGCTGGTCAGTTGGCAACGGACCCGCGGTTTTTTTCATGTATGATACGCGCCCCATTTCGTTGCCCGACTGTCCGAGAACACCCCATGCAGCTCTCTTCGCTCACTGCGGTTTCCCCTGTTGACGGCCGCTACGCCGGCAGAACCCAGGCCCTGCGCCCGATTTTCAGCGAATACGGTCTGATCCGTGCCCGCGTCCTGGTTGAAGTGCGCTGGCTCCAGCGCCTGGCCGCCCACCCGGCCATCAGCGAAGTTCCGGCGTTCTCCGCCGAAGCCAACGCGGTATTGAACACCCTGGCGGAAAACTTCTCTCTGGAGCACGCCGAGCGCGTCAAAGAGATCGAGCGCACCACCAACCACGACGTCAAAGCCATCGAGTACCTGCTCAAAGAGCAGGCGGCCAAGCTGCCTGAGCTGGCCAAGGTCAGCGAATTCATCCACTTTGCCTGCACCAGCGAGGACATCAACAACCTGTCCCACGCCCTGATGCTGCGCGAAGGCCGTGATGACGTAATGCTGCCACTGATGCGCCAGACCGCTGAAGCCATTCGCGAACTGGCTGTGCGTTTTGCCGACGTGCCAATGCTGTCACGCACCCACGGTCAACCGGCCTCGCCGACCACCCTGGGCAAAGAGCTGGCCAACGTGGTCTACCGTCTCGAGCGCCAGATCGCCCAGGTCGCTGCCGTTCCGCTGCTGGGCAAGATCAACGGCGCAGTCGGCAACTACAACGCACACCTCTCGGCCTATCCTGAAATCGATTGGGAAGAGAACGCTCGCGCCTTCATCGAAGACGAGCTGGGCCTGGGCTTCAACCCCTACACCACGCAAATCGAGCCTCACGACTACATCGCCGAGCTGTTCGATGCCATGGCGCGCTTCAACACCATCCTGATCGACTTCGATCGCGATATCTGGGGCTACATCTCCCTGGGCTATTTCAAACAGCGCACCATCGCTGGCGAAATCGGCTCCTCGACCATGCCGCACAAGGTCAACCCGATCGACTTCGAAAACTCCGAAGGCAACCTGGGTATCGCCAACGCTTTGTTCCAGCACCTGGCGAGCAAGCTGCCGATCTCGCGCTGGCAGCGTGACCTGACCGACTCCACCGTTCTGCGCAACCTCGGCGTCGGCTTTGCTCACAGCGTTATCGCTTACGAAGCAAGTCTCAAGGGAATCAGCAAGTTAGAGCTCAATGCTCAGAAAATTGCTGCGGACCTGGATGCGTGCTGGGAAGTGCTGGCCGAACCGATCCAGACGGTCATGCGTCGCTATAACATCGAAAACCCGTACGAAAAACTCAAAGAGTTGACCCGCGGCAAGGGCATCAGCCCTGAAGCGTTGCAAACTTTCATCGACGGTCTGGAAATGCCCGCCGAAGCAAAAGCCGAGCTGAAAAAGCTCACCCCGGCCAATTACATCGGTAACGCCGTGGCGCAAGCCAAACGCATCTGACCGATCGCTACAGATTTAAACGCCCGGCCGCGCCGGGCGTTTTTATTCCCGTCTGAAAAGTGCTTTTTTTCAATAGGTTACACATGAATCCTGATATTCCTCTTCAACTTCTGGGCGGTATCACTGCACGGGAATTCCTGCGCGACTACTGGCAGAAAAAACCCCTGCTGATCCGCCAGGCGATTCCTGACTTCGAAAGCCCGATCGACGCCGACGAACTGGCCGGCCTGGCACTCGAAGAAGAAGTCGAATCGCGCCTGGTCATCGAGCACGGCGAGCGCCCGTGGGAATTGCGTCGCGGCCCGTTCGCCGAAGACGAATTCAGCAAGTTGCCGGAACGCGAGTGGACCCTGCTGGTGCAAGCTGTCGACCAGTTCGTGCCGGAAGTCGGCGAACTGCTGGAGCACTTCCGCTTCCTGCCGAGCTGGCGCATCGACGATGTGATGATCAGCTTCGCCGCGCCGGGTGGCAGCGTCGGCCCGCACTTCGACAACTACGACGTGTTCCTGCTGCAAGGCCACGGCAAGCGCAACTGGAAAATCGGCCAGATGTGCGACTCCGAGAGCCCGCTGCTGCAACATGCCGACTTGCGCATTCTTGCCGACTTCGAAGAAACCGCCGAATGGGTGCTGGAACCGGGCGATATGCTCTACCTGCCGCCACGCCTGGCCCACTGTGGTGTCGCGATCGACGACTGCATGACCTACTCGGTAGGCTTCCGCGCCCCGAGCGCTGCCGAAGTACTGACCCACTTCACCGACTTCCTCAGCCAGTTCCTGCCTGATGAAGAGCGCTACACCGATGCCGACGCGCAGCCTGTCAGCGATCCGCACCAGATCCAGCACGACGCGCTCGACCGCTTGAAAGGCCTGCTGGCCGAGCACATGAGCGACGAACGCCTGCTGCTGACCTGGTTTGGCCAGTTCATGACCGAACCACGCTACCCGGAACTGGTGGTCGGCCCGGAACTGGAAGAAGAAGACTTGCTGAGCAGCCTTGAGCAAGGCGCTGTGCTGATTCGCAACCCGAGCGCCCGCCTGGCCTGGTCGGAAGTCGATGACGACCTGCTGCTGTTCGCCAGCGGCCAGAGTCGCCTGCTGCCGGGCAAGCTGCGCGATCTGCTGAAGATGATCTGTGCCGCCGATGCACTGCACAGCGACAACCTCGGTCCATGGCTTGCGGATGAAGATGGGCGCAACCTGCTCTGTGAACTGGTCAAGCAAGGAAGCCTGGGGTTTGCCGATGAATAAGATTCACGTACGTGTCGCAGACTGGCAAAAGGATAACGCCGAGATTCGGCGCATTCGTGAGTCGGTGTTCATTGCCGAGCAGTCCGTTCCGCCAGAGCTCGAATGGGATGCCGACGACCTGAACGCCGTGCACTTCCTGGCCTTCGAGGGCGACTTCCCGATTGGCACCGCACGCCTGCTGCCTGACGGTCATATCGGCCGCGTGTCGGTCCTCAAGGACTGGCGCGGACTGAAGGTCGGCGTTGCACTGATGCAGGCCGTGATTGGCGAAACCGAGAAACGCGGACTGAAGCAATTGAGCCTCAGTGCGCAGGTCCAGGCGACGGCTTTCTACGAGCGCATGGGCTTTACCATCGTCAGCGGCGAATTCCTCGAAGCCGGGATTCCCCATGTGGACATGGTGCGCGGGACCGCTTGAGACCCTGTGGCGAGGGGGCTTGCTCCCTCGCCACAAAGGACACCACAAAACGCCCTGCCATCCCCAATGGCGGGGCGTTTTGCTATGGTGGGGATGGGTTGCAAGCAAGATCAAAAGATCGCAGCCTGCGGCAGCTCCTACGTTTAATTGCGGAGATAAACGGACATGTCCCTACGCACCCTGCTCACCACGCTGCTGCTGAGTTGCAGTTTCTCAGTGGTCGCCGCCACCGAGATCGTGCCGCTTAACTACCGCACCAGCGCCGATCTCCTGCCTGTAGCGCAGAACTTCGTCGGCAAGGACGGCAAGGTCAGCGCCTACGGCAATCAACTGATCGTCAACGCCGAACCGGAGAAAATCACCGAACTGCGAGCCTTTCTCGATCAATTGGACACCGCCCCCAAGCGCCTGCTGATCACCGTCGACACCAACGAAAACAACACCCAGGACCAACAGGGTTACTCGGTCAATGGCGGCGCCAACTCCCAGCCCCGCATCATCAGCCGCAGCACGGCCAGCCGTGACGGTGGCATTCAGCAGATTCAGGCCAGCGAAGGCGCACCGGCACTGATCCAGGTTGGCCAGAGCGTGCCGCTGACCAGCACCCTGATCGACCCCTACGGCCGCCTGCAAAACCAGACCCAGTACCGCAACGTCACCCAGGGGTTCTACGTCACCGCCAGCATCACCGGCGACATCGTCCATCTCGATATCAGCACCAATCGTGACCGAATGAGCCAGGAACATCCCGATGTAGTGAACGTGCAAAGCACCGACAGCACCATCAGTGGCCGGCTTGGCGAGTGGATCACCCTGGCCGGGGTCAATCGCCAGACTCAGGCCGACAAACAGGCTCTGGCCCGCAGCTATGCGACACAAGGCCGGGATGACATGATCTTGCGCGTGAAAGTGGAAACGCTGGACTAAAGCACCAAAAACTGACTGATTAGTCGTATTAGACCAAAGATGTAGTGGCTCAAAAAAAGCACTACAAAACATTTGACGGGTTAGAAAACCGAAGGCATGATGGCCCCGCTCCCGCTAATCAGGGGCCCTGGCAAGGGCCTTCGGATCGCCGCTCTGACTTACCCACCTGAGCCGATTCGTGTCTGTACCGCCCACAAGGCAGTTTGACGAGGTTGCGACTGGAACGAAGTTGTCCCGAGGGACGGAAGCGTAATTAGGTAGTTCGGCTACACACTGTTTGATCACATGAAGGCCCACGATGCCTGAATGTGCCCGGCAGTTCGCCCTTACCTGCTCACTTCCATTCTCGAGCCCATCGTTCACCCGTCGCGTTCCCCGCCAAGCCTGACTTGACCTAAGCTTCTGGTCAGCGAGCACCCTTTACGCAACTTTCAAACCTGCGTATCTGGCAGCAAGAATTTTCCAACCAAGAACGACTTTTTCATACAAGACGCGACGAGGTTTATCTCCATGGCACTGACACGCGAACAGCAAATTGCAGCCCTCGAAAAAGATTGGGCTGAAAACCCACGCTGGAAAGGCGTGACTCGCGCTTACTCCGCTGCTGACGTCGTCCGCCTGCGTGGCTCGGTTCAACCTGAGCACACCTTGGCACGTATGGGCGCCGAGAAACTCTGGAACCTGGTCACCCAAGGCGCCAAACCGTCCTTCCGTCCTGAGAAAGATTTCGTCAACTGCATGGGCGCCCTGACTGGCGGCCAGGCTGTACAGCAAGTCAAAGCCGGTATCCAGGCAATCTACCTGTCGGGCTGGCAAGTGGCTGCAGACAACAACTCTGCAGAATCGATGTACCCGGACCAGTCGCTGTACCCGGTCGACTCCGTACCGACCGTGGTCAAGCGCATCAACAACTCGTTCCGTCGTGCTGACCAGATCCAGTGGAAAGCTGGCAAGAACCCGGGCGACGAAGGCTACATCGACTACTTCGCGCCAATCGTGGCTGACGCCGAAGCCGGTTTCGGCGGCGTACTGAACGCTTACGAGCTGATGAAAAGCATGATCGAAGCAGGCGCCGCCGGCGTTCACTTCGAAGACCAACTGGCTTCCGTGAAAAAATGCGGCCACATGGGCGGCAAGGTACTGGTTCCTACCCAGGAAGCTGTACAGAAGCTGACCGCTGCCCGTCTGGCGGCTGACGTTGCCGGTACCCCGACCATCATCCTGGCCCGTACCGACGCCAACGCAGCTGACTTGCTGACTTCCGATTGCGACCCGTACGACCAGCCGTTCGTCACTGGCGAACGTACCCAGGAAGGCTTCTATAAAGTGCGCGCCGGCCTCGACCAGGCTATCGCTCGCGGCCTGGCCTACGCTCCGTACGCCGACCTGATCTGGTGCGAAACCGCCAAGCCGGATCTGGACGAAGCCCGTCGCTTCGCCGAAGCGATCAAAAAGGAATACCCGGACCAACTGCTGTCGTACAACTGCTCGCCTTCCTTCAACTGGAAGAAAAACCTGGACGACGCGACCATCGCCAAGTTCCAGCGCGAACTGTCCGCCATGGGCTACAAGCACCAGTTCATCACCCTGGCCGGCATTCACAACATGTGGCACAGCATGTTCAACCTGGCGCACGACTACGCCCGCAACGACATGACTGCCTACGTGAAACTGCAAGAGCAAGAGTTCGCTGATGCTGCCAAGGGTTACACCTTCGTGGCTCACCAGCAGGAAGTTGGCACCGGCTACTTCGACGACATGACCACCGTGATTCAAGGTGGCTCGTCTTCGGTTACCGCGCTGACCGGCTCGACCGAAGAAGAACAGTTCCACTGATCGACTTCGCGACCTGAGCAGACGGCCATTGCAGACCGAGTAGAAAGCTAACTGCAATGCCGCATATCTGACGCCCCGACTGGTTCGGGGCGTTTTTTTGTCTGCGATTCACACAGTCCCGTAGCAGCTGGCGAGGTCGGGTAAGCGTCATTACCTGCGGGGAACGCTTCGGATAACTCGCCTTTCGGATTAGACCACTGCACCCAAAGTCGACTTCCCCTCAGCCGCGACCTGTATCAGGCTTACCCTGCACACAAGCGCCCGCGCGCTCACCAGGCCCTCAGTCAGTGTCACAAAAAATTGATCAAAAGCAGTATCGGCCCCTGCAAAAAAGGTTAAAAAGGCTACGCTCAAAACTTGCGATAATGGGTATGTAAGGGCAACTTCCTGGCCGCAACCATGAATAACAGTTTAAAATCCACCACAAATAATATTGATTATCATTTAGCGCGAAAACCGTTCATTACACCACCCACAAAACATAATTAACAAAACCCCGTCTAATGCCCGCAACGCATGGGCTGCGTGGGCCCGGAGGCACGTAATGTCCTTATTCTGCTAAATAATTTCGCTATAGAAAATTTACTTGCACGGTGTTTAGCCATAAAATCAGCTGGATCGATTGCGCTGCGACATATCGTCACTGCTTTATTACTTTTTCAAGCTCAGAGACCCTTGCTCTCTGTTAAGGATTACCAGCATGCCCGAAGCGACAGGACTCATGGCCCATAACTGGGGCTTTGCCATTTTCCTTCTGGGTGTCGGCGGCCTTTGTGCCTTCATGCTCGGCGTCTCCAGCCTGCTCGGCTCCAAAGCCTGGGGCCGCAGTAAAAACGAACCGTTCGAGTCCGGCATGCTACCTACCGGTGGCGCCCGCTTACGGCTCTCAGCCAAATTCTATCTGGTCGCGATGCTTTTCGTGATCTTCGATATCGAAGCCCTTTTTCTCTTTGCCTGGTCTGTGTCCGTCCGCGAAAGCGGCTGGACCGGATTTGTCGAAGCTCTCGTTTTCATAGCAATTCTGTTGGCAGGTCTTGTCTACCTTTGGCGAGTGGGGGCACTTGATTGGGCTCCGGAAGGTCGTCGTAAGCGGCAAGCGAAGCTGAAACAATGAGGCTTTGGCGATGCAATACAATCTCACCAGGATCGACCCCGATGCTCCTAACGAGCAGTATCCGATCGGCGAACGGGACACCGTTTCCGATCCGTTAGAAGATCAAGTCCACAAAAACATCTTCATGGGCAAGCTCGAAGACGTGCTGAACAGTACGGTCAACTGGGGTCGCAAGAACTCCCTGTGGCCGTACAACTTCGGCCTTTCGTGCTGCTACGTGGAAATGACTACCGCCTTCACGGCGCCCCATGACATCGCGCGCTTTGGCGCCGAGGTTATCCGGGCATCACCGCGCCAGGCGGATTTCATGGTTATTGCCGGAACCTGCTTCATCAAGATGGCGCCGATCATTCAGCGTCTCTACGAGCAAATGCTCGAACCGAAATGGGTTATCTCCATGGGTTCGTGCGCCAACTCCGGTGGCATGTACGACATCTACTCCGTCGTTCAAGGGGTGGACAAGTTCCTGCCCGTGGACGTCTACGTGCCTGGCTGCCCGCCCCGCCCTGAAGCATTCCTGCAAGGCTTGATGCTGTTGCAGGAGTCGATTGGCCAGGAGCGTCGCCCACTTTCCTGGGTCGTTGGTGATCAGGGCGTTTACCGCGCCGAGATGCCGTCGCAAAAGGAACAGCGCCGTGAACAGCGTATTCAGGTAACCAACCTGCGCAGCCCCGACGAAGTCTGATCCAGCTCTGTTCTTACAAAGAAACGAGAACCTGGCTTCATTCTTTACGTTGACCGAAAGCGATAAAAAACCATGACTACAGGCAGTGCTCTGTACATCCCGCCTTATAAGGCAGACGACCAAGATGTGGTCGTCGAACTGAACAACCGTTTTGGCCCTGAGGCGTTTACCGCCCAGGCCACCCGCACCGGCATGCCGGTGCTTTGGGTTACCCGTGCCAAACTGATCGAAGTCCTGACCTTCCTGCGCAATCTGCCCAAGCCGTACGTCATGCTCTATGACCTGCATGGCGTGGATGAGCGTCTGCGCGCCAAGCGCAACGGGCTGCCGAGCGGTGCCGACTTCACTGTGTTCTATCACTTGATGTCGATCGAACGTAATAGTGACGTAATGATCAAGGTCGCCTTGTCCGAGAGCGACCTCAGCGTGCCGACCGTCACCTCGATCTGGCCAAACGCCAACTGGTACGAGCGTGAAGTGTGGGACATGTACGGCATCAACTTTGCCGGCCACCCACACCTGACCCGGATCATGATGCCGCCGACCTGGGAAGGTCACCCGCTGCGCAAGGACTACCCGGCCCGCGCCACCGAGTTCGACCCCTTCAGCCTGACCCTGGCCAAGCATCAACTGGAAGAAGAAGCCGCGCGCTTCAAGCCGGAAGACTGGGGCATGAAACGCTCCGGTGCCAACGAGGACTACATGTTCCTCAACCTCGGTCCGAACCACCCTTCGGCTCACGGCGCATTCCGCATCATTTTGCAACTGGACGGCGAAGAGATCGTCGACTGCGTGCCAGACGTCGGCTACCACCACCGTGGTGCCGAGAAAATGGCCGAGCGCCAGTCCTGGCACAGCTTCATCCCGTACACCGACCGGATCGACTACCTCGGCGGGGTGATGAACAACCTGCCGTACGTGCTTGCGGTCGAGAAGCTGGCGGGCATCAAGGTTCCGGACAAGGTCGACACCATCCGCATCATGATGGCCGAGTTCTTCCGGATCACCAGCCACCTGCTGTTCCTGGGTACCTATATCCAGGACGTCGGCGCCATGACCCCGGTGTTCTTCACCTTCACCGATCGCCAGAAGGCCTACACGGTGATCGAAGCCATCACCGGCTTCCGTCTGCACCCGGCCTGGTACCGCATCGGTGGGGTCGCTCACGACCTGCCGCGTGGCTGGGACAAACTGGTCAAGGACTTCGTTGAATGGCTGCCCAAGCGCCTCGACGAATACACCAAGGCGGCCCTGCAGAACAGTATCCTCAAGGGTCGTACCGTCGGCGTCGCCGCCTACAACACCAAAGAGGCCCTGGAATGGGGCATCACCGGTGCCGGCCTGCGTTCCACCGGTTGCGACTTCGACCTGCGCAAAGCTCGCCCCTACTCCGGTTACGAGAACTTCGAGTTCGAAATACCGCTGGCGGCCAATGGCGATGCCTACGACCGCTGCATGGTTCGCGTCGAAGAAATGCGCCAGAGCGTCAAGATCATCGACCAGTGCCTGCGCAACATGCCGGAAGGCCCGTACAAGGCGGATCACCCGCTGACTACGCCGCCACCGAAAGAGCGCACGCTGCAGCACATCGAAACCCTGATCACGCACTTCCTGCAGGTTTCGTGGGGCCCGGTGATGCCGGCCAACGAATCCTTCCAGATGATCGAAGCGACCAAGGGTATCAACAGTTATTACCTGACGAGCGATGGCGGCACCATGAGCTACCGCACCCGGATTCGTACACCAAGCTTCCCGCACCTGCAGCAGATCCCTTCGGTGATCAAAGGCAGCATGGTCGCGGACTTGATCGCGTACCTGGGTAGTATCGATTTCGTTATGGCCGACGTGGACCGCTAAGCATGAATAGCACGCTTATCCAGACAGACCGTTTCGCCTTGAGCGAAACCGAGCGCTCGGCCATCGAGCACGAGCTGCATCACTACGAAGACCCGCGCGCGGCGTCGATCGAAGCCCTGAAGATCGTCCAGAAGGAACGTGGCTGGGTGCCGGATGGCGCGCTCTACGCCATCGGCGAGATCCTCGGCATTCCGGCCAGCGACGTTGAAGGCGTGGCGACGTTCTACAGCCAGATCTTCCGTCAGCCGGTCGGCCGTCACATCATTCGCGTCTGCGACAGCATGGTCTGCTACATCGGCGGCCACGAGTCGGTGGTCAGCGAGCTCCAGAGCAAACTGGGCATCGGCCTGGGTCAAACCACTGCCGACGGCCGTTTCACGCTGCTGCCGGTCTGCTGCCTCGGCAACTGCGACAAGGCGCCGGCGTTGATGATCGACGACGACACTTTCGGTGACGTACAGCCTGCCGGCGTTGCCAAACTGTTGGAGGGCTACGTATGACCCTGACTTCATTCGGCCCTGCCAACCGCATCGCGCGCAATGCAGAAACCCATCCGCTGACCTGGCGCCTGCGTGACGACGGCGAAGCCGTCTGGCTCGACGAGTACCAGTCCAAGAATGGCTACGCTGCTGCGCGCAAGGCTTTCGCTGACATGTCTCAGGACGATATCGTCCAGACCGTCAAGGACTCCGGCCTCAAGGGTCGTGGCGGCGCGGGCTTCCCCACGGGTGTCAAGTGGGGCCTGATGCCAAAAGACGAATCCATCAACATCCGCTACTTGCTGTGCAACGCGGATGAAATGGAGCCCAACACCTGGAAAGACCGCATGCTGATGGAGCAACTGCCCCATCTGCTGATCGAAGGCATGCTGATCAGTGCTCGCGCGTTGAAAACCTACCGTGGCTATATCTTCCTGCGTGGCGAATACACCACCGCCGCCAAGCACCTCACCCGTGCCGTGGAAGAAGCCAAGGCCGCGGGCCTGCTGGGCAAGAACATCCTGGGCAGCGGTTTCGACTTCGAGCTGTTCGTCCACACCGGCGCCGGGCGTTACATCTGCGGTGAAGAAACCGCATTGATCAACTCCCTCGAAGGCCGCCGCGCCAACCCGCGCTCCAAGCCGCCCTTCCCGGCCGCCGTTGGCGTGTGGGGCAAGCCGACCTGCGTGAACAACGTCGAGACCCTGTGCAACGTGCCGGCGATCATTGCCGACGGCGTTGACTGGTACAAATCCCTCGCTCGCGAAGGCAGTGAAGACCACGGCACCAAGCTGATGGGCTTCTCCGGCAAAGTGAAGAACCCTGGCCTCTGGGAACTGCCGTTCGGCGTGACCGGACGCGAGCTGTTCGAAGACTACGCCGGCGGCATGCGCGACGGCTTCAAGCTCAAGTGCTGGCAGCCAGGCGGCGCCGGTACCGGTTTCCTGCTGCCCGAGCACCTGGACGCGCAAATGTACGCCGGCGGCATCGCCAAGGTCGGCACCCGTATGGGTACCGGTCTGGCGATGGCCGTGGACGACAGCGTCAACATGGTCTCGCTGCTGCGCAACATGGAAGAGTTCTTCTCCCGCGAATCCTGCGGCTTCTGCACCCCGTGCCGTGACGGTCTGCCGTGGAGCGTCAAGCTCCTGCGCGCACTGGAGAACGGTGAAGGGCAAGCCGGCGATATCGAGACCCTGCTGGGTCTGGTCGGTTTCCTCGGCCCGGGCAAGACCTTCTGTGCTCACGCACCGGGCGCCGTGGAGCCATTGGGCAGCGCAATCAAATATTTCCGTCCAGAGTTCGAAGCCGGCATTGCACCCACCAGTGCTGTCGTCCCGCCTCTGGCTCGCCCGATCCCGATCCCGGTCGGCGCGTAAACGTATCGAACGAGGGTGGTCCGTGCCGCCCTCTTATCATCCGAAGTCGCGTTGTTTGCGCCGGATGAGCACCAGGATTCCATTAGCCACGCCCGCTGACACCGGGCCAACGAAGATCTTTGAACCATGGCCACTATCCACGTAGACGGCAAAGCGCTCGAAGTCGATGGGGCAGACAACCTGTTACAGGCATGTCTGTCGCTAGGCCTCGACATTCCCTATTTCTGCTGGCACCCCGCCCTCGGCAGCGTTGGCGCCTGTCGCCAGTGCGCGGTCAAGCAGTACACCGACGAGAACGACAAGCGTGGTCGTATCGTCATGTCCTGCATGACCCCTGCCACCGACGGCAGCTGGATTTCCATCGACGACGAAGAAGCCAAAGTGTTTCGCGCCAGCGTCGTCGAATGGCTGATGACCAACCACCCGCACGACTGCCCGGTCTGCGAGGAAGGCGGTCACTGCCACCTGCAAGACATGACGGTAATGACCGGCCACAACGAGCGCCGTTACCGCTTCACCAAGCGTACCCACCAGAACCAGCAACTGGGCCCGTTCATCTCTCACGAAATGAACCGCTGCATCGCCTGCTATCGCTGCGTGCGCTTCTACAAGGACTACGCCGGCGGTACTGACCTCGGTGTATTCGGCGCCCACGACAACGTGTACTTCGGTCGCGTTGAAGACGGGACCCTGGAAAGCGAATTCTCCGGTAACCTCACCGAGGTCTGCCCGACCGGTGTGTTCACCGACAAGACTCACTCCGAGCGCTATAACCGCAAGTGGGACATGCAGTTCTCGCCGAGCATCTGCCATGGCTGCTCCAGCGGTTGCAACATCAGCCCGGGTGAGCGTTACGGCGAACTGCGCCGCATCGAAAACCGTTTCAACGGTTCGGTGAACCAGTATTTCCTCTGCGACCGTGGCCGTTTCGGTTATGGCTACGTCAACCGCAAGGATCGCCCACGTCAGCCGCTGCTGGCCAACGGCGCCAAGCTGAGCCTCGACGAAGCCCTGGATAAAGCCGCTGACCTGCTGCGTGGTCGAAACATCGTTGGTATCGGTTCGCCGCGTGCCAGCCTGGAAAGCAACTACGCCCTGCGCGAACTGGTCGGCGCCGAGCACTTCTACTCGGGTATCGAAGCCGGTGAGCTGGAACGCATCCGCCTGGTCGTGCAAGTGCTGAAAAGCAGCCCGCTGCCGATCCCGAACATGCGCGACATCGAAGACCACGACGCGATCTTCGTCCTCGGTGAAGACCTGACCCAGACCGCTGCCCGCATGGCCCTGGCCCTGCGTCAGTCGGTCAAGGGCAAGGCCGAAGAGATGGCCGACGCCATGCGTGTTCAGCCTTGGCTGGATGCCGCGGTGAAGAACATCGGCCAGGACGCGCTGAACCCGTTGTTCATTGCCAGCCTGGCTGAAACCAAACTCGACGATATCGCCGAAGAGTGCGTTCACGCCGCTCCCGACGACCTGGCTCGCATCGGTTTCGCCGTGGCCCACGCCCTCGATGCCAGCGCTCCAGCCGTTGAAGGCCTGGACAGCGAAGCACTCGAACTGGCCCGGCGCATCGCCAACGCCCTGCTCGCCGCCAAACGTCCGCTGATCATCGCCGGTACTTCCCTGGGTTCCAAAGCGCTGATCGAAGCCGCGGCGAACATCGCCAAGGCCCTGAAGCTGCGCGAGAAGAACGGTTCCATCAGCCTGATCGTGCCAGAGGCCAACAGCCTCGGCCTGGCCATGCTCGGTGGTGAATCGGTCGACGCTGCGCTGCAAGCGGTGATCGACGGCCAGGCCGACGCCATTGTGGTCCTGGAAAACGATCTGTACACCCGTACCGACAAGACCAAGGTCGATGCTGCCCTGAGCGCCGCGAAAGTGCTGATCGTCGCGGATCATCAGAAGACTGCCACCAGCGATCGCGCGCACCTGGTTCTGCCAGCCGCCAGCTTCGCTGAAGGCGACGGCACCCTGGTCAGCCAGGAAGGCCGCGCCCAGCGCTTCTTCCAGGTCTTCGACCCGACTTACCTGGACGCGAGCATCCTGGTTCATGAAGGCTGGCGCTGGCTGCATGCCCTGCGCTCGACCTTGCTGAACCAGCCGCTGGACTGGACCCAACTGGACCACGTCACCGCCGCCTGCGCCGCCAGCAACTCGCAACTGGCCGGCATCGTCAGCGCCGCACCGTCCGCCGCGTTCCGCATCAAAGGCCTGAAACTGGCCCGCGAACCGCTGCGTTACAGTGGCCGGACCGCCATGCGTGCCGACATCAGCGTGCACGAGCCGCGTACTTCCCAGGACAACGACACCGCGTTCTCGTTCTCCATGGAAGGCTACTCGGGCTCCGTCGAACCGCGTCAGCAAGTGCCGTTCGCCTGGTCTCCGGGCTGGAACTCGCCGCAAGCCTGGAACAAGTTCCAGGACGAAGTCGGTGGTCATCTCCGTGCTGGCGACCCAGGCACCCGCCTGATCGAAAGCCAGGGTGATCGCCTGAACTGGTTCGCCGCTGTTCCGCGCGCGTTCAACCCGGCTCAAGGCACCTGGCAGGTCGTACCGTTCTATCACCTGTTCGGCAGCGAAGAGACCTCTTCCAAAGCCGCACCTGTTCAGGAACGCATCCCGGCTGCTTACGTCGCTTTGGCCAAGTCCGAAGCCGATCGCCTGGGTGTCAACGACGGCGCTATGCTGAGCTTGAACGTGGCTGGCCAGACCCTGCGTCTGCCGCTGCGCATCAATGAAGAGCTGGGTGCTGGTCTGGTCGCATTGCCGGCTGGTATTGCCGGTATTCCTCCGGCGATCTTTGGCAAATCCGTTGACGGTCTGCAGGAGGCAGCGCAATGACCTGGTTCACCCCTGAAGTGATCGACGTGATCATCGCGGTGGTCAAGGCCATCGTGATTATGCTCGCCGTGGTGGTTTGCGGCGCGCTGCTGAGCTGGGTCGAACGGCGTTTGCTGGCCCTCTGGCAGGATCGTTACGGTCCGAACCGGGTTGGCCCGTTCGGCGCCTTCCAGATCGCCGCCGACATGATCAAGATGTTCTTCAAGGAAGACTGGACTCCGCCGTTTGCCGACAAGGTGATCTTCACCCTGGCACCGGTGGTGGCCATGAGCGCCTTGCTGATTGCGTTCGCGATCATCCCGATCACCCCGACCTGGGGTGTCGCGGACCTGAACATCGGCTTGCTGTTCTTCTTCGCCATGGCCGGTCTGTCGGTCTATGCGGTGCTGTTCGCCGGCTGGTCGAGCAACAACAAGTTCGCCCTACTCGGCAGCTTGCGTGCCTCGGCCCAGACCGTGTCCTATGAAGTGTTCATGGGCCTGGCGCTGATGGGCGTGGTGGCGCAGGTTGGCTCGTTCAACATGCGCGACATCGTCGAATATCAGGCGCAGAATCTGTGGTTCATCATTCCGCAGTTCCTCGGTTTCTGTACCTTCTTCATCGCTGGCGTGGCCGTGACTCACCGTCACCCCTTCGACCAGCCGGAAGCGGAACAGGAACTGGCCGACGGTTACCACATTGAATACGCCGGCATGAAATGGGGCATGTTCTTCGTCGGTGAGTACATCGGCATCGTGTTGATCTCGGCGCTGCTGGTGACTCTGTTTTTCGGTGGTTGGCACGGACCTTTCGGCATTCTGCCGCAGATCCCGTTCATCTGGTTCGCTATGAAGACCGCGTTTTTCATCATGCTGTTCATCCTGCTGCGCGCATCGATTCCGCGCCCACGGTATGACCAGGTGATGGATTTCAGCTGGAAATTCTGCCTGCCGCTGACCCTGATCAATCTGCTGGTGACCGCTGCGATCGTGTTGATGAACACGCCCGCCGGCGCGGCTCAGTGAGGATAGAGAACCATGAAGTACTTGTTTGACATCTTGCATGGCACCTACACCCAGCTTCGCAGCCTGGTGATGATTTTCGGTCATGCATTCCGCAAGCGTGACACGCTGCAGTATCCGGAAGAGGAGGTGTACCTGCCTCCACGCTTCCGTGGTCGTATCGTGCTGACCCGCGACCCCGATGGCGAAGAGCGTTGTGTAGCCTGCAACCTGTGCGCCGTGGCGTGCCCGGTGGGTTGCATCTCGCTGCAGAAAGCTGAAACCGAAGACGGTCGCTGGTACCCGGACTTCTTCCGCATCAACTTCTCGCGCTGCATTTTCTGCGGCCTCTGCGAGGAAGCCTGCCCGACCACCGCGATCCAGCTGACACCGGATTTCGAAATGGCCGAGTTCAAACGTCAGGACCTGGTTTACGAGAAAGAAGATCTGCTGATCTCCGGTCCCGGTAAAAACCCTGATTACAACTTCTATCGTGTTGCAGGTATGGCCATTGCCGGTAAGCCAAAAGGCTCCGCGCAAAATGAAGCCGAGCCGATCAACGTGAAGAGCTTGCTGCCTTAAGGAAGAAAGATGGAATTCGCTTTCTATTTCGCATCAGGAGTTGCCGTTGTGTCCACGCTTCGCGTGATCACTAACACCAACCCTGTGCACGCCCTGCTCTACCTGATTATTTCGCTGCTCGCCGTGGCGATGACCTTTTTCAGCCTCGGCGCTCCATTCGCCGGCGTACTGGAAGTGATCGCCTACGCCGGCGCCATCATGGTGCTGTTCGTGTTCGTGGTGATGATGCTGAACCTGGGCCCCGCCTCGGTTCAGCAGGAGCGCGTCTGGCTCAAGCCCGGCATCTGGGGCGGTCCCGTGGTACTCGCGGCGCTGCTGCTGGCGGAACTGCTGTATGTGTTGTTCGCCAACCCGAGCGCCGGCGGTATCGGCCACACCACCGTAGACGCCAAGGCCGTGGGCATCAGCCTGTTCGGTCCTTATCTGCTGGTGGTCGAACTCGCCTCGATGCTGTTGCTTGCCGCAGCTGTCACGGCGTTCCACCTGGGCCGCAACGAGGCGAAGGAGTAACACTATGCCTGCTATCCCTTTCGAGCATGGCCTGGCTGTCGCCGGCGTGCTGTTCTGCCTCGGTCTGGTCGGCCTGATGGTCCGCCGCAACATCCTCTTCGTGCTGATGAGCCTGGAGATCATGATGAATGCCTCCGCTTTGGCGTTCATCGTCGCCGGTAGCCGCTGGGGTCAGCCGGATGGACAGATCATGTTCATCCTGGTGATCAGCCTGGCAGCCGCCGAGGCCAGTATTGGCCTGGCGATTCTGTTGCAGCTGTATCGCCGCTTCCACACTCTCGATATCGACGCTGCCAGCGAGATGCGCGGATGAACCTTCTCTATCTGACTTTCCTGTTCCCCCTGATCGGTTTTGTGCTGCTGGCGTTCTCCCGGGGACGCCTCTCGGAAAACCTCTCGGCGCTGATCGGCGTCGGCTCCGTCGGCCTCTCGGCAATCGTCGCGGCTTATATTATCTGGCAGTTCAACGTTGCCCCACCCGAGGGTGGTCACTACACCCAGGTACTGTGGCAATGGATGTCGGTGGAAGGCTTCAAGCCGAACTTCGCCCTGTACCTGGATGGTCTGTCCCTGACCATGCTCGGTGTGGTGGTTGGCGTCGGCTTCCTGATCCACCTGTTCGCCTCCTGGTACATGCGCGGTGAAGCTGGTTACTCGCGCTTCTTCGCCTACACCAACCTGTTTATCGCCAGCATGCTGTTCCTGGTGCTCGGCGATAACCTGTTGTTCCTGTACTTCGGCTGGGAAGGCGTGGGTCTGTGCAGCTACCTGTTGATCGGTTTCTACTACAGCAACCGCAACAACGGTAACGCCGCCCTCAAAGCCTTTATCGTCACCCGGGTCGGCGACGTGTTCATGGCCATCGGCCTGTTCATCCTGTTCCAACAGTTGGGCACGCTGAACATCCAGGAACTGCTGGTCAAGGCGCCCGAGCACTTCAAGGTCGGCGACTTCTGGATCGTATTGGCAACCCTGATGCTGTTGGGCGGCGCTGTCGGTAAATCCGCGCAACTGCCGCTGCAAACCTGGCTGGCGGATGCGATGGCCGGCCCTACCCCGGTTTCGGCACTGATCCACGCCGCAACCATGGTGACCGCCGGTGTCTACCTGATTGCCCGTACTCACGGCCTGTTCGCCCTGGCGCCGGATATCCTGCAACTGGTCGGTATCGTCGGTGGCGTAACGCTGGTCCTGGCCGGTTTCGCCGCCCTGGTGCAAACCGACATCAAACGCGTCCTCGCCTACTCGACCATGAGCCAGATCGGCTACATGTTCCTGGCGCTGGGTGTGGGTGCCTGGGAAGGTGCGATCTTCCACCTGATGACCCACGCCTTCTTCAAGGCGCTGCTGTTCCTTGCATCCGGTTCGGTGATCGTTGCCTGCCACCACGAGCAGAACATCTTCAAGATGGGCGGCCTGTGGAAGAAACTGCCATTGGCTTACGCCAGCTTCATCGTCGGTGGCGCCGCGCTGGCGGCCCTGCCTCTGGTGACCGCGGGCTTCTACTCGAAAGACGAAATCCTCTGGGAAGCTTTCGCCAGCGGCAACCACGGTCTGCTGTACGCCGGCCTGGTCGGTGCCTTCATGACTTCGCTGTACACCTTCCGCCTGATCTTCATCGCGTTCCATGGTGAAGCCAAGACCGAAGCCCATGCGGGTCACGGCATTGCCCACTGGCTGCCATTGTCGGTGCTGATCGTGCTCTCGACCTTCATCGGCGCGATGATCGCTCCACCGCTGCACGGCGTACTGCCGCAAAGCGTCGGTCATGCCGGCGGCGAAGCCAAGCACAGTCTGGAAATCGCTTCGGGCGCCATCGCCCTGGCCGGGATCCTGCTGGCGGCCCTGCTGTTCCTCGGCAAGCGTCGCTTCGCCAGCGCCGTCGCCAACAGCAGCATCGGACGTCTCCTCTCGGCCTGGTGGTTTGCTGCCTGGGGCTTCGACTGGATCTACGACAAACTGTTCGTCAAGCCGTACCTGATGATCATCCATGTACTGCGCAAAGACCCGCTCGACCAGACCATTGGCCTGATTCCGCGTCTGGCCAAAGGGGGTCACAACTCCCTGAGCCGGACCGAGACCGGTCAGTTGCGTTGGTATGCGGCTTCCATGGCTGCTGGTGCCGTGCTGGTAATGGGCGCCATCGTGTTGGTAGCGGTCTGATATGAACCTTGCGAAATTGCGAAAGGAATTGAGCCCGTCATGATTCTGCCTTGGCTAATCCTGATCCCCTTTATCGGCGGCCTGCTGTGCTGGATGGGGGAGCGCTTCGGCGCCACCCTGCCACGCTGGATTGCGTTGCTGACCATGTCCCTGGAACTCGCTCTCGGCCTCTGGCTGTGGGCCCATGGCGATTATTCATTTGCTCCGGCGCCTGGCGCCGACCCGGCCTGGGTGATTGAGTTCAAACACGCCTGGATCGAGCGCTTCGGCATCAACGTGCACCTGGCCCTCGACGGCCTGTCGCTGTTGATGATCCTGCTGACCGGCCTGCTGGGTGTCCTCTCGGTACTCTGCTCGTGGAAAGAGATCCAGCGTCATGTTGGCTTCTTCCACCTGAACCTGATGTGGATCCTCGGCGGTGTGGTCGGCGTGTTCCTCGCCCTCGACCTGTTCATGTTCTTCTTCTTCTGGGAAATGATGCTGGTGCCGATGTACTTCCTCATCGCGCTCTGGGGTCATAGTTCATCGGACGGAAAGAAGACCCGGATCTACGCGGCGACCAAGTTCTTCATCTTCACCCAGGCCAGCGGCCTGATCATGTTGGTGGCGATCCTCGGTCTGGTACTGGTCAACTTCAACGACACCGGGGTGATCACCTTCGATTACGCCCTGTTGCTGAAAACCAAGATGTCGATGACCACCGAGTACATCCTGATGCTCGGCTTCTTCATCGCCTTCGCGGTGAAGCTGCCGGTGGTGCCGTTCCACTCCTGGCTGCCGGATGCGCACGCCCAGGCACCGACCGCAGGTTCCGTCGACCTGGCCGGTATCTTGTTGAAGACCGCGGCTTACGGTCTGTTGCGTTTCGCCCTGCCACTGTTCCCGAATGCCTCGGCCGAGTTCGCGCCGATCGCCATGACCCTGGGTCTGGTCGGGATCTTCTACGGCGCGTTCCTGGCGTTCGCCCAAACCGACATCAAGCGCCTGATCGCCTTCTCCAGCGTTTCGCACATGGGCTTCGTGCTGATCGGGATCTACTCCGGTAGCCAGCTGGCGCTGCAAGGCGCCGTGATGCAGATGCTGGCGCACGGTGTTTCGGCAGCCGCACTCTTTATCCTCAGCGGCCAGTTGTACGAGCGCCTGCACACTCGCGACATGCGCGAGATGGGCGGCCTGTGGTCACGCATCGCCTACCTGCCGGCGATCAGCCTGTTCTTTGCAGCCGCTTCGCTGGGCTTGCCGGGTACCGGTAACTTCGTCGGCGAATTCCTGATCCTGCTGGGCAACTTCGCCAGCGCCCCGTGGATCACTGCGATTGCTACCTCGGGTCTGGTATTCGGTTCGGTCTATTCGTTGATCATGATCCACCGTGCCTACTTCGGTCCGTCCAAGTCGGACACCGTGTTGCACGGCATGGATGCTCGCGAACTGATCATGGTGGTTGGACTTGCGGTGCTGCTGGTTTACCTCGGCGTGTTCCCGCAACCGTTCCTCGATACCTCTGCCGCTACGATGAGTGGTGTGCAGCAATGGTTCGGTACCGCCTTCACTCAACTCGCTTCGGCCCGGTAAGAGCGCTATGGACTTTACGATTCAACACTTTATCGCGCTTGCGCCGTTGTTGATCACCAGCGCCACGATCATCGTGGTGATGCTGGCCATCGCATGGCGACGCAACCACTCACAGACCTTCCTGCTGTCGGTAGCCGGTCTCAACCTGGCCCTGCTGTCGATCCTCCCGGCCTTGAAAGTCGCGCCTCTGGCCGTGACTCCACTGATGCAGGTCGATAGCTTCGCCTGCCTCTACATGGCGCTGATCCTGGTCGCCACGCTGGCGTGCGTAACCCTGGCCCACGCCTACCTCGGCGATGGCGGTTCGGGTTATCCGGGCAACCGCGAAGAGCTGTACCTGCTGATCCTGATGGCTGCGGCCGGTGGCCTGGTACTGGTCAGCGCGCAGCACCTGGCCGGCTTGTTCGTCGGTCTGGAACTGCTTTCGGTACCGGTCTACGGCCTGGTGGCCTATGCATTCTTCAACAAGCGTTCCCTGGAAGCTGGCATCAAGTACATGGTGTTGTCGGCAGCCGGCTCGGCGTTCCTGTTGTTCGGCATGGCGCTGCTTTACGCAGAAGCCGGCAGCATGAGCTTCAGCGGCATCGGCCAGGCACTGGCCGCTACCGGTCTGCCAAGCCCGATCGCGCAACTGGGCCTGGCAATGATGCTGATCGGCCTGGCGTTCAAGCTGTCGCTGGTGCCCTTCCACCTCTGGACTCCGGACGTCTACGAAGGTGCTCCGGCACCCGTGGCGGCGTTCCTGGCGACGGCGTCGAAAGTCGCGGTGTTCGCGGTAATGGTGCGGCTGTTCCAGATTTCGCCAGTGGCCAACAGCGGTGTACTGAGCAACGTGCTGACCATTATCGCCATCGCGTCGATCCTGTTCGGTAACCTGCTGGCGCTGACCCAGAGCAACCTCAAGCGTCTGCTGGGTTACTCGTCCATCGCCCACTTCGGTTACCTGCTGATCGCCCTGGTGGCGAGCAAGGGTCTGGCAATGGAAGCCATCGGCGTGTACCTGGTCACCTACGTGATCACCAGCCTCGGCGCATTCGGCGTGATCACCCTGATGTCCTCGCCGTACAACGGCCGTGACGCCGATGCGCTGTACGAGTACCGCGGCCTGTTCTGGCGTCGTCCGTACCTGACCGCGGTACTGACCGTGATGATGCTGTCGCTGGCCGGTATCCCGCTGACTGCAGGCTTCATCGGCAAGTTCTACATCATCGCCACCGGTGTCGAATCCCACGAATGGTGGCTGGTCGGCTCCCTGGTATTGGGTAGCGCCATTGGCGTGTTCTACTACCTGCGAGTGATGGTCACCCTGTACCTGATCGAACCGAACCTGCGTCGTCACGATGCTCAACTGCACTGGGAACAACGTACTGGCGGCGTGATGCTGCTGGCCATCGCTGCCCTGGCGTTCTTCCTTGGTGTGTATCCACAGCCGCTGCTGGCACTGGTTCAACAGTCGGGATTGGCGGGTTGATCGTTTAGTTACAGGCGGTAGAAAACAGAAACGGCACCTTCGGGTGCCGTTTTTGCGTTTGAGGGATAGGAATCCGTGCGCGCTCCCCTCCTCCTCGCACAAATCAAGGAATGCCCCCACCCAAGTTTGCGTACGCCTTACATCCTGTTCTCACAATCTGATCCTAAGGTGTCCCTGGTCGGTAGCCGCGCCTTCAAGCACCTTGACCTAACCCTCTTTCCACACCAAACTATACGCAGATAACGTACAGACTATGAATGCTCTCTTTATCGAACTACCACCGTTTCAGAGGCACCGTAAGGACTATCTGGATGATGAGCTTTTTCGTAGCTTTCAGATCGAGCTGATGAAAAACCCCGAAGCAGGGGACGTCATTGAGGGAACCGGAGGATTGCGCAAAGTACGCTTTGTCGATGAGCGACGGAACAAGGGCAAGCGTGGCGGTTTGAGGGTGATTTATTACTGGTGGTCCGGAGGATCTGAGTTCTGGCTATTCACTCTGTATGGCAAGAACGAGCAGGACGATCTGACCCAGCAACAGAAAAAGATACTTAAACAGATGCTAAGCAGCGAAACCAAAGCGAGAACGAACCATGAAACGTGACATCTTTTCCGAGTTGGTGGAAGGCTTTGAAGCCTTGACTGATGAGCGCCAGGGTAAAGTCACACTGCGCTCGCACAAGGTGCAACTGAACAAGCTTGAGCCAATCACAGCAGAGGAAGTGGTGGGTATACGCCAGCAACTGAATCTCTCGCGTTCCGTATTTGCCATGTACCTGCGCACCAACACCCGCACTCTGGAAAACTGGGAGCAAGGGCGTGCGAAACCAAACGCTCAAGCCGTGACACTTATCCGTCTGGTTGCACGCTTCCCGGAAACAGTAGCGCGGCTCGCAGAGTTGACCTGAACGATCGAAGGCTGCTCCCTCCTGAATATTCAACGCCTGTAACAACGCCTTCGCGGGCAAGCCCACATTGGATTTGCGCCGAGCACATTAGGAGTGTCTGACTCGGCCTCCTGTGGGAGATTCTATGGTTGAGCGGCTCTCCTGGTGGCTTGCGGTGCAGGGCTTGCTTCATTCTGATAGCTGGCCGTAAACACCGAGGGGATCAGTTGAGCTTTACAGGGACAATTACTATGGCTATCCAGCGTGCCAGCCACGGCTTTGCCATGACTGATCATGTGCGAAATGCCACCGACGATCTTGTAAGTCTTGCCGTCCTTGCCACAGGTGACTCGATCACCATCGCGAGCATGGGCGATGCCATACATCATGACTCGGGTATCACCATCCAGGACTTTGCCGCCGCAAGTGGTCTTGTCATCCAGGCCAATGAAATATCCCTTACTCATTGGTTTCTACTCCCTCGATTGAGGGCCCCTCCGTCACGGGCTTGACTGCCCTCGGTTGCGACTCGGTAAATCGCGCGAGGGGGGATGTTCTTCAGCGTCAACCCGCTGCTGACGAATGATCGCCATGACTTCGTCGTCAAATCCCGCAAGTTGCTCCTCGGTGAAGGGCGAGTCGTCCAGGCAACGGAGAAACTCAGGGGAGACTTCATTGGTATACATGGGGTGCAAGGATGCATTCATTTCCAGGATCATTTTTCTTGGAGGCTTCGGGCTGCTTTCCCCTTTCCCCTCGGCAAGAGCACTGAGCCGGGAGAATATCGGGGCGATGATGAGTAAGACGGTGGGACGCTAGCAGCGTCGCCGCCCCAATGGCAGGGCATCAAGAGCGAACAGGAAATGACGCAAAGAAAAAATCCGTTTACTACACAGCAACCCGGTCAACCCGCCGAAGCTACAAGTTGCCTTGGGAAAAAGTGGGAAAAGGGCGACGGATTTATTTCCCGGCGTAGCAGCTGTCGAGTAGAACGAGGCAGCGTTCGGCTGCGAAGCAGCCGTAAAACCCTGTACCTCGGTGTTTCAGATAAACCGTGAGCGCAGGTTTTACGAGGACTCCGTCCTCGGACGCTGCCTCGTTCTACTCGACAGCTGCTACGGGAGTTCTTGCCTTTAGAGAGGTGTCCCATGCAAAAAAACGGCACCTTACGGCGCCGTTTACTGAACGCCTGAAGTGATTTACTTACGCGCTGCCTCCCACGACTTCAGCAGTTCGGCGTAGCTCACGGTCTCACCCTTAGGCTTCTCGTTGGCCAGTTTCGGTTTCGGGGCGCCTGGCTGGTCGAGCCAGTATTGCGCGTCGCGCTCGGGGTTCATTTTCGGGGCGCAAGTGGCTTGTGCTTTCGAGCGCTCAAGACGGGTCAGGATGGCGTCCTGATCCTTGGCCAGGCCATCCAGTGCTTGCTGCGGGGTTTTCTCGCCGCTGGCAGCTTCCGCGATATGGCTCCACCACAGCTGCGCCAGGCGTGGGTAGTCCGGCACGTTGGTCCCGGTCGGGGTCCATTGCACGCGGGCCGGGCTGCGATAGAACTCCACAAGGCCACCGAGTTTCGGCGCCAGGTCAGTCATGGCTTGCGAGTTGATGTCTGATTCACGGATCGGCGTCAGGCCGACGATGGTTTTCTTCAGCGATACGGTTTTCGAGGTCACGAACTGCGCGTAGAGCCAGGCCGCCAGTCGTTGTTTCTCCGGTGTGGATTTGAGGAAGGTCCAGGAACCGGCGTCCTGATAACCGAGTTTCATGCCCTCCTCCCAGTACGGACCTTTCGGCGACGGTGCCATGCGCCATTTCGGCGTGCCGTCGGCGTTCATTACCGGCAAACCAGGCTTGGTCATGTCGGCAGTGAACGCGGTGTACCAGAAAATCTGCTGGGCGATGTTGCCTTGGGAGGGTACCGGGCCGGATTCGGAGAAGGTCATGCCCGCCGCTTCCGGTGGCGCGTATTTTTTCATCCAGTCAACGTACTTGGTGGTCGCATACACCGCCGCCGGGCCATTGGTGTCGCCGCCGCGGGTCACGCTGGAGCCGACCGGATGGCAATCCTCGACGCGGATGCCCCACTCGTCCACCGGCAAGCCGTTGGGTATGCCTTTGTCGCCGGCGCCGGCCATGGAGAACCAGGCATCGGTGAAGCGCCAACCCAGGGATGGATCTTTCTTGCCATAGTCCATGTGCCCATAGACCCGTTTACCGTCGATTTCCTTGACGTCTTCGCTGAAGAATCTGGCGATGTCTTCATACGCCGACCAGTTCACCGGCACGCCCAGCTCGTAGCCGTACTTTTCCTTGAACTTTGCTTTGAGGTCCGCACGCTCGAACCAGTCGGCGCGGAACCAGTAGAGGTTGGCGAACTGTTGGTCAGGCAACTGGTAGATCTTGCCGTCCGGCGCAGTGGTGAAGGAGATGCCGATAAAGTCTTTGATGTCCAGGGTTGGCGAGGTGTAGGCCTTGCCTTCGTTGGCCATCAGATCGGTGATCGATTCGGTCTTGCCGTAGCGAAAGTGCGTACCGATCAGGTCCGAGTCGTTGACCCAGCCGTCATAGATATTCTTGTCCGACTGCATTTGGGTCTGCAGTTTTTCCACCACGTCGCCTTCCTGCAACAGATCGTGGGTCAACTTGATTCCGGTGATTTCAGTAAAGGCCTTGGCCAGCACCTTGGACTCGTATTCGTGGGTGGCAATGGTTTCCGAGACCACGTTGATCTTCATCCCGCGAAACGGCTCGGACGCCTTGATGAACCACTTCAGCTCTTCGAGCTGCTGGGCTTCGGTGAGGGTGGACGGTTTGAATTCACTGCCAATCCATTTTTTGGCCGCATCTTCATAGGCGTCGGCCCAGGCCGCAGCGCTCAACCCGCTGAGTGCCAGCATGGCTGCCAATGAAACGCTATGTCGCAGCTTATTGTTTTTGTCGAACATGAGACCTCCTGTTTGGGTTTCGGAGCATGACTGCCGGATTTCGGCTAGCCCCAGCGCATCACAGCCAACAGCCACACCAGGGACAGCGCGGTCGCCACCCAGATGCTCCATTCAGTCACACCAATCACCAGCAAATGCAGGTAGGCGCTTGCGAGAAGACCGATAAACAGCCGATCGCCACGGGTGGTGCTGATCGGTAGAAAGCCGCGCCGAGGGATGCTCGGCGAACGCAGCTCCCAAGTGGTCATGCCCGCCAGCAACAGAGCGATGGCGCCGAAGAATGCCGCGGTCGGCGGGGTCCAGTTCATCCATTCCATCGGCAGTTCCTCAAACCCGGCCGAGGGCAAAGCCCTTGGCTACGTGATTACGAACGAACCAGATCACCAGCATGCCCGGCAGGATGGTCAGTACCCCTGCCGCCGCCAGCACGCCCCAGTCGATCCCCGAAGCCGACACGGTGCGGGTCATCACCGCCGCGATCGGCTTGGCGTTGACCGAGGTCAGGGTGCGCGCCAGCAACAGTTCGACCCAGGAGAACATGAAGCAGAAGAACGCCGTCACGCCGATGCCCGAACCAATCAGCGGGATGAAAATCTTCACGAAAAATCTGGGAAAACTATAGCCATCAATGTAGGCGGTTTCGTCGATTTCCTTGGGCACGCCGGACATGAAGCCTTCGAGAATCCACACCGCCAGCGGCACGTTGAACAGGCAATGCGCCAGGGCCACCGCGATGTGGGTGTCGAACAGGCCGATGGACGAATACAACTGGAAGAACGGCAACAGGAACACTGCCGGTGGTGCCATGCGGTTGGTCAGCAGCCAGAAGAACAGGTGTTTGTCGCCGAGGAACCGGTAGCGCGAGAACGCATAGGCCGCCGGCAGCGCCACGCTCAGCGAGATCAGCGTGTTAAAACTCACGTAGTACAGCGAGTTGAGGTAACCGGTGTACCAGCTCGGATCGGTGAAGATCACCTTGTAGTTGGCGAATGTGAAGTCCTGGGGAAACAGCGTCAGGCTGCCGAGGATTTCGGTGTTGCTCTTGAACGACATGTTCAGCAGCCAGTAGATCGGCACCAGCAGGAACAGGATGTAGATCAGCAACGGGATTAGCTTACGCTTGGTCATGGCGGGCCTCACCGGTTGGCGTCGGAGTGGGTCATGGCGGTGTAGAACAGCCAGGACACCAACAGGATGATCAGGAAGTACACCAGCGAGAATGCCGCCGCCGGGCCCAGGTCGAATTGCCCGACCGCCATTTGGGTCAGGGTCTGGCTGAGGAAGGTAGTGGCGTTACCCGGCCCGCCACCGGTCAGGACGAACGGTTCGGTGTAGATCATGAAGCTGTCCATGAAGCGCAGCATCACCGCGATTAACAGTACGCTTTTCAGCTTCGGCAACTGGATGTAGCGAAATACCGCCCAGCTCGAGGCCCGATCGATCCGCGCTGCCTGGTAGTACGCATCCGGGATAGCCCGCAGGCCGGAGAAACACAGCAGCGCCACCAGCGAGGTCCAGTGCCAGACGTCCATTACCAACACCGTGACCCAGGCATCCATGGTGTTGGCCGCATAGTTGTAGCTGATGCCCATGGCATTCAAGGTCCAGCCGAGCAAACCGATGTCGGCGCGGCCGAAGATCTGCCAGATGGTGCCGACCACGTTCCACGGAATCAGCAGCGGAATCGCCATCAAGATCAACACCAGCGATGACCAACGGCCCTTGGTCGGCATGGTCAGGGCGATGGCGATGCCCAGCGGGATCTCGATCAACAGCACGCAGGCGGAATAGATGAACTGACGCAGCAGCGAGTCGTGCAGGCGTGGATCGAGCAGCACCTGGCGATACCAGTCGGCCCCGACGAAATAACGGCTCGACTGATCGAAAATGTCCTGCACCGAGTAATTGACCACCGTCATCATCGGGATCACGGCGCTGAAGGCCACCAGCAGGAACACCGGCAGCACCAGCCACCAGGCCTTGTTGTTCTGCACCTTGTTCATGGCTGCGCCTCTAGCAGGTAGTCATCGGCATAGACCATCAACCACTGCGCCGGGAAGCTGATCCAGGCCTTGCCCTCGGGCACTGGTTTGTCCTCGGCCAGGCGCACTTTCAACGGTGCGCCATCCAGATCGAGGGTCATGATCTTGTAGGTGCCGAGGTCCTCGACATGCACTACCGCGGCTTGCAGCGCGTCGTCGTAGGGCTCGTCCCGGACGTGGATGAACTCCGGACGAATACCGACTTTCAGGGTCTTCCATTGGCGTTCGGCGATCCGCTGCTGCAACGCCTCGGACAACGCCAGATGGGTTCCGGCAAAACCGACGCCACCGGCCATGGGTTTGACCTCGATCAGATTCATCCCCGGGCTGCCGATGAAATAGCCGACAAAGGTGTGGCTCGGCCGCTCGAACAACTCCCGCGGCGTGCCGAACTGCACGATCTGCCCGCCGTACATCACCGCGATCTTGTCGGCGAAGGTCGAGGCCTCGAGTTGGTCGTGGGTCACGTAGACCATGGTGATGTTGAACTGCTCATGGATCTGCTTGAGCTTGCGCCGCAGTTTCCATTTCAGGTGCGGGTCGATCACCGTCAGCGGCTCATCGAACAGAATCGCTGAAACGTCATCGCGCACCAGGCCACGGCCCATGGAGACCTTTTGCTTTTCATCGGCCGTCAGGTTGCGGGCCTTCTTGTACAGCAGCGGCTGCAAATCGAGGACCTCGGCGATTTCCAGCACCTTGCTGTGAATCTTCGCCTCGGCCATGCCCTGATTACGCAGCGGGAAGGCCAGGTTATCGAACACCGTCATAGTGTCGTAGACCACCGGGAACTGGAAAACCTGGGCGATGTTGCGCCGCTCGGGCGTCAGCTCATTGACCACTCGGCTGTCGAACAGCACCTGGCCTTCGGACGGGATGAGCAGCCCGGAAATGATGTTGAGCAAGGTCGACTTGCCGCACCCGGACGGGCCGAGCAAGGCATAAGCACCGCCCTGCTCCCAGATATGGTTCATCTCGCGAATCGCATAGTCCTCAGGCCCGGCAGGCGTGCGGTTGTAGCTGTGGGCGAGGTTCTGCAAACGGATTTCGGCCATCAGGCAATCCTCGCGACACGCCGACCGGGCGCCTGGACCAGACGCCCCTGCGCATCGAAGACAAAGAGTTTGTGAGTCGGGATGTAAATGCGGATCGGCGCGTCGACGTCGTACTCATGCACCCCGGGCAGGTGCAGTACCAGCAGGAAATACTCATTGCGTACATGCAGGAAAGTTTCCGAACCGCTGATCTCCGCCACCTCGACGGTCACCGCCAGCTCCAGGTCGTCGTCGTTGCTCGGTACCAGGGAGATATGGCTCGGCCGCACGCCGAAGCGAAACTCGCCCTCGCCGACCGGGCGCAAATCCACGTTCAGCGGAAAATGCACGAAATTGGCGAAGCTCACTTCATTGCCAGCGATCCGCCCCGGCATCAGGTTGATCGGTGGCTCGGAGAACAGCTCGGCGGCCAGCACGGTCTGCGGCTGGTGATAGACCTCGGCGGTCTTGCCACTCTGCACCACCCGGCCTTCGTGCAGAATGGTCGTGGTACCGCCCAGGGCCAGCGCTTCGTTGGGCTCGGTGGTGGCGTAAAGGGCGATGGTGCGGTGGGCCTTGAACAGCTCGCGCATTTCCTGGCGCAGCTCTTCGCGCAGCTTGTAGTCGAGGTTGACCAGCGGCTCATCGAACAGGATCAGCTCGGCATCCTTGACCAGCGCCCGGGCCATGGCGGTGCGCTGCTGTTGGCCACCGGAGAGTTCAAGGGGATAGCGCTGGAGAAACTTTTCGATGCGCAGCATCTGCGCGGTTTCCAGCACCTTGCTCTGGATCAACTCGGCCGAAACACCGGCCTGGCGCAGCGGCGAGGCGATGTTTTCGAAGACGGTCATGGTCGGGTAATTGATGAATTGCTGATAGACCATCGACACATTGCGCAACCGCACCGGGCGCTGGGTGACGTCGACGCCGTTCATCAGGATGCGGCCGCTGTCGGGTTTGTCGAGGCCGGCCATCAGCCGCATCAAGCTGGTCTTGCCGGACAGCGTACGGCCGAGCAATACGTTGAAAGATCCGGGTTCGAAGCGAAGATTCGCGTCGTCGATCCAGATCTGGCCCTCGACGGTGCGACTGACGTGCTCCAGCGTTAATGACATGGCTCGGCCTTTTTATTATTGGAGTCAAGCGACCTGAGCAACAGAGCGACATTCGTGCCAGAAATTCCAAGTGGTTGATCCAGTTTGGTTTTCTTTAATAGGAAGGGAGATCGGCATTCGTTGCTGAACAGAAATGAACAACTGCGACTGAACAACTGAACAGTCCCGGGTTTGACAATGAACAATAGTGAACAACACTCAACGGATGCTTTGAATCCGCGGCACCTCATGGGCTGGCCACGTTTCTGTAGGAGCTGCCGCAGGCTGCGATCTTTTGATCTTGGTGATGGTGGTGTCAGCAGAAAAGATCGCAGCCTACCGGCAGCTCCTACACCGACCGTGTGCACCTGCAATGTAGAAGGTGTCTGCAATCCTCTGTAGGAGCTGCCGCAGGCTGCGATCTTTTGATTTTTAGCGTCTGGACATGCGCCGAAGATCAAAAGATCGCAGCCTTCGGCAGCTCCCTACATGTCGTGGGCAGCGCTGAAACCCCATAAAAACAATAAAGTTTGCTCAGAGATCGACTGCCATGGCCGCACCTGCCCCGCTGTTGTCCCATGACGCCATCATCCAGGACTCCTGGCGCCGCTGTCGGGCCTTCGGGCTCAGTCATCAGAGCGCCCCGGCCTTCGATCAATTGCCGGCAGATCGCATCAGCCAGTTGCTTGAAAGCCAACATTCACTGGTGCAAACCACCCACCAGGAAGTCTTGCCGTATTACGAAAACATCCTCAGCAATTCCAACTGCCTGATCATGCTTGCCGACAACCAGGGCCAGGTGCTGACCTCCTGGGGTACCCAGCGTTTTATCGAGCCGAATCTGGCCCGGGGTTTCAAGGCCGGCGCCAGCTGGGTGGAACGCTGCACCGGGACCAACGCCATCGGCACCGCCTTGGCGTGTGAGCAAGCCGTGCATATCGAGCACGACGAACACTTCCTCAAGGCCAACCGCTTCATGACCGGCTCCGCGGCACCGATATTCGACGCCGAGCGGCAGGTGATCGCGGTGCTCGACGTCTCCAGCGACAGCTACCTGCCGCCGTCGCATACCTTGGGCATGGTAAAAATGATGAGTCAGACGGTGGAGAACCGGCTGATCCTCAACCTGTTCCAGGGCCGGCATTTCCAGCTGACCTTCAACACCGGCCTGAACAACCTCGACAGCCAATGGGCCGGGCTGCTGATCTTCGATGAAAGCGGCCAGGTGCTGTCGGCCAACCGGCGTGCCGACAATCTGCTGGGCATCAGCCTGTCGCGGGTCAGCGTCGAAAGCCTGTTCAAGGTCTCTTTGCGGGACCTGCTGAACCAGCCGGAAGGTTTACCCTTCGCGCTGCAGGCTTCGGGGCGCAACCGTTTTCACTGTTTGTTGAAGCGCCCCACGCAGGCGCCGATTCAGGCCCGGGTATTTGCCGAGCCGGTCTGCCCCGCCCCGGCCGCGATCAGCCTCGGCACCCTGCACTTTGGTGACAGCCGCGTTGAAAAAGCCGTGCGCCAGGCCGAACGACTGCTGGAGAAAGACATCCCGCTGCTGATCCATGGCGAAACCGGGGTGGGTAAGGAAGTGTTCGTCAAAGCCCTGCATCAGGCCAGCTCCAGGAGCAAACAACCGTTCATTGCCGTAAATTGTGCGGCGATCCCCGCCGAACTGGTGGAGTCGGAGCTGTTCGGTTATGAAAAAGGCGCGTTTACCGGCGCCAACCAGAAAGGCAGCATCGGGCTGATCCGCAAGGCCGACAAAGGCACGCTGTTTCTCGACGAAATCGGCGACATGCCGCTATCGACACAGGCCCGGTTGCTGCGGGTATTGCAGGAGCGTTGCGTGCAGCCGGTGGGCAGCAGCGAACTGTTTCCTGTCGACATTCGCATCATCTCGGCCACCAACCATACCTTGCGCGAACAGGTCCAAACGGGACGCTTTCGAGAAGATCTGTACTACCGCATCGGAGGGCTGACGCTGGAGCTGCCCCCCTTGCGTGAACGCAGTGACAAGCAGGCGCTGTTCAAGCGTTTGTGGGAGCAGCACCGGGAGCCGACGCAATGGGCCGGGCTCAGCCGTGAAGTCATGGAACTGTTCACCCGCCATCCGTGGCCGGGGAACCTGCGGCAGGTCAGCAGTGTGATGCAGGTGGCGCTGGCCATGGCCGAGGAGCAGCCGATCCGGGTGGAGCATTTGCCGGATGATTTTTTTGTGGATCTGGAGATGGAGTCAACCGCAGTTGCCGCGTCGGTCTCCATAGATGAAGCAGAGGATTTGAATCGGCAGTTGCAGGCGGTGGGGGGCAATATTTCTCACCTTGCCCGAAGATTGGGGGTGAGCAGGAACACCTTGTACAAGCGATTGCGGCAAATCGACACCTGAGACAACCCAAGATCGCAGCCTGTGTAGGAGCTGCCGCAGGCTGCGATCTTTTGATCTTTTGATCTTTTGATAAACAAAAACCCGCACAAGGCGGGTTTTGTTTGTAGCACACGCAGCAATCAGTCAGCCAAACGCCAGGTCGTCCCGCCCTTGCCGTCTTCCAGCACCACGCCCATGGCGGTGAGCTGGTCGCGGATGCGGTCGGATTCGGCCCAGTCCTTGTTGGCACGAGCGGTCAGGCGCGCCTGGATCAGCGCATCGACCTCAGCCGCATCGACCCGGCCTTCAGCGCCGGCCTGCAGGAAGTCATCGGCTTCCAGTTGCAGCACACCCAGCACACTGGCCAGTTCTTTCAAGCGTGCCGCCAGACCGGCCGCCGCTTGCACATCGCTGTCGCGCAGGCGGTTGATCTCGCGGACCATCTCGAACAGCACGGCGCAGGCTTCCGGAGTGCCGAAGTCGTCGTTCATCACCTGGGTGAAACGCTCGACGAAGGCTTCGCCACCGGCGGCCGGAACACTCGGCAGGCCTTTCAACGCATGGTAGAAACGCTCCAGAGCGCCCTTGGCGTCCTTGAGGTTGTCTTCCGAGTAGTTGATCGCGCTGCGGTAGTGGCTCGACACCAGCAGGTAGCGCACGACTTCCGGGTGGTACTTGTCGAGCACGTCGCGAATGGTGAAGAAGTTGTTCAAGGACTTGGACATCTTCTCGCCATTGATGCGAATCATCCCGCAGTGCATCCACGCATTGGCGTACGGCTTGCCGGTCGCCGCTTCACTCTGGGCGATTTCGTTTTCGTGGTGCGGGAACTCGAGGTCGCTGCCGCCGCCATGAATGTCGAAGGTCTCGCCCAGGCAGCAGGTCGACATCACCGAGCATTCAATGTGCCAGCCCGGACGACCGGTGCCCCACGGTGACTCCCAGCTCGGCTCGCCCGGCTTGGCGGCTTTCCACAGCACGAAGTCCAGCGGGTCCTGTTTCGACTCGTCGACTTCGATCCGCGCGCCAATGCGCAGGTCTTCGATCTTCTTGCGCGACAGCTTGCCGTAGCCCATGAACTTGCCGACGCGGTAGTACACGTCGCCATTCCCTGGCGCGTAGGCGTAGCCCTTGTCGATCAGGGTCTGGATCATCGCGTGCATGCCGGCGATATGCTCGGTGGCCCGCGGTTCCATGTCCGGCTTGAGGATGTTCAGCCGCGCTTCGTCCTCGTGCATCGCGGCGATCATGCGCTCGGTCAGCGCTTCGAACGCCTCGCCGTTTTCACGGGCGCGATTGATGATCTTGTCGTCGATGTCGGTGATGTTGCGCACGTAAGTCAGGTCATAACCGCTGAATCGCAGCCAGCGGGTCACCAGGTCAAAGGCGACCATGCTGCGGCCGTGGCCCAGATGGCAGTAGTCGTACACGGTCATCCCGCAGACGTACATGCGCACCTTGTTGCCATCCAGCGGCTTGAAGACTTCTTTGCTCTTGGTGAGCGTGTTGTAGATCGTAAGCACGAATGCTCCCTTTTTATCAGAACAGGTCAGGCCTGCCGCTGAATCACTGGCCCCACGAATCGCGCAGGGTCACGGTACGGTTGAAGACCAGATGACCGGGTTTCGAGTCCTTGATATCCGCGCAGAAGTAGCCTTCGCGCTCGAACTGGAAACGGTCTTCTGGCTGTGCATTGCCCAACGAGGGTTCAGCACGACAACCGGTGAGCACCTGCAGTGAATCAGGGTTGATGTTGTCCAGGAAACCTTCGCTGCCTTCAGCCTTCTCCGGATTCGGCGAACGGAACAGGCGATCGTACAGACGCACTTCGCACTCGACGCTGGCCGCGGCCGGGACCCAGTGCACCACGCCTTTGACCTTGCGGCCTTCAGGGTTCTTGCCCAACGTTTCAGGATCGTAGGAGCAACGCAGTTCGACGATGTTGCCGTCGGCGTCCTTGATCGCTTCGTCGGCACGGATCACGTAGCTGCCGCGCAGGCGCACTTCGCCATTCGGTTCCAGGCGCTTGTAGCCTTTTGGCGGCTCTTCCATGAAGTCTTCACGGTCGATGTAGATCTCACGGGCGAACGGCAGTTGGCGCACGCCCAGGTCTTCTTTCGGATGGCACGCCAGTTCGAGGTTCTCGACCTGACCTTCCGGGTAGTTGGTGATCACGACTTTCAGCGGACGCAGCACGCACATGGCACGCGGGGCGCTGTGGTCGAGGTCGTCGCGGATGCTGAACTCCAGCATGCCGAAGTCGACCACACCCGCGGAACGGTTGGTGCCGACCATTTCGCAGAAGTTGCGGATCGACTTCGGCGTGTAGCCACGGCGGCGGAAACCCGACAGCGTGGACATGCGCGGGTCGTCCCAGCCGTCGACGTGTTTCTCGTCAACCAACTGCTTGAGCTTGCGCTTGCTGGTGATGGTGTAGTTCAGGTTCAGCCGCGAGAACTCGTACTGACGCGGGTGCGCCGGGACTGACAGGTTGTCGAGGAACCAGTCGTACAGTGGACGGTGGTCTTCGAACTCCAGGGTGCAGATCGAGTGGGTGATGCCTTCGATGGCGTCCGACTGACCGTGGGTGAAGTCGTAGTTCGGGTAGATGCACCAGGTGTCACCGGTCTGGTGGTGATGCTCGTGGCGGATGCGATACATGATCGGGTCGCGCAGGTTCATGTTCGGCGAAGCCATGTCGATCCTGGCCCGCAGGACGCGCGCGCCATCCTTGAACTCGCCGGCCTTCATGCGGGCGAACAGGTCAAGGTTTTCTTCGACGCTGCGCTCACGGAACGGGCTGTTCTTGCCCGGCTCGGTCAGGCTGCCACGGTATTCCCTGGCTTGCTCCGGGGTCAGGTCGCAAACGTAGGCTTTGCCAGCCTTGATCAGCTCCACCGCCCAATCGTGCAACTGGTCGAAATACTGCGAGGCATAGCGCACTTCACCGGACCATTGGAAGCCCAGCCATTTGATGTCGCTTTCGATGGCGTCGATGTATTCCTGGTCTTCCTTGGCCGGGTTGGTGTCGTCAAAACGCAGGTGCGTGACGCCACCGAATTCCTCGGCCAGGCCGAAGTTCACACAGATCGACTTGGCGTGGCCGATGTGCAGGTAGCCGTTGGGCTCTGGCGGAAAACGGGTGACGATCTGCGTGTGCTTACCCGAGTCCAGGTCCGCCTGGATGATCGGGCGCAGGAAATTGACTGGAACGGCAGGTCCGGTCTTGGAATTCGAGGTAGGGTCGACAGTGGGCTTGCTCATAGGATCCTTGGACGTACAAGTGCGCGGCCGAAATACGGGCCTGACAAAACAAAGCCGCTATCATAGCCGATGCTGTCAAGCACCTGACAGAGGAGGCCCGAAATCAGGTGCGTTTAATGCACCTGTTTTGAAAAACAGCCTCGAAATTCGCGCCCGGCACGCTAAACTGCGCACCCTGGCGTTTTTTTTGCCTAACCGGTTCGGGTCCGCAGGCAGCATGAGCGCCCCGACACCCACGAATTCCTTGAAAGAGCGATAACGATCATGACTAAAGTCAAACTGACGACCAACAAGGGCGACATCGTCCTGGAACTGAACGCCGAAAAAGCCCCGATCACCGTGGCCAACTTCGTCGAGTACGTTAAGGCCGGTCACTACGAAAACACCGTATTCCACCGCGTTATCGGTAACTTCATGATCCAGGGCGGCGGTTTCGAGCCAGGCATGAAGGAAAAGAAAGACAAGCGCCCAAGCATCCAGAACGAAGCCGACAACGGTCTTTCCAACGACAAGTACACCGTCGCCATGGCCCGCACCATGGAGCCGCATTCGGCTTCCGCGCAGTTCTTCATCAACGTTGCCGACAACAGCTTCCTCAACCACAGCGCCAAAACCGCGCAAGGCTGGGGTTATGCAGTGTTCGGTAAAGTGGTCGAAGGCAGCGACGTTGTCGACAAGATCAAAGGTGTTGCCACCACTATGAAGTCCGGCCATCAAGACGTGCCAAGCGACGACGTGATCATCGAGAAAGCCGAGATCATTGAGTGATACTGCTGATTTCAGATTTACATCTGGAAGAGGAGCGCCCGGACATTACCCGGGCGTTTCTGGATTTACTGAGCGGGCGCGCCCGCTCGGCGCAAGCGTTGTACATATTGGGAGATTTTTTCGAGGCATGGATCGGCGACGATGCCATGACCCCCTACCAGCTTTCCATTTGCCAGGCACTACGGGAACTCAGCGACAGCGGTACGCAGATTTTCCTGATGCATGGCAATCGCGACTTCATGCTCGGCCAGGCCTTCTGCAAGGCCGCAGGTGCAACCCTGCTCAAAGACCCGAGTGTCGTTGAACTGAACGGCGAACCCGTGCTGCTGATGCACGGTGACAGCCTGTGCACCCGCGACGAAGCCTATATGAAGCTGCGTCGTTATCTGCGCAACCCCATCACCCTGTTTATCCTGCGGCATCTTCCCTTGGGCACCCGGCACAAGCTGGCGCGCAAGCTGCGCAATGAAAGCCGCACCCAGACCCGGATGAAAGCCAACGACATCGTCGACGTGACCCCCGAGGAAATCCCGCGGATCATGCAGGTATACGGCGTACGCACCCTGGTCCACGGCCACACCCACCGCCCGGCCATCCACAAACTGCAGATTGGCGAGCAAGCGGCCAGGCGCATTGTGCTGGGGGACTGGGATCGTCAGGGCTGGGCGTTGCAGGTGGATGAGCAAGGGTTTGCGTTGGCGGCGTTTGACTTCGTTACACCCTAAAAACCAAAGATCAAAAGATCGCAGCCTCCGGCAGCTCCTACAGGGATTTGCGTACACCCGGGCAATGGCGGATGTCCGTGGTCGGCGTAGGAGCTGCCGATAGGCTGCGATCTTTTAGCGGCCGCCGCTAAATCAATGCCCTGCCGCGGCCGGCCCGGCCTTCGCCGCAAACGGCGGTCTGGCCAGCCACACCAGCAGTATCAAGCCCATGAAAGCCCACCCCAGCAACGTGAAATAATCCACGGTCGAGAGCATGTAGGCCTGGCTGGTCAGCACATGATCCAGCTGCGCGTAGGCCGGGTTACCCGCCCCGCCCAGACTGTTCAAGGCATCCCGGGTCGCAGGTTCATAGGTACTGATGCTTTCGCTCAGATAGGCATGATGCTGATCGGCGCGACGGATCCAGATCCAGGTGGTCAAGGATGCCGCAAAGCTGCCGCCCAGGGTCCGCAGGAAGGTTGCCAGGCCGGCGCCATCGGCGATCTGGTGCGGCGGCAAGTCCGACATCAGAATGCTCAGGGTCGGCATGAAGAACAGCGCCACACCGATGCCCATGAACAGTTGCACCAGGGCTATGTGCTGGAAATCCACTTCATTGGTGAACCCGGCGCGCATGAAGCAGCTCAAGCCAATCGCCAGAAACGCCAGCCCGGCCAGCAGCCGCAAATCGAACTTGTGCGCGTACTTGCCGACAAACGGCGACATCAGCACCGGCAAAATCCCGATCGGCGCCACCGCCAGCCCGGCCCAGGTCGCCGTATAGCCCATCTGCGTCTGCAGCCATTGCGGCAGGATCAGGTTAATGCCGAAGAACCCCGCATAACCGAACACCAGCACAATGGTGCCGATGCGGAAGTTACGATGGGCGAACAACCGCAGATTGACCACCGGGTGCTTGTCAGTCATTTCCCAGATTACGAACACCGCCAGCGCTACCGCCGAGATGGCCGCGCCGATAATGATGAAATTTGACTCGAACCAGTCCAGGTCGTTGCCCTTGTCGAGGATGACCTGCAGCGCACCGACACCAATGATCAAGGTCAACAAGCCCACATAATCCATCGGCTGGCGACTGATCACCACCGGTCGGGCCTTGAGTTGTTGCTTGACCACCATGACCGCGAACACACCGATCGGCACGTTGATAAAGAAAATCCACGGCCAGCTGTAGCTATCGGTAATCCAACCGCCGAGTATCGGGCCGGCAATCGGAGCAACCACAGTGACCATCGCCAGCAATGCCAATGCCATCCCCCGTTTTGCCGGCGGATAGACTGCGATCAGCAGGGTCTGGGTCATCGGATACAGCGGCCCCGCCACCAGGCCCTGCACCACCCGAAAGCCGACCAGTTCGGGCATGGACGTGGAGATACCGCACAGGAACGACGCCAGCACAAACAGGATGGTCGCCCAGAGAAACAACTTCACCTCACCGAAGCGCCGGCTGAGCCAACCGGTCAACGGCAGCGCAATCGCATTGCTCACGGCAAACGAGGTGATGACCCAGGTGCCCTGCTCCGAACTCACCCCCAGGTTGCCGGAAATCGTCGGCAAGGCCACGTTGGCGATGGTGGTGTCGAGCACCTGCATGAAGGTCGCCAGGGACAGGCCGAGGGTGGCGAACAACAAGCTGGGCGGCGTGAACGAGGCGTTATTGCTCATCGCGAATCCTTTGAAACCTGGCTGGCGCTGCGAGCGCCAGGGCCGCAGCGCAGGGACTGGCGAGAATCAGCGCTGGACGGTTTTGCTCGCCGCAGAGCTGTTGTCGTGGATCAAACGAGTGATCATTGCATCGGCCTCAACCAACTGACGGTCGTAGACACTGGTGCTGAACGAGGCTTTTTGCGCCGGCTGTTGCGCCAGCACCGGGCCGCTCTGGTCGTGCAGATTGACCTGGACCTGAGTCGACAGACCGACCCGCAACGGATGTTTGGCAAGTTCTTCGGCGTTGATATGAATCCGCACCGGCACCCGCTGGACGATCTTGATCCAGTTGCCGGTGGCATTCTGCGCCGGCAGCAAGGCGAAGGCGCTGCCGGTGCCGGCACCGAGGCTGTCGATGGTGCCGCTGTATTTCACGTCGCTGCCGTAGAGGTCGGCTTCGATGTCCACCGGCTGGCCGATGCGCATGTCCCGCAGCTGGGTTTCTTTGAAGTTGGCATCAATCCACAGCTGATCCAGCGGGATTACCGCCATCAGCGCGGTACCTGGCTGAACCCGCTGACCGAGTTGCACGGTGCGTTTGGCGACATAACCGCTGACCGGGGCGATCAAGGTGCTGCGGGCATTGGTCAGGTAGGCCTGACGCAATTGCGCGGCGGAGGCCTGCACGTCCGGATGGGACGAGACCACGGTGTCGTCGACCAATGCATTGCTGGTATTGAGTTGCTGCCGGGCATTGGCCAGGGCGTTTTGCGCCGAGCTCAAGTCATCCCGGGCGTGGGACAGCTCTTCCTGGGAAATTGCCCCACCGGCCGCCAGGTTCTTGCGTCGATTGAAGTTTTCCCGGGCTTTTTGCACTTCGGCTTTCTGCGCATTGACCTGGGCCTTCATGCCGTCGACGTTGCTGTACAGGCCGCGGACCTGACGCACGGTACGGGCCAGATTGGCCTGCGCACTCTGCAAACCGACTTCGGCGTCATTGGGGTCGAAGTTGATGAGCACCTGGCCCTCATGCACCAGGTCACCGTCATCGGCGCCAATGCTCACCACCGTACCGGTGACCAAGGGCGTGATTTCCACTACGTTGCCGTTCACGTAGGCATCGTCGGTGCTTTCATTCCAGCGCCCGTAGAGTTCGTGCCAGCCCCAGGCGCTCAAGCCCCCGAGGACGACGATGACGGCCAGCGCCAGCAGCATGACCTTGCGCTTGCGCTGGTTGCCCGTGTCCTGGGAGTTTTCGGCAGTGTTGAGGGTGTCTTCAGTGGCCATGACAAGTACCTTGAATTATTCAGTCCGCGTGGCTGGGGTGGGGTTGGCCGCGGCCAGGGTGTCGGCCTGAAACCCGCCGCCCAGTGCCTGCATCAATTGAATCGAAAGGTCGATCTGCTCGGCATTCAGGTTCGCCAGCTGACGCTGGGTCTGCAGCAGTTGCTGCTCGATGCTCAGTACGTCGAGGTAGTTGCCGATTCCGGAGCCGAAGCGCTGGACCACGGTGTTGTAAGAGTCCTGGGCAATATCAGTGGCGTGTTGCTGGGCTTTGATCTGCCGGCCGATGTCGCTCAGTTGCGAGAGGGTGTCGCTGACATCCCCCAAGGCGGTCACCAGGCTCTTGTTGTACTGCGCCACGGCGAGGTCGTAGTCGGCGTCACGAGCATCGAGATCGGCACGCAGGCGACCCCCATCGAAAATCGGCAGCGATACGGTCGGTGCGACATTAAAGAAGCGGCTCGCCGAGCCGAACATCGCATCGCCCAACAGCGATTGCACCCCGGCCGCCGCGCTCAGGTTGAGGTTTGGATAGAAGTTGGTCTTGCCGGCGACGATATCCTTGCTCGCCGCTTCGACCCGCCAGCGAGCGGCGACCAGGTCCGGACGGCGACCCAGCAACTCGGCCGGGAGCACCGAGGGCAAAGCCACGGCGCTGGCCTGCAGGACCTTCGGTCGAGCAATTTCGTTGCCGCGATCCGGGCCTTTACCGAGTAACACCGCCAGGGCAATCCGGGCGCTTTGCAGGTTTTTCTCGGCGTCGATCAACGCGGCCTGGGAGCTGGCCTCGAGGCTTTCGGTTTGCTGGTACTGATACTGGCTGTCGATCCCGGAACTCAATCGACGTTTACCGAGGTCGAGCATTTGCCGGGTGCGTTTGAGATCTTCATTGGCCAGATCATGGACGATATGCGCCTGGCCCAGATTGCTGTAGGCCCGGGCGACATCGGCGGCCAGGGTCAACTGCGCCGCCTGGCGGTCGATCTCGGCAGCACGGGCCTGGCCGAGCGCGGCTTCCCAGGTGGCGCGCTGGCCGCCCCAGAGGTCGAACGTGTAATTGAAGTCCACGCCCAAGCTGCGCAGAGTGCTGTAGTTGCCGCCCTGCCCGCTCGGGTCCTGGTCGCGGGCCAGCCGCGAACGACTGACGCTGGCGCTGGCGTCGAGGGTCGGCATCCGCGCAGCGTTGGCGGCATAGGCGGCCGCACTGGCCTGATGGGCGCGGGCGCTGGCGATCTGCATATCCGGGCTGTCCCGCAGGGCTTCGCGGATCAAGCCGTCGAGTTGCGGATCGCCGAGGCTTTTCCACCAGTCGCTTTTCGGCCAGGCCGCCGGCGACAGGGTCACGCCACTGAGCGATTGCCCGGCCTTGAGGTGGTTCGCCTCGAGGCTGACGCCTTCGGTGTCGAGGCCGCTGTAGCTGGCGCAACCGGCCAGACTCAGGGCCAGCAGCACCAGGCTCAGCCCGCTACGCAAGGATTGACTGCTCATTTATCACCTACCCGCAGCAAGGTGATCGGATCACCGGCCGCCACCAATATTTTCTTCAGGATCCGCTCCAGGGTTTGCAGCTCCTCGGGGTCGAGTGCGCTGGCCAATTGATTCATCGCGTTGGCGCCGATTTCCGGAAGCCTGTCGGCCAGCCGCTGCCCTTCGACTGTCAGCACCAGCTGCACCTGGCGCCGGTCACCTTCGCTGCGTTGGCGCGCCAGCAGGCCTTTGTGTTCGAGCCGGTCGAGCATCCGCGTCATCGAACCGCTGTCGAGGGACAGGTGGCGGCACAGCTCGGCCGGGGTGTCGACGCCGAACTGGGCCATGATGATCAGCACCTTGAACTGCGCGGCGGTGATGCCGTGGGGTTCCATATGGGTGTCGATGATCCGGTCCTTGAGCAACGCGGCACGGCCGAGCAGCAGCCCGAGATGGCAATTTAGAAAGTTGTCCGGCGTGAAGTGCTTCATCTGACCACCAAATAGCTGCCTAGGCAGAGAGTGTGTGTCCAGATGTTACTGCCTAGGCAGCGAATGTCAATGAAATAGTTAGGAAGCTTGGTATTTAGGGGATGAGCGACGAGTTTTTTGAAAGGGGAGGTGTTAGCAGGTACAGATCAGGCGCAGTAAGGCTGCCAAGATCGCAGCCTGCGGCAGCTCCGCCAATCCGGTCTATCCGTGGTATTGCAGGTGTACGTCCATCCGTAGGAGCTGCCGCAGGCTGCGATCTTTTAGCTTTCCGGCCTAAAAATCCCGCTTGTAGAAGATATCCAGCGAACTGGCGATGCCGCTGGCGGCTTCCAGATAGACCTGCTTGCTCAGTTTGTAACGCAATGCGATGGTATTGGCCGGTTCGAACACCCCCACCCCATAACGCAAACTGAGCTTCTCGGAGATGTTGCCGCTGGCGACCACACTGGTGGTTGCACCGCTGCCTTCGGTGTCGAGCTGGAAATCCTCGATCCCCAGATCCTTGGCCAGCGTGCCGGTGAGTTTGGAGCTGCCCATCAACCCCAGACCCAACGCCGCCTGAGCCAGCATATTGTTGTCTTCACCGGTGGTGCTTCGCTTATGACCGAGCACCAGGTAGGACAGCGCATCCTCTTCGCTCATGGCCGGTTCGGAGAAAATCTGCGTGGTCGGCTGCTCGGCGCTGCCGCTCAAACGGATCCCGGCGATCACGTCGCCGGTCTGGCGAATCGCTTCGATGTCCAGATACGGCTGGTCGATGGGGCCAGCGAACAGCAACCGTGCACGGCGCACCGTCAGGCGCTGGCCATAGGCGCGATAGCGACCCTCGTTGAGCCAGAGTTCGCCACGGGTGTCCATGTTATCGCCGATATGCACCTGGCCTTGCAGGTTGGCGGTCAGGCCAAAACCGCTGAAGCTGAGCTTGTCCTTGCCAACGATCACATCGATATCCATCGCCATGACCATCGGCGGCTTGCCCTCTTCGGTCTGATGGCCAACGATCACCGTGTCATCCGAGACCTTGACGGTGGACGGCGGCAACTCGCGAATGGTGATATCACCCTTGGGCACCAGCACCTTGCCGGTGACCGCCAGTTTGTCGTTCTGCATCGAGATCTTCAGGTCTGGCGCCACCTCCAGCACCGCATAAGGCTCGACCGTGACCGGCAATTGCGAACCCTTGAGGTCCAGGTCAACCACTAGCGCTTCGCCCCAGGCTACATGTCCGCTCAGGCTACCCTGCCCGCTCTTGCCGCTTTTCCAGCCGCCGTTCAGCTGCACGCTTTCGCCAGCGATCAGCGCCTGAATCTGCAGCGCCTCGAAACTGCTGGGCAATTCCGCCCCGGACACTTCCCCATCGCTGAGCATCAAGCTGCCATTGACCAGGGGTGCCAACAAACCACCGGACAAATTGCCGCTGCCGCTCAAATGCCCGGACAGCTTTTCGACCATCGGCACGAAGGGGCGGGCCACCGACAGATCCAGGCCACTGAGACGGAACGAGCCGGTAAGTGGCTTGTTCTTGGGTAACGGATTGATCTGCGCCTGCAGCATCAGTTCTCCCAGCTTGCCGCCGACGAAATTCAGTTGGGTATCGATGCGGGTCGGGCTCAAGCGACTGTCGAGTTTCAGCGTCTGGTAAGGGAAATCCAGCCACTGGTCTTTTTCGCGGATGCGCAACGTGCCGCCGCTGGCGTCGACCGTGACCTGGCCTTTCGGACCACTGGCCGGCAGATCCAGCTGCACGTCGGCATTGAGCCTGCCTTTCCAGGCGAATTCCTTCGGCAGCCATTGCGCGAGGCTTTCAATCGGGAACTGCTTGAGGTGGTAACGCAGCATCGGCTCGGGCATCAATCGCTGGTCTTCACCACACAGACTGGCGTGTCCGGACACCCAGCAGTGGGCACCAAAGTTGAGCTTGCCATCGGCCAGGTACTCGAGCTTCGCCGGAGATTGCAACTTCCAGTCCTGGCCTCCGGCCTGTATGTCACCGCTGGCCAGACGTCCGCGCCAGTTACCTTTATCCAGATTGCCGTCCAGCCCCAGCGCCAGTTTGAGCAACGGGCCTTGTAAGTCCAGCTGCAGCTTCTGCTGCTTGATATCGCCCTGGCCGCTGGCGGTCAGCGTGCCCAGCCGCGTATCGCCAGCCTGGATGCCGCTGCCTTTGAGGTCGATGCTCGCCCGTTGCGCGCTGTCCAGCCTGGCGTCCAGGTTCAGGCTTTGCAGGCGATTATCGGCCAGCGCCAGCTGCAGGCCTTGCAGGCTCAGCTTGCCCTGGGGTGCCTTGAGCGTCCCCGCGACATCGACCCGGCCATTGAGCTGGCCGCGCAATTGCGGCCAGAGCTGACCCAGGCGCGGCATCTTGATGTCGATCTGCCCGGCCAGTTTCTGTTGCAGGCTGCCGCTGCCGTGAATGCGGTTTTCACCCAGGCGAATATCCAGGGCGTTGAGGGTCCATTGTTCGCCGCCGCCATCGGCCTTGGCCTGGAACACCGCGGGCTGACCGCGCAGCTTGCCCTTGAGGTCCAGGTCAGCGTTCAGCTTCAGCTGTTCATTCTTCATCTCGCCTGTGCTGCGCAACGGTCCAGCGAGAGTGCCCGGTAACTCCGCCAGCCAATACGCCGGGTTGATCGCCGACAGGTCGAGTGCCGTGTCCCAGGCGATGCCGTCAGCGAATTGCAGGTTCAAATGCCCTTCGGCCTTGCCCTGCCCGGCCACCAGCTTGAACTCCGGCAGGTAGATTTTTGTCAGGTCGCCACTGAACGGGCTGCTCAGGCTGAACGCCCCCGCCGGGCCATCGAGGGCGGCCTTGAAGTTGCCCAGATAGTTGCCATCGCGATAAGACACTTCAGCATTGAAGGTCTGCAGCGCCACTTCAGGTTCGTCGATCAGCGGATAGAGCCGATGCCAGGGGAAGTTCAGCCAGTCGACCCTGGCCTCGGCGCTGAAGCCTTCACTCCAGTCCAGTTGCCCGCTGAGCTTGAGGCTCTGCTCGGCGTTGGCACTGAGGTCCAGCGCGGCGATTTGCGCGCCCTTGGCGTCGACCTTGCCTTGCAGCAGCAGGCTGACCGGCCCCTGTTCGGCCGGCAAGGTGGCGTTGCCCAGCAATTGGTAACCGTTTTTCAGATCACCCTTGCCGGTGAGCTCAAGCTGATTGAGGTGCAGGGTGTCCGGCAAATCGGCGCTGGCCTTGAAGCCATCCGCGGTAATGCGCACCTGAGCCGGGAGGTTCTCCACCAAAGGCTGCAACTCGCCGGTCAACTGGCCTTGCAGGTAGCCGCTGCTGTCGGCCTTGAGCTTCAGGGTTTTCAGCAGATTGCCGTCGACTTTCAAGGCCAGTGCCCAGGGTTCGCTGCCCGGTGCCGGCAACGTCAATCGACCTTCAGCCGTCAACGGCCAGTCGCCGCTCGGTTGCAGCAGACCGGACAGGTCCAGGCTCAGCTCGTCCCGCTGCAGGTGCACCGAGTCGATCTGCAACCCCTTGGCCGTCCATTGCGCCGCCAGTTGCAAGCCTTTGAGTTCTTCGCTGCCGTTGAACAGCAAGCTGCCGATCTGCACTTCGCCCAACTCGATTGCCAATGGCAGCTTCAGGTCTGGCAGGCTGATGGGACCGCTGCTTTCATCGCTGCCCGGTGGAAACTGCAGGCTGATCTGCTTGACCTTCAGTTGTCCGATGCACAAGGTCATGCGCGCCAGACACAGCGGCGACCAGGCAAACACCGGCCGGCTCAGCTCGACCCGGCTGCTGTCCTGCTGCCAGAGCAGATGCTCGGCACTCCATTGACCGCCCAGGCGACCCTGGAAATCTTCCACCGTCAAACCCGGTACCCAGCCCAGTGCCCAACGGCTGCCAAACTGAGTTCCCAGCACCGTGGCCAACGCCAGCAACACCATCATCACCAGCGCCAGGATCGCCAGCAGCGCTATTTTCACACCACGATTCACAGCTCAGGCCCCATGGAAAAGTGCAAACGCAAGCCGCCGTCGTCGTCCATTGCCCGGGCAACGTCCAGGCGCAACGGCCCGACCGGCGAAACCCAGCGCACACCGATACCGACCCCGGTCTTGAGGTTCGGCAGTTCAAGGGTATTGAACGAGTTGCCCTGGTCGATGAAGGTCGCGACCCGCCATTTATCAGTAACAGAATATTGATACTCGGCGCTGCCGGCGACCATGTAGCGGCCACCGATGCGATCGCCATTGGAGTTTTTCGGCGACAGGCTCTGATAGTCGTAACCGCGCACGCTTTGATCGCCACCGGCAAAGAAGCGCAATGACGGCGGTATCGAGGCATAGCCATTGGTGGCGCTGCCGCCGAACTGCACGCGACCGAGGAACCGGTGCTTGTCCCAGACCGTGGTCAAGCCTTTGAGCAGTGCAGTGCCATAAAGCAGATTGTTATCCGAGCCCAACCCTTCCTTGGCGACCTTGGTGTCGAATTGCAGACGATAGCCATTGTGCGGATCGATGCGGTTGTCACTGCGCAGGTAGGAATAACTGACGCCGGGCATCAGCAAGGTGCTCAAACCGGAATCATCGCCGAGGCGGTACTCCTCGCGCTGCCATTTCAGCGAAACCACGCGCTGCCAGCCACTGGGCAACTTGCTGTGCCACTCGGGGCCGAGGGTCAGCAGTTTGCTCAGGCTGTCGTTGCTCGCCAGTTCTTCGTATTGATAACCGCCGGCATAACGAAGTTTGTCGGTCAGCGGCGGATCCAGCGGCACGTCGTACCACAGGCCGACGTTCTGCCGTGGCGCGGACACCTCGGTCTCCCAGCCATAGCTGTGACCTTGGGGGTTGACCCAGTGCCGGGTCCAGTTGGCCTTGGCGCGCGGCCCTACGTCGGTCGAAAAACCCAGGCCCAGGCCCATGGTCCGCGGCTTGCGGGTTTCCAGGTGCACGGCCACCGGGATCACATTGTCGGCCGCGGCGGCGGGCGCGGCATCGACTCGCACCCCTTCGAAATAACCGCTCGACTGCAGCGCCTGGTTCAACTCGGCGATCTGTTCGGAGTCGTAGGGATCACCGGCCTTGAACGGCACCATGCGTTGCAGCAGGTCTTCATCGAACGGGGTGTCGCCGGCAAAGCTGACCTTGCCCAAGGCATAACGCGGACCACTGTCGTAGACCAGCTCAATGTCGGCGACGCCGGCCTGGGGATCGACCAGTAATTTCTGACGGGTAAAGCGCCCGCTGAAAAAGCCGTAGCGCGAGGCCTGATTCTGGATCAGGCGCTTGGCGTCTTCGTAATGACCGTGATTGAGCACCGCGCCGGATTTCAGCTGAGCGCCTTTCGGCACCCGGAAGGCTTTGAGGGAGGCCGCGGGACCATCGACGCGCACGGTGACATTGCGCAAGTGCACGGGCTCGCCGGGGTCAATGTTCAACACCAGCCGTGGCGACTTGCCGCCTTTGACCTCGCTGTCGATTTGCGGCTGATAATAACCCAAGGCCTGGGCGGCCTTTCGCGCCTGCTCCTCGGCGCCGCGACTGAAGCGCAACAAGGCTTCTTCATCGCGCTCGCCGAGGCCTCCGATATAGCCTTCTATATTGGCCTTCAGTTCATTGTTGGACGGTTTGATCCGGACGTCCAATTCGCTTTGCGCGAGCGCCGCACAGCTTGTGACCAGCACGAGCAAACCGCTGGTAATTCTTCCTGGAAACTTCATAGGCGCGGATGCTATCACGAGCAAGGGAGCGTGATAGAGCCCTGGTTTGACCGGAAGTTTCCAGGTTAAGCAGTTGCTGTTTGTAACGCCTGCGGGTTGGGGTGAAAAAACACATGCTCACGGACAGGTCCTACAGCGACCTCGCCAATTTCCTCATAACCCTGACGCTTATAGAACTCCAGATAACGAGGGTTCCCGGTGTCGAGTACTACACCTTCCGAATGCTCGTCCACTGCGCACCAATTATGCACCGCCTGTAGCAACTGCTCGCCGAAGTGCTTGCCCTGGAATTGCGGATGAATCCCCAGCAACGGCAGGACATGAACCGCATCGGAGGGCAGGCAGGCCACCACCGCCTCGTGATAGTCCAGATAACGCCGGGTACAACGAAAGCCGGTGCTGAGCACCATCCGCAGGCGCCAGGCCCAACTTTCGGTGATGCCCAGGCGACGTTGCGGCGGTGCGATCAGGGCGATACCGATCAGCCGGTCATTGACCAACAGGCCGATGGCCGGCAAGTCCTGGAGAAAGTGCTGCTTGACCAGTTCGCGCACCGTGGCCCGGACCCGCTGCTCATAACCAGGCCGCTCGGACTCGAACAAAAACGCGAACGTCGGCTCATGCCGGTAGGCTTGATACAGCAAGGAACGCGCTTCGCTGGAATAACCGCTGTCGAGCATATGAATGTCAGCGATGGCAGAGGTTTCAGGCATAACAATCGATCTCCCAGGGCGCGGCTCAACGTGGCCGTGCTCTTTATACAAAAGCCTTGTTACTACGAGCCTGTGTATGAGTGCACAGTTCCACGTAACAACGGCTCACACTCTACGCCCAAAGGACCTTAGCAGCGCATCTGACCTGTTGCCACGCTGGCCGCCGCCGGACTTGTCGGCTAGCATCGCAGTTTTGCCAGGACTGCCGACCATGAAGATCGTCTCGTTCAACATCAACGGCCTGCGCGCCCGGCCGCATCAGCTGGCAGCGCTGATCGAGAAGCACCAACCGGATGTCATCGGTCTGCAGGAAACCAAGGTCCATGACGACCAGTTCCCGTTCGCCGAAATCCAGGCCCTCGGCTATCAAGTGTATTACCACGGGCAAAAGGGCCATTACGGCGTCGCCCTGCTCTCCCGTCAGGCACCGACCGCCCTGCACAAAGGCTTTGCCAGTGATGAAGAAGACGCGCAGCGACGGTTTATCTGGGGCACTTTCGCCGACGCCAACGGCGAGCTGGTGACCATCATGAACGGCTATTTCCCACAAGGTGAAAGCCGCGACCACCCGACCAAGTTCCCGGCCAAGCAACGCTTCTACAACGACCTGCAGCAATTGCTCGAAACCCAGTTTCGCAATGACCAGCCGCTGGTGGTGATGGGCGACGTGAACATTTCCCCGGAAGACTGCGACATCGGCATTGGCCCGGACAACATGAAGCGCTGGCTGAAAACCGGCAAGTGCAGCTTCCTTCCAGAAGAACGCGAGTGGATGGCCCGCCTGAAGAACTGGGGCCTGGTGGACAGCTTCCGGCACCTGAACCCGGACGTCGCCGACCGTTTCAGCTGGTTCGACTACCGCAGCCGTGGCTTTGAAGACGAACCCAAGCGTGGCCTGCGCATCGATCTGATCCTGACCTCTCACGCACTGTTGCCGCGAATCAAGGCTGCCGGCGTCGACTACGACCTGCGTGCCATGGAAAAACCTTCCGACCATGCGCCGATCTGGCTTGAGTTGAGCTGACCTGACCCGCTGATCTTGTGGCGAGGAGGCTTGCCCCCGCTGGGTCGCGAAGCGGCCCTAAAACCTGCCACCACGAATCATCAGATAGAACGCATCAGCCGTTTTTACGACTGCTGCGCAGCCGAGCGGGAGCAAGCTCCCTCGCCACAGGGGGTTTGCGCTCAACCCCCCTCCCGTTGAGCAAGCTGTCATCTTTCAGCAACCTGACTGACTTATTCTCCCGGCACTTCCCTCGCTTTAGAAGGTGCCGCTCCAATGCTGCGCGCGCTGTTATTGATGATGGTTTGCGGCCTGACTGTTCCGGTCTTCGCCAATCAGCTGCCGACCCCGGAGCATGGCCCTGCCCTGCGCATCCAGGGATCCAACACCATCGGCGCGGCACTGGGTCCGGCACTGGTCAAAGGGCTGATGGAAGATCAGGGCCTGCTCAAGGTGCGCAGCGAAATCACCGGCAAAGACAACGAACAGCGGATCGTCGGCCAGACGGCAGAAGGTCGCAAGGTGGTGGTGGAAGTCGCGGCCCATGGCTCCAGTACCGGCTTCGTCGCTCTGAAAACCTCCGACGCCGATCTGGCAGCCGCCTCGCGTCCGATCAAGGACAGTGAACTGGTCGACCTGGAAGCGTTGGGTGACCTGAAAAGCCCGGGCGCCGAACAGGTAATCGCCATTGACGGTCTGGCGATCATCCTCCATCCGCAGAACCCGCTGAATCAACTGAACACCGAGCAACTGGCGCGAATTTTCAGCGGCGAGATAACAACCTGGGAAGATCTGGGCGGCATCGGCGGGACGATCCAGCTGTATGCCCGGGATGACCAATCGGGCACCTACGACACCTTCAAGGAGCTGGTGCTTAGCCGTCGCGGGAAAACCCTGGGCAGCGCGGCGAAACGTTTTGAATCCAGCGAGCAGCTGTCTGATGCGGTCAGCCAGGACCCGCAGGGCATCGGCTTTATCGGCCTGCCTTATGTACGACAGGCCAAGGCCGTGGCGATTGTCGACGGCGCTTCGCAGCCAATGCTGGCGCTCAATAGCCTGATCGCCACCGAAGACTATCCGCTGTCGCGGCGCTTGTTCTTTTACCTGCCGCCTGCCGGACAAAACCCGTGGGCCACGGCGCTGGTGGCCTTTGCCCAAAGCAGCAAGGGTCAGGCCATCGTCGCCGCCAACGGTTTTATTGCCCAGAGCGTGCAAGCCATGACGGTAACGGCCGGCGCGCAGATGCCTGACGGCTATGAGGCCATTACCCGTCACGCGCAACGGCTGTCGGTGAATTTTCGCTTCGAGGAAGGCAGCGCCAGCCTCGACAACAAAGCCCGCCAGGATCTGTCGCGGGTGCTCGACTATTTAAGGCTCCACGGCAAGCTCGATAAACAGGTGACGCTGGTGGGCTTTGGCGATGCCAAGAGCGACCCGGCGCGAGCGGACCTCCTGTCGAAGTTGCGAGCCATGGCAGTACGACGGGAACTGGTGAAGAACGGCGTGGTGTTTCGCGAGATTCGCGGCTTTGGCGCCGAGATGCCAGTGGCGGCCAATAGCGCCGATGAAGGCAGGATGAAGAATCGGCGGGTGGAGGTTTGGGTGTATTGAAGTGAGTGAAAATTATTGTGGTGAGAGGGCTTGCCCCCTCACCACAGGGTCTTACTGCCCGCTACGCATCATCTCTTTGGGCACATACTTGCCGATCTCGAACTTGCCGATTGCCGCGCGGTGCACTTCGTCCGGGCCGTCGGCCAGGCGCAGGGTGCGCTGCATGGCGTACATGTAGGCCAGCGGAAAATCATTGGAAACCCCGGCGCCGCCATGGATCTGGATCGCCCGGTCGATGACCTTCAAGGCCACGTTCGGTGCAACGACTTTGATCTGGGCGATTTCGCTTTTCGCCACCTTGTTGCCGACGGTGTCCATCATGTACGCCGCTTTCAGTGTCAGCAGTCGCGCCATGTCGATTTCCATCCGCGAGTCGGCGATCTTGTCGATATTGCCGCCCAGTCGGGCCAGCGGTTTACCGAACGCGGTCCGGCTGATCGAACGTTTGCACATCAGTTCCAGTGCCCGCTCAGCCATGCCGATCGAGCGCATGCAGTGGTGAATCCGGCCCGGGCCAAGGCGACCCTGGGCGATTTCAAAACCGCGGCCCTCACCCAGCAGCACGTTCTCGTAGGGTACCCGGACGTTTTCGAACAGCACTTCCGCATGGCCGTGAGGCGCGTCGTCGTAACCGAACACCGGTAGCGGACGGACGATCTTCACACCCGGAGCATCCACCGGCACCAGAATCATCGAATGCTGTTGATGACGCGGCGCATCCGGATTGCTCAGGCCCATGAAGATCAGGATCTTGCAACGTGGGTCGCAGGCGCCCGAAGTCCACCATTTCTTGCCATTGATCACCCACTCGTCGCCATCGCGCTCTGCACGGGCGGCCATGTTGGTGGCGTCGGAGGAAGCCACATCCTGCTCGGTCATGGCAAAGGCCGAGCGGATCTCGCCGCGCAACAGCGGTTCCAGCCAGCGCTGCTTCTGTTCTTCGTTGGCGTAACGCACCAGCACTTCCATATTCCCGGTGTCCGGCGCCGAGCAATTGAACGGCTCCGGCCCGAGCAGCGAGCGGCCCATGATTTCTGCCAGCGGTGCGTACTCAAGATTGGTCAAGCCTGCACCCAACCCGGACTCGGGCAGGAACAGGTTCCACAAGCCTTCGGCCTTGGCCTTGAGTTTGAGCTCTTCCATGATCGCAGTCGGCTGCCAGCGGTCGCCCTCCGAGACCTGGCGTTCGAACACCGCTTCAGCCGGGTAAACGTATGCATCCATGAACGCGGTCACGCGCTCACGCAGTTCCTGAACCTTGGGGGAATAAGCGAAATCCATGAGCAGCTACCTTCTTCTAGGAGGTTGTTGAGGTCATGCAATCGATGCTAGAACAGCTACTAAAATTTACCTAGCCTATTCTCGGCGTGTATTAACATTCATCACCGATATATGATCAGTTGATCGAAACCTAAAAATAAGAGTGCAGCGCAATGAATCTGAGCAAGGTCGACCTGAACCTTTTCATCGTCTTCGACGCGATCTACACAGAAGCCAATCTGACCCGCGCCGGGCAGATCGTCGGCATCACTCAGCCAGCCGTTTCGAACGCTCTGGCCCGCCTGCGCGAGACCTTCAACGATCCGTTGTTCGTGCGCACCGCCCAGGGCATGGTGCCTACGCCCATGGCGCAAAACATCATCGGCCCGGTGCGCAATGCGTTATCGCTGCTACGGGTGTCGGTGCAGGAAAGCCGGATTTTCAACCCGCTGCAAGCCAGCAAAACTTATCGCATCAGCATGACCGACCTCACCGAAGCGGTGATCCTGCCGCCGCTGTTCCAGCGTCTGCGGCGTCTGGCGCCGACGGTGATCATCGAGAGCTTTTTATCCAAACGCCGGGAAACCACCAAGGAACTGGCGGCCGGTCGCCTCGACTTCGCGGTCGACGCGCCCCTCAATACCGACCCGCAAGTGCGCCACGTCAAGCTGATGGAAGACCGGTATGTCTGCGCCATGCGCAAGGGGCATCCATTGGCAGGCAAAGACAAATTCACCCTCGACGACTACCTGTCGCTGACCCATATCCATATTTCCAGCCGTCGCAGTGGCCTGGGGCATGTCGACCTGGCATTGGGCAAGATGGGCATCCAGCGCAAAATCGCCCTGCGCTCGCAGCATTACCTGATGGCCTCGCAAGTGCTGCAGCAGACCGACATGGTAATGACCGTGCCGGAGCGTTTTGCCCGTCGGCATGACCTGCATGCGTTCAACTTGCCGGTCAATGACGTGCCACCGGTCGAAACCCATCTCTACTGGCACGAAAGCACCGACCAGGACCCGGCCAACCGCTGGATGCGCGAGCAGATGATCGAGTTGTGCCAGCAAGTGACAGCGCATGAAAAGAAGCTCGACAAAGTGTAGGACTGAGGACCGCGTCATCGTTCATCGCGAGCCTGCTCGCGATGAGGCCCGTACTGACACCGAAGACCTACATAGCTTGACGTATACGTCAACCTGCCATTAGCTTAGCAGCAAGACCTTTCTCGAGCGCTTCCATGAGCAGCCAGACTTACAGTATCTCCGACCTCGCCCGCGAGCTCGACATCACCACCCGCGCCATTCGCTTCTATGAGGAGCAAGGCTTGCTTGCCCCGGAACGGCGCGGGCAGGAACGCATCTACTCGCCCCGCGATAAAGTCAGCCTGAAGCTGATCCTGCGGGGCAAGCGGATCGGCTTCTCCCTGGCCGAATGTCGCGAGCTGATCGAACTTTACGACCCCAGCAGCGGCAACCAGAAACAGCTGCACAGCATGCTGGCGAAAATCAACGAGCGTCGCGAACAGCTGGAACAGCAGATGCTCGATATCGAGCAGATGAAGCTTGAGCTGGACACCGCGGAAGAGCGCTGTATCCAGGCGCTGGAAGAGACGATCGAGAATCAGAAGGTTGTGCAATAGAAACATCCGTGGCCGAGGTTGAATGCGGTTGTGCGTAGCAGCTGGCGAAGCCTGCGCCCGAACGCGGACCGAGCCGAACGCAGCCTGACGGCAGCTGCTACGGGTACGCGGTAGTACCGCTAAATGCAGTATCAATAAAAACAGGTGAACCCCTTATGTCTCTCCCAACCCATGTACGCCTGATCGAAGTCGGCCCCCGCGACGGTCTGCAGAACGAAGCCCAGCCCATCAGCGTGGCGGACAAGGTGCAACTGGTCGATGCGCTGACCGCCGCCGGCCTTGGCTACATTGAAGTCGGCAGTTTCGTTTCGCCCAAATGGGTGCCGCAGATGGCCGGCTCCGCCGAAGTCTTCGCACAGATCCAGCGCAAGCCAGGCGTGACCTACGGTGCGCTGGCGCCAAACCTGCGTGGTTTCGAAGACGCACTGGCGGCCGGGGTCAAGGAAGTCGCGGTGTTCGCCGCCGCTTCCGAAGCCTTTTCCCAACGCAACATCAATTGCTCGATCAGCGAAAGCCTCGAGCGCTTCGTGCCGATCATGGAGGCCGCCAGGCAACACGGCATCAGCGTGCGCGGTTATGTGTCCTGCGTGCTGGGCTGCCCGTATGAAGGTGAGGTGGCGCCCGAGCAAGTCGCCGCTGTCGCGCGGGAGCTGTACGCCATGGGCTGCTACGAAGTCTCGCTGGGCGACACCATCGGCACCGGTACCGCCGGCGCCACCCGCAGGATGTTCGAGGTGGTCGGTGCTCAGGTGCCACGGGACAAACTGGCCGGACACTTCCACGACACTTACGGTCAGGCCGTGGCCAATATCTACGCCAGCCTGCTGGAAGGCATCGCGGTGTTCGACAGTTCCATCGCCGGCCTCGGCGGCTGCCCCTACGCCAAGGGCGCCAGCGGTAACGTCGCCACCGAAGACGTGCTGTACCTGCTCAATGGCCTGGGGATCAGCACCGGGATCGACATGGACCGGCTGATCCAGGCTGGCCAGCAGATCTGCACGGTACTGGGGCGGCCAACGGGCTCTCGCGTGGCCAAGGCTCGCAGCGCAGTGTGAGGTGCGGATGTGTCGGGGTGTTACCGCCCCCTCAATCCCGGAGTGAAAACGAGTAACACGGGAACAGATTGCCGGGGTTTTCCTGAGGGGGTTTTCCTACAAAATTATCAAACCATTGATTTTAAAGGGTTTTTTAAAGTTGGCACGGCTCCTGCTATCTCTTCTGTATAACAAGAACAAAAAAAGCGACAAACCTAATAAAAATAAGACGTAACGACTCTGACATAACAAAAACAACACGGCAGAGACGCAGCTAACAGATTTTTTTGGAGAAGGTGTGCTTTTCAGGGTGCTTTTCGAAGCAACCCGCAACCGGGCAGAGAACAATAAAACTACCTTCAGGTAGCTCCCGAACTGGTTGGATCGCTTGGCGAGAAGGTAGATCAGCGCTCAAAAAAATACGTTTGCTCTTGATCCTGGATAGGGATCGACATAACAGCGGTAAAGGGCCACGGTTGCCAAAAACAACAACAGACCGCCCCTCAATAATAAAAAAAGAGCACGTGACAACAAATTAAAGGGGAGCTTCGGCTCCCCTTTGTGCTTTCTGGTGTTCAGGTTTTCCTCCCCCCTAATATGCGGCACCGCCAAAAGATCGCAGCCTGCGGTGTAGGAGCTGCCGCAGGCTGCGATCTTTTGATCCGGCATTGGCGGCGCCCCTGAAAAGATCGCAGCCTGGCGGCAGCTCCTACGGGATCTCCATTCGCTCGCAATATCGGGTATTTGCTCGGTCGGCGTAGGAGCTGGCGCAGCCTGCGGCAGCTCCTTGTATCTCGACTATCGCTCCGCCAGGAGCGATAGTTCTCGACTGATCATCGAGGGAGGGATTTGGAAGCCGTGCAGCTCCTTAGGCCTAGAGCCTGCGACGTAGATCGTGCTCCAACCCTCCACACTCACTCATATAGTTCGAACGGTATCTTGGGCCCGTCTCTGGCGAGAGCCCGCATTCGCAAGGTTGGACAGAGTGCAGTGATGATCACAATTGATTCAATTGGGAGACGATCATGTCCGATTATGTTGGCGTCGACGCCGCTAAACACACCTTTGACATCGCCAAATACCTGCCTAACGGCAAACATAAAACCAAAGCAAAATTGCCCAATGCAATCAAGGGGTTCGAGGAGTTCCACGCCTGGCTGCAGAAGCACGTCGAGCCTTCAGCCTTAATCGTGATGGAAGCCACCGGCATCTACCACGAAGCGCTGGCCGAGTTCTTGTACAACAAGGGCTATCGGGTCTGTGTCGTCAATCCTGCGCAGACCAAAGCCCATGCCAGGAGTGATTTGCAACGGGTCAAAACAGACAAGACCGACGCCAAGCTAATCGCCGATTTCGCCAAGGAAAAGCATGAAAAGCTAACGCTGTGGGCGCCGGAGCCACTGAAGTATCGACAGGTGAAGGCCATGGTTCGTCGCCTGAATGACCTTCAGGAAATGCTGCAAATGGAACGTAATCGTCTGGACGTGTCCGACGACAGCGTCAAGGTTTCGATCAATTCCGTCATCAACCACATCCAGAAAGAGATTGCCGAAACCAAAAAGGCGCTGAAGAAACACATTGATGACGACCCGGACATGCGCCAAATGCGCGACTTGGTGGTGACCATTGATGGCATTGCCGACAAATCGGCGCAGATGCTTTTTGCCGAGCTGGGCGACCTGCGAAAGTATTCGAATCCTCGACAAATGGTGGCGGCGGCGGGCTTAAATCCAAAGCTGGAAGAGTCTGGCCAGCTTAAGGGCCGCACCTTTATCTCGAAAATCGGATCAGCGCGACTCCGCACCGGGCTCTACATGCCAGGTCTGGTGGCGATGCAGCATAACGAAGCGATTATCGCGCTCAAAGAGCGATTGAAAGCCAACGGCAAGGCCCCCAAGCAGATCATCTGTGCAGCGATGCGCAAGCTGCTGCACATCATCTTTGGAGTGATCAAATCGGGCCAACCATTTGACCCGAAACTTGCGCTTGCCCGGTGAGGGTTAAGACGGTATCTACGGCATCGCCTTGAGCTCCTCGATGCTGATCTCGCGCATCCTGAACTTCTGAATCTTGCCGGTCACGGTCATCGGAAACTCGTCGACGAACTTGAAGTAACGCGGGGTCTTGAAGTGCGCGATGCGTTCCTTGCACCAGGCTTGCAGCTCCGGCTCGCTGGCTGCATGACCGGGATGGAACTTGATCCAGGCGACAATTTCCTCGCCGTATTTAGCGTCTGGAATACCGATGATCTGCACATCGGCCACCGCCGGGTGAGTGAAGAAGAACTCTTCCAGCTCACGGGGGTAAACGTTTTCGCCGCCGCGAATGATCATGTCCTTGTTGCGCCCGACGATGCACACATAGCCTTGCTCGTTCATGGTCGCCAGGTCACCGGTGTGCATCCAGCCGGCCTCATCAATGGCCTCGGCGGTGCCTTTCGGGTTGTTCCAGTAACCAAGCATCACGCTGTAACCACGGGTGCACAGCTCGCCGATCTGCCCGCGAGGAACGGTGTTACCGACGTCATCGATGATCTTGCTTTCCAGTTGCGGCTGGGTTCGACCCACCGTGGTGACGCGCAGCTCCAGATCGTCCGCGGGACCGGTCTGCAAGGACACCGGGCTGGTTTCGGTCATGCCGTAGGCGATCTGCACTTCGCTCATGTGCATTTCATTGATGACTCGACGCATCACTTCGATCGGACAGGTCGCCCCGGCCATGATCCCGGTGCGCAGGCTCGACAGGTCGAACTCGGCGCGCCGTGGCTGATCGAGCATGGCGATAAACATGGTGGGTACACCGTACAACGCCGTGGCCTGCTCTTCGGCGACGGTGGTCAGGGTCAGTAGCGGATCGAAGGCATCGTTCGGATAAATCATGGTGCTGCCATGGGTCATACAACCGAGGTTGCCCATGACCATGCCGAAGCAGTGATACAACGGCACTGGAATCACCAGCCGATCGGCGGCGGTCAGGCCGAGGCTTTCGCCAACCATGTAACCGTTGTTCAGAATGTTGTGGTGACTGAGGGTCGCGCCTTTGGGAAAGCCGGTGGTACCCGAGGTGTACTGGATGTTCACCGCCTGATCGAAATGCAGGCTGCTCTGCCGTTCCTGCAAGCGTTCGACTGCCACCCCGGCACCCAACGCGGACAACTGCGGCCAGGGCAGGAAACCCGCTGGCGGCTGCGGATCAAGACTGATGACGCCGCGCAGGTCCGGCAGGCGTTCGCTGTGCAACTGGCCGATGGCCTGCTCCGCCAGTTCCGGTACCAGACCCTGCAGCATCGCGTGGTAATCGGAGGTCTTGAAGGACCCGGCGCACACCAGCCATTGGCAGCCGGATTGCTTGAGCACGTATTCCAGTTCGGAACTGCGATAGGCCGGATTGATGTTGACCAGGATCACCCCGATCTTCGCGCTGGCAAACTGACTGATGCACCACTGGGCGCAGTTCGGCGCCCAGACGCCAAGGCGATCACCGGCCTGCAAACCCAGCGCCAGCAGCGCTCTGGCGTGCAAGTCGACGGTTTCGGCCAGTTGCTTCCAGCTGTAGCGCAGCTGCTGATGGCGAACCACCAGCGCCTCGCCGTCCGGATAGTTGGCAACGGTATTATCGAACGCCTGACCGATGGTCAGCGCCAGCAACGCTTTGTCCTGCGAGCCACGGGTGTAGCTATGCTGATTGGCACCTGGTTGATCCATGACGACCCCTATTGTGTTTATTAGTGGGTTTGAACAACAAATCTGCCTCTACTCTGGCGCAAGTTGACGTTAACGTAAAGGGTGATTGACAGCCGTCGATCGCAGGCTTACGTTAACGTAAAGGTGAGAGCTGATCAGGCGCTCTCCGCTCTCTAACAAAAAGCCCAAAGGTGACCCCATGAGCTACCCAACCCTGAACTTCGCCCTGGGCGAAACCATCGACATGCTGCGCGATCAGGTCCAGTCCTTCGTTACCAAAGAGATCGCCCCGCGCGCCGCGCAGATCGATATCGACAATCTGTTCCCCGCCGACCTGTGGCGCAAGTTTGGTGACATGGGGTTGCTCGGGATAACCGTGCCGGAAGAATACGGCGGTGCCGGCCTGGGCTACCTGGCCCACGTGGTGGCCATGGAAGAAATCAGCCGCGGCTCGGCCTCGGTCGCCCTCTCCTACGGCGCGCATTCCAACCTCTGCGTCAACCAGATCAACCGTAACGGCAACCACGAACAGAAAACCAAGTACCTGCCAAAACTGATCAGCGGCGAACATGTCGGTGCCCTGGCCATGAGCGAGCCGAATGCCGGTTCCGACGTGGTCTCGATGAAATTGCGCGCCGACAAGCGTGGCGACCGTTTTGTCCTCAATGGCAGCAAAACCTGGATCACCAACGGTCCGGATGCCAGCACCTATGTGATCTACGCCAAGACCGACCTGGAAAAAGGCCCGCACGGCATCAGTGCTTTCATTGTCGAGCGTGACTGGAAAGGCTTCAGCCGCAGCAACAAATTCGACAAGCTCGGCATGCGCGGTTCAAACACCTGCGAGCTGTTCTTCGACGACGTTGAAGTGCCGGAAGAAAACCTGCTGGGCGCCCTCAACGGTGGCGTCAAAGTCCTGATGAGCGGCCTCGATTACGAGCGCGTAGTGCTCTCCGGCGGCCCGACCGGGATCATGCAGGCCTGCATGGACCTGGTAGTGCCCTACATCCATGACCGCAAACAATTCGGCCAGAGCATCGGCGAGTTCCAGCTGATCCAGGGCAAGGTCGCCGACATGTACACCCAGCTCAACGCCAGCCGCGCTTACCTGTATGCCGTGGCCCAGGCCTGCGAACGTGGCGAAACCACCCGCAAGGACGCCGCCGGCGTGATCCTCTACAGCGCCGAACGCGCAACGCAGATGGCGCTGGACGCGATCCAGATTCTCGGCGGCAACGGCTACATCAATGAATTCCCGGCAGGTCGCCTGTTGCGCGACGCCAAGCTCTACGAAATCGGCGCCGGCACCAGCGAGATTCGCCGCATGCTGATCGGTCGTGAACTGTTCAACGAAACCCGCTAACAGAGCGAGCGCCCCATGACCATCTTGCATACTCAGCTCAATCCGCGCTCGGCGGAGTTCGCGACCAACCGTGCGGCGATGCTCACCCAGGTCGACGCGCTGCACACCCTGCTCGCCCAGGTCCAGCAAGGCGGCGGCGCCAAGGCCCAGGAGCGGCACACCTCGCGGGGTAAACTGCTGCCGCGCGAGCGCATCAATCGCCTGCTCGATCCGGGTTCGCCGTTTCTGGAAATCAGCCAACTGGCAGCCTACGAGGTGTATGGCGAAGATGTTCCCGCCGCTGGAGTGATTGCCGGAATCGGTCGGGTCGAAGGCGTCGAATGCATGATCGTCGCCAACGACGCCACGGTTAAAGGCGGCTCCTACTACCCGCTGACGGTGAAAAAGCACCTGCGCGCCCAGACCATCGCCCAGCAGAATCGCCTGCCGTGCATTTACCTGGTGGACTCCGGCGGCGCCAACCTGCCGCGTCAGGATGAAGTGTTCCCCGACCGCGAGCATTTCGGAAGGATCTTCTTCAACCAGGCCAACATGAGCGCCATGGGCATTCCGCAGATCGCCGTGGTCATGGGCTCCTGCACCGCCGGCGGCGCCTATGTGCCGGCCATGGCCGACGAAGCGATCATGGTTCGCCAACAGGCCACCATCTTCCTCGCCGGTCCTCCGTTGGTGAAAGCCGCCACCGGTGAAGTGGTCAGCGCCGAAGACCTTGGCGGTGCCGATGTGCACTGCAAGATTTCCGGGGTGGCCGACCATTACGCCGACAGTGATGAACATGCGCTGGCCCTGGCGCGACGCAGCGTATCCAACCTCAACTGGCGCAAGCTCGGCGAGTTGCAACAGCGCGCGCCGATTACCCCGCTGTTCCCTTGCGAGGAGTTGTACGGCGTGGTTCCGGCCGACGCCAAGCAACCGTTCGACGTGCGTGAAGTCATCGCGCGCCTGGTGGACGGTTCGGTGTTCGATGAATTCAAGGCGCTGTTCGGCACCACCCTGGTATGCGGTTTCGCCCACCTGCACGGTTACCCGATTGCGATCCTCGCCAACAACGGCATCCTCTTCGCCGAAGCCGCGCAAAAAGGCGCGCACTTTATCGAACTGGCCTGCCAGCGCGGCATTCCGCTGCTGTTCCTGCAGAACATCACCGGCTTCATGGTTGGCCAGAAATACGAGGCCGGCGGTATCGCCAAACATGGCGCGAAACTGGTGACCGCGGTGGCGTGCGCCAAGGTGCCGAAGTTCACCGTGATCATCGGCGGCAGCTTCGGTGCGGGGAACTACGGCATGTGTGGCCGTGCCTACGATCCGCGCTTTTTGTGGATGTGGCCCAACGCCCGAATCGGTGTGATGGGCGCCGAACAGGCGGCCGGGGTGCTGGTACAGGTCAAACGCGAGCAGGCCGAGCGCAGCGGTCACAGCTTCTCCGATGCTCAGGAAGCCGAGATCAAGCAACCGATCCTCGACCAGTACGAACAGCAGGGCCATCCGTACTACTCCAGCGCGCGGCTGTGGGACGATGGCGTCATCGACCCGGCGCAGACCCGCGACGTGCTGGCCCTGGCCTTGTCCGCATCGCTGAATGCCCCAATCGAACCGAGCCGCTTCGGTGTGTTCCGGATGTGAACCTGTGGGAGTGCCTGTCAGTCAAGAGTCGAATGTAAAACCACAATTGATCGACACTCCATAGATTCTTGTTAACTGCCTGGCAAGCCCAAAAAGCAGTGAAGGACAAAAACAATATGAGCGACTTCAACACCCTCGAACTGCTGACCGACCCCCGTGGTTTTGCGACCCTGTGGCTCAGTCGTGAAGAAAAGAACAACGCGTTCAACGCCGAAATGATCCGCGAACTGATCCTCGCCCTGGACATGGTATCGAGCGATGCCAGCCTGCGGTTTCTGTTGGTACGCGGTCGCGGCAAGCATTTCAGTGCCGGTGCCGATCTGGCCTGGATGCAGCAATCGGCCGAACTCGATTACCACACCAACCTCGACGACGCCCGGGAATTGGCGGAATTGATGTACAACCTCGCCAAGCTGAAAATCCCGACGTTGGCCGTGGTGCAAGGCGCGGCCTTTGGCGGCGCGCTGGGCCTGATCAGTTGCTGCGACATGGCGATTGGCGCCGATGACGCGCAGTTCTGCCTGTCGGAAGTGCGCATTGGCCTGGCGCCAGCGGTCATCAGCCCGTTCGTGGTGCAGGCCATCGGTGAACGCGCGACACGCCGTTTTGCCCTGACCGCCGAGCGATTCGGTGGGCAACGGGCGCAGGAAATCGGCTTGTTGTCCGAAAGCTATCCAGCCACTGAGCTGGAGCAGAAAGTCGGACAGTGGATCGACAACCTGCTGCTCAACAGCCCGGCCGCCATGCGCGCCAGCAAGGACTTGCTGCGCGAAGTCGGCAACGGCGCACTGACTCCGGCACTACGGCGCTACACCGAAAACGCTATCGCGCGGATCCGCGTCAGCCCCGAAGGTCAGGAAGGCCTGCGCGCCTTCCTGCAAAAACGTCCGCCGAACTGGCAGCCCGACACGACCACCAAGGAGCCGCGTTGATGAGCGCACCTCTTCTCACCACCCTGCTGGTGGCCAACCGCGGCGAAATCGCTTGCCGGGTGATGCGTACCGCCAAGGCCCTGGGCCTGACCACTGTGGCCGTGCACAGCGCCACCGACCGCGATGCGCGGCACAGCCGCGAAGCTGATATTCGCGTCGACCTGGGCGGCAGCAAGGCCGCTGACAGCTACCTGCAAATCGACAAACTGATTGCCGCCGCCAAAGCCAGCGGCGCCCAGGCGATCCACCCCGGCTATGGCTTCCTCTCGGAAAACGCCGGGTTCGCCCGCGCCATCGAAGCCGCCGGTTTGATCTTCCTCGGCCCGCCCGCCTCGGCCATTGATGCCATGGGCAGCAAATCCGCGGCCAAAGCCTTGATGGAAACCGCTGGTGTGCCGCTGGTGCCCGGCTATCACGGCGAAGCCCAGGATCTGGAAACCTTCCGCGCCGCCGCCGAGCGCATTGGCTATCCGGTGCTGCTCAAGGCCACGGCCGGCGGTGGTGGCAAAGGCATGAAAGTGGTCGAGGACGTCAGCCAGCTGGCCGAAGCCCTGGCCTCGGCTCAGCGTGAAGCGCAATCGTCGTTTGGCAATTCGCAGATGCTGGTGGAAAAATACCTGCTCAAACCGCGTCACGTGGAAATCCAGGTGTTCGCCGATCGGCACGGCAACTGCCTGTACCTCAACGAGCGCGACTGCTCGATCCAGCGTCGCCACCAGAAAGTCGTCGAAGAAGCACCGGCACCAGGGTTGAGCGCCGAACAGCGTCGGGCCATGGGCGAAGCGGCAGTGCGTGCCGCCCAGGCGATTGGGTATGTCGGCGCCGGCACCGTGGAGTTCTTGCTGGATTCGCGCGGCGAATTTTTCTTCATGGAGATGAACACCCGCTTGCAGGTCGAGCACCCGGTCACCGAAGCCATCACTGGCCTCGACCTGGTGGCCTGGCAGATTCGCGTCGCGCAGGGCGAAGTGTTGCCGATGACCCAGGAGCAGGTCCCGTTGAACGGGCATGCGATCGAAGTGCGTTTGTATGCCGAAGACCCGAGCAATGACTTCCTGCCGGCAACTGGCCGTCTTGATCTGTATCGCGAGTCGGCAGCAGGTCCGGGGCGCCGGGTCGACAGCGGCGTGGAACAAGGCGACAGCATTTCGCCGTTCTACGACCCGATGCTCGGCAAGCTGATTGCCTGGGGCGAGAACCGGGAACAGGCGCGCCTGCGCTTGCTGAGCATGCTCGATGAGTTCGCCATCGGCGGGCTGAAGACCAACATCAGCTTCCTGCGACGTATCGTCGGCCACCCGGCCTTCGCGGCAGCGGAACTGGATACCGACTTTATCCCGCGCTATCAGGAACAACTGCTGCCGCCGCCGAGCGAACTCAGCGACGAGTTCTGGCAAGCCGCGGCACAAGCCTTCGGGCAGAGCCAGCCAGACTCGGTGCGCGCCGATGACCGCAGTTCACCCTGGGCACTGGCCAGCGGGTTCCGCGCCGGGCTGCCACTGGAAACCACCTTGCACTTGAGTTGCGAGGGGCAGGATAAAGCCCTCACGCTGGACCCGGCAGACACTCGCAGCGCCGAGCTTTGCGCCGAGCAGTTGCTGATCGAGCACGACGGCCTGCGGCGCCAGCATCGGGCGATCCGTCGCGGCGACACGCTCTATCTGCACTGGGAAGGCGAACTGCGCAGCATCAAGCCTTACGACCCGATTGCCGCGGTAGAAGCCAGCCACAGCCACCACGGCGGCCTCACCGCGCCAATGAATGGCAGTATCGTGCGGGTGCTGGTCGAAGCCGGGCAAGCCGTCGAAGCCGGTGCGCAGCTGGTGGTGCTGGAAGCGATGAAAATGGAGCACAGCATTCGCGCACCCCATGCCGGGGTGATCAAGGCGCTGTATTGCCTGGAAGGCGAAATGGTCAGCGAAGGCAGTGCGCTGGTGGAGCTGGAGTAAAAGCGGCGAAGCGATCGGTCCTGCGCATCAGGACCGATCAGCATCAGAACTTCGCGGTGGCCTGCATCACCACGCCGATGATCCGGCATTCATCGGTGTACAGGGTTTTCGGGTAGGTCGGGTTGAGGGGGACCAGGTAACGCTGACCACCCTCTTCGATCAACTTGCGAAAGGTCGCCTGGGCGTTGCCCGGCCATTGGGCAATCACCAGTTTGCCTGGCACTGCCTCAACCGCCGGGTCGACCAGTATAAGCATGTCCTGGGCAATGCTGATGCCGCTCGGAGCCGTCATGGCGTCCCCGACCACCACCAGCCAGAACGCCGCGCCCCGCGCAGGGTAATCGGACAGTTCGTAGCGTTCGCTGGCATAGACCGGTTGCTCAGCCTCGCGCACTTCGCAGACGTCTCGCCAGTCGCTGACCGGATAGCGGAAATACGGATTGTATTTATCGGCCAGTGACATTTGGTAATCCTTTTCCTCGCCCGCCTCTTTCTCGGGCTCCCTGATCACTAGCGCCACCTCCAGAAATCCCAACCCCAGCTCCTGAAGCACACGGTTCATGTCTTCGATCTTCGGCTGGCGACGTTTGTTCAGCCAATGGCCGACGCCGCCCTGGGACATTCCGAGGCGTTCTGCGAGTTGCTCTTGGGTGACCTTGAGGTCACTCATTTTGGCCTTGACCAATTCGATCCATTTATCCATGGGCGGAACAATACTTTGTGTACTCGGACCCTCAATACACATATTGTAGTATTTAAATTATCGTCACAAATACACTATGTACTAGTCTTGGATTGACTTGTATGACTTACCGGCAGAGCACCCGAAATCATGAGCACACCCAGCAATCACTCGATAGAAATGGAAGCAGAGATCGACTTTGTCTCGTTGAAAGGTAACGCCGCGGCACAGCGTGCACTGGACTATTACTTGAAACCGGAGGTTTCAGAATCCGCGTTGGAGGAAAAACTCTTTGAGGTAAGACCCGGTATCGGCAGCGAGGAGGCCCTGGTCCACGCCTGCAGCCTGTTGCGTTGCGCTGCGGCCACCGCTCATGAATCAGCGGACAACCTGTTCGGTGCCAACCGTGATCTGGCGTTCTCGGTGGTACATATGATCGATATGGCGAAAACCCTGGTCGATCGGGCGCTGGACGGCAATCGCGGCGATGGGCTCCCACCCCTGTGAAAGGCGTAAAGGCGGCAAGGCTGTAGACGTCAAGATAGAGAGGAATTGCAGGGGCAGGAAAAAAATCCCAGTGAAGCAGGGGAAAACATTTGACTTGCAAATGATAATGATTATTATTGCATGCATCTGGTCGCGAGATCAGTCGATAGCCCAGGAGACCTTAGGTCGGACTCTTGGAATATCTCCTCATCAGGCTAATCACGGTTTTTGACCCGGCTTTTTGCCGGGTCTTTTTTTTTTGCCAGTTTTTTCTGGCTTGGCTTCAGGCTAATGAAGATTGGTTGCTGCTATTTAATGGGCGGCGATGATAGCAAAAGAACATCTGTTTGCAAGAGAGCGCCGTGGATACTGGGGCAAAAGTAATAAAAAATAGCACTTGAGAATCAATCGCATACCCCCTAAGCTGCCGGCGCGTCAGGGACGACGCCCCCCTTTTTGCCGAAATTGCCCGCCTGTTTTCCCCCTCCTTGCGTGTAAAGTAGCAGCCATAAAAATCATACTCAGGGACCCAGACTATGACCGTGGCTCAGCGCGCTGTTGAAATCACTTCGAACTTCGACAGCGGCAATATCGAGGTGCTGGATACCAGCAATCCGCTGCAGATATTGCTGGCTATCAAACCGGATACCCGCAGCAATCACTTCCAATGGTTCCACTTCAAGGCCAGTGGTCTGCATGTGGGCCAGGAGCACTGGTTCCGCCTGAGTAACGTGAGCACGTCTTCCTACAACAAAGCCTGGGCTGGCTACCAGGCCGTGGCCTCCTACGATCACGTCAACTGGTTTCGGGTGCCGACGATTTTCGAGGGCGATACCTTGCGGTTCAGCCTTGAAGCCAGCGCCACCAATGCCTGGTTCGCCTATTTCGAACCCTATAGCCGCGGACGTCACGACTGGCTGATCGAGCAGGCACTGACCAAGGCCGGCACCGAACTGCTCGCCACCGGCAAAAGCGTCGAAGGCCGCGATATTCAGTTGCTGCGCAAAGGCACCGGCGCCGAAGGCCAACGCAAGGTCTGGATCATCGCGCAACAGCACCCCGGCGAGCACATGGCCGAATGGTTCATGGAAGGCATCATCGAACGTCTGCAACAGCACAACGATCCGCTGATGAAAAAACTCCTGGAGCGTGCCGACCTGTACCTGGTGCCCAACATGAACCCGGATGGCGCCTTCCATGGCCATCTGCGGACCAATGCCATGGGCCAGGACCTCAATCGCGCCTGGCAGAGTGCGAGCCAGGAACTCAGCCCGGAAGTGTTCTTCGTTCAGCAACAAATGGACAAGTACGGCGTCGACCTGTTCCTCGACATCCATGGCGACGAAGAAATCCCCTACGTCTTCACTGCCGGTTGCGAAGGCAATCCGGGCTACACCCCGCGGATCGAAAAACTCGAAGCGCACTTTCGCAATCACTTGAAACACCAGACCCGCGACTTTCAGACCACCCACGGCTACACCCGCGACAAACCGGGCAAAGCCAACATGACCCTGGCCTGCAACAGCGTCGGTGAGAAATTCGATTGCCTGTCGTTGACCCTGGAGATGCCGTTCAAGGACCACAACGATGCGCCCAATGTGCGCACCGGTTGGTCCGGCAAGCGTTCGATGCAGCTAGGCAAGGACGTGTTGACGACCGTGGCGGACATGGTCGACGTAGTGCGCTAAGCCGGCAACCAACCCGCATGCCTATGCCAGGGCATGCGGGCTGGACTACTCTATCGCCACCCGCCGACAGTCCCCGGGCCCCAACAACCGCCCATCTTCCGAGTGCAACTCCAGGCGCCGCAGCGGTTTCCCATTCTCGCGGTCGACCATCACCGAATGCGGCTCCCCCGCCTCATAGAAAAACGCCTCGCCCCACTGGCGCAAGCCGATGATCAGGGTGAACAGGCCTCGCCGGAGCCGCCGGCGCGCTCGGCGCAGCACGCGCCGGGCAGCTGGCTGATCGCGGCCTGGCGCAATGGACCAGTGGCCTGGCCCTGACGCTGATGCTGGTCTCCTGGCTGGCCATCGCCTTCACCCAGTCATCCTTGTGGGCACTGTTGCTCGGGGTGATTACCTTCGACCTGGGCCTGCAAGCAGTCCACGTCACCAGCCAGGGCATGATCTACAACGCGCGCCCGCAAGCCCGGAGCCGGCTGGCGGCAGGCTACATGGTGTTTTACTCCATTGGCAGCGCACTGGGATCGATCGGTTCGACGGCGATGTACGCCTGGTCAGGCTGGGTCGGTGTGTGCCTGCTGGGAGCGGGAATCAATGCGCTGGCGCTGGGGTATTGGTGGTGGGTCGGTTCCCCCAACCTTGTGGCGAGGGAGCTTGCTCCAATACCAGGCAGTTAAGAGAAATGCACGGTACTTCGACATGAACCAGAGAATTGCGGCGCGTGCCAGATCGTCAAGATCGCAGCCTGGCGGCAGCTCCTACACACCCGCGATTTATCCGGTATGCAAAACCTGTAGCTGCCGCAGGCTGCGATCTTTTGATCCTGCATCTGCGGCGCCCCCGAAAAGATCGCAGCCTGGCGGCAGCTCCTACGCTGACCGGGTACACCTGCAATCTGGTGGGTGTACATAAACCTCTGTAGGAGCTGCCGCAGGCTGCGATCTTTTGGGAGCGTCCAATCCCTCACTGACTGGCATCAGGGCAAGTCCCCTTCACCACAGAGCCAGGCGTTGCCCGGATTTTCAGCCCTGATCCTTGCCGAACAACATGCTCTGCAGCACCCCGTCCCGGCGCACCCAACCATGGAACAGCGCCGCCGCCAGGTGCAGCAGCACAGTCAGGAACAGCAGGTACGCGAGGTAACCGTGAGCCTTGCGCAGGAAGGCGAACACCTGGGCATTGGCCGGCAATATCGACGGCAGTTGCACCGAACCGCCGAGCATCACCGGGTCACCGGCCGCCGAGATCATGGCCCAACCCAGCAGCGGCAGGATCAGCATCAAGGCGTATAGCAACACGTGGGATCCCTTGGCCGCCAGCACTTGCCAACCGGGCAGGTCAGCCGGCAACAGCGGTTGCCGGGTCGAGAAGCGCACCACCAGGCGCACGATCACCAGCAGTAGAATCGCCACGCCCAAGGGTTTGTGGATATGGATCAGCCATTCGTGCCGCGCGGACACCGAGGCCGCCATGCCCGCGCCGATAAACAGCATGGCAATCACCATCAGCGCCATCAGCCAGTGCAGCAGCCGCGCCAGGGGTGCGAAATGATTGGGTTGGGCGCTCATGGGTGCGACTCCTGGGTAGCGGCAGGCAACTGGCTGACTTCGCTGGCGCGCCGCAGGTAAGACTTGGCATACGCCGCAGAGCGGGCAGCCAGCAGCGGGTCGTCGGACCCTTCGATCCCGCTCGGCAGGATCAGCGGGTCGTAATTGATGTCGCGGCACTCGCCGTTGCTTTGTGCCTGGGTGCGCTCAAGCACCAGGGTGCCGGCATTCAACACCCTTCTATCGTTCGGCCAGGCTTTGCTGGCGTCATGGGTGGGATCTGCGGGGTTGGCCAAGGTGATGTTCAACTGCCAACGCAAGGGTCCGGCGGCCAGCCGCTGCACCAGATCTTTTTCCAGGAAGTCGGCACCTTCAGGCGCACTGGCTCCCGCTGCATCCTGAACAAGTGGCGCCACGCTCCAGCGCACGGCCTGACGCTTACCCGCCGCGTTCACCAGATAAAAGGCATTGATACCGTTATAGGTTTCGGTGGCGTAGCTGGCCGAAGGTTTGGCGGTCTTGACCCATTGCAGGAACGGCGCGGTTTCAGGGTGCGCGGCAAAGAACGCCGGGGGACTCGCCGGATTGGGCTTACCGGTGGCCGGGTCCGGAGAATTGGCCTGTTGCAGTTGATAGAAGGCTTCGGGCGTACCCACCGGGAATACCGGCATGCTATTCATCCCGGTACGCCATTGCTGGCCGTTGGCAAGGTTGAAACGCAACGCCAGGCTACGGATCGGCACGCTACTGTCCGGCGCATAGGGATTACCGCTGGGCAACGCAAAGCGCCCCACCACTGGCGTACGCGCCTCACCGAACACCTGGGCGCGGGAAAACTCACGGGCCTGACCACTGCTCTCGAAATAACCGGCCACACACACGCCTTTGGCGTGATTACGACGGAATCCGGGATGCACCCCGTTGTTTTTCTCCAGTACATCGACCAACGCCTTGGGCGTCAGGCGTTGCGGGTCGAAGGTGCCGTTGACATAGGCAAACACCCCGGCAATCGCCGCGACCACCACACCAATCCCTACCAGGCGCAGCGTCAGACTCGCGGTACTCAGTGGCGGTGGTGAGCGATTAACCATGAAAAACTCCAGGCCGTGGGCCGCAAATGACAAGGATCAATCAGACGAAGCCCGGCAGGGTTTATTCCATCGCCCGATGTTTATTTTCCAGGGGCTGGAATAATCTTGAGTACGGGGCGTCTCTCAAGTCCCAAGACCAGCCAGAATTTCATGAACGATCTCGACGAACAGTTACGCCCACTTATTCCGCGGCTCAGACGCTTCGCCGTATCCTTGACCCGTAACTCCAGCAGCGCTGACGATCTGGTGCAGTCGTGCCTTGAGCGGGCGCTGTCGGGTTGGGGCGACAAACGCCCCGACGGCGATCTGCGGGCCTGGCTGTTCTCGATTCTTTATCGACAGTTTCTCGACGCCCATCGGCGCTCGCGACGTTATGCGCGGATGCTGGAGTTTTTCACCGGGCGCGACGATGCACAGCCTTCGGTGGAGCGCACAGTGATCGCGTTATCGACCCTCCAGGCATTCGACCGGCTGACCGCCGAGCAGCGCGCCCTGCTGCTCTGGGTCTCGGTGGAAGGCTTGAGTTACAAAGAGGTCGCCGAGATTCTCGACGTCCCCACCGGCACCGTGATGTCTCGCCTGTCCCGCGCCCGCCAGGCCTTGCGCCAGCTCAGCGACGGCGAGATCACCAGCCCTTCTCTGCGGATACTCAAATGATCAACACGCCTCCAAGCGAACGCGACCTGCACGCTTATGTCGACCATCAACTCAGCGATGCCGAACGGCGTCTGGTCGAAACCTACCTGTGCGCTCAGCCCGAGGTCGCCGCGCGAATCGAAGCCTGGCAGCAGGATGCCCAACAATTGCGCGCCGCCCTGAGCGGTACCCTGCAGCACCCGGCCAACCCGGACCACGATCCGCTGGTCATCCGCCAGCGCCTCAAACGTCAGACCCGACGACATCTGGCCAGTGCCGCCCTGCTGTTGATTGCAGTCGGTGTCGGTGGCTTGAGCGGCTGGCAGGCGCGGGAAATGACCATGACCGGGGCGTCGCCACCGATGACCGATGCCATGCAGGCGTACCGGATGTTCGCCCAGCAAGGCATCCTGCCGGCCGACCTGAAAGTGCAGAACAACGGCGATATGCAAGCCTGGCTCGACCGTTACTTCAACCATGCCAACCGCCTGCCCGACCTGCGGCACGCCGGGTTCAAGGCCGTCAGCGCACGCTTGTTGAGCACCGACCAGGGCCCGGCGGCGATGGTGTTGTATGAGGATCAGGACGGGCGCAAGGTCAGCTTCTACATCCGCCCACCAGGACCGAAAAACAAACTGCTGCCCCGTGGCAGCCGAAGTGACGGCGAATTGCAGGCCGAGTACTGGTCGGGGGCCGGGTACAACTACGCGATGGTCAGCCCGGCGGATTCATCCGCCGCCAGGATGCTGCAGCAGACGATAGGGTTCTAGCAGGAAAACCCGAGCCATCTTCTTCGCGGGCTTGATCGAGGATCAGGTTAAAGAGCAGCACCCGACATCGAACGTCGCAAATGCTTCCACGGTTAACCAGAAAAACCGCGGTGTCTGATTCTACGACCGCTACGCGGCCGGACGCAGCCTTCGGCAGCTGCTACGGGATGCAATCTATGCATCAGTCACTAACACTGCCGCTCCACCAACCGTTGCGCCAATGCCTTGGCCTGACTGGCCACGTCGGTCACCGCAGTACTTTCCCACCACATGCCACGCAACGGCGGGCCCATGGCGAACAGCCGCTCGGCGACTTGCCCCCGGGCATTGATCAGGGCGCCGCCAGGATCGGCGGCGATCCCCAGGGCCAGCGGCCCCGGTTGAATCAGACCGCGCGCCAGCAGCTGCTGCGGCAGCGGCCGGGCCACTCGGCGCCAGTCGTATTCGATGCCGCTGGAGTTGATCAGCGCTCCACCGCTGACCACGCAAGTGTGCATCTCACCGCGCCGACGCAGGCGAATGCTCACCTGGCCGTCAGCCGACGGTTCGAGGCCCTTGAACGACGCCGCCTGAATCCGCAAACGTCCCTCGTTATGCAAACGCTCCACCAGTTCGGCACTCAGCGGCGGCGAGCGGTGATGATGACTCTCCCACCATGGCCGTACGTGGCGCACGAACTGCCGGCGCTGCTCGTCAGTCGCCTGGCTCCACAGGCGACCGATATGTACGCGCACAGTGTCCAGCGGCGCTTGCCAGTCGATACCGGCCGCCATTGCCGCCTGGCACTGGCGACGCAGTTCGCGCATCAGCTGTCCGGGGCTGCGGATGCTCGGGTCTTCGGCGAGAAAATCCACCCAGGCCGGCGGCTGGCGACGAACATGGGGCAACAGCCCGTGCCGGGAAAACACCTCGATCGGTCCGCGATGCCCGGCCTGCTCCAGCGACACCACGGCATCGACCATGGTCAACCCGGAGCCGATAATCAGCACCCTGGCCTGGGGATCGAGCCGGGCCATCGCCGCAACATCCCAAGGGTCCAGCGCGGCCGTGTTCAAGCCACTGGACTCGGTTTGCGGCGTACGCGCGGCCGGGAACAGGCCAGTGGCCAGAACCGCGAAAGCCCCGCGCAATTGTCTGCCGTCATCCAGGGTCAACAGCGCGCCGCGTTGGTCCATTTGCAGATCGACCGCTTCGCCACGGACATGCTCGACACTGGAGCCCTGCTGCGCACCGACGACCTGGGCTTCGGCCAGGCGCTGCTGCACGTACAGGCCAAAAATCCCCCGCGGCGGGAACAACTCGCTGACCGGCACATGCTGCTGATCCGACTCCGGCCAGCCACCGGCGGCGATGAACTCGCCGAGCCATTGAGTCAAGTCATCGGCGTTGTCCGGGTCGACACTCATGCGTGCCGCGTTGCCGTTCAAGGTATGCCCCAACTCGACCGCACTGTAGGCCTCACCGCGTCCCAGTTCGGCGCGCGGCTCAATGACCAGCAGCCGGCGTTGGCCCGGCAGACGCAACAGCTGCGCCGCCAGCAACGCCCCGCTCAGGCCACCGCCGACAATCAATATGTCCGCGCTGCGGCTGACGTCGGTCGCCTGTGGGCTTTTGGTTTCGCTCATGCTGTGCTCACTTGTCACTGTGGGGGGCCTGTTTCAACGCCACATTAATATTTACCCGGCGATCGGAATGCTGCGCGATGATCTCGAAAATTTCCTGAACGATGATAGGCGCAAAACCATGGACGGCCCGTCCAGTAGTACCAAAGTAGGACAGTCATCAGCGCCCGGCACCTTTCCACAGAAAACCCGACACACCACAAAATAGGCGGTGTGCAGGTAACTTGTGGGTTGCCTGGCTCAAATCACCACGTTACGCACGAATCGCGCCGCCACCAAACCGTCGTTGCGGTAGGAATGAGGTTGGTGACTGGCGTACATGAAGAACTCCCCGGCTTCAAGCGTGTGCGCCTGATCGCCGAGCATCAATGTCAGGCAGCCTTCGAACACATAAAGTTGCTCGCTCCAGCCCTCGGCGTCCGGTTCCGACAAGTACTGTTCGCCCGGTTCCAGCCGCCATTCCCACAACTCGACTTCACGACTGGCCGTCGCCTTGGCCAGCAGCACCGCTTTGCTGCCGGGAATCACCCCTGCCCAGGCCAGCTCGTTGATGCGGCTCGGGTCGCGGGCATCGGGGGCCTGGATCAGGTCGCTGAAGGCAACGTCCAGGGCTTCGGCGACCCGATCCAGGGTGGTCAGGCTGACGTTCTTTTCGCCGGCTTCGATGGCCACCAGCATTCGCCGGCTGACCCCGGATTTTTCCGCCAGCGCGGTCTGGCTCAACTGCGCGGCATGCCGCAGCCGACGCACGTTCTGGCTGACGTGCTGCAGGACGGAAGCGCGTTGCGTAGGATCTTTGTGCACTATATTGCTCACTTGACAGGTTTGCGCAGTATACTGCCCAACTTCAGGCGCATTGTGCGTCGCCCTCAGGTAGCGCGCAAGGCCATGACGTCGGTGAAATCTCCATCCTCTCCCCTGTTCTCCCGGTTCAGCAAAGCCGAGTGCGTGCTGGTGCTGATTACCATGATCTGGGGCGGGACATTTCTGCTGGTGCAGCACGCAATGACTGTCAGCGGCCCGATGTTTTTCGTCGGCCTGCGGTTCGCGGCGGCAGCTGGCCTGGTGGCGCTGTTCTCGGCCCGGCATTTGCGCAATCTGAGCCTGTTCGAGTTCAAGGCAGGGGCGTTCATCGGCGTGGCGATCATGCTCGGTTACGGTCTGCAGACCGTCGGTTTACAGACCATCCCCAGCAGTCAGTCGGCGTTCATTACCGCGCTCTACGTGCCTTTTGTACCGCTGCTGCAATGGCTGGTGCTCGGGCGGCGGCCAGGACTGATGCCGAGTATCGGCATCATGCTGGCGTTCACCGGCCTGATGCTGATCTCGGGTCCTGCCGGGGCATCGCTGAATTTCAGCCCGGGGGAAATCGCCACGCTGATCAGCGCCATCGCGATTGCCGCCGAAATCATTCTGATCAGTACCTACGCCGGGCAGGTCGATGTGCGCCGGGTCACGGTTGTGCAACTGGCCGTTACCTCGGTACTGGCGTTCCTGATGGTGGTGCCGACCCAGGAAGCCATTCCCGGGTTTTCCTGGCTGCTGCTGATCAGCGCCGTAGGTCTTGGCGCGGCCAGCGCGGCGATTCAGGTGGCGATGAACTGGGCGCAGAAAAGCGTCTCACCGACCCGTGCGACCCTGATCTATGCCGGCGAACCGGTGTGGGCCGGGATCGTCGGGCGGATTGCCGGTGAGCGATTGCCCGCGATTGCCTTGCTCGGTGCCGGGTTGATCGTGGCGGCGGTGATCGTCAGCGAGTTGAAGACCAAGGGCAGGGGTACGGTTGACGCTGAGGAAGAGCCGGAGCGGGAAACCCTGAGGTAGCCTGAACGGCCAAAAGATCGCAGCCTGCGGCAGCTCCTACGCGTCGACCGAATACACCCGCGATGTTGTGGGTGCATGCAATCCCGTAGGAGCTGCCGCAGGCTGCGATCTTTTCGCAGACAACCAAAATCTGATGCCGACACATCGCTCTTCAAAACAATGAAGCCCAGACTTTTCCGCCTACCTTGTAGGATCCTGCCACAGCTTGGCAGTTGGTGATCCGGGGCCCGGCACGTATGATTCATCACAAACTCCGCAGATTAGAAGCCTATGTCCCTGATAGTTCTACTGCTTTTGCCTTTTATCGGCAGTTGTCTGGCGGCCGTGCTGCCGCACAACGCGCGTAATACCGAATCCCTGCTCGCCGGTGTGGTTGCCCTGATCGGCACCATCCAGGTCGCCCTGCTCTACCCGCAGATCGCCGATGGCGGCGTGATTCGCGAAGAGTTTTTCTGGCTACCCAGCCTGGGCTTGAATTTCGTCCTGCGCATGGACGGTTTCGCCTGGCTGTTCTCGATGCTGGTGCTGGGCATTGGCACACTGGTATCGCTGTACGCGCGTTATTACATGTCGCCGGAAGATCCGGTGCCGCGCTTCTTTGCGTTTTTCCTGGCCTTCATGGGCGCCATGCTCGGGCTGGTGATCTCCGGCAACCTGATTCAAATGGTATTTTTCTGGGAACTGACCAGTCTGTTCTCGTTCCTGTTGATCGGCTATTGGCACCACCGCGCCGACGCCCGCCGAGGTGCCTATATGGCGCTGATGGTGACCGGCGCGGGCGGTTTGTGCCTGCTGGCGGGGGTCATGCTGCTCGGCCATGTCGTCGGCAGCTATGACCTGGACAAGGTGCTGGCCGCCGGTGACCTGATCCGCGCCCATGCCCTGTACCCGGTCCTGCTGCCGCTGATCCTGATCGGCGCCTTGAGCAAAAGCGCACAGTTCCCCTTCCACTTCTGGCTGCCCCACGCCATGGCCGCCCCGACACCGGTCTCGGCCTACCTGCACTCGGCAACCATGGTCAAGGCCGGGGTGTTCCTCCTGGCGCGGCTCTGGCCGTCACTTTCCGGCAGCGAAGAATGGTTCTACATCGTCGGCGGAGCCGGTGCCTGCACCCTGTTGCTGGGCGCCTATTGCGCAATGTTCCAGAACGACCTCAAAGGCCTGCTCGCCTACTCGACCATCAGCCATCTGGGCCTGATCACCCTGTTGCTGGGCCTGAACAGTCCGCTGGCCGCGGTGGCGGCGGTGTTCCATATTCTCAACCACGCCACCTTCAAAGCCTCGTTGTTCATGGCCGCCGGCATCATCGATCATGAAAGCGGCACCCGCGACATCCGCAAACTCAGCGGTTTGATCCGGCTGATTCCGTTCACCGCCACCCTGGCCATGGTTGCCAGCGCCTCGATGGCCGGCGTGCCGCTGCTCAACGGCTTTTTGTCGAAAGAGATGTTCTTCGCTGAAACCGTGTTCATTTCCGCCACCGCCTGGGTCGAAATGACCCTGCCAGTGGTCGCGACTATCGCCGGCACGTTCAGCGTCGCCTATTCGCTGCGCTTCACCGCCGATGTGTTTTTCGGTCCGACCGCCACTGACCTCCCGCATACCCCGCACGAACCACCGCGCTGGATGCGCGCGCCGGTCGAGTTGCTGGTGTTCGCCTGCCTGGTGGTGGGGATTTTCCCGGCCCAGGTGGTCGGTCCGGTGCTGGCGGCCGCAGCCTTGCCGGTGGTCGGCACGCTGCCCGAGTACAGCCTGGCGATCTGGCACGGCTGGAACGCGCCGATGATCATGAGTCTGATCGCCATGTCCGGCGGCATCCTGCTCTACCTGCTGTTGCGCAAGCAGCTCAAGCGCGGGCGGTTCAACTACCCGCCGATCATCGGCCACTTCAATGGCAAGCGGATGTTCGAGCGCAGCCTGGTGGTCATGATGCGCCTGGCTCGGCGCAGCGAACGATGGATCAGCACCCGGCGCCTGCAAAGCCAACTGTTCCTGCTGGTGCTGGCGGCAGTGCTCGCCGGGCTGATCCCGATGCTCCACAGCAGCCTGAGCTGGGGCGACCGGCCGAAGATTCCCGGCTCGATCGTCTTTGTCACCCTCTGGCTGCTGGCGATTGCCTGCGCCCTCGGCGCCGCCTGGCAAGCCAAGTATCACCGGCTCGCGGCCCTGACCATGGTCAGCGTCTGCGGTTTGATGACCTGCGTGACCTTCGTCTGGTTTTCGGCGCCGGACCTGGCCCTGACCCAACTGGTGGTCGAGGTGGTGACCACGGTGCTGATCCTGCTGGGACTGCGCTGGTTGCCCCGACGGATCGAAGAAGTCTCGCCGCTGCCGAGCAGCCTGCGCAAGGCGCGGGTGCGTCGACTGCGCGACCTGCTGCTGTCGACGGTCGTTGGTGGCGGCATGGCGTTGTTGTCCTACGCCATGCTGACCCGGCAGACCCCCAACGACATCTCCTCGTTCTACCTCAGCCGCGCCCTGCCCGAAGGCGGTGGCAGCAACGTGGTCAACGTGATGCTGGTGGACTTCCGTGGCTTCGATACCCTCGGCGAAGTCACCGTGCTGGCGGCCGTGGCCCTGAGCGTATTCGCCCTGCTGCGACGCTTCCGCCCACCCAAGGAAAGCATGCAGCTGCCGGCTCAGCAGCGCCTGCTGGCACCCGACGTCGTGACCGATCTGGTCAACCCGCGCCACGCCAGCGACACCGCGCTGGGTTTCATGATGGTTCCGGCGGTGCTGGTGCGGCTGCTGCTGCCGATTGCCCTGGTGGTGTCGTTCTACCTGTTCATGCGCGGGCACAACCAGCCGGGCGGCGGGTTCGTCGCCGGGTTGGTGATGTCGGTGGCGTTCATCCTGCAATACATGGTCGCCGGCACCCAGTGGGTCGAAGCGCAGATGAGCCTGCGGCCGGTGCGCTGGATGGGCACCGGGCTGCTATTCGCCACCGTCACCGGGCTGGGTGCGATGGCTGTCGGTTATCCGTTCCTGACCACCCACACCTGGCATTTCGAACTGCCGATCGTCGGCGATATCCATATCGCCAGCGCGCTGTTCTTCGATATCGGCGTGTACGCCGTGGTGCTGGGTTCGACGTTGCTGATCCTCACGGCGCTGGCGCATCAATCGGTGCGTGGCCATAAACCGAGCAGCCAGCCCAAACCCGTTGTCCCGCAAGGAGCAGTCGTCTGATGGAAGAAGTCATCGCAATTGCCATTGGGGTCCTGGCCGCCTCCGGAGTCTGGCTGATATTACGGCCACGGACCTTCCAGGTAGTGATGGGGTTGTGCCTGTTGTCCTACGGAGTCAACTTGTTCATTTTCAGCATGGGCAGCCTGTTTATCGGCAAGGAGCCGATCATCAAGGACGGCGTACCCCAGGATCTGCTGCACTACACCGACCCGCTGCCGCAGGCGTTGGTGTTGACCGCCATCGTCATCAGCTTCGCCATGACCGCCTTGTTCCTGGTGGTGCTGCTGGCATCCCGCGGCCTGACCGGTACCGACCATGTGGATGGCCGGGAGCCTAAGGAATGAGCTGGATGCCCCACCTGATCGCCGCGCCGATTCTGCTGCCGTTGCTGACAGCCGCCCTGATGATGATGCTCGGGGAAAAACGTCGACCACTCAAGGCCCGGATCAACCTGTTCTCGAGCCTGCTCGGCCTGGGGATTTCGATTCTGCTGTTGCAGTGGACCGAGCAAACCGCGGTGCCCGGCTCCATCGGCGTCTACCTGCCCGGCAACTGGCAAGTGCCATTCGGCATCGTGCTGGTGGTCGATCGCCTGTCGGCCTTGATGCTGGTGCTGACCGGCATCATTGGCGTCTGCGCCCTGCTGTTCGCCATGGCCCGCTGGGACAGTGCCGGCGCGAGCTTCCACGCGCTGTTCCAGATCCAGCTGATGGGCCTTTACGGGGCCTTCCTGACGGCCGACCTGTTCAACCTGTTCGTATTCTTCGAAGTGCTGTTGGCGGCTTCCTACGGTTTGATCCTGCACGGTTCCGGGCGGGCACGGGTGTCATCGGGGCTGCATTACATTTCGATCAACCTGCTGGCCTCGTCGCTGTTTCTGATTGGCGCGGCGTTGATCTACGGCGTCACCGGCACCCTGAACATGGCCGACCTGGCGCTGAAGATCCCGTTGGTAGCGCAAGCCGATCGTGGCCTGCTGCACGCCGGTGCGGCGATCCTCGCCGTGGCATTCCTGGCCAAGGCTGGCATGTGGCCGCTGAATTTCTGGCTGGTGCCCGCCTACTCCGCGGCCAGCGCGCCAGTGGCGGCGATGTTCGCGATCATGACCAAGGTCGGCGTGTACACCTTGCTGCGTTTGTGGACCCTGTTGTTTTCCGGGCAGGCCGGCGCTTCGGCCTTCTTTGGCGGCGACTGGCTGATCTACGGCGGCATGGCGACGATCGTCTGCGCGGCACTGGCGATTCTCGCCGCGCAACGGCTGGAGCGCATGGCCAGCCTGAGCATTCTGGTCTCGGCAGGCATCCTGCTGTCGGCCGTCGGCTTCGCCCAGCCGAGCCTTACCGCTGGCGCGCTGTTCTATCTGGTCAGCTCGACCCTGGCCTTGAGCGCGCTGTTCCTGCTGGCGGAACTGATCGAGCGTTCGCGCTCGGCCAATGAAGTGCCGCTGGACTATGAGGGCGAGATCCTGCCGCGCCCCCTGGAGTCCTTGCAGCCGCCCAAAGGCACCAACCTGGATGATGAACAGAAAGCCGTGGTCGGCCAGGTGATTCCCTGGACCATGGCCTTTCTCGGCTTGAGCTTCATTGCCTGCGCCCTGCTGATCATCGGCATGCCGCCGCTGTCGGGGTTTATCGGCAAACTGAGTTTGCTCAGCGCCCTGCTCAACCCCGCGGGCCTGGGCAATGCGGCAGACGAGCCCATCTCGAATGCCGCCTGGGGCTTGCTGGCGTTGCTGATACTGTCCGGGCTGGCTTCGCTGATCGCCTTCTCGCGCTTGGGCATCCAGCGTTTCTGGACCCCCGCGGAGCGCCCGTCGCCACTGCTGCGGCGCCTCGAATGCGTGCCGATCTTCGTGCTGCTGGGCCTGAGCATTCTGTTGACCTTCAAGGCCGAACCGCTGCTGCGTTATACCCAGGCCGCCGCCGATACCCTGAATGACCCGCAACAATACGTCATGGCGGTGCTGGGTACGCGCGCCGTACCAAGCCCGCAAGCCACGGCGGCGCTGCTGGAGGTGCAACCATGAAGCGTCTGTTCCCTGCTCCCTGGTTATCGTTGGCGCTCTGGCTGTTGTGGCTGGTGCTTAACCTGTCGGTCAGCCCCGGCCACCTGCTGCTGGGTGCCGTGCTCGGGTTTGTCGCACCGCTGATGATGAAACCGTTGCGCCCGCTGCCGATCCGCATCCGTCGGCCCGGGGTGATTGTGCGGTTGTTTTTGCTGGTCGGGCGCGACGTGCTGGTGTCCAACCTGGTCGTCGCCTGGGGCGTGCTGAACGCCGGGCGGCGGGCGCCGCGCTCGCGGTTCATCAAGGTGCCGCTGGACCTGCGCGATGCCAATGGCCTGGCCGCGTTGTCGATGATCACCACGGTCATTCCCGGCACGGTCTGGTCGGAACTGGCGCTGGACCGCAGCGTGTTGCTACTGCATGTGTTCGATCTGGATGACGACACGCAATTCATCCAGCACTTCAAGGCGACTTATGAGCGCCCGTTGATGGAGATCTTCGAATGAGTGCCTTGCTGTCGAATGCGGTTCTGTTGAGTCTGTTCATCTTTTCCGTGGCCATGATCCTGACCCTGGTCCGCCTGTTCAAAGGCCCATCGGCCCAGGACCGGGTCCTGGCGCTGGACTACCTGTACATTCTCGCCATGCTGATGATGCTGGTGCTGGGCATTCGCTACGCCAGTGACACCTACTTCGAAGCGGCGCTGCTGATCGCCTTGCTGGGGTTTGTCGGCTCGTTTGCCCTGGCGAAATTCCTCCTGCGTGGCGAGGTGATCGAATGAACGAACTCAGCGAACTGTCGCTGTGGATCGAGATTCCGGTGGCCATCCTGCTGGTGCTCAGCAGTGTGTTTGCGCTGATTGGCGCTTTCGGTCTGGTGCGGATGAAGGACTATTTCCAGCGCATGCACCCACCAGCCCTGGCCTCGACATTGGGCGCCTGGTGCGTGGCGCTGGCCTCGATCATCTATTTCTCCGGCCTCAACTCCAGTCCGGTGCTGCACGCCTGGCTGATCCCGATTCTGCTGTCGATCAGCATGCCGGTGACCACCCTGCTGCTGGCGCGGGCGGCGTTGTTCCGCAAGCGCATGGCCGGGGATGATGTGCCGGCCGAGGTGAGTAGTCGAAGGGCTGAAGGGGGGAGCTGAAGGGCTTCTGGACCTTTATCGTCGTCTGGAGGACCGTCATTGCGCCCTGAGCCTTTGCGTCAACACGTAAGGCCGTGGGCATCTCGCAGATCTTTTGGCAAGCCAGGGTCGGCGTAGGCGCTGGCGCAAAAGAATGAACGCCCCAGGCACTTTTTGTAAGTCTCTGTGTCATCAGTAATGCTACAGTGCCGCCCCATGAAACTCGCTCGTACCGACCGCTCACTGATTGCCTGGATGCTTTACTGCTGCGTCCTGTTCAACGTGTTCGCCTGCAGCATCGGTCACGGGCAAATGGTCGGCATGCAGCTCAATGGCATTGGCGGCCAGTTCTGTACGGTCGACCCGCGCACCCAGGCGCCGACCCAGTCGAATCCCGCCGAAGAAAAACTGCCCACCCTGACCAAGGCCTTTGGCTGCCCGTTGTGTTCCACCGGCGGCATGGGTCCGGCATTCAATTCCAGCCTGACCCTGGCGCTCCTGCCGCAGCAACACAGCCCGCCGCTGTTGCTGCTGCCCAACGCTGATCTCCCCTCCCGTTCAATCTGGCCGACGGCCAATCCTCGCGCCCCTCCTGTCGTTTAAGTCTTTCGCCTTTTCTTGATCAGCCCGGCTCGCTAACGCGTGGCGTTGGCCCGTGGGCTGTTTTCCACGCCAAGACTTCAGGATTTATCGATGAAACACGTTTCCCTGCTCGCAGGCCTGTTCGGCTGCCTGTCCGCCACTACCTGGGCGCAAAACCCTATTGAGCTGGCACCGACCACCATTGGCGGCGCTGAACCGCAGTCCACTCCCGGCCTGAGCCTGGATCAATCCAGCGGCATGGCGTCGCGTCTGGGCTTGAGCGTTCGCGAAACCCCGGCCTCGGTCGCCGTGGCCAACCGCAACGACATCGAACGCCACGGCGCGCAGAACTTCCAGGATGCGGCGAACACCCTGCCCGGGGTGAATGCCAGCGCACCGCCGGGGTTTGGCGGCTTCGTCTCCTATCGCGGCTTCACCAGCAGCCAGATCACGCAGATGTTCAACGGTGTGAATGTTTCCGGCGGCCTGGCACGGCCGGTGGATGCCTGGATCTATGACCGGGTGGAGCTGGTCGGCGGCCCATCGTCGCTGATCAATGGCGCCGGTTCCGTCGGCGGTTCGTTGAACTACATCACCAAACTCGCGACCCGCGAGGAGCAAGCGGCTGAAGGCCGGGTCAGCTATGGCACCTATGACACCGGAGAGGTCGCCTTCGGTCTCAATCATGCCCTGAGCGACGCCAGCTCGGACGTACAGCACTACGCGCGACTGGACGTCAGTCGCAATGCCAGCAACGGCTATATCGACCGCCAGGAGCGCAATGCCTGGAGTGCGGCATTTTCCTTGCTCAGCGACCTGACCCCCAACCTGTCTCACACCCTGGCCCTGGAGTACCAGGACGAACATGAAGACAGCCCTTACTGGGGCACGCCGGTGCTGAACCCCAAACGCGGCGAGCTGAAGATCGACCGACACAATCGCTTCAACAACTACAACGTCGAGGACGGTCGTTATGAACAACGGACAATCTGGGCCCGCTCGATCATCGACTACCGCATCAATGACAGTACCAGCCTGCGCAACACCCTCTACCACCTGGACAGCCAGCGCGATTACCGCAACCTGGAAACGTACCAGTACAACGCCGATAACAGTCTGGTGAACCGCTCGACCGCCTATCAGGTGCGTCATCAGGGCGAGCAGAACGGCAACCAGTTCGAGCTGCGTCACGACAATCGCCTGTTCGGCCTCGACACCACCTGGTCCGGCGGTTTCGAGTACAAGGTCAACCGCACCACCAACTCGCCGCTGAACGTCAAAGGACCGAGCACGGTCGACCCGGACCATTACGACCCCGGGCATTTCTATGACATTCCCGGGACCCGATCAGGCTTCGTCAGCGACAAGACCAATGAAGTCACCACCCGGGCGATCTTCGCCGAGAACCGCCTGGCGCTCACCGACAAACTGGCGCTGTTGACCGGTCTTCGCTACGACGACATCGACCTTGAGGTGACCAACCACCGCGTGGTGACTGCGAGCAATCCACGGCATCTCGAGCGCAGCTGGGAGCCGCTGACCGGCCGGGTGGGCCTGACCTACCAGTTCATTCCGAGCGCCAATGTGTATGTGCAATACAGCACCGCCGCCGAGCAGCCGGGGGGCACTCAGGATTTCGATATCTCTACCGGCAAACAGTGGGAGGTCGGCAGCAAATTCGACTACCTGGACGGTCGCGGCTCAGCGACGCTGGCGGCCTATACGATCGAGCGCAAGGACTTCGCGGTAACCGATCCGCTAGACCCGACCCAAAGCATTCCGGTCGGCCAGCAGACCTCCAAAGGCATCGAGCTTGCAGGATCCTTCAGGATCACCCCGAAGCTGCTGGCCGAAGGCAACTTCGCCTGGGTCGATGCCGAGTACGACGAATTCAATGAGAAAAATGCCGCGGGAGTGGTGGTCTCACGCAAGGGCAATACCCCGACCAACGTCCCGGAGCGGGTCGGCAATCTGTGGCTGACCTATGATTTTGCCCCAGCCTGGCAAGGCGGCGTCGATGCGCGTTATGTGGCGTCGGTGTACGCCGACAACGCCAATACCCTGACATTGCCGTCATACACCTTGTACGGAACCTTCCTCAGCTTCAAGGTGGACCGGCACACCACAGTGACTGGCCGGGTGCGCAACCTCACCAACGAGGTGTACGCCGAATTCGCCCATGTTTCTCCGGCGTACTACCTGGGAACGCCACGGACATTCGAGCTGGCGGTGCAGAGCCGGTTTTGAGTAAATCAAAAGCTGTGGCGAGGGGGCTTGCCCCCTCGCCACAATTGATCTCCACACTTCCCCTTACTTCAACGCCGCAGCTACCTTGTCCGCCACATCCTTGGGCAACCACGCCCGCCACACATCCGGATGGGCTTTCATAAAAGCTTCGGCGGCCTGGCGCGGGGCGGTGTGGCTTTCGCTCATGTCGGCCAACGCCTTGTTCAAAGGATCGATCGGGAAATCGACCTTGGTGAAGAACTCCGCCAGTTGCGGGTATTGCTTCTGGAACGGCGTGGACACGCCAATCGACAGTTTCGACGGCAACGAGCGCGTTGGTTTGGGAGTGGGATTATCAGCGTCGGTCAGGGTTTTCCAGGCTTCGGCGTCGAATGGCGGTTCCTCCAGCTGGATCAGCTTGAAGCGCCCGAGTAACGGCGTGGGTGACCAGTAATAAAACAGCACCGGTTTGCCACGCCGGATCGACGAGCTGATTTCCGCGTCCAGCGCCGCACCGGAGCCGCTGCGAAAATTCACATAGCTGTCGCTCAGGCCGTAGGCCTTGAGCTTCTGCGCGTTGACCACTTCCGAGGTCCAGCCGATCGGGCTATTGAGAAACCGCCCCTTGCCGGGAGTTTCCGGATCCCTGAAGACATCCTTGTACCGCGGCAGATCGGCCACGCTGCGCAAGCCCGGCGCCATGGGCTTGATGCCTTTGGCCGGATCACCCTTGATCACATATTCGGGCACCCACCACCCTTCGGTCGCGCCTTTGACGGTATCGCCCAGGCTCACCACCTTGCCCTCGGCCTCGGCCTTGACCCACACCGGGCTGCGCCCGGCCCACTCTTCGCCGATGACCTGGATGTCATTGTTAGCCAGGGCGGTTTCCAGGGTGATGGTGGTACCCGGCAGCGTATCGGTGGGCAAGCCGTAACCCGTCTCGACAATGATCCGCAGGATATCGGTGATCAGGCTGCCGCTTTCCCAGTTGAGGTCGGCAAAATGAATCGGCGCCGGAGCCGCTGATGCCGGGATGGACGCAGTCAACAAACAGAGCGTGGTCAATGTGCTGGCCAGCAGCACTCGAAATCCTTTCATGCTTATGCACCTCGTGCTTTTCACAGCAATAGCAGGATGATCTTCCAGAAGAAGACCGCGAGCCCCTGGTAGTTCAGTCAACTGACTGTAGTAGAGGTTCCTGCTTTCGAGGCATGTCGGCTATTTTTCGCAGGATTCCTGCAAGCGCTTGAGTTCCCGCCTGACCATGCTGGCGTACTCCGCCGGATGCAAGCTGTAGATCTGCGAGGCTACCCAACCCAACCAGGCGCCCTGGAGAGCGGCCTTTTCAGCGAAAAGGCGAAGGGCCAGCACGCTGGCACTCTCAAGGTTCTGCTCATGGAAATCGGCGCGGGTCAGGGTCATTACTCGCTGGCCTTGAACGTGAGTTCGCCCTTGCGCCACTTCGCTGCTTTAGCGGTGACTGCTTTCAAGGTCTTGGTCAGCCCGCCCTCCAGCTGTTCGTTGGCGGCGAACACCGTCACGACGGTTTGCCCTTCCTTGAACAGGATGGCATGGCCGTCGGCGGTGGTGACAAACGCATATTCGCCCAGTCCATAAACCGTGAGTTTGATCTCGCGAAACTTGATTTCGAACTTGCCACCTTCACGACTGGGCAATACCGCAGCGCGGAAATGATCACCCACCTTGAGCTCCAGGTGCTGTTTATCATCGACGACCATTGCCGATTCGGTATCGATCTCGGCGATGTAGATACCTTCAGCAGTCTGTTCGGTGATGTAGACGAAACGTGATTGAAACTGTTTGACCAGCTTTGCGCGCAAATCACCGAGCACGAACAAAGCATGCATATCGAGATTACTTACTGCCAAGGAAACGTCCCCGAATCTAAAAATGACTCTGTCCGCATGAAACACAGACAGCACAAAAAACGCCGGTGCCGGCACTGACACTCCAATGACTGATACTCAGATCCCTGAACAGAGTTGAACGCGGCTCCAACATACAACAGGCCAAGACTAGTGGAGCAACGCTGGCGCTGCCTATCCATGCCATCGTCAGACCTTGAAGGAAATCACCCTTCTTATGGCCAGAGAATACTGGACTATCAATTTCAGGGAAAAAACTCTTTTAGAAAAGCACTTTTCTGACATATCGCCAGCAAAAAAATGCTTTAGATATGCCTATACCTCCAGCGCTAAAGGTAATTCTAGAGCAGCGATGCTCATCGAGACTACAGATAGCGTCGGTCAGACGTCGGTAAATTCATGGAAAAGGATTTCTTATGCACACACATCTACCCTTCGCCCAGGACACAGGCACTTTCGCAAACTGCGTGGCACCGCTGCGTGACAAGCCATTCTACTCACTGGAGCCGGCACCTGAATACCTGCCTTTGGTGCGTTACCAGGTACTCAACGCCGGAAAAAATTTTTTTCACATCAAAGAGATCTCCAGCGGACGCGTCAGAGGATTTCGCCGCAATCACAACGAAGCCTGCGCGCTGGCAAGGGCCCTTGAAATCAATAGTTGAACCGCCGGCCAGGCTTTGCCGGTGCAATCGTTTCGTCACTCCGATGACTTAACTCAGCCACCGGCAGGCAACAACTGCCATACTGGCCCGACCATTGAAAACCAGCCTGCCGGGCTGTGCTTCAAAAAGTACAATAACCTCCATGGGAAGGCGTTACGTGACGGAATTTGATATCGGTGAGTTTTTCATCCATGGCGAGGCCAGGGAAGTAGAAGGCGAGTTTCAAGCGGTCATCGTGATGCGGGCCAAGCCGCCCTTGACCACCGTGACTTACCATCAGGTCGAGAAGGATCGCTGGTTCAAGACCTCGGACGTTGCCGCAACGGCAGCCAGAGAGGCGGCCAAGTCGCTGAAAACTGCCGTCGATGAAGGCGCATTGAACGCTTGATCGATCTGCCTGGCGGCAGTCACCCGTGCAATTTCCATGGCGACCATGGCCTTGTTCCAGACCTGAGCTAGCCTTGACGGCATGATCGACACTTCAGCCTGAGGCTGGCTCTGCTGCCAATCGAACTCTTGGCGTCAGTCTCCCCTCAGATGCAGTGTGGCAATGAGACCTCAACCCTCGAACCCTTGGGTTGCCAATCGGAAAGGAGATGACCATGGAGTCACCGACACATGATTTGACAGGACTGTTCGATCAGCTGGGACTGGATTCCAACCAGAAGGCTATCGACGATTTCATTGCCAGCCACTCGCCGCTGGCCAACGATAAAAAGCTGATAGACGCTGAATTCTGGTCACCCCAGCAGGCGGCGTTCCTGAAAGAACAGCTGCGTGAAGATGCCGATTGGGCACGAGTGGTCGACGACCTGAACCTGCGCATGCATCAAAGGCACTAACGCACAGTTCAATGCAGGCTGTCGGGCTTCTCGACATTCAGTTGAGCCAGCCAGGCAGCCCTGCACTCCTCGGCTTCATCCCGACTGCAGAACGCCGTCCCGCGTCGCTCGCCATTGAGCAATACGACCCAGCAGACGCTTTGCCCCAGCGCCCGCAACGCGGCAGGCACCCCGCTACCAATCATTACCGCAACATCGACCTTGCTTTGCATGAGCACTTTCCCGAGCTTTTCATTAGCTGCCTAACAATGTCGGCATGTTAGTGAGTAACCAGGTAGGGAAAAAGCTAGCGCCCTGTACAGGTTAATTGCATCAAATGTAACAATCCCCTCAATGGCGTCGCGCGCTTTCAGGCTTGTAGCCCAACCGCAAGCCACCCCAATGCCGCCCCTTGAGCATGATCGGCACCGAAAGGTCATGCATCAGCTCACCGGTGTCACGGGTATAGGTTTGCAGCAACACCGGTTGTTGATGGCTGCCACAGCGGATCCCGGTTCTGTCGGCGAACTTTCGCTTGGTACGGTTATGCAGCGCATCCACCTGCGCATCACCGGTCAGTGGTTGGCTGAATAGGGTGTTGTGGGTCGGTACATAACCCTCCTGGGTGCAGGCGATCGCGAACACCAGGCCTTCATGACGCGCCAGCAACGGCTCCTGGATCGCCGGCAACACCTGGTCGGCGTAACGATCGAATCGGGTCTGGAATTTTGCCGGGCTGGTTTTCGGGATCGCCTGATAGTTGCGATCGAACAGGTCCTCCAGACTGACACGGCCCTGATCGATATCCGCCTCGAACTGCGCGGCAATCTGCCTGGCACCGTCCAGGGCCAGGTCATAGACGCGCTGGTGATAATCGTCCAGCCCGACCTCGGCGAGGCGTTCACTGATGGTTTCGGCCTGGCCTTGCATCTGCACCGCGGCCTCGGCCAGGCTCCGGGTCTGTTGATCGCTGACCGCCAGGTCGCTGCGCATCTGCTCGACAGCATGGAACAGGCTGTCGAGTTGTTCGCGATTGGTGTCTGCCCCCTTGGCGATGTCACTCACCTGGCTCTCCACTCCCGCCGCCAGCCGGGCAATAGTCTGCAGCGACTGGCCGGTATGCTCCACCTGCTCGACCCCGGTATTGAGGTCGCTGGACAACTGGCGAATCTGTTCCACCACCTGCGCCGTGCGCTGCTGAATATCGGCGACCATCACCCCGACTTCCTCGGTTGCCGTCGCCGTGCGTCCGGCCAGGCTGCGAACTTCATCGGCAACCACGGCGAAGCCGCGTCCGTGTTCGCCCGCACGCGCCGCTTCAATCGCCGCGTTCAGTGCCAACAGGTTGGTCTGGCTGGCGATTGACTGAATCACCAGGGTCACCCGCTGAATCTCTTCACTGCGCAGATTCAGGGCTTCCATCAACTGACGACTGTCATTGGCGCGCCGGCTGAGCTGATGCATGCGGGTTATGGACTCGGCAAGCACCGTGCGTCCTTCCATACTGCTCTGATGGGCCTCACTGGCTGCGCTGAGCGCTTGTCGACTGAGTTGCGAGGTGACTTGCTCGGTGCCGATCATCACTTCGGCACTGCTGACGATCCGCGCGGCGGCATCCAGCTGCGACTGCACCCTGGCGGCCAACTGCTTGACCGAGAAGGCCACGCCAGCGGCGGACAAGGCGTTATGACTGGTGGTGCAGGAAAGGTCGCGAGTCAACTCGGCGATGGCACCGCAAGCATCCGCAGCCGTTGGATCGTTCATCGGGCGCGAGCGCAGGCGCGGCAGCCAGATGGTCAATACCGCCAGCGGAAGGCAAAGGTAAAGTGACCAGCCGCCGAAGGCCATGCCACCGAGCACCAGCATCAGGGCGATGCTTTGCAGCGTAGGGGCCAGCCAGCGTGCCGGCGTCTTGAGCGACGCCACAGAATTCGGCGTAGCGCCAGCCAGAGATCCGTCGCTCGTCATGTTCGTCACCCCAATGCTGTTTCTATTATTTTGCCGGCATTAAACGCCACTACCGGGCCATTATCTATGGTCCCTTAGTCGTGGGGTTGCAGCAGATCAATAGAAGTGCGAGGTGTCTGACTCAAAATGTCAGCGCGAGAATATCCGCCAAGATCGCAGCCTGCGGCAGCTCCTACACCATCTTCGTCCACCTGTGAGTTTTCAGGTGTACACAAATTCTGTAGGAGCTGCCGCAGGCTGCGATCTTTGGGGGGCCGCCAATACTTGACTGACTGGCATCAGGGCGCTACGAATCAGGCCTGACGCTGGTGCTTGTCGATTTGCTCGTGGCGTTCTTGAGCTTCGATGCAGTACTTGGTGGTCGGGCTGATCAGCAGGCGTTTCAGGCCGATGGCCTCGCCGCTGTCGTCGCACCAGCCGAAGGTGTCTTCCGCGATACGGCCCAGGGCCATTTCCAGCTGCGGCAGCATGCGCTGGTCACGATCGATGACGTTGACCAGCCAGTGGCGCTCTTCTTCGACGGAAGCGGCATCGGCAGGGTCGGCCGGGGTGTCCAGGCTTTCAATGGCAATGCGGCTCTGCTCGATACGCGCGTGGGTTTCGACCTTCATGGCCTGCAGCAGCTCGGTGAAGAAAGCCTGTTGCTCGGCGTTCATGTAGTCATCCGCCGGCATGGCCAGCAACTTTTCCTTTGTCATTGATTTCTCTATAAAAAATACGTGCATTAAGGCGAATAAGGGAGCGTTCCGGCCGACCGGTGCAGATCGTCGGAAAGGCGCCATACATTCCAAGCGCCACCCGGCACTCAATTTACGAGGGGCGGCAGTCTAAGGCCGACTTGAGGGCTCGGCAACTGAAATGACAGCGAGTTTGTCCAACAAAGCATGAAAGTGCGCTATGGCAGGCTTTGCAGATGGTGATCGGAGTGCGTTTATAGCAAGAAATTCAATCGAGCGGCGCTATATAGAAGACCAACGGCTACGTGGTTATCCGGTTTACGAACAGCGATTGACGGAACGCGATCCCGGGTGTACTCATCAGCGTTTTAGTTTGCGTTTGTTGCGGTATTGGTCGATGACCACCGCCACCACGATGATCATGCCCTTGATGATGTCCTGGATATAGGCATCGACCCCGACGAAGGTGAAGCCGCTGGCCATGACCCCGAGGATCAGTGCTCCGATCACCGTGCCGGTGATGCGCCCTACTCCACCGGCCAGGCTGGTACCGCCGATCACTGCGGCGGCAATCGCGTCCAGCTCGTAGGACATGCCCATCCCGGCCTGCCCGGTCGCGGCGCGGGCCGAAGCCACCACCCCGGCCAACCCGGCCAACAGCCCGGCGATGCTGTAGACGATCACCAGGTGGCGCTTGACGTTGATCCCCGAGGTGCGCGCCGCCTGCATGTTGCCGCCGATGGCGTAGGTGTATTTACCGTACTTGGTGTAACGCAGGGCGATGTGGAAGATCACCGCCACCACCAGGAAAATGATCACCGGCATCGCGCCATGACCGATAGCGGTGTACGAATCGGAGAGCATGCTCACCGGCTGGCCTTCGGTGTAGTAGCGCGCCAGGCCACGGGCCGAAACCATCATGCCGAGGGTGGCAATAAAAGGCGGGATCCCGGTGATGGCGATGATGCTGCCGTTGATCGCCCCCGCCAGCAGTCCGACCCCCAGTCCGACGATCACCGGAATCCACACCGGCAAGTCAGTCAGCGAGGGAAACACCGCCCGGGTAAAGTCCGAGGTCTGCGCCAGGCTCGCGGCAATCATCGCCGACAGCGCCAGCACCGAGCCGGACGACAGGTCGATGCCAGTGGTGATGATCACCTGGGTCACGCCGATCGCCAGCAGCCCGATGATCGACACTTGCAGGATCATCAGCACCAGACGCTGCGAGTTCATCAAGAAGCTTTGGTCGCGAACGATCCAGCCAAACACTTCGAAGACCAGCCCGATGCCGATCAGCACCAGGAAAATGCTCAATTCGGTGGGGAACCGCCGGCGCGTCTTGGCCGGTGCTGCCGCGGGTTTGTTTTCCAGTATCGCGTTGTTCATAGCCACTCACCCTTCTATTGCGTTACCGGCGACCAGTACCCTGGGTGCCAACAGAAACCGTTTAAATGCATTGAACCGTCAATGAACCGCGGACATTCCGGAGGCCAGTTGCATGACCCGTTCCTGGGTCGCCTCGCCGCGGACCAGGGTGCCCATCAGGTCGCCCTCGTGCATGACCATCACCCGGTCGCTCATGCCCAGCACTTCGGGCAATTCCGAGGAAATCATGATCACCGCCATGCCTTCGCTGGCGAGGCAGGAAATCAACCGGTAAATCTCGGCCTTGGCGCCGATGTCGATGCCGCGGGTCGGCTCGTCGAGAATCAGTATCCGTGGGTTGGTCATCAGCCAGCGGGCCAACAAGGCCTTCTGCTGATTGCCACCGGACAAGGTGTCGATGCACTGCTCCAGCGACGGGGTTTTCACCCGCAGTTTCTTGCACATGTCTTCGCACAGGGCGCGCAGGGCTTTCTGCTGGATAAAACCATTGCCGACGTAATGCGGCAGCACGGCCATTTCCATGTTCTCCAGCACCGACAGGCAAGGGAACAGACCACTGAGCTTGCGATCCTCGGTCAACAGCGCAAAACCCTTCTCGATGGCCATGTGCGGGTCGCTGATACGCACCGGCTGACCGTCGAGCCTGATTTCGCCGCCGTCGCTGGGGGTGATGCCGAAAATCGCTTCGGCAACGTTGGTCCGCCCCGAGCCCATCAAGCCGGCGATGCCGAGAATCTCGCCGGCATGCAGGTCGAACGACACGCCCTTGAAGATCCCGTCCAGGCGCAGGTCGCGCACTGCCAGCAACAGCTCGCCGATCGGCTTCTCGCGCACCGGGAACAACTGGCTCAGCTCGCGGCCGACCATCATCGAGATCAGGCTGTCGCCGTCCATGCTGTCGGCCCGCTGCAGGCCGATGTAGGCACCGTCGCGGAACACCGCCACTTCATCGGCGATACTGAACACTTCATTCATTTTGTGGGTGATGTAGATGATGCCCTTACCCTGGGCCTTGAGGTCGGCAATGATCGAGAACAGGTGAGCGACTTCCTTGTCGGTAATTGCCGAAGTCGGTTCGTCCATGATCAGGATGTCGGAGTCGTAGGACACCGCCTTGGCAATCTCGACCATCTGCCGCTCGGCGATGCTCAGGTTGCCGACCTGCTCCTCGGGATCGAGGTTGATCCGCAGCCGCTCCAGCAGTTTCGCCGTGCAGCGATGCATTTCGCGGTGGTCGATCATGTGGAAACCGTTGAGCTGCTCGCGGCCGATCCAGATGTTCTCGGCGATGCTCATGTGCGGCATCAGGTTGAGTTCCTGGTGGATCATCGCGATCCCGGCCTGCAGCGCCGCCAGCGGTGTATCGAAGGTCACCGGCTTGCCGCGCAGGCGCAATTCGCCGGCGTCCGGCTGGTAGATGCCGGCAATGATTTTCATCAGGGTCGATTTGCCGGCGCCGTTCTCGCCCATCAGGGCCAGCACGGAACCGGGACGCACCCGCAGTTGCACATCGGACAGGGCCACCACACCGGGAAAACCCTTGCTGACGTTGATGATTTCCAACAGGTACGGCTCATCGACAGGAGTGGCAGTTGGCTGCATACCCACCAACGGGGTGCTCGAAGCAGTCGCTGAAGCGAACATGATCAGGTACTCCATCAGCAAGGCCGCCTTGGCCACCTTGCGTGCTTATTGTTGTTATTGAGCGGACCGGTTATTTGAACTGATCGACGTTTTCCGGGGTGATCAAGCGGTAAGGCACCCACACCGCCTGGTCCACCGGCTCGTTCCTGGCCATCTTCACCGCCGCGTCGATGGAACCCACGGCCTGGCCCTTGGCGTCCTGGAACACCGACACCGCCAGATCGCCTTTTTTCACCGCACGCAAGCCGTCGGGCGTACCGTCGACACCGGCGATCAGCACACTGCCCTTCTCGACTCCAGCCTGCTTCAGGGCCATGGCGGCGCCGATGGCCATCTCGTCATTGTTGGCGACGATGGCGTCGAATTTACGGCCCTGGGTCAACCAGTCGTTCACCAGGGTCATGCCTTTGTCGCGCAGCCAGATGCCGGTCTGTTCCTGCTCGATCCTGATGTCCGGATGCTTGGCCAGTACCTCTTTGACGCCCTTGGTGCGATTGGTCGTGGAGTTGTTCGCCAGGTCACCGAGCAGAATCACGATATCGCCCTTGCCCTTCATCTTTTCGGCGATGTATTGCATCTGCATCTCACCGGCCTCCAGGTCATTGGAGGCCACGGTGATCACGCCCTTGGGCAACTTCAGGTCATCCGGACGACGATTGACGTAGACCAGCGGAATCCCGGCGCTGACCGCGGCTTCGGTGATCTTTCTGGTCGCTGCGGTATCCACCGGATTGACCACGATGGCATCGACTTTCTGGCTGATGAAACTTTCCACCTGGCTCAGTTGCTTGACCACGTCGCTGCGAGCGTCTTCGAATTGCAGCGTCACGCCATCGGGCATGGACCTGGCTTTCTGGTCCATGGATTCGCGCAGGTAAGTCAGCCAGGTGTCATCGAACTGCGACATGCTCACGCCGATCTTCAGGTCAGCGAACGCCGCGCCGCTGGCGAGCATCAGCGAGAGGGCAAGTGAGGCGATACGGGTCTTGGTCTGCATGAAAGTCTGTCTCCACATTCTTGTTGGTTTTATGGATAAGGCGTTGGACCGGGATCAGTTGGCCTGCGCTGACAAACGAACGATGGGTGCGCCAGCAATGCAGCACACCACAGCGCCCTTGCGTTCGACGCACAGGAGTCTGGAAAGGGAAAGGAGCATGGACAGGTGCGAACCGCGCAACAGATCGCGGAACAGGTGGAGCGCGGCAGGTAAAACTCGCAGAGCAGTGCTGAGGGTTTTCATCGACGGTACCTGTTTGTTTTTGTTGGTTCGTCCTTCACTGCTTCAAGAGACTCGAGGCAGATTGGACGCTGATGTCGGCAACCTGGAAATGACTTTATTGGAAATTAATTTCTATATCAACTCATTTTAGAATTTTATTCTAATTCTGTTCCGTCACTGGAAACCGCGCTCAGTTCGACCACCCGCTGGCGTTGCGCACTGAGTCGCGCCGCGTCCAGAACGCGAGTGGTTTGCAGTGCATCACGGGGGTCGACCGGCAGTGGGCCAGCGCTCTGTAACGCGGTTTGTAGCTGCAAATAGAACTGCTGCCAGCAGCCACGCTCGGAAGGAATCCGTTCGCGCTCCTCGCCTTGTTCGAACCAGCCCCAGCGTCGGTGCTCCTCAACGCCCCAGCGCTCACCCTCGGACTTGGGCGACAGACCGGCCAATGCTGCAGCCTCCTGACCGTCCAGGCCCTCGACGGTGTAGCAACCCGCCGTGCCATTGACCCGAAAGCGCGGGGCGGGGCTGTTTTGCAGGCAGCTGCCCGCCAGATGCGAAATCACCCCGTTGCTGTGGGTCAGGGAAATGAAGAAGCCGTCATCGAACGCCTGCCCTTGATGGGCGTAGTGCAGCTCGGCGTAGACCCGTGCCACCGGCCCGAACAGTTGCAAGGCCTGATCCACCAGATGGCTGCCAAGATCGCGCAGGAAACCGCCACCGCTACCATTCCCCACCGACTGCGGGGCATAGCGCTCGACCCGTGATTCGAAGCGGGTCACTTGCCCCAGGGCACCAGCCTCGATCAGTTTGCGCACGGTGAGGAAATCCGAATCCCAACGCCGGTTCTGGTAGACGCTCAGCGGGATTTTTTGCCGTTCGGCAGCGGCGATCAGGGCGGCCGCCTGCCGAGCATCCGCAGCAAAGGGCTTGTCACTGACCACCGCCACCCCATGGCCGATGGCTTCAAGCATTAACGCCTGGCGACCCGGTAGAGGCGTTGAAACCACCAGCACATCGACCCCGGCGTCGACCAACTGGCCGATCGTGTCGAAAGCCGCAACACCCGGGTAATCCTTTGCCAGGCATTGGCGCCGCTCGGCCGAACGCGTCACCACGCCGGCAAAGGTCGCGGCGGGCAGACTGCTGATCAGCGGAGCATGAAAAAAACGGCCGCCATGGCCGTAACCGACAAGTCCGATACGCATAAAGAGCTTCCTCAACTATGTGGCATTTCTGGTGGGTGATCCGTAGGAGCTGCCACAGGCTGCGATCTTTTGATCTTGTTGTTCCTGGAAGCATCTCGGTCGAATGCAAGATTGTCAGGATCAAAAGATCGCAGCCTTCGGTAGCTCCTACAGGTTCGATGCAGGCCAGATAATTTATTGGCAAAGCTCGCGCGTCACCCGCTCCAGCATCATTCGGTTGGACTCATCCGGTCGGTCTTCCCAGGCAAACACCGAGACCGTGGCGATGCCGTCGAACTTGAGCTCGCGCAAGGTGCTGAAAAACGCCTCCCAGTCCACTTCGCCCTGACCGATGTCCAGGTGCTGGTGCACGGTGGCGGTCACGCCAGGCGGATTGACGATGTAGCGCAGGCCCGACGAGGCCTTGTGGTTATAGGTGTCGGCGATGATCAGGTGGGTGAGTTTTTCGCCGGCGTACTTGAGCATCGAGGCGATGTCGCCTTTGCCGTCGTCGTAGAAAAAGGTGTGGGGCGCGGCATAGAGGTAGTTGATCCAGTCGCGATCCAGGCCGCGAATGATGTCCACCGACTCGTTGTTGCGCTCGCAGAAATCATAGGGATGGGCCTGGATGTCCAGCTTGATGCCTTCGCGTTCGAACACCGGCATCAGCTCGTCCATCGAACGCATGAACTGGTTCTCGCAGACCAGCGGATTGTCCGACTGGCCAGTGAGCTCGCTGTTGACCAGTTCGCAGTCCATTTCCACGGCGATCTGGATCGCGCGCTTCCAGTTGCGCAAGGCGGCCTGGCGCAAACCTTCATCGGCAGCGGCCCAGTGGTACATCGGCAACAGCGAGGAGAGTTGCACCCCGGTGTCGCTCAAGGCTTTGCGAAATTCCTTGATCCGCGCCCGGTCGACCCGCGGCGACTTGTAGAACGGCAGGAAATCTTCCCGCGGCGACAGTTCGATGTGTTGGTAACCGAGCTCGGCGACCTTGTCGACCATTTTGCCCAGGGGCAGGTTGCGGTACATGTAAGGGTCTAGTGCGATGCGCATTGTTGTTCTCCGTCGCCAGCGACTGGCGCTGCTTTTGTGTAGGAGCTGCCGCAGGCTGCGATCTTTTGATCTTTTCGGCGAGCAACGTGTTGTCTGGGTGGGCGCCAAAATCAAAAGATCGCAGCCTGCGGCAGCTCCTACAGGGGGGCTAGCCGTAGAAATGTGGGCGGTCAGGCAGAGCGACCTTCACAATCTGTCCGCTGTTCTGGGCGTCGATACACGCATCCGCCGCCACCGCCGCGGCAAAGCCGTCCCAGGCCGACGGCCCGCCGACTTGCCCGGCGCGCACGCCGTCGATAAACGCCTGCAGCTCGACGTCATAGGCCGCGATAAAACGGTCCTTCCAGTCCATCAAGATCGCGTTGGACAGTTTGGCGCCGCTGCGCAGTTGCACCTGGGACGGCTCGGGCAACCTGGCAATGCCAGTCTCCCCGACCACTTCACACTGGATGTCATACCCGTACTGGCAGTTGACGAAAATCTCGACGTCGATGCGGGTGCCCCTGGAGGTTTCCAGCAGAACGATCTGCGGGTCTTTCAAGTGGGCGTGGGCCTTGCTGGTCTTGCGCGGGAACACCACCTGCACCGATACATAGTCATCGGCCAGCAACCAGCGCAACACGTCGAGTTCATGGATCAGCGTGTCGGTGATTGCCATGTCGGTCTTGTAGTTCTCGCCCACGGTCGGGTTGCGATGGGCGCAATGCAGCATCAACGGCTCGCCGATCTGGCCGCTGTCGATCACCGCCTTGAGTGCCTGGTAACCCTGATCGTACGGACGCATGAACCCGACCTGCACCAGCCGCTTGCCATGGGCCAGTTCGGCCTCGACGATCTTGCGGCAGCCTTCGGCGGTCACCGCCAGCGGCTTCTCGCAGAACACCGGTTTGCCGGCGGTAATCGCCGCGAGCACGAATTCTTCGTGGCTCGGGCCCCAGGACGTGACCAAAATCGCCTCGACCTCTGGCGCGTTGATCAGCACATGGCCATCGGGGTAAACCTCGGCGGTCAGTTTCAAATCGGCGACCACCTTGGCCGCCTGCTCGAGATTGATGTCGGTCACCGCCACCACCTGGCTGTTGAGCAGGGTCTGGCTGCAACGACGGATATGGTCCTGACCGATGGCACCGGTGCCGATGACGCCGATCCGCAGCGAATTAAAAGACAAAGACATCTCTGTTCTCCCGTTGGATTTTTGTTTGCAGAGCAATCAGTACTGACGGGCCTTGGCCAGTCGTTCATTGAGGGTTTTCGCCACCGCATCGGTGCGCGCGCTGGTGGAGACTTGCGCCACGCCGACGCGCCACCAGGACAGGTATTTGTGGATCATGGTTTTTGGTAGAACCTTGATATCGATCAGCGTTGACACCGTCTGCAAACGGGCATCGGCCAGCGCCGCCTGCAGTTCCTCGACCGTGTTCACCTTGTAGGTCTTGCAGCCGTAGGCCGCGGCGCTCATGGCGAAGTCCACCGGCACGAACCCGCCATCGAGCTTGCCGGTTTGGGGATTGCGGAAACGGAACTCGGTGCCGAAGCTGTCCATGCCGTGTTCCATCTGCAGGTTGTTGATGCAGCCGAAGGTCATGTTGTCGAGCAGGACCACATTGATCTTGCGCCGCTCCTGAATCGAGGTGACCAGCTCCGAGTGCAGCATCAGGTACGAGCCATCGCCGACCAGCGCATAGACCTCACGCTCAGGCTCGGCGAGTTTCACCCCCAGCGCGGCATTCACCTCATAGCCCATGCAGGAATAACCGTACTCGACGTGATAGCCGTTCACCCCCTTGCTGCGCCAGCTGCGCTGCAAATCGCCCGGCAGGCTGCCGGCAGCGGCAACGATCACCGCGTCGCCGGGCAGGGTTTCGTTGAGCACACCGAGCACCCGGCTCTGGGTCAGGCAGGAGCCGGTCAACTCGATGAATTCACGCAGCACCGCCGGGTCCATGTGGTCGTTGATTTCCGGGACGAAATGCTCGGCCTGGTATTCGACCTGATAAACCCGGTCGACCTCGGCGTCCAGTTGCGCCTTGGCCTGGCTCGGTTGATCGCCCCAGGCGGAGCGATAGCCGGTGCGCGCCAAGGCAGCGGACAAGGCTTCCAGACCGGACCGGGCATCAGCCAGCAGTTGCACGCCATCGAGTTTCAGCGCATCGCAGGAACTGATGTTGAGGTTGAGAAATTCCACCTCGGGATGCTGGAACAGCGATTTCGACGAAGTGGTGAAGTCGGTGTAACGGGTGCCGATGCCGATGATCAGGTCAGCGTCCCGGGCCAGTAGATTCGCCGCCAGGCAACCGGTTTCGCCAATGCCGCCGACGTTCAGCGGGTGAGCTGAAACCACCGCGCTTTTGCCGGCCTGGGTTTCCGCGAACGGGATATCGAAACGCTCGGCAAACGCCTGCAACGCCGCGTTGGCGCCTGAGTATTTGACCCCGCCACCGCAGATGATCAAGGGTTTACGCTTGCCTTTGAGCAAGGCCAGGGCATCGCCGAGCATTGCTTCGGTGGCCAGCCGGCGGTCGATGCGGTGTACGCGCTTTTGCAGGAAGTAATCGGGGTAATCGTAAGCTTCGCCCTGCACGTCCTGGGGCAAGGCCAGGGTCACCGCGCCGGTTTCCGCCGGGTCGGTGAGTACCCGCATGGCGTGGATGGCCGCGCTCATCAGCTGCTCGGGACGGTTGATGCGGTCCCAGTATTTGCTCACGGCCTTGAAGGCATCATTGGTGCTGATGCTCAGGTCGTGGAATTGTTCGATCTGTTGCAGCACCGGGTCCGGCTGGCGACTGGCGTAGACATCGCCGGGCAACAGCAGCAACGGAATCCGGTTGGCGCTCGCAGTGGCCGCGGCGGTCAGCATATTCGCCGCCCCAGGGCCGACTGACGAGGTGCAGGCGTAGATCTTGCGCCGCAGGTGTTGCTTGGCAAAACCGATGGCCGCGTGGGCCATGCCCTGTTCGTTGCGGCCCTGATGCACCAGCAGTTCGCCGCTGTCCTGCTCCAGTGCCTGGCCGAGACCCAACACATTGCCGTGACCGAAAATGGTAAAGATCCCGGCAACGAACTTGCTCTGCACCCCATCCACCTCGACGTACTGGTTATCGAGAAATTTCACCAGGGCCTGGGCCATGGTCAGTCGTGTAGTAGTCATGTCCGATCCTTTCAAATGCACCTCAGATCCCCTGTAGGAGCTGCCGAAGGCTGCGATCTTTTGATCCTGACAATCTTGCATCCGACCGAGATGTTTCCCGGAACAACAAGATCAAAAGATCGCAGCCTGCGGCAGCTCCTACGCGGTGGACGGTTTATGCCAGGGAGTTCTTCAAGTGATCCATGCTCACCCCTATCGCCCGCTCGATATCCACCAACCTATGCACACTCTCGGCAAACGGCTCGAACGACAGGTAGCCCGTGTAACCGCCGCCGAGCAAGGTATCGATCTGCGCGGCATTGCCGAGGATGTCCGCCTCGCCCACCAGCACCCGATGCCCGTCACGAATGTTCGCCAGCGGTGCGTCTGAATCCTCGACGCCGGAGATGTGCACCAGCCCGGTCAGTTCGGGGAAGAATTCATGCTCGCAGGCCAGGTGATGGTGGAAGGTGTCATGCACCAGGCGCAATACATCCAGCCCGCCCACCGCCTTGATCGCCTCCACCGCGGTGCGTTTGCGCCGCAGCGAACACTCTTCGAAGCCCAGTGGTTCGATGAACCCGAGAATCCCGTGCTCGCGCAGGATCGGCGCCAGTTCGCTGAGTGCCGTGCGCAAGCCGGTGCTGCGTTCAACCCTGGTGCGCGGATCGGCGCGATCATTCAGCGGGCACATCACCAGCCCCTCTGCGCCGCAATCGCGGGCATAGGCGGCCAGTTCGAGGGCTTGTGCCCGGCGCTCGTCATTCCACACATCGAACGGATACAGCGCGTTGATCGACAACACCTTGATCCCTTTCGCCGCGCACAACTCGCGGACCCGCAGCGGCGGCGTACCGTCTTCGATCTCGACGCCCTTGAGGTCGTTGCGGATCTCGATGGCATCGGCTTTCAAGGTCACCGCCAGTTCAATGAAATCCGGCAGTGACAATCCTGGGGCGACCATACGGTTCAGGGCGAAACGCAGGGGCTGGCTCATTATTCTTGTTCTCCGCTCTCAAGGTGGATCGATAGGTTTATTTAGCGGTCGGCATGCTGAATTCCGGACCCTTGGCGATGCTGTCCGGCCAGCGTTGCATCACGCTTTTGTAGCGACTGTAGAAGCGAATGCCTTCTTCACCGTAGGCGTGGTGATCGCCGAACAGCGAGCGCTTCCAGCCGCCGAAGGAATGCCAGGCCATCGGTACCGGGATCGGCACGTTGATGCCGACCATGCCGACCTTGATGGTCCGCGCGAACGCCCGGGCGATGCCGCCGTCGCTGGTGAAGCAAGACACGCCGTTGCCGAACTCGTGGGCGTTGATCAATGCCACCGCGCTGGCAAAATCGGCGACCCGGACAATGCCCAGCACCGGACCGAAGATTTCCTGACGGTAGATGCTCATCTCGGTCGTGACCTTGTCGAACAGCGTTGCGCCGACAAAGAAACCGTTCTCCGCCCCCGGTACCTTGAAGTGGCGGCCGTCGACAATCAGCTGCGCGCCCTGGGCCACGCCTTCGTCGATAAAACCTTCGACTTTGGCCTTGTGCTCGGCGGTGACCAGCGGCCCCATGTCGCTGTCGCCCTGCATGCCGTTGCCGACCTTCAACTGGTCGATGCGCGGCAGCAGCTTGGCTATCAGCCGGTCGGCGACATCGCCCACCGCCACGGCAATCGAAATCGCCATGCAGCGTTCACCGGCCGAGCCGTAAGCGGCGCCGATCAAGGCGTCGGCGGCCTGGTCCAGATCGGCGTCGGGCATGACGATCATGTGGTTCTTCGCCCCGCCCAGCGCTTGCACGCGCTTGCCGCGGGCCGTGGCTTGCTGGTGAATGTATTCGGCGATTGGCGTCGAGCCGACAAAGGAAATCGCCTCGATGTCCGGGTGTTGCAGCAACGCATCGACCGCGCTCTTGTCGCCCTGCACGACGTTGAACACACCGTCCGGCAACCCGGCTTCGGTGAGCAGGCGAGCCATCAGCAAACTGGCCGACGGGTCGCGCTCGGAGGGCTTGAGGATGAAGCAGTTACCGGTGACCAGTGCGATCGGGATCATCCACAACGGCACCATTACCGGGAAGTTGAACGGGGTGACCCCGGCGCAGACGCCCAGCGGCTGGCGCAGGTTCCAGTTGTCGATGCCGCCGCCGATGTTGTCGCTGAACTCGGTCTTGAGCAGGTTCGGCGCGCCGCAGGCGTATTCGACGATCTCGATGCCGCGGGTGACTTCGCCCTTGGCGTCGGAGAGGACCTTGCCGTGTTCGCGGCTGATGATTTCTGCCAGCTCTTCGTGATGACGATCCAGCAGTTCCTTGAACTTGAACATCACTCGCGAGCGACGCAGGGACGATTGCTCGGACCAGGCCGGGAAGGCCTGCAAGGCTGAGGCGACGGCTTCATCGACGGTCTTCTGGCTGGCCAGCCCGACCCGCGCCTGGACGCTGCCGGTGGCCGGATTGAACACGTTGCTGAAGCGCTCGCTGCCACTGTCCTGCGTTTGGCCGTTGATGTAATGGCCGATTACCGGGGCGTCACTCATTGTTATTGTTCTCCCATCTGAAAGTTAGAAACGCTGCGAGGCCTACAGATCCAGCAGCCAGCTGTGCCGCGGGTCGTTATGGAACTGCCAGACGCGTTTGGGCCCGGCCATCACGTTCAGGTAATACGACTCGTAACCGTAGGGCACGCTGACCGGGTGATAGCCCTTGGGCACCACTACCAGGTCGCTGTTTTCCACAGCCATGGACTGGTCGATGCTGCGGTCGTCGGTGTAAACCCGCTGAAAGACAAAGCCCTGGGGCGGGTTGATCTGGTGGTAATAGGTCTCTTCGAGGAAGCTCTGGTGCGGCAGGTCGTCGGTGTCGTGCTTGTGCGGCGGATAGCTCGACGAATGCCCGGACGGCGTACGCACCTCCACCACCAGCAGCGAATGCGCCGGTTCGGTGTCCGGCAGGATGTCGCAGACGTAACGGGTATTGGCGCCTTTGCCGCGTACGCTGCGTTTCATGTCTTGTGGTTTGATCAGCCGGGGGCCAAGGCCGTTGCCGGTCGAACCGGGCGCGGCGCAGACGGCGATCTGCACATCGCTCAAGGCCAGCACTTGCGCCTGACTGCCTGGCGGCAAGTAGGCGGCAAACGGCGACTTGTCTTCAAACACCGACTGCCGGTCGCCGATGTTGTCCCAGTTGAAGGTGCCCTGCCCCGGGACTTCGCCCTGGATCGTCACCCGGCCACTGAGCAGCACCAGGCATAGCTCTTTATCACCGGCACTGACCGGCAGGGATTCGCCTAGGCTCAGGCGGTAGGCGGCAAAACCGACGTACTCCAGTTGACCGGCGCCGAGTTCGACCATGGTCTGGCCCTGGGCGTTGCTTTTGACCAGCAGGCTCATTGTCCAGTACTCCGGTTAGCCAGGGCGGCATCGAGAAGTGCGCGCAGCGTGTGAAAACCCTTTTTCGCGTAGACATAACTCGGCGCCACCGCCGGGTCCTGCTCGGCCTCGACCACCAGCCAGCCCTGATAGTCGGCCGCCAGCAGCACATCCAGCAGCGCGGCAAAGTCGATATCGCCGTCGCCGGGCACGGTGAAAGTGCCGTTGATGATGCAGTCCGGGAAGCTCCAGAGGTTGTTGCGCGCCAGTTGCACCACCGGTTTGCGCACATCCTTGAAGTGCACGTGGCACACGCGGTCGATGTGTTTACGCAGCACTTCCAGTGGTTCGCCACCCCCCATGTAGCAGTGCCCCGAATCGAACAACAGCCCGACTTCACTGCCAGTCAGGCTCATCAATGTGTCGATGTCGATCGGGGATTCGACGTAGGCGCCCATGTGGTGGTGATAGGCCAGGCGCACACCTTGGGACAAGGTGAAACGCGCCAGTTCGGTGAGCTTGTCGGCGTATTCCTGCCAGGCCTGTTCGGTGTGGAAACGCGGACGTTCAACCAGTGGAATCGGCTGGCCCTGGATCGAGTCGGCGACTTCGCCGTAGACCAGCACCTTGGCGCCGTTCTTCGCCAGCAGCTCGACGTGGCTGCCGATGGCGTCGATTTCCTCGGCCGCCGAACGCCGGGCCAGGCGGCTGGAGTACCAGCCGGAAACGAGTGCCAGGTCATAAGGCCGCAGCACATCGCCGACGCCCTTGGCGTCCTTGGGGAACTTGCCGTTGAGTTCAAAGCCCTCGTAGCCGATCTCCTTGCCCTCGCTCAAGGCGGTGCTCAGCGGCGTCTCCCCGCCGAGGGCCGGCAGGTCGTCGTTGCTCCAGGAAATCGGGTTGATGCCAATTCGGATAGCGGGCATGGCTGCACCTTTTGTTGTTTTCTGAAAAAATTGCTGACTGTGAATCTGACCTCATAGGTCGAACACGTGTGGCGAGGGGGCTTGTCGGAACGCCGCATCGCCCCGTTCGGCTGCGTAGCAGTCGTAAACCCAGTAAACGCGGAGTGCCTGACGAAACACGGTGGCAATTTTCAGGCCTGCTTCGCAGTCCAACGGGGGCAAGCCCCCTCGCCACAGAAAGCCCCCAGCCACAAAGGCCGCCATTCAACCCCGGGCCGTGCGCCAGGCCTCGATCAATTCAACGAAGGTGCCCTGCACTCGCTGGATCAGCGCTTCGTCATCGATTTCCCCGGCCAGCCAGGCTCGGCTGGGCTCCTGGAAAATCGTCCGGCCGACGGCAAAGCCGCGGCAGGTCTTGCTCTGACTGGCTTGCTGAAAACCTTCGGCAAGGGCCGCGGCCGGCGCGTTCAAGCCCAGCAGCACCACACCCCGGCAATAGGGGTCACGCTCTTGAATCAGGGTGTCGAGTTGCTCCCATTCGGCAGCACTCTGCGCCTCGATCTTCCACCAGGCGGGGTAAATGCCAAGGTTGTACAGGCGCTTGATGGCGCGGTAGAGCACATCCGGATGGGTTGACGGGTGATCCTTGGGCGGGATGATTTCCAGCAGCAATTCATGGCCGCTGACTTGCGCCGCCTGGTACAGGCTCTTGATCTGCGCTTCCTGCTCCAGGCGCAGCAATGGCTCGTCATCCGGGTGGAATTGCACCAGGCATTTGATGATCTGTTCCTGGGGCCAGGCGATCAGGTTGCTGCCAATCGAGCGACCCTGTTCGAAGGCCAATGGCCGCGAACCCTGGACTTCCACCGGACGCGCAACCCACCAACCGCGACCGGTGGCGGCGTTCAGCGAGTCCTGGCCAAAGCGCTGGTCGGCCAACAGACCGACATCCGCTTCGATGCCTTGTTTGCGCAAGTCGGCCTCGACCCGCTCCACCGCCTTGATGAACAGCTGCTTGAGTTCACCAATGCTGCTGAGCTCACGTCCGCCCTTTTGCGCCAGCTCGACCAGCTGCCAACGGTGGTCGAAGGCAAAGATAAACAGTTGTTTCCAGGCCTTGCGCGGCACGCTGACCTGGTGCAGGCGCTGAAGCACCGGGTCCTGATCGGGCCGGGTAATCGGTACCGGGCTGTTGAACAGGTAATCCAGTTCGGCACGGGTCGGCATCGCCGGGGCGCAGGCGTGGCGCGACACCACCAGACCGCCGCAGGCGTTGGCCAACTGGCAGCAACGCTGGTCGCTCGCGTCCTCCAGCCAACCGCTGAGGAAGCCCGACATAAAGGCATCGCCGGCCCCCAGCACATTGAGCACTTCGACCCGCACTCCGGGATAGATCGCGCCGTCTTCGAGCCGCGCCGGGATCGCCCCATGAATCACCGTGCAGCCTTGCGGGCCGAGCTTGACCACCAGGGTCGCGGCCGTCAGCGAACGCACGGTGCGCAGTGCGCCGAGCAGGTCTTCGCTGCCACCGGCAATCAGGAACTCTTCTTCGGTGCCGACAATCAGGTCGAAGCGCGGGAGGATTTTCTGCACATGCTGGCTGACCTTCTGGTCGGCAACAAAACGGGTTTCGCCGTCCGCCTTGCCGGCCAGGCCCCAGAGTACCGGGCGGTAGTCGATATCCAGCACCCGTTTGACGTTGTGCTTGCGGGCGTAATCCAGCGCCTGGATGCTCGCCTTGTACACGCCGTCCGTGGAGAAATGCGTGCCGGTGATCAGCAAGGCTTTGCTGGAAGCGATGAAGGATTCGCTGATGTCCTCGGCACGCAACGCCATGTCGGCGCAGTTCTCGCGGTAGAAGACCAGGGGAAAGGTTTCGCGGTCCTTGAGCCCGAGCAGCACCATGGCGGTCAGGCGCTCCGGATCAAGCTTGACCCCGCTGATGTCACAGCCTTCGCGGGCCAGGGATTCGAGCAGGAAACGCCCCATATGATCGTCGCCCACCCGGCTCAACATCGCCGACTTGAGACCAAGGCGTGCGGTGCCAAAGGCGATGTTCGCCGATGAACCGCCCAGGTACTTGGCGAAACTGCTGACATCCTCCAGCCGCGCACCGACTTGCTGTGCGTAGAGGTCGACGCCAAGGCGCCCGAGGCAAATCAGATCCAATTGACGCCCACTGGCAAAACGAGTCTGGCCCATGCTGGCTCCTGTTATTTTTATCAGCCTGCGTTCGCCGCGGTGCAAGCGCGAACACTTTTGGTGTGGGACCAGACTAAAACGTCTCGCGACCCCGATCAATATTTATTCTATAAATTTTTTACGTGGAATATTTTTTCCATTAAGCTTGACGAAATTCAAGTGCATCGATTCAGCACTCGACCCCTGACTTCACGCTCAAGATTTTATTTGCGCCTACCCTGTAGACTGCGCAAGCCAACCTAGTGTCGAGGGCCGGCACTTACCCGCCGTCCCTGAAAGAACCAGCCAGAAGGATTCTTTATGTCCCGCACCGATCAGCCGGCTACGCCCGGGAGCACGCCCGAGAGCGACCTCGTCAGCCCCCCGATCAATGCCGAGCGCCTGCTGCAGCTGATCACCGACGAATACGAAAGCCTGCCGCGCCAGCTCAAACGCATCGCCAGCTACATGAGCCAGCAAAGCGACCGAATCATGGTCGACCGCATCAGCGATATCGCTCGCGAGTGCGAAGTGCACCCCTCGGCCATCGTGCGTTTCTCCCAGCGCTTCGGTTTCAGTGGTTTCAGTGAGATGCAGGCGTTGTTCCGCGAGGCCTACACCCACAAGACCACGCCGATGCAGAACTACCAGCAGCGCATTCGCAGCATGATCGCCAACAAGTCGCAGAAGGCCAGCGGCGGTGACCTGGCGCGAGAATGCATCAACGCCACGCTGTCGGGTATCGAACGCCTGGGCCTGGAACTGGACGATCAGGCCTTCGACAAGGCCGTGGACCTGGTGGTGAATGCCGATAACATCTACGTGGTCGGCGTGCGCCGTTCCTTCGCGGTGGCCGATTACCTGGTCTACAACCTGCAGCACACCAACAAGCGCATCCACCTGGTCTCGGGCCTGGGCGGCAGTTACCGCGAACAGATGCGCAGCGTGCGCGCCAACGATCTGGTGATCGCCATCAGCTTCACGCCGTACGGCAAGGAAACCCAGCATTGCCTGCGTATTGCCCAACACCACCAGGCAAAAACCCTGATCATCACCGACAGCAACCTGTCGCCCCTGGCCAAGCGCGCCAATACCGTGCTGCTGGTCAATGAGGGCAGCTCGTTCGCTTTCCGCTCGTTGAGTGCCACCTTGTGTCTGTGCCAGGCGCTGTTTATCGCCGTGGCCTATCGCCTGGAATTGAAGGTCGACGAGATTCACGAGCAGGTGGGGTTCGAGGACTAGGCCTGGATGCAATCCGGCTTACTTCGGGTGGTGAGTGTGGGCCTGCAATGAACCCGGCACCCCGGTGCGCACCAGCCCGCCTTTCGCGATCCAGTCCTGGGTCTGCTCATAGGCCCGTCGTAGCAGCAGATCGGTCTGGCTGAAGTCGAACACCGAAATCCCCAGCGGGCACAGCGGCGCCACCACATGGATAGCGGCCCGCGACGAATACAGCTCAATGTCGCGAACCAGTTGGCGCATGCTCATCAGGTTCAGGGTGTGCAACGCCAGCGCCACCAGCCCGGTCGGCGGCTGTGGACAGGCACAACCGAATCCGGTCGGCACCACCACGACACGGGTTGCTCCCAAAAATACCGCACTGGCAATCGGCGTGTTACTGGTCACACCGCCATCCACCAGCCATTTGTCGCCGATCCGTACAGTGGGGAACACCAGCGGAATGGCCGCGCTGGCGAGCAAGGCCTGTTCAACGCTGCCGCTCGACAGCAGTTCGTCGGTGCCGGTGAGCAGGTTGGTGGTGACGATGTACAGGGGCAATTCGGTCTGTTCGATCAAGGTCACCGGCAGCGCCCGACGCACCAGTTGCTGGAGTGCCGAAGACTGCAGCAGATAACCGCGCCGACGCAGGATCGCGGCCAGGGTATCGGTCAGCGAAAACGGAAACACATCTGCCTTGCGCAACCCGCGCCAGAAGTCCGCCAGCTCGGCGACACCCTGGGCAGTGGGCCTGGCTGCGAAATACGCGCCATTGATCGCCCCGACCGAAGCACCGATCACCAGATCGAAAGCCACTCCGGCTTCGAGCAGCGCCCGCAACATGCCGACCTGAACCGCGCCGAGACTGCCACCGCCGGCCAGCACCAGTGCAGTTTTAACCGTGTCCATGGCAGGCCTCCCGCGTCAACCCGACACCTGAATCAACAAGCATAGCTGGCGGATGGACGCCGTTACCAAGTGCTCAGGCAAAGGTTTGCCGCTAAATTGGCAGCCGTCATTGCACCGTTGCTCATCACAAAGGAGTTGTCCATGAAGCTGATCGGAATGCTTGATTCACCTTACGTTCGCCGCGTCGCCATTAACCTGAAATGCACGCTGACCGCTTACATCCACCATTTCGCGGGTGTATGCGAATCTGCGTAGGAGCTGCCGATAGGCTGCGATCTTTCAGCGATTTGACGACCGTCGAAGATCAAGATCAAAAGATCGCAGCCTGCGGCAGCTCCTACAGGGATTTGCGTACACCCGGGCAATGGTGGATGGACGTGGTCGGCGTAGGAGCTGCCGATAGGCTGCGATCTTTCAGCGATTTGACGACCGTCGAAGATCAAGATCAAAAGATCGCAGCCTGCGGCAGCTCCTACGCGGGATTTGCGTACACCCGGGCAATGGTGGATGGACGTGGTCGGCGTAGGAGCTGCCGATAGGCTGCGATCTTTCAGCGATTTGACGACCGTCGAAGATCAAGATCAAAAGATCGCAGCCTGCGGCAGCTCCTACACGGGATTTGCGTACACCCGGGCAATGGCGGATGGACGTGGTCGGCGTAGGAGCTGCCGATAGGCTGCGATCTTTCAGCGATTTGACGACCGTCGAAGATCAAGATCAAAAGATCGCAGCCTGCGGCAGCTCCTACGCGGGATTTGCGTACACCCGGGCAATGGCGGATGGACGTGGTCGGCGGAGCTGCCGATAGGCTGCGATCTTTCAGCGATTTGACGACCGTCGAAGATCAAGATCAAAAGATCGCAGCCTGCGGCAGCTCCTACAGGGATTTGCGTACACCCGGGCAATGGCGGATGGACGTGGTCGGCGGAGCTGCCGATAGGCTGCGATCTTTCAGCGATTTGACGACCGTCGAAGATCAAGATCAAAAGATCGCAGCCTGCGGCAGCTCCTACAGGGATTTGCGTACACCCGGGCAATGGTGGATGGACGTGGTCGGCGTAGGAGCTGCCGATAGGCTGCGATCTTTCAGCGATTTGACGACCGTCGAAGATCAAGATCAAAAGATCGCAGCCTGCGGCAGCTCCTACAGGGATTTGCGTACACCCGGGCAATGGCGGATGGACGTGGTCGGCGTAGGAGCTGCCGATAGGCTGCGATCTTTCAGCGATTTGAAGACCGTCGAAGATCAAGATCAAAAGATCGCAGCCTGCGGCAGCTCCTACGCGGGATTTGCGTACACCCGGGCAATGGCGGATGGACGTGGTCGGCGTAGGAGCTGCCGATAGGCTGCGATCTTTCAGCGATTTGACGACCGTCGAAGATCAAGATCAAAAGATCGCAGCCTATCGGCAGCTCCTACGCGGGATTTGCGTACACCCGGGCAATGGTGGATGGACGTGGTCGGCGTAGGAGCTGCCGATAGGCTGCGATCTTTCAGCGATTTGACGACCGTCGAAGATCAAGATCAAAAGATCGCAGCCTATCGGCAGCTCCTACGCGGGATTTGCGTACACCCGGGCAATGGCGGATGGACGTGGTCGGCGTAGGAGCTGCCAATAGGCTGCGATCTTTTAGCGATTTGACGACCGTCGAAGATCAAGATCAAAAGATCGCAGCCTGCGGCAGCTCCTACAGGGATTTGCGTACACCCGGGCAATGGCGGATGGACGTGGTCGGCGTAGGAGCTGCCGATAGGCTGCGATCTTTCAGCGATTTGACGACCGTCGAAGATCAAGATCAAAAGATCGCAGCCTGCGGCAGCTCCTACACGGGATTTGCGTACACCCGGGCAATGGCGGATGGACGTGGTCGGCGTAGGAGCTGCCGATAGGCTGCGATCTTTTAGCGATTTGACGACCGTCGAAAATCAAGATCAAAAGATCGCAGCCTGCGGCAGCTCCTACGCGGGATTTGCGTACACCCGGGCAATGGCGGATGGACGTGGTCGGCGTAGGAGCTGCCGATAGGCTGCGATCTTTTAGCGATTTGACGACCGTCGAAGATTAAGATCAAAAGATCGCAGCCTGCGGCAGCTCCTACAGGGATTTGCGTACACCCGGGCAATGGCGGATGGACGTGGTCGGCGTAGGAGCTGCCGATAGGCTGCGATCTTTTAGCGATTTGACGACCGTCGAAGATCAAGATCAAAAGATCGCAGCCTGCGGTAGCTCCTACAGGGATTTGCGTACACCCGGGCAATGGCGGATGGACGTGGTCGGCGTAGGAGCTGCCGATAGGCGGCGATCTTCTCCGGCCTTCGGCGGCTTTGAATTGCAACGTCAGATCACGTAAGCAGCGCAATCAGGATAATGATCGGGATCGGTACTCCGAGGAACAACAGCAGTAATGAGCGCATGGTCATTCTCCTGGCTTAGCGAACGGGCGGCAGTGAAGTGGTGCGAACATAGTCTTCGGTTTCGAGATACTCCACGGCATCCCGACTGCGACCGCCAAAGGTCGCGGCGAAGCTGGCGAAAAACGCACCGCAGAGCAGCGCGACAAACATCCACAGCGAACTCCAGGCAGCGGCTTTGCTGGCGGTCGCGGCGGCTTGTTTTGCGTCCGCTACGGCCTGCCGGGTCTTGGCGAACACTTCGTCGACCCGGCGTTCGGCATCGGGCTGGCTGAGGTTGGTGCGCTGGGCGACCAGTTGTGCCAGATAGCTACGATCCTCGACCGCCAACTGGCCATCGTTACCCAGGCTGCGCGCGAAGATTCGCGTCACCGTGCCATGCACCGCGTCATCGCTGACCGCCGCCGGGCGATCGTCACGGAACAGGCTGTCGACGAAGTAGCCAAAATCGCCACCGCTGCTGTTGCTTGCGGCATTGCCAGCGACTTGGGTCATCGCGCTGGTTGCACCGGAGGCCACGCTGGCACCGGCCTGCACCCCGCCGCTGACGAGACTGCTCAGCGAGCCGAGGACCAGGGTCGCGGTCACCAGGGTCGCGACCGCCCAGGCCAGAAAGCCATGGGCAGTGTCGCGGAAGTACACCTCATCGCCATGCATGTTTGCCCACTTCACCCGCAAGCGACCGGCAAGGTAACCGCCCATGCCGGATGCAACGATTTGGGTGAAGGCCAGCCAGACAATGGTCGAGATGCCCAGACTCTTGGCGCTGATGCCGCTGTTGGCCCACGGCGAGACTGCCGAGAAACCCAGCCCGAAGCCAAGCACCACCAGCACCAGCGACAGCGCAGCCGCAGCCACGGCCCCGGCAAATATCGCCGCCCAGGAAACCCCTGAGTGGCTGCTCGACTCGTCCAGCGCAGTGAGATAAGTATCAGTGGTTCTATTCATTGTTGTTCTGCTCCCGCCATGAAATGGAGTTACAACTCTCACGGGAGAAATTGCAGTCAGCGTGCCAATCGCGAACTTTTGATAAATCGCTTTATTTCAATGAGTTGGTTTTTCCCCTTGGCGCTCGACCATGCAATTTGCACTAGCCGGGCAATATCGGCGGGTTTTATGCACTGGGGGCGGGCTTGAGAAGAGAAGGCAATTTGCGCTTATAGCTTTTGCGGGTTCACGCTTGAGGTGGGCACCAGCCAGCGCGGCGGTGCGCGGCTGGTGCTTTAATGTCTACGCCCTCGACTCAATCCTGGAAATTGGCCAGCAACGCCTCCAGTCCTCCACGGTAGATGCCGGTAAACAACTCCACCGCCTCCTCTTCACTGACGCCGACCGGGGTAAAGCGCCCCGCCCAGGTGACTCGCGAGGTGTGACCGCTTTCGAGCATTTCAACGCGCAAGGTGGCCAGGTAATCGGTCACCGGAAACGGTGCCTGGCTGATCGAATAGCTGTAGGAACGCATGGCATTGTCAAATGCCTCGAGGCGCTCGACGATCACCAGGCCGTCCACGGTTTGCAGGCTGCGCACCCGCCCGCCTTCGCTGAGTTCGCTTTTGACAATGAACGGCAACCAGTCCGGCAGCGAGTTGAAGCCGCCAATCAATTTCCAGACTTGATCGGCCGAAACCGGGACATCGATGAATTCTGAGGCATTAGCCATGCAAGTTTCTCCAAAAAATCAAGGTTAAAAAAGCTTCAGATCGCCATGCTGTCAACTACACCACCGTCGACCCGCAAGGCCGCGCCGGTGGTCGCCGAAGACAGCGGCGAAGCGATATAGGCCACCAGGTTGGCGACTTCCTCGACCTCGGCCGCACGCTGAATAATCGAGGTCGGCCGCGCCTTGCGCACAAACTCATCGGCTTCTTCACGGGCGCTGCGCCCGGATTTCGCAATAGCGTCCTTGAGCATGTGTTCCAGGCCATCGGTGAAGGTCGGCCCCGGCAAGATTGAGTTGACCGTGACTCCGGTTCCCGCCAGACGCTTGGCCAAACCATGGGACACCGCCAGATTGGCACTTTTGGTGACGCCGTAGTTGATCATGTCTCCTGGCGTGGCGATACCCGATTCGGAGGACAGGAAAATCACCCGCCCCCACCCTTGGCCGATCATGTCCGGTACGTAATGTCGCGCCAGGCGCACCCCGGAAATCACGTTGATTTCATAGAAGCGCGCCCACTCACTGTCGTGGGTGTCGAAGAAGTCGACATCGTTGAAGATTCCCAGATTGTTGACCAGAATGTCCGCTCGTGGCTCGCTGGCGAACAGCTGCTCGGCGCCTTCGACGGTGCCCAGATCCGCCTCCAGCCCGCGCAGTTTGGCCTCGGGCACACTCTGAAGGATATCTCTCAATGCGTGCTCGACCTTGGACGACTCGCGACCGATCACCACCACCGTGGCCCCGGACTCGGCCAGTGCCTTGCTGATGCCCAGCCCGATTCCGGCGGTGCTGCCGCTGACAATCGCGAGTTTTCCAGTCAAATCAATGTTCATATTCGGCTCCAGATGCTTAAGCAGTGGGTAAAGGGGCACTGGCAGAAATCAAATGAGCCTCGCGCAGCGCCTGCCAGAACGCGCGCGGGATTTTTGCCGATAAAGCGGCAACGTCTTCAGCGATTCGACCTGGACGACTCGACCCCGGAATGACCGCGGCAACCGCCGGGTGGGCCAGGGAGAACTGCAATGCCGCTGCCTTGATGTCGACCCCATGGGCCTGGGCGATACGCTTGATATGTTCGACTTTGTTGATGATCGCCGGGCTGGCTTTCTGGTATTCGAAATGCTCGCCACCAGCCAGAATCCCCGAACTGTAAGGACCACCGACAACGATCTCGACCTTCTGCGCCAGCGCCGCATCCATCAAGCGTTGCAGGGCACGGTCGTGGTCTAACAGAGTGTAGCGACCGGCCAGCAGAAAGCCGTCTGGTTGCGCCTCAGCCAGATCAAGGGTCAGCTCGCAAGGTTCGACGCGATTCACCCCCAGGCCCCAGGCCTTGATCACGCCCTCTTCGCGCAGGCGGGTCAGCACTTTGAAGGCGCCGGTGCGCGCCTGATTGAAGTATTCCAGCCACTGATCGCCATAGAAGTCCTGAGCGATGTCGTGAATCCAGACGATATCCAGACGGTCGGTCTGCAGGCGTTCAAGGCTGTCCTCGATCGAGCGCAAGGTCGCATCGGCGCTGTAATCGTTGAGCATCTTGTTCGGCCGACCGTGTTCGAATACCCCGCTCTTCTCGCCTAGATCACGGTGGGTGGCGTCCTCGACTGCATCGAGGATGACCCGGCCGACCTTGCTGCTGAGCACATAGTCGTCACGGTTGTACCGGCCCAGGGCCGAGCCCAGACGCAACTCCGACAGGCCCGAACCATAAAAGGGTGCGGTGTCGAAGTAACGTACGCCTGCGTCCCAGGCCGCTTCGACCGTAGCCAGTGCTTCTTCCTCGGGGATGGCGCGAAACATGTTGCCCAACGGCGCGGTACCGAAGCCCAGAACGCCGGGCAGTTTGTCTTTCAGACTCATGGATCAATCCTCATCAGGTCATGGCCACTTGAGTGACCGTTGAGCAGATTCTGGATTGCGAGGATCGGACCGTCCAAGACATAATATGCAGCAGTTAAGTCCCTCCAGGTCTCACATGATCGACTTCCGCCAACTCCGTTACTTCGTTGCCGTCGCCGAGGAAGAACATGTCGGTCGCGCCGCTGAACGGCTGCACATTTCCCAATCCCCGCTGAGTCGGCAGATCGCCCAGCTGGAAGAACGCCTGGGCCTGACCTTGTTCGAGCGCAGCCAGCAACGTATCCGCCTGACCCGCGACGGCCAGACTTTCCTGGCGGAAACCCGCGCCCTGCTGACCCATGCCAACCGCCTGGAATCCCTGGGGCGGAGGCTCGGCCGTGGCGAAGAAGGCGGGCTGTGCATCGGCTACATCGAAAACGCCATGCACGCCGGGGTGCTGCCGAATGCCTTGCGGGTCCTGCGCGGATCCCGGCCAAGCGTGCACGTCGCGCTGTACAACCTGAGCTCCATCGAACAGCTTGAGGGGTTACGCCAAAGAAGCCTGGACATCGCCCTGGTCAGCGAACCGCCCGCCAATGACGATCCGGATCTGCAGAGCCTTCAGGTGCTGGATGACCCAATGCTGTTGGCGCTGCCCGAACAGCATCCGCTGGCCAGCCAGGCGCAACTGACACCCGCGGATCTGGCCGCACAGGAGTGGATTGGCGTGCAACCGCGCCAGGATGCGGCCAGTCGTGATGACTTTGTCTCTGCCTGCATCCGCGCCGGCTTCACCCCGGACATCCGCATGGAGGCGACCGAACCCTTTACCGCGCTGGGGCTGGTGGCCTCCGGATTGGGCATCGCGATGATCCAAAAAGGCCTGAGCCGTAACGCGCCACCCGGCGTGGTGTTGCGGGAAGTGCCATGGATTTCCTTCACCACGCCGTTGTGGGCGGCCTGGCACCGGATCAATCTGCGCCCGCTGGTGGAAACCTTCAGGAAAGTACTGACCGAGCCGGTGACGCAGGTTTCGGCGTGAATACGGTCGGCTACGCCGTCCCGGAGCGGTCGAGGCTGTTGCTCTGCAATTCGTAGCGCAGTTCTTCAATCAGGGCCTGAACATCTTCCAGGGTTTTCAGCTTTTCCGGACGCAGGCCACCGACCACCAAATCGACCCGGCCACTGACAGGGTCATAGACACGCACCGTCAATGTCGGCCCGGGACACAGATCGCAGTCGCACGCCAGCGGCAGGAAACTCTGCTGCAGATAACCGCGCAATAACGATAGGGAAATCACCCGAGGATACCCAGGGTTTTAACGGCGACTGCATCGACTGCAGCATTGATCTGTTCGCTGTACATGTAACGTTCCTTAGCCTGCTTTAAAGGGATCGCGACACCCATCCAAAAAGAGGGATGTCGCTATTCAAAGAGTAAGAAACGCCCATAGCCGGCAGAAGCTGAATTTGCACTGGCTGACCTAGTGCATTTGCACCTTTACTGCTTGCCCTTGGCCCGCCGTTCACCGGCGAACAGACCGCGCTCACGGGCCCAGACAATCGCTTCACTGCGGCTGTGAACATCGAGTTTGGAATACACCATCGCCACATGATTGCGCACCGTATTGGGCGCCAGCGTCAGACGCGCGGCGATCTCCTTATCCGCCAGCCCCTCGCAGATCAACCTCAGCACATCCCGCTCGCGAGCCGTCAAGTCAGCGAATGAAATGCTTGGCAGTTGCGGTGAATTCACGCTTTTTACATTGGCGAGTTTTTCGATCAGAGTCCGGCTGAACCAGGAGGCGTCCTGCATCACCTCTTCAATGGCCGCCACCAGCTCCAGCTCGGTACGCTTGCGCTCGGTGATATTCATCAGCACCAGTAAATAGCAGGGCGAATCCTGAATGCTGACAGTGTCCGCCGAGACCACGCAGTCAATCAGTTCAGCACCTTTCTTGCGCAACTTCAGATCCACACCGTCGAGGCTTCCGGATTTCTCCAGCGCTGTGAACAAGCGTGCACAGGCCTCGGGGCTTTCGACAAAGGAAATTTCTTCGACCGTCTTGCCGAGCAATTCTTCAGCGGTGTAACCGGTAGTTGTCAGGAAGGCTTCATTGATGTCGACCACTTGCCGGCTTTCGGCATAGCACACCAGAATCGGCACTGGCGTCAGGCGAAAGGACTTGGCAAAACGCTCTTCACTCTGACGTAGAGCGATCTCGGCCTTGCGCCGCGGCTCCAGGTCCATGAAGGAAAACAACATGCAGGCTTCATCATTGATATCCAGCGGCTGTCCGGCGACTACCACCAGCTTGCTGCCGCCCTCGGGCAAGCGCAGCTCGGCCTCCATCTGCGGAATGGTAGCGCCCGCGTTCAAGCGCTCGATGGCCAGGTCCTTGCGATCGGCATCTTCAAGCACATCCAGCTCATACACCGAACGACCGATGACCTGATCGCGGGCATAGCCGGTCATCTCTAGAAAGCCCTGATTGACCTTGATGTAACGCAGGTCACTCAACCGACAAATCACCGCCGGCGCAGGGTTGGCATTGAAGGTCTTTTCGAAGCGCTGCTCGGCGCTGGCCCAGTCGGTGACATCGGCAAAAATCAGCACCAACGACTCCGGTTCGCCACTGCGATCCTCGAGAATCATGCTGCGGATGCGATGGACCCAGGTGCGTTGCTGGTCGGCGTTGGCGGTGACTTCGACCATCACATCGCTGAAAATCTCGCCTTTGGCGACGCGGCTGATCGGGTAACTGTCGGCAAGCACCGGATGGTTGTTGCGGTAGCGCAAGGCAAAGCGTTCGGCATATTCCTGCGCATTGGCGCCCAGTTCGCTGACCTGGCTGACACCGTGCATGGTGAGCGCGGCTTCGTTGGCCCAGAGAATGGTTTGATCCACTTCGATCAGGATGACCCCGTCCGACAGCCCGGAGATGATCTGCTGCAACTGACGGCGATTGGTTTCGGTCGCTAGGACATCCTGACTCATCGGCGCTCCAGAGAGTGCTCGCAGCACACAGGCGCGGAATGCGCGAAAGATGCGGACACAATCTACGACCACAGGCGTCGGGCATCGTGCGGAAAATCAAAAAATCGCAGGCTGCGATCTTTTGATCTTGCTTCGGGCACTCTTCGGAACCGCCAAAAGATCGCAGGCTACGCCAGCTCCTACGCCAACCGGGTACACCCGCAATAGGGTGGGTGCACACAACCCCCTGTAGATACCGTCTTAACCCTCACCGGGCAAGCGCAAGTTTCGGGTCAAATGGTTGGCCCGATTTGATCACTCCAAAGATGATGTGCAGCAGCTTGCGCATCGCTGCACAGATGATCTGCTTGGGGGCCTTGCCGTTGGCTTTCAATCGCTCTTTGAGCGCGATAATCGCTTCGTTATGCTGCATCGCCACCAGACCTGGCATGTAGAGCCCGGTGCGGAGTCGCGCTGATCCGATTTTCGAGATAAAGGTGCGGCCCTTAAGCTGGCCAGACTCTTCCAGCTTTGGATTTAAGCCCGCCGCCGCCACCATTTGTCGAGGATTCGAATACTTTCGCAGGTCGCCCAGCTCGGCAAAAAGCATCTGCGCCGATTTGTCGGCAATGCCATCAATGGTCACCACCAAGTCGCGCATTTGGCGCATGTCCGGGTCGTCATCAATGTGTTTCTTCAGCGCCTTTTTGGTTTCGGCAATCTCTTTCTGGATGTGGTTGATGACGGAATTGATCGAAACCTTGACGCTGTCGTCGGACACGTCCAGACGATTACGTTCCATTTGCAGCATTTCCTGAAGGTCATTCAGGCGACGAACCATGGCCTTCACCTGTCGATACTTCAGTGGCTCCGGCGCCCACAGCGTTAGCTTTTCATGCTTTTCCTTGGCGAAATCGGCGATTAGCTTGGCGTCGGTCTTGTCTGTTTTGACCCGTTGCAAATCACTCCTGGCATGGGCTTTGGTCTGCGCAGGATTGACGACACAGACCCGATAGCCCTTGTTGTACAAGAACTCGGCCAGCGCTTCGTGGTAGATGCCGGTGGCTTCCATCACGATTAAGGCTGAAGGCTCGACGTGCTTCTGCAGCCAGGCGTGGAACTCCTCGAACCCCTTGATTGCATTGGGCAATTTTGCTTTGGTTTTATGTTTGCCGTTAGGCAGGTATTTGGCGATGTCAAAGGTGTGTTTAGCGGCGTCGACGCCAACATAATCGGACATGATCGTCTCCCAATTGAATCAATTGTGATCATCACTGCACTCTGTCCAACCTTGCGAATGCGGGCTCTCGCCAGAGACGGGCCCAAGATACCGTTCGAACTATATGAGTGAGTGTGGAGGGTTGGAGCACGATCTACGTCGCAGGCTCTAGGCCTAAGGAGCTGCACGGCTTCCAAATCCCTCCCTCGATGATCAGTCGAGAACTATCGCTCCTGGCGGAGCGATAGTCGAGATACAAGGAGCTGCCGCAGGCTGCGATCTTTTGATCTTGCTTCGGGCAATATCCAGAACCGCCAAAAGATCGCAGGCTGCGCCAGCTCCTACGCCGACCGGGTACACCCGCAATAGGGTGGGTGCACACAACCCCCCGTAGGAGCTGCCGCAGGCTGCGATCTTTTGATCTTGCTTCGGGCAATATCCAGAACCGCCAAAAGATCGCAGGCTACGCCAGCTCCTACGCCAACCGAGCACACCCGCAATAGGGTGGGTGCACACACCCCCCCGTAGGAGCTGCCGCAGGCTGCGATCTTTTGATCTTGCTTCGGGCAATATCCAGAACCGCCAAAAGATCGCAGGCTACGCCAGCTCCTACGCCAACCGAGCACACCCGCAATAGGGTGGGTGCACACACCCCCCCGTAGGAGCTGCCGCAGGCTGCGATCTTTTGATCTTGCTTCGGGCAATATCCAGAACCGCCAAAAGATCGAAGGCTGCGCCAGCTCCTACGCCAACCGGGTACACCCGCAATAGGGTGGGTGTACACAACCCCCCGTAGGAGCTGCCGCAGGCTGCGATCTTTTGATCTTGCTTCGGGCAATATCCAGAACCGCCAAAAGATCGCAGGCTGCGCCAGCTCCTACGCCGACCGGGTACACCCGCAATAGGGTGGGTGCACACAACCCCCCGTAGGAGCTGCCGCAGGCTGCGATCTTTTGATCTTGCTTCGGGCAATATCCAGAACCGCCAAGAGATCGCAGGCTGCGCCAGCTCCTACGCCAACCGGGTACACCCGCAATAGGGTGGGAGCACACACCCCCCCGTAGGAGCTGCCGCAGGCTGCGATCTTTTGCGCTAAACACGACATATCCTGAAAGTTTTTTCTCGGGCCCCTACAAAGGATCGCAGCCTGCGGCAGCCCCTACGGTACTACCCGACGCGCTCGCGGCCTTTGGATCGTGCGAATGATGATCCTGCGAGGCATGCAAGGGCTCAGCCAGCAGCGGGATCTCGTTACCTTCAGCATCGTGCAGCTTGCCACCGCTGAAATAGTCACCTTCACGCAATGCCGCGACATCATGGAAGCACAGGCTGCGCTCGGTACCGGCGACGAACACCGACTGTTGATCCGAGTTGCCAGCGGTGAAATGGTTGAATGCCAGGTTCAGGGCAATCGCCATGATTGCCGACGAACTGATCCCGGAATGGAAAATGGTCGCGAACCAGCTCGGGAAGTGATCGTAGAAGGTCGGTGCGGCGATCGGGATCATGCCGAAACCTATGGAGGTGGCGACGATGATCAGGTTCATATTGTTGCGGTAATCGACCTTGGACAGCGTACGAATCCCGCTGGCAGCCACGGTGCCGAACAGGACGATACCGGCGCCACCCAATACCGAAGTCGGTACGGCAGCAATCACCCGCCCCATCACCGGCAACAGACCGAGGATCACCAGGAACAGCCCGCCAGTGGCCACCACATAACGGCTCTTCACCCCGGTAACCGCGACCAGCCCGACGTTCTGCGCAAAGGCGCTCTGGGTGAAGGAGCCGAAGATCGGCGCGAACATGCTCGACAGCATATCGGCGCGCAGGCCGTTGCCCAGACGCTTTGAATCGACCTTGGTATTGATGATTTCACCGACCGCGAGGATGTCTGCGGACGTTTCCACCAGGGTCACCATGATCACGATACACATCGACAGGATGGCCGCGACCTGGAACGTCGGCATACCGAAATGGAACGGCGTCGGGAAGCCGATCATCGGCCCTTCGGTGACCTGGGAGAAATCGGCCATGCCGAGAAACACCGCAATCAGCGTACCGATGACCATCGCCAAGAGAATCGACAAGCGCGAAATCGCCGCACTACCGATCTTGCTCAGCAACAGCACCAGTACCAGGGTCATGGCTGCCAGGCCAATGTTCTGCATGCTGCCGAAATCCTCGGCGCGGCTGTTACCGCCCATGGCCCAACGCGCTGCCACCGGCATCAGCGTCAGGCCAATGGTGGTGATCACAATACCGGTCACCAGGGGCGGGAAGAATTTGGTGATCCTGGAGAACACCGGCGTGATCAGCAACCCGATCAACGACGCCGCCATCACCGCGCCCAATATCGCTGGAATACCCCCACTGCCACCGCTGCCGACAATCGCCACCATGGTCGCAACCCCGGCAAACGAAACACCTTGCACCAGCGGCAACTGACAACCAAAAAAGGGTAAACCAAGGGTTTGCAGCAACGTCGCCAGGCCACCGGCAAACAGCGACGCGGCGATCAACAGACCGATATCCGCCGGAGCCAGCCCGGCCGCCTGACCAACAATCAACGGCACCGCGACGATACCGCCGTACATGGTCAGAACGTGCTGCAGGCCGTAAGCCATATTCGCGCCGATCCCGAGTTTCTGATCCTCGGGCCGTTGTTTTGAAACAGAAGGCGTATTCATGGTGAGGGGGTCTCTGGTTTTTGTTATGCGCACACTGTATGCAACAGTCGGAACAAATGTCCAGCTAGATGTATACAATCAACACACCTTGAAATGCCATGTTTGCTGCCAGAATAGCTGAACGACCTGAATTACCAGCGCTCGGACCTGCAAGGTGCAACCCGAAAAAAACCGCGACTCAACGCCCTGGCTGAAGTTGCCGAAACCCTTGCGAGGGGTAAACTTAATAGCAGATGCCGGCTTCTCTCAAGCCGGGTCCGGAGGTGTGTCATGCGTGTGACAGGCGCGGGTACCGCCGTCTTGCTGATGATGCTGGGCAGCATGACGCAACCGTTCGCCGCAACGACCTCGGTCGAGGTCAACTTCAAGAATCCCGAATCGTTTCGAGATGCCAGCCTGAACACTACCGGTTATGAAACCGGCGCCGACGATTACGTCATGAAAGAACTGCGCAGCTCGTTCGAGCAGCTCGGCAAACGGTATCTGCAGCCTGGACAAGTGTTGCAGATCGAAGTCAGTGACATCGATCTGGCCGGTCGCTACGAGCCTTGGCGTGTCAATGCCAGCCAGGTGCGGTTCATGCGCGACATCACCTGGCCGTCGATGAAACTGCACTATGTACTCAAGCAAAACGATCAGACGATCCGCCAGGCCGACGCCCGGCTCAGTGACAAGTTCTACCTGCAGCGTCCCGGCCGGGCAGCCAACAGTGACCGCCTCTATGCCGAAAAAGCCATGCTCGCGGACTGGTTCCGCACTGAGTTTCAGAGGCAGAACTTCAGCGGTCGCAAGTGATAGTGCATACCCTGCTCGCGCCACCCTGAGCTGAATCGGCAACGTGCGCAGCAGGTAACCCCGGGAGCCTGACCATGTCTAACCTTCTGCTCGTGACGCTAGCTGCCCTGGCCACCCTGACCGCGTGTTCCACCCCGCGGGAGCAGATCTACCGGGACGAACCGCTGGTCGCCAAGGTCAGCACCGGCATGAGCAAGCAGCAGGTGCTCGACATCGGCGGGCAACCGGTAGCGGTAAGCAATCGCATGGAAAATCCCGGCTCCTGTCTCGACTACCAGTTGTCTCAGACCGGCCAGCGCCAGGCTTACCACATCAGCCTCGATGCACGCGACAAGGTGGACCACCAGGGTTTTACCAACTGCGCCGGGTGGGAGCTCAGGCAACAGGCCGACAAAGAACGCAGGGAGAATAGTGGCGGCGGATATTAGGTCCGTCAGTTAAAACGTTTCAAATAGCTGGCGGGTTGATCAAGCGTTGGATGATCTGCCTCAGCTGCGGATGTTGCGGAACCCGAATTCCAAACTCGCTGTGCAGCAGTTCGATGAGTTCGTCAGGGTCCGTCAGCTCTCGCCGCTCGCTTTCTAGCCCCATCCGATGCAAGGCATAGCTACTGTTATTGAGCGTTCGACGCAGCCCCTGCCCCATCTTCGCCACCATCAGCTGCCCAAGGAACGGCGAGTCCTTATGGGTCGAGACGTACCAATTACCGATCTCGTAATCGATCGCCGACTGCGGCTGCAGATAAAACACATACAGTGCACGCCATTCGCCGGCGACTTTTGCGCGCAGGGTGTAGCTGTCCTCCCCCTGCGTTATCCGATACGGCTCATGGGGCGTTGGCTGTTCTTCTTCGGTGTCCAGCCGCAGCGGGGTCGTCGGCACCATGCCACCAAAGCCGACGTCAGTGATATAGCGAATGCCGTCCAGGGTCAGCACACTCAAGCGGTGGGTGCGTGCGGTCAAAACGCCCTCGGGACTGCCTATCACCACCCGCCCGGTAATGCCCCGCGCCTCGTATCCCAGCTGTTGCAGCAACGCCAGGAACATATTGTTGAGTTCGTAGCAGTAACCACCCCGCCCTTCGTGCAGGACTTTGCGCTCCACCGACGGCAGATCGATGGGCACCGGAACCTGCAACAGCGTCGACAGCGTTTCGAAGGGGAAGACGCTGGTATGGCGCAGTTGAAGCTCGCGCAAAGTGTCCAGCGTCGGCGCTGGCGGCGCGTCGTAGCCCAGGCGTTGCAGATAGAGTTCGATGTTTTGCAGCTGAGGCTGGCTCATGATTGAGTCCTTGCACACGAGGTGTCGCGTACGCCCGTTTCTCCAGGATCAGCCCCTTGGGAAAGGAACGCTTTGCGGATGGACGATAGATATAAGCCATTACCGCCAAGGAGTAACAATTGATTTAACCAATCACCACGTCAACGCCGCTTACGCGAGGCCAGGCGGATCCAGCACGGAGCATGATCGCTGGCATGGGGCTGATTCCTGACCCAGGCATCGACGCCGGCCTCGCGCAAGTAAGGGCTCAGGGCCCGGTTGAGCAACAGGTGATCGATACGCAGCCCGGAGTTCTTCTGCCAATGCTGGCGGAAGTAATCCCAGAAGGTGTAGAGGCGATCCTGCGGATACAGTTTGCGCAATGAATCGGTCCAGCCCTGAGCCAGCAAACGCTGATAACACTCGCGGCTTGCAGGCTGTAACAGCGCGTCCTTGAGCCAGGAGCGCGGGTTGTAGATATCCAGATCGGTGGGCACCACGTTGTAGTCCCCGGCCAGCACCACTGGATGATCACTGTCCTGCAGCAGCCTGGCGTAATCGATCAAGCGCTCGAACCACGCCAGCTTGTAATCAAACTTCGGCCCTGGCTGTGGATTGCCATTAGGCAGATAAAGGCACCCCACCACCACCCCATGCACCGCCGCCTCCAGATACCGACTGTGAAGGTCCGCGTCATCGCCCGGCAAGCCACGACGACTTTCCAGCGGCTGCGCATCGCGAGCCAGGATCGCCACCCCGTTCCAGGCAGCCTGGCCATGCCAGATCGCCCCGTAACCCGCCGCCTCGAAGTCCAGGACGGGAAAGTCCTTGTCCGCGGCCTTGAGTTCCTGCAAACAGGCGATGTCCGGTTGCTCGCGCTCCAGCCATTCCAGCAGGTTGGGCAGTCGGGCACGGAGACCGTTGATGTTGAACGTCGCGATCCGCAGATTGTTCATGGCCAGCGCTCGCCGTCAGGGGGTGTCTGACATGTGACCCGCGGGCAGCGCGGTGGTTGCGTTGCTGAACGGTCGCCCCCTCCTCTTGCGCTAAGCTTTCAGGCCTGTGTAATTGGAAGAAACACTTCTCCAACCAAGCTGAAGCGACTGACCGCCGCGTTTCGAGTCCAAAAGATGTACAACCTTGACTTGGACCAGCACGGCTTCATCAAGCGAACTCTATAGTTGCGACAGGCTGATTTCGGGAATGTCGACATGGATAAGGTGACCCAAACCACGTGGCACAGCCAGACGCCGGAGTACTGCCTCGGGCAACTGCAAGCCAGTGAACACGGGCTGAGTGCCGCGGCGGCGGCCGAACGTCTGGCGCGTTATGGCGCCAATCGCCTGCCCCAGGGGCGCGGCAATGGTCCGCTGAAGCGCTTTGCGCTGCAGTTCCACAACCTGCTGATTTATGTGTTGCTGGCGTCCTGCCTGGTCACCTTCGCTTTGGGCGAGTGGCTGGACAGCGCGGTGATTTTTGGCGTCGTGCTGATCAATGCCATCGTCGGGTTTATCCAGGAAGGCAAGGCCGAACAGGCGATGCGCGCGATCCAGCGCATGCTGGTGGTCGACAGCCGGGTCCGCCGCGACGGCGAGGTGCTGTCCTTGTCGGCCGAAGAACTGGTGCCGGGTGACATTGTGCTGCTCGAGGCCGGCGAGCGGGTTCCCGCCGATCTGCGCTTGCTTGAAGTGCGCGATCTGCGCGTCGAGGAGGCGGCCCTCACCGGGGAGTCGTTGCCCGTGGACAAGCAGACGGCGCCGGTAGAGGCGGATGCCAGCCTGGGCGACCGGCTGAGCATGGCCTACTCCGGCACCCTGGTCAGCGCCGGCAGCGCGGTCGGTGTGGTGGCCGGCACCGCAGGCGACACCGAGCTGGGTCGCATCAGCCACATGCTGGGCAACGTCAGCGCGCTGCAAACGCCGCTGCTCGCCGACCTGGCGCACTTCGCCCGGCAGCTCACGCTGATTATCCTGGTGATGGCGGCGGCAACCTTTGCCTTCGGCATCGGCCTGCGAGGCTATGAGCCAGGGGATATGTTGATGGCGGCCGTGGGTCTGGCCGTCGCCGCCATCCCCGAAGGTCTGCCGGCGGTCATGACCATCATCCTCGCCCTGGGTGTGCAGCGCATGGCCCGGCGCCAGGCGATCATCCGGCGGATGCCGGCGGTGGAGAGCCTCGGGGCGGTGACGGTGATTTGCTCGGACAAGACCGGCACTCTCACCCGCAACGAAATGACCGTGCAGCAGGTTTTCACCGCGGCCCATCATTACCAGGTCGAGGGCATCGGCTATGCCCCCCAAGGACGAGTCTCCTGCGCGGCGGGTGATGGCTGTCAGCTGGATCATTCGGCCGATATCCAGCATCTGGCACGGGCCGGTCTGCTGGCCAACCATGCGAGCCTCAACCTGGCCGATGCGCAGTGGTGCATCAGCGGCGACCCTACCGAAGCGGCGCTGCTGACCCTGGCAGGCAAGCTCGGCCTGGAACTGCCACATGAATCGGCCAACCTGCCGCGGGTGGATGCGATTCCCTTCAGCGCCGAACACCGCTGCACCGCCAGCCTGCACCAGCATCAAGCCGGGCACGGCCTGATCTACCTGATTGGCGCGCCCGAGCGCTTGCTGGAGGTCTGCAATCGGCAATCGCGTGATGGCCAGGACGAGCCGCTCGACCGGAGCTACTGGCATGCCGCGCTGGAACAAGGCGCTGGCCAGGGCCTGCGGATGCTGGGCCTGGCCTCGCGCACCTTGCCCCAGCCCCAGCAGGAGTTGAGTTACGCCGATCTCGAGGGCGGGTATGTGCTGCTGGGGCTGGTGGGCATGCTCGATCCGCCGCGTGAAGAGGTCATCCAGGCCATCGCTGACTGTCATAGCGCCGGGATCCAGGTCAAGATGATTACCGGCGATCATGCCGCCACTGCGGCCAGCATCGCCGAGCGGCTGGGCCTGGGCGACAGTCCACCGATGACCGGGGTCGAGCTGGACAGGCTCGATGACACCCAGCTGGCCGCACGCCTGACCGACACCCATGTATTCGCCCGCACCAACCCGGCGCAGAAGCTGCGCCTGGTGGAAGGCCTGCAAGCCAGCGGCGCACGGGTGGCGATGACCGGCGACGGCGTCAACGACGCACCGGCACTCAAGCGCGCCGACATCGGCGTGGCCATGGGCATCAAGGGTACCGAAGTGGCGAAAGAGGCGGCCCAGATGGTGCTGGCCGACGACAACTTCGCAACCATTGTCCATGCCATCGAGGAAGGTCGCACCGTCTACGACAACCTGAAGAAATCCATCCTGTTCATCCTGCCCACCAGCGGCGGGCAGTCGATGATCCTGCTGGCGGCGATTGCCCTGGGCTGGACATTGCCGATCACGCCGTTGCAGATCCTCTGGGTGAACATGATCACCGCCGTCACCCTGGCGTTGGCGCTGGCCTTTGAACCCGCGGAAGCCGGCATCATGCGCCGACCACCCCGCGATCCCCGCCAGCCGTTGCTCAGTCAGGTGCTGCTGTGGCGGGTACTGCTGATTTCCGCGCTGATGACCGTGGTTTCTCTGGGCCTGTTCCATTTCAGTCAGGAACTGGGCTGGAGCCTGGACGCCAGTCGGGCTTTGGCGGTCAATGCCCTGGTGGCCTGCGAAGTAGGCTATCTGTTCAGCAGTCGTCGACTCGACGGCGTGGCGCATTTCGCCTGGCGTGACAACCCGATGGTCTGGAGCATGGCCTTGCTGATCGCGTTCCTGCAGCTGCTATTCACCGAACTGCCACTGCTGCAGCAACTGTTTGCCACCGCTTCCATGCCCTTGAAAGCCTGGGGCTGGTGCGGCCTCGCGGCGCTGCTCACCTGTGCCCTGATCGAACTGGAAAAAGCCCTGGTGCGCTGGTATGGGAGTCGGCGAATGGCAGATTGAGGGGGTGGGAGATCAGCCTCAACCTACATCGCTGCACCGATAGAGGCTCAGCCTCACCGCCAGCAACGCGAGCATCCCGGCGCAGCTGCGGTTGATCCGACTTGACGTGATATACACCGACTTCTAATGTCATTTTGCAACCACAGAAAATGGGACCTGAACCCGGCATCCTTCTCCTTGATGAGTAGGAGAAACGAGCAGACGTGCCCAGGGTTTGCTCATGACTTAAATGATGACAACCATCGCGTGGCAAACCTCTCAACCCTGAGATAAATCACAGTGAAACACGTAACGACCTACTTCATCTGGCTCAGGCGCTATCGTCGACTGCTGCTTGGTTTGCTGGTCGCGGCCATGATTGCCGGGTATTTGCTTCACATAAGCATGGTCGAGACGTGGGCTGCAGTTCCTGGTGATTCGAGCACAAACGTCAAGCGACAAGTATTGAGCCAACTTGCGAGTGCCACGAATTCACAGGGAACGGTAAAGGAAGGAGCCAATTTAAAGCTATTGACCTTGCTGGCGCCCAACAGGAATCGTGTCACTCTTTTTGTCGCGGAAGCGGACTTTTTTGACTCCAGGATCGAGGGGGCCGACCGTTGGGATGGAGTGCTCTCTGGAGACGTGATTCTGGTGAACTCAGTGGATGAGTTTCACCGAAACAATGGCGGGATCAGCGAAAGGATCGCCAAGGGATGTGACCTTCAGTCCTTAAACCCCCAGTCAGACAAAGCTGATCAAATAGGAGATGTAACCTTCGAGCCATGCCAAGGCCCCTACAGCGCGATAGGCATCAAGCAAGTGGCCAATGTTGCCATCATGGTTTGGCGAGACGACAAAGGTCGTGCCCGATGCAGAGAGTCAACTGCGCAAGAATCACTCAATGTTCCAGAGGACGGTTACTCCTCGGATCCTGGCTACGTTTCGTGTCTATCAGGCTGGATCAGCTATGCGATCTCTGACCTGCTGATCAGGCGCACAGAAGTCAAAAACCCACCGACAGTTTTGATCCCGGCGCTGGCAACCGGCGCTGGTGGCGTCTCTCCCGAAGCCACTTATCAGGCATACCGCAGAGTCGTAGAAGACCTGCTAGCGGCACCCGAAGCTTCATCAAACCTTCCGGAACACCTCGTGCTTCTACTGTGGCGTGGCTGGAACCCAGATCAATGGGCGGCCCATCAGATAGCGATAGGAAACCTCACATCTGAACTTCACAACAGGTGGGCGATGAAGGCGGTGAAGTATCGACAACCCGCTCCTATTGCAGCTCTCCTTGGAGTTCTGTCCGGTCTGATCGCGCTAGTCCTGATTACCGCAGGACACCCAACCGCGGTTCCAAAACGTTTGCGAGGCATGAACGAACTCAAACTTGCGATGACTCTAGTTGGGTGGGGACTGGCTGCCCTTGGTTTGGTAGCCGTGCTTCAAGCAACGATTGGCGCAGTACTGCGCGCAAGTTTAGTCACCAGCTTCTGTCTGGGTTTAGTCGGGACTTTACTAGCGGTAGGCGCCGAACGTGCCAGGGATTCATTCCGCGACGCGAGTAAAGAGGACCACGAACCACCCCCCCTATAGACGCGGACACTCACTTCTTTCCACCCGCGCGAACCGGACAAATGCTGAGCTAAGCTAAAAGCACAACCGGAGGACTTTCCCATGTGCGGAAGGCTTTCTCAGTACCGGGGCATTCACGACTTTGTCGCTGCGTTGAGCATGCCCAATGCGCTGGTCAACACCGTGGGTGATCAGCCACTCGAACGGTACAACGTTGCGCCGACTACCCAGGTAGCGCTGCTCCACCTGGAAGGCGACTTGTTGCATGCCGATTTCGTCCGCTGGGGATGGCGACCCCATTGGGCAACCGACCGTCCGCCGCCGATCAATGCCAGGGTCGAGAAGGTCATGCATGGCCCGTTCTTTCATGCGATCTGGCCGCATCGGGCGATTGCGCCGATCGACAATTGGTTCGAGTGGGTTTATGAGGGCGGTCCGAAGAAACAGCCCTACCTTGTCCGGCGCAAGGACCGCGCGCCGATCCTCTGCGCTGCCATTGGCCAATACCCCGCCGGCGGCCGGGAACCGAGGGACGACGATGGCTTCGTGATCATCACCGCAGACAGTGTCGGCGGCATGGTCGACATCCACGACCGGCGGCCGGTGGTACTGACGCCGGAACTGGCCCGGGAATGGCTCACCCACGCAACGCCAAAGGAACGCGCCGAGCACATGCTCATGCACCAGGGTGAGCCCACCGACGAGTTCGAATGGTTCAAGGTCGATTTTGCGGTGGGTAATGTGAGGAATGAGGGGGCCAGGCTGATCCGCCCTATCAGCTGATTTAGCCAAGCCTCGCTACAGATCAAAAAGGTCCGCTTCCAGGCTACCATCACTGCGTTTTCTATGATCGGCAGGGGCGTCACATACAATCAGAAGCAAAGGCCCGGGGCAGTCGGTTGTTGAAAAAAGCGCCATGCCTTCTGCGTGATCATCTTCCTGGCCGAAGGGGACATCCAGAATCTTCGTGAGATCCTTGCTGAACACCACGCTTTCCCCGGCCGCCTGTACTGCGTTTGGCCAGCGACTGACCGTAACCGGTCCGTCGAGATCCATTGTCGGCCCGGCAAGAATCAGCAAATCAGATCCGTGCACGCATAGGTCGCGAATCCCCAATCCTCCCAACTGGATAAAGTGCTTGCGATAAGGACGGCCGCGCTCACCGATCCCTGCCAACTTCAGGGTATGAGGATCGTCTTCTTCCACCTGCGGTTCAATTTCAAGAATGATTGCCCAGCCTCTCAATACCGGCCCTCGCAGGCCAATGAACAGCCGTTTGCCAGCGACCGCCAAGCCTTCGATATCGAAACCGTTGTCTTTGCCCGGAATCGCGAAAAAGTCCTTCAAGTGCTCATCGTCCTCGAGCGCTTTAGTCAGAGCATTCCAGGACTGTTCACCGCGCAACTGGGCGGCTGTTCGCTGCAAATCCGTGGTTTCTCGCACAAGGCTGATGGTGCCATCCTGATCCACCACAGGGATCCGGGCCAACAGATAGCGATTTCCATCGCTACTGACCTTGCTCAGTCGCTCGATATTCTTGTGAACGTCTCTTTGCGCTTCTGGCTGCTTGCGCTTGAGGCTATGGGAGCCGACCAACCAGAGATAGCGTTCGGTCGCGTCATAGGAAAGCCCCTCTATATCTGCTTCCTCGAAATCTTGCGGGGAAGTCGGGGGCGCAGGCAGACGCAGTAAATCATTCAGCGAAAACTGTTGATGATCTTCATAAAGAAACTCACCCGCAGCCGTCTGGCCTTGGTAAACCAGGCGCTCCAGGGTCAACCGTTCATCATTGGCAAGCCAAAGCGACTGACCGATCTGCAACACGGCCGATAAACCGTCTCTGAGCTTCTTCTTTTCACTCAAATCAAAACCACTGTTCAGCTTCAGCAGTACAGTTCTCATACGCCTCCTGTGAGCCACCTTCGGCTGCAATTGTGCAACAGGCTGAAATATCTACACCCGGAACATTCTTTATAGTTTCCAGGCAAGCACGCTGAACTATAGATGCAAGTGACAAACACAACAAATCCGGCAGGTGAACGTTTGAGATGAAAAAGGCCCCACACTGTGAGGCCTCCTTTTGTTCTCAACTCAGCAAATCAAAGCGACTGCAAAGAAATGCTCGCACTCTGAGAGTCCTGCGGGCTGTCGGCATCCAACCAGACCCACTGCGTACCATCACCTTGCAGATTATTGGTAATACTCTGGATCTGCGAAGTAACGATTGCCACGGTCCCACTCTCACTGGCCGTAGGCCCTATTGTCGTGACCTGATTCTGCAGCAGGCCATTCGAGGTCTCGTTAACCACGAACACGGTCGCCTTGCTTTCGCGGAACTGGCACGAAATGAACTGAGTAATGGTGCTGGCGATCGTCAGGCTCATCCACTTCGACGGGGGTACAGCATAGTAGCGAGCGTACTTGTTAAACGGATACTTCTCACCGTTGGCCTGCAGCGCACTATTGTTCAAACCGGCGGTATTGGTCGGCATGCCGACACTCCCGAGCCAGACCTCGACTTGTGCGTTGCCAGCGGCAACGGGCAGCGAAACCGAGATGGTCTGAGTATCAGAGCCGGAGACAAAACCCAGTGATGCCAGGCCTGCGTTGGCCGTGGTGCCGGGAACAGTGATCGTGCAGGGGGCCTGGCTATTGCTCCAGACCACATTCACATTGGCATTATTATCATTTTGAGCGGAGTTGTAGATAAAGATCCCATAGAGCTGCCCTGGACTAAGGACTGTACAAGTGGCTGTATCTCCCGCGGTGAGGGTTATACGTTGTCCGCCGTTCCAGTTAATCTGGGCTGCTGATATAGCGATGCTTTCCATGTGGGGATTTCCTTTTCCTTGAGTGAACATAAGTGTCATACCGCGCAGCTGATTTCGACTTCTGCCGCGCGCCATAAGATGCTAGCTGCCAATAACATTACTGCCTTATAATATTCAGACTCTTTAGCGATAACAGCCGCCACCCATTAAAAGCGTTAACTCTTTTATACGCCTTACAACTATCACCAAAGCGATATGTAACGAAAGCGACTAACAAAAATAATGATGGGTGCCTATACAACCCAACAAAGCGCCTTTATTTCTTTTTCCTTTATTGCTTATTTCCAAGAAACGCTGAACTCCTGCCGCCGGGACGTTTCATAATTCTATGGTTCGACCTGCGTCGCAGCCCTTCATCTGGACATGGCGAAAAAACTGCAGATCCAGCATCAAAAGGTCAATTGACCCCTGCGCTGAATTGCCAGCACCCTTGCCGCAGACGCAGAATAAAGCTTCATGAATCCGAGGAGGCCCCCATGGACAACTCGACTTCGCTGATTGGCACAGGCACCGCCTGCATCGACTATGTCCAGGACACGCTGTTCGGCCCGATCTCGAAACGTACCGAATGCCAGGTCCGGCTGTTCACCCTGAATCTGGCTGACCAGCCAGGATTCGAACTGCAGGTCCAGGCAGCGCCGGACGATCTGCACAAGGCGCACACGGTAATCGTTCTCCTGGACGGCAAAAAGTACTGTGGCATCGTCCGACATAGCAAACGAGGCGACGAACATAGTTTGATGTTGCAGATGGAGATGCAGTAACCCGCGCTGCCCACACCGCCGGGATTTCGAACCCGGCAGGTATCCAGGTCGCCCAGTGCGGATACGCGCAAAAGAATTTACGCCTGTCGGTCAGCGCACTGGGCCAGGTTTTCCGGAAATCAGCTGGCCTTTCTGACCGACTGACTATGCAGGCTGTCCCGGCCAGCCTGAAGTTCCGCACGCAACTCCGTAACGAGATTGCAGATTGCACTGCTGCTGATCAGTTCCGACGTGGAAATTCCCGTAACGTAGAGATCGACTCGACCAGAGTGTTGATCAAAAATCTGAACACTCAGATATCCGTCAGGGTTGACCCTGCAGGTACAGGAGAGAGGCAGAAAAGCCGATTCAATGATGTGGCGAAGTTCCAGGGTGGAGATCATCTAGCTTGTCTCATGGGTAGAGGGTGGTTTTTTTTGTCGGATGAACCTCTATAAATTTATACGAACTTGCACCATTTTGAATCACCTGATGACAGGCGGCGATTCGCCATGCGGTTGCCCCCAACCATTCCAGATATCGTGCGGCCAGTCAGTCTCGCACCGGTGCTGGCTTGGCCCGATGGACAATCAAGCCAGCTCGATAATTCCCGGTTCAGGTTTGATCCGGAAGCAATGAGCGCCCCCTGTTTCTCCCAGCCAGGCCTGCTAACGGTTGAAATTGGCTCACTCACCGAACTGGCGGCACCCGAATCTCTCCGGACCGACATTGATTTTTCACGCCCTTGCCGCAGGCCGTGAATGCCAGGTCTTTCCCCATGCAGATACGAACTTCCGACAACTCAGGCCCTTTACAGATTATCGCGATGCCATCAGCCGGTATGCCTGCATTGCTCTCATGGAACAGTCGCGCAATTTCTCGAGCTTCCAGGTAAAACTCGGTGCTGAAGGGTTGCAGAGTCTCCGGGATCCGCACCGCACCCACGGCCTTGTCTGCCAACTCCAGATAATCCACGGCCTCCAGACCGCTACAGGTGCCATGTTTTCTCCACTCATGCTCAAGCAGCTTCTTCGTCGCAAACAACGTCAGCCCCTGCGCCCGCTCCTCTTGCGATAACTGAACCCGTGGAGCACAAGACTGGGGCCAGCCGCCCTTGGCGTACTGAGGCCAGAGACCGTGGAGTACAAAACCGTAGCCTTTTCCCGAACATTGTTCATTTTCCAGATGCGTCAGGCAAAACGTCGGTGACCAGGACAACGACAGAAGATAGTAGTCAAAGACCCCTGCAACCCCCCGCTGATTGCCGTTGCGCTCCCGCGCATCGCTCATGCCTACGCTGCAGATCGTCAGCGCAATGAGCGCCCCCAGTACATACAATCTTCTCATTAACCCTCTCATCGGGACCGGATCATCCTGTCATCCCATTCTTGTTGATTCACACGCAAGATCAAAAACAACTTGTCCCGCTGATGTTTCTACCGCCTGACTCGGGCTGTTGATCAGTTAGACGTTACGCGAACCGTAGCAGCTGCCGAAGGCTGCGCCCGGCTGCGAAGCTGCCGTAAAATCAGGCGCTGCGATATTCCAGGGAAACCGTACAAGCAGGATTTACGACTGCTTCGCAGCCGGACGGAGCCTTCGGCAGCTGCTACGAGGGACAGTGCTGAACCTGAAACTCCTTAACTGACTGACTTTGGCATCAAAGGCCGCCCATTTTATTACGACGACGAAGCCTGCGCCTGCAAGCGTCGCCCGATGACATCCAGCAAATCACAGCCATCGCGCAACGGGATCGCCAGCACCCGAGCGAAATCATGCAGGACCACCGCGTCGCTGCTGATTTCCTCGCGCATGGCGAGGTTCTCCAGCAACTGGGTTACAGCACTGATGCGGTACGCGGCGGTGTCGTGCAACAAAGGCGCTGGTACGCGCACCTTCCAGGTTATTGGTCGCCTCAACGTGGGCTACATTTGCACTACGGGCAGCAGCTTCACGGGTAAGCATGGCGAGCACCCAGGGTGGTCGGATGCATTCACTTTAAACAATACGACGCTGGTGGCTCAAGCGGGTGCACGAACTCCGGCGCGGCCATAGAAAACACCCGTTCCCTGCCCCTCACAGGAGCACGATAAAATGAAAATACGAATCCAGTCTGTCAGTTACAACGCTGATCTAGAGCCAGAAATCTTCTCGGTCCGCCTTCTCTTGGAGCCGGATGATGGCTATGAAGGCATCTTCATGGGAGAGACCGTTGTGACTATCCCCTTTGATTCCGAGCTGACGTTTTCACAGATTGAACAGAAGGCGATAGCCGAGGCAAAAAGGGTTATCTGAAATCGACCTTGAGGAAACAGCCATTCTTTCTTGCAATGCGGATGCGCCAACCCCTGTCCGTAAAACAAAACGGGATGCGCATTCGCCAGGAAAATCGGGGGACAGTTTTTTGCGCGCTCGCATAGAAAAACAGATCCGTCCCCTCTTCTCACTTCCCGATGTCTTCAGCCGATTTTCAAAACAACGCATCCAATAACCGGTAATAGGTAATGCCAGCGGCAAGATAGAGACGCTGCAGGCCGTGAAATGGAATTTTGCGCAGTGCCGTGACCGGGAACGGGAAGTCCTCGGTCGCTCCCGACAGCCTGGCTGCCAGATGTCGGCCCAGTGCCGTGGACAGGGCGATACCGCGCCCGTTGTAACCGAGCAAGACGGACAACCCGGGGGCCGGTTCATGCACGTGCGGCAAAAAACTCTGGGTCAGTGCGACCCGACCACTCCAGCGATACTCGACAGCAATACCCGCCAGCTGCGGAAACAGCATACTCAGCGAACGTTCCAGGTGTCCCCAGTCGCTCTGCCGGGAAGGCTCCGAGAATGGACCGCGCCCTCCCAGCAGCAAACGGCCCTGTGCGTCTTGCTTGAAATACAGCAGCAAGCGTCGGGCATCCGAGCAGACCTCGCCCCCGGGCAGGATGGTTTTGCGTATCGCCTGCGGGAGTGGACGGGTGGCGATGACGAAGCTATTGGCCGCGACCACGGTCTGACGCAAGCCGGGCCACAGGTCATCGGTATAGCCATCGGTGGCCAGCAATACTCGCTGCGCGCTGACGTTGAAGCCTTGCGCAGTGGACAAGCGCCAGCCTGATCGCTGCCGTTGCAGCCCTGTGACCCGACTGTGACCGTGGATCATCGCGCCCTGCCCCATTGCGGCTTTCGCCAGGCCGCGCGCATAACTCAATGGATGCAAACTGCCAGCCCGCGGGTCGACCCAGCCACCCAGATAGTTCTCGGTGCCAATGCGCTGACTGACTGCTGCCCGGTCCAGCAACTCTGCCTTGACCCCCCTTCGTTGCCACTGCGCGGCGCGTTGCTCAATGGCCTTCATCGCTGTTGCGGAACAGGCCGGTTGAATCCAGCCTTGTTGCGTCGCATCACAGTCGATGCCGTACTGGCTGATCAACGAAAACACTTCATCAGCGGCTGAACCGGCAGCGCCGATCATGGCTTCGGCGCGGGCCGGGCCGAACTTGGCGTGCAGTTGCTCCGGGTCGAATTTCAGCCCCGGAATCACCTGTCCGCCGTTACGCCCCGAGGCCCCCCAGCCGGGCTCACCAGCATCCAGCACGCAGACACTGACACCCGCTTCGGCCAACCGCAAAGCAGTCACCAGACCGGTGTAGCCGGCACCGACTATGGCGACGTCCACGTGTTTGTCTTCCGCCAGGGCCGGGGTTTCCACCGCGGGGGTTGCCGTCGCTGCCCAGAGAGAGGCTGGCAATTGCGGCGCGAAAGGTGCATTCATGCCGGCACCTCCGCGCTGTGGTTGAGCAGTCGGCGAAGAAAGTCCTGTGTGCGTGGATGCGCCGGGGCACTCAGCACCTCCGCGGCCGGCCCGGTCTCGACGATCTTGCCGCTGTGAAGAAAGCACACCTTGTCCGCGACGTCTCGAGCGAAAGCCATCTCGTGCGTCACCACGATCATCGTCATGCCTTCGTCGGCGAGCTTGCGCATCACCGCGAGCACTTCGCCGACCAGCTCCGGGTCGAGCGCCGAAGTCGGTTCGTCGAAGAGGATCGCCTGGGGGTTCATCGCCAACGCCCTGGCAATGGCCACGCGTTGCTGCTGGCCACCGGACAGTTCGTCCGGGTAGGCATTCATTCGATGGGACAAACCGACCTTTTCCATCAGTGCCTCAGCGTTTTTGCGGGCGGTCTGAGGGTTTTCCTTCTTCACGTAGATCGGCCCTTCCATGACGTTTTGCAAGGCGGTGCGATGGGGAAAAAGATTAAAGCGCTGAAAGACCATCGCCACCCGGCTGCGAATCTCGTGAATGCTCTTGTGGTGGCGGTCGACACGCTCACCGCTGACCAGAATGTCGCCCTGACCATAACTTTCCAGGCCGTTGATGCAGCGCAGCAACGTAGACTTCCCCGACCCCGAGGGGCCGATCAGGCAGACCACTTCACCGCTTCGCACCTGCAAGTCGATGCCTTCGAGGACCGCCACGCTGCCGTAACTCTTGTGAATGCCCTTGATCTCGATCATGACTTTCTCCGGGTGCTGAAGCGTGCTTCCAGACGGCGCAGCGCAAAGGACAGTGGCAGGCTCAACGCAAGGTAGAGCAATGCCACCAGGGTGTAGACCGTCATGTTTTCGAAGGTCGAGGAAGCGATCAGCTGCCCCGCGCGAGTCATCTCGGCCACGGTGATGGTTGATACCAGCGACGAGTCCTTGAGCATCATCACCAGCGTATTGCCATAAGGCGGCAAGGCAATGCGAAATGCCTGGGGCAATACCACCCGCCGCATCACCATCGCACCGCGCATACCCAAGGATTCCGCCGCTTCGATCTGCCCTTGCTGAATGGCCTGGATACCGGCACGAAAGTTCTCTGCCTGGTACGCCGAATAGGCGATGCCCAAGCCGATGACACCGGCCTGCATCGCGCTCAGCTGGATGCCGAATTCCGGCAGGACGAAATAGATATAGAACAGCTGCACAATGATCGGCAGACCGCGAATGATGTTCACCACGCTAATGGCGAACAAGGCGATCGCGCGTATTTTCGAGACCATCATCAGGGCGAAGAGCAGCCCGATCAGCGAGCTGAGCACGAACGACCCGGCCGTGACTTGAAGCGTGACCACCGCCCCCTTGAGCAGAATAGGGAGGAAGTCCAAAGCGTTCTGAAGAATCATAAGGCTACCCACGAAACCAGGAGTGGATCCGCCCGCCGCCGCGGGCGGGCGAGGAAACCATCAGTTGAGTTTCCACTTCTCGATGATGTGCTCGAGCGAACCATCGGCCTTGATCGCCGCGATGCCTTTGTTGACCTGCGCCAGTGTTGCGCTGTCACCCTTGCGCACGATCAGGCAAACGTCACCCATCACCACCGGCTGATAGCTCTGTACCAGATGCACCTTGTTCTGAGTGCCCTGAGCCAGTTGGTAGGCGACGATCGGGCGATCGGCGAAACCTGCCTTGATACGTCCAAGCGCCAGGTCGCGCATCAGATCGGGGATCGAGTCATAGCCGCGGACTTCCTTGAAGACGCCACGCTTGTTCAGCTCATCGATGAACACGGTGCCGACCTGGGCGCCTACCACCTCGCCGGCCAGGTCTTCCATCCGGGTGTAGGAAGTCTGATCGTCGGCCCTGACGATCAGACCCTCGCCATAGCTGAAGACCGGATCGGAATACTGCACCACCTTCTCCCGCGCCGGCGTTCGGAGCATGGCGGCCGAAATCAGGTCAATCTTGCTTGAAGTCAGTGACGGAATCAGCGAAGCGAAGGTGGTCTGCTGGATCTCCACCTCGAATCCACCGGCCTTGGCCACCGCCTGTGCGGCGTCGACCATCATGCCCTGGATGCTCTGGCTTTTGACGTCGAGAAAGGTGAAGGGAATACCGGTTGCGGTTGCACCGACCTTGTAGACAGGCTCGGCGCCGGTATTGGCTGTAGCGATGCCGGTAGTCAGGGCACAAACGAACGCGAGTGCACGAAAGCGAGTAAGCATGGCGTATCTCCCATTGGACGCTTTTTTTGTAGTAAGTCCGGTATGGATTGCCCCAGTTGATTGGCAGGGGGCTCAAAACGACTATAAACAATTTACAAAAATCGTAAAGAGATTTATAAGTATCGAATATCGATATGCAAGAAGCAAAACCAAAAGGATCTGTCATGAGCGATAACACTCATCCCCTGTTCAATCAGTCACTGGAAAAAGGTCTGGCGGTGCTGCGGGCCTTCAATGCATCCCGGCGCACCATGAATCTGGCGGATATCGCGCAAGCGGCAGACATCAACAAGAGTTCCGCGCAACGCATGATCCATACCCTGGAGGAGCTCGGTTATGTGCGCAAACATCCACAGACCAAGCGCTTCCAGCTGACCCCGAAGGTCATGGAAATCGGCTACAACTACCTGGCAGCCGACACACTGGTCGACGTGGCCAACCCGTTCCTTGCCGAGTTGGCGCAATTTACCGGGGAAACCACCAACCTTACCGAACCCGACGGGCTGGACATGGTGTACGTTGCACGCTTCGTGGCGCCGAAATTCATCCCGATCCACATGCCCATCGGCAGTCGCATTCCGATGTACTGCACCGGCTCCGGACGGGCCTATCTCAGTGCCCTGCCGGACAGCCAGCCCCTCGCGGCACTGCAGGCCAGCGAGCGCAAACAACACACCCAGTACACCCTGACCGCGATAGACGACATCCTCGAGCAGATCGAGACCACACGGCGCAAGGGCTATGCCATCAACAAGGAGGAAATGTTTCTTGGCGACATGTCCATTGCCGCACCGATCATTGGCAGCCAGGGCCTGCCGGTCGCCGCAGTGCATGTGGTGGTGCCCACCAGCCGCTGGACCATGGAGGAAGCCGAGCGCAAGCTGGCGCCGGCAGTGATCGAATGCGCACGCGCGATACGGACCTCGATAAGGACCCTTTGACCGGGGATTTTTTAACGACGAATCGAATCGTTGGCCGACAGGTTTACTTTAAGAGAGCCTTCAAGCCTGAGCCTGATCAGTGAATGCAAATCTTTAGTCTGGCGGGAATTTGTGGCGAGGGGGCTTGCCCCCGCCGGCCGGTCCGCGCTCGGGCGCAGCAGTCGTAAAGCCTGCACATGCAGTGTGCCAGGGAGAACCGGCTCGCAGGTTTTAGGGCCGCTACGCGCCCCAGCGCGAGCTTGCTCCCTCGCCACAGGTGCGATGTTCGTCTCAAAACCCTTAACTTTCTGGCATTAACCTTCAGCCTTCCTTTTTTGAAGACTTTTTCAACCGCACGCTCGCTCGTTGCGCTGCGGCCATCTTTTCGGGTCGTTTCATGCGCTTCCATTTCCTGATGTCGTCCTTGGTGCGACCACAACTGACACACAGCTCACCGCTCAACTGGCAAACGGCAATACAAGGGTTTTCGATATCCTTGGCCACGTCTCAACCCCGAGTCGAGCGCTTGCGCGCCAAGCGTTGCTGCCAGTTTCCGGCATTGGCGCGCTGACATTGTTCTTCAGAATCGTAATGCACATGGGCCGATACCGGGCTGACGAGAACATCCGCCTCACCCAGTGCCACGGCAGTCAGTTCGACCATGCGTTCACCCTGCCCACTGGCCAGGGCCTGGTCCTTATGGGCTTGCGTATCGAAGATCCAGACCACCATCAGGCTGGAAGGGAACATCCCGTAATCCACCTCGTGGGTCAGCCAGCAGAACCCCACTATTTCCGCCTTGGCCGTCTCACACGCCTCGGTCAGGGTAGCCACCAGACGACGCTCGATGTGGGCCTGATCGCGTTTGCTTAAAAGCATGAGTTAATCCTTGCATCAATCTCTAATCAGGCGGTCCATTGTGGCGGGGGAGCTTGCTCCCTCGCCATAGACTATCCAGCAGTTACTTTAATGACTTGCTCGATACGCTCACGCGCAGCGCCTGTCAGCCGTTTGATACCCAGCACCCTGGCTATTTCAAGGGGCCGGTCAGAAGCCTGAATCAAGGAAGCCAACATAAGGAGTTCTTCCGCGGCGATTTCCTCTACAGATCTGGCATCATCAAAAGTCGCGGGAATGCGATAGCTGTTCCAGACAGCGATATCACTTTGCGCTCGCCATACAAACTGCCCATCGACGGGATCGTTTTTCAGATGATGGTTCTGTTCGGTAAGGTCCAGCACGCGATCACGAATCAATCGGCCCGAGCGCTGAAAACCATGGGCCCGTGCAACGCGCTGCACCAGTAATGAATCAAGTATCGGAGCCTCTTGAATCAACACATGCTCAATCAGCTCGGCAAGGACCGGGTTGTAAGCTGGCGAGTAGAAATCCTCGGCCTTTATCCGATCACTCAGACCGCTGAAATCCGTTACGCGGTATTCACTGCGGATCGCAGAAATCGGTGAAATCTCACCTGCTCCGGCAATGTTCAGCTCTGCCACAACGGCATCAGCTTCAGGTGTGGGCACCGTCGCCGGCTCTATTGGCGGAGTATCCGCTGCCATCTCGATGGGTGCTGGCGCAACAGGTTCCACTTCGATAGCGAGGCTTGAACGAGAGATTTCCAGCAACGCCTCCAGGGCAGCGTGCAAACGATCCAGTGCGCCTGCTTTATCAATCCACCATTCAGTCGACCAGAGCCGCACAAGGTTCCAGCCCAAGCCCTTGAGAATCGCGCTGCGGACCTTGTCTCGATCCCTGGCGGTCGCTGCACTGTGATAAGTCGCGCCATCACACTCAACACCGACCAGATAATCACCGGGCCTGTCTGGATGAACGATTCCAAGATCAATACGGAAACGAGAAACGCCAATCTGTGGCACTACTTGCCAGCCCTTGCGCCTGAGGCCTTGAGCAACGGCCTCTTCGAATGGCGAATCATATCCACCCACCGATCCCTGCACTGCCTCAGCCAACGCTCGCGGCCCACGCTGGGCGAACTCGATAAAATGTTTCAAGTCACGCACCGCTCGAGCGTTGGTGCGATTCAGGTCAATCATCGACGAGTCAAATGAGGAAAACACCAGCATCTCGCGCCGTGCGCGGGTAATGGCGACGTTCAGTCGACGCCATCCACCTTCCTTGTTGAGCGGGCCAAAGTTCATCGACATCACCTGGGCCCCCGGCTCAGTCGGGCCATAACCAATACCCAGCATGATCAGGTCACGCTCGTCGCCCTGAACTGTTTCAAGATTTTTGACCACCACCGGCTCCGGGAGATCATCCTGAAAGAACGCTTCAATGTGCGGGTGTTGCTGGCGTGCCTTGTCCAGGAGATCAGTAATCAGTCTTTGCTGATCGGTATTGAGCGTGATGATCCCGATCGAATGCCCGGCCGCTACAAAAGCGGGATCAGTCAAACGCTTGACTGTCTCAGCTACGATGGCTTCTGCTTCCGCCTGGTTATGCCGACCTTTACCTTTCGCGTAGACGCCCTCCACTCGACGCCATTCAACAGCGCTTGCGCGCGTTTGCGCGGCAGGGAAGGTAATCAGGTTACTGTCGTAGTAACGATGATTGGAGAAGGCAATCAAACTCTCATGGCGGCTTCGGTAGTGCCAACTGAGACTGTGGCTTGGAATCCCTGCGCCCAGGCACTCGTCCAGGATGCTTTCCATGTCCTCTGCCGTATCATCATCTTCGGCTGCAGAGCCTGCACGGTTGAAAAAGTTGGTCGGCGGCATTTGTCGAGGGTCACCGGCGATGACCACCTGCTTGCCTCTCGCGATGGAGCCAATGGCATCCCATGGGGCAATCTGGGACGCCTCATCAAAAATGACCAAATCAAAAAGCGCCAGATCGGGCGGTAGATATTGCGCAATGGACAGCGGGCTCATCAGCATGCAAGGAGCCAGCCTGGTCATTGCATCGCCCATTTCCACTGCCAGCTGGCGTACCGGTTTGTGACGTCGTGACTTTTGCAGTTCATGCTTGAGGATGCCGAAACCACCCTGCTTGCCAATGTCGTTCTTCGACGGAATCAGACCGCACAGTTTTGCTCGCACATAACGAACCGTCAGTTTGGAAAGCTCGTCATCCAGTCGGCCAAAAGCCTCAATATCACTGACATGCTCGGCTGGCACGAAATTACGCAGCAGCGGCTGCGAATCAATCACCACCGTTGCGAACCATCGGGCGTAAGCCGTTTCGAAAGCGTCGCTGGTTCCACCTTCGGGCAACGCATTGAGGGTCAGCGCATCTGTAAGCGGTTGCAAACCGAGCGCTATCGCCTCCTCCCGAACCCTGGACCAATCGCACCATGCCTTGAGCTTCGTCTCTTGCTCTACGATGGCGTTGGCCGTATTGAGCAGTGGCTCGAGCATGACCCTGGCATCAGCGCAGTTGCCCGCAAGCTCGTTAAACCGTCCAGCGATCTGATTGAAACGAGAAAGAGCCTCCTTCAGTTGATGCAAAGCCGAGTCGATAAACCCACCTCCACCGAGCAACTCATTGGCCTCAATGACCAGTTTTGCCGTGGTGCTGCGCAGGGTGATCAGATCTTCGGGGGAACTTGAGAGCACACTGATCATTGCGCGGATGCGCTCACTCAGCTCCACCGAGGCGGTGATGAGCGACGTGTCACTGGATACGCCATTGCACCCGGGTATGGATACCAAGTCTGCAGATAGAGCATCCAGAGACATGAGCAAGGTACGCATATTGAAAAGCTTTGGCAGGTCAGACTCGGTATCCGGCAGTCCGGACACACGGCCTTCGGCAGCCAAATGCTTCGTCACTTTGTTTTTTGCCAGCGTCGCGAAAATCCAGAATTTGCGCTGCGCTTGATCCCAATCATGCTTTATTTGCTCAAGATTGAGCCCCCGGCAGGCCTCCTGCGCATACGGCAAAGACAGTGATTGCTCTATGGTTCGATAGTCTTCTAAAAGCTGAACTGCTCGCTTCGCCGCAACGACTTTCGCCTTCACATTGAGCGTGAAGGCAAACGTCAGATCCAGACCGTTGGTGTCGATCAGCAGTGATACGAATGTGGCCAACTGCTCAATCTCGTCACTCTGTGCGACCGGTAGAGAGAGACGGGTTGCTTGAAGAAGGCTGGAACTCGCCGCCTTCAATTCCTCGATCGCCACCAGAAGCGCTCGCGCGGTGGCAACCATCGCCTCTTGCCAACCGTTCGACCATTCAGTTCGACACAACAACCCGAAGTGACTGGAAAGGTCCCGCGCCGCCTGACGGTTAAGATCAAGGCGCCTCGCTACGTCCTTGAACTGGGCGTACATGACTGCGTCATGCATTGTTCCTGCAGGCCACGCCAAACGTGGTGTGGCTGAAGTTCCGTCACGAATGACACGACCAATCGCCTGATGTACCGATAAGCCATTGGGCCAACGCCGATGTAACAGCTCAACGACCGCGTTCAGCTTATTTCGTAACCTGAGTATTTTCGCCGTTTCTCCAGCCCACTCCTCAGCCGTCAGCGTGTCACGCACGTCCCAGGCGCGTTCCAACTGCTTGAGCACTTCGACTTTTGAAGTCTTGCTCGAGTGGAGTTCCAGGCAAAACTCACCTAAACCCTGTGCTTCCAGCCGACGATAGACAACATCCAGAGCCGCCATTTTCTCGGCGACAAACAGCACCCTGCGCCCCAAGGCGAGGTTATGAGCAATCATATTGGCAATGGTTTGCGACTTTCCTGTTCCGGGTGGTCCGTCGAGTACAAAGTCACAACCACTGGCTGACGCGACTACGGCCGCTAGCTGGGAAGAGTCCGCGGGCAATGGCGTAAATAAATGGGCCGGATCGACTTTGGCATCCAGTTCATCAGGTCGTGGAAACTCGCCTGACGAAGTGAATCCTGCTCCGCCGGCTGTGCGCTCCAATAAATGTTTGACCAGGGGGCTTTGCAGAAGCTGTTCGGAACGAGCAGCCAAGTCTTGCCACATCAGATATTTGGCAAAAGAGAAGGTCCCCAGGACCAGTTCGGTAGTCACCTCAAACCCAGGAACATCCCGGACTGCCCGCCTCACCGTATTCCAGATACCTACAACATCGATGCCGCGCTCATCGGTAGGAAGCTCGCCTTCCAATCCTGGAATCACCAGTTCAAAGTCGTGGCGAAGCAGCTCAAGCAAGGTCAAATTGAAGCGCGGTTCATCCTCAAGCAGGGTCATCGTGACGCCAGACAACGCACTCTTTCGATCAAGTTTGACCGGCAGCAATATCAGTGGCGCCGAATAGGTTTGGGGGTCGTCTGCAGATTTTTTCCACTTCAGAAACCCGATAGCCAGGAACAGTGTGTTAGCGCCACCTTCGTCAAGATCGCTACGAGCCTTGCGATACAGGTCGATCAAGGCGACTTCGAGTTTGCTCTTCTCTAAAGTGGCCAGTACCTCGCCGCGTGTTAAAGCGGTACGCGCATACTCATCGCGTAAATTCTCTCGATTCTGCTGTTCGTAGAGCGCCGCATCCCTACCTCCTGCTTCCAGATCAGGGATTGAGACGATCCGAATGCGCTTGCCACTGGCCAGTTGATCTTCCAGTTCAGCAGGATCCGGGCATACCAGACGCACACCTTTTGCACTATCGGGTAAGTGCAAAAGCCGGTTACGCGTCGTCAGGTCCAATAGTTTTCTTTGCCAGAGCGTGAGCTTTCCCGCGGGACTATCGGCTTCAGCCGCTATTTCCACGTCAAAGCCTGGAAGGACGGGTGCATCCTCCAACGCCTCGAATGCCTCCGGCTCTTTACTGTCGTCAACCTTTAGCGACGTTGATGACATCGCCAGCGGGCGAATGCGTTGCATCCGGGCACGATGTATATCAACCGCCATGATGAAATCATCATCATTGATCTGGCGCTCGGCATTGGACACGGCCTGGCTGAAGCTTGGGACAGGCAGCCGGGTTGCCAGCGTGGTTTCAAAAACCAGAACTTCCTTTAGATCGATACGTTTGCGTACCGCCGAAGCTTCATCAGTGATGAGTTGAGAAAACTCCTGCGGCTGCAGCCACACGCCAACAAACGCGTGTCCCTTGGTCAGAATCAATAGAGCATTGAGCCCCGCTTGTTCCAGCGCCGCGGCAAAAAGCAATGCGGTGTCCAGACAAGTCGCCACGCCACCTTCCAGAATCAAACCAGGGGTTCGAACCTTCTGTCCTTGAGTTTCAAAACTCGCGGGAGGCACGGCATAGCTCAGCCTGAGGCCACAAACCGCTGACCATATAGCTGAGGCAAGTTCCCAGGCCCTGGTTCTCGATTGGCTGGAATACCCGTCAATGCTGTCTTTCTTTCCTGCCCGACGCAGCACATCAGCAGCAGACTTCAATACTCGATCCACCGCGGGGTCATTTGGCATCGCAAACGCTGGCAAAAGCTCCGGCATGGAAAGGAGCCCTCCCCATTCATTTTTCGCCAGAAGCTCCACGGGAAACGATTGGCTACACAGCACTTCGTCATTACAACTGAGACGCAGGATGACACTCGCGTTAAGACTTTCAGCAAGGTCAGCCAAATATCCGGCATTGAGATTCAGGTTTCGTTCGGTAATGTGAAGACTGGAGTCTTTGCCCAGACGGTCAAGACGCCAGGTCCGCGTTTCCAGAAATGGCGGATCGGCAACGAGTTCAAGAACAAGATCGTTGTAATCGGTATCACCATCGTTGAGCACAGCAAGCTCGCGCATCACTGGCACAGCATTTTGGTGGGAGGCAAAGCCGATTTTACTGGCAATCACTCCTTCGATCTTGATGGTCATTAACCATTACTCCATGGTGAACTCAGTCACGCTTATCTGAAAAGTGCTGCAGTAAAAAGACGGCGCATAGTCACCGACATGCATTTTTTTTGAAACCGCTTTCTGTCGAAATCAAACCTGTGAGCACAAGCCGCTTAATCGACTGCGAACGAACGCCTCAGCCATCCGGCTACTCTGAGTGCAGCCGAAACCGATATAGGAAAAAGATGACAGCTTTATCTTTTTGCTATTCAACGCCGCCCCTATAGAGGCTGGAAAAACAAATCCGTTCCCTTTTCCCCTATCGCTTGTTTTGCGTCGCCACTACAGCCGGGAGCCCTGCTCGCTGCATATTCAGAACAGGCAACTCCGAAGGCAGATTCAACGCCCGCAACACGGCTAAATCGTGGCCGTATACATCAGGTTTAAACGCCACTCGCCCGTCCTCTTTCAAATCCACTGTCCAATAAGCCAATAGCACCGGCACTTTCACGGGGAGCCTGATGTTTTCTGTCTTGCCATTGGCCAGCTGCGCCTGAATCGCCGCGCTGTTCCAGTGAACCGGATCGTTGAACAACAGTTCTACCAACTGCAGCGGGTTTTCGACCCTGATGCAGCCTGAACTGGTGGCGCGGCGTGATTGAGCGAACAACTCTCGATGAGGGGTGTCGTGGAGATAAATCGCATAGTCATTGGGAAAGCGAATCACCACCTGGCCGAGAGAGTTGTCAGGGCCCGCATCCTGACGGAGGGTGATGCCCCGCGGGTTGTGCCAGTCGATGGTCGACGGATCGACGACAGCCCCGTTTCTATCGATGGCTCGAATCTGGTTGGCGTCCAGGTAATGCGGGTCTTTTTGAATCCTGGGAAGCATGTCTTTGACCAGAATCGTCGGAGGCACTGTCCAGGTAGGATTGAAGGTGATGTAAGTAATTTCGGATTGAAACACCGGGGTGCTGCGAAAAGGTTTCCCGACCTGTACACGCGAACGCCATATCGCCTTGCCGTCGCGATAGAACGCGACCTTGTACCCGGCGATGTCAACGATGACGAAGGTTCCCTGAAGCTTGTAGAGCAGCCAACGCGCCCGCTCCATGTTGACCCGGACCTGGTCGATCCGTGCCTCGATAGGTACATTCAGCGCAGCAAGTGTCGCCGCACCGACCACACCGTCCACCGGAAGGTATTGCTCGGCTTGAAACCTTTTGACCGCAGTCGTTAGGCTAGCGTCGTAGTCAATCCGCGTGGTCATTTGCTCACTCAGATAACCAGCCGCCGTCAAACGGGCACGCAACTGCGCGACTGAGGCGTCAAGCATTCCTGGCTTGAGAACCTGCCCTGCAGCAATCTGCGGCCAGCCACCGATGTCTCGAACCCCGCGCAGTTGCGCCAGCCCCTCGCGCAACCTGGCGTAAAGCGCTTCCTGTGGCGGCGCTTGATCGAACGCGCGGGCTACGTGGTGGGCTTCGATTGCGTCGAAGAAGGCCTTGACGTCTTCACGAGGATCGACGTCGACCGGGTCGAAGTTCCAGTGTATTTCCAGGCGATAAGGGTCGACTTTGCCGCGCCGCAACTGCAGCAACGCCGTGATGTAAGTCTGGGTGGCTGCTATATCGAAGGTCGCGCGTTGTGCGGGGGTTGGCCGCCCGGTGGGCATCGACGCCCCGGCCTTGGCCAGATCATCAATACGGAAATCAGCAGGATCCAGACCGTCGGCCTGAGTGTCGTTCAGGCGCTGCAACAGCTGGGCGACATCGTTACCGTCTGTCCAGGCAGCACGAAAGCCTCGCCGAGCGTAAAAATCGACGACCGCGCGACTGACATCCACACGCTGATGGCGCGGCGAGACGGCTGGTAGAGGGGAAGGCGTTGAGCCTCCCAGGGCGAGAAGGGCCTGGATCGCCTGAGCCACCGGGTCGTTCGGCGCAACGTCGATAACAGCGGGTGATGGCGTTGTTGGCGCAATCGGCGAAGCGTGCGCTGTCGCCGAGCTGCAGATCAGAAGTCCCATCACCAAAACGCGGCTTAACCTGGATACATTTGATAGCTGCCGCATGGATAATCCTTAATTTCCCGTACATAAGGGCTAGCATCCTTCACACTGCTAGACTGGTAAACATCGCGATGAGATAAGCACATGCCGCTAGACCGCTCTGGCTTTTTAATATCGGCCCTGCTTCTACTGTCCATTTCAGTAGAGGCAGCCTACGCCGATTCGCTTGCAGCCGCGCTGGTCAAAGCGGCTCCAGACGCTAATGCCAAAGTTATCGCGCTGGCCGTGCGTGCCTCTCAGTGCAGCCTGGCGCAAGGCGGAGCACCCGCGCAAAGGCTCGCGGTGATTGACTATTCCCTGCCCTCGACCGAACAGCGGCTGTGGGTTTTCGACCTGAAACGCCGCAAATTACTCTTTCACGAGCTGGTGGCGCACGGTCGAAACAGCGGCGAAAACATGGCCGTTCAATTTTCCAACCAGAACGAAAGCAACGCCACCAGCCTTGGCCTGTACAGGACGGCTTCAAGCTATCAGGGTCAAAACGGTTATTCCTTGCGCATGGAAGGGCTGGAGCCTGGCTTCAATGACCGCGCATTCGACCGGGCCATCGTCATCCACGGGGCGCCGTATGTCAGTCGCGACCTGGCACGGGCAAACGGCCGTATTGGCAGAAGTCTGGGTTGCCCGGCGGTGCGCCCCGCCATTGCCCATAAACTGATCGACTCGATGAAAGATGGCCAGCTACTGTTTTCTTATTATCCTGACCGGCAGTGGCTGAACACGTCTTCGTTTATCAATTGCGGTAAGTCGACCGTGGCGGATGTGTCTAAACCGACTAACGGCTATTAATTGATTTCAGGCGAAGCCCGGCGTTCACATTTTTTTCACGTTTCGGCGCGTAGCGTTGGTCCTGCTCCTCGCAAGACCTGAAAAAGCCCGCTCCCCCCCATCGCGGGCTTTTTTTTGCCTGAAATTTGGTAAAGAAATGCAACGGCCTGCAGGCGGTCGTCTGCGCTCGGCTTCAGCCAGAAGCCTGCTTTCGCCCCCACATCACCTATGCTCATGAGTTAAACCCGCCGGAGCCCTTGGTGAGTCCAATCACCATTCAGGACGCCTGGCGCACAGATGACAATGAACACAGGAGCGGCGCAACGATGAAACCTGACTATTCAGCCTGCATCAAATGGGTCGCTATCCTTGCTGTTGCGTCGACCCTGATTGCGGGCTGCGACAAGAAGGAAGACCCCGTTTCCCAGGCCGAAAAGAAAGACGTGGCCCAGGGTATCGCCGCGCCGAGCATCACCGAGACCAAGGCCATTGCCGAGGAAGCCTTCATCTACGGCCTTCCCATCGTGATGAACTACGCGGTGATGTATGAATTCGCCGTGGACACCAAGTCCAGTCAGTACAAAGCGCCCTTCAACCAGATCAACAACCAGCACCACGTTGCGACCTATGAAGACACCGCGGTCGTGACGCCGAACAGTGATACGCCTTACTCGATGCTCTGGCTCGATCTGCGCGCCGAGCCGATGGTGATCTCGGTGCCGGCAGTGCCAAAGCAGCGCTACTACTCGGTGCAGTTGATCGACGGCAACACCTACAACTATGGCTACATCGGCAGCCGCGCCACGGGAAGCGGGCCAGGCGATTATCTGGTGGTCGGCCCCGACTGGACAGGCCAGACGCCCACCGGGATCAAGAAGGTGTTTACCTCGACGACCCCCTTCTCGCTCACTGTCATCCGGACCCAGCTCTTTAATCCCAAAGACATGCCAAACGTGGAGAAGGTGCAGGCGGGATACAAAGCGCAACCCCTTTCCGCCTACCTCAAACAACCCGCGCCACCGGCCGCACCGACCATCGATTTCCTTGCGGCCAGCACCCCGGGGATCAAGGCGAACTTCTACGAGTACCTGAACGCCGCCCTGCAGTTCGTCCCACAGACGCCGGAAGACAAGGAGGTCCGGGCCAGACTCGCGACGATCGGCATCGGGCCGGGCAAGACCTTTGAGTTCAAGGATCTCTCGGCGGAACACAAGGCTGCGGTCCTGCTGGGCATGAAGGAAGCCGATGATAAAGTGGAGCAGTGGCTGTCCAGCGGGATGAAAAATATCAACGGCTGGAGCGTCGGCTCAATGTTTGGCGACCGCGCTTTCTTCAATGGCGACTGGCTCAAGCGTGCCGGCGCGGCCAAGGGCGGTCTCTTCGGCAACGATGCCGTGGAAGCCGTGTACCCCTTTGCCCGCGTGGATGCGACGGGCGAAATACTCGACGCCAGCAAGCACAACTACACCATCACCTTCCCCGCCGGGCAACTGCCGCCGGTGAATGCCTTCTGGTCGGTGACCATGTATGACCGCACGAACCAGCTATTGATCAAGAACCCGATCAATCGCTACCTCATCAACTCACCGATGCTACCCGGCATGAAGAAAAACAAGGACGGATCGCTGACCCTCTACATCCAGAAAGACTCCCCCGGCAAGGCAAAGGAAGCCAACTGGTTGCCTGCGCCGAATGCCACTATCTATCTGGTGATGCGCTTGTACTGGCCTAAAGACACGCCACCGTCGATCTTGCCGCCTGGTAGCGGGACGTGGCAGCCCCCGGGTGTGGTGGTGGCGAAATAGGGCGGTGCAGGTGTGGGGATCCGAGTCGGGGAGACGGTCAGCTGGCGTGATCGGGGCTGTTTCTGCCTGTTTCTCGGTTGCTGCGCCGACCATCGTTGCAGTGGTCGTTGCAGCGGGAACTTCAGGGTACTGGCCAGGTCAATAAAGGCCCTGCATCGGTGATGACGGGACAGTGAACCAACCCCAGCCGAGCAGCGCTGGAGGCCTGTTTTACGACAGTGCCGTCAAAGATCAGCCGAGTCCGCCCCCTGATGCCAACCAAGAGTTTTCTGTCGGGTCTCATCCTGGCGTTCTGCGCAGCCGCGTCGCTTTGCTCGGTTGCTGCCGAACGAAGAAGCAACAACGCATCAATCACCCTGATGGAAACCGCTTCGCAGCAGTATGAAGATGGCCAGTTGGACCAAGCCGCTGCCACGCTGGAGCGCGCGCTGCATATTCAGCCGAACAATCCCGCGACGCTGCACTACCTCGGCGTGTTGCGTCTTCAGCAGGGGCAGTACCAGCAGGCTGAAGCGCTGGCAAACCGCTCCAACATGCGGGTTGGTCGCAACGTCGCGTTACGCAACCGCAACATCCAATTGATCCAGGCAGCGCAGCAGGCCCAGGCTTCGAGTACCCCACCCAACGACAAAAAGGATCGTGTTGCAGTGCAGGAGGGTCTGGAAAAGGAAGCCAATAGGCTCCGCGAAGCAGAAATTGCCGCTGCTGAGCAATCCGCTCCGGACACTGAGCGCCACGCTGGCACCTTCGCTCGCACAGAGGCAGAGCGGGTATCGGAATCGCCGAGGGGTGGCAGTCCACGTCCCGAAGGAGAGTTTCAAGTGACGTCCTCCGAGCCAGAACCCGCGTTCGACGAGGTGGAGATTCCCCGCGGCCATTGGCCGCCTCCGGGCAAATGCCGAATCTGGTTTCCTGATCGCCCGCCGGGGCATCAACCCGCCCCCGGCAAGTGCAAGAAGCTGCAACATCGGGTTCCGTTCGGGGCCTACCTGGTGCGCGGCTGAATTCACCAAGGGACATCATCGGTCCTGGCCCAAACTCAGCTGAAGCGCCTGGGAACCAGAGTGAATTACTGCGGCAAGGAGCAAGCTACGGGATTTGACCGACTCGATTAAGTCGCTGTCGGCGTACTCGGTAGTCAGGCCTGCCTCCGGCGTCCTGCCGACTGAATATTTCGCATTTAGTACTGCTTCGCTTCTTGAAAGGCCAATCCCGAATAATTTTGATACAAAGCTGTTAGTGGCCTTTTGATGCGAGCTGCCTTTGCTGATCTATAACCACTGGAAGCGTCTCACCCTTGCTGGCTCGACATCCCAAGTCGCACCGGCTGCAGCCTATTCATTGCTCGGACACGCTACCCTGTTGGGAAGTCGCCGCTTGTCCATTGTGCATCCATTCGTCACCAGCAGTTCCCAGAGCCCAAATCCACCGGGAGGTTTTATGAGTGCACTGCAGCAGCTACAAAAACGAATCAAACAAAAAGGTCTGCGCCGCACGTTCAAGACGGTGTGGGAGCGTTATGTATTCTTCCACTGGGAGCTACTGTGGATGGAGCGCGACCTGGACAGTCCGGTGCCGCCACACAAGCTCAGACCGTACTCTCCCGTACGGGTGGTAACCATCGATACACAAAATGTCGATGCGTTCGCCAAGCACTTTGGCGACCGGGTTGAAACAATGCGCGAACTGGCCGCCGAAGGTTATACGGGGCTTATGTCCCTGGACGAGGAAGGGAGTGCTATCGGCTTCATCTGGGGTAGCAACCGTGACTACCATGATCGCCACTATTACCGCTGCTGGTTCCCGGTGAAGCCCGGGGAGTTCTTCGAATTCGGCGGCGAGATGATCCGACCCTATTTCGGCACACGTCTTTCAGTCGATGGCCAGATCGCCCTGTGGAAGGCCATGCAGGCGCAGGGCTGCACAAAGGTGGTGGACGTTTGTGAAACACATAACATTCCTGCCCTCAAACTACATATCCGCATGGGTTATCAGGAGCAGGGCCGGGTCGCGCATGTGTACGGGCTGTTCGGCCGCTGGCGTTTGTTTCGCGAAACCCGCTACAACGGTTCGCGACTTGACCCCCTGCGCAAACCAGGACGCCCCACCGTCACTGCAGCAGTGTGAGACACAAACCCCGCAGTGCACCTCCGGGGTTCAGATTTTCAGAGCACATCCTCCGGAGTTCTGCAGACCGAACACCATCCACTCGAGCAGGCGATGCTGACAGTCGTGCCTGGGCCGGCGAGAATCGGCAATTCAGTTGTTCCTGACAAAGCAGGGCCGATTCATTGCGCTTGTTCCATGAGTTAAGGCACCATTTAGGAGATACAAGCTCGCCCCCCTGCTTCTTGCATATGGACTTTGCTATGCCCACCCTCATTTACGGCGAAAGCCGAATTAACTCCAGCATTAATAGCTTCCCAGAGCAGCCGTCCGTTACCGGTATGACCGATGGCGGCTATGTGTTGACCTGGAACGACCTGGCATCTTCCGACACGGACTTTATCTTCGCCCAACGCTATAACGCCAGCGGCGTCAGGGTCGGCGGACAAACCCAGATCAATACTTCAACTGCTGGCGTGCAGGAAGATGCCGTAGTCACCGCCCTCGCAAACGGCGGCTATGTAGTGGCGTGGAAATCCGATACACAGAATGATGATAACCACGAGATCTTCACCCAACTTTTTAATGCCAACGGCGCCAAGGTGGGGAGCGAGCAGCAAGTCAACAGCAACCCATCTTACGACCAGGATTCACCCACCTTCACCGCCCTGAAAGATGGTGGTTATCTGGTGGGCTGGGCCTCATTGAACCAGGATGGCAACGATTGGGGCGCCTATCTGCAACGCTACAATGCCAGCGGCGTCAAAGTCGGCGGCGAAACCCGTATCAATACCACCACAGTTGGCTCGCAAGATGCCCCCCAATTAGCGGGACTGGCAGATGGCGGCTATATGGCCGTATGGGAAGGCAGCGGTAGCGGCGATGACTACGGCATTTTTGCCCAGCGCTATAACGCCAGCGGCGTCAAGGTCGGCGGCGAAACCCGGATCAACACCACAACGACTGACCTTCAGGGTGACACCGCCATTACCGCCCTGACTAATGGCGGCTATGTAGTGAGCTGGCAGTCATACCCGCAAGATCATGATAACGACGATGACACTGAAGCTCCCGGTGATATCTATGCCCAACTCTTCAATGCCAAGGGAGTGGCCGTCGGCGGCCAAAACCGCGTCAACACGACCACCACAGGCATGCAGGAAGAGCCACGCACTCTAGCCATGAGTGACGGCGGCTACCTGATAGCCTGGAACGGCAATGGCAGTGGTGACGACAGCGGCATCTTTACCCAACGCTACAACGCCAGCGGCGTCAAAGTCGGCGGCGAAACCCGGGTAAACACCACCACCGCAGGTCGTCAAGAGATTGGAGACATCACCGCCCTCGGCGATGGTGGTTATCTGATTGCCTGGGAGTCCTATGCACAGAATGGCCTGCCTTCCGGGATCCATACGCAGCGCTTTGATGCGAAAGGCAACAAACTCACCGGTCTCACGGGTGACGGCCTGGCCAACACCTTGGTCTGGTCGGGCACTGGCAGCGTGATCATCGATGCCGGCGCCGGCAACGACACCCTCACCGGCGCCAGCAGCAATGACCACCTGAACGGCGGCAGCGGCAACGACACGCTCAATGGCGGCGCGGGCGCCGACAGAATGACTGGCGGCGACGGTTCCGACCTGTACTACGTCGACAATAGCGGCGACATCATTAGCGAGACCAATGCCACTGCCAGCACTGGTGGCACCGATAGTGTCTACAGCAGTCTCGCCACCTACACACTTGGCGCAAACCTCGAGAACCTCACCTTGACCGGCACCGGGGCCATCAATGGCACCGGCAACAGCCTCAACAATACTCTCACCGGCAACAGCGCGAACAACACGCTAAATGGCGCGGCTGGAAACGATACGCTCAATGGCGGCGCTGGAAACGATACGTTGAACGGCGGCACTGGCATCGACACGCTGATCGGCGGCCTGGGTAACGACACCTACGTGACTGACGGTGGCGACACCATTAGCGAAACCAGCACCCTGAGCACTGAAATTGATACTGTTCAGTCCTCGGTGACCTACACCCTGGGCGCCAACCTCGAGAATCTGGCCTTGATGGGCACCGCTGCTATCAATGGCACTGGCAACAGCCTCAACAACACCCTCACCGGCAACAGCGCGGCCAATACGCTCAATGGCGCCGCCGGAAACGACACATTGAATGGCGGCACCGGCATCGACACGCTGATCGGCGGCCTGGGCAATGACACCTACTACGTCGACCATGCCAGCGATGTGGTCAGCGAAACCTCCAGCAGCGGCGGCATCGACACTGTCATCGCCAGCGTCAGCCGCACCCTGGGCATCTATCAGGAGAAGCTCACCCTGTCCGGCGCCACGGCGATCAACGGCACCGGCAACAGCCTGGCTAACACGCTGACCGGCAACGCTGCTGCCAACGTGCTCGACGGCGGAATCGGCAACGACATACTGTCCGGCGGTGCAGGCAAGGATGTCCTGACTGGTGGCGCCGGCAACGATATCTTCGACTTCAATGCCCTCAACGACACAGGACTGACCAGCACCACCTGGGACGTCATCAACGACTTAATGCGCGGCAGCGACAAGATTGACCTGTCGACGCTGGATGCCAACACGGCCACGACCGCCAATGACGCCTTCAATGCAATCATCGGCAGTACAACCGCCTTTTCTGCGGCTGGACAGTTGAAGGTTGCGAGCGGCGTGCTCTACGGCAACACGGATGCGGACAGCACCGCCGAGTTCGCCATTCAGCTCGTCGGAGTTACCAACCTGGCGGCTTCGGACTTCGTCCTCTGATAGAGAGGGAAAGATGGGGACATGGAAAAATGCGTGTCCCCCTTTTCCCTTCTGCGGACAAGTCTCGCTCGCTGATGACGACCAGCAAAGGGGTAATTGGCGTAAATTCAGTAGTGAAGGTGGACGATGTAACTCAGGTTGAGGTCTCCAACATCAAGTCTCGATCTAGGGTTTGGGCCCATGTAACCGTCGTCGAAGCGCACTGATCGCGGATTACTGCACACCCTCAACCTGCCAAGGGAGTTATGCACCAGTGTTGTATATTTATAGATTGACCGAAATCCGTGAGGCCATCACATGAAATTCACCCCTGAGCAAATCAAAAAAAGGCGGTTCAGACGCTTAGCCGAAATGATATTTGATCATTGGGAAGAAAGTTCAGGCATGGACACTCGATACTTTGATCACCCTTACATAAATGATGTTTATGTAATACATGGCCATTCGGGGAGTGGCGGCACCTATCGAGAGCACGTTGTGCCAAGAGTCCACCTTAGAGATCATTGCCTCGAAATGTTTAAACAAAAAAAAACCATAGATGACGTTGCCTCTTTACTCCATTCCAACCTTCGAATCGTCCTTATAACCAAAGAAGAAGCCAACACAATAAATAAAACAATGCGAGATCGAATGCCGTCCGGATGGACTTTCGACCTACATAGTCCTTTTGAGAGACTCATTGCCGCGGGGATTAAAGTCATAGAGAACCGTCCAGCATCTATCTCAGAAGCCTAACGGGTGGCCCAAATCGTTCGTCCTGCTAACTGGGACGTTAGCAAACAACTGATTTGGGCATACGTCATGGTCGAGAAGAACCTTAGCAATATACGTGATCAACGCCAGGAGCTAATTACCCTAGTACGGGGTTGATATAATTTTCCACAAATGAAGACACACCATGAAAAACCACTCAACATCTTTAATAAAAATCAAAAAATAAACGGGTTTATTTAAAGACAAACCGTTTGGGGGTTAGCCTGAAATAGATCCATCATCTTTCTCCTACCAGGTACCATGAAGCATTTCCTTGAATTTAGGAATCGCCAACAAATCCTTACACGCGCCGGAATCCAACACCATTTCTTTCTGAAATAGAGTGAATCTACTTTGAAATAAACTGTTGTCGACCCTGCTCCCCTCCCAACAACATTGCCACAAGATTTTCATAGTGCGGAGGCGCGGTACTGCCCATTCGATACAGCAACATTACACTCAACAATAAAGCACTTAGTATAAAACAAATCATCACCCTTGTACTTTGAAGAAAAAAATCCTTTAGGTATTTAATTGCAAGCCTAGGTGCATCTGACAGCTTTTCACCCAGCAAAAATGTCAATAGACAGGAAGAAATCAGCACAAGCAGTGGCGGAGCCACCAGCTTTATCGATCCCAAATACTCAGACAGTGGCATATAATAATCTTCTGCCAAATGATGATAGAGCGCAACCAGGACGATGGTTAGTACAATTGCAAATAACATAGAACCTATTTGCAACGCACTCAGCCGCCAATCAATTTTTCTCATGAAATTAATTCCGTTTTCCGAAACACTCCTATATTCATGCTCATCGGCGTGAGGGCGTTAGTTACGATGTGCACGTGCCATAATCGTTTCTTCAGGTTCTGCCCCTCAAAAGGTTAGGCAAGGGCTAGCTTTTTTGCCAGGCCACATCTATCGCATTGATAACAAACTTGACATTGGCCAGCCATGATCAAATGGCCGACGGTTAAAATGGAAACAGATGGCGAATTCCAGTCGCAGCCTATCCCCCGCTCAGTCCCTGCTCTCCAATCCTGTTAAACTCACAACTTTGACCACCTGTCATTTCCATAGCCAAGCCCGCTTTTCACCACTGGGCCAAGCTAAAACCGCAATCCAACAGACGCCCCAATGCCCCTAGATCTCGTTCCAATCACCAGCCCAGCCCTCTCCCGCCGCTTCTCCGTTGCGCCGATGATGGACTGGACCGACCGCCACTGCCGGTTCTTCCTCCGTCTGCTCTCCAAACACGCCCTGCTCTACACCGAGATGGTCACCACCGGCGCCCTGCTCAATGGCGACCACGACCGTTTCCTGCGCCACAACGAAGCCGAGCACCCGCTCGCCCTGCAACTCGGCGGCAGCGTCCCTGCTGATCTGGCCGCTTGCGCTCGCATGGCCCAGGAGCACGGCTACGACGAGGTCAACCTCAACGTCGGCTGCCCAAGCGACCGGGTGCAGAACAATATGATCGGTGCGTGCCTGATGGCGCACCCTGCGCTGGTGGCGGATTGTGTGAAGGCGATGCGCGATGCGGTGTCGATTCCGGTGACGGTGAAGCATCGGATCGGGATTAATGGGCGGGACAGTTACGAGGAGTTGTGCGATTTCGTCGGGACGGTTCGGGATGCCGGGTGTACCAGTTTTACCGTGCATGCACGGATTGCGATTCTGGAGGGGTTGTCGCCGAAGGAGAACCGGGACATTCCGCCGCTGCAATATGACGTTGCGGCGCGGTTGAAGGCGGATTTCCCGGAGCTGGAGATTATTCTTAACGGCGGGATCAAGACGCTGGCGGAGTGTCACGAGCATTTGCAGCGTTTTGACGGGGTGATGCTGGGGCGTGAGGCGTATCACAATCCTTATGTGATGGCTGAGGTGGATCAGCAATTGTTCGGCAGTACCGCGCCGGTGATTACCCGGGCCGAGGCGTTGGCGCGGTTGCGGCCTTATATTGCCGAGCATCTGGCGACTGGCGGGGCGATGCACCATATCACCCGGCATGTGCTGGGGCTGGGCACCGGGTTTCCGGGGGCACGCAAGTTTCGGCAGTTGTTGTCGGTGGATATTCACAAGGCTAAAGAGCCTTTGGCGTTGCTGGATCAGGCGGCGGAGTTGCTTGAGGGGCGCTAGCACCTGCAAAGACTCGCATGTCTCGCCATCTGGCACTATGATTTCGCCATATGGCGCGAGCGAGGTGGCCCGATATGGCAGTCCAGGGCGAAACACATCACTACCAGTCCCAAGATCCGACCAAGCCCTTGCAGTTGCTGTTTGGCAGCCGGCCACCGCACGCCCGAAGTGCTTTCGAGGTTCATGAGCTGATTGAAAGAGGCTTTCCTTCAGACGCGGTGATCAGCTTCGTTCAGTCCGTCGCAAGCTTCAAAGACAAACAGGTCTTCGGCAAAATCATCGGGCTTTCTGATCGCACCGTGCAGCGGCGCATCAAGAATCCTGAGCCGCTCACGTCCGAGCAGAGCAGCAGCGCTTGGCGCCTGGCCAAGGTGTTGAGTAAGGCTGAGGGCGTATTTGGCGATCTCCAGGAAGCGGCGAACTGGATGGTGACGCCTGCGCTGGGCCTGGAAGGCCGTGCCCCAATAGATTTGCTGACCACCCAGGTGGGCTTTGAACTGGTGGATGACTTCCTGACCCGTATGGACTATGGGGTCTATTCCTGATGGTGCTGGCGCCTGGTAGTACGGAACTCTGCCTCTGGCGTCTTGACCGTAAAGAGCATGCCGCGACATGGTTCAGTGGCATCGGCGCAGAATTGGGCGGCGGTCGCTGGAACTCGAAGGGAGTCAAAGCGGTGTACAGTTCTGCCGACCCCTCTACGGCTATCCTCGAGGTTGCTGTCCATAAAGGCTTCCGCGCCCTCGACAGCGTTCGCCATGTCCTGACTGGCGCGCGAATTCTCGATCTGTCCCGGGTGCACCGTATTACTCCAGACGATGTCCCCAACCCGAACTGGCTGGTACCGGGCACACCCAGCCTTGGCCAGCAGCAATTCGGCGATGAGCTATTGGCGCAGCACTCCTTTATCCTGACCCCATCGGCGGTCTCTCGACACAGCTGGAACATTGTGATGAATCCGGATTTGGCCGAAGGCTTGTATGAGGTCGTGCGGCAAGAGGCGTTCGCGCTCGACACACGCTTGAATCCGCCCCACTGAGCTGCTCCCAATCCAGCGCCCTAAGCACGTCGCCGGTGCTTCTCACTTGAAACGTCCTTATCGAAACGGGGTTTCAGGCTTCGTTTCGTTATTTTGCCGCCCATCGTGATGCTCCCGTTGAACGTTGATTTCCCATATTCCTTACCATAAAGTAAGGAAAAACGAGCTAACGGAGTAACCGCCATGGCAACCGCCACACTGACCTCGAAAGGACAAATCACCATTCCGGCACAGGTTCGGGCCTCTCTTGGCCTCGACACTGGGGATCGCATCGAATTTGTAGCCATAGGCGATGGCAAATTCGCCATCATGGCAGCGACTCATTCGGCCCGGGATCTCAAAGGACTCATTCGCAAGCCCGCTAAGGCCGTAAGCATCGAAGACATGAACCAGGCCATCGCAGCTCAAGGATCCAAAGCCAAATGATAGGTCTGGATACCAACGTACTGGTCAGGTATGTCGCCCAGGATGACCCGAAGCAATCAGCCAAAGCGTCCGAGTTGATTGAGTCATTGACGATAGCCTCACCGGGCTTCATCACAATGGTCTCAATAGTCGAGTTGGTCTGGGTGCTCCAATCCTGCTACGAGAGTGCTAAAAGCGAGATCATTGTGGTTCTCGAAACCCTTTTGCGAACTCGCGAGTTGACGGTGGAAAACACCGAAACAGTCTGGCAGGCGCTACGTAGCTACTCACAAGCCAACGCTGATTTCGCAGATTGCCTGATTGAGCGCAGCGCCAACGCGGCAGGATGCGAGTACATCGTCACCTTCGACAGCAAGGCGGCCAAGACAGCGGGCATGCGTCGCCTGACTTGACTGATATCTCCTCAAAGGTCGCTAACCATCACTTTGTTTGAACCTGTGACGCATTTCGGCATCGAATTTACCGATACCGCGCCCCGCCTTTCAAACGCCTGTTTTCAGGTAGTTGCCGCTGGAGCCATCGATACGCATTCGTACCCTTGAGTGGCTGTCAGCGCTCGGGTAATGTCAACAGACCCACAGGATAGAGCACGCTTATGACTTCCAAGCTGGATCAACTCAAGCAGTTCACCACCGTTGTTGCCGATACTGGCGATTTTGAAGCTATCGCTCGGGTCAAGCCGGTGGATGCCACCACCAATCCTTCGCTGCTGCTCAAGGCCGCGGCCATTCCAGGTTATGCCGAGTTGCTGAACGCCTGTATCAGCGACTGCAAGGGCGATGTCGGTCTGGCCAGCGATCGCTTTGGCGTGGCGGTCGGGCAAGAGATTCTGAAGGTGATTCCGGGGCGTATTTCCACTGAAGTGGATGCGCGCCTGTCGTTCGACACTGACGCGGTATTGAAGCGCGCGCACCGTCTGATCGAGTTGTATGACCAGGCCGGTATTGGCCGTGAACGCGTACTGATCAAGGTCGCGTCCACCTGGGAAGGTATCCGCGCTGCCGAGAAACTCGAGCGCGAGGGTATTCAGACCAACCTGACCCTGCTGTTCTCTTTCGCCCAGGCGGTTGCCTGTGCCGATGCCGGGGTGTTCCTGATTTCGCCGTTCGTGGGCCGGATCTACGACTGGTACAAGAAGAGCAGCGGTAACGACTACGCAGGCGCGGATGATCCGGGCGTGCAGTCGGTCACTCGCATCTACAACTACTACAAGGCCAATGACTTCAAGACTGTGGTCATGGGTGCCAGTTTCCGCAACCTGAACCAGATCGAGCAGTTGGCCGGCTGTGATCGCCTGACGATCAGTCCGGAGCTATTGGAGAAACTTGCCGCGGACACTGGCAAGCTTGAGCGCAAGCTGGTTCCAGGCAATGCCGGTGAACCCCGTCAGAGTCTGACCGAGAGCCAGTTCCGCTGGGCGTCCAACGAGGATGCCATGGCCACCGAGAAGCTGGCTGAAGGTATTCGTCAGTTCGCCCGCGACCAGGAAAAACTCGAAGCGCTGCTGCAAGCCAAGCTCTGATCAGCGTCAGGCCCATGCAAAAAGGGCGAACCCTCGCGGGTTCGCCCTTTTTTATGCGCTGTGTCCGGGTACGATCAGTGTCGCTCCAGGGCGTTCACCAGGTCGTGGAAGGCTTCGCGGTTGGAGTCGTTCAGACCCATGAGGATCTTGTGCGCTTCGAGCACCTTGATCCGCACCACTTCTTCCGACTGGTCCTGGGATGGCAGGTCGGTCAGGCATTCCGGGCACGGGATCGGGCGATCGACGATGTTGAACACCTGATCGAAGCCCATCGACTGCAGGAGCCGGGTGATGTCTTCGTGGGTAGTGACAACCGTCGGCAACAGGCCGATCTTCTGCCGCGAAAGGATCGACAGTTTGGCCAGCAGCCCCAAGGTCGTGCTGTCTATGCTGCGGGTTTCGGTCAGATCGATCACGATCGCTGTAAAATTCAGCGAGGTGAAGATTTTCTCGATAGTCGCATCCAACGCCGAACACAGGGTCAGGCGCACTTCACCGATGAATTTCAGGACGAAAGTGCCATCCTGCTCGGCGAACTGGATTCTTCCAGTACTCATTAAAGATTCCTGCTCAACACCAACAGGGCGATATCATCCGGCATCTCCCCTAGCGTGGCCAATCCAAATACCTGCCGCAGACCATCCAGGCTGCCGCCCGCCGATCTTACCCGTTCAGGTAAGGCGGCCTCTTTCTCTTTGAGTGTCTGTTCGGGCAAAAGGTCCAGAATGCCATCAGACATCAGCGTCAAACTGAATACCGGCGGCAATTCCATCACATGATCCTCGTAGGTGGCTTCATTGAACAAGCCCACCGGCAGACCACGCCCTTCCAGATAACGGACACTGGTTGGGGTGTATAACACAGGCAATGGCAGGTGACCGCCAATGCTATAGGTCAACAAACCCGTCTCCTCGTCGATGACTCCACCGACCATCGTGACATGTTTGCCAAGCTTACAGCTGATCAGGCCCCGGTTGATATGGCCGAGGACTTCCGAAGGCTTGAATTCCGGCAAAGTGCCGTTGCGCTTGGACTCGAACAACAACCGTGTGGTCATGAATTTCAACAGCACGGTGACGAATGCCGATGACGCACCATGGCCGGAAACGTCTGCCAGATAGAACGCCACCCGACGTTCATCGACCCGAAAGTAGTCGACGAAATCACCGGAAAGGTACAAAGACGGGATGATCTGGTGCGCGAACTGGAACTCGTTGATCGTCCAGGGGCTGACCGGCAGCATGTTCATCTGCACCTGGCGCCCGGCGTTCTGGTCTTCCTGCAACAGGTTCAGGCTGGCTTCGAGCTCGCGGTTGGCGGTTTCCAGCTTCTCGCGGTAGCGCTGGTTCTCCAGCAGCAGACGCGCGCGATCCAGGGCCCGGCGCACAGAGTGCTCGAGCACGGCGAGGTCTTCGAGGGGCTTGATCAGGTAGTCCGCAGCGCCAAGACGCAGGGCCTCGACAGCGTCGTTCATGACGCCCGCGCCGGAAACAACGATCACCGGTGTTTGCGGAGCCAGGTCGGTCACCTGACGTATCAGCTCGAGCCCGCCCATCTGTGGCATGCGCAGATCGCAGATCACCAGATCAGGCTTTGCTTGCTCGAATACCTTGAGACCCTGCTGGCCATTGCTGGCCTGAAGGACACTGAATCCGCTGTCTTCCAAATAGGCCGCAAGGCTTGCGCGCACTACTTCGTCGTCGTCGATTATCAGCAGTGTGGCACTGGTTTTCTGCATGTGGGCAAACGGCGCCAGAATTAGGTTGGCGTAGGTGGGCGAGGCTTGGGCCGGGCTCACGCTACTGGATTCGCTTTCTAGCCTCTCTGAGTCGCAGCCTTTTGGAGCTTGGTGCCCTGTTCGCGCGTTATCAGAGGTGCCCTTCTAAGGCGCAGACGGTACTCCCATCCGCGGGGCGTTTCAAGCTCATGGCGATGGTCGCCTGAGGTCTTTACATCGCAAATGACCGGGAGTTATAAGAACAGACAAAACCGTAACGGAATCGAAGGATAGAGCCCATGGGTCAAAACGATCGTGACTACAGTGAAAAGCGTGACTTCATCCGCATGCGAGTGGATGCCGAAATCACCCTGATCCATGCCGGCCAAGTGGTTCCCGCAGTCTGCGTGGACCTTTCCAGCAGTGGCATGCAAGTGCAGGCGCAGCGTTCATTCAGGGTAGGCGACAGGCTCAGCGTGCGCATCGAATCCGAGCATGCGGCCCTCGCGGGACTGGAAGCCGAGACCGAGGTGGTCTGGGTCAAGGATGGCCAGAAACTTGGGCTTACAATCCTGACCATGAATTGATCCCGGACGGAAACGCAGAAGGCGGCCCATTGGCCGCCTTCCTTGATTGCGGGTCAGGTTTAAAAGTCGTCTTCGACCTGACCGTCCTTGACCTTGAATTCGCGGTTTTGCAGGTAGGCGTTGCGGATGAACACGTACTTGTCGCCGCTGATCAGCTTCTCGCTCGACAACAGGCTGGCGCGGGTATCGATGATATCCAGGCCATACCCCACATTCCGCGTCGGGATGTGATTGATGTAACGGTAGGGTTCGGTGAAGCTGTCCACGTACTTGGAAGGTGCATCGCGCAGGGTACTTGGGCCAAGAAATGGCAGCATTACATAGGGACCGCTGCCCATGCCCCAGTAGCCGAGGGTCTGGCCGAAGTCTTCGTCGTTGCGTTGCAGGCCCATTTTGGTCCCGACGTCGAAGAAACCGAGCAGGCCGAAGGTGGTGTTGAACACCAGGCGAGCGGTATCGACGCCGGCGGCGTGGGGCTTGACCTGCAACACGTCGTTGGCCAGGTTGCCGACGTCACCGACGTTACGGAACATGTTGTGGACGCCGTCTTCAAGGAACTGCGGCGTGATTGCCTGATAGCCCTGCGCCAGGGGTTTCAGGGCATAGGTATCGAGCATGTCGTTGAAGCGGAAAATCGGCCGATTGATACTTTCCCAAGGATCTTCTTCCGTGGCTGCCTGAGCAACGAACGGAACCAGCATGGCGCCGGCACACACACATAAATGAGCCAGGCGATTGCTCCAGCGCATAGCAGAAACTCCTTGGTTTGTTCTGTCGCGAGGGCCAGGCCCTGACGGTAAGCGCGCTAGTATAAGACGAATCCGTTCTATTACGCAGCCTTGCGCGCGACGTCCGGGAACAGTCGCGGTTGCGCCCCACCCCATTCACACCGCTGTCACTCAACCGTCATCAGCGACGGCTAGGCTACGTTGCTATTTCAGGGATGCTGATATGCCGCACGCCGAAGCCGTACCCGTAGCCGCTCCAGCCCTGACCGCCGTGCTTTTCGGCCTCAGTGGCTGCCTGGTCGATTTCGGCGCCCGAACGCGCCAGCACAGCCCCGACCAACCGCCCCACGAGCCCGCCAATGTGACGCCGGGCGCGCTGGACATCCTACACAGCTTGCAACACAAAGGCGTCCCCTGCGCTTGGCTGGATGAGCTGCCGCAAGGGGTCAGCCATACCCTCGCAGCATCGCTGCCGGACTGGATCAAACCCACCCACAACGTCGCAACCAGCCGCCAATGGCCCGCGCCGAATGCCTGCTGGCAGGCGCTGATGGCGCTGAATGTCGATCGCCTGGATGGCTGCGTACTGGTCAGCGGCGAACCGCGCCTGCTGCAGGCGGGCCTCAATGCCGGGCTGTGGACTATTGGCCTGGCCTCCTGCGGTTCGTTGTGCGGGCTCGCGCCCAGCGAATGGCAGGCATTGAGCCAGCAAGCGCGCGAGCACAAACGCGGCAAGGCAACGCTGCAGCTGTTCGGCCTCGGGGTGCATTCAGTGATCGATCACCTGGGCGAACTTGGCACCTGCCTGGCAGATATCAGTCAGCGGCGGCTCAAGGGCGAAAAGCCTTGATTTGATCGAGATCATGCACTTGGCGGTGGAGTGGATTACTCTAAGGTCAGGGGATGAATCTTTGGTCTGCCGTAGCGGTCCATCCCTGTGCCTATCAATAAAGGGAGAACGCCATGCCTGCCCGCGACCTGCAAAAACAACTCGATACCCTGCGCGAGCAATTGGAGCAGAACCCACCGCTTTCGGAAGCTGAACGCGCCGATCTGCAATTGCTGATGCAACAGATCGAACTCGAAATCGAAATCGAGAGAAAAACCCAGGACACCAGCCTGGCCGATGGCGTCAACCTCGCCGTAGAACGCTTCGAAGTCGACCATCCGGCGATTGCCGGCACCTTGCGCAATATCGTGATAGCGCTTGGCAACATGGGAATCTAAGCAGCCCGGATACAAAGTGTTTCTGAAGACAAGATCAAAAGATCGCAGCCTGCGGCAGCTCCTACGGGATTTGCGTGTGTACACGGTCGGCGTAGGAGCTGCCGAAGGCTGCGATCTTTTAGCATCAACACACTTTTCAGGCCTTACTGCCGAACCAACCTGAGGTTAGGCAATTCCACCGCCTCGGTGCTGCGATACGGGTTGATATCCAGACCACCCCGACGCACATAACGCGCATACACCGTGAGTTTCTCCGGTTTCAGCAGACGCTGCAGGTCGAGAAAGATCCGCTCCACGCACTGCTCATGGAAGTCCGCGTGCTGACGGAAGCTCACCAGATAAGCCAACAGGCTGGCATGATCCAGCGCGGCGCCGCGATAGTCCACGGCAACGCTGCCCCAATCCGGTTGGCCGGTCACCGGGCAATTGGATTTGAGCAGATGACTATGCACACTCTCCTCGATCACTCGCGACTCGTCGCAGCGCAGCAGTTCCGGACGCGGCTGCTGATAATCGCTGACACTGACATCCAGCTCGTCGATGCAGACACCCGGCAACCCGGCCACACCTTCGGCCTGGACCTCGCTCAGGCTGCGAATCCGCACGCCCACCGGCTTGCCGGCCGCAGCTGACAGGTCTTCCTGCAAGGTCGCTTCCAGGCTTTGACGATCGGCGAACGGGGTCTGGTTCAATGAGTTGAGGTACAGCTTGAAGGACTTCGACTCAATGATGTTCGGCGAATCCGCGGGAATGCTGAATTCGCCGATGGCCACCACCGGCTTGCCGGACGGCAGCAACCAGGACAGCTCGAAGCAGTTCCAGAAGTCCACGCCCTTGTACGGCAGGGTTTCGGCGCTCAAGCCCAGCTCGGCCCATTTCGCCGCGCGCGGGATCGGAAACAGCAGAGACGGGGTGTAGGTAGAAATGTATTCACTGGACTTGCCCAGCGGCGAATGTTCGGCTGCGGGATGCATGGCGGGAACCTGACTAAATAAACCCGACAAGTCTACCAGCCTTTGCTCCCGCCTTTGAGTGCCAGGCGCTTACTGGCTGACGCTGAGCTTGCCGACCATGCCCGCCTGATAGTGGCCGGGGATGTTGCAGGCGAACTCCAGGTGGCCGGCCTTGCTGAAGGTCCAGGTCAATTCAGCGGTTTTACCCGGCTCCACCAGCACACTGTTGGGGTCATCATGCTGCATGCTCGGCCCATGCTGCATGCCGGCCATTGCACCATGGCCCATCGCCGCGTGATCCATGGATCCGGAGGGTTTCTTCATCGCTGTCGGGGTCAACATGCCGCTCTGCTGCATCTGCAGCATTTCCTGCTGGTGCCTGGCATGCATCGTCGCATCGCCCAGGTTGAACTCATGCAGCAGTTGGCCTTTGTTGATCAGCACAAAACGCACCGTTTCACCGGCCTTGATCTCCAGCGACTGAGGGTCGAACGACATCTCGCTCATCACCACCTCGACCGTACGCGTGGCTTTCGCCGCCGGCGCGGGCGCGCCGAAGCTGTAGGTCTGCGCTGGCGACGCCCACACCGGGAAGCTCAAAACCAGCAGGCAACCGGCAAGCACCAGTCGATTTCGCAAAAACATAGTCACACTCCAACAATAAGAGGTTCAGCCTGTGGGAAACTCTAACGTCGCGCCGCTGCCAGTCAGCTGACTGCTAGATTACAACTTTGTCAGGTTGCGCCAAGTCGCAGCCACCCACGGTATAAAGCTCCCGTCCGTTTGCCATGAGTCGCCCATGAAACTGCTGATCGTCGAAGACCAACCGAAAACCGGGCAGTACCTGCGCCAGGGGCTGAGTGAAGCCGGGTTTAACGCCGAACTGGTGGCCGATGGCACCACCGGCCAGCACCTGGCGCTGACCGGCGATTACGCGCTGTTGATCCTCGACGTGATGCTGCCCGGTCGCGACGGCTGGCAGATTCTGCAAGCCGTGCGCAGCGCCGGCCTGGACATGCCGGTGCTGTTTCTGACCGCCCGCGACGCCGTAGAGGACCGGGTGCATGGCCTTGAACTGGGGGCCGACGACTATCTGGTCAAACCCTTCGCTTTCTCCGAACTGCTGGCCCGCGTGCGCAGCCTGTTGCGCCGCGGCAGTGGCACAACCCAGGACACCAGCCTGCAATTGGCTGATTTGCGCCTGGACCTGATCCGCCGTCGGGTCGAACGCGGTGGCCAGCGCATCGACCTGACCGCCAAGGAGTTCGCCTTGCTGGAGATGCTCCTGCGCCGTCAGGGCGAGGTGCTGCCCAAGTCGCTGATCGCTTCGCAGGTCTGGGACATGAATTTCGACAGCGACACCAACGTCATCGAAGTGGCGATTCGCCGCCTGCGCCTGAAGATCGACGATGACTTTCCGAACAAACTGATTCATACCGTGCGCGGCATGGGCTACGTGCTCGAAGAGCGCCCGGCCTGATGCGCCGGCTTTCTTTGAGCAGTCGCCTGGCCCTGTTGTTTGCCGCCTGCACCGCGGTGGTTTCGTTGCTGGCCGGAGTGCTGTTCAGTCGCGCCAGTGAAGGGCATTTCATCGAGCTCGACCAGCAACTGCTCGACGGCAAACTGATTGCCCTGCGCAGCGCCTTGCAAGGCACCGATGACCCGGCCCGGTTCGCCGAGCGCAAAGCCCGGCTGCTGGATGAATTGAATCATCAACCGGACCTGTCGCTGCGCGTCAGCGCTGCGGATGGCAGCGTCTGGTTCAGCAGTTCCAGCGCCCTGCCCGTCGACTTGCCATCCGTGCCCGGCCTGCACAGCCTACAAAGCGACGGTACGGCTTATCGGGTCTACAGCGTCGCGCTGGAGCCGGACAAACCGGGCTCGCCACGGCTGACCCTGATACTCGATATCACTCACCACCAACACTTCCTGCAACGCATGCAGCACTTGATCTGGTTGACGGTCGGCTTGTCGGCGCTGGCCACTGCACTGCTCGGCGCCTGGGCGGCACGCAGCGGCTTGCGTCCGTTGCGGCGCATGAGCGAGGTCGCCGCCAGTGTGTCCGCCAGCTCACTGACCAAACGCCTGCCCGAGGACCAGATGCCGGACGAACTGGCCGAACTGGCCCATGCCTTCAACGCCATGCTCGGGCGGCTGGACGATTCGTTCCAGCGGCTTTCGGCATTTTCCGCCGACATCGCCCATGAACTGCGCACGCCGCTGTCGAACCTGCTGACCCACACCCAGGTCACCCTCACCCGTCCTCGGACGCTGGAGGACTATCGCGAAGCGCTGCACAGCAATCTCGAAGAGCTTCAATGGATGGCACAACTGGTCAACGACATGCTCTACCTGGCCAAGGCCGATCACGGCTTGCTAAGCCCCAAACGCGAGCCGTTGCAGCTGGCGGATGAGGTCGATCTGCTGCTGGAATTTTTCGCCCCGCTGGCAGAGGACGCCCAGGTCAACCTGAGCCGTGTTGGCAGCGCGAGTTTCGCCGGGGACCGCAGCATGCTGCGGCGCGCCCTTTCCAATCTGCTGGACAACGCCCTGCGATTTACCCCGGCGCAAGGTCAAGTGAGCGTGCGGATTGTCGAGGCCGCGCAAGGCCTGAGCCTGAGCATCGAGAACAGCGGGGACGGAATTTCCCAAGCGTTGTTACCGCGGCTGTTCGATCGTTTCTATCGAGCCGATCCGGCTCGCCGTGAAGGCAGCAGCGAACATGCGGGGCTGGGGCTGGCGATTACCCAGTCGATCATCCGCGCCCATGGTGGGCAGATTCGCTGTGAGTCGGAGCATGGGTGGACGCGGTTTGTGATTGAGTTGCCGAAGGTAGATTGATGCCGGTCAGTTAAGGAGCTTGAGGTCCAGCACTGTTCGCGTAACGTCTTAACTGACCGGTTTATCTACTTACGAATACCTCAACGCATCCGCCGGCTGGATTTTCGATGCGCGCCAGGCCGGGTAGACGGTAGCCAGGAAGCTCAGGACAAAACCCGCGCTGCAGATCAGCGCCACATCCACGCCTTGCAGCTCGGACGGCAGGTTGCTGACGAAGTACACATCGGAACTGAAGATGTGCTGGCCGCTGACCCGTTCCAGCCAACCCACCAGCTCGCTGACATTCAGCGCCGCGATCACCCCGAGGATCCCGCCGATCAACGTGCCGACGATCCCGATTACCGTGCCCTGAACCATGAAGATCGCCATGATCTGCCCGGGTGTCGCGCCGATGGTACGCAGGATCGCGATGTCCGCGCCCTTGTCGTTCACCACCATGATCAAGGTGGCGATGATGTTGAAAGCCGCCACGGCAACGATCATCAGCAACAGCAGACCGATCATGGTCTTTTCCATCTTCATCGCGCTGAACAGGCTGCCCTGGGTATGGGTCCAGTCATCGGCCTTGTAATCGGCGCCCAGACCGCTGGCGATGTCGCTCGACACCTTCGGCGCGGCATACAGATCCTTCACCGCCAGCCGCACGCTTTGTACCTGATTCGGCTGCCAATGCTGCATTTGCGCGGCATCGGCGAGGTGAATCAGCGCCATCGAACCGTCCAGTTCGGCACCGACCTTGAATACCCCGACCACATTCAGCCGCTGCATGCGCGGCGTGATGCCGCCGGGGGCCGAGCTGATTTCCGGGACGATCAGGGTCAGTTTGTCGCCGACATTCAAGCGGAAGCGCCGCGCGGTAATTTCACCCAACACCACCCCGAACTCACCGGGTTTCAACGCATCCAGGCGACCCTGGACGATGTGCCGGGCGACGATCGAGACCTTGCCTTCCTGAGCCGGGTCGACGCCGCTGATCTGGATCGGCTGCATCGAACCCTTATAAGACAGCATGCCCTCCATTTCGGTGAACGGCACTGCGGCGGTCACTTCGGGATTTTTCATCGCGGCGGCGGCCACCGGCTGCCAATCATCGATCGGGTTGACGCCGACGATGGTCGCGTGGGGCACCATGCCGAGGATGCGCGAGCTCATTTCACGCTGGAAACCGTTCATCACCGAGAGCACCACGATCATCGCCAGCACACCCAGGGCGAGGCCGATCATCGAGGTCATCGAGATGAACGAAACAAAACGATTGCGGCGCTTGGCGCGGGTATAGCGCGTGCCGATAAAGATCGATAACGGTCTGAACATTCGCTGGGGCACCGTATAAAAATAAAAGACCCGACGCGCTTTTCAGCCACGCCGGGTTTCGGCCAATCAGATAGGCGTCAGGTAACCTTCCTGCAAGTGCAGGACGCGATCCATCTGGCGGGCCAGGTTCATGTCGTGGGTCACCACCAGGAACGCGGTGCGCATCGAGGTGCTGAGTTCCAGCATCAGATCCTGAATGCCTTGAGCGGTGTGGGAATCGAGGTTGCCGGTCGGCTCATCGAGCATCACCAGTCCCGGATTGTTGACCAGGGCCCGGGCGATTGCCACGCGCTGGCGCTCGCCACCGGACAGCTCCGCCGGCTTGTGTTCCAGGCGATGACCCAGCCCTACCCGCTCAAGCAATGCCTGGGCACGCTTGCGCGCTTCGGGAATCGCCGTGCGGCCGATCAACAGCGGCATGCAGACGTTTTCCAGGGCCGTGAATTCAGGCAGCAAGTGGTGGAACTGGTAGACGAAACCCAGCGAACGGTTACGCAGCAAGCCACGGGCCTTTTCGTTGAGAGCCGAAAGCTCCTCACCCGCCAGCCAGACACTGCCCGAAGACGGTGTATCGAGGCCGCCCAGCAGGTTGAGCAAGGTACTTTTACCCGAACCGGAAGTGCCGACTATCGCCACGCGCTCACCCGGATGCAACTCCAGTTGCAGGCCGGACAACACCACCACCGACTCCGGGCCTTCCTCGTAGGCTTTGCCCAGGTCGCGGCAGCTCAAGATTGCTTTTTCACTCATGCCCAACTCACTCATAACGTAACGCCTCCGCGGGCTGGGTGCGCGCGGCACGCCAGGCTGGATACAGGGTGGCGAGGAAACTCAGGACCAACGCGGCGGCGCTTACCATCAACACGTCTTCGGCCATCAGCTGCGACGGCAGGTAGTCGATGAAATACACGTCGGCGTTAAGGAATTTGTGCCCCAGCAGGCCTTCCAGGCCGGAGATCGCGGCGCTGACATTCAGCGCGGCGAACATCCCGACCACGGCGCCGATCAGCGTACCGACCACTCCGATCACCGTGCCCTGGACCATGAAGATCGCCATGATCTGCCCCGGCGTGGAGCCGAGGGTGCGCAGAATCGCGATGTCACCCTTCTTGTCGTTCACCACCATCACCAGCGTGGAAATGATGTTGAAGGCGGCGACGGCAACGATCAGCAGCAACAGCAGGCCGATCATGGCTTTTTCCATACGGATGGCCTGATACAGGTTGCCGTGGGTGCGTGTCCAGTCACGGGCGTAGAAACGATCTTCGCCGAGCTGCTGGGCAATGTTCCACGCGGTGCGCGGTGCCTGGAACAGGTCGTCGAACTTCAGGCGCAGGCCCTGCACCTGATCCGGCTTCCAGCGATGCAACCTGGCCAGATCCTGCAGATTAGTGACACCCAGGTAGCCGTCGATTTCACCGGCGCCGACATGGAAGATGCCGACCACGGTAAAGCGTTTCATGCGCGGGAACATCCCGGCCGGAGTCACGGTGACTTCCGGCGCCACAAACGTCAGCTTGTCGCCGATGGCCGCACCCAGTTTGGCCGCGGCCTTGTCGCCGATGACAATGCCGAAACTGCCGGGCGCCAGGTCGTCGAGCTTACCCTGCAGCATGAACTTATCAATGATCGACACCTGCCGTTCCAGCGCCGGGTCGATGGCATTGAGCAGCACCTTGGAGACCTTGCCGTTGTTGGTCAGCAACCCCTGCATCTGGGTGAACGGCGCAACCGCCAGCACCTGTGGGTTCTGCTTGACCCTGGCGGCCAGGCTTTGCCAGTCGCTGACCGGCTCACCGGATTCGATGGTCGCGTGGGGCACCATGCCCAGTACACGGGTGCGCATCTCATGATCGAAGCCGTTCATCACCGATAACACGACGATCATCACGACTACGCCGAGGGCGAGTCCGATCATCGAGGTCAGGGAAATGAATGACACAAAATGATTGCGGCGTTTTGCACGGGTATAACGCGTGCCGATAAATACGAAGAGAGGTCTGAACATGTCGGGGCTTGTTCGGAGGAAAGAGGAACGTCCTTGTGGCGGGGGTCGGCAACCAGCTTTACACTCAGACCACCGCTACTACCATGGGTTCGCCATGTCGACATTAGATGAAGAAGATCGCCGCGAATACTACCGTATCGAGGACACGATCGCACTGGAAATTCGGCCCCTGTCTGCCCTTGAAGCCACAGGCCAGGAAGTGTTGCAGGATGAGTCGGCTTTATTCAATCTGCTCAGCGAACTGCACCTGAGCGAATTCGAGTCGCAGCACTTGCTTCGGCAGATCAGCGAACGCGATCGCACCATGGCGGCCTACCTGAAAGTGCTGAACAAGCGCATCGACCTGCTCGGCCAGGTGGTCGCCCAGACCGTGCTCGACAAGTTCGAGGAACCACAACACGTGGTGCTGTCCGAAGGCGGCATCGAGTTCGAGCATCACCTCGCCTACCCGGCCGACAGCCATCTGGCGATCAAGCTATTGCTGATGCCGCAAGCCTTGGGCCTGCTGTTGCGGGCCAGGGTCACGAACTGTGAACCAGAGGGCTTCGGCACGTTCAAAATCGGCACTGAGTTCGAGTCGCCGACCGACGCGCAACGCCAGTTGCTGGCCCGTTACATCTTGCAGAAACAGGCGCAGGAGCGACGCCTGGCCCGCGAAAAAACCGATTTATCCGGCGATTAACTTTTTTAAGGAAGAACCGTGACCCTTATCTACGGCCACCGCGGCGCCAAAGGCGAAGCACCGGAAAACACCCTGGCCAGTTTTCAGCAATGCCTCAAGCACGGGGTACGTCGCTGCGAGCTGGACCTGCACCTGTCCATGGACGGCGAGTTGATGGTGATCCACGACCCGACGCTCAAGCGCACCACCGACCGCCGCGGCAAGGTGGTCGAGCAATTGGCCGCCGACCTGGTGACCTACGATGCGCGCAAGGGTGGGCCGGGCTGGATCAAGCCATGTCCGATTCCACGTTTGGAGGAGCTGTTTGAGAAGTGTGATTTCGAGCACTGGCAGCTCGAGGTCAAGAGCGCTTCACGCACGCGCGCGGTCACCACGGTACTGGCGATTCGCGAAATGGCCCAGCGCTTCGGCTTGCTGGACAAGGTCACCATCACCTCGAGCTCGAGGGAAGTGCTCAAGGCCGCGCTGGAACTGACACCGGACGTGTCCCGCGGGCTGGTCGCCGAATACGCCTGGCTCGACCCGATCAAGGTCGCGCAAAGCTATGGCTGCGAGATTCTCGCGCTGAACTGGACGCTGTGCACCCCCGAGCGCCTGGAGAAGGCGCAGCGTCAGGGTTTGCATGTGTCGGTGTGGACAGTCAACGAACCCGCGCTGATGCGCAGGCTCGCCGACTTCGGCGTAGATAGCCTGATTACAGACTTTCCCGGTTTGGCCAGCGCCACTCTCGAGAATTGCTGAAATCGGTCTCCCCGGCCGGCTCAGGCCACCGGCCGGAGCCGCTCAAAAAAGCCGGTTGAGGCCGTCGTAAGCCGCTACCCGATAGGCTTCAGCCATGGTCGGGTAGTTGAACGTGGTGTTGACGAAGTACTTCAGGGTATTGAGCTCGCCCGGCTGGTTCATGATCGCCTGGCCGATGTGCACGATCTCCGAGGCCTGGTAACCGAAGCAATGCACCCCGAGGACCTCCAGGGTCTCGCGGTGGAACAGGATCTTCAGCATGCCCTGGGGCTCGCCGGCGATCTGCGCGCGCGCCATGCCCTTGAAGAACGCCTTGCCGACTTCGTAAGGCACCTTGGCCTGGGTCAGCTCCTGCTCGTTCTTGCCGATCGAGCTGATTTCCGGAATGGTGTAGATGCCGGTCGGCACGTCGTTGACGAAACGCCAGCTGCCGTTATCGACGATGCTGCCGGCTGCCGAACGCCCCTGGTCGTGGGCGGCACTGGCCAGGCTCGGCCAGCCGATCACGTCACCGGCGCCGTAAATGTTCGGCACGCAGGTGCGATAGTTCTCGTCCACTTCGATCTGGCCACGGCTGTTGACCTTGACCCCGATATTTTCCATGCCCAGTTTGTCGGTGTTGCCGGTACGCCCGTTGCACCAGAGCAAGGCATCGGCCTTGATCTTCTTGCCGGACTTGAGGTGCAGGATCACGCCGTTTTCGAGGCCTTCGACCCGGTCGTATTCCTCATTGTGCCGCACCGTGATGTTGTTGTTGCTGAAGTGATAGCTCAGGGCCTGGGAGATCTCGGAGTCGAGGAAGCTCAGCAATTGGCCGCGGTTATCCACCAACTCTACCAATACCCCAAGACCACTGAAGATCGAGGCGTATTCGCAACCGATCACGCCGGCGCCATAAACGATGAGTTTGCGCGGGGTGTGGCCCAGGCTCAGAATGGTGTCGCTATCGTAGATCCGCGGATGGTGGAAATCGATGTCGGCCGGGCGGTACGGGCGCGAACCGGTGGCAATGATGATGTGCTTGGCCACCAGCTTCTCGACCACGCCATTGGCGCAAACCACTTCGATGGTTTGCTCGTCGGCGAAGCTGCCGGTGCCGAAGAACAGGTCAACCCGATTGCGCGCGTAATAACCGGTGCGCGAGGCGACCTGCTTGGAAATCACCTTTTCCGCACTCTTGAGTACGTCAGGAAAAGAAAACCAGCGCGGCTCGCCAATGGCCCGGAACATCGGGTTGGTGTTGAACTGCATGATCTGCCGGACCGAGTGACGCAAGGCCTTGGACGGGATAGTCCCCAGGTGGGTGCAGTTGCCGCCGACCTGACGACGGCTATCGACCATCGCCACCTTGCGCCCTGCCTTGACGGCGTTCATCGCCGCACCTTCTCCAGCCGGGCCGGAACCCAGCACCACCACGTCGTAGTTGTAGACAGCCATGCATACTCCTCAGAACAGGCCGCGGCACCACTCAGGCACCCGCGGCTAAATCATGCCGGCCTGTGCGGCATGAAGGAACAATTTGGGGTCATCAAGAAAACCCGGACACAGTCTATAGAAGCGTCAACGCCGCGCACATTAACCCTTGGTCGCGTCGCAGGCTACTTTTTTTGCCTGCACTACATCGCCAGCACTCGACGCCGATAGCGGCGCAATCACTTGGTTTTATCCGCGCTCAGCCGTACAAAAGCCTGACTGCTTCGTGTGACGAAACCGCTATCGGTGCGTATCACAAAAAAAGCGCCGATCTGGTGTTTTTCTGCATAATCCCAGCCGCGCTCCGGCCCCAGGATCAGCAACAGCGTCGACAAGCCATCGGCCATCAACGCCGAAGGATGAATCACCGTCACTGACGCCAGCGCGTGCTCCACCGGCTTGCCAGTACGGGCATCGAAGGTGTGGGAATAACGTCGCCCGTCCTGCTCGAAATATTTACGATAGTCGCCGGAAGTGGATACGCCGTGACCATCGACCACGATCACCCGCTCGGCCACTTGCCGATCGTCACGCGGTTCTTCCAGGGCAACCCGCCAGGGTGAGCCATCGGGCTTTTTACCGAGGGCCTTGAGTTCCCCGGTGACTTCCACCAGATAGCTGTCAATGCCCAGTGCCGTCAGCTTCCCGGCGATCTGGTCCACGGCATAACCGGCGGCGACGCTGTTGAAGTCGACGTTGACCGGCGCATCCTTGCACAACCGGTCACCCTCGATCCGCAAATGAGCATGCCCGACCCGCTGGCGGACTTCAGCCAGGACTTCGGCACTCGGGACTTTCTCCTCACGGGCCTGGGGGCCGAAGCCCCACAGGTTCAGCAGCGGCTCCACGGTCAGGTCGAAGGAACCGTCACTGTCGATCGACAGCTGCTCGCCGACCCGCACCAACTGCAGGATCGACGCCGGCATTGGCTGGCAACTGTTTGCCGGCAAATCGTTGAAACGCTCGATGTCCGAATCGCTGCGGTAGGTCGACATCTGCTGATCGACCTCGGCGAGGATGTTCCGGACGTGCTGCTGAACCTCAGCCGGCCCGGGAATCCCGGTATACCGCACGTACTTGATTGAATAGGTACTGCCCATGGTTGGCCCGCCGAAACTTTCCAGCGTATCGCCCTTGCCACAGCCCGAGAGTGCGCTGAGCACCAGCAAAAGACCGAGAACCTGCATTAGCCACGTGCGCAAACCTGTCCCTCCAGAGAATTGACTCACCCTGTAAGCAGGGGTGGCCATTATGCGACAGATGCTTGCCTAAAAGATCTCAGCTTTCGGTAGCACCTACAGGGGTTTATGTACACCCACCCCATGACAGGGGTACCCGGTCGGCGCGCAGGAGCTGCCGCCAGGCTGCGATCTTTTCCGGGGCGCCGCAAATGCAGGATCAAAAGATCGCAGCCTGCGGCAGCTCGGGTCGCGTGCACCCACAATATTGCAGGGGTACCCGGTCGGCGCGCAGGAGCTGCCGCCAGGCTGCGATCTTTTCCGAGGCGCCGCAAATGCCGGATCAAAAGATCGCAGCCTGCGGCAGCTCCTACGGGTCGCGCACACCCACAATATTGCAGGGGTACCCGGTCGGCGCGTAGGAGCTGCCGCCAGGCTGCGATCTTTTCCGGGGCGCCGCAAATGCCGGATCAAAAGATCGCAGCCTGCGGCAGCTCCTACGGGTCGCGCGCACCCACCATATTGCAGGGGTACCCGGTCGGCGCGCAGGAGCTGCCGCCAGGCTGCGATCTTTTCCGGGGCGCCGCAATTGCCGGATCAAAAGATCGCAGCCTGCGGCAGCTCCTACGGGTCGCGCGCACCCACCATATTGCAGGGGTACCCGGTCGGCGCGTAGGAGCTGCCGCCAGGCTGCGATCTTTTCCGGGGCACCGCAAATGCCGGATCAAAAGATCGCAGCCTGCGGCAGCTCCTACGGGTCGCGTACACCCACAATATTGCAGGGGTACCCGGTCGGCGCGCAGGAGCTGTCGCCAGGCTGCGATCTTTTGATCTTGATCTTTTGAATGCCGCACAAACAAAAACGCCCCGACAAGTCGGGGCGTTTTCACGTGCGGCTAAGGCTTAGCGCGGGAACGCTGGCGGGTTTACCCCGGCCATGTCTTCCATCACGCGCACTACCTGGCAGCTGTAACCGAATTCGTTGTCGTACCAAACGTACAGAACAACGCGGTTATCGTTGCAGATGGTCGCTTCAGCATCCACCACGCCGGCGTGGCGCGAGCCAACGAAGTCGGTGGAAACCACTTCCTGCGAGTTGACGTAGTCGATTTGCTTATGCAGATCGGAGTGCAGCGCCATGTAGCGCAGGTACTCGTTCATCTCTTCGCGGGTAGTGGCTTTCTCAAGGTTGAGGTTGAGAATGGCCATCGACACGTTTGGCGTTGGAACGCGGATCGCGTTACCGGTCAACTTGCCAGCCAGTTCAGGCAATGCCTTGGCAGCGGCGGTGGCAGCACCGGTTTCGGTGATGACCATGTTCAACGCGGCGCTACGACCACGGCGATCGCCTTTGTGGAAGTTGTCGATCAGGTTCTGGTCGTTGGTGTACGAGTGAACGGTTTCGACGTGACCGTTGATGATGCCGAACTTGTCGTTGACTGCCTTGAGCACCGGCACGATGGCGTTGGTGGTGCAGGAAGCCGCGGACACGATCTTGTCGTCAGCAGTGATTTCGCCGTGGTTGATACCGTGCACGATGTTCTTCAGCTTGCCTTTGCCAGGCGCGGTCAGAACAACGCGGTCGATACCCGGGCAGGACAGATGCTGGCCCAGGCCGTCGGCGTCACGCCATACACCGGTGTTGTCCACCAGCAGGGCGTTCTTGATACCGTACTGGGTGTAATCCACTTCAGTAGGGTTCTTCGCGTAGATCACCTGGATCAGGTTGCCGTTGGCGGTGATGGTGCTGTTGGCTTCATCGATAGTGATGGTGCCATCGAACGGGCCATGCACCGAGTCACGACGCAACAGGCTGGCACGCTTGACCAGATCGTTGTCGGCGCCCTTGCGGACCACGATGGCACGCAGACGCAGACCGTCGCCACCACCGGTTTTTTCGATCAGGATGCGCGCCAGCAGACGGCCGATACGACCGAAGCCGTACAGCACGACGTCAGTGCCGGTACGTCCGGAACCATTTTGCTTGCCGACCACATCGGCCAACTCGTCACGGACGAATTGTTCGGCAGTACGGTCATTGCCTTCGGTCTTGAATTTGACCGCCAGCTTGCCCAGGTCTACCGAAGCAGCACCGAGCTTGAGCTCGCTCATCGCTTTGAGCAGTGGGAAAGTTTCGTGGACGGACAGCTCGCTGTCGTCGGACTGGCGGTGGCGAGCAAAGCGGTGGGCTTTGAGAATCGCGATGACTGAACGATTGATCAGGCTGCGGCCATAGATCGAGCTCACCACGTTGTTATTGCGGTAGAGCTGACCGATAAGCGGAATCATCGCCTCAGCGAGCGCTTCACGATCGATCCATTCACCAAGACACTGGTCGGGCTTCTGAGTCACGGGAACCTTCCACATGTAGGGGCAGAAAAAAGGGGCTACATTATGCCGCCGACTGCTCTGCGGATCAATGCGCGGCTGTCGCGAAGCGCTTTTCGCCCTTAGTTTAGTAGTCTGCAACTGACAGCCGGTGCCTTCGCCCGCTACAATTGTCGACTTTGTCGCAACGCTTGGAGCTCAACCTTCCGTGCCCGTTCTGCGTCTACCGCTACTCCCTGCCGCCGCAGGCAAACAGCACTGGGGCAATCTGCCCGGTGCCGCCCTCAGTCTGGCGATTGCCGAGGCTGCCAGCGCTGCAAAGCGCTTCACCCTGCTACTGACCGCCGACAGCCAAAGTGCCGAACGGCTGGAACAGGAGCTGAGTTTCTTCGCCCCGGATTTGCCAGTATTGCACTTCCCGGACTGGGAAACCCTGCCCTACGATCTGTTTTCGCCGCACCAGGACATTATTTCCCAGCGCATCGCCAGCCTTTATCGGTTGCCGGAACTCAGTCATGGCGTTTTGGTAGTGCCGATCACCACGGCCCTACATCGCCTGGCACCGACAAAATTCCTGCTGGGCAGCAGCCTGGTGCTGGACATCGGCCAGAAGCTCGATGTCGACCAGATGCGCATCCGGCTTGAGGCCAGCGGCTACCGCTGCGTCGACACCGTGTACGAGCACGGCGAGTTCGCGGTGCGCGGAGCGTTGATCGACTTGTTCCCGATGGGCAGCAAACTGCCCTATCGCATCGACCTGTTCGATGACGAAATCGAAACCCTGCGCACCTTCGACCCGGAAAACCAGCGCTCCATCGACAAGGTCACCTCGGTGCGACTGCTGCCGGCGCGGGAATTTCCGCTGCAAAAGGATGCGGTCACCCGTTTCAAGGCGCGTTTTCGCGAGCGTTTCGATGTCGACTTCCGCCGATGCCCGATCTTCCAGGACCTGAGCAGCGGGATTACCCCGGCCGGTATCGAGTACTACCTGCCGCTGTTCTTCGACGAAACCTCGACCCTGTTCGACTACCTGCCCCAGGACACCCAGGTGTTTTCCCTGCCGGGCATCGAACAGGCCGCCGAGAACTTCTGGAACGACGTGCGCAACCGCTATGAAGAACGCCGCGTCGACCCGTCGCGGCCATTGCTGCCGCCGGCCGAACTGTTCCTGCCGGTGGAAGACTGCTTTGCCCGCCTGAAAACCTGGCCGCGTGTGATCGCCAGCCAGCAGGACGTCGAACCCGGCGTCGGTCGCGAACGCTTCCCGGCCCAGCCATTGCCCAACCTGGCGATCGAAGCCAAGGCCAATGAGCCACTGGCGGCACTCGCCGGCTTCCTCGACGAGTTTCCCGGCCGCGTGCTGTTTACCGCGGAGTCCGCCGGACGCCGCGAAGTGCTGCTGGAACTGCTCGAACGGTTGAAGCTGCGGCCGAAAACCGTCGACAGCTGGCCGGACTTCGTCGCCAGCAAACATCGCCTGGCGATCACCATCGCTCCTCTGGACGATGGCCTGGTACTGGATGACCCGTCACTGGCACTGATCGCCGAAAGCCCGCTGTTCGGTCAGCGAGTGATGCAGCGCCGACGTCGGGAAAAACGCGCCGACGCCAACAACGATGCGGTGATCAAGAACCTCACCGAGCTGCGCGAAGGCGCGCCGGTGGTGCACATCGATCACGGGGTCGGCCGTTACCTGGGCCTGGCCACCCTGGAAATCGACAATCAGGCTGCCGAATTCCTTACCCTCGCTTACGCCGAGGGCGCCAAGCTCTATGTGCCGGTGGCCAACCTGCACCTGATCGCGCGCTACACCGGCACCGACGATGCCCTGGCCCCGCTGCACCGCCTGGGTTCGGAAACCTGGCAGAAAGCCAAACGCAAAGCCGCCGAACAGGTGCGCGACGTGGCCGCCGAACTGCTCGACATCTATGCCCGGCGTGCGGCCCGCGAAGGGTATGCCTTCGAAGACCCGAAAGCCGATTACGCGACCTTCAGCGCCGGCTTCCCGTTCGAAGAAACCCCGGACCAGCAAACCACCATCGATGCGGTGCGCGCCGACATGCTCGCGCCCAAGCCGATGGACCGCCTGGTCTGCGGCGACGTCGGCTTCGGCAAGACCGAAGTGGCGATGCGCGCGGCCTTCATTGCCGTGCACGGCGGTCGTCAGGTGGCCATCCTGGTGCCGACCACCCTGCTCGCCCAGCAGCACTACAACAGCTTCCGCGACCGCTTCGCCGACTGGCCGGTATCCGTGGAAGTGATGAGCCGCTTCAAGTCGACCAAGGAAATCAACGCCGCGGTCGCCGAACTGGCCGAGGGCAAGATCGACATCGTCATCGGCACCCACAAGCTGCTGCAAGACGATGTGAAAATCAAAAACCTCGGGCTGGTGATCATCGACGAAGAACACCGCTTCGGTGTCCGTCAGAAAGAACAGCTCAAGGCCCTACGCAGCGAAGTCGACATTCTCACCCTGACCGCCACGCCGATTCCGCGCACGCTGAACATGGCGGTCTCGGGCATGCGCGACCTGTCGATCATTGCCACGCCGCCGGCGCGTCGGCTGTCGGTACGGACCTTCGTCATGGAGCAGAACAAGAGCACCGTCAAAGAGGCCCTGCTCCGCGAACTGCTGCGTGGCGGCCAGGTCTATTACCTGCACAACGACGTCAAGACCATCGAGAAATGCGCCGCCGACCTCGCCGAACTGGTGCCGGAAGCACGGATCGGCATCGGCCATGGGCAGATGCGCGAGCGTGAACTCGAACAAGTGATGAGCGACTTCTATCACAAGCGTTTCAACGTGCTGATCGCCTCGACCATCATCGAGACCGGGATCGACGTGCCAAGCGCCAACACCATCATCATCGAGCGAGCCGACAAGTTCGGCCTGGCGCAACTGCACCAGCTGCGCGGCCGGGTCGGTCGCAGCCACCACCAGGCCTACGCCTACCTGCTGACTGCGCCCCGCCAGCAAATCACCCCGGACGCGGAGAAGCGCCTGGAAGCTATCGCCAACACCCAGGACCTCGGCGCGGGCTTCGTGCTTGCCACCAACGACCTGGAAATTCGCGGTGCCGGTGAATTACTGGGTGACGGTCAAAGCGGGCAGATTCAAGCGGTTGGCTTTACTCTGTACATGGAGATGCTCGAGCGCGCAGTGAAAGCCATTCGCAAAGGCGAGCAGCCGAACCTCGACCAACCGTTGGGTGGTGGTCCGGAGATCAACCTGCGATTGCCGGCATTGATTCCCGAAGACTATCTGCCGGACGTCCACGCTCGGCTGATTCTCTACAAACGCATCGCCTCGGCCACCGACGAGGAGGGCCTGAAAGACCTGCAGGTGGAGATGATCGACCGCTTCGGCCTGTTGCCGGAGCCGACCAAGAACCTGGTGCGCATGACCCTGCTGAAACTGCAGGCCGAACTGCTCGGCATCAAGAAAGTCGACGGTGGCCCGCAAGGCGGTCGTATCGAGTTCGAGGCGCAAACCCCGGTTGATCCACTGGTGCTGATCAAGCTGATCCAGGGCCAGCCCAATCGCTACAAGTTCGAAGGCGCCACGATATTCAAATTCATGGTACCGATGGAGCGTCCGGAAGAACGCTTCAATACACTGGAGGCGCTGTTCGAGCACCTCCTTCCGAAAACTGCTTGAAGGACGCCGCATGCGCCTGTTTCGCTCTCTGACCTTGCTACTGACGCTGGTCGCACCCACGGCGTTTGCCGACAGCCTGTATCAGGTTGAAATGATCCTGGTCCGGCAGAACGCCGTGCCGGCCATCATCAACGATAAAATCGTCGCACCGGAAGACTGGGCCGCCGGCGCCCAGCGCATCCCGGCGCAGGACGAACGCACGCCGAGCCTGAATGACGAAGTCGCCAAGCTCGCCGAAAGCAGCAACTACACGGTATTGATGCACAAAGCCTGGCAACAGAACCTCGGCGAAGAGCCGAGCAAAGTCGCGGTCAGCGACGGCCAGGAAACGTTCGGCCAGTTTCCGGTCGAGGGCACCCTCAACCTGAAACTGGGGCGCTTTACCGACGTCGATGCAGAATTCTGGGTCAATCAGATCGACAGCAATGGCCTGGTCACCGCCAGCGAGCGCATGAGCCAGACCAGCCACACCAAGAACGGTCAGCTGAACTTCCTCGACAACGGCCACCTCGGCCTGCTGATCAAGATCACCTCGCTGACAGCCCCTGCGCCTACGCCAGTCCCCGATGAAATACCGGACTGATCGAAGTCCCCATGCCCCCGACCCTGACCAAACCCCTGGGACCCTCCTGGGTCAGTCGATTCAAGGAACAAAGCCTGGAGCGTGGCCGCCGCTACGCCCTGGAAAATCGCGTCAGAATCGTCCAGGCCGGTGACAGTACGATCACCGCCAGTTGCGAAGGCTCGGGGGGCAACGTTTACCGCCAGACCATTCGCTTGCGCGAGTCGGCCAAAGGCACCTTGCTGATGGTCGATGCCACCTGCTCCTGCCCGGTCCGCACTAACTGCAAACATTGCGCAGCGGTATTGCTGCAAGTGCAGGAAACCCTGGCCTACCCGGCCGCCGCGAAAGATGCCGAACTGCTGGAGAAACTCCAGGCCGTCCTCGAAAACCGCAGCCCGGTGGTGTTGCCGCAGGTGGTGGTGGACAACGTGCAACCGGTTCCGCGATTGTGGCTGGCGAGCATCGAGTTCAGCGCCTTCGAACCGCGCAACGGCAAAATGCAGCGCTACATCCAGCATCGCGCCGCGCTGTCTTTCAGCTACCTGGATGAATACGTCAGCGGACAAAAGAACGCCGATATCCTGATTCGCCAGGAAAAGCAGACCCTGCGGATCAAACGCCACCCCGAAGTCGAAAACATCTACCGCGAACAACTGCGAATCCTCGGCTTCAAGATCGCCACCCGTCAAAGCAAGGCACTCCCGGAAAGCGCCGGCGAACTGTTCGAAATGGTCAACGACAGCGCCTGGCTGACCTTCACCCTCAATGAGCTGCCCAAGCTGCGCGAGCAAGGCTGGGAACTGCAGATCGATGAAGACTTCGGCTTCGACCTGACGGCCGTCGACGACTGGTACGCCACTGTCGAAGAGGCGCCCGAGCGGGACTGGTTCGACCTTGAACTGGGGATTATCGTCAATGGCGAACGGTTGAGCCTGTTGCCGATCCTGCTCAACCTGATGCGCTCGCACACCGAACTGCTGAATCCGGAGCGCCTCGCCAGGCGGCGTGACGATGAGCTGATCCTGGTGAACATCCCCCACCGCCCCGGCTCCGATCACGGCCCGTTACAGGTTGCCTTGCCGTTCGGCCGCTTGAAGCCGGTACTGGCGACCCTCGGCGAGTTCTATCTACAGGAACCCGACACCGCCACCCTGCGCTTGAGCAAGGCCGATGCGACTCGCCTCAACCCGCTGGAAGGTTTGCCGCTGCTCTGGGAAGGTGGCGAGCACATCCGCACCTTCGCCCAGCGCCTGCGCGATATCAAAGACTACACAACCACCGCCCCCGACGAGCTGAACGCCACGCTGCGGCCTTATCAGCTGGAAGGCTTGAGCTGGATGCAGTCGCTGCGGCAACTGGAAGTCGGCGGCATCCTCGCCGACGACATGGGCCTGGGCAAGACCTTGCAAACCCTCGCCCACGTACTGAGCGAGAAGAACGCCGGCCGTCTGGACCGGCCGTGCATGGTGGTGATGCCGACCAGCCTGATCCCCAACTGGATGGACGAGGCGGCGCACTTCACGCCGCAACTCAAGGTGCTGGCGCTGTACGGCCCCGGACGCAAAAAATATTTCGCCGAGTTGACTGATTACGACCTGATCCTGACCACCTATGCGCTGCTGCCCAAGGATGTCGAGCAGCTCGCCGCCCTGCCCTTGCACGTGCTAGTCCTCGACGAAGCGCAATACATCAAGAACCCCAACAGCAAGGCGGCCCATGCCGCGCGCGAGCTCAATGCCCGGCAACGCCTGTGCTTGAGTGGTACGCCGCTGGAAAACCACCTGGGCGAGCTCTGGTCGCTGTTTCACTTCCTGTTGCCCGGCTGGCTGGGTGACGTCAAAAGCTTCAATCGCGACTACCGCGTACCGATCGAAAAGCGCGCCAGCGAAGTCCGCCTGCAGCACCTCAATGGGCGGATCAAACCCTTTCTGCTGCGCCGGACCAAAGAGCAGGTCGCCACCGAACTGCCGCCCAAAACCGAGATCATCCACTGGGTCGAACTCAACGAAGCGCAGCGTGATGTCTATGAAACCATGCGCCTGGCGATGGACAAGAAAGTCCGCGACGAGATCACCCGCAAAGGCGTGGCCCGCAGCCAGATCATCATTCTCGAAGCGCTGCTCAAGCTGCGTCAGGTCTGTTGTGATCTGCGCCTGGTCAACGACGCACCACCGGCCCGTGGCAGCTCGTCGGGCAAACTCGACAGCCTGATGGAAATGCTCGAAGAGCTGTTCGAAGAGGGCCGGCGAATTCTGCTGTTCTCACAATTCACCTCGATGCTGGCGTTGATCGAAGCCGAACTGAAACGCCGCGGCGTCGCTTATGCACTGCTGACCGGGCAAACCCGCGATCGCCGCACGCCGGTGAAGGAATTCCAGAGCGGCAAGCTGCAAATCTTCCTGATCAGCCTGAAAGCCGGCGGCGTGGGCTTGAACCTGACCGAGGCCGACACGGTCATCCACTACGATCCGTGGTGGAACCCGGCCACCGAAAACCAGGCCACCGACCGCGCCTATCGCATCGGCCAGGAGAAGCCGGTGTTCGTCTACAAGATGATCGCCCGCGGCACCGTCGAAGAGAAAATCCAGCACCTGCAAAAAGAAAAATCCGACCTGGCCGCAGGCGTCCTGGACGGCCGCAAGACCGGCGACTGGAAGCTGCAGAGCGAAGATATCGAAGCGCTGTTTGCGCCGCTGCCCAATAAGCTGGAAAAGCGCTGATACAGCAACGTCTGATCCATCGCTATGGGCGCGCCCCTTAAAAGATCGCAGCCTACGGCAGCTCCTACGCGCCGACCGCGCACCCCCGCAATGGGCTGGGCGTACACACCCCCCCGTAGGAGCTGCCGCAGGCTGCGATCTTTTGATCCTGCCTTTGCGGCGCCCCCAAAAAGATCGCAGCCTGGCGGCAGCTCCTACGCGCCGACCGCGCACCCCCGCAATGGGCCGGGTGCACACAATCTCTCTGTGTAGGAGCTGCCGCAGGCTGCGATCTTTTGATCCTGCCTTTGCGGCGCCCCCGAAAAGATCGCAGCCTGGCGGCAGCTCCTACGCGCCGATTCCTGGCAGGTACAGCTCAACCCGCCAACACCCGCGCCAATGTCGACTTCACCTTGCCGATGCCGTCATGCAATGCCTGTTCGATCTCGGCCATGGTGATGACTGCGCCGGACTTGCCCGCCGCCGGGTTCACCACCAGCGCCAGACAGGCGTAAGCCAGGTCCAGCTCGCGGGCCAGGGCGGCTTCCGGCATGCCGGTCATGCCGACGATATCGCAACCGTCGCGCTCCAGTCGGGCGATCTCGGCCACGGTTTCCAGACGTGGCCCCTGGGTGCAGGCATACACGCCATGACTGCTGTACGCGCAGCCCTCGGCGGCCAGCGCGGCAATCAATTGCTCGCGCAGCGGCTCGCTGTAGGGATAGCTGAAGTCGATGTGGGTGACCTGCTCCAGGTCATCGGCAAAGTAGGTGTGCTCGCGACCGCTGGTGTAGTCGATCAATTGGTGAGGCACGCAGAAATGCCCGGTACCCATCGCCGCATGAATCCCGCCCACCGCATTCACCGCCAGAATTGCCTCGGCACCGGCCTGCTTCAGCGCCCAGAGATTGGCCCGGTAGTTCACCTGATGCGGTGGAAACCGATGGGGATGACCGTGGCGCGCGAGAAACAGCACCTCGCGCCCGGCGTACTCACCGATCTGGATGTCCGCCGAAGGCGCGCCGTACGGCGTATCCAGCGGTAACGACTGGCGAATGCTCAAGCCTTCGAGCTGAGTGAGACCGGTGCCACCGATAATCGCGTAAACCGTCATGGCAAAAAGTCCTTAATCAATCAGTTGGGCATCTTTGAGCGCGCCAAGGGCCGCCAGCCAGCGTGGGTCCTGGCGGTATTCGGTACTGGCGAAGGCCTGGCCGCGCATCCGCGCAATCCGCGCCGACGGCTGGACCTTCAGGCGCTGGGCAGCGCTCAAGGCCAGTTCGGCGGCCGCACGATCGTTACACACCAGGCCCATGTCGCAACCGGCCGACAGCGCCGCCTCGATTCGGCTGGCGGCATCGCCAACCACATGAGCGCCGGCCATCGACAGGTCGTCGCTGAAAATCACCCCGTCGAACTGCAGTTCGCCGCGCAGGATGTCCTGCAACCAACGCCGCGAGAACCCGGCAGGCCGGGAGTCGACCTGCGGGTAGATGACGTGGGCCGGCATCACCGCCGCCAGTTGCTTGCTCAAGCGGGCAAAGGGCACCAGGTCATGGGCACGAATGTCTTCGAGGCTGCGCTCGTCGGTCGGGATCGCCACATGGGAATCGGCCTCCGCCCAGCCGTGGCCGGGAAAGTGCTTGCCGGTGGCGGCCATGCCGGCGCTGTTCATCCCGCGAATGAACGCCCCCGCCAACAACGCGGCACGCTCTGGATCGCCTTCGAAGGAACGACTGCCGACCACCGCGCTGCGCTGATAGTCCAGATCCAGCACCGGAGCGAAACTCAGGTCCAGGCCGACGGCCAGCACTTCAGTCGCCATGATCCAGCCACAGTGCTCGGCCAGCAGCTCGGCATTCGGGTTATCGGCAATCGCCCGCATCGCCGGCAAACGCACGAAACCCTGACGCAGGCGTTGCACCCGACCGCCCTCCTGGTCCACCGCCAGCAGCAGGTCCGGACGCACTGCGCGGATTGATGCGCTGAGCTCACGGACCTGGCGTGGGTGCTCGATATTGCGCGCAAAAATAATCAGGCCGCCCACTTCGGGCTGGCGCAACAATTGGCGATCTTCAGCCGTCAGCCAGGTACCGGCGACGTCCACCATCAAGGAGCCTTGCAGGCCACAAGTCATAGAAAATCCTTAATAACGGCAAGCGCGCGGCACATCAACGATGGCCCGGGCGCAGACGCGCGACCGGATCGGCACGGGCAATGCCCGGCAAAACAGGGTCGGCGAAGGGGATAGGGAGCGGAGCTAAAACTGAGGTCGGCATGGGCGGCTAGCTTAACGGATGTCAGCCGCCACGCCCACCCGTGCGCGGTTAAACCTTGGCGACCGAAGGGCTCGACTTGCTGCGTGGCCGTAGCTGGGCGCTGGCCATCCTGTCATCGGTGACGCCGGTCTCGGCGCGCATGCCGGCCGCCAGAAACGGCACCATCAAGCGCATCACCTGTTCGATCGAGGTATTGACCCCGAAATCGGTCTCGGCAATCGCCCGCAGAGCCTTGATGCCGGACATGCTGAACGCCGCCGCACCCAGCATGAAATGCACACGCCAGAACAGTTCGATCGGAGGAATGCGCGGCGCGGCGTCGTTGACCAGCATCATGTAGCGGCGAAACACCTTGCCATACATGTCTTCCAGATAACGACGCAAATGCCCCTGGCTCTGACTGAAGGCCAGACCGAGCAGACGCATGAAGATAGAGAGGTCGTTGCCACTGCGCGGCTGAACCACCAGCGCCTGTTCGACGAGGATTTCCAGCAGCTCTTCGAGGCTTGGCTTGTTGTCCGGCCGGGCCTGGCGCCGCTCGAGCTCGCGATCGAGGCTGATGCAGAACGGCCCGAGGAAGCGCGAGAACACCGCCTGGATCAGGGCTTTTTTCGAACCGAAATGATAGTTCACCGCCGCCAGGTTGACCCCGGCCTTGCTGGTGATCAGCCGCAACGAGGTTTCGGCAAACCCTTTTTCCGCGAACAACTGCTCGGCAGCATCAAGAATGCGTTCAACGGTTTCCGACTGGGCCATGGCTACTCCGCCTGACAAACACTTGTTTGAAACATACGTTTCAGACTTTGCATTGTCAAGTCTGACTGTCCGTATTCCGGCCGCTCAGTCACCTATTTAATCATAACAACTGACTCTTTAGTCAGTCCTGTGACGCGATAGTCGATCCATTGTCGCCCGACCGTCCAGCGGCCTGAATAAAAAGGAGGATTGCCAAGCACGACCCACTGTATATAATCCCAGTCACTGTATAAAAAGACAGAGCGATCGACATGCTAAAACTGACGCCACGCCAAGCTGAGATTCTGGCTTTCATCAAACGCTGCCTCGACGACAACGGCTACCCGCCTACCCGTGCGGAAATCGCTCAGGAACTGGGTTTCAAATCCCCCAACGCCGCTGAAGAGCACCTCAAGGCGCTGGCCCGCAAGGGCGCGATCGAGATGACCCCCGGCGCTTCCCGCGGGATTCGCATTCCCGGCTTCGAAGCCAAGGCCGATGAGTCCAGCCTGCCGATCATTGGCCGGGTGGCTGCCGGTGCACCGATTCTCGCCCAGCAACACATCGAAGAGTCCTGCAACATCAACCCGACCTTCTTCCATCCGCGCGCCGACTACCTGCTGCGCGTACATGGCATGAGCATGAAGGACATCGGTATTTTCGATGGCGACCTGCTCGCCGTGCATACCACACGCGAAGCCCGCAACGGCCAGATCGTGGTCGCACGGATTGGCGACGAAGTCACCGTCAAGCGCTTCAAGCGTGAAGGCAGCAAAGTCTGGCTGCTGGCCGAAAATCCCGAGTTTGCCCCAATCGAAGTGAACCTGAAAGATCAGGATCTAGTGATCGAAGGCTTGAGTGTCGGCGTCATTCGCCGCTAAAGGAGGCTTTATGCAGTTCCCACACACACCACAGCAAGCACAACTGTCACTGTTCGAGGCCTTCATGGTCCAACCGCTCGCGCCGATCCTCAAGGATGTGGTCGAGTCGCCATGGAGCAGCGCGCCCGACGCATTCAGTGAATTGTCGCTACGCGGTGCGGCCGGGAACTGCCTGAGCCTGCTGGCACCGATTCTCAGAGAGCTGAGCCAGGATCAGGACGCGCGCTGGCTGACGCTGATCGCCCCGCCCTCCAGCCTGACCCAGGCCTGGCTGCGGGATGCAGGGTTGAACCGCGAACGGATTCTGCTGCTGCAACCCCGAGGCGCGCAAAGCGCTCAGCAACTGACCTGCGAGGCACTGCGCCTGGGGCGTAGCCATACCGTGGTCAGCTGGCTCAACCCGCTGAGCTCCAGCGCACGGCAACAGTTGATCAGCGCCGCCCGTACAGGGGACGCGCAGAGCCTGAACATTCGTTTGGGCTGATCGCAAAGGCTACAACGGTATCTGGAAAACGCGGGGCTTCTCGAGAACGGAGAAGCCGATGTGCGGCGACTAACTACACAGGGAAACCGACAAACGGACTCAGTGAAGCACCCGTGACCCGTCGTCTTTCTCCAATTCGCCTTCAACCAGACGTCCAGCCATCTGCACGCCAACGCTCAACATGGCCTTGGCCACTTCCACGTGCTGACCTTGCAGAAACGCTTTGGCATCTTCGGAAAAGTCCAAAGTCACCAGAGAACCCTCGTCCTCAGCCCTGCGCAGCTCGATACGGCCGTCAGGCAACTCAACAATTTCTAGAAAGGACGTTGGCATAAAGGTCTGATCTCCACGAAAGGCAGATAGTGTAGCAGCTGCCGAGGGCTACGTCCGGCTGCGTTGTAGCAGCTGGCGAAGCCTGCGTTCGGCTGCGAAGCAGTCGTAAAGTCAGACTCTGCGGTATTCCAGGCAAACCGTGAAAGCAGGATTTACGACTGCTGCGTCTGATCGCAGCCCGAACCGAACGCAGCCTCGCAGGCTCGGCAGCTGCTACAACCGAAATACCCCCTCAACTCTCGTTAAGCCCATCGCGAAACCGAATGGCCAGTCCTTTCAGGTTCTGCCGCCAGCTTTCCAGCTCCTCGCGACTCAACTCCGGCTCCACTTCCTCATCGAGATTGACCGCAACGATCAACGGCTGAGTGACATCGCCCTTGGGTTTATGCGGTGCTCGTGGCGGCTGGAACAGCGCAGCATGGGCCGCCAGCAGCTTCGCCAGCCAGGTTTCACGGTTCTGCGCCAGTTCCACCAGCTCGGCCAGCTCGGGGATTGCCAGGGTCTCGAGCACTTCGCGAGCAAGCAGCGTCTCTGCCCGTGGCGCATTGGCCTGGGGCAGACGGTAATAGCCGGCGATTTCATGGCACAGCCCAAGCACCGCACCGTACAGGTGAAACAGCACCGCTTCACGCCCTGCCTGGACCAGCGCCTGGGAGTTGATCGCCCGCCCCTCTTCAGCCTTGGCCAACGCCTCGAGCGCCAGACCGGCGAAATAAATTTTCTGGTTGGTACGGGTATAGAGTTCGTGGGCCATGACGGCAGTCTCCACAACGAATAAAAAGCTGCATGCTGGCCGGACAGTGTCGTGGATCACCCAAGCCTACTGCAAGCCCAAAACAAAAGGCCGCATGAAAACCCGTGGGTTTTCATGCGGCCTTTTGTGCATGCAAACAAATTGCAACGAAGCCCTAATGCCAGCCAGTCAAGCACTGGAGTCGCCAAAAGATCGCAGCCTGCGGCAGCTCACACGTGTTGCGTACACCCTTTAGGGCGTAGATACCGTCTTAACCCTCACCGGGCAAGCGCAAGTTTCGGGTCAAATGGTTGGCCCGATTTGATCACTCCAAAGATGATGTGCAGCAGCTTGCGCATCGCTGCACAGATGATCTGCTTGGGGGCCTTGCCGTTGGCTTTCAATCGCTCTTTGAGCGCGATAATCGCTTCGTTATGCTGCATCGCCACCAGACCTGGCATGTAGAGCCCGGTGCGGAGTCGCGCTGATCCGATTTTCGAGATAAAGGTGCGGCCCTTAAGCTGGCCAGACTCTTCCAGCTTTGGATTTAAGCCCGCCGCCGCCACCATTTGTCGAGGATTCGAATACTTTCGCAGGTCGCCCAGCTCGGCAAAAAGCATCTGCGCCGATTTGTCGGCAATGCCATCAATGGTCACCACCAAGTCGCGCATTTGGCGCATGTCCGGGTCGTCATCAATGTGTTTCTTCAGCGCCTTTTTGGTTTCGGCAATCTCTTTCTGGATGTGGTTGATGACGGAATTGATCGAAACCTTGACGCTGTCGTCGGACACGTCCAGACGATTACGTTCCATTTGCAGCATTTCCTGAAGGTCATTCAGGCGACGAACCATGGCCTTCACCTGTCGATACTTCAGTGGCTCCGGCGCCCACAGCGTTAGCTTTTCATGCTTTTCCTTGGCGAAATCGGCGATTAGCTTGGCGTCGGTCTTGTCTGTTTTGACCCGTTGCAAATCACTCCTGGCATGGGCTTTGGTCTGCGCAGGATTGACGACACAGACCCGATAGCCCTTGTTGTACAAGAACTCGGCCAGCGCTTCGTGGTAGATGCCGGTGGCTTCCATCACGATTAAGGCTGAAGGCTCGACGTGCTTCTGCAGCCAGGCGTGGAACTCCTCGAACCCCTTGATTGCATTGGGCAATTTTGCTTTGGTTTTATGTTTGCCGTTAGGCAGGTATTTGGCGATGTCAAAGGTGTGTTTAGCGGCGTCGACGCCAACATAATCGGACATGATCGTCTCCCAATTGAATCAATTGTGATCATCACTGCACTCTGTCCAACCTTGCGAATGCGGGCTCTCGCCAGAGACGGGCCCAAGATACCGTTCGAACTATATGAGTGAGTGTGGAGGGTTGGAGCACGATCTACGTCGCAGGCTCTAGGCCTAAGGAGCTGCACGGCTTCCAAATCCCTCCCTCGATGATCAGTCGAGAACTATCGCTCCTGGCGGAGCGATAGTCGAGATACAAGGAGCTGCCGCAGGCTGCGATCTTGGCGATCTTGCAGGCGCCGCAGTTTTCTCGATCAGCGCTTGTCTTCGACCGTCCACTTGCCGCCGTCGTAGAACGCGCGCCAGCCGGTAGGCTTGCCTTCGACTTCGGTCTGGACGTACTGCTCCTTGGTCTTGCGGCTGTAGCGGATCACCGCGGGACGGCCGTCCGGATCTTTCTTCGGTGCTTCGCAAAGGAAGTGATACTTCGGATCGATCTCGTCCTTGTGCGGCACGATCTCCATCACCAGCGGAGCACGGGTCTCGCGGTTTTTCGGGAACTGGCTGGCGGCCAGGAACAACCCGGAAGCACCGTCACGCAGGATGTAGGTGTCGTTGACCTTCTCGCACTTGAGTTCCGGCATCTTCACCGGATCCATCTTCGGCGGCGCCGCGTCACCGCTTTTCAGCAGTTTGCGGGTGTTCTTGCATTCCGCATTGGTGCAGCCGAAGAACTTGCCGAAACGGCCGGTCTTGAGCTGCATCTCGCTGCCGCACTTGTCGCATTCCAGGCTCGGACCTTCGTAGCCCTTGATCCGGTAGCTGCCCTCTTCGATTTCGAAACCGACGCAATCGGGGTTGTTACCGCAGATGTGCAGCTTGCGTTTCTCATCGAGCAGGTAGGCATCCATCGCCGTGCTGCAGATCGGGCAGCGGTGCTTGCCACGCAATACCAGCGACTCCGACTCACCCTCGTCGTCCGCGGCGATTTCATCGCCCGGCACCAGGTTGACGGTGGCCTTGCAGCGTTCTTTCGGCGGCAGGCTGTAACCCGAGCAACCGAGGAACACGCCGGTGGAGGCCGTACGAATCTGCATCGGCCGGCCGCACTGGACGCACGGGATATCGGTCATGACCGGTTCGTTGGCACGCATGCCGTGCTCGGGACCCTCAGCCACTTCGAGTTTCTTCTTGAAGTCGCCGTAGAACTCGTCAAGCACGTTTTTCCAGTCGCGTTCGCCCTGGGCGACGTCATCGAGGTTCTCTTCCATGCCGGCGGTGAAGCCGTAGTCCATCAGGTTGGAGAAGCTCTCGGACAAGCGCTCGGTAACGATATCGCCCATCTTTTCCGAATAGAAACGACGGTTATGCAGTGCAACGTAACCACGATCCTGAATGGTCGAAATGATCGCCGCATAGGTCGAAGGACGACCGATACCGCGTTTTTCCATTTCCTTGACCAGGCTGGCTTCGGAGTAACGCGCCGGCGGCTTGGTGAAGTGTTGGCTCGGATCGAGCTTGATCAGCTTCAGCGCGTCGCCCTGAGCCATGTCCGGCAACACATCGTCGTCGCCAGGCTTGGTCATTTGCGGCATGACCCGGGTGTAGCCGTCGAACTTGAGGATGCGGCCCTTGGCGCGCAGCTCGAAGGTCCCCGCAGCGACGCTGACGGTGGTCGACAGGTATTGCGCCGGCAGCATCTGGCAAGCCACGAACTGGCGCCAGATCAGCTCGTAGAGCCGCTCAGCGTCACGCTCCATGCCCACCAGCTTGCTTGGGTCGGTATTCACGTCCGAAGGTCGAATCGCTTCGTGAGCCTCTTGCGCGCCTTCCTTGCTGCTGTAGACATTCGGCGCGGCCGGCAGGTATTTGCTGCCGAATTCGCCTTCAATATAGGTACGCGCCATTTCCACGGCATCGGCCGAGAGGTTGGTCGAGTCGGTACGCATATAAGTGATGTAGCCCGCTTCGTACAGACGCTGAGCCATCATCATGGTTTTCTTCACACCGAAGCCCAGGCGGTTGCTACCGGCCTGCTGCAGGGTGGACGTGATGAACGGAGCCGACGGCTTGCTGCTGGTCGGTTTGTCTTCACGCTTGGCGATGGTGTAGCTGGAAGCCTTGAGCTTTTCCAGTGCCGCCATGGCGTGGGTTTCATTGAGCGGCTTGAAGGCTTCGCCGTTTTCACGGGCCACTTCGAAACGCACATTGGCGCCCTTGGCGGTACCGAGGTCGGCATGCACTTCCCAGTACTCTTCCGGGTTGAACGCACGGATCTCGCGCTCACGCTCGACCACCAGCTTCACGGCAACCGATTGCACGCGGCCGGCGGACAAGCCACGGGCGATTTTGGACCACAGCAGCGGCGAAACCATGTAACCGACCACACGGTCGAGGAACCGACGAGCCTGTTGGGCGTTGACCCGATCGATGTCCAGCTCGCCTGGCTTGGAGAAGGCTTCCTGAATCGCCTTCTTGGTGATTTCGTTGAACACCACGCGCTTGTAGCGGCTGTCGTCACCACCGATGGCTTCGCGCAGGTGCCAGGCAATGGCTTCCCCCTCGCGATCCAAGTCGGTTGCGAGATAGATGGTGTCAGCATCCTTGGCGAGCCGGCGCAGCTCTTCGATGACCTTTTCCTTGCCCGGGAGAATCTCGTACTTGGCTTTCCAGCCATGATCGGGATCGACGCCCATACGCGAGACCAGCTGCTTGCGCGCTTTCTCTTTCGGCGTGAGCACCGGACCTTCACCCGCGGCGGCCTTGCCACGCTTGGCGGCAGGCTCTTTGCTGGCGCTAGCCGAACCGCTGGTGGGCAGGTCTCGGATATGGCCGATACTCGACTTCACCACGTATTGGTTGCCCAGATACTTGTTGATGGTCTTGGCCTTAGCCGGGGATTCCACAATGACCAGCGATTTGCCCATGGATCAGAAAATTCCTGAATTCTAGAAGTGAAAGGCGGTTGGCGCCTGACGCGGCACCGCTATATATAGTGGCAACAAGGTGAGGTCAAGCGCAGGGTTCTGCGCGCACTCAACTTATGGCTTCGAAAAAATGCTCGGTTCGGCCTGCACCAAAGCAAAGCGCGGCACCTGTTCGCCGTCAACCTCGACCGACTCCAGGAACATGCTCAAGGGACGCACCCAAAAGCCGTAATCGCCATACAGTGCTTGGTAGAACACCACTTCCTCTTCGGTTTCGGAATGCCGCGCGACACTGAAAACGCGGTATTGCGGCCCCTTGTAATGCTGATAGAGCCCGGGTTCGACTTTCATGTGCTGGCCCTCTACAAATCCGTTAAAAATCGCTTGAAAATAAAATCGTAAAAAAATCCGCAAAAACAAAAACCGGGGCACATGGCCCCGGCTTCCATCGACGAAACGTTTAAACGCGTTCGAAGACGGTGGCAATGCCCTGGCCGAGGCCAATGCACATGGTGGACACACCGAAGGTGCCGCCATTTTGCTTCATCACATTGAGCAAGGTGCCAGAAATACGCGCACCGGAGCAACCGAATGGATGGCCCAGAGCAATCGCGCCGCCGTGCAGGTTAACCTTCTCGTTCATCTTGTCGAGCACTTTCAAATCTTTCAGCACTGGCAGGGCCTGTGCGGCGAACGCTTCGTTGAGCTCGAAGAAGTCGATATCGGCAATACCCAGCCCCGCGCGCTTCAATGCTTTTTGTGTCGCCGGTACCGGACCATAGCCCATGATTGCCGGATCTACACCTGCCACCGCCATTGAGCGGATAACCGCCAATGGCTGGATGCCCAGGTCCTGGGCGCGCTGCGCCGACATCACGATCATGCACGAAGCGCCGTCGGTGATCTGCGAGGAAGTACCGGCCGTTACGGTACCACCCTTTGGATTGAAAGCAGGCTTCAAGGCCGCCAGACTTTCCAGGGTAGTTTCCGGACGGATGGTTTCGTCGTAGTCGAACAATTTCAGGAAACCGTTCTCGTCGTAACCCTGCATCGGGATGATTTCGTCCTTGAACTTGCCTTCCACCGTCGCTTTGTGAGCGAGCTGGTGGGAACGCACGCCAAAGGCATCCTGCGCTTCACGGGTGATGCCGTGCATCTTGCCGAGCATTTCCGCGGTCAGGCCCATCATGCCCGAGGCTTTCGCCGCGTACAGCGACATGTGCGGGTTCGGATCGACACCGTGCATCATGCTCACGTGGCCCATATGCTCGACGCCGCCGACGACGAACACGTCACCGTTGCCGGTCATGATCGCTTGCGCGGCAGTGTGCAGTGCGCTCATCGACGAACCACACAGGCGGCTGACGGTCTGGCCGGCAGCGGTGTGCGGGATCTGCGTCATCAAGGACGCCATGCGGGCGATGTTCCAGCCCTGCTCCAGGGTCTGGTTGACGCAGCCCCAGATCACGTCTTCGACTTCGGCCGGATCGACCTTGACGTTGCGTTCCAGCAGCTTGCTGATCAGGTGCGCCGACATATCTTCAGCGCGGGTATTGCGGTGCATGCCGCCCTTGGAGCGGCCCATCGGAGTACGACCGAAGTCGACAATCACGACGTCTCTAGGATTCAAGCTCATATAGTTCACTCTCGCTCTAGTGTGGGCGCTTAACCGAAGAAGCTCTGGCCGTTGCGGGCCATTTCACGCAGCTTCGCGGTCGGGTGGTACAGGGCGCCCAAATCAGCGTACTGGTCAGCCAGGGCAACGAACTCTGCAACACCGACCGAATCGATGTAGCGCAGCGCACCGCCACGGAATGGAGGGAAACCAATACCGTAGACCAGACCCATGTCGGCTTCGGCAGCGGTCTCGACGATGCCGTCTTCCAGGCAACGCACGGTTTCCAGGCACAGCGGGATCATCATCCAGTTGATGATGTCTTCGTCGGTCACTTCACGCTGTTCGAAGACAATCGGCTTGAGCACTTCCAGTACCGACGGGTCGGCGACTTTCTTCTGCTTGCCGCGCTTGTCGGTCTCGTAGGCGTAGAAGCCCTTGCCGTTCTTCTGGCCCAGGCGCTTGGCTTCGTAGAGCACGTCGATGGCCGAACGACGGTCGTCCTTCATGCGGTCCGGGAAGCCTTCAGCCATGACATCACGACCGTGGTGACCGGTGTCGATGCCGACCACGTCCATCAGGTAGGCCGGGCCCATTGGCCAGCCGAATTTTTCCATGACCTTGTCGATACGGACGAAGTCCACACCGGCGCTGACCAGCTTGGCGAAACCGCCGAAGTACGGGAACAGTACACGGTTGACCAAAAAGCCCGGGCAGTCATTGACGACGATCGGGTTCTTGCCCATTTTCTTGGCGTAGGCAACGGTGGTGGCAACAGCCAGCTCGCTGGACTTCTCGCCACGGATCACTTCCACCAGCGGCATCATGTGCACCGGGTTGAAGAAGTGCATGCCGACGAAATTTTCCGGACGCTTGAGGGCCTTGGCCAGCAAGCTGATGGAAATGGTCGAGGTGTTCGACGCGAGGATGGTGTCCTCTTTGACATGGTTCTCGACTTCGGCCAGAACCGCCTGCTTGACCTTCGGGTTCTCGACAACCGCTTCGACCACCAGGTCGACGTGGCCGAAGTCACCGTAGGACAGGGTCGGACGAATGCCGTTCAGCACTTCAGCCATTTTCGCCGGGGTCATGCGACCTTTATCGACGCGGCCCACCAGCAGTTTCGCGGCCTCTGCCAGACCCTGCTCGATGCCGTGCTCATTGATATCCTTCATCAGGATCGGCGTGCCTTTGGACGCCGACTGATAAGCGATACCGCCACCCATGATGCCGGCGCCGAGTACCGCGGCCTGCTTCACGTCCCTGGCGATTTCGTCGTAGGCCTTGGCCTTTTTCTTCAGCTCCTGATCGTTCAGGAACAGACCGATCAAGCTCTGCGCGGCAGAAGTCTTGGCCAGTTTGACGAAACCGGCGGCTTCGATTTCCAGCGCCTTGTCACGACCGAAGTTCGCGGCTTTCTGGATAGTCTTGATCGCTTCGACCGGCGCCGGGTAGTTCGGGCCCGCTTGACCGGCGACGAAACCCTTGGCGGTTTCGAACGACATCATTTGTTCGATGGCGTTGAGCTTGAGCTTTTCCAGCTTCGGCTGACGCTTGGCCTTGTAGTCGAATTCGCCCGAGATGGCGCCTTTGACCAGGTTCAGAGCCGCTTCCTGCAGTTTCTCAGGGGCGACTACGGCATCGACTGCACTGACTTTCAGTGCGTCCTCGGCACGGTTTTCCTTGCCGGAGGCAATCCACTCGATGGCGTTATCGGCACCGATGATCCGTGGCAGGCGCACGGTACCGCCGAAGCCCGGGTAGATGCCCAGCTTGACTTCCGGCAGACCGATTTTGGCGGTAGTGGCCATGACGCGGTAGTCCGCCGCCAGGCACATTTCCAGACCGCCGCCCAGAGCGATGCCGTTGATCGCGGCTACGGTCGGAACATTCAGGTCTTCGAAATCGCTGAAAATTTTGTTGGCTTCGAGGTTGCCGGCAACAAGCTCTGCATCAGGCAGCTTGAAGCTCTCGACAAATTCGGTGATGTCGGCACCGACGATGAACACGTCCTTGCCACTGCTGACGATCACACCCTTGATCGAACCATCTGCCTTGATGACGTCTACGGCCTGACGCAGCTCGTTCAGGGTTAGACGGTTGAACTTGTTGACGGACTCACCCTTGAGGTCGAATTTCAATTCGACGATGCCACTTTCAAGAGCCTTAACCGTGATGGCTTTACCTTCGTAAATCATCAACTGATCTCCACGATATGGAAGCTGAACAGTACACGTCGGACGCTAACTTCTGGCAGGGCAATGACGTCACCGTCGATGCTACGCCAATCCGCCAGGCACACCCGCCAACGCGATAGTCGGGATTCTGTAGGAGCGATCTGTAATACAAACGCTCAATTCATACGCCCGTTTGATTTGGGTACGCCACCTTCACGGAATTTCGAACAATTGTCAATCGCCCAAAATGCTGGTTGAAACGCGACTTTGCAGTCACCTCAACGCCGGGAAGGCCATCAACATGCGGGTGCATGGTTGAGCATTCATAAAGTCAATAATTAGAAAAGTCGCCCTAACCCCCACCGACCGTGGCTTTCTCAAGCTACGCTGGCGGGAATCGCAACAAAAATGACACCTTGGGCGAATGCCAAGGCTAGAATCACCACGCAACACATACCGTTGCGATCTACCGAATTTCCGGCCTGCCTGGCCAACTCCAGCCCGATGATGAATGTCGGGCTTTTTATTGCCTGCGGTGTGTGTGAATCACACAATTCACACGAATCCCCTCCTACACCGACCGGGACGCTCGGTTTTTCTGCGGGTGTACAAAATCCCCCGGTAGGAGCTGCCGCAGGCTGCGATCTTTTGATCCTGACGTACGCGCGGAAAACACATTGCCCCCGAAAAGATCGCAGCCTATCGGCAGCTCCTACGCAGGGGACCGTGTTTCAGGCCAACGCTTTGAGGACTGCTGCAATCTCCTGCAACACTTGGGCTTCGCCTTTTTCACCCCAATACAAAGCAATCATCTGCTGGTCCGCTTCAATCTTGAACACATTGCCCGGCAACTTCCTGAAATGCTCCAGCAACGCCTCGTCCTCGCACACCTCCCGCCATTGATTGACCCAGGTGCCAGGCGCTGTCTGCCAATAGATCCAGCACCTGGCCTTAACGCTGCGTCGCGGCCGGTGATATTGCGCGCAAGGGCTCGGCGGCTCGGGCTCCAGCCAGTGTGGCCACTCCTGAGGCGCCAGCTGCATGGCCAGGCCAATGCGTCGCGCCTCCATGCGCAGGGCCATCCGCCCGCTCGTCTGGCGCGAGGGACGCAACCAGGCCAGAGGGCTCAGAACCACCGCAAGGATTGACACCACTATCCAGACCGTCATATGTGTACTCCCGATTCTTGATGAGCGGATTTCGCCGCACTAAATCCAATCCGCTTGAAACCAGCCATACTTACCGATATCGCAATCCTCCGGAGTGCCTTCCATGCCCTACGAACACATCCTGGTCGCAGTCGACCTCACTGAAGAATGCGACCCCGTCATCAAGCGCGCTCGTGAACTGTCCGTCAGTAGTGGCGCCAAACTCTCACTGGTGCATATTGTCGAGCCCATGGCCATGGCGTTTGGCGGCGATGTGCCGATGGACCTTTCGCAACTGCAGCAACAGCAGTTCGACCAGGCTAAAGAACGGCTCGATCGCTTGATCCTGAAGTACCCGGAAGCCAGCAAAGCCAACTGCCACCTAACCTACGGCCAGCCGCGCCAGGAGATCCATCACCTGGCCAAGGAACAGGAATGCGACCTGATCGTCGTCGGCAGCCACGGCCGGCATGGCCTGGCGCTGCTGCTCGGCTCCACGGCCAACGACGTGCTGCATGGCGCGCCTTGCGATGTGCTGGCGGTGCGCCTGATCAAGAGCTGAAAGATCGTCCGAACGCGGCCCGAGCCTGCGGCAGCGCCTACACCGACCGCGTTCACCCGCGACACGGCAGTGTATGCAATTCCCCTGTAGGAGCTGCCGCAGGCTGCGATCTTTTGATCTTGTCGGTTTGCGCATAAACGCGAAAATCAAAAGATCGCAGCCTGCGGCAGCTCCTACGAAAAGCCCGGCACTCACATCAGTGAGGCCGGGCTTTTTTATTGCTGGCGGATCAATCAGGCATCCAGCTCGGCCCAACGTTCGACCAGGGTTTCCAGCTCAGCCTGCAATTGCTCCAATTGAGCGATTACCGCCGCTGTTTGTGCGGCAGGACGCTGATAGAAGCCCGAATCAGCCATTTCGACCTCGACCGCGGCAATCTTCTGCTCTTTGGCTTCGATCTCGCCTGGCAAGCCTTCCAGCTCGCGCTGCAGCTTGTAGCTGAGCTTCTTCTTGGCCACCGGCGCTTCCTGGGCAGGAGCGGCAGCCGCTGGCGTGACAACAGCGGAGTTCAGCTCGGCCTTGCCGGACTTGTTCTCAGTCACGCCCAGCAGGCGCGGCGAGCCGCCCTGACGCAGCCAGTCCTGATAACCACCGACGTATTCACGGACCTTGCCTTCACCTTCGAAGACCAGGGTGCTGGTGACCACGTTGTCGAGGAATGCCCGGTCGTGACTGACCATCAGCACAGTGCCTTTGAAGGTCAGCAAGACCTCTTCCAGCAGCTCGAGGGTTTCGACGTCGAGGTCGTTGGTCGGTTCGTCGAGTACCAGCAGGTTGGCCGGCTTGCTGAACAGCTTGGCCAGCAACAGACGGGCACGCTCGCCACCCGACAGCGCCTTGACCGGCGTGCGGGCACGCTGCGGGCTGAACAGGAAGTCTCCGAGGTAACTCAGGACGTGGCGGCTCTGGCCGTCGATATCGATGAAGTCGCGACCTTCGGCGACGTTGTCGATCACGGTCTTTTCCAGATCCAGCTGATGACGCAACTGGTCGAAGTAGGCCACGTCGATCCGGGTGCCCTCTTCAATCGTCCCGCTGGTTGGCTGCAAGCCGCTGAGCATCAGTTTCAGCAAGGTAGTCTTGCCGGTGCCGTTGGCGCCGAGCAGGCCGATACGGTCGCCGCGCTGCAGGACCATCGAGAAGTCCTTGATCAGGAACGGGCCGTCCGGGTGAGCGAAGCTGACGTTCTCGAGGACCATGACCTGCTTGCCGGACTTGTCGGCGGTGTCCAGCTGGATGTTGGCCTTGCCGGTGCGCTCACGGCGCTCGCTGCGTTCTACACGCAAGGCCTTCAAGGCGCGGACGCGGCCTTCGTTACGGGTGCGGCGGGCCTTGATGCCCTGGCGGATCCACACTTCTTCCTGGGCCAGGCGCTTGTCGAACAAGGCGTTGGCGGTCTCTTCGGCGGCCAGGGTGGCTTCCTTGTGCACCAGGAAGCTGGCGTAGTCGCCGTTCCAGTCGATCAGGCCGCCACGGTCCAGTTCAAGGATCCGGGTCGCCAGGTTTTGCAGGAAGGAACGGTCGTGCGTGATGAACAGCACGGCGCCCTGGAAATCTTTCAGCGCTTCTTCGAGCCAGGCAATTGCACCGATGTCCAGGTGGTTGGTCGGCTCGTCGAGCAGCAGCAGATCAGGTTCCGACACCAGCGCCTGGGCCAGCAGGACCCGACGACGCCAACCGCCGGACAACTCGGCGAGGGTCTTGTCGGCCGGCAGTTGCAGGCGGCTCAGGGTGCTGTCGACCAATTGCTGCAAGCGCCAGCCGTCACGGGCTTCGAGGTCGTGCTGGACGTGCATCAGTTTGTCCAGGTCAGCGTCGGTGACGATGTTCTGGCTCAGGTGGTGATACTGCGCGAGCAACTCACCGACACCGTCCAGGCCTTCGGCAACCACGTCGAACACAGTCCGCTCGTCGGCCAGTGGCAATTCTTGCGGCAATTCGCCGATCTTGAGCCCTGGCGCGCGCCAGACGGAGCCCTCATCGGGCTTCTGGTCACCTTTGACCAGCTTCATCATGCTGGATTTGCCAGTGCCGTTGCGGCCGATGATGCACACCCGCTCACCACGGGCGATCTGCCAGGACACCTTGTCCAACAACGGCATAGCGCCGAAAGCAAGGGACACATCGCTGAATTTGAGCAGGGTCATGAGCTTCTCCAAAAACCGGGGGCGCATTCTACCTGAATCGGGGCCTCATAAGGCCGGCAATTTCAACTTCGAAGCACCCTGAACAACATTTACCTGGAACTTGTACCGGCAAGCTGGCAAAGCTTTCGCCAGCTACTGGCAAAAGGCTAAGCTACAGCGAATCAGTGTCGGCACCGTCGGCACTCGTCACGTTTTCTCTGCCCGGACGTATCATGCGCAGCCGCATTTTCAGCTTTTTATCCTGTTTAATTCTTTCTGCCAGTGCCGTTCAATCCGTCCACGCTGCAGACCTGTCCCAACAACGCCAGTATTACGATGAAGCCAAGCGCGCCCTGGCCAAGGGTGATTCAGGCCCGTATTTCCGTTACAGCCAGGCACTGCGCGATTACCCGCTGGAACCCTACCTGGCCTACGACGAACTGACCTACCGGCTGAAAACCGCCAGCAACGCCGAGATCGAGAAGTTTCTCGCCGAGCACGGTGACCTGCCGCAAGCCAACTGGATGAAACTGCGCTGGTTGCGCTGGCTGGCCGAGCGTGGCGACTGGCAACCGTTCGTCAAATACTATGACCCCAAGCTGAATTTCACCGAGCTGGACTGCTTGTATGGCCAGTATCAACTGGGCCACAACCTCAAGGTCCAAGGTTACGCCAATACAGAAAAACTCTGGCTGACCGGCAAAACCCAGCCCGAAGCCTGCGACGCGCTATTCGCCCAGTGGGCCGCCGAAGGCCAGTTGACCGAGCAAAAACGCTGGCAACGCGCCAAGCTGGCCGCCGACGCCCGCAACTACCCGCTGGCCAACAACCTGGTCAACGGCCTGCGCACCCTCGCCCCCCAGGGCCGGTTGCTGATCGAAGTCGCGCAGAAACCGCAATTGCTCGACCAGCCGTCACGCTTCACCCCGGTCAATGAAGCCATGTCCGACGTGGTCGGCCTCGGCCTGCGGCGCCTGGCCCGACAGGATCCGGAGAAGGCTTTGGCCCTGCTCGACGGCTATGCCAGCAGCATGCACTTCTCCCGTGACGAAAAAGTGGCAATCGCCCGGGAAATCGGCCTGACCCTGGCCCGCCGTTTCGACAGCCGCGCCCTGGACGTGATGACCAAATACGATCCGGAGCTGCGTGACAACACCGTCTCCGAGTGGCGTCTGCGCCTGTTGTTGCGCCTGGCGCGCTGGGACGATGCCTATCAACTGACCCGCAGACTGCCCCAGGACCTCGCCACCACCAATCGCTGGCGTTACTGGCAGGCGCGCAGCCTGGAGCTGGCGCAACCGCGCAACCCAGAGGCGCAGGTGCTCTATAAAGGCCTGGCCCGGGAACGTGACTTCTACGGCTTCCTGGCCGCCGACCGCGCTCAGTCGCCCTACCAGCTGAACAACTCGCCACTGGTGCTCAGCCAGCAGCTGATCAACAAGGTGCGCAATACGCCGGGCGTGCGTCGCGCCCTGGAATTCCATGCCCGCGGGCAAATCGTCGATGGCCGCCGCGAGTGGTACCACGTCAGCCGGCATTTCAACCGGGACGAAATGGTTGCCCAGGCGAAACTGGCCTACGACCTGAAATGGTATTTCCCGGCGATCCGCACCATCAGCCAGGCTAAATACTGGGATGACCTGGACATCCGCTTCCCGATGGCCCACCGCGAAACCCTGGTGCGCGAAGCCAAGGTCCGTGGCCTGCATTCCAGCTGGGTGTTCGCCATCACCCGCCAGGAAAGCGCCTTCATGGCCGACGCCCGTTCCAGCGTCGGCGCCACCGGCCTGATGCAACTGATGCCCGGCACCGCCAGGGAAACCGCACGCAAATTCAGCATCCCCCTGGCCTCGCCGCAGCAAGTGCTGGACCCGGACAAAAACATCCAGCTCGGCGCCGCTTACCTGAGCCAGGTCCACAGCCAGTTCAACGGCAACCGCGTGCTCGCCTCCGCCGCCTACAACGCCGGCCCCGGCCGTGTACGCCAATGGCTGCGCGGAGCCGACCACCTGAGCTTCGACGTCTGGGTCGAAAGCATCCCCTTCGACGAAACCCGCCAGTACGTGCAGAACGTCTTGTCCTACTCGGTGATCTACGGCCAGAAACTCAACTCCCCGCAACCGCTGGTGGACTGGCATGAGCGGTATTTTGATGATCAATGACCGGTAATGCCGGTTATGTAGGAGCTGCCGCCAGGCTGCGATCTTTTCGGCGGACACCACCACCGCCAGGATCAAAAGATCGCAGCCTGCGGCAGCTCCTACGGGGGATGGCAATCACCCGCGCCATCGTCCGGCCTGGGGGATTGCAGACTCCCTCGACATTGCAGGCATACGCAGCCGAGGGTTTGCACGCACCCTCGACATTGCAGGTGCACACGGTCGGCGTAGGAGCTGCCGCAGGCTGCGATCTTTTCGGCGGACACCACCACCGCCAGGATCAAAAGATCGCAGCCTGCGGCAGCTCCTACGGGGGATGGCAATCACCCGCGCCATCGTCCGGCCTGGGAGATTGCAGACTCCCTCGACATTGCAGGCATACGCAGCCGAGGGATTGCACGCACCCTCGACGTTGCAGGTGCACACGGTCGGCGTAGGAGCTGCCGCAGGCTGCGATCTTTTCGGCGGACACCACCGCCGCCAGGATCAAAAGATCGCAGCCTGCGGCAGCTCCTTGTATCTCGACTATCGCTCCGCCAGGAGCGATAGTTCTCGACTGATCATCGAGGGAGGGATTTGGAAGCCGTGCAGCTCCTTAGGCCTAGAGCCTGCGACGTAGATCGTGCTCCAACCCTCCACACTCACTCATATAGTTCGAACGGTATCTTGGGCCCGTCTCTGGCGAGAGCCCGCATTCGCAAGGTTGGACAGAGTGCAGTGATGATCACAATTGATTCAATTGGGAGACGATCATGTCCGATTATGTTGGCGTCGACGCCGCTAAACACACCTTTGACATCGCCAAATACCTGCCTAACGGCAAACATAAAACCAAAGCAAAATTGCCCAATGCAATCAAGGGGTTCGAGGAGTTCCACGCCTGGCTGCAGAAGCACGTCGAGCCTTCAGCCTTAATCGTGATGGAAGCCACCGGCATCTACCACGAAGCGCTGGCCGAGTTCTTGTACAACAAGGGCTATCGGGTCTGTGTCGTCAATCCTGCGCAGACCAAAGCCCATGCCAGGAGTGATTTGCAACGGGTCAAAACAGACAAGACCGACGCCAAGCTAATCGCCGATTTCGCCAAGGAAAAGCATGAAAAGCTAACGCTGTGGGCGCCGGAGCCACTGAAGTATCGACAGGTGAAGGCCATGGTTCGTCGCCTGAATGACCTTCAGGAAATGCTGCAAATGGAACGTAATCGTCTGGACGTGTCCGACGACAGCGTCAAGGTTTCGATCAATTCCGTCATCAACCACATCCAGAAAGAGATTGCCGAAACCAAAAAGGCGCTGAAGAAACACATTGATGACGACCCGGACATGCGCCAAATGCGCGACTTGGTGGTGACCATTGATGGCATTGCCGACAAATCGGCGCAGATGCTTTTTGCCGAGCTGGGCGACCTGCGAAAGTATTCGAATCCTCGACAAATGGTGGCGGCGGCGGGCTTAAATCCAAAGCTGGAAGAGTCTGGCCAGCTTAAGGGCCGCACCTTTATCTCGAAAATCGGATCAGCGCGACTCCGCACCGGGCTCTACATGCCAGGTCTGGTGGCGATGCAGCATAACGAAGCGATTATCGCGCTCAAAGAGCGATTGAAAGCCAACGGCAAGGCCCCCAAGCAGATCATCTGTGCAGCGATGCGCAAGCTGCTGCACATCATCTTTGGAGTGATCAAATCGGGCCAACCATTTGACCCGAAACTTGCGCTTGCCCGGTGAGGGTTAAGACGGTATCTACGGGGGATGGCAATCACCCGCGCCATCGTCCGGCCTGGGGGATTGCAGACTCCCTCGACATTGCAGGCATACGCAGCCGAGGGTTTGCAGGCACCCTCGACGTTGCAGGTGCACACGGTCGGCGTAGGAGCTGCCGCAGGCTGCGATCTTTTCGGCGGACACCACCACCGCCAGGATCAAAAGATCGCAGCCTGCGGCAGCTCCGGGGGGAATCTTTTCACAGACTGCTTGCCACGCTCGGTCAATCGGTATCGTTGAACAGGGCTGTTGGGCGATGCCGGGTCAGTCATTTCAATCAACCCGGCGGTAAGTGCCGGCTTGAGATAGTTGGCCCTGAAGGTTGCCTTATGGGTCAATCCCACCTCTGCCATCAACTCGTTGACCTTCAGCGCGGAACTCCCATCGAGCACCCGCAGCAAGCGTGCTACTTGGTCGGTTACTTGGTCGGTTACTTGGTCGGTTACAGGCTCGCTACGAATGGCTTCTTCAAGAGCGAGGCATAACGCCTGCAACATGAATTCAACAAAAGGCGTCGCTTCGGCCCGCTGATCAGCAGCCGACAGCGCTGCGTAATAATCGTCCTGTTGTGCGCGAATCACCGCCTCGACCGGCAAATAGGCCAGAACCGGGCGCCACTGACTGAGTATCAAGGTCTGCCAGAGACGACCCATGCGACCGTTGCCGTCAGCAAACGGGTGAATGAACTCGAATTCGTAATGGAATACGCAGCTGATGATCAGCGGATGCCAGTCAGAACTGCCAAGCCACTCCAGCAAGTCGTCAATCAAATGCGCCACGCGACTCGGCGGCGGCGCCATATGAACCAACTGCTCGCCACGATAGATACCCACCCCCGCCTGACGAAATCGCCCGGCATCATCGATCAAGCCCTGCATCAACAATTCATGGGCCCGCAGCAGATCGACCCGAGCGCTCGACCGCCATCCCGGCATGGCCTCATAGGCGGCAAAGGCATTGCGCACTTCCTGGATTTCCCTGGGCAAACCGAGTACCCGCTGGCCTGCCAGGACCGCTGTCACCTGCTCCACACTGAGGGTGTTGTTCTCGATCGCCAACGAAGCCTGAATCGTCCGAATCCGGTTTCCACGGCGCAGCTGGGGAGTCTGTCGTGTATCGTCCACAGCCGAAAGCTGACCGATCTGCTCGCTGATCTCGGCGATCAACGCAAGCATCCTGGTGGTCAGGGTCAACGGTGGCTGGTATCGACTCATATCCTCATCCAGGCAAGTAACACAGGCTGACATCATGCCCGAACGCGGCGGTGTTCAGCAGCCTTCATTCAGCCCGCGTGCATTTTTGGTCCTCGCTCCAGGCCTCAAAAAATCACAGCCTGAGACAGCTCCAGAGGAATGCGGATAACCATGAGATTGCGGGTGTACGCGGTCGAGCGGATTGCACGCACCCTCGACGTTGCAGGTGCACACGGTCGGCGTAGGAGCTGCCGCCAGGCTGCGATCTTTTCGGCGGACACCACCACCGCCAGGATCAAAAGATCGCAGCCTGCGGCAGCTCCTACGATGGGGGGCTGTCGGGCAAATCACTGTCATTGAATTGCAACGCCGCCAACCGTGCGTACAACGCATTGCTGGCGATCAATTGCTGATGGGTGCCGATCGCCACCAGTTTTCCCTGGTCCATCACCGCGATCCGGTCGGCGTTTTTCACGGTGGCCAGGCGGTGGGCGATGACCAGGGTGGTGCGGTTTTTCATCAGACTGGGTAGCGCTTGCTGGATCAGGTGTTCGCTCTGGGCGTCGAGGGCGCTGGTGGCTTCGTCCAGCAGCAGGATCGGTGCATCGACCAGCAGCGCCCGGGCGATCGCCAGGCGTTGGCGCTGGCCGCCGGAGAGACCGAGGCCGGCGTCGCCGAGGTGGGTCTGGTAGCCGTGGGGCATCTGCAGGATAAAGTCGTGGGCGTGGGCAATCCGTGCGGCCTCTTCGATCTGGGCCAAGGTCGCCAATGGATTGCCGTAGCGAATGTTCTCTTCAATGCTGCCAAAAAACAGCGCCGGACTTTGCGAGACCAAGGCAAAGCAGCGACGCAGGTCGAGTGGGTCGAGGTGGGTCAAGGGACGCCCATCGAGCAGTATCCGGCCTTGCTGCGGATCGTAAAAACGCAGCAACAGGTCAAAGATGGTCGACTTGCCCGCTCCGGAAGGCCCGACCAGCGCCAGGGTTTCGCCGGCCTTGATGGTCAGGCTCAGACCATCAATGGCATAGCTTTGCGGCCGCGACGGATAGGAAAAACGCAGATCCTCCAACTGCAGATTGCCTTCGACCCGCGCGGGTAACGTGATCACGCCGGTGGCTGGCGCCTGGATGATGTTGTCCGAGCGCAACAATTCGGCAATCCGCTCGGCTGCACCGGCCGCTCGCTGCAATTCACCGATCACCTCGCTCAAGGTGCCGAAAGCGCTGCCGACGATCAGGCTGTAAAAAACGAACGCAGCCAGCTCGCCGGCGCTGATCCGCCCGGCGATCACGTCCATGCCGCCAACCCAGAGCATCACCCCGACAGCCCCCAGCACCAGCACGATCACCAGGGTAATCAGCCAGGCGCGCTGGAGGATGCGGCGGCGGGCGGTGACAAAGGCCTCTTCCACGGTCACGGCAAAGCGCTGCTCATCCTGCGGCTGATGGTTGTAAGCCTGCACGGTCTTGATCTGGCCGAGGGTTTCCGACACATAGCTGCCAACATCGGCGATGCGGTCCTGGCTCAAGCGCGACAAGCTGCGCACCCGTCGACCGAAAATCAGGATCGGCGCCAATACCAGCGGCAAGGCAACTACCACAATACTGGTCAACTTGGGGTTGGTGATAAACAGCAGCACGATACCGCCGATAACCATTAAGGCGTTACGCAAAAACAGCGACAGCGACGAGCCGATCACCGATTGCAGTAGTGTGGTATCGGCGGTCAACCGCGACTGGATTTCCGAACTGCGGTTGTTCTCGTAGAACCCCGGGTGCAAGTAGATCAAATGGTTGAACACCTGCCGACGGATATCCGCCACGCAGCGCTCGCCGATCCATGACACCAGATAAAAACGCACAAAGGTGCCCACCGCCAACCCCACGACCAGCATCAGAAACAGGCCGATGGACTGATTGAGCAGTTGCGGCGACTGGGTCATGAACCCCTGGTCCACCAGCAGCCGGATCCCCTGCCCCATCGACAAAGTGATCCCGGCCGTGACAATCAATGCCAGCAAAGCACCGAGGGCATGCCAGCGATACGGCGCGACAAAATGAGTGGCCACGCGAAATGCACGGCGTTGAGTGGCAGAGAGCATGAAAACCATCCAAAAGCACAGCCAGAAGGGATAAGCGCAGCCAAGCCTACACCCGCTCATCGGCATGAACTCTGTAAATCATAATGAATGAGGTTAAATATGACCGCTCAACTGGAGCCTAGATGTTTTTGGTCTAAAGTCTGACTGGAAGTAAATGGATATTTCTGGTGGACTTGTAATGCCGCTTTGCTGCCCTGTAGGGAGTTGTCACAGTGTGGTCACTTAGCGGTTTTATAGTAAGAGCACAACCTGATGAGGAGACAGGCCATGTCCTTGCACCACAGTAGCGATGACAAGATAGAAGTGATCCGCACCCAGCCAGACCAGTCTCTGGGTTGCGCCATAATTGACGCTCAAGGGCGCGAAGTACCGATCACTGAAGGCATGATCCAGGACGCTTGCCGCGAACTGGAAAAGCGATTGGTCAAACCTGCGAAGCAAGACTGATAGATAGCCTCAACTCTTCCTGGACCCGGTTTTAATGCCGGGTTTTTATTGCCGACCCATCGATCGAGATTCCCCGTAGCAGCTGGCGCAGCCTGCGTTCGGCCGCGCAGCGGTCGTAAACCCTTTGCACAGGGTTCGTCTGAAAGACCGCAGTGCCTGATTTTACGACTGCTGCGGCCGAACGCAGGCTGCGCCAGCTGCTACGGGTCAGATCGCCATAGCCCCAAGCGCCGCCACCATCTGCTGCAATGCTTGCGATTCGCCCTTGATCCTTACGCTCAATCCATCAATCTCCCGCCGCTGCGGATAATGCTTGCGCAAGGCGTCGAACGCGCTGCGCTGCTCTTGCACAGTGCCCACCAGGCTGCGACGGAAGTCCGCATCATCACGGCGCGGGTCGTAGACGCCGCGGCACAACATGGCCAATGCCCAGGCCGGATCGCTGTCGGCATTCAGGCTGACTTCCGCCAGCCAGGGTGCAGGCAACAGGTCATCGAGGCTGACCTGAGGCAGCCGGCCCTGGAAGGTGCAAAACGCCTGATAGATCTGCGCCGTGCCGCGCTGTTTGCCATCGAGGCTGTAACCGGCGATATGGGGAGTGGCGATCACGCACAGCTCCGCCAGCGCCACATCGACCTGGGGCTCGGCCTCCCAGACATCCAGCACCGCTTGCAGGTCTTCGCGCTGCAACAGCACTTCGCGCAGCGCGGCGTTATCCACCACCGGGCCACGGCTGGCGTTGAGCAGCCAGGTGCCGGGCTTGAGCTGGTTCAGACGGGTTTTATCGAACAAGTGCCAGGTCGGTTGGTCGCCGGTTTTACTCAGCGGAGTGTGCAGACTGATAACGTCGCACTGCTCGATGATCTGCTCCAGGCTGACATAGCCCTCGCCTTCCACCGCCTGGCGTGGCGGGTCACAGACCAGCACGTTCCAGCCCAGGGCTCGCAGCACCTTGATCAGCCGCCCGCCCACTTCACCGGCTCCAACCACGCCATAGGTGCGCCGAGTGAGGTCGGCGCCTTCGATTTCTGCCAGGGTCAGGAGACTGCCAAGCACGTAATCAACCACCCCGCGGGCATTACACCCGGGAGCGCTCGACCAGCTGATGCCAGCCTGGTCAAAATAATCGAGATCCAGGTGATCGGTACCAATGGTGCAGGTGCCGACAAACCGCACCTTGCTGCCTTCGAGCAGCTCGCGGTCGACATTTGTCACCGAGCGCACCAGCAGCACATCGGCGTCCTCGATGGCGGCACGGTCGATGGAGCGGCCGGGGAGACGGCGGATCTCGCCGAAACCGGCAAAGAAGGCATCGAGCAGCGGGATATTTTCGTCGGCAACAATCAACATGGCAGGCTCCTTTCGCGGAGCCGCAGTATAAGCGTACATAACGTCACCCGCGTACACCTGCAATATCGCGGGAGTCTGCAATCCCCCGCGTCGGCTGCATGCACCTACGATGTTGTGGGTGATTGCCATCCCCTGCAGGAGCTGCCGCAGGCTGCGATCTTTTGATCCTGGCATCCGGCCGGGCAACGCATTGTCCGCCAAAAGATCGCAGGCTTCGCCAGCTCCTACGCCGACCGAGTACAGGGGGGGTGTGTAGAACCGATCAATCCCGGGGGGTACAGGGATCGGTGCCAAGGCTGGCCACTTACAAATCCCCAACACAGGAATTTTCCTGACTGTTGCGTCAAGGCGTAGAATGCGCCGCCTCGCGCATCAATACCCCTGGACGCTTCGCCTGTGAATTCCGTGACCGACACCCCCGCCGCTACTGCCCTGAACCGCCCTGCCCGGGTTCGCCTCGAGCTGCGCAACCTGCTCAGCCTGGCCCTGCCGATCATGATCGCGCAGCTGGCGACCACCGCCATGGGCTTTGTCGATGCGGTGATGGCCGGGCGGGTCGGGCCGCGGGATCTGGCGGCGGTGGCGCTGGGCAACTCGATCTGGGTGCCGGTGTTCCTGTTGATGACCGGCACCCTGCTGGCCACCACCCCTAAAGTCGCGCAACGCTTCGGCGCCGGCACTCACGGCGAGATCGGCCCGATTGTCCGCCAGGCGTTGTGGCTGGCCCTGGTGGTCGGCTTGCTGGCGACGCTGATCCTGTTCAATGCCGAGCCGATCCTGCAAGTGATGAAGGTCGATCCCGAACTGATCGGCCCCTGCATGGAGTACCTGCGCGGGATCGCCAGCGGCTTGCCGGCCGTTGCGCTGTACCATGTGCTGCGCTGCTTCAGCGACGGCCTGGGTCGCACCCGTCCGAGCATGGTCCTGGGCCTGTGCGGGCTGGCGCTGAATATTCCGTTGAACTACATCTTCATCTATGGCCACTTCGGCGTGCCGGCCATGGGCGGGGTCGGCTGCGGCTGGGCCACGGCGATCGTGATGTGGGTGATGATGCTCGGCATGGCCGGCTGGACCCGCTGGGCGCCGGCCTATCAATCGAGTCAGCTGTTCAGCCGTTTCGATCTGCCGCAATGGGCAGTGATCAAACGCCTGCTGGGCATCGGCCTGCCGATCGGCATCGCGGTGTTCGCCGAGTCGAGCATTTTTGCGGTGATCGCCCTGTTGATCGGCAGCCTTGGCGCCACCGTGGTCGCCGGGCACCAGATCGCCCTGAACTTCAGTTCGCTGGTGTTCATGATCCCCTACTCCCTGGGGATGGCCGTGACCGTGCGAGTCGGCCAGGCACTGGGCCGTGAACAACCGCGCGAAGCACGCTTTGCCGCGGGCGTCGGGATGGGCACGGCGCTGGCGTATGCCTGTATCTCGGCGAGCACGATGCTGTTGCTGCGCGAGCACATCGCGACCATCTACACCGCCGACCCAATGGTGATTCAGGTGGCATCGATGCTGATCATCTACTCGGCGCTGTTCCAGTTTTCGGATGCGATCCAGGTGACCGCGGCCGGTGCCTTGCGCGGCTATCAGGACACCCGGGTGACGATGATCCTGACGCTGTTCGCCTACTGGGGGATTGGCTTGCCGGTGGGTTACGCCCTCGGCCTGACCGACTGGCTCGGTACGCCCAGCGGCCCGAGCGGGTTGTGGCAGGGGTTGATCGTCGGCTTGAGTTGCGCGGCGCTGATGCTGTCGATCCGCCTGACGCGCAGCGCACGCAAGCGAATCCGCATCAGCCGCGCGGCGGGTTAAACCAGCTTCTTGCGAATCCAGTAGAGGTAGGTGCCTGCCTCTTCCTGCTGCCCGACCAGTTCATGGTCGAGAAACACGCAGAACTTCGGGATATCGCGACGGGTCGAGGGGTCGGTGGCGATCACCTTGAGCAAGCCGCCGGGCACCAGATCACGAATGTGCTGGTGCAGCATCATCACCGGCTCCGGGCAATTGAGGCCAGTGGCGTCGAGGGTGCCGTCTACCGGCGTATCAAGCATTTCACTCATGATTCACTCCTGAAACTGACCGGCATTGTCGCGCAAAGCGGGGTGTTTGGTCACCCGCCAGTCAGCAGATACCGGCAGGACATTGACATGCCTCAAGCTATTCAGCGAAGGCTGCACCGCCAGGATCGCAGCCTGCGGCAGCTCCTACAGGGAGATGGCAGCCACCCACCACATCAGCCGGCGTGGGGTTTGCAGGCACCCTCGACATTTCGGGTGTACAACGGTCGGCGTAGGAGCTGCCGAAGGCTGCGATCTTTTGGGGCAACTGACCTCAATGAGACTTCGGCCTCTTCACATCCAGCCGACGCAAATGGCAGGTCACTTCTTCGCGGTCGTGGTACAGCTGCTTGCAGCCGATCTCGACCCGAATACCACGCTCCTTGAAGCCCTCTTCAATGCGTTCAAGCAAACGCTTCACTTCGGCATAACGCTGCTTCATCGGCAGCTTCAGGTTGACCACTGCTTCACGGCAATGCCCCTCGCCGATCCAGGTCTCCAGCAGCGCAGCATTGCGCGCGGGCTTCTCGACGATGTCGCAGACCATCCAGTCCACCGGCTGCTTGGGCTTGAAGGTAAAGCCGTCAGCCATCAGATGCTGGACCAGCCCGGTGTCCATCAAACTCTCGGCCATCGGGCCGTTGTCGATGGCGGTCACCAGCATGCCGCGATTGACCAGCTGCCAGGTCCAGCCGCCAGGTGCCGCACCAAGGTCGACCCCGGTCATGTCGCTGTGCAGGCGCTCGTCCCACTGATCGCGCGGGATAAAGTGGTGCCAGGCCTCTTCCAGCTTCAAGGTCGAACGGCTTGGCGCCTCCCGAGGGAACTTCAGGCGCGGAATGCCCATCGGCCACATCGCCGAGTTGTTGCTTTCCGCCAGCCCGAGAAACACTTCACGACCGCTTTTAAACGTCAGCAGCAGCCGAGGCTTGCTGGCGTCTTCCACCAACTTGCCGGCACCGGTCAGCGCCTTGCGCAGCGGGCCTTCGAATTTTTTGCAGAAATTCGACAGCTCTTTACCGTCATTGGTATCCACCACCTCCAGCCACAGGCTGCCGCAGGTCGGAAACGCCGCCATCTGCGCGAGGATCACACTGATGCGATCGGTTTCCGGCAAGTCGATAAACATCCCGCGGGCCCATTGCCGCGGGAAGATCAGCCCGGCGAAACGCTGGCCGCGCATCAGCCGCTCGGCACCGTCGTCTTCGGTGCAGACGAACTCGGCGCAGGCGCTGTTGGTCTTGGCCTTGGCATAACCGGCGACATTCAGCCGCGCCGCGTGTTCGGAGATCTCGGAGCAGACTTCGCCTTCGAAGCCCGGCCGGCAATGCATAAAGAGGGTGTTCATTAATACTCCTGGGCAGTTGGCGAGAAATTCAGCCACTGCGTGCCCAAACTTGCCCTGAAGCAAAGCCTGTCACGAAAACCGGCGCATGATAGCCGAGTTCTTCACCCTGGACCTGCCCATAGCGTCCGGTTATTAGCCACAAGCACCAAACAGAGCTAGGTTTAATGCTCTGCCGTCCCGTAGCTCCGTAGCCGTGTGGACATAAAGGAGTCATTCAATGCCGTCCCTCGATAGCCTGAAAACCCTTAAAACGTTAGAAGTCGACGACAAGACCTATCACTACTTCAGTCTCCCGGAGGCCGCCAAGTCCCTCGGCGACCTCGACCAGCTGCCGATGTCGTTGAAAGTCCTGCTGGAAAACCTGCTGCGCTGGGAGGACAAAAAAACCGTCACCGGCGCCGACCTCAGGGCCATCGCCGGCTGGCTCAAGGAGCGTCGCTCCGACCGGGAAATCCAGTACCGCCCGGCGCGGGTGCTGATGCAAGACTTCACCGGCGTGCCCGCCGTGGTCGACCTGGCCGCCATGCGCGCCGCCATGGCCAAGGCCGGTGGCAATCCACAGCGGATCAACCCGCTGTCGCCGGTGGACCTGGTGATCGACCACTCGGTCATGGTCGACAAGTTCGCCAGTTCCAGCGCCTTCGAACAGAACGTCGACATCGAAATGCAGCGCAACGGCGAACGTTATGCGTTCCTGCGCTGGGGCCAGAACGCCTTCGACAACTTCAGCGTGGTGCCACCGGGCACCGGCATCTGCCACCAGGTCAACCTCGAGTACCTCGGCCGCACGGTCTGGACCAAGGACGAGGACGGCCGCACCTACGCCTTCCCCGACACCCTGGTCGGCACCGACTCCCACACCACCATGATCAACGGCCTCGGCGTGCTCGGCTGGGGCGTCGGCGGCATCGAGGCGGAAGCGGCGATGCTCGGCCAACCGGTGTCGATGCTGATCCCGGAAGTGATCGGCTTCAAGCTCACCGGCAAGCTCAAGGAAGGCATCACCGCCACCGACCTGGTGCTGACCGTGACCCAGATGCTGCGCAAGAAAGGCGTGGTCGGCAAATTCGTCGAGTTCTACGGCGACGGCCTCGCCGACCTGCCGCTGGCCGACCGCGCGACCATCGCCAACATGGCCCCGGAATACGGCGCCACCTGCGGCTTCTTCCCGGTGGACGAAATAACCCTGGAGTACCTGCGCCTGTCCGGTCGGCCAACAGCAACCGTGAAACTGGTCGAGGCCTACAGCAAAGCCCAGGGCCTGTGGCGCCTGCCCGGCAAAGAGCCAGTCTTCACCGACAGCCTGGCGCTCGACATGACCAGCGTCGAGGCCAGCCTGGCCGGGCCGAAACGCCCGCAAGACCGAGTCTCGCTACCCAATGTCGCCCAGGCCTTTACCGACTTCCTCGGCCTGCAATTCAAACCCACCAGTAAAGAAGAAGGCCGCCTGGAAAGCGAAGGCGGTGGCGGTGTCGCGGTGGGCAGCGCGGAAATGGTCGGTGAAGTCGATTACCACTACGAAGGCCAGACCTATCGCCTGAAAAACGGCGCAGTGGTGATTGCCGCCATCACTTCCTGCACCAACACCTCCAACCCCAGCGTGATGATGGCGGCCGGGCTGCTGGCGAAAAAAGCCGTGGAGAAAGGCCTCAAGTGCAAACCCTGGGTCAAGACCTCCCTCGCCCCCGGCTCCAAAGTCGTCACCGACTACTACAAGGCCGCCGGCCTGACCCACTACCTCGATCAACTCGGGTTTGCCCTGGTCGGTTATGGCTGCACCACCTGCATCGGCAACTCCGGCCCCTTGGCGGAGCCGATCGAAAAAGCCATTCAACAGTCGGACCTGAGCGTCGCCTCGGTACTGTCCGGCAACCGCAATTTCGAGGGCCGGGTGCATCCGCTGGTGAAAACCAACTGGCTGGCTTCGCCGCCGCTGGTGGTCGCCTACGCCCTGGCCGGCACCGTGCGCACCGACATCAGCAGCGAACCCCTGGGCACCGATAACCAGGGCCAGCCGGTGTACCTGCGCGACATCTGGCCCAGCAGCCTGGAAGTCGCCGACGCAGTGGCCCAGGTCAGCACCAAAATGTTCCACAAGGAATACGCCGAAGTCTTTGCCGGCGACGAACAGTGGCAAGCGATCGAAGTCCCGCAAGCCGCGACCTACGTCTGGCAGCCAGACTCCACCTATATCCAGCATCCGCCATTCTTCGAAGACATCACCGGCCCCCTGCCGGTGATCACCGACATCAAGGGCGCAAGAATCCTCGCGCTGCTCGGCGACTCGGTGACCACCGACCACATCTCCCCGGCCGGCAACATCAAGGCCGACAGCCCGGCCGGCCACTACCTGCGGGAAAAAGGTGTGGAACCGCGGGACTTCAACTCCTACGGCTCACGCCGGGGCAACCATGAAGTGATGATGCGCGGCACCTTCGCCAACATCCGCATCCGCAACGAAATGCTCGGCGGCGAAGAAGGCGGCAACACCCTCTACATTCCCACCGGAGAAAAACTGCCGATCTACGACGCCGCCATGCGCTATCAAGCCAGCGGCACACCCCTGGTGGTGATCGCCGGCCAGGAATACGGCACCGGCTCCAGCCGCGACTGGGCAGCCAAAGGCACCAACCTGCTGGGCGTCAAAGCAGTCATCGCCGAAAGCTTCGAGCGAATCCACCGCTCCAACCTGGTCGGCATGGGCGTACTGCCGCTGCAATTCAAACTAGACCAGAACCGCAAGAGCCTGAACCTCACCGGCAAGGAAACCCTGGCCATTCAGGGTTTGACCGGCGTCGAGCTGACACCCAGGATGAACCTGACCCTGGTCATCACCCGCGAAAATGGCAGCAGCGAGAAAATCGAAGTGCTGTGCCGGATCGATACCTTGAATGAAGTGGAATACTTCAAGGCCGGCGGAATCCTGCACTACGTATTGCGGCAATTGATTGCTTCATAAAAACGTTACAACTAAAACACCGTCCTCCGGGACGGTGTTTTAGTTTCAGCGGGTAAATAAATCCCCTCCCGATATACTTGCGCCCCACTGCAATAACTATCCTGCAACAAAATTGAGCGCCCCCCACACCCCGATATCGCACACAATCCCACAGCAAACAAAAAATCCAATAATGTGGGAGCGAGCCTGCTCGCGATGAACGATAACGCGGTTCACCTGATAAACCTCGGCAGCCAAGCCCGCCCCCGACGCATCACAAGCAAACAAAGCATCACCCGCACCTCCCCACACCAAATCATCACAGCCTCCAAACACATATACGCTTAACAGACGGGCACCGAGGCAAGCCCTCTCCCCCAACAAGGATGACCCCATGCTCGCACTGCCCTGGCCGTACCTGACATTCCTCACTGCCGGTTATGTCCTCGCACTCACCTACGGACAACTGGGTGTCCAGGCGATCATCGCCATCACCCTGCTGCTGCTCGCAGGTTTGGCCGTCCTGCAACAAAAATACTGGTATGGCCGCTACCTCGGTCACACTGTGTTTGTGCTCCTGGCACTGGCCCTCGCCCTGCATTGGCTGCCGGGCTTCTACAACGCCCGGCTTATCGACACCGAACGCTTCACCGCGGACGCCGTGCCGTTCTCGATGTACCTCAATCTCGACAAACCGCTGATAGGCTTCTGGCTGCTACTGGTCTGCCCATGGATCATCGGCCGCCACTCGCTGCTTCACGCGCTATACGTCAGCGCCCTGGCCCTGAGCGTGACCGCCGCGGCGGCCCTCGGCGGTGCACTCCTGCTGGGAATCATCCAGTGGGCACCAAAATGGCCCGAGCAGACCCAACTCTGGATGCTGAACAACTTGCTACTGGTGACCCTGGTCGAAGAGGCGTTGTTTCGAGGCTATATACAGGGCGGCTTGAGCGATCGCTTCAAACACCTGCCCTACGGCGAACACCTCGCCCTGCTACTCGCCTCGCTGCTGTTCGGCCTGGCTCACCTGGGTGCCGGATGGCAATGGGTGGTCCTGGCAAGCATTGCCGGGGTCGGTTACGGCCTGGCGTACCGTTTTGGTGGGCTGGGAGCGGCCGTGGCCACGCACTTTGGGTTGAACCTGCTGCACTTCGGGTTGTTTACTTACCCGATGTTGGCGGGGTAATAACCCGCTAGATAAAACAAGTACCGTCCAGCACTCCGATCGATGGGAATGTAATAAAAATCACAACTCCAAAATGCTATCATTGAAGGGCTTTTGATAAGCTGACAGCCAAGCCTCAGAGTTATTCTTCGTCAAACTCCGTTAGGGAACTAAGTGGCTTGACTCTTGTCTGCCCCAACGTTTAACCTCCCGCCCCACGTACGGAAGCGATCTGTCCTACATCGACAGATAGTCCTCTGAAAATGAATTCAAGCAACGCGTTTATCGCGCCGTTGTGCTGTGCGGTAAATCATGCTAAAGCCTCGTTCCCCCCTTCAAATTAAGAAGTCAGTCATTTTTGCTCTGGTGCTGCGTGAAGCGCGCGCGCGCGTTGGCGATAGCCGTATGGGCGCGGTATGGATGTTACTCGAGCCTATCTGCCACCTGCTGATCTTCAGCGTGCTGTTCACCCTGATCCGCGGCAGAACAGTGGCCGGCATCGACTTCCCGGTATTCGTTCTAGTAGGCATGGCACCGTTCCTGCTGTTCCGCAATACCGCGCTGCGGCTGATGGACAGCCCGAAGGAAAACCGTGCGTTGTTTGCTTATAAACAGATCAAGCCGCTCGACACCTTCATCGCCCGAGTGCTGGTAGAGTCCTGCATCGCTGCCACTGTCTACGCCGTCATCGTGTTTGGCTTTGCCTGGTACGGCTTTGATATGTCGATCAAAGCCCCTATCGAATGGGTATCAACGATCATTCTTGGTCTGTTGTTCTCCTTCGGCCTGGGCATGCTGCTCGCGCTGATTGCCCATGCCATTCCCGGCAGCAAAGTCTTTATTCGGATGATGTTTTTCCCGTTGTATTTCATCTCGGGCGTACTCGTCCCGGCAGCCTACCTTCCGCATGCCATGCTGCCCCTGCTGTTGCTGAATCCATTCTTGCATCTGGTTGAATTGATCCGTGGGGAAATATTCCCGTACTACGTACCCGTAGATGGCGTATCAATTCAGTACGTGATCGTCTGCACTCTAGCTTTGCTGTTCGTCTCACTGGGTACCTACCGAGTTCGCCGACTGCATCTTATTTCCACCAAGAACGGCTAACTACAGGCTTCCCGTGTTCGAGCTCAGAAATATCACCAAGTCGTACTTGACCCCTAAAGGGCGCCGCTACGTTTTTCGTGACCTGTCGCTGAAAATCCCGGCAGGCAAAAATATCGGTCTGATCGGCCGCAACGGCGCAGGCAAGACCACTCTTATGAGCCTATTGGGCGGAGCGGACGTCCCTGACTCCGGCACCGTTGCCACCGACAAGAGCATCTCCTGGCCCGTGGGTTTGTCCGGGGGATTTCAGGGCAGCATGACCGGGCGCGAGAACATCAAGTTCGTCAGCCGCGTCTATGGCGCCGTCGGCGAAGCCATGCGCGAGAAGATCAGCTACGTGCAGGACTTCGCCGAAATCGGCGACTGGATCGACGAGCCGGTCAAGACCTATTCCTCGGGCATGCGCTCGCGCCTGGCCTTTGGCCTGAGCATGGCCTTCGACTTCGATTACTACCTGATCGACGAAGTCATGTCGGTGGGTGACGCGCACTTCAAACGCAAGTGTGCCGATGTCTTCGAACAAAGGCTGCAGAAATCCAAAGTCGTGCTGGTCTCCCACAACATGGGAGAAATTCAAAAGCTCTGCGATGTCGTGCTGCTGGTGCGCGATGGCGGGGTGCAGATTTATGACGATGTAGCGGAAGGCATCAAAGCCTACAACACCTGATCACCTGACCGTGGCGTGACAGTTTCATTTCAAGGATGCGTTTGCATATGAGTAGTACGGGTAAATTCAAGGGCTGGCGCCTGACAATCGGAATGGTCGTAATACCGCTGGCCCTGGCCATCGTCTATTACACCTTTTTTGCCGTGGACCGTTTTGTCAGCTCCGCGCAAGTGGTGGTCCGACAGGAAGGCAGCAATCCGGGCGCCCAACTGCCAGGCTTGAGCATGCTGCTGAGCGGCACTAACCCGGCCTCCCGGGAAGAAACCCTCTACCTGCGCGAATACATCATCTCCATGGACATGATGGAACTACTCGAACAACGCCTGCACTGGGTCGAGCAATACGCCCAGCAACGCGGCGATGTTTTCTTCTGGCTGAGCAAAGACACACCTAAAGAAGACCTGCTCAAGTACTACCAGCGCATGGTGTCCGCCCACTATGACGAGACCACTGGCCTGCTCAAGGTCGAAGTCGAGGCGTTTAGCCCGGAATTGTCCGAGCAGATGGTCAAGACCATTCTGGAAGCCAGCGAACACTTCGTTAACGAAGTGTCCCACAGCATCGCCCGTGAGCAGATGCGCTTTGCCCAAGGCGAACTGGAAGGCGCAAAAACCAACTACACCAAACGCAAGGAAGAGTTGTTGCGCTTCCAGAACGTGAACAAGGTACTGGATGGAGGAAGCTCGGCCCAGGGCCGCGCCACCATCATTGGCGCCTTGGAAAGTGAGTACTCCAAAGAGCAGGCCGTCGCCACCGAAATGCTCTACAAGCTTCGCGCGGACTCACCTCAAGTCAAGCAACAGAAGCAACGGGTGAGCGCCATTCGCGAACAACTGGCAGCCGAGAAGCGCTTGCTGGTTTCGGCACCTGATGGCGACCAACTCAACGTGGTCGCTTCACGCTTCCAGCAATTGACCCTGGATGGCGGCATCGCCGAAGAAACCTACAAGACCGCCGTCGCGGCACTCGACAACGCTCGCATAGAGGCCAGCAAGAAGATTCGTACCCTGGTCACCGTGGTCAGCCCCAACACTCCGGAAATTGCCATCTACCCACAGCGTTGGTACAACCTGGCGACCATCTTCCTGGCCCTCCTTATGCTTTACGGCATCACTCGCTTCCTAATTGCATCGATCGAGGATCATCGTGATTAAATCCATCTCTGGCCTGCCACTTCGCCCCCTGAACTTGAGCATGCGAAACAGTGCTGTCGCGGGTTTGTTGCTGGTGACCCTCACCCTTTCCGGCTGCAGCAATACATTGTCCGGTGCAGGCCCTTACAAGGGCGATATTGAAAGCAAGAACACTTCTTATGACTTGGTAGACATCAACGCAAGCACCATCGCCCCCTTTATGCGCCCAGCGCCTAAAGCAGCTGCGGCAAACATCACCAGCCCCCAGGCGCAGACTGTGCGACTGATGGGTGGCGACGTGATCAACGTGCTTATAACTGACAATGCGCCGGAAGGCTCAGGCCTGTTCGCTCCACTCTCCACCGGCGGTACTCAACTGAAGGTACGCGTCGACTCCCAAGGGATGATTTCTCTGCCCTACGTCGGCCACCAGTTCGTTGCGGGCATGACCCTGGTTCAGGTCGAAGACATGATTCGTCAAAAACTGAAAGGGGTAACCTCGGACGTACAGGCGCATGTTGATCTGGTCGGAGATCTCTCGGGTTCAGTGCTGGTCGCGGGAGCAGTGAAAGCACCGGGCCGCTTCTCTACCCTGCAAAGTCCGCTAACATTGCTTGATGCCATCAACCAGGCCGGCGGCCCGGTGATGGAACCGCATCTGGTCAACGTGACCGTGCGTAACGGTAGCCAGGTCACCACCCTCAACTATGAAGAGGTGCTGGCTGGCAACAACTTCGTTCTGAAACCCAATTCAGAAGTGATTCTGGACCGTTCACGCCAACGCTTCGTGGCAATGGGCGCCGTGGGTGAACCTGGCTTGCATGATCTACCTGCCCAAAACACCAACTTGTTGGACGCTCTGGGCTCCGTCGGTGGTTTGAAAGAGGCAAATGCGAACCCTAAAGGGGTTTTCGTATTTCGCATGAATGACGCCACCTCGTCACAACCAGCCAAACCAATCGTCATGCGTATCGATATGCGCGACCCTGCTGCGATTTTTTATGCTCGGCAAGTCATGCTCAAACCAGACGACACGATTTATGTGACAAATGCTGCGGTGTATGAATGGCAAAAAATCATCGGCCCAATTGTACAGACACTCGTACTTGGCCGAGCGGTGGGTGTAGGGCCTAACTAATCAGCAGACGTAACCGTCGCCATCAACAGTATTAAGGCGACAGCCAAACCAATATTTATCTCAAGTGGAGTGTTTGTTGGGACAGTGAATTTTGTACAGCTCTAACAAATTAAAAGACAGGGATGTCACATTCTGATCTTTCTATAAGCTGACTCAAGGATTGCCCCGGCAAGAAACACTCCAGTAGATTTCAAGGAATTAAAATGAACGTCCTTTTCTACCTGGAGCCCGCCATTGAGCTGGGAAATCCTGAGTTCCGCTACGCTACGCTACGCAGCTCCATCGTTCCACAGGTTACCGCTTTACGCAGTGCTGGCGTCAACGTCCATAGCATCGTAAGCCAGGTCATTGCCGAACGCGCCCTGCGCGATGGACACGTCGAAGCGCTCGGGTCGTTATCGACGATAGATCCACTAACCTGGACCGAGGGTGAAAACACCCTTGAGCGTTCGCTCAGACATCAAGCCAAAAACTATAAGGATGGCGAATACACACGCCTTGGCGATCTGCTGAAAGCAGGCATCCCGACTGGATTCGAACCAGACATCATTATTGTCTGGGAATCTCCTATGTCATTCCTTGGGGAGGTTTTCCCCAAGGCGCGCATCATCTATCAGATGCCTGGCTTTTTCTCCCGCACGCCCTTCGCATCACTGGTGGCGTTTGATACCGGCCTGCTTGGTGACAGCACCTCCCCCACCGATCGATCTGTTAGCGCTGCAGAAATAGAAGCTCTCGGTAACCTGAGAGAGCATGAAGCTCGGTTCCTAAGCTCAGTGAGCCCGACGCAGGTACAGATCAACGACCTGAAACTACGCTTTCGTAGCCTGGTCTTGTTGCCACTGCAGATCGACGGCTACTTCATGATCGACTCGGTACTCGGGCGTCGCAGCCAATTCGATGTGCTGGTAGACATCATGAATCGCATTCCGGCCAACCAGGCCCTGGTGGTGACCAATTACTGGTCCGGGCAAACCCGCAGTGCGGTGCTGACGCCAGACAACATCAACTACCTGCGTTCGCGTTTCCCCAATTTCGCCTACTTCGAGAACTTCGACAAAATACCGTCGGTGTCCCAACTGTTGGTACCGGAAATGGATGGGGTCATTACCATCTCCTCTTCCCTTGGCTATCAGGCCGCCTTCTGGCAGAAGCCTTTGCTCACGCTCGGCGCCAGTCACATAACACCGTTCGCAACAGCCAATGACTGGAACGAATTCTTCGAACAGGTCACTGCTGGCACCCCGATCGTGCGCGATGACCTGATCATTTCAACCATCAGCACACGCCACTTGCCCGCTCAGATGCTCGCAGAAAACGGCAAAGGATATGCAGGCTGGCTGCAAGAAGTAGCATCCCGTCCAGCGGGCGACTTTCCACGCTGGACCGATGAGGAACCACTTGCCGAAACACTCGGGGAGCTGCGCCGCGAACCTGAATATCTGAAGCAGCTGGGCTACTTCAATCAAGTACGCGAAGAATCTTCAATGGACCATTGTCGGGAACTCTCACAGCAGATTTTGCGGCATCCCATCATTTCGTTCGATGTATTTGATACGCTGTTGTATCGCCCGTTCAAATCACCTTCAGACATGTTTGAGTTCATGTCGGAGAAGGTTCGCCTGATTTGCAATCTGCCATCTCTAGATTTCCGCGTAGCTAGGCGCGCTGCAGAAAAAGCCGCTTTCGAAGCAGCTATTGCCCGTGGCGACGGCGAGTCCCACATTGATGAAATTTACGAAGCTTTCGCAGAACAAACCAGCGTAACCCCAGAACTTGCAGAGCGTGTCAAGCAATTCGAAATGCAGATGGAAATGGATATCCTTTATCCAAGGCTGTCCGGATTCAAGGCATTCAACGAAGCCCGAAGCCTGGGCAAGCGAATCATCATCATTTCTGATATGTATCTGCCCCGCGATTTCCTTGAAGCAATTCTCAAGAAAAATGGCTATGAAGGCTACGACCGTTTTTATGTATCGTCTGAAGCCCGTGTCAAGAAACACAACGGCAGATTGTTCGATCACGTCCTTGCAGACCTCAAGGTAGATCCGAAGACAATCCTGCACGTTGGTGACAACGTTGCGGCTGATGTGGTTCGCGCGAAGGAGCGCGGAATCAAACCTTTCCACTTGGTAAAGGCATCCGAAGTGTTTGCTGAGTGCGACAGCTTTAAGGGGCCTTGGCTACGCGATGAAGAGCGCCATAGTCTCGATTGGAAAATGATCCTCGCGGTTGCAGGCAACCGATTCCATGACAATCCGTACCTACCTCACCGACGTGGAACCTTGTTCTGCGGCGATCCATGGCGTCTGGGGTACTACGGTCAAGGCCCTATGCTTCTTGGTTACAGTAAATGGCTGATGGAAAAAGCCATTCGCGACGGAGTGAAGCGTCTCTACTTCCTTTCTCGTGATGGCTTAATCATGAAGGAGGCATACGACCGCATTGCTCCGAACTACCCTGATGCCCCAAGCAGCCACTACCTGCTCTGCTCGCGCAGAGCTGTGAACCTAGCCAAGGTGCGCGACGAACATGGCGTGATGGACCTGCTGGAAGTGGACTATGCACGGACTACAATCCAACATTTGCTCTTCTCTCGATTTGGTATCTACCCGGCAAATGTTCCAGTCGAAATCCTCGCCAGGCACAACCTAACGCTCGAAACGATAGTCACCAATAAACATAGGGAGATGCTTAAGCCACTTTTCCTTGAACTTCTACCATTGATCGTCAGCGCAGCAAGCAAGGAGCGCGCTAATTACCTCGAATACCTGCAAGGCACCGGTCTGCTTGATGATGGGGAAGTTGCTCTAGTGGACATCGGCTATGCCGGAACCATGCAAGAATCCCTGTACCTTTTGACTGATCGCCAGAAGCTGTTCGGCGGGTACTATCTGATGACCTTCCGCCAAGCCCTAAAACGCGTAGATGCCTATGGCATGCCGATCAAAGGTTACCTGGGTGAGTTCGTGGATCGTCACGACACCCACCACCCGTTCTGTCGCAACGTTCCCCTCTATGAAACTCTTTTCAGTAGTGTGGACACGTCATTTGTACGCATGGATCGTGACTGGAATGGTCACCTGACACCGATATTCATGGACCGCCTCCCAGGTGAAGCAAAACGCGAGGACGTGGTTCACCGTATACACAAAGGCGCCCTGAGCTTTATTGAAGATGCAGCACGCATTTTTGGCAGCCACTTGAAAAGCCTGGATATCGAACCTGTCAAATCGTTACGCGTACTGGAAAAATTCTTCAGCGAACCTCACCCAGTTGATGCGCGCATGTTCACTGGTCTGGTATTTGAGGACGCCTATGGCGGTGCGGGTCTGAAGACGATCCTGCCTACCGAAAATAATCTCAAGGCTAATTGCGTTTGGAAGGTCGGCGCAGAGGTACTGGAAGGAACTACGCAAGAACATCAAACTCCTGCAAACTCCGCAGCAGACCTAGTGACCGCATCATCTGCCCATCGCGAAGAAAAAAAGAATTATATAGAGCATAGATTTATTCGCTGGATAGTTAAAAAGACCTCGAACGATAGAAAGTTCAAAAAATTTGAACTTACCCCTGATAGTTTTTTTGCAGACTCAAAATCTGCACATGTGAGATTGCTTGGCAGCATCTACACGTTCCGCGCGAATAATTAATCGAGAATATTTCGTGATCCACTTTAAAAAAAACGATCCAATTGTCGACTTCATCAACAACTATTATTTTGAAATTTTAGGTTCAGATCCATCAACAGAAAAACTTGAAACATTACTAAAAACACATGAAAACAACCCACTAAAACTGGTTGCTATTGGCTGTTGCTATATCCAAAAATTCCCAATGAAAGCACGCGGATATCTAAGCGCATACGACAGCCTTTACAAACTAGGATTTGATGGCGATTCAATAGCTATCTTAAATTTATGCTTGACTCAAATTGGACATCATCCTCTTGCAGTCGCTCGCCTCGTAACTCGCCATATTACAACACGCGATTACAGCAGCGCACTAAAACTAATCTCATCATGCTCTGAAGACACACTAAAAAACCTTAGAGAAAATAGCGGCTTTACAAGATCCGTTATTGATCTTGCAAAAATAACAAAAAATACTTTTGCTTATGATATTCTCGGTTTGCAATCTCCAGAAATTGAAGCATTAAAAGCCGAAACAAGCCACAAAACATTACAACTACGCGAAAACAAAATCAAAGCCAGCGAGTTGTATTTAAATTATGTCGCCGAAAAGAAATTTTCGATCGCGGAGGAGTTCAGCTGGCTCGCTTATGGTGCAGGAGAGAGATCAGAAGCCTTTTTTGATGCCGTTTGCAAACCATTAGAAACTGAGTTAGACACTTCTGCCAGAGTGATGTTTTTCAGAATAGAAGCTTCAAGAACCTTTAACAAAAATCCAAAGTTTATTGCTTATGGCGCAAGAACTTTCCTGTACACCGGTGAAGTTAGCTCCGCCCATGAGATAACGAGCAGAGCAATCGAAAACTCTGTAGTAAATACTGAAATTCTGCACCTCAATGCAAGAGCGTCTGTTGTTTTAGGTGACTCAGCGACAACCTTAGTACCCGCATTCAGCTCGGGCAACCCTGATCGTAACTTTTATAACTATTCCTTACATCGAAAATTCTGCAAATCTGTTCTCTCCGGCAACACCGACGACGAACTGCATTACCGAAAACTGGCTCAGACGAGTGGTTTAGAACCCCACTCACCACTTTCAATTGTCCGCCAAAAAACGCCAATTCAAAAAAACGCCGTGTTGAAAGTGGCGATTTGTATATCTGGCCAGCTTCGCGGCATAGAAAAAAGCTCAAAAAGCATAATTAATGATTTAGTAAGCCAGACCCAAGGCCATCTATTTGTCGACACATGGAAAACTCAAAGGTCTAACTTCCCAACCTTCACAAGGGTACAACGCCTAATAGGAAATGAACTTTGGGAGTTGTTGCCTGCAGAAGTAAAAATGCCCGACGGCTTCAGGAAATACCTTCCACTTACCACAAAAAAACTTACTAGCCCCATCACTAAAATAGTAACCCCTGAATATGTTCACGAGTATCTTCCTCAATCCATTATCAGAATTGAAGATGAAAATATTTTTGAAAGCACAGTAACCAAAAATGCACCAAAGCTTACTCTTAGAGGCAATCTCAACCAAGCAAAAATGTTCTACAAGATAAAAAAATGCCAAGAACTAATCGATACATATTCATCTGACAACGAAATCGAGTTTGATGTTGTAATTCGAACGAGACCTGATCTTGAAATTAGCTTTCCTAACATTAAAGAATACATTGAGGCCGCCTATAAAAATCCAAATGTTATATACGTCAGCTATATCACCGCCCTAGGATATGGCGACCAGTTTGCAATAGGATCGAAGAAAGCCATGGATGTATATGCTTCCGTATGGGAAAAAATCTGGAAACAAAAGCAATTTAAATATTCAGAATCTTTCGACCCACAAGTATCCTCTTTCGCAGGAGAGTCACTGACAGCAAATCATCTATTTTTTAGTGGCATTGATGTAAAACTAATAAAACCAGAAAAAGCTTACTTTACGACAATGTTCTCCATAAATGCCGCCGACATCAAGGACGATCTTGCAGGCGATCTCCACACGAGCGAACTAAAGCCTCTACTTGAAGCATTCCAAAATAGATATCTTGAAATGCGCAATACAAAAACAGTATTTGTTTAACTGGAAGCTCTAAAAATGATTTTAATTACCATGGCTGGCCTAAGCAGTCGTTTTTTCAAAGCAGGATACTTACTCCCCAAATACCAACTCGAACTGGACGGAGCTTCTGTATTCGCTCACTCAATTCTCTCGTTCAAAAACTACTTTAACTGTGAAACTTTTGTCTTTGTCGTTCGCAGTGTCTACGACACACCTACGTTTGTAGAAAACGAAGCAAAAAAACTGGGCATCAAAGACTTCAAAATCATTACCCTTGATGATGAAACTCGCGGGCAAGCCGAGACTGCATATTTGGCCACGAAGGAGTTTCCTGGCGACTTCCCCATTTACATATTCAACATCGATACGTTCCGTCACAATTACGAAAAACCTGCCTTCATTGATGAGTGCGATGGCTATCTTGAAGTCTTTCGTGCCGAGGGTGAGCATTGGTCTTTCGTTCTACCCAATGGCCCGGAAGAAGTAGTGAGAACCACTGAAAAAGATCGAATTTCAGACTTATGCAGTGACGGCCTTTATTACTTCAAACAAAAAACCGTATTCGAGTCCCTGTTCCTAGACGCTCTCGAGAATGAAAAAACCGTACGCGGCGAATACTATGTTGCACCACTCTACAATGAATTAATCGCACGTGGCGCAACAGTAAAGTATGACGTAATAGAACTAGATCAGATTGACTTCTGCGGCACGCCGGAAGAATATCAATTACTGCTGGACCGCCAGTCAAACTGACCGAGCAAAGCTAACATTAGGGAGCGCAAGTTGAAAAGAATTATCATGGATCTTGACGAGACCATTTGCTCAACGCAGGCGGGAAACTATGCCGAATCGACGCCTAACCTAGAGATCATACAGAAGCTTCGCGACTACAAGTCGCTTGGTTTTGAAATAGTGATCAGCACCAGCCGCAACATGCGTACTTATTCCGGAAATATTGGAAAAATTACCGCGAATACGCTGCCTATCATCATGGATTGGTTAAATCGCCATGAAGTACCCTATGACGAAATCTACGTTGGTAAACCTTGGTGCGGCCACGAAGGTTTCTATGTGGACGATCGATCAATTCGTCCAGATGAATTTGCCAAGCTTAGTTACGAAGAAATCAAAACACTGACGGGTATCAAGGGATGATTGTTATCAATTCGGCAGCCTATGTCGTGCCTGAGTTCCGGGCTGAATTTGGGCGCATACCTCCCTGCCTGTTGCCGATAGGCAATCGTAAGCTGGTGGAGTATCAGGTGCCGATGCTACGCAAGGTTTACGATGAGCGAATCATCGTTTCCCTGCCGGCAGGCTACGAATTGACCATCGATGAGCAACGGCTTTTCTCTGATCTGAATATAGAGGCCGTATTTGTCCCAGTGGACTTCACTCTGGCAGAGGCCCTGCTTTACGTACTTAACACTGTCGGTGAGCCCGGCGAACCGCTACGATTATTACATGGCGATACGCTCCTCGAAGGTATCCCCAAAGGCGTAGACCTGATAGGCATAGCAGCAACAGAAGATGATTACAGCTGGGAAACGGAAGCTGTAGCCCCAGGCCTTGAAGTTGTCTGGTGCGGATACTTTGCATTCGCCTCCACCCAGGCGTTTGTCCGTTCTCTTGCACTCGCTCAAGGTAACTTCGTCAAAGCCGTTCGGTTGTATTCATCACAGAACGTCGTCTCTATGGTTCAGGTCAGTGGTTGGCATGACCTTGGTCACGTCAATACGTACTTCGTTTCCCGCTCCAGGATCACTACACAGCGGGTGTTCAACTCACTGCGCATCGACGACGGCGTGGTTTGGAAGTCAGGCACCCCGCAACAGAAAATCATTGCCGAAGGTGAATGGTTTAAGAACCTGCCGGTTACACTACGCCGCTATACCCCCCAGCTGATCGATAGCGGCGTCGACAAGGAGACCGGTGGAGCCTATTACATGCTGGAATATCTCCCTTGCAGTCCGCTTAATGAAGTCTTCGTGCATGGCAGGAATCCAGATTTTTTCTGGAAGCGCGTGTTCAATTTAATGGGTTGTTTCCTTAATGATGCCCGCAAATGCCTAGAGCTGGAGCCAAATAGTCCAATTCATACAGACATTCATAACGATGCCGTAGAGTTGTATGAAAACAAAACCCATGTTCGTCTAGAAGATCATGCGGCCTGCAGCGGTATTGACTTGGATATATCAACTGCATACGCCGACATTGAGCTCCCCAGCATCAGACAAATCGCCGAGGACTGCATTGCTCGTACGCTCGCGCTGCCAATCATTCCTACTGTTCTGCATGGTGATTTCTGCTTCAGCAACATCCTGTTTGATTCTCGCGGTGGTGCGATCAAAGTCATTGACCCTCGGGGGCTGAATCAAAAGCATGAAATGACTCTCTTGGGCGATCAAAAGTATGACCTCGCCAAGGCTTGTCATTCGGTTATCGGACTCTACGACTTCATCATCGCCGGACGCTACCAGATTGAGCGGCCAGCCCATGAAGGAGCCAGCATCCGCTTCAGCGCCGATGCACGCCTGCTCAGCATCCAAAGCATTTTCATGGAGAGTCAGTTGCTCCCCGGAGTAACCGTCCAGAGCATCATGCCGCTGACTGTGCTGCTGTTTCTGTCAATGTTGCCGTTGCACGCCGACCGACCGGAGCGACAAGAAGCAATGCTCATCAATGCTCTTCGACTTTATGCTGAGTATGTGATTTGAATACTCGATCTTGTGTATGGGCTGCAAGCTATAGGTAGGCTTCGGCGGAATTGAATAAACCCGGTTGAAACAGCCCTTCCATTGGTGGTTCAACCGGGTTTATTTACTGCTGGCGCTTAAACACCTGTACATGATTTAGACTAAAAACCTAATCAAATATCTCCACAACCCCCACCACCTCATCACTGTCATCCGCAGTGACCGGCAACGCCCGAATCTTGCGTTCCAGCATATAAGCTTCAGCTTCAGACAACTGAGCAGAGGCTTTGACGGTGTGTGGGTTCGGCGTCAGAAAGCTCGAAACGCTTTCATTGACGACACCAGGGTTGCTTAGCAGTGCGCGGCGCAAGTCGCCATCCGTGACGATGCCAACCAGTTTGTCCTGCTCCATCACCAGGGCCAGGCCGAGGCGGCTGGAGGTCATGACCAGCAGGCAGTCATGGAACGAGGTGGCGAGGGACACTTTGGGCAGGCCGACGTGCATGACATCGCTGACGCGGGTCAGCAGTTTGCGACCGAGGCTGCCACCTGGGTGGTAGCGGGCGAAGTCCATCGGTTTGAAGTCCAGCGCGGTAATCAGTGCCACAGCGAGTGCGTCGCCCATGGCCATGGTGGCGAGGGTCGAGGTGGTCGGTGCCAGGTTGTTCGGGCAGACCTCGCGCTCGACCGAGATGTCCAGCCAGACGTCGGCATGTTTGGCCAAGGTCGATTTGCCGTTACCGGTCATGGCGATGATCTTGTTGCCGAAGGATTTCAGGCTCGGGATCAGCTTGATGACTTCTTCAGTTTCGCCGCTGTAGGAGATCAGGATCAGCACGTCGATAGGCTTGATCATGCCGAGGTCGCCATGGAAGGCTTCGGCGGGATGCAGGAACAGGCTCGGGGTGCCGGTGGAGGCGAAGGTCGCGACCATTTTCTGGCCGATCAGCCCGGATTTGCCCATGCCGCAGACCGCTGCACGGCCCTTGCAAGCCAGGATGAGTTCTACTGCACGCTGGAACTCGCCATCGAGGCGTTCTGCGAGCTGGCTGATGGCTTGCGCCTGGGCACAGAGTGCTTCTTTAGCGATTGGAAGGTGATTCATGGGGAAGCGATCGTTCCTTGATTTAATTGGCGCGTATGTTAACGATTCAAGGAGCCGGATGGAAACTTCATAACCGATAATTCCCAGCAATATGTAGGAGATTTTTCCAACCCTTCACCTTTTATCGCTCATCATCATGGCAATGGAGCGATGGAATCCGTACCATCACGGCCTCATCTGATCGACTGTTACCGATATAGGGCGAGGATCGCTCCGCCCTTCACTTGCGTGTCAGGCCAGAAATCGAGTTGTTGTTTACAGTTGGATAGCATGAGTACCGAATCAAATACAGACGCATTGACCAGCGATAGAAATGCTTTCTGGTTGAGCCAGGCCACCCTGGAAAAACGCTTGGGTTTTCTCTTGCCCGAGTACCGTGCGGACAGGTTCAGCATCACCACCACTGACCTCTCGTCCAACGCCTCTTTTGTCAATTACGTTCGTCGTCACCGCCTGACCGATCTCGACACCGGCGCCACGCGGGACGTGGTCGAGAAGTCGATTCGCAAAATGCTGTTTATTACCAGTCTGGAATCGCGCTTCTATAGAGAGCGGGACGTGCTGGCCGACAGTGTTCACTTCAAGCACCCGGCTTGCCTGGGGACAATCGAGACCCCTTGGGAAAGCCTGATTTTTACCCAGTTGGTGGAGGGAACCCCACCCTCGATGGCGGCTATTGCCACGAAGGTGGCACGGGGCATAGCCGAAATCGAAAACCTCTCCAACCGGCACCTGCAGCCGACTTCGTGGCGGCAAGCCTGGAAGTTCTGGGAAATGGATTTTTTCCGGCCCTGGTATCTGCTGCGGTCGCGCTTCAATTTCGAGCGTTATGTGGGTTCCCTGGAAGAACTGGCTCGCGATGATGCGACGTTTACCGGTCTGGCCGAGCGTTTGCGGGCATTGAGGCCAGCGCTACGCCAGGCGGCCGATGGAGCCAAAAGCAGTCAGCGCTGTTTTTGCCATATGGATTATCTGCGCAAGAATTTTTTCCTCTCACCCGAGGGTTTGCAGATGATTGACTGGAGCGAAGTCAAGGTCGGGCGAATCGGTTTCGATGGCGGCGCCTACCTGAGCGCGGTGTTTCGGCGGGCTGACATGCCGCGTTTTTCCAAGGTTCGTGAGGAGTTTTTAAACATCTATCTCGCGGAACTGGATGTTCGCTTTGACCGGCAAGCAGCGCTGCGCAACCTCGATTATTTTTTCCTGCAGAATTCGTTATGGCATTGCCTGCGACCCAAGACCATTGCCGAGTACCAGAAAAAAGGCAAACTTCCACTACTTCGCGAGAAGTACGACTATCTCTTGGCACTTCCCCTCTGCAACTGATCATAAAAGTCAGTCACAACACCTGTCGACAGCTGCACGAACGCAGCTGTCGGCAGCTCGTGACGCCTTAGTCTCTATTTCCAAACTACGGACCCTTGCTCGATCAAGTGTCACATACTGCTGCCTACCCTATACAAATGTAAAAATCTGTAGGACTTTCCCGTTTTTATCGTTAAAAACTTCCGGTTTTGTATTATCATCCGGCCTCAAATTAGGCTGACCCTTTCTTGGGACGCGACGGATTTTTCCGCGTCTCGCAGCAGAGTGCGTTCGTTACGGATACCCGTTGTTTTTTTATGGATAATGATTTTCCGATTCGCCCCTGCTTGCTGATCCTGTCCAAAGGCGCTCAGCAGATTTCGACCCTGCCCGCACTGTTGCCAGACTATCGATTGGTCTCTGGCTCGGTGCGTGACGTCGCTCAAGCCGACGTTCTGCTGGCGTGGGGGCGCAAACCCAGTGCGTTGATCGCCCAGCGCGAAGCCGGTAAAGCCGGTCTTCCTGTGTTGACGGTGGAAGACGGTTTTTTACGCTCGGTAGGTCTTGGGGCGGACGAACCGCCGCTGTCGTTGATCGTCGATGACCTGGGCATTTATCACGAAGCCGACACTCCGTCGCGCCTGGAAAGGCTCATCGCCGAGCCGCTGAGCCAGGCACAGACACTCCGAGCCCAAACTCTGCAAGCCAGCTGGTGCCGCGAGCGGGTCTCGAAATACAACAACGCTCGAATCGAACCCTGCCCACTGCCGCAGCCTTGCGTGCTGGTCGCCGATCAGACCCAAGGCGATGCCTCGCTCCAGGGCGCTGGCGCGGCGGACTTCGAGCGCATGCTCCAGGCGGCGCTGGATGAACATCCGCAGAGTACGGTGGTGGTCAAGGTCCACCCGGATGTCGTTGCCGGACGCAAGCAGGGACATTTCGATCTGGCGGCGCTGAGCCGACGGCCGCGGGTGCAGATCATCAGCCGCAATGTGCATCCGGCCGAGTTGCTGAGCGAAGTCCAGGCGGTCTATGTGATGACCTCGCAACTGGGTTTCGATGCGCTGCTGTGGGCGGTGCCCGTGCACACCTTCGGCATGCCGTTTTATGCCGGCTGGGGTCTGACCCGCGATGCCCTGCCCGCCCCTGCGCGGCGCCAACCGGTGAGCCTGGAGCAATTGCTGCACGCGGCGCTGGTTGAATACCCGCGTTATGTCGACCCGGAGTCCGGTCAGCCTTGTACACCTGAAGTGGTACTGGCCTGGCTGGGTCTGCAGCGGCGGATGCGCAGTCGCTTGCCGGAAAACCTGCAGATGTTTGGCTTCACCAAATGGAAGCACCCGCTGGTGGTTGATTTCTTCAACGGCTCGTCGACTCAGTTCATCGACAGTCTCACCCGTGTGAACAAAACCGCAGCGGTCGTTACCTGGGGTTGCCAGCATGACGCGGCACTGCTCAAGCAGGTCGACAGCAACCACATCGGCCGGGTCGAAGACGGCTTTCTGCGTTCAGTCGGATTGGGCGCGAGGAAAACCCGACCGCTGTCGTGGGTCGTTGATGACCTGGGCATCTACTACGACGCAACCCGGCCCTCGCGTCTGGAACACATCTTGCAAAATGATCCGTGGGACAGCGGCTTGTTGAGCCGCGCCGGCGCATTGCGCGAGGCGATTTGCGCGGCCGGGGTGACCAAATACAACCTGGCGGGTTCGCAGTGGAAACGGCCTGCCGGGGTGCAGCGGGTGATTCTGGTGCCCGGCCAGGTGGAATCCGATGCTTCGATCCAATACGGCGCACACCGCATCCGCCGCAACCTCGATTTGTTGCGGGCGGTGCGTCAGCGCCATCCGCAGGCCTGGCTGCTGTACAAGCCGCATCCGGAGGTGCTGGCCGGCACCCGCGCGCAGGGGCAGGACGAAGCCCTGACCGGCAACTGGTGCAATCAGGTCGTGGGTGATGTGCCGTTTCACGAACTGCTGCTTGAGGTGGATGAGGTGCATGTACTGACCTCCCAGTCCGGCTTCGAAGCCTTGCTGCGCGGGGTGCCGGTCACGACTTACGGCCAGCCCTTTTATGCCGGCTGGGGCCTGACCACCGATGAAGATTTGCACCCCGAGGTCCAGGCTCGCCGCACCCGGCGCTTGAGCCTCGATGAACTGGTGGCCGGGACCTTGATTCGCTACCCGGTGTATGTCAGTCGAATTACTCAAAAATTTACCACCCCTGAACGCACGTTATTAGAGCTGAAAAACTGGGATGAAGTACCTACGCAAGGAAGGAGTTCAGCATGGCGAGAGATGATTCGGCGTTTGCTCCACATCGCTTTGAGAAAACCGCTCAAGAATTCGTGACCCCTGCTGTTGGTACCAGACGAGTGCTGTCGGCCATGCCGCGCAACTCGTTCCTGTTCCTGCAAGGCGTCAGCTCGCCGTTTTTTGCCCGCTTGGCGCAAGCCCTGCGCGCGGAAGGACAGTGGGTCCGCTCGGTCAATTTCAACATGGGCGATACCCTGTATGGCTCAGGCTCGCGGGTATTTTACTCGGCCAAACCCGAGCAGCTCGCCGACTTCTATAGCCAGTGCTTCAAAGCCCACAGCATTACCGACCTGGTGCTGTTCGGCGATTGCCGGCCGGTGCATCAGCCGGCGGTGCTGTTGGCGAAAAGCCTCGGCATCCGCGTGCATGTGTTCGAAGAGGGTTATTTCCGGCCTTACTGGATCACGCTTGAGCGTGGCGGGGTGAATAATCACTCGTTGCTGCCGCGTGATCCGGAGTGGTATCGGGAAGTCGGCAAGCACATTCCGCGCTACCACAACGGTGAAGCGTTCCGCCTGTCGTTCGCCTCGCGGGCCTTTCACGATGTGATGTATCACATGGGCGGCGCGCTGAACAAAATCTGCTTCCCGCACTACCGCACCCACGCGCCGTATAACGCGGCGGTCGAATACGCCGGGTACATTCGCCAGGGTATCCGCCTGACTCGCGCCAGGAGTCGGGATGCCGCGGTGATCAGTCACGTGGCGAGCAATCGTCAGCCGACTTTCCTGCTGCCATTGCAGCTCGACAGCGATGCGCAGATCCGCGATCACTCGCAGTTCTCGAACATGAGCGAGGTGCTCGAGCATGTGCTGGGGTCTTTCGCGGTTAGCGCGCCCGGCGATGCCCGGTTGGTGGTGAAGAACCATCCGCTGACGCCCGGCATCATCGACTACCACCGCATCACCCGCGCGCTGGCGGCGAAGTACGCGATCGCCGATCGGGTCGACTTCCTCGAAAGCGGGCATATGCCGACCCTGTTGTCCCACGTTGCCGGCGTGGTCACGGTGAACAGCACCGTCGGCGGTTCATCGTTGATGCACAACGTGCCGACCCTGGCCCTGAGCAATCCGATCTATGCCCTCAAGGGTCTGACCCACCAGGGCAGTCTCGAGGATTTCTGGCGCACGCCCGAGCCACCGGACACCACCTTGTTCCAGCGTTTTCGCAGCACGGTCATCCACACTACCCAGGTCAATGGCGGCTTCTATACCCGCTGCGGGATCGACATGGCGGTGAACAATTCACTGGAAGTGCTGATGGCCAAAACCTCCAAGATCGAACGATACCTATGACGCTGCACAAGACTCCTCGCTGCATTCTCATCACCGGCGCCACGGGCGGAATCGGTGGTGCCCTGGCGCCGGCTTATGCGGCGCCCGGGGTGACCCTGATTCTCCAGGGCCGGCGCCTCGACCGCCTCGAAGAAATGGCCGAACAGTGCCGTGCCGCCGGCGCCAGGGTGATCCTGCAAGCCCTCGATGTGCGGGACCTGGACGCCTTGCGCGAGTGGATCAGCCGCATCAGTGACACCGAGCAGCCGGACCTGATCATTGTCGGTGCCGGGCTCAACACCTCTACCGGGGCGAACGCCGAAGGCGAAGTCTGGGAGCTGTCCGAGGCGCTGATCGAAGTCAACGTGCTCGCGGCGATGGCCACGGTGCAGTCGGCACTGCCGGCGATGCGTGCGCGCAAGCAGGGGCAGATTGCCCTGTTCAGTTCCCTCGCCGGCTGGCGCGGGCTGCCCGCGACGCCCAGCTACAGCGCGAGCAAGGCGGCGATGAAGGCTTACGGTGAAGCCATGCGCGACCTGCTGGCCCCGCACGGGGTGAAGGTCAATGTGATCATGCCGGGCTATGTCGAATCGAAAATGTGCTTCGAGATGCCTGGGCCAAAACCGCAGTTGTGGACCCCGGACAAAGCCGCCAGGCGTATTCGTCGCGGGCTCGCTGCGAACCAGCCGCGGATCAGTTTCCCCTTCCCGTTGAACCTCGGGTGCTGGGCGCTTGGGGTGATTCCGCCAAGGATGTCTTCGGTTATTTTGCGGTGGCTGGATTACGGTGCTTGATTTCTTGAACGGTACTTTTTGCTGGGTGTTGTCGGTCGGGTTCCTGATCTCCTGCGCGATGGAAATGTTGCTGGTGCCGCGGCCCGTTTTGCGCAGGCCCCTGCGCAGTTGGTTGCTGCATGCCGGCGCCTGGTGTTTCGCGGTGGCCGCGCTCTACGCCATCACCGGGCGGCCGTTTTTCAGCGCGGTAAATGTGCTCGCGCTCTGGCTGTTGATCGTGCTGGTGAGCAACACCAAATACCACTCGCTGCGCGAGCCTTTCGTCTGCGCCGACTTCGAGTACTTCAGCGATGCGGTGCGCTATCCGCGCTTGTACCTGCCGTTCTTCGGCATCGGCAAGGCGGCGGTTCTGGCGCTGGGGTTTATCGCCTACCTGGCCTGCGGACTGTATTTCGAGCCGGCGGCCGCGGATGCCTTGCCGGTGGCGGCGGCCGTGCTGCTGGGCGGCGTGGTGCTGCTGGTCCTCGGTGGCTGGAAGCCGCTGCAACCGAGTTACGACGCCAGCCTGGATCTGACTCGCTGGGGCCTGGCCGGCAGTTTGTGGACCTACTTTTGCGCGGCGCGGCGCAAGGTGGTCATCGACGAACTGCACTCGCCGTTTGCCCTCGATCCGCGTCACGCGAATACGCCTTCGACCAATGCGGCACTGCCCGACCTGGTCTCGATCCAGAGCGAATCGTTTTTTGATGTTCGTCGGCTGTGGCCGGGCATTCGTGAGCAGGTGCTGGGCAACTATGACCTGTTGCGCGACGAGGCATTGGCCCAGGGCCGCCTGCAGGTCGCGGCCTGGGGCGCGAATACCGTGCGCACCGAGTTCGCCTTTCTCTGCGGGATTGCCGGTGACAAGCTCGGCGTCCATCGCTTCAACCCTTACCGCCACCTGGCGCGCCAAGGCTTGCCGAGCATCGCCAGCGAGATGAAGCGCAGGGGTTATCGCACCGTATGCGTTCATCCTTACGTCGGCAGTTTTTACGGTCGGGACAAGGTGCTGCCGGCGCTGGGCTTCGATGAGTTCATTGATGTCCGCAGCTTCAATGACGCGCAAAAGGCCGGGCCGTTTATCGGCGATTGCGCGGTGGCCGAGAAGATCATCGAGTTGCTGGGCGACCGCTCGCGCACTCAACCCTTGTACATCCACGCGGTGACCATGGAAAACCACGGCCCGCTGCACCTGGAAAACCTCGACGCGGCCGAGCTGCCGAGCTGGTTCGATCGGCCGCTGCTCGATGGCATGCGTGATCTGGGCCCCTATGTGCGACACCTGGGCAATGCCGACCGGATGCTCGGCCGCTTGCGCGACCACTTGCTGGCTCAGACCCATCCGGTCGGGCTGTGCTTCTTTGGCGACCATGTGCCGATTCTTCCGGATGTCTATGCCGCGCTGGGCGCTCCCGATGGCGATACCGAGTACTTCATCTGGAGCAATACCGCGCGCACTGCCAGCGCCCCCAAGGCCATGGCAGTCGAACATCTGGCCAAGACCTTCGTCGAGCAGCTGAGTCGAGGCAAGAGCGTCGTCAAACACGCGGGCCAGGCCCAGACAGAATCCCATGACTGAACAGGCGAACGCGCCGCTACGGATCGTCCTCGGCTCCAGCCTGCTGGAGCGCGACGAAGCGGTTGCGCGGCTGATCACTTCGGGGCGCGGCTCGCTGGCGTTTATCCTCGGCGATGAAGCCTGTCGCTACCGCTTGCTGGCCCGGTCGATCAATTGGGACCGGATTCTGCTGGCGTATCGAGATTCCTCTGCTCTGGGTTATGCCTCGTTCAAGCACCACCGGCGCGGGCCCTTTTCGCCGGGGCTGGAACCTTTCCGGCGGGAGTTCGGCTGGCTGAAGGGCGTATGGCGCTACGCGCTGTTCAGCATCGCCGAGAGCCGCGAGTGGTACTACGGGTTTTATCTGCATGGCTTGCGCGTGATCAAGCCGGCACGCCAGCAAGGTATCGCCACCGCGCTGCTGGCAGAGACCTTCACCCAGGCGCGGCAAGCCGGGTATGAGAAAGTCGAGCTGGAGGTCCAGCTGAAAAACCACTCGGCACAACAGCTCTACCTACAGCAGGGTTTCATCAGAGTCCGCACCACCCCGGTGAACTGGCTCGCGCGCCTGCTGCCCTTCCCGGCGGTGATCAACATGCGCCGTTCGCTGACTTCTCGACCATGAGCCGCCCTGAGATGAATCGATCCACCGCCGTTGTCGAATCGCTGGTGCCGGGCCCGGGCTGGGTCGGGATCATGTCGCAGTGGGTGCTCTGGAGAGTCTTTCACCTGACTCAGTTTCTCGGTCCGGAAGGCGCGCCCTTCTGGCTGTGGCGCCGAGGCCAGAAGCCGCCCAAAGGCCTCAAGGGCATTGCCGGGATTGGCTACAAGCGCTCATCGGATCATGCCCGTGTGCTCTGCAAGCGCTGGGGAATTCCTTACATCGCGCTGGAAGACGGCTTTCTGCGCTCGTCTTCGCTCGGGGTTGAAGGCGATACGCCGATGTCGATGGTGGTCGATCCGATCGGCATCCACTACCTGGCCGATCGACCGTCGCTACTGGAAAACATCCTGCAGCAGCCTGAGCAACTGAGCGCCGCCGAACTGGCGACGGCAGCGGAACTGATTGCGTTGATGCGCAGCAGTGGCATCGGCAAATACAACAATGCACCAGACCTGAGCGACGACGATCCGCTGGGGCGCGAGTCGCGATTGATTCTGGTGGTGGACCAGACCTATGGCGATTTTTCGATTCCCGGCGGTGGCCTCTGTGAGGCGGATTTCATCCGCATGCTCGACACCGCGCTGGCGGAAAATCCGGGCGCCGACGTGCGGGTACGGATCCATCCGGATTGCCTCAGCGGGCACAAGAAAAGCTGCCTGCTGGACGCCGCGATTGAGCGCGGGGTAACCCTGGAAAGCCGCAACCTGTCCTGGGCTTCGCTGGCCCGACGCGCCGCGCGGGTTTACATCGCCACCAGCCAGGCTGGCTTGGAGGCGTTGATCCAGGGCGTTCCGGTGACCTGTTTCGGCCTGCCCTTCTATGCCGGCTGGGGTTTGACCGATGACCGCCTGGCCATGCCGCGCCGGCAAGCCCGGCCCAGCCTGGAGCAACTGGTGGCGGCGGCCTACATTCGCTATTGCCGGTACGTCGATCCACTGACCGAGCAACTCTGCGATGTGATGACCGTGGCCCATCAGCTGGCCCGACAAAAGGCACAGGACACGCTGTTTGCCGGCCCATTGACCGTGCTGGGAGTGCCTCGGCGCAAGCAATCGAGTGTCCGGCGTTTCCTCACCAGTCGGTGGGGCAGTCTGGATTTTGCCCGGGACCGTAGCGAGCTGATGCCGCAGGTCGCACGCCAGGGCGGTAAATTGCTGGTATGGGCCACGGCCGAAGCGCACAACCTGCAGGCCCGGGCCGATGCCCATGGCCTGCCGCTGTGGCGCCTGGAACAGGGGTTCCTGCGCGTCAAAGGTGCGCGAGCCGGGTCGCTGGTTCTGGACCGAAGCGGGATTCACTTTGAGGCCAGTCGCCCGAGCGATCTGGAAACCGATCTGCAGCAGGGGGATTTTGATCCGGCCGTTCTTGCGCAGGCGCGTCGGTTGCGTGAGCGAATTGTTGCCAGGGTCGAGCCGATGGCTGAGCAGGTTACAGCCTCGTCAGGGCAGCGACGAATTCTGGTTGCGGGTCAGCTTGAAGACCCGTTGCTCAGCGACCTGCAGCTACTTGAACAGGTACGCGCCGCTGCACCGCAAGCCTGGATTGCCTACCAGCCGGCGACTGGCAAGCGCCTGGGTAACCAGGCTCGCGAGCAGGTCATGAAGTTTGCCGATCAGCTGGTGCCCGAGGGGGATGTCGCGCACCTGTTTGCGCAAGTTGATGAAGTCCATACGCAGGATTCGCTGGCGGGTTTCGAAGCCTTGCTGCATGAACGCGAAGTGGTGACCTATGGCGCGCCGTTCTATGCCGGCTGGGGGTTGACCAAAGACCACCACCCCCTGCCCCGCCGCACCCGCCGGATCACCCTGGATGAATTGGTCGCCGCCGCGCTGTTGCGTTACCCGCGCTACACCGACCGACGCATGAACCTGCCCTGCAGCGCCTGGCAGGCCCTCGAACACAGCACGGCCCAGGACAGCTCCTTTGCGCGCTACCACCAGGTACGCCGATACCTCAAAGGGATGTTTGCCGTTGGCCAGGTACAACAGGATTAGCCTACGGTCGGCGGGGGATTGGGTGAATCCGTGAAATTCGTGTGCCCGCAACCGAAGGATCGACATTCACCAGAATATAGCGGGTGTAACCGGTCGGCGTAGGAGCTGGCGCAGCCTGCGATCTTTTGACAATTTGAAGGCCGCCGAAGATCAAGATCAAAAGATCGCAGCCTGCGGCAGCTCCTACGGGGGTGGGTGAATCCGTGAGATCCGGGGGTGCGCGCAGTCCGGAGGGTTGGGTGAATCCGTGAAATTCGGGGTGCGCGCAGTCCGGGATTGGGTGAATCCGTGAAATTCGTGTGCCCGCAGCCGAAGGATAGACATTCACCAGAATATTGCGAGTGTACCCGGTCGGCGTAGGAGCTGGCGCAGCCTGCGATCTTTTGACGATTTGAAGGCCGCCGAAGATCAGATCAAAAGATCGCAGCCTGCGGCAGCTCCTACGGGGGTGGGTGAATCCGTGAGATCCGGGGGTGCGCGCAGTCCGGGGGATTGGGTGAGTCCGTGAGATCGGGGGTGCGCGCAGTCCGGGGGATTGGGTGAATCCGTGAAATTCGTGTGCCCGCAACCGAAGGATCGACATTCACCAGAATATGGCGGGTGTAACCGGTCGGCGTAGGAGCTGGCGCAGCCTGCGATCTTTTGACAATTTGAAGGCCGCCGAAGATCAGGATCAAAAGATCGCAGCCTGCGGCAGCTCCTACGGGGGTGGGTGAATCCGTGAGATCCGGGGGTGCGCGCAGTCCGGGGGATTGGGTGAATCCGTGAAATTCGGGGTGCGCGCAGTCCGGGATTGGGTGAATCCGTGAAATTCGTGTGCCCGCAACCGAAGGATCGACATTCACCAGAATATGGCGGGTGTAACCGGTCGGCGTAGGAGCTGGCGCAGCCTGCGATCTTTTGACGATTTGAAGGCCGCCGAAGATCAGGATCAAAAGATCGCAGCCTGCGGCAGCTCCTACCCGGGGGACAACGCTCAAAGCCACACGGCATCCCAAAGCGGGTAATCACCCACCTTGTTTACCAACCCGGCGCGTAGCGGGTTCATCACTATGTAGCGGGCCGCCGCTTTCACATCCTCATCCCGGCGCAGCGCCCTGTCGTGATAACCCCGCTGCCAAACTCGACCGCTACATCGATTCAGAGCATTGATCGCAAGACTGCTGCGCGACTTTACCCGGCACATCAGCTCAGCCAGCGTGCCGTGATGCAGTTGCACTAACCAGTGAAAGTGATCAGGCATCACCACCCACGCCAGCGACGTAGCCAGCTGACTTTCGTCCGCTTGCCTGAATTGATCGACCACCAGACGCCCCGAGCGCCAGTCGCTGAACACGGGTTGACGCTGATAGACCACAGCGGTCAGGAGATAAATACGATTGACTTCGGACAGACGTGCTTTACGCAAACGACATCCATTGGCGGCGATAGGCAATCCATTGCCCTCCTGATGGTCTATGACTCGGACAAAACTAGCTGGTTCTAGAGCGTTGGTCTGAGAAACCATTTTCAGGATATGTCGTATCTATTCGAAATTGTCGGCAGATCAAAAGATCGCAGCCTTCGGCAGCTCCTACGGGGGGGTTGGGTGAATCCGTGAATCCGGGGGACGCGGTCGGGGGATTGGGTGCATCCGTGAAATTCGGGATGCCGCGGTCGGGGAATGGCGTTAGCCGGATATGGCGGGTGTACCCGGTCGGGGGAATGGCGTTAGCCAGATATGGCGGGTGTACCCGGTCGGCGTAGGAGCTGCCGCAGGCTGCGATCTTTTGGCGATTTGAAGGCCGCCGAAGATCAGGATCAAAAGATCGCAGCCTTCGGCAGCTCCTACCCGGGGGATCGGTGTCATGCGTGAGAGTCAGGCCGCCGTCGCGGGCAAGCCTGCTCCCACAGGATCAGGATCAAAACCTACAATCGCTTCAACTCCTCGGCCACTGCAATCACGGTTTCGGCGATTTGTTGTTCGGTGTGCTGGCACGAGACGAAGAAACGCACACGGGCAGCTTTTTCCGGCACCGCCGGGTGAAGAATCGGCTGGGCATTGATACCACGGCGGGACAATGCGCCAGACAACTGGGTGGCCTTCAGCGAGCTGCCGGTAATGACCGGAATCACCGCCAGACCGGTGCTGGTTCCGGTGTCCAGCCCCGCCTCTTTGGCCAGTTGCAGGAATTGCCGGCCACGCGCCTGCAGGGTGGCAACCCGCTCGCCATCCTCACGCAGGCAACGCAAGGCCGCCAACGCGGCGGCGGCAACCGGGGCCGGCATGCCGACGCTGTAGAGAAAACCCGGGGCGAGGAATTTCAGGTGCTCGACCAGCGCCGCCTCGCCCGCGATGTAGCCGCCACAGCTGGCCAGGGATTTGCTCAGGGTGCCCATCCAGATATCCACATCCGTTCCGGCCAGGCCGAAGTGCTCGCGGATACCTTTGCCGGTCTCGCCCATGACGCCCAGCGAGTGAGCTTCATCGACCATCAAAAACACCCGGTGTTTTTTCCTCAGTTCGACGAAACGCGGCAGATCGGGATAGTCGCCGTCCATGCTGTAGATGCCTTCGAGCACGACCAATACCCGCTCGAAATGCTGACGTTGATCGCTCAACAAACGGTCCACGGCTTCCCAATCGTTATGGGCAAAGCTCAACCGCCGCGCACCGGATAACTGAATCCCTTGCAGCACGCTGTTGTGAATCAGCTCATCGTGCAGCACCAGGTCACGCGGGCCGAACAGGTAACCAATGGTGGTCACATTGGTCGCATGGCCGCTGACGAACGTAATGGCCTCTTCCACTTCGTAGAGCTGGGCAAGCTCGCGCTCCAGCTCACGATGGATCGGCCGATCGCCCGAGACCGGACGGCTGGCCGAGACAGACGTCCCGTACTGATCGATGGCCGCCTTGGCTGCTTCAGCCACAACCGGATGCCCTGAATACCCCAGGTAGTTGTAGCTGGCGAAATTCACATAATTGTTGCCTCGAATAACGGTTTCAGCGCCCGCCAGGCCTTCATGCAGCTTGAAAAACGGATTGGCCAGCCCGAAGCGCGCCGCACCATCGAGCATGACGCGCAACTGCTGGTACCCGGGATGCTTGTCGAAGCGATAAAACTGTTCCGGCACCTCCTGCAGGGCGCCTTTCACCCCTTGCAGCGAAGCGGCCGGGGTGACAGTGCTGGTCTGCCGCATGCGCTTTTCCAGGGCTTGCTGGATCAGCTTGTCTTTCATCGAAGTCGCAAGCCCTGGCGAAGTTTTAGTGGTCATAGTCCGGATCAGTTAATCAATCGAGTAGGTTTCAAGTCACGCAGGCCATCGCTCAGTTGGGCGAGGTCCTCCCCGGAAAGCTCGGCACCGTGGCGCGACAGTGCATCGGCCGCCAGCAACTGCAGGTTGGTCCCGGCATCCTGTTGCGCGTCATGCTCCTGGTTGCCGCGAAGCAACTCGAGAATCCGCCCGGTCAATTTGGCAATGCTCGAGGTTTCGCTCAATTCCATGACCGGCAAGCGAATGCCGAAGCGTTCCTCGACGGCCACTACCAGCTCGACGCTCATCAGCGAGTCCAGGCCCAGTTCCTGAAGCGGGCGGTTGATGTCCAGCTTGCTGGTCGGCAAGCGCAGGATTTCGCTGATTTCCTGCTTGAGCATTTCGCCGAACAGTTCAGTCAGCTCCTGGTCATCCATTTCCGCCAGCAGGCGCTGGATGTCATCCACGTCACTTTCGTCGTCCTGCTCGCCGCCATGCAACCGGGCCAGTTCGCTGAACTTCGGCGATCCGGCGGCCGGCAGGAAGCGCGACAGGGCTTTCCAGTCGAGCTCCAGCACCCCCAGCCCGGAACGCTGCTGCAACAGCAGCCGCTCAAGGGTGTCGAGGGCCACTTGCGACTGCAATGCGGCGCCGCCCATGCGACTTTGCAAAGCGTCCTTGATGTCCTGGTTGCGCGCGAGGAAACCGGCGTCGTCGATCGCGCCCCAGAGCACGCTGGTGGCCGGCAACCCATGGGCCAGGCGATGGCGCGCCAGGGCTTCCAGCCAATGGTTGGCCGCGACGTAGTTGGCCTGCCCGGGATTGCCGAACAAGGTGGTCGCCGAGGAGAACAACACGAAGAATTCCAGTTGCAGCTGCGCGGTCAACTCATGCAGGTATTGCGCGCCCTTGGCCTTGGGTTCCAAGACACGTTGCAGTTGTTCCTGGGTCAGGTTACGGATCAGCCCGTCATCGAACACGGTTGCCGCATGCACCACGCCTCGCAACGGGTTGCCACCCGCTTCGATCCGCGCCATGACCGCCGCCAGTTGCGCGGCATCGGTGATGTCGCACGCCAGCGCCTGGACTTCGATGCCCTGCTCGCTCCATGCCGCAAGCATCGGCTGCGCCTCTTGCGTCGCCGCGCCACGGCGGCCAAGCAGCACCAGGTGGCGAGCGCCTTTGTCGACCAGCCATTGCGCACTGCGCAGGCCAAAGCCGCTGAGGCCACCGGTGACCAGATAGGTCCCTGCGGCAGACAGCTGCAGGGTCTCTGGCTGACTGGCCGGCGCGGTGTATACGTGCTGGATCGGCGTGCGGTAGGTGACGACGATCTTGCCGATCTGCCGTGCCTGTTGCATGTAGCGGAAGGCTTCGACGACGTCATTGGCGTCGAAGGCGCGATACGGCAGCGGGCTCAGAATCCCGTCGCGGAACAGCTCCATCATTTCGCCGAACAGGCGCCGGGTCAGCTGCGGACGCTCGCTCATCAGCTGATCAGCATCGATGCCGAAGTAGCTGATGTTGTTGCGGAACGGCCGCAGGCCGATCTTGGTGTTCTGGTAGAAGTCGCGCTTGCCCAGTTCGAGGAACCGCCCGAACGGCTTGAGCACCCGCAGGTTGCGGTTGATCGCCTCACCGGCGAGGGAGTTGAGGACCACGTCCACTCCGCGTCCGCCGGTGACCGCCAGGATGTCATCGGCAAACGCCAGCGAGCGCGAGTCGAACACATGCTGAACGCCGAGCAGGCGCAGGAAGTCGCGTTTCTCGTCACTGCCGGCGGTGGCGTAGATTTCAGCCCCGGCCCATTTGGCGATCTGGATCGCGGCAATGCCGACGCCCCCCGCCGCGCCGTGAATGAGGATCTTCTCGCCGGGTTCCAGGCGCGCCAGGTAATGCAGCGCGTAGTAGACCGTGAAGAAGGTACTCGGGATGGTCGCGGCCGCTTCGAAGGACATGCCTTCAGGGATCCGCGCCACAGCGTTGGCATTGGTGATCAGGCGGTTGGCGAAGCTCGACGGACCAAAACCGACGACCCGGTCGCCCGGCTGGAAATCGCCTTCGACCTGAGCGCCCTTGCCGCGTACCACACCAGCAAATTCGAAGCCCAGGGTCGGACCGGAGAAGCCGTTTTCGATGGCTTCATCGGAGAGCAGGCCCAGTGCGTACATCACATCGCGAAAGTTCAGACCGGTGGCCTGGACTTCGATATCCAGCTCATCGCCTGCCGGCACCAGTGGCGCTCGGGCTTCCCACCGCAGATTACGCAGTTGTCCGGGCAGATCGAAGCCGAGTTTGACCTGCTCCGGCGCTCCTTCAAGGGCAGCGCTTGTCAGTTCATCGGGCTGGATTCGCAGACGCGAAACATAGCGCTCGCCGGTGGCAGTGATCGCGAATTCGGTCTCTTGATCGGCATTCAGCAGTGCCGGCAGCAGGGCTTCGACGCCCGCGCCTTCGGCCAGGTCGAGCAGCCGGACGCGGCAACCGACCGCTTCGTTGGCCAGGGTCCGACCGAAGCCCCACAGGGCCGAATCGGCAAAACCTTGCACGCTTCCGTGGCGCTGAGCGCTGCGCGGCAACAGCTGGGCGGCGGCGCCAGAAGTCAGCAACCAGCAATCCGGGGTTATCCCCACGGATTCGCAGGCCTGGGTGATCGCCGCGGCCAGCATGCAGCGGTCGGCCTGGGCATTGAGCCCTTGGGTGGCGAACAAGCCAGACAGCATCACGATATGTTGCGGTGCCGCCGGACCTTGACGCAATTGCGCGGCCAGCGACGTTGCCGAACCCGCAGCGATAAACGCCACCTCATGACCCTGCTCGCGCAGCGCCGAGGCCAGGCCTTGGGCCAATGGCGCTTCCGGGCCTTGCTCGCTGGCGACCAGCAGCCAGTTCTGCCGGGGCAAAACCTCGGCCTCGAAGGTTTTCTCCGGGTCCGCCGCGGCCACCAGCACATAGCTGCCAGACGCCGAGTGCGGAATGAACTCCAGAGGCTCGGAGACTTTCAGCTCGTGGCGACGCAATTCCTGTTGCCAGAAATCCGGCCGCTGTTGCACCGACAGCGCCTGCTGCGCAGGCCCGGCAAGCCACCAGCCCGGCTCGGCACCGAAGGTGAAATCGGCCCACAGCGCGGGGTGTTGCGCCAACAGCAGCAGTTCACCCTGGGCACAAAGCCGGGCGGCGCCATGACGCAGCCCTGCGCTGATGGTTTCCAGCGGCGCCAGGTCGGTCGGTGCGAGGACCAGATCGAAGCTGTTGCCCGGCAGCGCGGGCAATTGCGCAGCCTCGGCCAGATTGAGTATTTGCAGATCAGGGAAGTCGGCCTGGAGCATCGACACCTGATCAAGATCTTGCGCGCAGTACTGATAGTCGACCCGGTCGAAATCGAGGCTCGCGCAGATATCTACCGCCAGCGGTGCTCCGCCAAAACCGAGTTCGAGAATCCGCAGGCGCTGGCCTTCGGGCAGCACGCTCAAGCGTTGGGCGATGTGCGCCCGGACCGACGCCAACAGCGCGTGATAACCACTGGCGCCGAGCACCTGGCGGGTCAGCAGCGCTGGCGACGTTTCCCGAGGCAGCAGCTGTGCAATGTTCACCTGGCCGCTGAGCAGTGCCAGCAGATGGGTGCCGATCCGGCCTACCGAATGGATGATCTGGAAGTGTTCAGGGTAGCTGCGGAACAGCTCCTGCCAGATTTCCTGCGCGCTCGGGCGCTCGCCCTGGTCAGCCACGCGCCAGCAGCCGTCACCGACCGCGACCAGGCTGCCATCTTCCAGTGCCTGTTCGAGCAGGTGATCGAGATAACCGGACAGCGCTTGCGCTTCCTGGCACCAGGTCGAGCGTTGCTGCGAAGTCAGTTCACCGCCGAGCTGTTCGATGGCTTCCAACAGGAAACTGCCACACAGGCTGTCGAGCAGCGGATCGATTTCATTGGCATACCGCAGCAGCGCCGGATCATCGGCCACCGCCGCCAGGTGCTGTTGCAGCGCTGCGCCCAGCAGCGAATCGGCCAGCGGCAATGCGCGACCGGCGACCGACCAGGGTTTGGCAATCCCGACAAAGTCCACCAGCTTGAGGTCGCCACTGCGGTCCCTCTGCAGGCGCACGCCGCGGAAACGCGCATCCTTGATGCTGATGACCGCCTGGCCCTGAGCGTCATACAAGGTGAAGTCGGCCAGGAGTGAATGTTCCGAGCGGCGCACCAGCTGAACTTCGGCAAGGCAAGGCGGCTGGCTGCCGGCGGCGAAGGTGATCCGCCCGAGTTTCACCGGGATAAAGGCCAGGCCTTTGCGGTTGCTGAGGTCTTTGCTCAGCAGCTGGGTGATCAACTGGAAGGCACTGTCCAGCAGCGCCGGATGCAGATTCAGGGTCGGCAGTTCGGTCTCGATCACGCTTGGCAAGTTCAACCGCGCCAACACTTGATGGCCATCGATCCAGCCGCCGTCGATCGCCTGATACGCCGGACCGTAATTGAGGCCGACCGCCCGGGTCAGCGCCAGGTGCTCGGCCGAGGTGAAATCGACGGCGCGGGTCGGCAGCTCTGGAGCACTGCGCGCAAGCATCCCGCCGCGCGCTTCGCCCGGCAGTCTGGCGACGACGTGCTGGACCCACTGCTCGACCTGCGAGGTGCTGCGCGACTCGATGGAAACGGCGCCATCGGCGTTGTCGATCTGCACCCGAAGTTTCTTGCTGGAATCCGGATGGAGCAAGAGCGGACTGTGGATTTCCAGCTCTTCGATTTCTACGTACTCACCAGGTTGGTACTGCAGCGCCGCTGCCAGCGCCACCTCGGTGAAACCGGCGCCCGGGAACAACACGGCGTCGCCGACCATATGATCGCCCAGTGACGGGAACAGCTGGGTGTCCAGACGGTTTTCCCAGGTCAGCTCGTGCCCCGGCACCGGATAGCCCAACAACGGATGGACGCGGTCGCGGAACAGCTTGCCGGAAGTCTCGGGCGTATCGGCGTACCAATGACGCTCGCGTTGCCAGGCGTAATTGGGCAGCTGCACGAAACGACCGCTGCGCGGGAACAGGCACTGCAAATCGGTCTCGACGCCGGCGATCAAGACCTTCGCCACGGTGCGATCGATCAACTGCGGCGATTCCTCGGTACGCAGCAAGGTGGCAATGACCGCGCCTTGCAGTTCGTGACGGGCCAGGGCATCGGTGACGTAGGAACGCAGGATCGGGTGTGGACCGACTTCGACGAACACGTTGTAGCCGAGCTCGGTCAGCCCTTCACTGGCGGACTGGAACAGCACCGGGTTACGGATGTTCTGCCACCAGTACTCGGCGTCCAGACGCTCGCCGGCCAGCACGCCGCCGGTCACGGTCGAATACATCGGGATATGGCTGGCAACGGGGGCGATGTCGCTCAACGCATCGATGACCCGGTCGCGAATGACATTCATCGCTGGCGAGTGGAAGGCATAGTCCAGGCCCAGGCGCCGGACGAAGATCTGCCGCTCGCCCAGGGCCTGTTCCAGACGCTCGAGGCCGGCAACCGCGCCGGCGACGGTAGCGCCTTTGAAACTGTTCTCACCGGCGACCACCAGTTCGCTGTCGAGGCCGAGCTCTTGCAACAGGTTTGCGGTGTCCGCACCGGACAAGCCCACCGCGGACATCTGCCCGCAACCTTTGGTCAAGCCTTGCAGGCGACTGCGATGGTAGATAACCCGGGTCGCGTCGTGCAGCGTCAGTGCACCGCAGGCCCAGGCGGCCGCCACTTCGCCGACGCTATGGCCGATGACAGCCACCGGCGACAGACCTTTTTCGGCGAGCATGCGGGTGACGCCCACTTGCAGGGCGAACAAGGCTGGCTGGGCAATCTCGGTCAAGCTATAGCGTTCGTCACCATTCTCGCCCGCCAGTTCGGCGAGCAGCGAGTAACCCGACAGCGGCTGGAAAATCCCGTCGACTTCGGCAACCGCGGCGCGGAACACGCTGTCGGCGAGCAATGACTTGCCCATGCCCTGCCACTGCGAACCATTGCCCGAGTAGACGAAAACCGGGCCTTTGGGTTGTTCGAGGGCGGTGCCGCTTTCGACCACCGAAGACAAAGCCGAGACCGCGGGGTCCGCGGCGAAATCCACCAGTGCCTGGGCGCTCTCCTGCGCATCGGCGCCGAAAACCACCAGCCGCCGCGGATGCAAATCCCGGCCAAACAGCGCCTGATGGGCGACGTCGTAGAGGTTTGCCTCGGTGCTTTCGCTGATGAACTGCGCGAGTTGTTCCGCGGTGGCGGCCAACCCGGCGCTGTCCTTGGCAGTGACCATCAAGGGCACCGAACGAGCGCTGGCAACGGGTGCCTGGACAGCGACCGGGGTTTCATGGCTCTGCAGGATGACGTGGGCGTTGGCCCCGCCGAAACCGAAGGAGTTGACCCCGACCACCAGCTTGCCACTCGGCTTGAGCGCTTGAGTCTCGGTGACCACGCTGAGATTGAGCTCGGCAAACGGGATCTTCGGATTCAGCTTGTTGATGCCGATGGTCGCGGGGACCTTGCGTTCAATCACGCAGAACAGCGCCTTCATCAGACCGGCGACCCCGGAGGCCGCCTCCAGGTGACCGATGTTGCTTTTGATCGAGCCGATCAGCAGTGGTTGATCCGCCGGGCGCTGCTGGCCCAGGGCTTCGCCGATGGCCCGGCTTTCGATCGGGTCGCCGACCGGGGTACCGGTGCCGTGGGCTTCGAGGTAATCGATGTCGGTCGGGGCAATGCCTGCCGTGGCATAGGCCTGGGTCATCAGGGCAATCTGCGCATCGGCGCTCGGCACCGTCAGGCTGGACTTTCGGCCGTCGGTGTTGGCCGCGCTGCCGGCAACCACGGCGAGGATCTGGTTACCGTCGGCGATTGCCTTGTCGTAATCCTTGAGGAAGAACAGCCCGGCCCCTTCGGAGCGGACGTAACCGTCGGCGGACTCGTCGAACACGTGGCATTGCCCGGTGCGCGAGAGCATCGAGGCCTTGGAAAAGATCAGGAAGCCGAACGGGTGCAGATGAAGGCTGATGCCGCCGGTAATCGCCTGGTCGATGTCGCCATTCTGAATCGCCTGGCACGCTTGGTGGAAGGCAATCAGCGAAGAAGAACAGGCCGTATCGATGGCCATGCTCGGGCCTTGCAGATCGTAATAAAACGACAGGCGATTGGCCGCGATGCTTAAGGTACTGCCGGTGGCGGTAGCCGCTTCAATCGTGCCCAGGTCGTGGGCGAGGCGATAGGCGTAATCGGTGCTGGCGATCCCCAGGTACACCCCGCAGTCGCTGCCGCGCATGCTCGAGGGTTTGACCCCGGCGTTCTCGAACGCCTCCCAGCCCAGTTCCAGCAGCAGGCGCTGCTGCGGATCCATGACCGCCGCTTCACGGGGAGAAATATTGAAAAAGCCGGCGTCGAAGGTGGAGATGTCACCCAGGGAGCCCGAGGCGAAGGTATAGGAAGTCGCGGGATGGGCTTTGTCCGGGTGCAAGAACTCGTCTTTGGACCAACGAGAAAAATCCACCTCGGTAATGAAATTTCGCCCCGCCAGCAAATCCGGCCAAAAAGTTGCAGAAGTGGAGCCTGGAAAACGGAACGAAGCCCCTATAATTGCAACTTTCTTGTGCATTGCTAAATCCACCCTTTTTAAATTCCCGGCGATAAGACCATCACTTCGTATGATGGCTGAACGACAGTCAACATCCATTGACCCGATGGCTGGGAAAGTTATCTACATTTAATAAGTTTTGACTCTGATGATTCTAATAAACACTGGACAAACAATATTTCTTCAGACCCGCAAAAATACCCACCTGCTGTTTTCAGGGTCTATAGTATTGATTTGATTGACGCAATCATACGCTGTCAAGCCCGTAAAGGGGAACCCTGAAAAGCCGTGGAGCTGGACAAAACCGGCCTTCTCACGATGTCCGGGTCGTGGAATTTCGCGAGGTGCAAACGCGGCGAAAAATGCAAGCACTGATTGAGTCCAACTCAGTGCCGAGGTTGCCTCTATATACTCGCTGAACAGCGAGCGATCAAATATTGATCAATCTAATCAGCCGCACACAGTGCATGATCGCCCCAGCGGCGTTTTACCCGGCGAGCTGCAAGTTCCCCGTGCACTTCAGCGCGCGCTCCCCCCGGCGACGACTGAAAAATATTCTCAATAAAACCCTGTCACTGCCGACAACCTAACAAAACCTTGCGGATTGATAAAAACATGCGTAACAACCAGCCCATTACCCAGCGTGAACGCACCTTCCCCACTCAGCAACGGTTGATTTCCACTACCGATGCTAAAGGCGTGATCACCTACTGCAACGATGCGTTCGTTGAAATCAGTGGCTTTACCCGCGAGGAACTGGTCCGCGCGCCGCATAACCTGGTACGCCACCCTGACGTCCCGGCCGCAGTGTTCACTCACATGTGGAGTACGCTGAAGCAAGGCTTGCCATGGATGGGCATTGTGAAGAATCGCTGCAAAAGCGGTGACCACTATTGGGTCAACGCTTATGTCACACCGGTTTTCGATGGCAAACAGGTAGTCGGTTACGAATCGGTACGGGTCAAACCCAGCGCCGAACAGATCCGCCGCGCCGAAGCGCTCTACCAACGCATCAACCAGGGCAAGTCGGCGGTCCCGCAGAGCGACAAATGGCTGCCGGTGCTGCAAGACTGGTTGCCGTTCATTCTGGTCAGCCAGCTGGGCTTCCTGATTGGTATCTGGCTCGACTCGCACTGGGGCTTCGCCCTCGCGGCGGGGCTTTCGGTGCCGTTGGGCCTGATCGGCCTGAGCTGGCAGCAGCGCGGCCTCAAGCGCTTGCTGCGCCTGGCCGAACAGACCACCTCGGACCCGCTGATCGCCCAGATGTACACCGACAGCCGCGGTGCCCAGGCACGCCTGGAGATGTCGATCCTCAGCCAGGAAGCCCGCCTGAAAACCTGCCTGACCCGGCTGCAGGACACTGCCGAGCACCTGAACGACCAGGCACGGCAATCCGATGCTCTGGCGCACAAGAGCTCTTCCGGGCTTGAGCGCCAGCGGGTCGAGACCGAGCAAGTGGCGACCGCCGTCAACCAGATGGCGGCCACCACCCAGGAAGTTGCCAGCCACGTACAGCGCACCGCCGACGCCACTCAGGAAGCCAACCGCCTGACCAGTCGCGGTCGCGACATTGCCGGCGAAACCCGCGAAGCCATCCAGCGCCTGTCGGTGGTGGTCGGTGAAACCGGCGACACCGTGACTCAACTGGCCAAGGACAGCAACGAAATCGGCGGCGTGGTCGATGTGATCAAAGGCATCGCCGACCAGACCAACCTGCTGGCGCTGAACGCGGCTATTGAAGCCGCCCGCGCCGGCGAAATGGGCCGCGGCTTTGCGGTGGTCGCCGATGAAGTGCGGCAACTGGCGCAACGCACCAGCGAGTCGACCGGGCAGATCCACAGCCTGATCGCCAAGCTGCAACAGACCGCGAGCACCGCCGTGCAAACCATGGACGCCGGCCATCGCCAGGCCGAAGAAGGCGTCGCCCGGGTACTCGAGGCCGACCAGGCCCTGGTGGGGATCAGCGAAGCGGTGGCCCACATCACCGACATGACCACCCAGATCGCCGCCGCCACCGAAGAGCAAAGCGCAGTGGCCGAAGAAATCAGCCGCAACATCAGCACCATTGCGCTGTTGGCCGATCAGACTTCGGAACAGGCACAAAGCTCTGCACTGCTGAGCGAAGAACTGACGCGCACGTCGAATACCCAGTATTCGTTGGTGGAGCGGTTTAATCGGTAACAGGGTGGTCAGGTGTTAATAGAAAAAACCGGAACGTTAAACTTCCGGTTTTTTTGTGGGCATCCTCCAGGATCAAAAGATCGCAGCCTTCGGCAGCTCCTACCCGGGGGATGGGGTGAATCCGTGAAATTCGTGTGCGCGCAGCCGAGGGTTCGACATTCACCCGGATATTGCGGGTGCACCCGGTTGGCGTAGGAGCTGGCGCAGCCTGCGATCTTTTGACGGTTCTGGAGATTGCCAGAAGCAAGATCAAAAGATCGCAGCCTTCGGCAGCTCCTACCCGGGGGATTGGGTGAATCCGTGAAATTCGTGTGCGTGCAGCCGAGGGTTCGACATTCACCCAGATATTGCGGGTGTACCCGGTCGGCGTAGGAGCTGGCGCAGCCTGCGATCTTTTGACGATTTGAAGACCGCCGAAGATCAGGATCAAAAGATCGCAGCCTTCGGCAGCTCCTACGGGGGGTTTGTGTAAACCCACCCCATGGCGGGTGCACCCGGTCGGCGTAGGAGCTGGCGCAGCCTGCGATCTTTTGATCTTGATCTGCGATGGCTGCTCGCGATGCGGGATCTCACAGGAGAAATCCGGACACCCTATTGGCCGTCGACGTCAAATGCTGCTCATGGGTAAAACTCGATGCCTTCAATGGCTTCAAATCATGATCAGCCGCCACCAGCCAATACACCTCGATACTCGGCGCCAATTCATATCCTTCTACCGCTGCACGATTCCCCAACGCATCCCGCTCGCCCTGCACGATCAAGGTCGGGGTCTTGAGTTCGGCCAGATGCGCCACTCGCGGCTTCTCGGGTTTACCCACCGCATAGAACGGATACCCCAGGCATACCAGCGCATCCGCCTTCAATTCGTCCGCCAGTAAACTCGCCATGCGCCCGCCCATGGACTTGCCGCCGATGGCCAGGCGCCCAGCGACATGACGCCGCACCCGGGCATAAACCTCCCGCCAGCATTCCAGCAGTTTCGGCGCCGGATTGGGTGGGCGCTTGCCGCCGTCCAGGCGTCTTTGCGCCATGTAGGGAAACTCGAAACGCAACACGCTGACCCCCTGCGCGGCAAGGCGTGCAGCCATGTCGTTCATGAAGTCACTGTCCATCGGCGCACCGGCACCGTGGGCGAGGATCAGCGTGCGCGGCTCGCCTGTCGCAGCCGCTGATTGCGCGGCGTTCCACAGCCAGCCGTGGTCCGTCACACACCGCAGCCATTGATCCCCGTCAATACTGGCCTTGTGCTCTTTGTCCATGCTTGCCTCGCTTTTAGTCTGCCTATAACTCCAGAAGAAGTGAGCGCGCCATTGCCGTGCGCCATCGCTCTCACTTCAGCTGAACCGTGGATGGGGAACCATGAACACTTCTATCAGTACCGCCTACAACTATAAGGTGGTCCGCCAATTCGCCATTATGACGGTGGTGTGGGGCATCGTCGGCATGGGGCTCGGGGTTTTTCTCGCTGCTCAATTGGTCTGGCCCGAACTCAACTTCAATTTGCCGTGGACCAGCTTCGGCCGTCTGCGTCCGTTGCACACCAACGCAGTGATCTTCGCCTTCGGCGGCTGCGCACTGTTCGCCGCGTCCTTCTACTCGGTCCAACGCACCTGCCAGACGCAACTGTTTGCGCCGAAACTCGCCGCGTTCACCTTCTGGGGCTGGCAACTGGTGATCCTGCTGGCGGCCATCAGCCTGCCGCTGGGTTACACCAGTTCCAAGGAATATGCCGAGCTGGAATGGCCGATCGATATCCTGATCACCATCGTCTGGGTCGCCTACGCGGTGGTGTTCTTCGGCACCTTGATGAAGCGCAAGACCAAGCACATCTATGTCGGTAACTGGTTCTTCGGTGGATTCATCATCACCGTGGCGATCCTGCATATCGTCAACAACGCCGAACTGCCGGTCAGCCTGACCAAGTCCTACTCGGCGTATGCCGGTGCGACCGATGCCATGGTCCAGTGGTGGTACGGCCACAACGCGGTGGGCTTCTTCCTCACCGCGGGCTTCCTCGGGATGATGTATTACTTCGTGCCGAAACAGGCCGAGCGTCCGGTGTACTCCTATCGCCTGTCGATCGTGCACTTCTGGGCACTGATCACCCTGTATATCTGGGCCGGTCCGCACCACCTGCACTACACCGCGCTGCCGGACTGGGCACAGTCGCTGGGCATGGTGATGTCGCTGATTCTGCTGGCGCCGAGCTGGGGCGGGATGATCAACGGCATGATGACCCTGTCGGGCGCCTGGCATAAGTTGCGCAGCGACCCGATCCTGCGCTTCCTCGTGGTCTCCCTGGCGTTCTACGGCATGTCGACCTTCGAAGGGCCGATGATGGCGATCAAGACGGTCAATGCCCTCTCCCACTACACCGACTGGACCATCGGCCACGTACACGCCGGCGCTCTCGGTTGGGTGGCGATGATCTCGATCGGCGCGCTGTACCACATGATCCCGAAAATCTTCGGCCGCCCGGCCATGCACAGCCTCGGCCTGATCAACGCGCACTTCTGGCTCGCGACCATCGGCACTGTGCTCTACATCGCTTCGATGTGGGTCAACGGTATCGCCCAGGGCCTGATGTGGCGCGCCGTCAACGAAGACGGCACGCTGACCTACTCCTTCGTCGAAACCCTGGTGGCCAGCCACCCGGGCTTCGTCGTGCGGCTGGTGGGCGGCGCGGTCTTCTTGAGCGGCATGTTGCTGATGGCTTACAACACCTGGCGCACCGTGCGCGCAGCCCAGCCTGCCGAAGTCGCCGCTGCGGCGCAGATGGCCTGAGGAGTCCGCCATGAAACACGAAACAATCGAGAAAAACGTCGGCCTGCTGCTGTTATTGATGGTGCTGGCCGTGAGCATCGGCGGCCTGACCCAGATCGTCCCGCTGTTCTTTCAGGACGTGACCAACAAGCCGGTCGAAGGCATGAAGCCCTACACCGCGCTGCAGCTTGAAGGCCGCGACATCTATATCCGCGAAGGCTGCGTCCAGTGCCACTCGCAGATGATCCGTCCGTTCCGCGCCGAGACCGAGCGCTACGGGCACTACTCGGTCGCCGGGGAAAGCGTCTGGGATCACCCGTTCCTCTGGGGTTCCAAGCGTACCGGTCCGGACCTGGCCAGGGTCGGCGCCCGCTACTCGGATGACTGGCACCGCGCGCACTTGTACAACCCGCGCAACGTCGTGCCGGAATCGAAGATGCCCGCCTACCCATGGCTGGTCACGGCAGCGGTCGACAGCAGCCACACCGAAACCAAGCTGCGGGTGATGCGCACCCTGGGCGTGCCGTACACCGATGCCGACATTGCCGGTGCCAATGACACGCTCAAGGGCAAGACCGAGATGGACGCACTGGTCGCTTATCTGCAAGTGCTTGGCACTGCGATCAAGAGCAAGAGGTGAGCCATGGGTTTTGAACTCGATACTGGAATGATCCGCGGCCTTGGCACGCTGGTGGTGATGATCGCCTTCATCGGCCTGTCGCTCTGGGTGTTCAACGCCAAACGCAACCCCGGGTTCGCCCAGGCGCGGCTGCTGCCGTTTGCCGACGAACCTCTGGCGAGCGCCCTTCAACCTGATGAAGCCCAACCTGCAACAAGGAGCATTCGGCCATGACCACCTTCTGGAGTACGTGGATCTGCGTACTGACCATCGGCAGCCTGATCGGTCTGACCTGGCTGCTGATCGGCACACGCAAGGGCGAGACCAAGGGCAGCGTCGACCAGACCATGGGCCACAGCTTCGACGGCATCGAGGAGTACGACAACCCGTTGCCGCAGTGGTGGTTCATGCTGTTCGCCGGAACCCTGGTGTTTGCCGTGGGTTATCTGGTGCTTTATCCCGGCCTGGGCAACTGGAAAGGCATCCTGCCGGGCTATGAAAACGGCTGGACCGGCGCCCATGAGTGGGAAAAGGAAATGGACAAGGCCGACGCCAGGTTCGGGCCGATCTTCGCCAAATTCGCGGCCATGCCCGTGGAAGAGGTGGCCAAAGACCCGCAAGCGCTGAAAATGGGCGGTCGTCTGTTTGCTTCCAATTGCGCGGTTTGCCACGGCTCGGATGCCAAGGGCGCGTTCGGCTTCCCGAATCTCGCCGACAGCAACTGGCGCTGGGGCGGCAGTGCCGACACCATCAAGGAGACCATCATGGGTGGACGCATGGCGGCGATGCCGGCCTGGGGCGAAATCCTCGGTGAAAACGGCGTGAAGAATGTCGCGGCTTATGTGCGCCATGAACTGGCCGGCCTGCCATTGCCGGCCGACAGCAGCGCCGATCTGCACGCCGGACAGCAAGCGTTCAGCAGCACCTGCGTCGCGTGCCACGGCCCTGCCGGGCAAGGTGTCCAGGCCATGGGCGCGCCGAACCTGACGCAGCCCGCGGGCTTTATCTATGGCACCAGCCTGGCACAGCTGCAACAGACCATTCGCCATGGTCGTCAAGGCCATATGCCAGCACAGACCGAGCTGCTCGGTAACGACAAGGTGCAACTGCTGGCAGCCTACGTGTACAGCCTGTCTAGCGACGCTACCGACGAACAGAAACTTGCCCAGGGTAAAATCCAGTAAGGGTCAATTGCTTTGCTGCCGCATCCGCTCAGGATGCGGCAGTTCCCTGCCTCTACGCGACCAAGTGTCGCACCCTCCGATAGTCCGCCTTCCCAGTCTCAGGATTCGGGTCTAAGCTTTCCCGTTGGTGGACTCGCACGCGCCGGTCACAGCCCAACTGTCACCGCTGCGTTCAACGATTCTGCTCGATGACAGGCCGTAAAGGCCGGTTTATACCGGCTACCGTGCAGGTTGCCACCTGTCAGCTACTCCCTGGCTTCAACACACCCGGTTACATCTACCCCGTAGCCTTGGTCTTTTTTCATCCACTGCGACAATTGTCCAAGGACAATTTTGTCCTTACGCGGAGCATGGAAAGGCCGCAGAATCAGCGCCGGAAAGAATTGACCGAGGTCATGGCGCGTTGCAATGACACCCTGCTTTCTCCATACTTGCGACCGATTTTTTACTCCTAATAAAACACCCAAACCGTGGAACCTTAGAATGAGCACAGCAATCAGTCCGACTGCTTATAACTATAAGGTAGTCCGCCAGTTCGCCATCATGACGGTGGTCTGGGGGATCCTTGGCATGGGGCTCGGTGTCTTCATCGCCTCACAGCTTGTATGGCCGGAATTGAATTTTGGCCTGCCGTGGACGACTTTTGGACGCTTACGCCCGTTGCACACCAACCTGGTGATTTTCGCCTTCGGTGGTTGTGCTCTGTTTGCCACTTCTTATTATGTCGTGCAGCGAACCTGCCAAACGCGACTGATTTCCGACAGCCTCGCCGCCTTCACCTTCTGGGGTTGGCAAGCGGTGATCGTCGGCGCGATCGTTACCTTGCCGCTGGGTTACACCACCACCAAGGAATACGCGGAACTGGAATGGCCTCTGGCTATTCTGCTGGCCATCGTCTGGGTCACCTACGGTCTGGTGTTCTTCGGCACCATCGTCAAGCGCAAGACCAAGCACATCTATGTGGGTAACTGGTTCTACGGTGCCTTCATCGTCGTGACGGCCATGCTGCACATCGTCAACCATGCGTCGCTGCCGGTCAGCTTCTTCAAGTCCTACTCGGCCTATGCCGGTGCGACCGATGCGATGATCCAGTGGTGGTACGGCCACAACGCCGTGGGCTTCTTCCTGACCACCGGCTTCCTGGGGATGATGTACTACTTCGTGCCGAAACAGGCCGAGCGTCCGATCTACTCCTATCGCCTGTCGATCGTGCACTTCTGGGCGCTGATCACCCTGTACATCTGGGCCGGTCCGCACCACCTGCACTACACCGCGCTGCCGGACTGGGCTCAGTCGCTGGGCATGGCGATGTCGATCATCCTGCTGGCGCCAAGCTGGGGCGGCATGATCAACGGCATGATGACCCTGTCGGGCGCCTGGCATAAGCTGCGCACCGACCCGATCCTGCGGTTCCTGGTGGTCTCCCTGGCGTTCTACGGCATGTCGACCTTCGAAGGTCCGATGATGGCGATCAAGACCGTCAACTCGCTGTCTCACTACACCGACTGGACCATCGGCCACGTACACGCCGGTGCCTTGGGCTGGGTAGCGATGATCTCGATCGGCGCCATCTACCACATGATCCCGAAACTGTACGGTCGTGCGCAGATGCACAGCACCGGCCTGATCAACACGCACTTCTGGCTCGCGACCATCGGTACCGTGCTCTACATCGCTTCGATGTGGGTCAACGGCATTACCCAGGGTCTGATGTGGCGTGCAATCAACGATGACGGCACCCTCACCTACTCCTTCGTCGAAGCGCTGCAAGCCAGCCACCCTGGTTTCATCGTTCGCGCCCTGGGCGGTGCGTTCTTTGCCAGCGGCATGCTGTTCATGGCCTACAACGTATGGCGTACCGTACGTGCCTCGAACCCGGCTGAAGCCGACGCCGCCGCCAAGATTGCTGTAGTTGGAGCTCACTGATGAAGCATGAAGCAGTCGAGAAGAATATTGGCCTGCTGGCCTTCTTCATGGTCATCGCCGTCAGCATCGGCGGCCTGACCCAGATCGTTCCGCTGTTTTTCCAGGACGTCACCAACAAGCCGGTCGAAGGCATGAAGCCACGTACCGCGCTGGAACTGGAAGGCCGCGACATTTACATCGCCAACGGTTGTGTCGGCTGCCACTCGCAGATGATCCGTCCGTTCCGTGCCGAAACCGAACGTTATGGCCACTACTCGGTAGCCGGTGAAAGCGTCTGGGATCACCCGTTCCTGTGGGGTTCCAAGCGTACCGGTCCGGACCTGGCCCGGGTCGGCGGTCGTTACTCCGATGACTGGCAGCGTGCGCACTTGTACAACCCGCGCAACGTCGTGCCTGAATCGAAAATGCCGGCTTACCCGTTCCTCGTGGAAAACAAGCTCGACGGCAAAGACACCGCGAAGAAAATGGAAGTCTTGCGCGCGCTCGGCACCCCTTACACCGACGAAGACATTGCCGGTGCGCAGGATGCTGTGAAGGGCAAAACCGAAATGGACGCGCTGGTGGCCTATCTGCAAGGCCTGGGCACCATCATCAAAAGCAAACGGTGATTTAGATGGATATCGGGATGATTCGTGGCCTGGGCACCGTTGTCGTAATGGTTGCCTTTATCGGCCTGGCGCTGTGGGTATTCAGCCCCAAGCGCAAGTCCGAGTTTGAAGACGCGACCTTGCTGCCTTTCGCGGATGATCCCGAAGCCATCAAGCACGTCGAGCAAGCTTCTAGGAGTAACAAAGAATGACTACGTTCTGGAGTCTGTACGTCACAGTCCTCAGTCTGGGTACCATCTTCGCCCTGACCTGGCTGCTGCTGTCGACCCGTAGGGGGCAGCGCGCCGAACAGACAGATGAAACGGTTGGCCACTCCTTCGACGGGATCGAGGAGTACGACAACCCACTGCCGAAATGGTGGTTCATGCTGTTCGTCGGCACCATCATCTTCGCCCTCGGTTACCTGGTGCTCTACCCGGGCCTGGGTAACTGGAAAGGCCTGTTGCCGGGCTACAACTACCTCGACAACGAGAAGCAGACTGCATTCGCCAACGGCCAGTCCGGCTGGACCGGCGTGCATGAGTGGGAAAAGGAAATGGCCAAATCGGACGCCAGGTTCGGTCCGATCTTCGCCAAATTCGCTTCCATGCCAATCGAAGAAGTGGCCAAGGATCCGCAAGCCCTGAAGATGGGTGGCCGTCTGTTCGCCTCCAACTGCTCGGTCTGCCACGGTTCCGACGCCAAAGGTGCCTATGGCTTCCCTAACCTGACCGACGCCCAATGGCGTTGGGGCGGTGAGCCGCAAGCCATCAAGACCACCATCATGGCTGGTCGTCACGCGGTGATGCCGGCCTGGGCCGAAGTGATCGGCGAGCAAGGCGTTGCGGACGTTGCCGCGTTCGTCCTGACCAACCTCGATGGCCGCAAGCTGCCGGAAGGCGCCAAAGCCGACCCGGTTGCCGGCCAGAAGCTGTTCGCCGCCAACTGCGTAGCGTGCCACGGCCCGCAAGGCAAAGGCACCCCGGCGATGGGCGCACCTGACCTGACCCACCCGGCGGGGTTCATCTACGGTTCGAGCTTCGCTCAACTGCAGCAGACCATCCGCCACGGTCGCCAGGGCCAGATGCCTGCCCAGGAGCAAATGCAAGGGAACGACAAGGTTCACCTGCTGGCCGCTTACGTCTACAGCCTGTCTCACGGTGAGAAGGCAGCGGACGCCGAGTAAGGCAAACGCTTGATCGCAACAACAAACGGCCCCGCCAATGAAGATTGGCGGGGCCGTTTTGTTTTGAGCCGATGTACCCTTGTGTGACGTATAGAAACATTACTACATTTTTTATTGCTCGCCTCGGACCTTGGTAGTAACGTATCTACATAAGTGCTTCAGGAGTACTCGTCCATGACCGTCACCACCATTTCCAGCCGCGAGTTCAACCAGGACACAAGCGGTGCCAAAAAAGCCGCCCGTCAGGGGCCGGTTTTCATCACCGATCGTGGCAAGCCGGCCCATGTGCTGCTAAGCATGGAGGACTACCAAAAACTGACCGGCATCAGCACCAGCATTGTCGAGATGCTGGTCATGCCTCAGGCGCCTGAAATCGACTTCGAAACACAGCGCGCCGTCATCACCCCTCGGCCGGTGGACCTGTCCTGATGTTTTTACTCGATACCAATGTGGTTTCCGAATTGCGCAAAGCCCAGGCCGACAAGAATGTAACGGCTTGGGCGCGTAGCGTTGCCGCACCCAGCCTGTTTCTGTCGGCGATTACTGTGCTGGAGTTGGAAACCGGCATCCTGAGGGTAGAAAGGCGCGATCCGGCCCAAGGCGGCCTGTTGCGCTCGTGGCTGGACAACCATGTGATGACGGCGTTTGCCGGACGTATCCTGGCGGTCGACAGTGCAGTGGCATTACGTTGTGCCCGCCTTCATGTGCCGGACCGCAGCAATGAATGCGATGCGCTGATCGCGGCGACTGCGCTGGTGCATGGGCTGACGGTAGTCACCCGGAATATGGCGGACTTTCAGTCAAGCGGCGTTCGCCTGCTCAACCCGTGGGCCGATTGAGCGCCTCTCTCGACAAAACCGTCCATACTTGTAAGTCAATTGATTCAAATCACGACTTGTTACACTTGCTACACCATCTCTGGTTTTCTCCCAACGCGACCAAAGGTCGCACCCTTGATCTAGAGCTACAGGCGTATCATTGCGCCACTGCAATACTTTCTTGACCGCGGTCGGCATGTACTGACCGGGGCATTTTTCCACTGCCGTGGGATGCAATGATGAGCAATCAGATTCCGGTACACGACGTTACCCCGCCTGCCAAAAATTCGAATAACACTGTCGATCTCTACGCCTCTCGGGAAAAAATCTACACCCGCGCCTTCACCGGCCTGTACCGCAACCTGCGGATGATCGGCGGTGCCGGGCTGTTTCTGCTGTATTTCGGTACGGTCTGGCTGAACTGGGGTGGCCATCAGGCCGTCTGGTGGAACCTGCCGGAGCGCAAATTCTTCATCTTTGGCGCGACCTTCTGGCCTCAGGATTTCATCCTGCTCTCCGGCATCCTGATCGTTGCCGCCTTCGGTCTGTTCTTCATCACCGTCTATGCCGGGCGCGTCTGGTGCGGCTATACCTGCCCGCAGAGCGTCTGGACCTGGATCTACATGTGGTGCGAAAAGGTCACCGAAGGCGACCGCAACCAGCGCATCAAGCTCGACAAGGCGCCGATGAGCGCCAACAAATTCCTGCGCAAGTTCACTAAACACAGCCTCTGGCTGCTGATCGGCCTTGCCACCGGCATGACCTTTGTCGGTTATTTCTCGCCGATTCGTGAACTGACCCTCGACTTCTTCACCGGCCAGGCCGACGGCTGGTCGTATTTCTGGGTCGGTTTCTTCACCCTCGCCACTTACGGCAACGCCGGCTGGTTGCGCGAGCAGGTGTGCATTTACATGTGCCCCTATGCGCGCTTCCAGAGCGTGATGTTCGATAAAGACACGCTGATCGTCTCCTACGACCCACGGCGCGGTGAAGTTCGCGGCCCGCGCAAGAAAGACGCCGACTACAAGGCCATGGGCCTGGGCGACTGTATCGACTGCACCATGTGCGTTCAGGTCTGCCCGACCGGCATCGACATTCGCGATGGCCTGCAGGTCGAGTGCATCGGCTGCGCGGCCTGTATCGACGCCTGCGACAGCATCATGGACAAGATGAACTACCCGCGCGGACTGATCAGCTACACCACCGAGCACAACCTTTCCGGGCAAAAAACCAATAAACTGCGCCCTCGCCTGATCGGCTATGCGTTGGTGTTGCTGACAATGATCGGCCTGTTGATGGGCGCCTTTTTCATGCGTCCGCTGGTCGGGTTCGACGTCAGCAAGGACCGTGTGCTTTATCGTGAGAACGCCGAAGGCCGGATCGAGAACGTCTACAGCCTGAAAATCATGAACAAGGACCAGCGCGACCACACCTACCTGCTGGAAGCCTCTGGCCTGCCGGACCTCAAGCTGCAAGGCAAGCACGAGATCAAGGTCGGTGCCGGCGAGATCTTCAGTATGCCGGTCGAGTTGTCGAGCGCGCCGGAACGACTGCCATCGAGCACCAACGAGGTGAAATTCATCCTCAAGGGTCTCGATGACCCGGACATTCGTGTTGAAGCCAAGAGCCGTTTCATCGGCCCACAAATTCGTTGAGAGAAGTCACCATGCCCGCAGCAACTGCCGTAAGCCCTTGGTACAAGCATCTTTGGCCGTGGATCATTATCGGTATCCTGGCCTGTTCGATCACCCTGACCTTGTCGATGGTGACCATCGCGGTGAACAACCCGGATAACCTGGTCAACGACAACTATTACGAGGCCGGTAAAGGCATCAACCGCTCGCTGGACCGTGAACTGCTGGCCCAGACCCTGCAACTGCGTGCGAGCATGCATCTGGACGGCGTGACCGGCGAAGTCGAGTTGCGCCTGGACGGCAACAGCCAGCCGAAAAGCCTGGAGCTGAACCTGATCTCGCCGACTCAGCCGGAGAAGGATCGCAAGATCACGCTGGCGCAAAGTGATAGCGACCAGGGCCGCTATATCGGCCAGCTGCCCGACAAGATCGAAGGCCGGCGCTTCGTCGAATTGCTCGGTGTCGAGGACGGCCACACCTGGCGCATGTTCGAGGAAGAACAGGTCAGCCACGACAAGGACCTGCTGCTCGGTGATGAGCCGCTGCAGGGTGCGGAAGATTTGTAGGAGCTGCCGCAGGCTGCGATCTTTTGATCCTGGAAAGAATCGCAGCCTGCGGAAAATTTGTAGGAGCTGCCACAGGCTGCGATCTTTTGATCTTGGAAAGAATCGCAGCCTGCGGAAAATTTGTAGGAGCTGCCGCAGGCTGCGATCTTTTGATCTTGGAAAGAATCGCAGCCTGCGGAAAATTTGTAGGAGCTGCCGCAGGCTGCGATCTTTTGATCTTGGTTTTGCGGTGATCCAGGAAAGATCGCAGCCTCGTTTCACTCGTCAGCTCCTACGCTCCTACGCTCTTACGCTCTTACGCTCTTACGCTCTTACGCGCCTACAGCGATGAGGCCCTCCCGGACGATATAGACTCCACCCCATGACCACTCCAACCCCCTGCTACCACTGCGCCCTGCCCGTCCCTGCCGGCAGCCGGTTTACCGCCGTCGTTCTGGGCGAAACCCGTGAGCTTTGCTGCCCGGGATGCCAGGCTGTGGCCGAGGCGATTGTCGCCGGTGGCCTGGAAAGTTATTACAGCCATCGCAGCGAAGCTTCGGCCAACCCCGAAGCGCTGCCGGTGCAGCTGGTGGACGAGCTGGCGCTGTACGACCGCGCCGATGTCCAGCAACCTTTTGTCCGCCATGAAGGCGATCTCGCCGAAACCACCCTGCTGATGGAAGGCATCAGCTGCGCCGCCTGCGGCTGGCTGATCGAGAAACACCTGCGCAGTCTGCCGGCGGTGGCCGAAGCGCGCTTGAACCTGTCCAACCATCGTTTGCACGTGCGCTGGGTCGACAGCCAGTTGCCACTGAGCAAGGTGCTCAGCGAACTGCGGCACATCGGGTATGCCGCGCATCCGTATCAAGCCGACCGCGCCGCCGAGCAACTGGCCGGCGAAAACCGTCTGGCCCTGCGGCAACTGGGGGTCGCTGGCCTGCTGTGGTTCCAGGCGATGATGGCGACCATGGCCACCTGGCCGGAATTCAATATCGACCTGAGCCCCGAGTTGCACACCATCCTGCGTTGGGTCGCGCTGTTCCTCACCACCCCGATCGTGTTCTACAGCTGCGCGCCGTTCTTCAAGGGCGCCATGCGCGACCTGCGTACTCGCCACTTGACCATGGACGTTTCGGTGTCGCTGGCCATCGGTGGCGCCTATATCGCCGGTATCTGGACTGCGATCAGCGGGGTCGGCGAGCTGTATTTCGATGCGGTCGGCATGTTTGCCCTGTTCCTGCTGGCCGGCCGTTACCTGGAACGCCGCGCCCGGGAACGCACCGCCGCGGCCACCGCGCAGCTGGTGAATTTATTGCCCGCCTCCTGCCTGCGCATGAGCGCTGACGGCCAGAGCGAGCGCATCCTGCTCAGCGAATTGCGCCTGGGCGACCGGGTGCTGGTGCATCCCGGGGCGATTCTGCCGGCCGACGGCAAGATTCTCGACGGCCAGTCGAGCATCGATGAATCGCTGCTGACCGGCGAATACCTGCCACAACCGCGAACCCTCGGCGACGCGGTCACCGCCGGCACCCTGAACGTCGAAGGAGCATTGACCGTCGAAGTACTGGCCTTGGGGCAGGACACCCGGCTGTCAGCCATCGTCCGCCTGCTGGATCGCGCCCAGGCGGAAAAACCCCGGCTGGCGGAAATCGCCGACCGCGCCGCGCAATGGTTTCTGTTGCTGTCGCTGATCGCCGCGGCAGCCATCGGTTTGTTGTGGTGGGAGCTGGATTCATCCCGGGCATTCTGGATCGTCCTGGCGATGCTGGTGGCTACTTGCCCGTGCGCGCTGTCCCTGGCCACGCCGACTGCGCTGACCGCCGCCACCGGCACCTTGCACAAACTCGGCCTGCTGCTGACTCGCGGCCATGTGCTCGAAGGCCTGAATCAGATCGACACGGTGATTTTCGACAAGACCGGAACCCTCACCGAAGGGCGTCTGGCGCTGCGCTCGATTCGAGCGCTGGGTGCGCTGGACAGTGACCAGTGCCTGGGTCTCGCCGCCGCGCTGGAAAACCGCTCCGAACATCCGATCGCCCGGGCATTTGGTCGCGCGCCACTGGCCGCCGAAGAAGTTCTCGGCACACCGGGGCTGGGGCTTGAAGGACGGGTCGGTGAACAGCGCCTGCGGATCGGCCAGCCGGTGTTTGTCTGTGAGCTCAGCGGCTGCCCGGTACCGGCCATGCCCGATGAGCCCGGTCAGTGGCTGTTGCTCGGCGACAGCCAGGGTGCATTGGCCTGGTTCGTGCTCGACGACCGCCTGCGAGCCGATGCCCCCGCTCTGCTGGCCGCCTGCAAGGCTCGTGGCTGGCGCACACTGCTGCTGTCCGGCGACACCTCGCCGATGGTCGCCAGTGTCGCCGCCGAGCTGGGCATCGACGAAGCCCGCGGCGGTCTGCGCCCCGATGACAAGCTGCAAGTGCTGCAACAGTTGCACCTCGAAGGGCGCAAGGTGCTGATGCTCGGTGACGGGGTCAACGACGTGCCGGTGCTGGCCGCCGCCGACATCAGCGTGGCCATGGGCTCGGCCACCGACCTGGCGAAAACCAGTGCCGATGCGGTGCTGCTGTCCAACCGTCTCGAGGCGCTGGTGCAAGCGTTCAGCCTGGCTCGACGGACTCGCCGGGTAATCATCGAGAACCTGTTGTGGGCCGGGTTGTACAATGGCCTCATGTTGCCGTTCGCCGCCCTCGGCTGGATCACGCCGATCTGGGCGGCGGTCGGCATGTCCATCAGTTCGTTGACCGTGGTGCTCAACGCTTTGCGCCTGACTCGCATGCCGAGCCCGCCGCACGCCGGCGCCACGACCGAAAACCGCCCGCTGCCGGCCTGAGCCGCGCGGGCATGGAGTCAAGATGCCAGCTCTCTACGTGATGATCCCGGCCGCGCTGCTGATCGTGGCCATCGCTATTTTCATTTTCTTCTGGGCGGTCGACAGCGGTCAGTACGATGACCTCGACGGCCCGGCCCACAGCATTCTGTTCGACGACCAGGACCCGAATCACCAGGCTGCCGTCGACGAGGCCAGTGGTCAGCCGCCGAGCGCCGAGCCGGGGCAACCGAAAGACCAGGCGCCTCCCCATGCTTGAGCTGGCTCCGCTGCTGGTTTCCGCGGTGATCCTGGGTTTGCTCGGTGGCGGTCATTGCCTGGGCATGTGCGGCGGGCTGATGGGCGCGTTGACGCTGGCGATTCCCAAGGAGCAGCGCAGCCGACGCTTTCGTCTGTTGCTGGCGTACAACCTGGGGCGGATCCTCAGTTATGCCACGGCCGGCCTGCTGATCGGCCTGGCCGGCTGGGCGGTGGCCAACAGCCCGGCGGCGATGTTCATGCGGGTGCTCGCCGGGGTGCTGCTGGTTGTCATGGGGCTGTACCTGGCTGGCTGGTGGAGCGGCCTGACCCGCATCGAAAGCCTCGGGCGCGGCCTGTGGCGGCATATCCAGCCATTCGCCAATCGCCTGTTGCCGGTGTCGAGCCTGCCCCGCGCGTTGTTGCTGGGCGCGCTCTGGGGCTGGCTGCCGTGCGGCCTGGTCTACAGCACGCTGCTCTGGTCCGCCAGCCAGGGCAATGCCATTGACAGCGCACTGCTGATGCTCGCCTTCGGCCTCGGCACCTGGCCGGTGCTGCTGGCCACCGGCCTGGCCGCCGAACGGGTCACCGCCCTGTTGCGCAAACGCAGCGTGCGCATGACCGGCGGGCTGCTGGTGATGCTGTTCGGCATCTGGACCCTGCCGGGGCCGCATCAGCATTGGATGATGGGGCATTAGTAGGAGCTGCCGAAGGCTGCGATCTTTTGATCCTGGCGATACCACCGACGCCCCGATTTGGCCCAACCACCGTTGATGCAAATCAACATGCCCCTGGCCCCCACCCCCTAGACTCGCAGACACTGCCAGCCTATCCGGGGGAATGCCCGCATGCTCGACGCCATTCGTTGGGACTCAGATCTGATCCGCCGTTACGACCTGGCGGGGCCGCGCTATACCTCGTACCCGACCGCCGTGCAATTCGACAGCCGGGTCGGCACCTTCGACCTGCTCCACGCGCTGCGTGACAGCCGCAGGGCCCAACGGCCGTTGTCGCTGTATGTGCACGTGCCGTTCTGCGCGAACGTTTGCTATTACTGCGCCTGCAACAAAGTCATCACCAAGGACCGTGGGCGCGCCTTGCCTTATTTGCAGCGCCTCGAGCAGGAGATCCGGTTGATCGCCTGCCACCTCGCCCCCACCCGGCAGGTCGAGCAACTGCACTTCGGTGGCGGCACGCCGACGTATCTCAGTCATGACGAACTGCGCCAGCTGATGGCTCAATTGCGCAAGCATTTTAATCTGCTGGACAATGACTCCGGTGATTACAGCATCGAGATCGATCCACGGGAGGCCGACTGGTCGACCATGGGCCTGCTCCGTGAACTGGGTTTCAACCGCGTCAGCATTGGCTTGCAGGACCTCGACCCGGCGGTCCAGCGGGCGGTCAATCGGCTGCAGAGCCTGGAACAAACCCGCGCCGTGATCGACGCCGCACGCACCCTGCAGTTTCGCTCGATCAATATCGACCTGATCTACGGCCTGCCCAAGCAGACGCCTTCGAGCTTCGCCCGCACCATCGATGAAGTCATCAGCCTGCAACCGGACCGGCTCTCGGTGTTCAACTACGCGCATCTGCCTGAGCGCTTCACGCCGCAACAAAGGATCAACGCCAACGACTTGCCGACGCCTGCCGAAAAGCTGGAAATGCTCCAGCGCACCATCGAACAACTGACCGCGGCGGGTTATCGCTACATCGGCATGGATCACTTCGCCCTGCCCGACGACGAGCTGGCCATCGCCCAGGAAGACTCGACCCTGCAGCGCAACTTCCAGGGCTACACCACCCATGGTCATTGCGATCTGATCGGTCTCGGGGTCTCGGCCATCAGCCAGATCGGTGACCTGTACTGTCAGAACAGCAGCGATCTGAACCACTACCAGAGCGCTCTGGGTGACACGCACCTCGCCACCAGTCGCGGCCTGCTGTGCAATCAGGACGACCGTATCCGGCGGGAAGTGATTGCGCGACTGATTTGCAGTTTCAGCCTGGAATTCGCCGAGATCGACCTGGCGTTCAATATCGATTTTCGCGGTTACTTCGCCGAACTCTGGCCGCAACTGGAAGCCATGGCCAAGGACGGCCTGATCGAGCTCGACAATGAACGGCTCGAGGTGTTGCCGGCCGGACGGCTGCTGGTTCGTTCGGTGTGCATGGTCTTCGATGCGTACCTGCAACGGCAGAATCGCCAGCGCTTTTCGCGAGTGATTTGAGCGCCGGCTCGGCGTAGGAGCTGGCGAAGCCTGCGATCTTTTGGCAGTTCTGGAGATTGCCCAGGAGCAAGATCAAAAGATCGCAGCCTGCGGCAGCTCCTACAACCGGCATTGGTCGCGAGCCTGGACTAACTCATCGCCAACGACCCCGCCTGCATCACGGCTTCGGCACTCAATCCCGAATCCTTCATGGCCGTGGCCAAGGATGCATTGGCCGTCACCAGACCCGCATTCAGACCGCCGAGGGCAGTTTGCGCGTTACCCACCCTGGCCTGGGCCTGCTCCGGGGTAAGGCTTTTGTCCGCCATGACCGCCTGCATCTCCGCCAGTTTCTCGGCAATCTGTTGTTTCAGCTGGCGGATCATTTTCAAGATCTGCTGGATATTGTCCGGCAGACCGCTTTCTTCAATGTCGCTGTTTGCCGTTTTACTGGCCTCGGCAGCCTTTTGCAGGGCAGCCCCGGAAATAGTTACGCTGACGCCTTCTACGGTTTTGACCTGCTCGAGGGCCGGCGAAGCGCTCGTTTGCGGTTTGGCACTGTCCCTGGCGGGTTCGATCAGTGGCTGCAAGTTATTGCTGCTGTTGGTAATACCGCCAATGACCTGCATGATCCTGCTCCTTTAAATGGATCCAATTACAGTTCATCGGCCACTCATCCTGAAACTTTACGGCAGTGCGCCATTGTGGCGCGCGCTGGCCTGAACCTCCTCCGGTAAGGTACCCTTACGCCTTATGTGTGTTTTCCCACAAGGATTCAAGAAATGTCCGAGCCAGTAAAGCTGCGCGCTCATAACCAGGCCCATTGCAAGGATTGCAGCCTGGCCCCCCTCTGCCTGCCACTTTCTCTGAATCTGGAAGACATGGAAGCGCTGGACGAGATCGTCAAACGTGGTCGCCCGCTGAAAAAAGGCGAGTTTCTATTCCGCCAGGGTGATGCGTTCGATGCGGTCTTTGCAGTTCGCTCCGGTGCCTTGAAGACCTTCAGCCTGAGCGACGGCGGCGAGGAGCAGATCACTGGCTTCCACCTGCCCAGCGAACTGGTCGGGTTATCGGGCATGGACACCGAGAAGCACCCGGTGTCGGCGATAGCGCTGGAAACCACCTCGGTCTGTGAAATCCCCTTCGATCGCCTCGATGAGCTGGCGCTGTTGCTGCCGCAATTGCGCCGTCAGTTGATGCGCGTGATGAGCCGCGAAATTCGCGATGACCAGCAAATGATGCTGCTGCTCTCGAAAAAAACCGCTGACGAACGCATTGCGACCTTCCTGGTCAACCTGTCGGCGCGTTTCCGCGCCCGAGGCTTCTCGGCCAACCAGTTTCGCCTGAGCATGTCGCGCAACGAGATCGGTAACTACCTGGGGCTGGCAGTGGAAACCGTGTCCCGGGTGTTCACCCGCTTCCAGCAGAACGAGTTGCTCGCCGCTGAAGGCAAGGAAGTGCACATTCTCGATCCGATCCAGCTCTGTGCCCTGGCCGGCGGCTCGCTGGAAGGCTGACCTGGCCCGTCGTGGCTGAGCGAACAGGCTCAGCCGGGTTTATACTGCCGTGTTTGCAGCCTGCCAGGACACCACGACGATGGTCTTCGACTCCTTCGATATCAAATCCCTGATCCGCCCGGTGATCGACTTCCCCAAGCCAGGGGTGATCTTTCGCGACATCACACCCCTGTTCCAGTCGCCGAAGGCCTTGCGTCTGGTGGCGGACAGTTTTGCCCATCGTTATGTCGAAGCCGACTTCACGCACATCGGCGCCATGGATGCCCGGGGTTTCCTGATCGGCTCGATCCTCGCCTATCAGCTGAACAAACCGCTGATTCTGTTCCGCAAACAAGGCAAGTTGCCGGCCGATGTACTGTCCGAGGGTTATCAGACCGAATACGGCGAAGCCTTCCTTGAAGTCCACGCCGACAGCCTGTGCGAAGGCGATTCGGTGCTGATGTTCGATGACCTGATCGCCACCGGCGGCACGCTGATTGCCGCCGCCCAGCTGGTACGGCGCATGGGCGCACGGATTTTCGAAGCCGCGGCGATTATCGACCTGCCGGAACTGGGCGGCTCCCAGCGCCTGGAAGACATGGGCATCCCGACGTTCTGCCTGACGCAGTTTGCGTTGACGGATAAGTAAGGCATGAGCACAGATCTCTAGTGACTGATCTGCCGTCTTATCGCGAGCAGGCTCGTCCCCACAAAATCAAGATCAAAAGATCGCAGCCTGCGGCAGCTCCTACAGGGGATTGTGTACACCCACCCTATTGCGTCGGCGTTGGGGGATTGCCGGCACCCACGATACTGCAGGTGTACAGGGCCGGCGTAGGAGCTGGCGGAGCCTGCGATCTTTTCGGCGGCCCACACAGAGTCAAGATCAAAAGATCGCAGCCTGCGGCAGCTCCTACGGGGAATTGCGGACATCCACGATATTGCAGGTACATGCGGTCGGCGTTGGGGGGATTGCTGGCACCCACGATATTGCAGGTGTACACGGTCGGCGTTGGGGGATTGCAGACACCCACGATATTGCAGGTGTACACGGTCGGCGTTGGGGGATTGCAGTCACCCACGATACTGCAGGTGTACAGGGTCGGCGTAGGAGCTGCCGCAGGCTGCGATCTTTTCGGCGTCCACACTCCCCCGCAGGGAGGATTAAAGCGAGATCGGCTTGCGCCCGGCAAACGAATGGGCCAGGGTCCCGCCGTCCACCAGTTCCAGCTCGCCACCCAGTGGTACGCCGTGGGCGATGCGCGAGGTGATCAGGCCTTTGTCGCTCAGTAACTGGGCGATGTAATGCGCCGTGGCTTCGCCTTCCACCGTCGGGTTGGTGGCGAGGATGATCTCGCTGAAGGTGCCCTGTTCTTCGATTCGCGCCAGCAATTGCGGGATGCCGATGGCTTCGGGGCCGAGGCCGTCGAGTGGCGACAGGTGCCCCTTGAGCACAAAGTAGCGGCCGCGAAAGCCGGTCTGCTCAACGGCGTACACGTCCATCGGACCTTCGACCACGCACAGGATCGTATCGTCGCGGCGCGGGTCGGCGCATTGCGGGCAGAGGTCTTCTTCAGTCAGCGTGCGGCACAAACGACAATGCCCGACCCCTTCCATGGCCTGTTTCAAAGCCAGGGCCAGGCGCGAACCGCCGCTGCGATCGCGCTCGAGCAATTGCAGCGCCATGCGCTGGGCGGTTTTCTGACCCACACCCGGCAAAATGCGCAGGGCATCGATCAATTGGCGAATCAGGGGGCTGAAGCTCATGGCACAAAGGTCCGACAAAACAACGAGAGGCGGTTTATACCCGCGCCCAGGTTAACCGTCAAATACCAGGGTGCCTGCCCGCCAGCCGGCCCTGTCAAATGCTCCCCCGATTGATACCTTGATCATCATCCATGGCAACGCCTAGCCTCGTAATACAAACTGCGGGAACAACTCGCGCATGACCGCCCATAGTTCGGCCTGCTCGGCCTGTGCGGAAATACTCGACAAATGCGGATCGAGCATGCGCGCAGTCCTGACCAGTTGCACGGCAAAGCGCTTGACGCCTAGTGCGCTCAGCCGCCGGGCCAGGATCAACAAACGCTCCGGGTCGAACAAGTGCCAATGCACCGTGGTGCGGCACTCATAGTCGACACCGCTGGCCAGCAGATACTCCAGGCTGCGCCAGTTGGCGGTGCCGCTGCCGGCTATGCGGGTGATGGTCCGGCAATCCTCGGGCAAGGCCTTGATATCGAATCCGACCCAATCAGCCTCCGTCACCACCTTGGCAAAGGCCGCCGGTTTGATCCCGGCGCTGTGCAAGCCGATGCGAAAACCCATCGCCCGCACTTCATCCATGGCGCCGGCCAGGCCGTCCTGCAGCGTCGGTTCACCACCGCTGAAGACCACCGCGTCGAGCAAGCCCTGGCGCCGTTGCAGAAACGCCAGCACCCGACACCACTCCACTTCTTCGCTGCCGCGAGGCGGGATCAGTTGCGGGTTATGGCAATAGCGGCAGCGCCAGGCGCACCCCTGGCAAAACAGCACACAGGCCAGTTGCCCCGGATAGTCGAGGGTGGTCAGGGGCACCATGCCCCCGACCCGAAGCGTTCGACTCATTGGCGCCCGGCCAGTGCCGCGCCTTCAGTGAAGTGGACCCGCTCGCGGTGTTCGGACTGCTTGCCCGGATTGAACGCCGCTACCGGACGGTGATAGCCCATCACCCGGGTCCAGACTTCGCAGCGTTGACGTTGAGCCAGGGGCAGGGTTTGCGATGCATTCATGATGAGGTTCCTTGCAGTTGAGTGAATCGAATCAATGAGCGGTGCCGAGGTTCTGCTCGCGCAGCAGCAATACTTCGTCGCATTTGGGGCAGAATTCATGTTCGCCATCGAGGTAGCCATGCACCGGGCAGATGGAGAAGGTCGGGGTCACGGTCAGGTAAGGCAGGCGGAAACGTCCGAGGGCCTTGCGCACCAGTTGCTTGCAGGCCTGGGTCGAGGAAATCCGCTCGGCCATGTACAGATGCAGTACGGTGCCGCCGGTGTACTTGCATTGCAGTTCGTCCTGAAGCTCCAGCGCCTCGAAAGGATCGTCGGTAAAGCCCACCGGCAGTTGCGAGGAGTTGGTGTAGTACGGCGCCTCGACGCTGCCGGCCTGGAGAATGTCGGGGTAACGCTTGCGATCTTCCTTGGCGAAGCGATAGGTGGTGCCTTCGGCCGGGGTCGCTTCGAGGTTGTACAGGTGACCGGTTTCCTCCTGGAATCGCAGCAATGTCCCGCGCACATGGTCCAGCAGATCCAGGGCAAATTGCCGGCCTTTCTCGGTGTGCATGCCCTGCTCGTCGCCGGTGTAATTGCGCAGCATCTCGTGCAGGCCGTTGAGTCCGATGGTGGAAAAGTGGTTACGCAAGGTGCCCAGGTAACGCTTGGTGTAGGGGTACAAACCGGCATCCATATGGTGCTGGATCACCTTGCGCTTGACCTCCAGGCTCTCCATCGCCAGTTCCATCAGCGTGTCCAGACGCTGCAGCAAGCCGCTGGTATCGCCCTTGAACAGATAGCCCAGGCGCGCACAGTTGATAGTGACCACCCCCAGCGAACCGGTCTGTTCCGCCGAGCCGAACAGACCGCCACCGCGCTTGAGCAACTCGCGCACGTCCAGCTGCAGGCGGCAGCACATGGAGCGCACCTGATTGGGTTGCAGATCGGAATTGAGGAAGTTCTGGAAGTACGGCAAGCCGTAACGCGCGGTCATCTCGAACAGGCGGTCGGCGTTTTCACTGTCCCAGGGGAAGTCATGGGTAATGTTGTAGGTGGGTATCGGAAAGGTGAACACCCGTCCTTTCGCATCGCCGGCCTGCATCACTTCGATATAGGCGCGGTTGAGCAGGTCCATTTCGACTTGCAGGTCGCCATAGGCAAACGGCATTTCCTCACCGCCGATGCTCGGAATCTGTTCACGCAGATCCTGCGGGCAGACCCAGTCGAAGGTCAGGTTGGTAAAGGGTGTCTGGGTGCCCCAGCGCGAAGGCACGTTGAGGTTGTAGATGAACTCCTGGATCGCCTGGCGCACTTCCTGATAGCTCAGTTTGTCCTGACGCACGTAGGGCGCCAGGTAGGTATCGAACGAGCTGAATGCCTGGGCGCCGGCCCATTCGTTTTGCAGGGTGCCGAGAAAATTCACCATCTGCCCCAGGGCGCTGCTCAGGTGCTTCGGCGGGCCGGCTTCGACGCGCCCGGGCACGCCGTTCAAGCCCTCGTGCAGCAAGGTGCGCAGCGACCAGCCGGCGCAGTAACCGGCGAGCATGTCCAGGTCGTGCACATGCAAATCCGCCTCGCGGTGAGCCTGGCCGATCGCCTCGCTATAGACCTCGTCCAGCCAATAGTTGGCGGTGACCTTGCCCGACACGTTCAGCACCAGCCCGCCCAGGGAATAACCCTGGTTGGCGTTGGCCTGGACCCGCCAGTCTTCACGGTCCAGGTATTCGTTCATCGACGTTGCCACCTCGACCATGGTCCGGCGGTCACGGCGCAAGCGTCCGTGCTGTTCGCGGTAAACGATGTAAGCGCGCATGGCGAGGAAAAAACCGGCGTCCATCAGGACCCGTTCAACCCGATCCTGGATCTGCTCGACATTCAGTCGCGCCTGCCCTTCCAGACGGGCCAGTACCGCGTCGAGCAACCCCTCGGCCTCGGGCTCGGCAAACTCGCCGGTGGCCTTGCCGGCGGCGATCAACGCCTGGCGGATCTTGTCCGCATCGAAGGCGACCAGACTGCCATCGCGCTTGTGCAAGCGGTTACACCCTACTGAGATCAGCGTGCTCTGCATTTGGTCTCCGGACACTACATATAGATGTTTTGAGCTTTATAAACACAACATGCGGTGAAGACTACGGACAAAGGGCAGTTCTGCAATTGATCGACGTCAAGAATGGGCGGACAAAAAAAAGCCGCCTGAAGGCGGCGAAGAGAAACTATTGAAAAGCCGGTGAGAACACTGTGGCGAGGGAGCTTGCTCCCGCGGCCCGGTCCGCGCTCGGGCGTAGCGGTCGTAATCCGGCAAACGCGTTTTGTCTGAATACTCGCGGTGCCTTATTTAGGGTCGCTTCGCAACCCAGCGGGAGCAAGCTCCCTCGCCACAGGTTTTGTGTTCGGCAGAATCTTTTCTTAACGGACCGATTCAACCACCACTCACATTCATGAACCGCAAGATCTGCACCTCGCCCTCCGGGTTGAAATCATGACGCAACGGCTTGCCGCGCAAGGCCTTCTGCACCGCATTGATCAGCGGCTGGTCATCCAGCGGATAACGCCGCAGCAAGCCGCGCAAATCCAGCGAGTCCTCCTGCCCCAGGCACAGCAGCAACCGCCCTTCGACGGTCATCCGCACCCGGTTGCAGCTGCCGCAGAAGTTGTGGCTATTGGGTGAAATGAAACCGATCCGGGTCTCCGGATGGCGTTCCAGGCGCACATAACGCGCAGGTCCGCCACTGGATTCGGTGCTGTCGAGCAAGCCATGATGGCTGGCGATCAGTGCCCGCACCTCGTCACTGGAGCAGAACGACTCACCCCGGGAACGCCCGACTTCGCCCAAGGGCATTTCTTCGATAAAGCTGATATCGATTTTTTGCTCGATGGCGTACTGCACCAGCGCCGGGACTTCATCGAAGTTGCGGCCTTTCATCACCACGCAGTTGAGTTTGATCCGCTCAAAGCCGGCACCGCGCGCCGCCTCGATGCCGCCGAGCACCTGATCGAGATCGCCGTTGCGGGTGATCGCACGAAACTTCTGCCCATCCAGGCTATCAAGGCTGATGTTCATCCGCTTGACCCCGGCTTCGACCAACGGCCCGGCCAGGCGGCCGAGCTGCGAGCCGTTGCTGGTCATCACCAGTTCGCGCAACCCGGGCAAGGCGGCGATGTTGCGGCACAGCCCGACGATACCCGGACGGATCAGCGGCTCGCCGCCGGTCAGGCGGATCTTGCGCACTCCCAGGCCGACGAACAGGGTCGCCAGGCGCTGCAGTTCTTCGAGCGTAAGGACCTGCTGACGCGGCAGGAAGGTCATGTTTTTCGCCATGCAATACACACAGCGAAAATCACAACGATCGGTCACCGACATCCGCAGATAATCGATCTGCCGTCCAAAACCATCCTGCATGACACTGCTCATCAGATTTTCCCGGTTGGCCTGGTGGTCACTGCACCAGCGGTGAGTCGGCGCCCTGCAAGTGGATACCGCGAATATCCGCGGCACCGATCAGGGTTTGCAGGTATTGCACCAGGGCTTTCTGCCAGACGCCCTGCTGCAACTGCGTGCGGATGGCGGTCGAGACCACCTCATAGGGCAACGGCATGCCTTCGATCCGTTGATCGACACTGACCACGTGCCAGCCGTATCGACTCTCCAGCGGTTTACTGGCCAGTCCCGGCGCCAGGGTAAACAGCTGACGCTCCAGCTCGGGCACGGTCTGGCCCTTGCTGATCTGCCCCAAGGAACCGCCCTGGGCCTTCGATGGACAGGCCGAGTAGTTCAGCGCCAGCTGGGAAAAACTGCCGGGGAAATCAGTCAGGCGCTGCAGCAGGACTTCGGCCTGATCGTGCGCCAGGCCGCGGGCTTCGGCATCGTCCGGGGCACATTCGAGCAGGATGTGCCGTATCGCCAGCAACGGCGCGCTGTGAAAGCGCCCGCGATTGTTTTCGTAATAACGAAGGCAGGTCTCCTCGTCGCACTGCGGCACCTGAACCTCCTGTTCGAGCAACAACCGGGTGGCCGCTTCCTCTTCGTTCTCGCCGGCGCCAATCTGCAACGTCAGGTCGAGTTCGGCGACTCGCTGCTGCAGCAACTCGCGGATCACCAGCGCCCGGGCGGCCAGATAGACTGCCTCCTCGCGGCTTTCGGCCGGGTGATATTGCAGCTCCTGGGCCATGGCTTCAGAGGTGATCGAGACCTCGTTGACGCTGATGATCGGCCACTCCTGCTCGCTGCTGGCGATCAGTTGCGCCGCAGCGCCGTCGCCAGCAGCCGCCGCCGGTTCACCCGGCAGCGCTTCAAACTGCACGGCCCCTTGCGGCGCGATGTCGAGCACTTCTGGCACTACAGGCTCGTCTTTCTTTGAAGAACCGCAGCCACCGCTGCCCCCTTTACCGCCGCCACATCCACATCCACCTGACATGATGATCTCCTCAGATTTTCTGCCGAACGATTTGATAACGCCGTCCCAGGTACCAGATCGGTGCACTGACCACATGTACAAGACGGGTGAAAGGAAACAGCACGAACAGGGTCAAACCGAGTAACACGTGCAGCTTGTAGATCATGCCGACCGGCCCGATGGCCGCCGCCGCTTCCACCGGACGCAACAGCACAGTGTTCTGCGCCCAATCGGCGAGCATCACCATCACCGAGCCGTCCATATGGGCGGTGGATGCGACGATGGTCAGCAGACCGAGCAGCAACTGCGCCAGCAGCACCAGCAGCACCAGAATGTCCGAAGTGCTGGAGGTGGAGCGCACTCGAGGGTCGCTCAACCGCCGGTTGACCAGCATCAGCAAGCCCACCAGGCACAGCAGGCCAAAGAAGCCGCCGGAGACCATCGCCAGCAACTGCTTGTTCTCGGTGCTGATCACATGGTGATAGATCGACGCCGGGGTCAGCAGGCCGACGAAGTGCCCGGCCAGCACGAACAACACACCGATGTGGAAGAAGTTGCTCGCCACGCGCATCCCGCGCTGGTTGAGCATCTGGCTGGAGCCAGCCTTCCAGGTGTACTGCGACAGATCGAAGCGCGCCCAGCTGCCAATCACGCAAATGGCCAAGGCGACGTAGGGATAGATCCCGAACAACAACAGATTCCATTTAGACATTGCCTACCTCCTTGGCTGGCACGGCGGCCAGCCCTTCATGCTGAAAATCCACCCAGTGCAGCGGCACCGGGCTTTCCTCGCGGGCCTTGCCGGGTGCGCTTGGCAGCGCACTGCAACGGTCCTGCTGTTCGGCCTGGAGAAAGTCCACGGCCTCCTCTTCCCAGATCTTGTCGAGGGCTTCGAGGGAGTCGTCGCGAGGTTCCGCGGCGACCTGTGCCCGCAGCTCGGCCACCGCTTGCCGGGGCTCGGCCCCGGCGATCTGCAACAGCGCCCGGAAGCAGCTGGCATAAGCGCTTTCGCGCTCCTCCAGGCGTGCCGCGAGCAAGGCCAGCAGGTGCGAAACATCGGCCAGGCCCTCGCGGGCCTCGAGGTTTTCGCGGGTGGAGAGGTACTCCAGGTAAAGCGGGATATAGTCCGGCAGCTCCTTGACGCCGATGGCAAACCCGGCCTTTTCGTATTGCGCCATCATGTCGACCATGGCCTGGCCACGGTCGCGGGATTCGCCGTGGACATGCTCGAACAGCAGCAGCGACAGCGAACGCCCCCGGCCGAACAGCGCACCGTAGTGCTCCTGCCCGTCCATCAGGTCATTGGCGCAGATCAGTTCGAGCAGTTCGAACAATGCGCCGCGTTGCGTGGGGCTGATTTCCCGGGACTGGATAATCGCCTGCTCCAGTTCGTCGCGACCGGCAATCAGGGTCTCGGTCGGATAATCGAGCAGCAGCGAAATCACTTTGAGAATGCGCATGCTCATTCCTCCCACAACTGGACGGTTTTCAGAATGTCGCGGCGGTTGGCCTTCTTGGCGCCGAACATGTTGGTGTCGGAGCTGCCACTACAGCCGCTGCCGAAACTGAAACCACAACCCGAGCGTTCGGCAAAGGCGTCACTCATGGCGTCTTCACGGTGGGCGCTGGGCACCACGAAACGGTCTTCGTAGTTGGCGATCGCCAGGTAGCGATACATCTCCTCGACCTGAGCCACGCTCAAGCCGACATCCTTCAGCACTTGCAGGTCCTGGACGCCGTCGACTTGCTCGGAACGTTTGTAGGCGCGCATGGCCAGCAAGCGTTTGAGCGCCCGCTTGACCGGTTTCTCATCGCCCGCAGTCAGCAGGTTGGCCAGGTAGCGCAAGGGAATGCGCAGGCTGTCGACATCCGGGATCACCCCGTTCATGCCCACGGTGCCGGCGGTGGCGGCATTCTGGATCGGTGACAGTGGCGGCACATACCAAACCATCGGCAAGGTGCGGTATTCCGGGTGCAGCGGCAGTGCCAGCTTCCAGTCCACGGCCATCTTGTAGACCGGCGAACGCTGCGCGGAATCGATCACCGACTGCGGGACACCGTCGGCCAGGGCCTGGCGAATCACTGCCGGGTCGTTCGGGTCGAGGAAAATCTCCAGTTGTTTCTCGTACAGATCCTGCTCATTGGCGGTGCTCGCCACTTCGCTGATGCGGTCGGCGTCATACAGCAGCACACCGAGGTAACGAATGCGCCCGACACAGGTTTCCGCGCAAACGGTCGGCATCCCGGCTTCGATTCGCGGGTAGCAGAAGATGCACTTCTCGGATTTACCGCTTTTCCAGTTGAAGTAAATCTTCTTGTACGGGCAGCCGCTGATGCACATCCGCCAGCCGCGGCATTTCTCCTGGTCGATCAGGACAATCCCGTCTTCTTCGCGCTTGTAGATCGCCCCGCTCGGGCAGGCTGCTGCACACGCAGGGTTGAGGCAGTGCTCGCACAGGCGCGGCAAATACATCATGAACGTATTTTCATACTCGCCGTAAATGTCGGCCTGGATCTTGTCGAAGTTCTTGTCCTTGCGGCGCTTGGCGAATTCGGTGCCGAGGATTTCTTCCCAGTTCGGGCCCCACTCGATTTTTTCCATGCGCTTGCCGGAGACCAGCGAGCGCGGCCGCGCGGTGGGCTGGTGCTCGCCCAGCGGCGCGGTGTGCAGGTGCTGATAGTCGAAGTCGAACGGTTCGTAGTAATCGTCGAGGCTCGGCAGGTCCGGGTTGGCGAAAATATTCGCCAACACGCGGAATTTGCCGCCGATCCGTGGGTTGATCGTGCCGTTGGCATTGCGGATCCAGCCGCCTTTCCACTTGTCCTGGTTTTCCCATTCTTTCGGGTAGCCGATCCCGGGTTTCGATTCGACGTTGTTGAACCAGGCGTATTCCATGCCTTCGCGGCTGGTCCAGACGTTTTTGCAGGTGATCGAGCAGGTGTGGCAACCGATGCACTTGTCCAGGTTCAGAACCATGCCGATCTGTGAGCGAATTTTCATGACTGTTCTCCTCAATCCATCTCAGTCGGCAAAGGCTGCGGCAGGTCATCGCCTGTCGAACCATCGAGCCAGTCGACTTTGGCCATCTTGCGCACCACGACGAATTCATCGCGGTTGCAACCGACCGTGCCGTAATAGTTGAAACCGTAGGCCTGCTGGGCATAGCCACCGATCATGTGGGTCGGCTTGAGCACCACCCGGGTGACCGAGTTGTGATGGCCGCCGCGGGTCTTGGTGGTTTCCGAGCCGGGCACGTTCACGATCCGTTCCTGGGCGTGGTACATCATCACCATGCCGTCCTTGACTCGCTGGCTGACCACCGCTCGGGCGGTCAGCGCGCCGTTGACGTTGAAGCACTCGATCCAGTCGTTGTCCTCGATGCCGGCGCGTTTCGCGTCGTTCTCCGAGAGCCAGACAATCGGTCCGCCACGGCTGAGGGTGAGCATCAGCAGGTTGTCGCTGTAGGTACTGTGGATGCCCCATTTCTGGTGCGGGGTGATCCAGTTCAGGACGATTTCGGTCTCGCCGTTGCTGCGCTTGCCTTTCACCCCTTCGATGGTCCGGGTGTTGACCGGTGGCCGGTAACTCATCAGCTGCTCGCCGAACGCCTGCATCCACGGGTGATCCTGGTAGAACTGCTGGCGACCGGTGATGGTGCGCCATGGGATGGCTTCGTGAACGTTGGTGTAGCCGGCGTTGTAGCTGACGTGATCGTCTTCGAGACCGGACCAGGTCGGGCTGGAAATGATCTTGCGCGGCTGTGCCTGGATGTCGCGGAAACGAATCGCTTCGTGGGCCTTGGACAGCGCCAGGTGGCTGTGGTCGATGCCGGTGAATTCCGACAGCGCGGCCCAGGCCTTGACGGCAACATGGCCGTTGGTTTCCGGCGCCAGCGACAGAATCACTTCAGCAGCGTCGATTGCCGTGTCGATTTTCGGCCGACCCTGGCTGATACCGGCGGCGCGTTCCTTGTGATTGAGTTCGCCGAGGAATTTCACTTCGGCGTCGGCGTTCCAGTTGATGCCCTTGCCGCCGTTGCCGTGTTTTTCCAGCATTGGCCCAAGGGAGGAGAACTGCTTGTAGATGTTCGGGTAGTCACGCTCCACCACATGCAGGTTCGGCGCGTTCTTGCCCGGCTCAGGCGCCACTCCGGCACTTTTCCAGTCAGTGCCGCCAAATGGCTGGGCCAGTTCGCCGACGCTGTCGTGCATCAACGGGATGGTCACCAGATCTTTTTCAACCCCCAGGTGTCCGACCGCCATGCTGGAAAACGCCTTGGCGATGCCTTTGTAGATTTCCCAGTCGGAGCGCGATTCCCAGGCCGGGTCGATGGCTGCCGACAGTGGGTGAATGAACGGGTGCATGTCCGAGGTGTTCATGTCGTCTTTTTCGTACCAGGTTGCGGTCGGCAACACGATGTCGGAATAGACGCAGGTCGAAGACATGCGGAAGTCCAGGGTGGTGACCAGATCGAGCTTGCCGATGGCGCCCTCGGCGACCCATTCGGCTTCTTGCGGCTTGCAGTCGCCGACCTGGCCGATGTCTTCGTTCATCACCCCGTTCTTGGTGCCGAGCAGGTACTTGAGCATGTACTCATGGCCTTTGCCCGAGGAGCCCAGCAGGTTCGAACGCCAGATAAACATGTTGCGCGGGAAGTTCACCGGGCTGTCCGGCTGTTCGCAGGAGAAGCGCAGGGAGCCGTCTTGCAGCGACTTGACCACGTAGTCCTTGGGGTCCATGCCGGCGGCTGCGGCATCGCGGCAGATATGCAGCGGGTTGGTGTTGAGTTGCGGCGCGCTGGGCAACCAGCCGGCGCGTTCGGCGCGGATGTTGTAGTCCAGGGCATGCTCGGGGAACTGGCTTTTGTCGGCCAGTGGCGAGAGCACGTCGTGCATGCTCATTTTCTCGTGGCGCCATTGCGAGCTGTGGGCATAGAAGAAGCTGGTGCCGTTCATTTGCCGCGGCGGACGGTTCCAGTCCAGGCCGAACGCCAATGGCAGCCAGCCGCATTGCGGACGGAGTTTTTCCTGACCGACATAGTGCGCCCAGCCGCCACCGGTCTGGCCAACGCAACCGCAGAGCATGAGCATGTTGATCAGCCCGCGGTAGTTCATGTCCATGTGGTACCAGTGGTTCATCGCCGCGCCGACGATGATCATCGAGCGACCCTTGGTCTTGTCGGCGTTATCGGCGAACTCACGGGCGATCTGGATGGCTTTCTCACGGCTGACGCCGGTGATCTGCTCCTGCCAGGCCGGGGTCCCGGGGACGCTGGCGTCGTTGTAATCCTTGGCGACGTTAGCGCCACCCAGGCCACGATCGATCGCCAGGTTGGCCGCCGACAGGTCGAACACGGTGGCGACTTTCGCCACGCTGCCGTCGGCCAGGACCACGTTATGCACCGGCACGCGGCGGTATTGCACGGCATCGCCAGCGACGTGCTGGAAGTGCTCGTGGGACTCGCCGGCAAAATACGGGAAGGCCACTTCGGCGACGTCGTCACCGATCAGGCTCAGTTTCAGATCGATCTCACGGCCTTCGCCGCCTTCACGGGGGAGGATGTTCCACTTGCCCTTCTCGCCCCAGCGATAACCGATGGAACCCTGAGGTGAAACCAGCTCACCGCTGACATCCAGGGCGATGGTTTTCCATTCCGGGTTGTTTTCCTGGCCGAGGTTGTCGGTCAGGTCACTGGCACGCAGGAACCGGTCCGGCTGGTAACCGGCGCCCGGTGCCACGTCGACCATTTGCTTGAGCAGCACCAGCACCGGCAAGTCGGTGAAGCGCTTGGCGTAGTCGGTGAAATAGGCGCTCGGCTTGTCCAGGTGGAATTCTTTGAAGATCACATGGTTGAACGCCTGGGCCAGCGCCGCATCGGTGCCCTGCTTGGGGTTCAGCCACAGGTCGGTGAGCTTGGCCACTTCCGAGTAGTCCGGAGTGATAGCAACCGTCTTGGTGCCCTTGTAGCGGACTTCGGTGAAAAAGTGCGCGTCCGGGGTACGGGTCTGCGGAACGTTGGAGCCCCAGGCAATGATGTAGTTGGCGTTGTACCAGTCGGCCGATTCCGGCACGTCGGTCTGCTCGCCCCAGACCATGGGCGATGCCGGTGGCAAGTCGCAGTACCAGTCATAGAAGCTCAGGCAGGCGCCGCCGATCAGCGACAGGTAACGCGAACCCGCGGCGTAGCTGACCATCGACATGGCCGGAATCGGCGAGAAGCCGACAATCCGGTCAGGGCCGTATTGCTTGATGGTGTAGACATTGGAAGCGGCGATGATCTCGTTGACTTCCTCCCAGCTGGAACGAATGAAGCCACCCATGCCACGCTTGCTTTTATAGGAGTCGGCCTTGACCTTGTCCTCGACGATGCTGGCCCAGGCTTCCACCGGTGCCATGGTCTGCCGTGCGTCGCGCCAGAGCTTGAGCAACGGCTTGCGGATTTTCGGGTACTTGAGCCGGTTGGCGCTGTAGATGTACCAGCTGTAACTGGCGCCACGGGGACAGCCACGGGGCTCATGGTTCGGCAGATCGTTACGGGTACGCGGGTAGTCGGTCTGCTGGGTTTCCCAGGTGATCAGACCGTTCTTGACGTAGATTTTCCAGGAGCAGGATCCGGTGCAGTTCACCCCATGGGTGGAGCGCACGATCTTGTCGTACTGCCAGCGGGAACGGTAAACGTTCTCCCAATCGCGGGACTCTTTGCGGGTTTCTCCATGACCTTCGGAGAACTCGCCTTGCTTGCGATTGAAAAACCGCAACTGATCCAGTAAATGACTCACGGTGTATACCTCTCAGGCTTTGTCGCGGAGTCTGTGCCCCGCCCACGCAACGGTTGAATTCGGGTCGGCTTAGCAGGGTGTCGCGGCGCCTTTGCGCGCGTACCACCACCAGGTCACCACAATGCAGCTCAGGTAAAAGCCGACGAACATGTAGAAGGCCATCTCCGGGCCACCGGTCTGGGCCATCGAAGTGCCGAAGGATTTGGGAATGAAGAACGCGCCGAAGGCACCCATCGCCGAGCTGAAGCCGAGCACTGCGGCGGACTCCTTGCCGGCGTTCTTCAGGGCTTGTTCACGAATGGCCGGCGGTTGCCCGGCAGACTCTTTTTCATGCTGGGCGCGGAAGATCACCGGGATCATCCGGAAGGTGGAGCCGTTGCCGATGCCAGTGGTCACGAACAGCAGCATGAACATCCCGAGATAGCCGTAGAAGTTGCCAGGCTCACCGTTCTGCGGCAGGAAGTGCATGACCCCGAAGACCATCACGATCATCGCCACGAAGTTCCACAAGGTCACTTTCGCGCCGCCGAGTTTGTCCGCCAGCCAGCCGCCCAATGGACGCACCAGGGCTCCGACCAGCGGGCCGAGGAAGGCGAATTTCAGGGCGATGACATCAGGGAATGAGGTCTTGATCAGCAGCGGAAAGGCCGCGGAAAAGCCGATGAACGAACCGAAGGTCGCCAGGTACAACCAGCACATCAGCCAGTTGTGCTTGCGCTTGAAGATCACCGCCTGTTCGCTGAACGAAGCCCGGGCGCTGGACAGGTCGTTCATGCCGAACCAGGCAATCAACGTCACCGCGACAATGAATGGCACCCAGATGAACCCGGCGTTTTGTAGCCACAACTGGCCACCGTCCGGCAGCACTTGCGGCGATCCGCCCATGAAGCCGAACACGCCAAAGGTAATCACCAGCGGCACACAGAACTGCATCACCGAGACGCCCAGGTTACCCAGCCCGGCATTCAGGCCAAGGGCCGTACCCTGCTGGGACTTGGGATAGAAGAAGCTGATGTTGGACATGCTCGAGGCGAAGTTGCCGCCGCCAAAACCGCAGAGCAAGGCAATCAGCACGAACACGCTGTAAGGGGTGCCCGGGTCCTGTACCGCGAAGCCCATCCAGAGCGAGGGCAGCAACAGCGACGCGGTGCTCAGGGCGGTCCAGCGACGGCCACCGAAGATCGGCACCATGAACGAATAGAAGATCCGCAAGGTGGCCCCGGACAGCCCCGGCAATGCCGCCAGCCAGAACAACTGGTCGGTGGTGAAGCTGAAGCCGATGGCGTTCAAGCGCACGATCACCGTGCTCCAGACCATCCACACGGCAAAGGCCAGCAACAGCGCGGGAATGGAAATCCACAGGTTGCGCGTGGCGGTCTGTTTGCCGCTACGCCCCCAGAACGCTGGGTCTTCCGGGCGCCAGTCATGAATGACCGGGCCTGAATCAGGCTTTTGCAGAACGGACATGTTCTTCTCCTATGGCAATGCTGGAAATCGGGGACGGGGTCAGCAGCGGCGCTTTACCAAGCAGCGGGCTTTTGCGTATTTCGCTGAAGTACATCCAGGTGAGGGAGACCCAGACCACGCCGTACATCAACATGAAGCAGGAGGAGCGCACGCCGGTCAGGTCCACCAGGGCGCCGAACAGAATCGGCAGGATGAACCCGCCCAGGCCACCGGCGAGGCCGACGATGCCGGACACCGCACCCATGTTTTTCGGGTAGTCGTTGGCGATGTATTTGAAAACCGAGGCCTTGCCGAAGGCGAAGGCGATGCCCATGACGAACAGCAGCACGGTGAACAGCGTGGCGTTCAGGCCGATATGAAAATCCAGCGGGCCATTGATGGTCTGCACTTGCAGTTGGGTCTGCGGATAGGACAGCAGGAACAGGCAGACCCAGCTCACCCACAGCACCCACCAGGTCACGCTCTGGGCGCCCCAGCGATCCGACATCCAGCCGCCGACGGCGCGCAGCACGCCGCCGGGCAGGGAAAAACAGGCTGCCAGCAGCGCCGCGCTTTGCAGGCTGAAGCCGTATTCCTGCACGTAGTACTTGGTCATCCACAAGGCCAGGCCGACGTAGCCGCCGAAGACGATCGAGTAGTACTGGCAGTAGCGCCACACCGCCGGATCCTTCAACGCGCCCAGTTGCTCACGCAAGCTGGCGCCGGTGGCACTGCGGTGCCCCTTGTTTTCTGTGGTCAGGAACCAGAACAGCAGCGCGGTGGTAAACAGGATCGCGCTGAAGACTTTCGGCACCAGCTGCCAGCTGCCGGCAGCAATCAGTGCCGGCGCGAGAAATTTGGTCACCGCCGCCCCGGCGTTGCCGGCACCGAAGATGCCCATGGCGAAGCCCTGGTTCTGCTTGTCGAACCATTTGGCGACGTAGGCAATCCCGACTGAAAACGAGCCACCGGCCAGGCCGACGAACAAGCCCAGCACCAGGAACTGCCAGTAGGCGGTGGCGTGGCTGATCAGGTACAGCGGCGCCACGCAGGTCAGCATCAGCAGGAAGAACACGCTGCGCCCGCCGAAGCGGTCGGTCAGCAGGCCCAACGGCAACCGCACCAGCGAGCCAGTCAGCACCGGGGTCGCGGCCAGCAGGCCGAACTGGGTTTCGTTGAGCTGGAGTAGCTCCTTGATCGGCACGCCGAGCACGGCAAACATCATCCAGACCATAAAGCACACGGTGAAGGCCAGGGTACTCATACCCAGCACCAGACCTTGTTGTACGCGCGGTTCGGCCACAATGTTCTCCAGTCAGTTAGCCATGGCCGCAGACTAGAGAGACGAACCCCGGGAAAACTTGATCCACGTCAACGAAGCCCAAGGCGGTATAAGCCTATGCTGGCCCTGTCTACCTCTAAGGTGGTAGTCCCCAAAACGAACAAAACCCTTTATTTATCAATTGATTAACCTTGTTTGCCGAGGCTTTTGCCGACACGCAGCGGCCGACAACTCTTTGGAGGTAGTGCGCCCGGGATCGGCTGCAAAACCATTGCCCGCCTTCAACCTGGAGCTGCACATGCACTATTCGCTCAGCCACAACCTGCCCATTGCCCCGGATCGACACTGATGTTGAACTGGCTGCGCAGCTCCCTGCCCGCTCGCGCCGGGCTCGCGGTGATCCTGATCGCCGTACTGGCCCTCGCCAGCTCCCTGAGCGCCGGCTTGATCGCCTGGTTCAGCCAGGGCGACGCGGCGGCGATCAACACCGCAGGCTCGGTGCGCATGGAGACCTATCACCTGAGCTGGAAACTGGCCTCGGGCGCAACCGCCGAAGAAATCGCCAGCATCACCCACAGCCTGCAGCGGCGACTCGACAGCCAGTCGCTCAAGGCGGTACTCGAAGACGGCCCGAACACCTCGCTGCAGGCCAGCTACCAACACATCCAGCAGCACTGGAACGACAATTTGCGTCCGGCACTGGAGCGCGGCGATTCGGCGCTGTTTCAGGCCAGTGCCCTGCCCTTCGTCGAACAGATGAACCAGTTCGTCAGCCTGTTGCAGCAACAAAGCGAACACAAACAAGGCTGGCAGCAGGCGATCCAGGGCATGGCCCTGTTCACCACCATGATCATTCTGCTGATCGGTTTGTACGAGTTGCAGAACGGCGTGGTCTCGCCCCTGCAAGAGTTGGTGGACGCCACCCAGCGCTTTCGTGGTGGCGATTTCAAGGTGCGGGTCAATCATCAGTCGCAGGATGAACTGGGCCAGTTGGCCATGAGTTTCAACGCCATGGCCGAAACGATCGAAGACTCGCACCGCACCCTTGAGAGCCAGGTCCAGCAAAAGACCCTGAACCTGCAACAAGCCAATGCGGCCCTCGAGCTGCTGTATCAAAGCAGCCGCAGCCTGGCCACCCGCCTGGCCAACGCCGAAGGGCTGGACGAGTTGATCCGGCGCTTCCAGCAGCGCCTGCCCGGTCTGCGCCTGTTGCTGTGCCTGCAAGGACAACTGCAGGCTCCGGCCTCGCAATTGCTCGCCCTGCATGGCGAGAACAGCCGCGAGGTCTGCGCCAGCAGCGATTGCGCCACCTGCGAGAAGCACCACACCGCCAGCCCGCAAACCTTCAGCATCAGCAACCAGGGCAATGAACTGGGCGAACTCAAGGCGCATTTTGTCGACGGTCACCCGGCGCAAACCTGGGAAACCGAACTGATCCAGGCGCTGGCCAACCTGATCGGTACTTCGCTCTCGCTCAAGCGCCAGCGTGAACAGGACCATCGCCTGCTACTGCTCGAAGAACGCACGATCATCGCCCGCGAACTGCACGACTCACTGGCCCAGGCGCTGTCCTACATGAAGCTGCAAGTCAGCCGCATGCAGACCCTGATGCGTCGTGGCGAACCGGTGGAAACCCTGGAAACCGTCACCGCCGAACTGCGCGAAGGACTGAACAATGCCTACCGCCAGTTACGCGAACTGCTGACCACCTTTCGCTTGCAGATTCACGACGCGGGGCTGGTGCAGGAACTCGAGGACACCGCCCAGGAGTTCTCCGGCCGGGGCGATTTCCAGGTGCACCTGCACGTCGATTCGCTGGCCTTCGAGCTGTCGGCCAGCGAGCAAATCCACCTCCTGCAAATCACCCGCGAGGCGCTCTCCAATTGCCTGCGCCACGCCCATGCGCAAAACGCCTGGCTGCAACTGCGGCAGGAAGGCGAGACCGTCAGGCTCTCGATCGAAGACGACGGCCGGGGTTTTTGCGGCGATGTCGACCAGCGCGAACACCACGGCCTGAACATCATGAATGAACGTGCTCGCAGCCTGCGTGGCGAACTGCAGATAGTTTCCCGCACGCCTCAGGGCACCCTCGTCCAACTGGAATTCCAACCGGAATTTCTCGGACAGCAAACACAAGGTAGCGTGTCATGACCACTCCCCTGCAACACCGAATCCTGCTGGTAGACGATCATCCGATGATGCGTCACGGCATCCGCCAGATGCTCGAACTGGAAGAAAATTTCCTGATCGTCGGTGAAGCCGGCAACGGTGAAGAAGCATTGACCCTCATCGAACCTCTGCAGCCGGACCTGGTGCTGCTCGATAACAACATGCCGCAGATGAATGGCCTGGAAACCCTGCGTCACTTGCGGGCCATGAACTACCACGGAAAGGTGCTGCTGTTCACCGTGTCCGACGCCGAAGACGATATACGCGACGCGTTGCGGCTGGATGCCGACGGCTATCTGCTCAAGGACATGGAACCCGAGCTGTTGATTCAGTACATCCACGATGCCCTGAACGGCGCACTGGTGATCAGCCCCGGCCTGACCCGGGTCATGGCCCAGGCGCTGCGTTCACCGCCACGGCTGGCGGTGGTCGAACTGACCGAGCGTGAGCGCCAGGTGCTGAAAACCATTGCCAGCGGGTTCAGCAACAAAGTCATCGGCCACAAGCTCGGCATCACCGAAGGCACGGTCAAGGTCCACGTGAAAAACCTGCTGCACAAACTCGGCTTGCGCTCGCGGGTAGAAGCTGCGGTGTGGGCCATGGAGCATCTGCGCAGCGCGAGCTGACGGGCATCTCTCTTTCGAGGTAGACCTGCGGAGGCATAGGCCGAAGGGTCCGCTCGCTCTACCATGACCATCAGCGGAGGTACGCCATGCTGACCCACCCTTCAATCGTTTTAATCTTGCGCCGTCACCATCTGTTCAGCCAATTGCCGGAAAAGGTCTTCCAGGACGTCTGCGCCCTGGCCAATCTGAAACGCCTGAGCTGTCATGGCACCCTCATGCATCAGGGCGATCCGGCCAAGCGCTTTTTCCTGCTGGTCAGCGGTCAGATCAAGCTGCATCGGGTCACTGGCGAGGGCCAGGAAAATCTGGTGGAGATCATCCACGCCGGGCAAACCTTTGCCGAAGCCTTGCTGTTCAGCCAGGCCCGGCTCTACCCGGTGAGCGCCACGGCGCTGAAAGACAGCGTGCTGGTCAGTATCGAAGGCGCTCACTACCGCACAGCCCTGGAGGACCAGCCAAAAATCTGCCTGGCGATCCTCGCGAGCATGAGCATCCACCTGCACCAGCGACTCAAGGACATCGACACCCTGACCCTCGCCAACGCCAGCCGCCGGGTCATCAACTTCCTGTTCCAGGAACGCGACCCCGTCAGCGGGCATATTGTCCTGCAGGTGTCCAAACGCCTGGTGGCCTCGAAACTGGGGATCCAGCCGGAAACCTTCTCGCGGATTTTGCATCGCCTGGTCGAGGGCGGCCTGATTGCGATGGAGCGGCGCAACATCCGCATCCTCGCCGAAGAAGACCTGGCCGCTTACCAGCAGTAGCCGTGCACCGCGCAGCCTTGACCATGGTCAAGGCGCAATACCGCCAGCCTTGCACACTGACAGAGTCCATCTGTGGAGAACCCTCATGTCCGATTCAACCCTGCCTTTGGTCTACTCCTGTTCCGGTTGCTCGAACGTTGCACAGCTGGCCAACACCCTGGCCCTGCGCCTGGACCGCGCCGGCCTGGCGGAGATGTCGTGTATCGTCGGAGTCGGCGGGCACGTGGCGCAGCTGGTCAACAAGGCGCGCTCGGGACGACCGATCCTCGCGCTGGACGGCTGCCCGCTGCAATGTGTCGAAGGCTGCCTGAACCAGCACGGCCTGCACGCCGATGTGCACCTGATTCTGAGCCAGCATGGTTTGCGCAAGCGCTATGGCGAGGACTGCAGCGAGGAGCAGAGCGATGAGTTGTTTGAAGAGGTGAAACGGTTGATTGGTGGGGGGGATCTTGAGGAAGAGAACCTGATGGTCGATGCCACCGAGACGGTGGTTTGAGAAGGCAGTGCCAAACACCGAACCTGTGGCGAGGGGACTTGCCCTGCTGGACCGCGAAACCGGGGGAGATGCGGCGATAATGCGCGCGGGGTAATCCGTCCGATTACCAGGCCACAGCACACCCGCCGGACTGGATTTGCATGTGATTCTGGATAACAGCTCGACCCACAAGACCGCTGCCATCAAGCAGTGGCTGGAAAAGCATCCTCCTTTCAAATTGCACTTCACACCGACCAGCGCGTCTTGGTTAAACGCTGTGGAAGGCTGGGTGGAACAAAACGGCTGAAGCCATCATCAGCTCGGTAGTTGAGCGTGATAAAGAATAAATCAATGGATTAACCGCTCAGGCCACTAGGACGTGGATGGCGCGGGATTAGACCCATTACCTCAATAAAGAAATTACTGCGGGGCATTGTCGTACAAAGAATCAGAAACATCCTACGCAAATCTCAGCACAAATCGATGGGAATGTAGGAGGAGACAATCTGCCTTCTTTCAGGGACCCGCTCAACGAGACAGGCTCAGAAAGTATCCATTGCTCCCCAAACCCAAAATTCAAAACTCAAAAAACACCAAGCCTCATTCAAACCGATGTACCCATCCCGCAATCGCATAACCCATCGCTATTTATGCGAGGGGTGCACAAGCGCTTTGCGACTAATGCTTCAAGCAACTCGTCAGCACTTCGCAGAGATATAAAATCGCAACATCTTGAAACCAATATTGGTTTGACGTGAGCTCCACTACTTGCAAAACCTTATAGGTGTTGCGCAACAACCTTTCTCAAACGCAATGCTACGGACAGGATAAATAAAATAGACTCCCTAGTTAATGATGTAACCTTCGAGCTTGAACTGGACGCAGAAACCGCGGAGAAGTTCTCCGTCATTCTGAACGATGAAAGCCTGAAGCACGCCGGTTTTGTGGCACATCAGTCGAACCACAACGTGTTGACGCTGGCTCTGGCTGAAGACGTTAAAATCGCAGCCTGAAAAAACGGGAGGGAAATTATTCCCTCCCGTCTACTATTGTGCCGAACATGATGCTTGCTTATACCGTTCATCACTCAGAGGTGACCCTTTGTGCAAAGGCTTAGTTCGAGCCTTCGTCGCCGCAGTGCCGAAGAAACATTAAAGATCATCGTCAACGATATAGCCCCGCGCTTGGGCATTACCCGAGTGACCGACACAACCTGGCTGGACCGCATCGGTATTCCGGTGTTTGCCAGTATACGACCCGATGCATTGAAGGGTTCTCTGTGCGTAAACGCTGGCAAAGGTCTCAGATCAGCAGAAGCCAATGGTCTATGCCTCAATCAGTCAGTTCGAGGGGCAGGTGTCGGTATTTAATTATTACAACCGGCACACCCAACAACGGGGGCCGTGCTTCCGGGATCTGTTCGAAACACCGCCGCCACCGCACTTGACACAAAACTGTTCGGAAGCGGGCGTTCTTGGCGTCATACCTGGCTTGCTCGGTTGCTTTCAGGCCAATGAAGTACTCAAGCTCATCCTCCGTGCCGGGGAGCCCTTGAGCGGGCAATTGTTGTCTATCGACTGCCTGGACAACACCTTCCACCTGTTGAACATCAACAAAAAAACACGGGACCGGCCCCCTGCGAGAACGCTTGGCGCTACGACCACGCCTGCGTGGCGCGACAGCGACTGGCTGTCACCCGACACACTGCATGACTGGATAGCGACACAAGCGCCATTTCAATTGGTCGATGTGCGCGATGTCAGCGAGCATCAGCAAGGTTCGCTGGGCGGCAGACTGATTCCGCTCAAAGACATCATCAAGCGCCAGGAAGAACTCGATACCGCCCGCCGAATCGTTTTCTATTGCAAATCCGGCGTCAGGAGCAAGGCGGCCCTGCTGGCAGTTCGCACCGTCAGCCAGGAAGCGGAACTCTATAGCCTTGAGGGTGGCATCGAGCGATATCTGGCGATTTTCCCTGATGAATGTTACCCCGTCGTTTTTTGAACGCCCCTGATTGCGCAGTCACCCTATCCGGATCAAAGGTACGTCAATGAGTGCAAATTTTTCAGGCATTACGTGGGGCTTTCCCGGCATCGACCGGCGTCTGCTGAAAGTGCAATTCAGCTTTTTGCTGATGGTTCTGGGGGGGCGGTGCAATCAACTGGCAGTGGCCTGGTGGGCCTTGCAGGAAACAGGCTCTGCGCTCTATTTTGCCAATATGATTGCCTGTTCCATCGCGGCGGAGGTGTTAGCCAAACCCCTGCTGGGATGGCTGGGGGACAAGTACAACAAAATCCTGATCATCAAGCTGGCCTCATGGATCAGCCTGCTGACAGCGCTGTTGATGGTGGTGCTGTCCGTTACGGGGTCGTTCAACCCCTGGACGTTGGGCGCACTAATGATGATCAGCAGTGCGATCGTCGGCGTGCGCGACCCTCTCCAGGCGTCGATCATTCCTTTGTTTGCAGACGACGATAAAGTCTCCCTGGCCTTTCGGACCAAAAGCGTGATGTCGTCCTTTTCCATTCTGCTGGGGCCGGTACTGGCCAGCGGGTTGATTTACGGGTTCGGTATCACGTTCGCCTTTGCCGCCGATTTTTTTGCGATTCTCATCGCCGGGGCGTTGATCGCGACCATCCCGAGCCACATCGGTGCCACTGGCCAAGGCGAAAAAGCCCCGGGTGCCAGCGGCTTCAGCATGATCTATTCAGGCTTCAAAGTGGTGTACGGAGTGAAAGTCGAATTTTACCTGGCCATCATCGCAATGCTGATCAACTTTGCCCTGTTTCCGTTCTTCACCATCCTGATCCCACTATACGTAAAGGACGTCATCCAGTACCCGGTCACTTACATCGGTCTTCTGGATTCGTGCTTCGGGCTGGGCATTCTGGCGGGCAGTTACAAGATCATCGGTTGGTTATCCGACCGGGTCCCCCGTGACATGTGTGTGTCCGCAGGTTTTGCATTACTGGGGTGCAACCTGGTGGTAGTCGGCACCGTTTCATCGTCGTTCATAGTGCCCGCGGCCTTTTTCTGCGGCGGCGTCGGCCTGATGTTGATCAACATCCCCACCTCCGCTGTGAGGTTGCTGGCGACGCCCAAGCTCCATCGCAACCGGATTTTTGCCACGGTTTCATTTCTGTCTGCGGCGGCCAGCCCCTTGGGCAGTTTTGCGATGAACACCCTGATCGCCTATCTGGGGGTCGCACTGACAATCACGCTGCTGGGCGTCATGGTGCTGCTGTTGTCTCTACTGGTCTTTCTAGTACCCGATTTCAAAACTTTCATGCGTTCCCCGGATACGCAGCTCAATGATGCCTACCTGGACAAATACCCTGAAGCGTTTGCGCACTGACGTGCCTCGCCGTACACCCGCCTCTTACAAACGGAGTTGCCTTTCACCATGCCGGACTTCAAGGATCGATCTGAATCTGCTCGACATGAACAGATCTTCTGCGGCCAATATTATGACGACATGGGCTGTACCGGTTTCCTGGGGGATCCGTCCAAGGATCGAATCTCGGTTCTGATGCTGGGGCTTTCGGACGGAGTGGCGCTGGCGCCGATCGCAGCCAGCACCAGAGTGGCCAGTCTGTTGGCCGTTGATCTGGACGAGACCGCACTCGTGCACAGCCTCGACAACCGGAACCGACTTGCAGCGCATATCGACTTTGACAGTGTGGTCGCCGATGCCGCGCACTTTCTAGTCGTCACCCCCGACCGGTACGACGTCATTATTGTCGACCTCTACACCCAGAGCGGTTATGCCCCGATCGTGTTTGATCACGGGTTCCACCAACTATTGAAGAGCCGCCTCAATCCCCTCGGTCATGTGGTGTTCAACGGTTTTGGCGTCCCCATGAACCTGGACCCGTTCAACGGCCCTGCACCCCAAGCTTGGCTCGCCCACCGCCTGAACGACAGCTGGGGCGACATTCATTACCTGCCCCACCGACGCAATGCGACGTTCATTATCGGCCCACCGCCATCAACCAAACCGCGCACCGCACCTGCCCTGGAGTCTTTATGCGCCAGTGACCGGCTCTTTATGGACATCATGAGCCTTCGCCTGCGCTATCTGACACCCACGGTTATCCGTTACGCGCCGCTTGCGCCCCCGGCGCTGGACTTCGTCGGGATTGATCTGGAGGTGCAAAAACGCTGGACGGACTCGTTACCGGCCTTGTCTGCGCTGCTTCCTGCCTCGCTGAAGCTGAGCAGGCCCAACGATCTTCGCGTGTTACTGGATGACCCGGACGCTTGCCAAGCGCTGCAAGAGCGATTATTGAAGGACAAATCGTCACTGCGTACCACGCTGGCGTTGCTGATCGCAGGCGAAGTCAACTTCTCGGACCGCGATATGTCATGGCTCCCCGACTGGGTCGTCGCGACACTGGAGAACAGCGTCGAGATCCACCCACGAGACTGGCTGGAGGGTTTATTCCCTTACGCCTATGGCGTCATTATCCACAGAACCCGGGGAGATATGTCCAAAGTGGAAGGTTTTCGACGGGCGCTAGCCCGATTGTCACCGAGTGTTTCCCTCACGCCCAGCGATAATGAACCCACAAGCGCTTACGAGCGGAGGTGGTAGGGCTTACGTTGGATTTTGGTTCCATTGTTCCCCAAACCCCGGCCTCAAAAAATCCACTTTGAATGGAAAACCTATTTCCTGCTGCACCCATTAGAGCTGTTTGAGAAGGTGCCTGCGGTTTCGCGCGAGGACACCCATGAACCTACCCCGTCCTACCCGTACAGGTTGTTCGCGTAACGAGATTGTCCAGTTGACACGATTCCCATATAAAGGGTGCCAGCGGTGGTGGGGGATCTTGAGGAAGAGCAGCAAGCTGTTTATGCCGCTTCGTCACAGGCCTGAGCCTGGCATGAATGCTGTGACAGCCGCCCAAAGATCGCAGCCTGCGGCAGCTCCTACAGGGGATTGTGTGCACCCACAACATTGCGGGTGTACCCGGTCGGCGCGTAGGAGCTGCCGCAGGGGATTGCGTACACCCGGCCCATTGCAGGTGTATGCGGTCGGCGTAGGAGCTGCCGCAGGCTGCGATCTTTTGATCTTGATGGTTACCCCGCCGCCACCCCCTTCCCCGCCCGCTCCAGATTGCGCCACAACCAAACAGGCAAGACATCCGGATCAAGACTGTCGATCAGATTCTTCAGCCCCAGCCCCAGTTCGGTATCCCCCTCGATCACCAGCCGTCGACGAAAAAACAGCGTGTCCGGATCTTCCTGACGGCTGGCCAGGAGCAAAAACTCCCGCCAGTTGCCACTGATAGTCACCTGCGCCTCAGCGCGCTCGGCGATCTGCAAGCCGTTACGCCCCAGGGTCAAGTACCAGGACAAGCCCAGGTCAGGGATCCGCAGGCACAGCCAGCGCCCGCGCAACAGCTCGAAGCCGCCATCACGCAACGGCTCGGCAAGGCAACGATTGAGCGCCTGCTGCAACGCCAGCCGCTGCACGGCAAAAGGCACCCGGCGTACCAGCGGCAACAACCGGTCGGCCCCTTTCAACAGCCATTTTTTTCGGTTCAACACAGGCCGACCTCCTCGACGCGCAACATCCCGGCCTGGCCATGCCAGTAACCATTGCAGCCTTCGACAAACAGCGGCGGCGTCTCGCCCAGGCGTACCCGTTGAAAAGCCCCGACCACCTCGGCCATGCCCTGGGCACGCGGGCTCAGGCGCAACAGATCGGCACCGCAGGCCACCAGCCCGGAATAATCCGCCAGCAGATTGGTCACCTCGGCGGACATCGTCTGGATGCCATTGAGGGTGAACAACGGCTGACCTTCCTGACTGGTCAGGGCCATGCCGTCGGGGTAGTTGATGCAGCAAAACTGACAGTCGTCTTTCGGCCTGTTTTCCGCCCGGGCGGTGAAGCAGCGCGCGGAATAGGCCAGGGGCAAATGCCCATAGGCAAAGATTTCGACTTCCGGCACCGCACGACCCAGTTCGCCCACCTGCTCGATCACATCGGCAATCAGCGCCGCAGAGCACTCCACCGGCGGCACCCAGCGAGTCATTCCACTGTCCATCAACTGGCTCAGGGAATGTCCGTTATACACATTCAACGCCGGACCACCGACAAAGGGCAATTTGCGCTCGGCCATCAGTTGCACCGCGCCCATGTCGTTGGCCTCCACCAGCAACTGGCCGTTGTCACACAGACGGCGCAGGCTGGAGAGTTCGGAAGCCGCTTCGATCAGGGTCAGGCTGGAAAGCACCAGCTGCGCCTGGCTGCATTCTTGCAGCTCGCGCCCCAGGCCAAGCCACTGGTCCAGGGAAAACGCCCGGCGTTTCGAGCACACGGTTTCCCCCAGGTAAATCACATCCAGGGGCAAGGCCGACATCTCGGCGTAAAAATTGCTGAGTTGCTGTTTGTCCCAGTAAAACAGGACCGGTCCCAGGCTGAGCTTCATGTCCCGTCCCTCATTGCCATGATCGATGATAAGCACCCAGGGTGGTCTGGCTGCCTTCGGACAAACCGGCCAATACCTGACGCCATTCATCCTTGACCCGAAAGCTGCCGGGCGAGCCGCGATGGGCATCCAGGGCGGCGCGCCAGACGCGGGTGACTTGTTCCACATAGGCCGGGCTGCGCTGGCGGCCTTCGATTTTCACCGCTTCGACGCCGATCGCTGTCAGTTCCGGCAGCAGATCCAGGGTGTCGAGGCTGGTGGGTTCCTCCAGCGCATGGAAGCGCTTGCCGTCGACCAGGAAACGGCCCTTGCACAGGGTCGGATACCCGGCAGGTTCGTCCGGGGTGTAGCGGTCGATCAGCACCTCACTGAGGCGCGCGCTCAAACCTTGGGCGTCCTCGCTCCAGCGCACCGCCTTGGCCGGCGAACAGACGCCGCACAGGTTCGGCGATTCGCCAGTGATATAGGAAGAAAGATGGCAGCGCCCTTCGGCCATGATGCACAAGCTGCCGAAGCCGAAGACTTCAATCGGTACCGGGCTGCTGGCGGCGACGTGGCGTACCTGGGCCAACGACAGCACTCGCGGCAGCACGGCGCGGCGAATACCGTAGCGCTGCGCATAGAAACCCAACGCCGCGGCATGGGTCGCCGAGCCCTGGACAGACAAGTGCAACGCCAGTTTCGGGAAACGTTGGCAGGCGTAGTTGAGCACCCCGGGATCCGCGGCGATCAGTGCATCCACGCCGAAATCGGCGGCGCGATCCACTGCCCGCTGCCAGCGCTCCCAGCCCTTGGGCTGAGGATAGGTGTTGACCGCGACATAGAGCTTGCGTTGATGTTGGCGAATGAACGCGACCGCGGCGTCGAACTGTTTGTCGTCCATATTCAACCCGGCGAAATGCCGGGCATTGGTGTCATCACGAAAACCGACGTAGACGGCATCGGCGCCTTGGCGTACTGCCGCCTTGAGCGCAGGCAGGTTCCCTGCCGGGCAGACCAGTTGCATGGGTAATCCTCATCAAAGAGCTCGTATCGACCATCGGCTGACAGCTGTCACCTACAGGCTCGGAGCGGTCGAAAATCCGCTGCCAGTCTAGCGAGACAGACCGCCACGGCCTTGACGGCAATCAAGTGCGCTCAATGCATCAATTCGGCAAAGGACAGGAACCGAACGTTGTCGTGCTTGAGCACTTGCTGCTCGCACTCGACCACGGCAAGCCCGTCGGCCCAGCAGGCGGCGCTCAACATCGCCGAGCTTTGTTGAGGGTGCAGCTCCACGCTCAATTGCCCGTCGACACCCGGGCTCAACTTCGCTCGCAGGTACTGCCGGCGCTTGTTGCGCTGCAGCCAGTCGAACCCTGCCGGAATGACCAATGGCAGCGCCAGCACCTCCTCCACACCCTGGGCCCGGAGCAGGAACGGGCGCACGACCACCAGGGCAGTCACCAGCGCCGCCGACGGATTGCCCGGCATGCCGATCCAGGGTTTGCCAGCCACCTCGCCAAAGGCCAGGGGTTTGCCTGGCTGGATCGCCAGGCGCCAGAAATCCACGCTGCCGAGTTCCTCGATCGCCTGCTTGAGATGGTCCTCCTCGCCCACCGATACGCCACCCGAGGTCAACAACAGATCGCATTCAGACGAGGCCAGGCTCAAGGCATCCCGGCTGGCCGCCAATTCATCGGCCATGACCCCGTAGTCATGCACCTCGACGCCCCAGCCACGCAACAACGCGGCGAGACAGTAACGATTGCTGTTGTAAATCTGCCCCGGCGCCAATGGATCGCCTGGCTCGCGCAATTCATCGCCACTGCTCAACAAGCACACCCGCAGCGCTCGATAGACCTCGACCTGCGCTATTCCAGCGCCAGCCAGCAGCCCCAGTTCCTGGGCGCGCAAACGCTTGCCGGCCTTGAGCAGCAGATCCCCGCGGCGCACTTCTTCGCCCTCCTTGCGCACATGTTCGCCAACGCTTGCCGGCGGGCACCAGACGCGCTCTCCTTCGACCTGGCAACGCTCTTGCGGAACCACGGTATCGGCCCCCGGTGGCAGCGGCGCACCGGTAAAGATTCGCACCGCCTGACCGGCCAGCAAGGTTGCAGCCTCGCCATCGCCCGCGGCAATACGCCCGACCACCTGCAGATAACCTCCCGCCTGGGGCAGATCGGCCGCCTTGAATGCGTAGCCATCCATGGCACTGTTGTCCCATGCCGGCAGGTTTACCGGGGAGTGAATATCCGCTGCCAGCACCCGTCCCAGGCAGTGCTCCAGGGCGATCTTTTGCATTGGAGGCGGTGGTGGTGCCTGGTCCAGCAGGCGGGCAATGGCCTCGTCCACCGGCATCAGTTTGCCGCTGTCGCATACCGGGCCGCTCATGAGCGTGCCTCACAGGCGGCGATGACCTGCTGCGGCTGTGGCTTCAAATGCGGGGCGAAATTGCAGGGGCCGGTGCGGCTGTCCAGTTGCTCCAGGAGGATTTTGTTCCAGGCGGTTCGGCATGCACCCGGCGAGCCTGGTACGCAGCACACCAGCACGCCATTGCTCATCCCGGCCAGTGCCCGGGACTGCAGGCTGGACATGCCGATTTCCGCCAGGGAGACCTGGCGAAACAGTTCGCCAAAACCTTCCACATGCTTGTCCAGTAACGGCAGGACCGCTTGCGGGGTGTTGTCGCGAGCGGTGAACCCGGTGCCGCCGGTCATCAGCACGACCTGCACCTGAGGGTCGGCAATCCAGTGGGAGAGTATTGCGCGGATCTGATAAATATCGTCCTTGACCAGATCACGGTCGATCAGCACATGCCCTGCGGTTTGCAGCAGGTCTGTCAGGGTCTGTCCCGAGGTGTCGGTATCGAAGGTGCGCGTATCGCTGATGGTCAGCACGGCGATGTTCAGGGGTTGAAAAGTGCGTTGCGCCAGATGGGCCATATCCAAGCCTTCCTGTAGATAGGGTATGGCCCAGCGTGAACCGGAATGTGGATGGAGCCTATTCCTCCGAGGAGGTACCTCGACTGGGGGGATGGGGTGATCACCGTAGCAGCTGCCGAAGGCTGCGTTCGGCTGCGAAGCAGTCGTAAATCCTGCTTGCACGGTTTGCCTGGAATACCGCAGTGCCTGATTTTACGACTGCTACGCAGCCGAACGCAGCCTTCGGCAGCTGCTACGGGGGAGGCTCAAGGCGCCAACCGATTACGCTGCCATACCCCCTTGCTCAACCGGTAATCAAAACGATCATGCAAGCGATCCGCACGCCCTTGCCAGAACTCCAGCCGCTCAGGATGCAGGCAGTAACCACCCCAGTACTCGGGTCGCAGCAGGGTCTGGCCAACGAAGCGCTGTCCGGCTGCCTCCAACAAGGATTCCAGCGCTGCCCGACTGGCCACCGGACGGCTTTGCGGCGATGCCCAGGCGCCCAGCCGACTGGCCAGGGGACGGGAGTCGAAGTACGCATCCGAGAGCTGCGGGTCGAGCCTGGACACCTGGCCCTCGATACGCACCTGACGCTCCAGGGCAGGCCAGAAAAAGGTCATGGCCGCATGGGGATTGCCCGCCAGGTCCTGTCCTTTGTCACTCTGGTAATTGCCGAAAAAAGTGAAGCCTTCATCGCTCAGGCCCTTGAGCAGGAGGATCCGGCAATGCGGGTGCCCCTGACTGTCGACCGTCGCCAGCGCCATGCTGTTGGCTTCGACCGGTGCGCTCTCGGTGTCGCGGGCCTGCTGCAGCCACTGGCGGAACAAGGCCAGTGGATCGTCCGGCATCAAATCGTCCTGCAGTCCATCCAGTGTGTAATTGCGGCGCATTTCAGCCAGGGAAAGGGGCATGGCGGTGATCTCCGGAAAGTTCAACTCAGTGTGCGAGCCACTGCGCGACGCGACCTTGACCAATATCAACACCAGGCAACGACGGACCTGCTCTGCGTCACTTGAGCCGCAAGCGTCGGGCCAGTTTGTGCAGGTTGCTCGGATCGATTTCCAGTAGCCGCGCGGCGCTGGCCCAGTTCTCCCCGGACAGGCTCAAGGCGTGGAGGATTTTCTTCCGTTGGTAATCGTCGATGGCTTCGCCCAAGGGCTGGAATGGCAGGTCAGAGGCATCGTCCATGGGCTGTTCGGTCACCAGAGGCGGCGCGCCGTTCGTGCTGTCGAGATCCAGCAGCTCGGCCTCCAGGGTCATGATCTGGCTGCGACTGGTGCCGCGGCTCAGCTGCTTCAACGCTGCCCGGCTGATCACATGCTCCAGCTCCCGCACATTGCCTGGCCAGGCATACCCCAGCAACGCCCGTTCGGCCGCCGGCGACAGGCGTAAACCGCGCAGGCCGAGACGCGCCCGATTGAGTTCGAGAAAGTACCCGGCCAGCATCAACACATCATTGCCGCGCTCGCGCAGGGGCGGAATCGGCACCGGATACACCGAGAGCCGGTGATACAGGTCGGCGCGAAACAGGCCGTCGCGGATGCTGTCCGGCAGATGGCGGTTGGTCGCGGCGATGATCCGCACATCGACATGCAGCGGCTTGTCGGCACCCAGGCGCTGGATCTCGCCGTTCTGCAAGGTGCGCAGCAATTTGGCCTGCACCGCCAGCGGCAATTCGCCGACCTCGTCGAGAAACAGCGTGCCGCCATTGGCCGCATCGAAACGCCCGGCGCGATCGCTGGTGGCTCCGGAAAACGCCCCTTTGACATGCCCGAACAACTCGCTCTCCGCCAGCGACTCTGGCAGGGCGGCGCAATTGACGTGCACCAGGGGTTTGTGGCGCCGCCGTGAATGACGGTGCAAGCGCCGGGCGAACAGCTCCTTGCCGACCCCGGTCTCACCCAGCAGCAATACCGGCAGCTCGGAGTCGGCCAACACCTCCAGTTCATTGAGTAACTGGCGCAGTACCTCGCTCTGCCCAAGAATCTCGCCTTCTTCCGCCGGCATCCGATCGTCCTGAATATCGCTGCGGGACAAGCGCAGGCTACGGTTCTCCTGTTCGAGCCGGGTCACCCGCACGGCGGCCTCGATCTGCAAGGTACAACGCTTGAGCTCTTCGCGCGCATGGCTGTCGAAAGTCCCGGCATGCAGCGCATCAAGGGTGATCGCGCCCCAGATCCGCCCTTCCACATACAGGCTCACGCCCATGCAGTCATGCACCGGCAGCGCTTCGCCGACATGGCCGTCGAGCAGGCCGTCATAGGGATCCGGCAGGCGGCTGTCGGGTTCGAACCAGGTGGGCTCGCGCGAGGCCATGATCGCCGCCAGTCGCGGGTGCTGGGCGATCACAAAGCGCCGTCCCAGCGCTTCGTGAACCAGCCCCACCGTTGCCACCGGCCGCAGGCTGTCGTCTTCCAGGCGCAGCAGTCCCACCGCGCCACTGTTGAAGTATTCGCGCAGGGTCTGGACCAGACGTTGCAATCGTACCGCATTGGGCAGCTCGACAATCAAGTCGGCGGCCAGGCTTTCACGCAGCATGGTAGTAATTACCCTCTATGGTTTGATTTACCCTAATCCGTCAGGGTACGGATCACCACAACAAAAAATTAATCGATATTTTTCAGTAAGTTATCTATGGCACGCGGAATGCAACAGGACCGGGGAACCTGTGAAACCTATAGAGGAATCCCGATGAGCCTGACCCTTCTGGAAAAAAGTCTCGGCCAACTGGCCTGCGACATCCCCGGCGCCACCCGGACTTTTCACGCCTTCAATCTGGACTTCTGTTGCGGCGGGCAGAAAAGCCTGCGCGAAGCCGCCCTTGGCAAGGGCCTCGATCCGCTGCTGATTGCCGATGCCCTGCTCGCCTTGCAAGACTCCGGTGAAACCCGGCACGACTGGCGCAACGAACCCGAGGAGCTGTTGATTGCCCACCTCCTGGCGCGCTACCACGCCCGGCACCGCGAGCAGCTGCCGGAACTGATCCGCCTGGCCCGCCGCGTCGAGCTGGTGCATGGTGCGCGCGACGGCTGCCCCAATGGCCTGGCCGACCACCTGCAGGACATGCAGCAGGAACTCGAAGGGCACATGCTCAAGGAAGAGCAGGTGCTCTTCCCGATGCTGCAACAGGGGATGGGCCCGCAGGCCGCGCCCCCGATCCGGGTGCTGCGTTTTGAACATGATCAACACGGTGAGGCCCTTGAGAAAGTGCTCGCCTTGACCAACAACATCACCCCGCCTGCCAATGCCTGCAACACCTGGCGTGCGCTTTACCGGGGGTTGCTGGAATTTCGCGATGATTTGATGCAGCACATCCATCTGGAAAACAACGTGCTGTTCGTCAAGGCCATCAACCCTCGCGATTGATCGTTTGGCAGCCACTCCAGACCCGCGCCAGCCAACCGGTTGTCGCGGGTTTTTCTTGGGCTGGGGGAATCGGTTGTCAGCCGTGCCAATAGAACATGGCCTTGGCCAGGATCACGATCACCACCATGTGCCCAAGGATGCTGCGGCGAATCCAGGTGGCGCGGGTCGGGGTCAGCCGTGCGTGTGTGAGCAGGTATGCCAGCAACAGGTAATGGCCGATAATGCTCAAGGCCAGCCCGATCTTCAGGCTCAACAGCGTGCCGAAACTGCTTGCCAGCGGCTGGCTCAAGACTGCGCGGTGCTGCCACGCCAGACCGATGCCGGCGCCGTACAACAGCAACACCACGCCATGCAGCACCTTGCGCGAGCGCACCGCTATCGCCTGATCCGCCGGCAGTTGCGCAGCTTGCGCCAACTGCTGGCGGGCGGAGTGCCAGATGAACACTTCGAAAAACAGCGTGCCGATGAAGGCGATCGCGGCCAGCAAGTGGATGACCAGCAAAATGGGGTAAATCACCGTTAGCCTCCGTCAAATTGCCTGCTCATCCTGGATGGCCGTCAACCCGGCCACGCAACAACATCGGTCCGTAGCGCCAGGCGTACAGCGCGAACGCCAAGGCCCAGCACAGAGCGGCCAGCCACAAGCCCGGGGTCGGCAAGAACATGACCAGCAGCACCCGGCTCAGACACGCCAGGTTCAACAGAATGAACGCCAGGGTCATCCCCGACGGCGGCTCCAGCGCACGGCCGGTATGCCCCAGGCTGACCCGGGCGATCATCGCCAGAATCAGGCCGCCCATGGCCCCTATCGTCAGGCAATGCACCGCCAGACTGGGGTTCAGCGGCACACCGAAATGCCACAGCGCCATGCCCAGGCAGGCCACCGCCAACCAGCCATAGGCCAGGTGCAACGACCAGAGCAACGGCACTCGCCAGAGCGCCCGATCGTGCCAACGAACCAGGCGCACCAGATGCCCCGCCGCCAACACCGCGAACAACAGACCGACTGACACATTGGGGGAAAGCGCGGGCCCTGCGGCGTACAACAGGGCTACCAGCGCCGAACCCACCAACAGCAGAAGATCCAGCCAGGGCCAAGGCGTTACACCCTCGACCCGGCCGAGGCCGCGCTGGGTGAAGAACGGTATGACCCGCCCGCCGATCAAGCCCATCATCGCCGCCGCCAGCCAGATCCCGGTCAATACGCTTTGGCGCTGCCAGGCTTCATGGCCTGGCAGCAGGCCATACACCGACAAGCCGTCGGCTACAGCCATCAGCAGCAGCACCGCGACAATCGGGTAGTTGCGTTTCTGCCGCACCTTCCACAGCGTGAAGCCCATGAGCACCGCCACCGCCAGCGGGAACGCCAACTCCAGAACTGCCAGCAACGGCCACGGCGCATTCGCCAGCCAGGCCAGGCGCGCGCCCAGCCAAAGCAACGCCAGCACCGCCAGCGGCTTGCCACTGATGCCGGGACGTCCGGTCCAGGTCTGGACGGCGGTCAGCAAGAAGCCGGCGATAATCGCCAGGGCAAAGCCGAACAACAGCTCATGCCGATGCCAGGCGAGCCAGCCACCTGCCGGTTGCCAGCCGCTGATCGCGCCAGTGAACGCCGCCAGCCAGAGGGGTACAGCCAGCAAAGCCAAGAGGCAGCCCGCCAGGAAAAACGGCCGAAAGGCCAGACGTAACAGCGGCATAATTGCCATCGCTGTACGGCGGTCAAGTACTTGCATAACACCACTCCTTTACCTTGCTGCCGGAGGGTAAATCCCGGTCAGATCATCGGGTATTACCGATGAGTTGCAGTTGTCACAGATCAAGCTTGCAGACGGCCATTGGGGAATCGGCCCGTCTGTAGTTGAACTAGGGTGTGCAAGGGGCGTGCCCTGATGTCGATTCAGGGTCAACCGTTGCCAGTCAGTTAAGGAATTTCTTGCCCCGCACATTCCTCGTAGCAGCTGGCGAAGCCTGCGTTCGGCTGCGTAGCAGTCGCAAATCCTGCTTCCACGGTGTGTCTGGAGTACCGCGGCGCTTGATTTTACGACTGCTGCGCAGCCGAGCGCAGCCTTCGGCAGCTGCTACGGTTCGCGTCCCCTCCTCACCACAAGGCGTGATTCAGAAGGGTATAAATAACCATTTGATGGTTATTTATACCCTGCTGACCAGGGTCTTTTTTACCACGATATTCCGCAAACCTCCTGCAAATACAGCCCTCCAGGCATGGCCCGAGTCTTGCTCAATCATGAGTACCTTTCTTACCCACTTCGATCCCTCGATTACCTGGAGTCGTCATGAAAAAAGTCATCCAGCCTCTGGCATGGTTTGTAGTGCTGAGTTCGATAGTAGCCCTCGCCAGCGGAGTCTCTCTAGGACTAATCTGACCTTATAGCTATCCCCTTCCCCAGCCATCAGGATGAATTTTTATGGTGCTTCATCGAGTCCATCACCAGATTCTGCGCAGTCATCATTTGTTCGAGCCATTGAATGAAGAGCAACTCGATGAGTTGATGAGTACCAGCCACTTGCTGAGCATCGACAAGGGCGAACCGCTGTTTCGCCAGGGCGAGCCGGCCGACTCGTTTTATTTCGTGATAGCGGGCGCAGTGAAGATCTACCGACTGACGCCCGACGGCCAGGAAAAGGTCTTTGAGGTCATCGGCGATCGGCAAACCTTCGCCGAGGCGATGATGCTGATGGACACCCCCAACTATGTAGCCTCCGCCGAAGCGATCTGTCCGACTCAGCTCTACCGGATATCCAACAACACCTACATGCGTCTGCTGCAGAGCAATAGTCGCCTGACTTTTGCTCTGCTCGGCAAGCTCTGTGTGCGCCTGCACCAGCGGGTCAACGAGATCGAAACCCTGTCGCTGAAAAACGCTACCCACCGGGTCGTGCGTTATCTGCTGACGCAGCTGGTGCGCCAGCAAACCGTTGACAGCCAGTTCGAACTGCCGATGGCCAAGCAACTGATTGCCGGGCATCTGTCGATCCAGCCGGAGACGTTCTCGCGGATCATTCGCCGCCTGATCGATGAAAAAATCATCACTCAGGAAGGCCGCCAGATTGTCATTCTTGATCGTCTGCGCCTGGAACAGTTCGAGTGAGTGCCATGCCCATCTGTCTGTATTGCCAACACGCCAACCCTTCACAAGAAGCCGAGTGCCGCCAGTGCGGCATGCCTCTCCCGGCCTTGGCCGAACACGCCGAAAAGCGTCGACTGCGCCGATTCCAGTGGTTCTGCGCCGGCCTGACGATCTTCTGCATTGCGATGTTCTTCTGGCTGCCGCGCAGCATCTCCTGAGCGGCGCCACCCTTCTCAAACCCCAACATATGACTGGCACGGCTGATCCCCCGTAGCAGCTGGCGAGCTTTGCGAGGCTGCGTTGGGCTGCGAAGCAGTCGTAAAATCAACAACCGCAGTGTCTCAGTAAAACCGAGGACTCAGGATTTACGGCCGCTTCGCAGCCGAACGCAGGCTTCGCCAGCTGCTACGAGAACGCTGCCACGCCAGCGTCCTCCTTCAAGGCTGGGTCAGCTGGCGGTACAACTGTGGCAAGCGCAGGGGTAGTTGATCCGGCTGGCGGATCAGGGTGTAGCCATTGGCACCGAACATATAGGGCAGGTAATCCCCGGCCTCGCGATCGATGGTGATACAGAACGGCGTCAGCCCCTGGCGACGTGCCTCCAGTACCGCTTCGCGGGTGTCCTCCACACCGTAGCGTCCCTCATACAAATCCAGATCGTTGGGCTTGCCGTCAGTCAGCAGCAGCAACAACTTGCGCCGCCGTTTGCAGCCGCCGAGCAACTGCGTGGCCTGGCGAATGGCCGCGCCCATGCGCGTGTAATACCCTGGTTTGAGCCCCTGAATGCGCCCTCGGGTGGTGTCGTCATAGCGCTGACTGAAGGACTTCAGCTCTTGCATGCGCACTTGCTGGCGGCGCAGCGAGGAGAAGCCGTACAGGGCGAAATCATCCCCCAGCAACGACAGTGTTTCGCCGAACAGCAACAGGCTATCGCTGATCACATCGATCACTCGATGCTCATCGTCGATATGGGCGTCGGTAGACATCGACAGGTCCGCCAGCAACAGGCACGCCAGGTCGCGATGGGTCTGGCGCTGCTCCATGAACAGACCGCGCTCGGCGCACTGGCCGTGCTGGCGTTCAACATGGAAATCCAGCCAGGCCTGCATGTCCAGCTCCGACCCCTGGGGCTGCTGGCGCAACCACTGGCGATCATTGCGCAAGTGCTCGAACTGACGCCGCAAGCGATGGGCCGACGCTTTCAGCCTGGGTGGCAGTGGCTTCGGCTCGGTGTCGCGCGGCACCATCATTTGCAGATTGACGAAGGCTTCCTGCATTTGCTGCTTGCGATAGTCCCACTCCGGCAACTTGATGCCCTCGCCCAAGGGAATATCGTCGACATCGGCCGGCGGCAAATCCAGGTGCAGCTTCAGGCCGCCGCCCTTGCGCAGGCGAGTGCGCGACAGGGTCAATTCGTCCAGGTCGTCGGCGACTCGCGCGGCGTCCGGGTCTTCGCTGTCATCGGTCCAGCGATCCAGATCGACGTGTTCGGTCCAGCTGAAGAGGTTCTCCAGCCGCACTATCAGCAGTCCACCTTTGCTGGTGCTTTCATCGATTCGCTTGGCGCGCTTGCGCCCGCCTTTCTGCTCGCCGGGGGGTGTGGCCAGATGATCTTCCGAGTCTTGCGACTCTTCGAGATCCCCGGCCTGGGGGCTGGCCAGGTGCAGCGGCGGGTACAGCCACAGCGGCAGCGGCCAGGCCGCCCGTTCGCTGCGGGGAAAATGTTCGACACTGCCGGGCTCGCGCAGTGCCTGGCGCAACGCTCGCTCCAGCGCCGCTTCACCGCCGCTCAACGAGGCGGGGTCCGGGCGTGATTGCAGGTGGGCATCGACCAGCCGCTGGTAGCGCGAACGCAACGCCGGATAACGTTGCAAGAGCATTTGCGTCCAGCGCTGATTGTCCCGACCCCAGTGGCGCATCTGCCCGGCCTGGGCCGCCAGCAACGCCAGCCAGCGATACAATTCTTGATTCAGCGTGGCATCCGGGTAGACCGCGAGGCTCGATGGCAGGCGAAGATTATTCTCGTCGCACCAGGCCAACGGCACTTGTTTGCAGGTACCGGCGATCTGCTGCAGCACATTGCGGCGCAGCAACAGGTCGCGGTCGCTGGCGGCCTCCACGCCGACGCCACTGGCGCCGCCCATGGCGCGAAACAACAACGCCAGCGGTCGCTGCTGGTTGACCAGTTCGACCCGGGCTTCGGGAAAGTCCGGGCTGGCGCGGCGGGTGATAAAGCGATGCCAGACACTGCCGACCCACTCTTCCAGTTCGACGGTAAAGGCCATGGTTTTTTTCCTCTTAAAACCAATGTAAAACGGCCCGCTGTACCAGCCGGGCCGCCCTCCTCTAGAGTGCTCCTTGACTCACGAGCGAACGGCGGAGGCGTTCGCAGCGATCGTCAAAGGCACACGCCGCTTGAAGCTGAACAGGTAGCAGATCAGCCCTGTGAAGAAACCGAGACCTGCGCCCAGACGGGCCCAGAACAGCACTTGCAGATGATCGACAGTGGCCATGAACGGCAACGCGACCCCATCGACCGGCCAGCGTTGCAGGTAGATCTGCACGACACCGGCAGCGGTGAGCAACAGCGTGATCATCACCATCGACAGGGTCATCAACCAGAAGCCCCAGATCTCGAGTTGCTGCGAACGCTCGTCCGCTGCCTCGCCGAGCCCGCGCAGTTTCGGCATGGCGTAGCTGATCAAGGTCATCACGATCATCGCGTAAGCACCGTAGAAGGCCAGGTGACCGTGAGCCGCCGTCAATTGCGAACCATGGGTGTAGTAGTTGACCGGTGCCAGGGTATGCAGGAAGCCCCAGACGCCAGCGCCGAAGAAAGCGGTGACAGTAGTGCCCTTGGCCCACAGTGTAGCCGCGCGGTTCGGGTGGTCCCGGCGACGGTTTTTCACCATGCTGAAGGCGAATATCACCATGGCCAGGAAGGGTAGCGGCTCAAGTGCCGAGAAGATCGAGCCGACCCACAACCAGACCTCAGGCGCACCGATCCAGAAGAAGTGGTGACCGGTACCGATGATCCCCGTTATCAGCGCCATGGCGATGATCACGTACAGCCATTTCTCCACGACTTCCCGGTCCACGCCGGTGATCTTGATCAGGACGAAGGCCAGCATCGAACCCATGATCAGTTCCCACACGCCTTCTACCCAAAGATGCACCACCCACCACCAGTAGAACTTGTCGCGGGCGAGGTTGCCGGGGTTGTAGAAGGAGAACAGGAAGAACACCGCGAGCCCGATCAGCCCGGTCATCATGACCATGCTGACCGTGGTCTTGCGCCCTTTGAGCAAGGTCATGCCGATGTTGTAGAGGAAACCCAGGCAGACCACCACAATGCCCATCTTGGAAATGGTCGGCTGCTCCAGGAACTCCCGACCCATGGTCGGCAGCAGCTCATTGTGGGTCAACTTCGCCAGGCCCGCATAAGGCACCAGCAGATAACCGAGAATCGTCAGCACACCCGCGGCGGCGAACACCCAGAACAGAATGATCGCAAGCTTCGGACTGTGCAGCTCGCGGTCGGCCTCTTCCGGAATCAGGTAGTAGGCAGCACCCATGAAGCCGAACAATATCCAGACGATCAGCAGGTTGGTGTGCACCACCCGCGCCACGTTGAAGGGGATGATCGGGAACAGAAAGTCCCCCACCACGTATTGCAGGCCCATGATCAAACCGAACAGTATCTGACCGAGAAACAGCATCAGGGCAAACACGAAGTAGGGTTTGGCCACGGCTTGCGAGGCGAATTTCAGATGCGGATTAGCAATACTCATCACTCAGCCCTCCTTGTTTGGCGGCCAGCCATTGGTATTGATGTTCGAAGTCCATTTGAGGAACTCGGCGATGTCATTCACCTCCTGTTCGCTCAGATTGAATTGCGGCATCGCACGCCGGCCTGGTATGCCCAGTGGCTGCATTTTCATCCAGGCATGCAGGAAAGGTTTGAAACCCTCCTCCCCGCCGCGCCGTTTGAACACGTTGCCCAGTTCAGGCGCAAAGTAAGCACCCTCGCCCAGTAGCGTGTGGCAGCCGATACAGTTGTTGTGCTCCCATACCGTCTTGCCGCGTATCACTGATTCGCTCAATAGCGTTTCATTGCTGCGCTCCGGAAAGGTCTGCTCGGTGTGATAGGTCAAGGCCAGGAATATCAGGAAGAAGAACACGCTTCCTCCGAAGTAGATATTCCTGGCCATGCCTTTAGTGAAGGTCTCTGACATGGTCGCTTCCTCATTGCTTGGCCTGTCCATTCTAGGAAGCGAAGGGTCGAAACCTGCTTGATGGCGATCAAGAAACTCCGATGGTTTTGGTCGGGTATAAATTTCGGGGGCGCAGATCAAATGTGGTATCGACAAGATCGCAGCCTGCGGCAGCTCCTACGCCAACCGGGTACACCCGCAAATAACCAGGGATACGCAATCCTCGTAGGAGCTGCCGCAGGCTGCGATCTTTTGATCTTCGTTCACGCACCACCTTCGGCGCCGGTGAAACCGCGAGGATCGCTGGGTACACCCGCAAATAACCAGGAGTCCGCAATCCTCGTAGGAGCTGCCGCAGGCTGCGATCTTTTGATCTTCGTTCACGCACCACCTTCGGCGCCGGTGAAACCGCGAGGATCGCTGGGTACACCCGTAAATAACCAGGAGTCCGCAATCCTCGTAGGAGCTGCCGCAGGCTGCGATCTTTTGATCTTCGTTCACGCACCACCTTCGGCGCCGGTGAAACCGCCAGGATCGCTGGGTACACCCGTAAATAACCAGGAGTACGCAATTTTCGTAGGAGCTGCCGCAGGCTGCGATCTTTTGATCTTCGTTCACGCACCACCTTCGGCGCCGGTGAAACCGCGAGGATCGCTGGGTACACCCGCAAATAATCAGGAGTCCGCAATTTTCGTAGGAGCTGCCGCAGGCTGCGATCTTTTGATCTTCGTTCACGCACCACCTTCGGCGCCGGTGAAACCGCGAGGATCGCTGGGTACACCCGCAAATAATCAGGAGTCCGCAATCCTCGTAGGAGCTGCCGCAGGCTGCGATCTTTTGGGAGCGCTCAATGCTTAATTGACGGCCACCAACGTCCCCCCCACCACCGCCGCCAAGGCCACCGCCCAGCTCAACATCAACCGGCGCCACAAACGCGGGGCGTGGCGCATTTCCATGAAGCCGTCGGCGATCAGCCAGGCCTTGCCGACGGCCGCCAGCAGAATGGCAATCGACAGCAGCGCGGTGCTTCCGGCATCCCCCAGCAACACGGTGCAGACGCTTAGCGCAGTCAGCGCCGCCCAGCAGGCGAGCAGAATCCTGGAAACGGACATGAGTACCTCGTCAATTCAGAACGTAGACCAGCGGAAACAGCACCACCCAGATCAGATCGACCATGTGCCAATAGAGCACGCCGGATTCCAACCCGCTGCAGTTGCTCGCGTCGTACAGACGACGCCGGCAGCGCTGCGCCAGCCAACCGAGAATGAACATCCCGAGCAGGACGTGGAGGAAGTGAAAACCGGTGAGGATCCAGTACAGGGTGAAAAAGGTGTTGTGCTCCATGCCCAGTCCGGAGGCCACCAGATGCGCGTACTCAGTGAGTTTCAACACCACATAGACACTGGCGGCCAGCAAGGCCGCCAGCAGCAACCCGGCGCCGTGGCGGGCCCGTGACTGCCTGACCTGCTCCTGCGCCAGCGCGGCAAATAGCCCGGCCGTCAGCAGACTCAGGGTCATCGCCAGCCCGGTGGAGCTGTCGAGCAGTTGGCGGCTGTCGCTGAACATCTGCGGTTTAAGAACCTGGGTCACCGCGAAGGCGAGGATCAGGATCGCGAACACCGAGAGCTCGGCGAGGATAAAAAACCACATCGCCAGATCGCCCGGTAAATGTCCGGGTGAGGCGGCGGTGGTTTCAGCTGAAGTGGACATCAACCACATCCATCAGCGCTGCAACGGTCAGCGGATCATCGCTCAACGGTTCGGCCAGACAGGCCATGCACGCCTCACGCGGGTTCATCCCGGAGCGGATCATCCGTGCGGTAAAAATCAGCAAACGAGTCGATGCCACCTCTTCCAGATCATGTTGATCGAGCCGGCGCAGGGCCTGCCCGAGCCTGACGACCTGAGCGGCCAGCGCGAGGTCCACCTGGGCCTCCCTGGCGACAATGCGCTCTTCATCGGCCACCGGCGGATAGCCGAAACGCATCGCCACGAAACGCTGGCGAGTGCTGGGTTTCAGGCCCTTGAGCAGGTTCTGGTAACCGGGGTTATAGGACACCACCAACATGAACGACGGCGGTGCCTGCAGCACTTCACCGGTGCGCTCCAGGTACAGCTCGCGACGGTCATCGGCCAGCGGATGCAGGACCACCGCAGTGTCCTGGCGCGCCTCGACCACTTCGTCGAGGTAACAGATACCACCTTCGCGCACCGCGCGGGTCAACGGCCCGTCCTGCCACCAGGTGCCCTGGGCACCGATCAGATGCCGGCCGATCAGGTCGGCGGCGCTCAAGTCGTCGTGGCAGGCCACGGTATACAACGGCAGGTTTAACCGATGGGCCATGTGCTGGACAAAACGGGTCTTGCCACAGCCGGTAGGGCCTTTGATCAGTACCGGCATGCCGTGACGCCAGGCTTGTTCGAACAGCGCCTCTTCATTGTGCAGCGGTTGGTAGAAGGGTTCGCGGGGATGATTACGGTCCATGGGGATACCTGGTTCAACAGCGGGCTTGCAGCTCACGCTACGGGTGCCTGCGACAACCTGGCAAGCGCGATGGCCGGCAAACTTGATCGCCGTCAAGCGGTATTGGCCGGCTCGGGCATAGCCTTGCACTGCACTAAGAACCTGCGCTCTGTACTGCCGTTTCAGCACAACGCAAAGGTCTTGCCTGAGGAGAAATGGAATGCTGATCAGCAATAGAAAAACGTTTGCTCTGACCCTCGCCACCCTGTGTTCGGCACTGGCCCTGGCGGTGAGTCACGCCGCCAGAGCCGAGGATCCTGCCGCTGCTGCTGCCAACCCGGCCATGGTTAAAACCGCGGGAGCGCCCGATATGGGCCAGGCCGAGTTCGACTCCTCCAAGGAAATATATTTCCAGCGCTGCGCCGGCTGTCATGGGGTATTGCGCAAGGGCGCCACCGGCAAGCCGCTGACCCCGGATATCACGCAAGGCCGCGGCCAGTCTTATCTGGAAGCCTTGATCACTTATGGCTCAGCGGCCGGCATGCCGAACTGGGGCACCTCGAATATTCTGACCAAGGATCAGATCACCGCGATGGCCAAGTTCGTTCAGCACACGCCGCCAACGCCGCCGGAATGGGGCATGGACGAGACGCTGAAAACCTGGAAAGTGCTGATCAAACCCGAGGACCGGCCGAAGAAACAACTGAGCAAACTCAATCTGCAAAACCTGTTCTCAGTGACCCTGCGCGATGACGGCAAGATTGCCCTGATCGACGGCGACAGCAAGAAGATCGTCAAACTCATCGACACCGGTTATGCGGTGCACATCTCCCGGATTTCTGCTTCCGGCCGCTACCTGCTGGTCATCGGTCGAGACGCCAAGATCGACATGATCGACCTGTGGCCGCTGGAGCCGACCAAGGTCGCGGAAATCAAGGTGGGCATCGAAGCCCGCTCGGTGGAAACCTCCAAGTTCAAGGGCTACGAAGACAAGTACACCGTCGCCGGGTCCTACTGGCCGCCGCAGTTCACCATCATGGATGGCGAAACCCTCGAGCCCAAGCAGATCGTCTCGACTCGCGGCATGACCGTCGACAAGCAGGAATACCATCCCGAACCCCGGGTCGCGGCGATCATCGCCTCCCACGAATGGCCGGAGTTCATCGTCAACGTCAAGGAAACCGGCAAGGTCATGCTGGTCAATTACCAGGACATCAAAAACCTCACCGTCACCTATATCGATGCCTCGCCGTTCCTGCATGACGGAGGTTGGGACAGCACCCACCGCTACTTCATGACCGCCGCCAACAACTCCAACAAAGTCGCCGTGATCGACTCCAAGGAGCGCAAATTGACCGCGTTGGTCGACGTTGGCAAAACCCCTCACCCGGGTCGCGGCGCCAACTTCACTCACCCCAAATACGGTCCGGTCTGGGCCACCAGCCACCTGGGCGACGCCGGCATTTCGCTGATCGGCACCGACCCGCTGAAACACGCGCAATACGCCTGGAAACAGGTCGACTCGCTCAAGGGCCAGGGCGGTGGCTCGCTGTTTATCAAAACCCATCCCAAATCCCGTCACCTGTATGTCGACACCACCCTCAACCCGGACGCCAAGCTCAGCCAGTCAGTGGCGGTGTTCAACATCGACAAGCTCGATGCCGGTTACACCGTACTGCCGATCGCCGAGTACGCCGGGATCAAGCAAGGCGCCATGCGCGTCGTGCAACCGGAATACAACAAGGCTGGCGATGAAGTCTGGTTCTCCGTCTGGAGCGGCCAGGAAGAAGAGTCGGCACTGGTGGTGATCGACGACAAGACCCTCAAACTCAAATCAGTCATCAAGGACAAACGGCTGATTACCCCGACAGGGAAGTTCAACGTTTACAACACGCAACACGACATCTATTGAGCTCCATCAACACGAGAAACCCTGATGAAAATTATGCTGATCCCCCTGCTCGCCCTGACCGGCACGCTGATGCTGCAACCGGCCCTGGCCGAAGACGGCCCGACTCTGTTCAAAAGCAAACCCTGTGCCGCCTGCCACTCCATCGACACCAAAGTAGTCGGCCCGGCGCTTAAAGACGTTGCAGCCAAAAACGCTGGTGTCGCCGGAGCCCCGGAAACCCTGGCCAAACACATCAAGGAAGGCACGTCAGGCAACTGGGGCCCGATGCCGATGCCGGCGAATCCGGTCACTGATGACGAAGCGAAAATTCTCGCCGCGTGGGTCCTGACTCTCAAATAACCCCAAGGAGGACGTCATGAAACTTTATCGACAGGTTGTGATTGTGGCGTCCCTCCTCCTTATTTTTTGCGCAACCGCGGTTGCCGCGGTTGCCGCGCCTGACAGCAAACGTCAGGCACAACTCGAACACCTGCTGGCCCAGGACTGTGGCGCCTGCCATGGCCTGCGCATGACCGGCGGTCTTGGCCCAGCCCTGACCCGTGAAGCGCTGGCCGGCAAATCCATCGACAGCCTGATTGCCACCGTCACCCAGGGTCGACCTGGAACCGCCATGCCCGGTTGGGGCCCGCTGCTCAGCCCCGGCGACATTCGCTGGCTGGTCGAACTTCTTCTGCAAGGATATCCAGCACCATGATCCGTTCAATCCTGCTGTCGGCGGCGACCGGCCTGTTGTTGTCGGCCTGCGCCCAGCCCCCCTTGCGTGGCACTGGCGATCTGGGCGTGGTGGTGGAACGCACCACCGGCAGCCTGCAGATCATCGAAAGCGACACCCGCACCGCCCTGGCGCGGATCGAGGGTTTCGGCGACCTGTCCCATGCTTCGGTGGTGTTCTCCCGCGACCAACGCTACGCCTACGTGTTCGGCCGCGACGGCGGGTTGAGCAAAGTCGACCTGCTGACCCGGCGTATCGACCAGCGGGTGATCCAGGGTGGCAACAGCATCGGTGGCGCCATCAGTCAGGACGGCAAGCTGATTGCCGTGTCCAACTATGTGCCCGGCGGGGTCAAGGTGTTCGATGCCCTCACCCTGCAACAGGTGGCCGATATTCCCGCCACGGCCCTGGCCGATGGCAAGCGTTCGCGGGTGGTCGGGCTGGTGGATGCGCCCGGGCAGCGTTTCGTCTTCAGCCTGTTCGACACCGGCGAGATCTGGAGCGCCGATTTCAGCCAGGGCAGCACCCCGCAGATCAGCCGTTTCACCGGCATCGGCGAGCAACCCTACGACGCCCTGATCACCCCGGACGGCCGCTACTACATGGCCGGGCTGTTCGGCGAAGACGGCATGGCGCAACTCGATCTCTGGCATCCGGAACGCGGGGTGCAGCGAGTGCTCGGTGACTACGGTCGCGGCCAGGCAAAACTGCCGGTGTACAAGATGCCGCACCTGGAAGGCTGGGCGGTCGCCGACAACCAGGCCTTCGTACCCGCCGTCGGGAGCCACCAGGTGCTGGTGATGGATTCGCGCAACTGGAAGCAGACCGCCGCCATCGCGGTGGCCGGCCAGCCGATCTTCGTCACGGCGCGGCCGGACGGTCGGCAGCTGTGGGTCAACTTCGCCTTTCCGGACAACGATCGGGTGCAGGTCATCGACACCGAGACCCACGCAATAGTCGCGGACCTGAAACCGGGACCGGCGGTGCTGCATATGGAATTCACCTCCCGCGGCGACCAGCTGTGGCTGTCGTTACGCGACGGCGAGCAGCTTCAGGTCTGGGACCCGTACCGCCTGAAACTGCTGACCACGCTGCCCGCCAGCAAACCGAGCGGAATCTTTTTCAGCAGCCGCGCGCAGAAGATGGGGTATTGAAATGAATCTGGACCCGCTTAGTCGCCGTCTGATCGACCGCTTCCAGCATGGCATGCCGCTGTGCCCGGAACCCTACAAGGAAATGGCGCACACCCTTGATTGCACCGAAGCCGAAGTGATCGCCTGCCTGCAACACCTGGAACTGGCCGGCACCCTGTCACGGATCGGCCCGGTGTTCGAACACAGCCGCGCCGGCGCCAGCACCCTGGTCGCCCTGGCCGTGCCCGCCGAGCGCCTGCAACAGGTGGCCGACCGGGTCAGTCAGTATCCCGAGGTCAATCACAACTATGCCCGCGAACATCACTACAACCTGTGGTTCGTGCTGACCGGTCCCGATCGCCCGCACCTCGATCGAATTCTCGACGAACTGGAGCAGGACACCGGTCTCACGCCGTTGGATCTGCCGATGCTCACCGCTTACCGCATCGACCTGGGTTTTGCCCTGGGAGAACGCCTTTGAAACCTGAATTGAATCCGAAACAAGTGCTTGCGCTGCGCCGGCATCTGGAAGTCGGGTTGCCGCTGGTATCGCGCCCCTATCTGGACCTCGCCGAACGGATAAAGGCTGAAGAACACCAGGTGCTCGAACAAATGCGCCAGTGGAACGAGCAAGGAATGTTCCGCCGTATGGGCCTGGTGCTCAACCATCGCGCGCTGGGCTTTGCCGCCAACGCGATGCTGGTGCTGGATATCCCGGATGCGCTGATCGATGAAGTCGGCCAGCGCCTGGGACGCGCGCCCGGCATTACCCTCTGCTACCAACGGCCACGGCGTTTGCCGGATTGGCGATACAACTTGTTCTGCATGGTTCACGGTCGGCATCGGGATCGGGTCGAGGCACAGATCCAGGCGTTGCTCGAAAAACACCTGTTGAGCGACCTGCCCCACCAACTGCTGTTCAGCACCCAGGTGTTCAAGCAGTGCGGCGGGCGTTTCGCCGCATCGTCGACACAAGCATCGACAGCAGTGCCGCGCCGTGGATGATCTCGACCGACGACTGATCAACCGCTTGCAACTGGGCCTGCCGCTGGTCCGCCATCCCTGGCAAGTACTGGCCGCGGAACTCGACAGCAGCAGTAGCGAACTGCTCGACCGCCTGCATGAATTGCTCGAGGACGGCGTCCTCACACGCTTCGGCCCGATGTTCGATATCGAGCGCCTGGGCGGAGCATTCACCCTGGCCGCGCTGGCGGTCCCGCAAGAGCGTTTCGAGGAAGTCGCCGAACAGCTGCATGGCATGCCTGAAGTGGCCCACAACTACCGTCGCGAGCATCCCTGGAACATGTGGTTCGTCCTCGGCTGCCCGAGCGCACAAGGCATCGACGAGACCCTGCAACGCATCGAGCGCCTGACCGGCCTGGTGCCGCTCAACCTGCCGAAAGAGGAGACATACCATGTCGGCCTGTACTTCCCGGTCTAAAAATCTCCTGGCCTTGCGCCTGATCGAGCTGCCGAAAGAGGAGACGTACCATGTCGGCCTGTACTTCCCGGTCTGAAGATCCCCTGGCCTTGCGCCTGATCGAGCTGACCCAGGCCGGCCTGCCGTTGCTCGACGATCCTTGGGCCTGGCTCGCCGAACAGCTGGGGCTGAGCGTCGGATCGACCCTGGACCTGCTCAAGCGGCTCCAGGCCGAGGGCGCTATCCGGCGTATCGCCGCCGTACCCAACCACTACCGCCTCGGCTATCGCCACAACGGCATGACGGTCTGGGATGTGCGCGATGCCGACATGCCGCGCCTCGGCGCGCTGATCGGCGCGCAACCCTTCGTCAGCCACTGCTATCGCCGCCCGCGCCGCAACGGCTGGCGCTACAACCTGTTCGCCATGGTTCATGGCCGCAGCAGCGACGAAATCGACAGCTACCGCGAGCACCTGCGCTTATTGCTGGGCGACGCCTGTGCTGCCGATGAAATGCTGGTGAGCAGCCGCATCCTGAAGAAAACCGGTCTGCGTCTGCCGCCCCCTTTACGCTGAACAAGCGCGCACTCAAGGAGAGTTGCATGTTGAGGATCAGCCATTACCTGCGTGCCCTCGCGGGCCAGAGTCCCGCCCCTCGAACCAGCCCGCCGGGCAGCAGCCGCGCACCGGTGGTGATCTGGAATCTGCTCAGGCGTTGCAACCTGACCTGTAAACACTGTTACGCCACTTCGGCCGACAGTGTCTTTCGCGACGAACTGGACACCGCTGCCGCACTGACCGTGATCGACGACCTGCACGAGGCCGGGGTGCGGGTGTTGATCCTCTCCGGTGGCGAACCGTTGTTGCGCGAAGACCTGTTCCAGCTCAGCGACTACGCCAGGCGCAAGGGTTTCTTTGTCGCCCTGTCGAGCAATGGCACGCTGATCAACCGGCAGAACATCGCGCAGATCAGCGCGGCGAACTTCGATTATGTCGGGATCAGCATCGATGGCCTTGAGCAAACCCATGACGCGTTCCGCCAGCTCAAGGGCAGTTTCGCCAGCTCCATGCAAGCAATCCGGCTCTGCCGGGAACAAGGCATCCGCGTCGGGCTGCGCACCACCCTCACCCAGGAGAACCATGGGCAGCTTGCGCAATTGCTGGCGCTGATGCGCGAGTACGACGTGCAGAAGTTCTATTTGTCGCACCTCAACTACAGCGGTCGCGGCAAACGCAGCCGCAAGCTCGACGCCCGGCAGCAAATGAGCCGCGAGGCGATGACGCTGATTTTCGAACGCGCCTGGGCAGACATCGAACAGGGCCGCGACAGCGATTTTGTCAGTGGCAACAACGACGCCGACGCCATTGTGCTACTGCAATGGGTCGGCCAGCACTTGCCCGAGCATTACCCACGGCTGGAACAGATGCTCCGTGCCTGGGGCGGCAACGCCTCGGGCAGCGGCATCGCCAACATCGACAACACCGGCGAAGTGCATCCGGACACCTACTGGTGGCAGCACTCGGTGGGCAATGTCCGGCATACGCCGTTCCGCACCCTCTGGCTGGACCAGCCCGATGCCTTGCTGCAGCAGCTGCGCCAGCATCCACGGGCGGTCGGCGGGCGCTGCGGGCAATGCCGCTGGCTGAGCATTTGCAACGGCAATACCCGCACCCGCGCCTGGGCCGAAGGCGATCTCTGGGGACAGGACCCGGGTTGCCACCTCAGTGATGAGGAAATCGGCCTGCAGCCGTCACTGAGCATTCCTTGCACCCTGCGCTGAATAGCCTGGCTGGCTAACCATCTGACACAGGATGGGGCCGCTAAACCTGATGAAGAACCAAGGAAGTCCCATGCACCCATCGACTGTTTTACCTGCCGCTCTCGAGTCCCCGTTCAGACCCGGCGAAGTCGCTCTGGTCGGCGCCGGTCCCGGCGATCCACGCCTGCTGACCTTGCGCGCCTGGAGCCTGTTGATGCAGGCCGACGCCGTGGTTTATGACCGGCTGATCAGCCCCGAATTGCTGACGCTGATCCCCCTCGCCTGCGCCCGGCATTACGTCGGCAAGGCCAGCGGCTGTCACAGCCTGCCCCAGGAACACATCAACCAGTTGCTCGCCGAGCTCGCCGACCAGGACCAGCGGGTGGTGCGGCTCAAGGGCGGCGATCCGTTCATTTTCGGCCGTGGCGCCGAGGAGCTGGAGTATCTGCTGGCACGCGGCATTGACTGCCAGGTGGTCCCGGGCATTACCGCCGCCGCCGGCTGCAGCGCCTACGCCGGCATTCCGCTGACCCACCGGGATCTGGTCAATTCCTGCCGTTTCATCACCGGCCATTTACAGGCCGATGGCGAGTTGACGCTGCCCTGGAACAGCCTGGCAGACGATAGCCAGACCCTGGTGTTTTACATGGGGTTGTCCAACCTTGCACTCATCTCCCGGCGCTTGATCGAGGCCGGTATGGCCACCGACACACCGGCGGCGCTGATCAGCAACGGTGCCCGCCCCGACCAGCAGGTCGTTCGCGGCACCCTGCAGCAACTGCCGAGCCTGGCGCTGAATTGCCCACAAGGCATTCCAACGCTGACGGTGATCGGCAAAGTGGTCGATCTGTTTGCCGCGCAGCCGCTGGAGTACCCGGCGCGGGTGTGCTGCGCGCCGCTACGGCAGCACGCCCGCAAGGTGGCGATATGAGGCGCATGCTCCTTGCCCCCTTGCTATGGCTCGGTACGGCCCATGGTGCCGCAGCGGTGCCTGTCCCTGGAGTCGCGCTTGAGCGGGCGGCGCAGGATTATCAGCAGCACTGCCAGAGCTGCCATGGGCTCGACCGCCTCGGCGGCGCGGGGCCGGCGTTGCTACCGCAGAGCCTGAGCCGGATCAAGCCCGACGAAATTCGCCGGGTAATCCAGAACGGCCGCCCGGCCAGCCAGATGGCCGCGTACGCCAGCGTGCTTGATCCGGCACAGGTCGAGGGGCTGGTGGACTACCTGCAGCAACCGCCCGCCACCCCGCCGACCTGGAACGATGAGCAGATTCGCGGCAGTCACAGCCTGTTCGCCAATGTTTCGAAGTTGCCCGTCACGCCCCAGCATGGCGCCGACCCGCTTAACCTGTTCGTGGTGGTGGAAGCCGGCAATCATCACATCAACATCCTCGACGGCGATCGCTTTGAAGTGCTGGCGCGTTTCGCTTCGCACTTTGCCGTGCATGGCGGGCCGAAGTTCTCGCCGGACGGCCGCTTCGTCTACTTCGCCTCCCGCGACGGCTGGATCAGCCTGTATGACCTGCACAACCTGAAATTGATCGCCGAAGTGCGCGCCGGGATCAACACCCGCAACCTGGCAGTGAGCAAGGATGGCCGCTGGGTGCTGGTGGGCAACTACCTGCCCGGCAGCCTGGTGGTGCTCGATGCCCGCGACCTGTCGCTGGTCAAGACCATCCCGGCCGTCGGCCTGGACGGCAAGACCTCGCGAGTCAGCGCGGTCTACACCGCGCCGCCGCGCGACAGCTTCATCGTCGCCCTCAAGGACGTGAAGGAAGTCTGGGAGCTGTCCTACTCCGACAAAGCAGACTTCCAACCGCGACGCATCAGCGCAGAGGATTACCTGGACGACTTCTCCTTCTCGCCGGACTACCGACAATTGCTGGCCACTTCACGCAAGGCCCGGGGCGGCCAGGTGATCGACCTCGACAGTGGCAAGGTGGTCAGCGATATCCCGCTGCCGGGCATGCCGCACCTGGGCTCGGGCACCTACTGGAAACGCGACGGCCAGTGGGTGTTCGCCACACCGAATATCAGCAAGGGACTGATCTCGGTAATCGACTTCAAGACCTGGAAGCTGATCAAGGAAATCCCCACGCTGGGGCCGGGTTTCTTCATGCGCAGTCACGTCAATTCACGGTATGCCTGGACCGATGTGTTCTTCGGCCCGGACAACGATGCAATCCACCTGATCGACAAACAGACCCTGGAAATCGCCCACACCCTGCGACCGATGCCCGGCAAGACCGCCGCCCACGTCGAGTTCACCCGCGACGGCCGTTACCTGCTGCTGAGCATCTGGGACACCGAGGGGGCGCTGATCGTCTATGACAGCGACCGCCTCAAGGAGATAAAGCGCATCCCGATGAACAAGCCGTCGGGCAAGTACAATGTGGGCAACAAGATTGAGTTTGCTGAAGGGACTTCGCATTAGGGCTGTGGGAGCCGCTTGCCCCAATGCCAATCCGTTAAGAAAAGGACTCGCCGAACACAAAACCTGTGGCGAGGAGGCTTGCCCCCTCGCCACAAATGCCCGCCAGACTAAAGATTTACGTTAACTGACCGGCATTGGGGCAATGCTTGTTCGGCGATGATCACATTATCGTGAGCTGATGCGGATCATGTGTGGGAGCGGGATTTTTCTGACAGGTTTCCGGGGTTGCTTTGGCGCAGGACGGCAGCTAATCTTTGCGAGTCGCTGCAAATTCAGTGATCGGGTGTGGTAGCCCGGATACTTCATAGACCCAGAACGCCGCAGGGCGTTTTTTTGTGCTGGCTGCTTTGTGGCGGCTGTGCATGGGAGGCTTCGGCCTGCCGGGTTCCTATGACCGGTCTACCACCCCGTGTACAGTCGCCTCCTTAACTCGCGTGGTAGCGAGTTCGGCGGGACTCAATCATAGGAGTTCATCCATGCGCAAGATCACCCCTGATCCGCCTGAAACCGAAAGCGTTTCACCCTACGAATCCCTCGATTCCAGCAAACTCCACCAGGCCGCCCAGCGTGCTCTGGATCACTACCTGCCATCCCCACTCGACAAGTCGAAGCGCGCTGACGCCCGTCCAGTGAACATCTTCGCCATTGTCCCTGGTCTCAATCCCGAAACGCTGCTGGCCAACGCCTCCGAGACACTGGCCAGCGCCAATGTCCTGGCCAGCGAACTGGCGTTCGATGTCGAGGGCTCTTGCCGCAATGTGGCACCGGCGATTCAGCAGTTGATCGAGCTCGGCCAGTTGTTGGTGAATGAGGCATTGGAGCAGGTAGCTCCGGCAGGTTGACCGCGTCATCCGAGCGCGCAAAACCTGTGGGAGCGTGGCTTGCCCGCGAAGAACGATGACACGCAATGCCTGAAAAACCGCGGTGTTCGCTTCGCAGGCAAGCCAGCTCCCACAGTGGATCGGTGTACATCCGCGAGAGACAGGCCGGCCGGTCGGCCGCCCGCTTTTGCCTTGGCTTTTGATCTGGCTTTTGATCTGCCCGCCCCTTCGGCAGGCCGAGTGGAGGTGTTCATCAGGGGGGTGGCGCGTAGCGCCGTCAGCGCAGCTGACCCCGCCGCATTGCGGCGCCCCATGATGGATACCGGAGCGAGGGAACACCGAGCCTTGCCGAGGTGCCGTACGCCGGGGATTGGGTACAGCCGTGAGAGATTGGCCAGCTGTTCCGGCAATTTCAACCCAGGGTGTACCCGTTATCGACCTTCCAGTCCTGCCCATAGACACCCCGGGCGCCTTGGGACAGTTGAAAGACAATCACGTTGGCCACCGCCGCCGCGTCGAGGAAATGTCCGGGCAACAAGCGTTTGGTCAGGCTGTCGGCGAGTTCATCCAGTTGCTGCTCGCTCAGGCCCAGGTTGTCCCACATGGAGGTGGCGGTCGGCCCCGGCGAGACCAGATTGATGCGCACATCAAAGCGCGCGAACTCCACCGCCAGGGTCCGTGCCTGAGCTGCCAGTGCGGCCTTGCTGGCGATCCAGGCGGCCAGTCCGGGAAAGCTCGAACCGCTCAGGAAGCTTGCGACAAACACCACCGAAGCCGGGCTGGCCAATTCACCGCGCAACGCCGCCAGGGTATTCAATGCCCCGGCACCGTTGACCGCCCATTGGCGCTGGAAGGCATGCATATCCAGACTGTCGGCCATTTCCGCAATACCGGCATTGGGCACCAGATAATCCACCGGGCCCAGTGCCGCGGCGCGTCGGGCGAGACCCTGCAAGTCCTCCTGGCAAGTAACATCCCCGGCATGCCAGTGCAGTCGGTCGCCATAGATCTGCTGCAAGGCCGACAGCTCGCCAAGGGAACGTGACATCGCCAGCACCTTCACCCCTCGGGGCAATAGCGCTGCGCACAACGCCAGGCCAATCCCGTAACTGGCACCCGTGATCACCGCCAAACGATCCTGAAACTCGGTCTTCATGATTTGCTCCTGGGCATCGCTGATGCCAAGCACTGGGGACATAACAGACCCTTATCTTTGAGCAGATGAAGAAATACCGACTTGACGGCGATCAGATTTTCTTAAAGGGACATTGGAGGATCAGCCGCTCAATGAGTCATGTGCGACATGGCGGATTGCTGCTGGAGCAACGCCTGATCGATTTCGCTGAAGCGCAGTACGCGCCCCCCCTTGTCAGCGGCCAGTTGTTCCGCGGCGCGCTGGTCGGAGTAGGACGCCAGCACCACGCCCATGGCGCCCTTGAGCTGGGTGCCGATGACATAAAACGCGCCTTTGGCATCGATCAGATGGGAGTCATCCGGTGAGTCCCAATCGCTGCGGCCCATATCATGAACATAGAGTTTGGCATTGCCATGATGATTTTCCGGCTGCAACCACCACCCGAGCATTTCCGCGGTGGAGCAGAATTTCTTGATCCCGCCCGGCTCGACCACTTCGCCCTTGGGGCCGGGAAATTCGTCGATGATCATTCCGCAGACATGGCATTCATCATTGGGGTGGAAGGCCGACGCAGCATCGCTGTAGGTAGTCTGGGCCGGTTTGTCGCAGGCCGCCAGCAACAGGCAGACCAGCAGGCCGGCCAGTGCCCGCGCGGTATTCGGATAACGCGTGTTCATCGTCAAGTACTCCAGAAAAGCCTAAAGTTGAAAATCATGTCGACCGCCGACGAAACAGCAGGTAGGCCAGCCCCAGGGGCACCGCGACCCACAGCGCCAGGCACAGCCAGAGCATCGAGCCCGGCATCGGCAAGTCGCTGCCCAGTGCCAGCACGCCAACGCCATTGGCGCTGGCCTCGAAACCCGAGAGATTGATCAGCCGATACACATCGGCGGGATTGAGCAACAGCAGCCAGGGCAGCAGTTTCGGGCTGAACTGGCCTTCGCTGAGCACCAGCAGCGCCAGCAAGGCCAGATCGAATACCAGCACGAAGAAGAACCACACCCCCAGTGCCAGACCGGCCGCGGTGGATTTCTCCGCCGAGACACTGCTCAGCACATAGGCCAAGCCGAGAAAGCCCCAGCCGAGCAAGGTCGAAGACAGCATGAAGCGACCAAAGGCCCAGAGCAGCAGGCTCAGTTCGACGTCATCGACCAGCACGGCGATCGCCAGCATCGCGCAGCCGAAACCGATCAGCGTCGCCAGGGCCAGGATCAAGCCATGGCCAACGAACTTGCCGAGCAGGATTTGCCCGCGTCCAAGAGGATAGGTCAACAACAGCAACAATGTGCCGCTCTCGTCCTCGCCGACTATCGCGTCATAGGCCAGCAGCAAGGCAATCAGCGGCATCAGGAAGGTCGCCAGGCTGGCCAGGCTGGCGATGGTCGCCGGTATCGAGGTGAAGCCCAACTGCCCGGAGGCCGCGGCGCCCAGCCAGGCAATGCCAATGGCCAACACGGCGAATAACAGGCTGATCGCCAGTAACCAGCGGTTACGCAAGCCATCACTGAACTCCTTGCGGGCCATGTTCCAGATCGGCTTCATAACGCCCCCTCAGTCGCTGCCACCGCGGCGCGGCCCATGTAATAGCGGTAAATATCTTCCAGGGACGGTGGATGGATTTCCACGTCCGCCGGGCTGTCTTCTGCCAGTAGCTGACGCAACAACCCGAGCTTGTGACCATTGCGCGCGGCCACTTGCAGGCCTTCTATCCCCCAGCGTTGAGTGGCATGCCCGGCATTGCTCCAGCGCTGCTGCAATTGCCCGGCGCGCTTGAGCCCGCTGCTGCGGATCAGCGTCGGCAGGCCGGCCTCCTCGCGCAGGCTGGCGAGGCTGCCGAGGGCCAGCAGTCGGCCCTGGGTAAGAATCGCCGCGCGATTGATATGCGCCTCGACCCCCGGCAGTACGTGGGAGCAGAGAATGATGCTGGTGCCCTGGCCGCGCAGGCGGTCGAGCAATCGATAAAGGTCCTGGGTCGCGATCGGATCGAGGCCGACGGTCGGCTCGTCGAGCAGCAACAGGCGCGGCTCGCCGAGCAAGGCTTGAGCCAGCCCCAGGCGTTGACGCATGCCCTTGGAATAGGTCTTGACCCGACGCTGCGCCGCGCCCGCCAGGCCGACTTCTTCGAGCAAGCTGTCGACCTGGGCGACCGGCGCCCCCTTGAGCCGGGCGAAATGGCGCAAGGTCTCCAGACCGCTCAGCTGTGGGTAAAAGGTCACGTTCTCCGGCAAGTAGCCGAGCAGCCGCCGCACCTGCGGATCGCTGGGCAGCCGGCCGAACACCTGGACCTGCCCTTCAGTGGCCTGGAGCAGCCCGAGCACCAGTTTCATGCTGGTGGTCTTGCCCGCGCCGTTGTGCCCGAACAAGCCCAGCACTTCACCTTGCGCCAGGCTCAAGTTCAGTTCATGCAACACCGTGGTGTGCCCGTAGCGCTGGCTGACGCCTTCGATTTCGACGACATTCATGACACAGGCTCCTGGGTCAGGGATTGAGTGGGTGCGTTCATCAGTGGATGGCTGTCCATCACTCCCGGCGACTTCATCACCGGAAAGGCCCGTTGCACCCAGCGCAGCAATTCGATCCCGGGGCTGTTCATCAACAGCCGCACCTGCGGGTACAGCCACAGCAGGCGGTCGACATTGTCGTTGGGTTCATAGGCGACATCGCCCAGGCCATCGTCGTTGCGATCCCAGCCCAGGTAGTCGCTCCAGTAATTGCCGCGGCCATCCACCGACCATTCCTGCAAGCGGGTGGCGACGTACTTGACCTGGCGCTGGTTGCCGACAAACGAGTTGTCGGCGATGCGGTTATCTTCTGAGCCGGCGGTGAGATGAATGCCCACCGCGCTGCGCTCGAAGCGGTTGTGTTCGATGCTGTTGAACAGCGAGTTGTAAATGAACAGCGCCTTGCCCTCGGCGCCGCTGATCATGCTGTCGCCGGTAGAACCGCCGTCGCGCACGTCAGTGACGATGTTGTCGCGCAAGGTCGAATAGGTGATGTAGTTCATCAGGATGCCGTAGTTCTGATCCTGTTCGGAGCGATTGCCGATCACCATCAGCTTGCGGCTTTGCATCAAGGCATAGCCGGTGCGGGTGCGGCGGGTGGTGTTGTCGAGCAGCTGGTTGTCGTTGGCAAACATGTAGTGCACGCCGTAGCGCAGGTCTTCCAGGGTATTGCCCTGCAGCAGGTTGCCGCTCGAGGTGTCGATGTAGATGCCGTCGCGGGTGTCGCGGACATGGTTGCCGATGACCTGGGCGCCGTGCACCGCATACAGATGAATGCCGTTGCCACGGTCCTGGGAGCGCATCGCCGGATCGCCCTGGATGTGGTTGTCGATCAGGCTTACATCCGGGGTTCTATCGACCCAGATACCGAACCCCTGGCCTTGCATCCGGTTGCCCAGGATCTGCACACCACGGGCCTTGGGCTGGATGAACAGCGCAGCGTTCATGGCCGTCATGTCGTGCCCCCAATCGACAAAGGTGCAGCCTTCGATCGTGACGTCGGGCGCGCTGATGATCAAACCGTTGCCCTGCCCCTGCCCCTGAAACACCGCTCCCGGCTCGCAGAGAATCTTCATCGGCTGATCGACGCTGAACGAACCCTGATACTCCCCGGCCGGCAGGCGCCAGCGTTGCTCGCCATCGGCTTGCAACGGCAGTGCGGTGATGGGTTGCACCGCCGCCCCGACGCTGCCCGAGAGCGCCAGCAGTACAAGCGCAATGAGCTTTATCCGGGATCCGTGAACCGGGGTTTCCTTGATGTCGGCCATTGAACCTGTACCCCTGGAGTGACGACCGTCAGGCCCGTTCGACTTTCATGCGGCCGACCATTTCCATGTGCAGCGCATGGCAGAACCAGCTGCAGTAGTACCAGTGCAGGCCGGGCTGGTCGGCGATGAAGGTGATCGAGGACGTCTGCTGTGGGCTGATTTCCATGCTCACGCCATGGTTGGTCATGACAAAGCCGTGGGTCACGTCTTCAATCTGGTCGATGTTGGTGATGGTCACGGTGACCTCATCGCCCTGTTTGACGGTGAACTCGGGCATGCCGTAGGCCGGGGCCATCGAGGTCATGTAGACCCGGACTTTCTTGCCGTCGCGGATGACTTTGTTGTCGGTTTCCAGCTTGACCCCGTCCTTGGCGGCGATGGCCACGGTTTCGGCGAAAAACGGGTCGTTGCGGTCCCAGATTTTCTTGGTCCTGATCTGGTCGCGACGGGCCATGATGCAATCGTGGGGTTCGGCAAACGCCGGGCCGTCATGCACCAGTTTCATCTCCTCGCCGGAAATGTCGATCAATTGATCGTTTTCCGGGTGCAGCGGGCCGGTCGGCAGGAAGCGGTCCTTGGAGAATTTGCTCAGGACCATCAGCCATTGGCCGTCGGCCTCCTTGGTTTCGGTCAGCGAGGCATGGTTGTGGCCGGGCTGGTACTGCACGTCGAGTTTCTGCTTGATGTAGTTGACCTTCTCGCCGGTGTAGGCGCGAACGGCTTCTTCGACGTTCCACTTCACCACCTGGCTGTCGATAAACAGCGTGGTGTAGGCATTACCGCGACCGTCGTAAGTGGTGTGCAGCGGACCCAGACCCAGTTCAGGCTCGCCGACCACCACCTCGCGTGGGTCCTTGAACTTGTCGTTGAACAGGTCATCGAGCTTGGCGATGGCAATGATGGTGCAGGTGGGCGAAAGCTTGCCGTTGGCAATGAAATACTTGCCGTCGGGCGAGGTATTGAGGCCGTGGGGGTTCTTCGGTACCGGAATATAACGGGTGAACTCGCTGTCTTTGCCCTCAGTTTTACGACCGTCGACCACCGGCACTTTCGAATCGCCCACGGTGATGAACTTGCCGGCCTTGATCGCCGCTTCGATGCGCGGAATGTTGAACACCACCACCCAGTCGCGCTCGTTGCGCATCATGCCGCCCAGGTCGTAGGCCTTCTCCGAGTTGTAACAGGTCGAAGCCGCATACTTGCCGGTGTAGTCGGCATCGGTGTTGTCCAGGTTGCCGTCGACTATGACCTGGAACGCCATCTCCATTTTCTCGCCATCGATGGCGTTGAACATGGTGTAGCTGTTCTTGTCCTGCAGGTCGAAGGTGCTGCCGTCATTGGGGTGCGGAATGACGAACTCGGCATTGGCGAACACGTACTTAGTGTACGGCACTTTCTGCAGGCGCAGACCGTGCACGGCCTGCACATTCGGTACGGTGAGCATCTTGTCGCATTTCATGACATCCAGGCGGATGCGCGCGACCCGGCTGTTGGCCTTGTCGTTGATGAACAGGTATTTGCCATCGTACTTGCCATCGGTCAAGGACAAGTGCGGGTGGTGGCAGTCGCCGTTCTGGAACCGCGCGCTATCGCCCATGATCCGCTTGCTTTCGTTGGTCATGCCCCAGCCGGTGGCGGAGTCGACGTTGAACACCGGAATGCGCAACAGCTCGCGCATCGACGGGATGCCCAAGACCCGTACTTCGCCCTGGTGACCACCGCTCCAGAAACCGTAGTACTGGTCCAGCTCACCCGGCCCCACGTGGATCTTCGATTTCGACTCCTTGGCCGCCGCCGCCCAGGATTCACGGGTGAATACCGCGCCGCCGATGGCCGTGGCACCGGCCAGCACCGCACCGGTCACCGCGCTGGTGCCGAGAAAGCCGCGTCGGCTCAGGCCAGCAGGTTCCGCTGCTTCAGCTGGTTTTTTGGATTCTGTGTCGCTCATGAGGTGCTCCTTGAGGGAATAAAAACAGTCACTGCGGACGCGTGCTCGCGGGCTTCATTCAAGAGCCGTCACTTCCACCACAGGTATCAGTTGCGCGCCCACCGGTGCGGCCTTGCCGCGTTTTTTCTTGCGCTTGTTGATCAGCGGCGGGCATTTGTGATCGTTGTTCCAGGTCATCTGGCAATCGAGGCAGTAATGGCACTCGTTGGCATTGATCCGGCCATCGGGATGAATCGCCTGGATCTCGCATTCCTTGGCACAGAGTTGGCAGGGGTCTCCGCAGTCCTTGCGCCGCTTGAGCCAGTCGAACAGCCGCAGTTTGGTCGGAATCGCCAGCGCCGCGCCCAGTGGGCAGATGTAGCGGCAGTAGACCTTGCGGGTGAAGATATTGATGACCAGCAGCGCCACCGCGTAGAGCACGAACCACCACTGGCGGTCGAACCTGAGGGTGATGGCGGTCTTGAACGGCTCCACTTCGGCGAACAGCTCGGCAGTGGACATCGACTCCAGGGAGACGCCGAACATCGCCAGCAGGATGATGTACTTGATCGCCCACAGCCGCTCATGGACCGCGAACGGCAATTCGTACTGGGGAATCTTCAATTTGCGCGCGGCTTCGTTGATCAGTTCCTGCAAGGCGCCGAACGGGCACAGCCAGCCGCAGAACACCCCGCGGCCCCAGAGCAGGATGCTCGCGGCGGTGAACACCCAGAGCATGAAGATCAGCGGATCGGTGAGAAACAGTTCCCAGCGGAAGCTCTCGAACAGCGCATGGACGAACGTCAGCACGTTGACCACCGACAGCTGCCCGAGGGCGTACCAGCCGATGAACACTACGGTAAACATCAGGTAGCCACGGCGCAGCCAGTGCAGAAACCGGGGCCGGCGGGTGAAGGTGTCCTGCAGGAACAGGATCACTGTGAGCAGCAACAGTGCCGCGCCGAGGACCAGGATCTGGAACTGTTTCTGATACCAGATGGTCACCCACATCGGCCGGTTGGCTTCCTCGATGGCCGCCAGTTCTTCGGCGCTGGGCAATGGCCGCAGGAGGTATTGCTCGGGCATTTGGTAAGGCACTTCGAAGCTGCTGAAGGTGCCACTGACCGGGCCGGTCTGACGTCGCACCAGCAGCTCCAGGGACCAGGCTGCTCCCGGATCGAACCTGGCGGGCTCACGCACAATGAAAATCGACATTTCATTGAACTCGGGCATGCCTTTGGCGAACACGTCGTCGAGCCGTTGGTGGTCCATGTCGCGAAAGCTGATGACGTTACCGAACTGGCGCAGTTGCACCCGATCGAAGATCCCGCCGCGCACATAACCCGAACCTTTATAGGAAAACAGCCCGCGCCCCAGTACGGCGATGGCCTGCTCGCCGGGTTTGAGATCCTGCATGAGGAAGCGGTACTGATTGTCGCCCAGCAGATTGCGGCCGATGGTCGGCGGATTCAGGTCGGCGACGTAGAGTTCGATAAAGGTCTCATCGACTTGCTCGGCACTGGCGTTGTCGATACCTTCAGCTTCGGTGCCCTTGAACGCCGCGTCGACCTGGCCACGGGTCAGGTTCAAGCGGCGGATGGCGCCGTTGCCGGTCAGTTGCTCCCAGGTGGCGGGCTCGAAAAGGTCCTTGCGCACGCTGGCGGGTTTCTGCGCCAGGCCGGCCTTGTCCTCAATCAGCTTGAGCGATACGGCCACCTCATGGGCAGCACGCATGATCACCTCATTGACCACCATCGCCGTGACGGTCGCGCCCGCGATCGCATCCACGGTGACTGCGTTCGGGTCGCTGGAGTGGCCGACGACCACCCGCTGGCTGACCTTGATGCCCTTGTATTTGGCGCTGAAGTCATGGAGTTTTGCTTCGGGAATGCCGATCAGCAGAATCGGCTCATGGTGCTCCAGCACGTAGGCATCCTGAATGACGCCTGCGCTGTCGAGAATCACCTGGGTATTGATCGGCTTGCCCGAGTAGGCCGGGATATCGACCACGTCCAGGCTCTGGAACACATAACCTATGACCTTGCCGGCCGCCGACAGCGTGCGTACATTGAACTTGCCTTCGGGTGCGGACACCGAATCGGTCTGCGGGAAGATTTTCTCGATGCGCTGCTGTTCGATGTCGCCGTAGGATTTGGCCTGGACGGCCTCGAAGGTCACGAACATCAGTGCGAGCATCACCAGCAGCCCGACGCTCCAGGAGCGCAGGTTGCCGGGTATCGAGGACTGATGGCTGTTCATGGACACTCTGACTTCAAAGGCGGGGGTATTGCCGTCATGTTAGGGAGCGTTGCGCTCCCTTGCCTTGATTGAAATCAACTGAATCCCTTTTACCCCTGCGCAACCGCAGCGTCAGGTCAAACGGTGCGGGAAAACCGGCCTTTCTGCTCGTCACCCAGATAAGCGTCAAACGCCATTGCGGCGCTGCGCATCATCAAATGGCCCTGGGGCAACAGCTGCAGATAGTCGTGGTGAATCTCCAGCAGCCCATCGCGAACATGCTCTTCAAGCTGCGCCAGCGCATCGGCAAAGTACTCGGTGAAGCAGATGCCATGCCGCGCCTCGAACTTGCCGAAATCGATCCGCCCGTGGCACATCAGGTCGCTGATCACCTCGCGACGCAGCAGGTCGTCGGCGTTCAACCGGTAACCTCGATGCACCGGCAGCAAGCCCTGATTCAGGCGCGCGTAGTACTGCGAAAGCTCCTTGACGCTCTGGCTGTAGCTGTCGCCGACCTTGCCGATCGAAGACACCCCAAGGCCGATCAGATCGCAGTCGGCATGGGTCGAGTACCCCTGGAAGTTGCGTTGCAGGGTGCCGTTGGCGCGGGCCAGGGCCAGTTCGTCGTCCGGCAAGGCGAAATGATCCATGCCGATATAGACATACCCGGCCGCGGTCAGTCGGCGGATGGTCAGCTCGAGCAACTCCAGCTTGCGCTCCGGTGGCGGCATGTCTTCAAGGCGAATCAAGCGTTGTGCGCGCACCATCTGCGGCAAATGGGCGTAGCTGTAGGCGGCGATCCGGTCCGGGCGCAGGGCGATGATCTTGCCCAGGGTGACATCGAAACTGGTTACGGTCTGCAACGGCAGGCCGTAGATCAGATCGACGCTGACCGACTTGAATCGAGCCTCGCGAGCGGCGGCGACCAGCGCATAGATCTGTTCTTCGCTTTGTAAACGATTGACGGCCGCCTGCACGTCGGGATCGAAGTCCTGGACGCCGAAGCTCAAGCGATTGAAGCCCAGCTGGCGCAGCGATTGAATCTGTTCGGTGCTGATGGTGCGCGGGTCGACCTCGATGGAAAATTCATGGTCATCGCTGTCATCCATGTCGAACGCTTGATGCAGGCACTCCATCAGGTCAGCCAGTTGCTCGCCGGTCAAGTAGGTTGGCGTGCCGCCGCCCAGGTGCAGTTGCGTGAGTTTGCGACTGCTGTCGAACAACGCCGCCTGCATGAGGATTTCACGCTTGAGGTACGTCAGGTACTCGACGGCGCGATGGGTCTTCTGGGTGATGATCTTGTTGCAGGCGCAGTAATAGCAAAGGCTTTTGCAGAACGGGATGTGGATATACACCGACAGTGGCTTGGGCACATCTGCCTGGTTGCTGTCCTGTGCGGCCCGCTGATAGTCGTCGACGGCGAACGCCTGATGGAACTGCGGAGCCGTGGGATAAGAAGTGTAGCGCGGCCCTGGACGGTCATATTTTTCGACCAGGGCTCGATCGAACTCAAGGGAAGTATTCATGATGGGATCGACTCCTGGTGGGGGTTAGTGCCGTGATCGCCCACGTCCTTTGCAAACAGATTGCAGATGGCATCCACTTCCATGCGCCCGGCGGGCAGTATGCAAATAAATCGCTCCGACAGCTCGATCAGCCCGTCGCGATTCAATTGCTCGAGCAGCGGCCAGACCGATGAAAAGTACTGGCGGAAAATCAGTCCGTAGCGGGTTCCGATGGCCTGGATATCCAGCTCCAGGTCACAGGTCAGGCGTTCCATGACCATTTGCCTGATCTGATCCCCCGCCTCACAGCGCCAGCCGCGACAGGTGGGTAACTGGCCGGCGTCCAGCTGTACTTGATAGTGCTCCAGATTCTCGGTGTTTTGTGCATACAAATCGTCGATCTGACTGATGGCCGACAAGCCGAAGCCGACGTGGTCGCAATAGCCATGGCTGGTAAAGCCCTGACAGTTGCGACGCAAGCGACCGCGTTCCTGGGCCATCGCCAGGTCATCATCGGGCCGGACAAACTGCCCCAGGCCGATGTAGTGATAACCCGCCACACTCAACTGTGCAAAGCAGGCCTGGCGCATGGCGGCTTTATCGTCCTGGCTGGACAGTTCCCTGACTTTATCCCCGCTCAGCAGTCGATAACGCTGCGGCGCATCGCTGTAGTCGAAGACCTGAAACCGGTCCGGCTCCAGTTCGATGATGGTCGCCAGCTTCAACTCGAAACTTTCTGGTGTCTGCCATGCATGGCCATACCCCAGGTCAACGTTGATCGATCGATAGCCGAAGGTGCGAGCGGCATCGATCAGCGAATGAATCGGCGCCGGGTTCTGATAGCAGGAGATTGACAGTTCACTGTCTACGCCGATATCCGGGACGCCGATGCTGACGTGATTGAAGCCCTGGTCGCGAAGCAGGCCCATGGTCGACCAGTCGGTGTGGTGGAGATCCACCTCGATGCTGTAGTCGCCGCTTTCATGGTCGAGAAAGTTGAACCGGCTGCGCAGATGCCTCATCAGCCGCTGCAGATGGGCAATCGCCGGAGTACCACCCGCCAGGTGAAATTGCTCGACCCGCTGCTCCGCTCCCAGGTGACAACCGACCAGGTCGATCTCGCGCTCCAGGTGCTGCAGGTAGTTGTCGACATCGCTGCACTTGCAGGAGACGTCGAGCAGGGAGCAGGAGGAAGACCGCAAGTTGGACGGCAACTGCACTGTCAGGGACAGCGGGCGTTGCTTCTGGCGACTGCCACGCACTGCCCGAAGCAGGTCCAGGGAACCGATGCCACCATGAAACTTCTGGGTGTCGGCATGGCAGCCAGGATCGAGCACGCCTTGATCGCGCCGAATGCTCAGCTCGCTGGAGGGGTGGAATAGGTCGAACATAGCGGTCTCCGAGGCAGGCTGCGGATGACCAGTTTCCGGGTTTAGCGCTTTGTGCTCCTTGACTTGCATCAAGCACTTGCAGGACAGGACCGCTGGCTCGCTTACCACGTCAGGAAGAACATGCCCTTGGCCAGCAGCACAATAGCGACCATATGGCAGAACAGGCTGCCATGAATGAAGTGCAGGTAGCGGGCATTCATGCGCCCGCTTTTGAACAGGTACATGGCGCCCAGGAAATGCAGCAAGACGCTGGCGGCAAGAATGATTTTCAAGGTCAGCAAGGTGCCGAAGGACGACGCCAGTGGCGCGCCGAGCGCCGGTAGATAACGTAGCCAGGCCATGCCCAGCCCCGCGCCAAACAATACCAGCAAGACCCATGGCATCAGACTTCGGGCGCGGCGGCCGATTCCCTGCTCGACCAGGTGCATCACGTTGGCAGGAACCTGTTTGCGAATGTTTTCCAGAAACAATATTTCGAAGAACACCGTTCCGATAAAGATCAGCGCGGCGAACAGATGAACGGTCAATAACAGTGGATAGATCATGGTTTTACCCGCCTTCAACACCGAGGGTGGCGCAATAACGGGCCCGGCGCGCGTGCAACGGGAGACGCTATGCACGGTATTGTTACGCTTTGCCAATCGTTTCGACCTTGACACGGATCAACATCGCCAGGATGACAAGCGCCTAATACGTGGCTCTTGGCGGGTATGGCGAGCCCTGTCCCGAGCCAGTCTCAAATCGTTACATATTTTGAAACAAATACTCAGATCGGCCATTGCTATTAAAAAGCCACGTTGATCTATACCACTTCAAGAGACTCCAACAACCTGATTCACCGCTCGTAGCGAGGCACGTCGACAGGGACATGAGCGGATTCTCGAGGTCAATGCCTGATGCCGCCTCCCGGACCTGCAACTGTTTGCAGTCAGTCAGGTGGGCATCGTCACACACTCGGTGGAGCTGGCGTGGGGATTGCTCTGATAAAGCCTTGTTCAGGCCTTTTTTAACTCTGTGCTCCAACCCGTCAGGCAAGCGTTTGCGCCTCGCGCGGTTGCGCCTGACTGCCATTTCATCTATCACGCATTATCTGGGAGGCTCCATGAGCGCATTGCAGAAGCTATGTGGAAGGATCAAACAAAAAGGCCTGCGCCGTACCTTCAATACGTTGTGGGAGCGTTATGTGTTCTTCCACTGGGAGCTGCTGTGGATGGAACGCGACCTGGTTACCCCGGTGCCGCCGTACAAGCTCAGGCCCTATTCGGGATTGCGCCAGGTGAACATCGATACGCAGAATGCCGATGCGTTCGCCAAGCATTTTGGCGACCGCGTGGAAACCATGCGCGAACTGGCCGCCGAAGGTCATACCGGGCACATGTACCTGGATGAGCAAGGGGACGCCATCGCCTTCATCTGGGGCAGCAAGCGCAATTACCATGATCGTCACTATTACGGCTGCTGGTTCCCGGTCAAGGAAGGCGAGTTTTTCGAGTTCGGTGGCGAGATGACGCGACCTTATTTCGGCACCGCTCTTTCAGTCGATGCCCAGCTCGCCATATGGCAGGCCATGCAAGCGCAAGGTTGCAACAAGGTGGTGGACGTCTGCGAGACGCACAACATCCCGGCGCTCAAACTGCACATCCGCATGGGGTATCACGAGCAGGGTCGGGTCATGCATGTCTATGGCTTGTTCGGGCGCTGGCGCTTCTTCCGCGAAACCCGCTACACCGGCTCGCGACTTGACCCCCTGCGCAAACCGGGACGCCCTACCATCACTGCTTCGGTTCCAACCACATGACCAGACCGGCCAAGGATTGATGCCGGCAGGGCCGGCTTCATCGCGGGCGATCCGACTTGCTCGCGATGAAGGCGGCCTGTCTCTTGAGGGTATACATATCCATTTCTGCGGTAACGGCCACTAATCGCTCTTACAGCGACTCACTTTTCCAGACGCCGCGTAGGAGCTGCCGCAGGCTGCGATCTTTTGATCCTGGCGTTTGGTCGGTGTACCTATCCATTTCTGCGATAACGGCCACTTAGGGTTTCGCTCTTACAGCGACTCACTTTTCCAGACGCCGCGTAGGAGCTGCCGAAGGCTGCGATCTTTTGATCCTGGCGTTTGGTCGGTGTACCTATCCATTTCTGCGATAACGGCCACTTAGGGTTTCGCTCTTACAGCGACTCACTTTGGCAAACACCGCGTAGGAGCTGCCGAAGGCTGCGATCTTTTGATCCTGGCGTTTGGTCGGTGTACCTATCCATTTCTGCGATAACGGCCACTTAGGGTTTCGCTCTTACAGCGACTCACTTTTCCAGACGCCGTGTAGGAGCTGCCGCAGGCTGCGATCTTTTGATCCTGGCGTTTGGTCGGTGTACCTATCCATTTCTGCGGTAACGGCCACTTAGGGTTTCGCTCTTACAGCGACTCACTTTGGCAAACACCGCGTAGGAGCTGCCGCAGGCTGCGATCTTTTGATCCTGGCGCTTGGTCGGTGTACCTATCCATTTCTGCGATAACGGCCACTTAGGGTTTCGCTCTTACAGCGACTCACTTTTCCAGACGCCGTGTAGGAGCTGCCGCAGGCTGCGATCTTTTGATCCTGGCGTTTGGTCGGTGTACCTATCCATTTCTGCAATAACGGCCACTTAGGGTTTCGCTCTTACAGCGACTCACTTTGGCAAACACCGCGTAGGAGCTGCCGCAGGCTGCGATCTTTTGATCTTGGCGTTTGGTCAGTGTACCTATCCATTTCTGCAATAACGGCCACTTAGGGTTTCGCTCTTACAGCGACTCACTTTTCCAGACGCCGCGTAGGAGCTGCCGCAGGCTGCGATCTTTTGATCCTGGCGTTTGGTCGGTGTACCTATCCATTTCTGCGATAACGGCCATTTAGGGTTTCGCTCTTACAGCGACTCACTTTTCCAGACGCCGAAAAGTAAGCAAAAGGCTTCGCCCCGGCGTTCGGCACCTCGCCAAGGCTCGGTGTTCCCTCGCTCCGGTATCCATCAGGGGGCGCCGCAATGCGGCGTAGTCAGCTGCGCTGACGGCGCTACGCGCCACCCCCCTGATGGACACCTCCACTCGGCCTGCCGAAGGGGCGAGTAGATCAAGATCAAGATCAAGATCAAAAGCCAGAGCCAGAGCCAGAGCCAGAGCCAGAGCCAGAGCCAGAGCCAGAGCCAGAGCCAGAGCCAGAGCCAGAGCCAGAGCCAGAGTATCCTGCAGAGGCAATCTACATCGCGTGCATTCACAAGGAACCGGTCGGCTGTCAGGCCGCATTCGCGAGCAAGTCGGATCGCCACACCGCCGCTCCCACATTAGATCGGCGTACACACGACCAAACAAACAGGCCGGCCGGTCGGCCGCCTCGCTTTTGCCTTTGATCTACCCGCCCCTTCGGCAGGCCGAGTGGAGGTGTTCATCAGGGGGGTGGCGCGTAGCGCCGTCAGCGCAGCTGACCCCGCCGCATTGCGGCGCCCCCTGATGGACACCGGAGTGAGGGAACACCGAGCCTAAGCGAGGTGCCGTACGCCGGGGCGAAGCCTTTTGGTTACTTTTTGGCGTCTGAAAAAGTGACACGCCGTAAGGGCGGAACCCTAAGTGGCCGTTACCGCAGGAATGGATAGGTACACCGACCAGACGCCAGGATCAAAAGATCGCAGCCTGCGGCAGCTCCTACGCGGTGTTTGCCAAAGTGACACGCCGTAAGGGCGGAACCCTAAGTGGCCGTTACCGCAGGAATGGATAGGTACACCGACCAAATGCCAGGATCAAAAGATCGCAGCCTGCGGCAGCTCCTACGCGGTGTTTGCCAAAGTGACACGTCGTAAGGGCGGAACCCTAAGTGGCCGTTACCGCAGGAATGGATAGGTACACCGACCAAATGCCAGGATCAAAAGATCGCAGCCTGCGGCAGCTCCTACGCGGTGTTTGCCAAAGTGACACGCCGTAAGGGCGGAACCCTAAGTGGCCGTTACCGCAGGAATGGATAGGTACACCGACCAAACGCCAGGATCAAAAGATCGCAGCCTGCGGCAGCTCCTACGCGGTGTTTGCCAAAGTGACACGCCGTAAGGGCGGAACCCTAAGTGGCCGTTACCGCAGGAATGGATAGGTACACCGACCAAATGCCAGGATCAAAAGATCGCAGCCTGCGGCAGCTCCTACGCGGTGTTTGCCAAAGTGACACGCCGTAAGGGGCGGAACCCTAAGTGGCCGTTACCGCAGGAATGGATAGGTACACCGACCAAATGCCAGGATCAAAAGATCGCAGCCTGCGGCAGCTCCTACGCGGTGTTTGCCAAAGTGACACGCCGTAAGGGCGGAACCCTAAGTGGCCGTTACCGCAGGAATGGATAGGTACACCGACCAAACGCCAGGATCAAAAGATCGCAGCCTGCGGCAGCTCCTACGCGGTGGTTGCCAAAGTGACACGCCGTAAGGGCGGAACCCTAAGTGGCCGTTACCGCAGGAATGGATAGGTACACCCTCAAGACCTAGGCCGGCTGTCAGGCCGCCATCGTGAGCGAGTTCGCACACATTAGATCGTCGGTGTATCCACTCTCTGCGCCACACAGCAGATCCCCTGCTCGCGATAGCGGTCTATCAGCTGACAAATTCACGACAGGGTTCAGCGCAACTTCAGCGGATCGACCATTTCGGCGACGATGGCCATGCCTACCAGGTCTGGCAGGTTGTCCGCCTGCATGCGCTTCATCACCCGCGAGCGATACAGGTCGACGGTTTTTGCGCTGATCCCCAGTTGCTCGGCGATTTCCCGGGTGGTGTAACCCTGCACCAACGGCAGCATGACGTCGCGCTCGCGGGGTGTCAGGCTCAGCAAGCGAGCCTGCAACTGCGCATGGCCCTCGCTGCCCGAGCGGTTTGCGTCGAAGCTGCTGAGCGCCTGTTGCACGCTGTCGAGCAACAGTTGTTCGTTATAGGGCTTTTCGATGAAGTCATGGGCTCCGGCCTTGAAAGCCCGGACCACGATAGGTACGTCGGCATGCCCGCTGACGAAGATGATCGGCAGCTTCAGCTCACGGGCACGCATCTCTTCCTGCACATTCAACCCGCCCATGCCGGGCATGCGCACATCCAGCAACACGCAGGCGTTGAGCCGGACATCACAGGCATCGAGGAAGGCCCGGCCACTGGTGAAGGGCAAGGCCTTGAGCCCGACCGACTCGAGTAACCAGACAGTCGAATCGAGCATCCCCTGGTCATCGTCGACCACATAGACCACCTGCTCTGCCACAGCTGCCATTGCATTACTCCTGTTGTTGTTTTGTAGGTCCGGCAAGCGGCAAGCGACAACTCATCAGCAGCCCGACGGGCTGGCGCCGGGCTTGCAGCTCACCGCCGAAGCCTTCGATGATGCTGCGGCTCATCGACAAGCCAAGTCCCAGGCCATCGGCCTTGCTGGTGTAGAACGGGGTGAATATGTGTTCCAGCTGAGGCTCGCTGACGCCCGGCCCCTGGTCGACCACGCTGATTTCCACGCCTGCGCCACTGCCCTTGTGCGCCGAGAGCACAATCAGCGAAGGCTGCCCCGGATGCTGCTCGCGGTTGGCGTCGATGGCATTGCGCAACAGGTTGAGCAGTACTTGCTCGAGCAGCACCCGGTCGGCATAAATCGGCGGCAGATTATCCGGCAGGCGCTCCTCGATTACCACTTGGCAATTGCTCGCCTCCCAGGCACACAGGCGCACCGCCTCACGGGCGACTTCGGCGACGTTGAGTGCCTGCATGCGCCGCTGGCCCTTGCGCAGGAAGGCCCGCAGCCGGCGGATCACCTCCGAGGCATGCGTGGCGTGCAAGGTGATGCGTTCCAGACCCTGTGCCACCCGTTCGGCGGCCTGCGGATTGGTCCCCAGCGCCTGCAAATAGCGCTGGCTGGCATTGGCATAATTGACCACCGCCGCCAAAGGCTGGTTGATTTCGTGGGCAATGCCCGAGGCCAGTTCACCCAGGGTCACCAGCCGCGCGGTGTGCGCCAGTTCGTCCTGATGGTGACGCTGTTGCACTTCGCGCAGTTCACGTTCGGTCATGTCCCGCGCCACCAGCGAGTAGTAGCGCTCGCCACCGGCCGCGCGATGGGCCAGCAGCACCAGTGACACCGGAACCGAGGCGCCGCCACCGGGCGGTTGCAGTCGCGCATCGCTGCTCCAGACGCCGTTGCGTTCCGCGCTGCTCCAGCCTTCGCGCTGCAGGCGCGTCAGATCATCGTTGGCAAAGAGTTCGGCCAGCACCGGCATCGGCTGCTGCTCGTCGAGCCGCAGGGTGCGCCGTGCAGCCGGGTTGAGGTAGGTGACCTGGCCCGCGGGATCGATGAACAACACCGGGTCGGTGTTGGCTTCCACCACTTCGGCCAGCCGTCGTTTGTTCTCCTCGGCCTGGACCCGGGCAGTGATGTCGCGCGAGACGCTGACCACCTCGACCACCGCGCCGGTGTAGGTTTCACGGATCGCCCGGCTCGCCGTCTCGAACCAGAGGTAATGCCCGGCACGATGACGGATGCGGTAGGTCATGGTGTGATAACCGTCCTGCTCCAGGGCATCGCGCGCGCGCTGGACCAGGCTGGCCAGGTCCTGGGCATGGAACAGGCCTTGGGCCATTTGCCCGCGCAGCTCTTCCGGCCAGTAGCCGAGCAGCGTCCAGGATGCCGGCGAGGCATCGAGAAACCGCCCGTCCGGGGTATGCCGGGAAATCAGGTCGGTGGTGTTCTCGATGATCAAGCGGTACAGCCGGCGCGCCTTGGCCGCCTCGCGCTCGGCCAGCACCTGGGCGGTGGCTTCCCGACAGCGGGCGAGCACGCGGTGGTCCTGCGGATCGGGAATAAAGGTCCAGATCAATATCTGCGCCTCGAACTGCGCCTCGACCCCGTCGATAGCCCGCTGCTGGTCCAGACAGGCACGCACCAGCACCCGGTGATTGACCGGTAAAAAACCCAGCACATCGGTCAGCGGTTTCTCGGCCAGCAGGGCCAATAGCGCAGCATTGAATTCCAGCGGCCGGCCCTGCGCATCGAGCAGCAGACTCGGTTGCGGATCGTGGCCCAGCAGCGGCGAGCCGCGCAGCATGCCGTTGACGCTGCTCAGCAGAGTGGTCAACAAGTCCTGCACCCAACCCAGCCAATCCAGGCTGACGCCCTCGTGCACTTCCACCAGCAGCAGCCCCGCCTGACCCGGCTGCAGCGCCAGATCAAACACCTGGCCATGGCTGATGGCCGCCCGGCGCAGACGACCGGACAACCAGCAGTCGAGCCGACGCACCTGGGCCAGATCCAGTCGCCCCTCTTCGACCAGTCGTTCGAAGAGCAACTGATCGCTGGCCAGCAACGGGTCTCCCAGGCCCGGCGGCAAATGCTGGGCAGCCCCCTCATGGCTATAAATGTGCGCCTGCGGCTGCCAACTCAAATACACCGCCCGACGCACTTCGGGGCAATCGAGCAGGGCCCGGCACAAGGCATCGGCCCGGGCGGCCAGCGAAACACCCTCGCGCTGCAGGCGCAACCAACTGTGCAATCGAACGGGAGTGAGGCTCATCGCGGGTCCACTTTGTCAGGAAAACCAAGCATATACCGACCCCGGAGGGATGACTGAATTCATTTAGCACACAAAGAATCAAATATAGTATTAATACTATACGACTCAGGTTGTACTTCCATACCCAATGCTAATTGTTATATAAAGCACACCGGACATGAGTTGACCTCAGCGAGGCCAGCTACAGAGCTAACAATCAGCCACCGAGTACCCGTACATGTCGATCTTCGAACAAGGGCTAGCCCCTTCGGCTGTCAACCATATTGCGTTGTCTCCACTGAGCTTTCTCGAACGCACCGCCAGCGTTTATCCGCACTATCCCGCCGTTATCCATGGTTCGATTCGCCGTACCTGGGCACAGACCTACACCCGTTGCCGGCGCCTGGCCTCGGCACTGGCCGGTCGCGGTGTCGGCAAGGACGATACGGTGGCGGTGATGCTGCCCAACATCCCCGAGATGCTCGAAGTGCACTTCGGCGTGCCAATGATTGGCGCCGTGCTCAACCCGCTCAACGTACGCCTGGATGCCGAAGCCATTGCCTTCATGCTGCAGCATGGCGAAGCCAGGGTGCTGATCACCGACCGCGAGTTCCATGATGTGATCCATGCCGCGATCGGCATGCTCGATCACCCGCCGCTGGTGATTGACGTCAACGACCCGGAATACGGTGAAGGCCAGGCCGTCAGCGATCTCGATTATGAAGCGCTGCTGGCCGAAGGTGATCCACAATTCGACTGGCAATGGCCAAGTGACGAATGGCAAGCCATCTCGCTGAACTACACCTCAGGCACCACCGGCAACCCTAAGGGCGTGGTCTACCACCATCGCGGTGCTTACCTGAACTCTTTGGGTAACCAGATGATCTGGGCCATGGGTAACCATCCGGTGTACCTCTGGACGCTGCCGATGTTCCATTGCAATGGCTGGTGCTACCCATGGACCGTCACCGCCCTGGCGGGCGTGCATGTATTCCTGCGCCGCGTCGATCCACAGAAGATTCTGATGATGATTCGCGAGCATCAGGTGACTCACCTGTGCGGTGCTCCGATCGTCCTCAATGCACTGGTCAACATGCCGGAGGCGGCGAAAGCGGCCATCGATCATCCGGTCAACGCCATGGTTGCAGGTGCCGCGCCGCCGGCCAAAGTGATTGGTGCCGTGGAAGAAATGGGCATCAAGGTCACCCACGTCTACGGTCTGACCGAAGTCTATGGTCCGGTGACCCTCTGCGCCTGGCATGCCGAGTGGGATGAGTTGCCATTGGAGGAACGGGCGCAGATCAAGTCCCGTCAAGGCGTGCGCTACCCGACACTGGAAGGCGTGATGGTGGCCGACTCGACCACACTGGAGCCGACTCCGCGCGACGGTCTGACCATCGGCGAAATCTTCATGCGCGGCAATACCGTGATGAAGGGCTACCTGAAGAACCCTACCGCCACCGCCGAAGCCTTCGAAGGCGGCTGGTTCCACACCGGCGACCTGGCGGTCTGTCATCCCGACGGGTATGTCGAGATCAAGGACCGGCTCAAGGACATCATCATCTCCGGCGGCGAGAACATCTCCACCATCGAGCTTGAAGGTGTGCTGTACCGCCATCCGGCCGTAATGGAAGCCGCAGTGGTCGCCCGTCCCGATGAGAAGTGGGGCGAAACGCCCTGCGCCTTCATCACGCTCAAGACCGATCACCAGGATACCCGCCAAGCCGACATCATCAGTTTCTGCCGCGAACACCTGGCCGGATTCAAGCTGCCGCGCACCGTGGTCTTCACCCAGCTGCCGAAGACCTCGACCGGCAAGATCCAGAAGTACGTGCTGCGGGAAATGGCCAAAAACCTCTAACCCCCGACATTGATTGGTGGCCTGTACGGCTAGTTCGTTAGATCAAATTCGGATGCCAGAAGTCCATAGCCAAGGCGCTGTGACGAGTCATAGCCCGCTATGGCGAGGAACAGCAACGCAGGATATGGGCTCGGCAACGAAGTTGACTAACAGAACTGGCCACACAGGCCACTAGAGCCGCGGCAGCGTTTTACCTGCCGCTTTGGGGTTGTGCACGCCGAAATCGGCCAGGCACCCGCCCCGCCCCCACACATTGACAACAAAAACAAAGGTGGAGCCCACAATGAGCGACATTCATTCAACCGATACCCAGCGCTGTGAGCGCATCCGGAGCAACCCGAAATTCCTCCAGCTGGTGAAGAGCCGTTCACGCCTGGCCTGGTCGCTGAGTGCCGCCGTGCTGGGCACCTACTACGTGTTCATGGCGGTGGTGGCTTTTGCTCCGCAGTGGCTGCATGCACCGCTCGCCAGCCAAAGCCTGATGACCGTCGGCATGCCGGTAGGCGCGGCGATCATCGTGTTCTCCTGGCTACTCACCGGCTGGTACGTCCACAGCGCCAACAGCCGTTTCGATGCACTGGGCGCGGCAGTTCTCGAGGAGAGCAAGTAATGAGCACGCTCCGTAAGCTGATCCTCGCAGGCGCGGGCCTGCTGCCCGCCTCCGTGGTACTAGCCGCGCCGACGCTGGGCGCGGTGGAAAAACAACCGCTGAACCTGCATGCCATTGGTATGTTTTTCGTGTTCGTCCTGGGCACCCTGCTGATTACCATGTGGGCGGCGCGCCAAACCAGATCCACCGCGGATTTCTATACCGCTGGCGGTGGCATCAGCGGTTTCCAGAACGGTCTGGCGATTGCCGGTGACTACATGTCCGCCGCGACCCTGCTAGGGCTTTCCAGCCTGGTGTTCGCCAAGGGCTACGACGGTTTCATCTATACCATCGGCTTCTTTGTCGGCTGGCCGATCATCACCTTCCTGATGGCCGAGCGTCTGCGCAACCTGGGGCGCTACACCTTCGCCGACATCGTTTCCTATCGCCTGGACCAGAACAAGGTGCGGATCTTCGCCGCGTTCGGCTCGTTGACGGTGGTGTGCTGCTACCTGATCGTGCAGATGGTCGGTGCCGGCCAGTTGATCAAATTGCTGTTCGGTCTCGACTACCCGGTAGCGGTGGTGATCGTCGGCGCGCTGATGCTGGTGTATGTGATCTTCGGCGGCATGATCGCCACCACCTGGGTACAGATCATCAAGGCCGTGCTGCTGCTTGCCGGCGGTACGACCCTGGCGGCCATGGCCATGTCCCGGTTCGGCTTCAGCTATGAAGTGCTGGCGACCAAAGCCATTGAAGCCCATGCCAGCGGCTGGAACATCATGGGCCCCGGCGCGATGCTCGCCGACCCGATCAACACCGCTTCGATGTCCCTGGGCCTGGTATTCGGCATCGCCGGCCTGCCGCACATCCTGATGCGCTTCTTCACCGTGCCCAATGCCAAGGAAGCGCGTAAATCGGTGTTCTACGCCACCGGTTTCATCGGTTTCTTCTTCCTGGTGGTCTGCACCCTGGGCTTCGCGGCGATGGTCATCATCGGCACCGACCCGCAGTACTACGTCAACGGCGAAGTGGGTGGCACCTTGATTGGCGGCGGCAACATGGTCGCCATGCACCTGGCCAGGGCCGTGGGCGGCAACCTGTTCTTCGGCTTCCTCTCGGCGGTGGCCTTCGCCACTATCCTTGCGGTGGTTTCCGGCCTGGCCCTGGCGGGTGCCTCGGCGATTTCCCACGACCTCTACGCCACCGTCTTCAAGAAAGGCAAAGCCACCGAGAAGCAAGAGATGCGCGTGACCCGCATGGCCACCGTCGCTCTGGGCGTCATCGCCATTTTGCTGGGCATCCTGTTCGAGAAGATGAACGTCGCGTTCCTGGTCGGCCTGACCTTCGGCATCGCCGCTTCGACCAACTTCCCGGTGCTGATCATGGCCATGTACTGGAAAGGCCTGACCACCAAGGGCGCGATCATCGGCGGGTTCGCCGGACTGGTCTGCGCACTGGTGCTGGTGATCCTCTCGCCGGCGGTCTGGGTCACCGTACTCGGTCATGCCAAGGCGATCTTCCCCTACGACCATCCGGCACTGTTCTCCATGCCGCTGGCCTTCCTGGTGATAGTCGTGGTGTCGAAACTCGACCGCAGCGTGCGGGCGGACAAGGAGCGTGACGCCTACGCCGACCAGTTCGTACGAGCACAGACCGGCCTCGGCATAGCCAGCGCCTCCAACCATTGATCGACAGGGCACGGTCCGCTCCAGCGGCATCGTGCCCATCGCACAACCGTCACAACGAGGTTCACGTTATGCCCCAGTTCAATGCCCCACTGCGCGACATGCGCTTTGTCCTGCATGAAGTGTTCGACGCCCCGGCCTTGTGGGCGCGCCTGCCAGCCCTGGCCGACAGTGTCGATGCGGCCACCGCGGAGGCGATTATCGAAGAAGCGGCAAAAGTCACCTCCCACCTGATCGCCCCATTGAACCGCAGCGGCGACGAGGAAGGCGCCCAGTGGAACGAGGGTCAGGTCAGCACCCCTGTCGGTTTCAAGGAGGCCTATGCCACCTACATCGAGGGCGGCTGGGTGGGGCTTTCCGGTAACCCGGAGTTCGGCGGCATGGGCATGCCGAAGATGCTCGCCGTGCAGTTCGAAGAAATGCTTTATGGCGCCAACTCCAGCTTCGCCCTGTACTCGGCATTGAGTTCCGGTGCCTGCCTGGCGATCGATGCCCACGCCAGCGAAGAGCTGAAAAATCTCTACCTGCCGCCGATGTACGAAGGTCGCTGGGCGGGTTCCATGTGCCTGACCGAAGCCCATGCCGGCACCGATCTGGGGATCATCCGCACCCGCGCCGAACCCCGGGCCGACGGCAGTTTCAACATCACCGGCAGCAAGATTTTCATCACCGGTGGCGATCAGGACCTGACCGAAAACATCATCCACCTGGTGCTGGCCAAACTGCCCGATGCGCCAGCTGGTCCCAAAGGCATTTCGCTGTTTGTGGTGCCCAAGGTATTGATCAACGCCGACGGCTCCCTCGGCAATGCCAACGCCGTCAGCTGCGGCTCGATCGAACACAAGATGGGCATCAAGGCCTCGGCCACCTGCGTAATGAACTTCGACGGCGCCAGCGGCTGGCTGGTCGGTGAAGCCAACAAAGGCCTGGCGGCGATGTTCACCATGATGAACTACGAACGTCTGTCCATCGGCATTCAGGGGATCGGCTGCGCCGAAGCCTCCTACCAGAGCGCCGTCGTTTACGCTCGCGAGCGCATTCAGAGCCGCGCGCCGACCGGTGCGATCGCCAAGGACAAGATCGCCGACCCGATCATCGTCCACCCGGATGTGCGCCGCATGCTGCTCGGTATGAAAGCCATGACCGAAGGTGGCCGCGCGTTTGCCAGCTACGTCGGGCAACAGCTGGACCTGGCGAAGTTTTCCGACGATGCGCAAGAACGCGACAGCGCCCAGACCCTGGTCGCGCTGCTCACTCCCGTTGCCAAGGCGTTCTTTACCGACACTGGGCTGGAAAGCTGCATCAACGGCCAGCAGGTATTCGGCGGCCATGGCTACATCCGCGAATGGGGCCAGGAACAGTTGGTCCGCGACGTGCGTATTGCGCAGATCTACGAAGGCACCAACGGCATTCAGGCGCTGGACCTGCTCGGGCGCAAAGTGCTCGCCGATAACGGCGCCGCCCTGCGTCAGTTCACCGGCGAGATCCGTGCGTTCGCCAGTCAGCCTGATGTGACCTACGCCAAACCACTGCTCGACGCCGTGCACCGTCTGGAAAGCCTCAGCGACTGGCTGCAGGACCAGGCCGCGACCAACCGCAACGAAATCGGCGCCGCTTCGGTGGAGTATCTGCACCTGTTCGGCTACGTCGCCTACGCCTGGCTCTGGGCGCGCATGGCTCAGGTCGCCGAGAAAAAACGCAGTGAAGACGAAGCCTTTTATGGCGCGAAAATCGCCACCGCCGACTTCTACTTCAGTCGTCTGCTCCCACGGGTACTCACTCTGGAACAAAGCATCCGGGCTGGCAGTGCGTCGTTGTATGGCCTGAGCGCCGAACAGTTCTGACGACAAGACCTGTGGCGAGGGAGCAAGCTCCCTCGCCACAATTTCGAAGTATTACCCCGAATATCGAGCCCTGAAGCTCGATGCGGGAACCGCTACTCCATAATAAAAACAAAGGGGCTCCACCATGGACCGTAACACCCGCACACGCGTTACCCGGCTGCTGCTGGCCGGCGGCGTCATCGGCCTCTCGGCACCGGCTAGCGCCGAATTCATCAAGGACAGCAAGGCCGGCCTGGAGCTGCGCAACTTCTATTTCAACCGCGACTATCGCCAGGACAACGCCGCCCAATCCAGGCAAGAGGAATGGGCGCAGGGTTTCCTGCTGCGCTACGAGTCGGGCTTCACCGAAGGCACCCTGGGCGTGGGTTTCGACGCCATCGGCCTGGTCGGGGTAAAACTTGACTCCAGCCCCGATCGTGCCGGTTCCGGTTTGCTCAAACGCCACCGCGATGCTTCCAGGGGCGCCCAGGACGAGTACGGCGAACTGGGTCTGACCGCCAAGTTGCGTGCCTCCAAAAGCGTGCTGAAACTCGGCACCTTGCAGCCCAAGGTGCCGACCATTCTGGCCAACGACTCGCGGTTGTTGCCACAGACCTTCAAGGGCGGCCAGCTGACTTCGCTGGAGCTCGAAGGTTTGACCCTGGACGCCGGCCGGTTGACCCAGGTCAACCAGCGCGATTCCTCGGATTATCAGGACATGGCCATCACCACCACGGGCGTGAAGAACATCCGCACCCGCCACGTCAGCAGTGACAGCTTCGATTTCGCCGGCCTGAACTACAAGTGGAACAGCAACCTCAATACCGGCTACAGCTACGGCCATCTGGACACTATCTATAGCCAGCATATGGTCAACCTGACTTATGTCTTGCCGGTCGCCCAGGGGCAGTCGTTCAAGAGCGATCTGCGCTTTGCCCGCTCCACCGACGATGGCGGCAGCAACGTCGACAACCGGGCGCTGGGCGCGATGTTCACCTACAACCTTGGTGGTCACGCCCTCGGCCTCGGCTATCAGCAAATGAGCGGTGACACCGGCTTCGCCTACGTCAACGGCAGCGATGCATTCCTGGTGAACTTTGTGCAGATCGGCGACTTCGCCAGCAAGGACGAACAGTCCTGGCAGGCCCGCTACGACTACAACTTCGCCGCGATCGGCATTCCCGGTCTGACCTTCATGACCCGTTACATCAACGGCTCCGATATCGACCTGGGCAATAATCGCCCCGAGGGCAAGGAGTGGGAACGCGATACCGACATCGGTTATGTGTTCCAGAGCGGCACGCTGAAAAACCTCGGGGTGAAATGGCGCAACGCCACGGTGCGCTCGAGCAACTTCGGCAGCGACCTGGATGAAAACCGCCTGATCGTCAGCTATAGCCTGCCGATCTGGTAAGCGCACTTCGCGTCTCCAAAGGGGAACCCGCGTCGCTGACTTCCGGCCTCGCGGGTTGCACCCACAGCGTCTTTCACAACGCTGCCGAAAGCTGACGGCCCCCTCCCGCAACACCAAACCGCCGCCGTGCTCATAGTAGGTTAAGATGCCTGTAAATCAGGCTCGCTGTGAGTAGCCCCGCATGACAGATAACAGTCGGACCACCCGTCTGATCAAGAAATACCCGAATCGCCGGCTGTATGACACGCATACCAGCAGTCATCTGACCCTGGCGGATATACGGCAGCTGGTCGTCGATAAAATCCCCTTCGAGGTAGTCGACGCCAAGACTGGCGAAGACCTGACCCGAAGCATCCTGCTGCAGGTGATTCTGGAAGCCGAAAGTGGCGGTGAGCCGATATTCTCCATTGAGATGCTGATGGGGATCATCCAGTTCTACGGCCCCTACCAGGGCGTCCTCGGCAGCTACCTGGATAAAAGCATCCAGACGGTCATCGACGTCCAGTCGCAAACCGGCGCGCAGTCCTCCGAGGCCTGGAGCGAGTTCATGCACAAGCAGGCGCCGGTCATGCAGGATTTGATGCGTCAGTATGTCGACCAGTCCAAGGCCCTCTACCTGAACACTCAGAACCTCTTCGGTCTGTTCGGTGGCCCGCCCAGCCAGCCAGGGCCCGGCGGCGGACCGAAAAAAGACGATAAGTGAGTCATCCTGACTAACAAACGAAGCCGGCTGCACGTGCAGCCGGCTTCTTTTATTATTCTATTTTATTTATTCACCCCACTAACCCCCTGCCCCACGATCATTTCAATTTCATCTGTTACATAAATAATACAACAGGTTCAACTTCTTCCATTTTCTTGACAGTTATGCAAAGCCTACTACTCTCAAGCCTACTCAACTTGACGAACTGTAACCATGGCACTAAAACATGCGAAGTCGGGTGAGATCGTTAATATATACAGCGCCTATTCGCAAATACCCGAAACCAGATCCTTGGCCATTGTCAGTGCACCAGAAATCGAGGTCATCCGCCTCGTCCTGAACGCCGCAAAAGCCGTCCCGCAACACGCGCTGGACGGCCCGTTCACTCTGCACTGCCTCAAGGGCGCCGTCGAAGTAAAGACTGATGGCGACTGGCAGCCACTGGGGCCAGACGACTTGATCTACGTGGCGGCAGGCGTGTTGCATGAACTACGCGCCGTGGCGGATTCGATTGTATTGCTCACGCTCTTTCGACCGCGTTAACCGCGCCTACAGAGCAGTTTTCCAGGAACTTTACAACTGCACTTTCACCCCCGGGAGGCAGCCGTGCAAAAGGTCTTGAAGATAGCCAGCTTCGCAGTTCTCGCGCTGATGGTCGGCGCGGTCGTCTATGCCGGAGTTATCGGCATCACCTATTGGACCGGCATCGGCGTATAGAGAGTTCGCAATGAACAAACGTCAAACACGCTCGTTCGCGCTGATATCGACGGCCATCGCCGCGGTGGTATTTCTTGGCCTGACGGTCGACAGTCACCGGCAGTTTCCCACCCTGACCAATGCCGAGCAGATCACCCCGCAAGTCACCCGCGGCAAGGATGTCTGGCACGACTACAATTGCATCAACTGTCACACGCTGTTCGGTGAGGGCGCCTATTACGCCCCGGACCTGACGAAGATCTCCCAGCAGCGCGGCACCCCCTACCTCACCGCCTTCCTCAAGGACCCTTCGAAGTTCTACGACGAGCAGCGCCATCGCCGACTGATGCCGAACCTGAATATGGCCGATGGCGAAATTGCCGACCTGATCGCGTTCCTCGACTGGGTGAGCAAGGTCGACAATCAGGGCTGGCCACCGCGACCGATTCTGGTCACCGGTGCGTCGATTCCCGGCACGGACCTCACCGTGGCGCAGCAGAACGTTTCCGAAGCCAAAGAGTCCGGTGGCCTGCTGCCACCCGCTGCTCGCCCGGTTTCCGGCAAGGAAGATCCGATCGCCATGGGCGAGGCGCTGTTTCGCACCGCCTCGCCGGTCTGCAGCGCCTGCCACTCTATTGCCCCCGGGGTCAACCTGGCCGGGCCAACCCTCGCCGGACTGGCCAGCCGGGCGAAACAAGTCATCGCCTCCCCCGACTACAAGGGCAACGCCAAGGACGCCGAAGGCTTCATTCGCGAATCCATTGTCACGCCGAGCGCCTACCTGCATCCGGGCGCGATGTTTTCCGCGAACGGCATGTCCTTCATGCCGGACACCTTCGGCAAATCGCTGACACCCGAACAGATCGATCAACTGGTCGCCTATCTGGCTTCCTTCCAGTAACTGCAGGGGATGACCATGCGCTACAGATCTCAATCCGTCGCCTACTGGTATTTCGCCGTCGCCATGGTGCTGTTCGGCCTGCAACTGGTCTTCGGCCTGCTCTCGGCGGCGAAGTACCTGGGGCCGGACCCACTGCTGAACTTCCTGCCCTTCGATGTCACCAAGGCCATCCACACCAACCTGTTGATCGTCTGGGTGCTGACCGGCTTCATGGGCGCGACCTATTGGATGGTGCCGGACGAATCCCGCGGCGAGTTGTACAGCACCCGGTTGGCCTATATCCAGCTCGGGTTGTGGACGGCCATGGGCGTCACCGCCGTCCTTGGCTACCTGTTCGGTTATGGCACCGGGAACAAGTTGCTCGAACAGCCGCTGCCCCACAAGATCGTGATTGTGATCTGCATGCTGATGTTCCTCTACAACATCGGCATGACGATCAAGAAGGCCGGGCGCTTTACCGCCACCGAAGGGGTGCTGCTGCTGGGTCTGGCCAGCGCCGCCCTGCTCTATCTGCCGGCGCTGCTGCATTACGAGAACTACATCGTGTCGATCTACTACCGCTGGTGGACGATCCACCTGTGGGTCGAAGGTGTCTGGGAGATGATCCAGGGCGGCTTTCTCGCCTATCTGCTGATCAGGTTGTCCGGCGCTGACCGCGAGGTGATGGAAAAGTGGTTGTACGTGATTGTCGGCCTGGTGTTCATCGCCGGCATCCTTGGCACGGCACACCATTATTACTGGATCGGCGTACCCCATTACTGGCTGCCGCTTGGCGGCTTCTTCAGCGCGCTGGAACCGCTGGCGCTGATCGGCATGGCCGTCTATGCCTACAACGCGATGCGCCGCTCCGGTCTCTCTCATCCCAACAAACTGGCGTTGCACTGGACCCTGGGCAGCGCGGTGTTCACCATGTTCGGCGCCGGCCTGCTGGGGCTGGCCCACACCTTCCCCGACGTCAACAAGTGGACCCACGGCACCCTGATCACTGCCATGCACGGCCACGCAGCCTTCTATGGGGCTTATGCCATGATCATCCTGGCGATGATCACGTATGCCCTGCCAGGCATGACTCGACGCCCGGTGGAGGAAAGCGCCATCGGTTACTGGGCGTTCTGGCTGCAGCTGGGCGGGATGTTCGGCATGACCCTGTCATTCGCCACCTCGGGCATTGCCCAGGTCTACCTCGAGCGCATCCTCGGCATGGGCTATCTGGACGTGCAGTTGAAGATCCAGGTGCATTTCCTGATGCTGGTGGCGACCGCGTCGATGTTCTCTCTGGGTGTCGGGTTGTTCATCTACGATTTCTTCCGGCATGCGCCGGATTTCAGTATCGATGAAGTCGATCCGGCCGCGGTCACACCTCAAGCGTCAAGCGCAAGCTTGTGATGGATCCCTCGCTGACGACGCAGTGCCTGGCCGGCGGCGAACCCGCACTGCGGGAAGCCGAACCGTATTACCAGTCCTCGGGCGACGAGGTGGCGATCTTCGAACAATGCCATGCCCGGCAATTGGCGATCATGCTCAAAGGGCCGACCGGCTGTGGCAAGACCCGCTTCGTCGAACACATGGCCTGGCGCCTCAAGCGCCCGCTGATCACCATTTCCTGTCACGACGACCTGAGTGCCAGCGACCTCGTCGGGCGTTTCCTGATCGGGCATGAAGGCACCCATTGGGCGGAGGGGCCGTTGACTCGCGCGGTGCGCGAAGGCGCGATCTGTTATCTGGACGAGGTGGTCGAAGCACGGCAGGACACCATAGTCGTCCTCCACCCGCTGACCGACCACCGACGTATTCTGCCCCTGGACAAGATCGGCCAGATCCTCGACGCCTCTCCCCACTTCCAGCTGGTGGTGTCCTACAACCCCGGCTACCAACGCATCCTCAAGGATCTGAAACCGAGCACCCGACAGCGCTTCGTGGCACTGGATTTTGACTTCCCGCCGGCCGATCGCGAGATCGCCATTGTCATCCATGAAGGCGCAACCGACTACGCCACCGCCCACGCCCTGGTGACGCTCGCTCATCGTTTGCGTGCCCTGCAGGACCGCGGGCTGGCGGAGGTTCCGAGCACTCGCCTGTTGATCGCCACCGCACGCCTGATCACCAGCGGCATTGCCGCCCCCGCCGCCTGTCGGGCGGCGCTGATCTCGCCGCTGTCCGATGACGCGGTGCTGGTTGCCGCCATGCGCGACCTCGTCGACCTGACGTTCATCTAGATGGCCGAAGCCGAGGACCTGATCACCGATGTCGCGCGGCATGCCACGGTGTATGCCCAGGCGTTGTGGCGCCGTCACCAGGGCCCCTCGGACCATGCGAAAACAGTCAGCCTGAAGGATGTCGCGCCACGCCTCGACCTGCTGATCAACGCGGTGTTCGGCAGCCATTATTCGCTGCGAGTCGCGCAACCGCCGTCACCGCCCACGCTGCTGAAAAAGCTTTTTGTGCCCGAGGAAAAACCCGGCCAGCACAGCGCCGTCCCGGCTACCGATGGCGTGCATATCTGGTTGCCGGGGCAACTGGACGACGACGATGCGCCATTCGCCCTGGAACGTTACCGGACCCTCGCCTTGCAGCAGGCGATGCGCGCCCGGCGTGGCAGTGCCGCGGCGTTGTCCGCCATCGACAACCCGCTGCAGCGCAGCCTCTATCAGCTCCTCGAAGCCTGGGCTGCCGACACTGATCTGGTCCGCCAGTTGCCGGGGCTGGCGGCGTCGATCCACGGCTTGCGCAAACATGCCTTGGCCGCCCGCCCGCCCCTCGACGTTTTCCCCAGCCAGCGCCGGCCCCTGGAAAGTTTCCTTCGTTTGCTGCTGCGCAGTGAATGCGCTCAGTCGCTGGAGGGCCTGTCGATACCTGCCACAACGGCCGACTCACTGCGCCAGTCAGCAGCCCTTGCGGAACGTCTGATACCGCTCGACGAACCGCAACGGCCTGGCGCTCATCGATTGTTGCTCGATGCCTGGACCGGCGATCTGCGCTCACCGACAACGCGTGAGGAGTTGCCGGGCTTGCCGGGCGAAATCGACAACGCCGATACCCTGCCCCGCAGCGCCCGCCTCCCGCGCCGACCGAATGTGCGCGAAGCCCGTGCAGACGAAGACGAGGATCAGCAACCGGGCCTGTGGATGGTGCAACCGGCCCAGCCGCTGGAACATGCTGAAGACCCCATGGGCATGCAGCGTCCTGCAGACCGGGACGCGGAAATTCCCGCGGCTGATTTCGCCGATTCACTGTCAGAGTTGAACGAAGCCCGGCTGGTGGTCACGCCAGGTCAGCCAAAGGAAGTGCTGCTCTGCGACGACCCGCCGCAAACTCACGTTCGACGTGGCGCGCAGAACCCGGCAAACGGGCCGATCACTTACCCCGAATGGGATTACCGCAGCCAGGCCTACCGCGATCCAGGCGCAACCCTGCAGCTGTGTGTTGCCCAGCCAGGCCCGCAGCAATGGGTCGAGCAAACCCTGAAAACTCACCGTTCAATGCTCGATGCCATCCGCCAGCAATTTGAAAGGTTGCGCGCCCGCCGCGTCAGGCTGCACAAACAATTGGATGGCGACGATATCGATCTGCAAGCCTGTATCGACGGCTGTGCCGAGGCCCGTGCCGGCCTGGACATGCCCCAGGCGCTGTATCAGAGCCAGCGCCGGACCCGGCGCGACATGGCGATCATGTTGCTGATCGACGTCAGCGGTTCCACCGACGGCTGGATCTCCCACCATAGGCGAATCATTGACGTCGAACGCGAGGCTTTGCTGCTGGTCTGCCTGGCGCTGGAGAGCATGGGCGAACCTTATAGCGTGCTGGCATTCTCCGGCGAAGGGCCGCAGAGGGTCACGGTACGGATGCTCAAGGCATTCGATGAGCGCTACAGCACCGAGGTCGGTCGGCGCATTGCCGCACTCGAACCGGAACGCTACACCCGGGCGGGTGCCGCCATCCGTCACGCCAGCACCTTGCTGATGCGTGAAGCCGCCAGCCACCGCCTGCTATTGCTGATCTCCGACGGCAAGCCTAACGATGTTGACCAGTACGAGGGCCGCTATGGCGTGGAAGACATGCGCCAGGCCGTGACCGAAGCCAAACTGCAAGGCATCTATCCCTTCTGTTTGACCATTGACTGCCAGGCGGCGAACTACCTGCCTGCGGTATTCGGCGCGCGACAATATGCCTTGCTGCCCAGACCTGAGCTGTTGCCCGGCGTGTTGCTGGAGTGGATCAAGCGGCTGGTAGCGGCCTGATGCCTGGGTAAACCGTCATCCGCCAGGCAAAAAAAACCGCAGGCGATGGAAGGGAATCCATCGCCTGCGGCCGGGTCTTGCTAGACGGTGTTACTTGTTGCCGCTTGATGCTTTGGTTGCTTCCGGAGCGGCTTTGCCAGCCGCTGCGGTCGCGTCGGTAGCGGCTTTGCTGGCAGCTTCGAAATTGCTCTGGGCAACGTCAGTAGCCTGTTTCACAGCTTTCTGGGCGCTTTCAAAGACGGTACCGGCATTGGCCAGCGACGTTTTGAATGCTGCTACAACTGGCTCGGAACCAGCAGGAGCATTTTTGCTGAACGCTTCAACGAACTCTTGAACCTGCTGAGTGCCCGCCGCAACCTGAGTTTCGGCCAGTTTGGCGATCTCCGACTGGGTGCCGACGATCAGCGCTTGCACCTGGCGGTTGAACTCGGCCAAGCGTTCGGCCTGTACATTAGGCTTGATAAAGGAAGCCTGCAGCTCGGCAAAACCTTGTGCATCACGTACCGCCAGCAGCTTGCGAACACCGTCGAAGTTTTCTTCGGTGGCGGTGCGCAATGCCTGGAACTGCAGCTGGCTGAGCTGTTCAACGCTGGCGAAGACTTTGCCGCTGATTTGCTGCAGCAGGTCGAGGTTGGCTTTCTGAGCGCTTTGCAGTTTTTCCGAATTAAAAAAAGTCATGTTGAAACTCCTGATTCTGGAAGGCCGACGTGGGCCTGAAGGCGCGATAGCGATCCTGCCGGTCATCGCGTTAGCCTTGATATTGCAGTGCACAAAAGTGTTTGGCAACCTTTTTATTTTGCACCGCAAAATAAACTTTGCTCCTCCCCCCTCTATTCGCTATAAACTCCATCACATCGAACGGCCAGCCAAGCCTCCTTGATAAAGAGCCCGGGCAGACCGCTTCCCATGTATGGAGTCAGGAGAGCACTATGGGCCAGCAAGATATTGTTGCATCGCAAGATGAAGGGCATTCCTCACCGCGCGGACTGCTTCAGCACCTGAATCATCTGCAGCGCCTCAATACCCAGAACGTCCTTGACGCCGTGCAGCAGCGCCAGGCAAAGACCTTCGCGCCTTTAAGCCAGGGTCAACTCAGACACCCCACACCCGAGGACTGGCAGGAATACTTCACCGACCTCAGCCAACGCAGCGTGCTGTTCTGGGACACCCTGCGCCAGCGCGGCGACAATACCCTGGCCCATGAAAGCGCCGGGTATCCGTTGCTGCTCAAGTTCGAGCATGAAACGCTGATCGCCGGCACCCACCTGCCGCACCCGGTCAATTACTCATTGTTGCGAATCCTTCCCCGGCCAGGGCAGAAAGTCGACAGCAACAGCCAGCCAGTGATCATCATTGATCCACGCGGCGGCCACGGCTCGGGCATTGGCGGCTTCAAACAGGATTCGGTGCTCGGCGAAAGCCTCAGAGCCGGCCACCCGACCTATTTCATTTCTTTCAGTCACGCACCTGCCCCCGGTCAAACCCTGGCGGATATCTCCGAAGCCCAGGCCCGGTTCATCGAACGGGTCAGTGCCCTGCATCCCGACAGCGGCAAACCGGTGGTGATCGGCAATTGCCAGGCCGGCTGGGCGCTGATGGGATTGGCGGCAACCCGTCCGGAATTGCCGGGCTTGATCATCGTCAACGGCGCGCCTTTGTCGTACTGGGCCGGGGTCAATGGACGCAACCCGATGCGTTATACCGGTGGCCTGCTGGGTGGCGGCTGGATGACTCGCCTGGGCAGCGACCTGGGCAACGACCGCTTCGACGGTACCTGGCTGGTCAGCAATTTCGAGAACCTCGACCCGGCCAACACCTATTGGGGCAAGTACTACCAGCTGTTCACCCAGATCGACAGCGAGGCTGCGCGCTTCCTTGACTTCGAACGCTGGTGGAGTAGCCCGACGCTGCTCAATGGCGAAGAAATCGAGATGATCGTCGACGACCTGTTCATCGGCAACCAGCTGTCTGGCGGTCTCGGGCGCAAGAGCAGCGGGCTTGACCTGAAACGGATCGAAGTACCGGTGGTGGTGTTCTGCTCCTATGGGGACAACATCACCCCACCGCAACAGGCGCTGAACTGGATCACCGATGTCTATCCCAGCGATCTTGCGTTGCATGACGCCGGGCGCACCATCGTCTACCTGCGGCACGCCAGCATCGGTCACCTGGGGATCTTCGTTTCCGGCAAGGTCGCCCGACGCGAACATCGTGAGTTGCTCGGCGCGGTCGAGGCCATCAATGCCTTGCCAGCCGGGCTGTATGAACTGCTGATCGACGATCTGCCTGCCCCGCCAGGCAGCGCGGCAGACGCGAAATACCGCGTGCGTTTCGAAGCGAGGAAAATCGCCGATATCCATGCTGATAGCGAGCCACCGCGCGATGACGATCGCGAATTCGCCCTGGTAGAGCGCGCCTCGGAAATCAACAGCAGGCTTTACGACAGCTTCGTCCGTCCATGGCTGCGTCAGCTGATCAACGAGCCGGCTGCCGAACTGATACGCAGGGCCCATCCCTTCCATCAACAACGGGTGTGGTGGAGCAGCCTGAACCCGGCACTCTGGTGGCTGCCAGGCAGTGCCCGCCAAGTGCGCAGCGAACGTCGCCCCGCAGCCCAGGACAACCCGTTGCTGGCCTGGCAGGCACTGTTCTCCAATCAGATACAGGACGCACTGGACGCTTTTCGCGATGTGCGTGACGCCACTCAGGAGCTGTTTTTCTACAGCGTTTATGGCGCATTGAGCAGCCTTGGCGGCAACCCGTCCGGGCGCAATCTCCAGGAACATGCCGAGCTGCAGGATCAGGCCCTGATCGAACGCCTGCAGACGGCGCTGCCCGAAGGCGGCCCGTTGCAAGCCCTGGTGCGGATTCTCTTTTTGCTGGCCCGCGACAGCGACCAGGCAGGCAAGGACAGTATCGAGCAACTGATCCAGCAGGTGCATGTCCTGGTCCAGGACTACAGCGCCGAGCCCGCTGCTCTTCGCGAAGCCATACGCTTGCAGAACCTGCTGGTGTTTGCCCACCCGCAAGAAAGTTTGCGCACCCTGCCCCTGCTGCTTCCAGACGCAGCGACACGCCAGCAGGTGCTCTGCGCCGTCGGGGTGTTAATGCCTGAACTGCTGACCACTGGCGTTGAAGGCGACCTCTGGCGCGAGCTGCACGCGCTGCTCGAAGTTCCCTTGCCAGGTTTCAGCCTGAGCCAACCGTCCAGTGAAGCCGATGCCCAACAGACGCCGACAGCGCTGAAGCCATCGCCGATCGTGGCGGCGCCGCCAGCAGAAGTCGCTGCGCCAGAGGTCGAACAAGCCGCGCCTGTCGCGCCGAGCGTGGTGCCTGTCAAAGCCAAAACCAGTAAACCGAAGATTCAGCGCGCCAAGGCCAGCACCACTGCACCAGTGAAATCCCAGGCCAAGAACCCTACAGCCGTGACATTGCCAGACGCTGAAACACCACCACAGGTGCCAGTGGCCACCCCTGCCAAAAATCCTCCAGCCGTGGCATTGCCAGACGCTGAAACACCGCCATCGGTGTCAGTGCCTGCCCCTGCCAAAAATCCTTCAGCCGTGGCATTGCCAGACGCTGAAACACCGCCATCGGTGTCAGTGCCTGCCCCTGCCAAAAATCCTTCAGCTGTGACATTGCCAGACGCTGCAACACCGCCACCGGTGCCAGTGGCTGCCCCTGCCCCTGCCAGGAACCCTCCGGCCGTGACATTACCGATCGCTGCAACTGAACCACCGGTGCTGGTGCCTGCCCCCGCCACCACGGATACAGCGCCAGCACCCAAGGGCAAGGGCAAGGGCAAAAAAGCCGTCAAAAGGACCAAGCCGCAATGATCCCCCCGTGCCGGTGCCGGGTCAGACCGGCACTGCTTGCCCGATCCGAAACGACGACTCATCGACTCGATACTGACCGGGGGTCATGCCGAACCAGCGGATGCAGGCCTTGTGGAAACTGCTGTGATCGTGGAAGCCGAGCAGGTAAGTCACATGCTTCATATTGAAATGGGAATGGCGCAGGTAGAAGTCGGCCAACTGCCGACGCACATCGTTGAGGACATCCTTGAACTGCGTGCCATCCTTCTCGAGCGCCCGTTGCAGCGTTCGCTTGCTGAGATTCAGTGCGGCCGCAATCGACTCCATATCACACTGGCCTTGCCCCTGACTCAGGCGCTCGGTGATCAATGCACGAATCCTGCACACGATGGTGAAGCCGTACAACAGTTCCAGCTGGGCTTCGGCAAAGCTGTCATGGAGCATGGCCAATTTCTCGTTGGCCATGCTCAACGGGCGCAGAAGCTCCTGGCCATCGAACAGAATGCTGTCATAGGCCGCCCCAAAACGCAGCTGACAGCCAAACAGCCGATGATGCTCCGAAAGGTCTTCAGGTTCGGGGTAGGTGAATTCGATACTCAGCGGTTGCGGCGACTTACCGCCGGTCAGCCAGCGGCAGAAACCCAGCAGCGAACCAAGGCTGGCATCGGTGTACTGCCGGGGCTTGATCGAACCCCGCTGCTGATGATCAAGCGCGGCAAGGCGGAAATGTTGCTGCTCCTGGACAAAGAACATGCTGAAGCCAGTGCCGATCAACGGGCTGAAACGAACCAGGCGTTCGAGGGCCTTTTTCAGGTTCAAGCTGGACATCATGGTGTAGCCAACGATCTGAAAAATACCCGGATGGAAGTTTTCGTAGGCCTTCAATCCAATGTTCGAATCGCCGGAGGCCTGAGCCGCCAGATCCCATAGACGGTAGATAGCGCTTCGCTCGCAGAATGATCCTGGTGTATCCGCGAGTGTTAAATCAAGTCCGACCTCTTGACTCAGACTGGCGACATCCAGTCCTTGGGCCGAAAGCGTATTTGCCAGCACGCTGGCATAGCCTGAACTCATTCTATACATAGCGTCCTCAATGACTTGTGGAACCAAACATCCTGTCTAGAGCCATTATTGACCTGTGCGAATGAATATAAACCATGTTGAACCTATGTGAACCCTTCGTTTAGTTTTAAGTCCTGAGCGGCAGTATAGCCGCTGAACGTTTCAGTTTTTTTTTAGTGCAAGAGCACAATGCCACCATGGCACCGGAGGACATCAATCAGTCACCTTCAAACACTTCCTCTGTTCCCGCCAATCCCGAACAATCCTTCACATCTTGCAACGCAAAACAAAGGGAAGGCGCGTATGAAGTCGGTTGGTCGTATTGCATTGGTAACAGGTGGTATGGGTGGCATTGGCACAGCAATCAGCCAACGCCTGTTCAAGGAAGGGTTCAAAGTCATTGTCGGCTGCAGTGCAAATTCAAGCCGAAAAGACGCCTGGATGGCAACTCAACTGGCAGCTGGCTATCAATTCGAATGCGTCGAAACCGACATTACCGACTGGGAATCGACCCGCAAAGCCTTTGAAATGGTACGGGAACACTTCGGCCCAATCGACGTACTGGTCAACAATGCCGGCATCACTCGTGACGCATCTTTCCGCAAGCTGACCCCGGAAGACTGGAACGCGGTGATCGGGACCAACCTGAACAGTTTGTTCAACACCTCCAAGCAAGTCATTGAAGGCATGCTGTCCAAGGGCTGGGGGCGGATCATCAACATCTCGTCGATCAACGGCCAGCGTGGCCAGTTCGGTCAGACCAACTACTCGGCAGCCAAGGCCGGCATCCATGGTTTCACCATGGCACTGGCTCGGGAAGTTTCCGGCAAGGGCGTGACTGTCAACACCGTCTCCCCGGGCTACATCCAGACCGACATGACCGGGGCAATCCGCAAAGACATTCTGGACGGCATGATTGCCGGCATTCCGGTCGGCCGTCTTGGTCAGCCTGAAGAAATCGCTTCGATCGTGGCCTGGCTGGCCAGCGATGAATCTGCCTACAGCACCGGTGCCGACTTCTCGGTAAACGGCGGCATGAACATGCAGTAACCCCATCAGGGCATGGATGCCCTGGTCCTGTTCGATGAATCTTGTCTAATTCAATGAGGTCACGCATGAACGAAGTCGTAATCCTTGCCGCTACTCGTACCGCCATCGGCAGTTTTCAAGGCGCTTTGGCCGCGATTCCCGCGACCGAACTGGGTGCTGCAGTGATTCGTCGTCTGCTGGAGCAGACGGGTATCGACGCTGCGCAAATTGATGAAGTGATCCTCGGCCAGGTACTGACTGCCGGCGCAGGGCAAAATCCGGCACGCCAGACTGCGGTCAAGGCCGGTTTGCCACATACCACCCCTGCCCTGACCCTGAACAAGGTCTGCGGCTCCGGTCTCAAGGCGGTCCAGCTCGCAGTCCAGGCGATCCGTTGCGGCGACGCCGAGTTGATCATCGCTGGCGGCCAGGAAAACATGAGCCTGGCTCCCTATGTTCTGCCCAAGGCCCGCACCGGCCTGCGCATGGGCCATGCGCAACTGCAGGACAGCATGATCCAGGACGGTCTGTGGGATGCCTTCAACGATTACCACATGGGCATCACCGCTGAGAATCTGGCGCAGAAGTACGAGATCTCCCGTGAAGCACAGGATGCTTTCGCTGCCGCTTCGCAACAGAAGGCTGCCGCGGCCATCGAAGGCGGGCGTTTCCAGAGCGAGATCACGCCGATCCTGATTCCTCAGCGCAAGGGCGAACCGCTGGTCTTCGACACCGACGAACAGCCGCGTGTCGATAGCACCGCCCAAGCCTTGGCGCAACTCAAGCCGGCATTCAAGAAAGACGGCAGCGTGACCGCTGGCAACTCTTCGACGCTCAACGATGGCGCGGCCGTGCTGTTGCTGGCCAGTGCCGCTAAAGCAGAAGCGCTGGGTCTTCCAGTACTGGCACGAATCAAAGCCTACGCCAGCGCCGGTGTCGACCCATCGATCATGGGCATCGGCCCAGTCCCGGCTACCCGCCTGACCCTGCAAAAGGCCGGCTGGAGCGTCGACGACCTGGACCTGATCGAAGCCAACGAAGCCTTCGCCGCCCAGGCGCTGGCGGTGGGCAAAGAGATGGGTTGGGACACCGACAAGGTCAACGTCAACGGCGGCGCGATCGCCCTCGGCCATCCAATCGGCGCGTCAGGTGCACGGATCCTCGTGTCGCTGGTGCACGAACTGGTCCGTCGTGATGGCAAGAAGGGTCTGGCGACCTTGTGCATCGGTGGCGGACAAGGCGTCGGCCTGGCTATCGAGCGCTAGTCAACGCCTGATCAACGACCAATTGCGCGGGGTCTGGAATCCTCGCTCCGCGCATCTGGCTGGAGTCAACAGTACTGCCCTCCTTACCTACTGTCGCTGCGCCGCACTCCGGCGCGGCGCGGCTTTTTTTCTGCCCTGCTTATCTGCGTGGGCAAGGAGCTCTATGGACAGCAATGCGCAAACCTTCAACACCTATTGGTCAGGCCAGGTGCCCTTCATCGCTTCCTTTGCGGTGCAACAATTGCGATTGTGGGTCAGCACCAATCCGTGGTTTTCCGGGCATGATCACAACGCCTGGTTCGACCTGCCGGGTGAAACCCTGGACACTCTCCAGGCCGACTACCAGGTCCAGTGGGGCCAACTCGGCCAACAGCTGCTGACCGGCAAGCCCTTCAGCTTCGATGACCGACGTTTTGCCAGCGGCAACTGGAGCGAGCCCTTTTTCGGCTCCCTCGCCGCCTTTTACCTGCTCAACTCCAGTTTTATGCTGAAACTGCTCGATAAATTGCTGATCAAGGATCAGAAGCCGCGCCAGCGCCTGCGCTACCTGGTCGAGCAAGCCATCGCCGCCAGTGCGCCGAGCAATTTCCTGACCAGCAACCCTGATGCGCTCGAGCGTATCGTCCAGACCCAGGGTGCCAGCCTGTTAAGCGGTCTGTTGCACATGGCCAGCGACATGAAAGAAGGCAAGATGCGTCAGTGCGACAGCAGCGCCTTCAAGGTTGGCGTCGACCTGGCCAACACCCCCGGCGAGGTGGTCTTCGAGAATGAACTGTTCCAGCTCATTCAGTACTACCCGCAAAGTGAAACCCAGTACCAGCGCCCGGTATTCGTCGTACCGCCGTCGATCAACAAGTACTACATCCTTGACCTGCGCCCGGACAACTCGATGGTCCGCCATCTGCTGGACCAGGGACATCCGGTGTTCATGATGTCCTGGCGCAACTTTGACGAAGAGACCGCCGGCACTACCTGGGAAGAACTGATTCAGAACGGGGTGATCAAGGCCCTGCAAGTGACTCGGGAAATCAGTGGCCAACCGCGCCCCAATTGCGTGGGTTTCTGCATCGGTGGCACGCTGTTGAGCACTGCGCTGGCGGTACTCGCGGCACGCGGCGACAAAGAGATCGGCAGCGTGAGCCTGTTGACCACCTTCCTTGACTACGTCGACACCGGCCCCATCGACATCTTCGTCGACGAGAAAATGGTCGCCTACCGAGAGCGCACCATCGGCGGCCTGAATGGCCCCGTCGGCGTGTTCAAGGGCGAGGACATGGGCAATACCTTCTCGCTGCTGCGCCCCAACGAGCTGTGGTGGAACTACAACGTCGACAAATACCTCAAGGGACAAAAGCCGATCCCGCTCGACCTGCTGTTCTGGAACAACGACAGCACCAACCTTCCCGGCCCGATGTACTGCTGGTACCTGCGCCACACTTATCTGCAGAACGATCTGAAATCGGGCGAACTGGAGTGCGCTGGAGTCAAGGTTGATCTGAGTGCGATTGACGCGCCCGCCTACTTCCTCGCCACCCATGACGATCACATCGTGCCGTGGAGAAGCGCTTTTGCCGGGACCAACCTGCTCTCCGGGAGCAAGCGTTTTGTACTGGGCGCTTCCGGGCATATCGCCGGGGTGATCAATCCTCCCGCCAAGGAGAAACGCCATTACTGGACCAACAATCGGGTCACGAAAAACCCCGACACCTGGTTCAAGAATGCCGAACAGCATCCCGGTAGCTGGTGGAATGACTGGTTCGCCTGGCTGGCGGGTCACGCCGGTGAGCGTCAGGCTGTGGTGAAGCAGGTCGGCACTGACAATTACCCGCCTCTGGAACCCGCTCCAGGCCGTTATGTAATGAACCAAGCCTAGGCTTTGGTGAACCGTGCCCGATAATCGCTTCGGGTAACGCACAGCCTTGCCGACTTCGTCGGCAAGGCTGACACCGGACAATTGATCCGCTAGACCAGCGACAGCGTTCGCTGATCGGCATGGCCGGCGAAATACTGGTCCAGCGCGCTACGAAAAATACTGCCATCGGCCGCGACGAGGTCGAACAGGGTCATGCAGGAATGGAACTTCATGTGATCCGGCGTTCCGAATATCGACTGGATCGAAGACCCCTGCAGTTGCGTCACCAAGCGGGTACAGCTTTCCAGGCGTGGACCCAGCAGCGAATGCTGAAGATACGCAGTGGCCTCTTCCAGCGAAGTAATGGCGAAATATTTGGACATGTCGCTGTGCCCCAGGCCGGCGTATTGCGGGAAGACAAACCACATCCAGTGGCTGCGCTTGTGGCCGTTGCGCAGTTCGGCTTGTACTCGATCAAAAACCGGGTTCTGCGCTTGCACGAAGCGCTGCAGAGAAAACGGATCGATGCTGTCGGTGCTTCTCATCTCGGCACACCTCAAGGCTCGGGGGTTGGTTCAGACCATCGCCAATGGATGCTTGCGTTTAGGCGCGCAGAACACCCGGTCGATCGCCTGCAAGTCTTCTGCGTCGAGCGTCAATCCGGCCGCGGCGGCATTCAACCGGACATGCTCGAGCTTGATAGCCTTGGGAATGGCAATCACCCCTTGCTGGCGCAGCACCCAGGCCAACGCCACCTGGGCCGTGGTCACCTCATGGCGATTGGCGATGTGCTTGAGCGTCGGGCTGCTCAGCAGTTCTCCCCCCTGGGCAATCGGGCAGTACGCCATCAGCGGCAGGTTGTGCTGCTGCCACCAGGGCAGCAGGTCGAATTCAATGCCACGCTGTTCGACGTTGTAGAGCACCTGATTGGTCGCGCAGGCCGGTGAGGCCAGTTCCTGCAGATCCGCCACGTCAAAATTGGAGACACCCCAACGCCTGATCTTGCCCGCTTCGCGCAAGCGCTCGAAGGCCTCGACCGTTTCCTCAAGGGGATACTGGCCGCGCCAATGCAACAGGTACAGGTCGAGATGGTCGGTACCCAGGCGTTTCAGACTCGCCTCGCACGCGCGGGGGACGCCTTTGCGACTCGCATTGTGCGGGTAGACCTTACTGACCAGAAACACCCGGTCCCGCTGGCCACGGATCGCTTCGCCAACCACCTCCTCCGCACCGCCCTCGGCGTACATTTCCGCCGTATCGATCAGGTTCATGCCCAATTCGATGCCCGATTGCAACGCGGCCACCTCATGGGCGCGCTGCTGCGGATCTTCGCCCATGCGCCAGGTCCCCTGGCCAATGACAGGGACCGATACTCCGGCCAGATCGAGCATGCGCATGGCTACCTCCTGCAGACATTCGGCGAATACTCATGTGGCAGTGAATAAGCGAAGAGGTTCAATTCCGGGTGTGACACGCACCATTGAAGAGCAGATTAACCATCAGCTGCTAGTGTTAAGCCTACCGCGCAAGGCTTCCTGACCCGTCGTGCTTGCGCCTCCTCTCTAACGTCCACAGGTGGAACACCATGCGATATACCCTGTTCGAGAATCAGAGAAACGAGATCATCCTGCTTGCACGCATTATGTTGATGATTCTGTTCATCATGTCTGGCTGGAACAAGATGACCAACTTCGACGGCACGGTTGGCTACATGACCTCACTCGGCGCGCCCTTGCCCATGGTTGCCGCAGCCATTGCAGTGATCATGGAGTTCTTTGTCGCGATCCTGCTCGTGCTGGGCTTCTATACCCGCCCGCTGGCCTTTCTCTTTGCCTTGTTCGTACTCGGTACCATACTGATCGCGCATCGCTTCTGGACGATGGTCGAACCGCAACGGGCGGCCAACACGATCCAGTACTTCAAGAACCTCAGCATCATGGGCGGCATGCTGTTGTTGGTTGTTACCGGTGCGGGCAAGTATTCGATCGATGGCCGATAGCGGCCGTGTTGGTCATTCGCAACAGCCTCCTGCATCGGCGGTACCGTGAATTACCGTCGATGCTGGATCTAGGTTTTATGCTGAAGACGTCCTGATCCTCGACGTAAAGCCCGTGCCGATTGATGAGACGAGCGTCGCCCCGCAGATTGCCTTGCGAGTTCGGCGTCACCATGGGGGTGTTCCTCTTTCCTTAGAGACGCCGAGTCTACCTCGCCCGCTCATGGGAAGCGCAATCCTGCGCGAAGGCGGACCCTGAGTATGTATCACACTGTGTACAGCTGCCATCGCGACACATCAGCTCCACTTTAGCTCCCTCGACAGACACACGCCGGATACACCGGCACGGTCAACTACGCCTGTCGATTCGGGGCGCAGTGCCTGCGTCCAGCACCTCACTGGTTCAACGGAGTTCAAGCCCATGCACACCAACCTCTCATCAACCTTGAAGGGACTACACTTTAACCTTGATCGAGTTGGCAGCTGGATCGCGCCGCTCAGCCTGCGAGTCTTTCTGGCCTGGGAATTTTTCGAGTCGGGACTGGAAAAGTGGAACGGTGAAAACTGGTTCGCGGACATTCAGAACGCTTTTCCCTTTCCCTTTAACCATGTTCCGGCCGCGTTGAACTGGGAACTGTCGCTGTGGGCAGAGTTGATCTGCGCCATCGCCCTGCTGGTGGGTCTGGGAACACGTTTCTCGGCCCTCGTCTTGATGGTGGTCACGGCGGTGGCGACCGCCGCCGTTCACTGGCCAGCCGATTGGTCGACCTTAAGCGAGCTGGCCCAGGGTTATTCCATCAGCAACAAAGGCCACGGCAACTTCAAACTGCCCTTGATCTATCTCGCAGCACTCCTGCCGCTGCTGCTCACGGGCGCCGGCAAACTGAGCCTGGATGCGCTGCTGGAACACTGCAGCTGGCGTCGGCAAACACGCTGAAGCGGCTGCATTTCGCTAGCAAACGGCAATCTTTTCTGCTGACACCGCCAAGATCAAAGGATCGCAGCCTGCGGCAGCTCCTACAGGGGATTGCAGACACCCCTACCCTTGCAGGTGCACGCGGTCGGCGTAGGAGCTGGCGCAGCCTGCGATCTTTTCTGCGAACACCACCATCGCAAAATCAAAAGATCGCAGCCTGCGGCAGCGCCTACGGAGGTTTGCAGACACCCCTACCCTTGCAGGTGCACGCGGTCGGCGTAAGAGCTGGCGCAGCCTGCGATCTTTTCTGCGAACACCACCATCGCAAGATCAAAAGATCGCAGCCTGCGGCAGCTCCTACGGAGGTTTGCAGACACCCCTACCCTTGCAGGTGCACGCGGTCGGCGTAGGAGCTGGCGCAGCCTGCGATCTTTTCTGCGGACACCACCATCGCAAGATCAAAAGATCGCAGCCTGCGGCAGCTCCTACGGAGGATTGCAGACACCCCTACCCTTGCAGGTGCACGCGGTCGGCGTAGGAGCTGGCGCAGCCTGCGATCTTTTCGGCGAGCGCCACACATCCCGAGATGCCGCGAAGACGTAGCTCTGGCAGACACATTAAAAACCCGGCTTTCGCCGGGTTATCTGTTTCAGGAGCAGCCATCAGCATTCAACTGCGTGGCATTCAGTCATTTCAAACCTGGCCCTGGCTCTTCAGCGGCATACCTGCTGAAGCCGTTCTCTGCCAGCACCGGTAATGCCCCCCTGCCCGCCAATGGCGTCAGCTGGAAACAGATGCCGCTGTCACAGCGATGGTTTTCACTGGCGGCATTGGCATGGACCGCAGCGCCGGCCAGGGAAAATACGATCGAGGTCAAATAGCTTTTAAGGTTTTTCATGGGATTCATCCTGGTTTCAAAGCAAGGCTGGAAGGGAAATGGACGACAGGAGATTCAGCCCACTTCGGCGTAGAAGGCTTTCAAGTTCATGGTCACTCCTCGGGTCTTCAATAGGTTGATCTCTCAATGGAGCCGAGGCGTGTCGCATTGCCTCGATGGAGCCTATTGAATGCCCTTGAGGTATCCCGAATGTGTCGAAAATTACCGCCGGTTAGATCACCAGGTATCCAGCTGGCGCCTGGATACACGCAGATACATTCCGCCGGAAAAAACCTGCTTTGCGCCGCTGTTTGTACGCAAATCCACTGATCGGGTTTCCCGGCGCAGCGGATGTTGAATCAGCAAAACGGCGGCAGATCCGTAAAGATCCATCGCCGTTTCGCTGCGTCATGCTCTATGGCTGGTAGCTATCGCCGTTAAGCAATGGCCATCCGATACAAACGACGGGGCCATTTTCAAAGGCTGAAGGGGGGGAAACGCTGACCCACTGTCAGTGGTCAGGTATAGGAATAAATCTGGATTGCTTTACCGACTTGAACGAGAAGCTCGAATACATCTCCTTCACTCCGGGCAATGTTTGCAGAACCTCTCTTGCAAACTCGCCAAATGACTCCAGGTCCTTGGCCACCACTTCAAGCAAAAAATCATATCGCCCGGAAACGTTATGACAGGTAACAATCTCGGGAATTTCCAACAGCCGTTTTTCAAAGTTTCGCGCACTGTCTTTCGAATGCGAGCTCAGGCAAGCAATGAATTTGAAATAGCGAACTGTAGGAGCAGCCGGTCGACGCTCGATTGCTGCGATGGCGATCTCGAGGACGCCATCGCGAACCAGCTGGACGCCTACAAATCGCGCGCAAAAACAAAACCCCTACCTGCAGATGCAGATAGGGGTTTTGGAATTTAATCTTGACGATGACCTACTCTCACATGGGGAAACCCCACACTACCATCGGCGATGCATCGTTTCACTGCTGAGTTCGGGATGGGATCAGGTGGTTCCAATGCTCTATGGTCGTCAAGAAATTCGGTAGCCGGGTCGTCTTCTCTTGCGAGATCACGCTCCAGCGAATGGGTATGTAATAGATTTGTGCTGCTTTTGTGAGTGGTGCAAACTTTCGACTGTTGCGTCTTCACACACCGCAATCTGGCGCCCCTTTTTGTTTCCAATTCAGGGATCAACAAATTGCTTGGGTGTTATATGGTCAAGCCTCACGGGCAATTAGTATTGGTTAGCTCAACGCCTCACAGCGCTTACACACCCAACCTATCAACGTCGTAGTCTTCGACGGCCCTTCAGGGGACTCAAGGTCCCAGTGAGATCTCATCTTGAGGCTAGTTTCCCGCTTAGATGCTTTCAGCGGTTATCTATTCCGAACATAGCTACCCGGCAATGCCACTGGCGTGACAACCGGAACACCAGAGGTTCGTCCACTCCGGTCCTCTCGTACTAGGAGCAGCCCCTCTCAAATCTCAAACGTCCACGGCAGATAGGGACCGAACTGTCTCACGACGTTCTAAACCCAGCTCGCGTACCACTTTAAATGGCGAACAGCCATACCCTTGGGACCGGCTTCAGCCCCAGGATGTGATGAGCCGACATCGAGGTGCCAAACACCGCCGTCGATATGAACTCTTGGGCGGTATCAGCCTGTTATCCCCGGAGTACCTTTTATCCGTTGAGCGATGGCCCTTCCATACAGAACCACCGGATCACTAAGACCTACTTTCGTACCTGCTCGACGTGTCTGTCTCGCAGTCAAGCGCGCTTTTGCCTTTATACTCTACGACCGATTTCCGACCGGTCTGAGCGCACCTTCGTACTCCTCCGTTACTCTTTAGGAGGAGACCGCCCCAGTCAAACTACCCACCATACACTGTCCTCGATCCGGATAACGGACCTGAGTTAGAACCTCAAAGTTGCCAGGGTGGTATTTCAAGGTTGGCTCCACGCAGACTGGCGTCCACGCTTCAAAGCCTCCCACCTATCCTACACAAGCAAATTCAAAGTCCAGTGCAAAGCTATAGTAAAGGTTCACGGGGTCTTTCCGTCTAGCCGCGGATACACTGCATCTTCACAGCGATTTCAATTTCACTGAGTCTCGGGTGGAGACAGCGCCGCCATCGTTACGCCATTCGTGCAGGTCGGAACTTACCCGACAAGGAATTTCGCTACCTTAGGACCGTTATAGTTACGGCCGCCGTTTACCGGGGCTTCGATCAAGAGCTTCGCGTTAGCTAACCCCATCAATTAACCTTCCGGCACCGGGCAGGCGTCACACCCTATACGTCCACTTTCGTGTTTGCAGAGTGCTGTGTTTTTAATAAACAGTCGCAGCGGCCTGGTATCTTCGACCGGCATGAGCTTACGGAGCAAGTCCTTCACCCTCACCGGCGCACCTTCTCCCGAAGTTACGGTGCCATTTTGCCTAGTTCCTTCACCCGAGTTCTCTCAAGCGCCTTGGTATTCTCTACCCAACCACCTGTGTCGGTTTGGGGTACGGTTCCTGGTTACCTGAAGCTTAGAAGCTTTTCTTGGAAGCATGGCATCAACCACTTCGCTAACTAAAAGTTAGCTCGTCATCAGCTCTCGGCCTTAAGATCCCGGATTTACCTAAGATCTCAGCCTACCACCTTAAACTTGGACAACCAACGCCAAGCTGGCCTAGCCTTCTCCGTCCCTCCATCGCAATAACCAGAAGTACAGGAATATTAACCTGTTTTCCATCGACTACGCTTTTCAGCCTCGCCTTAGGGACCGACTAACCCTGCGTCGATTAACGTTGCGCAGGAAACCTTGGTCTTTCGGCGTGGGTGTTTTTCACACCCATTATCGTTACTCATGTCAGCATTCGCACTTCTGATACCTCCAGCAAGCTTCTCAACTCACCTTCACAGGCTTACAGAACGCTCCTCTACCGCATCACCTAAGTGATACCCGTAGCTTCGGTGTATGGTTTGAGCCCCGTTACATCTTCCGCGCAGGCCGACTCGACTAGTGAGCTATTACGCTTTCT
>NZ_CM174478.1:845000-2047500 GCF_057838875.1 Pseudomonas sp. KH_050 | reverse complement strand
ATGCAGTTCCCAGGTTGAGCCCGGGGATTTCACATCCAACTTAACAAACCACCTACGCGCGCTTTACGCCCAGTAATTCCGATTAACGCTTGCACCCTCTGTATTACCGCGGCTGCTGGCACAGAGTTAGCCGGTGCTTATTCTGTCGGTAACGTCAAGACAATCACGTATTAGGTAACTGCCCTTCCTCCCAACTTAAAGTGCTTTACAATCCGAAGACCTTCTTCACACACGCGGCATGGCTGGATCAGGCTTTCGCCCATTGTCCAATATTCCCCACTGCTGCCTCCCGTAGGAGTCTGGACCGTGTCTCAGTTCCAGTGTGACTGATCATCCTCTCAGACCAGTTACGGATCGTCGCCTTGGTGAGCCATTACCTCACCAACTAGCTAATCCGACCTAGGCTCATCTGATAGCGCAAGGCCCGAAGGTCCCCTGCTTTCTCCCGTAGGACGTATGCGGTATTAGCGTCCGTTTCCGAACGTTATCCCCCACTACCAGGCAGATTCCTAGGCATTACTCACCCGTCCGCCGCTCGCCACCAGGTACAAGTACCCGTGCTGCCGCTCGACTTGCATGTGTTAGGCCTGCCGCCAGCGTTCAATCTGAGCCATGATCAAACTCTTCAGTTCAAACATCTTTGGGTTTTTAAGAAACCCTAAACTTGGCTCAGCAATCGTTGGTTACATCTTTGATTTCTCGCGGAGTAACTTGTGATGCTGATAATCTTGTTGACTATCAGTCTGACTCCACAAGCACCCACACGAATTGCTTGATTCAGTTGTTAAAGAGCGGTTGGTTAAGATCTTTCGTCTCAACCGAGGCGCGCATTCTACGCTTTCCTCTGCTGCTGTCAAGCGGTTATTTTCAGAAGTTTTCAAAGTTTCCTTTTTAACTTCAACCACTTGGCGCTTCCGATCACTCGTTGGCGGGAGGCGAATTCTACAGCGTTACTCGCTGCTGTCAACACCTGTTTTACACCGCTTTCGACCGAGTGGATCGAACCGTTACCAGGGCCAAACAAACCGACTCTAGCAACTCCTTCTGGGCTTCGATGAACTGAAGCAACTCGCTGCCGAAAACCGCGTAACTCTTTGTTTACCAAGGAGTTTTCCGTTTCGACTGCGCCGGAAGTGGGGCGAATTATAGACTTCCAGGATCTGCCGTCAACCCTTAATTAAGGCTTTCTATCGATAAGCCTGAAAAAGCCTGAAAAGCGCCGGTTTTTGCCCCTTCTATATAGAAGAGCACTCAGCTTGGAGCAATGAACGACTCCAGCTCCGTGGCAGCCTCGTCTATAAGTGCTGCCACTTCCAGCGGCTTAGAGGCCAGGGATGCGTGGCTTGCCTTCAAGGTAATGACCTTTCTGGCGTTAAGCCGCCCCGCCATCCGCTGCTGGTTCTCGGGTGCGATCATCCGGTCTTCACTGGAGATCTGATACCACGATGGTTTGTTCTTCCAGGCGGGATGCGTGATCGTATCGCCAAAGGTGCCGGCCAGAGGCGCTTTCTGAGTGATGCCCATCACCAACCCCTCCTGCGCGGGCAGGTCCTGGCAGAAGCTTTCATGGTATAGCCCTGGCTTGACCCATAAATAGCCATCGCTATCGGGAGCAAGGTTTGACGCCGCAAGGGGCAAGTGTTCCTGAGTGATTCCGCCGGGGCTCTCACCCGCCTCCGGGGCAAATGCGGCGATATACACCAGCCCCACCACATTCGGTTGATCGCCAGCCTCGGTGATGACCGCACCACCATAGGAATGGCCCACCAACAAGACCGGCCCCGGCTCCTGGGCAATCATCTTGCGAGTGCGCTCGGCATCTTCTGCAAGGGAAGTCAGCGGCAGTTCCACCGCGCGGATGTTCGAGTATCCCATGCGGAGCAGCTCGACAATGACCTTGTTCCAGTGGGCCGCACCGCCCCAAAAACCATGTACCAATACAATCGCGGGTTGTTCGCTCATCAGATGACTCCCGGTTGCAGAACCATGATTGCTGGCGCCCTCCCTGAAAGCGAGCTGTTGTTGCCTGGAGAATTCGCCAACACCCAGCCTGGATTTAGCATGGCTTTATAGAGACGTCCACCCATTGCCGAAACCGGCGACCGACGACCGACGACAGCGGCGTCCCAGGCCGCTGTTTCACCAGGCCTTGATGCTCGCAGCCCATACCCGGCACTGGCCCGAAGGGCACGACGAAGCCTCAAGGCCGGCCGCTCGATGTAGTAATACGACACGCCGCTCAAAACAAATGAGAGCACCAGGACTGCCGGCCGCATATAGCCTAACTGCGACCGCTTCGCGCTCGATCGCAGGCTTCGCCAGCTGCTGCGAGGAAGGTGGAACCCAACTCCTTACTCCTTTACCAAGCCACCTCTCTATCTCAACAGCCTCGCACCAACTCTTCCACCCCCCGGAATCGCACTTGCCGCATTCTCCCACTCCCCTTCCCCGACCGACCTTCCGTCGCTTGCCCTTTCGATGATCTTGCAGCGAATGCTTGCATACACAATATTATGGTATACCATCATACGACAAACACGTTCCCTCTCTCATACGGAGTCGCTCATGAGTTTCGAAATTCGCAAGATCGTCAGCTACGTGGAAGAAACCTTTATCGAAGGCGGCAAGGCCACTGACACGCCGGTGACCATGGTTGGCCTGGCCGTTGTCATCAAGAACCCATGGGTGGGTCGTGGTTTTGTCGAGGACCTGAAGCCGGAAATTCGCGCCAACTGCTCCGATCTGGGGGCTTTGATGGTCGAGCGCCTGGTGGCGACGATTGGCGGTGCGGACAAGATCGAGGCCTATGGCAAGGCGGCCGTGGTCGGTGCCGACGGCGAGATCGAACACGCCTCCGCGGTGATCCACACCCTGCGTTTCGGCAATCACTACCGCGAAGCGGTGCAAGCCAAGAGCTATCTGAGCTTCACCAACAAGCGCGGTGGCCCAGGCACCTCGATCCAGATTCCGATGATGCACAAGGACGACGAAGGTCTGCGTTCCCACTACATCACGCTGGAAATGCAGATCGAAGACGCGCCGCGCTCGGACGAGATTGTTGTCGTTCTCGGTTGCGCCAACGGCGGTCGCCTGCACCCACGCATCGGTAACCGCTATATCGATCTGGAAGAACTGGCCGCTGAGAAAGCCCAGTAACTCATAAGATTTGCAGGAGCGATCCATGATTCGGCTCAGCGCTGAACTCACCCCGGCCGGGACCAGTTATCTGGCGACCGGCCAAGGCCAACCCGTGGTATTGATCCACGGGGTGGGCCTGAATAAAGAAATGTGGGGCGGCCAGATCGTTGGTCTCGCACCCCACTACCGGGTCATTGCCTACGACATGCTCGGGCATGGCGCCAGCCCGCGCCCGGCTGCGGGTACCGGGCTGCTCGGTTATGCCGATCAGCTACTGGAATTGCTCGAACATCTACAGCTGCCACAAGCCACGGTGATCGGCTTTTCCATGGGTGGGCTGGTAGCGCGGGCCTTTGCCCTGCACTACCCGCAGCATCTGCTCGGGCTGGTGGTGCTCAACAGCGTGTTCAACCGCAGCGCCGAACAGCGCGCGGGGGTCATCGAGAGGACCAGCCAGGCCGCCGAACATGGCCCGGATGCGAATGCCGAGGCGGCGCTGTCACGCTGGTTCAGCCGCGAGTATCAGGCGGCCAATCCGGCACAGATCGCGGCGATTCGCCAGACCCTGGCCGGCAATGACCCGCAAGGTTATCTGACCACCTACGAGCTGTTCGCCACTCAGGACATGTACCGCGCCGAGGACCTGGGCAGCATCCAGGTGCCGACCCTGATCGCCACCGGCGAGCTGGACCCCGGCTCCACGCCGCAGATGGCCCGACAATTGGCCGAACGGATTCCCGGCGCGCAAGTTGCCGTGCTCCACGAGCAACGGCATATGATGCCGGTAGAGTCGCCGCGCCTGGTCAATCAGGTGCTGCTGGACTTTCTCAACACGGCGCAAACCCGACAAAATCAAATAAAGGGGATCGTTGCATGACACTCGCACGCTTCCAGATGTGCATCGACGGGCAATGGGTCGATGCCCTGTCCGGTAAGACCTTCGAAAGCCTCAACCCGGCACTGGCCCAGGCCTGGGCCGAACTGCCGGATGCCGATGAAGCCGATGTCGAGCGCGCCGTCCAGGCCGCGCAAAAGGCTTTCGACAGCCCGGCCTGGCGCGGCTTGACCGCCACTGCCCGCGGCAAATTGCTGCGCCGTCTCGGTGATCTGATCGCCGAGAACAAAGAGCAACTGGCGCAACTGGAAAGCCGCGACAACGGCAAGCTGATCCGCGAGACCCGCGGTCAGGTCAACTACTTGCCGGAATTCTTCCACTACACCGCAGGCCTGGCCGACAAGCTCGAAGGCGGTACTTTGCCACTGGACAAGCCCGACCTGTTTGCCTACACGGTGCATGAACCGATGGGCGTGGTCGCGGCTATCATTCCCTGGAACAGCCCGCTGTACCTGACCGCGATCAAACTGGCACCGGCCCTCGCGGCGGGCAATACCATCGTGATCAAACCGTCCGAACACGCCTCGGCCACCATTCTCGAGCTGGCCCGCCTGGCCCTCGAAGCCGGTATTCCGCCGGGCGTGGTCAACGTTGTCACCGGCTACGGACCGAGCACCGGCGCCGCCCTGACCCGCCACCCGCTGATACGCAAGATCGCCTTCACCGGCGGCGCGGCCACGGCTCGCCATGTGGTGCGCAGCAGTGCCGAGAACTTTGCCAAATTGTCCCTGGAACTGGGTGGCAAATCCCCGAACATCATCTTCGCCGACGCCGACCTCGACAGCGCAATCAACGGTGCCATCGCCGGCATCTATGCCGCCTCCGGGCAGAGCTGCGTGTCCGGTTCACGGCTGTTGGTGCAGGACGAGATCTACGATGAATTCGTCGAACGCCTGGTGGAACGGGCCAAGCGCATTCGCATCGGCAGCCCCCAGGACGACAGCAGCGAAATGGGCCCTATGGCCACCGCCCAGCAACTGGCCGTGGTCGAAGGTCTGGTGGCCGACGCCATCGCCGAAGGCGCCCATTTACGCCTGGGCGGCAAGCGCCCGCCAATGGACAACGACGGCTGGTTCTACGAGCCGACCCTGTTCGAATGCGATCGCAATTCGATGAAGATCATGCAGGAAGAAGTCTTCGGGCCGGTCGCTTCGGTGATCCGTTTCAAGGACGAAGCCGAGGCGCTGGCCATCGCCAACGACTCGCAGTTCGGCCTCGCGGCAGGCATCTGGACCCGTGATCTGGGCCGCGCCCACCGCCTGGCGCGGGATGTGCGTTCCGGGATCATCTGGGTCAACACCTACCGTGCGGTCTCGGCCATGGCGCCGATCGGCGGCTTCAAGAACAGCGGCTACGGTCGCGAGAGCGGCATCGATTCGGTGCTGGCCTATACCGAGCTTAAAACGGTATGGATCAACCTCTCGTCGGCACCGATGCCCGACCCCTTTGTCATGCGTTGAGGATGGCCCGAAATGATCGAACCAGGCATTTATAAAGAGGTGATGGCCTCCTTCCCCTCCGGGGTCACGGTGGTCACCACCCTCGACCCCGAGGGCGGCATCGTCGGTATCACCGCCAGCGCCTTCAGTGCGCTGTCGATCGACCCGGCGCTGGTGCTGTTCTGCCCCAACTACGCCTCCGACACCTACCCGGTCCTGCGCGACAGCAAACGCTTTGCTATCCATCTGCTCTCGGCGGACCAGCAGGCATTGGCCTACGCCTTCGCCAGTAAAGGCAAGGACAAGACCAAAGGCATCGAATGGCACCTCAGCGACTTGGGTAACCCGCTGCTCAACGAGGCCACGGCAATCATCGAGTGCGAACTGTGGCGCGAATACGATGGCGGCGACCACGCGATCATCGTCGGCGCGGTGAAAAACCTGATCCTGCCCGAGCAGCCGGTCACGCCGATGATCTATCACCGCGGCAAGCTGGGCCCGCTGCCCACTCTCGCCTGAACACTTTTCTTCAGGGCCGCGCGCCACCACCCAAGGTGCGGCCCGCTTTTATTTCCGGGAGCCGGCATGACCCCAGCAGCCTCGCAACTGTTCCGCCAGCAGGCCTATATCAATGGCCAATGGTGCGACGCCCAGGACGGCAGCCGCCAAGCCATTTTCAACCCGGCCAGCGGTGAAGTGATCGGCCATGTGCCGAACCTCGGTGCCGCGCAGGCACGCGCAGCCATCGCCGCCGCCAATGCCGCATGGCCGGCCTGGCGGGCGAAAACCGCCAAGGAGCGCAGCAGCCTGCTCAAGGGCTGGCACGCCTTGATGCTGGAAAACACCGATGCCCTGGCCGAGATTCTGACCCTGGAACAAGGCAAGCCGCTGGCCGAAGCCAAGGGTGAAATCCTCTACGCCGCGAGCTTCATCGAGTGGTTCGCCGAAGAAGCCAAGCGCATCTACGGCGACACCATTGCGAGCCACAAGGCTGATGCGCGAATTGTCGTCAGCAAGGAGCCGATCGGCGTCGTCGCGGCCATTACACCGTGGAATTTCCCGACGGCGATGATCACCCGCAAGGCCGGTCCGGCATTGGCCGCCGGTTGCCCGTGCATCGTCAAGCCAGCACCGGAAACGCCGTTCTCGGCACTGGCCATGGCCGCGCTGGCGGAACAGGCGGGTATTCCTGCGGGGATATTCAATGTGATTACCGGCGATGCCGTGGCGATTGGCGCCGAGCTGACCGCCAGTCCCGAAGTGCGCAAGCTGTCCTTCACCGGCTCCACGGCCATTGGCAAACTGCTGATGGCGCAATGCGCCTCGACGCTGAAGAAAGTCTCGCTGGAGTTGGGCGGCAATGCGCCGTTCATTGTCTTCGACGATGCCGACATTGAACGCGCGGTCGAAGGGGCGTTGATCGCCAAGTTCCGCAACGCCGGCCAGACCTGCGTCTGCGTCAATCGCTTCCTGGTGCAGGACGGTATCCATGACGCGTTCGTCGCCCGCCTCGCCGAGCGTGTACGCGAACTGAAAGTCGGCGATGGTTTCGCGGCCGGTGTCAGCCAGGGCCCGCTGATCAACGAACGCGCGGTGGCCAAGGTCGAGGACCATGTGCAAGACGCCCTGGCCAAAGGCGCCCGGCTGCTTTGCGGCGGCGAACGGCATGCCCTGGGCCATGGGTTCTTCCAGCCCACAGTCATCGTCGATTTGACTGCGCAGATGAAAGTCGCCAGCGAAGAAACCTTCGGTCCGCTGGCCGCGGTGTTCCGGTTCAGCAGTGAAAGCGATGCGCTACGGATGGCCAACGACACCGAGTTCGGCCTCGCCGCCTATTGCTACACCCGTGACCTGGGGCGTGCCTGGCGCATGAGCGAGGGTCTGGAATACGGCATGGTCGGCATCAACGAAGGGCTGATTTCCACCGAAGTCGCACCCTTTGGCGGCATCAAGTCGTCGGGCCTCGGCCGCGAAGGTTCCAAGTACGGCATCGACGATTACCTTGAACTCAAATACACCCTGATGGGCGGCCTTTGATCCGACAGGAGCACTCCGACATGAGCAACGAGAAATACCAGAAAGGCCTGGCGATCCGCACCCAGGTGCTGGGCCAGGACTATGTGAACAAATCGATCGAGAACGCCGACGACTTCACCCGACCGCTGCAGGAAATGGTCACCGAGTACTGCTGGGGCCACGTCTGGGGCCGTGAGGGCTTATCGCTTAAAGAACGCAGCATGATAAACTTGGCGATGATTTCGGCGCTCAACCGGCCACACGAACTCAAGCTGCACGTACGCGGCGCCTTGCGCAACGGACTGAGTCGTGAACAAATACGCGAAATCCTGCTTCAGGTAGGCATCTACTGCGGTGTTCCCGCCGCCGTAGACAGTTTCCGTCTCGCCCGAGAAGCATTCGCCGAAGCCGACGCCGAGGCATCCAGTTAATCACTGGCTGTTCAATCTGACCGGAGCACTGCCGATCGATGTGATCGAAGTGCTCTTTTTACATGGACAGCCACACTCAGAGCGGACCCGATGAAACGCCTGCCACTTGACGACAGCTTCAAGGTCAATCGCAACCCCGTTACCCTGCGCGAAATCGTGCTGGATAAACTGCGAAGCGCCATCATGAACTTCCAGCTGCTGCCGGGAGACCGTCTGGTCGAGCGGGATCTGTGCGAACGTCTGGGCGTCAGCCGCACCTCCGTGCGTGAAGCCCTGCGCCACCTGGAATCCGAAGGCCTGGTGGAGTTTGCCGATGCCAAGGGCCCGAGCGTCGCCATCATCACCCTGGAAGACGCCTGCGATATCTACGAGCTGCGCTGCGTGCTCGAAGGCCTGATCGTCCAGTTGTTCACGCTGCGGGCCAAGGCCAAGGATATTAAAGCCCTGGAAAAAGCCCTCGAGGAAAACCGCAAGGCCCTCAAGGACGGCGAATTGCAGCAAGTGCTCGACTCGGTGCAAGGCTTTTATGACGTGTTGCTGGAAGGGTCGGGCAACCACGTCGCGGCCACCCAGTTGCGCCAGTTACAGGCCCGCATCAGCTACCTGCGCGCCACCTCGGTGTCCCAGGAAAACCGCCGCGGTGCCAGCAACCAGGAAATGGAGCGCATGGTCGAGGCGATCAAGAGCGGCGATCCACTGGCGGCGCATCAGGCCTCGGTCGATCACGTCCGCGCCGCCGCGAAAGTCGCGCTGGACTACCTCAAGCTCAAGCAGAACGAGACTGAAAAAGTGCGCGACATCGTCTCGCCGATCGTTCTCAAAGAACCGCGCATAGGTCGCTGAGCATGCCCCTTCCGCGCTTCTGCCCGCAATGCGGCAGCAGTGACCTCGGTCACCAGCAACCGCAGGGCGATACCCATGAGCGCTTGATGTGCCGCGGCTGCGGTTACATCCACTACATCAATCCGAAGATCATTGCCGGCTGCATCATCGAGCAGGACGGCAAGTATCTGCTGTGCCAGCGGGCGATTCCGCCACGCCCCGGCACCTGGACCCTGCCCGCCGGCTTCATGGAAAGTGGCGAAACCACCGAGCAGGGCGCCCTGCGCGAAGTCTGGGAAGAAACCGGCGTGCGCGCGGAAATCCTCTCGCCCTACTCGATCTTCAGCGTGCCGCAGATCAGCGAGGTCTACATCATCTTCCGCGCCATCGCCGTGGAGAACACCGGCCAATACGGTCCGGAAACCCTCGACTGTCGGTTTTTCGCGCCCGAGGACATTCCCTGGGACAGCATCTACTACCCGGCCATCCGGCAGATCCTCGAACGTTATATCGAGGAACGCCAGGCGGGTGTCTACGGCATCTATATGGGCAACGATGACAGCGGCACAGTCCACTTCATCCGCTGACTTTCAGGCTTCATACCCTTCGACAATGATCACTTCAGCCTTGGCCGCGCCCTGGCGGTACTGACACGCCTGCTGGTATTGCGCCGAGCGGTAGCAGGCCAGCGCCTGCTCGTAGGATTGGAACTCGATCACCACGCTGCGTTGCGGCGTCGCCCTGCCCTCCATGGCCTGGGAACGCCCGCCACGGGCCAGCAGCTTGCCGCCGTACAGCGCAAAGGCTGCGGGTGCGCGCTGGGTATATTGTACGTATTGCTCAGGGTCGGTGACATCGACGTGTGCGATCCAGTAAGCCTTCATTGCGACCTCGTCATTTCGGTTTATTTTGTATTATGGTATACCATAAACACAATCCGCCTACCATTCACGAAATAGAGAGCCCGAGCATGGCCTTCAACAGCATCGAAGAACTCATCGAAGATTACCGCCAAGGCAAGATGGTCCTGCTGGTCGACGATGAAGACCGGGAAAATGAAGGCGACCTGCTGCTCGCCGCCGACCGCTGCAACGCCCAGGCGATCAGCTTCATGGCCCGCGAAGCGCGGGGCCTGATCTGCCTCACGCTGACTGAAGAACATTGCCAGCGGCTGGGCCTGGAGCAGATGGTGCCGAGTAACGGCAGCGCGTTCAGCACTGCGTTTACCGTGTCCATCGAAGCGGCTACCGGGGTCACCACCGGCATCTCCGCCGCCGACCGCGCCCGCACGGTCGAGGCCGCCGTGGCGACGACTGCCACCGCACAAGACCTGGTGCAACCGGGGCATATCTTCCCGTTGCGCGCCAAGGAAGGCGGCGTACTGACCCGCGCCGGGCATACCGAAGCCGGTTGCGACCTGGCGCGCCTGGCCGGTTTTACCCCGGCTTCGGTGATTGTCGAGGTGATGAACGATGACGGCACCATGGCCCGGCGACCGGACCTGGAAGTCTTTGCCGCCCGCCACGGTATCAAGATCGGCACCATCGCCGACCTGATCCATTACCGGCTCAGCACCGAGCACACGGTGACGCGCATCGGCGAACGCGAACTGCCGACCGTTCACGGCAGCTTCCGGTTGATCACCTATGAGGACAAGATCGAAGGTGGCGTGCACATGGCCATGGTCATGGGCGATATCCGTCGCGAAGAACCGACCCTGGTTCGCGTGCATGTAATCGATCCGCTGCGCGATCTGGTCGGCGCCGAGTACACCGGGCCGTCGAACTGGACATTATGGGCAGCACTGCAAAAAGTCGCCGAAGAAGGCCGCGGCGTGGTGGTGGTGCTGGCCAATCACGAATCCTCCCAGGCGTTGCTTGAGCGAATCCCGCAATTGACCCAACCGCCGCGGCAATACACCCGCTCGCAATCGCATATCTATTCCGAAGTCGGCACCGGAGCGCAGATTCTGCAAGACCTTGGCGTCGGCAAATTGCGCCATCTCGGGCCGCCGCTCAAGTATGCCGGCTTGACCGGGTACGACCTGGAAGTGGTGGAAAGCATTGCGTTTACCGGTTGATACTGGCCTTTGATTGGGTGGAGGCAACGGGCTTGCGCCCGTCCCCCCTCCCACACCACCGAACGTGCGATTTTACGCCCCCGGCGGCTGAACAGCTGCTCTACAGTTCGTCATGACCAGGCTTCGCCGTGGGTTGCAAAGCAGGTTTCCAATCCGCGCTCAGGAGCCCGCGGCGGCGCCAATAACTATCGGTGTCCAGTACCTCAAGCCGGCTGACGCTTGCGAGTTTGGCGAGGTACGCAGCGACCCCGTCATTGGCCTCCTCGTTGAAAAATGCCACTTCCTGCGGCGAAAAACCGGGGGTGAACTTGAACAGCGAACCGCCACGACCGGTGAAATAGCAACTGCCTCCGGAGACCCCGCTTTTTTTCACTACGTCTCTGCTGAACCACAGGTCGGCCAGGGCCAGGTTATCCAAAAGCAATCGATCTGACGCGCTGGGGTCCTTCACGAACAGATTGAAGCCTTTGTAGAACTGATGAACAGCCACCCATTTATAGTCCTGGGGAAAAACCGGCAATGGCAAGGGCTGCGCACCCGGCACCTCGGCCGATCCAATGGGCCCGCCCGGCCCTGAGTAAAACAGCGCGCTGGCAGCGTCACTGTTGATTCCGTCCTCAAGCGGTTCGACTGCAACAAACGAAGAAGAAGCCTGGTGTATCAGAACGCCCCCCAAATACTGCTGGCCGACGTACTCGCCAATCAGTCGCTGGGCCGAGCGAGCTGCATCATCGGCATGCGCGAATACGGGTCCGAGAGCAAACCGGTTATCCCGCGGCCATCTCATCAGCCCGATGCCGGTTTTGACACCCCGGGCATCAACCCTGAACGGCGACCAAAAAACGCTGCGCACTACTACCTGCAACTCACCGTATCTGATCACTTTGCGCACATACTCGATCAGCGACTCCAGCCCTGATTGCAATAATTTCTCGTAGGCGACCGTAGCATGGAACTGGGCCCACTCCGGCGCGCTGGCCGTGGGCCTGTATCGCAACAAGGCACCATCAGCACAGGAAACATAGACGTTGAGGTAAGTAGTACCTTCACCCGTGCGCCTACCGGCGGCGTCCAACCCGTACGTCAAATCCCGAGGAGAAATGAAGCTCTGATGGACGTCATCCGGCAGTTGCCCCGGCCCGGTTGAGGGGCACAAATAAATGCCCTCGACCCTGTACCCCAAGGGTAATAGCCCTTCGGGAAATACCCGCTCGACGGTGAGATGTCCTTGCCGCCCGTCGATCGGCAGCGTCGTGACGTACCGTTCACCGTTCAGCGACTTGAGTACGAACCCGAACATCAGGCTGGCACGAGTTCCCACCGTTCGATGGACATGCCGTACGGCGTCGTCCATCTGCGTGAAGACCGGGCTGAGCGCCGGCTCGGCAATGGCAAATCGACGCACGTCCGATGAGACAATCCCGGGATAAGCACTCCATTCTGACAACTGCTTGGCCTCGCCCCACAGTCGGCTACCCTGAATCACTTGCAACCTGCCGGCTCTTGCAACCTGGTTGACGTACTCACTGGGGGTTCGCGTGCCGTTGCGCATTTGCAGCTCGATAGGACTATGCCTGCGCTGCAATTGGCTGGGTGGCGCCAAGGCCCCCGCGAGTTGTTTTTCGATGGCATTTCCACTGAGGGTGTAGCTGATCAGGCTGCCATCGAGCCCCATCAGATATTCCTTACCGGGCGACAGAGACCGGGAAAGCTCGGAGCCGGACAGGATGCTCGCAAGAAAATCGGTGGAAAACATATTGAGATACACGTCCCGTTCGCGGTTCGACAGCGCGAAGATCGGTTCGACCTGCATGCGGGAATGGTATCGGGCGACGACAGTACTTCCATTCAGAAACAGCCCTTTTTCAGTAAATTCGTCCAGACGAATCCAGCTGGCAGGGAAGTTCTCGACCTCGACAGCCACCGGTAACGTCGCGACAAACAAACCATCGAGCCGACGCAGCACCAAGCCACCGTAGATCCTATCACGCCGCGAGTTCAACTGCGCCAGCGCATAGCGGACCGCGTCATCCTGCGATACAAAGACGGGGCTGAGATCGCGCCGCTGGATCTGGACGAAAGGTTTCCAGTCAGGACCGATAATGCCCGGCTCGTCCCACAGTTCACTGGTGCGCAGCACCTTCAGTTCTCCGGCCTTGGCGACCATTTGCATGACGTTGGCATAGGGTGGCGTGTCATTGCCCAATACCGACATCAGTTGTTGCTTACCCGTGTTGTCGAACTGCGTTGAGGAGGCCGGGTACTGGTACCGCAACAATGCCCCATCCAGTGTCGCGATAAAAATGCTCAGGTCCTGAAAATGCGTAAGACGTTGCGTCGACTTATCGTCGTAGATCGCTGCAGCCAGATCGGTAATGGCAGCAAAATGCCGGGCAAACCAGGCATCCGTTGTCGATAACCCTTCAGGAATCCAGCTTGCCGAATAATAAAGGCCGAGGGTCCGAAACTCGTCGATCAATACGGGAGCGCCAAAGTCGCTCGCCTGGTTCAGCGCCTCCAGGCGCCTGGCAGGGACCGTTTCGGTCGCCACATACTCATCGCGCTCCTTGTGCTTAAGAATGAACCCCCAACCCGCCGCGGCCGTGCGGTAGTCGAGCCTGGCTTGATGGCGGGCGTTCAGCACCGCCTCTTCGGAGCTGGCAAAAACCGCCCCGAGCACCGGAGCTGTGCGGGTTATCCCGGTATTTGACTCATCACCCAGCACGCTTCCCCGCGGCCCCCACACGTCATTGCCTGCCACCACGCGCAATCTGCCAGTCCTGGCCAATTCGTCGACCACTGCACTGGGTGCAAGTGTGCCGGCCGCCAGCTCCCGATCTATCAGGGTAGTGCCATCAACGAGCACGGCAACCCGCCCTTGCAATCTGTCGCGAGCCGCCACATTCGCTACATCGGGGCTGTAAACCAACAGGCATTCGGCCGAGCCGGAGAGGTAAAAATCGACAACATGCGCGCTCTTGTCGAGCACTGAGCGAATGTCTTCGGCGGTGAACATTTGCGCCTCCGTCAACTGCTCTTGCACGTCGGCACCTGCGACGGATCTTGAGTCGGCTTGCCAGCGCGAGGCGTACATCCCATAAAACGAGTACCCCTCGACCAGGACGATCGGTGCGCCGGTAGCGTCGAGGGGGCAGAGTCGGTCCAGCGTAAACCGTGGTTGTGCGGCAAAAACCGGCTCTGTGGCGAAAAACCGTTTGTTTTGATCCTGCAAAATCAGCCCGACGTAGCCTTGTTCACGTCGGCTGCCGATGTACTCATGAGCAAAACGTGCGGCATCGTCGGCCATGATGAAAGCGGGACTCAAACGCCTCGACCTGGCATAGGGTTGCCAGTCGGCGCCAACAATCCCGGCAACATCCCACAACGCGCTGTCTTTCAGGACCGTCAGCTCGCCGGCTGCGGCCACCTGCCTGATGTAATCCCCAGGCTTGAGCGTACCAGCCTTCAGTTGAGCGTCGAGATCCGCGCTGTCCTTCAGCGGAGCTTCTCTGAGGTGTGCTGAAGGGCGGTACTGCAACACGGCACCGTCCCGGGTCCGGGCGTACACCTTCAGATAGTCTGGGTACTCCTGCCGGTAAACATCCCATAGCGAAAATTTGATGCCCGCAGCCAACTCGTCCGGCGAAAAAAAACGCTCATAAAGCCAAGGCTCGCTGGCGCTCTGAGCCGCATCGCCCTGCGGCATGAAGTAAATGCCGTTCAGGTCGAAATCGAGCAGTTGCTGCAGTTTGCGATTGGCGCTCATCGGAAAGGTTTTGAACAGTTCGGCTGCCGGCTGGCTGGAAAGAACCGGATAGGTCGCCATGCAGTCCGAACTGCCGGCAGAGGTCAGTACAAAACCCAGATAAACGCTGCCGGAGGGCGGGGTTACCATTGTTGCTGCGGCTTCGATGGCCTTGTCCACTTGATCGAACACAGCACAATAAAATGGCTGTAGCGGGGTCGGATCTCGCACCGCGGCAGTACCGAGGGTCCAGCTCGCCGACACGTTTCCTCGTACACCGCCCCACTGATCATTGGCAACCAGTACGCTCAGGGTGCCGGTCTGGGCCACTTTCTGAATCAATTGTTCGACGTCGGCGAACGGCCCGAAAGACTTGAACCCGAGCTCAAAGAGCTTTTTCTCCTCTGCCGGCTGAGTAGACTCGTACTTGATCAATGAACCATCGGGCCCCGACAGATAGTGTCGCTGGCCGTAGGCGCCCGGGTCCTGCATGTGGGTCAGGATATGTCCTACGGAAAAAAAGCCGAGGTACAACTTGATCTGTTCGGCCGTCCAGCGGGGATGAACACGCAGGACTTCGGCGTGAATGGCCGAATGAGACAGGTAATACGCCGCGCCACTGTATCCGATGGGGGCAAACAGCTCTCTGGGAGTCCCGGTAGACAGCAGGGTGTCGAAATCGAAATGCCCCATAGTTCCTGCCACAGGCAGTGTCGGCTGGAATTTCCCATCGCCACGCTGCACGATCACGCCGCCGTAAGCCCGGTCACGGCGCGTGCCGATCTGCCGGTGCACCCAATAGGCCGCATCATCCGCACTAATGAATGTCGGTCCCAGGGCAGGAAATTTTATCGTCCCTTGGGATGTTGAAGGTGTAATGATTGAAGTGCTGTCCATGCTCTGCTCACTTGATTAAGAAGCTTTGATGATCAAGATTCCGGAGCGCAACAGGTGGTACATACTTATTGCCTGCACGGTTATGGCACTGGGTAGGAGCTGCCGCAGGCTGCGATCTTTTGATCCTGAATTGGCGGCGCCCCCCGAAAAGATCGCAGCCTGGCGGCAGCTCCTACGCGCCGACCGGGTACACCCGCAATGGGGCCGGGTGCACACAATCCCCCCCGGGTAGGAGCTGCCGCAGGCTGCGATCTTTTGATCCGGCATTGGCGGCGCCCCCGAAAAGATCACAGCCTGGCGGCAGCTCCTACGCGCCGACCGGGTACACCCGCAATGGGGCCGGGTGCACACAATCCCCCCGGGTAGGAGCTGCCGCAGGCTGCGATCTTTTGATCCGGCATTGGCGGCGCCCCCGAAAAGATCGCAGCCTGGCGGCAGCTCCTACGCGCCGACCGGGTACACCCGCAATGGGGTGGGTATCCGCAATCCCCCTCTGTAGGAGCTGCCGCAGGCTGCGATCTTTTGATCCTGAATTGGCGGCGCCCCCCGAAAAGATCGCAGCCTGGCGGCAGCTCCTACGACAATCGGTATGGCGAAGCTCTTGCAGAAAGTTTGGAATACCATAATATGATATTCCATAGGCCGGACGATTTATCCTCTGTGATGGACCTACTGCTCCCGATAGGCGGGCATCAACAACCCGCTCAAAAACACAACAAATGAGGGCGTGAAAATGGTGTTGAATAAACGTGCAACCGCGATACTCGCAGCAGGCTTGCTCGCGCTGACCTGCAGTGCAGCCCGTGCAGCTGACAGCATGAGTTTCGTCAGTTGGGGCGGCTCCACCCAGGACGCGCAAAAGCAGGCCTGGGCCGACCCTTTCAGCAAGTCCAGCGGGATCAAGGTGGTCCAGGACGGCCCGACCGACTACGGCAAACTCAAGGCCATGGTCGAGAGCGGCAACGTGCAATGGGACGTGGTCGATGTCGAAGCCGACTTCGCCTTGCGCGCAGCGGCTGAAGGCTTGCTCGAACCGCTGGACTTCAACGTCATCCAGCGCGACAAACTCGACCCGCGCTTCGTCTCCGATCACGGCGTCGGCTCGTTCTACTTCTCCTTCGTCCTCGGTTACAACGAAGGCAAGCTCGGCGCCGGCAAACCCCAGGACTGGTCCGCGCTGTTCGACACCAAGACTTACCCCGGCAAACGCGCCCTCTACAAATGGCCAAGCCCTGGCGCGCTCGAGCTGGCCCTGCTGGCCGATGGCGTTGCCGCTGACAAGCTCTACCCGCTGGACCTGGATCGAGCCTTCAAGAAACTCGACACCATCAAGAAAGATATCGTCTGGTGGGGCGGCGGCGCGCAATCCCAGCAACTGCTGGCCTCCGGTGAAGCCAGTCTCGGCCAGTTCTGGAACGGTCGGATCCATGCCCTGCAAGAAGATGGCGCACCGGTTGGCGTGAGCTGGAAACAGAATCTGGTCATGGCCGACTTCCTGGTCATCCCCAAAGGCTCGAAAAACAAGGACGCGGCCATGCGTTTCCTGGCCAACTCCAGCTCCGCCAAAGGCCAGGCCGACTTCTCGAACCTGACCGCCTATGCGCCGATCAACACTGACAGCGTGCAACGCCTGGACTCGGTACTGGCACCCAACCTGCCGACTGCCTACGCTAAGGATCAGATCACTCTCGACTTCGCGTACTGGGCCAAGAATGGTCAGAGCATCGCGACACGGTGGAACGAATGGCTGCTCAAATGAAAATGACGGCCACTGCGTCCCGTCAATCCACTTCGGTCGAGGGCGTCTCGGGCGCCACCGGTTCAGCTCCAGGCAAGGCGGCGGCAATGAAGCATTCCGCTTCTGTGACCCAACGTTGGCGCGGTTCCAGCAACCTGCTGCCGGCATTGCTGTTCCTTGGCCTGTTTTTCTTCGCACCGCTGATCAGTCTGCTGCTGCGCGGAGTGCTCGAACCGACTCCCGGGCTGGGCAACTACGCCGAGCTGTTCGCCAATTCGGCTTACGCTCGCGTACTGATCAACACCTTCGCCGTTGCCGGTCTGGTCACTGTGTTCAGCCTGCTGCTGGGCTTTCCATTGGCCTGGGCGATCACGTTGGTGCCCCGTGGCTGGGGCCGCTGGGTGCTGAATATAGTCCTGCTGTCGATGTGGACCAGCCTGTTGGCGCGCACCTATTCCTGGCTGGTACTGCTGCAGGCTTCGGGAGTGATCAACAAGGCGTTGATGGCCATGGGCATCATCGATCAACCGCTGGAGATGGTGCATAACCTGACCGGCGTGGTGATCGGTATGAGCTACATCATGATTCCGTTCATCGTCCTGCCGCTGCAGGCGACCATGCAAGCGATCGATCCGATGGTATTGCAGGCAGGTTCCATTTGCGGCGCCAGCCCCTGGAGCAATTTCTTCCGGGTGTTCCTGCCGCTGTGCCGGCCAGGGCTGTTCTCCGGTGGCTTGATGGTGTTCGTCATGTCGCTGGGTTACTACGTCACCCCGGCCCTGCTCGGTGGCGCGCAGAACATGATGCTGCCGGAATTCATCATCCAGCAGGTGCAATCGTTCCTCAACTGGGGCCTGGCCAGCGCGGGCGCAGCCTTGCTGATCCTGATCACCCTGGTGCTGTTCTACTTCTACCTGAAGCTGCAACCGGAATCCCCGGTCGGCTCCAGCAACTCGAGGTAAGCCATCATGTTATTGACCGCCAATGCCATGAGTCGGCGCATGCGTTTCAGCCTTTACCTCACCACCGGGGTCATAGCGTTATTCCTGTTGCTGCCCATTGTGTTCATCGTGCTGTTGTCGTTCGGCTCCTCCCAGTGGCTGGTGTTCCCGCCGCCGGGCTGGACCCTGAAGTGGTACCTGCAGTTCTTTTCCAATCCCGAGTGGATGGACGCCGCCGTGGCCAGCCTCAAGGTCGCGGTGCTGACCACGATCTTTGCCGTGGCCCTGGGCTTGCCGACCGCCTTCGCCCTGGTGCGTGGACGCTTCCCCGGCCGGGAAATGCTGTATGGCCTGTTCACCCTGCCGATGATCGTGCCGCTGGTGATCATCGCCGTGGCGGTGTACGCGCTGTTCCTCAAGCTCGGCTACACCGGAACGATGTTCGCCTTCGTCGTCAGCCATGTGATCGTCGCGTTGCCGTTCACCATTATCTCGATCATCAACTCGCTGAAGCTGTTCGATCAGTCGATCGAGGATGCCGCGGTGATCTGTGGCGCTTCACGCCTGCAAGCGGTGTTCAAGGTGACCTTCCCGGCGATCCGCCCGGGCATGGTCGCCGGTGCGCTGTTCGCCTTCCTGGTGTCGTGGGATGAGGTGGTCCTCAGCGTGATGATGGCCAGCCCGACCCTGCAAACCTTGCCCGTAAAAATGTGGACCACCTTGCGTCAGGACCTGACTCCCGTGATCGCCGTCGCCTCGACGCTGCTGATTGCATTGTCGGTACTGGTCATGGTGATCGCCGCCGCTGTGCGCCGGCGCAACGAAGTCAGCGCCTGAGCGCCTGGGAGAAAGCAATGAGTGCCGTGATCAAAGACCCCGCACAGCAGGACAACAAGACCCTGGTCAGCCTGCGCAACCTGAACAAATACTATGGCGACTTTGCCGCCGTGGACGACATCTCGCTGGACATCCAGGACGGTGAATTCCTGACCTTCCTCGGCTCCAGCGGCTCGGGCAAAAGCACCACCCTGTCGATGCTGGCCGGCTTCGAAACCCCCAGCTCCGGGGAGATCCAGGTCAACGCCAAATCGCTGGTCAATGTGCCTCCACACAAGCGCGACATCGGCATGGTGTTCCAGCGTTATTCGCTGTTTCCGCATCTGTCGGTGCGCGACAACATTGCGTTCCCCCTGGCGATTCGCAAACTGGCCAGCGCCGAACGGGAACGTCGGGTCGACGCGATGCTCAAGCTGGTGCAGCTTGAGCAATTTGCGCATCGCCGCCCTTCGCAACTGTCCGGCGGCCAGCAACAGCGGGTGGCGATTGCCCGGGCGCTGGTCTACGAGCCGCGCATTCTGCTGATGGACGAACCCCTCGGCGCGCTGGATAAAAAGCTCCGTGAAGACCTGCAGGATGAACTGCGCCAGCTGCATCGGCGCCTCGGCATCACCATCGTCTACGTGACCCACGATCAGGAGGAAGCCATGCGGTTGTCGCAACGCATCGCGATCTTCAGCCATGGCAAGATCGTCGGCCTGGGCAGCGGTTATGACCTGTATCAGAACCCGCCGAACGCTTTCGTCGCCTCGTTCCTCGGCAACTCGAACTTCCTCAAGCTCCAGGCCCGGGGCAATGCTGTGGCAAGCTTCGAAGGCCAACCGCTGTCGATCCGCCTGACCTCGGGGTTGCAGACCCATCAGGAAGTGCTGCTGATGGTCCGCCCGGAAAAAGCTCTGGCCCTGAGCGTCGAACAAGCCGCCAGCGAACCCCTCGCTCCGGGCTGGAACGAAGTCTCGGCCACCGTCACTGAAGTATTGTTCCTCGGTGAAAGCCAGACGTGCAGCGTGGTCACCTCCGGCGGTACCGCGATGACCGTCAAAGCGCTGTCCGCCGCGGGCATGCCGCTTAAAAACGGCGACCCGGTGCGGGTACGCTGGGCGACTGCCGATGCCTGCGTCTACACCCAATGGGCGGAGAGTGATTTGAACAAGGCGGCCGGGGCGCACTGATCCCCTTCCCTGCCAAACCAGGCCAACGCTCTTTGACGAGGGCGTTGGCTTTTTTGTGTGTACCCGGTCGGCGCGTAGGCGCTGCCGCAGGCTGCGATCTTTTCGGGGGCGCCGAAAATGCCGGATCAAAAGATCGCAGCCTGCGGCAGCTCCTACCCGGGGGATTGTGTGCAGCCAGCCCATTGCGGGGGTACCCGGTCGGCGCGTAGGAGCTGCCCCCAACCAGCCGGTGGACTGCTTCACCGCGACCATCGCTGGCGTGCCTTCCCGCGTCGCCAGTACCGCGACTGCGCCGAAGCTGAAAGACAGGATAGTGCCCAGCGTCGCCCCGACGTAGGTGGCGAAGAAGCACGACTGATCCGTGGTTTTGCCGACCAACTGATCCGCAATTCACAGCCGGGAATAGCGCTCTATCGACCTGAAAACCCCGTATCCATTGAGCTTCAGTCAAAAACCGACGTTCGTCCGCCCAGCGCAAAAAGCACTTGCAAAGCAGGTATTACGGTATACCATCAGACATACAAAACATTTAATAAGGCGCACAGCGCTACCGTTTGACCGAGGAACATCCAATGATCGACGCGAACGTCTACAAATTAGTCATGGGCTCCTTCCCTTCCGGCGTGACGGTCATCACCACGCTGGATGACGAGGGTCAGATCGTCGGCCTGACGGCCAGCGCGTTCAGTTCGCTGTCGATGGACCCGGCCCTGGTGCTGTTCTGCCCCAACTACAGCTCCGACTCCTATCCGGTGCTGATCAAGAACAAGCGCTTCGCCATTCACCTGCTGTCCGGTGAGCAGCAGAATGAAGCCTATGCCTTCGCCCGCAAAGGCAAGGACAAGGCACAAGGCATCCAATGGACGCTCAGCGAGCTGGGTAATCCGCTGCTGAGCAACGCCACGGCAATTATCGAATGCGAGCTGTGGCGAGAATACGAAGGCGGCGATCACGCCATTATGGTCGGCGCCGTGAAGAACCTGATTGTGCCGCAGCAGCAAACCCGCCCGCTGGTGTATTGCCGCGGCAAGATGGGCGCGCTGCCGGCCTTTGCCTGATCCCAAACCCCGCGCCTGCAGCTGACAGGCCAACAATAAAAAATTCGAGGTATGCGTCATGAAGTTTTCGTTATTCGTCCATATGGAGCGCTGGGATGATCAAGTCAGCCACCGCCAATTGTTCGAAGACCTGACCGAACTGACCCTGATGGCCGAGGCCGGTGGTTTCAGCACCGTGTGGATCGGCGAACACCACGCCATGGAATACACCATCTCGCCCAGCCCAATGCCGTTGCTGGCTTATCTGGCCGCCAAAACCACCACCATTCACCTCGGCGCCGGCACCATCATCGCGCCGTTCTGGCACCCATTGCGGGTCGCCGGCGAGTGCGCACTGCTGGACGTGATCAGTAACGGCCGCATGGAAGTCGGCCTGGCCCGTGGCGCCTATCAGGTCGAGTTCGACCGTATGGCCGGCGGCATGCCCGCCTCCTCCGGCGGTCAGGCCCTGCGGGAGATGGTTCCGGTGGTGCGCGCCCTGTGGCAAGGCGACTACGCCCACGATGGCGAGATCTGGAAATTTCCCACCTCCACCAGCGTGCCGAAGCCGATCCAGAAACCGAACCCGCCGATGTGGATCGCCGCCCGCGACCCGGACTCGCACAACTTCGCGGTGGCCAACGGCTGCAACGTCATGGTCACGCCGCTAATGAAAGGCGACGAAGAAGTCCTCGACCTGAAGAACAAATTCCAGACCGCGCTGGATAACAACCCGGACGTGCCGCGCCCGCAATTGATGGTGCTGCGCCACACCCATGTTCACGCGGTGGATGACCCTGAGGGCTGGAAAGTCGGCGCCAAGGCGATCTCGAAGTTCTACCGCACCTTCGATGCCTGGTTCGGCAACAAGGAAGTGCCGGTCAACGGTTTCCTCGCGCCGAGCCCGGAAGAAAAATTTGCCGGCCGTCCGGAATTCGAACTGGAGAGCCTGCACAAGAGCGCTATGATTGGCACCGCGGAGGAAATCATCCCGCGCATCAAGTACTATCAGGAACTCGGCGTCGACGAGTTCAGCTTCTGGTGTGACAACAGCCTGCCCCACGCCGAGAAGAAGAAATCCCTGGAACTGTTCATCAAGCACGTCGTGCCTGCGTTCCAGTAAGCCAAGGGTTAAGCGTACTGCCGGTCCGCATGGGTCCGGCAGTTCCCGATCAGCATTGCCTGTCATGGTCGATTTTCATGATAAACCGTCGATTCCAGCCACTTGCACGTACCCCTGCGCCAGGCGCTGAACTGGCGTACCTGCGTGGCGACTCGACCTCTTCGCACATCCATCTCAAGCGCCTGCGCGCCTGCGTTTCGGCCAAGCAGAACGGCTTCTGGCAGATAGTCCCCTGAGCAAACCCTGAGTTAGAACCGCAGCGCGACCGGTTTTGGCCTGTCGCTCTGTACTCTGCTTCGACCCGATTCGATCGGGTCCGCGTGGTGGCCGTTGGTGCCGCGCTTTATCAGGTTTGCCCATGAATAATAAAAACGCACTGTTGATCATCGACATGCAACAGGAAGATGGCTTCACCCTGGAAAACTTCCAGGGAGTCATCGCCCACAACCTTGCATTGCTCACGGCAGCCCGCCGTAACTCTGTCCCGGTGTTCTACACCCGACATATCAATCAGGCTGACGGCCTTGGCCTGCCACCCGGCGAACCCCGATCCGCCGATGGTGGCCCGAGCAGCTACCGCGCCGGCACCGCTCAAGTAGAAATAATCCCTGCGCTGGCGCCCCTGCCGGACGAGCAGGTCATCGATAAACATCGCTACAGCGGCTTTCACCAGACCGACCTCGACGCTCGACTCAAGCAGCTGGGTGTCGACACCCTGATCGTCAGCGGTGTGCTGACCGACGTCTGTGTATTGACCACGGTGTTCGACGCCTTCGCGCTGGGCTACCGCGTCCAGTTGATCACCGACGCCTGCACCACCAGCACCCGGGCGGGACATTACTCGGCACTGCTGATCATGGCCAACTGGGTGTACTGCATCGAGTTGTTCACCTGCGAGCAATTCCTCCGCTCGCTCAGTGGTGAGCCATTCGTCTGCTGCGCCCCGCGACAACCGGACCTGTTCGCCCACCAGCCTGACGAGTTGCCGAACACCATTGCCCGCCTCCAATCCAGCCTTCAGCGCCAGGAGTGTCTGTCATGAGTATCGAAAAAAGAAGCATCGATTTCATTCCGGAAACCGAACGCCATGGCAAACCCGGCTCGCTGTTTTTCATCTGGTTCGGCGCCAACATGAACATCACCACCATCGCTTCTGGCGTGCTGCCCGTGGTGCTGGGGTTGAATCTGTTGTGGAGCGCGCTGGCGATCATTCTCGGCTCGCTGCTGGGGGCGATCTTCATGGCCTCGCATTCGGCCCAGGGACCCCGACTGGGCATCCCGCAAATGATCCAGAGCCGCGCGCAGTTCGGGGTGATCGGGGCGATCCTGCCGTTGCTGTTCGTGATGCTGATCTACCTCGGCTTCTTCGTCAGCAACACCTTGCTCGCGGCCCAGGCCCTGGAGACCGTCAGCCCGCTGGGCAGCAATGGCAATATCCTGCTGATCGGCGCGCTGTGTTTCGTGGTGGCGCTGTATGGCTATCGGCTGATCCATCGGCTGCAAAAACTGCTGTCGATTCTGTCGTTGCTGGTGTTCATCGCCGCCACGCTGCTGGCGTTGAGTCTGCCGATTGCCCCGGAGCAATGGGCGGCGACGGACTTCTCGCTGGCGAAATTCCTGATGGCGGTGAGCATCGCCGTAACCTGGCAACTGTCCTATGCCCCGTATGTGGCCGACTACTCGCGCTACCTGCCGAGCAAGACCTCGATGCCCCAGGTGTTCTGGTACAGCTACGCCGGCACCGTCAGCGGCGGTGCGTGGATGATGATCCTCGGGGCAATCCTCAGCGTCGCCATCCCCGACTTCGCCAGCAATGTCGGCGGCCATGTCGCCGGCCTGTTCGGTCCGGTCGCCCTGCTGCTGTTCGTGTTTATCGTCTACGGCCAGGTCTCGATCAACGTCTTCAACCTGTATGGGGCGTTCATGTCGACCATCACGGTGATCGAACCCTTTGCCCGCCTGCGGGTCACGCCACGGGTCAGATGCGTATTCATGCTGATCATCAGCTTGATCGCGACGGCGTTGTGCACCATCAGTCAGGATGACTTCATCAGCTTTTTCCTCAATTTCATTTTCTTCATGAGCTATTTCCTGATCCCCTGGACCGCGATCAACCTGGTCGATTTCTACTGGCTGAGGAAAGGCGAATACCGGATTGACGACATCTTTGACATGAACGGCATCTACGGCCGGGTGAACTGGATCGCCTGCGCCAGTTTCTTGGTGGCCATTGCCGTGGAGATCCCGTTCATGAATACCACCCTCTATGTCGGTCCGCTGGCCACGCAACTGGGCGGCATCGACCTGGCCTGGGTGGTCGGATTGGTGGTGCCGGCCCTCGGTTACTACTGGCTGATGAAGCTTGCCAGGCAGACTTCAAGGGTGGGTGAGTTGTCCTGACCCTGCTGAACTGCCCGCTGCTGGAGGATATTCAGCAGCGGGCTTTTTGACGTTACGACCCCACCAATGGTCGGATTGGCAGCAAAGTCGAGGGCAACCCTCGATATGAATTCGTATACCATATCCACAAATCACTTCGAACGACCACCACCGTGAATCTACCTAGACTCAACGCACCGGACCTGGGCAATTCGCCTTCGACTTCGGAGATCATCACCCGGCATCTGCGCGATGCCATCGTCGCCGGGCATTTTGCCGAGGACGAACCGATTCGCCAGGACGATATCGCCCGCCAGTTCAACGTCAGCAAGATCCCGGTGCGCGAGGCGCTCAAGCGCCTGGAAGCCGAGGGCCTGGTGATGTTTCAGCGTAATCGCGGGGCGATGGTCACGAGCATCTCCGAGCCGGAACTGGCGCAGATGTTCGAAGTGCGCATGCTGCTCGAAGACAAGGCGCTGCGCCTGGCCATTCCGAACATGACCGAAGAAACTTTCGCCCGTGCCGAACGGATTTGTCAGGAGTTCATCGGCGAAGATGACGTGGGACGCTGGGCCGAGCTCAATTGGGAACTGCACGCCTGCCTCTACGAACCGGCGCAGCGACCGTTCCTGGTCAGCCTGATCCGCTCGGTCAACGACAAGCTGGAGCGCTACCTGCGCATGCAGATGAGCCTTTCGGCCGGCAAGGAGCGCGCCGATCACGAACACCGGGAAATCCTTGCGGCCTGTCGTGCCGGTGACGTGGATCTGGCGGTGAAATTGCTCGACGAGCACATTGCCGGGGTCTGCAAGACCCTGTTCGAGCACCTGCCTCACAGCCACTGACCACTCAACCCACTGTGCCGATTTCGTCATTGGCACTGGATAAAACCATCAAGCCGGCACCCCTGCGCACAGGCCACTCTTTCGTTCACTCATCTGAACGGACGTGGCCCTCCCATGAAACGCATTACCGTGATCGACTCCCACACCGGCGGCGAACCCACCCGCCTGGTCACCGCCGGCTTTCCTGAGCTGGGCCACGGCAGCATGGCCGAACGCCGCCAGCGGCTGGCCGACCATCACGACCAGTGGCGCGCCGCCTGTGTGCTGGAACCACGGGGCAGCGACGTACTGGTCGGCGCCCTGCTCTGCGAGCCGGTGGACCCGACCGCCTGTGCCGGAGTAATTTTCTTCAACAACAGCGGCTACCTCGGCATGTGCGGCCACGGCACCATCGGCCTGGTGGCATCCCTGGCGCATCTGGGCAAGATCGGCCCCGGCGTGCACAGCATCGAGACGCCGGTAGGGACGGTGCAGGCAACCCTGCACGAAGACCGTTCGGTCAGCGTGCGCAACGTGCCGGCCTACCGTTACCGCAAGGGGCTGACCCTGCAGGTGCCAGGGGTCGGCGAGGTGGTCGGCGATATCGCCTGGGGCGGTAACTGGTTTTTCCTGATCGCCGAGCATGGCCTGCAGATTGCCGGCGACAACCTCGAGGCACTGACCGCCTATACCTTCGCCGTGCAGCAGGCGCTGGAGGTCCAGGGGATTCGCGGCGAAGACGGCGGGTTGATCGACCATGTCGAGCTGTTCGCCGATGATGAGCGTGCCGACAGTCGCAACTTCGTGCTCTGTCCCGGCAAGGCCTACGATCGCTCGCCCTGCGGCACCGGCACCAGCGCCAAACTGGCGTGCCTGGCAGCCGACGGCAAGCTTGCGCCAGGGCAGATCTGGCGCCAGGCCAGTGTCATCGGCAGCGAATTCGAAGGCTCCTACGAAACCCAGGGCGAGCGCATCGTGCCGACGATTCGCGGCCGCGCCTATATCAGCGCCGAAGCCAGTTTGATCATCGAACAGGACGACCCGTTCGCCTGGGGCATTCGCCCATGAGTGAGGAGCGGGTGGCCGATGTGATCGTGATCGGCGCCGGCATCATCGGTGCCGCCTGCGCCCAGGCGCTGGCCCGTCGCGGCTTGCGCGTGCTGGTGCTGGATGCCGGCCTGCCCGGGGCTACCGCGGCGGGCATGGGCCACCTGCTGGTCCTCGACGACAATCCGGCAGAGCTGGCCCTGAGCCAATACTCCCTGCAACGCTGGCGCGAACAGGCGCCGGCCTTGCCCGACGGCTGCGCCTACCGCAGCAATGGCACCCTGTGGCTGGCGGCCAATGCCGAAGAAATGGCCGTCGCCCACGGCAAGTACCGCCACTTGCAGGAACAAGGCGTGGCCTGCGAGTTGATCGCCAGCAGTGCCTTGCGCCAGCGCGAGCCGGAATTACGCGAGGGCCTGGAAGGCGGACTGTTGATCAATGGCGACGGCATCCTCTATGCCCCGGCGACTGCCCGCTGGATGCTCGAAACGCCGAACATCAGCCAGCGCCGGGCGCGGGTCAGCGAGGTCGACGGCAACCGCGTGCGACTCGACGACGGCCACTGGTTGAGCGCCGAGGCGGTGGTGCTGGCCAACGGCATCCAGGCCAACGAGCTGTGCCCGGAGTTGCCGATCGAGCCGAAGAAAGGCCACTTGCTGATCACCGATCGCTACCCCGGAAAAGTCACCCATACCCTGGTCGAGCTCGGCTACGTCACCAGCGCCCACAACGCCAGTGGCCCTTCGACTGCCTGCAACATCCAGCCGCGCCCGACCGGGCAGCTATTCATCGGCGCCTCGCGGCAGTTCGGCACCACCGACCCGCAGGTCGAAGGCTGGATGCTGGCGAAAATGCTCAAGCGCGCCACCGCCTACATGCCGGGGCTGGCTCAGCTCAACGGCATCCGCGCCTGGACCGGTTTTCGCGCCGCAAGCCCCGACGGCCTGCCGCTGGTGGGCCAGCACCCGCAACGTAAAGGCTTATGGCTGGCGGTCGGCCACGAGGGCCTGGGCGTCACCACCGCTCCCGGCACCGCCGACCTGCTGGTCGCGCAACTGTTCGACGAAACGCCGCCGCTGGCCGCGCAACCTTATCTGCCGCAACGTTTTCTCGGAGAGCCGGTGTATGCCTGAATTGATGCTGGATGGTCGAGCCCTGCATGTTGCCGAGGGCACCAGCGTGGCTGCCGCACTGGCCCTGGGCGGCGACGGTTGCAGTCGCACCTCGGTCACTGGCCAGCGCCGCGCACCGCTGTGCGGCATGGGCATCTGCCAGGAATGCCGGGTGACCATCGACGGTCGACAACGCCTGGCCTGCCAGACCCTGTGCCGTGACGGCATGCACGTGGAGACTCAAGCATGAGCGAATACGCCGACCTGTTGATCATCGGTGCCGGACCCGCCGGCATGGCCGCCGCGCTTGCCGCGGCACCCTGCGCTGCGCGAATCGTACTGCTCGATGACAACCCGCTGCCGGGCGGGCAAATCTGGCGCGACGGCCCCCAGGCCAACCTGCCGAACCAGGCACGTCGCCTGCGTGAACAACTGGAAGCCTGCACTAACATCCGTCGCCACTCCGGCACCCGGGTGATCGCCTGCGCCGGCCCGAAACAACTGCTGGTCGAAGACGCCGATCGCGGCTGGCTGATCGCCTACGACAAACTGATTCTGTGTACCGGCGCCCGCGAGTTGCTCCTGCCCTTCCCTGGCTGGACGCTGCCCGGGGTGACGGGCGCGGGTGGCCTCCAGGCGCTGATCAAGGGCGGCCTGCCCGTGCGGGGCGAACGCCTGGTGATCGCCGGCAGCGGGCCGTTGTTGCTGGCCAGCGCCGCCACCGCGAAAAAACACGGTGCGCAGGTCCTGCGAATTGCCGAACAGGCCTCCACGGCCGCCGTCGCCGGATTCGCCGCGCAACTGCCACGCTGGCCCAACAAGCTGATGCAGTCGTTCACGTTGTTTGACCGCCATTATCGTACCGGGACCCACGTACTGGCCGCCCTGGGCAATGAGCGGCTGGAGGGCGTGCGCCTGCAACAGCAGGGAAAAATCGTCGAGCTGGCCTGCGATCGACTGGCCTGCGGCTTCGGCCTGATCCCCAACACCCAACTCGGCCAGACCCTGGGTTGCGCCCTCGATGGCCAGGCGCTCGCCGTCGATGCCTGGCAGGCCAGCAGCCGCGCCGATCACTACGCGGCGGGCGAATGCACTGGTTTCGGTGGCAGTGAACTGGCATTGGTCGAAGGCGCGATCGCCGGCCATGCCGCCGTCGGTGACCTTCAGGCAGCCCGACAATTGTGGCCACGCCGTGCCCGTTGGCAGAGTTTCGCTAACACCCTGAACAGGACCTTCGCCCTCGACCCACGGCTCAAGTCGCTGGCGCAGGCCGATACCCTGGTGTGCCGCTGCGAAGACGTGCCCTATGGGGCACTGGCCGGGCACACCGGCTGGCGCGAGGCCAAGCTGGCCAGCCGCTGCGGCATGGGCGCCTGCCAGGGCCGGGTCTGCGGCGGCGCACTGCAGCACCTGTTCGGCTGGCAACCCTCGGCGCCACGTCCGCCGTTCAGCCCGGCGCGGATCGAGACCTTGATGTGCCTGGACGACACCCCGCCGGCCTGAATGCCGGCCCGGGGCTTTCGGCAGCGCTGCCGAGTCTTTATGATCCCGGGGATTGCCACCAGACCCCCAGCGCCATGTATGCCTCGCTCACTACCTTCAAACCCTGCGACCTGCCGACCCTGCTGAGCAGTCTGCAGCCGATCGCGGCGCTGCTCGACACCCTGTCGGACGTGGTGTTTTTCATCAAGGACAGCGAGGCCCGCTACGCCTTCGTCAACCAGACCCTGGCCCGGCGCTGTGGCTTCAAACACAGTGCCGAGCTGCTCGGGCGCACCGCCGAAATGGTCTTCCCGGCGCGCTTCGGCCCGCTGTACACCGAGCAGGATCGGCGGGTGCTGTCCAGCGGCCGCGAGCTGGCCGACCAGCTCGAACTGCATCTTTATTACGGCAACCAACCGGTCTGGTGCCTGACCCACAAAGTCGCGCTGCACGACCAGCTGGGGCATATCGTCGGCCTCGCCGGCATCTCCCGCGACCTGCAACTGCCACAGTCGAGCCATCCGGCGTTTCAGAAACTCGCCGCGGTGGACGCGCATATCCGCAGCCACTTCGCCCGGCCCATCAGTCTCGCCGAGCTGACCGAGATCGCCGGGTTTTCCGTGGCGCAACTGGAGCGCCACTGCAAACGGGTGTTCCAGCTCACCCCTCGGCAGATGATTCACAAGGCCCGGCTGGAGGAAGCCTCACGGTTGTTGCTGCACACCGAACGGCCCATCACCGAGATTGCCCTGCGCTGCGGTTACACCGACCACAGTGCCTTCAGCCGGCAGTTCCGCGCCTTGACCAGTCTCTCGCCCAGCCAGTATCGCGAAAGCCGTCGCTGAATCCGCGCGGGTGTTCCTTTAAGGGGCACCCGGCGTCCCCGTTGCTCCCTTCTGTAACACCCCCCTGATACTGCCCAAGAATGCCCTCTCAGTTCCCTGGACCGTGGAAGACTCCTGGCTCAAGGGTTGCCGGTCAATTCTCGAGCCCGCTCGGAAACAGGCACGCTCATTGCTAATAAAATATCGTATACGAAATTCACAATACGATATCCAACAGCACTTTCCGACAACGAGGCCTCTATGAAAAACCCCGCATTTGCCGTAGCCCTCAGCGCTGTTCTCAGTACTTCCTTTATTGCCACCGCCCAGGCCGACAAGCTCGACGAGATCATTGGTTCGGGCAAGCTGCGCTGCGCCGTGACCCTGGACTTCCCGCCCATGGGCTTTCGCGATGAAGGTAACAACCCTGCAGGTTTCGACGTGGACTACTGCCACGACCTGGCGAAAATCCTCGGGGTCGATGCCGAAGTGGTTGAAACGCCATTCCCGGACCGGATTCCAGCGCTGGTCTCCGGGCGTGCCGACGTGATCGTCGCCTCCACCTCCGACACCCTCGAACGGGCCAAGACCGTCGGTCTCACCGTGCCGTACTTCGCCTTCCAGATGGTGGTGCTGACCCGCGACAACACTGGCATCAACAGCTTCGCCGATATCAAAGGCAAAGCCCTGGGCAACACCAGTGGCACCTATGAAGCCATCGCCCTGGAAAAGGACGTGAAGAACTGGGGCAGCGGCACCTTCCGCGCCTATCAGTCACAGAACGACACGCTGCTGGCAGTCGCCCAGGGCCACATCGACGCCACCGTGGTCACCAATACTGTGGCCGCCGCTACACTTAAATCAGGTAAATACAAGAACCTGAAAATAGCTGGTAACGCGCCGTACGTGATCGACTACGTGTCCCTCGGCGCCAAGCGCAACGAATATGGCCTGCTCAACTACCTCAATCTGTTCGTCAACCAGCAGGTGCGCAGCGGCCGTTACAACGAGTTGTTCGTCAAATGGGTCGGCACCGAGATCCCGCCGACCAACCTGACCGTGCCACAGGTCTACTACTGAGGTGTCCGGCATGCCCAGGACCACTTCCCTGACCGGGCGCAGCCTGGTCGCGGGCGCCGCCCAGGGCGCCCTGCTGTTCGCCGATGTCGGGCTGAGCTTCTGGGGCGGGGTCGACTCGTACAGTGGCGAGGTCATCGACCGTCACCACCCCCTCAGCGGCGAACGCCTGGCCGGCCGCGTGCTGGCCATCCCCAGTGGCCGCGGTTCGTGCACCGGCAGCAGTGTGCTGATGGAACTGATCAGCAACGGTCATGCGCCCGCCGCACTGGTGCTGGCCGAAGCCGATGAGATCCTGACCCTCGGCGTGCTGGTGGCACAGACCATTTTCGAGCGTTCCCTGCCGGTGCTGTGCATCGGTCGGGAGGCCTTTGCCGCCTTGCGCGGCAAGGCCTTCGCCCGGGTCGAAGGCTCCTCGGTGACACTGTTCCAACACCTGCCCGGCGATGCCTGGCAGGCACTCGACAGGCCGTTGCAGACAGCAGCATCGGGCGCCTCGATCGAACTCAGCGAGCTCGACCGGGCGCTGCTCGACGGCGAGCATGGCAAGGCCGCCCAGGTGGCCATGCAGATCGTCCTGCGCATGGCCGAACTGCAAGGTGCCCAGCGCCTGGTGGATGTTACCCAGGCGCACATCGACGGCTGCATCTACACCGGCCCGGCGAGCCTGCGCTTTGCCGAACAACTGGTGCAATGGGGGGCAAAAGTACGGGTGCCGACCACCCTCAATTCGATTTCCGTCGATCAGCGTCGCTGGCGTGAGTTGGGCATCGATCCGGCCCTCGGCGAACCGGCCAGTGCCTTGGGCGATGCCTATATGGCGATGGGCGCGCAGCTCAGCTTCACCTGCGCGCCCTACCTGCTCGACAGCGCGCCGAAGGCTGGCGAGCAGATCGTCTGGGCCGAATCCAACGCGGTGGTCTACGCCAATAGCGTGCTCGGCGCACGCACCCTGAAATACCCGGACTACCTGGATATCTGCATCGCCCTGACCGGCCGCGCGCCACTGATCGGCTGCCACCTGGAAGCGCAACGCAAGGCCAGTCTGCAAATCGAGTTGCCCGTTTTGGGCAAGCTGGACGACGCCTTCTACCCGCTGCTCGGTTACCACATCGGCGCCCTGGCGGGCAGCCGGATCCCGCTGGTGCTGGGGCTGGAACAGAGCAAGCCGAGCCTCGACGACCTCAAAGCTTTCGGCGCAGCCTTCGCCACCACCTCCGCCGCGCCGTTGTTCCACATTGCCGGGGTGACACCGGAAGCACTCGACCCGGCCCGGGTGCTGAATCCGCATGACCGCGTGCCGGTGGAAAAAATCCGTCTGAAGGACCTGCTGGTCAGCTGGCGCGAGCTCAACAGTGCCCGCGACAATCGGGTGGATGTGGTCTCGCTGGGCAACCCGCATTTCTCCCTCGGCGAATTCGCCCACCTGGCGCGGCTGTGTCGGGGCCGGCACAAACATCCGGATGTCGTCCTCGCCATCACCTGCGGCCGCGCGGTGCTGGAGCAGGCTCGCGAGGCCGGGCATATCGCGGTGATCGAAGCGTTCGGCGCAACCCTGGTCACCGATACCTGCTGGTGCATGCTCGGCGAGCCGGTGATCCCGCCGGCGGCCCGGACCTTGATGACCAACTCGGGCAAGTACGCCCATTACGCACCCGGCCTGGTGGGGCGCAAGGTGCACTTCGCCAGCCTCGCCGAATGCGTCGATGCCGCCTGCAGCGCCACGGCCAGTGGTCGTCTGCCGGCCTGGCTGCAATCCGCCGCCCCCCTGGAGAACCACGCGCATGTTTGACTACACCTTCCAATGGCGCGCAACGCTGCGCGCCCTGCCGGACATGCTCGGTGGCGCCTGGGTCACCTTCGAGACCGCCGCGCTGTCGATGATCTTCGGCGTGCTGATTGCCCTGGCCCTGACGGTGATGCGCGAAACCCGACACCCCGTGTTGCGCGGCATCGGCAACGGCTGGGTATCGATCGCCCGCAACACCCCGTCGCTGTTCCAGATCTACGTCCTGTACTTCGGCCTCGGCTCGCTCGGCTTGCATGTCAGTTCCTGGTTCGCTCTGCTGGCCGGGATCACCTTCAACAATGCCGGCTACCTGGCGGAAAACTTTCGCGGCGGCCTCAAGGCCGTGCCCGGTACGCAAGTGCGCGCCGCGCGCTCGCTGGGCATGAGTGCCTTCCAGGCCTACCGGATGATTATCGTCCCGCAACTGCTGCGGATCGTCTTCTACCCACTGACCAATCAAATGGTCTGGGCAGTACTGATGACCTCGCTGGGGGTGATCGTCGGGCTGAACAATGACCTCACCGGGGTGACCCAGGACTACAACGTCAAGACGTTCCGCACCTTCGAATACTTCGCCATCGCCGCGGTGCTGTATTACCTGATTGCCAAACTGATCGTCGCGGTAGCCCGGCTGATGTCCTGGCGGCTGTTCCGTTACTGAGGACCTGTCCATGTTTTCCACCAGTTTTTCCTGGAACGACCTGCTGTTCCTGCTCGATGGCGCCTGGGTCACGCTGCAACTGACCTGCTGGGCGATCATCCTTGGCTCCTTTGCCGGATTGCTGTTTGGCCTGCTGCGGGCCCTGTTGCCGCGGGCCAGCCTGCCATTGGCCTGGGTGCTGGACGTGTTTCGCAGCGTGCCGCTGCTGATCCAGTTCGTCCTGTTCAACTCGCTCAAAAGCATCGTCGGCTTGAACATCAGTGCCTTCAGCGTCGGCTGCATCGTGCTCGGGGTCTACGCCGCCGCGTACTTCACCGAGATCGTGCGCAGCGGCGTGCTGTCGGTGCCGTTCACCCTGCGCCGGGCCAGTCGCTCGCTGGGCCTGAGCTTCCTCCAGGACCTGCGCTGGATCGTCCTGCCGATGGCCACGCGGGTGGCCTTCCCCGGCTGGCTGAACCTGGTGCTCAGCGTGATGAAAGACACCGCGCTGGTGATGTGGATCGGCATCGTCGAATTGCTGCGCGCCTCGCAAACCATCGTGACCCGCATCCAGGAACCGCTGCTGGTGCTGTGCATCGCGGGCCTCATCTACTACGTCATGAGCCTGGTGGTCGCTCGCCTCGGCGCTCGTCTGGAAAGAAGGTGGCAAGAAAATGATTGAGATCGACAACGTACATAAATCCTTTGGCGACCTCGCCGTGGTCAAGGGCGTCAGTCTGACGGTGAACAAGGGCGAGGTGGTGTCGATCATCGGCGGCTCCGGCTCGGGCAAATCGACCCTGCTGATGTGTATCAACGGTCTGGAACCGATCCAGAAAGGCAACATCCGCGTCGACGGTGTCGAGGTCCACCACAGCGCCACCGACCTCAATCGCCTGCGGCAGAAGATCGGCATCGTCTTCCAGCAATGGAACGCCTTCCCGCACCTGACCGTGCTGGAAAACGTGATGCTGGCGCCACGCAAAGTGCTCGGCAAGAGCAAGGCCGAAGCCGAGGAATTGGCGGTCCGACAACTGACCCATGTGGGTCTGGGTGACAAGCTCAAGGCGTTTCCCGGCAAACTTTCAGGCGGCCAGCAGCAGCGCATGGCCATCGCCCGCGCCCTGGCCATGTCGCCGGATTACATGCTGTTCGACGAAGCCACTTCGGCCCTCGACCCGCAACTGGTGGGCGAGGTATTGGACACCATGCGCATGCTCGCCGAAGACGGCATGACCATGGTCCTGGTAACCCACGAGATCCGCTTCGCCCGCGATGTGTCCGACCGCGTGGCGTTCTTTCGCAATGGCCTGGTGCACGAGATCGGCTCACCCGACCAGGTGATTGGTAATCCGCTGCATGCAGAGACAGCGGCTTTTCTCAAGTCGGTGAAGTAACTGATGGCCCCATCGCGAGCAAGCCTGCTCCCACATTAGAGCTTCTGCGTACACAAATTCTGTTAACGACAGAGACCACATGTGGGAGCGAGCTTGCTCGCGATAAGGCCCTGACAGACGAAACAAGGAGCAGGCAATGCGTTCATCGAAAGTGATTCATGTGGTCAGCTGTCACGCCGAAGGCGAAGTCGGCGACGTGATAGTCGGCGGTGTCGCCCCGCCGCCCGGGGCCACCGTGTGGGAACAGTCGCGCTGGATTGCCAAGGACCAGACCCTGCGCAACTTCGTGCTCAACGAACCCCGTGGCGGGGTGTTCCGCCACGTCAACCTGCTGGTGCCGGCCAAGGACCCGCGGGCGCAGATGGCCTGGATCATCATGGAGCCGGCGGACACGCCGCCGATGTCCGGCTCCAACTCGCTGTGCGTGGCCACGGTGCTACTCGACAGCGGCATCCTGCCGATGACCGAACCGCAAACCCGGCTGGTGCTCGAAGCGCCCGGCGGGCTGATCGAGGTCGTGGCCGATTGCCGTGACGGTAAGGTCGAACGGGTGGAAATCAAGAACGTGCCGTCCTTCGCCGACCGCCTCGACGCCTGGATTGAAGTCGAGGGCCTCGGCTCATTGCAGGTCGACACCGCTTACGGCGGCGACAGTTTCGTGATCGCCGATGCCCGACGCCTGGGCTTTTCCATTTGTCCCGACGAGGCCGCGGAACTGGTCGAGGTCGGGCTGAAAATCACCCGCGCGGCCAATGAACAACTGGGCTTCGTCCATCCGCTGAACCCCGAGTGGTCGCATATTTCCTTCTGCCAGATCGCCGCGCCGATTGTCCACGAGAATGGCATCGCCACCGGGGCCAACGCGGTAGTGATTCAACCTGGCAAGATCGACCGCTCACCCACCGGCACCGGCTGTTCGGCACGCATGGCGGTGCTGCAGGCCAAGGGTCTGATGCAGGTCGGCGAGCGCTTTATCGGCCGTTCGATCATCGGTTCCGAATTCCACTGCCGCATCGATTCGCTGACGGAAGTGGCCGGACGCCCGGCGATCTATCCGTGCATTTCCGGCAGAGCCTGGATCACCGGCACCCACCAATTGCTGCTCGATCCGAGCGATCCCTGGCCACAGGGCTATCGCCTGTCAGACACCTGGCCGGGCGCCTGACGCTCACCCAGACCAACGGCTACTAAAACCCCTGATTAATTTGAAAAAAGCACTAGCCGAGCATCGGCATTTAAAATATCGTATACGAAATACAATTAACAAACCGGAGGCAACAATGAGCAAGCGCATAAACTGGAGTGGCGTTTTCCCCGCGGTGACCACTCAATTCAACGATGACTTCTCGATCAACCTGGAAAAAACCCACCAGGTGATTTCCAACGTGATCCGTGACGGCGTGTCGGGCCTGGTGGTGTGCGGTTCGGTGGGGGAAAACACCTCGCTGAGCGCCGAAGAAAAAATCGCCGTGACCGAAGTCGCGGTAGACGCCTCCCGCGGCCGGGTGCCGGTGATCTGCGGTGTGGCCGAGTTCACCAGCGTGCAGGCAGCCAAGGTCGCCAATGCCGTGCGCAAGGTCGGCGTCGATGGGGTCATGCTGATGCCGGCGCTGGTCTACGGTTCCAAGCCGTTCGAGACCGCCGAGCACTACCGCTACGTGGCCAGGAACGCCGACGTACCGCTGATGGTTTACAACAACCCGCCTATCTACAAAAACGACGTCACCCCGGACATCCTGATTTCCCTGGCCGATTGCGACAACGTGGTGTGCTTCAAGGATTCCTCCGGCGACACCCGGCGCTTCATCGACGTGCGCAATGAAGTCGGCGATCGCTTCGTGCTGTTCGCAGGCCTCGACGACGTGGTGCTGGAGAGCATCGCGGTGGGTGCCGAAGGCTGGGTCTCGGGCATGTCCAACGTGTTCCCCAAAGAAGGCGAAACCATCTTCCGCCTGGCCAAGGCCGGTCGCTTCGCCGAAGCCATGCCAATCTACGAATGGCTGATGCCGATCCTGCACCTCGATGCCCGTGCCGACCTGGTGCAGTGCATCAAGCTCTGCGAAGCCATCGCCGGTCGCGGCAGCGCCCTGACCCGTCCGCCACGCCTGGCCCTGCCGGAAGCCGATCGGGTCTTCGTCGAGCAGATCATGGCCAAGGCCCTGGCCAATCGTCCGCAGCTGCCGGACGTCGGTCTCTGAGTGAGTGCCGGGCCGGCCCTTGCGGCCCCGGCCCGGTTTACCTGTCTTTGCGCCCCTACAGGAAAACGCCAGCATGTCCACTGCTCAACACACTTGCAGCGCAACTACCCCTTCGGGACTGAAACGGGTGGTGGCCGCCGCCATGGCCGGCACCGTCGCCGAATGGTATGAATTCTTCCTCTACGGCACGGCCTCGGCGCTAGTCTTCGGCCGACTGTTCTTTCGCCAGACCGACAGCCCGATCGACGGCATCATCGCCGCCTTCGCCCTGTATGCCGTCGGCTTTCTCGCCCGCCCACTGGGTGGCTTGGTCTTCGGTCACTACGGCGACAAATTCGGCCGCAAGCGCCTGCTGCAACTGAGCCTGGTGGTGGTCGGCATCACCACTTTCCTGATGGGCTGTCTGCCCGGCTTCGACAGCATCGGCTACGCGGCGCCAGTGTTACTGGTACTGTTGCGGCTGATCCAGGGCTTCGCCTTCGGCGGCGAATGGGGCGGCGCGATTCTGCTGGTGTCCGAACACTGCCCGGACAATCGCCGGGGCTTCTGGGCCAGTTGGCCGCAAGCCGGGGTCCCGGCCGGCAACCTGGTGGCCACCGTCGCCCTGTTGCTGTTGTCGTCGAACCTGTCGGAGGAGCAATTCCTCGCCTGGGGCTGGCGCGTAGCGTTCTGGTTCTCGGCGGTGGTGGTGCTGATCGGCTACTGGATTCGCACCAGCGTCGATGACGCGCCGATCTTCAAGGAAGCCCAGGCCCGTCAGGCACAGACCAAGCAACAACAGTTGGGGGTGGTCGAAGTACTGCGTCACCACTGGCGCGCCGTGCTGGTCGGCATCGGCGCACGGTTTGCCGAGAACATCCTCTACTACACAGTCGTCACCTTCTCGATTACCTACCTGAAACTGGTGGTGCACAAGGACACCTCGGAGATTCTGTTTCTGATGTTCGGCGCGCACTTTCTACACTTCTTCATGATCCCGCTGATGGGCTATCTGTCCGACCTGGTCGGGCGCAAGCCGGTGTACCTGACCGGCGCGATCCTGACAGCCTTCTGGGGCTTCATCGGCTTCCCGATGATGGACACTGGCAACAACTGGCTGATCATCGCGGCGATCACTCTGGGCCTGGCCATCGAGTCGATGACCTACGCACCCTATTCGGCGCTGATGGCCGAAATGTTCCCGACCCACGTGCGCTACACCGCGCTGTCCCTGTGCTACCAGGTGGCGCCGATCTTCGCCGGCTCCCTGGCGCCACTGATTGCCATCACCCTGCTCAACAAGTACCACAGCTCGACACCGATCGCCTGGTACCTGGTCGGCGCCTCGTTGATCTCCATCGTCGCCGTCGGCCTGACCCGGGAAACCCGCGGCAAGTCGTTGCACCAGGTGGACGCCGAATCCGCCGCGCGCATCGCCGCCCAGGGCAACGCCGAACCTGCTACCCCTCGCCGGGGTGATTCGCTGGCTTGAGCACCAAAAGATCGCAGCCTGCGGCAGCTCCTACACAAGCCGCATACACCCGACAATCCGCGGTTGTACCCGATCCCTGTAGGAGCTGGCGCAGGCTGCGATCTTTTGATCTTGCTCCTGGGCAATATCCAGAACCGCCAAAGATCGCAGGCTACGCCAGCTCCTGCGCCGACCGGGTACACCCGCAATGGGGTGGGTGTACCCCACTTTTTTCAACAGGAATTTTCCATGCCCCAGATCATCGGCCACCACTACATCGGCGGTGCGCGCAGCGCCGCCGGCACCAGCACCCTGCACAGTCATGACGCCCGAAGCGGTGAAGCCCTGCCCTATTCGTTCATGCAAGCCACTGGCAAAGAAGTGGACGCCGCCGCCCAGGCCGCGGCTGCCGCCTACCCGGTATTTCGCAACCTGCCGGCGAGCCGGCGCGCGGAATTTCTCGAGGCCATCGCCGCGCAACTGGATGCACTGGATGACCAGTTCGTCGCCCTGGTAACCCGTGAAACCGCGCTGCCGACCGGGCGTATCCAGGGCGAGCGCGGTCGTACCAGCGGCCAGATGCGTCTGTTCGCCCAAGTCCTGCGGCGCGGCGATTTCTATGGCGCGCGCATCGACCGGGCATTGCCCGAGCGTCAGCCAATGCCACGGGGCGATCTGCGCCAGTACCGGATCGGCGTTGGCCCGGTCGCGGTGTTTGGCGCGAGCAATTTCCCGCTGGCCTTCTCCACCGCCGGTGGTGACACCGCAGCTGCACTGGCCGCCGGTTGCCCGGTGGTGTTCAAGGCTCACAGCGGGCATATGGCGACCGCCGAGCAGGTGGCCGACGCGATCATTCGCGCCGCCGAGCTGACCGGCATGCCCAAGGGTGTCTTCAACATGATCTACGGGGCCGGGGTCGGCGAAGCGCTGGTCAAGCACCCGGCGATCCAGGCGGTCGGCTTCACCGGCTCGCTGAAGGGCGGCCGCGCCCTCTGCGACATGGCCGCCGCACGACCACAGCCGATTCCGGTGTTCGCCGAAATGAGCAGCATCAACCCGGTGCTGGTGTTACCCGAAGCCCTGCGGGTACGAGGCGAGAAAATCGCCAGCGAACTCGCCGCCTCGGTGGTGCTCGGCTGTGGCCAGTTCTGCACCAACCCGGGACTGGTCATCGGTATTCGCTCCCCCGGGTTCAGCGCATTCATGGAACATCTCAGTGCGCTGATGGCCGAACAACCGGAGCAAACCATGCTCAACGCCGGCACACTCGACAGCTACGGCAAGGGCGTGCAGGCGCTGCACGCACATCCGCGAATCAGCCACCTGGCCGGCCGCGAACAACAGGGCAAACAAGCCTGGCCCCAACTGTTCAAGGCCGACGTCAGCCTGTTGCTCAATGGCGACCCGCTACTGCAGGAAGAAGTCTTCGGCCCGACCACGGTGCTGGTGGAAGTGGCCGACAAGGCCGAACTGCAACAGGCGCTGCAGAGCTTGCACGGTCAACTCACGGCCACGTTGATCGCCGAAGCTGTTGACCTGCAAACCCATGGCGACCTGCTGCCGCTGCTGGAACAGAAGGTTGGCCGGGTGCTGTTCAATGGCTACCCGACCGGCGTCGAAGTCTGCGATGCGATGGTGCATGGCGGCCCCTACCCGGCCACCTCCGATGCCCGTGGCACCTCGGTCGGCAGCCTGGCCATCGAGCGCTTCCTGCGCCCGGTGTGCTACCAGAACTGCCCGGACGCGTTGCTACCCGAAGCGTTGAAAGACGCCAACCCGCTGGGTATCACCCGGCTGGTCGACGGCAACAGCACCCGCGAACCGCTGTAAAGCCAAACGGGCGCCACTGGCGCCTAATGCCAGTCAGTCAAGGTGCGAAACCTGTGGGAGCTTGCTCGCGATAGCGGTGTAACAGTTGACAGTAATTTTGAATGTCCGTCAGTCATCGCGAGCAAGCTCGCTCACAAGATCAAGATCAAAAGATCGCAGCCTGCGGCAGCTCCTACGCTGGAACGCGTACGGTCAGGCCGGCCGGTCGGCCGCCTCGCTTTTGCTTTTGAGGTGCACGCCCCCTCGAGAGGCCGAGCGCAGGTTCTGCGCAGTGGGCCCACGGAGCAGGACCGGAGCGAGGGCATGCCGAGCCTTGGCGAGGCACCGAACGAAAGGGGCAAGAGCGCTTTGGTTACTTTCGCGCTTTTCGAAAGTGACACGCCGTAAAGGCGGAACCATAAGTAGCCGTTACCGCAGGAATGGAGATGTACACCAGGTGAGAGACAGGCCGGCTGCCAGTCCGCGAGCAAGCTCGCTCCCACAAGATCAAGATCAAAAGATCGCAGCCTGCGGCAGCTCCTACGCTGGAACGCGTACGGTCAGGCCGGTCGGTCGGCCGCCTCGCTTTTGCTTTTGAGGTGCACGCCCCCTCGAGAGGCCGAGCGCAGGTTCTGCGCAGTGGGCAACCCGGCATGGATGCCGGGTTAGCCGCCCCCGGCCATGGATGGCCGATGGCGGCGGGCCCACGGAGCAGGACCGGAGCGAGGGCATGCCGAGCCTTGGCGAGGCACCGAACGAAAGGGGCAAGAGCGCTTTGGTTACTTTCGCGCTTTTCGAAAGTGACACGCCGTAAGGGCGGAACCATAAGTAGCCGTTACCGCAGGAATGGAGATGTACACCAGGTGAGAGACAGGCCGGCTGTCAGTCCGCGAGCAAGCTCGCTCCCACAAGATCAAGATCAAAAGATCGCAGCCTACGGCAGCTCCTACGCTGGAACGCGTACGGTCAGGCCGGCCGGTCGGCCGCCTCCCTTCAATCCAGCAGCGCCTTCAGATCGTGGTACAAAGCCTCGGGAATCTGCACACCCTCCTCCAGACTGCGCACTCGCGCCTCATACCGCCGTTGCGACGGCAAGCGTGCGCCCTGCCCTTGAATGCTTTCGAACAGCACTTCAGCACGGGCCAGATGCTGCTCGGTGGCCTCGCCGAGAAAGCGCCGTGGGTCGAAAGCGATGATCAGCTCGCCATGGTACGGCGACGACTTGCTGCCGGCGTCGTACGCCAGCGACTCGGCACTGGTCAAATCACCGATCAATGGCCCGGCGATCAGTTCCACCATCGCCGCCAGCGCCGAGCCCTTGTGTCCACCGAACGTCAGCATCGCGCCGGTATCGAGCACCACGTTTGCATCGGTACTCGGCTGGCCCTCAGCGTCCACCCCCCAGCCCTCGGGAAGCGCTTTGCCGGCACGCCGGTGCAACTCGATATCGCCACGGGCAATCGCACTGGTGGCAAAGTCGAAGACAAACGGATTTTTACCCGAACGCGGCCAGCCAAAGGCGATGGGATTGGTCCCGAACACCGGCTGGCTGCCCCCCGCAGGCGCGACCCAGGCATGGCTGGGATTACAGGCCAGCGCCACCAGGCCGGCAGCGGTCAGCTGCTCGATCTCCACCCACAGCGCGGAAAAATGCACACAGCGATTGATCGCCAACGCAGCAATACCGTTGGCCCGGGTCTTCTCCTCCAGCAACGGCAGACCTGCCTGGAACGCCAACTGGGAGAAACCACCGGCGGCATCGACCCGCACAATCGAAGGCGCCTGGTCGATCACCCGCGGCTCGGCATCGGCTACCACCTTGCCGGCCCTGAGGGAATTCACACAGCCAAGAATCCGGTACAGGCCATGGGAGGCACAGCCATCACGCTCGCCCGCGATCACCGTGGCGGCCACCGCTTGAGCATGGGCCGCATTAAAACCGTTGTGCAGCAGGATCGATTCGGCCAGTGTACGGGCTTCGATCAGGGTCAGTCGGATCATATTCAACTCCTTGGACAGACCGTCCAGACTGGCCCATTCCAGGGCCTGCGGCTTGATCGCTTTAGCCCGTGGGGATGACGAACTCGGCATAGTCCGATCACTCCAAGCCTGGACCGCAGGTATCCCTGGAACCTGTTCAGGACATACCGGGATGGAGTACCTTGGGGGCTACGATCAAACTCACGTGACGATAGGAAATCGAAATGAGTAAGGCAGAAGAACTCGCCGCGAAGCTGAAGCAAAAGCAGGAAAGCAGTGCCGACTCAACCGCATCTGCCGACAACGCGATCGAGCATTGGCCCGGCCAGGTCTACGACATGTATCACCAGCTCGAAGCGTGGCTGGAGCCGCTGTCTGATGCAGGATTGGACATCCGGCGGGTATCGACGCGGGTCTTCGAGAGCCATTCTTCAGGTTCGACCTACCACTACGCGATCGATCAGCTGCTGATCGAAGGGAACCATAAAAGCATTACCTTCGACCCGATCGCGCGCTTCACGGAAGTGGGTCTGGGTCGTGTCGATATCCATTTGAAAGGCAAAGAACTGTATCTCCTGCGGACCAGCGTCGAGCAGGCTGATCCGCAATGGATGATTCACACGGTTCAACAGTCTGGTCAACGCAGGGTGGATCCGCTGGTGCTTGATGAGGACAGTCTGCTTTCGCTGATACAGGAGGGGCTGGAACTGTAGAGCGGGTTTATTGAGCCGCCAGTTGGCGCACCAAAGAAAAAACGCCGGCCACTATGAGCCGGCGTTCTGTTTTCATGGACGGGATGCAGGTTAGAGCAATGGCAGGGTATAGCTGACGATCAGACGGTTCTCATCCTGATCGCGTTGGGTCGGTGTCCCTGCCCCCGAGGCCGGCAGCTCGCTGCGCAACGAAGCGTTCTTCCAGGCGAATCCAAGGCCCTTGAGGCTGCCATCGGGAATCACATAGGCCAGGGTAATATCACGCTCCCACTCGCTTTGGTTACCGGTGCGGACCTTGATGTTGTCGCCATTCAGGTAAACCGTGTTGAACGTCAGGCCCGGCACGCCAACCTGGGCGAAGTCGAAGCCATAACGCACCTGCCAGGTGCGTTCGCCAGCGCGCTGGAATTTACCGATCTGCGAATCGGTGATCAGGTAGGCCGAAGAGCCTTCGCCATCACCCCGGTTGAGGAACGGGAAGTCGCTGTCGCCATTCAGCGCCTGGTAGCCGGCACCGAAGCTGTGGCCATACAGCACGTAGGTGAACAGACCGCTATAAGCCTGGTTATCCACTTCGCCCTTGGTCACGCCATTGCCGTAGTAGCCACTGCTGAGATAGCCGTCGGCACGGCCGGCGGCGCTGCCGTTCTTGCCATCGGAATCGCTGTTGAAGAAGCGCAGGTCAGTCTTCAGCACACCCGGGCCGATCGCCCAGTTGTGCAGCAGCCCCAGGAAGTGCTGCTGATAGAAGTCCTCCAGGTTGCCGTAATAGTACTGCAGCGTCAGGTCTTTGCTCAGCTTGTAGTCGCCACCCGCATAATAGAACGTGTTGCTGTCACGCGCGGAAGCAGTGCTGCCGTTGGCGCCAGCGATGCTCAGGCTGCGCTGGTCGGTGGAATTTCGGCCCTTGCTGTGCTCCAGCTGGCCACCGATCAAGGTCAGGTCCTTGATCTCGGTCGAGGAGACCTGGCCACCCTCGAAAGTCACCGGAAGCAGACGGCCATCGTTGTAGACCACCACCGGTAGCTTGGGCTGCAGCGTACCGTAGCGAAACTCGGTGTTCGACACCTTGGCCTTGGCGGTCAAGCCCAGGCTGCTGAATTCATCCACCGCAGTACCATCGCTGTCCGAGGGAAAGACGGTACCGGCTTGCTGCGAGCTCGACTCGAAGTGCTTGCCTTTGCTGCTGTCCAGGCGCACGCCAAGCAAGCCTAGCGCATCCACACCGAAACCGACGGTGCCCTGGGTAAAGCCCGAGCTGTAGTTGAGCAGGAAGCCTTGGCCCCATTCTTCCTGCCTGGACGGCGCCGCTGTGCCTTCGCGGTTATCGGTGTTGATGTAGAAGTTGCGCAGGGTCAGGCTGGCTTTACTGTCCTCGATGAAACCGGCAGCTACCGCCTGTTGCGTCAGCGCGCCAAGGGTGCCCGCCGCTACGGCGAAAGCCAGGGAAGAAGTCTTCATTTTACTGCTCCAGTTCATGCGCTCTTAATGGGTCCTGATTGCAAGCCTTGATCAAGGCTTCACAGGTAGTGTCTGGTCTTCCTGACTCGTAATAATCAGTGCTGACGTCGTGGGAAATTCCGCCCCTCGATCGAATCCCGTCCCGGGTTCTCCCTGGCATGCCCGGTGCTGGAAAAAATGCAAAAAAAAAGACGCCCGAAGCTGTAGAGCTTCAGGCGCCTTTGCCTGCCTTACCTATAAACGATGTCGCCTGGCAACACGGCTCGGCACACCTGCCCTGTGCCCTCAGGCATGTTGTGATCTGCGTTGACCACCAGGACTGCCAACCACTGGATTCAGTGGTCGGTTGACCAAGCCATAGCAGATAGCATGCCAGGTCCATGCTGATGGGCTGAGTCAGGAATGATCGATGGGGCTTGCGACACCTGAAGATGCTGGCGGCTGGAGGAGACGCCAGCCGTATCGGTGTTCTTTGAAATAGCCGTCCCCGCAGTACGACAGATTCTCGGGCCTGATTGGCTCGACCCAGAACAGCGCACTGCGGCTCGGCAATTCCCGTGACTGGTGCGTTGATTGCCTTTTCTGCCTTCGCCGCCTGCGAAGTGAAACCAGGATGAGGGCTGAAGAAAAACCGGATAAGCCTGTCCTCCTCCTGATCCGGTTTTCACTGCAAGCGCGTTCACCGCCGGCCCGTCACTGGTCATGGTGATCGAATGGAGCCGGCCTTTTCACTGCATGGGTGATACGCCTGCTGTCGATGGCGAAGGCTGGCAAACAACTTGCTTACGTCTGATCAGGCTTGAGCCATCAACGACGATGGTTTCGCAAATATCACGGGCAACGGCGTCCGCTCCCCTTCGCATTGCGCAGGGTGGGCGTGCGCCGTTTTTGCTTTTTATCCCGGCATAAAGGAAATTCTCATGTCTGCTCAAGGAATGTTCCCTCCGGGTCATGCCATCGCAACTCCGCACAACGTTGTCGACAAGTCGCGCCCTGCCGGCATTGCACTCAGGGCATTGTTTGGACCCGGCATGGCCCTGCTCGAACGCAGCAGGATCGGCCTCTGGTTACCCCTCGGACTGGCCCTCGGCGCCTGTGGTCTGGCGCTGGCCGAACGACCGGCAAGCGCTCTGACGCTGATACCTGGCGTCCTTTACCTGGGTTGCGCCTGGCACCTTCGCGAACGCCGGCAACGCCATCTACAGGCATTCTGGAACACCGAACTGGCACGGCTGCTACACAGCTCCGGGGATGCCGACCCGGCGACGCTACTGGTGGCGGCCAGCAGGCAGCTGCGCAACAACGAACGATTGCGCAGCGAAGTACAGTTCGCCAGCCACGCCCTGCAGCAAATGGCCCGGCAGGCCCGCGATCAGGGTGAGGAACAAAGCCAACGAATCGCCATGATCGCTGCCGCCAGCGAGCAAATCGATCAGACCCTGCACAGCATCGACGCCCTGGCCCAAGGTGCGTTGGCAGCTTTTGCCGACGCCCATGCCCAGAGCGATGCCGGTTGTCTGGAGGCACGCTCAGTGGGTGGCAGCATGCTCGCCATTCAGCACAGCCTGGGCAATACCGCACTGGCCGTGGAAGCATTGCTGCAGCGCACTAGCGCAGTGGAAAACACCGTCAATAGCATTCAGGCACTGTCCAGGCAGACCCAGTTGTTGGCCCTCAACGCCTCCATCGAGGCCGCCCGCGCTGGCGAACACGGTCGCGGTTTCGCCGTGGTCGCCGCGGAGGTCCGCAACCTGGCCCAGGCCACCGACCGGGCTACTCACGAAATCACCACGGCCGCGACAGCGATTGCCACGGCAGTGCTCCAGGTGGATGGCGAGGTCAAAGAGCACCGCGCATTGCTGGAAGCCGGTAGCCAACAGAGTGAGCAACTCGCCGCCAATCTCGACGACCTGGCGCAACGCAGCCAGACCAATCTGCAACACCTCGGCGCCATGCAACAGGCGCTCAGCGAGCACCAACAAGCCAATCATTCCCTCAGCGAACAGTTGCAACAGGTCAATGGGGCGGTGCAGGAGCAGAGCACCCAGACCCATGCACTGCACGACCTGACCCGCTATCTCAACCAACTCACCGTCGGGGGCCACCCATGAACCCACAATTGGTCACAGCATTCGATGGCGGGCAACCCCGCCGAACCCCGCTACCACGGGGTGACTCTGGCCTGCGAAAGGCGCTCTTGCTGGGCCTCGACCTGCTGCAAGGCTTGCAGCAGCATCGCGGACTCGGCGGACAGACCACCCCTGAGGCCCGGCAGCGCTGCCGGGCGCTGGGTGACTCGCTCGATCAACGCTGGAAGGACTGGCCGTGCTCCCTGCAACGCGAGGCCTGGCAGGCATTACGCCGCGACCCTGCGGATTTCGAAGGTCATTGCCAGTCGATACAAGACTTGCTCGGTACCCTCCAGCACCTCGAATTGCATCGCTGTGCGCTCAGTCTGCAGCCCCCGGTCATCGCCGAGCGTTGCTGGGAACTGGAAGACCTGGGGCGACTGCGCGGCCTGTCGGTGCGCGCCGCCGCCCATCGGCGTTGCCCATTGGACATGCTGATTCAATTGCAGTACCTGCACCAACGCTTGATCAAGCATGCCCCCCGCTCGCTGCTCGACGCTCTCGAACGGCTGCAAAACGGGCTGATCAGCCCGCCGGTAGTGTCGATTACCGCAGCGCAGTGCTACGCCCTTCTCACTCCTCTGCTCGATGAACGCCTCGACGCTATCCGTCGGGATCTGCGCTGAGGACTATCTCTACTCACTTCGCAACGGTGCGCAGGAGAGCCGTTTTGGTTCACCTCGCACCTTAGCCGCCCAACAAACGATCAGCGCTTCGCTCCCCCGGCTCTCCGCGCTCTCGACATCCGTTGAGAGAACATCACCGAATCACTCCAAGCCTTTGTTTATATTATGTTTTTAGCGCGATCAAAAAGGTCGGCCAGAAACCTGGCAAGCCCTTTGCTACTACTGATTAACAGCTTCACGCAGCACGCCAATGGCGGCGTGCCGCACTCCCGGACAACGGCGTCCGTCAGGTCCCTCAATCGAGGGCACCTGGCGCACGCCGTTTTTGTTTGCCCTCAAAAAAGGATGTGGCTATGACTGATGAGTGTGACTCGCAACACCCGGTGCACCCTGGCCGGCGCGCCTTCCTGAAGCAATCCCTGGTGGCGGCCGGCACTGTCGCCGGGATCACCGCCCTCGATCTGGCCGCGCCTGGCTTCCTGCGCAGTGCAGTCTGGGCCGCTGGCAGCGACGCACCGGAGAAAGCTGCGTTGAAGGTCGGTTTCATTCCGCTCACCGACTGCGCGTCAGTCGTGGTGGCGGCAACCCAGGGCTTCGGCGAAAAATACGGTCTGACCATCACTCCGAGCAAAGAGGCATCCTGGGCCGGCGTACGCGACAAACTGCTCAATGGCGAACTGGATGCCGCCCATGTGCTCTACGGTCTGATCTATGGCGTGCAACTGGGCATCGGCGGGCCGCAGAAAGACATGGCCATGCTCATGGGGCTGAACCAGAACGGCCAGGCGATCACGCTCTCCAGGCAGTTGCAGCAAGCCGGCGTGACCAATGGCGAACAATTGGCGGCGAAGGTCAAGCAAGGCGGTACCCCACTGACCTTCGCCCAGACATTCCCCACCGGCACCCATGCCATGTGGCTCTATTACTGGCTCGCCAGCCTCGGCATCAATCCGATGAACGAGGTGAAGACCATCGTCGTGCCACCGCCGCAGATGGTTGCCAACATGCGCGTGGGCAATATGGACGGTTTCTGTGTCGGCGAGCCGTGGGGAGCCCGGGCGATCTCCGAGAACATCGGTTTCACTGCCCTTGCCACGCAAAAAATCTGGCCGGACCACCCGGAAAAAATCCTCGGCACCACCCGCGACTTCGTCGAACAGTACCCCAATACCGCCCGGGCGCTGACCATGGCGGTGCTCGACGCCAGCCGGTTCATCGAGGCCAGCGTGGAGAACAAGAAAAGCACCGCCAGGCTGATTGCCGGCAAGGCCTACGTGAATGCGCCCGTCGAAGTAATCGAGCAACGCTTCCTCGGCCACTACGAGGACGGACTGGGCAACAACTGGTCGGACGAGCATGCGATGTCCTTCTGCAAGGACGGCAGCGTCAACTACCCCTACCAGTCGGATGGCATGTGGTTCCTCACCCAGTTCCGCCGCTGGGGTCTGCTCAAGGAAGATGTGGACTACGCCGGCGTGGCCAGGGCCATCAACCAGACCAGGCTCTACGGCGAAGCCGCCAGCCAGCTGGGGCTGGCCGTGCCGGGCAGTCCGCTGCGCAGTAGCACCCTGATCGACGGCAAGGTCTGGGACGGCTCCAATCCGGCCGCCTATGCCAATTCCTTCACCATCAAAGCCTGACCGGAGCAAACCGCCATGAACGCACCCCTCAAGTTGCCAGCGCCGCCCACCGCTACGGCGAATACCCAGCCAGAGCGTCGCACGCCCCTCCTGAACGGGTTGCGTCAACGCGCCAGGGAAGGCATTGCCCCATTATTAGGTATCGCTCTGTTCATCGCCGTCTGGGCGTTGATAGCGGCGCGTAGCGAGGGCCTGCCCGGCCCGCTGGCTACCTGGTATTCGGCCCTGGAGCTGTTCAGCGACCCGTTCTACGACAATGGTCCGAACGACATGGGCATCGGCTGGAACGTGCTCAACTCCCTTGGCCGGGTCGGCATCGGCTTCGGACTCGCCGCCCTGCTCGGTATCCCGCTGGGCTTCGCCATTGGCCGCTTCGCCTTCCTCGGCAGCATGTTCGCGCCGATCATCAGCCTGCTACGTCCGGTCTCGCCGCTGGCCTGGTTGCCGATCGGCCTGCTGGTATTCAAGGCCGCCGGCCCGGCGTCGATCTGGGTGATCTTCATCAGCTCGATCTGGCCGATCATCCTCAACACCGCCGCGGGGGTCGCCAGCGTGCCGCAGGATTATCTGAACGTCGCGCGGGTGCTCAAGCTCAGCGAGTGGAAGGTGTTCACCCATATTCTGTTTCCCTCGGTGCTGCCGCATTTGATGACCGGCATTCGCCTGTCCATCGGCGTGGCCTGGCTGGTGATCGTTGCCGCGGAAATGCTCACCGGTGGTGTCGGCCTGGGCTTCTGGGTGTGGGACGAATGGAACAACCTCAACGTCGAGCACATTCTCATCGCCATCATCATCGTCGGTCTGATCGGCCTGCTGCTCGAGCAAGGGCTGCTATGGATCGCCAAACGCTTCGACTACACCCACTGAACCGACACGCACAGCCAAGAGCCAGGCGCTGGTGAATTGCCCGCACCTGACGCTTATCTGCTACAGGAGAACCGAGATGACAAAATTCGTCGAGCTGACCCAGGTCAGCAAACACTTCGACACCAGGAAAGGCCGCTTCCAGGCCCTCAGCAACGTCAACCTGAGCGTCGCCCGCGGTGAGTTCGTCTCGTTGATCGGCCATTCCGGCTGTGGCAAATCCACAGTGCTGAACCTGATCGCCGGTCTGCTTGAAGCCGATGGTGGCGGGTTGATCTGCAACGGTCGCGAGATCGACGGTCCCGGCCCTGAGCGCGCAGTGGTGTTCCAGAATCACAGCCTGCTGCCCTGGCTGACTTGCTTCGGCAACGTGCACCTGGCCGTGGAAAAGGTATTTGGCAAACGCGAGGACAAGGCCGCGCTGAAGGCGCGTACCGAGGCAGCATTGGCAATGGTCGGTCTTGACCATGCCATGCACAAGCACCCCAACGAGATTTCCGGAGGCATGAAGCAACGGGTCGGCATCGCCCGCGCGCTGGCCATGGAGCCGAAAATCCTGCTGATGGACGAACCCTTCGGCGCGCTGGACGCCCTCACCCGCGCGCACCTTCAGGACGAGCTGCTGCGTATCGTTGCAGCCACTCAGAGCACCGTAGTGATGGTGACCCATGATGTCGATGAGGCCGTGCTGCTCTCCGATCGTATCGTGATGATGACTAACGGGCCGGCAGCCACCGTCGGCGAGATCCTCAGTGTTGACCTGGCAAAACCGCGCAACCGCCTGGCGCTGGCCAACGACCCCGAGTACCACCGCTATCGCACGACAGTCCTCGAGTTTCTCTACCATCGCCAGCGAATGCCGGCGGCTTGAGCACAGAGTCCGGGGAAGCCTCGGGATTGCTGCCTTTAGTCATCGGTTGCTGGAAAGGGAACGGTGAACACCTTGCTGCCGCATAACCGGGAACAGCCCGGCAAGGTGTGATGCCCGGGAACAAACAGGACCTGAATCTCACCCGTCATCAATCACGTCGATACTCACCATCTGCGCTAATTTCTTCCCCTTCATAAACGTGCGCGTAACAATCCAGCGCACACACTTTACGACTCGAGGGGGAAATCATGCTTATCCACATCCTGACTTGCCTGGCCCTGACGGTGGTAACCCTGTCGTTGTTCTCCCGCTTCGTCCTGCATGGTGGCGATTTGATCAGGAAATCGCCTCGAGTCGAGACCGCACAAAAAACCGGCGACTCTCTCGCGTGAGAGACGCCACCTGAAACGCAGCGGAGCTACCAACGTGAACCATCAAGTCAGCCTGACCGTGAGTTTCCCGAGGTTTGGTAAAAACTACTACTCGCAGCACGCGGTCTCTCGCGAGGACGTTGCGCTCATCTTCGACAAGCGCTTCGACCCGTTTTTGATGCCCGCTGCAACCCATCACTTCAACAACGAAGTCATTGGTTTCAACGATCAATTTCGATTCCTGAGTGAGGTTCTGTCCTCGCACTTGCTGGACATCGAAGCCAGTCAGCCACCGGGCATCATCATGCGGTCCGCAACGAGCCAGTGAAGCAGGAGGTATCAGCCTTATGTCTGCGGACACGAAAAAGCCCGCACAGGGCGGGCTCGGAATTTCGTGTAGGCGGCCGGTGCTGGTCTCCGGCTTACAAGGTTTATCAGGACTCTGACAGAAGAGTATTGAGTTCTTCTGCTTCACACGGCATAAGGGCTGGGTCTCATCGAGGAGATCTTTCTAACCGTGTACCCTTCGGAACGTGCCCCACGTCCCCTTGCTATCCTCTTGCGCATCAGTCTGCGTCTTCACCTACAACTTCAGAATAGCAAAAAGTCCGAAGCCCTGGCAGGGCTTTTTTAGAACGATTTTATCCAGTGGGAAGAACGGCAGTATGGAAAAATACTATCGCCGGCCAGACAGTTCCGATGCCGTTCGAGTGCCGCCCATTAGAGGCCGGCAACCGGCTTTTCGATCAGCATTCAGACAGAGAAGTAGCGAGCTGCGCGAGCGCGTCCTGATCCACTCCGTCCAGTTTGCGGTAGTGTTCGATGATGACAGTCTCCTCATCAGTCAGCGTCTCGGCAGCCAGCGCGGTTCGCTCACCGGTGAGCACGTAGAGCACGTCGACACCTTTGAGCCGAATGGCTATCAAATAATCCGATTTGGGTAGCCGCTCGCCATTTTCATACCGTCCTTGAGCATTCGCAGCAACGCCACCGATTGCACCGAAGTCGTGCTGGGAGAGCCCTAGTGTCTTGCGCGCTTCTTTCAAGCGCTCGCCGAATCGGTCCATGTGGGAATACCTCGATGGGAGTGCGTATTACCACCATACGCCTATATCCGACCCACCGAGGTATTCGTTTGCATGCACTGTAAATGAGTTCGGCAAGCGGAAACCCTGGCGGACCTTAGGATCAAGAGCGATCAGAGTGGGTTGAATTGCCAGGCTGTCCTCTCGGGCTCCGGGAAGGACCGAACGCAAGCATTGGAGTCGTCAGACTTGAACGGCTCGCTGCAACATGACAGCATTCGCAACTGCAACAGTTTCCCATTTGCGAATCATCTTCGTTCGAGGTTTTGTGGTGTCGGGCCAGTCCGCTTCTTTCCTCTCCGAGCTTTACCGTGGGCATCATGGCTGGCTGTTCGGCTGGCTGCGCAAGAAACTCGGTTGCCCTGAAAATGCCGCCGACCTGACCCACGACACCTTCGTCAAGCTGCTGGGCCTGGACATCCTGCCAACGCTGCAAGAACCACGGGCCTATCTGCTGGTGGCGGCCAATCGGTTGTTGATCAATCAGTATCATCGCCGCCGGGTCGAGCAGGAAACCCTGCGCAGCATGGCCGTGCTGCTCGATCAACAGCACCAGCAAGGCCCGGAACAGATCATTGCCGTGCGCCAATTGCTCGGCAAGGTCCTGCAGTTGTTGCTCGAAGAACTGGACGAGAAACCGCGCCAGGCTTTTCTGCTGGCGCGGGTCGATGGCTGTTCCTACGCCGAAATTGCCAGGCAGCTCCAGGTATCCGAAAGCAGCGTCAAACAGTACCTGGCCAAGTCGCTTGCGCACTGCCATGCCCGGTTGTTCGAAGCCTTGCCCGAGGGCTTGAGCGATGACTGACAGCCTCACTCAGGAGCAGATCCGCGAGCAGGCGGCGCTTTGGCTGGTGCGTCTGGACGAGGCGCCCTCGGCTGAAGAACTGGCCGAATTCAGCGCCTGGCACACTGCCGATTTACGCCATGCGCGAGTCTTCGAACAACTCCAGCAGCTCTGGCAATCCCTGTCGCCGCCCCCAAAAGCCCGGCCCCGCCGCGCCCGCATGATTGGCGCGGCGCTGGTGTTGCCGGCGGCGATCGCCCTCGGCCAGCTGCTACCGGTGCAGAACTGGCTGGCCGCCCCCCCTGAGTCGGTCGCGCCGACGCGCGGCCAGCTGATCTTTCACGACAGGCCTCTGCCCGAAGTGCTTGCCGAAATCGAACAGCATCGCCGAGGGCTGATCTGGGGCTCGGATGCGCGGTTGCAGGCCCTGCGCTTCACCGGTGTGCTGCCCCGGCAAGACAGCGATGCCGCCCTGGCCTTGTTGCAGGCGGCCTTGCCGATTCGCATCGACACCTACAGCCAGTATCTGGTGCAGGTACGTCCGCGCTGAGCGACCGCGAAAAAAATCTTCAACAGGACTGCCCGATTTCGTTTCAGCCCGGTCATTGGAGTTAATACAGTCGATTCCATGGGCAACACCAATGACCAACCAGACCTTTTCACTGTTTCGCCTGAGCGCCCTGGCCCTCGCCCTGAGCTGCGCTGCACCGGCCTTCGCCGAAACCGCCGCGGACACTTATCACTTCGAACAGGCGAGCCAACCGCTGGACTCCGCCCTGACCGCGCTGGCCACTCGGACCGGGCTGTCCATCGGCGTCGACGCGGCGCTGCTGCGGGGTAAATCGGCACCGTCGCTCAAGGGTGACTACAGCGCGGAACAGGCGCTGAATGCCTTGTTGCGCGACAGTGGTCTGCAATGGCGCTTCAGCGGGGAGAACAGCGTCACTCTGCAACCGGCTCCTGCCCCTCTGGAGCTGGGCAGCGGCTCGCTGTCGCTGTCCGACACCGTGATTTCCGCCACCCGCAGCGAGGCCAGCATCGCCTCGATTCCCGGCACCGTACAGCTGATCCAGGCGCAGCAGATCGCTCAACAGTCCGCTGCCGGGCGCAAGGTCGCCGATATTCTCGGCACGCTGGTACCGGGGCTGGCCCCCTCTTCCGGGACCATGAGCAACTATGGCCAGACCATTCGCGGGCGTAACGTGCTGGTGCTGATCGACGGTGTTTCGCAGAACGCCAGCCGCGATGTGTCACGCCAGCTCAACAGCATCGCACCCTCGAGTATCGAACGCATCGAGGTGATCTCCGGCGCCAGCAGCCTGTACGGCGCGGGCGCTTCGGGGGGGATCATCAACGTCATCACCAAGCGTAACGAGGGGCAGCCTTTGGCGTTGAGCAGTCGCGTGGGCATCAGCACCGCCGACAACCTCAACCGCAAAGGCTTTGCCTATGAAGCCTTCCAGAGTGTGACCGGACGCGAGAAAGCCTTCGACTGGTACCTGTCCGCCGACCTGTTGCAACGCAACGACCAGTTCGACGGCAACGGCAACCGCATTGCCCAGGAAGCCTTTCAGGGCAGCAACATGGACACCGAGAGCCATGACCTGCACGGCAAATTCGGCTTCGATCTGGATGATCAGCGGCGCCTGAGCCTCTCCCTGCAGGACTACGAGGACAAGCAAGACACCGGCTACGTGGCCGGCTCTCGCAATGGCGAGTCGGTGGCGATCAAAGGCTTGCAGTTGAGCGACCAGCCTTTTACCCACAACCAGGCAGTCAACTTCAATTACAGCGATCGCGACCTGTTCGGCCAGCAACTGCTGGTGGAAAGCTACTGGCGTAAACAGGAAGCGCGTTTCTTCCCTTACAACTGGGGCGCCAATGCCGGGGTCGTCGCCTCCGAGAGCGACGCCGAGGTCTATGGCCTGCGCACGGCCGTGGAAAGCCCCCTGCCGAGCATCGGCAGCGCCACCGGCAGCCTGGTCTGGGGCGCCGACTTCGAGAACGAAAAAGTCAGCCAGCATGGCGACCGCTATAACGTCGACGGCCTGGTCTACACCCCGACCGGCCAGCGCTACGCGTTCGGTCCGGATATTGAAACCAACACCACCGCGCTCTTTGCCCAATCCAGTTGGGACATCGGCGACTGGACCCTGCGCGGTGGCGCACGCCATGAGTGGATTCACAGCGATGTCGCCGACAGCGTCGCCTTCGGTGGCATCTGGCGAGCCGGTGTGACCGAGCAGCTGCCAGGCGGCACCCTGAAGTACGAAGACACCCTCTACAACCTCGGCGCGGTCTACCACCTCAGCAGCGCGCAGGATGTGTTCGTCAACTTCAGTCAGGGCTTTTCGCTACCCGATATCCAGCGTTTCCTGCGGGACGTGCGCGGCAGTTATGACATCCACGACCTCAACGCTCAGGCGATCAAGGTCGACAGTTACGAACTCGGCTGGCGTGGTGACTGGGACTCGCTGCAGGCCAACGTCACACTGTTCGAAAACCGTTCGGACGTGACTCAGTACTACGACTCCGTCACTCGAGCACAACGCCTTATCGACCAGAAAGAGCGCGTGCGCGGCATCGAGACCAGCCTGACCTACCACCTGGATCAAGCCTGGTCGCTGGGCGCAACCTATGCCTGGACCAAAGGCGAAACCCACCAGAACGGCGAATGGCTCGACCTGCCCGCCACCCGCATCTCGCCGGCGAAAACCACGGCCTTCGTCGCTTTCGACCAGGACGACTACAACCTGCGCCTGCAGGCCTTGCGCCTGGAAAGTTACGACGCCGGCTTCCAGGATGGCAATGGCCGCAAAATCGAAGGCTACACCACCGTCGATCTGCTGGGAGGAGTGGCGCTACCGGTTGGCAAGCTGGAGATGGGTGTCTACAACCTGAGCGACCGTCACTATGAAACGCTGTACATGCAGGCCAATGCGGCAGCGCCTTATCCCCATGCTGAAGGGCGGCGGTTGGCGGTCAGTTATTCGGTGGATTGGTAAGGGGGGTCTGCTGCCCTTTAGGGCCTGCCAAATACGGTGGCGAGGGAGCAAGCTCCCTCGCCACAAGATTTGTAACTTATTACGCATCTACGATGGTCGGAAAAAATTCTCTCGCCCGGACACTTCTGTTAAAAACCGTTCTTCATGTCTGCGCCGGTGAACCACCCCAATGCCCGCTTCCCTTCTCACTCGTCTCGGACGACGCTGGCTGGCGCTGCTGTGCATGGCCGCGCTGATCGTCGGCTTGCCTGTGGGTTGCGGGGTGCTTGAGCATAAAGAGCGAGAGCTGTTGTTCCGCATCGAGCCAGGCAACGCCAGTTGGTACCGCGGCCTGCCGAGCAGCGTTCAGGAATTCGAGTTGCAACCCAAGAGTTTCAAGGCCGGGCAAAGCATTCATGGCTGGTGGTGGCCGGCGGAACGCGCGAATGCGCCGGCGATTCTTTACCTGCACGGCGTGCGCTGGAACCTCACTGGACAGCTGTTTCGCATCGAACAACTGCGCGCACTCGGCTATTCGGTGCTGGCCATCGACTACCGCGGCTTTGGTCAGAGCCAGGGCGATCTGCCGTCGGAAAGCAGTGTGTACGAAGATGCGCGAATTGCCTGGGAGCGTCTGAAAGTCCTGCAACCGGACGCGAGCAAACGGCTGATCTACGGCCACTCACTCGGTGGCGCAGTGGCGATCGATCTGGCGGCCGAACTGGGCCAGAGCGCTGCAAAAGACCAGACCCCGGTGCCCGCCCGAGGGTTGATCATCGAGTCCACCTTCACTTCCCTGGCCGATATCGCCACGGCAATGGCCAACACCTCCCTGCCGGTACGTTGGCTGCTGTCGCAGAAGTTCGACTCCATCGACAAAATCGCCGGGATCCGCATGCCGTTGCTGGTGGTCCATGGGCTGGATGACCGCTACGTGCCGCCGCGTTTCAGCGAACAATTGTTCAACGCCGCTGTTGAACCCAAGCGTCTGTTGCTGGTGCCCGGTGCGACGCACAACAACAGCATGCGCCTGGGTGGGCCGGCCTATCGCAAGGCGCTGGATGCCTTGATGCAATCGCAGCCGCCAGCACAGGTTGCCGGGCCGGCTATTTCGCGCAGTTCTCGAGACTCATAAGTTTGCCGGCCTAGCGGTAACCCCGGGCCTGCAAGCTGAACAATTGCGCATAACGCCCGCCCGCGGCGACCAGGCTGTCGTGATCACCTCGCTCAAGGATCGCCCCCTGATCCAGCACGATGATGTGGTCGGCATTGCGCACGCTGGAGAAACGGTGAGAAATCAGCAAGGTCATCCGCCCTTCCGTGTGCTGACTGAAATGCTCGAACACCGCCGCTTCCGCAGCCGGGTCGAGTGCCGAAGTCGGCTCATCCAGGATCAGGATATCGGCGTTGCGCCGCATGTACGCACGGGACAAGGCGATCTTCTGCCATTGCCCGCCGGACAACTCCTGCCCACCGGCAAACCAGCGCCCCAGTTGCGTGGCATAACCTCGGTCCAGACGCTCGATGAAAGGCGCGGCCATGCCCTCGGCGGCGGCTTGCTGCCAGCGCTGTTCATCGTTGAAAGCCAGGGTGTCACCCACGCCGATGTTCTCGCCCACGGAGAACTGATAGCGAATGTAGTCCTGAAAAATCACCCCGATCCGCCGACGCAATGCCTCCTCCTGCCACGCCTGCAAATCGCTGCCATCGAGCAGAATACGCCCCTGATCGGGACGGTACAGCCGCGTCAGCAACTTGATCAGGGTGGTCTTGCCCGAACCGTTCTCCCCCACCAGCGCCAAACTGCGGCCCGGCACCAGGTGCAGGTCGATACCCTCCAGCGCGGCCCGACTGGCACCCGGATAGCGGAAACTCACGTTCTCGAAGCGCAGACCATCGCCGGGCAGCGCGCCGACAACCAGATTTCCGCTATCGGCCACCACGGGTTCGGCCAGGTATTCATAGAGACTCGACAGGTAAAGACCATCCTCGTAGAGACCGCTGATGGCGCTCAAGCTGCTGCTCACCGCCGTCTGCCCCTGCTTGAACAACACCAGGTACATGGTCATCTGCCCGAGGCTGATGCTGCCGTGAACGGTATCGACCACGACCCAGGCATAGGCCAGGTAAAACGCGCCCGTTCCCAGCAGACCCAGGATAAATCCCCAACCATCCCGGCGTAGCGTCAGGCGCCGATCTTCGGCGTAGAGACGGGCGAATGTGTCGCGATAGCGCTTCAACAACAACGGTGCAAAGCCGAACAGCTTGACCTCTTTGATGTAGCCCTCATGGGAGAGCAGCGTCTCGATGTAATTCTGCTGCCGACTCTCTGGTGCGCGGCGGGTAAAGAGCCGGAACGCATCCCCGGAGAAATGCGCTTCGGCAAAAAACACCGGCAACGCGCCGACCACCAACAGCACCAGCGCCCAGGGCGAAAAATGCACCAGCAATACGCCGAAGCTGATCAACACAATCAGGTTCTGGATCAGCCCCAACGACTTCATCACCAGCGCCAACGGCCGGGTCGAAGCTTCGCGCCGCACCCGCACCAACTTGTCGTAGAACTCGGAATTCTCGAACTGCACCAACGATAACGTCTGGGCCTTCTCCAGAATCATCGTGTTGACCTTCTGCCCCAGCTGCACCCGCAACAGCGACTGCTGGACCGACAGTGCGCGCTGGGTCCCGGACAGCAATGCGAGCACACCCGCCTCAAACAGCACGTAACGCACCACCGGCCACAACGGCGCACTGCCCTGCTGCGCGTGCAACTGCATGGCGGCGACCACCGCATCGACAATCCGCTGCCCCAACCACGCCGCCAGCGCCGGCAGCACCCCGGCGATCAGCGTCGCCAGCACCAGCCCCAGAAACAGTCCGCGAGACGTTCCCCAGACCAGCAGCAAGGCACGTCGCGCCTGGTCGAGCAGCGAGGCGAAGCGGGAAAGGACAGGCATAGGGCAATGGACTCGGCAGGCGATAAGCGCAGTGGGTAGTGCGCGATCTCAACAAGGGATCATGGTACTTCAGCTCAACGAGCGCAGGAGGCGATAAGCCTCGCTGCCCCCATAAAAAAAACATCTAAAAAAACCCCACCTGCCCGCGCGATTTAGCGCTTTGCTACTTGGGGTCAACGCCCATCGGGATTCGTCGAACAGCATCCCGTGGAACCGATGTGCCCTCTTCATCACCGGGAGCTGAACATGAAAATCAATCCCTACCTGATCTTCAACGGCGACTGCAAAGACGCTTTCACCTTCTACGCCAAATGCCTGCAAGGCACGCTCGAAGTCATGATGACCTTCGGCGAAAGCCCGGCTCGCGAACACTTTCCGGCGGAGCTTCACCACCTGATCATTCATACCCGCCTGCTGGTGGGTGATCAGGCGATCATGGGCTCGGACACCACGCCTGATCGCCCGACCCAAGGCATGAGCGGTTGTTCGGTTTCGTTGAATGTCGACAGTATTGCCGAGGCGGAACGGGTGTTCGGGGCGCTGGCGGACGGAGGCAGCATTGAAATGCCGTTGGAGGCCACGTTCTGGGCGGCGCGTTTCGGGATGCTGGTCGATCGTTTTGGCGTGTCCTGGATGGTCAATTGCGAAAAGGATCAGTGAAGCAGGCTTGAGCAGTTCGGTGGAGCAATCGCGGATTATGAGTTGGCCAAACACCGCGGTGATCATCTCCAGAGCCATCACGGCCATTTCTTCGTAGACGGTCGTGGTGGCTCCAGACATGAAGAGCCTGGCGTACTGGATTGGCTCCTGGTTATTTCCTGGTATCCATCATCTTGTCAGCAAGCGCCTTGGCTCTTTCAATCAACAGGTTCTGCCTGTCATCGTGAGTGGCCCCTCCTACAACCGGTGCTGTCAGATTGCTTTCCGCGATCAGCGCAGCACAGAAGTATTGATCCCAAATAGCTCTGTTCTCGGACGCTGGTTTGGTGATTTGGTCGGAGATCATATGCAGCTCCTTTTGATGAAGTAGCACCGCTAGTTTACGCCCGAATCGCCAACAACCCACGCCGGCGATCGTGGCGTAGACCCGCTGCCGAGCACACCGTCGCTCACCTTCGCGCCCGATACGCAGCAGATCGCCCACTGCGCAATAAGGTCGCAGGCGATGGCGTTGAAAAAAAATCCCCACTCACTGGCGTGTTGACGGCTCCGTGCTACGGTTCAAGTCTGTTCAACAAAAACGGTGCGCGCAAAAATGTTGAAATCACGGATAGTTGAATCTGGACTTTACGAAGCAGAGAGCAAATCCGGAAAGCGCTACACGATTGTGGCGGAAACCCGTCAACTCGGTTTCGACACAAATGAGTCAACTTCGACTTCGTGGCGCAACGGCCCGATTTATTACCGCACCCTGGATCATAAGCCAGTTTTTTGGGTGAGCAATCAAGAGTTCACGCTCGTACAGACCGGTGAAATTGTCACGCGACTTTAAATCTGCCGCCTTGCGAGGTGGGTCTGCGTAACCGCCTCGCTTCGCTCCAGAAGCCCATTGAGCGTCATCTCGTCAATCAAAAAAACCCGACGTAGTGGCCGGGATTCGTTGAAATAACAGCGGGCCGTCAATCCTTATAAACCAAAACGAAATCTTCAGCGGCAAGAGACTCGCCCCGGCCTAAAAAAACCACTGGAACTCCCTGGAAAGTCCCCCTGAAAAACTCGGCGCTCGACGTGATCGCATCCGTAGCCTGCTTCGACCATATCTGTAACTGAGTCACTTTCTTACCCTCGAGCGCCGACTGAGATAGAGCGCACACTATTTTTTCTTTCATGCTTGCCTCCTTCATTTGATAGATCACCGCTGCAACAGGGCTTAGCGCCATCCGGTCGATCTCCTCGCAGCAATCGAAGCATAGCTGGATAAATCCCTCCCATTCCTACCCCTGATGGGTGGGGACCAGGCGCCTGAAAACGCACGAAAATGGGCCCGCGGGTGGCTGACTTACAGGCTGTAGCGACTCAAGATTCATCGGCGAGGCGGAACTGAATTTCTACCGGCGCGCCAGGCGCCATGATTTCCTCGACCTGCACATGTCGAGCTCCGCACTCGGTGCATTCGAAAGCCTGGCGGCCGATATCCTTGTCGTAATGCACGTCGACCTCGGTATCTTTACCGCATTTCTGGCAAACGAACTTCACAGTCATGGCTGTAACTCCCGCTTCAGATGAATGCTCATCCCGAGCCACCGCACTTACTTGAGTCTTGACTATCACGATGACTATGCGGCTATGGCCAACGAGCGCCAGCCAAAGCCAAAGAAGCTGACGATCGGTAACAGGCCTAACGACTTAGCCACCTGAACGCAAGATCAGTACCACGGCGCATGGCATCTCCAAAAGTCGGCCATTCGCCAACTTCCTCGCCGAGCTTTGTATAACCGTTTTCGTCCTTGATCCAGATAATAATTCCGACAGGCGACAGGCTATCAGGATCGCCCCAAATGAAGTCTATCTTCGCCTCTTCTCCGTTTGGATGGAGGTATTCCACGGGATAAGGTCTTTCAATATTCGAATGCATGGCAATGTCCCTGAACCGGTCTCATGTCGAAACTCAGAAATAGCCCACAGCTCTGATTCTCGCCAACCGGCCGCGGCCGAGGGCGAAGAGCTGCTGCCATTCGGCCCACCGTGTGGGGGTTTGGACTTCGCGCAAAGGGGGTGTCATACCTGTCCCGTTTATCTCATAGAGCTGAGCCTTTAAGCCGGCTGCCACCTTTTTCAATCATCTCGGCGTTAAACGTTGCCGTGTGATGCTGCTCTGCTTTATCAAACCAATCGCAGGTCACCTGGACGCTGTAACCGTCGCTTGTGTCGTTATCAACATCTCTAACAGTCATGACAGGGCCGCCACTTTTCAAAACCACCAGATCGCCCTTCTCGAAATTCGACATCGCCTATCTCCATGGAAGATTGAGCATCTATCATGGGCTGCAGCAAACCTGAGTTCAATTGCCACTACCGAACCATTATCCGTGCCTGCATCCTGAATAACTGCTTCAATCACTACAGACTTCTGGCGAAGTGTCATGGAAACCTGATCTCACACCACCATTCGTCGCATCAACAAACGTAGCGCGGATTACGTGACCATGACTGGCTTAAGGATTGCACAGCACGCCCGTAGCAGCCCCAGAGCGACATAATTCTGACGCGGCGGCAATTAAATCAACATTCAAGGACTCCAGCGATGCGCTTGGTCAGTCACCGGGAGATGTAACGTGTCAACTCTCAATGAAATCGCAATGAACCACGCGAGAATGGCTAAGGCACTGGCTGAGGAGTCGACCGAGTCAAGTGAACGACACTCCCAGATCGTGGGAAGTATCGAAGCTCCATCCACTCATGCGAAACAGCACGTACCGCTGCATCTACTTGCCGGAATGAAGGATAACCATCCCGCGCAGGTAACCGGCTACCTGGTCTGACTACGCGCGATCCGGGCGTCTTTCAGATAGCGTCTTTTGCGGGAACAGTGTCAGTGCACCGGTAAGACCCGGGTGTACTGCCTGTCCACCCCCGAAACGCGCGATGGAATACTGCGTTGGAGTCAAAGCCCAACCCCAAAGCAATTTGGGTGATCGAGAGATCCGTGTGAATCAGCTGCTGCACGGCGATATCTCGACGCAAGGCGTCCTTGACCAGCTGGTAGCTAGTCCCTTCCTCCTTGAGCCTGCGGGTCAATGTGCGAGTGGACATGAGCAGCGCGATGGCAGCGCCCTGCAAACTGTCATCATTCTTCAGGTTCGACAATAAGTATTGGCGCACCTGCTGAGCCACCAGGCGCTCTTTCAAGGTGGTGAACAACCAGTAGCGCGGGGCGTCCTTAAGAAAGGGCAGTAGCTCGGCCTTATTGCGGCGAAATCTGCGCGCCCCCCACTCAACGTCAAAACAGAGTGCTGTACAAGGTTGCTCGAAGCTGATCGGCGCAGAGAACATGTGCATGTATTCCGAGGCATACACGGGCCGTGGAAAGGAGAACATTACGCTGCGCAGAGGAATTTCCTGCCCAATCAACCATGACGCAACACCATGGGCCAGCTTCATCATTAACTCATGGCCGAAGCGCTGTAACCTGGCGGTGCTGTCACGTGCTTCGAGGGAAATGACAATCCTGCCCGAGTCTTCGGTGTAACCGAGCTGGTAGTCATCAAGCAACAAGTTCCAGAATCGAGTGAAACGGTACATGGCGTTGGAAAGAGAACTGGCGTCAAGAAGACTCAAGCACAAGTACTTGAGCGTGCCACTCCGAATACGCCGGGACCATAACCCCATCATTTCGTCACCAGTGCCCACGGCCACTTGCTGGTACAAGCGCACAAACTGATCGTAGGTCACCCTCGCGTCCGGCGTTCCCAGCAAGTGTTGGGCGATACCTGCTGCAGCGACAAAACCCTGAATGTCGGTTCGGCTACAGATATTGGTAGCCCCCTGTAACAGTCCCTGGACAAAGGTCATAGACAAGGTGTTATCCACCGGATGATCCATGCGTCCCCACTCCTCTGCGCAGCGCCAGACTGGCGTGATATGCAAATAAATCGGCGTATCGGGTTATTTCAAGCCCGATAAGGAGCTGGTTAAGCTAAGGCTCAATCGGCACCGAACCCTACCCGAACCCAGAGCCATATCAAAACACAAGTGGCGGGTAATGCAAATCTGATAGTTCGATGCAAGGACCACTAAAAAGGGGCTTCTCCATGGACCGTAACACCCGCACACGCGTTACCCGGCTGCTGCTGGCCGGCGGCGTCATCAGCCTCTCGGCACCCGCCGCAGCGGATTTTATCGAGGACAGCAAGGCCAGCCTTGAACTGCGCAACTTTTACTTCAACCGGGATTATCGTCAGACCAACGCCCCTCAATCCAGACAAGAGGAATGGGCGCAGGGCTTGCTGTTGCGCTATGAGTCTGGCTTCACTGAAGGCTTGATCGGTGTCGGTTTCGATGCCATCGGCCTGGTCGGCGTAAAACTCGACTCCAGTCCTGATCGTGCGGGCTCCGGGCTGCTCAAGCGCCATGGCGACACCCGCAAAGGTGCCCAGGACGAGTATGGCGAACTGGGGTTGAGCGCCAAGTTGCGCGCCTCCAAAAGTGTGCTGAAACTCGGCACCCTGCAGCCCAAGGTACCGACCCTCCTGGCCAACGATTCACGGCTGCTGCCACAAACCTTCGAAGGCGGTCAGCTGACGTCGCTGGAAATCGAAGGCCTGACCGTGGATGCCGGACGGTTGACGCAGGTCAACCAGCGCGACTCCTCGAATTATGAGGATATGGGCATCACCCGAACCGGTGCCAAAGGCATCACGACGCGTCATGCGGACAGCGACAGCTTCGATTTCGCCAGCCTGAATTACAAATGGACCAGCAACCTCGCCACCGGCTACAGCTACGGTCACCTCGACAACTTCTACAGCCAGCACCTGGTGAACCTGACCTACGTGTTACCGGTGACGACGAGCCAGTCATTCAAGACCGATCTGCGCTTCGCCCGCTCCACGGACGATGGCGGTAGCAACGTCGACAACCGCGCCTTGGGCGCGATGTTCAGCTACAGCCTTGGAGGTAATGCGTTCGGTCTGGGCTATCAAGCCATGAACGGCGACACCGGCTACGCCTACATCAACGGCAGCGATGCGTTCCTGGTGAACTTCGTACAGATCGGCGACTTCGCCAGCAAGGACGAACAGTCCTGGCAGGCGCGCTACGACTACAACTTCGCGGCCATTGGCGTGCCTGGCCTGTCCTTCATGACTCGCTACATCAACGGCTCGAACATTGACCTGGGCGGCAACCGTCCCGAAGGCAAGGAGTGGGAACGCGATACCGACATCGGCTATGTCATACAGGGTGGCCCGCTGAAAAATGTCGGCGTGAAATGGCGTAATGCGACAGTTCGTTCGAGCAACTTTGGCAGCGACCTGGATGAGAACCGCCTGATCGTCAGTTATAGCCTGCCAATCTGGTAAACAACTGGACTCATCCAGTTAACGAACGCACCAGACACGCTGCACCTGGGCCACGCCCCGCGCCCTCCTTCATATGCCCCATATGCCCCAAGCGCACTGCATACCCTAAAACGATTCCTGCATCGAACAAGTTTGGCGAGATATGCAAATAAATAGGCGGATCGGGTTATTTCAAGCCCGATACCTCACTGGCTAAGCTAGAGCTGTACCAATGGTTAAAGCGACCTTGACCAAAAGACACCATTTAACAGATCACAACGCAGTGGCAGGTAATGCAAGTCTGCCACTCACCGAAACACTCTATCCAGCCGTCCAAAAGACTGCCCACTAATAAAAACAATGGAGAGTTAACCATGCTGTTACATGGCGGAATGATGAACCAGCCTCTTCTCATTTCTTCGATCATCACCCACGCGGCGCGTAACTCCGGCAGCCATGAAGTGGTGTCGCAGCAATCGGATGGCAGTCTCCATCGCTACACCTATGCCACCTGCGAGCAGCGCAGCAAACGACTGGCCGGTGCTCTGCTGGAGTTGGGAGTCTGTCAGGGTGATCGCGTGGCCACACTGGCCTGGAACGGCTATCGCCATCTGGAAATCTACTACGGTGTTTCCGGGCTCGGCGCGGTCTGCCATACCGTCAACCCCAGGCTGCATGTGCAACAGATTGTCTACATCATCAATCATGCCCAGGACGTCGTGGTGTGTTACGACATCGGCTTCGCGGCGCTGATCGCTCAGATCACCGGGCTATGTCCAAGCGTGCGTCACTGGATCGCGCTAACCGACATCGAGCATGCCGAAGGTTCTCTGAGTTACGAGGCATTGCTTCGCCAGGCCATCGCCCTTGAGCACTGGCCCGAGTTCGATGAGAACACCGCTTCAGGTCTGTGCTACACCTCGGGAACCACCGGGCAACCCAAGGGCGTCCTGTACTCCCACCGCTCCACGCTGCTCCAGGCATACGCCGCCTCTCATCCCGACGCGATGGGTATCAGCGCACACGACGTGGTAATGCCGCTGGTGCCCATGTTTCACGTCAACGCCTGGGGACTGCCCTATACGGCGCTAATGGCGGGTTCCAAGCTGGTCCTGCCGGGCAGCCGGCTGGATGGCGCCTCGCTGCAAGCACTCTGTGACGGCGAAGGCGTGACCTTTTCGGCAGGCGTGCCTTCAGTCTGGCAGGGCTACATCGAAACCCTTCAGGCCAGTGGTCAGCGACCGCGAACCCTGCGCAGAGCCTACATCGGAGGATCAGCCTGTCCGCCAGCGATGTTCGGCGCACTCCATGAGCTAGGCGTCGATGTCACTCACTCCTGGGGCATGACCGAGGTGTCGCCCCTGGGAACGGCTTGCCGTCTGCTGCCCAAACACGCTGGCGAGGATAATCAAAGCAGAATCCGGGTGCTGGCCAAGCAGGGACGCGAGTTGTTTGGCTTCGAGATGCGCACGGTCGATGAAGCCGGCATGGCCCGGCCCCGAGACGGGCATCAGCCAGGCAACCTTATGGTGCGTGGCAACTGGGTGGTCCGTGATTACTACCAGAGCGACTCAACGACGTTGACCGAAGGCTGGTTCGACACCGGTGACATGGCCACCATCGACGAAGACGGCTACCTGCTGATCACCGACCGCTGCAAAGATGTCATCAAGTCTGGTGGCGAATGGATCTCCTCCATCGACCTGGAAAACATCGCCATGGCCCATCCCAAGATCCACATGGCCGCCTGCATTTCCTGCGATCACCAACGCTGGGGTGAACGCCCTCTGCTGGTCGCTGTTGCCAAGCCTGACACGCAAGTCGATGCCGCTGAGTTGTTGGCTTTCTTCGAACACAAGGTCGCCAAATGGTGGATACCCGATGACGTCCTGTTCATCGAGGACATGCCTCTGACCGCCACCGGCAAGCTATTCAAACTCGCCCTGCGCGAGCGCTATCGCGATCACTACGAGCGCCCGTCATCGACTGGCGGCGATACACAGAGCCCTCCCCTGAACCAGGCACAAGCCTGACCCATCATTGCTATCTGGAGTCTGTATGAACGAGCCCTTCCTGAAAATCGAACTGCGCGGCACCATCGCGATCGTCACGCTCAATCGTTCACACAAACGCAACGCGTTGGATGAACAGGCGATTGCCGCCCTGGATGATTTCTTCTCCACGGTTCCAACGAGCGTACGCGCCATCGTACTGGCTGCTGCGGGCCCGCATTTCTGTGCCGGCCTGGACCTTAAAGAACACCATGACAAAGAGCGCTCGGCGATTGATTTCATGCGTGTATGTCAGGCATGGCACCGCGCCTTTGACAAAATCCAGCATGGCGGCATCCCGGTGATTGCGGCCATGCAGGGGGCGGTTGTCGGCGGCGGGCTGGAACTCGCTGCAGCGGCCCATGTGCGGGTGGCAGATTCCACCGCCTACTTCGCTCTACCCGAAGGCCAGCGCGGTATTTTTACCGGCGGTGGCGCCACCGTGCGCGTGGCACGGATCATCTCCGCCAACCGGATGGTCGAGATGATGCTGACTGGACGCGCACTCGACGCCCGCGAGGGGCATCGGTTGGGTCTGGCCCATTACCTGTGCGAGCAAGGCCAGGATGTGCTCGAACAGGCCATCGAGCTGGCCCAGCGTATTGCCTCGAACGCCGCGCTGTCCAACTACGCCATCGTCAGCTCAATCAACCGCATTGCCGACATGTCCTCAACCGACGGTCTGTTCGCCGAGGGCTTGATGGCTGCGGTGGTCCAGACCGGACACGATGTTCAGCGGCGTCTCGGAGATTTCGTCGAGAAGCGCACCGAGAAAGTCAGAGTCTGAGCCCGTTCAGGGCCGTCATGCATCACCTGCCACCGTCGTGGCAGGACCATAACAAAAAACTCCACCCGATCACCTCTCAGGTATTAAGGAGCGGCAGCATGTCATCGAACCTCGTTTATCAGAAGATCCGCGAAAACCCCCAGTATCGCTCCCTGGTGCTGGGCCGCAGCCGACTGGCCTTTACCCTTAGCGCCGTGGTACTGGGCCTCTACTTCCTGTTCATCGCTTCGGTATCGTGGCAACCGCAACTGCTGACGCATGTGCCCCTGAGTAGCGGCAGCCTGACCATCGGAATCTGGGCTGCATTAATCCTGATTGTCGGTTCATGGTTGCTGACAGGCCTCTACGTGCTGCGCGCAAATAACCAGTTCGACAAGTTGACCCAGGCGCTGCTTGAAGGGGTGCGGCCATGAAGCTCATCACTCGGGTAACGGTATTCAGCCTACTGTCCGCCGTCAGCTTCGTGGCGGTTGCGCAGGCCTCGCTTCAGAGCGCCCGCGCTCCTAACATTACGGCGATTGTGATCTTCCTGGCGTTCGTTATCACCACGATAGGCATCACCTATTGGGCTGCCGGGCGCACACGCTCGACGGCCGACTTTTATACGGCGGGGGGTGGAATCGGCGGCGTGCAAAACGGCTTCGCGATTGCCGGGGATTATATGTCGGCGGCAACTCTGCTGGGTGTTTCAAGCATGGTCTTCAGCACAGGTTTCGACGGCATGATCTATTCCGTCAGCGCATTTCTGGGTTGGCCGTTGATCATGTTTTTGATGGCTGAGCGACTGCGCAACCTTGGACGCTTCACGCTCGCCGACATCATCTCCTACCGCCTCGACCCGGTGGGCACACGGGTGTTTTCAGCCTGCAGTTCGCTGATCATCGTCTGTTTTTATCTGATCGTACAAATGGTCGGCGCGGGTCAGTTGATCAACCTGTTGTTCGGGCTCGATTACGAGGTCGCTGTCATCTGCGTCGGCGTGTTGATGGTGGTCTATGTGACATTCGGCGGTATGGTCGCCACGACCTGGGTGCAGATCATCAAGGCTGTCCTGCTGCTCGGCGGCGGCCTGTTCCTGACGCTGCTGGCATTCAAGCACTTCGGCTTCAGCCTGGAGCGCATGGTGGACAGCGCGGTTGCCGGTCACCAGAGCGGTAGCGCAATACTCGGGCCGTTGAAGTTCGCCAGTGATCCGCTCTCCATCATCTCGATGTGTCTGGGTCTGGTGTTTGGAGTGGCAGGCCTGCCGCATATCATGATGCGTTTCTTCACCGTCCCGGATGCCAAGGCAGCGCGCCAGTCGGTTTTTGTGGCCACCGGTTTGATCGGGCTGTTCTTCATCGTGGTCTGCGTGCTGGGAATGTCGGCGATCAGCATCGTCGGACAACAACCGAGATTCTTCGAACAGGGGATCATAGGCGGCACGCTTCTCGGTGGCGGCAATATGCCAGTTATGCACCTGGCCCAGGCTCTGGGTGGCGACCTGATGTTCGGGTTCCTGGCTGCCGTGGCCTTCGCCACCATCCTTGCCGTCGTTTCCGGCCTGGCCCTGGCCGGTGCTTCAGCCCTCTCCCATGACCTGTATGCCAATGTCCTGTGCAAGGGAAAATCCACCAGCCGCAATGAAATGCGTGTCAGCCGCTGGGCAACCCTGGGTCTGGGCATAGTCGCCATTGCCTTGGGGATTGTCTTCAAAGGTCAGAACGTGGCGTTTCTCGTCGCACTGACATTCGGCATCGCCGCCTCATCGAACTTCCCGATACTGCTGCTGGCCATGTATTGGCAAGGATTGACTAGCCGGGGAGCCATTTGTGGTGGCCTGGCCGGCCTTATCAGCTCTGTTGCCTTGGTCGTGCTGTCTCCCGGGGTCTGGGTCAAGGTGCTGCATCATCCCGAAGCCATCTTTCCTTTCGACTACCCCGCGCTGTTCTCGATGCCCTTGGCCTTCGGTATCGCCTGGGCAGTCTCGTGCCTTGATCGTAGCCCGGCTGCAAACCTTGAAAGGTCTGCCTTCGAACCGCAGAGCGTACGCGCCGAAACTGGCTGGGGCGCCAATCAAGCGGCGCAACATTGACTATCTGAACGACTTCCGAGGAGTTACCGATGAGCTATCAAGCCCCGGTTAAAGAGATGCGCTTCGTCATCAATGAGTTGGCAGACCTGGCCGCCATCACCCGGCAACCTGGCATGGAGGACGCAAGTCCCGATGTGGTGCAGGCGGTGCTCGATGAGTCGGCGAAATTCACTATGGAGGTGATTGCACCCCTCAATCACGCTGGCGACGTTCAAGGGTGCCGGTTGATCGCAGGCGAAGTCCTCACCCCTTCCGGCTTCAAGGAAGCCTTCGCCCGGTTTGCCGACAGTGGTTGGCAGGGGCTGGCGCACCCCCACCGATTGGGTGGCGCAGGGCTGCCGAAACTGGTCAGCACGGCCTGCAATGAAATGCTCAATTCAGCGAACATGGCCTTTGCTCTGTGCCCACTGTTGACCGATGGCGCGATCGAAGCCTTGCTGATGGCCGGCAGCAAGGAACAGCAGGATTACTATTTGCCACGCCTGATATCGGGAGAATGGACCGGCACCATGAACCTGACCGAACCCCAGGCAGGCTCGGATCTGTCCCTCTTGCGCAGTCGTGCCGAACCCATTGGCGATGGTCGCTATCGCGTATTCGGCAGCAAGATTTTCATCACCTATGGGCAGCACGATATGGCGAGCAATATCGTGCATTTGGTGCTGGCACGCGTACCCGGTGCGCCGGAAGGCGTCAAAGGTATTTCCCTGTTTGTGGTTCCCAGGTTCCTGCAAGATGCGGACGGCCGTCTGAATCTGCGCAACGACATAGAGTGTCTGAGCCTGGAACATAAGCTGGGGGTTAGAGCCAGCCCTACGGCAATCCTGCAGTTTGGCGATCATGGCGGTGCGATCGGTACCTTGATCGGCGAGGAGAACCGAGGCCTGGAATACATGTTCATCATGATGAACTCGGCGCGTTATGCCGTCGGCATGCAAGGTGTCGCCATTGCCGAACGTGCCCGACAGCAAGCGACTGCCTATGCGCGGGTACGTGTCCAGGGCCGGGCATTGGACGGTAGCCATAGAACCGTTGCGATCATTGAGCATCCCGACGTCAAGCGCATGCTCCTGGACATGCGCGCTTTGACCGAAGGCAGCCGGGCAGCCGCCTATATGACTGCAGCTCATAGCGACCTGGCGACCCATCATGCAGATCCCCGGCAACGACGCGAGCATCAGGCGCTCTATGAGTTCCTGGTACCGATCATCAAGGGATGGTGCACCGAGATGGCCCAGGAAGTGACCAGCCTGGGCATACAAGTCCATGGTGGCATGGGCTTCATCGAGGAAACCGGCGCGGCTCAGCATTTCAGGGATGCGCGGATTTTGCCGATTTACGAAGGGACCACCGCCATTCAAGCCAATGATTTGATCGGTCGCAAGACGGTGCGCGATCAAGGCGCAGTGGCACGGTTGCTGGCCAGTCGCATTGAGGAAACCGAGAGCCAACTGCTCGCCAGTGGCAACCCGGATGCCTTGGCCGTTCACGGTCCGTTGCGCCAGGCTCGATTGGCCTTCGAGGCAGTGGTGGACCATGTGGTCGAACACCATCGTAGCTCGGCACAGACGATCTACGCCGAGGGCGTCGCTTACCTGACACTGTGCGGGATATTGGTCAGCGGCTGGCAACTGGCGCGCGCCCTGCTGATCAGCGAGTCACGACTCGCCGAAGACCAGAGCTTCTACGGCGCAAAAATCGTCGTCGCTCGCTACTTTGCCGGGCACTACCTCACGCGGGCCACAGCATTGCGCGATTGCGTGCTGTACGGCGGCGAAACGGTAAACCGCCTGGCAGCCGATGATCTCTAACACTACCAGGGTTCTGCAGCGCATCAATATTGGCCAACCTACCCCCCGCGTCTACGTACAAACGGGAAACTTCATCGGTTAAGCCCTGGCTCCCCCAGGACATCAAAATGAGAGAAAAACAGCAATGGCTACCATCCCCCATTTGATTCACGCAGAACGCATCGTCAGCGGCGGGCGTACTTGCAATGTATCCAACCCCTCCACCGGCGAGGATATTCATGTACTCGGCCTGGCTGACCGCGAAACTGTGCAAAAGGCCATCGACTCCGCCAGGCTAGCCTTTCCAGCCTGGCGCAATACGCCGCCGGCCAAGCGTGCCCAGGTGATGTTCCGCTTCAAGCAACTGCTCGAGCAGAACGAAGCACGTATCGCCCGGTTGATCAGCGAAGAGCACGGCAAAACCCTGGAAGATGCCGCTGGCGAACTCAAGCGCGGTATCGAGAACGTCGAATACGCCTGCTCGGCGCCGGAAATCCTCAAGGGCGAGTACAGCCGTAACGTCGGCCCGCGTATCGATGCCTGGTCAGATTTCCAGCCACTGGGCGTGGTTGCCGGGATTACCCCGTTCAACTTCCCGGCCATGGTCCCATTGTGGATGTACCCACTGGCGATCGTCTGCGGCAACTGCTTCATCCTCAAACCCTCCGAACGTGATCCGAGCTCAACACTGCTGATCGCCGAACTGCTGCATGAAGCCGGGCTGCCCAAAGGCGTATTGAACGTGGTGCACGGCGATAAGGAAGCGGTGGACGCGCTGATTCAAGCGCCGGAAGTCAAGGCGCTGAGTTTTGTCGGTTCGACGCCGATTGCCGAATACATCTATTGCGAAGCCACCAAGCGCGGTAAGCGTGTGCAGGCCTTGGGTGGCGCGAAGAACCACGCGGTGCTGATGCCGGATGCGGATCTGGATAACGCGGTCAGTGCCTTGATGGGCGCGGCTTACGGTTCGTGCGGTGAGCGCTGCATGGCGATCTCGGTGGCTGTGTGTGTTGGTGATCAGGTGGCGGATGCGCTGATCAGCAAACTGGTGCCGCAGATCAAGGCGCTGAAAATCGGTGCAGGTACAAATAGCGGTCTGGATATGGGCCCGCTGATTACCGGCGCACACCTGGACAAGGTAACCGGCTACATCGAAGACGGCGTGCAGGCTGGCGCTCAGCTGGTCGTCGACGGGCGCGGCTTGAGCGTAGCGGGTCACGAAGGCGGCTTCTTCCTCGGCGGCTGCCTGTTCGATCGCGTCACGCCAGCGATGCGCATCTATAAAGAAGAGATCTTCGGCCCGGTGCTGTGCATCGTGCGAGTCAATAGCCTGGAAGAGGCCATGCAACTAATCAACGATCACGAATACGGCAACGGCACCTGCATCTTCACCCGTGACGGTGAAGCGGCCCGTTTGTTCTGCGACGAAATCGAAGTCGGCATGGTCGGCGTCAACGTACCGTTGCCGGTTCCAGTGGCGTACCACAGCTTCGGCGGCTGGAAGCGCTCACTGTTCGGTGACCTGCATGCCTATGGCCCGGACGGCGTGCGTTTCTACACCCGGCGCAAGGCGATTACCCAACGCTGGCCACAACGTGCAAGTCTCGAGGCGGCGCAGTTCGCCTTCCCTAGCAACAGCTAGCAATGAGTTGCCTCATCGGCTAATAAAAGGTTCTTCACGCAATCCCGGAAAACACAGAAACAACAACGCCGGTTTGATTGATGATGTTTGTGCGAGCAAACACGTCGAACAAACCGGCGTATTTATGCTGGAGCAGCAGTGGAGCCGCAACGGCTGCGCATAGCCGAGAGAAGTAGATCAGCCAACAGGAAAAACGGGGCGTATCAGGACTGGAGGACTACACCACCGTGCGGCATGTGATGTTCAAGCATTAAAAGCAAAAAAGATCGCAGCTTGCGGCAGCTCCTTGGGATTAACGGACGGCGCGATATCCACAGCGCTACTGTCAGAGGGCTGGTCTGAATGCGAACACCCTAGCGAAAATTAGGCCAGCTCGGGACGTTCGAGCTGATGACGACACAGCTAGCGTAAAGCTTGCAAGCCTTGACGCTGGCCGATTCCGGCGGCTCCGAAAACTGCACGGTCAACACCAGGAACAACAGGATTAACAAAGGAACGTAATAGGCAAGAAGACTTTTTGTTTTCATTGTCAGTGCTCTCATGACCTTTTAATCGGACCTGCGTTTTGCAATAAAACCAAGGGCAGCGTGCCCTTCTGAACTGCCCTCACGAGCGGCAAGCGATGACTGGCTGCCTGCCTCTCGAAGGGAACCGTTACTGCTCAGCGCTCGTCGACCGTGACGATTTCGCGGCGTTCAGCCATGCTCGCGGGCACCTGATCTTCATCGGTAAAGAACTGCTTATACCACTCGCGCAATTGGTAGACCGGACCGTCGGTTTCCGCCAGCACCGGGTTGTCGATACGGATTTTATGCTTCCAGATATCCACGTCCTGATAGAACGAGGTGCGATTACCCATGATGTACGCTTTGGCAACTTCAATGTTCTGCTCTTCGCTCCAGCCGGGCACACGCTTGACCATGCAGCCGAAACGCAGGTCGAAGCTGTTGGCAGTCACAGGCACATGGCTGTTGAGCAAAATGGCGTGTATCCGCACATCGCCGAACATCGAGCTGATGTGAGTGAAGTGGGTCGCCGGGCCGTAGTAGGCTGACGGTGCGATCAGATCGCCGCCCAGGCGCTCGGAATCACCGTGGAATATCTGGTGGCCGATGTGCCCTTCGAAGATATTGGCGAAGTACTTGGTTGGTGTGCCGTGCACTGGGCCGAAGTGCATGGCGTCTACCAGGTTATCGACCAACTCCCGTGGGTTGGTTTCGATCAGCATGGTGTCGATGTTCCAGTCGTGAATCCAGTCCGCGTCGTCCATCTCGGCCAGGTGCGGAATGATCACGCCCTCTTTCGGCGGACGGCCTTCAGGGTTGTTCCAGACGAACAGCAGGTTGTTTTCCTCACAGGTCAACCAGCTGCGGGTCTTGGCCTTCGGTGGAATGCGCTTGCAGTAAGGAATCTCAACGCATTTACCGCTGGTGTCATATTTCCAGTGGTGGAACGGGCACACCACCGTGTCGTTTTCGATGGTGCCCCGGGACAGGTCGGCCCCCATGTGCGGGCAATGAGCGTCGAGGATGCTGATAGCACCCTTGCTGTCGGCAAACGCCACCAGGCGGACGCCAAAGATATTCAAGGTATGCAACTGGCCATCGCGGTAATCATCCGCCACGCCCAGACAGTGCCAGCCACGGGCGTAACGGTGAGTACGCTGGGCGTTTTCGATGCTGATTTCAGCGAGTTTCGTCATTGTTATTGTTCCTCGGTTGGAAACTTTGGGGAGCAATACACCCCCAAAAAAACAGGGTGAACCCATGACGGATATCATTAAGCGCCCCGGCAAGGGATTCATCCTTCACTTGGACTAGGTCAAACGAGATCCGCTCTCAAGGGGTTCACCTGTCAGCCTCTGCCATCCAAAATCTGCGTCGGCTATTGGCCAAACCGACGGGCGGCTTCCGGACCGAAATCCCGCGGGCTGAAGCCCGGCTTGTTCAACTGGTAGCCGTTGCGCTGTTCGTTGATCAGGTTGAACGCCAGGTAGCTGCCGGCATTCAGGTCGTGATAAAGCCCCACGCCCGCTTGTGGCCGCTGGCTTTCATAGGCGTAGAAAAAGTTGAGCATCGAGGTCCGCCACAGCTCGCCACGGTTGTCATAGTTATCGGCGAGCATCGGGAACCAGGTGTCTTCGTCGATATACAACTTGCGTTTGCCATACAGGTGGCGGTAACCCGGCTTGAGGGTGCCTTCCAGTTCCCAGACCCGATGGCGCTCATAGCGCATGGCATCCGGGTTGATATGGCCCGGAGTCAGCAGGTCAGCGTACTTGAGGTTGGCCGCGTGCAGGCGATAGGTGTTGTAGGGAATGAACATCTCGCGCTTGCCGACGATCTTCCAGTCATAGCGCTGGCCCGAGCCGTTGAACAGACGCACCTCGTCCACGGTGATCGAACCGCCGCTGCCGGGGAACGACATGTCGAAGCCATAACCCGGCGACTGCCGCACACGGCGGGTACCCGGGTCGTAACGCCAGGCCTGGCGAGGCTCGGTCTTGTCGTTCCAGAACTCGGTGCCGGTATTGATCTCGCCCTTGTCCCGCTGCGGCAGCAGGGTTTCGTTGAGGTAGAACGCCGAGTTGCCTACGGTCTCGCCTTTCTTGCCTGGCTCCAGCGACGGCGCCAGGTTGCGCGAATGCACGCGGCCCCAGTTGATGTTGCGGTCCTTGAGCACATAGGCATTGTCGGAGATGTATTCCTCGGTCCAGGCACGCAAGGTGAAGCTCGAGGCGTTCTTCAACAGTTCCAGGCCGCTGCGCGGTACTGGAAAGGCTGTGCCGCCGGTTTTGCCCACCACCCCTTCACCATCATCCACCAGTCGCGCGATGCTGGCGTTTTCGCGAGTGGCATTGCACACCGCGTCGTCGAAACGGAAATCCCGGTGCGAGGGGTAGATCGGCATTTTGTACGTAGCAGGGTAGAGCTTGAACAAGGCTTTCTGTCCATCAGACAGGTAGTCGCTGTATTGCGCCAGGTTGGCCGCAGTAATCACAAACAGCGGTTTTTCTTCCGGATACGGGTCAACCGGATGGTTGCCGGTCCCTTTGAAGTCCACGTGCGGTGGCACGCCCAGCCACTTGCCACTGAACGCCGGGATGCTGCCATCGGCATTGGCGCTCTTATCGGCACCGATGCAAGTCAAGTCTTTGCCCAGGCGCTCCACATCTTCCGGTGCGGCGTTTGCCGTACCGATTACACTGCATCCCAATAACAACCCCAGCACCCAGGTGGGAGTGGCGTTGGCAGCCCGCGAGACAAGACAACTGGAGGCCAGGTTACTGCCGGTCATTTTTATTCTCCTTGGTTACCGATAGCGGTCACCCAGTATCGGCAGCCCAAGGAAGGAGAAACATCGTCCGCACGGACTAACGCATTTTTGCGCGGCGCGGACGAAGAACAGGTTAACGCGCGTGCTCCGCCAATCCTGGCGAATGCGGTTCCGCCAACGCCACGACACTGTTGAGCATGATCCGCACCAGTTCGGTCTGGCGTCGTACACCGGTTTTGGAAAAGATCGAACGCAAGTGCGCGCGGGCGGTATTGCGACGGATGTTCAACGTCTGCGATGCCTCCTCCAGCGACAGTCCGTTGGCCAGCTCCAGGGCCAGCGCGGTTTCCGCTGGCGTCAGGTTGTACAGCTGCGAAGTCGCCACGTTACTCACCAGCGACTTGCTGACCGCGTCGCGCACATAGACCACGACCGTCGGTTTTCCCTTGCCCTCGACCAGTTCCTGCGTCGGTATCAATTCCACCACCACCCCCAGGCTGACTTTCCCCGAAGGCCGGGAAATCGACATTGCCTCGGCGCCCTGTAATCCAGCGCCGCCCTGCCTCGCCCGCTGAAAGGCGTTGCGTACCAGGCGCAGCAGCTCACGATTGTCACTCGGGTACGTCGCTTCGAGCCGGCCGCCGACGACTTTAAGGCCGTCCTGACTGTCGAGAATCTCCCGCGCCACCGAGTTGAGCTGCACCACACTGCCGTTTTCATCAAGGACGATAGTCGCCACCGCCATACGGCTGATGGTCTGCGAATACAGGCTGCCCAAGGATTCGCTGCGATCCAACTGCGAGTGCATGTGCAACGCGCGGCGCAAATGCGGCAAGAGCATCTCGCACATGGCTCGATCGACCCGGGAAAACCGCGCCTGATCCCGTGGCCGGTTGATCCGAAAACGCACGGTGCTGCCATCCGGCATGCGGATATCAGCGCCGAGCATCTGGTGACAGTTATGGGGTTGGCAGAACAGTAGATAAAAAGAAGAACTGACCCACTCGGCCTCGCTCATCAACTCATCCACAGTGAATACCGTGTCGGTGGGCAGACTGTCGAACAGCGTGGATTTGGAGTAGTAGGCGTAATGGTTGATGCCGCCCTCCCCCAGTTCGACGTCTCCGGCGACCATCATCGGCGACAAAAGTGGCTCATCCTGCACGCGCAGAATCAAGGTCACGAAATTCGCCTTGAACAGCGACCGCAGCTGGCGCAACGAATCACCCATGCAGCGAATATCCATGGCCGAATCGTACATGTTGCCGATGAGCCGTTCGTATTCGGCCAGCTCCAATCCCATCTCCGACAGGACCTGCGTATTCGTCAGGCGACTTTGCATAGCCACTCCCCCGGCAGCGGGCCCGGACTGCATGGCCCGCATCAATTTATTGGTAATGGGTTTAATCGTGTTCAACGCACCGTGCGTGCCCAGGCCACCCGAGACGTGGCATTGAGCCCAGGCACGCAATGACGTGGCGCGAAGGCTAGCCAGGGCTTACGGCAACTCGAACAAACCCGCCGCGCCCATGCCGCCGCCAATGCACATGGCGATCACCACATAACGGGCGCCGCGACGGCGACCTTCCAGCAGTGCGTGACCGACCATGCGCGCGCCGGACATGCCGAACGGGTGGCCGATGGCAATCGCGCCGCCGTTGACGTTCAGACGCTCCGCCGGGATGTGCAGTGCATCGCGGCAATGCAGGACCTGGCAGGCAAAGGCTTCGTTGATTTCCCACAGGCCGATATCCGACACGCTCAGGCCAAAGCGCTTGAGCAATTTCGGCACCGCCACCACTGGGCCAATGCCCATTTCCTCCGGCGCGCAGCCACCCACGGCAATGCCTCGGTAGATGCCCAACGGTGTCAGCCCCCGACGCTTGGCTTCAGCGCGGCTCATCAGCAGGCTGGCCGAGGCACCATCGGAAAACTGCGAAGCATTGCCAGCGGTAATGAATTCACCCTGCTCGATCCATTTGCCGTCCTTCCACACCGGTTTCAGCGAAGCCAGGTCTTCCAGGCGTGTGTTCGGTCGATTGCATTCGTCGCGCTCGACCCACACACGCTGATGGCCGCTGGGTTGGCCACCGGCATCGAAGCACAACTTGTCGACGCTCAAGCCGACGATTTCATCGTCGAACAAGCCGTCACGTTGGGCGGCGGCGGTGCGCAGTTGGCTCTGCAGGGAATACTCGTCCTGGGCGGCGCGGTTGATGCCATAACGGCGCGAGACAATTTCGGCGGTTTCCAGCATCGGGATATAGGCGCTGGGCATCACTTCCAGCACGGCTTCGGACTGGGCGCGATAGGTGTTTTTGTGCTTGGTCTGGGTCAGTGACAGCGACTCCACGCCACCGCCAATAGCGATGTTCATCTCGCCGGTCATGATGCCTTTGGCGGCTACGCCGATGCTCATCAGGCCCGAAGCGCACATGCGGTCCAGGGCCATCCCCGGCACGCTGTCCGGCAAGCCGCCGGTATAGGCGCTGAGGCGGCCGATGTTGTAGGCCTGGGTGCCCTGCTGCACCGCTGCGCCCATGATCACATCGTCCACTTCACCCGGTTCGATACCGGCGCGCTCGACCACCGCACGCACCACATGTCCGCCCAGTACCGGGGCTTCCGTATCGTTGAACGACCCACGAAACGACTTGGCGAGCGCGGTCCGCGCAGTGGCAACGATGACAACTTCATTCAGGTCCATGACAGGCTCACTCGGTAATAGGGTTGAAGGTGTAACGGCTAATGGTGTCGATCACACATCCGGGCCGCGACTGACCCTCGACTTCCACGGTCACGCGCACCACCAATTGCACGGCGTCCGCCAGCTGCTCGGCGCGCACGATGCTGGCGCTGCCGCGCACCCGCGATCCCACCTTGACCGGCGCCGGGAAGCGCACGCGGTCACTGCCGTAATTGACCCCCATCGCCATGTTGTCGATGGTGAGCAATTGCGGCAGGAACAGGTTGACGAGCGACTGGGTCAGGTAGCCGTGGGCGATACAGACACCGAACGGGCCGCTGGCGGCGCGGACCGGGTCGACATGAATCCACTGGTGATCACCCGTGGCTTCGGCGAACAGATCGATGCGCTGCTGGCTGATAGTCAGCCACTCGGTGTTACCCAGGTCCAGGCCCTCGGCCTCGAGCAACGCCTGGGCACTGCTGAAAACATAACTCATGGCCCACTCCTCAGGCTTGTTGGGAACTGACGGACAACACTTCGCCAACCATGTAGGAGGCGTAGTCGCTGGCCAGGAACATCATCACATTGGCGACTTCCCAGACTTCGGCGGCACGGCCGAATGCCTCGCGCCCGGCGAGGCTGGCGAGCAGTTCTTCACTGGCGGCCTTCTTGAGAAAATCATGCAGGGCAATCGAGGGTGCAACGGCGTTGATACGCACGCCGTACTCGGCTGCTTCCAGCGCACTGCAACGGGTCAAAGCCATAACCCCGGCCTTGGCCGCGGCGTAATGCGCCTGTTCCTTCTGTGCGCGCCAACCGAGGACCGAGGCATTGTTGACGATGGCGCCAGCGCCACGGCGCTGCATCGGCACCAGCATCGCGCGGGTCATGCGGAACGTGCCCGTCAGGGTCACATCCAGCACCCGCAGCCACTCTTCGTCGCTCATCTCGACCACGCGCTTCTGGCCACCGAGGCCGGCGTTGTTGATCAACACATCGACACCGCCGAGCAGCTCTTCAGCATTCGCCACCAAGGCCTGGACTTCGGCTTCGACCGTGACATTGCACAACTGGCCATAAATGGCTTGCAGACCGGTTTCGGCCTTGAGCCGTTCCACGGCCTCTTCCAGGCGGCGCGGGTGAACGTCAGAGATCATCAATGCCCGACAGCCCTCCTCGGCGCTGCGCCGGGCGGCCGAGTAACCGATACCGGCACCTGCGGCGGCGGTAATCAGCACGGATTTTCCAGCCAGTAATTGATGGCCCGGGACATAGGGGGGAGCTTGTTTCACAGCGTTTACCTCCGAAGGTATCAGTACGCTGTCAGGTATAAAGCCACGCCCGGGCCGGCACATCGTCAAAACGGGGTATGGCCGCCTCAGGCGGCCGGTTCGGTCCTGTTCAGCTGCCCCAGACCCGCTGCGCAGCAGGGGCTTGGGCGAGGATCGCATCGACGGCGGCGCCTATTTCCTCGACACGCCATAGCGCGCCTTTGTCGCGGGTGACCCCGGTGCGCCAGCCGTCCCCAAGGGAAATACGCCCACCCTGGCTCTCGAAAATCTGGCCGCTGACGTGGGCCGATTCGGCGCTGCCCAACCACACCACCAACGGCGCAACGTTTTCCGGCGCCCAGGCGTCGAAACTGCCGTCCTCGGGCTTCTTCACCACATCGGGCATGGCGCTTTCGGTCATCGAGGTGCGCGCCGCCGGGGCCAAAGCGTTGGCCGTGATGCCGTAGCGCGCCAGCTCAGCGGCCTGCACCAGCGTCAACGCGGCAATCCCACCCTTGGCCGCCGAATAGTTGGACTGCCCCACCGAACCTTGCAGGCCGGCACCGGAGCTGGTGTTGATGATGCGTCCGTCGACCGGAGTGCCGGCCTTGGCCAGATCACGCCAACGCCGCCCCAACAGGTTCGCCAGGCAATAATGGCCCTTGAGGTGAACGCGCATGACCATGTCCCAATCCTCTTCGCTGAGACTGATGAACATACGGTCGCGCAAGACCCCGGCATTGTTGACCAGCACGTGCACCTCACCGAACGCCGCCAGCGCGGCTTCGACGATGCGCTCGGCGGTGGCCAGGGTGGTGATGTCGTCACTGTTGGCGATGGCCTGGCCACCGTTGGCGCGGATCTCGCCCGCTACATCTTGCGCCGCGTCGGCGCGAATATCGTTGATCACCACGTTGGCGCCCGCCGCCGCGAACGCCAGCGCATAGGCGCGACCGAGCCCGCCGCCGGCCCCGGTGATGATCACGGTGCGGCCTGAACAAATAGCCATGCTTGACTCCTTATTACTGCGTGACCGCACGCCCGACGGACGGCGGTACGGATGGGAAAGACCTAGAGGCGCTCGATGATCGTGACGTTGGCCTGGCCGCCGCCTTCGCACATGGTTTGCAGGCCATAACGGCCACCGCTGCATTCCAGCTCGTTCAACAGCGTGGTCATCAATCGGGCTCCCGTGGCGCCGAGCGGGTGACCCAGGGCAATGGCGCCACCGTTGACGTTGGTGCGCGCCGGGTCGTAGTCCAGTTCCTTGGCCCAGGCCATGACCACCGAAGCAAAGGCTTCGTTGATCTCTACCCGGTCGATATCGCTCATGCGCAGGCCGGTTTTTTCCAGGGCACGGCGTGTCGCGGCGATTGGCGCGGTCAGGTGCCAGATCGGATCATCGCCCATCACCGTGAGGTGATGGATGCGCGCCCGTGGCGTCAGGTCGTAACGTTTGAGCGCCGCCTCCGACACCACCAGCAACGCCGCCGAAGCGTCGCAGGTCTGGCTCGAAACGGCCGCGGTGATCGAGGGGAATTGCGGGTCCACCGGCAGCAGCTCGGCCATTTTTGCCAGGCTGGTCAGGCGCGGAGTTTCATCCGCACGCAGGCCGTTGCAAGCGACGATTTCCCGAGCGAAACGCCCGCTCTCGATGGCGGCCAGGGCGCGGCTATGGCTTTGCAGGGCAAACGCTTCCATCTGCTCGCGGGTGATACCCCAATGATCGGCGATGCGCTGGGCGGCGTAGAACTGGTTGACCGGCTGATCACCGAAACGTGCGCGCCAGCCTTCGCTACCGGAAAACGGATCGGCAAAACCCAGCGACTGCCCGGCGAGCATGGCCGAGGAAATCGGAATCCGGGTCATGGTTTGCACCCCACCCACGGCGATCACATCCTGGGTGCCGCTCATCACCGCCTGCGCCGCGAAATGCAGCGCCTGTTGCGACGACCCGCACTGGCGATCGATCGTGGTACCGGGCACATTCAGTGGCAACCCGGCGGCGAGCCAACTGGTACGGGCAATATCACCGGCCTGGGAGCCGATGGTGTCGACGCAACCGAAAATCACGTCGTCATAGTCTTCGCCCGGGATGGCGTTGCGTTCCACCAATGCCTTGAGCACATGAGCACCCAGGTCTATGGCGTGGACCTCGCTCAAGGCACCTTTGCGCTTGCCGGTCGGGCTGCGCAGTGCATCAACAATATAGGCCTCTGGCATGACTCACTCCTCGAAGGTATGGCCCGGGCCCAGGCGGGCACCGTCGGCGAACAGGTAGTCGCTGACACGGGTTTTATGAAAGCCGCGATCACCCCAGGACGCATCGAGCGCCCAGGCACGTTTCATGAACATCTGCAGATCGACTTCCCAGGTGTAACCCATTGCGCCGTGCACCTGAATGCCCTTGCGCGCGGCGATCCAGCTTGCCTCGCTGCAGGCCAGGCGGGCCTGGGAAACCCAGACGCTGGCATTGCTATCGCCTTGGGCCAAGCCGTGGGCTGCGCGGTACAGCACGGGTTTGGCCTGTTCGATCTGCCGGGCGACATCAGCCAGGTGATGCTTGACCGCCTGGAAGCTGCCGATGGGCTTGCCGAACTGCTTGCGCTGGGCAACGTAGTCCACCGACAAATCGAGCATGCGTTGTGCCAGCCCGAGCAATTGACCGGCCACCGACAATGCGCCACGGTCGAGCAGTCGCGCCTGCAATGAACGGCCCAGAACGCCGCCAGCCACACAGGTGGCCGGTGTCGGGTTCCAGGTCACCCGACCCAGGCGTCGCGAAGCATCGATGCTCGGCTGGTGCTGCACATCCACCTGCGAACGCGGCACCACATGAATGTCGTCGCCATCGATGAGGATCAACACTTCTGCCAGTTGCGCATCGCTGACCAACGGGTTGACCGGATGGCCGATGGCAAGGTGCAAGGTACCTTCGGCGATGCCTGGCAACAGGCTGCTGCGTGCCGGGTGACCCGTCGCCAGGCTGGCGAGCAAGCCCGTGGCGACATACGCGGTGTCGGCCATGGAGTCGGGAATCGCGTAATACCCCAGCTCCTGGGTCATCAGTGCCCAAGCCACATCATCCATGCCCAGGCCACCCTCGGCTTCGGGAACCGACAATGCGGTCAGGCCCTGGGCGGCAATTTTTTTACGCAGGTCAGGTGAGCGACCGACATTGGTTTCCCAGATTTCCCGGAGCATTTCCGGAGCGGCTTCAGTCATCAGGAAACGACTGATGGCTTCGCGAAACGTCAGCTGGTCATCGGTAAAGGTGAAGTCCATGGCCCGTTCCTTATTTCGGCAAGCCGAGCATCCGCTCGGCAATGATGTTGCGCTGGATTTCGTTGGTCCCGGCGTAGATCGGCCCGGACTGGGCAAACAGGAAACCTTCAAGCCAGCCTGCCGCATCGCCATCGACAGGGGGCAGCAGCTCGGCGCGGGCACCGAGAATGCGCATGGCGGTCTCGTGCATCTTCAGGTCCAGTTCCGACCAGATGATCTTGTTGATACTCGACTCGGCACCGATCTGCTCGCCCCGGCTGAGACGCCCGACCGTGTGGTAGGCCGACAGGGCGTAGGCCTCGGCGCCCATCCAGGTTTCCAGCACCGCGTCACGCAGGCCCGGATCGCGGTCGGCGCTGTCGCGGTTGGCCTTGTACAGTTCCACCAACTTGCGTGCGGTGTACTGGAAACGCGCCGGCGAGCGCAGCAACAACCCGCGTTCAAAACCGGCGGTGGCCATTGCCACATGCCAGCCTTGCCCTTCTGCACCGATGCGGTTGGCCACCGGCACACGGACGTCGTCGAAAAACACCTCGGCAAAAGCATCCTTGCCATTGAGTGCCTTGATCGGACGGATGCTCACTCCCGGAGCATCCAGCGGCACCATCACGAACGACAGGCCGTGGTGGCGCGAGGAGCCCGGTTCGCTGCGAAACAAGCCAAATAGCCAGTCGGCGAAGATCGCTCGGGTCGACCAGGTTTTCTGGCCGTTGATCACGTAATGATCGCCGTCGAGCGTGGCCTTGCAGGTGATCGCCGCCATGTCCGAACCGGCATTCGGTTCCGACCAGCCTTGTGCCCACATGTCGAGGCTGGCGGCCATGCGCGGGAGAAAACGCTGTTTCTGTTCCGGGGTGCCGAATTCCATCAGCGTGGGGCCCAACAACAACTGACCGTTCTGGTTGACGCGCATCGGCGCCCCGGCACCGTAGTACTCTTCCTCGAAGATCAGCCACTCGATCAAATCGCAACCGCGACCGCCCAGTTCGGCGGGCCACATCACCATCGACCAGCGGCTGTCGAACAGCTTCGCTTCCCAGGCGCGGTGCTGCTCGAAGCCTTCCTGAGTGTCGTAGCTGGCCAGCGGTTCGCTCGGCAGGTTGGCCGCCAGCCAGGCGCGTACTTCGGCGCGGAAGGCGGTTTGTTGGGGGGTGTAATTCAGTTCCATGGCGTTCCCTCAGAACTTGGCGTCGCGTTTTTCGACGAAGGCCCGGCGCGTTTCCGCGGAGTCCGGGCTGCTGTAGGCCTGCATGGTGAAGCCCTGCTCCCAGCGGTATTTGTCTTCCAGGTTGCCGTCTTCGATGCCGTTCAAGGCTTCCTTGGCGATGCGGATCATGCCTGGGCTCTTCTCAGCGATTTTCGCCGCGATGCCCAGAGCGGTTTCGCGCAGTTGGTCCTTGGTGACGATCCGCTCGATAAAGCCGTATTGCAGGGCTTCGGGGGCGCCAATGCTGTCGCCGGTAAAGAACAGGTAGCGCACTTTTTGCAACGGGAACAGGCGTTGCAAATGCGCACCACCGCCCATGGCGCCGCGGTCGACTTCCGGCAGGGCGAAGGTCGCGCATTCGGAAGCGACGACGATGTCCGCCGCCCCGGTGATGCCAATGCCACCGCCCAGGACAAAACCATGGACCGCGACAATCACCGGCACCGGGTTACGGTGCACGGCCTTGAACGTCGCGTAGTTACCGGCATTGACGTCTACGATCCGCTCCGGATGCTTGTCCAGTTCCTTGATGTCGACGCCTGCGCAAAAGCCCCGGCCTTCGGCGCGGATCACGATCACCCGCACATCGGGGTTGGCCCCAAGCGCTTCGATCTGCCGCGCCAGGGCGTGCCATTCCTGGCTGTCGAGGGCGTTGACCGGCGGTTTGGCGATCACCAGTTCAGCGATCCCCTGATTGAGTTGTGTCGTAAATGCCTGGTTCACAGGGGTTCTCCAATGCTGGCGGGATGGTTCGAGGGGTGGGTCTGGCTGCGGGCCAGGAGTGCGTCCAGACATTGCCGGGCCTCGCTGGCGATGCCTTCGATCACTTCACGGCAGCTCAGCAACTCGCCGATGGCCGCCGCGACCTGGCCGCTGGGCAGGATGCCTTCATCCGGAGCGCCATCGACCATCGAGCGCTGCAACAGGACCGGCTGGTTGGCGGCCATCACCACTTGCGACAGCGCCGAGGGATCCTCACGCAACGCACGGAAAAAGACCGAGGCCATGTGCCCCAGGCTCATGCCGGTCTGCTGCTTCCACTGCCAGGCGCTGCCCAGGGCAATACGCAGGCGACCGAAGGGGCCGGCCTTCTCCAGATGATTGATAAAACGGTTTTCGATCATGCGGTGGCGCATGCCATCCACCGCCGTGGTCACGCGCACCAACTGCGGATCGTTGACCTTCAGGTAGCGTTCCAGGGTCGCGGCCGGTGTCGGCGATTCGCGGGTCATTAGGAACCGCGTGCCCATGGCGATGCCGGCGCCCCCGGCAGCCAGCACCGAGGCCAGGCCACGACCGGTGGCATAACCGCCGGCGGCGATCACCGGCACCTTGACCGCGGCCAGTACTTGAGGCAACAGAATGGAACTGGGCACGCCGCCGGTATGACCGCCGCCCTCGCCGCCCTGAATGGTGATCAGGTCGGCGCCCAGTTCCACAGCCTTCAACGCATGTTTGAGGGCGCCGACGGTGGGAATGCACAGCACCTTGGCCGCCTTGAAACGCGCGATGGTCTGTTTGTCCGGACCACGTCCGTAGCTCACGGCGCGCAGGCGGTACTGGATCGCCAGGTCGACGCACTGCGCGGCGTTGTCCTGGAACATATGAAAGTTGAGCCCGAAGTTGCTGCCACCGGTGGCGTCGATCACCTTACGGATTTCGCCTTCCAGTTCATCGGCGAGGATGGTCGCCCCGGCCAGGAAACCGAAGCCCCCGGCCTGGGTGGTGGCGATCACCAGGTTGGCGTCGGCAACCCAGCCCATGGCGGTTTGCACAATCGGGTAGCGGCAACCGAGGGCCTCGGTCAGTGGCGTATCCAGCCAGCTATTCATTGGCTCTTGTCCTCTGCCTGCTTGTTGGCCCGGGCCATGCCCTTGGCGTCGAAGCCGCCCAGTTTGTCACCGGACAACAGCTCGTTATGGGCATGGGCGAAATGGTGCCAGGCAAACACCGCATCCATCGCCGTGCGCTTGCCTTGCAGGTCCTCGACGTGGTTGATCGCCTGCTTGGTCAGGGCCAGCCCCATGCGCGGCTGGCGGGCGATACCGGCGGCCAGGGCATAGGTGGCTTGCTCCAACTCTTCGCGGGGCACCATGCGGTTGACCATGCCCACTTGCCAGGCACGGGTGGCGCTCATGCGGTCACCGGTGAAGAGGAATTCCTTGGCGATGCGCGGGTTCATTTCATAGGGATGGGCGAAATACTCCACTCCCGGAATGCCCATGCGCACCACCGGGTCCTGGAAAAACGCGTCATCGCTGGCGACGATCAAATCGCACACCCAAGCCAGCATCAGCCCGCCCGCCACGCACGCGCCCTGGACCATGGCGATGGTCGGCTTGGGCAACTCGCGCCAGCGTCGGCACATGCCCAGATAGACCTCCTGTTCGCGGGCGTAGAGTTGCTCGCCACCGGGCTTGTTGGTGTGGTCCCACCACAGGTGCGCGCGCTCGAACGGCTTGTCGATATCACGCCCTGGCGTGCCGATGTCGTGGCCCGCCGAGAAATGCTTGCCGTTGCCCCGCAGGACGATGACCTTGACGTCGTCGTCGTTCACCGCCTGGCGAAAGGCGGCGTCCAGGGCGTAGGTCATTTGCGAGTTTTGCGCGTTGTTGAAGGTCGGCCGGTTCAGCGTCAGCGTGGCAATCCCCTCAGCCACGCTGTACAGCACCGGTGTGTCTGTTTCGTAGACGGCTTTGTCCTCACGGACGACGAATTCACTCTCGCTGCTGTGCATATTCACTGTCCTCGCCTCAGACCGTACGGATGCCGGGCGGGTTGCCCTTGATCGCCGCGGCGCGGTAATCGTGGGGGTCGAGTCGGCGGATCAGCGCCAACTGTTCGCTGGTCGGGTGCACGGTTTCATGCAATTGCGCCGATTTGAGCAACGGGAAACCGGTGTTTTGCTGGACCTGCTCGAAACTCACGCCGGGGTGCAACGAACGCACCTGTACCGCACGTTCGGGACCGCCGAAATCGAGCACGCACAGATCGCTGACCACCCAGTGGATGTCCATCAAGTCGCGGCGCGCACCTTCGGGCCAGCGCTCAGCCTTGAAGCCGACGCCGGAGACCATGTCCACCTCGTCGCTGACAAACACCCGGGTGTTATGGCTGGGTACGAAAAACGAATTGAGGTGGTTGATGCTGTTACCCGGCAAACCGCGCACGCCGAGGATCGCCGTCCTGGGCTTTTGATAGTCGCCGACGCAGGACAGGTTGGTCTGGCCCCAACGGTCGATCTGGGTCGGGCCGATCATCGCGTGACGACGACCGCCCCAGACGCATTCGAACACCCGCTCGAACGACATGTAGCCGGAGTAACGCGGCACGTAGTCGCCACGCGGGCCTAGCGGGATCGGCTCTTCGACCAGGAACGCTTCACTGTCGGTCATCAGCAGTTCAGGGCTGTGGGTGAGTTTGGCCAGGCTCGCGCCCAGGCGCGGAATCACGCCAAGGCCCGAGGCAATCACTTCGCCATTGCCGCGCCAGGCCTCGGAGGCGGCAACGATCATCAGTTCAGCGAGGGTGAAATCACAGGTTGCAGACATAGTCGCTAATCCTCAGAACACGGGAAGGGGCAAGGCGCCCATGGAATCGGCACCGCCGTTCTGTGCCTGATAGGCCTGCTCGCCACCGGCGACGTAGGTCTGCACATAGTCCTGCCAGCCGTTTTCCGCCTGGCTGCTGGCGACATAACCCTTGAGGTGCTTCATGTCCCAGCCGTAGTCGGGGGCGCAAGAAGTCGGGTGTGCACCGAGCGGCGCATGCACCACGCCGCTCACCAGATAGCGCTCGAAGGTATTGAAGCGAGCCTGATCGGCGCTCAGCTCCAGGCGTTCTTCCAGGCGTTCGCAGGAGACAAAGCACTGGTTGGCGGCGCGGGCGAACAGGTGGTCGAAATACGGGTCCGGCCCGGTCACCAGGCAATTGCCCAGGCGGTCGGCGACGTTGACGTGAACAAACGCCACGTCGAGGTTCAGCGCCGGCATGGCCAGCAGCACCTCGCCATCGGCATACGGCGACGCGATGGTCTTGAGCTCCGGGTTGAGGCGGGTCACGTCGGTGGCGAGGCCGCAACGGGTCGGCAGGAACGGCAGGCGCATTCCAGCGGCGCGCAGGCCCCACTGGAACATGCCTTCGTCCAGTTCCAGCAGTTCCAGCTCACCGGCCTCGCGGGCTTTGCGGTAATAGGGTTCCAGCGGAATGGCATCGAGGGTGGCGAAGCCGAACACCAGCTTCTTGACCTTGCCGGCGGCGCACAACATGCCCACTTCCGGGCCGCCGTAGGCGACCACGGTCAGGTCCTTGACCGGCGAACGCAGAATCTCGCGCACGATCGCCATCGGCTTGCGCCGTGGCCCCCAGCCACCGAAACCAATGGTCATGCCATCGCGCAATTGGGCGACCGCATCGGCCGCTGTCAGTTGTTTGTTCATCATGACAATTCCTTACTGTTGGCCGACCGAAAAGTCGTGCCCCCAAATGCTCACGCGGGTGAACTCGAATGCCGAATGCTCGGCCCAGTCGACTTGCAATCCACCAAAGCCGTATTCCAGATCGAAACCGGACGGCGTCTTCATGTAGAAGCTGGTCATGCGGTCGTTGAGGTGCTGGCCGAGGGTTGCCGACAAGGTCACCTCATGGGCGCGCAGACGGTCGTGGGCACGGCCGACCTCGGTCATCGAATCGACCTCGACCATCACGTGTACGCAACCTGACGGCACCGGGTACTCGGCCAGCGCCAGGCTGTGGTGGCGGGCGTTGTGGCAATGCAGGAAGTGAATGCGGATCGGCGGCGCCGACGGGTCGGGACGGAAGTTGAAAATGTCCGACAGCTCGAAGCCCAGCACGTCCTTGGCGAACGCCAGAGTGGCGTCGAAGTTCGGTGCCGGCAGCACCGCGTGGCCCAAGCCCATGTCGCCGGTGATGAACCGCGGCACGCCCTGGGGCGAGACAAATGGCAGGCAATCGGAGCGATGCCCCCAGCTCAGTTCATGGCAGTTGCCCGACGGGTCGGTGAGCTTGACCAGCGCCTGTACACCGCGCTGCTCGATCTCGGCGGCAGAGCCCGACTGCCATTCGATGCCGAGGGCGGTCAGGTGCTCAAGTGCAGCCTGGAACGCCGGCTCGTTGGCCAGTTCCCAGCCAGAGGCCAGGTAACGCGCCTCGCTGCCTTCGACGATCAGCATGCGAAACGGACGCTCGTCCATTTTCACGTACAGGCCACCGCCCGGCGCCGGACGCACTTGCATGCCCAGCACGTCCTCGGCGTAACGTTGCCAATGACTGAGGTTTTCGATCTGCGAGACGAAATAGCTCAAACCGCGAATGTCGATCATGCCTGGGTTCCTCGTTGGCTGATTTCGGTGCGTGGCTTGCATTGTGCTAAGCGCCGGGACCTGCTTCATCGTCCATTGAGACTAAGCAAGACAGCGGTTCAAGGGGCTGGCGACAGCGGGGTTCTAGTCCGTTTCGATGATTCGGGTAAAACCGCCGCGACCCTAGACTCGCTCATCTATTCGCCTAGCAGAGACAGCCCCCATGGAGTTCGCCTTTACCCAGGAACACTTGATGATTCGCGACAGCGCCGAGCGTTTTCTCGCCTCGGCCAGCGACTCTCTGGCCGTGCGTGCAACCATGAGTCGCGCGGACGGTTACGACCCCGATGTCTGGCAACGTATCGGCCTTGAGTTGTGTTGGCCGGCCCTGATGGTCCCCGAGCGTTTCGGTGGCATGGGCCTGGGATTTGTCGAGCTGGCGATTCTGCTGGAACAGAGCGGTCGTTTTCTGTTGGGGTCGCCGCTGTTCGCCACCGCTTGCCTGGCCACCCCGGCCTTGTTGCTGGGGCACAATCCAGCGCTGCAAGAGCGCTGGCTCAGCGAGATTGCCGGCGGCGAAACCACTGCGACGCTGGCGTTCGCCAGTGGCAAAGGATGGGATGCACACAGCGTGCAAACGATCGCCCAGGCCGGTGCTGGCGGCTACTACCTTAATGGTGTTTACACCCAAGTCATTGACGGGACACAGGCGGACTTGCTGATCGTCGCCGCGCGCAGCCCCGGCAGCGAAGGGGAATCGGGCATCAGCCTGTTCACCCTCGGCGCCGATACCCCAGGTGTTCAGCGCACTGCCCTGCCCACCCTGGATCAGACCCGACGCCTGGCACGGGTAGAGCTGCAGAATGTATTCGTCAGCGAGGCGCAAATGCTCTGTGCCCCTGACCAAGGCTGGACGGCGCTGCGCGATAGCTTGCAGATCGCCGCTGCCGGCCTGGCCGCCGAACAGGCTGGCGGCGCGCAACAAGTCCTCGACCTGACCCTGGCGTACATCGCCGAACGCCGACAATTCAGCCGCACCATCGCCAGCTTCCAGGCGATCAAACACCGCTGCGCCGACATGATGTTGCAGGTTGAGTGCGCCCGCTCCGCGGTCTATTACGCCGCCTGCGTAGTGCAAGAACACCTCGCCCCCGAAGGTGATGCAGCGGTGGCCAGCGAACTGGCCATGGCCGCCGCCACGGCAAAGATCCATGCCAGCGAAGCTTTTTTTCACTGCGCCGCCGAGTCGATCCAGTTGCATGGCGGCGTGGGTTTTACCTGGGAATACGACCCGCACCTGTACTTCAAGCGCGCCCGCGCCAGCGAGCAACTGCTGGGCAACCCGGCGCTGCACCGTGAGCGCCTGGCGGCACACCTGTTCGGAGAAAACGCATGAAAATCGGTTTCAGCAATGCCGATGAGGCTTTCCGTGGCGAGGTCGCCCAATGGTTGGCCGAGCACCTGAGTGGCGAGTTTGCGCCGCTGCGCTATCGCGGCGGCCCAGGGGACGAGCATAGCTTTCCCGAGGAACGCAAAGCCTGGGAACGTGAACTCGCCGCGGGGGGCTGGATTGGCCTGGGGTGGGCCAAGGACCATGGCGGGCGCGGCCTGAGCCTCTGCCAGCAGGTGATTTTCCACGAGGAATATGCCCGTGCCGGCGGCCCCGGACGCATGGGCCACATCGGCGAAGGGCTGGTCGGTCCGACCCTTGCCGCCTTCGGCACCCCGGCCCAGCAACAGCGCTTGCTGCCCGGCATCCTCGGTGGCAGCGAGTTCTGGTGCCAGGGCTACTCCGAGCCCGGTGCCGGCTCCGACCTGGCGAACGTACAAACCCGGGCCCGACTCGATGCCACGGGCGAACACTGGCTGATCAGCGGGCAGAAAGTCTGGACCTCACTGGCACACGAAGCCGATTGGTGTTTCGTGCTGGCGCGTACCGAACCCGGCAGTCAAGGGCATCATGGCTTGTCATTCCTGCTGGTGCCGATGGCCCAGGCGCAGATCCGCGTGCACCCGATCCAGCAATTGACGGGCACCAGCGAGTTCAACGAAGTGTTTTTCGATCAGGCGGTGACCCACGCCGATAACCTGATCGGCCGACCGGGCGACGGCTGGAAAATCGCCATGGCCCTGCTCGGCTTCGAGCGCGGTGTCTCGACACTGGGCCAGCAAATGCAATTTCAAAACGAACTCGACGAAATCATCCGCATCGCCCGGGCCAACGGTGCCTCACGCGACCCTTTGCTACGCCAGCGCATCGCGCAGGCGTGGTCCGGACTCAAGGTGTTGCGCTACAACTCGCTACGCATGCTCTCGGGTCCGCAGGATGGCAGCCTTAACCGCGAAGCCATGATCTACAAACTGGCCTGGTCCACCTGGCACTCAGATCTTGGGAAGCTGGCGATGGACGTGTTGGGCGACGAGGCGGAAGTACTCGAGGCTGCGCCCTATCAGTTGAGCCGTTTGCAGTCGCTGTTTCTGTTTACCCGCTCCGATACGATTTATGGCGGCAGCAATGAAATACAGCGCAATATCATTGCCGAGCGTGCCTTGGGGATGCCGCGGGAGGCGCGGGTGCGTGAATAGCGTTATGCGCGGTTTTTTAAGGGGTACATATCCGTTTCTTTCGTAACGGCCACTAATGGTTCCGCTCTTACAGCGGGTCACTTTTGACAAACGCGGTACGTGTCAAGGTACCTGTCACCTAGGCTCGGCATGCCCTCACTCCGGCCTCTGGGAAAGGGGCAGGCAGATCAAAAGCCAGAGCAAAAGCAAAAGCGAGAGACAATGGGCACCTGTAGGAGCGAGCTTGCTCGCGAAAAATGTCCGGGCAACGCGGAGAACCAGACAGCCCGCGTCATCGTTGACGTCCATCGCGAGCAAGCTCCTACAGGGGGATGCGTACTTACATCAACCAGGTCGGCTGTCAGGCCGCCTCGGCTTGGCTTTTCGCGGTACACGCCGCCTCGAGAGGCCGAGTGGAGGTTCTGCGTAGTGGGCACCGCGGCAAGGATGCCGCGGTAGCCGCCCCCGGCCATGGATGGCCGATGGCGGCGGGCCCACGGAGCAGGACCGGAGCGAGGGCATGCCGAGCCTGGGCGAGGCACCGAACGAAAGGGGCAAGAGCGCTTGGTTACTTGGCGCTTCTCCAAGTGACCCGCTGTAAGAGCGGAACCACAAGCCGCCGTTACCGCAGAAACGGATATGTACACGATCCGAAAAGCGTAACCATTACCGCAACAATGGATATGTGCACAACCAAACCAACTGTCACCGAACGCGAATCTTCGGATCCCCCGCCCCACGCCGCAGCGTCGCTAGAAACCCCTCCAACGGCGCCGGTTCGGCAATTTCCGGCAAGGCCTCCTTGTCCGGCCGTTGCGCCCAGAACGCATCCCAGGACGGGAACAGTTCGTGGAAGGTCCCGGCATAAGGCTCACGCCCCGGCCAACGCATTTTCAGGCCGCCAATCGGTGGCTTGTTCAGGTCGGTTGCGTACCAGTAGCACGGCAAGCGGCGACGGAAGCACCAGCGCCCGTCAATGCGCTCGTAATCGTCCCAATACAGCATCTGCATGATTACCCACTCGGGACCGGTCTCATGCTCGTTCTTCGAATAGACGACGCCGGTGGCGTGATCGGCATCGCTGAACTCGATAATGTGCTGGCCCAAATGATGGGAGGTACCGTGGAACTGCTTGCGCATGGTTTCGTCCAGCCACACCTTGAGGTGCGCGCGACCGCTCTTGTCGCGACCTACGCGTACGTCCGGGGCGAAGCAGTTGGCCATGGCATCCATGTCCCGCATGTCCAGAGCCAGGGCGTACTTGCCGGCCAGTTGGCGGATCGCGTCAAGCGATTCCAGGCGGTCGATGCGCGCAAGTAATGCGCTCGTGTCCTGGCTCATCAGTCGAGTACCGTGTACAGGTCAGAACCGCGCCCGCCGTCCACCGCCAAGCTAGCACCCGTGACATACGAAGCTTCGTCGCTGGCCAGGAACAGAATGGCGTTGGCCAACTCCACCGGCAGGCCGACCCGTTTCATCGGGATGACTTTCTCGGTGTTGGTGCGGGCCTTGGCATCGCCGAGCATGCCGGCGGTGGCCGGGGTATCGACCACGCCGGGGATGATCACGTTGCAACGAATGTTGTTTGGCGCGCCTTCACTGGCCGCCGCCCGGCTGAAGTTGATCACCGCGGCCTTGGCCGCCGAATAACCGGCCATCCACGCGGTGCCGAACAGGCCGCAGATCGAGGCGATGTTGACGATCGAACCGCCGCCCTGCTCTTTCATCAGGCGCATCGCGGTGCGGGTGCCAAAGAAGGTGCCATCGACGGTAGTGGCGAAGTTGGCGTGCCAGTCGGCGGTGGACATGGTGTCGATGCCGCCCCAGGTGTAGGCCATCGCATTGTTGACCAGAATGTCCAGCCGACCGTGGCGCTGCGCGGTGGCTTCCAATGCGCTGACGTAGGCCTGCTCGTCGCTGACGTCGGCCACGGCAATTTCAGCGTGCCCGCCGAACCCTATGATTTTTTCCTGCACACCTTGCAACGGCTCCACCCGTCGCCCGCATAGCACGACGGTGGCGCCCTCCTCGGCAAACCGCAGCGCGGTGGCTTCACCGATGCCCGAACCGGCGCCGGTCACAAAGGCGATTTTTCCCTGTAGACGTTTGCTCATCAGTGACTCTCCCATCAGATAAAGGCCATGCCGCCGTTAACCGCGATGTTCTGGCCGGTCATGAAACTGGCGTCTTCGCTGGCGAGGAATACCGCGACACGGGCGATCTCGTCCGTCTCGCACATGCGGCCCAACGGCACGTTTTTCAGCAGCGTTTGCATGTAGTCGTCAGGGATGCCGGCCATCATCGGCGTGTTGGTCGGCCCCGGCACCAGGGTGTTGACGCGAATTCCGCTGGCTGCCAGTTCACGGGCGATCGAGCGGGTCAGGCCCATCACCCCGGCTTTCGAGGCGCAGTAATGGCCAGGTCCGTCGCCGGTCAGCGCGGCGGTGCTGGAGAGGTTGATGATCGCCCCTTTGCGTCCACCCTTGATCATCAGCCTGGCGCCTTCGCGACAGCACAGGAAAGTGCCGCCCAGGTTCACACCGATCACCCGCGCCCAACTGTCGTCCGGGGTTTCGAGGAAGCTGTCCAGCGCACCCACGCCAGCGTTGTTGACCAGGATGTCGAGGCCGCCGAAGTGCTGCTCGGCCTGGCCCATGGCATCGGCCACGGAAGCGCCGTCACCGACGTTGCAGGCCAGGGCCAGTACCTTGTCGCCCAGGTCCGCCAGGCTTTCGGCCAAGGTCGCCTGATTCAGGTCGACAGCCACCACCTTGGCGCCTTCGGCGACAAAACCACGCACGATGGCCTGGCCCATGCCTTGCCCTGCGCCGGTCACAAAGGCCACTTTATTGAGTAACTTCATAGCGATCTCCGAATGTGCAAATACCCTGCGGCCCGCCGCCCTTGCAGTGGGGCCGTCCCCTGAATGATTAGCGGCAAGGGCCCTGGCACACATCGTCCGATGGGACTATCGCCGCGTGGTCTGAACGGACGATGCCGGCAATGCCGCGCGGCCCCAGCATTCGTTAGTGCATACCACGTCAGGCGCAGCGTTCCCCTTCAACCCGCTGTCGCGCCTGACGCGGCTGTGCTTTACGAATCCGCAGAAAATGGAGAACCCCATGAACCAACCCGTAGACCTGCCCCTGCCCGTCGGCCATTACGCAACGCTGCCCAACAACGGCTTGCGCCTGCACTATCTGGATGAAGGCGCGGGCCCCGTGGTGCTGTGGCTGCACGGCAGCGGGCCGGGCGCCAGTGGTTTCAGCAACTTCAAGGGTAACTACCCGCAGTTCGTCGCCGCCGGCTACCGCAACATCGTCCTCGACCTGCCGGGTTTCGGCCGTTCGGACAAACCCGAGGACGCCCAGTACAACCTGGATTTCTTCGTCGACTGCGTGGCGGCGTTCCTGGAAGCCGTAGGCGTGCAGCGCTGCACGCTGCTGGGTAACTCGCTGGGTGGCGCGATTGCTCTGGGCCTGGCCCTGCGTCTGCCGCAACTGCCCCAGAGCCTGATCCTGCTGGCACCGGGCGGTGTCGAGGAGCGGGAGACCTACTTCAAGATGGAAGGCATCGTGCGCATGGTCAGCCTGTTCAACGCCGGTCCCATCGGCATGGACGAGATGCGCAGCATGATGCGCCTGCAGTTGTTCGATGATTCGATCCTGCCGGAAAGCCTGCTGCAAGAACGCGTGGCGGTGGCCGTGACCCAGCCGAAGAACCTGTTCAGCACGATGATGGTGCCAAACATGGAAACACGCTTGGGCGAGATCCAGTGCCCGATCTTCGGTTTCTGGGGCACCAACGATCACTTCAACCCGATCAGCGGCGCCCAGCGCATCATCGACGGCGCGCCGAACGCCCGGTTCATCGTGCTCAACCGTTGCGGGCATTGGGTCCAGGTGGAACACCGCGAGCTGTTCAATCGCAGCTGCATCGACTTCCTGCAGAACGGTTGATCGCCAAACACCACAACCCCTGTGGGAGCAGGCAAGCCCGCTCCCACAGGGGTTGTGGTGTTTTTTTTGAGCGCAGGTTAGCGCCCCGCCGCCGGCTGGCTGTTCAACTCGGCATCACCGGGCTGGCCCAGTACGCAGGAGGTGCCGCCGGGGGTGTACATCATCGCCACGCAGCGGTTGCAGGCGGTGCAGATCGAGTCGCGGCTGGCGCCACTGGCGAGTTTGTTGACGTAGTCATTTTCGGCCAGCAACACCCGGCCCATGGCGACAAGATCGAAGCCCTCGGCCATCAGCTTTTCAATGCTCGCCAGGCTCTTGGCCCCCCCCAGATAAGCCAAAGGCATTTTCACCGCCGCACGCACCTTGCGTGCGTGTTCCAGCAAATACAGCTCACGGAATTCCACGGTTGGCTCTTTACGGCGCTGAATGGCCATCGCAAAGGCAATCAACTTGTTCTTCTGCTGCACGCGGTTTTCCTTGGGGAACGAGGAACCGAACATGGTGGTGATCGACTCTGCGTTCATCCCGGCGCTGAGCACCAGCAGGTGTGCGCCCTCTTCTTCCAGCATGCAGGCGATCTTCGCCCCGTCTTCCGCACTGTTACCGGCGCGCACGCCTTCAGTGACGCTGTATTTGCAGATCACCGCCATGTCCTGGCCGACCGCATCCAGCACCGCACGCAGCACCCGGCGCGGAAAGCGCAGGCGATTTTCCAGGCTGCCGCCGTACTGGTCGCGGCGCTTGTTGTACATCGGCGAAATGAACTGGCTGAGCAGGTAGCCGTGGCCCATGTGGATTTCCACTGCATCGAAACCCGCCTGGCGTGCCAGGCGCGCTCCTTGTGTGAAGTCGCGCACCACTTGTTGCATGTCGGCTTCGTTCATCGCCTGCTTGAGGAACATGCCACTCATCAAGCCGATCTTGTTGAAGCCGCCGCTGGCTGACAGCGGGCGTTTGGTCGAGCGCTCGCGGATAAAGGTAAAGCAGCCGCCATGGGTGATCTGCGCGCTGGCCAGGCCACCGGCCTCGTGCACCCCGTCGGTCAGGGCCTTGAAGTGTGGCAGGCTGGATTGGGTAAGGGTCAACTGGTTGGGCAACGTGCGGCCATCGCTGCTCACCGCGCAATAGGCCACGGTGGTCAGGGCGGTACCGCCAGCGACCAGGGCTGAATGCAACTTGACCAATTGTCTGGAAGGCACGCCCTGGGCACTCATGCCCTCGTTGGTGGCGGATTTGATAAACCGGTTTTTCAGGGTCAGTGGGCCAATCGCAATAGGGCTGAACGGTGATGGGGTCGGACGAGGGTTCATGACAGGCCTCTCTTTATTGTTATCAGGCTACAAATGAAGGCTGCGTCGCCATATCGCGACACAGCCATGATCATCAGAAGGTGTACTTGGCGTTGAGCGACAGGTAATCACGGTCAGCCAGCAGTCGGCCTTGGGCGACATCCGGCGAGCTCAGGTAGGCGACATAGGTCATGCCGATCTGGAAGTTGCCCAAGTACTTGAAGTCGCCACCCACGGTCAGGCGTTTTTCGTCACGGCCCAGGCCCTGATAGGCGCTGCCGTCGACGTTCTGCGTCCACACCACCTTGGTGCTCAGGTCCAGGCCGTTGGCGATGGACGGGTAGTCCATGTAGGCGCCTATGCCCAGCAGGGTCGAGCCACGGGTCTGGGTGTTCGACTCGAACGTGTCGAACGTGCCGTCCACGCCAGCTCCGCCGCCGGTGATCGTCAAGCTGTCCACGTCGGCAATGTGCTGATGCACCACTTCGCCCATGAAGGTGGTCTGTTGGGCCAGGATGCTCGGCCCAAGGATGTACAAGGCGTTGAGGTTGCCTTGCCAGATCTGCCCGGTGGTTGGCGCGCCGTTGTTCAGGTAGACCGAGGCGCCGTCGCGGTAGCTCAGGTCACCGGCGTACTGCACCGAGTCGCCGACCTTGGAGCTGAAGCTGATCCCGGTCAACTTGACGTCTTCGAAGTAGCCCATGCGATAAGTCATCGCATTGCCGTTATGGCCAATGCCCTTGAGCGACGAGTATTGGGTGTTGCCGGTGAAGTCGAAGAACAGCGAGCCGATGCGCTCGTTGTAGCGGTAATGGAACAGCCCCACCTCGGTGTTCTCGGTGATCCGGTAGCGTACGCCCAGGCCCCATTGGCCGCTGTCGCTGGCGTCTTTCTCACCGGCGTAAGTGACCGCCGCGCCGTTGGGCAGGCTGTCCACCTGGCCCCTGCCCAAGCGATAGAATTCGGCGCCGGGACCGAAGGTGTCGCTGCCGAAGTAGTCGCCTACGGGGTTGAGCTGGGTCTTCTCCCACTCGTACTGGTAGAAGCCCACCAGCGCCAGGTTTTCATTCAGCGACCACGACCCCGACACCTGCCCCACCGGCAGGTACGAGTCCTTGGCCTCGGTGCCCGGCACGTTGAACTTGGTGGCATCCACCGGGGCCTGGCCCTGGCTGATGTTGGGCCAGAACAGGCTCTCGCCCCAGGCCACCAGATGCTGCCCGGCCTTGAGCGACAAGTACTGGGTTTCGCCGACTTCGAAGTTGCCATACACATACGCATCGAGCAGGCGCCCGGTGCCGCCACTCAGTTGACGGGTTTTGTCACTGAAGCCATCGTTGTGCCCGAGCTTGTTCACCGTATCCGGCGAGTCGTTGGCGTTGCGCTGGTGATAGGCATCGTCATAGAAATCACTGCCGCGCAGCACCGCTCCGAGGTTGTCGTGCTTGAGTTGCAGTTCGCCAAACAGGCTCAGACGGTTGTTGATCAAGGATCCGCGCTTGAAGTTGCGCGTGCCGTCGTCGTTGTTGGGGTCGTTGAGGTATTGACTGGCCTGCTTGGCGGTACGCATGGACGCGGTGTAGTTGACCGTCAACGACGAATCCAGCGTGGTGTTTTCTCCCAGTTGGATGGTCGGTGCGGCGCTGGTCGTGGCACTGGCGACGGTGATGGCCGTTGCCAACAGGCAGCGACCCCTGATCAGGCTCCCCGGATGGCGCGCAACAATGTTTCGCGTAAACATGCCCCTCTCCTTTGTTGTTGTTTTTTGCTCGTGTTGCCACAGCATGAAAAAAACCGGTGCCGTGTACATCGTCCGTTTGGTGAGATGAGCGCACCTCATGCCTGAGCGCTGTTGACCACCGCGCGCAGTTCGTTCTTCGCCACCTTGCTAGACGGGTTGAGTGGCAAGGCGTTGAAGAAGCGGACCTGGCGCGGCACCTTGTAATTGGCCATCTGCTCACGGCTCCAGGCGATCAGTTGCGCCTCGTCGAGTGCTTCTCCTCCACGCAGCACCACGCAGGCACACCCGACCTCGCCCATGCGTTCATCGGCGATGCCGATCACCGCCACCTGGGCAATCGCCGGGTGCTTGATCAGCGCCGCTTCGATTTCCGCCGGGTAGCAGTTGAAACCGCCGACGATGAACATGTCCTTCAGGCGGTCGGTGATGATCAGGTTGCCCGCCTCATCCAGGCGCCCGACATCGCCGGTGTGCAGCCAGCCTTCAGCGTCGATGGTTTCGGCAGTGGCTTCGGGATTCTGGAAATAGCCCTGCATGACGTGGAAGCCACGCAGGCAGATCTCGCCGGTTTGCCCTGCGCCCAACGCCTGGTTGTGCGGGTCGCGGATGCTCACTTCGGTGCCGGCAATCGGCCGGCCGCTGGTGCCCGCGATCACCTGCGCCGAGTCCCGGGGATCGCAGATGGTCGCCAGCCCGCCGCACTCGGTCAGGCCGTAGGCGGTGGTGACCACGGCAAACCCCAACTCGTTACGCATGCGCTCGATCAGGCTCGGCGGAATGCTGGCCGAGCCGGTTACCGCAATGCGCAGGCTCGACAGGTCGGTCTGCTTGAGCCGCGGGTGGGCCAACAGCGACAGGTACAGGGTCGGCGCGCCGGGCAGGACGCTGATGCGCTCTCGGGCAATGCGCTGGAAGACTTCTTCTGCGTCGAACACCGCATGGGGCAGGATGGTCGCCCCGCCGATCAGGCAAGTCAGCCAACCGGCCTTATAGCCAAAGGCGTGGAAGAACGGGTTGACGATCAGATAGCGATCGCCCGGCACCAGGCCGATGACCTTGACGTATTCGCTGAAGGCCCGCAGGTTCTGGCCATGGCCGCTCATCACGCCCTTGGGTTTGCCGGTGGTGCCGGAGGTGAACAACAGGTCGCACATGGCCTCGGGGCCGACTGCCAATGCGCGGCGCCTGGCACTCTCGGCATCGATGGTCGCGGCACCGCGCAGGAACTGTGCAAGGGTCAGGTTCGAAGGCAGCTCGGACGTGTCGCCATCAAGGATCACCAGGTGTTCAAGGTTGGCCGGCCGATGGGGAGCGAGCAGCGCCAGGTAGTCGACGTCGAGAAAGTGTTGCTGGACAAACAACAGCCGGCAGCCGCTGCGTTCCAGCACATCGGCCGCCTCAAGGCCCTTCATGCGCGTGTTGATCGGCACCAGCACCGCACCGGCGCATTGAATGCCCAGCGCCGTGAGGATCCAGTCAGCGCTGTTCGGCGCCCAGACACCGACCCGGTCGCCGGCCTGAATGCCCAGCGCCATCAAGCCCCGGGCAAAGCACATGACCCGTTCTGGCAGCTCGGCGTAATCAATGCACTGTCCGTTGTCTTCGATGGCCGTGCGACCGGCAAAACGCTCGGCGCTTTGGAACACCAACCGGGCAATGGTGGTGGGCACTTCGCTCAGCGGTAGGGATATCTTCAAGCTCTGGTTCATCGTAGGCTCGGTGATCTGAATCATTCGGGAAAACGGATACGCAAGTGGGTGCTGGTTGGCACGGCCTGGCAGGCAAGGATCCAGCCTTCGGCCAGTTCACCGCTGTCCAGCGCATCGTTGTGCAGCAGCTCGATGTCGCCACTTTCCAGCGTGCACATGCACGAGGCGCAGCCACCCACCCGACAGGCGCTGGGTGGATTCAGGCCGGCACGCTCCATCGCTGCCAGCACGGTTTCGCCGCTGTCGCAGGCCAGGTTGTGTTCCTCGCCATCCAGACGCACCGACAACTGCGCAGCCATCGCCGCTTCACTGCTGACCGCCAGCGGCAGTTCGCCTTCGCCAGGCAGCGAGACAAAGCGTTCGACATGGACCCGGCCGCCAGGCAGGCCCAGGCTTTTCAGTGCACTGACCGCTGCGTCCATGAACGGCCCGGGGCCACAAATAAAGGCCTGGGCGTCGGTAAACGGACGCGCCAGCTCAGCCAATTGCTCGACGGTCGGAATGCCCTGCACCGAATCGAGCCAGTGGACGATCTGCAGGCGTTGCGGGTGCGCGCTGGCCAAGGCCTTGAGTTCGTCGCGAAAGATCACTGAGGCTTCATCGCGGTTGGCGTAGATCAACAGAATCCTGCCGTGGCCGGCCAATAGCGCTGACCGCAGGATTGAAAGCACCGGCGTCACGCCGCTGCCCCCGCCGAACAGCAGCAGGTCGTCGTCCAGACTGCGCGGCACAAACACCCCGGCGGGCGGCAGCACCTCCAGTATTTGACCGGCCTGCAACTCGCCGCAGAGCCAGTTCGAGGCCCGGCCGTCACGCACGCGCTTGACCGTCACCCGCAGCGGTTCGCCCAGCAACGGTGTGCTCGACAACGAATAGCAGCGCGGCAACCAGCCGTCTTCGAAGGGGATGCGCAAGGTCAGGAACTGACCAGGCTGATAACGGAAACGTTCGCCAAGATGCTCTGGCACGTCGAACACCAGGGAACGCGCATCGGCGGTTTCCTCGATCACTCGCGCCACGCGCAGGGCAAGATAATTGTTCATAGGTCAGGTACTCATGACCACCTGCCCGTGTATCACGGACAGGTGTAAACCCAGGGGTATCGAAACGGGCACCATGGCCTCAGACGTACGGGTCCGGGTTGGGCAGGCCCAGCATCACCGCGCCGTAGCTGCGCCCGTAGGCCATGTAGTTGTTGGCGATGTGCCCACGCGCCTGATGCAGGTCGCGGAACAGCCGCGCCACCGGGTTGGTGTTGTACAAGCCAGAGGCGGCCATGCTGCGCAGCAGGTCGTTGGCCCGTTCGGCGCAGATATTGGTCACGTAGGCCGATTGGTAGCGATACAGCAGGCGGGTTTCGGTGTCCGGGTATTCGCCGGCACGGGCCAGGCTCATCAGGTGCTCGTAGTTGCGCTCCAGCACCAGGCGCAGGCCGTCGACGGTGATCATCGCTTCGGCAACAGCGGTTTGCGCCACCGGATCTTCAGCGGTACGGGCGCCGTGCTTGCCGATGTGCCTGGCGGCGTTGTCGCGGAACTCGTTGATCGCGCCTTGCAGGGCGCCTATGGCCGAGGTCGAGACAGCGCGAGAGAACACCTGGGCGAAGGGGATCGCGTAGATCGGGTTGGTGTTGACCAGTCGCCCGGGCGTCGCTTCGAGGGTCCAGTTATTGGTGCGCTGTACACGATGGGCAGGGACGAACACATCCTCGACTACGATGTCATGGCTACCGGTGCCACGCAGGCCCAGCACGTCCCAGTTACGCTCGATCTGATAGTCGTGACGCGGCAGCAGGAAAGTGCCGTGCTCGGCGGCCAGTTCGCCATCGGGCGGCAGGATGCCGCCCAAAAACACCCATTGGCAGTGCTCGCTGCCGCTGGAGAAACCCCAGCGCCCGCTGATCCGGTAACCGCCCTCGACTACCGTGACCTTGGCCGCCGGCATGTAAGTCGAGCAGATCAAAGTGCTGTGGTCATCCGCCCAAACTTCACGCTGTGCTTCGATCGGATAACGTGCCAGCTGCCAAGGGTGAACCCCCATCACGCCGTAGATCCAGGCCGTGGACATGCAACCCTCGGCGAGGATGGTCTGGATTTCGAAGAAGGTACGCGGGTCCACTTCATAGCCACCGAACGCCCGTGGCTGCAAGGCCCGCAGCAAACCGGCGGACTGCAACTCGGCAACGCTCTCCTGCGGCACCTTCAAGTCCTTGTCGGCCTGCGCCGTGCGTGCCTTGAGTGCTGGCACCAGGCTCCGTGCACGTTCAAGCAGATCACGTTCGTCCTGGGTCTTTTCTCGCATGCTGTGCATCACTCAATTCTCCCGATCTCACTGCGCCACTGCGCGAGGTGTGATGGATCATCGGATCGAGCGAACAATCATTCATCGTCAAAGCGGACTAGGGCTGGACTCGGTTCCCGCCAATAGCGTGAGCCTGCTCGCGAAGGCGGCCTGACAGCCGGCCTATCTCTTGCGGGTGTACATATCCATTCCTGCGGTAACGGCCACTTATGGTTCCGCCCTTACGGCGTGTCACTTTGGCAAACGCCCCAAAGTAACCAAAGGTCTCGCCCCGGCGTACGGCACCTCGCTAAGGCTCGGAGTTCCCTCGCTCCGGTGTCCATCAGGGAGCGCCGCAATGCGGCGCAGTCAGCTGCGCTGACGGCGCTACGCGCCACCCCCCCTGATGAACACCTCCACTCGGCCTGCCGAAGGGGCGGGTAGATCAAGATCAAAAGCCAAGCAAAAGCAAAAGCGAGGCGGCCTACCGGCCGGCCTGGGCATACGCGTCCCCCTGTAGGAGCTGCCGCAGGCTGCGATCTTTTGATCTTGATTGGGAGCTGCGGTGCGGCGATCCGACTTGCTCGCAATGAAGGTGGCTCTGACAAAGCCAAACCGAGTTGACGGGAAGGCTCAGGGCGTGAAGGCGAAGTGTCAGGCAATGAGGATGTTGGATGTACTGTCCCCTTCGCGAGCAGGCTCGCTCCCACAGGTTTTGTGCCCTGCTTGCTAGTCCATTGAGACGATGCCCTGCCTAACCACGACAGCGATAGTAAACGCATCCATAGTCGACCCCACGGAGCAAGGGCCCATGAGTATTTTGCAGCGTTTCCAAATGGACGGCAGCGTCGCCATCGTCACCGGCAGCGGCCGGGGTATCGGTCGGGCGATTGCCCTGGCGTATGCCGAAGCCGGCGCCGATGTAGTGTGCTCGGCGCGCTCGCTGGACGAGGTACAGGCCGTGGCCGAAGAAGTTCGTGGTCTGGGCCGGCGCGCCCTGGCGTTCGCCTGCGACGTCAACGATGCCGAGCAACGCCATGCGCTGGTGCGCCACAGCGTTGAGCAAATGGGTCGTATCACTCATCTGGTGAACAACGTCGGCGGTGGCGGGCCCAACGATCCGCTGGCTATGACGCCTGAGCAGTTCGCCCAGGTGCTGAACTTCAACGTCGCCACCAGCTACGCCTTCTGCCAGTTATGCGTGCCGCTGATGCGCGAGGCCGGTGGCGGCAACATCATCAATATCAGCTCGGTGGCGGCGCGCTATGCCCAGCGCCATTTCAGCGCCTACGGCACGGCCAAGGCTGCCCTCAGCCACCTGACTCGCTTGCTGGCCCAGGACTTTGCGCCGCAGATCCGGGTCAACGCCGTCGCCCCCGGTCCCACCCTGACCGAAGCGCTGAACGGCGTGATGCCGGCAGCCATGCGTCAGGTCATGGAGACCAACACCCCGCTCAAATGCCTGGGCACCCCACAAGACATCGCCGCCGCCGCGCTGTACCTGGCCAGCCCCGCTTCGGCCTGGGTGACCGGCAAGATCATTGATGTCGATGGCGGTGCCGACTCGTCGGTCTGGCCCGGCTAAACCGACTCCTTTGGGCCCGTCCCTGTTGATGCAGGGGCGGGCTTTTTTTCTTCCCACCCATCTGGAGCCCTCGCCATGGACGCCCATTTGATCAACGCGCTCGGTGACGAACTGTTCAACGCCCTGCGCAACCGACAGACACTGGCGCCCCTGACCCGGCGCTATCCGCAGATCACCCTGGAGCAGGCCTACGGGATTTCCCTGCAGTTCCTGCTACGCCGCGAAGCCCTTGGCGAGCAGGTGATCGGCAAAAAAATCGGGGTCACCAGCCGCGCCGTTCAGGAAATGCTCGATGTCCACCAACCGGACTTCGGTTTCCTCACCAATGCCATGCAGGTCGAGGATGGCAGCGATGTCAGCCTGGCTCGCTATAACTTGATCCAGCCCCGGGCCGAAGGCGAAATCGCCTTTATCCTTGGCGAAGACTTGCAAGGCCCGGGCATCAGCGCCGAGGACGTGCTGGCCGCCACTCAATCGGTGGCGCCATGCTTCGAGATCGTCGATTCGCGGATCGACGACTGGCAGATCCGCATCCAGGACACAGTGGCCGATAACGCATCCTGTGGCGTGTTCGCCCTTGGTACTCAGCGCATCGACCCGCGCTCACTGGACCTCGCCGCGGTGCACATGCAACTGCTGAAAAACGGCCAGCCGGCAGGCTCGGGCCTGGGCTCGGCGGTGCAAGGTCACCCTTGCGCGGCAGTGGCCTGGCTGGCCAATACCCTGGGCGAACTGGGCATCCCGTTCCGCCGGGGCGAAATCATTCTCTCCGGTGCCCTGGCGCCGCTGGTCCCGGTGGTGGCCGGCGACCGTATCAGTCTGTCCATGAGCGGGCTCGGCGAAGCCAGCCTGCACTTTGTCCCTTGATCACCCCTTCCCTCCTCTGGAGCCAAAGACCATGAGCAAAAAGATCAAATGCGCGCTGATCGGGCCGGGCAACATCGGCACCGACCTGCTGTACAAACTGATGCGCAGCGAGGTGCTCGAACCGGTGTGGATGGTGGGCATCGACGCCACCTCCGAAGGCCTGGTGCGGGCTCGCGAACTGGGCCTGAAAACCACCTCCGAGGGTGTCGATGGCCTGCTGCCCCATGTCCTCGATGATCAGATCCAGATCGCCTTCGACGCCACCTCGGCCTACGTGCACGCGCAGAACTCGCGCAAGCTCAATGCCCTGGGCGTGTTGATGATCGACCTGACCCCGGCGGCCATCGGCCCATACTGCGTGCCGCCCGTCAACCTCAAGGCCCAACTGGGCCTGGGCGTGATGAACGTCAACATGGTCACCTGCGGCGGCCAGGCCACCATTCCGCTGGTGGCGGCGGTGTCCAGCGTGCAGCCGGTGGACTACGCGGAAATCATCGCCACCGCTGCCTCCAGGTCGGTCGGCCCCGGTACCCGGAAAAACATCGACGAGTTCACCCGCACCACCTCCAGTGCGGTGGAAAAGGTCGGCGGCGCGAAGAAAGGCAAGGCGATCATCATCATCAACCCCGCCGAGCCGCCGCTGATCATGCGCGACACCGTGCACTGCCTGACTGCCAGCGAACCCGACCAGCCGGCGATCACCGCCGCCATCGAGGCAATGATCAAGCAAGTGCAACGCTATGTGCCCGGTTACAAGCTGGTCAACGGCCCGGTGTTTGACGGCAATCGGGTGTCGATCTTCATGGAAGTCGAAGGCCTGGGCGATTACCTGCCCAAGTACGCCGGCAACCTCGACATCATGACCGCCGCCGCGGCGCGCACCGCCGAGATGTTCGCCGAGGAAATCCTCAAGGGCGAACTGGTGCTGCAAGCCACTGCCCAAACCGCCCACGCATAAGGAGCCGACCATGGATCTTCGCGGCAAAAGCATCACCGTTCACGACATGTGCCTGCGCGATGGCATGCACCCCAAACGCCACCAGATCAGCCTGCAACAGATGAAAGATATCGCCTGCGGCCTCGACGCAGCCGGCGTGCCGCTGATCGAAGTCACTCACGGTGACGGCCTGGGTGGCAGCTCGGTGAACTACGGCTTCCCGGCCCACACCGACGAGGAGTACCTGTCGGCGGTGATCCCCTTGATGAAAAAGGCCAAGGTCTCGGCGCTGCTGTTGCCGGGCATTGGCACTGTCGACCACTTGAAAATGGCCCATGAGTTGGGGGTCAACACCATTCGCGTGGCCACCCATTGCACCGAGGCCGATGTCAGCGAACAGCACATCTCCCACGCCCGTGGCCTGGGCATGGACACCGTCGGTTTCCTGATGATGGCCCACATGAACGGCCCTGAAGGTCTGGTCAAGCAAGGCTTGCTGATGGAAAGCTACGGCGCCAACTGTATCTACCTGACTGACTCGGCCGGCTACCTGTTGCCCCATGACGTCAGCGCCCGTGTGACGGCGATGCGCGCGGCGCTCAAGCCGGAAACCGAGATCGGCTTCCATGGCCACCACAACCTGTCGATGGGCGTGTCCAACTCGATCGCCGCGATTGCCGCCGGGGCCAACCGTATCGACGCCGCCTGCGCTGGCCTCGGCGCCGGTGCCGGCAACACGCCGATGGAAGTGCTGGTGGCGGTGTGCGACCGTATGGGCATCGACACCGGCGTCAGCGTGTTCGGTATCCAGGACGTCGCCGAAGATTTAGTGGTGCCGATCATGGACTTCCCGATCCGTAGCGACCGCGATGCCCTGACCATGGGCTACGCCGGGGTCTACGGTTCGTTCTTGCTGTTCGCCAAGCGCGCCGAGAAGAAATACGGAGTCTCGGCACGGGAAATTCTCGTCGAGATGGGGCGGCGGGGAATGGTTGGCGGCCAGGAGGACATGATCGAAGACACCGCCATGACCCTCGCCCGTCAGCGGCGGCAGGGGTAAGGCTTTGTGTGGCGATGGTTTTTTTCAGGTGTACATATCCATTGCTGCGGTTACGGCTACTTAGGGTTCCGCCCTTACGGCGGGTCACTTGGAAAAGCCCCAAGTAACCAAGGGCTCTTGCCCCTTTCGTTCGGTGCCTCGCTAATGCTCGGCATGCCCTCGCTCCGGTCCTGCTCCGTGGGCCCGCCGCCATCGGCCATCCATGGCCGGGGGCGGCTAACCCGGCATCCATGCCGGGTTGCCCACTGCGCAGAACCTGCGCTCGGCCTCTCGAGGGGGCAAGAAGATCAAAAGCCAAAGCAACACGAGGCGGCCTGACAGCCGACCTGATTTTCGCGGATGCACCTGATCCCCTGTAGGAGCGCGGACAGGCAAGTAATCAGGTCGGCTGTCAGGCCGCCTCGCTTTTGCTTTTGATTTAGGCGCCCCTTAAAACCACGATGGCCGAACGCAGGCGAGGCACCGAGTGGTGGGGCAAGAGCCCTTTGGTTACTTTGGGGCTTTTCCAAAGTGACCCGCCGTAAGGGCGGAACCCTAAGCAGCCGTAACCGCAGCAATGGATATGTACCCGGTAAAACCAAATATCCCAGTCGGCTTTCAGGCCGCCTTCGCGAGCAGGCTCGCTCCCACAGAAAAATACCCGGTTCTATCCGGTCAACGGCCTATCGCCAATCAGCAACAATCCCATGCTCCAACGCAAACGGCTGCGCGGCAATCGTCCGGCGTTGAAACTCCGGTGCCTGTTCGGCAGTGGCCAGCCACAGCATGACTGCCGCCGGGACATGGGGCGGTGCGCTGCCGGAGCGCAGAGCGATCAATCCTTTGTCGCCGATGGTGGCCTTGAGCGCTTCGGTGGTGACCACCCCTGGATTAAGGGTATAGGCGCGAACGCCGAGATCGCCCAACTCCGTGGTCAGTACTCCGGACAACCGTGACACTGCCGCCTTGCCCGCACCGTAGGCATAACCCCAGCCCCCCTTGCCCGCCGCCACCGGTGGGTCGCTTTCGCCAGCGCCGGAGGTGACGTTGATCACCACTCCGCCGCCGCGCGCCACCATATGTTCGGCTACCGCCCGGGTCAGGATGAATGGCGTAAGGATGTAGCCCTTGAACATCCGCTCCAGGGTTTGCGCTTGCAGGTCCATGAACCCGGCATTGAGGTCGCTGCCCTGATAGATCGCGTTGTTGATCAGCACGTCGATGCGCCCGTACTCGGCCAACACCGCCTCGCAGGCGCCGAGGGCCGAGGCACTGTCGAGCAGGTCCATCGGCACTACGAGCACCCGGCAACCGAGCTCGCGCAACGCTTGGGCGGTGCCGTTGAGGCTGCCGGCCAGCGGCGCTCCGGCGGCATCGCGCAAGGCGTGTTCATGTTGCTCGCCCTCGTTGAGGGTGCGGGCGCTGATCGCCAGGTCGAAACCGGCACGGGCGAACGCCAGTGCCGCCTCGCGGCCGATACCCCGGCTGGCGCCGGTGATGAATGCCACCTTGTTCATACGGGTTCCTTTTAGAAGCGCGGAGCGCGGACCATGGCATCCATACCGCCATCGACGAACACAACGCTGCCATGGACAAACGATGCTTGCGGCGACTGCAGGAACGCCACTACTGAGGCGATCTCATCAGGTCGCCCGGAGCGACCCAGGGGGGCGACGAACTCGCGGGTCGACTTGCCAAACCGTGCATCGTCCAGCGAGGCCTGGTGCAACGGGGTTTGCACCGCGCCTGGCGCCACCACGTTCAACCGCATGCCCTGCTTGCCCCAGCTCACAGCCAGGCTACGGGCGTGTTGACTGATGGCGTATTTGGAGGCGGCATAAGCGACGTGAGGCTCGCCGAGGGTGTTGGCCAACTCCAGTGACTGGGCCTCATCGCCGGCGAGCATCATTTCGATCATCGGCTGGCCGTCAGGGCCCGTATGAGTCGCCGCCACCGAGCCGATCACCAGCGCTGCCGGTTGTTGGCTTTTGGCCAACGCCCCTTGCAGGCCGTCCAGCAACTGACTGACGCCGAAGTAGTTGACCGCCAGGATCAACCCGCAGGTGGGCGCAGTGACACCGAGCCCGGCGCAGCAGATCAGTCCGTCGAGGACCCCGCCACTCTGCTCAAGCACTTGTGCGATGGCCGCGTCACGCCCTTGGGCGGTGGACAGGTCGGCGATCACTTCAGCGTTGCTGCGATCGATCCCGATGACCTGGTGTCCGGCTGCGCGCATGGCTGCGCTGACGGCGGCACCGATTCCCGAGGCGCTACCGGTGATGGCTGTTATAGGCATGGTGGTTCTCCGTGATAGGTCACCCAGTATCGACAGGGCGATTACCTGGAGGCATCGTCTATGCGGACTAAAAAAGAGGGGGCGTCGGTGAGCGTAGCGCCGGGCAGCCAGTGCCGGCCCGGCGGAGGGTTTGGAGAATCAGGCCTGGCGGTAGACAGGCACAGCCAGTTTCAGCGGCGGCACCTTGATCTTCTCGGCCACTTTCAACGTCAGCTTAGGTTTTCCCAAGGCCACCACGCTGTTGAGCAGGATGCGCACCAGCTCGGTCTGGCGCCTCACGCCGGTCTTGGAGAAGATTGAGCGCAAATGGGCCCGGGCGGTGTTGCGCCGGATGTTCAAGGCTTCGGCGGCTTCCTCCAGGGACAGGCCGTTGGTCAATTCCATGGCCAACGCCGTCTCGGCCTTGGTCAGGTTGAACAACTGTTTGGTCACCGCTTCGCTGGCCAGTGATTTGCTCGCTGCGTCACGGATGTACACAAGCGCCGCCGGCTGGCCCTTCTCCTCGGCCCAGTCCAGGGACGGGATCGATTCAACCACTACACCGAGGTTGACCAGCCCGGAAGGACGGGTCACCGACATGGCCTCGGCGCTTTTCGGGGCATCCGGGGAGAACGCGCCGCGAATCAAGCGTTGCAGCTCGCGGTTGTCGCTGGGATAGGTCGCCTCCAGGCGCCCGCCCACCAGTTTGAGGCCGTCGGACAGGGCAAGGATTTCCTGGGCCACCGGATTGATCTGCAACACGCTGCCGCTCTCGTCAAGCACAAGGGTAGCGACCGACAAGCGGCTGATAGCCTGGGAATACAACTCGCTCAGCGACTCGCTACGGTCCAGCAGGTTGTGCAACTGCAAGGCCCGGCGCAGGTGCGGCAGGAACATGGCGCACAGCGCCCGCTCGTTAGCGGAAAAGTTGGGGGAGCGTTTGGGGCGGGTGATACGAAAGCGGACCTTGCCGCCGTCCGGAGTGGAAACGTCGGCGCCCATCACGTGGTACACGTCGTTGGGACCGCAGAATGCCTTGAAGTAGGCGCTGTGTTCCCACTCCGTGGAGGTCATGATGTCATCGACGGTGAACACACGATCCAGCGGCTGGTTGACGAACGGCGTGTTGGTTCGTGGATAAGACATGTAGTTGACATCACCGGCGCCTTCGATATCGCCGGCCATGATCATCACACCCATGTCGGGTTGGTCCGGCACCCGCAGGATCAGGGTGACGTAGTTGGCATCGTAGAGTTTGAGGAAGCTCTTGAGGGCGTTGGCCATCAGTTTCGGATCGAGCGCGCCTTCGTAGACTTCGCCCACCAGCTCATTGAAGCGCGTGAGGTCCAGGCCAAGAGTCGCCAGGGCTTCAGGGGTCAAGACAACTTCTTGCATAGTCTTCTCCTCGCTCGGGTAAGGACGGTGTCCTTCCCTTGTTATTTTTATAATTTTGGCCAGGGAGAGTTTAAGCTCTCCCTCTTGACTGCAATTGCCCGCCGGGGCCCGCGAATCAGTTTCCCTATCACCTGCGTACCCCGCAATAGGCGGGGCAGGTTTATTTCTTGCTACTGAGAATCACGCGCAGCCGGGCTGTTCTTCAGCTGGAACTGACCATGTTGTGCCGCTGGCTGGCGTACCCGTTCGGTGACCAACGGTCGCCCGCGATTGAACCAGGCCGCCAGCGCCGGCAGGAGGAAAATCGCCCCCAGCACGTTGACCAGGAACATGAAGGACAGCAACACGCCCATATCGGCCTGGAACTTCAGCGGGGCGAACGCCCAGGTGCAGACGCCAATCGACATGGTCACGGCAGTGAATACCGCCGCCGTGCCACGTTGGCACATGGCCTCGTAGAAGGCTTCGCGCAGGTTGGCGCCCCGCAGCATTTCGTGCTGGATACGCTCGTACAGGTAAATGCCGTAGTCGACCCCCACGCCCACGCCCAGCGCCATCACCGGCAAGGTGGCGACTTTCAGGCCGATTCCGAGCATGGTCATCAGTGCGTTGCACAGGATCGCGACAATCGCCAGCGGCACCAGAATGCACAGCACCGCGCGAATTGACAGGAAGGTCAGCCAGCAAAACAACGCCACCGAACCGAACAGCGCCCCCAGCATGATGATTTCGGCGCGTTTGACTGCCTCGTTGGAAGCCGCCATCACCCCGACGTTGCCACCGGCCAGGAGGAATTCGGCTTGTGGCGAATTGACTTCGGCAATGATCCGCTTGGCTTCATTGATCGCATGGCTCACGGTGCTGCCTTCGTGGTCGGCCAGGAACACCAGGATCTGCATCTGCTGGCAGCCGTCGGTCACCAGCCCGTCATCCGGTATGTAGGCCCTCGCGCCTTGGCTGAGGCCACGGGAGGAACCTGGAATCGCCGCCCAGCGCGGATTGCCTTCGTTATTGCCGGCGATCACCCGCTTGCCCATGTCCGCCACGCTCTGGATCGACTGCACCCCTGAGACGGTGCGCATGCGGAAATCGAAGGCTTCCACCGCACGCATCACGGCGGGCGACAGGCAACCTTCCTCGACGCCCTTGACCTGGACGAACACCGACATCACATCGAGCCCGATGGCGTAGCTACTGATGATCTTGGCGTTGTCCTGGTTGTAGCGCGAATCCGCCCGCAGCTCCGGCGCGCCCGCGCCGATATCGCCCACCGCCAGGTCGCGAGCCTTGTAGGCCCCGGCCAGCAACAGCAAGATGCTGATCGCAAACACCCCGAGGGCAGGCCCCGGTTCGGCCAGCGCCGACAGGCGCCACCACAGGCGGTGTCTGCCCACCGGCCGGGATTGCGCCCGCTGCAACAATGCAGGTTCAAGGCGCAGGTAGGAAATGATGATCGGCAGCATCAGTTTGTTGGTGATGATCATCAGCATCACGCCGATGCAGGCGGTCACCCCCAGTTCGTGGACGATGGGAATGTCGATCAGCATGATCACCGCAAACCCCAGGGCGTTCATCAGCAAGGCCAGAGAACCGGGGATGAAGATCTTGCAGAACGCCGAGCGCGCCGCTTCCCGGGAGGTGCTGCCGGCCAGTACATCCTGCTTCCAGGCATTGGTCATCTGCACTGCATGGGAAACGCCGATGGAGAAGATCAGGAACGGCACCAGGATCGACATCGGATCAATGCCCAACCCCAGCAGCGGCAACAGGCCCAACAGCCAGACCACCGGCAGCAACGCCACCACCAGCGCCACCACGGTCAGGCGCAGGGAACGGGAATACAGCCACAGCAGCAACCCGGTAATCACGAAGGCCACGACAAAGAAGCCGATCACCGTGTTCAGCCCTTCAACCACATCGCCCACCAGTTTGGCGAAACCGACGATATTGATCTCGATATCGGGGCTGTTGTACTTGGCGCGGATGTCTTCCAGGCGTTTGGCGATCTCGACATAGGACACTGGCTTGCCGGTCGCGGGGTCGGTGTCCTGGAGGTCGGCGCGGACCATGGCCGACTTCAGGTCATTGGCCACCAGACGGCCAACCTGCCCGGAAGCCGCCGTGTTGCTGCGCACCTGCGCCAGGTCTTCGGTGGTACCGCTGAAGCGCGGTGGCACCACCACGTCGCCGAAGAAACCTTCTTCGGTAATTTCGATGTAGCGCACGTTGGCGGTAAATAGCGACGTCACGCTGGGACGACTGACCCCGGAGATGAAAAACACATCGTCAGTGACTTTGCGTAGGGTCTCAAGGTACTCGTTGTTGTAGATGTCGCCCTCGCCCTTCCAATGCACGCTGACCAGCAGGCGGTTGGCGCCGGTGAAGTAGCGGCTGAACTTGAGAAAGTTGACCATGTACGGATGCGTCACCGGGATCTGTTTGTTGAACCCCGGATCCAGCTGCGTATGGGTGGCACTGTAGCCCAGGCCCAGGGTGATCAGCACAAACAGCAACAGCAGCCCCTTGCGCCAGGCCATCAGGTGGTCGGCGCATGTTTCGACGCAGCGCGTCACCCAGTGTTTACCTTGATTCATTGCCCGCCTCTCATTTACTGGGTGGCCTGAGTGGCCGCTAGGGCAGCGACGCTGCCACCTGAACCTTGCAATACACCGCGCTCGCCGCCGACCAGCAGCCGCGAGCCAACCATCGTCGCGGAGGTCAACGTACCGAGCCCGGACAGGCGCCCGACACCGACCAGTGCACCCTGTGCATCCAGGCGCACCACCGAGCTGCCTGCGCCGACGATGACTATCCCTGAGTGATCGGGCAGCACCACATGGCCGTACAGCGGCAGTTGGTTACCGACGTTGATCTGGGTCCAGCTGTCGCCGAAGTCGTGGCTGACGAACACATGCCCGCGCATACCGTAGGTCACCCAGTTGTCCGCGCTCAGGCGCACGATGCCGAACAGTGAACCGCTGTAGAACACCGGCAAGGTCTGCCAGTGCTCGCCGGCATCGGCCGTGCGCAACACCAGGCCCTGCTCGCCCACCAACATCCGCCGACCATCGTTGCCGCCGGTCATACTGTTCAGGTGCGCGCTGTCGATATCCAGGGCCTGGGGTGTCCAGGTCTGCCCGGCATCGGCGGATTGATAGAACTTGCCAAAACTGCCGAACGCCATGACGTTGTCGCCACCCGCGGTCCAGATCCCCAGCAGCGGTTCACCCAGATCGGCGTCGTAGCGTATTTCTTGCCAACTGCTACCGGCGTCCATGGAACGCAGGATCCAGCCGTCATGCCCGACGGCGAGCAAGCGCTTGTCGTCCAGTGCCACCACGGCAGTCAAAGTGGCATTGCGCTGCGTGGCGACGCTGGCTGGCTGCCAGCTGACGCCCTGGTCATCACTGAGCAGGATGCTGCCGCGCTCGCCCACGGCTACCACGCGCGAGCCCAGATTGAGCAGGCCGTTGATCTGTACACGGTCCGGGCGCGTGGCCAGCAGTTCCGCTTGAGAGGGAGTTTTGGGGGAAAAGGTGAAGCCAATGGTCAGGGCGACCACCAGGCAGACCAGATAGCCAATCACCGAGCGCATGAGGAGCACTCCTGTTCAGGGCACGCGTGCATAAGGCAAGTCATAGGGCCAATCCTCTTGTTCTTGTCAGGCGCCAGGGCATGCGAGGCAAGCGATGTGGGCATTGCCTCAGAGGGATAGTCGGGGGTAGGTCGGTTTGAAACATCGTCCAAATGGCTTACATGAAGCGAGTGACGCGGGGGTGTGCAGAGTGGCGCGCCAGAGCCGTCCACGGCGTGGCCGTGGACGGCTAGGCACAACAATCAGGCGAGGTAGAGAATCACCAGATCGTTAATAACCGACGGCCGGTCGTGGCCGACCACGTGGGTGTTGAGTTCCAGTGTCAGCTGGGTGCCGCGCGCCGACAGCTCGACTTTTTTCACCCGTGCCCGCGAATGAATGCGCGAGCCGGCCGGCACTGGCGCCGGGAAGCGCAGGCGGTCGGAGCCGTAGTTGATCTGGGTGGTGAAACCGCTGATCTCGAAGCCCAGCGCCAGTTTCATCCGCGATTGCAGCACTTGCACCAACGCACCGTGGGCAATGGTGCCGCCGAACGGACTTTGCAGGCGCGCCCGCTCCGGGTCGGTATGGATCCAGTAATCATCGCCCGACAACAGGGCAAAGGCGTCGATCAGCGCCTGGTCGACCACCACGACATTGCTCCAGTCGCTGAACTGCTCGCTGACCAGGGTCTGCAAGGCCGGTCCATCGTTCAGGTCGATCTGCCGGGCAGCCGGTTGTTCCGACGCCACAGGTGCCGGTTCGCTGTCCTGCACGGGCAGCGGCTCAAGGCTCGCTGCATCCTTGTCTACACCGGTAAAGCGCAGCAGGCGGTTACCCTTGGCGTCGACTTCGGCGAACACTGGTTGCAATGGCATGCCAATGCGAATTTCGTCTTCGTCCAGGCCGACCAGGTTGGTGTTGATGCGCACGCCTTCGGCCAACTCGACCACCGCCAGCTTCTGCGGCATTTCATCGATAAAGTCAGGCAAGGTGGCAATGCGCGTCACGGTGTAGCTGTACAGCGTCGCGGTACCGTCAACTTCGCGCCAGGCCAGGTCATGTTCCAGGCACGCCGTGCAATGCCGGCGGGGGTAGAAGTTCCAGTGCGCACAGGCGTTGCATTGCTGGATCAACAGGCGGCGAGCCTTCAGGCCCTCCCAGAACGGTGCGGAGATCTGCGTCGCGACCGGCATCGGTTTGTTATTGGACATGTGCTTATGCTCCCTGAAGTATCAATGCGCCCTGCTCGCTCATCACGCCGCCGGTGCCGGAGACGTAGACGGCGTCGCAGCGCCCCAGTTGGCGCTCACCGGCAGTACCTGCGATCTGCGTCACCGCCTCGATCACCTGGCTCATGCCACCGGCCGAGGCCGACTGACCGAAACTGAGTTGCCCGCCGTGGGTGTTCATCGGGAAATCGCCACGCCAGGTCAGGTCGTGTTCGCGCACGAACGCCATGCCCTCACCCTTGGCACAGAAACCGGCATCTTCCAGGGTCAGCAACGTGGTGATGGTGTAGCAGTCGTAGATCTGCGCGGCGTCGACGTCCTTGGGCTTGAGCCCGGCCATGGCAAAGGCTCGCTGGGAAGCCGGGCCAATCGGCGTGTTGAGCATGTCCTCGGCATAGGTCGGCGACTTGAACGCCAGGTGTTCGCCAAACCCGGTTATGAACGCCGGACGCTTGCGGGCGCGCGCCGCCACTTCCTTGTTGGTGATGATCATTGCGGCGCCACCGGCCACCGGCATGACGATTTCCAGGACGTGCAGCGGGTCGGCGACCATTTTGCTGGCCAGTACCTGTTCGATGGTCAACGGTTGGCCGTAGAACATTGCTTGCGGATTGGCCAGGGCGTTGGTGCGCTGGTCGACGGCGATCTTGGCCATCGCCCGCTGGTCGTAGTCGTACTGTGCGGCATAACGTTGGGCGATCATCGCGTAGCCAGTGTTCTGGCCCATGTGCCCGTAAGGCAGGTCGAATTCGGCTTCGGGCGCGCCAAACGCCGTGCTGTGTCCACCGAAACGCATGGACCGGGCCATCCAGCCGGGGTCCTCATCGGGGCCGAACGGCGCCATGCGTGCAGGGATAACGCACAGCACTGCCTGGCACAGCCCCAGTTCGATGGCCGCGGCGGCGCGCCAGACCATGCCCACCGACGTGCAGCCGCCCAGGTCCACCACTTCGGCGAAGTTCAGGCGCAAGCCCAGATACTCGGCGGCCATCGCCGGTACGAACACCGAAGCTTCATGAAAATGCGGGCCGTTGATCACCAGTCCATCGAGGTCCGAGGCCTTGAGCCCGGCATCACGCAGGGCCTGGGCCGCCAGGTCGGCGACTTGCTCAAGGTGAAACATCTTGGGCGCGGTCGCGTACTTTTCCGGTTTGTATTGTGCGGTGCCAACAATGGCCGCATGCCCTTTGAGCCCCATAGTGCCTCCATGCCGAAGCGTTACGCTGCGGCGATTTCCAGGTTGTGTTGAAGGTCCGGGCACGTGAAAGCGACCCGGTCCTTGAGTGGTCGATCAGAAGGTGTATTTCATCGAGAACGTGGCGTAGTCGCGGTCGGCGAACGGACGATTGATCGCGTCCGCGTCACCCAGGTAGCTGATGTACCTCAAGCCGACTTCCAGATTGCCGAGGTACTTGAAAGTGGTGCCCATACTCAGGCGTCGGTCACCTTGCATGCCGGAGATGCTGCCGGCCATGGGCGTCGCGCCGCTGAAGACGTTGGAGAAACTGAAGGGCACTTCCAGATCCCAGCCTTGGAAAACTCCCGGATAACTGAACGATGCGCCCACGGTGTAGGCACTGGCAGACTTGGTGCGCCGTCCACCTCTGGTGTTGTAGGTATAGTCATCAGAAGGTGCCACTAAAGCGGCCACGGCGGGCACTAGGTTAAGGCCTTGCAGGTTGGGCGCGGCCGAAGTGGATTCGACGCTGTCAACCTCCACGCGGATGACTTCGGCGGTCAGTGTGGTCTGGCTGGCCCAGGGACGGTTGCCCAGGATACGCATCGCCGACAACTGCATTTGCTGGCCCTTGCCCTTGGCTGGCGTTGCGCCGAGGCCGGTATTGACCATCACTGGAGCACCGTCGCGGTACGACCATTCGCCGCCTACCTGAACGTCACCGAGCTTGGTCGTGGCGCTGATACCGGTCAGCTTGATGTCTTCGAAGTACTTGATCCGATAGCCATTAGGGCCAGTCATGGCAAACAGACCGCCACCCAGCGCTAACGGGTCGTACCCCACCAACGCGCTGGCCGGATTCTTGTCGTGGTAGTTGACGTGGAACAGCGACATCTCGATCGCCGGTACCGGGCGATAGCGCACTTGCACGCCCCACTGGCCACTATCACGCGGCTCGTCGGTCCCGCGATAGGCGACCCTTTGACCGTTGGCGTAAAGGAACTCACGGCCAGGCCCCACCACATCGCTGCCAGACAGGTAGCTGCCCACCGGCGGTAGTTCGGTGCCCTTCCATTCGTATTGCACGTACGCACCGAAGCTCAAGCTCGGATTGATGCGGTATGAACCGGAGAACTGACCCACCGGCAACAGTATTTCCTTGACTTCAACACCTGGCTGGGACGCTTTTACCGCGTCGGAAGGGTTTTGTACGCCGTTCACACCCGGGTAGAACAAACTCTCGCCCCAGGATTCGATGTGCCGCCCGGCCTTGACGTCGAGCATGGTGTCGTTGTCGAAGCGCCAGCCGCTGAACACATAGGCATCCAGCAGTTTGCTACGACCGCCACTGTAGTAACGGGTGTCACTGGTGAACTCGTCATTGCTGCCGGTTTTGTTCACGGTGGCGGGCGAATCGTTATCGTTCCCGCTGTGGTAGACGTCGTCGTAGAAGGTACTGCCGCGAACCACGGCGCCGTAGTTGTCCTTGCGCAGGATCACTTCGCCCAGCGCGCCCACACGGTTGGTGGTCAGGCTGCCACTATCGAAGTTACGGTTGGCATCGTCGGCGTTGACCGTCAGCAAGCGATCGCTCTGACTGCCGGTGCGCACACCAATGCCGTAGCTGGTGGTCACCGACCAGTCCATGGTCAAACCGTTGTCGAACTCGATCGTATCTCCGGCCCATACCGGCGTGGACACCAGCGCAATCGCCGCCGCCAGGCTGCTGACCTGAAATGCGCTCGAAACCATGACCGTAGAGTTATTTTTGTTTTTGTTGATCACACTGACTCTCCTCAATGGCAACCGGTTGGCTGCCTGGAATGTTCAACACTGCTGCCGTGCCGTCCGCTCAAAACACGCTGAGCGGTGTAACCGCGCACGCTCCCCTTACAGCACGCCGGTAGCGATAGCGCCCCCGGTCCTCTTCCCGCGCAAGCGACCCTTCGGCCACCAGGTAGTTGGCATGGGCCAACGTTTCGCCCAGCGCCATCAGTTCGTCGAAACGTCCCGACAGCTTGGGAAACAAAACGGCCATCAGTTCGAGGGCAGTACGCGGCTCGTCACAGTTGGCCAGCAGCAGCGCCAGATGCGCCCGGTGATGCGCCTCCAGTTGATCCAGGCGCTGATGCAAATTGAAGAACGGCCGCTCGTGCGCCGGCAGCACCAGCACGCTGTCGGGCAAGCTGCGCAAATGCTCGATGGAATCGAGCCAGTCGCGCAGCGGGTTGGCCAACGGCTCCGTGGCATGCACGCCGACGGTGGAGGTGATGCGCGGCAACACCTGATCGCCGGAGATCAGCAAGCCATCATCGGCGGCATACAGACACGCATGTTCCGGCGAGTGGCCGCGCCCGATGACCACCTGCCAGGTGCGGCCACCGATATTCAGGAAACTGCCCTCGCGCAAACGGCGGTAATGGTTCAGCGGCGCCGGCAGGAAATGCGCGTTGCTCATCACCGAGAACATTTCGGTGCTTTGCTCGTCAGCCACGCCGGCCTTGCGGTAGAAGTCGAGGAAGTCCCAGCCCGGTGGTTGACCGGCGGGGAACCTGACGTGCAGCGACTGGAACTCGCTGGCGGTCATGTACACCGGGCAGTGAAAACGCTCCGAAAGCCACGCGGCCACTCCGGCATGGTCGGAGTGAAAGTGGGTGCAGACCACCGCCAGCAGTGGCAGGCCAGCACACACTTCACTCAGCACCCGGTCCCAGACTTCGCGGGTCTGCTCGGTGTTCATGCCGGTGTCCACCACCACCCAGCCATCGGTGTGGCGCAGCAAATAGAGGTTGATGTGGTCCAGGCGAAACGGCAGCGGCATACGCAGCCACCACACCCCCGGCGCCACCTCGCGCACCTGTCCGGAATCGGGCGCCTGTGGCCACGGATACCGCAGACCGCCGCGCAGTTCGTGACCGTTCTCGTCGAGATCAGTCATGGCTGGCCACCGCAAAAGGCGTCAGGCCTGCCCGCGTCAGGGCCTCTACCGAATAAGGGACATAGGTGCGGGCTTGCTCGTCGCGAATAAACAGAGGATCGCTGCAACGTGTCGGGCAGTAGCCCTGGCGCTGCAGATCGACCTTGCGCAACTTGAAGCTGGCCGTCAGGTCTGCCGACCGGGTGACGCGTACAAACACCGGGGCCGCATAGCGCGGCAGGCGTGCGTCGGTCAGGGCGTACAGAGCATCAGGGTCGAAAGCCTGGTCCGGCTGCATCAGCACCGCAGCCATGCCGGCGCGACCTTCATGCCCTGGTACCTGAACGCCATAGACATTGATCAGCTCCAGGCCCGGCAGCTCGCTCAAGGCGTCCGCCACTTCCTGGGTCGAAACGTTCTCGCTCTTCCAGCGATAGGTGTCGCCGATGCGGTCGACGAAGTAGCAGTAACCGTCGGCGTCCTCGCGCAGCAAATCGCCAGAACTCCACCAGGCGTCGCCCTCGCGCAGCACGTTGCGACGAATCTTGCTCTCGGTGGCCGAGGCACTGGTGTAGCCCTCGAAGCGCCCGCCGCCAATCTCCGGGTGATCGACAATGAAGCCCATCGCCTCGCCGATCTCGCCCACTTTGCAAACTTGATAGAACCCGTTTTCGTCACGAGGATGGCAGTCGTTCTCGATGTCGTAACGCACCAGCCGCAGGTTGGTTTTGTTCCAGTCCGGCACGCGGCCGCAGGAGCCGAAATAGTTGTCGACGTTGATCACCGCGGCATTGGCCTCGGTGGCCCCCCAACCCTCGAACACCTGGATCGGACCGAAGCGTTCCAGCCAGCGCTGCCAGGTGTCCGGCGACAGTCCGGCACCGAGCATGCAGCGCAAGCTGTGCTCACGGTCGCGCGCCTGTACCGGTTGGTTGAGCAGGTAGCGGCAGATCTCGCCGATGTACTGGAAGATGCTGATCTGGTGACGCGCCACGTCGTTCCAGAACTCGCGCACGCTGAACTTGCGGCGCACCACGATGGCCGCCCCGGCGCGCAGCGCGGTAGAGGTCACTGACGTGGCGGCCGCGCCGTGGTACAGCGGCAGGCAGCAATAGAACACATCTTCGCAAGTGGCTTGCAGGGTGGCTTCCATCACATCGCCGGAGGACATCCAGCGCATGTGGCTGTAGCGCGCCGCTTTGGGCAAACCGGTGGTGCCCGAGGTAAAGATCAGCAGGGTTGGGGTCTGCGCATCAATATGCGAGCGGATATCACGTGGGAACGGTGTGCGCGGGGCTTTCTCCAGGCGCGCATCGAAATGCCCGTCGATGCCTTTGGGCAGCGCGCCGGTCCAGGGATTTTCCGGGTCACGTATCAGCCAGCACGGCAGCTGCGGAAAGTCTTCGGTGGCCTGTACATTGGCCAGGCATTCTTCGCCGATGACCAACGCCTTGGCATCGGTGGTTTGCAACGCATGCAGCAACGGTCGGCCGCTGACCTGGGTGTTGATGAAGGCCACCACCACCCCGAGCTTGACCAGACCGAACCAGGTGCAGAAGAACGCCGGGCGATTTTCCATGGCCAGGGCGCAGACATCGCCAGCGCGCAGACCATTGGCATAAAAGGTATGGGCCATCTGATTGGCCCGCGCGTCGACCTCGAAGTAACTCAGGACCTGCTCGCCGTAGATCAGGAACGGCCGTTCGCCCTGCTCACGTGCCTGGTGCTCCAGGCGGTCGGCCAGGGTATAGAGGTCGCCCGGCTTGATCAGCCCGGCAGCGGCCGAGCGTTGATCGAGGAGCATCTGAGTCTGCTCCCGTGGCACCGGGCGGGTCGGCAGGATGCCGGTCAAGTCGTTCAGATTCATTGCGCCACCTCTTGGGCGATTACTTGATAGGCGGGGTAATCCGAGTAGCCGGCCGAGCCCGGCGTGTAGAGGGTCTTGCGGTCGAAGCGGCTCAGTGGCAGGCCACGCTTCAAGCGCTCCACCAGATCGGGGTTGGCAATAAAGTGACGACCAAACGACACAGCAGCCCCCTCGCCCGACGCGAGAGCGGCACTGGCCGAAGGGCCGTCGAAACCATCGTTGAGAATCAAGGCATGGGGACTGTGCCGACGCGCCAGGGCGAAGGCATCGAGGTCATCCAGCGGCGAGCGCATGATGTGCAGGTAGGCCAGGGACAACGGCGCCACGGCGTCACACAAGGCCGCAGCCGTGGCAGCCGGGTCGCGGTCGTCAATGTCGTTGTAGGGGTTGCCGGGGCACAGGCGAAAGCCGACGCGGCCAGCGCCAATCGCATTGGCCATGGCCTCGATCACTTCCTTGGCAAAACGCACCCGCCCCGCCACATCACCGCCGTAGGCATCGCTGCGCTGATTGCTGCCCGAGGCCATGAATTGCATCGGCAGATAACCGCTGGTGCAGTGCAGCTCGACACCATCGAAGCCGGCCTGGCGCGCATTCAACGCGGCCTGGCGATAGTCTTCGATGACCTCGCGAATGCCTTGCAAGGTCAGCGCCTGTGGCTCGTCGGTGTCCACCAGGCCCACGGCATCGCTGAACACCTGGGTTCGCGCACGCAGCGCCGAAGGTGCTACCGTGGCTGCCCCCGCCGGCTTGTTGTGCTGGCTGGCCGCGCGGCCGACGTGCATCAGCTGCAGAACGATGCGCCCGCCCTCGGCATGCACCGCCTCGGTGACCCGCTGCCAACCGGCGATCTGTTCGCTGCTGTAGATGGCCGGGGTGCGGCAATAGCCCAGGCCACTGGCGGAGGGCGCGCTGCCCTCGGCCACGATCAACCCGGCACTGGCACGCTGGCGGTAGTACTCGACCATGGCGCTGCCGGGCACCGCATCGGCAAGGGCGCGGCTGCGAGTCATGGGGGCCATGACAATGCGATTGGCCAGTTGCAGCTCGCCCAGGGCGACCGGCTCGAACAAGACGCTCATTTCAATTCCTCAGCTTCTTATTGTTTCCAGGCTGTCGCAGGGCTTGCCGCAGCGAGGGCAAGCGCTGACATACCAGCGAATATGGGCTGAATGATTGACGTTGAACGCGAGCGAAACATCGTCCGACAAGACTAGGTTCGGTATCGTGTGCAGCAGTTCGTCCGGGGACGTAAAAAATGGTCTGTACGGACGATGATAAAAACCCCAGGCGAACCGAACATCGGGCTAACCAGAACAAAACCGGGAGCACCCGCAGTGAACCAATCCCCCCCCGTGACATGGCGAACGCATTACGCGCTTTTCGTGCTCGCCAGCATCTATGTGTTCAACTATATCGACCGCCAGTTGATGGCGATTCTGATCGAGCCGGTGAAGCTTGAATTCGGCATTTCCGACACCCAGATCGGCCTGCTCTCGGGCGTGACCTTCGCAGTCTTCTACACCGTGTTCGGCTTCCCGATGGGCCGCCTGTCGGACCGTATCGGGCGCAAGCCGGTGATCGCCTTCAGCTGCATTGCCTGGAGCTTTATGACCATGCTCTGCGGTATGGCCGGCAGTTTCCTGAGCCTGGTGCTGGCGCGGATCGGCGTAGCCGTTGGCGAGGCTGGCGGCACGGCGCCGTCGGTGGCAATGGTCTCGGATTTGTACCCGGCCAACCGTCGCTCCACGGCCCTCGCGGTGCTGATGCTCGGTTCCAGCCTGGGAGCGATTGTCGGTCTGGGCCTGGGCGGCTGGATTGCCCAGCACCACGGTTGGCGCTATGCCTTCTTGCTGATCGGTGCTCCCGGAATATTCCTTGGCCTGCTTCTGCTACTGACCGTACGGGCGCCCCAGCGCGAAGCGCCACTGGGTAGCGTCCCGGCGCAAGAGGATGGCTGGTTCAAGACCCTGGTCGAGCTGCTGCGCACACCCTCGTTCCTGTGGCTGGTACTGACCGGCGGCGCGGCGGCGATTGCCGGCTATGCCATCGGCACCTGGAGCCCGAGTTTCCTGATCCGCTCCCACGGTCTCAACCTGCAAGAGGCCGGGTTCCTGGTGGGCGTGGTGGGTGGCACCGGTGCGACCGTCGGCACCCTGGTGTGCGGCATGCTCACCGACCGCATGGCGCGGCGCGACGCAGGCTGGCAAATCGGCGTGCCGTTGCTGGGTACGCTGATCAGCATTCCTTTCGCCCTGGCGTATTTCCTCTGGCCCCAAGGCACGGCGTTCCATATCGGCAGCATTGCCGTTCCGCAAGCGTTCCTGTTCTACAGCGCTTTTGCCTTCTTTGGCGTGTGGTGGGCAACGCCATGCCTGGGCGCCATTACCCATCTGTTCCCGTCCTCGCGACGGGCCCAGGCCACGGCGATTTTCCTTATGTCCATGACCCTGCTGGGCGTCGGCATCGGACCGCTGGTGGTGGGCATGCTCAGCGACTTCTTCATACCGACCCTGGGCGATGAATCCCTGCGCTATGCCCTCGCTTCGTCAGTGTCACTGCTGGCGCTCGCCAGCGTGTTCCTGGCCTTGGCACTGCCCCGTTATCGCCAACAAATGAACAACCCGGCCCCGCCCCTCGTTCCGGTCCAGACCGTCAGCGCCTGAACCCTTCCCCACACCACCGCGCCGCTGGAAACCTGCCAGGTTCCAGCGGCTTTTTAATGAGGGTCACCATGAGTACCAGCGCCGTACAGATCAGCAACCTGCTCTATCGTTACGCCGAATGCCTGGACCGCGGGCAACTGGTCGAGGCCGCCGAGCTGTTTCGTCATGCCCGCATCAAGGTACGAAGCCAGGGTGACTTCCTTGATCACACCGCCCTGCTGGGCATCTGGCAACAGCGAGTCAAGCTCTATTCCTGCGGCACTCCCCGTACCAAACACATCATCAGCAACCCCATCATCGACATCGATGAAGCCTCGGGAACCGCGACGGTTCGTTCCTATTACACCGTGCTGCAGGCGACTGACGACTTGCCCCTGCAATCTGTCGCTGCCGGGCGTTACCACGATGAGTTCGAGCGCGTCGACGGGGTTTGGCGGTTCAGCTTTCGTGATTATTCGCAGTTGGAAATGATGGGCGACTTGAGCAGGCATTTGGTGATGTAGACGCAATGAAGCCCAACAGGCTTGAACCTGCTGGGCTTCACATAGCTTGGCTTCAAGCGTCCGCTTCCCCCGAGGCGCGAGCCACGGAAAAACGACCCGCGTCACTCATGCGCGGTACTGACTGACCACCTCGCCAATCGCTCGCTGAATGTCACCACGCACATAACCGAGCAAGGCCGTTTCCGTGGCGTTGGGCTCGTAACTCACGGTGCTCCCGCGACCGGTGTAAATCGCTGAATCCGGCAGCATCGGGTGCTCCTGATCCAGCGCCGGCACCTCTGCATCGTTCCCGGCAGCGCGCAGGAAGCTCTGAAAGTATTGCGCATAGCTGAGGTTTTCATCCCCCACCAAATAAGCCTTGCCCGACTCGCCACGCAGCAGCCCACCGAGGATCGCCTGGGACAACGAGCGGGTGGAAATGAAATTGCTGCCACCGGCCGGGCCGAAGAATGGCATCGGCGCAAACTGGCCTTCGGCATAGCGCGTGTAGGCTTCGAACATTTCTACCTTCAGCCCTGGCACCGCGCCGACCACGAAGGGTGCGTTAATGCTGCACACCTTGAAATCGGCGGTGGCCAGGGCGCGCACGGTCTCGTCCGCCAGGTGCCGCGAGCGTACGTAAGGCGCGGTGTCGATCAGTTCCGGCGCAACCTGCGGGTAGAAACTGCCCACCAGCACTGCTTGTTTGATGCCCGCGCTGCGTGCCAGCTCGAAGAGGCGCGGAATGGCCTCGACGTTGGCTCGCTGCCAGTGTGCGTCAATGTCGCCATCCTGCGGTACGTGACGGATGTCGTTGCCGGCGGCAAACACCAGGGTGTCGAAGCACGCCAGATCGTCGTGGCTAAACGTACCGGCGACGTAATCGCCCTGCAGCTGCTTCAGTTCGGCCAAGGCGCTGCCGGCGGCAGCTGGTTTGCGTCCGGCGATGGTCACGTCGTGGCCGTTAGTCTTGAGGTACAGAGCGGCATGACCGCCGATCAGGCCGGTCCCGCCAATCACGAGTATCTTCATCGGATATTCACTCTTGCTTGAGCCCGGGTTCGGGCAGATTCGGTGGGCGTGCCCAGACAATCCCGGGCACAGAGAGCAGCAACCCCGCGCAAAGCGGTGTGTTCAGAAGTTGAAACCGTTGCCGCTCATCACCGGCATGTTGGTCCAGGTGCCTCGCGGATCGCGGTACCAGCCGGCGGCGGCCAGCGCCCCGCCATCCACGTGCAGGGTGGTGCCGGTCATCCAGGCGGCCAACGGGCTGGCGAGGAACAGCGCTGCACCGGCCATGTCCTCGACCTTGCCGAAGCGGCCGAGGGGAATCCAGTGGGGGATTTGCTCTCGGTGCTCGGCGCCAATCATCGCTGAAATCGGCAGTTGCGGCGTCTCGGTGGATTCGGGGGCGATCTGGTTGACACGAATGCCCACCGGCCCCAGTTCCAGCGCCAGGCTTTTGGTGAAACCGCCAATGGCAGATTTGAAGGCGGCGTAGACGCTGCAGTTGGGGATGCCCCGGAAGCCTTCGATCGACGACACACTGATGATGCTGCCACCGGCACCCTGACGGCGAAGCAACGGCAACATGGCGCGCGTCACCCGGAAGATATGTTGCAGGTTGACAGCGTACAGGCGATCAATGTCATCGTCGGTGTAGCTGTCGAAGGGTTTGAAGATCATCAGCGAATCGCCGACGTTGTTCACCAGCACGTCGAGGCCGCCGAAGCGCGCCTCGACCTGTTCGGCCAAGGCCGCCACCTGCTCCTTGCGAGTGATATCGCCTTCCACGACCAGCGCCTCGACCTCGGCGGCTTCCAGCCAATCGCGCACCTGCGCGGCCCGTTCGGCATCGACTTCAGCCACCACCAGGCGTGCACCCGCGCGGCCGAAAGCCTCGACTATCGCCCGTCCTATACCCACGCCACCACCGGTGACGAGAACCGTCTTGCCTTTGAAATCGATCATGCTGCCATCCTTTTTATTCTTGTGCTGTTGATGGACCTGCGGTTGATTCGCAGATAACCCAGGTACAGATTTGGTGCGCAGTTGGCCCGGGATTATTTGCAACTGCCCGCAAGCCGGGCATCGTCCGATGGGACTACCCTCGAAAAGGCTGGCGGGTTATCGGTTCGGTTGGCCGGCGGCTGTTGGACGGGTACAAACCGCCGGGTCATCAGGCAAGAGGGGCGAAGGCCTTCAGACCGACACGGGCCAGCAACTCGGCCGAGTACGGCTGATAGCTGCGGCTGCTTTCATCACGGATGTACAGCGGATCGGCAAACGCCGTCGGTGCATAGCCCTGACGTTGCAAATCGACCTTGCGCAGTTTGAAGGTACTGGTCAGGTCGGCCGCGGCCGACACTCTCACGAAGATCGGTGCGGCATAGCGCGGCAGGCGCGCCTCAGTCAGCGCGTAGAATGCCTCGGGGTCGAAATCCTCGCCCGCCTGCATCAGCACCGCGGCCATTCCGGCGCGACCTTCGTGCTCAGGAACTTGAACGCCATAAACATTGATCAGCTCCAGTCCCGGGAGATCACCCAGGGCATCGGCGACTTCCTGGGTGGAAACGTTCTCGCTCTTCCAGCGGAAGGTATCGCCGATGCGATCGACGAAGTAGAAGTAACCGTCCTCGTCGTAGCGCAGCAGGTCTCCCGAACTCCAGTACGCATCGCCCTGGCTGAAGACATTGCGGCGAATCTTGCTTTCGGTGGCCTGCGCCGAGGTGTAACCCTCGAAGCGGCCGCCACCGATATCCGGATGATCGATGATAAAGCCCATACCCTCACCGATTTCGCCGACCTCGCAAAGACGGTAGAAACCCTGCTCGTCGCGCGGATGACTCTCGCTTTCAACGTCGTAACGGACCAGGCGCATGTTGGTCTTGTCCCAGAACGGCACACGGCCGCAGGCGCCTGGGCGGTTATCCAGATTGATGATGCTGGTGTTGGCCTCGGTAGCGCTCCAGCCCTCGAAAATCCGGATCGGACCGAAACGCTCCACCCAGCGCTGCCAGGTCTCCGGGGTCAGGCCCGCGCCCAGCAAGCAACGCAAACTGTGTTCACGCTCGCCATCGACCACGGGCTGATTGAGCAGGTAGCGGCAGATTTCACCGATGTACTGGAAAATGCTGATGCGGTGGCGGCGGATGTCGTTCCAGAATTCGCGGACACTGAACTTGCGGCGGATCACAATACTCGCCCCGACGCGCAGCGCAGTGGCGGTCACCGACGTGGCGGCCGCGCCGTGGTAGAGCGGCAAGCAGCAGTAAAAAACGTCCTCGGTCGTGGCGTCGAGGGTGACTTCCATCACATCGCCGATAGACATCCAGCGCATGTGGCTATAGACCGCCGCCTTGGGCAAACCAGTGGTGCCCGAGGTAAAAATCAGCAGACACGGCGTCTCGGCCGGCAGCTCGGCGCGCAGCTCCCGAGGGAACGCGCTGCGCGGTGCAGCCGCCACCTGCTCGGCGAATACGCTATCGACCCTGGCGCGCAATGCTTCGCTCGCGGGGTTCTCGGTGTCCGGCATGAGCAACCAGGGCAAGTCCGGCAGGCCATCGGTGGTCAACAGATTGCTGAGGCACTCCTCCCCCACCACCATGGCCTTGGCTGCGGTGGACTCCAGTGCGTGCAGCAACGCTCGACCGCTCACCTGGGTATTGATAAAGGCCACCACTACACCCAGTTTGGCCAAGCCAAACCAAGTGCAGAAAAACTCCGGGCGGTTCTCCATGGCGATGGCGCAGACATCGCCCGGGCGCAAACCGCGAGCGTGGAAGACGTGCGCCAGCTGGTTGGCGCGCGCATCCACTTCTGCGTAGCTCAGGCGCTGCCCGGCATAAATGATGAACGGGCGCTCGGCGAAACGCCTGGCCTGCTCTTCCACGCGGTCGGCGATGGTGTTGCGGTCCGCCGGCTTGATCTGTCCACTGGCCACTGCCCGGCGATCGAGCATGGCTTGGGTCTGCTCGCGGGACACAGTCCCGTTGTCGAGATACGCGGGTTGACTCAGCTCATTGAAACCGTTCATTCCTGACTCCGTAGAAAACCTGCCATTGCTGCCAGCGCTGGACGCCTGGTCGAGTGCGCAGCGAATAATTAACGCTGCCCGCCAGAACAACATCGTCCGATAAGACTAAAAGGATTCGGGACGGCCAATCGGCAGAACAACCATGCACGCCACCGTTAACTTGCCGTTCCAGGCTGGGCGCTCCAGTGCCTGTAGTCTGAACGGACGTCGCCCCACCTTCTCTACCAGGAGGACGATCCCGCGTACTAAAACAAGAACCGGAGTACCCGTTGTGAACCCACCCATCCGCATCACCTGGCGCGCGCACTACGCATTGTTCGTGCTGACCTGTATTTACGTCTTCAACCACATCGACCGGCAGTTGATGGCGATCCTGATCGAACCGGTGAAGGCTGAGTTCAGTATTTCCGACACGGGTATCGGCTTGCTTTCCGGCGTGACCTTCGCGGTCTTCTACGGCCTCTTCGGATTCCCTCTGGGACGCCTCTCCGACCGTATCGGCCGCAAACCGGTGATCGCCGCGTGTTGCATCGCGTGGAGCGTGATGACCATGGCCTGTGGCATGGCCAGCAGTTTCCTCACGCTGCTACTGGCGCGTGTCGGTGTGGCCGTCGGTGAAGCGGGCGGCACCGCGCCGTCGGTGGCCATGGTCGCCGAACTGTACCCGCCAGAGCGCCGCTCCACGGCCCTGTCGGTACTGATGATCGGTTCCGCCCTTGGCGCAATCTTCGGGCTTGGTTTGGGTGGTTGGCTGGCGCAACACTACGGCTGGCGTTTCGCCTTTTTGCTGTTCGGCGCTCCTGGCATTTTTCTCGGCCTGCTGCTCTGGCTCACCGTCCAGGCGCCAAAGGTCGCGGGACAAAAACCCGCCGCCGCGTCCGCACAGTTGGCGCAAGGGCCGGTCACGCAGGAAGGCTGGGCCAAGACACTTGCCCACCTGTTACAGACGCCGTCCTTCGTTTGGCTGGTGCTCACCGGCGGTGCCTGGGCCATCGCCGGTTACGCCATGGGCACCTGGAGCCCCAGCTTCCTGATCCGCTCCCACGGCTTGAGCCTGCAGGAAGCTGGGGTACTCGTCGGCGTAGCCGGTGGCATCGGCGCCACCGTCGGCACCCTGGTTTGCGGTGTGTTCACCGACCGCATGGCCCGGCGCAATCCCGCCTGGCAGGTTGGCGTACCCTTGTTGGCCACCCTGATCTGCATACCCTCCAGCCTGGCTTTCTTCCTCTGGCCACCGGGCATTGCTTTCCATATCGGCGGCATCCAAGTACCCACGGCGTTCCTTTTCTACAGCGTGTTCAGTTTCTTCGGCACCTGGTGGGCAACGCCGTGCCTGGGAGCGATCAGCCACTTGTTTGAACCTAAATACCTGGGCCAGGCCACTTCTATTTTCGTCATGGCAATGACCATGCTCGGCGTCGGCATCGGCCCGCTGCTGATCGGCGTGCTCAGCGACTACCTCACGCCAAGCCTGGGGGGTGAAGCGCTGCGTTATGCGTTGGCGGCGTCGGTCTCGATGGTAGTGCTTGCCGCGCTGTTCCTCGCCATGGCCCTGCCCCGTTATCGCACGCACCGGGCCCGACCAAGCGAGCCAGTCGCCGAGACCGCTGACGCAGTCATTGCCTGATCTCTCTTGATTCGTTGACACCTGGGCAGGCTCTGTCGCTGCCCATCCCCTTGACGTACCGCCTGCGCTTCAGGACTAGCTGACGCCGGCGCGCCGGCTGTTTATCGCCCTCTGCGCCCGATGACTTCCATTCAGTTGCTGACTCCCTCCAGACTGCCCCTGGTCCCTCGGCCAGCGAACCCCGCTGGGGAAGAGGTGCCGTGTGGGGAGTCAGATCGATCTGTAATGCATCGCCATCAGGCTTGATCCTGACAACAGCGGAACCCCTCCCGCACAGGGTGCAGAGTATTGATCACGCGCATGGAAACACCGGTTTTGGGTACGTGTTGACTCGAATGATCAACCTCCATCAAACCCACATTCCTGGTTGCTCCAGGATTGTGTGAACAACAAAAAAGGCCTCGCCGTAATCCGGCGAGGCCTTTGCTTGTAGCCAGTGTTGCTGAAGGTGTTAGCGCCCTATCGCACGTGCCGCATCCGCGGTGTACTGGTCCGGGGTGAATTTGCCTTCGTTGAGGATCGGCCCTTTCTTCGCTTCGTTGGTCATGCCGTAGCCGGTGTACTGGCCGGAGTTCAGGTCCATGAAGAACTGTGAACCGGCCTGCCAGCCGCTCATGTCGGGGTGGTAGTAGTAGTTGATCATGGCGTGCTTCCACAGTTGCCCACGGGCGTCGTAGTTGTCGGCCATGACCGCGTTCCACGTGTCTTCGTCGAGGAACAGCACGCGTTTGCCATAGACATGGCGATAGCCTTCCTTCAAGTCGGCCTCCAGCACCCACACACGACGCAACTCATAACGCATGAAATCAGGGTTGGGATGGTTGGGCGTCAGTACGTCGGCGTACTTGACGGTCCCTGCGTTAGGCTTGAACGCGTTGGCCGGGCTGTAGATCTCGCGCTTGCCGATCAGTTTCCAGGTGAAACGCTCCGGTGAACCGTTGTACAAGCGGTCTTCGTCGATGGTCATGGTGCCGTTGGTACCGAGCATCGGCTGATCGAAACCGTAGCCCGGCAGTTGCCGTACGCGCCGGGTCGACGGGCTGTAGGTCCAGGCCTGGCGCGCATCGGTGCCGAAGTTGTAGGGTTCATGGGAAATGCTGAGGGTGCCGTTGTCGCGTGCCGGTTTGAGGGTCATGTTGTTGCTCATGGCCGCAATCTTGTCTTCGGTCCTGGAGTCGGCGGTCGGTGAGTTGCCCAGTGCCAGGTTACGAGCGTAGGCACGCCCCCAGCCAATGCTGCCGTTAGGCAGGACCGAGGCCAGGTCGGAGGTTTTTTCCTCGGTGTAGGCACGTGCCGGCAGTTGGTGATTCCACAACACTTCCATGCCGTTTTTCGGGATCGGGAACGGCACCTGGCCTATCCCGGTGAAACCTGCACCGTCGTTGACCAGCTTGGCGTTCAGCGCGTTGTCCATCGCACGGCGGCAGACGTAATCGGGATAGCGGAAATCCCGGTGGCCGGGGTAGATGTTCATTTTGTAGGTGGTCGGGTATTTCTTCAGCAGGGCCTTCTGCCCTTCGGTCAGGTGCGACTCGTACTGGCTCATGTTCTGCGCAGTGATCACCAGGATCGGCTTCTCCGCCGCATAGGGATCAACCGGTTGGTCACCGGAGAACTTCACATGATTCCAGCCTGGCACTTCACCCAGGTACTTGCCGGTGTACGGCGGAATGGTGCCCTCGGCATTACCCGCTTGCTCGGCGCCGACACAGGTCAGCTCCTTGCCCAGTTTGGCGGCTTCCTGAGGTGACACCGCGGCGTGCGCAGAACCCATCAGCCCGCTATTGGCTGTGACTGCGACCGCGAGCATGAGACCTGTTTTTGTTATTTTCATGTGATGCCTCCTTCGCTGATAAGGCTTTGTGGTGTGTACCCATTGTTCGTGTTCTGCCGGCCCCGACATCGTCCGGAAAGACTAAGGAAACGTTATGCGCCCAACTTTTCTTGCAGTTGTGCCTTGAGCACTTTGCCGGTGGCATTGCGTGGCAAGGGTTCGAGTACCCGGTAGACCCGCGCCGGTACTTTGTAGGCAGCCAGACGCTCGGCGATGAAGGCGCAGATTTGCGCCTCCTGGGGCAGCGTCGATGCCTGGCCATGCACGGCCAGTCCCAGCGTCTCACCCAGCAAAGGGTCGGCAATGGCGAACGCCGCTGCTTCCAGGACGCCGGGCATATCGAGGATGCAGGTCTCGATTTCAGCGGCGGAAATCTTCTCGCCACCGCGATTGATCAACTCCTTGACCCGACCGGTAATGGTGAGGAAACCCTCATCGTCGAGGTAGCCGATATCACCGGTGTCGAGCCAACCGTCGCGCAGGCTTTGTGCAGTGGCCTCGGGCAGGTTCCAGTAGGCGCTCATCAACGTCGGCGTACGCAGCCAGATCACCCCACGAGTGCCCGCCGACTGCGGCTGGCCAGGGCTGTCACCGATGCGAATATCGACGATCGGCAACGCCCACCCCGCCGTCGCCGGCTTGTAGACAAACTGATCGCCACCAATCGCCGCGCCAATGCCATTGCTTTCGGTCAGGCCGTAGCCGGCACCGCCGATGACGTCGGGCTTGATCTTGAGCATGTCGTCGAGCACGTTGGCGGACGATGCGCCGCCGCCCAGGCCCAAACCGAACAAACTGGCGGTGTGCTCAGTGCCGAAGCGCGGCGAGGCGAGCAACTGCTGCATCATCACCGGCGCGCCGTTGAACTGGGTGCAACGCTCATCGCGAATCAGGTCGATGGCCCGTTCGACATCCCACTTGTACATCAGCATCAAGCGTCGACCGCCCCGTAATGCCGACAAGAACTGCGCATGCAAGCCACTGACATGGAACAGCGGAACCGCCGCCAGCGTGGTGGGCGCAAAGCCGCTGTTGATCACCACGCCGATGCGCTCGGGCGAACTCATGGCGCAAAACGCGCCCTGGAAATCCAGCGCGGACAGCGCCTGGCAGATCGCCCAGTGACTGGACACGGCACCCTTGGCGCGGCTGGTGGTGCCCGAGGTGTAGAGGATCAGCGCCGGTGCATCGGGGTCGATTTCCAGCGCAGGCACCGACACTGCCGGCGCGCTGATCAGGTCTTCGTAACTCAGGCAGTATTCGGGCAAAGCACCCTGGGCCCCGACGACAATTGTCGTCCGCTGCTCACGGGCCAGGTCTACGCGCAGGGTATCGAGGCGCGCTTCGTCGCACAGCAGCAGGCGCGAGCCGCTGTCCTGCAACGCGTATTGCAACTCATCGCGCAGGCCCCAACTGTTGAGCGGCACACACACCGCGCCACAGCGCAGGATCGCGGCGAAGGCCACCAGCCACGTCGGCTGGTTACGCATGGCAATCGCCACCCGCTCGCCGGGTTGCAGGCCAAAACGGGCGACCATCTGCCCGGCAAGGCGGTCAACCTGGTCGTAATATTGATTGAAGGTCAGGCGTTGCGACTGCCAGACCAGAAACTCACGGTCGCCGTGGACACGACCGGCGTCGATCACCTGCAGCAGGTCGTGCGCGGCGTGACGGAAATAGCGTGGCGCGCCGTCATCCGGCTTCACCACTTCAAAGGGCGAACCGGGGGCGATCAGTTGGTGCCACGCGGTTTGCCAGCGTTCAATGCTCATTTTTGTTTTCTCCAGAACGGGCGAAAGACCTGTGGGAGCGGCCAGCACATTCAATATCTTCATGGCCTGACACTCCGCCTTCGCGAGCAAGCCCGCTCCCACAGGGGGGTTTACGCGTGGGCCGAATACCGTTCGCAATGGAAATCCCGGTCGCCCAGACAGCTCTGTGCAACGCGAGCACGCTTGAGGTACAGGCCGACATCCAGCTCGTCGGTGACGCCAATCCCGCCGTGCATCTGCACCGCTTCGTTGGCCACCTTGATCGCCGTGTCGCCGGCCTTCCATTTCGCCAGGCTGACCAGTCGAGCGCGTGCCTTGGCATCGAGGCTGGCGTCATCCAGGGTCGCCAGCGCGGCCATCAGGGCGCTGCGGCTCAGCGCCAGGTCGATGTACATCTGTGCGGCGCGATGTTGCAGGACCTGGAAGGTGCCGATCGGCGTGTCGAACTGCACGCGAGTCTTGAGGTACTCCAGGGTGGTCTCGAACAGTTGCTCGGCCATCCCCAACAGCTCCGCAGCCAGGCAGGTGCGGCCCCGGTCCAGTGCGGTTTCCAGCGCGGTCCAGCCTTCGCCCAGGCTGCCCAGAAGCGCCTCTGCCCCCAGTCGCACGTGGTCCAGTTGCAGGCGTGCGCTATTGCGCGAATCGATCAGCGACAAGGCGTTGACGGTCAAACCCTGCGTATCGGCGGGCACCAGGAACAGGCTGATGCCTTGCGTGTCGCCCGGCTGCCCGGACGTGCGCGCCGCCACCACATAGGCATCGGCGCCCAGCCCGTTGACGACCCAGCACTTGTCGCCGTGCAAGCGGTAGCCCTGCCCCTCGGCCTTCGCCTCAAGGGCAATGCGGCTCGGGTCGTGGCGCGAGCGTTCGTCCACGGCCAGGGCCAGGCGCTGTTCGCCTCCGATCACTGCTTGCAACCAGTGCGTCTGTTGCGCCGAGTTGCCCGCCAGGTGCAGCAGCGAACCACCAAGCACCACGCTGGATAACAGCGGCGAGGCCGACAGGTTGCGGCCCATGGACTCAAAGATCGGTCCCAGGCCCTTGCAGCCGAAATCCAGGCCGCCGAAATCTTCCGGAAACGGAATTGCGCTCCAGCCTAGCTCGACCGCGTCCCGCCACAACTGCGCATCGAAGCCCAGCTCCACCGCGTCATCGCGCAGTCGACGCTGGGCGCTGACCGGGCTGCGGGCGGCGAGAAAGTCCCGCGCGCTGTCGGCCAGCAAACGCTGTTCATCGCTATAACGCAGGCTCATGACTGTGCTCCTGTTTTCACGGAAGGCTTCTTCACTTCAGGCAAACCAAGCACACGCTTGGCGATGACATTGAGCTGTATCTCCGAGGCGCCGCCCGAGATGGTCAACGCGTAGCTGTTGAGCCAGGCGCGAGTGATCGCCAGTTGCTGCTCGCTGAACGCCGGGCTTTCCCAGCCGAACGCATGCCCGGCCATGGCATCGAGCAGTACTTCGAACTTGTCGCGCTCCTGTTCGGTGTGCACCAGTTTCATGATCGACATCAGGCCACCGATGTCATCACCGGCCCGTGCCTCTTCGCCCATGCGCTGCACAGTCAGGTTGTAGGCCTGCTCGTTCATCGCACAGGCCGTGGCCCGAGCCTGCAACGCGTGTTCGCTTTGGGTCTGTGGCGCCGGCACGTACTCACGCATCAAGGCCAGCAGGTCGAAGTGCGACGGCAGGCTGAACTCGCCGAACTTCGACATGGCCTTGCGCTCGTGCTGCAACAGGTACTTGGCCAGGTTCCAGCCACCATTCAACGGCCCGATCAACTGGCTCTTGGGCACCTTCACACCATCGAAGAACACCTGGCAGAACGCCGATTTGCCGCTGATCAAATCGATCGGCTGTGGCTTGACCCCAGGGCTGCGCATGTCCAGCACGATCAGGCTGATGCCTTCATGTTTCGGAGCGCTGAAGTCGGTGCGCACCAGCGCATACATCCAGTCAGATTTATCGCCGTAGGAGGTCCAGATCTTGCTACCGTCCACCACGAAGTGGTCACCGGCATCGCGGGCGGCCATTTTCAGGCTGGCCAGGTCGGAACCTGCGTTCGGCTCGGAGAAGCCCTGGCACCAACGCACTTCACCCCGGGCGATCGGCGGCAGCAGATCGCGTTTCTGCTCATCGCTGCCGAAGGCCAGCAACACTGGGCCGAGCATCCAGATGCCGAGGTTGATTTGCGGCGGCCGGCATTTGATCCGGCGCATTTCGCTTTCCAGCACCGCCAGTTCTTCGTCGGTCAGGCCCGCGCCACCGTATTCCACCGGCCATTCTGGGCAGAACCAGCGCTTGTCGCGCATGCGTTCGAACCACAGGCGCGCGTCTTCGCAGGGAAATTGCGGATTCTGGCTGCCCCACACCACATCGCCTTCAGCCATTCCCGTGCGCATCGACAGCGGACAGTTGGCCTCCAGCCAGGCACGGGTGTCGTGCCGGAATTGCTCGATAGTGCTCATGAAAGTCCCCTTCGACCCGCCCCGGTTCCGGGGCGAGTACGTTTTTTGTTTTTGATGGACGAGCGTCAGCGTTGGGTGCGTGGCATGCCGAGGCCAAACTGGGCGATCAGTTCGCGCTGGATTTCATTGGTGCCACCGCCGAAGGTCAACGTGGTCACACAGCGCAACTCGAACTCAAGTTCGCCCTGCAGCAGGGTTGCCGCCGAACCGCTGCGCATCGAACCATTGGCCCCGACGATCGCCGCCAGCTTGCGCAGGATTTCGATGGCCGACTCCGAGCCGAACACCTTGGTGGTCGAACTCAGCGCCACGCTCATGCGGTCGTGCTCCAGGTCGGCGGCGATGCGCATGTTGATCAGGCGCATGGCCTCCAGGCGCGCATAACATTCGGCCAGCGAGCTGCGCACCCAGGCCTTGTCCATCGCCCGACGGCCCTGTTCGTCGCAAGCCCGCGCCCACAGGTAAACCCGACGGAACAACGCCACCACCTTGTCCGACCACGTGCCCAGGCCGAGGCGCTCGTGGTTCAATTGCGAGGTAATCAGCTTCCAGCCACCGTGCAACTCACCCACCAGCATCTCTTTGGGCACCCGCACGTTGTCGTAGTAGGTGGCCGTGGTCGGGATGCTGGTGGTCGGAATCAGTGTGTGGGAGAAGCCCGGTGTCAAGGTGTCGACGATCAGCAGCGAAATGCCTTTATGCCGCGCCTGGGTCGGATCGGTACGGGCCGCCAGCCAGACGAAGTCGGCGGATTCGGCACCCGAAGTCCACAGCTTGTTGCCATTGACCACGAAGCCCTGGTCGTCCTGGCGAGCACTGGTTTTCAGCACCGCCAGATCGCTGCCGGCTTCAGGTTCGGAGTAACCGATGGCGAACATGATTTCGCCCGCGGCGATGCCTGGCAGGAAACGTTCTTTCTGCAGCTCGCTGCCGTGAGCCATCAAGGCCGGGCCGACGGTGCTGATGGTCACGAACGGCAGCGGCGCCCCGGCGATGTTGGCTTCTTCGAAGAAGATCAACTGTTCGGTGGCGGCGTAGCCCTGGCCGCCATGGGCCTTGGGCCAGCCGACAGCCAGCCAGCCATCGCGGCCCATCTGGCGGATGGTCTGGCGAAACAGCTCGCCCCCTTCCTTGCCGCGCAACTGGTCACGCATGTCCGGGGTCATCAGGGCCTGGAAATAGTCCCGCACCTTGTGGCGCAGGGCATGTTGTTCGGGAGTGAGGTCGACGAACATATGCTGCTCCTTAGGCTGCGCCGAGAATCAGGCCGCTGGTGGGTACGCCGGTGCCGGCCGTGACCAGCACGTTCTGCACATCCGCCACTTGGTTGACCGCTGTGCCACGCACCTGGCGCACCGCTTCGGCGATGCCGTTCATGCCGTGGATATAGGCTTCGCCCAGTTGCCCGCCATGGGTGTTGATCGGCAGTTTGCCGCCACGGGCGTGGTGCCCGGCGCGGATGAACTCCTTGGCTTCGCCGCGTTTGACGAAGCCGAACTCTTCCAGCTGCGGCAACACGAACGGAGTGAAGTGGTCGTAGATCACAGCGGTCTGGAACGCGTCCGGGCCCAGGCCCGACTGGCGATACAGTTCGCGGGCGACCACGCCCATTTCCGGCAGCCCGGTAATGTCTTCGCGGTAGAACGAAGTCATGCTCTGCTGGCCGTGGCTGATGCCTTGTGAGCCCGCCTTGATGGTCACCGGTTTCTGCCGCAGGTCACGGGCGCGCTCAGCCGAGGTGATAACCATCGCCACTGCGCCATCGGATTCCTGGCAGCAGTCGAGCAAGTGCAACGGTTCGCAGATCCAGCGTGAAGCCTGGTGTTCTTCCAGGGTAATTGGCTTGCCATGGAAAAACGCCTGGGGGTTCGTCGCGGCAAAATCCCGCGCCGCCACTGCGACCCGACCAAAGTCCTCGGAGGTGGCGCCATAGGTGTGCATGTAGCGCTGGGCAAACATGCCGACCCAGGCTGCCGGCGTATGGAAGCCGTGAGGCATGTACCAGCCGTAGTTGACATTATCGAAGGTCGGCGTCGAGGCGAACCCGTAGCTGCCAGTACCAAAGCGATACCAGGAGCGTTCGTTCATGGCGCGATACACCACCACCACTTTCGCCATCCCGGTCGCCACCGCCATGGCCGCGTGCATCACGGGGCCGCAGGCTGCACCGCCACCGTGGGGCACTTGCGAGAAAAACTTCACGTCCTTGCAACCGAGCAAACGGGCAATTTCGTATTCCGGGACCTTGTCCACGGAATAGGAACTGAAACCCTCGACCTCGCTCGGGTCGATGCCGGCGTCCTTGAGTGCGCTCAAGGTGGCTTCCAGGGCCAGGCGCAATTCGGTGCGGCCGGAGTTCTTGGAAAATTCGGTCGCGCCGAGGCCAACGATCGCGGCGCGCCCGGAAATCGATGAATCAGTCATCTGTGTCTCTCCGGCTGTCAGGGCAGGACCAGCGCGACCGTGCCGGTCACGTGGTTGCCCATGGAATTTTTGCCGCTCAAGGTGATTTCCACCGCGCGGGTGTCGGCGTCGAGGCTGGTGACGCTGCCGCTGAAGGTCATGCAGTCGCCGGGATAATTCGGCGCACCGAGTTTGATTTTCAATGCGGTGAATTGCGCCAGCGGCCCGGCCCACTGCTCGATGAACCGCTGCACCAAACCGTTGGTGGTGAGGATGTTCATGAACACATGGGGCGAACCCAAGGCACGAGCTGCGTCCGCGTCGTGGTGGCCGGGGAAATAGTCACGAGTGGCAATCGCGCCGCCGTTGATCAGGGTCACTGTGACCGGCACCGCCAGTTCCGGCAGTGCTTCGCCGGGGCGCACGTCTTCAAAGCGCTTGGTGTTCTTCGAGGTCATATTTCCATCCCAGCTTGTCGTTATTGTTGAGCCAGTCGCCCAGGCGTTCCAGGTTTGCCGCCGAACCACCGAGGGCAAGGCAGAGGCCACGGCTCCAATAGAGAAAACGGTGGATCGGGTACGTCAGGTCGACGCCAATCCCGCCATGCACGTGCTGTGCGATGTGGCCGATACGGTGCCCCGCTTCACAGGCCAGCCAGGCGGTGGCCAGGGCTTCGGAAGGCGCCGGCAAGCCTGCATCGATGCGGTAGGCCAGTTGCCACAGCGCCGTGCGCAAGGCTTCGACGGCAATGTGGTTGTCGGCCATGCTCATCTGCACCGCCTGGAAGCTACCGATGGCGCGTTCGAACTGCCGACGCTCGCTGACATAGGTCACGGTGCGGCGGATCTGCTCTTCGCTGACCCCCAGTTGCAAGGCAGCCAACGCTGCCACGCTACGCAGTTCCAGCCAGGCGACAGCCTCGGCCGGCAACAGCGCCTTGGCGTTCACGGTCAAGCCTTTGATGTGCAGGTCGGCCACCGCTTCGCCGTGGGTCAACACCGCCGACACCCGTTGTATCTCGGGCGCTGACAGGTCGAGCAGAAGCAAACGCGGTTGCCCCTCGGCCTCCGCCAGCACCAGCGCGGCCCGGGCTTGATCGCCCATGGAAAGGGCCGCGACCCGGCCGTTGATCGACCAGCCTGCGGCGCAGGGACGTGCTTGCAACTCGATGCCCAACGCACTGCTCAAGCCATCGACGGACAGGCTCAACAACACCTCGCCGGACGCTGCCGCGGCGATCCACTCTGCACTGGCGCTGGCATCGAAACGAGCCAGGGTCGCGGCCGCCAGTTGATGGCGCCACAACGGCACCTGGGCAAGGGCCTTGCCTTGGGCCTGCAACACCAGCATCAGCTCGGTCATACCCAGGCCGCTGCCGCCGTGTTCTTCGGGAATGGCCAGCGCTTGTAGCCCGGTCTCGATGCACAGTTTCCACAGCGGCGCCATCATTGGCTCGCCGCTGGTGTCCCACTGGCGCATGTAGTCGTCATGGCAATGGTCGACAAACAGGCTGTCGGCCATCTGCGCAATGGCGCGCTGGTCTTCACTTAATTCGAAATCCATGGTGACTGGCTCCTACGCGTCTACCGGCCGGAACATAGGCAGGGTCTGCTGGTCATCGAAGGTCTGGAATTCGACCTGCAAGCGCTGGCCGATCTGTATTTGTTCGCGTTCGATACCGACCAGTCCGGCGATCAGGCGCACGCCCTCCTCCAGCTCGATCAGCCCGATGGGGTTGGGGTAATCGAACGGCGGTACTTCGGGGTAGTGCATGACCACGAACGAATACAGCTTGGCGCGGCCGCTGGCTTCCACGGTGTCCCAGTCGAAGCTGTGGCACTCGATACACACCGGTGCCGGTGGATGACGCAGGGTCTTGCACGCGGTGCAGCGCTGGATCAGCAACTGGCCCTTCTCGCAGCCTTCCCAGAAAAACCGGGTGTCATCGCTGATGCCCGGCAGCGGGCGCTTGGGTTTGGCTGGTGTAGCATCCACTTTGGCGGGTGCCTGGGCATTGGCCGGGCGGAACTTGAACACGCGGAACAACAACTCGCCCACTGGCTCGTCGCCTCCAGCCTTTTCGACGAAGTGGCTCATGATCAGGGTGACGAAGAAGCCGGTGCCCAGGGCGGTGGTTTTCTCATCGCCGACCGAATCCAGGCGCGTGGTGTAGTAGAGCTTTTCCCCCAGCCGCACCGGGCGGGTAAAGCTCAGTTCGGAGTTCACCGCCACGGTGGAGGCATAGCCATGGGCTTCCATTTCCTTGAGCACCTCGTAAGGGTTCTCGTCGGTGGAGCCAGGCGGATAATTGTTAGCGTGCAGGCCCTCCATGGTCCACACCTGCAGCATGGCAGGCGGGGCGATCAGGCCCTCATGTTCGGTGCCCAAGGCAAAGGCCGGGTCGGTGTACAGCGGGTTGTCCACGCCCATGACCTCGCACCACTGGCGAATCATCGGTGCGTTGACCTCGTCCCAGGCATACACGCGGCCGTACTGGCGCCCCACCAGGGCGCGCACATTGGATAGCAATTGTGGATCAGCCAAAGTCGTCTCCTTCACATTGAAGGCGGCCACCGAACCCGGTCGCCGCAATAGGTCGATCAGGTGGGCAGAACCTGCGCGGCACCGAGAAATGCCGGGCGTTCACCACCGCCATGCAGCAACAGGTTGCAACCGCTGGCGTAACTGGCCAGCGGTGATGCGATGTAGAGACAGGCGTTAGCGATGTCTTCGGCCACCGCCATGCGTGCGGCCGGAATGCCAGCAGCGACGGCGGCGATACCAGCCTCGGAGCCGTAGTGCAGATGGGCCTGCTCGGTCCGCACCAGACCCGGGCTGATCGCAACCACCCGCACCTTGGGCCCCCACTCCACCCCCAGCGATTGCACCAGCGCCAGCACCCCGGCCTTGGCCGCGCCGTAGGCAGCGGTGCCTGGCGAGGAACGCAACGCACTGATGCTGCCGATAAAGACAATGCAACCGCCCTGGGCTTGTGCCTGCATCAGCCGGTTGGCGTGCTGGGCGACGTTGAGCGGCGCGATCAGATTCAGGCCGATGATGCTTTCATGAAACCTGGGCGAGGCTGTGGCCGCGTCGGCGGCAGGGCTGCCGCCGGCGTTGTTGATCACCACATCGAGGCGCCCGAAGTCGCGCTCGATGCTGGCAAACAGTCGTTGCAGGGAATCGTGGTCACGCACATCGGCGGCAATGAAGGTCGCGTTCTTGCCACCCTGCGTCGGCACCTGTTCAGGCTCGCGTCGAGCACAGACGATCACCCGTGCGTTCGCGGCCAGGAACCCCTGCGCGATACCAGCGCCGATGCCTTTGGTGCCACCGGTGACCAGCACCACCTTGCCGCTGTAATCAAGACCCGAATGCAGCTCCATCATGTGCTCCTTTTTCTACTGACAAGGGTCACTCTAGGGACGAACTCAGGGCCAAACTACGTCTGAACGGACGATGAAAACCAAACCTTGCGAACAGGACACTGACGGTCATTCACACGTTGCCTGGTCCTTGAAGATGCCCATGTCCGATTCATCCGTTGCACCGGTTCTGCTCGAACACCCTCTGCCGGGCGTGGCATTGTTGCGGCTCAACCGGCCGCAGGCGACCAATGCCTTGAGCCTGGAATTGCAGGCGCTGCTGTCGCGTCATTTCAGTGCTCTGGCGGTCGATCCCGAGGTGCGTTGCATCGTGCTGACGGGCGGTGACAAGGTGTTTGCTGCCGGTGGCGACATCAACAGCATGGCCGGGGTCGGTGCCATCGATATCTACAAGCGTCACACCGAGCGGGTTTGGGGACCGATCCAGCACTGCCCCAAGCCAGTGATCGCAGCGGTCTGCGGTTACGCCTATGGCGGTGGTTGCGAACTGGCGATGCACGCTGACCTGATTGTGGCTGGGCGCAGCGCGCGCTTCTGCCAACCGGAGATCCGCATCGGCATCATGCCCGGCATTGGCGGCACCCAGCGGCTGGTGCGCGCGGTGGGAAAGGTCAAGGCAATGCGCATGGCGCTCACCGGCCAGCCAATCAGCGCCGAGGAAGCCTGGGTCGCCGGGTTGGTCAGCGATCTGGTTGACGATGACCAGGTGCAGGCCCACGCCCTGGAACTGGCGCGTGTGATCGCAGCAATGCCGGCCCTGGCTGCCGAACAGATCAAGGAAGTGATTCTGGCGGGCATGGACGCGCCACTGGAAGCCGGCCTGGCACTGGAGCGCAAGGCCAATGCGTTGTTGTTCGCCTCACTCGATCAGAAGGAAGGCATGCAAGCCTTTATCGAGAAACGCCCGGCGCACTTCGAAGGCCATTGACTGCTGCCTGCCAAAAAACACCGCCGACAGAAGCGACGAGGCCGCTGACCTGTGACAACAGGCAGCGGCCTTGTGTCTTGCGTCAGCGCATATTCACTCAGATGCTCATGACCATCTGCCCGCTGTCGATGCGCAACTCGACGCCGTTGATCGCCCGCGATTCGTCGCTGGCCAGAAACAGCACGCTTGCCGCGACATCTTCGGGCAGGCACATGCGGTTCATCGGGTCGCTGTCGATGGTCACCCGCGCCGGATCGAGATCCTTGGGGAAACTGCCACTGGTCATGTCCGTGAGGACGCCGTCCGGATGCAGGGTGTTGCAGCGAATCCGGTATTTGCGACGTCGGCAAAACACCGCCACCGAACGCGACAACGCCGCCACCGCGCCCTTGGAGGCGCTGTAGGCCATGTAATCGTCCCGCCCGGCGAGGGCCGCTATCGACGACAGGTTGATGATCGAACCACCGGTTTGCTTCATCAGCGCGATGCCTTCGCGACAGCCGATAAACACGCTGTCGGCATTCACCCGCATGACCTTGTGCCAGTCCTCCAGGGTCGCGTCCTCGATGTTGCCGTGGAGCAGGATGCCGGCGTTGTTCAGCAGTATATCCAGCCGGCCATGCTGCTCGCGCAGGTGGGCCATGACGTGTCGCCAATCGCTCTCACTGCTGGCGTCATGCCGGATAAAGGTCGCCGCCGGCCCGATTTCAGCGGCCAGTGCCTCGCCCGCCGCGACATCCACGTCGCTGATCAGCACCTGGGCGCCTTCCGCCGCCAGCAGGCGGGCACTGGCCCGCCCGATACCCTTGGCCCCGCCGGTTACCAGCGCAACCTTGCCTTGAACACGGCCGTTTTTGTTGTTGTGGTTGTTCGTCATCATGTCGTCTCTTGTGCAGGGGTCGGATGAAGCTGTTTCGCCAGAAGCCGGGCGGCGGCCGCGCCAGCGCGTCGTCCGGAGAACACACAGTCAGCCAGGGATAAACCGCTGATGTAGAGGTGCGAAGGAATGCCCAGCGCAGTGCGTCCCGCGGCGTACAGGCCAGGTATCGCCTGCCCCTGCCCATCGAGCACCGCGCCGTTGAGTTCGTCCACGCGCAACCCGCCGAGGGTCAAGGCACCCAGTGGAAAGACCGGGTTGGTGACGGAAATGTCGCAGGCATAAAACGGCCCCTGATCGAGCACCTGACGCCCATTCGCAGACTTGCCGAAAGGCTCGGGGGCCTCGCCACGGGCTGCAGCGTTGGCCGCCAGTACGGTTTCGCGCAGCGCCGTCGCATTCATCCCGGTGGCCGTGGCCAACTGGCTCAGGTGCTGGCCCTTGCGCACTTTGAACAGCATCAGGGCCAGGGCCGGGAAGCTTTGAAACCACCAATAGCCGCCAAACAAGGCCTCACGGATAGCTTTCTTGCGCAAAGGTGCATCCAGCACCAGCCAGGCTTTACCGCCCTGCTCTTCCATCAAGGGTTGACCCAGGGTCGCGCCGTAGACCTCTTCGTTGCAGAAACGCCGGCCTTCGCGATTGACCACGATGCCCTTGTGCCAACTGTACGGCGGGTTGATGAAACGCCAGGCCGACACCCGCTCCAGCCCGGCGCCCTGACCTCCGACGCTGGTTCCCAGGCGCAGGCCGCTGCCGTCACAGCCTGTGGCACCGACTTTGAAGTTACGCTGGAATTTCGGCGCATGCCGTTTGATCAGTTCGCGATTGAAAATGAACCCGCCGGTACTGAGGATGACGCCGTTCCGGGCGTGAACCAGCCGTGGTCGGGCGAAGTCCCGTTCGAGCTGGCCGATCCGCTCACGCAACTTCTTGCAGTAACCCGCGGCAAAATTCTGCAAACGCTCGGCGCGATCGGCCAGGCGTGCATGCAACGTTGCTTGCGGGCTGCCGGGCGGCATGCACCACATCTCGGCCCCCACCACCCGTCCCTGCGAATCAACCACCAGGCGTTTGGCCGCCGCTTGCAGCAAGGGCCGAGCCCCGGCCCGCAGGCACGCAGCCTTGAGGTGGCCATACAACACCGCGCCGCACTGGCCTTTGCCCACGGTGCGATGGCCCCGCGGCGCCGGTGGCTGCGGGCCGCCATGCTGCGGTACCAGTTCGTTACCGGAGTAATAGAGGAAGTAACCATCAGGCGGGTACGAGGTCTTGCCGCCCGGTGGCATCCGGTGACCGTACGGCGCACCGTGACTTTCCAGCCAGTCGAGGTTGCCGACGCTGTCGGCACAGAAGCGCCGCAGGGTGTCGTCGCTGACCACGTTTTGGGTTTCATGCTTGAGGTAGTCAAACATGGCTTCGGGGGTGTCGCTGAAACCCGCCGCCTGCTGATGGCGGGTGCCGCCACCGGCGTAGACCACCCCGCCACTCTTGGCACTGGCACCGCCACCGGTAAAACGGTCGGCAATCAACACATCGGTACCCTGGGCACGGGCCTCCAGCGCCGCGCAGGCCCCGGCCGCGCCCCAGCCGATTATCAACACGTCGCAATGTTCGTCCCACACCAACGCGCTGCTGTCAGCGACTTGCAAGGGTGTCTGGATTGGCGTGCAGAAGCTGTCATCGAATGTCGCCATACAACCTCCTATCGCTGGCGGGCCAGGTGGTTGGCGGCGACATAGGCGAAGGTCATCGCCGGCCCCAACGTGCCGCCTGCGCCCGGATAGCTGGTGCCCATCACCGATGCCGAACAGTTGCCGATCGCATACAGGCCGGCGATGGGAGCGCCGTCCTCGCGGACCACCTGCGCATGTTCGTTGGTCAACAGACCACCCTTGGTACCGATGTCTCCGGCATCCAGGCGCATGGCGTAATACGGGCCCTTGCGCAATGGCGCCAGGCACGGGTTGGGCTTGATGTTGCTGTCGCCGTAGTAACGGTCGAACACATTGCCGCCGCGCCCGAAGTCCGAATCCTTACCCGTGCGCGCATAGTCGTTGACCTTGACCACGGTGGCTTCAAGACCGATGGCATCGACGCCGATCTGCTTGGCCAGCCCGGCCAAAGAGTCGTCCTTCCAATACAGGGTGTTCAACCATTCCTTGCGCAAGCGGCTATCAGGCATGATCTGGGCCGGCATCAACGGCCCCATCGCATAGTTGAAGCGGAAATGCCCGTCGAAAATCACCCAGGCCGGTACCGACTTACCGCCGGTGAGGCCGTTGTCGCGGTACATGGCATCGACGAACTCCAGGTACGGCGCGGCCTCGTTGACGAAACGCTGACCCAGGCTGTTGACCACGATAGCGCCAGGGAACGCACGCTCGGCAAAAATCCCCCGGGGCTTTTCCTCGCCCGGTACGGCAATGGTCGGTGCCCACCAGGCCCAATCCATTAAGGCGGTGGCTGCACCCTGCGCCAGCCCGGCCTCCAGCGCCGCGCCGGTGTTGTTCCCCGGCGGCGTTGCGCTCCAGCCCATGCGGGTCGGTTGCGGCAGGTATTTTTCACGCAGCGCCTGGTTCTGTTCAAAACCACCGGACGCCAGAATTACCCCGTGACGCGCGTGCAATTGCACCTCGGCACCGCCACGCCGCACGGTCACGCCGTTGACTCGCCCGCCTTCGGTGAGCAATCCGGAAAAATCGGTGTTGAGCCACAGCGGCACGTTGCGGTCCATCAGCGAGCGTCGTAGCGACGCCACCAGTGAGCTGCCCAGGGACGCTCGGCGGTCGATCTTGCTTTTGCGGCGCCATTTGAAATCGAGTTTGTAACGCAGCATCAGGCCCATGATCAGCAAGCGCCAGCCAAAACTGCGCGCCATGACCTTGTGCGCATCGCGGGCGGTCCAGGCAATGCACCCCATGAGCAGGGTCGAGGGCGACGGTTTGCGCAGGTTGTCCAGTTCGTCACCCAACAGGCTGGTGTCGAAGAACTCCGGATCCAGGGTTCTGCCGCCCGGCAAAGCACCCGGCAGGTGCGGGTAATAATCGGGGTATTTGGCAGCCACCGCGTAGCGCACGCGGCTGGTCCGGGCCAGTTCCTCGATCATCTTCGGTGCATTGTCCAGATAGGAGCGCAGTCGGGTTTCATCGACATGTTCGCCTGCCGCTGCCTTCAGATAACGCAAGGCCGTGTCGTAATTGTCGTTGCCGTTCAGCTGGGCGAAATAGTGGTTGTTAGGGATCCAGATACCGCCGCCGGAGATCGCCGAGGTGCCGCCGTACTTGTCGCTCTTTTCCACGACCAGCACGCTGAAACCCTGGTCGGCGAGGAACACCGCCGACGTCATTGCACCTGCGCCCGAACCAACGACAATCACATCGTAGTGGGTCTGAGACTGAACTTGAGCCGTCATTGTTGTTATGCCATTAGCTGAGGTCAGAAATAACCGCCGACGACGCTGCGCGAATGCTGGCGGAGTGCAGCCCATGATCGGGGCTGCACTGGCCGGGCTCATCGTCAAAGCGGACTAGGAACGCGCCACTGCCTGTGGCGAGGGAGGTTTTTGTGGCGAGGGCGCTTGCTCCCTCGCCACAATTAGTCTGCGTTTGCTCAGAGGACGGCGCGCCTGGCGGCCCAGGGACGATCCTGCTCCAGTTGGCTGGCCAGGCGCAGCAGCCCGTCTTCGCCGCCCAGACGGGCAGTGAACATCATGCCCACCGGCAAACCGTTGTCGCTTTGGCCCAGCGGCAGAGAAATGGCCGGTTGCCCGCTGACGTTGGCCAACACGGTGAAGCCGGCGCTGCCCATTGCATGATGGGCATAGCTGTCCCACGGCTGGTCCAGCGTCAGCAGGCCCAGCTGCGGCGTCAGGTTGGCGGTGACCGGCGACAGGATCACGTCGAAGCGTTCGAACGGCTGCTCCATGGTTGCGCCAATACTTTCGAATGACTGACGGGCGCGATACAGGTCTTCACCCGTGGTGGCCTGGGCGCGCTCCAGGTTGACCAAGGTGATTTTCTCCAGATCCTGCGCCGTGGCGGCCCGCCCCAACACCTGCTCGCGGTCGTGAATTGCAGTACGCAATGCGGTGCCGATCACCGCGCCATGGGCACCAAACAGTTGGCGTGGATCGATGTTCAGCGTCAGCTCTTCGACTTCATGCCCCAATCCCGACAATTGCTTGATGGTCTGCTCCAGCGTGGCTGCAATCGCCGGTTCCAGCGCCGCGCCGGTCAATGACTGGCGAACCACGGCGACGCGCAACTTGCCCGGCTCGCGCTGCAATTCTTCGACATACGACCGTAGCAGCGGCGGGATCCAGTAGGCACTGCCCGCCTCATGGCCCTGGCCGGCATCGAGAAACAGCGCGGTATCGCGCACCGTGCGCGAGACCACATTGCCGACGCTGGCACCAAACCAGCCTTCGAAATGCGCCGGCCCGCTCGGAGTGCGATAACGGCTGGGCTTGAGACCCACCAGACCGCAATACGAGGCGGGAATGCGGATCGAGCCGCCACCGTCGGTGGCATGGGCCACGGGCACGATCCCGGCCGCCACGGCCGCCGCCGCGCCGCCTGAGGAACCACCGGCGCTCATGGCCAGGTTCCACGGGTTACGCGTCTGCCCCCAGAGCAACGATTCGGTAGTGGTGGTCAAGCCGAACTCGGGACAGGTCGTCTTGCCAAAAGGCACTGCCCCGGCCTGCTCGTAGCGGGTGATCAGGGTGCTGGTCCGGGCCGCTGGTGGGGCGTCCTTGAAAAGCCGGCAACCATTGCTGGTCGAGGTGCCTTGCAGGTAGGTATTGAGGTCTTTGATCAACACCGGCACGCCGGCCAGCGTGCCCTGGGTTTCGGTGCCGGCGGAGCGGCGCCGGGACAGAAGCGCGCGGGCGTAGGCCTCGTGCAGCATGTTCACCGCCTTGACCCGGGGATTGACCGCTTGGCAGCGAGCCAGCGCCGCCGCCAGCAGGTCTTCGGATTGCAGCTCGCCGTTGCGGATTGCCTGACTCATGGCCCAGGCGTCCAGCCCCTGGTAATCACTGGCCGACAGCCCCGCTGCACGGGCATCGGCAAAGCGCCCCAGGAGCCCGACGCCCGCAGCCAGGACGCCGGCCTTGAGCACGCTGCGCCGGGGCCAGCCGGTCTCCGGCGCGTTGGACAAGGTGGTTGTCGAGGCAGTAATCGGTTGCTGTTCGTTGGTTTTCATAGTGATTGTCGCGCCCTGTCGATTATTGTTATGAGGGTAATTTGAACGGCTTTATGTCTCAGCGATTGCCCCGCCAGCCTTGATCCCGGCCGGGCATTCAAACCACATTGAAGCGGGCCGACAACTGATCCAGCGCCCGCGCCAGTTGCTCCAGGTCAGACGCGGCGACGGCACTGCGACCGGCGTTGGCCGACAGCGCGCCGGTGCCCGCCGAGACACTCTCGACCCGCGCGACCATTTCCCGTGTCACACGCACCTGCTCGGTGATCACCGTGGCAATGGTATCCACGCTACGGATCACGTCATCGGTGCCACTGCGAATCTGCGCCACGGAGTCACCGGCCTCATGCGCCAGACTGACCCCGTCGCGCACGCGGCTGACCACCCGTCCCATGCCGTCGACCACGGCCTGGGTGCCTTCCTGAATGCGTTGCACGGTAAGGTCGATCTCACCAATCGAACTGGCGGTACGCTGAGCCAACATACGGACTTCGTCCGCGACCACGGCAAACCCGCGACCCTGTTCGCCTGCCCGCGCCGCCTCGATGGCCGCGTTCAGGGCCAGCAGATTGGTTTGCTCGGCAATGCTGCGAATGACATTGAGCACGTGGCTGATCTCGTCGGAGAAGCCTTCCAGCTCGCGTATATGCACGGCGGTATCGCTGATCACATCGCTGATGCGGTTCATCTCCTGGGCCATGTCGCGGATAAACCCCTCACTCTTGCCCGAGCGCCCCGCCGAGTGTTGAGTGATGCTGCGCGACATCCTGACATGGTTTTCCACTTCGCCGATCGATCCCGACAGGTGTTCGACTGCACTGGAAATGCCGCGCACCGCATCCGCCTGCTGTTGGGTGGCCAACGAGGCCAGTTCCGCCGATTCAGCCATGTGCGCGGCCTCGAAACTGACTCGCCGTACCAGCGTGCGCATTTGTGAGATCAGCCCGTGCAGGCTATCGCGCATCGCCGCGATGTCGCCGAGCATCTGCGCGAACTCGTCATGGCCCTTGACCACAATGGGTTGCGACAAGTCACCACTGGCGATGGCGCGCACGCTGGCGCCAGCCTGGGCAAAGGCGCGCTTGAGCCGGATCAAGGTGGAAAACGCAGTAAGGCTGCCCGCGAGTACGCCCACCACGGCCAGCGCCAGGTATGCCAGCACCGTCGAGCGATAGCGCTGTTGCGCCGCCTCATACGCTTGCTCGGCCGCGGCCTGCTGGAACGCTTGCAACTTGCCCAGCTCAAGCACGGCAGCATCGCCTTGCGGCTCGGCCATGCGCAGGAATGAAAGAATACCTGGCAGCCGAAAATCCCCGGCACGAAACGTTTCGAGGAGGATGTCCAACTCGTCCTTCCATGCCTGGTAATGCTCGGCGAATGCGTCGCCCGCCTGTTGTTCTTCGCTGGTCAGGGAACGCTGACGGTACTGCGCCCAGAGCTCGTCAAGCACCCGATTGTTTGTCTCGATTACGCTCAGGGTTGCTTCGACGGGGCGGTCGAACGCCGCCACCAACGGACCTTCGGGGTCCTGTTGGATGGCGAGCAAGACCTGGCGCCGACTCTCATCGAGCCGATGCTGGACCTCGCCAAACATCAGCAGCGTCGCCAGATTGTCCTCGTTGATAGCCCGCAGGCTGTCGCGCGCCTGCTGCAAGCCATACGCGCCAAAACCGACCGCCAGTACAAACAACAATGTGGCCAGCAGCGCCCATAGCCACAAGCGCTGAGCGATAGTGATTGTCTTGAACATAAACAATGGCTTATCTCGTGCAACTGACGGGGCGCGGGATGCGCCCCGCTCTCGGTCAGTCGGCAGTCACGCTGGCCAGCATGGCCGCCAGGAAGTGCTCGCCATACGGCGGCAAGAGCCCCCATTCGCGGCGCGGGTCATGCTCCGGGGCCTTGAACACCGTGCGCTGGTGACTGAACTCGAGAAATCCATCATGGCCGTGGTAATGGCCCATGCCCGAGGCGCCGACGCCGCCAAACGGCGCATCGTGCATCGCCGCATGCATCATCACATCGTTGACGGTCACCCCGCCGGACACGGTGTGCTCCAGCACGTAGCGCTGCTCTTGGGGGTCTTTGCCGAAGTAATACAGCGCCAGCGGGCGTGGACGACCATTGATATCGTCAATGACCTGGTCGAGGTCTTCATAGGTGAGTACGACCATGGCGGGGCCGAAGATTTCTTCGCGCATGATCACACTGTCCGGCGCCGGTTCGACCACCACGCGCAGGGGCCGGCGCCGGTCCTGGGCATTCAGCGCCAGGGGTTCGGGCAGGCACTCGACGCGTGCGCCACGGGCCTGGGCATCAAGCACGTAACCTTCGACCCGGTCCAGGTGCCGCTGGTTGACCACCGCCACCACATCCGGGTTGCCGGCCACCGAAGGATTGAGTTCGCTGTAGGTTGCGCGCAGTGCCTCAAGGAAGGGTTCAAGCAGCGCCTTGGGCACATACACCAGATCCGGATTGATGCAGATCTGCCCGCCATTGCAGGCTTTCCCCACGGCGATACTGAAAGCGGTTTTTTTGAGGTCGGCGCTACTGGTGACGATGACCGGCGACTTGCCTCCCAACTCCAGCGTCACCGGCACCAGGTTCTGTGCGGCGTTGCGCATGACCAGCCGCCCCGTCGCAGTACTGCCGGTGTATACCAGGTGGTCAAACGGCTGAGCGCTGAAGGCTTCGGCCAATTCCACGTCGCCGGTGACGACAGCGATCTCCAGCGGGTCGAGGTGTTCAGCGAACAGCTGCGCCACCAGTTCGGCCGTCCGTGGCACCACGTCCGACGGCTTGAGGATGGCCCGGTTGCCCGCGGCCAGAACCGAGGCCAAGGGGCTGAACAGGGTAAACAAAGGCGCGTTCCAGGTGCCGAGAATGCCCACCGTGCCCTTGGGTTGGTACATCACCCACGCCTTGGCGCCGAGCTGGTCGTAAGGCGCGAAAGGCGCACGCGGATCATCCTGCATCCAGTCATGCAGATGGTCTCGCGCATATTTGAGTGAGGCCAGGGCGCCCAGCACGTCATTCATCAAAGAGAAACCGGCAGGCCGACCGCCGAAATCCAGGTCGATCGCCTCGGTCAACGCGCCATGGTGGCGGACCAATAGATCGATGACTTGCTGGAGTCGACGTCGGCGGGTGTCGGCGCTCACCGCACCGGCGCTGGCGAATGCGCTTTTTTGCCGGGATAACAGGCTGGTAAGCCCTTGGACGGATGATGTGACTGAACTCATTCGTGTCCCCTTGCTGGTACTGGCCCCATGGCCGGGAAGCGCCCGATGCGCTTGCCGCCACCCTAGCCGTGCCCCCCTCGCGACGCCTCGTCCGATCGGACGAGGATCGAGCAAATCTGTTAGTCCATTGAGACGATGTTAAACAGCGTGTTGCGACCAATACTGGCCCTACGAAAATCCCACCCCATGAGGCCAGTCATGGCAATGCAAAACGTCAGTTTCGATCCCCAGGCTTTTCGTGCCGCGCTCGGCACCTTTACCACCGGGGTCACCATCATCACCACCCAGACCGAAGACGGCTCACCCGTGGGGATCACGGCCAACAGTTTCAACTCGGTGTCGCTCAATCCGCCGCTGGTGCTCTGGAGCCTGTCCAAGCAGGCCCGCAGCTTGCCGGTCTTCACCAGCGGCAAACACTGGAACGTCCACGTGTTGTCCACCGAACAGGAAACCCTGTCAGGACGTTTCGCCACCCAGGGCGAGAACAAGTTTTCTGAAATCAAGCTGGACAATGGCGTCAGCGAGGCGCCGCTGCTGCAAGACTGCACGGCGCGTTTCCAATGCCGCACCGCGTTCCAGTATGAAGGCGGCGACCACGTGATTTTTGTCGGTGAAGTCCTCGCCTTCGATCACAGCGACCGTGCGCCGCTGGCGTTCCAGAGCGGCCAGTATGCCCTTGCGACCCGCAAGCCGCGCAATGAACTGCGTCTGGCCACCACGCCGCCGCCCCCTGAGTGCAGTTATACCGAGGACTTGCTCGGTTACCTGTTGGGGCGCGGCCATTATCAGGTGCTCAATACGCTGCGGCAGATGCTGAGTAATCAGCAACTGGACGAATGGGCGTTTTTTATCCTGTCGATATTGTGCATCCGAGACAACCTGAGCCTTGAGGAAATCAATACCTTCGTGGCTTACACCGGCCGCGAAGTCACATTGGCGAGCATGCGTTTTCTCGAACACCAGCGCCTGGTGGCGATCGAGGGCTCGGCCGAGTCGCTGCGGTTTGTCCTCACGGCCCAGGGCCGGGAGATTTCACTGCATCAACTGGCGCTGGCCAAGGCCGTGGAAGAGGACCTCTCGGCCAAGCTCGGCACCGCTGACGCACAAGCATTGAAGGTCTTGCTCAAACGCCTGATTGTCGTGAGTGACCCCGGCTTGCCTGATCTCTGGGCACCGCGATGACCGTGGTCCCGGGCACGCTGCCGCCAGCCAGGGTCGGTTGGGGTAGCCACGGTTTGCTGTTGCTGCTGGCCATGGTCTTCGCCGACAACTTCGTCGGGCGACAAATACTCGCGGTGATGATCGAGCCGATCAAAGCCGAGTTCGGCGTCAGCGACACCGCCATGGGGTTGATCTCCGGCCTGGCATTCGCGGCGGTGTATGCGCTCATGGGGTTGCCGGCGGGACGGCTGGTGGACCGCATGCCGCGTACACGCCTGCTGGCCATGTCGTGCCTGCTCTGGGCCGTGGCGACCATGGCCTGCGGGCTGGCCGGAAGCTTCCTGGCGCTGGCCTTTGCGCGGATGCTGGTGGCGGTCAGTGAGTCGCCGACCACCTCGGCTTCGCTGTCAGTGATCGCTGACCTCTATCCCCCGCAACGGCGCTCATTCGCTATCAGTTGCTTTACCTCTGCCCCGACCTTTTCCTCGATCATCGGTTTGAGCATCGGGGCCTGGGTAGTGGAGCACTATGGCTGGCGCAGCGGGTTTATTGCCCTTGGCGTTCCCGCGCTGGTGTTCAGTGCCCTCCTGGCCTTTGTCGTGCGCGACCCGCAACGGGGCCGTTGGGACCTATTGCCCCACGCTCACTCGCCATCTCCACTGTTGGGCATGGGTGCCGAAGCACGCCAGCTCTGGGCGTCGCCGGCCTACCGTTGCCTGATCCTCGCCGGCGGCCTGACCACGCTCAGCGCCTACGCCGTCGGCATGTGGAACACCAGTTTCCTGGTGCGCTCCCACGGCTTGTCACTGCAACACGCCGGGTTGCTGGCCGGAGTCATCTGCGGCACCTGCGCCGGGATCGGTGGCCTGTTCAGTGGTTGGTTAAGTGACCGCCTGAGCCGCCGCCACCCGCACTGGCAGATTTCCATCCCCGTGCTGGGCCATCTGACGGCCCTCTCCGCGCTGATTCCCTATCTGCTCTGGTCCGACGCCGTGCTGATCCGCGTCGGTGATGTACCCATCCCCAGCGCAATGCTCTGGTGCGCGCTCTATGCCTTCTTTGCCGTGTGGTGGGTCGCGCCGTCCTTCAACCTCGTCACCCAACTGGTGCCGCCGGCTCGGCGTGGCAGTGCCATGGCCCTGCAAACCATCGTCAGTACGCTGCTCGGGGTCGGCGTCGGCCCGCTGATCACCGGGTTGTTCAGCGACATGCTGCTACCGCTGTTTGGCCAGGAGTCGCTGCGTTATGCGCTATTGCTGGTGAACCTGCCGGTGCTTGGCGCGGTGCTGTTGCTGGTACGCACGGCGAATCATGCGTCCAGAACGGCCTATCGTCACGCAGCGACCGTCTCGTAACCTCATGAGGTGCCCTACAGCTTCAGGCTATGCCAAGTCCAGCATCGCCTGAACAGTCGCATCGGCGGCGAGAACCTGGCGTGCGGTACACAGCAACAGCGCCATGGCTAAATGGCTGTCGGTTGCCTGCGTCCCTCCACATTCGACTAACCAGTGGTCAAGTGGGTCGCTGGCGGCGCTGATGGCTGCCGAAGCTCGAATCACCCACCACATCGCCAATCTTTAAACCACAGAGGGCCTGCCTCCCTCTCTGGAAGCGGCCCGTACGCAAGCTGATACCGGGTAGGATCTATAGCCCGCGAGCGTAGAAATGCGGGTTGTCCAGGCCGGGCTTGCCATAACCCAGCGCATCACCGGCCAGAGTGAAGATCTGCCCACCGGCGGCGGCCAGTACCGCATGACCCGCGGCGATATCCCACTCCATGGTGCGCCCCAGGCGCGGATAAAGGTCCGCTTCGCCCGCAGCCACCAGACAAATTTTCAGCGATGAGCCAGCGCTTTTCAGTGAGCGCACCTTGCGCCCGTCGAGGAATTTATCCAACGCCTCGGCATCGCCATGGGAGCGGCTGGCGACCACATCCAGTCCATGTTCCGACACCGTTCGACAGTGAATTGCCTGGCGCTTTCCAGCCTGTTCGATAAAGGCGCCGCAACCACGGGCACCGGCGAACAGTCGCTCCAGCGCGGGCGCGAGAACCACCCCAAGCACCGGCTCACCGTTATCGATCAGGGCGATATTGACGGTGAACTCGCCATTGCGATTGATGAACTCCTTGGTCCCGTCCAGCGGGTCCACCAGCCAGAAACGCTGGCCCACCTCGGGCACCTGGCCGGCAGCGGCGGCCTCTTCGGAAATCACCGGAATCTGCGGCGTGCGTGTCGCCAAGGCCTGCAAAATCAAAGTCTCGGCACGCTCGTCAGCCTCGGTCACCGGTGAGGCATCGACTTTCCCGCGCACCTCGAAATCCGAGCGGTACACCTCCAACACCAGTTCGCCCGCTGCGCGAACAATACTGATGACGTCTTCAAGCAGAACAGTCATTGACTCGTTCATGGGAATTCTCCTGTTTTTGTTCTTCGTATGGTCCATTCGGCCTATGCGCCGTTTTCCGGATCCGGGAACAGTACAGACATCCACACCACCGCCACTCAGCAAATGGATGTTTAACAGGAGTTCCTGTGTCCCACGGCAATCAGTTATCCGTTCCACAGATCAACAGACTTCGCCTGCGCGCCGTGCAGTTGCGCATCGCCGGCAGCACGCTCAAAGCCATCAGCCAGGACACAGGACTCTCATCGCCGACGATCATCTCTGCCTACAAGGCGTGGCAAGCCGGTGGCTGGAATGCCGTGCCCGTACGCGAACGCGGGCGCAAGCAAGGTGAAGGCCGCAGTCTCTCTGCCGAGCAGGAACAGAACATCTACCAATTGTTGGTCAGCACGCCGCCGGAACGGCACCAGTTACCGTTCCTGCTCTGGCAACTGGAAGCGATGCAGGCACTGGTCAAGCGCCTGCACGATATCGACTTGCCAGAACGCACCGCCGCGCATTATTTGCAACGCTGGCAGCTCAATGCCGAGCGCCCGGCCAAGCGTGTCGCGAATGCTTCGCTGGCGGTGCAGCGCTGGTACCGCAGCACCTACCGGGACATTCTCGAGCAGGCCCGTACGCAGAACGGCGAGATCCACTGGATCGATGACTACGGTGCCCGTAACGATCAGGGCAAGCTCAGTTACGGGGTACTGCGCGCGGTCAGCAATCGCGGCAAGGTGCTCTGGCTGCCTTATGAAGACGGGTTGCGCGCCCCCCACCTGGAAGCGTTCTTCGACCGCCTGTATCGCTCGGCCGAACGCAAAGTGTTTGCCTTGCTCTCGGGCATGCACTGGCAACGCGCCGCGACCTTCATCACCTGGGCGGGCGAACGCGCTGAGCGGCTGCATCTGTTTCATCTGCCCGAAGCCAGCGCAATGCTCAGCGGTGCCCGCGAACTGGCGACCCAGATCAGTCAGCAAGCCGCGCGCGTCATCCATGACGATGTGCCAGGCAACGCACCAGCCGCGGTCGCCACCACCCTGCCCCGCGACCCCATGCTGCAGATGTTGCGCCTGATGTTAAAACATCAAGTCGCGCATAAGTCCGAATCGCAGCAGTTGTACGTTGATAAACGACAACAACAAAAAGCGAGAGGAAAATCTATGACGCTTACCCACCTGCAACGACTGGAAGCCGAAAGCATCCAGGCAATGCGCGAGGTTGTCGCCGAATCCGACAACCCGGTCATGCTCTACTCCATCGGCAAGGACAGCGCGGTCATGCTGCACCTGGCGATGAAGGCCTTCTACCCGGCCAAGCCGCCCTTCCCTTTGCTGCATGTCGACACCACCTGGAAGTTCCAGGAGATGTATCGCTTCCGCGATCAGATGGTGGCCAAGCTGAACGTGGACCTGCTGACCCACACCAACCCCGAAGGCATTGAAATGGGCATCAGCCCGTTCAAGCACGGATCGCAGATCCACACCGACATCATGAAGACCGAGGGGCTGAAGCAGGCGCTGGATCATTACGGCTTCGACGCGGCCTTCGGCGGCGCACGTCGCGACGAGGAAAAATCGCGGGCCAAGGAACGGATTTTTTCCTTCCGCTCCGACCAGCACCGCTGGGACCCGAAGAACCAGCGTCCGGAGCTCTGGCACCTGTACAACACGCGTAAACACAAGGGCGAGTCGATCCGCGTATTCCCTCTGTCCAACTGGACCGAGCTGGACATCTGGCAATACATCTACCTGGAAAACATCCCGATCGTACCGCTGTACTTCGCCGCGCCGCGCCCGGTGGTCGAGCGTGACGGGATGCTGATCATGGTCGATGACGCACGCATGCCACTCAACCCGGGTGAAGTGCCGATGATTCGCAACGTGCGCTTCCGCACCTTGGGTTGCTACCCGCTCACCGGTGCCGTCGAGTCCGATGCCGACACCCTGCCCAAGATCATTCAGGAAATGCTGCTGACCCGCACGTCCGAGCGTCAGGGGCGAATGATCGACCACGACTCGTCCGCATCGATGGAGAAGAAAAAACAAGAGGGGTATTTCTAATGGCACACGTATCTGACCTGATTGCCGAGGATATCGGGCAATACCTCAAGGCCCACGAGCACAAGAGTCTGCTGCGCTTCATTACCTGCGGCAGCGTGGACGATGGCAAGAGCACCCTGATCGGACGCCTGCTCTACGATTCGAAAATGCTCTTCGAAGACCAGATGGAAGCGCTGGAGGCCGACTCGAAAAAAGACGGCACCCAGGGTGGCGATCTGGACTTCGCCCTGTTGGTGGATGGCTTGGCCGCCGAGCGCGAACAAGGCATCACCATCGATGTGGCCTACCGTTTTTTCTCCACTGACCTGCGCAAATTCATCGTTGCCGACACCCCCGGTCATGAGCAGTACACCCGTAACATGGTGACCGGCGCCTCCACGGCGGACGTGGCCGTGGTGATGATCGACGCCCGACGCGGCGTGCTGACCCAATCCAGGCGTCACAGCTATCTGGCCTCGCTGCTCGGCATTCGCAAGGTGGTATTGGCCGTCAACAAGATGGACCTGATGGACTACTCGGAGAAAGTCTTCAACGCCATCGTCGATGACTATCGCGCCTTCGCCAAGCAGATCAATCTGCAGGATTTCACCGCCATCCCGATGTCCGCGCTGCGAGGTGAAAACATTACTGAGCAGAGCGAGCACATGCCTTGGTACCGCGGTACCACGCTGATGGGCTACCTGGAAACTGTCGAGATCGACGAGGCGCACCAGCAGAAACTGTCGTTCCGCATGCCCGTGCAGTGGGTCAACCGCCCCAACCTGGATTTCCGTGGCTTCACTGGCACCATCGCCAGCGGCGTGATTCATCCCGGTGACCGCGTACGTGTGTTGCCGGCCGGGCAAGAGAGTCGAATCTCCCGCATCGTTACCCTCGATGGTGACCTGCAACAAGCCGTGGCTGGGCAGTCCATCACCCTGACCCTGACCGACGAAGTCGATTGCAGCCGTGGCGATGTACTGTCCACCGCAGAAGACCCGGCCAGCGTGGCCGACCAGTTCCAGGTCAGCCTGATCTGGATGCACGAACAGGCCATGCTCGCCGGTCGTCCTTACTTGATGAAGATTGGCGGCAAGACACTGTCGGTCACGTTGGCGGTGCCCAAGTACAAGATCAACGTCAACACCATGGAGCACTTGGCGGCCAAGGAACTGGCGTTGAACGAGATCGGCGTGTGCAACCTGTTCACCAGCCAGCCGATCGCTTTCGATCCCTACAAGAACAACCGGGAAACCGGCAGCTTCATCCTCATCGACCGTCTGACCAACGCCACCGTCGGCGCAGGCCTGATCGAGTTCTCCCTGCGCCGTTCGCAGAACATCCATATGCAGCACGTGGATGTGAACAAGAAGGCACGCGCCGAACAGATGGGCCAGCAGCCGGTGCTGCTGTGGTTCACCGGTTTGTCGGGCGCCGGCAAATCGGCCATCGCCAACCTGCTGGAAACCCGACTGTACGCCCGCGGCCGCCATACCTACTTGCTCGACGGCGACAACGTGCGTCACGGCTTGAACCGCGACCTGGGCTTCACTGATGCCGACCGGGTAGAGAACATCCGCCGGGTGGCCGAGGTGTCCAAGTTGTTCGTGGATGCCGGGATGATCGTGTTGACAGCCTTCATCTCGCCGTTCCGTTCCGAGCGCGAGATGGCGCGTGGGCTGCTGCAGGAAGGCGAGTTCATCGAGATCTTCGTCGACACGCCGCTGGCCGTGGCCGAAGAGCGCGACCCCAAGGGCCTGTACAAGAAAGTCCGCCGCGGCGAGTTGAAAAACTTCACCGGCATCGACTCGCCTTATGAGGTGCCGAGCAAGCCGGACATCCATATCCAGACCAGCAAGCTGACGCCGGAGGGAGCAGTGGATCGGATCATCGAGGTGCTGACCGAGCGCGGCTTCATCGGTAAGGAACTCTAGCCCCGGCGCCCGGTTCGCCGGGCATTTAACCGTGCCCCTGTTATGGGCCGATGAATCTGGTTCGAGCGCCTCTGCGGGGGCGCTCACGATCCGGGTTCGCCTAATCAAGAGAGTCTAACAATGACAATCAGCTCTATTGACGAACAACAGCTGTTGAGTGGCCAGACCTGGGCCACGTTTTGTGATCACCTCAAGCGCTGCGGCGAGCAGATTCTGCGCCCGGAAGCACCCGCCGATGCAGCCACCCGCGCCGAAGGCTTCCGCTACCTCACGCGCCTGCTGCGCATCGGCCTGGAGATGCACATCGAATTTGCCGACCCGGCCTTTCCCAGCTTCTTCAAGACCTCCCACGAGACCGCGAAGATCGGTGCCGACAACCCGGACAATCTCTACGAGTACTCGCGCCTGGACGGCACGCTGGAGTACCGCATCAAAGGCCAGCGCGGCAGTGTCCCCTACCTGAGCTTTGGTACCCAGAAAGGTGGTTATGAAACCGACGGCACCCTGATCCAGACCGGTTTCATCGATGCCAGCCAGTTACAGGTCGATGCCCGGGGCAACTTCGAAATCATCCTCAGCCGCGAGCCGCAACCGGGCAACTGGCTGAAAATGGAAGGCGCCACCAACGCCTTGATCGTACGCCAGACGTTTCTTGACCGTCGCAGCGAAGTGCCGGCCAAGCTGAGCATTGAGCGCATCGGCACCGACAGCAAGCCGCAGGCTCTTGATCCGGCGACTTTCCAGCAGGGCCTGGCGCGGGTATCGAGCTTCGTGGAGAACACCGCCAGGCTGTTCGCCGACTGGAGCCAAAGCTATCTGCCGCATAGCAATCAGCTGCCGCCGGCCAACCAGGCCCTCTGCCAGTCAGTGGGCGGCGACCCGAACATTTTCTACTACCACTCGCACTGGGCGCTGGCCGAGGACGAGGCGTTGGTCATCCACATCGATAAAGTGCCGGACTGCGACTTCTGGAACTTGCAGATCAACAACTACTGGATGGAATCGCTGGACTACCGCTACCACCAAATCTGCTTCAACAAGCACCAGGCCCGATACGACGACAACGGTGGCGTGACCCTGGTACTCAGCGAGCTGGACCCTGGGGTGAGCAACTGGCTGCAAACCGCCGGCGTACGCCAAGGCACTCTCTGCCTGCGCTGGGTCGGCGCCCAGGAGCAATGCCACCCCACCACTCGCGTTGTAAACGTGTCTACCGTCGCGGAGGCCGTATGAACGCAAACACCCGAATTGAAGATCTGACCGTCGAAAAACTGTTGGCCCGCGCCGTCGCGCGCACCAACGGCTTGAGCCATTTTGGCGATGACAACTATCGCGAGTCGTTACAGGCGCTACTGACTGCCTTGGCCGCCGAAGCCGAGCTGTCTCCGTCCGGCCTTTATTTGCTGGAGGAAAGGCTGGTGGGGCAACTGGTCAACCGCCTGGTCATGGAGGACTACCTGAGCCGTTATCCGGAAATAACCGAGATACCGATCGACGATCCGTTGGTCATCGTGGGGCTGCCGCGCACCGGCACCACCATGCTTCAGCGCACGCTGGCGGTTGACCCGCGCTTCTACTGCGCTGCCTGGTGGGAAACCCGCTTTCCGGCACCGCTGCCGGACGAAACCCTGGCCGTGCCGGCCAAGCGTATCGCCCAGGCCAAGGCCGAGGTCGATCTGATGGCCGAAGTCATTCCGCAGATCCTCGCGATCCACCCGCTGGACGCCATGCTCTGCGACGAAGAGTTCATGCTCATGGAGCACTCGTTCATGTGTGCCATGGACGCCTACGTCAATGTGCCCAGCTACACCCGCTGGCTGGATCAGCAAGACCAGCGGCCGGTCTACACCCAGTTGAAAAAAATGCTGCAGTTCCTGCAGTGGCAGAAAAAACAACGGGATGAACCGGCGGGCCAGCGCTGGCTGCTCAAAGCGCCCCAACACCTTCACACCCTGGATCTGCTGCTGGATGTCTTCCCGAAGGCGCAGGTGATTTTGACCCACCGCGAACCGGCCCAGACCATCCCGTCGATGGCCAGCATGGCCCACACCCTGTGGCAGATGTACAGCGACAACCCGGACCCGAAAGCCGCTGGCGAGCAGTGGAACAACCGAATGGCGCGTGGCATCCGTCACACCATGCAGGTTCGCCAACAGCACGCGGCCGGGCGCTTTCTCGATATCCACTTCGCCGACACCGTGACCCAGCCGCTGCAAGTGCTGGAAAGGGTTTACGCCTTTGCCAATCTGCCGTTTACCGACAAGGCCCGCGCCGACGCGCAGGTCTGGCTGTCGCAAAACAGCCGGGAAAAACGCGCCAGCCACGACTACAGCCTGGAGCGCTTCGGTCTGAACGAGGCGCAGATGATCCAGGACTACAGCGAATATCGCGCCCGTCATCTGAGCATCAATCACTGAACGCAGGTTGGAGCAATCATGGAAAAAATCATGTTGACCTTGTGGAAGCCGACACAACCCGGCGCCGAGCAATGGCGTGCGGACTTGCTCGGCCTACGGGACGAACTGGCTGGCGCCGGTGCAAAAAACATCCGCGTCATGGTGGTCGATGAGGCGGTGGCCGCCGCGTCCGCACAGCGCATCACCAATAGCGCCGTGCCCTTGGACGGGCTGCTCTCGTTGTGGCTGGACAGTGCCTCGCAATGGCCCGCCATCAAGGCGCTCGTGGCGCCGTTGACCAGCCGCCTGGAGGCTTATCTGGTGGTGGAATCCGAACCCTACCCCGAGGAGCGCCAGGCCCGCGCAGCGCAATACCGGGTGCCGGTCGGCCAGCGCACACCCGGCATGAATCAGGTGGCACTGCTGCACAAGCCCCACCGGTTGAGCTACGAGCAATGGCACGACGCCTGGCGCAACGGGCACGGGCCTAATGCCTATCCACTGCAATCGATCTTCGGCTACCGGCAGAACACTGTGGTACGGGCGCTTTCCTTCGGTGCGCCGGTGCTGCACGCCATCGTCGAAGAAAACTTCCCACCCGAGGCCATCGGCAATCCGCAAGGTTTCTTCGCCGCCCTGGGTGACCCGGACAAATGCGCGCAGCGCCAGCAGGCCATGTACGAATCGACCAGCAAGTTTATCGACTTCGAGCAGATCGACTGCATCCAAACCAGCGAATACCAGCTCAGTGCCTGAGTGGCCCCAAGGAGGCTTCATATGTTGGACCTGGAAGCAATCGAGCTGATCAAACAGCTCAAGGCGCGCTATTTCCGCGCCATCGACACCTGCAACATCGAGATGCTCCAGGGCATGCTCACCGAAGACGTCGCCCTGGCGTTCAAGAGCCCTGCCTACGAGTTCCACGTCAACGGCCTGGGCGATGCGCTGGACTTCTACCGCACCTCGTTCACCAAGACCCGCCTGGCCACCCACAACGGTCACACCCCGGAAATTGAAGTCGATGGCGACCAGGCCACGGCCCTCTGGTACCTGAGCTACGTGTTCATCAACCTCGAGGAAAACACCCACATGCATGGCAGCGCGATCTATCAGGATCGCTATATCAAGCGCGGCGGGCACTGGATGATCGCCGAGACGGGCTACGAAACCCTGCTCGAGACCGTCCAGCCATTGAGTGAACAACTGCAGATCACCTCCAGGCCCATCAACTGAATGCACAACAGGAGACAGTCATGGCCAGAGCCGAAAACATAGTGACCTCCCACACGGTGGAAATTAATGCCCCCGCCCGGGTTGTCTGGGAAGTGCTCATTGATCTGGACAATTACCACCAGTGGAACAGCTTCTGTCCGAGCATTCAGTGCGGCCTGCAGATCGGCGACGAGGTGCATATGCAGGTACTGACCCCCGATACCGGCGAGACCGTTCCGGTCTTCGAATACCTCGTGGCCTGCGACCCCGAGCAACTGTTGTCCTGGGAGCAGCGCCCCGTCCCGGAAAACATGGACGCCGCCCGCCGCGATCAGTACATCAAGGCCATCGATGCCAACCGCTGCAGCTATTTCACCACTGATATTTTCCTGGGCCTGAACCAGGACACGATCATGCGTGAACACGGTGCCTGGGTAAAAATCGGCTTCGACCAGATGGCCCTGGATCTGAAACGCCGCGCCGAAGAACTGCACGCCAGCGGCGTCTGAGCGGCCCATTCCCCACCCTAAAAACAAGAAGGTAATTGCCATGTTGCTAAAAGATAAAGTTGTGATCATTTCCGGTATCGGTCCTGGCCTGGGCATCAAGCTGGCCGTGCGTGCCGCGGAGTACCAGGCGAAGGCCGTGGTGTTGGCCACCCGCACCACCGCCAAGCTGGACCAGGCTGAAAAGGCCATCCGCGACGCCGGCTACAGCACCCCGGTCCTGAAAGTCCCCACCGACATTGCCCAAGCCGAACAGTGCCAGACGCTCGCCGACCTGACGATCGAGCACTTCGGCCGGATCGACGTATTGATCAACTCCGCCTACGCCCATGGCGCCTGGGGCAGTTCCTCCGAGTCGTCAATGGACGACTGGCGCAAGGCGATGGACGTCAACCTGTTCGGCACCATGCACATGACCCAGGCCGTGCTGCCGCAGATGAAGAAACAGAAGTCGGGCAGCATCGTCATGATCAACACCATGGCCACCCGCACCCCCAACCAGCTGGAATCCGGCTATGCCGTCTCCAAAGGCGCGTTGAAAACCGCCGTGCAGTACCTGGCCCAGGATCTCGGCCCGTTCGGCATCCGCGTCAACTCCACCTTCATGGGCTGGATGTGGGGCGCGCCGGTGATCGGCTACTTCGAGAGCGAAGCCAAGCGCCTGGGCGTCACGATGGAGTCGCTGGTCGACCAGATCGCCCAACAGATTCCGCTACGCAAAATCCCTGAAGACGGCGACTGCGCCATGGCCGCCCTGTATCTGGCCAGCGATTACGCCAAGGCCATTACCGGCGCGCAACTGGACGTCAACGGCGGCCACTTTCTGCCCTGCTAAACACTTCAAGGCGACAGAGATGTCGCCTCTTTCCATCGCTCACACGATGCCAGTCCGGCCATCGCCCTTCCCCTGGAGATTTCTATCATGCTGGATCTCGTTGCCATCGAGCAGATCAAACAGCTCAAGGCCCGCTATTTTCGTGGTATCGATACCTGCAACCTCGAACTACTGCGCAGCATCCTCGCGCCCGAAGTGAAGATCAGCTTTGACAGCCCGACCTACCAGCTAGAACTCAACGGACTGGAGGAGGCCATCGAGTTCTACCGCACCAGCTTCACCAACCGCCGTTTCGGCATGCACAACGGCCACACCCCGGAAATTGTGGTCAACGGTGATGAAGCCACTGGCCTCTGGTACCTCAACGACCTGTTCATCAACCTTGATGCGCAGACCCTGCTGAACGGCAGCGCGATCTACGAGGATCGCTACGTCAAGGTGCAGGGCGAGTGGCGCATCCTCCAGACCGGTTACAAGCGGCTGCTGGAGATGATCGGCCCGCTGGATGCCCAGTGGAGGATCACTTCTCAGCCGATCAACTGACTGGCCGTTTGCTGCACAAAGCAAAAAGCAGCTGCAAGGCGTCCGCGTACCGGATCTGAGCCGCGTATTGGTGCGGCCCGCATTGCATGCAGTCTCCCGATGGCCGCACCCACCAACTTGAGTGCGGTTAATCGCGTTTGCTGCACCGCAGTCTATATCTGATCAGCGGTTGCGAGAGTTAAACCAGTACGCAGACTGACATGCTTATTTGAAATCAGCCTCCACTTTGTCGGCCCGTCCACCCGTCGAGAACAAGTTCTGCCGACGACCATCCATCAGCTGGATCCCGCGCCCGGAGCAGGCCACTAGACTTCACAGGGGGGATGAAATCAACGCACCTCAAATCAGGAGATCTGTGATGAACAGAACATCTTGGCTGGCGTTGGTAGTGGCCGCAGGGGCAATTTCAGGTTGCGCGAGCAAATCCGAGATTGTCGATGTCCCCCTGGATGCTACCCCGCACAACGCAGAGCATATCGCTCGAGCCACCCTCAGCCCGGTGGGCAACCAAACCAGCATCTGGCTCACCGTCGGTGGTGTCCCCCACGACATGGCCGTATCTAGCCGCCTGGACACCGCTATCTACGCTGGCTCGTGCCAGCAGCTAGGCGCACAACCGGCGTACAAGACCCGTCAGGCCAACAGCGTCGACTATCCATCGCTGGCCCCGCGAACCCAGCATTGGGCCCAGGCACCGGTGGCGCTGAGCGAACTGACCAAGGGTGACTATGCCTTGCTCGTTCGCACCAGCCCGGCAGACGGCAGCCGACCTCTTTTCTGTGGCAACATCAGCGCTGGCTAGGGGCGCATCAAGCAAGCTGCTCGATACCGTGGCCTGCGCAACTTCCGCCAGGCCACGGTGACGCCGCGTCGAAACTGAATCCAGGCAGAACAACACCCAGCCCGATTGGGCGATCCGGTTGAGCTCTGCCTGTTTGATTTACAACGCGAGTTGACGCAGCAATGTAAAGGCCTGCTTCATTTGGTCTTCACTGACGACGAACGCCCGTAGCTGCCCTGCCATGTCCAGACCTCTGGCTAGCAGCCCCTGTGACTCAAGGCTGATCTGCCATTGCAAGTCCTTACGGCTGGTTTCTCCGGCCAGGTGCAGCGGCATTTCCGGAGTCTTGACCTTCACCAGCATCGCCGGGAACTTTACTTCCTCATTGCCACCCAGCACATTACGCGCCAGGGTCATGGCGCTTAACTGAATGGGTTGCAGAAACGGCTGTAGCTTGCCCTGGATTTGCGCGCAATCGCCAACGGCAAATATGTGTGGGTCAGAGGTGCACATGCGTTCATCAACTTCAATGCCATGATCCACCCGTAAGCCAGCCTGCGCCGCTAACGTCATATCAGGTTTCAACCCAATTGAGGCAATGATCACATCGGTGGCGATGTGCCGGCCATTGGACAAAGTCGCCAACAGGCTATCGTTGCTCTTTTCAATGGATACCAAAGCCTGGTTAAACACCATTTCCACACCCATCTGGCATAACCGGTGCTGCAGGCGGCTACTCACCTCAACAGGAAGCAACGATGCCAGCAGGCTGCAGGACTTATCCATCAGTACCACCTGCTTTCCGGCACGATTGACATCCATGGCCAGTTCACTGCCAATCAAGCCGGCCCCCAGGATCAGTACGCGCTGTGCAGCTTTCAGTGCATGTTGTGCATCACGGTATTCCTGCTGACTGTTCAGAGTCACCATCCACTCCCGCCCGGGAATCGGTGGAACTATGGCTTTCGCACCCGTGGCAAGAATCAGTTTGTCGTAACTGAATACCTCATTGCCGGCGCTAATGCGCTTGTTTTCGCGATCAATTGCAGTTAGCTGGCAGCACGAATTCAGGGTCAACCGATACATCTCGGCAAACTCTGCCGCAGACTGGCGAGTCATATCGTCCGCTGTCTGATTGAGACTGATGACGTGACTCAGGTCGGGCTTGTTGTACTCATCGCAACTGTCTGCAGCGATCAATCGAATGGGCACCGCTCCATCGAGCTTGCGCAAGTTCTTGACCACCTGGCGAGCCGCGAAGCCGGAGCCCACAATGACGATATCCTTGTTCATTTCGCCTCCGAAACCAGCTCATCGAATACCGATTTTCCCAGTGAACATTCGGGGCACAGGAAGCTATCAGGCACATCACACCAGGCCGTACCGGCCTGCACCTCCTGCATGGGCTCCCCTATCGCAGGGTCGTAAATCCATTGGCAGACACTGCACTGCATACGCGGGCCGCTGTCCGCGATTGTCACTGTCCGGGAAGTTGCAGCTGCTGCAGGTCGTGCGGGTTGTACGTCCGTCAATGGATGCAGCGCCCATTGGCGAGCGATTTCGCGACCATGAGCTCGGCAAACCTCCAGCGAGTCACTATCTGGCCGCCACTTGGCTTTGAGCGCCAACGTGGTTTCAAAACCAGCGTCCATCAAGCGCGTCTGGATACGGTCTACCGCCCCACCATTCCAGCCGAAACTACCAAACGCCGAAGCCTTTTTGTTGCGAAAACGCAGACCGGTTATTTCCTCCAGCATGGCGGCGACTTTCGGCATCATTACGTTGTTCATGGTGGACGAGCCCACCAGAACACCTTTTGAGCGGAACACGTTGGTCAGAATCTCATTCTTGTCGTGGCGCGCGACGTTATAAATCTTCACCGCCACACCCGGATCAACTTCGTGAATGCCTTGTGCGATGGCATTGGCCATCATGCGGGTGTTGTTGGACATGGTGTCGTAGAACAGTGTGATGCGGTCCTCCTGATAGTCCGCCGCCCATTCTAGATAGCGGTGCACAATCTGCGTCGGATTATCACGCCACACCACACCATGAGCGGTGGCAATCATATCTACCGGCAGATTGAAACCGAGGATCTCGGTAATCTTCGGAATGACCAGGCGACTGAATGGAGTGAGGATATTGGCATAGTAGCGTTGGCACTGTTCGAACAGTTCGTTTTGATCCACTTCATCATTAAACAGGTGTTCGTCGCAGTAATGTTGGCCAAAGGCGTCATTACTGAACAGTACGGCATCGCCGGTCATATACGTCATCATGCTGTCCGGCCAATGGAGCATCGGAGTTTCCACGAAAACCAGCTGTTTGCCATTGCCGATATCCAGGGTGTCGCCGGTATGTACTACGTGGAAATCCCACTCTGGATGATGGTGATGACCATTGATCGAGTCCACGCCATTGGCGGTGCAATAGATCGGCGTATTCGGGATCAGCGACATCAACTCTGTCAGCGCCCCTGCATGGTCCTCTTCCGCATGATTGATGACGATATAGTCCAGCGTGTTCAGGTCGATTTCCGCAGCCAGGTTCTGTATGAACTCACGGCTGAATTTGTGATCAACCGTATCAATCAGCACAGTCTTTTCTTCACGGATCAGGTAGCTGTTGTAACTGGTACCTTTGAGGGTTTTGTATTCTGTGCCATGAAAGTCACGCACCTCCCAATCGCGCTGACCGACCCAATGAATGTTGCTCTTGACGTGAATTGACATGTCCCTACCTCGGTATCGAAATGATGTTCTATACCGGATATAGCAAGCCCCGTGCCAAATCATAAGCTATTGATTTTAAAGAATTAAAAAAACAACCATTGTCAATATGACCATATCGAATTACTGTCTGTATGACTAATTCATTGTCAAAGTGACTAATATGAGTCTCTCCGTTGAATCCTTGGCACGCATCGCTATCCAGTTGCAAAGCGGCATTTCCCATCAGGACCGCTTTCAACGTCTGATCAATACCTTGCGCCAGCTGTTGGGTTGCGACGCCTCTGCCTTGTTGCGTTATGAACAGCAACAGTTCCGTCCGCTGGCAATTGATGGCCTGGCACCGGATGTTCTGGGGCGACGCTTCAGCCTTGATGCACATCCGCGACTGGAGGCCATCGCCCGCGCCGGTGACGTGGTGCGCTTTCCGGCAGAGAGTCATTTGCCTGATCCATATGACGGACTGATACCGAACCGGCAGGAACTCAAAGTGCACGCCTGCATCGGATTGCCGTTGTTCGCGGACCAGACACTGATTGGTGCGCTGACAATTGATGGCATGGACCCGGCACAGTTTGATCACTTCAGCGATGAAGAGCTGCGACTGGTGGGAGCCCTCGCCTCCGCTGCCCTGAACAACGCACTGCTGGTGGAGCAACTGGAAAGTCAGGCGATTACTCCTCTCTCCATCAGTAATGTCCCGGCGGGCAAGCCCGGCACCGAAATGGTCGGGCTCAGCGAGGTCATGCAACAGTTGAAAAGAGAGATCGAAATAGTGGCAGGTACCGACCTGAACGTCTTGATCACTGGAGAAACCGGGGTCGGCAAGGAACTGGTCGCCAAGGCCATACATGAAGGTTCATCACGCGCCAGTCATTCCATGGTCTATCTAAACTGCGCTGCGCTGCCGGAATCAGTGGCTGAGAGTGAGTTGTTCGGCCATGTCAAAGGTGCCTTTACCGGCGCTATCCATCATCGCACCGGCAAGTTCGAAATGGCCGATAACGGCACACTGTTCCTCGACGAAATCGGTGAACTGTCGCTGAGCCTGCAAGCAAAACTGTTGCGGGTATTGCAATACGGCGACCTGCAACGGGTCGGTGACGATAACGTCTTGCGGGTCAACGTACGGGTGCTTGCCGCGACCAATCGTGATCTGAAGCAGGAGGTGTTGGACAATCGGTTCCGTGCAGACCTGTTCCACCGTTTAAGCGTATTCCCGGTGCATGTACCAGCACTGCGTGAGCGTGGGCAGGACATCACATTGCTAGCAGGTTTTTTCTGCGAGCAGAGCCGGGTACGCATGGGATTGCAATGGGTGGCTCTGGCTGCCAACTGTCTGTCATTGCTCAAGCAGTACACGTGGCCAGGAAACGTTCGCGAACTGGAGCATGCTATTTATCGAGCGACAATCCTTGCTCGTGCAACCCAGCAAAGTGAAGAGCTGCTGCTTGATGCACAGCATTTCAATCAAGTACCAGAGCAGATGGATACACGGCCTGTTGCTCTGGATGCCGCTTCCCCCTGCATTGACCAAGGTCTACGGGATGCGACGGATAACTTCCAGCGTCAACTGATTGAGAACACGCTGAAAAATTGCGCAGAGAACTGGTCTGCCTGTGCGCGAATACTGGATATGGACGTGGCCAACCTGCACCGACTGGCGAAGCGGCTGGGATTGAAATAACACTCACGGCGACCGGGGCCCGTTGCCGTCCTACTAATATTGTTGCCCTTTGGGTGTTACTTATAAAAAAAACAATTTTCACCTACGCCGATAAAAACCCTCACTATTGCTCTCCAATACCGTCTAGCAGATTTTGTGTAGCTGAATGCGTTACGTGTAGACAAATGCTACACAGAAATCCTATGATTCTTCTATGGGGTGAGCCAATGCACCCCAGTCATTTAATGGCTTGAGCGGCACTGCCGCATTATTGAGGGAGCTACCAGATGAACATCCAAACCTGCGTAACCATCGAGAAATGAGTTCAAGGAGGTAACCCCCCTTTCTGAAAGTGAGCAATAACAGGACCAAAATCATGACCACCACTCTTTTGTCTGTGAAGACCGCAGCGACAGAAAAAACCAAAGCCGTTCCCATCAATATGCGGGTCGACTTTAGAAAGCGAGACTTGATCGACGTGGCCGTAGCCATTTCTGGAAGCGATCGGACCAGCTTTATCCTGGACGCTGCATGTAAAAAAGCAGAGGAAGTCATCCTGGATCAGCGCCTTTTCAGCCTTGCAGACAATGAGTTTGACGCGTTCGAACAAGCCTTACAGTCGAATCCCGTAAGGAATAACGAATGTCTACGCCAACTGCTCGAAAGACCGCCTCGGTGGAGCTAAGCGCCCCGGAAAAACTGACTGTAAGCCACGATCTGAGCGCTTTTGATTGTGGTGAGGAATCCATCAACGACTACCTGAAAAAAAGGGCCCTTAAAGCCCAGAACGCCAAGCACGCCACTGTGTTTGTCACCTGCATTAAGGGCACCGGAACCGTCGCCGGCTATTACACATTGTCGAACGGCGTGGTAATTCGCGCAGACGTGATGCCCAAGCGGGCGCAACGCAACTCTCCGGACCAGCATCCGGTAACCATCTTGGGTCGCATGGGGGTATGTAAGTCAGCCCAGGGCACGGGACTGTCTCTCGATCTACTCAAGGACGCCATTATTCGTGCAATTGCCGCGTCCAGCGACGTCGCGTCAACGGCTCTCGTGGTTCATCCGCTCACCGATCGTCTGGTGGGGTATTACGAAAAGGTGGGCTTCATTCGTTGTCCGCAACTGTCCCCAATTACGATGATGCTTCCTTTCTCTTGATTGGAGCTGAGATAGCACTCTGGCCGCATTCCACTACGGCCGGTGAAACCGTCGCTCCCCCAGCCGAGCGGCTTTTCCTGACTATTTCGCTATTAAGCCCTAGACGCCTGGTAATGTCGGCCAGAAGCATGTCGTAAGCGAGTTGAGCTGTTTGAGCCTTATATCGTTCCCACATTCAAACTCGCGTTCGCGTTTGAGGCCAAGGTTCCGCCAAACGGGGTCGACGAAGACCTGATCGAGCCCAAGCTTCGAGCTAACACCCTCGCTCAAAGCGCGAACGTGCTGGACCGCATCGGTCAGCTCCACAAGGCAATAGCCGACTATGAGCGCGCCATCGGACTCATTGAAACGGCCGAGAAATCTCAAGCAGCGGCGGAGGATTTGGAGTCTGCGAAGCTGAACCTGGGTGTGACGATGACCCAACTGGGCGACACCAACCGCGCAATCCCCTCCTGGAGGCGGTGGTGGCCGCGCGCGCCGCAGGCTCGCTCCGAAAGGACGCGCTGATTACCCCCTGCCAGGAACGAACCCACTGAAACTTGCAACGAAGCCTGCAGGTCCGTTCGGCTTCGCTCGTCAAACGTCTCGAACACGAACACGCCGTAGAAGTCCCCACCGCTGTATATCTCAGTGTCTCACAGGGTGCCAATCAAAAGATTGAAGAATGGCACTGGGTGCAGAAGCAGTTCGAGAAACTGAAAGTCCACAGGAAGCGTGAAAATTGCTTGAACATCTGGACGTGCCAAATCGAAGGTCCTCGGAAGAGAGCGATACTCAAAGGCTATTTACTTGAAGAATCAAAACTGCTGTTCGAATCGATACCATCCGATAATCCCTTTCTTAAAATCGAAAAACTTCCAATGGCATAGCGCCAAATAATCCAGACGCATAGTTAGGTGGGGCACCGCGACGTACCTGGGCACGGACAGGGCCGTCACATACATCGTCTTACTAAGCTCATTGTTGGCGAAGGGCAGTGGCAGCTACATTGACAGCGTTATGTCTTTTAGCCACTAATACAAATACATGAAAATCATCAATGGCCACCGGCTCTACGATCAAGAAGATCACAAGGGAACCCACATGACATCGCTTACCAAGGTAAAGGCCCCCAAGGGTTCACTTAAGACCCTACTGGAGCAATGGACGGCGATGGTGGAGCGTTACGCGGCGATCCATAAGTATGTCGATAACTGCTGGTGGTACAACGAGCGTGCCACTCTTAGCTCGCTGGCCGGCGCCGCCTGGTCCATGGAAAACTGGGTGGCCTTGGAGGAGTTCTCCACGGGCAAGCGCCACAAAGTTAAAGCAGATGGCGTGGAATCGGGCGACCTGCGCCCGGGACGATGTGATCTCTATGTCACCAATCGCAAGGTTTGCTTCGGTTTCGAGGCCAAGCAAGCTTGGCAACGGGTCGGGCCACGCTCTAACCCGACACGCAATGTGCACAAGGGCTTGCAGGCTGCCTGGGAGGACAGCGGGCTTCTGGCTAACGACACAGACCACCGTTTCGCCGCCACCTTCATCGTGCCTTCGTTGCCACTAAACGCCGTCACCGGCGAATTAGGGAATGTGGACCCGGAACAAGTCATGGCGCTGCTAAATACCTGGCTAGAGGGGCAGCGGGGATTTGTACGCCCCGGAGGCAAAGAAACCAGTTATGCCTACACCTTTCCACACCTCGGTCATGAAGGCTTCATTTCCGGTCCCAGGTATTACCCCGGTGTGGTGTTGGTGCTCGAAGAGAGGTTCAGGGCGGCTAAGTTGTTGGATGGGGAGAACTGAGTTTCGGTGCAATGCAACGTTGCCGGATTAGCACCTTTGGCACGGGATCGCCTGACACCATGACCTGCCTTGCTCACTCGATACATACGCCTTGATCAGCGCCCAAACATTACTCCACCTCAGTATCTAATTGCATCGACACGACTAACGCTCGACGATAATGTAAAGGCGACGCATGAAAATCAACGACCAGCACGTGTGGTGCAACGGACACCAATGTCTTTATCCGTTCCACAGGAACTGAGACGTAGACCGAGAGCAATCGACCATTTGCGCTCATCGAGCCAATACTTGGAGTAACAGATTCTTTGGCGATGAAGGCAACCCCTTCCACCAATTGAATCTCTATCTCCGGATACTTAAATTCCTCTGGATAAACCACAGTACCTTTGAAAGTGAGGACAGCGAATTCTTGGATAGCGTCCTCCCCAGACGATACTTCGCGTCGGGTAGCCATTCGAAATGACCATGAAAAGTCCCAAGAAGTAATCTTCGCCTGGTACCATTTAAGAGAATATGGTGAAAGAGTCTGAGCACGTCTAGCACTTTTACCTCGACCGTTGTTAGGCTTGACCATATCCACCTCCCTACAGGGCCGAGTGCCGAGCTAGAAAAGAAAATTACCACCAAACACGACAATGAAAGCCTAGACCTATCCAGTGAACTACACACTGCGCATAGTTCTACTTTTCTTCACACGAGAGTGGTTATACCTCCGGCCCTCTATAAATACATCCACTTGTACATGTCTCGTGAATACGTACTGCGGATAGCTCTGGAAGCAATGGCTTTAGCTCCTGCCAAACCCAAACGGCTAAAACCTCGCTCGTCGGATTTTCCAGTCCGGGAATTTCATTAAGATAATTGTGATCTAAGCGTTCATACAGAGGCGCGAAAATTTCCTTTATCTCGGAAAAATCCCTGACCCAACCCGACGTTCTATCAACAGGGCCATCAATATAAATTGCAATACGAAAGGAATGACCATGCAGACGCCCACATTTGTGCCCTTCTGGAACATTGGGCAGTCGATGAGCGGCCTCAAAAACGAATTCTTTAAAAATCTCCACTGATTCCTCCCGTATCTCACGCGACAAAAAACAAAACAGCTAGACTAAACCTTCCAAGACTCAAGATCGACGCATAACGTTTCAAACAAAAACTCTACAACTTTGGCTCGCCCCTCACCCAGCGCTGATGCAATGGTGATCACGGAAACCAAAATGGAGTTAACAGTGTGCAAATCGGTTACATCACTCAGACAATTCAATATTTCTTCGAGTTTCCCCAACATAGCAGCCTGGGAAAATTTTAATGCCTGCACGACATGGGTAGATGGCGTCAGGTATAGGATGTTCGCACGCGTCCGCAAACCGTACGCTTCAGTCAGCATGCCATACCCTTCCGAAGGGAAAGCTTCGTCCTGCCCTGCAAGCCTCCTCAATGCTTCCTGAAAAGCCATGGATAGGTGAAGAATGACTTCTGAGAACTCTTTGACACTGGCATCACTGGCCAGGGCTGGAGACAGATCCGAGGAAATCAAAGTAGTCATAATACCTCCTAAATAATTAGTAACGAGCACCAGTTAGCTAGGTACGAGTTCCGAACTTCGAACCACCCTGGTCAGATGATCGGTCAAAAGATGAATATCCCCATGTAAATTCTGAACTCCATTCCATGGCCGGTTTCCTGTTTTAAACGACCACTCTCCCGAACCGAGCGTCCAAGCTGTATATCCTTTCAGCTTTCTAAGGCCTAACTTGAATACTGGGGCCAATGGCGCTCCGGTAGCACACAACTGCTCCATGACGAACCCCATGGAAATAATCCCCGCGCTATGGACGAGACGAGAGCTTTTAGGTGTATGACCATGCCAAGCATTTCCAAACACCTCCTGGACCGCCTGGAAAAACTCACTGATGGCCAAGAAACACCGATCCTCACCTCCCGACAACTCAATCACCTCCCGACAGTAACCGTCAGATAGGGAATTCATTACCAGTTTCTGGAGCGACGTATCACCGATGACCCCTGAGGGGTTGGTATGCTGCTTAATCTGTCCTTGCAAAGATGATCGATCGTCATAATTCAGCATTTCCACGATGCGGGCTGCGCGGGCGCGGGAAGTCATTCTGAATGGAAGGCCGCTGACAGACGGGAGCAGTTCATATACCAGCGACTTCGGTAATGGACTGGTGTTGTTGACGAGAATGAATTGCCGGCGAAGCTCTTCCTGATTTTCACACACAAGAGCAGACACCAGTAGCTGGAACGAACTCCCCTCGAGCCCAGCTAACGCAGATAGACGCTGCTGACCATCCACAACGAACCCAGGAGGGCCGGATGAAATATCCACCTCAATTTCTGCATAGGCTCCATTTCCTTCCACCACCCGGACTCCACTGGTAAACGCTAACACCACAGCATTGGGCATTACCGCATCGGGACGGGAGAGGTAGTCGCGGATCTCTCGTATGTGCTTGGACACCTGTGGCCGCTGAAAGCCATGAAGGGCGCCACGATCATCACGCTTGACTCGGTCGATGCTAGCGATCGCCAAAATCTGCTCAACGGTAGCCGCAAACGATACCACTTGGTGGGTTGGGCTCTGTAACGCCTTGATTGCGCTGAACTTAAGCAATGAGTCTCTTCCTTCATCGAACGCCCCCCCAGAAAGAGGGGTAGCAGCAGTATTGAGGCTCTTATACCAACCCTTCCGCATAAAAACTAGCCTAAGCGCATTGGCCCATACAGTTATTAAATGGTAAATTGTCAGCCTCAGATAAATGCAACACCCGTCAAAACAGGCCTACAGTTTTCCCATGAGAACCGTCATCATCACCAACTGCACCAATCGAAAACGTCTCGACGGCCTGCCGCCGGTGGTGCTGAACGACGAGTGTTATTCATCGATTGCAGCCATGGCAAAGGCGTGGAAGGGGCAAATAGACGAACGTCCCACCACTCTGATGGCATCTTCACTTTACGTGGGCAGAAGCGTTTCTGACGCGAGGCGCGTAGCAACGAAGTTGGACGCGAAGCTAATGTTTGCGTCGACCGGCTTAGGGTTGATTGAAGGCGATCAGAGATGTCCACCGTACAACCTGACGGTGGCTCAGGATCCGAATTCTATCATCCCACGTCTCGAAAAATTGGGTGTGCGCGCATCAGATTGGTGGGAAGCCGTGAATGTCACCCAATCAAAGGGAAGCGCCCTAGCGGACCTCGTCAGCCAACCCGACATCGACTTGGTGCTCATTGCCCTCTCTTCAAACTATGTCCAGTTGATAGGCGAAGACCTTGGAAAAATCAGGGACACGCAGATCGACAAGCTCAGAATATTCACTTCGCGCCCAGGCATCGAGATGCTTCCCAGCCATTTACGACGCATCGCGATGCCCTACGACGAACGCCTTGAAACCTCAACACTACCCGGCACTCGCAACGATTTCCCCCAGAGAGCCCTGCGTCATTTCATTGAGATTCTTGAACTGTCGAGTGCTCCTGCTGAGATCGCTCGAAAGAGCGTCAGCGCGGCGATGGATCTTTTATCCCTAGCAAAAACGACCATCCGGCGGCGCGCATCGGACAGTGAAATTGCCTACATGCTTGAGTGTGTGTGGGCTGACTACCAAGGCAGTTCCACCCGATTGTTACGCTACTTAAGGGACGACGCCCTGGTGTCGTGCGAGCAATCGCGCTTTCGGAGGATCTGGCAGGACATCAAAGGTCAAGACAGCATAGAGAGCAAAGCATGACGAGCGAAGATGCGATTGTGGTGCGTGCACTACGCACCACGCAAGGCGACAACCTTGATGTGTATGCATTATTCATCAGGGGATCTGACCTGGTCCGAATTGCTGACATCAGCCGCCTGTCGCGTGAAGACAGCAGTCCCCTCAAGGGCTTTCAGCGCCCCGAGATTAAGAGTCATGTCAAAGGGATCACCGAGTACCTCAATCAGGGAAATGTACTTTTTCCCAATGCAATTATCTTAGCGCTGTCTCCTGACCTGCGTTTTGTTGCAGCGCGCGGGAGCAAGCCGACAGGCGACGCGGGGCTTTCGCAAGCGGGTACGCTGACGATCCCTATCAAGGAGGAAGGAATGAGATCTGCCTGGATCGTAGACGGGCAACAACGCTCATTGGCGTTGGCGAAAGCGGCCAATTCGGATCTTCCTGTGCCAGTGATCGGTTTTGTATCCGACAGCCTGACCACCCAGCGCGAGCAATTTATTTTGGTCAACAAGGCCAAACCCTTGCCCACTCGACTGATCAACGAACTACTGCCGGAGACAGGCAGCATCCTTTTGCCCCGCGAACTGAGTGCTCGCAAGGCACCAGCTGAGTTGTGCGGGCTTCTTAGCCGCGATCCCAACTCCCCTTTCCACAAACTCATAAAGCGGTCGTCCGAGCAAAATAGCAAAGCAGTGATCACTGACACCGCTGTAATAACGATGATCCGCAATAGCATCAGTAATCCGTTGGGGGCGTTGGCTCCCTATACCTCCAGCACCGACGGTGCGGCGAACGTTGAGTCCATGTACAACCTACTGACGACCTTCTGGCGGGCAGTGCGTGATACGTTTCCAGAGGCGTGGGCACTTGAATCCAAGAGCAGTCGACTCATGCACTCAGCGGGGATCATCGCCATGGGCGTGCTTATGGATCGGATCTACGCCAAAATCGGTGGTCAGCGCGAAACCTACGAAGCCGTGCTACAAGAACTGGCCAGAGTAGCCCCTTACTGCGCATGGACAACAGGTCAGTGGCCGATGATTAATGTCCAGTGGAATGAAATCCAAAGCACCCCTCAAGATATCAAGGCGCTGCAAGAAACCTTGATCCGCCTCTATATGACCAGCGCTCACCAATGAAATTTTTATACGCCGACACCCAAGACTACGTAGACCCGGACTACGATTTCATCAACGATCGAAATGCGCCGGGCCGGAAGAGATACTGGGATGACCAGTATGCGCACGAAATGATGACCCCCGTCCCTTATGATGGGCTCTTGGTCTCGATGAGCGCAGTGCGACCTGCAAATGGCGTCGCTAATTCAAAGGTTCGGTACTCGACTTCCGAGCAGCAGCGCTTCCTCAGAGAAGGCGCGCGCAAATTTCTACGACTCGATGGCATCCAGTTCAAAGATACGATGGTCCTAGGTGACTGCGGGGCTTTCGCCTATGTAGAGCACCCTACCCCTGCGTATAGCCCAAGCGAAGTAGTAGAGTTCTACTCAGACGCGGGATTCACCCACGGTTGCTCGCCGGACCACATCATATTCAACTGCGACTCCAGCAATCCTCCAGCATTGAGCCAGTCGGAAGATGTGCTGTTTCGGTACGAAATCACGCTCAAAAATGCGCAAGAGTTTCTGCGTTTAGTGAAGGAGGCGGAATGGCCTTTCGAACCTCTTGGAGCGGTACAGGGTTGGTCTCCTCAAAGCATGGCGAACGCTGCAAAACAACTCGAAGACATGGGTTATCGCTACTTGGCGATCGGAGGTCTAGTACCTTTGAAAGTCGATCAAATCCATGAGGTTCTGAAAGAGCTTCGAGCGGTCCTTAAGCCCGAGACAAATATTCATCTGCTGGGGTTTGCTAAAGCCGAGAACATCCATGAATTCACCGGATATGGCATTACCAGCTTTGACTCAACCTCCCCCCTTATACGCGCATTTAAAGATGCAAAGTGTAATTACTACATGGGCAACAATACAAGCAAACTGGACTACTACACAGCTATCCGCATTCCTCAGGCGATTGAAAATCCACGCCTGATGCAAGGAATAAAAAAAGGCACTCTGAGCGCAGAAGAGTTACAAATCAAAGAAAAAGCGGCGTTGCTAGCGATCCGCGACTACGATAAAAACCTGCTCGACTTTGATTCAACTTTAGCCGTGCTAGTAGACTATCTCCGACTGACTCTTTCCGGATCGATATCATCATCAATAGAAATGGAAAAAGAAATCGCCAAGCATGTCCGACTAATCTCACCCACGCTGAGAGATAAACCGTGGCAAAAATGCCAATGTTCGATTTGTCAGTCAGCGGGCATTGAAACTATTATCTTTCGAGCCAGCAATCGAAACAAAAGACGCGGATTTCACAACTTAGGCGTGTACCACCGCCACCTTCAGAAAACTCTGGAACTTTCGAAACAATGATCTATCGATTTAAGGGTGTGCGCGCCCAACAGGCCTCCGGGCATGATGTATTTTCGTTTGCGGCCACTCCAAATGAAATTTTAGACTTTTCTGAAATTGAGAGAGTCGGCCGCGATGAAGAAGGCCACCTCAAAGGCTTTCAGCGCCATCAAGTCGCGTCGCACATCAGAGATATTCGTGACTATCTTCAGCGCGACGATGCATTGCTTCCTAACGCAATTATCTTGGCCTTTCTGGATGGGGTAACGATTAAAGACCTCGGCGAAGGGATTGTAGAAATCATTATTGATGCTACCGAATCCAAGCCAGGCTTTGTGGTCGATGGACAACAACGACTCAGCGCCCTTGCGACGATGGAAAAACCTGGATTCCAGGTATTTGTATCTGCATTGATTTGTAAAGACTACAACGAACTGCGACAACAGTTTGTGCTCGTCAACAATACGCGACCGCTGCCAAAATCGCTGATCTATGAACTTTTACCGACTGTTGATGGCCTGCCAGAACGGTTCACAAGTCGTAAATTTGCTGCTCGCATTATTGATTTGTTGAATTTTCTGCCTAACTCCTCTCTATTTGGCGAGATCAAACAACATACGAATCCTAGCGGAGTACTAAGCGACATGGCGATGCAGAAGTTCGTAATGAACTCTGCGAATGATGGCGCGATTCGTAGCTTCATGAAGTTTGATGACTTTGAGGGGCGCAGCATCGAACTTATCAATAACTTCTTCCATGCAGTGCGTGTAGTTTTCAAATCGGAATGGGAAGGACTAGCGCCCAGGAATTCACGTTTGAAACACGGGGCGGGCCTGGTGTCTTTGAGCTTCGTTATGGAGTTGCTCTACTCCGATCAAGGCACAACCAGCAAGGAAGGCTTTATCAAAGGTCTAAAACTTTTGAAACCTCATACAGCATGGACAAGTGGTGATTGGCACATTTCTGAAACCGACCGCCGCCCCTGGAATGGTATCCAGAACACGCCCACTGATATCGGATTGCTCACTAAATATCTGACCGAAAAACTCAAGCAAGAACTGAAACGGCGCTAAATCAGACCCAGTTCCGAGGAGAGCAGTATGCACACCAAAGCCTTAGTTCTTTTTTCAGGCGGACAAGATTCAACCACCTGCCTTGCCTGGGCGCTGGAACGTTACGAGCACGTCGAGACCATTGGCTTTGATTATGGCCAGAGGCATCGAATCGAACTCGAATGTCGGCTGAATATCTTGCAGGAGGTACGTAACAGATTTCCAAACTGGGCCAAGCGACTCGGTGAGGATCACGTGCTTGACCTCAAATTACTCGGCCAGATCAGCGATACGGCGATGACCGCTGAGAAAACCATAGAGTTTGAAAAGAATGGACTTCCCAATACGTTTGTACCCGGTAGGAATCTGCTGTTTTTGACGTTTGCAGCCACGATTGCCTACCGACGGGGCCTCACTGTGTTGGTTGGGGGAATGTGCGAAACCGACTACTCAGGCTACCCAGACTGCCGGGACAACACCCTTAAAGCCACCCAGGTGGCCTTGAGCCTCGGGATGGACGCCCCAGTGGTCATAGAAACGCCCTTAATGTGGCTCAATAAAGCTCAGACCTGGCGTTTGGCCGAAGATTTAGGTAATCGAGATTTTGTCAGCCTGATTCAAGAAGAGTCCCACACCTGCTACCTCGGGACTCGACAGCAGAAACATGAATGGGGTTACGGGTGTGGAACGTGCCCAGCTTGCGAACTACGCAAAACTGGGTATGAGCAGTACATTCAAGAACGAGATTGACGATGGTTCAGCGGTGGCGGATCAAAGCACTCGCCACCCATTTGAATCAGGTGAGTAAACAAAATGACTTACAGCATTAAAGAAATGTTTTACACCCTTCAGGGGGAAGGTAACCAAGCGGGTCGACCCGCGGTATTCTGCCGATTTTCTGGATGTAACCTATGGTCAGGACGGGCGCAGGATAGGGCTAACGCGATCTGTACATTCTGTGACACGGACTTCGTCGGAACAGATGGTCAAGGTGGGGATAAATTCAAAAATGCGGAAGCTCTTGCCCATGCCATTGATTCGTTTTGGCCAATATCCCACCAGAATCATAAGTATGTGGTATTGACCGGCGGAGAACCTTTACTTCAAGTTGACAACGCGTTGGTACTCGCCCTGCATAACCTAAACTTTACCATTGCCGTAGAGACCAATGGTACGATCGAACCGCCTTTTGGAATCGACTGGATTTGTGTCAGTCCAAAATCAGGCGCTCAACTAAAAATCACTCACGGCAATGAACTTAAGCTTGTATACCCACAGGCTGAAGCACCTCCAGAAAAATTTGAGAAACTCCTTTTTGAGCACCACTATTTACAACCCATGGATGGTCCAAACATTCAAAAAAACATAGAATGGACGATAGAGTACTGTAAATCTCATCCCAAATGGAAATTAGGACTACAACAACATAAAATATTAATGATCCCGTAACGAAACCATCAATGATACTTCATCGCTAAACCCCAAAAGACGTCCTGGACACCTATCGGGGGCTCGCCAAATAATTGCCCGCAAAATATATTTACAGCCTACCTATCCTTCGAGAAAGGGATTGCTCAAAAGCATATGCAACGCGCTCAAGCGCTACCCAATTTTAAGTAATCCTCGATCACACGAAGTATGCTTGAGACCCCCGCCCCTTGAGCATAAAGAAGCGGACGATTAACTCGATGTTCACGAATGCAGTCTGTAGCGGCATGTTTCGCGGAGAGCGAGGTCATCACAAAAAGATCTGCATTTTTTGCAAGAGAACGTAATTTATCCGTACCACCATGATCAGCATTGCAGTCAACTATTACATTGGGAGAGACAACTTCTAACGCCGCTTTGGCTTGACGGCTAGATGACTCGTTCAGCGTGTAGATGGCAATACGCAGACCATCCATTTTTGATGAAAAGTCATCTGGCGCAACGCTACCTTTACTTACCCCAATATCATCGAGGCGCCATCCAAGTTGTTCGGCCAGACGTACGATCGCCGCGCATTGGAGGCTGCTTAGACGCGAGTAAATTGGAGCAATCTTCGACAACACGCAGTGAAGGAAAATTTCCCGTGCATTAGCATCTGGGGCACCGAATCGTATAAAGTCCTCGATAACTTCGAGTAACCAATAGACCATTTCGACGCCGAACCCCGAACCCGCTAATTCCTCGGTATCAGCGATTAACCCTCGATAAACGCTCTCTGTGACGCCGATTGCTAGTAACCCATGAATGAGAATATGACTAGACTCGTAGATACCACGCCCACGACTCGCCCCCATCGCGAATAATGTCAGAAGGATGGAGTAGACGGGCCCCATCTCGCTACGAGGGAAAACTGCGTCACGCTGAAGCCAGGCGACGATGAATGGAAGAGCGTTCGCGGTTCGCTCAGCTGCTATCTGATCGTGCTGTACTGCCTCCAGAGCCGAAACAAAACGCTGTACTGCAACCGGGTCGGCGATACTTTCATCAAGAACCCACTCGTCTTTCCCCTGACGTGCAATTTCGAGCGCATTAGTGAAATCGGGGTCCGAAACCTTTCTTAGCCACTCCAGCCAACTACTAGGCAGTCCACCTAGCCCGCCGACATCCGAAACAGTGCGTAACAATGTTCGAAACGGTTCAGCAGAACTCAATTGAGCCAACTCGGCGCTACTCAATCGATTAATGCTCGCGATTGCAGTTGCAACAGCATCGAGACTGTTGACGCAGTCGACCTCTGTGAGTGCTTTGCGGGCGTGGTTGAGTTGCGTCTGTAAAGCACGCGACACCTCGGTGACTTTTGTTGTACAAGAGCCAGGTAGGTATTCGGAGATCCAACCGAGCACTAAGGACTGCTCGATTACAACGTTGACCAACTCATGATTTTCGGAAGATAACAATGCCTCCAACGCATAAATTCGCCATCCTCCGGGTGTCAACATGGCGGGGTACGGCACCACTAGCATCGCTTTAGCGTGTATTCGGCATAGTTCCGCATAACACCTACGCGTTTCTTCGACGTCACCGCTGAGAAAGCGCTCTTGAATATAGACACGATAAAGCGCCTCCAAAAGCAAAGTCGTAACAGCAGGTGGACGTCTTGCAATACAGAGACTCGCAAACCCCGCCATATTGAGAATCGCGCTCCAATCCTCAAACGCTGCGAGCAATTGCACCTCGAGGAACTTGAGGTTAAGCGCATCGACCCGTAGTTCATCTCTAAGGCGATTGAGAGTGTCCCAAGCAGCAGCACGTCGACCCACGTTCAAATGGTCTTGGAAGCTAGCGAGCAACCAACTAGTCGGTAGCGGAGCCTTGCGTTGCGCACTAGGTGCGCGCGCAAGAGTCTCGCGGGCTCGTTGCAGTGCACGCAGAGCGGCTACTTGTTTTTTACTATCTGCGGGCAAGCGAAGAATGCCGATGTTTGAGGGGGCGATTGAACGTATAACATCCTCAATCACCCCTCCAATCGGAAGCGCTCCTGGCACACCAGTGTAGGAAGTGATCGTCGGACCACTGAAAGCAATGAGGATTGGATTTAACCTTCGCCATTCTGTGATTGTCCGAGTTACGGCATAGACTTGCAGACTGCCATCCACAGTTAAAGTTGGAACAAGAGCTCCAGGAAAATCTGGATCCGTTAATGACTGAGCCACCAGATGACACAGACTTTGAACCTCATCAACTAGATTCCCATATCCAGAAGCCGAGACTATTGCATCATGTAACCTTGCAGAATCTTCGATGTGGAAGCCGATCATACCAACCGCCCCCCCCACTGCGATTCCAGTTGAATGGATTGTTCAGCGACAGCGGCTGGATCCGTTCGCAAGACAAGATGCTCACCGTTTACGGAAATACCGTTTAGAGTTAGATTCATCGATCCACTTAGAAAATAGTCGGATCCAAGCAAACCTTTCGCATGGAAACTTTTTTCAATAACCCATTGCAAACTATCTCTGTAACGCAACTTTAACTCCTTTAGGCGCGCTATAAAGTAATCATTATGACCATCTTCACGGATTATTAGCCGTACCTGTACTCCACGACTCAGTAACGCCCTCAGTACCTGCGACAATCTGATCTGTGCTGCCGGCCAATCTGGCTCCAGGGCGGAGAATTGACGAGCCGAATTATCAAGGATCTCTACGTCTGAGATCCATGCAAAAAAGAACCATAGCGTCTGACTTGGATGTATTAGCTCAGCCGAAAATAGACTTTGGAATAGGTCGCGGACAGCACGTGCTTGGCCAGGACCATGAAGGTCTCGAGACGGAAAAACCATCAGAGTTGCTCCCTTAGTGAAACGGTCACCATGATTTTACCTTCAGCGCGTTCGAATCTTTCGACAACTGGATAAAACTGTAGATAACCAATATCTATGGGGGTAGCAACAAGTTTAACTAATGTCTCGCGCATGATGCTTGCCGATGTAGCTACTACAGACAAACGACACGAACCATCAGTTTCTAATGCCGCGTTAAGTTTTCCTCGCCACGCATCATCCGATAGTTCCACCGTAACCACAGTGCGCGTAAGTAGCAGATAACGAATCAACGTCGGATCAGTGGTTCGCGCTTGCCGGTAGGGATTATAAGAGCGGAGCAACTTCTGACGTAGTTCAACTTCTCGCGGCCACAACAAACTCATCACGGCGTCGAGGATTGTCACCTTATTAGCTACGGCTAATGGCAAAGTTTGAACGAGGAAGCTACGTACACGGAGGGAGATACTCCGCTTTTTGCTACAAACATAAGCAAACTCACGCAATCCAATAGTCACTCGAAAACGATTCTCTACATCATCCCAGAATTTTTGAAGATCTACTAACAAGCGGTCCAGAGCAGGCCCAGCACCGGATCTAAGCAAACGGGAGTTGAACGATACAGCCAGCGCGTGACTCAGATCAACAGCCCCACGACTCGAAAGAGCATGTGAAAATGATTGCCAAAGCGCCGACCGTTCTCCATGGGAATGGGTACTCCGTAATTGAGCGAGTTGCTCACCGATGTCCGGATCGGATTGGGAAAGATCAAGAATTTGGCGTAGACCACCATCCACTAATTCGATATCGGTTGGGGTGAGCGCCGCCTCCAACGCGCTGAAAAAAACGCGTGGTTCAGCTGTGAAGCGTTCGGCGAACGCCTGTAGGACCCCTGCTCCGCCGAGTGTCGCTTCGCTTATCCATATCCGCGCAACATTGCTGGTGCAGTCATCCCGTATGTCTACGAGAAGCGTATCAACGACAGCATGTTTCGGCGCCGCCACTGCGCAGGCTTGAAGAAGAGCCTCGCCCAAGGTCTCAACGATAGTACGTCGAAGCCAGCGACTGTGGCGCTCTGGATCAGGATTCGTAAACTCTGCGGCCAATACGCGCAATCGATCCCGGACGATCGCTCGGGAAAGATGAAGCGCAAGCGTCTGCCGCAGCCTAGTAGCCGTTGGGGGTGATGAAGATCCAAGCTCCTCGTCCCCTTCGCAACTAGTCACCTCGTAGATGTCATCTACATCATCGACGGTGTAATCGCCGTCAGGATTGAGTGGCACTCCTCCAAAGAGATCGTCCATTACCTCACAAAGTGCGACCTCCATACGATCTTCACTCAGCAGATCAGATGCGGACTCCTCAATCGTACGATCGGTATCCGCCGCGTCAGCAAAAAGAGCGGATTGAAGGACTTGAAAAAGCCAATCGCGTTGAAAGCTGTTGAGATCAGTTGGCAAATCGGCGTCAGTCAAAAATGTGTCGCGTAAAAAAGCCAGCGTACTGCTTGCAGCAAGATGTTGCGGAAGTTCAACCCTCGCCAGTTCGCTAGCGGTCGGCAAATCGAAATCAAGGTAGAAACCATCAACCTCCAACTCGAACCCTAGTGCGGCGGGAAGACCTTCATCACTTCGGAAATGAATTGTGACAGGAAAATCGTCCTTCAAAGTCCGAACATTGGCGTGTGCCGTCGGTGCAAACCGCCGAACGCTGACGCTGGCTCGATAACGATGCAGATAAAAGCAAGCCGTCTTGATATAGGTACGCCACTGGGTACGAGACGGAATGCCAACGGTGAGTGCCTCACCATTGGGTTCAATATCTGTATGCCAAGTAAGTCGTCCATTGCTACTTGGCAAGGCGTCCTTGCGTGCTACTTTTTCAAGTCGAACAACCCAAGGCCGGAAAACCAGAAAGGACTCCGCGCTGCCATCATCGTTGTAACTCCCCCGGAATGTCCCAACAAACTCGTGTTCTTCAGCATAATCACTGATTCGTCGCTCCTGCTCAGGGTGGGCGATATCAACGGGAACCCAATGCGCTAAGGCACCGCGTTCGAAAGCAAAGCGGCGACTCACGCGACCTGGAACGAGTTGGTTGAGCGCTTGAACGATTGGCATCGTCTCAATGCGTTCAGCATGATTGACATCAGCGGGCGGAACAATGATTTGAACTTCTGGTAGGCTGAGATCACTGAACAAACTTCGCGGGATGAAATCTGGCAGCGGGTGAAAATCAACTTGTATATCGCGATCGCCGTAATTGGTCGGAAACGCGAGTTGCCATTGGCGAAATACTCGGCGCACTAGAGTGGGAACAACTTCAAGCAGTAGCGACCGGGGCGCTTCCCAAAGCAACGAGTCCACAGTTTCCTCATCAATACCTAGGGAAGCAATGAGGTACGCGCGGAGATCTGCCAGACTCGACGGATCTCCCTGAATTATTTTGCTGAGTTGGGTTTTCACTGCGCTGAGGACTTTTCCAGCAGAACTGGATGCGCCAAGCACTGGTCGACTCAGCAAATCCCAGAACCATACCTTTTCGTTTGTAGTGGTGCGCTTCGCTAGCCAATCAATCAGCGCATAGACCGCTTGAATGCGCAGAATATAGGGATTTTGAACCGGCAGATGTTGAGCTGTAAGGCTGGGATCAAAGAGATGCTCATAGGACTGATAGGCTATTCGGTCGCGGCCATAATCTGAAAGAACTGTCACCGTAACAGGACGCATCTCACGGTTGCGTCCTGCTCGCCCCTTGCGCTGGAGGAAAGAGGCCATCCCCCTTGGGGCTTTGTGCTGTATTACTGCACCAACCTGCGGGTCATTGAATCCGACCTCAAGTGCAGCGGTAGCCACTATGATGTTCGAGGCCTGATTGACCCCGGCATCCTGAGATGTTGTCCGCCCCACGATAAGACGTCGATTCAGCGGATGACCAATTTCCTCACAGACGCGCCAACGCTGCCCCTCGATGTCACGGATTTGCGCATCCGGCCCTGCACTACGTAGGTCCGCCAGCGGATCGCGCTGCTGATCAGGTTTGCCATATATGGTGTACGCCTCGGCGTCGCGGAGGTCGTCATATAGACGATTTGTTACGTCTAGGTCGTCGGTAAAGAGAAACGCACGGCACCCAAAAGCCCCCTTCGATACGGGCAACCCAGGCGGATCAAGCAAACGTGGCAGGAGCATTGAGGTTTGGATCGTAGTCGAAAGCAGAGACGAACGTGACGCAGGATCGCCGCGCAGAATTATCTGATATTCGGCACCCTGCTCCTCAATTTCGTCACCCGCCGGGGTAATCTCTACAACCTTGTCCGGGTTCGCCCCAGTGAGATCCGCAAAGAAACTGGCGGCCTCTCCTAATGTTGCCGAAAGCCCCGCCCAACAAATCGGCCCACTTAAAAGGTGACGCCACCGGCGCAAAGTAAGCGCGGCCTGCGCGCCCGTTGCACCTTCGTATGTATGTACTTCATCAAGGAGTGCGAAGAGTGGCTTCTTCCCCATTGGCATATCGACCCCAAAGAGCCTTCGAGTCCATTGATCGGAGAGTCTCTGATTAAGGATTTCCGTGGTCGTGAAGAGCACGTCAGGGGGTTCTTTTTGAAGTCGCGAACGGGTCAAGACAATATGGCTATCCGGCACGTAGCACGCACAATTGTGTTGTGAACAGTGAAGAACCTCACGCTGCGCACGGAGGTCTATTTCGCGCCAAATGAGTTCGCTGTCACAGGCAGGACAGCGAAGCCAGGGGCAAACAAAATCTCCGCCTTTACGGTTCCAGCCATGGTCGATGAGATCTTCGCGTTTGGCATTTCGTGGCGTTGCTCTGAAAAGCGCGCCTATTAAAAGAGGCCGCCGCCCATGAGCGGCAAGCGCTGTGTCCATAGTTCTCGCAAGACGATAGACCTCTCCAAACTGGTCTTTTAGCAACTCGATCCTTGGATAAATCGAAATCGCCTTGACCCAGTTATCTTTAGCAATAGCTTCGCCAACGCGTATAAGTGCTGGTAGATAAAAAGCAATAGTTTTCCCGCTGCCTGTCCCGGCCGTGACTATCGTCCCACTATCTTCTATACCATCAATTAGACGTATAGCTGCACGCTGTTGGAAAGCGGCAAGTTTCATATCTGGACGGTTAGTCAGAGCCCGCCATAGATCTTTGCGCAAGTCTGTTTTGCCGAGAGTCATCGAGTTGGCACCCAACACGTATGCCGGATCCAGATCCCGCTTAGGAAATCTTCGACGACGGCGATCAACTCGGAAATCGGCTACAAGGTGGGGAGCACCTTGCCAAGGCTTGCCGGGAAACAGTTGCCTTGATGCCCCAAGCAGTCGCACCATCTCAGCAAAACGAGAGCGGTATCGGATTTCGGCGCTGCTGGTTCTGAACTCGTAAATAAGGCGGCCTTCAATCAATGCCTCTAGCAGTTCGTCCCCGTTTCCGCCGTCAGCGGAAATGTCAGCAAGGTCTAACGCCTCATCCTCACTCAGCGAGCCATCGGTAAACCCCCACTCAAGGGATCGCATCTCAATGATTTCTATGGAATCCAGAAGGTGGAGCGCCTTTTCTGAAATTAGCACTGAGCCACCCCTATTTGATCTTTATGCGGAAAGAATTTAGTAGATTACGGTTTTCTAGCCATCCCCAAACCTCCTCAGTGAGCCCGGCCAACATCGCTCCATCTGCGGCACAATCGCGTAGGAAGTTGATTACCGGATCCGGAATGCCTTCAGTGGTCATTTCCGCCCAAGCCAAACGATACGCTTGGACAATAGTTCGAAGTTGATTTGTCACAATTTTCGGTTCGTTAGGGACGCTGGAAGCCAGCGCTTCAATTTGGGTCTGGCAAGCGCGAATTTTTGAAACTACGGAGCGGTACTGGGGAACTGCATACAACGCATTCAGGATCTCATCTGACGTAGCATCACTGTTGTCGTGAATGAAAGTCCTCCAAGCAAAAAGCATTTCAGCATCGGCCGCATTGGCGATGCCTAGCAAGCGATCGGAAAAATCATACCGGAGGTTAAATGGCGGATCGTTTAAGACCTTGGGATTTGTTTGCAACGCCTCACGCAATAGCACTGCCTTGCTTACGAGAGCTTCACCATCTTTGGGTATAAAGACGACATCAATACCAGCTTCCGCCAGTCGCTCAAGTCTGTCACGAGTGAGGACAAGCCTCTCTACTATGTTAGTGAATTGAGTTGCACGCGTCTCATACGGCTTCGCTTCAAGTGCGGAATTTTTAAGACGACTGTACTTCGCGATTCTCAACGAAAGATCGTTAGCTCTCTCAAGAAGCGTCATGGAGAGACTCCTTTTCACAGGTAGAGAGGGCTACGAGGGTTGTTTGGATGCTTTGAAGAGCTTCGTCGATCTTTGTAAGGTTGATCTCCAGCGCACTGTGGTCGTTACCAGACTCGGCATTGTACGTGGTAAGGTTCTGCTCCACATTGTTAAGGAATGCAATGGAAGCCAACTTCAAACTGCTTCCTGCCTCGATTGCTCCCAACTTGCCCCCCCCCAGATAAGGTAGTGCAGCAAGCGCATCCTCTTGCTTTGCAAGTGTGCGAGCGGCATTCAATGCGGCATCGAACTGCACAGAACTAAAGCTTTCAATTGTAACTAGGAGTCGATTGAGGTTACCACCTGCCGAAACACCTTCAGCCTTAGCTTGCTCACACAATCCGGCTAGCGTGGAGATAATCGTCGATCGCTTCGCATCATGACCAAACGCTTCCTCCATTTCGTTCAGCCACGCAATTCGAGTGTCAAACTCAACAACCGCGGCTGTCTCAAGGTCACGTTGTACTTCGGCATATATTTTGCCTAAAAACGAGAAGTCCGTCACTCCATAATCAGGAGTCGGTGCTGTCATTGTCAGGCGCCATTTTGCTTGACGAAGATTACGCAAATCGTTAACAAACTTATGGGGTTCAAGCATGGCCCCGACACGGCCGCCCTTCATGCTCGAAATATGAGCACGAACAACACTAATGAGTTTGTCACGCTGTCTTGTCAACCGGTCATAAAGCGTCCGTATCTGCGGAGATGAAACAGAGGCTTCGGGCGGCAGAGATACAAATGAAGCATCCACCATATCGGTGATCGTTGCATCGGCTTTTATCTTTCCTCCGATTGCAGCTGTTATGCAGAGAAGTTGAAGCGCTGCAATATAAGGATTCCAGGTCGGGGTTGGGGCACTCAATACTCTAAGTTGCGCCTCTACACTTCTCGACCAAACCTCCACGCAGTCGAGGAAGGCTGACAGCATGCGATCTCCACCCTCGAAATCCCAACGGAATTGGTTTGTGCTTGCAAGGAGTAAACCTTGCAGAGCAGCACCAGTGGTAACTGGCGTGACGTGATCACCTGGAATCCGAAGTTTTACCTGTAAGTGCCCCTGAATCGTCGTGGTCTGGCGATCGAAACTGATGCTATTTCTTTGGAACGCTCTACCAGTCTTCCCCATAAAGGATGAACGCTCTAAGCCGAGCATGTCCCAGTCAATTGCTTCGGAAACGGCCGGATAGATCAACCGACGAAGCTTATCTGCGACAACCTGATCAAGGCCGTCTCCATTAATCCATTTCTCTATCGCAATCTCGTTAGGGCTGGCGGTGCTTATAGGCGTGATAGGCGTGATAGGTAATGTTGGCGTAACTGGTACGTCTATTAATAGCGACGACTCATCAATCCCAGGTATATCAGGTACGCCGAAGGCCTCTCGTAACGGAGCAGGCAAATTCTTCAACAATCCTGTTCCATCATATATTTCCAGAAAAGCGATGAGTCGCTCTGCTGCATCAGGCTTTAAACTCTGTAGCCGATTACGTGTACTAAGGTTGAACGCTTTAGGCCCACCAAGCTTTTCCAATAGTCGAGGCGGCGGAAAATCGCCTGTTCGGATCGCAGGTTCGTAGACGTCTAGAACTTCAGCCAAGAGGTTATTCTGGAGAATACGGGGGTTAAGGCTGACAGGCATCAACTCATCGACACGGGATGTGGCATTCCAGAGTGCCGTAACCGTAAAAGGATAGAACCCATAGCCGTCAATTTCGCCAAAAACGGCGTGACAATGTGATACTTGTGGGCAACTCGTGCACTTCGAGGGAGGTTGTTCTCCTGGTTCAGCGTTTTCGCTCCAACTCTTTATGCCCGCTAGACCAAGCCGAACGGCATTAAGGTAGCGTGCCGTAAAATTAGAAAGCGTACTGGGTGTAACTTCCATACCCTGAACTCGACCGGCTGACCTGTCCATGTCAACAATATGCGTTGTACGCATATAAGCCGTTTCTGCAACGCTTCCGAAAAAGCCAGTTGTCACCGCGATGGCCGACCTCATTTTGCAGAACTTATCGTCACCATGATGGGTGATAGCTTGAAGAAGTGCTCGGTCAATCCCTTGCAATCGAGCGAACTCCTCCACAAGCAGGATCAATTCCTTACCCTGCTGTTTTAGATGGATCCTTAGGCGTCCCATTAACTCTTCAACCCGATCAGCCGAAAAGCTCAGTGTGCGCGCTGTGGCCTTGTCCATATTTCGATTGATAATTGCCACCGCCAACTGCTGCGAAACGCCCGGCTCCAATTCAACGACTTTGATTGCGTTCTGAGCATTGGTTGAGGCATTAATAAAATCAGCACCGCCAAGCGGAAGATCTTGTTCCATGAACAGACGGCGTTTATCAGGTCTATTACCAGCGTTCGATGGGGCGAAAATATGATCCACAATATCAGAGATGATTGTCCCATCGCGGAGAAAGTGCGTCTCACGCATATATGGATCTTGAAACAGATGCGGCAATTGTTTAACAAGTTCTCCTTCCAGTTCATCTGCTCCGTCTGGAAGAACTTCTTCTCGGATAGCATGCGCAAGATCGTTTAGCAACTGTTGCTTCTGTCCGTCTCGTGTTGCAGTTCCTTCTCCTGCGCGATTGAGAGTATCGCGAAACCCTTGCTGTTCATCGACAGGCAATTTATCGATGATCATTTCGACAATTGCACGCAGACTAGTACCCGACTTGCGGACAACAAGCACCATGCGCCGATCATCTCGTTTTAGATTAAGCCGCATCCAGTGGACGAGATGGGATTTACCTGACCCCGTCGTGCCGAGAATCGCGGCTAGAGCATGCGGTCGATCGTCACGGAGGAAGTCCTCGAGAAACCCGAGCAGAGTGAAATTCGAATACGAAGCGGGATTAATATCCTGAAAAGCTTTGCCAATGGGTGGGCTGACTTTCAGATCCCAGTCACTATGCACCGCTCGGAATAAACCATCTGGAATATGCTCTGCATAAGGATTAATAACCTGGCGGACTTCACTGGGACTCCAGCAGACATAGTTTCTCATCATGCCTGCCCCCCTATGACCACATGGCTTACACGGCGTTCGCTAGTACCAAGATCGAAGATCACCATTGGCGCGTCAGATCGACTTACCAGGTTTAAACGTTGACGATCCTGAAGGCGCTGTAATGCAACACTTGTCGACTGAGAAAGTTTGCGATCATCTACATAAGGAGACACTCCCAATATAGAGTCTATTTCTTGCCGCGCAGTACCACCTTCGAAGACTGGATAGATAGTGCAAAGGCGCGCCATAAAAACTTCGACAGAAAGTTCACTATCATCGGAGAACACTGCAAGCAGTGCAGAATCGATGGCAACCAGGGGATCAGGAAAGACCCAGCGTGTATCTTTACCATCCTCGCTGTCACGACCTACAATCGTGGCGAATCCAAGGAAACGAGCCCAATATAGAAAATTTTGGTAACGGTTAAGGCTGGTTAACTCCGTCCGACTATATTGGGTGCCAAGTGTTTTTTCCAACTGGTTCTGTGGCGGAGTTGAAAATCCGAGAGGAATCAATGGGCTGTTTGTAAGAAACCATGATAACGCCAACATGAAACCACTTTGCTGTGCGTCTTCGGCAAGCACTGTGTTAAATAGGACCTTCAGCAAGTGATCACGGAATTTAGTCTCTCTATCCACCACCCCTTGCACAGAGGAACGCACACCATTAGGGATCCTTAGCCGATCTTCCACTTCTTCTACCAGACCCAGTCGACGGGCCTCAGTTAAGGTGTTTTTGAATAATGTCGTCACAAGTTCACCATCTTCATCCCCGCCCCTAGTTCGTAGAGTCGGTGGAGTCGCACAGGCTTCTAATCGATCCTTTAATTCGCCTGCTAAACTCTCGTACAAGGCAGCATATATAGAGAACAAGCGACTTGGTACTGCCTGCGCAGTAGTGATAATACTCATTCAGCAACCCTCGCGTGGAACTCATCAAGCGTTAGTACTCTGCCACCAAAAACATCAACAAGCCGGCGTCCATCTGGTGCAGCAAGATATTTAGACGTAACAAAAATCCTTGGAGAGCCTGCTCGCGGGTGTAAATTAAGAGGCTCGAGCTTTTCTTCGGACCCAACCATAACTATCTCGGCCCCCTTAGGGAGCCGTGATAGAGCCAACGATTTAACGTTACTTACAAAGAATGGTACCGTGTTCGCAAAACTAAGAACACGATCCATATCAAAGGGCTGTTGGCCGAGTATCAATAGCTTGGCGGCACCGATTTGTTGTAGCCGACGATAACTTTCGCCAAGGCGGCGAGACTCGCTTTTTGAAAGATGGTCAGGATCGTAGGTCACAAGCAACCTTCCGTCCGAGCCTAAAAGCCGGGTTAAAGAGGCATGAATAGGCTTAATCCAAGGCGAACGTGGCTCTCCGATATTTATCGAAGAACAACGACGCTCGGGATCGTCTCGACAAATATTGCAGCGACTACATACGCGGCCTATGCGCGCAAATCCATACAGGTCTTCGAAAATCTCAGCGGGGCAATGCACATTTTCTAGGAAGCGTCGCATCAGTGCTAGATTACGATTGTTTGCCATCCATCCTTCTAGACGGACAGGCTCCACTCGAACCGTCCAAATATTCTTATCGAGATGCCCCTCCTCAAGTATGTCAAGCTCAACCCAATCTCCGACACGTTCAAGCCTCGGGTATGGCGTTCCCAGTAGCTTGACTAATCCTCCACGGGCCATCAATGCAAGCGTTCGAAGGTTCCAATCGGTGTTGGTTACACCGAACATATCGATATCCACTTCTCCCGTACCTGGCCGATCGTCAATCCGCACAGCAAAATTTCCATTAGGCAATTTGACTTTACGATTGAACATCGTCTTCCATCGCTCAATGCCGCGGCGAATGCTAATGACTGATATTTTGTTGATCGCCTTGGCAATAGCGAGATCCCGCCGGGATGGAACAATTAGAGAGAGTGACGCGCGCCCATCACGCCCCCCCCTCCCAACCTCTTGATAGAAGCGATCCAGGGTCTCAGGGATGCAGGCATGCAAAACGCTACGGGCATGGGGATAATCTATTCCGAGGCCAAAAGCTGAGGTTCCAACCACTACATCGAGTAGGCCATTGCGCCACTGGTTAACAACCAGTTCGCGCTCATCTCTTCCAGTGTTGCCATGCATTTTAGCAATCCGCCTGAACCCAGCAGCCCACAACCGACTGAACCAAGCCTCAGCGTCGCGCACTTTGGTCACGTAGAGGACGGCTGGCCGCGGCGCATGATTAAGTGCCTCCATGACACGCTCTATGCGAACTTCATCGACAGCAACTGGCGCAACCCAATAATCGGGTTCTGGCCGCAACTGGACCGCAGCGATGCTCTCAAAAGCCCCATCGACTCCAAACAGGGACCGAAGCGTTTCTAGCGAGTTATCAGTCAGCGTTGCCGAAAGCAGCAACGTCCGCATGCGTTGCTCAGGACGGGCAGTTGCAATAAGCTCACGACGAAGACCGCTTAGCTCCTGAAACTCCGTTCGAAAACCAGTCCCCCATTGATCGACCAAATGGGCCTCGTCAATCACGAGAGCATGAAGATAACCTGCCTCGGCCGCGCGGCGAAGCGCGTCTCGAAGCACCCCACAAGCCGCCTCCGGCGAAACAAAACACAAGCCTTGCGTTCCATCCGCAATCCTTTCGGCTATACGAGCATTTTGAACGTCATTGCCACCTTGAAACGCGAGCGGCTTTGGCAGACCGCAAACATTAACTGCCTCAAGTTCATGATTGATACCCAAAGCAACAGTTGGAACAATCACTAGAGTGACCCCACACCCGTCTCTTCGCTCTCCCTCAGTAAAGCCAATGCTTTGCGCTAACTGGAAGATCATACTTTTACCTTCCCCTGTTGGCAGAGCGATGACTAACGTGCCTCCGGATGGTGTGGAAAGGGCAGCACGAACCGCGCTCCTTTGCCCAACGCTGCGATAGAAAGTGCGACCTACCGACTTCAGAAACGGATCTCCTTCGATACTATTAGTGGTGAAGTCACGGCAGATTGTTTCAGACGATGCACGTGCATCAACACCTTGCATATCATCTTTATTGAGCCATTCCGGTTGCCAGGCAAGCGCTGACACTTTATATCCATTCGACGAGATTGTTGCGTTCAGGCCTACCAGAGTCCATCCCATAAAGTCCGAAAACCGAGGATGTCGGATTAGCAAAACTGGAGAAGCTTCATGGCCACGTCGAGCATGCTCGAAACAAAGAGCTTGTCGTAGCAGCACAGCAAGGTCGAGGCTACTAGCACGCTGAGGCTCTTCGGTAAGCGCTAAGCGCAGCCTCTCGATTGATGTAGAAAGGGCTTGCCACTCACCAGAGTGGTCGCCCAGAAGAAGAGTTGCCAGCGCGCTGAACGCGGTACCGCCTTCCAACTTACTCATGCTCAACACTTGGGTTAAAACCCGCGATGACAAAACACCCCATAGCATCAAGGCGAATTGTTGGGTTGATTACGCTGGGCAAAATCTCTTCGATAATCGCGGCATCTGCCTTAGTAAAAGAGTTTTCGCCGAGTTCATCGCGAAACTCGCGATTGCGGTGGCGATCCAGATCTGCCTGCACAGCCTTACCTGCTGCAAAGGACCGGTCAGTGAACTCCGGCCGAGTACGGAGCATGGCGCGTGCGGAGTCGCGAACTAGACGACAACAACGCTGAAAAGATGCGGCGTCGATGATTTGCTCTAGTAGATGCGGCCGACTTCCAAGGTTTATGTCAGTAGCATCTGCCCCTTTTCTATAGGGCCTATAGGGCCTATGCAAAATCGAGAGTAATTTCGGATCTTCGACGATATCTCCATTCACATCAACATGGATAATCTCCGAGTATGGTGCAAAATAACGCTGTGCTCGGCGCGCCAATGCAAGCTCTCTTGACGTTGGTGCCAGCATATCCGTCATTTCGATATTCGGTTCGACGACAAAACAGAGGCGAAAACCGACCCACGGATCTCCGATCCATTCATGAGCCTTGCGCCATGTTACAAATGCAGTTCCTCGGTCATCCCAACGCATAAAGCGTTCAGTCACATCAATAAGGGGAGTTCCGGGCCTTAACAGCGTTGTTTCGGGGCGTTTTGTCGCTACCCGGCGGCGCCATGTGAGAGGCTTCAAATCCTCGATGCCAAACGCGCTCAACCATGGCAAACGCGGGATGAGTGTGTTGTGGTCGGCAACGAGTTTGAACGGATCTTCTTCCGGCCAAGCATATGGTCGCTTTTTAAGTTGAAGTCCGCCGATAAGCCATTGATTAACGCCGTGCTCAAGAGCTTGTTCGTCTTCCTCCGCATCTTCCAACGTCTGGATAAATTCTTCGACAGGCTCCTCGGCCAACGCAATTCGGTCTAACGCATACTGCTCATCCTGCGAACGTCGCTCCTCAGCAATTCGTTGTCGGATCTCCTCGCTCAAGGCCACAAGCGCGTCAGGCCCCTTTTCAAACAGAGTGATAAGCCCCTGACTTTCAATATCGTCGAGGAGGAACTGAACGTCGCTAATTGAACGATTGAAGATCAAGAATCCATTTGCAAGGAAAGAGAACCACGCCAACCAAGGGCTCGCGTCATCGTCGTAAGGTAATAGGATGCGGTGACGAATGACTGACTGCCTCCTGCCAAAACGATCTAGCCTCCCAATCCGCTGTTCAAGTCTTGCCGCCGAAAGCGGAAAATCCAAATGAACTATCGCATCGGCGCAGTTGAGATTGAGCCCTTCCTCACCGCAACGATCCATCACTAGGACAGCGGTGGCGTCAAGATTCACGAACGCACTTGCAGCCTGGGTCTCATCACTCTCCCCGTCTTCGACAAACAAGAAGGTGACAACTCCTTCACACCCGCCGTGAAACGCCGCATGAAATGAGGTAGCTACATCGGCCGATGGCGCAAAGACGACAACCTTAGGATTTCTAGTGTCCGCTAAAAGTGTTTTAAGCAAACGCTTCGTACTTTCCACCATAAGGGCGATCCGGCGACTTTCATCATTGTCAGTGATCAGTGCACGCAATGACTCGAGTATTTCCTCTTCATCATTGAAAAGTGCGTCGGCCGGGTTGGTCTCGGTGAAAAACGCTGCATTGCTCACGCTAAAAGACTCGAGCAGTCGTGCATATCGAGTCGCATACTGCCGGTGTAAAACTGCATTGCCATGTGCGGCCTCAATCGCCGAAAAACGCCAGTCTTCAAGACCGGCGGCAATAGCGGCTAGATTGTCGTCGGGGTCGACTTCTATTCGAACATGGCTAAGAATCGGCACGCCATTAACTGCCGGACCTCGCGGCATGAACTCCCAGCCCTTGGCATCGGCTCGACGAGAGCGGATCAGGCGTTGGTGGATGCGATAACTGTCAGCAATATGCTCCTTCAGCGCGTTGCAGACGGGCTCAAGATCAATTGTTCCATGCTGACTCGCCTCTATTAGTCGAGGAGCAAGTTCCGCGACTATGCGGTCGTTTGGAAAGAGCTTTTGTATCTCGGCGCTGCGCTTACGGATAACGAGGCCGGGACTTTTAGGATCCAAACTAAGCAGTAATCTTCCAAATTCGCGGCGCTGCTGAAGCTTTTCTCTAAACCCATCTAGATCGCTCAAAGGATGAGTAAGCGGATCAAGCAAATTGAGAAGTGCGAGGAATTTCCCCTCATCACTAAGAGCGGGAGTTGCAGAAAGCAACAGTAAAATCGGGGTGTTATGTGCAATTTCGACAAGACGGCTTGCAGCTTTTGCAAGTGGCCCTGACTCAATACCGACTAGATGATGTGCCTCGTCAACAACTAATATGTCAGGCATGCGTGAAACACGCGCCAAATCAGCATGAGAGCAACACTCAAATGCTGCATCGAATTGGTCTAGCTTGAGCTTGTTAACTAGTTCAGATCGCCATTGTTCACACAAGTGCGTTGGGGTTGCGATCAGTACCCCCACATTAGGATTGTCGATGAGGTGTTGCCGAATGATGAGGCCAGCCTCTATCGTTTTCCCCAGGCCGACCTCATCCGCAAGTAAATAGCGCTGAATAGGATCCGTAAGGACGCGGCGGACTGCGGCAATCTGGTGTGGGACGAAGTCGATTCCAGCAGAGAGTAGAGAAGTCAGGCCTTGTGCAGCGCTACGTAACTTAAGCAGGGGTAGCAAAGCCGACTGCCGATGATCATGCAGAAATTGGCTTTCGCCTCCCCCCGCCGCGAGAATCTCGGCTGGATCCTCCGGCGCATTCCAAAGACGCACATAAAGATCCAACTCGCTAAAATCTTCTTGCCGGCCGTTAGGAAAGCGAACTTCATAATCGATCAAGCCGTTGTCTTGCTTCAGATAGCTGGTGATACGCCCAACTTCGAATTTGTCGTCTTGCTTCACATAGACGCGTGTTTGCGGACTCAAAAAAGCGCGACGAAGTACGCTCAATGCAAGATCAAAAGGTTCTGTGCGCAATACCGAATGGAAGGCGGAAATCGAACAGCGACCATCGCTGACAGACTCCAATTTCCCTACACCCAGCCCACGGGGTAATTCGACTAGCATTCCCTTAAACAGCACCATCCCCTCCTACAACTCCATACCGAACTGATCACAGACGCGTACAAATTCCAGAACCAGGCAGTTTTGTCACATAAAAATGCCATTCTCAACTGGACCCAATAGCCACAGTCTCGCCAAAACCTTCCGATCCGAAATAACAATCATTACGCTTGACCCATTTACTGCCAAGCAACGCCCGATAAGAACCCTCCCCTGGATCGCTACCGCCTGCATGACGCGAACGCTGTCACATTATCCAGACTCTCACTGCGGGTAAAGGCAAAGTGCCTTGATGCTGATTTTTTTTATCGATTAATACCCTCGCCACTGCTGCGAACGCTGGAAAGACCAACTATAACCCGCCGAACACTCGGCCGAGGCAGGTTCGACTCCGACAGTCCAGCACTATGCAGGGTGCTGTGGCTGACCGGCGAATTAATTCGTTTTCCCTAGCACCCAGATAAATCTGGGATCTCCGGATAATTGCCTGAGACCATCGCGCCAGTGGAGAAGCCAGTATCGCTGAAGGCATAGTGATTAATCTGGACCAACCTAGTTGGCCAGTTAAAGGTCGACGCTCCCTTGGTACGCTCATTGCGCGCCAAAGTGCTTGGATCGACTGCCACCACAGTTAGGAAAAATCTGTGGGGGTAAATGTGGGGGTATTTTTCAGACATGAAAAAGCCCAAACTTTTCAGATTGGGCTAAGTCATTGAAAAATATGGTCGGGACGGAGTGATTCGAACACTCGACCCCTAGCACCCCATGCTAGTGCGCTACCGGACTGCGCTACGCCCCGACTAGGCGTGAAACTCGTTCCTCTCTCGAGGAACGCTCAAGAATATATCGCAAGCGTTTGAAAACTGGAAGTATTTAAACGCAGAAATTTATTTCTTGAGTACCACCAGCACATCTTCGAGTTCGGCGATCATCTGGCGGATCATTTGCTTGTATTGGGTGGTGTCGTCTTTGGCTTCGTCACCGGAGAGGCGCAGGCGCGCTCCGCCGATGGTGAACCCCTGGTCGTACAGCAACGCGCGGATCTGGCGGATCATCAGCACATCCTGGCGCTGATAATACCGGCGGTTTCCGCGGCGTTTGACCGGGTTGAGTTGAGGAAACTCCTGCTCCCAATAGCGCAGCACGTGTGGTTTTACCGCACACAGCTCGCTGACTTCACCAATGGTGAAGTAGCGTTTGCCCGGGATGACGGGTAGCTCGTCGTTATGACTTGGTTCCAGCATAAGCCTCAACTCGGGCCTTCAACTTCTGCCCTGGACGAAAGGTGACCACACGGCGAGCCGTGATCGGGATTTCTTCCCCCGTTTTCGGGTTGCGGCCAGGCCGCTGGCGTTTGTCCCGAAGGTCGAAGTTGCCGAAACCGGACAACTTTACCTGTTCGTTGTCTTCAAGAGCGTGCCTGATTTCCTCAAAAAACAGTTCGACCAATTCCTTGGCCTCCCGCTTGTTCAGGCCCAGCTCTTCATACAGACGTTCCGCCATTTCAGCTTTCGTCAGAGCCCCCATACGTCACTTCCTTAACGTGGCGTTCAACCTTTGTTCGAGCGAGGTGAGGATGTTTTGCGTCGTGGTATTCACCTCATCGTCATTAAGAGTGCGCGATGGATGCTGCCAGGTCAAGCCGACTGCAAGGCTTTTTCTATGCGGATCAATGCCTTTACCCTGATACACGTCAAATAGCCTGAGGTCTGTCAGCCACTCGCCTGCATTCTCACGGATTACGTCCAGTACGGCACTGGCTGCAACGTCTTTGTCGGCCAGCAGTGCAAGATCACGACGCACTTCAGGAAAACGCGACAACTCCTGGAATTTAGGCATTTTGCCCAACGCCACTTCGGCCAGCACCAGCTCGAAAACGAAGACCGGACGGTCGAGACCGAGGGTTTTCGACAATTCAGGGTGTATAGCGCCGACGTAACCGACTTCGCGCCCCTCACGTTCGATGCGCGCGGTTTGACCCGGGTGCAGCGCAGGGTGTTTGCCCGGCGCGAAGGTGAACGAGTCCCGTGCGCCGGCAAAGCCCAGCACCGCTTCAACGTCAGCTTTAACGTCGAAGAAGTCCACGGTATCGCGACCTTGGGCCCAGCCTTCCGGCAGACGGCTACCGCAGACCACACCGGCCAGCATCGGCTCTTGTTTCAGGCCTTGCAGTTGACCGACAAAGCGCAGGCCGCTTTCGAACAGGCGCACACGATCCTGTTGACGGTTCAGGTTGTGCTGCAGCGCCTTGACCAGGCCTGGCCACAAGGACGAGCGCATGGCGGCCATGTCGCTGGAGATCGGGTTGGCCAGCAGCAGCGGCTCGACGCCAGGGCTGAACAGCTCGAACTGTTTCGGATCGATGAAGCTGTAGGTGATCGCTTCCTGGTAACCACGGGCCACCAGCAGACGGCGCAGCTCAGGCAGATCGCTACGGGCTTCAGCCTTGGCTTGCGGCGCCAGGCGGGCTTGCGGGTAGCGAACCGGCAGACGGTTGTAGCCGTACAGACGGGCCAGCTCTTCGATCAGGTCGACTTCGAGGCTGATATCGAAGCGGAAGCTTGGCACTTCTACGCGCCACTGCCCTGCCCCATCGGCGGAAATCTTCAGGCCCAAAGCGCTGAGCAGACGCTCGACTTCGGCCGGATCCATTTCCATGCCCAGCATCTGGGTGATGCGCTGGGCACGCAGAGTGATCGGCGCGATCGACGGCAGGTGCTGCTCGCTGACGGTTTCGATGATCGGACCGGCTTCGCCACCAGCGATTTCCAGCAGCAGGCCAGTGGCGCGCTCCATGGCTTCACGGGCCAGTTGCCAGTCCACGCCACGCTCGTAGCGGTGCGAGGCGTCGGTGTGCAGGCCGTAGGAACGGGCCTTGCCAGCGACGGCTATCTGGTCGAAGAACGCGCTTTCGAGGAAGACGTCGCGAGTGGTCGCGGACACGCCGCTGTGCTCGCCACCCATCACACCGGCAATGGCCAGGGCGCGGGAGTGGTCGGCAATCACCAGCGTATCGCTACGCAGGCTGACTTCCTGGCCGTCGAGCAGCACCAGTTTCTCGCCTTCTTCGGCCATGCGCACCCGAATGCCGCCATTGATTTCGGCGAGATCGAAAGCGTGCAGCGGCTGACCCAGTTCCAGCATCACGTAGTTGGTGATGTCGACCGCGGCGTCGATGCTGCGTACGTCGGAACGACGCAGGCGCTCGACCATCCACAGCGGCGTTGGCTGGGTCAGATCGACGTTACGGATAACGCGACCCAGGTAACGCGGGCAAGCAGCCGGCGCCAGGACTTCAACCGTACGGATTTCATCGTGCACGGCGGGGACGCTGGCAACCACCAGCGGTGTGACTTCAGCAGCGTAGAGCGCGCCGACTTCACGGGCCAGGCCGGTCAGGGACAGACAGTCGCCACGGTTCGGGGTCAGGTCGACCTCGATGCTGGCGTCGTCCAGTTTCAGGTACTCACGAATGTCCAGGCCGACCGGCGCATCGGCCGGCAATTCCATCAAACCGTCGTTGCCTTCACCGACCTGCAACTCGACTTGCGAGCACAGCATGCCGTTGGACTCGACGCCGCGCAGCTTGGCTTTCTTGATTTTAAAGTCGCCTGGCAGATCGGCACCGATCATGGCGAACGGGATCTTCAGGCCCGGGCGCACGTTTGGCGCGCCGCATACCACCTGGAAGGTCTCCGAGCCATTGCTGACCTGGCAAACACGCAGCTTGTCGGCGTCCGGGTGCTGCTCGGTGCTCAGCACCTCGCCCACGACCACGCCACTGAATTCACCGGCGGCCTGCGTAACGCTATCGACCTCAAGACCGGCCATCGACAGACGAGCAACCAGCTCATCGCCACTTACCTGCGGGTTTACCCAACCACGCAGCCATTGTTCACTGAATTTCATCCTGCTCTCCTAAGAATTCGTTACGACTAGCGAAATTGCGCGAGGAATCGCAAGTCGTTGTCGAAGAACAGACGCAAGTCGTTCACGCCGTAACGCAGCATGGCCAGACGCTCAACGCCCATGCCGAAGGCAAAGCCCGAGAACTCTTCCGGGTCGATCCCGGACATGCGCAGCACGTTCGGGTGAACCATGCCGCAGCCCATGACTTCCAGCCAGCCAGTCTGTTTGCAGACGCGGCAGCCTTTACCGCTGCACATCACGCATTCCATGTCGACTTCGGCGGATGGCTCGGTGAACGGGAAATACGAAGGACGGAAACGCACGGCCAGTTCTTTTTCGAAGAACACACGCAGGAACTCTTCGATGGTCCCTTTCAGGTCGGCGAAGTTGATATCGCGGTCGACCAGCAGGCCTTCGACCTGGTGGAACATCGGCGAGTGGGTGATATCGGAGTCGCTACGGTACACACGGCCTGGGCAGACGATGCGGATCGGCGGTTGTTTCGATTCCATGGTGCGGACCTGTACCGGCGAGGTATGGGTGCGCAGCAACATGTTGGCATTGAAATAGAAGGTGTCATGCATCGACCGGGCCGGGTGATGGCCTGGGATGTTGAGCGCTTCGAAGTTGTGGTAATCGTCTTCGACCTCAGGGCCTTCGGCAATGCCGTAGCCGATGTGGGTGAAGAACTGTTCGATACGTTCCAGAGTCCGGGTAACCGGATGCAAACCACCGGAGGTCTGGCCACGGCCAGGCAGGGTCACGTCAATGGACTCGGCGGACAGTTTGGCGGCTAGATCAGCCTCTTCAAACAACGCCTTGCGCGCATTGAGAACCTCTGTAACACGCTCCTTGGCAACGTTGATCAGGGCACCGACCTGCGGACGCTCCTCTGCCGGCAAATTCCCCAGGGTCTTCATCACCTGAGTCAATTCGCCCTTTTTGCCAAGGTAGTGAACCCGGATTTGCTCCAGGGCATTGATATCTTCTGCGCTTTGCACAGCCTCTAGTGCTTGAGAGACCAGCGCATCCAGGTTTTCCATGTACAGACTCCAGATACAAAATAGGGGAAGAGCTTAAAGGCTCTTCCCCTATTTATGACGTTTAACACCTGGGCCCACGGAGGTGAGCCCGGGTGACTGTCGGGGGTACTTAAGCCAAGGTGGCTTTAGCTTTCTCGACAATCGCAGCAAACGCCGCTTTTTCGTTCACTGCCAGATCAGCCAGAACCTTACGGTCGATCTCGATGGACGCTTTTTTCAGGCCGGCGATGAAACGGCTGTAGGACAGACCGTTGATACGTGCACCAGCGTTGATACGAGCGATCCACAGAGCGCGGAACTGACGTTTTTTCTGACGACGGTCACGGTAGGCGTATTGGCCTGCCTTGATTACCGCTTGCTTGGCAACACGGAATACGCGCGAGCGAGCGCCGTAGTAGCCTTTAGCAAGTTTCAGAATTTTTTTGTGACGTTTACGGGCAATGACGCCACGCTTTACACGAGCCATGAGTTACTTCCTCTATTCTTAACCAAAAATTAGCAAAGGCGCAGCATACGCTTGACTTTTGCAACGTCGGACGGGTGCAGCAAGCTGCTACCGCGCAGCTGACGCTTACGCTTGGTCGACATTTTGGTCAGGATGTGGCTCTTGAAAGCGTGTTTGTGCTTGATACCGTTAGCAGTTTTCAGAAACCGCTTAGCAGCACCACTTTTAGTCTTCATCTTTGGCATGTTCGGATACTCCGCATTCAGTTGATAAACATAACCGTAAGGCCTGCCGTGCCCTGGTGGTTATTTCTTCTTTTTCGGGGCGATGACCATAATCAGTTGGCGTCCTTCCATCTTAGGATGCTGTTCGACCGAACCGTACTCGAGCAGGTCAGCTTCAACCCGCTTGAGGAGTTCCATCCCCAGCTCCTGGTGGGCCATCTCACGACCGCGGAATCTCAACGATACCTTGGCCCTGTCCCCGTCACTCAGGAAACGTACCAGGTTGCGCAGTTTTACCTGGTAATCCCCTTCCTCCGTCCCTGGACGAAACTTGATTTCTTTAACCTGAATCTGCTTCTGGTTTTTCTTGGCCGCGGCAACCTGTTTCTTCTTCTCGAAGATCGATTTGCCGTAGTCCATCAGTTTGCAAACAGGGGGTACTGCATCGGCGGAAATCTCCACCAGATCCAGTTTGGCCTCTTCAGCCTTAAGAAGCGCGTCTTCAATTGACACAATCCCAAGCTGTTCACCTTCAGCCCCAATTAACCGAACCTCGCGTGCCGAGATATTCTCGTTGATCGGGGCTTTCGGTGCAGCTCGTTTATCTTGTCTCATTTCACGCTTAATAATAATTACTCCGAATCTGGGCGACCACGCCGGGAAACCGCTTGCGCGAGGAACTCAGCGAACTGGGCGACGGGCATCGAGCCCAGGTCAGCACCTTCACGAGTACGCACAGCGACAGTCTGCATCTCGACTTCCCGATCTCCGATAACCAAGAGATAAGGAACCTTGAGCAAAGTATGCTCGCGGATTTTAAAGCCGATCTTTTCATTTCTCAAGTCAGACTTGGCACGAAATCCGCTTTGATTGAGAGTTTTTTCAACCTCAGCGGCAAAATCTGCCTGTTTATCAGTGATATTCATGATCACTGCCTGAGTCGGAGCCAGCCACGCAGGGAACGCGCCCTCGTAATGCTCGATCAGGATCCCGACGAAACGTTCGAAGGAGCCGAGGATCGCCCGGTGCAACATAACCGGGTGCTTGCGACTGTTGTCTTCGGAGACGTATTCGGCTCCCAGACGGATTGGCAGGTTAAAATCGAGCTGCAGGGTACCACACTGCCAGACGCGACCAAGGCAATCTTTCAGCGAGAACTCGATCTTCGGACCGTAGAAAGCACCCTCGCCCGGCTGCAGATCGTACGGCAGGCCCGCACTATCAAGGGCTGCGGCCAGTGCAGCTTCGGCGCGATCCCACAGCTCGTCGGAACCGACGCGTTTTTCCGGACGAGTGGACAGTTTCATCTCGACGTCTTTAAAGCCGAAGTCGGCATAAACGTCCATGGTCAGCTTGATGAACGCAGCGGATTCGGCCTGCATCTGCTCTTCGGTGCAGAAGATGTGGGCGTCGTCCTGAGTGAACGCACGCACGCGCATGATGCCGTGCAGCGCGCCCGATGGCTCGTTACGGTGGCAGGCACCGAATTCGGCCAGGCGCATCGGCAACTCGCGGTAGCTTTTCAGGCCCTGGTTGAACACCTGCACGTGGCACGGGCAGTTCATTGGCTTGATGGCGTAGTCGCGGTTTTCCGACTGAGTGGTGAACATGTTGTCGGCGTAGTTGGCCCAGTGCCCGGATTTCTCCCACAGGCTGCGGTCAACGACCTGAGGCGTCTTGATCTCCAGGTAACCGTTGTCGCGCTGAACCTTGCGCATGTACTGCTCGAGCACCTGGTACAGAGTCCAGCCGTTCGGGTGCCAGAACACCATGCCCGGCGACTCTTCCTGGGTGTGGAACAGGCCCAGGCGCTTGCCGATCTTGCGGTGATCGCGCTTTTCAGCTTCTTCGATCCGCTGGATGTAAGCCGCCAGCTGCTTCTTGTCGGCCCAGGCAGTGCCGTAGACGCGCTGCAATTGCTCGTTCTTGGCATCGCCACGCCAGTAGGCGCCGGACAGTTTGGTCAGCTTGAAGGACTTCAGGAAGCGGGTGTTCGGCACGTGCGGACCACGGCACATGTCGACGTATTCTTCGTGATAGTACAGGCCCATGGCCTGCTCGTTCGGCATGTCTTCGACCAGGCGCAGCTTGTAGTCTTCACCGCGAGCGCTGAACACGTCGATCACTTCGGCACGCGGAGTGACTTTCTTGATCACGTCGTAATCTTTCTCGATCAGCTGGTGCATGCGCTGTTCGATGGCCGTCAGGTCGTCCGGAGTGAAAGGACGCTCGTAGGCGATGTCGTAATAGAAGCCTTCATCGATGACCGGACCGATGACCATCTTCGCTGTCGGGTACAGCTGCTTGACCGCGTGGCCAATCAGGTGGGCGCAAGAGTGGCGAATGATCTCCAGCCCCTCTTCATCCTTTGGCGTGATGATTTGCAGGGTGGCGTCGCTGTCGATCATGTCACTGGCGTCGACCAGCTTGCCATTGACCTTGCCGGCCACGGTGGCCTTGGCCAGACCGGCACCAATGGATGCAGAGACCTCGGCTACGGAAACCGGATGATCGAATGAACGTTGACTGCCGTCGGGAAGAGTAATAGTTGGCATGGCGCCTCCTCTCCTAGTGGTGACCCCTACCAAAGGTCACGTGGGTTGGGATGAGCCAGTACAAGATTCAGTCCAGGCCATTCAATAACGAACGCCTGCCTTACAGCGGCAGGAGCCTTGCGGCCAACCGGAAAACCGAACCAGAGTGACTGGAGTTCAAATCAGGATTATCTGGGTGCTGACCGCTACCGGGGCGACATGCCATCCGGAGCCTGAAAACACTCAAGCCGGGCATGCTAGCACAGATGAACGGTCGTCGCGCCGCAGTACCCTCGCGTTGGCGTAATTCGCCGGATATTGTGCAAGAGTGCTGAACTTGAGCTGCACTTCAGGCCTCAGATACACAGAGAACCGCACTCCGACCCATCACCACAAGGAGCATTCCAGCATGCGTCTGAATCGTTTTATCGCCATTGCTGCGCCCATCATCCTGTTACTGCCACTGACCGCCAATGCCGCATGGCCCAAGGGCGAGCGTGAAAAATACATGGCTCAGTGCACCCAGGCCGCGGGCTCCCAGCCGGGAATCAGCGCCGCCACCGCCAAATCCCATTGCGCCTGCGGTGCCGACAAGATCGCCTCGTATCCCGAAAAGGACCTCCAGGCACTGATGGACAACAAGGCCAGCGTCGATCTTTCGAACAAGGCACTGGCGGCTATTTCGACCTGCAAAGTGCCGAAAAAATAAGCGCCCGATGAGCTTTTCCTACGGTTTTTTACCGGTGAAATGACCTCAAAAACAGTTTTGCCCTACAAAATAACCAGCTTTTACAGCTTTTTTTATCCTCTTTATTTTCGGCTGAAATCCCCTGAAATCGGGGCTTCCAGCCACTCAAGGCGATAAAGAAAACGCAACTGATCGGCAAACGGCACGTCCGGGGGGCTCCCAAGTCGAACATTTCGACTATGATACCCCGGTGTGCCCAGTTGGCCTGAGCAGCACAGCACTACTGAAAATATATGTTTCTTGGAGATACACCATGTCTAATCGCCAAACCGGCACCGTAAAATGGTTCAACGATGAAAAAGGCTTCGGCTTCATCACTCCTCAAGGTGGCGGTGACGACCTGTTCGTACACTTCAAAGCTATCGAAAGCGACGGTTTCAAAAGCCTGAAAGAAGGCCAGACTGTTTCCTTCGTGGCTGAGAAAGGCCAAAAGGGTATGCAAGCTGCTCAAGTTCGCCCAGAGTAATTTCCAGGCGCACTAAAAAAACCCCGTCCATGTGACGGGGTTTTTTATGGGCGCAACAAAAGCCTGGAACGATCAGCCGCAGTTGACGCGAGTGATCACCAGGTTGGCATCGGTATTGAGATTCAGGCGATCGGAGCGGTACTCCAGCGTCACCATGTCGTTCGGCTTGAGGATTCGCGCGTTCTGCGCGCCCGAGCGCGTACGGGCCTGCTCCAGCAACTCGGGCGAAGCTTTCTTGCCGATGGCGAACTGCGCTGCTTCGGATTCACAGCGGCTGTGTCCGGTTTCGGTCGCCACAGGGTCTTTTGCCGATTCGGCGGTACTGCAGCCGGTCAGGATGACTGCTGCCAACAAGGTACCGAATGACGCGAGCTTCCAAGGCATGAAGCCTCCTTCTTTTCAAAAAATAAGCAGAGATCGTGCGACAGCTGATTTGGCTGTTGGTTTCAACAATACCCCTGGCATCCTGCCCGCAAGCTATCCAGCGCTCCAGTCTGCCTCAGCCGGCACGGGGTTTTCACGACTCAATCGTGACTGAATATGAATAACGCACTCAGTAGACGTCGATGTAGTCGAACGGAGGGTTCGGCCAGTTCTGCTTCAATGCGTTGTAAATCTGCATCACCCAGACCGCGTCACTGGCAGCGACCGCACCGACATAACCGGAGCCCTTCGCCCAGGTTTCCAGACGAAACAACAGACCTTCGGTATCGGTCCCACCGACGACACCTGAAGAAATGTAGGCGATACCACCCTTGGTGACCCGCAGCTGGGTGTGCTCATCGTCGCAGGCCGAAGCCAGCAGCTGACGCACGGCCTCCAGGGTCAAGCCGTCAGGAGTGTTCAAATCGATCTGCACAGCGCGGTCCTTGATGAGTTCTCAAAGCCCAAGTGTCGCATAGCCCTCCCCTCATGCCTAAGTCGGAGTGCGGAAAGCCTCGCAAGATGTTTAACTCGACACAGCCCAAACCTCTCGGATCGACGACCAGGCCTTGGGCGGCCTATTCAGACTTCGCGAGTTCATCATGACAACCGTAAGCATCGACGCCGACATCAAAGCCAAATGGTCTCTGGGCCACTGTTCCTATAGCCCTGGCAGCCCGGAAGAGCTGGCGATCATCAGTATCGACCTGTTGGTCAAGGAACTGGGGGCGCAGGCAGCCCAGGTGTTCATCGCGCAGATATTCGAGAAATACCCAGGCAATCATATAGGCGCGCCACACCCGGAAAGGGAGTAGCGCCCCGCTGGCTGGCACCGACGGGGCTGAAACTTACTTGAGGCGGGCCAGACGCGCCGTCAGCAAGTCGAAGAAGCCCTGGGCATCGCCGCTCTCGACCCAGAACACGTTCTTTTCCTGCTTCAGACCGTCGTGCCAGTCGACGATGGTCTGGCCCAAGGTTGGCCCTTCACGGCTGTCGACCACCATGTTCACCTGCCGGCCGCTGAACAACTGCGGCTTGAGCAGATAAGCGATGACAGTGGCGTCATGCACCGGGCCACCCGACATGCCGTAATGTTCCATATCGACTTTGACGTACTCGTTGAGAATATCCCCCACCACCTTGCTGGCATGGTTGCCCAACGCGGCGATCTGTTGCAGGCGCGCTTCGCTGGTGAGCACCTTGTGGGTCACGTCCAGCGGCAGGTAGGTCAGCTTGACGCCGCTGTTGAGGACCACTGCAGCAGCCTGCGGATCGGCGAACAGATTGAACTCGGCGACCGGGGTGATATTGCCGCCGTTGAAATGCGCGCCACCCATGACCACCACTTCCTTGATGCCCTGGGTAATGTCCGGCGCCTGAATCAGCGCCAGCGCCAGGTTGGTCTGCGGACCCAGCATGGCGATGGTGATGCTCTGGGGTTTGGCGGCGCGCAAGGTGTCGATCAGGTAATTGATCGCGCTGCCTTCGGCCAGGCCGGCCTTGGGCTCGTGCACCGTGACACCCGAGATGCCTTCCTTGCCATGGATATTCTCGGCGTAGATCGGCGTACGCAACAAGGGCTTCGGCGCCCCTGCATACACCGGTACGTCTTCACGCCCCGCCCACTCACGGGCCAGCCGCGCATTGCGCGAGGTCTTGTCGAGCCGCACGTTACCGGCGACGGTCGTCAGCGCGCGAATGCTCAGCTCCTCAGGGGACGCCAGGGCAAACAATAAGGCCACGACGTCATCGGCCCCCGGATCGGTGTCGATGATCAGATCGATTTTTTCCGCCGCTTGGGCGTTTGTAGCGGTGATCAATGACAAAAGCAGCAGACTCCGGATCAGGTGTTGAAATATCAGAGCATAGCGTTGCATGGCGCACTCCTTGTGCGTGAGGAATTCAGGCTGAAATGCAGCGGTCTAAAACGTCACGCCCGCGACCAGCACAATGTTGCAGTACGGCTGACATTCGCCGGTACGCACCACCGCGCGGGCTTGTTGGCTGAGGGTTTTGAATGCTTCGTGATCGAGCAACCGGCGCTGGCCCAATGCCGCGTTGGCCGTCAGTTCGTCAATCACCTGCAGCGCGGGCGGTTGCTTGAGGAGGATTTCTTCGGCCAGCACATGGCTTTCCACCTGCATTTCGCTGAGCACGACCTGCAAGGTGCTGATGAAGTCCGGAATGCCCTGGGTCAGTGCCAGGTCGATCAACTCGACACCGGGTGGCACGGGTAAACCGGCATCGCCGATCACCACAATATCGCCATGACCGAGGGAGGCGATCAATCGCGACAAGGCGATGTTGAGCAAGGGTGTCTTTTTCATGAGGGGCTAAAGGCCTGTACGTCGGACAAGGTTGGAATGGACGGCTGTGCGCCCGCCCGGGTGACCGACAGCGCGGCTGCGATCTGGCCGAAGCGTATGGCCTCGGCTTCGCTTTTGCCGGCCGCCAGTGCCGCGGCAAAACCACCGACGAAGGTGTCACCCGCGGCTGTCGTGTCGACGGCCTTGACCTTCGGCGCGGGGAAATGCTCGAAGCCCTTCCCGTTGGCGAACAGCGAACCCTGGGCTCCGAGGGTAACAATGACTTTGCCCGCCCCCGCCGCAATCAATCGACTCGCGGCGGCTTCGGCGGTTTCCAGCGAATCCACCGGCAAGCCGCTCAGGGCCGACGCCTCGCTTTCATTGGGAATCAGGTAATCAATGGATGAATACCAATCCGCCGGCAACGGGCTGCTTGCGGGGGCTGGATTGAGAATCATGGTCTTGCCCAGCTCCCGACCGCGCTTGAGGGTGTAGCCGACGGTCTGCATCGGCACTTCAAGCTGGCAGATGATCACATCGGCCGTCTGCAACACCGCGTCGAACGCGCTGACCGCTTCGGGCATGAGTCGAGCATTGGCGCCCGCGACGATGACAATCGAATTCTGGCTGCTGTCGTCGACCACGATCAACGCGACGCCACTGGAACCCTCGACGGTGGTCACGGCCTGGCAGTCGATCTGCTCGGCCAGCAGCGCGGCTCGCAAGTGTTCGCCATAACCATCGCCGCCAACACAGCCGATCATCGACACTTGCGCGCCAAGGCGGGCCGAAGCGACGGCCTGGTTGGCGCCCTTGCCGCCCGACACGGTGGCAAACGACTCGCCGATCAGTGTTTCACCGGCTCGCGGCAGCCGCTCGGCCCGGGTCACCAGGTCCATGTTCAGGCTGCCTACTACCACTACTTTTGCTGGCATACATCAGTACTCATCAATTCGGTTCAGCGGTATTGGTCGAAGACGCCGGCCAGCGGCGCAGTCGACTCTCGCAAGACAATGCTGGGGGTCACGATGCGCTGATCGGTCGCCAGTTGGGGTGTCGCGATCCGCCGCAACAGGACTTGCGCGGCCATCTCGCCCAGCTCGAGGATCGACTGGCCCACGGTGGTCAGTGCCGGATAGACATAACGGCTCATCTGGATATCGTCGAAGCCGATGACCGAAAGCTCGCTCGGCACACGAATATTGCGCTCGGCCGCGGCACGTAACACGCCGATACCGATCATGTCGTTACCGGCGAAAATCGCGCTGGGCGGATTCTTTTCCAGCAACGTCACGGCAGCGCTGTAACCGCCGGTGCTGGTGAAGTCGCTCTCGAGCATCCGCTCCCGCGGCACTTGCACCCCTGCCTCTTTCAGCGCCCGGCAATAACCGGCCAGACGCATCTGCGCCACGCTGGTATGGGCCGGCCCACCGATACAGGCGATGTCCCGGTGGCCCAGGTCGAGCAAGTGGCGAGTCGCCAGATAGGCGCCGTATTCATGATCGATGCGCACCATGTCCGCATCGATCCCCTCCAGCCCGCGGTCGACTATTACCATTGGCGTGCGTACGGCGGCCAGACCGGCAGCCAGGCTGGCGTCACCACCGGCCGAGGCGACGATCAAACCATCGATGCGTTTTTCCAGCAGCACCCGCAGATAGCTGCGCTGCTTGTCCGGGTTGTCGTCGGAGTTGCACAGAATCACGCAGTAGCCGTTACGCTCGCAGTAATCTTCGATGCCCCGGGCCAGTTCGGCGAAGTACGGGTTGAGGCTGTTGGGTACCAGCAAACCAATGGTTGCCGTGGTTTTCGCTTTCAACGAACGGGCCACGGCACTGGGCACGTAGTCCAGGCTCTTGATCGCCGCCTCGACTTTGATCCTGACTTCTTCACTGACTGGCCGGGTCTTGTTCACCACGTGGGAAACCGTGGTGTAGGAAATTCCGGCCAGCGCTGCCACATCTTTGATGGTTGCCATGATTCATGCCCGCCGACGTGCGCGCTGACTGCGATAAGTATCGAGCACCACTGCGACCACGATGACCGCGCCAGTGATGATGCGTTTGGTGGGTTCGGTCGCGCCGATTTGCGCGAGACCGGCCGCCAGCACGGAGATGATCAGCACGCCAAAAAAGGTACTGATGACCGAACCGCGCCCACCCATGAGGCTGGTGCCACCGATGACCACCGCGGCGATGACTTGCAGCTCCAGGCCGGAACCGGCATTCGGGTCCGCCGCTTCCAGGCGGGATATCTGAAACAGCGCCGCCACCCCGGCCAACAGTCCCATCAGACTGAACACCAGGATCTTGTAGGGCTTTGGATTGATACCTGCCAGACGCACCGCTTCTTCATTGGTACCAATGCCGATCAGGTAGCGCCCGAACACCGTGCGCGTCAGCACTGCCTGCGCGATGAAGATGATCAGCAGGGCAATGATGAACGACGGCGAAATACCGAAGGCTATCGGGTTGGACAACCAGGCAAACGCATCGCCGATATAGGCGGTGCGCGAGCCGGTCATCTGGTAAGCCACGCCGCGAGCCATTTCCAGCACGCCCAGGGACACGATGAACGACGGAATCCGCCAGGCCACGGTAATCGAACCGGTGATGGTACCAGCCAGTGCCGCGACGGCCATGCCAAGCAGGGCGGCCGGCATCACGCTCCAGCCCCAGCCAAGGATCGCCACGCTGACGGCCGAAGCGGCCAGCGCCAACACCGACCCGACCGACAGGTCGATACCGCCAATGATCAACACGAAGGTCATGCCGACAGCCAATACCATCAAATCCGGAATCTGGTTGGCCAGGGTGCTGAAGGTGTCATAGGAGAGAAAATGACTGCTCAAGGTCGAGAACAGCGCAATCATCGCCAGCAAGGCACCGGCCAGGCCCAGATAGGTGCCCAGGCCGTAATAGTTGCCAGTGCGTTTGCTGGCAGAAGGTACAGTTGTCATGGGGTATCCCTGGGCGCTGCTTCGTTGAGCAACGCATCATGTTTTTGGTAGCCGGCAAACGCGGCAGCAAGCAGTTCGTCCTGAGTCCAGCTGTCGCGCTCGAAGGTTTCGATCAAACGCCCGGCGGAAAGTACAGCAATCCGGTCGCAGATCAGCATCAACTCGCGCAGATCGCTGGAAACCACCACCAATGCCTTGCCCTGCCGGGTCAATTCGCCCAGCAAGCCATAGATGTCGAATTTGGCGCCGACGTCGATCCCGCGGGTCGGCTCGTCGAACAGCAGCACCGAACAATCGCGCTCCAGCCAGCGGCCGATCACCACTTTCTGTTGATTGCCACCCGACAGCTCGGACACCCGCTGCGCCGGGCCCGAACTGCGAATGCGCAGGGCGTCGATTTGCCGCTGGGCCAGGGCCGACTCGTCGGCAGCGTTGACGATGCCGGTGCTGGAAATCACCGGCATGTTGCCCAGGGCGATATTGGCGCTGATCGATTGAGTCAGCAGCAGGCCTTCGCCCTTGCGATCTTCAGTGATCAAGGCAATCCCGTGCCCGACCGCATCGGCTGGCGAGCGAATGCTCACTACCTGTGCCGGCGAACCCAGCGCGACGCTGCCGCTGTCTGCCGCGTCGGCACCGAAGATCAGGCGCAACAGCTCGGTGCGCCCTGCCCCTATCAGCCCGGAAATACCAAAGATCTCGCCGCTGCGCACCTCGAAGGAAACGTCGAGGACCTTGTCGGAACGGCTGAGCCCGGTGACCGTCAAGGCCACAGCGCCGATCTGCCGTGGCCCCAGGTCGATGTGTTCGCCAAGCGTGCGACCCACCATCAGGTTGACCAGTTGTTCACTGTTGTAATGGGCCATCGGCTCGACGCAGACCAGACAACCGTCCCGCAACACTGCAATGCGCTGGGCGACACGGGTCAGTTCTTCCAGGCGATGGGAGATGTAAATGATCGCCACCCCACGCGCTTGCAGGCGAGTGATTTGCTCGAAGAGCATTTCGACTTCGCGAGCGGTGAGCATCGCGGTCGGCTCATCGAGGATCAACACATGGCAATCGCCAATCAGGTTGCGGGCGATCTCGACCATCTGCTGATGACCTATGCCCAGCTCGCCGACCAGCGTATCCGGATCAATCGCATCCAGCCCGACCTGAGCCATCGCTTCAATGGCCGCCTTGCGCAATTGCTTGCGACTGATCCAGCCGCCACGGCTGGGCAGATTGTCGAGAAATAGATTTTCGGCGACGGACAAGGTCGGCAGCAGGTTGAGTTCCTGCATGACCATGCGGATCCCCAGGTCTTCGGCCTGCGCGCGGCTGGCGGGACGGTAATCCTGCCCCTGGAACTGCATCTGGCCGGTGGTCGGCGCGACCAGCCCGCCAATGATTTTCGACAGGGTACTTTTGCCTGCGCCGTTTTCACCGGTCAGCGCCAGCACTTCACCGCGCATCAATGTCAGGTCGATGTCGGTCAGCACCGGTTGAGCATAAGTCTTGCCGATACCGCTGACCGAGAGGACCGCGTTCGGGGCGAAAACTGACATAAGAAACTCTCCATGCGCCCGCCCGGATGGACGAGCGCCATTGTGCCGCCTGGGGAACTATTGGGTGACCAGTTCGACCGGAGTTTCGATCACGCCATGGGTGCCGCCCTCGACCTTCTCACCCTTCAAGATCTTCAGCGCGGTTTCGATACCAAATACCGCCTGTTTCGCAGCAAACTGATCTGCGGTCGCCAGCACACGACCGTCTTTGAGCATGGGTTTGATGGCGTTGATGTTGTCGTAACCGACCACCTTCACCTTGCCCGCCTTGCCTGCTGCGCGCACCGCGGAAACAGCGCCCACTGCCATGCTGTCATTGCCGGCCAGCAGGGCCTTGAGGTTCGGGTATTCGCTCAGCATCGAGGAGGCGACCTGGTTACCTTTGTTGATTTCCCAGTCACCGGATTGCAGGGACACGACTTTGATCTGCGCCGCTTCCATCGCATCCTTGAAGCCCGCGGTCCGCGCCTGGGCATTGGTCGTGGTGGAAACACCCTCGATGATGCCGACTTCGTCTCCGGCCTTCAGCTCCTTGGCCAGATACTCACCGACCAGACGGGCACCCTTGCGGTTATCCGGTCCTACGAACGGGACGCTGATGTTTTTGCTTTTGACGACCGTCGGGTCCAGTTGGTTATCGATGTTGATCACCGTGATGCCGGCGTCGACCGCCTTCTTGATCACCGGCACCATGGCTTTGGAGTCGGCCGGCGCGATGATCAGCGCGTTGACCTTCGAAACGATCATCTGCTCGACAATGCGAATCTGGTTGGCGGTGTCCGTTTCATCCTTGATCCCGTTGGAAATCAACTCGAAGTCTGCGGAGTGCTCTTTCTGGTAGGCCTTGGCGCCATCTTCCATGGTCAGGAAGAATTCGTTGGCCAGGGATTTCATGACCAGGGCGACTTTGGGTTTTTCAGCCGTTTCGGCGAAGGCCGAGGAAAGCGGCAGCGCGGCGGATGCGGCTGCGAGCATAGCGACAGCGAGAAGACGTCCAGCGAATGGCAGCTTCATGGGTTCACTCCGTTCTTATGATTATTTGTGAGCAACGCTAGCGGGTGAAACAAAGATTTTCGGGTCTGGAGGATCAAGTCCTCGGGTAACAAGCGCAAACGTTTGCGTAGATCGAACTATGGGAATCCTGATGACATTTGTCAACGACGAGAACACGCCTTTAAGGGCGTGTGAGCCGTGCGTTCTGATACAAAAAGTTTTCCTTGAAACTGCCTCCTCTCTCCCCAGGCAGGATAGGCAGGTTGTTTATGCAGGCGTTTTCGGTCAACCGAACGCCCGCTATCCATATCGTCGGAAAACCGGACGCAGATCGATCAAAGAGAATCTGACGTTTTTAAAATAATCTTATAAATCAAATAATTACATTAATTCTCCCGGCCGGTTACGACTGGTACAGATCCTGCTCTTCTCCAGAACCCCACGGCATTCAGGATCGGCCCGGGGTGTTTCTGGATGAACCTGCATCAGCACCGTCATTACAACAAGAGAGAAAATAATGAAACCTGCCGTCAAGACCTTTGTTCCGGGCGCTTTGGCCCTCCTGCTGCTGCTCCCTGCGGCCCTGCAAGCAAAAGAACTCGAAACCCAACAGAAACTGGCTAACGTGGTGATCCTCGCCACGGGCGGAACTATCGCCGGCGCCGGAGCCAGCGCTGCCAACAGCGCCACCTATCAAGCGGCCAAAGTCGGTATCGAGCAGTTGATCGCCGGTGTGCCCGAGCTGAGCCAGTTGGCCAATGTGCGTGGCGAACAGGTCATGCAGATCGCTTCGGAAAGCATCACCAACGATAACCTGCTGCAACTGGGTCGCCGCGTCGCCGAACTGGCCGATAGCAAAGACGTCGATGGCATCGTCATCACTCACGGCACCGACACCCTCGAAGAAACTGCTTATTTCCTCAACCTTGTGGAAAAAACCGACAAACCGATCATCGTCGTCGGCTCGATGCGCCCAGGTACCGCGATGTCTGCTGATGGCATGCTCAACCTGTACAACGCCGTCGCGGTCGCCAGCAGCAAGGATGCTCGCGGCAAAGGCGTCCTGGTGACCATGAACGACGAAATTCAGTCGGGTCGCGATGTCAGCAAAATGATCAACATCAAGACCGAAGCCTTCAAGAGCGCCTGGGGCCCGCTGGGCATGGTGGTCGAAGGCAAATCCTACTGGTTCCGCCTGCCTGCCAAGCGCCACACCATGGCTTCGGAATTCGACATCAAAACCATCAAGAGCCTGCCTGACGTCGGAATCGCTTACTCCTACGGCAATGTCAGCGACACCGCGTACAAATCCCTGGCTCAATCCGGCGCCAAAGCCATCATCCACGCTGGCACTGGCAACGGTTCCGTGTCCTCCCGCGTGGTTCCATCCTTGCAGGCACTGCGCAAGGATGGCGTGCAGATCATCCGTTCGTCCCACGTCAATGCCGGTGGTTTTGTCCTGCGCAACGCAGAACAGCCTGACGACAAATACGATTGGGTGGTTGCCAATGACCTGAACCCGCAAAAAGCCCGGATCCTGGCGATGGTCGCGCTGACCAAGACCCAGGACAGCAAAGAACTGCAACGCATGTTCTGGGAGTATTGATTCACCCTTCGCCCGGTCTTCCCTGACTGGGCATAGGTATCTACACATTTTTAAAGCTGCCGAATACTGTGGCGAGGGAGCTTGCTCCCGCTGGACCGGGGGCGCGCTCGTCCGCGAAGCGGTCCCAAATCAGGCGACTCAATCTAACCGTTAGTACCGAGTCGACTGATTTTACGACTGCTGCGCCCGAACGCGGGCCGGCCGGCGGGAGCAAGCTCCCTCGCCACAGGTAGAGTGTTCGGCCAACGAGATGTGTAGATACCAATGCTGACCGGACCACGGTAACGACCACTCGCCAGTGGCTCTGCAACAGCCTTCTCGCCCCCGCCCCGTCCCCCGTCAATGCGTCTCGCCCGGCCGTAAAAAAATCCCTGGACCACACACCAAACTGGATAAATCGCTGTCAGAAGAACCTCTTGAATTTTAAGCAGTTGCGAAATTGCCTACAGTTAAATACTGTATGCACGTACAGCTTAATAAGGAATCTTCCGTGGCCACTACCCCAGCAGCAGCGACTACCCCTCCAAGTTCCTATGAACGACTCGGTTTGCGCGTTCAGAAGATCATCAATTCTCCCAACGCACAGAAGGCCAAAGCCGCATTGATCTTTCGGCTCCCGGACGAACCGGTGGACGAGTGGGAGCAACTGCTGGAGGAAATCGCCGAGAACGACAACGTCACCCTCGCCTACCGGGACGATGGTGGGGTGCAGATTTTCTGGATCGTGCCAAAGGAAGATTGACTCAATGATTGTCCGTCTACTTGTCCTGGTCTGTCTGCTCGGCGCCTTGAGCGCCCAGGCCGCCGCCCCACGCACCTTCAACGAAGCCAAGAAAGTCGCCTGGAAGCTGTATGCTCCGCAATCCACCGAGTTCTACTGCGGCTGCAAATACACCGGCAACCGAGTCGACCTCGCGGCCTGTGGATATGTACCGCGCAAGAATGCCAACCGCGCGGCACGCATCGAGTGGGAGCATATTGTCCCGGCCTGGCATATCGGCCACCAACGCCAATGCTGGCAAGAAGGCGGCCGCAAGAACTGCACCCGCACCGATCCGACCTACCAGCGTGCCGAGGCAGACTTGCACAACCTGGTGCCGAGCATCGGCGAAGTGAATGGGGATCGCAGCAATTTCAGTTTTGGCTGGCTTCCCGCGCAACCCGGGCAGTACGGTTCATGCCTGACCCAGGTCGATTTCAAGGCCAGGAAGGTCATGCCCCGCCCATCCATTCGCGGCATGATCGCCCGCACCTACTTCTACATGAGCAAACAGTACAGCTTGCGGTTGTCGAAACAGGACCGCCAACTCTACGAAGCCTGGAGTAAAACCTATCCGGTGCAGAACTGGGAACGTCAACGCAATCAAAGCGTGGCCTGCGTGATGGGACGTGGCAACGAGTTCGTCGGCCCGGTGGATTTGAAAGCCTGCGGTTGAGCCATTGCAGAAACGCAAAAAGGCCTCGAACAATACTGTCTCGAGGCCTTTTTTCTTTCCGTGACCGGGGGGCGGCTCCTACAGGGGCAACGGGTCACTGAGCCACTGGATGCTCAACCACCTCTGACACGATATTGCGTTTTTTTGCCCGGACCAGGCTTGCAGTCAGTTCTACCTGCCTGGCTTCAGCTTCCGCCCTGGAGCTGAACGGGCCGATCAAGACCCGCTGTGCAGCGCCGTCCTTGATCACACTGGAAACGAAACCGTGTTCGAGCAACCAGCCGGTCAGATCGCTCACCGCCAGCAAGGTGTCGCCCTTGACCTCGACATTCCACTGAGGCGCTGTCGCGGTCGCAGGAGTTTGCGCAGCAGGCGCCGCCGACGAGGCAACCTTGTGCTCCATGTTGGTGCCTTCACCACACCCTGCCAGCACCAACAACGCCATTCCAATCGCCAGTTTACGCACAGCCTTCCCCTCAAGAATTCAAGTCGGGGATTTTACCACCCACTTTCAGTCCTACGCCCCCGCAAACACGCTCTAAAATACGAGAATGATGTTTATCGGCTCTGTATAGTTGCACCTTGGGAATTAATAGCGCGGCTACGCGTCAGAAAGAGGCATCCACACAGTGTCACTTCGCAGTAATCTATACGTACCACCGACATCTGCATTGTCTGAATCAGGTACCCCTACCAAAAAATCAAGGAGAAGATCATGCTGATACTCACCCGCAAAGTCGGTGAAAGCATAAACATCGGTGACGATATTACGATCACCATTCTGGGCGTAAGCGGCCAACAAGTCAGGATTGGCATCAACGCCCCGAAAGACGTCGCAGTTCATCGCGAAGAAATCTATCAGCGTATCCAGGCGGGCCTGACTGCCCCGGACAAACGCGAGACGCCCTGAGCCTCGTCAGTAGCCAGCCCTTGATTCCACAGCAATGGCTGGCGAAAAACCTTTACGCTCGTTCGACTCGTCATGCCTTGATTTCAGCTCTTTCCTCCCGTTTGGCCGCGGCGCAGGTTCCACTCGTCACCGCCAGCAACAAACCATTCAGTCCAGAACTTGCAAACCAGAACTGCCATGGACGATATCGACATGCCCCTTCCCTGCGACACAGCAAAAAACCCTTGAGTCGATACTAGCAACGCCTGAGCGCGCTGAACGTCGGAAGTTTCCGAATCTGATGACGGCAAGGAGTCAAAATATGGTCATACACTCCGAGAGAAAAACACTCCGTCTTTTTGCTCGCGGATGATCCGGTACTTGCACACCTGCGAAGCCTCACACCCCCCCGCTAAGCGAACACCACGCCACGGGCCATGCCGCTCGCCGCTACCACCATGAGTACCACCAGCAATGCCTCGATATGACTGATCCGGGCAAACAGTGTTGCCCGCCCGGTATCGATCGCCGCGCCTCGGCTCAAGGCGATCCGCCATTTGATCAGGCTGATCATCGGCGCAATCTCCAGCAACAGGATGAAGACAAACAAAGTCATCTTCAGATGAAACAGCGGTTGGTGCAGGTAGTAGTCCGTACCCTTCTCATAACCGGCGAATGCGCGAAGGCCGCCCGTGAGTAGCAGCACCACGGCCGAGATTCCCCATAGACTGTCGGCCAGAAAAACCCTGCGCAGCTGCCCGACGTCTTCGGTGATCCGGCGCAGCGCCGTACCCCGCGCCACGACCGCCGCCAACGCCAGTGCGAAAGCCAAGAGATGGATTGCCGCAAGAAACCAGTGCATGAGCATCTACTTGAGTCTCCGTTCAGTGACGTAAGAAATAGGCTTGTCAGTAGTAGTCCATAACCTGTGGTTTTGCGAAGCAGCCGCCAGGAGCTGCTAAACTGTTTCAGGACTCGACACACGCATCATCACAGTCCTTTGCCTGCTCGCTCCGTGCGATTAACGGCACTTGAACAAAAAACCTCACCTTCCTACGATAGTTTTACGCAGTTGCTTAAGTACCCTGGCAACTGCGTGGGTGGCGAGTGTTCTGAACGCCTACCAAGCCCGCCATTCGCTTCACGCGCAACTTGAGCCTCTTCGGCTCTTCTTTTTCCCCATCAAAGAGCCCTGAGGCTCTTTTTTTTTTGTCGGTGCAAAATCAACCGTGCGCTCTGCACCTCTTGCTAACGGGCAGATCTTTCTATTCTGGCCCTCAGAGTGAAATCGTCACCTGCAACGGCTCGCAAATAAACCTGATCAGCCTCGACCCGCAGGTCACGCCATTCCTGCCAAGTGACTATTTAGAACGCGTCAGACCAGAGGTTTACCGACTGATCAGTCTCAGGGGGTTCCCCCTGGCAACCGTGGATGCGTTTTCCTGGGTAAGAAAAAGCCCGACTCGCTGGCCGGGCTTTCGTACTTACCGCCTGTCATCAGATAGCGGTGTCTGTTCATCGGCCGCCGGCAGATCCATGTCAGCGGGGTCTTTCCAATCTTCCGGGCGCCCCTTCGATGCTTCGTCCGGGCGGCGCAGCGGATCGTATTTGCCGGGACGTTCAGGATCTATCGTTGGCTTGTCTGTCCCCGACTCTGGCTTGGGAGGAACAGAGCCTTGCATCTTCTTGTCCTGAAAACTCGAATCGGTAGCCATACGCACCTCACTATAGATAGAGGTCCAGCAATTCTGGGCCGTACAGGTTTGAAGTCGGGATTGAGAGTGAGGTGCGATTGAGTTGACGAGCGGCGAATGCAGAACAACCGCTCCTGATCCAGCATCTATCGAGCCGCTGAAAGACCTGAAGCCCAGCTGGGCCAACCGTTCCAATTGACCCTTCCAGTCCGCCCGGCAGAGCGGATTTTTGAAAGCTACTTCGCGGCGTATTTCGTGCCGTGCGGATCGTTAAGCTGTGCCTGCAATAGCCCCCACTCACGCTGAATGATCGAGTAAGGGATAAAGATACTAATCCTCTCTGCGCCTTTTACGCCGGGGTGAAAGCTCACATCGTGCAGTGTAGTGGAGTAGAAACCGATATTGATGCCGACAATACTGCCGTCACTGGCGATAACTGGCCCACCTGACATCCCCTTGGTCAACGGAGCATCATGGATAGCATAAAGATCGCCGCTGTCTTCATCGGTTTTGACGAAAGGCGTTTGATACACCTTGCCTTTCCCGGTGGTGGTCACCAGGTAAGGGCTCACCCCCACGGCCGTTATGTTCTCGCCCACACGCGGCGCACGCCATGATGGGTAGCGGCCGTTGGACTTGTGCTGGATGAAGACGAGGTCGCAGCCTGTGCTGCAACTATATTTCACGTTGGGGATAAGCGGGGTGTGGCGGGTGGTGACGGCGTAGTCATCGTTCCATTGCACGGCCGAGGCCATATAGAGATACGGCAAAGGAAAGCCTGAGTAGACGATAAAGTACGAATTGTCAGTAGCCCCCGAAAAGTCGGGTTTTACTATGCCGTTGCATCCTGCAGTTACAACTCCTATTAAAAAGTAGGCCATGATCTTGATCATGATGTATCACCGACTTATAGGGAGAATATGACTGTTTTTTGTTGTCAGTTTTTTGTCTTTTGTCGGGTTGTAGCTCTCCTCGCCACTTGCTCTAGTTGGACGCTGTGTTATTTATGGCTGAGGTTGTAATCGCACGTACGAATGAATCGTGCTAAGGCCAATCGCTTTTCGATCCATCCCACGAGTGCAAATATTTGGCGTCTGGAAAATGCCAGAGACAAGGTCAAGAAAAGAGAACCACTATGGTCTTCTTGATTAATGGTGGGTAATTCTGGCCCATCATATTGGCAAGTTAGAAACCTGACTATTCAGGGTATATAGGTTTCTGGAGTTTGGGATTGGAACGCTGCAAACCGATGCGTTCCATAACTATTATGCAAGTATTCCATAACCAAACCTTTTTCATCTTCCCGCCGGCACCAATTGTCGTGGAGTGTACGAAAATGTAATCGGGTACCTGGAGGTGGGCGCCGAATTGGCGTTTTGAGTGGGGCTTTGCAAAAGTTTTGCAAATCACAGACAACAAAAAAGGGCCCACCTTTCGGTGAGCCCTTCTAGACCGCCCAGCAGAGCGGATTTTGTTTGGTAGGCGCGATTGGACTCGAACCAACGACCCCCACCATGTCAAGGTGGTGCTCTAACCAACTGAGCTACGTGCCTGCTGTGAGGCGGCATTCTACGGAATTCCGGAGGGGTGTCAACACCTTTTTTGCGGCTAAGCCTATGAATATGCGAATTTTTTAATTTCAGTGCGACAAAGAAGATTTTTCGCTGGCTGGCAGCCGATTTTCAACTCAGGTAGGATCGAGTCACTCGTAAAATATATTAAACAGAGGCTGCAGGAATGGTGAACACCCCTTACCCGGATTCCTATTACGCTGCATCGGCTAACGCGGTAACGCCGCGCCCATTGCTGCAGGATGACGTAGAGACTGACGTCTGTGTGATCGGTGCCGGCTATACCGGCCTCTCCAGTGCGCTGTTTCTGCTGGAGAGCGGTTTTCGGGTGACTGTCCTGGAAGCGGCCAAGGTCGGCTTCGGTGCCTCGGGTCGCAATGGCGGCCAGATCGTCAACAGCTACAGCCGCGATATCGATGTGATCGAGCGCAGCGTCGGGCCCAAGCAGGCGCAACTGATCGGGCGGATGGCGTTCGAGGGCGGCAGGATCATTCGTGAGCGTGTGGCCAAGTATCAGATTCAGTGCGATTTGAAGGACGGCGGCGTATTCGCCGCGATCACCGACAAGCAGATGGGCCACCTGGAGTCGCAGAAGCGCCTCTGGGAGCGTTACGGCCACACTCAGCTGGAACTGCTCGATCAACGCCGCATACGCGAGGTGGTGGCCTGTGATCAGTACATAGGAGGCATGCTCGATATGAGTGGCGGGCACATGCACCCGCTCAATCTTGCTCTTGGCGAAGCCGCTGCAGTGGAGTCGCTGGGCGGGACTATTTATGAGCAGTCGCCGGCCATCCGCATCGAGCGCGGGGCCAATCCGGTGGTGCATACGCCCCAGGGTAAAGTCCGGGCCAGGTTCATCATCGTCGCCGGCAACGCCTACCTGGGCAATCTGGTTCCGGAGCTGGCAGCCAAGTCGATGCCATGCGGCACCCAGGTCATCACTACCGAACCTCTGGGTGATGCACTGGCTAAAAACCTGCTGCCGCAGGACTACTGCGTCGAAGACTGCAATTACCTGCTCGACTATTACCGCCTCTCGGGCGACAAGCGGCTGATTTTCGGCGGTGGCGTGGTGTATGGCGCGAGGGATCCGGCGAACATCGAAGCGATCATTCGACCGAAGATGCTCAAGGCCTTCCCGCAGCTCAAGGATGTGAAGATCGATTACGCCTGGACCGGCAATTTCCTGCTGACCCTGTCGCGCCTTCCCCAAGTCGGACGCCTGGGCGACAACATCTACTACTCGCAAGGCTGTAGCGGCCATGGCGTGACGTATACGCACCTGGCAGGCAAAGTCCTGGCCGAAGCCCTGCGCGGCCAGGCAGAGCGTTTTGACGCCTTCGCCGACCTGCCGCACTACCCGTTCCCTGGCGGACAATTGCTGCGCACGCCATTCGCCGCATTAGGTGCCTGGTATTACGGCTTGCGAGACAAATACGGCTTCTGACTCCGTAAGAGCTGCGTATGAGCTGCGTATGAGCTGCGCAGGAGCTGCGTAGGAGCTGCGTAGGAGCTGCCGAGTGAAACGAGGCTGCGATCTTTTAATCTTTACGATGACGGCACCCGCAGAAAAGATCGCAGGCTACGCCAGCTCCTACGCCGACCGCGCGCACCTGCAATGCCGCAGGCTGCGGCCAAATTCCAGATACAAAAAACCCCGGTCTTTCGACCAGGGTCTTTGCTATCAATCAGAAGAAGCCAGTGGCTTTCTTCGTAGCTTCAAGGCGTTCAGTGGGCCTTGAGGCAGATATGGCGCAGCGGACGGGACTCGAACCCGCGACCCCCGGCGTGACAGGCCGGTATTCTAACCGACTGAACTACCGCTGCGTATCGCTTGGACTTGCGTCCATTTGAACTTTTGAAATCGTCTGACTGGAAAGCTTCGAGGCTTTTCAATCTCAAACCGGGCAAACCCGATCTGGAAAATATGGCGCAGCGGACGGGACTCGAACCCGCGACCCCCGGCGTGACAGGCCGGTATTCTAACCGACTGAACTACCGCTGCGCGTCGGTGGAGGCTTTTGACGGCTTCCGTCTTGCTTTCGCAAAACTCTCAAGAAGTGGTGGGTGATGACGGGATCGAACCGCCGACCCTCTGCTTGTAAGGCAGATGCTCTCCCAGCTGAGCTAATCACCCTTTGCTTCGTTGAGGCCGCGAAATTTACGCAGGTATCGAAGCTAAGTCAATAGCCTGCTTGAAGTTTTTATGAAAAAGACAAAATCAGTCATCTTTCCGGGACAGCCTTTCATTCGCCCTCCATCGTACGAACCGCATCGCGAGCAAGCTGCGCGCCTACAGGTAGACCATCTTCTTGGTCATGCCGCCATCGACCACAAACTCCTGACCGGTGACAAACCCTGCATTCTTCGACAGCAGCCAGGCTACCATCGCCGCTACGTCTTCCACAGTCCCTACCCTGCCCGTCGGGTGCTGAGCATGATCTGCGTCCGTCAGCGGCTCGGCACGACGCACAGACGGGTCTCGGGCATCGATCCAGCCGGGGCTGACCGCATTGACCCGGATTTCCGGACCAAGACTGATCGCCAGGGCATGGGTCAGCGCCAGCAATCCACCCTTGCTCGCCGCATAGGCCTCGGAATCAGGCTCCGACTGCCCGGCCCGGGTCGAGGCCAGATTGACGATGGCCCCCGCGTGAGCACGCAGGTAGGGCGCGCAGTGCTTGGCCAGCAGCATCGGCCCACCGAGATTTACCGCCAGAACGCGATTCCAGTAAGCCAGATCAAGACTTTCCAGGGTAATGTTGTGTGGATCGGCGACCGCCGCATTGCACACCAGCGCATCCAGGCGCCCGAACTGCCCAAGCACCTCGGCAACGCCCAGGGCGACCTGTTGCTCGTCCGCCACGTCCATGCTGATGAACCAGGCGCTGTCACCGAGAACCCTGGCAACCTTTGAACCACGCACTCGATCCAGGTCCGTCAGCACCACCTGCCAGCCTTCGCTGACCAGCCAGGCCGCAATCCCCAGACCAATGCCACGCGCCGCACCGGTGACCAGCGCGACACGACCATGGGTGTTCCCCATGTGCGTGCCCAACTCGATCACAAGGCCGCCAGCCCGCGCGCCAGATCCGCCTGCAAGTCGCCGACATCTTCCAGACCGACTGCAATCCGGATCAGGCTGTCACGAATCCCCGCCGCCTCACGCTCTTGCGGCGCCAGACGGCCGTGGGAGGTGGTGCCCGGGTGGGTGATGGTGGTTTTGCTGTCACCGAGATTGGCCGTGATCGAGATCAATCGGGTGGCATCGATAAAGCGCCAGGCGCCGTCTTTGCCGCCCTTGACCTCGAAACTCACCACCGCACCGAAACCGCGCTGCTGACGCAGGGCCAGTTCATGCTGCGGATGGCTCTTGAGACCGGCGTAATGCACTTTCTCGATACCGTCCTGCTGCTCCAGCCACTCGGCCAGGATCTGCGCATTGGCGCAATGAGCCCGCATACGCAGGCTCAAGGTTTCCAGGCCCTTGAGGAAGATCCAGGCATTGAACGGACTCAGGCTCGGGCCGGCGGTACGCAAGAAACCCACCACTTCTTTCATCTGCTCGCTGCGACCGGCGACCACACCGCCCATGCAACGGCCCTGGCCATCGATGAACTTGGTGGCCGAATGCACCACCACGTCCGCACCCAGCTTCAATGGCTGTTGCAGCGCCGGGGTGCAGAAGCAGTTGTCGACCACCAGCATAGCGCCCTTGGCATGGGCGATCTCGGACAATGCCGTGATGTCCACCAGCTCGGCCAGCGGGTTGGAGGGTGACTCAACGAAGAGCAATTTGGTATTGGCCTTGATCGCCGCATCCCAGCCGGACAACTCCGCCAGGGGCACGTAATCGACTTCGATACCAAAACGCTTGAAATACTTGTCGAACAGGCTGATGGTCGAGCCGAACACACTGCGCGACACCAGCACGTGGTCGCCGGCGCTGCACAGGCTCATCACCACCGCGAGGATCGCCGCCATGCCAGTGGCAGTGGCGACCGCTTGCTCGGCACCTTCCAGCGCGGCGATGCGTTCTTCGAACGCCCGCACTGTCGGGTTGGTGTAACGCGAATAGACGTTGCCCGGCACCTCACCGGCGAACCGCGCAGCCGCATCGGCGGCCGTGCGGAACACGTAACTGGAGGTGAAGAACATCGGATCACCGTGCTCGCCTTCCGGCGTACGATGCTGACCGGCGCGCACGGCCAGGGTATCGAAAGCTACGCCGTCGAGGTCGCTGTCCAGCCGACCGGCATCCCAATCCTGACTCATGCTGCCTACTCCTTAGTTTTTTATTGCAAATCAGTTGTTGTACAGGTCGATGATCGCGCTGACGGCCTGAGTCTTGACCTTGGAGGCGTCGTTGCGCGCCTGCTCGATCTTGTTCAGGTAAGCCTCGTCGATGTCACCGGTCACGTACTTGCCGTCGAACACCGCGCAGTCGAAGTTCTCGATCTTGATCTTGCCGCCGCCGACCGCTTCGATCAGGTCCGGCAGGTCCTGGTAGACCAGCCAGTCAGCGCCGATCAGATCCGCGACGTCCTGGGTGGTGCGATTGTGCGCGATCAGCTCGTGAGCGCTTGGCATGTCGATACCATAGACGTTCGGGTAGCGAACCGCCGGGGCTGCCGAGCAGAAGTAGACATTCTTCGCACCCGCTTCACGGGCCATCTGAATGATCTGCTTGCAGGTGGTGCCGCGAACGATGGAGTCGTCCACCAGCATCACGTTCTTGCCGCGGAATTCGAGCTCGATTGCATTGAGCTTCTGGCGTACGGACTTTTTCCGTGCAGCCTGGCCCGGCATGATGAAGGTCCGGCCGATGTAGCGGTTCTTCACGAACCCTTCGCGGAACTTGACGCCCAGGTGGTTAGCCAGTTCCAGTGCCGAAGTGCGGCTGGTGTCCGGGATCGGGATGACCACGTCGATGTCGTGATCCGGACGCTCGCGCAGGATCTTGTCGGCGAGTTTCTCACCCATGCGCAGGCGAGCCTTGTACACCGAAACCCCGTCGATGATCGAATCCGGGCGCGCCAGATAGACGTGCTCGAAGATGCAGGGGCTGAGTTTCGGGTTGGTCGCGCACTGACGGGTGTGCAGCTTGCCGTCTTCGGTGATGTAGACCGCTTCGCCCGGCGCCAGGTCGCGGATCAGGGTGAAGCCGAGCACGTCCAGGGAAACGCTTTCGGAGGCGATCATGTACTCGACGCCTTCGTCGGTATGACGCTGACCGAAGACGATCGGACGGATGCCGTTCGGGTCACGGAAACCGACGATGCCATAACCGGTGATCATCGCAACGACCGCGTAACCGCCGACGCAACGGTTGTGCACATCGGTCACCGCGGCGAACACGTCTTCTTCGGTTGGCTGCAACTTGCCGCGCTGGGCCAGCTCGTGAGCGAACACGTTGAGCAGGACTTCCGAGTCGGAGTTGGTGTTGACGTGGCGCAGGTCAGATTCGTAAATCTCCTTGGCCAGCTGTTCAACGTTGGTCAGGTTGCCGTTGTGCGCCAGGGTGATGCCATAGGGCGAGTTGACGTAAAACGGTTGAGCTTCGGCCGAAGTCGAACTGCCCGCGGTCGGGTAACGCACATGGCCAATGCCCATGTGTCCGACCAGGCGCTGCATATGCCGTTGATGGAATACATCACGGACCAGGCCGTTGTCCTTGCGCAGGAATAACCGGCCGTCATGGCTGGTCACGATACCGGCAGCGTCCTGGCCGCGGTGCTGGAGGACGGTTAGCGCGTCATACAGCGCCTGATTGACGTTCGACTTACCGACGATACCGACGATGCCACACATGCGACGCAACCCCTACTTAATGGATCTGAACTGAACACAACTCACTGAGGCGTTTTGGCCATCGGCAAGAGGTGTTCCTTGAACGGTATTTCAGCGGGTACGCTGATACCGCTGGCAAGCCACTGACTGCTCCACCCAAGGATCAGGTTTTTGGACCAGTCTGCAACCAATAGAAATTTTGGCACGAGCTGTGACTCCTGCCACCACGCGTCCTGCTGTACCGGGCCCAGACTCAATAGCCCGACCGCCACGACCACCAGCAACGCGCCACGCGCCGCGCCGAAGGCCGTGCCGAGGAAACGGTCGGTCCCGGACAGGCCGGTGACGCGAACCAGTTCGCCGATAAGATAGTTGATCATTGCGCCTACCAGCAGGGTGGCGACAAACATGATGGCGCAGCCCGCGATCACGCGAGCCGAAGGTGTTTCGATGTATCCGGCGAGGTACTGTGACAATGAGCCACCAAACAGCCAGGCTACGACTCCTGCGATGATCCAGGTGAGCAGCGACAGTGCTTCTTTGACGAAGCCACGGCTCAAACTGATCAAAGCGGAGATGGCGATGATTGCAACGATCGCCCAGTCAACCCAGGTAAATGGCACAGTTCAGCCTACGGACAGATAAGGCGGCGCATTTTAGCAGAAGCGCATGCCTGTCGGTAAGCGGCGATTGTCAGTGCATTTCAAATCAGTGCGATAGCCTTAACCGCGTTCTGGCTGGAATCGCACCACAAAACCCTTGAGGTTCTTTTGACGACCGAGCAAGTCCCGCAGGCGATCGGCTTCGGCACGCTCGATCAGCGGCCCGACGAATACCCGATTCTTGCCGTTGGCGGAACGGATGTAGGCGTTATAGCCCTGGCTGCGCAGGCTCTTCTGCAAGCTCTCGGCGCTTTCCCGGCTGGACAGGCTGGCCACCTGCACCGACCAACTGACCGACAGGCCATTGGCATCGACGCGGCTTTGGCTCACATCCGGCTTGGCCGGTGCGACAGGCTGCGCGACGGACGGCTTGGGAGCCGGAGGTGGCGCGACAGGCTTGGTGGCGGCGACCGGCGGCGCAGGAGCGACCGGTACAGCCGGCGCAATCGGCATCGACGGTTGCTCCTGAGCAATTTCCTCATCGCTCGGCACCGGTTCCTGCGGCAAGCTTTGCGGCTCGGGCACGACCACCGGCTCGACCTGAACCTGCGGCATGGCCGGCGCTTGAGGTGCGGCCGGGGCCTCGACGGTTATCTGGCGCTGCTCATCCTCACGGGAGAACATCATCGGCAAAAAGATCACTGCCAATGCCACCAGCACCAGGGCCCCGACCATACGCTGCTTGTAAGCGTTATCCAGCAAAGCCATTTGCAGCCTCCTCCGTGGAGCGCCGGGCCAGCCATTGGAGAGCCTCGGCAACACAATAAAATGATCCGAACAGCAGAATTTCGTCCTCGGCCGCCGCTTGCGCACACTGCCCTTCCAGCGCGGCAGTGACACTCTCATAGGACGTCACCGACGCACCAAGGTTCTGCAAGGCTGCCTGAAGATCCGCGACCGGACGACTGCGCGCAGTATCCAGCGCAGCGACTGCCCACTGCTGGACACTAGCACTCAATTCGGCGAGAACTCCATCAAGATCCTTGTCCGCCAGCAAACCAAACACCGCCAGACGTCTGCCAACCAATGGACGACGCGCCAGACGATGGGCCAGATACTCGGCGGCGTGCGGGTTGTGGCCCACATCCAGCAGCAGGTTCAGGCGCTTGCCGTGCCAGTCGATCTGACGTCGATCAAGGCGCCCGACTACCCGAGTCTGTTTCAACGCATCGACAATCTGCTGCGCCTGCCAGGGCAAACCGAGCAGCAGGTAAGTCTGCAACGCCAGCGCCGCGTTCTCCATCGGCAGATCGAGCAGTGGCAAATCATGCAGCTCAACGGTCTGGCCCTGGGCATCCAGGCCACGCCATTGCCAGTTTTGATCGGTTATTGCCAGGTCGAAATCACGCCCACGCAGGAAAAACCGGCAACCCAGCTCGCGTGCCTTGTCCAGCAGCGGTTGAGGAGGATTGAGATCGCCGCACAGCGCTGGCGCGCCCTGGCGAAAGATGCCGGCCTTTTCGAAGGCCACCGACTCGCGGCTATCGCCGAGATAGTCCGTGTGATCGACACCAATACTGGTGACCAGCGCGAGGTCGGCATCGACCAGGTTGACCGCATCAAGGCGCCCACCCAGGCCGACTTCCAGCACCACCGCATCCAGACCGGCACGCTGGAACAGCCAGAACGCCGCCAGAGTGCCCATCTCGAAATACGTCAGGGAGATTTCGCCACGCCCGGCCTCGACCGCGACGAAGGCCTGGCAGAGCTCGGCATCCGTGGCTTCGATGCCATTGATCTGTACCCGCTCGTTGTAGCGCAGCAGGTGCGGCGAGCTGTAGACGCCGACCTTGAGCCCCTGGGCTCGCAACAAGGACGCCACGAACGCACAGGTAGAACCTTTGCCGTTGGTACCCGTAACCGTGATCACCCGAGGCGCGGGTTTGCCCAGGCCCATCCGCGACGCGACCTCTTGCGAGCGCTCAAGGCCCATGTCGATCGCCGACGGATGCAACTGCTCAAGGTAGGCGAGCCAGTCGCCAAGGGTACGTTCGGTCATATGTTTGCAGGCACCGGTGGAACCACGATCGGCTCGATGGCCGCGGCCACGAACACCGGGGTCGACAAGCCCGTCAATTGCGCCAGCAGGTTACCCAGGCGCGGACGCAGCTCCTGACGGGCGATGATCATGTCGATGGCGCCGTGCTCCAGGAGGAATTCGCTGCGCTGGAAGCCTTCCGGCAGTTTTTCACGCACGGTCTGCTCGATGACGCGCGGGCCGGCGAAGCCGATCAGGGCTTTGGGTTCCGCGACGATCACGTCACCGAGCATGGCCAGACTGGCGGAAACACCACCGTAGACCGGGTCGGTCAATACGGAGATGAACGGAATGCCTTCTTCACGCAGACGCGCCAGAACCGCCGAGGTCTTGGCCATTTGCATCAGGGAAATCAGCGCTTCCTGCATCCGCGCACCGCCGGAAGCGGCAAAGCAGATCATCGGGCAGCGGTTTTCCAGCGCGTAGTTGGCGGCGCGAACAAAACGTTCGCCAACGATGGCACCCATCGAGCCGCCCATGAAGGAGAACTCGAAGGCCGCGACCACTACCGGCATCCCCAGCAGGGTACCGCTCATGGAGATCAGCGCGTCCTTCTCACCGGTCTGCTTCTGGGCCGCGGTCAGGCGATCCTTGTACTTCTTGCCGTCGCGGAATTTCAAGCGATCGACCGGCTCCAGGTCGGCACCCAGTTCGGCACGGCCTTCGGCGTCGAGAAAGATGTCGATGCGGGCACGGGCGCCGATGCGCATGTGGTGGTTGCACTTGGGGCAAACGTCCAGGGTCTTTTCCAGCTCCGGGCGATAAAGCACGGCCTCGCAGGACGGGCATTTGTGCCAAAGACCTTCAGGCACCGAGCTTTTCTTCACCTCGGAACGCATGATCGAAGGGATCAGTTTGTCTACCAACCAGTTGCTCATGCTTTCTTTCTCCAGTACCGGCGGCCCGAACGCTGTACGTTCGAAGCCCCGAGTATGCCCTTGAGCTAAATTCATGTGTGTGGCGATGATCCGTTCACTACCGCGGTCAGCGCGAGGCTTGACCTGCCTGTAGCGAATCGTTCCCCGGCCCTCTCGACAACTCGCTTCAGAGCGGTTGCCACTTCGATTTCGGCCCGTCCGACGACGGTGCCAGCCTGTTTTCGTACGACTGTGCCAGCCTGTTTTGTACAGTGGTGTTATGGACGGCGGCAGACTGCCAGCCGTCACATCGGCTACGTACTACTGCGTACTGCCTGCATGAATGCGCGAATCTTCGCGTGATCCTTGATCCCCTTGCTCTGCTCCACCCCGCCGCTGACGTCCACCGCATAGGGGCGGACCCGGGCGATGGCCTCAGCCACGTTGCTCGCCGTCAATCCGCCTGCAAGGATGATCGGCTTGCTCAAACCCTGCGGCACCAGCGACCAGTCGAAGGCTTCGCCCGTACCGCCGGGAACGCCTTCGACATAGGTATCGAGCAAGATCCCGCTGGCGCCCGTGTAAGCCTTGCAACCGGCTGCAATGTCATCCCCAGCCTTGACCCGCAATGCCTTGATGTAGGGCCGGTGGTAGCCTTCGCAATCGGCTGGCGTTTCGTCGCCGTGAAACTGCAGCAGATCCAGCGGCACCGCATCGAGGATCTCACCGAGCTCGCAACGGCTGGCATTGACGAACAGGCCGACAGTGGTCACGAAGGGCGGCAACGCGGCAATGATCGCCCGCGCCTGCTGCACATTCACTGCCCGCGGGCTTTTGGCGTAGAACACCAAGCCAATGGCATCCGCCCCGGCTTCGACCGCTGCCAACGCATCTTCTATGCGGGTAATCCCGCAAATCTTGCTGCGAACGGCTGACATGTCGTTTGAACCTCAGGACTTATCCGGGAAAGTCCCGGATGGTAACAAATGCTTTTCCGGGCGTCAGCCGTCAAGTTCCGAGAAACCGGTAAGGAAATGTGGACCGATGAAGCGCTCGGGCAATTCGAATTCGTCGTGGTACTCGACCTGCACCAGATACAGCCCGTACGGATGCGCCGTGACCCCACCGGTTCGCCGAACGCGGCTTTCGAGCACTTCCCTGGCCCACTCCACCGGGCGCTCACCGGCACCGATGGTCATCAGCACCCCGGCGATGTTGCGCACCATATGATGCAGAAAGGAGCCTGCGCGGATATCCAGCACGATCATCTTGCCGTGCTGGGTGACCCGCAGATGGTGGAGTTTCTTGACTGGCGACTTGGCCTGGCACTGACCGGCGCGAAACGCACTGAAATCGTGAGTCCCGACCAGATACTCGGCGGCGGCGGCCATGCGCTGCACGTCCAGCGGGCGATGGTTCCAGGTAATTTCCTGATTCAAATGCGCCGGACGAATCTGGTCGTTGTAGATCACGTAACGGTAGCGCCTGGCAATCGCTTTGAAGCGCGCATGGAAATCCGCGGGCATGACCTTGGCCCAGCTCACACTGATGTCATGGGGCAGATTGATGTTGGCGCCCATGACCCAGGCCTTCATCGAGCGTTCGGCCTGGGTATCGAAGTGCACCACTTGCCCGCAGGCATGCACACCGGCGTCGGTGCGCCCGGCGCACATCAACGATACCGGCGAATCGGCAACTTTGGACAAGGCATTTTCAAGCGTTTCCTGCACCGTCAATACGCCGGAAGCCTGACGCTGCCAGCCGCAATAACGCGAACCCTTGTATTCAACACCCAGAGCGATTCTGGAAAAGCCTGCGGCCGCCCTTTCGGCGGCCGCGTTATCTATATTTGCCAAGGACTTACAGCCTGCTGATGTGCGCAAAGACAACCATTATACGGCCGCAGGCCCCGGACGCCATACATTATCAGGCGTACACAAAACCCGTAGGAGCTGCCGCAGGCTGCGATCTTTTGGGGGGCGCACGCCCTGGGTTTGCCCTAATGCCGTAGCAGCTGCCGAAGGCTGCGTCCGGCTGCGCAGCAGTCGTAAAATCAGGCGCTGCGGTATTCCAGACAAACCGTGCAAGCAGGATTTACGACTGCTTCGCAGCCGGACGCAGCCTTCGGCAGCTGCTACGGGGGCATCGGAGCTTACCCATGAAGACGGCATCCCTGGCAACAATGTCCCTCCACCCTGAAACAAAAACGGCAGCCTCAATGGCTGCCGTTGTCGTCAAAGCACTGGCGATTTACCCGGCCAAACGTGCCAACAGTTCCTTGGCTTCGCTCTTCTGACCGTCATCGCCCTCGCTGAGGACTTCACTGAGAATGTCCCGCGCCCCATCGCTGTCGCCCATGTCGATGTAGGCCTGGGCCAGGTCCAGCTTGGTAGCCACTTCGTCGGTGCCCGAAAGGAAATCGAACTCCAGTTCGTCGTCAGCGGTGGCGGCCGCTGCGTCCTCGGCGGTGAAGCTTGGCTCGGCAAACGGCTCTGCGATAGGTGGTTGTTCAAGGCTTTGCGAGAGGCGATCCAGCTCGGCATTGACGTCACCCAGCTCGGCAGCGAACGCATCCGGCTCGGCGGGCGCATCGATTTCGTCGGCCAGCGACAAATCGAAATCATCCAGCAGATCCAAGTCATCGATCGGCGTCTCGCTCGCCTTTGGCGCCTCAGCTACCACCGGTGCTTTCAGGTCATCCTCAAGACTCAGCAGGAACTCGTCGTCGGCCAGGATCTCGGCCGGCATATCGCCACCCAGGTCAAGGTCGAACTCCGACAAGTCCTCCAGACTCTCTTTCGCTTCGGTCTGCTGGTGCAAAACCGCTTCGAAGCTCAAGTCATCGTCCGCTGGAAAGGCATCGAGCTCTGACTCTGACCCTGACTCTGGCTCTGGCTCCGACACAGACTCTGGCTCTGGCTCCGACACAGACTCTGATGTAACCACTGCCGGCGAAGCTGCCTCCAGGTCATCCAGGCTCAGATCAAAGTCGCTATCAAACTCATCCGTAGCTGCAACAGCGGCTGGCGCCGGCGCCTGGTGCTCATCCAGGCTAAGATCAAAGTCGCTATCGAGTTCATCCGCCGCTGCAACAGCGGCCGGTGCCGGCGCCTCGGGCTCATCCAGGCTCAGATCAAAGTCGCTATCCAGTTCATCCGCCGCTGTAACAGCGGCCGGTGCCGGCGCTTCGGGCTCATCCAGGCCCAGGTCAAAGTCGCTATCCAGTTCATCCGCCGCTGCAACAGCGACTGGTGCTGGCGCCTCGGGCTCATCCAGCAACAGATCCTTGACGTATTGTGCGTCCAGCTCGGCAGCCGCCGCCGCAGCAGCGATACCGGTGACGGCCGCCACTGCAATCATTGCCGGGAAGCGGCTTTTCAGCTGTTCGACTTCTGCGTAATTCTTGCCGTTGGCCACCAACTGACGCTCTTGAGCGACAAAGGCATCACGGTCGCCCTGCTCGCCATAGACTTCCATCAGTTTCAAACGCAAGTCACTGCGTTGAGGTTCCTGCTTGATGGCGCCTTGCAGCAGGTCGGCGGCCTGATTCAGCGCACCGCACTGGATATGCGATTGCGCCTGTGCCAGAACGTCGTCCGAGCGCTCGGCTGCCGGCGCCACCAAAGGTGCGGCAATCGGCGGCACAACCACAACTGGAGCAATGGGCGCTCGAACTGGAGCTGGAGTGAGCTTGACGCTTGGCGGTGGAATTTCGATGCCTTCGAAGCTGTTGGATGGCAGATCCAGCTCCAGATCAGCAGAAAACTCCGGCTCTTCGGCCAAGGCCCGGGCCATGCGCAGATGCTTTTCCGCTTCCTGCTGTGCCTTGCGACGCCGGGCCAGCAACAGCAACAACAGCAGCACCAACACGGCACCACCACCGACCAGCCCCATCAGAAATGGATTGGTCAGCAGCTCATTGAATTTGGCTTCTTCTGCAGGCGGCGTCGCGCCCTGAATCGGTGCCTCGGCAGGTACAGCGGCTAGCGTGGCAGCATCGGCTGTGGCTTCTGCCGGCGGTGTCGCATCCGCCTGGACAGCCTGAGGATCAGCGGCCAACTCCGCCGAGATCGGCGCTGCAGGCTGAGCAGCGCCCGAACCTTCGGCCTGCAACTTGGCCAACTGATTATTCTTCAGCTCGATCAAGCGCTGGAGCTTGTCCATCTGACTTTGCAGATCGGTCATGCGGCTTTTCAGCTCGGCGTTGTCGCGCCGGGTCGTATCGAGGCTTTCCTGGGTGACGGCGAGCTTGTTGTTCAGCGTCTGAGCGTCGCCTGCGGCGCCTTTGCCGCGCGTTTTACCGGACTCGGCGGAAACCAGACTCAAATTATCTCTGGCCGGCCGCGAGGAAGTGACATCGCCACCTCCTCGCTTGGTGGCGTCGAGTTGCCGTGGTTTTGCAACCAACCGACGGCCCTGACGCCAGGCCGTATTTTGTGCAGCCACTTCGGCAATGGCCTGGGGTTGCGGCAGACTCGTGCTCTGTGCCGAATCCGGCAAGCGCAGCACCTGGCCGGTTTTCAGGCGGTTGATATTGCCGTCGATAAACGCATCGGGGTTCATTGCCTGAATCGCCAGCATGGTCTGCTGGATCGAGGCACCGTTGCGGGCCTTCGCGGCGATATCCCACAGGGTGTCGCGGGCAGCCGTGGTGTATTGCGCCGACTTGCCGGCGGCGACTTGAGCCGGCGCTGGCTGAGCAGCGGCCTCGACGGTTTGTGGCGAGAACTTCGAAGGGTCGAGCAGCACACTGTAATCGCGCAGCAAGCGGCCATTGGGCCACATCACCTGCACCAGGAATTTGACCATTGGTTCGGACAGCGGCTTGCTCGACGTCACGCGCAACACGCTTTTGCCACTGGCATTGAGCTCGGTGGTGAAGGTCAGGTCGTTGAGAAACGCCTGACGATCGACACCGGCCTTGGCGAATTCTTCCGGCGAGGCCAGGCTCGGCACCACTTCGGCAGCGGTGAGATCCTTGACATCGAGCAGTTCGATTTCTGCCATCAGCGGCTGATTCGGAGTCGACTTCAGGGTCAATTCCCCAAGCCCAAGCGCCTGCGCCACACCAGAGGACAGCGCCGAGGCGGCCGCAATTGCCAGCACCAGTTTGCGAACTTGAACCATAGCCTCATCCTTTGTTTAAACATTCCTCGGCCAGCGAGAAGGTCTAATTGCTGCTGCCCGTAGGCGTTGCGCAGAGCATTGAAGGCAACCTGCACGCGATTATTTCATTCATGGGAGCCGCAAACGGCGGCTCCAGGCGAAGCATAGCGCCCAGCTAGAATCATTCAGTAAATTGTTGCCAAGTATCTTTTACAGCTGGTCTTTTATCAACAACTCAGCCAACTGCACAGCGTTTAGCGCTGCGCCCTTGCGTACGTTATCTGACGTCAGCCACAGATTAAGTTCCGCCGGGTCGTCGACGCTGGTCCGAACCCGGCCGACATAGACCACATCCTGCCCCACCGCATCGCCGACTGCCGTCGGGTAATCACCGGCTTCGACCAGTTCAATACCAGGCGCAGCGTCCAGCGCAGCGTTGACTTTCGCCAGATCGACAGGCGCCGTTGACTGCAAGGTCACGCTAAAGCTATCGCCGAAAAACACCGGGGCTTGAATGCAAGTCACAGAAATCTTCAACGAAGGCTCTGCCAGGACCTCACGCAGCTCCTTGACCAAGCGTTTTTCCAGCAAGGTGTGGCCCTGGGCATCCGGCGTGCCGACCTGCGCCAGCAGGTTGAAAGCCATCTGCCGATCAAAGAATCGCGGCTCCAGGGGGCGGACATTGAGCAGTTCGGTGGTTTGCCGGGCCAGCTCCTTAACGGCTTCGCGACCTTGAGAGGAGACCGCCAGGCTGGCCGTCAGGGTGACTCGCTGAATGTCGAGCAAACCGCGCAACGGGGCAAGCACCACTGCCAGCACCGTGGCCGATGCGCTTGGGCTGCTCAGCTGGACTGGCTTTTTCAGCCCGGCCAGCATTTGGCCATTGGCTTCCGGAACGACTTGCGGTGCTTGCGCGGCAGGCAGGGCGCCGGACAAGTCGATCACCGCGCAACCGGCCGCCGTGGCACGCGGGGCAAAACTCAGGGTAACCGCGGGGCCTGCAGCAAAAAACACCAGTTGAACCTTGCTGAAGTCGAATTCATCGACTTCCCGTACTCGCACGTTCTTGCCGCGAAACGGCACCGAATGCCCGGCCGACTCGCTGCTGGCCAGCAAGTACAGGTTGGCGACAGGAAAATCGCGCTCTTCGAGAATCTGGACGAGTGTTTCGCCGACAGTACCGGTGGCGCCGATCACGGCGATATCAAAGGACTGGCTCATGTTGCTACCTCAGGCGAAACGGGGGGAGCGGCACTTTACCGGGTGGTTTGCAGTTCGGCAATTTAGAGCAAAAGATCGCAGCCTGCGACACCTCCTACATAGGCCGCGTGCAAACCCTATCCCGTAGGAGCTGCCGCAGGCTGCGATCTTTTTGCAGGCGACGAACATCCCAAAAGAAAAAACCCGCACCTCTTTCAAGACACGGGTTCTTTCATTGCATCAATCGATCAACGCTCGAGCAGAATCCGCAACATGCGTCGCAGCGGCTCGGCCGCGCCCCACAGCAGTTGGTCGCCGACGGTGAAGGCACCGAGGAACTGCGAACCCATGTTCAGCTTGCGCAGACGGCCCACCGGAATATTCAGGGTACCGGTGACCTTGGTCGGGCTCAGCTCCTGCATGCTGATTTCACGCTGGTTCGGCACCAGCTTGACCCATGGGTTGTGCTGGCTGATCAGCCCTTCGATATCGGCGATCGGCACGTCCTTGTTCAGCTTGATGGTCAGTGCCTGGCTGTGGCAGCGCATCGCGCCGATCCGCACGCAGATGCCATCGACCGGAATCGGGCTCTTGAAGCGACCGAGGATCTTGTTGGTCTCGGCCTGGGCCTTCCACTCTTCGCGGCTCTGACCGTTCGGCAGTTCCTTGTCGATCCACGGGATCAGGCTGCCGGCCAGCGGTACGCCGAAGTTTTCGGTCGGGTACGCATCGCTGCGCATGGCTTCGGCGACACGGCGATCGATGTCGAGGATGGCGCTGGCCGGATCGGCCAGTTGATCGGCGACAGCGGCGTGGGTCACACCCATTTGCTTGATCAGTTCACGCATGTGCTGCGCGCCGCCACCGGAGGCCGCCTGATAGGTCATGGCACTCATCCACTCCACCAGACCGGCTTCGAACAGGCCACCCAGGCCCATCAGCATCAGGCTGACGGTGCAGTTGCCGCCGATGTAGTTCTTGGTCCCGGCGTCGAGTTGCTGGTCGATGACCTTGCGGTTCACCGGATCGAGCACGATCACCGCGTCATCCTGCATGCGCAGGCTGGAAGCGGCGTCGATCCAGTAACCCTGCCAGCCGGCTTCGCGCAGTTTCGGGAAGACTTCGCTGGTGTAGTCGCCACCCTGGCAGGTCAGAATCACGTCGAGGGTTTTCAGCTCTTCAATGCTGTAAGCGTCCTTGAGCGGAGCAATATCCTTACCCACGGACGGGCCTTGGCCACCCACATTGGAAGTGGTGAAAAACACCGGCTCGATAAGATCGAAATCCTGCTCTTCCAGCATCCGCTGCATGAGCACGGAACCGACCATACCGCGCCAACCGATCAGACCTACACGTTTCATCGCAACTACACCTTCTTGAAAAGTGGGCCGCCGCTTTCGAGGCTGAAAGCTGTGGCGGGCCCGAGAGATTACAGATTCCGCAGCGCGGCGACTACTGCGTCGCCCATTTCCTGCGTACCTACCTTGGCGCAACCGACCGACCAGATATCACCGGTGCGCAAACCTTGATCGAGCACCAGGCTTACGGCTTTCTCGATGGCATCGGCCGCATCCTGCAGATTGAAGCTGTAACGCAGCATCATCGACACCGACAGAATGGTCGCCAACGGGTTGGCAATGCCCTGCCCTGCGATGTCCGGCGCCGAGCCATGGCACGGCTCGTACATGCCCTTGTTGTTGGCATCCAGGGATGCCGACGGCAGCATGCCGATGGAACCGGTGAGCATCGACGCTTCGTCGGACAGGATATCGCCGAACAGGTTGTCGGTGACGATCACGTCGAATTGCTTCGGTGCACGCACCAGTTGCATCGCCGCGTTGTCGACATACATATGGCTCAGCTCGACGTCCGGGTAGTCCTTGGCCACTTGCTCGACCACTTCACGCCACAACTGGCTGGAGGCCAGTACGTTGGCCTTGTCCACCGAGCAGAGCTTTTTACCACGGACTCGCGCCATGTCGAAACCGACACGGGCGATGCGACGGATCTCGCTTTCGCTGTAGGGCAGCGTGTCATAGGCCTGACGCTCGCCATTCTCCAGCTCGCGGACACCACGCGGGGCGCCGAAATAGATGCCGCCGGTCAGTTCGCGGACGATCAGGATATCCAGGCCTGCAACGATTTCCGCCTTCAGGCTCGAGGCCTCGGCCAGTTGCGGGTAAAGGATTGCCGGGCGCAGGTTGCCGAACAGGCCCAGTTGCGCACGAATCTTCAGCAACCCGCGCTCAGGACGGATGTCGCGCTCGATGCTGTCCCATTTCGGACCGCCCACGGCGCCGAGCAAGACAGCGTCGGCTGCGCGCGCACGCTCCAGGGTTTCGTCGGCCAAAGGCACGCCGTGTTTGTCGATGGCCGCGCCGCCGATCACGTCATGGCTAAGTTCGAAGCCCAGGCTGTACTTGTCGTTGGCCAGCTCCAGCACCTTGACCGCTTCGGCCATGATTTCCGGGCCAATACCATCACCAGGGAGAATCAGAATCTGCTTGCTCATGCTTTCCTCATGTCATCAGTCGGCAGACCCGCAGGCTCGCGGGTTTGCCGGGGAAAAAGTCTATCGCTCGGCGCCTATCGTTCAGCCATCAGCACCAGCACATCCGTACTGAACGAACCATCGGCCTCAATCTCGAAATATTCGCGCACTTCATTGCCCATGGACTGCTGCAATTCAAGGATCGCGGCGCGCATCACTTGCGGCGTGCGCATCCGCTCGACCCAGGAGTTGTACTCCAGGCGCAGCCGCTGGCGCGTGGTGCTGCGGGTATGCAACCCCGCCTCGCTGACCTGGCGCAACCACTCACCGGCGGAATAATCGCGCACGTGGCTGGTATCGCGCAGTACCTCGACGCTTTGCAGGTAAGTGTCGAACAATGGACTGCCCGGCGACAAGACATCAATGAACGCCGCCACCCCGCCCGGCTTGAGTACCCGCCGCACTTCCCGCAGGGCCAGGCCGAGATCGCTCCAATGGTGCGCCGAATATCGACTGAAGACGAAATCGAACTCGCCATCGGCGAACGGCAACCGTTCAGCGGCGCCCAGCTGGGTGGAAACGTTGCTCAGCCCCCGGTCAACCGCCGCAGCGGCGACCACATCCAGCATTTGCTGAGACAGGTCGTAGGCGACCACTTCCTTGACCAGCGATGCCACATGGAAACTCACATGGCCGGCGCCACAGCCCAGATCAAGCACCCGGGCATCGGTTTGCCCGGCCAGTTCGGCCTGTAGCAGCGCAAATTCAGTGCCTTGAGCGTGGACGGCGCTGCTCAGATAGGCCGAGGCCTGTTCACCGAATTGCTTCTGCACTACTTGGGTGTGGGCGTTGCTGGTCATGCCGATTTCCTTATGTGTTACCGGTTTGAAGATCAAAAGATCGCAGCCTGCGGCAGCTCCTACAGGTGTACGCAATCCAAATGTAGGAGCCCTGCGATCTTTTCAGCGATCACACCAAAACATCACGCGTCGCGAAACAACCACGGCTGGCTCGCCCGGTGCTTGGCTTCGAAGGTGGCAATTGCTTCATGGTCCTGCAGGGTCAGGCCGATATCGTCCAGGCCGTTGAGCAGGCAATGCTTGCGGAACGCGTCGATTTCGAAGCTCAAGACCTTGCCGTCCGGACGGGTGACCGTCTGGGCTTGCAGGTCGACCTGCAACTGATAGCCAGGAGTCGCTTCGACCTGTTGGAACAGTTCATCGACTTCGGCATCGCTCAGGATGATCGGCAGCAAGCCGTTCTTGAAGCTGTTGTTGAAGAAGATATCGGCATAGCTCGGCGCGATGATGCTGCGGAAACCGTACTCTTCCAGGGCCCACGGCGCATGTTCGCGGCTCGAGCCGCAACCGAAGTTTTCCCGGGCGAGCAACACGCTGGCACCTTGATAACGTTCGGCGTTGAGCACGAAATCCTTGTTCAACGGGCGTTTCGAGTTGTCCTGGTACGGCTGGCCGACATCCAGGTAACGCCACTCGTCGAACAGGTTCGGGCCGAAGCCGGTGCGCTTGATCGACTTCAAGAATTGCTTGGGAATGATTTGGTCGGTGTCGACGTTGGCGCGATCCAGAGGCGCGACAAGACCAGTGTGCTGGGTAAATGCTCTCATGTTTACTGCGCTCCCTGGATCAATTCACGGACGTCGACGAAACGACCGTTGACGGCGGCGGCGGCGGCCATGGCCGGGCTGACCAGGTGAGTACGGCCACCGGCACCCTGACGGCCTTCGAAGTTGCGGTTGGAGGTCGACGCGCAATGCTCGCCAGACTCCAAACGGTCCGGGTTCATCGCCAGGCACATCGAGCAACCCGGTTCACGCCACTCGAAACCGGCTTCGAGGAAGATCTTGTCCAGCCCTTCCGATTCGGCTTGAGCCTTTACCAGGCCCGAGCCAGGCACGACGATCGCCTGCTTGATGGTCGAAGCCACTTTACGGCCCTTGGCGATCACTGCCGCAGCACGCAGGTCTTCGATCCGCGAGTTGGTGCAGGAGCCGATGAAGACCCGGTCCAGCTGAATGTCGGTGATCGCCTGATTGGCGGTCAACCCCATGTACTTCAAGGCACGCTCGATCGAGCCGCGCTTGACCAGGTCCATCTCCTTCGCTGGATCCGGAACGTTCTGATCGACTGCGAGAACCATCTCGGGCGAAGTGCCCCAGCTGACTTGCGGCTTGATCTGGGTGGCGTCGAGTTCGACGATGGTGTCGAACTTCGCATCCGCGTCGGTCACCAGATCTTTCCAGGCTTCGACGGCCAGGTCCCATTCCGCGCCCTTTGGAGCAAACGGTCGACCCTTGACGTAAGCGACTGTCTTTTCGTCGGCGGCGACCAGACCCACTCGTGCACCGGCTTCAATGGCCATGTTGCAAATAGTCATGCGGCCTTCGACCGACAAATCACGAATCGCGCTACCGGCGAACTCAATGGCATGGCCGTTGCCGCCGGCGGTGCCGATCTTGCCGATGATTGCGAGGACGATGTCCTTGGCGGTCACGCCGAACGGCAATTGCCCTTCAACCGAAACCAGCATGTTTTTCATTTTTTTCGCGACCAGGCACTGAGTGGCGAGCACATGCTCGACCTCGGAAGTGCCGATCCCGTGAGCCAGAGCGCCGAATGCACCGTGGGTCGAGGTGTGGGAGTCGCCGCACACCACGGTCATGCCCGGCAAGGTTGCGCCCTGCTCCGGGCCGATCACGTGGACGATGCCCTGACGGATGTCGTTCATCTTGAATTCGACAATGCCGTATTCATCACAGTTATCGTCGAGGGTCTGGACCTGCAAACGCGAGACCTGGTCGGCAATGGCTTCGATGCCGCCTTTACGCTCCGGGGTGGTCGGTACGTTGTGGTCCGGGGTCGCGATGTTGGCATCGATGCGCCAAGGCTTGCGCCCGGCCAGACGCAGGCCTTCGAAGGCTTGCGGCGAAGTCACTTCATGAATGATGTGACGATCGATATAGATCAGCGCCGAGCCATCGTCGCGCTGTTTGACCAAATGCGAATCCCAGAGCTTGTCGTAGAGCGTTTTGCCGGCCATCAGACGGTTCCTCATCAGCTTGTTTCTATGCCCTGGGTCTTGATGCAACTCAATGACCCCTTGGCTTGTGAGGTCGATCCTATGGCGTTACATTAAATAACTCAAATTCATATTTTTCATGCTTTGGATAACCATCTGGAATGCGACCATGGACCTGGCCAACCTTAATGCTTTTATAGCAATCGCCGAGACCGGCAGTTTCTCTGGAGCAGGCGAGCGCCTGCACCTGACGCAGCCAGCAATCAGCAAACGCATTGCCGGACTGGAGCAGCAACTCAAGGTGCGTCTGTTCGACCGGCTTGGCCGTGAAGTCGGCCTGACCGAAGCCGGGCGCGCGCTGCTGCCGCGGGCCTATCAGATTCTCAATGTGCTGGACGACACGCGCCGGGCGCTGACCAATCTGACCGGCGAGGTCACCGGCCGCCTGACCCTGGCCACCAGCCATCACATCGGGCTGCACCGCTTGCCACCTCTATTGCGGGCCTTTACCCGGCGTTATCCCGATGTGGCGCTGGATATTCAGTTTCTCGATTCAGAAGTGGCCTATGAAGAAATCCTCCATGGCCGCGCCGAGCTGGCGGTCATCACCCTCGCACCGGAGCCGCACGCCCTGGTGCAGGCGACGCCGGTCTGGGATGATCCGCTGGACTTCGTCGCCGCCCCCGAGCACCCGCTGGTCAGCAATGGCGTGGTCAGCCTGGCCGACATCGCCCTGCATCCAGCGGTGTTCCCCGGCGGCAACACCTTTACTCACCATATCGTCCAGCGTCTGTTCGAAGGCCAGGGGCTGACACCGAATATCGCCATGAGCACCAATTATCTGGAAACCATCAAGATGATGGTCTCGATCGGCCTGGCCTGGAGCGTTTTACCGCGCACCATGCTCGATGAACAGGTGGCGCGCATCCCTTTGCCGGGCATACAGCTCACTCGCCAGCTAGGCTACATCCTGCACACCGAACGGACGCTGTCGAATGCTGCACGGGCGTTCATGACCTTGCTGGATGCACAAATCGATTTGCCACGGAGCCAGACATAAGAGCCCGGCATAAGTTGTGCTAACCCGCTATGGTTTACCCTCGTGCCCAAATGCTCTTTCAGCTCAAGGCCTGCTGCCAATGCACAAACCCGCTGACCGTATACCGCGTATGCCACGTATCAAGGCAATCGACCCAAAAACGTCGGAGCAAAGCTGGGAAAGCGCCCCACAGCTGCTCGCTGCGCTGAACGGTGCGCATTTGGGCGCCTGGTATTGGGACATAGAACGCGGGCAGATCAGTTGGTCACGCGGTACTCAGGCCTTGTTTGGCTTCGACCCCCGGCAACCGCTGCCGGCCGACCTGGAGTATCTGGACTTGCTGCCCGTCGAGGATCGGGCCAAAACCATGCGTGCCTTCAATGCCGTGCTCGCCGGCGCGCCACTGGAACAGGCAATGCATCACCGGATCCGCTGGCCGGATGGCAGCCTGCACTGGCTGGAGATCAACGGCAGCCTGTTGCCGGACAAGAACGGCAAACCACGAATGATCGGGGTGATCCGCGAGATCACCCATCAACGCCAGCGCGAACAAGCCCTGAGCAGCTCGGAAAAGCGCTTTGCCACGCTGTTTCATCTGTGTCCGAACATGGTCCTGCTGACCCGTCAGGAAGACGGCCTGATCAGCGAGGCCAACCAGTATTTTGAAAGCCTGTTCGGCTGGCCGGTACAGGATGCGATCGGCCGCACGACCCTGGAGCTGGGTCTCTGGGTCGATCCGGAGCAACGCGCACAACTGGTCAAGGCCACCAAGGCCAAAGGCGAACTGGTCAACATGGAGGTGCAGTTTCGGTCCAGCAGCGGGCAAATCCATGACGGTATTCTCAGCGCGCAAAAGGTCGAACTGGAAGGCCAGCCTTATCTGCTCAGCACCTTCCTCGATACCAGCGAACGAAAAAACGCCGAACAGGCGCTCAAAGACAGCCAGGAGCGCCTCGACCTGGCACTGGATTCCGCCCAGCTCGGCACCTGGGACTGGCACATTCCCAGCGGCATGCTCTATGGCTCGGCACGGGCGGCGCAGCTTCATGGCCTGGACCCGAAGCCTTTCCACGAACCGTTCGATGCCTTTTTCGACGGGGTTCCCGGCGAAGAGCGTGACAGTATGCGCGACGCCTACCGCAGCCTGCGCGAGGGACCGGCCGGCAGCTATCAGTTGACCTATCGCGTGCAACTGGAAGACGGCAGCTCGCGCTTTCTGGAAAGCCGCGCCCGACTCTACCGCGACGAAGACGGCAACCCGTTTCGCATGGCCGGCACCTTGCTGGACATCACCGACCAGGTTGAGCGCGAGCAACGCCTGGTTACGTCCGAAGAGAAGTTCGCCAGCCTGTTCCAGGTCAGCCCGGACCCGATCTGTGTGACGCGCCAGGACACCGGCCAGTTCATCGAGATCAATTCCAGTTTTACCCAGACCTTTGGCTGGACCGCCACCGATGTCATGGACCGCAACGCCGACGAGATCGGGCTCTGGGAGGATTCAGGGAAACGCCAGCAGCGCATCGAGCAAGTCATCCGCGAGCAGGCGCTGAACAATGTCGCGGTGATCGTCCATCACAAAGACGGGCAAGCCTTGACGTGCGTGATCTCAAGTCGCCAGATCAGCGTCGGCAATGAGCCGTGCATCGTTACCACCCTGCGCGACATCACTCAACAGCAGCGCTCGGAGGCCGCGCTCAAGGCCAGCGAAGAGAAGTTCGCCAAGGCGTTCCACTCAAGCCCCGACGCCATCACCATCACCGAGCGCGACACCGGGCGTTACCTGGAGGTCAACGACGGTTTCTGCCGGCTGACCGGCTACCGCGCGGAAGAAGTGATCGGGCGCACGGTGTATCAGGTCGGCATCTGGGCCGAAGAGAAACAGCGCTCGGCCTTGCTCGCCGAATTGCAGATAAAAGGCCGGGTCCATCACCAGGAAATGCTTGGCCGCAACAAACGCGGGGAAATCCTCACGGTCGAGGTTTCAGTCGAGCCCATCACGCTGAACGAAACCCACTGCCTGCTGCTGACGGCGCGAGACGTCAGCCTGCTGAAGAATGCCGAGGCGCAGATCCGCCACCTGGCCTACCACGACCCCCTGACCAATCTGCCCAACCGCGCATTGCTGATGGATCGCCTGAGCCAGCAGATCGCCCTGCTCAAACGGCATAACCTGCGCGGCGCGCTGCTGTTCCTCGATCTCGATCACTTCAAGCACATCAACGACTCCCTTGGCCACCCGGTGGGCGATACGGTGCTGAAAATCATCACCGCCCGCCTCGAGGCCAGCGTGCGTATGGAAGACACCGTCGCACGCCTGGGCGGCGACGAATTCGTGGTCCTGCTCAGCGGGCTCGAAGGCACTCGCAGCGAAGTCAGCGAACAAGTCCGGGAACTGGCCGACACCTTGCGCGAACTGCTGTCCGAACCGATGTTTCTCGACGGTCAACGCCTGCAGGTCACACCGAGCATCGGCATCGCCTTGATTCCCGATCACGGCTCGACCCCGGCCGACCTGCTCAAGCGCGCCGACATTGCGCTCTACCGAGCCAAGGATTCGGGGCGCAATACCACGCAAATGTTCCACAGCACCATGCAAAAGGCCGCCAGCGAGCGCCTGCGCATGGAAACCGATCTGCGCCTGGCCCTCTCGCGAGGCGAGTTCAGCGTGCACTTCCAGCCGCAGATCGATGCCCGCGACAACCGCATCGTCGGCGCCGAAGCGCTGGTTCGCTGGAATCACCCCGAACTGGGCGCGCAAGCCCCCGCGGAGTTCATCAAGGTGCTGGAAGACAGTGGGCTGATTCTCGAGGTCGGCACCTGGATTCTCGATGAGGCCTGCCTGGCCTTCCGCCAACTGATCGACGAAGGCCGGATCGATCCGCTCGACTTCAGCCTTTGCGTGAATATCAGCCCGCGACAGTTTCGCCAGAACGACTTCGTCGAACGCATCGAACGCAGCCTCGACAACCAGCAACTGCCCTGCTCGCTGCTGAAACTGGAGATCACCGAAGGCATCGTGATCCAGAACCTGGATGACACCGTCACCAAAATGCGCCGCTTGCAGAAGCTCGGCGTGAGCTTTGCCATGGACGATTTCGGCACCGGTTACTCCTCGCTGACCTACCTCAAGCGCCTGCCGGTGGATGCGCTGAAAATCGACAAGTCGTTCGTCCACGACGCCACCAGCGACCCGAATGACGCCGAGATCATCCGCGCTATCGTTGCCATGGCCCTCAGCCTCGAACTGACGGTGATTGCCGAAGGCGTGGAAACCACCGAGCAGCTTGAGTTCCTGCAAGGTCTGGGCTGCCATTTGTATCAAGGCTACCTGCACAGCCGGCCGATGCCGCTGGACGAGTTCAAGAAGCTGCTCAAATAGGAGGAAGCGGAATCACTCGCGCCTCCTGATCGCCAGATACCTGGACCCAGAAAAAACCTACACCAAAACAGGAAATATCTGATTTAGCGCCACCGCCTCCTTGCCTACCGTGCTCGTCCCTGCAGATAAAACAAGGACATGCACCGCATGAGGCGTTACAACATCACCGTCGGGGCTAAAACCACCGTCGACGGCACCGTGCGCACCGGCTGGGAGTGCAGCACGATCCATGGCCTGGCCATGGCCCCGCGAAGGCGATGAGGTCGTTTGCCCGGCATGCAACAGCATCGGGGTGATTGTCTGCGACGGCCCGCGCCTGGTCGAACGGCTGGATGGACGCCACGCCGCCCTCGACGGCGACCTCTGCCGTTGCCAGTGCGATCCGCCGCCGCGGCTGATTGCCAACCAGACCCTCAAGTGTCAAGTGATCGACGGTGGCGACGTCGCGCCGCGGCCCCGAGCCGCTGCTCAACCCGCCGCCGCGGCGGCAACCAGTCCCGCGCCAGCCGTGCCGCGCCCCTCCGGTTTCGCGCCGGCAGCGAGCCGTCCCACGCCGACCTTCGCTGAACTGCCGGGACGGGTATGCGAGAACCTCTGGCGCGGATACCAGCAACGAGCCGAAGCCATCGTGGCGCCGGGCGGCATCCTGATCGCCGACCCCAAGGCGCGCAATCGCGCGATCAATGCCGCCTACGCCCAGTTATGGCTGCACGATCAGCGCTTCCAGTGGGCCGGCCTCGCGGCCTTCGCCTCCAAGCAGGTCGGCTGTGGCCTGCTGCACGCCGCCGATTCGATCGAGAAGATTCAGGCCGAATATGAGGCGGGACAGGGCCTGAAGCATAGTGCCAGGAAAGGGTTATTTGGCTTGTTCAGCCGCAGTGAGCGAGACAGGCAGGCGAAACTGCGGGAGTTTGAGCAGACGCAGCGTGACTACGAGCAGGCCCGCCGCAACAACCCGCTGCCGAGCATCGACTTCGGGCGCGATGACGGATCGCTGTCGTATGCGCAGCGGCTGTACCAGTTCGTGTACGAGATGCTGGCCATGGGCAATACCACGCTGTTTCTGGACGTGTTTCCGCTGCATGTTTTTTACCAGGAACGTGGGTTGGAGGCACTTGAAACCTGTCTGCCTTCACGTAAAAACATCTATGGGCATGACCAGCACCCAGTGCTGTGGCCGGTCGAGCAGGAGAAGCTAACGTTCGGTACTGACCCTGAGGAAATCCTGCAAGCCTTCGAGGCCATGGAGGCTGGCAACATCGCCAAAAGTGTTGCGCATCTGGCTTGGCACGAACAGCGGAATATCCTGCAACCGGCGATGTACAGCGACACGAAACTGGTAACTCTGCTACGCGGCAACCATGTCTCCTACGTCACCGGCTTCCCGCCCGGCGCCGCTCAAGCCATCGAACTGACACTGGCCAGCCAGTGCCACCGCGTCGATGATGGACGCACCATTGGCTTCGGCAACAACCCCATGGCCAACCTGGCCGATCTCCAACAGCGCATGCCCTTCGTGCTCAATGCGGCGGCGCGGTTTGATGAGATTTTGCAAAGTGCGGACCGCCAGCGGATCGAACGGGCGATTCAGGATATCGCTGCAGGCCGGGGCGTGCGATGAGTTGGCTTGCGCATCTCGGCTGGCGACGCGCGGTATTTGCCCTGGCAGTCGCTGCCCTCCTTACGATAGCGGCAATTCAAGTGCAATCGAGTGAACCGGAAATCGCACTAGTGATTGGCGAGCCTTGGGAAGCCATGCGTCAGCGCTCCAGTGCAGCCATTGATCCAGCCATTCCCGGGCATTATTGGGGCAGATTGCCGAAATCGGATGCCCGCCTTCGTTTCATAGACCCCCAATACGGGTTCGTAACCCCATTGGCCCGCTTCTTCACAATTAGTTTCGATGATGAGCTGGTCAGCAATGTCCGTATGTCCCCACAAATCGAACCGCTGTTGCTCGACGATACACTCAAGATCGTGCTGGACCTGCAGGAGCAATGGCGCCAAGGGGGCTGGACGCCCATCCGGGTCAAGGACTTTCCATCGTTCGCCGACACGCTGCAATGGCGTGCCCGATTGCGCGACGTGAATAAAGGCGGTACTGCTTACTGGCGAGCGGGTGACCAGTACCAGGTGATGCTGGTGGTTAATCGCTTCAGGGACGATAAGCGCCCCACAGAGGAGCGTTACCTCATCACGATCGGACTTGGCAAGTCTCGGGGTGGGCCTTGAACATGCGTATTAATGACAGACGCGCGTGGCCACCACAGCCAAACTGGTTGCGCTTGCGCGCAACGCGCCATGTCTGGCGCACACACAAAAAAAGGGCGCCGATGGCGCCCTTTTCAATGCAGTGGTTAACATTGCAACAATCAATGCTCCAGAGCCGGTTTGTCTGTCCCATTGATCGGGATGCGTTTGGCTTTCGCTTCTTCCGGTATCACACGCAACAGGTCGATGCTCAACAAACCGTTGCTCAGGTCGGCGGTCTTGATCTGAATGTGGTCCGCCAGACGGAAGGACAGTTTGAAGGCACGCTGAGCGATGCCTTGATACAGATAAGTGACGTCTTCGTCGGCGTCACGTTTTCCGCCGCTGATGGTCAATACGCCTTTTTCGACTTGCAGCTCGAGGTCTTCTTCCTGGAAACCGGCGGCCGCAATCACGATGCGGTATTGGTCATCACCGTGTTTTTCCACGTTGTAAGGTGGATAGGTGCTGCTTGGCTCATTACGCAGCGCCGACTCGAACAGATCGTTGAAACGATCGAAGCCCACCGAAGAACGGAACAGTGGAGCCATGGAAAATGCAGTGCTCATGACTATCTCCTGATATTCAGCAAGTGGTTATCTCCGCGACCCGAATTCGGCATCGCGTATAAAAAAGATAAGGACCGCCTTACAGATTTCAAGAGGTTTTTTGAAAAAAATTCAGGCCGCTTCGGTGCGCTGAACGCCCAGCAAACGCCCGACCTGATCCAGATCGGTTTCCCGGCGCATCGCCGTAAACAGCTCCACCGCCTCAGGGTAATTGCGGGTCAACATTGCCAGCCACTGCTTCAATCTGCCTGGTGCCGAACGCGGTGTCAGTTGCGCGACGGCTTGCGCCCAGAAGTCCTGGAGCAGCGGCTGCAGATCGGCCCAGGACATTTCCACCACCTCTTCGCCGGCCCGCGCCGCAGCGATTTGCCGGGCCAGATCCGGACGCGAAACCAGGCCGCGACCGAGCATGATGTCCTCGACGCCGCTGATTTCGCGGCAACGGCGCCAGTCTTCGACGCTCCAGATATCGCCATTGGCAAACACCGGCACCTTGACCACTTCCTGGACCCGTGGAATCCACTCCCAATGGGCTGGCGGCTTGTAGCCATCGGTCTTGGTCCGCGCGTGCACCACAATGTGCGCCGCGCCGCCTTCGGCCAGCGCCGTGGCACAGACCAGCGCACCGTCGGGGCTGTCGAAACCCAGGCGCATCTTGGCCGTCACCGGGATATGAGCGGGTACCGCGCGCCGCACTTCGGCGACTATCGCGTTGAGCAGTTCCGGCTCTTTGAGCAGCACCGCGCCACCGCGTGATTTGTTGACGGTCTTGGCCGGACAGCCAAAGTTCAAGTCGATCACCTCGGAACCCAGCTCGCAGGCCAGCGCGGCGTTTTCCGCCAGGCACACAGGATCGGAACCGAGCAATTGCACGCGCAACGGCACCCCGGCAGCGGTCTTCGCGCCGTGGAGCAATTCAGGAGCCAGCTTGTGGAAATAAGCCGGAGTCAGCAGACGATCATTGACGCGGATGAATTCGGTCACGCACCAATCGATACCACCAACCTGGGTCAACACGTCCCGCAGGATGTTGTCGACCAGGCCCTCCATGGGCGCCAAAGCAATTTGCATGGGTAACACTCAACGAAAAACGTGCGGCAGTTTACTGGGTTTACAGGTGAAAGTGGTACGGGGCCCCCAAAAGATCGCAGCCTGCGGTAGCTCCTACGCCGACCGCGTACCCCTGTAGGAGCTGCCGCAGGCTGCGATCTTGGCGATATAGCCCGCGCTGAAGGTCTTCCTTGCCACAAGTCGGTGTCAGAGCGAGCCCTGCAATGCCGGCCCATAACCCTCGATAAACTCCTCCGGCATGCGCTTGGGCCTGCCGCTGGACAGCTCGATGCAGACAAAAGTGGTCTGGGCCCGGAGCAAGGTGGTGTTGTCACTTGGGCGGACCAGCTGAAAACGTCGGCTCATTTTCAAGCGCTGATCCCAATCGATGATCCAGGTCGCCAACTGCAACTCATCGCCTTCATAGGCGGCGGCCAGGTAATCGATCTCGTGGCGGACCACGGCCATCGCCCGGTCCAGCCGCCGATATTCGCTCAGGTCCAGCCCCAGGCGCTGCGAATGGCGCCATGCGCAGCGCTCGAGCCAGGTGACATACACCGCGTTATTGGCATGCCCAAGCCCGTCGATGTCTTCGGCACCCACCTGCAGATCAATGATAAATGGCGTTGCCAGATCCCAGCCCATGCCCCACTCCCCCGATCAGCTAATGTCGACCGGGGCAGTGTAACGGATGCTCAGGCGGATTGGCGCGCTTGCACGCTGCGGCCGGAGAGCAAGGCCAGCACGCCCTCGATCAGCCGCGGATCGGACAGTACACGCTGATGGCCACCCTCCGGCAGACGCAACAAGCGGCTGTCGAACCAGGCCTCGTGGATCAGCTGTGATTCCTTGACCGGGACAAAGTTATCATCCTCGGCATGCACGATCAGCCCGGGCATATCCAGTTGATAGTGCGCCACATCGAGACAGGCCGCGCGCATGCCGACATCCTGCTCGATTTGCCGGATAAACGCCGAACGGGCTTTTGGCGGTAGCCGTACATAGCGGGCAAAACCGCGCAGCACCCCCAATATCCGCGCTGGAGCGGCGATGCTGACCAGGGTTTCGGTGCGCAGGCCCAACTGGACTGCCAGCATGGCACTGGCACCGCCCATGGAATGACCGATGACCGCTTGCAAGGGCGGCAATTCCGCGGCGGCCTCGAGCATGGCCCGGGCGAACAACACCACGTTCGCTTCATGCCCGGGTGAACGGCCATGGGCCGGACCGTCCAACGCAATCACCATATAGCCGGCGTCTACCAGCGCAGTGATCAGACTGGCGAACTGCGTCGGCCGACCTTCCCAGCCGTGCATCAGCAGCACCGCCGGCCCCTGCCCCCAACGCAAGGCCGAAAGGCCGAAACGCAGGGTGATCCGCTCGGAGCTCGCCAGCAGCGGCAATTCCCAATCCCGCGGCGGCAGCTCGCGCGGCGTCATGAATGCCTGGCGCATCCGGCTCGCGACTAATCGCGGGGCAAACCAACCCAAGGTGCCATTAACGCCACGAACCCAGCTTAAAGTGCTCATCGCTCATTTCCTCAGGATCACGCTTCAGGTCATAGCACCGCCGACTTGGCGGCACGCAGCAATCGATCGGATAACTCTCCGGCGCCCAGGGCCCGCGCCAGTGCCAGGCCGCCCACCATCAGGGCGATATCGGCCAGGACTTTGTCGGCCTCTTCCGGGCTGGTCGCCAGTTGCGCGACCATCAACTCCAGGTGTTCATTCAACGCCTGACGGAAGTCGTCCGGCAGGCGACCCAATTCCCCGATAGACGCCGGGATCGGGCAGGCATGGTCAGTTGAATCGCGGTGCTTGCGTGACAGGTAGAAGGCCGCGACCAGAGCGCGACGCTCTTCACCCGTCAACTCGGCGTCCATTTCCTCGATCAAGCCACGGCGCTGAGCGAGCAGTTGCTTGAACGCTTCCAGCATCAGCGCATCCTTGCTTTCGAAGTGCGCATAGAACCCACCCACCGTCAGCCCGGCGGCGCCCATCACCTCTCCCACGCTCGGTTCGGCCGGACCGCGCTGAATCAGCGCTGCGCTGGCGGCCTTGAGGATGCGTTCGCGGGTTTGAGCTTTTTTGTCGTTCATCGTTGCCTCCGAATATTACGATTGAAATATTATTCTCATAATAAATTTTCGCAAGTCATAAATATGACCGCTGGTCAGAAGAACCTTTTTTTTGAACAGAGAGTTGGGGAAGAGAGAATCGGCGAATGCCAGACAAACAAAAGGGCCATTCAATAATTGAATGACCCCTATAAATCCCGCAGAGCGGGTAATCGTGGCGTCCCCTAGGGGACTCGAACCCCTGTTACCGCCGTGAAAGGGCGGTGTCCTAGGCCACTAGACGAAGGGGACGCAAAACCTTCTATACAACTGATCAGGCTGAGACTGATCGATTCAAGGCCGGTGTGGCCAGACCTTGAACTGTAAAATTGGTGGAGCTAGACGGGATCGAACCGTCGACCTCTTGCATGCCATGCAAGCGCTCTCCCAGCTGAGCTATAGCCCCGGATTTTTCGCCTCGCGGCGGAACAGCATCTCGCAACACTGTTTCTGTAAAACTGGCGTCCCCTAGGGGACTCGAACCCCTGTTACCGCCGTGAAAGGGCGGTGTCCTAGGCCACTAGACGAAGGGGACACAAACCTTCTATACAACGTGATCAGGCTGAGTCTGATCGATTCAAGGCCGGTGTGGCCAGACCTTGAACTGTACAATTTGGTGGAGCTAAACGGGATCGAACCGTTGACCTCTTGCATGCCATGCAAGCGCTCTCCCAGCTGAGCTATAGCCCCTCGTCGGTGAGGACGGGGCGAATCTTAAGGGTGTATCGCAAGACTGTCAAACTTATTTTCAACAAATTTCAATATTTTTCGTCGGCATTACAATCACTTACCGCCCTCTCCCCGGAAAATGGGGAGTTTGCCCTTTCGGGGCCGCCGAAGATGAGGATCAAAAGATCGCAGCCTTCGGCAGCTCCTACACGGGGAACGCGGTGAATCAGGCGATAGCGCCCAGGAGTTTTTCCCACTCCTTGTTTTCCTTTTTCGACACGCCGCCCAGCAGATCAATGGCTTGGCGCAGGCGGAAGCGGGTCAAGTCCGGACCGAGGATTTCCATGGCGTCGAGCACCGATACCGAACTGGCTTGGCCGGTGATCGACGCGAACATCAGCGGCATGGCGTCACGCAGCTTAAGCTGCAGCGACTCGACTACTGACTGAATGGTCGCGGTGATGCTGTCCTTCTCCCACTGGCGCAGGCTTTCCAGCTTCCACAGGATCAACTGCATCAACTGACGCACCTGGTCGCCCGAGAGCTTCTTGGACTCGAACAGCTTGACGTCCGGGTTCACGCCACCGGCAAAGAAGAAGCCGGCCAGCGGGGCGATCTGGCTGAAGGTTTCAACCCGGCCCTGCACATGCGGGGCAATTTTCATCAGGTATTCAGGGTTCAGCGCCCACTCCTGCACTCGGCTGGCGAACTCTTCCAGCGGCAGGTCGCGCAGCCACTGGCCGTTGAGCCAGGACAGCTTCTCAACATCGAAAATCGGTCCGCCCAGGGAAACCCGCGACAGATCGAAGTTATCGACCATTTCCTGCAGCGAGAACTTCTCGCGCTCGTCCGGCATCGACCAGCCCATACGACCCAGGTAGTTGAGCATGGCCTCCGGCATGAAGCCCATGCGCTCGTAGAAGGTCACCGAGGTCGGGTTCTTGCGCTTGGACAGTTTGCTCTTGTCCGGGTTACGCAGCAGCGGCATGTAGCACAGCTGCGGTTGTTCCCAGCCGAAGTATTCGTAGAGCAGGATCAGTTTCGGCGCCGACGGCAGCCATTCTTCGCCGCGCAGCACGTGGGTGATGCCCATCAGGTGGTCGTCGACCACGTTGGCGAGGAAGTAGGTCGGCAAGCCGTCGGTCTTCATCAGCACTTGCATGTCCATGCGATCCCACGGGATCTCGACGTCGCCACGAAGCATGTCCGGCACCACGCAAACGCCTTCGGTCGGCACTTTCATGCGGATCACGTGGGGCTCGCCAGCGGCCAGACGGCGCGCCACTTCTTCCTTGGAGAGCAACAGCGCACGGCCGTCGTAGCGCGGGGTTTCGCCACGGGCCATTTGTTCGGCGCGCATCTGGTCAAGTTCTTCCGCGCTGCAGAAGCACGGGAAGGCATGGCCCAGGTCAACCAGCTGCTGACAGTACTGCTGATAAATGTCGCCGCGCTCGCTCTGCCGATAAGGACCGTGGGGGCCGCCAACGTCCGGACCTTCGCTCCAGGTGATGCCCAACCAGCGCAAGGCATCGAAAATTTGCTGCTCGGACTCGCGGGTCGAACGCAATTGGTCGGTGTCTTCGATCCGCAGGATGAACTCACCGCCATGCTGCTTGGCAAAGCAATAGTTGAACAAAGCGATGTAAGCGGTGCCGACATGGGGATCGCCGGTAGGCGATGGCGCGATGCGAGTGCGGACGGTGGTCATGGTATGTCTCGGAAAGAATATAAAAGCGGAGATGAAACAGGGGGCGAATGGTAACAGGCGACACCCGCCCGGCTCCAGTGAGCAGGGCATTTAAGCCAAGGTATTGCCAGTGGGGCTCAAGGCCGAGGGAGATGCACTGATTCGCCGTACACCCCGTAGGAGCTGCCGCAGGCTGCGATCTGTTGATCTTGGCATCCGCCTGGACGCCGTGTTGTCCGCTGAAAAGATCGCAGCCTGCGGCAGCTCCTGCAAGGATTCCATCGGCCCCATCACACCACCATCAACCGCTCACGCAGCTTGCCGATTTCGTCGCGCATCTGCGCGGCGGCTTCGAATTCCAGGTCGCGCGCCAGCTGGTACATTTTCTCTTCCAGTTGCTTGATGCGCCTGGAGATCTCGCCTGGCGAGCGCAGCTCGTTTTCGTAGCGGGCGTTTTCCTCGGCGGCCTTGGCCATGCCTTTGCGCTTTTTACTGCGCGAACCCGGCACAGTGGCGCCTTCCATGATGTCCGCGACGTCCTTGAACACGCCTTTGGGGATAATGCCGTTGGCCAGGTTGAAGGCGATCTGCTTGTCGCGACGGCGTTCCGTCTCGCCAATCGCCCGCTCCATGGAACCGGTGATGCGGTCCGCATAGAGAATCGCCCGACCATTGAGGTTACGTGCCGCCCGGCCAATGGTCTGGATCAGTGAGCGCTCGGAGCGCAGGAAGCCTTCCTTGTCCGCGTCGAGAATCGCTACCAGCGACACTTCCGGCATGTCCAGGCCTTCGCGCAGCAGGTTGATCCCCACCAGTACATCGAAAGTGCCCAGTCGCAGGTCGCGGATGATTTCGACCCGCTCCACCGTGTCGATGTCCGAGTGCAAGTAGCGCACCCGCACACCGTGGTCGGCCAGGTAGTCAGTCAAGTCTTCGGACATGCGCTTGGTCAGGGTGGTGACCAGCACGCGCTCTCCCAGCGCCACCCGCTTGCCGATTTCCGAGAGCAGATCATCGACCTGAGTCAGCGCCGGGCGGATCTCGATCTGCGGGTCGACCAGGCCGGTCGGGCGGACCACTTGCTCTATCACCCGACCGGCGTGCTCGGCCTCATAGTTCCCGGGCGTTGCCGAAACGAAAATGGTCTGCGGGCTGATGCTTTCCCACTCGTCGAAACGCATCGGCCGGTTGTCCAGCGCCGACGGCAGGCGGAAGCCATATTCCACCAGGGTTTCCTTGCGCGAACGGTCGCCTTTGTACATGGCGCCGACCTGCGGCACGCTGACGTGGGACTCGTCGATCACCAGCAAGGCATCGGCTGGCAGGTAGTCAAACAGGGTGGGCGGCGGCTCGCCGGACTCACGGCCCGACAGGTAGCGCGAGTAGTTTTCGATACCGTTGCAGTAACCCAGCTCGAGAATCATCTCCAGATCAAAACGGGTTCGCTGCTCAAGGCGCTGCGCTTCCACCAGTTTATTGTTGGAACGCAGATATTCCAGGCGCTCCTGAAGCTCGACCTTAATCCCTTCGATGGCACCCAGCAGGGTGTCCCGTGGCGTCACGTAGTGGCTTTTTGGATAGAAAGTGAAGCGCGGCAGCTGGCGGGTCACCTCGCCGGTCAACGGATCGAAGGCGGAAATCTTCTCGACTTCATCATCGAAGAGTTCGATGCGGATCGCTTCAAAATCGGATTCCGCCGGGTGGATATCAATCACATCGCCGCGTACCCGGAAGGTCGCGCGGGCGAAGTCCATGTCGTTACGGGTGTATTGCAGGTCGGCGAGCCGGCGCAGCAAGGCACGCTGGTCGAGCTTGTCGCCACGATCCACGTGCAGCACCATCTTCAAATAGGTTTCCGGACTGCCCAAACCGTAAATGCACGAGACCGTGGTGACGATGATCGCGTCCTTGCGCTCCAGCAGCGCCTTGGTCGCGGACAGCCGCATCTGTTCGATATGGTCGTTGATCGAGGCGTCTTTCTCGATAAAGGTGTCGGAAGACGGTACGTAGGCTTCAGGCTGGTAGTAGTCGTAGTAGGAAACGAAGTACTCCACCGCGTTATTCGGGAAGAACCCTTTGAACTCCCCGTACAACTGTGCCGCCAGGGTCTTGTTCGGTGCCAGCACCAGGGTCGGACGGTTGATCCGGGCAATCACGTTAGCGATGCTGAAGGTCTTGCCCGAACCGGTCACACCGAGCAACGTCTGGTGCGCCAGCCCGGCCTCGATGCCCTCGACCATCAGGCGGATGGCTTCCGGCTGATCGCCAGCGGGCTCGAAGCGGGTGACTAGCTGGAAGTCGGACATAACGTACCTCTGGTTCACTCCTGCACGGCCACACCGAACAGGAACGAGAACGAGCGAAAACGACCAATGTCGTCGGAAAAAACTTGATTGTGCTGGATGTGGAGGCAAATGCCACGGGTTTCAAGCCGAACGTCCCGCATGCCCCACAGCCATTGGACGCTACAATATGATTACCAGTCGAAAAATAAACCGAAAAAGCTGCCTGAAAAGCCCAATTGGCTGTCGCCGCGATCTGTGATGCTCTCTATACTAGCTCCCCGTTTGTGCACCGCTCTAGTGCATTCGGCTGGAGCGCTACACGTCCCTCCACACTCCATTCAGAGCCGCCGCAAAAATGAGCCTGTTCTCCGCTGTCGAAATGGCACCACGCGATCCAATCCTGGGCCTCAACGAAGCATTCAACGCCGATACCCGTACCAACAAGGTCAATCTGGGGGTCGGTGTCTACTGCAACGAGGAGGGGAAAATTCCACTCCTGCGTGCCGTTGCCGAAGCCGAGACAATTCGCGTGGCTCAACACGCTTCCCGCGGCTACCTCCCGATCGACGGCATCGCCGCCTACGACCAGGCTGTGCAAAAGCTGTTGTTCGGCGCTGACTCAGCACTGATCGCTTCCGGCCGGGTTATCACCACCCAGGCTGTCGGCGGTACCGGCGCCCTGAAAATCGGTGCCGACTTCCTCAAGCAACTGCTGCCCAACGCCGTCGTCGCCATCAGCGACCCAAGCTGGGAAAACCACCGCGCGCTGTTCGAAACCGCCGGTTTCCCGGTACAGAACTACCGCTACTACGATGCCGCCACCAACGATGTAAACCGTGCCGGCCTGCTTGAAGACCTGAACGCCCTGCCTGCGGGCTCGATCGTGGTGCTGCACGCCTGCTGCCACAACCCGACCGGCGTCGACCTGAATCCGACCGACTGGCAGAACGTGCTGGACGTGGTCAAGGCGAAAAACCTCGTGCCATTCCTCGACATGGCCTATCAGGGCTTTGGCGATGGCATCGACGAAGACGCTGCCGCTGTACGGCTGTTCGCCGAATCGGGTCTGACTTTCTTCGTCTCCAGCTCGTTCTCCAAATCTTTCTCCCTGTACGGCGAGCGCGTTGGCGCTCTGTCGATCGTCAGCGAATCGAAAGAAGAAAGCGCGCGCGTGCTGTCGCAAGTCAAACGCGTGATCCGCACCAACTACTCCAACCCGCCGACTCATGGTGCAAGCATCGTTGCCGCCGTGCTGAACAGCCAGCATCTGCGCGCCCAGTGGGAAGAGGAATTGGCCGAAATGCGCCTGCGCATTCGCGGCATGCGCATGCAGATGGTCGATCTGCTGGCCCAGCATGGTGCCAAACGCGACTTCAGCTTCGTCGGTCGCCAGTGCGGGATGTTCTCCTACTCCGGCCTGACCGTTGAACAAGTCACCCGCCTGCGCACCGAGTTCGGCATCTACGCCCTGGACACCGGGCGCATCTGCGTTGCCGCATTGAACCAGAACAACATCGAAGTAGTGACCAAGGCCATCGTTCAGGTGATCTAAGCCACAAGCAAGAAAAAACAAAGGGGAAGCCGGTCGGCTTCCCCTTTTTGTTTTTGTCGGTGAGACAATCCTGCTCTGTGCAAAGACCGCTGCCGGTGGGATTGGTACGCAGCGGTGAATTCAGAGCGCCAGGCGCCCTTCCCTTTCGAGAGATTCCATGAAAAACGATAATCTGCGCGCTGACCGCGACGAGCTGGACATCTACACCCCCCGCACTCAAAACAAACGCAGCAGCGGGCTGGTCTGGCAGATAGCCCTGGGGGTGTTCCTCGGCGGTATGGCGCTGTGGCTGGTGCAGCTTGCCGCCACCTCGCTGGCCGCCAAGTTCATGCTCGGCACACTGACGATTGGCTGAAGCCGTTAGCCAGCCAGTTCGGTCGAACGCTGGCTGGCGGCGTTGTCGAATGCCACATACAACGATTCGGCCACCTGGCTTTTGATCGCTTTGGCGCTTTCCAGCCCCAGCACAAAGCCTTCGGCCTTGCCGCCTGCCCGGTTCAGCTCATCGGCCGAGCCAGCCTGGGTGATCGCATCCCACAGTTTGGACGCCTGCGGGCCTACGCCTTTGGGCAGGCTGATCTGTTCAATGCTCATCGGGCCACCCGGGATTGTCGTGGGGTGGCGAAGGTTTGTACGGCTGAATACACGAGCGTGGTCATGACACTACCTTTGCGGGCTGAGGGCCGGCAGCGCGTGAAACCACTTCCGGGGGACCATGGTAGACCTGTACCGAGGTTCTGGTAACCGGCAGTCATCGATAATCCGCGCATTGCCCGGATTGCTGCGTTGCAGTCGTCCGATAAAATCCTGCCGAGGCTATTCGAGGCTTGACTTCTCCTTTTCAATCAGTAACATAGACTGCATTCCGCGATAGCTCAGTTGGTAGAGCAAGTGACTGTTAATCACTGGGTCCCTGGTTCGAGTCCAGGTCGTGGAGCCATCTTCCTGCACTGATTCGCCGGCAACACTCAAGAGAGCGCCCTGCTCTCAACGCGAATCAGCTCTGCACTCAAAATACTCAAATCTGCATCAGCCTCTGATCAACCGATTCAGAGGCCAGTCGCCGTGCGCCCGATTTCAACAGGCTGCCCGTTGAAGATCACTGGCCGAGCCAGCGCTCCTTTGGTTAAATTACCCGCCGGCTCCAGGGTGGGCGGGCTTCGGGACCATGGGGGACTTCAATTGCCGGTTTTGCCAACAAACCGCTCGCGACTCACATCACGCTGGCCAAGGCTGGGGAAACTACTCGGCAAGGCCTTCGCCAGACCGGCGCAGACGACTGCGGGCGGGCGGGTGATTCATGAGTTCTTTCGCAAAAAAGCCCATGATCAAGGTTATACCCTCAGTCACAGCCAGCAGCGGGTGATCGACTGCATGGCACAACAAGCCAACGGCCTGCTGCAAGCCTGCGCCAACGTTCATCCGCCGCGCAGCTTGTACCTCCACGGTGCTGTCGGCCGTGGCAAGAGCTGGCTGCTGGACGGTTTTTTCCAGGCGCTGCCGATGGCTGACAAGCAGCGCCTGCACTTTCATGATTTCTTCGCGCAATTGCATCAGGGCATGTTCCGCCATCGCCAGCAGCCGGATGCGCTGGCGACCACCCTGGATGAGCTACTGCGACACTATCGGGTACTGTGCTTCGACGAGTTCCACGTCCACGACATCGGCGACGCGATGTTGATCACCCGGCTGTTCAAGGCGCTGTTCCAGCGCGGCATCCTGGTGCTGGTCACGTCCAACTATCCACCGGCCGGCTTGCTGCCCAATCCGCTGTATCACGCGCGCTTCAAGCCGGTGATCGATCTGATCAATGCCCGCATGCACGTCATGGAGGTCGGTGGCCCGCATGACTACCGCAGTCAGGCGCGGACTCATTCGCAGCAGGTTTTCACCCATGGCCACTACATCTGGCCCGCCAACCCGGCGCAACGCGAGGCTCTGCAACTGCCTGAACGAAACGCCGCAACCTTCGCGCTGCCGGTAGGTACTCGTCAGCTCCAGGCTCGACGCTGCGAAGAACGGAGCATCGGCTTCGGCTTCAGCGACCTCTGCGAACAACCCACCGCTGTCATGGATTACCTGGAACTGTGCCGGCGCTTCGACACCTGGATCATCGATGGGTTGCCCGATCTTGCGCACTGCTCGACGGCCACCCAGCAGCGTTTTATCAATCTGATCGACGTGCTGTATGACCAGGACAAACGCCTGCTGTTGCTGGGCGAGAGACCTCTGCGCGAGCTCCTGGGCTTTGAAGCCATCGACTTTGCGCGAACCCGCAGTCGCCTGGGCCAGTTGATCGAAATCGGCCCTACGTCATAAACCTTCGGGATCCCATTGCCGCTATCATGGCGCGCCCTCCTCTTTCCAGGCGTTTAATCTGTTTATGGATACCCTTGCGCAACTGCGGGCCGGCCACCTTGCCGGTGCCAAACGCCTGGATCTGGCCTGCGGGCTGACGGAGTTTCCAACGGAAATCTTCGAACTGGCGGACTCCCTCGAGGTGCTGAACCTCAGTGGTAATGCCTTGAGTCGACTGCCGGATGACCTGCATCGACTGACGCAGTTACGGGTACTGTTCTGCTCGGACAATCAATTCACCGAACTGCCGGGCTGTCTCGGCCAATGCGCGCAACTGAGCATGATCGGCTTCAAGGCCAACCGCATCGAGCACGTCCCCGCCAGCGCGTTGCCGCCGTTGCTGCGCTGGCTGATCCTGACCGACAACTGCATCGATGAGCTGCCTGCCGAGCTGGGCGAAAGAGCGCATTTGCAGAAGCTCATGCTCGCGGGCAACCACCTGCGGCAACTGCCGGCGAGCCTGAGCCAGTGCCATCAGCTTGAGTTGATCAGGATCGCCGCCAACCGCCTGACCGAGCTGCCGCAGTGGCTGTTGTCGCTGCCACGGCTGACGTGGCTGGCGTATGCCGGCAATCCACTGGAATCCACGGTTGACCCGGCAGCGCTGGACGCGATCCCGAACATTCCCTGGTCGCAGTTGCAGCTGCAACAGTCACTGGGCGAAGGCGCATCCGGGGTCATTCATCAAGCGCTGTGGGAACAACCGTCGCAACCTGCGCGAACGGTTGCAGTGAAGCTCTACAAGGGCAGCATGACCAGTGACGGTTCACCCTGGCATGAAATGAATGCCTGCATTACCGCGGGCCAGCATGCCAATCTGATCAAGGTCGAAGGCAGGGTCGTCGAGCACCCGCAGGCCCGGGCCGGGCTGGTGATGCAACTGATCGATCCCGGCTACCGCAATCTGGCCGGGCTGCCGAACCTTGCTTCCTGCACCCGGGACGTCTATGACGACAGCACCCGGTTCAGCGTTGCGGTGGCGTTGCGAATCGCCGGCGGCATTGCCTCGGTCGCCGCGCACTTGCACCAGCAGGGCATCACCCACGGCGATCTCTACGCTCACAATATCCTGTGGAACGCTGAAGGTGACTGCCTGTTGGGGGATTTCGGCGCAGCGTCGTTTCACCGCACATCAGACAGTTTCCAGAGTCGCGCCCTGCAACGCATGGAAGTCCGGGCGTTCGGGATTCTTCTGGGGGAATTGCTGGAGCGGATCGAGTCGGGATTGAGCGCCGAGAGCCGTGAACAGCTGGAGGCCTTGCAGAGGCGCTGCTGTCAGCCAGCGGTGCTGGCGCGACCGGGGTTTGCCGATATCGGCGAAGAGTTGCAGGTTGCGGTCGATTCGTTGCGGGGATCGGCGGCGTCTTGAAAAGATCGCAGCCTACCGGCAGCTCCTACGGGGATCGGTGTCCACCCACGATAACGCAGGTCTACCGCCCCCTGTAGGAGCTGCCGCAGGCTGCGATCTTTTGCAGCCAACGCAGCTCTCGCAAAAAGAACCCTTAACCCGCCAGCCCGACAAACATGTCCTGCACGTCATCGTGGTTGTCGAGGCCTTCGAGGAAGGCTTCGACTTCTTCCATTTGCGCGTCGCTCAAGCCGCTGACCGGGTTTTTAGGCTGGTAGCCCAGCTTGGCCGACAGCACGGTAAAACCCTGCTCCGGCAATGCTTTTTGTACCGCGTCGAGGTCGGCTGGCTCGGTAATGAACAGCGTCGTACCCTCTTCTTCGCCTGCTTCGAAGTCCTGAGCGCCGGCCTCGATAGCCGCCATCTCCGGATCTGCATCGGGGCTGTCAGGGGACGCTTCGATCATGCCGACATGGTTGAAATCCCAGGCAACCGAACCCGAAGCACCCAACTGGCCCTTACGGAAGGCCACGCGAATTTCCGCGACGGTGCGGTTGATATTATCGGTGACACACTCGACGATGAGCGGGACCTGATGCGGCGCGAAACCTTCATACGTGACGCGATGGTACTGGACGGTTTCGCCCAGCTGGCCCGAGCCTTTCTTGATCGCGCGCTCCAGGGTCTCGCGGGGCATCGAGGCTTTTTTCGCCTGCTCCACCACCAGACGCAGGTGCGCGTTAGTTGCCGTATCCGCGCCGTTGCGCGCGGCAATGGTGATCTCTTTCACCAGTTTGCCGAAGATCTTGCCCTTGGCATTGGATGCCGCTTCTTTGTGTTTAACCTTCCACTGTGCGCCCATTACTCACTCTCTTGATCTGTGGCGCCGAAACATCTATTGGCCGACGCTTTGTGCAAGTTTATACGGCATAAAGTTACCAATCGACCAAAAAGTAGAGTGACTGATCGACTTCTGCGCATCATGTCGTAGGGGCTTTCCTAAAAGCCGGTTCGGCCACCCATTCGCCTCTGTCGTTTCGTAACCTCTGCCTCCTGATCGAAGGCAAGAGCGTATGAAATGCACAAGGACCTGCACCCCCCCGTTACCCTGACGAGCTGCGAAGGCTCCTGGAGCCTGCAGGTGACCCGTTTCACCGGTCGCGAAGCACTCAATGAGCCTTTTCGTTTCGATATGGAACTGGTCGACAGCGACCCCGGAACCAACTTTGAGTCCTTACTGCAACAGTCGGCGTTTTTGCGCCTGGGAGACGACAGCGGCATCCACGGCATCATCCAGCGTGCCGGCAGACATCGACTCGGGTCACTCCAGACCGGTTACAGCCTTACCCTGGCGCCCTATCTTCAAGTGCTCGAGCAACGCACCTGCCGGCGGGTGTTCCACGACCTGAGCGTGCCGCTGATTCTGCGGCAGCTACTCGAAGAACATCGGCTGCCAGTCGGCAGCTATCGCTTTGAACTTCCCGATGGCCAATACCCGCTGCGGCCTTTTTGCATCCAGTTCGACGAAAGCGATCTGTATTTCCTGCAACGTTTGTGCGAGGAAGAAGGTATCCACTACCACTTCGAGCACCAGATCGACCGACATGTCCTGGTGTTCGCCGATGATAGCGAAGGTTTTGTGCAACTGCCGGTAGCCACCCCTTATCGTTCTCTCGCAGAACAGCAACCCGGCCAACCGACCATCAGTCACCTGTCCGAATGGCATGTTGCCGAGGTGACGCAACCGACGCGCTTTCACCCTCCGATCCTGCCGCTCGACACGCCTGGCGCCGACCAGAGCGCAATCCATCAAGCCCATGGCCAGATGTACAGCCCCGCCAATCGACTCGCACCCGATCAAATGCACCCGAGCCAGCGAGGTCGGCGCGCACTGGAGCGCCTGCGAAGCCAGCAGCGCCACATCATCGGTCACAGCGATCAGCCCCGGCTGCACAGCGGCCAGATCCTCCAGGTCCTGAGCCATCCGCTGTCGCAATTCAACGATCAATGGCTGCTCAGCGAAGTGCACCACCAGTGGCAACAGCCGGCATTCAAGCCCGCAACCTCGCAGCCGTATGGGTGGCAGGTGATCGAGGGGATGAGCGATGAACGCTTGGTGAATCCCGCGACTGCGCCGCTGCCCGAGGGTTATCGCAATCAGTTCAAGGCTATTCCCTGGTGCATGGCCTTTCGACCGGCGCTCAAGCACCCTAAACCCTGCATGCCAGGCTATCAGCGTGCCCGGGTGGTCGGCCCCCATGGGCAGCCCGCAGCACGGGATGACCATGGACGGATCAAGGTGCGTCTGGCATGGGAGCGAGAGGACAGCCATGACCAGCACAGCAGCCTCTGTGTGCCGCTCGCTTATCACCCGTTCAGTAGCCAGACTGATCAGAGCAGACTGCCCTTGGCCGGTAGCGAAGTGCTGGTCAGCTTCATCGACAGCGACCCGGACCAACCCATTGTCTGGCCCTGCACTGGCAATATTGCATTGTCAGCGCCTGCAGCGGACCCGGCGACAGCCTTGCCCGGTATTTACCTCAACGGGCAACGGCTGGCCGACCAGACTCGCCGCGTGCATGTCGACCCAGGGCAAACGCTGCAGGTGCAGCACAGCCAGGCGCTGACATTGACCGCCAACGGTAACCGGCTGCACCTCAGCCCGGCCAGTATCACCTTGTCTGGAACCCTGTTCGGCTCAACGGTCCCCGGTCAGGACTCAGCACAGATGCCTGAGCAGATACCCGCCGAGCCCGAACTGTGGAACGCTGATATCTACTTGTTCGAGCGTCCGTCGGCCTCGGACCAGCGCCTGCTCGAGACCCGGTGGTACATCGTCCGCATGCCTCGTCCAGGACTGCAGGACCTGGCCAGTCTGAGCCGCGACGACATCCTCATGGAAGGCAAAAGCCAGCACCTGGGCCGTCTCGACCTGAGTCCGGAACAAAAGCGCCAGTTGGCCCAGGAATTTGTTCGAACCCCGAAGCAATTGTGCCTGCTATACCCGGGACAATGCGTGGCGCTGGCCGAGTACCTTCAGCAACACTGGACCACCGAGCAGCGACAGGCGTTCATGAGCATTGGCACGGCGCCCATGGCGCAAGCTGCCGCCAGCGAATCGAGTCTGTTTTTCGACTGGCTGGTGAATGGCAAGGACCGTTGGCGCTGAAGCCGCAATCAGCCTTTGTCAGCCTTGCCCGCCGCTGCGGCGAACCGGGCCAGACGCACATCCAGGTGCCGCGGACGGCGCCCGTGATCTTCGGCGTGTTCCTTGCGCCGGATCGCGTTGCGGACCATCAACGAGCCCAGATAACGGATCGGCTCCGCTGGGAAATAACCCAAAGGTCCGTTGATCAGGGGTGAGCGGGTCCAGAGATTGTCCAGGCCCTGGACCATCGAAGCGAGGATCTGCCCGCCCATGTGACAAGGCCCGACACCACTGCCGGAATAGCCAAAACCATAGAACACGTTGCCGCTGGCGCTCATCTGCCCAAAGAATGGCAGCCCGGTGACCGAACGGTCCGAGGGCCCGTTCCAGGTCGCCTCCACCGCGACTTCGGCAAACGCCGGGAAGAACTGCGCCAGGCTGTTGCGCAGCAGGCCTTCATAAGGTGAGGGCTGATCGAACACCGGCAGCATCCGCCCGCCATAGGCGAAGGTGTTGCCGCCCTTGCCGAGCATGATTCGACCATCCGGGGTGTTGTGGTAGTAGTGCACGAAAATTCGCGAATCGAGCACCGTCACGCCGCTGGTCAGGCCGATTTCCTCAAGCAGGTCCGGCCGTGGCTCGGTGATGATCATGTCGCTGGAGACGATCGCCACGCTGCGCTCGAACTGCGGGAACGCGCGGGCCATCCAGGCATTCATCGCCAGTACCACACGGTCGGCGCGGATGTTCCCGGACGGCGTCTGGATCACTGCCGGGTTGCCCTCCTCCAAGCCGGTCATCGCGGTGTTTTCATGGATCCGCACGCCCAACTGCAAGGCAACCCGGCGTAAACCGCGCACCAGCTTGCCCGGCTGCACACTGGCTGCGGCCGGGGAATACCAGCCTTCCAGATGCTGGCTGGAACCGGCCATGCGCTGCACATCGGCCACCGGACGCTTTTCGAAGGAGTTGATGCCATTGCGCTCGAGGGCGGCGATCACCCCGTCGGTGGAGCCGCACTGCGCCCGGTTGGTGGCGGTGTAGAGCGTGCCATCGAGGCGGTAATCGGCATCCACCGCGTATTTCTCGCAGAAGGCGCCGATGGCATAGATACTCTGCTCCGACTCCTTGACCAGCCGCACCGCTTCCTCGACGCCAAACAGCCGTTCCAGGGTGAAGTACTTCGCCGACCAGGACAACGCACAGCCACCATTGCGGCCACTGGCCCCGGCGCCGCAGATATCGGCCTCGATCAGCAACACATCCAGCTCGGGGTTCTGCTCTTTGAGCATGATCGCGGTCCACAGCCCGGTGTAACCACCACCAACGATACAGACGTCAGTGCTGGTATCACCCGGCAATGGCTCGCAAGGCGCTGACAGGTCAGACTTCAAGGCTTGTTCCAGCCAGAAAGGTCTCATGGGGGTAAATCTCCAGATCAATTAGCCACGGCCCGTCCTGCCGTCATGACACGACGCCAGGCAGGACTGGTTCGGAAAAGGGGCTCAGTTGCGCAGCGGTTTGATCGCCATCGGCTGATTGGGGACGAAGGCGCAGTATGGCTTGAGGCCCGCCGGGCGGCTGTTCCAGTGGGGAATCAGGACCAGTGCCGAGAACATCGCGCAACCGGCGAAGACGATAAACACCGTGACCGTGTCGAAGTAACCCGGTAGCAGCCCGCCGAGAATCGCCCCGACCGAACCGCAGCCGTTGACGAAGCCGGCTGCCGTCGCACCGGCCTTGGCGGTACCGAAGTCGATTGCTGCCGCGCCGCTGATCATCGAGTCCGGTCCGTACAGGGTCAGCCCCATGAAAAACAGCAGGGCCACCACCAGCAATACACTGCCGGTGTGCAGGGCGCCCATGAAAAATACCAGTGATACGGTCAGTGCCAATAAGCTCAACACGCAGGCCGGCATCCGCCGCGCACCGAATAGTTTGTCCGACGCCAGGCCAATCATGATCGGTCCAAGCAAACCCGCCAGTTCAAAGGCAGTCGGGATGATCGCCGCGCCGACCTTGCCCACCGAGGGCATTTGCTCGAAGACAATCACCGGTCCCCACAGCAGAATCGCGTAACGCGCCGGTTTCAACATGAAGTAAGCCAGGCCGAGCGTCAGCACCGTGCGGTTACGCAAAATCTCGCGCAACGGCGCCCAGACGCTGAGCTTGCTCTGGGCCACGGTCTCCTCTGCCGTCAGTTCCGGCTCGGGCTCCACGGCCGGCAAGCCGACGTCTTCAGGCTTGTTGCGCTGAAAGAAAAAGAACAATACCGCGACCACCGCGACCACCGCCGCACTGGAGATGAAGGCAGCGTGCCAGGTGCCGATCAGCGTGTAGGCCCACCAGCCAGCAAACGGCGATGCAACCAGACCGCCAAAGGCGTAGCTGGAACTCCATAAGCCGAGAACCCGCCCGCGCTGCTCGGCGGGAAAGAAGCTGCCGACGTTTTTGCACAATCCCGACCAGCCGGTGGACTGCGCCAACCCCTGGATCAACATGCAGGTGAAGAAGATCGGTAGCGTGGCGAAACTGCCCATGACCAGCGCCGCCACCGCAGAAATCAACAAGCCGCCCAACACCACGACCCGCGGGCCGAAACGGTCGGCGAACATCCCCCAGGTGAACTGGCCGATCGCGTAAGCCGCCAGATAGACGCCGTCGAGGTTGGCCATCATCATCTTGTCGAGATGAAAGCCGGGGTCTTCGCCGATCCCCAGTTTGGCCACGGAAAAAGCTTTGCGGGTGAAATAGAAAGCCGCGTAGGCCAGCCAGGTGATGGCGAAAATCTGCACGCGCCAACGCTTGATGGTGCCGATGTGCTTATTCATTGTGATTCTGACCTCAGGGGGAGTGTGCCGGCAGAATTAGAAAAAAACGCCTGTGTTTTTATTGTTGAGCACCGCGATATCACTCTTCGTAAGGAGCGATACCGGTCAGATGAGTCCTGCCGTTCCCTGTAGTCGGGATTGTCCATGCACACACAGGCTCATGGCCACCGGGAACCGTCGAACAGCCAGTCCCCAAGGGTTGGGACGGATAAAAACAATTACTGACTAATAAGTGAAATCGATTTATCGTATTTCAAATATAAGCTCAGCTTGTAGGAGAAAACCCATGTCGGTATCTCACGCCCAGCTCAAAGCCTTCCACGCGGTCGCCGTCCATGGCAGCTTCACCCGCGCCGCCGAACGCTTGTTCCTGACTCAGCCAGCGATTTCCGACCAGGTGCGCAAGCTTGAGGAACGCTTTGAGGTCTTGCTGTTCCATCGCAATAAACGCTCGGTGCGCCTGACCGATCTGGGCGAACGTTTGCTGAGCATCACCCAGCGCCTGTTCGTCGTCGAAGCCGAGGCGCAGGAGTTGCTGCAGTACTCTCAAGCCCTGCAGACCGGCAGCCTGATCCTCGCCGTGGATGCCCCGGTCCACGTACTGCCGCAGATCGCCCGTTTCTGTGAGCGCTACCCCGGTATCAGCGTGAAAATCGAGACCGGCAACACCGATGAATCGCTGTTTCGGCTGTTCAACTACCAGGCCGACCTGGCCCTGCTCGGCCGTGACGTCAACGACGAGCGATTGCTTTCGCTGCCGCTGCGCAATGACCCGATGGTGGCCTTCGTTTCACGCAATCATCCATGGGCCAACCGCACGTCGATCTGCCTGGCGGACCTGGATGACACGCCCTTGGTGTTGCGTGAAGTCGGCTCGGTGACCCGGCAGACGCTGGAGGAAGAAATGCACCAGGGCGGATTTCGCATCCGCCCGGCGATTCAGGTCGAAGGGCGCGAAGCGGCGCGCGAAGCGGTGGTGGTGGGGATTGGTGTAGGCGTGGTCTCGGCTGCCGAGTTCGGCGCCGACTCGCGGGTCTGTGCGCTGCCGATCACCGATTGCAAACGGCGGTTGACCGAGACGCTGGTGTGTTTGCGCGAGCAGAGTTCACGGCGGGTGGTGGCGACTTTTCTGGAGATGGTTCGCGAGAGTCTGGTGTAAGCCTGTGGCGAGGGAGCTTGCACCCGCCGGCCGGTCCGCGCTCGGGCGCAGCAGTCGTAAAAATAGCTGATGTGCTCTATCTGAAGAGTCGTGGCGGTCGGTTTTGGGGCCGCTGCGCGGCCCAGCGGGAGCAAGCGCCCTCGCCACAGATGATCACCACTACCTCGGCGCCAACCCGAAAAACGCCTGAATCAGGCGCAAATCCCGGCGCCGTTCCATGCAGCCGATCATGTGTCGGTTGACCAGCCCTTCGCCAATGATCGGCATCGCGGCCACCCGGGGATCGTGGCTGACTTCCACCGACGACACTACGCCCACGCCCAACTCGGCCGCCACCGCTTCAGTCACCGCCTCGCGGCTGTCCAGTTCCAGCAGCACCCGTGGGCTGACCTTGGCGAGGCTGCAAGCCTCGTCAAAGGTTCGGCGGGTAATCGAACCGGGTTCACGCAGCACCATGATCACCTGGTCCAGCTGCTCGATACCGATACCCTCTGGCGTCGCCAGCCAGGGATGACTGGCCGGTACCAGCGCGCAAATCCTCGACTCGCTCATCCGTTGCAAATGCAGGCCTTTGCGCGGCTCCACTTCCGTCAGCACCGCGACATCCGCATGTTCGGAGAGCAACGCCGCGAGGGTTTCCTGCGCATTGCCCAAGCGCAGATTCACGGTGATCCCCGGGTACCTCGCCCGCAAGCTGGCGAGCATTGGCATGACCATGTGCGGACCATCCGCCGCCACCTCCAGACGCCCGGTGAGCAACTGCCGATTGGCCTCGAGCATCGCCTGGGCCTCTTCGGCCAGACCGAACATCGCTCGGGTGATTGCCGCCAGTTTGGTGCCCTCCTCCGTCAGCTCCACCCGTCGCGCGGTGCGCCGCAGCAAGGTGATCTGGTAGTGCTCCTCCAGCGCCTTGATATGCCCGGTGACCGCCGGTTGGCTGATGAATAACCGCGCGGCAGCCCGGGTAAAGCTGCCTTCACGGGCCACGGCATCAAACGCTCTAAGCTGAAACAGGTTCATATCTATCGGCCTCACTGATGGCTGGCATAACAACAAACAATTTGATTGATGACAAGCCAAACTGCAATTTATGTCCCGTAGCTTCACCCCACTGCTTGCGAGGACACGCGAATGAGTACTGCCGAACCCATCCTGCTCACCCCCGGCCCATTGACCACGTCGGCCCGCACCCGTCAGGCGATGATGGTCGACTGGGGTTCATGGGATGACCGCTTCAATCAACTGACCGCCAGCCTCTGCGAGCAGCTGCTGGCGATCATCAACGGTGCCGACAGCCACCACTGCGTGCCTTTGCAGGGCAGCGGCACCTTCTCGGTGGAGGCAGCCATCGGCACCCTGGTGCCCCGCGACGGTAAAGTCCTGGTGCTGATCAACGGCGCCTACGGCAAACGCCTGGCGAAAATCTGTGAAGTGCTCGGTCGCTCGTTCAGCACCTTTGAAACCGCTGAAGACGAACCGACCACCGCCGCTGACGTCGATCGCCTGCTGCGGGCCGATACCAGCATTTCCCACGTTGCACTGATCCACTGCGAAACCAGTACCGGGATCCTCAATCCGCTGCCGGAAATCGCCCATGTGATTGCCCAGCACGGTAAACGCCTGATCATCGACGCCATGAGCTCCTTCGGCGCGCTGCCGATCGATGCCCGGCAAGTGCCGTTCGATGCGCTGATCGCCGCCTCCGGCAAATGCCTGGAAGGCGTACCGGGGATGGGCTTCGTCTTCGCTCGTAAAGAAGCACTGGCCGAATCGGCCGGCAATTCCCACTCGCTGGCGATGGACCTGTTTGATCAGCACACCTATATGGCCAAGACCGGCCAATGGCGTTTCACCCCGCCGACCCACGTGGTCGCGGCACTGCACGAAGCCCTGCTGCAATACCGCGAAGAAGGCGGTTTGCCTGCGCGGCATCAGCGTTATGCCGCCAACTGCAAAGTCCTGATCGATGGAATGGCCAGACTGGGCCTGCGCAGCTTCCTGCCGTCGGCGATCCAGGCACCGATCATCATCACCTTCCATGCGCCGAAAGATCCGCGTTACCAGTTCAAGGAGTTCTACGAACGGGTCAAGGCCAAGGGTTTCATTCTGTATCCCGGCAAGCTGACCCAGGTCGAAACCTTCCGTGTCGGCTGCATCGGCCACGTCAATGAAGCCGAGATGCAAGCGGCGGTGGCGGCGGTGGCTGAAGTGCTGCGGGAAATGGAAGTGCTGGAAATCTGATCGGCCCGTAGCACGAGGCTGCGTCGGCTCGTGTAGCAGCTGGCGAGCTGCGCGAGCCAGCTGCTACGGCTATGTAATTCATCACACACAGGATTAGGAACATGAACTACAGCAACCCAACCAAACTTCAAGCCGCCATCCTCGACTGGGCCGGCACCGTTGTCGATTTCGGTTCATTCGCGCCGACCCAGATCTTCGTCGAAGCCTTCGCCGAGTTCGACGTCCAGGTATCCATCGAAGAGGCCCGCGGCCCGATGGGCATGGGCAAGTGGGACCACATCCGCACCCTCTGCGACCAACCGCAAGTCGCCGAGCGTTATCGCAAGGTGTTCGGCCGTGCACCGACCGACGATGATGTCACCGCCATCTACAAACGTTTCATGCCCTTGCAGATCGAGAAAATCGCCGAGCACTCCGCGCTGATCCCCGGCGCTCTGGACACCATCGCCAAACTGCGTGAGCAAGGAATCAAGATCGGCTCCTGCTCCGGTTATCCGAAGCAAGTCATGGACAAGGTTGTCGAACTGGCCGCCACCAACGGCTATGTCGCCGATCATGTGGTCGCCACCGATGAAGTCCCGAACGGTCGCCCATGGCCAGCCCAGGCCTTGGCCAACGTGATCGCCCTGGGCATCGACGACGTCGGCGCCTGCGTCAAGATCGACGACACCATTCCAGGAATTCTTGAAGGTCGCCGCGCCGGCATGTGGACCGTGGCGTTGATTTGCTCGGGCAACGCCCTGGGTCTGACCTATGAAGGTTATCGCGCCCTGGGCAGTGAAGAGCTGGCCAGCGAACGCAACCGCATCCACGCCATGTTCGCAGGCTCACGCCCGCATTACATGATCGACACGATCACCGATTTGCCGGAAGTCATCGCAGATATCAACAAGCGCCTGGCCAACGGTGAGATGCCACAAAACAATTGATGCACACCCCACTATAAAAAGCGGCAGCCCTTGATCGGGGCTGCCGCTTTTTTGTCCAGGAAGACCGGTCCAGAGCATTCCAGGCCCGAAAAAACCTTGATCTGCATCAGGCAATCCCGGACGAACGGGATTAGAGTGAGAGAACTCCGTCGCACAAGAATGGAGACTCCAGACCTGATCAAAGAGGAAAAACCCATGCCCTGGAAAAACTCCGACTCGCGCTATAGCACGGTGTCGATTGCATTGCATTGGCTGATGCTGGTGTTGTTGGCAGTGGTGTATGCCTGTATCGAATTGCGCGGGATCTTTCCCAAGGGCAGTGGCGGCCGGACCCTGATCAAGGAGGCACACTTCATGCTTGGCCTGACCGTTTTCGTGCTGGTCTGGCTGCGCCTGTTCGCCCGGTCCCTGGGCGTTGCGCCGAAGATTCTGCCATCCCCGCCCACCTGGCAAACCTTGCTGGCGACCCTGATGCACTGGGCGCTGTATGTATTCATGATCACCATGCCGATCCTTGGTTGGTTGATTACCAGCGCCGAGGGCCATCAGGTGATGTTCTATGGCGTGGACCTGCCGCTGCTGATTGACCAGGACAAGGACTTCGCCAAGCGGCTCGAAGGCTGGCACGTATTGGGAGGCACCATCGGTTATTGGTTGATCGGCCTGCATGCGCTGGCCGGCCTGTACCACCATTACTTCATGCGCGATAACACACTGGCGCGGATGCTGCCCAAACGCGGCTAATGCTTGTCGGTCAACGCAAAACCCCGGCGGCCCTGCAAACCGCCGGTGTGCACAAAGATCAATCGAGTGCCGGGGGCGAAGCGCCCTGCTTCAATCTGCCGTTTCAACGCCAACAGCGCCTTGCCGGTGTACAGCGGCTCAAGCGGGACACCGCTGGCTGCTTCGGTTAACTCGATGAACTCAAGCAGTACCGGATCGACCTTGGCGAATCCGCCACGACTCCCATCGACCAGCTCATACACGGGGTCACCCCAACCTGCCTCCTGGATAATCGCCTCGACCTGTCGAGCGACTCCGTGATCATCCGGTACCGCCAGCGCACCATAGACCGGATGTGCCCCCACTTCGGCCAGCACCAGACCGGCCAGCGTGGTACCGGTCCCGGCGGCCAGCCACCAGCCGTCATAGTCGTTCCAGCCCAGGGCCTCCAATTGATCGCGTGCCATCGCCAGCAATCCAGCGCAGCCAAGCGCACCCGGTAGACCACCACCACCTTCGGGCACGGGCTGCAAATGCGGGTATTGCGCCTGCCATGGCAACCAAAAGCCGGGCTCATGCCGCACTCGATAGCCGCCATACCCCAGCCAATGCAACTGCATGCCGAACGCCTGCAAATCCAATACGGTCGGGGTTTCTTGTGGATGACCGCGCAGCAGGCCGACAGTAGGAAAACCGAAACGCTTTCCCGCCGCTGCCAGCGCGTGCAAATGGTTGGAGTGCGCGCCGCCCAGGCTAATGATGCCCCGGGCCCCGGCAAGATCGGCAGCTGCCAGATGTTCGATCAGCTTGAACCACTTGTTGCCAGAGATCAGCGGGTCGATGAGGTCCAGGCGCAGGACAGCCACCTGGATACTGGCTTGGGTGAGCCAGTCCAGATGAACGTGTTGAAGGGGGGCGCCGGGTAGCCAGTCGAAGGGACCCAGGCTCATGGAAGGAAAATCATTGGCAACACGCTGCATGGAAAAGACGTCAGTCTATCAGCGAGCGCGGCCGTCGTCGTAGGGGTTGGTTACAGCTCTGCAGCCAACCGCGAACCCTGGTTGATCGCCCGCTTGGCATCCAGTTCAGCGGCCACGTCCGCGCCACCAATCAGATGCACATTCTGCCCGGCAGCCACCAGGCCTTCATGCAATTCGCGCAGAGGGTCTTGCCCGGCGCAGATCACAATGTTGTCTACTGCCAACACCTGGGGCTCGCCGGCTTCACCCATGCGGATATGCAAACCGTCATCGTCGATCTTCAGGTATTCGACGCTGTTGAGCATCTGCACCTGCTTGTTTTTCAGACCGGTGCGATGGATCCAGCCGGTGGTTTTCCCCAGCCCGTCGCCGACCTTGGACTTCTTGCGTTGCAGCAGAAAAACCTCACGCGCTGGTGCATGGGGTTCAGCCTTGATCCCCGCAACACCGCCGCGCGCTTCAAGGTGAGTATCGATGCCCCACTCCTTCCAGAACGCCTCGCGATCCTGGCTGGTGGATACGCCTTGATGGACCAGAAATTCCGAGACGTCGAAACCGATACCACCCGCGCCGATCACCGCCACGGATTTACCGACAGGCTTGCGCTCGAGGATTACGTCAAGGTAGCTCAGTACCTTGGCGTGCTCCACCCCGGGGATCGCCGGCAGCCGTGGGGCGATGCCGGTCGCGAGAATGATCTCGTCATAACCACCCGCCAGCAATTGCGCGACGTCGACCCGAGTGTTCAGGCACAGCTCGACATGGCTGGTCTGCAATTTACGCTGGAAGTAACGCAGGGTTTCGAAAAACTCTTCCTTGCCCGGTACGCGCTTGGCGACGTTGAACTGGCCACCGATCTCGCTGGCGGAATCGAACAAGGTCACCTGATGCCCACGCTCGGCTGCGACGGTAGCGGCCGACAACCCCGCAGGCCCGGCACCGATCACGGCGATTTTCTTGATCTGCTGCACCGGCAGGTAATTCAGTTCCGTTTCATGACAGGCCCGCGGATTCACCAGGCAGCTGGTCAACTTGCCGCCGAAGGTGTGATCCAGGCAGGCCTGGTTGCACCCGATGCAGGTGTTGATTTCGTCGCCACGTCCGGCCGCGGCCTTATTGACGAAGTCCGGGTCGGCGAGGAACGGCCGCGCCATCGACACCATGTCGGCGTCGCCCTCCGCCAGGATCTGCTCGGCGACTTCCGGGGTGTTGATGCGGTTGGTAGTGATCAGCGGAATGCTCACCGAACCCCGCAGTTTGGCGGTGACCTTACTGAATGCAGCGCGTGGGACTTTGGTGGCGATGGTCGGGATCCGCGCTTCGTGCCAACCGATTCCGGTGTTGATCAGGGTCGCGCCGGCCTGCTCGATGGCCTTGGCCAGCTGGACGATTTCCTCCCAGGTACTGCCGCCTTCCACCAGATCGAGCATCGACAAGCGATAAATGATGATGAAGTTCGGCCCTACCGCCTCACGCACGCGGCGGACAATTTCCACTGGCAGGCGCATCCGGTTCTCGTAGCTAGCCCCCCAGCGGTCGGTGCGATGGTTGGTGTGCGCCGCGAGGAACTGGTTAATGAAATAACCTTCGGAACCCATGATTTCGACGCCATCGTACTCGGCGTGTTGCGCCAGGGTCGAACAGGTGACGAAGTCGCCGATCTGCTTTTCGATCCCTTCCTCATCCAGCTCTTTGGGCTTGAACGGGTTGATCGGTGCCTGGATGGCACTTGGCGCTACTTGCCGGGGGCTGTAGGCATAACGCCCGGCGTGGAGGATCTGCATGCAGATCTTGCCACCCGCGTCGTGTACCGCACGGGTCACGATCCGGTGTTTCAATGCCTCTTCCTCGGTGGTCAGCTTGGCCGCGCCCGAGTACACCCCACCCTCGTCGTTCGGACCAATACCGCCGGTGACCATCAAGCCGACGCCGCCCCGGGCACGCTCGGCAAAATAAGCCGCCATGCGCTCGAAACCACCGGGCTTTTCTTCCAGGCCAGTGTGCATCGAGCCCATCAGGGTGCGGTTGCGCAAGGTGGTAAAACCCAAGTCCAGCGGGGCCAACAGGTGCGGGTATTGAGCGGCGGCCATCGGTAACTCCACAACAAGCAATCACGGAAAGTGCGGGAGTTCTGCGGCTCCCATCAGTCATGTCGACAGACTAAGAGCACGCCCCCTGCCACTCAATGACCGTAACTGACAACTTATTGATCCAAATGCACAGCGCCCCTTGGCAATCCCGTGCATGGGCCCTACCCTAGTCGCGAACCCTGCACACAGCCGTTTATTGTTTCCCCATGCGCAAACTTCTCTGCATTACCTTTTCCATGGCCTTGATCGCCGTCATCACCGCCTATGCGATGTGGACCGCCGAACGCCCCGTCAGTCATTACCTTTCGGACCTGCGGATCAATCTCGCCGTGGATCAAGGCGTTCGTGCCGACCGCGGCAACCTGCTGGGCATCCAGCCCGAGCTGTTCCCCAACGACTATCAAAGCCCCCAGCGTTTGCATCGCAAGCTCGCCGCGTATCTGCAGCATGCCCGGGATCAAGACTTGCTGAATGCCAAGACTATCGTCGTGCTACCAGAACATATCGGCACCTGGCTGATGCTCAGCGGCGAGAAAAACGAGGTGTATCAAGCCACCAGCCTGGATGAAGCCATGAACTGGCTAGCGGTCAGCAACCCACTGGCATTTGCCAAGGCACTGCTCAGCGCCAAAGGCAACAATCGCCTGGACGATGCGCACCTGCGCATGAAAGCCAAAACCATGGCCAGGGATTATCAGACCCTCTTCGGCGGGTTGGCCAGGGAGTTCGGTGTGACGCTGGTGGCAGGCTCGATCGTGCTGCCAGAACCCAGCGTCAGTGACGGACAACTGAACGTCGGGCCTGGTCTGCTGTACAACAGCACCCTGGTGTTCGGCAGCGATGGCGTGCCGATCGGCCAGCCGCAACGCCAGCTGTATCCGACCTTCGATGAGCAGGGCTCGATCCAGCCCGGTAGCGACCGGACGATCAACGTCATCGAGACCCCGGCCGGACGCCTGGGGGTGTTGATCGGCAGCGATAGTTGGTACCCCGACAACTACCGCAAACTCAACGACCAGGGCGCGCAGTTGATCGCGGTTCCGGCCTCGGTCATTGGCCGCGGTGCCTGGGACAAACCCTGGCGCGGCTACAAAAGCCAGTCGACGCCTGGCGAAATCAGTCTCAAGCCTGGCGAACTCAGTGAAGGTGCGGCCTGGCATCGCCTGACGTTGATCAGCCAGCTTCCCGGCAGCCAGGCCCTGGCCGGTATGAGTGTGTTCCTGCGCGGTCAGTTCTGGGACCAAGGCAGCGACGGTCAGAGCTTTATCAGCAGCAACGGCCAAACCATCGCCGACGTTAATGCCCGTGGCGCCCGCCTGTTGAACATCTGGTTGTAGCCGATGAAACCGCTGCCGATGCGCCTCGGGGATCTGTCGGTGGGCTTTGTCCATAGCCTCGCCGATGCCGTGCGCAGCCATGGCCTGGACCCGCAGGAGCTGCTCGACCAATACGGTCTCGACCCGGCGCGTCTGGCCGAAGCCGGCGCCCGGCTGTCGATTCCGCGCTACATGCGCCTCGGTCATGCGGCCATTCAACTGACCGGCGACCCCGGCTTGGGTTTGCGCATGGGCCAGCTCAGCCGCCTCAGCCAGGCCGGCCTGGCCGGGGTCACCGCCGCCCAGGCACCTACGGTGCGGGAAGCGGCGCGCTGCCTGATCCGCTTCGAAGCCTTATACGGCTCGAACTATCGCGGCCAATCGAGTTTTCATGAAGATACCCAGGGCGCCTGGCTGAGGTTCTATTCCATCAGCCCCTACAACGCTTACAACCGTTTTGTGGTGGACTCGATCATTGCTGGCTGGCTCCAGCAGTTATCCAGCCTGGGCCAGGCGCTGCATGCCGAGCAGATTGACATTGAGTTCGCCGAACCGGATTACCGCGAACGTTATGGGGTGCTGGGTGATTGCCCGATCCATTTTGGCGCCGAGCACAATCAGCTGCGTCTGAGCCAGACCAGCCTGGCTCTGCGCAATCCCGAACATTGCCCGAGCACCTGGCGCCTGCTGCTCAAACTCTGCGAAAGGGAACTGGAGCAGTTGACCCGAACCCGCAGCCTGCGCGAGCGCATCATTCAGTTGCTCGGGCCGTTGCTCAATGGCGGTCGCGAACCTGACCTGGAAGAAGTGGCGGCACGCCTGAAACTGCCCACCTGGACCTTGCGTCGCAAGCTCACCGAAGAAGGCACGCAGTTTCGCGCGATTCTCAACGACACTCGCCGTGATCTGGCGATGACCTATATCCGCGACACCGAACTGGCGTTCGGGGAGATCGCCTACTTGCTGGGCTTTGCCTCAGCCGAAGCCTTTCAACGGGCCTTCAAACGCTGGAACGGCCAGACCCCCGGCGAGTTTCGCCGCAGCCATCGGCAATCCGCCTGAAGTACTCTTGCGCCATTACAGCTCGGTAGCGTCTTCTGCCGGCTCCGGTGGATCCAGTTCGAATGCTTGATACTCCAGCAGCTCTTCTTGGTATTCGTCCATTGCGAAATCCTTTTGGGATGCGGTGAAAACCGATTGATTAAATGACCTTCGCCCTCAGCATAAAGTGCCTTTGTGACGAAAAAAATACTTCGTCATGACGTCAAGGCACTTGAAAATTAAACGTAGCAGATCCCGACGAATTTACCGCCGTGCTTGTAACGATTTGCAGGAGTGTGCTGGCCGCGCTGAATGCGTAAACCGATGACAGGCTGGCTGCCTGTCGGGTGGGTGTCGCGAATGGTCCGCCGCTACGTCATCGAATCGGCAAAGCCGAATCCCGTAGCGGCCTGAGCGGGGCTTACTGAGCAGAACCCGGCAGCGCGGAAATTGGCTCTGTCGGCGGTGGCAGCGAATCCGGATTGGCCGGTGGTGGAGTGAATTCATTCGACGAAGCCGGCTCCCCGGATGCTTCGGGGGCAATCGGCGCGGTGTCCGCTGGAGGCGCCACCGGCTCCGAGGCGGCCGGTGCACTGTCGGCGGGAACCAAATTGGCAGGTTCCGCGGCGGGTGCGGCGTCAGGCTCTGGAGCGGCAGGCGCAGGCACTGGGGCCGGCGCGGCGGAGGCAGGCGTAGCCTGGGGCTCGGGTACGCCCAGATCGGTCTTCGGTTTTTCGGTGATATGCGCGATTTTCTTGGCTTCTGGCGGCAAGAACAACTCGACCAGCGCAAAGAAACGCTCATAAAACCTGGCTGAAGACACGGTTTCGCTGGCGACCTTGACCATCGAATCGTCGGAGGAGCCGATCGGCATCGACACCGAACCCAATACACCGACCCCGAGGCTGGCGGAATTGTTGGTCTTCTTCAGCGCATAACGGTCCTGCAAGGCATTGGCGAACATCGTCGCATTATGACCGGCACTGCCGTCTTCGGCACAGACCACGTTGAAGCTGATCTCCATATGCGAATCACCGGTCTGCTGAAAGCTCTTGTGACCGCTGATCAACTTCGGATCGTTGCTGGTGATGATGTAACCCTGGCTCAGCAGGGCCCGACGCGCAGCCTCGCAGGTGACCTTATCGCTGACCGGGTAGGTGCGCGAGAAGGTGCCGGAGTCAGCAAAATCTTCATGCTCATAAATGGCGGCTTTTTTTTCCGAGCAACCTGCTGCGCCGACCATCACAAGCGCCAGTATCGCGACACGCATGTGGAGTGATTTAAACATTGAACATCCTGAGCAAAACGGTTCGGGGGTATTGTGCAACAGATCGCCCCTCGAGGGCGTACCGTTTAGTGTCTTAAAAGTCTTACAAGTCTAATGACCCCTGTTTACGGGGAAAAGTCGCTCGGATAAATGATTAATGAAGAGTCGCAGCCTGGCTGCTGTGAGCCGACTGGAGCATTTCATAGCCCCTACAAACAAAAAACCCCAGCCTTGCGGCCGGGGTCTTTGTTTACTGCGTACTGACTCAGTCAGGCATCAGAACTTCTCGATGTCCGCCTGGCTTTCCAGCTGCTTGCGATAGGCTGCAAAGTCTTGCTGGCCTACGCGCGAAGCCAGGAAGCGACGGTATTGAACCTTCTCTTCTTCGGTAGGCGCTGCCGCTTCGTTGACGCCGTTCAGGCGCACGATCACCAGGCTACCATCGGCCAGGGTCACGTTGGTGAAGGTCGGCTTATCCTTGGCTTCAGGCTTCGGCATGCGGAACAGCGCCTGCAGCACGGCCGGGTCGATCCCTTCCTGGCCACGCGTGACGGCTTCAAGCACTTTCCAGTTCTGGCCATCCAGCGCTTTGTCCAACGGCGTCTTGCCGTCGCGCAGGCTGGTGATCAGCTCTTGGGCTTTGGTCTTGGCTGCAGCACTTGCATGCTCCTTGGCCAATTGCACGCGGATGCTCGCAGCGACGCTTTCCAGAGGCAGTTGCTCAGGCTTGCGATGCTCTTTGGCACGCAGGACCACAACGGTTTCCGGGTCCAGTTCGATGGCGGTGCTGTTGGCACCTTCATCCAGGACTTCGGGGCTGAACGCCGCCGTCACTACCGCACGGTTGGCTGCGACACCCTCACCACCTTCACGACCAAACGGCGCAGAGGTGTGAACGGTCAGCTTCAGCTCTTGAGCCGGCTGGGCCAGATCGGACGCTTCGAAAGAAGAGTCTTCCAGTTGCTTGGTCGCTTCGACAAAGCGCTGCTCAACCTGTTGGGCCTTGAGCTCGCGAGTCAGCTTGTCTTTCAAGCTGGCGAAGCTCGGCACTTCAGGTGCCTCGACACCCAACAACTTGATCAGATGCCAACCGAAATCGGTACGAACCGGTGGCGAAACCTCATCCTTGTTCAAGGCGTACAAGGCCTTTTCGAAGGTTGGGTCGTAGACACCCGGGCCGGCGTAGCCCAGGTCACCACCGTTCGCCGCCGAACCTGGATCCTGGGAGAACTCTTTGGCCAGGGCCTCGAAGCTTTCACCCTTGGCCAGACGCGCCTGGACTTCGTCGATTTTGGCCTTGGCTTGCGCCTCGTTCACCTTGTCATTGACTTCGATCAGAATGTGCGCGCCCCGACGTTGCTCGGAGATATTGGCGGTTTCCTTCTGATACTGGGCCTGCAGGTCTTCGTCCTTGATGCTGACCTGGTCAAAGAAAGAAGCTTTCTTCAACTCGAGGTAATCGATTACCACCTGGTCGGGAGTCATGAACTCCTTGGCATGTTCGTCGTAGTACGCCTTGATCTCATCATCAGTCACTTTGACTGCCGATGGATCGGCCTTGATGTTCAAGGAAGCGAAATCGCGGGTCTGTTTTTCCAGACGGGCAAACGCCAGAACCTGTGCATCGGTGACGAAACCGCTACCTGCCAGACCTGCACGCAATTGACCGATCAGCATTTCCTGCGCCAGCATCTGGCGGAATTGCATACGGCCGTAGCCCAGTTGACGGATCACCTGATCGAAACGTTCGGCGCTGAACTTGCCATCGACCTGAAACTCAGGCGTTTGCAGGATCACCTGGTCCAGAGCCGCGTCGGAGAAAGCGAATTTCGACTGGTCTGCGCCTTGCAGCAACAGCTTGCGGTCGATCAGCCCTTTCAATGCGGATTCACGCAACATCTTTTCATCGAGCAAGGAAGCATCGAAGTCCTTGCCCAGCTGTTGCATCAGCTGACGGCGTTGCATGTCGACCGCCTGGCTCAGCTCGTTCTGACTGATCTCTTCACCATTGACCTTGGCGGCGTCCTGGCTGTTGGTAGTGGCCTGGAAAATGGCCTCGATACCGGTGAAAGCCATCAGTACGACGATGATCCCGATAATGGTCTTGGCAATCCAGCCTTGTGAATTGTCCCTGATATTCTGCAGCATGCGTCCCCCAGAAACGGTTGTACTTCAAATTAAGCAACCGTGGAGCGTGGGTAGAATCCGGATAGAAGAAAGGCGCATCCGAGGATGCGCCTTCTCGTAACTGGCGGAGCGGACGGGACTCGAACCCGCGACCCCCGGCGTGACAGGCCGGTATTCTAACCGACTGAACTACCGCTCCGCTGCCAAGTCAGGAATGACCCCGACCCGGATGGGTAAAAACTTGAAAGACGCTTAGTTAACAGCTTCTTTCAGTGCTTTACCGGCTTTGAAACCTGGTTTTTTGGCTGCTGCGATTTCCAGCGTCTTACCGGTCTGTGGGTTACGACCAATGCGAGCTGGACGATCGGTTACGGAGAAGGTGCCGAAACCAACCAGTACAACAGAGTCGCCAGCCTTGAGAGCGCCAGTGACGGATTCGATTACAGCGTCCAGCGCACGGCCAGCAGCAGCTTTCGGGATATCAGCGGATGCAGCGATAGCATCAATCAGTTCCGACTTGTTCACTCTAAGTCCCCTTATATCTATTTGAGTATGATTCTAAGTTTTTTGGTGAAAGCAAAAGCGAGTGCTGAATGGCCTACAGACACTTAAGAGCCGCTTTATAACAAGGGCTCTAAAAAGCTGTCAAGGAAGCCCCTCAGGCAAATTCGTACTAATGCGTGCTAATTCTTTCCTTAGAATCAGACTCGCGCTTTTCATCCTTTGCAACTATCTCCGGAGCCACATCCGGCAAGGGCTCCGGCGCGTATTGCAGCGCAATTTGCAGGACCTCGTCAATCCATTTAACTGGTTTAATCTGAAGATCTTGCTTGATATTGTCGGGAATTTCCTTCAAGTCGCGGACATTCTCTTCAGGAATGATCACGGTTTTGATCCCGCCACGGTGGGCCGCCAGCAGTTTTTCCTTCAGGCCGCCAATTGCCAGAACCTGGCCACGCAAGGTGATCTCACCGGTCATGGCGACATCCGCACGCACCGGAATCCCGGTCAGTGCCGATACCAGGGCCGTACACATACCTACACCGGCGCTCGGACCATCTTTGGGAGTAGCCCCCTCCGGCATGTGGATATGGGTATCACGCTTCTCGTGGAAGTCCAGAGGGATCCCCAGGCTCTTCGCACGGCTGCGCACAACGGTCAGCGCCGCAGTGATCGATTCGACCATTACGTCACCCAGGGAACCGGTCTTGATCAACTGACCCTTGCCCGGTACCACGGCGGCTTCAATGGTCAGCAGCTCACCACCGACCTGAGTCCAGGCCAGGCCTGTCACCTGTCCGATCTGATCCTGCTGCTCAGCCAGGCCGTAGCGGAATTTGCGCACTCCAAGGAAGTGCTCCAACATCTCGGCTGTCACTTTTACCGAGAAGCGTTTTTCCAGCGAATGCTCTTTGACCGCTTTGCGGCAAACCTTGGCAATCTGCCGTTCAAGGCCACGCACACCGGCTTCGCGAGTGTAGTAGCGAATGATGTCGCGGATGGCTTCGGCGTCAAACTCCACTTCGCCTTTCTTCAAGCCGTTAGCCTGAATCTGCTTTGGCGAAAGGTATTTGACCGCGATGTTGATCTTCTCGTCTTCGGTGTAACCCGGCAGACGGATCACTTCCATGCGGTCGAGCAGCGCCGCCGGGATGTTCATCGAGTTGGCGGTGCAGAGGAACATGACATCGGAAAGGTCGTAGTCGACTTCCAGGTAATGGTCGTTGAAGTTGTGGTTCTGCTCCGGATCGAGCACTTCCAGCAACGCCGACGCCGGATCGCCACGCATGTCGCTACCCATCTTGTCGATTTCATCGAGCAGGAACAGCGGGTTGCGCACGCCAACTTTTGTCATCTTTTGAATCAATCTTCCCGGCATCGAACCGATGTAAGTCCGCCGATGACCACGAATTTCTGCTTCATCACGCACGCCACCGAGGGCCATGCGCACGAATTTGCGGTTGGTTGCATGGGCAATCGACTCCGCCAGGGACGTTTTACCGACCCCGGGAGGACCGACCAGGCACAACACCGGACCACGAATTTTCTTCACGCGCTTTTGCACGGCGAGGTATTCGAGGATGCGTTCCTTGACTTCATCCAGACCGTAATGGTCGGCGTCGAGGATATCTTCAGCTCGTGCCAGGTCCAGACGCACCTTGCTCTGAGCCTTCCACGGCACCTGAACCAGCCAGTCGATATAGGTACGCACCACTGTCGCTTCCGCAGACATTGGCGACATTTGTTTGAGTTTGTTCAGCTCGGCTTGAGCCTTGGCCAAAGCGTCTTTCGGCAAGCCGGCGGCATCGATGCGCTTTTTCAGCTCTTCGACTTCGTTATGGCCTTCGTCGCTATCACCCAGCTCTTTCTGAATGGCCTTCATCTGCTCATTCAGGTAGTACTCGCGCTGGCTGCGCTCCATTTGCTTTTTGACGCGACCACGGATGCGTTTTTCGACTTGCAGCAGGTCGATCTCGGCATCCAGCAGCGCCAGAACGTGCTCGACCCGGGCCGACAAATCGATGATTTCGAGGATTTCCTGCTTCTGCTCGATCTTCAGCGCCATGTGCGCCGCCATGGTGTCGACCAGGCGACTTGGCTCGTCGATGCTGTTTAGCGACGATAGCACTTCAGCAGGGACTTTCTTGCCCAGCTGCACATATTGCTCGAACTGAGCCAGCAGGCTGCGGACAAAGACTTCCGACTCGCGCTCAGGCGCATCGACTTCGTCGATCAGCGAGACTTCGGCACGGCAGTGGCCATCCACTTCGATGAAACGTTCGACCGCCCCGCGCTGCTCACCTTCGACCAACACTTTGACCGTGCCGTCAGGCAGCTTGAGCAACTGTAGAACCGTCGCGATGGTACCCACGCGATAGAGTGCTTCTTCTCCCGGATCGTCGTCGGCAGGGTTTCTCTGAGCCAGCAGGAGAATCTGCTTGTCGCCCGTCATCGCGGCCTCGAGGGCTTCGATGGATTTCTCGCGCCCCACGAACAGCGGGATAACCATGTGCGGATAAACCACAACATCACGCAATGGCAGGAGAGGCAATTCGATGGTTGTCTTCATGATTTCGCCTCTACGGCGGCCATAAGGCCGGAAACAGATGGAATTAAGCTTGAAACCAAGATGGGGGCTGCCTTCGAAAAAAACAAGCTTAAAAGATCGTCCGAACGCGGCCAGAACCTTTGAAAGTTCCTGCAAAAGCAAAGGGGCCCGAAGGCCCCTTCTTGAATCCAGCAGTACGACGCTTAAGCGTCTGGCACTGCCTTGGCCGTCGGCTCACTGTTTTCGTAGATATACAGTGGCTTGGACTTGCCTTCTATAACGCTTTCATCGATCACTACTTTACTCACCTCGGACTGCGAGGGGATCTCGTACATAGTGTCGAGCAACACGCCTTCGAGGATCGAACGCAATCCACGAGCACCGGTCTTGCGCTCAAGCGCACGCTTGGCCACCGACTTGAGTGCGTCGGCACGGAACTCCAGATCGACGCCTTCCATCTCGAACAGCTTGGCGTACTGCTTGGTCAGGGCGTTTTTCGGCTCGGTGAGAATCTGCATCAAAGCAGCTTCGTCGAGCTCGTCCAGGGTGGCCAGAACCGGCAGACGACCGACGAATTCCGGGATCAGACCAAACTTGACCAGATCGTCAGGTTCGACTTCACGCAGGGATTCACCGACCTTCTTGCCCTCTTCCTTGCTGCGCACTTCGGCGTTGAAGCCAATGCCGCCACGGGTGGAACGGCTTTGAATGACCTTTTCCAGCCCGGAGAACGCACCACCGCAGATGAACAGGATGTTTCGCGTGTCGACCTGAAGGAATTCCTGCTGTGGATGCTTGCGACCCCCTTGAGGCGGTACGGAAGCCACAGTGCCTTCGATCAACTTGAGCAATGCCTGCTGCACGCCTTCGCCGGAGACATCCCGGGTAATCGAAGGGTTGTCGGATTTGCGCGAGATCTTGTCGATCTCATCGATGTAGACAATGCCCATTTGAGCTTTTTCTACGTCGTAATCGCATTTCTGCAGCAGTTTCTGAATGATGTTCTCCACATCTTCACCGACATAACCTGCCTCGGTGAGGGTGGTGGCGTCAGCGATGGTGAAGGGTACATTCAGCAGGCGAGCCAGTGTTTCGGCAAGCAGGGTTTTACCCGAGCCTGTCGGGCCGATCAGCAAAATGTTGCTTTTGCCGAGTTCGACGTCGTCATTCTTTTTGTCGCGCTGGTTGAGGCGTTTGTAGTGGTTGTACACCGCTACGGCCAAAACCTTTTTCGCACGCTCCTGACCAATCACATACTGATCAAGGATGCCGCTGATTTCTTTAGGCGAAGGCAATTTATGCGCGCTGCTTTCTGCCTGTGCTTCCTGCACCTCCTCACGGATGATGTCATTGCACAGGTCGACGCACTCGTCGCAGATAAAGACCGAGGGGCCGGCAATCAATTTACGCACTTCATGCTGGCTTTTGCCACAGAAGGAGCAATAGAGCAATTTGCCGTTGTCCTCGCCGTTGCGGGTGTCAGTCATTCGATCGATCCAAATCCGATAGGCTTGCAACACAAGATGAAGGCAATTGCGGGCTTTTTCAAGCCCACAGGTGGTCAGTTAAACCAACCACCTACATTTGAGCTGCTTAGGCGGGCATTTGACGCTTGGTGATCACAGAATCGATCAGGCCATATTCGGCCGCACGCTCTGCGCTCATGAAGTTATCACGCTCGGTATCGCGCTCGATGACTTCAAGGCTTTGCCCGGTGTGATGGGCCAGCAACGAGTTCAGGCGAAGACGAATGGCGAGGATTTCCTTGGCATGAATGTCGATATCCGACGCCTGCCCCTGGAAACCGCCCAACGGCTGGTGAATCATCATGCGCGAGTTAGGCAGGCAGTGACGCTTGCCCGCAGCGCCACCGGCGAGCAGGAAAGCGCCCATGCTGCAGGCCTGGCCGATGCAGATGGTCGACACGTCGGGCTTGATGAATTGCATGGTGTCGTAGATCGACATCCCCGCAGTCACCGAACCGCCTGGTGAGTTGATGTAAAGATGGATGTCCTTGTCCGGATTTTCCGCTTCAAGGAACAGCAGTTGCGCCGCGACCAGGTTGGCCATGTAGTCTTCTACCGGGCCAATCAGGAAGATCACTCGCTCCTTGAGGAGACGCGAGTAGATGTCATAGGCACGTTCGCCACGGGCGGACTGCTCGATAACCATCGGGACCAGGCCGCCTGCGGCCTGGATGTCAGAGCTCTGCTGATAATAAGAATTGCGGGACATGTCCGGCAGTCACTCCCAAATAGTTATGTCTTGAATACGCATAAGCCAGCGCAAAGGCTGGCTTATGTGTGTATTTCAAACAAAGAAAAATCAGTCGGCTTGTGGAGCTTCCACCGGCTTGACCGCTTCTTCGTAAGAGACCGATTTGTCGGTCACGCTAGCTTTCTGCAGAACAGTATCCACAACTTGCTCTTCCAGCACAACCGAACGGACTTCGTTCAACTGCTGGTCGTTCTTGTAGTACCAGGACACAACGTGCTCAGGCTCTTGATACGCCGAAGCCATTTCCTGGATCATTTCGCGAACGCGGGCTTCGTCAGGCTTGAGGTCGAACTGCTTGACCACTTCAGCCACGATCAGACCCAGCACTACACGACGGCGGGCCTGCTCTTCGAACAGCTCGGCCGGCAGTTGATCAGGCTTGATGTTGCCACCGAACTGCTGAACAGCCTGCACGCGCAGACGGTTGACTTCGTTTTCCAGCAGGGATTTCGGGATCTCGATCGGGTTGGAGGCCAGCAGACCGTCCATTACCTGATTCTTGACCTTGGATTTGATCGCCTGACGCAGCTCGCGCTCCATGTTCTTACGAACTTCGGCGCGGAAACCTTCAATACCCGTTTCCTTGATACCGAACTGAGCGAAGAATTCCTCGGTCAATTCCGGCAATTTCGGCTCGGAGACAGTGTTCACGGTAACGGTGAACTCTGCTGCCTTGTTAGCCAGGTCCAGGTTCTGATAGTTCTCAGGGAAGGTCAGGTTCAGAACGCGCTCTTCACCCGCTTTAGCGCCAACCAGGCCGTCTTCGAAGCCAGGGATCATGCGGCCGGAACCCAGAACCAGCTGAGTACCCTTGGCAGAACCGCCGGCGAACACTTCGCCGTCGACCTTGCCTTCGAAATCGATGTTCAGCTGGTCTTCGTTCTGGGCAGCGCGATCAGCTTGCTCATAACGGATGTTCTGCTTGCGCAGGACTTCCAGCATCTTGTCGAGGTCGGCATCCGACACGTCCGCGCTCAGGCGCTCGACGGCGATGGAATCGAAGCCGGCAACGGTGAACTCAGGGAACACTTCGAACGTAGCGACGTATTCCAGGTCCTTGCCTTTTTCCAGGACCTTTGGCTCGACCGAAGGAGCGCCAGCCGGGTTCAGCTTCTGCTCGACGACAGCTTCGTAGAAGGAAGCCTGGATCACATCGCCTACAGCTTCTTGACGCGCATCAGCTTCGTAACGCTGACGGATCACGCTCATTGGCACCTTGCCAGGACGGAAGCCTGCAATCTTGGCCTTTTGGGCAGTCTGCTGCAGACGCTTGTTGACTTGGGTCTCGATGCGCTCAGCTGGCACGGTGATGCTCATGCGGCGCTCAAGAGCAGAAGTATTTTCAACAGAAACTTGCATGGATATTCCTCGTTGCACAGACGTTAGCCGGCCGTTTCCGACCCCAGAATCAAGGGCATGCATTCTAGTGGGTCAAACTCAAGAAGTCACCCTACTGAAAACGGGTAAAAAAGCAGCAGGCAATTTATAGGCGGGGGACAAACGGTTGCGCCCCGCCCTGAGAGCAAATACAGCGAATCAAGCCAGGGCCTTGGACCAAGCCTTCTATATATAGAAGGAAGGAGCAATCGCCACCCCGACAGCCGAAACCCCACGGGAACCGGCAAACAAACCAGGCATCATTCAGCAACATAATGACGACGAACCATCACCTTGTCAGCCCGGAACCTGCTGCCGCGCCGACTGCTGAAACGAAAACGGCGCAGCCCTTTGCAGGTGCTGCGCCGTTATCTGCTATTAAATAGCTACTTAATTGGTGCGGACGAAGAGACTCGAACTCTTACACCTTGCGGCGCTGGAACCTAAATCCAGTGTGTCTACCAATTCCACCACGTCCGCGTATCAAGCTTTTAAAGCAAAGGCGCCAGATTATTAATCTGGCGCCTTTCTAAATATGGGGTGGACGAAGGGGATCGAACCCTCGACAACGGGAGTCACAATCCCGTGCTCTACCAACTGAGCTACGCCCACCATATTGCCATGTTGCGTTACTTGTGCCAAAGCTGCCTAATGGCGCACCCGGCAGGACTCGAACCTGCGACCATCCGCTTAGAAGGCGGATGCTCTATCCAGCTGAGCTACGGGCGCCTTGTTAATCTGTATTCTTGGACGATTACAAACTAAGTGCTTTCAGTCTCACCGAGTTAGACATCAACTCTGCTCAACCTTCTTAACCAGTGCTAGGCTGTGCCCGACAAGTGCGACGAATGTTATAGGTGGTCCGACAGGTCGTCAACTCTTTTTTGAAAAAAATTCATTTAATTAAAGGAGTTAGGGGAATTTGCAGACCAAGCGCCTTTGCCCTCACGTCACGACATGCGAGAATGCGTTCTCTTTTCTTCCCCCTCTCGATGGTTAATCACGCGTCATGACTGCACAACTAATCGACGGCAAAGCGATCGCCGCTCGCCTGCGCCAGCAGATCGCCAAACGTGTCGCCGAGCGTCGCCAGCAAGGCTTGCGCACTCCTGGCCTCGCGGTGATCCTGGTCGGCAGCGACCCCGCCTCTCAAGTTTATGTCTCGCACAAGCGTAAGGACTGCGAAGAAGTCGGCTTCCTTTCGCAAGCCTATGACTTGCCCTCCGACACTACCCAGGAAGCATTGACCGATCTGATCGATCGCCTCAACGATGACCCGAACATCGACGGCATCCTGCTCCAGCTGCCGCTTCCTGAACAGCTGGAGGCTTCCAGACTGCTGGAGCGGATCCGCCCGGACAAGGACGTGGATGGTTTCCACCCTTATAACGTCGGCCGCCTGGCACAGCGCATTCCACTGCTTCGTCCCTGCACGCCAAAAGGCATCATCACCCTGCTGGAAAGCACCGGTGCCGACCTTTATGGAATGGATGCCGTCGTGGTGGGTGCTTCCAACATCGTCGGGCGTCCGATGGCGATGGAGTTGCTCCTGGCTGGCTGCACCGTCACCGTCACTCACCGCTTCACCAAGGATCTGGCTGGCCACGTTGGCCGCGCCGACCTGGTGGTGGTAGCCGCCGGCAAGCCGGGCCTGGTCAAAGGTGAGTGGATCAAGGAAGGTGCAATCGTCATCGACGTTGGCATCAACCGCCAGGAAGACGGCAAGCTGGTCGGCGATGTGGTGTATGAAACCGCCCTGCCCCGCGCCGGCTGGATTACTCCGGTCCCGGGCGGGGTCGGCCCGATGACGCGTGCCTGCCTGCTGGAAAACACCCTGTACGCAGCGGAAACGCTGCACGGCTGATCTCAGGTTTGCTTGAAGACTTGATAAAGGAACCCCGCCCATTTGGCGGGGTTCTTTGTTTTGGCGCGGCAAAATACCGTCCGGATCCTCAAGGCCGATCAAACTGATAAATAACTGATACAGCATTAAATTTAATTTATCCAAAGCCCCTGTATCGCAGGCGTGTAGCGCTTTCCTGGCACATACTCATAAAATGTAACGTTTCTTCGAGTAAAGCCCGTTGCACGACGGCATATCCACCCTTTAACGAGTCCGCCCGCGTGAAAATCCGTATCTCTATCCTGAGTCTGTTTTTTGCATTTACAGGCACTTTCACCACGCCAAGCCTCTACGCTCGTGAAACCATCGAAGCCCCCCGAGACACCTCCCAACTGCACATAGCCTCCGGCAGCGCGATGCTGATCGACTTGCAGACCAACAAAATCATCTATTCGAGCAATCCGGACGTCGTCGTTCCTATCGCTTCGGTTACCAAACTGATGACCGGCCTGATCATTCTCGAAGCCAAACAGTCGATGGACGAATACATTTCCGTGTCGATCAGAGACACCCCGGAAATGAAGGGCGTGTTCTCCCGCGTCAAACTCAACAGCGAACTGAGCCGCAAGGACATGCTGCTGATCACCCTGATGTCCTCGGAGAACCGTGCAGCCGCCAGCCTGGCCCACCACTACCCGGGCGGTTATGTGGCGTTTATCGCCGCGATGAACGCCAAGGCCAGGACGCTGGGCATGACCAGCACCCATTACGTAGAGCCTACCGGCCTGTCGACTCGCAACGTTTCCACTGCCCGTGATTTGAGCAAGCTGGTACTGGCGGCCCGCAAGTACCCGATGTTGAGCGAGCTGAGCACCACCAAGGAAAAGACCGTGACCTTCCGCAAGCCCACCTACAGCCTGGGCTTTCGCAACACCGATCATTTGGTCAGAAAGGACAACTGGGACATCCAGCTGACCAAGACCGGTTTTACCAACGAGGCGGGGCACTGCCTGGTCCTGGTAACCACCATGGCCAATCGCCCGGTCGCCCTGGTAATCCTTGATGCCTTTGGCAAATACACCCATTTCGCCGATGCCAGCCGTATCCGCAAGTGGCTGGAAACCGGGAAAAGCGGTTCGGTACCTGGGGCTGCGTTGCAATACAAGGCCGCGAAGAACCTCAAGAGCCGTCAGAGTGACGTGGTCCAGACGGCTGATTAGACGCAATGAAAAAAGGCCCGGACTGGCATGTCGGGGCCTTGATCATTAACGGCGCTCGATAGCGCCGTTTTTCATGCATTGAATCAGGGCGCACTCAAAGCCTTGGTCGCTCTCGCCGCGGCCTGCTCCTGACCGGCCTGAGCCAGCTCATCGGCCGCTTTCAGCCAGCGCTGCCGGTCGACTTCGGCTGGTATCTGGGTTGGCCCCTGGATCAGCACAGCCCAACTGCCAGCGTTTTCCCAGGCAGACTCAAACGAGTTGAAGTCCATCAGCAGGCGACGGTTCATCCCCGCCCGCAGCAGGACGGTCTGCTTATGCCGGTTGTAGCCAGCGAGTACCGCATACCTCGGCCCGGACCAGAATTCGCTGAAGCGCACCAGCACCGGATAACCGGCCGCAACCTGGGTCAACAAGGCAGGAAGATTGTTATCGAGCGGATAAACCACCATGCCGTACTCACGGGCCAGGGTCTGCATGTTCTGCTGCAACCGGTCTTCAGCACCCGGCAAATGCAGTGGCTTGTCCAACAGCCCCGGAGTAATCACGATGCCCTGCTGGGACAGCATGCTGGCCAGGGTTGCGGGCCCGCTCTGATAAAGCTCGCTACGAAAGAACGGCACGCCGCTGAGCTCGACACGCTCCGGCAAGCGCTGGATCTCGGGCTGCACGCTGCCGGCGCAACCGACCAGACTCAGAACACAGGCACTGGCCAACAGCGCCAATCGAAATCGAGGAAATACCCGCAACATCATCACTCTCTTTTCAGACGCCAGGCAAACACTCTCCCGGCTTGGGCCTCGATCATAGGGCGGTCTTGAGCGCCGGTATAGCCTTGACCGGCAGTTGGCAACGACCGATAGAGCGAACTGGTTGATGGGGCTCGACTGTTGGTCGATTGCTTGAAATACATCTGCGGCTAGACTGTTCTTTGCAGGAGTGTGTGTCCGCAGCTGGACACAAAGGAGGCACTTATGAGCCTGGCAACGACAATCTTCATGCTGATCTGTGGCTGGCTGGCCGTTGCCGCCGCGATGCTGTGGGGCGTACTGCGCATTACTCGCAGACATCACCACCCGCACCCACCCGCAGCACCGGGCAAAAACACAAAACCCGGCCGGCGGGCGGCTGGCGTGCACTGACTGGCATTTGAATTCCCCATAAAAAAACGGTCGTCTGCGCCCTTTCGAGCACAGACGACCGTTTAGTGTGGCCGCTGATTAAGCTTCAACAGCCAGGCGCTTCTGCCGAGCGCGACGCGAGAGCATGTTCAAGCTTTCAATCGCCGCCGAGAAGGCCATGGCCGCGTAGACGTAGCCTTTCGGAACATGGGCGCCAAAGCCTTCGGCTATCAGGGTCATGCCGATCATGATCAGGAAGCCCAGGGCCAGCATCACCACCGTCGGGTTGTCGTTGATGAATTTCGCCAGCGGTTCAGCCGCGAACAACATCACCAGCACCGAGACCACCACCGCGATGATCATGATCGGCAAGTGCTCGGTCATGCCAACAGCGGTAATGATGCTGTCGATCGAGAACACCATATCGAGCATCAGGATCTGACCGATCGCTGCCGCAAACCCGATGGACACACCTGAGGTCGCGGAGGTCGTATCCTGCGGCTCCGGGTCCATGCTGTGGTGGATCTCAGTCGTGGCTTTCCACAGCAGGAACAGACCGCCGGCAATCAGGATCATGTCTTTCCAGGAGAATACCTGGCCGAGCACATCGATGACCGGTTCGGTCAACTGCACGATGAACGCGATAGTACTGAGCAGACCCAGACGCAGAACCAGCGCCATGCTGATGCCGATACGCCGCGCCTTGGCCCGGTGCTGTTCAGGGAGCTTGTTGGTCAGGATCGAGATAAAAATCAGGTTATCGATGCCAAGCACGATTTCCATGACGATCAAGGTGGCCAAGGCAACCCAGGCGGTGGGGCTGGCGGCGAGTTGTACTAGGTATTCCATGGGTCAGTCCTGGCTCGGTGTATGACGGGTTAGATTTCCTGCGACGAGTCTTCGCGCTGTTGGCGCTCGTCAGCGGGCTTTTCCTTGTTGCCAAGAATGTCTTGAGTCGTGTCGCGTAATGCTTGTTCCGCGGCTATCCGGGTATCGTCGATGGCCTGTTTGGCCGTCTCGGCCGCTTTGTCCATCACTTGCTGAGTGCTTTTCTCGACCTGGTCGCAGCCACTGAGTGCCAACGCGCAAAGCGCCAGCAGCGAAGCGGCGCCTATGGATGTGAGTTTCATCATGTCTTCCTCGATATAACGCTCGGCCCCAAATTGATGGCCCGTCGATAGCGCTGCATTCTAAGGAGCGAAACACTTCAGGAAAATTCGTATTTTTAGCAGCTATACTTCGGTTTTTACGAACTGAATGCCCTTTATGCTCAATTATCGGCAACTGCATTACTTCTGGGTGGTGGCCAAGACTGGCAGCATCGTTCGAGCCTGCGAGCAGCTGAACCTGACGCCCCAGACCATCAGCGGGCAAATCAGCCTGCTCGAACAGACCTACGGGATCGAGTTGTTTCGCCGGGTCGGGCGCCAGCTTGAGCTGACTGAAGCCGGACGCCAGACCCTGCCGTACGCCGAACAGATGTTCCAGCTCGGTGGCGAACTGGAGGCCATGCTCAGGGCCCAACCCAACGAGCAGCAGATCCTGTTCCGGGTCGGGGTGGCCGACGTGGTGCCCAAGTCAATCGTCTATCGACTGATCGCACCGACCATGGAGTTAAGTGAACCGCTGCGCATCACCTGCCGTGAAGACAAGCTCGAACGGCTGCTGGCCGACCTGGCGATCCAGCGCCTGGACCTGGTGATCTCCGACAGCCCGATGCCGTCGCACCTGGACATCAAGGGCTACAGCCAGAAACTCGGCGAATGCGGTGTCAGTTTTTTTGCCACCGCGGCACTGGCAGCACGTTACGGGAACGACTTCCCACAGGGTCTACACGGCGCTCCACTGTTGATTCCCGGGCAGGAAACCGTGGTGCGCAGTCGATTGCTGCGCTGGTTTGCCGAACAGCAGATCCAGCCGCGGATCGTCGGCGAGTTCGATGACAGCGCACTGATGCAGGCCTTCGGTCAATCCGGCAGCGGGATATTCATCGCCCCGAGCGTGATTGCCGACGAAGTGAAGCGTCAGTACGGCGTGGAGTTGATCGGCCAGACCGATGCGGTCAGCGAATCCTTCTACGCCATTTCGGTGGAGCGCAAGGTCAAACACCCCGGCATCGTCGCCATTACCGAAGGTGCCCGACGCGAACTGTTTACCGCGATCACTGGCTGAACATTCAGGCGCAGACCGCCCGGGGTTTGGCGTTCATCAGCAACCACGCCAGCAGGATCGACAGCACGATAAAACCCGCTGCAGCAAAGCCGAGACTGCCCAGCCCCAAGGTATCGATCACCCGCCCACCGACCATCGCGCCCAAGCCGATGCCCAGGTTGGCTCCGGCGATGTTCAGCGAAGCGGCGAAGGCCGGCGCCTGCGGTGCGACCTTTATCAAGCGCACATGACTGACCAGGAACAGCGCCGCCTGGGTCACACCCCATATGCCCATCGCCGCCGCCAGCCCCAGCGTCGAGTGAATGGCGGGCACCAGCGCCACCATGCTGCCGATCATGAAGGCACAGAACACCATTGAGGCGATGAGCGGATGGCGATCGACCATGCGTCCCCCCAGTGAGTTGCCGATCAGCCCCACCGCACCGAAGCCCATCAGGCACCAGCCCACCAGGGTGCCGTCGAAACCGGCCAGCCGCTCGAGGATGTCAGCCAGATAGGTATAAGCGGTGAACATGCCGCTGAACACCAGGATCGACAACAAGACATGCCCCTGCATCAACGGGCTGCGCAGGATCTTCAACTGCGAACGGAAACTCACCTGACGTTTGTGTAAGTCGGTTTGCGGCAAATAGATGAACAACAGCAGCGCCTTGGCGAAAGCGATCAGCGCCAGAATGCCAAACGCACTGCGCCAGCCGAAGGCATCGGAGATCAGCGTTCCCACGGGAATCCCGAATACGGTGGCGCATACAATCCCGAAACCGATTTTCGCAATCGCCCGTCCGGCGTAATCCGGCCCGACTATCCCTACGGCCGTCTCACTGGCCAAGGCCCAGAACACTGGCAACCCAAGGGCTGGAATCAACCGGGCCACAGCCATGACACCGATGTTGGGCGCCAGCGCCGCCAAGGTATTGGCCAGCCCGAACATCACCAAGACCGCGATAAACAGCCGTTTACGCTCGAATCGAGCACACCAGGCGGTCAGAAATGGCCCGAAGGCGGCCACGGTAAAGGCGAACAAGGTCACCAGCAAACCGGCCTGGGACACACTGACATCCAGATCGCGGGCGATGGATGGCAAAAGGCCGACGATGATGAACTCTGTCGTCAGCACGGTAAAACCGGCGGCCGACAACAGCAAAATGGGCAACAGCATGCATAACTCCGCAAACAACGACACCAGCGATAGCCCAAAGGCCCGCTGACTGGATATAAAAAAAGAGGATCGCGAATCTTAGCAGAGTGTCCCCGTCAGCAGTTGAGCGAACCTGCCTACATTCTCTGGCGGCAGATCGTCACAGGCCCGCAGACCTGCGGTGTGATAAAGTCCGGCCCCTTTCAGAGACACCACCCGTTCACTGCCACGGGTTTTACCGCTGCCCCCCCGTTGAACCACAACACTCTATAAAAAATCCGAGATACCGCTATGACTGCTGCCGCCCCTTCTCCACTGCAAAGACTCAAACGCACCAGCCTGGTGACCCAGATCGTTATCGGCCTGATCGCCGGTATTCTGCTGGCGTTGCTTTTGCCCGAAGTGGCGCGATCGACAACCTTTATTGGCAAAGTCTTTGTCTCGGCCCTCAAAGCCGTCGCACCGATTCTGGTGTTTGTGCTGGTGATGGCTTCCATCGCTAACCACAAGCTGGGTCAGGAAACCCATATCCGGCCGATTCTGTTTTTGTACCTGCTGGGCACCTTTGCGGCGGCGGCCGTTGCCGTGGTCGCCAGCACGCTGTTTCCTTCCAGCCTGGTGCTGGCCACCCAGGATGTGGCGGTGAGCGCGCCAGGCGGGATCAGTGAAGTGCTGCAAAGCCTGCTGCTCAGCGTGGTCGACAACCCGATCAGCGCCCTGATGAACGCCAATTTCATCGGTATCCTGGCTTGGGCAATCGGCATGGGCATTGCCATTCGCCATACCGGGGAAACCACCCGCACCGTGCTGGGCGATCTGTCCAATGGCGTGACGCTGATCGTGCGCATGGTGATCCGCTTCGCACCGCTGGGGATCTTCGGTCTGGTGGCTTCGACCCTCGCCACCTCCGGTTTCGGTGCCCTGCTCGGCTATATGCAGCTGTTGGCCGTGCTGATCGGCTGCATGCTGTTCGTCGCCCTGGTGGTCAATCCGGCCATCGTGTTCTGGAAGCTGCGCCGCAATCCTTACCCGCTGGTTTTCACGTGCCTGCGCGAGAGCGGCATCACCGCGTTTTTCACCCGCAGTTCGGCGGCGAACATTCCGGTCAACCTGGAGTTGAGCAAGCGACTGGGGCTGCATGAAGACACCTACTCGGTATCGATTCCACTGGGTGCCACCATCAACATGGCGGGTGCGGCGATCACCATTACTGTGTTGACGCTAGCGGCCGTGCACACCCTCGGGATTGCCGTGGACATTCCGACGGCCGTGTTGCTGAGTGTGGTCGCGGCAATTTGCGCCTGCGGGGCATCGGGCGTGGCCGGTGGTTCGCTGCTGTTGATTCCGCTGGCATGCAGCCTGTTCGGCATTCCCAGCGAAATCGCCATGCAAGTGGTAGCCGTCGGTTTCATCATTGGCGTGCTGCAGGACTCGGCGGAAACCGCGCTGAACTCCTCCACCGACGTACTGTTCACCGCCGCGGCCTGCCTGGCCCAGGAAGAACAGGCCGAGCGTATCGCGCAAAAGGCTTGATTCAGGGGAAGCCCGCTGACCGGTACTGGTCGTTTTCGCGGGCAAGCCCGTGAAGGCGGTGTAACTTCCAATGCAATCCAGCCCAAGAAAAAGCCCGGAAGGTTCAGTGCGAACCTTGCCGGGCTTTTTTGTGGCTGCGGGGTTTAGAACGCGCCCATGTAATCGCGCTTGCCGACCTCCACACCGTTGTGACGCAGGATCGCGTAGGCGGTGGTGACGTGGAAGAAGAACTGCGGCAAGCCGTAAGTCAGCAGGTAAGCCTGGCCAGTGAAGCGTTTCTCTTTCGGCGTGCCCTGGCGGGTGATGATCTCGATCCCTTCCTTGCCATCGATCTGCTCAGGCTTGATGTCTTCGATGAAGGCCAGGACTTTGCTGATCAGCGCTTGCAGCTCGGCGAAGGTCGTTTCAGTGTCGTCGTACTTTGGCAGCTCAACCTCGGCCAGACGCGCGGAAACGCCTTTGGCGAAATCCACGGCGATCTGCACCTGACGCACCAGCGGGAACATATCCGGGGACAGGCGCGCTTGCAGGAAAACCTCTGGGGCAATGTTCTTAGCCGTGGCGTGGGCTTCGGCCTTGTTCAGGACGCCGCTCAGGGCGTTGAGCATTTGCTTGAAAACCGGGACGGATGCGGCATACAGAGAAATAGTCATGACAGTCTCGCAGGTTGTGGCGGGAGTTGAACGTGGCGCGATTATAGCCATGCTTGAGTCGCCTGGCGGCTTGTCTTTTATTCTGCAAGGATTAGGCTAGTTGCCTTCGACAGCATAGGGAAAGCGCGATGAGCACCGAGCACGACACCTCCAGCGATGAACCGCGGCTCAGCAGTACGGAAATCCGCATTCTCGGCTCCTTGATCGAGAAAAAGGCCACCAGCCCGGAAACCTATCCGCTGACCCTCAATGCACTGGTCATCGCCTGCAATCAGAAAACCAGCCGCGAACCGGTGATGAACCTCACCCAGGGCCTGGTTGGCCAGAGCCTTCGGGCCCTCGAAGGCCGGGGTTTCACTCGCCTGGTCATGGGCAGCCGCGCCGATCGCTGGGAGCATCGGGTAGATAAGGCGCTGGAACTGGTGCCCGCCCAGGTAATCCTCACGGGCCTGCTGTTTCTGCGCGGCCCGCAGACTGTCAATGAGCTGCTGACCCGCAGCGGCCGCATGCATGATTTCGAAGACACCGAACAGGTCGTGCACCAGCTCGACCGGCTGATTGCCCGCGGCCTGGCATTGCTGTTGCCACGTCAGGCCGGGCAACGCGAAGACCGCTACATGCATGCGCTGGGCGACCCGGCCGATATCGAGGTGATTCTGGCCGCACGGCAGACTCAAGGGGAACGCAGCAGCGGCAGCGGCGTGTCGGTGGAGCGCATCGAAGAACTGGAAGCGCGGATCGCCGCGCTGGAAGAGCGTTTGGCACGGCTGGAATAAGGGTTGCCCTTAAAAGATCGCAGCCTGCGGCAGCTCCTACACCGACCGCGTGTTCCTATAAAATGCGGAGCTGCCGCAGGCTGCGATCTTGGCGATGTTGCAGGCGCTACTCAACCCCGCGCGAAAGCCACCGCTTTCTGAAACTGCTCTTGCGTCGGACGCACGCCGGTGTACAACACGAACTGCTCAAGCGCCTGAATGGCGATCACTTCCAGACCGGTGATCACCCGTTTGCCCTGGGCACGGCCGCGCACGATCAACGGTGTTTCCGAGGGAATCGCCACCACATCGAAGATTATTTGCGCAGAGTCGACGGCATCCGCGGCAAAAGCCAGTTGATCGGCTTGCGCTGCGCCAGACATACCGATCGGTGTGACGTTGATCAGCATCTGTGGCCGCTCGGCGCCAAGCTCTGGCAGCCATTGGTAACCCAGGGAACTCGCCAGCGCGCGGCCAGCTGTTTCATTTCGAGCCACAATCAAACCATTTCGATAGCCGCCATCACGTAGCGCGCTGGCCACCGCCTTGGCCATCCCACCACTGCCGCGCAGGGCAAAGGTCAAGTTCTGCGGCACTTCATGAGTCTTGAGCAGTTGCGCGATGGCAATGTAATCAGTGTTGTAAGCCTTGAGATGGCCATGGGTGTTGACGATGGTATTGATCGACTGGATGGCCTTGGCCGAATCATCCAGCTCATCGACCAACGCAATGCAGGCTTCCTTGAACGGCATGGAGACCCCGCAGCCGCGTATGCCCAATGCACGGATGCCACCCACCGCACCCGGCAGGTCATTGCTGCTGAACGCCTTGTAGTAAAAATTCAGCCCCAGTTGCTCATACAGATGGTTATGAAAACGCAGGCCGAAATTCCCCGGGCGCCCTGACAGCGACATGCACAGTTGGGTGTCTTTATTCGGGTTCATCTGCATGTTTTTCTCCTTCAAACAGCACTTTCAGATGGACGGGATTAGCCAGCCCACCGGTTCTGTTCGATCATTATTCAGTGAGGTTCAGGTGCTGGTTTCGCTGCATATCAAGGTCAAGAAACCGCTACAGACCTTACACAATATTTACTCAATGGCTCGGTAGATTTTTCAAAAATTGCTGTCTGAGAAGTATCCCCGCGACAAACCTTGGGTCTATTGCAGACCGCAAGCGCCGGGGGTTGAAAAACGAGGTATAGCCATGATTCGTCATCTTCCCACAGTGGCCTTGCTCATCGGCGCACTCGCTGTCACAGGTCAGGCATCCGCCGGTGGTTACGGTCATGGTCATGGTCATGGTGGTGATTGGAGGGGACCAGCGGTATTCGGCGCGGTGGTCGGCGCAGCCATAGTCGGCTCGGCAATCATCAGCCGCGATCGGCCGGTCTATGTGCAGCAGCCGGTGTATGTCCAGCCGCAGCCGGTCTACGTTCAACAGCCGCCAGTCTATTACCAGCCGCAACCGGTTTACATCGAGCAACCGATCTATTACCGGCGGGCACCGGTCTACTACGGTCCGCCACCTGGCTACTACTATGGCCCACCACGCGGTTATTACGGTCGGCCACGCTGGTAGTCATCACGTTGCAATACTCTCAGGCCCCGACTTGAGTGGGGCCTGATGCGTTGCAAAACCTGAACAATGTCTGAATAGATCTCGCCAGGGTCGCTGCCGAGACAGTGCCTGCGGCTGCCTTCGATTTCACCCGCGTCGATGTCCACTATCGAGCGCGATGATTTCTCGTTGAACCCTTTGGTCCATAAAGTAGTCCCATCTGATGGAGGTACTTATGTCCAAGGTTCAAATCATGTCCGTAGTTGGTAGCGCAGTTCCCACACCGCTCAGAGAGCTGGGATTGCTCGCTTGTTGGTATCTGATGCAGGACGGCGTGGCGATCAGCGGCCCGTTCACTTCACTCCTCGCCGCTCAGGCATTGTCGCAAAGCATGGATGTTCACAGCGTGTGCGTTTAAGGCAATTGCACCCGAGGCTTGGTTTCGACGAACAGCGCCCAGCTTGAGATGAACAGCGCGGCGATCAAGGGGCCGATGACAAATCCGTTCAGACCGAAGATCGCCAGGCCGCCCAAGGTGGAAATCAGAATCAGGTAGTCCGGCATTTTCGTGTCCTTGCCCACCAGCATCGGGCGCAGCACATTGTCGACCAGGCCGATGACCAATATTCCGTACAACGCCAGCACCACCCCCTGCCAGATCGCCCCGCTGAACAGAAAGAATGCAGCGACCGGCGCCCAGACGATCCCCGCTCCCACCGCGGGTAACAGCGACAGAAATGCCATCACTACCGCCCAGAGCAATGCGCTGGGAATGTCCAGAAACCAGAAAATCACCCCGCCCAATGCCCCCTGAGTGATCGCCACCAACACATTGCCCTTCACCGTGGCACGCACCACCCGGTTGAATTTAAGCTGCAAGCGGCGCTTCTGTTGGTCATCCAGCGGTATCGCCGCGCGGATCTTGCGCGCCAGCTCCGCGCCGTCGCGCAAAAAGAAGAACAACAGGTACAGCATGATGAAAAAACCCAGTAGAAACTCGAAGGTGCCCTGACCGAAGCTGAAGGCCTGGGTGGCGAAGAATTGACTGCCCTGCATGGCGCTTTTGACGATTTTCTCTCGCAGATCATCGAGATCACCCATGCCAAAACGGTCAAGCAAATACTGGAAGTACGGTGGCAGGCTGTGTTTGAACCGCAACAGGTAATCAGCAATGTCCAGCTCGCCGCTTTCGATGTTCTTGTACAGAGTCGCCCCTTCCTGAACCAGCAAGGCACTGATGACGATCACCGGCAGAATCGCAATCACCAGGCAGATGCTCAGGGTAACCAACGAGGTCAGGTTGCGTTGCCAGCCGAACTTCAATTGCATCCGTCGCTGTAACGGCGCAAAGAGGATGCCGAGAATCACCGCCCAGAACACCGCGCCGTAAAACGGCAACAGAATCCAGATAAAGGCGATGGTCACCAGGACCAGCAGCACCATTAGCGATTTGTTTTCCAGAGTGGTTTCGTTCATGTCCGGTCCATGTGAATAAGGCGCAGGACTGAGAGCGTCCTGATGTTTAGTCAGTCAAGGCGCGCCTGAGTGCCATCTTTATTCATGGAGCATAGATCCAGATCAATTAAATCCAGACACAACCGCCTTATCCTCCTGGCCTTTTGTGATCGAAACCACCATGCCCCTTGCCACTCCTGAACTCCTCGCCCCTGCCGGCACCCTTAAAAACATGCGTTATGCCTTTGCCTATGGTGCCGATGCGGTCTATGCCGGGCAGCCACGCTACAGCCTGCGAGTGCGCAACAACGAATTCGATCACGCCAACCTGGCCCTCGGTATTGCTGAAGCCCAGGCCCAGGGCAAGCGCTTCTATGTGGTGGTGAATATCGCCCCGCACAACGCCAAGCTGCGGACCTTTCTCAAAGACCTGGAGCCAGTGATCGAGATGGCGCCAGACGCGCTGATCATGTCCGATCCCGGGTTGATCATGCTGGTGCGCAGGCAATTCCCGCAGATGCCGATTCATCTGTCGGTGCAGGCCAATACGGTGAACTGGGCCAGCGTCGAGTTCTGGCAGCACCAAGGCCTGAGCCGGATCATCCTTTCCCGCGAACTGTCCCTCGAAGAAATCGCCGAGATTCGCCAGCAGGTTCCCGCCATGGAGCTGGAAGTGTTCGTCCATGGCGCGCTATGCATGGCTTATTCCGGTCGGTGTCTGCTGTCCGGCTACATGAACAAGCGCGACGCCAACCAAGGCAGTTGCACCAATGCCTGCCGCTGGAAATACCAGGCGCAACCGGCCATGGAGAACCCGCTCGGCGATATCGTTCAGCCGTTCCAGCCCGAGCCGACCCTGGGCCAGGGCGCACCGACCGACCAGGTATTTTTGCTGCAAGAAGCCAGTCGCCCTGAGGAACTGATGCCGGCGTTCGAAGACGAGCACGGTACCTACATCATGAACTCCAAGGACCTGCGCGCGGTGCAGCACGTCGAACGCCTGACCAAAATGGGCGTGCACTCATTGAAAATAGAGGGTCGGACCAAGTCCCACTTCTATTGTGCGAGGACCACTCAGGTCTATCGCCAGGCGATCGATGACGCCGTGGCCGGTCGAGAATTCGACCGCAGCCTGATGACCGATCTCGAATCCCTCGCCCAACGCGGGTACACCGAAGGCTTTCTGCGCCGGCATGTGCATGACGAATATCAAAACTACCAGCAAGGCAGTTCAGTGTCAGAGCGCCAGCAATTCGTTGGCGAATTGACCGGTGAACGGCGTGATCGACTGGCCGAAGTCCGGGTAAAGAACCGTTTCCAGCTCGGAGATCATCTGGAGTTGATGACCCCCAACGGCAATTTCCACTTCGACCTGCATCAACTGCACAACGCCAAAGACGAAGCTATCGAGGTGGCGCCGGGGGATGGGCACACCGTGTACTTGCCGATACCGGATCAACTGGATTTGCGGTTTGGGTTGTTGATGCGGGATGTGCGGGTTGGTACGGTTTAGGCTCCGGACGCAGAACCTGTGGCGAGGGGGCTTGCCCCCATTGCGGGTGTACTCGGTCAGCGTAGGAGCTGGCGAAGCCTGCGATCTTTTCGGCGGACGCCACAATCGTCAAGATCAAAAGATCGCAGCCTGCGGCAGCTCCTACGGGGCAAGCCCCTCGCCACAATGGTTTGTCAGACAACAAATCCCCCGAATCAGATCCTGAACTGCCCCACCAACTTGCCCAGCCGCAGACCAAGCTCGGCCAGACTGCGAGAGGTCTGGGCGCCGAGTTGGGTTTCGTCGGCGACGTTATCCACTGCCACGGCGATCTGATGCACACTGCGATTGATTTCTTCGGCCACTGCCGTTTGCTCTTCGGCGGCGCTGGCGATCTGTGCGTTCATCGAGTTGATGGTGCCGATCAATTGGGCCATGGTATCCAGCGAAGCACCGGCCTCGTTGGCCTGAGCCGAGGTACCGTCACCGGCATCGCTGGAACGACGCATGGCTTCTACCGCCGATTGAGTGCCCTTCTGCAGGCGGTCAATCATCCCCTGGATTTCCTGGGTGCTTTGCTGGGTGCGGCTGGCCAGCGCCCGCACCTCATCGGCCACCACCGCAAAACCGCGCCCGGCCTCACCGGCACGGGCCGCTTCGATGGCGGCGTTGAGTGCCAGCAGGTTGGTCTGGTCGGCAATCGAACGAATAACACTCAGCACACTGACAATCGACAACACATCCTTTTGCAGGCTATCCAGGGACGTACCGCTGTTACGGATATCGCTGACCAGCGCATGGATCTGCTTGATGCTGCCATCCACTACGCGCTTGGCCGCCTGGCCTTCTTCGTCAGTCTGCTGTGCTGCGACTGCAGCGCCCTGGGCGCTTCTCGCAACTTCCTGAGCCGCCGAGGACATCTCGTTGATCGCCGTCGCCACCTGATCGGTTTCTTGGCGCTGACGCTCCATGGCCTGCTCCGAACGATGAGCCTGATCGGTGACTTGCGTAACAAGCCCGGTCAACTGCGAGGTCATTTCGGTGATTTGCCGCACCATTCCATGAATCTTGTCGACGAAGCGGTTGAACGAGCCAGCCAGTTCGCCCAGCTCATCCTGGCTGGTGATTGCCAGACGCCGGGTCAGATCGCCCTCGCCGGCAGCGATATCGTCAAGGCTGGCTTTCATCAGGTGCAGCGGACGCAGGATAGTGTTTGCCAGCAGCATGCCGACCGCGCCAATCACCAGCAGCACCACCACGGCGATGCCGACGATACTCAGCACCACTCCTTGCATGCGCTCATGAACCTTGGCCTCGATCGACGCGACCTGCGCTTCGATACCATCCAGGTTGACCGCCGAGCCAATGACCATGTCCCATTTGGGCAGGTATTCGGTGTAACCGAGCTTGGGCACCAGGACTGTGTTGTTACCCGGCAGCGACGAGCTGTATTGCAGATAGTGGGTACCGTCCTTGGCGACTTGCACCAGCTCACGGTTGACGTACACGCCATTCGGATCGCGGTTGTCCTTGAAGCTCTGGCCCACGCCTTCCGGGCTGTTGCCCTTGAACAGGCGCACAGTTTGCGAGTCGTAACCGAAGAAGTAGCCATCCTTGCCATAGCTGATGCTCGACAGCAGCTTGACCACTTGCGCCCGAGCGGCGACATCGCCCGGTACCGCCGCATCGTACATCGGTTTGATCGTGCTCATCGCCACCGCCACGTAACTTTGCAGGGTCGCCTTGGCATCGTTCAGCAGGCGCTGACGGGTCTCTTCGACTTCGCTGCGGGCCTGATTCTGCAGAATGAACACCGTGGTCAGACTGATCACCAGCGCAAACAGCAGAACCGGGAGTACCGCGAGGGATAAAACTTTGGCCTTCAGGCTCAGGCGCATGGCGTTTACTCTTGATTGGCGTGGTTAAAGCTTTAACGGCACGCCAACGCAAAACTGTAGGAGCGTCGACCGGCTGCTCCTACGGGAGAATTGCGGGCACCCTCGATGTTATAGGTGCATGCGATCTTTGAGGCGGACAAGGCGTTGGCCGGACGGGCAAAAGATCGCAGCCTGCGGCAGCTCCTACGGGGATTCCGGGATGCAGGGATATGGGGTTACAGAATCATCGCCGCCACCCAGCCAAACACCAGCAGCGGCAGGTTGTAGTGCAGGAAAGTGGGAACCACGGTGTCCCAGATATGGTGATGCTGGCCGTCGATGTTCAGACCGGAGGTCGGTCCCAGGGTCGAGTCGGAAGCTGGCGAACCGGCATCTCCCAAGGCTCCGGCCGTGCCGACAATGCAGACGATCGCCAACGGGCTGAAACCCAGTTGCACACACAATGGAACGAAAATCGCCGCGAGAATCGGCACAGTGGAGAATGACGAGCCGATGCCCATGGTCACCAGCAAGCCGACCAACAGCATCAGCAAGGCGCCGATGCCTTTGCTGTGACCGATCCAGGTCGCCGAGGCTTCGACCAGGGTGCGTACTTCGCCGGTGGCTTTCATCACTTCGGCAAAACCCGAGGCGGCAATCATGATGAAGCCGATCATGGCCATCATCTTCATGCCTTCGGTGAACAGCTCATCGGTCTCGCGCCAACGCACCACGCCCGACACCGAGAAGATCAGGAAGCCGGCGAGCGCACCGATGATCATCGAGTCCAGCAGCAACTGAATGATGAACGCGGCGGCAATGGCCAGCCCGGCCACCAGCAGGGTCAGCGGGTTGTACTGCACCGCCACCTGCTCGACCTTCTCGATCTTGTCCAGGTCATACATACGCTTCTTGCTATAGCTGAAGAACGCCACCAGCAAACCGAATACCATGCCCAACGCCGGAATGCCCATTGCGTGGGTGACATTGACCTGGCTGACATCCACACCACTGCTACGGACATTGGCCAGCAGAATTTCATTGAGGAAGATATTGCCGAAACCCACCGGCAAGAACATATAGGGCGTGATCAAGCCGAAGGTGATGACGCAGGCAATCAGCCGACGGTCCAGTTGCAACTTGGTCAACACATAGAGCAGTGGCGGTACCAGCAACGGAATGAAGGCAATATGAATCGGCAGGATGTTCTGCGAGGCGATGGCCACCACCCACAGCAAGCCAATCAGTATCCACTTCACCTGCCCGCCACCCGCAGCGTCCTGACGGTCGACCAGCAGCAAGGCTTTATCTGCCAGCGCATGCGCCAGGCCGGACTTGGCAATCGCCACCGCAAAAGCGCCGAGCAAGGCGTAGGACAAGGCCACGGTTGCGCCGCCACCGAGGCCACTGTTGAAGGCTTTCAAGGTGGCCTCCATGCCCAGGCCACCGGTCAAGCCGCCCACCAGAGCACCAACGATCAGCGCGATCACCACATGCACACGGGACAGGCTGAGTACCAGCATGACGCCAACCGCGGCAATTACTGCATTAATCATCGTTACCTCAAAGCACTACCAAGGGAAAAAACCACCGCAAACGGCATGAGTCCGGCCAAAGAGCTGCGAATCACAGCTGCCGGATTTAATTCAAAGGGGGGAGTTTTATTAGAGGGCGCGCACTGTGCCGCAGCAGGGGCGGCTTGTCAAAGTGAGCGCAGGCCCTACGGGGTTTGCGGGTAACTTCTTATTTGGAGGGTGTGGATCAAGAAACAAAAAGTGTGGCCGCTATAGAGCGAAGTCTCTCTCGTTTTATCCTCAAGGACATCTCCATGTCGCTCAGACAACTTTCCATTCAATGGAAAATCACCCTTCTGGCCGGTCTCTGCCTGCTCGGCATTGTCACCTTGCTGGTGGGACTTTCGCTCTATCGCATGGAGCACAACGCCGAACTGGTAAAAAATTCGAGCATGGAGATGCTCAACGAAGCGGCCCAGGCCCGGATCGAGGCCCTGGGTGAGGTCCAGGCGCTGGACATTCGCCAGCAATTCATGGATGCCTATCAATACGGTCACGGCTTCTCCCGCCAGGTACTGTTCCTGCGTGAACAGGCCGAGAAACGTTTCCTCGATGCCTTCGACCTGCGCGAAGACCTGACCCGCCAGGTCAAGTCGGCCCTGCAAGCCAACCCGGATCTGCTCGGCCTGTCGCTGGTGTTCGAAGCCAATGCGCTGGACAGCAAGGATGAGTTGTTTGCTGGCCAGAAAGAAGTGGGTAGCAATGACCAGGGCCGTTTTGCCCTGTACTGGTCGCAACCGACACCGGGCAAACTGACCTCGATGGCCCTGCCGGAAAGCGACATGGCCGATACCAGTACTGGCCCCAGCGGCGAACCGGCCAATGCCTGGTTCACCTGCCCGCGCGCCACGCTCAAGCCTTGCGTGATCGAGCCGTACTTCTATGTGATCGACGGTCAGAACGTGCTGATGACCAGCATCGTCTTCCCATTGATGGTCGATGGCAAAGTCATCGCCTCGCTGTCGGTCGACATCAACCTCAATAGCCTGCAAACGGTCAGCCAGCAAGCGAGCAAGAATCTCTATGACGGCCAGACCAACGTCAGCATCATCAGCCCGGTCGGTCTGCTGGCCGGCTATAGCCCGGACGCCAGCAAACTGAGCCAGCGCCTGGACAGGATCGACAAGGCCAGCGGTGCCGAACTGATCCGCATGCTGTCCGGCAACAGCCAGACCCAGAGCCTGCGCAGTAATGAACAACTGAAAGTGCTCGCGCCCTTCACGCCAATCCCCGGTGGCAAGCCGTGGGGGGTGTTGCTGGAGGTACCGGAGAAGGCCCTGGTCGGCCCGGCTGAAACCCTGAAGAAAGAGCTCGACGAACGCAGCACCAGCGGCACCCTTATCGAGTTGAGTCTCGGTCTGTTGGCGGCGGTCATTGGCCTGCTGCTGGTCTGGCTGATGGCTCGCAGCGTGACCAGGCCGATCCTCGGTGTCGCGCACATGCTTGAGGACATCGCCAGCGGTGAAGGTGATCTGACCCGGCGCCTGGCTTACGACAAGCAAGACGAACTCGGGCAACTGGCTGGCTGGTTCAACCGCTTCCTCGACAAGCTGCAACCGATTATCGCCGAGGTGAAACGCTCGGTGCAGGATGCCCGCAGCACCGCCGACCAATCGGCCGCTATCGCCACCCAGACCAGCGCCGGCATGGAACAGCAGTACCGCCAGGTCGACCAGGTGGCTACCGCGTCCCATGAAATGAGCGCCACCGCACAGGACGTCGCCCGCAGCGCAGCTCAGGCGGCGCAGGCTGCTCGTGACGCCGATCAGGCGACCCGTCAGGGTTTGACCGTGATAGACCGCACCACCACCAGCATCGACAACCTTGCCGCGGACATGAGCACGGCGATGACCCAGGTCGAAGGCCTGGCCGCCAACAGCGAGAAAATCGGTTCGGTACTGGAAGTGATTCGCGCGATTGCCGATCAGACCAACCTGCTGGCCCTCAACGCTGCCATCGAGGCGGCTCGCGCCGGCGAAGCCGGACGTGGTTTCGCCGTGGTCGCCGATGAAGTGCGTAACCTGGCCCGACGCACCCAGGAGTCGGTGGAGGAAACCCGCCAGGTGATCGAACAGCTGCAAAGCGGTACTCAGGATGTTGTCGGCTCCATGAGCAACAGCCATCGCCAGGCTCAAGGCAGTGTCGAGCAAGTCAGCCAGGCCGTGACCGCCCTGCGCCAGATCGGCGATGCGGTGACCGTGATCACTGACATGAACCTGCAGATCGCCAGCGCCGCGGAAGAGCAAAGCGCCGTGGCCGAAGAGATCAACAACAACGTGGCGACCATTCGTGACGTGACAGAATCGCTGTCGGGGCAAGCCAACGAATCGGCGCGGGTCAGCCAGGCGCTGAACAGCCTGGCCAACCAGCAGCAGAGCTTGATGGATCAGTTCAGGGTTTGACGGGGGTTGGCGGTGTGCCAGGCACACCGCTTGCGCGGCCGAGCCACGATGCCCGTAGCAGCTGGCGAAGCCTGCGTCCGGCTGCGCAGCAGCCGTAAAATCTGGCACCGTGGTATTCCAGACAAACCGTGGAAGCAGGATTTGCGACTGCTGCGCAGCCGAACGCAGCCTTCGGCAGCTGCTACGGGGGGCAAGCCACGTTCCCACAACAGACTCAGCTCCCGGGCAACTCAATCACCACCTTCAACCCGCCCGACTCGCTACTCTCCAGGCGCATTTCGCCGCCCCATACCTCGACGATGTCGCGCACGATGCCCAGTCCCAGGCCATGGCCGTCGGTCTGTTCATCCAGCCGCGTACCGCGGCTGAACACTCGATCGCGGTTCTCCTCGGGGATCCCCGGCCCGTCGTCCTCCACCATCAGACGAAAGCCCTCGGCCGTTTCGGCAATGCTCAGCTTCACTTCGGCATCCGCCCATTTGCAGGCGTTGTCCAGCAGGTTGCCAAGCAATTCGAGCAAGTCTTCCCGATCCCATGGCAACTGCAGGCCGGGAGGCGCGACGTGGCTGAGTGCAAGGTGTTCACCATGGATCATGTTCAAGGTAGCGAGCAAGCCGGGCAGTTCCAGGTCGCAATCGAACTGCGCGCCCGGCAAGGCATCGCCGGCCAGACGGGCCCGATTCAGCTCGCGATGGAGGCGTTGCTGCACCTGTTCGAGTTGCGCCAGCAAGATCTTGCGCAGCTCAGGATGCGCATCCAGCTTCTCGCTTGAGGCCAGGCTCAGCAATACCGCCAGCGGGGTTTTCAGCGCATGCCCCAGATTGCCCAAGGCATTGCGTGAACGCTTGAGACTGTCTTCAGTGTGCGCGAGCAAATGATTGATCTGCTCCACCAGCGGCTCCAGTTCCACCGGAACCTGGGCGTCCAGTTGTGAACGCTGGCCCTGCTGCAGCTGAACGATTTGTTCCCGGGCCGTTTCCAGCGGCCGCAAGGCCCGGCGCACGGTGATTCGCTGCAATAGCAGAATCAGCAGCAAGCCCGCCAGACCAAGGCCCAGGCCGATCTGCTGCAGGCGCCGAAAGCTTTCCCGTACCGGCGTGTAATCCTGCGCCACGCTGATGGAGATCGATTGCCCCAGCCGCCGATAATCGGAGCGCAGGATCAGCAACTGCTGCCCTTCCGGCCCCAGTTGCAGATGACTGTGCAGACCGGGGTGATCCAGCTTTGGCAGTTCCTGGTCCCACAAGGACCGTGAGCGCCAATGCGCGTCGGCAAAGTCGATGTGAAAGTAATGCCCGGAAAATGGCCGCTGATAGGCTGGCGACAAGCGTCGCTCGTCCAGTTGCAAACCCTGCGGGCCACGCACCAGGGCCACCAGCAGGTTCTCGCTGTCGTTGCGCAGCCCGTCTTCCAGATAACCTTGCAGGCCCCTTTCGAACAGCCAGAGACTGGTCTGCGCCAGCACCAGGCCGACGATGACCAGGACACTGATCAGACCCAGACTCAGTCGGCGCTGAATCGACCTCACTGCGCCGTCCCGCCGAACAGGTAACCCTGGCCGCGACGGGTTTCAATCACGCTGCGACCAAGCTTGCGCCGCAAATGGTTGACGTGAACTTCCAGAACATTCGAGTCGCGCTCGGTTTCGCCATCGTACAAGTGTTCAGCGAGATGGCTTTTGGAAAGGATTTGTTCAGGGTGCAGCATGAAGTAACGCAACAAGCGAAACTCGGCCGCTGTCAGCTGAATATCGGCGCCGTCGCGGGTCACGCACTGGCGCCCTTCATCCAGGTGCAAGCCGGCAGCCTTGAGGGTCGGCTGATTGGCCAGGCCATGGGAGCGCCGCAACAGCGCCTGGACCCGCAAATGCAACTCCTCGGGATGGAATGGCTTGGTCAGGTAGTCATCGGCACCGGCTTTCAGGCCTTCGATCCGCTCGGCCCAGGACCCACGGGCGGTGAGAATCAACACCGGCGTGGCCAGGCCCGCAGCGCGCCATTGGCTCAGCACCTCAAGCCCCGGCAACCCTGGCAGGCCAAGGTCGAGAATGATCAGGTCGTAGGGTTCGCTGCTGCCCTGATACACCGCGTCGCGGCCGTCGGCCAGCCAATCGACGGCGTAACCCTGGCGATTGAGCCCGGCCAGCAACTCGTCGGCCAGCGGGACGTGGTCTTCCACCAAAAGCAGGCGCATCAATCATCTTCCTTGTCTTTGAGGAGCTCACCGGTGTTGGCGTCGAGCTCGATTTCACGCACCACGCCGTCAGCGGTCAAGAGTTCTATTTCATAGATATAGCGCACCGGCTGGTCCTTGTGCTCCTCGAGTTCGGCCTCCAGTAATTTGCCTCCGGGGTAGCGTTGCATGGCCGCTCCCAGCAGTTGCTCGAGCGGCGCGATAACGCCTTGCTGGCGCAGGTGCAGGGCTTCGTCCTGATCCAGGTCACGGGCCACAACGAACGAGCAAAATGCCAGAAGCGCCAGAGCCGTTCGACTGCAGGTGCGCAGATTTACCTTCATTACGTATCCTGATGATCCTTGAGAACCTGCCCACTGACAGCGTCCAATTCGATGTCCCATTCAACACCCTGGGCATCGCGCAGTTCCACCTGGTAGAGGTACTTGCCGTACTCTTCTTCCAGCTCGGTTTCGTGCACGGTGCCGCCCGGGTGCTTGGCCAATGCCGTGGCATTGAGCTTCTCGAAAGATTGAATGGTACCAGCGTCGCGCAGTCTCAGGGCTTCGTCCGGTCCCAGGTCACGGGCGTGCGCCAGGCTGGCAGTCATGCCGATAACGGTCGCGGTGAACAGGGCGGTCAAGGTTTTCATGATGAGTCTCCGTTTTTTGCCTATGTTGCCTACGGGACCCACGATAACTGCATCAACTTAACTGAAACTGAATTGCCACCATGCCAATCCTGAGATCTTCTACAATCCCCGCCCGCGACTATTGAGGCCGGTATGACCGCTATCCACATCAAGTTCCCCGCCCTGACCCTCAAAGCCGGCAAACGCGCCTTCGCCCGGATACGTGAAAACGGTCTGAGCGCGGCCGATGTCGGCACGCTTCCCGGCGCGGCCGGCGGACCGAAGGCCCTGGGTATTCAGGGGCTGGATCTGGCGTTGTTTGGTGAGTGGCTGCCGGCGGCGCCACGGGAGCGCTCGTTGATTGGTGCATCGGTCGGCTCCTGGCGTTTCGCCTGTGCCTGCCTGCCGGATGCCGCCGAAGAGATCAAGCGTCTGGGCCAACTCTATAACGAGCAAAGCTTCGCCAAGGGCGTGAACATGGCGGATATCAGTCAAAGCTCGCAGCGCATGCTCCACGATCTGCTCGAGGGTCGCGACGCGTTGATCCTCGATAACGCTCACTACCGACTGAACATCATGGTGGTGAAAAGCCACGGTTTGTTGGCCGACGATCACCGTGGCCGGCTGGGGCTGGGGTTGTCCTCGGTGATCGCCGATAACCTGCGCGGGCGTTCACGGCTGTCCCGGCATTTCGAACGGGTGATCCTGCATGACCCGCGCCTGGCGCCGCCACTCAATGCCCTCGACGACTTCCCTTCACGTTTTGTGCCACTGGACGCCGCCAACCTGCGCCAGGCCTTGCTCGCGTCCGGTTCGATCCCGATGATCATGCAAGGGGTGCGCGACTTGCCCGGCGCGGGTGCCGGCACCTATCGCGACGGCGGCTTGCTGGATTACCACCTCGACCTGCCTTACAGCGGCGAAGATATCGTGCTCTATCCGCACTTCACCGACCGGGTGATTCCCGGCTGGTTCGACAAAGGTTTGCCATGGCGGCGCGGCAATCCGAAGCGGTTACAGGACGTTTTACTGCTGGCGCCCTCCAGGGATTACCTGGCCCGCCTGCCCTACGGTAAATTGCCGGATCGCAATGACTTCAAGCGCTTCATGGGCGATGACCAGAGCCGGCAAAAATACTGGCGCACGGCCATGGAAGAAAGTCGGCGCCTCGGTGACGAGTTCCTTGAGCTGGCGGCGAACGGTCGGCTGGGGGAGCACCTGCTGACCCTTTAGTCAGGGATTTACCGCATCGGCAAAGCCAAGCTGTTAAACTCGTTAGCTGCCTTCATCGCCGCGGGCGATAGCCACCTGCCAGAGCTCAAACCACTGTGGAAATCTTCAAAGAGTTTACCTTCGAGTCCGCCCACCGCCTGCCCTACGTTCCGGAAGGCCACAAGTGCGGACGCCTGCACGGCCACTCGTTCAAAGTGGCGATTCACCTGAGCGGCGACCTCGATCCGCGCACCGGCTGGATTCGCGACTTCTCGGAAATCAAGGCGATCTTCAAGCCGCTCTACGAGCGCCTCGATCACAATTATTTGAACGACATCCCTGGCCTGGAAAATCCGACCAGCGAAGTCCTGGCCAAATGGATCTGGAACGAGTTGAAGCCCCTGCTGCCGGAACTCAGCGCGATCCGCATCCATGAAACCTGCACCAGCGGCTGCATTTATCACGGCGAATAAGCCGGCGATTGAAGAAAACCACCGAACCCGGTGGTTTTTTTATGCCTGTTCCTTCGGCTTTCAGGTCTCATGTCATCGAGAGCGACGTGGGGATGGTCGGCTTAGTGGTGTTGATCAACACCAAGGAGTACCTGCTACTGGACAACCTGGCATCAGCCCCCAGGCCCAAGGCCGGGGTTATGGCCGGCAATTGCTGGAGTTTGCCGAGTTTCACGCGGTTGAAGCGGACTATGCCTCGATCCGCCTGTACACCCATGAAGCGATGAGCGAAAAACATTGCGATGTACGCCGGAAGAGGATTTTTTGAAACCCACCGGGTTGAAGAGAATGGCTTGCGGCGGGTTTATATGAGTAAGTCGTTGGGGTGAGTCCACAGGTTTTGCGTCCGGCTCATACCTTCTTATCTCCCCACCGGTGATTCAATATGTATCAACCCCGCACCGCTTTCGTGCCTTATTGGGCAAATTGACCACCTCCTCACGCCAAATCTCCATTCACAGCTATAAATAGTGTGCAGATTGCACTATGCCAGCTGTGCGCCGATCACTGCCTGTACGTTGGCACGGTGACTGCAATGTGCCTGCGTCACTCACACACCAGGGGAAGGCACATGACGCAGAACGATCCGGGCAACGATTATCCTCTCAGTGAAGTCCCCATGCATGCCCGCAAGGGCCTGGCGTCTACGGCGATGGTGCTGCTGGGGTTTACTTTCTTTACCGCAACCATGTTTGCCGGCGGCAAGCTGGGTGTGGCTTTCAGCTTCACCGAGATGCTCGGGGTTATCGTCCTCGGCAATCTGCTACTGGGTATCTACGCCGCGGGGCTCGGTTACATCGCCTTCAAGAGCGGGCTGAACTCGGTACTGATGGGGCGTTTCTGCTTCGGCGAGATCGGCAGCAAATTGAGCGATCTGATCCTCGGCTTCACCCAGATCGGCTGGTATGCCTGGGGTACCGCGACGGCCGCGGTGGTCTTGGGCAAGTACTTCGAACTGAGCCAGGGCACGGTGCTGGGGTTGATGGTGCTGTTCGGCATGGTGTTCTGCGCCACGGCGTATGTCGGCTACCGCGGCCTGGAAATCCTCTCCTATATCGCCGTGCCGGCCATGGCCTTGCTGCTGATGTTATCGATGTGGGTCGCCACGGTGAAGGTCGGCGGGCTGGATGGCCTGCTGGCAGTGGTGCCCAGCGCCAGCCTGGATCTGTCGACCGCCATCACCCTGGTCTTCGGTACCTTCGTCAGCGGCGCGACTCAGGCCACCAACTGGACGCGCTTTTCCCGTTCGGCGCGGGTGGCGGTGCTGGCGAGCCTGATCGGCTTTTTCATCGGCAATGGCCTGATGGTGCTGATCGGTGCCTATGGCGCGATCGTCTACCAGCAGCCGGACGTGGTCGAAGTGCTGCTGTTGCAAGGGTTCGCCATGGCCGCCATGGCCATGCTGCTGCTGAACATCTGGAGCACCCAGGACAACACCATCTACAACTTCGCAGTGGCCGGTTGCAACCTGCTGCGCACCCGTCGGCGCAAAACCGTGACCCTGGTCGGCGCGCTGATCGGCACGCTGCTGGCCCTGCTCGGCATGTACGACCTGCTGGTGCCCTACCTGATTCTGCTGGGCACGGTGATCCCGCCCATTGGTGGGGTGATCATGGCGGACTTCTTCTATCGCTATCGTGGCCGCTATCCGCGCCTGGCCGACGCCAGACTGCCGGCCTTCAACTGGTCGGGACTGAGCGCCTATGGGGTGGGTACGGTGGCGGCGTTCAACTCGCCGTGGGTCGCGCCGCTGGTAGGGATCGTCGCCGCTGCGCTGACCTACGTGATACTCACCGGTCTGCTTGGCACCCGAGCCTCGTTAGCCGCCGACGTGCAGGTATGAGTCTGACGATCGAGGAAGTACTGGCCCTGCCAGGGCTCGATTCCATGCGCCTGCGGGCCGGTGCCGTCGGTTTGCAGAACCCGGTGCGCTGGCCCTACGTGGCGGAAAACAGCGGCATCGCCGAATGGGTATTGGGCGGTGAGCTGGTGTTCGTCACCGGCATCAATCATCCACGGGACGAAGAAAACCTCTTGCGACTGCTGGACGAAGCCTGCGAACGCCAGGTGGCCGGGCTGGTGATTCTCACCGGCCCGGCTTACATCCAGGCCATTCCTCAACGCCTGCTGGCGGCTGCCGAGTCCGCCGGCATGCCGCTGATCGAACAGCCCTACTGGTTAAAGATGGTCCTGGTAACGCAGGCCATCGGCTCGGCACTGATCCAGGCCGAACAGCTCGGTCGTTCACGCCACGATGTGCTGGAGCGACTGTTGGCCGGCCAGTACCAGTCCCTCGATCTGCTGCTGCACCGCGCCGAACAATTGGGCATGCCGCTGCGGGGCCACTGGCAAGTCGCGCAGTTGCAACTTGAAGGCGGCGAGTCGTTGTTCGCCCAGGGCAGTGCCGAGGAAATCGAGGCGCAGCTGGATCGCCAGCACGACAGCATCGCCCGGCGCCTGCGCCAGTTCGCCCGCGAACACCCGCCGGCACTGCCGGTACTCGGTCGTGCTGGCCAATGGACGTTGCTGCTGCCGGCACCCGACGCCGCCAGCGCACACGATAATCGCCAGCGCCTGGCGAACTGGCTGAGACCTCTCAACCCGCGTCTTGCACCGCTGAAGTTATTCGTTGGTTTGAGTGCGGCCGAGCATCCACCGGCCCACCTGGCCCAGGCTCTGGACGAAGCCCACCAGGCCCTCGCCGCCGCACGCCGTTTTACCGAGCGGGCCGGGTTGTGTGTCTATGATGAATTGGGAGTCCTGAAACTGCTCAGCAGCGTGCGCGATCGAGCGCTGCTCGATCAGTTTCTCAGTGATCGCCTGGGTCAGCTGTTGCGCCACGACCATCACCACGGCCCCAGCCTGATGCCGACCCTGGAGGCCTGGTTTCACGAAAACGGTAATCTGGTGGCTGCCGCTCAGCGGTTGGCGGTCCATCGCAACACCTTGACTCACCGAGTCCAGCGAATCGAGGCCCTGTCAGGCCTGGCGCTGGACAACCCTTATGACCGGCTGGATATCGGCGTCGCGCTGATGATCTGGCGGCTGTCTGCCTGAGAGGACCTATCGCGATGCATATCATCAACGCCCGTCTGCGCAACCGTGAAGGTCTGCATGAACTGCACCTGGAAAACGGGTTGATCGCCAACATTGCCCGGCAAACCGAAGCACCGACCCTCGGCCCCGAAGACCTGGATGCCGGTGGCAATCTGGTGGTGCCACCCTTCGTCGAACCGCACATCCACCTCGACGCCACCCTCACCGCCGGCGAGCCGCGCTGGAACATGAGCGGCACGCTGTTCGAAGGCATCGAATGCTGGGGTGAACGCAAGGTGACCATTACCCAGGAAGACACCAAGACCCGTGCCAGGAAGACCATCCGCACCCTCGCCGCCCATGGCATCCAGCATGTGCGCACCCATGTCGATGTCACCGACCCGAGCCTGACAGCGCTCAAGGCGATGCTCGAAGTGCGCGAAGAAAGCCGTCATCTGATCGACTTGCAAATCGTCGCGTTCCCCCAGGAAGGCATCGAGTCCTACCGCAATGGCCGGGATCTGATGGAGGAAGCGATTCTGCTGGGCGCCGATGTGATTGGCGGCATCCCGCATTTTGAATACACCCGCGATCAGGGCGTCAGCTCAGTCAAGTTCCTGATGGACCTGGCCGAACGCACCGGCTGCCTGGTGGACGTGCATTGCGATGAAACCGACGACCCGCATTCGCGTTTCCTCGAAGTGCTCGCTGAAGAAGCCCGCAGCCGCGACATGGGCGCCCGGGTCACGGCCAGCCACACCACCGCCATGGGCTCCTACGACAACGCCTACTGCGCCAAGCTGTTCCGCCTGCTCGGTCACTCGGGGATCAGCTTCGTCTCCTGCCCGACCGAAAGCATTCACCTGCAGGGGCGCTTTGACAACTTCCCGAAACGCCGTGGAGTGACGCGGGTCAACGAGTTGCTTGAAGCCGGAATGAACGTCTGTTTCGGCCAGGACTCGATCGTCGACCCTTGGTATCCGTTGGGTAACGGCAACATTTTGCGGGTACTGGAAGCCGGTCTGCACATCTGCCACATGCTCGGTTATCGCAATCTGCAAAGCGCCCTCGACCTGGTCACCGACAACAGCGCCAAGGCCCTGGCGCTGGGCGAGCGTTACGGCCTGGAACCCGGTCGCCCGGCCAATTTGCTGATTCTGTCGGCCGACAGCGACTACGAAATGATCCGCAGCCAGGGATTGCCGCTGTATTCGATTCGTGGCGGGGAAGTATTGATGAAACGGCAGATGCCACAGGTGGAGTTGTTCGGGGATTCGGACTGCTGATTGGCGTTGGAGACTCGCAGGCCGAGCGGGCGCTATCGCGAGCAGGCTCGCGATAGCAATAGATCGGTCACCCTGGCTCTAAAGGATGGCCCGCGCCATCCCAAACAACTTGACCTTACTCAATTCGCCGTCCTGTTCTTCCAGAAGGACCGGCGCCGTGCCACCCGGCATGCTCACCGCAACCTCCCCCGCCGGCACCCAGCCCACACGCCAGGCAGCACAGGCCACCGCACTGGCACTGGTGCCGGAGGACGCGGTCGGACCTTCGCCACGCTCGAACACCCGGGCGACTATCCGCCCCTCGGACTCGAGCATCGCCCATTGCAAGTTGACCCCAGCCGGACAAGGCTCGCCAGCGCCGGTCGGCCCTGCGAAAGCGATGCGGGTCAGACCTGAGGACAAATCGGGCTCGCGCATCTGTTCATTGCTCGGTAATGAGCCTGCGTCTGCAACCAGGGTCACGCAATGGGGATTGCCGATACGCACGAACTGGCTTCGATTCCATGCCGGGTTGATGCTGGAAAGCTGCGACAGCTGGTTCAGGCCGTGGCCATTCAACTCAGCAGCCTCGACACCTTGGGCCGCCACGGCCTGCGGGCCGAATGCCGGTTTGCCCAAGTCCAGCCAAAACCCGCGAATGCCTTCAACCTCCGCCGGATCAACCGAGGTTTCCACTGGCGATACAGCATCCCCCTTGTTGTGATGAACCTTGAGCACACAAGGCCCCTGCGCCGGCATTAACCCCTTATCAGTCAATGCCTGGGCAAAAATGGTCAAGCCGTTACCACTGCGTTCTGCCAGGCTGCCGTCAGTGTTGACGATCAGCAGGTCGTAGGGCGGCCCGGACTGAAATGGACCGATGAGCAGACCATCCGAGCGATGGGCCTTGGCGCCTGCCGGTCTGGTGTCGGGGGCCCAGCCACAAAAAGCTTCCACCGCCTGCAACGCCCAATTATCCAGTGTTTGTGCGGCTTGGCATGCCTGCTCTGGAAACACGATTGCGCGTTGGCGCAACCCATCGAGTGAGACAACGGCGTAGATATTGCCGCGGGCATCGTAGAACTGCGTCATACCGCAACTGCCGCGATCGCCTCGATCTCGAACAGCATGTTGTCCAGCGCCAGCCTCGGTACCGGGATCAGAGTGCAGGCCGGCTTGGGGGCTGAACCCCAGACCCGATGCAGCTCTTCGCCGAAAATTTCCAGACGCTCCAGGCTGTGGTCGACGATCAATACCGTCAGCTTGGCCACATCGCTCACCTCGGCGCCGGCCGCTGCCAGAGCGATCTGCAGATTATCCAGCGCCTGCCGGACCTGTTCAGCGAAATCACTCGATAACAGACTGTCCGCGTTCTCGCCGCCCTGCCCGGCGATAAATACCAACCGCGCACCAGCCGCCACCTGGGCCACATGGCTATAACCATTGGCGGTCGGGTCGTAAAGGCCCGGCGGGTTCGACAGCTGTAGCGTCGGCGAGTACTTTTTATCGGTTTGCATCGAGATCTCCTTATTAATGAGTGGAGCAGATCGGTTTCAGATTTTTTACAGTCGGTAAATCCACTGGCAACGCTTCAGTAAAGCACTGCATTGCGTCAGCGGGGGAAACCCTGGCCTCGCCCGACGCAGCCTGATGTGCAAGGATGTTGCGCTGCATATCGTTATTGGCCGGATTGCCAAGGATTTTTCATGACCGCCATCATTACCCCAGCGTCCGTACTCCCCGGACGCCTGGAGCAAATGTCCACGCGCATCGCCTTCTTCATCGCCGGTTTCGGCATCGCCGCCTGGGCGCCATTGGTGCCTTACGCCAAGGCCCGGGCCGGCCTCGATGAAGGCACCCTCGGTTTATTGCTGCTGTGCCTGGGTGTCGGCTCGATCATTGCCATGCCATTGGCCGGGATCCTCGCCTCGCGCTTCGGTTGCCGCCGGGTGATGACCGCCGGGACCCTGCTGATCTGCCTGGCGCTGCCGCTGTTGGCGACGGTTTCCTCGGTGCCGCTGTTAATCGCCGCGTTGTTCATGTTCGGCGCCGGGCTCGGCTCGGTGGACTCGACCGTGAACCTGCAAGCGGTGATCGTCGAGCGGGCCAGTGGCAAGACCATGATGTCAGGCTTCCACGGGCTGTTCAGCCTCGGCGGGATCGTCGGCGCGGCCGGGGTCAGTGCGCTACTGGGGCTGGGAATGTCGCCGTTGGGCGCAATGCTGGTGGTGATCGTGCTTCTGCTGCTGGCCTTGTTCAAGGCTGCGCCGCATCTGTTGCCTTATGGCAGTGAAAGCACGGGGCCAGCCTTTGCCGTGCCCCATGGGGTGGTGCTGTTTATTGGCAGCCTGTGTTTTATCGTATTTCTCGCCGAAGGCGCAGTGCTCGACTGGAGTGCGGTGTTTCTGACCTCCGAGCGCAATCTCGACACCGCCTACGCGGGCCTGGGTTATGCCGCATTCGCCCTGACCATGACTGCCGGCCGCCTGACCGGAGACGCCATCGTGCAGCGGCTCGGCGCCAAACGGGTGATCATTATTGGCGGGCTGACCGCCGCCGTTGGCCTGCTGCTCGCCACCCTGGCCCCGGCCTGGGAAGCGGCGTTGGTGGGTTATGCGTTGGTCGGTGCGGGCTGCTCGAACATTGTCCCGGTGCTGTACACCGCTGTCGGCAAACAGAAAGTCATGCCCGAAAGCATCGCTGTGCCAGCCATTACCACCTTGGGCTACGCCGGCATCCTCGCCGGCCCCGCGGTAATCGGCTTTATCGCCCATGGCAGCAGTTTGAGCATTGCCTTTGGCTTGATTGCGCTGCTGTTGCTGGCCGTTGCGGCCAGTGGGAAAGTGTTGAAGGTTTGATCGCTGCATGCCTGATGAGTAGCGGTGCGCCGAAAAGATCGCAGCCTGCGGCAGCTCCTACGGGTCGCGTACACCCACAATATTGCAGGGGTACCCGGTCGGCGCGTAGGAGCTGCCGCCAGGCTGCGATCTTTTGATCTTGACAACCACCCTTTATCAGAACCCCACACTGGCCTGCACAAAGAATGTCCGCGGCTGCCCGACGTAGATCCCCGAGTTGTTGTCGCTCGAGCGGGTGTAGTACTGGTGATCGAAGAGGTTTTTCACCCCGGCGCCGAGTTTCAGGTTCGACAACTGCGAGCCGAAATCGTAACCGCCGCGAACGTTCCAGGTCACGTAACCCGGCATGTCACCGAACTGACCATCGGCGGTACCTTCGGTGATGTAGTCGCCGCTGAAGCTGCCGTCGGCGTTGATCCCGGTGCCCGGTGCATGTTGCTTGGACTGGGCGAACGCATCAAGATTCCAGGTCCAGCGATTGATGTCGTAACGCAGCCCCAGGGTCGCCACTTGCCGGGAATAGAACGGCAGGTCACGGCCTTTGAAGCCGGGGATGTCACCTTCGTTGGTGGCGCGGGTGTAGGTGAACCCGGCGTTGGCAGTCAAGCCATCCAGCCGTGGATCGAGAGCCGCCAGGTCATAGTGCATCGACGCTTCCAGGCCCTGGTGCTTGGTGGCGCCGAGGTTGGTCCAGCCGACATCGTTGCTGACGTATTGCAGCTCTTCGTCGAAGTCGATGTAGAACAGCGTGACCTCACCGCCCCACACCTCATTGTTGTAGCGGGTACCGATCTCGTAAGTCTTGGCTTTTTCCGGGTTCAGGCCGTTGGCGGGCTGATCGCCCACCCCGCCTTGACCGAGCTGGAAGTACTGCAGGCTGCCAAACGAGGTCTCGTAGTTGGCGAACAGCTTCCAGGCGTCGGACATGTGGTACATCACGCTCAAGGCCGGCAGCGGTTCGTTGCTTTCGATCTCGCGGCGTTTCTCCTGGACCGGCCGGCCATTGAGGCCCAGCACCGGTCGATCGTGCCACTCGGTTTTAATGCTTTCGAAACGGATGCCCGGGGTAATGGTCCAGTTACCGACATCGATCTTGTCATCGATGTAAAACGCATTGGCTTCAGTGCCACCGGTACGGTCCTGATAGACATGCCCGTCCGAGGTCGGGGTGGCTACCGGCTGATTGTTCACCAACGCCAGGCGGCTGGCCTCTTCGTGCATGCCTTCTTTCAAGTAGCGATAACCGACGCTGGCTTCCTGAGTGGTCGGCCCGACGTCGAACACATGGGACACCCGCGGCTCGATACCGTAGGTGTAATAGGTGCGCGGATAGGCACTGATGGTTTTCTGGTCGCGGGCGGCGATGTTGCTGCCCCGGAAGCTATCGGAGTAATAAGTCAGCACTTCGAACTGGGTGCGGTCGTCGACCTGGCGCAGGTATTTGAAGGACACGTCCTTGCGTCGGCCGCTGAAGTTGTCCCAGTCGCGGTCGGACTGGAATGGATCGGCATCGAATTGCTGTTGGGTCAGGCCGCCGGGCATGTCGGCACTGGCGTCGTAGTAGTGGAAATTCAGCGAGAAATCGTCCTGATCGGTCGGCGCCCAGTGAGTCTTGAGGATCACGTCATCGATGTCGTTGTCGTTATTGCTTTTGCGATAGCCGTCGCCATTCACCCCCGAGTAGAGCAAGGCCACGCCCATGCCGTTATCCGCGGTGCCGCCGAGGAACGCCGTGTCGATATGCTTCCAGCCGCCGCGTTGAGAGGTTTCCAGGGTGCTGCCGACTTCACCGGAGAACTTCTCGGGGATCGCCCGGGTCACGAAGTTGATCACTCCGCCGACGTTCTGCGGCCCATAACGCACGGAACCGGCACCCCGGACCACGTCAATGCTGTCAAGGTTGCCGGAAGAAATCGGCGCCATGGACAGCTGCGGTTGGCCGTAAGGAGCAACGGCCGCCGGCACGCCGTCGATCAACACCGTGGAGCGTGGCGACAGGCGCGAAGTCAGCCCGCGCACGCCGACGTTCAGCGAAATGTCACTGCCGCCGGTGCCGTTAGCTTCCTGTACTTGCACGCCTGGAACCCGGCGCAGCACATCGCCGACGTTCATCGCGCCCTGCTCGACCATCGCTTCGCGGCGGATCACTGTCCGCGCGCCCGGGTGGTTTTGCACCACGGCGGCATCAGCGTCGCCGAGCCAGTCACCGACCACCTTGATATCAGTCACGCCCAACTCCAGCGGGCCGTTTGGCGCAGTGGAAGCGGATGAGGGAGACGGGCTCAAGGTCACCGAGCCGGCATCGATCTGATAATCCAGGCCACTGCCTTCAAGCAATTGACGCAGTGCTTGCTCCGGCGACAGGTTGCCATCCACGGCCGGCGCCTGCTTGCCGGTCACCAGTTCCGGGTTGAAGAACACTTGCAGCGACGTTTGCTGACCCAGTTGGCTCAGGGCCTCACCCAGGGGTTGAGCCGGGATGTGAATGTTGCCGGGCGCCTGCTCGGCATAAGCCAACGGCATGCCTGCACTGACCGCCAGGGCCAGGGCCAGTGGCAGCCAACGAAAAGAGCGCGTGGCGGGATTGTTGTTTTTAACGTCGAGGTTCTTCACGTCGAGCTTTGTCCTGTTGATCACAAATGTGTGCGCCTGTTAATGCAAACCAGTTGCAGTTGGACAAGAAGACGAAGAACTCGAAAAAAACCTGAATCTATCGTGCGATTATTTCCTGACTGCCATCGTCAAGGGTTCGCACCGCCACCGGCAGAATGCTCGGCAAGGCCTTGAGCAGCGCGTCGGTGTCGGCGGATTTGAACACGCTGGTCAGGCGTAAATTACCCACGGCGGGACTGGTGACGCGCAGGGGTTTGTCCCGGTAACGCGATACTTCATGGGCCACTTCAGCCAGGCTGGCGTTGTTGAACACCAGCTTGCCGCTGCGCCAGGCCGTGAGTTCCTGAGGGTTGACCGCATAAGCCGCGGCCACCTGGCCCTGTGCATCGACGCGGGTGCCAAGGCCGGCGGTCAGACTGACGAACGCCCCGTCGCTGGCGTCGCTGCCTTGCACCTTGACCGTCCCTGATTCAACCACCACGCGGGTTTCAGCCTCATCGCGGCGCACGTCAAAGCGCGTCCCGGTCACCGTGACCTTGCCGGACCCGGCGGCGACGACAAAGGGCCGACGGCTGTCGTGCTCGACACTGAACATCGCTTCGCCCTCGCTGAGTTCGATGCCGCGTCGGTCCTTTTCATAGCGCACTTGAACCCGGCTGCGGCTGTTCAAATCGATCATCGAACCGTCCGGCAACGCCACCTGGCGACGCTCGCCGAGGGCCGTGGAGAACTCGGCGGTGTAGGCCGCCGGCTGGTTCAAACCGTTGAACAAGCCCAGGCCGAGAGCCACTGCAAGCACACTGGCCGCCACCGCATAACGCATGATCGGGCGGCGTTTGGCTCGCACCGGTGGCGTTTCACACAATGCCTGCAAACGCGCCCTGGGCAGCAGGTCTGTTGCCGTCCAGAGCTTTTTCAGCAACAGAAATTCATCCCGATGCTGAGGGTGCTCCTCCAGCCAGGCCCCGAAGCGCAGATGATCTTCGGCGCTCACCGGCTGATCCTGCAGGCGCACAAACCACAGTGCCGCTTCATCGCGAACCGTCATCGAACCGCACGCACAATCACCAGTCTCCATCATGGAATGTCCTGTTTGGCGGTGGGAGAAAAGTCACGGCAGATCATTGGCTCAGTCCATCGAGGCGGTCGCGTAGATGCCGCAGGGTGCGGATCATATACTTTTCCACCATGTTTTTAGACAGCCCAAGGCGTTCGGCGATTTCCGCCTGGGTCAGGCCTTCGATCTTCTGCCAGATAAACACCTTGCGGCAGTTGACGGGGAGCTCGGTGAGCGCCCGTTCGATGGAGTCAGCCAGCTGGATCGCGTGCATGAAATGCTCCGGATCGCCGCTGGGCGGCGAACTCTGATGAATCGCTTCCAGTTCCATGGCACCGCGGCGATCTTCACGCCGATAAGCATCCACCGCGATATTACGCGCGGTTTGATGCAGGTACGCCCGTGGCTGCTCGACCATCGCCGAATCGGACTCGAGCACCCGCACGAAAGTGTCATGGGCCAGATCCTCGGCCTGCTGACGATTTCTCAGCCGACGCGTCCAGGTGCCGATCAACTCTTCGTAGTGCTCGAAAAAGCCTGGTCTGCGGGGCAGCTTGGGGGTCATCGCGGTGCGCTATGGAGGCGGGGCGTGAATAGTAATGCTTCCTATTAAGCCCGGCAATTCATTCAAGCCGCAAGTCGCTCCGCTCGTCGCGTTTTCCTCACACTCCCCCCGCCCTGGAATGATCCTGACCTCAGTCGGGCCTATGCTTAATAAGTACAGAAGACGTTCACAGGCCAGTCCCGCCTGTGCCGGGAAGACCGCTGCAGAGCGTTATCCCGGATTATCCCCTCTCGATGTGGACAGGCAACCCGGACATTTGCAGTCCACGTTGAAGTGACCCAAGAGGAGAAAAAAAATGTCCAGCTCAGTGAAAAAAATGCCTATCAGCTCTGAAGAGAAAACCAGTCGGCAACCCACCGCTCTGGACCCATGGCGGCCATTCGAGAAACTGCGGCAGCAGGTCGACCATCTGTTCGAAGATTTCGGTCGAGGCTCGGCGCTTTCTCCTTTCAGCCGCAGCGCTTTCGATCTCGAACCATTCTGGCGCAGGGAATTGATCGGTCACGGTATACCCGCGGTGGATATCGCCGAGAAAGAGAAAAGCTATGAAATCAGCGCCGAACTTCCCGGAATGGATGAAAACAACATCGAAATCAAGCTATCTGGCGATTCCATGACGATCAGAGGCGAGAAGAAAGAAGACCGGGAAGAGAACCGCAAAGGCTATCACCTCTCCGAACGCCGTTATGGCTCATTCGAAAGGGTCTTCAACCTGCCCAAGGGAGTCGATGCCGACAGGATTGAAGCGCATTTCAGCAAAGGCGTGCTGACGGTGTCGCTGCCGAAAAAACCCGAGGCCATGAAGGCGGAAAAGATCGTGCAAATCAAGGCCGACTGAACCATGTGTGGCCGTGCCCCTTGCCGGGAGACCGGCAAGGGGTTTTTGATTGACCGCAACAACCCTCCTGTCTCGTCAGCTGCCGCTGATCTAAAGTTATCCTTGTCACGTGCTCTGGAGAAGGCCCATGCGTGCCATGGTGTTACAAGCCCCTGGCCAACCCCTGCAATTGCAGGAACGTCCCGTGCCCGTACCCGGCGCTCATCAGTTGCTGATCAAGATGCTGGCGTGTGGTGTCTGCCGGACTGACTTGCACCTGCTCGATGGCGAACTGCCGCAAGCGGTATTGCCCAGAGTTCCCGGTCATGAAATTGTCGGTCAGGTGATGGCCGTCGGGTCGCAGGTGGCACCTTACTGGATCGGCAGACGAGTCGGTGTTCCCTGGCTGGGCTGGGCCTGCGGACACTGCGCGTTTTGCCTGGCCGGACGGGAGAACCTGTGTAATCAGGCACTCTTTACCGGCTGCCAGATCGATGGAGGCTATGCCGACTACGTCCTCGCCGATGCGCGTTTTTGCCTGACGATTCCAGCCACCCTGGCGCCCGTCGAAGCCGCCCCTTTGCTGTGTGCCGGGCTGATCGGTTATCGCGCCTTGCGGCTGGCGGGAGCAGCGCAACAGTTAGGCCTTTATGGTTTTGGCGCCGCCGCCCATTTGCTCATACAGCTCGCGTTGGCCCGCGGCCAGCAGGTCTATGCCTTTACCCGCCCTGGCGATACAAAAGGCCAGGATTACGCGAGAAAACTCGGCGCGGTCTGGGCCGGGTCTTCAGAAGAGCTGCCACCGCAGCCGCTGGACGCCGCACTGATCTTCGCCCCTGTCGGGGCCTTGATCCCACTGGCGCTGGCAGCCACGATCAAGGGCGGCTGTGTGATTTGCGCCGGCATCCATATGAGCGATATCCCCGCTTTCCCTTATCAACTGCTATGGGGCGAACGGATACTGCGTTCGGTGGCCAATCTGACCCGCGAGGACGGCAAGGCGTTCTTCGCCGAAATCAGTCATACCCCGGTTCATTCCGACGTCACCCGCTTTTCCCTGATCGACGCCAACGCCGCCCTGTCCTGCCTGCGACAAGGACAGGTCAAAGGGGCGATCGTGCTGACGCCATGATCGGTCGGCGACTCCTGCCGAAAAATGCCAGCACCAACGCCAGGACTCCACAGGCCACCAACGTCCAACCCAGCGCCTGGCTCCAACCGGCCAGCATCAGGCCGGCGCCGATCATCAGGTAGTACATCAAACCCAACAATGCCCCGGCGGTGCCGAGTCGATCGCTATAGTTCGCCAGCGCCGAGCCGAGGATATTCGGGATCGCCATACCGAACGCCAGCACCACCAGCAGCATCGGCATGACGAACCAGGCGCTGTCTTGTAACGCCAGCACCGCAATGCCACCGATCAGCGCCACGGCTGCCGCCAGCGTCACCAACTGCTCGCTGCTGAATCCACGCTTGAGCAGACGCTTGTTCAACCAGGCGCCAAGGCCGGAGCCCAATGCGAGAATCACCCCGCTGTAACCGAACAGCTCCGCTCCAAGACCCAGGCGTTGGAAGACAAACGGTCCAAGACTGTAATAGCTGAACAGGGCAACGTTGAACAGCGCGATCAACAGGGCTGAGCGCCAGAGCGTCGGGTCCCGGAGCATCAACCTCAGAGTGCCAAAGAGTGAAGAATTGGCCTGCGTTGGTGCGCGGGTTTCCGGCAGCGCCACACCGCACCAGCCCAGCAGCGTCAGTGCAAGCATCAGCAAGCAAGCCAGCACGCCTCGATAACCCAAGGCATCGACCAGACTCGCTCCTGCAAACAGTCCGATCGCCGGGCTGGCGGCCAAGGCAATGCCCATCACGGAAAAGACCTGCGCCAGTTCTGCGCCCTTGAAGCGGTCACGCAACAGGGTCTGTGTCACTACCGATGCGACCGCCGCGCCAAAGGCGGCTAACGCCTGGGCAGCCAACAGCCCGCTGAAGGTGTTGACACTCAACCCGATAACAGACGCCACGGCATACAGGAGCAGCCCGGCCAACATCGACGGGCGCCGACCGATACCATCGCAGACCCGCCCCCACACCACGACACCCAGGGCGAACGCGAGAAAATATACCGACAGGGTTTGCGCAGCCATTGGCGGGCTGACGGCGAACGCCCGAGCGATATCAGAAAGTGCGGGGCTATAAAGGGTTTGGGCTATTTGCGGAAACATCAGCAAAGCAACTGCCAACACCAGCAGTTTGTTGGAATTCATCACGGCACTACTCAGAGGAAAAGATTGCTGGCGATTTTAAAGAGCGATGACTGACGTATTATCCAGATCAAGCCAATTAATATCTGAAATCGGACAATCCATGGCATGGCTCGACGCCCACGCGCAGTTTGACCCGGATAACTACCCTGCCCCGGTGATCGGTATTGCCGCGATCCTTGGCGATCATGACTCCGGCCTGCATCGGCATGCTCGCGGGCAATTATTGTTCACCCGACAAGGCTGTACGCGCATCACTCTGGCGAACCAACTCTGCCTGTTACCACCTTCAAGGGTGGCGTGGATTCCAGCAGGGGTCGTTCATCGTGCGGTGATGCATCAAAGCGTGGACTACCGATCGATTTACCTGAGCCCTGAACTGTCCAGCGAACTGCCGCAACAGGTCAGCGTACTGGAAGTCAGCCCACTGCTACGGGCGGTGCTGGAACCGATGGCCATGGCCGACTTCGATACCGACTGGAATCAAGGGAAATACGCTCATCTATTGGCGCTGTGCCTGAGTGAAATTCGTGAGGCCACGCAGCAGCCGATGCTGCTGCCGTTGCCATGGGACAAACGCCTGGCAGCACTGCTCGCCGCACCCGAACAGCTGCCACCGGAGTTGCAGGTGCTGGTGACACGGGTCGGCGCCAGCAGCAGAACCATCGGACGGATCTTTCAACGGGAAACCGGTATGAACTACCAGCAATGGCGACAACAATGGCGCTTGATGCGCGCCATTGAGCTGCTCGCTACCGGCCGCAGCATCGCCTACAGCGCCTTCGAACTGGGTTTTGCCAGCGACAGCGTGTTCATTGCCTTCTTCAAGGGCATGACCGGTACCACGCCCAAGGCCTGGTTCAAGTAGCGTCTCGCTGACGTGCACCCGACGACTGGCAGGGAAATTTACTTGCGAGCAACACCGGGGTGGTCCAGATCCTGGCGATTCCGCTGTATGCGTTTCTGGCCAACCGCATCGACCTGCGCTGGATCATGATGACCGGGCTTGGGTTGTTCGCCCTGTCGATGTGGGATTTCAGGCTTGCGGCATTTTGCGAAAGCCCACCGCCAGGCGATTCCAGGCGTTGATGGTGGTGATTGCCACCGTCAGGTCGACCATTTCCTTGGCATCGAACTCGGCGCTCAACTGCGCGTAATCTTCATCCGGTGCGTGAGTTTCGCTGAGCAGCGTCAGGGATTCGGTCCAGGCCAGGGCCGCACGTTCACGTGGAGTGAAGAATGGTGTTTCACGCCAGACCGACACCGCATAAAGACGGCGTTCGGTTTCACCGCCCTTGCGGGCGTCAGCGGTGTGCATGTCGACGCAGAAGGCGCAGCCGTTGATTTGCGAAGCGCGCAGCTTGACCAGTTCGATCAGCGTTTTTTCCAGCGGCAGTTTCGTCACCGCGGTTTCCAGCGCGATCATGGCTTTGAGGGCATCCGGCGAGGCGGCGTAGAAATCGATACGAGGTTGCATGATGTGCTCCATAACAAGAGGGGGTGCAGCTACGTTAGCCTCGCTTGTGGTTTGCACAAATAGCCAATTATTGGGAAGTTAAGGATGCCAATCGGCGGGAAATATCCATCGCACCGGACAACCCCTTAAGTTCTGCTCCGCAACCACTGCAAAAAGCCCTTCTTCTCCACCGCTTTGGGCACTTCCCGGGTCAGGGTTTGCGCGGTATGCAGGCGGTAATCCAGCAGGGTTTTCATCGCATCGCCGATGTCGCGGCGGGCATCCAGGCAAGGTTTGAGGTATTCCTTTTCGATGCGATACAAGGTGCAAAAGGTCTTGGCCGAGAAGTCCGCGGGCACCGCCCCGTCTTCGAGGATCCCGGCCTCGCCGATCACTTCTCCGGGGCCCATGCGCCCGGCTTCGAATTGACTGCCGCCACGACTGAGCGCCACCGATACCACTCCGGACTCGATAATGAACAGATGATCGCTGACTTCGCCGCTGGGCAGGATCATCTCACCGGCACGAAAGGTTTGCAGGGTCATGTTCTGGCTGAAGGTGTCTTTCTCTTCCTGACGCAGGGTCGAGAAGATATTCGAGCTTTCCAGCAACGCCCGCGGCCGGGAAAAGTTGGCCGGTGTTGCGCTCTCTACCGCCGACAGCAGACTCACGCCCGAAGCCTTCAAGTGCCGATACGCCAGATCGAACAGCTGGTTGCGCACTTCGCGCTTCTGGCCCATGGACGAGACAAATCCACTGATTTCGTATTCCGCCCCGCCGCTGCCGGAGCTTTTCAGCGTCACGTTCGGTGCGGGTTTGCCAAGCAACTGCCGGCAGCCCTGCATCGCACGTTCAAGCGCTTCGATCACCGTTTGCGGGCGGGCATGCGGGCTGATCTGCAGGCTGACGGACAGTCCGTGCATGTCGCTGGGCCGGCTGAAGTTAATGATCTTGGCCTTGGCCGCCAGGGAGTTGGGGATCACCGCCATGCTGCCTTGGGCGGTTTGCAGGCGAGTCGCCCGCCAGTCGATATCGGTCACCCGACCTTCGGTGCCGTCGATGGAGATCCAGTCATCCAGTTGATAGGGCTTGGTGGTGTTCAGGACGATGCCGGAAAACACATCGCTAAGGGTACTTTGCAACGCCAGACCGACAATGATCGCCACCGCCCCGGAAGTCGCCAGCACGCCCTTGACCGGCAAATCCAGCACGTAGGCCAGTGCGGCGATGATCGCGATCAGGAAAATCACCGCACCGAGCAAATCCTGCAACAGCCGCCCGGTGTGCCCGACCCGCTGCATCATCAAGGCGCCGCCCAACACCGTCAGGGTCCGCGCGCAGAACAGCCACCAAGCAATCTGCAAGCCAGTGGCGGCCAGGTGCAACGGCACATTCTCCGGCCAGGGCGGCGGTTGCATCGGGTTCATGCCTTCGTTGAACAGCAGCACGCTGAACAGCGAGAAAATCACCAGCCGCACCACCAGTCTCCAGTTGCTGCCACTGGCCGAGATCAGCCGCCACAACAGGAGGTCGATCAGGATCAAGGCTAGAGCGCAAAGCAGCGGGTGATCGGTGAGAAGAGACAGCATCAAACAACTCCAGCAAGCGAATGGTCCGCAGATCGCACAAATTACCCATGTGGAGTTATAGCTTTAAAAGCCAGGCAGGGGCTTCTGAAGAAGCCCCTGCCTGCTGTCGAATCGCCCGGGTGCACACGCACCTTGCAGGAGCTGCCGCAGGCTGCGATCTTTTGATCTCCCACCGATTTCAGGTAATAGCGAAAAGATCACAGACTGCACCAGCGCCTACCCAAGGCAGGTTTATTTGCTGTTGCTGAGTGTGTTGTAACTGGTCATCAGGTTGCGGTAGTCGGGGATGTGGTTGGAGAACAAGGTAGCCAACCCTTCCACATCGTTGCGCCAGTCGCGGTGCAGCTCGCAGGCCAGGCCGAACCATGTCATCAACTGCGCGCCGGATGCCGACATGCGATCCCAGGCCGATTGTCGGGTAAGCTCGTTGAAAGTGCCGGACGCATCGGTGACCACGAACACTTCAAAGCCTTCAGCCAGCGCCGACAGCGCCGGGAATGCCACGCAGACCTCGGTCACTACGCCGGCGATGATCAGTTGTTTCTTGCCGGTGGCCTTGATCGCCTTGACGAAGTCTTCGTTGTCCCATGCATTGATCTGCCCCGGGCGGGCAATGTACGGCGCATCCGGGAACAGTGCTTTCAACTCCGGCACCAGCGGACCATTGGGGCCGGTTTCGAAACTGGTGGTGAGGATCGTCGGCAGCTTGAAGTACTTGGCCAGATCGGCCAGGGCCAGCACGTTGTTCTTGAACCGGTCCGGCTCGATGTCACGCACCAGAGACAGCAGGCCGGCCTGATGATCGACCAGCAGCACCGCGGCGTTATCTTTATCCAGACGTTTGTAAGAGGTAGCCATTGTAGTAGTCCTCGCTTCTTATCGATGCCGAGTGAAATTCGGCGTGGGGTACTCGGTTAGCGCTGGGAGTCCAGCACTTCGTGTTCGTTCGCCACTTGCTGAGCCTTGAGGTAGCTCTCGATCAGCAATTGATAATGGGGCATGGCCTGGGCGTAGACAGCGGCCCACTGCTCGGCGTCAGGACGATTCCACGACCCTTGCAGCTCAGATAGCGTAGCCATGATGTCGATCGGCACCACTCCGGCCTGGGCCAATCGAGCGATTGTCAGATCAGTGGCAAGTTTCGAATGGTTGCCGGAGGCGTCGACCACGGCGAAGACCTTGTAGCCTTCATGCACCGCGGCAATCGACGGGAAGGCCAGGCAGACACTGGTCAGGGTGCCCGCAATGACCAGGGTTTTCTTGCCGGTGGCTTTTACCGCGGCGTGAAACTCAGGGTTGTCCCAGGCGTTGATTTCACCTTTGCGGGCCACGTATCGAGCGTGCGGCGCCTCCTGATGAATTTCCGGAATCAACGGCCCGTTCGGTCCTTGAGGCACCGAGGCGGTGGTGATCACCGGCATCTTCAGCAAGGTCGCGGCTTTAGCCAGGGCAATGGCGTTGGCGCGCAGTTGCGGCACATCGATATCCTTGACGATCTGGAACAGACCGCTTTGGTGGTCGATCAACAGCAGGGCGCTGTCGTTGGGGTCGATGGTCGGTTTCAGGCCATTGAAGTTGGCCGCATTGGTAGTGCTCATGAGCGTTTCCTCTTTATGTTGGGCAACAGCCATCCCTGGCCTGTAATCGGCCTACGCATCCGGTGTAGAACGGGGTCGGGTTTCAGTGCTGCATCTGACCGAACCGGCCGGACTGGAAGTCGGCGAACGCCTGATGGATTTCCTGCTCGGTGTTCATCACGAATGGGCCATGGCCGACGATGGGTTCATCGATCGGCTCGCCGCTGAGCAGCAGCACCACTGCATCGTTATTAGCTTCCAGGCTGAGCTGATCGCCGTTGCGTTCGAACAACGCCAACTGCCCTTCGCGCACCGTTTCCAGACCGTTGACTTGAACCGTGCCGCGCAGCACCACCAGCGCCGTGTTGCGACCTTCGTGCAGGTCCAGGGTCAGCGCCTTGCCGGCGTTCAAGCGAATGTCCCATACATCGATCGGGGTGAACGTTCGCGCCGGTCCGGTATGGCCGTCGAATTCACCGGCGATCAGCCTCAGGCTGCCGGCCTGGTCTTTGAGCGGCAGGTTCGGAATATCGCCATCGAGGATGGTCTGGTAACCGGCATCGGCCATCTTGTCCCGGGCCGGCAGGTTGACCCAGAGCTGGACCATTTCCAGGGTGCCACCGCTGCGGGCGAACGCTTCAGAGTGGAACTCCTCATGCAGGATCCCGGAAGCAGCGGTCATCCACTGCACGTCACCGGGGCCGATCTTGCCACCGCTGCCGGTGGAGTCGCGGTGTTCCAGTTCGCCTTTGTAAACGATAGTCACGGTTTCAAAACCACGGTGCGGGTGCTGACCAACGCCACGTCGTTGCGTCGTTGGGGTGAACTCGGCAGGGCCGGCGTGATCGAGCAGCAGGAACGGGCTGATGTGTTTGCCCAGGCTGTCGTAGGAAAACAGCGTGCGAACCGGGAAACCGTCGCCCACCCAATGGGCTCTTGGGCTGGTGTAGATACCGATGATGTTCTTCATGGTGGGCCTCCGAAAGTGGCTGAGTGAAACCATGGACACACCTTAAATCCGATACCTTTGCTGCGGTAGACTGCAAAAAACACTCTTAGCGTTCTATTTGGAGAACGATAGTGGAAGACCTGAACACCCTCTACTACTTCACTCAAGTGGTGGAACACGGTGGTTTCGCCGCCGCAGGGCGTGCGCTGGACATGCCCAAGTCGAAACTCAGCCGGCGTATTTCGCAGCTCGAAGAGCGCCTCGGCGTGCGGCTGATTCATCGCACCAGCCGGCATTGTTCACTGACCGAGATAGGTCAGGAGTACTACCAGCGTTGCCTGGCCATGCGGGTCGAAGCCGAAAGCGCGGCGGAAGTCATCGAGCGCAACCGCTCCGAGCCCCAGGGCCTGGTGCGCATCAGTTGCCCGACGGCGCTGCTCAATTCCTGGGTCGGGCCGATGCTGACCCGCTACATGCTCAAATACCCACGGGTGGAGCTGTTTATCGAGAGTACCAACCGCCGGGTCGACCTGATTCACGAAGGCTTCGATATCGCCCTGCGCGTGCGTTTCCCACCACTGGAAAGCAGCGACCTGGTGATGAAAGTGCTGGGCAACAGCACCCAATGCCTGGTGGGCAGCCCGGACTTCCTGACGCGCCTGTCGTCACCCGCCTCTCCCGCCGACCTCAGCGGCCTGCCAAGCCTGCACTGGGGGGCGGCGCAGCGCGAATACCACTGGGAACTGTTCGGCCCGGAGGGTGCCAGCGCGGTGATCCGCCATCACCCGCGAATGGTCACCGATGACCTGATCGCCCTGCGTCACGCGGTGCTGGCCGGTATCGGCATCGCCCACCTGCCCGGCGTGGTGGTACGCGAGGACCTGGCCGCCGGCAGACTGGTGCAGTTGCTGCCCGGCTGGACGCCAAAACCCGGGATTATTCATGCGATCTTCCCCTCCCGACGTGGTTTGTTGCCTTCGGTGCGGACCTTGATCGACTTCCTGGGGGAGGAATTCAGCCATAGCGACATTGCCTGAGTCGCTGGCAAAGAGGCCGAATTGTCCGATTTGTGGCGTATTCATCACTGGCCAAGATTATATTTCAATCATAATATTTCTCTCATGCTATTCACTGAACCGCCGAGGAATTCTCCATGCAAAGCCCCACCCGCGAAGCAACCCTGGCCCAATGGATCGTTCAGGAACAAGCGATGCGCAGCCGTCTAGCCGGGCCCGGCAGTCTGTCCATGGCCGAAGTCAGTGCGTTGTCGCCAGCGGAGTTTTTCGAAGGTATCGGGAACGGCGAACTGCCCTCGCCGCCCATTGGCACGTTGCTGGACTTCATCCCCATTGAATGGTCCGCGGGGATGTTCATCTTCCAAGGCACGCCCGACTCTCGACACTACAACCCGCTGGGTAGCGTGCATGGTGGTTATGCGGCGACCTTGCTGGATTCCTGCATGGGCTGCGCAATCCACACGCAACTGAAAAAGGGTCAGGGCTATACCACCCTGGACCTGCGCATCAGCTATGTCCGCGCCCTCACCGGCAGTAGCGGACCGGTGCGCGCCGAGGGCAAGATCGTCCATCTGGGGCGTTCGACGGCCTTGGCCGAGGGGCGGATTTATGACGTGGATGGCCGGTTGTATGCGACCGGGTCGACGACATGCATGATTCTTGAGGCTCGGGGGTAAAGGCAGGATCAAAAAAGATCGCAGCCTGTGGCAGCTCCCCTACCCTACAAAACCGTCGATTTTTCATCCGGATTTCCCTATGCCGAAGCGGATGACGCAGGCGTTAGTTCCGTGCACCACAATTTTTCATCGGGGGCGCCATCCCCGCTGAAGACGAAGTGCGGCTGTCCACTGCGGCGAATTTCCTCCGCCGCAGCGGCGATCGCCAGCCACGGCGCCGAAACACCCGGCAGCCCCAGTGACGCCCCAATGTTTTGCAGCCCCTGACCCGTTTTCACCGGCATCGGTATCTCGCTCAAAACCGTAGTGATTGCCGCCTCTCGTACCGAGCAGACACCCGACAGCCAGGCATGCCGGACGGCTTCGGCGTCCAGCGACGCCCAATCCAGGGCCTGGCGTACGGCATAACGCAAATCCTCGGCCGTTGTCTCACGCTCCTGTTCGGGGCGGTACAGGTAGGCCAGGGGTTCAAGCGTGTTTTGCGTCAGCCGATTGCCAAACAACAGCCCAACCACTGATTCCGCGGTTTCCTCGGGCGGTGATGGCGCTACCTGCAGGGCCACCACCAGCAACAACGCCTGATCGTGAATACGCTGATCCAGCCAATGATCCACCACTGCCAGCCCGTTGCCCTCCAACAGCGTGGTCCTCTGTCTGATGCCCGATGCGCTCCAGGCCTGTTGCCAGAGGTCGTGCATAACATCTTTGGGTACTGCACTATTGGCCTGCAGCAACAGAGCCAATGGCCTGTCCGCCGGGAGTGCCACCAATGCAGTCGCCAACTCCGCCAGTACCTTCGATAGCACCCGCAGCAACAACTTCTCGGGCGAATCGGCATCCGCTCGCGACAAACGGCTGTGGCGTATTGAGCTTTCCTGCCAGGAAGGTTGAGTCCTCAAGGCCGATTCACCACTGAGCAGGGCCGACACCTGCGCCTGCCCATTCCGGGCATCCGGCTCACGCATCGCGGTGTGCAGACTGACAGCCAGTACCTGTTGCGATCGTCGTCCCTGGCGCTTTTTTCGGATCAGGTCCTCTTCGCGCGCTTGATCCCATCCCTCAGCCATGGCCACCCCCCAAAGATAGGCCATCGCCCGAAGACAACCCAGCAAACACCAGACCAGAAACGGCAGCCCCAAGGCGGTGGCCCAGAATCGAACCGGCTGCTGAGCAAGCGCTTCATCACCCAGCCACAGCGTCCCCCCAAGGCCCAGCGCCAGGCATAACAGACACAGCAGCAACCAGACCCAAAAGCGTGGAAGTGCCGGGCTTGGGGCCGGCACCGGTAGCCTATCCAATCTGACCGGCATCAGCTCGTAACCACTTCTGGCAAGGACGAAATCGAGGCACGACCGCAGGCACATCGGTGCATGTGAAAGGCGATGGGTACACCACTGTCACGAAACGTTGGGTGTCCTTCGGAGATCTCTGTCAGGCCATGACCGGAAATCGGACAGCTCATCGGGTCACCTCGGCGAGCCACGCCAATGCCGCCGAAAATCATTGCAACGGAAACGGAGAGAACTGTTCCACCGCCAGTGGTTTTGTCGCCAATACGGATGATGCCCAGCATGTCTTATCCCTATTTCAAAATGAATCGACCCGCTATTCGCCCATATCTCCTACGCTCAATACTTGGCCATGGCGAAAAAAAGCGTCACGCAACACATATCAAGAAGAACGAACACTTAATATTTAATCATGCACTCGACACTCCAATACAACATTCGACTTGCTGACCAGTGGAAACTTCAGACCATCAATATCAGCGTATGCCCCACACACTCCTAACCCAAGGGCTGTAGGATCAATTCCTTTCGAAGAAATTTCCAGCGACTCACCTTTTCGTTGTAAAAACACAGGTCCAAACTGTGTTTTATAAACAAGCATCCCGTCTACAGCTTCCATCTGGAACGAGAAAGAGCAAATATGCTGATCCGCTTGTGTACTTTGTAGTTCTACTAGATAGCCTTGACGTCCTGACTCTATCTTGAGGCAGTCACGAAACTGCTCGGAACAGCGTTCTCCATTACTTGGAGACGTACATAGCTCGCTTTTTTTCAAGTAGTAACCAGGCCAAGCAAAAGATGATTTGTTTTCAGCCTCAACCTCCTCCAAACTTAAACTATTTTTTACCTTACCCCCCTGTCCTACAGCAAACGAGGACATTAGCAACGTCAATACAACAAGGCATGCTATAGTATTCAATTTTAATCTCCAACTCTCAGGTACCGGGCTCTATTTCGGCCTTGCTCATATTGCGCCAGCTCTGGAGTTTCTTGAATGTATCGCGCTAGTGAGTTTCGATTATTTGCGGAGAGATATGGCATCTGCCTTTTCCAAATACTTCCTTGCTGATATGTCAGGTCAACCGCTATGTCTCTCACACGGCCATCTAACTGTTCCCATGCTGTCGCATCTGGCGTTGCGACTGAACTGTACTGCTGTTGGGCCGCAGCTTCGTATCGTGGATACACCACTTCTTCGAACAGGATACGCTGTGCTTGCTGTGAAATTGCTCCAAACACATCTCTGTTTGTGTTCGTGAAATCGCGAGCAACTTGACTAGACAGTCCAGCTCCACGAGAGAAGTTCTCGGCAGAAACAACATCTACACCTGCCGTAATTAGATCCGCATACACTGCGTTCTGCGTCCTGTGACGCATATCATAACCGCGCCCTAATGTCACGCCAGAGGCTCCTCCCGGCCAATGCAAACGCCGGCTGAAATAAGCACTGTTTGGAATATCATTACCCTCTGCGTCGAAAGTAATTTGACCTCGTTGTACGATCAGATCGTTCAGCGGTCGAAAGACAGACAGATTCCCCACCAACCCAATCGGATGAAAGTGATACACCTTCCCATGCGCCGGCAATCCGACTTTCTCCGCCACTTCATCCCACCAACTCAGCTGTTTGATTCTTCTCTTCTCCGCCACCCAGTTCAGGATGGGCGTCGAACCGCTATGGCCGAGCAGTTCGTCCAGCACGTCCCACTTCTGCGGTTTGTAATACCACTCGCTTTCATAATGGATGATCAACTGCGAGATCGACTGGGCATGGGCCGGCAGGCGGAGGGCCGCTTGCAGTTCTTCAGCGGTCATCTTGCCGTCGCGGTTGCGGTCGATGATGTCGTACAGCCGGCTCTTGATCGGCCCCTTGTCCCCTTCATCGGCCATGGGGCCGTAGCGCTCGAGTTGCTGTTCGCTGAAGTGGTCAACGGCACGCAGGAACGAGGCCAGGACTTCCCGAGGGGAGTCGTAGTCGAAGATCACGTCGTAGCCTTCCCATGACCAGGGACTGACCCAGGGGGTGACGCCCACTTCTTCGCGCACCCAGCCATCGAGCAGGGTGTTGTCGGCGTCGTGGAGCAGGCCATCGAGGCGGTACCAGTTGTAGGCCCTGCGATCAGGCGTTGCCGGTACCGCGATTTTTCTCTCGGCCGCGAGGCCGTCGAGCAGGCTCTTGGGGACCAGCAGGTCGGCGTCGCTCAGGGGGTTGGCCGCACTCAGGATGGGCCACCGCGTGATGCTGTAGGTGTCCTGATGCGCCACCACGGCCGTGCCCTTGGCGAGTTTCAGCCAGGTCCTGTCTTGGGCCGGGAGACGATCGGCCCAGGCGCGACTGGCCGCGATGAAGGTTCTCAGGGTGTCGGGGCTGAACACTTCCAGGTGCAGTTTCTTTTCCGATCGCTGCGCATGGCAGTCCTGATACAGGCCGAGGTGGCCGATCAACTCCCCGGCCTTGATCGCTACAGGCCGGTCGAGCACCACCACCCGATCCTGCGCCAGCGGTTCCAGTGCGCCTTGCAGCGATTGGAAATGCACGTACTGGTTGATGCGTTCCAGCTTGCGGTACTCGCCTTCACCGCTGACCGTTAATTCCGTGCCATCCGGCAGTTCCGTGAGCACCTCGCTGTGAAAGCTCGGTTCGGCGTAGACATTGAGCGAGCCCCAGCGTGTCGCCACGTGATATTCGTCCCCGGCAATCTGTTTCAGCTGGGTGATGGAAACATAGCCGCGTAGCGAACCCTCGGCGTTGGTCAGCTTGGCCGGTCCGAGGGTGTTCTCCAGCTTGCGGTAATCACCGTCGCCGCTGACGGTGACCTCCGCCCCCCGTGGCAGGAGGTCGAGCACCTTGCCCTGCCACGCCAGGTTGCGCACGTTCAAGCCGCGTAGCTCTGAATCGCCGGGGCGGACGTCGTTCACCGTCGCCTTCACCCGACGGGTCGCCGCCTCGGGCCAGAAGGCCGGGCGGGCCAGTGTTGAGTCACCCTGGTAAACCGCCCAATCCTGCAGGTGCAGGTACAGGCTGTAGAAGGTCAGGCTCGGCGGAGTCTCGCTGCTGCCTTCGATTTTCGGCGCTTCCAGGCGATGGCGAACCAGTACGAAGCCGCTGGCAAACGGCGCCTCGACGGTCACCTCTGGCTCTGGAAAGAAAGTGTTGGTAGGGGTGTGCTCGGGGATGCGATAGGCCACCACCTCACCATCGGCCAGGCAACGCACCAGGGACTGATCCAGGATGCCCTCGGTGCCGGCATCGAAGTGCACGCCACCGTGCCACATGCCACTACGGCCCAAGGGGTAGTAACCGGCTCCGGCCTTGGCGAGTTGGGTCAACTGCAGCAGTGGATCGGAGCGGTCGCCGAAGGGGTGACTCCAGCTTTTTATCGGTTGCAGCGGGCTTGGGAGCTCCGCCGTCGTAGAGGGCGTGTGCTGGGGGGCCATTGGTGGTGCTGGCGGCGGCGAATAGGACGATCGTGGCCCCTCGCGTTTGCGCTTAAGCTCGTACTTCACGCCATCGATGATTTCAAAAATATAGCCGAGCATGGAGTATCCATTCCTTGTTCTGCAGCGACGGCGCAGCAGCGCAGCGGCTATCATGGGGTTAGCCGGAGAAGGTCGTCAGGCGCAGGTGCTTGCTTGCGTACTCGGTCAACTGCGGCAGCGCGGGTAGCTCCGCTACGTGTTTGGCCGGGCCCAAGGCCTCGAAATGCGCCGACTTGATGATGTAGTCGCCTGCCGTGCCCGATTCGATGCTATGCGGATCCAGAGTGATGTAGCTGCCGCCGGCGTTGAGGGTGATTTTTTTCTTGGCGGTGATGCGGATTTCGTCTTCGCTACTGGTGATCTCCAGGCCATGGCGGGCCAGCAGTTCCAGTTTGTCGTTCTGCGCCTGGACCCTCACCGGCCCCTGATTGGCGATCAGCTTGATGCCCAGCTTGCGCACGAACAGGCTCAGCCCCTGCCCCACGCCGATGAACAGGCGCTTGACCACGCTGAGGTCGGCCTCGGCACCGGCGTTGAGCATCAGGTTGTGTTGCGCTGCCAACTGCAGGTGCTTGCCGCTGCTCAGGGCGATGCCTTGCGGCGCGCTGAGCAGCAGTACCGATGATTTGAGTTGCTCCAGGTCTTGTTTGAGCAGGTTCAGTTGCGCCTGCACATCCGCCGGTTCGGCCTGGCTGGCCTGGGCATCGATCGAGAGGTTTTGCAGTTGCTCGCCAGCCTGTTGCAACCGGCCCATCGCAGCGCTCATGTCGAGCACCTGGCCATGGGCTTTGGTTTGTTCATCGGCACTGATGAACAGACCTTTCCCTGCACGAATCGCCCCCCAGCCATCGGTTCGCAGTTCAAAGCCTTCGCCACGTTTCTTTTTCTCGGCATCCACCACATGCCCCAGGTTCAACTGGCTCTTGCCGCCATACTCGGTACTGAGCTTGATGTGTTCCTGCCCGCGGTTATCCTCCATCCGCAGTTTGTTGTTGGCCGGGGTGCGCAGCACGTTGCGCTTGTAGTTTTGCAGGGTGACATGATCCGGGTGGCGGTTGTCGTGCAGGGCGTGGGCGATGTAGGGGCGGTCCGGATCACCTTGTTCGAAGGCCACTGCCACTTCGGTGCCGGCGATCAGCGGCAGGTGCAGGCCGTGGGTGTCGCCGGCGTAGGGCCGGGCCAGGCGCAGCCAGGCGCTTTCGCGGCCGATCGGCCACTGGTCGCGGTCGAACAGGAAGTTCACTTTGTAGCGGCCGTGCAGGTCGATATGCCCGTAGGGATCGTTTTTCCGCGAGCTGGTGACGCGGGCCGGCACGGTGCCGGCGATTTGCGGTTTGGCCGGCAGTGGCGGGCGGAAGCAGACGTTTTCCGCGTAGGGCAGCGCCTCGAAACGGGCTTCGAAGCTGGCATCGCGGGCGGCACGGGTGCTCAGCCGGGTGATCACCGCCCCTGGGGCGAAGGCCTGTGGCGCGCCGCCGGAGATCTTCAGCACCTGGCCGGGGGCCAGGGTGGCGTTGCTGCTGGTCCCGCTGAGTCGGGTCTGGGCATTGAGGTAGCGCTCATGGTGCAGGCGCGCGTAGAAGTAGCCGCTTTCGCTTTGCAGGTCTTCGTCGAGGGCCAGGGGATCGCCGAGCACGCGGTAGGGTTCGGCGTAGTGATAGGCCTCGCCGTAGGTGGTTTTCGCGCGCCGGCTCTGGTCGATGTCGCCGTCGAGCCAGGCGGTGGCGTCGGTGTAATGGTAGGCGCGGATGTTGACGTGCTGTTCCACCACCTGGTGCTGGGTCTGCAGCTGCCATACGCCGTCCTGTCCGCTGCTGTTCAGCCCCGATGGCGGGCGGTACGGCAGCTGGACGTCGAACTGGTAGGCGCGCTGGTCGTCGTGGAACTCGACGACGTCGATGCGCAGGCGCTCGTCGCTGGTGAAGCGGTACCAGATGCCGACCTCGGCCAGCAGCCGGTCGATGAAGGCCAGGTCGCTTTCGCCGTACTGCATGACCTGTTCGCGCTTGGGGTATTCGCGGTGCAGGTCGAAGAAGAAATCCTGCCCGCGGAAGTCATGGCGGCTGCGCAGGATGTGGTCGACGATCTCCGGCACCGACTGGTGCTGGTAGAGGCGGAACTGTTGGCCGCGGCCGAGCAGCGCCAGGCGCGGCTGCAAGGTGACTTCGTAGCGGGCTTCGTCATTGGAGCCGGACAGGCGCTTGAAGCCGCTGACCACCCCGTGCAGTGTGCGCAGCGGCTTGACCGGGGGCGCGCTGAGGCCGAGGAACGGCAGTTTTTGCGGCGCGGCCTGCAGGCTGAAACTGGCGTCCTGGTTGAGCAGCTGGTCGGCGGCCAGGTCGTGCTGAGTGCAGGTGAACTCCACGCGGTAGCTGAACGGCTGGCTCAGGCGCTCTTCACCGTGGAAGGCCAGGACCTCGAGCCGTGCCTCGACATTGCGGACCCGGAGGGTGTGCCGGCTGTGGTCGAAGAAGGTGCGCAGTTGGTTGAGCATGTTCAGGCCTCCCTGGTCTGTATGGGCTGTACAGGGGGGCTTTATTTCCACCCTCGTTCAAGCGTTCGCAAGCTTTCACGATGAGGGCTGCGGTGAAAATAGGGTATTCCTGATGGCTGCGTAGGGCGTTTCTTCATTTCGAAACGGCCCGACAACATCAAGATCAAAGATCAGGAATCAGTTTCAAACCACATCCACCCCGACATGAATCGCATCATGCCGCCAAAACTCCAGATCACAATCGATCAACCTTCCATGCTGATCATAATTGACCCGGGCAATCCTCAACCCCGGACTCCCTACCGACACCTTCAAAGCCGCCGCAGCCTCCACCTGCAACGAAGTCGGGACAATCTCGAACCGCACCCGGCCGTAATGCAAATCGTAATGCCGCGCGTAGAGCTCGGTGATCGACTGATTCAGATCGAACTCGAGAATTTTCGGAAAGTACTGCGGATTGAGGTAGTGCTCGACATACAGCACCAGCCGCTCATCAATACGTCGCGCACGGCAGATCTGGATCACGCTGGATAATGCCGGTAACTGCAACCAGGCACAGACCGCCGCCGACGCCGGCTGCAAGCGCGCCGAAATCACTTCGGTGGACGGCACCCGGCCCTGGGCACTGACCATCGCGTGGAAGTGACTGCGCTGCATCAGGTTGTAGGCCAGGCGCGGTGGCGAGACAAACCAGCCGCGGCGTTCTTCGCGATAAATCTGCCCTTGCGCTTCCAGCTGCAACAATGCCTCACGCACTGTGATACGCGTCGTACCGAACAATTCACTGAGTTTGCGTTCAGCCGGCAGTTTGCCACCGGGCGGTAACAGACCGTGTTCGATCTGTTCCAGTAAAACCTGCCCAATGGTTGTCACCGCTTTGGTTGACTCTTCACGCATCAACGTTACCTATCTGGACTAGACCAGCACTGTTTCAGGGCAGAACCGCGCTTAAAATCGGGCTCCTTAAACTCTGTGCAGCCTAGGCAATGCATATGACTGTCGGATGACACAGCCGCCCAACGGTTGATCCAGACACCTGCAATTTAATGGCCAAGTCCTTTCATATCAGCCTTTTAGTCATGGTCTACGCTTATCTCGCAGTGGCCGTACAAGAGTTCGATAAATACTGGCTGGCAGGACAGCGACATCAAAATGTCATCCAGCCTGCCTAAATTGGCTCAGGTATTGCTGACCTAGACCAACCAACCCCAAGACTGTAGCTAAAACGCAGCGTTGAAAACGCCCAAAGGAGCTTCGGATGAAACAGCTTTTCCTGGCATCACTGTTAGGCTCGACCATTGCCATGTGCACCGCTGCCATGGCAGCTGATACCGACTTGAAAACCCTGGAGGCCGCTGCAAAAGCGGAAGGTGCGGTCAATAGCGTCGGCATGCCCGATGACTGGGCCAACTGGAGAGGCACTTGGGAAGACCTGGCGAAGATCTATGGCCTCAAGCACATCGACACCGACATGAGCTCGGCCCAGGAAATCGCCAAGTTCGCCGCGGAAAAAGACAACGCCAGCGCTGATATCGGCGATGTCGGCGCAGCGTTCGGGCCCATCGCGGTCAAACAGGGCGTGGTCCAGCCTTACAAGCCAAGCACCTGGGATCAGATCCCGGATTGGGCGAAAGACAAGGACGGTAACTGGGCGCTGGCCTACACCGGCACCATCGCGTTCATCATCAATAAAAAGCTGCTGCACGGCTCCGAAGCCCCGACACGCTGGGCAGACCTGGAGAAAGGCAAATACAAGGTTTCCATCGGTGACGTGAGCACCGCCGCCCAGGCTGCCAACGGCGTGCTGGCAGCGGCCATCTCCAAAGGCGGCGATGAAAAGAACATTCAACCGGCGCTGTCGATGTTCGCCGAGATCGCCAAGCAAGGTCGTCTGTCGATGGCCAACCCGACCATTGCCACCATGGAGAAGGGCGAAATCGAAGTCGGTGTGGTCTGGGACTTCAACGGTTTGAGCTATCGCAACAAGATGGTCAACAAGGACGATTACATCGTGCTGATCCCGTCTGACGGCTCGGTCATTTCCGGCTACACCACCATCATCAACAAATACGCGAAACACCCGAACGCCGCCAAACTGACTCGCGAATACATCTTCAGCGATGCTGGCCAGACCAATCTGGCGCGCGGCAATGCCCGGCCGATCCGTGCCGAACACCTGAAGTTGCCAGCTGACGTACAGGCGCAACTGCTGCCGAACGAACAGTACAAAAAGGTCACGCCTATCAAGGACGCCGATGCCTGGGAAAAGACGTCCAAAGGCTTGCCGCAGAAGTGGCAGGAAGAAGTCATTATTAATATGCAGTAATCCTGCATCCGTAGGAGCTGCCGATAGGCTGCGATCTTCTGATCCTGGCTCACCCGAGTCCCAACTCAAAGATCAAAAAGATCAAAAGATCAAAAGATCAAAAGATCAAAAAGATCAAAAGATCGCAGGCTTCGCCAGCTCCTACGCCGAGCGAGTACACAGGCAAATTCTTGCCGAACGCCAATCCCGTAGGAGCTGCCGCCCCATGCCGCACAACGTCATCCTTGTGGTGCTCGATGGTCTGAATTACGAGGTCGCCCGACATGCCATGGGGCACCTGCAGGCCTACGTCGGCGCAGGTCGCGCCGCGCTCTACAAAATCGAGTGCGAACTGCCGGCGCTGTCCCGGCCACTTTACGAATGCATTCTGACTGGCGTCCCGCCGATCGACAGCGGCATCGTCCATAACAACGTTTCGCGTCTTTCCAATCAACGCAGCGTGTTTCATTACGCCACCGATGCCGGGCTCGGCACCGCCGCCGCGGCCTATCACTGGGTCAGCGAGTTGTATAACCGTTCGCCCTTCAACGCGGCGCGCGATCGCCACACCAGCGCTGCGGATCTGCCGATCCAGCACGGGCATTTCTACTGGAGCGATCACTACCCGGATTCACACCTGTTCGCCGACGCGGAGAACCTGCGCCTGCGGCACTTGCCGAATTTTCTTTTGGTCCACCCCATGAACATTGACGACGCCGGGCACAAGCACGGCCTCGATACCGCCCAATACCGCAACAGCGCTCGCTCGGCCGACATCATCCTCGCGGATTATCTGCAAGGCTGGCTCGACGCCGGTTATCAGGTCCTGGTGACCGCCGACCACGGCATGAACAACGACCGCTCGCACAACGGCCTGCTCGCTGAAGAGCGTGAAGTGCCGCTGTTCGTCCTTGGCGAGGCCTTCAGTCTCAATCGCCACGCCGCGCCAAAACAGACCGAGCTCTGCGGGACTGTTTGCGAGTTGCTGGGCGTCGCCCATGACAAACCTGTCTGCCGGGAGCTGTTGAAGTGAACTCGATCACTCGTGGCAAATGGCTGGCGGTGCTGTGCCTGGTGCCCTTTGCGCTGTTCTTTATCGTGTTCCAGATCGCTCCGCTGTTCTGGGTAATGCTCCACAGCGTGCAATCGGAAGAGTTCGGCTGGGGCCTGGCCAACTTCAGCAAGATCTTCAACTCCAGGTTCTATCTGCAGGCGATTCGATACAGCCTGGAGATCAGTTTCTGGTCCAGCACGTTCGGGATCATCATCGCCGTGCTGGGCAGCTACTCGCTGCGCCGGGTCGACTCGCGCCTGCGCAACTTCGTCAACGCCTTTGCCAACATGACCAGCAACTTTTCCGGCGTCCCCCTGGCCTTTGCCTTCATCATCCTGCTCGGCTTCAACGGCACCTTCACCATCATGCTCAAGCAGGCCGGGATCATTCAGGACTTCAACCTGTACTCCAAGACCGGGCTGATCATTCTCTATACCTATTTCCAGATCCCGCTGGGCGTGCTGCTGCTCTACCCGGCCTTCGACGCACTGCGTGAAGACTGGCGTGAATCCGCTGCCCTGCTCGGGGCCAATGGCTGGCAGTACTGGCGGCACATCGGCCTGCCGGTGCTGACCCCGGCGCTGCTCGGGACCTTCGTGATCCTGCTGGCCAATGCTCTTGGCGCCTACGCCACGGTGTACGCCCTGACGACGGGCAACTTCAACGTGCTGACGATCCGCGTCGCCGCGATGGTCTCCGGCGACATCTCGCTGGACCCGAACCTGGCCAGTGCTCTGGCCGTGGTGCTGGTGGCACTGATGACCCTGGTGACCATCGTGCATCAGTTGCTGTTGAAGAGGAGCTACCATGTCTCGCGCTGAAATCGGTCCTGCAGTCCTCTACCACCGGATAGTGGTGTATCTGCTGTTTGCCATTCTCTTGCTGCCGCTGGCCGGAACGCTGATCTACTCGATCGCCAGCAGTTGGTCGGCAACCATTCTACCCAGCGGTTTTACCCTAAAATGGTATGTCCAGCTGTGGAGCGACCCGCGCTTTCTCGGGGCTTTCGGTCAGTCGTTGCTGGTCTGTGTCGGCGCTCTGGTACTGTCGGTAGTGCTGATTCTGCCGCTGCTGTTTGTGGTGCATTACCACTTCCCCAAGCTTGACGCACTGATGAACATCCTGATCCTGTTGCCCTTCGCGATACCCCCCGTGGTGTCTTCGGTAGGGCTGTTGCAGCTCTATGGTTCCGGGCCATTCGCGATGGTCGGCACGCCATGGATCCTGATCGGCTGCTACTTCACCGTGGCGCTGCCGTTCATGTACCGGGCAATCACCAACAACCTGCAGGCGATCAACCTGCGCGACCTGATGGACTCCGCCCAACTGCTCGGCGCCAGCACCTGGCAAGCGGCGTTCCTGGTGGTGCTGCCAAACCTGCGCAAGGGCCTGATGGTGGCATTGCTGCTGTCCTTCTCGTTCCTCTTTGGTGAATTCGTGTTCGCCAACATCCTGGTCGGCACCCGTTACGAAACCCTGCAGGTCTACCTGAATAACATGCGCAACAGCAGCGGCCACTTCACCAGTGCAGTGGTGATTTCCTACTTCTTCTTTGTGCTGGTTCTGACCTGGGCTGCCAATATCTTGAACAAGGACAAAAGCCAATGAGCTTCGTGAGCGTCCAACACCTGCAAAAAAGTTACGCGGGCACCACAGTGTTCAGCGACATCAACTGCGAAATCCAGAAAGGTGAGTTCGTCACCCTGCTCGGCCCGTCCGGCTGCGGCAAGTCCACCCTGCTACGCTGCATCGCCGGGCTGACCGCCGTGGACGGTGGCAACATCTTCCTCGATGGCCACGACCTGGTCCCGCTGAGTCCGCAAAAACGCGGGATCGGCATGGTGTTCCAGAGTTATGCGCTGTTCCCCAATATGACCGTGGAACAGAACGTCGCCTTTGGCTTGCGCATGCAAAAGGTCAATGCAGAAGACAGTCGCAAGCGCGTGCTTGAGGTGCTGCAACTGGTGGAGTTGACCGACTTTACCGCGCGTTATCCGCATCAGCTGTCCGGTGGCCAAAGCCAACGGGTGGCCCTGGCCCGCTCGCTGGTGACCCGGCCACGCCTGCTGCTGCTGGATGAGCCGCTATCGGCGCTGGATGCACGGATTCGCAAACACCTGCGCGAACAGATTCGGCAGATCCAGCGCGAGCTGGGCTTGACCACCATCTTCGTCACCCACGATCAGGAAGAAGCCCTGACCATGTCTGACCGGATCTTCCTGATGAACCAGGGCAAGATTGTCCAGAGTGGTGACGCTGAAACCCTCTATACCGCGCCAATAGACGTGTTCGCCGCAGGCTTTATCGGCAACTACAACCTGCTGGATGCCGACAGCGCCAGCAAACTGCTGCAACGGCCGATCAGCGGGCGCATCGCCATTCGTCCGGAAGCCATCGAGTTGAGCCTGGACGGAGAACTCGATGCGCAGGTCCGCAGCCACAGTCTGCTGGGGAACGTGATTCGTTATCGTATCGAAGCTCGCGGCGTGGAACTGGTGGTCGATGTGCTGAACCGTTCAGCGGCTGATATGCATGCCAACGGTCAACGGCTGGCGCTTTCCATCGATCCTTCGGCCCTGTGTGAGGTAGCCTGATGCCTTTGATGCGCCTGATTATTCTGAAGAGAGAGCTGCACTAATGGCTTTGGCAATTTTTGATCTGGACGAAACCTTGATCCATGGTGACTGCGCCACCCTGTGGAGCGAACAGATGGGCCGCCTTGGCTGGGTCGATGGCGAGTCCTTCATGCGTCGCAACAACGAGCTGATGGACGCCTACAGCCATGGCAAGCTGAACATGGAAGACTACATGGCCTTCAGCCTGGAGCCGATAGCGGGGCGCACGCCGGAAGAACTCGAGCACCTGGTGGCCCCCTGGGTCGAGGACGTGATCGAGCCGATCATCTTCAGCGACGCCTGCAAAGCCATCGCCGCACACCGCAAGGCCGGCGACCGGATCCTGGTGATCTCGGCCTCTGGCACTCATCTGGTCAAACCGATCGCCGAGCGTCTGGGCATCGACGAGATCCTGGCGATCGAGCTGGAAGTGACCCACGGAGTCTACAGCGGCAATACCCTTGGCACCCTGACCTACCGCGAAGGCAAGATCACCCGTCTGCTGGAGTGGCTGGATACCGAAGAGGAAAACCTCGAAGGCGCGAGTTTCTACTCGGACTCACGCAATGACTTGCCATTGCTGCTGAAAGTCGACTTCCCCCACGTGGTCAACCCGGATCCGGTGTTGCAGGAACATGCCGAAAAAGCCGGGTGGCCGATACATGTGTGGAAGTAAACAAACCGCTAAAGATCGCAGCCTTCGGCAGCTCCTACAGGGTACCCCCAATATTGCGGGTGTACCCTGACCTTGGAGCTGCCGTAGGCTGCGATCTTTTCGAGGCACACTCAATGCCCGCTTCTCAGACCAGACTCTCGTCAATCACCAACACCAGTTTGCCCGACACCTTGTTGGTCGCAAGTTCGGCAAACGCCGCTTCTGCGTCCTTGATCGGAAAGGTTTTGGCCAATTGCGGGCTGAGCCGCCCTTCGCCGAACAGCGGCCAGACGTGCTGACTCAGGTCGCTGAACAGGTCGGCCTTGAATTGTTCATCCCGGTTGCGCAAGGTCGAACCCAGCAATTGCACCCGCTTGGCCAGCACCTGAGCCAGGTCAACCTGAGCCTGGCGACCGCCCATCAGGCCGATCAACACCCAGCGACCATCGCGCGCCAGAAGTTTAAGGTTCAACTCGGCATAGTTGGCGCCCACCGGATCGAGGATGACGTCGAACGGGCCTGCCTCATTCAAACTTTCCAGACCATCGGTACGGACCACGCCGCCCTGGGCACCCAACGCTTCACAGTACGCCAGCCGATCCGCCGAACCGACACTCACCCAGCATGGGTTACCAAATGCCTTGCACAGCTGGATAGCCGCCGAGCCGACACCGCTGGCGCCAGCGTGCAACAGCACTTTCTCACCGGGCTTGAGCGCCGCCAGCTGGAACAGGTTCAACCACGCGGTGCTATAGACCTCGGGCAACGCCGCAGCTTCAGCCAGCGATAACCCCTCAGGCACCGGCAACACATGGCGACCATCGACTACCACCTCTTCGGCCATGCCGCCACCAGCCAGCAGCGCGCAGACCCGATCGCCAACTTGCCAGGACGACCCCGGCCCGACTTCGCTGATCACCCCGGAACACTCCAGCCCCAATGCCTGGCTGGCACCCGGTGGCGCGGGATAGAGCCCCGCTCGCTGTAACAGATCCGCGCGGTTCAAGCCCGCAGCCGCCACTCGAATGCGAACTTGCCCTACATCACATGCAGGACTCGGCTCTTCCACCCATACCGCTTGACCTTCCACGCCTTGCAATGCCTTCACAGTGCCTCCATAGTGAGTCTGGACTGAGCCCGTTGCTGTAGCGTCGGGTTTTTTGCATTATGCGACCGGCCCCAATGGAACCGGCGACTTCAAAGACGGCCTAATATGCGTTATCAATTGCCCCCGCGTCGAATCAGCATGAAGCATTTGTTCCCCAGCACCGCCCTCGCTCTTTTCATTGGTCTCGGTCTTTTGCCGTTGTCGACCCATTCGTTCGCAGCCAATAGCTGGGACAAGCTTCAGCCTGATCGTGACGAGGTGATTGCCAGCCTTAACGTCGTCGAGTTGCTCAAGCGCCACCATTACAGCAAGCCGCCGCTTGATGACGCGCGCTCTGTGATTATCTATGACAGCTACCTGAAGCTGCTGGATCCGTCGCGCAGCTACTTTCTCGCCAGCGATATTGCCGAGTTCGACAAATGGAAAACCCAATTTGACGATTTCCTCAAGAGCGGCGACCTGAATCCCGGGTTCACTATCTACAAGCGTTATCTGGACCGCGTCAAAGCGCGTCTGGACTTCGCCCTGGCCGAGCTGAACAAAGGCGTCGACAAACTTGACTTCAGCGTCAAGGAGAACCTGCTGATCGATCGCAAGGACGCTCCATGGCTCAAGACCACCGCGGAACTGGACGACCTGTGGCGCAAACGCGTCAAGGACGAAGTACTGCGCATGAAGATCTCCGGCAAAGAACCCAAGGCTATTCAAGAGCTGCTGACCAAGCGCTACAAGAATCAGCTGGCGCGCCTCGACCAGACCCGTGCCGAAGACATCTTCCAGGCTTACATCAACACCTTCGCCATGTCCTACGACCCGCACACCAACTATCTGTCGCCAGATAACGCGGAAAACTTTGACATCAACATGAGCCTGTCGCTGGAAGGCATCGGCGCCGTGTTGCAAAGCGACAATGACCAGGTAAAAGTCGTGCGCCTGGTGCCGGCAGGCCCGGCGGACAAGACCAAACAGGTTGCACCGGCGGACAAGATCATCGGTGTCGCCCAGGGCGACAAGGAAATGGTCGATGTGGTCGGCTGGCGTCTGGACGAAGTGGTCAAACTGATCCGCGGTCCAAAAGGTTCGGTGGTGCGCCTGGAAGTGATCCCGGCCAGCAATGCGCCGAATGACCAGACCAGCAAGGTCGTTGCCATCACTCGCGAAGCGGTGAAACTGGAGGAGCAGGCAGCGAAAAAGTCGGTCCTCAAGCTGAAACAGGATGGCAAGGACTACAAGCTCGGGATTATTGAAATTCCGGCCTTCTACCTTGACTTCAAAGCCTTCCGCGCCGGTGATCCGGATTACAAGAGCACCACCCGCGATGTGAAGAAGCTGCTGACTGAACTGCAAAAAGACAAAGTCGACGGCGTGGTCATCGACCTGCGCAACAACGGCGGCGGCTCTCTGCAGGAGGCCACCGAGCTGACCAGTCTGTTCATCGATAAAGGTCCGACCGTGCTGGTGCGTAATGCCGACGGCCGGGTCGATGTGCTGGAAGACGAAAACCCGGGTGCCTTCTATAAAGGTCCGATGGCCTTGCTGGTCAACCGCCTGTCGGCTTCAGCTTCGGAAATTTTTGCCGGCGCCATGCAGGACTACCACCGCGCGTTGATCGTCGGTGGCCAGACCTTCGGCAAAGGCACCGTGCAGACTATCCAGCCGCTGAATCACGGCGAGCTGAAACTGACGCTGGCCAAGTTCTACCGGGTTTCCGGGCAGAGTACCCAGCATCAGGGCGTACTGCCGGATATCGATTACCCATCGATCATCGACACCAAGGAAATCGGCGAGAGCGCCCTGCCCGAGGCCATGCCGTGGGACACCATCCGTCCTGCGATCAAGCCGGCTCTGGATCCGTTCAAACCGTACCTGTCGCAGCTGCAATCGGAGCATGACGTACGCACGGCCAAGGACGCGGAGTTCGTGTTCATCCGCGACAAACTGGCCTTGGCCCAGAAGCTGATGACCGAAAAAACCGTCAGCCTCAACGAAGTCGAACGTCGGGCGCAGCACACCGATATCGAAGCCAAGCAGCTGGTGATGGAAAACATCCGCCGCAAGGCCAAAGGCGAGGAGCCGCTCAAGGAGCTGAAGAAAGAAGACGAAGACTTGATCGCGGCCGAGCCGGATAAAACCAAGCCGGAAGACGATGCCTATCTGAGCGAAACCGGGCGGATCCTGCTTGATTACCTGAAGCTGAACACCGCGGTAGCCAAGCACTGACGATAATGGCAACTTAATATGAACGCTCCCCCGGAACGTCATCAAATAGTCATTATTCTGTCGTGAAATACAGGACTGGGAGACGCTGCTGAAAAGTAGCGCGCTCCCAGTCCTTTTTTTATCGACCGAGAATGCCATGACCACCACCGAGCAGCTGAGCGCCTTGAGTTCAATTTTGGCTCAAAGCGCTTTACACAGCCTGTTCCAGCCCATTATTTCGCTCTCCCAAAGACGCATCCTCGGCTACGAAGCGCTCACTCGCGGGCCGTCCAACAGCCCATTGCACTCCCCCATCCCGCTGTTTGCCGTGGCTCGTCAGGCCGGCCGCCTCAGTGAGCTGGAAATGGCCAGCCGTCACAGCGCCTGTCGACGGTTCAACCAACAGAAACTGCCGGGCAAGCTGTTTCTCAACGTCTCCCCGGAATCCCTGCTCGAAGCGACTCATCAGCCAGGCCGCACCCTGCAGTTGCTGCAGAACTTTGGCATCGAGCCGAGCCAGGTGGTGATCGAACTCACCGAGCAGACCCCTACCGACGACTTTCAACTGCTGCAAAATGCGCTGCATCACTACCGGGCCATGGGCTTTTCGATTGCCCTGGACGATCTCGGTGCCGGTTATTCCAGTTTGCGATTGTGGTCGGAACTGCGCCCGGACTATGTAAAGATCGACCGGCACTTCATCGACGGTATCCATCAGGATGCGCTCAAGCGCGAGTTTGTCGGCTCGATCCTGCAAATCGCCAAGGCTTCGCGGGCACAGGTGATCGCCGAAGGCATCGAGCTGCCCGAGGAGCTCGCGGTACTGACCGAAATGGGCGTCGACCTGATCCAGGGCTACCTGCTTTGCCGTCCACAAGAACAGCCACCGCGCGACGCCCGGGACTTGATGCCCAAACACGACAGCAGCGCGGTATCGCTGAATGAAGAAGGCAGCGACCTCAGCGCCTTGCTCAACGAACAACCGGCCGTGGCCCGTGATACACCAACCGCGAATGTCCTTGAGGCGTTCCGGCGCCAGGCCAACCTTAACTCGCTGGCGGTGCTGGATGATCAGGGACAGCCCTGCGGCATTGTCCACCGCCATTCGTTGTCAGACATATTGCTCAAGCCTTTCGCCACCGACCTGTACGCCCGCAAGCCCATCAGCCGCCTGATGAGCGATGACTTCCTCGCGGTCGAGCTCAGCCAGTCCCTGCAGCAGGTCAGCCGTCTGATCACCAGCCGCGCGCGGCAACGGATCGAGGAGGACTTCATCATCACCCTCAATGGTGGCTATTTGGGACTGGGGCGAGTGATCGACGTGCTGAAACTGATCACCGAGCTGAAGATCCAACAAGCCCGCTACGCCAACCCCCTGACCCTGTTGCCAGGTAACGTGCCGATCCAGCAATGCCTGACACGACTGCTGCAACAGGCTCGCGAATCGGTGATTTGTTATGTCGACATCGACAGCTTCAAGCCCTTCAACGATATCTACGGCTACGGCCGTGGCGACGAAGTGCTGCTGTGTCTGGCCCAGTGCCTGAATGATCGGGTCGACCCGAGTCGCGACTTTGTCGGGCACATCGGCGGCGATGATTTTTTGCTGGTGCTTGGGCCTGAAGACTGGCGCAAGCGATTGAACCAGCTACTGGATGATTTCCACAGCCAATGCCGACGTTTCTATCGCAGCGAGCATCTGGAAGCCGGTTGCTTGATGGCCCCCAACCGCCAGGGTATCCGCCAGGAGTTTGCACTGCTGTCGCTGTCCATCGGCGTCGTGCATTTACATTCGCAGTCCTGTGGACAACTCGACGCCAGCCAACTGGCGGAACTTGCGTCGCAAGCCAAGCACCATGCCAAGAATGTGCGGGGTTACAGCATTCATGTGATCGACAGCCGCGAGGCCGGATTGCGGGTGGCAGAGGGGGTTTAGGTTATCTGGCGTCTTCATCGCGGGCTTGCCCTATCTCTGTAGGAGCTGCCGCAGGCTGCGATCTTTTGATCTTTGCGCCTGTCCGGACACCTGATTGCCCGCTGAAAAAATCGCAGCCTGCGGCAGCTCCTACAGTTTCTCGGAACCACCGCTCGATTCCAGCTGCTTAAGCTTGATCTCGGCCAACGGATGTCCGGCCTTCGCCGCGATCGTCCACCAACGAGCCGCCTCAGCCGCATCAGGAGCCTTGCCGGGTGTTCCGGCGAGGCAGATCACGCCTACCTGATAGGCCGCCTTGCCGTCCCCTGCCAGCGCCGCCAGGCGCAACAAGCGCACGCCTTCTTCGCGGGCCCCCAGGCCTTGGCCACGGAACGCCAGGATATGCCCGTAGAAACTCTGCGCCCCCACATCCCCGAGGTTCGCCATGCGCGAAAACTGACCTTCGAGCCATTGCCAGCCCCGGGGCTGACGTACGAACCACGACCAGTGAAACAGTCTGCGCGCCAGCCAATAACTGGCTCGCGCTCTCAGTCGCCAGAGCATTCAGGCCTCCGCCGACTCGGGATATTCGTATTCGAAAACCCGCACTACCTCGGACGCATGCCAGGAAGCGGCTGCAACGCCATCGGAAGGTCCGGAGAAACGCCCAAGACGCTCGACACACTCGAAGAACCCGGTGCGCGGCAAACGGCTCGCGCCCTGACTGATCACCAGTGAACTGCGCAACGGCTGCTCCGCTCTGGCATCCAGCGCCGCCAGGTGCTCCAGGGCGGCAGTCAGGGTTTGCATGGCCGGGCTGGGTAGTTGCAAACGCTCCAGCAAGGCCCGGTAAGTCAATAAATGGCGTTGGCGGCGGGCTTGATCGAGCTCACTCAGCAACCCGTCCCAGTGTTGTCGACTGATGCGTACGCTCACGGCTCGTCCCTCCACCCCGGCACCGTCAACTCCCAGGCCAGGCTGCGGCGAATAGCAGCGTCTGGTTGACGCTCACCGCTTTCGATCAAGGCCAGATAAGACGGGCTGATGCCTACTGTGCGGGCCAGCGCCTCGATGGCGATGCCCTTCCCTTCGCGCAAACTGCGTAACTGATCCAGACCAGGAAGAACCTGATCGGCTGCTGGCGCCTGACGAACTGTTGCTTCTCGCGGCGCTTGCCCGGTGACGCCTGCAGCCTTCAATAGAGCCTGATACTGAGCCCATGGCAGAACCGCATATTCGGGCTCGCCATCGCGTGCAATTATCTGAATATCCATTACTACCCCGTAGGACAACAACACTTAGCGAGTCGGCACTTTTCCTTAGAAGTGTAATCCTAACAGCCGGCAAGGTCGCGAGGGGCTTTGAATATATGGATGACCCTGAATCGAATCAGGTTTTTTTCGGTCCTTGCAGCTGAAGTTGCTGCGGTGTGTCCGGCAATCGCTCGACCATCGCCAGTTTTTCCGGCACCTGCCGTGCACGCCAGGCACGGAAGGCATTGAGTTCGTCGTCCAGGGTTTTCATCAGCCAGGCCAGTACGGCGATATCATCGAGCATACCGAACATCGGAAAAAAATCCGGAATGGCATCCAGCGGGCTGAGGAAATACATCAGACCCGCGACCACTGACAGTATCGACTTCGGGCTGATGGCCCGGTATTCGCCACGCCAATAGGCCAGACACAATGCCTGTAACAATCGCAGGTCATCTTTGAGTTTGCCCAGGCGGTTGCCTTGACTGGCGCCTTTGCTCGCCACCGCAAAGAGCAAGGTCGGCAAACGCCCTCGACTGAGCAGTCTTCCCGCCAGGGGCAGGAAACGTGCGAAATTCCAGGGTGCTTTCATCATCCCTCCCACTGAAATGTTATCCACACAAATTGTGGATAACCTTGTGAACAGAGCCGCTTTTAATGCCTGAAAGCCCCGATCCATAAGGGCCGGACTCAGATCGGGCGTTTTTTACTCACATGAAAAAACCCATTATTTCATTGACTTGGCGGTGCGACTGCGACTAGCACCGGCTATCTCAATGATATGACTGTTTGCGCAGGCGTGGGTTCGCTTTCTTTGCCCGGCGTCAATCACCCAGATGCAACAACGCCCCGAATAGACGGGGCGTTATTGTCGATCAGACGCGGATTACTTGGTTTCGTCTTCTTTGAGTGCGTCCTGTTTTGCCGGATCCTTGATCGCCAGCAGTTCCAGGTCGAATACCAGCACCGAGTTGGCCGGGATGGCCGGGCTTGGGCTTTGCGCGCCGTAGGCCAGCTCGCTAGGAATGTACAGTTTGTAGGTTTCGCCAACGTGCATCAGTTGCAGGCCTTCGACCCAACCCGGGATCACGCCGCTGACTGGCAAGTCGATCGGGCTGCCGCGTTCCACGGAGCTGTCAAAAACGGTGCCGTTGGTCAGCTTGCCGGTGTAGTGAACAGTCACTACGTCAGTCGGCTTGGGCTGAGCGCCATCAGCTTTCTTGACCACTTCGTATTGCAGGCCGGAAGCGGTGGTAGTGACACCGGCTTTCTTGGCGTTGTCTTCAAGGAATTTCTTGCCGGCGGCTGCCGACTCTTCACTCATCTTGGCCAGACGCTCTTCCGCACGCTTCTGCAGTGCAGCGAAGGCTTCGACCAGCTCGTCGTCCTTGAGCTTCTGTTCTTTCTTGCCGACGGCATCTTCGATGCCCTGGGCTACCGCTTTGGAGTCCAGATCATCCATGCCTTCCTGGGCCAGACTTTTGCCCATGTTCAGGCCGATGCCATAGGAAGCTTTTTGCGCCGGGGTTTTCAGCTCTACGCTGGTCTGCGAATCACAACCCGCAAGTACCAGGCTTACCAGGGCCACCGCCGCCGCCAACCGATGCTGTTTCATGCTATTTCCTTGTTCATGCGCCTAAAGGGCAATCGAGTAAAGTCGCGAGCTTATCAGGCGGCCACGACCAATGGCTACCGGCATGAGAGCCGGATATTTCCTATAAGTTCACGTCTTTAAACGCATTTTGCCACATTCGCCAACTTTGACTGTCAGCCCGAACTCACAACCGGACAGGCCATTTCTCACCACATCTGACGCAATAGCATCTTGCCACACAAGCTATGCCAAGGCATAAGAGGCGATAAACCGACAAGGATGCTCCTCTTGCGCCTCATATCCCGTGTGCTATTGCTGATCTCCGCCCTGCTCTGCGTGGGTCTGGCCATCGTCCTCTATTACGTCGTCAACCCGAAGCTGCCCGGCTATGAGCCGGCCAGACAGGTGCATTATCTCGAGCAGTGGAGCGCTGTCGACCGCCAGACCTGGTACTTCACGCCGCAAGGCACTCAGGTCAAGGGTCTGCGTTACGACTGGTTCGGCGCGCTGGAGTTACCGTTCTCCAAACAACCTTTCGCCGCGCCGCAATACCTCGCGCGTTTCGGTTTTCTCATCGACCCGGCGCAGAAAGCCAACCCGAACAACCCTGGCAACTTGCCGGTCGGCTTCGCTCGCCATCAAAATCCTGGCAGCAAAGAAGAGTTTCTGGATATTACCTGCGCTGCCTGCCACACCGGCGAGCTGCGCTACAACGGCCAGGCCGTGCGGATCGATGGTGGTGCGGCGCAGCACGTTCTACCGTCCAGCGTGCCGACGCTACGCGGTGGAAGTTTTGGCCAGGCCCTGGTGGCCAGTCTCGCCTCAACCTATTACAACCCGTGGAAATTCGAACGGTTCGCGCGCAAGGTCCTTGGCCAGGACTACGACGGGCAACACCAGCAACTGCGCAAAGCGTTCAAAACGACTCTGGATACCTTCCTGCGGGTGGCCTGGAACGATACCCATCGCGGCCTCTACCCTACTGAAGAAGGCCCCGGACGCACCGATGCATTCGGGCGCATCGCCAACGCCAGCTTCGGCGATGCCATTTCTGTGGATAACTACCGCGTGGCCAACGCCCCGGTGGACTATCCACAGTTGTGGGACATGTGGACTTTCGACTGGGTGCAATGGAACGGCTCGGCGCAACAGCCCATGGCCCGCAACATCGGCGAAGCCCTTGGGGTCGGCGCCACGCTGAATTTCTTCGATGCCGCCGGCCAGCCACTCAAAGGCGATGCGCGCTATCCGTCCAGCGTGCGCGTGCGCGACCTGCACCTGATCGAAGAAACCCTGCAACGGCTCAAACCACCGGCCTGGCCCGAAGAGCTGCTCGGCAACGTCGACAAATCCCTGGCTGCCAAGGGCCGGGGGCTGTTCAACGAGAACTGCGCTGGCTGCCACGTACCAAAAGTGACGCACAGCAATGGCCGCCCCCTGCAAACCCTGAAAATGCTGCCAGTGGAAGTGATTGGCACTGATCCGGGCGCCGCCAACAACATTGCCGACCATCGCTTTGACCTGACGGCCCTGCAATGGGAACCGGCGGAGTTGGCGACGCTGGATGTCAAACTGCATCCCACCCCCAGCGAGCCTCTGGACCTGAGCAAACTCTCAGTGGCCAAAGGCTTGGCCTATGTCACCGCTTTTGTCGAGAAACGGGCGTACAGCGACGCCAATGTCACGCCAGCCGAACGCCCGGTGCTGAATGGCTTCGGCCTGCCGATCGGGGTCAGGGAGCTACGTGCGTACAAGGCCCGACCGCTTGCGGGGGTCTGGGCCACGGCGCCGTTTCTGCATAACGGTTCAGTGCCGAGCATTTACCAATTGCTCTCACCTCAGGATGAACGCGCGACCACCTTCTATAAGGGCACTTTCGAGTACGACCCAGGCCACCTGGGTTATCGCACCGAAGCCTTTGCCAATGGCTTTTTGTTCGATACGCGGATCACCGGCAACCACAACAGCGGTCACGAATTCCGAGGCGGTAAGCGCGGTAATGGGGTCATCGGCCGCTTGCTGCAACCCGAAGAGCGCTGGGCCTTGCTGGAGTATCTGAAGGTGCTCGGCGGCCCGCTGGAAGCGCAACTGCCATGATCATTTCCCCCGTCAAAAGGACTTTCCCATGCTGATCACCCTCTGGCTGCGTATCGGCGCCCTGCTGGGTAAAGCCCTGCTGTTGCTGCTGGGTCTCGGCTTGCTCGCCTGGGCGCTGGCCACGGCCTGGTTCGCCTGGCACCACCGAGGCCCGGTCTCGGCCGAGGAACAGATTCCACCGGGTGAAGCCGCCATGACCCAGGACATCATCCAGACCGCCGTGCGCATCGTTGACCAGCACCGCGAAGGCACGCGCTACCTGCGCGATGCCCATGCCAAGGCGCATGGCTGCGTCAAAGCCGAGGTTCAGGTGCTGGCCGATCTGTCGCCAGAACTGCGTCAGGGGGTCTTCGCCGAACCCGGCAAGACCTGGCAAGCGACACTGCGCCTGTCCAACGGCAACGCTTACCCGCAGTTCGACAGCATTCGCGACGCCCGCGGCATGGCGATCAAATTGCTCGATGTGCCGGGGACGCAGCTATTGAACGCACAACAGAACCGTGGCGAGCAGGACTTCGTGATGTTCAGCCATCCAAACTTCTTCGTCAGCGATGTCGCCGAGTACCGTCAGAACGTGGCTGCACAAGCTGATGGCAAGAAGGTCATGGCGTTCTTCCCGAGCGGGGATCCGCGTAGCTGGCAGGTTCGTCATCTGTTTATCGCCCTGGCAACGCTGGCGCCAGCGCCTGCAAGCCCGACCCAGACCACTTACTTCTCGGTATCGCCATACAAGTTTGGCAGCGCCAATGCCAAGTTCCGCGTCGCTCCGGATCCCGAAAGCTGTCCGATCTACAACCTGGCGAAGCAGAATCAGGCGCTGCCGAACTTCTTGCGCAGTGCGTTGAACCAGCAGCTATCGACTGATCGGGTTCCGGCCTGTTTCGTCCTGCAGATCCAGCGCCAGGATCCGGCCAAATACATGCCCATCGAAGACACCAGCATTGAATGGCGTGAAGGCGATGCACCCTTCGAGACCGTGGCACGAATCAGGATCCCGGCTCAGGACTTCGACACACCGGCGCTGAACCTGAAATGCGACAACCAGACCTTCAATCCATGGTTCGGTCTTGAAGCGCACCGACCGATTGGCGGCATCAACCGTTTGCGCAAGGCGGTGTACGAAGCCGTCAGCGATTACCGGCATGCCCGCAACGCCGAGCAGTAAGCCAGAAACGAAATACGCGACCCGAGCATCGCAGCGACCTCGTTCCCCTGAACAAGGGGAACGAGGTTGTCTGTCAAGGTACCGCTGCCGTAGTCACTTTAACCGTCGGAATGGACGCAACCGGTTCAATCATTGCGTCACGCCCCCCTAACTTGCGGATCTGTCTGAGCTGTTGAATCCTGTTCAGGTTCTCCGTGGCGATGGCGTAATGGCCAGGCGACTGCTCGATCGCGCTGCGAAAGAACTGCTCGGCCACATCCAGCTTGCCGTCCAACAGGCAGACGTAACCGACATCATTGCTCGCTTCGGCACGTTTCTCGATCTGCTCGAAGGCCGAGACGGCTTCCTCATAACGTTCCATGCGGGCCAGCAATAGCCCATAGTTGCGCCAGAGTGGCTTGTAGGAGGCGTCGTAGTCCATGCCCCGCTGATACATGCGTTCGGCTTCAGGCCACTTCCCGGCCAGGTAATAGGAATATCCCTGGCTGTTCTGCACCAGCGCGGAACGCGGCTCGATCAGCATGGCCAACTGGTAATAGCTCTCGGCCTGCGAGAAGTCGTCGCGCAGATCCGCGAGCACCCCCAGGCCGTTGTAGACTTTGAGTGGCGAATGGCTGTCCACCTTGAACCCGGCGCCCCCCTGCGGGCTGTCGCCCTTGCCTTTGCCAAGGCGTTTCTGGTCCACGGCGACCGCCTTGAGCAGCAAATCCTGCGCACCCTCGTGATTGCGCCGGGCCAGGTTCAGCAAGCCCATCTCGGTCAGGGCTTCAATGTTGTTCGGTTCACTCGTCAGCACATCAGTGAAGGCCATCTCGGCAAGCTGGGTATTGCCCCTTTCGCGGTGGATGCGGCCCACCCAGACCAACGCTGAATAACGCTTGGGGTCCAGCTCGATAGCCCGCAGATACTGGAACAGGGCCTGATCCAGACTACCTGCCTGGTAAGACATCGCGGCCATTTGCATGGCCTGATCGGGAGAAGTGGTCTGTTTCTGCACCTGATAGAGTATCGAATTGTCACCGGTGTAGATCGAGCGGCTCCCACTCGCCTGCTCCGGCCCCATGGTCTGACATCCTGTGAGCACGGCCATCATGGCCAACACTAAACTGTTCCTGTTCATGTCATAGCTTCCCGAAGACTTTAAACACCCCAATGATTGCAGGACCGATGGCGACCAGGAAGAAGCTCGGCCACAGGCAGAAGATTAGTGGGAATATCAGCTTGGTGCCGATTTTCGCTGCCTTTTCCTCTGCCAGCTGGGTACGCCGGTCGCGAAACTCTTCAGCGTAGATACGCAGCGTGGCGCCGACGCTGGTGCCGAAACGAATACTCTGTGCCAGCAAACTGACCAGCCCGCGAATTTCCTCGAGGCCGGAGCGCTCGGCCAGGTGTTTGAGCGCTTCGGTACTGGGAATCCCCGCGCGGACTTCCGAATTGACCAGTGCCAACTCCAGGGCCAGCTCCGGTTGGCTGACCGCCATCTCTTCGGCCACCCGCTCGATGGCCTGAGGCAAGGCCAGGCCCGATTCTACGCACACCACCATCAAGTCCAGGGAATCCGGGAAGGCCACGAGCAGCCGGGTCATCCGCGCCTGCTTGCGCTTGTCGACATAAATGGCTGGCGCCAGCCAGCCCACACTGAGTGCCGCAATCGCCAAGCCGATACCCATGTACAGAGACAGCTCAGGGATAAGCGGCAACACCAGTAACGTAAGGCCCAGTAATATTAACGGTGACAGCAGGCGCACCGCCCAATACATCTGCACCGCCGCGGGCGAGCGATAGCCCGCATGTGTCAGCAGCGTCCGAACGGTAGAGGCCTGCCCCTGCTCACTGGAAGTAAAGCGCTTGCCCACCTGTTCCAGCATCAATTGCAGGTTACTGGGCGCCCCCTGCCCGGAGTTCTGCGTGCCATGACCGCGTTTGATCAGCGCCAGACGGCGCTGCACCGGATCTTGCAACCCCATCACCAGCAATGCCAGGGTAACCACAGCGAGCACCGCGCTAAGACCGATGGCGCCCACGAACAAAAGGCGCGCCAGGTCTTCGTTGCCCACCGCATGATTGAGCAGACTCAGCAAATAGCCCATGACCAATACCCCCCTCGACAATGGCCTTCAAACCTGAATCCGGATGATTTTACGTATCCAGAAAATCCCGATCAGCATCGCAACAAAAGCCCCCATAATCAGCTTCTGACCCAAGGGTTCCTTGATGAGCATGGGCAGATAGTTCGGACTCGAGACTACAATCGCAACTGCCAGCACAAAGGGTATGGACACCAGTATCCAACCCGACATGCGCCCCTCGGCCGAGAGGGTCTTGACCTTGCGCTGAAAGCGGAAGCGTCCACGGATCAGGCTGCTCAAACGCTCCAGCACCTCGGTCAGGTTGCCACCGCTCTCGCGGTGGATCAGCACCGAGGTCACCAGCATCATCACGGTCATGCTCGGCATGCGCTCCAACAGGCCGAGCATGGCCCGGCGCACATCATTGCCGTAGTTGATATCCGCGAAGGTCAGGCCGAACTCCTCAGCCACCGGCCCCTTATGCTCCTCGGCCACCAGTTGCAGGGTCTCGTTGAACGGGTGCCCGGCCCGCAAGGCTCGGCACATCGCATCCAGGGCATCCGGCAGCCCCTCCTCGAACAGCGCGAAGCGCTTGCCGCGGTCGTGAGAAATCTTCAGCACCGGCAGCCAGAACACGGCCAGGGCCACCGGGACAGACACCCACCAGAGTTGCGTGAACATCCACAGCGCAATACCCGCCGCCGTCGCCAGGCTCAGCCCGAGCAAAAGCACCCGATAGGCGCGGTACTCATGCCCGGCTTGCTCAATCATCTGCGCCAGCGCCTCCATGGCCGGGAACTGCTCCAGGCGGGCCTCCAGCGGTGACAACCGGCGCAGGTATTTCTGCCGCAGCACCGTCTGCATGTTCGGCAGGTTACTGGCCCGCTCCAGCACTTGCAGGCGGCTGCGGATACGCTTGCGCACCTTGCCTGCCTCGCCGAACACCGGCACCACCAGCCCCTGGCTGAGGAGGAAGATGGCGGTGAACACCATGCCGAGGAACGCCAGGATCATTTCACTGGGGATCTGACTCATGATTGCGCCTCCATCCATTCCGGCCGAAACAGGTTGAGTGGCAGTTCGATCCCGCGTTTGCTCAGTACATCGCGGAAAGCGGGCACCATCCCGGTGGGCCGGAACTCGCCCAGTACTTCACCCTTCTCGCCCATGCCGCGGCGGACGAAAGCGAAGATCTCGGTCATGGTGATGATTTCACCTTCCATGCCATTGATCTCCTGCACGCTGGTCAGCCGTCGCGTGCCGTCCTCCTGACGCTCCAGCTGGATCACCACACCGATGGCCGAAGCAATCTGCTGGCGCAGGGCCTTGATCGGAAAGGTCGCCCCGGTCATCGACACCATGTTCTCGATCCGCCCCAGCGCATCGCGCGCGGTATTGGCGTGGATAGTGGTCAACGAGCCGTCGTGGCCAGTGTTCATCGCCGTCAGCATATCCAGGGCCTCGGCGCCGCGCACTTCACCGATCACGATGCGGTCCGGGCGCATCCGCAGGCTGTTGCGCACCAGTTCGCGCTGGCTCACCTCGCCCCGGCCTTCGATGTTCGCCGGACGGGTTTCCAGGCGCACCACATGGGGTTGCTGCAGCTGCAATTCGGCCGAGTCTTCGATGGTGACGATCCGCTCGTTATGCGGGATAAAACTGGACAGCACATTGAGCATGGTGGTCTTGCCACTGCCGGTACCGCCGGAGATCAACACGTTCAACCGCCCGCGGACGATCGCCTTGAGCACCAGGGCAATGGCCGGTGTCAGGGAGCCTGCCTGCACCAGGCTGTCGGTGTTGAGCAAATCCACCGCGAAGCGGCGGATCGACATGCTCGGCCCGTCGATGGCCAGGGGCGGGATGATCGCATTGACCCGCGAACCGTCCTTCAGCCGCGCGTCCACCAGTGGCGAGGATTCATCGATGCGCCGCCCCAGGCTGGAAACGATACGATCAATGATATTCAGCAAATGCTGATCGTCACGAAAACGCACATCGGTTCGCTGCAGCTTGCCAAAGCGCTCGACATACACCGAGGCAAACCCGTTGACCAGAATGTCCGACACACTGTGGTCGGCCAGCAGCGGCTCCAGCGGCCCGAGGCCGAGCACTTCATCGGTGATCTGCTTGATGATCAGCTGGCGGCTGATGGCACTCACCGGCGCCGAATGCTCGTCCAGCAAGCGCTGGCTGAGCTCACGGATCTGCCGCCCCGCCTCGGCCGGTTCCAGAGAATCGAGCATCGACAGGTCCATGACCTTGAGCAGCTGCTGATAAATCTTCTCCCGCCACTCGATCTCCATCGGGTTGAGCCTGGTTCGGGTCTCGTAGACCAGGTCCGGCACACCGGCCTCCCAAGCCATGGGGACGTTGGCACTGTCCTCGCCGTTGATCTGTGCTTGCTCCTGGTCTGCCGGAACATTCTTGCCGGACTGTTGACGCAGGCGATTACGGAATTCGCTGAGCATGGCTTACCCCCCGAAGAGGCGGCTAAAGGTACGTTTCAGCAAACCCTGCTCGCTGGTCTCGATCCCGATCAGATCCTGACTCAGCTCGCGCAGGGCGGAGGTGACCGCGGCACGCGGCGCATGGAGCCCCAGCGGTACGCCGGTGTTCTGGCTTTCACTGACCACCGCATAGTCGTTGGGTAGTTTCTGCAGATCCGTACAGCGCAGGGCTTCGGCAATGTCCTTGAGGCTGACCGGCGAGGCCTTGTTGTAACGGTTGACCACCACCTGCAGGCGATTACCCTGCAGCCCGAGGTCGTCACGCAGGATGCGCGTCAGGCGGGTGCCGTCCTTCAAATGGCTGAGACTTTGCTGCACCACGATGTAGACCCGGTCGGCCTGCTCCAGGGTGACGCCGGTGAGATGGTCGATCTGCCGCGGCAAATCCACCACCACCCAGTCATAGGTGCTGCGTGCCAGGCGCAGCAGGGTTTCCAACTGTTCCAGGCGCACATCCTGCGCCAGGAACAACTCTGCCGCACGCCCTCCGAGCACATGCAGGGTCGGACTGAAATGGCTGCAAAAGCCGCGCAAGGCGACGCTGTCCAACTCCTCGACCTGGCGCAGAACCTCCACGTGGCAGTGCGCCGGCAGCACATCCAGGCAGTGGGCCACGCTGCCGAACTGCAGGTCCAGATCCAGCAACAGGGTTCTGCCGCCACGGACGCTGAGCTGATGGGCCAGATTACAGGCGAGCATGGTAGCGCCCGAGCCACCCTTGGCGTTCATCACCGCAATCAGCTTGCCACCCGTGGCCTGCCCCGCTTGAGCCTCCATCAGCATACGGCCGAGTGCCGCTTGCAACTCCTCTGCCGCCACCGGCTCGGGCAGGAAGTCACGGGCTCCGGCCTGCATGGCCAGGCGTATGCCCTCGCGCTCGTCCAGTGGCCCACACACCAGCAGAGGTGGGCGCTCCTGCACCGGATGCTGCAACAAAGCCGCCAGCTCTTCGCGCCACAGGTGGCTGACGCGCAGCAACAGCAGGTCAGGCATCTTTTCCAGCCCATACAATGGATCGGTATGGCCGTTGCTCACCAGGCGTGTGCTCACCTGCAAGTTGGGCAGCCCCTGACTCAATGCTTTCAGATGGCTCAAAGCCTCGGCATCGCGACTGCTGATCAACAGGCTCAAGCCCTGCTTATGGGTAGAGGCGACAATGGGTGCTTCTCTGGTGCTCAACATGGCGTAATCTCCGGTACTACTCCCGCTTCGGCGTGACGGCCGAGGCTTTCGCGGGGCAAGGTCGAACTGAACGCAGGCAGGGTGAACACCCCACCGAACCCCGGGATAAGCAGATTGAAGTTGAAGTTGGCCACCCTCAACCGGACATAACGGACGGCGCGAAACCCATTAGCCCCAACGGGATCATTAGGGCTGGCCACCACCGCACCGTTCTCGTCCAGATAAGTCAGGCTCAGATCGGCCGTTTTCAGGTTATTGATCAAGCTGCTCGCGCCACTTTCATCGGCTGCATTGAAGATTGCCCGCTGCAAAATTCGCGGCTCGCTGATATCACACACCGCCGCCAGACGAGCACCGCGGCGCACGGTTTCATTCAGCGCATTGACGGTGAAATACAACCGGCCAAATTCCAGCACGCCGAACAGCAGAACGAAAAACAGCAGGCCGACAATGGCGAACTCCACCACATACACCCCACGCATACGCTTGATGTTCATCACAAGGCCCTCATCACGACTGTCGAGGTCAAGGCAATGCCGAGCGGCACGCTACTGCCATAAAACCCAGGCAACACGCTGCCAATCACCGGCCGGAAGGTGTAAGTGATGCTCACCTGCACATGGCCGGTACCGGTTATATCCGTGACCGAGACATCGCCGGTGGTCAACCCCGGCACCACTGGGGAGGCACCACTGACAGTGGCAGGCGTGCCATAGACGGCCAGGTTCCTGGTCCTGGATTGCAGATCGTCGCTCAGCTCGACCTTGCCAAGGGTAGCGTTCCATGCCTCGCCGGCGACGAAACGTCCGGCATCGCGGCAGGCCTGTGTCAGGCTGTTGTACTGAAATAGCAGCCGGCCAAACTCGCCGAGCGCGAACAGCAGCAACAGCAACAGCGGCAGAGCAATGGCAAACTCCACCATCGCCAGGCCACGTTGGGCCTGCGGCCGCTTGAATCCACGACGTACCATGCGACCTCCTATGAGTCGGTGCTCGGTGTCCGGTTGTTATCGATATAGGTCTTGTACAGCTGAATAATCTGCGGGCCTGTGTCATTCACAGGATTGGGGCCGGGCACGCTGTCGCCCTCGCACTCTTTGACGAACTGGCCGTAGATCTCCGACTCACCGCCCTTTTGAGTCATCGGCTGCAGCACGAAGAAGCAGCCGAAGCCGAGCACCGGTATCGAGGACGTCCCGCCATCCGTGCCACTGCACTGACCGACCACGATCTTCAGCATGCGCCGTTCGAACACACCATTGGCCTGACAACCGCCACCACCGCCGACACAGGCGGCAGAATCCTGCACCCAGTTGTTGTAATCGAACAAGGGTTCGCTGGCGGTGGAGAGGTTGCCGTTAGTGGAGGTGACCGGCTGATTGTCATACTCGATCCGCGCATTGTTGTATTCAAGCGGCTTCGGGTTGGAAGTGATCACCAGGTCCGGCGGATAGTCCGGGGCTTTGAGGCCGCCTGAATATTCGCCGAAGCGCGTATTCAGGCCGTGAACGGCAGGCCCCACGGTATTGCCCGGCTTGGTCTGGACAGTCGAGCCGACGTTGTTGCACTGATGGATCCCGCCCGCCAGCCCTTCTTCAATAGCTTTGCCACCGGAACCAAAATCGAGCAGTTGGAAATTGCCAGGGCCAATCGGGTCGTTATTTTTTGCCGCGGTTTTCAACAACTGCAGATCACCGAAGTGATAACCCCAGATATTCCCGGTGCTCGGGCTGTACTGAGCGGGATCGCCGCAGACCATCAGCGGCGCGAGATCACAAGGGCTGGTCGGGCTGGGGCCGGCGGTGGCGATGGCTGCCACGGCCTTGTTCGGGGAGTCGCCATTACCTACCGCTTGCAAAATGCCCCAGAAAAACCCGGTCAGGGGGTAGTTCGGTACCGATACTCGTACATAACTCGCATCCGCCGGCCCCGGGAAGGAGAACGGCCCGTAGACGCTGTTGGCCATTTCCACCGTGGCGAAACCGGCGAGATTGGTGCCGATTGCACTAGCCAGCTCTTTGTTGCCTGTAGCACTGGCATTACGCGTCAGGGTATCCCTCGCCGCATCCCGCGCCAGGCTGGCCGCGCCCGCCGCGCCGGACACCTTGCTCAGCGTCTTGGCACCACTCAGCGCCGCCGCATCCACCGCATTTTGCAGCCGTGTCTTGTTCACCAGCATATGGCCGCCGTCCAGCGCCAAAGCGCCCATCAGCAAGATAGCCGCCAAGGCAATCACGACCAGCACTATCACCGCACCCCGCTGACGTTTCGGCAACGCGGTGAACGGCCGTTGGATTCGGGGTTTCATCATCAAGCCCTCATTATTTACCGAAATTGATCTGAATCGGCTGGGCGACCTGGGCCGCATTGCCGATCTTGCCGTGATAGCCGTCCATCACCTTCTCGCTCAAGTAGCCATCGCCGCCGGTGAGCGACACGTCCGTACCCGGGTTGGCCGCCCGCTCCTTGTCGGCGATCTGCTGATAGTGGGTCTGGTAGACGCTGTAACCCAGCGGGCCGACCCGTCCTTCCTCGTAAGTCATGCAGCCGGACAGCGCTGCCAGTAGCAAGCAAAGGGGCAAGATGGTTTTCATGGTCGCGGTCTCCGCTTAGTTGAGGTCATGGCCAAAACTGCCTTCGCTGACCCCGAGACTGACGGGGACCCGACGGCCGGGCTCACTGCCCTTGGATTTACCAAGCAGGTAGAAGTCCAGATCACTCGGTTCGACGAATTTCTCGGTGGGCAGGCGCACGGTCCTGGCGTCCACCGGCTTGGCCAGGTGAGGCGTCACCAGGATCACCAGTTCGGTTTCACCATTGATGAACTGCTGACTGCGGAACAGCGTCCCCAGCACCGGGACATCACCCAGGCCCGGGAAGCGGCTGACGAAATCGCGGGTGTTTTCACTGATCAAACCCGCGATGGCGATGGTCTGGCCATTGCCCAGTTCGACAGTGGACTGGGCGCTGCGCTTGGTCAGCGAAGGAATGACCTGGGTGACCCCATTTCCCAGAACGCTGTTCAGGCCGGTATCCAGCACCAGTGAGTTGACATTCGAGAGCTCGCTCACCGAGACATTCAGGTTAAGGTTGATGCGTCCGGAATCGAGCACCACCGGAAGAAACTTCACCCCGACCCCGAACTCCTTGTACTCGATGGTGATGCCGTCATCCTCGGTAATCGGCACCGGGAACTCACCACCGGAAATGAACTCTGCCTGCTGCCCGCTAAGGGTGGTCAGGGTCGGCTCCGCCAAGACCTTGGCCGAACCATTATCCTTGGACGCCTCCAGCACCACGTTGAAGAGGAAGTCGCTTGAGAGAAACTGGGCGAAGATGCCTTTGCCACCACCGATGAGCGAGCCGGGTGGCAGCACCACGCCACCGCCGGGGCTCAGGCCCAGGCCCTCGCCACCGTTGAAACCGCCGCCGGACCAGGGCGAGCCGAACCCCAGGGCGTTGAAGCGCACATCGAGGGTCTTGACCAGGCTGCGCTGCATCTCGGCCACCTTGACCTCGAGCATGACTTGCTGGCTGCCGCCGATGCTCAGCAGGTTGATCACCTCCAGCGTCTGGGTCGGCGCCGCCACCGCGGCCGCCCCCTCACCTTGCACCACGCTCGAGGTTTGTGCGGTATAGGTCTTGGCCAGCTTTACCGCGCTGTCCATGGCCGCTGCGCTGGAGACCTGGCCCCGCAGCACCAGAGCACCCTGGGCGCTGAACACCTCGATATGCTCGTTGGGCAGCAACTGATGCAGCCGGGTCTTGAGGCCATCAATGTCATGCACCACTTCAAGATCAAGGGTTTCAATCAGACGGTTGCTGCTATCCCATAGCAGCACATTGGTGCTGCCCAGAGAACGACCGAGCAGGTAGAGCTGAGTCGGGCTGGAGATAAGGATGTCGGCGATTTCCGGGTTGCCGACCGAGACTTTCTTCACCGGTGAGCGTGTACTGATCACCCGCGACTTGTAGATCGGCACCTGAACGTTGCTGGCATTCGTCCCATGCATGGACCTCACATCCGAAAACCGCTCGGCTGCCTGCGCCGCGGCCAGCAACAACAACGATGCGCCCAACGTGTACAGCGCGTATGCCCCAAGCCTCTGGAAGATAGCCATGTCGTACTCCTTTGATTGTTATGTCGCTTGCCTGCTTATCGTCTGTAGGGAGTTATTCGCCCGTCAGTACGATGCATCGTCCTGCCCCCAAACTCTTCGAAGCCCCGCGAGGCCGTGCGCAGCGCAATGCCGCTACAATTGCGCCGGATAACTTAAAACCGGGTGTTCACCACATCGATCTTGGTGCCACGAATCAGGGTGACGCTGCTGCTGCCACCGCTACGACGTACCACCGGTTTGGCAGCGGGTGGCGCAGCCTTGACCAAAGCAACCGGGGCAACCGCCGCAACCGGCTCGGCGATCAGCGGTTTTTTCTGGTTATCCAGCGGATTTCGCAGGGCCAGTTGCAGCTTTCCATCGGTCATTGCCTTGACCAGGGTTTCCGCCTGTTTCGGACTCATCTCCAGGGTCACCGCGCGCACGACCACCGGCTGGGTCTTGTCAGTGCTGGCAGTCTGGTCCACCGCCAGTACCCGCAAATCCTCGAGAATGGTTTTGGCCTCGGCATTGCTGTTGTTGCCATTCGCCTGTTTCGTGGCCAGCACGTCGACCCGATTACCCGGTAACAGGAACCCCCCCACGCCGACCACATCGTCGACTCGCACCGATATGGCACGTTTGTTGGGTTCGATCAGCGAGGCCAGGGTGCTGCCACCGAGGTGCTCGGCCAGGCGCGCGCCGCGCAGGATGTCGCCCTGCAGCATGGAGAACGTGGCGATCTTGCCCACCACCTTCTCGGTGGCATCGAAGGCATCCTCCGGTACCGTATCCTTGGGCATGCGCACCAGCGTGACCTGCTGGGCCTCGACCATCTGCCCGAAAGAAATCTCCACCGTGGCCACCACCACGTTTTGCAGGTCGTCGTCGGAGCTGGCATTGAGCCGTGCGCTCAACCAGTTGTTGGCCATGAATGCGGCGCCCAGGCCCAGGATCAGGGACAGGGCAATCAGGGTGAGCGTACGAGAACTCATGTCTGTATCTCCTTATCCAAGAAAGTCGAGCTGGACGAAGTAGTTGTGCCAGGCCCATTCCAGCTCCTGCGGCGACAACGGCCCGGAGCCGCCCAGGTAACGCTGGCGGTCCAGCGCCATGCTCAACAGGTCGCGGGGGTGGCAAGGAACCAGGGGCATGCTTTGCGATTCGTACAACTCCTGCAGCACATGACGCAGCAGCAGCGGGTCATGTGGGATGCCCAGCCGCTCGGACTCCTGGCGCCAGATGCGTTCGTATTCGTCGGGTTTCAGGTAGCCGAATTGCAGCTTGTAGCCAATTCGCCGCAGGAACGCCTCATCGGCCAGCTCCAACGGGTTGAGGTTGGTGGAGAACACCAGGATCAGGTCGAACGGCAGCTCGCAGTGGCGCCCACCGCCGAGGTTGAGGAAGTCGCGCTTCTCCTCCATCGGCACGATCCAGCGATTCAACAGCTCGGCCGGGGCCATGCGCTGGCGACCCAGGTCGTCGATGATGAACAGGCCATTACTGGCCTTGAGTTGCAAGGGGGCCTGATACTGGCGGGTGGAGGGGTCGTAGCGAACGTCAAGCTGCTCCATGCCCAATTCACCCCCAGTGATGATGACCGGTCGTTTACAGCTGAGTAGTCGACGATCGATCCCTTCATTGAGCAGCAAACTATTGAGTTGTTCGTCAGCATCCAGACGCTGGTGGACCTGGGGATCGAAGATCTCGATCACCGCTTCGTTGATCGCGATGGCATAGGGCACCCAGATCGCTTCGGCAAACAGCCGGATCAAGCGGCTGCTGATATAAGTCTTGCCGGTACCCGCCGGCCCGTAAATCATCACCGCGCGGCCGGAATTCATCGCCACGCCCAGTTGGTCGAGCATGTTTTCGGCGAGTACCACCGAGCCGAAGGCAGCATGCATGTCACGCTCGCTGATGCGCCCATGGTGGATGGTTTGCGCCCTGAGCAGGGCGCGATAGGCGCTTACCGGGTAGGGGGCCGCGCCGATATAGCCGCTGCGCGACAGGGCATCCCGGGCGGCGCTGCGGCCACGCTCCGTCAGGCCGTAGCGTAGGGTCTGGCCACCGACCTGGCCGAGAACCTCGACCCGGCCGTCCTTGCGCAGGAACGTCAGAACCTCTTCCAGTACCGCACCGGTCAGCGCCAGGCGCTCCACCAGTCGCGGCATGTCCAGCACGCCGGCATCGTGCAGATGCTTGCAGACCAGATCACCGAGAAGGTTGTCTGCCAGGCCGGTCTCAAGGACAGTGCGCGGCTGCGGAGCGAGTCGCTGCACCGCTTCCCGTTCGCCGGGGTAGCCGCTGCTGTCGCTGATGGCGTACATAGTGATCTCCCGAACTACTGGCCGAAGGGCAGCCAGAAGGCACTGGTCAAAGTGCCTAGCAAAATTGCGATGGCGTAAGGGAAGCGTTGCCGGGCGGCATCATCGGCTTCCGGCTGGATATAGGTACGTAGACTTGCCATCGCCCAATACCTTTGAATAAAACGGCCCAACTGTTTTTTGTAGAGCAGAACCAAAACCCCTAGAACGCCACCGACAATCAACGTTAAAGCTGCCGCCCAAAAGGCGGCTACAGGTCCGAGAAAACTTCCCGCCATAGCCATTAACTTGACATCTCCTGCAGCCATTCCAGCAAAAGCGTAAAGCGGTAGGAAAATCACTAAACCGACTGCCAGCCCAATCAGCCAAACTGTCACTCCGGAGAAACCGTAAAGCCAACCCTGAATAACTGCCGAGCTGATCAAACCAGCTAAAACCAGAATATTGGAGATCCGGTGAGTTCTTAGATCAGTGATCACCGCGACCCCGAGAAAAATCAGAACGGAGGTGCTTAACAAAATGTCCATACAAGCCACCTCCGTTTTGCCGCGAAAGACAATACTAAAACTGTCAACCTTAAGGCTTAGGCGTAACTGTGGTCGCCAATTTAGTAATCGTTGCTCCCACTTGCGTGCCAAGCGACGTAAAGGCCACAACCACCGCCAAAGAAATAAGCCCACCGGCCACGGCATACTCCACGACGGTCAAACCATCTTCGTCTTTAACGAATTTCAGCACCGAAGTCTTGATCGATTGGATATTCATTTTGCTCACCTCACTGGAATGTTGTTTTTTCAAGGGCGGGTGCTGAATGCACTGCCTGGTTCAAACCTTAGTCAGGGGGGCAACAAATGGGTTAGGAGGTTTTTGCCTATCGCTAGGACTTTTTTGCTGTCATTGCCAGCACAACAAAAACACTAAGGGCACCGCCTGAGGCAGTAACGGAAAGCGTAATAAAGGGAATAACTTACGAATGATTTTGCAACTTATTCGCAAGCGACGAGCGGTCGATCCGAGGCAGATCGAAAAAAACTGTAAAGCCCCCGTAACATCGGCTCTCCCCGCCACATAGATCGAAATAAAACTATTTATTATTTTGTTATATGAATTTGATCTTTCAAGTGATGGCGAAATGACAATACTGGTGAACGAGGTAGAGAACAACGAAGCACGGAACGCGAGGTCAAGAAAATGCAGTCTGCCTCAGCCAGAAAACCATATCTTTTATGGCTCGATCTCACTCGTGATCGATCGGCCGAAGAATTGATCGCACAATTCCGCTCAGCCTGCGATTGCCGGCTGACCAAAGAATCCGCCTTGCTCAAGCAGGATTATGGCCAACAACAACCGGACATGATCTGCATACATTTTGATCGTCCCGACGTGCAGGGCCTTAGCCTGTTGCTGGAGATCAAACGCATCTTGCCTTCGGTGCCTATTACCATGTTCACCGTGCAGCACTCGGAAGAGCTCGCTGTGTGGGCCATGCGTTCCCGTGTGTGGGAATACATGGTGCTGCCCCTTTCGGGCACCGAGAAGAGCCGCTTCCTGCATGCCCTGGCGCAGCTCTGCGAGCTGCGCCGCAACTCTGGTTTCCACCCCAGGAAGCCGCACATCGAACACGGCCCTTCCCTGCCCGAGAGTATTCGGCTGACCGCGGAACACCAGAAGCACCATGCACTCAATAAGGTGCTGCTGTACATCGACCAACATTTTCAGGAGAGCATCGACCAGAAGGAACTGGCGAAGCGCTGCGGTATGACAACATTCCGCTTCAGTCGCCTGTTCAAGGAAGTGAATGGTCTTGGGTATATGGACTACATTCTGAGCAAACGCATGGACTACGCCAGGGAGCTGCTCGACAACAGCCAGATGCCCATCACCAGCATCGGCTATGAGGTCGGTTTCAAGGACCCTTCCTACTTCGCTCGGGCCTTCAAGCAGTTCGCCGGTTGCACGCCCAGCGAATACCGCCAGACGCGCCGTTGCGGGGCGCCTGTAACAGCAATAGAAACCGTATTGAATGTGATTCCGCCAGAGGTAATCGACAGCCTGCAACGTTGCCTCGAGGCCTGACGCGCCCGATCTGGAAACCTCAGGATCATCCGCGGACAAGAAGCCAAATTCCAGACAGCAAAAAGCCCGCACAAGGCGGGCTTTCTGTGGTGACCTGGCGTTCAGCGTTCCAGGTTACCGAATATGGCGCAGCGGACGGGACTCGAACCCGCGACCCCCGGCGTGACAGGCCGGTATTCTAACCGACTGAACTACCGCTGCGCGTAACACTTGAAGCGAATGGTGGGTGATGACGGGATCGAACCGCCGACCCTCTGCTTGTAAGGCAGATGCTCTCCCAGCTGAGCTAATCACCCTTCACTTTCGGTGTAGGCGCATTCTCTCACAAAAATTCATAACGTGCTGATTTAAATAAAAAAATATTCAAATTAGCTAAAATCTTGCAAAAGCCGGACAGCAAAAAGCCCGCACTAGGCGGGCTTTCTGTGGTGACCTGGCGTTCAGCGTTCCAGGTTACCGAATATGGCGCAGCGGACGGGACTCGAACCCGCGACCCCCGGCGTGACAGGCCGGTATTCTAACCGACTGAACTACCGCTGCGCGTAACACTTGAAGCGAATGGTGGGTGATGACGGGATCGAACCGCCGACCCTCTGCTTGTAAGGCAGATGCTCTCCCAGCTGAGCTAATCACCCTTCACTTTCGGTGTGGCGCGCATTCTACGGAGCGCCAGGTACTCTGGCAAGCACTTTTTAAAATAATTTTTTCATGCCTTCCAAAGGCTTAGCTAAGGGTTGGCCTATTACGCTTCGAAGAGAATAATGCCCTCCTTTTGCCTATAAGGAGAGATTCACCCCATGTGGTTCAAAAACCTGCTTATCTATCGCCTGACCCAAGATCTGCCTTTTGATGCTGAGGCGCTGGAAACCGCACTGGCCACCAAACAGGCGCGTCCATGTGCAAGCCAGGAGTTGACCACCTACGGTTTCGTCGCGCCGTTCGGCAAAGGCGAAGATGCACCTCTGGTGCATGTCAGCCAGGATTTCCTGCTGATCGCCGCGCGCAAGGAAGAACGTATTCTGCCGGGCAGCGTCGTGCGTGACGCCCTGAAGGAAAAGGTCGAAGAGATCGAAGCCGAGCAAATGCGCAAGGTCTACAAGAAGGAGCGCGATCAGCTCAAGGATGAAATCATCCAGGCTTTCCTGCCCCGCGCCTTTATTCGTCGTTCGGCGACTTTCGCCGCCATCGCGCCAAAACAGGGCCTGATTCTGGTCAACGCCTCCAGCCCGAAGCGTGCCGAAGACCTGCTGTCGACCCTGCGTGAAGTGATCGGCTCGTTGCCGGTTCGTCCGTTGACCGTGAAAGTCGCCCCAAGCGCAACCATGACCGACTGGGTAAAAACCCAAAAGGCTGCCGACAGTTTCTTTGTCCTCGACGAATGCGAACTGCGCGACACCCACGAAGATGGCGGCATCGTCCGTTGCAAACGTCAGGACCTGACCAGCGACGAAATCCAGCTGCACCTGAGCACCGGTAAAGTGGTGACCCAGCTATCCCTGGCCTGGCAGGACAAACTGTCTTTCGTGCTCGACGACAAGATGGTGGTCAAGCGCCTGAAGTTCGAAGACCTGCTGCAGGATCAGGCGGAACAGGACGGCGGCGACGAGGCCCTCGGCCAGCAGGACGCCAGCTTCACCCTGATGATGCTGACCTTCGGCGAGTTCCTCCCGCAACTGTTCGAAGCCCTGGGCGGCGAAGAGACTCCGCAGGGGATCTAAGGTCGGACACTGCTCAAGTGCAGGTATTGAGCAATCCAGGAGAACTTGATCCCCAGGTTAATATTGGGCACTATATTGCCCATCGCGAGGACGACCTCGCGGCTCGATCGAGTCATTAATCTGGGGACGACCCCGTCATTCGATGGAGGTCTTCCATGTCCTGGATCATTCTGTTTTTTGCCGGCCTGTTCGAAGTCGGCTGGGCCGTCGGCCTGAAATACACCGACGGGTTCAGCCGCCCTCTGCCCACCATCCTGACCGTTAGCGCCATGGTGATCAGCCTTGGCCTGCTCGGCCTGGCCATGAAAGAGCTGCCGCTGGGCACCGCTTATGCAATCTGGACCGGGGTCGGTGCGGTCGGCACGGTGATCGCCGGGATCATTCTGTTTGGTGAGTCGATGGCGCTGTTTCGGCTGGCCAGCGTGGCGTTTATTATTGCCGGCCTGGTTGGGCTCAAGGTCAGCGCTTAGGCCACTGCCACTATCGCGAGCAAGTCGGGCGATCCGACTTGCTCGCGATAGGGCCCGCACAAGCACCACCTATCTAACCGCCCCCCGCAACTCCCCAACCAAAGCCTGCAACTTCGCAGGCTCCGCCACCTCGGTCGCCACCGCCGGCCCCGCCACCAGCGTCACCCGCGACCACAGTCGACGAAACGGCCCCTTGCCTGGATCGCGACTGAAGAAACTCCCCCACAGCCCCTGCAAGGCCAATGGAATCACCGGCACCGGTGTTTCTTCGAGAATCCGCGTCAGTCCGCCCTTGAACTCATTGAGCTCGCCATCGGCGGTCAACTTGCCTTCCGGGAAAATACACACCAGTTCGCCGTCTTTCAGGTACTGGGCGATTCTCTTGAAGGCGCGTTCGTAGATCTGGATATCTTCCTGGCGCCCGGCAATCGGGATGGTCCCGGCGGTGCGAAAGATGAAGTTCAGCACGGGCAGGTTGTAGATCTTGTAATACATCACGAAGCGAATCGGCCGACGTACCGCGCCGCCAATCAGCAAGGCGTCGACAAACGACACATGGTTGCAAACCAGCAGCGCCGCGCCTTCGTCAGGGATCAGATCCAGATTGCGATGCTCGACGCGGTACATGGAATGGCTGAGCAGCCAGATCATGAAGCGCATGCTGAACTCGGGAACGATCTTGAAGATGTAGGCGTTCACCGCGATGTTCAGCAGCGACACCGCGAGGAACAACTGCGGGATCGACAGCTTGGCCAGGCTCAACAAAACGATCGAGACAATCGCTGAGATCACCATGAACAAGGCATTGAGGATGTTGTTCGCGGCGATGACCCGCGCCCTTTCATTTTCCACGGTCCGCGACTGAATCAGCGCGTACAGCGGCACGATATAGAAACCACCGAAAATGCCCAGGCCGAGGATATCGATCAACACCCACCAGGCCGGGCCGCTGCTGAGCACGGCGATCCAGTCGTTGGCCTGGACGTTCTGCGCGATGCCGCCGGAGTGCCACCACAACAGCAGGCCAAACACCGTCAGGCCGAACGAGCCGAAGGGGACCAGACCAATCTCCACTTTGCGTCCAGAGAGTTTTTCGCAGAGCATCGAGCCGGTCGCGATGCCCACCGAGAACACCGTAAGAATCAGCGTCACCACGGTTTCATCGCCATACAGCCATTCTTTGGCGTAGGCCGGAATCTGCGTCAGATAAATCGCCCCGACAAACCAGAACCACGAGTTGCCGATTATCGAACGGGACACCGCGGGTGTCTGCCCCAGGCCCAGGCGCAAGGTGGCCCAGGACTGGCTGAAGATGTTCCAGTTCAGGCGCATCTGCGGAGTAGCCGCTGCTGCCCGGGGTATGCCGCAACTGGCCAGATAACCCAGCACCGCGACAGCGACGATTGCGGTGGAGACGATGGGTGCGTAATGACTGGAGGACATCATGATCCCGGCACCGATGGTCCCAGCCAGGATCGCCAGGAAGGTGCCCATTTCCACCAGACCGTTGCCGCCTACCAGCTCCTCTTCGCGCAATGCCTGGGGCAGGATCGAGTACTTCACCGGGCCGAACAGCGCCGAGTGAGTCCCCATGGCGAACAGCGCCACCAGCATCAACCACAGGTGATCGAACATAAAGCCCAACGCACCGACCGCCATGATCACGATTTCACCGAGCTTGATCAGGCGGATCAACCTGTCCTTGGCGAACTTCTCGCCAAATTGCCCGGCCAGGGCCGAGAACAGAAAGAACGGCAGGATGAACAGCAACGCGCAGAGGTTGACCCAGATCGAGCGGTCCCCCTCGATCGTCAGCTTGTACAGAATGGCAAGGATCAGCGACTGCTTGAAAATATTGTCATTGAACGCCCCAAGGGACTGGGTCACAAAAAACGGCAGGAAACGCCGTTTGCGAAGCAAGGTGAATTGCGAGGGGTGACTCATCTTCCATGTCCCTGAGTGGCTTGGATGCTGTTATTGGAATATCGATCTTCGATCCAGGCCACAACCTTACCTAAACTTCGCCGTTATTTTGTTAATCCTGCAATACAAGGTGAAACAAACAGCTCCCCTCGATAAGCACCCTGCACGGTTCGTATTGAGACAATCAGCCAGAGGAGCGTCAATGCCGCCACCAGAACGCTGCCAAAAACACTGAAAAACGTCAGGTTCAGGGTGCTGGCCAGCTTTAGCGTGGCCAGCGAATAAACGCCCAGCGGGAAGGTAAAGCCCCACCAGCCAAGGTTGAAGGGGATCCCCTCCCGCAGGTAACGCAGGGTTATCAGCAGCGCGCTCAGCAGCCACCAGAGCCCGAACCCCCACAGCGTGATCCCGGCCACCAAGCCCAGGCCAGCGGCTATTTCGCCGATGCCTGGCAACCCATTGACGGCGAAGATGGCCGGCGCATCCGCGCCCAGCAGCAACATACCCAGCGCTCCGGTGCCAATCGGCCCCAGGGCCAGCCAGCTCGAAGCGGCCATGCTCTCGTGGGGCAGTTTATGCAGGGCCATGCGCAGCAATAAGATAGTCAGAATGCTGAAGGCCACCGGCAGCGAAAACGCCCACAGCACATAGCTGGTGACCACAACCACCAGCTGCGCATGGGCATCCGGCAGATGCGGCGCCAGCAAACCGCCACTGACGGCGGCGACTTCCGCGGCCACCACCGGCAGCAGCCAGACCGCCGTCATCTGGTCGATGCTGTGTTCCTGACGGGTGAACATCAAGTAGGGAATCAATACCCCGCAAGCCAGCGACATGACTACATCCAGCCACCACAGCACCTCGGCCAGTTGCACCACGCCCTCCCCCCAGCGTGGCACGCCGAATAGCAGAAAGCCGTTGATGATAGTCGCCAGGCCCATGGGGATGGTGCCGAAAAACATCGACACCGTGGAATGCCCGAAAATTCGTCGCGCCTCGTCGAAGAACAGCAGCCAACGGGCGGCATAGAGGCCACAGAACAACACGAACAGCAGAATATTGAATAGCCACAAGCCCTCGGCAACGGCCTGCAGGCCGGGACTCTGGACCGGCAGTTGGGCCAGGGCCAACGCCAACACACCGGTGCCCATGGTCGCGGCGAACCAGTTGGGGGTGAAATGTCGGATAGCTTCTCGCGGGTGCTGCAAATGGCTCAATGGCCGCAAGCCGGGTCTGACGCTGTTGGTGCATGTCATGCTGAACTCCTGTCCTCTGCGTGAGGTGGAGTTCATGGTAGAACCAGGTCAAATATCTATATAACGGGTAATATCTCTAACTGTTATCTGTTTAACAGATATATGACCTGGTGGCGTTACAGCCAGCTCACTAAACACTGCCCTGCGATTCGACCACCAGAATCCGCGCCGCGCCCAGCGGATGGGCGACATGCTCGGTGCCGACACCGGCATAAAAAATATCGCCCACCTCGAGCAAGGCAACCTGCTCCACCCCATCCTTGCGATAGTGCATCCGTACTTGCCCATCCAGCACCACGAAGACTTCCTGGCCATCGTTGGTGTGCCATTGATAGGGTTGGTCGGTCCAGTGCAGCCGCGTAGTAATGCCGTTCATGTTGGCGATAGCCAGCGCTGCCCAGGCGTGGGTGCCGGTGAAGGATTTACTGCGAATGATCTTCATGGGGAATCCTGTCCTTTACCTGGAGTCTGGGCCCTCGCGCGCTTGAGACCAAGGCTGCAGTGCCAACAATGCCACAGCCCGCACATTTTCCCCCGGCTCAATGGGTCACGGATGACCGGCAGCCGCACACACCTCCGCCGGCCGCTGCAACATCAAGCCCAACAACACCCCGAGGGCCATCCAACTGATGCCCCCTGCGACACCCGGCCGCGCTGAGACCTTGGTCGACACTGACGAATCCCGGCCATCATGCGAGACTGTCTGACCGGGCTGAATTGCCCGGGCGTCTTTTGTCTGGAGTTTCCATGTCGCTGTCCAGCGGGCTGATTGCCGCCGTCGCCCTGGCCTATATGGCCATCCTGTTCGCCATCGCCTTCTATGGCGACCGTCGCAGTGCGCCGTTGCCACCGCGGGTGCGTGCCTGGGTCTATAGCCTGTCGCTGGCCGTCTATTGCACCAGCTGGACCTTCTTCGGCGCGGTGGGCCAGGCCGCCGAACAACTCTGGTCATTTCTGCCGATCTACCTGGGGCCGATTCTGTTGCTGGTGCTGGCGCCGTGGGTGCTGCAAAAGATGGTGATGATCAGCAAGCAGGAGAACATCACCTCCATCGCCGACTTCATCGCCGCCCGTTATGGCAAATCGCAGTCGCTGGCGGTGGTCGTCGCGCTGATCTGCCTGGTCGGGGTCCTGCCTTACATTGCCCTGCAACTCAAAGGCATCGTGCTGGGCGTGAACCTGCTGATCGGTGCCGGTGCCGATGCCATGGGTACCCGCGCCCAGGACACGGCGCTGATCGTTTCGCTGGTCCTGGCGCTGTTCACCATCGTTTTCGGTACCCGCAACCTCGATGCCACCGAACACCACCGCGGCATGGTGCTGGCAATCGCCTTCGAATCGCTGGTCAAGTTGTTCGCCTTTCTGGCGGTCGGCGCCTTTGTCACCTATGGCTTGTACGACGGCTTCGACGACCTGTTCGATCAGGCCATGCTCGCGCCGCGCCTGGAGCAGTATTGGAAAGAAACCATCAACTGGCCGTCCATGGTGGTGCAGACCGGCGTCGCGATGATGGCGATCATCTGCCTGCCACGGCAATTTCACGTCACGGTGGTAGAAAACATCGATCCGCAGGACCTGCGCCTGGCCAAGTGGGTGTTCCCTGCCTACCTGGCACTGGCCGCACTGTTTGTGGTGCCGATCGCCCTGGCCGGACAGATGATGTTGCCCAGTTCGGTGTTGCCCGACTCCTTCGTGATCAGCCTGCCGCTGGCGCAGTCCCACCCGGCGCTGGCGCTGCTGGCGTTTATCGGCGGCGCGTCGGCGGCCACCGGAATGGTGATTGTCGCCAGCGTGGCACTCTCGACCATGGTCTCCAACGACATGCTGCTGCCATGGCTGCTGCGGCGCAAAAACGCCGAGCGTCCGTTCGAAGTGTTCCGTTACTGGATGCTCTCGGTACGCCGGGTGAGCATCGTGGTGATCCTGTTGCTGGCCTACGTCAGCTATCGTCTGCTCGGCTCTACCGCGAGCCTTGCGACCATCGGCCAGATCGCCTTTGCCGCGGTCACCCAGCTGGCGCCGGCAATGCTGGGTGCGCTGTACTGGAAACAGGCGAACCGCCGTGGGGTGTTTGCCGGCCTCGCCACCGGGACCTTCCTCTGGTTCTACACCCTGATCCTGCCGATTGCCGCCAACAGCCTCGGCTGGTCGCTGAGCAGTTTTCCCGGCTTGACCTGGCTGCACGGCAATCCACTGAACCTGCCCATCACCCCGCTGACCCAGGGCGTGGTGCTGTCACTGGCGGGTAACTTCACGCTATTCGCCTGGGTTTCGGTGCTGTCGCGCACCCGGGTCTCCGAGCACTGGCAGGCCGGACGTTTTATCGGTCAGGAAATCAGCGCGCGCCCCGGTTCGCGCTCGATGCTGGCGGTACAGATCAATGACCTGCTCGCCCTGGCGGCGCGCTTTGTCGGTGAAGAACGGGCGCGCCAGAGCTTTATCCGCTTCGCCTATCGCCAGGGCAAAGGCTTCAACCCGAACCAGAATGCCGATGGCGAGTGGATCGCCCACACCGAGCGTCTACTGGCCGGTGTCCTGGGTGCATCCTCGACCCGCGCGGTGGTGAAAGCCGCCATCGAAGGCCGGGAGATGCAGCTTGAAGACGTGGTAAAGATCGCCGACGAAGCCTCGGAGGTGTTGCAGTTCAACCGCGCCCTGTTGCAAGGCGCGATCGAGAACATTACCCAGGGCATCAGCGTGGTCGACCAATCGCTCAAGCTGGTGGCCTGGAATCGACGTTATCTGGAGCTGTTCAACTATCCGGACGGGCTGATCAGCGTTGGTCGACCGATTGCCGACATCATTCGCTACAACGCCGAGCGTGGCCTCTGCGGCCCCGGTGAAGCCGAGGTGCACGTGGCCCGACGCCTGCACTGGATGCGTCAAGGCCGGGCGCACACCTCTGAACGTTTGTTCCCCAACGGCCGAGTGATCGAGCTGATCGGCAATCCGATGCCGGGCGGCGGCTTCGTCATGAGTTTTACCGACATTACCGCGTTCCGCGAAGCCGAAAAGGCGCTGACCGATGCCAACGAAGGGCTGGAGCAACGGGTCACCGCGCGCACCCATGAGTTGTCGCAACTGAACGTCGCCCTGACCGAGGCCAAGGGCAACGCAGAGTTGGCCAACCAGTCGAAAACCCGTTTCCTCGCCGCGGTCAGCCACGACTTGATGCAGCCGTTGAATGCCGCCCGGCTGTTCTCCGCCGCCCTCTCCCATCAAGAAGACGGGCTTTGCGCCGAAGCGCAGCAGTTGGTGCATCACCTGGACAGTTCGCTGCGGTCGGCCGAAGACCTGATCAGCGATCTGCTGGACATGTCGCGCCTGGAAAACGGCATGATCAACCCGGATCCCAAGCCGTTTGTCCTCAATGAATTGTTCGATGCCCTCGGTGCCGAGTTCAAGGCCCTGGCCCAGGAGCAAGGCACTAGGTTTCGCCTGCGCGGCAGCCATTTGCGGGTCAACAGCGATATCAAGCTGCTGCGGCGGATTCTGCAGAACTTCCTGACCAACGCCTTTCGTTATGCCAAAGGCCCGGTGCTGCTGGGCGTGCGACGCCGCAACGGGCAACTGTGCCTGGAAGTCTGGGATCGCGGACCGGGCATTGCGGAAGACAAACGCCGGGTGATCTTTGAAGAGTTCAAACGCCTGGACAGCCACCAGACTCGCGCAGAGAAAGGCCTGGGCCTGGGCCTGGCCATTGCCGACGGGCTTTGCCGGGTACTGGGGCATCAATTGCAGGTACGCTCATGGCCGGGCAAGGGCAGCGTGTTCAGCGTCAGCTTGCCGCTGGCTCACGCACAAGTCAGCGTCCCGGCCAAGGTCGCCGAGCACAACGGTCAACCGTTGAGCGGCGCGCAAGTACTGTGTATCGACAACGAGGATAGCATCCTGATCGGCATGAATAGCCTGCTGACGCGCTGGGGTTGCCGGGTCTGGACCGCGCGCAACCGGAATGAATGCGCAGCGCTGCTCGGTGAAGGCATTCGCCCGCAGCTGGCACTGGTGGACTACCACCTGGATGACGGTGAGACCGGGACCGGCTTGATGGCCTGGCTGCGCACCGAACTCGGCGAGCCGGTGCCGGGGGTGGTGATCAGCGCCGATGGCCGACCGGACATGGTCGCCGAGGTCCATGCGGCGGGCCTGGATTATCTGGCCAAACCGGTGAAACCGGCGGCGTTGAGGGCGTTGTTGAATCGGCATTTGCCGTTGTAAATCTTCAGCGTGGATGAGACCGCTAAAGATCGCAGCCTACGGCAGCTCCTACGGGATTTGCGTTCATTCAGGGTGACCGCGGAGCCTTTGTAGGAGCTGCCGCAGGCTGCGATCTTTTGATTTTCAATCAGTCCGGCAATTCCACCATCCCGTCCACATCGGTCATCGCCCGCTCCAGCAGGTCCGCCGGTAAGCTCTTGCTGGCCCGAGCGCCGAGTAACTTGAGCTGCTCGCTGCGGCTGATCAGATTGCCGCGGCCCTCTGTCAGTTTGTTGCGTGCCGCACTGTAGGCTTTGTCCAGTTGCTGCAAGCGATTGCCGACTTCGTCCAGGTCCTGGATGAACAACACGAACTTGTCGTACAGCCAGCCAGCACGCTCGGCGATTTCCCGTGCGTTCTGGCTCTGGCGCTCCTGCTTCCACAAGCTGTCGATGACCCGTAACGTTGCCAGCAAGGTGGTCGGGCTGACGATGACAATGTTGCGGTCGAAGGCTTCCTGAAACAGGTTCGGCTCCGCTTGCAATGCCGCCGAGAAAGCCGCTTCGATCGGCACGAAAAGCAGCACGAAATCCAGGCTGTGCAGGCCTTCCAAACGTTTGTAGTCTTTACCGGCCAGGCCTTTGACATGGTTGCGCAGCGACAGCACGTGCTGCTTCAACGCTACCTGGCCGATCACCTCATCATCGGCAGCCACGTACTGCTGATAAGCGGTGAGGCTGACCTTGGAATCGACCACTACCTGCTTGTCGCCCGGCAGCATGATCAGCACGTCTGGCTGAAAACGCTCGCCATCCGGGCCCTTGAGGCTGACTTGGGTCTGGTATTCGCGGCCCTTCTCCAGGCCCGCATGCTCAAGCACTCGCTCGAGAATCAACTCACCCCAGTTGCCTTGGGTTTTCTGGCCTTTGAGGGCCCGAGTCAGGTTGGTTGCCTCGTCACTCAGGCGCAGATTCAACTGCTGCAGACGCTCCAGTTCCCTGGCCAGGGAAAAGCGCTCGCGAGCTTCGGCCTGATAGCTTTCTTCAACGCGTTTTTCAAACGACTGGATGCGTTCTTTCAACGGATCGAGCAACTGCCCCAGGCGCTGCTGACTGGTTTCGGCAAAGCGCTGCTCGCGCTCATCGAAGATCTTCCCCGCCAGCTCCGCAAACTGTGCGCGCAGTTCATCCCGCGAGCCTTGCAGGTCGCTCAGGCGTTGTTGATGGCTTTCATGTTGCTCACGCAGCTCGGCACTCAGCGACGCTGCCTGAGCGTCCAGGCGGCGTAACTCGGCCTCTTTGCTGCTGCGCTCCAGACTCCAGGCGTGGGCCGCGTCGCGCGCGTTGTCACGCTCGATCTGTAACAGTTCGACCTCGCGACGAACCGCGGCCAGATCGGCTTGTTTAGTGGCATTGGCCTGGCTCAGGTCGCTGATTTCATCGCGGCTGGCATCGAGTTGGGCATTGAGCCCCTCTTGCGCCAGTTGGGCGGTGCTCAGACGTTCTTCGAGCAACGACAGCTCGGATTGCCGGGCACTCAGACGTTGCTGAGAGTGCCAGACCCACACCAATAGCGGCAGTGCAGCACCCGCCAGCCCCAGCAATACGCTGGTCAAGTCCATAGCCATAACCACTCCTGCCGTTGGGATAAAGCCTGAAGGTTAAACAAGGCGTGGGGCCAGGAACAGCTCAGTCTTCGATATGACCCAGTTCGCGCTGGGCACACCGATCACCTGCGCGAGCGGCCTGGCGCAGCAGATCATGACCAATCCGCCGATCCCGGGCACTGCCGCATTCGCGATACATCAATTGCCCCAGGCGACTTTGCGCAGCGATCACGCCCTCGCGGGCCGGCTGCTTGAGCAAACGTCCGGCGAAGTGTTTGATATTCCGGTTATCGCCCAGGCACGGGCTGTCGAGCAGCCACATGGCGACACGCAGTGACAGCCGTTTGGGTGGGCTAACACCTGGAGGTATGGAGGTAGCATCGGATGGTACTGAGCGAAACTTCATAAAGCACTGTGGGGTAGATCGGAAGGCGCGCCACTCTACTCCTTTTTTCGTACGGGTAAAGCCGAAAAAAATCCTGCACGCCCGTGCTAGAGCAAGCGCTTGGGACAATCCACAGAAGCTGTGGATAACTCAGTGGACAACCGTCCTGCAACTCGCTCAAACCCCCATGGAACGGGGCCCGCAGTCAAACTGACGATTTTTTCACCAGTAAAAAAAAACGATGTTTTTCATTGACTTAAAATTTTTCAGAAGGCAGAGACCTGCTGTAAGGCTGAAGTGACAGGGGTGTAACACGCCGCGCATCTATTGTGCACAAGTGCCCGGGAAGCAGTTATATGAGCACAGTTTTTTGGCACGTTTTACAGGAGAAAACCGACGGCAGACCGTGACCGTAGTACCTTCCAACTGCCGCCATTACATCCACTCGGAGCCTTGTATCGGCCAGATTCTGTGCTATCTGGATCGCCCTGCGCGGGCCTGAATCCGTACCGATTTTTTGCCGAACACGGTTTTTTTGCTTGGCACGCTTCCATTCTGAAATTCAATCCGTTACTATCCGCGGCGTTAGTACCAAGCTGAAAGTCAATTACGGTCGAACAAGTCCCCCGGTATACCTTCCCTGAAGAGAAGCTTCTACCGACAACACGGGATCGACCACCTCGATGGTTTCCAGGTAAAACTTGCGGCGACACTGCCTTTGATCGAAAGCAAAGGGTGTTGCGAAGTGCTCATACTCTGACCGAACCAACCTGCAGATTGATCAGGATCTACACCCTGGGCCCAGAACCTTTGCCCTTGATGTGCTGCCTGCCCTCCTAAGTACCTACCTGCCAGCCCAAGCGCGCAAAAATCATAGCGCTTCTAACTGGCTGCTTTGTTCCAGTCAGGTTCTTCGTTCGACCAACGGTGGTCGACGTTACTGGAACGTTTTAACGTTGCACGGTTCTTATCCGTGTCATTTGTAGGAACACCATAACCATGTCTACTCAAATTCACACTCAGGATGCCATCCGCACCCTCACCAACGCTTTTGCTCCAATGAACTGCCTGATCATGGCCGCTCGCAAAGGCTGCTTCAGCTTCACCCTGGTCAACGAACACGGCATCGCTCGTCACAGCGAACGCCTGTACCCCGATCAATACTCCAGCGCCGAGCCGCTGCAGGCCGTGATCGAGCGTACCCGTCAGGCACTGGTTGCCTGATACGCCAGAACGCTGAAAATACAAAACCCTGCCTCAACAGCAGGGTTTTTTATTGCCTGAAGTTTCTGCTCCTGCCGGACCGGCTTAAGCACCAACAGATATAACGATTATAACTCGAAGCCGGAAATATTTTAAAAACAGTCCTTTACAGCACGAATATGACACTACACTTCAACTCAAGCGGCATGAACCGCTTACGGCGAGACTGAACTTCCCCACTGCTGCCAAGCCGCTCAGATCTCGCCACTAATTCACCGTCTGGAGGGCTGTATGGGTATCGCCGCCAGCGAGCTGTGCCGTTATGTGATCCGCCCGACTCTGATCTATCTCGGGTGCCACAGCCCGACCGCCGAATCACTGCTACTGGGTATTGCCGCCAGCCAATCGGCACTCGGTTCCGCCCTGCATGACCGCCGTGGACACGGCCTGTACCGGATTGCCGAACCCCGTCATCAGGCCCTCTGGGACCACTATCTGGCCCTCGATCCCGAGCGTGCCAGCCTGGTTCGCGGCCTTGCCAGTCAACATGCCTTTCTCAGCGGACCGCACCTGGAGCTCACGGTCAACCTGCGTTACGCCACTGCCATCGCCTGGCTGCTGGTGGAAGAACAAAACACCCCCCTCCCTGAAGCGGATGATCTGCTTGCAATGGCCAGAATCTGGCGGCAGACATTTCACCCTCAAGGGCGCCTGAGAGACTTCACTTGCGCCTGGCAAACCTGCATATCCCCGCCTAATCAAATCGCCTGCTGATCGGTGAATTCGCAACATCGCTAAAAAACCGGAAACCTGGTCCGATTGTCCTACAAAACCGCTCTATCTCAAGCGATACAGCCTATAGCGCTGGAGCGAAAATGTTGGTAATTTTCGCGCCGGTGATCACCAGGAGTTCTAATAATGAAAAAAGTAATGCTCAAAACCACGCTAAGCCTTGCCGTTACGTTGGCATCCACCCAGATCTTCGCAAGTGGCTTTGCCGTCAACGAACAAAGCATCAGCGGGATGGGCACTGGATTCGCCGGGCGATCTTCTTCTGCCGATGATGCAAGTACAGTTTTTGGCAACCCTGCCGGCATGTCGCGCCTCAAGCGTGAACAAGTCACCGGTGGTGTCGCCGCGATCGATGCCCATACCGACATCAACGACGCCAGCTCCAGCCCTAACAGCGGCAGCAACAAAGGCGACATGGTGCCGCTGATTGCCGTGCCGATGGGTTACTACGTCAAGCCAATCGACGATCACTGGGCTGTAGGTTTCGGCATGTACGCGCCGTTCGGACTGGTGACCGACTACGAAAATAATTTCGCCGGTCGATATTTCGGCAGCAAAAGCGAAGTCACAGTCATAACCCTGCAACCGACCATCAGCTATGCGTTCAATGACAAGGTTTCCATCGGCTTCGGTCCGACCATCAACCGTATTGACGGCTCCCTGGAATCCAATCTGTCAATTACCCAGGACAGGCCGGATGGCAAGGTCAAGATCGAGGGTGATGACACCGCGCTGGGCTTCAACGCCGGCGTCCTGGTGCAAGCCACCGACAGCACTCGCGTCGGCCTGACCTATCACTCGAAAGTGAATTACAAACTCGAAGGCAACACCAAGGTGAACTATGGCCTGCTGGGCCTGATCGGTCAGAACAGCAGCCAGAAGTATGACGCCTCGCTGGATATCACCACCCCCGAGTCGGTGGACTTCTCGGTCACCCACGCGCTGAACGACCAGTGGACCCTCTACGCAGGCAGCACCTGGACCCGCTGGAGCCGCCTGAAAGACATCACCGTCGAGAACACGGGCGTGCCAACGATTCTGGCGGGCCAATTCGGGACCATTACCGAAGAGCAGAACTGGCACAACACCTGGGCTCATGCCATTGGCGCGTCCTATCAGCTGAACAAGCAATGGGTACTGCGCGGCGGTCTGTCGGTTGACCAGGCGCCAACCAACAACGTCGACCGCTCTCCGCGAATCCCGACGGGTGACCGCAAGGCCTTCAGCCTCGGCGCCGGCTGGAGCCCGACTGATGATCTGACCATTGACCTCGCCTACTCCTACCTCAAGGAAGACGATGCCAAGATCAACAACAGCAACAATCGTGGCCAGTCGTACCACGCCAAGTATGAAAATACGGCCAATGGCTTCGGTGTAGGCGCAACCTACAGGTTCTGATTCCCTTTGATCCTGAACGACTCGCCAACCGCAGCAAAAAAAGCCCCGCTCTCTGTTTCAGAGGCGGGGCTTTTCAATGGGCGTCGATCAGGGTTTTGAAGCCAGGGCCTGTTCCACCGCTTCGATAAACTCTGGATTATCGGGCTTGGTCAGGCTGGAAAAGTTGGCAATCACCTTGCCACGACGGTCGACCACGTACTTGTAGAAATTCCATTTCGGCGCACTGCTCTGTTGCGCCAGTATCTTGAACAAATGAGTCGCGTCCGGACCACGGACTTTTTGTGGTTCGGTCATGGTGAAGGTCACGCCGTAATTCACATAACAGACCTTCGCTGTCTCGGCACCGTCCCTGGCCTCCTGTTTGAAGTCATTGGAGGGCACGCCGACCAACTCCAGGCCTTGCTCCTTGTAGACTTGATACAGCGCCTCGAGCCCCTTGAACTGTGGGGCGAAGCCACAGAAGCTGGCGGTATTGACCACCACCAGCGGCTTGCCGGCAAAGCGCTCGCACAGATCGATGGATTCCTTGGCATGCAACTTGGGCAATGAGCCTTGCAACAGCGGCGGGCACTCGGCCGCGAGTGCCGTACCGCCGAATGCCACAAGTAGAGCTGGAACCGCAAGCCAGCGCATCAGCATGTTCAGTGTCCTTGAAAGGTCGTCAGGCTACGAAGTTACTCGCCAAAAGGCGCGCCTAGCAAGCACCCATGCCCAATTGCATCAGCGCCAGGCCGCCCTGCTGCCAGCCCCACCAGGCCAACGCCAGGAGCATGGCGCCGAGCCCCAGGCCGACACACCACGGCCAGATCCTGTTCATGCTGCACTGGCCTGCGCCTGCAGACGCGCAACCGGACGTTCACGTACCGGCCAGTTCAACGCAGCAGCCAGCAGGCTCAAGAGAATCGCCGCCTGCCAGATCAGGTCATAGCTGCCGGTTTGGTCATAGACAACCCCGCCCAGCCAACCGCCGAGGAACGAACCCAGCTGGTGAAAGAGGAACACGATGCCGCCGAGCATGGACAGATTTCGCACGCCGAATAGCGTCGCCACCGTGCCATTGGTCAAGGGCACGGTCGACAGCCACAAGAAGCCCATGGCCATACCAAACAGATAAGCGCTGACCTGGGTTACCGGCGCCCACAGGAATAGCCCGATCACCACCGCGCGCAGCAGGTACAGACCGGTCAGCAGGCGTGGCTTGGACATCCGCCCACCGAGCCAGCCAGCGGTATAGGTACCGAAGATATTGAACAGGCCGATCAGCGCCAATACCGTGGTGCCGGTCGCTGCCGGTAGATGCTGGTCCACCAGGTAGGCCGGCAAATGCACGCCGATAAACACCACCTGAAAGCCACAGACAAAAAAACCGAACGCCAGCAACCAGAAGCCGGAGTGCGAGCAGGCCTCGCGCAAGGCTTCGGACAAGGTCTGCTCATGGCCGGCCAGCGGCAGTGGATTGTCCTTGAGCATGCCCACCAGCGGCACGATCAACGCCACCAGCAGACCCAGCACCAGCAGAGCCGCCGACCAGCCAAGCCAGCCGATCAACCCGAGGGTCCCCGGCAACATGGCGAACTGCCCAAAAGAACCGGCGGCACTGGCGATACCCATGGCCATGCTGCGTTTTTCGGGAGCAACGGCGCGCCCGACTACGCCCAGAATCACCGAAAACGAGGTCCCCGACAGGCCGATGCCGATCAGCAAGCCAGCGCTCAGCGATAGCGACCAGGCCGAGTCAGACAGCCCCATGAAGACCAACCCAAGGGCGTACAACACCCCACCGATCAGCACGACTTTCGCCGCACCGAAACGGTCGGCCAGCGCACCGGTGAAGGGTTGCGCCAGGCCCCAGATCAGGTTCTGCAAGGCGATGGCAAATGCAAACACCTCTCGCCCCCAGCCGAAATCGGCACTCATTGGCGCCAGAAACAGCCCGAAGCCATGCCGCACGCCCAAGGACAATGCCAGGATCAGCGCACTCCCGAGAAGAACCCAACCGCTGGTACGCCACATCGATGTCATTGTTGCTCTCCGATAACGGGTATATACCCGCTTATGTTCGTACTTAATGCCTTCAGGCAAGTTCGTCCAGCAAGGCCAGTAAGGTTTCGCGCTTCTCTGCACCCAATCGTTCGATCAAACGTTGTTGCGCCGCTTCCCATGCCGGCAACGCCGCCGCCAGTCGCTCTCGCCCGGCCTCGGTGAGCAACACCACGCGATTGCGATGATCCTCACCTTCGACCAGGGTCACCAATCCTTCGCCCTCCAGCACCCGCAAGTTGCGACCCAGAGTGCTGCGGTCCAGGCCCATGGCGTGCGCCAGGGTCGAAATACTCGGCTGATCCAGGCGTTGCAAATTGCACAGCAAAGAATACTGCGCAACGTTGATCCCGAAGCCGTCGAGAGCGCCGTCGTAATGCCTGCTGACGCCTCGAGCGGCGCGACGCAGGTTGGTACACAAACATTGGGAAGGAAGCATGGTGCGTGTATATACCTGCGGTTGCCGGAAAGCAAGTTTCAATTGCTCCAGAGTAACCCTCGCGACGACCAATTCCCATAATCAAGCCTGGTGTCGGCTAATGACACCCTCTCTCCCGCGCCTGTCGAACGGCTGCACTGACAAACGGTCGGGCGTCGCCATTCGGGCCTTGAAAACCTTGTTCGATCAGGTTCTGCGCATCCCTTCCACGGCCGATTGGCTCGTTGACGAGCTTTCGCGACGACACAAACATTTTCATTAAATTGATTTATGAAATAAAACGTGTCATTTATAGCCCTGACAGAACATCAGGAGCGATCCAGCGAGGCAGATGGCAGGCACACACCCTCGTCACCGCTGCTCTCCCGAAAGCGCTCATGCCGAGTCATTTCGGGTGTCGACCACCCAAACGCCCCAACACAGGAGTCAACAATATGAACAAGACAGAACTTCTAGGTGCTCTGGCACTTTGCGCCTTCAGCCTCTTCGCCCACGCCGACGAAGACAGCCTGCGGATCGGGATCGAGGCCGCTTACCCGCCGTTCTCCTTCAAGACTCCGGAAGGCAACGTCAGCGGTTTCGACTACGACATCGGCAACGCCTTGTGCGAAGAGATGAAGGTCAAATGCGAATGGGTGATCCAGGAATTCGACGGCATGATCCCCTCGCTCAAAGTGCGCAAGATCGATGCGGTGCTGTCGTCGATGTCGATCACTGAGGATCGGCTGAAGTCCGTCGACTTCAGCAAAAAGTACTACCACACCCCGGGCAAGTTCACGATGAAGGCCGGCAACGTGATCAACGACCCTCTGGTTGATCTCAAAGGCAAGAAAGTCGGGGTGCAACGCTCCTCGACCTACGACCGTTTCGCCACCGAGCAACTGGTGAAAGCCGGGGTCGAGGTGGTGCGCTACTCGGCCCAGAATGAAGCCTTCCTCGACCTGGTCTCGGGTCGCCTCGACGCCACCCTCGCCGACATCGTCAACACCGATGAAAGCTTTATCAAAACCCCGGCCGGCAAGGGGTTCGCGCTGGTAGGGCCAGACATCAACGACCCGAAATACTTCGGTCGTGGCGCCGGGATCGCCGTGCGTAAAGGCGATAGCGCCAACGCTGCGCGCCTGAGCAGCGCGATTGACGCCATCCGCGCCAATGGCAAGTACCAGCAAGTGATGGCCAAGTACTTCGCCTTCGATATCTACGGCCAATAAGCGTTTAACCGTAACCCCGGCGCCAGCCCGTTGCAGGCGCCGTCTTTGGCTTGTCCCGCGCGCCTTGCGGCGCTCGTTTGAGGAACTTCATCATGCTTCACGGCTACGGATCGAGCATTCTCGATGGCGCCTGGCTGACTATTAACCTGGCCCTGACCTCCATGGCCATGGCCATTGCTTTAGGCCTGATCGGTGCTGCGTTTCGGCTATCGCCGCTCAAATGGCTGGCGATGCTGGGCGAAGGCTATACCACCCTTATTCGCGGCATCCCTGATCTGGTGTTGATCCTGCTGATCTTCTACGGTGGCCAGGACCTGGTGAACCGCATTGCCCTGGCGCTGGGCTACACCCGCTATATCGACATCAATCCGTTTATCGCCGGTGTCTGCACCATGGGCTTCATTTTCGGCGCTTATCTCTCGGAAACCTTTCGCGGCGCCTTTATGGCGATTCCCAAAGGCCAGGGCGAGGCTGGCGCCGCCTATGGCATGAGCAGCGCGCAGGTGTTCTGGCGGATTCTGGTGCCACAGATGATTCGTTTCGCCATTCCCGGTTTCACCAACAACTGGCTGGTGCTGACCAAATCCACCGCGCTGATCTCGGTGATCGGCTTGCAGGACATGATGTTCAAGGCCAAGAACGCAGCGGATGCGACCCACGAGCCGTTTACCTTTTTCCTCGCGGTGGCGGCGCTTTATCTGATGCTGACCAGCCTGTCGTTGCTGGTGCTGCGTTATCTGGAAAAACACTACTCGGTCGGCATCAAAGCCGCCGAGCTGTGATTGGAGCGAACCCATGATTCTCGACTACAACGTGATTTGGGAAAATCTGCCGCTGTATTTCAACGGCGCCTTGCTGACCCTCAAGGTGCTGCTGATTTCCCTGGCTATTGGCCTGGTGCTGGCGATTCCCTTGGCGTTGATGCGGGTCTCCCGCTCACCGCTGATCAACTTCCCCGCCTGGCTTTACACCTACGTGATTCGCGGCACGCCGATGCTGGTGCAGTTGTTCCTCATCTACTACGGCCTGGCGCAGTTCGAAGCGGTACGTCAGAGCGTGCTGTGGCCGTATCTGTCCAGCGCGACCTTTTGTGCCTGCCTGGCCTTCGCGATCAACACCAGTGCCTACAGCGCGGAACTACTGGCCGGCAGCCTGAAATCCACGGCCCACGGCGAGATCGAAGCCGCAAGAGCCATGGGCATGTCACGCTTTACCCTGTATCGGCGGATTCTCCTGCCGTCGGCCTTGCGCCGGGCACTGCCGCAATACAGCAACGAAGTGCTGATGATGCTGCAGACCACCAGCCTGGCGTCCATCGTCACTCTGGTGGACATCACCGGGGCGGCACGCACGGTCAGCGCGCGGTTCTATCTGCCGTTCGAGGCATTCATCACCGCGGGCCTGATCTACCTGGTCCTGACCTTCATCCTGGTTCGTCTGTTCAAGCTGGCCGAGCGCCGCTGGCTGGCGTACCTGGCACCACGCAAGCACTAAGGAATTTTATGCAGCACATTCAATACCTGTTGCCGTGGAGTGCCTCGGGCACTGAGCGGCATCTATCGCTGTTTCGTTTTGGCAGCGGCCCGCGCAAGGCCTATATCCAGGCCTCCTTGCATGCCGACGAGCTGCCGGGCATGCGCGTCGCCGTCGAACTCAAGCGCCGCCTGCGCGAGCTGGAAGAGCAAGGCCGGCTGACCGGAGTGATCGAATTGGTGCCGATGGCCAATCCGATCGGGATCGGACAGATGTTCCAGGCCACCCACCAGGGTCGTTTCGAGTTCTCCAGCGGCAAGAACTTCAATCGCGACTTCCCGGAACTGGCCGACGCCGTGGCGCCGCTGCTGGAAGGCCGCCTGGGCGAGGATGCCAACGCCAACGTCGCACTGATCCGCAGTGCCATGGCCGAGGTCATCCGCGACCTGCCTGCGCCTACCTCGGAACTCGATGGCCTGCGTCGCCTGCTGTTACAACATGCCTGCGACGCCGATCTGGTGCTGGACCTGCACTGCGACTTCGAGTCGATCATGCTGCTCTACGCCATGCCGCAAAACTGGCCACGCCTGCGTTCATTAGCCGCGCGCCTGGAAGCGGGTGCCGCGCTGCTGGCCGAGGGCGCGGGTGGCAATGCCTTCGATGAAGCCTGCGCAATCCCCTGGTTACAACTGGCCGAGCGTTTTGCCCAGGCCACTATTCCGCTGGCGTGTGTGGCCACCACCATCGAATTGCGCGGCATGGCTGACACCGATCGCGAGCAGTGCGTGGATAGCGCGCAGGCCATTCTCGGCTATCTCGCCGAGCAGGGCCTGATCAGCGGTGACTGGCCGGCCGCTCCAGCGACCTGTTGTGAAGCGACGCCGTTCGCCGGTGCGCAGTACGCCTATGCCCCGCATCCGGGCGTGGTGAGTTTTCTGCAACCGGTGGGTGCCAGGGTCAAGGTCGGCGATCCGCTGTTCGAAGTGCTTGATCCACTGACCGATCGCCACAGCGTTGTGTGCGCCAGTACCGACGGCGTCCTGTATGCCCGCGAACGCCTGCGTTTTGCCCAGCCCGGCCTGTGGCTGGCCAAAGTGGCCGGCAGTACCCCTATTCGCCAGGGTCGCTTGCTCAGCGACTGATTCCAGAGAGTGGAAACCATGTACAAACTTGAAGTTCAGGATCTGCACAAAAGCTACGGCACCCACGAAGTGCTCAAGGGCGTGTCTCTGGAGGCGAAAGCCGGCGACGTGATCAGCATCATCGGCTCCAGCGGCTCGGGCAAGAGCACTTTCCTGCGTTGCATCAACCTGCTGGAGCAACCCAACGCGGGCAACATCCTGCTCAACGGCGAACAACTCAAGCTGGTGACCAACAAACTCGGCGGGCTCAAGGCCGCCGAGCCCAAACAGTTGCAACGCATGCGTTCGCGCCTGGCAATGGTGTTCCAGCACTTCAATCTCTGGTCCCACATGAACGCCCTGGAAAACGTCATGGAGGCTCCGGTGCATGTACTGGGTATGGACAAGAAGGAAGCCAGGGAAAAGGCCGAGCACTACCTGAACAAGGTCGGCGTGGCACACCGCATGGACGCCTTTCCGGCGCATATGTCGGGCGGCGAGCAGCAGCGTGTGGCGATTGCCCGGGCGCTGGCCATGGAACCGGAAGTGATGCTGTTCGATGAACCGACGTCGGCCCTCGACCCCGAGTTGGTCGGCGAAGTGCTCAAGGTTATGCAGGATCTCGCCCTGGAAGGCCGCACCATGGTAGTCGTGACCCATGAAATGGGCTTTGCTCGCGAGGTCTCGAATCAGCTGGTGTTCCTCCATAAGGGCCAGGTCGAAGAGCGCGGAAACCCCCGCGAAGTGCTGGTAAAGCCTCAGTCCGAGCGTCTGCAGCAGTTCCTGGCCGGCAGCTTGAAGTAACCCGCCGGCCTTGCGCCGACCCTTGGTTCAGCGCTCTACACCAAGGGTCGGCTTCGGATACACTCCAGCCCTCCTTATGTCATCAGGAAATGTTGATCCGGATATGCCGAGCCCCTCGAAAAACACCACGGTTTATGCCGCACCGGTGATGCGCAAACTGGCGGAAATCGTTGCCGATCTGCAGCCTTCGCTGCGCAAGGTAGCGGACTTCATCCTGCGTCATCCGCTGCGGGCGGCGACCCTGACCATCGAAGAGATGGCCCAGGAAACCGCCACCTCGCCGGCGGCGGTCAATCGCCTGGCCAAGGCGCTGAACCTGGGGGGCTACACCGGCATGAAAGCCGAACTGGTGGCGACCCTGCAACAGATGGTGTCGCCGGTCGATAAACTGCGCAACGAACTGGCGCACCGCCCCGGTGGTGCATTCGGCCTGCATGAGCAAATCCAGATCGCCAGCAGCAACCTTACCACCACCGACACCAACAACCATCCAGACACCTTTGAAGCCTTCGTCAGCAGCCTGATCCAGGCCCGCAAGATCTATATCCTGGGCTTTGGTAACAGCGTCTATTTTGCCGGCCTCGCGGCTTCGACCCTGATGCCCTTCTGTGCCGATGCCACCGCCATCAGCATGGAGGGCGGCAACGAGAACGCCGCCTACCGCCTGGCGGCGATCACTGATCAGGACGTACTGCTGGCGATCTCGCTGCCGCGCTACTCGCTCGACACCTTGCAGCTCGCACGTTTTGCCCATGAACGTGGCGCCTCGGTACTGGCGATCACCGACTCACCCGCGTCCCCCCTGACCCCGATTGCCCGGCACGTGCTATTTGCCCAGGCCGACCACCCGGTATTGACCAGCTCCAATATCGCCGTACTCGCGTTGATCGAAGGCTTGGTCGCGGGAGTGATGGCGCGCAATAAAGAAGCAGTGAAGCTGGCGACCGAATTGACCGAAAGCGTGATGTCTTACCTGCATATGCCAGACAGCAGCAAGTCGTCGAAAAAGCGCTAGGCGTACGCGATCTTTTGATCTTGCTTCCGGGCCATCTTCAGAACCGCCCAAGAAGCAGTGAAGCTGGCGACCGAATTGACCGAAAGCGTGATGTCTTACCTGCATATGCCAGACAGCAGCAAGTCGTCGAAAAAGCGCTAGGCGTACGCGATCTTTTGATCTTGCTTCCGGGCCATCTTCAGAACCGCCCAAAGATCGCAGGCTGCGCCAGCTCCTACGCCGGTCCTGCACACCCGTGATGTTGTGCAGGTAAACCAATCCTGTGTAGGAGCTGCCGAAGGCTGCGATCTTTTGATCTTGCTTCCGGGCCATCTCCAGAACCGCCCAAAGATCGCAGGCTGCGCCAGCGCCTACGCCGATCCTGCACACCCGTGATGTTGTGCAGGTAAACCAATCCCGTGTAGGCGCTGCCGAAGGCTGCAATCTTTTGATCTTGCTTCCGGGCCATCTCCAGAACCGCCCAAAGATCGCAGGCTGCGCCAGCGCCTACGCCGATCCTGCACACCCGTGATGTTGTGCAGGTAAACCTATCCTGTGTAGGCGCTGCCGAAGGCTGCGATCTTTTGATCTTGCTTCCGGGCCATCTCCAGAACCGCCCAAAGATCGCAGGCTGCGCCAGCTCCTACGCCGGTCCTGCACACCCGTGATGTTGCGCAGGTAAACCAATTCTGCGTAGGAGCTGCCGAAGGCTGCGATCTTTTGATCTTGCTTCCGAGCCATCTCCAGAACCGCCCAAAGATCGCAGGCTGCGCCAGCGCCTACCCGAGAAGCTTTCAGACCAGCGCCAACCCCACCAGCACCAACACTTCCAGCAACTCCAGCAGCGCTCCGGCGGTATCTCCCGTGGTCCCGCCCAGGCGCTTGAGCATCACTTGCCGCAACCAGAAGAACCCCACCACCGCCAGCACCACGGCAAACACACCGCTCCACCCGGCAATCAGCACACAGACCAGCGCACTCAGCAGCAACACCTGTTTCCCGGCCAGACGCGGCAGGTGATCAGCCAGCGCCTGGCCCAGCCCGCCGGGTCGCACGTATGGCGTGGTGAGGAACAAGCCGAGCATTGCGCTGCGGCCAAGCAATGGCGCCAACAGCAAGGCCGCGCTGTGCTGCTGTTCGACCAGCGCCAGCAGCGCGGTGAATTTGAGCAACAGCACCAGCACCAGCGTGACCACGGCAATCGGTCCGCTGCGCGGGTCTTTCATGATGGTCAGGGTTCGTTCACGGTCGCCAAAACCACCGAGCCAGGCATCGGCACTGTCAGCCAGACCATCGAGATGCAACCCGCCGCTGAGCACTACCCAGGCGCTCAGCAGCAACGCCGCATGCAATAACAACGGAGTTCCCGCGAGCAGCCAATTCAGCGCCCACAACAGCCCGCCGAACAGCAATCCCACCAGTGGATAACACAGCAACGAACGCCCCAGCTCCTGCGGCTGCGGCATCCCCGGCAGACGAATCGGCAAGCTGCTGAGAAATTGCAGGGCGATCCAGAAAGGCAACATGCTCAGGCTTCTTCCCTGAGCACGGCATTGGCCTCGACCTGCAGCGAGAACAGCGCGCCATGACCGACCTCGACATTGAGCAGTTGCTCGCGAGGCAAGCCGCGGGCCCGGGCCAGCAGCAGGCGCATCACCCCGCCATGGCTGATCAACAACACCCGCTCCCCGGCATAGTTCTGATGCAGTCGCTCGACCGCTGACAGCACCCGTGCCGAAAACTGCGTCACCGGCTCGCCCTCAGGCGGGGTGAACCCGTAAGGGTCAGCCCAGAACAACCCCAAGGCTTGTGCATCGGTTTCCATCAGGGCCGCTGCGCTCTGCCCTTCCCAGGCGCCGAAGTGCAACTCCTGCAAGTCCTTGTCCAGCGTTACCGGCAGACCGAGGCGGATGCCCAGTTCATCGGCGAAACGTGCGCAACGTTGCAGCGGCGAACTGACCAATCGATCCCAGGGTCCCTTGGCCAGCACCGCGGTGCGCATCTGTTCCCAGCCCCTGGCCGTCAGCGCGTCATCCAGGCTGCCGCGCAAACCGCCACCGAGTTCGGTTTCGCCGTGGCGCAGCAGGTCCAGGTATAAGGTCATGCCGGACGATCCGCCACGGCGGCTTCGGCAAACGTCGCCATCTGCCCGTGCAGCTCGCAGGCCAGTCGCAACAATGGCACGGCCAATGCGGCCCCGCTGCCCTCGCCCAGGCGCATGCCGAGATCCAGCAGCGGCTCGGCGTTGAGTGTCTCTAGCACATGCCTATGACCCGGTTCGGCACCGCGATGACCGAACAGCAACCACTCGCGGCTCGCCGGATTCAAACGCACCGCGACCAATGCCGCGACGCTGCAGATAAACCCGTCCACCAACACTGCCACGCCTTCCTGGGCACAGGCCAGGTAAGCCCCGACCAGCGCCGCGATTTCAAAGCCACCGAGATTGAACAAGGTCTGCAAGGCATCGCCGCGCTGAGCGCCATGCAATGTCAGAGCGCGCTCGATGACCCAGGCTTTATGGCTGACACCCGCGGTATCCAGACCGGTGCCTGGCCCGACCAGATGCGCCACCGGGCAGTCGAGCAACGCACACGCCACGGCGCTGGCAGCGGTGGTATTGCCGATGCCCATCTCGCCACCGATATACAGCTCGGCACCTGTCGCAAGGGCGCGGTGCACGCTGTCACGTCCGGCCTGCAGCGCAAGTTCACCCTGGGCTTGAGTCATGGCCGGGCCGTTGACGAAGTTCTGCGTGCCAGCACCAATGTTCAGGTGCCGCACGCCCGGCAGGTTCAGTGAAGGGCTGACAGTCCCCAGATCGACCACTTCCAGTTGCGCGCCCAGTTGCCGCGCCAGCACGCTGATCGCCGCGCCGCCGCTGACGAAGTTGTGCAGCATCTGCCCGGTGACTTCCTGGGGAAACGCCGAAACGCCCTCGGCGACCACGCCATGGTCGCCGGCAAATATCGCAATCCACAGCTGGCTCAGGCTCGGCTTGACCCGCCCTTGCAGCCCGGCCAGCTGCACCGCGATCGACTCGAGCCGACCCAGGGAGCCGACCGGTTTGGTCAGTTGCTGCTGACGGGCCGCGGCCTGTTCGAAAGCCTGCGCGTCGATCGCTTTACACGGGTCCAGCCACCAGCAGTTACTCATAACGCAGTTCCTTTCAAAGTCAGAGGCAGGCCGGCGACGGTCAATACAACACGCTGACAGCGCTCGGCCATGGCTTGATGCAACCAACCGGCTTCATCCACATAGCGACGAGTCAATTCGCCCAGCGGCACGACACCCATACCGGTTTCGTTGCTGACAAAGATAATCTCGCCCGGCAATGATGCCAGGCACTCCAGCAGGGTTTCGCGCTCAAGGCTCAGGCGTTCGGGGTTGTCCAGCATCAGCAGATTGGTCAACCACAGGGTCAGGCAGTCCACCAGCAGGCAACGCTCGGCACTGGCGGTTTGGCGCAGCACTCGGGCCAGCTCCAGCGGCTCTTCGATCAGCGCCCATTCGGCGGGACGACGGGCACGGTGATGGGCGACCCGCTCACTCATTTCGCCGTCCAGCGGTTGGCTGGTGGCGATGTATGTCACTGCCAGGCCGCTGTCGCAGGCGAGTTTTTCAGCCAGACGGCTTTTGCCGGAACGGGCGCCACCGAGGATCAGTTGCAACATGTTTGAAATCCTTTAATTGGCGATGAGGGCATAACATTCACCCTAAATCCCACAGAGTTCCCGCAACAGCCCGGTATCCAGATGCTTCTCCACCATATCGGCCAGGCGCTCGATGTCACGCTCACGCAGACCGTGGTAATCCACCTCCTCCACGTCCTGCAATCCGGCCCAGCGCAACAGCGCACTGCACGCCGGCGGCGATTCGAACAGGCCATGCAGATAGGTGCCGAAAATCTGCCCGTCAGCACTTTGCGCACCGTCGCAGCGACCGTCGTCCAGATGCACCGCAGCCCGTTCCAGCGCGGTGCCACTGGTGACCCCGGCATGAATTTCATAACCGCTGACGGGCGCGTCTTCCAGGGCCAGACGGCCCTGTACATTGCGCAGTTGTTTCTCTTCTTCAAGGACCGTGGCAAAGGCCAGCAGACCCAGACCGGCACTGGAACCCGGCGCGCCTTCGAGGCCCAACGGGTCATGCAGCTGCTCGCCGAGCATCTGCAAACCACCGCAGATTCCCAACAGCTTGCCGCCGTAACGCAGGTGCCGGGCGATGGCCGTGTCCCAGCCATTGGCGCGCAAGAACGCGAGGTCGCTGCGTACGCTTTTCGAGCCGGGCAGAATGATCAGGTCAGCCGCTGGAATCGGTTGGCCGGGGCCGACGAATTGCAGATCGACCTGCGGGTGCAGGCGTAGTGGATCGAAATCGGTGTGGTTGCTGATGCGCGGCAAGACCGGCACGACCACCTTCAGCGCCTGCTCGACCTTGTCGGTCTGACGCTGATCGATACCGTCTTCGGCTTCCAGGTGCAGGTCCATGACATAGGGCAACACGCCAATCACCGGTTTGCCGGTGCGCGCTTCGAGCCAGTCGAGGCCCGGCTGCAGAAGGGCGATGTCGCCACGAAAACGGTTGATGATAATGCCTTTGACCCGCGCCTGTTCGCTGGCCGAGAGTAACTCCAGCGTCCCCACCAGATGGGCGAACACCCCGCCGCGATTGATATCGGCGATCAGCAACACCGGGCAGTCCACCGCTTCGGCAAAGCCCATGTTGGCGATATCCCCGGCGCGCAGATTGATCTCGGCCGGCGAGCCGGCGCCCTCGACCATCACCACCGGATAAGCAGCACTCAACCGTTGGTGGGAGGCCAGCACTGCCTGCATGGCGATGGCCTTGTAGTCGTGATAGGCCACGGCGTTCATGCTGGTCACCGCGCGCCCATGAATGATCACCTGGGCACCGGTGTCGCTGTTGGGTTTGAGCAGCACCGGGTTCATGTCGGTGTGCGGCTGGAGATGGGCGGCCTGGGCCTGTACCGCCTGGGCACGACCGATTTCACCGCCGTCGGCCGTGACCGCACTGTTGAGTGCCATGTTCTGTGGCTTGAACGGCACGACGCTGACGCCCTGGCGAATCAGCCAGCGGCACAGCGCGGTGACCAGGGTACTTTTACCGGCATCCGAGGTGGTGCCTTGCACCATCAGCGTGGTCATGGCGCTAGTTCCTGGGTATAGGCCTGGAAGGCTTGTTCGAGGCGCAGCCAATCGGCTTCATCGGCCGGCAAGCCGAAACGCAGACTGCTGTTGTGAGTGAATAGCCGCAGCAGAATGCCGCGCCGGGCCATGAATTCATGCAACTGCTCGGCGTGCTCAGTGATCAGCCATTGAAACAGCGCGCAACCACCCTGTGGCTTGAAGCCATGGCGCTCAAGCACTTGGGCCAAACGCTGGCTGGCCTCTTCGCTGCGCAGACGTTGGCGGACCTGGCCCAGGGTGTCGCGCAGGCAAACCTGCCCCAACACCCGGGTCGGGCCGCTGACCGCCCATGGCCCGAGCTGTTCGGCGAGCAATTTCAGCAGTTTGTGCTCAGCCAGCACGAACCCAAGGCGCACCCCCGCCAGGCCGAAAAACTTGCCGAACGAACGCAGAACGATCAGCCCGACCTGATGCGCATGCGCGGCCAGGCTCAGGTGAGGAGTGTTGTCCATGAACGCTTCATCGACCACCAGCCAGCCACCGCGTTGCGCCAATCGCGCATGCCAGTCGAGCAGGCGCTCCGGGGACAGGCTCAGGCCGGTCGGGTTATTCGGGTTGACCACCACCAGCACGTCGAGGGCGTCGATAAAAAACTCGACTTCCTGTTCCAGTACTTCACGCACAATGTAGCCGCCGCGCCGCCAAGCCTCGGCATGCTCGGCGTAACAGGGCGAGAGCACACCGACCTTGCCGGTGCGACGCAAACGCGGCAGCAACTGGATCGCCGCTTGTGAACCCGGCACCGGCAACACTTGAGTGGCGCCGTAATAATCGCAGGCGGCTTGCTCAAGACCATCATCGGTTTCCGGCAAGCGCGCCCAGGCGCGCAAGGGAATTTCCGGTACCGCAAACGGCCAGGGCGCGAGGCCGCTGGACAGGTCCAGCCAATCGGCTTCGGCAATGCCGTGCTGCAACGCCGCCTTACGCAACCGTCCACCGTGCTCAAGCATAGAATTCAGCTCCCACGCAGAGAATCAGCAGCCATAACCACACGCCGCGCTGCACCAGTTGCCAGCCACGATCAATGGAGTCGGCATCGGCCGGCACACCCTCGCCCAATGGCGGACGCTCGTGCAGTTCACCGTGATAAATCGCCGCCCCACCCAACTCGACGCCCAGGGCACCCGCCCCCGCCGCCATCACCGGGCCGGCGTTCGGGCTGTCCCAGGTGGGTCCCTGGGTCCGCCAGCATTTCAGCGCCAGGCGGGTCTTGCCCAGTAGCGCGTAGGTCAGGGCCACCAGACGCGCAGGAATATAATTGAGCACATCGTCGATCTTCGCCGCCGCCCAGCCAAAACGTTCGAAGCGTTCATTACGATAGCCCCACATGGCGTCCAGGGTATTGCTCAGGCGATACAACACCACACCCGGAGCACCGGCGACGGCAAACCAGAACAAGGCGGCAAACACTGCGTCGCTGCCGTTTTCCAGCACCGATTCGGTGGCGGCCCGGGCGACTTCGGTGGAATCCAGCTCACTGGTCTGGCGGCTGACCAGATAGCCTACTCGCCGCCGCGCTTCATCCAGGTCATCGCTGCGCAGGGCTTGTGCGACCGGTTCGACATGCTCGCCAAGGCTGCGCAGGCCAAGGGCACAATACAGCGCGAGGATTTCCACCAGCCAACCGATATAGGGCAGCCAGGAAAAGGCGGTCACCAACAGCGTCAGCGGCAACACCGCCAGCACCCAGGCGGTGACCCCATGACTGCGCCAGCCACGCCCGCCGGAGTTGAAACGTTGCTCGATGCGATCGGCAAACCGGCCGAACGCCACCAGCGGATGCCAGCGTTTGGGTTCGCCCAGCAGCGCATCCAGCGCAACCGCGGCGACACTCAACAACGCCACACTCATTGACTCACTCCCCAATAATTTTCATACAACAATTCACTCAGCGGACGCGGTTGCGCCCAGCCTTCGAGCACCAGCATCGGTGCCGGATAAAATTCTTTTACTGGCCCCAGGCACAACACCGCCAGTGGTTTGGCCCCCGCCGGCAGACCGAGCAGATCGGCCAGTGCCCGGGGTTCGAACAACGATACCCAGCCCATGCCCAGGCCTTCGGCGCGGGACGCCAGCCAGAGGTTTTGAATGGCGCAGGACAAGGACGCCATGTCCATTTCCGGCAAGGTCCGGCGACCGAAAATATGCCGCTCGCGATCATCCATCAGCGCGGCGACCAGCACTTCGGCGCAGTCGTTGATGCCTTCGACTTTCAACGTCATGAACTCGTCGGAACGCTCGCCCAGCGCCTCGGCGGTGCGCACCCGTTCTTCTTCAACCAGTTGCCGGATCTTGTCGCGTAGCGGGCGATCAGATATGCGGATAAACCGCCACGGCTGCATCAGGCCAACGCTGGGGGCTTGATGGGCGGCTTCGAGCAGGCGTCTGAGCAGTTCAGGTTCTACCGTGCCGCCGCTGAAATGACGCATGTCGCGGCGTTCGCCGATGACTCGGTAGACCGCCGCGCGTTCGTCCGCAGAAAATGCGTTGTCAGTCATGGCCTGACGGTCTCGACATCTGGCGCAAAAAGCGCGGCCACCGCCGAGGGATTGGAAGGAAAATAGAAGTGCACATAAGAGGCGGTCATCCGCCCCTCGCGATACACCGCTTCCGCCCCCCGCCCACCGTTGGGACTCAGGCCACGGGCAATCGGCTCAAGCGCCGTGCTGGTCAGCGAGTGGTGATAGGTGTGGCCGCGCAACGAACCTTCCGGCAGATCAACCGCCTGCAAGGCCAGCGCCGCCAGACGCTTTTGCATCACCGCGTCGCCCGCCAGCAATCCCGCCAGTTGGGCACGCTGGCCCTCGACATCGGTCAGCGAATCGAGCAGATACAACATGCCGCCACACTCGGCCAGCAACGGCTTGCCGGCCGCATGGTGGGCACGGATCGCGGCCAGCATCGTGGCGTTTCCCGCCAGCGCGACATGATGCAGCTCCGGATAGCCGCCCGGCAGGTACACGCTGTCAGCCTCGGGCAGTTCGCGGTCATGGATCGGCGAGAAGAACAACAACTCGGCGCCCATCGCCCGCAGCAGGTCGAGGCTTGCGCCATAGGTAAAGGCAAAGGCTTCATCGCGGGCCACGGCAATCCGTACACCGGCCAGCAACGGCTCGGCGACAACCACCTCAGGCGCGGCGAACCCGACCGCTGGCGGCAGCGCCACTTCGCAACTGCTGGCCAAGGCTTCGGCCGCCGCGTCGAGGCGCAGGTCCAGGTCATTCAATTCGCTGGCCTGCACCAGGCCCAGGTGCCGGCTCGGCAGTTCGATCCCGGTCTCCCGGGACAATGCGCCATACCAGCGCAGGCCTTCGGTCAGGCTGCCTTCGAGTAACTGCGCGTGGCGCAAGGTGCCGACACGGTTGGCCAGCACTCCGGCAAACGGCAGATCCGGCTGATAACGCGCCAGGCCCAGGGCCAGGGCACCGAACGTCTGGGCCATGGCTGTGCCGTCGATCACCGCCAGCACTGGCACGCCGAAGTGCCGCGCCAGGTCGGCGCTTGACGGCGTGCCGTCGAACAGGCCCATGACCCCCTCGATCAGGATCAGGTCTGCTTCGCCCGCCGCTTCCCACAGCAGTCGGCGGCTTTCCTGTTCGCCGACCATCCACATGTCCAGTTGATACACCGGCGCACCACTGGCGCGTTCGAGAATCATCGGGTCGAGAAAATCCGGACCGCACTTGAACACCCGAACCTTGCGTCCCTGATTGCGATGCAAGCGAGCCAGCGCGGCGGTGACGGTGGTCTTGCCCTGACCGGAAGCCGGTGCGGCGATCAATACCGCCGGGCAACGACGTACATCTCTCATACCTGGATACTCACAGCTCGATGCCTTTTTGCGCTTTGATGCCGGCCTGGAACGCGTGTTTGAGCACGCCCATTTCGGTGACGGTGTCGGCCAGGTCAATCATTTCGGGCTTGGCGCCGCGACCGGTGACCAGCACATGCTGCATCGGCGGGCGAGCCTGCAAGTCGCTGAGTACCTGGTCCAGGTCCAGATAACCATGCTTGAGGGCAATGTTCAGCTCATCGAGCACCACCAGGCCAATGGCCGGGTCACGCAACAATTCACGGGAGACGGCCCAGGCCGCTTCGGCCGCCGCGATGTCACGCTGGCGGTCCTGGGTTTCCCAGGTGAAGCCTTCGCCCATGACGTGAAAGCGTACCTGCTCGGGGAAACGTCGAAAGAACAGCTCTTCACCTGTGCTGTTGCGACCCTTGATGAACTGCACCACGCCGCATTGCATGCCGTGGCCCATGGCCCTGGCGAGCATGCCGAAGGCAGAACTGCTCTTGCCTTTGCCGTTGCCGGTCAGGACCAGCAGCAATCCGCACTCGTTGGGTGAGTTGGCGATGCGTTCGTCGATTACCGCTTTTTTACGCAGCATGCGCGCCAGATGGCGTTCGTCACGATCGGGGGAATCAGTCATGGGGCAGCTCTCCGTTGGGGCTGGATAACGGGGGGCAGGAATAGAAATAGACGGCATTAAGCCTGGCATCGCCCACCGTGATGCCGTTGGATGGATCAGGCCGGTCTCCGGGCTCATGAGTGGGTGTATATCCCGGACTGCGCGCCTTCCCGGGTCGACTCGCGACACAGTGGCACCAAGCACAGTCTTGACTCATTTACCGTTGCGGGGGCAGCGCCGGGATCGTTGCCCGCTCTGTAAAAGAACGCGCGCCCACCGGCTTCCCTGTTTCACTCTGTCGACCGGGGTCACAGAGCACCTGAAACAAGTCGCGAAGGTTAGAGGGTTGGGGGTGGAGCGTCAATTAAACCCGGGACGCGAAACCACGATTAGCTGCCGTCGATCATTAAATTGACGTCAATCTTGTGCCACACTGAAAGCAGTGATATCAAACAGCCACAACATTAATATTACAAGAACAAGGGTAAGTAACATGCAAGGCATGACCATCAGCAATCCGAAGCTGGAATTTTTGCGGCCGATGCTTGAGCGCTGGTTTGACTGTATCGATCGCTACAACCAGGTGCGCGGCGATAACGAAGCCCCCTACTGGTTCGACGAGCGAGCCAACATTGGATTGCTCTCGGCGGCCGCCTGGATGGCGCAAATGGTCACACTGGAACAGACCACGACAAAAAAACAGCAGGAAGACGGCGACCGCAACGGGCGCGCCGACCTCTACATCGCCAGCAAGGACGAACGGGCCTATCTCCAGGCGACTCAGCGCTGGCCACGGGTCAATAACCTCAATCTCGCTCAAGCGCTGGCCGAGGTCGTGGGCGATGCGCGCAAGATCAGCTATGCCAGCGACCTGAAGCTCGGCTGCCTGTTCGTCGCGCCACAAAAGGCCCAACAGAGTGCGACCCCGGAAGAACTCCAGGACATGCTCGACGACCTGCAAAAACAACCCGCCTGCGCAGTCGCCTGGTATTTCCCCTACGCCTACCGCAAGTTGCGCAATGAAGCAGGCCACTATCATCCCGGCATCGCCGTGTTGTTCAAAGAAGCTCGCAGCTGACAGGTTGAACCAACCAATAGCCACGCGTCTCTATGAATACATCAGTGCATTGGGGCGGCTTGCTTGTGGCGGATGATGTGGGGACCAAGGTTTGGCGGGCGCCGGCTAAATAGCCGAAGTTGGCAGGAGGACAAATTGTGGCGAGGGAGCTTGCTCCCGCTGGGTCGCGAAGCGGCCCTAAAATCTACAATCGCAGTTTTTCAGGTAGAACGCATCCGCAGATGTTACGACTGTTGCGCCCAAACGCGGACCGGCCGGCGGGAGCACGCTCCCTCGCCACAGGTACGATGTCGCTTCAAAAATTACCGCTTGCGACACAGCGTCAAACCATCGCCCAGCGGCAGCAGCGACAGATCGACCCGCGGGTCTTCCTTCAATGCGCGGTTCAGTGCCTGGATGGCGAGGGTGTCTTCGCTCTCGGGATTGACCTCAAGCACCCGCCCGCTCCACAGCGTGTTATCAAAAATCGCCAGCCCGCCACTTCGCAGCAGACGCAAGGCGCTTTCCAGATAGGCCGGATAGTTGGCCTTGTCAGCATCGATAAAGATCAGGTCGAAACTACCGCCCTGCCCTTGCTGCTCGATCTGCGCCAGGGTTTCCAGCGCCGGTGCCAGGCGCAAGTCAATCCGCTGCGCCATGCCCGCCTCCTGCCAGTAACGGCAAGCGGTGGCGTTGTAATCGCCAGGGATATCGCAACAGATCAGACTGCCGTCATCCGGCAAAGCGGCGGCCATGCACAAGGCGCTGTAACCGGTGAAGGTACCGACTTCCAGCAAGCGTCTGGCGCCGGTCAGCTTGACCAACAACGCGAGGAACTGACCCTGCTCGGGCGCCACTTGCCAGCGGGCCATGGGCAGCGCCTGGGTTTCCTCACGCAAACGGCGCAACAGCGGCGTTTCACGCAGGGAAACATCCAGCAGGTAGCTGTAGAGGGAGTCGTCGAGATTGAGGGTGCGAGCGGTCATGACAACCTCTGCAAAGGTGCAACCTAAGGGTTACGCGCCAGACGCTCCGGCTGCAACACCCGCTTGGCGCTGAGATAGGCTTTCTGCCAATAGGCTTTGGACAGGGTATCGAGTTTCACTGTTCCGCCGGTGGCAGGCGCATGAACAAATCGGCCTTCGCCGACATAGATCCCGGCATGACTGACTTGCGAGCCGCCATTGGTGGCGAAAAATATCAGGTCGCCAGTCTGCAGTGCATTCTGCTCGACATTCTGCGCACGCATGCCGATCATTTCGCGAGTCGTACGCGGCAGAGTGATTCCAGCATCACGATAAACGTAACCGATCAGACCACTGCAATCGAAACCCGAATCCGGCGTATTGCCGCCCCAGCGATAAGGTGTGCCGACCAGGCCCAAGGCTTGGAACAGCACATCTTCAGCCACTGGCGAGAATGCCTGGGAGGGTGCGAACACAGGTGACCGAACCACCGGCGCGGGTGGCGGAGTACGGCTGGCGCAAGCACTGAGCAGTGCCGCGAAAACGAGAAGCGCAAGGCGGGCCGACGTCAACATATGCAGAACAGTCCTGATCTGGATGCGGCTTTCTCTGCCGTGAGGCTGAAAAGAAAACCGCCTACGCAGAACGCAGGCGGTTTGCCATCAACAATAGATCAGGATTCTAGCGGCTACGCGGCAAACTTCAAGTAAGACTTTAAGTTCACCTTACTAAGTGTACGTTTACTTGCGAGCAGTCATCACTGTCGGCGCCATGGCGAGGGCTCGCTTGGCTTCGATGAAGGTTTTGCTCCAGTAGCTGTCGCCCAGTTTGTCGACTCGAACACCACCGCTACGGCGGCTGCTGGAGTGGATGAACTGATCATCTCCCAGGTAGATCCCGGCGTGGCTGACGCGTCCACGGCCATTGGTGCTGAAGAACAGCAGATCACCGGGCTTGAGGTTATTGCGTGCGACCAGAGGAGCGTCCACGTTGATCATTTCGCGAGTAGAGCGCGGCAAGTTCATGCCCGCCTCTTCACGAAACAGGTAACCGATGAAGCCGCTGCAATCGAAGCCTGCTTCGGAGGTGCCGCCGAAACGGTAACGGGTACCGATCAGGGACATGCCACGTTCGAGGATGCTATCGGCCAGGACTGGCAGCTGATAAGGCTTGTTATCGGCAAAATCGGCCAGTTCGGTCAGTTCTTTTTCCGACGCAAGATCATCCAGGTAAACAGTGGACGACTGGGCAGTAACTGCGTTTTTAACCTGTTGTTGTGGCTCTTGCTGGGACACTGGAGAGTGCGCAGCGCAACCCAACAACAGGGTGACGAGTGCGAGAGGCACGAGGGGTGCGAAGCGCTTTAGCATGGGCACAACCGTGGCTGATAGTTTTTGAAGAGGCGAGACTATGCCTTCTATCATCCTCATTTGCAAATTCAATCGATTTGAATGTGACTTTTCAGTTTCTCGTTTCCATCTAAGGCCTAATGCCCCATATAGACGCTTGCGCACCCTGGACCCAGCCTGGGAGCGGGTTTTCTGGCGCCTGAAACTTGTCAAAAATGCTGCGGAGCGCGGTTTTCCAGCCGGTTTATCAGACCGTTTTACCAGCCAAGGGTTTCTTTCAGGAAGGGAATGGTCAGCTTGCGTTGCGCCTGCAGCGAAGCCTGATCGAGACGCTCCAGCAGTTCGAACAATGCACTCATGCTGCGGGTACCGCGCGTCAGGATGAAGTGCCCGACCTCGTCGGTCAGGTGCAGACCGCGACGCGAAGCACGCAGTTGCAGGGCGCGCAGCTTGTCTTCATCGGAGAGCGGGCGCATCTGGAAAATCAACGCCAGGGTCAGGCGTGATTTCAAGTCCGCCAGCTTCACCGGCAGCTCCCGTGGCGAGGTCGAAGCGGCAATCAGCAAACGCCGACCGCTGTCGCGCAAACGGTTGAACAGATGGAACAGCGCCTCTTCCCAGTCCGCCCGCCCCGCTACCGCCTGCAGATCATCCAGACAAACCAGCTCGTATTGCTCAAGGTTGTCGAGGATTTCAATACCGCGATCCAGCAGCTCCGCCAATGGCAAGTACACCGCCGGTTCGCCCAGTTGCTCAAACCGCAAGCACGCGGCTTGCAGCAAGTGCGTACGCCCGACGCCATCCTTGCCCCAAAGGTAGATCAGGCTTTCGGTCCAGCCAGCGTCGGCTTCGCAAAGCCGCTCGACATAGCCGAGTGCAGCGGCATTGGCGCCTGGGTAGTAGTTGATAAAGGTGGCGTCATCACGCAGACGCACACCTAGGGGCAGCTGAATCGGTTTCATGCTGACTGAACAGTTCCAAGGGAACCGTTAGTGGCCTCTGTGTAAAGTTTGCAAAGTTTATACCCGTGACGCCGGACGCACAATGCAGCAGACCATAAGCAAAATCAAAGGTTTGCGTTAACCCAAGGGTTTCAGCGAGGTTTGCCTGACCGTACTTGTGACAGTCCCGGGGACGCCCAAGGCCAACCCGGCATTGCCCCGGGCGGCCTTGGCGACCCCTGCGAAGGCTCCTATACCTCAGAGTCTTCCGTTCCGCTGTACATACCCGAATCCTTGTACAAATCGTGGACATGGCGCACCAACACCATGATCACCGCGGCCACCGGCAAGGCCAGCAGGATCCCGGTAAAGCCAAATAGCTCACCACCCGCCAGAATGGCGAAGATCACCGCCACCGGGTGCAAACCGATCCGGTCCCCCACCAGCAACGGGGTCAGGACCATGCCTTCCAGCGCCTGACCGACCATGAATACCGCAACGATGCCGATCAGCGGGTACAGATCGCCACCAAACTGGAACAGGCCAGCCACCAGGGCCGCGCCGATACCGATGACGAAGCCCATGTACGGCACGATCGCCGCCAGCCCGGCAATCATCCCGATCAACAGCCCCAGCTCGAGCCCGACCAGCATCAAACCAGCCGAATAGATCACGCCCAGCGCGACCATCACCAGCAACTGGCCGCGGACAAAAGCCCCGAGCACCTCATGGCACTCACCGGCCAATGCCACCGCGCGCTCTTCACGATCGCGCGGCAGCAGGCCGCGGACCTTCGCCATCATCAGGTCCCAGTCGCGCAGCAGGTAGAAACTGACCACCGGGATCAACACCAGATTGGCCAGCAAAGCGATCAATGCCAGGCCGGAAGCAGTTGCCTGACTCAGCACTATGCCAACAATGTCAGTGGTCTGACCCATATGCTCGCTGATCGCCGCCTTGATCTTGTCGAACTTCCAGAAGCCATCGGCAAGCCCCAGCTTCGATTGCGCCCACGGCATGGCGGTGTGCTGCAGCCAGTCGAGCATTTGCGGCAGCAGTTCATACAAGCGCAGCAGCTGCTTGACCAGCATCGGCACCAGTACCAGCAACAGCGTCATGACGATCACGCTGAACAGCGCGAACACCGCCACCACGCCCCAGGTTCGTGAAAGACCGAGCGCCTCAAGACGATCCACCAGTGGATCGAACAGATAGGCCAATAGCAACGCCACCAAGAACGGAGTGAGGATCGGATGCAACAGGTACACAAAGGCGAACAGCAGTATCACTCCACCCAACCACACCCAACGACGCGTACCAGCCATGAACCACTCCAGCTTCTATATAAGGAAAGAACAACTTACCAACGGAATCGCAATTGCGCGGTCGGTGCCGGCGCAACAACCGGCACCGTGCCTTCGATCGCGGGTTGAGTGGGCACTGACGGCGCCACCGGCGCGGCAGGAAGCTCTTGCAGCTTCGCCAGCCCCAACTGCGCCCGCAGTTGTTCGGCACTGCCGTTGACCTGGTAAACGATCCGGTCACCCTCGACACGCAGCAGTTTCGCGCGAAACGGCTCAAGCAGTTGTCCGAGTGCCGCGTAACGCTCCAGGGTCATGCCCTGCACTTCCAGCAGCTGCGCGGTGGAGGCTCCAGCCTTGGCGACGAAACGTGGCGCCAGTTTCTGACTGACAGCCAGCAAGACCGCATCGGCGAGAGCCGCGCTGTCGGCGCCCTGCACAGTGCCCTGTTCACGCTGATCACCCAGCCACAGCCGCCATTTGGCTTGCCACTGCCCACCCTCTTCCTCCTGGGCATGCACCGCCAGCAAGGCGTCAGCGGCGTAGCGTTGCGAAGCCGCGCGCAGCGGGGCCGGGTCAGCTCCTTCAAGGTTCGGCGCAGTGGCAACAATCTGTTCATTGAGGTCAGCCAATGGCAAACGCAACGGCAAGCCGCGGTGCTGGGCGGCACGACGCAACGGCGCGGCGCTGGCCTGGCCATCGCCGACCAGACTCGAGCCTTCAGCCGAATCACTGAGCCACCAACCAAGAATCGACGGGCGATTGCTGCCCCACAAGGCCAATCCTGCCTGACGCAAGGCGCGATCGGTGCTGACCGGATCGAAATCCACCTGCAGGCTTTCCGGTGGCCCGGCGTCATAGCCGTATCGGCTGATGATCTGCTGCGGATCCTGGCGAATAGCCGCCAGCCCCGGGTTCTGCGCAGCCTTGGCATCACCCGTCAGGCGCAGCACCAGGGTGTCCAGCGCGCGTTGCGTGGCTTGATCACGCTCTTGCGGGGTCTGGCTGCTGACCGGTTCGCGGACTCGATACAAACCCTTGAGGGTTTCGGCATGACTCGCCAGGCTGAAAAAAGACAAACAGCCAACAACTATAAATTTACACAGGCGCATGGAGTATTCCCGACGGCAAAAAGCGGCTGGAACAGACCGCATGAACAGGATTGAGCAAGGCTGTGACCACAACGCCTGGCAAATCAGTCACACGACCTTGGTAAGTTTTCGAACAGTCATAACCATAGCCGGTTAACGGCTATACCTTATACAGCCACGAAGAAGACGACCATCGGCGCTAATAATGGCTTTTTTTAACGCGATATGTCCCTGCCCGTCGGCCCGAGGATGGCCGCTGCCCCTCAAGCCTGATAAAATCGCGCGCCTTCGCAGACCGGCAATAGTCGGGCACCCGGAAATTCGCGTCGGCAATTGCCCTTCGCCTGTTTCAGTGGGTCCCACTGGACTCGGTCGTTACCCCTGAATCCCCCCTAAAGGCCTGGATCATGAGCAAGCAACCCTCCCTGAGCTACAAGGACGCCGGTGTAGACATCGACGCCGGTGAAGCATTGGTCGAACGCATCAAGAGCGTCGCCAAGCGCACTGCGCGCCCGGAAGTCATGGGCGGCCTGGGCGGTTTCGGCGCCCTCTGCGAAATCCCGGCCGGTTACAAGCAACCGGTTCTGGTCTCCGGTACCGACGGCGTTGGCACCAAGCTGCGTCTGGCACTTAACCTGAACAAGCATGACAGCATCGGCATCGACCTGGTCGCCATGTGCGTCAACGATCTGGTGGTGTGTGGCGCAGAGCCGCTGTTCTTCCTCGACTACTACGCCACCGGCAAACTCAATGTCGAGACCGCGACCCAGGTCGTGACCGGCATCGGCGCTGGCTGTGAGTTGTCCGGCTGCTCGCTGGTCGGCGGCGAAACCGCTGAAATGCCGGGCATGTACGAAGGCGAAGACTACGACCTGGCCGGTTTCTGTGTCGGCGTCGTGGAAAAATCCGAAATCATCGACGGTTCGAAAGTTGCAGCCGGCGATGCTCTGCTCGCCCTGCCTTCTTCCGGTCCGCACTCCAATGGTTACTCGCTGATCCGCAAGATCATCGAAGTGTCCGGTGCCGACATCGAAAACATCCAGCTCGACGGCAAGCCGCTGACCGACCTGCTGATGGCCCCGACCCGTATCTATGTGAAGCCGCTGCTCAAGCTGATCAAGGACACCGGCGCAGTCAAGGCCATGGCCCACATCACCGGCGGTGGCCTGCTCGACAATATCCCGCGCGTTCTGCCAAAAGGCGCACAAGCGGTAGTTGACGTGGCGAGCTGGACCCGTCCGGCCGTGTTCGACTGGCTGCAAGAGAAAGGCAACGTCGACGAAAACGAAATGCACCGCGTGCTGAACTGCGGCGTGGGCATGGTCATCTGCGTGGCTCAAGAGCACGTTGAAACCGCCCTGAACGTCCTTCGTGAAGCCGGCGAGCAACCATGGGTCATCGGCCAGATCGCGACTGCCGCCGAAGGCGCCGCCCAGGTCGAGCTGAAAAACCTCAAGGCGCACTGATGCAAGAGCCGATGTCAGCAACCTGTGATGTAGTGGTGTTACTGTCGGGCACCGGCAGCAACTTGCAGGCTCTGATCGACGACAGTCAGGCCGGGGACAACCCGGCCCGTATCCGCGCGGTGATCTCCAACCGCGCCGATGCCTATGGCCTGCAACGTGCCAGCGATGCGGGCATTGAAACCCGCACGCTCGATCACAAGGCTTTCGAAGGTCGCGAGGCCTTCGATACCGCTTTGATCGAACTGATCGACGCCTTCGAACCCAAGCTGGTAGTCCTGGCCGGATTCATGCGCATTCTCAGCGCTGATTTCGTGCGTCACTATCAGGGTCGCCTGCTCAACATCCATCCCTCGCTGCTGCCCAAATACAAAGGGTTACACACTCATCAGCGCGTGCTGGAGGCCGCAGACACCGAGCACGGCTGCAGTGTGCACTTCGTGACCGAGGAACTCGATGGCGGACCACTGGTCGTACAGGCAGTGATCCCGGTAGAGTCAGGCGACTCGCCGCAAAGTCTGGCGCAGCGGGTTCACGTCCAGGAACACCGGATTTACCCGATGGCCGTGCGCTGGTTTGCCGAAGGCCGGTTAGCGCTTGGCGAACAGGGTGCTTTACTGGATGGTGAGTTACTGGCGGCCAGCGGCCACTTGATTCGAAACTAGGAGATTTTATGCGTCGTGCCCTGCTCTTCGCTTGTGCTCTGTTTGCCCTCCCCCTCGTGCAGGCAGCAGAACTTCAACCCTTCTCCGCCAGCTATACCGCCGACTGGAAGCAACTTCCCATGAGCGGCACGGCTGAACGCAGCCTGAAACAGAACGCCGATGGTTCATGGACCCTGAATTTCAAGGCTTCCATGATGATCGCCAGCCTGAACGAAGAAAGCACCCTGCGCCTCGACAAGGACACCCTGCTGCCTGAGTCTTACCACTTCGAACGCGGCGGTCTGGGCAAAGCGAAAAAAGCCGATCTGGATTTCGACTGGACGACCAAGATGGTCACCGGCACTGATCGCGGCGATCCCGTCAAATTGCCGCTGAATCGCGGCATGGTCGACAAGTCTACCTATCAGCTGGCGCTCCAGCATGACGTAGCGGCGGGCAAGAAGAGCATGAGCTACCAGGTGGTTGATGGCGGCGATGTCGACACCTACGACTTCCGCGTGCTGGGCTCGGAAAAAGTCGACACCAAGGCCGGCCAGATCGATGCGATCAAGGTCGAGCGCGTACGCGACCCGACGCAAAGCAAACGCATCACCGTGATGTGGTTCGCCAAGGACTGGGATTACTTGCTGGTACGCCTGCAACAGGTCGAAACGGATGGCAAGGAGTACAACATCATGCTCCTGAATGGCAACGTCAACGGCAAGTCTGTCAAAGGCAGCTGATCGACCCAATCAAAAAGCCTCGCGATTGCGGGGCTTTTTTTTCGTCTGCTGACTGATCGCTCCCACGCAGAGTGAACAATCGATCAGCCTCCCCTCATCATCGCTTACCTAATTGTCAACAATCCGAAACAAGATAATCCCTTCAAAAAACACGGCAACGTACTACAGCCCAACGGGGTCGATCACAGCAAAATACCCCCATCCCAACTGCCTCAAGCACGGCAAAGAGCGAGCACATGAGGAGAAGCACTTAGCTTATCACCGGAGGTTTGAAAAGAGACACACAGCAGGCGAACAGGGGGAGGTTCGGCGACATCAATTAGCCGAGAGGTTAAAGGATGAAGGACTCAAGTAGAAACTGGCAGATTTCGGTCATTTTATGTACAGCCTGCGTGCTCGTTTTCCCCTTCAATGTGGCTGAACTCTATATCTATTTCAAATTAGGCGTCTTTGAGCCCTATACCTACCTCATGGCTATCCCTCCAGGCTGCGCGTCTTTTTTGCTGGTCCAGACAGCCGTCGCCATTGCGCTGTATCGCAGAGCGTGGATCAGGGCGCATTCGATATTTTTGTTCTTGTGGTTGATCAATATCAGCGTCTTCGGCTTGCTGATCTGGAGCACAGTTTCTGACCAGACTCTGTAAGAAAATTATCTGCACGCTGGGATGGTCTTCCCACGAGAGCTACAACACGACAAACCCCGCCTTTTGAGTGGGGTTTGTCACTTCTAACTCATCACCACATCAGATCATCGGGGATCTGATAGGCCGCGTACGGATCATTTTCATCCGGCGCTTCGGTCTCCACGTTGAGTTGCACGATGCGTTGCGGATCGCGCTCCTGGATCTTCAGCGCGGCCTCACGGGGGATCACTTCATAGCCGCCGCCATGATGAACGATCGCCAGCGACCCATTGCTGAGCTTGTTGCGCATCAGCGTATTCACCGACAGGCGCTTGACCTTTTTGTCGTCGACGAAGTTGTAGTAATCCTCAGTGGTCAGCTTCGGCAGGCGTGTCACTTCGATCAATTGCTTGATCTGCGCGGCACGGGCTTTGTGCTCGGCCTTTTCCTGTTGCTGACGATTGAGTTCCTGGTCGCGCTTGACCTTCTCGGCCAGGGCTTCCTGGGCCAGTCGCTGCTGGGTATCGTCCTGTTCAATCTGGCCTTTGTGGACCAGACGCTGCTGTTTCTGTTTTTCTTTGCCGACCTGTTTGGCCTGCTTTTGGTTGACCAGCCCTGCTTTGAGCAACTGGTCGCGAAGGGAAAGGCTCATGTACTTACTCACTTAGGCAACGGCTCAGCCGCAGCTGGGCAAATTCTTTTCCTGACGTTTGGCTTCGCCCCACAAGGCGTCCAACTCTTCGAGGGTGCAATCTTCTATGGGACGGTGGGTGTCGCGCAATGCCTGTTCGATAAATCGGAAGCGTCGCTCGAATTTGCTGTTGGCACCGCGCAAGGCGGTTTCCGGATCGACCTTGAGGTGCCGGGCCAGATTTACCACTACAAACAGCAAATCTCCAACTTCATCGGCGATAGCCGCAGAGTCATTGTCGGCCATGGCTTCGAGCACTTCATCGAGCTCTTCACGAACCTTGTCGACCACCGGCAAGGCGTCGGGCCAATCGAAACCGACCTGGGACGCACGTTTCTGCAATTTCGCCGATCGGGACAACGCCGGCAGCGCAGCGGGGACATCATCGAGCAAGGACAGCTGTTTCGGCGCATGGGACTTCTCGGCCCGCTCCTCGGCCTTGATCTGTTCCCAGCGCTGCTTGACCTGCTCCTCGTCGAGCCGCGGAATATCCAGCGGCGCATACAGATCGCCGGTCGGGAACACATGGGGATGACGCCGAATCAGCTTGCGGGTGATGCTATCGACCACCCCGTCGAATTCGAAGCGCCCTTCTTCCCGTGCCAGCTGACTGTAATAAACCACCTGGAACAGCAAATCACCCAGCTCGCCCTGCAGGTGATCGAAATCTCCGCGCTCGATGGCATCAGCGACCTCGTAGGCCTCCTCCAGGGTATGGGGCACGATGGTGTGGTAGGTCTGCTTGAGATCCCACGGACAGCCGTACTGCGGATCCCGCAGACAGGCCATCAGGTGCAACAAGTCTTCAAGGCTATACATCAATCACTCTCGTTGAAACGCACCCCCGTAGGAGCTGCCGCAGGCTGCGATCTTTTTTCCAGGAGCACCGCAGATCAAGATCAAAAGATCGCAGCCTGCGGCAGCTCCTACAGGGACCGCATTTCAAGGCGTTCGGTTACGGCGGGTTTCGATGATGTTCGGCAACTGGGAAATACGCCCCAACAACCGCCCCAACGCATCCAGCCCCGGAATCTCGATGGTCAAGGACATCAACGCGGTGTTGTCTTCCTTGTTCGACCGGGTGTTGACCGCCAGCACGTTGATCCGCTCGTTGAGCAGCACTTGCGAGACGTCACGCAGCAATCCGGAACGATCGTAGGCGCGGATGATGATGTCGACCGGATAGGTCAACACCGGCACCGGGCCCCAACTGACCTGGATGATCCGCTCCGGCTCACGACTGCTCAACTGCAGCACTGACGCACAGTCCTGACGGTGGATGCTGACGCCCCGGCCCTGAGTGATGTAGCCGACGATCGCATCCCCCGGCAACGGTTGGCAGCAGCCGGCCATCTGGGTCATCAGGTTGCCGACGCCCTGGATCTGGATATCCCCGCGCTTGCCGGGCTTGTAACCGGTGGCCTTGCGCGGAATCAGTTCCAGCTGTTCGTTGCCGCGTTCCGGCTCGACCAGTTGCTGGGCCAGATTGACCAGTTGCGCCAGGCGCAAATCACCGGCACCGAGGGCGGCGTACATATCCTCGGCGGTCTTCATGTTGGCCTTATCGGCCAGCTTGTCGAAGTCCACCGCTGGCAGACCGAGGCGACTGAGTTCGCGTTCGAGCAAGGTTTTACCGGCCGCGACGTTCTGATCGCGCGCCTGCAATTTGAACCAGTGAACAATCTTTGCCCGGGCCCGCGAGGTGGTGATGTAACCCAGGTTCGGGTTCAGCCAGTCGCGACTTGGCGTGCCGTGCTTGCTGGTGATGATCTCGACCTGCTCACCGGTTTGCAGGCTGTAGTTGAGCGGAACGATGCGCCCGTTGATCTTGGCGCCGCGGCAGTTGTGACCGATTTCGGTGTGCACGCGGTAAGCAAAGTCCAGCGGTGTCGCGCCCTTCGGCAAGTCGATGGCATGACCGTCCGGGGTGAAGATGTACACCCGATCCGGTTCGATATCGACCCGCAGTTGTTCGGCCAGACCACCGATATCCCCCAGCTCTTCATGCCATTCGAGCACCTGACGCAGCCAGGAGATTTTCTCTTCATAGTGATTGGAGCCGGCCTTGACGTCGGTGCCCTTGTAACGCCAATGGGCGCAAACACCCAGCTCGGCCTCTTCGTGCATCGCATGGGTGCGAATCTGCACTTCCAGCACCTTGCCTTCAGGACCGATGACCGCCGTATGCAACGAGCGGTAGCCGTTCTCTTTCGGGTTGGCGATATAGTCGTCGAATTCTTTCGGGATGTGCCGCCACAAGGTATGGACGATTCCCAGCGCGGTGTAGCAGTCGCGCATTTCCGGCACCAGCACCCGCACCGCGCGCACGTCGTAGATCTGGCTGAACTCCAGACCCTTGCGCTGCATTTTGCGCCAGATCGAATAGATGTGCTTGGCCCGGCCGCTGATGTCGGCATCGACGCCGGTGGCCTGCAACTCGCTCTGCAATTGGTTCATCACATCGGTGATGAACCGCTCGCGATCGAGGCGACGTTCATGCAGCAACTTGGCAATCTGCTTGTACTGATCGGGCTCCAGATAACGGAAGGACAAGTCCTCCAGTTCCCACTTGATATGCCCGATTCCGAGACGGTGAGCCAAGGGCGCATAGATGTCGAATACTTCCCGGGCGACCCGGTTGCGCTTTTCGTCATCGGCGGTTTTCACCGCACGAATCGCGCAGGTACGTTCGGCCAGTTTGATCAACGCGACACGCACGTCATCGACCATCGCCACCAACATCTTGCGCAGGTTTTCCACCTGGCCCTGGCTGCCCAGTACCAACGACTGGCGCGGGCTCAGACTGGCGCTGATCGCCGCCATGCGCAGCACGCCGTCGATCAGCTTCGCCACCACCGGGCCGAAACGCTGGCTGACCGTCGTGAGCGGGATCTGTCCTTCACGGACGCCGCGGTACAGCACCGCGGCCACCAGCGAATCCTGATCGAGCTTGAGGTCGGCGAGAATTTCCGCGATCTCAAGACCCGTACGAAAACTCGACATCCCCTCAGCCCAGAGGTTCTTTGCCGCATTATCTTGCTGCTCGGCCTCGCGAGCGAACTCGCAGGCTTCTTTCAAGGCTTCACGGTCCAGCGCCATGTCGACACTGACCGCATGATCGAGCCATGCCTCGAGATTGATACTGCCGTCGGTGTTGATCGGCTGGTGTGCTCTCACCTGTACCATCTTGCTTACCTTCCCTACGACGCACATTCAATGCATCAAAATCGCTGGCCTTCATTGCCAATGTTCCCTCGCTGGGCTGGCGAGGGTCATGCATCAGCGGGCCAGTCGGACCAGAACCATCCTAGTTCGCTTCAAATAACGCCATGGCCTCGACATGTGCCGTTTGAGGAAACATATCGAGGATCCCGGCACGTTTTAACCGGTAGCCCTGCTTGATCAATTCAGCTGTGTCGCGCGCCAGGGTTGCCGGGTTGCACGACACATAAACCAACCGTTTGGCACCCAGGGTTGCGAGCTTGCGCACCACCTCGAAAGCACCGTCACGGGGTGGGTCCAAGAGTACCGCAGAAAAGCCCTCGCCGGCCCATTCGGCATCGGCCAAAGGCTGGGATAAATCGGCTTGAAAAAACTTCACGTTATGAAGATTATTGCTAGCCGCATTTTCGGTGGCGCGTTCGACCATGGTCGCCACGCCTTCCACCGCCACCACATCCTTTACCTGCCGAGCCAGCGGCAGCGCAAAGTTACCCAACCCGCAGAACAAATCAAGAACCCGATCGTCAGCCTTCGGCGCCAACCACTCCAGCGCCTGGGCCACCATCGCTTCATTGACCAAGGCGTTGACCTGGACGAAATCTCCCGGCCGATAGGCCAGCTGCAAATCCCAGGTCTCCAGGCGATAGCCCAGTTGCTGATCCGATTCGACCGGTTGCGGCTCGCCTTCGCCGTGAAGCCACAATTGGGCCTCATGAAAGGCGCAGAATTCCTTGAGTATGGTCAGGTCAGCTTCAGACAGCGGCGCCATGTGCCGTAGCAAAAATGCGCTGGATGAACCCCGGAACAATTCGACATGCCCCAACGCCTGAGGTTTGCTCAAGCGTCGGAGCATTTCCGGCAAGCGCTTCATGATCGGCTGCAAGGGCTGTACCAGCACCAGGCAATCGTTGATGCCGACAATGTCCTGGCTGCCTGCAGCACGAAAACCCACCTCGAGTTTTTTCGCCTTGGCATCCCAACGTACCGCCACCCGGGCGCGACGCCGGTAGCCAAACTCAGGCCCGCTCAAAGGTGCGGCCCACTCTTCGGGCTCGACCCCGGCAACCCGCGACAACTGCTCGGCGAGCATGCGCTGTTTCAGTGCCAGCTGTTCGGCATGGGGCAGATGCTGCACGCTGCAACCGCCGCAACGCCCGGCATGGGCGCACGGTGCCGGGCGACGCAGGTCACTGGCCAGCACTACTCGTTCAGTTCGTGCTTCGACGACTTTCCCGTGGGCACCCAGGACTCGCGCCTCGACCTCTTCACCGGCCAGAGCGCCGGTGACGAACCAGGTACGTCCTTCAAGGAAGGCGATGCCGCGGCCGTCGTTGGCCAGTCGTTCGATGGTCAAGCGCTGTTTTTTGCCGGTGGGCACTTGCGGGGCCCGGCTGCCGCCAGTCGGTTGGAAGCGCAGGCCTCTCTCTTGCTTGGCCATCAGTTGGGCGCGTCAAAAATGCCGGTCGACAGGTAACGGTCGCCACGGTCACAGATGATCGCGACCATCACCGCGTTTTCGACTTCCCGGGACAGACGCAGCATCGCTGCCACCGCACCGCCCGAGGACACTCCACAGAAAATGCCCTCTTCGCGGGCCAGACGACGGGTCACGTCCTCGGCTTCGCTTTGGGCCATGTCGACGATCCGGTCGACCCGATCGGCCTGATAGATCTTCGGCAGGTATTCCTGCGGCCAGCGGCGGATGCCGGGAATGGCCGAGCCTTCCATCGGTTGCAGGCCAACGATCTGCACCTGCGGGTTCTGCTCCTTCAGGTAGCGCGAAACGCCCATGATGGTGCCGGTGGTACCCATGGAGCTGATGAAATGGGTGATGCTGCCGCCGGTCTGGCGCCAGATTTCCGGGCCGGTGCCGGTGTAGTGCGCCTCGGGGTTGTCAATGTTGGCGAACTGGTCCAGTACCTTGCCGCGGCCTTGTGCCTGCATTGTTTCGGCGAGGTCGCGAGCGCCTTCCATGCCCTCTTCCTGGGTCACCTGGATCAGCTCGGCGCCATAGGCGGTCATCGCCGCCTTGCGCTCGGCGCTGGAGTTGCCGGGCATGATCAGGATCATCTTGTAGCCCTTGATCGCCGCGGCCATCGCCAGGGCGATCCCGGTGTTGCCCGAGGTCGCTTCAATCAGCGTATCGCCGGGATGGATCTGCCCGCGCAATTCGGCACGGGTGATCATCGACAGCGCCGGGCGGTCCTTGACCGAACCCGCCGGGTTATTACCCTCGAGCTTGAGCAGCAGGGTATTGCTGGTGTCGCCGGGCAGGCGCTGCAAACGGACCAGCGGAGTGTTGCCGACGCAATCGGCGATGGTTGGGTACTGCAAGATCATGGCGTATTCGCAATCCAGACTGCGGGGGCGACTATCATACCGACAAACGCCGGGAGTCCATATCACGCAAAGTACGGTGCTTATGGCTTATGGGTATAAGCAGCGACGTGGTGTGCGCCCGATCAATGAGCCAACAAGCGCATATTCAACCGCAACCCCTGTCCGGTGTTTTCCGCCCACAAGCTGCCACCCTGACGCTGCACCGCATTGCGCGCGATGCTCAAGCCCAGGCCGAACCCTCCATCGCCCGGACGCGAGCCATCGAGACGGGTGAACGGTGCGAAAATCCGCTCCAGCTCTTCCTCGGCCACGCCACCACCCTGATCTTCCAGCCACAGGTGCCAATACGCGCCCTGTCGATGACCGTCCAGACGCACGATACCTCCCGCCGGAGAATGACGAATGGCATTGCGCAGGATGTTTTCCAGCGCCTGGGCGAGGGTGTTCAGGTGACCGCGCACCCAGCAGGAGGCCCCCAGTGAACATTGCAACTGAGTCGCTGGCCAGCCGCTTTCGAAACAGGCATTTTCGCTGAGCATTTCCCACAGTGCCTGGACCTGGATCTCCTCTTCGGCCAGCGGCGCGCGTTCAGTGTCGAGCCAGGCCAGTTGCAGAGTGTCTTCCACCAGCCGCTGCATGCCATCGACTTCCCGCCCCAGGCGTTCGCGCAGTTGCTCCAGGCTTTGCTCGCTTTCACTGGCCACGCGCAAGCGGCTCAAGGGCGTGCGCAGTTCGTGAGACAGGTCCCGGAGCAATTGCTGCTGTAACACCACGGTACTTTGCAGCCGTTCGGACATCTGATCGAAAGCCCGCCCCAACTCACCCAGCTCATCCGCGCGACTGGTAGTCTGCGTCGACAGGCGTGCACTCAGTTGACCAGCGCGCCAGGCGTTGGCCTGTTCGCGCAAGTTATTCAAGGGCACGACCAGCAAGCGATACAAGCCGACGCACAGCAGCAGCGTGAACAGCCCGGGGATCACCCCGTTGGTCACCACCCGCCAGAACACCCGGTAACGCCCGGGCATGAAACGCTGCGGCAGTTCGATCACCAGGCTGCCGGCGGCGGGATCGTTGGGGAATGGAATTTTCAACCAGGGCAAACCACGGGCACGCCGGCTCACCGGCCAATCCAGGCCCCGCAAAAAGGTCAGGCGCTGGTTTTGCGCTTCATTCAGCGGATAGCTGCTGAGCGACTGCAGATCGTGGCCGATTACCCCGACCCAGTTGCGTTCACGCTCGCCCATTCCCTGCAACCAGGCATCGACACCGGCATCCTGCCCTTGAACCCAGGCCTGCTCGGCTTCGGCGGCGTAACCACTGAGAGTGATCCGCGCTTCATCGGACAAGAACAGATTCTTCTTCTCCATGTACCGACCCCAGGACCAGCTCAGCCAGATAATCAGCAGACAGAACGCCACCAGCAACAAGGCCAGCTTCCAGAACAACGAGTGCCTGCCTGGCAGATCAGACCACTTCATCGATCGCACTCAGCACATAACCTTTGCCCCAGACCGTGCGCACTTCACGTTCGCTGTAGCCGATCGCCTTGAGCTTGCGGCGGATCTGGCTGATATGCATATCCAGGCTGCGGTCATGGGGGGCGTAACCACGCTGCAGGACATGCTGATAAAGGAAGGCTTTGCTCAGCACTTCATCGTCATTGCGGTTCAGGGTCTCCAGCAACCGGTACTCGCTGCGGGTCAAACCGGCCCATTGCCCGGTGTAATGCACATCGCCCCCATCATCGTCGAAACGCAGGCTTTGGCTTTGGCTTTGGCTGTCGAGCGGCGCCGGAGTCTGTCGGCGATCCAGCGCGACCCTGCGCAGGATGGCTTCGATGCGCACCCGCAACTCGGCCATGCTGAAGGGTTTGGGCAGGTAGTCGTCGGCCCCCAGCCGAAAGCCACTGATACGGTCCGCCTCGGCACCCAATGCGGACATCATGATCACCGGGATCGAATGGCTTTCACGCAATCGGGTCAGCACCGCCAGGCCATCCATGCCCGGCAGGAGAATATCCATCAGCACCAGATCGAAGGCCTGCTGCCGGGCAATCTCCAGCCCCTCCCTGCCGTTCTGGCACCAGGTCACCTGAAAACCACAGCGCCCCAGGTGCTCATGGACATAAGCACCCAACACGAGGTCGTCTTCAATTGCCAGAATACGCGGATGGCCAACAGGTACGGGATTCATTAGCTTCTGCAAGTAATTCTCAATTGGCGATTATTCAAGATTGCTCCCCGTCGAGCAACCCGAGCCTGCGGATTAAGGGCGCGGCACTTGCTGTAGCTCAGGGACAATGGCGTTAATCTACGAAGAATGCCTGTCGGCAAATGGCTACACTGCGCAGGTGTTACGTGTGCGTCAGTCATTTGTCTGTCGTTGAAAAAACAGCGTGGAAGCAGGAGAGTTGCGTGCTTGAGAAACTCGGAATAAAAGGCCGCGTGCTATTGCTGACCTTGCTGCCGACCAGCCTGATGGCCTTGGTGCTGGGTGGCTATTTCACCTGGATGCAGCTGTCCGACCTGCAAACCCAGCTTCTGCAACGTGGCGAAATGATCGCCGAACAACTGGCGCCGCTGGTGGCCCCCGCGATGGGCCGTGACGACACCGATTTACTCGAGCGCATCGCGACCCAGTCCCTGGAACAGCCGGATGTTCGTGCTGTGTCTTTTCTCGCGCCCGACCGCACGTTACTGGCGCATGCCGGCCCGAGCATGCTCAACCCGACGCCGACCGGTAACAGCAGCCACATGCTGCAACTCAGTGGCAGCGACGCGACTCGTTACCTGCTGCCGGTGTTCGGCCGGCACCGCAACCTGGCCGGCGACCTGATCCCTGATGAAGCCGACCGAATGTTGGGCTGGGTCGAACTCGAGCTGTCCCACAGCGGTATGCTGCTGCGCGGCTATCGCAGCCTGTTTGCCAGCCTGCTATTGATTGCCACGGGCCTCGCCGGCACGGCGCTGCTGGCGCTGCATATCAGCCGAAGCATCAACAGGCCGCTGAGCCGGATCAAACATGCCGTCGCGCAGCTCAAGGACGGCAACCTCGAAACCCGCCTGCCGGCACTCGGCAGCCAGGAGCTGGATGAGCTGGCGTCGGGGATCAACCGCATGGCCAGCACCCTGCAAAACGCCCAGGAAGAGCTGCAGCACAGCATCGACCAAGCCACCGAGGACGTTCGACAGAACCTGGAGACCATTGAAATCCAGAACATCGAGCTGGACCTGGCGCGCAAGGAAGCGTTGGAAGCAAGCCGGATCAAGTCCGAATTCCTGGCCAACATGAGCCATGAGATCCGCACACCACTCAACGGCATCCTCGGCTTCACCCATTTGTTGCAGAAAAGCGAATTGACGCCCCGCCAGCTGGATTACCTGGGCACCATCGAGAAATCTGCCGACAACCTCCTGGGGATCATCAACGAAATTCTCGACTTCTCGAAAATCGAGGCTGGCAAACTGGTGCTCGACAGCATTCCCTTCAACCTGCGTGACCTGCTGCAGGACACCTTGACCATCCTCGCCCCGGCGGCTCATGCCAAGCAGCTGGAACTGGTGAGCCTGGTCTATCGCGATACGCCGCTGTCACTGATCGGCGACCCGCTGCGCCTCAAACAGATCCTCACTAACCTGGTGAGCAACGCGATCAAGTTCACCCGCGAAGGCACCATCGTGGCCCGCGCCATGCTCGAAGAAGAGCATGAAGACAGCGTGCAACTGCGCATCAGCATTCAGGACACCGGTATCGGCTTGTCGAACCAGGATGTCCGCGCACTGTTTCAAGCCTTCAGCCAGGCCGACAATTCACTGTCCCGGCAACCCGGTGGCACCGGTCTGGGGCTGGTGATTTCCAAGCGACTGATCGAACAGATGGGTGGCGAGATCGGCGTCGAGAGCACGCCCGGCGAAGGCTCCGAGTTCTGGATCAGCCTGAGCCTGCCCAAAGCCCGCGACGATGCTGAAGACCTGCCGTCAGCGCCGCTGCTCGGCCGGCGGGTGGCGGTGCTGGAAAACCATGAACTGGCCCGCCAGGCCTTGCAGCATCAGCTGGAAGACTGCGGCCTGGAGGTCACGCCGTTCAACACCCTGGAGGCCTTGACCAACGGCATCACCGGCGCCCACCAGACCGATCAGGCGATCGATCTGGCGGTGCTCGGCGTCACCACTCAGGACATGCCGCCCGAGCGCCTCAATCAGCATATCTGGGACCTTGAGCATTTGGGCTGCAAGGTGCTGGTGCTCTGCCCGACTACCGAGCAGACCCTGTTTCATCTCTCGGTGCCTAACCCCCACAGTCAATTGCAGGCCAAACCGGCCTGCACCCGCAAACTGCGCCGGGCCCTGGCCGACCTGGTCAATCCCCGGCCATTGCGCAACGAGCCCGGCGAACCGCTCTCCAGCCGTGCGCCGCGGGTGCTCTGCGTCGATGACAACCCGGCCAACCTGTTACTGGTGCAAACCCTGCTTGAAGACATGGGGGCCAAGGTGCTTGCGGTCGAGAGCGGCTATGCCGCGGTCAAGGCAGTACAAAAGGAAGCCTTTGACCTGGTGCTGATGGACGTGCAAATGCCTGGCATGGATGGGCGCCAGAGCACTGAAGAGATTCGTCAGTGGGAAAGCGAGCGCCATGGCACTCCGCTGCCGATCGTGGCCTTGACCGCCCATGCCATGGCCAATGAAAAACGCGCCTTGCTGCAAAGCGGGATGGACGACTACCTGACCAAACCCATCAGTGAGCGCCAGTTGGCCCAGGTGGTGTTGAAGTGGACCGGGCTTGCACTGCGCAATCAGGGACCGGAACGCGCCGGCGAGTCCTACCTCAATGGCACCGAACTGCAGGTGCTCGATCATGCAGAAGGGCTGCGTCTGGCGGCGGGCAAAGCCGATCTGGCCGCAGACATGCTGGCCATGTTGCTCGCCTCGCTGGAGGCCGACCGTGAAGCCATCCGTATCGCCCGAGAAACCAGTGACCAGAACGCGCTGATCGAGCGGGTCCATCGGCTGCATGGGGCCACCCGTTACTGCGGCGTACCGCAACTGCGTGCCGCCTGCCAGCGCAGTGAAACCCTGCTCAAGCAGGACGATCAAAAGGCTTGGGCCGCCCTCGATGAACTGGACCGTGCCATCAACCGCCTGGCCAGCGAAGCCCGGATCAGTGCCTGACCCACGGCAATAACAACGATGCCGCCAAGGGTTAAGCTCAACGAACCCAGAACAAGGATGAAGCCATGCGTACGATTCTCTTCAGTAGCCAGACCTATGATCGCGACAGCTTCCTCGGCACTGAGCTGCCGGCCGGTATCGAATTGCAGTTTCAATCGGCGCGACTGAGCCTGGACACGGTGGCCCTGGCCAAGCACCACGAAGTAGTCTGTGCCTTCATCAATGATGACCTCAGCGCAGCAGTGCTCGAACAATTGGCGGCCGGCGGCACCCGGCTGATCGCCCTGCGCTCGGCCGGCTACAACCATGTCGACCTGCCGGCAGCGAAACGCCTGGGGCTGAGTATCGTGCGCGTTCCCGCCTACTCGCCCCACGCGGTGGCAGAACATGCGGTGGCGTTGATACTGGCGCTGAACCGACGCCTGCATCGGGCCTACAACCGTACCCGCGAAGGCGATTTCAGCCTGCACGGGCTGACTGGATTCGATCTGGTGGGCAAAACCGTCGGCGTGGTCGGCACCGGGCAGATCGGCGCCACCTTTGCCAAAATCATGGCCGGGTTTGGCTGCCAGCTGCTGGCCTGTGACCCCTATCCCAACCCGCAAGTAGAAGCCCTCGGTGCTCGCTACCTGAGCCTGCCCGACCTGCTGGCGCAAGCGCAGATCATCAGCCTGCATTGCCCGCTGACCAGTGACAGCAAACACCTGATCAACCAACAGTCACTGGCCCATATGCAGCCGGGCGCGATGCTGATCAACACCGGACGCGGCGGCCTGGTGGACACCCCGGCGCTGATCGACGCGCTGAAGAACGGTCAATTGGGCTATCTGGGCCTGGATGTGTATGAGGAAGAAGCGCAGCTGTTCTTCGAGGACCGCTCCGACCTGCCGTTGCAAGACGACGTGCTGGCGCGTCTGCTGACCTTCCCGAACGTTATCGTCACCGCCCACCAGGCCTTCCTGACCCGCGAAGCGCTGGCCGCGATTGCCGCGACAACGGTGCACAACATTGCCGCCTGGGCCGCCGGCACTCCGCAGAATCTGGTGGAAGGCTGAGTCACGGGTCGCCTGCCGGATCGAAGGTCACTCAGGCGGGTCATGCCGGGTTCGTCCGCGTGCTAGCATAGCGCCCATATTTGGAGGACCCATGGTCGAACACGATTTCCGCTACACCCTGATGAGCCCGCAACACACCCTGATCGAATGCCGCGCCCTGGTGCCGGGTCGTTATCAGGTCACCGGCAACGGTGGCTCGATACGCAACGACGACGTGCTGGTGGTCACCTTGAAAGGCAGCAAGGACTTGTCCATGCGCCTGACCGTGGAAAAAGTCCGTCACCTGATCAACCCGATTGGCCAATGGGTCGCCGTGGCCAGTGGCCCGGTGTTCGGTGAACTGGCGATTCACACCTGGAAGGTCAATTGCGACAGCTGTTCGGCCGAGCTGAGCTTCGAGTTCGCGGTTGACGCCAAACTCGGCGCCCAGGCCCAAAAGCCTGCCGCCACGGCACGCATTGCCGAATTGGGCTGGGTAAGCAAAGACGAGAAGCACCTGTGCCGCAAATGTCAGGAGGCAAGCTGATGAAACGCCTTGCCCTCATGGGGATGGCCGGCGCCAGCCTGTTGGGCTGCGCCGCTGAACCGGTGAAGTTGCAACAGGAACGCAGCTACATTCTGGAGTGGATCGGCGAACGTCCGCTGATCGACCGAAGCCACCTGACCATCACCCTGGGTGAAGATGGTCGGGCGTATGGCACTGGCGGTTGCAACCACTGGTTCGCGCCCTACACCCTGGAAGGCGACAAGCTCAGCTTCGGCAAGGTCGGCAGCACTCGAAAACTGTGCGCACCGGCGTTGATGGAGCAGGAAAAACGCTTCCTGAATTCACTGGAAACCGTGCAACGCTGGGACATTTCGCCGATCGAGCAAGTGCGCTTCTGGCCGGCCGAAGGCAAGCCGTTGCGTTGGTGGCTGGAAGAGGGTTAAACCCGGGCCCTTCTGGGCTTTCTTGTGGCGAGGGAGCTTGCTCCCGTTCGGCCGGTCCGCGCTCGGGCGAAGCAGTCGTAAAACTGGCATGTGCGGTGTATCTGACAGATCGGGGTCACAGGTTTTAGGGCCGCTGCGGGGGCAAGCCCCCTCGCCACAGGAAGCCCCCTCGCCACGGCCCCTTCAATTCTTCGCCTGCAACGCCTCAAGCTTCGCCATCACTTGCGCCGCCGTCTGCTCGCCCATCAGTTGCTCACGCACCTTGCCCTTGTCATCGATAATGTAGGTCACTGGCAACGCCTCGCTGCGCGGTAACTCGAAATAGTCGGCCGGATCCTGGGCCAGCACGGTGAACCTGATCCCCAGCGCGTCACTGGCTTTCTTCAGTTCCTCGCCTTGCACATTGTCGAAATTGACCCCGAACACGCCGATCGACTTGCCCTTCAGCTGCTCGGACAATGCGTTGAGCTCGGGAATCTCCGTTCGGCACGGACCACACCATTCGGCCCAGTAATTGAGCACCAGCCATTGTTTATCCAGGCGCTCGGATGCGATCTTCTGCCCCTGCTGATCAACGCCATAGTCATTGCCACAGCCTCCGAGCAGCACGGTCGTGATAATTGCCAATGCCGCAGCCAATCGCCTAGTCATGTCTTGGTCCTTGTCGAAAACCGGTTCTGAATTCACCCTGACTGCGACCCGTCACCCGCGAAGGTTCAGGACTGCTCGTCACACAGGTAGAATAGCTGCCACCTTACACAAGATGCGACCCGCACATGACCGATCTGACGCTTTATCACAACCCGCGCTGCTCGAAATCCCGCGGTGCGCTGGAACTGCTGCAAGCCCGTGGCCTGACCCCAACCGTAGTGCGCTACCTGGAAACCCCGCTGGATGCCGCGCAACTGCAAAGCCTGCTGGGCAAATTGGGCATCAGCGCTCGAGAACTGCTGCGCACCGGCGAAGACGAGTACAAGACCCTCAACCTGATGGACAGCAACCTGAGCGAGGCACAACTGATCGCCGCCATGGCCGCACACCCGAAACTCATCGAGCGGCCAATCCTGCAAATCGGCGACAAAGCCGTGATCGGTCGTCCGCCGGAGAAAGTCCTGGAGCTCCTGCCGTGAGTGCGCCGTACATTTTGGTGCTGTATTACAGCCGCAATGGCTCGACCAACGAAATGGCCCGACAAATAGCTCGCGGAATCGAACAAGGCGGGCTTGAAGCACGGCTGCGTACGGTGCCGGCGATTTCCGCCGAGTGTGAAGCCGTGGCGCCGAGCATCCCGGAAGAAGGCGCGCTGTACGCCAGCCTCGACGACCTGAAGAACTGCTCGGGCTTGGCCCTCGGTAGCCCGACCCGCTTCGGCAACATGGCCGCGCCGTTGAAGTACTTTCTCGATGGCACCAGCAACCTGTGGCTGACCGGCGCCCTGGTCGGCAAACCGGCCGGGGTCTTCACTTCCACCGCCAGCCTGCACGGCGGCCAGGAAACTACCTTGTTGTCGATGATGCTGCCGTTGCTGCACCACGGCATGCTGATCACTGGCCTGCCCTACAGCGAATCAGCTCTGCTGGAAACCCGCGGTGGCGGCACCCCTTACGGCGCCAGCCACCACGCGGGTGCCGATGGCAAAAGTCCATTGAACGAACACGAAGTCGCTCTGTGCCGGGCATTGGGCCTGCGTCTGGCGAAAACTGCCCTGCAACTGGAGAGCAACCGTGGCTAAAAAGCCCAAGATCCTGCCGTCGATCGAGTGGCTGGAACCGCGTGTGCGGGTCGCCCGCGTACTGAGCCTGATCTGCTTTCTCGGCCTGATCGGCCTGCTGTGCGCGTATTACCTGGTCGTCGCCGACCTGCATGGCGCGCGGCCGTGGGTAATCCTGCTGATCGAACTGGTACCGCTTCTGCTGCTGGCGCCGGGCATGCTCAGCGGCAGTGCCCGCGGACATTCATGGATGTGTTTTGTGGTGAATCTGTACTTCATCAAGGGCGCATTGGCTGCCTACGATCCGAACCGACAGCTGTTCGGTCTGCTGGAAATGGCCGCCAGCCTGGCGCTGTTCTGCAGCGCATTGCTGTACGTACGCTGGCGCTTTCAGCTCAATCGCAAGTTGGCGGGGGAAGGCGAGGTGCCAGCCTGACAGACAGCCTTCGGGGGCAAGCCCCCATGCCAGCCAGTTAAGCAGCGTGTGCCCCAAAAAGATCGCAGCCTGCGGCAGCTCCTACAGGTTTTGCATACACCTGATAATTTGTGGGGGCACGCGAATGAGGCGACGCGGTCTCAATGGTTGACGGTATACGCCAGCATCATCGAGATCTGGCACATCGGCCGGCCACTCTCGGCATGCCATTGGTTGAAGGCGTTCTGCACGATGGCCAGATCCCGCAGACTGGTCGGCACTTTGTCGATGATCTGCTGCGCATTCAGCGCCGCCACCACGTCGTAGCTCGGCACAAAGGTATCCTTGCCGACCATCCGCAGAAAACGCGGGGCCGACAATCCGCCCAGCTGGTGGCCATGTTTACTCAGGTATTTCCATAGCCCGACGATATCAGTCACCGGCCAGTCGGCGATCAGCGCACCGAAACTACCTTTCTCTTGCGCTACATCCAGTACCAGCTGCGCATTGCGCGGCACGCTCTTGAGCTTGCCCAGGTGGCGAATGATCCGTGTGTCCTGCATCAATCGCTCAAGGTGCTCGGCGCCCATCAGCACCACTTTCTCTGGATCGAAGCCGAAAAACACCTCTTCGAACGCAGGCCATTTGGCGTCCACCAGGCTGTGCTTGAGGCCGGCGCGGAACACCCTTAACGCCAGGGTCGACAGGTAGCGGTCATCGCTGATCTTGCGCAATTGCGCCGGGGTCTTGGGGACAGGCAGATGGGCTTCCAGTTCGGCCGCCGAACCGAAACGGTTCAAACAGTATTCGTGCAGCCACTTGTAATCGCGCATGCCCTCTCCTAATGACAAAAAACACAAACGGCGCTCAAGGGAGCGCCGTCAATCAGAATCGCAGAACCGCGGTATGGATTAGAGATTCACCACATTGACGAAACGCGAGGCGGCCGTTTCGTCGATCCGCAGGCTGGTGAAGTCGAACAGGTTGCGGTCGGCCAATTGTGACGGAATGACGTTCTGCAAGCTGCGGAAAATGCTTTCGGTCCGGCCCGGGGTCTTGCGTTCCCATTCCTGAAGCATTTCCTTGACCACCTGACGCTGCAGGTTTTCCTGAGAACCACAGAGGTTGCACGGGATGATCGGGAATTGCTTGAAGTCAGAGTAGGCCTGGATGTCTTTCTCGTTGCAGTACGCCAGCGGCCGGATCACCACATTGCGTCCGTCATCGGCACGCAGCTTGGGCGGCATGGCCTTGAGCGAGCCGTTGTAGAACATGTTGAGGAAAAAGGTTTCGACGATGTCATCACGGTGGTGACCGAGGGCCATCTTGGTCGCGCCGATCTCGTCGGCGAAGGTGTACAGCGTGCCACGGCGCAGGCGCGAGCATAGCGAGCAGGTGGTCTTGCCTTCGGGAATCAGCTCCTTGACCACCGAATAGGTGTCTTTTTCGACGATGTGGTATTCCACGCCCAGGGTTTTCAGATACGCCGGCAGCACATGCTCGGGAAAACCCGGCTGTTTCTGGTCCATGTTCACCGCGACGATGTCGAACTTGATCGGTGCGACCTTCTGAAAGTGCATCAGCACGTCAAGCAAGGTGTAACTGTCCTTGCCGCCGGACAGGCAGACCATGACCTTGTCGCCCTCTTCGATCATGTTGAAATCGGCGACGGCCTCACCGGCCTGCCGGCGAAGGCGTTTCTGCAGCTTGTTCTGATTGACCGTAAGAGTGCCCATGGCGCTGAAATCCGCGAAAGTGGGTGACGAAAAGCCGAACATTTTACGCAAAAAGCTCGCGCTGGCGAAGAGCCCTGACTATCCCTGCAGGCCGCCGCATCCCCCTGTGGGTTATGCATACAGATGACGACGCGATTACCAGCCGCTTTTACAGCGCAATTTGCTCTAAAGCGCCGCACCGTTGCGATCAACTACTTTCTATACTGCGTCATAAGGTCGCACACATATAGACCTTTACTTGCTCAGGCCGTTTGGCCCGTAGGCGCTCCGCTGGGGGGCGATGGCAACAACAATAGGAGTGACTGGCATGATCCATCACGTCGTGGGGCTCTTCACCCACCCTGATCAAGAATGGCGGGAAATCCGTGGCGACGCAGAGGAAAGCATCAGCCACATGTACCTTACCCACACGCTGATTCTTGCAGCGATTCCAGCAGTTTCAGCCTTTATCGGTACCACTCAGGTCGGCTGGGTCATCGGCAGCCGCGCCCCGGTCATGCTCACCCAGGAAAGTGCGCTGTGGATGACGATCATGTCCTACCTGGCCATGCTCGGCGGCGTCGCCGTGATGGGCGCCTTCATTCACTGGATGGCCCGAACCTACGACGCGAGTCCCAGCCTGGCGCGCTGCGTCGCGTTTGCCACCTACACCGCTACGCCGCTATTCGTCGGAGGTCTTGCGGCGCTATATCCACACATGTGGCTGGGAATGATCGTCGGTACTGCCGCGATCTGCTACACGGTGTACCTGCTGTATGTCGGCTTGCCGACCTTCATGAACATTCCATCGGATGAGGGTTTTCTGTTTTCAAGTTCGGTGCTGGCCGTAGGGTTGGTCGTGCTGGTCGCGATCATGGCCTTTACCGTGATTGTCTGGGGCCTGGGCGTCGGCCCTGTCTATACCAACTGACCGGGCAACTGACCCGGACCACTGACGCTGTCTGTAAAACAAATAGAAATCTGCCAACACAGGCCGCCGCAAGGCGGCCTTCTAATGTTGGATGACCATTGAGCGCCTGAACGATTCGGAATACGCCGGGTTTGCGGCATACTCGGTATCTCTGGAGATCCGTACAGCATGCCCGAGCAACTCAATACCCGCGTTGAAGACTGTTACCAACTAGCCGAATCCTTTTTCAAACGACCCTTCAAACGCCCGGTGGTCAGCCTCAAGCTGCGCGGCCAAAAAGCCGGCGTTGCGCATTTGCATGAAAACCTGCTGCGCTTCAACCCACAGTTGTACCGGGAAAACAGCGAAGACTTCCTCAAGCAAACCGTGGCCCATGAAGTCGCGCACCTGATTGCCCATCAACTGTTCGGCGAGGGTATCCAGCCCCATGGCGAAGAGTGGCAATTGATTATGCGTGGGGTCTACGAGTTGCCGCCCAATCGTTGTCACACCTATGCGATCAAGCGCCGCACCGCCACCCGCTACATCTATCGATGCCCATGTGCCAACAGCGATTTCCCGTTCTCGGCCCAGCGCCACAGCCTGGTGCGGCAGGGACGGCGGTATCTGTGCCGGCGCTGTCGCAGTACATTGGTGTTCAGTGGGGAGATGCGGGTGGAATGATTCTGGCCGACATCTTTGGTGATCATTCGCACCCTAACCAATCACCTTGGCACTGCGCAGTTCTTCAATCCGCGGCTCGCTGTATCCCAACTCTCTCAATACCTCATCGGTATGCGCGCCCAGCGTCGCACCGATATGCCGAGGTTCGGGCAATCCGCCGGAAAATTTCAACGGGCAGGCCATCTGCGGCTGAGTACTGCCATCTCCCCGAGGCACCAGGCTGACCAGTTGCCGGGCTTTTAGCTGCGGATGTTCGACAGCTTCGGCGAGGCTGAGCACCGGTTCGACGCAAGCATCGACACTGGCGAACAATTCGCATAGCCGGGCAAAGTCATGCTTCTCGAACTCGATTTGCAATGCCAGCTTGAGCGCCTGTTGCTGAGCGGGATCGGGCGATAAACCTTGTGCCGCCAATTCCGGACGCCCCAGCGCCGTGCAGAGTTGCTGCATGAACGCCGGCTCGAGACTGCCCACCGATAACCAGCGACCATCACGACTGCGGTAGTAGTCGTAGAAGCTGCCACCGTTGAGCATCTGGTTCTCGCGCTCGGGCTCGACCCCGCAGGCCAGGTAACCGGCACCGGCCATGGCGTTAAGGCTGAACGCGCAGTCAGTCATGCTCACGTCCAGGTACTGACCCAGGCCGCTGTGCTGACGGGCAATCACCGCCGCCAGCAAACCGATCACCCCGTGCAGCGACCCACCGGCAATGTCCGCCACCTGGATCCCCAAGGGCAACGGGCCGCTGTCCCGGCGCCCGGTGTAGCTGGCCAGCCCGGCCAGCGCCAGATAGTTGATGTCATGGCCGGCGCGATCCTGGTAGGGGCCGGTCTGGCCATAACCGGTGATGGAAACATAAATCAGTTTCGGATTGATCGCCTTCAAGACTTCGTAACCCAACCCCAGGCGCTCCATCACCCCCGGTCGGAACTGCTCCAGGACGATGTCGTAGTCCTGCACCAGTTGCTTGACCACCTCCAGCGCCGCGGGTTGCTTCAAGTCCAGCGCCAGGCTGCGCTTGTTGCGGTTGAGGTAGGCGTGGCTGGCGGATATCCCCTGATCATGCGGCGGCAATACCCGCAGCAAGTCCATGCGGGTCAGCGACTCGATGCGCAAGACCTCGGCGCCCATGTCGGCCAGCAACAACGAAGCGAACGGCCCCGGCAGCAAGGTGGAGAAATCCAGTACTTTGAGTGATGCCAGAGGACCTTGCATGAGCGCTCCATTATTCAATCGGTTGCTCCCAGAGTAGGCAGCCTGGAAGCCTTGAGCAATCACCACAAGCATCAGCCGGACTGACCGTTACGCTCAAATCCCAGGCATGAAAAACCCGCCGAAGCGGGTTTTTCATTACAACTGCGTGTTACTTGACGGACGTTGGAACCGGACCTTCAGCTACGCCCAGATCGTCTTCTTCACGGGTGTCGGAGATACCACGACCACCGGACGCCAGTTCGACCTGCAGCGTGTCTTCATCCAGTTCCTTGACCCATTTGGCCACGACCAGGGTCGCCACCGCGTTACCCACCAGGTTGGTCAGGGCACGGGCTTCGGACATGAAGCGGTCGATACCGAGGATCAGCGCCAGGCCGGCCACCGGCAGACTGCCAACGGCGGACAGGGTGGCAGCCAACACGATGAAGCCGCTACCGGTCACACCGGCGGCGCCTTTGGAGGACAACAACAGCACCAGCAGCAAGGTGATCTGGTGAGTGAGGTCCATGTGGGAGTCAGTCGCCTGAGCGATAAACACCGCGGCCATGGTCAGGTAGATCGAAGTGCCGTCGAGGTTGAAGGAGTAACCGGTCGGGATCACCAGCCCTACTACAGATTTCTGTGCACCCAGGCGTTCCATTTTGATCAGCATGCGTGGCAGTGCCGATTCCGACGAGGAAGTACCCAGAACGATCAGCAGCTCTTCACGGATGTAGCGGATCAGCTTGATGATGCTGAAGCCGTGGGCACGAGCGATACCGCCCAGCACCAGCAGCACGAACAACAAACAGGTGATGTAGAAGCAGATCATCAACTGGCCGAGTTGGACCAACGAACCGACACCGTAGGCGCCGATGGTGAAGGCCATGGCGCCGAAGGCACCGATTGGCGCGAGCTTCATGATCATGTTGATGATGTTGAACATCACGTGGGCGAAGCGATCGATGAAGTCCAGCACCGGCTTGCCGTAGGCACCGAGGCGATGCAGGGCAAAACCGAAGATCACCGAGAACATCAGCACTTGCAGAATATCGCCATTGGCGAATGCGCCGACGATGGTGTTCGGGATCACATTGAGGATGAAGCCGACAATGCTCTGGTCTTTACCGGCAGTGACATAGGCGGCGACCTTGGAGGCATCCAGGGTCGTTACGTCGATGTGCATGCCCGCACCCGGCTGAACGACATTGACTACCACCAGACCGATCAGCAAAGCAAGGGTGGAGACGATTTCGAAGTACAGCAGCGCGTAGCCACCGGTTTTGCCCACCGACTTCATGTTCTGCATACCAGCGATGCCGCTGACGACGGTGCAGAAGATGATCGGCGCGATAACCATTTTGATCAGTTTGATGAACCCGTCACCGAACGGCTTGAGCGCCACGCCGGTCTCCGGGTAGAAGTGGCCGAGCAGAATGCCGAAAACGATGGCAACGATCACCTGGAAATACAGGGATTTGTACAGTGGCTGACGAGTCGTCATTGCAGAGATCCTCAAGTATGTCGCCCGGCAATCATCCATCTGACGCCCACGACACCTACAGTGCGAACCCTCCTGCGCTGGAGGGATTTGTTTTTGGCGAGCTGCACGCTGGCAGACCTGTCACTCCTATCGCAAAGCCCGTGCCACCTTGCAGGAAAGCTCTGAAAGCCTTCAACCACAGGGGGTTGCCAGTCGTTTGTCGGAATATGCCTTTGGCTCAACGTGGCGGATATCCGCCCATCGACGGACCATCGCCCTACAATTTGGCGGATATCCGCCTTGTCCATCAACGGGAGCGTGGCTAACATCCGTCCCTCAATGGACGGATCTACCCTCATGCGCGAACGTACCATCGCCAGTCATTTTGCCCGCGCCGCCCTCGGTGGCGCGCGCAGGCAGGGCTATGACTATTCGGGCCTGCTGCAACAGCTGGGTATTCATGCCGAGTTGCTGGACGAACCCAAGGCACGTATCGCCCCCGAACAATTCACCGCGCTGCTGCAATCGCTCTGGCAGGCGCTGGATGATGAGTACCTGGGTTTTGGCGACGGCCCGAGCAAGCGCGGCACCTTCGCCATGATGTGCCACACCTTGATCCATTGCCGTACGCTGGACAAAGCACTCAGCCGCGGCTTGTTGTTTTATAGCCTGTTCCCCCATGCTCCCCGTTTGAGCCTGGTCCGCGAAGGTGAGATGGTCCGGCTGAGCCTGGAGGATTCGCAACTCTGGGACCCGGACCATTTTCTCAGCGAATGCTTGCTGGTGATCTGGCATCGCCTCGGCAGTTGGCTGATTGGCCAGCGCATTCGCCTGGAGCAAGCCACCTTCAGCTATCCCAAGCCCGACCACAGTGCCGAGTACGACCTTCTGTTTCCCTGCCCGCTGGAATTCTCGACACCTAACAGCAGCCTGCTGTTTCATAGTCGCTACTTGAGCATGCCGCTGCTGCAGGACGAACGTACACTCAAACACTTCCTGGAGCGCTCGCCGGCCGATCTGCTGTCGCGGCCCGATGACGGCGACAGCTTGAGCAGCCAGCTACGCCGTTTGCTCAGCCGTGACAGCTCGCGCTGGCCGGATCTTGAATCGGTCGCTCAACACCTGCACATCAGCCCGCAGACCCTGCGCCGGCATTTGCGCGAAGAAGGTTCGAGCTTCCAGGAATTGAAGGACCAACTGCGCCGCGACATCGCGATTTATCACCTGCGACGCGCCGATCTGTCGTTGCAACAGATCGCCGAGCAGCTCGGCTTCTCCGAGCCCTCGGCCTTTCACCGGGCGTTCAAGAAATGGACCGGGCTAACGCCGGGGGCTTATCGGGCGCAGGAGATTTGAGCACCGGAAGATCAAAGGATCGCAGCCTGCGGCAGCTCCCGCAGGGGTCGGCGAACATCCATGAATCACAGGCGCACTCGGTCGGTGTGGAGCTGCCGCAGGCTGCCATCTTTTCGGGTTCACCTCATTCGTCGGGTGAAATGCTCTCAAACCACCAAAAAATGAATCCGGAACGCCGCACCACCCAAGGGCGAATCGTCCAGCGTCAGCTGCGCGCCATAGCTTTCGATGATGTCCTTGACCACTGCCAGGCCAATCCCCTGCCCCGGATGCTGGCGGTCCAGCCGCTCTCCTCGCTGAAGTATCCGCGCGCGCTGATCCGGTGGCACACCGGGGCCATCATCTTCCACGCACAACTCGGCACCCTTCAACGCTTCGCGCACGCTGATGCGAATCTCGCCCAGGCACAAGCGGTAGGCGTTCTCCAGAAGGTTACCGAGCAACTCGAGCAAGGCGCCCTGCTCGATCGGCACGTAATAGTGCTCCGGCAAGTCGAACGTTACCCGCACCCGCTTGTCGCGATAGACCTTGTCCAGCGTGTCGCACAGACTTTGCAGCACTGGTTGCAACCGCACCTGATGGCGTACCAGACCGCTTTTTCGCAGGCTGGCGCGCTGCAACTGGTAGCCGATCTGCTGGCTCATACGCTCGATCTGGGTTTGCAGCACCCAGGCCTGATCCCGGTCCTGCGGGCGCCTGGCCATGTCCTCACTGACCCCCTGCAATACCGTCAACGGGGTTTTCAAGCTATGGGCCAGATCATCCAGGGAATCGCGATAACGACTGCGCTGCTCGCGCTCGCTGCGCAACAAGCGGTTCAGCGAGCCGGTCAATCGCAGCAGCTCACGGGGGTGCTCTTCACTGAGGCTTTCACGGGTGCCGTTCTCGATCTGGTCCAGCTCCTGACTCAAGCGCCGCAATGCCTGCAAGCCCCAGGTCAAACCGATCCAGAGCAACGCCAGCAACACCAATAGCGCGGCACCGAACCCCAGATAGAGATTTTCCCGCAGCCCTTTCAGGGTCAGTTGATACTCACGCACCGGTTGCAGGGTAACAATACTGAACGCCGCGCTTTTGCCGCCGAGCAATTTGACCTCGACGTCATAAACGAAAAACTCCTGGCCTGTGGCCTCGCGAAAACGTGCGAATTCATTGCCACGCCCATCGTAACGCGGCATGTAGTTGATGTTTTCTTCCCGGGTCGCCTTCGAACGCCAGACCAGCCGCCCTTCGCGGTCATAGATGTAGCCCAGCAAACGGCTATCGGTGAGGTTGAAGCGCTCATCCGGCAACTGCTCCGGCATCTGCAACCGGTTGTTCTCGACCCGCGCGGCGGAAATCAGCGTAGTCACATCCGAAGCCAGGCGCTGCTCGATGGACTCCTGCAACGCCAGGCTGAACGCCCCCTGCATGGCCGGCAATAGCGCCAGCATGAACAGCACGGCCAAGGTGGTCGCCGCCAGCATCAGGCGCAAGCGTAACGAACGAATCACCGGCAGCGCTCGTTGAACAGATAACCGAGGCCACGCACGGTATCGATCGGCTTGAACCCGGCCGGCCCTTCCAGTTTACGTCGCAAGCGCCCGACCAGCACCTCGATCACATTCGGATCACGCTCGTCATCGTCCGGGTACAGTTGCTCCATCAAGCGGTCCTTGGCTACCACTTGCTGGTGATGGCGCATCAGGTATTCGAGAATCCGGTACTCATAGGCGGTCAAGGCCAGTGGCTGTTCGTCGAGGGTTGCCTGCTTGCGATTCAGATCCAGCAGCAAGGGCCCGGCCGTGATGGTCGATTGGGTAAATCCACTGGAGCGGCGCAACAAGGCATTCAACCGGGCATCGAGTTCTTCGAACTGAAACGGTTTGACCACATAGTCGTCGGCACCGGCGGCCAGGCCTTCGACCTTGTCCTGCCAGTTGCCGCGAGCAGTGAGAATCAGGATCGGGAAGGTCTTGTCTCTGGAACGCAATTGGCGAATCAGATCGAGGCCGCCCATGCCCGGCAGGCCGAGGTCGATCACCGCCAGGTCATGATTGAACTGCTCGCTCTGGTACAACGCTTCCTCGGCATTGGCCACGGCCTCGACCACATGACCACTGTCCGTGAGTCGGGTTTGCAGGTGATGGCGCAACAGCGCCTCATCTTCGACGACCAGCAGTTTCATAACGCTCTCCCAGGCAAAATCCACCTCTCCAGGGGTGCTTCATCGCACCCTGATCACTTATAAGGCAACGCCAGATCCACATCGGCCGATCCGGCGTCGATCCAGTCCGGACCAGGCTTCAGAAAGCGTAATTGGCGGCCAGGTAGGTTTGTGCACTGCTGATCATCTTCAGCGAACCCTGTTTGCCAGCATCGCGTTCACTCATTTCAGTGCTCGCATTGCCGCGCAGATAACGGTAACCCAGCTCGACCGAGGCGTTTTGCGAAACTTGTTGCAAAATACCGGCCTGCGCACCCAGGGTATATCCTATGTCGTTGTCACGGCTGTAGCCCGGGGATTCCTGAGTCAGCTTGGTCAGACCGACCGTACCACCGCCGAACAGTTTGGTGCTGCTGGTCACGGGCAGGAACCTGTCGTAACTACCCAGGAGGTTTTCCTGGCGCAGCTTGATGCCGTTGTGGGAACCGGAAACATTGTCGTAGGTGCCGTAGTAACGGCTCTGATCATTCTGCTGGCCGAGGCGCAAGCCCCAAGTGGTGTCCTTGCCGATCACTCCGTTGGCATTGGGATGGTCCAGGTTGCGGCTGAGCGAATCAGATTTATGCAGCTTGTCGCTGGTCTGGCCCAGGGTCAGGCTGGCGAAGTTGCTGTCAGAAGCCTGGACCACGGCACTGGCGCCAAGAACAGTGATAGCCAGAATAAGTTTCTTGAAAGTTGTCATGGTTGATTTCCTTATGCGCTTTGCGCTGTTTGGGTACGAAGCCAGACTAACCAGCACCTCCTGAACTCCTGCTGAACACTCTCTGAACCAGAGCTGAACCGAATCGACTAGGCTTTCTACAGATCTTCTAGAGGAGGACTGACCATGCGCGTGTTACTGGCTTTCGTATTACTGGCACTGAGCGGGCTGGGCCAAGCGGCGATCAAGACCCAGGAAATCCCCTACCAGAGTCCCGATGGCAGCAAGCTGATCGGTTACTACGCCTACGACGACAGCCTCAAGGGCGCGCGCCCCGGCATAGTGGTCGTCCATGAGTGGTGGGGGTTGAACGAATACGTCAAGCGCCGCGCCCGCGACCTGGCGGCTCTGGGATACAGCGCACTGGCCATCGACATGTACGGCGACGGCAAGAACACCGAACACCCGAAAGACGCCATGGCCTTTATGCAGGCGGCGACCAAAGACAGCGCGGTAGCCAGCGCCCGCTTCAAGGCCGGGCTTGAGCTATTGAAAAAACAACCACAGACCAACCCGAACAAACTCGCCGCCATCGGCTACTGCTTTGGCGGCAAAGTGGTGCTGGATGCCGCGCGTCAGGGCGTGCCGCTGGCCGGCGTGGTGAGCTTCCACGGTCCGCTGGCCACCACCACCCCGGCTACCGCAGGTAGCGTCAAGGCTAAAATACTGGTGGAGCACGGCGCCCTGGACAGCCTGGTCACGGCGGATACCGTCAGTGCCTTCAAATCCGAAATGGACAAGGCCGGAGCCGACTATGAATTTGTCAGCCTCGACGGCGCCAAGCATGGCTTCAGCAACCCGGATGCCGATCGCCTGAGCCACGGTGAACATGGCGCGCCGGACATGGGCTACAACAAGGCGGCCGACGAGCGCTCATGGGCGGATATGCAGGCGTTTTTCAAGAAGATCTTTGGGTGAGTCGGCAAGACTGTGTTACGACTGTGGCGAGGGGGCTTGTCGGAACGCCGCACCGCCCCGCTGGGTTGCGAAGCAGCCCCAAAACCTGCAACCGCGTTTCCTCAGGCACACCGAGCTCGCTGGGTTTTCGACTGCTGCGCAGCCGAGCGGGAGCAAGCTCCCTCGCCACAGAGGATTACCTCAGGCTACTACCCAGCTTCGCCGCAACCCGGCAAAATGCCCGACATGAATTTGCACCCTACCCTCCCCGCCTGCTGCACTCCACTCGATGCCCACTGGCCATTGCCTGTCGCCCTGCCGGACACGGTGCTGCTGGGTACTCACTTCGATCCATTACAGCTGACAGCAGACGATTTTCGCCGTAGCGCTATAGAGCCGCCCGCGAGCATTCAGCGTTCGGTGGCCAAGCGTCAGGCGGAGTTTCTCGCCGGGCGCCTGTGTGCCCGGGCGGCCTTGCAGCAGCTTGAGGAACTCGATTGCTGCCCGGCCATTGGCGAGGATCGCGCACCGGTATGGCCGGCGCACATCTGCGGTTCGATCACCCACAGCACCGGGCGGGCCGCCGCCATTGTGGCGCGCAAGGAGCATTGGCGCGGGTTGGGGATGGATCTGGAAAACCTGCTCAACGCCGAGCGCGCCCGGCGATTGGCCGGTGAAATCCTCATCCCGGCAGAACTGCAACGCATGGCCGCAGGCCCCGCGGAGCAGATCGCGCTGCTGGTGACCCTGACATTCTCGGTAAAAGAAAGCCTGTTCAAGGCGCTCTACCCGATCGTCCGGCAACGCTTCTATTTCGAGCATGCCCAACTGCTTGAATGGAGCGAAAGCGGGCACGCCCGTTTGCGCCTGCTGACCGATCTTTCCAGCGAATGGCGCAATGGCAGTGAGCTGGATGCACAATTTAGTGTGAAGGATGGGCAGTTGTTGAGCCTGGTCAGCATTCCCGGGTAAGGGTTCACAACCGGTTCCGTAGCAGCTGCCGCCAGGCTGCGTTCGACCGCGCAGCGGTCGTAGATCTGCTTCTCGATCAACTTGCACATCGAGGTGTCAGGTTTTACGACTGCTATGCCCGAACGCGGACCGAGTCGAACGCAGGCTTCGCCAGCGGCTACGAAGCCTATGCCAGCCGTTATGGCTTCTCCTGATGCCGTGGCCAGCTCAGGCTGAAACAGGCGCCTCCGAGGTTCTTGCTCTTGCTGATCAACGCCCGGCCGTCATGCCAGTGGATGATCCGCCGCACAATCGATAATCCCAGTCCATGCCCGCCGGACGCGCGAGTGCGGCTGTCGTCCAGACGCAGAAATGGAGTGAAGATCCGCTCCCAGGCACTTTCCGGCACTCCCGGACCGTCGTCCTCGACGTCCACCCGACAGCGCTGCTGGCCGACCTGATAGCTGATGGACACCTGCGACTCGGCGTGGCGCATGGCGTTGCTCACCAGGTTCTGCAATGCACGATGCAAGTAGCGCGGCTCGGCCTCGACCCAGGCGTCGTCGCAGTCGGCGGCGGACAGACACAGACCACGCTGCACCTTGACGTCGGCGCGCAACGGCGCCAATTCGCTGATCACCTGATTGACCAGTGCATCCAGATCGACCCGCTGGAAGTTCAGTGCCGGCGACCCCTGCTCCAGGCGGGCATAGGTGAGCATTTCATCCACTAGCCGGTCGAGGTCCTGGATATCGTTGTCCATGCCCACCCGGTATTTTTCCCGCGCCTGCTCGGTGGTGGCGGATCCGATCATCTCCAGACCGAAACGCAAGCGCGCCACCGGCGTGCGCAACTCGTGGGACACCGCCCGCACCAGTTCGCGCTGAATTGCCAGCAAGCGCTGCAAGTGCTCAGCCATACCATTGAATGCCGCTGCCAGACGGCCGATCGAATCAGCACCCCGGGCCGGTACACGGGTTTCCAGGCTGCCCTTGGCGATCCGCGTCGCGGCCGATTCCAGACCGCTCAAGCGTCGCTCCAATTGCCGTACCAGCAGATACACGATCAAGCCGATCAGACTCAGGCCAAGCGCAGCAATCAACACCAGCCACTCGGGCGGATAAGGGTTCATCTGATACAGCGGTCCGATTTCCAGGACCCAGGGTGTGCCGACCATCCCGGCAAATACCCGGATCGAATCGCCGCCCTTGCCCAGCGCCATCACCGTATCGCCTTCGGAGACCCGACGACGCTGGTCCTCGTCCATGTCCGCCTGGTCCAGGGTCACCAACTGCAGCTCGAAGCCAAAACCCTTGTCCTCCTTCAGCGCTGCCAGGCGTTGCGGTTGCTCGGCTACCGGGTAGCGCACCAGCTCATCGGCCAACAGGTAAAGGGTGGCCCGCGCCAATTGCTCGCTGATTTGCTGCACTTCACCGGTGAGTACCAGCTGCTCTTTACTGCTGACCAAGCGATAGACCTTCGCCGCGTGCGGACCGGTCTGTTCTACCAGCGCCTGACCGCGCAGCACGCGATTGCGCTGCCCCAGATCGAGGTTGGTCTGGGAGAAGGTCTGCAAGGCCAGGGGAATTCCCAGCAATCGTTCCCACACCAGCAGCGCCCGGCGCCGCTCCATCTCGGTCATCGGTTGCAGGTTGTCGGCCATTAATGAAAACGTGCCGTGAGCCAGGCGCTCGCGATATTGCTCGCTACGTACCTGATTGAGCAGGTTCAAGGCCAGCACGCCGAGCACCGCCACCAGAATCAGGGCCGCGCACATACCGCCATAGATGCGCAGGAAAATCGAGTTCACAGCGGCATTTCTGTGCAGGCTTCAGGGACGAACAGGTAACCCTTGCTGCGAATGGTTTTGATCAGCCGCGGATGAATCGGGTCATCGCCGATCTTCGGACGGATGCGTGAGATCCGCACATCGATGGAGCGGTCCTGACCGTCGTAACCGATGCCACGCAGTGCCGTGAATATCTCCTCGCGGGACAGAATCCGCCCGGCATTGGCCACCAGCAGCCACAACAGATCGAACTCGGCACTGGTCAGCTCTATGCCGTTGTCATGCAACCAGGCTTCGCGCAACGCGTTGTCCACCACCAGCGGGCCGAATTGCAGACGCCGGAGTTTTTCCGGCGCCGCCGGTTCCGGCGCTTCGCTGCGTCGCAGCAGGGCCTGGATGCGTGCCAGCAGCAAGCGCGGGTGCACCGGCTTGCAGACGTAATCATCGGCCCCCATATCCAGGCCCAGGACCTGATCCATGTCGTCGGTACGCGCGGTGAGCATCAGGATCGGCCCGTCATAACGATCACGTACCTTGCGACAGATACTCAGGCCGTCTTCGCCGGGGAGCATCAGGTCGAGAATGACCAGGTCCGGCTGTTCGGCAATGATCCGCGCCGCCGCCAGAGCTCCGTTGCCCTCGATAGCCACCCGCAGGCCGTTACTCTCCAGGTACTCGCGGGTCAACTCAGCCAGACGCTGGTCATCCTCGACTATCAATACCTGCCAGGCTTCTTGCTCCACCGGTGACCTCTGCTTGCCAAAACCACATTCAGGAAGGATCCACTCCGTCTTTTTGTAATGGTTGGAGTGGATAACACAGCATATAGAACAACCGATTGTAGCAACGGCCACCCTTGAGTACACAAGCGGGCAAATGCACTCGGTGACTGTGTTTTTTTGTGATAGGGTTCGCGCCCGCAAAAATCCGCCGAAGGCAGTTTTTGGCGGTAAAAATCAATGACAAACGGTCTACTCCAGTGCGGTCAAGGCCTGCGCGATGTTTGCGGATTTCATGCACAATTTACCCACACTTTATCCACAGGCAGTACGTTGCAATCCGGGGTCAAAACGCATTATCTTGTAGCGCTGCGACAAAAAAACCCTACATGTAGGGTTTTATAAAAAAACCAAACACAAATCAGACAGGAAACTCAAGCGCTTTTCTTGCTTCTGTTTGGTTGATTCAAACACTTTTTCAGAAGACCAAACCGCGCCTGCGGATGGCTACTGTTTTCCCGCCTCAGACGGCGAAAAAAGTACGGGTGTTGCAGTACGAATGACTGTCACCCTTCAAGATTCGGTTTTCAGCCCAGCGGCTGGAAACCACAGACTTCGGCATGGAAGCGACGCCCGAAAGAGCTCCTTCCAACTGTCCCGAAGTAGTTATGCCCGGCGCTTGCCGGTTGTAGTGCTTCAGGACGGAACGGTGGGCACCAATGAGGGTGCCCGCACAAACATAGAGAACGTGGAGACACCCATGCAAACCGACACAACTCGCGAGAACCCGCAGGGCACCATGCCGCAGGCCGCCGATTCGAATCTGGATCTGTCCGCCACCGCGCCTGGTCAACTGCGCGTGATCAAGCGTAACGGCACTGTTGTTGCTTACACCGACGACAAAATCACCGTCGCTATCACCAAAGCGTTCCTCGCAGTTGAAGGCGGCACCGCCGCTGCCTCGTCGCGAATCCACGACACCGTTGCCCGCCTGACCGAACAAGTAACCGCGACCTTCAAGCGTCGCATGCCGTCGGGCGGCACTATCCATATCGAAGAAATCCAGGACCAGGTCGAACTGGCCCTGATGCGTGCCGGCGAGCAGAAAGTCGCGCGCGACTACGTGATCTACCGTGACGCCCGCTCCAAAGAGCGCGCCACCCGCTCCACCACCGACGAGCCGGTGCAAGCTCACCCGTCGATCCGCATCGCCCTCGCCGATGGCAGCCTGGCGCCTCTGGACATGGGTCGTCTGAACACCATCGTGACCGAGGCCTGCGAAGGCCTGGAAGAAGTCGACGGTGACCTGATCCAGCGCGAAACCCTGAAGAACCTCTACGACGGCGTAGCCCTCAAAGACGTCAACACCGCTTTGGTGATGACCGCCCGGACCCTGGTCGAGCGTGAGCCGAACTACTCCTTCGTGACCGCTCGCCTGCTGATGGACACCCTGCGTGCCGAAGGCCTGAGCTTCCTCGAAGTCGCCGACAGCGCCACTCACCACGAAATGGTCGACCTGTACGCCAAGGCCCTGCCTTCGTACATCGCCAAGGGTATCGAGTTCGATTTGCTGAACCCGGTTCTGGCCACCTTCGACCTGGAAAAACTCGGCAAGGCAATCAACCACGAGCGTGATCAGCAGTTCACCTACCTGGGCCTGCAAACCCTGTACGACCGTTACTTCATCCACAAGGATGGTGTCCGTTTCGAACTGCCGCAGATCTTCTTCATGCGCGTGGCCATGGGCCTGGCGATCGAAGAGAAGAACAAAGAAGACCGTGCCATCGAGTTCTACAACCTGTTGTCGTCCTTCGACTACATGTCTTCGACCCCGACCCTGTTCAACGCCGGTACCCTGCGTCCACAGCTGTCGAGCTGCTACCTGACCACCGTGCCGGATGACCTGTCGGGCATCTACCACGCGATCCACGACAACGCCATGCTGTCGAAATTCGCTGGCGGTCTGGGCAACGACTGGACGCCGGTTCGCGCGCTGGGCTCTTACATCAAGGGCACCAACGGCAAATCCCAGGGCGTCGTACCCTTCCTGAAAGTGGTGAACGACACCGCCGTAGCAGTCAACCAGGGTGGCAAGCGCAAAGGCGCTGTCTGTGCCTACCTGGAAACCTGGCACATGGACATCGAGGAGTTCATCGAACTTCGTAAGAACACCGGTGATGATCGTCGTCGTACCCACGACATGAACACCGCCAACTGGATCCCTGACCTGTTCATGAAGCGCGTCTTCGATGACGGCCAGTGGACCCTGTTCTCGCCATCCGAAGTACCGGATCTGCACGACCTGACCGGCAAGGCCTTCGAAGAGCGTTACGAGTACTATGAAGCCCTGTCCCAGTACCCGGGCAAGATCAAGCTGTTCAAGACCATCCAGGCCAAAGACCTGTGGCGCAAAATGCTCTCCATGCTCTTCGAAACCGGCCACCCATGGCTGACCTTCAAAGACCCATGCAACCTGCGCAGCCCACAGCAGCACGTTGGCGTGGTCCACAGCTCGAACCTGTGCACCGAAATCACCTTGAACACCAACAAGGACGAGATCGCGGTCTGCAACCTGGGCTCGATCAACCTGCCGAACCACATCACCAATGGCAAGCTCGATACCGCCAAGCTGGAACGCACCGTGAACACCGCCGTGCGGATGCTCGATAACGTGATCGACATCAACTACTACTCGGTGCCGCAAGCGAAGAACTCCAACTTCAAGCACCGTCCGGTCGGCCTGGGCATCATGGGCTTCCAGGACGCTTTGTACCTGCAGCACATCCCGTACGGATCCGACGCTGCGGTCGAGTTCGCCGACAAGTCGATGGAAGCGGTCAGCTACTACGCGATCCAGGCGTCCTGCGACCTGGCCGATGAGCGTGGCGCCTACGAGACGTTCCAGGGTTCGCTGTGGTCCAAAGGCATCCTGCCGCTGGATTCGCAACAGATCCTGATCGAACAACGTGGCCAGCAGTACATCGATGTCGACCTGAACGAATCCCTCGACTGGGCACCCGTGCGCGCCCGCGTGCAGAAAGGTATTCGTAACTCCAACATCATGGCCATCGCACCGACCGCGACCATCGCCAATATCACTGGCGTGTCGCAGTCGATCGAACCGACCTATCAGAACCTCTATGTGAAATCGAACCTTTCGGGCGAATTCACCGTGATCAACCCGTACCTGGTTCGCGACCTGAAAGCTCGCGGCCTGTGGGACTCGGTCATGATCAACGACCTGAAGTACTACGACGGTTCCGTGCAGCAGATCGAACGCATCCCGCAAGAACTCAAAGAGCTCTACGCGACTGCCTTCGAAGTGGACACCAAGTGGATCGTCGACGCCGCCAGCCGCCGTCAGAAGTGGATCGACCAGGCTCAGTCGCTGAACCTGTACATCGCCGGCGCTTCGGGCAAGAAGCTCGACGTGACCTACCGCATGGCCTGGTACCGTGGTCTGAAAACCACTTACTACCTCCGTGCCCTGGCCGCGACCAGCACCGAGAAGTCGACCATCAGCACCAACAAGCTGAACGCTGTTTCCAGCGGCAGCCACGGTGACGATTCGGTCCTGGCAGCGCCTGCCGGTCCGGCACCAGTGCCAAAGGCCTGCGCCATCGACGAGCCGGATTGCGAAGCTTGCCAATAAGCTGAACCGGTAGGCGCCGCGAGGCGCTTACTCGAAACCCCCGATGGGCCTCTGGCTTGTCGGGGGTTTTCTTTTGCCTGGAGGAACCTCATGGAGTTCTTCTGATGGGTGCTCCTAAAATGACCGACAAGGCAATCGATCAGGCGGGGCTGAACAGCGCCTTGATCTCATTCGGCCTGGCGTCGAACTGCTCGACAAGATCCTTGATGCGGTAGCCATGGCGCGTCAAGGTCGGTTCTAAATCATCCAATTGCCGCGATAGCACGGACTCGCGCCGGCCAGGTATCCGGTCTCCTGGGACAGGCTCAAGCACAGTTGGATTTGCAACGGTGTGCGTATCTTGATGGCCGGTCAACACCTCCTCGATCAAAATAGATTCAGCCTCGACCTTCCTTCCGTGCAGGTTCCGGAGCGGGCAACCTAATCACAACCTGTCGTCAAACAAACCTTCATTTGATGGATGCTGCATTCCAAGGGGCTGATTCAGAAATGTCCTACTTACTTTCTGTGATCGAGGCTCTACCGTTCGAACGGCTAGCGCGTTCACCGAGATGAGGAAGGGACACCAACCCAAAAGCCCAAGGATCAGGAACATCAAATGAACACGTCGTCGCAACAGCCGTATATCAACGAAGTCTCCCCTGAATCTCTCCGCACTCTGGACGACTCTCCCATCACAGAGCAGCAGCTTACCGGTTTCAACGAACAAGCCTTGGCGATTGTTAATCAACAGCAGGCTTACGCTAAAGCTCATCCCCCTATTGGCATTACCGATGTGCAACCGTAGGTACTCTCGAAGTCGCCCGATAGTTTAGTCGGAAGTGGATGATTCATACGTCATTGCAGAGGAATTTAGATTGAGAGCATTAGCCTGTCTTGGAGACAAAACCACATACGGTGATGTCATATCGGCCTCGGCAACATGGTTCGAAGGTAACAAAGCAATTGCTCAAACGGGCGACCTTGCTCGATGCAGTAAGTGTAAGGGGGCGTTCCCCATCATAGGGACGGCTTTCGACTGGTCAGAACAACAGCCCTATGTTGCAACAGGTGATAAGGTAGCCTGTGGGTGCCCTGATCATGTGGTGTACGGTTCAGCTACTCAGTACACCTCTGTTGTATCCAACTCTATGCATGCCTCTGTCCAAGCGTCGAGCTTCGGAATTCCTGCCCCTGCACCACTCCACTTCGCGAAATCCTTCGCCCAGTCCTTTGCCATCACCGATAGCCACACCAGCCAGCCGCTGGCCCACCGGACTTACATTGCGCTGATTGATGGACGCCGAAAAGTAGGGCTAACGGACACCAAAGGCATAGCCATTGTCGAGGCACCTACTGCAGACTCCGTGATCGAGCTTCACGTAATGTTCCAGGCTCCTGCCCGCGAGCTGACTGAGTTTTCGGAGGCGACCGTATGAGCGAAGCGACCTTCACGACGACAGCAAAGGCGCAAGAAGTGAAGCCCGGCCAGCCGTTACCCCCTGTCTCCATTACCGTTAACGACCGCGCCGCTACGCGCGAGGCGATCATCAAAAAGGTTCGATCATTGAACGCAACGTTCGTCGAGCGATCATCTTGGAGAGCGGTGAAAGGCAAGCCGGAAATGATTATGGATTGGGACTACACCATGATTGCCCTGCACCATGCCGGGCGAAGCCATAGCTGCACACCTGGTGCAGAACAGATGCAGGAGATTCAAAAAGTCCACCTAAGTCAGAAGTACGACGATATCGGCTATCACTATGGGATCGATTGCACCGGACAGATATTCGAAGGTCGCGACATCCGGCTTCAGGGTTCGAGCGTTTTGAAGTTCAACACTGGGCTGATCGGTATAGTACTACTGGAAAACCTGACAACACCGGACGAGGGGGGCGACTGGGTCGCCAAGGGGCGCGTCGCCCTCGATAGCATTGGCTACAGCACCACAAACGTGATTCCGGCTGCTCAAATTGTCGCACTGATGCACTTGATCGATTCGCTGAAAAGCGTGTTCGTTATCAAGCATTTTGGTGGTCATAGGGAGTACCCAGGGCAGGCTTCCGAAGGAAAAATCTGTCCCGGTAATATTGGGATGGAGTTGGTGAGAAATCTTAGAACCAAGACCCAGCTTTTGCCTCCACCGGCGCCGCAGGAATGAAAAAGCTATTGATTGCTGCAGTGTTGGCGGTGCTGGCTGTGCTCTACGTCGGCTACTACGAAGCCCTTGAAGATGGCGATATTGAGACCATTTTGTTCATCAAAAAACACCCGACGTTTCAGATGAAGTTTTACAACATCCACGCCAATGATGGTGAGATCAGGCAAGTCGAACGTCTCACGGATGAGGAACGAAGGTGGATCATCGACTACTGCAGGTATCGGCTTGGAGTCGACACTGAATTGAAAACACAGAGCGACATTGAGATGTGCAGAAAGAAATAGAGTCATCACGGAAGCGGACTTTCACATAATGTGAGCCAGAGGGCACGGTCAGTCGCAGTACCAATAAGCTGAACCGGTAGGCGCCGCGAGGCGCTTACTCGAAACCCCCGATGGGCCTCTGGCTTGTCGGGGGTTTTCTTTTGCCTGAAGAAATTCCGCTCCCTCACTGGATCTTCACCACTGTCTGGCATTGCGCCCGGGTGCATGCGGTCGGCGCTGGCGCAGGCGCAGGCGCAGGCGCAGCCTGCGATCTTTTCGGCGGACAGCACAATCGCCAAGATCAAAAGATCGCAGCCTGCGGCAGCTCCTACGAGGGGATTGCGGACACCCATAAAAAAACCCCTCTTGCGAGGGGCTCTTTTTGCAGCGAGTCAGCCATCCAGCATCAGGTCATCTGAATGATGGTCTGCATGATGGTGCTTTGGGTGGAGATGGTCTTGGCGTTGGCCTGGTAATTACTTTGCGCCTTGATCAAGTCCACCAGTTCGTTGGTCAGGTTGACGTTGGAACCTTCCAGAGCATTGGCAACGATCGATCCCAGGGTACCGACCTCAGGTGCATCAAAGCCCGGCTGGCCTGAGGCGAAGGTTTCTTTCCAGCTGGTGCCGCCAGCCGGTTGCAGACCTTGCTCATTGTTGAAGCTGGCCAGGGAGATCTGCCCGATCGCCTGGCTCTGATCGTTGCTGAAGTTGGCGAACAAGACACCGCTGCCATCAATCTTCAGCCCGGTGATTTCGCCCGTGGCGTAACCGTCCGTAATAGGAGGATTACGGTAGGTCACCGAGTTGTACTGGGTGATATTCGCCATGTTGATGCCAATACCGTCCGGGTTGGCCGCAGCCCCGTTCGATGCCCATACACCGTTGATCATCGCGCCGGGCATCCAGGCTCCAGTCCCGGTCCCTGGAATTGTCAGCTTGGTATTGGATACGGTGCTGGGTGGAGTAACGATGCCCGTCAGCGTTCCAGAAGAATCGAAAGACATGGTCGAAGGCACTGGCGCGACAGCGCCGGTGCCGGTCACAGGCGTGCCGTCCGGATTACGACCATCGATCAGGGTATAGGTCTGCCAGGTGTTGGCACCGGTCTTGACCACATACTGATCCATCGGGTGCGAATTGCCCTGGGTATCGTAGATGAGGGTGGTGAACTGAGAAGTGAAGCTCGACAGGTCTTTGGGATCGAACGGCTTGGCCACCTGATCGATAACGTCGCTGGTCGACTTGAGGTTGCTGCTGGAGTCAACCGTGCTTGAAGCCTTGGGCGGCAGGTTCGACAGGTTGATCCGCAAATCGGTCAGCACGCCTTTGATGACCTTGCCATTGGCATCTACACCATAACCCTGCAGGCGAGCAGAGCCGTCGGAGGTGGTGACGTAGCCTTCCTTGTCGCGCTGGAAAGTACCGGCACGGGTGTAGCTGCGCGAGCCATTGTCATTCAGGACAAAAAAGCCGCCGCCCTGGATCCCCATGTCCAGCATACCGCCGGAACCATTGACCTCACCCTGGCCAAACTGCTGGGAAACGTTGGCCAGATTGACGCCGCCGCCGACGGTTTTGCTACCGGTACCCAGCTTAGTTGAGGAGTACACGTCCTCGAACTCCGCGCGGGAAGATTTGAAGCCGGTGGTGGCGACGTTGGCGATGTTATTGCCGGTAACGTCCAGTTGCTTGTTGGCTGCATAGAGCCCGCTGAGGCCAATATTGAAAGACATATTTCACTCCTTGTGCCGCGTTAACCGGCTCTATAGACCAATAGTTTGAACTTTGGACAGGGCAATACTGCCCAGGCCAGCGAGGTTGAGCATCATCTCGCCACCCGTCTGGCTCAGGGACACGCTGTTGACGGTCGCCGGCAGATAAGTGAGCAATGCCGTCGTGCCCTCGTCGGTCTTGGTGGTCGCCTTGAAGGTGTAGGTCCCCTGCTCGACCTTGACGCCCTTATCGTCAACACCATCCCAGACGAAGTCGGCATTGCCGGCCGACTGGGCACCCAGTTCAATGGTTTTGACTGTTTTGCCATCTTTGTCAGTGATGGTCACTGTGGCATTGGTCACCGAAGCCCCCAGGGCGACCGAGCCGGTGAGACCTTTGGCCGGGTCGATCACTGCGGAGTCGGTCTGCACGATCACCGAGCGGCCGACCAGCGATGAAGCCTGCAAAGCCTGGGACGACTTGTAACTGCCGGCCAGGGAAGTTACCGAGTCGTTCAGCGTGGTAATGCCTTCCAGACTGCTGAACTGCGCCAGTTGCGCGACGAACGCCCCGTTGTCCTGCGGCTCCAGCGGGTTCTGGTTTTTCAGCTGGGTCACCAGCAATTGCAGGAAAGCGTCCTTGCCCAACGCTTTACTGCCAGCCGTGCTGCTGGCCGCCGCCGCCAGCTCGTCGGAAGTTGACTTAGTCTTTTTCGTGGTGTTGTTGAGAATATCGCCAAGGCTCGCGCCACTGGTGGAATCGGTAACACTCATCTGAGTCGCCCCTTATCACTGACCGAGAGTCAGGACCTTCTGCATCATGGTTTTGGCGGTGTTCATCATTTCGGCGTTGGTCTGAAACGAACGACTGGCAGAAATCATGTCAGCCATTTCCTCGACCACGTTGACGTTCGGGTAGTAGACATAACCCTTGGCATCAGCAGACGGGTGATTGGGCTCGTAGCGCGCATCGAGGTTGCTTTGGTCTTCGACCACGCCCAACACCTGCACGCCCTGGCCCGCCGTATCCTGGTTCTGGAACAGCGAATCGCTGCCGCCACTCTGGCTGTTCTGGAACATGGTGGCGAACACCGGATGACGAGCGCGGTAGGTCTGGTCGATGCTCGACGACACGGTCTCGGCGTTGGCGATGTTACTGGCGACGGTGTTCAAACGCGTGGTTTGAGCGCTCATGCCACTACCGGCAATATTAAAAACACTGGCTAGGGACATGGATTACTCTCCGCGCAGGGCTGAGATCAGCCCTTTGAATTTGCTGTTGAGCAGGGTGAAACTGGCCTGGAAGTTCACCGAGTTTTCCGCGTAGTTCGATTGCTCAAGCTGAGCGTCCACGGTGTTTTGGTCGATCGACGGTTGCATCGGCGTGCGATACAGCAGCGACTCGTCGCCATTGCCCAGGCCTTCGGCTTCGATATGACGGTTATTGGTCATGTTCAACGCGAAGGAGCCGCTCTTGGTCTTTTCATTCTGCGCGGCAAGCACGGCAGCGAAATCCAGATCCCGAGCCTTGTAGTTCGGGGTATCGGCGTTGGCGATGTTGTTGGCCAGAACTTCGGCACGCTGAGCTCGGAAGCCCAGAGCCTTTTCATGGATACCGAGCGCTTTATCGAAGCTGATGCTCATATCGGGGTGACCTTTGGGTAACCGGTTTTTTCGTACGATGAACATAGCAAGCGTCGTGCCAGTTCAAAAAACCCCGTAAACCGGGGCTTTGGAGGCATCGGCAAGGTGGCAATGCCAGAAAAGCGGCAACTGATCTCCGTCGCCGCCGCTTTTCTGCCGTTTGGAGAAGGTGGATGGCCGCCAAAAAGATCGCAGCCTTCGGCAGCTCCTACAGGGATATGCGGTCGTCGTAGGAGCTGGCTGCGATCTTTGCTTTTCTGCCGGCCAAAAAACGGGAGCCTCTTAGGACTCCCGTTTTGGTCTAGCCAACCCATCACTTCGCCTGGTAAATGATCCCCGGGCTGCACTGAACCATCTGGTAATGATCCGGCAAGCCATTGAGCGCCTCAGAAGCGCCAAGGAACAGATAACCGCCCGGCTTCAGTGTGCTGTGAATCCGCAGCAGAATGTCCTTCTTCACCTCGGCGGAGAAGTAGATCAGCACGTTGCGGCAGAACACGATGTCGAACTTGCCCAGGCCGGCGTAGCTGTCCAGCAGGTTGAACGAACGAAACTCAACCCGGCTCTTGATCGGTGCCTTGATCGCCCAACGCCCCGGTCCTTTCGGATCGAAGTAACGTTGCAGGCGCTCCGCAGAGAGACCGCGGCCAATGGCCAGGCTATCGTACTCGCCAGTCTTGCAGTTGTTGAGCATGGTGCCGGACAAATCCGTGGCAACGATTTGCGCCCCCATTTTCAGCTGGCCCAGGCTGGTCCGCTCAAATTCATCGATCGACATGGACAGCGAATAAGGCTCCTGCCCCGACGAGCAGGCCGCCGACCAGATGCGAAGGCGCTGACCCGGACTGGCCTTGATCGCCTCCGGCAGCACCTTGTTTTTCAGCACCTCGAACGGGTAGGTGTCGCGAAACCACAGGGTTTCGTTGGTGGTCATGGCGTCCACCACCATCTCGCGCAATCCACTGCGCGGTTGGGTCTGAATACGTTGAATCAGCTCACCCAAGGATTTGATGCCTTGCTGCTCCATCAGTTTATTGAGACGGCTCGACACCAGATACTGCTTGTTTTCACCGAGCAAAATGCCACAGGCTTTTTCCAGGAAGACCCGGAACTGTTCGAAATCCAAATTACCCGTAGACAAAGATGCCGCCTCTTAAATCGTGTTGACCACCAGGGGCAGACGCCCCTAGCTGATGTCTGCTGTTTTGATCCGGTCGACTACCCGGGATGCCAGGTCATCAGGACGAAATTTGGCAAGGAAGTCATCGGCACCGACCTTCTTCACCATCGCCTGATTGAACACTCCTGACAACGAAGTATGCAGGATGATATGTAGCTTTTGCATGCGAGGGTCGTTGCGGATCTCGGCCGTAAGGGTGTAACCGTCCATTTCTGGCATTTCGATGTCGGAAATCATCATCAGAAACTCTTCTTCCGGCTTCTTGCCCTCGTCGACCAGCTTGCGCAGGTAGTCCAGCGCCTGCCGGCCGTCGTTCAACGCCACGACTTCAACTCCAACCGTTTGCAGACAACGCGAGACCTGCTTGCGCGCCACCGACGAGTCGTCGACCGTCAGCACCCGCAGTGAAACCGCCTTGTGCCGGGTGTCAACGTCTACCACGCCGACCGAAATGGCTTCCGAGGTCGGCGCCACTTCAGCCAGGACCTTCTCGACATCGATGATTTCGACCAACTGATTGTCGACCCGGGTCACCGCCGTCAAGTAATGATCGCGCCCGGTGCCCTTGGGTGGCGGATGGATCTCCTCCCAGTTCATGTTGACGATGCGCTCCACCGACCTGACCAGAAACCCCTGGGTCTTGGTGTTGTACTCCGTGATGATCACGAAGGGATTGCTCTGATCGAGCAATCGACCGGAACCGGTGGCCATTGCCAGATCCAGGATCGGAATGGTCGCCCCGCGAATATTCGCCACACCACACACGACAGGACTGGACTTGGGCAGCAGGGTCAGCTTCGGGCATTGCAGCACCTCGCGAACCTTGAACACGTTGATCCCATACAGCTGTTGGCCGTCGAGACGGAACAACAACAGCTCAAGGCGATTCTGCCCCACCAGTTGCGTGCGCTGGTTTACCGAATCCATTACACCAGCCATGCCCAGACTCCTACACCAACGCTAAGTGTGTTGCGACGCACATTCATCACTAAACGGCACGGCGCTTGCTTTTTAACTCTTATGAATGCACATACGACATTTTTCCGACGTCTCACAGCACAGTACCGCAAATTGCTTTGCGCGCTGTCCGCGTTGTGTTTTTTCAACCTTGGCAGCCCTGCCCTTGCTGATTCGGTTACCTTGCCTGATCTGCTTATCGGCGTCACTCAGGGCTTTCTTGAATTCACCGTCGAAGATTATCTGGCAACCAGCCAAACCGCAGGACGCTATGAAATCCAGGTCAACCAACTCGACCCACGCCTGCGCATGCCGATGTGCGACAAGGAATTGACAGCGACTCTGGAGAGTCCGGCCCAGCCGTTGGGTCGCGTTACCGTGCGGGTGCGATGCGATGGCGCCTCGCCCTGGACGGTGTTCGTCCCCGCTCAAGTGCGCCTGTTTCGAGAAATTGTCACCGCCACCCGCCCGCTGAAACGTACGGGAATCATCAGCCCGGAAGACGTCATCTTGCGCGAGCGCGACATCAGCCAGATCAATCAGGGCTATCTGACCTCTATCGATCAGGCGATCGGGCAGAAACTTGTCCGACCAATGGTCAGCGACCAGGTCATCACCTTGGCTCACATGGAGCAAGCGGAGGTCGTTCGCAAAGGCGATCAGGTCGTGATTTCCGCCCGCAGCGGGACGCTCAGTGTACGAATGCCTGGCGAAGCGTTGTCCAACGGGGGCCTGAGCGAACAGATCAGGGTCAAGAATCTGAACTCTCAACGGGTGATCAGGGCGCGTGTGACCGCCCCGGGTCAGGTCGAGGTCGCCATGTAGGGAACTGGCGCTACGCCCCAGCCTTCCCTAAACTGTGCCTCAAGCAGGGCAAGAGTCGCTGCGCGCGCGCTCACCGATAATCGGGCCTAAAGTTTTTCAGGGTATGGCCGAAAACATGGCAAGCGTCCAAATACCCAGAGGTTTTCCATCATGGTCATCGATTTCAGCCGATTAAATAACGCCCCCACACTCACAGGCAGTACGCGTACCAGCGGCACCCGGGAAACCGGCGACGCCGGTAAATCCGCGCCGGTGAATACCCCGGTCGAACAAGCCAGTACCAGCAAAAGTGGGGAATCGGTACATCTCAGTAATGAGGCTCAACAGTTGCAGAAGGTCACTGACAAGCTGCGCGATCAACCTGCTGTCGACAAGGCCCGCGTGGCCGGATTGAAGCAAGCGATTGCCGATGGCAGCTATAAAGTCGACAGCAACCGTGTAGCCAGCAAACTGCTCAACTTCGAAGCCCAGCGCTAGCCAACGGCCTGCGCCAGGCTTTTGGACGCTTAAAACCAAGGCCAGCCATGCACGACACTAATTTACTGCAACTGATCACTGACGATTTTGCTCCAACGGGACAGTTGCTGGAGTTACTGCAAACCGAATCCCTGGCGTTGCACGGTCGCGATATGCCCCTGCTCGAAAATATTCTCGCGCAAAAACAGGCTCTGATCATTTTGCTTGAACAGCATGGCCGTTTACGCAGCCAGATCCTTGTCAGCCTGAACCTGCCTGCCAATCGCAGCGGCCTGGAACAACTTGCCGGGCAATCGGCGATTGGCGATCAACTGCTGGCGCAAAGCGATGCCCTCAACCAGCTTCTGGCCCAATGCCAGGCAGCCAATGAACTCAACGGTCGCTCGATCCAGGTTCAGCAAGCCACCACTGCCAATCAGTTGAAAATCCTCACCGGTGGCGAGCCTCCTGCCCTCTATGATGCTCGCGGATCAACCTCCCTGCTGGCGAAGCCGCGCCCGCTCAGTCAAGCTTGAATTCCTAACGAGCGCGCCCTATCAAGGCGCGAAACTAGCTGGCAAAATGCCAGCTCATTGCGTGTAGTGGTATTTTGTCTGGAGATTGATGAACCGTGTTCAATGCCTTAAGCGCGGAAGACGCTCCGCAGCCACCGAAGGTGCTCACCACTCCTTTGGAAATCGCCGCCAACCTGCGGCTACTGCAAGAGAGCCATGATCCACTGATCATCACCTTCCACGAGCGCACTCAGCGCTTTCAGAGCTATCTGGTCGAAATCGATCGAGACCGCAATACGATTGCCCTGGACGAAATGATTCCTCGCGATGGCGAACGTTTCCTGCTCAATGGCGAAGCATTTCGCGTCGAAGGCTTCCACGATGGCGTGCGGATTGCCTGGGACAGTAACGGCACTCTGACGATCGACGAAGCCAATGGCAGTCGCTGCTATCGTGGCGCGATGCCTGTCGAGGTGGTCTATCACCAACGGCGCAATGCCTTTCGCGCGGCACTGAAGCTGGCGCAGCTGGTCAACATCGAGCTCGGCGGCGCAAAACTCAAGGTCCCGGTCAATGGCAAGCTGCTGGATATTTCGGCGACTGGCTGCAAGTTGCGCTTTGAAGGCGAGATCTGCGGCCATCTGCAGCTCGGCGAAGTCTACGACCGCTTCATCGCCGCCCTGCCCTTCGGCAACATGACCGCGCCGGTCGAATTGCGTTACCTGCATTACGAAGAGCGGATCGACACCACCTTCGCCGGCGTACGCTTCCACAACATGAGCGGCCTGGTGCAACGACAGGTCGAGCGTTTCGTCTATCAGCTGCAGCGTGAAGCACGCCGCTTCGATAAAGACGATATGTGAAGCTGATGCCGCAATAGAAAACGGGCAGTCCCTCGCGGTGACTGCCCGTTTTTCGTTCTAGTGGCCGCTACTAGCCACACCGGCCACTAGGGCCTTGCGGCACTGAGACCATGGGGGTGATCCGCCCCAGGTTCCTCAGGCGGCGAGTCCGGATCGGGTTCGGGTTCGGGTTCGGGTTCGGGTTCGGGCTCAAGCTCAAGCTCAAGCTCAGGTTCAAGTTCAGGTTCAGGTTCGGGCTCAGGACTTGGCGAGTTTTGCATCTGATCCTGCACCACCTGCTCATCGACCCGGGGGTCAAGCGCTGCCACCAAAGGCGAGCTCGACATACTGTCCGGCATGGCCACGTGATGCAGCGGAGCATCCTCGACCTGGTGCAGGTTGGTCACAGCCTTAGGCCGAATGCGCCACACCAGCACTAATGCAAAAAAGCTGAAGAAGGCATACAACATCTGACTGCCGAACAGCTTCATCAGCACCCCCGCCGCCAACGGCCCGATGCTTGCGCCGACACCGTAAGTCACCAGCAGCATCGCCGTCAGCGACACCCGTCGATCGCCTTCGACATGGTCATTGGAAAACGCCACCGCCAACGGATAAAGACAGAACTGCACCAATGAGCAGAGGAAACCGGCGATAAACAGCACCTCAAGCGTCACCTGCGGCATGATCGCCAGCGGCAATGCGGCCAGCGCTAGAAAAGTCGCAAAACAGCGGATCAGAAGTGCCCGATCATAGCGATCCGACAACCACCCCAGTGGCCACTGCACCACTAAACCTGCAAAGATGCAGCTACCCATGAACAGACCGACCTGTTCGGTGGAAAGCCCCTGCTGGGAGGCATACAGCGGCGCCAGGCCGTAGAACGAACCGACGATCAACCCCGACCCGAGCACGGTACTCAAGGATTGCGGGACTCGCTTGATAAAGAACCGCGGCTCCATCGGTGCCGGATGCAAGGGTGCCGGGTGAATCCTCCGGGTCATGGCCACGGGCACCAGACACAAGGCAAAACACAAGGCGACCAACATCAGCAGCTCCAGGCCCAATTGCGGGTGCATGACCAGTATCAACTGACCCAGCACCAGCCCGAGGTAGGAAGCAATCATATAGCCACTGAACACCAGCCCACGCTGCTTGGCTTCGGCCTGCTCGTTCAGCCAGCTTTCGATAACCATGTACTGGCACATCATGCCCAGGCCGACGATCATCCGCAGCACCAGCCACGCCGGCAACCAATCCACCAGCCCATGACCCAGCACCGCTGCGCCGACGATCCCGGCACAGGTCGCATAAGCCCGGATATGCCCGACCCGGGCAATCAACCGGTGGCCGATTTTCCCGCCCAGCACCAGGCCGAAATAGTTGGCAGCCATCAACGCACCGACCCACAGGCCGTCGACATGATCGGCAGCCAGGCGCAACGCCAGGTACGTACTGAGCAAGCCCGAGCCGATAAGCATCATCAGCGAGGCGAAATAAAGCGCGCGAAAGGATTTCCAGATTTGGCGCATCGGCGTTCCGAGCGGCTCCTTGCAGTGAGTATCGGGCTATCAACAACGATAGCCCGAGGGCGACGGATCAGTTATGCCTGGGCGGCTAAAACACGCCGCTCCCAGGGAGTTATTTCGTCAAAGAAGCTGGTCAATTCCATGGTCTTCGAAGCGATGTAGCCTTCGATGAATTCCTTGCCAAACAGTTCCTTTGCCAATTGGCTACGTTTCAGACGCTCGAGCGCCGCATGCAAGGTACAAGGTAACGACAGACTTTCCGGCACCTCGAATTCGCCCTGGATCGCTGGCGTCGGTTCCAGCTGGTTTTCTATACCGTGGAGCCCGGCAGCCAGACTCGCGGCAAGGGCCAGATAAGGGTTGGCATCGGCGCCCGGCAAGCGGTTCTCGACACGTCGCGCCACTGGTGAACTGGCCGGAATGCGCAATCCCGCAGCCCGATTGTCGTGGGACCAACAGGCATTGTTCGGCGATGCGTAAGGATGGCACAAGCGCTGGTAGGAGTTCACGTTCGGCGCAAAAAGCGCGGTGAAATCCGCCATGCCAGCCTGCTGGCCGCCGATGAAATGCCGGAAGGTCGCGGTCGGCTGCCCGGCATCGTCACTGAACACATTACGCCCGGTCCCCAGCTCGACAATGCTTTGGTGAATATGCATCGAGCTGCCCGGCGTATGCGCCAGCGGCTTGGCCATGCAGACCACCGTCAAACCATGCTTGAGCGCGACTTCCTTGAGCAGGTGCTTGAACAGAAACGTCTGGTCAGCCAGCAGCAACGGATCGCCGTGCAGCAGATTGATCTCGAACTGGCTCACGCCCATCTCGTGCATGAACGTATCGCGTGGCAAACCCAACGCGGCCATGCATTCATAGACCTCACTGAAGAACGGCCGCAAGCCGTTGTTGGAACTGACACTGAAGGCCGAATGACCTTGCTCCCGGCGACCGTCCAGGCCCACGGGCGGCAGGAAGGGTTGAGTCGGGTCGGTGTTCGGCGCAAACACGAAGAATTCCAGCTCGGTCGCCACCACCGGCGCCAGCCCTCGCGCCGCGTAACGCGCAATGACCGCCTTGAGCTGACCGCGAGTCGATAGACGCGAGCTTTCCCCACTCAACTCATCCGCATCGCAAATCGCCAAAGCCCGCGGCTGCTTGCTCCAGGGCAGGCGATAGATATGTTTCGGATCGGCATTGAGCGCCAGATCGCCATCATCGCTGCCGTAAAAACGCGCCGGCGGATAACCGCCCATGATGCATTGCAGCAGCACACCCCGCGCCATCTGCAGTCGCCGCCCTTCGAGGAAACCCTCGGCGGTCATCACCTTGCCCCGTGGCACACCATTAAGATCCGGAGTGACACATTCAATCTCATCAATGCCCGTCAATCGCTGCGCGAGTGAACTGTGGCCATCGGTCGTCATGACTCAATCCTTGTTGTTGTTGTGCAAGCCGCGAACGGCGACCCGTACAAAATACGCACCACCCGTTCAGGATTTCAAGCAGGCACGACCGAAAAGCCGCGATATAAAGCACAACCATGCAATCCAGTGAGGGCTGAAACGATAATTCAGGATGCGCCGAAGGTGATGCGGCAGTGCTGCTGACCGTTACGGCACTCAGGGCAGATAGAGACTGAACAGTGCGCCGCCCAAAGGACCGCCGTTGCCGATCTCGATCCGCCCGCACACGCCGTTGCGCTGATGCAGTTGCGCAATGCGGGCAGCGAAGTACAGGCCCAGGCCGGTGCTGCCACTGCTGTGGTTGATGCCCTGTACGTAATCTGCCTGCCGGTTGATCATCTGCTCCGGGTAACCGTCCCCGTCGTCATTGACGGTCAATACCAGCTGCCCGGCTTCCTCGCGGACGCTGATCAACAGGGCACGGCGGGCATAGCGGATGACGTTGTTGATGATGTTGGCCAACACCGAACCGATCAGCTCTCGATCGAAAAATCCCAGAGGGCTGAAGTCATCGACCTCATAGCGCGCGACAATCCCTCGGCTGCTGAATACGTCCTGGTGACAAGCCAGCTGCGCTTCGATGAAGTCATCCAGCTCGTGGTAGGCCGGCTGCAACGGCAGCTGATTGACGCCCAGCTTGTACAGCCCCAGCAACTGCACCAGCAGGCCATTGAGGTGCGCGAACTCATACTCGATCACCCCCTGCTCGGCGGTTTGTCGCTGGGTATCAGGCAAGCCTGCGAGCCATTGAGCGTGGGTCAGCATAAGCATCGCCAGGGAGTTCTTCATGTCGTGCACGGTGGAGGCCATCACCGTGGAAAAATCCAGCCCCTGGTCGGTGTCGTTCATTCGCCAAATGCCTTGCTTCGCAGCTTCTGGTAACGCGGATAACGTGCATCGCTTTCGGGCATCAGGCCGACCATTTTCAGGCAGACCCGGCACTCTTCGAGCAGTGTCTTATCGAGACTGGCATCGGCACCGTGCAGCAGCGACTGCGCCATGTTCAAGGCAATGCTGATGTTTTTCGGCTGCAACAACAGCGCGCCGCGGAACAGTGCCCTCGCCTCAGTCAGCGTGCCCGCTTTGTAACTGCGCACACCCTGACGATTCAGATCAGCTGCGGCGGTACCGGCATTGAGGATCGCCGGGTCGTCAGTCAGCTTGGCAATCCCCTGCATCACCAGCGGATCGTCACCGTAGATTTCCGCGCAGTTCTTCAGCATCGATGCGCTGGCCTGCGCCTGACCCAATTGCTGGAGCTGTCTGGCGACCACCAGCGCCGCCTCGGCGCTCATGAATTGCTCCATCCCTTCAAGCCGGGCCATCGCCTGTTCAGTCAGTTTCTCGGCGGTTTCGGCATCGTTGATCAGCAAGCTGGTGGCTTTCATCAGCCGCGCCCGCACCTGCAGCCCCGGATCACTGGCATTCTCCTTGGCCACCTCGCTCAGGGTCTGATTGATTTCCAGCCGGGTCCGGGTATCCAGCCCACGCTCACTGCCCTTGCTGATCAACGCCTGGGCCAGACCGAGGTTGCTCTCCGGGTCTTTAAAACGTGACTGCTGCCCTTGGGCTACCGCCTGGCGATAGGCTTTCGAGGCACTTTCATAATCTTCGTTAGCCAACGCCAGCTTGCCAAGCAGCGATTGACGGCGCACAGCCAGCGGCGATAAACGCACAGCCTCCTCCAGCACCCTCTGTGCGCGTCGGGAATCCCCTTGGGCAATCAGCACATCCGCCATGCCGTCGTAGAGCGCCGGCATCATCGGGAACGCCTTGAGCGCCGTTTCGTACAGAGTCCGGGCCGGGCCAACCTGACCGCGCTTGATCAGCAACCGCCCCAACCCCGCATAGGCCCAAGGCAAGGGGCGGTCTGCAATGATTGCATTGAGAAAGCGCTCCAGGGCCTCGTCCTGATTCAGGTCGCGCAGGGCGTCCGCCCGGAAACGCAGGCACAACGGAGCAAAGCGTGGCTCCTGCTTGCAGAGCGCCGCGCATGCCGCCAGGACTTCGGTGGGCTTGCCGCGGTCGAGGGCCTGCAGGATCGGCTTGAGCAGATTCTTGCGCTGCACCAGTTTCTCCAACCGCTGGGCCAGGCCCGATCGATTGAACGGCTTGGTCAGGTAGGCATCCGGCTCATGCTCAAGGGCACTGAGCACCATCGCCTGGCTGGTCTCGGCGGTCACCATGATGAACACACTTTCATGGCTGATCAGCTTCTCGACCATCAGGTCTTCGAGTACCTGCTGACCATTCTTTCTGCCGTCGCCCAGATGGTAATCCTGCAGGATGAAGTCGTAGCGCTTCTGCGCACACATGCGCAGCGCCTGCTCACCGGTGTCGGACGTGTCTACATCCTTGACCCCTAACTCTCGCAACATGGAGCGCACTGAACTGCGGAAATCAGAGAAATCATCGACGATCAAAAAACTTTTTTCGTGGTACGCCAGCATCGAAGATTCCAGGCAAGTAGGAAAATGAACTCAATGACAAATGCAGGGATCAGCTCAGCTTCGCTGCCCATTTGGCGTGCAGATGATAGCCAGTAGCCATAGGCTATCAAGCGTTTTCACACAAACCAGCAATTGCTCTTGCCTGCCGCACGCATCAGGCTCGATCTACGGGTTTTCCAGGCATTCAGGCAGCGTAGGGAGACTACTGCACATCGGGTTATCGGCCATGGGTGGCGTTCCCTTATAGGTATCAGGTAGACAATTACCGGTTTATTTGCAGCGTGGCTTGCCCACGCAATCGCCGAGTGAACGCCAAGCCCTGGACTGCCGTAGGTTCGGACCGCGTCCGGATGACTTTTGCTTTTTAATCTGCGACGAAAAGAAGCCCCACGCTTCAACCGAAGGCGGGGCTTTGTTTTTGGCTGGCGGCAACTTCAGGTCACTTACATCGCCGTATGAAAAATCTGCTCGATCTCGCCCTGATTGGCCGGACGCGGATTGGTAAAGCCGCAGGCATCCTTCATGGCGTTGGCTGCCAGGGTCGGGATGTCCTCAGCCTTGGCGCCCAGTTCGGCAAGGCCGCCCGGAATACCGACATCCGAAGACAGTTTGCGGATGGCGGCGATGGCCGCAGCGGCGCCTTTTTCCGCATCCAGATGCTGGGTGTCGACACCCATTGCATTGGCGACGTCTTTCAGCCGGGCCGGGCATACGCTGGCGTTGAATCTGGCGACATGGGGCAGCAGGATCGCATTACAGACACCGTGTGGCAGGTCGTAGAACCCACCCAGCTGGTGCGCCATGGCGTGGACATAACCCAGCGAAGCGTTGTTGAAGGCCATGCCGGCAAGAAATTGCGCGTAGGCCATATTCTCCCGGGCGTTCATGTCGTCACCGGTGGCAACGGCGGTGCGCAAGTTGGCCGAGATCAACTCCACGGCCTTGAGTGCACAGGCATCGGTGATCGGCGTTGCCGCGGTCGACACGTAGGCTTCGATAGCGTGGGTCAGTGCGTCCATCCCGGTGGCGGCGGTCAGGCCTTTAGGCATGGCGGCCATCAGCGAAGGATCGTTGACCGACAAGAGTGGGGTGACGTTGCGGTCGACGATGGCCATTTTCACATGGCGGACTTCGTCGGTGATGATGCAAAAGCGGGTCATTTCACTTGCGGTGCCAGCGGTGGTATTGATCGCGATCAACGGCATCTGTGGCTTGGCGGACTGATCGACACCTTCGTAATCGCTGATGTGCCCACCGTTGGCGGCGCAAAGGGCAATGCCCTTGGCGCAGTCATGGGGTGAACCGCCGCCCAGGGAAATAATGAAATCACAGTCGCTGCGGCCAAGCAGCTCAAGGCCTTTCTCGACATTGCTGACCGTCGGATTCGGTTTGGCGCCATCAAACAGGGTGGAATTGATGTCCTGCCGGGCCAGAAGTCTGGCAACCTTGTCGGCCACGCCGGCTTTGGCCAAGCCTGCGTCAGTGACGATCAAGGCTTTACGCAAACCATATTTGCGGATGGCGAGCATGGCTTCGTCAAGACTGCCAATGCCCATCATGTTCACGGATGGGATGAAGAAGGTGCTGCTCATGATAAATCCTCTTTTATTCTGGAAACCCGGAAATCAGATGAGGTTTTTTACTCATATCGCAGGCTGTGAGGCTCGTCCGATTGTCATCATTGACGAAGTTCAGCGGGGACGTGTGCTGCATCAAGTGTTCAGGCGAACGGTTTTTTAAGATGCAGAGGTTGATGGGCCATCGCAGCCGGTATCTTTAGATCGTGGGATTGAGCCTAAAGCAACGACGCCAGACTGGAATGGTCCTTTGGCTTTCATTGACTCCTCCTTTAGTACTGGGGGGGGGTAGCGGTTGATCAGCCAGTGATTGAAAATCCTGGCCAATCGCCTGACCGGCCTTGCCGTAATGCGACACTTGCAGGAGCAGCCTATTTTGAAGGCCGTTCCGGCCTTATCGCAGCCTGGCGGCAGCGCCTACGAATCGCGCGCAAAAAACAAAACCCCTACCTGCAGATGCAGATAGGGGTTTTGGAATTTAATCTTGACGATGACCTACTCTCACATGGGGAAACCCCACACTACCATCGGCGATGCATCGTTTCACTGCTGAGTTCGGGATGGGATCAGGTGGTTCCAATGCTCTATGGTCGTCAAGAAATTCGGTAGCCGGGTCGTCTTCTCTTGCGAGATCACGCTCCAGCGAATGGGTATGTAATAGATTTGTGCTGCTTTTGTGAGTGCTGCAAACTTTCGACTGTTGCGTCTTCACACACCGCAATCTGGCGCCCTTTCGAGTCAGCAAATTGCTTGGGTGTTATATGGTCAAGCCTCACGGGCAATTAGTATTGGTTAGCTCAACGCCTCACAGCGCTTACACACCCAACCTATCAACGTCGTAGTCTTCGACGGCCCTTCAGGGGACTCAAGGTCCCAGTGAGATCTCATCTTGAGGCTAGTTTCCCGCTTAGATGCTTTCAGCGGTTATCTATTCCGAACATAGCTACCCGGCAATGCCACTGGCGTGACAACCGGAACACCAGAGGTTCGTCCACTCCGGTCCTCTCGTACTAGGAGCAGCCCCTCTCAAATCTCAAACGTCCACGGCAGATAGGGACCGAACTGTCTCACGACGTTCTAAACCCAGCTCGCGTACCACTTTAAATGGCGAACAGCCATACCCTTGGGACCGGCTTCAGCCCCAGGATGTGATGAGCCGACATCGAGGTGCCAAACACCGCCGTCGATATGAACTCTTGGGCGGTATCAGCCTGTTATCCCCGGAGTACCTTTTATCCGTTGAGCGATGGCCCTTCCATACAGAACCACCGGATCACTAAGACCTACTTTCGTACCTGCTCGACGTGTCTGTCTCGCAGTCAAGCGCGCTTTTGCCTTTATACTCTACGACCGATTTCCGACCGGTCTGAGCGCACCTTCGTACTCCTCCGTTACTCTTTAGGAGGAGACCGCCCCAGTCAAACTACCCACCATACACTGTCCTCGATCCGGATAACGGACCTGAGTTAGAACCTCAAAGTTGCCAGGGTGGTATTTCAAGGTTGGCTCCACGCAGACTGGCGTCCACGCTTCAAAGCCTCCCACCTATCCTACACAAGCAAATTCAAAGTCCAGTGCAAAGCTATAGTAAAGGTTCACGGGGTCTTTCCGTCTAGCCGCGGATACACTGCATCTTCACAGCGATTTCAATTTCACTGAGTCTCGGGTGGAGACAGCGCCGCCATCGTTACGCCATTCGTGCAGGTCGGAACTTACCCGACAAGGAATTTCGCTACCTTAGGACCGTTATAGTTACGGCCGCCGTTTACCGGGGCTTCGATCAAGAGCTTCGCGTTAGCTAACCCCATCAATTAACCTTCCGGCACCGGGCAGGCGTCACACCCTATACGTCCACTTTCGTGTTTGCAGAGTGCTGTGTTTTTAATAAACAGTCGCAGCGGCCTGGTATCTTCGACCGGCATGAGCTTACGGAGCAAGTCCTTCACCCTCACCGGCGCACCTTCTCCCGAAGTTACGGTGCCATTTTGCCTAGTTCCTTCACCCGAGTTCTCTCAAGCGCCTTGGTATTCTCTACCCAACCACCTGTGTCGGTTTGGGGTACGGTTCCTGGTTACCTGAAGCTTAGAAGCTTTTCTTGGAAGCATGGCATCAACCACTTCGCTAACTAAAAGTTAGCTCGTCATCAGCTCTCGGCCTTAAGATCCCGGATTTACCTAAGATCTCAGCCTACCACCTTAAACTTGGACAACCAACGCCAAGCTGGCCTAGCCTTCTCCGTCCCTCCATCGCAATAACCAGAAGTACAGGAATATTAACCTGTTTTCCATCGACTACGCTTTTCAGCCTCGCCTTAGGGACCGACTAACCCTGCGTCGATTAACGTTGCGCAGGAAACCTTGGTCTTTCGGCGTGGGTGTTTTTCACACCCATTATCGTTACTCATGTCAGCATTCGCACTTCTGATACCTCCAGCAAGCTTCTCAACTCACCTTCACAGGCTTACAGAACGCTCCTCTACCGCATCACCTAAGTGATACCCGTAGCTTCGGTGTATGGTTTGAGCCCCGTTACATCTTCCGCGCAGGCCGACTCGACTAGTGAGCTATTACGCTTTCTTTAAAGGGTGGCTGCTTCTAAGCCAACCTCCTAGCTGTCTAAGCCTTCCCACATCGTTTCCCACTTAACCATAACTTTGGGACCTTAGCTGACGGTCTGGGTTGTTTCCCTTTTCACGACGGACGTTAGCACCCGCCGTGTGTCTCCCATGCTCGGCACTTGTAGGTATTCGGAGTTTGCATCGGTTTGGTAAGTCGGGATGACCCCCTAGCCGAAACAGTGCTCTACCCCCTACAGTGATACATGAGGCGCTACCTAAATAGCTTTCGAGGAGAACCAGCTATCTCCGAGCTTGATTAGCCTTTCACTCCGATCCACAGGTCATCCGCTAACTTTTCAACGGTAGTCGGTTCGGTCCTCCAGTTAGTGTTACCCAACCTTCAACCTGCCCATGGATAGATCGCCCGGTTTCGGGTCTATTCCCAGCGACTAGACGCCCTATTAAGACTCGCTTTCGCTACGCCTCCCCTATTCGGTTAAGCTCGCCACTGAAAATAAGTCGCTGACCCATTATACAAAAGGTACGCAGTCACCCAACAAAGTGGGCTCCCACTGCTTGTACGCATACGGTTTCAGGATCTATTTCACTCCCCTCTCCGGGGTTCTTTTCGCCTTTCCCTCACGGTACTAGTTCACTATCGGTCAGTCAGTAGTATTTAGCCTTGGAGGATGGTCCCCCCATATTCAGACAAGGTTTCTCGTGCCCCGTCCTACTCGATTTCATGACCAAGAGATTTTCGCGTACAGGGCTATCACCCACTATGGCCGCACTTTCCAGAGCGTTCCGCTAATCTCAAAGCCACTTAAGGGCTAGTCCCCGTTCGCTCGCCACTACTAAGGGAATCTCGGTTGATTTCTTTTCCTCAGGGTACTTAGATGTTTCAGTTCCCCTGGTTCGCTTCTTACGCCTATGTATTCAGCGTAAGATACCTAACTTATGTTAGGTGGGTTCCCCCATTCAGACATCTCCGGATCACAGTCTGTTTGCCGACTCCCCGAAGCTTTTCGCAGGCTACCACGTCTTTCATCGCCTCTGACTGCCAAGGCATCCACCGTATGCGCTTCTTCACTTGACCATATAACCCCAAGCAATCTGGTTATACTGTGAAGACGACATTCGCCGAAAATTCGCATGCTTGCTCATAAAGAGCAACTCACAAATTTTACCTTAGCCTGATCCGTTACCAGTGAAAGTAACGTTCAGTCTATCTTTCTATCACATACCCAAATTTTTAAAGAACGATCTAATCAAAAAGATCAGAAATCAACATTCACCATCGCTTGATGGAATGCTCATTTCTAAGCTTTACAATTCAGAAGCAGTTAGTGGTGGAGCCAAACGGGATCGAACCGTTGACCTCCTGCGTGCAAGGCAGGCGCTCTCCCAGCTGAGCTATGGCCCCGTATTTCTACAGGCGTTTCCCACACAAAATTGGTGGGTCTGGGCAGATTCGAACTGCCGACCTCACCCTTATCAGGGGTGCGCTCTAACCAACTGAGCTACAGACCCAATTTCGGGCTGCTTCTTTATCGTCTTCTTCAATGAATCAAGCAATTCGTGTGGGAACTTATGGAGCAGCTGATGTCGTCGATTAAGGAGGTGATCCAGCCGCAGGTTCCCCTACGGCTACCTTGTTACGACTTCACCCCAGTCATGAATCACACCGTGGTAACCGTCCTCCCGAAGGTTAGACTAGCTACTTCTGGTGCAACCCACTCCCATGGTGTGACGGGCGGTGTGTACAAGGCCCGGGAACGTATTCACCGCGACATTCTGATTCGCGATTACTAGCGATTCCGACTTCACGCAGTCGAGTTGCAGACTGCGATCCGGACTACGATCGGTTTTCTGGGATTAGCTCCACCTCGCGGCTTGGCAACCCTCTGTACCGACCATTGTAGCACGTGTGTAGCCCAGGCCGTAAGGGCCATGATGACTTGACGTCATCCCCACCTTCCTCCGGTTTGTCACCGGCAGTCTCCTTAGAGTGCCCACCATAACGTGCTGGTAACTAAGGACAAGGGTTGCGCTCGTTACGGGACTTAACCCAACATCTCACGACACGAGCTGACGACAGCCATGCAGCACCTGTCTCAATGCTCCCGAAGGCACTCCGCTATCTCTAGCAGATTCATTGGATGTCAAGGCCTGGTAAGGTTCTTCGCGTTGCTTCGAATTAAACCACATGCTCCACCGCTTGTGCGGGCCCCCGTCAATTCATTTGAGTTTTAACCTTGCGGCCGTACTCCCCAGGCGGTCAACTTAATGCGTTAGCTGCGCCACTAAGAGCTCAAGGCTCCCAACGGCTAGTTGACATCGTTTACGGCGTGGACTACCAGGGTATCTAATCCTGTTTGCTCCCCACGCTTTCGCACCTCAGTGTCAGTATCAGTCCAGGTGGTCGCCTTCGCCACTGGTGTTCCTTCCTATATCTACGCATTTCACCGCTACACAGGAAATTCCACCACCCTCTACCATACTCTAGCTTGTCAGTTTTGAATGCAGTTCCCAGGTTGAGCCCGGGGATTTCACATCCAACTTAACAAACCACCTACGCGCGCTTTACGCCCAGTAATTCCGATTAACGCTTGCACCCTCTGTATTACCGCGGCTGCTGGCACAGAGTTAGCCGGTGCTTATTCTGTCGGTAACGTCAAGACAATCACGTATTAGGTAACTGCCCTTCCTCCCAACTTAAAGTGCTTTACAATCCGAAGACCTTCTTCACACACGCGGCATGGCTGGATCAGGCTTTCGCCCATTGTCCAATATTCCCCACTGCTGCCTCCCGTAGGAGTCTGGACCGTGTCTCAGTTCCAGTGTGACTGATCATCCTCTCAGACCAGTTACGGATCGTCGCCTTGGTGAGCCATTACCTCACCAACTAGCTAATCCGACCTAGGCTCATCTGATAGCGCAAGGCCCGAAGGTCCCCTGCTTTCTCCCGTAGGACGTATGCGGTATTAGCGTCCGTTTCCGAACGTTATCCCCCACTACCAGGCAGATTCCTAGGCATTACTCACCCGTCCGCCGCTCGCCACCAGGTACAAGTACCCGTGCTGCCGCTCGACTTGCATGTGTTAGGCCTGCCGCCAGCGTTCAATCTGAGCCATGATCAAACTCTTCAGTTCAAACATCTTTGGGTTTTTAAGAAACCCTAAACTTGGCTCAGCAATCGTTGGTTACATCTTTGATTTCTCGCGGAGTAACTTGTGATGCTGATAATCTTGTTGACTATCAGTCTGACTCCACAAGCACCCACACGAATTGCTTGATTCAGTTGTTAAAGAGCGGTTGGTTAAGATCTTTCGTCTCAACCGAGGCGCGCATTCTACGCTTTCCTCTGCTGCTGTCAAGCGGTTATTTTCAGAAGTTTTCAAAGTTTCCTTTTTAACTTCAACCACTTGGCGCTTCCGATCACTCGTTGGCGGGAGGCGAATTCTACAGCGTTACTCGCTGCTGTCAACACCTGTTTTACACCGCTTTCGACCGAGTGGATCGAACCGTTACCAGGGCCAAACAAACCGACTCTAGCAACTCCTTCTGGGCTTCGATGAACTGAAGCAACTCGCTGCCGAAAACCGCGTAACTCTTTGTTTACCAAGGAGTTTTCCGTTTCGACTGCGCCGGAAGTGGGGCGAATTATAGACTTCCAGGATCTGCCGTCAACCCTTAATTAAGGCTTTCTATCGATAAGCCTGAAAAAGCCTGAAAAGCGCCGGTTTTTGCCCCTTCTATATAGAAGAGCACTCAGCTTGGAGCAATGAACGACTCCAGCTCCGTGGCAGCCTCGTCTATAAGTGCTGCCACTTCCAGCGGCTTCGAGGCCAGGGATGCGTGGCTTGCCTTCAAGGTAATGACCTTTCTGGCGTTAAGCCGCCCCGCCATCCGCTGCTGGTTCTCGGGTGCGATCATCCGGTCTTCACTGGAGATCTGATACCACGACGGTTTGTTCTTCCAGGCGGGATGCGTGATCGTGCGCAGGCAGTTGGGACATAGCAGGAATCAAACGAAGGCAGGCTTTTTCGAAGCAGCCACCAAAGTAGTCATTTAGAACGACAACCAGCTAGACACGAGACTGAATGAATTGCTGGAGCCTTGAGTAAATATGGTGTCCCAGGGCAGGTTCGAACTGCCAACCTTCCCCTTAGGAGGGGGATGCTCTATCCAATTGAGCTACTGAGACAAATGGCGACCGCAGTGAACTGTGCGACGCGAGGGACGGCGAGCATGTTAACGGCCAAGGCAGCTTTTGTCATGTCGTCCTTAGGCTTTTTAAGTGTAGGCCAGCGGTAGCAAGGGGCTACCCCCCTTCGGCGATCGTGCAAATTGCATCACTTCAAAATGCCATCATTGCAAAATGCAATGAACACCTTTCATAAAAACAACCTAAACCATTGTTTTAAAAGGATTTAACAGACATTAATCTCTTGGCATGAGGGCTGCTTGATTACGCTTACTAGAAACAACGGAGACATCGCTATGAACAGCGCCCTATTGCTCCTCAATGCGCTCGCATTGGCTGTTGTAGTGGTTTTTCACTTTCAAGCGGATGGCAGTGCTAGTCAACCGGCATCAACCACCGCCCATTACACACATCATCAAGCACCAAAGCCGGCAATGGCGAGCGACCACGCGCTTGGTTCAGCCTGGATTGCGCGGGATAACCAGGTCGAGCAGACCAACCGTCCACCTTCGCAAAGCTGGGTATTTTGAATCATCTCATCAGGAGCAGAGCATGTCGAAACCAGCCGCATTATTCTTGATTCTGGCATTACTCAGCGCTGTCTTGAATATCTTCCTCACCGGAAAAGACGCCAGCTCTCTGCCGATGATTGCTTTCGGAGTCTTCGCTGGTTGTTTCATTATGGCGCTGATTGCCGGACGCAGAATCAAGTTCGATCCGGTTCTACGCTGATACCCTCCTGCTCCAGCAGCCCGAGGAAATGGTCGACGGTGGCGGACAACTCGTTCGAATTATCCAGGCGCTGGACTGCGGTTGCATCACCTGAAGATCCATTAGCGAGAAACAGCTCGTTGCGCCGCAGCCTCGCTTCAATTTCATCGGTGCTTTCACGCCCGCGCCGAGTCAGGCGCTGGCGCAACACATCACTCCGTACCGTCAACAAAACAGGTAGTAAACCCGGGTAACGCTTGCGCGCTTCGGGCAGATGTTCTCGAGAGCCGTTGACCAAGACATGGCGTCCGCTGTGCAGCCACTGATCGATCTGCACCGGTATTCCGTAGTCCAGACCATTGGCGTGCCAGTGCAAGGCAAAACCACCTTGTTCGCAAAGTCGCTCGAATTCCGCTTGAGAGACCCCGAGCGCATCTTCCCCCACTGACTCAGCCGAGCGGGTGATAACCCGCCGTACCACCTCACAGCCAAGCCTGTGCAAAGGCTCGCGGGATGCGCCTATCAGACTGTCCTTGCCTGCTCCTGACGGCCCCATCAGATAGATGAGCCTGCCGGGTATCCGGGTAACGTCTCTTGTCGCTTGACTACCTAGTAAATCGGCCATTTGCCACTATCCTATACAAGAAGGATAAACGATCGTATCCGCATAAATTGCGCGCAGCGGAGGCTTGAAACACCTCCTGACGGGCAAGAGGAAGCGGTTAGAGGTGCGGATGGGGCCCACTTTTCAAACCAGTCCGCATTTCTGATAATTGGTGCTGGCATAACGCCTTTACCCAGCTCAATATTTGTCACAGAATTGACGCCAACGATCTGGCATTTGGAGGCATGATGCGGGCCTCTTAACAATTCAGGTTGAACATTTGGCAAGAAAGCTTGTCCTAACAGACATCTTGCGGCCAATTCCGAAAACCGCTCCCCTGAACTAACCGGTTAAATATATGCGCCCATTGAAACAGGCAATTTATTCCAGCCGTACGGCTGACAAGTTCGTCGTGCGTCTGCCCGATGGAATGCGTGAACGCATCGCCGAGGTGGCTCGCAATCATCATCGCAGCATGAACTCTGAAATCATCGCGCGCATGGAGCAAAGTCTTATTCAGGAAGGCGCGCTGGGCGAAGAATTGAGCATGCGCCTGGACAGCCCCGAGCTATCGCTGCATGAACGCGAACTGCTTCAACGTTTCCGCCAGCTTTCCCACCGTCAGCAAAACGCGCTGGTGTCACTGATCGCTCATGACACCGAAATGGCAACTGACGCCTCCTGATTTCTCCCGCAAGCTCAGCCAGCCTCGCGCTGGCTTTTTTTTGCCCGAAATCTGACGCAACCGACCACACCAGAGAACATAAACGAAGACTGATCAAACGTGGATAGCAGGGAATGCGCGCAGCCCGCCAACCGGCAAGGCTGCGCAAAGAAGACTCAGAGCAGGAAAATCGTCGCCAGCCCCAGAAAGATAAAGAACCCGCCACTGTCAGTCACGGCAGTGATCATCACGCTCGCCCCCATTGCCGGGTCGCGACCGATCCGCGCCAGGGTCATGGGGATCAGGACACCCATCAATGCCGCCAGCAACAGATTGAGCGTCATCGCCGCGGTCATCACCACACCCAGCGACCAGCTGCCGTAGAGAAGATAAGCAACCACGCCGATCACCCCGCCCCAGACCAGGCCATTGATCAAACCGACCGCCAATTCTTTGCGCATCAGCCGCGAAGTATTGCCGGTGCTGACCTGATCCAGCGCCATGGCGCGCACGATCATGGTGATCGTCTGGTTACCCGAGTTGCCGCCGATACCGGCAACAATCGGCATCAACGCAGCCAAGGCCACCAGTTTCTCGATGGAACCTTCGAACAGCCCGATTACCCGGGAAGCAACAAAGGCGGTAATCAGGTTGATCGCCAGCCAGGCCCAGCGGTTGCGCAGGGACTTCCAGACTGAAGCAAAAATATCTTCCTCTTCACGCAGACCCGCCATGTTGAGGACTTCGTTTTCACTCTCTTCACGAATCAGGTCGACCATTTCATCAATGGTCAGACGGCCAATCAGCTTGCCGTTCTTGTCGACCACCGGTGCCGAAATCAAGTCATAACGTTCGAACGCCTGGGCGGCGTCGTACACATCTTCGTCCGGGTGGAAGCTCACCGTATCGCTGGCCATCACTTCCGATACTTGCTTGTCCGGGTCATTGACCAGCAGGCGCTTGATCGGCAGCACACCCTTGAGCACGCCGTCGTAATCGACCACAAACAATTTGTCGGTATGGCTCGGCAACTCCTTGAGCCGACGCAAGTAACGCAACACTACTTCGAGACTGACATCCTCACGGATAGTCACCATCTCGAAGTCCATCAATGCGCCGACTTGATCCTCGTCATAGGACAACGCCGAACGAACGCGCTCACGCTGCTGGCTATCGAGGGTTTCCATCAGTTCGTGGACGACATCTCGCGGCAGCTCAGGCGCCAGGTCAGCGAGTTCGTCGGCATCCATTTCCTTGGCGGCCGCCAGGATTTCGTGATCATCCATGTCGGCGATCAGCGTTTCCCGAACGGAGTCGGAGACTTCAAGAAGGATGTCGCCGTCGCGCTCGGCCTTGACCAGTTGCCAGACCGTCAGACGCTCTTCGAGCGGCAAGGCTTCAAGGATGTAGGCAACGTCGGCGGAGTGCAGGTCGTCGAGTTTGCGCTGCAACTCGACCAGGTTCTGCCGGTGGACCAGGTTCTCGACCCGGTCTTGATGATGACCTTCCTGGCGATGAGTCAGGTCTTCGACCACTCGCTGACGATGCAGCAGTTCAACGACTTGAGATAGGCGGTCTTGCAGGCTTTCTTGCGTTTTCTTTACTTCAACTTCAGACATAGGCGAACTCCACTCCCAGCAGCGGGGCACGCCGGAAGATCAATCAGTCAATTCATGATTGTAAAAACGAGGTACTGAGTAACTACTGGGTAAGTCCATGGAGGTATTCCACAAGCCCCGGCGGGGCTGACGGGCGCAATGATACACCGCTTGCCATCTTTTAACGCTAAAAAATCTTGGCAAGAACAAGCGCTTGCGACGTAAACCTGAGTGTTGCCCGAATTTCTGAATGTGCGACGACTCATCCAGAAAAGAAAACACACAGGAGTCGTAAAAAGTACCGTCTACACTTGTTCGGGACCGTCATGGAGGACGCTGCATGCCATCGAGAAAGACCTCACTCTGGTGTTTCGCCCTGCCCTGGCTGGCGTTGCAAGCAAACGCCACGGCAGTGCAGCGCTGTGAAAATGCCCTCGGCCACGTCACCTTCACCACCCTGGGGTGTGCACCCCACGAGACGTTGCTGATTCAAAATGTAATCAATCCGGCACCGGGCGGCAGCAAACCAACTGCCCTGAAGAGGCGCCCCGAGGAAACATTCAGTACGAAATCCTTGAATGAGCCGTTGGTCATCATCGGACAATCCGATGACGGTTGTGCAAACCTGCTCACGGCCAAAGAGCGCCGCCAGGCGATCATCAACCAGCGAATAGTCCCGGGCATGAGTCAGCGGGAGGTCGAAAGCGCGCTGGGCAAACCCGACAAAATCAGCATTCGAAATGCGACCACGAGCTATCGCTACGACGCCAGGAAAGGTCGTAGCGCTCAGATCGTGTTCGATGATAAAGGCTGCGTAAAAGGCAAACGCTAGACAGCAAAAAGCCCGCACTCGGCGGGCTTTGTGTGTTGCAGTCGACTTACTTCATCGAGACGGGCTTCTTCAGCTCTTCATCGCGCAGTTCACGGCGCAGGATCTTGCCGACGTTGGTGGTCGGCAGCGCGTTGCGGAACTCGACGGCTCTCGGCACTTTGTAGCCAGTGACGTTGGCACGCATGTGCTCCATCACCTGCTCCTTGGTCAAGGTCACGCCTGGCTTGGCGACGATGAAAATCTTGATCGCTTCGCCCGACTTCTCGTCCGGCACGCCGATCGCTGCGCACTGCAACACGCCTGGCAGAGTCGCCAGCACGTCTTCCAGCTCGTTCGGATAGACGTTGAAACCAGAGACCAGAATCATGTCTTTCTTGCGATCGACGATGCGCATGTAGCCATCTGGCTGAATGATCGCGATATCACCGGTCTTCAACCAGCCTTTGCTGTCGAGGATTTCGTCGGTGGCGTCCTGACGCTGCCAGTAGCCCTTCATGACTTGCGGCCCCTTGACGCACAGCTCGCCCACTTCGCCCAACGCCAGCTCGGTACCGGCGTCATCGATGACTTTGCAGACAGTCGAAGGCACCGGAATGCCGATGGTGCCGATCTGGATGTGCTGGATCGGATTGACCGTCGCCACCGGGCTGGTTTCAGTCATGCCGTAACCTTCGCAAATCGAGCAACCGGTTACTGCTTTCCAGCGTTCGGCAGCGGCGAGCTGCAGGGCCATGCCGCCCGACAGGGTGACTTTCAGGGCCGAGAAGTCCAGCTTGCGGAATGCCTCGTTGTTGCACAGCGCGACAAACAGCGTGTTCAAGCCGACAAATCCACTGAACTTCCAGTTGGACAGTTCCTTGACCATCGCTGTCAGGTCGCGTGGATTGCTGATCAGGATGTTGTGGTTACCGATCAGCATCATTGCCATGCAATGAAAGGTGAAGGCATATATATGGTACAGCGGCAACGGGGTGATCAGGATCTCGCAACCTTCATTGAGGTTGGAGCCCATCAGCGCCTTGCATTGCAGCATGTTCGCCACCAGGTTGCGGTGGGTAAGCATCGCGCCCTTGGCTACGCCGGTGGTGCCACCGGTGTATTGCAGCACCGCGACGTCGCTACTGGCAGGGTTGGCCTCTTTGACCGGACGGCCACGGCCTTTGCTCAACACGTCATTGAACTTGATGGCCTTGGGCAAGTGATAGGCCGGGACCATCTTTTTCACATACTTGATGACGCTATTGACCAGCAGGCGCTTGAGTGGCGGCAGCAGGTCGCCCACTTCGGTAACGATCACATGCTTGACCGAGGTCTTGGGAACCACGGCTTGCGCCAGGTGCGCCATGTTGGCCAGGCACACCAGGGCCTTGGCGCCGGAGTCGTTGAATTGGTGTTCCATTTCCCGCGCGGTGTACAGCGGGTTGGTGTTGACCACGATCAAACCGGCGCGAATGGCACCAAACACGGCGATCGGGTATTGCAACAGGTTCGGCAACTGCACGGCGATTCGATCACCGGGTTGCAAGTCGGTATGCTGTTGCAGATAAGCGGCAAAAGCGCCTGACAATTCGTACAGTTCACCGTAGGTGAGCGTCTTGCCGAGGTTGCTAAAGGCCGGTTTGTTGGCAAAGCGTTGGCACGATTGCCTCAACACCGCCTGAATGTTCGGATACTCGTCTGGATTGATATCAGCAGCAATTCCAGCCGGGTATTTATCCTTCCAAAAGTTTTCGTTCATGGAAGCCCACTCCTCAGCAACGCGAGTTCATCACCGCATTTGATGCGATTATTATTGGTGTGTGTTTTATTGGTGAATCTGGCTTTTACTTAAGGCCGAGAAGTCACAAGCGGGCCGAGAGTAGCAGCTTTGCCAAGGGTCGACTAGAGCCAAAGAAGGCCCGCACAGTCACATTTATGACTCAAGACAACTCAATAGTCATTTTTAGAGCAAAGATTCTATAATGCTTTCAAAGCCTCTGAAATGGGTCTTTTAAAAGTAAAAGATCGCAGCCTGCGGCAACTCCTACACATTTCGGTGAGCACAAATCCCGTAGGAGCTGCCGCAGATTCGGGCTGCGTTCAGACGATCTTTTAAAGGCGCCGCGAAAATCCGGTTTCAACAACGCCTCATCAGGCGATATCGCGCAACTCCCGCCGCAGGATCTTGCCCACTGGCGTCATCGGCAGCGATTCACGCAGCACGATATGTTTCGGTACTTTGTAACCGGTGAAGTTTTCCTTGCAGTAAGCCTTCAGCTCTTCAAGGCTGACACCCGACTCGCGCGCGACCACAAACAATTTCACCGCCTCTCCCGAACGATCGTCCGGCACACCGATCACTGCGCAGTTGGCAACTTTCGGGTGGGCCATGACCACATCTTCGATTTCGTTCGGGTACACGTTGAAACCCGAGACGATGATCATGTCTTTCTTGCGATCGACGATACGCACAAAGCCGTCTGGATCGATCACCGCGATGTCGCCTGACTTGAACCAGCCTTCAGCATCCAGGACCTGCGCCGTGGCTTCGGCTTGTTGCCAGTAGCCCTTCATGATCTGCGGCCCCTTGATGCAGAGTTCGCCGCGCTCCCCCATCGGCTGCTCGATGCCCTCGTCATCAATAACCTTCAAGGTCGTCCCCGGAACGGGCAGCCCAACCGTGCCCAGCCGCGATTTGTCGCCGTAAGGGTTGGTGCAGGCCACCGGCGAAGTTTCGGTCAGCCCGTAACCTTCGGTAATGCGGCAACCGGTCATGGCCAGCCAGCGTTCGGCAGTGGCCTTGACCAGCGCCGTACCACCGGAGTTGGTGAGTTTCAGGCTGGAGAAGTCCAGGGTCTTGAAGTCCGGGTGATCCATCAGCGCGACAAACAGGGTGTTGAGTCCCAGCAACGCCGAGAAACGCCAGTTTTTCAGCTCCTTGATAAAGCCGGCGATGTCCCGCGGATTGGTGATCAGCACGTTGTGGTTACCCGTAACCATCATGCACATGCAATTCGCGGTGAAGGCATAGATATGGTAAAGCGGCAGCGGCGCGATCATCACCTCGCGGCCTTCCTTGAGCAGTGGCTGGCCATCGGCCCCAAGCTGGGACAGGCAAGCCCGCGCTTGCTGCATGTTCGCCACCAGGTTGCCGTGGGTCAGCATCGCGCCTTTGGCCAGGCCAGTGGTGCCGCCGGTGTATTGCAGCACCGCGATATCGTTGAGACTGACCTTCAGCGGCCTGATGCCCCGCCCCCGCCCCAGACGCAGTGCACTCTTGAAGGAAATGGCCCGGGGCAATTTGTAGGCCGGCACCATCTTCTTCACTTTGTCGACCATGGTGTTGACCAGCCAGCCCTTGGCGGCAGGCATCAGGTCGCCCATTTTCGCTTCGATCAGGTACTGGATATCGGTATCGCCCAGCACTTCCTGGACTTTCTGGCCGAACATATTCAGGTAAACCAGAGCCCGGGCACCGGAATCCTTGAACTGATGGCGCATCTCCCGCGGGGTGTACAGCGGATTGGTGTTGACCACGATCAACCCGGCGCGCAAGGCACCAAACACGGCAATCGGGTAATGCAGGACGTTGGGCATCTGCACCGCGATACGATCGCCAGCCACCAGATCGGTGTGCGTTTGCAGGTAGCCGGCGAACGCCGCGCTGTGGCGCTCCAGCTCAGCGTACGTCAGGGTCACCCCCATATTGCTGAACGCCGGGCGGTCAGCGAATTTCTTGCAGGAACGCTCGAAAACCTCGATCACCGACTTGTAGGCCCCCAGATCGATGTCCAGGGGGACGCCGGCCGGGCGTTTGTCATTCCAGAAATCAGGTTGCATTGTTTTTGTTCCTCTTTACCTGAGCGTGTCCAAGCCGCATCTCTGTCACTTTGAAAGGCGGGGCTCTTCGGACGTTAGCAGCTATGGCGATTCAGGCAAATATGCCGAACAGCGTCATAGATGGTGTGAATCTTCCCCCCGCGGCGTGGCCTGATCAGACGGCAAGCAAAGGATGCGCTATACAATGCAGCGACCCCGTGCAAAGGAATCGCCATGATCCACGATACTTTCTGGCTGACCGCGAGTGACCGCAGCCGCCTTTTCGTCAATCAGTGGCTGCCCGAAGGCCCACCCAAAGCACTGATCCTGCTGGCTCACGGCATGGCAGAACACAGCGGCCGTTATGCCCGTCTGGCCGAAGTGCTCTGCGCCAACGGCTATGGTGTGTACGCCCCGGACCTGCGCGGCCACGGCAAAACCGCCGAGCAGGGCGTGCTGGGGCATTACGCGGACAAGGATGGCTGGAGTAAAGTAGTCGGCGACCTGGCCTGTCTCAATCAGCACATCGGCCAGCAACATCACGGAACACCCATTGTGATGCTCGGCCACAGCATGGGCAGCTACATCGCCCAGGCCTACCTGCTGCACCACAGTGCCAGCCTGCATGGGGCGGTTCTCAGTGGCTCGAACTTTCAGCCCATTGCGCTTTACCGCGCGGCTCGCCTGATCGCTCGTTTCGAACGCTTGCGCCAGGGTGCCACCGGCCGCAGTGCGCTGATCGAATGGTTGTCATTCGGATCGTTCAACAAAGCCTTTAAACCCAATCGAACACCTTATGACTGGCTCAGCCGCGATCCCGACGAAGTCGACAAGTACGCCAAAGACCCGCTCTGCGGCTTCCGCTGCACCAACCAGCTATGGATCGACCTGCTCGGTGGCTTGCAGCAAATCAGCAAAGCGTCCAATCTCGCTCAGATCGATCCGGGCCTGCCGCTGTTGGTGATGGGCGGCGAATGTGATCCGGTAAGCAATGGCACACGTCTCAAGGACCTGGCCGACGCGTTTCGCGCGGCCGGGAGTCAGTGCCTGCAACTGAATATTTACCCGCAGGCGCGCCATGAACTGTTCAATGAAAGCAATCGCGATGAAGTGATCGCCGATCTGCTGGCCTGGCTGGCGCAGGCACTGAACAATCGCCGGCCAGCCAAAACCGAATAACGTTCAACAATCGAAGCAAGTTAATTTAATTCGTCACAGGACTCGAGACAGATGACCCAGGTTACCAACACCCCTTACCAAGCCCTCGAAGTCGGCCAGACCGCCAGCTATAGCAAAACCGTCGAAGAGCGCGATATTCAGCTGTTCGCCGAGATGTCCGGCGACCACAACCCGGTGCACCTGGACGCCGAATTCGCCGCAGCGACCATGTTCAAGGAGCGCATTGCTCACGGCATGTTCAGTGGCGCCCTGATCAGCGCTGCCGTTGCCTGCAATCTGCCTGGACCGGGCACCATCTATCTCGGTCAGCAAATGAGCTTCCAGAAGGCGGTGAAGATCGGCGATACCCTGACCGTACGCCTGGAAATCCTCGAGAAGCTGCCGAAATTCCGCGTGCGCATCGCCACTCGGGTATTCAACCAGCGTGACGAATTGGTAGTCGATGGCGAAGCCGAGATCCTCGCCCCGCGCAAGCAGCAGACTGTGACATTGGCGAAGTTGCCGGCGATCAGTATTGGCTGAGGTCCTTGCGACCCAACATCTCCCTAAAAGATCGCAGCCTATCGGCAGCTCCAGGATTTGCGTCCACGTGCAATTGCGCGGGGGTACTCGGCCGGCGTAGGAGCTGCCGCAGGCTGCGATCTTTTTGCGGACCATTGACCCTCTCGACTACTTCTTCTCCTGCACCTGCACACTCGCGGTCATTCCCGCGCTCAGGTTGATCCCCTCAGGCAGTTTGTCGAGTTTGATCCGCACCGGAATCCGCTGCGCCAGACGTACCCAGTTAAAGGTCGGCTCCACCTCTGCCAGCAGTTGCGCATCCGGCGTGGCGTTGCGGTCGGTGATACCGCGGCTGACGCTTTCGACATGCCCTTGCAACGCTTCGCCGGCACTCATCAGCCAGACCTTGACCGGATCACCGACTTGAATCCGCGGCAGTTTTGTTTCTTCGAAATAGGCTTGCACGTAGAAGGTCGAATCATCGATCAAAGCCATCACCGGCTGCCCGGCATTCACGTAGTTGCCTTCAGCCAGTCGCAGGTTGGTGATGTGGCCGCTGCGAGGGGCATGCACCTCGCTGCGGGCCAGATTGAGTTCGGCGACCTTGGCTTCAGCCTGAGCCTGGCGCAGTTCTCCCCGGGCAATTGCGGCATTGATCTGGGCGTTCTCGCGCAGTTCGGCGCTGATTGCCTGTGGCCCGAGACTGGCGCGACGACTCGCTTCATGCTCGCGCAAACTGAGTTGCTGTTGACGGGTCTGCACCACCGCCCGGGCCTTCTCCAGGGCGGCTTCGAAACGGTCGCGATCGATGCTCAACAACAAATCCCCAGCTTTTACCTGCTGGTTATCGTAGACCTTGAGCTGGCGCACCCAACCGGAAACATCCGGCGCGACTATCACTACGTCGGCACGAATCTTCGCATCCCGGGTCCAGGGCGTGAGCATGTAGTACTGCCACAGATGGAAGCCGGCGAATAGCGCCACAGCCACCAGGCACAGGGTTATAGCGACACGTACCGATGTACGCATGGGCAACTCCTTATAAGGGTCCGAGGACGACGGTGACCAGGGTCAATACACAGACATACAAGGCACAATCGAACAGTGCTTCGTGCCAGATCCAGCGTCCCAACGGCGTGAAGCGCAACAACATGCGCAACGCCCCGGTCAGCAGCAAGGCCAGCACGACATAAATCAGAAATGGACTGAGCAGAACCCCGCCCAGCGACCACTCACGCAGCCCCATGGTTTTCCTCCTGCTGGCGACACCAGTTGCGCCAACTGGTGTGCAATTGCAGCACGGCGCCCTCGGCCAGTTTCAGCGCATCGCTGGGCGGCAAGGCTTGCAGGGTTTTCAGTAACGCCGCACCGGGTTGCGCGAGGGCATCGGCGCGGCTGGCGTCCGGACCTTGCTCCAGCAGGCTTTCAAGCTGCTGAAGGTAGTTGCGTTGCTGCCGGCTGACCGGCACTTGCGCGACAGCCAGGCTCAAGCGCAAATGCAACAGCTCATCGCCGATGTCCAACCCGAGCAAACCGTCATCCCAGTGGCTGCGGGCTCGCTGCGGCAATTCCGGATAATGCCGCGCCAGCTGCAGCAACCGATCGGCCATGCGCCCACCGAACCAGCTTTCCGCGCCCCGCAGATTGCGTCGGGTCAGCCGCACCAGATCATCGAGGGTCGCGGCCAGCAATCGGCGACCGTGCCACGCCGGGTCACGCAGGATCAGTAGATGGAAAGCCAGCACCGCGGCACCGACTCCGAGCACTATCGCCTGGGCGCTGTTCAGGAAGGTCGCGACGTCAAATTTCATCGCGTTCAATGGCGATACCAGCACCACGAAATGCAGGCAAAAGGAGGTAGCCGTTGCGCCGATCTGCGGCTTGGCCATGCCCAGCGCGCCAAAGAACAGCGGTACGCCCATGGCCATGCAGAGCATTGGAAAGCCGCTCCATTGCGGCAGCAGGATTTCTCCGACGACAAAGGCCACGGGAATCGCCAGCAGGATCCCGCGCAAAAAACTCATACCGATCTGCGCGCCATTTTCGCGGCTGGCAAACAGGCTGCAGACTACACAGGTCAACAGCATCGCTGCCGATGCTGCGGGCCAGGCGGTCGCCAGCCAGAAACAGGCGACGGTCAAGAAAGCCAAGGCACTGCGAGCACCGAACACCAGCGCCAGCGCGAGGTCGCGATGAGGAGCCAGGCTGTTGGGTTGCTCGCTCGGTTTGCTGCCCTCCTCCACTGAACGCAACGCCAGTCCCGCCCCCAACGCGGTATCCAGCAGCAAGGCCAGACGCGCCAGACAATAACTTTGGGCCGGACTGATCTGCGGGTCATGGGCGGCGCCCTGCACCTGCGGGCGCAAGGCCTGCAAAGCGTGGGTATCCGAGGCATCCAGCGCCTGCTGCACTTCGCTCAACCAGGGCGCCAGTTGTGCGGCTTCGCGCTCGTCCAGCTGCCGCCATTGGCGACGCACCGAACGGGCAATCCGCAATAGCATCAACAGCTTCTGACTCAAGCCACTGATGGCCCGGGCGCGCTGGCGACCCAGGCCGCCCTCGAACCAGGCATGCTCGCGCTGAGCATCCACCGCGACTATCCGCCCGAGAATTTCGAGCAATCCTTTACGCGCCTGAGCATCCCCGACCAGGGTTGCACGGGCGGCTTGCAATCCACTCTGCCACGCCGTACGCGCCTGCTCGGCCAGTTGCCGCTCGACTCGCATCGGCCACAACAACGCACTACTGGCGGTGGCGCAGACGATTCCGAGACTGATTTCCGTGCAACGCGCCACGGCCTGATCGAACACCGTCAGCGGATGAGTCAGTGCCGGCAAGGCAATGATCGCCACGGTGTACCCAGCCAGCACAAAAGAATAGGACCAGGCGCTGCGCAGTAAGGTCGAACTGGCCGTGCACAGCCCCAGCCACAACGCCAGAGCCAGCAAAAACAACCAGGGTGTCTGGGCAAACAAGCCCATGAACACGACTGACATGAAGGTGCCCACCAGGGTTCCCACCAGCCGGGCCAGGCCCTTCTGCACCACCATGCCGGACAGCGGTTGCGCGACAATAATCGCTGTCATCAAGGCCCAGGCCGGTTGCTCCAGTCCCCAGCGCAACGCCAGCCACAGCGCCAGGCCAGCGCCGAGCACAGTTTTGATCGCGAACTGCAGCGCGGGGAGGTCAGGTGCAAGCAGAGCTCGCAAGGTCATACGCACGGAAGGAACCCTTGAAACGACAACGTAACGATAGCCGGGATAGGCGTGGGGGATGGGATGAGACAATTATTAGCAAGCTAACTAATGTTAGTCCAGCGCTAAATCCGACTCATGAAAAAACGCCAGACTGGCTGGCGCTTTTGACCGGCAATCAGTGCTTACGAACGGGCGCGCGCCTGATTGCGCAGGGCTTTCACCTGGTCGTGGTTGCGTTGAACGCCATGGTATTGGCGTTCCACCAGGTCACGAATGCCCACCAGGTTATGTTTGTTAATGGTTTCCAGTGCGCTTTTGTAAGCCTTCAACGCGTGGTCTTCACCGCGTTCGGCTTCGTTAAGCACGGCCTCTTCGTCCTTACCGGTGACCAGCGACTTGAGGTCGACCCAGCGACGGTGCAGATCACCGCTGACACTGGTAGACATTTGCGGGTCACCCCCCATCGAGCGCACGGCGGTCTGCAATTCAGCAGCAGCGGTGGCGCAGTCAGTGGAACGTTTGATGAACAGCGCTTTGAGTTCTGGATTCTTGATGTCTTCAGCGCACGTCTTGAAACCTTCCTGCCCGTCTTTGCAGGTTTCGATCAAATCGTTCAGGACCGAAATAGCTTCTTTATTCATGTCAGTCATTTTTCAACTCCTTCCAGGTTGAGAGGTGTTATAGCTATTGCACCTCGCATGCCAGCCCTGGACTGGAGTATTTATTGTTATTTTTCAGATAGTTATTTTATACAGATAAATTTGTATCCGAGTTATTTGCATGATCTGTCAATTGGCCTGCATGCAGAATGCCTGTATTTTCCAGAACGTTGAATCAAGACGGTTGTGCCATGAATCCCGAAAAGCTTGAACTGCTGGTCACTCGCGAAATGCCCTTTGGAAAATACAAGGGCCGCATCATTGCCGACCTGCCCGGACAATACCTCAACTGGTTCGCTCGCCAAGGTTTTCCTCACGGCGAATTGGGCGGACTGCTGGCCTTGATGCAGGAAATCGATCATAACGGCTTGTCTGACCTGCTCGACCCTTTGCGCGCCAAGCACGGCAAACCCAAACCGCGTCACTGAGCGAGTCGAACCATGCCTGAGAACACCTACCGCGCTTACGATGAAGCTTTCTGGCGGACATTCGCCGATCGCTACGATGTCGACCCAGGTCCCATCAACCTGGAAAACGGGTACTTCGGGCGCATGAGCCGCACCGTGGTTGATGAGTATCAGCGCAATATCGCCTTCATCAACCGCAGCAACTCGGTGCATGTGCGCCAGCAGTTCGAACAGGTCGAAAGCCCGCAAATTCGTCGGCAGCTGGCCGGGTTGCTGGGGGTCGATCCTGAAGCGGTCGCCCTCACCCGCTGCGCCTCGGACGCCCTGCAATCGCTGATTCGCAACTACAACCGCTTGCAACCGGGCGATCAAGTGCTGCTCAGCGATCTGGAGTACGACACGGTCAAAGGCGCGATGCGCTGGCTGGCGCGCCATCGCGCAGTAGAAGTGATCGAGATCGAGCATAGCCACCCCGCCAGCTTCGACAGCTTGCTGGCGAGCTACCGCGAAGCTTTCGTGCGCTACCCGCGCTTGAAGCTGATGGCACTGACCCACGTGACCCATCGCACCGGGCTGGTCATGCCGGTCCAGGCAATTGCCGCGGCGGCGCGCGAACATGGGGTCGATGTGATCCTCGACGGCGCCCACGCCCTCGGCCAGATCGAGTTCGACCTCGATGAACTGGGTATTTCCTTTGCCGGTTTCAATCTGCAGAAATGGATTGGCGCGCCGCTGACCCTGGGCTTTCTCTATATCGCCCCGCAGCGTCTGGCCGACATTGATCCGGACATGGGAGAAAGCCACTTCCCGATCACCGACATCCGCTCGCGCACCGCCCACAGCACGCCCAACATTCCGGCGCTGCTGACCTTGCCGCTGGTGATTGAAGAACATCGGGTCATGGGCGGTTCGGCCGCCAAAGGCGCGCGGCTGAATTATTTGCGCAACCTGTGGGTGAACGAAGTTCGCAAGCTGCCGGACATTGAAGTGATGACTCCAGACGACCCGCGACTGTATTGCGGCATCACCTCGATGCGCTTCACCCGGCACGCCGATCAGCAGGTAATGGCCGAGCGTCTGCTCAACGACTACAACCTGTTTACCGTGGTGCGCAGTGGCTCGGCGTGCGGCCCGTGCATTCGCATTACCCCGGGATTTACCACCAGCGCGGCGGATATGCGGTTGTTGGCCAAGGCCTTGAATGAACTGAGATGACAACCCGGCTTTATTACATGAGAGGCGCCGGGTATTTCCGGCGCTTCACTGAATGATTCAAACAGTGTCCTTATCGAAATCTTCGGGTTTTATATGCTCTGAAAAAGCATCTGGATCAATACCGATCACCACACTGCCCAATAAACGTTCCTCTGCGGTCCCTCGGTGAATCCAGCCGACATCCAGCAGGGTTCCGAGCCCCTGCATTTCACTGTAAATGTCGTCTTGAGCGTTGGTTAATCGAGCGATTTTTCGGCCAACGTACGCTTGTGTCTCATTGACTCGATACGAAATAAGTTCGGGGAAATATAGCTGACCGACATAAGCAACATGCCGATCTTCATTATCTCCAGGTTTTCTCACCGCAACGTGAACATGGGTTGCTCTGCCAGCGTAAAAACCTGGAAATATAGTGCAGAAGCTGCTGTCTCCGTTTTTATCGGTAAAGCCACAGCCTCTCAGATAACTGTCTTCATCGGTTCGCGGTATAGAGCCAATCTCTCCAGATGGAGCCTCCTGGTCCGGATCTACCCCGCTCCAGCCCGAGTAACGCCCTTTGGCATCACAATGCCAGACATCAACCAGAACGCCTTCGACAGGCTGGCAAGTTGTCGAATTGACGATGCGCAGATTCAACTGCAAAGGGATACCCGCGACGCCTTCGGTAATATCCACTCGGTGAAGCTTGTCATTTCGAAAATACGGGCCGGCGATCTGTTCGGGCGAAAACACACACATCCTGGCCCTTGTACGCAAAACAGTCTCTGGATCGAGTACGGTTTTTGATTTCTCTTCCATGAAAAACACCCACATTTCATTAATTGTTGTTAGACCTGTTCAAGACAGGCTACCTGCTCAGAATAGATAACCTGGTAAAAGCACAGCTGTGGGTTTTGTTTGTATTTATTTCTTCAGAAAAGATAGAACTCATAAAATCGGCAAAAAAAAACGGCGCACTGACCAAGTGCGCCGTAAAGCCGTAGAACAACAACGATTTCAATAAATTCAGATCAGTCCAGCAGGGCCAACGCCTCGGCGGTACATTCCTGAATCCGCGCCCAGTCGCCGTTTTTGATCCACTCGGGATCCAGCATCCAGCTTCCGCCGACGCACATCACATTCTTCAAGGCCATATAGCTCTTGATATTGGCCGGGCTGACACCGCCAGTCGGGCAGAAGCGCACTTCGCCGAACGGACCGCCAAGGGCCTTGATCGCAGCGACGCCGCCGCTGACTTCCGCCGGGAACAGCTTGAAGCGACGATAACCCAGTGCGTAGCCTTCCATGATGCCGGAGGCGTTGCTGATCCCGGGCAACAGTGGAATCGGGCTGTCGACGCTGGCTTCAAGCAAATCGCGGGTGATGCCAGGGGTGACGATGAATTGCGAGCCAGCCGCTTCAGCAGCGGCAAGCATCGTGCGATCAAGCACGGTACCGGCACCGGTGACCAACTCCGGACGCTGCTCGCGCAGCAGCTGAATCGCCTTGAGGCCGAACTGCGAACGCAGGGTCACTTCCAGGGCAGTCAAACCACCGGCGGCCAGCGCATCGGCCAGAGGCAGAATGTCTTGCTCGCGGGCGATGGTGATCACCGGCAGAATCCGCGCCTTGGCGCAGAGGCTGTCGATCAGGGCAACTTTGTCCGCCATGGAAACGGTCGGGAGTGGGTTTTTCATAGCGGCTGATCCTTGGTTCATGGGCACCAGTAAATCTCTAACGTAGGTTGCAAAAACGCGCGAATCGGCATTTCGGCGACAGAATCGCCGGCCAGTGCGGCACTCAGGGTGGTCAGTTTCGACTGACCGGAAATCGATAGAACCTTGAACTTCGATGACGCCAGCAGCGCACGGCTCATGCTCAGGCGCTGATGGGGCACGGTTGGCGCCAGCATCGGCCAGCAGCGGCGTGAGCCATCGGCCTTGAGCGCTTCTTCAAGGTTCGGGCTGTTGGGAAACAGAGAGGCGGTATGCCCATCGTCGCCCATGCCCAAGACCAATGCGTCGATCGAAGGCAACTCAGCCAGCAGCCGATCGGCGTGCTCGGTCGCTTGTTCAAGATTGGCGGCGGCGCTGTAAAGGCTCAGGAACCGTGCCTTGGCCGCCGGGCCCTGGAACAGGTAGCGCTTGAGCAGGCCGGCATTGCTGTCGGGATGCTCCACCGGGACCCAGCGCTCGTCAGCCAGGCTGACCACCACATTCGACCAATCCAGGGTCTGCTTGGCCAGGTGCTGGAAAAACGCCACCGGGCTGCGCCCACCGGACACCACCAGCACCGCTGTGCCGCGCTCGCTGATAGCGTCGCTTAAGTGCTTGGCCACCTTCAGTGCCAGCCCTTCGGCCAGCAGCACCGGGCTGCGGAACTCATGGGCGCTGACGCCCTGAGGCAGTTTCAATTCAGATATCGCCATACCACGACCTCCCATCTCGCGTAATCAGTGCAATCGAGCTCATCGGCCCCCAGGAACCCGCCGCGTACGGCTTGGGCGCATCACCGGATTTCTTCCACCCGGCGATCAACTGGTCACACCATTTCCACGCGGCTTCGATTTCATCTTTACGGACAAACAGGTTCTGATTGCCCCGCATTACTTCCAGCAACAACCGCTCGTAGGCATCGGGAATCCGTGCACTGCGCCAGGTGTCGGAAAAATTCAGCTGCAACGGACCGCTGCGCAGCTGCATGCCTTTGTCCAGGCCTTGTTCCTTGGTCATCACCCGCAGGGAAATACCTTCGTCCGGTTGCAGGCGGATGATCAGTTTGTTGCTGATCTGCAGGCGCTGCTCAGGGGCGAAGATGTAGTGCGACGGTTCCTTGAAGTGGATGACGATTTGCGACAGCTTCTGCGGCATGCGCTTGCCGGTGCGCAGGTAAAACGGCACCCCGGCCCAGCGCCAGTTGCGAATGTCGGCACGCAGCGCGACGAAGGTTTCGGTGTCGCTCTGGGTGTTGGAGTTTTCTTCCTCCAGATAACCCGGTACCGATTTGCCTTCGCTGTAACCGGCGATGTATTGACCACGCACCACTTGGGTAGTCAGGCCTTCCGGGCTGATCGGCGCCAGCGCCTTGAGAACCTTGACTTTTTCGTCACGGATGCTATCGGCGGACAGGTCGGCCGGAGGGTCCATGGCGATCAGGCAAAGCAGTTGCAGCAGGTGATTCTGGATCATGTCCCGCAGCTGGCCGGCCTTGTCGAAGTAGCCCCAACGGCCTTCGATCCCGACCTTCTCGGCCACGGTGATTTCCACGTGGGAGATATAATTCTGGTTCCACTGGGTTTCGAACAGGCTATTGGCAAAGCGCAGGGCGATCAGGTTTTGTACCGTTTCCTTGCCCAGGTAGTGGTCGATCCGGTACGTGCGGTTTTCCGGGAAGAACTGCGCCACCGCATCATTGACCTTGCGCGACGACTCGAGGTCGGAACCGATGGGTTTTTCCAGCACCACGCGGGTGTTCTCGGTCAGGCCAACCTTCGACAGGTTCTCGCAAATCGCACCGTAAACCGCCGCCGGTGTGGCGAAGTAGGCAATCACCCGCTGCACGGTGCCGGTCTGCTCGGCCAGGGCGACATAATCGTCAGCCTTGAGGAAGTCGACATGCAGGTAACTCAGGCGCGCCAGGAAGCGTTCGGCCAGGGCTTCGTCGAACTCCTTGGCGTCTACGTAACGGCGCAGTTCGGCCGCGATAAAGGCCAGATGCTGCTGCTCGCTGCCAGGCTCGCGGGCCAGCGCGAGAATCCGTGTGTCCTCGTGCAGCAGGCCAGCGCCATCGAGCTGATACAAGGCAGGAAACAACTTGCGAAGCGCCAGATCGCCAAGGGCGCCGAACAGGGCAAAGGTGCAAGGTTCAACCGTAATCGAAGGCATGATGTTTGTTCTTTTATCAAGTTAAGCTACAAATACCTTTTTTTAAGGCATCACTCAAGGGAAAATGTAGTAATAACCACAACATTTACTCAAAATATAGATTCCGAGTGGTGGTAGGTCGAGGCCATCAGTAGGATAGGCCACCGCCAAGGGCCGCTTCAAAGGCCCAATTTGCATAGCCGACCAAGGAAATCCGAATGGACCGCGTGCGAAATCTTCTGGAAACGATCCAGAAACGCCTCGAAGAACTGAACAAGGCTGAGCGCAAGGTTGCCGAAGTCATCCTGCTCAATCCGCAGCAGGCGACCCGCTTCAGCATCGCCGCCCTCGCCCAGGCCGCTTCGGTCAGCGAGCCGACGGTCAACCGTTTCTGCCGCTCGTTCGGCGTCAGCGGCTACCCGGAACTCAAGCTGCAGCTGGCCCAGAGCCTGGCCAGCGGTGCGGCGTATGTCAGCCGTGCGGTGGAGGCCGACGACAATCCTGAAGCCTATACCCAAAAGATCTTTGGCAGCGCCATCGCGTCCCTGGACAGCGCCTGCCAGGCGCTGGACCCGAACCTGATCAGCCGCGCCGTCGACCTGTTGATCCAGGCCCGGCAGATCCACTTTTTCGGCCTCGGGGCTTCGGCCCCGGTGGCGCTGGATGCGCAGCACAAGTTCTTCCGCTTCAACCTGGCCGTCACCGCCCATGCCGACGTGCTGATGCAGCGGATGATTGCCTCTGTGGCGCATACCGGCGAGTTGTTCGTGATCATTTCCTACACCGGCCGCACCCGCGAACTGGTGGAAGTGGCGCGCATCGCCCGGGAGAACGGCGCTTCGGTACTCGGCCTGACCGCCGCCGGCTCACCGCTGGCCAAGGCCAGCACCCTGAGCCTGAACATTCCGCTGCCGGAAGACACCGACATCTACATGCCGATGACCTCGCGGATCATCCAGCTCACGGTGCTCGACGTACTCGCCACTGGCATGACCCTGCGCCGTGGCGTGGACTTCCAGCCGCACCTGCGCAAGATCAAGGAAAGCCTCAACGCCAGCCGGTATCCGATTGGGGATGAGTTTAGTTAAGGCCGCTTCGCGGAAAAGATCGCAGCCTGCGGCAGCTCCTACAGGTGTTCGCCGATCCTTTGTAGGAGCTGCCGCAGGCTGCGATCTTTTGATCTTGCTTTTTACACCCCAACCCGCGCCTGCAAACTCAAATGCGCCCTCTCCCCCGGCGCCAGGCTGAGGCTGTCGGTCCCGCCTCGGGCCGCTTCGACGCAGACGAATCCACAGACCTCGCTCCAGCTCACTCCCAGCAACGGCCGTGGCCCGGGATGCCAGACCACGGTATCGGCGCTGTCCCCGGTATCGATGCACAACTCGCGCTGCCAAGCGTGATCGATCAGCTGCAATTCACCCACCTGCTGGAACACTCGCTGGCATCCGCCTTCGACCCGCAACTCGCCCTTCTGCTGGCAAGCCTGCCGGCTCAATTGGTCATAACCTTGCGCGCCATCGAGCCCAGACAGCGCTACCTCGCCAACGTCACCAATACGCCAGTAGGCGTGCAACGCATGACTCAACTGGCACGGCAGGCTGTCCTGATGCTCGGTGCTCAGGCGCAAGTCCAGGCTTTCGCCCAGGTGCCCATGCAAATCCACTTGCCAGTCGCACAGCTGCAATTGCCAGTGCAGGTGCACGCCGTCTTCGTCACTGCTGCTGTCGAGTAGTTTCCAGTCGATCAAGCGTGCCCAGCCATGGGAGGGCCAGGCGTTTTCGCTTGGATGACGGCCATACCAGGGCCAACACACCGGCACGCCACCACGGATCGCCCCGACCTGCGGCCACTTCGCCGCACACCAGAGCCAGGGTTTTTGCCCCCGAGGCTGGAAGTGCAACAGTTGCGCGCCCTGACGGCTGAACACCGCCTGACACAGCGGATGATCGATCACCAGCACATCACGTGCCTGATAACGCTCCCAGGCAAAAGTCGGACGCTCGCGCCGGGAGGTGAAAAAGCGTTGTAGCGGGTGCTCATGCATGTGCCGCGGTCCTGAAAATCATTTGCCCTACCAGTGGAGATCATTTGTGGCGAGGGGGCTTGTCGGAACGCCGCATCGCCTCGTTCGGCTGCGCAGCAGTCGTAAAACTTGTGAATGCGGTTTGCCTGACAAAATGTGGTTGCTGGTTTTAGGACCGCTTCGCGCTCCAGCGGGGGCAAGCCCCCTCGCCACAATGCGCACAAAGAGAGGGAGCTTATCGCAGCTGAGTTAGAACACCGACTGAATTTTCAAGCCGGCGACGATCGCGTCGTCGACCTGGTCCACACCACCGGGGTGCTTCACGTATTGCAGGTTCGGACGCACGGTCAGCCAGTTGGTAACGTGGAAGCCGTAGTTGATCTCGGCGTTGTACTCGGTGTCCCGGACTGGCATGAAGCCTGGGTTGTCATAGTCGTCGATACCGTTGACGGCGTTGATCAGTTTGGTGTTTTTCTGCACATCTTCATTGACATGGATGCGAGCGATACCGATGCCCACGTCGTCTTTCGAACGTGCGTTGAACGGTCCTTTGTAGACCAGCATCAGCTGCTGGTAGTTGTCGACGACGTTGGTGTCCTTGTCATGGAAGGTGGCGTTGGCGGCAATGTTCAGGCCGCGACTCTTGTCACCGTTGTGGTCGGTGAGTTGCTGCTGCGCCACGAGCCAGTAGCCGTGCTTGCTGCTGTGGCTACGATAGGCGTTGCCGCTCGTTGCCGCATCCTGACCATTGGAGTCCTTCAAGACATCGTTAGCCTTGGCGGTGCTTTTGTAGTAACCGACGCGGTACTCGCCCGGCAGGCTATTGACGTCAGGTGACCAGACCAGTTCGACCGGAATGATGGTGCCTGCGGTACCGCTGCCGCTGAGTTTGAAACCATTGCCGGTTTCCAGTTGCGACGGGTTCTGGTTGTACGCACCGATCTGCGCGTAAAGCTCGGGCGTGATGTTGTACTTCACACGGATCGCCGCTTGGCTGACGGGCCAGTTGTACCAGATGTCGCCGACCCAGTTACCCACTTGCGAGCCGCAGAACGCCAGGTTCTGGAATTCGCACGGGAAGCTGTTGAAGTCTTCGCCTTCGCCGAAATAACCGGCCTTGATGTCCAGCGCGCCGTCGAAGTACTTCTGCTTGACCCACAACTGAGTCAGGCGCCAGGTCTGGCCACGCCCCCAGACTTCCTGCGAGGAACTGAGAGTGCCGGCACGCGGATCGCCGATGCGGTCGTTGGAGATGTTGCGGCCACTACGCTCGGTAATCGCCAGTTTGAATTCGGCGTCGTGCCAGCCGAAGATTTTTTCCAGATCCAGTTTCGCGCCAATGGCGAACTGATCGCTGTAACGCGCCGTGGTGTCGTCGTTGTAACCGCCCTTGAGGTTGGAACCGACTTCGCCCACATACTCCAGCGTGAAGTCGTAACCGGCCTCGATCAGCCTGGTCCGCTCGCCGCCCCAATCACCCGTCATCCATTGCGACTCGGAGCTGAACGCTTCAGCAGCATGCACGCTGCCTGCCAGACTCATCAGCGCAATGGCTGACAACTGGCAGATAAGCTGAGCGTTGTTCTTCTTCATCATCCCTACATCCTCGTCATTATTGTTATTAGCTTTTTTTCTAACGCGGTTTACATCGGTTGCGGCGGACGAAAAGCGATCCGCCGGGTACCCCCAGTGGGACATTTTTAATCTTCAGCGCCCTTTGAATTGCGCGACGTTGGCACTGTGAGTCTCGGTTTTTGGTAGACCGGCAGCCCCCAGGCGTTCTCCGGTCCTGGCGTCGAACAGCAGCACTTTGGATGGATCGAATTGCAGGGTCAGGGTCTCGCCCACTTGCGGCGCGACATCCGGCGCCAGACGGCAGCAGACCTTGGTCTCGTTGAGATTGACGAACACCAGGGTGTCCGGCCCGGTCGGCTCGGTGACCTGGACTTCGGCTCGAATAACCGGCAGGCCATTAGGCTCGTTCGGCGCCAGCACGATTTGCTCTGGACGCATGCCAAGGATCACTTCGCGATCTTCGAGTCCGGCGTCCTGCATGCCCAGCGGCAGTTCGCAGCGCGCCTGGCCGCTGTCGAGCAGCGCCAGCAGGCGGCCTTCCTTGCGTTGCAGACGCAGCGGGATAAAGTTCATCGGCGGTGAGCCAATGAAGCTGGCGACGAACAGGTTGGCCGGGTCGTTGTAAATCTGCTTCGGCGTACCGAACTGCTGAATGATCCCGTCCTTCATCACCGCAACCTTGTCACCCAGGGTCATGGCTTCGATCTGGTCGTGGGTGACGTAGACCGTGGTGGTTTTCAGGCGCTGGTGCATCAGTTTCATTTCGGTGCGCATCTCGACCCGCAGCTTGGCGTCGAGGTTGGACAGCGGTTCGTCGAACAGATAAATCTTCGGTCGCCGGGCCAATGCGCGGCCCATGGCCACTCGCTGTTGTTGACCACCGGAGAGCTGGCCGGGTTTGCGCCCGAGCAGGTGTTCGATTTGCAGCAGTTTGGCAACCCGGGCGACTTCTTCTTCGATCTCGGCCGCCGGCATTTTGCGGATCTTCAAACCGAAGGCGATGTTGTCGCGCACGCTCATGGTCGGGTACAGCGCATAGGACTGAAAGACCATGGCGATGTCCCGGTCCTTGGGGCTCATGCCACTGATGTCGGAGTCGTCCACCAGGATCGAACCGCCGCTGATGTTTTCCAGGCCGGCGATGCAGTTCATCAAGGTCGACTTGCCACAGCCGGACGGGCCGACGAGGATCAGGAACTCACCGTCATCGATCTTCAGTTCGATGTTTTTCAGGGTGTCCGGCAAACCGCTGCCGTAGGTTTTGTTGACGTTGCGTAATTCGAGAGTTGCCATGGTTTACCCCTTGACCGCGCCGGACGTCAGCCCACGCAGGAAATACTTGCCAGCGAATATGTAGACCAGCAGTGTCGGCAGCCCGGCGATCATCGCCGCTGCCATATCAACGTTGTATTCCTTGGCCCCGGTGCTGGTGTTGACCAGGTTGTTCAGGGCCACGGTGATCGGTTGCGCATCGCCGCTGGCGAACACCACCCCGAACAGAAAGTCGTTCCAGATCTGGGTGAACTGCCAGATCAGGCAGACCATGATGATCGGCACCGACATCGGCAGCAGGATCCGCCCGAAGATGGTGAAGAACCCCGCACCGTCCAGCCGCGCGGCCTTGACCAGCGCATCGGGGATGCTTACGTAGTAGTTGCGGAAGAACAGCGTGGTGAACGCCAGGCCGTAGACCACGTGCACCAGCACAAGGCCCGTGGTGGTGTTCGCCAGGCCGAGCTTGCCGACGGTGAACGAGGCCGGCAGCAGCACGGTCTGGAACGGCAGGAAGCAACCGAACAGCAACAGTCCGAAGAACAGTTGCGAGCCACGGAAGCGCCACATCGACAGCACGTAGCCGTTCATCGCGCCAACAAAGGTCGAGATCAACACCGCTGGAACGGTGATTTTCACCGAGTTCCAGAAGTAACCGCCGACCGTGTCCCAGGCCTTGATCCAGCCAATGCCGTCGATCACTTGCGGCCAGCTCAGGAGATTGCCGGTGCGGATGTCATCGGGGCTCTTGAAGCTGGTCAGCAGCATCACCACCAGCGGGATCAGGTACACCGCGGCAGCCAGCAACAAGGTCGCGTAGATGGCCACGCGGCTCAGGCTCAGGGCCGGTTTGCCAAGCTGATTACTCATGGCGCTTACCTCGCAATTCGGAGTACAGGTACGGCACCAGAATCGCCAGGATCGCGCCAAGCATCATCATCGCGCTGGCTGAACCGATACCCATCTGGCCACGGCTGAAGGTGAAGGAATACATGAACATCGCCGGCAAATCGGAGGAGTAACCCGGGCCGCCCGCGGTCATTGCCGCCACCAGGTCGAAGCTCTTGATCGCGATGTGCGCGAGGATCATGAAGGCGCTGAAAAACACCGGACGCAGGCTCGGCAGGACGATGCGCAGATAGATGGTCGGCAGGCTCGCACCATCGACCTGGGCGGCGCGGATGATCGACTGATCGACCCCGCGCAAACCGGCCAGGAACATCGCCATGACAAAACCCGAGGCCTGCCAGACCGCGGCGATCACCAGGCAATAGACCACCCGGTCCTGATCCACCAGCCAATCCAGGCGGAAGCCTTCCCAGCCCCAGTCACGCATCATTTTGTCCAGACCCAGGCCCGGGTTGAGCAGCCACTTCCAGGCGGTGCCGGTAACGATCATCGACAGCGCCATCGGGTACAGGTAGATGGTGCGGATGAAGCCTTCCTTGCGAATTCGCTGGTCCAGCAGCACCGCGAGAAACACCCCGAGCACCAGGCTGATTCCGATGAACATGCCACCGAAGACCGCGAGGTTCTTGCTCGCGACCCACCAGCGGTCGTTGTCCATCAAGCGCATGTATTGCTGCAGGCCGACCCACTTGTAGCTCGGCATGAAGCTGGAGTTGGTGAAGGACAGAACGAACGTCCAGATTATGTAACCGTAGAAACCGACCAGCACGATCAGCATGCTTGGCGCCAGCACCAACTTCGGTAGCCAGCGCTGCAGCGCATCGAACGGTGAGGTTTTGCGCAATACCGCCACAGAGCTCATCGGAAAACTCCTGTTGTAGAAGTGAAATCCAGACCGAGCGCCTCCAGCAGCATGGGCCGGGGCTCATGCCGTACAGGCAACGGTGAGGGGTTGGCCGCAGGTATGCCTGCGGCGGGTGCAGCTGTTACATCGCGGCCTTGATCGCCGAAGATATCTGCTTGCCGGCCTTGGCCGGGTCGGCATTCTTGTCGCTCATGAAGTTGGTCACTACGTCGAAGATCGCGCCCTGTACCGCCAGACTCGTGGCCATGTTGTGAGCCATGCTCGGCTCCAGCTTGCCGTTCTTGTCCGCTTCGGCGAAGTCCTTCGCCGAAGCCTGGCCACAGGCGTCGAACTTGCTCATGTCCAAGTCATTGCGAACCGGGATCGAGCCTTTGTTCTGGTTGAACACGTACTGGAACTCAGGCTCCAGAGCGATCTTCGCCACGTCGTTTTGCGCCGCGATATTGCCCGGGGTGTTGTTCTTCGCCGACAGCTTGAACATCGCCAGGGAGTCGATGTTGTAGGTGTAGCTGCCTTGGGTGCCGGGGAACGGCACGCATTGATAATCCTTGCCGGCGACCTTGTCGGCCGCGGTCCATTCACTCTTGGCCCAGTCGCCCATGATCTGCATGCCGGCCTTGCCGTTGATGACTTCGGCAGCAGCGATGTTCCAGTCACGCCCGGCGCGGTTTTCGTCCATGTAACCGCCGACTCTTTTCAGGGCGGTGAAGACTTCAACCATCTTCTCGCCGGTCAGGGTTTTTTCGTCGAGGTCGATGAAGGCTTTCTTGTAGCCATCGGCGCCCATGATGCTCAGCACCAGGCCCTCGAACACCGTGCTGTCCTGCCAAGGCTGACCGCCATGGGCCAGCGGGATGAAACCGGCGGCCCTGAGCTTGTCGCCAGCGACATAGAATTCTTCGAGGGTGGTCGGGGCTTTGTCGATGCCGGCTTTCTTGAAGACTTCCGGGTTGATCCACAGCCAGTTGACCCGGTGAATGTTCACCGGCACGGCGACGTAATGCCCGTCGTATTTCATGGTGTCGGAAACGGTCTTGGAGAGCAGCTTGTCCCAGTTGTTCTGGCTGGAGACTTCATCGAGGTTGGTCAGCAGACCCAGTGCGCCCCACTCTTGCAGGTCCGGACCTTTGATCTGCGCCGCAGAAGGCGGGTTGCCAGAGACAGCGCGGGTTTTCAGCACCGTCATGGCCGCGGCACCGCCACCACCGGCGACAGCGCTGTCCTTCCATTCATAGCCGTCTTTTTCAACGAGATCTTTCAGGACTTTGACAGCTTTGGCTTCACCACCCGAGGTCCACCAATGCACAACTTCCACCGTGCCTTTGGCATCGGCAGCAAGGGCGCTGAGAGGAAATAACGAGGCGAGAGAAATGACTGTGGCGAGGCGAGTGATCGCATTCATCTGAAGTACCTTTCTTGTTGTTATGCATGCAAGTCTGGTGCTTGCGCTGCATAGGATTTTAACCAGGGTCTTGGCCTTCGCAGGTAACGAAGGGATGCGTAAATGTCACCACATGGTTACACAGCCGCGCTCCCGGATAACCGCGCCAACGCGGTGGCCATGCTCGGCGCCAACGGCAAGCGGGGCAGCAGGACGGCTTGCCAGGCGTGATAGAGATCGGGTTTGCCAGCCCAGATATCGGCACTCGGCCGGTTCTGCGGGTCCAGTTCGTGATGCCAGCTGCCGTTGACCCGGTCGATCAACCGGCTTTCGTTGAATTCCCAGAAGCGCCGATACCAGGTTTCGTAACGCTGCTCCCCGGTGCGTTTGAGCAAGGCACTGGCGGCGGCGCTGGCTTCGGCATGGGTCCAGTGCAAGCGCTGGCGAACCACCGGGCGTTTGTCCCAGCCCAGGGTGTAGACGATGCCCGGTGCGCCATCGACCTCCCAGCCGTGAAGACAATTGTTCTCGAACAGTTTTTGCGCGTCGATCAACAACCACTCAGGGGTCGCCAGCCCCAACCCATGGCGCGCCGCTTCAAGGTGCAGCACCAGTCGCGCCCATTCGAAACCGTGACCGGGAGTGGTGCCGTAGGGGCGAAAGCCGTCGGCAGGATTGTCCTGGTTGTATTCGCGTAGCGGCTGCCAGTGACGATCGAAATGCTCGATGACCATGAACTCATTGGCCGCAGCATGGGTATGAATCACTCGCTCGACGACGCGCAAGGCGCGGTCCAGCCAGCGGTTGTCCCGAGTGACATCCGCCAGGGCCAGAAAGGCCTCGGTTGCGTGCATATTGCTGTTGGCGCCGCGATAAGCCTCCTCAAAGTGCCAGTCGCGATTGAAGGATTCGCCCATGGCGCCCTCCTTCTCGCTCCAGAAATGCTCGTCGATCACCTTGATTGCCTCCGCCAGCAAGGCCTGTGCACCCGGGCGCCCGGCGACTACCGCAGAGCTGGCAGCCAGTGCAATAAAGGCATGCAGGTAGGCGGCTTTGTCCGTGTTGCCATCGCGGTGGAACGGCGCAGCAAACCAGCCACCGTGTTCGGTGTCACGCAGCGGTCCGCTCAGGGCGGTGATGCCATGGTCAATCAACCCGGCAAAGCCGGGAATGCCCTGGATGTGCGCCATGGCAAAGCTGTGAGTCATACGCGCGGTGTTTATGGTGTCGGCTTGGGCATTGATCGGCAGGCAGCCCAGATAGTCGAGATTGCCGAAGCCTTCGGCGACCTTCGAAGCCTTGGCAAATGCCAGCAGACGCTGGCCTTCGGCGGCGAGCCAGGCGTGGTGGGCAGGTGCGTTCAGCCAACTGCCGAACGCAGGAGCAGTAGTGTCCATTGCGGGTGCCTTTTTTGTTGTTATGACTGACTGGAGTCTAAACAAGGCCTGTGAAAATGCAGGTCACGAAGGACCGGAGAAATGTCACCGATCGGTGACATAAGATCAAAAGATCGCAGCCTGCGGCAGCTCCTACGGGCGGCGAGCCGCGATATCAACTCAATCCACTGACCGCGGCAAATGCAATGTCACTCGCAACCCGCCTTCGCGCATATTTTGCAAACTCACTTCCCCACCATGGCTGTGGGCAATGTTGCGGGCGATGCCCAGTCCCAGGCCATAACCCTGCTGCTGACCGGCCAGCCGGAAGTGCGGTTCAAAGCACTGTTCCAGACGCTGCTCGGGGACGCCGGGGCCTTCATCATCGACATGCAGGATAAACGCGCTGTCATCGTCGTCGATGTGCAGATGAGCCCTCTGCCCGTACTTCAGTGCGTTGTCGATCAGGTTGCCGATGCAGCGCTTGAGCGCCAGTGGCTTGCCAGGATAGGTGGCCAGCGCCCGCCCCTGCAGAGTCACGCGACCATTGCCGTTGGGCGCCAGATAGGGTTCGACCAGACAATCGAGCACATGGTTGAGATCTACCGGCTCGATGTTTTCATGAATATCGGTGTCCTTGACGCATTGCAGCGCGCCCTTGACCAGCAACTCCAGTTCATCGAGGTCGCGGCCGAACTTGGCTTGCAACGGCTCATCCTCCAGCAGCTCGACCCGCAGCCGCAGGCGGGTAATCGGCGTGCGCAAGTCATGGGAAATGGCGCTGAACAACTGGCTGCGCTCGGTCAGGTAGCGGCTGATGCGCTCGCGCATGGCATTGAAAGCGCGGCCGACCTCGACCACTTCGCTGCCCCCGCCCTGCGCCACCGGTTCGACTTCCGCGCCCAGTGACATATCCCTTGCAGCCCGCGCCAGGCGCTTGAGCGGTCGGCTCTGCCAGTGCACCAGCAGGCCGATGAACAGCAGCAGAAAACTGCTGGTCAGCACAATGAACCACACCTGCTGCGACGGCAGCCCTTGCGCTTCGAGGCTGGTGTAGGGCTCGGGCAACAGTGAGGCGATGTACAGCCATTCGCCCGGGGCCAACTGGATTTGCGTCACCAGCACCGGCGGGTTCACCGGTTCCAGGGTCAACGCGTAATGAGCCCAGGAGCGCGGCAGTTCATCGAGTTTCAAACCACCGTTGAAGATTCGCAAGTCATCGGCACTGACGAATTGCACCGAGATAACGGCATCATTGCCCAGGGACTGGCGCAGCACCTCTTCCACCGCCTTGAGCACCGCTTGCTTGCGCGGCGTCGGCGCCAGCACTTCCATGCCCAGTGGCTTGTCGTTGAGAGTCACGACGAAACGCGTCCCGCCCATGCTGCGCAGTTGGTCGAGCACCAACGGCCGGTAAGCCACCGGCAAGGAGCGGAAATAACTGACGCTGGCGGTCATCGAATGCGCCAGGCTGCGGGCGCTGGTAACCAGGCCTTCGAGCTGAGTGGCGCGCAGTTGCGACACCCAGATCACACTCGACAGGGCCTGCGCGACCAGCACCGCGAGCAAGGTCAGCAGCAACATCCGCCCCAGCAACGAGCGCGGTACCGGCACGCGCCGGGCGATCCGGCCGAAGAACTCAGTGACCATTGCTGGCAACCACATTGGCGGCCAATTGATATCCGCTGCCGCGTACCGTGCGGATCAAGCGGGGTGGTTTGTCGGTGTCGCGCAAACGCTGGCGCAAGCGACTGACCGCCATGTCGACGATCCGGTCCAGGGGCATCAGATCGCGGCCGCGAGTAGCGTTGCCGATGGTGTCGCGGTCGAGAATTTCCTGGGGGTGATCGAGGAACAGTTTCAGCAAGGCGAAATCGGCGCCGGACAAAATCACTTCTTCGCCATCATTATGAAACAGCCGATGGCTGACCATATCCAGGCGCCACTCATCGAAGCACAACACCTCGCCGCCGGAGCGCTCCTGGCCGAACTGGGCCCGACGCAGCAATGCTTTGATCCGCGCCTGCAGTTCACGGGGGCTGAAGGGTTTGCCGAGGTAGTCGTCGGCCCCCAGCTCCAGACCGATGACCCGGTCGGCTTCGTCGGAACTGGCGGTGAGCATGATGATCGGCACCTGGGCCTGGCGCGGGTGCTGGCGAATCCACCGGCACAGGCTGAAGCCGTCTTCGTCCGGCAGCATCACGTCGAGGATCACCAGGTCGCTCGGCGCCTCGTTCAAGGCCTGGCGAAACCCGGCACCGTCGGGCGTGGTCCGCACCTGAAAACCGGCGCGACTGAGATAGGTGTCCAGCAACTCGCGTATCTCTTGATCGTCATCGACCAACAAAATCGACTTGTTGACTGAGCTCACGAGGGTCGTCCTTATTGTTATGGATAGAGCGGATTATGCCTTAACAACATCTTGTGGCGAGGGAGCAAGCTCCCTCGCCACAGGGGCTCATTTCAATCAGGCAACCGCCTGTTCCAGGGCCACACCCGCGCCGGTCAATCCGGAGTACGGCGCCGTCACCAGCCACACCGGAATGCCCTTGAAGTAATCGCTCATGCAGCCCTTGTCGGCGAAGCATCGGGCAAAACCACTCGCCAGGAAGAAGTCGGCAAACCGCGGGACGACCCCTCCGACGATATACACCCCGCCCCGCCCGCCACTGGTCAGCACATTGTTGCCGGCAACGCGGCCGAGCCAGCAGCAGAACTGCTCCAGCACTTCCAGGGCAATCGGGTCACCCGCCAGCCCGGCAGCGGTGATCGCTTCCGGGGTATCGAGGACTGGCTCATGCCCGTCCACCGCGCAAATCGCCCGATAGACTCGCGGCAAACCACTGCCGCTCAACGCCGTTTCAGCGCTGACATGCCCGATCTCGTTGAAGATGTGCTGCCACAACCGGGTTTCCCGCGGACTGCTCAGTGGCAAATCGACGTGCCCGCCTTCACCCGCCAAGGCCATCCAGCGACCTTCGCCGAGATCGAGCAATGTACCCACACCCAGACCGGTACCAGGGCCGATCACCACCGCCGGGCGCAACGGCTCGGGAGTCCCTTCGCAGACCACCCGGAATTCGCCCGGCTGCAATCGGGTCATGCCCAGGGCCATGGCCGAGAAGTCGTTGACCAGCAACAGCTGATCGACCGCCAGGGTCTGGCAGAAGGCCTGGCGACTCAGCCTCCAGTGATTGTTGGTGAAGCGAAATTCATCGCCACCCACGGGACCTGCCACCGACAGGCACACCGCGCCGATCGAACCGGGCGCCAGGCCCAGTCCGTTCAGATAGACGCCAATGGCCGCTTCCGGGTTGGCGTAATCGGCCGTCGCCAGCACCTGGATCGACTCCAGTCGCTGGTCTTTCCACAACGCAAAACGTGCATTGGTTCCACCAATGTCACCGACCAGCGCTAACTTCACTTAAGCGTCTCCAGGGCAGAGGTAAAGGCGCTGGCGCCCTGCTCTGCCGAGCTGAAGGCCATGCGCATGAAACCGAACAATTCACGACCGCAGCCAATACCGTTATCCAGCAAGCCCTTGGCCGGTTCACGCGCGGCGAATTCATCGGCGTCCACCATAAGCTGCAAGGTGCCTTTGACGCCATCGACCCGGATGATATCGCCATCGCGCACCCGCGCCAGCGCGCCACCGACAAAGGCCTCGGGACAGACATGGATCGCTGCCGGGATCTTCCCGGAAGCGCCGGACATGCGCCCGTCGGTGACCAGTGCGACCTTGAAGCCGCGATCCTGCAGCACGCCGAGGAATGGCGTCATCTTGTGCAGCTCCGGCATGCCGTTGGAACGCGGCCCCTGGAAGCGCATCACCGCGACAAAGTCCTTCTCCAGAAGACCGGCCTTGAAGGCATCGGCCAGGTCCTGCTGATCCTGGAACACCATTGCCGGCGCTTCGACGATCTGATGCTCAGGCGCAACCGCCGAGACCTTCATCACGCCACGCCCGAGGTTGCCTTCCATCACCCGCAGACCGCCTTCCGGCGAGAACGCCCGGGCCACCGGGCGCAGGATATTTTCGTCGAGGCTATCGCTCGGGCCTTCACGCCAGACCAGCTCACCGTTATCGAGGAACGGCTCCTTGGTGTAGCGGCTCAGGCCGTGGCCGGCCACGGTGTTGACGTTTTCGTGGAGCAATCCCGCAGCCAGCAATTCACGGATCAGGAACGACATACCGCCTGCGGCCTGGAAGTGGTTGATGTCGGCCTTGCCGTTCGGATAGACGTGGGACAGGGTCGGCACCACTTCGGAAAGGTCGGCCATGTCCTGCCAGGTCAGCTGGATACCCGCGGCCATGGCGATCGCCGGCATGTGCAGGGTGTGGTTGGTCGAGCCGCCGGTGGCGTGCAGGGCAACGATCGAGTTGACCAGCGAACGCTCGTCGACGATTTCGCCCAACGGCATGAAGTTGCCGCTTTGCTTGGTCAGACGGGTGATCTGATGCGCGGCTTCGCGGTTCAGGGCGTCGCGCAAGGGTGTGTTCGGGTTGACGAAAGAAGCGCCTGGCAAGTGCAGGCCCATGACTTCCATCAGCAACTGGTTGGTGTTGGCGGTGCCGTAGAAGGTGCAAGTGCCGGGGCTGTGGTAGGACTTCATCTCCGTTTCCAGCAGCTCCTCACGGGTCGCCTTGCCTTCGGCATAACGCTGGCGGACGTCGGCTTTTTCCTTGTTGGAAATCCCTGAGACCATCGGCCCGCCGGGGACAAAGATCGTCGGCAGGTGACCGAAGCGCAATGCGCCCATCATCAGACCGGGAACGATCTTGTCGCAGATACCGAGCATGATCGCCGCGTCGAACATGTTGTGGGACAGCGCCACGGCGGTCGACATCGCGATCACTTCGCGGCTGGCGATACCCAGCTCCATTCCTGGCTCGCCCTGGGTCACGCCATCACACATGGCCGGCACACCACCGGCGAACTGACCGACCGAGCCGATCTCGCGCAGTGCGTGTTTGAGTTGTTCCGGGTAGTGCTCGTACGGCTGATGCGCCGAGAGCATGTCGTTATATGACGAAACTATTGCCACGTTGGCGGCGTTCATCATTCGCAGGTTGTTTTTGTCTTCAGTGCCACACGCGGCTACGCCGTGGGCGAAGTTGGCACATTGCAGTCTGGCGCGTTGCGGGCCATCGCTGGCGGCACCGCGAATCAAGGCCAGGTAAGCCTCACGAGTAGCGCGACTGCGGGAAATAAGCCGTTCGGTGACCTCAAGGACGCGGGGATGCATGTGTAGAACTCCAGGCTAACGGATGTGGCGACCTGATTGTCTATGCTGACTGAAGAGGTCTGCGCTTGGCATTGCAGACGTGGTTTCAATCATTCGGACCAGTTGATTCAGGTCACTCGTTGTAGATAAGACAAAATATTGCCACTAAAAAGGCTTGTTTTCTATTTTTTTACGAATAATCTTGTTATTCCAACAACAAAACGACGACAGGCACCTTTCAAATGACTCTACGAATTGCCATCAATGGTTTTGGCCGTATTGGCCGCAACGTCCTTCGAGCACTCTATACCCAAGGTTACCGCCAGGATCTGCAGATCGTCGCCATCAACGATCTGGGGGACAGCGCGATGAATGCCCACTTGCTCAAGTACGACACCGTGCACGGCACCTTCGATGCCGATGTGCAGCACGATCGGGAAAGCCTGACCGTCAACGGTGACCGGATTGCCGTCAGCGCCATCCGCAACCCGGCCGAGTTGCCGTGGGCTGCCGAGAAGATCGACGTTGTCTTCGAATGCACCGGTCTGTTCACTGACCGTGACAAAGCCGCCGCGCATATTACTGCCGGGGCCCGCAAAGTGATTATCTCGGCACCGGCCAAAGGTGCCGACGCCACCGTGGTTTACGGGGTCAACCACGACATTCTGCGCCCGTCGCACCAGATCATCTCCAACGCGTCATGCACCACCAACTGCCTGGCCCCCATCGCCCAGGTGCTGCACCGCGAGCTGGGCATCGAAAGCGGCTTGATGACCACTATCCACGCCTACACCAACGATCAGCACCTGACTGACGTTTATCATGTCGACCCGTATCGTGCGCGTTCGGCCACCCAGAACATGATCCCGAGCAAGACCGGCGCCGCCGAAGCGGTGGGCCTGGTACTGCCGGAACTGGCGGGCAAACTGACCGGTATGTCGGTGCGCGTACCGGTGATCAACGTGTCGCTGGTGGACCTGACCGTGCAGCTCAAAAGAGAAGCGAGCGCCGATGAAGTCAACGCGCTGCTCAAGGAAGCCAGCCAGCACTCGAAGATCCTCGGCTACAACACCCTGCCGCTGGTCTCCAGTGACTTCAACCACAACCCGCTGTCGTCGATTTTCGATGCCAACCACACCAAGTCCAGCGGCAAGCTGCTCAAGGTGCTGGCCTGGTACGACAACGAATGGGGCTTCTCCAACCGCATGCTCGACAATTGCCTGGCACTCTGCAACGCGTAGGAGCTGCCGCAGGCTGCGATCTTTTGAGCTTCTCTGCAACACCGAATAAGGCGGATCCCCTGTGGAACAACAACCGATGATCGGTATCAGCTTCACCCGGAAAACCATGGCGGCGCGCAAGCGCATCGCCCTGGTCGCCCATGACCACTGCAAGGTGTTTCTACTGGACTGGGCCGAACGGCAAAAGGACAAACTCGCCCAGCACGAGCTGGTTGCCACCGGCACCACCGGCCTGCTGCTGAGCAAACGTCTGGGGCTGCCCGTCGAGAGCATGATCAGCGGCCCGTTGGGTGGCGATCAGCAACTCGGCGCACGGATCGCCGAGCAGCGGGTCGATATGCTGGTGTTTTTCTGGGACCCCTTCGAGCCACAGCCACACGACCCGGACATCAAGGCATTGCTGCGGGTCGCGGCGGTCTGGAACATCCCGGTGGCCTGCAATGAATGCAGCGCCGATTACCTGCTCAGCAGTCCGCTGATGGACCAGGCGCACGCGTACCGGATTCCCGATTACGAGGCTTATCTGATGAGTCGCAAATAATTCCTTCACAAAGTAGTACTTGACCACTTGCGCAGATGATAAGCATTATCATTCGCTGAAAAATGGATCAGGTCCTACTGTGAGTCAATCGCGCTTCAACCATGTCTTCCTCGCTCAACGAGTCTCTCTACTGCGCACGCTGGAGCGGATGGTCAACAACCACAGCACCGCCGAGGACCTCCTGCAGGAAACCTATTTGCGCGTGACCCGAGCCCTCAGCGAGCGAGCCATCGATCATCTGGAGCCCTTCGTTTTTCAAACCGCCCGCAACCTGGCCCTGGATCATCTGCGCTCGCGGCGGATCCAGGCCCGGACCCTGCTCGAAGACGTTCCGCTGGACGTGTTGCAGAGCGTCGCCGCGCCCCTGAGCAGCGCCGAGGATGCCGCCCACGCCGAACAGTTGCTCGAACGCTTGAACATCAGCCTCGGCCAACTCAGTCCCCGTCAGCAGCAGATTTTCATCCTCAGCCGCCTGCACGGACACAGCTACCTGGAAATCGCCGAGCAGCTCGGCGTGTCCCTGAGTACCGTGCAGAAAGAACTGAAACTGATCATGGCGATCTGCGTCGGCGTCGCCGAACGCTTAAATCACTGATCAACCTGTAGGACTATTCCTTGATACAGCTTCCACCTCTCTGTCAGACAGTACAGTTTGTTACCCTTAGTCCTCTTTTCAGCTATCTCTCTAAAAAGCAGCGGTGCACAGACACTGCCGAGGAACACCCGTGACGGACACCAACCAATACCGCCCGCCAGTCATGGCGCAGGACACCTCCAGCGACAACGCCATGGACCAGGCGCTGGATTGGCTGGTGGTGCTGGAAAGTCCGAACGAGGCACAGACCCGGCAGTTCCGCGACTGGCTCGCGGCCTCGCCGCTGAACGCCGAGGCCTTTACCAGGGCCCAGGCTATCTGGGACGGTCCGCAAGTGGCGCAGTGCGCGCAAACTCTGAGCGCGAAGCAAAAAATATCGCTGATTTCACGCCTGCGCCCACACTGGAAACCGCTGGCCACCGCGGCGGCATTGCTGCTCGGGCTGTTCAGTTTCAGCAACCTGCCCATGCGTTTGCAAGCCGACCACCTGACCGTGGTCGGTGAGCGCCAGCGCCTGCAGTTGGAGGATGGTTCCCAGGTGTTGCTCAACACCAACTCGGCGTTCTCCAGCACCATCAACGACCAGCAGCGCGTCGCCCGGCTGTATCAGGGCGAGGCGTTTTTCGAAGTGCCGGCCAATCGTGACCGGCCGCTGGAAATCGCTGCCGGCCCGGTCCGGGCCAGCGTGCGCGACACCGCATTCGCCGTGCGTTATCTGGATGGCGTGGCTCAAGTCAGGGTCCAGCGCGGTGACGTCGATCTACAGACAACCCATGACGATGCGCGAGTCCGCCTCTCCGCAGGGGAAAGCATTCGTATCGGCCCGAACGGCTTTGATCGACCGGCCAGGCTCGATCCCGTCAAGGATCTGGCCTGGGTCGAGGGCCGATTGGTATTCGAAAATTGCCCGCTGAGCCAAGTGCTGGCCGAACTGCGCCGCTATTACCCGGGCTGGATCGTCAACACCAACGAACAGCTGGCCGATGTCGCGGTGACCGGCAACTACCGCCTCGATCAGCCACTGGATGTGGTTCGCTCCCTGGCCCATATCACTTCCGCCAGGCTGCAGGAATTCCCGGCGCTGGTGATTCTCAACTAATCGACATTATTTTTACTCGATAGCCATCGGTAGAACGTCTCGTTATAGCCAATGCAATTGATTCGCATTTTTAATGCGAGTCTGCACCTATAAGATTCGTGCGACACGGAGCGCTATCGATGTCCTCTCGCCTCAACAGCCGATCCCCCTCACCTTCTGCGCGCCTGCAAAACTGTGCGCTGTCGTTGCTGACCGCCGCCATCCTGCTGGCTGGCGCGCAAGCCACACCGGTCCTGGCCGCCACCGCCACCGGCCAACCGACCCGCAACATGAGCGACTACAACTTCACCATTGTTCAACAGCCACTGGTATCGGCATTGAATGCCTTTACCACGGTCACTGGTTGGCAAGTCGGGCTGCCGGCAGAACTCGCCGAAGGCGTCGAGTCGCCAGGCGTACGCGGTTCGCTGTCGCCGGAAAAAGCCTTGGAGCGCCTGTTGCTGGGGACCCACCTGAGCTATCGCAAACTGGGTGATAACAACATTGTGCTGGAACGGCGCAGCGGCGGCGCGCTGGCTCTGCAACAGGTGACCATCAGCGCCACTCGTCAGGCGCAGGACGTGACCAGCGTGCCGAGCACCGTCACCGTTCACGACCGCCAGGAGTTGGACCGGCAGAACGTCAACAGCATCAAGGAACTGGTGCGCTACGAACCGGGTGTCTCGGTCGGTGGGGCCGGCACCCGGGGAGGCATCAGCGGCTACAACATTCGCGGCATCGATGGCAACCGGATTCTAACCCAGGTCGACGGCGTCGAGATTCCCAACGATTTTTTCAACGGCCCGTATGCCAAGACCCAGCGTAACTACGTCGACCCGGAAATCATCAAGCGCGTGGAAATTCTCCGTGGCCCGGCCTCGGTGCTCTACGGCAGCAACGCCATCGGCGGCGCGGTGAGTTATTTCACCCTCGACCCGGACGACATCATCAAGCCCGGTGAGGATGTCGGCGCGCGCCTGAAGACCGGCTACAGCTCTGCCGACGAAAGCTGGCTGAAGTCCGGCACCGTCGCCGGCCGCGTCGAGCAGTTCGACGGCCTGCTGCATTTCAGCCAGCGCGACGGTCACGAAACCGACTCCTTCGGCAACAACAACGGCACCGGCCTGGACCGCACCGCCGCCAACCCGGAAGACGTGCGCACCACCAACGTGCTGGCCAAACTGGGCTGGAACTACGGCGACGACGCACGCTTGGGCCTGACCTACGAGAAGTACAAGGATGACCGCGATACCAACCAGAAAAGTGCCGTGGGTGGTCCGTTCGATGCTGGCCAGCCACTGGGCATGTACCGTTCGCGGACCGGCAACGACACCATTACCCGTGAGCGTTTCGGCCTGGAAAACAGCTTCGCCCTGGATACTGCGGTGGCCGATCACCTCAAATGGAGCCTGAACTACCAGATCGCCAAGACCGACCAGAGCACCCTGGAAAACTATTTCCCAGTCATCCGCAATGTGATGCGCTCGCGCGACACGCTCTATGAAGAACGGCAGTGGGTGCTCGACGCGCAGCTAGGCGCCGTGAAGTCTCCAACCAAAGCCGAAGCCCTGGGTTGGCTGTTCGTGTCCGAAGGTTCGAAACTCGGTGCTGCGTTCCTGATCAAGCGTGCTGTCGGCCTGGGGCTGAGCGAAACCTTCGGCGCTCGCCACCTCGGCGAACCGGCTGGTGGTCGCGCTGAAGGCTGGAAAAGCTTCGTCAAAACCCTCGACGGGCTGGAATTCAGCGCACAAGAAGAAGCCGAAGTGGAAAAAGCTGCCATCGACGCGTTCAACCGCTTCACCGTGTTACTGGAACAGGCGTATGCCATAACTCCGGAACTCGCCTGAAAATACCGATCTGTGGGGGCGAGCTTGCTCGTGATGCGGTCTGACATTTGGCATCGTTGTTGAATATCAAGCCCGCTCCCACAGGGTACGTGTATAACCGCAAGCCTTACGACCCATCATGAGCCCCATGCCTCACCTCCCCTCCTCCAGACTCGCCCGCTTTCTCTTCGGCCTGCTGGCCTACGCCAGCCTGGGTATTGGTCTGATTGCCATTGTCGTGCCGGGCCTGCCGACCACCGAATTCATCCTGTTGGCCGCCTGGGCCGCAACCAAGAGTTCGCCACGCCTGAGTGCCTGGCTGGAAAACCATCGGCTGTTCGGACCGATCCTCTGCAACTGGCGCAACGGAAAAATCATCGCTCGTCGAGCCAAGCTCAGCGCCACCGTCAGCATGCTGCTATGCGCCGGCCTGATGCTGTTCATGCTCGACCATGGCTGGCCGGTCTACCTGGCCATTACCGGCATGAGCCTGGGCAATCTGTGGATCTGGTCGCGGCCGGAACCGTTGCAGCACACTTCCTGACAGCCCCAGGCCAGCGCTACTGCCCCCCAGGCGTCTGCATTCCAGATCGCAGCCCAATCGTTAAAAATAATATACAAACCCTTTCAGACAAACGCCCGTCCCAGAGCCTAGCAAGACCTTAACGCAGAACGAAACCGCGTAAAAACCAGAAAAACGCGACATCTCCCTCTCGATTTTCGTCAATTATTTATGACAGACTGCCTGCCGCTCGTCGGCCTGCTCTCATACATGCACCCTGCGAGCCGGTGCTCCGGAGATGGCGCTAAATGGATTTGGCCACTCGAGTCATCCGACTCATTGCTCATTCCTTGTCCATTAGCGAGATCGCCCCATGTTCGACGCTCTGTCCATTCGCCTGAAAATCGTACTGTTGTCCGGACTGTGCCTGTTCGGCGTGGTGGGCCTGATTGTCGGCATGAACCTCTACCAGACCCACCAGAACGATTGGCTGATCAGCGCCTCCAGCACCAAAATGCTCACTGGAAGCGTCGAAACTTTGCTCCAGGCCAAGGCCGCCGAGCAAGCGGTACGGGTGGAGAAGACGTTTGGTGAAAGCCTGCTGGTGGTGACTGCCCTCGCCGATCAGATCAACGACCTGCGGATCATGGCCGGCAAGCGTTCGCTGGAATCCTCGGCGCTGCGCGAAGAACTCAACCAGAGCCTGAAAACTGCCTTCGAGCGCAACAGCAAACTGCTGGGGATCTGGCTCGCCTTCGAACCCAATGGCCTCGACGGCAAGGACAGTGAATTCGCCAACGATGCGGCTCGCGCCTCCAACGAGGTCGGGCGTTTCGCCAGTTACTGGAGTCGCGCCGGCGGCACCGGGATGAACACGATCATGGTCGAAGACGACATGACCAAAACCACCCTCAGCCTCAGCGGCACCCCGTACAACAGCTGGTACACCTGCCCACGGGACAGCAAGCGCACTTGTCTGCTGGATCCCTACGCCGACACTGTCGGTAACAAAGAAATGCTGATGACCACCATTTCCGTGCCCTTGCTGGTCAATGGCAAGGCCATCGGCGCAGTCGGCGTGGATATCGCCCTCGACTCGCTGCAAGCCGCCGCCAAGGATTCCCGGCGCGAGTTGTTCGATGGCGCCGGACATATGCTGATCGTCTCCGGTAGCGGCGTACTCGCCGGTTACAGCGCCGACGCCGGCAACGTCGGTAAAAGCATCGGCGAAACCCTTGGCGCGGATGGCAAGGACGTCCTGCAACTGCTGAGCAGCAACACCCCGAAAATCCTCAAACAGGGCGACTTGATTCGCGCCGTTTACCCGGTCAGGCCGATTGCCGACGCCAAAGCCTGGGGCGTGGTGATCGACTTGCCGCAGCAGGTGTTGCTCGCCGATTCGCTGAAGCTGCAAGCAGTGCTCGACGACGCGCGAGCGAGCGGTACGGTCAATACCTTGCTGGTCACCGTCGGTGCCGGCCTGCTCGGGCTGCTGCTGATCTGGCTTACCGCATCGGGTGTCACCCGGCCGATCAACAGCGTGGCGCAAATGTTCAAGGCGATTGCCAGCGGCGACGGTGACCTGACCCAGCGCCTGCACTACAGCAAGCAAGATGAGCTGGGCGAACTGGTCAACTGGTTCAATCGCTTCCTCGACAAGCTGCAACCGACCATCGCGCACATCAAGCAAAGCATCACCGAAGCCCGCGGCACCGCCGATCAGTCCTCGGAAATAGCTCGCCAGACCAGCGATGGCATGCAGTTGCAGTTTCGCGAAATCGATCAGGTCGCCACCGCCTCCAACGAAATGAGCACCACCGCCCAGGACGTCGCCAATAGTGCCTCGAATGCCGCCAACGCGGCCAAAGATGCCGATCAATCGGTCAGGGACGGGATGTCGATCATCGAGCGCAGTACCCGCGACATCAATCGACTGGCCGAAGAAGTCAGTAAAGCGGTGACCGAAGTCGAAGCCCTGGCCGTCAATAGTGAGCAGATCGGTTCGGTGCTGGAAGTGATCCGCAGCATCGCCGAGCAAACCAACCTGCTGGCGCTGAACGCAGCGATCGAAGCGGCGCGCGCCGGGGAAAGCGGTCGCGGTTTTGCCGTGGTCGCCGACGAAGTGCGCAACCTGGCCAAACGTACCCAGGACTCGGTGGAAGAAATCCGCCGGGTGATCGAACGCATTCAAACCGGCACCCGCGGCGTGGTCGCGAGCATGCATTCGAGCCAGATCCAGGCCCACAGCAATGCCGGACAAATCCAGCAAGCGGTGCAGGCGCTGGGCAAGATCAGCGATGCGGTGACGGTGATCAGCGACATGAATCTGCACATCGCCAGCGCCGCCGAACAGCAAAGCGCCGTGGCCGAAGAGGTCAACCGCAACGTTTCGGCGATCCGCACCGTAACCGAAACCCTGACCGAACAAGCCACAGAATCGGCGCAAATCAGCAACCAGTTGAATGCCCTGGCAACTCAGCAAATGAAATTGATGGATCAGTTTCGGGTTTGACCCAAAAAGATCACCGCCTTCGTAGGAGCTGCCGAAGGCTGCGATCTTTTGATCTTCTGATCTTTTGATCTTCTGATCTTTTGATCTTCTGATCTATGCTGCCCTCTCTTCCCGGAGGGCCTTCGATGACCGATTTCCTGACGTCCATTCAAACCGCACTCGGCTTGCCCCACACCCCCATTCAATTCGCCTCCAGTGGCGACCTGCCCTCGGCCTTTGCCGTCACCGATCTGGCCAGCGCCAGCATCGCCGTCGCCGGCCAGGCCATCAGCGAGCTCTTGCATCAGCAAACCGGCCGCTTGCCCGGCCTTGAAGTCGACCGGCGGCTGGCATCCTTCTGGTTCGCCACCTCGATCCGCCCCCAAGGCTGGTGCGTGCCGCCGTTGTGGGATCCGGTTGCCGGCGACTACGCAACGAAAGACGGCTGGATCCGCCTGCACACCAACGCCCCTCATCACCGCGCCGCTGCCGAAGCCGTACTCGGCCAGTGTGCCGACCGCGCAGCGATGGCGACCAAGGTGGGGCAATGGGCCAAGAGTGATCTGGAACAGGCGGTCATCGACGCTGGCGGTTGCGCGGCCCAAATGCGTTCGTGGGAACAGTGGCAGGCCCATCCCCAGGGGATGGCGGTCAACGCCGAACCGCTGATACATTTCGCCGCCAACGCCAGCCAGAACGCGAAGCCATGGCAGGGCTCGGTGGCGCAACCGCTGGCTGGAATCAAGGTACTGGATTTGACCCGGGTCCTCGCCGGCCCGATTGCCAGCCGCTTCCTCGCCGGGCTCGGCGCCGATGTGCTGCGCGTCGATCCGCCAGACTGGAACGAGCCGGGCGTGGTCCCCGAAGTCACGCTGGGCAAACGTTGCACCCGGCTGAACCTGCATGACCCTGCTGATCGCGGGGTGTTTGAAGCGCTGCTCAAAGACGCCGATATCCTGCTTCACGGCTACCGGGCCGACGCGCTGGAACGTCTCGGTTACGGACAGATTGAACGGCAGAGCATCGCTCCCGGATTGATCGATGTCTGCCTCAACGCCTATGGCTGGAGCGGCCCATGGCAGAACCGCCGCGGGTTTGACAGCCTGGTGCAGATGAGCAGCGGGATTGCCGACGCAGGCAGGCACTGGAAAAAAACCGACAAACCCACGCCGCTACCGGTCCAGGCGCTGGACCATGGCACGGGCTACCTGATGGCCGCGAGTGCGATTCGGGCGCTGACAGAGCGCTTGAAAAGCGGCCAAGGGAGTTCGGCACGCCTGTCACTGGCACGGACCGCGAAGTTGTTGGTCGAGCATGCTCAGGTTGGTATGCAGGAGCCTTTGCGGGCAGAGGATGCAGAGGATCAGGGGTTGTTGGTCGAGCAGACTTCATGGGGGCCGGCGCATCGCTTGCAAGTGCCATTGAAGATTGCCGGCACTCCATTGCAATGGACAATTGCGGCCGGGGAATTGGGTTCCCATCGGCCGCAGTGGTGGTGACCTGCAGAGAGCTATCGCGAGCAAGCTCGCGATGACGGCCTGACAGCCAGCACCACCCCCGGAACTGTCTCAGTCCGAACGGCTCAACGAAGTCCAAAGCTGCTGCGCCGCATACGCCCGCCACGGTCGCCAGGCCTCCGCTCTCTGCAACAACTGGCGGGCGGTAACCGGCCCACCCTCAAGCGCCGCCAGGGCATTGATCAATCCCACATCCCCTGAAGGAAACGCATCCACCTCACGCATCTGGCGGATGGCAATGTACTGCGCCGTCCAGTCACCGACGCCGTGCAGTTCCAGCAACCGCGTCATGCCTTCCTTCAGATTCGCTTTCGGTTCGAACAACAAGGGGTCATCCAGCAACGCCTGCGCTACCCCGGACAAGGTCCTGCCACGGCTTTTGGGCATGCCCAGGGTCGCCAGACCGGCCCCGGCCAATACCGCCGGCTCAGGAAAGACATGGGTCAATCCCGGCAGTTGCGGATCCGCTGCGCGCAACGGCTCTCCATACTGCGCCACTAACTTGCCCGCCAGTCCGATGGCCGCGCCCACGGTGATCTGCTGCCCCAACACCGCGCGGATCGCCAACTCGAAACCATCCCAGGTACCCGGCACCCGCAGTCCTGGACGCGCAGCCGTCAACCGGGCCATCAACGGGTCCACCGCCAGTTGCTGATTGATCGTATGCGGATCCGCCGCCAGATCGAACATCCGCTGCAAGCGCGCCAGAATCTGCGGTAATGAGGCCGGATCGGCAAAACGCACCGTCACCGCCAGCGCATCTGCGGTTCCCGGGCCAACGCCAAGCACTCCGTGCATACCCTTGAAGCTGATACTGCGCCAATACACGCCATCGACCACCGTCTCCAGCCCGGCAATCGCCCGCGCCGACAAGAAACCCAGCATCGCCGGCCAGTCATAGGGTGGTCGATATTCCAGCAGCAGCCTCACAGCGACAGCCTGCCACTGGACAAACCGCGGACCGACGAAAAAACCATATACCCCCCCGATTATTGGACCCACGGCCAAAGCGATCAGCGCGCCGAGTGGAAGCTTTTGCGCTGGTGGTGACAGTCTTGGCTCCATGGGACCCAAGGTCCAGCCCGCCTGCGAGTTCGCCCGCAACACTGGAAAATTCGTGGTGATCGGTTCACTCTCGGACATCGAAGTGATCGTCCAGGGCAAGGCCGGCACCCGTATCAGCACGGCGAAACCTGGCACTACTTACCAATAAAACCCTCGGGGCAGGATCCTCGCCTGCCCCACTTCAATGCCCTTTGAAGGAGAGACGCCTATGGCCACGTTCGAACCCGGTCACCTGCATTTCGAGCGCCACGCGCTCAACAAGGATGACTACAGCTACAACCTGCGCATTGACTATGAAGTCACTCAGGATCCGAAGGAAGGCAAAGGCATGCTCTTTACGTTGCACGGCAGCATCGAGGGCAAGGACATGAAGGAAGAGTTCTTCCTGCCCAAGGATCAGGCGTTCGACTTTGCTCGCCATGCCACCCGCATCGCACAAAAATACGGCATGCCCAAGAGCGCCAGCATCGTCTCGATGCACAAATACTACGACGAGATGTTCGAGGACGTGCGCAAGCAACTCGATGTCAAATCCGGGGATCCGGTGAAGCCGGAGCATTTGGAATAGCGTTTTACCCTCGAAACTTGAAAAGATCGCAGCCTTCGGCAGCGCCTACAGGGGAACGCGCTCGGCGTAGGAGCTGGCAAAGGGGCCGCGTTCGGACGATCTTTTGGGGCTATCTCCGTTTACCGATTTCACCTCACCCCCTCCTCCAAGGCATACTTGCCACCCTCCGCACTCCAGAATCAAAAACCGCCCCATGCGTATCCACGTCAGTTTCATCGACCGCGTCGGCATTACCCAGGAAGTCCTGGCGCTGCTGGGTGGACGTAATCTCAATCTGGATGCGGTGGAGATGGCTCCGCCCAATGTCTATATCGATGCCCCGACCTTGAGCCCGCAGGTGCTGGACGAATTGCGCGATGCACTGTTCAGCGTGCACGGTGTACAGGCAGTCAGGGTAGTCGACATCCTTCCCGGTCAGCGCCGTCATCTGCAACTCGATGCATTGCTCGCGGCGATGACCGACCCGGTGCTGGCCCTGGACAGCGCCGGTAAAGTCCTGCTGGCCAATCCGGCGCTGATTGCCTTGTATGGCCGTGAGCCGGCTGGCGAGAGCGTCGCCGAACTGTTTGCCGATCCGGCGCTGCTGGATACCTTGCTCGAGTACGGATTCCGCTTGCCATTGCGCGAAATCACCGTCAACGGTCAGACCCTGCTGCTCGATGCCACGCCAATCACCGACGCCGGCGCCTTGCTGACGCTGTACCAGCCCAACCGCATTGGTGAACGCCTGTCGGCGCTGCACCATGACCACGCCGAAGGCTTCGATGCGCTGCTCGGCGAGTCCCCGGCAATTCGCACCCTCAAGGCTCGCGCGCAACGGGTTGCAACCCTCGACGCGCCGCTGTTGATCCAGGGTGAGACCGGCACCGGCAAGGAGTTGGTGGCCCGCGCCTGTCACGCCGCCAGTGCTCGCCACAGCTCACCGTTTCTCGCACTGAACTGCGCGGCGCTGCCGGAAAATCTCGCCGAAAGTGAGCTGTTCGGCTACGCCCCCGGCGCCTTCACCGGTGCCCAGCGTGGCGGCAAGCCGGGATTGATGGAGCTGGCCAACCAGGGCACGGTATTCCTCGATGAAATCGGCGAGATGTCGCCGTACCTGCAAGCCAAGCTCCTGCGCTTTCTCAACGACGGCAGCTTCAGGCGCGTGGGCGGTGACCGCGAGATCAAGGTCAACGTGCGGATCCTCAGCGCGACCCATCGCGACCTGGAAAAAATGGTCAGCGAAGGCAGCTTCCGTGAAGACCTGTTCTACCGCTTGAACGTGCTCAACGTCGAAGTCCCGCCGCTGCGCGAACGCGGCCAGGACATCCTGCTGCTGGCGCGGTACTTCATGCAGCAGGCCTGCGCACAGATCCAGCGCCCGGTCTGTCGCCTGGCCCCGGGAACCTATCCGGCGTTGTTGGGCAACCGTTGGCCGGGCAACGTGAGGCAATTGCAGAACGTGATCTTCCGCGCCGCGGCGATTTGCGAAAGCAGCCTGGTGGACATTGGCGACCTCGACATTGCCGGCACCTCGGTGGCGCGTCAGAGCGACAGCGAAGTCGACAGCCTGGAACAGGCCGTGGAAGAGTTCGAGAAAACCCTGCTGGAAAAACTCTACGTCAACTACCCCTCGACCCGACAACTGGCCAGCCGCCTGCAAACCTCCCACACCGCCATCGCCCATCGATTGCGCAAGTACGGGATTCCGGGGAAGACCTGATCACCCACCTGCAATTTTTGACTCGGCTATTGCGGTGCTCCGGGAACTCACAATCCCCGCCGTACGCTCACCCCCGTAGGAGCTGCCGCAGGCTGCGATCTTTTGATCTTGCCTTTGCAGCGCCCCCCCGAAAAGATCGCAGCCTGGCGGCAGCTCCTACGCGCCGACCGGGTACACCCGCTATGCGTCACACCCCCCCCCGTAGGAGCTGCCGCAGGCTGCGATCTTTTGATCTTGCCTTTGCGGCGCCCCCGAAAAGATCGCAGCCTGGCGGCAGCTCCTACGCGCCGACCGGGTACACCCGCTATGCATCACACACCCCCCCGTAGGAGCTGCCGCAGGCTGCGATCTTTTGATCTTGCCTTTGCGGCGCCCCCGAAAAGATCGCAGCCTGCGGCAGCTCCTACGGGCCGGGTTTTCAGTTCGAGAACATCGAACTTGTTTTCTGAAAGCGACCTCCACCTGTACCGAAAGCGCTACAGCGGAATGATATCGCTACACACCTCGGTAAGAGCCGCTATGCAAGGCTTTGATCCTGATAGGCTTTTTTCTTCGCCTCAAGCTGTAGCGATTTCGCTACAGCCATCGGATTAATTCAGCCGGACAAAACACCTAAGCCATTGATTTATAACAAATAAAAAACATTGGCCGCGATATTGCTTGGTAATGCCCATTCAGCTCGGCCCTGCACGAGCATTTCAATCGCGTCCACCAGACGAATCTGGCCCCGAGGAGTTTCCATGAGCGAGTTGCGTTTTACTGAAGATCACGAATGGCTGCGCACCGAAGCCGATGGCAGCGTCACCGTTGGCATCACGGCTTTCGCGCAGAATGCGCTGGGAGATGTGGTTTTCGTGCAACTGCCAGAACTGCAGACCTACGACAAAGGTGCCGAAGCCGCGACCGTTGAATCAGTAAAAGCTGCCAGCGGCGTGTATATGCCGTTGGACGGTGAAGTGGTAGAGACCAATCCAGCGCTCGATAGCAGCCCTGAACTGGTCAACGAAGACCCTCTGGGCGAAGGCTGGTTCTTCCGTTTCATCCCCGCAGACGCCAGCGCTGTCGGCCAACTGCTCGATCAAGACGCCTACGACCGTCTGATCAAAGCCAACGCCGAAGCCTGAGGAACCTGTCATGTCCAGCACCATCAATCTGAGCACCGCCAACGAATTCATTGCGCGCCACATCGGCCCGCGCCAGGGTGATGAGCAAGCAATGCTCGCCACCCTCGGTTTCGACTCCCTGGAAGCCCTGAGCGCCAGCGTCATTCCGGACAGCATCAAAGGCACCAGCGTCCTCGACATGGACGATGGCCTGAGCGAAGCCGATGCCCTGGCCTCGATCAAAGCCATCGCCGCCAAGAACCAACTGTTCAAGACCTACATCGGCCAGGGTTACTACAACTGCCACACGCCATCGCCGATCCTGCGCAACCTGCTGGAAAACCCGGCCTGGTACACCGCCTACACCCCGTATCAGCCAGAGATTTCCCAAGGTCGCCTGGAAGCGTTGCTGAACTTCCAGACCCTGATCAGCGACCTGACCGGTCTGCCGATCGCCAACGCATCCCTGCTCGACGAAGCCACCGCCGCTGCCGAAGCCATGACCTTCTGCAAACGCCTGAGCAAGAACAAAGGCAGCCACGCCTTCTTCGCCTCCAGCCATTGCCACCCGCAAACCCTCGACGTCCTGCGCACCCGTGCCGAGCCTTTGGGCATCGACGTGGTGGTCGGCGACGAACGCGAACTGACCGACGTCAGTGCGTTCTTCGGTGCTTTGCTGCAATACCCGGCCAGTAACGGTGACCTGTTCGACTACCGCGAACTGACCGGACGCTTCCACGCCTCCAACGCACTGGTCGCGGTTGCCGCTGACCTGCTGGCCCTGACCGTGCTGACCCCACCGGGCGAGTTCGGCGCCGACGTGGCCATTGGCAGCGCCCAACGCTTCGGCGTGCCGCTGGGCTTCGGTGGTCCGCACGCGGCCTACTTCTCCACCCGCGATGCGTTCAAGCGCGACATGCCCGGCCGTCTGGTCGGCGTCTCGGTGGACCGTCACGGCAAGCCGGCATTGCGCCTGGCCATGCAGACCCGCGAGCAACATATCCGCCGTGAGAAGGCCACCAGCAACATCTGCACCGCCCAGGTTCTGCTGGCCAACATCGCCAGCATGTACGCCGTTTACCACGGCCCCAAAGGCCTGAAGCAGATCGCCAATCGCATCCATCATCTGACCGCGATCCTCGCCAAAGGCTTGAGCGATCTGGGTCTGGCGGTGGAGCAAGAGAACTTCTTCGACACCCTGACCCTGAACACCGGCAGCCAGACCGCCACCCTGCATGACAAGGCCCGCGCCCAGCGCATCAACCTGCGGGTGATCGATGGCGAGCGTCTCGGCGTGTCCCTCGACGAAACCACCAGCCAGGCCGACATCGAAACCTTGTGGAGCGTGCTCGCCGACGGCAAAGCGCTGCCGGACTTCGCTGCACTGGCCGCTGCTGTCGAGAGCCGTATCCCGGCGACCCTGGTGCGCCAATCGCCGATCCTCGGCCACCCGGTATTCAACCGTTATCACTCGGAAACCGAGCTGATGCGCTACCTGCGCAAGCTCGCCGACAAGGACCTGGCACTGGATCGCACCATGATCCCGCTAGGTTCGTGCACCATGAAACTCAATGCCGCCAGCGAGATGATCCCGGTGACCTGGGCCGAGTTCGGTGCCCTGCACCCGTTCGCCCCGGCCGAGCAGAGCGCCGGCTACCAGCAACTGACTGACGAACTGGAAGCGATGCTCTGCGCCGCGACCGGTTACGATGCGATTTCCCTGCAGCCGAATGCCGGTTCCCAGGGCGAATACGCTGGCCTGCTGGCGATCCGCGCTTACCACCAGAGCCGTGGCGATGACCGTCGCGATATCTGCCTGATCCCTTCGTCAGCCCACGGCACCAACCCGGCGACCGCCAACATGGCCGGTATGCGCGTGGTGGTCACCGCTTGCGACGCACGCGGCAACGTCGACATCGAAGACCTGCGCGCCAAAGCCATCGAGCACCGCGAACACCTCGCCGCGCTGATGATCACCTACCCGTCGACCCACGGCGTGTTCGAAGAAGGCATCCGCGAAATCTGCGGGATCATTCATGACAACGGCGGCCAGGTGTACATTGATGGCGCCAACATGAATGCCATGGTCGGCCTCTGCGCGCCGGGCAAGTTCGGCGGCGACGTGTCCCACCTGAACCTGCACAAGACCTTCTGCATCCCTCACGGCGGTGGCGGCCCGGGCGTCGGCCCGATTGGCGTGAAATCGCACCTGACCCCGTTCCTGCCGGGTCATGCCGCCATGGAACGCAAGGAAGGCGCAGTCTGCGCAGCACCGTTCGGCAGCGCGAGCATTCTGCCGATCACCTGGATGTACATTCGGATGATGGGTGGCGCGGGTCTCAAGCGTGCATCGCAGTTGGCGATCCTCAATGCCAATTACATTTCCCGTCGCCTCGAAGAGCACTACCCGGTGCTGTACACCGGCAGCAACGGCCTGGTGGCCCACGAATGCATCCTCGACCTGCGTCCGCTCAAGGACAGCAGCGGCATCAGTGTCGATGACGTGGCCAAGCGCCTGATCGATTTCGGTTTCCACGCCCCGACCATGTCCTTCCCGGTGGCCGGCACGCTGATGATCGAACCGACCGAAAGCGAATCCAAGGAAGAACTGGACCGCTTCTGTGAGGCGATGATCCGCATCCGCGAAGAAATTCGCGCAGTGGAAAGCGGCGCGCTGGACAAGGATGACAACCCGCTGAAAAACGCTCCGCACACAGCAACGGAAATCGTTGGCGAGTGGACTCATCCGTACAGCCGCGAGCAAGCCGTGTACCCAGTAGCCTCCTTGATCGAAGGCAAGTACTGGCCACCGGTCGGCCGGGTCGACAACGTGTTCGGCGATCGCAACCTGATCTGCGCCTGCCCGTCGATCGAAAGCTATCAGGACGCGTAAGAACTACGCTTAACCCTGTGTAGGAGCTACCGATAGGCTGCGATCTTTTTCTCGAGTTCATTTGAGTCTCAAGAAGATCAAAAGATCGCAGCCTGCGGCAGCTCCTACACAGGGGTTTGAGTCGACCATAATAAGAAACCGGAGAACCCAACATGTCCCTGAGCGTGTTCGACCTGTTCAAGATTGGCATCGGCCCCTCCAGCTCCCACACCGTCGGCCCGATGCGCGCCGCTGCGCGCTTCGTCGAAGGCCTGCGCCGTGAAGGGCTACTGCCTGCAACCACCTGCGTCAAAGTCGAGCTGTACGGCTCACTCGGCGCCACCGGCAAGGGCCACGGCAGCGACAAGGCCGTGCTTTTAGGGCTGGAAGGTGAACATCCGGACACCGTGGACACCGAGACCATCGCCGCCCGCCTGCAAGAGATTCGCGGCAGCGGACGCTTGAACCTGCTCGGTGAACACTCCATCGAATTCAATGAAAAACTCCACCTGGCGATGATCCGCAAGCCGCTGGCCTATCACCCCAATGGCATGATCTTTCGTGCCTTCGATGCCGCCGGTTTGCAGGTGCGCAGCCGCGAGTACTACTCGGTCGGCGGCGGCTTCGTAGTCGATGAAGATGCTGCGGGTGCTGATCGCATTGTCGAAGACGCCACACCGCTGACCTTCCCGTTCAAGAGCGCCAAGGACTTACTCGGCCATTGCAGCACCTACGGCCTGTCCATCAGTCAGGTGATGCTGACCAATGAGAGTGCCTGGCGTCCGGAAGCCGAGACCCGCGCCGGCCTGCTGAAAATCTGGCAAGTGATGCAGGACTGCGTCGCCGCCGGTTGCCGCAACGAAGGGATTCTGCCCGGTGGCCTGAAGGTCAAACGGCGGGCCGCGGCGCTGCATCGGCAATTGTGCAAGCACCCCGAAGCCGCCCTGCGCGATCCGCTCTCGGTACTCGACTGGGTCAACCTGTACGCCCTGGCAGTCAACGAAGAAAACGCCAACGGCGGGCGCGTGGTCACCGCGCCGACCAATGGCGCGGCGGGGATTATTCCTGCGGTTTTGCATTACTACATGCGCTTCATTCCCGGGGCCAATGAAGACGGCGTGGTGCGCTTTCTGCTCACCGCGGCAGCGATCGGCATTCTGTACAAGGAAAACGCCTCGATCTCCGGTGCTGAAGTCGGTTGTCAGGGCGAGGTCGGCGTCGCCTGCTCAATGGCCGCGGGGGCGCTCTGCGAAGTGCTTGGCGGCAGCGTGCAACAGGTCGAGAACGCCGCCGAAATCGGCATGGAACACAACCTCGGGCTGACTTGCGATCCGATTGGCGGCCTGGTCCAGGTACCGTGCATCGAACGCAACGCCATGGGTTCGGTGAAGGCCATCAATGCGGTGCGCATGGCCCTGCGCGGCGACGGTCAACACTACGTCTCCCTCGACAAGGTCATCCGGACCATGCGCCAGACCGGCGCCGATATGAAAAGTAAATACAAGGAAACCGCCCGCGGCGGTTTGGCGGTCAACATTATTGAGTGCTGATGCGAGCCTGGCTGCATCAGTGCATTTTTTCAGGAGCTGAACATGTCCACCGAACAACTGTTGAAAACCCCGTTGCACGCACTGCACATCGAACTCGGCGCCCGCATGGTGCCCTTCGCCGGCTATGACATGCCGGTTCAATACCCCCTGGGCGTGATGAAGGAACACCAGCACACCCGTGATCAGGCCGGGTTGTTCGATGTCTCGCACATGGGCCAGATCCGCCTGACCGGCGCCAATGCCGCCAAGGCCCTGGAGACTCTGGTGCCGGTAGACATCATCGATTTGCCAGTGGGCATGCAGCGCTATGCAATGTTCACCAATGAAACCGGCGGCATTCTCGATGACCTGATGGTCGCCAACCTGGGCAACGACGAACTGTTCCTGGTGGTCAACGCTGCCTGCAAGGACCAGGACCTGGCGCACCTGCGCAAGCACATCGGCGATCAGTGCGAGATTCAGCCACTGTTTGAAGAACGCGCCCTGCTCGCCCTGCAGGGCCCGGCAGCGGTAACAGTACTGGCACGCTTGGCGCCTGAAGTAACGAAGATGACCTTCATGCAGTTCGCCAGTGTGAAATTGCTGGGCGTGGACTGCTACGTCAGCCGTTCGGGCTACACCGGTGAAGACGGCTTCGAAATCTCCGTACCGGCCGCCAGCGCCGAAGCGCTGGCCCGCTCCTTGCTGGCCGAACCAGAGGTGGCGGCGATCGGTCTGGGGGCACGCGATTCCCTGCGCCTGGAAGCCGGTCTATGCCTTTACGGCCACGACATGAACACCGAGACCACACCGATCGAGGCCGGCCTGCTCTGGGCCATCTCCAAACCTCGTCGCGCCGAGGGTTCACGTGCAGGAGGTTTCCCGGGTGCAGAAACCGTATTCGCCCAGCAACAAGCTGGAGTGAGCCGCAAACGGGTCGGCCTGCTGCCTCAGGAACGCACACCGGTACGTGAAGGCGCGGAAATCGTCAATGAAGACGGCTCCGTGATCGGCACTGTTTGCAGCGGCGGCTTCGGGCCAACCTTGGGCGGCCCATTGGCCATGGGTTACCTCGATAGCCAATACTTGGCGCTCGACACACCCGTATGGGCGATTGTTCGCGGGAAAAAGGTGCCTATGAGTGTAAGCAAAATGCCATTTGTTCCGCAGCGCTACTATCGCGGCTGATTGACTGTTTCTATAAGTAACGCGATTGCGTCACAGTGCACTACTCTGTAACGCAACCGCCATGAAACAGTGCAGGTTTTGACTATAAGCTTCGATAATGAACTTGGCTTATAACGATCGAAAACAATTGAACAGCTCTATCGAATAAGCCGACAGGCCCGTATCGCAAACAGCACTACACCAGCAAAACCGGGGGCTGCGAAGGGCTTGTTTTTCCTCCCTTAGTTGGCGTAGAGTTTCTTCACTGTGTTTGCATGGGTCGCTTGAGAACCGTGACCTGGGCAGTAGCCAAAAGTTCGCTACAACCCGTTCTACGTCTCTTACTTCCTGCAACCAGCCCCAGTACTCTTTCACTAGAAGGAGGCTGTCATTAATTTTTTGCGTCAAAGGAAATAAGAAATGTCCCAACGTCAGAGCGGTACCGTCAAGTGGTTTAACGACGAAAAAGGTTTTGGTTTTATCACTCCAGAAAGCGGTCCGGATCTGTTCGTCCATTTCCGCGCTATTCAGGGCAACGGCTTCAAGAGCCTGAAAGAAGGCCAAAAGGTGACGTTCGTTGCCGTGCAAGGCCAAAAAGGCATGCAGGCTGACGAAGTACAAGCAGAAGCCTGATCCTGGCTGCAACAAAAAGCCTCTGATGCTGACATCAGGGGCTTTTTTGTGCGCGCAATTCCGTAAAATGGCTTCTTTTCTGCCGAGAGTCCCATCATGTCGAAACACCTGCTAAGCCCCCAGGGCGACTTCCCCGCCGCCGGCCTGGGCCGTCGCCTGGCAGCGATGTTCTACGACTTCCTGCTGTGCACTGCCCTTCTGATCGTCACGGGGGGCATCTACAAGATGGTGCAAATGGCGATCATCGGCGAAGAAAAAATGCGCGCCCTGACCGATGCCGGCGCACTGGATGGCGATCCATTGCTTTCAACGATCCTGCTGTTCGTTCTGTTCGGGTTCTTCGCCAAGTTCTGGACTTATTCGGGCCAGACCCTTGGCATGCAAGTCTGGTGCATCCGCGTACAGAACCCCGACGGTACGGCGATCAGCCTGTGGCAGGCACTGCTGCGCTTCGTCGTGGCCATCGCCTCGCTGCTGTGTGCGGGCCTGGGATTCATCTGGTCGTTGTTCGACAAACAGAAACGCAGCTGGCACGACATCTACTCAAACACCCAACTGGTGCGGATTCCGAAGAAGACCAAGTAAACCGCAGCATACGCAAAACCCGTAGGAGCTGCCGCAGGCTGCGATCTTTTGATCTTTGCAATGGCGCTGCCCGCAGAAAAGATCGCAGGCTGCGCCAGCTCCTACGCCGACCGCGTGCACCTGCAAATGGGGTAGAAATCTGCAATCCCCCCGTAGGAGCTGCCGCAGGCTGCGATCTTTTGATCATGCGATGGCGCTGCCCGCAGAAAAGATCGCAGGCTGCGCCAGCTCCTACGCCGACCGCGTGCACCTGCAATGGCGCAGGAGTCTGCAATCCCCCCGTAGGAGCTGCCGCAGGCTGCGATCTTTTGATCATGCGATGGCGCTGCCCGCAGAAAAGATCGCAGGCTGCGCCAGCTCCTACGCCGACCGCATGCACCTGCAAACGGGGTAGAAATCTGCAATCCCCCCGTAGGAGCTGCCGCAGGCTGCGATCTTTTGATCGTGCAATGGCGCTGCCCGCAGAAAAGATCGCAGGCTGCGCCAGCTCCTACGCCGACCGCGTGCACCTGCAAACGGGGTAGAAATCTGCAATCCCCCCGTAGGAGCTGCCGCAGGCTGCGATCTTTTGATCTTTGCAATGGTGCTGCCCGCAGAAAAGATCGCAGCCTGCGGCAGCTCCTACAGGAGGGCGGTGTACATCCTCGAGAGGCAGGTCACCTGCATAGCGACCTGCCAGCGGATCAGGCATTCCCCGCCAGCTTCATGCGTGCCGCCTGGGTAAAGTCGAGCATACGCTTGAGCGGCCGAATAGCCTGGGGAATCAACGCCGGATCGACAAAGATCTCATTGGTACCCTCGCGCAAGCTCTTCAGCGTACGCTCAAGGGTATTCATCGCCATCCACGGGCAATGCGCGCAACTGCGGCACGTCGCGCCGTTACCGGCCGTTGGTGCCTCAATGAAGACCTTGTCCGGGCACAGCTGCTGCATCTTGTAGAAAATACCGCGATCGGTGGCCACGATAAACGTCTTGTTCGGAAGGCTTTGCGCAGCAGCAATCAGCTGACTGGTAGAACCCACCGCATCCGCCAGGTCGATGACCGCAGTCGGCGACTCGGGGTGAACCAGAATCGCCGCGTCCGGATACAACGCCTTCATGTCTTCGAGCTGCTTGGACTTGAACTCTTCATGAACGATGCAGGCACCGTCCCAGAGCAACATGTCAGCACCGGTTTTACGCTGGATATAAGTACCCAGATGCTTGTCCGGAGCCCAAATGATGGTCTCGCCGTTATCCATCAGACTTTCGACGATCTCCAGCGCACAGCTGGAGGTCACTACCCAGTCAGCGCGGGCTTTGACCGCGGCAGAAGTGTTGGCATAAACCACCACCGTGCGCTCGGGGTGCTGATCGCAGAACGCCGAGAACTCGTCCACCGGGCAACCCAGGTCCAGCGAGCAGGTCGCTTCCAGGGTCGGCATCAGCACACGCTTTTCCGGATTGAGTATTTTTGCGGTTTCGCCCATGAACTTCACACCGGCGACCACCACCGTCTTGGCCGGATGGGCGTTGCCGAAGCGGGCCATCTCCAGCGAGTCAGACACACAACCGCCGGTTTCTTCGGCTAGCGCCTGAATGATCGGATCGCAATAGAAGTGGGCAACCAGCACCGCGTCCTGAGCCTTGAGCTCGGCGGCGATGGCGACACGGTAATAGGCCTCCTCTTCAGCACTCAGCAGTTTGGGCTGCTTGGCGTCGAGGTGAGCTTGAACCAGAAGGCGTTCGGAAATTTGTGTCATGTTCGCAAGACCTGCAGGCGCGGTTGCGCGAAAGTCGAGTATACCACCGGCTCCGGACCCTATCAGGGCCCCGCCGGGAGAGTGAGTTCATCAGGCACGGACAACATTGAAGCTGCGCAAGGCTACAGAATATCCAGTGGATTCAAAAGATGATTCTGGCCTGCGTAATGCAGTGAAGCGCCCGGACTGGACGGAGCTAAAATCCAGGGCAAAAAAAAATCTGGAAATCCACATTTTCATGGGCCTTCCAGATTTTCAAACATCTACATCTAAAATGGTGGGTCGTGTGGGATTCGAACCTACGACCAATTGGTTAAAAGCCAACTGCTCTACCAACTGAGCTAACGACCCGCTGTGTGGTGACGCGTATAATACTGATTTCTAAGGATAATTCAACACCTTATTTGAAATAAATCAGAAATAGGCTGTTGGGTCGCTAATTCCGGCTGCCGAGAAACCCTCTGCACGCAGGCGGCAGCTATCGCATTTGCCGCAGGCGCGGCCTTTTTCATCGGCCTGATAGCAGGAAACGGTCAGCCCATAGTCGACGCCCAGGCGCACGCCTGCCTTGACGATCTCGGCTTTGCTGAGGTTCTGCAGTGGCGCCAGGATACGGAAGCCCTGCCCCTCTACCCCGGCCTTGGTCGCCAGGTTGGCCATGCGCTCGAAAGCCTCGACGAACTCGGGACGGCAGTCCGGATAACCAGAGTAATCCACTGCGTTCACGCCGATGAAGATGTCCCGGGCACCGAGCACTTCCGCCCAGCCCAGCGCCAAGGAGAGGAACACGGTATTGCGCGCCGGCACGTAGGTCACCGGAATGCCTTCACTGGGAGCCTCAGGCACATCGATAGAGCTGTCGGTCAGGGCCGAGCCGCCCATACCGTTCAGATTCAGACCAATCACCTTGTGCTCGACAACACCCAAATCCCGCGCGACTCGCGCTGCGGCATCCAGCTCGGCGCGGTGACGCTGACCGTAATCGAAACTCATGGTGTAGCAGCTGTAACCCTCGGCACGGGCCATGGCCACTACGGTTGCAGAGTCGAGGCCGCCGGACAGCAGGATCACCGCGCGCTTCTGGTTAGCAGGCTGTTGGTTCAGTTGTTCAGTCATTTCAGCGCCCCGGCTCGTCATTCCAAAGATATTTATGCAGCTGCAATTGCAGGCGCACCGGCAGGTTGTCCGCAACAACCCAGTCAGCCAGGTCGCGCGCATTCAAGTCATGGTGACTCGGCGAAAACAGGACTTCGCCCGCACGCCGGTCCAGGCCGTACTGGATCAGCTTGGACACTGCCCAGTCATAGTCTTCACGGGAGCAAATGACGAATTTGACCTGATCATTCGAGGTCAACAGCTCGATGTTCTCATAGCGATTGCGCTGGACTTCCTGCGACCCGGGCGTTTTCAAGTCGACAACCCGGCTGACCCGCGGGTCTACCGCGCTGATGTCCAAGGCACCGCTGGTCTCCAGCGACACCTCGTAACCGGCGTCGCACAGCTGCTTGAGCAAAGGAATGGCGTTGGGTTGAGCCAATGGCTCACCGCCGGTTACACAGACGTAACGCGGGCGAAACCCGGCAACCTGCTCGAGGATATCGTCGAGAGAGCGGATGCTGCCACCGCTGAACGCGTAGGCGCTGTCGCAGTATTGGCAACGCAACGGGCAACCGGTAAGGCGCACAAAGACAGTGGGCAGCCCGGCAGTCCGCGTTTCACCCTGCAACGAGTAAAAAACTTCGGTGATTCTCAATGTGTCTTGCATAGTCGCCACGGGCGTAACAGCTAAACAGGCTGTCCGCCTCCGTCAGGCACTTCAAGGAACCCCGCGACCGCGCGAATCCCGAAAAGCGTATTTCATAAAAAGGGTATGAATTCTAACGAAAAAACCCGCGTCAAGCGCGGGTTTCTTCAAAACCGGTCACCCGCCTTACATGCGTTGCAAGTCGCGCTGGGCCAGTTGGGCGGCGGAAGTCCCCGGATACTGGGCGACTACCTGCTGCAGAATGCCCTTGACCTTGTCAGTATGGCCCAGGCGGCGCTCCACATCAGCGAGCTTGTACAGCGAGTCCGGCACCTTGGCATGCTTGGGATACAGCTGGCTGACACGGGCAAAAGCCTGGCCCGCACCTTGCAGGTCGCCCTTGGCCAGATTCACCTCACCCAACCAGTACTGAGCGTTGCCCGCGTATTGGCTGTTCGGGTATTTGCGCAGGAATGCGGCGAAGGCCTGGCTGGCCTTGTCGAAATCCTTGGCCTTGATCAGGTCGAAGGCTGCGTCGTAATACAGCTTTTCCTTCGCCGGATCCGCCTGCTCAGTACCCGCTGCCGGGGCCTGGGTAGCAGGCGCCGCAGCTGCACCGGGGGCATTGAGATCACCACCGGCGGGAGAATTTTGAGGAGCCGCGGCAGGAGCACCGCCAGTTCCGATGCGCCGATCAAGTTCCTGGTATCGCTCCAGGCTTTCTTGCTTGATGCGCGCCACATCATTTTGCAGAACCTCGATCACACCTTGCTGGCGTTCGATTTGTTCCTGCATTTGTTGCAATTGGTTGAACAGCTCGCCCTGTGCCGAGACAGGGGCCGAAACCCCTCCCCCGGCATAGGCGCCGCTCGTACCGTAACCCGCAGGCGGATAATTGCTCCCGCTATTGCCGGAGTTGTCCTCGACCACAGGAACCGCAGCCCCCGCCGCAAGCGGCAGGAGGCTGAGAGCCAAAACAGTTACAGCACGACGGCACGTTCGCATGACGAATTACTTACGCAGTTCGACGCGACGGTTTTGAGCCCAGGACTGCTCGTCGTTGCCGGTAGCAACTGGACGCTCTTCGCCGTAGGAAACCAGTTCAGCTTGAGCTGGGGAAACACCTTGCAGTACCAGGTAACGCTGAACGGCTTTCGCACGACGCTCGCCCAGTGCCATGTTGTACTCACGAGTACCACGTTCGTCGGTGTTGCCTTCCAGAACAACGCGAGCGCCGTTTGCTTTCAGGTCTTTGGCGTGAACGTCCAGAGCGCGCATGGCTTCTGGCTTCAGGTCCGAGCTATCGTATTCGAAGTAGAAGGTGGTGATTGCGCGCAGAGCAGCTTCTTCGCTCAGGGAGCCATCAACAGCGCCAGTGTTAGCGCCGTAACCAGCGTTTGGATCGACAGCGCCTTCACCGGCATTGTCGCCGCCTTTGGACGAGCAACCTACAGCTACAGCCATGGCCAGGGCCAGCGCAGCAAACTTACCAAACTTCAGCATTTCCATCGTGAAACTCCTAATGAACCCCAATGTGTTAAGTACAACGTGTAGCGCCGCGTCAGTTCAGGTAAGGGGACCAGGAAGGTTCTCTGACTTCGCCTTGAGCGGTAGGAAGCGGGAGCCTTACGCGTCCATTAATGGACACGAGCATCAAGACTCCCCGGCCCTGCTGGCGGGTGGCGTAGATTACCATGGTGCCGTTGGGCGCGACAGTAGGCGACTCGTCCAGAGTGCTATCAGTGAGGATTTTTACGCTTCCGCGCTGCAAATCCTGGGCCGCAACCTTGAAATTAGTGAAACCGTCCTGACGATGGATCATCACCAGGGTCTTTTCGTCTGCCGACAGTTTAGGGTTGGCGTTGTAGTTACCGACGAAGGTCACACGTTCCGCACCACCGCCACCTGCGCTGGATTTGTAGATCTGTGGCTTGCCGCCACGGTCGGAGGTGAAGTAGATGGTCGAACCATCCTTACCCCAGAACGGCTCGGTGTTGATGCCAGGACCTTTGGTCACGCGGCTGATCTGCTTCGAACCCAGATTCATGACATAGATATCCGGATTGCCATCTTTGGACAGGACAAAAGCCAGTCGCGTGCCATCCGGCGACCAGGCTGGCGCGCCATTCAGGCCTTCGAAGTTGGTGATCTGCTCGCGGCGACCGGTATCGATGTGCTGAACGAAGATGCGCGGGCGCTTCTGCTCGAACGACACATAGGCGATACGCTTGCCATCGGGGGCGAAACGCGGCGACAGGATCGGCTCGCGCGACTGCAACAAGGTCACTGCCCGCGCACCGTCATAATCAGAACGCTGCAGGGTGTAACGCGTGTTGTTTACCGAAAAACGCTCGGCGGTCACGTACAGCATGCGCGTCGAGAAAGCACCTTTGATACCGGTGAGCTTCTCGAACGACTGGTCAGCAATGTAGTGAGACATGTCGCGCAGCTGATCGACACTGCCCGATACGCTGCCGGTCAGCACTTGCTGCTCGGTGGCGACGTTGAACAATGCGTACTGCACCTGCAGGCGACCGCCCGCGGGAACAATGCTGCCGACCATGATGTACTGGGCGCCCAGGGCCTTCCAGTCGCGATAAATGACTTCGCTGGCCTGGGTCGGCAGGCTGATCATGTTCTGCTTTGGAATCGGCGAGTAGTAACCCGAGTTGCGCAGGTCGTTACCGATGATTTCCGCCATGTCGTCCGGCAGCACGCTGCCGCCCTGGAATCCGAACGGCACTACTGCGATCGGGGTTGCCCGGTCACTGCCGCTGGTGACCAGAATGTTTTTTTCATCCGCCGCCGCTATTCCTGCCAGGCAGCAAATAACGACAAGCATTCCTCGAAGAAGGTTTCTCACAAGGCTAGATCCTCAGGTGTGAATGTCATCTTGAATGAACGATAGGGAGCGAAATCACTCGGCTTCATTCCCTGCATTTCTGTCAAACGTCCAATATTCTTGACCGCCGCTACAGCCGAAGCGTCGAACGGACCATCGCCACTGGACCTGGCCACATTGACCGAAGTCAACGTACCGTCCGGCAACATGCCGATCTGCAGCACGACTGTCATGCCTTTGCGTGCCGAAGGTGGACGAGCCCAGCCTTCCGCTGCACGAGCACGAATCAGATCATCGAAACTGCCGGCGACTTCATCGCCCTGCTCATCCGCCAAGGCTTGCTGGCGCTGCGGCGTGTCGGAAAGCAGATCGGCCAAGGCCTGGGCCTTTTTATCTTCGGTCGATTTACGCGCCGCTTCAGTCGCCTTTTTCTTGGCAGCATCGGCAGTAGCTTTCTTCTTCGCATCCTCGGCGACTTTCTTCTTCGCCTCGTCGGCTTCAGCTTTTTTCTTGGCGTCGTCCGCGGCTTTCTTCTTCGCGTCTTCGACAATCTTTTTCTTGGCTTCTTCAGCGGCCTTTTTCTTGGCCTCTTCTTCAGCGGCTTTTTTGGCTTCTTCTTCAGATTTCTTCTTGGCTATATCAGCCAATTGTTTCTCTTCAGCCTTTTTCGCTTCCGCAGTCTTCTTGGCGTCGTCGGCTTTCTTGGCTTCATCAGCCTTCTTCGCCTCGTCGGCCTTCTTGGCTTCGTCAGCCTTTTTCGCTTCCTCGGCCTTTTGAGCCGACTCTTCTTTCTTTTGTTCCGCAGCCTTTACCGCTTCCTGCTCGACCTTCTTCTGTTCCAGCTGTTCGACTTCGGTCTGACGCGCGGCGGATTTCTTCGCCTCACCGGCAATCTTCTGATTGGTCTGGGTAGTCGCCTGACTTTTCGATTTCAGCTGGTACAAGGTCGCCTGGACAATCGGTTTGGCCGGCGGCAACTCCGGAGTGAAGGCAAAACTGACGAACAGCATGCCAAACACCAGAATATGCAGGGCAAGCGCCCAGACACTAGGCCAGAAGTAGCTTTCCGAGGCGGACGGCTCTCGCATTCGCTGCATCAGGGCGCCTCGGTAATCAAGCCAACATTACCGACCCCGGCTTTCTGCAATCCGCCCATGGCACCCATCACGGAGCCGTAATCGACGGTCTTGTCACCGCGAATGAACACCTGGGTCCGCTTGCCGTTACCGGTGCCGGCGCTGATGATTTTGGTCACGGCGCTGGTCATCTGCGGCAAGGTCATTGCCTTGTCCTGCTGTTTTTCAGTATCGACTTCGCTGCCAAGGTTCCAGTAATAGGTCTTGTCAGCCTTGATCGAAATGGTCAGGACCTGAGTGTTGTTGTCTTGCGGCAAGGCTTCGCTGGAAACCTTGGGCAGATCAACCTTCACGCCCTGATTGAGCATCGGAGCGGTCACCATGAAGATGACCAGCAGTACCAACATCACGTCGATGTAGGGCACCACGTTCATCTCGGCAACCGGCTTGCGCTTGCGTCGAGCTCGAGCGATTAAAGCCATTGAGAATTACCTGCTTATTCTTCGCTGGTGTGCACTTTGCGGTGCAGGATCGCCTGGAACTCGTCGGCGAAGGTGTAGTAACGGCCGATCAAGGTTTCGCCACGAGCGGCAAAACGGTTGTAGGCGATTACTGCGGGGATTGCCGCGAACAGACCAATGGCGGTGGCGATCAGCGCCTCGGCGATACCCGGAGCCACGGTGGCCAGGGTCGCTTGCTGGGCCATTGCCAGACCACGGAAGGAGTTCATGATGCCCCAGACGGTACCGAACAGGCCGATGTACGGGCTGACGGAACCGACGGTAGCGAGGAACGGCAGGCTCTGCTCGAGCTTTTCTTCTTCGCGGGAAATGGCCACGCGCATGGCACGCGCCACGCCTTCCATGACCGCTTCCGGGTCGACGCCTGACTGCTGGCGCAGCCGGGAGAATTCCTTAAAGCCGGCGCGGAAAATCTGCTCTACGCCCGAGTCCGGGTCCGGGTTGCTACCGGCCTGGCGATAGAGTTTCGACAGGTCGATACCCGACCAGAAGCGCTCTTCAAAGCTCTCCAGGGCAGCTCGACCGGCGCGCAGCAGGTTGCTGCGCTGAAAAATCATGACCCATGAAGTGACCGATGCAGCCACCAGGATCAGCATTACCAACTGCACAACGACGCTGGCATTGCTGACCAAGCTCCACATGGAGGTATGGTCGACGACGTTAGCTTCCACGCTTTATCTCCTGCTCTGAGTGTGTACCCGCGCCGCTCACGCGGGCAAAGGCCGCACGTAGAGCTTCGGGAATGGCTCGGGGTTTCAAACTATCGGCGCGCACACAGGCCACCAAAAACTGCCCTTCACAGAGCAGTGCATTATCCGTAGCCCGCCTGACCTGCTGCTTGAAGCGCAGGCTGGCACGGTTCAATTCGATTACTTCAGCGCTCACCAGAAGCTCGTCATCCAGTCGCGCCGGCGCGTGGTAACGCGCTTCGCTGGAATGCACGACGAACAACAGGTCCTCACCTGCAAGCGTGGATTGGGCAAAGCCCAGCTCCCGTAGCCGCTCGGTTCGAGCCCGCTCCATAAACTTAAGGTAATTGACGTAATACACGATGCCGCCGGCATCGGTGTCCTCGTAATAAACGCGACAACGATGTGCGAACGACTCAAGCCCGTTTTGCGCGCGCATACTCTAGTGGTTACTCCTCAGGTTGCCAATCCGCCCAGGCAACTGTTTTTCATTCTCGAACACATTTCTCGCGAAAGAACGGTAATGCCGATCCCCAGGGCCTGTGAACAGACCCTATGACAGCACAAACCCTGAATAAATCAGTGCGCAGAGGCTATTTAATCGTCCACGGTATCGAGAAACTCGTCTACCACGGGCATATCCCCCAATCGTGACGGGATGTTAAGACCGAAGTGCAGATACGCATGCCGGGTCACTACCCGTCCTCGCGGCGTGCGCATGATATAGCCTTGCTGAATCAGATAGGGCTCGAGCACATCCTCAATGGTATGCCGCTCTTCGCTGATCGCCGCTGCGAGGCTGTCCACGCCCACCGGCCCGCCATCGAACTTCTCGATCATGGTCAGCAGCAGTCGTCGATCCTGGTGGTCGAAACCACGTTCGTCGATGTCCAGCAGGTTCAACGCCCGGTCGGCAATTGGCTTGGTGATATGGCCATTGGCCCGCACTTCGGCAAAGTCCCGCACACGGCGCAGCAATCGGTTGGCAATCCGCGGGGTGCCGCGGGCCCGACGGGCAATTTCAAAAGCGCCATCGGGATCGAGCGGCAAACCGAGAATGCCTGCCGACCGACTGACGATGGTCGCCAGATCGGCAGTGCTATAGAACTCCAGGCGCTGGACGATACCGAAGCGGTCGCGCAACGGGTTGGTCAGCATCCCGGCGCGAGTGGTCGCCCCGACGAGGGTAAACGGTGGCAGATCGAGCTTGATCGAGCGCGCAGCCGGACCTTCGCCGATCATGATATCGAGCTGGAAATCCTCCATCGCCGGGTACAGCACTTCTTCGACGATGGGCGAAAGACGGTGGATTTCATCGATGAACAGCACATCGTGGGGTTCAAGGTTGGTCAACAGCGCGGCCAGATCACCCGGACGCTCCAGCACCGGCCCCGAAGTGCTTTTGATTGATACTCCCATTTCCTGGGCAATGATGTTGGCCAAGGTGGTTTTACCCAGCCCCGGCGGACCGAAGATCAGCGTATGGTCGAGCGACTCGTTGCGCCCACGGGCAGCCTGGATGAACAACTCCATTTGCTCGCGCACGGTCGGCTGACCAATGTATTCGGCCAGGCTCAGCGGGCGAATCGCGCGGTCCTGGACTTCCTCGCGGTCACGACTACCCGTGGCGGCGATCAGACGATCAGCTTCAATCACTTAAATCATTCCCTTCAGGGCGCGGCGAATCATGTCTTCACTGCTCAAACCTTTTTCCTTGATGGCGGACACCGCTTTACTGGCTTCCTGCGGCTTGTAGCCCAGGGAGATCAGCGCGCTGACGGCATCGCTTTCGGCACTGGCCACCAGGGAAGCCGGCGCATCAGGCTGGTTCGGTACCAGGGCGAACATGCTCGGCACGACTTCCCAGGCTTTGAAGCGGTCCTTGAGCTCTACCAATAATCGCTCGGCAGTCTTCTTGCCGACCCCCGGCACCTTGGTCAACGCCGAGGTGTCCTGTGCCGAAACGCAGCGCACCAACTCGTCGACCTCCAGACTGGACATCAACGCCAGCGCCAGTTTCGGCCCTACACCGTTGAGGCGAATCAGCTCACGGAAAAAATCCCGTTCGCGCTTGCCAATGAAGCCATAGAGTAACTGCGCATCCTCGCGGACGACCAAATGAGTGTGCAAGGTAATCGGCTCACCGACCGACGGCAGTCGATACAGGGTGGTCATGGGTACTTCCAGTTCATATCCCAGACCATTTACATCAAGAATCAGATGCGGCGGCTGTTTTTCAGCCAAAGTGCCGCGCAAGCGTCCAATCACGTTTCAGATCCTTAAGCGTTGGCCAGATCAATGGCTGACGACCGACAGAGCAAGGGCGATACGCCGACAACACAGGCGCAGAACCCTCATTCGATAAAAATGACTGCTGATGCTATCAGAGACGCAGGCGTCCGCCACGGCTGCGTGCCGTGCCCAGACCATGGGGCAACAGGCTGGAACGGATGTGAGCATGACAAATGGCAATGGCCAGGGCGTCCGAGGCATCGATTTGCGGCTTGCTGGTCAGTTTCAGCATATGCATGACCATCATTTGCACCTGCTCCTTATTCGCCGCCCCGGTCCCGGTCACTGCCTGCTTGACCTGGGTCGCGGTGTATTCAGCGATTTCCAGGCTTTCCTCCGCGCCTGCAACAATGGCTGCACCGCGGGCCTGGCCGAGCTTGAGGGCTGAATCGGCGTTGCGCGCCATAAACACCTTCTCGATGCCCATGGTCACCGGTCCGTAGGTCTGGATTACCTCGCGCACTCCGCGATAAACGATTTGCAGGCGCTCATGCAGCTCGCCGCTGCCCGTGCGAATACAACCCGAGGCGACGTACACGCAGCCACGACCGGTATCACGAACCACGCCATAACCGGTGATGCGCGAACCGGGATCGATACCAAGAATAAGAGTCATATCGCCTGCAGAAAGGGTGCGGATGCTTGAGGGAAACTGTAGGCGCTGCCGAAGGTTCTGGCTGCGATCGGACGATCTTCAAGATCAAAAGATCGCAGCCTTCGGCAGCTCCTACACGTACAGCGTAAACCGAAGGCTGCGATCTTTTATGGGTGTATCAGCCGAGCTGCTCTGCCACCGACTCCGGAATATCCGCGTTGGAGTAGACGTTCTGCACGTCGTCCAGGTCTTCCAGCATGTCGATCAGCTTGAGTATCTTTTCAGCGCCTTCCAGGTCCAGTTCGGCACTGGTGGTCGGCAACATGACGATTTCCGCGTCCACCGCCGTGAAACCCGCTGCCTCCAGCGCGTTACGCACGGCATAGAAACCGGCGAACGAGGTGAAGACATCGATGGAGCCGTCTTCGTGGGTGACCACGTCATCGGCGTCGGCTTCCATGGCCGCCTCCATGAGGGCGTCTTCGTCGATGCCTGGCGCGAAGGAGATCTGCCCCTTGCGCTCGAACAGGTAAGCCACCGAACCGTCAGTACCGAGGTTCCCGCCGCATTTACTGAACGCATGGCGCACAGCAGCCGCGGTGCGATTACGGTTGTCGGTCATGCATTCGACCATGACCGCCACGCCGCCCGGGCCGTAGCCTTCGTAGGTCAGCTCGACCATGTCGTCGGTGTCGGCCGCGCCGGCACCACGGGCAACCGCGCGATCGATGATATCGCGACTCATGTTCGCACCAAGCGCCTTGTCCAGCGCCAGGCGCAGACGCGGATTGGAACCCGGATCAGCACCGCCCTGACGGGCAGCAACCGTCAGCTCACGGATCCACTTGGTAAAAATCTTGCCCTTCTTGGCGTCCTGACGTTCTTTGCGGTGCTTGATGTTCGCCCACTTGGAATGACCTGCCATAACTTGCTCCAGATTCTCTTTGAAACATTGCCCGCCGCGCGGTATGCGCTGGCCAGCAAGAAAAAATCTCGACGCTCTCTATAGTAGAGAAGGCGCATCCGCCCCCTCCATAAAGAAGGTCCGCTCTATCTATATAGAGAAGGCGCATCCAGGGATGCGCCTTGGGTCAACCCTACTCAGCCTTTGGCTGTTCGCGCAGACGGATGTGCAGTTCGCGCAATGCCTTGGCATCCACGTGACCCGGAGCCTGAGTCATGACGCACGCAGCACTCTGGGTTTTCGGGAAAGCGATCACTTCACGGATCGACTGGGCGCCAGTCATCAGCATCACCAGACGATCAAGACCGAAGGCCAGACCACCGTGGGGCGGCGCGCCGTATTTCAGGGCGTCGAGCAGGAAGCCGAACTTCTCTTCCTGTTCCGCTTCGCTGATGCCCAGCAGACGGAACACCGACTGTTGCATTTCCTTGCGGTGGATACGGATCGAACCGCCACCCAGCTCGGTGCCGTTCAGGACCATGTCGTAGGCGCGGGACAGCGCGGTCGCCGGGTTGGCTTCCAGTTCTTGCGGTGTGCACTTCGGCGCGGTGAACGGGTGGTGCAAGGCGGTGAAGCTGCCGTCATCGTTCTCTTCGAACATCGGGAAGTCGACGACCCACATCGGCGCCCATTCGCAGGTGTGCAGGTTGAAATCGTTACCGACCTTGATCCGCAGCGCGCCCAGGGCTTCGCTGACGATCTTGGCCTTGTCGGCACCGAAGAACACGATATCGCCATCGACCGCACCGACGCGATCGAGGATCACGTTGAGGCTGGCTTCAGGAATGTTCTTGACGATTGGCGACTGCAAACCTTCGACGCCCTTGGCGCGCTCGTTGACCTTGATGTACGCCAGGCCCTTGGCACCATAGATGCCGACGAACTTGGTGTAGTCGTCGATCTTGCTGCGCGGCATGCTGGCGCCGCCCGGTACACGCAGGGCAGCAACACGGCATTTCGGATCGTTGGCCGGGCCGCTGAAGACTTTGAAATCGACGTCCTTGAGCTGATCGGCAACGTCTACCAGTTCCAGCGGGATACGCAGGTCCGGCTTGTCGGAACCGTAACGACGCATGGCCTCGTCCCAGGTCATGTGCGGGAATTCACTGAACTCCACACCCAGCACTTCCTTGAACAGGTTGCGGATCATGCCTTCGGTGATGCCAATGATGTCTTTTTCATTGAGGAAGCTGGTTTCGATGTCAATCTGGGTGAATTCAGGCTGACGGTCGGCACGCAGGTCTTCGTCGCGGAAGCACTTGGCGATCTGGTAGTAACGGTCGAAGCCAGCCACCATCAGCAGTTGCTTGAACAGCTGCGGTGATTGCGGCAACGCGAAGAAGGAACCGGCGTGAGTACGGCTCGGCACCAGGTAGTCGCGAGCACCTTCCGGGGTGGCGCGGGTCAGGATCGGCGTCTCGACGTCGAGGAAGCCGTTCTCGTCCAGGTAGCGACGGATACTGGTGGTCATCCGCGAACGCAGACGCAGCTTCTCGAGCATTTCCGGACGACGCAGGTCGATGAAGCGATAACGCAGACGGGTTTCTTCGCCGACGTCGGAGAACTCGTTGAGCGGGAACGGAGGCGTTTCTGCTTCGTTCAAGACTTCCAGTTCGTAGCCCAGCACTTCGATCATGCCCGAAGCCATGTTGGCGTTGCCGGCACCGGCCGGACGCAGGCGTACCTTGCCGGTTACCTTGACCACGTATTCGCTGCGCACGCGATCGGCGGCGGCGAAGGTTTCAGCGCGGTCCGGGTCGAACACCACCTGAGCCAGGCCATCACGATCACGGATATCGAGGAAAATCACCCCGCCGTGGTCACGACGACGGTGGACCCATCCGCAAAGGGTAATTTCCTGACCTTCCAGGCTTTCGTTCAATTGGCCGCAATAATGGCTGCGCATCATGATGGTGGTTCGCTTCTCTTAATTCGAAATTCGGTGGAGGTCTTGCCGCACCCCGGCACCTGAGTCAGGTACCTGATGGTGCAAGAGCTCGCGCGTGTCGTTCAACTTAGTCAGCTTTGTCGCCGCCAGCCAGATTCTTCTTCGAGCCGGTTTTGAAGTCGGTCTCGTACCAGCCGCTACCGCTGAGGCGGAAGCCCGGCATGGACAACATCTTCTTGAGCTCTGGTGCCTGGCAGGCAGGGCAGTCGACCAGCGGCGCAGCGCTGATCTTTTGAATGGCTTCCAACTGATGACCACAGGAAGCACATTGATAATCGTACATCGGCATGGGGATTGTCTCGGCAATCAGATTACGCGCGCGCGGGCATGGGGCTGCGCAGCAAAGCGCGGGATTATATCTGGTAAATCGAGCCTGTGCAGCCGTAAGACTGCACCAACCGGCGGGGATCCTCATGATGCCGGCCCGCTCGCGGACATACTTTAGCCAACACTGGATGGCGCGCCCGCGAGACAACTGCCTTTTTTCAAGCTATGTACAACACACACGACCCGGACCAACCCACTGAAATTCTTGACCCCGCCATGCCGCAGGTGCACCTCTCGATCGACATAGGAAAGCAGCGCACTGACCGAGCAACAATTGATCTGGGCTATTTCCGCAAGGATATCCCAATAGATCTGCTCAAGCCGCAAACAGGTGGAAAAACCATTCAAACGGATTGATCTGGACAGTGGTTGCGCCAGCCCCATATTGAACTCCCGCACAAACGGATCCACTTTTACATTTTGAAACTGAGCAATCTCTCGCACTCCCCGACCTATACCTCGAGCCATATCATCGACACTCCCTTGCCATGCGTTCCTTCAGAAATTCAGAAACAATCTGTTTCCTTATAAAAGCTTAACCAGATATTTATATCCAGATGATTTTATGACCGTGCATGTAGGACAAGCCAACAACAGTAGAGCGACTTATATCGTCGTCCTACATTCAACAACCCAACACAGTCAATGATCAAAGCAGATTCCCACTACTGGAAAACAGAGGCTATTGATCGGGTCATACACGGAGTTGAATGCGCAGAAGTCGTCAGTTCGCAAGCACTGGAGCTAGCCACCAATGAGCCCGGACCACTGAGCTGACAAGCAGCGGGAGAAAGGAGGCACGAATGAGCGACTCACACCGCAATCCGTGCCTCAGGATCATTTATCGTCCAACAGCGACCGCAACATCCAGGCGGTTTTTTCATGGACTTGCATCCGTTGCGTCAACAGATCCGCCGTCGGTTCATCGCTGACTTTATCAAGTAACGGAAAAATACCGCGCGCTGTTCGCGTTACCGCCTCTTGCCCCTGGACAAGTTGCCTGATCATATCTTCAGCGCTGGGCACACCTTCTTCTTCCTTGATAGAAGAAAGTCGCGCATAAACCGAATAAGCTCCCGGCGCCGGAAAACCAAGGGCGCGAATTCGCTCGGCAATCAAATCAACCGCCAGTGCCAATTCATTGTACTGTTCTTCGAACATCAAGTGCAGCGTGCGAAACATGGGCCCCGTGACATTCCAATGAAAGTTATGGGTTTTCAGATAAAGCACATAAGTATCCGATAGCAGACGTGAAAGTCCGTCCACGATCGACTTGCGATCTTCTTCGCTGATACCGATATCGATTGCCATGTCTATCTCCTTGAATAGGTGAAATTCACCCAGCAGGTGCAGGACCACTCTAGCAAGAGTACCGACACCCTGCAGCCTTGCACCCCATTGGGCCCTCCGACAGATCCGCCCCACAATCAGCGCCTGGCAGGGCTTTCCCGGGCTCGAGCGCACTAAAGAACCTGCGCTCCGTCCGAAACTCGGAAAACGCTCTAAAACGCGCCTTCACAAGAGCAACGAAGGCCAGATCATCCTGCCCGACGATAAACCGGCACAGCTTGCGGTAGCGCTTGATTTGAGAAGGTCCGGGCTTTGCTGTTAAATAGAGGGTGTGTCGTTGTCGCCTATTTTTCCGGGCGCGGCGCATAGGCTGATACCGCGTACGTGTCCAGCGCCTCATATTGTCCAGAAGCGAACCGTGCGCAATCAGCTCTTCCTGGTGATCTGTCTTAACGTGAGTTAATCAAAATGTTGAAAATCGTCCATCTGCTAACGGGCGCAGCAGCCCTGCTGCTGTCCTTTATCCCTAGCCTGCGATCCGAAGCGGTACCTTACCTGCAACAACCCGACGCGCTGTACCTGGCGTTTTTCGGGCTGCTCAACCTGACCCTCGCTCCGGTTATTCCCTACTGGAACAAAGGGCCGCGTCACCAGCTGCAAAACCTGGTCAGCGCTCTGCTGGTGCTGGCCGTCGTCCTGCAAATCCTTACGCTGCTCGCTCCCCTGCCAGCCATTGGCGGCCAACCGGCCGTTCTGGTCAGTCTTGTGACTGCCCTGATCGCCGTCCTCCTGCATCTGGGCATCAGCTTCTACACCTCTTCGCCAGCTGCCGCTGCACCCAGCTACGACATGACCAATCGCGATACCGGTACCGTCAAGTGGTTCAACACCTCTAAAGGCTTCGGTTTTATTTCCCGCGATTCCGGTGATGATATTTTCGTGCACTTCCGTGCTATCCGGGGTGAAGGACACCGCGTCCTGGTCGAAGGCCAGCGTGTGGAGTTCTCCGTGATGAACCGGGATAAAGGCCTGCAAGCCGAAGATGTGATCGCGGCTTTACCGCGTCGCTGATTGCGTCATAAAAAAACCGCGATGCAGCCAGGCTGCTCGCGGTTTTTTATTGCCTGAATATTGAGTGATTCGACAGCACTCAATAATGCGGCGGTGGAGCCTCTTCCTCGAAGGACTCGAACTGACCGACCATCTCTTCCTGACGCTTGAGCAGCGCCGCCATCTGCAGTTGCAGGCGGTCGACGACCCGCTGTTGCGCTATCAGCACATCGTTCAATGCTTGAATGGTGTCATCCTGAAAAGCCAGACGGCTTTCAAGATCAGTAACTCGCTCTTCCAGACTCATGATTCAGCCCTCCAGGAAGGTAAAGCCTTCGGTCAACACCAGCCGCAATCGCTCGCGAATAACCGCCACCTGCTCCGCATTATATGGCTTTGCCGGAAGTTTGCCCCAGACCGGCGCCGGCCATGCCGCATCTTCACGTTTGCGCACGATGACATGCATGTGCAGTTGGCTGACCACGTTACCCAAGGCGGCCACATTCAACTTGTCCGCATCGAACGAGTCCTTGAGCATCTCTGCCAGAGCCGTGGTTTCCTTCCACAGTTGTTGTTGATCAGCCACATCTAACTGAAACAACTCACTGATATCCTCGCGACGCGGCACCAGGATGAACCAGGGGTAATTCGAATCATTGGACAACAGCAACCGGCACAAGGAGAAATCCCCAATCGGTAGTGTGTCTTGTTGAAGTCGTGGATCTAAAGCGAACACCGTGCGCACTCCCGCTCAGCTCATTGGATTTGAGCCTGGCACCAGTTCGATCAACTGCCTGCCAGGCGACAGAACTCCAGCATACCTGCGAATGTCAGTCGCTTCACGATGAACAACGGCCATGGGCGGTCTTTTGTTGGCAAGGGTCGATCCGCCGGGCACAGGATACCGGGACCGGGACGCACCAACATGGAGCATTTCTTGCCGGACGCACTCTTCAACTCCTCGCGAGCGGCTATTGCCTTGCGCAAACGCCCCGCTCATGCAGGGTCAAGCCGTTACCCGAGCACCCACACTGTCTGAATTCGCACATCAGCGCAAAAGTTTTGCACCAAAACCGCACAGTACGTCTACTCTGAGTGCGGCAACCATCCGCCGATTACCCACCAAGAGTGTGAACCGGTAACGTTTTGGGTTGTCACCGGGGATTTTCCAGAGGCGACACGAGGAAAATGGTAGCGTCAAGCCCAAACAAAACGACCTTAAAACCCCGGTTTTATGAGGTTTTGGCAGCGACGAAAGCGCCAAGAGAAAAAATAGGCAGAAAAAAACGGGTTTGTGCACGCTTGTTGCATTCCCACCCACACTGTCTCGCAGGTCTCCACTGGAAGTGGAAACCGCTGGACAAATAAGAATAGTGGCAAGGTCGCCCATGGAAATTTTCACTGCCTGGACATAGAACACATTTACCTATGCTCCAGCCTTCGAAAACAGCGCTGAAGTTGTCAGTCCGGTTGCACCGGGGCTGTGAATTTGCGACATGGACCGAGCATTTTGCGACATGGTCGTAAAGAAGCTGAAAGGATAGATACGTAAGTATCGCCAACATTGTCAGCGTGATATAAGTTTGCGCCGACACAAAAAGAAAGAGCCGCCCGGATAATAAAACAGGCGGGACGGCAGTACTCTTCTAAAAACCAAAGGAGCAAATCACGATGCGCGTGATGAAGTGGAGCATGATCGCACTGGCTGTTTCAGCAGGCACCTCGCAGTTCGCAATCGCGTCCTCCCAGGACGAATCCAAAGGCTTTGTTGAAGACAGCAGCCTGGTAGCCAAGACTCGTATCGAGTACATGAACCGTGACTTCCGTAATGGCGCCGGCAACATTGCCAAGCCAGGTGGCGGTTTCAAAAGTGGCTATCGTCAAGACACCGGCATCAGCGAACTGGTTACTTACGAGTCCGGCTTCACCCAAGGTACTGTTGGTTTTGGTCTCGACGCATTCGTAGGCGGCACCGCCAAACTGGATGGCGGCGCGGGTCGCGCCGGTAACGGTCTGTTCGCTCGCGACAGCGAAGGCCATCCTGAGGACACCCAATCCAAGGGTGGCGCAGCTGTCAAATTCCGTCTTTCCGACTCCGTGCTGAAATATGGTCGTCAATTCGTTGCCAGCCCTGTATTCGCTACCGATGACAGCCGTCTGCTGCCAGAAGTCGCTGAGGGCACCTTGCTCACCGTCAAGGAAATCAAAGGCCTGGAACTCAGCGCCGGTCGTTTCACTGCTCTGAGCTCGCAAACCGGCATGGGCAAAGACAGCATCAATGGCCCGCACGCCCCAGGCCTGACCAGCGCCAACATCGCTGGCGCAACCTACCAGTTCACCGATAACTTCGTTGCCGGTATCGCTGCATCCGACGTTGATGACTACTTCAAGAAGCAATACGTCAACGCCAACTACACCTTCCCGATCAACGACGAGCAGTCGCTGAACTTCGACCTCAACGCCTACAAATCCAAAGATCAGGGTCAGGCGCTGTACGGTCCACTCGATAACAAACTGTGGAGCCTGGCAGCTGCCTACAGCATCGGCGCGCACAAATTCACCCTGGCTCACCAGCGTTCTACCGGTGACACCAGCTACCTGTACGGCGTGGACGGTAACGGTACGATCTTCGTAGCCAACTCCATCCAGATCTCCGACTTCGTGGGTATTGACGAACGCTCCTGGCAGGGTCGCTACGACCTGAACATGAAGACCTACGGCGTTCCTGGCCTGAGCTTCATGGCTCGTTACGTATACGGCGACAACATCAAAACGTCTTCCGATACCGAAGGTAAGGAACACGAGTTCAACTTCGAAACCAAGTACGTTCTGCAAGAAGGTCCAGCCAAGGACCTGTCGTTCCGCCTGCGTAGCGCAATCTATCGTGCAAACGATGCCTACAACGCCGACTACACCGCAGACAACAACGACGTACGTATCATCGTTGAATACCCGCTGAGCATCTTGTAACTCTGCGGTCATTCGATAACGTCGTAGAGCTTTGCTCTAACTAAAAACCGCTCACCTGATTCAGGTGAGCGGTTTTTTATTGCCGGTGGATTACCGCAACCGGTGGCAAAACTGCATAGCAAGCTAACTAAAGCATCTTGTTTTACCCTTCATCGCGCGCACTTCATGCCTGGCGTCAGCCAAATGGTTTAGCGAATAACATTTGAGGAGGGATAAGACACTCAAGGGGGCTTGGCGCCCCTTGAGTTCACTGCCGATACCTGACTGAACAGCCAAGCAATAAGAACAACAGCGTTACACAGCCGCTTCCTGAACCACCCGAATCACTCGCTGTGGAAACGGAATATCGATACCCGCGGCTTTCAATCGGTCACGGGACATTTCATTGAACATGAACATCACATTCCAGTAATCCGCGGTTTTCACCCAGACTCGCAGGGAAACCGTGATCGAACTGTCACCCAGGGTCGAAATCACCGCCTCCGGTGCCGGATCGGCCAGCACGCGCTCATCCTTGGCCAGCTCAAGCAGGACTGCTCGAGCCTTTTGCAGATCAGCTTCGTAGTCGACGCCTACATCAAACACCACCTTGCGGGTCGTCTGACGGTTGTAGTTGGTGATGATGCCGTTCGACAGGTTGCCGTTGGGCACAATGACCGTCTTGTTGTCGCCGGTACGCAGCACGGTATGAAAGATCTGAATGCTGTCGACCGTACCGCTGACGCCCTGTGCTTCGATCCAGTCGCCAATGCGAAATGGGCGGAACAGCAGAATCAGCACGCCGCCGGCGAAGTTCGCCAGGCTGCCTTGCAATGCCAGGCCAATGGCCAGGCCGGCCGCGCCGATCGCCGCGACGAACGAAGTGGTTTCGACACCGATCATCGAGGCCACGCTGACGATCAGCAGCACCTTGAGAACAATGTTCGCCAGGCTGCTGATAAAGCCCTGCAAGGCCTGATCGGCGTTGCGCATAGCCAGCAATCGGCCAACTTTATGGGTCAGGCTGTTGATCAGCCACCAACCGATGGCCAGGGTGATGACCGCCAGCAGCACGCGGCTGCCGTATTCCATGATCATCGGGATCCAGGCTTGGGACGCCTTGACCAGGTTGTCCACTTCAGCATTCAAATCCATCTATCTCTCCTGATTACCGGGTGCCCGGCTCGCGATACCGACCGGCAGAACGATTGAAACTAGTCGAGTTCAATCGATTCTGCCATTCAAAGGGCCTCGGACGCCGATAACGCCAAGAGGTTCCTGGAATCAGTCGCGGAAATTGTTGAACTGCAGCGGCAGGCCGAAGTCTTTGGCGCGCAGTGCGGCAATCGCGTCCTGCAAGTCATCACGCTTCTTGCCAGTGATCCGCACCTGCTCCCCCTGAATGGCCGCCTGCACCTTGAGCTTCGCGTCCTTGACATGAGCGACGATTTTCTTCGCCATCTCTTTATCAATACCTTCCTTGAGGGTGGCTTCCTGCTTCATCAATTTGCCGGAAGCATAAGCGTCCTTGAGCTCGAGGCACTGCACGTCGATCTTGCGTTTGACCAGCGCGAGCTTGAGAATTTCGATCATGGCTTCGAGCTGAAAATCCGCTTCAGCGGTCAGGTTGACGGCCAGGTCTTTTTCCTTGAACTCGAAGCTGCCCTTGCCTTTCAAGTCATAACGACGGTCGAGTTCCTTGACGGCGTTCTCGACCGCGTTGGTGACTTCGTGTTTGTCCAGTTCGGATACCACGTCGAACGACGGCATGTTATTTCTCCAATGTTAAAAGGGCGCCGCTCAATAGAGATGGAGCACGCCAGGCTTGCGGTTAAAATGCGGGCTCATTATAACGGGTCTTTCCACTCCTTCACTGCGAGCCTCACATGCACCTGCCAATCAAAGCAAAAAGCTGATGTCGACTACCTGGCACGTTCTTGGCGCAGGCAGCCTCGGCACCTTGTGGGCCACCCGTCTGGCCCGGGCAGGCTTGCCCGTCAGGCTGATACTGCGCGATCAGGCACGCTTGCAGGCCTACCGGGCAGCCGGAGGGCTCACGCTGGTGGAGCAAGGCCAGGCCCGGCTGCATGAGATCCCCGGCGAAACCGTCGACAATGCCGAGCCCATCGCCCGCTTGCTCGTCGCCTGCAAGGCCTACGATGCCGAAAAAGCAGTCGCCCGACTGGCGTCACGCCTGACGTCCGACGCCGAAGTGATTCTGTTGCAAAACGGCCTGGGCAGTCAGGACGCCGTCGCGGCGCGGGTTCCGCAGGCGCGCTGCATCTTCGCATCCAGCACCGAAGGGGCGTTTCGCGATGGCGACTGGCGCGTGGTGTTTGCCGGTCACGGGTACACCTGGCTCGGTGACGCCAGCCACCCCACCCCGCCAACCTGGCTGGATGACCTGCAGCAGAGCGGTATCGCTCACGAGTGGAGCGCGGATATTGTGACGCGGCTGTGGCGAAAACTCGCGCTCAATTGCGCGATCAATCCGCTCACCGTCCTCCACGATTGCCGCAATGGGGGCCTGCAACAGCATCACTGCGAGGTCGCGACCCTCTGCGCCGAACTGACAGAACTGCTGGAGCGCTGCGGGCAGCCGACAGCGGCGCTGGATCTGCAGCATGAAGTCGAGCGGGTGATTCGAGCGACCGCAACCAATTATTCATCGATGCACCAGGACGTCGCCAATGGTCGCAGAACCGAGATCAGCTACCTGCTGGGTCATGTCTGCACGGTTGCGTCCCGGCATCAACTGAATCTGCCCCACCTCAATCAACTGCAGCAGCGACTGATCGAGCACCTGCGCACACGCGGATTGCCCAGCGACTGAGCAGCGGCTACGCTGGCCACTTGTTCCTCTTTAGCGACGACCCCGATGCCATTGCGCCAGCGCCTTGAAAACCTGCCGGTCGGCCAGAAACTTCTCGCAGCCCTGCTGGTTCTGTTGATCACAGTGTTATTGGTCGCCAACCTGACGTTTATCAGCGCCGCCTACTGGATCTCCCAGGAGAGCATGGCACCACAGGCCCTGCAGACCATCGGCCGACTGATTTCCAATCCGGGCCTGGCGGCTCAGGCACTGGATTCGCCACAAAGCGCCGAAAAGCTGCTTAATGAGCTCAACAGCTATTCGCCGTTGCGCGCCGCAGCGGTGTATGACAGCAAAGGCGCGCGCCTGGCGCAATTGCAGAGCGGCGAGCCGCTCGAGTTGCCCAAGCGCTATCGACATATCGAAGCCTGGCAGATAACCGAATTTCGCAGCAATCAGCTGATCACTCTGCCGCGTCCCGGGCAGCCGCCGGGGCATTTGCTGCTGGTGGCCAGCAGCGAACTGCCGGTGGCTTTCTACACCGGCACCCTGACCGCCAGCCTGGGGATTCTGATCTTCAGTGTGCTGCTGTGGCTGGTGATCGCCCAGCAGATCAAACGCCTGATCACTCAGCCGATTCACCAACTCGAAGTGCTGTCCCGACAAGTAACCCGCGAGGAGAACTACGCTTTGCGCGCCTCTCGCGGTAACCATGACGAAATCGGCAGCCTCGCGGAAGCGTTCAACACCATGCTCTCGCGAATCGAAGCCCGTGAGCAGCAGCTCAAGCGTGCGCGGGACGATTCCCAGGCGGCGTATGACCAGGCCCAGGGCCTTGCCGAAGAGACCCGCCACACCAATCGCAAGCTGGAGCTGGAAGTCCAGGTACGAAGCAAGATCGAGAAAAAACTCACCGGGTTCCAGAACTACCTCAACAGCATCATCGACTCAATGCCCTCGGCGCTGATCGCGCTGGATGAACAGCTCTATGTCACCCAGTGGAATCAGGAAGCCAGCGCCCTGTCCGGAACCCGCCTGGACGAGGCCCTGAACCAGCCGATCTTCCTCGCCTTCGAACCGCTCAAACAGTTCCTGCCGCAACTCAAGGAGACCGTCGAGCAGCACACGGTGGCCAAGATCGAGCGAGTCACCTGGGTCAAGGACGATGAAGCCAGACATTACGCACTGACCTTCTACCCATTGATGGGGGGTGCCGGGCGTGGCGTGGTTATCCGTATCGATGACATCACCCAGCGCCTGTCCCTGGAAGAAATGATGGTGCAGTCGGAGAAAATGCTCTCGGTCGGCGGCCTTGCCGCCGGCATGGCCCACGAAATCAACAATCCGCTGGGGGCGATCCTGCACAACGTGCAGAACATTCGCCGTCGACTTTCTCCCGACCTGCCGAAAAACCTCGAACACGCCGAGCAGATAGGCGTCGAACTGCACACCGTCAACAGCTACCTGCAAAGCCGTGAAGTGCCACAGTTACTCGATGGCATTCAGCAGGCTGGCGCGCGGGCAGCAAAAATCGTTACCCACATGCTCAGTTTCAGCCGCCGCAGCAACCGCCAGATGGCGCCTTGCGACCTACCGGCGTTGATCGATCAGGCGGTGGAGATTGCCAGCAACGACTTTGATCTGGCCATCGGCTTCGATTTCAAGGGCCAGGCCATCACGCGCCAGTTCGACCCGCAGCTGGGCCCGGTTCCGGGTACCGCCAACGAATTGGAACAAGTGTTGCTCAACTTGCTGAAAAACGCTGCCCAGGCCATTCATCAGCGTGAAGACGATAGTGAGCCGGGGCGAATCATTTTGCGCACCCGCTTGAATCCGCCATGGGCGGAAATCCAGGTCGAGGACAATGGTATCGGCATGAGCGAAAGCGTGCGCAAACGGACCTTCGAACCCTTCTTCACCACTAAGGAAATCGGCCAGGGTACCGGGCTGGGCCTGTCGGTTTCCTATTTCATCATCACCAATAACCACAAGGGTCAGATGGAAGTGCAATCGACCCCGGGCCAGGGCACCTGTTTTACCTTGCGCCTGCCATTGGCGGGCAACCAGCTCGCCTCTCACGAACTCAGTCAAATGGAGAGATAAGCATGGGTTTTCGCTTGTCGAAAATTTACACACGCACCGGCGACAAAGGTGAAACCGGGCTAGGCGACGGACGTCGGGTGCCCAAGGATCACCCCCGGGTCGAGGCCATCGGTGAAGTCGATACCTTGAACAGCCAATTGGGCTTGTTGCTGGCCGGGTTGGCCGAGCACAGCCATGAGTGCCCAGGATTGGCCGAAGTGGTCGAAGTCCTGACACCCTGCCAGCATCGCTTGTTCGACCTGGGTGGTGAGTTGGCGATGCCGGTGTATCAGGCCCTCGACGCGGCTGAAGTCGAACGCCTGGAGGCGGCTATCGATCTGTGGAATGAAGAACTGGGGCCCTTGAAGAATTTCATCCTGCCCGGCGGTTCTGTGCTGATTGCCCAGGCCCATGTGTGTCGTAGCCTGGCCCGCAGTGCTGAACGGCGTTGCCAGCATTTGAATGCCGTCGAGCCGTTGCTCGGGGTGGGTCTGGCCTATATCAATCGGCTGTCGGACTTGCTGTTTGTTGCAGCGCGCTTGATCGCCAAGCGTCAGGGGGTGGCGGAGATACTTTGGGTGGCGGCAGTGAAGCCTGAGGTTTAGCAGGAAGACTTTTATCGCCAATGAGGCCGCCATCGCGAGCAGGCTCGCGATGGGGCCAGCAGCTACGCCACAGTATCAAGCCTCAGGCCAGAACGCCCGAATCCCCGCCACACCCTGCGCGCCGCTTTCCCAGGCACGCTGGCGTTCGGCCGGGCCGACTCCGCCGAGCAGAAACACCGGCCTGTTGAACCCGCTGATCAACTGACTCGCCTGATCCCAACCCAACGGCTGCGCATCCGGGTGAGTCTGGGTGGGTTGAACCGGCGACAGGGTGACGAAATCCACGCCCATCTCTTCGGCCAGGGCCAATTCCTCGGCATTGTGGCAGGAAGCGCCAAGCCAGCGCGATGCGGGCAGTGGCCGACCGGCGCTGGCGTACTTGCGCAATTGCGCGGCAGTCACGTGCCAACCGGCGGACGGGAAGTCTCCCAGCCACTCGAACGGGCCCTTGAGCATCAATTGCGCCTTGCCGGCACACAAGCCCGCCGCATCCACCGCCAGATCGCGGTATTTCGGGTCGTAGCCATTCGGTGCACGCAGTTGAATCAGCTTGATGCCACTGGCGATGGCTTTCTGAATACCCCGTAACAAGGCCGGTGTCTCCAGGCCCTCAGGGGTGATCAAGTATTCAGCGGGCAAACGCGCCGCCGCGACGATCGCCCGGTTGGCGGCCGGAAACTCATAGCCCCCCAGTTCCCGCGCCGTGACCCAGGCCAGGGGTTGGCCCTCGGCACCGTGAGGTTCACCGGTAAAAGCCGAGACCTCCCAGACGTCCAGCAATACCTGCTTGTCCGGATAGTCATGCTGAATCTTTATCAATGGTCGCGCGGCGCCAAGCACAATGCCCAACTCTTCCTGCAGCTCACGGGCCAGCGCCGTTTCCACCGCCTCATCGGCCTCGACCTTGCCGCCGGGAAACTCCCAGAGACCGCCCTGATGCTGAGTATCGGCACGTCGGGCGATCAGGATTTTGCCGTCTGCGCCGCGGATAACGGCTGCTGCCACATGTACTCGTTTCACCGCACTACTTCCTCTAAACCGGCCTTCTGCCAGGCCTTGAAGGCTGGCCATTGGTAAATTGTTTCGACATACGCCGCGTCGACCTCTGGCAACGCGACCTGATAGGTCCGCAGACGCACCGCAATCGGCGCGAAAAAGGCGTCTGCCAGACTGACCCGGCCGAACAGAAAAGGTCCCTGCTCAGTAGCCGCGGCACGGCACTCTGCCCACAGCGCCAACATGCGTTCGATATCAGCCTGCACTGCAGGTGGCATCGGCGACAACGGGGCATCGTGGCTCAGGTCGAACGGCATGTTGCCGCGCATCGCGAAAAAACCACTGTGCATCTGTGCGCAAGCGGAACGTGCCTGGGCACGCGCGGCGATGTCGCGCGGCCACATATCGGCCTCGGGAAAACGTTCGACCAGGTACTCGGCGATCGCCAGCGAGTCGGCAATGGTGCCGTGCTCGGTTTTCAGCAATGGAACCTTGCCGGTCGACGAATGTTTGAGAATTAATGGGTGGGTGTCCGGCTGATTCAATTTGATCAGCTCTTCGGTGTAGCTCGCTCCTGCCAACTCCAGCGCCAGTGCGCCGCGCAGGGACCAGGAGGAATAGAGTTTGTCGCCGATGATCAGGTGGAAGCTCATATTTTGGCGCCTTTTCGTAAGGGGAACAGGCCAGAATCTTTAGAGTCTGGTCGTCCGTCTTCGCGAGCAAGTCGGATCGCCGCACCGCCGCTCCCACATTGACCCTTGTCGTACACAAATACTGTGTTCAGTGAAGATCTACTGTGGGAGCGGGTTCGCTCGCGAATGGGGCGACTCGGTCTGGATCCTGGTTACGTACGGTACTCGGCGTTGATCTTCACGTACTCGTGGGACAGGTCGGTGGTCCAGATGGTTTCACTGCAATTACCGCGGCCCAATTCGATACGAATGCTGATCTCTTCCCGCTGCATCACCGCCGCGCCCTGGGCTTCGGTGTAGGTCGCCGCACGCGCGCCACGGCTGGCAATGCACACCTCGCCGAGGAACACGTCGATCTTGCTCACATCCAGGTTCGGCACGCCGGCACGGCCGACGGCGGCAAGGATACGCCCCCAGTTCGGATCGGAAGCGAACAGCGCGGTCTTGATCAGTGGCGAGTGAGCCACGGTGTAACCGACGTCCAGGCACTCCTGATGAGTGCCACCGCCGTTCACCTCAACCGTGACGAACTTGGTCGCGCCTTCGCCGTCACGGACGATAGCCTGAGCCACTTCCATGCAGACTTCGAACACTGCCTGTTTCAGCGCAGCGAACAGCGGACCATCGGCGGAGGTGATTTCCGGCAGCGCGGCCTTGCCAGTAGCGATCAGCATGCAGCAATCGTTGGTCGAAGTATCGCCGTCGATGGTGATGCGGTTGAACGACTTGTTGGCGCCGTCCAGCAGCAGGTTCTGCAACACTTCGCGGGAGACTTTGGCATCGGTCGCAATGTAGCCGAGCATGGTCGCCATGTTCGGGCGGATCATCCCTGCGCCTTTACTGATGCCCGTGACAGTGACGGTCACGCCGTCGTGCTGGAACTGTCGGCTCGCGCCCTTGGGCAGGGTGTCGGTGGTCATGATCCCGGTGGCGGCCGCGGCCCAATTGTCCACGGACAAATCATCGAGGGCAGCCTGCAAGGCACCTTCGATTTTCTCGACCGGCAACGGTTCGCCAATCACCCCCGTGGAATACGGCAGCACCAGGCTGGCGTCGACACCGGTCAACTCGGCCAGTTTGGCGCAGGTGCGCTCGGCGGCGGCCAGGCCCGGTTCACCGGTACCGGCGTTGGCATTGCCGGTATTGGTCAACAGGTAACGCACCGGACCTTGCACGCGTTGTTTGGCGAGGATCACCGGAGCTGCGCAGAACGCGTTCAGGGTGAACACGCCCGCGACCGTGGAGCCTTCGGCACAGCGCATGACCACAACATCCTTGCGCCCCGGGCGCTTGATGCCAGCCGAGGCGATACCGAGTTCAAAACCGGCAACCGGGTGCAACGTTGGCAAAGGACCAAGACCAACAGCCATGAATGCGCTCCTAAGTAAGATGTCTGCGCCGCCCTCAGTGGACGGTGTTTTCAATGGTAAAACGCCGCGACGGCTAGGCCGGTCGCGGCGCGGGTATTTCAGCTTCTGAAACGGGTATCAGTTGATTTGCCCGTGACAGTGCTTGAACTTCTTGCCCGAACCGCAGTAGCACAGTTCGTTGCGGCCCAGCTTCTGTTCATTGCGCACCGGAGCGGTGGCGAGGGCCACATCGACCTCTTCACCCAGAACTTCCGGTTGCTCCAGGCCTGGTGCCTCATCGTGCTGGAACTGCATGCGTTGAGCCAGTGCTTCGGCTTCCTGACGCAGGCGCGCTTCTTCTTCGATCGGATCTTCGCGGCGAACCTGAACGTGAGACAACACACGGATCGAATCGCGCTTGATCGAATCCAGCAGTTCGGAGAACAGGGTGAAGGACTCTCGCTTGTATTCCTGCTTCGGATTTTTTTGCGCATAGCCGCGCAAATGGATGCCGTGACGCAGGTGATCCATGGTCGACAGGTGATCTTTCCACAGGTCATCCAGCACGCGCAGAACGATTTGTTTCTCGAAGCTGCGCAGTGCTTCGGCACTCGCTTGCTCTTCTTTCTCGTTGTAGGCGGCCAACAGCTCGGTCATCAGCTTCTCGCGAAGGGTTTCTTCGTAGAGATGATCGTCTTCGTCGAGCCATTGCTGGATCGGCAGTTTCACCCCGAAGTCGCTCAGCAGAGCAGCTTCCAGGCCGGGCACGTCCCACTGCTCGGGCAGCGACTGAGGAGGAATGTGCGCGCTGACCGTGGCGTTGAGTACGTCCTGACGGAAGTCGGCAATGGTTTCACCGATGTTGTCAGCGGCCAACAAGCTGTTACGCATGTGATAGATCACTTTACGTTGTTCGTTGTTGACGTCGTCGAACTCAAGCAGCTGTTTACGAATGTCGAAGTTGCGGCCTTCAACCTTGCGCTGGGCCTTCTCGATGGCGTTGGTCACCATGCGGTGCTCGATCGCTTCGCCGGACTGCATGCCCAGGGCTTTCATGAAGTTCTTCACCCGGTCCGAGGCGAAGATGCGCATCAGGCTGTCTTCCAGCGACAGGTAGAAACGGCTGGAACCGGCGTCACCCTGACGACCGGCACGACCGCGCAGCTGGTTATCGATACGACGCGATTCGTGACGCTCAGAGGCGATCACCTGCAAGCCGCCCGATTCGAGCACTTGCTGATGACGTTTCTGCCAGTCGGCCTTGATCTGGGCGATCAGCTCAGGAGTCGGACTTTCCAGGGAGGCCACTTCGACTTCCCAGTTACCGCCCAACAGGATGTCGGTACCACGACCGGCCATGTTGGTGGCGATGGTCAGCGCACCCGGGCGACCGGCCTGGGCGATGATCTCGGCTTCTTTTTCGTGGAACTTGGCGTTCAGAACCTTGTGTTCGATGCCTTCCTTCTGCAGCAGACCGGACATATGCTCGGAGGTTTCGATGGTCGCGGTACCCACCAGCACCGGACGGCCCTGAGTCATGCATTCCTTGATGTCCGTGATGATGGCGGCGTACTTCTCTTCCGCCGTCAGGAACACCAGGTCGTTGTAGTCTTTACGCGCCAGCGGCTTGTTCGGTGGAATGACCATCACCGCCAGACCGTAGATCTGGTGGAACTCGAACGCTTCGGTGTCGGCAGTACCGGTCATGCCGGACAGCTTGTTATAGAGACGGAAGTAGTTCTGGAAGGTGGTCGAGGCCAGGGTCTGGCTTTCGGCCTGAATGTTCAGACCTTCCTTGGCTTCGATGGCCTGGTGCAGGCCTTCGGACAGACGACGACCCGGCATGGTACGACCGGTGTGTTCGTCGACCAGAACGACCTGACCGTCCTGAACGATATATTCGACGTTGCGATTGAACAGTTTGTGAGCGCGCAGACCGGCATAAACGTGGGTCAGCAGACCGAGGTTGTGCGCCGAATACAGGCTCTCGCCTTCAGCCAGCAAGCCAACGCGGGTCAGCATATCTTCGATGAACTGGTGACCGGCTTCGTTCAGCTCGACCTGACGGGTCTTCTCGTCGACGGTGTAGTGGCCAGCCTTGGTGACTTCGCCTTCCACTTCTTCAACGTGCAGTTCAAGCTGCGGGATCAGTTTGTTGATCTCGATATAGAGCCTGGAGCTGTCTTCGGCCTGACCGGAAATGATCAGCGGGGTACGGGCTTCGTCGATCAGGATCGAGTCGACTTCGTCGATTACGGCAAAATTGAGCTCACGCTGGAATTTTTCTTCCATGCTGAAAGCCATGTTGTCGCGCAGGTAGTCGAAACCGAATTCGTTGTTGGTGCCGTAGGTGATGTCGGCAGCATAGGCCGCACGCTTCTCTTCCGGCGGCTGGAATGGCGTGACCACGCCGACCGACATACCGAGGAATTCGTAGAGCGGACGCATCCAGTTGGCGTCACGACGAGCCAGGTAGTCGTTCACGGTTACAACGTGAACGCCCTTGTCGGACAGCGCGTTCAGGTAAACCGCCAGTGTCGCCACCAGGGTCTTGCCTTCACCGGTGCGCATTTCAGCGATCATGCCTTCATGCAAGGTCATGCCGCCGATCAATTGCACGTCGAAGTGGCGCATGCCCATGACACGCTTACCGGCTTCCCGGGCAACCGCAAAGGCTTCAGGGAGCAGCTTGTCGAGGGTCTCACCTTTGGCTATGCGGGCCTTGAACTCGTCGGTCTTGGCGCGCAGTTGCTCATCCGAAAGAGCCACCATTTGCTCTTCGAAGGCATTGACGATCTGTACCGTCTTGAGCATGCGTTTGACTTCGCGCTCGTTCTTGCTTCCAAAAAGTTTCTTTAACAAAGGCGCAAACATATCGGCAGGTTCTTCCACACATAGGGATGGAGGGCGGCCCCGTGAGTCGCCCGAGCAGCCCTCATGGCCGCATGCGAACGAGCATTCTACCCGGAAACGATGGAGAGGAAAGTGGCGTTATTCCACGATGCTGGCACAGCGCTGTGACGGGGCTCTCTTAAAATAAGGGCATTTTGCTGAACTTCAACCCATTCGGACTAGAAGTTACCCATTGATTTAATGGGTAAACCGTCTGCAAAGCAATGGGTCAGGCGCTTGCGGTGCTTTCTGCTACCATGGCGGCTCTGTTACTTCAGGTGTCTGATCATGGCATTTCGCCCACTTACGGCCAAAGCACCCGCCGTGTTGCTTCGCGAAGCCAAGCCTTTAAAAGCCATCTTCAGCCACGCTCAACGTTTGGCGCATTTACAGCGTTTGCTTGAAAGCCAACTGCAGCCTGCCGCCCGTGAACATTGTCACGTGGCGTCCTGGCGTGAAGGCAGTTTACTGCTGATCGTCACCGACGGCCACTGGGCGACCCGGCTGCGCTATCAGCAAAAACGTTTGCAGCGCCAACTGCAGATGTTCGACGAATTTTCCAGCCTGACGCGGATTCTGTTCAAGGTTCAGCCTCCCACTGTGCAACAAGGCGCAGTCGGCCACACCATGGACCTGTCGACCATTGCCGCGCAAACCATTCAGGCCACCGCCGACGGCATTACCGACCCCAACCTGCGCGCCGCGCTGGAGCGCCTGGCCAGTCACGCCAAGCCGCGCAGCTAAGGTCTCGAACAACAATCAAGATCAAAAGATCGCAGGCTGCGCCAGCTCCTACAAGGACCGCGCATGCCGTAGGAGCTGCCGAAGGCTGCGATCTTTTGCCTTTTAGCTAGCGGCGCTTGCTGCCACCCAACAACGAGCCCATCAACCCACGAACCAATTGCCGGCCCAGCTGATTGGCCGCCTGGCGCATGGCTGACTTCAACGCCTGCCCGGCCGCGGTGCCGAGAAATTCACCGGCCTTGTCAGTAAAGCTCGGCTCTTCAGCCACCGGTTTGCCTGGCACGGCTTCAGGCTCCGGAGCCAAGCCTTTGCGACCCATCAGCACTTCATAGGCCGAGTCACGGTCGATCGGTTTGTCATAACGCCCGACCAACGGCGAGCTGGCGATCAGGGCCGCACGTTCGGCAGCGGTCAATGGTCCGATTCGCGATTGTGGCGGTGCCACCAGCACCCGCTGGACCATGGCCGGCGTGCCCTTTTCCTGCAAGGTGCCGACCAGGGCCTCGCCAATGCCCAGTTCCGTCAGCACCGCCAACGCATCGAACGCCGGGTTCGGACGGAAGCCCTCGGCCACCGCCCGCAGGGATTTCTGCTCCTTGGCAGTGAACGCCCGCAGCCCGTGCTGAATGCGCAAGCCCAACTGAGCCAGCACGTCGTCCGGCAGGTCGCCCGGGGATTGGGTGACGAAATACACGCCGACCCCTTTGGACCGGATCAAGCGCACAACCTGCTCCAAACGTTCCTGCAAGGCCTTGGGCGTGCCGGCGAACAACAAATGCGCTTCATCGAAGAACAGCGCCAGCAGCGGTTTTTCCGCATCGCCGCGCTCCGGCAGTTGCTCGAACAACTCAGCCAGCAACCACAGCAGGAAGGTCGCATAAACCTTCGGCGCCTCATGCACCAGGCGGCTGGCGTCGAGCAGATGGATGCGCCCGCGGCCGTCACTGGCAGGCTGCAGAATGTCTTCGAGTTGCAACGCCGGCTCGCCGAACAAGGCTTCGGCGCCCTGCTGCTCCAGCGTCGCGAGGCGCCGCATCAGTGCCTGGCTGGAGCCGGTGGTCATCAGCGCCGCATCGTCGCCGAGCAACTCGGGATTGTCCTTGAGGTGGTTAAGCAGCGCCTTGAGGTCTTTCAAGTCCAGCAGCAACAGCCCTTCGCGGTCGGCCACTTTGAAGGCAGCGTAAAGGGCCGACTGCTGACTGTCGGTCAGCTCCAGCAAACTGCCGAGCAGCAAGGGGCCCATTTCACTCAAGGTAGTGCGCAGCGGATGACCGGACTGCCCCTGGATGTCCCACAGGGTGACCGGATAGGCCTGTGGTCGGTGATCGAGCCAAGGCATCCCGGCGATCCGTTCGGCGACTTTGCCTTGAGGATTGCCGGCAACCCCCAGACCGCACAAATCGCCTTTGATATCGGCGGCGAACACCGCCACGCCGGCATCGCTGAAGGCTTCGGCCAGCCGTTGCAGGGTTACGGTTTTCCCCGTCCCGGTAGCACCTGCCACCAGGCCGTGACGGTTCGCCAGGCGCATGGCCTGGGCAATCGGCTGGCTCTGGAGGTCAGCACCGATAACGAGTTGCGATGTGTCAGGCATTTTGTCACCCATGGTTAATCTTTAGGCCTGCATGGTCGATATAGCAAAGCGAGAGACCAGAAAAGACTGAAAACGAAGTCAGATAATTCCCTAAGGAGAGATGGAAATATCAGCTTACTTTCACCTTTGCCCATTTTGCGCGTTTTTAAACTGCGCGCCCTGGACATTAAGACCTTAGCGGACACTACAAGCCATGAACAAAAATCTGCGCTTCAGCCATAAAATCCTGCTTGCCGCCGCCCTGATTGTTATTGCTGCCTTCGCCTCCTTCACGCTGTACAACGACTATCTGCAGCGTAATGCGATTCGCCAGGACCTGGACAATTACCTGCATGAAATGGGCGATGTAACGGCCGGCAATATTCAAACCTGGCTGGCCGGGCGCATTCTGCTGATCGAGAACCTTGCCCAGAACATTGCCATCAATCCGGACCAGCCTGGCGTCGCCAGCCTGCTCGAGCAAAAAGCCCTGACGTCAACGTTCATGGCCTCCTATCTGGGCGATGCCAGTGGCAGCTTCACCATCCGCCCGGACGCGAAAATGCCCGACGGTTTCGACCCGCGTGTTCGTCCCTGGTACAAAGGTGCCGAAAACAGCGGCAGCTCGACACTGACCGAACCCTATATAGATGCAGCCACCGGCCAACTGATTATCTCCATCGCCACCGCCTCGAAAAAAGCCGGGCAAAACGTCGGCGTGGTGGGCGGCGACCTGAGCCTGCAAACCCTGATCCAGACCCTCGACGCGCTGGACTTCGATGGCCTGGGTTATGCCTTTCTGGTCAGCGGCGACGGCAAAATCCTGGTACACCCGGACAAAACCCTGGTGATGAAAACCCTGAGCGACGTGTATCCGCGGAACACGCCACGCATCAACAGCGACTTCAGTGAAGTCGAGGTCGATGGCAAGACCCGCATCGTGACCTTCACCCCGATCAAGGGCCTGCCTTCGGTCAACTGGTACATCGGCCTGTCCGCGGACAAAGACAAGGCGTTCTCGATGCTCAGCGAGTTCCGCGCCTCGGCGATCGTCGCCACCGTGATTGCCGTGGCGATCATCATCGCCCTGCTGGGCATGCTGATCCGGATCCTGCTGCAACCCCTGCATGTGATGACCCGCGCAATGCAGGACATTGCCGACGGCGAAGGTGATCTGACCCGACGCCTGACGATCCAGAACCAGGACGAGTTCGGCATTCTCGGCACCGCCTTCAACCGCTTCGTCGAGCGGATTCACACCTCGATCCGCGAAGTGGCGTCGGCTACCGGCCAAGTCAACGAAGTGGCCTTGCGCGTGGTGAGCGCTTCCAATTCGTCGATGTTCAACTCCGACCAGCAGGCCACGCGCACCAGCAGCGTCGCCGCGGCGATCAATCAACTGGGCGCCGCCGCCCAGGAAATAGCCCAGAACGCCGCCCTCGCCTCGCAGCACTCCAGCGACGCCCGCGGCCTGGCCGAAGACGGCCAGCTAGTGGTCGACAGAAGCATTAAAGCGATGAATCAGTTGTCCACCATGCTCAGTGCTTCGAGCACCAACATCGAATCGCTTAACAGCAAGACAGTGAACATCGGGCAGATTCTCGAAGTGATCACCAGCATCTCGCAACAGACCAACCTGCTGGCGCTTAACGCGGCGATCGAAGCCGCGCGAGCCGGTGAAGCCGGTCGCGGCTTTGCGGTGGTCGCCGATGAAGTGCGCAACCTGGCGCATCGCACCCAAGAGTCGGCGCAACAGGTGCAGACCATGATCGAAGAGCTGCAGGTCGGGGCTCGCGAGTCGGTCGGGACCATGAGCGAAAGCCAGCGCCATAGTCAGGACAGCGTGGAAATCGCCAACCTCGCCGGTGAGCGCCTGAACAGCGTGACCCAGCGCATTGGTGAGATCGACGGGATGAACCAGTCGGTGGCCACCGCCACCGAGGAACAGACTGCCGTGGTCGAATCGATCAACGTCGACATCACCGAGATCAACACCCTCAACCAGGAAGGCGTCGAGAACCTGCAGTCGACCTTGCGCGCCTGCGCGGACCTTGAACAGCAGGCGGCGCGGCTGAAACAACTGGTGGGCAGTTTCCGGATCTGACGTCGATCACAATAACTTGTGGCGAGGGAGCAAGCTCCCTCGCCACAAGTTACCCGCCAGACCAGGGATTTCCGTTAACTGACAGCCCCCGCACCCTCTTCCATAGACCTCCCCCGCCATTCCTCCACCGAACATCTATTCTTCATTAAGGTCAACCCTATGGAGTACAACGGATAGGAGGGATGCTCATCGTGCATATCGCTGACATAACCATGTTCTACGCCCCTGCCAGCGGTGGCGTGCGCACTTATCTGGATGCCAAACACCGTCGCCTGGGACGTCAGCCAGGAATCCGTCACAGCTTGCTGATCCCCGGGGCGGGTCTGAGCGAGCAGGACGGTATTTACACAGTTCCCGCTCCCGCCGTGCCCTTTGGCAAAGGCTACCGCTTCCCCTGGCGTCTGGCTCCCTGGCGCAATGTCCTGCGCGCCTTGCAACCCGACCTGATTGAAGTCGGCGATCCGTACCTCACCGCCTGGGCCGCCCTTGACGCTCGCCGTCAACTGGACGTGCCGGTGATCGGCTTTTATCACTCCGATCTACCCCTGCTGGCGAGCAACCGCATGGGCAACTGGTGCATGCCGAATGTCGAAGCTTATATCCGCAAGCTCTATGGCAATTTCGATCGGGTATTGGCACCCAGCCAGATCATGGCTGACAAGCTGACCGGATTAGGGGTGAAGAACGTCTTTGTGCAGCCCCTGGGTGTGGACCTGCAAACCTTCAACCCCAGCGCCCGCGACCCGGCTTTGCGCACTGAACTGGGAATTTGCGAAGACACCCGTCTGCTGATCTTTGCCGGCCGCGGTTCCAAGGAAAAGAACCTGCAGGTGCTACTCAATTGCATGAAAATCCTCGGGGAGGGTTATCACCTGCTGCTGGTCGGCTCATCGATGCCCGCCGTGGTACCGGACAACGTCACAGTAATCGACCAATTCTGCCCGGCTCAACAGGTCGCGCGGTTGATGGCCAGTTCTGATGCGCTGATCCACGCCGGCGATCAGGAAACCTTCGGCCTGGTCATCCTTGAAGCCATGGCCAGCGCAATTCCAGTGGTCGCCGTGGCGGCCGGGGCGTTCAAGGAAATCATTCCCCGGGACTGCGGCCTGCTCTGTACCCCGGACAGCCCGCAGGCGATGGCCAATGCCGTGCGTGACCTGTTCGCTCAGGGCAGCACTCGCCTGGGTTTGCAGGCTCGACAGCATGTCGAACAGCATTACGACTGGGACGCAGTAGTCAACAGCCTGTTGGGGCACTATCGCGCCGTGCTTGGCAACCAGCCGCCGCTGCTGGCCCATGGTTGAGCCTGTGTACGCCCGCAGCGTATTACTGGTGCTGCATGACGTCGCGCCGCAAACCTGGGCGGATTATCAGCCGTTCGTCAAAGCGGTCGATGCGCTGGGCAATGTGCCGATGACCTGGCTGGTGGTGCCCGACTTCCACAAGCACAATGCACTGGCCGCCCACCCGGATTTTCGCCGCCTGCTGGGCAGTCGCCTGGCCCGGGGCGACGAACTGGCGCTGCACGGGTATTTCCACTGCGACGACAGCCCTCCTGCGCATAATCCCAAGGATTGGTTCATGCGGCGCATCTATACCCATGAGGGCGAGTTCTATGGCTTGTCGCAAAATGCCGCCCTCGCCCGCCTGCACGCCGGAATCGAATTATTCCAGCGCTACCACTGGCCGCTGCGGGGTTTTATCGCTCCGGCCTGGCTGATGAGCCAAGGCACGCGTCAGGCGCTGCGTCAGGTACCGCTCGCCTATACCAGTGACTCGCAACATCTCTACCGCCTGCCGGACTTTACACCGGTCGATGCTCCCGGGCTGGTCTGGAGTTCACGCAGCGCCTGGCGCCGTCGCCTGTCGAAAGCACTCAGCGAGCAACGCGAACAGCGATGGCGGCAAGCACCGGTGATTCGCCTCGGCGTGCACCCCATGGACCTGCGTCACGAGTTTTCTCGCAATTACTGGCTGCAGACTCTCAAGCGTTTGCTGGCCGAGGGTCGCGTGCCAATGACCAAGGCCAACTGGCTGGCGACGCAGGCCAAGCTCGCCCGGGGTGCCGCATGATCAGGGCGATCTGGCTGGTCGTAGCCTTGTTGGCGGCGGTGCTGATTCCGCTGCTGCTCGGTGGTAGCGATATGTGGCTGCGCATGCAGCGTTTCCCGCTTGCGCTGCTGCTGACTATGCTGGGCATGATTGTGCTGTGCTGGGTGCTCAACTCATTTCGCCTGCGTCTGTTGCTGGGGGAGCACCGCGGCCGGATCGGACGCCTGAAAAGCCTCGGGGTGGTGATGTCCACCGAGTTTGCCTACTGCGCCACACCCGGTGGCAGTGGCGGCCCTCTGACCCTGATGGCCCTGCTGGCGCGCAACGGCGTGCGTCCGGCCCATGGCAGCGCGGTATTTGCCATGGACCAGTTGAGTGATCTGCTGTTCTTTCTCTGCGCGGTGATCGGGATTCTGTTCTACGCACTGTTCCAGAACCTCAGTCAGCGCATGGAATGGATGCTCGCCCTGAGTGCCATCTCACTGTTTGCCGGCCTGTGCAGCTGCCTGATTCTGGCGCGTTTCCACCGTTCATTGATCCTCTTCTGCGGCCGCGTGCTCAACCGCCTGAACGTCAAAGCGCTGACCCGCCGACGCTGGGCGCGCAAACTGCTGCTGTTTCTGGCGGCCTTCAGTGTCACGCTCAAGCTGCCGTGGCAAACCCTCGTCCAGGTATTTGCCCTGACCTGCCTGCATTGGCTTCTACGCTACAGCGTGCTGTACCTGGTTTTACAAGGGTTAGGCGCAGACCTGCAATGGGCCTGGAGCTTTCTGATCCAGATGCTCGCGCTGAGCGCCGGGCAATTGAGCCTGATACCCGGCGGCGCAGGCGCGGCGGAACTCACCTCGGCAGCGTTGCTGGCGCCCATGGTGGGTAAGTCGACTGCGGCGGCAGCGATTCTGATCTGGCGGGCCGTGACCTACTATTTCTACCTGCTGGCAGGCGGGCCGGTGTTTCTGCTGATGGTCGGACGCCCCTTGTTGCACAAGCTGATGAAACTCAAACAGGCGTAGGAGCTGCCGCCAGGCTGCGATCTTTTCGGGGGCGCCGCAAAGGCAGGATCAAAAGATCGCAGCCTCGCAGGCTCGGCAGCTCCTACAGGGGATTGTGTGCACCCACCCCATTGCGCGTGTACCCGGTCGGCGTAGGGGCTGCCGCCAGGCTGCGATTTTTTCGGGCCCGCCGCAAAGGCAGGATCAAAAGATCGCAGCCTCGCAGGCTCGGCAGTTCCTACACACCCGTCAGAACACCACGGTCTTGTTGCCATGCACCAGCACCCGGTCTTCCAGGTGGTAGCGCAGGCCACGAGCCAGCACCATCTTCTCGACGTCACGACCGAAACGCACCATGTCTTCGATGCTGTCGCTGTGGCTGACCCGGACCACGTCCTGTTCGATGATCGGCCCGGCATCCAGCTCTTCGGTTACATAGTGGCAGGTTGCGCCAATCAGCTTCACGCCACGCATCGAAGCCTGATGGTAGGGCTTGGCACCGACGAACGATGGCAGGAAGCTGTGATGGATGTTGATGACTTTATGCGCATATTCCCGGCACAACTCGGGCGGCAGGATCTGCATGTAACGGGCAAGTACCACGACTTCGGCGTCATGCTGCTTGACCAGGCGCGAGACCTCGGCAAATGCCGGTTCTTTATCCTGCGGATTCACCGGCACGTGGTAATACGGGATGCCGTGCCACTCGACCATGCTGCGCAGGTCGTTGTGGTTGGAGATCACGCAGGAAATTTCGCAGTCCAACTCGTCGCTGTGCCAGCGGTGCAGCAAGTCGGCCAGGCAATGGGACTCACGGCTGGCCATCAGCACCACGCGCTTTTTCTGCTCGGTGTCAGTAATGCGCCAGACCATGGAGAACGCTTCGGCAATCGGCGCAAAGGCCTCGCGAAAAGCCTCAAGCCCGAAGGGCAGCGAATCGGCACGAATCTCGTGACGCATGAAGAACCAACCACTTTGATTGTCCGAGTGATGGCTCGCTTCGGTGATCCAGCCGTTATGAGACGCCAGAAAGTTACTGACTTTAGCAACGATGCCGACGCGGTCCGGGCAAGCAATCACCAGCCGAAAAGTGCGCATGAGGGGGAGACTCCAGAACTTCGCAAAGGCGGCCATTCTAGCCATTGTGCGGCAAAACTGCAGTATTCCTGACGCATTGATCACACGTCCGGTCAGACCTCGAACGCCGACCTTCAACGTCTTTCGTTACGCGAAACCCCACGAGTGTCTTTCCCACAAATTGCGCAAGGTTTCTAATGTGAATATCTGTAATGAATCCATCAGTTTATTTAACTGACACTCGGAATTCTTGCAAACTCTGTACTTAAATTAAATAAAAGTCCGCTTTAATGTTTACTTGCTGAAACCGTCTGACTATTATTGCGACACTGTAACCGTGTCATCCAGTGCCCAACATAAGGTAGTCCCCATGTCCTTGATCAACGAATACCGCGCCACCGAAGAAGCTATCAAAGAGCTGCAAGCCCGTTTGAAGAATCTGTCCCAAGACGACAAACTGCAAACCGAGCTGGAATTCGAAGGCAAACTGCGCACCCTGATGGGCGAATACTCCAAATCCCTGCGCGACATCATTGCTCTGCTGGATCCAGAATCCAAAACCAGCAAAACTCCACGTGGCGCCGTGAAAACTACTGGCACCAAACGTGCTCGCAAGGTTAAACAATACAAAAACCCGCACAATGGCGAAGTCATTGAAACCAAAGGTGGCAACCACAAGACTCTGAAAGAGTGGAAAGCCAAGTGGGGCGGTGACGTGGTTGAAGGCTGGGCTACCCTGCTGGGCTAAGCAACAGCCGTCGCAGAGCACTTTGTGACGATCAAGAAAACGCCAGCCCGCTGGCGTTTTTTTATGCCTGACATTCAGTGATTGAACTCAAAGGCTCAAACGTTTGCGTAACGCCTGTGCATAATCGTTCCACTCATCGAGTACCTGACGCTGCCCCACTGTCGCCGTGGCCAGGCCTTGCGCCGTGGCTTGATCAAAAGTATCCAGAGTATTCGGAGCGCCGCATTCAGGATCGATCAAACGTTGCTGACAGAATAATCGCCAGCGTTCTTGCTCCTGGACATTCAAGGTGTCTGGAAAGTTACGAGCACGGTAGCGGAATAATAATTCCGGCAGGCGCTCATCATCGAACGGCCATTGCTCTTGCGCTAATTGGGCAGGGTCGGCGGTCCTGACTTGCTCGCATAACCGGCGATCGCGGTCTCCAATAAAGCCATCGTATAACTGTTGCTCAGGGTCCAGGCAGGGGACAAATTCCTCGCTGGTATAAATCGTCAGGATTTTATCTCGCCAAAGTTCTTGTGCGTCAGTTAGCCGCAGCGCTCTAGCCTGATACTGTGCCATGTCCAATTGCAGGCGCTGCTGATCTTCGGCGCGTAAAACAGACAACGGCGCCACCACCGGACAACGGTTGATATGGATCAACTTGAGCGGAACGGGCAACTCGCCTTGTATCAGATCGTCGTGGCGAGCATACAACCGTTGACGCAAGGTTTCGGCGTCCTGATCCAGTAACCCCTGGGGATCGAGATGCAGATCACAAACGATCAAGGCATTACGGTTACGCGGATGCCAGGCCAGCGGCAAAACCACGCCCACATAGTGCCGGGCAGCGGAAAAGCGCCCCGAGATATGCACCATCGGCTGCAGCAGCTTTATCTGCTCCATGACCTTTTGCTTGCTGCGCAACTGGAACAGCCAGTCATACAACTTCGGCTGTTTGTCGCGGATCAACCGCGCCAGCGCAATGGTCGCCCGCACATCGGACAAGGCATCGTGGGCCTGGCCATGGTCGATGCCGTTGGCGGCAGTCAGGCGTTCGAGCTTGAGTGTGACGCGGCCGTCCTCTTCGGGCCAGACAATGCCTTGCGGACGCAACGCATACGCGGTGCGCACCACATCGATAAGATCCCAGCGACTGTTACCGCCCTGCCACTCGCGGGCATAAGGGTCGAAAAAATTCCGGTACAGACTATAGCGGGTCACTTCGTCGTCGAAGCGCAGGGTGTTGTAGCCCGCCCCGCAAGTCCCGGGTGCCGCCAGTTGTGCATGAACCCGGGTCATGAACTCGGCTTCGCTCAGGCCTTGCTCGGCCAGGCGGCTCGGGGTAATGCCGGTAATCATGCTGGCCACCGGGTGCGGCAGGATATCGTCGCTCGGCTGGCAGTAGAGATTGACTGGCTCGCCTATCTCATTGAGCCTGGCATCGGTGCGGATCCCTGCCACTTGCAACGCACGGTCGCAGCGTGGGTTGATGCCGGTGGTTTCATAGTCGTACCAGAAGATGGAGGTCACGGGCTATTCCTGATCTAAAGACCGGCAAAGTCTAGGCGCTCACAGGTTGGCCCGACCAGCGCTGTGTGCATTCAATCCTTATTCGCGGCATTGTTTGTTACATAGTTATGTCGTTTATCCCTCGGTCACTGCTAGCATCGGCTCAGTATTGACCCACAACCAACACCCACCAAGTTGCCCATGCTCCAGACTTCAGCACTGCCACGGAACGCGCCGCTGCACCCGCCACTGGATACCCGGTACCAGGTCGAGACGCCAGAAGGCATCGACCTGCCACTGCGTCCAGCCGGGCTGATGCCGCGAACGCTGGCCTTCGCCATCGACCTGGGGATTCGCGGGCTGATCCTTGCCCTGCTGTTTATTGCCCTGGGGTTTCTCGGAGAACTTGGCATCGGCCTGGGCTCGATCCTGCTGTTCCTGCTCAGCTGGTGGTACATGGTGCTGTTCGAAGTGCTCAATCAGGGCCGCTCGCCGGGCAAACAACTGATGGGGTTGCGGGTTGTCCATGACGACGGCACGCCCATCGGCTGGAGCGCCTCGCTGACCCGTAACCTGCTGCGGTTTGTCGATATGCTGCCGTTCGGTTACTTCCTCGGCGCCCTCAGTTGCCTGCAACATCCTGCCTTCAAGCGTCTTGGCGACCTGGCAGCCGGCACGCTGGTGATCTACCGCGAACAGCCGATAACCCGCCCGCACCTGCCCCTCGCGCAACCGCTGCGGCCGCCCTTTATCCTCAATCTGGATGAACAGCGCGCGGTATTGAGTTTTGCCGAACGCCAGGGCGAGCTCTCCGATGAACGAGTCAACGAGCTGGCAGCCATCCTCGCCCAGCCGCTGCAAGTCTCTGCGCCACGCGCCGTCGCCGAACTCAACGGCATCGCCCGCGGCTTGCTGGGGCCGCCATGAAGCAAAGCCTGTTCGAAAGCCGCCATCAAGCCCAGTGGGATCAATTTGCCCGACGCCTGGAACAGCTGGAAAGTGGCAAGGCGCAGGCCGCTGACTGCAGCGACTTCCCCAGGGACTACCGGCGCCTTTGCCAGCACCTGGCCCTGGCCCAGGAACGCGGCTACAGCAGTTTCCTGATTGATCCGCTGCAACAGCTCGCATTAAGGGGTCATCAGCAACTTTATCGGCGCCGCGGACAGTTGGGCGCCGATACCCTGAGTTTCATCCTGGCTGGCTTCCCACGACTGGTCCGTGAGCAATGGCCTTTCGTAGTGGTGGCCGGCCTGTTGTTTTTTGGCAGTCTGTTGGGCATCGGCCTTCTGGTTTTTCTGTTCCCGGAGCTGGTCTACAGCCTGGTCTCCAGCGAGCAGCTGGCCAACCTGCAAAGCATGTACGATCCCGCCGCCGCCCATCTCGGGCGTACTGCCGAGCGCGCTTCCAGTGAAGACTGGGTGATGTTCGGCTACTACATCATGCATAACATCGGCATCGCCTTTCAGACCTTCGCCAGCGGTTTGCTGTTCGGCCTGGGCAGCGTGTTTTTCCTGTTCTTCAATGGCCTGATGATCGGTGCCGTCGCCGGTCACCTGACGCACATCGGCTATGGGGACACCTTCTGGTCCTTCGTCATCGGCCATGGCGCCTTCGAGCTCAGCGCCATTGCCCTGGCCGGTGCCGCCGGCCTGCAACTGGGCTGGGCATTGATCGCGCCAGGGCGTCTGCCGCGCGGTGAAGCCTTGCGGCTGGCAGCGCGCAAGAGCGTGCAGTTGATCTGCGGGGTAATGCTGTTTTTGCTGATTGCGGCCTTTATAGAAGCCTATTGGTCGTCCATGACCGAGCCCACGCCACTGATCAAATACCTGGTGGGCGCACTCCTCTGGCTGCTGATGGCGGCTTACCTGTTGTTTGCCGGACGTACGCCCCATGCGCCTGAGTGATGCCAGCGTGGTCATCCGCCCGCGCACCCGCTGGGAAGCCATGGACCTGGGCGTACTGCTCAGCCAGCAACACCGACGCCTGCTGATGACCAGTTGGGCGATCATCACCCTGCCAGTCTTCGCGCTGCTCAGCCTGCTGCTATGGGACTCGCCCAATCTCGCCCTGCTGCTGTTCTGGTGGCTGAAACCGGCGTTCGATCGTTTGCCGCTGCATATCCTTTCCAAAGCCCTGTTCGGTGAAACCCCAACGTTGAAACAGGCATTGGGCCAGTGGCCGCGCCTGCTCAAACCGCAACTGCTGGCCAGCCTGACCTGGCGCCGCCTGAGCCTGAGCCGCAGTTTCATCATGCCGGTGGTGCAGCTGGAGGGGCTGAGCGGGCAGGCGCGACAGCAACGGTTGCTGGTGTTGCAACAACGCAATAGCGGCGCGGCACGCTGGCTGACGGTAATCGGCGTGCACCTGGAGATCGCCTGGTGGATCGGGCTGATGGTGCTGTTCTATCTGCTCCTGCCGCAACAGGTCGAGCTGGACTGGAGCTGGCAGGCATTGATTACCGCGGCCACGCAGGACTGGCTGTGGCTGGAACACCTGATCAATGCCCTCTACGTGTTGGTGCTGATCGTCTGGGAACCTATCTATGTCGCCTGCGGCTTCAGCCTGTACCTCAATCGGCGCACCGTGCTCGAAGCCTGGGACATCGAACTGATCTTCCGTCGTCTGCGCCAACGTTTGAGTAACGTCGCCGTGACCTTGATGCTGGCCGGGCTGATGCTGATTCCCATGGCACCGCCGGCCTGGGCCGCTGAAGCGCCCAACGGCCCGGACAGTCCGCGTTTGCTTGACCAATCGCTGACCAGCCAGGCTTCCAGGGACAGCATCGAAGCCATACTCGAAAAACCGCCGTTCCAGCATCCGCAAACCGTTACCCGCTATCGCTTCGGCGAAGACTCGCCAGAGCAGACCCGCGACGTACAAGCGCCGCAATGGTTGAAAGCACTGTTGGGGATGTTCGATAGCCAGGGTTTAGGCTCCTTGGCCAAGGTCATAGAGATTCTGCTGTGGGCGTGCATTACCGGTGGCATTGCCTTGCTGCTCTGGCATTATCGCGAGTGGTTACAAACTTTTGTCAGTCGCCGCCCGGTGCTGCGCAACCGGATCGCTCGCCCAGCCCCCGAGCAACTGTTCGGCCTGGATGTCAGCCTCGACACCCTGCCCGCCGATGTCGCCGCCAGCGCCGAACGCCTCTGGCCAACGCAACCTCGTGAAGCGCTTGGCCTGCTTTATCGGGCGTTGCTCAGCCGTCTGCTGCATGATTTTGACCTTCCGCTGAAAGCCGCCGATACCGAAGGCCAGGTGCTGGAGCGCATCCAGCAGCTGCAACATCCAGCCCTGCAAGCCTTCAGCAAAAACCTCACCCTGCACTGGCAGAACCTGGCTTACGGTCATCGATTGCCACCTGCGCATTTGCACCAGGAACTCTGTGATGCCTGGCGCGAGCTGTTCGACTCGGGGGCGACCCGATGAATCGGCGACTGCTGTTGCTCGTCGGCGTGCTCATCAGCGGTTTACTGATAGCACTCGGCGCCTGGCTCTACCTGAACGCCAAGCCGTATCAGGAAGTGATCGATCACGGCCCCTCTCCCGAGGCCGTGGCCAATCCGTACCTGGCCGCCGAACACTTTCTGCGCCAGCAAGGTTTGCAGGTCGCCCACGCCAACAGCCTGGATATCCTGCCGACTCTGGAGCCGCGTCAACAAAGCCTGCTATTGCTGGGCGAAAGGTCGAACATGAGCCCGCGCCAGGCCGATCAGCTGCTGAACTGGGCCCGGGCCGGCGGGCGCTTGCTGTTTGTCGCCGAAGCACTGTGGGATGAAGAGACGGGCCGCAGTGGAGATCTGCTGCTCGACCGCCTGCAACTGCGCCAATACCTGAGCAAAGACCTGAAACAGCCGTCGTCCAAAGCCGCCAAAGGCCCCCATCCCAAGCTGACCAAACTCTATCTGGAAGACGAAGACGCGCCGGCCTACGCCAGTTTCGACACCGACTTTCATCTCGAAGACCCGAACAACCTCACCCAGGCCTGGGCCAACAGTGCCTTGGCCACCCATATGATGCAGCTGAATTATGGCCTCGGCTCTATCACCGTGGTCACCGACGCCGAACTCTGGAAAACCCCGAACATCGGCCGCTACGACAATGCCTGGCTGCTCTGGTACCTGAGTTCGGACACCCGCGTGACGCTGCTCTTCAACATCGCCCACGACAACCTGCCGACCTTGCTGCTGCGCTATTTCCCACAAGCCCTGATCGCGCTCGCAGCCCTGGCCGGCCTGGGGATCTGGCACGTCGCGATGCGTCGCGGCCCGCTGCAAGCACCAGCGCCCAAGGCCCGCCGACAACTTCAGGAACACTTGCGCGCCAGCGCCGATTTCCTGCTGCGGCGCAGCGGTCAACGCAGCCTGTTACAGACGTTGCAACAAGACCTCCTGCGCCGCGCCCGACACCGCCATCCCGGTTTTGAACGACTCGGCGTTGCCGAACAATGGCAGGTGCTCGCGCGCCTGACCGGCCAACCCACCCGTGCCATCAGCCAGGCCCTCGCCCCACGGCCAAAACAGCGGCTTTCCAGCGCCGACTTCAGCCGTCAGGTGGCCCAGCTGCAAACCCTCAGGAATGCCCTATGAGCGAACAACCGACGGATGCGGGCCAGATCGAGCCCGTCAGCACCCAGGCCCATATCGCCCAGCAGCGTCAGCGGGCCAGCCAACTGGCTCAGGCGGTGCGCGAGGAACTGCGCAAAGCCGTGATCGGCCAGGATGCAGTGATCGATGACGTGCTCACCGCCTTGATTGCCGGCGGCCATGTGCTGCTCGAAGGCGTGCCGGGGCTGGGCAAGACCTTGTTGGTGCGCGCCCTGGCCCGCTGCTTTGGCGGTGAATTCGCACGCATCCAGTTCACCCCGGATTTGATGCCCAGCGACGTCACCGGCCATGCGGTGTATGACATGCAGACCGAGCAGTTCAAGCTGCGCAAAGGTCCGCTGTTCACCAACCTGCTGCTGGCCGACGAGATCAACCGCGCCCCGGCAAAAACCCAGGCAGCGTTGCTCGAAGCCATGCAGGAACGCCAGGTCACCCTCGAAGGCCGGGCGTTGCCGATCGGCCAGCCGTTCATGGTACTCGCCACGCAAAACCCGATTGAACAGGAAGGCACCTACCCGCTGCCGGAAGCCGAGCTCGACCGTTTCATGCTCAAAGTGCGCATGGACTACCCCGACGCCGAGCAGGAGTTGGACATGGTCCGCCAGGTCAGTCGCTCGACCAGGGCCGACATGCTCGACGTTCAACCGCTGCGCACTGTGCTGCAAGCCAAGGACGTGCCGGCCTTGCAACGCATCGCCAGCGACCTGCCGCTGGACGAACAGGTACTCGACTACGCCGTGCGCATCGCCCGCACCACTCGCAGCTGGCCTGGCCTGATCCTCGGCGCCGGTCCGCGCGCCTCGATTGCCCTGGTACGCGGCGCACGAGCCAGGGCCTTGTTGCGCGGCGGTGAGTTCGTCACCCCGGATGACATCAAAGGCTGTGCCCTGGCCGTGCTGCGTCACCGCGTGCGGATCGCGCCGGAGCTGGATATCGAAGGGCTGGAGGTGGATCAAGTGCTCAAGCAACTGCTCGATCAAGTCCCGGCGCCACGGTTGTGAATACGTTCATGATGAATCGGCGGTGCGCTCAAAAAAATCGCAGCCTGCGGCAGCTCCTACGGGATTTGCGTACACCTGCGGTATCACGGTTGCACACGGTCGGCGTAGGAGCTGCCGCAGGCTGCGATCTTTACCCCTGCGTGGGATCCCGACACCCATGAACCCATCGCGCCTGCTGCTGATCTGGCTTTCAGTGCTATTGGGCATCGGCATTGTGCTGGGCACGCTTGGGGCGCTCGGCGTCGCGGTTGCGCCGAGCCTGCTGTCCATCCACTGGGGACTGCTACTCGCCCTCCTGCTCCTGGCGCTACTCGATGCCCTCAGGCTCAAACGCCTGCCTTCACCCCGCCTGCAGCGGCAAATGCCCGGCAGCCTGGCGCTCGGCCGCTGGGGCGAAGTGCGCCTCGATATCCAGCACGACTACCGCCAACCGCTGAACATACAGCTGTTCGACCACGTACCGGATGGCCTGAGCTTCGAAAACCTGCCGCAATCAGTCGAACTGCAACCGGGCCAGCAGAGCCAGATCGGCTACCGCCTGCGCCCGCTCAAACGTGGTCATTTCAGCTTCGAGCGTTGCGAAATCAGTCTGCCCAGCCCCTTGGGCCTGTGGTCCGAGCGACGTTATCTGAGCGCGATCGACAGCACCCGGGTCTACCCGGACTTCGCCCGCTTGTATGGCGCGCAGCTATTGGCCGTGGACAACTGGCTCAGCCAGCTCGGCGTCCGCCAGCGTCAACGTCGCGGCCTGGGCCTGGAATTCCACCAACTGCGCGAATTTCGCGAAGGCGACAGCCTGCGCCAGATCGACTGGAAAGCCACCGCCCGCCAGCGCACACCCATCGCCCGTGAGTATCAGGACGAGCGCGACCAGCAAATCATCTTCATGCTCGATTGCGGTCGGCGAATGCGCAGCCAGGACGGCGAACTGGCGCACTTCGACCATGCGCTCAATGCCTGCCTGCTGCTCAGTTACGTCGCCTTGCGTCAAGGCGACGCCGTGGGCCTGAGCACCTTTGCCGGCGAACAATCGCGTTACCTCGCCCCGGTCAAAGGCCAGGGCCAACTCAACGTACTGCTCAACGCCGTCTACAACCTCGACAGCAGCCAACGCCCCGCCGACTACCAGGCCGCCGCCAACCAGCTGCTGACCCGACAAAAACGCCGGGCACTGGTGGTGCTGGTGACCAACCTGCGGGATGAAGACGATGAAGAATTGCTGACTGCCGTCAAGCGCATGAGCCGACAACACCGAGTGTTGGTCGCCAGCCTGCGCGAAGAAGTGCTCGACCACCTGCGCCAGGCTCCGGTGCAAACCTTGTCTGAAGCGCTGGCCTATTGCGGGACGGTCGATTACTTGAATGCACGAGCGCAGCTCCATGAGCGGTTGAGCGCTCATGGCGTGCCGGTGCTGGATGCGAGCCCCCATGAACTGGGGGCCGAGTTGGTGACGCGGTATTTGAGTTGGAAGAAGGCGGGGACTTTTTAGCGGCAAGCTCCCTTACGCAAAAGGCAGGTCTTAAAACCACCTTACCCAATCACCGTCGACTTTCGTCTGAGCCCTGATCATCACCTCACCTCACAATTGATGTAACTGCTCATTTCCAACTCCGGACAGCTGATTTTAAGTCTGAAACTCCCCGTTTGGTCTGCCACTGTAACGGTCCAAGTCAAATCATTGTCCCAATCATTGGCTTTGACTAATCTCGGTTCACCTAGAGCAGGTGAATAATTTACTAGACTCTCTGGACCGTCCGAATGATCCAGCACGATATGCAAATCTAATACCGGCGTTAGCCTGTTAGGTACCGACACTTTAATAAGGTGGCGTGCACCACGATTGAAAACAGCAGTCCCCTGCGGGATAGACTCGCCCACTGGATTGGAATCATTCGTTATCGGAATGGTTGTATCCAGGGTTGCGCCCACTTGCCGCACGTTGAAAATGACCGCCCTCACTGACGGGACGGATGTACAACCGAAATAATGCGTATTAGTTTGAATTTTTCTGGCTTCAGCACTCCATTGCAAACCTTCCGACAGCATGGGCCTGGCGACCATTTCTGGTGGATCATAGGTCACATCAGGGCGATCACTGATCTGAACTTTAAAATCCAGTCCTACCAATACGCTACTGCTTTTCAGAATCAACTTCAGTTGACGTTTTACCCCAGGCTTTAGCACCATCCCTAATGTCGAACGATACACATCCTGTCCGTCAACTTCGATCGCTTCTACTTCGTCGGCAAGCATTCTGGAAACCAATCGTCCAGGCAGCTGCCAGTCCGGCAGTTTCGGGCTGCTCAGCTTCAGGCCGAAAAAGCCGGTTTTGTCTGTGCTGGAAGAAATCGACCAGCGCAAAGTTCCTGCCACTACCGGCTGTGGCGTTCCCAAGGGCGGAACAAACGCCAAGCCAAGTTCCACAGCGCCCAACAGGTCTTCCAGAGCGACACTGGTCAAGCCAATCAATGGACTACCACTGTTGATTTTAAGCTCCAGATTATAGGATTCCCCGTGTAGCAGAACCAGATCCCGCTGGGCCAGATCCACCTGTTCGCCATTCAACCAAAGTGTGAACTCCCGCGCCCAGGCATCGCGCTGCAACGCGGTCACCTCAAACGGCTGTGCGACTACGACTCCGTCGTTCTCTTCTGTTAAATCGGCAATGACCAAGTGCTCACCAGCGGTGTCCGGTATATACCTGAAACTGGTCCAACCGCCCGGACCTGTGACAGTGGTCGCCATGACGGCTTGCCCATCAACACTCCAGTCGACGTGAAGCCCCTCTCTCCCGTCCCCGGTTTCGCTGGACACAGCCTGAACTCGCAACAGTACGCTCTCCCCGGTGTCCACCACCGGCCGGCCGATCACCGGGCCGGCTTCGGCAAACTCGAATGCCGCAGCGGTAATGGTAATGTTACGAGGGGGGGTCCAGTCAGACTCGCCACTATCAGAGCTGTGTTGCGCTTGCCATGTATAGGGGCCTGCTTGCAGCGGGATTTTTTTATGAGAACTCCACTGACGATTTTTCACTGAAGCTTCGTCCGCACCCTTTTCTTCACTTCCCTGCTTGACCTTCAACTTGACCTGTAAGGTATTAAGGCCGGTCCCGCGAAAGAGTATGTTGTTAGCCCCCATGCTGCTGCCATCCCTAGGAGCAGTGATGCCTGGTGGCTGGTACAGCGAATCTTTTTTCACGATAAACGTATGAACATCACTCCATTCGGAAACATGCCCGTTTAACTCCTGCTGCGCTTCGATCAACTGCCCCCCGGCATCCAGGTGCCTTGTTACCTGGTCCGACCACACTCCATCCGCATCCGCCGTTTTGGTGAATAACTCCCTACCGCCCTTGAGCCGGACGGTGACATCCGCATAGGGCAAACTCTTGCCGCCGATTGTCGGGAGCGACGAAGTTTCAGTGTCCTTCTCTGGCTCTGTGAACAAGGGCTCATCAGGAATGACATCAAACGTGTGCGGATCCGACCAATCGGACGCTTGCCCGCTGAAGGTTTGCTGCACCTTCAGCGTGTGCCGCCCCAGAATCCATGGATCACGGGCTGGGTGAAGCCAGCTACCGTCCCCCACCAGCACATCCTTGGCCACCGGAGTCTCGTCCAGATATCGGACCTCGATCGTGGAACTGGAATAACCCTCGCCTTCAAGCCTTGGAAGTTGCCCTGAGGTTTTTCCTTCATGCTCGGGGTAAGTGATCTTTGGTATGGGCGGTTTCACGGTGAAGGTCCGCTCGTCGCTCGGATCGGAGCCCACATTATTGACGGTCTGCACCACCTTGACCGTCCAGCTGCCCGGGGTCCACGCTGGATTGGGTGTGAAGGTGCGGGTGGAACCGCTGCCCGAAAAACTTCCAGCCACCGGGTTGCCAGCGCCATTCTGCATCTTCAGCGTGACGGTCCCCGCATAAACCCCGGTAATGCTCAGCGTTTGATCCGGCAGCACCGCGCCGGATGGCTGAGTGATGGCCGGTTTCGGCGGCTTCACGGTGAAGGTCCGCACCTCGCTCGGATCGGAATCCACATTATTGACGGTCTGCACCACCTTGACCGTCCGGCCGCTGCCCGGGACCCACGCGGGAGTGGGTATGAAGGTGCGGGTGGAACCGCTGCCCAACCAGCGCCCACCCACCGAGCTGCCAGCGCCATCCTGCATCTTCAGCGTGACGGTCCCCGCATAAACCCCGGTAATGCTCAGCGTTTGATCCGGCAGCACCGAGCCGGATGGCTGAGTGATGGCCGGTTTCGGCGGTTTCACGGTGAAGGTCCGCACCTCGCTCGGATCGGAATCCACATTATTGACGGTCTGCACCACCTTGACCGTCCGGCCGCTGCCCGGGATCCACGCTGGATTGGGTGTGAAGGTGCGGGTGGAACCGCTGCCCGAAAAACTTCCACCCACCAGGCTGCCAGCGCCATCCTGCATCTTCAGCGTGACGGTTCCGGTCCCCGTATAAACCCCGGTAATGCTCAGCGTTTGATCCGGCAGCACCGAGCCGGATGGCTGAGTGATGGCCGGTTTCGGCGGTTTCACGGTGAAGGTCCGCTCGTCGCTCGGATCGGAGCCCACATTATTGACGGTCTGCACCACCTTGACCGTCCGGCTGCCCGGGGTCCACGCAAATGTGGGTGTGAAGGTGCGGGTGGAACCGCTGCCCGTAAAGCTTCCAGCCACCGGGTTGCCAGCGCCATACTGCATCTCCAGCGTGACGGTTCCGGTCCCCGCATAAACTTCGGTAATGCTCAGCGTTTGATCCGGCAGCACCGGGCCGGATGGCTGAGTGATGGCCGGCTTCCGCGGTTTCACGGTGAAGGTCCGCTCGTCGCTCGGATCGGAATCCACATTATTGACGGTCTGCACCACCTTGACCGTCCGGCTGCCCGGGGTCCACGCAAATGTGGGTGTGAAGGTGCGGGTGGAACCACTGCCCGTAAAGCTTCCAGCCACCGGGTTGCCAGCGCCATACTGCATCTTCAGCGTGACAGTCCCCGCATAAACCCCGGTAATGCTCAGCGTTTGCTCCGGCAGCACCGGGCCGGATGGCTGAGTGATGGCCGGTTTCGGCGGTTTCACGCTGAAGGTCCGCACCTCGCTCGGATCGGAATCCACATTATTGACGGTCTGCACCACCTTGACCGTCCGGCCGCTGCCCGGGATCCACGCTGGATTGGGTGTGAAGGTGCGGGTGGGACCGCTGCCCGAAAAACTTCCAGCCACCGGGCTGCCAGTGCCATTCTGCATCTTCAGAGTGACGGTCCCCGCATAAACCCCGGTAATGCTCAGCGTTTGCTCCGGCAGCACCGAGCCGGATGGCTGAGTGATGGCCGGTTTCGGCGGTTTCACGGTGAAGGTCCGCACCTCGCTCGGATCGGAATCCACATTATTGACGGTCTGCACCACCTTGACCGTCCGGCCGCTGCCCGGGATCCACGCTGGAGTGGGTGTGAAGATGCGGGTGGGACCGCTGCCCGAAAAACTTCCAGCCACCGGGCTGCCAGTGCCATTCTGCATCTTCAGCGTGACGGTCCCGGTCCCCGCATAAACCCCGGTAATGCTCAGCGTTTGCTCCGGCAGCACCGAGCCGGATGGTTGAGTGATGGCCGGTTTCGGCGGTTTCACGGTGAAGGTCCGCACCTCGCTCGGATCGGAATCCACATTATTGACGGTCTGCACCACCTTGACCGTCCGGCCGCTGCCCGGGATCCACGCTGGAGTGGGTGTGAAGATGCGGGTGGGACCGCTGCCCGAAAAACTTCCTGCCACCGGGCTGCCAGCGCCATTCTGCATCTTCAGCGTGACGGTCCCGGTCCCCGCATAAACCCCGGTAATGCTCAGCGTTTGCTCCGGCAGCACCGAGCCGGATGGCTGAGTGATGGCCGGTTTCGGCGGCTTCACGGTGAAGGTCCGCACCTCGCTCGGATCGGAATCCACATTATTGACGGTCTGCACCACCTTGACCATCCGGCCGCTGCCCGGGACCCACGCTGAAGTGGGTATGAAGGTGCGGGTGGAACCGCTGCCCGTAAAGCTTCCAGCCACCGGGTTGCCAGCGCCATACTGCATCTTCAGCGTGACGGTCCCGGTCCCCGCATAAACCCCGGTAATGCTCAGCGTTTGATCCGGCAGCACCGAGCCGGATGGCTGAGTGATGGCCGGTTTCGGTGGGATCACGTAGATATTGCGCGGGACCCAACCTTCGGAATACTGGCCATTCACCGACTGCCGGACTGCAAGCGGGTAGCGCGCGGCTCCCACTGGCAATGCACTCAGAGGCACTGACCAGCTACCGTCCGGGTTCGCCGGCTTGCTACCCAGTTCGCCACCGTGTCCCCCAATGGCCACATAAACCGTCGCTCCCGGCGACGCCCCCCGACCAGAGACCACCACGGGGTTTGCCTTACGCTCATTTTCACTCGGTTGATCTACCACTGGCGGGGGGGGGATCACGTAGATATTGCGCGGGGCCCAACCTTCGGAATACTGGCCATTAGCAAACTGCCGGACTGCAAGCGGGTAGAGCGCGGGTCCCACTGGCAATGCACTCAGAGGCACTGACCAGCTACCGTCCGGGTTCGCCGGCTTGCTACCCAGTTCGCCGCCACTTCCCCCGGTGTGAACAAATATTGTGGCTCCCGACAACGCCCCCCGGCCAGTGACCGTCACGGGGTTTGCCTTATGCTCATTTTCACCCGGTTGATCGATCACCGGCAGGGGAGGTAATCGGGCAGGCATCGTCAAGTTGTACCTTTCGCTCCAGCTACTCCATATACCCGTTGAACGAAAGCGAAGCCTAAAATGATAAGTTCCTACCCTGAAGTCGGAACCAGGTATCCATTTATTGAACTCTATCCAAGCGCCTGCCGAGTAATGAGGGTCGCTGGCCCCCCAAAACTCCAGCTTCCAGTCTGTAATGATGATTCCCCCTGACGCCGCTATGCCTATAACATAAAAGCCATTAGGTGAGAGGGTCGCCCCATTTCCAGGGCTACTGATAATTGGGCCGGGCCACAACCCATTCGGCAACAGCTCTATTTCATCCGCCATGTGTCAGCTCTCCTTTGCCAGGCGAAGTTGCCGGCCTCTTGGGAACCGTTTCTACTGCTCGTTAGAATGAAAAACCACCTGTAAGAACTGACAGTTCCGACAAACGGTGCTCAATTACGCGACAATCCGCTTCTCCGATAGAACTCTCCGTTGACTACATCACCTTGCGCCGCTGCCTACACATCCCCCAGAATCCGCCCGCTTGTGCGCCTTGGCCGCCATGGCTAACGTGATCCCTGTCGCTGCCTATCAGCGATCGGGTTTAGTAGCCCGTGGTTAAAACAAAGCGCATCGAGCTCCAAACAGTCAGGCTTCCCTATTGCCTGCACTTGATGGTGGCTGTGCGTAGGGCGCCCTCGGGCGCGCCGGCTTTTTTTGTTTCCCCGGTCTACTAACCTGCGTACAGCCGCCACCCCTTCGTTTAGTGGCGAAGCGGTGGCAGCCCCACCAAAGGAAACAAATCAATGTTCAAAGTGACCCCCGATCCGCCCGAAACATCCAACGTTTCACCCTACGAAGCCCTCGATTCGAAAAAGCTCCGCGAAGCCGCGTACCGAGCACTGGATCACTATCTGATCCCACCACCATCGGACAAGCCCGGCTCCAGCGCCGACCGCACGCAGATCTTCACCGTCGCCCCGGACATCAACCCCGAAGCCTTGATGGCCCATGCCTACGAAACCTTATGCTCGGCCAGCACCCTGACCCTGGATTTGTCCGATGATCTGGAAGGCAAACAGCGCAACCTCGCCCTGGCGATCTATAGCCTGATGGAGTTGGCGGTGTTGTTGGTCGAGAGGGCGATGGATCGGGAGGGGTCGGTCAGGGTGTAGGCAGCAGGAGTGCCCGTCGGCTTCAGGGAATCAGGCGCCGGGCATATACCCTGTGGCGAGGGAGCTTGCTCCCGCTGGGGCGCGCAGCGGCCCTAAAACCAGCCGCCGAGTTTTATCAGGTAGTACGCGTCAGCCGGCTTTACGACGGCTTCGCCCGAGCGCGGACCGGCCGGCGGGAGCAAGCCCCCTCGCCACAAATGTCCTCCGGCAACCTTGAGAGCTACGCCGAAGCCGACAACGAATGAAAGCTGAAGTATTGCTGCAAGGCGCTGACCAGTTGCCGATATTCCTCCGGTGCCTGAAGCACGACAAAGCCCGCATCGTAGTGATGGGGTGTCGTGTCTTCATGGCACCACAGGCAAGAGGCGGTGAGGTCGATCACCTGCAGGCAGGTACCGCTGGTGGGGATTTTCAGGCGCAGTTCGAAGTCGGCGCCGATCATCATCGGCAACTGGCTGATCAGCATCAGCCCGTCTACGGAAACGTTGCCCAGAAAGCCAATGGGTTTATCGGTGACGCTGTTGAACACCCTTAAAAAATACGGCAGTTGATGCCGCTCGATCCGGCGGTCGGTAAACATGCTGGGTATCACTATAGAAGGCCATTAAGCATGGCCGCACTAATGCTTCGGAACGGGCCTGCCAGGCAAGCTCACTCTCTCCGGTCACGGTGCGACAGTGGCTGTGCTGGCCCTGTCACCTACTCCTGCCGATCCCGGATGGTGCTGTCGTTTAGTGTGGAGCTGCTAAAACGGCTTATCCAAATGTTAGCTGAATGCTCATCATCGGCCAGTGATCAGCTTGCAGATGTCATCAGTAAGCGCTCGGCCTGGCCTGCGCGGCGCTGCGGGTCGGGTAGTGCCCCAACGACTGCAGGGTTTCCAGGCGCGCGCGGGCGCGGAAGGCGTATTCGCTGTACGGGTATTGGGTAATGATGAACTGGTAGGTCTGAGCCGCATCGATAAACCATTTCTGACGCTCCAGGCAGAGCCCGCGCATCATCGACACTTCCGGTTGCACATAACGCCGCGAGCGGCTCTCGCGCTCGACCTTGGACAGCTCGAGCATCACCTGCTCGCAATTGCCGCGGTCATAAGCGTGGTAGGCATTGTTCAAATGATGGTCCATCGACCAACGGGTACAGCCGACGGCGCTGAGGGCCAGCACAGCAATGAGCACGAATCGCATGGGGTTCTCCTGTCTTGTGCATGGTATCGGCCCGTCGTCGAAAATCTTCAGGAATGTTCGTTCAACAAACTAACGAATAAGTAGTGCAAACGAACAATGACTACAACATCGCAGCATAGTAGCCTCTGCTTGCGCTTGAACTCAGGAGTCTCTGCATGTCCGTACGTCGTACTAAAATCGTCGCTACCCTTGGCCCTGCCAGCAACTCGCCGGAAGTTCTCGAACAGCTGATTCTGGCTGGCCTGGACGTCGCCCGGCTGAACTTTTCCCACGGTACCCCCGACGAGCATAAAGCTCGCGCCAGGCTGGTGCGCGCTCTTGCCGCCAAGCACGGGCGCTTCGTCGCGCTGCTGGGTGACCTGCAGGGCCCGAAAATTCGTATCGCCAAATTCGCCAACAAGCGTATCGAGCTGAAAGTCGGTGACACCTTCACCTTCTCTACCAGCCATCCGCTGACCGAAGGCACCCAGGAAGTCGTCGGTATCGACTACCCGGACCTGGTCAAGGACTGTGGCGTCGGCGACGAACTGCTGCTCGATGACGGCCGCGTAGTGATGCGCGTCGACACCGCGACCGCTGACGCGCTGCAGTGCACCGTGCTGATCGGTGGCCCGCTGTCGGACCACAAAGGCATCAACCGCCGTGGTGGTGGCCTGACGGCTCCAGCCCTGACCGAGAAAGACAAGGCTGACATCAAGCTCGCCGCGGAAATGGAAGTCGATTACCTCGCCGTGTCCTTCCCGCGCGACGCAGCCGACATGAAATACGCTCGCCAACTGCGCGACGAAGCCGGCGGTACCGCCTGGCTGGTGGCGAAGATCGAGCGTGCCGAAGCCGTGGCCGACGACGAAACCCTCGACGGTCTGATCGAGGCCAGCGATGCGGTGATGGTTGCCCGGGGTGACCTCGGTGTGGAAATCGGCGACGCCGAGTTGGTGGGCATTCAGAAGAAGATTATTCTGCACGCACGCCGCCATAACAAAGCGGTGATCGTCGCGACCCAGATGATGGAGTCGATGATCCAGAACCCGATGCCGACCCGCGCCGAAGTGTCCGACGTAGCCAACGCCGTGCTCGACTACACCGACGCCGTCATGCTCTCGGCCGAAAGCGCCGCCGGCGCCTACCCGCTCGAAGCGGTCCAGGCCATGGCACGGATTTGCATCGGCGCTGAAAAGCACCCGACCAGCAAAACCTCCAGCCACCGTATCGGCAAGGTCTTCGAAAGCTGCGACCAGAGCATTGCGCTGGCGGCCATGTACACGGCCAACCACTTCCCGGGCGTGAAAGCGATCATCTCCCTGACCGAAAGTGGCTACACGCCGCTGATCATGTCGCGGATCCGCTCCTCGATCCCGATCTACGCGTTCTCCCCGCACCGCGAAACCCAGGCCCGCGCGGCCATGTTCCGTGGCGTCTACACCGTACCGTTCGACCCGGCGTCCTTGCCGCCCGAGCAAGTCAGCCAGGCCGCGATCGACGAGTTGCTCAAACTCGGCGTGGTCGAGAAAGGCGATTGGGTGATCCTGACCAAGGGCGATAGCTACCACACCACCGGTGGCACCAACGGCATGAAGATCCTGCATGTCGGCGACCCGATGGTCTGAGATTCAGGCCGCTGAAAAACCAAAGCCCCGCAGCTTATAACTGCGGGGCTTTTTTGTTTCAGCGTGCATAGCTGGTTTTTAACTTCACTGTCTACTGTCAACTATGACAGTAGACAGTCTGGCACGGGGAGCGCCAAATCAGCCTGGCGCTGGCCAAGAGTTCCAGTATGCCGATCGAAGAAGTGCATGACGAAGGCTGTGAGCAATCAACAATAACACTAATGGATGAGAGATTATGGACACTAAAAACGTCACCCCCCATCAACCGCTCGAGTCTGGCGCCATTGATCCCACATTCGGTATCGAAGGCAAAGTGTTCATCACAGTTCCTGATACTCAATCAACGATCCTGCGGAATATGACGCAAGCAGCGGACGGCAAGCTCTATGTCACGGGTAATGCCATCACCTCCAACCGCTCGATTTTCTGGATCGCTTGCCTGAGCTCGAAGGGCTCACTGGAAACCTCATTTGGTCACTTGGGTTTTGTGACAGGACACTTCGGCAGCGATGACCAATCTCCAGTTCCTTCGTACGGAGAATATGTCACGGTTGTGAAGGAGGGCGATGCTGAGTTTCTTTTACTCGGCGGGCGGGCCTACGGGCTTGACGGAGCCAATGCCCTGGCTCGCTTCGACATGAATGGAAATCTGGACACTGGATTCGGGAAGCAAGGAAAAGCCATCATTTGCATCGAACTGAGCCCTCCATTTGCCAGTTTTCAATCTGACGAGGCACAGCATGACTCAGGAACCCGCTCATACGTAAGCAGCACCTACACGGTGGCTGACGACAAAATAGTGATCACCCGCATCTATTCCTATAACACACTCGCCACCTTGCCCCCACGCCGGATCAGCGTAATCATTCGGCTCGACCGGCTGGGTGATCTCGATGAGACCTTCAATGATATCGGGCACGTAGAAATCATCCACCCCAACTATGTCGACGGCATGACCGAAATTCAAAGCCTGATGGCGTTCAATGGCAAGTACGTAGGCGTCGGAGAAGTATCGCGTTACAGGGAGCCAAGTGGAGCGCTGTTCGTCAGCGTCAACTACGACGGTACATTCGACACAACCTTCAACCAGACGGGCTATCTCATCGTACGAATGGATGAGGCCGCCCTTGTCAACCCGACCTTGTTGCACGTGACGGAGCAAACCAACAAACGAATTCTCGGGGTGGGTCACACCTCTTTCAGCACGTATGCGGGATTACTGATCAGCCTTGAACTTGATGGTACATTCAATATTCAGTTTAACGGCGCCGAGCCTCTATCGACTCAACTGGGCAATGGTGAAACCTATTGGCTGACTGCGGCTGAGCAGAGCAAAGGTAGAATTGTGGCCGCTGGGGCCTGGCGCGACCCGGATAATTCACTCTTTGATCTGGACTTCGTGCTCGCGCGATTCTTGAGCGATGGAAATCCGGATCTTTCATTCAACAAAAAAGGATGGACCACTCTCAAGCTCGGCCCCGGAGAAGACATTCTGCAATCCATCGCATTGGGCCCCAACGACGCCATTGTTGTAGCTGGAACTGTAGGCCCGACTGGAGGGAGAGAGGGTGCTCTGGCAGGTTTTCTTGGCTGATAAAAATTGCGAACTCGCCTGAGTAGCTGTAGGGCATCTACAGAAACCTTTGCTGACGCAGCTGACGTCTTCGCGGGCCGAACCGTCAGCACAGACTCAAGGCTTATTGATAAACGCCGACAACGCCGCAATCGCTTCCGGCGAGCGCAGCCGCTGGGTGAACACGGCGCCCTCTTCTTCTATCACCTTGCGCAGCTGCTCTTGGTCCGGCGCTTTCATCAGTTGTTTGCTGATCTGCACGGCACCCGGTGCCAATTGTTCGAAGCGCAAGGCCATTTCGCGTGCCTTGGCCAATGCGGCGGTGCCATCGGGCAAGGCCTCGTTGGCGATGCCCCAGGCCGCAGCCTGCTCGCCGCTGAAGCCTTCGCCAAGCAGTAGCAGTTCGGCGGCTTTGGCCTGTCCGAGCAAACGCGGCAGGATCAGGCTCGAACCGAACTCTGGACATAAGCCGAGGTTGACGAACGGCATGCGCAAACGGGCATCGCTGCTGACGTACACCAGATCGCAGTGCAGCAGCAGGGTCGTGCCGATCCCCACCGCCGCCCCGGCCACGGCGGCAATCACCGGTTTACGACATTCGAGCAGGCTGCGCATGAAGTGGAACACCGGGCTGTCGAGGTTGCTCGGCGGTTGCTGGAGGAAGTCGGCAATGTCATTGCCGGCGGTGAAGCAGTCGCTACTGCCGGTGATCAGCACAGCATTGATCCCGGGATCAAGGTCAGCCTGCTCCAGCGCTTCGGCCAACTGGCTGTACATGGCACGGGTCAGGGCATTTTTCTTGTCCGGGCGATTGAGGCGCAAGGTCAGCAGCCCGCGTTCACGCTCCAGCAATATCGCGTCAGTCATGGTGTGAGTCTCGCGAAGTAAAATCAGCGCTCAACCACGGGGCACAAAGACGTCGGCCAGCAGTTGATTGCGCGGTAACCCCGCCAGGTACAGGCGCCGGGCAAAGGCGTCGACGCTGTCGGGGCTGCCGCAGAGTAAGGCCAGGGTTTGTCGGGAAACAAGCCGCAGATGTGTCAAGGCCACAGGCAGTTCGGCCGCTGTCAGCAGTTCGATTTGCAGGTTGGGATAGTTCGCCGCCAACGCTGCCAGGGGGTTGGCCAGGTAATGTTCACTGGCGTCATGCGCCAGGTGAATGACCCGCAGGACACCCTGGTGATCCTGACGCAAGGCTTCGCGCAGTATGCCGAACAACGGCCCCAGGCCAGTACCGGCCGCCAGCAGCCAGAGCGGTCGAGCCTGCCACTCCGGGTCGTAATGCAAGGCGCCGCCGCGCAGTTCGCCGAGGCGGATCGGGTCACCGATCCTGAGCTGACGGGCCGCGTCGCTGAACTCGCCAGGTTGACGACAATCGAGGTGAAATTCGAGAAAGCGGTCTTCTTCCGGCAAGCTGGCCAGCGAATAGGGGCGCGCCACGTTGCCCGTCCACAACACCAGGTGTTGCCCGGCCTGATAGCGCAATGGCCGTTCAGGCTGCAAACGCAGGCGAAGAACGCTCGGGCTCAGCCAGTCGGCACCCACCACTTGTGCCGGCAAACCGTCGCGCAAAGGGTCGAAGATCTCGACCTGCAAATCCTCGTTCACCTGACACTGACAGGCCAACCGCCAGCCCCGCTGACGTTGCTCTACTGTCAGTGCATCAGGTTTGCGGTCACTCGGCTGGCCGTGCAGACAATGCACCAGGCACGTGTGGCAACTGCCGGCGCGACAGCTGTAAGGAACGGCGATACCGGCCTGATTCAAGGCGTCGAGCAGGTTGCTCCCCGCTGCCACCGACCACTGTCGCTCACCCACCCGTAATTCAGGCATCGACGTTTTCCCAGGCGGCCGCACAACGGTTGCGCCCGTCACGCTTGGCCCGATAAAGCGCCTGATCCGCGCGCTGCAAGGCCTCATCCAGATCATCGCCGAGCTCAAGCAAGGTCATCCCCGCCGACAGGCTCAGGCCGTGCACGCTCAGGCCGACCAACTCGACATCGGTGAAGGCAATGCGCAGACGCTCGCAGCAGGAGGTTAGGCGCTCGGCATCACAATCGGGCAACAACACCACAAATTCCTCTCCACCGTAACGGGCCAGCACATCACCGTCGCGCAGGCAGGCGCTGGCGACGGCGGCAAAGGCCTGCAGCACCTGATCGCCGGCCGCATGCCCGTGGATATCATTGATTCGTTTGAAATGATCCAGGTCGATCAGCGCCAGGCCGTGGATGACATCGACGTCCATTGTGTGCAATTCGCGGGTGGCCAGGCGCAGAAAATGCCGGCGGTTGAACAGCCCGGTGAGTTCGTCGGTGGCCACCAGGTCTTCGAGCTGGCGCATCATCCCGCGCAGGGTGTCCTGGTGGGCCTGCAGGGCGAAGCGTCGTTGGCGCATGCGCAGACGTGACGCCTGGACGTAGCTGGCATAAAGGCAGAGCCACGCCAGCACGATAAACAGCACACAGACTTGCAACGCCGCGAGTGTCGGGTCGGCCAATTCGAAGTGGAAACCTTCCCAGAGATTGATCCCGGCGAAACTGAAAAAAACCAGCGCCGCACAGCGCACGAATGCCCGACGCGGCAAGTGAAACAGGCCGAACAACAGGATCAATACGTAGAACACCAGGAACGCGCCGCGGGCCGTGTCGAGCTGGGCGATGAACCAGGTTTGCCAGGCCAGGCCCAGCACTGTTTGCAATTCGGTCAGGCTGGGGTCGACGAAGCGCAGGTTACGCCCGCTGAGAAATATCCCGAGCAAGGCGAGCTGACTGAGGACCACCAGCACCGTGGCAATCACTGCGCTGCTCATCGGCGCGCGATAGTGATCGCCGAGAATCGCCAGCCACAGCAACAGCAACGCCAGCCCATAGGTGCCCGCCGCCAGAATGAAGCGCTTGAGTAACAGACTCTGTATGGCTGTATGGGTCAATCTTTGACTCACCGTGCTAAAGGAGGCTGAACGGGTTTCCTACCCTACGGGCCATATACCACTTTAGTGGCGTGCCTGAGAAATGACTATTCAATTTTTGGATGGCTGGCAGGATCGCCTGTTCCGACCATTTCACGGAAGCCAGGGATATTTTCCAGGGATAATGCGTCGGACGGACGGACGCCAGGATCAAAAGATCGCAGCCTGCGGCAGCTCCTACCGGGGGATCGGTTAACCGGCGGATAAACGCGGTCGGGGTAGGCGCTGGCGCAGCTTGCGATATTTTCCAGGGATAATGCGTCGGGCGGACGGACGCCAGGATCAAAAGATCGCAGCCTGCGGCAGCTCCTACCGGGGGATCGGTTAACCGGCGGATGAACGCGGTCGGCGTAGGCGCTGGCGCAGCTTGCGATATTTTCCAGGGATAATGCGTCGGGCGGACGGACGCCAGGATCAAAAGATCGCAGCCTGCGGCAGCTCCTACCGGGGGATCGGTTAACCGGCGGATGAACGCGGTCGGCGTAGGCGCTGGCGCAGCTTGCGATATTTTCCATGGGGAATGCGCCGAACGGACGGACGCCAGGATCAAAAGATCGCAGCCTGCGGCAGCTCCTACGGGGGCAGCTCCTACAAGCGGGTGTGCCCGAGCGTTTGGCGGGTTATACTGCCGCGCCTTTTTAGCGTCGCGCCAGCATGCCCGGCGTGCCTTAAAAGGTGTTTTCAGTGACCAGATCCACCCGACTGAAGACACCTTATTAAATGTTCCCGTCTTATAGAGGAGCGCGACTCATGACCGTGATCAAGCAAGACGACCTGATTCAGAGCGTTGCTGACGCCCTGCAATTCATTTCCTACTACCATCCCGTGGATTTCATCCAGGCCATGCACGAGGCCTACCTGCGTGAAGAATCGCCGGCTGCCCGCGACTCCATGGCGCAGATCCTGATCAACTCGCGCATGTGTGCCACTGGCCACCGCCCGATTTGCCAGGACACCGGCATCGTCACCGTGTTCGTCCGTGTGGGCATGGATGTGCGCTGGGATGGCGCGACCATGGGCCTGGACGACATGATCAACGAAGGCGTGCGTCGCGCCTACAACCTGCCGGAAAACGTCCTGCGTGCTTCCATCCTCGCCGACCCGGCGGGCGCTCGCAAGAACACCAAGGACAACACCCCGGCGGTGATCCACTACTCCATCGTCCCGGGTAACACCGTGGAAGTGGACGTGGCGGCCAAAGGCGGCGGTTCCGAAAACAAATCGAAGATGGCCATGCTCAACCCGTCCGACTCGATCGTTGACTGGGTGCTCAAAACCGTTCCGGAAATGGGCGCTGGCTGGTGCCCACCGGGCATGCTCGGCATCGGCATCGGCGGCACCGCCGAGAAAGCCGCGGTGATGGCCAAGGAAGTGTTGATGGAATCCATCGACATCCACGAGCTAAAGAAACGCGGGCCGTCCAACCGTATCGAAGAGATGCGCCTGGAGCTGTTCGAGAAGGTCAACCAGCTGGGCATCGGCGCCCAGGGCCTCGGTGGCCTGACCACCGTGCTCGACGTGAAGATCATGGATTACCCGACCCACGCCGCGTCCCTGCCGGTGTGCATGATCCCGAACTGCGCCGCCACTCGTCACGCACACTTCGTGCTCGACGGCTCCGGCCCGGCGTCGCTGGAAGCGCCACCGCTGGACGCCTACCCGGAAATCGTCTGGGAAGCCGGCCCGTCGGCGCGTCGAGTCAACCTCGACACCCTGACCCCGGAAGACGTGCAGAGCTGGAAGCCGGGCGAAACCGTCCTGCTCAACGGCAAAATGCTCACTGGCCGCGACGCTGCGCACAAGCGCATGGTCGAGATGCTGAACAAGGGTGAAACCTTGCCGGTAGACCTCAAGGGTCGCTTCATCTACTACGTCGGCCCGGTCGATCCGGTGCGCGAAGAAGTGGTTGGCCCTGCGGGTCCGACGACCGCGACGCGGATGGATAAATTCACCCGGCAGATCCTCGAGCAAACCGGCCTGTTGGGCATGATCGGCAAATCCGAGCGCGGCCCGACCGCGATCGAAGCGATCAAGGACCACAAGGCTGTTTACCTGATGGCTGTCGGCGGCGCGGCTTACCTGGTGGCGCAAGCGATCAAGAAATCCCGCGTGGTGGCTTTCGCCGAACTGGGCATGGAAGCGATCTACGAGTTTGACGTTAAAGACATGCCTGTGACGGTTGCAGTCGACAGCAAGGGTGAGTCAGTACACATCACCGGTCCTGCCATCTGGCAGAAAAAGATCAGTGAAAGCCTGGCGGTAGAAGTGCAGTAAGGGCTTCTATTTCCAGACAAAAGGCGGCTGGGGCAACTCTGCCGCCTTTTTTGTTACCTGTTCGTTGAAGAATCGCCGCTCGACGCTTAGTAATAAAAATGATGTTCCTGTAACCATTTTACTCTAAGAAACACCCATCGAACTGTCAGTTCTGACAGGTTACACACTCTTCGTTTATCGCTAGTTTGAACCTGCCGGGCGTTCCGAAACCGCCCCCCTTCTGGCAGGAGATCGATTAGATGGACGGCGAAAACACTACCCTGATGCACTCCCTGGTCGAGGACGACGGTCGGCCCAAAAAGGGTCATGTCAGTTTCAAGACGGCCATGCAGAAAATGGGGTGCACATCGGTCTTCGACATCATTCGCCTGTCCAGGGCCGAATTCGCTCAGCAACTTGCCAGACTCAGCGATGCCGACGCCAATCGAGCCTATGACAATGCCATGGGTTATGCCCGGCAGATCGCCCGTTTGTACCGGGAACACCAGATCTCCTCCGGCGCTCCCCAACGTCTGGGCCAGCGCACCGGCGTCCGCGCCTTGCTGGACATAGGTCCCGGTTACCAGAAGTTGTTCCAGGAAAACTGGGATGAGTTTTGCAAAGTGGGAGCCCTGGCAGCCATCGACGGGCCGGTGGCCTACCTGAACGCGCTCTATACCTTCATCACCAAGGAACTCGAAGCATCAAGCACCGATGTCAGCAGAGTTTTGTTGGATAAACGCCGCCCGGACATCAAGGACCTGCTGATAAACGAGGAAACCACCAACACGCCCATCCCGATGTTGAATATCGTCAATGAAGTGCTGACCAACAGTATTCAAAGTCACCTGGGCAAAGATATCTACGAAGAACTGGCCAGCCGGCGCTATCCCTTCGAGTTCCCCTACACTCTTTACCATCATCAGTGCCTGCTGGGATTAACCGCGGAGAAACCGGGGCTGGGGGAGTTGAACTATCGCGTCAGTACGTTGCTGCCCCTTACCCAGAAGGCCGATAACGCTTATGGCCAGGTACTTGCCAACCCGCCCGTCGAGGCTCAGCGGTTGTTGTCGGGATTGAGTACAGAACAGCAAAAGTTGCTGACAGAACCCTCTGTGTTCACGACGTTTTATCTTTCAAGTGTCGATCTGGGTATCGGCTGGGCAAGCCCTGGCACCACCTGCATTCAGCCACTCCAAGCCTGGAGCACCTGCTTTCTTTTGCCATTGTCACAATCAGCCATTGGGACTGTGGTACCGCCCGCTGACAAACCTGGAACCGTTGCTGCGGGAACGAACATTGCTCAGGTCAAGTTCCTCAAGGAAGGGGGTACGGTTCCAAAAAATGTGGAGCTGAATTTAAACTCCTACGTTCTGAGCAACGATACGTTCTGGCAGTTTAACTATCCGCATGACGCGACATCCACGAGCACCGGCTCATTTATCAAACTCAAGGAGGCTTTCCCCTCCCCTCCGGAATCGGGTTATAGAGCGACCTTCCATGTCGTTACCAGCACACAAACATCGGGCGTGGCCCAGCAAAGCTTCACCCTCTCGCTGGATGATCACTACACGCTGACGGCTCAGGAAAGTGCCTTTTTTACCGGGCATTACGGCCTCACCGCGACACAGGATCCAACCCTGAACCTGATTGAACTGACAACCTTCATGCAACGGACCAACCTGAACGCCGAACAGGTTGAAGCGCTCCTGTCGCAACGTACGCAACTCCCCCGATTGTCCCCCAACTGCCCAAGCCCCCATCCGCAGCATGAAGGTATGACGGACCCAAAGGATCCGACTAAAAAAATCCTGCCATTCCCTCACGCGTCCCACTATGGCGCCTGTTATGTCAACGGCACCGGGTCTGATTTGTATGACAGTGCCGCTACCTCATTGTATGGGGACACCCATGCAGATCGTTTCGATAACTCGATGGGGCTAGAGGAGGTCAACTACGGTACAGAAGACCACAAAATAATTGTCTGGTACCTGAGCAAAACCTCCCTCAACCGCTTCGACCGCCTGCAACGCATGATTCGCTTGCAACGCTGGACAGGCATTCGCTTCGCCGAACTGGATACGCTGATCATCAGTGCCATGCGGGCCGAAGGCGAACGCAACCTGGGCCTGGAACTCAATACCAACACCCTGCGCGCCCTGGGGGTTTATCGCTACCTGAACCAGCGCTTTGACATCAAACCGGAAGAGTTCGCCGCCCTGCTGCATGACTTGTCACCCTATGCCATCGGCGATCGATTGCCATTGTTCGATCAGGTATTCAACCGGGTGAAGCTGTTCGATACAGCGTTGGTACTGGATCAAACTCCCTTCACTCTGAACAACACGGATGTCCCATCACAGAAAACCCTGCTGCAACTGTGCGCCGGGCTGGGTTTGCAACCGACGGAAGACTCGTTACTGCCGTTCGTCAAACAGACGAATGAACACTTCAAATCGCTGAAGCGCGACCTGACCACGGTAACGTCCATCTACCGACAAGCGCGGATTGCCCGAATGCTCGACCTGTCGCCCGTTGATTTCCTGGCGCTGGTGGATCTGCTTGGAGGTGCTGCCTATAAAACTGCACTGACCACGGGCCTTCTCGCCCCCCGGGATACACCCGCGGATAACACCCCGGACATCCTCGACATCCTGATGCAAATGGTCTGGGCAGTCGACTGGCTCAAGGAAAGCCAGCAAAACGTGCCACAGCTGCGTCAGCTTTCAGGGCTGGGCGTCGACAATGCGCACCCCACCCAAGCGCTGAAAGATAGAGTGACCCGGTTGGTGATGGAGACGCCGACCAGCGTAGTCACCGAACAACAGCTCAAGGCACTGAACCTTCCAGCCAATGAAGATAAGCAGCCCTTATCACGGGGTTATGGCGACGTCATCGACTGGTTCAAATTACTGCAGGACGACAAAGGCACCCCCAAGAAGCCCGTGATCGATGCGCAAGGCCTCGTGTGTCCGCTGCCTTTTACCTCAAGCGATGAAACCTCCACTCAACTCCAGGCTGCAGTAAAAGGCCTGATCGACCCATTGAACCTGAAAGAGCCCGTCAAGCAGAAATGCGTGGAAAAACTCAGTCATCTATTGCTCAAGGCCCACGACCAACAGGCGCACCTGATCGAAGTCCTGTTGCAGGAGATCAGTCAGCTACCGATGGACCGTGCAGTAACAGTTGTGCATTGGGCGCAGACCACGGTGAACGCGCTGCTTAGCGCAGCACTCGGAGTGAAACCAGGACCACAACAACCCATCGACGATGCGAAACTGCTGGCACTGATTACCCTGTTGCAGCCGGTTTTTGGCCATGCCCAAGCCTCCCGGCAGCTGCACCTGAGCAACAACGCCCTGCGGTTGTTCGTGGCTTGCCCGGCATGGCTGGGCATGAGTGACTACCCGGACCCGGCCTCTACCAGCCAACTGTCGCTCGCCAATCTTTACCTGCTCGAACGTTTCACTCACTGGCTCAATACCCAGAAACAGCCCGAAGAGAAGCTCCTGAATTACTTCATCATCGCTAACCCGCCAAAACCACAGCTGAAAAACAAAGCCCTGCGCAAAGCCGTCAACGAAGACACTGCCAACTATCTGGCCACGCTACTGGAATGGGATGCCCAAGAGATAACTGTCCTGAGCAAAACCTTGAATGAAGAACGCGCCCTTTCAATGGGACAGATCGACTGGCTGCGACGTTGCCAGGCCGCCTGTCAAACCGCCGGGCTATCCGCGACCGCTCTAATGCAGGCCACCGCCCTGAACGCAGAAAGCGGGCTCGATAAATGGAAACCGGTCGCAGCAGCAGTCATGGCCGCCAACCACACCCCCCATTAGTCACGTCTGTGCGCTCAAGGAACGATCATGTCCACATCCATCGACAGCCAGCTCAATGAATCCCTGCGCGATGCTCTGGTCGCGCTGTTTCTGCATGTCGTCGTGCCCAACGACGAAACCATCAAAGACCTGAAGCTCGACGACAAAATCAAGACCGCCAACGATATCTACGAGTTCCTGCTCCTGGATGTGCTGGTCAGCCAGAATGTGCCCACCAGCCCGGTGGCCTGCGCCATCGCCAGCCTGCAGCAGTATGTCAACGGCATCCTGATGAATATGGAGCCGGGTTATGAGCAGGCCAGCCTGACGCCTGAGCAAATCAGGAACTGGCGCAATGAGATGCATCAGTACCCGCTCTGGGCGGCCAACCAGGAGTTGAAGCATTTCCCGGCGCTCTATCTGGCCCCTGCTCTGCGGCTGAACAAGACCGATAATTTCCGCCAACTGGAAAACGACATCAACCAAAACCAGATTCAACCCGAGACCGTGCAGACGGCGGTACTGGCGTACCTGGCGCGGTTCGAAGAAATCGCCAACCTGAATGTGCTCAACGGTTATATCGACGGTGAAGACTTCGCCAACAGTATTTATTACTTCATTGCCACGTCCCGCGCCGAGAAAGCCTACTACTGGCGTTCGCTGGATATGCGCCAGCGCAGACCCACTGATCCCAATCGCAAACCCGATGAAGTCCCACCACCACCTAAATCCGATATCCCGGAGCCCGACGCCTGGTCCGACTGGAAACGCGCCAACCTGCCCATTTCGGACAATGCCGTCGAACACTCGATTCGTCCGGTCTGGTTCAATAATCGGTTGTTTGTCGTTTGGGCGGAAATCATTTACCAGGACTCGGCCGCGACGACCCCTCCACCAGGAACAGAAGCGGAGAACACTTCAAAGACCAATCCGCAGTTCCGCTTGAATATCTCCTATAAAAAATACGACAACAGCTGGAGCGCCCCGCAGACCTATCTTCAAGGTTACAGCAATGACAAAAAACTGTCTGAGGCAGACCAGAACCTTGTAAAGCAGTTAACCAACACCATCGCCGTGTATGATCATTCAACTACACCCGAGTCGTTATTTATTGGCTTGTATGTTGGCTATACCCACGGCACTGCAGAAACTGGACTGGAGGATAAATATACGTTCTTGAAGACAGCACGCATCGACAAAAACTTCAACGTTACGCCGATGTTTCCTTCAAATGGAAAGGTACCTAACTCATCAATAAAACCAAATATCATTACTCCAAAAAACAACGATGCCGAGACCCAGGCACATGTTCTGAAAATAGGCCGTCTGTTTGCCCACCAAAATTTCAACCTGGATAGATTTCAGTTTTGGCTACCAAGCTTCATTATCGAGCTCTCCAACATAACAAATTCCCCGACACACTCGAATAAAGACGATTGGAATTATAAAGAAACACAGAAAAACATAGCAGATCTAACCAAAGATATAGACGTCATCTACAACCGACAAAAAGCCACACTCGAAATCACTTCAAAAACAACCAACATTTTCGAAAGCAACACCACGATAGACCTGATGTGTAGCGACAATTCTGGAACTCAACTTTACGAACTAATTTTTATTATCTCTTCTACAGCGCCTATCACAGGACGAGTACAGCTTCTTGAGGGATCAAAACTGACACCTATAAACACCGAATTCTTCATTAATAATAATGGCCACAACTATTATTTTATGACTCACCATGATGATACCCGTCCTCCAGAACTCGAGGACTTGTTAACGGACGCAGGAAGTAGTGAAGGTTGGCTCACAATAGACAATCTGCCCGCTGGCGACGAGTACTCACTCAAAGGGAAAGAAATACCAGGAACAGCGCTGCCGTATTTCAACTCAGGTAAAAAGATTCAACTAACCCTTGTCAAAGGTCACGGTGATAGCGCTCCGGAACTCAGAGCAGAAAAAGTCGCAATCTTCATCGCCGAACCGTTGATCTTCCAACACGTCATCCTGCACCCCAAGGATGCAACAGAGGCCACACCCGAACGCTACGAAGACATGATCGTTTTAGGTCAATCTTCCCCCCAAACCAAGTTATTAGCGGGAGACATTTATAGACTATCGATTAAAATCGACCAAGAAAAAATGCGGCCCGATTGGCCAGGCGACTGGCCAGACAACCCTGCATCCATTCCCTTTATCCACGGCGTGAGCATCAGCAGAGGCCCAGAACCAGGTGAAACGACGGGCAAGCGCTTAGGCGGCGCCCTCAAGGCGATTTCCGTGAATTGGGGAGAAAAAAATCCGGCCGAAGACCAGATTTCCCCAATTATCTGGCATCAGGAAAGCCCATCGCTGGGCAACGCAGAGTCCATTGATTTCTACGGTACTACGATCCACAACAGCGACGGATCTACTACGGTCGAGCGCCCGCCTATCCGCATGAACACCACCTTTGCCCGTCACCTGATCAATCTCGCCGAATCAGGCCTGGACGAACTGCTGACGTGGGGTACACAACAGCTGACAGAGCCTCCAATGCATGCTGAAGGCCATGCAGAAGTCATGGACTTCAATGGTGCCTACGGCCTGTATTTCAGGGAGTTGTTCCTCTACCTGCCCTGGTTGATTGCCGACCGTTTGAACCAGGAACAACAGTACAGCGAGGCCGAGCGCTGGTTGGGCTATGTCTTCGATACTAACCGTAAAAAAGACAGCTCCGGCCGGCCCCCCTACTGGGATGCGGTTCCGTTGGATGACAGCAAAGCGCCGAATGTTCCGACCTGGCCGGCCCTATGGCCAAACGACCCCGATTTTATTGCCCGCAGCGTTCCGGTGCACTTTCGCAAGGCGTTGTACCTGCTGTACCTCGATATCCTGATCAATCGTGGTGATGCGGCGTACCGGCAGCTGACGCCCGACGGCCTGGCTGAAGCCAAGCTCTGGTATGTGCGGGTGCTGGACTTGCTGGGCCAGCGCCCGGACGTGCGAACGGTCGACTCATGGGCACCGATCACGCTCAAGGAGCTGAATGCGGCGAAAAGTCCGCAGCTGCGCGCGTTTGAACAACGGCTGATCGAGCAAGACCAGCGCCGTATCGAAAACCATGCCCTCAGCAACCGTTCGTTCGGTTACTCGGATGTTGTCCCACGGTTGAGCGTGGTTGGCGGTGCTTCGCACACAATGCTCTCGACCACCGACAACCCGCACTTTCGCCTGCCCTTCAATCGTGAGTTGGTCAAATACTGGGATCTGTGTGACAGCCGCCTGTACAACCTGCGACATAACCTCGACATCACTGGCAAGCTGTTGCACCTGCCATTGTTCGCCAAGCCGCTTGACCCGCGAGCCCTGCTGGCAGCCTGGAGTCAGGGCATCTCGGGTGACGGACTTGACCGGTTGCTGACTCCGGACATTCCGCCTTATCGCTTCAGCGTCATGTATGCCCATGCGATGAATGCCGTCGACAGCGTGATCCAGTTCGGCGCCACGCTGCTGTCACTGATCGAGCGCAAGGAGCAGGTCCAGCACCTGGAACTGCAACAGCAGCAAGCCTGGGATATGGCGAAGATTGCCGTAGACCTGCAAACCCAGGCGCTGGTGATCGAGGGGAAAAACAGGGAGGCATTGATTGCCAGCCGGAATGTCGTCAGTGGACGGGTCGTTTTTTATGGGAAGTTGCTGCTTGATGGGGTGAGTTCTGGTGAACAGCAGGCAGCTGACTGGTTTATCCAAAGCAACATTTCGGAAATCGCCGGATACGTAATGCAGGGTATCGGCCACCTTGTGATGGTCCCCCCAAATATTTTTGGGACAGCTGATGGCGGCGCTCGCCTTGAAGGTATCCCCTTTGCTGCACAGGCTGCGGCTCAAGCCTTTGCCACCGGTCAGCGCAATACAGGCCTGGCCCTCGACCGCACCGCCCAATTCGACCGCCGCGCCCAGGAATGGGCACAAGCACTCGATCAGGCAAACACGGAGCAACTCCAACTCGACGCCCAACTCAAGCTCCAGGCCGAGCAGGAAAAAGCCACCCGCCTGCAACTGCGCCAGGCCGAAACCTCACTGACCCAGACCAAAGCCACCTACGATCTGCTCACCAACAGCAACCGCTTTACCAAAGCCCAGACTTACGAATGGCTCAACAGCCAGTTCGCCACCTTCTACTACCAGGCCTACGACGCGACCCAGTCGTTATGCCGTGCTGTCGAAGCTTGCTGGCGCTATGAACGGGCCGATTACAGCAGTCCATCCTTCATCAAACCGGGCGCCTGGAATGCCACCTGGCGCGGCTTGGGCGCCGGCGAGTCCCTGAAGACCAGCCTGCTGCAGCTGCACAGCAAGTACCTGCTGGAAGACGAGCGCGAGCTGGAAATCCGCAAGACCGTGTCGCTGAGCCAGCTCCTGGGGGCAGGCTGGACCGCTGAACTGGCAGGCTTGAAAAGCAACGGCTCGATCGCTTTCAGTCTGCTCAAGGATACGTTCAAGGATGACTACAACGGTCTCTACCTGCGGCGGATCAAAAGCGTCAGCATCTCCCTGCCGGTCGTTGTAGGCCCTTATAAGGACATCCATGGCACGCTGACCCAGGTCAACAACACCATCGAGCTGTACGACAAGTCAGAGCTCAAGGATCGGCGCGCCAACCAACAAGTCGCTCTTTCTACCGGGGTCGATGACAGCGGTGTGTTCAACCTGAACTTCCAGGATGAACGCTACTTGCCCTTCGAGTTCACCGGGCTGATTTCGGAGTGGACACTGGAGCTCGCCAACACCACCCCAGAACAGAAAGCCATGCTCGAGTCCATCACGGACATCATCGTTCATATCCTCTACACAGCCAGAAGATAACGGGAACCCGCCATGAACGAGCAATCTGCGATGGAAATCAACGCCCCATCCCTCCCCAAGGGCGGCGGCGCCATCCAAAGCATCGGCAAGGGCATGGGCCCGGTCGGTGCCACGGGCACGGCCTCGTTCGAGCTCGGGCTGCCCATCTCCCCGGGGCGAGGCTTTGCCCCGGCATTGAGCCTGGGTTACAGCAGCGGCGTGGGCAACAGTCTGTTCGGTATCGGCTTCAGCCTGTCGGTGAATGCCATTACCCGACGCACCCGCAAGGGGGTGCCGACCTATACCGATGCAGACCTGTTCGAAATGCCAGGCGCCAGTGACTTGATGGCGGAACGAGATGGCACTGGCAAGATCATCTCCAGAGAAGAGACCACCTACCTGGACACGACGCTCGGCAAGCATGACGTGGTTCGTTACTGGCCCCGGGTCGAAGGCGCGTTTTCCCTGATCGAACATTGGTCCTCGGCCACTGACAAGCCGGGCTTCTGGCTGATCCACGGCGCCGATGGCAGCCTGCATCTGTTCGGCAAGACCCAGGCCTCACGCCGAGCCGATCCAAACGCGCAAGAACATGTCGGCGTCTGGTTGCTGGACGAGAGTGTGAATCTGCGAGGCGAACACATCGTCTACCAGTACAAGCCCGAAGAGAAACCCGCAGACCCAACGCAGCCCCGTGACTACAGCGCCCAGCGCTACCTGAGCAAGGTGTACTACGGTAACTTCAAGGCCGAGGCGAATCTGTATTCGTGGAAAGCCGATGGCTGGAAAGAGGACCAGTGGCATTTTATTCTGGTGTTCGATTACGGCGAGCGCGACACCGGGTACGCGGCGACGCCAGGCTATGACGGGGCCAATTGGCTCGAACGCGGCGACCCCTTCACCAACTTCGCCTACGGTTTTGAGCTGTGTACCCGGCGCCTTTGCCGGCAGGTGCTGATGTTTCACCGCTTCCCGGAAGAGCCGACGATGGGCCCCGAACCGGTGCTGGTGCAACGCCTGTTGTTCGAGTATCAGCAAAGCCCGTTGGGCTATAACCACCTGAAGGCCGCCCACCACCAAGCCTATGACGCCAAGGGCAAGATGCAAAACCGGCCACCGGTGGAGTTCGCCTATAACCCCTTCGAGCTCAAACCCGACACCTCTGGTTACCATGCCTTTGACGCCATGCCCGGGCTCAATGACGGGCAGCATTATCACCTGGTCGATCTGAACGGCGAGGGCCTGCCGGGGATTTTGTATCAAAGCGACAAGGCCTGGTATTACCGCGCGCCCCTCAGGGCAACCCCTGCAACCCATCCCGATGAAGTGACTTACGCTGACTGGGAACTGCTCCCCAACTTGCCAAATGCCGACAGCAGCAAACCGCTGCGCCAATCCCTCACGGATCTGAACGGTGACGGCCGCCTGGAATGGCTGGTGGCCCGGCCTGGTTACAGCGTGTTCTTCACTCGCAACCCGGACCAGAGTTGGTCGGCTCCTGTCTCCTTCGCTGCCATGCCGACCGAGTTTTTCCATCCGTCGGCGCAACTGGCCGACCTGGTGGGCGACGGCCTGTCCGATCTGGCCATGATCGGCCCCAAGAGCGTGCGGCTGTATGCCAACGGCCGTGAGCAAGGCTTCGAAAAGGGTGTGGACGTACCTCACATTCCGGACGACCGGTTGCCCCTGCACGGCAACTCACAGACCGAACTGGTGGCGTTCGCCGACCTGCTCGGCAGCGGCCAGCAACACCTGATCCGCATCCGCTACAACGAAGTGTGGTGCTGGCCAAACCTGGGCCGGGGGGTGTTCGGTGAAGGTTTTCTGTTTTCCACGTTGAGTGGTTTTGATTACAGCACCTTCAACGCCTCATACATTCAGTTGGCAGATCTGGACGGTTCGGGTGCTGTAGATCTGATCTACCTGACGAGCGATCACGCACTGATCTTCATGAACCGCTGCGGCACGGGTTTCGAGAAAATACCGGTCGAGCTGCCTTGGCCCGAAGGTGTGCGTTACGACCGTTTCTGTCAGGTCAGCCTCGCGGATCTGCATGGGCTTGGCTGTTCCAGCCTGATTCTGACCGTGCCGCACATGTCGCCGCGGCACTGGCACTACGATTTCGTCAGTGCCAAACCCTACTTGCTCAGCAGCACCAACAACAATATGGGCGCCGCCGGCAGCGTCAGTTATCGCAGCTCCGCGCAAGAGTGGCTGGATGAAAAGCAACGCTTGCTGGCCGAGAATAAACCTGCGGTCTCGTACCTGCCGTTCCCCGTACACGTTGTCAGCCAACAGACCCAGTTCGACGAGATTACCGGCAACCGGCTGACCCAGGGGTTCCAGTACCTTGGAGGCTATTACGACGGCACCGAGCGTGAATTTCGCGGATTTGCCATAGTGTTGGCCACCGATACCGAAACCCCGAGCCATGAGGCACTTGCAGAGGGATACACCGCTGCCATCCTGACCCGGACCCGGTTTCACACCGGTCAGTATCTGGACATGCCCGGCGATGACGATTTCAGCCGCGACGCCGAGATCCACCCGCTTAAAGGCCATGTCTACACTCGCTACCATCATCAGGACGAGGCCGATCAGGTCATCAAAAATCCCACCCCTGACCAGGCACGGGAAATAGCCCGTACCCTCAGTGGCTCAGTGCTGTGTATGGAGGTTTATGCCGCGGCAGACGTTGCAGCCAACCCCAAGACCGCTGTGCCCTACACCGTGCAGCACAGCCGTTATCTGGTGCGTGAACTGCGCGGCTTGACGCCAGACGTGATCCCGCCCCAGCCCTACTCGGTGATGCTGCCACTGCCCCTTGAATCCATCAGCTACCAGTACGAGCACTACCCCGATGCCCCCGATCACTTCGACCCACTGTGCCAGCACAGCCTCAACCTGAGTCGGGATCGCAAAGGTCACCTCACCCATGGCGTGACGATTGCCTATGGGCGACGCAAGACCGACCAGGACACACCACCGTTCACTGATACTTACCAGCAAACCTGGTGGCGTGACGCTCATGACAAAGCACAGCAATATCACTACCTGGCTGAAACCCTGGCCGATTACATCCACCTCGACGAGAAAGAACAGAACTGGCAAGGCTGGCGCCTGGGCCTGCCTTATCGCCAGCGCGGCAATGCCCTGGTGGTGAGCAAGGAGGACGGACCCAAGCCGTTCCTCATTTGCTGGGAATCCTTCGGCGAAGGCAGTACCTACAACCCGCTTGACCCACAACATCCAAACGTCGATCGGATGTTGGCGGGGATGTCCGTGCAACGTTACAAAGACGCGAAAACCGGTGACACACTGGACGACGGTACCGCTCGTTTCGATGCTCTGCCCGACTACACCGAAACGGCCGAACTGGATGAAGGCGCCTTGAAGGCTTACGAGGTTCTGCCACCCGCGGAGCGTCCGGACGATGCGAAATTCAAAGCCATCGGCTACCACGAAATGCCGGCTTTTTTTCCAGACGACGCAACGATCAAGCTCTGGTCGGTCAAACGTGGCTTCGCCAAACACGGCGGGCTGGATACGTTCTACAACGTCCAGAGCTTCCAGGCGACCAAGAGCCATGGCATTACCAGCGTCGCCTACGACGGTTACTACCTGCTGAGCACCGCGATCACCTTGCCCGACGGCTGCAAGACCCATGTCGAGCAGGTCGACTATCGCACCGGCCAGCCCGCCCGCATCGTCGACCCGAACGCAAACTCTCGGGAAGCCTGCTACGGCGCTTTCGGGCAGCTGTTCGCCACCAGCTTTTATGGCACCGAGTGGGACAGTTCGATTGGCGGTGTAAAAGCGGTCGGTTTCGACCCCATCGACACCTACCAACGGCCCGAGGTCGACAGCCCGGCCTGGGCTATCGAGCATAAAAAGGACGCCCTGCTCAATGCTGCCACGGCGACCTTCGAAGACTCGTTCAGCTGGATGGGCTGCATCCCGGAGCCCGAAAAGCAAAACCCGCAGTGGCTCAAACAATGGGTGGATCAAGGTGACCTGCTTGTGCCTGACTACTGCATACGGGCCTCGGCTCGAATCCGCCTGGAAAACCTCAAAAACCCGACACCGGCAGACCTGAAGTTGCAAGCGCTGATCGAGGCTGCACAACGCGAACCCGTGCATGCCACCACCCTACAGGCCGATCGCTACCCCTACGACCCCGAGGAGGAGAAACAATTTCGCTGCACCATCACCTGCTGGGACGGTTTCGGGCGGGCGTTGCAAACCAAGCAGGAAGTCGAGCCAGGCAAAGCCTATGTGGTCGACGAAAACGGCAACTTGAAACTTGATGACCAGGGCAACCCGCTGCAAGCAGAAGCAGCGCGCCGCTGGCGGGTCAGCGAACGACAGGAATACAACAACAAAGGGCTGGCCATCCGGGTCTATCGACCCTATTTCGCCGACCTGTACCGTTACATCAATGATGAATCGTTCAGAAAGCACGGCTACCACGACAAACAGTTCTATGACGCCCCCGGCCGGCCCACCGAAACCTGGCTCGCCAATGGCTGGATGCGGCGGATGACCTACTGCAACTGGTACAACATCAGCGAAGACGAAAACGATACGCAAGAAGAGGTTGAGGCCCGAAAAAACAGCCACTAGCAAGGCACGCAATGAGTGCAGCCCTACGAGGAGGCAGCTGGCGCAAGATAGTCTCATGCTATCTTGCGCCTCCTAATCATCGGCCTGACTTCCGCCCATGCTCCCAACGTCCCGCACCCTGCGTCTGACGCTCTACACCCTGCTGATCATTGCCGGCGCCGCACTCGCGGCCGGCTTGGCCGTGCGTCACACCGAGCGCCAGGCCCTGGTGGACGACGCCGCCCTCGCCAGCGAACAACTGGCGCTGTATGCCAATTCCCTGCACACGCTGATCGAACGTTATCGTGCCTTGCCCGCCGTGCTGGCGCTGGATCCGCAGTTGAGCAGCGCATTGAAGGGCCCGGTGAGCCGCGAGCAGCAAGACGCTCTGAATCGCAATCTGGAGAAAATCAACGGTGCCGCCCAGTCTTCGACCCTGGAACTGCTCGATCGCACCGGCCTGGCCGTGGCCGCCAGTAACTGGCGCCTGCCGAGCAGTTATGTCGGTCACAATTACGGCTTTCGCCCGTATTTCAGCCAGACCCGCAGTCAGGGCAGCGGACGTTTTTACGCCGTCGGCGTGACCAGCGGCATTCCCGGGTACTTCCTGTCCAGCGCGGTGACCAGTGAAAGCGGCGAGTTTCTCGGCGCGATGGTGGTGAAACTGGAGTTCCCCGAACTTGAGCGCGAATGGCGTCAGGGCAGCGACACTCTGCTGGTCAGCGATGCCCGTGGCATCGTGTTCATCGCCAATCAGCCTGGCTGGCGGTATCGCCTGTTGCAGCCACTGTCGGAACATGACCGGGCAGAGCTCAAAGCCACCCGCCAATACGACAAGCAACCGCTGACCCCACTCGAATACCGCGCCGTGCGGCACTTCGACGAGAACAGTTCCCTGACCCGTGTCGAGGGACCGGACGGTACTGCGGATTATTTGTGGGAATCACTGCCACTGACCGCCGAAGGCTGGACCCTGCACCTGCTGCGCCGCCCGCAAGTCGCGTTTGAAGACAGCCGTAACGCCGGGCTGGCCGCGGCCGGGTTATGGCTGACGCTGGTGTTCCTGCTGCTGTTTCTCAACCAGCGCTGGCGCCTGGCCCGGATGCGGCAGCGCAGCCGCGAAGAACTTGAAAAGCTGGTGGAAGAACGCACCCGCGACTTGCGCACCGCTCAGGACGGCCTGGTGCAGTCCGCCAAACTCGCCGCCCTGGGGCAGATGTCCGCCGCGCTGGCCCATGAAATCAACCAGCCGCTGACCGCGCAACGCATGCAGTTGGCCACGCTGCGCTTGCTGCTGAATCACGGTCGGATAGACGACGCTTATAAAGCCCTCGGCCCGCTGGATGACCTGCTGACGCGCATGGCCGCCCTCACCGGTCATCTCAAGACCTTTGCCCGCAAGAGCCCCAGCGGTTTGCGCGAGCGCCTGGACCTGGCGGCGGTAGTCGACCAATCCTTGCACTTGCTCGACGCGCGCATGCGCGATGAACATGTCAGCAGCGTGCTGCACCTGACCCGCCCGGCGTGGGTCCGAGGCGATGCGATTCGTCTGGAGCAGGTGCTGATCAACCTGCTGCGCAATGCCCTCGATGCGATGCGCGACAAACCGCTCAAGCGCCTGGAAATCCGCATCGAGGCTGATCAACATGTGTGGCGGCTGACTGTTGCCGACAGCGGCGGCGGTATTAGCGATGAGCATCTGGCGAATGTGTTCGACCCGTTTTTCACCACCAAACCGGTGGGTGACGGTCTCGGTCTGGGGCTGGCGGTGTCGTATGCCATCGTCCACGAACACGGCGGGCGCCTGAGTGCCGGCAATCGTCCGGGCGGCGCGATCTTCACCATGACCCTGCCTATCGCTCTGGAGGTACAAAGCCCATGTTGAACTCGGTGATTGTGGTCGACGATGAAGCCAGTATCCGCAGCGCCGTGGAGCAGTGGCTGAGTCTCTCGGGTTTTGTGGTGCAACTGTTCAGCCGCGCCGAAGAGTGCCTGGCGCAACTGCCGAGGGATTTTCCCGGGGTGATTCTCAGTGACGTGCGTATGCCCGGCATGAGCGGCCTGGAACTGCTGGGCAAGGTCCGGGCGCTGGACCCTGACCTGCCGCTGATCCTGCTCACTGGCCATGGCGACGTGCCAATGGCCGTTGAAGCAATGCGCGATGGCGCCTACGACTTCCTGGAAAAACCCTTCAGCCCCGAAACCTTGCTTGGCAGCCTGCGTCGGGCGCTGGACAAACGTCGGCTGGTATTGGAAAACCGCGCGTTGCATGAGCAGGCCGATAACCGCGCCAAACTCGATGCCAGCCTGCTGGGGGTTTCCCGTGGGCTACAGACCTTGCGCCGACAGGTGCTGGACCTCGCGGCGTTGCCGGTCAACGTGCTGATCCGTGGCGAAACCGGCAGCGGCAAAGAGCTGGTCGCCCGTTGCCTGCACGATTTCGGTCCGCGCGCCGACAAGCCTTTTGTCGCGCTGAACTGCGCGGCGATCCCCGAGCAGTTGTTCGAAGCCGAGCTGTTCGGCCATGAAAGCGGCGCCTTTACCGGCGCTCAGGGCAAGCGTATCGGCAAGCTTGAATACGCCGACGGTGGCACGCTGTTTCTCGATGAGATCGAAAGCATGCCGCTGGCCCAGCAAGTCAAGCTGCTAAGGGTGTTGCAGGAGCAGAAGCTTGAACGACTGGGGTCGAACCAGAGCATCCGGGTTGATTTGCGGATCATCGCCGCGACCAAACCTGATCTGCTGGATGAGGCCCGCGCCGGACGTTTTCGCGAAGACCTGGCCTATCGGCTGAACGTCGCTGAATTGCGCCTGCCACCGTTGCGCGAACGCCGTGAAGATATTCCGCTGTTGTTCGAACATTTTGCCCACAGCGCTGCCGAGCGTCTGGGGCGCAGTTTCCCGCCTTTGAGCGGTCCGCAACTGAGCCGCCTGCTCAGCCACGACTGGCCGGGCAATGTCCGCGAACTGGCGAACGTCGCCGAGCGTCAGGTGTTGGGGCTCGGTGAGCCGGAACCGGACGGCATCGAACCCGGCCAGTCCCTCGCCGCGCAGCAGGAGGCCTTCGAAGCCCATTGCCTCAGGGCGGCACTGACCCGGCACAAGGGCGATATCAAGGCAGTGCTCGTCGAGTTGCAACTGCCGCGGCGGACTTTCAATGAAAAGATGCAGCGCCATGGGTTGGTACGGGAGATGTTTTTGAAGGAGGAGTGATTTGCCTCCAACAGATCAAAAGATCGTCCGAACGCGGCCCGAACCTTCGGCAGCAATTCCACGAATGAATGATGATCCACGTAGGAGCTGCCGAAGGCTGCGATCTTTTCCAGAGAGCGCCACAATAGGCGACTTTCCGCTCATGCCCACCCCTCCAACAAGCGGATTTCCGCTCACCAATCCCCTGCAACCCCTCTAAACCAACCCTCTCCATCCTGGCACAGCTCCTGCTATAGACATGGTCAGGCTGCGTTTCGGCGCGCTCCACAAAAACAATGAGATGAAGGATCCTATATGGATAACTCCAATACCCTGCCCCTCGGGTCGGCGGCTGCGCCGGCAACAGTACGAACCACTTCCAGCCGTATCAAATCGATTTTCAGCGGCTCTGTCGGCAACATGGTCGAGTGGTATGACTGGTACGTCTACGCCGCCTTCTCGCTGTACTTTGCCAAAGCGTTCTTCCCCAAGGGCGACACCACTGCACAACTTCTGAACACCGCTGCGATCTTCGCCGTGGGCTTCCTGATGCGTCCGATCGGGGGCTGGCTGATGGGCCTCTACGCCGACCGCGCCGGTCGCAAGGCTGCGTTGATGGCCTCGGTGTATCTGATGTGCTTCGGCTCACTGCTGATCGCCCTGAGTCCGGGCTATGAAACCATCGGTATCGGCGCCCCGATCCTGCTGGTGTTCGCTCGCCTGCTGCAAGGTTTGTCGGTCGGTGGTGAGTACGGCACCTCGGCGACTTACCTCAGCGAAATGGCAACCAAGGAACGTCGCGGCTTCTACTCCAGCTTCCAGTACGTCACGCTGATCTCCGGTCAGCTTATCGCCCTGGCAGTACTGATCGTGCTGCAACAGACCCTGACCACCGAACAGCTGTACGCCTGGGGCTGGCGCATCCCGTTCGCCATCGGCGCGCTGTGTGCCGTGGTCGCGCTCTACCTGCGTCGTGGTATGGAAGAAACCGAGTCGTTCACCAAGAAAGTGAAGGCCAAGGAAAGCGCGATGCGCACCTTGATGCGCCATCCAAAGGAACTGATGACAGTGGTCGGCCTGACCATGGGCGGCACCCTGGCCTTCTACACCTACACCACCTACATGCAGAAGTACCTGGTGAACACCGTCGGCATGAGCATTTCCGACTCCACCACCATCTCGGCGGCCACGCTGTTCCTGTTCATGTGCCTGCAACCGATCATTGGCGGGCTATCGGATAAAGTCGGGCGGCGGCCAATCCTGATTGCCTTCGGCATTCTCGGCACCTTGTTCACCGTACCGATCCTTACCACTCTGCATACCGTCCAGACCTGGTGGGGCGCGTTCTTCCTGATCATGGCCGCACTGATCATCGTCAGCGGCTACACCTCGATCAACGCCGTGGTCAAAGCCGAATTGTTCCCGACCGAAATCCGCGCCCTGGGCGTCGGCCTGCCGTATGCCCTGACCGTATCGATCTTCGGCGGCACCGCTGAATACATTGCGCTGTGGTTCAAGAGCATCGGCATGGAGACCGGTTACTACTGGTACGTCACCGCCTGCATCGCGGTTTCGCTGCTGGTCTACGTGACCATGAAAGACACCCGCAAACACTCGCGGATCGAGACTGACTAACGCTACAGGCGGTAAAAAGAAGGGGCAGACCTGCAAGGGTTCTGCCCCTTTTTTCATGGGTTCTGGAAAGCAGTCTCATTGATTAATGCTCGGTTAATTCTCACCGCGCATCCTCAGCATCAATCGAATTCAAGCAACGATTACCTAAGCCAGTGTTAACCGGCTTGGTAAAGCGGCTGCAGCTAACATCTATTTATTCGATAAATATGAGCATTTATTTGCGCTTTTCAATCAATTTATCAAGCGTAAGATTCATTCCATACCCAGCGCACACCACGCCAACGAACCAGAGTAACCACCATGAAAACCAAACTGATCATCGCCCTGACCCTCTCCGTACTGGCGGCCAACACCTTCGCCGCCGACGGTTATGACCGCACCATCGCTGCCGATGGCTTCGACCGCACCGGCGCTGCCACCCTGGCGGCCGACGGCTTCGACCGCACCGGCGCTGCCACTCTGGCTGCCGACGGCTTCGACCGCACCGGCGCCGCCACCCTGGCTGCCGATGGCTTCGACCGCACCGGCGCTGCCACCCTGGCTGCCGATGGCTTCGACCGCACCGGTGCTGCCACCCTGGCTGCCGATGGCTTCGACCGCACCGGCGCTGCCACCCTGGCTGCCGATGGCTTCGACCGCACCGGTTCCGCGTCCATCAGCTAACCCATGAATGCGGCATCACAGCCCGGCCCCGGCCAGCGTAGGAGCTGGCGCAGCCTGCGATCTTTTGGCGGTTCTGGAGACGACTCAGGAGCAAGATCAAAAGATCACAGCCTGCGCCAGCTCCTACAGGGCCGCCCGCCCGCACAAGAAAGCGGCGCATCAGCCCCCACATCTTCCCTCCTGACTGGAATTAACCCCCAACCCCCGGCACTATGACCACCTCCCCGCCATCCCCCGCTCCAGGAACCTCAGCGCCATGCCTGACGATATCCATTACTACGAACCCGCCCAGGGCCACGGCCTGCCCCATGACCCGTTCAACGCCATCGTCGGCCCGCGTCCTATCGGCTGGATTTCCTCGCAGGATGTCGAAGGGCGGTTGAACCTGGCGCCTTACAGCTTCTTCAACGCGTTCAACTACATTCCGCCAATCATTGGTTTTTCCAGCGTCGGGCGCAAAGACAGCCTCAATAACATCGAGCAGACTGGCGAGTTCGCCTGGAACCTGGCGACCCGCCCGTTGGCCGAGCGAATGAACCAGAGTTGCGCCATGGTTGCGCCTGAGGTGAACGAGTTCGAACTGGCCGGACTGACGCCAGTGGCTTCGAAGGTGATCAAAGTGCCACGAGTGGCAGAAAGCCCGGTGTCCTTCGAATGCAAGGTCACGCAGATCATTCAACTGCAACGTGCAGACAAGGCGTTGGTGCCAAGCTGGCTGATACTCGGCGAAGTGGTCGCCGTGCATATCGCCAAGTGGCTGCTCAAGGATGGGGTTTACGATACCGCCGCCGCAGAGCCTATTCTGCGCGGCGGCGGGCCGGCGGATTATTTCCAGCTGGGGCCTGAGGCTTTGTTCAAGATGTTCCGCCCAGGGGCGGTCAGATAGTTTCCCAGGACAACTCGCCGTCTTCAGTCACGTCAATCAGCTGCTCGAGCCGTTGCGCGGCAGCCTGATCGGCGTCGTGGGCGGTCTTGAATGTCTGGTCATCGAGCACTTTATGAAAACGCGGGGCACCTGAACCGCCCAGGGCCTTGACGGCGATGGCAGCGCTGTAACCCCCCTCTCCCGGTACAACAGCGGAAACTGCTTCGAACTGCGCAAACTCTTTACGTGCCATGTCGCGGATCCTGGCCAATTGAAAGTCGGCCATTCTAAACCCTTCAGCTGGCCAGCTGCTGCATCACAAGCCTGTTGTGTTGCGCGCATTCCCCGTGGGCCTGAACCGCCGAGACATCAATGAAGGTATGAAAATCCAGGCTTTTGATCACCAGTTCCTCCACCAGCTCAGCAAAGATATCCATGGCAGGGGTGCTGAAGTACTCGGTCATCGCCTGCTGGTTGACCCAGTAACCCGAGACCAGCCACAACTCCGGGTCGCACAGTGAATGTTGCAGGGTAAAGTGAAGGCAACCGGGTGCCTGACGGGTCGGCTCGATCAGGCCGCTCAAACGCGTGCCTAACTCCATCGAGCGGCCACCGCTGGCGCGAACAAAGGCCATGTGACTGACGGGAATTTGCATGGACATATTCAACTCTCCCAAGATGACTCGATCAGCAGCCTTGAACCGGCTGCGACAAGATCCAAGATTAAGCCCCGGGTGCACTGGCCGTTAGTCGATTCCTGCCGGCTTGTTGCACATTCCTGCGTCAGCGTTCCCGTTGCACAGTTCGGCGCAGAAACCACGACATGAAGGTAAACGTCGTATTTCAAGCAACTTTTCCAACGCCGAACCCGTTTTTTCTTCGTTGTTCTTCAGTTCCAGACAGAATCAGGCAAGTTTTAAGCAGCAATTGCCTACCACCCGGCCTTGCACAAACTTAAGCTGTGCCCATCCTGAAAGCCGCGCAGAGGATGCAGCCCATGTCATCACTCGATCACACCCAAGCCCCGCTGGACGCCGACATGGAAAAGCAGCGTGCAGAACTCTGCACCATCATCGGTCGTAACACCGGCGAGGATGGCAACTACGCGACGGCCATCGGCTCGTTATTTCTGGCGCGGCACAGCTGCTCCCACGACTTTGCGCCGGTACTCGCACAGCCGGCGTTGTGCATCCTTGCCCAAGGGCGCAAGGAAGTACGGCTGGCTGACGAGTACTTCAACTACGATCCGCTCAATTATCTGGTGGTTTCGGTTTCTATGCCGCTGAGCGGACGGGTGGTGAATGTTTCGCCAGAACAGCCGATCCTGGCCTTGCGCCTGGATATCGACCCGACCGAGATCACCGCGCTGATTGCCGATGCCGGCCCCTCGGGCGTGCCCGGCCGGCCCACCGGCCGCGGCCTCTATGTAGAGCGGCTCGACCAGCCGATGCTCGATGCGGTGCTGCGCCTGACCCGCCTGCTCGACCACCCGAAAGACATCGCCATGCTCGCGCCGCTGATTCGTCGAGAAATTCTTTACCGATTGTTGCGAAGCCACCAGGGCCATCGGCTGTATGAAATCGCCATTACCAATAGCCAGAGCCATCGGATCAGCCAAGCGATCAAATGGCTCAACGGCAACTTCGAGCAGCCCTTACGCATCGATGATCTGGCGAAAGAAGTAAACCTCAGCGTGTCGACCCTGCATCACCGTTTCAAGGCAATGACCGCCATGAGTCCGCTGCAATACCAGAAGCAACTGCGCCTGCAAGAGGCGCGCCGCTTGATGCTGGCTGAAGGGCTGGATGCATCGGCGGCGGGCTATCGGGTGGGCTATGAAAGCCCGTCGCAATTCAGCCGTGAATACAGCCGATTGTTTGGCGCACCGCCGTTGCGCGATCTGGCGCGCTTAAGGTTGAGTGTCTAAAGCAATTTGATGGGATGCCCCCGTAACAGCTGCCGCAGGCTACGTTCCCGTAGCAGATGGCGCAGCCTGCGTTCGGCTGCGCAGCAGTCGTAAAATCAACCACTGCGGTGTCTCAGATAAACCGAGGACTCAGGATTTACGGCCGCTTCGCAGCCGAACGCAGCCTTCGGCAGCTGCTACGGATCGCATCATGGCTACTGTCCTTAAGCCCCCAACACCCTGCACGCCTCGGCCGGAATGGTCACCGACACCGGGTTGCCGATACTCAGGCCGAAGCCTTGGCTTGGCGTGCTCAATGCGGTAAACGAAACCCCGGAACACTCGACCGTGGTTTCGATGGTCGCGCCGATATCCCGAACGAAGGTCACCTTGCCCAACAGGCGATTACCCGCCGTCGCCAGGGGTTGCGACAGTTGCAGGTCCTCGGGACGCACCAGCATTTTGACCTTCTCGCCGACCACGATGCTGCTGCAAATCGGCACATCAATCGCATCGCCGCCCGGCAAACTGATCTGGCCATTGCCCAACGCAGTGGCCGGGAAAATATTCCCTGAACCGATAAAGTCGGCGACAAACTCGTTGGCCGGATGCCGATAGATTTCGATCGGTGTCCCCACCTGCTGCACCCGATGCTCACCCAACACCACCACGATATCAGCCATGGTCATGGCTTCGCGTTGGTCATGGGTAACCAGGATGGTGGTGATGTTCAGGCGTTGCTGCAGTTGACGGATTTCCACCTGCATCGATTCACGCAGTTTGGCATCCAGTGCCGACAACGGCTCATCGAGCAGGAGGATTTTCGGGTGCGAGGCAATCGCCCGGGCTATCGCCACGCGCTGGCGCTGGCCGCCGGAGAGTTTCGACACCGGCCGGTCGACCATTTGCTGCAACTGGATCAGTTGCAGCAATTCGGTGACCCGAGCCTGTTGATCGGCCTTGCTGACCCCGCGCAGTTTCAGCGGATAGGCAATGTTCTCGCCTACGGTCATGTGCGGAAACAACGCCAGGGACTGGAAGACCATGCCAAAGTTGCGCTGGTGCGCCGGGGTATGACCAATGTCTTCGCCGTCCAGCCGAATCTCGCCGCCTGACAGGGTTTCCAGCCCGGCGATCATCCGCAGCAAGGTAGTCTTGCCGCAGCCCGAAGGGCCGAGGAAACACACCAGTTTGCCCTCGGGCAAATGCAGGTTGACGTCCTTTACCGCGCACGCCGAGCCGTAGAATTTCTCGACGTTTTCCAGAATCAGTCCAGTCATGTTGCACCTCAAAATCAAAAGGAAACGCCACCTTCGCCAACCAGCTTCTCCAGCGCCCAGATCAGGACGAAGTCGATCAGCACGATCAGCACGGCAAACGAGAAAACGGTCGGATCGAGCGACGATACAGTGCGGCTGTACATCCAGATCGGCACGGTCATCACATCGATGGTGTAGAGAAAATAGGTCACGGTGAATTCGTTGAACGAGACGATAAAGGCCAGCAGCATCCCGGCAAGAATCCCCGATTTCATCAACGGCACGACCACATCGACAATCGCCCGCAGCGGTGAAGCACCGAGCATCTGCGCGGCTTCTTCAACTTCGCTGCCGATGGACAACATCGCCGCCGTGCAGTTTTTCACCACGAATGGCAGCGCGAGGATCACGTGGGCGATCACCAGCCGCGAGGTGTTCATCTGGAACGGCAGGCTGTCGAATACCAGCAGCAACGCCAGCCCCAGCACCACCATCGGGAACACCAAGGGCAAAGACATAAGCTGCAGCGCCACGGCCTTGCCACGAAATTCGCAACGGGTCAGTGCATAGGCCGCAGGCACCGCGATCACGGTCGCAAAGACCATGGTCAGGCATGCCACCATCAGGCTGGTGGTCATGGCTTTGCCCAGGCTCAGCACATCGCTGCTGTCCGGCGAGACAAAGGTGGTCCAGGCCGCCTTGTACCATTGCAGGCTGTAGCTGCTGGGTGGAAAGTCCAGGTTCGACGCGCCGCTGAAGGACATGACGATCATGGTCAGAATCGGCAACACCGCCAGCAATAGAATGAAGCCTGAAAGGATCCCGGCAAACCGCCCGGTTTCGCCAGGCAGCAGCGACTGGCGCTTCTTGATTAGCGTGCTCATTGCGAAGCCTCCAGCATGCGCCGACGACGGCCCGTGATGTATTCGGAGAAGGTCATGATGACCAGCGTGGTGACGATCAACACCACCCCCGCGGCTGACGCGGCCGGCCAGTTCATCAGCGGCGCGATCTGGTCATGGACCATCACCGCGAGCATTGGCACCCGCCGACCGCCAAGCAACAAAGGCACCACGAAACTGCTGGCGTTGTAGGCAAATACCAGGGTCGCGCCGGTGATGATTCCCGGAAAGCTCATGGGCAAGACCACCTGGCGGAATACCTGCAAGCGGCTGGCTCCAAGGGTTGCGGCGGCCTCTTCGTAAGAGCGGGCGACGCCGCGCATGGCGCTGGCAATCGGCAGCACCGCCAACGGGAATGCGGTCTGCACCAGCCCCATCAACACGCCGTTCTGGTTGTACAGCATCATGATCGGGCGCTTGATCAGGCCCAGGCCCATCAACGCCTGGTTGAGCATCCCGCCGGGGCCGAGGATCACCAGCCAGCCATAACTCTGCAGTAGCAGGTTGACCAGCAACGGCAAGAGCACCGCAGCGAGAAATACCCGCCGCACAAAGGGTGAAGTCAGGCGCGACATGGTGTAAGCCACCGGGATCGCCAACACCACCGCGATCACCGCGCTGATCAAGGCCAGGCGCAAGGTCAGCAGCAATGATTTCAGGTAATAGGGTTCCAGCAATTGGGCGTAACTGGCCAGGCTGAAGCCGGTCCATTCCGCGCCCTTGGTGCCCACGCTCATGCGCAGTACCAGCAGGCTGGCGGCAATCAGCACACCGAGAAACAGCATCGACGGCGACAGGAAAAACCAGGCGCGGGTCGTCTGCGAAATACCCCGGCTTGGGCGCGGTGCAGCAGCGCCAACAGGGTGGGTCAGGGGTTGGTGTTCCATAGCAATGGTCTCGTCAATGGAAGATCAAGCGCAGGAGTATCTGAGTGCACGATCCCCTGTAGGAGCTGCCGCAGGCTGCGATCTTTTGAAGATCAAAAGATCGCAGCCTGCGGCAGCTCCTACAGGGTGATTCGGTCACACTTCAAAACCCTGTGCAGCACAGATCAGGAAGAGAAGATTTCCGTGTAACGACGAATCCACTGGTCATGCACCGACGCCAGGAAGGCGTTGTCGTGCATGATCGCTTTCTCGGCAATCTGCTCCGGCGTCAGGATGTACGGGCTTTTGCGCGCTTCGGCGGAGATGATCGCCTTGGCGTTGACCGGGCCGTTGTAGATGTCTTCGGCCATCTTGCCCTGTACCAGCGGGTCGAGAGAGTGGTTGATAAAGGCGTAGGTCAGATCGGTATCACCGGGACGATTTTTCGGCATTACCGAGAGCATCAGGTCGGTGTAGAAGCCTTCCTTCATGCCGAAGGTGGCACCCAGGCCGTAGGCCGGATCGCGGATCTGTTTAGGGAAAAACGCCGGGGCGTACAGGCCGCCCATATCCAGCGAGCCGGTGCGGAACAGTTCGGCGATCTGGTTAGGGTTTTCGCCCAGGGTGACCACACGATCCTTGAGTTCCGCAAGCTTCTTGAAGCCCGGCTCGATGTTGTGTTCGTCACCACCGGCCAGTTTGGCGGCGATGATGATCAGGTCCATGGCCTCGGTCCAGTTCGGCGGCGGCAGGAAGATGTTCGGCGCCAGGTCCGCGTCCCACAGCGCGGCATAGCTGTCCGGCGCTTCCTTCACGGTGCGGGTGCTGTAGACCAGACTGTTGCACCACAGCAGGTAACCGATGCCGTGACCGTTGGCGCCAGTGCGGTATTTCTCCGGCACGTCCACCAGGTTGGGAATGCGGTTCAGATCGGGTTTTTCCAGCAGACCGGCGGCGGCCAGGCCTTCAGCGCCGACCCCGGCCAGGGTGATGATGTCGTATTGTGGGCGATCACCGGCGGCCTTGAGTTTGGCGACCATTTCCGAGGTACTGCCGGTACGGTCAGCAATCACCTTGGCACCGGTCTTGGCTTCAAAGGTCGCGGCGATGTTGCGCAGCGCTGCCAGGCCGGTGTCATCCGACCAGGTCAGCAGGCGCAGGGTCTTGCCCTGGAACCGCGTGTCGCTGGCGTTGGCCCGGATAAACGGCATGCTCATGGCTGCCGCGGCAACCGAAGCTACGCCTACCGTTTTGATGAACTGTCTTCTGTTCAGATCATGCTCGCCCATTACGGACTCCCTTTATTCTTGTAGGTATGAGATTGGTCGCATCCAGGCGCCCGGTTCGATCTAGCGCTGATCCCCGCAAATACGGGATGTAGCTGAATCGTTGGTTCATCCTGAGGTCGCGCAGAACGCGCAACAATCGAAAATTTGTCATTGAAGCCATGTGTCCAGCGCATGCCTTGTTTCGAGGCATGCGCGGACCCATTTCAGACCGTCAGACAGCCCGAATCACATGTTTGATTTCCTGAAACGCCTGCAGGCCCCACGGCCCCAGTTCGCGGCCGATGCTGCTCTGCTTGTAGCCACCCCAGGCCGTCTGCGGGAAGATCACTTGCGGCGCGTTGATCCACACCAGCCCGGCCTGCAAGGCATTGGCGACCCGCTCTGCAGCCTCGCCATCGCGGCTGACCACACTGGCGACCAGACCGAATTCGCTGTCGTTGGCCAGGGCGATGGCCTCTGCTTCGCTGGCAAAACTGCGGATACAGAGCACCGGGCCGAAGATCTCTTCACACCACAACGCACTGTCGAGGGGCACTTCGGTGAAGATGGTCGGCCGCAAAAAATATCCGCGCGGCAGGTCTGCCGGGCGCTCACCGCCGCAAACCAGCTTCGCACCGGCGCTCAGGCCACGATCAATGTGGCCAAGCACCCGTTGATATTGCGCCTGATTGACCAGCGCGCCCATCTCCACTTCCGGGTCAAACGGGTCGGCCACGCGAATCGCTTCGGCGCGCGCCTTGAGTCGCAGCAAAAACTCGTCCGCCAGTGTATCGGCGACCAATACCCGGCTGGTGGCCGAGCACATCTGCCCGGCATTGAAGAACCCACCGCCACTGGCCAGTTCCACCGCCAGCTCGAGATCGGCATCGGCGAGCACCAGCAGCGAGGATTTGCCGCCCAGCTCCAGGCTCACACCCTTGACGGTTTCCGCCGCCCGCTGCATGACCTGGACACCCACCGCATTGCTGCCGGTGAAGGAGATCTTCGCTACCCGCGGATCGGCTGCCAGTGGTGCGCCGACCGCCAGGCCGGTACCGCAGACCAGGTTGAACACGCCGTTGGGCAAGCCGCTTTCGGCAATGATCGCCGCCAGTTCCAGCTCCGGCAACGGCGTGACTTCCGACGGCTTGAGCACCACGCAGCACCCGGCCGCCAACGCCGGAGCGAGCTTCCAGGCGGTGGTGACCATCGGGAAGTTCCACGGCACGATCAGGCCGACCACGCCACAAGGCTCGCGGCGCACACGGGCGGCGAAGTCTTCGCTGGGCAAGGCCACGCTGCGGTCTTGCTGAGCGTCCAGACCTTCGGCCAGACCGGCGTAATAGTCGAAGGTAGCAATCACGTCATCGACATCGATGGCCGCTTCGAACAACGGTTTGCCATTGTTGCTCGACTGCAACTGCATCAAGCGCTCGCGACGCGCCTGCACGCCGCTGGCGATTTTGCGCAACACTGCACCACGCTCGGCGCCGCTGGTGTTGGTCCACTGCGAAAAGGCCGCGCTGGCGGCATTGACCGCTTGATCGACCGCTTGCTCATTGCCACCGCTCACGATGGCCAGGGGTTCTTCGGTGGCCGGGTTAATGACCTTTAACTCTTCGCTGCCGGCGCGCCATTGGCCATCGATGTACAGTCCATTCAAGGTCGAAGAATTGCTCATGCCTGCACCGCCTTCATCCAGGTGGTCTGGTCGATTTCGATCAGGCTAGGACCTTGACGATCACTGGCGGCCCGCAAGGCACTGCGCAGTTGCTCGACGCCGACGATGGCTTCGGCGGCACAGCCCAGGGCCTTGGCCACGCCAATGAAGTCCGGGGTGTAGATGTCCACTCCGACCGGTTCAATGGCACGGTTGACCATGTATTTTTTGATCTCTTCGTAACCCTGGTTATTCCACAGCAATACGATGATCGGCGTTTGCGCTTCCACCGCGCAGGCCAGTTCCGACAGGGTGAACTGCAGCCCGCCGTCACCGATCAGGCATACCACCGGGCCACGCTCTGCGCGCTCGGAGCCACCGCCGAGCCAGGCGCCAATGGCAGCCGGCAAGGCATAGCCGAGAGTGCCGTAACCGGTGGACGAGTTGAACCAGCGGCGCGGTTGCTCAGGGTTGAAGGTCAGGTTGCCGGTGTACACCGGCTGCGTCGAGTCGCCGACAAATACCGCTTGCGGCAACTCGTGCAGAACGGTCTCGAGGAACAGCGTCTGGGCGCGGGTCGGTGCGTCCCAGGTGGTCTCGAGCTCGGCACGCAAGGTGGCGGCGCGGGCCCGGCCCCAGTCGGAGCGGCGTTCGGCCAGGGTGTGTTTGGCAAGCTCGGTCAGCAAGGCTTGCGCCGCCGTTTGCGAGTCGGATACCAGCGCCACCTTCGGTGGGTAGTTGCGTACGGTCTGGTCCGGGTCGATGTCGACGCGCAACAAGGCACCGGGAATCTCGAAGCCACCGGCAAAGGTAATGTCGTAATCGGTCTCGGCCAGTTCAGTGCCGATCGCCAACACCACGTCAGCGTCAGCCACCAGGGCACGGGTCGCGACCAGCGATTGCGTCGAGCCGATCAACAGCGGATGGCGCGAGGGCAGCATGCCCTTGGCGTTGATGGTCAGCGCTACGGGTGCGTCCAGCAGTTCGGCCAGTTGGGTGAGTTCGGCCGCCGCATCGATGGCACCGCCACCGGCGAGAATCAACGGGCGTTTGGCAGTGGCCAGCAGTTGGCCCATCTGCGCGATGGCTGACGGCGCTGCACCCGCGCGGTTAATGACTACCGGCAGGCTGGCGAGCAGTTCATCGGCGTCTTCGACCAGTACGTCGAGCGGAATTTCAATATGCACCGGACGCGGGCGCCCGGCCTGGAACAAGGCGAACGCCCGCGCCAGCACGCCTGGCAGTTCAGCGGCGGACATCAGCGTATGGGAAAATGCCGCAACGCCACTGACCAATGCGCTCTGGTTCGGCAGCTCATGCAGCTTGCCGCGACCACCGCCCAACTGGCTGCGCGATTGCACGCTGGAGATCACCAGCATCGGGATCGAGTCGGCATAAGCCTGGCCCATGGCGGTGGTGATGTTGGTCATGCCCGGGCCGGTGATGATGAAGCAGACCCCCGGCTTGCCGCTGGTGCGAGCGTAGCCGTCAGCCATGAAACCAGCGCCCTGTTCGTGGCGTGGCGTCACATGGTTGATGCTCGAGCGGGCCAACCCGCGATACAGCTCGACGGTGTGTACGCCCGGAATGCCGAACACCTGTTCGACGCCATAACCTTCGAGTAACTTGACCAATACTTCGCCGCACGTCGCCATTTCTGCTGCCCTTCTTATTTGTTGAAACTGCACCCCGATGGCGTTTTCAGGCACGCGACGGGGCACAAAGGTGACGCAATTGGACCCGTCGGCGTATAGCGGTGACAAACCAAAAATAGTCATACTAGGCATGTCCTCCACTCATGCCTGAGCTCCCATGAAACGTCTTCCACCCTTGCCCGCTCTGCATACATTCATGATCACCGCCCAGTGCTGCAACTTCACTCGGGCGGCGGATCTGCTGCACATTACCCAGGGAGCGGTGAGCCGACAGATCGCCGGGCTGGAGAGCCATCTCGGTTATGCGTTGTTTCAGCGCCAGGCCCGCGGCCTGAGCCTGACGGCACAAGGACGTGAGTTGTATCCGCGCATTCAACAGGTCTTCAACCTGATCGACGAAGCCGTCGAACATGTCGGCGCCAAGCGCGAAGCCCTGCAATTGAAGGCGCCGACCTGCATGATGCGCTGGCTGCTGCCGCGCCTGTTGCAGTGGCAAAAGGAACGCCCGGACGTACCGGTAGAGCTGACCACCACCGTGCAGCACGAGGTGGATTTTCGTCGCGAAGAGTTCGATGCGGCGGTGGTATATGGCACGGCACCGAACAATGCCGCCTTCCATCACCTGTTCGATGAGCAGCTGACGCCGGTCTGTTCGCAGCAACTGCTCAATGGCACGACGCCGCTCAAGACCCTCACCGACCTGGAACAGCACATGTTGCTGCACCCGACTCGCGACGAACGGGATTGGGAGGCCTGGCTCGAGGCTGCCGGAACCAAAGTCAGCAACATCGGCAAAGGCCAGCATTTCGATACCCTGGACCTGGCGATGTCCGTCGCCTCCCAAGGGACAGGGGTGGCGATCGGCGATTGGTCGTTGATCGGCGAAGACCTGAGCGCCGGACGGCTGGTCACGCCCTTCGAACTGAAGGTGCGCACCGGCCAGGCCTATTACCTGGTCTACCCGCAAAGGCCGGAGCCGTCGGTACCGTTGCGCGAATTGATGGATTGGCTGGTGGAACAGGCGCAGGAGCGCCAGGTATAAGTCGATGCGCATTTCGTAGCAGCTGGCGCAGCCGGCGTTCGGCTGCGCAGCAGTCGCAAAACCTGCACTCGCATTTTTTCAGTTAAAACAGATCAGCCGGATTGCGACCGCTTCGTCCGGATGCGGCCCAGACCGAACGCAGGCTTCGCCAGCTGCTACATGTTCTACTCACCACTTCATTTCGCCTTTGGCGACCTTGGCGCTCAGCTCCAGGGAGCTTTCTTCGCCGAAGTTCGGGTAACGCTTTTTCATCGCGCCAATCAGCTCGGCCGAGTTGTTGGCCTTGGCGGTTTCTTCATCGAAGGCTTTGATGTAATCGGCGGTGAAGTGCACGGCTGCCACCGAACGGCTGCTTTCACCCAGATAGTGACCCGGGATGATGGTTTTCGGCTGCAAGTCTTCGATGGTTTTCAGGGTGGCGAGCCAATCGGAATGGGACTGTGGGGTCTGGGTATCGGCCATCCACACATGGATGTTTTCTGCCACCACCACACCGCCGACCACGGCCTTGATCGACGGGATCCAGACGAAGGTTCGGTCCGGTTGCTTGCCATCGAGGCCGATGATCTCCAGTGTCTGCCCTTCCAGGGTCAGGCTGTGGCCCTGGAGCACGTGCGGCACTATGGTTTTGTTCGGTACGTCGGTGCCCATTTTCGGGCCCCAGAACGCCAGTTTGCCGGCAACGGTGGCCTTGATGTGGTCGACGGTCGGCCTGGAAGCCAGCACCTTGGCATTCGGGAAGGCCGCAGTCAGGGTGTCGAGGCCAAAGTAGTAATCCGGGTCGCCGTGGCTGATGTAGATGGTGGTCAGTTGCTTGCCGCTGGCGCGGATTTTTTCCACCACTTGCTCGGCCTGGGATTTGCCGAACTGCGCGTCCACCAGAATGGCCTCTTTCTTGCCGCTGACCAGCACCGAGGTCACCGGGAAGAGTGCAGCGCTGCCAGGGTTGTAAACGTCCAGGGTCAGCACCGGTTCGGCTGCCGCGGCGTGGGCGACGAAGCCCAGGGTCGCGGTGGCCAGCAAAACACGCTTGAGTGAAGCAAATCCGATCATGTGCAATTCCAGAGTTCAGTGCGCCGTGATTGACGATGGACAGAGCTTAGTTGCCTCACTCGCTACAAAAAATGCGATGCTTGAACATAGTTTGTTTCTGAAAGCGTGCAAATCATGGATCGGCTTCAAGCAATGCGGGTCTTCGTCACCGTGGTCGACCTCGGCAGCCAATCGGCCGCCGCCGATCATTTGGACCTCTCGCGGCCCGTGGTGTCGCGGTATCTGGCGGAATTGGAAGATTGGGTCGGCGCGCGCCTGATGCACCGCACCACCCGCAAGCTGAGCCTGACCGCCGCCGGCACCGAAACCTTGCCGCGCTGTCGGCAGATGCTCGAGTTATCGAGCGACATGCAAGCCGCAGTCAGCGAGCCGGACGATGCGCCGCGAGGCTTGCTGCGGATTAGCGTCAGCACTTCATTCGGCCAGGCACAACTGGCCGACGCCATGGCCGAGTACGTCAAACGCTACCCCGGCGTCAGCATCGATCTGCAGATGCTCGACCGCACGGTGAACCTGGTGGATGAGCGCATCGACCTGGCGATCCGCACGAGCAATGACCTGGACCCGAACCTGATTGCCCGCAAACTGACCGTCTGCCGTTCGGTCATTTGCGCCTCCCCCGACTACCTGCGCCAGCACTCTACGCCGCAGCGTGTGGAAGAACTCAGCCAGCACAATTGCCTGACCCACTCCTACTTCGGCAAGAGCCTCTGGCATTTCGAGCAGGACGGCGAACAGATTTCAGTCCCCGTGCAGGGCAACATCAGCGCCAACGAGGCCAGTACCCTGTTGCGGGCAACCATGGCCGGCGCCGGGATTTCGATGCTGCCCAGCTATCAGGCGGGAGTGCATATCCGCCGCGCAGAACTGATCCGCCTGCTGCCCGACGCAGAGCCCCGGCAAATGAACATCTACGCGGTCTACGCCTCACGCAAGCACATGCCGGCGACGCTGCGCAGCATGCTGGATTTCCTGGTGCTGAGGTTTCCACAGGAACCGGAGTGGGATCTGGGGCTTTAAGAGAGGAAGATCAAAAGATCGCAGGCTTCGCCAGCTCCTACGGATTTGTGCACGCAGGTGTCTTGGCGGGTGTACCCGGTGGTGTAGGAGCTGGCGCAGGCTGCGATCTTTTCAGGGCACACCCGGCCCTCGGATCAACCTGCTGAATACCTCATCAATGGGGTGGTCCACCTCCATGGCAACTCACTCCGGCTGACCTATGCTCATAGCAGTACCCCCGACCAAAGGGTATTCGTTCAGAGGTCAGCGCCATGAACATCAAGACCCGAAGATACCTTGCGATTTTCATCACCTGCGCCGCGACGCTCGCGCTGTACGGAACCGCTGCCTACCGTGTCGAACAGGCCCGTATGCAGCCAGGCAGCGCATCAGCCGCCTGCAACTTCGAGCGCTGCATCCCGCACAACGCGACACTGAACGCGCTCAGATAACCAGCGCCTCAGGCCTGGTTATCCTGATCGGTCTTCAACCTGTCCCGAAACGCTTTGGGCGAAATCCCCACTCGTCGGCGGAACAACCGCGTGAAGTTGGTCGGGTCAGAGAACCCCAGGAGATCGGACATTTCGTAGATAGTCATGCTGGTGTAGGTCAACAGCCGCTTGGCCTCCAACAACTGGCGCTCATGCATGATCTGCAAGGCTGGCTGACCGGCCAGCTCACGGCATGTGCCGTTGAGATGCGAGACGGAAATTCCCAGTTTGTGCGCCAGGTCTTCGACTTTCACGTGCTCGCGATAATGCTCTTCGACCAGCTGGATAAAACCATTGAGGTATTCGCGTGCCCGTTGCGGACGCTGGCTTGCGGCACGCCGCTGGATCACCTGGCGACTGACCCATACCAGGATCACGCTGACCAGCGAGTGCATGAGCATTTCTCGCGCGGGCTGATGGCCCACGTATTCGCTTTGCAATGCCGAAAACAGACTGTTCAGATAGTCGCTGTCGGCGGCCGACGGGTAGCTTTCGGCCACCGCCAGCGCATCCACTGAATTGCCCAGCTGCGCCTGAAGGTGCGCCACCAGCGGCGCGGCCAGGGTCACGACATAGCCCTCGACGTCTTCTGAAAAACGAAAGCCATGCACTGACAAGGGCGGCAAAATCTGGATCGCCGACTCTTCAAGCAGCGTGCGCTTACCCTCGATCTCAAGCTCCGCCTGCCCCTTGTATACGAAGAGCAATTGACACAGATCGGCATGCCGGTGGGGTTTGATTTCCCACTGATGCTCGCGGCTGCGTTTGGAAATGGTTTCACAGTGCAGCAAATCCGGTGTCGGCCAGTCCAGGCTTTCGCCATAGAGCTTGAACACCGGAATCGAAGGAAGGGCAGGCTTGTTCATAACTGCAGTCCAGGCCTCAGAGAGTTGGGCGATAATCGCACCGTTGGGTGAAATGTACAGCTATCGACTCAGTTTTCACCTTCATTTGACGGGCTCTCAAGCGAAAAATGCAAGCACTCAGAACCCATTCACCGATTTATTCAGTGAAGCTTGCGAGCCATAAAAATAATGAAAACCCTGAAAACCCAAATTGCCATTATCGGTGCCAAGTATTTCGTCGACTCCAAAGACGGTCGCAAAACCATCGCGGAAAATGACGTCGGACTTCCTTACGAGGCTATCGAGTAGGAACCTATCGAGTAAACTGGCGGTACTCCCGCTCGTCCATTAACCTGCGGGTCAACCCCTGTCAGCAGGTTCCACCGTGACCAATCTCAACCAGCCTGGCAAACCGGCCATTCGCAGCGTGCTGATCGCCCTGATGCTGGCAATCTTCCTCGGTGCGCTGGACCAGACCATCGTCGCCGTATCGATGCCGGCCATTTCGGCGCAGTTCAAGGATGTCAGCCTGCTGGCCTGGGTGATCTCCGGCTACATGGTGGCGATGACCGTGGCGGTGCCGATCTACGGCAAGCTCGGCGACCTGTATGGCCGGCGCCGGTTGATGCTGTTCGGCATGGGCCTGTTCACCCTCGCTTCGTTGTTTTGCGCCATGGCCCAGAGCATGGAGCAACTGGTCCTCGCAAGGATCATCCAGGGCATCGGTGCTGGCGGGATGATTTCGGTCAGTCAGGCGATCATCGGCGACATCGTGCCACCTCGTGAGCGGGGTCGTTATCAAGGCTATTTCAGCAGCATGTACGCGGTGGCCAGTGTCGCCGGCCCGGTGCTCGGCGGTTACATGACTGAGTACCTGTCCTGGCGCTGGGTGTTTCTGATCAACCTGCCGCTGGGCCTCGGGGCCTGGTTGATAGCCAGTCGCACGCTGGTCGGCCTGCCGGTGCCACAGCGCAAACCGGTCATCGATTACTTCGGCACGCTGCTGATGATCATCGGCCTGACCGCACTGTTGCTGGGCATCACCGAAATCGGCCAGGGCCATCATTGGCGCGACACTGAAGTGTTCGGTTTGCTGGTTGCTGGCGTGGTGGCGCTGACGCTGTTCGTCTGGCACGAACAACGGACACCCGAACCCCTGCTCCCCATGCACCTGTTCGCCAACCGCAATGCGGTGCTGTGTTGGTGCACGATTTTCTTCACCAGTTTCCAGGCCATCTCATTGATCGTGCTGATGCCGCTGCGCTTTCAGAGCGTCACCGGCGCCGGGGCCGACAGCGCCGCGTTACACCTGTTGCCACTGGCGATTGGTTTGCCGATCGGGGCCTATTTCGCCGGACGCCAGACCTCGGTGACCGGTCGCTACAAACCGATGATTCTGACCGGAGCACTGCTGACCCCACTCGCGATTCTCGGCATGGCCTTCAGCCCGCCCCAAGCGCTGGTGCTGAGCAGCCTGTTCATGCTGTTGAGCGGGATCGCCTCTGGCATGCAGTTCCCGACCTCGCTGGTGGGCACGCAAAATTCGGTGGAGCAACGGGACATCGGCGTGGCAACCAGCACCACTAACCTGTTCCGCTCTTTGGGCGGCGCCATGGGTGTGGCGTTGATGTCGGCGTTGCTGCTGACCTTGCTGCAAGACTCCAGCTTCGCCCACCTGGCCGGCACGACGCTGATCGCCGAGGGCCGCTCGGGGAATGTGCTGCTCGATGGTCTGAACGCGGCACCGGGTGGCGCGCAGAACGCCTTGCGCGCCGAGCTGTTGCTGACCTTCCGGCATTTACTGATGGTCAGCGCGGCAGTCTCGCTGCTCGGCCTGGCCGCGGCGATTGCCATGCCGAACAGGGTGTTGCGGGGGCGGGAGGACAAAGTCAGATAGGAAACCCCGTCGCCTGTGAGCTCCCTCGCCACAAGTGCGCGCCAAGCGCCCCATCAAGGTCGGGCGCTGATCTGCTGTTGCAGGTTGCGGATCTGGCTTTGCAGGGTGTTGATGTTGCGCGTGACCTGGCCACGGAAGGCGTCGAACTCGGCGGTGTTGCTGCCACCCTGAGGCGCAGCCGGACGATTGTCCTGTTCACTTTTGAGAACAATCATGTCCTGCTCCAGACGCTCGATGGCGGCGTTTGGGTTGCCTTGTTTCTTCAACGCGGCGATCTCGGCGCTGAGACTTTTGAGTTCTGCGTCGACTTTACTGGTGTCGGCCGGGGTGCTTTTCAGCGTGGCCAGCTCGCCGGACAGGGCTTTCACCTCGGCTTGCAGCTGAGTGTTGGCGGCTTGCTGTTCGGTCGTCTGTGCGGTCATTTGCGCCAGGCGCTTGTCCAGGTTAGTGGCCTGGCCTGCGACGCCCTGCTGTTGCCTGGTCTGCTCAAGCAATTTGCTTTCCAGCTGCTTGATCTGCAGCTTCAGCGCTTCGCTGCCGTTGTTGACGCTGGATTCACTGGCGACCACCTTGCCGGAAATAGCCTGCAGGCGCCCCGCCGCTTCCTCGCTGATGCGGGCGAAACTTTCCTGGGTGGCGACCAGTTGCTGCTCCATCAGCGAGATCTGCTGAAAGCTCCACCAGGCAAGGCCGGCGAAGGCAAAAAACATCGCCCCGACCAATGCCCACAACGGGCCGGTGCTCGGGCCTTTGACCTTGACCAGCTGAGTGGGCCGCGAATGCACGCTGGTCCGCTCACGAGCCCCGGCAGTGTCCGGAAAATCATCGTCCAGAGCATCGGCCCGCAGGCTGGGTACATTATCGAAGTCGTCGTTAGCATCGTTACGCATGGGTCAACCTTTCTGAACCGCAGTGATGGCTTGATGCGGCAGTATAAACCGCTACTCGCAGCACTGATCGACCCTGAACCCCAAACTCGGTTCAGTGTTTATTTTCAGTGAAGGTCCTGAGCCTTCCACCAACCGCAGAACTCATCAAGGGCCGTCCACAGGCTGACCTTCGGTTCATAGTCCAGGTAATGGCGGGCGCGGCTGATATCCAGGGTGAAGTTTTTACTCATCACCTGCATCCCCAGGCGCGACAGCGTTGGCTCCGGACGCCCCGGCCAGAGCTTGCAGAAACCTTCGTTCAGCGCGGCAACGCTATAAGCCAGACCGAAGGAACGGTAGCGGGTGACTTGCGGGACTTGCATCTGGCGCATCACATAATTCACCACATCCCACAGCGGCACTGGCGCGCCGTTGCTGATGTTGTAGGCCTTGCCCAGGGCCGAACCGCTGGCCAGCAAACTGCTGAGCAAGGCCTCATTGAGGTTCTGCACACTGGTGAAATCGACCTTGTTCAGGCCATTGCCGATAATCGCCAGACGCCCTTTGCGCTGCATATTCAGCAGCCGCGGGAAGATGCTCATGTCCCCGGCACCCGTGACGAAACGCGGGCGCAGGGCCAGCACTTCGAGGCCGAACTCCTGGGCGCCGAAGACCTTTTGCTCGGCCAGGTACTTGGTGGCGGCGTAGGGATGCTTGAAGCGCTTCGGGACCTGCTCTTCAGTCAGCCCCAGGTGATCGCGACCATCGAAATAGATCGACGGCGAAGACAGATGCACCAACCGCCTAACGCGCTGTTTCAGGCAGGCCTCGACCACATTCTCGGTAACCACCACGTTGCCCTGATGGAAATCCTGATAACGCCCCCACAATCCCACCGCTCCGGCACAGTGCACCACCGCGTCGACGTCACGGCACAGGTTTCGAACCAGTTGCGGATCACTCAAGTCACCCTGGACAAACTCGGCACCGCGGCGCACCAGATGCTCGACACTCTCGGCCCGACGCCCGTTGACCCGCACGTCCAGGCCCTGCTCCAGGGCAAAACGCGAGAAGCGCCCGCCAATGAAGCCGCTTGCGCCTGTGACCAGAATTTTCATGTATTGCTCCTAGAAATGCAGTTACAAGCCACACGCTGCAAGCTTCAAGTCGAAGCAAAATATCAAGCGCCTGGCTTGCAGCTTTCAGCTTGACGCTTGTGCTGCTCTTAAGGGCACCAACCATTGCGGTGATGATCGCGCCAGATGCTCGGTCAACTGCCCAAGCAATTGTCCGCCGTTGCGCCAATGATGCCAGTACAGCGGCACGTCGATGGGTCTATCTGGCAAAAGCTCTACCAACACGCCACGTTCCAGCTGATCGCGGACCTGCAATTCGGGCACCAGTCCCCAACCGAGCCCCGCCTCGGCCAATCGAATGAACCCCTCGGAAGACGGGCACAAATGGTGTTCAAAACCGCCGTCGACGCCCAATGAAGCCAGGTAGCGATGCTGCAGAAAATCATCCGGGCCGAACACCAGGGCCGGCGTGTGCGCCAACTGCTCGGCACGCACACCCTGCGCAAAGTGTCGGGAGATAAAGGCCGGGCTGGCCAGGGCACGATAACGCATGGCCCCCAGTAACAGACTGCGCGCCCCGGCCACCGGTCGCTCGCTGGCACACACGCACGCGGCCACTTCACCGGCACGCATGCGCTTGAGGCCGACGGTCTGGTCTTCCACTATCAAGTCCAGTAGCAGGTGCTGCTCGGCACAAAATTCACCCACGGCCTCTGCCCACCAGGTCGCCAGGCTGTCGGCATTGAGGGCGATGCGCAGACGCTCCGGCAAACCTTCTTCGTCCAGCGCCGGTACCAGCGTTTGCAGGTCACGCTCGAGCAACCGCACTTGTTGCACGTGGTTGAGCAGACGCCGGCCGATCTCGGTCGGCGCCGGCGGCGTGACCCGTACCAGCACCGGCTGGCCGACCCGCGCCTCCAGAAGTTTGATCCGCTGCGAGATGGCCGATTGCGACAATCCCAATACCTGGGCAGCCCGTTCGAAGCCGGCCTGTTCGACCACTGCGGCGAGGGCGGAAAGCAATTTATAGTCGAACATCAGTTTTCCTAATGAGCGATCAGCAATATTGGTTTTTCTTATACAACTTCTGCCCGGAGAATAGCCAGCAAGCCTCTTCGATCAAGGACACCTTACATGACTGGCGAAACCTCTCTGGCAACCCTGCTGCGCAGCATGAGCCCGCAATTGAACGACGGCGAGTACGTGTTCTGCAGCATCCGTGACGGCCATCTGCCCAAGGACTGTGAAGTCATCGGCAGCTTCCGCGAGCAGGAAGGCCTGACGGTCATCCTCGAACGCAGGCAAGCCGAAAAAGCCGGTTTCAGTTTCGATTATGTGGCGGCCTGGATCACTTTGAATGTGCATTCGGCCCTGCAAGCCGTTGGCCTCACCGCTGCATTCGCCAGCGCCCTGGGCCAGGCCGGAATCAGTTGCAACGTGATTGCCGGGTACTACCACGATCATTTGTTTGTCGGCCAGGCCGATGCCGAGCGCGCCATGACGGTGCTGCGGCAATTGGCGGCGGGCGCGGAGTAAACCCTATGTGGCAAAGCTATGTGAACGGCCTGTTGGTCGCGGCGGGGCTGATCATGGCGATCGGCACGCAAAACGCGTTCGTCCTGGCGCAAAGCCTGCGCCGCGAACATCACCTGCCAGTGGCCGCGCTGTGCGTGACCTGCGATGCCTTGCTGGTCGCCGCCGGAGTCTTCGGCCTGGCGACCCTGCTGGCGCAAAACCCGCTGCTGCTGGCCATTGCCCGCTGGGGGGGCGCAGCCTTCCTGCTGTGGTACGGCAGCCTGGCACTGCGCCGGGCGTGTTCCCGGCAAAGCCTGCAGCAGTCCGAAAACCAGACCGTGCGCTCGCTGCGTGCAGTGATGCTCAGCGCACTGGCAGTGACCTTGCTCAACCCTCATGTGTATCTGGATACCGTGTTGCTGATCGGTTCACTCGGGGCCCAGCAAACCGTACCCGGCGCCTACGTGGTGGGCGCGGCCAGCGCCTCGTTGCTGTGGTTTTTCACCCTGGCCCTGGGCGCGGCATGGCTGGCGCCGTGGCTGGCGCGCCCCAGTACCTGGCGGATCCTCGACATGCTGGTGGCAATCATGATGTTCACTGTGGCGATTCAATTAATCAGTGCCGGCTGATTATTCCAAAAGGCTCTGGAACCTCTATCCCACACAGTTGTTGCGTGGTTATGCCGCACCCCCGGTGCTATGATCCAAAACCTGCGCCGCAAAGAGTACAAACTCTCCGGCGCTAGTCTGGCCGCCCGTGATCGGCCGTGCGCTCACCGCAACTGACCTGATTAGGAGAATCACCATGGCTTTCGAATTGCCGCCGCTGCCTTATCCACACGATGCCCTGCAGCCGCACATTTCAGAGGAAACTCTGCAGTATCACCACGACAAGCACCACAACACCTACGTCGTGAACCTGAACAACCTGGTGCCAGGCACCGAGTTCGAAGGCAAGACCCTGGAAGAAATCGTCAAGACTTCTTCGGGCGGTATCTTCAACAACGCCGCTCAGGTCTGGAACCACACTTTCTACTGGAACTGCCTGGCGCCAAACGCCGGCGGTCAACCAACCGGCGCGCTGGCTGAAGCCATCAACGCGGCTTTCGGTTCGTTCGACAAGTTCAAAGAAGAATTCAGCAAAACCTCCATCGGCACCTTCGGTTCCGGTTGGGGCTGGCTGGTGAAAAAAGCTGACGGTTCCCTGGCCCTGGCCAGCACCATCGGCGCCGGCAACCCGCTGACCAGTGGCGATACCCCGCTGCTGACTTGCGATGTCTGGGAACACGCCTACTACATCGACTACCGCAACCTTCGTCCAAAGTACGTCGAAGCGTTCTGGAACCTGGTCAACTGGAAATTCGTGGCTGAGCAATTCGAAGGCAAAACCTTCACTGCTTAAGCTTCGCGCCAGTCAAAAAACCCGGCATTTGCCGGGTTTTTTTATGGGTTTTTGTTGGAGTACATATCCGTTCCTGCGGTAACGGCGGCTGGCGGTTTTTCCGAGTACATATCCGTTCCTGCGGTAACGGCGGCTGGCTGCTTTTTCGGCGTACATATCCGTTCCTGCGGTAACGGCGGCTAGCGATTTTTCGGCGTACATATCCGTTCCTGCGGTAACGGCTGCTGGCTGCTTTTTCGGCGTACATATCCCGTTCCTGCGGTAACGGCGGCTGGCTGCTTTTTTGGCGTACATATCCGTTCCTGCGGTAACGGCGGCTGGCGGCTTTTTCGGCGTACATATCCGTTCCTGCGGTAACGGCGGCTGGCGGCTTTTTCGGCGTACATATCCGTTCCTGCGGTAACGGCGGCTGGCGGCTTTTTCGGCGTACATATCCGTTCCTGCGGTAACGGCGGCTGGCGGTTTCGCCCTTACGGCGAGTCACTTTTTTTCAAACGCCAAAAAAAGTAACCAAAGAACGCTTGCCCCTCCATCCGGTCCCTCGCCCAGGCTCGGCATACCCTCGCTCCGGTGCCATCCAGGGGGCGCCGCAATGCGGCGGAACTCGGCTTCGCCGAGGGGCGCTTCGCGCCATCCCCCTGGATGACACCTCCACTCGGCTCTACTGGAAAAGGGGCCTGGTCCTAGCCTGTGAGGGCAATGTTTATCAGAACCATTGAAGAACTGTCACGGACGGTTTTTGCTTCGCTTGTTCGCTTGTTCGCTTGTTCGCTTGTTCGCTTGTTCGCGTTCGCTTTGGCTCTGGCTCTGGCTCTGGCTCTGGCTCTGGCTTGGCTTTTGATCTTGATCTTGATCTTGATCTTGATCTTGATCTACCCGCCCCTTCGGCAGGCCGAGTGGAGGTGTTCATCAGGGGGGTGGCGCGTAGCGCCGTCAGCGCAGCTGACTCCGCCGCATTGCGGCGCCCCATGATGGACACCGGAACGAGGGAACACCGAGCCTTGGCGAGGTGCCGTACGCTCGGGGCAAGCCTTTTTGGGTCCTTTTGTGGCGTTTGACAAAAGGGCCTCGCCGTAAGGGCGAAACCCTAAGTGGCCGTTACCGCAGAAATGGATATGTACACCGACCATCAAGTGCCAGGCCGGCTGTCAGGCCGCCTTCGAGCAAGTCAGCCCCACAAGGATCCAATTTTCCCTTGCCCCAACGCCATGGCACGCTAACATCATCCTACTGGGAAAAACTCACGCACACCCCTCAAGTTGTACAGGGTTGCTACCGACACAGTACTAATCGCCTGAACAAACCAGGAAACCGCATTTTGGCCAAGCATCCAGACGAAACATCCTGTGCTTGATTGTCCCTTTGACTGCCATCACGGGATTGCCAATACTCATGGCAACTTGACGCTACCCGCACGGAACAAGGAATAGCCCTTTGAAGCTGGAACTCAAAAACAGCTTGTCGGTGAAGTTGCTCCGGGTTGTGCTGCTGTCGGCATTGATCGTCGGCGTGGTTCTGAGCTGCGCGCAGATCGTTTTCGATGCCTACAAGACACGGCAAGCGGTGGCCGGCGATGCCCAGCGCATCCTCGACATGTTCCGCGACCCATCGACCCAGGCGGTGTACAGCCTCGATCGGGAGATGGGCATGCAGGTGATCGAAGGTCTGTTTCAGGATGACGCAGTGCGTATGGCCTCCATCGGCCATCCCAATGAAACCATGCTCGCGGAAAAACACCGTGAACTGCAAAAGTCGGCCAGTCGCTGGCTGACCGACCTGATTCTCGGCCAGGAACGCACCTTTACCACGCAACTGGTGGGCCGCGGCCCCTACAGCGAGTATTACGGCGACCTCAGCATCACCCTCGATACCGCTACCTATGGCCAGGGGTTTATCGTCAATTCGGTGATCATCTTTATTGCCGGAGTGCTTCGCGCCCTGGCTATGGGTCTGGTGCTGTATCTGGTCTATCACTGGCTATTGACCAAGCCACTGTCACGGATCATCGAACACCTGACCGAGATCAACCCCGACCGCCCCAGTGAACACAAAATCCCGCAGCTCAAGGGCCACGAGAAAAACGAGTTGGGTATCTGGATCAGTACCGCCAATCAACTGCTCGAGTCCATTGAACGCAACACCCACCTGCGCCATGAAGCGGAAAACAGCCTGCTGCGCATGGCCCAGTACGACTTCCTTACGGGTCTGCCAAATCGTCAGCAGTTGCAGCAACAACTGGACAAGATCCTGGTGGATGCCGGACGTTTGCAACGCCGGGTCGCGGTGATCTGTGTCGGCCTCGATGACTTCAAGAGCATCAACGAACAATTCAGCTACCAGACCGGTGACCAATTGCTATTGGCCCTGGCCGACCGATTGCGCGCTCACAGCGGGCGCCTGGGCGCCCTCGCCCGTCTGGGTGGTGACCAGTTCGCCCTGGTTCAGGCTGATATCGAACAGCCTTATGAAGCCGCCGAGTTGGCGCAAAGCATTCTCGATGATCTGGAAGCGGCCTTCGCCCTCGATCATCAGGAGATCCGTCTGCGGGCCACGATCGGTATCACGTTGTTCCCGGAGGACGGCGACAGCACCGAGAAGCTGTTGCAGAAAGCCGAACAGACCATGACCCTGGCCAAGACCCGTTCGCGCAACCGCTACCAGTTCTATATCGCCAGCGTCGACAGCGAAATGCGTCGCCGCCGGGAGCTGGAAAAAGACCTGCGCGAGGCCCTGACTCGCGAACAGTTCTACCTCGTCTACCAACCGCAGATCAGTTACCGCGATCACCGCGTGGTCGGGGTTGAAGCGCTGATTCGCTGGCAGCACCCGGAGCACGGCCTGGTGCCACCGGATCTGTTTATCCCGCTGGCTGAACAGAACGGCACCATCATCGCCATCGGCGAATGGGTACTCGACCAGGCCTGCCGCCAGCTACGCGAATGGCATGATCAGGGTTTTGCCGATTTGCGCATGGCGGTCAACCTGTCCACCGTGCAGTTGCACCACGCCGAGCTGCCTCGGGTGGTCAACAATCTGCTGCAGATGTATCGCCTGCCGCCGCGCAGTCTGGAACTGGAGGTCACCGAAACCGGCCTGATGGAAGACATCAGCACCGCCGCCCAGCATCTGCTCAGCCTGCGCCGTTCCGGGGCGTTGATCGCTATCGATGACTTCGGCACCGGCTACTCGTCCCTGAGTTATCTGAAAAGCCTGCCCTTGGACAAGATCAAGATCGACAAGAGTTTCGTCCAGGACCTGCTGGATGACGACGACGATGCCACCATCGTTCGGGCGATCATTCAGTTAGGCAAGAGCCTGGGCATGCAGGTGATTGCCGAGGGCGTGGAGACCGCCGAGCAGGAGGCCTACATCATCTCCGAAGGCTGTCACGAGGGTCAGGGCTATCACTACAGCAAGCCTCTGCCGGCCAGGGAATTGAGTGCTTATTTGAAGCAGGCCCAACGCAGTAATGCCGCCATCTTCTGACACACGCTGACGAACGTAGCAGCTGCCGAAGGCTGCGTCCGGTTGCGCAGCAGCCGTAAATCCTGAGGCCGCGGTTAGGCTGACACAACGCAGTGCCTGATTTCACGACTGCTGCGCAGCCGAACGCAGGCTTCGCCAGCTGCTACAGAGCCGAATGCTGCCTTCGCCAGCTGCGACAAAGTGCCACCACCGCGTGAATACGAAATATTTACAAACGCAACCCTTTACACATAATGCAAATCTTTCGCATTATGTTGCAGTTTTGCGCGCCCGCGCGCCTGTCCACCTCTCTCGAAGCAGGATGTTCGCCATGATTCGTATGCCTCTGGCTACCGCCAGTCTGTTGGCCATCGCTATTTCCCTCGCCGGTTGTGGCGAAGGCAAAGACAAGGCCGCCGCTCCGCAAGCGCCTACTCCGACTGCCAGCACTGCAGCCCCGGCAGTTCCTGCTGCTGCCGGTAAAGTTGATGAAGCCGCTGCCAAAGCCGTTGTCGCGCATTACGCCGACATCGTCTTCGCCGTCTACAGTGATGCCGAATCCACCGCGAAAACCCTGCAAACCGCCGTCGACGCGTTCCTCGCCAAGCCGAACGCCGACACCCTGAAAGCCGCCAAGGCTGCCTGGGTCGCTGCGCGCGTGCCTTACTTGCAGAGTGAAGTGTTCCGTTTCGGCAACACTATCGTCGACGATTGGGAAGGCCAGCTTAATGCATGGCCACTGGACGAAGGCCTGATCGACTACGTCGACAAATCCTACGAACACGCGCTGGGTAACCCGGGCGCCACCGCCAACATCATCGCCAACACCGAAGTTCAGGTCGGCGAAGACAAGGTCGACGTGAAGGACATCACCCCGGAAAAACTCGCCAGCCTCAATGAGCTGGGCGGTTCCGAAGCCAACGTTGCCACCGGCTACCACGCCATCGAATTCCTGCTCTGGGGCCAGGACCTGAACGGCACCGGCCCTGGCGCCGGCAACCGTCCAGCTTCCGACTTCATGGAAGGCAAAGGCGCCACCGGCGGTCATAACGATCGTCGTCGTGCTTACCTGAAATCCGTCACCCAACTGCTGGTCAGCGACCTGGAAGAAATGGTCGGTAACTGGAAGCCGAACGTGGCTGACAACTACCGCGCCACTCTGGAAGCCGAACCCACCGATACCGGCCTGCGTAAAATGCTCTTCGGCATGGGCAGCCTGTCCCTGGGTGAACTGGCGGGCGAGCGCATGAAGGTTTCCCTGGAAGCCAACTCGCCGGAAGACGAACACGACTGCTTCAGCGATAACACCCACTACTCGCAGTTCTACGATGCCAAAGGCATTCGCAACGTGTACCTGGGCGAATACAGCCGTGTCGACGGCACCAGGATGACCGGCGCCAGCCTGTCCTCGCTGGTCGCCAAAGCCGACCCGGCCGCCGACACCGCGCTGAAAGCTGACCTGGCGGCTACCGAAGCCAAGATGCAAGTGATCGTCGACCACGCCAACAAGGGTGAGCACTACGACCAGCTGATCGCCGCAGGCAATACTGCCGGCAATCAGATCGTTCGCGACGCCATCGCTTCGCTGGTCAAGCAGACCGGTTCGATCGAACAGGCGGCCGGCAAACTGGGCATCACCGACCTGAACCCGGATAACGCTGATCACGAGTTCTGATCACGAGTTGTTTGAGTCAATAGAAAGGCGACCTTCGGGTCGCCCTTTTTTGTGGGGCAGTCATTGATCGGCTGGAGATTCTGGCTGGAATGGAAACCGACCCCCTGGGGAGAGGGGTGGATCTAACAGCCACCACAAAATCCTGCTCTGCCCCCAGAATCCTTGCCCCACATCAAACTAAACGCTAATTCCTCTTATTCAAATTCAGCTGCCCTGTTAGACTTTGCGCCCTTGTTTTGCTCGTCCTGCAGGAAGTCTGATGCCCTCGCTGCCGCTTCGCTTGTCCACTCTGTTGCTGGCCTTGGGCCTGAGTGCCTGCGATGACGTCCCGCATTTCACCAAGGCCGAGCCCGGTGAAGCCCGCTCCGGTGGCAATGCGACGGTGAGAAAGACCGATCAGAACGCCTTTTCCCTGCCCTCGGCCAACCTGTCGCCGACCCGGCGCCTGGATTTCAGTGTCGGCAACAGTTTCTTTCGCAGCCCTTGGGTGATTGCCCCAGCGACCACTACCGCACGCGACGGGTTGGGCCCGCTGTTCAATTCCAACGGTTGCCAGAACTGCCACATCAAGGACGGTCGCGGTCACCCGCCGGCCCCCGATGCGAGCAACTCGGTGTCGATGCTGGTCCGCCTGTCGATCCCCAATGCCCCGGCCTATGCCAAAGCCATCGAGCAGCTCGGCGTAGTACCGGAACCGGTCTACGGTGGGCAACTCCAGGACATGTCGGTTCCCGGCGTCGTGCCGGAGGGCAAAGTGCGGGTCGACTACACCCCGGTGCCGGTACGCTTCAAGGACGGCAGCGAAGTCGAACTGCACAAACCGAAACTGCACATCAGCCAACTCGGCTACGGGCCCATGCACCCGGATACACGCTTCTCGGCCCGGATCGCACCGCCAATGATTGGCCTGGGCCTGCTCGAAGCCATCTCCGATGCCGACATTCTGCGCAACGCCGACCCGCAAGATCAGGATAACAACGGCATCGCCGGGCGACCGAACCAGGTCTGGGATGACGCGCAACAGACAACCGTGCTCGGGCGCTTCGGCTGGAAAGCCGGCCAGCCCACGCTCAATCAACAGAACGTTCACGCATTTTCCGGCGACATGGGCCTGACCACCCGCCTGAAACCCGTGGATGACTGCACCCAGACCCAGGCCGGCTGCCTGCAGGCGCCCAACGGCAATGGCCCGGACGGTGAGCCGGAGGTCAGTGACAACATCCTGCGTCTGGTGCTGTTCTACAGCCGCAACCTCGCCGTTCCGGCCCGCCGGGACGTGAGTTCGCCGCAGGTGCTCGCCGGTAAAAGCCTGTTCTATCAGGCCGGCTGCCAGTCCTGCCACACGCCGAAATTCACCACGGCGGCCAATGCCGCAGAACCTGAACTGGCCAACCAGGTGATTCGCCCTTACAGCGACCTGCTGCTGCACGACATGGGCGAAGGGCTGGCCGACAATCGCACGGAATTCCAGGCCAGCGGCCGCGACTGGCGCACGCCGCCGTTGTGGGGTATCGGCCTGACACAAACAGTCAGTGGCCATACCCGGTTTCTGCATGACGGCCGTGCCCGCAACCTGCTTGAAGCGGTGCTCTGGCACGGCGGCGAAGCCCGGGCGGCACAGCAACAGGTTTTGACGTTCAATGCCGAGCAGCGCGCCGCGTTGCTGGCATTCCTGAATTCTCTATAACGCTTTCCCTAAGCTTTCACCCAAAGCTTTCCACCCAAGCTTTCTACCCAAAGAAAGGGAGCCCGACATGTTCCGCCCCAAACTGTTGTTCACCAGCCTTGCCGCACTCGCCCTGGGCGCCTGCTCGCCGCAGGATCCTCAAGCAGTCACCTCGGCGGCCATCGCCAAGCAAGTGATTCTGCCAACCTACAGCCGCTGGGTCGAAGCCGACCGCCAATTGGCGATCAGCGCGCTGGCGTTCTGTGAAGGCAAGTCAAACCTGGACACCGCGCGGGCCGATTTCCACCACGCACAAAAAGCCTGGGCCGAGCTGCAACCGCTGCTGATCGGTCCGCTGGCCGAGGGCAACCGGGCCTGGCAGGTGCAGTTCTGGCCGGACAAGAAGAACCTGGTCGGCCGTCAGGTCGAACAACTGGTCAGCGCCCAGCCGCAGATCGATGCCGCCGCCCTGGCCAAGTCCAGCGTGGTGGTACAAGGCCTGTCGGCCTACGAATACATCCTGTTCGACAGCAAGGTCGACATGGCCGATAGCGCGCAGAAAGCCCGCTACTGCCCCCTGCTGACGGCCATTGGCGAACGCCAGAAAATCCTCGCCGAAGAGATCCTGTCACGCTGGAACACCAACGACGGCATGCTCGCGCAGATGAGCAAATTCCCGAACCAGCGCTACGCCGATTCACACGAAGCCATCGCCGATCTGCTGCGCGTGCAAGTCACCGCGCTGGACACCCTGAAGAAAAAACTCGGCACCCCGATGGGCCGTCAGAGCAAGGGCATTCCACAACCATTCCAGGCCGATGCCTGGCGCAGCCAGTCTTCGCTGCTCAGCCTGGAAGCCAGCCTGTCCGCGGCCAAAACCGTCTGGGTCGGGGTCGACAACAAAGGCCTGCGTGGTCTGTTGCCTGCCGAACAGAAGCCCTTGGCGGAGAAGATCGATGCCGCCTACGCCGCCTCGCTGAAACTGTTCGCCAGCAGCCAGCGTTCATTGACTGAAATGCTCAGCGACGATGCCGGTCGCCAGCAACTCAATGACCTTTACGACAGCCTCAACGTGGTCCACCGCCTGCACGAAGGCGAACTGGCCAAGGCGCTGGGCATCCAACTGGGCTTCAACGCCAACGACGGTGACTGATGAGGGTTAGCTCCATGCTGCGACGCCAGGCGTTGACTTTAGGCAGTTTGTTGCTGGGTGCGGTGACGCTGGGCGGCTGGACGCTGTTTCGGCAAAAGGACCAAAGCCCGCTGCTGCTCTCGGCGCGCAACGATGGCGACGGCCAGCACTATGCCGTCGGTTATCGGCTGGATGGCACCCAAGTGTTCGCCACCCGGGTCGGCCAGCGCTGCCACGACATCATCAATCATCCGACGCTGCCGATTGCCCTGTTCGTCGCCCGGCGCCCCGGGACCGAGAGTTACCTGATCGATCTGCGCGACGGCACGCTGTTGCAGACTCTGGTCTCGCAGCCGAACCGGCATTTCTATGGTCACGCGGTGATTCACCAGAGCGGTGACTGGCTCTACGCCACCGAAAACGACACCACCGATCCGGGTCGCGGCCTGCTTGGCGTGTACCGCTTCGAAGGTGAACGATTGGTTCACTCCGGCGAGCTTTCCACCCATGGCATCGGCCCGCATCAGGTGTCATGGATGCCCGACGGTGAAACCCTGGTGGTGGCCAATGGCGGAATCCGTACAGAGGCCGAAAGCCGGGTCGAGATGAACCTCAATGCCATGCAGCCAAGCCTGGTGCTGATGCAGCGCGACGGCAGGTTACTGAGCAAAGAAACCCTCGCCCAGTCGATGAACAGCGTGCGTCACCTGGGCATTGCCAGCGACGGCACCATCGTCGCCGGCCAGCAGTTCATGGGCGATGCCCACGAGTCCTCCGAGCTGCTGGCGATCAAGCGCCCCGGCGAGCCTTTTGTGGCCTTCCCGGTTGCCGAGCAGCAGTTGCAGGCCATGGGGCACTACACCGCCAGCGTCGCGGTGCACAGCGAATTGCGCCTGGTGGCGCTCACCGCACCGCGGGGCAACCGCTTCTTTATCTGGGACCTGGACACCGCTCAACTGCGCCTCGACGCGCCGTTGCCCGACTGTGCCGGGGTCGGCGCCGTGGCCGATGGCTTCGTCGTCACCTCGGGTCAGGGACGTTGCCGATTCTACGATTGTCGTCAGACGCCGCTGGTTGCCAAACCCCTTGAGTTACCCGCGGGGCTCTGGGACAACCATCTGCATTTGATCTAAGATTTTCGGCATCAACGAGGCCGCCAAGATCGCAGCCTTCGGCAGCTCCTACGCGGACCGAGGCGCGCCTCGATATTGAGGCAGGCCACATTCCGTAGGAACTGCCGAAGGCTGCGATCTTTCAGGGCTATGCACAATCCTCAGACGAGCATATAGAATCAGCGGCACGCCGGGCGTAATGTCCCGTCTGTCTCATCTTGTCTGTTTCAGCTTTTTTTCCAAGGAACCGGAATATGCTGCGCCGCCGCATGCTGATCATGTTGGGTGTTGTCCTGCTTATCGTACTGATGCTGGCCGGCTATAAAGCCTTCTCCATCTATCAGGAGATCCAGGTGTTTTCTGCGCCACAACCACCGGTGAGCGTGGCGGTGGCCACTGCCACTGAACGTCCGTGGCAAGGCCGTCTACCCACAGTCGGCACGCTCAAGGCATTGCAAGGGGTCGATTTGAGCCTGGAGACTGACGGGACGGTCAAGGAAGTGCAGTTCCAGTCCGGACAGAAGGTCAAGTCCGGCCAGCCGCTCGTGCAACTCGACAGCGCGGTGGAAAGCGCCCTGCTGGAAACCGCCCAGGCCGACCTCGGCCTCTCGCAACTGGACTACGGCCGAGGCAGTCAGCTGGTGGGCAGCCAGGCGATTTCCAAAGGCGAATTCGACCGGCTCTCGGCACTGCTGCACAAGAACAAAGCCACGGTCAACCAGCTCAAGGCTATCCTGGCGAAGAAACACATCGTCGCGCCCTTCAGCGGCACCATCGGTATCCGTCAGGTGGATGTCGGCGACTACCTGCCCAGCGGCACGATGATCGCCACCTTGCAGGACCTGAGCAGCCTCTACGTCGACTTCTTCGTGCCGGAGCAGGCGATACCGAAAATTGCCCTGGGGCAACCGGTTCAGGTCACCGTCTCGGCCTACCCGACGCAGAACTTCCCCGGAACCATCAGCGCGATCAACCCGAAAGTCGAAGACAGCACCCGCAACGTGCTGGTGCGCGCGACCCTGGCCAATCCGGAAGGCAAGTTGCTGCCTGGCATGTTCGCCAGCCTGCAAGTGATACTGCCGGACCCTCAGCCAAAGATTGTGGTACCGGAAAGCGCGATCACCTACACCCTCTATGGCAATTCGATATTTGTGGTGGCGCAGAAAAAAGCCGCCGACGGTAGCGTCGAGAAGGACGCCAACGGGCAACCGGTACTGATCGCCGAGCGACGCTTTATCGAGACCGGCGAGCGGCGCGACGGGCTGGTGCTGGTCACCAAAGGCCTGCAGAACGGCGAACAAGTGGTCAGCGCCGGTCAGATCAAACTGACCAACGACGCCCACATTGCCATCAGCCCCGACAAGCATTTGCCAGCCGAACAGAACAGCCAGCCCCGCGCTGACTGATCAAGGAATCCCCATGGCTTTTACCGATCCGTTCATCCGCCGCCCGGTGCTCGCCACCGTCATCAGCCTGTTGATCGTGCTACTGGGCGTCCAGGCCTGGAGCAAGCTGCCGCTGCGCCAGTATCCGCAGATGGAAAACGCCCTGATCACCGTGACCACCGCCTACCCCGGGGCCAATGCCGAAACCATCCAGGGTTACATCACCCAGCCGATGCAGCAGAGCCTGGCGAGTGCCGAAGGCATCGATTACATGACCTCGGTCAGCCGGCAGAATTTCTCGGTGATTTCGATCTATGCGCGAATCGGCGCCAACAGCGACCGGTTGTTCACCGAGCTGCTGGCCAAGGCCAACGAGGTCAAGAACCAGCTACCCCAGGATGCCGAAGACCCGGTGCTGAGCAAGGAGGCTGCGGACGCCTCGGCGCTGATGTACATCAGCTTCTTCAGCAATGACCTGAGCAACCCGCAGATCACCGACTACCTGTCACGGGTGATCCAGCCGAAACTGGCGACCTTGCCAGGCATGGCTGAAGCCGAGATTCTTGGCAACCAGGTGTTCGCCATGCGCCTGTGGCTGGACCCGGTCAAGCTCGCCGGCTACGGCCTCAGCGCCAGTGATGTGACCGATGCGGTACGTCGTTACAACTTCCTCTCCGCCGCCGGCGAGGTGAAAGGCGAGTACGTGGTCACCAGCATCAACGCCAACACCGAGCTCAAGTCCGCCGAGGCCTTTGCCGCTATCGCGCTGAAAACCGAGGGTGACAGCCGGGTGCTGCTCAGTGATGTGGCACGGGTGGAAATGGGCGCCGAGAACTACGACACCGTCAGCTCCTTCGGGGGTACGCCGTCGGTGTACATCGGCATCAAGGCCACCCCCGCCGCCAACCCGCTGGACGTGATCAAGGAAGTACGCAAGATCATGCCGGAGCTGGAAGCCCAACTGCCAACGAACCTGAAAGCGGAGATCGCCTACGACGCCACGCTGTTTATTCAGGCGTCGATCAATGAGGTGGTGAAAACCCTGTTTGAAGCGGTGCTGATCGTGATTGTCGTGGTGTTCCTGTTCCTCGGCGCGCTGCGTTCGGTGCTGATTCCGGTGATCACCATCCCGCTGTCGATGATTGGCGTGATGTTTTTCATGCAGCTGATGGGTTACTCGATCAACCTGTTGACCTTGCTGGCGATGGTGCTGGCCATCGGGCTGGTGGTGGACGATGCGATCGTGGTGGTGGAGAACATCCACCGGCACATCGAAGAAGGCAAGACACCGCTCGACGCCGCCATAGAGGGCGCTCGGGAAATTGCCATGCCGGTGGTTTCGATGACCATCACCCTGGCTGCGGTCTACGCGCCCATCGGGTTTCTCGAAGGCCTGACCGGGGCGTTGTTCAAGGAGTTTGCGCTGACCCTGGCCGGTGCGGTAGTGATCTCCGGGATCGTCGCCCTGACCCTGTCGCCAATGATGTGCGCCCTGCTCTTGCGCCACGATGAAAATCCGACCGGCCTGGCCCATCGCCTCGACCTGATTTTCGATGGCTTGAAGCGCCGCTATCAGAGCCTGCTTCACGGCACCCTCAACACCCGGCCGGTGGTGCTGGTGTTCGCCGTGATCGTCCTGTGCCTGATCCCGGTACTGCTGAAGTTCACCAAGTCGGAACTGGCGCCGGATGAAGATCAGGGTGTCGTCTTCATAATGGCCAGCGCACCACAGCCGACCAACCTCGACTACCTCAACACCTACACCGACGAATTCGTCACCATCTTCAAAGAGTTCCCCGAGTACTACTCATCGTTCCAGATCAACGGTTTCAACGGGGTACAATCGGGGATCGGCGGTTTCCTGCTCAAACCGTGGAGCGAGCGCAGCCGGACCCAGATGCAAATTCTCCCCGAGATTCAAGGCAAGCTCGCCGCCGTCACCGGGCTGCAAATCTTTGGCTTCAACCTGCCGTCCTTGCCGGGTACCGGTGAGGGCATGCCATTCGCGTTCATCATCAACACCCCGAACGACTATGAGTCGCTGCTGCAAATCGCCGACCGAGTGAAAAAACGCGCGCTGGAATCCGGCAAGTTCGCTTTTCTCGACATCGACCTGGCCTTTGACAAGCCTGAGGTAGTGGTCGATATCGACCGTGCCAAAGCCGCGCAGATGGGCGTTTCAATGCAGGACCTGGGGGGCACTCTGGCGACATTGCTCGGTGAGGCGGAAATCAACCGCTTCACCATCGAAGGCCGCAGTTACAAGGTGATTGCCCAGGTAGAACGAGTCTACCGCGACAATCCAGACTGGCTGAGCAACTACTACGTGAAAAACACCGCGGGCGTAGCGCTGCCACTGTCCACCCTGATTACCGTCTCCGAGCGAGCTCGACCGCGGCAGCTGAATCAGTTCCAGCAGCTTAACTCGGCGACGATTTCGGGCGTTCCGCTCGTCAGCATGGGCGAAGCGATCGAGACTGTGCGCCAGATCGGCCAAGAGGAAGCCGGGTCGGGGTATGCCTTCGATTATGGCGGCGCTTCCCGGCAATTCGTCCAGGAAGGCAGCGCGTTGTGGGTGACTTTTGCCTTGGCGCTGGCCATCATCTTTCTGGTGCTGGCGGCGCAATTCGAAAGCTTCCGCGACCCGCTGGTGATCCTGGTGACCGTCCCGCTGTCGATCTGTGGTGCGCTGATCCCGCTGTTCCTGGGTTGGTCGAGCATGAATATCTATACCCAGGTCGGACTGGTGACCTTGATCGGGTTGATCAGCAAGCATGGCATCCTGATCGTCGAGTTTGCCAACCAGTTGCGCAAGGACAAGGGCATGTCGGCCCGGGAAGCCGTGGAAGAAGCCGCGGCAATTCGCTTGCGCCCGGTGTTGATGACTACCGCGGCGATGGTGTTCGGTATGGTGCCGTTGATCATCGCCACTGGCGCGGGTGCGGTCAGCCGGTTCGATATCGGGACGGTGATCGCCACCGGGATGTCGATCGGTACGCTGTTCACCTTGTTCGTGCTGCCTTGCGTCTACACCCTGCTGGCCAAGCCGGATAAGCGTTGAGGTTTACCAGCCTGCGAACGCCAGCGTTTTTTTTCCAAGTGCATATCTATTTCTGCGGTAACGGCTGCTGGCGGTTTTTTCGAGTACATATCCGTTCTTGCGGTAACGGCGGCTGGCGGTTTTTCCGAGTACATATCCGTTCCTGCGGTAACGGCGGCTGGCGGTTTCGCCCTTACGGCGAGTCACTTTTTTTCAAACGCCAAAAAAAGTAACCAAAAAACGCTTGCCCCTCCATCCGGTCCCTCGCCAAGGCTCGGCATACCCTCGCTCCGGCGCCATCCAGGGGGCGCCGCAATGCGGCGGAACTCGGCTTCGCCGAGGGGCGCTTCGCGCCATCCCCCTGGATGACACCTCCACTCGGCTCTACTGGAAAAGGGGCCTGGTCCTAGCCTGTGAGAGCAATGCTTATCAGAACCATTGAAGAACTGTCACGGACGGTTTTTGCTTCGCTTGTTCGCTTTCGCTTTCGCTCTGGCTCTGGCTCTGGCTCTGGCTTTTGATCTTGATCTTGATCTTGATCTACCCGCCCCTTCGGCAGGCCGAGTGGAGGTGTTCATCAGGGGGGTGGCGCGTAGCGCCGTCAGCGCAGCTGACTCCGCCGCATTGCGGCGCCCCATGATGGACACCGGAACGAGGGAACACCGAGCCTTGGCGAGGTGCCGTACGCTCGGGGCAAGCCTTTTTGGGTCCTTTTGTGGCGTTTGACAAAAGGGCCTCGCCGTAAGGGCGAAACCCTAAGTGGCCGTTACCGCAGAAATGGATATGTACACCGCCCCTCAAGCGCCAAGCCGCCTTCGCGGGCAAGCCACGCACATACCAAAAGACCTCGCAATGCGAGGCCTTTTATCCGGGTTTCATTTTCTTCAACTCTGTGGCCTCATTCCCTGAGATATTCCGAACATGAACAGCAGAAAATCCTGATCGGGTTTTGTTACCACGGCTGCCTTGGCTTTCCGTGGCAAGGGGCAATGCGCGTCGCTGTGCATTGCGCTGAGGACCTGTGTGCGGGGCTGTTCCCAAGCAGCTACCGCCCAAGAAGTAATTGCCAAGGCTCCAATCAAGAACAAACCTCGAGCAACTTCTAGTTTCATTACTCTAAACCTTTGATAGCGCTGCCAAACGCCGTGCTATAAAAATAGCTGAGTTTCTGCCAGTCCGTAGGGCTCCACGACGAATGGCGACGCAGTTGTTTCATGTCGTGGACGGCAGCAAAAGTACTGCTCAGACGCCGTCGGGACTTCTCCAGATCCAGCAAGGCCACCTCGACCCGGGCCGCTTCATCTTCACCCGTCACCCGCACGAAAATATGCTTGGCATAGAGACATCCATGCTGCCATCGGCCTTTGTGCATGCGCGCCAGAGTCGCGGCCAACTCTTGCAGCAGACGCTCATGCACGTCCTCGCCATGGCGCTCGCGCCCACCGGCGGCATACCAATTGTCTATTTCCAGGAAACCCTCCAGTGCCGCAGTCACCAACAGCGCTCGCCATTGATGCTGAGCATCGCGTTGCGCCCCGCAAAACACCAATTCCGGTACCCGCACATCCAGTAAACGCAGGCCATTGAGGGCATCACGCTCACGCAGCACCGTCGGCCGCCCGAAAGGGTGCAGCCAACTGCGGTAGATATGCCCGATCTGACGTTTCGAATAGAGCAATCGACCATGACTGCTCAGAATCCGTTGTACGCCGCTTTCCCCGCCGCGGCGTTGGTTGGGCTCTTCTACCCACTCACCGCGTAAATTCCAGAAGTAGTCAAAGCGGTCTTCAGAAGGGACGTCCGCTTCTGAAGCATGTTTAACTGCCATCCGGTTACCTCTTGCGTAATACGTACACTCGCCACATGGCGTAGAGCGGAATAAAGTCCAGATGTTCCTGAATCCGGAAACCGGCCTGTTCGAACTCTTCCTCTACCGTAGCGGCGGGTAACACAAATCTATTTTGGTAACTCTCCTGCCCACCTTCCTCCAGGCGCTTTTTCTCCATGCGCTTGCGTTTCCAGGCCTTGAAGTTGCCATCGACCCACAGGGAGATGATCACGCTGTCGCGAGTAACACGCTGAAACTCACGCAACAGGGCCATTCGATGACTGGACTCGCCGATGTGATGAAGCAAACGCATGCAAAAAATGCTGTCGACGGCGTTATCCGGCAAGTCAATGGCAAATGCTGATGTCTGCAAGGGTTGTACCCTTTTCACCACGTCGGCGGGCTGGGCCAGCATGGCGATCTGCAGCATGGCTTGGGAGTTGTCGGCGCCGATGATGACGCGATTCGGTTTTCTCGCCAGCAACGGCCAGAACCGCCCGGCGCCGCAAGGCAGGTCAAGCACCAGACCGGGCTCTGCGGCTAGCGCAAGCGCGCGTGAGGCCAGTTGTTCGTCGCGTGTATGAGACAACTTGCGAGCCAGGCCGTCCTGGTGCTTGAGCAAATACTCGCGCGCGTGCTGTTCGGTGTATTTTTCAGAAAATTCAAGTTTGATCGGCGCCGCCATCATCAGGGTCTCCTGTAACTGATGGCTCCACCTTAGGCCGTGGCATGTCGTCGTCAGGTCATCGAGTTGTGAAAACTTTGTCCCGTCCAATCCTGATGCATTTCAAGATTTTACAAGCAGCCAGCAATGGCTCAAGGCCACTGCCGGCTAAGGCTTCGGGTCATTGCAAGCCTTGGGGAGCCGGGCACAGGAAGGTGTCAGGCGTTGAATGGACTGAGCTGAACATGGAAACGACAACCACTGGGCTGCATGGTGCTGAGGCTGACGCACCAGCTCTGGTTTTCACAAATCCGCTGCACCAGTGACAGGCCAAGACCCAGCCCCTCACCGCGTTTCTCGTTGCCGCGCACGAACGGCTCGAACATCGCCTCGCGTTTTTCTTCGGGAATTCCCACACCGCTGTCCTCGACCACAAAGCCACTCGGTTCCAGCGTCAGGCGAATAAAGCCACGGTCGGTGTAGTGCAATGCATTGCGCAACAGATTGCTCATGACGGCATGCAGGAATGTCGCGTTATAGCGGGTATCCAGCGGGTCGCCCGGCTCATAGATAAGCTTGAGCCCCTTGGCCTCGATGGATTCGCGCCACAGTGCAATCAGTTCTTCGGCCACCTGACTCAAGGTCAGCTGCGGCGACATGCTGGCATCTTCGTGCTGGGCACGGGCCAACATCAGAAAAGTCTGCACCAGTTCGCGCATTTCCTCACAGGCGCGGGCAATCCGTTCGACCTGGGCCCGCCCGCGCTGGTCGATGCCGTGGTTTTCCAGAAGCAGTTCGCAAGAGCTGGCCACCACCATCAACGGCGTACGCAGTTCGTGACTGACGTCGCTGGTAAACAGCTGCTCACGGCTCAATGCCTGGCGTAAACGCCCCAGGGTGGCGTCGAAGGCTACCGCCAGCTCACCCACCTCATCCGCGGCGTAGTCCGGCGCCAAGGGCGGTGCCAGGCCGAGCAACTGGTCGCGATGCCGTACCTGTCGGGCCAGCCGTACCACCGGCGCCATGACCTTGCGTGCCAGAACCCAACCGAGGAACACCGCCAGCGCCAGACTCAGCACAAAGCCCACCAGCACCACGGCGAACAGTACTCGTTCACGCTCTTCGAAATCACTCTGGTCCTGCATCAACACATAACGCCGCCCGTCGACTATTTCGACCATGGCGTGATACGACAGCTGGTCGCGAAACACCTCGTGAAATCCCGTATCCAGATTGCGCAGATCCTTGGGCACGTCAAAGTCGCCGGGGCCACCGCTGAAGTAAAACAATTGGTCCGGTTCCGGTCGATGGCTCCAGTCGGCGACGCTGTCCATCAGCAACAGACGCTGCAGATCGCCGCCCAGACCTGCGGAAATCAGCTTCTCTTCCACCAGATGCACGGTCGCCACAATGCCCATGGCGAATGCCCCTGCAACCAACGCGCTCATCAACGCAAAGGCGATGATGATTCGTTGAGCAAGGCTCTGTCTAAACTCCATCACGGCCCTCGGCCAAGCGATAGCCGACGCCATGCACCGTGTGTAACAACGGTTTGGCGAAGGGTTTGTCGATCACTTGGCGCAACTGGTGGACATGACTGCGCAGGCTGTCGCTGTCCGGGCAGTCATCGCCCCACAGGGCCTCTTCGAGAATCTCGCGACGCAACACATGCGGGCTCTTCTGCATCAGCACCGCCAGCAGCTTGAGGCCTACCGGATTGAGCTTGAGCAGACGCCCTTCGCGGGTCACTTCAAGGGTGTCGAGGTCATAGCTCAGATCGCCGACTTGCAGAGCGCGGCGACCGCCACCCTGAGTACGACGCATGACCGCCTCGATCCGCGCCGCAAGCTCCGACAGCGCAAAGGGCTTGACCAGATAATCATCGGCCCCGGACTTGAAGCCCTGCAGACGGTCATCCAGTTGATCGCGGGCGGTGAGCATGATTACCGGGGTATCGCGCCGGGCATCTTCACGCAGTCGTTTGCACAGGGTGTAACCGTCGATGCCAGGCAGCATGATGTCGAGCACTATCAGGTCGTAATGCTCGGTCGCCGCCAGGTGCAAACCCGACAATCCGTCCTGCGCGCAATCCACGGTGTAGCCTTTAAGCCCCAGGTAATCGGCCAGATTGGCGAGGATATCGCGGTTGTCTTCAACCAATAAAATTCGCATGGGCACTCCTCCGTACACAGTAACCGCCGTCTTGGCTCGCGCAGCTTAAGGCCAAGTGTGGCCCACGGCTAGGGCTGTCTCCCGCGCCAGGGACTGTTGGTAAGTCGTTGAAACGGCTTGACGAGTTTTTCACCCTCGATTCACAACCTGACGACAGGACCCGGCCCAGACTCCGCGCGCAGCCGCTTCCCGAGCACGTTTATCCAAGCAGGATTTGCCATGGCCTCAACTGTTGCCCGCCCCGACTCACGCCCGCTGAACTTCTGGCTATGCCTGGGTGTGCCCGCCATTGCAGCGATCATCCTGGTCTTGCTGGAGTTGACGTCTTTGGACATGGACCTTGCGCAGCTGTTTTATAGCCCTGTCACAGGCGGTTTCATCAGGCACAGTTACCTTCTGGAAGACATCCTGCATGAGCGGGCCAAGCAGGTGGTCATCGGCTTCTCGATGTTGGCGATTATCGGTTTCATTGGCAGTTTTTTTCTGTCGCGACTCAAACCCCTCAAGCGCGAACTGGGCTGCCTGGTGATGTCGCTGGCCCTGGCGACGTCTTTCATTACCCCGCTCAAGGCCGTGACGGCCGTGCAATGCCCCTGGAGTCTGAAGGAGTTCGGTGGCAAGGAAACTTACAGCGAGTTGCTCAGCCCGCGCCCACAAACCGACAATCCCGGTCGTTGCTGGCCGGGCGGCCATGCGGCTACGGGGTTTACGTTATTTGCGCTGTTCTTTGTGTTGCGTGACCGACGCCCGCGAATGGCGCGCAACGCGCTGATCTTTGCGTTCGGGCTGGGTACGGTGTTTTCCATCGGCCGGATGATGCAGGGCGCGCACTTCTTTTCCCACAACGTGTGGACGGCGATTTTCTGCTGGTTGATTTGTCTGGGGTCGTATTACTACGTTCTGTATCGGCCGGTATCCAAGGCTGAGCGGGTGATTCAGGCAGAGCCTGTCGGCGTCAGGGTGTCTTAAGATCAAAAGACGCCGATCGAGTCCCCTGTAGGAGCTGCCGCAGGCTGCGATCTTTACGGGGCTTACACAAATCCGGGACATAAAAAAACCCCGCCGGCTTAACGCCGACGGGGTTTTTCAGTACAGGGTAAGGCTGGCTTACATCATGCCGCCCATGCCACCCATACCGCCCATGTCTGGCATGCCGCCGGCAGCTGGTTTGTCATCCGGAGCATCAGCGATCATGGCTTCGGTGGTCAGCATCAGGCCACCAATGGACGCCGCAGCCTGCAGAGCAGAACGAGTCACTTTGGTAGGATCCAGGATGCCCATTTCGATCATGTCGCCGTATTCGCCGCTGGCTGCGTTGTAACCGAAGTTACCCGAACCTTGCTTGACCTTGTCGACAACTACGCTTGGCTCGTCGCCGGAGTTGGCAACGATCTGGCGCAGAGGCGATTCGATAGCGCGACGCAGTACAGCAATACCGACGTTCTGATCAGCGTTGTCGCCTTTCAGTTCGCTGATGGCTTGCAGAGCGCGAATCAGTGCTACGCCACCGCCAGGTACCACGCCTTCTTCAACGGCTGCACGGGTAGCGTGCAGGGCGTCTTCAACGCGGGCTTTCTTCTCTTTCATTTCAACTTCGGAACCAGCGCCAACCTTGATCACTGCAACGCCGCCAGACAGCTTGGCCAGACGCTCTTGCAGTTTTTCACGGTCGTAGTCCGAAGAAGTATCAGCCACTTGCTGACGGATCTGCAGAACGCGGGCCTGGATATCAGCCTCAACGCCGGCACCGTCGATGATGGTGGTGTTTTCTTTGGACAGGATGACGCGCTTGGCATTACCCAGGTGTTCCAGGGTAGTGCTTTCCAGGCTCAGGCCGATCTCTTCGGAGATAACGGTACCGCCAGTCAGAACAGCGATGTCCTGCAGCATGGCCTTGCGACGGTCGCCAAAGCCCGGGGCTTTGACGGCAGCAACTTTAACGATGCCGCGCATGTTGTTCACGACCAGAGTCGCCAGGGCTTCGCCTTCAACGTCTTCGGCAACGATCAGCAGTGGACGGCCGGCTTTGGCAACGGCTTCCAGTACTGGCAGCATTTCGCGGATGTTCGAGATCTTTTTGTCGACCAGCAGGATCAGCGGGCCGTCGAGCTCGGCAACCATGGTGTCTGGTTTGTTGATGAAGTACGGGGACAGGTAACCACGGTCGAACTGCATGCCTTCAACAACCGACAGTTCGTTTTCCAGGCCCGAGCCTTCTTCAACGGTGATCACGCCTTCTTTACCGACTTTTTCCATGGCTTCGGCAATGATGTCGCCGATGGAGTTGTCGGAGTTGGCGGAGATGGTGCCGACCTGAGCGATGGCCTTGGTGTCAGCGCAAGGCTTGGACAGGGCTTTCAGCTCTTTGACAATGGCGATGGTGGCTTTGTCGATACCGCGCTTCAGGTCCATCGGGTTCATGCCGGCAGCGACGGCCTTGAGGCCTTCGTTGACGATCGATTGAGCCAGAACGGTAGCGGTGGTGGTGCCGTCGCCTGCGTCATCGTTGGCACGGGAGGCAACGTCTTTGACCAGCTGCGCGCCCATGTTTTCGAAGCGATCTTTCAGCTCGATTTCTTTGGCTACGGAAACGCCGTCCTTGGTGATGGTCGGAGCGCCGAAGCTCTTCTCGATGATCACGTTACGGCCTTTAGGGCCCAGGGTCGCTTTTACTGCGTCAGCCAGGACGTTGACACCGGTGAGCATTTTCTTGCGGGCGGAATCGCCGAATTTAACTTCTTTAGCAGCCATGATCGATATTCCTTAAATACTTTGTAGTAGCGGGAAAATGAGCGGGGAATCAGCCTTCGATAACAGCGAGGATTTCGCTCTCGCCAATTACCAGCAGGTCTTCGCCGTCTACTTTCACAGTGTTGCTGCCGGAGTAAGGGCCGAATACAACCTTGTCACCCACTTTCACGGACAGCGCACGCACTTCACCGTTCTCCAGCGCTTTGCCTGGGCCTACGGCGAGGACTTCACCCTGGTTTGGCTTTTCAGCAGCGGAACCTGGCAGGACGATACCACCAGCGGTTTTCTTTTCTTCTTCGCTGCGACGGACGACTACGCGGTCATGCAGAGGACGAAGCATCATTGTCGATCTCTCCTAATTGTGGTTTTCATCGGCCGGTGTATTCCCGGCGGGTTTAACAAATCCGGCGGTGCCGGGTGCGGCTCGCAAAGCGAACCGCGGAAGTCTGTCTGGTGTCACCACCAAAACCTTGCGGTGACCGTTACATAAGGGCGTATCAGCTTATTACAAGGGCTGATGAGCGAATATTTTTACCTTCGACGTCAGCCAGAAAAAACAAACATGGCACCCACAGGTGCCATGTCGACCAGCAAAACGGGTTACGGATCGCGATGTTCGAACTCACCCTCGATCACGTTCGGCTGGCGCCCAAGCGGCTGCTGTGGGGTCGGACCGCCACGAGCCTGCATGTCTTCGGCAAAGGCGCGTTGACGAATCGCCTGCTCCTCGGCACGTTGACGCATCTTGTTGGCCAGCAACCGCCGAGTGATCGGCAACAGCATGATCAAACCAAACACGTCGCTTATGAAACCCGGCAGGATCAACAGACCGCCACCCAGGGCCATCATCAGGCCTTCAAGCATTTGCTGGGCTGGCAACTCGCCGCGGCTCAGACTTTCACGCGCCCGCAAGGCCGTGGCCAGGCCGGCGACGCGCAATACCAGCACTCCGAGCATCGAGCCAAGAATAATCAGCAGCAAGGCCGGGAAAAAGCCGATGGCCGAACTGACTTTGACAAACACAAACAGCTCTAGCACCGGAAACAGCAGAAAGAGCAACAGAAAAGCGCGCATCAAATGGTTCCTCAACGGAAGAATGCCTTCCAGGTTCACATTAGATGACGTCGCTGTTTCCTGAATTCAAGCGTCAGCCGCCTCATTTTTTGGCCAATACTCGGCGTGAGCCAGAAAAACCAAGGCTTCGCGCACTTGTGTCGGCGTATTACAAGGGCTTGGGAAGGGCAGCCAGTACAGGCCCTGGCCAATACGCAAGTGCATGCCTTCGCTGTCGATGCCGGCCAGTTGCGCCGGCACGGTTTTCGGCAACCCGGCCAACTCGACGTAATGGGCGATAGCCTTGGCGTGGTCATTGTTCATGTGTTCGACCATGCTCGCTTCAGCCTTGCCGGCGAAGGGATTGGCCAGGGTCAACTGATCGACCCAGTGAATCGCACCGAAACCGCCGATGTAGCGATGACGGACTGGCTTGAGCACCCAAAAGTCGAAGTCATGGGCCTTGTGATAGCTCTGCGACTCGGGGAAGTAGCGGTAATAACGCTCGGCGGCGGCTTCGATCGCCTCGGGATCACTGAGCTTTTCAGCCTCGGCCAGATAGGTCAGGCGCCCGACGGCTTGCACATTCTCAGCCTCACGTTCGCCTACCAGCAGTGAGCACTTGGCATCCCTGAGCAAGTTGTGGGTGTGCTGGGCGATCCGGCTGATCAGGATCAGCGGCCGCCCCTGCTCGTCCAGGCAATAAGGAACCACTGAGCCAAAAGGAAAACCGGGCATTGCCCTGGAATGCGTCGACAACATTCCACGGTATTCCTTGAGTAACAATTCTCGGGCATGCTTAGCGGCATCAACGCTCAATTTATGACTCCTTATATAGTATCCGTCAAAAAACAGACGGGCAGCTGGTGAAAGTCTGCAGTGGCGCCATCGGGGCAGTTCTCATAGGCAGCCAGGCCACATCAGGCGCGCAAGAGAGGCTATATAAAAGGGAACCACTCTGATCTGCTACCGGGGCATGCGAATGGAACTCACTGACAAAGTAATCATTATCACTGGCGGTTGCCAGGGTTTAGGCCGCTGCATGGCGGAGTATCTCGCCATCAAGGGCGCCAAGCTGGCCCTGGTCGACCTGAACCAGGAAAAACTCGATCTGGCCGTGGCGGCCTGCCAGGCCGCTGGTGTCGAAGCACGCGCTTATTTGTGCAACGTCGCCAATGAAGAACAAGTGAGCCATATGGTCGCGCAGGTCGCCGATGATTTCGGCGCGATCCACGGTTTGATCAACAATGCCGGAATCCTGCGCGATGGCCTGCTGGTCAAGGTCAAGGACGGTGAAATGACCAAGATGAGTCTGGCCCAATGGCAGGCGGTGATCGACGTCAACCTGACCGGCGTGTTCCTTTGTACCCGCGAAGTGGCGGCGAAGATGATCGAGCTGAATAATCAGGGCGCAATCATCAATATCTCGTCGATTTCCCGCGCCGGTAACGTTGGCCAGACCAACTACTCCGCCGCCAAGGCCGGAGTCGCCACAACTACCGTGACCTGGGCCAGGGAACTGGCGCGTTACGGGATTCGTGTAGCGGGTATCGCACCGGGCTTCATCGAAACCGAGATGACTCTGGGCATGAAGCCTGAAGCGCTGGAAAAAATGACCTCGGGCATCCCGCTCAAACGCATGGGCAAACCCGAGGAAATCGCCCACTCGGCGGCCTACATCTTCGAGAATGATTACTACACCGGCCGGATCCTGGAGCTGGATGGCGGGTTGCGAATCTAAAGCGCATTTAAAGCAAGATCAAAAGATCGCAGCCCCCGTAGGAGCTGTCGAGCGCAGTGAGGCTGCGATCTTTTAGGGGGCACCGCGAATCAATCGTCGCTGATGGTGATGTTCGGCATCGCTGGCGTTGCGGCTTCCTGCAGAACGATCCGTGCCCCGACGTGACGGGCCAGTTCCTGATAGACCATGGCAATCTGGCTGTCAGGTTCGGCAATGACCGTCGGCTTGCCACCGTCGGCCTGCTCACGAATCACGATCGACAGCGGCAGCGAGGCCAGCAGTTCGACACCATATTGAGTGGCCAGCTTCTCGCCGCCGCCTTCGCCAAACAGATGCTCGGCATGCCCGCAATTGGAGCAGATGTGCACGGCCATGTTTTCCACGACACCCAGCACCGGAATGTTGACCTTGCGGAACATTTCCACGCCCTTGCGCGCATCCAGCAGCGCCAGATCCTGCGGCGTGGTGACTATTACCGCACCGGCCACCGGGACCTTTTGCGCCAGCGTCAGCTGAATGTCACCGGTGCCTGGCGGCATGTCGATCACCAGATAATCCAGATCCCCCCAGGCCGTCTGTGTCACTAGCTGCAACAACGCGCCCGAGACCATCGGACCGCGCCAGACCATCGGCGTATTGTCGTCGGTCAGGAAGGCCATGGACATGACCTCGACACCGAGAGACTCGATCGGCACGAACCATTTCTGGTCCTTGATCTTTGGGCGGGTACCTTCGGCAATACCGAACATGATGCCCTGACTCGGACCGTAGATGTCCGCGTCGAGAATCCCGACCTTGGCGCCTTCGCGAGCCAGCGCCAGCGCCAGGTTGGCGGCGGTGGTGGATTTACCCACGCCGCCCTTGCCGGAAGCCACTGCCACCACGTTTTTGACATTGGCCAGCCCCGGAATCTGCGCCTGAGCCTTGTGCGCGGCAATCACGCTAGTGATCTCGACCCTGGCCATCGCCACCCCGTCCAGACCTTCGATAGCCATTTGCAGCATCTGCGCCCAGCCGCTCTTGAACAGGCCGGCCGCGTAGCCCAGTTCCAGCGCAACGCTGACGCGATCACCCTGGATATCGATGGCGCGGACACAACCGGCGCTGACCGGATCCTGGTTCAGATAAGGGTCGGTGTATTGGCGAAGGACGGCTTCCACCGCTGCGCGATTGACGGCGCTCATGGGCAACTCCGATAGCAAGGCTTTAGAAATTCAGGGGGCTATCCTACCTGTTCTGGCGGGTAGACGGCATGCCCAAAAGATCGCACCCCCCGTAGGAGCTGTCGAGCGCAGCGAGGCTGCGATCTTTCAGGGCCTCCACCAACTCGATCATCAGAGGAAACAGCCTCAAGGGTGAAAAATATGCGCCAGCGCTTTATAGTGCTCGACCTCCGTTTCATCAAGTAGCCGAGCCCCATGTCCGAGCCACGCAAGATCCTCGTCACCAGCGCCCTGCCCTATGCCAATGGTTCAATCCACCTTGGCCATATGCTTGAGTACATCCAGACCGATATGTGGGTGCGCTTCCAGAAGCATCGCGGCAATCAATGCCTCTATGTCTGCGCGGACGACGCTCACGGTTCGGCGATCATGTTGCGCGCGGAAAAGGAAGGCATCACCCCGGAACAACTGATCGCCAACGTCCAGGCTGAACACAGCGCCGACTTTGCCGAGTTTCTGGTGGACTTCGATAACTTCCACTCGACCCACGCCGAAGAAAACCGCGAGCTGTCGAGCCTGATCTATCTGAAGCTGCGCGACGCCGGGCACATCGCCACGCGTTCGATCACTCAGTATTTCGACCCGGAAAAGAAAATGTTCCTGGCCGACCGCTTCATCAAGGGCACCTGCCCGAAATGCGGTACCGAAGACCAGTACGGCGACAACTGCGAGAAGTGCGGCGCGACCTACGCGCCAACCGACCTGAAGGATCCGAAGTCGGCAATTTCCGGGGCCACGCCCGTCCTGAAAGATTCGCAACACTTCTTCTTCAAGCTGCCGGACTTCCAGGAAATGCTGCAGAGCTGGACCCGCAGCGGCACCCTGCAAGACGCCGTAGCGAACAAGATCGCCGAATGGCTGGACGCCGGCCTGCAACAGTGGGACATCTCCCGCGATGCGCCGTACTTCGGCTTCGAGATTCCCGACGAACCAGGCAAGTATTTCTACGTCTGGCTGGACGCGCCAATCGGCTACATGGCCAGCTTCAAGAACCTCTGCGCCCGTCGTCCGGAACTGGACTTCGATGCGTTCTGGGCCAAGGATTCGAACGCCGAGCTGTACCACTTCATCGGCAAGGACATCGTCAACTTCCACGCGCTGTTCTGGCCGGCGATGCTGGACGGTGCGGGCTACCGCAAGCCAACCGGCATCAACGTGCACGGCTACCTGACGGTCAACGGGCAGAAGATGTCCAAGTCCCGCGGCACGTTCATCAAGGCCCGGACCTACCTCGATCACCTGTCGCCGGAATACCTGCGCTACTACTACGCAGCCAAGCTGGGGCGTGGTGTCGACGACCTGGACCTGAACCTCGAAGACTTCGTACAGAAGGTCAACTCGGATCTGGTGGGCAAAGTCGTCAATATCGCCAGCCGTTGCGCCGGCTTCATTCATAAAGGCAACGCTGGCGTGCTGGTGGCCGGCAACGCCGCGCCAGAGCTGACCGAAGCCTTCCTCGTCGCGGCGCCGAGCATTGCCGAAGCCTACGAGGCTCGCGACTTTGCCCGCGCCATGCGCGAGATCATGGGCCTGGCCGACCGCGCCAACGCCTGGATCGCCGACAAGGCGCCGTGGTCGCTGAACAAACAGGAAGGCAAACAGGAAGAAGTTCAGGCGATCTGCGCCCTGGGCATCAACCTGTTCCGCCAGCTGGTGATCTTCCTCAAGCCGGTGCTGCCATTGCTGGCCGCTGATGCCGAGGCGTTCCTGAACGTCGCGCCGTTGACCTGGAACGACCACCTGAACCTGCTCAGCAACCATCAGCTGAACGAATTCAAACCCTTGATGACCCGGATCGACCCGCTAAAAGTGCAAGCCATGACCGACGCCTCGAAAGAAGACCTGACCGCCAGCCAGACCGATACCGGCGAAGCTGCCGCACCTCAAGGCAACGGCGAACTGGCCAAGGACCCGCTGTCGCCGGAGATCGAGTTCGACACATTTGCCGCGGTTGACCTGCGTGTAGCGCTGATCCTCAAGGCCGAAGCCGTGGACGGCGCCGACAAACTGCTGCGCCTGACCCTGGATATCGGCGACGAGCAGCGCAACGTGTTCTCCGGCATCAAGAGCGCCTACCCGAACCCGGCCGAGCTGGAAGGTCGACTGACCATGATGATCGCCAACCTCAAGCCACGCAAAATGCGCTTCGGGATCTCCGAGGGCATGGTGATGGCGGCAGGTCCCGGCGGTGAAGAAATCTACCTGCTGAGCCCGGACAGCGGCGCCAAGCCAGGTCAGCGGATCAAGTAAGCGTCCCTGCTCGATCGATCCCACCGTCACGTTGTTTTGTGGCGGTGGGATTTTCATATCTGGCCCACCCTCCTTCCTTGCCGGATAATGCCTAATCTGTAGGCAGGCAGACCTGCTCGCACAACCCGGCACGACCATGACCGACCTGTTTCTCACACTTATCAGCGCAGCCCTGATCAATAATTTCGTATTGCACTGGCCGCTGGGTGTCGATCCGCTGCTGCAGACCACCCGCGAACCGGGTGCCGAGCGTCGACAAGTGCATGCCCTGGGTATTGCTACCACTTGCCTGATGCTGATCAGTTGCGTACTGAACTACGGGTTCTATCACTACCTGCTGGCCCCCCTTGCGCTGACCTCGCTGGGTTTGTTCATCTTCGTGCCTCTGTGCGTGGTGTTGATCAGGCCGATCCTGAGTCTGCTTTCGCGCTGGCTTCCACAGCTGTCGCTCAGCGGCCTATGGCCTTTGCTGCTGGGTAACGCCGGCGCTCTCGGCCTGGCCCTGCTCAGCACCCAGGACGACAGAGGCCTGGGCTATACCACTGCGTTGAGCCTCGGCGCGGGCCTTGGTTTCTGGCTGGTGTTGAGCCTGTTCAGCGATTTGCGTCAACGCACCTCCAACAATGATGTGCCCCTGCCCTTTCGCGGCTTGCCGATCGAACTGATCAGCGCCGGGCTGATGGCAGTGGCATTTCTCGGATTCAGCGGACTGATCAAAACATGAGTCTGATTCAACGCATCGACGCCCTGTTGCCGCAGACCCAATGCGGCAAATGTGGCCACCCCGGATGCAAACCCTACGCTGAAGGCATTGCCAATGGCGAGGCGATCAACAAGTGCCCACCGGGCGGCAAAGAGACCATTTCGGCCCTGGCCGAGTTGCTGAAAGTACCGGTACTGGAACTGGACGCGGAACGTGGTCCGGCGCCGGCGCAAATCGCCTTTATTCGTGAAGCGGAATGCATCGGCTGCACCAAATGCATCCAGGCCTGCCCGGTGGATGCGATTGTCGGCGCGGCCAAATTGATGCATACCGTGATCATCGACGAATGCACCGGTTGCGACCTGTGTGTGGCGCCCTGCCCAGTGGATTGCATTGAAATGCATCCATTACCGCAGGCCAGCGTGTTGCCGATTGTCGGCGGGCTGGCATTCAGTTTTGAGGAACAATGTGCCCGCGCCGAAAAGCGCAATCACGCACGGCAGCGTTTCGAACAACGCAATGCCCGTCTACACCGTGAAGAACAGCAAAAGCAGACCGAGCGCCTGGCCCGGGCCCAGCGTCCAACGCAGCACAACGAAGCACCCGTCAACCCGGTTCAGGCCGCTATTGAGCGAGTTCAGGCGCAGAAAGCCGCCGCTGCCGATGCTGCCTTGAAAAAGACCAAAATCGATCTGGCGATGAGCCGCGCACAACTGAACAAGTCACTGAAAGCCTTCGGGCATCCACCCACCTTCGAGCAGCAATCGCAGCTGATCATTCTGCAGCAACAGTTCGAGCTCGCCGAGCAAGCGCTGGCACAGCTTGAAAGCACTACCAAGCCCGCGCCGCAGCCGGTTCAGCCTAAGGATGCCGAGCTTAAGCGAGCGAAAATCCAACTGGCCATGCGCCGCGCCGAACTGAAAAAAGCCCAGGACAGCGAAGCTCCCAGCGAGCAGATTGCGGCTCTGGGGCGAGCGTTGGCTGAAGCCGAGCGCCAGGTAAATGCTTATGACGCCTCTTGAAACGGTCGACGAGCGCCTTCAGCAGGCAATGAAGCTGGTGCTGCTGGCAACCCTGCCGGGCATCTTCGTTTTACTTTGGTTGTATGGCTGGGGCGTGCTGATCAACCTGCTGCTGGCCGGTTTCACGGCACTGGCCGTCGAGGCGGCCGTCCTCGGTTTGCGCAAGCACCCGCTCAAACCCTCCCTGAGCGATGGCAGCGCCTTGGTCAGCGCGACATTGCTGGCACTGGCGCTACCACCCTACTGCCCCTGGTGGTTAACCCTGACCGCAACCACGTTCGCGCTGTTTTTCGGCAAACATCTGTATGGCGGAGTCGGCAAAAACCCGTTCAATCCGGCAATGCTGGGTTATGCACTGGCAGTGGTGTCGTTTCCACAGCAGATGACTCATTGGCCGGCGTCCCACGGTATGGATCTGTTTGGCGGCCTGCAGCAGGTTTTCGGCTTCAGTACCCAGCCAGCCGATGCCTGGGCCCGGGCCACTGCCCTGGATAGCTTGCGGATCAATAAAAGTCTGACCATGGATGAACTGTTCGCCAGCAATGCGGCGTTCGGCCACTGGGGTGGCAAAGGCGTCGAGTGGGTCAATCTGGCGTTCCTCGCCGGTGGCGCGTTTTTGCTGCAACGGCGGGTAATCAGCTGGCATGCACCGGTCGGAATGCTGGCCAGTCTGTTCATCATCAGCCTGCTCTGCTGGAACGGTTCGGGCTCCGACTCCCATGGCTCGCCTCTGTTCCACTTGCTGACCGGGGCGAGCATGCTCGGCGCGTTCTTCATCGTCACCGAGCCGGTCTCAGGCGCCAAAAACCCAAAAGCCAGGTTGCTGTTCGGAGCGGGCGTGGGCCTGCTGACCTATCTGATTCGAACCTGGGGGGGTTATCCAGACGGCATTGCGTTTGCCGTGCTGTTGATGAACCTCAGCGTGCCCGCACTGGAGCGCCTCTTCGCCCCGCAACCAGAGCCGTCTGTGCCATGAACCGAAACATCGGTGTGCTGATCCTGGTGTTGCTGGCCGGTCTGGGGGCGAGCGCGGCATTCCTCGCGCAGCGAATTGCCACGCCGTACATCGCGGCAGAACGACGGGCGATAGAAAGTCGTAACCTGCTGGAAATGCTGCCCCAAGGCAGCTACGACAATCAGCCACTGGATAAGCCACTATCGATCGACGATGTGCAACTTGGCAGCAGCACACTACTGGGTGGCTATCTGGCGACTCAATCCGCTCAACCCAGCGCAGTGATTCTGCGCAGCCAGACAGTGGGCTACGCCGGCCCCATCGAACTGTTGATCGGGATCGGGGCCAACGGCAAGCTGCTGGGCGTGAAAACCCTCAAACAAACGGAAACCCCTGGACTGGGAGGGAACATTGCGGTGACCCCGAACCCTTGGCTACGGGGTTTTTCCGGGAAATCGCGCAATGAGCTGGCCGACTCAGGCTGGGCACTGAAAAAGGATAATGGCCAGTTCGATCAAATGGCCGGCGCCACGATTACCTCAAGGTCGGTGATCAGCGCCATTCATGATGCCTTGCGTTATTTCGACGAGCATCAGGCGCAACTCACAGGAAAGCCTGCTCATGACTGAGACCTCGACACTGCGCAACTCGCTGATGCTCGCGCCATTGATTGGCGTCAGCGACACCTTGGTCAAGGCCATTGGCGTGTGGCTGATGTTCGTTCTGGTCATCACCCTCTATGGCATGGCCATGAAAGCGATTCGCCGCTGGCTCAGTCCGAACCTGCGTCTGGCGGCCAGCATCCTGCTGGCGACCACTATCGTCAGCTGTGCAGGGCTGGCCTTGCAGGTCTGGTCGCTGGAGCTGCATCAAAGCCTGGGAATCTACGTGGGGCTGATTGCACTGCAATGCGTGCTGCTCGAACTCGGCGGCTTTTTCGAACACAGCCCAATGCCTGAACGTGTAAGACTGTCCGGCCTGTTCGGTGCACTGTTGCTTGCGCTGGGCACGCTGCGCGAAGTTCTCGGTACGGGTTCGCTGGGCAGCGACCTGGCATGGCTGGCCAGATCCGCCGACACTCACTGGCAGCTCTGGTTATGGGCTCAGGACACAGGGCCGCGTCTGCTCAGCCTCGCACCGGGCGGGTTTATTCTGCTGGGGCTGCTGATTGCCGCAAAACAGGCCTGCGCCGCCTTCTCCAAACCACACTGACCGCCTTCAAGGAAACGCTTTACCCATGAATGCCGCAAAACGTCTGGAAATATTCCGTCGGCTTCACGAAGACAACCCGGAACCGAAAACCGAGCTGGCCTATTCCTCGCCGTTTGAACTGCTGATAGCCGTGATCCTTTCGGCCCAGTCCACCGACGTCGGCGTCAATAAGGCCACCGCGAAACTGTTCCCGGTCGCCAATACCCCCGAAGCGATTCATGCCCTGGGTGTCGAAGGCTTGTCGGAATACATAAAGACTATCGGCCTCTTCAACAGCAAGGCTAAAAATGTGATCGAAACCTGCCGATTGCTGGTGGAGCGCCATGGCAGCCAGGTCCCGCAAACGCGAGAAGAGCTGGAAGCGCTTCCCGGGGTCGGTAGAAAAACCGCCAACGTAGTGCTCAACACTGCTTTTCGCCAGCTGACCATGGCCGTCGACACGCATATTTTCCGGGTTAGTAACCGTACGGGCCTGGCGCCGGGAAAAAATGTCGTGGAGGTAGAAAAAAAACTGATGAAGTTCGTGCCCAAGGAGTACCTGCTCGACTCCCACCACTGGCTCATCCTCCACGGCCGCTACGTATGCCTGGCCCGCAAGCCACGCTGCGGCAGCTGTCGGATCGAAGACCTGTGCGAATACAAGCACAAGACCTCTGACGATTGAGGGGCTATTAGCTTTATTGATAAACCGATTGAAAAAATCTTTTTTACCCGCACCCGGTTTATCGATATAAGGAGCGCCAATGGCAGTCGAAGCCTGGAGTTAACCTTATGAGCACTGGCAAAGAGCAACTGGACGTAGAAGACGACTTCACCGCTGTTGAAGCAGACGACGCCGAGCCTGTGGTGGAGGTCGCGAAGACCAATCTCAGCAAACGCCGCACCATTGACAACCTGCTGGAAGAACGGCGCCTGCAAAAGCAACTGGCCGATTACGACTTTGACCTTTAACACCTGAAAGCCTCCCGAAACGGAGGCTTTTTTGTAGGGTGTCCAGCATTGACCAGCGGTCATTCGTTTCGCCACAGGCGTCCTGTGGACCGATGAAGCAGTGCCCGACACATCACCCGCGAAAGCATCGTTTGCAGGAACTCAGGAAGCCACGGACGATCGCTTGAGGGCAGCAGCGCAGATACAGTCGCCCCCGGCTACAACTTCCCTACAGTCTTGGGGATTGGAACTCACACCAACCCATTGCGCTGCGCCAGCTCGATCAGGTCAACCAATGAGCGAGCGTTGAGCTTCAACAGCAAGCGGGTCTTGTAGGTACTCACGGTTTTATTGCTGAGGAACATGCCATCGGCGATTTCCTTGTTGGTCTTTCCTCGTGCGAGCTGCTGCAAAACCATCATTTCCCGGCCAGACAGACGGTCCACCATGTCGGCTTCGCTGGCATTGCCCATACTCGATCGCACGGTATGCAACGCTTGATTGGGGAAATAACTGTAACCGGAAAGTACCGCCTTGATCGCGCTGAGCAACTCGGTGAGGTCTTGTTGCTTGCACACATATCCCGCGGCACCGGCCTGCATACAACGCATGGAAAAATGCCCGGGTGTTTGTGAGGTCAACACCAGCACTTTCAATGGCATGGGATTGGAAGTCAAACGCGCAATAACTTCCAGACCGTCCAGCTTTGGAATCCCGATATCCAGAATAGTAATATCCGGCATATGCTCACGGGCCAGTTGCAACGCATCCACGCCATTACCCGTCTCCGCGATGACTTCATAGCCATGACGTTCCATCAGCATACGTACAGCAAGACGGATGACGGGGTGGACTATCCGTGGAGCGTCGCTATTTTAATCTCCAATAGATTGTAAATTATCAAATTTTTCAAAAATAGTGCTCTTTGGTAATTACACGGCCGTAACAACTTGTTTGCATTGGATCTGAACCGGCTCCATTTTTCAGTCAACACAGGACCGCCTCTGGCTGTACATCGCCATTTGTGACTGCCTGCTGTCATTCGGTCGCTGCTCTCGGTCGAGCTTCTATGCGATGACCTACCCAGCCGTAGTCAGCGGTGGGATGAACTAGACTTCTTTAACCATTACCCAAGGACGACCGCCATGCCAGATAACTCAGGCTGCAAGATCGCCACTGCAGATGCTCTGACACTGCTCCTGCACAATCAGCATGCCCTAAGCGCGGCGATCGAAGAGATCAGCAAGTGGTTGTCAGAGAATGGCGTAGAGAGTGTCGCAGTTAATGCAGCAGTGGCAATGGAAACCCTGGACACAAATGCAAAGGCGATTACAGATGCGATTATGCGAATACGACAGTCCTAGTGAATTTCATATGGTTCTCTAAACAAAATGTCCGACATCTATGGTGTCGAAAGTAGCCTCCCATGAAGCGCGCGTTTCGGCCAAAAGCCCCTTCAGAGATGTCTAAAAAAAGGCAATTCAGAACTCTCAATTCTGCGAACGCTCCTCTATTCGAGAAAACCATGGCTGACGACGAAAAAAGCGACGAACACAAATTTATGGAGGAGCTTGAGGAGGTGGTTTATAGCTACCTAACGAAGGAAGCGGCGGCTAGCTTCAAGCAACTCAGAGAGTTTACCGAGACTCTTAACGAAGAAAGCGACCGAGGTGCTGCCTTGGTTGCCGCGGAGATCCTCTGTGAAGAACTCGCAAAGCTCATAAAGTCAAAAATGGTAAATGATAAGAAGCTTATCAAAAGCGCTTTTTCTTTTAACGGCGCGCTTGGATCATTTTCGGGAAGAATAGACCATGCTTTTTTGTTGGGCCTATTACCTAATGCTCTCAGGCAGGACCTCCACCTGCTACGCGCCATCAGAAATGAATTCGCTCATAGCACGGCGCCCAAGACGTTTGAAACACATAGCATCAAGTCTCGATGTATGGAGCTGAATTACTATGGCATTGGCGAAAAAGGCTCTCCTCCGCGCAAGGTGTTCCTGCGTTCGATGACCTTAATTTTCAGAATGATTGTTCTCAGAACCTCTAAAACGGAACACTCGCTGATACCAGATGATCCAAAGAATGGGGCCTCCGAAGCCTTCGTAAAAACTCTCTTGGAGGGAATTGAAAGAACTACATTAGATCCAAAGATCCTTTTTAAGGATGCTGACATCTGATCTGTCCAACGCAAGCTTCCGATAGTCCGGAATAGAGGACCGGCTTCGTCGAATGTTACCAGCTATGCCTTTCAGTCTCAGATGGACGCCATACCGATGCTGATCGCGGCAGGTAGAGGAGAGATAGGACGTAATCAAACTGGTCAGAGGATACTTTCATCTCCCGGACCGACATCCCTGCATCAGCATGAGGAAACCAGACTTTGGCGGGTACTTCGATGCCTCGTCGTTCATGCTTCACTCCAGGTGCGACGGCAATAGAGCCTGCCGGTACGGCAACAGTTTGTTTTCGAGTCCGAAAAAAAGCACCGGCACGCGCTGCTTGTCGGCTCGAAAAAGACCATTGCATATAGCCATCACGTGACAAGACCAGGACGGCGTTTTCTTCCGTGTATTGAATCCACTTCAACACAGCTGCGGTCAGCGATACGCCATATCTATCTGCACAGTGCCCAAGCATTTCAAGATCGACCAGCGTCGTGACTTGCGCTCGAAAATCGTCCAAAGGCATAAGCAGGTAAGAGGAAAAAAGATCAGCCTGTGCCTCAATCGTTTTTTCTTCCCAATCAAGCATGTCGTCATTACTGCACTGGAATGCCTCACGCATCTGTCGGTGCAGAATGTAATGGCCTAACTCGTGGGCTTGGGTAAAACGGATACGACCTGGTGATGACATCGCGCTATTAAACAAAAGCATCCATTTCTTACGCTCACCATCCGGGAACAGCGCGCCGTCGAAGCTTTTGATATCGACAGGCTTGACCTCGGTAATGGGGTCAGACCAGCCGAAAATGTTAGCAGCCTCCAACGCGAGCAAAGGCACATCGACCGGGAACCTGCCCCCGCCATGCGCCTTACCGAATGCCTCTGAGATTTTAGATAGCCGGTTAGCAGCTTTTTGAGGTGTCCATACCTGCTCGTCGCTCATCAAGATCCCTTTTTGAAGGTTTCCAAAATCTTTCGAAGCTGCTCTTTCGCATCTGGCTCAAGGTTTTTGTACCCGCGAAAGAATGCATCGTCTAAATGCCGTTCCTGTGGTGCACGGACATCCTCTTCAAAAAAATACGGTGTCGCTACGCCTAAAACGTCTGCTAGGGCCGTTAGCTTTTCCGCGGAGGGCCGCTGAGACTCACGGTTTTCCAATTCCCAGAGATAGCTTTTGCTCAGACCTGCCATGTCCGCCAGCTTCTCTAAGGTCAGCCCGCGTTGCTTGCGCAAGTCGCGAAGCTTTTCGCCGAGACGGGTTGTCACGATCGCGCCTCCCTTTTGATGGTGATTGGTAAAAATAGTACCACTATTCCGAACAAAGCGTTTGACAACCGCGATAGAAGGAGTAGGTTTACAAAAAGTTCGCTATACCGAACTTTTTGTCTGGCTAGCCGATAACCCGCAGTTTAGGTGTAGTCGTCCTGCCTTCAACTGATCTATTCCCACTGGGGGCAGGTATGTCCAGAGAACACGTTGATCACCGAGACCTCGTTCGATTTGCCGAAGAAAAGGTGAACCTTCCGAAAGACAAGGCTAGCGCATATCGGGAGCAGGCAGGACGTTTGCAGGACAAGTTGGAAGGCTACCTTTCCGATCACCCTGACTTTTCATTGAAGCGGATGATGGTCTCCGGGAGCTTGGCGAAAGGCACCGCGCTACGCTCCCTGAATGACATCGATGTCGCTGTTTATGTGAGTGGCTCCGATGCTCCACATGACACCAAGGCGCTGCTCGACTACCTGGCGGAAAAACTGCGTAAGGCTTTTCCGAACTTCACCCCTGATCAAGTGGTACCACAAACCTATTCCGTAACTGTTTCCTTTCGCGGTTCGGGCCTGGACGTCGACATCGTTCCTGTCTTGTATTCGGGCCTGCCTGAATGGCGTGGCAACCTGATCAGCCAAGATGACGGCTCCTTTCTGGAAACTAGCATCCCACTGCACCTGGCCTTCGCAAAAAAGCGTAAGCAGGCACAGCCTACTCATTACGCGCAAATCGTAAGGCTTGTGAAATTCTGGGCCCGACTGATGAAACAGGAGCGCGACGGATTTCGCTTCAAGTCGTTCATGATCGAAATGATCTTGGCAAAACTCAGCGACCAAGGCGTCGACTTTTCCGATTACCCCGAAGCCCTACAGGCTTTCTTTACGTACATCGCTCGCTCAGAGCTTCGGGAAAAAATCTTCTTCGAAGATAACTACTCAGCCTCAAAGGTCGGTGTATTCACAGATCCCGTGCAAATCATCGATCCAGTAAACCCCGACAACAACGTCGCCTGCCTCTACACAAAGCAAAATGTCGACGCAATCATCGACGCTGCTCTGGATGCAGGTGACGCCATCGATGCAGCTCTTTATGCGCCGACAAAGCAGCTAACTGTCGGTTACTGGCAACAGGTCTTTGGGTCTTCCTTCCAAGTGTGAGGTAGCAATATGTCGTCTTACAGCTATACGGTCGCGGAGACCCAAACCTTTACTCTCACCCATGCCAAGCATATGGCCGCAAAGGTCGCTGCCGATCTGATGCGCCTCCAGCGTCTTTATGGGACACCGACCACTCAACGAATTCTTGACTTCGAACAGGAGATAACCCTGCTGTTGAAGGCGGGTTTTCTCGGATCGGTGATCTACGGATTCAAGCGTGGAGAAAACTGGATCGAACCCACACTCAACTATTCAGCGTCTGAGCTTTCGGGCACAGGGACCGACGATTCTCCTGGTCGCATTCGCCCAGGGGCGGATATCTCAGGTGCCACTTTCTACAGTTACCTGACTTATAGCGCGGCTTGGGAACTCTCTACGCAAAGCGAAAAAGACGCCTTTGAAAGAGAGCGACCATTTTCTCGCGGTACTGCTTCAGCACCTGGTGTTAGCGGCTATCTCGTCGACGACCGCTCTTATTCCTCGGGTGGTCGCGCCCTCAATCGCTCGACAGTAAGGAGTTTCTAATGAGCACTAAACCTACGCTTGATGAACTGTTCGAAAACCGAGTGAATTACCCAGACTTCGAGCCCCAAGCGCGCTTGGCGAGGCTAGTAGGTCTGGATGAACAGAAGCTGCGCCTGACAAAAGCCCTTGGTCTGCTGGTCAACTCGACTGGTTTGACCGAGTGGGCAAATAACTTTCACCCTAATTCCGTAGCCTTGTTGGAAACCGTACTACGGCGCCCTCCCCTCGTTGTCCTGGCCGGCGACGTGGGCTCAGGCAAGTCGGAGCTTGGGGAAACGATTGGTGATGCTGTCGCGCGCCAAGAAAAAATTGGCATCACACTTTTTCCATTGAGCCTCTCCACTCGCGGACAAGGTCGAGTCGGCGAGATGACTCAGCTTATTTCAGCAGCTTTTGACTACACCATTGAAGAAGCACAAAAGCTCAAATCCAGAGAAGGACGCTCCCGTGGAGCTGTCATCCTGCTCGTGGATGAGGCAGACGCGCTAGCTCAATCCCGTGAAAACGCTCAGATGCACCACGAAGATCGCGCAGGCGTTAATGCTTTCATCCGGGGCATCGACAGGATCGCAAACGCTCAGCTTCCAGCGGCGGTAATCATGTGCACCAACCGCCTTAATTCCCTGGACCCGGCTGTACGTCGCCGCGCGGCTGAAGTGCTTACTTTCGATCGTCCAAATGACGAGCAGCGTCGATACATTCTGACTAGGCAGCTTGGTACGCTTGGCATCCCGGCATCAATCATCGAAGCCATGGTGAAGTTCACGGGTCCTAAAGATGGCAAAGTTCCAGGCTTCACATTCTCGGACCTGACCCAGCGTCTGATCCCATCGATAGTTTTGGATGCCTATCCGACGCAAGCTGTTGATCCAATACGTGCAGTGGAAATCGCACGAAAAATGGATCCGACACCTCCGTTTCAAGATCACGTCCGTTAGCCGCCAATAGCTTGCCGTTCCACTGAATGCATCGATAAGGAGTGAATTATGGCCACCAAAAAAGATCGCATTGCCGATACAGCCTGGATGAAAGAGTCCTTCGTAGACGTTCAGGCGGAATTAGCAATCAAACTGAAACGGGCGGCTCAATCCATTTCACACGCAGGGACCCACGGCGCAGTCAACGAAGATCATTGGATCGATATTTTCCGGTCTTACCTACCCAACCGTTATGCGGTGAATACAGGCTTAGTGATCGACAGCCTAGGTAATCGCAGTGATCAGATTGACATTGTGATTTTTGACCGTCACTTCACTCCTACGCTGCTTGACCAACAGAACCATCGATACATCCCAGTCGAAGCGGTGTATGCCGTATTCGAATCGAAGCCACATTTCGATAAAAGCTATATCGAGTATGCCGGGGATAAAGCTGCCTCGGTGCGAAAGCTACACCGAACCTCTGTTCCCATCGCGCATGCCGGCGGGACCTTTGCGCCGAAGCCGCTATTTCCAATCATCGCAGGCATCGTTGCCGCGAAATCGAGTTGGGCGGATGGGCTAGGAGAGCATTTTCTAAAAAATCTTCCGATCGAAAATATGGAGAGGTTGGATTGTGGATGCGCCCTTGATGACGGTGCGTTCGACAGTTTCGATGACAGCTTAAAAGTTGTCGGCTCTGAAGGGGCACTCATCTATTTCTTATTCCGCCTCCTCGCTCGACTCCAATCCCTGGGAACGGTCCCAGCAATCGATTGGGCTGCCTATGCTTCAGTGATCAATAAATAACCATCGATGATAACGCGAAGCTTCGGCGGTAATTATGGCGGAGAGCCCTGGCAACTAAAAAACCTCGTGGGACTGTTAAAGATGCTCACAGGGGGGGAAATCATCGAATGCACCTCCTTCTGACTCCTGCTAGGGCTACCAAGCAGGGTTAATTGTTGGCTGATTTCGTGAACAGGCTTGAGTCCTTTTGCGGCTTTCTCCCTACACACGGTGCAAAGTGCTTCCCTTTTTCCTCTCCAAAGGAGCCCGCTATGCCCTTGGGCAAACGTGAACTTGCTCGGATCGAGCGCCGTTTAGTTACAACGCTTACCGATGCCTGCGAGACCGCAAAAGGTGAAATCAAAGGTTTTACCTGGCTCACCCATACAGCTGACTTGAACGCCTTTGCTCAAACACTGAAGGTGACTTGGGTGTTCGAAACGTTGAGCGACAAAAAGCTCGCCCAGTCTAACGTGAAAGCGCGGATTTTCGAGCTGACAGCTATCGCGTTGATCGAGGCAAACATTGATGTTAAACCTTCAGATCACACTGTCCGGTTCGACTCTGAGGAGGAGTGCCAACGCACTCATGGTGGTGATTGGCAGAAGCGCCTTGCGCAGCCGCGCGTGATCCAGGGTGGTTGACGATGGCTAAAGAAATCGAAAACCCATGCATTTCGGTCTGCCAGTTGAGCGGCGATCTGTGTGTGAGTTGCGGGCGCAGCAAGGAAGACATCAGGAAGTGGAAACGCATGAAGCGGCCTGAAAAAATGGCTGCGGTGCAGAGGGCGAATGTGCGCTTGAAGGGACTAAAGAAAGCACACTGATAGTCACCTGTCCTAGATAAGCGCTTTGGGTCGTTTTCTGCCTCTCACGATGGGCAGAAAACGGCCAGAAGCGGACGGTTACCCAGGTGAAACGAGGCGGGGGAATTTTAGCGCGCACAGCAGTACGCAGCGGACTGTGTAATTGCATCGACGTGACCACCCATTTGCACTCCATTTAACTAGGCGCTTGCATCCGACCTGACCACGAGTAGGCATTCACGATGGGGCTGGTCCGGCAGGATCTAACAATTTGCAACCGATCGCGTGCCCCAGACGAAACGCTTCCTCAACACTAACAACAATCGCCGTCTCGCCGTGTTGCGACATCCATTTGTCGGCCACAGCGGCAGAGGCGAAAAAATGCACATGGCAGCAAAAGGAGCGGCGGATGTCGGACGATTCATCCGGCAGCAGCAGCGATACCACTGCTTCCGCAGGCTCAATATGACTGACTTGATCCGGTGTCACGATGAGCGACACTGGCGCTCCTGTCGCGGGGCAGCGCGAAAGCACGCGCGCCTCCTTGCCAATTATCATGGGGAACATCAAGGAATCCAGTGCACACCAGGTGTAGAGGCGTTGGCCATCGATTTCAAAAGCATGAGGCGTCTTGCGCAGCGTCAAGCCATAGCCGACGATGTTCCCCTCCTCGTCGTTCTCGGTGCCGGGTATCTGGTCAAGTGCCGCCGCGGTTCTTTCGGTAGACCAACTGAGCGCGGCTCCAAGCGTCTCTCGTGAAACTGGACTTCCCAAGGCAATCTGGCGAAGAAGAGCAACGAAGAGGTCCGCGAAATCATCAGTGCTATTCGCAGACGAGAGGCTTTCAACGATTTTGGTGATGTACAGCGTGGTTTCCATAGTTCCTGTCCCATTTCATTGCTGTTTTAGCCGTCGTGACGGGTACTGACCTTTGGTGTGCAAGGATGGCCAGGCTCGGATGCCGCGCTCTCATCCACGCGCGACTTGGAACGCTGAAAGCACTCCAGGCCAAAGAAGTGCACGACGTACTCGGTACCTTCTGGAATAAGCGCGGTGTCAAGGGAACCTTCCTTGCAACATTCGCAGCAATTGATGGTGGGGTGTGGTTTGCGTTCATGATGGGGTTCCTCCATCGTCCAAGAAAACCTAGTAACCCTTCCGCACCGGTGCACAGATCGACCTGGGGCTGGTACTGCAGCAAAAACTCCCGACGCTCCCGAGCCTGCCGCAATTCGGTAGCGGAGACCGCGCAGTGTCTGAGCTGGTCACCGCCGCTCCTGAAAGGCCCGCAGTGCCGCTCTCAGGAAAAGGATGAAGACAACCGCCAGTGCGAGCGCGGCAAGGCTCCAATGTTCGCTGACAAAGGCCCCGGCCGCAGTCCCTGAAAGCAGCAATGCCAACACCGGCAAATGACAGGGGCAAGTGAGCGCGGCGAGCACACCCCATGTGTAGGCGCGCCAGCGGGGCATTTTGATTGATTCGAATTGGTTGGTATTACGCATGGGTGTGACCTTCGACGGCGCGATGGGTCAGTCCGACCAACTCCGTTTTCACTGCGGCTAAAGCTGCCAGCCGTGTCGCGATTTGCCCAAGCAAGCGGTCGATACACCCGATCACATCGGTACTATCGTCTGCATCGAGCGCTCGACAGAGCCGTGTCAATTCGTCGAGTCCGATACCGGACTCGAAGGCGGCACGCACGAAGCACAGCCGCGCCAGGGACCGCTCATCGAAAATGCCGTAACCGCTTTCCGTGCGCCGCGCGGGATGCAGCAAGCCGCGCAGCACATAATCGCGGACTATATGGACACTGACGCCCGCGTCCTCGGCCAATTTGGATATGGAGTAGGAATTCATCACCGACACTCCCGGTCTTCAACGTAAACTGGGGCGCCCAGATATTTCCTTCCAGCCAAGCGCTCAGGTAGCCAGAGGAGCAACGGTGTAGCCCCCAGAGCCAGTAGCAGTCTGGACACGACGGCAGGCAGCCCCCAGATGCTGATCACCTGCCATGTCTTGCGTAGGCTGTCGCACCTACCGAGATCGTCTGCCGTGTTGCTCATGTTTCAACCTCCCTCTCTCATTACCCGGCGCAGCAGGACAATTGTTTGACGTCCTTGTTAAAGGTCTGTGCGGCGAGCTTCAGCCCCTCGACCATCGTCAGATAGGGGAACAACTGGTCAGCCAGTTCCTGCACGGTCATCCGGGCACGGATGGCGAGCACCGCCGTCTGGATCAGTTCGCCCGCTTCCGGGGCCACCGCCTGCACGCCCAGCAGCCGGCCGGAGCCCGCTTCGGCGACCAACTTGATGAAACCCCGCGTGTCGAAGTTGGCCAGCGCGCGCGGCACGTTGTCCAGGGTCAAGGTGCGGCTGTCGGTTTTGAGGCCGGCGTGCTGCGCCTCGGCTTCGCTGTAGCCGACGGTGGCCACTTGCGGATCGGTGAACACCACGGCCGGCATGACGTCGAGATTGAGCTTGGCCTCGCCGCCGGTCATGTTGATTGCCGCGCGGGTACCAGCCGCTGCCGCCACATAGACGAACTGCGGCTGGTCGGTGCAGTCGCCGGCCGCATAGATATCCGCTGCGCTGGTGCGCATGCCCTGGTCGATCTGGATGCCACCGCGCTCGTCCAGCTGCACGCCGGCCGCGTCCAGGTTCAGGCCCTGGGTATTGGGCGTGCGGCCGGTGGCGACGAGCAGTTGGTCGGCACGTAACTCACCATGGTTGGTGGCCAGTACGAACTCGCCGTTGGCGTGGGACACCTGGCTGGCTTGCGTTTGCTCCAGCACTTCGATGCCCTCCATACGGAAGGCCTCCGTCACCGCCGCGCCGATGGCCGGGTCTTCGTGGAAGAACATCGCACTGCGTGCCAGGATCGTGACCTCGCTACCCAGCCGGGCGAAGGCCTGCGCCAGTTCCACCGCCACTACGGAGGCGCCGATCACGGCGAGCCGCTTAGGGATTGTGTCGCTCGCCAGTGCCTGGTCCGAGGTCCAGTACGGCGTGTCTTTCAGCCCTGGAATCGGCGGAACGGCCGCGCTTGCGCCGGTGGCAACCAGGCAGCGGTCGAAGGCCACGATGCGCTCGCCACCCTCGGCCAGTTCCACGCTGAGCGTGTGGCCGTCCTGGAAACGGGCGGTGCCGCGCAGCACGCTGATGTCCGGCGTGCTCTCCAGGATGCTTTCGTACTTGGCGTGGCGCAGTTCGGCGACACGGTCTTGTTGCTGCACGAGCAGACGTTCGCGCAGGACGGTCGGCGTCATGGCAGAAAGCCCGGCGTCGAACGGGCTTTCGCGGCGCAGATGGGCCACATGCGCGGCGCGAATCATGATCTTGGAGGGCACGCAGCCCACGTTGACGCAGGTGCCGCCGATGATGCCGCGCTCGATCAGCGTGACGCGCGCACCGCCTTCCACCGCCTTGAGCGCGGCCGCCATGGCGGCGCCACCGCTGCCGATGACCGCAACGTGCAGTCTGTCACCCTCTTTCCCGGCGTCAGTGCCACCGCTCAGCCAGCTCCGAGCCTTGTCGAGCAGGCCGTGACGGACTGGTGTTGTGGCGTCTTCGAACGTCGCTCGATACCCCAGGGCCTCGACGGCGGCCTGCATTTGCTCTCGGCTTACGCCCTTGTCGGCCTTCAATTCAGCCTGCCCGCTGGCGTAGGCAACATCCGCCTGATGCACGCCCGGAATCTTCTCCAAGGCATCTTTCACATGCTCGACGCAGGAGGCACAGGTCATGCCAATGATTTTTAGTTTGGTCATAGCGATATTCCTCAGATGGATCTCTTGTCGGGATTATTTTTTCTGCGGAGTCGGACAGGAATCCGGCCCGCAATGGCGGTTGGCGGGCGACACAAAATCCCATATCGACAAACCAAACATGAGGGCCAGGCCGATATAAAGCAGCCAGCCGCTCCGCCAGCCGTAAGCCCGCATAAAAAATACCGCTGCCAGCACCAGGGTAGGACCGATCAGGCCGAGCGCAGTCCGTTTCCACTGCCGATGATTGAGCCAGCCAAGGGCGTTAACGAGCAGAGCCAGTCCAGCAAACAGGGGCAGCAGCGTGGTGATGAACAGGCCTTCCCACTGGCTCAAAAAGCCCAGACCGATTGCGGCCCCCAGACTAGCAAGGGCGGGAAAGCACATGGCGCAGCCTATTGCAGAAATCAGCACGCCGACGGAACCAGCTTTGTCACCGATCCGAGTGAACAGATTGAGAGGATTTGCCATCAGAATGGCCTCCTATTGATAGATGTTGGACGGATAGCCAGCGTCCTCGGTCGCCTTTTTCAGCGCCAGGGCATTGGTCTTGGTATCGTCGAAGGTGACGATGGCCTCGCGGTTCTCGAAACTCACCTCAGCCTTGGTCACGCCATCGACCTTGGTCAACGCCTTCTTCACCGTAATCGGGCAGGCAGGACAGGTCATGCCCGGCACCGCCAGAGTGATGGTTTGCATGGCCGCCCAGACAGGTGTGGCGACGAGAGTGGCGAGGGCTAAGGATGCAAGCAGTTTTCTCATGGTTTACTCCTGATCAGTAGAACAAGGGAAGGATGTAGGGGAAGCCGAGTGCGACCAGCACCAAGGCCGTTACCACCCAGAACAGCAGTTTGTAGGTGGTGCGTACCTGAGGGATCGCGCAGGTTTCGCCCGGCTTACAAGCGTGTTGCGGTCGAAAAACTCGCCGGTAGGCAAAAAACAGCGCGATCAACGCCCCGCCGATAAAGATCGGGCGGTAAGGTTCCAGCACGGTCAGGTTGCCGATCCAGGCCCCGCTGAATCCCAGTGCGATCAGTACCAATGGCCCAAGACAGCAAGTTGAGGCGAGAATCGCTGCAAGCACCCCAGCGACAAGAGGGGCGCGCCCGTTTGATGGTTCAGACATGCATTTCTCCTTTCGAGGATTTGGTTGATGGTTTAACGTTACTTCCGTAGTCGTGTACGGAATCAAGCGAAATGAAAAACAATTTTGAAAGACTGACCATCGGCGCTTTCGCCAAGGCGGCCGGGGTCAACGTGGAAACCATCCGGTTCTATCAACGCAAGGAGCTGTTGCCCGAACCGGACAAGCCCTACGGCAGCATTCGCCGCTACGGCGAGGCGGATGTTGCACGGGTGAAATTCGTCAAATCCGCGCAAAGGCTGGGCTTTAGCCTCGAAGAAGTGGCGGGGCTATTGAGGCTGGATGACGGCGCTCACTGCGATGACGCGCGTGTGCTCGCCGAGCAGAAGCTTGGGGATGTGCGCGGGAAACTTGCGGATTTGAAGCGGATCGAGTCAGTTTTGGAGCAACTGGTTCAGGACTGTTGTGCGAGCCACGGGACTGTTTCCTGTCCGCTGATCCTTTCACTGCATAGCAACAAAGAGCCGCGCTGACCTACGATCAGCAGTTTCGTAAGGCGCCCCTGTTGGTCGGCTGGGGGCTTAAAAAAAAGCGGCGCTCAATGAGCGCCGCTGAATGGCCGAAGGAGCACTTGCGAGGCCACAGATGGGTAACTGACATCTACGCTCGCGCCTTATCAGGACGGCTCACGCTGAGTCTGGTTGAGTGGAGCGTGCGGCGGTCGTTCATGTCCTACCCTGCAGGTGAACAGGCGGGCTGCTCTTCGACACGGCTAGCCGCCGTGCCCCCTCGTTGCTCAATCTTCACCACCAAGGCCGCCTCCGCCTTGTCGTGCATAGAGGCGGCCCGCTCAATCGAACGATCGCTCCCGCCCTCGGCCCATATCGTGGATGACAACAGAGTCGAACCAACTATCAGCAGTAGTCTTAGGTATTTCATAACAGCCTCCTCTCGGGTTTTATTTCCACGAGTGGACTCTATTTCCGTAGTTAAGTACGGAATCAAGGAAGGGATGGGGTTGAAGAGAACCTAGATTATGGCGCTGAGAGAAGATGGTAGGGCTTAAGTGCACTTACTGGTCCGTTGCTTCACAACCCCCAACGAGCAAGGGAGTAAGTCAGATGATTCCTATACGCAAGTGGCTATCGAAACTCACCCTGGTGACGACCTTGGTCATGGCGATCTCGGCAATTGTCGGGGCAGCCGAAAAATCCAACATTCTTGCGATCTTCGGTGGTGACATTGGCCAAACCAACATCAACGCCTAAGTGTCTGATCCGAAGCAGGATCGGAACCGAGCGCTTCTAGCGGGAAGCAGACCTGCGTTGACAGTCGCTTCTGGCCTTGTGCTGCCTATCGCGACCGGCTGCAATGGTTAATAGCAGCCATTCAAGATCGCCCATGAACCCACAAATATTTCTCGCCGCTGCTAGGCTTATCATTCGTGTCGAGAAGGGATCGCGTCCCACATCCTAGTGTTTCGTCTGCACTCGAAGTCGAACTGAAACGGAGTACGGAGGAATTCAGGAATGCTGCTCAAAATCGAGAAAGCGAGCGCCGCTGAAGGCTGGGTTGTTTGGATGGACACCTGGTGCGTCAAATTTCGCAGTCATGCAGAGGCCGAGGCGTTTTTGAATAGACTCAACGAGCGCATCAATGCATCCCATTTCATACCTGTCAGTGTAGAGAGGCTTGTACTAGAACTGCCTTAATCTGGTTACAAGCGAGAAATAGTAAGCGCACTGCCACTGCCGATCGAAATAATCGAAACCACGCGGGAGGAAAACTCCATGTCCCTCGCTCTCAGAAATCTGTTTGCCTTTGCCTTGGGCTTTTTTTGCATAGCAGCATTCGGTCAAGGAGAAGCAGACAGCAATCACCCACCGGCAATACTCCCATTGGAATCTGAGACGCTGCCAAAACTCTCTGCCTTTCCGCCGCTTGCCGAGCCGCTCGCCCGGGGTGTTGTCATTATCCAGTATCGAACAGAGCACGCCAGGATCATGCCGGTATTCGGCAAAGCAGCTGCTGAAGTATCACCACGTCTCGGTCACCTTCACGTGACCGTCGACGACTGGAAAGGTACATGGGCGCACACCAGTGAAGACCCGATTATCTTGGTTGGGCTGACGCCTGGCACTCACAAGGTTCTTCTTGAAGTGGCCGACCCGACTCACAAAATCCTGACCAGTACGATAGTGAGTTTTATTGTTCCGGAGAAAAAACCAACGGATGATGGTCACGCCGCAAAACCATAGCTGTTGAGACTTCATAGCCCGGATTTCGTAGACACATTGCTGATTATCGCCTGCAGCGACTGGCCGCAATGGGTCGTTTTCTGCCCGTTACCACAGACAGCTTTTGGCCGTTCTCTGCTGCTAATGACTCCACGAATCTTGCTGGTCAAACATGGAGCATATGACTGATCAGGTTAAGGCAAGCGGGGCCATACCCGTGCAATTACCCAACTGTGATCTGAAAATGGTCGAAAGCAACACTCTCATGCTCTGAGGATTTAATTCAAAGCATCTGGTCAAGTCCCATGCAAACAGTTGGTCAGGTCCGATGCAAATAGGTGGTCACATGCAACGCAAACGGGTGGTCAAGTAGGGTGCAATTTCGCAGTTTGTACATACCCAGCAAGGCGAACCAGTAGAGGTCACGTTCACAGGCGTCGAATCTGGTCCGGAAGCATTCTAATATTGATTCGCGTATTTGTTATTCGTGGCGTTAGGTATAGAGCACCCGATCCCATTCACGCGCGGCCAATTCGTAACATGCGGAAGGTGATCCACCAAAGCAGCGTTTCGACACATTCGCCATATTGGCCTCTGACGAATAGCGGATGGTGACTCCATTTTCATCCAGCAACACACCTCCTGCACCTCTCAACAGTGCATGGCCAGCTACAACGTCATGGGCTGAGACCGGGTAGAGCGAGATACCGCATACACCATCGTCGGCGGCAACTCTTGCCAACCTGTATGCGATTGATGGCATTGCATGAAAACGCCCTGGCGCGCACAGATCACGATTGAGCTCCGGTTTATTCACCGCCGCGGCACTGACCATTATTGTGCTGCCGCTCGAAAGCTGCTTATCAGCAAGACGCACATTTACTGATTGGCCGTTGCGAATCAAATGGGGAATTCCCTCCGCCCAACCGATACAGTCAGCAAGCCCCTCAGGAGTTATAGGTGCACAGACAACCCCCAGTACCGGGATCGATTCACACAGTAGCCCGACCGATATAGCAGACCCCTTCAAACCCTTCAAAAAATCGCTTGTGCCATCGTTTGGGTCTACAACCCAACACCAAGCATGCCCTGTGAATAAGCGCTCCGTCTCTTCACCCCAGAAATCACAACTTAGCAAGTTGAGAAGTTCAGGCCTCAAAATATTTTCAATTTCCACATCAACCACGGCTTTATCACCCTGCCCGCGAGGTCCTTCCGCACGACTCCACTCCTCGGAAAGCAAGACGCCTGCACGCTCGACGATATCGGTGACTTGAGCGAGAAGCTTTGAAAGATTTGGAATAGCCATAACGGTCCATGGATGAAAATCATTGATTACGTGAATGCATCAGCCCATCTGCTCACAAAGTACTTGAATAGCAGCGGGATGACAGCCATGTCTAACCAGGACCCTCGTGGATCCGAACCCTGAGCCTTTGACGTCTTGACCACTCAAAACGCCAATCCCTCTGCAAGCTCAATGAGCAACTCTTCAATCAAGCGAGTGCCTTGGCAGGTAGAAAGCAGCGCAATGGGGGGAGTGCCCGCAAAACGCTGTTTCGGTTTGCACAGCCAACGCTGGGCTTTTTCTTTGTCCCCAAACACCGTCTCGGCCATGGCCGTCACATGCGCAAGTCGAAACAATCGATCACTCTCGCCCACGGTAAAGCGCTGTCCGCGAGCTAATCGGCGACGGACAGTGCTCATCGGAATTACCTGGCTGAGCGCATCAGCGCTGAAGATACTCTGCTCGCACCAGTTATTTACCCTCGTAGACGCAAACCCAGCCGCGATGATTTCATGAATCTCTTGATCTGCAGCGTCGGATGGAATGCGCAACGACGCTTCCAGTCGTAGCCGGTAAGCGCGATAAGCCGGTGCGCTCATAATTTCAGCGAACATGGGTTGCCGCTACCCGCTAGCAGTCCAACCGGTTCGAACTCCTTACCGAGCGACAGGGCAACATCCAAGAATCGCGAGGCCCGCGACGTGCGCCGTTCGAGTCGGCAGCGAGCCTGCGCCCTGAGGGGCGCTGCGTTCTGCCACTTGAGCGTTTTGACTTTGCGTTTACCTTTCATAACGATTCCTGCGATACGTTAGTTATATCCACAGACGGAGCGCCACCATTTCATTCGGAGAATGGTAGTGGCCACCCTGCGATTCGTTCCTTGTGTCAGTCCTCCCCCTCAACTCCACACGACGAGGCGCGATGGTCGCGTATGCCTCAGTCGCCAATCGCTGCTGTGTTTTTTCTTGAGGCCGCAGCCGGATCGTCGTCGGAGGCACCGCGTCGACCGGTGGCGCACCAGCGCTTTGTACCCTGCATACGTTTTACCTGTAACGGAGTGGACCGCACTTCTTCCACCTTTGACTTAGGCGTTCCAGTTCGCCGATGGTCCATGAAACGGCGATTAGGTTAATCACGGTTTTGAGCCAACACCGAATTTGTCGACGTGTTGACGCAAGACTAATCCACCTTCAAATCAGAACAAATCCAGTAAACTTCGGGTTCGCGAGGCGTCAGGCTGCGTCAGTGATATCTTGGCAATTGGATCAGTTAGGCGCGGACGCCGACATGCCGCTCTCTGCCGGTGATGACAAGCCGCGTCACGGAACGGCCGCATAAAGGAACAGCTCGCTTTCATTCAGCACACGGCTGGAGACTTGAGGAGTGTGAGCATGGAGACGATGTTCCGAATACCAGACATGGCGAGTTTTTTTTCGGCGGAGATCGAGTTCCCCAAGCTTGTAGGTACCTGTCGCTGTCCTGTAGACCACCGCTGATTCGTCAGCTTCGGTACCTCTAAAGCAGACAATCTGAATTACGTCCTCCAAGCTCCAAAATTCCCGACCGTTCACACTGGGTGGACAAAGCATTTGTACGCCTTCGATGAGGACATCCCTGGCAAAACTCAGATAGTTCTGGAGCTCATAGGTGCAACGGACTATAGCAGCACGGTCTCGTTTGCCCGTTTGGATTGAGGTGATGGTTATCAGAAAGCAGAAGCCTTCCACTTCACAGTGCGACCTTGCATGAACTGCGCGGCTCCTGGGGTCAAGCACGTAAATCACTAGTTGCTCCATTGCGAATAAGCAGGCTCCGCCTGATGCGGCCTGGGTTTTGGTCAGTTGCCACTGCAGGGCTTGGTTACCGCAGCATCAGAAGGACCTGCGATCTATGAAGGTGGTGCAACGCTAGGGGAACGATATCAACACCCCGTATATACATGTTATAGCCCCGCGATGTGGGGTGTCAAAGCATGGCCTCATTGTCTCTTTTGCGGCTGTACGGAAGAGCAATGGGATATCTGGAGGCTCTTGGGCAAACTCTGAGAGAAATTCGAGTAGACGCCGGACTTAGACGGGAGGACTGTTCGAGGGCGCTGAGTCGCGAATACCTCGCCAGCGTAGAGCGGGGCCGTCAAAGCATTTCGATCGCAAAGTTTTGGTCCTTATGCGAATGCCTGGGAGTTACGCCGAGCATCGTGCTTTTCACCGTAGAGGCCCGCTTGGCATCGTTGAGTTTAGGGGAGTACCAGGCAAGACAAAGCAGCGAGCTCGATGAATATCTCAAGGCTGGAAAGTTACGCAGCGAAATTGGTGCGGGAGCTATTCAAGGGGTGCGAGGAAAGCGTGCTGAGAACAATCGCATCGCCATTCAGAAACTCCAATCCGAAGGGCTTAGCAAAATAGAGATATCTCGTAAGCTCGGTGTTGGAACAACGACTGTGGACCGACATTGGCGCAAAGCGAACGTTGACCCTGATGCAGACTGAAATATCCCCTTCAACTCCGCACACTTCGCCGGCGGATCAGCTTCAGGACTATGTCACCGTCAAGATCTCGATTGTCAGTTCGTCATCAAGGACCAAGCCAAGCTCGTAAGCAGTTCTGGTGGTAGATCGAAGATTATGTCGCCACTTTCATCTGTGGAGTCATGGCATTTGGCTGCCAGCTCTGAGTTTCACTGATGATCTAACTCCGCATTACGGGGACACGTCAAAATGCTCGCAATTTTTCATGATGCCGATCACGGTAAGAGGTCGCGACAGGCCGATTTCTATCTATAACCAACCGAGGCCTCAGGTAGATAGGGGTATGACCGGTTAGAAAAATGCCCGTAGACAGCGAGGGCAAACTAGGAGTAACGCATGATAACTTTGAGATATCTTTTGAGCTCGGAGCTTTCTTTGTCTGTTGCAGAATTGATATTCATGCGTAACAAGCACATGCAAAAAGGCCGCCCATTTGCTAGCGCTTTGTTTGCCAAAGTTGCGTCGCGTGCGGCTGTGAGATTAGCCACATTAGTGGCTCAACTACAAGTAAACACAACGAGATGCAATGTACTGAACGGTTCACGCTTCTATTTAATTGGAAAAATAATTTTGACCTTTTGAGACTTTAGACTTTCCATAAGCGCATCAAGCTTGCATTGCAACGCAACATTTTTTTCGAGGATCTTATCATAATCAGAACGTAACGCTTGGAGATCAAGTTCGGTCACATGATGACTTTCCGAAAGTGCTAGAAACTTGCTCTTCCATTGAGCCGCTAATTCTGTTTTAGATTTCCGTTGAGAATTATAGTTTTTCTTCGGCAGGAACTGATCCAACCACGCGTCAACATGAGAGTTTAGCTCGCGCTGCTTATCGGAAAATATCGTCGTCTTTCCAATACCGGCTCTTCTGCATACCTCATTTTTAGATATTTTACCTCCATTATAAGGGTAAACCCCCCCATTCAATTGAATCTCCTCACGCATATCATCAAGCATATTTTTAACTTTTGTAAAAATAAGTTGAGTACGTGCAGATCCGTTTCGAATAGCAGCCTGCTTATAATTATTCATAACCGCCCTCAAGAGCCAATTTAAGCGCACAATAATCAGGGTCGTCGAGCAGTGTCTTTTCAATGTCGGGAAACCTTGAAGCCTCAGTGCTAATTTGTCCAACGATGCACTCTAACAACAGTAGATTGTTTTCTGACCTAGCTCTTATACCGTCGCCCATCAAAACTTCCAACACCTTCGCCGTGTCACGCCTCAGTGTACGATCCTCGATACGATTTACACAGTCTGAACCGCATACGCAAGGCATAAAATCCTTCAAAGGCTTAGTACATATCACCCCAGGGCGTATCAATCGATATCCCTCGCCATTTAAGCTGAGTAAACTGCCTAACTCATATGCCGTATTAACACCCCAAGTTTTATCTGACTGTAGTAGGAGACTCTCACGCGCTTTAACAGCTGAGAGTACTCCCGGCATTGCACCTCCACCATACCCCCCATACTTTTCAAAAGGAGAGCGTTCAGTAGTTAAATTGTCATGCACTCGCTCAACAATATCCCTACAGCGCATGATACGCATCTCTCGAGAAATCTGTGATATTTCAGCTTGCAAAGTTTTGTCAGTTAAAATGTAAGATAAAGTCATACCAACATCCTTGTGACCGAACAACTGCATTAGCACCCTAGGACTTTCTGTTATGGCTAGCGCTGCGAGTCTAGCAATTGTCTTACGAAACCGATGCGAATGGACTCTAACTCCTTCTGGCTTGGACGTTACACCCAAACGGACACATAGGTACATCAATGCGTTATTGAGATCGATTAGTTGGTCACCTACCCTTCCCCCTTTACCCCTAGCGTCAAGTCTTATCCACAAAGGCGGATTATCCCTATGGCTACTCTCCCGTCCCCTTTGATCAGCTAAACTCTCACATAAGTCCGCCAGTTCGGTTTGTTGTTTTAAAACGTCAATAATAAGTGGTGGAACAACCCAATCACGGTTTTCGCCAGCGAAAAACTTACTTAGCTTATAAGTTTTGCCATTGATGGTGAGTGGCCCCTCAGAGGACTCTACGAAACATTTCCTAGGTATAGATAGAATTTCTTGACTTCTACCCGCAACAGCAAGCATTACAAGCCATAAATGCGCTCCCTGCAAAGCAGCGCAAGCAGCCTTAAACTGAACAAAGTCTTTGGGAGGCCAATACCCCCAAGATAAGTATTCAGTCATTTTACCGTTTATTCGGGCCGGACCAACGTACAATGAGTAATCCAATACGTCCGCCCCTTCACGCTCCTTAAATTCACAAAAATAATTTGCTGTAAACTTTTGTACTAAAGTTGGAAATAGTGAGGCATCGCTATCCTTCGCGATCTGTACAAGCTCGTTCCCGAGATCTATAATTTTCGGCCCAATCGTTTTAACTAGCCTTAAAACCTTGGGACCTATTTCAGACATAAACCAATCAGGTAGTGGTAACCATGGTTCACGAACCCGTTCCTTTTGTGGTTCAACTTTATCACCACGAGGGTTAAATTCTGTTTCAACCGAAGCGTCACAGAAGATATCTGACAACAAACCCATTTCATGGAATTTTTTCATCCTTGCCAGCTCTGCGCTTATGGACCGATGGTTGTTTTTAAGCTTCTGAACATCATCAGTTGTCAATATTAAGAACAAGCTAATGGGTGAAGTTTCGGCCACTAGCTTACACTTAATTGCAGTTGCTATTAGGCGAGCAATATGATCCCTAAGTGTTTTTGAGATGGTTGTAATATCAAGGCAACCACTTACAAACCTTAAGGAAGATGGACCAATACGTAATAGCAGCGCATATCTGGCTAACCAAAGCTCAGACTGATCAAGCAACTCGAAAAATAGAGGAGTTTGTAAATACGCCCCCATCTTAGATTGTATTTCGTATCGAAAATTGACAGCTTCAAGGGACGGAGTAATATTCCTGCCCGTTAGCTCTGGGCCGGTTCTCCAAATGCCATATACCGAGCCATGCCCGAGTGCCTCTTGACATTTAATGACTGTCGCTTTATCAAAATACTGTATTTTATCAACACTATATTCGCTCAAAACTTTAGCTTTTGAATGCCCAATAAATTCATTATCGCTAAATCCCTGATATTTAACAGAGCGCATATTCACCCCTATAACCCAGGTACTATGTGTTGTCCTGCGGCAATCTTTTCTTGCCAGTAATTACGTGAACTCAAAACATCGGCAACGTTAAATATAGACAAAGCGAGTTCAACATTTTCCATTTCGATGTCAAAATTTGAAGTTGACCAAGCCTCATACGGAATCGTTAGTTTTATAGCTACTAATTCCTCTGCACGCATCGCGATCCCATGCAAAGACTCAGGTAATATTATTGCGTTTTCTGGACATATAAGACATCTTTGCGAACTACACCTTGATTTGCCTACGGTCTGAGTACTAATTGGCGGAGACTTAGGATCTTTACATGCAACACTCAATCGACTACGCTCTAAACTTCGAAACTGTTTGAGAATTTCAACTTCCGCCTCAGGAACTGCACCAAACCTATTCTGATACGCCAAAAGCGTAGTGTCGATACGCCCTTCGCTTAGTTGAACGAAAAAAGTATTCAAAAACGACAGAAGCTGAGCATCCCTTTCGACATTTGAAATATTATTATCGATATATCTCTGGGTTGTTGATAATCTTTTATGAACCAACGCCCTCATCACGGGCAGAATATTCCCACCACTACTTTCCCAAACATACTGCGCAAACATGTCGCGAAAATCGCTAGCCACGACTCGAGGTATGGAGTCGTGGCCGCCCAATAACAGCTCCGTATTTATTTTCGGTATTAACACATCCAAATAATTGACTTTAGACTTAGCAAGAGCGCTCATTGCCGTAGTAGAATTTCTGGAAGGCCAAGATATCGCACCCAATTTATTAACATATAACCATACAGAACGGGTGCCTTCGGTCAATTTCTGTACTAATTCGTATTGATCTTTGAGGTCAACCGAACTGTGAGCTTGCTTAGACATCACCATACTGGTTAACTTTTTCTCAGCTGAAATCAAGGATAATTTCAACTGATCTCGAAGAGGCCGGGTTTGGCCAATGACTTTCTTTATCACAGCACCGGGCCCAAAGCTCGTCTTCCAGAGACCGATCACAGGCATCGCTTTTTCATTGGATCGAACTTTATGACCAACAAGCACATATCTATTAGGATCAGAAGGATGATCATAAAGCCAATCACTTTCTTTACTGGAATCTAAACTGTTTAAAACACTCACATTCCACCCCGTTGTTGCAAGACACATGTGAAATGCCGTTAATATATCCCAATGATTGGGAAAATTTAGCTCCCACAATTTGCGCATGTGGAGACCGTCGGAAACCCGGTTATCCCTAATTAGCCAAGGCAGTACACTTTGAACATGAGGTGAGTCGGGCACATAATCCCCTGTGAGTCGTTGTGCTTGGCTCATAAAAACGAATGCGGCGAGTCCATCAGCCTGGGCAGGAGTGGTAGGTCGAAACCCATCAAGTTTAACCTGATCTTGATCAGCCCAACGTACTTCAACTTTTGCCCACTCTTGTTTCAAAGCTATTCGCAGCAGAAAAATCTTCTTTTCATCAGGCAAAGATCTAACGACATCTTTTTCAGGAGGTGTATCCCAATATAGCTTAGCCCGGCCAGAAGCTTCTAAAGTATTATTCACAACTCTCAAAAACCAACGGAAAGTATCAGGGCTTAACGTACGATATGCGGCATCATAATGAACTACATTCAGTTCACTGATATCTCGCAATGGCCTGATTGGCTCATCTGAAGATATCGACAGCAAGGCCTCCACCGTGTCGAATATCCGATACCAGGATCTCAGGCACATCAGTGCGGAATCTACCGAAAACGAGCTGTAATCTTTCATAACCTTCTTAATCGAAGGTGCAAGCTGAAGGATCAACTCAGGCCGCCCCAAAAATGAACCTGATGACTTTCTTTTGCCTATATAACCTTCTTTAAACTCGGTGAGATCAACAAATGTTTGCCTAGTTTCATGGCAAGTCCAGAATGTCAGCTCAGTTTCTGAATTGATAATACTTGAAATCGTTGAGACTCTGCTAAGTAATATTTCGTCGCTTTCTTCCTGTTTCTTTAAATATTCCCGGACCATGAACTGCTAGCCCTCAGTAATTTCATCAATCCAATTTAATTGAAAATTTACATTTGAACCAATTCGGTCTGATAGCCACTGCAGATAAATAACAGTAGTATCTGATGAGCGGTGCCGTAGTTGAGGTTGGATTTCCAACTGAATACAAGTTTCAGCACTCATAACTACAGCCCTCCGAATTTCATCCACGCTGTCAGTTCCTAACGCCTTTTCCAGCAACAACCTTTGCTGCTCAAGCCGTTCCCACAGCACGGTACAGGCCCAATAATCTCTGCATCGATGAGGGCTCCATCCCTTGGGTGGGTCTGCCAATCTCCAAAGTTCATAAATATTATCCGCAGTGTAGCGGCGACCACTGATTGGATTTAAAAAAAGATGCACGCATTCATTGCGAATTTTGATTTGTTCTCTAGCGCTGCGGCCTTCAAACACTCGTATACTCAACGCTTTCAACCTAAGCGTGCGCCGGTAATCATGCAATCTCAATGCGAGCTTATAGGGAACTCTTATGGTCCCAACCGGGCCAATTTTGTCGCCATGATCAATACCAAAATCAGGTCCTTTTGTTCCATACTTAATCTCTACTAAAACAGTTTTGAGCTCGTCTGATACATGTGGATTTGCGATTACCCAATCATCTATTTTAATTGGTATAGTATCAACCCTGAAACAAGCTGCCTCATTGAGGCGAATCGCGGTTTCCATCATAAGGTCAACTATCAATGCTTCAACCGCCCCTCTCACCGCCCTTGTCTCAACACGTTTGTACCAAGCAGCTAGCATACTCTGAGGCGGGAATGTAATCATTCGCTTGCTCGGCGTTGCTCTTGTTACACCGCTCTTACCCGCTCGCCCTGCGGATTCACCTCCAGATCGAAGCTCAGAGTTTATGACAAGCCTAGCCTCTTCATATCTCAGCTTTTTATGAGTTAGCCACTCAAAATACTCCATTGCGGTATCTGCACGAACATTAACCGTAGCCACTGACAATCGTTTACCCTTAACGGCCCAAGCGCCGCCAGACATATCTGATTTATAATCTATAATGATGTCTATTTCGGACGGACAGGTCGCAGGGTCCCTGCCATTAACATCGCACCACTCAAGAAAGTTGGCTAACCGATTAGCATAGTTCTTAACCGATATTGCCGATAATAAAAATACTCTGCCTTTCTTTCGACATTTTAATGGCTTCCAAACCCCTAACCCGCGTTCTTGAAGAAATTGACTTCCCGCCCGGTGAAAGCCTGGCCTACTATCGAATATGCAAGGGATATCTGACACTTTTCCATAGCCAGAATCTCGAAGGATATTTGGGTCCGTATAAACAACCTGGAACGAATAACCCATAATCTCACGCTCCATTTGCATCAATTCACTCTAGCGGGCAGAAGCAGAATCGCAACCTAAAAATAGCGCCAATCGACAAACGGATATGATGATCATCCACGATCAGCACTTTATTCATGGGCAGTCCAATTTTCGCTGTTCGAATTTTTAGAGTCAGCACAATAGCCTAGTCATTTCCCCCTTGGCATCGTGCCCCCCCCGCTCATCAGCACCCAGAGACCATCCCTACAAACAACACGGATTAGGCCTACAAAAAAACACTATAAAAGGATGTGTATTCAAGCTGAATCGACAGGCGGGCTACCTTTGGTCAACGTTCTTTTCCCACGGAACATTCACCCTGGAATAACCCCGCCCCTACCTGGTGGATTGTCGAGCGCTTTTTACCCAGCAATTGTTCACAGCAATTTACCTTGCAATGTATTACCTGTAAGAAACACAGTGAAATAATTGATTACCCACTAACAACCTGCCGAATTCATCGCCCTTACCGCTAAAGCAATAGCGGCCATTACATACCCTCTCCACACTACGCACAGTACCAGGCAGAAAACGACTACAAAAGATCCAGAACACTCTTATGATTCAGCGCACCGCCAGGTTGCAACCTGGTTACTCCGCCCTTCAAAAAAATTCCGACAGTGCTTTTCCGAGTCTAGAATCATTAAAAACACCCATATCATCTGTCCGTCGTCATCTGATCAGGTGCAATTCACTCAACAAATTCACAACAACGGCGCCAAGGATATAAACGCACTACGTCAAGGTAAAAATCAATGAATAGACGCCCCAAAAAGATAACCAACCCAATGACCATCATTGCGATTTTCGCTGCCATAACAGAAGCCTCGGCAGCCGTATCGCTACCGTTCCTTGACAACGACGACCGGGATATCTACATCTGGTTTCTAATCAGTTTCCCGTTCTGCCTGATACTGCTGTTTTTTGTCACGCTAAACTTCAACTACAAAGCACTGTATTCGCCTTCCGACTTCGGAAAAGCAAAGCACTTCCTGAAAATCATCCACGAAGCCGTACTTATGAAAGAAGCCAAGGGTGCGCCTCCCGCCCCTGAACATCAAAACCATGAGAACCTTGCCCAGGAGAAAAACTCGCGCCCACCTGAAAAAATACGAAAATGCCAGCCGCAGAGCTTTATTCGCCTTTCACCGATGCGCTACGCTGCACCCTGCAACGCACAGGCGCCACCGGTAATCATTAATCTATTTACGAATAAAACCGTACAGGACAGCGTTCAGCTACAGCATAGACTGCACCACCTGCACATCATCGACACTCGACGAATCGAGACAAAAAGAGGCTTGGAGATTTTAGTTAACGAAATAGATGAAACACTCGACAACCAGCCTGACACACATGACCTTATTGTTTTTCTTGCCAACCAGAAATCGGTAAAACTTATAAACCAAAACGAACTTGACCAACTGAGCAATGGTAAATTAAAGCGACATTATTACATCATTTACAACCTGAGTACGCTGACCCTGACACTGCCAACCACTGCATAGCTGATACCTACGAAACAACAAACCTGTGTGAGCAGCGTCAGAAAAATCAACACGTATGTCGATCAAACATTCACACCGAATACGACAATGAGCACTCGATACTTCAAACAAAAAAAATGGCCCTGCTTTTATGCAGGGCCATTTCTTGAGTCGCATTCAATCAATCAGAACAGTTTCCGACCTTTGTTTGCGGCAATACGCATGCGTAACGCATTGAGCTTGATGAAGCCAGCCGCATCCGCCTGATTATAAGCGCCGCCATCTTCTTCAAACGTCGCAATGTTTGCATCGAACAATGACTCATCGGACTTGCGGCCGGTGACAATGACATTGCCTTTGTACAGTTTCAGACGAACCACGCCGTTCACGTGCGCCTGAGAAGCGTCGATCATCTGCTGCAACATCAGACGCTCAGGGCTCCACCAGTAACCGGTGTAGATCAGGCTGGCGTATTTAGGCATCAGCTCGTCTTTGAGGTGAGCCACTTCGCGGTCCAGGGTGATCGACTCGATTGCCCGGTGAGCACGCAGCATGATGGTGCCGCCTGGGGTTTCGTAGCAGCCGCGAGACTTCATGCCGACGTAACGGTTCTCAACGATATCCAGACGACCGATGCCGTTTTCGCCACCAATGCGGTTCAGCGTCGCCAGCACTGTGGCTGGAGTCATCTCAACGCCGTCCAGCGCAACGATATCGCCATTGCGATAGGTCAGTTCCAGATAAGTTGCAACGTTTGGCGCGTCTTCCGGCGACTTGGTCCAACGCCACATGTCCTCTTCGTGCTCGGTCCAGGTGTCTTCCAGCACGCCGCCTTCATAGGAGATGTGCAGCAGGTTGGCATCCATCGAGTACGGGGACTTCTTCTTGCCGTGGCGCTCGATCGGAATATTGTGCTTTTCAGCGTAATCCATCAGCTTTTCACGGGAGAGCAGGTCCCATTCGCGCCACGGAGCGATCACTTTCACCCCTGGCTTCAATGCATAAGCGCCCAGCTCGAAACGGACCTGGTCGTTGCCTTTGCCGGTTGCACCATGGGAAATGGCATCGGCGCCGGTTTCGTTGGCGATTTCGATCAAACGCTTGGCGATCAACGGGCGAGCGATGGAGGTACCCAGCAGGTACTCACCTTCGTAAACGGTGTTGGCGCGGAACATCGGGAAAACGAAGTCGCGTACGAATTCTTCACGCAAATCGTCTATGTAGATTTCTTTGACGCCCATGGCTTGTGCCTTGGCGCGTGCAGGTTCGACTTCTTCGCCCTGACCCAGGTCAGCGGTGAAGGTCACCACTTCACAGTTATAAGTATCCTGCAGCCACTTGAGGATCACCGAAGTGTCCAGGCCGCCGGAATATGCCAAAACGACCTTGTTTACGTCCGCCATGCCATCACTCCACGGGGTTTTCGGAAAGCCGCCAAGTCTACCGTTCAAACAGTATAATTTACAGAGGCGCGACAGCTTATGACGACGAAGCGACAGATTATGTCGAGTGCGCGACCACTACAGCCGTTTCAGGAAGTCGCCGCGCTATTGCTCGCCGAACTGACCTGCGGCGCCGGCTTTTCGCTGGGCGCCACACGCTCCAGATGAACATTGACCCGGCGGTTCTTCGCCCTGTTGGAGGAATTGATATTGGGCGCCAATGGGTAGCGCTCGCCATGGAAACGCAAGGTGATCTGCGCTTCGGGGACGCCGTTGGCTTTGAAGAATTCCATGACTGCCAAGGCCCTGCGTCGCGACAGATCGCGATTGGTCAGGCGGTTACCGCTGTTGTCCGAGTGGCCGTCGAGCTGAATATGATTGACCGTCGGATCAGCCTTGAGGAACTCCAGCACGCTCTGCAACCTGGCCTTGGCCTGCGCATCCAGTTCGATACCTCCGCCAGGAAACCCCACCCGGGCTTGTTTCACTTGCTCGAAGTTCATCGGCAACAGCTTGGCGGTGCAGGCTTGATAGTCGCCATAGGCCTTGCTGAATCTGACCGGTAACAAACGGACCTCAGAGACACCGCCATCACGGGAATAATGGCGTATCAACGGGCTTCGACCGTCCAGCAAACCACTGAACAGTCGGCCGGCCTGAGCCTGGGAACTGTTGAACAGTACATCGCCGCTGCCGGCTTGCACCGCCCCCAGATTGATGTCCCCCCGCCCCGGCTGCCAAGGCGCAGCCGCCGCCAACAGGGTGGCCGAACCGCCGCCGAGTGAGTTGTTATAAGCCTTCAAGCGAAAAGTCGCCTGCTCACCGGCGCGCCGCACGAACTCCCCCGAACCGAAATCGGTGATGGGCTGGATCAGACGGCACTCGAATTTGTCACCTTCGACCGTCCACTCGATGCTCTCCAGACGTGTCTGGTAAGTCAGAGCCATCGCGGGCAGGCAGGCAAACACACTGAGCAAGGCTAAATAACGCTGGCGCACGGGGGGCTCCACTGGCTTCTACACAAAAGACCGACACACATGTTTGCGGCATGACACTTGTTTATCGAATACCCAAGGGATATCGGCTGCTTGCTGCAAAACTTGATAGCGAGTGCCTGAGAGAGTCTTTTCCGGTAGCATTCGCCTCAGTTTGACCCGCCTGGAATTCCCTATGTCCGACCGCCTGACCCTGCTGCGTCCCGACGACTGGCATATACATCTTCGCGATGGTGCCGTGCTACCCAATACTGTTGCGGATGTTGCGCGCACCTTTGGCCGCGCCATCATCATGCCCAACCTGGTACCACCGGTGCGCAATGCCGCTGAAGCCGACGCCTACCGTCAGCGTATCCTCGCTGCACGTCCGGCCGGCAGCCATTTCGAACCGCTGATGGTGCTGTACCTGACCGATCGCACTACCGCTGCAGAGATTCGCGAGGCCAAGGCCAGTGGATTCGTGCATGCCGCCAAGCTCTATCCGGCCGGAGCCACCACCAACTCGGACTCCGGTGTCACCAGCATCGACAAGATCTTCCCGGCACTTGCGGCCATGGCCGAAGTCGGCTTGCCCTTGCTGATTCACGGGGAAGTCACCCGTGGCGATGTCGATGTCTTCGACCGTGAAAAGCTGTTCATCGACGAACACCTGCGTCGGGTGGTGGAACACTTCCCGGCACTCAAGGTGGTGTTCGAACACATCACCACCCGTGAAGCGGTGCAGTTCGTCAATGAGGCCCCGGCCAACGTTGGCGCGACCATCACTGCGCACCACCTGCTGTACAATCGCAACCACATGCTGGTTGGCGGGATTCGTCCGCACTTCTATTGCTTGCCGATTCTCAAACGCAATATTCACCAGGAAGCACTGCTCGACGCCGCCACCAGCGGCAGCGAGAAGTTTTTCCTTGGCACCGATTCGGCCCCGCACGCCCAACACGCCAAAGAAGCGGCCTGTGGCTGTGCGGGTTGCTACACCGCTTATGCGGCGATCGAGATGTATGCCGAAGCCTTCGAACAGCGCAATGCGCTGGATAAACTCGAAGGCTTTGCCAGCCTGCATGGCCCGCGCTTCTATGGCCTGCCGGTAAACACCGATCGCATTACCCTGGTTCGCGAAGAGTGGACCGCCCCTACCAGCCTGCCCTTCGGCGAGCTGTCTGTAATCCCGCTGCGCGCCGGTGAAAAACTGCGCTGGCGTCTGCTGGAGAAACACTCGTGAGTGAAGACCATTTCGACGACGAACAAGACGGCCAAAACGGTGGTGGCGGTTCGCGCCATCCGATGGCAGCCCGGTTTCGTGGTTACCTGCCGGTAGTCGTCGATGTTGAAACCGGTGGTTTCAACTGTGCCACCGATGCCTTGCTGGAAATTGCCGCCGTCACCATCGGCATGGACGAAAAAGGCTTTGTGTACCCTGAACACACCTATTTTTTCCGGGTCGAGCCTTTCGAAGGCGCGAACATCGAAGCGGCAGCCCTGGAGTTCACCGGGATCAAGCTCGATCATCCGCTGCGCATGGCAGTCAGCGAAGAGACGGCCCTGACCGATATCTTCCGCGGTGTACGCAAGGCTCTGAAAGCCAACGGCTGCAAACGGGCGATTCTGGTGGGGCATAACAGCAGCTTCGACCTGGGCTTCCTCAACGCCGCTGTCGCGCGCCTGGACATGAAGCGCAATCCGTTTCACCCGTTCTCGAGCTTCGACACCGCTACCCTGGCTGGCCTGGCTTACGGTCAAACCGTGCTGGCCAAGGCCTGCCAGACGGCCGATATCGATTTTGACGGCCGTGAGGCCCACTCGGCGCGCTACGACACCGAGAAGACTGCCGAGCTGTTCTGCGGCATCGTCAATCGCTGGAAACAAATGGGTGGCTGGGAAGATTTCCACGACTGATCAGGTCACCTGAAGCAATCGCGCCCATAAAAAAACCGGCCTCAACGGCCGGTTTTTTTATGCCTGACGCGTGGCTTACAGCTTGCCAGCGTTTTCAGTCAGGTAAGCTGCGACGCCTTCGGTCGAAGCAGTCATGCCTTTGTCGCCTTTTTTCCAGTTTGCAGGGCAAACTTCGCCGTGCTCTTCGTGGAATTGCAGAGCGTCGACCAGACGGACCAGCTCTTCCATGTTACGGCCCAGCGGCAGGTCGTTGACGATCTGCGAGCGGACAACGCCTTTGTCGTCGATCAGGAACGCGCCACGGAATGCCACGCCGCCTTCGGACTCAATGTCATAGGCCTTGACGATTTCGTGCTTGATGTCGGCAGCCATGGTGTATTGAACCTGGCCGATGCCGCCATTGTTCACTGGAGTGTTGCGCCATGCGTTGTGGGTGAAGTGCGAGTCGATCGACACCGCGACCACTTCAACGTTGCGTGCCTTGAAGTCAGCCATGCGATTGTCCAGAGCGATCAGCTCGGACGGGCAAACGAAGGTGAAGTCCAGTGGGTAGAAGAACACCAGGCCGTATTTGCCTTTGATGGCCGAGGACAGGGTGTAGCTGTCTACGATCTCGCCATTGCCGAGTACGGCCGATACGGTGAAGTCTGGGGCTTGTTTGCCTACGAGTACGCTCATTGAATATCTCCAGGGGTAATAACGTGAAGAACAGGGTTCGCACCAGCCTGCCACCCTCAGGCGACAGCCCTGTGACACGAACCCGCTTCGCAAGGACCGGCCATCATACACCGCGTTTTTGACTTGGTCCTTAGCGGTTTTTTCGAGGCTGGTAAAAAGGCCGCACTCTATTTTCCTCACAGTTTGAAGGGAAAACCGTTCGTCAGTCACCTGCCCTTCTAACCCCAGGCTTCCCGAAACCACTTTGACAATAATTCTCGTTAACATTAAGATCCATCGCAAATGAGCCACAACCAGCGACGGTTCTCACTTATGTATGTATGCCTCTGCACAGGCGTCACCGACGGGCAAATCCGCGAAGCAATCTATGAAGGTTGCTGCAGCTACCGCGAGGTTCGCCAAGCCACCGGCGTTGCCAGCCAATGCGGTAAATGCGCCTGCCTTGCCAAGCAAGTGGTACGCGAAACCCTGACCAAACTGCAAAGCAGCCAGGCATCGATCCCCTACCCCGCAGAATTTTCCGCCGCTTGAACAACGAATTCTAAAGAACCGGACTTAGTGTCCGGTTTTTTTATGTCTGGAAATCAATCGCTTAGCACCGCGATGCGGAACAAAAACATTCTTATTCCGATTAATTTTCATATATTATTCAATAACTTAGGTTTGACACTAGTAGTTGCGCAGCTCAAACTATATTCATATACCGCGAATATAGGGCAGGATTCCCATCATGAAAGGCGACGTTACAGTCATCCAGCATCTCAACAAGATCCTTGCCAATGAGCTGGTCGCGATCAATCAATACTTCCTGCATGCACGCATGTATGAAAATTGGGGCTTGGACAAGCTCGGCAAGCACGAATATCACGAATCCATCGATGAAATGAAGCATGCCGACAAGCTGATCAAGCGCATCCTGTTTCTCGAAGGCCTGCCGAACGTACAAGACCTCGGCAAGCTGCAGATCGGTGAACACACCAAGGAAATGCTCGAGTGCGACCTGCGCATCGAGAAGACCGGCCACGCCGATCTGAAAGCGGCCATCGCGCATTGCGAAACGACGGGCGATTTCGGCAGCCGTGAACTGCTCGAAGATATTCTCGAATCCGAAGAAGAACATATCGACTGGCTGGAAACCCAGCTGGGCCTGATCGATAAAGTCGGTCTTGAGAACTACCTGCAATCGCAGATGGGCGAATAAGCTGGCGCCCTGATCTCGAGGCAACAAAAGTTTCGAATGCAACAAAAAGCCCCGCCTTCTTTCGAGAGGCGGGGCTTTTTTTACATCGTCAAGATCAAAAGATCGCAGCCTGCGGCAGCTCCTACCACCAAAGAAGCTGCGGCAACGATGTGAATCAGGCTTCAGTCTTGTTCGCTGCGGCTTTTTCGACAGCAGCCTTGATCGTGGCCTGCAATGAACCGTCGGCGGCCATTTCAGTCATGATGTCGCTACCGCCGACCAGCTCACCACCGACCCACAGCTGCGGGAAGGTTGGCCAGTTGGCGTACTTTGGCAAGTTGGCGCGGATTTCCGGGTTCTGCAAGATGTCCACATAAGCGAACTTCTCACCACAGGCCATGACGGCTTGAGCGGCTTTCGCGGAGAAACCACACTGCGGGGCATTCGGCGAGCCTTTCATGTAAAGCAGAATGGTGTTGTTGGCAATCTGCTCTTTAATAGTTTCGATGATATCCATGGAACACCTCGGCTGAACTTTCCGACTCAGTTGTCGGCACGGTGGCGCATTGTAACGGAAAGCCGAGCGCCATGCTCGACCTCACCGACAGAGACGCACTACCGCGTATTTTACCCCTTGGCGATCAGGCCGACGCTACCTTGACCGGCACCCCATTCAACGCCGCATTACCCGACAGCTCATCGAGTTGCAGCTCATCTGTCAGATCATTGGCACTGGCACCCGGCTGTCCGCTGGCGATTCCCATCTGCACGCCTGGCCGCGCATGCCCCCAGCCATGCGGCAGGCTGACCACTCCCGGCATCATCTCGACACTGGCCAGCACCTCGACCTCGATCGCGCCGACTCGCGAGCTGACACGCACCCGCTGCCCATCGCTGAGACCGCGGCGGGCCAGATCATCGGGGTGCATCAGCAACTGATGGCGTGGCTTGCCTTTCACCAGGCGATGATAGTTGTGCATCCAGGAGTTATTACTGCGCACATGTCGACGGCCGATCATCAGCAACTCGTCAGTCACCGGAGCCTGCAACGCAGCAAACCGTGCCAGGTCCGCCAGGATCGCCTCGGGTGCCGCCTGAATGCGCTGATTGGCAGTTTTCAAACGCGGCCCGAGGTTCGCCTTGAGCGGCCCCAGATCGATTCCATGAGGATGGTCGAACAAGGTCGCGACCGACAGTTTATGTACCGAAGCATCGCCATAGAGGCCCGCGCGAAGCCCGCGATCGATCATTTGCGCCGGGGCAATGGTCGGCTTGAGCTCTTTGCCGGTCTTCTCGGCGAAGGCCTGTGCGAGACCGACAAAGATCTCCCAGTCGTGCAACGCACCTTCAGGCCTGGCCAGAATCGCCCGATTGAAGCGAGTGACATTACGCACCGCGAACATATTGAAGGTGGTGTCGTAGTGATCGTTCTCCAGCGCCGAGGTCGACGGCAGGATAAGGTCGGCGTAACGGGTGGTTTCATTGATGTACAAGTCGATGCTGAGCATGAACTCCAGCCCGTCCAGCGCCTGCTCCAGTTGCCGGCCATTGGGGGTCGACAGCACCGGGTTGCCGGCCACGGTGATCAGTGCGCGGACCTGCCCCTCGCCTTCGGTCAGCATTTCTTCGGCAAGGGCCGACGCCGGCAACTCGCCGCCATACTCCGGACGCCCCGAGACCCGGCTTTGCCAGAGATTGAAATGTCCGCCCGAGGTGGACGCCACCAGGTCCACCGCAGGTTCCGTGCACAAGGCGCCGCCTACCCGGTCGAGATTGCCGGTCAGCAGATTGATCAGCTGCACCAGCCAATGGCACAAGGTGCCGAACGCCTGGGTAGAAACGCCCATCCGTCCATAGCAGACGGCTTTGTCCGCCGCCGCGAAATCCCGCGCCAACTGACGAATCTGCTCGGCCGGCACGGCGCAGAGCGGGCTCATCGCCTCGGCGCTGAACGCTGCGATCGCCAGACGAACCTGATCAAGGCCATCTACCGGCAAATGACTCTCACGAGTCAGACCTTCAGCGAACAAGGTGTTGAGCAACCCGAACAATAGCGCCGCATCGCCACCCGGACGAACAAACAGGTGCTGATCGGCAATCGCCGCCGTTTCGCTGCGCCGTGGATCGACGACGACCACCTTGCCACCCCGCGCCTGGATCGCCTTCAAGCGTTTTTCCACATCCGGCACCGTCATGATGCTGCCATTTGAAGCCAGCGGATTGCCGCCCAGGATCAGCATGAAGTCGGTGTGATCGATGTCCGGAATCGGCAGCAACAAGCCGTGGCCGTACATCAGGTAACTGGTCAGGTGATGAGGCAGCTGGTCGACCGACGTGGCGGAAAAACGGTTGCGGGTTTTCAGCAGCCCGAGAAAGTAATTGCTGTGAGTCATCAGCCCATAGTTATGCACGCTGGGGTTGCCCTGATAGACCGCCACGGCATTCTGTCCATGACGCGCCTGAATCGCCCCAAGGCGCTCGGCGACCAAGGCAAACGCCGCATCCCACTCGATCGCCTGCCACTCGCTGCCAACCCTGAGCATGGGCTGGCGCAGACGGTCCGGATCGTTCTGGATATCCTGCAGCGCGACCGCCTTGGGACAGATATGACCGCGGCTGAAGCTGTCCTGCGGATCACCCTTGATCGAGGTGATCTGCACGCCGGCGCCGTCGACCGCGGTGGTTTCGATGGTCAAGCCGCAGATGGCTTCACACAGGTGGCAGGCACGGTGGTGGAGAGTCTTGGTCATGGCCAGTCTCTATTTTATTCGGGGCAGCCAGCGAGGCTGCGGGAACAAAACTATGGCGCCAGACCGGCCTCTGCGCCAGCGATGTTCGTCCCGTGAATCAACGGGCATCAGGCCAACCGATGTCGACCTTTTGCTTCCATTGCAGAAACGCCCTGTTTCGCTCGTGAGACCTTTATAGTCCAACACCTTGCATCAGGCGATGTTCGCGTTGGGTCAGCCGTATGAATCCTGCTCGCAAAAGTCTTGGCTGACGAGCCCAAAACCGACCGTTTGGCTGCTTTGTCCGTGCCGTTCGATTGCCAAGGCGCGCGAGGGCAGTGTACAAATGACGGGCTACTGTAAGGAAACAGGCTTCAAAAGCGCTACCACGACATCCTCGTAGCCCCTCTGAACTCCCCTAAGAACCGTAGCCCTATTGGAAAGACGCGACATTTAATGTCAATATCGCGCCTTCCCCTATTTCGTCGCCCCGTGCGGCTTACGCCGCAGGTCTCGCCCGTTTTTCAGTTAAACAAGGCTTTGAGTATCTGCGGTCTGTTGCAAAAAGGTAGTCAATGATGAGCGCAAGGCACTTTCTCTCCCTGATGGATTGCACGCCCGAAGAGCTGGTCAGCGTGATCCGTCGAGGCGTTGAGCTCAAGGACCTGCGTAACCGCGGCGTACTGTTCGAGCCTTTGAAAAACCGCGTCCTGGGGATGATTTTCGAGAAGTCCTCGACCCGCACCCGGATCTCGTTCGAAGCCGGCATGATCCAGCTGGGTGGCCAGGCGATCTTCCTTTCGCCCCGCGATACCCAGTTGGGCCGTGGCGAGCCGATCGGCGACTGCGCCATCGTCATGTCGAGCATGCTCGACGCGGTGATGATCCGTACCTTTGCCCACAGCACCCTGACCGAATTCGCTGCCAACTCCCGCGTGCCCGTGATCAATGGCCTGTCCGATGACCTGCATCCGTGCCAGTTGCTGGCCGACATGCAAACTTTCCTCGAACATCGCGGCTCGATTCAAGGCAAGACCGTGGCCTGGATCGGCGACGGCAACAACATGTGCAACAGCTATATAGAAGCGGCGATTCAGTTCGACTTCCAGTTGCGCGTTGCCTGCCCGGAAGGCTTCGAGCCCAACCCTGAGTTCGTGGCCAAGGCCGGCGATCGGGTGACTATCGTCCGCGATCCGCAGGATGCCGTGCGCGGCGCCCACCTGGTGAGCACCGACGTCTGGACCTCCATGGGCCAGGAAGAGGAAACCGCCAAGCGCCTCAAGCTGTTCGCGCCGTTTCAAGTCAACCGCGCCCTGCTCGACCTGGCCGCGCCAGACGTGCTGTTCATGCACTGCCTGCCGGCCCACCGGGGTGAAGAAATCAGCCTGGACCTGCTCGACGACCAGCGCTCCGTGGCCTGGGACCAGGCGGAAAACCGTCTTCACGCGCAGAAGGCCCTGCTCGAGTTTCTGGTCGAGCCGGCGTACCACCACGCATGAGCCAGACATTACTGCTCAACCTGCGCAACCTGGCCTGCGGTTACCACAACCAACGAGTCGTACAGAACCTCAATCTGCACCTCAACGCCGGGGATATCGGCTGCCTGCTCGGCTCGTCCGGTTGCGGCAAGACCACCACCTTGCGGGCGATTGCCGGTTTCGAGCCGGTGCACGAAGGGGAAATCACACTGGCCGGTGAAGTCATTTCCAGTGCCGGTTTCACCCTGGCGCCGGAGAAGCGGCGGATCGGCATGGTGTTTCAGGACTATGCGCTGTTTCCGCACCTGAGCGTGGCCGAGAACATCGCCTTCGGAATCCGCAAGCATCCGCAAAAGGACCGCGTGACCGAAGAGTTGCTCGAGCTGGTCAACCTGAAAAGCCTCGGCAAGCGCTTTCCTCACGAGCTATCGGGCGGCCAGCAGCAGCGTGTGGCACTGGCTCGGGCACTGGCGCCGGAACCGCAATTGCTGTTGCTCGACGAACCTTTCTCCAACCTCGATGGCGAACTGCGCCGCAAGCTCAGCCATGAAGTGCGGGACATTCTCAAGCTGCGTGGCACCAGCGCGATCCTGGTGACCCACGATCAGGAAGAAGCCTTCGCGGTCAGCGACCATGTCGGCGTGTTCAAGGAAGGTCGACTGGAGCAGTGGGACACCCCCTACAACCTCTACCACGAGCCGTTTACACCCTTTGTCGCGAGCTTTATCGGCCAGGGTTATTTCATTCGCGGCCAGCTGCTCAGCCCGGAATCGGTACAAACCGAACTGGGTGTATTGCGCGGCAATCGCGCCTACACCTGGCCGACGGGTTGCGCTGTCGACGTGCTGCTGCGCCCGGACGATATCGTCTATGCGCCGGACAGCGAGTTGAAAGCACGGATCATCGGCAAGACCTTCCTTGGCGCTTCGACCTTGTATCGCCTGCAGTTACCCACCGGCAGCCTGCTGGAGTCGATCTTCCCGAGCCATGCCGATCATCTGGTGGGCGCCGATGTCGGTATTCGCGTGGCGGCCGAGCATCTGGTGTTGTTCCAGGCGTCCGGCAGCACGGCGGCGCAGATTCCAGCGGTGGAGTCGGGTGTTCGGCGGCATAGCGCTGCCAGCTGAAATGTGGTGAGCCTGTCAACCCAGCATCAACTTCCCGCTGGCCACCAGCGTCGCATAACCGCCGATCTTCACTCGATCCCCCTCCAGCCGGCAGAACAACTCCCCGCCCCGTGCCGAACACTGATACGCCGTCAGGTTCGTCTTGCCCAAGCGCTGCGACCAATAAGGGATCAGGCTGCAATGGGTCGAGCCGGTCACCGGGTCTTCATTGATCCCGATCGCCGGGGCGAAATAGCGCGAGACAAAATCATGCCGACTCCCCCGCGCCGTAACGATCGCACCCGGCCAAGGCAACTTCGCCAACGCGGCCATGTCCGGCTTGCAATCAAGCACCGCCTGCTCCGACTCGAGGACCACGAACAACTCGTTGGAACCTAATACATCCACCACTTCCAGACCCAGCGCCCGCTCCACGTCCAGGGTCACGCCCACCTCACGGGGCACCATCGCCGGAAAATCCAGCCACAGCCGCTGATCTTCCTTGCTGACCCTCAACGGGCCGGATTGACTGATGAAGTTCAGTTGCTCGACTTGCTCCTGATACACCTCGAACAAGACGTGGGCACTGGCCAACGTGGCATGACCACAGAGCGGCACTTCAGTTGTGGGTGTGAACCAGCGGATATGCCAGCCCTGGCTTTCGCGCACCACAAAGGCGGTTTCGGCCAGATTGTGCTCGGCGGCGATTTTCTGCATCAGCTCATCGGCGAGCCACGCATCGAGCCGATAGACCATCGCCGGGTTGCCGCTGAATGGCCGCTCACTGAACGCGTCGACCTGATGAAACTCAAGTTGCATGACCACACCTCTCCTTGAAATAGGCGACAGCGAGCATGCACCCGGATATAGATCAGGGCTAGCTACAGAGCAGGATCATTTGCGCCATACAGTGCCAGCTCAGGCAATCAGGCCCGACCAACATCGGCAAACCGGGCCTGGGTATGTTCGGCCAGCACTGCCGGCGACAGTTCGACCTCAAGGCCTCGCCGCCCGGCACTGACAAAAATGCTGGCAAAGGATTGCGCGCTGTTATCGACGAAAGTTCGCAGGCGCTTCTTCTGCCCCAGCGGGCTGATTCCACCCAATAGGTAGCCAGTCGCCCGTTGCGCGGCAGCCGGGTCGGCCATCTCGACTTTCTTCACCCCCGCCGCATGGGCCAGCGCCTTCAAATCCAGACTTCCGACGACCGGCACCACCGCCACCAGCAATTCACCCTTTTCGCTGGCCGCCAGAAGAGTCTTGAACACCTGGGCTGGATCGAGCCCTAGTTTTTCCGCGGCCTCCAGACCGTAGGAAGCCGCCTTCGGATCATGTTCGTAACTGTGCACTCGATGTTCGGCACGAACTTTTTTCAACAAATCCAATGCAGGTGTCATGACGGCTCCGACCGAGACCAATGGAGAAAAACGCTGATGCAGGATTCTAGGCTATCAGTAGGAAAAAGGCTCTATTACGCAGTCATTACCCGCGATGCCGCTTGAGTTCATGGGTTATCACGTCGCTCATCGCAGACCTTTGCCCATGCCTGGAACGTGATCATTCACAGGACTAATAGTTAAAAAATGACCAGCGGTTCACTTTCGACCTTTGACAGCAGCGTTTCTTGTCTATATTTTTTCGAATCTGAATATTATTAACCCGCTCCAGTTTTTTGTAGTCCGCAGCAAGCCAAGACAAGGATGGGGATCCTTGCCTCGGAGAAGATCGCGCTCCGACCCTTTCGAGAAGCGCCACACAACAACAAAAAAGAGGTTTTCAATGACGACTGCTCTACAACAACCTTCGCTCTCGAGCCAATGCATGGCCGAATTCCTGGGTACTGCCTTATTGATTTTCTTTGGTACCGGTTGCGTCGCCGCGCTCAAGGTCGCGGGTGCCAGCTTTGGCCTATGGGAAATCAGCATCATTTGGGGAATCGGCGTGAGCATGGCGATCTACCTGACCGCAGGCATTTCCGGCGCCCATCTCAACCCCGCAGTCAGTATTGCACTGTGCATTTTTACCGACTTTGAAAAGCGCAAACTGCCGTTCTACATCTTCGCCCAGATCGCCGGAGCCTTTTGTTCGGCGTTGTTGGTTTACACGCTTTACAGCAACCTGTTCTTCGACTACGAACAAACTCATCACATGATTCGTGGCACCCAGGCCAGCCTGGAACTGGCGTCGGTGTTCTCCACCTACCCGCACCCGGCCCTGTCCACCGGCCAGGCGTTCCTGGTTGAAGTGATCATCACCGCGGTCCTGATGGGCGTGATCATGTCCCTGACCGATGACAACAATGGCCTGCCACGTGGCCCGCTGGCGCCCTTGCTGATCGGCCTGCTGATTGCCGTTATCGGTAGCTCGATGGGGCCGCTAACCGGTTTTGCGATGAACCCGGCGCGAGATTTCGGACCTAAACTGATGACCTTCGTCGCCGGCTGGGGTGAAATATCCTTCACCGGCGGGCGCGATATCCCGTACTTCCTGATTCCGGTATTTGCACCGATCATGGGTGCATGCCTCGGCGCTGCTGCCTATCGCGGGCTGATTGCCCGCCATCTACCCAGCGCCACATCCGCGACAAAGGATGCCGAGCACGTCGTCAACGCAAAGGTCCAGGCATCTTGAAACAGGCTGCGTGAACGCCACTGCCCTCCTCGGCCTTCACGCTCGCTGAATTTAAACCCTATTTAGTCCAAGGCAATCGACATGACCGACGCTCAGAATAAGAACTACATCATTGCCCTCGATCAGGGTACGACCAGCTCCCGGGCGATCATTTTCGACCGCGACGCCAACGTGGTCTGTACCGCTCAGCGCGAATTCGCCCAGCATTACCCGCAAGCCGGCTGGGTCGAACACGACCCGATGGAAATCTTCGCCACCCAGAGCGCGGTAATGGTCGAGGCCCTGGCTCAAGCCGGCCTGCATCACGACCAGGTGGCCGCCATCGGCATTACCAACCAGCGTGAAACCACCGTGGTCTGGGACAAGACCACCGGCCGGCCGATCTACAACGCGATCGTCTGGCAGTGCCGGCGCAGCACCGAGATCTGCCAGCAGCTCAAACGCGACGGTCATGAGCAATACATCAGCGAAACCACTGGCCTGGTGACTGACCCGTACTTCTCCGGCACCAAGCTCAAGTGGATCCTCGACAACGTCGAAGGCAGCCGTGAACGCGCGCGCAACGGCGAACTGCTGTTCGGCACCGTCGACAGTTGGCTGATCTGGAAATTTACCGGCGGCAAGACCCACGTCACTGACTACACCAATGCCTCGCGGACCATGCTCTTCAACATCCACACCCTGGAGTGGGATGCAAAGATGCTGGAGTTGCTGGACATCCCGCGCGAGATGCTTCCCGAAGTGAAGTCCTCCTCGGAAATCTACGGCCACACCAAAAGTGGCATCGCCATCGCCGGCATTGCCGGCGACCAGCAGGCGGCATTGTTCGGCCAGATGTGCGTCGAACCCGGGCAGGCGAAAAACACCTACGGCACCGGCTGCTTCTTGCTGATGAACACCGGCGACAAAGCAGTGAAATCCAGGCATGGCATGCTCACCACCATTGCCTGTGGTCCACGCGGCGAAGTCGCTTACGCGCTGGAAGGCGCGGTATTCAACGGTGGCTCCACCGTTCAGTGGCTTCGCGATGAGCTGAAAGTCATCAATGACGCTCACGACACCGAATACTTTGCCGGCAAGGTCAAGGACAGCAATGGCGTTTATCTGGTCCCGGCCTTCACCGGCCTGGGTGCTCCCTACTGGGACCCCTATGCCCGCGGCGCACTGTTTGGCCTGACCCGCGGAGTACGCGTGGATCACATCATTCGCGCAGCCCTGGAGTCGATTGCCTACCAGACCCGCGACGTGCTCGACGCCATGCAACAGGACTCCGGCGAACGCCTCAAAGCCCTGCGCGTCGACGGTGGCGCAGTGGCCAACAACTTCCTGATGCAGTTCCAGGCGGACATTCTCGGCACGCACGTCGAACGTCCGAAAATGCGTGAAACCACCGCCCTCGGTGCAGCCTATCTGGCGGGCCTGGCCTGCGGTTTCTGGGGCAGCCTGGATGAGCTGCGCGGCAAGGCGGTAATCGAGCGCAAGTTCGAGCCGCAACTGGCGCAAGCGGAGAAGGAAAAACTCTACGCCGGCTGGCTAAAAGCCGTGAGCCGCACCCGCGATTGGGAGCCGCACGAAGAGGCCAAGTAAGCTAGAGCAGGGACTCGTATCTGCATGTAACTGGCCGGGAGTAGATTCCTGCGGCATCATGGGCGCATTTTGCACGGCAGCCCCAAGGAAGCCCCATGAATCTGCCTCCCCGTCAGCAGCAAATCCTCGAACTGGTCCGCGAGCGCGGCTATGTCAGCATCGAGGAAATGGCTACGCTGTTCGTCGTTACACCGCAGACCATCCGCCGCGATATCAATCAATTGGCGGAAATAAACCTGTTGCGTCGCTATCATGGCGGCGCAGCTTACGATTCGAGCGTAGAAAACACCGCCTACGCCATGCGAGCCGATCAAATGCGCGATGAGAAACAACGCATCGCCGAAGCCATCGCCGCGCAGATTCCCGATCATGCCTCGCTGTTCATCAATATCGGCACCACCACCGAATCCATCGCCCGGGCGCTACTCAATCACACCCAGCTCAAGGTGATTACCAACAACCTGCACGTCGCCTCGATCCTCAGTGCCAAGGATGATTTCGAAGTCCTGCTGGCTGGCGGCAATGTGCGCCGCGACGGCGGGGTCGTCGGCCAGGCCAGCGTCGACTTCATCAACCAGTTCAAGGTCGACTTCGCTCTGGTCGGCATCAGTGGCATTGATGAAGATGGTAGCTTGCTGGATTTCGACTATCAGGAAGTGCGGGTTTCCCAGGCGATCATCGCCAATGCCCGGCAAGTCATCCTGGCGGCCGATTCCAGCAAGTTTGGTCGCAACGCCATGGTGCGACTGGGCCCCATCAGCCTGATCGATTGCCTGGTGACCGATCAGCCACCCGTGCCGGCGCTGGCGCAACTGTTGAGTCAGCACAAGATTCGGCTGGAAGTGGTTTAAGCCTCTATAGGCAGGGCGTGCTCCCTTGTGGCAAGGGAGCTGAGGCGACGACGCGGTCCGTAGCAGCTGCCGAAGGCTGCGTCCGGCTGCGCAGCAGTCGCAAATCATGCAACCACGGCTAATCTGTTACACCACAACGCCTGATTACGACCGCTACGCGGCCGGACGCAGGCTTCGCCAGCTGCTACGGGAAATGTGCGGAGCCAGAACCCCCCTCACCACATAGACCGTGCGCCTCTCCTCCCCCGCTTAAATGTTCGAAAATCTTCCTTTTGATGCCCTTCGATGAGTATTTTCAATCGAAGTTGACTGGCCGTGCCCGTCTTTATGCGCTACCATTTTCGTAAATGAACATAAATGTTCGAATTCAAATATTATAAAGAACCCCGAGGCCAGCCGATGCCCACTTCCACCTTGCCTACGCCTCCTATCGCCGAGGTCTACGATATCGCCGTCATCGGTGGCGGGATTAACGGTGCAGGGATTGCAGCTGATGCCGCCGGTCGCGGTCTGTCGGTGTTCCTTTGCGAAAAGGACGACCTGGCCAGCCACACCTCCTCGGCCAGCAGCAAGCTGATCCACGGCGGCCTGCGCTACCTCGAACATTACGAATTCCGCCTGGTGCGCGAAGCCCTGGCCGAACGCGAGGTGCTGTTGGCCAAAGCCCCACACATCGTCAAACCGATGCGTTTCGTGCTGCCGCACCGCCCGCATTTGCGTCCGGCCTGGATGATCCGTGCCGGCCTGTTCCTTTATGACCACTTGGGCAAACGGGAAAAGCTCGCTGGCTCCAGAAGCCTGAAATTCGGCGCCGACAGCCCGCTCAAGGCAGAAATCAGCAAAGGTTTCGAATACTCCGATTGCTGGGTCGATGACGCCCGCCTGGTAGTCCTGAACGCCATGGCCGCCCGCGAAAAAGGCGCTCATGTCCACACCCGGACCCGTTGTGTCAGCGCCCGTCGCAGCAAAGGCATGTGGCAGCTGAACCTGGAGCGCAACGACGGCAGCCTGTTCTCGATCCGTGCCAAAGCTCTGGTGAACGCCGCCGGTCCGTGGGTCGCCAAGTTCATCCGCGATGACCTGAAGCTGGAATCGCCGTACGGCATCCGCCTGATCCAGGGCAGCCACCTGATCGTGCCGAAACTCTACGACGCGCCCAATGCCTTCATTCTGCAGAACGAAGACCAGCGCATCGTATTCGCCATTCCGTACCTGAATCAGTTCACCCTGATCGGCACCACCGACCGTGAATACACCGGCGACCCGGCCAAAGTCGCGATCACCGAAGGCGAAACCGATTACTTGCTCAAGGTGGTCAACGCGCACTTCAAGAAGCGGCTGAGCCGCGAGGACATCCTGCACAGCTACTCCGGCGTTCGCCCCCTGTGCAACGACGAATCCGACAACCCTTCGGCCGTAACCCGCGACTACACCCTGGCCCTGTCCGGCAGTGCTGCAGAAGCGCCGCTGTTGTCGGTGTTCGGTGGCAAGCTGACGACCTATCGCAAGCTGGCCGAATCGGCCCTGGCGCAACTGGCGCCGTACTTCAAAGACATCAAGCCGAGCTGGACCGCGCAATCGACCCTGCCCGGTGGCGAAGACATGACCACCCCGCAAGCATTGAGCTCGTTGATCCGCGACAAATTCGACTGGGTGCCGACTGAAATCGCTCGCCGCTGGGCCTCCACCTACGGCAGCCGCACCTGGCGCATGCTCGAAGGCGTGCGCAACCTGAGCGATATGGGCGAACACCTCGGTGGCGGTCTATATACTCGCGAGGTCGATTACCTGTGCAGCGAAGAATGGGCCATGAGCGCTCACGACATTCTGTGGCGCCGCAGCAAGCTGGGGTTGTTCACCAGCCCGGCGGAGCAGGAAAAACTGCAGCAGTATCTGACCAAGGTCGTACAGAACCGCAGCAAGATCCATGCGGCCTGATCGGGAATCCGGTTAAAGCGAAGCCCCTGAATCTCGAGATCCAGGGGCTTTTTGCATTCTCAATACACACCGTAAATCCAATGTGGGGGATATGTACAAGACGACCTTCCATTGCATTCGGTTTTCCGAACGCGACTTGTCGGTCGATTCGGTTAACCGGATTATCCAGAACCCATTTCTTCGCCATAAATATTTAATCCCCTTATAAATCAATGCCTTGATCAAATACGCCTGGCCTGGCACGACTCATGCTCTACACTCTTGGACGAATGCCTGATGCGCCACCCCATCAGGAGCCTCAAGGCATTTGCAGTACAGAAGGGCCAACGCACTGGCTCCATATAAAAACAATGTCGAGGAAAATTTGATGCGCATCGTTCCCCAGCTTTTGGGCGCAGCTATCGCTGTTGCTCTGATCAGCACTCCAGTTTTCGCAGCCGAGCTCACCGGCACACTGAAGAAGATCAAAGAGTCCGGCACCATCACCCTCGGGCATCGTGACGCTTCTATTCCGTTTTCCTACATCGCGGACGCTTCCGGCAAACCGGTTGGCTACTCCCACGATATCCAGCTGAAAATCGTCGAAGCCATCAAGAAAGACCTGGGCATGCCGGACCTCAAGGTCAACTACAACCTGGTCACCTCGCAAACCCGTATCCCGCTGGTGCAGAACGGCACCGTGGACGTGGAATGCGGTTCCACCACCAACAACGTCGAGCGTCAGCAGCAAGTTGCGTTCTCCGTCGGCATCTTCGAAATCGGTACCAAACTGCTGGCGAAAAAAGATTCACCATACAAAGACTTCCCCGACCTCAAAGGCAAGAACGTCGTGACCACCGCCGGCACCACGTCCGAGCGTATCCTCAAGTCGATGAACGCCGACAAGCAGATGGGCATGAACGTGATCTCGGCCAAGGACCACGGCGAATCCTTCCAGATGCTGGAAAGCGGCCGTGCAGTTGCCTTCATGATGGACGACGCATTGCTCGCCGGCGAAATGGCCAAGGCCAAGAAACCCACCGACTGGGTCGTGACCGGTACTCCACAGTCCTTTGAAGTCTACGGCTGCATGGTCCGCAAGGGCGACGAGCCGTTCAAGAAAGCCGTCGACGACGCCATCATCGCGACCTACAAGTCTGGCGAAATCAACAAGATCTACGAAAAATGGTTCATGCAGCCAATCCCGCCAAAAAACCTGAACCTGATGTTCCCGATGAGCGAAGAGCTCAAGGCCCTGATCGCCAATCCGACCGATAAAGCGGCTGACGAAAAGAAATCCTGATTTCTGACTAACCTTATCTCCTGAGAGGGCCACTGCCCTTTCAGGAGGTGGTCACTCCCTGCTGGCATTTTTGGAAACACTCGAACCGGTGATTGTCGAGCCGCTCGTGTGTGCCTGACCGTAAAGGTCGGGCGGGAATGGATCTTCCCCTGGCGGGCACTTGTACATCGATCGATCTGAGGGGAGACCCTAATGAATTACAACTGGGACTGGGGCGTGTTCTTCAAGTCCACCGGCGTGGGCAGCGAGACCTATCTCGACTGGTTCTTCACCGGTTTGGGCTGGACCATCGCCATCGCCATCGTGGCCTGGATCATCGCCCTGCTGCTGGGCTCGATTCTGGGCGTCATGCGCACTGTACCGAATCGTGTCGTATCGGGCATCGCAACCTGCTACGTGGAACTTTTCCGTAACGTGCCGCTGCTGGTTCAGCTGTTCATCTGGTACTTCCTGGTACCGGATCTACTGCCGCAAAACCTGCAGGACTGGTACAAGCAGGACCTGAATCCGACCACCTCCGCCTACCTGAGCGTCGTCGTCTGCCTGGGCCTGTTCACCGCCGCACGGGTTTGCGAACAAGTGCGTACCGGTATCCAGGCACTGCCGCGTGGCCAGGAATCAGCCGCGCGCGCCATGGGTTTCAAGCTGCCACAGGTCTACTGGAATGTGCTGCTGCCCCAGGCCTACCGGATCATCATTCCGCCGCTCACCTCGGAATTTCTCAACGTCTTCAAGAACTCCTCCGTGGCCTCGCTGATCGGCCTGATGGAGCTGCTCGCGCAGACCAAACAGACCGCCGAGTTCTCCGCCAACCTGTTCGAAGCCTTCACCCTGGCGACCCTGATCTACTTCACCCTGAACATGGGCCTGATGCTGCTGATGCGCATGGTCGAGAAGAAAGTCGCGGTGCCCGGCCTGATTTCCCTGGGGGGTAAATAATGGACTTCGATTTCAGTGGAATCGTCCAGGCCACACCGGGCCTGTGGAACGGCATGGTGATGACCCTCAAGCTGATGGCCCTGGGCGTCGTCGGCGGGATCATCCTCGGCACCATCCTGGCGCTGATGCGCCTGTCCCACAGCAAACTGCTGTCGAACATTGCCGGCGCCTACGTTAACTACTTCCGCTCGATCCCGCTGCTGCTGGTCATCACCTGGTTCTACCTGGCGGTGCCGTTCGTGCTGCGCTGGATCACCGGCGAAGACACCCCGATCGGCGCGTTCGCCTCATGCATCGTGGCCTTCATGATGTTCGAAGCGGCGTACTTCTGCGAAATTGTCCGGGCCGGCGTGCAGTCGATCCCCAAGGGCCAGATGGGCGCAGCCCAGGCGCTGGGCATGGGCTACGGCCAGATGATGCGACTGATCATCCTGCCGCAAGCGTTCCGCAAGATGACCCCGTTGCTGCTGCAACAGAGCATCATCCTGTTTCAGGACACCTCGCTGGTCTACGCGGTCGGCCTGGTGGATTTCCTCAATGCTTCGCGCGCCAGTGGCGACATCATCGGCCGCTCCAATGAGTTCCTGGTCTTCGCAGGTCTGGTGTATTTTATAATCAGCTTTGCCGCCTCGCAGCTGGTCAAGCGTCTGCAAAAAAGGTTTGCCGTATGATCTCTATCAAGAATGTCAACAAGTGGTATGGCGACTTCCAGGTACTGACTGATTGCAGCACCGAGGTCAAAAAAGGCGAAGTGATCGTGGTGTGCGGGCCGTCCGGCTCCGGCAAATCCACCTTGATCAAGTGCGTCAACGCCCTGGAACCGTTCCAGAAAGGCGACGTAGTGGTCGATGGCACCTCCATCGCCGACCCCAAGACCGACCTGCCGAAACTGCGTTCGCGGGTTGGCATGGTGTTCCAGCATTTCGAACTGTTCCCGCACCTGAGCATCATGGATAACCTGACCATCGCACAGATCAAGGTGCTGGGTCGGAGCAAGGAAGAAGCCAACAAGAAAGCCCTGCAATTGCTCGAACGCGTCGGTCTCTCGGCCCACGCCAAAAAGCACCCGGGCCAACTCTCCGGCGGTCAGCAACAGCGTGTGGCGATTGCCCGTGCACTGGCGATGGACCCTATCGTCATGCTGTTCGACGAACCGACCTCGGCGCTCGACCCTGAAATGGTCAACGAAGTACTCGACGTGATGGTGCAACTGGCCCACGAAGGCATGACCATGATGTGCGTGACCCACGAAATGGGCTTTGCCCGCAAAGTGGCAGATCGGGTGATCTTCATGGACCAGGGCAAAATCATCGAAGACTGCAGGAAAGAAGAGTTCTTCGGTGACATCAACGCCCGCTCCGAACGTGCCCAGCACTTCCTCGAGAAGATTCTGCAGCACTAAAAGCTACACGGCCGCCCCTGTAGGAGCTGCCGCAGGCTGCGATCTTTTGATGTTAGCGCCAGTTCAGGCAACGATTTGCCTGCTGAACAGATCAAAAGATCGCTGCCTTCGGCAGCTCCTACAGGGGATCGCCGGAGCTTGTAGTTGTGGTTGACCCAAGGCATCTGTGATGAAATGCGACCCCACTCTCTATCGCGCCGCGCCGCCATCACTTGCCGTGAAACCCCGCCTGATTCGCCATCTGTTCCTGCCGCCACTGGTCATCGCGCTGATGATCGGTCTGGGTTATCTCGGCTTCTGGATCAGTGAACACTACGGTATCCGCGTCCTCAGCGAGAACGGCGAGCGACAGCTGGAACTGCACGCCCGCGCTGTCGAAAGCGAAATCAGCAAATACACCTACCTGCCCAGCCTGCTGGAACTTGAATCCAGTGTCTCGAAGCTGCTGGCCGACCCGTCCCCGGAACACCGGCAGACGGTCAATGATTACCTCGAAGGCCTGAACCGGCGCAGCCGCAGTCGGGCCATCTACGTGATGGATACCACCGGCCGGGTCATGGCCACCAGTAACTGGCGCGACTTCGACAGCTATCTGGGTGAGGACCTGTCCTTCCGCGCCTATTTCCAGAACGCCGTGCGCGGTCAGCCTGGGCGCTTCTATGGGATCGGCAGCACCAGTGGCGAACCCGGTTACTACCTGGCCCACGGCCTGGAAGAACAAGGCAAGATCATCGGCGTCGCGGTGGTCAAAGTGCGCCTCGAAGCCATGGAAGAACGCTGGCAACGGGCGCGTCTGGAGGCCTTCGTCAGTGACGAGAACGGCATCATCATCCTTTCCAGCGACCCGGCGCGACGACTCAAGGCGGTCCGCCCGCTCAGCGAAGAAACCAAGGAGCGCCTGGCGCGCAGCCTGCAGTATTACTGGTTCCCACTCAACGAACTGCAACCGCTGGCCCGCGAACACCTGGCCGAAGGCGTGGAGAAGCTGACCTTTCCGGCCAACACCGAACTGGAGTCGGACGAACAGGCAATCAGCTACCTGTCGCAGACCCGGCCGCTGAGTGATACACCGTGGAACTTCACCCTGCTGACGCCCCTGCAGGATCTGCGTCGCGAAGCCATCAATCAGGGCATCCTGGTGGCAGTGGCGTTTGCCCTGGTGGCGTTTTTGCTGATTGCCTGGAACGAACGGCGCAAGGTCATCGCCACCCGCCTCGCCGCCCGTGAAGCCCTGCAAGAAGCCAACAATCAGCTGGAACGCAAGATCGCCGACCGCACGGCCGACCTGCGCGCCAGCAACGAACGGCTCAAGGGGCAGATTCGCGAACGTCGGCAAGCCGAAGAAACCTTGCGCCGAGCCCAGGATGAACTGGTGCAGGCCGGCAAGTTGGCGGCCATCGGCCAGATGTCCACCAGCATCGCCCACGAACTGAACCAGCCGCTGGCGGCCCTGCGCACGCTGTCGGGCAATACCGTGCGCTTTCTTGAGCGCGGCGCGCTGGACACCGCCAGTGCCAACCTCAAGACCATCAACGAGCTGATCGATCGTATGGGCCGCATCACCGCCAGCTTGCGCTCCTTTGCCCGCCGCGGCGATGACCAGGGCCAGGCCAGCCTCGGCAAGGCCGTCGACGCCGCCTTGCAGCTGCTCGGCAGTCGCCTGGAGAGTAGCCAGCTGCAACTGCATCGCGATTTCAGTGACGTGCAGGTGCAGATCGATCAAACCCGCCTGGAACAAATTCTGGTCAACCTGATCGGCAACGCCCTGGACGCCATGCAGGCGCAACCATTGCCCGAGTTGTGGCTGGAAGGCGAAACCATCGACGGCAAATACTGCCTGCGGGTGCGCGATAACGGCCACGGCATCGACACCGAGACGCGCAAACATTTGTTCGAACCCTTCTTCACCACCAAACCCGGCGAACAAGGGCTGGGGCTTGGCCTGACACTATCCGCCAGCCTGGCCGCGGCCACTGGCGGTAATCTGGGCGTCGAACACCCGGCCAGCGGTGGTACCGCCTTCGTCCTCAGTTTACCGTTGGTAAGCCCTACTCAAGTCGAGCCGCTATGAACACCGACCTCACCGTGCTGATCGTCGAAGACGATCCCCATGTCCTGCTCGGCTGCCAGCAAGCCCTGACCCTGGAAGATATCCCCTGCGTGGGTGTCGGCAGCGCCGAGGAAGCCCTGGCGCAAGTCGGCGATAACTTCGCCGGGATCGTCATCAGCGACATTCGCTTGCCGGGCATCGATGGCCTGGAGCTGTTGACCCGCCTCAAGGCCCGTGACCGCAGCTTGCCGGTGGTGTTGATCACCGGCCACGGCGATATTTCCATGGCGGTCGGGGCCATGCAAAAAGGCGCCTATGACTTCATGGAGAAACCCTTCTCTCCCGAGCGTCTGGTGGACGTCGCCCGGCGCGCCCTGGAGCAACGCAGCCTGGCCCGCGAGGTCTGGTCCCTGCGTCGACAGCTGGCCGAGCGCGACTCGCTGGAAGGCCGGATCATCGGGCGCTCGCCGGCCATGCAAAACCTGCGTGAACTGATCGCCAACGTCGCCGACACTTCAGCCAACGTACTGATCGAAGGCGAGACCGGCACCGGCAAGGAACTGGTCGCGCGTTGCCTGCATGATTTCAGTCGGCGTCAGTCCGCGCAATTCGTCGCGCTGAACTGCGGCGGCCTGCCGGAAAACCTGTTCGAGAGCGAAATTTTCGGCCATGAAGCCAATGCCTTTACCGGTGCCGGCAAGCGACGAGTCGGCAAAATCGAACACGCCCATGGCGGTACGCTGTTCCTCGATGAAGTGGAAAGCATGCCGCTGAACCTGCAGATCAAACTGTTGCGGGTCTTGCAGGAAAGAACCCTGGAACGCCTCGGCTCGAACCAGAGCGTGGCCGTCGACTGCCGGGTGATTGCCGCGACCAAATCCGATCTGGATGAGTTGAGTAAAGCCAGCCAGTTCCGCAGCGACCTCTATTACCGACTGAACGTGGTAACCCTGGAACTGCCACCGCTGCGCGAACGCCGTGAAGACATCCTGCAATTGTTCGAACACTTCCTGCAGCAATCCTCCCTGCGCTTTGACCGCACCGCGCCGGAACTGGACAACCAGACCCTGTCGAACCTGATGAGCCATGACTGGCCGGGCAACGTGCGTGAATTGCGCAACGTCGCCGAGCGTTTTGCCCTCGGCCTGCCAGCCTTCAAAAAATCCGGCAGCAATGCCAGTCAGGGCTTGGGTTTTGCCGAAGCGGTCGAGGCATTCGAGCGCAACCTGCTCAACGATGCCTTGCAGCGCAGTGGCGGCAACCTGACCCAGGCCAGCCTGGAACTGGGCATGGCCAAAACCACGCTGTTCGACAAGGTCAAGAAATACGGCTTGAATCACTAACCCTGTGCCTGCGAGAAGCGTGTGGATTTATTGTTGAAAGCTGCATTGGGCGCCGCCGTGGTGGTCATTCTGGCCGCCCTGGCGAAAACCAGAAACTATTACATCGCCGGTCTGGTGCCGCTGTTTCCGACCTTTGCGCTGATCGCCCACTACATCGTCGGCAAGGGCCGCTCGCTGGACGACCTGAAGACCACCATCGTGTTTGGCATGTGGTCGATCATTCCCTACTTCGTTTATCTGGCGACCTTGTACGTGATGGTGGACCGTTTGCGTCTGGAGCTGTCGCTGGTAGTTGCCGCTGTGGCGTGGTTGATGGCGGCGACGGTGTTGGTGACGGTTTGGGTTCGCTTTCACGCATGACTTGGCCGTCACACTAACGCTGAGTGGCGCAAAGTCTAGCGCGCCTCCTTGCGGATTGCAGGCTGGCCCATCCCTTGCATTTACTCCCCAAAGCCCCCTCGGCCTGCATTCATGATCGATGAAGCGGGTGTCTGGGAGGGACTGCCAAGGGAGCATCCAAGCCTTGAATATTCTAGATCTCGACCATAGTCTGACCGCTCAGGCGCCCATTGCGCGCTTGCTTGAAAACGGCTGCGCCAGGCGCCTGGACCTGCTCGACCTCGGTCAGAAGCTGCGTTTGTGGTCCAGCGAAAAAAACTACCGACACTTTTCCGAACGCCTGTACCTATGGCTTAAAGACAGCAGCCCGCAGCCAAAAATTTTCTTCGTCGGATCCGGCGATTACCACCACCTTACCCCGGCCTTTCTCGAGGACGTGCCGGAGGCGGTAAGCCTGATTCACTTCGACAACCACCCTGACTGGATGCACTTCGCACCGCGTCGACATTGCGGTTCGTGGGTCAACCGCGCGTTGAAACTGCCAAACATCAAACGCATCGTAACCCTCGGCCCATGCAGCGATGACCTGCAAAATCCACAGCTCAAGGGCGGCAACCTCAGGGCGCTGAGACGCGGTGATCTGCAGCTGTTCCCCTGGCAGCACCCGCCTTCCAGAGTCTGGGGCCAGGTCGGTGACGGCGCCGGCCATCGGCAGCAAGAGAACCTACTGCACTGGCGCAACCTGGCTGGCCTGGATTGGACTGACTTCCTCGCCCAACTGATCCATAGCCTGCCCACCGAGGCGATCTGGATCACCATCGACAAAGACGTGCTCGCCAGCGAAGACGCCGCAACCAACTGGGATCAGGGCGGCATGCGCCTGACGCACCTGCTCCAGGCCCTGCGCACACTGGCCGCCGGTAAAAGGATCATCGGCATCGATGTCTGTGGCGAGTTCGCGGTTCCTGCCTTCAGCAATGCCTTCAAACGCTGGGAAGCCAAGTCCGATCAGCCACCCGCCGAACGCTGGAGCAAAGCGGATTTGCTGCGCAACTCGGTGACCAATCAAGCATTGATCACGCTGTTCGAGGAGTTGTTTCCGTGACCCTGACTGTTATTTTGCTGGTGGCGTTTTCCATTGTCCTGGATGTCATCGGCCAGCTCTGCTTCAAGCTCGGCCTTGACCGCTTGCCTGCGCTCGAAGGCGGTTTCCGGCTGAATGCCTTCTGGGGCCAAGTGTTCAACGCGCCGCTTCTCTGGTGCGGCGTCGGCGCTTATGTCATCGAGTTTTTCGTCTGGCTCGAAGCACTGTCCCGCGCACCGCTGAGCCTGGTGTTTCCGGCAGGAGCACTGGGCTATTGCGGCGTGGTGTTTGCCGGCAAAGTGATCCTTGGGGAGACCGTCAGCCTGCGTCGCTGGCTCGGCACTCTGGTGATTACCCTGGGCGTGATGCTGGTCGGAATCGCCGGGGCCTGAGGCTCAATCCATGATCGAAAGGAACAACACAATGACCCGTATTATCCCACTGGATTGGCTCCACGGACGCCTGGGCACTATTGTGCTCTGGGTGTTGTTGATCGGTTTTGAAAGCGCCGGGCAAATCGCGACCAAAGTCGGCGGCGATCAACTAGGGCAAATGGCGTTCAGCATCCAATGGCTGCTGGCGGTGGCCGTCAACCCGGGTGTGCTGCTGGCCATCGCCTGTTACTTCGCTGCGTTCTTCGTCTGGATGCTGATCCTGCGTCGCAGCAGCCTGTCCCTGGCTTTCCCATTGAGTTCGCTGGTGTTTGTGGTGGTTTTGCTCGGTTCCTGGCTGGGATTGGGCGAACAGATCAGCCTGCTGCACTGGATGGGTGTGGCGGTGATCATTGGCGGGATTGCGTTGTTGGCGGAGGGGAAAAAAGCGTAAGCAGAACTTCATACTTGAATACTGGCCAAGACTCGTTTTGAGTATCAAGTCGTCTTCACGGACAGGCCCGCCCCGCAAGTTTTAGGTAGTCATTAATGAAATGGTTACCCCCGTCCCACCCGGTGAACGCCCACTAAGCTTTCACCACTTCAATTACCTGGACAGGCAGGTCAAAGCGCTGGACAAGGAAGTCGAGTGCCAGGCGGCTGAACCGGGCGACGGTAAGCAGTTCAAATGTGGGCGAAACTATGCGGCCTCGATTGGACTGGTGCCCAAGCAGCATTCCACCGGGGGCAAGACGGTCCTATTGGGCATCAGTCCGGAAAAGGAGCATCAGAATTTGTAGCTGATCGCGGTCTGTACCTCGCCCTGGTTCACATCGCCCCGCTCTTTGACGATGCTGCTGTGCGCCGCCGATCCGGTCAGGTGAACCCAGCTGGCACTGGCCAGCAGTGACCAACGCTGCGCCAGAGGAAATTCAAAACTTTGGGTCAGCTTCAGGTTTCGCAAACCGCCGCCAGCGTTGTATTCACGGATCCCCGAAGCCTGTGCTTCGCGAACGCTGACGCCAAAGAAGGTCCGGGTCTGACGACCATCGGCGAAGTGTGCGGTGAGGGTGCTGCTACCGATAATTCCCGCGCCCAACGGATAACCCAATTCACCGCCGAGGCGTCCGAGCACCCCACCCTGGCCACTCCGACCGCCGACAGCCTGCCCGATTTGAGCAAACACTCGCCAGAAGTCTTGTGGGCTGTACTGGATGAATCCGCCCACTTCAGTCATATCCGGCACATCCCGCAGGCCTCGTAGCGTGCCCTTGCTACTTCGGCCCTGCAGATAGTTGATGAACGGACCTGCGCTCAATCCCTTGGCCTTGAAAGCATCCCAGGTCAAACCATCCTCGGTGCTGAGGCTGACATCGCCCCAGTCCAGATCGAGGTAGGGCACTGGCACCGATTCATAACGGCTTGCGGTCGGGTCATGGGGCTGATAACTGATACCGAGACCGACCTCGCCAGTGATGCCCACGGCCACCGCTGCGGTGTTGAAACACAGCAGTCCAGTGGTCAACAGGGCGTTTGTAAATCTGCGCATGAAACACATTCCTTGGCTGAATCTGCGCGCATCAATCCCTGAACGTGTCTGCTCGCGCAAGCACTCATCTTCTTTGTAGCGACCTACAAAAATTGTAGCTTCCTGCACATCCGTTACCGCCGCAAGTCCGTCAGCCGCGGGCCACAGTCACTTGGCACAGTCCCTGCTCTACACCTTGGCATGCGCAATAGCGCGCTCCCTGCCCAATAGGTAAATGCAGATGATTGACTGGCATATCGTGTGTGATTTCGACGGGACCATCTCCCGCACCGACGTGATCGACAGCATCCTCCAACGCTTCGCCGACCCGAGCTGGGAAAGCATCGAAGAGCAGTGGCGGGCCGGCCATATCGGCTCCCGCGAATGCCTGAGCCGGCAGTTGTCGCTGGTCAAGGCCTCACCCGCCAAACTGCTGGGCTTTTTCGACAGTGTCGACATCGACGTCGATTTCCCCGACTTCGTTGACCACGTGGTGGGCCTCGGCGCCTCCATCGAAGTGGTCAGCGACGGCATCGAGCAAGGCATCGCAAGGATTCTGGCGCGCCACTATGTGAGCCTGTTGCCGATCCTCGCCAACCGCCTGCGGCAGGTCGATCACAACAGCTGGCGCATCGACTTCCCGTATTCAAGCGACGCCTGCCGCGCCGCTTCCGGCAACTGCAAATGCAAGTCCACACCCAAGGGCAAACGCGTGCTGGTGATCGGTGACGGTCAATCCGATATGTGCGTGGCTTCCACCGCCGATTTCGTCTTCGCCAGGGATCGCCTGGCCGAGCATTGCCAACGCAACGGGATCGCCTACGCCCACTTCGACACCTTTTGCGAACTCCCTGCGCTGCTGGCAAAACTGCCAAGCAGCAGCGCCGCCAACACGACCCCCTTCTCGCTTGAACACTTTGTAGAAAAACAGGAATCCTTCCAACATGTCTGATATTCGAATCGCTAGCGCACAAGACCAGATCCTTCTGGAAAAAGAAGCTAAGTACTGCTCCTATGGCGATACCGTTCACTACATCGAACCGCCACGGATTTTCAGTCACTGCGAAGGCTCGTACGTCTGGGACACCAGCGACCAGGCCTACCTCGACTTGCAGATGTGGTACTCGGCGGTCAATTTCGGTTACGCCAACCCGCGCCTGAACAATGCGCTGAAACAGCAGATCGATACCCTGCCGCAGATCGCCAGCCAGTACCTGCACAAAGGCAAGATCGAGCTATCGGAAATGATCGCGATCGATGCGAAGAAGAAGTTCGGCCTCGACGGTCGCGTGCACTTCAATGTCGGCGGCTCGCAGTCCATCGAGGACTCGCTGAAAGTCGTGCGCAACGCCACCAACGGCAAAAGCCTGATGTTCGCCTTCGAAGGCGGCTATCACGGCCGGACCCTCGGCGCCTCGTCGATCACCTCCAGCTACCGTTATCGCCGCCGCTACGGCCACTTCGGCGAGCGCGCCAATTTCATCCCGTTTCCATACCACTTCCGTGGCCCGAAAGGCATGACCAAGGAAGAGTACGGCAGCCATTGCGTGCAGCAATTCGCCCGGTTGTTCGAGACTGAATACAACGGTGTCTGGGACCCGAAAACCGCTCAGTGCGAATACGCGGCATTTTACGTCGAAGCTATCCAGGGCACCGGCGGCTACGTGATTCCACCGATGAACTTCTACAGCGAACTCAAGCATGTGCTGGATCAGCACGGCATTCTGATGGTGGTCGACGAAATCCAGATGGGTTTCTATCGCACCGGCAAGCTGTGGTCGATCGAGCATTTCGACGTCAAACCGGACGTGATCGTTTTCGGCAAAGCACTGACCAACGGCCTCAACCCACTGGGCGGCATCTGGGCCCGTGAAGAACTGATCAACCCGAAAGTCTTCCCGCCTGGTTCGACCCACTCCACCTTCGCCTCCAACCCGTTGGGCACGGCCGTGGGTCTGGAGATGTTCAAGATGACCAGCGAAGTCGACTACGGCGCAATGGTCATGAACAAGGGCAAGTACTTCCTCGAAGGCCTCAAGGACCTGCAGAAACGTTACCCGATCATCGGCGATGTCGACGGCCTGGGCCTGGCCTTGCGCGCGGAAATCTGCGGCCCGGATGGCTTCACCCCGGACAAGGCGACTCTGGACTTCATGGTCGAAGAAGGCATGAAGGGCGACATCGACATCGACGGCAAACGTCTGGGTCTAATCCTCGACGTGGGCGGTTACTACAAAAACGTCATCACCCTGGCACCGTCCCTGGAAATCAGCTACCCGGAAATCGATCTCGCTATCGCTCTGCTCGATCGCCTGCTTTCTCGAGCCATGAAACGATGAGCGAGCCTCTTTCAAAAGCAGACAAGATCGACATGGGCGAAGGCCGTACCGGTTTCGTTCTCGGCAGTGGTGAGGTAGCGGTGTTGTTGATCCACGGCCTGACCGGCACCCCGACGGAGTTACGTCGAGTAGCCCGAGGCTTGGCCAAGAGGGGGTGCAAGGTGTACGTACCAACCCTGGCCGGGCACTGCGGTGACAATGCCGATCTGCAAGCCACTCGCTGGCAAGACTGGTACGAAAGCGCGCGCAAGACCTTTGTCGGCATCCGTCAGCGGCACTCTCAGGTATTCGTCGGCGGGCTGTCCATGGGTGCAGTGATGTCCATGCACATGGCCGCCGAACATCCCGGGCAAATCGCCGGTTTGCTGCTGTATTCCACGACCCTGCGTTACGACGGCTGGAACATGCCGAAAGTCGCCAAATTGAGTCATCTGGTCATGGCGATTCCGTTCGGCGTGCACTTGTGTCGTTTCAACGAAAAGTCGCCTTACGGTATCAAGGACGGGCGCTTGAGGGCGATCGTCGAACGCCAGATGAAGGCCGGAAAAAGCGCCAGTGCCGGGCTGCTGACCATGTCGGGCACCAGCGTGCGCGAACTGCATCGGTTGATCGCGGTGGTCAAGCGGCGCATGCCATCGGTGACCACTCCGGCGCTGGTGCTGCATGCCCGCGAGGACGACATTACCAGCCGCTGGAACGCCGACTACGTGGAACGCAAACTCGGCGGTCCGGTGTGCAAAGTCCTGCTGGACAACTGTTATCACATGATCACCGTTGACCTGCAATACCACCAGGTGGTGGAGTTAAGTGCCAACTTCATCGAGCAACTGGCACCGGCTATCCACGTACGTGAAGACTACCGACGACATGCATGACCCCAAGGACGCAACGTGATCACCTCCCAGACCTTTTCAACCATTCAGGCCATCGAGCGCAGTGCCTGGAATGACTGTTTTCCGGGCGAGCTGGAGGATTGGGATTATCTCCTGGCGGTGGAACGGGCCGGTATTGCCGGATTCCAATGGCGCTATCTGGCGTTATTCGAGGGCCCGACCCTGATCGCCGTAGTGCCAGCGTTCGTCACTCGCTATCGACTCGACACCACCATTCAAGGCCTTGGTAAACGCCTCAGCGAATGGTTCGGTCGCTGGCTTCCGGGTCTGCTGGAAGTGCTGCTGTACGCCATTGGCTCACCGGTGGCGGAGCAATGCCACGTCGGTATCGCCAGGCATATCAGCCACACCCGGCGCCAGGCGATACTCACGCGTCTACTGGTTTTGGCACGCAGCGATGCGGACAGCCTGGGGGTCGGCCTGCTGGCGGTCAAGGATGTCCCCAGCGATGATTCGCAGTGGGCGGACTGTTGTCGTGAAGCCGGGTTGCAAGGCATGCCCGGTTTGCCGAGTGCGGTCCTGCCGCTGCCGTTCGGCTCGGTCGATGCCTACCTGGGATCGCTGGGCAAATCCACTCGCAAAGACCTGCGTCGCAAACTTCGCGCACCGGGGCCGCACATTGAATGGCGACGCTCCATCGACGATGTGCTACCGGCCGCCATGCAACTGTACGAAGCGACTCTGGCGCGCAGCCATTTGCAGTTCGAACGACTACCGTCGGATTACTTCACCGGGATCCTCGAACAGCTCGATGAACGTGCAGTGTGCACCCTGTACTGGATCGAGGGTGAGTTGGTGGCATTCAATCTGCTGTTAGTGGACCGGCATCGATTGATCGACAAAATCTTCGCCCATGACGTCAAACACACCCTTGGGCACAATCTGTATGTGCGTAGCTGGCTGACCAACGTCGACTACTGTATCCAGCACAGCATCCCGCGCTACGAATGCGGCCAGGCCGGTTATGCCAGCAAGCTGCGTCTGGGATGTGAATTTCAGGGCAATACACTGTACTTCCAGCATCGCAACCGTCTGGTAAACGGTGCCTTGAAGCTGCTCAAACTGTTGATCCGTCCAGACCGATTCGACCCTGCCATGGCTACTGCTATAAGCGAAACCAGATGATCAGAAATGACCGCCGTACCCCTCGCCCCTTCGCCATCTCGCGTTGGAGCCTGCAGCGCAAGCTAGTGCTGGCATTCTGGTTGGTCAGTGTGATCCCGACCATGATTGCCGCCAAGCTGGCGGCCGCCACCCTGTCACAGATTTTCGATGACAACGTGCGCATCTGGCTGCAGGAGTCGACCAGGATCGTCGAAGATGAGATCAGCGAGATTCAGCGCGATAACGCGCGGGTCGCAAAGCTGCTCCTGCGCGTTATCCGGGCACCTACCGACCGCGCGGCCGTCATGCACGACAAACTGGCTGCCGACATCGCCCAGGCCATGGACATTGATGTGGCGGCGCTGATCCGAATCAGCGATCAAAAAGTCGTGTTCAGCACCGCTTCCGATGAAATCGTCGGACAAATCAGCGCCAAGCCCGAGGTCGCACTTCAGACCATTCAAGTAGCAGGTGTAGCCACCGGCACGGTTGTTTCAACCATCCGCACGACGCTGGACGGCATCGACTATCAAATGTTGATCGCAACCTACCTCGACAGGAGCTTCCTGACCAGCGTGGCGGACGTCCATTCCCTGGATCTGCGCCTTTATCTGTCCAGATCCGATACATTTTCCGAAATTTTCTCCAGCCAGAACTTCGAAAATCATCCGGTTCAACTCCCCGGAAAAATCGCCCAGGTCCTGCGTCAGGCCAAAGAGCCCATCGAGCAATTCACCAATCGCTACAGCGGAATTTATCGACCCATCATCAGCGGCAACGGGGAGGTACAGGGGGTCATTTTCAGTGGTTTACTGCGCCATAACAGCTTGTTCGGTCTGGTCAACCAGACCAATCTGTTCCTGTTGATCTTCCTGCTGAGTTCGGCCTTGTCGCTGTGCGTCGGCTGGCTGGTTTCACAGCGCCTGACCCTCCCATTGCGCGGCCTCTCAAGAGGGGTGCAAGCGGTGATCGCCGGTGATTATCGGCAACGAGTGCCAACCACTGGCAGCGACGAACTTGCCGAGCTGAGCAGCACCTTCAACCATATGACCGAACGCCTTGGCGAGCTGCAGCATCTGGAGGCGCAACTGCGGCGTCGCGATCGCATGCATGCACTGGGCGAGGTAGCCATGGGGCTGGCCCATGAGATCCGCAACCCGCTAGGTATCATCAAAACCGCCACCCAGTTGCTGCACCGCCGCACCGACCTGCCCGAGACCGACAAACGCCACCTGGAATACGTGGTCAACGAAGTCAGCCGGATCAACGACCTGATCACCGACTTCCTCGTCTTTGCCAAGCCCGGCACCCCCATACGCTCGACCCACCCTGTGCAGCCATTGGTCGAAGAGCTCATCGGCTTCTGCGCACCGGAACTGTCCATCCACAACATCGATGCGCGGATAGACGATCAGGCTCCTGGTGCGACGGTCTACGCCGACGCGCCGCAGTTCAAGCAGGCCTGCCTGAACCTGATCCTCAACGCCATCGACGCCATGCCCAAGGGAGGGCGTTTGACCCTGGGTATTGCCCAAGACCAGGAAAACACCATCATTAGGGTTTGCGATACTGGTCACGGTATCGAACCTGACATGATCGAACGCATCTTCACCCCATTCGTCACCACCAAGGCCACCGGTACCGGGCTGGGCCTGGCCAAGGTCTTCTCAATCATGGAGAACCACGAGGGACGCATTGAATGCGTCAGCGAGAAAGATGCCGGCGCCACCTTCAACCTATACATTCCAGCCAACAGTGGAGGCGCAGATGACGCATAACGTACTGCTGGTCGACGATGAGCCCAAGCTCTGCGATCTCCTGTCTTCAGCCCTGAGCCAGAGCGACATTGAAGTGTTCACTGCCGGTAATGGCCTGCACGCCCTGACGGTGCTCGAACAAGAAGACATCGACCTGGTGATCAGCGACTGGCGCATGCCTGGCATGGATGGACCGCAGTTGCTGGCGGAAATAAAAGTGCGTTTCCCACAGCTGCCGGTGATTGTCATGACCGCCTACAGCACGGTGAAAAACGCCGTGCAGTCGATGCGCAATGGCGCCTTCGACTACATCGCCAAGCCGTTCGATATTGACGAACTGGAAATCACCGTCAGCAAGGCCCTGCAGTTTCGCGACATCCTCAAAGACAACCAGCGCATGCGCGCCGAGCTCGACCGACACCAGCAGATCGACAGCCTGGTGGGTGACAGCCCGACCTTTCGCCGGGTGCTGCAAGCGGTGGACTCAGTGCGCGAAAGCAACGCCACCATCCTGCTCACCGGCGAAAGCGGCACCGGCAAGGAAATGGTCGCCCGGGCTATCCACAAACACGGCAATCGCGCCGACAAACCTTTTGTGGCGGTCAACTGCGCGGCGATTCCCGACGGCCTGCTGGAAAGCGAAATGTTCGGTCATCGCAAAGGCGCCTTTACGGGTGCGGTGGCCGATCGGGTCGGGCGTTTCATGCAGGCTGACAAGGGCACACTGTTTCTCGATGAAGTCGGCGACATGCCACTGGCCTTACAGGCGAAGATTCTGCGGGCATTGCAGGAACGGGTGATCGAGCCGGTGGGTGACCCGCGCGAACGCAAGGTCGATGTGCGGGTCATCGCTGCCACTAACAAGAACCTGCTGGAAGCCGTGGCCAACAAGGAGTTTCGTGAAGACCTGTATTACCGTCTGAACGTGTTCCCGATCCCCCTCCCCGCCCTGCGTGAACGGGTCGAAGATATCGCGCCGCTGGCCCGACGTTTTGCCCACACCTTGGGAGCCAACGCTGGCAAACGCATCACCGGCTTCACCCCGCAGGCCCTCCAGGCGATGGCAAATTACACGTGGCCGGGGAACATCCGCGAACTGCAAAACTGCGTGGAGCGCGCGACCATCGTGGCCACTGGCGATATTATCGAAGACAACGACCTGCCGGCCTATCTGTTCGCCTCACAATCCGCCGCCAGCGGCGCCAGCACGATGCTCAGCGAAGGGTGCAACGTTCCGCCGGACCTCGACGCCGCACTGGCCGAAGTCGAGAAGGCCTGCATCCTTGCCGCCCTGCAACAAAGCAATGGCGTCCAGGCTGCCGCTGCGCAGCGAATCGGCATCTCCGAGCGCAGCTTCTGGTATCGGTTGAAGAAGCTGGGGATTCATGTGAACAAGATTGTGCAGTGAGCAGGCCCACACAAACCTGGAACTATCGCCACAAAATCCCCGCAGGCCTTACAACAGATTTGGCCCAGCCACCGGATCAATCTGCGCCCAATGCGAAGCATCTTCGCGATGGCTCTGCAGGTACGGCAACACCGTCCCGAGCAACGGCGCCTTGAACGCCTCCTGAAAGCGATGGGCCAGGCCGGGAATCAGCTTCAACTGACTGCCCTGGATATGCGCCGCCAGATGCACGCCATGCATCACCGGCAACAGCGGGTCGGCGGTGCCATGCACCACCAGGGTCGGCACCTGTAACTGATTGAGCAGCGTCACCCGGCTCGGTTCGGCGAGGATCGCCATGATCTGGCGCTTCACGCCTTCGGGGTTGAATGCCCGGTCATAGGAAACCTGCGCCTCGCGCAGCAGTTCCTGACGATCATCCACCACCTGCGGGCTGCCCAGCGCCGCCAGCAGATCCGCCTGCTGTTCAAGCGCCACCTCGCGATTCGCTGCACTGCGCCGTGAGAGCAATTGCACCAATGCCGCGTTCGGCGCGGGCAAGCCCTCTGCGCCGGAGCTGGTCATGATCAAGGTCAGGCTTTCCACCCGTTGCGGCGCCATGGCCGCCATGTGCTGGGCAATCATCCCGCCCATGCTCGCGCCCAGCACGTGAAACCGTTGCACCTGCAAGGCATCCATCAAGCCCAGGGCATCATCGGCCATGTCCGTCAGGGTATAGGGTGCCGACACCGGCAAACCGAGTTTGTAGCGCAACACCTCAAAGGTCAGGTTGGCGTCGACGGGCGCCTGACGCCAGGTGGAGAGCCCGACATCCCGGTTGTCATAGCGAATGACCCGAAAGCCCTGCTGACATAACGCAACCACCACCTCGTCCGGCCAATGGATCAACTGCCCGCCCAGGCCCATCACCAGCAGTAACGCCGGGTCCGAAGCACGGCCAATGCTCTGGTAAGCCAGGCTCACCTGTTCCAGATCGACCCGCTGGGTCGGCACGTTGACATCGCAACGCGATGCCGCAAACGACGATTGGCCGAACAGCAGCACGACCAGAAAAACTGCAGTTGAAAAAAATCGTACCCGCATGAAGAAACACCGAAACGCAGAACCCCAGTAGAGCGCGAGTCTGATGAACTTTGAGCAATCGCGCTGCCACAGTTGTGTGACAGTTTGATGAAGATCGCCGAGTGGTCGCTAATTTGGCTGAACAGGTCGGAGCCGCGTTTTCGTTCATCGCGAGCTTGCTCCGGGCGGCGTTCCGACGATGGGGGCATCACGGCGAACACAAATCCTGCTGTTGCCCCCAAAACAAAACCCGCCCTCCTCTCTCGAAGGTGGCGGGTTTGTTGTTTCGGGCTGCTTTACGCCAACTGACTGCGCAACTGTCGCGCCGCCGCCACCATATTCACCAGTGCCGCCTCGGTTTCCGGCCAGCCCCGGGTTTTCAGGCCGCAGTCCGGGTTGACCCACAGCCGTTCGGCCGGGATGCGTTTGACCGCCTTGGTCATCAATTTGACCATCTCTACGGTGTCCGGCACCCGTGGCGAGTGGATGTCGTAGACCCCCGGGCCGATGTCATTCGGGTAATCGAACGCCTCGAAGGCCTCGAGCAGTTCCATGTCCGAACGCGAGGTTTCGATGGTGATCACATCGGCGTCCATGGCCGCGATGGACTTGATCACGTCGTTGAACTCGCTGTAGCACATGTGAGTGTGGATCTGGGTTTCATCACGCACCCCGGACGCGGTCAGGCGGAACGCTTCCACCGCCCAGTCCAGGTACTCCTGCCATTGCGCGCGGCGTAGCGGCAGGCCTTCGCGGAAGGCCGCTTCGTCGATCTGGACGATCTTGATTCCGGCCTGTTCCAGGTCGACCACTTCGTCACGCAATGCCAGCGCCAGTTGTTGCGCCTGAACTTTGCGCGAGACATCTTCGCGCGGGAAAGACCACATCAGCATGGTCACCGGGCCGGTCAGCATGCCTTTCATGATCTTGTCGGTCAGGCTCTGGGCGTACTGAATCCAGTCCACGGTCATGGCGTTCGGACGACTCAGGTCGCCGAAGATAATCGCCGGTTTCACACAACGCGAACCGTAACTCTGGACCCAGCCGAAACGGGTGAAGAGGTAGCCATCGAGTTGCTCGGCGAAGTACTCGACCATGTCGTTGCGCTCGGCTTCACCATGCACCAGCACGTCCAGCCCCAGGCGTTCCTGGATTTGCACGGCGTGGCGGATCTCGCTGTGCATGGCGTCGGTGTAGTCGTTGGCCGACAGTTTGCCCTGCTTGAAGGCCTGGCGAGCCAGACGAATCGACGCGGTCTGCGGGAACGAACCGATGGTGGTGGTCGGGAACGCCGGCAGTTGCAGACGAGCGCGCTGCACCTCGATGCGGTGGGCGAACGAAGATTGGCGCTGGCTGTCGGCGGCGCCGATGGCGGCAATGCGTGCCTGGACATCGGCTTTGTGAATCCGCGACGACTGGCTGCGGCTGGCCTGTATTGCACGGCTTTGAGCCAATGCCGCCTGCACTGCTGGAGCTTGCGGATTGTTCAAGGCATCACGCAACACGGCGATTTCGCCACACTTTTGCACGGCAAAGGCCAGCCAGCTTTTCAATTCGGCATCGAGTTTGTCTTCGCGGCCCAGGTCCACCGGGCTGTGCAGCAGCGAGCAGGAACCGGCGACCCAGAGGTTGTCGCCGAAGCGCTCTTGCGCAGTCTTCAGTTGTTCCAGCGCCTGTTCCAGTTCGCAGCGCCAGACGTTGCGGCCGTTGACCAGGCCCACCGAGAGTACTTTGTAGGTCGGCAGGCGGTCGAGTACCGCAGCCAGCTGCTCCGGAGCACGCACCGCGTCGACGTGCAAGCCGTCCACCGGCAGGCCGACAGCCAGTCCGAGGTTGTCTTCCAGACCGCCGAAATAGGTCGCCACGAGTTTCTTCAGCGGCGAGTACTGCAGGATGTGGTAGGCGCGTTCGAAAGCGTTTTTCCATTCCTGGGGCAGGTCGAGACTGAGGATCGGTTCGTCGATCTGCACCCACTCCACGCCTTGGGCCGCGAGGCGACCGAGGATTTCGCCGTAGATCGGCAGCAGCCGTTCCAGCAGTTCGAGCTTGTCGAAGTCGTTGCCTTTGGCCTTGCCCAGCCACAAGTAGGTCAGCGGACCGATGATCACCGGTTTGACCTTGTGACCCAGCGCCAGCGCTTCGTCGACCTCCTCGAACAGCTGTTCCCAGCTCAGTTTGAATCGCTGATCAACGCTGAATTCCGGGACCAGGTAGTGGTAGTTGGTGTCGAACCACTTGGTCAGTTCCTGAGCGTATTGCGCCTTGGCATGCTCGCCGCCGCAGCAGGTTGCCGTGGCGCCGCGAGCCATGGCGAACAGGGTGTCGAGAGTCGGCAGGCCACGGGCATCCCTGGCACTGTCGAAACGCTCGGGGATCACACCGAAGGTCAGCGAGTGGCTCAGCACCTGGTCGTACCAGGCGAAGTCGCCGACTGGCAGCAAATCGATGCCGGCGTCTTTCTGCAATTGCCAGTGTCTGGCTCGCAATTCACGGCCAACGGCTTGCAGGGCGCTCTGGTCAAGGTCGCCTTTCCAGTAGGACTCGAGGGCTTTTTTAAGTTCGCGGTCGGCGCCGATACGCGGGAAACCAAGGTTGTGGGCCAGGGCCATGACGACATTCCTCCATAAAAGATGGCGCTATTGTCGACACTCCAGGCTACATGAGACAAACTCAACCTTTTCGTGTTGATCACAAGTTTTCCTCATGGAGGCCCCCGGTGCTGGAAATCCGTCACCTGAAGACCCTGCACGCCTTGCGCGAAGCAGACAGCCTGGTGGAAGCCGCCGAGCGCTTGCACCTGACCCAGTCCGCATTGTCCCACCAGTTCAAGGAGCTGGAAGAGCGCATGGGCATGCAACTGTTCGTGCGCAAGACCAAACCGGTGCGCTTTACCAGCGCCGGGCTGCGTCTGTTACAGCTGGCCGACGCTACCTTGCCGCTGCTGCGCGGCGCCGAGCGAGATATCACGCGGTTGGCCGGCGGCACCGCCGGGCGTCTGCATATGGCTATTGAGTGCCACAGCTGCTTCCAATGGCTGATGCCGACCATCGACCAGTTCCGCGATGCCTGGCCGGAGGTCGAGCTGGACCTGGCCTCGGGATTCTCCTTCGCTCCACTGCCGGCCCTGGCCCGGGGCGATCTGGATCTGGTGGTGACCTCCGATCCGCTGGAACTGGCGGGCATTACTTACGTGCCGCTGTTCACGTACGAAGCGATGCTTGCGGTGGCCAATCAGCATCGACTGGCGAGCAAGCCATACATTGTGCCGGATGATTTGCTCAGCGAAACCCTGATCACCTACCCGGTGGAACGGGATCGGCTGGACATCTTCACCCGCTTCCTGGAACCGGCGGATATCGAACCGGCGCAAGTGCGCACCTCGGAACTGACGGTCATGATGATGCAACTGGTGGCCAGCGGCCGTGGCGTATGCGGCATGCCCCACTGGGCGCTGCATGAATACAGTTCACGGGGTTACGTGAAGGCCAAGCGCCTGGGCGAGAAAGGTTTGTTTGCGACGCTGTACGCCGGGATTCGCGCCGACATGCTGGATGCGCCGTACATGCGCGACTTCCTGCTGACGGCCAAAGACACCTCGTTCTCGACCCTGGATGGGGTGAGTGCGGTGCGCTGAAGAGTTGTGGCGAGGGGGCAAGCCCCCTCGCCACATTGGTGTATTACTCCAGCCCCAACTCCCGCCACATATGGATCTTGTCGAGGTACTCCACCCCTACCCTTACTGCCAGTGGTTCAAGGCCGAACTGCACGAAACCGCAGCGTTGATACAGGGCAAGTGCCGCGTCATTGCCAGCGGTGACGGTCAACTGGATCAGCTTCAAGCCTTTATGGGTCCGCGCCTCGGCGAGGGCGGTTTGCACCAGTCGATAACCCAGCCCCCCATGGCGAGACCCGGCTGATACGTACATGCCAAACAGCGTGGCCTTGTGCCGGGCTTTTTCGCGGGGTTCGAAGGCCAGTCCAACGATGCCCACCAGGCTGTCGCCCTCAAACGCTCCGAGCAGCAGATCCAGCGGGCTGGCCAAGCGTGACTCCCACCAGGCCAACGGCATTCCTGCACGCTCGGCGACGCTGGAGGTGAACGCCTCGGGATGCAGCCCGCAGGCTTCAAGCATCAGCGCCCGATACTGGCTGGCATGGTGCGGGTTGAGGCGTTGAATGGTCATAGCGTCTTCAAGCTGGCGCATGGCTCATGCGGGCTGTTTCTCGATCAAGCACCACGACGTTGCTCAAGCATCAGACGCACCGCAAGCGCGGCCAGCACAAAGCCCATGAAATAGCGCTGAACCGCCAGCCACAGCGGGTTATGCACGAACCACGCAGCAATCCCGGCGGCGAACAGCGCGATCAGCAGGTTGACTGAAAAGCTCACGCCGATCTGGGTCAGGCCGAGGAGGATGCTCTGGGTGAACACCGAGCCATGTTCGGGGTTGATGAACTGCGGAAACACCGACAGATAAAACACCGCGATTTTCGGGTTCAGCGCGCTGGTGAGAAAGCCCATCAGGATCAGTTTTCTGGAAGAGTCAGGCGGCAGTTGTTGAGCCTCGAATGGCGAGCGAGCCCCAGGCTTCAGCGCTTGCCAGGCCAGCCACAGCAGGTACAGCGCGCCCGCCCATTTGAGCACTTCATAGGCCATGGGCACGGCGAGAAAAACCGCCGTCAAACCCGCTGCGGCGGCGAACAGATGCACGAAGAAACCCGCCACGACACCCAGCAACGAGGTGACGCCGGCCTTGCGACCCTGACAGATCGATCGGGAAATCAGGTAGATCATGTTCGGCCCTGGCGTCAGCACCATCAGCAGTGCGGCGGCGGCGAACAGCAATAAATCTTGAACGGGTATCATCGAGCAGTCCTTTGTCCTTTGAAGATCAGGCGATCGTTGTTTGCGATGCTCGATAAAACGGCAGGATCAGGTCCCGTGTCAACGGCGCCAGCACCAGACCGCCATCGCTGACCGGATCGATCCAGACCACCTCTTCGATCTCCGCGGCCGGCGCCATCGGTGCATCGATGTTCAACTGGAACAACTCAGCCTGCACCACAAACCCCGGTTCGTTGGCGGCCGGGGCCGAGAAAATTCCAAGATAGCTCGCTTGAGCGATGTCGATACGCAAGCCGAGTTCTTCTTCCAGCTCTCGAGCCAGCGCCACGACCGGCTGCTCATGGGTTTCGATCTTGCCACCGGGCTGCATGAAGGCCTGGGTCCCGCGTTTACGCACCAGCAGGGTTCGACCGTCCGGACCGATCAACAGCCCGGCAGCGATGCGGATGATGGAGGGGTTGGGTGCGGCTGATGGAAAAATCATGGAGGGAAAATGGCCTCGAATGCAAAAGCCCAAGGATCCCATGAGTTTCCGTTCACCGGCAATTGAGGGAGCGTGCCCATTCGTCGCTGTCATCCTTCAGCTTGCCGATTCCAGAAGCTCCACCTCCTCCGGCACTTTCACAAAAACGCTGTACTTGGCACCCTCCATCTCTTCAAAGGCAATCAACTTATCCACCAGTGGCCCGTTCAATGTCTTGCCGGCATTGAGCAGCAACATGCCGTTATCGGCATTGAGGTTGCGCGCCAGCACCATTCCAGGCGCCAGATCGTGGGTGCCCAGGACCTTGACCAATGGATCGCCGACAGTGACATCGCTCAAGTACGCTGCGCAGACTTGCACGAAATCCTCCACCATTTCCGGATCGTACAGTTTGCCGGCGTACTTGCGGATGAACACCAACGCTTCATCGCTGTTCATCTGTCGCTCGAGAATCAGCCCGCGCTGCAATTCGATAAAGTCGATCGCCAGTTTCAGCAGCCGCGCCCCCAAAGGAATCGCCTCGCCCTTGAGGTGATCGGGAAACCCGCTGCCATCCCAGCGCTCCTGATGGTGGAGGATCAAGCGGGCCGCATCCTTCATGGGTTCCAGGGTCATCAGCAGCGATTCGCTTTGCTTGGGATAGTCTCGATAACGCTCTCGATCGGTGTGATCCAGCAAGTCGGCGGGCGCAGTTATCATACTGTCGCTCCAGCTCAGTTTGCCGATGTTATAGAGTGCCGCGGCCATGGTCAGATCACGACTGCTGGCCTCGTCCAGGTGATGGGATTGGCAATAGACGCGCACCAGTTCGATGATCTGCCGATTGGTCTGCTTGGCCTTTGGCAAACGCAGATTGGTCAACAGCGAGAACACTTCGGTGCCCGTGACGTAACTGTGCTTGAGCTCTTCGTAGGCCAGGTCGAGCATGTCGGCCGTTTGCTGCAGTTCTGCGGTTCGCGCGAGGACGCGCTTCTCCAGCGTGGTATTGAGCAATTTCAGTTGCTCGTTCTGCTGCCGGGTCAACTGTTCAAGACGCTGGCGTTCACGCTCGGAATGCTGATGGGCCAGGGACTGGCGCAACGTCAGCAGCATTTCTTCGTCGTTCCAGGGCTTGCTGATATAACGATGGATCTGGCCTTCATTGATCGCTTTGATGATCATCGCCAGATCGGCGTAGCCGGTCAGCAAAATACGCGTGGTCGAGGGATGACGTCGATGAATTTCCGTCAGCAAGGTGGCGCCATCCATACCCGCCATGCGCGCATCGGTCATGACCAGGTCAATCGACTGCTGCGCCATCATCTCCAGGGCCTGTGCGCCACTGTTGGCCGACAGTACGTCGTAGGGCTGGCTGCGCAGCAAGCGGCGCAGGCTGTTGAGGATGGACTCCTCATCGTCGACGAGCAGCACCTTGGGTCTATAGTCCGAAATCATCGCAGGTTGCTCATCCATGGCACTACCTCATCTCACACTGGGACATTGATTCTTCCGGCAAAATCAAGGAAACGTCCGGAACTCCCTGAGCCTGAACCACAGATTAGACGATTTCACTGTTAGATGGCGATTTGACGTCAAGCACTCGGCGAATCGTCAAGAGCCGGGCTATGCTCAAGCAGCGTGGATCCAATACCCGCATTTGCGTGACCCACACTCAGGAAAGGATGCCATATGAATTCAACGCCCATGACGGCCGTTTTCCTCGGTATGCACCGATGAAAGCATCGCAGGAACGGGTAAACCGACGAATCCTGATCGTCGATGATACCGCTTCGATCCACCAGGATTTTGGCAAAATCCTCAGCCCGCAAACACTTGATGAGGATGATCTGAGCCGAGCCGAAGAGGCCTTGTTTGGCTCCCCGGTGACGGTTCCCCTGCAGAGCTTTGTCCTCGATTCGGCCTTTCAGGGGCTCGAAGCACTGGTCAAGGTCGAGTTGGCACTGGCCAATGATGCACCGTACGCCATGGCTTTCATCGATATGCGCATGCCGCCAGGGTGGGACGGGCTGGAAACCATCAAGCGGCTCTGGCAGGTCGACCCCAGGCTGCAAGTCGCGCTCTGCACGGCGTATTCCGACTACTCCTGGGAAGACATCGCCGAGCGCCTGGACCTCGGTGACCGGCTACTGATTCTGAAAAAACCCTTCGATGCGATCGAAATTCGCCAGATAGCCAGTGCGTTGACGGTCAAATGGCAGATGACCGAAGACGCCTCGCTGAAAATGAACCTGCTCGAACAGGCGGTCGAGGAGCGCACCCGGGAACTGTCCGACGCCAACATCATCGTGCAGAACAGCCCGACCATCCTTTATCGCCTGCGTGGAGAGCCTTCGTTCCCGCTGATGTACATCTCCCACAACATCACCAAGTTCGGTCACGTGGCGGCCGAACTGGTGGCGTCCGCCAACTGGGCCAAGGAACTGGTGCACATCGATGACCAGCAGAAGGTCGACGCGGCCATGGCCCGGGTTCTGGACCGACATGCCGCAGGCGCGTCCATCGAGTTCCGCATGCGCACCGGAGACGGTGGCTGGCGCTGGGTCGAAAACCGCTATATCCCGGTACGTGATGCCGAGGGTCGGTTGCTGGAGGTCGAAGGGATCATCATCGACATCACCGAACGCAAGGTGGCCGAGGAGAAGATCTCCCTGCTGGCGCGCACCGACGGGCTGACCGGCCTGGCCAATCGCGCCACGTTGATCGAACGCTTGCACCAGGCCTTCGCGGCGGCCCGACGCGGCGCCGAGCCCTTTGCGATGTTCTATCTGGACCTGGATCACTTCAAACAGATCAACGACACCCTTGGCCACCCGGTGGGTGATCTGTTGTTGCAGGAGGTCGCCCGACGCATCAAGAACTGCGTGCGCGCAAACGATCTGGTTGCTCGCCTGGGCGGTGACGAGTTCGCGATACTGCAGCTGGACATGGGTGATCCATCCCATTGCGCGGCGCTGGCAACCAAGGTCCGCGATGTGCTGGTGCAGCCCTATTCGCTCAATGGCAATGCCGTGCGAGTCTCGGTCAGCATCGGGATCAGCACCTATTCCCCGGACAGCAGCAGCGCCGATAACCTGCTGATTCAGGCCGATATGGCACTGTACCGGTCGAAGGAAAAAGGCCGCGACCAGTACCACTTCCACTCCGAGGAGATCAATCAGGAAGTGGTCACCCGCGTGACGCTGGCCAACGACTTGAAACAGGCCATCGAACAGAACGAGCTCGAACTGCATTATTGGCCCGAGGTCGATCTGAGCTCGGGAAAAATCCTCGGCATGGAAGCTCAGGTGCGCTGGAATCACCCTCTGCGCGGATTGCTGGAGGCTGAGGTGTTCCTTCCTGCGGCAGAAAAAACCGGGACCATCATAGCCCTCGGACATTGGCAGCTGGATCAGGCCTGCCAGCAAATGCGCCAATGGCGTGACCAGGACATGGCTCCGCCAGTGATTGCGATCAAGCTCTCCCTGGCGCAACTCAAAAGCGGCCCGGAGTTGATCTATGACGTCCTGCGCACCACCGCCCGCTGGGGCCTGTGTCCCTGGGACCTGCGCTTCGACGTCACCGAAGCGACCCTGGCCCAGACCAAATGGACCCACAACGATGTGTTGCCACGCCTGCGCGAGCTTGGGGTGAAGATCGCCATCGACGATTTCGGCACCGAGTATTCGTCGTTCGATTACCTCAAGACCTACCAGGTCAACCACCTGAAAATCGCCCAGGCGTTCATCGACAGGGCCACGCAAGATCCGGCCAGCGCCACGACCTTGCGCGCCATCATCAACTTCGCCCGGGATGTCGGCATCGGCATCATCGCCGAAGGTGTGGAAACCCAGGAGCAGCGAAGCTCGCTGATGTCCACCGGCTCTGCAATGAATGCTCAGGGCCACTACTTCAGCAAAGCCGTCAGCAGCCAGCAGGCCGCGCAATTATTGATTGCCGGCAGCATCATCCCAGCGTCCGCTGCCGATACGACGAGCCCTGCGCTCGAGGACTTGCCACACCCTCGGGAGGCCTCGTGATGGCATCATCTTTCGCCTTCAACAATCGGCGCATCCTGATCATTGATGACACGCCTTCGATCCATGAGGATTTTCGCAAGATCCTGAGCCCGGACCCGGCAAGTGAGTCCACCCTGGCTTATTCGGAAGAGGCGCTGTTCGGTACTGTGCAGCCCGCGCGGCCTTCCTATCAGCTGGATTCGGCCTACCAGGGCAAGGAAGCCCTGGAACTGGTCGAACAGGCCCTGGCCGAAGGCCGGCCCTATGCCCTGGCATTCACCGACATGCGTATGCCGCCAGGCTGGGATGGACTGGAAACCATCGAGCGCCTGTGGAAGGCCGACCCTCGCCTGGAGATCGCACTGTGCACCGCGTACTCCGACTACTCCTGGGAGGCGATGGCCGAACGCCTGGAGTTCAGCGACCAGTTGCTGGTGCTGAAAAAGCCCTTCGACAGCCTGGAAATACTCCAGATGGCCAGCGCCCTGACCTGGAAATGGCAGATGGCTCAGGATGCGGCGATAAAAATGCACAGCCTTGAGCGAACCATCGAGGACCGCGTCCAGGAATTGCTCAAGGTCTCTCACCTGTTGCAGTACGACGTACTCACCGAATTGCCCAACAGCACCCTGCTCGGTGACCGGCTGACCCAGTCCCTGGCGCTTTCCCGGCGCCATGACAAGCAACTGGCGGTGATGTTTCTGGGCCTCGATCGCTTCAAGCGTATCAACAACGCGCTCGGCCATCCGATTGGCGATGAAATGCTCAAACAGGTCGGGCAGCGCCTGGTGGCGACGGTGCGGGAGTCCGACTCGGTGTTTCGCTACGGTTCCGACGAGTTCGTGGTGATCCTCGCCGATGTCCATCACCCCCAGCAGACCAAAGGTATCGCCGAAAAACTCCTGAGCGCCGTGAGTACCCCGCAGCACATCGCCGGGCATGACCTGAGCGTGACCGCGAGCCTGGGTATCAGCATTTATCCCGACGATGGCTTCGATGCCCTGGCGTTGATCAAGAAAGCCGAAACCGCCATGCGCAACGTCAAGGACAGTGCGCCGAATGATTTCGGCTTCTTCATCGATGACATGAATCAGCGCGCCCGTGAACAGCAAAGCATCGAGTCCGGCATTCGCCAAGCCCTGGAGCGCAAGGAGTTCGTCCTGCACTACCAACCCAAACTCGACCTCAAGACTGGCAAAGTAGTGGGTGCCGAAGCATTGATCCGCTGGCTGAAACCGGGACACGGCTGGGTCTATCCGTCGGACTTCATTTGCGTCGCCGAAGACAGCGGCCTGATCGTCCCGATGAGCAAATGGGTATTGGCCGAAGCCTGCCGGCAAGCCTGCGCCTGGCAGGCGGCAGGATTGCCGGCGATCAGCATGTCGGTGAACGTTTCCGCGATCGATTTTCGTCAGCGTGGGTTTGTCGAGGGTATCGTGCAGATACTCGAACAAACCGGCCTCGATCCGACGTTGCTGGAACTGGAAATCACCGAAAGCGTGCTGATGCAGAACGTCGATGCCACCGTGGCAACCCTGCGAACCATCAAGGCACTGGGTGTACGGCTGGCCATCGATGATTTCGGCACCGGCTACTCCAGCTTGAGCTACCTGCGGCGATTTCCCATCGATGTATTGAAGATCGACCAGTCCTTTGTTCGCGGCCTGAGCACCGACAGCAATGACGCCGCGCTGGTCAGCGCCATCATCAGCCTGGGTAAAAGCCTCAACCTGAACATCATTGCCGAAGGCGTGGAAACCCTTGAGCAACTGGACTTCCTCAAGGCTCATCAGTGCGAGGAAGGCCAGGGATATTTCTTCAGCAAAGCCGTAGAGGCCCAGGCCTTTGCCAAACTCATGACCACAGCAGGATTGCGTGCCCCGCCGGACGAGTAGATCAGCACAACGTACCTTCAGGTTTCACGATGCTCAGGCACCCGGCCAAGGAATCATCAGATGTCGCCACACGCAACCCGACTGGTCTTCGCCCTGTTGCTCGGGGTATGCCTGGACGCGAACGCCGCCCCCCTCAATGAGCCGCTCAAACCGCTGCCGCCGGTTTCTCACCAGGATCCCAAGCGCGTCGAACTGGGTCGGCAGTTGTTTAACGACACACGCTTATCGGTCAACAACAGGGTGTCCTGTGCCAGCTGTCATCAGCTGGAAAAAGGCGGTGCCGATGACAAACCGTTTTCCATTGGCTTCGACGGTAAGCCCCAGACGATCAATACCCCCAGCGTATTGAACGCCAGCCTGAACTTCAGGCAGTTCTGGAACGGTCGAGCCAATACCCTGGAGTCACAGTCTCACGAAGTCGTGCAAAGCCCCAGCGAAATGGGCAGCAACTGGCAGCACGTGGTCCAGACCCTTTCCGCCGACCCGACCTACCACACGACCTTCGCTGCCGCTTACCCCGATGGCGTAACGGCAGCCAATGTGCAGAACGCACTGGCAACTTACGAACGCACCCTGTTGAGCGGTAATTCACGCTTCGACCAATACCTCATGGGCGACACCGACATCCTCACCCGGGAGGAAAAATACGGTTACCAACGCTTCAAGGAATACGGCTGCATCGCCTGCCATCAGGGAGTGAATATCGGCGGCAACATGTTCCAGAAGTTCGGGGTGATGGGCGATTACTTCCAGGTCCGGGGCAACCCGACCGAGTCTGATCTGGGACGTTATCTGGTGACCGGGGATGAAGAGGACCGCAATGTGTTCAAGGTGCCCAGCCTGCGCAATGTCGCGGTGACCGCACCGTATTTTCACGACGGGTCGGCCAGGACACTCGACGATGCGGTGGACGTGATGTTCAAGTATCAACTTGGGCGCGTCCCTTCGGAAAAGGACAAGGACTTGATCACTCGATTCCTCAAAACCCTGACCGGTGAATGGGCAGGTAAACCGTTATGAGAAACTCCCGCCGCCTCAGCCAGGTGTTGCTCATGGCCATGAGCATACTGCTTGCCTCGACACTGGTGTTCCTCTACCTCAAATCCAACACCACTCAAACCTCGACCTATACCGAATCACGGGACTTGATCCGTCAGATAAAGCAATTGGACGCGCAGTGGGAAACCGAAATCCTCAAGGCCAGGATCGCTACCAGTCACAACTATGATTCGCTGGTTTCGCCGCTCACCGAAATGACCAGCCATTGGGCCAGCTTCGAGACGATGGAGTCCGGTCGCGGCCGCAATGCCTCGCCGCAATGGCAGGCCAGTCATGAGGCCTACCTGAATGCGATCAAGGAAAAGACCCGGCTGGTTGAGCAGTTCAAATCCCGCAACGCCGTATTACGTAACTCCCTGGCGTTTCTGCCCATCGCCGAAGACGATATTCAAGGCCAGCTCGCTCGCCTCGAAGAGGCCGACAAACTCATGCTGCAAAACATCGCGATCGACACCTACGATCTGGTGCTCAGCAGCCTCGAATACGCCCAGGTCACCTCCGACGACAGGGCTGCCGAGATCCTCGTCGGTCTGAGCAAACTGGCGCTGAACAAGGAGCGTCTGCCGCAGGAGTTCCACAGTCCGGTGGAGATTCTCAGCAATCACATCGCCCTGGTCCTGCGCGAACAACCGGTGGTCAACGGCTTGCTGGAGCGGATCGCCGCGACTCCGGTAGCCGAGAGCCTGGACGACATCACCAATCTGCTTAATAGAGAGCAGCAACAGGCCGAGGCCATCGAGCAGAACTATCATTTTTCCCTGCTGGTGTTCTCGTCCCTGCTGGTGGCCTTGCTGTTGTACCTGGCCAGTCGGCTGATGCGCAGCTTTACGGTGATCAATCGCGTCAACAAGGAGTTGCAAATAGCCAATGAAGGTCTCGAACAACGGGTTGAAGAACGCACCCGCGAACTCCGAGACACCCAGAGTGAACTGCTGGACACCGCGCGCCAGGCCGGGATGGCCGAGATCGCGACCAACGTCTTGCACAACGTCGGGAATGTGCTCAACAGTGTGAACATCTCTGCCGACCTGGTTACCCGCAAGTTGCGCACCAGCAAGGCGCTGGGCTTGGGCAAAGCCATGCAGCTGATCAATGCGCACCCACACGACCTCGGCGAATTCATCACCCAGGACGAAAAAGGCAGGCTGCTGCCGGGCTACCTGAACCAGTTGGTCGAGGCCATCGCCACTGAGCAACTGAGCATCGCGGAGGAACTGGCCCAATTGAGCAAGAGCGTCGATCACATCAAGGACATCGTCGCTACCCAGCAGTCCTACGCCGGCGCCTCCAGCCTGGTGGAACCGCTGCACATCAGCGACCTGCTCGAGGACGCCCTGCGCATGAACTCCGGCGCCCTGACCCGGCACCATGTGACGGTGGTCAAGGACTACAGCGATGTACCGCAAGTGATGGGCGATAAACACCGGCTGCTGTTGATTCTGATCAATCTGATCAGCAACGCTAAATACGCGATGTCCGACCTCAGTGCTCGACCTCGGCAAATGACCCTCGGGGTGAAGGTCGTCGACAATGCGACCTTACAGGTCAGCGTCAAGGATGAAGGTGAGGGGATCGCACCGGAAAACATGACGCGGATCTTTGCCCACGGCTTCACCACCCGCAAGGAAGGTCACGGGTTCGGCCTGCACAGCTGTGCCCTGGCCGCCATCGAGATGAACGGCCATCTCGTCGCCTACAGCGATGGGCCGGGAAAGGGCGCGCTGTTCACCTTGCATATCCCCTTGATAACCGCAGAGGTCAAACATGAACAACCTGTCGAACCGGCGTATTCTGCTGATCGATGACACGCCTTCGATCCATGATGACTTTCGCAAGATCCTCACCCCTCAGGTGCAACAAAACGTCGACCTGGACGACATGGAGGCGGCGTTGTTCGGCAGCGAGATCAAGCGTGCGAGCACGGTGTTCGAGCTGGATTCGGCCTATGGCGGTCAGGAAGGGCTGAGCAAGCTCCGTGAAGCCCTGGACCGCGATCGGCCGTACGCCCTGGCCTTCGTCGACATGCGTATGCCCGAAGGTTGGGACGGCGCGCAAACCATCGAGCATTTGTGGAATGCCGATCCGCGCCTGCAAGTGGTGGTCTGCACCGCTTATTCCGACTACTCCTGGGAAGACCTGCTGGAGCGCTTGCAGGCTCACGACCGGCTGCTGATCCTGAAAAAACCCTTCGATAATATCGAGGTTCAGCAGATGGCCAATACCCTCACCACCAAGTGGGAAATGACCGAACGGGCGCAGCTACAGATGAGCCATCTGGAACAGATGGTCGAGCAATGGACCCGGGAATTCAGACTGGCCAGCGCGGCCCTGCAGCGGGAAACCGATGAACGCAAACTGTTGGAAAACCAGCTGATGCAATCGGAGAAACTGGCATCCCTGGGCCAATTGGCAGCCGGCGTCGCCCATGAAATCAACAATCCCACCGGCTTTATTTCTTCGAACCTCGGCACGCTGGACGGCTACTTCACCCACCTGCAGGAAATGCTCAACGCCTATCAGGATGCCGAAGAGGCCATCGGTTCCACAGAGCTCCTGGACCGCCTGAAAGGCCTGCGGGAGCGGATCGAACTGGATTTCCTCAAGGAAGATATCCCGCTGTTGATCAAGGAGTCCAAAGAGGGCATCGGTCGGGTCGGGCAGATCGTCAAAGACTTGAAGGACTTCTCCCGGGTCGATTCCAGCCAGGACTGGCAGTCGGCCAATCTGCAACAGGGCATCGAATCAACCCTGAACATCGTCGCCAATGAACTCAAGTACAAGGCCACCGTCATCAAGGAGTACGTAGTAGTACCTGAGGTCGAATGCCTGCCCTCGCAAATCAACCAGGTGTTCATGAACCTGATCGTCAACGCAGCCCAGGCCATGGGGCCGGAACGCGGCACCATCACCATCCGCAATGGCGTTGTGGGGGATACTGTCTGGGTGGAAGTGGCCGATACCGGTTCAGGCATTGCGCCGCAATGTTTACAGAAAATCTTTGATCCGTTCTTCACCACCAAACCGGTCGGACAAGGGACCGGGCTGGGCCTGTCACTGTCCTATGGCATAGTAAAAAAGCACCGTGGGGAGATTTCAGTACACAGTGAAGTCGGCGTGGGGACAACGTTTCGGGTGGAGTTGCCGATTCGACAGTCGAAATTGAACGGCTGAAAGCGTCGCACAGCCATGAATCTTCGGATGTACGCAAAACCTGTAGGAGCTGCCGCAGGCTGCGATCTTTTTGGGGCCCCCATCATTTCCTTTCAACAGGTGGCGGCTCTTTCATGACGATAAAACCATAGTCACCGACCAGGTAGATGTTATAGAACTTGCTATCTACCACCGGTGGATAGCCTCGATAACCTACCCGCGTCGCGTTTCGCCGTTCCTTTTCGGTGACCACGTTGGTGATGCCTACCCTGGGCAGATTCTCACACAGCATGAAAAAATCCACGTTGAGGATGTACGCCAATACCGGCATCAATTCCAAAGAACCTGTCGCTCCCGACAACCAGTGATCGGAATAGGTATTGGACATATATATTCGCCTGGCTTCGCGCAGTTGCTGGTGGGAAGCGATGTCGTGCCCCAGCGAAAACAGCGCACTGGTGGCGAATTCTTTCTGCACAGTCAGAACGCGCCCATAGGCATAAGACAGGGAAAGCATGCTCAGCAGAGGAACCGCCAACAGCAACCCCAGTCGCGGATGAATCGCCCCCAGCCATAGATGACTCAGATAAAACAAAAACACCACCAGCACTGCAAACCCCATCAAGGTTCTCGCGCCTTCATTGAAGTCCCTGAATAGCAGCGCGGCTCCCGAAACCAGCAGCACCAGCGCAGGCAGGGTCAGGAGACAGGTCAAACCGAGCACTACCTTTTTCAGGGCACTGTCGTTTCGTTTCCGCACCGTCTGTCCGACCCGCACGGCTCCGGCTGCAGCGCAAAGCAGCACAGCCCACAGCAACCAGAAATTCGCGCCACGGAACAGCAGTGCAATCTTGCTTGTCAGAAACGCAATGCTGTCTTGAACCTGGACAAGTCCATTCATCCCCCACTCCAGCAACGGCAGGCGTTCCTGAATGATGAATGGATAAGCGAGCAGATAATAAACCAGCCCGCCTACCAGCAACTGTGCAAGCTTGCCCTTGATCAACGAACACAACGAATCCCATGACGCCCCGTCATTGACCCCTCTGATCAACTCGACACAGCAAAGTCCCAGAAATACATTGATGCTCAACTGATAAAGCCCCAATCCCAGCGCTATCAACATCCCCGGCAACAGTACTTGCAGCAGCACAGACTTCCCGCGAAAGGTAATCGCATAAATAACCGCCACCAGACTCAAGGTCATGGCGGGGCCATCGTATTGATAAGACAGGTTCTGCAGAAAAAACGGGTTATACCAAAGAGGCAGCAGCACAAAACAGCATGAAACAGTCGGCTCCTTGTAGTAATGCATCGTCAGTCGGGTCAACGCCAGGGCGATGGCCAGCGTGGCAATTAACAGGGGCAATGGAAAAATATTCGGTGCGCCCGCGGAAAACGTCAACGCATTGTAGAACAGCTCGGTAAACAAACGCCCCTGACTGGCCCAAGACATTCCGGCGGACAAAGATCGCCAGTTATCATCGATATAGTAGTGGTCTGCCAACACCAGAGGCACGACGTAGATAAAAGCGGCAAATAAAAACAGCAGCAGTACTTCACGTTCTATCAACTGCTTGTCGAAAAAACTTGCCAGCCTCATGTCAACGCCCCTTTCTCAGCCCTGAACCTCACTGAGCTTTTTTTAGTCCCACCCTGCGTTTGCCTCCGACAATATCTTTCACCACATACCTTGGCCGATGTTTCGATTCGATGTAAATCCGCCCGATATACTCTCCCAGTATGCCGATACCAATCAGCTGCACACCGCCCAAAAAGAGAATGGCCGTCATCAATGAGGGGTAACCCGGCACACTGTTACCAAAGAGGATCTTGTCCAACACCATATAAATGGCGTACAGGATCGAAAACAACGAAATCAGGCTACCGACATACGTCCATAAGCGCAGTGGCACGGTACTGAAGGACGTAATACCTTCAAGCGCCAGATTCCACAGTTTCCAGCCATTGAACTTGCTCTTTCCGGCCACGCGTACCGCCCGTTCATATTCGATGACCACGGTATTGAATCCGGCCCAGGACAAAACGCCCTTCATAAATAGCTGATGTTCCGGGAGCGTGCGGATGACATCCACCACCTTGCGGTCCATCAACCGAAAGTCACCGACGTTCTCTTCGATCCGGGTGTAGGCAATCCTGTTCAGCAGGTGATAGAACAGCGCCGCGCCATGCCGTTTCAGGTAGCTGTCGGCGGCGCGGTCACGGCGTTTGGCGAGGACCACATCAGCCCCGTTCCGCCATTCCTGGATCAACCGGGGAACCACGCTGATCGGGTCCTGGAGATCGACATCCATCGGAATGACCGCATCACCGCTAGCGTACTCAAGCCCGGCAAACAACGCCGGCTCCTTGCCGAAGTTGCGTGAGAAATTGATCACCAGTACATCGTCATCGGCCAATGCCAAGGCTTTGGCCTGCTCAGCGGTCTGGTCGGAACTGCCGTCATTGACGAAAACGATCTCGACCTCGCAATCATCGAGCGACAATTGCTGGCGGACCGCCTGATAAAACAGGTTGATCGCCTGTTCCTCATTGAACACCGGAACGATCAGCGAGACTTTCACGTCTCCCGCTCCCGAAAAATGAAACACTTCGAGTAAAAGAAACCACAAACCAGACTGATAGCCGAGAACACCGTCAAGGTGATCAGCCCATGCAGCCGCAATCGATCCGCCGCGTAACCCACACCCAGGCTCAACAGGCCCATGAACCCGACAAACAGTAGATACCGCGAACCGGTAGCCTTGAGCTTGAAGGTGTAGCGCGCATTGGCAAAATAGGAAAAGGAAACCGCCACACCAAAGGCCGCAAGATTACTCGGCGCCTGACGAAAGCCCATGAGCCCGTGCAGCACAAAAAACGTCGACCAGTGAATCAACGTATTAACCAGGCCGACTGACACAAATCTGGAAAAACCGTGAAACGCAGGCTTTATACCCATGGCGCTTACTTCCGGCCTGACTGCCGACACACATCCAATTGAATGCAATCATTAAAATATTTCCACTCGAACGGCATCCTCCCGTACGAAGTAGACATCACTGACGCACCGTTCCTTACGAACACTGCTGCGGTTTTCAGACCGGGTGGGCTATATGCACGCTAGCACCCTTGATCCACTTGTCTAATTTCAGATTCGCGAACAGACCGGTGGGCGAAAAACCCCGGAATCAACAGATCGCTGGCTGCGATCTTTTGATCTTGAAAACGCAAAAAGCCCCGATCATCCGACCGGGGCTTTCGCTTTTCCAGCGCAACGATTACGAAGCTGTACGCACCGCGCCTTGCACGGCATTGGCCGGTTGCAGCTTGAAGGCGTAGAACACCACCGTCAGCAGCACCAGGAATGCCGGGCCGACATACAGGGCGATGCGAGTGTCCGGGAAGTAGGCCATCAAGCCTACCACCAGCGCCAGGAATGCCAGCGCCAGGTACGAACTCACCGGGAACAACCACATGCGGTACTTGAGTCCCGCTCGTTCAGTCGGGCTCAGGCCTTTGCGGAACTTGAGCTGGGCCAGCAGGATCATCGCCCAGGTCCAGATCGCGCCGAAGGTGGCGATGGCGGTGACCCAGACGAAGACCTTCTCTGGCACCAGGTAGTTGAGCAACACACCCAGCAGCAGGGCACCAATCGACAGCAGCAGGGCGCGACGCGGCACGCCGTTGCTCGAGGTCTTGGCGAAACCCGCTGGAGCCTGGCCGTTCTGCGCCAGGCTGTAGAGCATGCGACCGGTGCTGAAGATGCCGCCGTTGCAGGACGACAGTGCCGCGGTGATCACCACGAAGTTGATGATGCCGGCGGCAGTCTTGATGCCCAGGCGCTCGAAGGTCATCACGAATGGGCTGCCTTGAGTGCCGATTTCATTCCACGGGTAGATCGACAGGATCACGAACAGCGCGCCGACGTAGAACAGCAGGATGCGCCAGAACACCGAGCCGATGGCGTTCGGAATGGTCTTCTGCGGATTCTTCGCTTCACCGGCAGTCAGGCCGATCATCTCGACGCCCAGGTAGGCGAACATCACCATTTGCAGGGACATCAACACACCCTGCACGCCATTGGGCATGAAACCGCCGTGGCTCCACAGGTTGGAAATCCCCAGCGCCACGCCGTCGTTGCCGAAGCCGAAAGCAATCACGCCGATGCCGCCGACGACCATTGCGATGATGGTGACGATCTTGATCAGGGCGAACCAGAACTCGAACTCACCAAAGGCCTTGACCGCGATCAGGTTGATCGAGCCCATGCTCACCAGGGCCGCCAGCGCCCAGATCCAGCGCGGCACATCGGGGAACCAGACGCCCATGTACACCGCCACCGCGGTAATTTCCGCAACGCAGGTCACCAGCCACAGGAACCAGTAGTTCCAGCCTGTGAGGAAGCCCGCCAACGGGCCAAGGTAGTCTTGCGCATAGCGGCTGAAGGAGCCGGCTACCGGATTATGCACGGCCATCTCGCCGAGGGCGCGCATGATCACCAGAATCGCCAGGCCGCCGATGATGTAAGACAGCATGATTGCGGGGCCGGCCATTTCGATGGCCTTGGCCGAACCAAGGAACAGACCGACACCGATACAGGCGCCGAGCGCCATCAAGCGAATATGCCGTTCGCCGAGTTCGCGTTTGAGCGGGCCGCCCTGAGCGGTCTCGCCTTGGGGCAAGTGGTTGCCAACTGGCATGGGAATACAACCTCATCTTGTTATTGGATATGAACCACCGAGTGTTCAACGTACGGACGGATAGCCTGTACGTGCTCAACCGGGCCGACCTTGTGGGCCAGCCAGTCCGTAGGACAAAACCTACGAGATCAGCGGGGCGTGCAGTATAAAAAGCTCCGGACAGGGCTTTTCACTATATAAACGACTAGATTCAGCCAGAACTCGCGGTAAAAGCCCTTCTGACGGAGGTGCATTACCTGGCTTTCTAGCGTGATCCCAGCTTGAAACCGGCGAGAAGTATTGCACAGCAATGGTGCATCGTCATGTCCCTGGCCGTGCTGAATTTACCACTGGATGGCTCTATTTCAATACTTTCAGACAGGCAGCGCTAATCCCTGTGGCGAGGGGGCTTGCCCCCGTTCGGCTGCGCAGCAGTCGCAAAACCTGCATCCGCGGTTGGTCTGAAAGAAATGCATCAATCCGATTGGAACTGCTGCGCGCTCCAGCGGGGGCAAGCCCCCTCGCCACAAATTGATCCCCACCCTGAACTCGTGCCAACCTGCCGGCCCTCGTCGAAAGGCTATAGGCATCCTTCACAAATTTTTCACCGACTCCAACCACGGTCTAAGCTTCAAACAAGTCCGATCAATCTGCGTGAATGGATCAGTCGACTATGGGCGCTTTGCGACAAACCGATTCGAGTAAAACTGTAGTGCCTACCGACAATGTGGATGAAGCGCCATTACCAAAAAAAACTCGACTTCGCCGGTACGGGTGGCGGATGTTCTGGTTGTTGTTGCTGATTGCCCTGATCGCCCTGGGTTTCGCCGCCACCAAGGAGATGCGCACCTCGAAATTGCAGGCCCGTGAGTTCAGCAAATTCGCCGCGTCCTTGAGTTACTCGATGCAGCCGGGTCCCAGCGACTCGATTTTCTACCCGGGTGCCGGTCCGTTCGATAAGCGCCTGGGCTACAGCTCGCTGGGTGAGTTCCTGCCACGGTTGGTCAAACGTGATTACCTGATTCAGTCACAAACGCGCTTTTCCGAGGACTTGCTCGACTACAGCGAAAAAGGCTTTTTCGTACCCTATTCGGAGAAAATCCAGGCCGGATTGTCGATTACCGACTGCCGCGCCGCGCCGTTGTACCAATATCACTACCCACAACAGCTGTATTCGAGTTTTGCCGATATCCCACCGCTGGTGGTGCACAGCCTGTTGTTTATCGAAAACCGTGAACTGCTCGATCCGCAACAGCCCTTGGCTAACCCCGCGGTGGACTGGCCGCGTTTTGGCATGGCGGCCTGGTCGCAAGTGGCAAAAATGCTTCACCTGCCCGGGCAGACAGCGGGTGGCAGCACTCTGGCGACCCAGCTTGAAAAGTATCGTCACTCGCCCGATGGCCTGACGGCTTCCGGCGGCGAAAAGATCCGCCAGATGATTTCCGCCAGCGTGCGCGCCTACCAGGATGGCCCGCAAACCCTGGAGGCGCGGCAGAACATCGTCCGTGATTACCTCAATAGCGTGCCGCTGTCAGCAGTACCAGGCCATGGTGAAGTGCATGGCATGGCCGAGGGCTTGCGGGTCTGGTACGGCGCGGACTTCAAACAGGTCAACGAACGCCTGGCCAGTACCGCCAATGACCCGCAAAGCCTGGCCCAACGTGGGCTGGCCTTGCGTGAGGTGTTGTCGCTGATGATCGCCCAGCGTCGGCCTTCGTATTATCTGACGCGGGGCCACAATGAACTGGCGCAACTCACCGACAGCCACATTCGTTTGCTGGCGCTGAACAATGTGATCGATCCAGCATTGTCCGCCGCGGCCCTGGCCAGCAAAGTGACGTACCGCGACTGGCAGCAACAACCGACCATCCAGCCGATCGAAACCAACAAAGGCATCAGCGTGGCCCGCAGTCGACTGGCCGGGCTGCTCAATCGCCCGCTCTATGATCTGGACCGCCTCGACCTGTCGGCCACCAGTACCCTGCAAGGCGAATTGCAAACCCAGGCCACCGAATACCTCAAACGACTGGCCGATCCGGCCTACGCCACCGAAATCGGTCTGATCGGCGAACGCCTGCTGACGCCCACCAGCACCACGCAAGTGCGTTACAGCTTCACCCTGTTCGAACTGACTCCTGACGGTTCTCGGGTCCGGGTACAGACCGACAGCACCGACCAACCGTTCGATATCAACGAAGGCAGCAAGCTTGAGCTGGGCTCCACCGCCAAATTGCGGGTGCTGACCACCTACCTGCAAATCATCGCGGAACTGCACGAGCGCTACGCCGCGCAGCCGGCGACGGTCCTGAAGAAAACCGAGGTCGCCGACCAGGACCGAATCACCCGCTGGGCTGTTGATTATCTGATCCAGAACAACGACCGCAGCCTGCCGAAAATGCTCGGCGCGGCCCTCGATCGCAAATACTCGGCGAGCCCCGGCGAAGCCTTTTTCACCGGTGGCGGACTGCACACGTTCAACAACTTTCGCAAGGAAGACAACGGCCGCATGCCGACCTTGCGCGACGCCATACGCGAGTCGATCAACCTGCCATTCATTCGGTTGATGCGTGATCTGGTGCGTTACAGCACTTACTCGGGGCCCAATAACAGCGCCCTGTTGCTCAAGGACGATGGCCAGCCGCGGCGTCAGGAATACCTGGCCAGGTTCGCCGACCACGAGGGCACCAAGTTCCTGCTGCGCTTCTGGAAGAAGTATCAGAACAAGGACACCCAGACCCGCCTCGACACCTTCCTCGACGGCATGCGCCCGACGCCGATCCGTCTCGCCGCCGTGCACCGCTACCTGCTGCCCGAGGCCAGTCAGGAGAGCTTTAACAGCTTCGTGCGCTCGCACCTCAAAGGCGCCAAGCTCAACGAGAAACTCACCGATGAACGCCTGGAAAGGCTCTATCTGAGTTACGGCCCGGGTACCTACGACCTGCCCGACCAGGGTTTCATCGCCAAGGTCCACCCACTGGATCTATGGATGCTGGGCTATTTGCTCAACAACCCCGATGCCAAGTTCAGCCAGATCGTCAAAGCCAGTGAATTCGAGCGCCAGGAAGTCTATAGCTGGCTGTTCAAAAGCCGCCACAAGGGCGCCCGCGACAGCCGTATCCGGACCATGCTGGAAATCGAAGCCTTCCTCGACATTCACCAGCGCTGGCAGAAAGTCGGCTATCCGTTCGACCATCTGGTGCCGTCCCTGGCCACGGCCATCGGCAGCTCCGGCGATCGCCCGGCAGCCTTGGCGGAACTGGTCGGGACCATCCTTAATGACGGTGTGCGTCAACCGACCCTGCGTATCGACAGCTTGCATTTCGCCGCCGGCACACCCTATGAAACCAAACTGATCAACGACCCGGACAAAGGCAAACGCGTGATGCCTTCCGAGGTCGCCGCGGCCCTGCGCGAGGCGCTGTCACAGGTGGTGGATGCCGGTACCGCGAAACGGGTATCCGGCAGTTTCAAACTGGCCGATGGCACCCAGCTGGCCATGGGCGGCAAGACCGGTACCGGTGACAACCGGATCGAGGCCGTCGGTTCCGGCGGACGGATTCTCAGCTCCAAATCGATCAACCGGACCGCAACTTTCGTGTTCTACATCGGCGATCGTCACTTCGGCACCATGACCGCATTCGTTCCAGGGCGCACGGCCGAGGCCTTCAAGTTCACCTCGGCATTGCCGGTACAGGTACTCAAGGGCATGGCGCCGATCCTTAACCCCTACTTGCAGCCGGGTAGCAATACCCAGTGCCTGGCCGTTGAAGTGGCGCGAGGGGGATAACAGTAGCCATTATGCTGCCCGCTTGCGGTGTAAAGCCTATTCACTATAGAGGTGGTAATTAGTTATTTTCCGCATTTCAATATTTAATGTTTCATAAACAAAAGCCACTGTTCAACAACCGATTTTCAGACTTTTATTTTGCGCACTGACGGATAGGCTGGACACTCCCATCAATGCTCAAGGTCATCACAATGTCTGACTTACAAGGACGTATATCCGCCCGTCTCGGCGCTGACACAAACAACAATAAAGGCCCTCACTACAGCTTCATCACGGGCAAGATCAATCCTGCCTTCAAAAGCGCCTCGCTAAAGAGAGTCCGGGAGCTGAGTGCTACCCGGTCGGGTCATCAAGACTGGTACACCAGCGCAACTTCTGCGCACCACGCCACGCTGCAAGAGGCCAACATCAACCTCTGGACCTCACAAAACAACGTAGACCGGTTTCTTGAGGAACTGCAAGGCATCCATGAATTTGCCGAACTGTTGCTCAGTGCCGCACTGAAAGAACAGTACGGGGTCGATGATGATGTGAAGACTACTTACTTACACCTCTACCTCCCCAAGGATCGCCCCTGGTATGTAATCGACACCTCGGGGGGCGTCATCACCCGGACTGTTTCGTTACTGGATGCCGCCCTGCATAACTTCGGCGCCTCTGAAAAATACGAAGCCGACTCCAACTTCATCAGCAAGCCCGATGAGCGCGGGCTGTTCGATATCAAACCGATCAAACGCAAAATGACCATCAGTCAGTTCCAGGCACTTTGTCGTGAACTGGACATTGGCGCCCGTTATACCAAACACCTTGAAAGCATTTTGCTTGCCGGCGATGCGGTAGCAAAGGCGGTTTTAGAACACAAAGTTACTGAAAGCCAGAAAGCCGCCTTTGTAGCCGCCGCACATCTGGCCTTGATGACCAAGGACATTGAGTCCGACACCCATGGCCTGATACTAGCGATGCTTGAGGGCCAACGAAACCTCACCCTTAAAGGCAAGGTCGTGCAGTTTACCGAACTGTCGATACTGGATGCTGCCTTGACCGGCATCGTGCTGATTACCACAGTCGCGGAGCAAACCCGTACTGTCGAAAGGTTGGTCGCGTATGTCCCTAATGACCCCGAGCATCCGCTGAAAGAATACGCTTCGGGGACCGATTTCTTGAATGAGCTGGCCCGCCAATTGCGCGACAACGCCTTCATAGAGTCGACCCAAATGACCTATCAACAATACTTCAGCCAGTTCGTCGATCAGCAACAGCGAGGGCACTTTTTCGCCGGGCTCCAGCAACGCCTGCTCAGGGTGCAATGGCATGAAAAAGAAGATCTGGATCAACGCCCGACGTGGCGAGAAGAACCCGTAACCAACCCCAATCTGCAATTTCGCGTCACACCGATCACTGGCGACTTCTGGAAGCATCTCTATCAGCAAAAACTCAACAAGATTCTCAATGACGCGCGAGATATAGCGGTCTCCACCGCCGATACCGATAGCAATGCCCGTTGGGCCTGGTGGGACAATTTCAAAAAAATCGTCTCGGACATCTTCAACGTCGCGCTAATGGTCGTCACCCCCTTCGTTCCAGGTCTTGGCCAGCTGATGATGGCCTACACCGCCTATCAAATAGCCAGCGACGTCATCGAATCCATCGTCGATCTGGCCGAAGGCCTGTGGGTCGAAGCCGCCGAACACTTCGTTGGCGTGGTGACGGATATCGTTCAACTGGTGGCCTTTGCCGCAGGCGCCAAGATTGGCCAGATGGCTCGCCTGAAGCTTTCGCCCTTCGTCGACGGCATGAAGCCCGTCGAACTGCCCAATGGCCAGACCCGCCTGTGGAACCCCGATCTCAAACCCTACGAACGGCCGAACCTCACGTTGCCGGCCGACTCCAGCCCTAATGAGCGGGGTCTGCACTCACATGAAGGCCAGGACATTCTGCCGCTGGACGACAAACACTACGTCGTGCAAATAGACCCGGAAACCGACAAGCATCGGATCAAACACCCTACCCACCCCGAGGCCTATTCACCCGAACTGAAACACAACGGCCTTGGCGCCTGGACCCATGAAGCCGAAAACCCGCGAACCTGGGAGGGCCCGACGCTGATGCGCCGCCTCGGCCACAGCGTAGGCGGTTTGAGCGATGCCGAACTCGAGCAGATCCGCACCGTCAGCGGAACCCGGGAGAATGCACTGCGCAAAATGCACGTTGAAAACGCTCCGCCACCGCCACTGCTGACCGACGCACTGAAGCGCTTCAAGATCGATCAAGAGGTGGAGCAGGCAAGTGAACTGATCCGTGCGGGACGCCCCCTCGATCCGTCCTGGTACTGGTTCGAATCCCTCGCGCCCCATCTGGAAGGATGGCCTTCGGATAAAGCGCTGAAGGTGTACGAAGACTCCAGCAAAACCGGAAACTTTCGCCAGTATGGAAAGGTCGACGCACCAGAGGATCACACGCTCACCACCAGCCTCTCGCACGTCTTGAGCGGTAAATTCGGGGAAAGCCTCGTGGATTTTCTGAACGAGGAGGAACTTGAAACGCTGCTCGGCAAAAAGGTCCCGAAGGATGAGCAAGTGCAAGCCCTGCGCGATCGCTTGGCTGAGGAAGCGGAAAAGGACAAGGCTGACATCTTCAAGCAGATGCATCAGTTCAGGGAAAAATCGGATAACGCCCACATTCAACTGCTCCAGCGCACATTCCCGGAACTCCCGTCCGATGTCGCAGAAAAGTTGCTGAGCGGCTCCAGTGACGCCGAGCTTGAGCGCATGACGCAAGAACAACGCCTGCCGTTACGCTTGAGAAACCGGGCCCGCGAAGCGGCGTTCGAAGCACGGGCCAGCCATGCGTATGAAGGGTTCTATGACGAGGCATACCTCGTACCTGATACCGAAAGGCTGGCCCTGAACTCACTCAGAATCTATACCGACACTTTCAGTGATTTACGTATCGAAGTCCGTGAGGGCACCTATGACGGCCCCCTGCGTTGCAGCGTTGGCAGGGCAGAGGCTTCGACCGTCCGGGTACTGGTCAGGAATGAACGCGCACAGTACGAAGTCCGCGACTCTGCCAATACAAAACTGCATGAGCCCGGCGACTTCTATAATTCGATCCTACATGCGCTACCTGCGGACAAACGCCTGCAGTTGGGCTACCAGACCGGCCAGGGACGGCTGTTCAAGCAATGGGTGATGGTCAAGACCGAAGCGCCCGCCGAACGGCGGACGATTCTCGCAGAGCCACCGATCCGCCCACGGGTCGATCGAGAGACAATGACCCTCCTTCAACGTCCGATGCTCGAGTCCTTCAGCAGGCTTGTGGGCCGGCGCCCCCCTTCGCTCGAGGAAAGGGTGAAGGCCCTGTACCCCGGTTTTACGGAAGAAAGGAGCCGTCAATATGTTCAGAGCATCGACTCCCCTGAAGGGCTGAGAATCCTCAGCGACCTCGAGGCCGAGAAAAAAGCGCTGCTGCAGGATCTGGACACCTGGTTGAAGTTGCCGACTCAATGGCCGCGGGGCAATCGCCTGGTAGCCGAGGAGCGGTCTGTAAGAACTCGCGTTTCCAATTCACTGAGGGAATGCTGGGAAAATCCTGCAACGGGTTATGAAGACGCCGCTGGAATCAGACGCTTCGGCAGTCAGCTTGATCTGAGTAAACTGCCGTTGCTTCGACACCTCAGAGGCCTGCCCAAATTGAGGGCTGACTTTAGCCATGTCACTAGCCTGAACCTGGCAGATACAATGCTCTCCAACGTAGAGGCGAGCTTCCTGGAAAACTTCCCTAACCTTCATTCGCTGGATTTGACCGGGAACTCATTGGACAGCTTCCCGGTAGCCATGAGGGACATGCCCCGCCTCACCTACCTTGGCCTTGCGGAAAATCCGATCGAATGGACCGAGCAAAGCCTCGCGCGACTCAAGAACTTGAAGCGTATGCAAGTACTGATCATGTCGCACAACGATCGACTGACGGTGGCACCGGATATCAGCCTCATGCCTGATCTGCATGGATTGGTCTTGTCGCGTACCGGCATCAAGGACTGGCCAGCCGGAATCTTCGCACACCCCCGCCCCAAAGACTTTTTGCTGGAACTGCAAGACACGTCTATTACACACGTGCCTGAAGTAACGCCAGGTTCGCCGGAAGCAGAAACGGTCGCGCGCACTCGGCTGGACCGCAATAAGCTCGGCCTTGACGATGAAGAACGAATGGTCAATTACCGCAAGGCTGCTGGTCTGGACCCTTACCGCACCTACAATCCCAGGGGAGAAAAAGGTAGCGAATTCTGGATGCAAGGCTTGAATACCGAGCAGCGAACAGACAGGCAAGAAATATGGGATGACCTTGAGCATGACCATGGCTCCCAAGGTTTTTTCGAGGTCATCAAGAGCCTGGAGCAGCCTGACAATTTCGAGACCGCGCAGGACAAAGCGTTGTATCGGCAAAACCGCGCGCAGCTCACCCAGAAAGTCTGGCGCATGCTGGTTGCGATTGACCAGGATGGCACCCTGCGCAACAAGCTGTTTACCCTGGCGAGCCAGCCCGTCAACTGCGCCGATGCGGGTGCCCAGATCTTCAACGTCATGGGGGTCGAGACACTGGTCTTCGAAGCTTATAGGGATTTAACCGGCGAAGGCCTTGAAGCCAGCCTGGCAATCCTGGCCCGGCAAAAGTCACGCCTGAACCAGGTGAATAACATCGCTCAAGCCGTGGTCAAGCACCGTATCGCCCCCACCCATGAAGGCGGGTCTGGATTGCGACTCAACACCGATATGTTGGATGGGGTCCCCGGAAGCGTCGATGAAGTGGAGGTTTACAGCGCCTATCAAACCGCTCTGAAAACCCGGCTCGAGCTGCCATGGCTGTCGGAACACATGACCTACAGGCTCACAGCCGATGTCGATAGCGCCGCGATCGACCAGGCCTACAACACCGTTATGGACCTGGAGTTCGGAGACGGGCTGGTCGATCAAATGATCAAGCAGCCATTCTGGGAAGAATACTTGCGGGATGCTCACCCCAAGGAGTTCAAGGAAAACGAGCAGTTATACGACGGCAAAGCCGAACTGCTTGATGAGTTGCGGATAGCACAAAAAGACTGGGCACATTCCGAAGCGTTGCCTGAGGCAGAAAAAAACCAGCGCAAGGAGAAACTGAAGAACCTTGCCAGCAAACTCCCCGTTCCTGAGAGCGTGGTCTTCACCGACGAAGAAATGACCGATGAGGTGTATGCCAGGCTGTACAGCGACATCTGGCATGACGAGAAGGAACTGAGCCGGCGCTTGACTCGCGCAGCACTGAGAAACGCAGGGTAGGCGCTGCCGCAGGCTGCGATCTTTTGATTTTCGGCGCACCGAAAAGATCGCAGGCTGCGCCAGCTCCTACACCGACCGGGTACACATCGTGAATGTACGCAGATTTTGTAGGAGCTGCCGCAGGCTGCGATCTTTTGATCTCCGGCTGCCTGGGCTCGACAGAGCATCAGCCCTCCCCTCACCCCACTTCCGAATCCCAGATAACCGTGATGTCGCCCGAATAGTGACGGCTGTCTCGCTGCAACATCTCTTCCACGGCGCCTTTACTCACCTCAAAGTGCAAGGTCCCGGGTTTGTGATCGACATACAGAGCAGGCTCGAATCTTTCGGTCCCGACACCGTCCACCCGTAATCGGCGACGGCTCACCGATTGCCGTTCTGCGTCGCTTAAACCGTTGGGCAAGCTCACCGAGACATCCACCGGTACCTGATTGTTTTTATCGTCCTGTAAAGCGCAGGTACTATTGGCCGCGTAATGCTCACACTCCATGCTCATCTTGAATGCGGTGGAAGTCCAGATATTGAAAGTTTGATCGCGGAACAATCGTGTCGGCTTGCGACCTTGATTCAGCCAGGCCTGCCAGCCGCCTTGTGGCAGCAAGACTACTTTATTGCCACCCGGGGGAATGTCGACTTTGAATATATGATCGACCTTCAGGGTGAAATTGAACACCAGCTCGTTATCGCTGGGGATCATCACGTCACCCAAGTCAAAGTCCATCATCGGACCGACGCTATAACGCACACGTCCGGTATAAATACCCGCCTTCATTTTCAGTGGATTAGGTGTGGTAAGTTCATACATAAAATCCAGCTTTGAGTAACCGAATCCGGGAATGTCGAAGGCGGCTGTTTTCCCACAGACTTGCCCAACAGGCACGTTCCAGAAGAAACTGCCCCACCTATCCTCAACATAATATGCATTGGTTGCCGTGGTACAAGGACGAGGTGGATAGTACCAATGACCATTACTGTAAAATGCCTCGGACCCTCCCCATAAAAGTCCATGCGCCTTGGAAGAATTCACCTCAGGTCTTCCAACCAATTCCCTCACCGGGTGACTCAGAAGGTAGTTGCCGCCTATACTCGTGACACGGATCTGGACTGTTTCCGATTCGAGGCCGTCTGCATGTAATACTTCCAGATCACGCCACTGCGCCGGTATCTGAAACATCGGCCCATTACGCAGAGCATGATTAGCCTGAATGGGAACATTGGATTCGGCAGTAATATTACTTTGAATGCTAAATATCTTTCTGATGTTACAAAAATACGGATGTATCGCGCAGTACCCACTAGGAGGTGTTGTATTTTTAAAGCTGTTTAATCCGGGGTTTGTAGGATCAGGTACAAACTCCGCACTGATCTCCACCACATCAGCCAGGACCGTTGTTGTCAGCAGACCCAACACTGAACTCGCCAGTACAGAAACCCACAGAAAACTCAATTTTCTTATTGACTTCATGCTTTATACACTCTGAACCACCCCATTACCCTCAACCATTCTGGCAGGCACCGCACCCTCAAAAATCCGGCAACACCGCATTGAAGATCATATTCACGCTGCCAAAGTACTCGCCCGACTTATAAACACCACCGGACGGTGGCGAGGGCATTATTTCCAACAACACGCGCTTACCCGATATCCCCTCTGCCACTGAAACAACTTCTTTGGTTTCTACGTCACTCAACACGGTTCCGTTGAACATGACCGTTAAATCAATGTTATCGGTATCCGTGCCGTTAGACAGATACGGTCTGCCCTCAAGTCGTGCCTCGATCGAACCGGCTTCATTCTTGACATCGAAAGACTTGCGCAAGCTGCCCAATGTCGACGTCACCAGATTCCACGGCAGTCTCTGCTCGCGATGAATCCAGTCCGGGTCTGCAGGCAGTACATAGAACGCCAGGGTTGGAACGGTGACCGACACCTCGAACGTATGTTTCTCTATAGCGGCAAAAGCCGCAGCGCTTCCCAGCACGACACCTGCCAGTGAAAGCACGATGGTCAGTTTCTTGAGCATTTTCATCACCTGTTACTTCAAAACCAATCGCCAGGATGCGGTTGCGTAGTTATCCCTTCACTTCCAGTTTTTTACTGACCTCACCTTCGACCAGCGTGAAGCGGTATTCACGACCCGCCTGCTTTTCAAACTGGAAAGTCCGGCCGGCAAGAATGTGATGCTTGGTGGTGGGTTGACAGTCTTGCTCGTTTTTCACTGAACAGTCCTTGAACTCATCAATCACTACCACCGTGTTGCCGTTGTTGCGGATCTGATAGCGGCTCGCACTGTTATCTATCGCGCTATCGAAACGTGTCTCCCTGGGCCGCACGAAAAACACCGTGCCGTAACCGGCCAATACGTTAACCCCGGCCGACAGGCCTTTTTTGTAGTCTTCGCGTTCTTCGGCCGAGACGGCGAATTCATCTTCTTTCTCCGGCACGACGGGGACAAACCGCACGCGGAAGTAGCGCTCCTTCTCCCGTTCGCCCATGTACAACAACCGCGTGCCCTGCATACCGTTGGCCGGCACGATCAGCCGCGCCGGGCTGGCCATCAAGCCATCACGGGCGCTGGCGTCGGCCTGCGCCTTGAGTGGAATTTCCCGCGTAGTGCCATCGGCGTCATAGACGATCTCGAGAATATTGACCTTGACGAAGGCCGTGCTGTCGCCACCGTTGAAGACGCGCTTGAGGTAGGTGCTTTTATCGCCATCCAGATAGTCGTACACCACCCCGACATTGATACTTGGGCCCGCATGAGTGATTTGGGCCATTAAACAAAAACCAAATAATGCCAACAGGCGTTTCATATTCCTGTACCTCGTTGATTGAATGCAGCAGTGCAGTGAAAACCTGTTTAAAGAACGGACTAAATCTCCGAATCCCAGATAACCGTCACATTGCCGGAGTATTGCCGGGACGGGCCTGGACGGATCATTCCAGCCACTTCGCCCGGGGGAATCTCGAAGTGCAGCGTTCCCGGTTTGCGGTCCACATACAAACCCGGCTGGAACAACTCGGTACCACTGCCATCACGCAGTAACTGCCGACGATTGACGGATTGCCCGCCAGCATCGGTCAAGCCATGGGGAAGACTCACGCTGACATTCAGCGGCACCAAGTCACCGGAAACCGGCTCTCGCAAAGAGCAGGTATTGCCACCCTGGGTGTACTCACACTCCATGCTCATCTTGAATTGGGTGGAGGTCGAGATATTGAAGGTTTGATCGCGAAATAACCGTGTTGGTCTTCGTCCTTGATTCAGCCAGGCCTGCCAACCGCCTTGTGGCTCAAGTTGCACCCGGTTACCGCCCGGCGGCACATCGACCTTAAGAAGGTGCTCCACCCTCAAGATGAAATTCAACTCGATGATGTTGTCGTCCGGCAACATGATATCGCCCATATCAATATCTGCGCCGGGCCCCAAGGACACTATCAGGCTGCCGGTGTAAGTACCGGTCGCCATTTCCAGCGGGTTGGGGGTGCGCAGTTCGTAGGCAAAATCGAAGGCGTAGTATTGAAGTTCTGGAATATCGAAGTTGGCGTTTTTCGCGCACAGCCCATCAACAGGGATCAACCAGAAAAACAAAAACTGACTGGGCCAGGGAACAGCCTGGGCCCCCGTTGTTACACAGGGTCGTGGGGCCGCATCCCATTCGCCTTGAGCGCCTCCGGTCCAGAGCTTACGATGGGCCTCACCATTGGAGCCAGCTCCACCCACCAACTCGGCAACCGGTGTGGTGGTCTTATAGGTGCTGGAAATCCCGGATATCCGAAAGCTCAACCTTTCCGATTTCCCGCCCCCGACCGGGACTACATCCAGATCCCGCCATCCCGACCGGGCCTGTATCATCGCCCCCATGCGCGGGTTGGTATGCTTGGCACTAATAGGCCCTGTCGAGTTAAACAAGATAGGCGTATTGATGCTGAACAAGCTTCTTGATCGACAAAACGCACTGTATTGAATGTGAGCGCAGATTCCCGTTATCGGTGTTGTGTTCTTGAAATAGTTAGCGCTGGGGTTGGTGCGGTCTGGTTTGAACTCGGCGGTAATGGGCAACGTTACAGCGAAGGCAGGAACTGTGAAAAACAACGCCATGGAAGTAGCCAGGAGTTTTTTTACCACGCGCTCAGCCAATTTTTTCGGGATAGTCATATTAAATCCAACGTATCGAATGTAGCGTTTAACCGGCCGTTTCAGCACCATAAGTCGCTTCCGCCAACGTATCCGGCGTACACCGCAAGTCCCCGATCATCAACACATTGTTTTCGCGGCGCGCACCGCTCGGGTCGAGGCGGAACTGGCACAACAACTGATCGCCATAACGCACTTCCAGGGTCGGCGAACCGGCTTTCATTTCCATGGAGAAGAAGCCGTCCACTTCACTGACCCCACGGCTGGCGTGGTTGATGATGTGATGGCCCTTGAGCGGTTTGCCCTGGGGGTCGATCAAGCGGCCGAGCACGGTCAGGGTTTTGCTGATGGTGATCTTGCGGTAGTCCACGCCGCCCTTGTTCAGGTGATAGCTGGTGCGCGCCGGTTGAATGGTCGCGGCCGGCGGGTGGTTGCCCTCGAAGTCGAAGCTCACCGAACTGCTCTTGTAGGCGGTGATCGGGATGAAATTGCGCCCCGGGCGCAAGCTGGCGCTGCCGCCACTCAAGTCGTCGGCGCGCAGGGCGATTTCATCGAGGTCGGATTCGACGTCGATGATCATCCCGGCACCACTGCCTTGATGCTGGCTGGTCATGACGATGTGCTGGCCACCCACGGCGACGGTGCTGTCCAGGTTCAGGCCGCCGGTGAAGTTACCGTTGAAGGAGGAGCGTTGGAGAAAGGCGTCGCCGTTGATCGCCTCATTCCTGAAGTTCGTTGTGCCGGACAGGCCGACACCATAGGTGTCGGTGATCGCGGTGGCCGACACGCTTTGCAGCACGTGGCCCTGCAGGTCTTTGCGGTAACTGAGCGAGGCATTGTTGTCGCGGCCACCGTCACGGGAGGTGCGCGAACCGATGCTGCCGGACCACTGCTCACCCGGCCCGCCCAAGGCCAGGCTGACGGTCAGATCGAACCCACGATTGCGTTCGTCACCACTACTGAAAGTGCCGGGCCGGTCAAACACCGAGAAGCGCCAATTGGCATCGCTGCCGAACAGGTGGGTGCGCTGGGTCCAGCCCAGATCCAGGCCTACGCCTTCACTGTTGCCTTCGCTATACGAGACCCGACCGTTGACCGAGTTTTTGCTGCTCAGGCGGTGATTCACCGACAACGACGAGTTGCTGGTCTGGCCGACAAACACATTGCGCTGTCGCACCCGGGAGCCATCGGGCAGGGTTTCGTAGGTATTGGTGGTGTCCAGCCAACTGCGGTTATGGGCGGCGAACACGCTGCCGGAACCGTAGTTGTACATCGCTTGCAGATCGAGACCGGTGCCGTGATCCTCGGTCTGGTAGACGTTGGCGAAGAGGCTGGTGTTATCGGCCAGGGACCAGTCGACCGATGACCCATATTGCAACGTATCGCGAACCTGACGAGCCGAGACGCCGAGAATCACCCGTGGATGCAGCAGGTAGTTGAAGGCGGCGCCTGCGGTCATGTCGCCGTAAGCCTGCTCATCCCAGTTACTCAACAACTTGCTTTCCTGCCCGGCGAACAGGTTGTAGCGCCAGCGATCATCGTGGTTGCGCCAGTTGCTCGGTTTGTACACCAGCTCCTGGGTGGTGGAAGTGATCTGACCGTCTTCGATCAAGCGCACTTCCACTTCGTAGATACCGCCGGGCAAGGACCGGGTATCCAAGGTTTGCAACCCGGCATCGACCGGCTGGGTATTGATCAGCAAGCCATTGCGAAAAATCTCCACCGAAGCCTGACGGTTGGCGGTGACATAAATCGGGTAGACGCTGGGTTTGGGGCTGTTGATCGCCAGGCTGTCGGAGCTGCCGTACATGAGGCCCACCGCGGTGTCGGGGCTGGCGCCGAACGAGCGCGGTTGACGGCTCAGGCCCTCGGAGTTGGGGGTGAAATAACCCAGGCGCAGAAAGCTGCCTTGCAGCTCACGCTGGCTGTAGAGTTCGTGGACCGCGTGATAGAGCTTGTCATCCGGACCGCCCAAACGCGACAGTTGCATGTTCAGGTTCTGGGTCCAGTTGCCCAGGCTGCTACTGGCTTCCAGGCCATAACGCCCGCCCAGGTCCTGTTCCTGCCCACCGTTGAGGTTCAGCTGGTTGCGCACGATCAAGCCGCTGCTGCCGCCTTCGGGTTGATCGTAGTAACGCTTGGTTTCGCTGTCGCGCTCGGCATTCTCCGTGAGAATCGACACCAGGGAGTTTTCGAGGTTGTAATGGATGGCCAGCATCTGCTCTGGACAACTGCTTTCGCAGGTGCCGAGGGCCACACTTTTTTGCAAGTAAGCGGCCCAGATTTCCCGCTCACGGGCGGGGATATTACTATCACCGGTATCGGCAAATTCAAGCAGGGTGATGCGATCATCGCGCGATAACACGATCATCGCCTCACCGAGAAATTGTTGATCAAGTTCCACCCGAACCGCCAAGGGCACATCAAAGAAGTGCTCTTCGAACTCCGCTGGCAAGCCTTTGGCTTGAGCGAGCAAACTACGAGGTGTCGTGCCGTTGGTAGTTGGCGCGGCCAAGGCACTTGCGCAAATAAAAAGTGCGAGCGCCGCCGCGATGGGAGTCATCGGGAACATGAACGAAATACTCTAAGGGTGAACGTCAACGCAGTAAAAAGTCCGGTCGACAGGGATACTGCCGACCGGTTTCGAATGTCTTGTGAGACTGGCGCTCACAAGCATTCAAGGCATCAAGGAGTTGGCACGGCGTCAAAGATCATGGTGACCGCACCGGTGTACTCACCCGGCTTGTAACCAGTGCCTGGCTTCGTCGGAGCAATGACCAGTTCGACACGCTTGCCTGGAGTGGATTCAACCTCGCCGACTACTTCCTCAGTCGCCGTATGGCTGAGCGCTTTGCCATTGAACGTCACGGTCAAGGGGACCTTCTCCGCCGCTACACCGTTGGACAGGAACGCTTCACTTTCAAGACTGGCGGCAATCGAGCCGTTGGTGTTTTTGGTGTCGAATTGCGCACGCAAAGTGCTCAGCTCATCGGAGATCGGGTTGTAGCTCAGCACCTGATCTCTAACGATCAGATCCGGATCCACTGGCAGTACGTGGAAGACCTTGGTGGGAACCGATGCAACCAGATTAATGGAATGACGCGCTTCGCCTGCTGCAAAAGCCATGGAAGAACTCAGTGCCAAAACAGCCAGAGGAGTAGCGATTGCAATTTTCTTGAACATTGTTAAACACCTGTTTTTTTCAGATTAGTCGGCTATTAAAAGGCGCTGAAAAGCCAATACTTCTTAGAGCCAGGACGGCCATTCACTTGAACTTTCAACGCCGAAACATCATCAACCAATCGCCCATCAAAGTAAGCAGGCAAGTTCCGGCAAGCGCGTAGTTAGAACGGCATAGAAATAGAGTGAAAAAACCAGAAAAAACAACAAGCCAGATGATTAACCGTAAGAACCTGACTACCGACAGATTAGCTGTAATTTCATTACAGATCAGCAGCGCCTTGCAACTTCCGTAAGACCCGTACCACACCCCAAATAAATAAAGGCCGAACTCGATACATTAGAGAGTTAACACTAAATCATTCTCTTTTGAATATGAAAAAATATTAAGTTTTAGCGACCGAGTATTGTTCGACAATCAAACAATATCCAGACCTGAAGGTATTCGCCCGCTCGCGGCACCGGGGTTGCATTCGCCGCGCACCGTTGGTCCTGTCCCCTTGCTTTCCATCCAAGATATATCTTAAGTTGTATCTAAACCCGACGAGAGAGAGAACATGAGAGAGCACCCTCCCCATCGCGAGCACGGTGACAGCCGCGACGGCTTCGAAAATCGCCCGGGGCGTTTACGCGGTGGCCGTGGGCCTCGAGTCTTCGCCCCCGGTGATTTGAAACTGCTGCTGCTGGCACTGATCGCCGAGCAGCCGTGCCACGGCTACGACCTGATCCGCCAGATCGAAGGCATGTTTGACGGCGCCTACAGCCCCAGCCCCGGGGTGATTTACCCGACGTTGACCTTCCTGGAGGAAAGCGAATTTATCCTGGGCGACGCCGAAGGCGGAAAAAAACGTTACAGCGTGACCGACGCTGGACGTCTTTCACTTGGCGAGCAAGCAATTGCCCTCGACGGGGTGCGCCTGCGCATCGAAGTCAGCAAGCGCTCATTGTGCGGGCGGGACCGCCCGGCGGAGATTCACGAAGCCGTGCACAACCTGCGTCATGCGCTGCACATGCACCACGGCCGCTGGAGCCCGGAAGAAATCCTCCGTGTTCGCGACCTGCTCAACAACACCGCCAAAGCCATCGTCGACGGTCCTGGCGTTCAACCTGCTCCGGAGAAAGCCGAATGACCACCGTTACCGTGCAGACGATTCACCGTGTCAGCCATGAGATCAAACGCCGTCGACTGCAAGTGCTGCGAGTAGTCGACCTGACCCCGCGCATGCGCAGGATCACGCTCGGTGGGCCGGAACTGGCCGGGTTCATCAGCCTGGGCAGCGATGATCATGTGAAGGTGTTGTTCCCGCAGACGGCTGAAGAAACGGCGGCGCTGGAAACCCTGGTGCTCGGCGCTGGTAAAGACGGCGGGCCGATGCCTGCCATGCGCGACTACACACCACGACGCTACGACCTGCAAACGCTGGAGCTGGACATCGACTTCGTCTTGCACGGCGACGGCCCGGCGTCGACCTGGGCTGAACAGGCCAAACCGGGGCAATACCTGCACATCGGCGGGCCACGCGGTTCGATGGTGGTGCCGGACATCTTCGACAGTTACCTGCTGATCGGCGACGAAACCGCCCTGCCCGCCATCGCCCGCCGCCTGGAAGGGCTGACTGCCAATCGCCGCGCGCTGGTGGTGGTCGAGGTGGCAAACGCCGCCGAACGGCAAACACTGGAAAGCGCCGCGCACGTCGAGGTGATCTGGGTATTGCGCGAAGGTGGGACTGAGGATTTGCTGAGCACCGTGCGGCAACTGCAAATGCCGACCGGCGAGTTGTATGCCTGGGTGGCGACCGAAACCAAGGTATCCCGACAGATTCGTCGAGTGCTGCTCGATGAGCACCGGCTCAATGAAGCGTTCGTTAAAGCCGTAGGTTATTGGCGGTTGGAGGGGGGTGAGGCGGAGTGATTCGCCCAAGCGGACCCTTGTGGCGAGAGGCCCCTCGCCACAAAAATCGCGCTCACTCCAGATTTGTGCTGGAACGCCGCCCCAACCACCGATCCACCCCAACCACCACCAACGAAATCAGCACAAACCCGACCAATATCCCCGCGGCATTGAGAAACACCTGTGGATAACCCAGGCGGGCAACATCGATGAACGGGTACTGGTACTGCCCCAGCGACTGCCCACGCATCAGGGCGTAGGCGAAGTACACCAGCGGGTAAATGACCCACAAGCCAATGTGCTTGAGACGCAGCGTCCCTTTCGGCACACAGCGCCACCAATAGCCAAGAAACAACAGCGGCATTATGTCGTGCAGCAACTCATCGGCGAGAAACTGCCAGCCTTGCGGTTGCCACAAATGCCGCAGCAACAGGCTATAGGCCAGCCCGACCAGTATGATGCTCGCCGCTATCGCGCTACTGACCCAGGGCTGCAGAAAGAAATCCCGTGCCTTCGATACCTGCGGGTTCAGCTCATAGGTCAGTACCACGGCAACCAGAGTGTTGCTGAGCACGGTAAAGAAGCTGAAAAAGCTCACCAGGCCACCCAGCAGACTGGCTTCAAGGCTCCAGCGACCGTAGAGGATCAGATACAACTGAATGCTCAATCCCGCCCAGCCGAGGACCGCGGCCGTCGCAATAAAACCCCGCATCGTGCGTGAGTAGGTAGCCTGCTCGGCGTGCATCCTGGTGTCCTAGATCGGGCGTTTGGTGCGCTGCAGCTTCACGTACAAGCCTTCGACTTTCTCACGGGCCCAAGGGGTTTTACGCAGGAAGGTCAGGCTCGACTTGATGCTTGGGTCACTCTTGAAGCAGCGAATATCGATGCGCTCGGCCAGCCCCGACCATTCATAGTGTTCAACCAGCGCGGTGAGGATCTGTTCCAGGGTCACGCCGTGCAGCGGGTCGTTGTTCGGTGCGGTCATGCCAGGCCTTTGAGCGAAGTTTGAGCGAAGAAGGAAAAGGAAGCCGCGCACCTTAGCCGATGTAGGTGAGCCTGAAAAGATCGCAGCCTGCGGCAGCTCCTACGGATTGTGTTCACGCATTAATAACGGACGTACCCGGTCTATGTAGGAGGGGCCGCAGGCTGCGATCTTTTGACTATTACCAAATCCGAAATGATCCATGTCAATAAAAGCGCTTTCTCTCTCGCGGGCAGAGCTTTATCCTTTCAAGCCTTGAAGCTGAATCGATTCACCTTCCTTTGAAATCAGCGGCATGCCGTTCTCGAATCGCTGCTGTTTTCTAACCATTCCCAGAAAAAGACCTAAAACCGCCTCCATGCACGACTTCCAGAAACCAAAAGACAGCGCTGTCCGAAGCCTTTTTGTCGGCCGAAAAACCCTGAACCTGCTCGGCGGCCTCACTGCCTTCGGCCTTGCCACCTGCACCCAGGCGGCCCCGGCATTCGACAGCGACTCCCCCTGGATGCTCGGCGACTGGAACGGTACCCGTACGGAACTGGCGGACAAAGGCTACGACTTCACAGTCGATTACACCGGCGAGATGGGCTCCAACCTGCATGGCGGTTACGACCACGACCGCACCGCGCGCTACAGTGACCAGTTCGGCCTCGGCACCCACCTGGACTTGCAGAAAATTCTCGGCTGGGACAACGCCGAGTTCCAGCTGACCATTACCAAGCGCAACGGCAACAACATCAGCAACGACCGGATCAACGATCCACGGGTCGGTGGCTTCACCTCGGCTCAGGAAGTCTGGGGTCGCGGCCAGACCTGGCGGCTGACGCAGATGTGGTATCAGCAGAAATTCTTCGACCAGAAACTCGACATCAAGGTCGGCCGTTTCGGTGAAGGCGAGGACTTCAACAGCTTCCCCTGCGACTTCCAGAACCTGGCGTTCTGCGGCTCGCAAGTCGGCAACTGGGTCGGCGACATCTGGTACAACTGGCCGGTCAGCCAGTGGGCGCTGCGGGTCAAATACCACCTGACGCCGGAACTCTACGCGCAGGTCGGCGCTTATGAGCAGAACCCGTCGAACCTTGATCGTGACAATGGTTTCAAGCTCAGCGGCAGCGGCACCCAAGGCGCGATACTGCCGGTCGAGCTGGTCTGGACTCCGAAGCTCAATGGCCTGCCCGGGGAATACCGCGCCGGCTACTACTACAGCACTGCCAGCGCCACTGACGTTTATAAAGACCGCAACGGCCAGCCCGCCGCCTTGAGCGGTGAGGCCTATCGCAGCAGTTCCAGCAAACACGGCGCCTGGCTGGGTCTGCAGCAGCAACTCACCAGCCGTGCCAGCGACCACTCCAGGGGCTTGAGTGTGTTCGCCAATGCCACGCTGCATGACAAGAAAACCAACGCCATCGACAACTACGTCCAGGGCGGCGTCGTCTACAAAGGCCTGTTCGATGCGCGGGCCAAAGACGATATCGGTTTCGCCATGGCCCGGGTCCACGTCAACCCGGCCTACCGCAAGAACGCCGAGGCCAGCAATCAGGCCCGCGTCGTCAACGATTTTGACGACCCGGCCTTCCTGCCGCCGCAAGACACCGAGTACAGCGCCGAGCTCTATTACGGTGTGCACCTGACCGACTGGCTGACCGTGCGCCCGAACCTGCAATACATCCGCCACCCCGGTGGCGTCGACCAGGTCGATGACGCGCTGATCGGCGGGATCAAGGTACAAAGCTCGTTCTGATCAGCCTCATCTGCACCAACCCGTTTTAGCTGAACCAAGCCCGCGCCTGATCGTCATCTACAGTGAACTTGCGCGGGAATACTCTTAACGTCACGGAGAACCACACTATGAGCACTGATGGTGCTTTGAGTCGAAGCCGTCTGCTGCCGAGCCTGCTCGGTATCCTGCTTCTGCTAATGGGCCTGGCCTTGCTGGCCGGGGGGATCAAGCTGAGCATGCTCGGCGGCTCGCTGTATTACCTGCTGGCCGGTATCGGTCTGGTACTCACAGGGCTCTTGCTGCTCGCGGCCCGCCGAGCGGCACTGGGCCTGTACGCACTGGTGCTGTTCGCCAGTACGGTGTGGGCGCTGTGGGAGGTCGGCCTGGACTGGTGGCAACTGGTGCCGCGCCTGGCAATGCTGTTTGCCCTGGGTATCGTCCTGCTGCTGCCGTGGTTCCGCCGTCCGTTGCTGCGCGGCCAGACCGCCACCATGGGCACCAAGGCGCTGAGCGCGGCGGTGGTCATCGCCGGCGTAACCGCGTTGGCCAGCCAGTTCACCAACCCCGGTGAAATCAAGGGCCAGCTGGATCGCGACGACGTTCCCGGCATGACCAACACCGCCCCGGCGATGCCCGACGGAGACTGGAATTCCTACGGCCGTTCGGCCTACGGCGATCGTTATTCGCCACTGGCGCAGATCACTCCAGAGAACGTCAGCAAACTGGTACCGGCCTGGACGTATCGTACCGGTGACCTGCCAGGGCCGAACGACCCGGGCGAGACCACCGCGGAAAACACCCCGCTCAAAGCCAACGGCATGCTTTACGTCTGCACGCCCCACAGCCAGGTGATCGCCCTGGATCCGGATACCGGCAAGGAAATCTGGCGTTTCGATCCGAAGCTCAGCACGCAGAATGCGGCGAACTTCAAGGGCTGGGCGCACATGACCTGCCGTGGCGTGTCGTACCACGATAACGCGGCCTATGCGGCCACCGAACAAAGCCCGGTCACGCCTGATGCGACCGCCACCGCAGCTGCGGCGCCAGCGAGCAATATCTGCCCGCGGCGGATCTTCCTGCCGACCGCCGACACCCGTTTGATCGCCCTTGACGCCGACACCGGCAAAATGTGCGAAGACTTCGGCGACAAGGGTCAGGTCGACCTGCGCAGCAACATCGGCAGCTTCACCGCCGGCGGTTACTACTCCACCTCGCCACCTGCGGTAACGCGCAACCTGGTGATTATCGGCGGTCACGTCACCGACAACGTCTCCATCGATGAACCCAGCGGCGTGATCCGCGCCTTTGACGTTCGCACCGGTCGCCTGGTGTGGAACTGGGACAGCGGCAATCCGGATGACACCACGCCGATTGCCGAAGGTAAGGTCTACACCCGCAACTCGCCCAACATGTGGTCGATATTCAGCGTCGACGAAAAACTCGGCATGGTCTACCTGCCGATGGGTAACCAGACACCGGACCAGTGGGGCGGCGGCCGCACCCCAGAGTCGGAAAAGTACAGTGCGGGTGTCACTGCGCTGGATATCGACACCGGCCACGTGCGCTGGACCTTCCAGTTCACCCATCACGACCTGTGGGACATGGACGTCGGCGGTCAACCGACCCTGATGGACCTGAAAACCGCTGACGGGGTGAAACCGGCGCTGCTCGCCTCGACCAAGCAAGGCAGCATCTACGTGCTCGACCGCAGCACCGGTCAGCCGATCGTGCCAATCCACGAAGTCCCGGTTCCACAGGGCGCTGTTGAAGGCGACCACACCTCGCCGACCCAACCGATGTCAGAACTGCACATGATGCCGCCGGTGCTCGAAGAGCACGACATGTGGGGCGTCACCCCGTTCGATCAGATGCTCTGCCGGATCGACTTCAAATCCCTGCGTTACGACGGCATCTACACCCCGCCGTCGCTGCAAGGTTCGATCGTTTATCCAGGCAACTTCGGGGTATTCGACTGGGGTGGTATTTCGGTCGACCCAGTACGCCAGATCGCTTTCCTCAACCCTAGCTACATGGCCTTCAAATCGAAACTGGTGCCTGCTGCCGAGGTGGCTGGCGGCCCGGGTCGCAAAAGCGAAACCGAAGGCGTGCAGCCGAACAAGGGTGCGCCCTACGGTGTGATCCTCGAAGCCATGCTCTCGCCCATGGGCCTGCCCTGCCAGGCGCCGGCCTGGGGTTACGTGTCGGCGGTCGACCTGACCACCCACAAAGTGATCTGGAGACACAAGAACGGCACCGTGCGTGACAGCGCACCGGTTCCGATCCCTCTGAGCATGGGCGTGCCAAGCCTGGGCGGGACCTTCACCACTGCCGGTGGCGTAGCCTTCCTCAGCGGCACCCTCGACCAGTACCTGCGCGCCTACGACGTGAAAAACGGCAAGCAACTGTGGGAAGCGCGCCTGCCAGCAGGCGGTCAAACCACACCAATGACCTACACCGGTAAAGACGGCAAGCAGTACGTGCTGGTCGTCGCCGGTGGCCACGGCTCGCTGGGCACCAAACAGGGCGACTACGTCCTGGCGTTCAAACTGCCGGATTAAGGGTCAGCGCAGTAAAGAGAAAGGCGGCTTCCGAGAGGGAGTCGCCTTTGTCGTTTCATGGAATTCAGGCATCCTCTCCTTCTGCGAAGAAGCATTTAAGGGAGGAAGCCATATACCACTGGGGTGGTTTTTTCAAAGAAGGCATCGCCTGCAACAATCAGTCGTCCGCCTTTTTGAATGGTCATATCCCAGCACGCGCCCCCATCAGCTCTCTTTGTCAAACCACCTTCACCGAAATCGCCGTCCAACGATCCATCAGGAAGAATCCGCCCCAGAATCAACTCAGAAGGGAACTTGGTGATCTGCCCAGCCATAACGACCTTGCCATCGATTTGCAGGGCGCCAGACTGCCAGGAAGCGAACGGATCAGTATCAAACAACCTGGGTTGCCCACCGTTGAAGTCAGCGTCCGGACTACCATCGACAGCAAACCTCATCACCAAAGCCTGCTCTCCATTACTGCCTAACACCAGGATCTTATTGTCATCCTGCAACAAAATCTTAAAAGCTTGATAACCCGAGTTTTGCGGTCCATACAATACAAAGCCGAATTCTCCAAAACCATGGTCCAGCCACCCGTCCGCGCCATAACGACTTAGTAAAATCCTGGTATAGGCTCGCCCGCCCGAGTACTCCGTAATATAACCCCCCACCAGGAGCTTGCCGTCCGTGCCAAGTGCAATACTTGCAAGTTCAGTGCTATTCCCTCGAAACTTAATGGGGGTAGTGCGGCTAAGCGTTCCATCCTCACCCACCGCCAATAGCAGGGTCGTACCACGCCCTATACCGCCGGCATCGACGTCGTAATAGGGAAAGGTCATGAGAATTTCTCCTTGCGCTCCCAACGTCGCATCAATACCCGCGAGCGCCAGGACGGTATTTTCAGGGCGCACCTGGAGAACGACTTTGCCGCCCACTCCGAAGGTGGGATCGAAAAGTCCGTCTTTGTCTAGCCGGGCAAGGGCCGGTAGACCCCGGCTCAATGTTGAGGGCCCGCTGACTCCTGCCAGCACCAGTTTTCCGTCATCCTGAACGCATATTCGACTAACCCTGGAGTCAAAACCGTCCTCGAACTTCACGACCACAAGGCCATTCAGACCAAACGAACGATCCACCGCTCCGTCGCTCTGCAACCGGAACAGCTCACACGCTCCGTTCACCCAGATTGCCACGATCAATTGATCTTCTTTGTACTTCGCAACAGCTCGGGCCTGTCCGTTTTTAAACTCGGGAAAATAAACGTTAGCTATCCCCTCTCGAGCAAAGGAAGTATCAAGATCTCCGGCCTTGAGCGCAGGCAACTTTTCAGTATTAGTTTTCATTTTATTCTTCCTGATTAAATGAACTTGCAGGAGGTACTAACGAGTTCTATCCATTCGGCAACACAAACGCTGCCTAGTATTTGAGCAGGCTTACCCTTGACAAACACCTGTTATAAATGACAGTTCTTGATTCTTTCCGAGCCAATAAAGTGACTTTTAAGGCCCATCGTTAACCCGCCAGGCTTTTCCAGAAATACCGGGATACAACCAGGCGGGGAGAGGAAAGAAATGCCGATAAATTCCAACATTTGCCCGATTTACCTTGGGTCACCTTGCCTCAAACAGACCTGTCCAAAACCTGAAATGCCCATCGTGAGGCACCCGTTAACCCCCTCCCCATTGAAACCGCCGCCCACCTGCCCCATCTAACCTCCATACCCAATGCGCAGGTGCCTCATGAGCGACCAGCAGGAATTCCCGGAAAACCCCAGCGACTACGCCGATCCAGAAAACGCCGAACACCACACCACAGGCACCGGCCTGGCCTTGCCCGGGCAGAATCTGCCGGACAAGGTCTACATCATCCCGATCCACAATCGGCCGTTCTTCCCGGCACAAGTGCTGCCGGTGATCGTCAATGAAGAACCGTGGGCCGAAACCCTGGAACTGGTGAGCAAATCCGATCATCACACCCTGGCGCTGTTCTACATGGACACGCCCCAGGAAGACCCGCGGCATTTCGACACCTCGAGCCTACCGCTCTACGGCACCCTGGTGAAGGTCCATCACGCCAGCCGCGAAAACGGCAAACTGCAATTCGTCGCCCAAGGCCTGACCCGCGTGCGCATTCGCACCTGGCTCAAGCACCATCGCCCGCCGTATCTGGTGGAAGTCGAATACCCGCACCAGCCGAGCGAGCCGACCGACGAGGTCAAGGCCTACGGCATGGCGCTGATCAACGCGATCAAGGAACTGCTGCCGCTCAACCCGCTGTACAGCGAAGAGCTGAAAAATTACCTCAACCGCTTCAGCCCCAACGACCCGTCGCCGCTGACCGACTTCGCCGCCGCGCTGACCTCGGCCACCGGTAACGAGCTGCAGGAAGTGCTCGACTGCGTGCCGATGCTCAAGCGCATGGAAAAAGTCCTGCCGATGCTGCGCAAGGAAGTCGAAGTCGCGCGTTTGCAGAAAGAAATCTCCGCCGAAGTAAACCGCAAGATCGGCGAGCATCAGCGCGAGTTCTTCCTCAAGGAACAGCTCAAGGTCATCCAGCAGGAGCTGGGTCTGACCAAGGACGACCGCAGCGCCGACATCGAACAGTTCGAACAGCGGTTGGTGGGCAAAGTCCTGCCCCCGCAGGCGCAAAAACGCGTCGAAGAGGAAATGAACAAGCTGTCGATCCTCGAAACCGGCTCGCCGGAATACGCGGTGACCCGCAATTATCTGGAGTGGGCGACGGCACTGCCGTGGGGGGTATATGGCGAGGACAGACTCGACCTCAAACACGCGCGCAAGGTGCTCGATCAACACCACGCCGGGCTCGGCGACATCAAGACGCGGATTCTCGAGTTCCTCGCGGTGGGCGCCTATAAAGGCGAAATCAGCGGCTCCATAGTCCTGCTGGTGGGCCCGCCAGGCGTGGGCAAGACCAGCGTCGGAAAATCCATCGCCGAATCCCTCGGGCGGCCGTTCTATCGCTTCAGCGTCGGCGGCATGCGCGATGAAGCAGAGATCAAGGGTCACCGACGCACCTACATCGGCGCCCAACCGGGCAAGCTGGTGCAGGCACTGAAAGAAGTCGAAGTGATGAACCCGGTGATCATGCTCGACGAAATCGACAAGATGGGCCAGAGCTACCAGGGCGACCCGGCCTCGGCACTGCTGGAAACCCTCGACCCGGAACAGAATGTCGAATTCCTCGATCACTACCTGGACCTGCGCCTGGACCTGTCGAAAGTCCTGTTCGTCTGCACCGCCAACACCCTGGACTCGATCCCCGGCCCGCTGCTGGACCGGATGGAAGTGATTCGCCTGTCGGGCTATATCACTGAAGAAAAAATGGCCATCGCCAAGCGTCACTTGTGGCCCAAACAGCTGGAAAAGGCTGGTGTCTCCAAAGGCAGCCTGTCCATCACCGACGGTGCCCTGCGCGCGGTGATCGACGGCTATGCCCGTGAGGCCGGTGTGCGGCAGCTGGAAAAGCAATTGGGCAAGCTGGTGCGCAAATCCGTGATGAAGCTGATCGACGAGCCGAACGCGGTGATCAAGATCGGCAACAAAGAACTGGAAACCACCCTCGGCATGCCGGTGTTCCGCAATGAACAAGTGCTGTCCGGCACCGGGGTGATCACCGGGCTGGCCTGGACCAGCATGGGCGGCGCCACCCTGCCGATCGAAGCCACGCGGATTCACACGCTCAATCGCGGCTTCAAACTCACCGGACAATTGGGTGAGGTCATGAAGGAGTCCGCCGAGATCGCCTATAGCTACGTCAGCTCCAACCTCAAGCAGTTCGGCGGTGATCCGAAGTTCTTTGACGAGGCCTTTGTTCATTTGCACGTACCGGAAGGCGCGACACCGAAAGACGGACCGAGCGCCGGGGTAACCATGGCCAGCGCCCTGCTCTCTTTGGCACGCAACCAGCCGCCTAAAAAAGGCGTGGCCATGACCGGCGAACTGACCCTGACCGGGCATGTACTGCCGATTGGCGGCGTGCGTGAGAAGGTGATTGCCGCGCGGCGGCAGAAGATTCACGAGCTGATTCTGCCAGAGCCGAACCGTGGCAACTTCGAAGAACTGCCGGAGTACCTGAAGGAAGGGATTACCGTGCACTTTGCCAAACGCTTTGTGGATGTGGCGAAGGTGTTGTTCTGATAGACCGATAGCGCCGTAGCAGCTGCCGAAGGCCGCGTTCGGCTGCGCAGCAGTCGTAAATCCTGCTTCCACGGTGTGTCTGGAATACCGCGGCGCTTGATTTTACGACTGCTGCGCAGCCGAACGCAGGCTTCGCCAGCTGCTACCGATGATGAACCGTTGCCCGCCCCTCCTGTCACAATTTGTCTCATCTTCAGTTATGCTCGCCGTTCGTCGTGAATGACCGGAGCTTCCTGACCCATGTCCCCCACTCGCCTGCTTCTACCCCTCAGTCTTGCCCTGCTCGCCGCCTGCGCAAGCCAATCCAGGCAGAACGTCACGGTGGAAAAACAAAGCGAATGCCCGGTGCAGTTGAAGTCCGGGCAGAACCTGATCCTCATCCTGCCGAGCAATCCAACCACCGGTTATCGCTGGGCGATTCAGGATTCGGCCGCAGGCGTGCTGCGTAGCCTCAGCCCTGAGGTCTATAGCAACCCCGAAGACGCCGGGCTGGTGGGCAGCGCCGGGCAATCAACCTGGCGTTTTCAGGCCACGGCAGCGGGCAACGGGCGACTGCACCTGACCTATCAACAGCCGTGGGCGCCGGAAGTCGCACCGGTGGAAACCTTCGATTGCTCGATTGCGGTTAACTGATCGTGGGTTGGCTGATCCTCGCGCTGATGGGCGCGGTGACGTTCATCTATGGGTTGAGCGTTCACGCAAGCTTGCTGTGCCTGGTGGTGAAACCCTTGCCGGTGTTGGCGTTGCTTGGCTGGCTGCACGATGCGCCACCCGGTGAATACCGACGCTGGATCAGCCTGGGCCTGATTTTTTCCCTGCTCGGCGATGTGCTGCTGGCATGGCCGAGCGATTTGTTCGTGTTCGGCCTCGGGGCGTTTTTAATCGCCCATCTGGCCTATCTGAAAGCCTATTTGAGCGACTGCCGTCGGCTGGCATTGCTCCCCCTGTTGCTGGCGCTGGGGGTCGGCGCGCTGTTGCTTGGCGTGCTGATTGCCCATGGCCTGGGTCCATTGCTGATTCCAGTGATTGTTTACGGCCTGGCCATCAGCGCCATGCTCTGGCGCGCGCTGGCACGCCTGGGCAGCGATGTCCCCAGACGCTCGGCGTTGCTCGCGGCAGGCGGTGCGGTGGCGTTTGTATTCTCCGACAGTGTGATTGGCATCAACCGCTTTGTGATGCCCTTTGAGGCCGCGCCGTACCTGATCATCCTCAGTTACTGGTTGGGGCAATGGGGGATCACGGCGTCGGCGTTTTTCTCAAAAACACGTTAACTTTTCAGTTTTTTCAGAACTGCCTATTAGTATCCAGAAGCAAACAACCTGTTAAATCACCCCTCTATAACCACAAAGTATAAAAAACTGTTAAATCTAACAGTATCGACTTTATTCATTTGCTCATACCCTTCAGTTTCTTGAACAATTCTCATTTGTTTGACTCAAGGAACGAACCATGACGACCAATGAAAACAGCACGCTGAATACAGAGATCAGTGTCAGCGCCGAAACTGACTTCACAGTCTCCCCCAACCGGATAAAATTCCATAGCCAAGCCATGCAATATGCTACAGATGGTCAAATAGTGAATCTTATAAGCCGTGCAAATTTTGAAACATCCCAAAACCTAAAACTCATACAATTTAAATTCAAAAAAGACATACAAAGTGGAACTTATCTGATCGGCGCAGACAACAATCCTTTTTCCACCATTCTATACACTGAATATGCAGCACTCCCCGACCTTGCTCGGGGAATCGACTATGACGCCATTGATGGCTCCATTACAATGACGATCAACGAAGGCGAGAGAGACATTAGTTATGACATTACCTTCAGATTCACCGGACAGAGCCAGTACAACGAAAAACTTGTTATAGATGGCAGCTCCAAGGTATATGTATCTATCTACCCGAGATAAGCCCACCAATAGCATTATCCCTGAATGGCTATTATCAAAACCAAATATAGCCATTCATGGAATAACGCCCATTTCGTAACCTGATCGCTCTTCGTCCCTTCCTGTCATTGAGAGTGGGATCTCTCGCCCCTAACGTCCGGGGAACACGGTTTATCAGACAACCCGCGCATCCCCCCGCCAAGTTGGCTAAAATGCCAGCCTTTTCCACCTATGCCGCTGGAACCGCCGTGAGCAAAGATCCCGATCGCCTTTTCGCCCAGCCCCTGCCTCAGGTGCCGGACTTCGCCTTCAATGAGGATGTGGTGCGGGTTTTCCCGGACATGATCAAGCGTTCGGTGCCGGGTTATCCGACCATTGTCGAAAACCTCGGCGTGTTGGCGGCGCAGTTCGCCCAGCCCGACAGCGTGCTCTACGACCTCGGATCGTCCCTCGGCGCCGTGACCCAGGCCCTGCGCCGTCATGTACGCACCGACGGTTGCCGGGTGATCGCGGTGGATAACTCGGCGGCGATGGTCGAGCGTTGCCGCGAATACCTTAACGGCCAGGACTCGATGTTCCAGGAGTTGCTGCCGGTGGAAGTGATCGAGGGCGATATCCTCGCGCTGCAGTTCCAGCCAGCCTCGGTGGTGGCGCTGAACTTCACCCTGCAATTCATCGCCCCGGACCAGCGCCTGGCGCTATTGGCCCGTATTCGCCAGTCCTTGCTGCCGGGTGGGGCACTGATTCTCTCGGAGAAATTGCGCTTCAATGATCCCGAAGAACACGCGCTGCTCACCGACCTGCATGTCGCCTTCAAACGCGCCAACGGCTACAGCGAACTGGAAATCGCCCAGAAGCGCAGCGCCATCGAAAATGTAATGAAACCCGACAGCCTCGAAGAACACCGCGAACGCCTGCTGGCGGCCGGGTTCTCGAAAGTCGTGCCGTGGTTCCAGTGTCTTAACTTTGCCTCGTTGATTGCCTTGCCATGATTGATCTGTCCCCCCTCGCCCGCCGTCTGGCAGGCACCCCGCTGGCCGAATGGGCCAACACCCTGCAAGCGCAACTCGATACCAGGATGGAAAAAGGTCACGGTGACCTGGAGCGCTGGCAGAGCGCGCTGGATGCCTTGCCAAAGATCCAGCCGAGCGAGATCGATCTGCTGAACGGCTTGAAGCTGGACACCGACTGCGACGAGCAAACCCGCGCGCAGATGCGCAGCGCGCTGATGGGTCTGTCACCGTGGCGCAAGGGGCCGTTCGATCTGTTCGGCGTGCACGTCGACACCGAATGGCGCTCGGACTGGAAATGGGAGCGGGTCGCCCCGCACCTGGATCTCAAGGGCAAGCGCATCCTCGATGTCGGTTGCGGCAACGGCTACTACATGTGGCGCATGCTCGGCGCCGGCGCCGACAGCGTGATCGGCGTCGACCCCAATTGGCTGTTCTTCTGTCAGTTCCAGGCGGTGCAGCGTTATCTGTCAGAACCGTCGGCCTGGCATCTGCCATTCCCCTTCGAAGACTTGCCGGCGAACCTGGAAGGCTTCGATACGGTGTTTTCCATGGGCGTTTTCTACCATCGGCGCTCGCCGATCGAACATTTGCTGGCGCTCAAGGACTGCCTGGTCAAGGGCGGCGAACTGGTGCTGGAAACCCTGGTGGTGGAAGGCGACAAGCACCAGGTGCTGGTGCCGGAAGACCGCTACGCGCAAATGCGCAACGTCTGGTTCCTGCCGTCGGTGCCGGCCCTGGAATTGTGGCTGCGGCGGGCCGGGTTCAGTGATGTGCGGTGCGTTGATATCAGCGTCACCAATGTCGAGGAACAGCGAGCAACCGAGTGGATGAAGTTTCAGTCGCTGAGTGACTACCTTGATCCGGAGGATCACAGCAAAACCATCGAAGGTTTGCCGGCGCCGATGCGTGCGGTCATCGTGGCCAGGAAGTAAAACCCCGATCTCCACCCCACTGGAGATCCCCTGTGGGAGCCTGCTCGCTCCCACATTGGTTCAGTGTTTATTCTGCTGGCTTGGCTCTTCTGGCCTTGAAGAATTCGCTGAGTACAGCCCCGCACTCCTCGGCCAATACCCCGCCTTCAAACAGCACCTTATGGTTAAGGAAGCCCTGGCTGAAAAACTGCCCCTGGCTTTGCACGATCCCGGCCTTGGGCTCCAGCGCCCCATACACCACCCGTGCGATTCGTGAATGCACGATCAACCCGGCACACATGCTGCACGGTTCCAGAGTGACGTACAGCGTACTGCCCGTCAGCCGATAGTTGCTCGCCGCTTGCGCCGCCGCGCGAATCGCCACCATCTCGGCATGGGCACTGGGGTCGCTGCCGCTGATCGGGCAGTTGAAGCCGCGACCGATTATTTCACCGTCCTGCACCAATACCGCGCCCACTGGCACTTCGCCCAGAGCGGCGCCTTGGGCAGCGAGGGTCAGGGCTTCGCGCATGAAGTCCTGGTCGCGACTGCGATCGATGATGTGTGCTGGACGCATTTGACGCATCAGGAGACCTCGATGGCGGCCATCAGGCCGGTTTCCATATGGTCGATCACATGGCAGTGGAACATCCACACCCCCGGATTATCCGCCACCAGCGCCACCTGGGCGCGCTCGTTCTTGCCCAGCAGATAGGTATCGGTGAAGTACGGGGTGATCTTCTTGCGGTTCGAGGCAATGACCTTGAAGCTCATGCCATGCAGGTGGATCGGGTGCTGATACTGAGTCATATTCTTCAATTCGAAAATGTAGCTATTGCCCTTTTTGAGCGTGGCAATCGGGCGGTCGGCGCAGGTCTTGTCGGTGATGTCCCAGGCCTTGCCGTTGATCTGCCACAGGCTCGGCGGCCTATTTTCCACGTTCACCGAGACCGAGCCAACCCACTCGAAGTTGAAGTTGAGCTTTTCGGCGTTGGCGAGGTCCGGTTCGGCGACCGGGTTGGCTGGCAGCGCGGGTGGCCACTCGGTCGGGGCATCGTTGTGCGCCACCGAACGGAACGTACCCAGGCGCACCGGGCCGTTGCGCAGCGACAGCTCCTCACCGACCGGCGGCGCCTTGATCGCCAGGCAGATCCGCATGCCAGGCCCCAGCCAGTATTCCTTGTCCAGCGGTCGCGGTTCGATGGGATTGCCATCCAACGCATAGATCTGCGCTTCGACACCAGGGATGTTCAGGCGGTACGTCAGGGTGTTGTCCAGGTTCAGCAAGCGCACCCGGGTAATCTGCCCGGCTGGCAGGTCGATCACCGCCTGCGCTACGCCGTTGATGGTCGCCAACCGCCCGGCCGTGCCGCCGCGAGCGGCTTCCCGGGGAATACTGAAGGGCAGGTACGCGCCTGCTTCGTCGACGTGCCAGCTCTTGAGGCTCAAGGTCCGCTCGTATTTGAAGCCGGTCGGCTCGCGCTCTTCGATGATCAGCGGCCCGACCAGCCCGCGACCCAGTTCTTCACTGCTGTTCACATGGGGGTGATACCAATAGCTGCCAGCGTCCGGCACGCGGAACTTGTAGTCGAAATACTCGCCGGGCAACACCGGCAATTGCGAGACATAGGGAACGCCATCCATCTCGAGCGGCAGGCGGATGCCGTGCCAGTGAATGGTGGTCGCCACCGGCAGGTGGTTGATGAAACGCACCCGCAGCCACTCGCCCTGGCGCACTCGCAGCTCGGTGCCCGGTGCCGAAGGACCGAAGGCCCAGGCCTCGGTTTTGTGCCCGGGGACCAGTTCAACGTCCAACGGCGCGGCGATCAACTGGTAATCGTGACCCGCATCGGCGTCGGCCATCTTCCCCAGCCAGTAGCGCGACGCACCGCCTGCCCCGACGCCAACCGCCACAAGACCGGCCAGGCCACCGAGTATTTGTCGACGGGTAAAGGACATGGACTCAACTACCTCACGTATCCGCAGCAGGCCTGGGCCCGCAAAAAGCGAATACGATACACCCGCAGTTGAGAAACAGTAAGGGTGGCGCGGCGACGGGACGCAGGGGCACTGGCTGCAATTTCATCCCCCCATCATCACCTCGGGCTACGCCCAGTGGAACATCCCCGCTATACTTGCCGGCTTTTCCTGAATAAATGCCAATAGGGTCCCGCCGCGCATGGATAAGACCTACCAGCCGCACGCCATTGAAACTTCCTGGTACAACACCTGGGAGTCCGAGAATTATTTCGCTCCGCAAGGCGCGGGCGATTCCTACACCATCATGATTCCGCCACCGAACGTCACTGGCAGCCTGCACATGGGCCATGGCTTCAACAACGCGATCATGGACGCGCTGATCCGTTTCCGCCGCATGCAGGGTCGCAACACCCTGTGGCAGCCGGGCACCGACCACGCCGGTATCGCCACGCAAATGCTGGTGGAGCGTCAGCTCGAAGCCCAGGGCCAGAATCGCCATGACCTGGGCCGCGAGAAATTCCTCGAGAAAGTCTGGGAATGGAAGGATCAGTCCGGCGGCAACATCAGCCGTCAGATCCGCCGCCTTGGCTCGTCCGTGGACTGGAGCCGCGAGCGCTTCACCATGGACGACGGTCTTTCCGAAGCCGTTAAAGAGGCCTTTGTGCGCCTGCACGAGGACGGCCTGATCTACCGCGGCAAGCGCCTGGTCAACTGGGACACCAAGCTGCACACGGCGATCTCCGACCTCGAAGTGGAAAACCACGACGAGAAAGGTTTCCTGTGGAACCTGAAATACCCGCTGGCCGACGGCGCCAAGACCGCTGAAGGCAACGATTATCTGATCGTCGCGACCACCCGTCCGGAAACCATGCTCGGCGACTCCGCCGTCGCCGTGAACCCGAACGACGAGCGCTACAAAGCGCTGATCGGCAAGTTTGTCGAGCTGCCACTGGTTGGCCGCCGCATCCCGATTATCGCCGACGATTACTGCGACCCTGAATTCGGCACCGGCTGCGTGAAAATCACCCCGGCCCACGATTTCAACGACTATGAAGTCGGCAAGCGCCACAACCTGCCGCTGCTGAACATTTTCGACAAGAACGCCGATGTATTGCCGGCCGCTCAGGTGTTCAACCTTGACGGTACGCTCAACGAGCAGATCGACGGCACACTGCCCGCCCAGTACGCAGGTCTCAACCGCTTCCAGGCACGCAAGGAAATCGTTGCCGACTTCGAGGCAGCGGGCCTGCTGGTCAGCGTCGACGACCACGCCCTGAAAGTGCCGAAAGGCGACCGTTCCGGGACCGTCATCGAGCCGTGGCTGACCGACCAATGGTACGTCTCCACCAAGCCTTTGGCGGAACCTGCGATTGCTGCCGTTGAAGACGGTCGGATTGCCTTCGTGCCCAAGCAGTACGAAAACATGTACTTCTCCTGGATGCGCGACATCCAGGATTGGTGCATCAGCCGTCAGCTGTGGTGGGGCCACCGGATTCCGGCCTGGTACGACGAGTCGGGCAAAGTCTATGTCGGTCGCGACGAAGCCGAAGTGCGTGCCAAGAACAACCTTGGCCCGGACGTCGCCCTGCAACAGGACAACGATGTACTCGACACCTGGTTCAGTTCGGGCCTGTGGACTTTCTCCACCCTGGGCTGGCCGGAGCAAACCGAGTTCCTGAAGAAATTCCACTCCACCGACGTGCTGGTGACTGGCTTCGACATCATTTTCTTCTGGGTCGCCCGGATGATCATGCTCACCATGCATTTGGTGAAGAACGAAGACGGCACTCCGCAGGTACCGTTCAAGACTGTCTATGTGCACGGTCTGGTCCGCGATGGCCAGGGCCAGAAGATGTCCAAGTCCAAGGGCAACGTCCTGGACCCGCTGGACATCATTGACGGTATCGAACTTGAAGCTCTGGTCGAGAAACGCACCACCGGACTGATGCAGCCGAAACTGCTGAAGAAGATCGAAAAGCAGACCCGCGACGAGTTCGCCGAAGGTATCGCCAGCTATGGCACCGATGCCCTGCGCTTCACCTTCTGCTCGCTGGCTTCCACCGGCCGCGACATCAAGTTCGACATGGGCCGCGTCGAAGGCTATCGCAACTTCTGCAACAAGATCTGGAACGCCGCGCGCTACGTGCTGGACAAGGGCGAAGACTGCGGCCAGAACGGCGAAGCCTTCGAGCTGTCCCTGGCCGATCGCTGGATCATCTCGCAGCTGCAACGCACCGAAGCCGAAGTGACCCGCCAACTCGACCAGTTCCGTTTCGACCTGGCCGCGCAAGCCTTGTACGAGTTCATCTGGAACCAGTATTGCGACTGGTACCTGGAACTGTCCAAGCCTGTGCTGTGGGACGACAACGCGCCGGTGGAACGTCAGCGCGGCACCCGTCGCACCCTGGCTCGGGTACTGGAAGTCGCCTTGCGCCTGGCGCACCCGTTCATGCCGTTCATCACCGAAGAAATCTGGCAGCGCCTGGCGCCGCTGGCCGGTGTCGAAGGCAAGACGATCATGCTGCAGCCCTGGCCAGTGGCCAACGAAGAACGCATTGATCCGGCAGCCGAAGACGACATCGAATGGCTCAAGAGCCTGATGCTCGGCACCCGCAACATCCGTGGCGAAATGAACATCGGCCCGGGCAAGCCCCTGACCCTGTTCCTGAAAAACGTCAGTGCCGAAGATCAGCGTCGTCTCACCGAGAACGATGCGCTGCTCAAGAAGCTGGCCAAGCTCGAGTCGATCACCATTCTCGCCCCTGGCGCCGAAGCACCGCTGTCCGCTACCGCACTGGTCGGCGAGATGGAAGTGCTGGTGCCCATGGCCGGTCTGATCGACAAGGCCGCGGAACTGGCGCGCCTGGACAAGGAAATCCAGCGTCTGCAAGGCGAAGTGCAGCGGGTCGGCGGCAAGCTGTCCAATGCCGCCTTCGTTGACAAGGCCCCGGCCGAAGTCATCGACAAGGAACGCGCCAAACTGGCCGAAGCCGAACAGGCTCTGGGCAAGCTGGCGGAGCAACATGCGCGGATTTTCAGCCTGTAACAAGGCCATGTGACTGACCGCTGCACAGGAGCATGTTCGCCCCTCACCGGGTGACATGTAGCCATCTGCAAAGACAAAAACATGCCTCATATCCCTTGGATACGGGGCATTTTTTTGGCTGTATGAAACAGATGATTACAGGGCTGCATTGTCATAATGCCCCTCACCATCAAACCAAAACGGTCTAAATAACTGTCATTTATTACAGTATCGCCCCTTCCACATTCAGCTGCAGAGTATTGGACGATGGAGAACGCCTGAGGCTCATACCATGTCCCTGCGGATGCTCGCGGCACTACTTAAGACCTGTTTGGTTGCCCTGTGCATCAGCAACGTTTCGATACTGCCAGCCACCGCCCAGGATACCGAGAGTTTCTGGCGCGATTCTAAGTCGGCCAGTTCAACGACAGCCCACTCCGAGTCGAACACTGAGAAGGGGCCTCCCTCACGTTACCGAACACTCGACCTGGACCTGCAGGGCATTCACCAATATCTTTCAGATACCACAAAGGCCAACACCAGCACGGCGGGCGCATCATCGCTTCAGGTAAGCCTACCGTTGCCCGGAGGCGATTTCAGCCAATTCAGTCTGACCGATTCAGGGGTCATGCCTGCCGAACTCGCCGAGCGGTTCCCGAACTTACTCAGTTTCAGGGGGAGAGATAACAAAAATCGCTTGGTCAGACTCGACCTGTCTAGCACTTCGCTACGCGCTTCCATTGCGGATGGGCAGGAAATATGGCTGGTTCAGCGTGCCTGGGACGCACAGAGCAAGGCTCTACCGTATGGAAAAGTAGCATCCCGTTACTGGAGTTTTCGTCAACTTGATTTACCACCGGGAAAACAACCGACCGAATTAGACGTCGGGACATCCGTCGCTGCGCAAAACAACACGATACCCGTACAGAGATCCGGCACGCTCGGGACAAGCATTCTCTATGACTTCCGAGTCGCGATAACGGCGACCAGCGGGTTCACATTCGCGTTCGGGGGTACTGTCGAAGACGGTCTGTTTGGTGTGGTCAGCACGGTCAACCAGATGAATCGGGTGTTTGAAAACGATCTGGGGGTGCACTTCACGTTGATTGCTCAAAATGACAAATTGATCTTGACCGACCCTGCCCTGGATCCTACCAACGATGAGTGGGACTGGCACGAAGCAAACAGAAAGCTGCTGGAAGAGATCGTCGGAAAGACCGCTTATGACACGGGCTTTATGTTCAACACTATTGCAAATGGCGGCGCTGCGGGAGGGGTCGGCAACACTTGCGTACCCGAGGGAGATACGTCCCAACCTAAAAAGCATACGGCTTATGGGCACTCAGGGAATCCCGATCCGGTTAACTCATCGAGCTTCCTTGAGACCTCCGTGCACGAGTTCGGGCACAAACTCGGCGCTCATCATATCAACGATGGTAAGCAAATAATGGATACTCGGCGTCCGGGGAGGAATCAGTACTTCCATGCCTTATCCCTTGAAGAAATGCATGTATGGCTTCAATCCCTTGGTGGTCAATGTGCCACCAGAGAGTTAAATCCAAACAGGGCGCCGTGGATTGATCCCACCTCCCTGCCGATCCCTTACCAAGCAATTCCCGCAGACACTCCGTTTAGACTGTCAGCAACTGTGCGACATGAAAATCCCAACGCAACACTGACATACGCATGGGATCCGATCAATGGACCTCTAGCTGACGATGTAAATGAGGATCCAGGGTATGGCAATCTTTCTTGGTCTGAACCACCAATGCCATCGAATGAACGAACCTTCCCGCCCCTCCCCGTTGTAGTGAAAGACGTGCCAACAGGTCCAGGCGCGCTGTATCCAAAAAAGACGCGACCATTGAACTTCATACTGACGGTGCGGGACAACGTGAAAGAGCATGCAACCACCGCCAGAGCCCATTTTCAGGTCACGGTCCTTGACACAGGCACAGCATTCGCCGTAACGGAACCTAGCAAGTCCGTACACTGGAAAGCAGGCCAGAGCTATCCCATTCGCTGGGAGGTGGCACAGACCCATGTCGAACCTATCTTTTGCTGGAGGGTTGCCGTACATCTGTCAGTCGATGGCGGTTACAGCTATCTGGAGCCTCCCTTGGCTGCCGGACTAATCAATAATGGAAGTGCCAATATAATGCTTGCGCAAGTGAACACAGTGAAGGCGCGACTTCGTGTGAGCTGCGAAAACAATATTTTCTTTGCTGTCTCCCCGACGGATTTCGTCATTACTCCATAGCTCGATTGATGTGTCTAAGCGACCGGTGGCGGACCATGGGACGTGTTCCGCCGCATGCTCTCGCAAGATATGGGACAATACCCGCCACTTTGAGCCCAACCCCAGAATCGACGTCCCCCATGACCGCCCCCAGCACCCCCAAAGCACCGCGCAAGAAGCCCAAACCTGCAACCCCGGCCAAAGCCGTCGAGCCCCGCGAGAAGGCCACCCTGCATCCGCGCAATCGCCACCAGGGCCGTTACGACTTCGCCCAGCTGATCAAAACCACGCCGGAGCTGGCGCAGTTCGTGATCATCAACCCTTATGGCAAGGAAAGTATCGACTTTGCCAGTCCGGACGCGGTTCGGGTGTTCAACCGGGCTTTGCTCAAGTCGTTTTATGGCATCGCCCATTGGGATATTCCGGCCGACTACCTGTGCCCGCCGGTTCCAGGTCGTGCCGACTACGTGCATTTCCTCGCCGACCTGCTGGCCAGCGTCAACGAAGGCGTGATCCCTCGCGGCGCTCCGGTCAAGGTGCTGGACATCGGCATGGGCGCCAACTGCGTCTATCCGTTGATCGGCTACAGCGATTACCGCTGGCACTTCCTCGGTTCGGAAGTCGACCCCAAGGCCATCGCCGCGGCCAAAGCCATTATCCAGTCCAACGGTCTGAACAAAGCCATCAACTTGCGCCTGCAAACCAACCCCAAGCAGATCCTGTTGGGCTTGCTCGAACCCGGCGACCGGTTTGACCTGACCATGTGCAACCCGCCCTTCCACGCCTCCATGGACGAAGCCACCCGTGGCAGCGAGCGCAAATGGCGCGCCCTGGGCCGCGCCGATCCGAAACGCAAACTGCCGGTGCTGAATTTCGGCGGTCAATCGGCCGAACTGTGGTGTGAAGGCGGCGAAGCACGGTTTGTGACGCAACTGATTGCCGAGAGCGCGCATTTTCAGCAAAAAGTGCTGTGGTTCAGCACGCTGGTGTCGAAAGCCTCGAACCTGCCGGCGATCCAGACTGCGCTGAAAAAGGCCGGTGTATTGGAGAGCCAGGTGGTGGAGATGTCCCAGGGCCAGAAGCAGAGCCGCTTCGTCGCCTGGACCTTCCAGACCAAAGCGCAGCAACAAGCATGGGGCAAGGAACGATGGGCAACAACAAACAAGTAAAAGCAGAAGTTAACTCATTAACCGACTTTATAGCTTATCGAAAGCTGTAACCTCTTCAAAATATTGCCCATAACTCATGGGCAATATTTTCACCTTTGGTCAGTTTTCCGGAAACGTACAAATACCCCCAGGAGCTGCACTTCTAAAATCAAGCAACACAGAACTGCGTTGCGATACATGATTCCAACCTGCGCTATCCACAAACGTATAATAGGCCTCACCAGTACCTTGTCTAACCGTGCCTAAATACTCAAGATAGGGCCTAATCAAAACGTCAACATCCCGTAATTCGACCAGCATAAAATCAAATTTTGCTTTGACATCCGCACCATCCGGATCGCTCGACTGGGCCGACCAATGCAGAGAGATTTTCATGCCGAGGTACATTTCAGAAAACCGGGGAATCCTGGCCAAAGCTCCTTTCCCACCTGTCGCCTGAATACTACTACAACTAATCTTCCCCCCAACAGTATGCAAAAATACGACATCTGGCAATTCAACTTCACTAGACATATTCATTCTCCATAATTAATTTCAATCAATCGCCACCCCGTGACCAGCGACTTCAGGTTCGAAATAAGAATACAATAACTTCATATCCAACCCTTCAAAAATTAAACAGCAGAAGCCAACCAACGTCTACTGTCAACATTGACAGTTGTATTATCAGCAACCTGGACATAATGTAATTGGTTTTCTAGCGTCCACTCACCGAGCGCAATTTAACAAGTGGAAAAGAGCCGGCTTTTTCTGCAACAACGCAAATTTCCCGACCAGGAGTGACGTGGACGCAAGCTCAGAGATCGAAGTCGGAGGATGGAACCAGGGCAGTCATCACGAAGCGCATTATCGGAGACGAAAAAAAACCGTGCCCGGATTGCTCCGGAGCACGGTTTTTTTACTGCGTTTTACTTGTTAACAGCGTCGGTCAGGCCTTTAGCCACAACCAGCTTGATAACTTTCTTGGCAGCGATTTCGATGGCAGCGCCAGTCGATGGGTTACGGCCAGTACGGGCAGGACGCTCGGTCACTTTCAGCTTGCCGATACCTGGCAGAGTGATTTCGCCGCCATTTTCCAATTGATCAGCAACGATTTGGCCCAGTTGGTCCAGAGCGTTACGCGCGGTGGTTTTCGGCGCGTCGATGGCTTCAGCGATATCAGCGATCAGTTGGTCTTTAGTCATAGCCATGGTGGTGTTCCTTCCCTATCAAATTCATTTGGATTGCAGAGTGCAGTGTCAGCCATCGAGCCAGGTCGCCTGGACCTGGCACCCGATTACAAACCGCGACTAATCGGGGATGTAGATAACAAATTCAGGGTTTGGTTCGACCTGACAAATGCTGAATGCACGCTTTACGCCTTTACTGGGCGCAAGACCGGGCAAAACTAGCACAGAGACGGGGAAATATCCGCCTCTACCTACCCATTTGGTCAGCTTTATCGCACTAAAACCGTAAAAATTTGCATAACTGCGCTCCGACAGGCCCAAAACGCCTGTCGGCCAGCGCCAAAACCAGCAGGTGCGGTACACTGGGCGCTTTTTCGGGGAGCTCGACCCTCCCCATTCAACCTGCCGAGAAGCCCATGCCGATCCGTCATTGCATCGTCCACCTGATCGACAAAAAACCCGACGGCACTCCTGCAGTTCTCCACGCTCGCGACTCCGAACTGGCGGAATCGGCGGCCATCGAGCACATGCTTGCCGACCTCAACGAGAGTTACAACGCCAAGCAAGGCAAAGCCTGGGGCTTGTTCCACGCGGAATCCGGGGCGCACCCCTTCAGCGGCTGGCTGAAGGAATACCTGGACGGCGGCAAGGATTTCACTGCATTCAGCCGTGTCGCGGTCGAACACCTGCAAAAACTGATGGAAGAGTCCAACCTCTCGGTGGGCGGCCATGTGTTGTTTGCCCACTACCAGCAAGGCATGACCGACTACCTGGCCATCGCCTTGCTGCACCATAGCGAAGGCGTGGCGGTGAACGCCGAGCTGGACGTGACCCCGTCCCGCCACCTCGATCTGGGCCAGTTGCACCTGGCGGCGCGCATCAACATCTCCGAGTGGCAGAACAACAAGCAATCCAAGCAGTACATCTCGTTCATCAAGGGCAAGAATGGCAAGAAAGTCTCGGAGTACTTCCGCGACTTCATCGGCTGCCAGGAAGGCGTCGACGGTCCGGGCGAGACCCGCACGCTGCTCAAGGCCTTCAGCGACTTCGTCGAAAGCGAAGACCTGCCGGAAGAGTCCGCCCGGGAAAAGACCAAGACTCTGGTGGATTACGCCAGCAGTCAGGCGAAAATGGGCGAGCCGATGGGGCTGGAGGAATTGTCCGAGCTGATCGACGAAGAGCGTCCGAAAGCCTTCTACGATCACATCCGCAACAAGGACTACGGCCTGTCGCCGGAAATCCCGGCGGATAAACGCACCCTCAACCAGTTCCGCCGCTTCACCGGCCGCGCCGAGGGTTTGTCCATCAGCTTCGAAGCGCACCTGCTGGGCTCGAAGATCGAATACGACGAAGAAGCCGGAACGCTGATCATCAAGGGCCTGCCGACTCAACTGACCGACCAGCTCAAGCGTCGCAACTGATGTTGAACGGGATGCTGAAGAAATTCCTGCTGATCCTGCTGGTGGTCGTGGTTTACCAGAACCGGGGCAAGATCGAACGGCTGTTCAACCCGCAGACGCTAGTGTCCGAACAGACCCAGGCCAACGCCAGGGTCGTGCTCTATGCCACTGACTGGTGTGGCTACTGCACGCTGACCCGGCGCTTCCTTGATCAGAACGGCATCCCGTACAGCGAGTTCGACATCGAGAAGAATGCCGAAGCACGCAAGGCCTACGAGGCCCTGGGTGGACGCGGCATTCCCCTGCTGGATGTCAACGGCACCTTGATCCGGGGTTACAGCCCTGAGGCTATCCTGACAGCATTGTAGGAGCTGGCGTAGGCTGCGATCTTTTCGGCGGGCAATGCGTTGCCCGGATGGACGTCAGGATCAAAAGATCGCAGCCTGCGGCAGCTCCTACAAGGCATCGGCGAGCCGACGGGCAAGCGCGGTCGGCGTAGGAGCTGGCGTAGCCTGCGATCTTTTCGGCGGACAATGCGTTGCCCGGATGGACGTCAGGATCAAAAGATCGCAGCCTGCGGCAGCTCCTACAGGGGATCGGCGAGCCGACGGGTAACCGCGGTCGGCGTAGGAGCTGGCGTAGCCTGCGATCTTTTCGGCGGACAATGCGTTGCCTGGACGGACGCCAGGATCAAAAGATCGCAGCCTGCGGCAGCTCCTACAGGGGATCGGCGAGCCGACGGGCAACCGCGGTCGGCGTAGGAGCTGGCGTAGCCTGCGATCTTTTCGGCGGACAATGCGTTGCCCGGACGGACGCCAGGATCAAAAGATCGCAGCCTGCGGCAGCTCCTACAGGGGATCGGTGAACCGACGGGTAACCGCGGTCGGCGTAGGAGCTGGCGTAGCCTGCGATCTTTTCGGCGGACAATGCGTTGCCTGGACGGACGCAAAGATCAAAAGATCGCAGCCTGCGGCAGCTCCTACAGGGGATCGGCGAACCGACGGGTAACCGCGGTCGGCGTAGGAGCTGGCGTAGCCTGCGATCTTTTCGGCGGACAATGCGTTGCCTGGACGGACGCCAGGATCAAAAGATCGCAGCCTGCGGCAGCTCCTACAGGGGATCGGCGAGCCGACGGGCAAGCGCGATCGGCGTAGGAGCTGGCGTAGCCTGCGATCTTTTCGGCGGACAATGCGTTGCCTGGACGGACGCAAAGATCAAAAGATCGCAGCCTGCGGCAGCTCCTACAGGGGATCGGCGAACCGACGGGTAACCGCGGTCGGCGTAGGAGCTGGCGTAGCCTGCGATCTTTTCGGCGGACAATGCGTTGCCCGGACGGACGCCAGGATCAAAGATCGCAGCCTTCGGCAGCTCCTACGCGAGTGCTTCAATGCGAAACCCGAACCGTGGAAAGTGCACATGCACCAGCCCGCCGCGCTCATCCTCACGGCGCAGGATCAATTCCTCGCTGCCGGCAAACAGCAACTCGCCGGTAACCGGGTCGACGCCATAGTCGGTCGCGGCAATCGTCACCTGCTGGCCTGCCTTGAAATCATTCGGGTCGTGGAAGACTTCATCGGGCAAGGCTGCCGGCTCGGCCTGGCGGGCAATTTCCAGGGCTTCGCTCGAGCTCATTTCGTTGGAGGCGCCATGGCCGAAGCTCAATACCCGAGCCAGCCACGAGGAGACCGCCGGATAACTGTCGACAAAGGGCGCAGTCACTGGTGTTGCCTTGAGGAACCACAGGCTGTGTGCCAGGGCGAAGTCGGCAATCGACGGCTCACCGAACAGGAAGTCCCCCTCTTCTCTTTGCAGCTGTTGCTCGAGCCGCCCCATGATTGTTGGCCATTGATGCTTGGCCTGCGCTGCCGATAACCGCGTGGCACTGCCACCCGCGAACAAGCCTGCACGGTCAGCGACAAAGTACTCAATGGCTTCAGGTGCCATTCTGGCGAAGCGTACGGCTATCGATTCCGGCTGGAACACCAGGCTCACCGCGTGCTGGAACACCACTGAATCAGCCCAGGCCGCAAAAGCCGCGACCACCAGCTCCTTGCCTTCCGGAAACAGCGCTGGCGAGGATTTTTCCTGTTCGAGGCGACGGGCGATCAATGCGGTATCGCAGTAAATATCGGCGCCGACCTGTAGCACCGGAGTCTTGCGATAGCCGCCGGTCAACGCCGTCAGATCCGGCTTGGGCATCACCGGCGGGATGTTTACCGAGCGCCAGGACAGCCCCTTGAACCCCAGCAAAAGACGGGCTTTTTCCGCAAAAAGCGACGTGGAGTAATGGTGAAGAATCAACTCTGACATGCTGCAGTCCGCCGGCTGAATAGGAACAACCAGCTTAACGCGCAAAAGGTAAGCAGCCTACACATCTGCCTGATGGGCACTTATCAGGCAGATTGATAAGCAGGCGGCTGATGGGCGCCTTGTTCAAATCAAAGCGGGTTGATCTCGAACACCACCGAGATTTCCTGGCGGCCCGAATCCCACACATAACGCAGATGCTTGCCCTGCAACGGGATCGACACGGCGGGGGGGCGCAAAGCTGCCACACACTCATGGCCGGGCAGTCGAACGCTGTTGTAGAGCAGCCCCCAGGACTGCGCTTCACGCAAGGTTCTGCCGAATGCCTGGGCCGGGCTATAGTTGGCCGGGTCCGCATCGTGTAATTGCGGGTAGCCGCTGCGCAGATCATGCATGGGTTTTACCACCTGGTTGACGTAGGTACGCAAGGTCAACTCGATGTCGGGCTCGTTAGTCGCGGCGAGGAATCGCGCCTGATGAAATCGGGTCTCGGCAATGGCTGCGGCCCGGCTGCTGGCGGCGTAATACACACCGTAGGAACCATCGGTGAATCGGCCGGGCTTGCCGATATGGGTAAATGCCGCCATCACCGGGGTTGAGCCTGGCCCGCAAATCCGGTCTTCTGGCCGGACGCGGGAGAGTTCGCCAGCCTCTTCCCTGAGCCGATCATTGGTCAGGGCTTCCAGCAAATAAGCGGTTTGCAGATCTGCCGGATCGAGGACGTCTTCAAACAGGCTGATGGGTGGAAAGGCGCTGTTGACGATTCGATAAGCGCGGTCCCACTCAGGCATTTGCAACGGTGGCTGCATCAACCGCGTACTCCATCGAGATAGCGGCGAACATCGGCAATATCCACCACCCGACCGCCGAGCATGTACTCGAGCGCCGTCCGGCCGTTGAAGGGCGCGGCAGTATTGGGGCTGCTGACCCACTTGTAGACGCGTTCGCGGTTGTTGCTGAAGATGATGCTCAGCGCCTTGTGAATCCCCATCAGATAGGAAATCCGCTCAAGCGTGTCATGGGGCAAGCGTACATCCGGAAGGCGCTTGTACTTGTAGAACGTGGTGTTTCCGACCTTTCCCAACAACGTTCGCTGTTCATCCGTCGTGCAACCCCAAAGCTCCATGAGATTGAAGAAGAATGCCAGGGCTACCCGGCCCGCTTGCGGCGAATCGAGGCTCTGGTCGACCTGGTGAGCGGTTGAAGTCCTCATGCGTTCATCTCCCGACTCGTTGAATACTGACTTCAGACTAGTACGGATATGAATAAATTCAATGTTTTTATTCACATCCGAATCAATCGGTAACGAGATGAGAGCGTTGAACTTAGCTTGATGCGCCTGCCGAGGCACTGGCCACCAGGCATTCCTTGGCGCTTTTCTTGAGTTTTTTGATCAGGCGCTCCTGACGCAGGGCTTCACCCTTGTCGCGGCACATCTCCGTGTAGACCAGGGCCACCGCCGGGCTCGACAGGAAAAAGCGCGCGCCCTTGCCACTCTGATGGGTGGCGAACCGCCGCAGCGGATCATCGCTGATCCCGCAATAGAGTGAGCCATTGGCCGCGCGCACCAGATAGACAAACCACGGTTTGCTGACCGGAGTCTGGGCTTCGACGCTGTTAATGGAGGTGGGGACGCTACTGTTCACGTGACGATCTTGGTGTGATGAAAACCAGCGGCGATCTTAACAGAGGCCAACCTTTAGCGACTGGTCTGGAACGCCCTCAAACCTTTCAACGCTTGCGTCCGGACGGCGTTTCCCACCCATGGCGTCCAGCCCAGCAACAGACCTTTGATGCCCAGCGCCTGCCTCGACCAGCGCCACAAATCGAACTGGTCGCGGTGCTCACAGATCTTGCCGTCGCGAAAAACGAAGCGCGCCTGGATATCGTTGACCACGATATTCCCGGTCTGGCTGAACAGGTAGGTTGCCACCCAATGAGCGCTGCCGGTGCGCTCGTCACTGCGCACGTTGTCGAAGGTCAGGGTGAAGTCTTTGGCCCGAGTGGTCAACATGCGCCACATGTCGCCGACATCGCGCCCGCGCAACTCGCCAAACGCCGGATCACTGAACACCACGTCCTCGGTGTAGCAGGCGCTCATGGCCTCGGCATCCAGCCGCTGGAAAGCTTTATAGAACTCAGTGATCAATGCGCTGTGGGCTTCACTCATGGGCAGGCTCCGATGGATCGAAAGGATAACCTGCACGATAGTTGGCAAATGCACTGAAGACTATCGGCATTCGTGACAGCAATACCGACAGTGCGACTGCGTCAGACCTTTTCGCTTTCGACCTGGACGTACAACGAGCGCCCGGCACCGAGACCGGCGAGGATCGCGGCGATACCGACTATTGCGAAGATCCAGCCCAGCGCGGTCCAGCCGCCAGTCAGGTCATGCACTAGACCGACAGCGAGCGGGCCCATGGACGCCAGGGTGTAGCCGATGCCCTGGGCCATGCCCGACAGGTTTGCCGCGACATGAGCATCGCGCGAACGCAAGACGATCAGGGTCAGTGCCAGACTGAACGCCCCGCCCTGCCCAAGACCGAGCACAATCGCCCAACCCCAGAGTCCTTCAAGCGGCGCATATAAACAGCCAAACAGACCCGCCAGCACCAGCGCCATTACGACCACTATCGCCAGCCGCTGGTCTTTGCCACGGGTTGCCAGCCATGGCGCGGCCAGCGAACTGGCCAACTGGACGATGACCGAACCGGACAACACTAGCCCCGCCTGCGTCGGCGTCAGGCCACGGCCGATCAGGATCGATGGCAACCAGCCGAAGACGATGTACGCCAGCGAGGATTGCAGGCCCATATACAGCGTCACTTGCCAGGCCAACGGATCACGCAACAGTCCGCGTACCCGATAAGCCATGTGGTGGACACCGTGTTTGTGCCTGACTTGTGGCAACCAGAACGCCGCAGCAACCAGTGCAGGCAGCATCCAGAAGCCCAGGCCCATCGTCCAGCCACCCTCGAAATGCTGGCTCAGCGGCACCGTCGCCCCCGCCGCCATGGCCGCGCCCAGGCACAGCGCCATGGTGTAGACCCCGGTCATGGTCCCGGCATGTCTGGCGAAATCGCGTTTGACGATGCCCGGCAGTAACACGCCGATAACACCGATACTGGCACCGGCCAGGATGCTGCCGGCAAACAAGCCGGTTTCACCGAACGAACTGCGCAACAGGATCCCGCCCGCCAGGGTCAGCAGGATGCCCAGGACCACCCGCTCGGCACCGAATCGTCGCGCCAGAATCGGCGCCAGCGGGGCGAACAGGCCGAGGCACAACACCGGCAAGGTGGTCAGCAAACCCGCTTGCGCCGCCGACAGACCGAGATTTTTTGATACATCGCTGAGCAACGGCGCCATGCTCGACAGCGCCGGGCGCAGGTTCAACGCCACTAGAATCAAGCCCAACAGCAACAGCCACGGACGGTGCAGCAGCGGATGGCTTTGCTGGACTACGTCGTCATCGGCTTCGGCGTCGATCAACAGCTCTTCGATTTCCGCCTTGCGTCTGGTTCGGGTCATGCTGTTACTGGTCGCCTGCGGGGCGTTATCGGACATGGAGTTTCCGGTTTCAAGGTTCATTGATCAGCGTCCGGCAAATGGCCTTGGCCCGTTCCGGGTCGCGTTGCTCGACGGCATTGAGCAGTTCGATATGCAGGTCGAACACTTCCTGGCGCCGCGGCGCGATGCTCAGGGTCTGGCGCAAGTGCGCGCCGACAATGCTGGAAAAGTAGCGGTACAACTCGCTCAGGGTCGGGTTGTGCGCGGCATCCACCAGGCGTCGATGAAACACCAGATCGCAGGCGATGTAGCTGTCGAGATCGCCGTGGTAGTGGCTGCCACTGACCCCAAGGGCTTCATGCAGCGTCTTGAGGTCTTCATCGGTGCGCCGCAGCGCTGCCAGGCCGATGGCCTCGACTTCAAGAATGTGCCGGGTCTCCCGGGCCTGCTCGTGGGAACAACGGGTCAACGCCTTCATCGTATCCAGCGGATCGACCACCGCCCGCAGGTAGCTGCCGTCGCCCTGGCGAATCTCGATTAACCCGGAAAACGCCAACACGCGCATGGCCTCACGCACGGTATTGCGGCTGATGCCCAACTCAAGCGCCAGCTCCGGCTCGGTGGGCAAGCGCTGGCCGATGGTCCAGGTGCCGTTGTTGATGCGCGAGCGAAACTGCTCCAGGGCCTGATCGACCAAAGATCGCTTAATTAATGGAGAAATATCTGACATAGGGTTCGCCCTTTCATCCAATCATAGGATGAATTTTCTGACATGTTAGTCAGCTTTATCGACTGGCACAACTGTAGGAGCTGCCGCAGGCTGCGATCTTTTCAGCGGTTAAAGGAGTTTCCAGGCTGACGTAAAAATCAAAAGATCGCAGCCTGCGGCAGCTCCTACGAGGTTTGGTGTGGGCCCGACCGGGGATGGTGGTCGTCAAAAAATTCAAAAATAAACCCGGCACATGGCCGGGTTTATTGATGTTGCCACTAACCTGTCAATGCAGGATCTGGCTCAGGAACAGCTTGGTGCGATCGTTCTGTGGGTTGTCGAAGAAGTCGTTCGGTGGAGCCTGTTCGACGATTTCGCCCTTGTCCATGAAGATCACCCGGTTGGCCACGGTGCGGGCAAAGCCCATTTCGTGGGTCACGCAGAGCATGGTCATACCGTCTTCGGCCAGGCCGATCATGGTGTCCAGAACCTCTTTCACCATCTCTGGATCGAGGGCTGAAGTCGGCTCATCGAACAGCATGATTTTCGGCTTCATGCACAGTGCCCGGGCAATCGCCACGCGCTGTTGCTGACCACCGGACAACTGCCCCGGATACTTGTGCGCCTGCTCTGGAATGCGCACGCGCTCCAGGTAGTGCATGGCAATTTCTTCGGCCTTGCGCTTGGGCATCTTGCGCACCCACATCGGCGCCAGCGTGCAGTTCTGCAGGATGGTCAGGTGCGGGAACAGGTTGAAGTGCTGGAACACCATGCCGACTTCACGACGGATTGCTTCGATCTGCTTGAGGTCGTTGGTCAGTTCCACGCCATCGACCACGATGCGACCCTGCTGGTGTTCTTCCAGACGATTGAGGCAACGAATGGTGGTCGACTTGCCGGAACCGGACGGCCCGCACAGAACGATACGCTCGCCCTGCTTGACGTTCAGGTTGATATCTTTCAAAACGTGGAACTGGCCGTACCACTTGTTCACGCCCTGCATCTGAATAATGCCTTCAGAGCTCACAGGCTGTTTAATCGCTTCGCTCATGACTCAACTCCTAACGCTTGTGGCCTGTGTCCAGCTTGCGTTCCAAATGCATGGAATAGCGGGACATACCAAAACAGAAAATCCAGAACACCAGGGCTGCGAACACATAGCCTTCGGTGGCCATGCCCAGCCATTTCGGGTCGGCGGCGGCTTGTTTGACGCTGTTGAGCAGGTCGAACAGGCCGATGATGATCACCAGGCTCGTGTCCTTGAACAGCGCAATGAAGGTGTTGACGATGCCAGGGATCACCAGCTTCAAGGCTTGCGGCAGAATCACCAGGCCCATGCTACGCCAGTAACCGAGGCCCATCGCCGCTGCCGCTTCGTACTGACCTTTGGGAATCGCCTGCAGACCACCGCGCACCACTTCGGCCACGTAGGCCGACTGGAACAGAATCACCCCGATCAGCGCCCGCAGCAACTTGTCGAAGTTCATGCCTTCGGGCAGGAACAACGGCAGCATCACCGAGGACATGAACAGCACAGTGATCAATGGCACGCCACGCCAGAACTCGATGAAGGTCACGCAGACCACTCGAATCGCCGGCATGTTCGAGCGACGCCCCAGCGCCAGCATGATCCCCAGCGGCAATGCGCCGGCAATACCAACCGTGGCGATCACCAGGGTCAGCATCAGGCCACCCCATTGGCTGGTTGGTACTTCGCTCAGACCGAACCAGCCACCGTGCAGCAAGGTGTAGGCAATGATCGGGTAGAGCACCAGAAAGCCCAGGCCGTAGATCGCCTTGCGCGGGAAGCGCGAGATGAACAACGGCGCCACGCCAATCACCGCCAGCCACACGGTCAGGTCGACCCGCCAGCGCAAGTCGGTCGGATAGTAGCCGTACATGAACTGGCCGAAGCGCTGCTGGATGAACACCCAGCAGGCGCCTTCCTTGGTGCAGTCGGCGCGCGTGGTGCCGACCCAGTTGGCATCGAGAATCGCCCAGCTCAGGATCGGCGGTACAACCAGCCAGATCAGGTAGAACGCGAACAGTGTCAGCAGGGTGTTGAGCCAGCTGGAGAACATGTGCGCCCGCATCCACGCCACGATACCGATGCTGCTGTGAGGGGGTGGCATGTCGGGTTTGAAAATATGAGTCGTCATGTACGCTTCCTCACCGCTCGATCAGCGCAATGCGCTTGTTGTACCAGTTCATCAGCAGGGAAATGCTGATGCTGATCGCCAGGTACACGCTCATGGTGATGGCAATGACCTCGATCGCCTGCCCGGTCTGGTTCAGCACCGTACCGGCAAACAGCGAGACCATTTCCGGATAGCCGATACCGGCAGCCAGCGAGGAGTTCTTCGCCAGGTTCAGGTATTGGCTGGTCAGCGGCGGAATGATTACCCGCAGCGCTTGCGGAATGATCACCTTGCGCAGGGTCGGACCATTGCGCAGGCCGAGGGAACGGGCCGCTTCGGTCTGGCCATGGCTGACCGACATGATCCCCGAACGCACGATCTCGGCGATGAACGCCGCGGTGTACACCGTCAGGGCCAGGGTCAAGGCCAGCAGTTCCGGGATCAACACCCAGCCACCGACAAAATTGAAGCCTTGCAGCTTCGGCATTTCCCAGTGCAACGGAGTGCCAAAGATCAGCGCGCACAGTGCAGGGATCAGCAGGAACAGCGCCAGGCCAACCCAGAACTTGTGGAACGGTTCACCGGTCGCTTCGAAACGCTTGTTGGCCCAGCGGCACATCAGCACGATGGCAACGATCGCCACCCCGATACTCGCAATGAACGGCCAGAACCCGTCGGCGGTCAGGGCTGCCGGCATGTTCAGGCCACGGCTGCTGACGAAGAAGGTATCGCCGAAGTTATGACTGTTGCGCGGCCCCGGCATGGTCAGGAATACCGCGAAGTACCAGAACAGAATCTGCAGCAGCGGTGGAATGTTGCGGAAGACCTCGACGTAGACGGTCGCCAGCTTGCTGATGATCCAGTTCTGCGACAGCCGGGAAACGCCGACAATGAAGCCGAGGATCGTCGCCAGGATGACGCCGATAAAGGTCACCAGCAGGGTATTGAGCAGGCCGATGACAAACACCCGGGCATAGCTGTCCGATTCGGTGTAGTCGATCAGGTGCTGAGCGATGCCGAATCCGGCGCTGCGCTCGAGAAAGTCGAAACCGGAGGTAATGCCCCGGTGTTGAAGGTTGGTTTGGGTGTTATCGAACAGATACCAGCCCATCGAGACCACCGCGACAATCGTGATGATCTGAAATGCCCACGCACGCACTCGTGGATCGCTGAGGCTGAGCCTCTGCTTTGGTGCGCCGATTGAATTTTGCATGAAGTGCCCCAGAAATAATGGAACAGAACATCACCCGGTGGTCGGCCCACCGGGTGATAGAACCATCAGCGCACTGGTGGTGCGTATTGAATGCCGCCGTTGTTCCACAGAGCGTTCAGCCCGCGGTCGATGGCCAGTGGAGTGCTTTTGCCGAGGTTTTTCTCGAACACTTCACCGTAGTTGCCCACTTGCTTGACGATCTGCACAACCCAGTCTTTGGGCAGCTTCAGATCCTTGCCGTATTCACCGTCAGCACCCAGCAGACGTGCAACGTCCGGGTTCTTGGTGGCTTTGGCTTCGGCTTCGACGTTTTTCTGAGTGATACCCATTTCTTCGGCATTGAGCATGGCGAACAGGGTCCACTTGACGATGCTGAACCACTCTTCGTCGCCTTTACGCACTACCGGGCCCAGCGGCTCCTTGGAAATGGTTTCTGGCAGCACGACATAGTCGGTCGGGCTCGCCAGCTTGCTGCGCTGTGCGTAGAGCTGGGATTTGTCGGAGGTCAGTACGTCGCAACGACCGGATTCCAGCGACTTGGCGCTTTCATCGGAGGTGTCGAAAGTGATCGGGGTGTATTTCAGACCGTTGCCGCGGAAGAAGTCGGAAACGTTCAGCTCGGTAGTGGTACCGGCTTGAATGCAGATGGTTGCGCCGTCGAGTTCTTTAGCGCTCTTGACGCCCAGCTTGTTGTTTACCAGAAAGCCGATGCCATCGTAGTAAGTCACACCGGCAAACACCAGGCCCATGCCCGAGTCGCGGGAACTGGTCCAGGTGGTGTTACGCGACAGCACGTCGATTTCGCCGGATTGCAGCGCGGTGAAGCGCTCCTTGGCGTTCAACTGGCTGAATTTGACCTTGGTCGCGTCACCGAATACGGCAGCGGCCACGGCGCGGCAAACGTCGGCGTCGATCCCGAGGATCTTGCCCGTTGCGTCCGGTACCGAGAAGCCCGGCAGACCGTCACTCACGCCACACTGTACGAAGCCTTTTTTCTGCACTGCATCCAGGGTTGCACCCGCCTGAGCGAACCCACTGACACCGAGCACTGCGGCCGCAGTCACGATAGCCAGGGTGGATTTCAACATCTTCATTCAAACCTCCAGTTTTTGCTCTTGTTGTGTCGGAGCTTGAGCCTTGCCGCACCCTTATGAGGCGCTGTTGACCCGTGTTGGCTTTTATCAGGGTCAAGCGGCGTAAGACCTTCGCTATGAGTCTAGTAGGAGAAAATCCATAGAATGGAAAACTCACTTCTCACCAATCGGCCGAACGGGCTGTAGCCCTTTCATGTTCGCGAAGCCCGTAGCGGCCTTTGGCGAACGTCCATCACCGGATTTTTTTGCTATCCCACAACCGAAGGTAGACTGATAGTGTTACCGCTCGGCGCAGGATTACTGCACAGCTTTTTCCATAGCAAAGGCCGTACCATACCGGCCGCTAAAGCGTTTCAGTGACAGGTCAATAGCAAAACTTGCAGCCTTGCGACATCTTCGTAACTGATCAACCGGACGCGCACGCCGACCGAGCACACAATGTGCGCGCACGCACAATATTGGAGCAAACATGACTCAGACCTTGATTCTTCAACCCAGCAAGCCCGTCGACGCCTGTGTGATCTGGCTCCACGGCCTGGGCGCCGACCGCTACGATTTCCTGCCGGTGGCCGAAGCGCTGCAAGAAATGCTGCTGACCACCCGTTTCGTTTTGCCTCAGGCACCGACCCGCGCCGTGACCATCAATGGCGGTTACGAGATGCCCAGCTGGTACGACATTCTGGCCATGAGCCCGGCCCGGGCGATCAACCGCGAGCAGCTGGATGAGTCCGCGCAAACGCTGGTCAATGTGATTGAAGAACAGCGCGCCAGCGGAATAGACGCCTCGCGGATTTTTCTTGCCGGTTTTTCCCAGGGTGGCGCGGTGGTTCTGCACACCGCCTTTTTGAAGTGGCAAGGACCATTGGGTGGCGTAGTTGCCCTCTCCACTTATGCACCGAGCTTCAGTGACGACCTGCAATTGTCCGCCAGCCAACAGCGAATTCCGGTCTATTGCCTGCACGGTCATTACGATGAGGTCGTACAAAACGCCATGGGCCGAACCGCTTACGAGCATTTGAAACGACTTGATGTCACCGTGACATGGCAGGAATACCCAATGGGCCACGAAGTGTTACCCGAAGAAATTCGCGACATTGGCGTCTGGCTCGCCGAACGTTTGCGTTGAAAACTGAAACTACCTGTAGCCGTATGACCAATGAACTACGCCGCGCCCAATTCTTGCATTACACTGCCCGGCACTTAACCAATTTGATGAGATGACCGTGCTCAAAGCACTCAAGAAAATGTTCGGTAAACGCGAGGCTGAGCAGCTCGCACCTGGTTCTATTGCACCTTCCCACGGCTCCGGCCACCGCACCGACGCTAAACAGCCGGGTCGCGCAGTGTCTGGTGCCGTACCTGAAAAAGAGCCGGCGAGCACTGCCGTCGCCCAACCTGCAGCGGCTCCTGCCTGCGAGCAACCGCGCAGCGAAGAACCCAAACCTGCGCAACCTCGCCGCCAACGCGCGCCGAAACCGCCAGTCAAGCCCTGGAAACTCGAAGATTTCGTCGTCGAACCCCAGGAAGGCAAAACCCGCTTCCACGATTTCAAACTTGCACCCGAACTGATGCATGCGATCCAGGACCTGGGTTTCCCGTACTGCACGCCGATCCAGGCCGAGGTGCTGGGCTTTACCCTCAAGGGTCTGGACGCCATCGGACGGGCCCAGACCGGCACCGGTAAAACCGCCGCGTTCCTGATCTCGATCATCACCCAGCTGTTGCAGACCCCGCCGCCCAAAGAGCGTTACATGGGTGAACCACGGGCGCTGATCATCGCTCCGACCCGCGAACTGGTGGTCCAGATCGCCAAGGACGCGGCCGACCTGACCAAATACACCGGACTGAACGTCATGACGTTCGTCGGCGGCATGGACTTCGACAAGCAACTCAAGCACCTCGAAGCCCGCCACTGCGACATCCTCGTGGCCACCCCCGGCCGCCTGCTGGACTTCAACCAGCGCGGTGATGTCCACCTCGACATGGTCGAAGTGATGGTGCTCGACGAAGCTGACCGCATGCTCGACATGGGTTTCATCCCACAAGTGCGTCAGATCATTCGCCAGACCCCACCGAAAAACGAGCGTCAGACGCTGCTGTTCTCCGCGACCTTCACTGAAGACGTGATGAACCTGGCCAAGCAATGGACCACCGACCCGGCCATTGTCGAAATCGAAGCGATCAACGTCGCCAGCGACATGGTCGAGCAGCACATCTATGCCGTCGCCGGCAGCGATAAATACAAGCTGCTCTACAACCTGGTGAACGACAACGGCTGGGAACGGGTGATGGTCTTCGCCAACCGCAAGGATGAAGTGCGGCGCATCGAAGAACGTCTGGTGCGTGACGGCGTCAACGCCGCGCAGCTGTCCGGCGACGTGCCGCAGCACAAGCGCATCAAAACCCTGGAAGGCTTTCGCGAAGGCAAGATTCGCGTACTGGTCGCCACCGATGTCGCCGGTCGCGGGATTCACATCGACGGCATCAGCCACGTGATCAACTTCACCCTGCCGGAAGTACCGGACGATTATGTGCACCGCATCGGCCGTACCGGCCGGGCTGGCGCCAGCGGTGTGTCGATCAGCTTTGCCGGTGAAGATGACTCCTATCAGCTACCGTCCATCGAGGCGCTACTGGGTCGCAAGATCAGTTGCGAAACGCCACCCACGCATCTGCTGCGCGCAGTTGAGCGCAAGCGCCCGTAACAACCGGCGCGATAAAACAGACGCAGTCCGGAAACGGCCTGCGTTTTTTTTCGTCTGGATATTGTCAGCCAGAACTAAAAGTCCATAATAGACAAAATAGTTTACATTCATTTCCACGGGAGCATCCGCATGTCCAGCACGCCTTATGTGATCGCCCAGGCCCAGGCCCGCCAGCTACTCGAGCACGTCGACGTGCCGCAGATCCTGCGCAAGCTGTTCCGTGACCTGGCCGCCGGGCAAGCGGTGCAACCTGCCCAGCAGCTGGTGGAATTTCCCCACGGCGCTGGCGACTTCATCAACTACCTCGGGGTGTTGGCCGAAGACCGCGTCTACGGGGTGAAAACCTCGCCCTATATCGTGCGCAGCGAAGGCCCGCTGGTAACCGCCTGGACGTTGTTGATGTCGATGGAAACCGGCCAGCCATTGCTGCTATGCGACGCTGGAGAACTGACCACCGCCCGCACCGCCGCGACCACTGCGGTGGCCGTCGATGCGCTCGCCGCGCCTGACGCCCAGCGCCTGGCCATCATTGGCAGCGGCCCTGTAGCCCAGGCACACCTGCACTACGCGAAAAACCTGCGTGACTGGCAAAGCATCAGCCTCTATTCGCCGGGCCTGGCGGGCAAAAGTCCGCAAGCGCTCGCTTCACTGCGCGCTCTTGATCCACGCCTGCAGATCGTTGCCAGCCGTGAGGAAGCGCTCAGCGACGCTGACGTAATCATGCTCTGCACCTCTTCGGCTGGCCCGGTGATCGATCCGCTTACGTTGAGCAAGCCGGCACTGATCACCTCGATCAGCACCAATGCCCCGCGAGCTCACGAAGTGCCGCCGCACGCCCTGAATGAAATGCAGGTTTATTGCGACTATCGTCAGACCACTCCTGGCTCGGCTGGAGAAATGCTGATCGCCAGCGAGCAGCATGGCTGGGATAAAAGCGCCATTCGCGGCGATCTGCCGGAGCTGCTCAGCGAACAGACACCGCGTCCGGCCTACGACCGTCACGTGTTCTTCCGCTCCATCGGCCTGGGCCTGGAAGACATCGCACTGGCCAATGCGCTCTACCATTTGCAGCGCAATAGCTAACACCAGGCAGGGCGCGGTCCCCTGTGGCGAGGGGGCTTGCCCCCGCTCGGCTGCGAAGCAGTCGTAAAACCGGCACATGGGTTTTAACTGAACGAACCCGTTGCCTGATTTCAGGACCGCTTCGCGCTCCAGCCGGGGCAAGCCCCCTCATCACAAAATGCCCGCCAGACTCAGGCTCACAATTTCCAGGAGAACCCCATGACCCAGGCAGATTTCATCATCATCGGCGGTGGTATCGCCGGTGCGTCCACCGGTTACTGGCTGTCGCGTCACGCTCGGGTGATTGTGCTAGAGCGCGAATCGCATCCGGCCTATCACTCCACCGGGCGTTCCGCCGCCTTGTACACCGCCGCCTATGGCACGTCCCAGGTCCGCGCATTGACCCTGGCCAGCCGGGACTTCTTCGATGCGCCGCCAGCGGGTTTCTGTGAGCACCCGCTGCTGACTCCGCGCGGGGAAATGACCGTGGATTTCACCGGCGACCCCGAAGAGCTGAACAATCAATACCTGAGCGCCAAGGCCAGCGTGCCAGAGATGCAGCTGCTCAGCGCCGACGAGGCCTGTGCGCGGTTGCCGATCCTGCGCCGGGAAAAGGTCCACGGTGCGATCTACGACCCCAGCGCCAGCGATATCGACACCGACGCCCTGCATCAGGGGTACCTGCGGGGCATCCGGCGCAATCAGGGTGACATTCATACCGATTGCGAAGTGCTGAGCCTGAGCCGTGATGCTCAAGGTCAGTGGCAGGTTGAAACCGCCAGACAAACCTTCAGCGCTCCAGTGGTGATCAATGCGGCAGGCGCCTGGGCCGACAAAATCGGCGAGATGGCCGGGGCCAAGGCGATCGGCCTGCAACCCAAGCGCCGGGCGGCGTTTATCTTCGCCGGTCCCGAAGGGGTGGATATTCATGACTGGCCAATGCTGGTCAGTCTCGACGAGTCGTTTTACATGAAACCGGATGCCGGGATGTTCCTCGGCTCCCCGGCCAACGCCGACCCGGTCGAGCCCCACGACGTGCAGCCCGAAGAGCTGGACATCGCCATGGGTATTTACCAGATCGAGGAAGCCACTACCCTGACCATTCGCCGTCCGACCCGCACCTGGGCCGGGTTGCGCAGCTTCGTCAGCGACGGCGATCTGCTGTGCGGCTTCGATCAGCAGGTGCCCGGCCTGTTCTGGGTCGCGGCCCAAGGCGGGTACGGGATCCAGACATCGCCGGCCATGGGCCAGGCCGCTGCCGCACTGGCGCGTGGCGATGCCTTGCCGGAACAGCTGACACGCTTTGGCCTGAGCGCCGCCATGCTCGATCCCGCTCGCCTCGGTTAACGCGCCCTCAGGTGACGATCCACCTCGATTGCGGCAAACTCCCAGCGCCCTTTTCGATAGGGCGCTGAACGCCGCCTGGAGCAACACCCTATGACACCACCTCGACAAGACCCCGCCCTGGATAACTTCCGGGCGATTGCCGATGCTATCGCCACGCTGTTTTACCCCCACGCCGAGGTGGTGCTGCACGACCTGCGTACGCAAAAGATCGACTACATCGCCAACAACCTGTCCAAGCGTGAAGTGGGCGACGATGCGGCACTGGAAGACATGCTCAGTGAAGAGGTCAGCGAACGGAACATTGGTCCCTACGAAAAGCTCAACTGGGACGGCCAGAAAATCCGCAGCCTGAGCAGTGTGCTGCGCGACGGCAACGGTCAACCGCTGGCCGTGTTGTGCATCAACCTGAATATCTCGCTGTTCGAAAACGCCAAGGCCGCGCTGGATCTGTTCCTGTCACCGAGCAAAGTGATTGCGCAACCGGACTCATTGTTTCGGGATGACTGGCAGGAACGCATCAACACCTTCCTGCACGCATGGCTGCGTGAACGTCAGTTGAGCCTCAACCTGCTGACCCGCGAGCATAAACGCGAACTGGTGCTGGCCCTGCACGCCGAAGGCGCGTTCAAGGGCAAAAGCGCCTCCAATTACGTGGCCAACGTGCTGAACATGGGTCGGGCGACGGTGTACAAGCATTTGAAGGAAGTGAAGGAAGTGAAGGGTTGAAGATCAAAAGATCGCAGCCTGCGGCAGCTCCTACGCGCGCGCGCGTGTGGGCGCTGCCGCAGGCTGCGATCTTTTTTATCAGTCGCCGTAGATGTCAGACTTGAAGTACTTGGCCTGGATCTTCTGGTACTCGCCATTGGCGCGAATGTCGTCGATGGCCTTGTTCAATTGGCTCACCAGTTCGGTATTGCCCTTGCGCACGGCGATTCCGGCGCCCTCGCCCACGTATTTCGGGTCTTTGAGTTCCGGGCCGACAAAGGCGTAATCGGCGCCACGTGGCATCGACAGGAAATCATCCAGAGGAATGGTATCGGCAAAAATGGCGTCCAGGCGACCGGACGCGAGGTCCATGTAGATCTCTTCATTGTTGCCGTAACGCTTGACCGTGATCCCCTTGGGCTCGAAGACTTCGGTGGCGTAACGGTCAGTGGTGGTGGCCCGTTGCACGCCAACCGTTTTGCCTTTGAGGCTGGCGTACTGATCATCCACCACAGCGCCTTTCTTCATCACCAGCCGCGACGAAGTGAAATAGTACTTGTGGGTAAAGTCGACCGAGTTCTTGCGCTCAGCGGTAATGGTCATCGACGACAGCGCGGCATCGATTTTCTTCACTTTCAGCGATGGAATCAGGCCGTCGAACTCGCTCTCGACCCACTCGCACTTGACCTGCATCTGCGCGCACAGCGCATTGCCGATGTCGTAATCGAAGCCGCCGATTTTGCCTTCGGACGTCTTGAATGCAAATGGCGGGTACGCCGCTTCAATACCGATACGCAGGGTTTTCTCGGCGGCGAACAAGCTGCTGCATGCCAACAGACTGAGGGCCAGGCCACTGATGAGGGTGAGTTTCTTCATGTTCATTTTCTCGCGGGGTTGTTGTTGGTTTGGCAAGAGAGAAGAAAAAGTGAAACGTGAGACGCCTTTTTTGTACTTATAATTCCATACTGGACTTTTATGTATTGAACGTCAATCGAGTGGCCGCACTTCATTCTTCCTTTGGTCGCGAGGATGGATTGGGGTGAATCAGGAAGATTGAGGGTGTTGCGGATGGCCTCATCGCGAGCAGGCTCGCGATGACTGACTGAGAGCCGGTAGAGAATGGGCAGCCTGTTTACTGGCTCCAGCGCTCCACCGCCGCATGATCGCTGTCCTTGCCTTCCACCCAACGAGGGCCGTCGCTGGTGTTTTCTTTCTTCCAGAACGGGGCGCGGGTTTTCAGGTAGTCCATGACAAAGGCGCAGGCATCGAACGCAGCCTGGCGGTGAGCGCTGGCGGCACCGACAAAAACAATCGGCTCGCCCGGTTCCAGGGCGCCAATCCGGTGCAGCACTTCGAGCTTGAGCAGCGGCCAGCGCTGCTCGGCTTCCACCGCGATTTTGCCGAGGGCTTTTTCGGTCATGCCCGGGTAGTGTTCAAGAAACATTCCGGCAACCTCAAGCCCATCGTTGAAGTCACGCACGTAGCCGACAAAACTCACCACCGCACCGACTCCGACATTCGCCGCGTGCATCGCATTGACTTCAGCACCCGGGTCGAACGCCGTGGACTGCACACGAATCGCCATGGTCAGCCTCCGGTCACGGTGGGGAAAAACGCCACTTCATCGCCATCGGCCAGTGGCTCGTCGAGCTGACACAGGTCTTCATTGCGCGCGCACATCAGGTTCTGTTCGCTCAGCACCTGGGCACCATCACGCTGCGCCAGCAGCACCCGCACATCATCGACCGAGGCGAAATCGCCTTCGACCTTCAACGAATCCACACCCAGTGCCTCGCGGTAGCGGGCAAAAAACTTCACCGTCACTTTCATTATTCGGATACCTGATAGTGGCCGCTCTTGCCGCCCAGTTTCTCCAGCAAGCGCACGTTCTCGATGATCATGCCGCGATCCACCGCCTTGCACATGTCGTAGATGGTCAGCGCGGCGACACTGGCGGCAGTCAGGGCTTCCATTTCGACACCGGTCTGCCCGGCAAGCTTGCAGCGGGCGACGATGCGCACCGCGTCTTCACCTTCGGCACTGAGTTCGACCTTGACGCTGGTCAGCAGCAATGGATGGCACAGCGGGATCAAGTCCGAGGTTTTCTTCGCCGCCTGAATCCCGGCAATCCGCGCCACGGCGAACACATCACCCTTGGGGTGACCGCCGCTGACGATCATCTGCAGGGTTTCGGGGAGCATGCGCACAAGCGCTTCGGCCGTGGCTTCACGTGACGTCACGGCTTTTTCGGTGACGTCGACCATGTTGGCGCGACCTTGGGAATCGAGATGAGTCAGCACAGGGTTACTCCTGATCAGGAGTGTCGATTGTAAACCTGCGGGTCAATTATTCGCACGCACCCAGATCAAGAAAAGACCGGACGGTTTGTCAGAATGAAACCGGGCGGCTTTGGGCCGCCCGGTTCTGGTGAGATTACAGATGAGATTCGGCGTATTCGGCCAGAATCGAACGAGGTACCCCTTGCAGGGTGATGTGCACCCCGTTGGGGAAGTCTTTGAAGCGTTCGGTCAGGTAGGTCAGCCCGGAACTGGTCGCGGACAGGTAAGGGGTGTCGATCTGCGCCAGGTTGCCCAGGCACACCACTTTGGAACCGGCACCGGCACGGGTGATGATGGTTTTCATCTGGTGCGGGGTGAGGTTCTGGCATTCATCGATCAGGATCAGACTCTGCTGGAAGCTGCGGCCTCGAATGTAGTTGAGGGATTTGAACTGCAACGGCACTTTGCTGAGGATGTAGTCGACGCTGCCATGGGTGCTTTCATCATCCATGTGCAAGGCTTCGAGGTTGTCGGTGATGGCGCCCAGCCATGGCTCCATTTTTTCCGCTTCGGTGCCTGGCAGGAAGCCGATTTCCTGGTCCAGGCCCTGTACGCTGCGGGTGGCGATGATGCGCCGGTAACGCTTGCTGACCATGGTCTGCTCGATGGCGGCAGCCAGGGCCAGGATGGTTTTCCCGGAACCGGCGGCACCCGACAGGTTGACCAGGTGGATGTCCGGATCGAGCAAGGCGAACAGCGCCAGGCTTTGATAAACGTCACGCGGTTTCAGACCCCAGGCTTCCTGGTGCATCAGTGGTTCCTGATGCAGGTCGAGAATCAGCAGTTTGTCTACCTCGATCTCCTTGATCCAGCCGACAAAACCCTGTTCGTCGATGATGAACTCGTTGATGTGCACCGCCGGCAGGTTGTCGATCAGTTGCACCTGGTGCCAGGTGCGACCGTGGTCCTGACGGGTTTCGACCTTGCTCACACGGTCCCAGAACGACCCCGTCATGTTGTGGTAACCGTTGGGTAGCAGCGACACGTCGTCGACCAGTTGGTCGGTGCTGTAGTCCTCGGCTGCGATCCCGCAGGCCCGGGCCTTGAGGCGCATGTTGATGTCTTTGGTGACCAGCACCACGGGCAGCTCAGGGTCGCGCGCATGCAGGTCGATCAACTGGTTGATGATGATGTTGTCGTTCAGATGCTCGGGCAGAATGATGTTCGGTTCGGCACGCTTGCTCATCAGAATTGACAGCAAACCCTTGGGCCCGCTTTTGCCACGCTGGATCGGCACACCGAGTTCGACGTCTTCAGGGCTGGCGTCGCCCAGGGTCTTGTCGATCAGGCGAATGGCCTGACGGCATTCGGCAGCCACGCTGTGATGCCCGCTCTTGAGCTTGTCCAGCTCTTCAAGCACAGTCATCGGGATCGCAACGTGGTGTTCTTCGAAGTTCAGGAGAGCGTTTGGATCGTGAATCAATACGTTGGTATCGAGTACATAAAGGATTGGCTGGTTGGAGGAAGAACTACGTCCGTGATCATCCATACTCGGTCACCTTTGTGGGAGCCAGTCGACGCAATACCATGACAGTGCTGCGCCTCGAAGTGGCCACCGAATTCACCTCGCACCGCTACAAACAGCAGGATTCAAGTGAACTGCATCCATAGCTGGGTCTTGGAAGACGCCACCTGTGGTGCAGGTTTCGGCGGTCTGTCTTCGTAATACTCCAAAACCTGTGACAGAAAAAAGTACTTTGACGTTTTTTTGAAGTTTATTTTTCAGAGTGACCAATAGCACTAGGCGGATTGCCATCACCCCGTTAAAGTCAGAAGTCTGCCTGCTGTGAAATCGCGGGCAAAATTTCTTGTTTTAGCTTTCTCCCCAGTGTTTGCTGGCCTTTTGTCTTTTTCAGCGAAAAGCGTCCTGGCAATCCTCCCAGCCGATTCCGCTTTGTGCGGTTTGCGTTATCAACCAAGGAATCGCGGTTTTTACCGCATCCTGTTTTACGTTAAAATTGATCACTCCACGCCGCCACAGCAGCATCAGGCTCAACACCCGCTCGCCACTTTGTTGAGCCTTGAGCTTGCCGCCTGCATCCTGTGGATCGATGTCCCACAACACCACCTGCAAGCCCTGGGCCTTGAAAAAACCTTCGCCGTCGGCGCGACGCTGGCCATAAGGCGGGCGAAACAACGGCACGTAGTTCTCCGCCAGCTTGCCCTTGAGCAGTTCGACGCTGCGCTGGATCGAGTATTGCCAGTCCTGCCAATGGCTATGGGAGCGGTACTCCCAGCCCTGCACGCCCACGCACTGCTGTGAGTACAACGCTTGCAGATCAGCCACCGGGCGCTGGGCCAAGCGCGCCTGAATATCGCTGCCCAGAACAAAAAAGCTCCCGCTCAGGTTCGACTCGCGCAGGTAGTCGGCGAGCCAGGCGGTGTTATCCGGCGAGGCGGCGGCAGCGCTGTCGAAGGTCAGTAGAAACAGCCGGTCGTTGAGTTCATCGCCGTTGCGCTCGTAGTCGCCAAAACGATCGATTTCGCTGCTGGTTTGCGGGAACAACGCCGCCTTGCGCAGCTGCTCGTCCAGATAGCGCTCATGGAACATCCGGCTCGGCTCGGCCCAGCGCGCGTAGTAGGAATCGGCCGCGACCTGAAACTTGCCGGCCTGATCGCGCAGACTGTCCAGGTCTTCGACCAGATAACAGAAGGAGGCGTCCTGATCGCAGCTTTGCTGGGCAAAGTTGTAGTTGGCGAGCAAGCGCTGCCACATCCGTTGACGAACGCGATCGATCGACTCCAGATTGATCATCCGCAACCCCAACCGCTGCTTCAACCCCGCCTCGTCCAGCGCCTCGCTGGCGAGCAAGGCGCGAGCGAAGGTGAGGATCTCCGCTCGCGACGCCACGTCGAACAAGGTCGGACTGCTCAGCTGCTCCGGCCAGGTGCTGCGGTCCAGCGTGGCGACGTCAGCGGGCGCGGCCATGGCGCTGAAACTGAGCAGCCAGGCCGAGAAAAGCAAAGCGATACGCAAAGGGATGTCTCCATAACAAAACCCGCGGCGCACTATAGCTGATCTGGTGTCTGATCTCGGGCTCGGTGGTGGCCCAAAAAGATCGCAGCCTGCGGCAGCTCCTACCCCGACCGTATCCATCCGGCCATTCTGGTGAACACCGTCCCGTAGGAGCTGCCGCAGGCTGCGATCTTTTCAAATGACACCATCGATCCCTCTATGACCTCCATAGCTGGAGTCAACTCCGACAACCCCCTAGAATCCCCCGACGATTTCAGGAGACGACTTCATGCTGATGGTGATTTCCCCAGCCAAGACCCTCGATTACCAGACTCCGCCGGTAACCCAGCACTTTACCCAGCCGCAATACCTTGATCATTCACAGGAACTGATCCTGCAGTTACGCGAGCTGAGCCCGGCGCAAATCAGTGAGTTGATGCACGTCTCCGACAAGATCGGCGGGCTCAACGCCGCACGTTTCGGCAGCTGGACCCCGGCCTTCAGCCAAGACAACGCCAAGCAGGCGCTGCTGGCGTTTAAAGGCGACGTGTATACCGGCATGAATGCCGAAACGTTCAGCGAGGCGGATTTCGATTACGCCCAGCAACACTTGCGCCTGCTGTCGGGCCTGTATGGCCTGCTGCGCCCACTGGACCTGATGCAACCGTATCGGCTGGAGATGGGCACCAAACTGGCCAATGCCCGTGGCAAGGATCTGTATGCCTTCTGGGGTACCCGGATCAGCGAGTGGCTGAACGAAGCCCTCGCCGAACAAGGCGATGACGTGTTGCTCAACCTGGCTTCCAATGAATACTTCTCGGCGGTCAAGCGCTCGGCGCTGAATGCGCGAATCATCAATACCGAGTTCAAGGACCTGAAAAACGGTCAGTACAAAATCATCAGCTTCTACGCGAAAAAGGCCCGCGGCATGATGAGCCGCTTCGTTATTCAAGAGCGGATAAACGACCCCGCCGCACTCAAGCAATTTGATGCGCAGGGTTACCGATTCAGTGCCGAACAGTCGAAACCCGACACCCTGGTTTTTCTGCGCGACCACGCCCCTGAGTAACGCAATTTTTCGGCGCATGTCATTTATCAGCCAACGTGCGCCGACCGCCTTTCCCCTCCGATTGCCCTCGCCAAATATGACATTTTTTTGACGTCAGAAATATTTCTTATGCATTTTTAACTTTTCATTCACTCGGCTTATGTGATTTTTTTTCGTAGTGGCACATCTTTTTTTTGCGAGTAGTGGCATATACCCATCCAACGCGATCAATCCCCCATTAATAAAGGGCTGTATGGCCGATGATATCAATTTGAAAGCGGTGCCATCTTTGGGGATATTTCAAGAAATTTCAGATTTCAGGATGGACGGGCAGGAACTATGTCCAGATGAGTCGTTCATACCACCGGTAACGATTATCTTTGGGAACGTACGAGATAACTTACGTAGAGGGTGATCCGGTAACGAAGTTGTCACATGAACTTCCACACCAGGGTCCCTGATGTGGAACACACGTGAAGGACGGGAGATAACGCACCATCACTATCCCCTATAAGGCCATGGCCGCGCCCCTACAATTGTGCTCACCTGAGTACATAACCACTTGATTTAAAAGGCTTTAAGTCAACTATCAAGTGCGAAAAATTCTTTGCACGAATGTCTTCCAAGGAAGACCGGCTGCATAACAGGGCAGGTCATAACAATAAGGCCAAGTTTCGCACACCTTGAGTGAACTCTTTAGTCACTCGGAACTTACGTATGCCTGCACACGGCACTGTGGCGTCTGTCGCCCACACGTTCGAGTGCACTATGACCGCTGAACATCATTAATTCCGGCCATCTAATGGCGTAATAATTACAGAGGTAAATGCGATGCGCATCAGCATATTTGGTTTGGGTTACGTCGGTGCAGTATGTGCCGGTTGCCTGTCTGCACGGGGCCATGAGGTCGTTGGCGTAGACATCTCCAAAGACAAGATTGACCTGATCAACGCCGGTAAATCGCCGATCGTCGAGCCGGGTCTGGGCGAGCTGCTGACCCAGGGTATTCAGACCGGTCGTCTGCGTGGCACCACCAACTTCGCCGAAGCGATTCGTGACACCGACCTGTCGATGATTTGCGTCGGTACGCCGAGCAAGAAGAACGGCGACCTGGAACTCAACTACATCGAAGCGGTATGCCGCGAGATCGGCTTTGTCCTGCGTGACAAGACCACCCGCCACACCATCGTGGTCCGCAGCACCGTATTGCCGGGCACCGTGAAGAACGTGGTGATCCCTATTCTCGAAGACTGCTCCGGGAAGAAAGCCGGCGTCGACTTCGGTGTCGCGGTCAACCCTGAGTTCCTGCGTGAAAGCACCGCGATCGCCGACTACGACCTGCCACCGATGACCGTGATCGGCGAGTTCGACACAGCGTCCGGTGATGTTCTGCAATCGCTGTACGAAGAGCTCGACGCGCCGATCATCCGCAAGGACATCGAAGTCGCCGAGATGATCAAGTACACCTGCAACGTCTGGCATGCGACCAAAGTGACCTTCGCCAACGAAATCGGCAACATCGCCAAAGCGGTCGGTGTCGACGGTCGCGAAGTGATGGAAGTGGTCTGCCAGGACAAGACCCTCAACCTGTCCCAGTACTACATGCGTCCGGGTTTTGCATTCGGCGGCTCTTGCCTGCCAAAGGACGTCCGTGCCCTGACCTATCGCGCCAGCACCCTGGACGTCGATGCGCCGCTGCTCAACTCGCTGATGCGCAGCAACGTGTCTCAGGTGCAGAACGCCTTCGACATCGTCTCCAGCCACGACAAACGCAAAGTCGCCCTGCTGGGCTTGAGCTTCAAGGCCGGTACCGATGACCTGCGCGAAAGCCCGCTGGTAGAGCTGGCGGAAATGCTGATCGGCAAGGGCTACGACCTGAGCATCTACGACAAGAACGTCGAATACGCCCGCGTCCACGGTGCGAACAAGGATTACATCGAGTCGAAGATCCCTCACGTCTCGTCCTTGCTCAACTCGGACTTCGACGAAGTGATCGGCAACTCCGACGTGATCATCCTCGGCAACCGCGACGAGAAGTTCCGCGCCCTGGCCGAGAACGCACCTGCTGGCAAACAGGTAATCGACCTGGTCGGCTTCATGTCCAAAGCCACTAGCGTAAGTGGCCGGACCGAAGGCATCTGCTGGTAACGCTGCATCCGCGCGGTAGGACCTGGCGAAGCCTGCGATCTTTTGGCGTCTTCACAGACGCCAAAGATCAAAAGATCGCAGCCTGCGGCAGCTCTTACCCAGGATTACTGGCGACATCCGGAACGGGTGTCGTCAGTTTTCGTCGCCTGCCTTAACCCCATCGGGCCACCCTACTGGCTCGCCCGAGATCGAGACGGATGCAGATTATGCACAGGCTAAAGCACGGCCTACTTCAGGCCGCCGGTTGGCTGTTTTACCTAAGTTTATTGTTGGGCATCGCAGCTGCGTTGCCTACGTCCACATTCGACTCCGAGTCGAAGGACTTCATTTTCCTGATTGGCGTCGTGGGCATCTGGCGCTACTCCATGGGGGCCACGCACTTTCTGCGCGGCATGCTGTTTCTGTACGTGGTCTATCCGCACCTGCGGCGCAAAGTGCGCAAGCTCGGCAAAGCGGCTGACCCGTCCCACGTGTTCCTGATGGTCACCAGCTTTCGAATCGATGCGCTGACCACCGCACAGGTCTACAGCTCGGTGATCCGCGAAGCCATGGAATGTGGCTTCCCGACCACTGTGGTCTGCTCGCTGGTGGAAATGTCCGATGAGCTGCTGGTCAAAAGCCTCTGGGCAAAAATGAACCCGCCAGCCCACGTGAAGCTCGACTTCGTGCGCATCGCCGGGACCGGCAAACGCGACGGCCTGGCCTTCGGTTTCCGCGCCATCTCCCGCCACCTGCCGGATGACCGCGCAGTGGTTGCAGTGATCGATGGCGACACCGTGCTGGCCCCGGGCGTAGTGCGTAAAACCGTGCCGTGGTTCCAGCTGTTCGGCAATGTCGGCGGCCTGACCACCAACGAGTTCTGCGAAGTGCGCGGCGGCTACATCATGAGCGAGTGGCACAAACTGCGCTTCGCCCAGCGTCACATCAACATGTGCTCCATGGCACTGTCCAAGCGCGTGCTGACCATGACCGGCCGCATGTCGGTATTTCGCGCCACCGTGGTCACCGACCCGGACTTTATCGCCGACGTCGAAAGCGACTCGCTGCAACACTGGCGCCTGGGCCGCTTCAAGTTCCTCACCGGCGACGACAAGTCCAGCTGGTTCAGCCTGATGCGCCTGGGTTACGACACCTTCTACGTGCCGGACGCAGCGATCAATACCGTTGAACATCCGCCGGAAAAAAGCTTCATCAAGGCCAGCCGCAAGCTGATGTTCCGCTGGTACGGCAACAACCTGCGGCAGAACTCCCGTGCACTGGGCCTGGGCATGAAGCGTCTTGGCTTGTTCACCTCGGTGGTGCTGTTCGATCAACGCGTGTCGATGTGGACTTCCCTGCTCGGGCTGACGGTCGCGATCATCGCCAGCTTCAAATACGGCATGGCCTTCATCCTCGTGTACCTGCTGTGGATCGGCATCACCCGGTTGATTCTGACCCTGCTGCTGTCCTGCTCGGGACACAAGATCGGACCGGCCTATCCGATCATTCTCTATTACAACCAGATCGTCGGCGCGCTGGTGAAAATCTACGTGTTCTTCCGCCTCGATCAACAGTCCTGGACCCGCCAGGACACCAAACTGACCCGTGATCTCGCCAGCTTTCAACGTTGGTTCAACACTTGGTCGTCTCGGACCATGACCTTCTCCGCCGGCAGCATTTTTGTCGCCGTGCTGCTGATGATGGTCTGACCCAGCCTCGCCTGAATTAACTAGGAATTACATCGATGAGCAGTCCAATGAATACCGCCCCAAACTCCAACGTGGTGCATGAATCCGAAGCCCAGCGCCAACACGCCCGGGTCAGAATCCCGGCCAAGCTGCGTTTCGTCGACAGCGCTGGTGCTGCCATGATCGCGCGGGTCGAAGACCTGTCCGCCGGCGGCCTGAGCTTTAACGCCGGGCCGCAAAAAGACCTGAAGATCGGCGCGGTACACAAGGCTCGCCTGCAATTCGTCATCGACAACCTGGGCCTGGCCATGGACGTCGAGCTGCAGGTTCGCTCTTACGATCGTCAGTCCGGCCGTACCGGTTGCCAGTTCCAGCGACTGGACCAGCAAGACATCTCCACCCTGCGCCACCTGATCACCTCGCACCTGGCCGGTGACATCGTCACCATGGGCGAAGTACTCGCCACCCTGCAGCGCGACAACTTCACCAAGGCGCGCAAGGTCAAGGACGGCGGCAGCGGCATGACCGCCTTCGGCCGCATGCGGGCAGTGACCTTCAGCCTGGCGATTTTCCTCGTCGGCCTGACCGCCTTCGGGTTCATCTTCAAGTCGGTCTACGGCATGTACTTCGTCAGCCACGCCCAGGCCGGACTGGTGAGCGTGCCCGCGATGAACGTCACTATGCCCCGTGACGGCACCGTGCAAAGCCTGATCCAGGCTGACGGCGTCGCCGCCAAAGGCGCACCGCTGGCGACGTTCAGCACCAGCATGCTCGACGTGCTCAAGGGCCATCTGACCCAAGACCAGTTGCAGCCGGCCAAGGTTGAAGAACTGTTCGGCAAGCAAATGACCGGCACCCTGACTTCGCCCTGTGATTGCACCGTGGCACGCCAGGTCATTGCCGACGGTCAGTACGCCAGCAAAGGCGACGTGATCTTCGAACTGGTGCCGCGTAACACCGAGGCCAACGTTGAAGCACGCTTCTCCTATCGCCAGTTCGGCGACGTGCGCCCAGGTACCCCGGTGAACTTCCAGGTAGCCGGTGAAGACCAGGTTCGCCGCGGCAAGATCGTCAGCAGCTCCAGCCTGAACAGCAACGACCTGTCGTCCGACATCCGCGTGAAAATCAAGCCCGATGCTCCGCTGGACAGCACGTTGGCCGGTAGCCCGGTTGAAGTGAGCAGCGATCGCGGCCCATCCCTGAGCTGGCTGATCGATAAAGCCACGGCCGCCGGTCTTTAAGCGGAGGACATGCCTGTGATGATCTTGAAAATTTTGAACACGCCGCAAGTCCTGTGGGAGCGGGCTTGCTCGCGATGGGATCACTGCGGTGTGTCTGACGGACCGCGTCGCCTGAATCAGGCTCGCTCCCACATTGGCTCGTACTGCGCACTGGCACTGGCAGTCAGCCTGGCCGGTTGCGCCGGTCTGCCGGACCAGCGCCTGGCCAATGAAGCACTCAAGCGCGGCGACACTGCGCTGGCGACGCAAAACTACCAGCAGCTGGCAGACCTGGGCTACAGCGATGCCCAGGTGGGTCTGGCTGATATCCAGGTGGACAGCCGCGACCCGGCGCAGATGAAACAGGCCGAAGCGACTTATCGCTCGGCCGTCGACAGCTCGCCACGGGCCCAGGCCCGTCTCGGTCGTTTGCTGATGGCCAAGCCCGGCGCCAGCGAGGCCGAACGTCACGAAGCCGAAGGCCTGCTGAAAAAGGCCTTCGCCAATGGTGAAGGCAATACGCTGATTCCGCTGGCGATGCTCTACCTGCAATACCCGCACAGCTTCCCGAACATCAACGCCCAGCAACAGATCAGCCAGTGGCGCACTGCCGGTTACCCTGAAGCGGGTCTGGCCCAGGTGCTGCTCTATCGCACCCAGGGCACCTACGACCAGAACCTGGGCGAAGTCGAAACCATCTGCAAGGCGGCGCTGCACACCACCGACATCTGCTACGTCGAGCTGGCCACCGTCTACCAGAAACGCGCCCAGCCAGAACAACAGGCCGAGCTGCTCAAACAGCTGCAAGCCGGGTACAGCGCTGGCACGGTTTCGGCACAGCGGGTGGACAGCGTCGCTCGGGTCCTCGGTAATGCCACGCTCGGCACCCCCGACGAGAAAACCGCGCAGACCCTGCTCGAACAAATCGCTCCGGTCTACCCCGCTTCCTGGGTCAGCCTGGCGCAACTGCTCTACGACTTCCCCGATCTGGGCGACGTCGACAAGATGATGAAGTATCTGGACAACGGCCGCGCCGCCGACCAGCCGCGCGCCGAACTGCTGCTGGGCAAACTCTATTACGAAGGTAAATGGGTCCCGGCCGACGCCAAACAGGCGCAAGCGCATTTCCAGAAAGCGGTCGGACGGGAAGTCGCCGCCGATTACTACCTGGGCCAGATCTATCGCCGTGGCTACCTCGGCAAGGTCTACCCGGACAAAGCCCTGTCGCACTTGCTGACTGCCGCGCGCAATGGCCAGAACAGTGCCGACTTTGCCATTGCCCAGTTGTTCTCCCAAGGCAAAGGCACTCGACCCAACCCGGTCAATGCCTATGTCTTCAGCCAACTGGCCAAGGCCCAAAACACCCCGCAAGCCACTGAGCTTGCACAAACACTCGAAGCGCAGCTACCGCCTGCCCAACGTGCCGAAGCCCAACGTCTGTTGCAACAAGAGCAGGCCATGCGTGGCGGCTTGAGCAAGGACACGCTGGACCTGCACGCCATCCAAGAAGACGGCGAGGAATCCCTATGAAGTTGAATCCCTTTGTGAAAGCTGGCATTGGCCTGGGCTTCGCCCTGTTGTGGTCCTGCCCGACGCTGGCCGCCCTGACCGACGAGAAGAACTACGGTCTTGACGTGAAAATCACCGGCCAATCGGAAGATGACCGCGACCTCGGCACCCAAAAAGGCGGCGACGTCAACGGCGTCGGCCTCGACCTGCGTCCCTGGGTCTACGGCGAAAGCGGTAGCTGGAGCGCCTATGCCATGGGCCAGGCCGTGACCGCGACGGACATCATCGAGACCGACACCCTGCAGCAGTCCGACAGCGACGGCACTCAGACCACCGACAACGGTGATCGCAAAAGCAAAAAGAACTACCTGGCAATGCGCGAGTTCTGGGTCGGCTACAGCGGCCTGACGCCTTACCCCGGCGAGATACTGAAACTCGGCCGCCAACGCCTGCACAACGATGACGGCCAATGGCGCGACACCAACATCGAAGCCCTGGCCTGGACCTTCGACACCACCTTGTTGAAAGCCAACGTCGGTGCCGCCGAACGCTTCAGCGAATACCGCACCGACCTGACCGAGCTGGCGCCCAAGGACAAGGATCGCCTGCACCTCTTCGGTGATATCTCGACTCAATGGACACCCGGCAATTGGGTCGGCGTACGCGGCCATCACACCCATGATGACGGCAAGCTTGACTATCCGACTCCTGGTGAAGCCACCGACTCGCTGGACAAGAAAGAGAACGGCGACCTGACCTGGCTGGGCCTGGAAGCCAACAGCGACGCCTACAACTACCGCAACACCAACACCGTCAACTACTGGGGCAGCGTCACCGGTATGTCCGGCGATCGCGACACCGTCAACCAGCTGAAGGCCGATGGCAGCGCCCCGGCACAAGCCAAGACCAGCGGCAACGTCGACGGCTGGGCCACTGATTTAGGCCTGCGTCTGCGCCTCGATCCGAACTGGCAAGTCGGTGGGGCCTATGCCCGCGCCAGTGCCGATTACGAGCAGAACGGTCTGGAAAGCAACCGCTCGAACTACACCGGCACTCGCTCGCGGGTTCACCGTTTCGGTGAGGCCTTCCGTGGCGAAATGAGCAACATGCAGTCCGCCACCCTGTTCGGCTCCTGGATGCGCAACGACGAATACGACGCCAGCCTGGTCTACCACAAGTTCTGGCGCGTCGATGGCAACAAGCAGGTCGGCAGCAACGGAATCAATGCGGTCGAGGAAGTCAACACTGACGGAGTGACTTCCTTCATACCCCTTCCGGAAGACGGCGAAAAAGACCTCGGTCAGGAAGTGGATCTGGTGGTCACCAAGTACTTCAAGCAAGGCCTGTTGCCGGCCGGCTTGAGCCAGTCGATCGATGAACCTGCGGCGCTGGTGCGCTTTCGTGGCGGTGTGTTCAAGCCCGGCGATGCCTATGGCAAAGACGTCGACTCGTACATGCATCGGGCCTTTGTCGATGTCGTCTGGAAGTTCTGATGCGAGCTGCCAAAGGAGTGCGTGAGATGAACAGTCAAGCCATCAAGGGCTCGATCAGCCTGTTGGCCGGCGCACTGCTGCTGGCCAGTGCGGCAGCCTTTGCCAGCGTCGAACCGGTGAGCAAGCCGGCGACGGTGGCCAAGGGGCTCCAACAAGCCAATACCTACACCGTCACCAGCGCGCCGACCGCGCCGCTGGAGCTGGCCAAACCAAAACTGCCCGACCTCTCCGGCTACACCGCCGAGGCCGTGGCGGCGAAGATCGTGCGCAGCAAAGCGGGCAAGGTCAGTGTTCGGCGGATGATGCAGGAGAATGCGCTGAAGGACTTTATCGGCGGCGATAACAAGATGGCCGAGTGGGTGGTGCGTCAGCACGGCATCCCTCAGGCAATCTTTATCGACGACGGTTACATCAACCTCAAGGACCTGAGCAAGAAGCTGCCCAAGCAGTACTTCAGCGAAACCTCGCCAGGTGTGTTCCTGGCGAAACTGCCGATCGTGGTCGGCAACAAAGGCATCCTCGAAATCGATAAACAGACGCAAGAGCTGCGCCTGTCCCAGGAAGCCGGTTCGTTCCTGGTCAACGATGGCCAGCTGTTCGTGCGTGATTCCAAAATCACCGGCTGGCGCGAAAAGGAAAACACTCCGGCGACCTTCCGTTCGCCGAAAGAATTCCGTCCGTTCCTGCTGTCCTGGGGCGGCACCGAGACCTACATCGTCAACAGTAAAATGGCCAGCTTCGGCTATGCCAACAGTAAGTCCTACGGTGTGAGTATTTCCCAGTACACGCCGAGCCTGGCCAAGGTGCTCAAGCGCGCCGAACCCACCGGCTGGATCGTCGGTTCGGAGTTCTCGGACATGTGGTACGGCTTCTACTGCTACGAAACCACGGGTTTCGTGGTCAAGGGTAATACCTACCGCGACAACATCGTCTACGGCATCGACCCCCACGACCGTTCCCATGGCCTGATCATCGCCGACAACACGGTGTACGGGACCAAGAAGAAGCACGGGATCATTATTTCCCGTGAGGTCAACGACAGCTTCATCTTCAACAACCGCAGCTACGAGAACAAGTTGTCAGGCCTGGTGATCGACCGTAACAGCGTCAACAACCTGATCGCCGACAACGAGATTTACCGCAACGAGACCGACGGCATCACGCTCTATGAGAGCGGCAACAACCTGCTGTGGGGCAACAAGGTGATCAGCAACAAGCGCCACGGCATCCGTGTGCGTAACAGCGTGAATATTCGCCTGTACGAAAACATCTCGATGAACAACGGCCTGACCGGTGTGTTCGGGCACATCAAAGACTTGACCGATACCGACCGCGATATCCATCTCGATCCGTTCGATACCCAGGTCTCGCTGATTCTGGTGGGCGGTGAACTCGCCGCCAACGGCAGCGGCCCGCTGTCCATCGACTCGCCGCTGAGCGTCGAGTTGTACCGGGTATCGATGCTCGCTCCGACCAAATCCAGCGGGATCAGCTTCTCGGGGATTCTCGGCGAGCGCCAGAATGAAATTCTCGACCTGCTGGTGCGCCAGCAAAAAGCCGTGCTGATCGACCCTGTCGAAAACCAGACCGATATGCGGGACTGAGGATGACCTTTATGCACCCACACTTGATCAAACTACTCAGCCTTTCGGGCCTGACCGCGGCGATTCTCGCCGCCAGCGCAGGCGCACGTGCCGATGACGCCCAGGCGCCGAACTTCACGGCCGAGCCGTGCTGCAACCTGTGCCCGGCAGCCCACGACGCGAAGAACTACACCACTCGCTATCAGCAGAACTTCACCACGCTGGTACAGGCCCAGGGCGACTGGTTGTTCCGGACCCAGGAAGACCTGCGTACCGAGTTCGACACCACGCCCGCCGGCTACAAGCGCATGAAGCAACTGCGCGATGCGTTCAAGAGCAAAGGCGTTGAGCTGGTGGTGGTTTACCAGCCGACCCGTGGCCTGGTGAACCGCAACAAGCTGAACCCGGAAGACAAGGCCAAATTCGATTTTGACAAGGCGCTGCGCAATTACAAAACCATGCTCGGGCGTTTCGCTGCCATGGGTTATGTGGTGCCAGACCTGTCGCCGCTGACCAATGAGCAATTGCCCGACGAAACGCCGGCCCACGATTTCTACTTCCGTGGCGATCAACACTGGACCCCTTACGGCGCCCAGCGTACAGCGAAAATCGTCGGCGAGAAGGTCAAGCAAATTCCGGCCTTTGCGGACATTCCCAAGCGCGAATTCGAGTCCCATAAGTCAGGTCGCATGGGTAAGACCGGAACGTTACACAATATGGCTGGTCAACTCTGTGGCACCAGCTACGCGATCCAGTACATGGATCAATTCACCACCGAGCCAAAAGGCGAGGCGGGCGACGGCGACCTGTTCGGCGATTCCGCAAATCCGGAGATCACCCTGGTCGGCACCAGCCACAGTGGCAAGAACTACAACTTCGCCGGTTTCCTGGAAGAAGCCATCGGCGCCGACATCCTCAACGTGGCATTCCCCGGCGGTGGCCTGGAAGGTTCGATGCTGCAGTACCTGGGCAGCGAAGAGTTCCAGAAAAAACCACCGAAGATTCTCATCTGGGAATTCTCACCACTTTATCGCCTGGACCAGGAAACCACTTACCGGCAAATGATGGCGCTGCTCGACAACGGCTGCGAAGGCAAAGAAGCATTGATGAGCAGCAGCACCACCCTCAAGCCCGGCAAGAACGAGCTGATGGTCAACAGCAATAACATGGACCTGCGTAACAGCACGCACCAGGTCGACATCCGCTTCGCCGACCCGTCGGTGAAAACCATGCAAGCCACCCTCTGGTACATGAACGGGCGCCACGAGGACATCAAGATCGAAAAACCGGAAACATCCGACACCGACGGGCGCTTCGCCTTTGAACTGCGCACTGACGAAGATTGGGCCTCGCAGACCCTGCTGGCCGTAGAGGTCCAGGGCCCGGAAGCGGGTGCCACTGCGCAGAAGGTCGAAGCGAAAGTATGCAAACGCAACGTGTTCCCGAGCGCTGAGCAACGTACCGCTCAGGCAGGGCAATGAGGTTACCAATGCACACTGGAACTCGAACACTGACGATGAAAAGGCTGCTGGCGCCGACGCTGCTGGGGCTGGCGATTTTCGCCGGCACCGCACAGGCCGCCGCACCACTGCGCCCGCCTCAGGGCTATTACGCGCCAGTGGAAAAATTCAAGACCGGTGACAAGGCCCAAAGCTGCGAAAGCATGCCGACGCCCTACACCCGGGAACTGCAGTTTCGCAGCAAATACGAAGGTTCCGACAAGGCCCGCTCGACGCTCAATACAGCATCGGAAAAAGCCTTCCGCGACGCCACCGCCGACATCACCAAACTGGAGCGTGGCACCAGCAAACAGGTGATGCAGTTCATGCGCGACGGTCGTCCGGAACAGCTCGAGTGCACCCTGAGCTGGTTGACTGGCTGGGCCAAGGCCGATGCGCTGATGTCCAAGGACTTCAACCATACCGGCATGTCGATGCGCAAATGGGCACTGGGCAGCATGGCCTCGTCCTATATCCGCTTGAAGTTTTCTGACAGCCATCCGTTGGCGAACCACCCGCAAGAGTCGCAACAGATCGAAGCCTGGTTCAGCAAAATGGCCGATCAGGTGGTCAGTGACTGGGACAACCTGCCGTTGGAAAAAACCAACAACCATTCGTACTGGGCAGCCTGGTCAGTGATGGCCACTGCGGTCGCGACCGATCGCCGCGACCTGTTCGACTGGGCAGTGAAGGAATTCAAAGTCGGCGCCAACCAGGTCGACGCCCAGGGTTTCCTGCCTAACGAACTCAAGCGCCAGCAACGCGCCCTCGCCTATCACAACTACGCCCTGCCACCGCTGGCGATGATCGCCAGTTTTGCTCAGGCCAACGGTGTGGATGTGCGCCAGGAAAACAACGCTGCACTCAAACGCCTGGGTGACCGAGTGCTGGCCGGGGTCAAGGACCCTGACGAGTTCGAAGACAAGAACGGTAAAGAACAGGACATGACCGACCTCAAGGTCGATTCGAAATTCGCCTGGCTCGAACCCTTCTGCAGCCTCTACGCCTGCCCGGCCCATGTGCTTGAACGCAAACGCGAGATGCAACCGTTCAAGAGCTTCCGCCTGGGTGGGGATTTGACCAAGGTCTATGACCCGAGTCATGAGAAAGGCAACAAGGGTTCGTAAGGCTTGTGGCCAGGTTAGTTTCAAATGCAATACAACCTCCCCGATTTTGGTGGGGGGGTTTGGGGGGGCTCTGGCCCTTAACTGTTGGATAAACACGGAGAGTCAGGATGGTTTTCTCATCCAATGTGTTCCTGTTTCTGTTCTTGCCGATCTTTCTCGGCTTGTACTATTTGAGCGGGCAACGCTATCGCAATCTGCTGCTGCTGATTGCCAGCTATATGTTCTACGCCTGGTGGCGAGTGGACTTCCTGGCGCTGTTCATGGCCGTCACCCTGTGGAACTACTGGATCGGCCTGAAAGTCGGGGCTGCCGGCGTTCGCACCAAACCTGCACAACGCTGGCTACTGCTCGGCGTGGTGGTGGATCTGTGCATTCTCGGCTACTTCAAGTACGCCAACTTCGGCGTCGACAGCATCAACGCGATGATGACGTCGGTCGGTCTGTCGCCGTTCATCCTGACTCACGTGTTGCTGCCGATCGGGATCTCGTTCTACATCTTCGAGTCCATCAGCTACATCATCGACGTCTACCGCGGCGATACCCCGGCCACCCGCAACCTGATTGACTTTGCGGCGTTCGTGGCGATTTTCCCGCACTTGATCGCCGGCCCCGTGTTGCGTTTCCGCGACCTGGCCGACCAGTTCAACAACCGCACCCACACCCTCGACAAGTTCTCCGAAGGTGCCACGCGGTTCATGCAGGGCTTCATCAAGAAGGTCTTCATCGCTGACACCCTGGCGGTCGTGGCCGACCATTGCTTCGCCTTGCAGAACCCGACTACCGGGGATGCCTGGCTCGGCGCACTGGCCTACACCGCGCAGCTGTACTTCGACTTCTCCGGCTACAGCGACATGGCCATCGGCCTGGGCTTGATGATGGGTTTCCGCTTCATGGAAAACTTCAAACAGCCGTACATCAGCCAATCGATCACCGAGTTCTGGCGTCGCTGGCACATCAGCCTGTCCACCTGGCTGCGTGACTACCTGTACATCACCCTGGGCGGTAACCGCAAAGGCACGCTGACCACCTACCGCAACCTGTTCCTGACCATGTTGCTCGGCGGTCTGTGGCACGGCGCGAACATCACCTACATCATCTGGGGTGCCTGGCACGGCATGTGGCTGGCGATTGAAAAGGCCCTGGGCCTGAACACCTCGCCGTACAGCTTCAACCCGATCCGCTGGGCGCTGACCTTCCTGCTGGTAGTGATGGGCTGGGTGATCTTCCGCTCGGAAAACCTGCACGTCGCCGGTCGCATGTACGGTGCCATGTTCAGCTTCAGCGAATGGTCGCTGTCGGAACTCAACGCAGCGAGCCTCACCGGTCTGCAAATCGCGACCCTGGTGGTGGCTTACGCAACCCTGGCGTTCTTTGGCCTGCGGGACTTCTACAGCAATCGGCCAAAAGCCAAGCCTGCCGTGGACACCGAAGCCAATGGCCCGGCCACCGCGCAACCAGGCCTGATCAAAGCCGTACCGGGTGATGCCGCAGACAGCATCCACCAACCGGGCTACACCGTCGGCACCGATGCACTGGTGCAACCTGCCTACTGGGTTGCCGATTGGCCGCGCTACGCAATGCGCGCCCTGGTGCTGCTGCTGTTCGTGGCTTCGATTCTGAAACTCTCGGCGCAAAGCTTCTCGCCGTTCCTTTACTTCCAGTTCTGAGGGAGCCGACCATGACCCGCTCATTACGCATCCTCTATGTCACGCTGTTTATGGCCATGCTGCTCGCCTTGGGCGTGTGGTCGACACGCAGTTTCTTCGGCTTCAACACCACAGCCGAGACCACGGTGCTCAACGGTCGCTGGACCAAAGCCGTCGAGACTCACTATGACGAAGAGTTCCCGATCAAGCGCCTGGGTACCAACCTCTGGGCGGCGCTGGATTTCAAACTGTTCAACGAAGGTCGTCCGGGCGTAGTGCTCGGTCGCGATCAATGGTTGTACAGCGATGAGGAATTCAACCCGATCGTCAACGAAGACCAGAACCTGCAAGGCAACTACGCGCTGGTCGAAGGCGTGCGTCAGGTGCTCAAAGAGCGTGGCATTAAACTGGTGATGGCAATTGTTCCGGCCAAGGTGCGCCTGTACCCGGAACACCTGAGCGATGTGCGCCCTGCCAGCATCCACGCCGATCTGTACCAGGACTTCCACGCCCATGTCGCGGCGAACAAGATCCTCGCTCCCGACCTGCTCGGCCCGATGCAACAGGCCAAGCAGAACGGTGATCAAGTGTTCCTGCGCACCGACACTCACTGGACCCCGACCGGCGCCGAGATCGCAGCCAGGCAATTGGCCGCGGCGATTGCCGAGAAAACCCCGCTCAATGGCGAGCCGCAGCGCTTCGTCACCGAAGCCGAGAAAACCGAACAGCACAAAGGCGACCTGACCCTGTTCCTGCCGCTGGACCCGCTGTTCAACAACCTGATGCCACCACAAGAACCGCTGGAAAAACGCACCACGCGAGTCGCTGAAGAGCAGCCTGCCGGTGACGACGCCTTGTTCGCCGACAGCGAAGTCCCGGTGGCCCTGATCGGCACCAGCTACAGCGCCAACCCTAACTGGAACTTTGTCGGTGCCTTGAAAGAGGCCCTGCAAAGCGACGTAGTGAACTACTCGGAAGACGGCCACGGCCCGATTCTGCCCATGCTCAGCTACCTGAAAAGCGCTGACTTCAAAGACAGTCCGCCACAAGTGCTGATCTGGGAATTCCCGGAACGTTATCTGCCCGTAAACAACGAAATCGGCGATGCCGACCCACAGTGGGTCGCTGCACTCAAAGAAGCCGGTACGCGCCAACAAAACCTGGCTACAAACACCAAATCCGAGACGCCCGATCGGGCGCAAAACTGAAAGAGGTACTACACATGACTTTCACGACTACTCCTCGTCGTCTCGCCAAGACTTTCGCCCTCGTTGCCGGCGTCAGCCTGTTGTCGATGCAAGCCTTCGCTGGCGACGCCGCGCTCTACGGCCCGACTGCACCTAAAGGCTCGAGCTTCGTACGTATCTACAACGCCAGCAATCAGGAAGTCAGCGCCACCGTTGGCACCACCAACCTCAACGAAGTCGCTCCGCTGGCCAGCAGTGATTTCAGTTTCATGCCTGGCGGCGACTACAGCGCCAAGGTCGGCAGCCAGACCCTGCCGGTGAAACTGGCCGGCGACCACTACTACACCCTGGTCAATAACGCCGGCGGCAAGCCACAACTGGTCGAAGAACCACCGTTCAAAAACAAGCAGAAATCCCTGGTGCGCGTGCAGAACCTCAGCGACAAACCGCTGACCCTGAAAACCGCCGACGGCAAAACCGAAGTGATCCCGACCGTCGCCGCCAAAGGCCGTGGCGAGCGTGAAATCAACCCGGTGAAAGTCAGCCTCGCCCTCTATGAAGGCGACAAGAAAGTCGGCGACGTGAAACCGGTCGCGCTGGAACGTGGTGAAGCCGCAGTGCTCTACATCACCGGCAGCGGCAGCAGCCTGTCGCCAGTCTGGGTAAAACGCCCGGTTTCGACCCGTTAATTAATTTTCCGGAGGGTTAACGCCGCCCCTGGGACCGTTGTTACACGGTCCCCGTAGGAGCTGCCGCAGGCTGCGATCTTTTGATCTTCGGCGTTATTGAAAACGCCAAAAAATCGCAGCCTGCGCAACCTTTCGACACGGAACAAAAACAAGAGTGAAGCGACAGAACGCAGTAGCTCTGACCCAATTGATTTTCAAGGAGTAACAACATGATTCCGGTGATCTTGTCAGGTGGTAGTGGCTCACGTCTTTGGCCGCTTTCGCGTAAACAATTCCCCAAGCAGTTCCTCGCCCTGACCGGCGAACACACGCTGTTCCAGCAAACCCTCGAGCGCCTGGTGTTCGACGGTATGGATACGCCGATCGTGGTCTGCAACAAGGAACACCGCTTCATCGTCAACGAGCAACTGAGCAACCGTAACCTCGACAGCCAGCGCATCCTGATGGAACCGTTCGGCCGCAACACTGCGCCGGCCGTGGCCCTGACCGCGATGATGCTGGTCAACGAAGGTCGCGACGAGTTGATGCTGGTATTGCCGGCCGACCACGTCATCGAAGACCAGAAAGCCCTGCAACGCGCCTTGGCCCTGGCCACCGTGGCTGCGGAGAATGGCGAGATGGTGCTGTTCGGTGTACCTGCGACCAAACCGGAAACCGGCTACGGCTACATCAAGTCGACCAACGATTCGCTGCTGCCCGAAGGCGTCAGCCGCGTGTCGCACTTCGTCGAAAAACCTGACGTGAAACGCGCCACCGAGTTCGTTAACGCCGGGGGTTACTTCTGGAACAGCGGCATGTTCCTGTTCCGCGCCAGCCGCTTCCTCGAAGAGCTGAAAAAGCACGACCCGGACATCTACGACACTTGCATGCTGACACTTGAGCGCAGCGTGCAAGATGCCGACACCGTCGACATCGACTCCGCGACTTTCGCCTGCTGCCCGGACAACTCCATCGACTACGCCGTGATGGAAAAAACCCAGCGCGCCTGCGTGGTACCGCTAAGTGCCGGCTGGAGCGATGTCGGCTGCTGGTCGTCGCTGTGGGAAGTCAACGAAAAAGACGCCAATGGCAACGTCACCAAAGGCGACGTGGTCATCCAGGACAGCAAAAACTGCATGATCCATGGCAACGGCAAACTGGTCTCGGTGATCGGCCTGGAAAACATCGTCGTGGTCGAAACCAAAGATGCCATGATGATCGCCCACAAGGACAAGGTTCAGGGCGTCAAACAGATGGTCAACACCCTCAACGAGCAAGGCCGCAGCGAAACCCAGACCCACTGCGAAGTCTACCGCCCATGGGGCTCCTACGATTCGGTGGACATGGGCGGGCGCTTCCAGGTCAAGCGCATCTCGGTCAAGCCGGGCGCGTGCCTGTCCTTGCAGATGCACCACCACCGCGCCGAACACTGGATCGTGGTCAGCGGCACCGCCGAAGTGACCTGCGACGAGAACGTGTTCCTGCTGACTGAAAACCAGTCGACCTACATCCCGATCGCCTCGGTCCACCGCTTGCGCAACCCGGGCAAGATCTCGCTGGAAATCATCGAAGTGCAATCGGGCAGCTACCTGGGTGAAGACGATATCGAGCGTTTTGAAGATATCTACGGCCGCACCCCGGTCGAACGCGGCGTCTCGGTGAAAACCATCGCGCAGTGATTGACCGGTAATACCGCAGAATAAAAAGCCCTCGTCCAGCCGACTGCGTCCCCTATCCGCAGTGGGTTGGGCGGGGGCTTTTTTTGTTCCCGAGTTTCATCCTGCCTGTGTGCTGCGACCTGAAACACCGTGTCGATGCTGTGATGTGATGGATGTGTTGGGGCGCAGGATTCGAGGGGCCCGCATAGGGTTGAAGACTAAAACGCAGCCTTGATGATTCTTCTTCCCGTCAACGAGGGAGCCTCATCAAGGGATCCGCCAGTTACCGTGCAACATGGCAATCACCGCCAACGAGTCAGCGTTGTGTTTAACAAGGTCATGACGAACCGCGATAGCCGTCTCAAACACTTCTTCGCGTTTGCGCTTTGTAGTCGAAGGAGATTTGCCAGACGCGACTGAATGATCATCAAAAATTTTAATATAGTGTTGAAGTCCGGTTTTGGACATTTTGTCCTCACGAGGTGACTCTTCACTGCGTTCGCCCGATGCCTCCATTGCGCCCTTTACATAACTTTCAAGCTCTAATGCCGTTGCATTTTTTAGTAGTACTTTAGTCATCAGATACCAAAAATCACTTATATGATCTGGATCTTTAGATGACCTCATCGCGTGAAACGCCTCATGAAGCACCGTTTTTGCCAACGCAAAGGGATGGGCCGTTTTTATGTACTCGTCATTCAACCAGATTAAATTTCCTTGAGTATTTGAGGGGGCACTTTTCCCAAATGACTTTCCCATCCCTTGTAACAATGCAAGCCTCCAACTGTTTTCACCACTTAATGTTAAATTAAATATTTTGACCTCCTCCATAATACTCAATATTTCCTGTCTCAACCGTCCAGGACTATTCTCAGGCAGAGAATAGTCGGGCCCAAATACTGTTTCCATGATCTCATTGGTAAAGGGCGCAGTGGGGCTACTCTTCAATCCGGCAATCGTCTTATCCAGCCAGTCACCCCCCAATGTTATCGCTTCGACAACTGATTTCCGAGCGTCTGCTGGAAAGTTCTCAAGACCACGCGCTACAAACTTCATATTGCGATCTATAGCACTCATTTCTCTACGACTCAGGACATCATAACTATTGCTTCCTTCGTCATCTCGATGATTAAGCGGAGAATTCCCAAGCATCCTGAACAGGTTCAATCCATCTATGCTGCCCGCCGGATCCGGGTTAACCCATTTTTGTAGCCATGGCATGTAATATCGCAAGCCGTAGTAATAAAGTCCCGTTGCATCTCGCTCTTTGCCCGAATAGCGCACGGTTTTATAACTCGCCTCCACTTCCCCTCTGCCGGTAAACCATGCGGTACTGCCAAAGGGGTGATAGCGCTCCTGGCTGATCACCTCGCCCGCGCTGTCGAGTTCCAAGGTGCAGGAGCCTAGATGATCCGCGACGACGTAACGGTATTGATCATTGGCAATGCCTTTGGGTGGCTCCGTCTCCCAGTGCAACACTCGCACCGCACTTCTACCGGCCTGGATGACGATCACCTGCAGTTCTTCGCCGGTGCCACTGTGGCTGCGGACTTCCAGGCCCCGGAGGTAGCAAACTTCTGTGATCAGCGTGCGGGCATTGGTCTGGGTCAAGCGGATTTTGCGGCGGCGCATTCCGTCCGCGCCGTAGACATACCATTCGCTATCGTTGAGACCAGAGTCGCGCGCTACCGGCCGCACGTCCTTCAACTGGTTTCGCAGGTCCCAACTCAGCGCCTGCCCCGGTTGCAGGTTCAGCAGATTGCCATTGGCGTCAAAGGCTGCGGCGATCTCTGCTTCGCTCGGTGGCCGGCCGTTGTGTTCGGGCAGGCAGCGGTTGCTGTGCCTGGCGGCAGTCAGGGTCCGGCCATGCTGTTGCGGGCCGTCGTGGGCCAGTTCCAACAGATTGCCACCCTCGTCATAGCGGTAGGTCTGGCGGTAATTGGCGCGCGGCGCGGGATCGTCGAAAGCGGAAAATTGCGGGCCTTTATTCGGACCGCCCGCCTCCCAGCCGGTGGCCTGAATCAGCTGGTAGAGGCTGTCATAGAGATAGCGGCTGATCGGGTCGATGCGCTGATTGGCGAAGTAGCGGATCGGTTGCGCCGCATCTTCGATGCTCAGCACATTGCCGACCGGGTCATAGTCATATCGCAAGTCTTGCAGGGAGTTACTGTCGCGCTTGGCCTGCAGCCGGATCAGGCGACCGTCTTCGGGACGATACTCAAGGGTGGTGATGACGCCGTTGCCCGCGGCTTCCCGCTCAGTCTGACCGTGGGCGTTGTACTGGATGGCACTGACCAAGGTTTGCCGGTTAGCCTGTGCGCTCAGTTGCAGGTGTGCCTCCCGTAACTGGCCGCCAGCGGTCTGGCGGAAGAACTGTCGATTGCCTTTGGCATCGGTCTGCTCGAGCACATCGCCCAGCGGATTGAAGCGCGAGCGGGTCGTTGCGCCTTCGCCGGGTTCCAGCAGCTGATTGCGCTCTTCCAAAGGCACGGGCCAGTCGGGCGAGCCCAGCAGGCGCAAAAAATGCTGAATCTGCTCCAGCAGCGCCCCGGTCAAACCAAAGATTTCATACTGCTGCGTGCCGGCCGGATCATCGTGTCGAATCAATTGCCCGCACTGGTTGTGATCGGCGATTGCGGGATCAGCAGTACCGTACAGATAACGCTCCGTACAGGAAAACTCCTCATCAAGGGCCTGCTCGAACACCGCCTGCGGCCGCAGCAGCGTGTCGTACTCCATCCGCCGCTGACTGCCCCGGCCATCCCAGTGATGCAGCAGTTGATCTGCTTCGCCCAACAAACTGATGCGCCACCCGGCATCGACGCTGATCGTGCTCAGCACTTTGCCGGATAGGGAATACACCGAGGCGAGGTTGGCCGGGGCCGAAGCGTCTCTGAACAGTCGCGGATCCCACTGGGCGATGGCGCGCCCCGTCGGGTCATGGGCTGTGCGATTGACGCGTGATTCGGCAGGTCCACCTTGCGCAATGCGGCAATAATCCACCGAACGCACCGTCAGGCCACGCGGGTCAGTGGCTGTCAGCGTCGGGGTGCGGCTGTGTAATGTCGGTGTCTGAGCCAACATGGCCTGTGGTCTTCCTTGTGCCTGAAGATAGCTAATGCTGATAAGCCATACCTGGCTACTGTCAGAAATTACAGGGCCGACCAGCGGCGCAACCCTCAAATCCCCTCATGTCCATTCCCATCGCCCTTCGGTACGATGGTGCTATCTACCTCTCGGAGACTTTCAAGCATGTTCATCGGCGTCCTGCTGGTCATTACCTGGCTGGTCCTGTTGCTGCGTTATCCGGCCAAAGCCTTGCCGGTATCGCTGGCGGCGGCGATCGGTCTGGGTCTGGTGGCGGTGTGGGTAATCTGGCTGGACAACCGCGAGATCAAGCAACTGGCGCGGCTGGAGTTGCGTATCAGCTATGCGCCCGAGCACTGCCCGGCGGATCGTCCATTGCAAGTAAAAATGAACAACGGCAATGACGTGCCGCTGACCGAGTTGCGCTGGCGGATCGCCGCCTATGCGCCCGGCGATACAGTGAACCTGGCGGATAATCTTTACGCCGCCCCACGCTACCGCGGCCCTGGCGAACTGCAGGCCGGCGCCTCGTGGGAAGACTGTTTGCCGCTGCCACCGCTGCGTCCCGGTTATCGTCCGCAATCCCTGGAGTTTCGCGCCGAGCGTTTGCAAGGTAGTTTCTCCGACTGATTCACTCCTTCTCCCCTCTTGCACAAGGACCGCGCCATGCCCCTCGCGTTAATCACCGGTTGTTCCAGCGGCATCGGCCGCGCGTTGGCTGATGTGTTCAAAACCGCCGGTTATGAAGTCTGGGCCACTGCGCGCAAGGCTGAGGATGTAGCGGTGCTGGCCGCTGCCGGGTTCACCGCGGTGCAACTGGATGTCAACGATGGGCCGGCACTGCAAGCCTTGAGCGAGCGCATCAACCGGGAACAGGGTGGCCTGGATCTGCTGATCAACAATGCCGGCTACGGCGCGATGGGGCCATTGCTCGACGGTGGTGTGGAGGCCATGCAGCGGCAGTTCGAAACCAATGTCTTCTCGGTGGTCGGCGTGACCCGTGCACTGTTCCCGGTACTGCGCCGCGCCAGGGGTCTGGTGGTGAATATCGGCAGTGTCTCCGGGGTGCTGGTGACGCCGTTTGCCGGCGCTTATTGCGCCTCGAAAGCCGCCGTGCATGCCTTGAGCGATGCCCTGCGCATGGAGCTGGCGCCATTCGGCATCGGTGTGATGGAGGTCCAGCCCGGTGCCATTGCCTCCAGTTTCGCCAGGAATGCAGGGCATGAGGCCGAACAGTTGATCACCGAACAATCGCCCTGGTGGCCGCTACGCGAAGGCATCCGCGCCCGCGCCAAGGCCTCTCAGGACAATCCGACCCCCGCCAGTGAGTTTGCAGCCGGATTGCTCAAGGCCGTGCAACAGAACAAACCGCCGCGTTTGTTGCGCTTGGGCAATGGCAGCCGGGCGTTGCCGTTGATGGCGGCATTGCTGCCCAAGGGTGTTTTGGAGGCGGGGTTGATGAAGCGGTTTGGGTTGGGTGGGCGCTTGTAAGAGGGTTGTGTTTCCCTGGTGGACCGCAGCGCTCTCTGTGGCGAGGGGGCTACTGCTCCTCCTGCTTCACCACCACGGTACAAGTAATCCCCGCCGCCAGCAGTACACCCTCCGGCACTTCATCGATATGGATGCGTACCGGCACTCGCTGGGCCAGGCGCACCCAGTTGAAGGTCGGGTTGACGTCGGCGATCAGTTCGCGGCTTTGCGGGTTGTCGCGGTCGTAGATGCCGCGGGAAATGCTTTCGACATGGCCCTTGAGCACTTCGCCGCTCATCAATTGCATATCGGCTTTGTCGCCGACCCGTACGTGGGGCAGTTTGGTTTCTTCGAAGAAGCCATAGACCCAGAACGAATTCATGTCGACCACGGCCATTTTTGCTTCACCGATGCGTGCGTAGTCACCACGATGGACGTTGAGGTTGGTGACGTAACCGTCCACCGCGGCCAGCACTTGGGTACGTTTCAGGTTCAGCTGCGCCGCTTCCAGTTGCGCCTGGGCATGCTGGTAATCGGCCAGGGCCGAGTCAGCAATGTTGCTGGCGTCGTCGCGGTTTTCCCTGGAGATGACCAGGCTGTCCATGTCGGCGCGACGATGGGCGTTGACTTTGCGCATCTCCCAGGTGGCCTTGCGTGAAGCCACCAGCGACTGCGCCTGTTTCACCGCTATCTGGTAATGCTCGGGGTCGATCTGCATCAACAGGTCGCCCTTTTTAACCTGCTGGTTGTCACGCACCGGGACGTTGACCACTTCACCGCTGACGTCGGCGGCGACATTGATGATGTCGGCGCGCACCCGGCCGTCGCGGGTCCAGGGGGTGTTCATGTAGTGCACCCAGAGGGTCCGGCCGATCCACAGGGCGAGGGCCAGCACCAGCAAGGTGGCGAGCAGGCTGAAAAGCTTTTTCATCAGGTCGTTCTCAACGGTAAACAGTGAGCGCCAGGGCGCCGAAGATGCAGGTGAACAGGCTCAGGCGCAGCAACGCCGGGTGCCAGAAAAAGCGGTACAGATCGAAGCCTGCCAATAACCGGTCCAGAGCCCAGGACAGTGCCGCTGCGATAAAAAACATCAGGGTCATGGTGGGCATGTACACGCCGTGGAAGGCGATTTCACGAGGCATGTTCTAGTCCTTGGGGCTGGGTGGGCGCAGCGAACGCCGCCAGCGGTGATTGCGGGTCGAGTAATGAGGTGCGGATAAAATGCAGGTAGCTCTTCACTCGACGCAGCGCGGAAGTATCGAAGTGCGGCGCGAAGGGTTCGTCAGTGGCCTGTACCTGGCTGATGGCGTGGTCGACGGCGATCAAACCGCGTTCGAGGTTGTTTTGGCTCGGCTGGATAAACAACCGCACCAACGAACGACCCATGACCCGGATTGCCTGGCGCCACGGTTGGGATTCGGCGTAGGCCGGATGCACCGGGAGGATCGCCTGCTCCTTGCGTAACTCGATGATCGCGTGGCCGACTTCCAGCACCACGAACATCCAGCGCAGCAAGTCACGCTGCACCTGGGGTTGCCCGGCGGCCAGGCCATAGGCCTGGTGCAGCAGATCCCGGGTGCGGCTTTCGAAACCCGACCCCAGCCCCTTGAGCTTGCCGCTGATGGCGTACACCACCTGTTCGCGCAAATCCTCTTCCAGCCGACGCCATAACCAGCGGCTGTTGGGCGGCAGAATGATCGCGCCGGCCGCAGCGCAGACCAGCATGCCCATGACCATGGCGATGTAGTCGTTGATAAAGGCATAGGGGTTGTAGACGGTAAGGTTGTCCGGCACCGAACCGGTGCTGAAAAAGATCAGCAGGCCCAGGCCGACCCCGGCGTACTGCGGGCGCGAGGAGAGGAACGAGCCGAGCACGATCACCGGCGCAAGCATCACGCAGAGCAAGGGGAAACCGTCGATCCAGGGGAAGACGAAAAACATTTCGACAAAACCCACCAGCGCACCGATCAAGGTGCCACAGGCCATCTGAATGGCCATGCGCTTGGGGTTCGGGGTGGCCGCCGACAGACCGACCGTGGCGGCGGCGATCAGGGTCATGGTCGCGCCGCTCGGCCAGGCAGTGGCCACCCAGTAACTGCCGAGCACCACCAGGATGAAGGCCGCACGAATCCCCGAGGCCGCTGATGCCAACCAGTTGGTTTGCGGTGTAAAGGGTTCGTCCCATTGCTCGCGGTGGTGGCTGTGTTCGGCCAGCGAGGCATGGGTCTGTGCATAACTGTGCAGATCGTCGACGAAGCGGTAGAGCAACTCATAGGCCGTGTGAAAATCCAGCTGCTCGGCGTCACTCGGCTCACTCTCTTGAAAGAGCGTGCGCAGGCTGCGCACCCGAGCGGGCAAACCGTCTTTATAGATCGCCAGTTGCGTGGCCAGGCGTGCCGCATCGGCACTGGTCAGCGCCCGAGCGGAAAAACCGTCGAGCACTTCGGCCAGGTCCTGCAAACCGGGCTTGATCGCCGCCACTGCCTGCTCGGTGCCACTGCTGCGCAAACGTTCGAGCAACTGGTGCAAGGCATTGAAGCGGGTGGTGATGCCCATGAATTCGCTGTTCAACCGACTGAGCCGGCCATTGCGCCGCCGCATGTGCGGGTCCTCGAACACAATGACGCTGCGCAGCCCTTCGAGGCCGACCGCCTCGGCGATAAAGCGCACGTTACTGCTTTCGAACGCCTCGCGCTGGCTACGGCCGCGCAGGCCATCGGTGACGAACAACGCGAACACCCCGAAGCGTTGATACAGCGCATTGCGCATCGCCGCGCTGGCGGTTTGCGGGAGGATCGCGGCGCTGACCAGGGTGGCGCAGAGAATCCCCAGGGAGATTTCCAGCACCCGCCACACGGCGGCCATAAAGGCGCCCTCGGGATGGGCCAGCGCGGGCAAGCCGATCATCGCCGCGGTATAACCGGCCAGCACAAAACCATAGGCGCGAAAGTTGCGATAACGCGCCGCGCCAGTCGAGCAGATGCCGACCCAGATCGCCAACGTGCCGAGGAACAGTTCGGTGTTCTGGGCGAACAGGGCAATCAGCGCAACCATGACCGCCGACCCGGCCAGAGTGCCGAGGAAACGGTAGAAGCTCTTGGCGAATACCTGACCGCTCTGCGGTTGCATCACGATAAACACCGTGATCATCGCCGTGCGCGGTTGCGGCAGTTCCAGGCGCATGGCCAGCCACAGGGTCAGGAATGCGGCGATCAATACCTTGAAGATATAGACCCAGGTCACGCCGTCGCTGCGTGCCCAGTCGTAAAAGCCACGGCGCCATTCAAGGGAATACAGCCAGCGCAGTGGTGCGGGCAAGGAAGTCATGAAATCCTGCTCAGTGAGGAAAGACTTGAGACAAGCGAGAAAACTGTGGCGAGCGAGCTTGCTCGCGCTGGGCTGCGTAGCGGCCCCAAAATGCGGGCAGCCACCGCCAATGTTGTGAGTGCTGCGCACTCAAGCGCGAGCCAGCTCCCTCGCCACAAATGCGGGTGTACCTGAAACATCGCGCTCAATTCGAAATGCTCTTAAGAAGAGCCGGGGTTTTCGGTACAACTGTCTGGCTGTCTTGCGGCACATCGTTGCCCGCACCGAGTCCACCGCCGAGCGCCGTCACCAGTTCGGCGTGGGCACTGAGGCGCGCAGCCTGAACTTGCTGCTGGACTTGCTGCTGCTTGAACAACAAGGTCTGGGCATTGAGCACATTGAGGTAGTCGGTGAGCCCGCGCTGGAAAGCGATCATGGCGATGTCGTAAGTCTTCTGTGCCGAGGCCACCGACTCGGCGGCAAAATCTTGTTGCTTGTCCATCGACTCACGGCGGATCAACTGGTCGGAAATGCTTTTCAGCGCGTTGACCAGGGTCTGGTTGTAACGGGCGACGGCTATGTCGTAACCGGCCGAGGCTTCACCCAGTTCCGAGCGCAGACGGCCGCCGTCAAAAATCGGCAGAGAGATCGCCGGGCCGACGCTGTAGTTGAGCTTCTTGCCGGTCAGGAACTCCAGGGCGCCACCACCGGTGGCCATGAAACCAAGGCTGCCGACCAGATCGACGTTGGGGTAAAAACCGGCGTGCGCGACATCGATGCCCCGCGCCTGAGCCGCGACCTGCCAGCGACTGGCGACCACATCGGGACGTTGACCCAGCAGTTCGGCGGGCAAGGCTGAAGGCAGCTTCAGTGCTGCGCCCAGCGACAACGTTGGCCGTTGCAACTGCGCGCCCTCCCCCGGACCTTTACCGGCGAGCGCGGCGAGCTGGTTGCGACTGAGGGCGATTTCTTCGTCCAGTGCGTCCAATTGCCGATGGGTTTCCGGCAACGGCGTTTGCGCCTGACTGACTTCGAAGTGGGTACCGATGCCGCCGTCCAGGCGCTTTTGCGCCAGGTCGAGAATCTGATGTTGCTGCTTCAGAGTGGCGTCGACAATATCGCGCTGGGCGTAATGCAGCGACAGCTGGATATAGGCGCGGACCAGGTTGTTCTGCAGCTCCAGCTGGGCCATGCGCGCTTCGGCGACGCTCATGTGGGCCATGTCCACGGCACGTTCGGTGGCGTTGCTTTCACGGCCCCAGAGGTCGAGGGCATAACTGAAGCCCAGCGCGGCATTGTTGTCCCAGGTGGTGGTATTGGCCAGTTCACCGGGGCCATAGAATTGGTCGGTGGGCCAGTTATGGCGCTTGAGTGTCGAGTCGCCATTGATCTGCAACGACTCGGCCGATTCGGTAATCCCGGCCATGGCCCGGGCCTGACGCACCCGGGCAGCGGCCATGGCCATGCTCGGGCTGCCTTGCACAGCGAGGTCGATCCAGCGATTCAGTTGCGGATCGCCGTAAGCCTGCCACCACGGGGCGGTCGGCCAGTGGGCATCCCGCGCGGCGCTCTGGATCGCCTCGTCGGTGGCCAGGGTATTGGCGGCGAGTGTCTTGCCCTGTGGGGCAATTCCTCCGGTTCCGATGCAGCCGCTGATTGCTAACGATAAAGCCCAAACACTGAGAGTCTTCAGCTCTCTGTTGATACGACGCGGCACTGCTGCAATTTCCTGGAATGGGGGGGACTCCGGTAGGAGCTGCCGCAGGCTGCGATCTTTTTGGCGCCATCGAGGGCGCTGAAGATCAAAAGATCGCAGCCTGCGGCAGCTCCTACGGTGGAGCAATTCTAGGGGGCGGCCGGGATCGCGATAAGCCGGGAATTTTGCGAATCTTTGTTACCGTTAACGCGATAATCCGTTGGTTGAATGCCAACCGCCTGTTACTTCGTGTCACAATTTGCCATCTGCCTCGAGAGCACCCCATGGACACTTTGCAAAACATGCGCGCCTTCAGTTGTGTGGCCGAAGCTGGCAGCTTCACTGCCGCCGCCGTGCAGCTGGACACCACCACCGCCAACGTCTCGCGCGCGGTCTCCACCCTTGAGGCCCATCTGCAAACCCGCTTGCTCAACCGCACCACCCGGCGTATTGCGCTGACCGAAGCCGGCAAACGCTATCTGCTGCGCTGCGAGCAGATCCTTGCCTATGTCGAGGAAGCCGAAGCCGAGGCCAGTGACGCCCATGCGCGACCGGCGGGACAGCTGAAGGTGCATACCATGACCGGCATCGGTCAGCATTTCGTGATCGACGCTATTGCCCGCTATCGCAAGACCCACCCGGACGTGACCTTCGACCTGACCATGGCCAACCGCGTACCGGATCTATTGGACGAGGGCTATGACGTCTCCATCGTGCTGGCCAGCGAACTGCCGGATTCAGGCTTTGTGTCCCAGCGCCTGGGTATCACTTACAGCATCGTTTGCGCCTCCCCGGCCTATGTCAACGCCCATGGCTGCGCGCACAAACCCAGCGATCTGCTGAACCACGCCTGCCTGCGTCTGGTGAGCCCGGTGATTCCGCTGGAAAAATGGACATTCGACGGCCCCGAAGGCCAGGAAATGGTCACCATTAACAGCTCGCCGTTCCTGGTGAATTCCGCCGATGCCATGAAAACCGCGATCACCAGCGGCATGGGCGTGGGTGTGCTGCCGGTCTATGCGGCCATCGAGGGTCTGCGCAATGGCACCCTGGTGCGGGTAATGCCCAACTACCGCTCGCAAGAGCTGAACCTGTACGCCATCTACCCCTCACGCCAGTACCTGGATGCGAAGATCAAGACCTGGGTCGAGTACCTGCGCGGTTCGCTGCCGGAGATTCTGGCGGCGCATCAGACGGAGCTGACGGCCTATGAATTGAGCGGCAGTTTGAGTGGGGCGCGGTTGGCTAATTAGAATTGTGTCGCCGCCAAAAGATCGCAGCCTGCGGCAGCTCCTACGGGATTTGGGTTCGCTGGAGACCTTTTCTGTCCTCGCGCAACCCCCACCAAGAATGATAGCTTGCTTGGCATTCTCCTCCGCCCGACGAGCCCTTCTCCATGAAAAAGACTGTACTAGCCTTCAGCCGCGTCACCCCCGAAATGGTCGAACGCCTGCGCCAGGACTTCAACGTGATCGTGCCCAACCCAAAACTGGGAGACATCAGCGCGCAATTCAACGAAGCCCTGCCTGATGCCCACGGCCTGATCGGCGTCGGCCGCAAACTGGGCCGGGCTCAACTGGAGAAGGCTGCGAAACTGGAAGTGGTCTCCAGCGTCTCGGTCGGTTACGACAACTACGATCTGGCGTACTTCAATGAACGCGGGATCATGCTCACCAACACCCCCGATGTGCTCACCGAAAGCACCGCCGATCTGGCTTTCGCGCTATTGATGAGCAGCGCCCGACGCGTCGCCGAACTGGACGCCTGGACCAAGGCCGGGCAATGGCAGGCCACCGTCGGCACGCCGCTGTTCGGCTGCGATGTGCATGGCAAGACCCTGGGCATTGTTGGCATGGGCAACATCGGCGCGGCTATCGCCCGCCGTGGGCGACTGGGCTTCAACATGCCGGTGATCTACAGTGGCAATAGCCGCAAGGTAGATCTGGAACAAGAGCTCGGCGCGCAGTTGCGCAGCCTCGATCAATTGCTGGCCGAAGCCGATTTCGTCTGCCTGGTGGTGCCCCTCAGCGAAAAAACCCGACACCTGATCAGCCATCGCGAACTGGCGTTGATGAAGCCGGGCGCCATCCTCGTGAATATCTCCCGGGGCCCGGTGGTCGACGAACCGGCACTGATCGAAGCCCTGCAAAACAACCGGATTCGCGGCGCCGGGCTGGATGTCTACGAGAAAGAGCCGCTGGCCGAATCGCCGCTGTTCCAGCTGAAAAACGCCGTGACCTTGCCGCACATCGGCTCGGCCACCCATGAGACCCGCGAAGCCATGGCCAATCGCGCCCTGGCCAACCTGCGCAGCGCCTTGCTCGGTGAGCGGCCGCAGGATCTGGTCAATCCACAGGTGTGGAAAGCTGAGTAATGATAAAGGCACGCCTTTGCGGGCGTGCCTTATCAATGACGCCTCATGGCTGATCAGGCCAGCTTTGCGCTACCCGTCATGCTCCGTGACCGGGGCTTGCGAAACACCAGCACATTCCCGAGCATCACCAGCACCAGTCCGACCAACGCCGGCGCAGTCCACTGATACCCCTCAACGAATGCCGAGACATTCAGCGCCACCACCGGAAACAGCACGGTGCAATACGCCGCCCGTTCCGGCCCCATGCGCCCGACCAGGGTCAGGTAGGCGGTAAAGCCGATCACTGAGCCGGGGATGACCAGATACAACAGCGAGCCGACGTAGCGAGTGTTCCATTCCATCTCGAAGGGAATGCCTTTCACCAGACAGTACACCGACAGCATCGCTGCCCCGTAGGCCATGCCCCAGGCATTGGTGGTCAGGGGTTTAAGACCCGCCTTCTGTTGCAGGCTCGACAGCATGTTGCCGGCAGAGAAGCACATCGTCCCGAGCAGCGCCAACCCCAACCCGAGCAAGGTTTGCGGGCTAGCGGTATGGCCGACCAACTCCGGCCAGAACAGCAAGCCCAGACCGAACAAGCCAAGGGCGCCGCCCATCAGCACGTTGCGAGCGATTTTCTGCTTGAAGAACACCCGGGCATTCAAGGCATTCCACAGCGTCGCGGTGGAAAACACCACGGCGACCAGGCCGCTGGGAATCCATTGGCTGGCGTAGAGGAAACACATGAAGTTCACACAGAACAGGCACACACCCTGGGCGAGGCAGATCAGGTGGCCACGCCGATTCATCACCTGCAAGCGACGGCTGAGCAGCAGCATGACGAACAGTACCAGCGCCGCCAGGCCGAAGCGATAGACGATCGACACGGGAATCGCCACCACGCCCAGTTGCAGCTTGAGGGCGATCCAGGTGGTGCCCCAGATCAGCACGGTGAGCAGGTATAACGAGATGTTCATGACGAGGGCTCCTGAATATGGCGATCAGTCTCAGGCCATGGCGCCCTGGCGCGCTTGCATAAACTTGCGCTTTTGTCGGAGCACCAGCTCACAGCGCCAGAGCGACGGAGTAGGATGCAAGGCGTTGGAGAAAACGATCATGCCCACACTGGAAAACCTGCAAGTCTTTCAAGCCCTGAACCGCTCGCCCCATGCTCGCCTGGAGCACAGCGCCGAGCTCGGTGACGGCATGGCTGCAGCTCTGTGGAGCAACCATCACGACGCCCAGGACTATCAGGCGCCGAGCCATCACACCTTGTCCTGTTACATCGCCGGGGGCACCGGGACCTTTCGCCGTGAGCATCCCGACATCAAGGGTGGCCCGGACAAGCTGTGCATTCTGCCGGCCGAACATCAGTCCGCCTGGGTGATCAATGGCGAAATCCGCCTGGCTCACCTGTACTTCAGCCCGGAACAATTTGCCCTCGGCTGCGTCACCCTGCTGGACCGTGAACCCCGTGAACTGCAACTGCAGGAAAGTACTTTCCTCGAAGACCCGACCCAGGCCCGGCGGTTTCGGCAGTTGATCCAGCTCAACTGGGACGAACCCGGCGAGCGCCTTATGACCAGCAGCCTGGCCCACGAGTTGCTCAGCCATACCTTGCTCAGCCAGGTCGGCCTGCGCCAGGGTTTGCGTCTCAAAGGTGGCCTGGCCGCGCATCAACGGCGGCACCTGGTGGAACATATCGACAGCCAATTGGCCGAGCCGATCAGCCTCGGGCAGCTGGCGGGGTTGTGCGCGCTGTCGGAATACCACTTCGCCCGAATGTTCCGTGAAAGCTTTGGTTTGCCACCCCATCAGTACCTGTTGGCGCGGCGCCTGGCCCATGCGCGGCAGTTGCTGCGCAGCACTTCACAACCGCTGGGCGAGATTGCCCTGGCCTGCGGTTTTGCCAGCGCCAGCCATTTCACCAATCGCTTCCGGCAGGCGGTGGGTGGGACGCCCGGGGAGTATCGGCAGGCGTTTTTGCGGTAAGTCAAAAGATCGCAGCCTGCGGCAGCTCCTACGCAGGTTCAATTCCCCCATTGCGCCAGGGCAACGGCCACTTTGTCTTCCAGCGCTTTGATCCGGTCGCCATCGACCAGGTAATTATTCGAGACCATGGCGAACACCAAGGATCGGCCATTGGCGCTACTGGCATAACCGGACAACGATGAGACAGACTCCATCGTGCCTGTCTTGGCGTGCAGGTTATTTTCGGCCGGCGTGTCGCGCAGGCGATTGCGCAAGGTGCCACCGAGCATCCGCTGCGGATTGCCGGCAATCGGCAGTGCGGCGTACCAACTGTCGAACCTGGGCTGTTTGCGCACAACCAGCAACACGTCAGTCAGGCTTTGCGTGGAGATCAGGTTACGCCGCGACAAACCTGATCCGTCGACCTGGATCAGCCGCTCATTGTAAAGCCCCTGACGCTGCAGGAAGTCGTTGACGGCCGCCACACCGGCGCTTGCCGTACCGGCATTGGCGGTCTTGCGGCCCATGGCTTTGAGCAACACTTCGGCGATGCTGTTATTCGACAGTTTGAACAAGGGCAATAGCAACTGAGCAAGCGCCGGTGATTCATGACTCACTAACGCAATAGCGCCTGGCGCGGTGACCCCTCCGATCAAGGTCTGGCCGCGAATCTCGATCTCCTGCTCAGTCAGCGCCTGCTGGAAAACATCCGCGACCAACCGGGTCGGTTCCCAGACGCTGACCCATTTACGACTTTGTTTTCCCGGCGCCAAGGTGCCACTGACGGTTAATCGATTTGTCCCATGTTGGCGGTTCACGGCAATGCTGTTGCTCGGCCCGACCGTCGCCCGATTGAGCAGCGTCAGTGTGCGGTTTGGCGGACTGATGCTGACCAGCGCCGGCTCACCATCAATCGCTGGCGCATTGACCGTGACAATCACCGTACCCGCATCGAAATCCTCATCAGGCGAAAGGCTGAGCGCCGAAATTTGTGCACCGTAGTACTTCTCCTCATCGTCATGGGCCCAGTCGACGCCGAGTCTGGTGGCATCGAATGCAGTGTCATCGAACACCAGATCGCCGTTGACGCTTTTGATGCCCTTGCGCGCCAACGCCATGGCCAGATCGCGATAGTCCTGTGCCTGAATGCTCGGGTCACCAGAACCTCGAAGGTAGAGGTTGCCGTTCAGCTGATCGCCCAGCTGCTGGCCATTGCTCAGCAGCTGCGTGGTAAATCGGTAATCGGCGCCCAGCACATCCATTGCCGCAGCCGCGGTCAACAATTTAAGGCCCGAGGCCGGCAACAGGCGTGTATTGCCATTGTGCTGAAAAAGCGTCGCACCGCTGTTCGCATCGCGAACGGTCAAAGAGCTGATCGCGCCATCCAGGGCCGGATCAGCCAACACGTTTTCGAGGACCCGGGTCGACTCGGCCTTGGGGACAAGGGCGCACGCACTGAGCAATAAACTCGCCGCAAGCACAAGCCCCCTGGTGCTGATACGTTGTCCTGTATTCATTAAAAGTCCTTTTTCCTTGCTGATCCTGATAACCAGAAAATACCGACTGACGATCGCCCACGGCCAACGACCGCAGCGACTGGCGTGGTTCTTCATGAACCAGCGCCTGGCCAGATAACAATCAACGCATTCCCGGTGTCAACGAAGGACTTTCCTTGAAATCATTTCCACGCAAACAGCTCAACGCGGGGGCCTGAAGAAGTAACTGTCTGAAACAGGTTCCTGACCTCAAAACTCCAACGTACTCGACAACGTCACCTGCCGCGAATCGCCCATGGAGACAAAGAACCGACTGGCCGCCGAGGTGTAGTAAGTACGGTCGAACAGGTTCTTCACATTGAGCTGGAACTTGACCCTTTGCCCTTCGACCTGAGTGTCGTAGGTAGCGAAGGCATCGGCCACGGTATAGCTTGGCAGGTCGAAGTCATTCACCGCGTTACCGGCCCGTTCGCCAACATACCGCGCACCGGCCCCCACTCGTAGCTGGTCGCCGCCGAGTATGCGGCCGAAGTCGTAGACCGCCGACAGCGAGCCACTGTTCTTTGCCACGTTTTGCAGGCGTTTGCCTTTGTAGGTCGGGTCTTCGGTAACTTCGGCATCGGTGTAGGCGTAGCTGCCGATCAGGCTCCAGCGATCACTCAACTGCCCGCTCAAGTCCACTTCCAGCCCCCGGGAGCGCACCTCGCCGGCGGCGCTGTAGATCGTCGTCGGGCCTTCGGAATTGGCCACCAGCACGTTGCGTTTCTTGATGTCGAACAGCGCGATGTTGCCAGTGATGCGGCCTGGCATGTCGAGTTTGGCACCCAGTTCCCAGGACTTGGCTTCTTCCGGTGCGACGGCGCCGTCGAGTACAACGGTGCTGCCGCTCAGCGGGGCGATGGTCGAGTTGGGTTTGAACGACTCGGTGTAGCTGCCGTAGAACGACAGCTCATCGGTGTAGCGATACACCAGGCCGGCGCGCGGCACCCATTTCTGCCCGTTACTGTCGGTGTTGGCCTTGAACGGCCGGCCCTTGCCAGCGTACTGGTCGTACTCCTGGAAGCGCGCACCGCCCACCAGGATCCACTGATCGGTGAGGTGGATCGAGTCCTGCAGGAACACTGAATCGCTGCGCAGCAAATCGGTCTGGGCACTGTCGGCCGGGCTGACGCTGCTGCCCGCGACTTCGCGACCGTAGACCGGGTTTGTGTAGCTGAAGGTGGTCTGGCTTTTCTGGCGGATCAGGTCGGCGCGGTAGATCTTGCGGTATTCGTCATCGATACCCAATACCAGGTCATGTTGCATACCGGCGACATCGACCTTGCCTTCAAGGCTGGCCGTGGTGAAACGGTCTGTAGTGATGGCGTCCTGGGTGCCGTCCATGCTGCGGGTCAGGGTCCCTGCCCGGGTATTGATGGCCGTGACCCGGACCTGACTGGCGTCGTAGGTTTCACGGTTCCAGCTGTAGCCGAAGTGGGCGTTCCAGTTGTCATTGAGCTGGTGGTCGGCTTCGAAGTGATACAGGTCCGAACGCCCTTCCATGTTGTTGAACGGCTCATCCAGACGCCGCTCCCGGGGAATGTCCAGCGGATGATTGGTATCGGGGTCAATCGCCGTGCCACGGTCGAACGGCGAGAGAAATTCGCGATGTTCGTAAGCAAACAACAGCGTGGTGCTTTCACCAAACCAGGCCAGGGACGGCGCGATCAGGCTCTCGCGGTGGGTGCCGAAATTGCGCCAGTAGTCTTCGTCTTCATGGTCCAGGACCATTCGATAAGCCAGCCCCGAATCCCCCAGCGCGCCGGTGCTGTCGAGGCTGCCGCCGCTGCCATTCTTGCCGTCGCCATAAGTCGAACCGCGCACCGTCAAGGCGTTGTATTGCGCCAGTTCAGGCTTCTTGCTGACCATGTTCACCACCCCGCCCGGGTCTTGAATGCCATAGAGCAAGGAAGCCGGCCCCTTGAGCACTTCGACCCGATCCACCGAGGCGTTCAGACCACGGCCCTGCACCACCGGCATGCCGTCGCGCATGATCGAACCGTTGCGATTGTCGCCAAAACCCCGGGTCATCACCGAATCCTGAGTGCCGCCCAAGGTGTTGCCCTGGGTGATGCCGCTGACATTCGCCAGCGCGTCATCGAGATTGCGCGGCGCCTGGTCACGGATGACCTGGGCCGGGATCACGTTGACGGTCTGGGGGATTTCCAGCAGCAACGCCTGCGAGCGCATCACCGAACTGGTGGGCGGCGGCTGATAGCTCATCGGTTGCTGGACGAACGAAGTGATGGTGGTCGCCCCCAGGTTCAACGCGCCTTCGCCAGGCTGCGGTTCAAGGGCCAGGGTGTGGGCGTCGGTCTGGCGAAAGGTGAAACCCGAGTTGCTCAGTAAACGCTGCATGGCCTGCTCGGCACTCATCGGGCCGCTGACCGCAGGCGCCGTGATGCCGTAAGGCGCTTCATCGGTGTAGACCACGCTGATGCCTGTGACCCGGCTGAAGTCGCTCAATGCCTGGGGCAGCGGCTTGGCCGCGATGGCAAAGTTGAACTGCGCGCGCTGCTGCATGCTGCCTGCATCCGCGGCCAGGGCCACGCTCAGTGGTAACAAGGCCAAAGCCGAAACGGCCAATGCCCCGGCACCGAACCATTGTTTAACCGAACCGCTTGCCGCCGACTTTGCCCTGGACTTCATGCTCATGACCTGTGTGTAGAAATACTACGGATGCGAATGAATCGCACTTTCAAGCACTACACGGATGTCGAGCGGGTTTACCTCACCAGATAGGTGAAAATATTTCTTTGGATCGGTCGGCGTAGAAGCTGCCGCAGGCTGCGATCTTTTGATCTTTGGCACCATCCAATCAACGCAAAATAATCAAACGCCCCAACACACTATGCTGTTCAAACCCCAACACCCCCTGCAACGAATTCAACACCGTCTGCGGATCCTTGCTCGGAAAACTGCCACTGACCCGACGGCCAGCCAGTTCCTCATTGAGCAGCACAATCCGCCCCGGGTAGTAACGCCCCAGATCTTTCACCACATCGGCCAGTGGCGCCTTGTAGTAATTCAGCCAGCCCTGACGCCAGGCCAACTGCGCTTCGCTGTCGACCGCATGCAGTGGTTGCGCCGAACCCGCGGCATAGGCCACTTGCTGGCCGGCCGTGAGGATTTGTTGCGCTGCGCCCTTGTCAGCGCTCACCCCGACCCGACCCGAAAGCACTGTCACCTGGGCGCCCGCCGGCTGCAGCCGTACCTCGAACTGAGTGCCGAGCACTCGCGCCTCGCCCCTTTCGGCGGCGACCACGAACGGTTCGCCGGTGTGGGTCACGCTGAAAAATCCGGCACCGCGACGCAGTTGGACATGCCGTTCTCCCTGGCTGAAATCCACGGCAATCGCGCTGTCGGCATCCAGGGTGATCCGCGATTGATCGGCCAGGGTGACGGTGCGCACTTCACCCGGCGCCGAGACATAGTCCGCGCCCAAATCATCGATCCAGCGCGATGGCTGCCAGCCGCTGCCCAGGGAAATCATCAGCAGCAAACAGGCGGCCATGGCCAGGGCACCGGACCAGCGTCGCAGCGAGGTGCGCCGGGAACGGTTCATGGCGTTGAGATAACCCTGCAAGGCGAAGGCCTCTTCCTGTGCCAGTCTGCTCGCCGGGACTTCGCTCAACTCCCAGAGCACCTGGGCCTGGGCATAAGCCTCGACGTGGGCTGGATCGGCCTGCAACCAATGGCTGAACGAGGCCTGATCGCCGCTGCTCGGCTGATCATGCAATAAGCTCAGCCAGGCCAGCGCGGCCTGTTCCTGGGCGGGCGTCGGGGTGACGCGGGAGGTATTGATCACGGTGCTTTCCCTGGCGTGCGTGGTTTCGACGGTTCTCGCAAGCTCGCCTTGCAGGCCTCGAGGGCGCGCATCATATGTTTTTCCACGGCGCTTTGGGACAGCCCCATGGCCTTGGCGATCTCGGCGTACTTGCGGCCATGAATGCGATTGAGCAAGAAGATCTGCCGCGTGCGCTCCGGCAAACTGCGCAACGCCGCTTCGACATGGCGCAGGTCATTGCCGGCCTCGAGCGCCGCTTGCGGTTCGCTGCCCTGGTTGTCCTGCTGCTCCGGCAGCCAGCCTTCGTTGACCCGCACCCGCGCGCCTTCGCTGCGCAAATGGTCAATGGCGATGTTGCCCGCGCAACGCAGCAAATAGGTACTGAGTTCTTCGACCTGCACCAGAGGCCGGCGCCAGAAGCGCAGAAACAAATCCTGCACCAGATCCGCCGCCGTCGCCCGACAGCCCACCCGGCGACTGACCAGCGCTTCCATCTGCGGACGCTGGGATAAAAACACCTGCAGGAAATGTGCACGCCCACCCACGGCTTCAGCGCTAATGGCATTCTCGGATTCGGGGGGCTCAGGGACTCTCGAAGGCTGAATCATCGAAGACTGGCTCACCTAAAACTGCACGAACGCAACAAGCGCACTGGTGAGCACACCCAGCCCCGCCAGGAACAAAGCCAGACGCGGTTGATACGGCATCAGCAATACCAGCACCAAGGCACTGAGCATCAATACCGCACACCATTGCACCAGGCCCAGGCTCCAACCGGTCGCCGCCACCGCGACCCATAAAGACAGCGTCAGCAGCACCCAGCCGCTCGCCCGCAGGGCCTGACGGCGGCGGGCCGATGGCTTGCGCCCCAGCAGGTCCGAGTGGTGACGGTCCATCGACAGGCACAGCGCGGTGAAACCGCCATAGCAGAGCAACAGCACCAGGTACATTCAGTTCACCTCGGGTTCAAGGGCTACCGGACGCGCCCGCTTGTTACGCGATTGACCCAGAGTTTTTGCCCTACCCGAGCGCTGCATTTTCCAGGCAGCCCAAGCGAGGAACAGCCCGCTGCCCAGGCACGTCAGATCGAAACCGGCCATGCTCCAGTCACCCTGCATCAGGGAAACACCCAGGTGTTGCGAGGTGGTCAAGGCATTGAGCAATGGCACACCCGCGAACAATATCGCCGCCAGCCCCAATTGCTCGACCCAGGCCCCGCGACCGGCACGGACCATCGCGTGTAACAGGCTCAACCCCCAAAGTATGAAGAAGCTATTGACCTCCCAATCGGCGCGCTCGGCGAAACTCACCGGCAACAAGCGATTGGCCCAGAAAAACCCCGCCACCGCGACCAGCAGGCCAGACATGCTGGCGATGTTCAGCACTTGCACCAGCCGTAGTTCGAACGGCACTACCGCGCTTTTGGCGTGTTTCAACTGGCGCTTGCCGAGCCAGAGCACCAGTCCGGTACCGATCATCGCCGTGCCCGCCAAACCGCAGATGAAGTACAGCCAGCGCAACAGCGGACCGGCAAAATGGCCCATATGCAGACCGAAAAAACTGCCGGCGATCGCTATCGGCAAGGGTTGTTCCGTGGACACTTTGAGTCGTTGACCGGTCACTGCGTTGAATGACTCCCCGCTGCCAAAGTCGCGGACCACACCGTCGGCGCTATGGCGCAAGACATTCACCGAAGCGTTCAGGTCGCCCGGGTTATTCACCGTCAGTTGCCCGACTTGTCCACCCGGCCACTGCTTGCGCGCCTGTTCGAGCAACGGCCCCAGCGCCATCAATTTGCCAGGTTGATCGGTTACCGGCGGGTTGTCGGTGGCCTGGGATACCTCATTGAAAAATGCCCGGGTATCCTTGCCATAGGAAGCGACGAGGCTCGCCGGCATCACCATCGACATGAAGATCACCAGACTGCTATAGGTGATCATCAGATGGAACGGCAACACCAGCACGCCGACTGCGTTATGCCCGTCGAGCCAGGAACGCTGGCCCTTGCGCGGGCGGAAGGTAAAGAAGTCCTTGAAGATTTTCTTGTGGGTGATGATGCCGCTGATCAAGGCAACGAACATCACCATCGCCGCTGTGGTCGATAACCAGCGGCCCCATGGACGGGGCATCTGCAACTCGAAATGGAAACGGTAGAAAAACTCGCCACCGGCTGTTTCGCGGGCCTGGACTTCGGCACCGGTCAAGGGGTCGAGCCACCTGTCGAAGACCTCGCCGCGCTTCCCCTCCTTGGCCTGCTCCTGCCACATCACCGAAAGCCCCGGTTCACGGACATCGGGCAAGCTGATAAACCAACGCGCAGCGCCTCCGGCATGCTGTTGCAGATAATTCTGCGCCAGCTCCAGACTGGCATCGCTGTTGATCAAACGCGCCGGGACTTCCGGCTGCATCCAGTGGCTGATTTCCGCTTTGAAGTAAGCCAGGGTACCCGTCAGGAAAATCGCGAACAGCAGCCAGCCGAAGATCAGCCCGCTCCAGGTATGCAGCCAGGCCATGGCCTGACGAAAGCCCTCTTTCATGAAAGGCCCATCCTGTACGCCAGCCCGCAGACCGCCGCCAGCACCAGGCTCGGCAGTATCAGCCCGAGCCACGCCTGCCAGGCGCTGCGACAGGCGAAACACCAGAGCACCGCGACCAGATAGACCAGAAACGAGGTCATCATCGCGCTCACCACTGCTTCGGCGCGTGCCATGGGCAGCAACAAGCTCAGGCACACACTGGCCAGCGACGCGACGAGGTAACCGCCCAGCACCGCGGCCAGTACCCGCGAAGTGACCGCCAATCGATAGGAAACGGGGAGCGAGCTGGTTTTGCCTTTCATGTTTCGACCTTGAAACGAGTGAGGACTCGTGAACGTCACGGGACCAACAAGACTGCGATATTAATGATAAATATTCTCATACGCAAAAGTGTCAGATCAGGTCGCACTGCTAACGGATTTGCCGGATGCCGGTGCTCGCCCCTACAATGCGAACAATTCTTGTTCTCTAACGCATTTTGATGCGGCCGGAGTGGTCCCATTGCAGCCAGTCGAAACCCTCTATCACGCCCATCACAACTGGCTCAACGGTTGGTTGCGACGCAAGCTCGGCTGTCCTGACAGCGCGGCGGACCTGGCCCAGGACACCTTCATGCGGGTGCTGATCGCACGGGAAACACCGCAGATCATCGAGCCACGGGCGTTCCTCACCTGCATTGCCAAGCGCGTGCTGTTCAACCATTACCGCCGTCAGGACCTGGAACGTGCCTACCTCGACGCACTGGCGCAGATGCCGGAAAACGTCGCACCGTCCGAGGAAGAACGGGCGATCATCCTGCAAACCCTGATGGAGCTCGACCAGTTGCTCGATGGCCTGCCGCGCCTGGTCAAACGCGCCTTTCTGCTCGCTCAGGTCGATGGGCTGACGTATCCACAGATCGCCACCGAGCTGGGCATTTCCATCGCCACGGTCAAACGACACCTGAACAAAGCGGCGATGCGCTGCTACTTCGCCCTGTGAACAACACAATGAACACTCCAGCGGATTTTTCCTCCCGGATCGCCGAGCAGGCTGTGCACTGGTTGATGGAAATGCAGCAAGGGCCTTTGAGCCCGCGCCAGCAGCACGCCTGGCAGCAATGGCACGATGCTCATAGTGAGCATCAACGGGCCTGGGAGCATATCCAGCAGGTCAATCGACGACTTCGCGGTTTGTCTTCCCCCTTGGCCCACGCCGCACTCAATGCGCCGAAGCCCGGCAGCCGTCGTCAGGCATTGAAGCTGTTACTGATTCTCGGGGCCGGCTCGGCAGCCACCTGGGGCATACGCGAGCACAATCCGCTGACCCCGCTGCTGGCCGATTACCGCAGCCCGATCGGCCAACGGCGCAAGGTGCCGCTCGGCGATGACAGTCAGTTGCAGCTCAATACTGCCAGCTCGGTCGATGTCCGCAGCGAAGGTCAGCACCGGCTGATCCATTTGCTGGAAGGCGAAATACTGTTGACCGCTGCTCAAGCGTTTCAAGTGCGCACCACCCAGGGCCTGTTGAAAACCCAGGGCGCGCGACTGAACGTGCGGCAGTTTTCCGATCACACCCAGGTCGCGGTGTTCGAGGGTCGCGTCGAGTTGACGCCAGACGGCGGTTCACCGCTGATGCTGCAAACTGCCCAGCAGTTGAGCTTTGGCGCAAACAGCATCGGCAATCCCCGGCCGCTGGACGCCAACAGTGGCGCCTGGGCCGACGGCATGTTAGTGGCCGCACACATGCGCCTGGGGGATTTTCTCGATGAACTCGGTCGTTATCGCCGCGGGCAACTCAACTGCGACGCACAGGTCGCTGATCTATTGATCTCCGGCACGTATCCACTGGACGACAGCGAACGGATTCTCGACCTGCTGGAAATCAGTTTGCCGGTGAAAGTGAAACGCTTTACCCGGTATTGGGTGACGGTTGAGGCGAAGGTTTAAAAGCAGGATCAAAAAATCGCAGGCTGCCTGTAGGAGCTGCCGAAGGCTGCGATCTTTTGATCTTTTGATCTAAAAAAACCCAAACACGTGAGCCGTTTTTCAGATCTGGCGTGACAGAGAAGGAAAGCCCCCTTGTTTTTACCTTCTCAGGATCGTCATCCATGCAACCCACCCGCCTCACACCGCTGGCCCGTACCTTGCGCCAACTTCTACTGGGCGCCAGCCTGAGTTTTTGCGCCGTGGCGCCGGGACATGCCGCAGACGCCAAGCCATACCACATCGCACCGTCCTCGCTGGAAAACGCGCTCAACCAGTTCGGCCGTGAAGCCGGTGTGCTGATTTCCTTTGGCTCGCTAGTCACCAGCGGCGTGCAGAGTCGCGGTCTGGAAGGCAACTACACCCCCTCGCAAGGCTTGAACGCCTTGCTTGAAGGCACCGGCCTGCAAGCCCGCGCCGAGGGCAACAACGCCTTCAGCCTGCAGCCAGTGGATGATGCCGCGCTGGAGCTGGACACCTCGAAAGTGGTCGGCGACTGGCTGGGTGACGCGGCGCAAACCAACGTCTTCGAGCATCCCGGCGCTCGCGACGTAATCCGTCGCGAAGAGTTTGAACGCCAGGGCGCGACCCAGGCCAGGGACGTGCTCAACCGCATCCCCGGGGTCAACGCACCGGACAACAACGGCACCGGCAGCCATGACATGGCGCTGAACTTCGGCATTCGCGGCCTCAATCCACGGTTGGCGTCGCGTTCGACGGTGCTGATGGACGGCATCCCGGTGCCCTTCGCACCTTACGGCCAGCCACAGCTGTCGTTCGCCCCGATCAGCATGGGCAACATGGACGCAGTGGATGTGGTGCGCGGCGGCGGTGCGGTGCGCTACGGCCCGCAGAACGTCGGTGGCGTGGTCAACTTCGTGACCCGCGCGATTCCCGATGCACCGACAGTCAAGGGTGGCTTGCAGACTGAAACCAGCCCTTCCTCCAGCCACGACGGTTTCAAGACCACCGGCAACCTGCTGGCCGGTGGCACCGCCGATAACGGCCTGGGCGGCGCGATTCTGTACTCGGGCACCCGCGGGGGCGACTGGCGCGAACACAGCGATAGCGAAATTGACGATCTGATACTCAAGGGCCAATACCAACTCGACGACGCCAACAGCTTTAACGCCATGGCGCAGTATTACGAGGGCAAGGCGGACATGCCCGGCGGCCTGAACGTCGCCGACTACGATGCCGACCCGTACCAGTCGACCCGCCCGAAAGACCAGTTCTGGGGCCGTCGGACGATGTTCAACTTCGGTTATCGCTACCAGGAAGATCGCCGGGAATTCACCGCCAACACCTTCTTCACCAAAACCTTGCGTAGTGGCTATCTGGATCAGGGCACATTCCTCTCGCTGTCGCCTCGGGAGTACTGGGTGCGAGGTCTGGAAACCCGATTCGCCCAAGGCTTCGATCTCGGCCCCACCCGTCATGAAGTGGGCGTTGGCTATCGCTACATCAACGAGGCCGGCCACGAACTGCGCTACCGCACGCCGATCGCCAGCAACGAATACCCGACCACCAACAGCCGCAATGACCGTGACACCCGTGGCGGTACCGAAGCCAATGCGTTCTTCGTCGACGACCGGATCGACATCGGCAAGTGGACGATCACGCCGGGCATCCGCTACGAGATGATCGAGTCGCAGCAGACTAACAACCTGACCAACGTGAAATTCAAGGGCGACTACAACACCGCACTGCCGGCGTTGAACGTGCTTTATCACCTGACTGACAGCTGGAACCTCTACGCCAATACCGAAGGCTCATTCGGCAGCGTGCAGTACAGTCAGATGCCTAACCGGGTGACCAGCGGCGAAGTCAAACCCGAGAAAGCTCGCACCTGGGAGCTTGGCACCCGTTACGACAACGGTGCATTGCGCGCCGAGATCGGCGCGTTCCTGATCAACTTCGACAACCAGTACGAAAGCAACCAGACCAACGACTCGGTGATCGCCCGGGGCGAAACCCGCCATCAAGGCATCGAAACCAGTGTCAACTATGCCCTCGATGATTTGAGCCCGGCACTGGCCGGTTTCGATGTGTACGCCACCTATGCCTATGTTGATGCGACCATCCGCGAAGACGGGCCGAACAAAGGCAATCGCGTACCGTTCTCTTCGAAACATAAAGGCACGATCGGCGTCGGTTATACCGAAGGCGCCTGGAAACTGAACCTGGACAGCAGCTATCAGAGCGACCAGTTCGCCGACAATGCCAACACCTCGGCAGAAAGCGCCGATGGCAGCACTGGGAAGATTCCGGGCTACGTGCTGTTCAGCAGCCGCGCGGCCTACGACTTCGGACCGCAACTGGCAGACTTGAATGTAGCGGTGGGGATCAAAAACATCTTCAACCACCAGTACTTCACCCGGTCGTTCGATGACAACAACAAGGGCAAATACGTGGGGGAACCGCGGACGGTGTATGTGCAGACGTCGGTGGCTTTCTAAGCGCCCAAACCAAAACGGGCCTGCTTAAGCAGGCCCGTTTTCAATGGAAAGGTAAAAAGTCAGTCAGGCTTCAGCCGTTTTGCGCAGCCTGTTCATTCTCGAGAAATTCTTCTTCCAGCAGCACATCGGCATGGGCGCGAGATCCGATTGGCACCACAGCAGCACGTGGTTTGCCACGCAGTTTGCCGAACAGGTGTTCCAGTGCATGTTCGAGTTTGGTGGCTGCACCCTCGATCGCCAGTTCCAGCGAAGCAGCTGTATGGGTGACCGAAATCGGTTGATGGCCTTTTGGCCGCGCTTCCAGCTGGCAGCGCATATCGTGGGGACCGGGTTTATCGCCGTTCTCGTCCCGCAGGTGAACCTCGACCCGTGTCAGGTCTTCTTCGTATCGGTCAAGCGTGCTCTCAATGGTAGTACGTACCCACTCCTCCAGTCGGATGCTGCTTTGAATATGGTTATCGCTATTGACTTGGATTTGCATAGTTCATCCCTTATTTCAGCTAGCTCGCGAGAGGCTCCCCGGTTGCCTTTGGGCGTGTTCACCGTGACCTCTTGCTTACACAATCGGTCTGCTCGCAAAACAATTCAACCCCTAAAAAAAGATAATTTCGGATTCGCAAAAAAAGCCGGACAAAGGACAAATGCGCTGTTAAGGTCGGGAGTCGGGTCGCACCGGCTTCCCCTCTCCATTCTTCACAACTGCCCCTCGCCCAAGGGGTGCAGGCTGCGAAAAATTCCTGCCTCCTCCACCAGCCAGTCATGCACCGCGCGCACGCCCGGATGGCTCAGCGCACCCGGCGCATAGAGCAGTACATAGCGCTTGTGATTGGGCACCGCGAGACCAAACGGCACGATCAACGTACCGCGTTCCAGTTCGTCATTGAGCAATGTGCGACGGGCAATGGCCACGCCCATACCGGCAATCGCCGCCTCAATCGTCAGGTGGTTGCGATTGAAGGTATGCCCGCGTCGCACATCCGCGCCCTCGAAGCCGATGGCGTTCAGGTAGAACTCCCACTCCGCGTATTCATAACTGCCGCGCCAGGCGGTGATGTCATGCAGCAACGGAAAATGCATCAGGTCCGCCGGCCCGTGTAGTGGCGGTCGGCCACGCAGCAGGCTGGGAGCACACACCGGGAAAATCTGCTCGTCGAGCAAGGCTGTGGATAACAATCCGGGATAACTGCCGTCATTCAGGTCAATAGCCAGATCGAAGTCGCCTTCATGCAACGGCACGCTGCTGTCCTCGGCCACCAGACGCAATTGGATATCCGGGAAACGCTGCTGCAAACGCGGCAGGCGCGGGGTCAGCCACTTGCTCAGGAACGACGGAATCGAGCGTAGCCGTAAAATCCCGCTGATCATCCCGGCGTCCAGTCGTCGTAATTCCGCATCGATGTTGCCGTAGGCCTCGTTGACCGTAATGGCCAGTCGCTGGCCTTCGGCGCTCAACTCGACGCCCCGGGCGCGACGGTGAAACAGGCGAAAACCCAGCCGTTCTTCCAGTTGCCGAATCTGCTGACTGACCGCACCCGGCGTGATGTGCAGTTCTTCCGCGCAACGGGTGAAGGACAGGTGACGCGCTGCGCATGAAAACACATGCAACCAGACGTAAGTCTGGGCATGAAGTTGACGACTCATCGTTTAGTCCTGCTAAAGGCTGTCTTAGAAAGTTTCGTTGGTCACCCAGGACCGAGAGAGGCAGTATCGCCGACATTGCGCTCGTCCTACAAAAAATGGCAGCGATTTCTACTCCATTGCTTGTAAGGGTTTAGCATGGCTATCAGTGTTTTCGATCTATTCAAAGTCGGTATCGGGCCGTCCAGCTCCCATACCGTCGGCCCTATGCGGGCCGCCGCGACCTTCGCCCAATCGCTGTTTGACCAAGGTCTGCTGGATGAGGTTCGACGGGTGGAAATCCGCCTGTACGGTTCACTCTCCGCCACCGGCGTCGGCCATGCGACCGACCGTGCCTGCGTGATGGGGCTGATGGGCGAGTGGCCCGACAGCATTGATCCGACCAGCATCGGCCCGCGCATTCAGCAGCTGCATGAGTCCGGTGAATTGTCACTGGGCGGTCGCTCGACCATTGCCTTCGACTGGCAGCGCGATTTGCTGTTGCTCGACGAAAGCCTGCCCTACCACCCGAATGCCATGTCTCTGACGGCTTTTGGCGAAACCGGCGAGCTCTGGGAACAGACCTGGTACTCGGTCGGTGGTGGTTTCATTGTCGAAGCGGCCGAAGCCGAATCCGGGGTCTCTCCTGCCGCTGATGTCGAGTTGCCTTACGATTTTTCCAGCGCCGCTGAACTGCTCTCTCTCTGCAACCAGCATGGCCTGCGGGTTTCCGAATTGATGATGGCCAATGAACGGGCCTGGCGCAGTGACGCGCAAATCCGCAGTGGCCTGCTGCATATCTGGTCGGTTATGCGCGAGTGCGTCGAGCAAGGTCTGCGCCACGAAGGCATCCTGCCAGGTGGCCTGAATGTGCCGCGCCGGGCAGCGAAACTGCACCGCAGCCTGCTGGAAATCGGCAAGCCGAATGTCATCAGTTCGACCTTGTCGGCAATGGAATGGGTCAACCTGTTTGCCCTGGCCGTGAACGAAGAAAATGCCGCCGGCGGGCGCATGGTTACCGCGCCTACCAATGGCGCCGCCGGGATCATCCCGGCCGTGCTGCATTACTACATGAAGTTCAATCCTGAAGCCTGCGACGACGATGTCGTGGCGTTCTTTCTCGGTGCTGCGGCGGTGGGAATCCTGTGCAAGAAAAACGCCTCGATCTCCGGTGCCGAAGTCGGCTGCCAGGGTGAGGTCGGCTCTGCCTGCGCAATGGCCGCCGCCGGCCTCGCCGATATCCTCGGCGCCACCCCGGAGCAACTGGAAAACGCCGCCGAGATCGGCCTGGAACACAATCTGGGGCTGACCTGCGACCCGGTCGGCGGACTGGTGCAAGTGCCGTGCATCGAACGCAACGCAATCGCCGCCGTGAAGGCGATCAACGCCACGCAAATGGCCCTGCGCGGCGACGGCAAACATTTCATTTCCCTGGACCGGGTGATCCGCACCATGCGCGATACCGGCGCCGATATGCATGACAAATACAAAGAGACTTCACGGGGCGGCCTGGCGGTGAGCTGGGTGGAATGCTGAGACGCATTCCCTGACCGTCATTCCCGCGTGAGCCCGAGCAAGAACAATAACGAGGCGATACCGATGACCGATGTACGTACACCTGCTGCCGATAATCCCGCTGTAGACGTTTCACGACACACAGTTGCGACCAGCAATAGCTGGAGCAAACACGACACCACCTGGATGCTCGGCCTCTATGGCACAGCGATCGGCGCGGGCACCTTGTTCCTGCCGATCAACGCTGGCGTAGGCGGTTTCTGGCCGCTGCTGGTGCTGGCCGTGTTGGCCTTCCCGATGACCTTCTTCGCCCACCGAGGCCTGACCCGCTTTGTGTTGTCCGGGCGTTCCGGCGACATCACCGAAGTGGTTGAAGAACACTTCGGCGTTGGCGCCGGCAAGCTGATCACCCTGCTGTACTTCTTTGCGATCTTCCCGATCCTGCTGGTGTACAGCGTGGCGCTGACCAACACCCTGAGCAGTTTCATGGAGCATCAGCTGCACATCACCCCGCCACCACGGGCGATCCTCTCGCTGCTGCTGATCCTCGGCTTGATGGCCATCGTGCGCTGTGGCCAGAGTGTGATCGTCAAGGCCATGAGCGTGCTGGTCTACCCGTTCGTCGCGGCCCTGCTGCTGCTCGGCTTGAGCCTGATCCCCAGCTGGAACGGTTCGTTCTTCGCCTCCGCCAGCGAAGGCATGTCGCTGCCAATGTTCTTCAAAACCCTGTGGCTGGCGATTCCCGTGATGGTGTTCTCGTTCAACCATTCGCCGATCATTTCCGCCTTTGCGCTCGACCAGAAACAACGTTACGGCGATCAGGCCGAACGCAAGAGCAGCGGCATCCTCGCGATCGCCCACAGCATGATGGTGCTGACGGTGATGTTCTTCTGCTTCAGCTGCGTGCTGGCGTTGTCTCCCGCGGACCTGGCGGCTGCCAAGGCGCAGAACATCTCGATCCTGTCCTACCTGGCCAACCACTTCCAGACCCCGGTCATCGCCTATGCCGCACACTTGATCGCGCTGGTGGCCATCACCAAATCCTTCCTCGGCCACTACATCGGCGCCAGCGAAGGCTTCCAGGGTTTGATCGTGAAAAGCCTGCGCAGCCGCGGCCGGGTCATGTCGGCGAACTGGCTGAACCGTGCGACCGCGCTGTTCATGGTGCTCACCTGCTGGGCCGTGGCAACCTTCAACCCGAGCATCCTCGGGATGATCGAAACCCTTGGCGGACCGATCATCGCCTGCCTGCTGTTCCTGATGCCGATGTATGCGATTCGTCGGGTACCGGCACTGCGCCAGTACTCCGGGCCGCTGTCGAATGTGTTCGTGGTCGTGATCGGTTTGGTGGCACTGTCAGCGATCATCTTCTCGTTTATGCCCTGAAACGGGCACCGCATGAAAGGCGGGAAAGTGGGCCTGCCAATGCCAGTCAGTTAAGGATTTCGAGACGAATTTCGCACTTGTGGCGAGGGAGCTTGCTCCCTCGCCACAAGTGTTGAGCACAGCGGATTGAACGATATTGCGGCATGCCCTTTGCTTTGTTCAGTCATGAGGGAATGGAGGTTTGAAACCTCAGCGAACGGCTAGCCGGTGGTCCGGAATTGCGAACTTATCCTGATCACAGCCGGTCAATGACTGCATGTTCCAATCAGGCGGTGACGCAACATGGACAATCCATTTCAGATTATTACCGACGCTTTCGCCCCCAACTATCAGGTCAACCTGAGCATTCAGGGGCTCGACGGCAGCATCATGCTGACCCTTTCCAACGCCGGCCACGTGGTGGCCAAACGGATAATCAGTGCTGAACAACGCAATGACCCGCAGCGCCTGAAACGGCTGGTGCAAAGTATTCAGTTCGGCATCGCCATCGAACATGGCCACAGCGCCATGGCGATTCTCGAAGCCATGACCGACAGCGATACCCTCAATCTGCCGCTATCGCGTAAAGGCCGGTCAGCCAGCCAGCCCTCGCGCGCGGGTATTTAAAGACTGGATCTAAATCTCGCCCTTCTCCACTTCCAGGTACTCGACCGAACCCGTTCTGCCCTTGCGTTGCGGGCGTTCGACTTTCACCGAAGGGAACTGCGACGAGGCGTAACGCACCACCAGAATCGCAAACGCCAGCAGCAAAATCCCACCGCACAGATAAATAATCCCCAGGTCTGGCGGGCTGTGGTGCGACACATTGGAAATCAGCAAACGGGTCAGCGCAGTGATCGCCACATAGATCAGGAAGCGCACCGGCATGTGGTTGGTCTTGAAGTAAATGCCAACCATCGCACCCAGCTCGAGGTAGATGAACAGCAGCAGAATGTCATCGATCTTGATATGACCCTCTTCGATCATCTGCAGAAATTCCATCACCGCAGCCCAGGCCGTTACCGCACCAATGGCGAACAGCGCCAGGTAGTGGAAGGTCTCGACAAACAGATTGCCCAGGGATTCGGCCACTTCGTGGACGTTTTGCCGCAGGTTCTCGGCCCAATTGATTTTCACGATAGTACTTCCTTAGGTCGGTTCGACCGGATCATGCGGGTTTGATGTGACGGTTGATCTGCATGCAGAAAAAAGGCCAGAGAGTGATAGGTGAGATGGTGGCGGGTTGGCATGAGGCACTTTCTGGGGTGTCTGTCTGACTTGTGCCTACTTCGAGATCTGCGCCTGTAACCGTCGACCGATCACGTCCAGCAAATCACACCCATCGCGCAGCGCAATGGCGCAGAGCCGCGCGAAGTCGTGGAGGATCACCGCATCGGTATGAATCTCCTCGCGCATGGCCAGATTCTCCATCAGCTGAGTGACGGCACGGATGCGGTAATCGGCAGCGTCTTGCAGCACATCGAGTGGCGCCTGGGTGTCGACGAACAGGGTCGGGATATCGCAATCGTTGCTGGTGAGGGGCATGTAGCGATGGGTGGAAAAAGGTGGATCGGGGGTAAGTGTTTTCATTTGAGAGCTCCAGTGATGCATGGGAGCTGCCAACGGCCTTCCTACGGGCTTGGGTGGCAGCTATACGCGGGGTAGGAATACCGAGTACCAGAGAGACTCGGCCACGTCGAAACGTGCCCGCGCACAGCCGCCGAAACTGATCTTACGGACGCACGTTAATCGCCGCAATCAGGTGTCGACGCTAAACGCGTCTCTCGTATTAAAGGGTTCCTACACCCTGTCACTGAATTTGCAGTGACACCCAAAGCCTATCGACGAAGCCAATCCCTCGCCAGTTCACACAAACCGCCACAATCCGCGGGAAATTTCCGATGACTTCGCCCGGAAACGTGGTCCTTTGTGGGAGCGAGCTTGCTCGCTCCCACAGTGGCCAGGCAACACAGCCTCCCTGACAAACCTTAAAACACAGCTACATTAAAAAGCCACTACCCAAAGCGCCCGGATTCGCTTATCCTTTTAGCTGTATAAAAATACAGTAGTCGCAAAAAACAATTTTCGTGAAGGCATGTGAGGTGGTGAATGGCCGTCGAAGTGGTATACCGCAGCAGCCGAGATCTGGAGCGTTTGTTCATGGATAAAGCCGAAGCTGACCGTCATGACAAAATGCTCGAACTCGCCGAGTTGCTGGCTGAAGTGTTGCAAAAAGCCGTTCCGTCGCTGACCGAGCAGCAAGTGGAAGAAGCCGGGATCTATATGGCGAAAAACCGCGATGTGTTCGCCAAGGCATTCAAGAGCCAGCCGGACGCCCTGTCCGAGTTGCTCAACGTGCCGGCTGAAGTAGTCGAAGTAGCTGAACCGGTTGAAGCAACTGCAGCAGCTGAGCCAGTTGAAGCAACTGAAGCAGCGGAGCCCGTCAAGCCCGCAAAAGCCGTGAAAGCCGCCAAACCCGCGAAGTAAGCAACGCCCGAATTGAATAGGCCCTGAGTCACTGACTCAGGGCCTTTTTCAGGCTTGCAGGAAAGTTTAATCCTCAGGTTTTTCCAACGCCTCGACCAGCGTCTTGAAGAACCGGGCCGCCTCGCCGCCGGTCACCGCCCGGTGATCGAAGGTCAGCGACAGTGGCAGGATCGGATGCACCACGACCTTGCCGTTCATCGCGACCGGTTCATCGCGAATGGCGCCGGCGGCGAGAATTGCCACTTGTGGCGGCACCACTACCGGGTTGGCGTAGCGCCCGAACAAGGTGCCGAAATTGGACAGGGTCAGGGTCGCGCCCATCATCTCCTGGGGCGGTATCGAGCGCGCCTGGACGTCGGCGCGCAATCGATTCATGCCCTCTTTAAGGTCGGCCGACGCACGCTTGCCGACGTCGCGCAGCACCGGCACGAACAATCCGTCCGACGTGTCCACGGCGATGCCCAGGTCGAGCGTCTGGTGCTGCTTGATCGACAACGACTTGCCGTCGAACGCACTGTTCAACACCGGTTCTACCGCACAGGCGGCGGCCATGGCCTTGGCCAGGCGAATCAACGGATCCCGGGCCTGGCCCCAGCGATGCAAGTCGGCATCCCCGAAGATCGTCACCGGCACTACTTCGGCGTGGGACCTGGCCATGTTCAGCGCCATGCTGCGACGCACGCCACGCAGCTTCTCGCCGCCGAATTTTTCGCGCTCGGTCCGCGATGCACCCTCGACATCGCTGCGGGTGATCAGGCCATCAACGCCGGAGCCGCTCAACCCGCTCAAGTCGATCCCCAGTTGCCGGGCCAATTGCCGTACCGCCGGGGTGGCGCGGGTGGTCATGTGCTCACGCGTCGAGGGGGCCGCGCCGACGAAAAACTGATCGACCTGGCCGCTGCCACCCCCTTCCAGGCGCCCGACCACCGTACTGGCATCCGCCTCGCCTTCATAACCAAGCAATGGCTCGCCAACATGCAGGATGTCGCCTTCAGCGCCGTAGGTTTTCGCGACCACTCCGCCATAGGGCGCGGGGATATCCACCAGTGCCTTGGCAGTTTCCACCGAGACCAGCAATTGATCGGCCTTGACCGTATCGCCAACCTTGACGTGCCACTTGACGATTTCCGCTTCCTGAAGACCTTCGCCCAGATCGGGCAGTTTGAAAAATTTCATCACTCCTTCCTCGGGCTCAGGCGAAATTCAGCACGCTATCGCAGGCGTGAAGAATGTCTTCAACGCTGGGAATATACAGTTGCTCGAGCCGATACAGCGGTGGCGGGATATCCGGCGCAGTAACCCGCAGGATGGGCGCCTGCAATTCCAGCAACGCCCGCTCGTAGAGGCTGGCAGCGATTTCCGCACCGACACCGCAGGAGCGCGGCGCTTCATGGATAATCACGCAACGACCGGTTTTGCGCACCGAGGCCTCCAGGGTGTCGAGGTCCAAGGGTTTGATGCAGGCGACGTCGATCACTTCCGCCGACACGCCCTGCTCGGCCAGTGCGGTGGCGGCCTGCAGCGTTTCCATGACGCTGGCGCCCCAGCTGATCAAGGTGATATCGCTGCCTTCGCGCAAGGTGAAACAGCTATCGAGCGGCAGGCGCTTGCCGTCATCGACCAGCGGTTGCGGGTTCATGCGGTAGAGCCGGGTCGGTTCCAGAAACACCACCGGATCCGGATCGTCAATGGCCGCCAGCAGTAGGCCATAGGCCCGGGCCGGCGAAGATGGGATCAGCACTCGCAGCCCCGGAATATGCGCGAACAACGCCTCGGTACTCTCACTGTGATGCTCCGGCGCACGAATCCCGGCCCCCATCGGGGAGCGCAGCACCATCGGGCAGGTGATCCGTCCCCGCGTACGGTTGCGCATGCGACTGGCGTGGGACACCAGGTGCTCCATGGTGGCGTAGATGAAGCCCATGAACTGGATTTCCACCACCGGTTTCAAACCTTGGGCGGCCATGCCTATCACCAGCCCGCCGAGCATGGTTTCGGCCAGCGGTGAGTCGATCACCCGCTTGAAGCCGAAGCTGTCCCGCAGCCCCAGGGTGGCGCGAAACACCCCGCCGTTCACGCCGACGTCTTCGCCCAGAACGATGACATTTTCGTCCTCGCCCATGGCTCGATGCAGGGCCAGGTTCACCGCTTCGAGCTGGCTGACTTTGACGTCACTCATGAGCCGCACCTCCCGCGCGCCGGGCTGCCCGTTCGAGAAACCATTCGCGCTGATCGGCCATGACTGCCGGCCATTGTGCGTAGACGTAATCCATCAGCGTTTCGGGCGGCTGAATGCCGGCCGCGTCGAAGTTATCCACTGCGCGTTGCACCAGCCCCTGGCACTCGGCAATCAGCGCCTGCTCGCGACCTTCGTCCCAGATGCCCTGCCCGGCCATGAAGGTTTGCAGGCGTTTGATCGGCTCTTCGAGCCAAGCGTGCTTGACCTCCTCGGCGGAGCGATAGCGCGTGGCATCGTCGGCAGTGGTGTGGTCGCCGAGGCGATAACTCACGCATTCCAGCAACACCGGACCTTTGCCGTGACGCGCCCGTTCCAGAGCGACTTGCATACGGTCATAGACTGCCAGAAGGTCATTGCCGTCGACCTGTTCACCATGGAACCCGGCGCCGATCGCCTTCTGCGCCAGAGTCGGCGCACCGCACTGAATCCGCCGCGGCACCGAGATCGCCCACTGGTTGTTGTTGATCACGAACACCACCGGCAACTGCCAGGCACCCGCCACGTTAAGAGACTCGAGAAAGTCGCCCTTGCTGGTGGCGCCGTCGCCGCAGGTGGTCACCGCCACCCGGTGTTCGCCGCGGATCTTGAACGCGCTGGCGACTCCGCAGGCATGCAGCGCCTGGGTCGCAATCGGTACGCAGATGGGAAAGTCCTGAGCCACCGCAGGCTCGGCAAAGTGGCTGCCGCGCTCGTCACCGCCCCAGTACAGGAGGATTTCTTCCATTCGCACCCCGCGCATCAACTGCACGGCGGTGTCGCGGTAATACGGCACCAGCACATCTTCGGCGTGCATCAGGCTGCCGATCGCCACGCCGATCGCCTCTTGGCCGAGGGTCGGCGCGTAGGTACCGATGCGTCCGGTACGTTGCAGGGCGACAGCTTTCTGATCGAACAGGCGAGTCAGCACCATCTGCCGGTAGAGGTGCGTCAGCAGATTGAAATCATCCGCCCAGGCAGGCAGTTCACCGAGCAGTTGGCCATTGGGGGATAAATAACGGGTGTAGGGAAGGTCGACCTTGTTACAAGGCATGGCACAGCTCCTTGCACGCCGGATAAGCGTGAAGCTGATAAGCCCGGCGCTCGTGACGCTGGACTGTGGAGCAAGTTGGCCGGGTTGCAGCCTATGCTCCTAAGGATACAGCAGACGCTCCGCCAACTCGTCCGCGACCCGCGCCGGGGAGCGTTTTTCGGCCTGGGCGTGGGCGAAGACTTCGGTCAGCCGCGCGCCGATTTTCGACAAATGCGCCGTAATGACCGGCAACTCCTCGCCGCGATGTTTCAGCGAGACGTAAATCAGCCCGCCGGAATTGATCACGTAATCCGGCGCATACAGAATCCCGCGGTTCTCCAGTTGATCGGCGACTTGCAGATTGGTCAGCTGATTGTTCGCCGATCCCGCTACCGCCGCGCAGCGCAATTGGGCGACGCTGTGACTGTTGAGCACGCCACCCAGGCCACACGGCGCAAGAATGTCGCAAGGCGTGCTGAGCAATGATTCGTTGGCAATCGGGTGGGCACCGAGTTGCTCCATGGCCAACTGCACTTTGCCCGGGTCGATGTCGCTGACCAGCAACTCGGCACCGGCGGCATGCAGCTGTTCGGCAAGCGCAAAACCGACATTGCCCAGGCCCTGAACGGCAATCCGCAAGCCCTCGAGGTTATCGATACCCAGGCGGGCGATGGCGGTGGCGCGGATTCCGGCGAACACACCCATGGCGGCATGCGGCGACGGATCGCCCGCTGCAGTGGTGCTGGTGACATGTTGGGTTTGTTGGGCGATGCAATCCATGTCGGCAACCGAGGTGCCGCTGTCGATGGCGGTGATATAGCGACCGTCGAGTTGTTCGACGCAGCGACCGAAGGCTTCAAACAATGCGGAACGGCTTTCGACATGGGGCGGGCGAATAATCACCGCTACGCCGCCGCCTTGGGGCAGTCCGGCCAAAGCAGCTTTGTAACTCATCCCCTGGGCCAGGCGCACGGCATCCGCCACGGCACTTTCATCGTCGGGGTAGGCAAGGTATCGACAACCGCCAAGGGCAGGTCCCAGGCGACTGCAATGGATAGCAATCACCGCCTTCAAACCGGTCGCTGGGTCGACACTCAGGTGCAGCGATTCAAGGCGGGTGCTTTGCATGAGAGCGAACATCATCGGGCTCCCGAATCAAGCTTCTAGTCGCCAGTATAGGCTTGTGGCGAAAGATTGCAGAAACGCCCGAGAATAAGCCGAGGCGGATTTCAAGCTTTAAGACATAACCTGCAACCTCATGTGTACAGCACTGGACGAAAGCCTGCGACGGGGCTAAAACGAGGCATTGACCGGAGATTTCGATGACCCCGCGCCAGGCTTTTTTCGACTGTCTGCAACGCTCTCCGCCAGCGCTCTTTGAAGCGGCGGTGTGGATCGCTGTCGAGCATGATCCGGCGGTAGAGCCAGAGGTGCTGCTGCGCAACTTCAAGGAACTGGTGCAACGGGTCAGCTGCGGTTTACCCCTGCTGCCGGTGAGTGAACTCGGGCAGCCTTTGCTGCGCCGGATGAATGACCTGAGGTTCGCCCAGGATGACGCCACACCGCTACGGCCCCAGGCCGCATTGGTCAATAAAGTACTGGAACGTAAACGCGGACAACCCCTGGCGCTGGGCTTGATCGCCCTGGAGTTGGCCAGGCGCCTGGAGATCCCGTTGGTCGGAGTCAACTTCCCCGGGCATTTCCTGCTGCGAGTGCCGGGCGCCGATCATTTGCTCGACCCTTGTGGCGGGCGCCGCTTGTATCCCAATGACTGCCGCGATCTGCTGCAACGCCAGTATGGCCAGAACATGAAGCTCAGTGCCGAGCATTTGCTCACCGCCGAGCCGGTTCAAATGCTGCAGCGCCTGTCGCGCAACTTGCGTCAGCTGCACCTGGCCAACGACGACAACCTCGGCGCGTTGATCGACGCCGAGCGCGTGCTGGAACTGGGCAACGCCAGCGCCTCCGACTACCTGGCCCGTGCCAGCCTCTACCAGCGCCTCGACTGCCCGAATGCCGAACGTTTCGACCTGGAGCATGCGTTGTTGCTTAGTGAGGATCCGATCCAGCGGTTGCGGCTGACCGAACGGCTGGGGCATTTGCCGCCGAATTCGATTGTGCATTGAGTACCGTTCCTGCGGTAACGGCGGCCAGTGTTTTACCGAGTACATATCCGTTCCAGCGGTAACGGCGGCTGGCTGCTTTTTCGGCGTACATATCCGTTCCTGCGGTAACGGCTGCTGGCGGTTTCGCCCTTACGGCGAGTCACTTTTTTTCAAACGCCAAAAAAAGTAACCAAAAAACGCTTGCCCCTCCATCCGGTCCCTCGCCCAGGCTCGGCATACCCTCGCTCCGGTGCCATCCAGGGGGCGCCGCAATGCGGCGGAACTCGGCTTCGCCGAGGGGCGCTTCGCGCCATCCCCCTGGATGACACCTCCACTCGGCTCTACTGGAAAAGGGGCCTGGTCCTAGCCTGTGAGAGCAATGCTTATCAGAACCATTGAAGAACTGTCACGGACGGTTTTTGCTTCGCTTGTTCGCTTGTTCGCTTGTTCGCTTGTTCGCTTTCGCTCTGGCTCTGGCTCTGGCTCTGGCTTTTGATCTTGATCTTGATCTTGATCTTGATCTACCCGCCCCTTCGGCAGGCCGAGTGGAGGTGTTCATCAGGGGGGTGGCGCGTAGCGCCGTCAGCGCAGCTGACTCCGCCGCATTGCGGCGCCCCATGATGGACACCGGAGCGAGGGAACACCGAGCCTTGGCGAGGTGCCGTACGCTCGGGGCGAGCGTTTTTTGGTTACTTTTTTTGGCGTTTGAAAAAAAGTGACTCGCCGTAAGGGCGAAACCCTAAGTGGCCGTAACCGCAGAAATGGATATGTACACCGACCTCAAGCGCCAGGCCGGCTGTCAGGCCGCCTTCACGCCCTGAGCCTTTCCGTCAACTCGGTTTGGCCTTGTCAGAGCCGCCTTCATCGCAAGCAAGCCCCGCAAAATCAAGATCAAAAGATCGCAGCCTGCGGCAGCTCCTACAAGGGGACGCGTACATCCAAGCCGGCCGGTCAGCCGCCTCGCTTTTGCCGTTGCTTTGGCTTTTGATCTGCCCGCCCCTTCGGCAGGCCGAGTGGAGGTGTTCATCAGGGGGGTGGCGTGAAGCGTCGTCAGCGCAGCTGCCTGCGTCGCATTGCGGCGCCCCATGATGGACACCGGGGAACACCGAGCCTTAGCGAGGTGCCATACGCTCGGGGCGAGACCTTTTGGGTACTTTGGGCTGGGCCGGCACTCCGGCGTTTGCCAAAAGTGCCTCGCCGTAAGGGCGAAACCCTAAGTGGCCGTTACCGCAGGAATGGATATGTACACCGACCCTGAAGCGCCAGGCCGGCTGTCAGGCCGCCTTCGCGGGCAAGCTCTACGCCATCGGGGCCGCTGCGCGACCCAGCGGGAGCAAGCTCCCTCGCCACAAAAAATGCCAGTGTCCGCTCAAGTTACCGGGGTATCCGGTTGCTGCGCCGGATGAGCCTTGAAAAACGCCGGATGCTGGGCCGCCAACGCGGCCACCCGGCGAATCCGCGGATAGGCTTCGAGGGCAATGTTGAACCGCTCGGCCGCATACAGCTGCGGTATCAGGTAAACATCCGCCAGTCCCGGCTCATCGCCGAAGCAGTAACCCTGGTTGCCGATCAAGTGTTCGACCGCCGCCAGCCCTTGGGTGATCCAGTGGCTGATCCACTGCACCACCTGGACCTCGTCGTGGCCCCATTGACGCAGCAGATTGAGCACGCTGACGTTGTGCAGCGGATGTATGTCGCAACCGATCAACGACGCCACTCCACGCTCGTGAGCACGGGTGGCCAGGTCGGTGGACAGCAGCGGCGGCTGTGGATAACGTTCCTCGAGGTACTCGATGATCGCCGGTGACTGGATCAGCAGCTCGCCTTCATCGGTGCGCAAAGCCGGGACGCGGCCCTGGGGGTTGATGCCCAGGTACGCCGACTGCCGATGTTCGCCGCCCTGGGGGGCGATCAGATTGACCGGCAGTGCCTGGTAATCCAGGCCCTTGAGCGCCAGCGCGATTCGCACCCGATAAGACGAGGTCGAACGGTAGTAAGTGTAGAGTTCCATGGCTCGAACCTCTTAACGTGCCGGGAGGATTTTGCCGCGGCATTCACCGAAACCGATGGAGGCAACACCCTCAGCGCTGCAGCGCGCACGCAGGATGATTTCGTCACCGTCTTCGAGGAATTTGCGCACCTCGCCCGAGGCCAGTTCGATCGGCTTTTTGCCGCCCTCGGTGATTTCCAGCAGGCTGCCGAACTGACCATTCTCAGGCCCCGACAAGGTGCCCGAACCGAATAGATCACCGGCCTGCAACTGACAGCCATTGACGCTGTGGTGCGCGACCATCTGCGCCACGGTCCAGTACATGTGTTTGGTGTTGCTCAAGGTCAGGCGATGGGCCGGCAGGTTCTGCTCGCGCATCGACTCGGTCAGCAGCAGCACTTCCAGTTCGATATCGAAGGCACCGGCGGCCTGGTCGCGCTTGTCGAACAGGTACGGCAACGGCTGTGGATCGCCTTCCGGACGAGCCGGCTGGGCACGCCGGAATGGCTCCAGCGCTTCAGCGGTCACCACCCACGGCGAAATACTGGTGATGAAGCTTTTCGACAGGAACGGCCCCAGCGGCTGGTATTCCCAGGCCTGGATATCCCGCGCCGACCAGTCGTTGAGCAGGCAGAAGCCGGCGATGTGTTCGGCGGCATCACCAATGGCGATCGAGTCGCCCATTTCATTGCCCTGCCCGATCCAGATGCCCAGTTCCAGTTCATAGTCCAGGCGCGCGCACGGGCCGAAAGTCGGTTCGGTCTGGCCGGCCGGCAGGGTCTGGCCTTTTGGCCGGCGCACGTCAGTGCCCGACGGGCGAATGGTCGAAGCGCGACCGTGGTAGCCGATCGGTACGTATTTGTAGTTTGGCAGCAGCGGGTTGTCGGGACGAAACAGCTTGCCGACGTTTTGCGCGTGCTCAATGCCGACGTAGAAGTCGGTGTAATCGTTGATCTTCGCCGGCAGGTGCATTTGGCAGTTCACCGCCAGCGGCAGCAGTTTCGCGCCTTGGGCTTCGATCTTGCCGCGCAGGGTACTGCCTTCGGCGAACAATTCAAGCAGACGTTCGCGCAACGCGACCCGGGCACTGCGGCCCAGATTGAAGAAGGCATTCAGCTGGCCGCCGAGGGTGGCTTCGACCGCCGTGCGTGCGGCGCCGTCAAACAGACCGGCACCCAGCGCCGCCTCCAGGTCGAAGATATGCTCCCCGATGGCCACGCCGCTGCGCGGTGTGCCGCCCTTGATACTGAACACGCCCAGCGGCAGGTTCTGCAGCGGGAAGTCGGCGTGGCCGTTGGCGGAGGCAACCCAGCTGCGAGTAATGGTTGGCTGATTCATCGGTTATCTCCGGTTCGGATTGAAAGTAGCGGGCAGCGAGGCCCAGCAAGCATCATAGTTGTTCTGCAACTGCGGGCAGTCGAGGGCGAAACGGCTCGGCCGCAGCACCTGGCTGGTCTCGAACATAAAGGCCATGGTGTTGTCGATCTTGCTCGGTGAAAGCTCGGCGGCAATTGCTTTGGTGCAGGTTTCGCCATCCGGTCCGTGGGCGCTCATGCAGCTGTGCAAGGACGCGCCGCCCGGCAGGAAACCTTCGGCCTTGGCGTCGTAGCTGCCCTGGATCAGGCCCATGAACTCGTTCATCAAGTTGCGATGGAACCACGGTGGACGGAAGGTGTTCTCGGCCACCATCCAGCGTGGCGGGAAAATCACGAAGTCGAGGTTAGCCAGGCCGTGGACGCTGGTGGGCGACGTAAGGACAGTGAAGATCGACGGATCGGGATGGTCGAAACTGACCGTACCAATGGTGTTGAAACGCCGAAGGTCGTATTTGTACGGCACATTGTTGCCATGCCAGGCGACCACGTTGAGCGGCGAATGATCCAGCTCACAACCCCAAAGCTCGCCAAGAAACTTCTGTACCAGGGTGGTCGGCTGCTTGAGGTCTTCGTAATGCGCGACCGGGGTCAGGAAATCCCGCGGGTTGGCCAGGCCATTGCTGCCGATCGGCCCCAGATCCGGCAGGCGCAGCGGCGCGCCATGGTTCTCGGCGATGTATCCGCGAGCCTGGGCATCGAGCAGCTCGACACGGAATTTCAGACCACGAGGCAGTACGGCGATTTCCAGCGGTTCCAGTTCCAGCACGCCCAGTTCAGTGGCGATGCGCAGACGGCCTTGCTCAGGCACCAGCAGCAGCTCGCCGTCGGCATTGAAGAATACCCGCTCCATGGAGCGGTTGGCGCGGTAGTTATAAATGCTGATCCCGGTCGGTTTCTGCGCCGTCGAATTGGCGGCCATGCTCACCAGGCCGTCGATGAAGTCGGTCGGCTCGGAAGGAATATCCAGTGGATTCCAGCGCAGACGATTGGGCGTCACCTCACCCAGCGGGCCACCGTCCAGTTGCCGATCGAGCTTCACAAAGGCCGGATGATTGGCCGATGGCTGAATGCGGTACATCCAGGTGCGCCGTGTTTCGCTACGGACCATGGTAAAGGCAGTGCCGGAGAACAGTTCGGTGTAGAGACCGTAGGGCGCCTTTTGCGGGGAGTTCTGGCCGACGGGCAATGCACCAGATAGCGCTTCACTACTGAATTCATTACCGAAGCCTGACTGATAAGCCAGCGCTGGTGTCGCGGAATCGAGGGTCATGGAGCCTCCTGAAAATGGAGTGGGCAGTGAGCCGCATCTCCAATAAGAAGCCTCGGCACGCTGCATTGTTTTTATCGTAATCCAATTACGCATAACGTAATTTGATTGAGATTGACCGTCAAGCTATAAAGACGCCCATTCGTCTCGGGATCACACCGCCTCCATGGAAAAGCCGCGCAGCACCAGCGACAGCAACGGTAAACAGAAAGTCCGCTCGGCCGAGGTCGGCACCGACATCCTCAAGGCCCTGGCGCAACTGTCACCGTCGACTTCTTTGTCACGTCTGGCCGAACACGTGCAGATGCCGGCGAGCAAGGTTCACCGCTATTTGCAGGCGCTGATTGCCAGTGGCTTTGCCGAGCAGAACAGTGCCACTAATCATTACGGCCTGGGCCGGGAAGCGTTGCGCGTGGGTCTGGCCGCTCTGGCCAGTATGGACGTGCTGAAAGTCGCCGCCCTGCCTCTGGCGGAGTTGCGCGACGAGCTGAACGAAACCTGTTTCCTCGCGGTATGGGGTAACCAGGGCGCGACCGTGGTGCATATCGAGCCGGCCGTGCGGGCGGTGACAGTGGTCACTCAATTGGGGTCGGTATTGCCATTACTCAGTTCATCGACCGGATTGGTGTTCAGCGCATTCCTGCCTGACCGTGAAACCGTCGAATTGCGCGAACAGGAGTTGAAGGCGAGCGATAACCATCTGCTGGCCGATGACCAGGTTTATGCGCAGCTGTGCGAGCAGATTCGCGAACGCGGACTGCATCATGTCCATGGCTTGCTGATGCCAGGCGTGGACGCCTTGTCGGCACCGGTGTTCAACGCAGTCGGGAACGTGGCCGCGGTGCTCACCGTGGTTGGCCCGACTTCGTTATTTCATGCCGATGAACATGGCCCGGCGGCGCAACGCTTGTTGGCGGCGACCCAGGCGATTAGCTGGAGAATGGGCTATGAGCGCTGACCGGACGGCGCAATAGAATCGTCCAGTGCAGCGTCCACGATTATTAATTCAGTACTGCCGGAATATAAGATCGTCAATTCGGGTAATGTATATTTTTTTCAGAATGAAGCCCCAGCTTTGCAGGACGCTCCTCCAACAGTACACGTACTGCATGCGCAATATGGCCTTTGCCAAGCTCGATAATACGCTGATCACTTCTGTAATAATAACGATCACTCATAACAACTCCTTTTAGCGTTCATGCGCCCGGACTCCATGTCCGAACTGCTATACATAAACACCTTTCCATTAACACAGAATCTCGAATAACGAGACATGGCCACAGGCCAACAAATATTTCATTCCTCCCTGAAAGAACGAACTACCCCACCGCCGAGGATGTTGAGTTTATCTACATTCATCTCGAGAATATTGACACGATACTGCGGATCGAAGGTCCATGGAGCAGAATAAATACCCGCAAATTCGCTATTAAACGCAGGCAATTCGTTGTCTTGTACTTTTTCCATGATCGCCCAACTGAGCGTCTGGGAGTAGCCGACCACTTGTTCCTTCAGGTCATTGATCACTACCGCGTTAAGGTAGGTCTTATCGGGGTCCAGATCGTATTTTAGATCGGTGAAGAGGGTACGTAGCTTGGCGCTGACTTCGTGTAAAAGTGTTTGGTAGGACATAACAAGACTCTAAATATGAAGTTGATTTTAACGACCAAACAATAAATAAAACTCAATTCTCCTTGGCCGCCCTTCGACTATAGCGCCCGACCAAACAGAGCGCACATTTAAACCTGTATGCATTCGTAAAATTTAATGTCAGCAATATAGTGAACATTCAAGACAATACGCCTGACGCTCATCACTTCATCATCCCCAACACCTTGGCTTTGGCAACTGCCTGAGTCCTGCGTTCCACGCCAAGCTTACTGTGAATCCTGCGAGCATGAGTTTTTACTGTATGTAACGAGATAAATAGTTGCTCGGCAATTTGCTGATTGGAATGACCGACAGCAATCAGTTTGAGCACTTCCAGCTCGCGCTGACTCAGAGGGTTGTCGTTGATCCCTGAAAACTGCTGCTCCTGGATTCTCCCCCCATAACCCAAGTCACACATTAAATTCGGTTGGCGCAAATTCAACTCGTGTAGCGCCTGCTGCAGATTGCAACGGCTCACCAAGGCCAGGCCGGTTTCCAGAGACTTTCTGGCCAGGACCGCATCCCCGCAAAGCCATGCGACCTCGGCCAGCGCCAACTGCAGTTCAGCCTCAAGGCCCAGCATTCCTTGACGCTGTGCAGCCTCGAGCAAGACACCAAACCGAACTGCAGGCTCTTTCGCTTGCTGTAGATATACCTCAGCCAACACCAGCAAATATTCAAGACGCGGAATCAACTCCAGGGTCGCCGGAGGCGCCTGACGCGCATGCGGCCCGCGGTAATGCCGCAGTACCCGACTCAAGGCTTCATGGGCCAGTTCCGGACGACCTTGCTGCAACCAGAAGTGACTGCTGACTTGCAGCAGTACGCCACGGTAAACCGTGTCCGGGATATGCCGCTGTTGCATCAGCCGCTCGGCATCGCGCAAGCGCACAAAGGCCTGGGCATAGTCACGTTGATTACCCGCCAACAGCGCCTGGCCGAGAAAGCCATACAAGGCTAGCTTGTCCTGGCTGTGCACACACTCTAGCAGCCCCGATTGAAAGTACTGCGCGGCTTGCTCACCCTGCCCCTGGCGTAACGCCAGGCGTCCACGACGCAAGGCAATCCTCCCCAGCAATGGCGAGGGGCGGTTGACTTGCTCGCCGAGCAACTCATAGACAGTGCCCAACAGACTGTCCGCCCTCTGAAGAGCTCCACGCTGCTCCAGCAGTTGCGCGTGATCCAGTTCCAGCAAGCTCTCGAGTAACAACGAACCTTGTGCGCGCGCCAGGCACAACGCTTCGCGATTGGTCGCCTGCGCTACATCCAGCTCTCCGTTGAGCAACGCTTGCTGGGTCAACCCGGACAAGCACAGCAGTCGTGCAGTCCATGCGGACGCGGGGAGCTCGGTCAGGGCGTCGAGAAAGTGCGTCCGGGCACACTCCTGTCTACCCTGCAGGTGCAACAACCATCCCTGTTGAGCCTGCCAACGCGCGACCAACTGCCGCTGCAAGGTGGCAGACGGCTGTGGAGCGAACCGCGCCATCTGATCGATGCAGGCGGCGGCCTGTTCGAAGCGGCCGGCAAAAAGCAATGCCGCGGTAATCAGCCCGACCAGTTGCGGGGTACCGAGCATCAGTTCGTCACCTTGCTGCTCATGCAGACGCAACAGCAGCACCACGTTCTGCTGTTGGAACAGGTGCTCGAAGCTGAAGTGCTGGAGCAAGCTGACCGCCACTTCATACTCCTGGGCCAGCAACGCCTGCTCGAAGGCGGCCTGCCAGTCCTCCTGAGTGACAAACCACTGGCAGGCGCGACGGTGCCAGGAACGCCCGCCGGGCCACTCTTCGGCGCGTATGCGCCGCGCCAACGGTGCAAAGACCTGCAGCCAATCCGCCGAAGCATCCCAGGCTTCTATGAAGCAGCCCGACTCATGCAACGAACGCAGCCATTGGGCGCCCTCCCCTGCGCCAAACAGATGCTCGCACAAGCTCGCATTGAAACGCGGCAGATGGGCCAGCACCCGCCAGGCCTCTGCCAGTTCCGGCGACAAACCGCTGAACAGTTCATGCTCCAGATAATCGAGCAGAGTCCCTGAACGGGTGAATTTTCCGCCCGCAGTGTCCATCAGGGCGATCCGCACCCCGACACACCAGCCGCCGGTGAGCTGGAAAATCCGCCCGGCATTATGTGCGCCAGGGTTGTACGGAGATGCCTGCTGCAGCTGTTCGATTTCAGCCTGATCGAAGGCCAGGTCCGCTGCGTTGCACTCGTACAACTCATCATCCAGCAGCAGGCGCGGCCAGTTGCATTGCGCACGCCTGCGGCCGCTCAGCCACCAGGTCAATGCCGGACTGCTGACGGCCAGCAGCCGATCGAGCAGCAGGTCCAGTTCCGCAGCTGGCACGCGGCAATAGTCGTCGAGAAACAACCAGGTCGGGGTCCGCAATCGACTCAGATAATTGAGCAGGGAAGCCTCATCGGCCGCCACCAGACCCAGCACCTGAGCCAGCAGCTCGCAGAATTGCGCGCTCGTTTGCCGCTGTCCCGCCAACGGCAACCAACCGACCTTGCACTGCGACGGGACCTGCAACAGGCATTCGCCGAGCAATACGCTTTTGCCGCTGCCGGCTGGCGCGCAGAGCAACTTGACCCTGGCCGACGAAGCCAGCAAAGCATTACTCAAGCGGGGACGGTACACGTGCAGGGAGGGCAAGCGAGGCAGAAATCCAGGAGGATCCAGACGTGCGGTCATGGCGGTCATTGCGGCATGCCTTTTCTTGATTTTATCCGGCCACCCTAGCCCTCTTGCCCGAGCGGATTGAACAAGTATTCAGTGCGTTGATTGGCCCCCATAAAAAAGGCGACCCGTGGGTCGCCATGGACTCAGTCCCTGTAACTGCCAGAGCGTTTCAGGACGCGATCGTAGCCGCACTCTCGAAATGTCCTCGGTCCAGCGCCGTGACCGCATAGGTCACCTCGCCATTGCGCTGCACCGGGTCGGTCCAGACATGCAGGCATTCGTCTCGCCTGACGGTTGCCACCAATCGATCCGCTCGCCCGGTATCCACCGGCTCCCCTGCAGGGAACTTGTAGAGGGCGTAATAACAGGTCTTGCCCGGTGGATTGGCGGTACTCTCATGCCATTTGACCTGTGTGCCGGCCAGCGTTCCGATCTGTTGAACGCAGGCCGGAGGAACTGGCGGGGAGCCTCCCTTCCAAGGCATGGTCGGCACCAGGGCCACAGACCTCCACACCCCTTCACGGATCCTGGCAATGGCAGGCAGAACCGCTGGCTCACGCAAGAACAGGTGACGAAACAGCACGCTACCCTGGATCTGCGGGATATCGATATTCCACGCCAGTTGTTTATTGATTTGCGAGACGCCATTGTCCTGCGTCCATTGTGGCTCGCTTTGACTTGGCACAGCCACTTTGTAAAGCGCCTCGCCAATGTACAAATGCACGTTTTTCCCCTGCACGGTATCGGCCCACCAGCGGGTCACGATATCGAACTGTGCCGCTTTCAAAGCAAAGCTCCAATAAACTTGCGGGGCGATGTAATCGATCAATTCTTCATGGACCCAGCGGCGTGTATCGGCAAATCCCGCATCAAAATTTGGAATACCGGCAGAGGTATCGGAACCTTGCGGATCATCACTTTTATTACGCCATACCCCGGCTGGGCTGATACCAAATTTGATAGCGGAATCGAACTGTCGCAACGACTGAGACAATTCACTGATCAACTGCAAAGTATTGTTACGACGCCAATCCGCCTTACTGGAAAAGCTCTGCCCATGCAGGGTAAATGTGGCGTCATCGTTGAGTTTCGAGCTGGATGACTCATAGTAGAAATAGTCATCGAACTGGATACCATCGACAGCGTAATTGCGCGCCACTTCCATTACGCCTTCGATGATCCAGGCTCGTGCTTCGGGAATTCCAGGGTCGAGCACAAAGCGATCCGAGGCCACACCGATCCATTGCGGATGGGCGACGTAGACACTGGCGGGCGCCCCTGGCAAGACGGCAGTCAACTGCTCGATGGTGCTTTGCCGGGTGTTCATCGAAACCCGGTAGGGGTTGAACCAGGCATGCAGTTCGAGGTTTCGCCGGTGGGCTTCGTCGATCACGAACTGCAGCGGATCGAAGCCCGGGTCCTTGCCAAGCGTTCCGGTCAGGTACGACGACCAGGGCATAATGGCGGAACGATAGAAGACATCCGAACAGGGCTTGACCTGAAAGAACACCGCGTTCATCCGCAGGTCGACTGCCTCGTCCAGCATGGCGATCAGCTCACTCTTCTGAACCCTTACCCGTTCTGTCTCGTCAACGATTGTACGGGAAGTAGTAGAGGGCCAATCGAGATTAATGACCGTGGCGATCCAACTTCCGCGTAGATGACGTTTATGCTGTATTTGATTCTGAGCATCCATGTTCTGTTACTCCTGCGAACCTGTCGGCGCCTTATCCCACCGATAACGCGACATCAGGCGACAGATCCACTGCATACTCAGAGAGTAATTCAATCCTGGCGATACCGCCCGCTCAGACCTGTATAAAAGAATAAATGATATTTCAGAAAACAACTCTTCCAACAAAAAAAACGGGTGAACTTTCGACGTTACTCAATAACCAGAAAACAACTCACAAACACATAAGAAACTTCCCACCCACTACACAGTCCTATTCAAATTCAATTCAACTCAGTAAAAAAACCCTGTTCTTCGCTCGTGCCAATGGGTACGAGCGATGAACAGGGCCTGCATGGCGCGTGTAAGGTCTAGCGAACGCCCTCGCTGCGCAGCGCCGATGGCGTGTAATCCGCCGACTTGGCCGCGAAGCCGAATTCGAAGCTGTGCTTCTCTTCGTTCTTCATCCCGAGGGCGATGTAACGACCGGCAATAATGTCGTAAAGCGCTTCGAGCGTATAAGCCGGCACCTGGTGATCGTAGTAGAACTGCTGGTGCCCTTCGGCTACCCGCCAGAGCTGGCCACGACCGTCGTAGTGGTCCACCAGCGCCACCTGCCAGCTGTCCTCGTCGATAAACATATGACGCTTGGCGTAGATGTGCCGCTCGCCCGGCTTGACGGTACCGACCACTTCCCAGACCCGATGCAGCTCATAACGGGTCAGGTCCTGGTTGATGTGCCCGGCCTTGATGACGTCGTCGTACTTGAGGCTCGGCGAATCGAGCTTGTAGGCGTTGTACGGAATGTACATTTCCTTCTTGCCGATCAGCTTCCAGTCATAACGATCCGGCGCTCCGGAGAACATGTCGAAGTTGTCCGAGGTGCGCAGGCCGTCGGCGGCAGTGCCCGGCCCGTCGTAGGCCACTTGCGGCGCGCGACGCACCCGCCGTTGACCAGCGTTGTAGACCCAGGCCAGACGCGGTTCCTTGACCTGGTCGAGGGTCTCGTGAACCAGCAGCACGTTGCCCGCCAGGCGCGCCGGTGCCGTCACCGACTGCTTGAAATAGAGCAACACATTGGCGCCTTTTTCCGTGTCCATATCGGGAATTTTCCCAGGCACCGCGACTTCTTCTTCGAAGCGGATGGAGGTATAGCTGCCGTTGGTTTGCGGTGTCGCTTGGGTGATGATGCGCTTGAGATTGCCACCGCGATAACGGGTGACGTGGTTCCATAGCACTTCGACGCCGGCCTTCGGAATCGGGAAGGCGTAGTAACGGTTGCCCGTGAAGTTGACCAGACCGTTACCGTCGTTGATCGAGTTCACGTTGAGGGCGCTGCGCTTGGCCGCTTCGTAGACATCCGCCGGTAACGCGACGGTGCGGTGACTTGGATACACCGGAATCTTGTAGGTTTGCGGGTAGCGTTTGAACATCGCCAGCTGCCCGTCCGAGAGTTTGTCCTTGTACTTGTCAGCGGTGGCAGCGGTAATGGTGAACAGCGGTTTTTCACTGGCGAACGGGTCGGCCAGGAAGCCTTTGCTGTCCACTGCGCCGGCATTTTTCGGAATGCCGCCGGTCCACGCGGGAATCGAGCCGTCGGCGTTGCCGGCCTTCTCGGCCCCCACTGGCGTCAGTGTAGTGCCTAGCTTGGCGGCCTCTTCGGGCGAGACCGCGGCCATTACGTTGGCAGCCAACAGGCTCAAGGCCAGGGCACCGCATTGCAGAATCATTTTGCGCATCATGTTGTTGTCCTTCTCAGCCATATCAGAAGTTCACGCCGAAGCTCAAAGCGACGAAGTCACGGTCAGTCAGGGTGTTGTAGTCGCCACCGAAAAAGTCGGTGTAACTGAGGCTGGCGGTGTAGGTGTTGCGGTAGTCGGCGTCGACTCCGAGGCTGACTGCCTTGGCGCCTTCGTTGAACAGTCCGTTGGGACCGTAGCCATCAACGTCATGGGACCAGGACAGGTTGGGCTTGAGGTTGATCCCGGCAATCACGTTGTTGTAATCGAGGATCGCCCGGGCGCGATAACCCCAGGAGGTAGAGGTGACAAACCCCTGGGTATCGCCGCCAAAACCATACTGGCCATAGACCGAGTCGCGGCCATAACGCAACTCGCTCCTCGGCTCCAGACCACCGACGTGCACCACCGCTGCCTCCCCGACCAGGGTCAGGCGATCAGCACCCAGCACTTGATCGAAGAACTGCGTCATGGTGCTTTGGATCTGGGTGACTTCCTTACGCCGGTAACCGGTATTGTCGGCCCCCGCTGTAGTCTGGATCGGTGATGCGGCACCACCGGCAATCGGGTTGAGCAACGCCAGGGTCAAGTCGGTAGTGTTGAGTTGTACCGGAGCGTTGGGGCGATAGCTGATTTCCCCGGTCCAGGCAGTGCCGGTGGGCAAGGTGGTGGAGAAGCTGGCGCCATACAGTCGAATGTCTTCCGGGTATTCGAGGTAGTACTGACCGCGCCCGAGCATCACGCTTCGCGCCAGCCCCGAGCCACTGCCCGGCGCCAGTTGGTTGGCAATACTGACCATGCCCGGCAGGCTGGCCAGCGTCGACAGCCCGGCAGTGGTGGTACCGACCGTCGGCGTGCGGCTGTGATAGTTCATGAAGTACAGGCCGTACTCGGTGTCGTCACCCAACCAGCGCAACGCCGTGCCCCACTGCCCGGAGTCGCGGGCATCGCGGTCACCGCCGCGGGGCACGACAACGCCCTCGGAAGTGACATCGAAGCCTTGCCCGAATGCCGCCGCCAGCGGTTGCAACGGCGCGATGGCTGGACTGCCGACGGTATAGTTGGAGTCGCAACCGTCCTGAACCACATCGTTACCGAAAAAGGTCCCACAGTTGTCAACGACTGTCTGGTCCCACTCCAGCTGGTAGAAGCCTTCTACCGTCAGTTGGTCAGTCAGGCCTTGGGAAGCAAACAGCATGTTGACCGGAATCAGACCTTCCTTGATTTCCGCGCCAGGGCGACGGAAAGCGGAAACGTCGATCGGGTTGATGCTGTTGATCGAGTTGCCGATGAAGGTACTTTCGCCCCAACTGACCACCTGTTTACCGGCCCGCACCGTGCCGGGCAGATTGGCGATGGAATAATTGTGATAGACGAAGGCATCGAGAATCTGCGCGCCGGAAGACTTGGCGCCTTCTTTGCGGTTGTGGTTGCTGATGGGCTTGAATTCGCGATCTTCATCCTGAAGTTCGAAGTCATACCAATACTTACCGCGGACAAACACACCGGTGTCGCCATATTTGAGCTCGAGGTCGTGCAGGCCTTTGAAGATTTTCGAGAAGGTTTCGCCCTTCTTGAAATTCAAACGCCCATCGTCCCCGGTCGACGCCTGGCCTGTGCCGCCATTGGTAATGCCGACCAGTTCCTTATCAGCATCGCGCAGTCCCCAACTGGCGCCTACCGACAGCGATGAGTCGAACTGCCCCTCGATTTCCCCGATGTTGAATGAAACAGCCTGCGCCTGGGCACAGCAACCCAAGGCAACCGCAGCGGCCAGCGCCTGCGGCCTGAAGATGGCGCGCATTGTTGTTTTTGTCATGCGTCTTCCCCGGTGAGTGACAGAAGGCCTCACCCTACTGCCGCATGGGGGGAGCGATAAGCGCACCAAGGAGGTATTCGCGGTGTAGCTCTAAAGGATGACAGGCCATGCAGAGCGGGGCTTTGCGCGGTGCATCCATGGGCTGGATCGCGGGCTATCAGGGGAATGGATAGCGCGAGGCACAACAGGTTTCGTAGCAGCTGCCGACTGTTACCCAGGATGTAACAGTGCATGTCGCGAATCGCTATTTTTTCTTTGTGGATAAGCGCTTATTCTTGTCGGGATTTCACGGAAAACCACCGAAAAGCGCAACTATCAAAAGTGTGACCACGCCACTTGATGATTGACAGATTTCAGACCGATTGAAAAAACTTGTTTCAATTCGTCACCCCGATTTCACTGACGTTGATTTATAGCTCCTTGATCGAACGTCTTACCTTGGCCGCTGCGTATGCAGCGGCCTTTTTTATGGGCGGCACTCCGGCAAATGACGACTTTTCGCTTCCTACAAGAAGTTTTCGCAAGGTCTATAGAAAACATCTTTTTACTCCAACGATAATTCTGCTTTCATTCCTGACCTATCGAAACCTCGCTCAATATTGCGCGTAACGACTCACACTCCTCTCAGACCCATAACTTCCACTTTTAATGTAACTTTAAATCACACAGCGAAAGTCGCCCCTCATAAGTGACGATCGATACAAAGATATTATTTTTCAACCATAGCAGGCATTCAAAAGGATATGAATATGCAGAAGCCTCCACCATGGGAATTAACTGAAGCTGTCCATACTACAGCAATAGCTCCTCCGGGCATAAACCCCGCACCCGAAACTTCACCAAACTACCCTAACAGTGGCCATTTCGGCTTCCAGCCGGCAGTCGGAAAAATTTTCGCAAACTGCGGACCACCGTCAAGGCATTGGCAGAGGAATATCAAGCCCGATCCAACCAACTACCGCAAACCATTGAGAATGAACTGGCCGAAACAAGGCTGGAAGGCCCAACTGACCCGCTTCCGCCCGCCGAAGCGATCATTCGCGAATTGGGCGTGCGTAACAAACTTTTGCTTCGAAAGACCGCTGAGTTCCATAACAAAACAGCTATCGCCAATGGGTTTTATGGCTTCGACCCAATTAACAGGCCGTTGCAGGAGTTCTACCCAAAAGCCTTGACCATGGAGAAGCAGGTCAGCCCGAATGGTATCGCGATGCAGGCATGGGTCACGTCGTACAGCGCCGCCCATGACGCAAGATTGTTGTCTCAAACCATCCAGATGCTCAACCAGCAATCCGTCAATGTGGAGAACCTCCTCCGCGCTGTGCAGGCAGATGATCAGGCACGAATCGATGCAGAACAGGAAGCCCAGAGTGTCGCTGCTGAATTGGCACGCATCAACGTGCAAGCAGAGGCCCAGGCTCGAGAGCAAGCGCGGGTTGCAGCATTGGCAGAAGCTCAACGATTGGCCAACGAGCAGGCTGAGGTTGCTGCAAAAGCAGCCGCGCAGCACATCGCCGCCGAACAGGCTCATCTCGCGGCGCAAGCCGAAGTTCAAAGGCAAGCCGAACAGGTTCGCCGGGAAGCGGAACAGCAAGCAAAAAAACTGGCAGAGGAACATGCCCGCCAGCAAGTCATAACGTTTGCCAACGCGGGTTCATCGGCGGCATTTGGCCCGGTTTTTACCTCCGCCACAGGAGCGATCGCGACCAACCCGGCGACCTCCTTGGCGCTAAAAGCCGCTCTGCGCACTGCGGTGTCCACGGTTATTGCAAGTGCAGCCGCTTCGGCGGGTGCAATTTTAGGTGGATTCGCTGCGCTGCTCATTCCGTCAAAGTTAGGCAACAGCGATCTCTATTCCATTAGCGTCCCACTTTCGGAACTTGCGCCTGACCATGGTCGGGATTTCCACGCAATTGCCGCCGCTGGGGGAGAAATCGAGCTCCCTGTGCGTATCGGTTTCAGGTCGACAGGGGTAGGAACAGAGGTCTTCGTTTCGACAGCCGACGGAGTGAACCTACCGTCAACCGTTCCGTTGAGGATGGCGATCTACGATACACAGGGCAATGTTTATCGTGTGACGCCGTCCAACTCGTCAACCAGCACTCTGACCTGGACACCCGCGGTGACACCAGGTAACAGTTCTACCCAATTGCCAGTTGCACAGCCTGACCTTCCCGTTCATCCCGGTGCTACGGTTGTACCGGTGGAGGGGCGCATAGATATATTTCCTGTCTTGGAGACTGGCTGGGAAAGCTTCATCACGGTGTTCCCGGATGATTCCGGCATACCGCCTCTCTATGTGGTGTTCAGCAGCCCATACGACGGCGCCACTGCCACGGGGGAGCACAGTGGCCGCGATTTTAATCCAGAGCAGGCGGGGGGGCCGATTCAGGATCTGGAATGGAGTTCTGCCATAATCTCTCAAGGAGGATTGGATTTGGTAAAACTTCATACTGGTCGACTTGCAGCCTCTGACGCCAACAACGTGATGATCGAACGACTGGAAAAAATCCTGAAGGGAGAACTCGATCTCACTGACATTGACAAACGTTACTACACTCATGAAATCAGAGAGCTGGATAGATTTAGAGCTTTAGGTTACAGCGACACAGACACGCCACAACAAGACTCCCCTACATGGAACAATGCTCACACTGCAACTCTCGAAGATTACAAAGTTAAAGACGATAACTCACTACTTTACACGGAAAAAGCATTAGCCGCAGCAGACGAACAGGACAGAAAATTTTTTCAAAGTCTTCTGAAGGAGATGCAGCAATGAACACTATTGAACAAATCGTTAAAAATGAGTCACTAGAGGATATTGTGTCTGTCTTCGCACTAGCCAAAGCACCTCCACACTTAGATATGATGATCAGACGCTACAATCGTGGAGCAATCCAGCACGGAGAACTTCAAAAAGTCTATGCACAACTTTTCGAAGAAGGCGTACTGGCCAACGGTGAAAAAGGACTGGCAACCAAAGGCCCTAACTGGAAAGAGCCAAAATTCGTGACAGAAAAAAGATACGTCTGACTGTTAATTTTTACCAAGCCACTGCAGACCAGCGGCTTGGTAGCAGCGCCCTACAGAATATCGCTTAAAAACCGACAACCATTAAAGAAATCACCTACAGAACAAACACCCCTCACTCGTGCAAGTGGCTACTAACCTGAAGAAAGATACACATCAATGCATATCAACCAACCTGACATGCACTCCATCCGCATTTGCCACGAGTATTTGTATGAAACCCATCAACTACACCAGCTACCGCTCCGTTAACGGTTTTAACAGCCGAGTTCGTTTCCTGGTCATGCATTACACCGCCGCAAACTTCTCTGCTTCAAAAAACGCCCTGACCGGCCCCAATGTCAGTGCTCATTATCTGGTGCCCGATATCACTGACCCGAGTTACCTGCAGGCAGGATTCAGTGAACAGGAGATTTTCAATCTGGTGGATGAGAGTGATCGCGCCTGGCATGCGGGCGTCAGTGCGTGGGGCAATCGAAGCAATTTGAACGACACGTCAATCGGCATTGAGATCGTCAACCTGGCAACCGATAACAATGGCCAGTTCACTTTCCCGCCTTATCAGCCACAACAGATAGCGGCGGTTGAACAGTTGGCGTTGAATATTCTGAAACGCTATCCGGATATCAGCCCGGTCAACGTCGTGGGCCATTCGGATATTGCTGCCGGCAGGAAGAGTGATCCGGGGCCGATGTTTCCCTGGCATCAACTGTATTTGAAAGGTATCGGCGCCTGGTTTGACGAAGACAGTCGAAATACTTTCCTGAGGGACTATTCCCTCAAGGGACTGCCCTCTCGGGAGGACATACTCGCCAGGTTCAAGAAGTACGGGTATGACATTTCCGCCGCGACCACTGCGGCGGGTTTTCAGCGGTTGGTTCGGGCCTTCCAGCTACACTTCCGTCCGGCAAACCATGACGGTGTGCTGGACGCTGAAACCGCTGCAAACCTTGCGGCGCTGGTTCACAAATATTTCCCGGCATGAGAAATGCCAAGGCTCCTGCGGGAGCCTGGGCAGCCTTCGACGGTACTGAGTTAAAGCCTGGGTTCAGAGCGAGTGCTTCTGCAGGTTCGCCATCATTTCCTTCAACGCCTCAATGTTGTCGTTTGGATGCGCGGCGCCTTCGAAGTCGCAGATCTGTTGCCATTGGGCCGCCACGTCTTCAGGCGAGAACCCGGTGCGAGGATCGAACCCGGCGCCGAGGCTGCGTTCCCAGCGGACTTTGCCCATCCAGCCGCCGCCCACTTCAAACAGTCCGGAGGTTTCCTGGCAGTTTTCGCTGGCCAGGTACACCACCAGCGGGCTGACCAGCTCCGGTTTGAGCTGGTCGAAGACTTGCGGCGGGATCAGGCCTTCGGTCATGCGCGTACCGCCGGTGGGGGCGATGGCATTGACCAGGATGTTGTTCTTGCGGCCTTCGATGGCCAGGGTGCGGGTCAGGCCATAGAGACCCAGTTTGGCCATGCCGTAGTTGGACTGGCCGAAGTTGCCGTAGATGCCCGAGGTCGACGCGGTGAAGATGACCCGGCCATAATTTTGCTCGCGCATATGCGGCCAGGCGGCGCGGGTGACTTTGTAGGCGCCTTCGACATGTACCCGGTAAACCAGGTCCCAATCGCTGTCGTCCATTTTGTGGAAGGTTTTGTCCCGCAGTATCCCCGCGTTGTTGACCACCACATCAACGCGACCGAAGGCGTCCAGGGCGTTCTGAACGATCTTGTCGCCATCGGTCACCGAGTTGTGGTTAGCCTGCGCGGTGCCGCCGGCCTCACGGATCTCTGCCACCACACGGTCTGCCGCTGAAGCGTTGGCACCTTCGCCCTGAGCCGAGCCGCCAAGATCATTGACCAGCACTTTGGCGCCGTGTCTGGCGAACAATAGCGCGTGAGCCCGTCCCAGACCGCCGCCTGCACCGGTGACGATCACGACTTTATCTTCGAAGCGCACAGACTCATTCATACAGAACTCCAGCAGGGCCAATGGACAATGCATTGAGTGTCAGCCACAGCTTGGCGGGTCACAATAAACACGGCACGAGCTGAATGGTGCGCGATAAGGCAGGGCGATGATCCCTCGCCACAGCCTCTTCAGGAGCAGGCCCTTTTCCGAGGTTTGGAGACCAGCAGGTCGCGAAAATCCAGATAGTGTTTGAGTACCTGGCCTGGGGCTTCGGTTTGTGGGTAATGGCCGATTTCCGCCAGTAATACGGTGTCCGGATTGGGGATCAATTGCCGATAACGCTCGACCATGTGCCTGCCGGAAATCGGATCGACTTCGCCATCGATGACCCGCAGGGGCACCTCGCCGCGCTGCATGGCGATGACCCAGCGCTCGCGCTGTACGCGACGCTCCGGGATATAGCCGATCAGTTTGTGCAGGATCCGTGGCCCGTGATTACTTTTGATCAGGCTCCAGAAGTCATCCACTACACTTTCACTGGGCCGGGTCTGAGGGCCGAAGATCTGACTGAAGCTCCTGACCAGCCCTTCACGACTGAACGCGCGGCCGATCATCCAGCCCAATGGGCTGAGCAAGAGTTTTTGCATCAGCACCGGACGATGGGTTTCCGGAAACAACCCACCGTTGAGAAACACGCAGCTGGCGATTTGGATGCTGGCTTCGTAATGCCGGGCGAGCAGTTCCTGGGCAACGCTATCGCCGTAATCATGAGCCAGCACATGCACCGGCTGATCGATGGACAAATGCTTGAGCAGCGCCTGCTGCAAATCCGCCTGCTCCAGCAGGCTGTAGTGGTGATCCAGCGGTTTGGCCGAGTCGCCGAAACCGAGCATGTCGCAGGCGATGACCCGATAGCGCTGGGTCAGAGGCTGCCAGAGATAATGCCAATCCCAACTGGCGGTCGGGAAACCGTGAATCAGCAACAGCGGTTCACCCTGCCCCGCCACCCAGTAGCGAATGACCTGGCCGCGAAACAGAAAGTTCTGCCCGCGTTTGCGCCAGGCGCACAGAGGAATCTCGGCGAGTGGCATTAGAGTCTGTACCCCGGGTCTTGTTTGTCGAGTTTGCGCAGCAGCGCCGGCCAGGCCAGCGTGCCGCCCATGCCTTGGGCGCTTTTGGTGACCCCGGCGATCATCGCCTTGGCCCCTGCGAGAATCTGCGGTTCGATGACGATCAGTTCCGCCGCTCCGCTCTGCGCCAGCACCTGGATTTCGCAGGCACGCTGGAAGGTAAACATCATCAGGAAGGTATCGGCGATGGTGCCGCCACAGGTCAACAGACCGTGGTTGTGCAGCATCAGGAAATTGTTCTCGCCCAGATCGGCTTGCAACCGGGCCTTCTCTTCATGGTTCAGCGCGACGCCCTCATAGGCGTGACAGGCCAGGCTTGAGAGCACAAACAGCGATTGCTGGCTGATCGGCAATATGCCCTGCTTCTGCGCGGAAACCGCGACGCCGGCGGCGGTGTGGGTATGCAGGACACAGACCACATCGTGTCGCACTTCGTGTACAGCGCTATGGATGGTGTAACCCGCAGGATTGATCTCGTAGGGGCTATCCATCAGCTTGTTGCCGGCCTGATCGACCTTCACCAGGCTGGAAGCGGTGATTTCGTGAAACATCAAACCAAAGGGATTGATCAGAAAATCTTCAGTGCCCGGAACCTTGGCCGAAATATGCGTGAACACCAGATCGTCCCAACCATGCATTGCCACCAGCCGATAGCACGCGGCCAAATCTACCCGGGCCTGCCACTCGGCGGCACTGACCTGGTCTTTCACATTCGGTGTCGATTGGACGGGGACTACGCTCACGGCAAGGACCTCGGCAGACGTTGGTTTTTTATTATTTTTTGTTAATGTCCGTCCAGTCTAGCCAGCCTCTCGAGTTGGGGTAGTTGCATTGGCAGCCAGCTTACTGGCCGTGCGAGTCAGACCTGAGCCTGGTATCAATCGGTTCAACTCGGTGTCAAAGCATAGACGCCAATAAAGGCGCCGCAAATAGATTCAATAGCCCGGTCAGGACCATCACCAGCCCCGCCACCGAACCTTCTTCGCCCCCCACTTCATGGGCCCGACTGACCCCGGTGAACATCACGAAGACGGCGGTCAATTCCGGCACGCCACCCAGGTCATGGGCCAAAGACATGGCGAAGGGCGTGGTGATTGAGCGGACGCAGCGGTCAGGCGGACTTTCTCGCGGCGCTGGTGGCTGCGGGCCAGGGCGTGGTGTTACTGCCCAGAGTCGTCGCACGCGGCCTGGTCAGACCAGGCGTCGTGCGGTTGACACTGAAGGCGCCCGAGTATCTGCGCTGGGACATCGCCTTCATCTGGCGTCAGGGAGCGTATCTATCAAAAGCGGCGCAGGCCTGGCGGGCGCTGCTGCGCGAGTATCCGGTCAGTCGCGCAAAGCCTTGACCAACTGCGCCAGCCAAGGCTCGGCATCGGTTTGCGGGGTGACGCTTTCGCTGGCGTCCAGACGCAGCATTTCCTGGACTTCACGCAGGCCGAGTTCGGCGAACAGTTCACGCATCTGCTCGCCGCCGCCACAAAAAGTGTCACCGTAGCTGGAATCACCCAAACCGATCACTGCGCCTGGCAGGCCGCGCCAGGCCGCTGGTAATTGATCATGAATCATCGAGTACAGCGGTTGCAGGTTGTCCGGCAATTCACCCATGCCGGTGGTCGAGGTCACCGCCAGAAAAGCCTCGGGGCCAAAGGCCAGGATATCGGCCAGGCTCACGCGCGGGTTGTGCCAGGCCTCGAAACCTGCATCATTTAAAATTTTTGCAGCATGCCGGGCAACTTCTTCAGCCGTGCCGTATACCGAGCCGGAAAGAATGGCGACTTTCATCAATCTGATCCTGAAACTGAGTAAAAGAACAGGATATTAACAGCACGCGCACGAAAACCTGCGGGTGCCCCTCGATTCACGCTGACGGCAGGTGGACAGGAGGTAATAGAATGCTGCGCCCCAATCGACACAGGACGGACTCTATCGATGATCAATGCTCAATTGATGCAAATGGTGATAAACGCCTCCAACGACGGCATTGTGATCGCCGAAAAAGAAGGTGAAGACAACATTCTGATTTATGTAAATCCGGCATTCGAACGCCTGACGGGTTACAGCAGCGAAGAGATCCTGTATCAGGACTGCCGCTTTCTTCAGTCCGGTGACCGCGATCAACCGGCACTCGAGTTGATTCGCAAGGCGCTGGGTTCAGGCACAGCTTGCCGGGAAGTTTTGCGGAACTACCGTAAAGACGGCACACATTTCTGGAATGAACTGTCACTATCGACAGTGTTCAATGATGGCGATAGACAGACTTATTTCGTTGGCGTGCAAAAAGATGTCACCCTGCAGGTCAAGGCTCAGCGCCGGGTAGAAGAGCTTGAAGCGCAATTGGCAGAGGTCAAAGCCGAACTCGCAGCGCTAAAGGCGACGAACGGTTTAAACCAATCTGCGAATTAGGTGTCACTAACTACAATCACCAACGACTCTGTACTCTTTTTTTCGAGCAAACCATGCACCGCAACGCACTCCTGACCCAGGATGAGCTGGATTTTATCCAGACGATGCAGCACAACCCGCAGCTCAACGTGCGGGATGCAAACTCGAGCCTGCTGGTCAACGGTGGTTCACAGATTCGCGATTTGCTCACGCGCCTGGCCGCTCATGAGCAGGTGACCATCCAGGCAACCTTCGAAAATCAGCAAATGACCTTTCCGCTGCACCTGGTGGAAGACGAATTTCACGCGTTGCATTTGCGCCTCGGTGTGCCGAGCATTTATGAAGACGGGCCCATGGTCCGGCCATGGCGTTTGATGCTGGAGGAACCGGTTGCTCTGGAAAACGCCAAGGGCCAACCGGGGACACTGTGGGTCCACGAAATTTCGTTCAAAGGGGTGTTGCTGGAGATTCGCAACCGAACCAAGCCGCCGAAGCACTTCGCCCTTTGGTTCAGCCCTTCAGGTTACGAACGCATCGCTCTGCGTGGCACCTTCGAACGGGAAACCGAGCACGGCTATTACGCCTATTGTCTGAACCAGGGCGACAAGGACGAGACCGAGCGCCTGCGCCAGTACATTCTCCAGCAGCATCGCTTGACCCATCCCGCACTGCACGCCTGACGGCCACTCCTTCTCAGGTATCCAGTGTACCTGCCAGGAATCGTTGCAGGCGCTGCTGCATCACCAGACCATCGCTGCCAAGACACCCGATCGACGACCCCGCCAGACTCTCCTGCGCCAGATCCGCCACCTCACCCGCCAGCATTACCGGACAATTCAGGGTCATGGCCAGACGGCTCAAACGTCTGGGTAAATCGGGAGCCGGCGCATGGCTGGAGAACAGCACCAGCCCCTGAGGTTTGATTTTTTCGCAGACCAAGGCCAACTCATCGTACGGTTGCCCCACCGTCAGTACCCTGACACCGACCTCCGGGCTTCCCATGAACAAGGCAGCCACCAGCAATTCAAGCTCGCGACACTCTCTGACCTTGGCTGTCAGCAGCACCCGTTGCGGTTGCGAGCCGCGCAGCAACAGTAAACGTTGCACAACCCGAGCACGCAAGAAGCCATCCAGGAACAGCCACTCGCTGGTCTGACCAAAGGTATTTTGTTGTGGCACCAGCTGTTTCCAGAGAGGCATCAAAATGTCCTGAAACACCACAGTCTGTGGGTAACTGGAAAAAATCCGCCCATAAAGCCGTTCCAGTTGCAGGTCATCAAACGCACTGACAGCAGTCTTGAGTTGCATCTGCCATTGCCCATATTCGCTTTGGGCATCTTCACTGCAATAGTCATTGGACAGTGCTGGTGCCGCGCCGGTTTTGGCCAGGATCTTGTCGACCTTACTGACCGCAACCCCACGTTCAATCCAGCTGAGGATACTGCGCACTTTGTCGATATCGGTCATTGAGTACAACCGATGCCCACTCTCGGTACGTGTAGGAACTATCAACCCGTAACGTCGCTCCCAGGCGCGCAGGGTCACCGGGTTGACGCCTGTCAGCCGTGCCACCTCCCGGATCGGGAACAGGTGTTCCTGCTCAAGTTGGCGAGATTTCAGTGAAGCCGGGGCAAGTTCAGTAGTGACGGTCATCTGGGTACTGAGTCTCAGCCGATAAATTGGATCCGATTCTACGCTCAATCAGTACCGTTCATCCAAGGGGTGGATAGTCGATCAACACCACTGGTGTATTTGACGAAATCAGGAATAATCCTTGCTTGTACTTAAACGCAGCCCACCACCCCGGTGCTGCGTGCCGTGCGTGCCCTATCCGGGAGCGCACGCCTGCAATACGGAGATACATAATGTCTGCCTCACCTGTCACTTTGATGGTCGCGCGCCGCGTCGCCAATGGTCGTTACCAGGACTTGATCGCCTGGCTTGGCGAAGGCGAACAACTGGCCACCGACTTCCCCGGCTACCTCGGTTCTGGCGTGCTTGCGCCGCCGCCGGGTGATGACGAATTCCAGATCATCTTCCGCTTTTCCAATGAACAGACCTTGCATGCCTGGGAACACTCCGCCTCGCGCAGTGCCTGGCTGGTGCGGGGCAGCGACTTGTTCGCGCATCCTTCGGAACATCGGGTCAGCGGTATCGATGGCTGGTTTGGCGCCGTCGGTCAACGTCCACCCCGCTGGAAGCAGGCAGTGGCGATCTGGCTGGCATTCTTTCCGGTCTCGTTAATGTTCAACCTGCTGCTGGGTCCGTTACTGGGCGAGTTGGACCTGTTGAGCCGGGTATTGCTCAGCACCCTGGCCCTGACGCCATTGATGGTGTATTTCTTTATCCCGCTGTCCACCCGCCTGCTGGCAGGCTGGTTGAACACTGCACCTGCACGATCATCGCCCGGTGCAACTTGCGGGCTTGTCCGCGAAGAACGATGACCGGTTCTGCCTGACACTGCGCGGCGCTTGTTTCGCGGGCAATCGCGCTTCCACAAAGGCTCCATGGCTGTACACCCATGGTCGCTGGTATAGTTTTCCCTTACCTGCGAGCCGAGCCGTCAATGAATCTTTCTCCTGCCCCGATCCTGATCACCGGTGCCGGCCAGCGCGTCGGCCTGCATTGCGCGTTGCGGCTGCTGGAGGAAGGTCATCCGGTAATTATCAGTTACCGCAGCGAGCGGCCTGGCGTGCAAGCCCTGCGCGAACGCGGGGCCATTGCGCTGTTTGCCGACTTCTCCAGCGAAGCCGGCATCCTGGCGTTCATCGCCGAACTGAAAACCCACACCGATCGCCTGCGGGCGATAGTGCATAACGCCTCGGCCTGGCTGGCCGAAACGCCCGATAGCGAAACCGCCGCATTCACCCGGATGTTCAGCGTGCATATGCTTGCGCCCTATCTGATCAACCTGCATTGTGCTGACTTGCTGGAGCGCTCGAAGCCGGCGGACATCGTGCATATCAGCGACGATGTGACCCGCAAGGGCAGCAGCAGACACATCGCCTACTGCGCCAGCAAAGCCGGGCTCGACAGCCTGACCCTGTCCTTCGCGGCGAAATACGCCCCGCGGATCAAAGTCAATGGCATCGCCCCGGCCCTGCTATTGTTCAACCCCGAGGACGATGCAGCGTATCGCTCCAAGGCACTGGCCAAGTCCGCGCTGGGTATCGAACCCGGCAGCGAGGTGATTTACCAGAGCCTGCGCTATCTGCTGGACAACCCTTATGTCACAGGAACGACCCTGACAGTCAACGGCGGACGGCACCTCAAGTAAGCCGCCCCGCGAGGATGTTGTATGACGTTATCCCTACCCCAGAATTACCGCGAGATCCTGATCGGCCTGGGTGAAAATCCGGATCGCGAGGGTTTGCTCGACACTCCCGCCCGTGCAGCCAAGGCCATGCAGTACCTCTGTCATGGCTATGAACAAAGCGTGGAGGAGATCGTCAACGGGGCGCTGTTCGACTCTGATAACGACGAGATGGTGATCGTCGACAACATCGAACTCTACTCACTCTGCGAACATCATCTGCTGCCCTTCATCGGCAAGGCGCATGTGGCTTATATTCCAACCGGCAAGGTGCTGGGGCTGTCAAAGATCGCGCGGATCGTCGATATGTTCGCCCGCCGCCTGCAGATCCAGGAAAATCTCACCCGGGAAATCGCCGAGGCGGTTCAGCGCGTGACCCATGCCGCCGGTGTCGCGGTGGTGATCGAGGCCAAACACATGTGCATGATGATGCGCGGCGTCGAGAAGCAGAATTCGACCATGAACACCTCAGTGATGCTCGGCGCCTTTCGCGACTCGAGCACCACCCGCCAGGAGTTCCTGCAATTGATTGGACGGAGCAAGTAGCAATGCCACAACTTCAACCAGGAATGGCACGCATCCGGGTCAAGGACCTGTGTTTGCGTACCTATATCGGGATCAACGAGGACGAGATACTCAACAAGCAGGATGTGCTGATCAACCTGACCATCCTGTATGCCGCGCAGGATGCCGTGCGCGACAATGACATCGACCACGCGCTGAACTACCGGACCATCACCAAGGCGATCATTGCCCACGTAGAGGGCAACCGTTTTGCCCTGCTCGAGCGCCTGACCCAGGAATTGCTCGATCTGGTGATGAGCAACGTATCGGTACTGTACGCCGAAGTCGAAGTCGACAAACCCCATGCCCTGCGTTTTGCCGAGTCGGTGTCGATCACCCTCGCCGCAAGTCGCTGACCCGCGTCTGGCCAATTGCCCGCCAGACTTTTATCATCCGCGCCACGATAGATCGCACAGAGCCCATCATGACCGAGCAACAACGCCTCGAACTCGAAGCCGCCGCCTTCCGCCGCCTGGTCGCGCACCTGGATAGCCGCAAGGATGTGCAAAACATCGACCTGATGAACCTCGCCGGATTCTGCCGCAACTGCCTGTCCAAGTGGTACAAGGCCGAGGCCGACGATCGCCGGATCGAGGTCAGCATGGACGATGCCCGTGAAGTGGTTTACGGCATGCCGTACGCCGAATGGAAAGCCAAATACCAGCAAGAAGCCAGCGCCGAACAGCAAGCGGCGTTCGCCAAAGGAAAAACCCATGACTGATCTGAACACCCTGCGCGCCAGCCTGAAAAGCGGCGAACACGCTTTCGCCGATACCCTGGCGTTTATCGCCGCGGGCTACGATTACCAGCCTCAGGCCTTCAACAACGGCGGTGTGGAAAACGCTGCCGGGCAAAACGAAGGTTCGTGCAAGACCCTGGGTCTGGCGCTGCTGGAAGGCTTGAGCGACGAAGAAGCCTTGCTGGCATTCGGTGAGCATTATCGCTCAGTGGTAGCGACCCCGGATGGCAGCGACCACGGCAACATCCGCGCGTTGATCGCTCATGGGTTGGCAGGAGTGACGTTCGTAGCACAGCCACTGCAGCGCCGCTGATTGGAAGATCAAAAGATCGCAGCCTGCGGCAGCTCCTACGGGGGGCGTACAACCGGTCAATCACGGGTGTACAGGGTCAGCGCAGGAGCTGGCGAAGCCTGCGATCTTTTCGAAAGTTGCAGAGATTGAAGCCAATTGCAGATCATAAAAAAACCGGCTTTCGCCGGTTTTTTTTCATTTCATCAGATTCAGAACCTGGCGTTCTGCAGATCGTCCAGATAACGCTCAGCATCCAGTGCAGCCATGCAGCCGGCGCCGGCCGAGGTGATGGCCTGACGGTAAACGTGGTCAGCCACGTCACCGGCGGCAAAGATACCTTCGAGGCTGGTCGCGGTGGCATTGCCTTCACGCCCGCCCTGCACTACCAGATAGCCGTCTTTCAATGTCAGCTGACCTTCGAACAACGAAGTGTTCGGGGTGTGGCCGATCGCGATGAACACGCCGTCGACTTTCAGCTCGTCGAAGCTGCCATCGTTGTTCTTCAGGCGCGCGCCGGTCACGCCCATGTTGTCGCCCAGCACTTCGTCGAGGGTCGAATTCAGCTTGAGGACGATCTTGCCCTCGGCAACCCGCGCGTGCAGTTTGTCGATCAGGATCTTCTCGGCGCGGAAGGTTTCGCGACGATGGATCAGCGTGACCTTGCTGGCGATGTTGGCCAGGTACAGTGCTTCCTCAACGGCGGTATTGCCGCCGCCGACCACGGCCACTTCACGGTTGCGGTAGAAGAAACCATCGCAGGTGGCGCAGGCCGAAACGCCTTTGCCCATGAAGGCTTCTTCCGAAGGCAGACCCAGGTAACGGGCGCTGGCGCCGGTGGCGATGATCAGTGCGTCGCAGGTGTAAGTAGCGCTGTCACCGGTCAGGGTGTAAGGCTTGGCGGCGAAATCGACAGCGTTGATGTGGTCGAACACGATTTCGGTTTCAAAACGCTCGGCATGCTCTTTCATGCGGTCCATCAACGCCGGGCCGGTCAGGCCATGGACATCGCCCGGCCAGTTGTCGACTTCAGTGGTGGTGGTCAGTTGGCCGCCGGCCTGCATGCCGGTGATCAGCAAAGGCTTGAGGTTGGCACGGGCGGCATAGACCGCAGCGCTGTATCCGGCAGGGCCGGAACCGAGAATAATCACTCGCGAATGACGTACATCAGACATGACTCACTCCTATTGACCGGCCCGGGACTCTGGCGCGGAACGCCGGAAACCGGCTGGAATAAAAAAAGGACTGCGAAAGCACTTGGGGAAGGCTTGAACCCGACAGTCCTGAAAAATATGGATGCAGCGTATCGAGGGGGCGAAGATTAAGGAAATACGGATTAACAATCCAGCTCATAGGCGGTCTCTATCTCCATGAAGCGGATTTAAGGACGCCTTTGTTACAGTTAATGTCGACGCCAGTGCCGCGCTTTCGCCTGCAAGGTAAAGCCGGTAAGGTCGGCGCGTTTACCCATTGCAAGGACTCTGTTATGCCCGCCCCCGTTCTGTCCGGCCCGCAATACCTGCGCGAAGGCCTGAAGCTGGTCTTGAGCCCCGGCCTTCGTTTATTTGTCCTTTTACCGCTGGCGATCAACCTGGTGCTGTTCGTCGGATTGATCTATCTGGCCAGCCATCAGTTCAGCCTGTGGGTCGATACCCTGATGCCGTCGCTGCCAGATTGGCTGAGTTTCCTCAGCTACCTGATCTGGCCGCTGTTCGTGGTGCTGGTGGTGCTGATGGTGTTCTTCACCTTCACCATGCTGGCCAACGTCATCGCCGCGCCGTTCAATGGTTTTCTCGCGGAAAAAGTCGAAGTGGTGGTACGCGGCACCGATGACTTCCCGGCCTTCAGCTGGGGTGAATTGTTTGCCATGGTCCCCCGCACCCTGGCGCGTGAAATGCGCAAGCTCGGCTATTTCCTGCCGCGAGCCATTGCATTGTTCATCCTCTCGTTCATCCCCGTGCTCAACCTGGTCGCCGCGCCACTGTGGCTGCTGTTCGGCGTGTGGATGATGGCGATCCAATACATCGACTACCCGGCGGACAACCACAAGCTCGGCTGGAACGAAATGCTCGCCTGGCTGCGGGAGAAACGCTGGCAGAGCCTGAGCTTCGGTGGAATCGTCTATCTGGTGCTGCTGATTCCGCTGGTCAACATCCTGATGATGCCGGCAGCGGTGGCCGGGGCGACCTTGTTCTGGGTGCGTGAGCGCGGCGCTGAGAACCTGGTGGTCAACCAGCGCTGATCTCGTCACAAATCCATCATCGTGCTGACACAATGACGACATGGCCTCAGCCGACACTGAGGTCATGACGACAGCTCTGCGTATCTCTCTGATCACCGAAACCTTCCCTCCGGAAATCAATGGCGTGGCCAATACTCTTGGGCGCTTTTACGACGGCTTGCGCGCGCGCGGGCATCAGGTCGAACTGATCCGGCCACGTCAGCACCATGACCAGGGCCCGCCAGGTGACGAACAACTGCTGCTCTGTCGCGGCTGGCCGCTGCCCGGCTATCCCGGCTTGCAATGGGGGGTTTGCTCGATGCACAAGTTGCTGCGGCGCTGGAAGCGCCAGCGGCCGGATGTGCTGTACATCGCCACCGAAGGACCGATGGGCCTGGCGGCACTCCGGGCTGCTCGACGCCTGGGCATCTCGGTGGTCAGTGGCTTCCACACCAACTTTCAGCAGTACACCAGCCAGTACGGCCTGAGCCTGCTGACCCGGCTGCTGACGCACTATCTGCGCTGGTTTCACAACCGTTCGCAATTGACCCTGGTGCCCAGCGCCAGCCAGCGCATGGAGCTGGAGCGCAGGAGCTTCGAACGCCTGGCGCTGCTCTCCCGTGGCGTCGACAGCCAGCTGTTTCACCCGGCCAAACGTCTGAATGCGCTGCGTGAATCCTGGGGCCTGGAGGATAACGATATTGCCGTCATCCACGTAGGACGCCTCGCACCGGAGAAGAACCTCGGGTTGCTCAAGCGCAGTTTCGACGCCTTGCAGGCTGCTTATCCACAGCGGCGGATGAAATTGGTGGTGGTCGGTGATGGTCCGCAACGCGCAGCGCTGGAGCAGGAACTGCCGGACGGGATTTTTTGCGGCACACAACGCGGGGAAGCACTGGCAAGCCACTATGCGTCTGGGGATCTGTTTCTGTTCCCAAGCCTGACCGAAACCTTCGGCAACGTGGTGCTTGAGGCGCTGGCTTCTGGCCTGGGGGTGGTGGCATACGATCAGGCGGCGGCGGGGCAACACATTCGACATGGTTACAGCGGCGTGCTGGCCATGCCCGGCGACGAGGATGCGTTCTGCGATGTGGCGTGCTGGTTGCTGGAGGAGCACGAAACCTTGCGGCGGGTACGCCTCAATGCCCGCCAACATGCCAGCCGACAAGGTTGGGCGGCGGTGATTGAGCAGTTGGAAAGCCAATTGCGTGGGGCTTGTCAGGAAGAGCCGGTGGTCCGTGGCATTGGGGCAAGCCCCCTTGCCACAGGGGCTGTCCAGACGCCGCTTAAACCAGGCTCATCAACGCCTCACGGCTGAACGGCAGGATGTCCTGCTCACGGCCTTCACGCACTTTCAGCGCCCAGTCCGGGTCGACCAGCAGCGCGCGGCCGACGGCAACCAGGTCGAATTCTTCGTTGTTCAGACGCTCCAGCAGTTTCCCCAGGCTCGCCGGCTGGGCGACCTTGTCGGTGTTGACCATGAACTGCAGGAATTCACCGTCCAGGCCAACGCTGCCCACGGTGATGGTCGGCTTGCCGGTCAGCTTGCGGGTCCAGCCGGCCAGGTTCAGCTCGGAACCGTCGAACTCTGGCTCCCAGAAACGTCGCGTCGAGCAGTGGAAAATATCCACACCGGCGTCGGACAACGGTTGGAGGAACTCACCCAAGGCTTCCGGGGTTTGCACCAGACGAGCCGTGTAGTTCTGCTGCTTCCATTGGGAGAAGCGGAAAATGATCGGGAATCCCGGGCCGACCGCGGCGCGTACGGCCTGAATCAGCTCGATGGCGAAACGTGAACGATTGGCCAGGCTGCCGCCATATTCGTCGGTGCGCTGGTTGCTGCCCTCCCAGAAGAACTGATCCACCAGATAGCCGTGGGCACCGTGAATCTCCACACCGTCCATGCCGATGCTCTGAGCGTCTTTGGCGGCCTGGGCGAACGCGTCGATGACGTCCTTTATGTCTAGTTGAGTCATGCCATGCACGACGACCTGGCCGTCCTTGAGCTTTTCCGAAGGACCATAGCCTGGCACGCTGGCATCCGGCTCGGTGCCGATACGCCGAACGCTACCCACGTGCCACAGCTGCGGAACAATCTTGCCGCCTTCAGCGTGCACTGCATCGACGACTTTCTTCCAGCCAGCCAATGCCGTTTCACCGTAGAAATGCGGAACGTTCGGGTAGCCATTGGAAGCCTTGTGATCGACGGTAGTGCCTTCGGTGATGATCAGACCCACGCCAGCGGCGGCCCGACGACGGTAGTACTCGATGACTTTCGGGTTCGGCACGCCGCCCGGGGAGAAAGACCGGGTCATCGGCGCCATGACGACGCGGCTCGGCAGTTCGAGGTTGCCAAGATTGAACGGTTTGAACAGGGCTTTGACGGGCATGGGGCGCTCCACGAAAACAGTATCGACGGGACGGAAGTTTTATGACGGCGATAATATTGAGAGCCGCACGACTTGAGAAGCACTATTGATTTCGGTGATTGAGGGGTAGAAGGCGGGGATGCAGGAGAAACAAAAGATCGCAGCGCGTGTAGGAGCTGCCGAAGGCTGCGATCTTTTGATCTTTTGATCTTTTGATCTTTTGATCTTTGCTGTCTGCGTTTCAGCCCAGCGCTTTTTCGATGGCCTGAACAACTGCAGGATCATCGGGAGTGGTCCGTGGCGAGAAACGCGCCAGCACACGTCCGTCCTTACCCAGCAGGAATTTCTCGAAGTTCCAGGTGATTTCACCCGGGAACTCCGCACCCTCGCCCGCCAACAGGCGATACAAGGAGTGACGATCTTGCCCGTTGACCTCGAGCTTGCTGCTCAAGGGAAACGTCACGTTGTAGTTGAGGCTGCAAAACTCTTTGATCTCTGCTTCGGAGCCTGGTTCCTGTCCGGCAAATTGATTGCACGGCAAGCCCAGCACACTGAAACCTTGATCCTTGTAGCGTTGATAAAGCGCTTCAAGCTCTTTGTATTGTGGAGTCAAGCCACACTTGGAGGCGACGTTGACCACCAGCACGACTTTCCCCTTCAACGGCGCGAGAGGTAGGTCCTGGCCATCCAGAGCTTTCAATGTTAGGTCGTGAAAAGCACTCATGACGAACTCCAAATTTCCCGTGTTCTTCTCGAAATAGCTACTCGACAGTGCAGCGCATTGCAGTCAGGAACAGCCGCGGACTAAAAAGGCGCCCACGGGCGCCTCTCCAGAATTCTGAGCTTAGCGCAGAAAATCAGTGGTGGTGACCACCTTCGCCATGGACGTGACCATGAGCGATTTCTTCCTGGCTGGCATCGCGGATATCAACGATTTTGACCTGGAAATTCAAATGCTGGCCAGCCAACGGGTGGTTGCCGTCGACGGTAACCTCGTCGCCGTCCAGGTCACGGATGGTGACGATCTGCATTTGGCCGTCCGGAGCGGAGGCGTGGAACTGCATGCCCACTTCCAGTTCGTCGACGCCTTCGAACATGCTGCGGCTCAGGGTGCTGACCAGTTCGGCTGAGTATTCGCCGTAGGCATCTTCAGGTTCTACGGCAACAGTCAGTTCGTCACCGACCTTTTTGCCTTCCAGAGCCTTCTCCAGGCCCGGAATGATGTTACCTGCGCCTTGCAGGTAGACCAGCGGCGCGCCGCCGGCGGAGCTGTCGATGACCTCACCAGCGTCGTTGGTCAGGGTATAGTCGATGGAGACAGCCTTATTGGCGGCGATCAGCATGGGGCGAGACCTTTTGCAAAAGAATAAAGAATGTTCAAGTTTAGCGAAGCAAACGCCCGAAAGCGAACAGAACCCGGACAAACGGGTCGCTTCGAAAGGCTCGACGATCATTGGCTTTCGTCAAGATGAAGATCGGCACTGGGTTGTCGAGCTGTCCTGCGGCCACACCCAGCACCTGCGCCACCAGCCACCGTGGCAATCCCGGGGCTGGGTGATGGATCCTGTGCGACGTCAGGAAAAAATAGGTCAGCCCTTTGCCTGCGGTTGGTGTGCTCAAGGCCCGGATAGCGATAACCTTAGCGATTGATATCCGGTAGATGGCCAGGCATAGGCGATCACCCTTGCGCACATTCCGAGAATCTCGCATGCAGACTTTTTTTATCGCGCCCACCGATTTTGGTGTGGGTCTGACCTCCATCAGCCTCGGGCTGGTGCGTACCCTTGAACGGGCCGGGCTTAAAGTCGGCTTTTTCAAACCCATTGCCCAGCCCCACCCGGGCGACCTGGGACCTGAGCGGTCGACTGAACTGGTGGCCCGCACCCATGGCCTGAAACCACCAAAACCGCTGGGCCTGGCCCATGTCGAACGAATGCTCGGCGATGGCCAGCTGGACGAGTTGCTGGAAGAAATCATTACCCTGTACCAGGAAGCGGCCATCGGCAAAGACGTGCTGATTGTCGAAGGCATGGTCCCGACCCGTAGCGCCAGCTATGCCGCGCGGGTCAACCTGCACCTGGCGAAAAGCCTGGATGCCGAGGTGATCCTGGTGTCCGCGCCGGAAAACGAAGTACTCACCGAGCTGTCAGGGCGGGTCGAGTTGCAAGCCCAGTTGTTCGGTGGACCGAAAGACCCGAAAGTCCTCGGCGTGATCCTGAACAAGGTCCGCACCGATGAAAGCATGGAGGCCTTCGCCGCGCGCCTGAAAGAACACTCGCCTTTGCTGCGCAGTGGCGACTTCCGGCTGCTCGGCTGCATCCCCTTCCGGCCGGAACTGAACGCCCCGCGCACCCGTGATGTGGCCGACCTGCTTGGCGCCCAGGTGCTCAACCCCGGTGACTACGAAACCCGGCGCATGAGCAAAATCATCATCTGTGCCCGGACCATGCGCAACACGGTCGAGCTGCTCAAGCCCGGCGTACTGGTGGTTACCCCAGGGGATCGCGACGACATCATCCTCGCCGTCAGCCTCGCAGCCATAAACGGCGTGCCGCTGGCCGGCCTGTTGCTGACCAGCGATACCCTGCCCGACCCACAGATAATGGATCTGTGCCGGGGCGCCTTGCAGGCCGGCCTACCGGTGCTGTCGGTGAGCACTGGCTCCTACGACACCGCCAACCAGTTGAACGGGCTGAACAAGGAAATCCCGATCGATGACCGTGAACGCGCGGAAATCATCACCGATTTCGTCGCTGGCCATCTGGATGCGAAATGGCTGCATCAACGCTGCGGCACACCACGGGAAATGCGCCTGACTCCGGCGGTGTTCCGTTACCAACTGATCCAGCGCGCCCAGGCCGCCAACAAGCGCATTGTCTTGCCGGAAGGCAGCGACCCACTGACCGTGCAGGCCGCCGCCATCTGTCAGGCCCGCGGCATTGCCCGTTGCGTATTGCTGGCCAAGCCCGACGATGTGCAAGCGGTGGCCCGCGCCCAAGGCATCGAGCTGCCGGAAGGTCTGGAGATTCTCGATCCGGACCTGATTCGTCAGCGTTATGTCGAGCCGATGGTCGCCCTGCGCAAAACCAAAAGCCTCAACGCGCCGATGGCCGAACAGCAACTGGAAGACACTGTGGTGATCGGCACCATGATGCTGGCGCTGGATGAAGTGGATGGCCTGGTCTCGGGAGTCATTCACTCCACCGCCAACACCATCCGCCCGGCCCTGCAGCTGATAAAGACCGCACCGGGCTGCACCTTGGTCTCGTCGGTGTTTTTCATGCTGTTCCCGGAGCAGGTGCTGGTCTATGGCGACTGCGTGATGAACCCGCATCCAAGCGCCACTGAACTGGCCGAGATCGCCCTGCAAAGTGCAGATTCGGCGGCGGCGTTCGGCATCACCCCTCGGGTGGCGATGATCAGCTATTCCAGCGGCGAATCGGCCAGCGGCGAAGAAGTCGAAAAGGTCCGCGAAGCCACCCTGCTGGCCCATGAAGCACAAAACTTACTGCTGATCGACGGCCCGTTGCAATACGACGCAGCGGCCAACGAATCGGTCGCCCGGCAACTGGCGCCGAACAGCCAGGTCGCCGGCCGTGCCACGGTGTTCGTGTTCCCCGACCTGAACACCGGCAACACCACCCACAAGGCCGTGCAGCGCAGCGCCGATTGCGTCAGCCTCGGGCCGATGCTGCAAGGCCTGCGCAAGCCGGTGAACGACCTGCCGCGCGGCGCACAAGTCGACGACATCGTCTACACCATCGCCCTGACCGCGATTCAAGCCGCCAACCGACCTATGGATGTTTAAATGCTGGATTCTCTACCTGCACCTGTACGCGGCGTGATCGCCGCACTGCTGTTGGCGCTGAACACTATCCTCTGCTGCACGCCGCTGTTCGTGGTGGCGATCTTCAAACTGCTGTTGCCCTTCCCGGCTGCCCAACGCGTCACCGACTGGCTGATGAGCCACATCCATGAAGCGTGGATCAGCAACAACAAGGCCTGGATGGATTTGCTCGGGCACACACGCTGGAAGCTCAGCGGGCTCGACGGCCTGGACTATCAGCACTCTTACCTGATCACCAGCAACCACCAGAGCTGGGTCGACATCATGGTGTTGCAGTACGTGCTGAACCGGCGCATCCGCCCGCTGAAATTTTTCCTCAAACAGGAACTGATCTGGGTCCCCGTGATTGGTCTGGCGTGGTGGGCGCTCGGCTTTCCGTTCATGAAGCGTTACTCCAAAGCCTATCTGGAGAAGCACCCCGAGAAGAAAGGCAAAGACCTGGAAACCACCCGCAAGACTTGCGACAAGTTCCGCAATAACCCGGTGGGGATTTTCAACTTCGTCGAAGGCACGCGCTTCACCAAGGGCAAGCACGCACAGCAGAGCTCTCCATTCCGTTACCTGCTTAAACCCAAGGCCGGTGGTATCGCGTTTGTGCTGGATGCTATGGGCGAACAGTTGGAGTCGATCGTCAACGTCACCATTCATTACCCGGCCGGACGCCCGGGTTATTGGGATTTGCTGTGCGGGAATGTCAAGGATGTGGTGGTGCATTTTCAGGAACTGAATATTCCGCCGCAGTTCATTGGCAAGAATTACGACCAGGATGGCGAGTATCGCTTGCAGTTTCAGGGGTGGATCAATCAGTTGTGGGAAGATAAGGATGCGCTGCTTGCGCAGATGCATCGGGAGTATCCGGCGAAGTCTTGAATGGTCAGTACTGGCCTCTTCGCTGGCAAGCCAGTTCCTACAGGGGATGGCATTTCCCATGGAGCTGGCTTGCCAGCGATAGCGATTTCAGGAGCTCAAAAAAACCAGGCCATTTATAGATGCGAGCCGCTAAACATAACCGTCACTTCCTCCTGTACAGCAACCATATTCATCACCATTGTTGTCAGAGCCACCACTTCCGTCACCGAAATCAAGTGGACCGATGGACATAAGGCCCTGCCAGTTTTGTTACGGAGGTCACATTCGCAACCACAGCGCCTGTTTGCGCCGTTTGATTCAACAATACCATTCCGGCCCCATTGACCAAAAACTGATCTGATACTGCCGTCGCGCCCGAGCCAACAGTTACACCATCATTAACAACACCTACAAATATTACGGCTTTCCCTGCCATAATTTACTCCTTGATAACAGTTTTAAACGCAAGCGTCATTCTTACCTGGTCACACTTCACAGAAGGCGATCTCGCAGCATGTGGAATTCGCCCATCGAAAATCACCACCCGCCGTGATTTAGGCAGCACAGACTTGATGATGTTTTCTTTCTTATCATCATAGAAAACAAGCTCCCCTCCCCAGGACGTGGGCCAATGCTCATTACAGAAAACGATCACTGTCAACCCTGGATGCGTTTTGTTATCCCTATGAATGATCGTGTCTTGACCGAACGTCTGCCCATTTGCATAAACGCCCAGTAACGTAATATTGAAGTCATGTAATGTTGACAACCTTTCCCAAAACCCGATCAGGAAACGCCATGAATCGTTGCTGTTCAGTTCTTCGACACAAGACTGTCGATCAGGACGACCTTTACCAGCAACAAACACATGCCAACATGGTTTAACGAAGGGGAGCTCCTCATAATTTGGCCAGTTGTATCTCCAGACCGCACCTTTAAGCTGAACGTTTATGCTTTCCTCTTCACTTTGAGTTAAGAATTCGTCGATTATAAATACTTCATTATCAATCTGCTCGATTTTCACGCGCTATCCTTTTCGCTAAAAATCTATTCCAAACACCATGTTTTAAAAGCACAAATAGCAAATACAGAGACAGAAAACCCCATGTAATAATTACAAAATAATTTACAAAATTGTTGTATCGCACCCACTGCTGAATATCTTGACGACTTATTAACAACCCTAGCTCATTATCATACACCCCCCAAACAAATCGCTTACTCCGATCCGGCTCTACAGCAACCCACAGCTTTCGCGACTTACTCAAATCCAAGTGCTGGACCTCACGAGTAGAAGCTTCGATAACATGATCATACGCTTCATCGTCTGGTCCAACCCTGAGATATACATTCGACGTAGTTTTTGAAACTCTCGAAATATCCCTATATATAAAAGCGCTTTCCAAAACTACTTTTTTTGGAACCGAAGGAATTTCCACCATCTTGCCAAAGTGATACGAGGAAACAACAAAAAAATATATCAAAATAATTATTAGAAAAATAATTTCAAAAACACTCGGTACATACTCCTCAGGAATATCGAATATTTTATATTGCACACCACAACTCCCCGAACGCCGACACAAGCAGCTCTAATGCACGCGCACACGCCTTATATACAACTTAGAATCGAGCTCACTCACCCTAAAAACAACACTATCCAATTTCCAGATTAATAAAACCTACCCATTTCCGATATTCTTGTAGTCCAAATCCGATAGCGCTAATGATGCTGGCAGTTCATACGCATGTCAGAATTTGCGGATGGGTTGCCGGACGTCCGGGTATTGGGATTTGCTCAATGGGAACATCGCGGGCGTGCTGGTGCATTTTCAGGAGCTGAGAATTCCGCCGCAGTTCATCGGCAAGAACTACGACCAGGACGGCGAATACCGACTGCAGTTTCAGGGCTGGATCAACCAACTGTGGGAAGACAAGGATGCGCTGCTGACGCAGATGCATCGGGAGTATCGAGCCTAAGATCAAAAGATCGCAGCCTGCGGCAGCTCCTACGAGGAAGGTGCACACCCGATCAATCGCGGTTGCATACGGACAATGTGGGAGCTGCCGCAGGCTGCGATCTCGACGATTAAAAGGACACAAAAAAACCCGCCGTTGATCACTCAACGGCGGGCTTTTTACAGTGCAGCTAACGCTTAGATCGCGCCGCGGTTACGCAGCAGTTCCAGCACTTGCTTGACACTCTCTTCCAGCGACAGCGACTGGGTGTCGACCACAAGGTCGGCGTCCAGTGGCACGTCGTACGGGAAAGAGTCGCCAGGGATATTATCCCCGGCCGCCGCATACAGGCCTTGCGGATCGCGCTCGGCACAGATTGTCGGCGAGGCCTGGACGTAGACCGTCAGCAGACGCTCCTTGCCGATCAGGTCCCTGGCCTGCTCACGACCTTCGGCACTCGGCGCAACGAATGCAGCCAGGGTCAGCAGACCGGCTTCGTTGAACTGGCGGGCAACATGTGCCGCACGACGCCAGTTCTCGGTACGACCGGCGCGGTCCTGTGGCAGACCTTTGTTCAGGTCGTGACGCAGGTTCTGGCCATCGAGCACAAATACCGCACGCCCCATGTCGAACAGCTTGCGTTCAACTGCATAGGCCAGGGTGCTTTTACCCGCGCCGGACAAGCCGCTGAACAACACGGTGGCCGGTTGCTGGCCGAAGCGCTGGGCGCGTTCTTCGACCGCTACATGCGCCAGCTTGCCATGGTGAGTGACGCTGTCGTGAGCCACAGGCCGGGCGATGATCATGCCCGCTGCGACAGTGCCATTGGTCAAACGGTCGATGACGATGAACGAACCGGTGGTGCGGTTGCTGTCGTAACCGTCCAGCGCGATGGCCGCATCGAGGCTGATCTTGACCCGACCGATCTCGTTCAGCTGCAACGAACTGGCAGGACCTTCGGCCAGGGTGTTCACATCGACGCGATTGACGATGCTGGTGATCGAACCCGGCACGTAGGTGGTAGCGCGCTTGATGTCGTATTTCTTGCCCGGCAGCATCGGTTCTTCAGCCATCCACACCAACATGGCGTCGAAAGCGTCGGTTACTTGCGGCACGTTGTCGGCATGCACCAGCAAGTCGCCACGGGAGATATCGATCTCGTCTTCCATGGTCAGCGTCACCGCCTGACCAGGACCTGCGTGTTCCAGCTCCCCGTCAAAGGTGACGATGGATTTGACCCGGCTGCTCTTGCCCGACGGCAGCACCACGACTTCATCGCCCTTGTGCACGATGCCGCTGGCCAGGGTACCGGCGAAGCCACGGAAGTTCAGGTTCGGACGGTTGACGTACTGCACCGGGAAGCGCAAATCGGTGTAGTTGCGGTCGTTGGCGATCTCGACGGTTTCGAGAATCTCCATCAGCGACTGACCGGTGTACCAAGGCGAACTGTCGCTCTTGTTCACTACGTTGTCGCCTTTGAGTGCCGACATTGGAACGAACGCCATGGTGCTCGGCTTGAACGCAATGCCTTCGGCGAACTTCAGGTAATCGGCCTTGATCGACTCGAAGACTTTTTCATCAAAGCCATTGAGGTCCATCTTGTTGATGGCGACGACGATGTGCTTGATCCCCAGCAGCGAGGCAATAAAGCTGTGACGACGGGTCTGGGTCTGCACGCCGTAGCGGGCATCCACCAGAATGATCGCCAGGTCGCAGGTCGATGCGCCGGTAGCCATGTTGCGGGTGTACTGCTCATGGCCAGGGGTATCGGCAATGATGAATTTGCGCTTGGCGGTGGAGAAATAGCGGTAGGCGACATCAATGGTGATGCCCTGCTCGCGCTCGGCCTGCAGGCCGTCGACGAGCAACGCCAGGTCGATATCATCGCCTGTGGTGCCGACTTTTTTCGAGTCGCGGGTAATGGCTTCCAGATGGTCTTCGTAGATCATCTTGGAGTCGTGCAGCAGGCGCCCGATCAGCGTGCTCTTGCCGTCGTCGACGTTGCCACAGGTAAGAAAGCGCAGCATTTCCTTGCGTTCGTGCTGGCCCAGATAGGCGAGGATGTCCTCGCTGATCAAATCAGATGCGTGCGACATGACAACCCCTTAGAAATAACCCTGACGTTTCTTTTCTTCCATCGAGCCTGCGCCATCATGATCGATGACCCGGCCCTGGCGTTCGGAAGTTCGCGTCAGGAGCATTTCCTGAATGATGTCGGTCAGGCTGGTAGCCTCGGACTCGACCGCACCGGTCAACGGGTAGTCGCCCAGTGTGCGGAAGCGGACTTTCTTCTTGACGATACGCGCCTTGTCTTCATCGCTCAGGTGATTGAGCAGACGCTCGTCGTCGATCATGATCCAGGTGCCGTTCATCTCGATGACATCGCGCTCGGCGGCGAAGTACAAGGGTACGATCGGGATCCCTTCGAGGTAGATGTACTGCCAGATGTCCAGCTCGGTCCAGTTCGACAAAGGGAACACGCGGATCGATTCGCCCTTGTTGACGTTGCCGTTGTAGACGTTCCACAACTCGGGACGCTGATTCTTCGGGTCCCAGCGGTGTTTGGTGTCACGGAAGGAGTACACGCGCTCTTTGGCACGGGACTTCTCTTCATCGCGACGGGCACCACCGAAGGCGGCGTCGAAACCGTACTTGTCCAAAGCCTGCTTGAGGCCTTCGGTCTTCATGATGTCGGTGTGCTTGGCACTGCCGTGGGTCAGCGGGTTAATGCCCTGAGCTATGCCCTCGGGATTGACGTGCACCAGCAGGTCCAGGCCCAGCTCTTCGACCATGCGGTCGCGGAAGCGGTACATTTCCTTGAACTTCCACTGGGTGTCGACGTGCATCACCGGGAACGGCAGTTTGCCCGGGAAGAACGCCTTACGCGCAAGGTGCAGCATCACGGCGGAGTCTTTACCGACGGAATACAGCATCACCGGGTTATCGAACTCGGCGGCGACCTCGCGGATGATGTGGATGCTTTCGGCCTCCAGCTGTTTCAGATGCGTCAGTTTGTCGACCATAGCTACTCACGAAAACGATCTTATGGACGGCCAGCGGGCCGTGTTCGAGCGAGGCATGCTAGCACAGCGTCCGCTTCTATTGAGGAGGCCAGCTAGATCGAAAGAGTATATGAATATACCCGGGTGTTTGGGCCCCACACCTTATAAGAGCTGCGTAAGAGCCGCGTAGGAGCTGTGTAGGAGCTGCGTAGGAGCTGTCGAGTGAAACGAGGCTGCGATCTTTTGATCTTTCGCTTGGGACTCAAGTGGACCTGGAAAGATCGCAGCCTCGTTTCACTCGACAGCTCCTACAGAAATCAAATCGGATTCGGGCAATCGATGAAGATGTGCTCGAGGGCAAAGCGCCGCGCCAGATAATCTCCCAGCGCCTGCACGCCGTAGCGCTCGGTGGCGTGGTGGCCGGCGGCGATAAAGCTGATGTCGTTTTCCCGGGCGCTGTGGAAGGTCTGTTCCGAGGCTTCGCCACTCAGGTACAGGTCGACACCGGCCAACACCGCTTGATCGATATAACCCTGGCCGCCACCGGTGCACCAGCCGACACGCCGGATCATCTCGCTGCCTTCGATCAGCAGCGGTTCGCGCCCCATGACTTCCTGTACGCGCCGGGCAAAATCGCGCGCGGTCATGGGTTCGGACAACGAGCCGACCAGGCCGACGACCTTGAGGTCATTCGGGTCCAGCGGACCTTCGACAGTAATATCCAACTGCCGAGCAAGCTGCACGTTGTTGCCAACCTCAGGATGCAAGTCCAGTGGCAGGTGGTATGCCAGCAAACTGATGTCATGCTTGAGCAAGGTTTTCAGCCGGCGCTGCTTCATGCCGGTGATGCACGGATTCTCGCCCTTCCAGAAATAGCCATGATGCACCAGCACCAAATCAGCCTTGGCCTCCACTGCCGCGTCGAGCAACGACTGGCTGGCGGTGACGCCGCTGACGATGCGCATGACCTGTGGCCGACCTTCGACCTGCAAGCCGTTGGGGCAGTAATCGGCAATCCGCGAACTACTGAGGTAACGGTCTGCTTCTTCTACCAGGGTGTTCAGGGCAACGGCCATAAAAGACTCCTAAATATCCCGTTCAGAGGTGCTCGCACGCCTCTATAATGCGCGACATTATGGGCGGTCTCACACCCCCTGCAACCTCTCAGGACTTGCTTAATGCTCAAGGCGCTGCGTTTTTTTGGCTGGCCGCTGTTGGCCGGCGTGCTTATCGCGTTGCTGATTATTCAGCGTTATCCGCAGTGGGTGGGGCTGCCAAGCCTTGACGTCAACCTGCAGCAAGCCCCGCAAACTACCCTGGCCCAGCAGGGCCCCGTGTCCTACGCCGACGCGGTAACCATCGCCGCGCCGGCGGTGGTCAACCTGTACACCACCAAGGTGATCAACAAACCCAGCCATCCATTGTTCGAGGATCCGCAGTTCCGACGCTTCTTCGGCGATAACCTGCCCAAGCAGAAGCGCATGGAGTCCAGCCTCGGCTCGGGCGTGATCATGAGCCCTGAAGGCTACCTGCTGACCAACAACCATGTCACCAGCGGCGCCGACCAGATCGTGGTGGCGCTCAAGGATGGTCGCGAAACCCTGGCGCGGGTGATCGGCAGCGACCCGGAAACAGACCTGGCGGTACTGAAAATCGATCTGAAGAACTTGCCTTCGATCACCGTTGGCCGCTCCGACAACATCCGCATCGGCGATGTCGCGCTGGCCATCGGCAACCCGTTCGGCGTAGGCCAGACCGTCACCATGGGCATTATCAGCGCCACCGGGCGAAACCAGTTGGGCCTGAACAACTACGAAGACTTCATTCAGACCGACGCCGCGATCAACCCGGGCAACTCCGGAGGTGCGCTGGTAGACGCCAATGGCAACCTGACCGGGGTCAACACGGCGATCTTCTCCAAGTCCGGCGGCTCCCAGGGCATTGGATTCGCAATCCCGATCAAGCTGGCCATGGAGGTGATGAAATCGATCATCGAGCACGGCCAGGTCATCCGCGGCTGGCTCGGTATTGAAGTGCAGCCCTTGAGCCAGGAACTGGCAGAATCCTTTGGCCTCTCCGGGCGCCCGGGCATCGTGGTCGCCGGGATTTTCCGCGACGGTCCAGCACAGAAGGCCGGCCTGCAACTGGGTGACGTGATCCTCAGCATCGACGGCGAACCGGCCGGCGACGGACGCCGCTCGATGAACCAGGTGGCGCGGATCAAGCCGACCGACAAGGTCAGCATCCAGGTCATGCGCAACGGCAAGGAACTCAAGCTCACCGCGGAGATTGGTCTGCGTCCACCGCCCGCAACTACTCCCGTCAAAGAGCAGGAATAAACCCGTAGATACCGTCTTGACCCTCACCGGGCAAACGCAAGGTTCGGGTCAAATGGTTGGCACGATTCGAGCACCCCAAAGATGATGTGGCAACGCGGGCAGTGCGGCGATCCGACTTGCTCGCGATATAGGTTTAGAGGTCGCCCAGACCATCGATCAACGCCTGGTTCTGCTCCGGCGTGCCGATGCTGATCCGCAGGAACTGGGCGATCCGCTCCTGTTTGAAGTGACGGACAATCACCCCCTGCTCGCGCAACTTAGCCGCCAGGCCAGCCGCATCGTGCTGTGGATGACGGGCGAAGATGAAGTTCGCCGCTGACGGCAGCACCTCGAAACCCTTCGCGGTCAGTTGAGCAACCACCTGTTCACGGCTGTCGATAACCAACTGACAAGTCTTGTCGAAGTACTCGCGATCCTCGAACGCCGCCGCCGCGCCCACAATCGCCAGACGATCCAGCGGGTAGGAGTTGAAGCTGTTCTTGATCCGCTCCAGCGCCTCGATAAGGTCTGGATGGCCGACTGCCAGACCGACCCGCAGGCCCGCCAGGGAGCGCGATTTGGACAAGGTCTGGGTCACCAGAAGATTCGGATAACGATCCACCAGGCTGATCGCCGTCTCGCCACCGAAGTCGATGTAGGCTTCATCGACCACCACCACCGAATCCGGGCTGGCCTTGAGGATTTGCTCGACTGCGTCCAGCGCCAACAGGCAACCGGTCGGGGCGTTCGGATTCGGGAAAATGATCCCGCCGTTCGGCTTGGCGTAGTCTTCCGGGTTGATCTGGAACTGCTCGTTCAGCGGCACGGTATCAAACTTGATGCCATACAACCCGCAGTAAACCGGGTAGAAGCTGTAGCTGATGTCCGGGAACAGCAGCGGCTGATCGTGTTGCAGCAAGCCGTGGAAGATGTGCGCCAGGACTTCATCGGAACCATTGCCGAGAAACACCTGATTGCCCTGCACGCCGTAGTACCTGGCAACGGCTTGTTTCAGCACATCACTGTTCGGGTCCGGGTACAGACGCAGGTTGTCATTGAGTTCGGTCTGCATCGCCGCCAGGGCTTTAGGCGATGGTCCGTACGGGTTTTCGTTGGTGTTGAGCTTTACCAGCTTCGCCAGTTTCGGCTGTTCGCCCGGAACGTAAGGCACCAGATTCTTGACGAATGGGCTCCAGAATTTACTCATGTTCAGTTTCCTTGCCCTTCAAGAGAGAGGTCGTCGACGATGCGGTATTCGGCGCTGCGGGCGTGAGCGGTCAGCGACTCGCCACGGGCCAGCACGGAAGCGGTTTTGCCCAGTTCGGACGCGCCCTGCTCGGAGCAAAAGATGATCGAAGAGCGTTTCTGGAAGTCGTACACACCCAGCGGCGAGGAGAAGCGCGCAGTGCCGGAAGTCGGCAACACGTGGTTCGGACCTGCACAGTAGTCGCCCAAGGCTTCTGAAGTGTGACGACCCATGAAGATCGCGCCGGCGTGGCGGATCTGCGGCAACCAGGCTTGCGGATCGGCGACCGACAATTCCAGGTGTTCCGGGGCAATGCGGTTGGCCACTTCGATGGCCTGTTGCATGTCGCGGACCTGAATCAACGCACCACGGCCGTTGATCGAGGTCTCGATGATCTCGGCGCGCTCCATGGTCGGCAGCAGTTTGGCGATGCTCGCCGCGACCTTGTCGAGGAACGCCCCATCCGGGCTGACCAGGATCGCCTGGGCATCTTCATCGTGCTCGGCCTGGGAGAACAGGTCCATGGCGATCCAGTCCGGATCGGTCTGACCGTCGCAGACCACCAGGATCTCGGACGGACCGGCGATCATGTCGATACCGACCTGGCCGAATACGTGACGCTTGGCGGTGGCCACATAGATATTGCCGGGGCCGACCACCTTGTCGACCTTGGGCACGCTTTCGGTGCCGTACGCCAACGCGGCAACCGCCTGGGCGCCACCGATGGTGAACACCCGGTCGACACCGGAGATGCAGGCCGCGGCCAGCACCAGCTCATTGATTTCACCACGCGGGGTCGGCACCACCATGACCACTTCGGTCACGCCGGCAACCTTGGCCGGAATCGCGTTCATGAGCACCGATGACGGGTACGACGCTTTGCCGCCCGGTACGTACAGACCGGCGCGATCCAGCGGTGTGACCTTCTGGCCCAGCACCGTGCCGTCGGCTTCGGTGTAGCTCCAGGAGTCCTGTTTCTGTTTTTCGTGGTAGCTACGTACTCGGGCCGCAGCCTTTTCCAGGGCTTCGCGCTGGGGCACGGTGATCCGCGTCAGGGCCAGTTCCAGGCGTTCGCGAGGCAGGATCAGGTCCGCCATGGACGCGACTTCCAGGCTGTCGAACTTCTGGGTGAATTCCACCAGCGCCGCATCGCCGCGTTCGCGCACGGCCTTGATGATGTCCAGCACTCGCTGATTGACCGAGTCGTCAGACACACTTTCCCAGCTCAGCAGATGATCCAGATGATGCGCGAAATCCGGGTCAGCAGCGTTGAGTCGGCGAATTGCAGTCGGTGCGGTCATAGCGAGAGCCTCATAGGATTGGCAAAAACTCAGGCGCCCTAAGCTACTATCCAATCCGCTTGGGCACCTGAGAATTCTGGCTATGAGGCGGATAGACGGGCGCGACTCAAGGTCGCGCAGGTGAATCAGCCGCGGTGTCGAGACTCCACTGCCTTGCGCAGGGTGTCGATCAACGCCTGGATACGATCGTGCTGCATTTTCATCGAAGCTTTGTTGACGATCAGCCGGGAGCTGATGTCGGCAATGAAGTCCTGGGGTTCCAGGCCATTGGCGCGCAGGGTGTTGCCGGTATCGACCACGTCGATGATCTTGTCGGCCAGACCGATCAGCGGCGCCAGCTCCATCGAGCCATAGAGCTTGATGATGTCGACCTGACGGCCCTGTTCGGCGTAGTAGCGCTTGGCAACGTTGACGAACTTGGTGGCGATACGCAGACGACCTTTGGGCTCGACCGCGCCGACTTTACCGGCGGTCATCAGCTTGCACAGGGCAATTCGCAGGTCCAGGGGCTCGTAGAGGCCCTGGCCACCATATTCCATCAACACATCTTTACCGGCCACACCGAGGTCGGCGGCACCATGCTCGACGTAAGTCGGCACATCGGTGGCACGCACGATCAGCAAGCGCACATCGGCCTGGGTCGTGGGGATGATCAACTTGCGGCTCTTGTCCGGATTCTCGGTCGGCACAATGCCCGCTTCAGCCAGAAGCGGCAGGGTGTCGTCGAGGATGCGGCCCTTGGACAGTGCGATGGTCAACATGGGAAACGTAAGTCCTTATCAGGATACTCATGCCCGGTCGCAAACGGCGCCGGGCACACATCGAGGGTGCAACACCCTCGACTTGAAACGAAACCAGCGGGCGCTTCCCTGCGCCCATGCAGCAGAAACTAGCCCGGTACGCGGCGGATCTTCGCGCCGAGCATCTGCAGTTTCTCTTCGATGCACTCGTAACCACGATCTATGTGGTAGATGCGATCGATCAGCGTGTCGCCTTCGGCGATCAGTGCCGAGATGACCAGGCTGGCCGAAGCCCGCAGGTCGGTCGCCATGACTGGCGCGCCTTTGAGCTTTTCGGTGCCGGTAACGATCGCGGTGTTGCCTTCGACCTGGATCTTGGCGCCCATGCGGTGCAATTCATACACGTGCATGAAGCGGTTTTCGAAGATGGTCTCGATTACCGCGCCAGTGCCTTCGGCGATCGCGTTGAGCGAGATGAACTGCGCCTGCATGTCCGTCGGGAACGCCGGGTACGGAGCTGTACGGATATTAACGGCTTTTGGCCGCTTGCCGTGCATGTTCAGCTCGATCCAGTCTTCACCGCAGGTGATTTCGGCACCGGCTTCCTTGAGTTTTTCCAGTACGGCTTCAAGGATGGTCGGATCGGTATCCTTGACCTTCACGCGCCCGCCGGTCACGGCAGCAGCAACCAGGTAGGTCCCGGTTTCGATACGGTCAGGCATCACTTTGTAAGTGGTCGGGTGCAGACGCTCGACGCCATCGATGGTAATGGTGTCGGTGCCGGCGCCGGTGATCTTGGCGCCCATGGCGATCAGGAAGTTCGCCAGGTCAATGACTTCAGGCTCGCGAGCGGCATTTGCCAGAACGCTGCGGCCCTTGGCCAGAGCGGCGGCCATCATGATGTTTTCGGTACCGGTCACACTGACGGTATCGAAGAAGAAGTGCGCACCGCGCAAGCCGCCTTCAGGCGCCTTGGCCTTGATGTAGCCGCCTTCGACGTCAATGATTGCGCCCATGGCTTCGAGGCCACGGATGTGCAGGTCGACCGGACGCGAGCCAATGGCGCAACCGCCAGGCAGTGCGACTTCGGCTTCACCGAAACGGGCAACCATCGGGCCTAGCACCAGGATCGAGGCACGCATGGTTTTCACCAGTTCGTACGGTGCGATCAACGTCTTGATGGTGCGTGGATCGATTTCGACGCTGAGTTTTTCGTCGATCACCGGCTCAATGCCCATGCGACCGAACAGCTCGATCATGGTGGTGATGTCGTGCAGGTGCGGCAGGTTGGCGACCGTCACCGGGCCATCGCACAGCAAGGTTGCAGCCAGAATCGGCAGGGCTGAGTTCTTTGCCCCGGAGATGCGGATTTCGCCATCAAGACGAGCCCCGCCGGTAATAATCAATTTATCCATAAGAATCTCGTCGCCCTTGGGCTCAGGTGCGCTCGGCCCAGGCCGCGCTGCTGAAAAATTTCATAGTGACCGCGTGGATGCTGCCATCGGCGATCCATGGGTTCAAATGGGCATAGATGCTCTGCTGACGCTTGACCGGGCTCAAAGCCACCAGTTCGTCACTAATCACGTTCAGCTGAAAATTGCAGCCTTCGCCCTCAACTTCTACCTGCACTGATAAAAGAGTCTCGGACAGCTTTCCTTCAAGGAAGCTCTTCACTTCGTTGGCCTGCATGCTCAACCTCAATCGGCGCCCTGTGCGCGCGGGTCGGACATCATACAAAAAAGCCCCGCGCCTGCGAACCCCGCTAAGCAGGACTCTGACGGGGGGCCTCTCTATAGATGATAGTTAGGGATGCGCCAACAGCTCGGTCAAACCGCTGACCTGAGCAATTTCACGCATATCGTCGGGTAGCGCCCGGACGCTCAACGCCTTGCCGGCCGCTTGCGCATCACGCATGAAGGCCAGCAACAGCGACAGACCGACGCTGCTGGACTTCTGCACCGCCGAGCAATCGACAACCAGGGACTCTGCCGTACTGGCTTTGATCAAGGCCTGGCCTTCCTTGCGCAGATCGGGACCGCTGCGGTAATCCAGCACGCCACTGAGCAACAGCTCGCCAGCTGCGCCCATACGGACAGCCGACTCATTCATTGCACAGTCTTCTCGGTGGATTCTTCGGTCTTTTCCTTGGCTTTGGCGACTTCACCGGCCCAACTATCGATGGTCTTGTCCAGGTCGTTGCCATTGCGCTGCATGGCGTCAGCGAACTGATCACGGAACAGCTTGCCAATATTGATGCCGTTGATGATCACGTTGCGGACTTTCCATTCACCGTTGATTTTGGTCAAGGTGTAGGAAACCGGGTAGATCGAGCCGTTGTTGCCCTTGACCTGCATATCGACGCTGGTGCGGTCCTTGCCTTCTTCCTTGGCAGGGGAAACCGTGATGCCCTGGTTGTTGTATTCGAGCAAGGCGTTGCCATAGAACTGCATCAGGCTGCGCTTGAAGTTGTCCTGAAAACGCGCCATCTGGTCCGGCGTGGCTTTACGCGAATACTTGACCGTCATGATGCTGCGGGAAATGCCATCGGCATCGATCGCAGGGCCGACGATACCGTTCAAGGCATCGTAGAACGCACTCGGGCTGTGTTTGTACTTCTCTTTATTGGCAGCCAGATCGGCCAGCAACCGGGTAGTGGTGTCCTGTACCAGATCGTGCGCGGAAGGTGCAGCCACGGCGTTAGCCATCAACGGCAAGGCCGCGAGTAATACCAACAGGCCACGTCGTAAGATAGAGATCATGAAAAATTCCTCATTTGGCGTCTTTGCTAACGGTATTGAGCAGGAATTTACCGATCAGGTCTTCGAGCACCAGCGATGACTGGGTGTCATGGATGGTCGAACCATCCTTGAGCAGGGTCTCCTCCCCGCCCACGCTGAGACCGATGTACTTCTCACCCAACAGCCCAGAGGTCAGGATCGATGCAGTGGAGTCCGTCGGCAGATTATCTACCCGTTTTTCCAGTTGCAGCGTGACCCGACCGGTGAAACTGTCGCGATCCAGATCGATAGCCGTGACCTTGCCGATAGTCACACCGGCCATGGTCACTTTGGATCTGACCGTCAAACCGGCGATATTGTCGAAATACGCATAAAGTTTATAGCTGTCGGTGCTCGACGTCGGGGACAGACCACTGACCCGCAACGCAAGCAACAACAAAGCCAGGATGCCAGCCAGCAAGAAAAGGCCGACACCGATTTCCAGGGTGCGGTTTTGCATCAGAAATCTCCAAACATCAAGGCGGTCAAAATAAAGTCCAGGCCCAAAATGGCCAATGAGGCATACACCACGGTCTTGGTGGTGGCACGACTGATCCCCTCGGAGGTGGGCTCGCAGTCATAGCCTTGGAATACGGCAATCCAGGTCACTACAAAGGCAAAAACGATGCTTTTGATCACACCATTGAGCACATCGTCGCCGAACGTCACGCTATTTTGCATGTTCGACCAGTAAGAACCTTCATACACGCCCAGCCAGTCGACGGCCACCCAGGAGCCGCCCCAGATGCCTACCACGCTGAAAATCATCGCCAGCAACGGCAGGGAAATGAAACCGGCCCAGAGGCGTGGGGCAATGATGTACTTGAGCGGATCCACGCCAATCATTTCCAGACTGGAGAGCTGCTCGGTGGATTTCATGTTGCCGATTTCGGCGGTCAGGGCCGAACCGGCCCGCCCGGCGAACAGCAAGGCCGTGACCACCGGTCCCAACTCGCGCAGCAGGGTCAGCGCAACCATCTGCCCGACCGCCTGTTCCGAACCGTAGCCGGACAGGATATTGAAGCCTTGCAGCGCCAGAACCATGCCGATGAAAATCCCGGAGACCACAATGATCACCAGGGACATCACGCCGACCGCATGCAGTTGCTTGACCAGCAGGCCAAACCCGCCGCCGATGCTGCCGCGTCCGAGCAGCGCGTGAAACAGAAACAGCGCCGAACGCCCCAGCACCTCGACAATGTCGATGGCCGAGCGACCGAAGAGGCGAACCCTCTCAATCAGTGATTTCTTGCGCATCAGCGCTTCCCCAGAAGATCTGCGCGGTAATCCGGCGCCGTAAAGTGAAACGGGACCGGGCCATCCGGTTCGCCGGTCATGAATTGACGAATGCGTGGGTTGTCGGAGTTCATCAACTCTTCGGGAGTCCCCTGTCCCAACACCTGCTCATCGCCAACCACATACAGATAGTCGGCAATGCTCGCGGTCTCGGCCAGGTCGTGGGAAACCACGATACTGGTGATCCCCAGGGCATCGTTGAGCAAGCGGATCAGGCGCACCAGCACGCCCATGGCGATAGGGTCCTGACCGACAAAGGGCTCGTCGTACATAAGGATCTGCGGATCGAGGGCAATGGCTCGTGCCAGGGCGACGCGACGCTTCATGCCGCCCGACAATTCGTCCGGCATCAGATCGATGGCGCCACGCAGCCCAACCGCCTGCAATTTGAGCAAGACGATGTCGCGGATCATTTCATCCGGTAATTGGGTGTGAACGCGCAGCGGAAAGGCGACGTTCTCGAACACGTCCAGATCCGTGAACAGTGCGCCGCTTTGAAACAACACCCCCATTTGCTTGCGCGCATCGAACAGATCGCTGCGCGAAAGCTGCGGCAGGTTCTGGCCGTTGACCCAGACTTCGCCGCTGCTGGGCCGCAACTGCGCGCCCATCAGCCGCAGCAGTGTGGTTTTACCGCAGCCGGAAGGTCCCATGATGCCGGTGACCTTGCCCCGCGGTATGCGAATATCGATGTTATTGAAAATGCTGCGCGCACCGCGCTTGAAGGACAGCCCCTTCAGCTCGACCGCGTAGGCGTTATCGGCACTCATCTAAACTCCTTGCGATGCAGCCTCTCACTCGGACGCCTGGCTCCCTACCAAAAGCACATAGATCCTGGGCAGGCCGAACTGGCGGCGAACTATATCACTGCTGATGCAGAGCCCCCAAGGCCGAAGCCATGCCTGTTCAGCAACAAGACAGGCAAAAAGCGGCTTAATAGAGCGGTTCGGCAAAACCAGCCACACAAAGCCTGACGAACTTGCGTGAGGGAATCGATCATTACCGCTATAATCGCCGCCTTTTCATCAGGGTATTCGACTTCTGTCATGAGCCAATCCAGCGACCTGATTCAATCAGCACAACGCACCATCCGCCTCGAGCTTGAAGCCGTACAAGGCTTGCTGGCCCATATCGATGCAGATTTCGTACGCGCTTGCGAGATGATTCTGGCCAGCAAAGGCCGCATAGTAGTGGTGGGCATGGGTAAATCCGGGCACATCGGCAGCAAGATAGCCGCCACCCTGGCCAGCACCGGCACTACGGCATTTTTCGTCCACCCGGCTGAAGCCAGCCACGGTGACATGGGCATGATTACCCGGGATGACATCATCCTCGCGCTGTCCAACTCCGGCTCCACCAATGAAATCATCACACTATTGCCCCTGATCAAGCGCCTGGGCATTCAGTTGATCAGCATGACCGGCAACCCCGACTCAGCGCTGGCCAAGGCTGCCGAGGTCAATCTCAATGTCCATGTCGAGCACGAAGCCTGCCCGCTGAATCTGGCGCCGACCTCTTCGACCACCGCTGCGCTGGTGATGGGCGACGCACTGGCGGTCGCCCTGCTTGAAGCACGGGGCTTCACCGCCGAAGATTTCGCCTTTTCCCATCCGGGCGGCGCCCTGGGTCGTCGCTTGCTGCTGAAAGTGGAAAATGTCATGCACGCAGGGAAGGAACTGCCACACGTGCAGCGCGGCACCTTGCTCAAAGACGCCTTGATGGAAATGACTCGCAAAGGTCTGGGCATGACCGTGGTGCTCGAGGCCGACGGACGTCTGGCGGGGATTTTCACGGATGGTGACTTGCGCCGCACGCTGGACCGCACCATTGACATCCACAGCGCCACTATCGATGAAGTGATGACAGCTCACGGCAAGACCGCGCGCGCCGAAATGCTCGCAGCCGAAGCTTTGAAAATCATGGAAGACAATAAAATCAACGCCCTGGTGGTGGTCGATGCCGATGACCGGCCGGTTGGCGCCCTGAATATGCACGACTTGCTGCGTGCGGGAGTAATGTAATGAGCACCGATCTTTTGCAACGCGGCAAAAACATCAAACTGGCGGTTTTCGACGTCGACGGCGTGCTGACCGATGGCCGCCTGTACTTTCTCGAAGACGGCAGCGAGTTCAAGACGTTCAACACGCTCGACGGCCAGGGCATCAAAATGCTGATGGCAACGGGCGTGCAGACGGCTATTATCAGCGGCCGAAAAACCCCGGTGGTCGAGCGCCGGGCGAAAAATCTCGGAATCCCTCATTTATATCAGGGCCGCGAAGACAAACTGGTGGTACTCGACGAGCTTCTTGCTCAACTCAACCTAAGCTATGAACAAGTCGCCTACCTCGGTGACGACCTGCCCGACCTGCCGGTGATTCGTCGCGTAGGCCTGGGCATGGCAGTCGCCAGCGCTGCCAGCTTTGTCCGCGAACATGCACACGGCATTACCCAGGCCCGTGGCGGCGAAGGGGCTGCACGCGAATTTTGCGAGTTGATCCTGCGCGCCCAAGGCAATCTTGAAGCAGCCAACGCCGCTTACCTGTAGAGCCACCTATGCTGAGTAAAAAAGTTCGTAACATTTTGATGTTCGCAGCCATTGCCGCAGTGTTTGCGGCCGTGGGCTACTGGAACATCAGCCCGCAACGCTTCATGGAGCGGCCGACGGCGGTCGTCGATGCAACTGCCATTGACTACTACGCCCTCAACGCCCACAGCGTGCAGTTCCTGCCCGACGGCAAGTTGCAGTACGAAATGACTGCCGACAAAGTCGAACACCTGAAAGCAACCGACGTGACGTTGCTGACCAAACCCGACCTGAACCTGTATCGCGGCACGGCTTACCCCTGGCACGTCCAGAGTGAGCGTGGCGAGGTCAATCCTGGCGGCACCGAAGTCGAACTGATCGACTCGGTACGTATCGCACGTACCGACGAGAAAAACCGTGCGACGATTATTACCAGTAGTCGCATGACCGTATTCCCTCAGAAGCAATATGCGCAAACCGAGCAAGCCGTTAGAATCGACGGCGCTGGTGGCGTGTCGACTGGCAAGGGCATGAAAGCGTATTTGAAAGAGAGCAGGATACACCTGCTATCGAACGTAAGAGGACAGTATGAGTCTCGTTAAAACCCTCCCTATTTTGCTCAGCCTGAGCGCAGCACTGGGAAGCGCGAGCGCCTGGGCTCTGCCGACTGATAGCCAGCAACCAATCCGCATTCAGGCCGACGACGCCCAACTGGATGACAAGCAAGGCATTGCCACTTACAAGGGCGATGTGATCATCACCCAGGGTTCGATGAAGATCACCGGCAACACCGTGACCATCACCCGCGCAGCTTCGGGCGAGATCGACGTGGTCACCTCCGTCGGCAACCTGGCTTACTTCGAACAGCTGCAGAAGCCTGGCGATACCGAGCCGGTCAAGGCCTATGCCGTGACCATCCAGTACCACGCTTCGCAAGATCGCGTCGTGCTGATCGACAAGGCCAAAGTGATCAACGAAGGCAACACCACCGAAGGCGAAAAAATCGTCTACGACACCAAGCGCCAGGTTGCCAATGCCGGTCGCGCCACCGGCACTACGGTGACCGCGCCCCGTCCGCGGATCGATATGGTGATCCAGCCGAAGAAGAAAACCGACGAGCAAAAGGCCCCGTAATGGCAACTCTGAAAGCTCAGCATCTGGCCAAGAGCTACAAGAGCCGCCAGGTCGTGCGCGACGTCAGCCTGTCGATCGACAGCGGTCAGATCGTCGGCCTGCTCGGTCCGAACGGCGCCGGCAAGACCACCTGTTTCTACATGATCGTCGGCCTGGTCCAGGCCGATCAGGGTCGGGTATTGATCGATGATCTGGACGTCAGCCACCAACCGATGCACGGTCGCGCACGGGCCGGCATCGGTTATCTGCCGCAAGAAGCGTCGATCTTCCGCAAACTATCGGTCGCCGACAACATCATGGCCATCCTCGAGACCCGCAAGGAACTCGACAAGGCCGGGCGTCGCCAGGAGCTGGAAAGCCTGCTGCAGGAATTCCATATTCACCACATCCGCGACAACCTCGGCATGAGCCTGTCCGGTGGCGAACGTCGCCGAGTGGAAATCGCCCGCGCACTGGCTACCGCGCCGAAATTCATCCTGCTCGACGAACCTTTCGCCGGCGTAGACCCGATTTCGGTAGGCGATATCAAGCAGATCATTCATCACTTGAAGGCCAAGGGTATCGGCGTTCTGATCACCGACCACAACGTCCGTGAAACCCTGGATATCTGCGAGACTGCCTACATCGTCAACGACGGTCAACTGATCGCCGAAGGCGACTCCGAGACCATCCTGGCCAACGAACTGGTGAAGGAAGTCTATCTGGGGCATGAGTTCCGCCTGTAAGCATTGAGCGGTTTGGTTGACGCAGGCACCTCAAAAGCACTCTGGACGATTTCAGCTATCGTCAGAGCGCCGATGTCAATGAAACCTTGTTAATTTTTATTGTTACAGCGCTCTAGGCAAACACTGCAGTTTCAGGCATATAATTTGCTTATGTTTGGCGCTCCGGCGCCCTGTAGTGGATGGCGCATGCGCGCCGGCGAATAAGGTGTTAAGCCCCTGCCATGAAACCATCGCTAGTCTTGAGAATGGGCCAGCAGCTGACGATGACACCGCAGCTGCAACAGGCCATCCGCCTGCTCCAATTGTCGACCCTGGACCTGCAACAGGAAATCCAGGAGGCCCTGGAGTCCAATCCTATGCTCGAACGCCAGGAAGAAGGCGACGACTTCGATAACGCCGACCCTCTGGCCGACAACATCGAGCAGAAACCCAATGCCGATGTTCAGGAACCCTCCTATCAGGAAACCGCCCCGACGGTGGACAACCTCGAGGAAGGTGACTGGAACGAGCGCATTCCTAATGAACTGCCGGTCGACACCGCCTGGGAAGACGTTTACCAGACCAGCGCCAGCAGCCTGCCGAGCAACGATGACGACGAGTGGGATTTCACCACCCGTACATCCGCCGGCGAGAGCCTGCAGAGCCATTTGCTCTGGCAACTGAACCTGGCGCCGATGTCCGACACCGATCGCCTGATTGCCGTGACGCTGATCGATTGCATCAACAATCAGGGCTACCTGGACGAAACCCTCGAGGAGATTCTCGAAGCCTTCGATCCGGAGCTGGACATCGAACTGGACGAGATCGAGGCGGTCCTGCATCGCATCCAGCAATTCGAGCCGGCCGGTATCGGCGCGCGCAACCTGGGCGAGTGCCTGCTGCTGCAACTGCGTCAACTGCCAGCCAAGACCCCTTGGCTGGCCGAGGCCAAGCGCCTGGTCACGGACTTCATCGAACTGCTTGGCAGCCGCGATTACAGCCAGCTGATGCGCCGCATGAAGCTCAAGGAAGACGAACTGCGGCAGATCATCGAACTGGTGCAAAGCCTCAACCCGCGCCCTGGCTCGCAAATCGAGTCAACTGAAGCTGAATACGTCGTCCCCGACGTGATCGTGCGCAAGGACAACGAGCGCTGGCTGGTGGAACTGAATCAGGAGTCCGTGCCACGCCTGCGGGTCAACCCGCAGTACGCCGGTTTCGTCCGCCGCGCCGACACCAGCGCCGACAACACCTTCATGCGTAACCAGTTGCAGGAAGCGCGCTGGTTCATCAAAAGCCTGCAAAGCCGTAATGAAACCCTGATGAAAGTCGCTACCCAGATCGTCGAGCACCAGCGCGGCTTTCTCGAATACGGCGATGAAGCGATGAAACCGCTGGTCCTGCATGACATCGCCGAAGCAGTCGGCATGCACGAGTCGACGATTTCCCGGGTGACTACCCAGAAATTCATGCATACCCCGCGCGGTATCTACGAACTGAAATACTTTTTCTCCAGCCACGTCAGCACCTCCGAAGGCGGTGAATGCTCGTCCACAGCGATTCGCGCGATCATCAAAAAACTGGTTGCCGCGGAAAATCAGAAAAAGCCGTTGAGTGACAGCAAGATCGCTGGTTTACTGGAGGCACAAGGCATTCAGGTAGCCCGCCGCACCGTCGCCAAGTACCGCGAATCCCTTGGAATCGCGCCTTCGAGCGAACGCAAGCGGTTGATGTAACGGGCCACGCCACAGCGTTCCAGGGTGTGTTCTGAAGCTCAGTGAGTTTTCGGACACAGCCTAGTGGCAGGCAAGCCAGCCTGCCGCCTTATGCACTGGCAACGAAGGAGAAGCTGTATGCAAGTCAACATCAGTGGACACCAATTGGAAGTGACCGAACCCCTGCGCACCTACATCGGCGAAAAACTCGACCGACTGGAAAGGCACTTCGACAAGATCACCAACGTGCAAGTCACGATGACGGTCGAAAAGCTGAAGCAGAAAATCGAAGCCACCTTGCATATCCACGGCGGTGAAGTGGTCGCTAACGCAGAACATGACGACATGTATGCTGCGATCGACCTGCTCACCGACAAACTGGATCGCCAACTCAAAAAGCATAAGGAAAAGACCCAGAGCCTCCTCCAGGGCGCAACAGGTCGTTAACACTCCCAACCCATGATCCGACTTGAAAATATCCTGACCCCCGGCCGTTCTTTGGTGAACGTGCCGGGCGGCAGTAAAAAGCGCGCACTCGAGCAAATTGCCAACCTTATCCACCGCGAAGTGCCGGATCTGGAGATGCAAGATGTATTCGAGAGTCTGATTGCCCGTGAAAAACTCGGTTCCACCGGTTTTGGCAACGGCATCGCCATCCCCCACTGCCGCCTCAAAGGTTGCACCTCGCCCATCAGTGCCTTGATGCACCTGGACGCCCCCATAGATTTCGACGCCATCGATGGCGCCCCGGTCGACCTGCTGTTTGTCCTGCTGGTGCCGGAAGCCGCTACCGATGCGCACCTGGAACTGCTTCGGCAGATAGCCAGCATGCTTGACCGCAAGGAAGTGCGCGAAAAACTTCGCAGCGCCTTAACCAATGAAGCCCTGTACCAGGTTGTCCTGGATGAGCAGAACGGTAGTTAATCATGCGCTTGATCATCGTCAGCGGCCGGTCCGGCTCGGGTAAAAGCACCGCCCTCGATGTACTAGAGGACAGTGGCTATTACTGCATCGATAACCTGCCGGCCGGGCTGCTTCCGGAGTTGGCCGAGCGCGCGTTGATTCACACGGAACTGGCGCAGCCGCTGGTCGCCGTCTCGATCGATGCGCGCAACCTGCCCAGTCACCTGACACGCTTCCCGCAATTGCTCGAAGAAGTGCGCAGCCGACACATCCAATGCGATGTGCTGTATCTGGACGCCGACGAAGAAACCCTGCTCAAGCGCTTTTCGGAAACCCGTCGGCGCCACCCGCTGAGCAATGCCCAGCGCTCGCTGGCCGAAGCCATTCGCGATGAAACCAATCTGCTGGGGCCGATTGCCGACCTTGCAGACCTGAAGGTCAACACCACCAACCTGAACCTGTATCAACTGCGTGACACCATCAAGCTGCGCCTGTTGAACCAGCCGGAGCCGGGGACGGCGTTTCTGGTCGAGTCCTTTGGCTTCAAGCGTGGCATGCCGGTCGATGCCGACCTGGTGTTCGACGTGCGTTGCCTGCCCAATCCCTACTGGAAACCCGAACTACGCGAGCAATCCGGGCTGGATCAGCCGGTAGCCGAGTATCTGGCCGCGCAACCGGATGTTGAAGAAATGTTCCAGGATATCTCTACGTACCTGATGAAGTGGCTGCCTCGTTTCGCCGCCAGCAACCGTGCCTACGTCACCATCGCCATTGGCTGCACCGGCGGGCATCACCGCTCCGTCTACCTGACCGAACGTCTGGGCCAGGTCCTGCAAAAATCCCTGAAGAATGTCCAGGTTCGCCACCGCGACCTTAGCTAAAGGATCCACACCGCGATGCCCGCTCTGGAAATTGAAATCATCAACAAGTTGGGCCTGCATGCCCGGGCGTCTGCCAAATTCGTAGGAGTCGCCGGTCAGTTCAAGGATTGCACGATCAGAGTAGGACGCACACCCGAATCCACGGTCGACGGCAAAAGCATCATGGCCATGATGATGCTGGCTGCTGGCAAAGGCACCAAAATCCATCTGGCCACTGAAGGCGAGCAAGAACAGGAAGCGCTGGATGCACTGGTCGATCTGATCAACCGCTACTTTGACGAAGGCGAGTAGTACACAATCTGTGTTCAGAGGGCTTTTTGTGGCGAGGGAGCTTGCTCCCGCCGACCGGTCCGCGCTCGGGCACAGCAGTCGTGAAATCAGTGAATGCGGTGTCCACATCGATAACCGGTCGCCCCTGTTGATAGGCCTGCTTGGCGATCTCTGCTGCCTTTTGGTAACCAATGATCGGATTGAGGGCGGTGTGAGAATCAAAACAAGCCTGAACAAAATCAAAAGATCGCAGCCTGCGGCAGCTCCTACATGAGCCGGGACCGACACACATCCGGTGTGAACGCCAATCCGTAGGAGCTGTCGAGCGAAGCGAGGCTGCGATCTTTTCCGGCTCACCTCAATTCCCCCCCCCACACACAAAAAAAAAAAGCGCGTCACCCACTGGGTGACACGCCTTCCTTTTGAAGCTGTAGCCGTTTAGCTACCGGCGACCGTCATCCGCTCGATCAACACCGAGCCCGTACGAATATTGCTACGCATCTCCAGGTCATTACCGACCGCGATAATCTGCTGGAACATGTCGCGCATGTTGCCGGCGATGGTCACTTCCTGCACGGAAAACTGGATCTCGCCGTTCTCTACCCAGTACCCTGCCGCACCACGGGAATAGTCACCCGTCACCATGTTCAAGCCCTGGCCCATCAATTCGGTGACAAACAACCCACGCCCCATGCGACGCAGCAAGGCGGTCTGGTCCTCGTCGCCGTGGGTGACGAACAGGTTGTGCACGCCGCCGGCGTTGGCGGTGCTTGGCATGCCCAGCTTTCGACCGGAGTACGTGCCCAGCACGTAAGACACCAAATGGCCATTCTCGACGAAAGGCTTGGCGTAAGTCGCCAGACCGTCGCCATCGAACGCCGAACTGGCCAGACCACGCATCAAGTGCGGGCGTTCATCCAGGGTCAGCCACTCAGGAAACAACCGCTGCCCCAGCGTGCCTTCGAGGAACGACGACTTACGGTACAGGTTGCCACCGGAAATTGCCCCAAGGAAACTGCCGAACAGCCCTCCGGCCAATTCTGCTGAAAACAGCACTGGCACCTCGCAGGTCGGGACCGGACGCGCGCCCAGACGGCTGGCCGCTCGTTGCGCGGCTCGCTGGCCGATGCTGACCGGATCAGCCAGCAGTTCGCCCTGGCGATTCACGTCATACCAGTAATCGCGCTGCATCTGACCGTCGGCTTCGGCAATCATCACGCAACTCAGGCTGTGCCGGGTCGACGCATAACCGCCGACAAACCCATGGCTGTTGCCATACACCCGGCAGCCCTGATGGGTACTCAGGGTAGTGCCATCGGCGTTCTTGATCCGGCTGTCGGTGGCAAACGCCGCCGCCTCACAGGTCAAAGCCTGCTCGATGGCTTGTTCCGGGGTAATGTCCCAGGCGTGGAACAGGTCAAAGTCCTGCACGTCCTTGGCCATCAAGGCGGCATCGGCCAGCCCTGCGCACTCGTCTTCCGAGGTATGTTTGGCGATGGCCAGTGCAGCGGCGACAGTTTCGCGAATCGCCTCCGGACCGCTGGCCGAAGTGCTGGCCGAGCCTTTGCGCTGGCCAACATACAAGGTGATGCCAAAGCCCTGGTCACGGTTGAACTCAACGGTTTCGACTTCCCGCTGGCGAACCGTCGTCGACAGACCCTGCTCCAGAGACACCGCGACTTCGCAGGCGCTGGCGCCTTGGCGCTTGGCTTCAGCGATGATCTGCTCGACTTGTTCCTGCAGTGCCGGCAAAGCTTGTGGGCCGACGCTTTCTGCTGCACTCATGGTTTTCTCCACTCAAATTCTGCTTTCGGTTAAGGCCTTCGAGCGACCGGGCCGGACAAGCGGCCCCCGACTGGTTATCATGGCGGCGTTTCTTTGCGGACTGCCACCATGGTTGATTCTTACGACGACTCCCTCGATGGGGAGAAAAGCAAATCCCAGGTCAAACGCGAGCTGCATGCTCTGGTTGACCTCGGCGAGCGCCTTACAACACTCAAGCCTGACTTGCTGGCAAAACTGCCATTGACCGACGCCCTGCGCCGGGCTCTGCACGATGCGCCGAAGCACACCGCGAATATCGCGCGCAAACGGCACCTCATGTTCATCGGCAAACTGATGCGCGATCAGGACACTGACGCCATTCTGGTCTTGCTCGATCAACTCGATGCCTCCACTCGCCAGTACAACGAACGTTTCCACGGCCTGGAACGCTGGCGCGATCGTTTGATCGCGGGCGATGACGGCGTCCTGGAGAAATTCGTCGTCGATTACCCGGACGCGGATCGCCAGCAACTGCGCTCCCTGATCCGTCAGGCCCAGCATGAGCTTGCGCAAAACAAGCCACCTGCTGCCAGCCGAAAAATCTTCAAGTACATCCGTGAGCTGGACGAAACTCAACGCGGTCTGCGTTAGTCTTCGCCCTCGGGTGGGTTGCACCGCGTTGCGGTTCGCCCACCCAAGGCTCCACTTCACCCGCCCGTGCCACCCACGGTGATCGCGTCGATTTTCAAGGTTGGCTGGCCGACACCCACCGGCACCGACTGCCCATCCTTGCCGCATGTCCCTACCCCGCTGTCCAGCGCCAGGTCGTTACCGACCATCGACACCCTGCTCATGGCTTCCGGCCCGTTACCGATCAAGGTTGCACCTTTGACCGGCGCGGTGATCTTGCCGTCTTCGATCAGATAGGCCTCGCTGGTGGAGAACACGAATTTACCGCTGGTGATGTCCACCTGACCGCCGCCGAGGTTGGCGCAGTAGATGCCCCTCTTCACCGAGGCGATGATTTCGGCTGGATCACTTTCGCCAGCGAGCATGTAGGTGTTGGTCATCCGCGGCATCGGCAGATGCGCATAAGACTCGCGACGACCGTTGCCGGTGCGGGCCACGCCCATCAGGCGGGCATTGAGCTTGTCCTGCATATAGCCTTTGAGCACGCCATTTTCGATCAGCGTGGTGCACTCGGTTGGAGTGCCCTCGTCGTCGATGCTCAAGGAGCCACGGCGACCGGCCAGCGTGCCGTCGTCGACGATGGTGCAGAGTCTGGAAGCAACCATTTCACCCATGCGGCCGCTGTAAGCCGAGGCGCCTTTACGGTTGAAGTCGCCTTCCAGACCGTGACCTACCGCTTCATGCAACAGCACGCCAGACCAGCCGGAACCGAGCACCACCGGCAACGTACCGGCCGGTGCCGGAATCGCTTCGAGGTTGACCAGCGCCTGGCGCAGCGCTTCACGGGCATAGCCCATGGCGCGGTCCTCGCCGAGGAAATAACGGTAATCGGTACGGCCGCCGCCGCCATGACCACCGCGTTCGCGGCGACCGTTCTGTTCGACGATCACGCTGACATTGAAGCGCACCAACGGCCGCACATCCGCCGCCAGACCGCCGTCGGTGGATGCCACGAGGATCCGTTCCCAGACGCCGGCCATGCTCACGGTCACTTGCTGGATACGCGGATCGAGGGCGCGGGTCGCCACGTCGATGCGTTTGAGCAGGTCGACTTTCTCGGCGCGCGTCATCACCTCCAGCGGATTGTCAGGCCCGTACAACTGCGCAACATCCTGAGTGGTGAACGCCTGCACCGTGCCGTTCTGCCCGGCCCGGGAGATCGAACGCGCCGCGCGAGCCGCCGCGCCGAGGGCTTCAAGGGTGATAGCGTTGCTGTAGGCAAAACCGGTCTTCTCGCCCGATTGCGCACGCACGCCAACCCCTTGGTCGAGATGGAAACTGCCTTCCTTGACGATGCCATCTTCCAGCGCCCAGGACTCGGAAATCTGTCCCTGGAAATACAGGTCGGCGGCATCGATGCCCGGTCCGGCCAAGTCACCAAGCACTGCTTGCAGGCTTTCGATGGTCACGCCGCCGGGTGCTAAAAGGTGTTCACTGACGGAGGTCAACAACTCGCTCATATGTTTTACGCCTTAAATTCATCGTTCTGAGGCAGGTCGCTGCGCGCCCTGCGAGAAAAAGCGCCGATGGCTGGCCACCGGCATCCGCGCCCGAATGGACGCCTGTTCGCTGCTATCGCGTTCGGCCAGCAGCACGGCCTCGCCTTGATTCTGTTCGACCAGCACGCGCCCCCAAGGGTCGATAATCGCGGCATGGCCAAAGGTTTCTCGCGGTCCCGGGTGAGTCCCACCCTGGGCGGCCGCCAGCACATAACACTGAGTCTCGATCGCCCGCGCGCGGATCAGTACCTCCCAATGAGCCGCACCGGTCACCGCGGTAAATGCCGAGGGCGCGGTAATCAACTCGGCACCGGCGGCGCGCAGCTCAGTGTACAACTCGGGAAAACGCAGGTCGTAGCACACCGTCAGACCCACCCTGCCGACGGGCGTGTCAGCCACCACTACCGCGCCTCCATAAGCATAGTCATCCGACTCACGATAACGACCCCGATGATCGGCTACGTCCACATCGAACAAATGCAGCTTGTCATAGCGCGCCACTGTCTCGCCCTGCTCGTCGATCAGCAACGAGCAGGCATTGCTCTTGGCCGTCGGTTGATCCACCGGCGGCAGAGGCAAGGTGCCAGCCACAATCCATAACTTGAGGTCGCGAGCGGTCTGTTTCAACCAGGGCAGGATCGGCCCCTCGCCCAAGGCTTCGGCACGGCCAAGGTCGGCAATATCCCGACGGCCCATGGCCGCGAAATTTTCCGGCAACACCGCGAGTCGCGCACCGCCAGCCGCTGCCTGTTCCAGCAAGCGTCGGGCCTGGGAAAGATTGGCCAGCACGTCGGCCTGGCTGACCATTTGAATCACCGCAAGAGACATGGAGCACTCCTTGATAGGGATGCAGCCATGCTACTCCATAGGCATGTATCGTGGTTTTTCAAAAAGGCTTGTCGTAAGTGATTTTCGGCTCTTTCCACGGGCCTTTGACGGTGTATTTCACGCTGGCGAAACGCGCCACGCGATCACCGATCAGCTTGTCGATCAGGAACAATGCACCGCCAATCGCCGGTGCACCGACGATCAAGGCGGCGATTGGCAGGTTGTTGGTCACCGGCAACGTCACCAGCAACTTGGCATCGACCCGGTCGCCGACCATGTCGAGGGTGCCATTGAGTTCCAGATTGCTCGAGGGGCCGGTCAGGGTGATCGGTTCCTGGGTGACGTACACGCCGTTGGTGGCCACTAGCAGTCCCTTGACCCGGTCGTAGCTCAAGCCTTTGCCGAACAGGTCGGAGAAGTCCAGGCGCAGGCGCCGGCCGATCGAGTTGAAGTTCAGCAGACCGAACACTCGCAACGCCTGCGCACCGCCCTCGACTTCAACGAACTGACCATCGCGCAGTGTCGGATCGAGACTGCCGGAAAAGCGCTTGAGCCCGACCCAGGCAGGGGAGCCCGGCCAACGACCGTTGACATCCAGGTGGAAGTCGCGACTGGTCACGGTCGGAGCAAAACCCCAGCCCTTGAGCACATCCGCCAGGTTTTTGCCGCCCAGACGCCCCTTGTACCAACTGCTGCTGGCCCCTGGCTGGCCTTCCCAGCCACCGGAGCCCTGCAACAGCATGCCCTTGAGGCCCAGGTCCAGATTGTTCAGTGCAATCCCCTTGGCCGTTGGACGTACTTTCAGCGACCAGCCGCCGATCAGATCCTTGCCCTGGAACAGCTGGGTGATGGTGATATCCAGCGCGGGGATTTTAGTCGGATCGACCGAGGCCAAAGGGTCTGGCGCATTTTCGTCGGCCTGAACCGTCGGATCCACCGCCGGCAATCGCACATATTGCAGGTTGATCACCACCGGCGCGGCTTTGGCATCGGGGATGCCGACACTGCCTTTGGCCTGCTGGCTGTCGATCTGCAAAGCCCAGGTCGCCGGCTTGCGATTCAATTGCAGCGCAACCTGATCGAAGGTGCTGCCAAAGCCGGTGAGCTTGCCCACTTTGATGTCGGCGCTGCTCAACAGTTGTTTGGCGCTGTCACCCGGATCTTGCCCGGCATAACGATCGACCAGGGCCTTCCAGGGCTCTATATCCAGCTCGGACAGCACGCCGCGGACCCGCAAGCCTTTGGCGCCCGGCAACGTCGCATCGCCATCACCGAGAAACAGCTCGCCGCGACCGTCGGAGATGTTGCCGGGCGGTGCTGCGAAGGTGAAATTGGCCAATTCGCCGTAATCGACCCAGTAACGCCGTTCAGGCCCTTCCAGGGTCATCCGGAATACCGTGTCGCGGCTTTCGCCGGCCGGCAGGCCGAAAGGCGCGGGAAGATCCACCGCAACCCCCTTGAGGCTGGAATTGACCATCAACTGACTGTCGCCACCGACGAGCCTCAGCTGCAACTGATAAGGCACATCGCCGGAAACCGGCAGCGGCTGGCTGACTTTCAGCCAGTCAGTGAGCTTCTTCACCGTCACCTGGCCTTTGGCGACCACTCGGGTGTTGAGGTTCCCCGGGCTGCCGTCGGCAAAGATCTGCGCGGTAACCGGCCGTTCGAAAACTTGCGCAGTGATACCCTGGCCGCTCAGGCCCTTGCTGCTGTCAAAGCGGAAATCACCCTTGAGCTGACTGAGTTCAAGCTCCGGCTCGCTCAGCTTCAGCCGCGCCCTGGCGGTCTTGAAGTCCACCAGGATCTTTGGCAACTGGCCTTTGGCCAACGGAATATCCAGTTTCAACTTGCCTTGCAAATCCCCTTCGCCCTGCCAGCCGGCAAAAGTCGAAGCGGTGCCGATCGGTGCTTCCTGGAGAATCTTCAAACCGTCGCCCAGGCCACCGGCGAACTCGCCATCGAGAAACAGACGGCTGACTTGCCCGGCGGGCACATGGGGAATGTTGACGGAGATGTCGCGAACCTGGGTACCGAGCAACTGACCTTTGCTGGCCAGGATTCGAACGCCACTGTCTTCGACAAAGACATCGCCGCTGACCTTGCTGACATGCGGCCAACCTGGCTGGAAGGCCAGTTCGGCGTCATGCACCTTGAAGAACAGGCTGATGCTGCGCGCCGTTTCGGCGGCACCATGGTTCAGCGAGCCCTGGTACTGGAAGAAGCCCTGGTCCACCGCGCCCTTGAGTATGGCTGTGCGCAGCCACTCATCCAGGGCCGGGCCGAGCATGGTGGGCAAGTACTTGGCGGTGTAACGACCGTCACCGTCGACCAGCCCGACCCGCAGGTCCATGTAGTCTTCCAGGGCCTGATCGAAATACAGGCGGATCAGGAAGTCGCCGGCGATCTTGCCTTCTTCGCCGAGCACTTTCAGGTACGGGGCGATCAGCGTGAAGCTGTCTTTGTCGAGCTTCCAGTTCAGCCGCGCATTGGCCTGGATGTACTGCCATGGCTTGGCGAAGATCGGGTCCAGATGCAGGGAAAAATCCTTACTGTCCATGCGCAATTCGCCCTGGCCGAGGTCGCCACTGATGCTGCCCGTGACGTTTCGAGCCGCCGGGGCACCGTGATAGGCGTTGAACCCGACCCGTTCAAGATTGGCGGCAAAACTCAGACGCTGGTCGCCGGTGGCCCACGGCCGGTAATCGAGCAGCACGTTGCGCAGCGAGCCTGTGACCTTGAGGTTGTCGATCACCTCGGCGACCTTGTCCGGCACCGGTGCCAAGGCATCCAGCACAGGCGTGAGCGGGGTCAGATCGAGGCGATCCGCCTGCAGGTGCCAGCGCTCCTCGGATTTCTCCGTTGCGACCCGTTGCTGGAGTTGCACATGGGATTCCCAGCGTGTTTCGCCGAGGCTCATGGCCAGCGAATCAACCAGTACGTTGAGACCTTCAGCGCTGCGCTGGAGCCAGGCGTTGAGCGCCAGATTCTGGATCTGGACCGGCTTGCGCTTGGCATAAGCGCCTTTGACTTGCGGAGCATTCAGTCGCAGGGCCGCGCTTTGCACGGTGCCCTGCCCCCAGCGCAGCCAGAACTCGCCACCGGCCTTGAGCTCGGAAAACTTCCATTGCCGGGTCAGGCTCGCCGGCAACCAGCGCGCCCAATCACTTTGCGGCAGGCTCAGGTAGACGTCGGCTTCGCCATCGCGCCACTGGCTGGCGCGCAGGCGAGTGCGCAGGTTCAGGGCCAGGGGTTGCCCGTCAGGCAGGGTCAGGCGGGCATCGAGACGCTGGCGAGTGGCACCGGTCTTGAGATTCACGCCGACATAGTTCAGGGTCAGCGGGGCTTGATTGAACGGCAGCAAGGTGACCTGGCTGTCGAGCACCGACAGCTGCGCAAGTATTTGCAGGCGATTGAGCAGTTGCTCGGGGTCGAAAGGTTGATCCTGCGGCAGCGGCAACCCTTCAAGCGCCCACTGGCCATCCTGGTTTTCCTTCAGGTTCAGTTTGAGACCGTTGAGCTCCAGATGGGCGACGCGGACTTCGCGCGCCATCAGGCTGGCCCAGACATCCGGCACCACCCGCACCTGATCCAGGCGCAACGCCTTGGCACCCTCGCCGACCATCACGTCATGGGCCAGCAGAATGGGCGCCATGCCGCTCCAGCTGCCTTCAAGACTGCCGATGTGCAGCGGCATGGCCAACACTTCGCGACCCTTGGTCTCGACTTCGGCGCGATACTCGGCGACCAGCGGCGTCAATTCACGACCAAGACTGACGTACAACGCGATCAACACCAGCAACAATGCGCAAAGCCCGAGGGACCAACGGGTCAGGGCAGCGAAAAAGCGTATTAGACGCTCCATGTCAGGTGGCCCCCAAGGCAATAGTCATGCAAAAACGCTGAAATCAGTCGCTTCCAATAAAAGTAAAGCACGCCGATTCAGAGCAGCACCACGTCGTATTGTTCCTGGGAGTACATGGTCTCGACCTGGAAGCGGATGGTTCGTCCGATAAATCCTTCCAGCTCGGCGACGTTACCCGACTCTTCGTCGAGCAGCCGATCAACCACTTTCTGGTTAGCCAACACTCTATAGCCAACCGCCTGATAAGCTCGCGCTTCGCGCAGAATTTCGCGGAAAATCTCGTAGCAAACCGTTTCCGGAGTCTTCAGCTTGCCGCGGCCCTGGCAACTGCTGCACGGTTCGCACAACACTTGCTCGAGACTTTCGCGGGTACGCTTGCGGGTCATCTGCACCAGGCCCAACTCGGTGATACCGATGATATTGGTCTTGGCGTGATCGCGCTCAAGCTGCTTTTCCAGGGTGCGCAACACCTGACGCTGGTGTTCTTCATCTTCCATGTCGATGAAGTCGATGATGATGATCCCGCCCAGGTTACGCAGGCGCAGCTGGCGAGCGATCGCGGTCGCGGCTTCGAGGTTGGTCTTGAAGATCGTCTCTTCGAGGTTGCGATGGCCGACGAACGCCCCGGTATTGACGTCGATGGTGCTCATGGCCTCCGCCGGATCGACCACCAGATAACCGCCCGACTTAAGCGGCACTTTGCGCTCAAGGGCTTTCTGGATCTCGTCCTCTACTCCGTACAGATCGAAAATCGGCCGTTCGCCAGGATAATGCTCAAGGCGATCGGCGATTTCCGGCATCAGTTCGGCGACGAACTGCGTGGTTTTCTGGAACGTTTCCCGGGAATCGATGCGAATTTTCTCGATCTTCGGACTGACCAGATCGCGCAAGGTACGCAAGGCCAGGCCCAGGTCTTCATAGATCACGCTGGGTGCGCTGATGGTCTTGATCTGCTCCTCGATCTGGTCCCACAATCTGCGCAGGTAGCGGATATCCATCAGGATCTCATCGGCCCCGGCGCCTTCGGCAGCCGTACGCAGGATGAAGCCACCGGTTTCCTTGATGCCTTCCTTAGCCACGCAGTCGCTGACCACCTGCTTCAGTCGCTCGCGCTCGGCTTCGTCTTCGATCTTCAGGGAAATGCCGACGTGGGCGGTGCGCGGCATGTACACCAGATAACGCGATGGAATCGACAACTGGGTAGTCAGGCGCGCGCCCTTGGAACCGATAGGATCCTTGGTGACTTGTACCACCAGGCTCTGACCTTCATGGACCAGGGAGCTGATACTTTCCACCGCCGGGCCTTCACGCATGGAGATTTCCGACGCGTGAATAAAGGCCGCGCGATCCAGGCCGATATCGACGAATGCTGCCTGCATGCCCGGCAACACCCGGACCACCTTGCCTTTGTAGATATTGCCGACGATTCCGCGTTTCTGGGTGCGCTCGACATGCACTTCTTGCAGAACACCGTTTTCAACCACCGCCACGCGCGATTCCATCGGCGTGATGTTGATCAGGATCTCTTCACTCATGGCAGGGTCTCGCTCAAGCGTATTCACGATAATGGCCGCGTCAGTCAGGTACGGCGCTTAGCGCACGGTACGGTTTTGCCAACAGGGTATGCCGAAATGGCCGAGCAGCTCGAAGGTTTCGCACACTGGCAGGCCAACGACTGCTGAGTAACTACCATTGAGCCCGGCGACAAACACCGCGCCCAGCCCTTGAATCCCGTAACCACCGGCCTTGTCCTGCGGCTCGCCGCTGGCCCAGTAGGCCGCGGCTTCTTCGCGGCTGATCGGACGAAACCGCACCAGGCTGCGGACCACCCGCGACTCGCAACGTTGCCCGTCGAGCACGGCGATGGCGGTCAGGACTTCATGTTCACGGTCAGACAGCGCCATGAGCATGGTCAAGGCATCGGCTTCATTGACCGGCTTGCCGAGAATCTGCCCGTCGAGTACCACGGCGGTATCGGCACCCAGCACGCAAGCCGCTACCTGCGGCTCGTTGCGCGCAAGCATCGCGCGCCCGGCCTCGGCCTTGCCGCGCGCCAGACGCTCGACATAGGTCGCTGGGGATTCGCCATTCAGAGGGGTTTCATCAATGTCCGCGCTGATGGCGGAAAAAGGCACGCCGATCTGCGTCAACAGTTCACGTCGGCGTGGTGAGCCAGAGGCCAGATAGAGCGGGTTCATCAAGACATCTCCCTGTCGAGGTGCGGGCAAATGCCTGACCGATCAATTGATTTTGTAGCGGCGACTCAATCCACGCAAACCGAAGCTGATCCACGGCCAGAGCAACGCACTGACCAAAGCCGGCAATACCAGTGCCAGGGTCGGTTGGCGGTTGCCGGTCAACGCACTGAGCCACAGCTGTACCAACTGGGCCAGACCGAAGATCACCAGGATGACCAGACATTGCTGCCACATCGGAAACATGCGCAAGCGCTGCTGCAACGACAATACCAGGAAGGTGATCAAGGTCAGGATCAAGGCATTCTGCCCCAACAATGTGCCGTACAGCACATCTTCCGCCAGCCCCAGACACCAGGCGGTGACCATGCCGATCTTCTGCGGCAATGCCAACACCCAGAAGGCCAGCAACAAAGCCAGCCACAGCGGGCGCAGGATTTCCATGAACTGCGGCAGCGGCGAGACGCTGAGCAGCAGACCGATAGCGAAGGTCAACCAGACAATCCAGCCATTACGGGGCCGAGTACTGGCCATTATTGTCTCTCCCGAGCAGGTGTCGCCGGTGCCGCAGCGGGCGGTTTGGTCGCGGCAGGTTTGGCCGCAGCCGGTGGTGCGGCGGGTGGTTTGGCTGCAGGTGGTTTGGCAGCGACAGGTTTGGCTGCGGCAGCAGGAGCAACCGGCTTGGCCGGGGTCGCTGGCGTGGTGGCCGGCACAGGGGCGGCGGCAGCGGCTGGCACCGGCGCCGGGACAAAGGGCACGACAGTCTTGGGAATGGTTGCCGGGGCCGCGCCGTCTTGTCGATCCTGCGCTTCCTGCGCCTGGGCCGCGGCGTTGGCGCGCTCTTCGACAGTGCGGGTATCGCTGAACACCAGCAACAGATAACGGCTGCGGTTCAGTGCGGCGGTCGGAACGGCGCGCACGATAGCGAAAGGCTGGCCGGAGTCATGAATCACTTCCTTGACCGTTGCGACCGGGTAGCCCGCTGGAAAACGCTGGCCAAGCCCGGAGCTGACCAGCAAGTCGCCTTCCTTTATATCAGCGGTATCCGCCACATGGCGAAGCTCCAGTCGCTCGGGATTGCCGGTGCCACTGGCAATCGCTCGCAGACCGTTACGGTTCACTTGAACAGGAATGCTGTGGGTTGTGTCGGTCAACAGCAAGACACGCGAGGTGTAGGGCATCAACTCGACCACCTGGCCCATCAAGCCACGGGCATCGAGCACCGGCTGGCCGAGAACCACGCCATCGCGCTCACCTTTATTGATGATGATGCGATGAGTGAAGGGGTTGGGGTCCATACCGATCAACTCGGCCACTTCGACCTTTTCGTTGACCAATGCAGAAGAGTTGAGCAACTCGCGCAGCCGAACGTTCTGCTCGGTCAAGGCGGCCAGTTTTTGCATGCGGCCTTGCAACAGCAGGTTTTCGGTCTTGAGTTTTTCGTTTTCGGCAACCAGTTCCGTGCGGCTGCCAAATTGACTGGCGACACCTTGCCATAGCCGCTGCGGCAGGTCGGTGATCCAGTAAGACTGCATCAACACCAGCGACATCTGGCTACGCACTGGCTTGAGCAGTGTGAAGCGGGCATCGAACACCATCAGCGCGACCGATAGCACGACCAGCACCAACACACGCACGCCCAGTGAGGGGCCCTTGGTGAAAAGCGGTTTAATAAGCCGCGCCTCCCAGGCAAATGTTCTCGTTATTCATACGGCATCAAACCGGCCTGGAACAGATTGACAGAAGATAAACGCCAACAGGCAGCACTGCAAAGTGCTGCCTGTGAGCGGAACAGCATGGGTGCATCCCGCGAAATTACTCGCTGGAGAGCAGATCCATGGTGTGCTTATCCATCATTTCCAACGCACGGCCACCGCCGCGAGCAACGCAGGTCAGCGGGTCTTCGGCGACAATCACCGGCAGACCGGTTTCCTGGGCCAGCAATTTGTCCAGGTCGCGCAGCAAAGCGCCACCGCCGGTCAGTACCAGACCACGCTCGGCGATATCGGAAGCCAGTTCCGGAGGCGATTGCTCCAGAGCGCTCTTCACGGCCTGAACGATGGTTGCCAGGGACTCTTGCAGAGCTTCCAGCACTTCATTGGAGTTCAGGGTGAATGCACGTGGCACGCCTTCAGCCAGGTTACGGCCGCGAACGTCGACTTCACGGACTTCGCCGCCCGGATAGGCAGTACCGATTTCCTGCTTGATGCGCTCTGCGGTGGACTCACCGATCAGGCTGCCGTAGTTACGACGCACATAAGTGATGATCGCTTCGTCGAAGCGGTCGCCGCCAACCCGTACGGATTCGGCGTAAACCACACCGTTGAGGGAGATCAACGCGATTTCAGTGGTACCACCACCGATATCGACGACCATCGAACCGCGCGCTTCTTCAACCGGCAGGCCGGCACCAATGGCTGCAGCCATTGGCTCTTCGATCAGGAATACTTCACGGGCACCGGCACCGAGGGCCGATTCACGGATGGCACGACGCTCAACCTGGGTGGATTTGCAAGGAACGCAGATCAATACACGAGGGCTAGGCTGCAAAAAGCTGTTTTCGTGAACCTTGTTGATAAAGTACTGAAGCATCTTTTCGCAAACGCTGAAGTCGGCGATCACGCCGTCCTTCATCGGACGAATGGCAGCAATGTTGCCTGGCGTACGGCCGAGCATGCGCTTGGCCTCGGTGCCGACGGCAACGACACTTTTCTGATTACCGTGCGTGCGAATGGCCACAACCGATGGCTCATTCAGGACGATACCGCGCTCACGCACGTAAATAAGGGTGTTGGCAGTGCCCAGGTCAATGGAAAGATCGCTGGAAAACATGCCACGCAGTTTCTTGAACATGGGGAAAGGACCCTAGGCAACGCGTGGGTAAAAAAGTGCGGCAAACTCTAACAACGACAGGGATTTTGGGCAAGGCGCCAATATGTTAAATTGGCCGCTTTTCTGTGCACCAAACCCCACAATCGCGGCCTTATGACCGTAGAAATGCGGTAGTGTTCCGACAATCTAACACACGGATAGCATCCGTTCTGTTTTCCTTCCACTGGAGAATCCCATGGCGCTTGAACGCTCCGACGTGGAAAAAATCGCTCATCTGGCCTGCCTTGGCCTCAATGATGCCGATCTTCCACACATCACTTCGGCCCTGAACAGTATTCTCGGGCTGGTCGATGAAATGCAGGCTGTGAATACCGACGGTATCGAGCCTCTGGCCCACCCACTGGAAGCCAGCCAGCGCCTGCGCGCAGACGTGGTGACCGAAAGCAATCATCGCGAGGCCTATCAGTCCATCGCACCAGCGGTCGAAAACGGCCTGTATCTGGTTCCGAAAGTCATCGACTAAAGGGAAAGAGCCTGCAATGCATCAATTGACTCTGGCCGAGATCGCCCGCGGACTCGCCGACAAAAAGTTTTCCTCCGAAGAGCTGACCAAAGTTCTGCTGGCGCGTATCGCCCAGCTCGACCCGCAGCTCAACAGCTTCATCAGCCTCACCGAAGACCTCGCGCTCCAGCAGGCCAAGGCCGCTGACGTACGCCGCGCGAACGGTGAGAGCGGTGCCTTGCTCGGCGCACCGATCGCCCACAAGGATTTGTTCTGCACCCTGGGCATTCGCACCAGCTGCGGCTCGAAGATGCTCGACAACTTCAAGGCCCCGTATGACGCCACCGTTGTCGCCAAGCTTGCCGCTGCCGGGGCCGTGACCCTGGGCAAGACCAACATGGACGAGTTCGCCATGGGCTCGGCCAACGAATCGAGCTACTACGGCGCCGTGAAAAACCCGTGGAGCCTGGAACACGTACCGGGCGGCTCGTCCGGCGGTTCAGCGGCCGCGGTGGCTGCTCGCCTGTTGCCGGCTGCGACCGGTACCGACACCGGCGGCTCGATTCGCCAACCCGCGGCACTGACCAACCTCACCGGTCTGAAACCGACCTACGGTCGCGTTTCACGCTGGGGCATGATCGCTTACGCCTCCAGCCTCGATCAGGGCGGCCCGTTGGCACGCACTGCTGAAGACTGCGCAATTATGTTGCAAGGTATGGCCGGCTTCGACCCGCAGGATTCCACCAGCATCGACGAACCGGTACCGGATTACAGCGCCAGCCTCAACGGCTCGCTGCAAGGCCTGCGCATCGGCGTGCCGAAGGAATACTTCAGCGCCGGTCTCGACCCGCGCATCGCCGAGCTGATCCATAACAGCGTCAAGGAGCTGGAAAAGCTCGGCGCGGTGATCAAGGAAATCAGCCTGCCGAACATGCAGCACGCGATTCCTGCGTACTACGTGATCGCTCCGGCGGAGGCCTCCTCCAACCTCTCGCGTTTCGATGGCGTGCGCTTCGGCTATCGCTGCAAAGACCCGAAAGACCTGACCGACCTTTACAAGCGTTCGCGCGGTGAAGGTTTCGGCGCCGAAGTGCAGCGCCGGATCATGGTCGGTGCCTACGCGCTGTCGGCTGGCTACTACGACGCCTATTACCTGAAGGCGCAAAAGATCCGTCGCCTGATCAAGAACGACTTCATGGCAGCCTTTACTGAGGTCGACATCATCCTCGGCCCGACCACGCCGAACCCGGCCTGGAAAATCGGCACCAAGAACGACGACCCGGTCGCTGCGTATCTGGAAGATGTCTACACCATCACCGCCAACCTCGCCGGTCTGCCGGGCTTGTCCATGCCAGCCGGTTTTGTCGACGGCTTGCCGGTCGGCGTGCAATTGCTCGCCCCGTATTTCCAGGAAGGCCGGCTGCTCAATGTGGCGCACCAGTACCAGCTGAACACCGACTGGCACACTCGCACCCCTACCGGCTTCTGAGGAGAACACTATGCAATGGGAAGTCGTGATCGGGCTGGAGATTCATACCCAGCTTGCCACCCAATCAAAAATTTTCTCCGGTAGCGCCATCACGTTCGGCAACGAGCCCAACACCCAGGCCAGCCTGGTAGACCTGGGCATGCCCGGGGTCCTGCCGGTGCTGAACCAGGAAGCGGTGCGCATGGCGGTCAAGTTCGGCCTGGCCATCGATGCCGAAATTGGCCAGCACAACGTGTTCGCCCGCAAGAACTACTTCTACCCGGACCTGCCCAAGGGCTACCAGATCAGCCAGATGGAATTGCCGATCGTTGGCAAGGGCCACCTGGACATCGCCCTGGAAGACGGCACCGTCAAACGCGTGGGCATCACCCGCGCGCACCTGGAAGAAGACGCCGGCAAGAGCCTGCATGAAGAATTCAGCGGTGCCACCGGCATCGACCTGAACCGCGCCGGCACTCCGCTGCTGGAGATCGTTTCCGAGCCGGACATGCGCAGCGCCAAGGAAGCCGTGGCTTACGTCAAGGCGATCCACGCACTGGTGCGTTACCTGGGCATCTGTGACGGCAACATGGCCGAAGGTTCGCTGCGCTGCGACTGCAACGTTTCGATCCGCCCCAAAGGCCAGGTCGAGTTCGGCACGCGCTGCGAGATCAAGAACGTCAACTCGTTCCGCTTCATCGAGAAGGCGATCAACACCGAAGTGCGACGCCAGATCGAGCTGATCGAAGACGGCGGCAGAGTCATTCAGCAGACCCGCCTGTACGATCCGAACAAGGACGAAACCCGCGCCATGCGCAGCAAGGAGGAAGCCAACGACTACCGTTACTTCCCCGATCCGGACCTGTTGCCGGTGGTCATCGAGAACTCGTTCCTCGCCGACATCCGCGCCACCCTGCCGGAACTGCCGCCGCAGAAACGCGAGCGCTTCCAGGCGCAGTTCGGCCTGTCGGTCTACGACGCCAACGTGCTGGCTTCGAGCCGTGAGCAAGCGGACTACTTCGAGAAAGTCGTGAGCATCAGCGGCGACGCCAAACTGGCGGCCAACTGGGTCATGGTCGAGCTGGGCAGCCTGTTGAACAAACAGGGTCTGGAAATCGACCAGGCTCCGGTCTCGGCCGAGCAGTTGGGCGGCATGTTGCTGCGCATCAAGGACAACACCATCTCCGGCAAGATCGCCAAGATGGTCTTTGAAGGCATGGCCAATGGCGAAGGCAGCGCCGACGAGATCATCGAGAAACGCGGCCTGAAGCAAGTGACCGACAGCGGCGAAATCTCCAAAGTGCTCGACGAGATGCTCGCGGCCAACGCCGAACAGGTCGAACAATACCGCGCGGCCGATGAAGCCAAACGCGGCAAGATGTTCGGCTTCTTCGTCGGCCAGGCGATGAAAGCCTCGAAAGGCAAAGCCAACCCGCAACAGGTCAACGAACTGCTGAAAAGCAAGCTCGAAGGCTGATAAGTATGGAGCCAGAACCAAAGTCTGGCTCAGTCCCCTGTGCCGAGGGGGCTTGCCCCCGCTGGACTGCGCAGCAGTCCCAAAACCTGGCGACTCGGTTTGTCTGATACAACCCGAGTGCAGGTTTTGGGGTCGCTTCGCGACCCAGCGGGGGCAAGCCCCCTCGCCACAGCAAGCTCCCTCGCCACATTGTATTGTGGGAACTACTCAATGAAGCGTCTGCTTAGCGCCTGTGCCCTGCTCTCCCTGCTGGCCGGCTGTGCCAGCCATGACATCGACCCACGCGGATATGACAAGTCCGGCACCGCCTCCTATTACGGCGTCAAACACCAAGGCAAACGCACCGCCAGCGGCGAGCGTTTCAACCCGCATGGCTTGACCGCCGCCCATCGCCAATTGCCCTTCGGCACCCGGGTGAAGGTCACCAATTTGAGTAACGACAAATCTGTCGTGGTGCGCATCAACGACCGTGGACCGCATACCCGTGGCCGCTTGATCGACCTGTCGCGCGAGGCTGCCGAACGGCTGGGCATGTTGCGCAGCGGTACCGCGCGGGTTCGCGTGCAAGCCTTGAACAACTGATCAACGGAGCCCTGACCATTTTCGGATTAGCCGAATTACCACTGCTGAGCGTGATTCAACTGCTCAGCGGCCTGGCACTGTTGATCGCCGGTGCCGAACTGCTGGTACGCGGTGCCGTGCGCCTGGCCGCCCGGCTGAAAGTCCGCCCGCTGATCATCGGCCTGAGCATCGTCGCCTTCGGCAGCAGCGCGCCACAGATGGCCGTGAGCCTGCAAGCGACCCTCTCGGAAAACTCCGACATTGCCGTCGGCAGCGTGATTGGCAGCGGCATTTTCAACGTCCTCGTCACCCTGGGCCTGTCAGCACTGATCATTCCTTTGCGGGTTTCCCGGCAACTGGTGTGGCTGGACATCCCATTGATGATCGGCGCCAGCCTGCTGGTGTTGGTAGTGTCGTACAACGAACAACTGACGCCGCTGGATGGCCTGCTACTGTTGACGGCGCTGGCGTTGTACCTCGGCCTGTTGCTGCGTCAGTCACGGCATTCCACTCGCCCAGGGCAAGCCCACGACGACGCGCCCGCCAGGACTCGTGCTCCATGGCTCAGCAGCCTGCTGATGATGGTGTGCGGCCTGGCACTGCTGGTGTTCGCCGGTCATCTGCTGCTGGACGCTGCGATCGAAGTCGCTACCGACCTGGGGCTATCGGAACGGGTCATCGGGCTGACCATCGTGGCCGTCAGTACTTCGCTGCCGCAGCTCGCCACTTCGCTGATCGCCGCCTTTCGCGGTCAGCGCGATATCGCCGTGGGCAATGTAATAGGCAGTAATCTGTTCAACCTGCTAGGGGTGCTGGGCTTCACTGCGCTGGTGGCGCCGATGCCTTTATCGGTGTCGCCGAACGCGCTGGATTTCGACCTGCCGGTATTGCTTGGGGTCGCCGTGCTGTGTCTGCCGGTGTTTTACTCGGGCTACCGGATTACTCGCGCTGAAGGTTTGCTGTTTCTGAGTCTGTACCTGGCTTATGGGCTGCACGTGGTGTCGTTCACCACCGGCATGCCGCTGGCCGGCAAGCTCGAACACTTGATGCTGTTTTTCGTCCTGCCAGCACTGGTGGTGTTCCTGCTGTTCACCTCCCTGCTCACCTGGCGCCGCCAACACAAGAGAGAATCGCTATGACCGCCCCCAAAAAAACCGGCATTGAAATGCGCCGCCAAGTCATGGGCGACACCTTCGTCGACCGTGCGCTGGGCAACGCCACCGAGTTCACCCAACCGCTGCAGGACTTCATCAACGAGCACGCCTGGGGCGGTGTCTGGAACCGCGAAGGCTTGCCGCTGAAGACCCGCAGCCTGATCACCCTCGCCGCCCTCACGGCTTTGAAGTGTCCACAGGAGCTCAAAGGCCACGTTCGCGGCGCACTGAACAACGGCTGCACCGTGGAAGAGATTCGCGAAGCGCTGCTGCACTGCGCGGTATACGCCGGTGTGCCGGCGGCGGTCGATGCGTTTCGTGCGGCACAGGAAGTGATTGATACCTATCAGGCTGAATAATTTCGTTGTGCCTGAAAAGATCGCAGCCTGCGGCAGCTCCTACGCCGACCAGGTACATCCGCAAATTTTTGGGTGTACGCATACCCTGTAGGAGCTGCCGCAGGCTGCGATCTTTTGGCGCCAACAACGGTCTATCTGACTCTGCGCCCTAGATCCACCCACCCCACTGCAACAAGAAAATTCCGATGTTGGTGGTCACTGCCGCCATCAGCGTGGTGATCACGATGATCGCTGCCGCCAACTCGTGATTGCCATTGGCCTGCCGGGCCATGACAAAGCTGGCGGCGGCCGTCGGGCTGCCGAAGTACAGGAACAGAATCCCCAACTCCGCGCCGCGAAACCCGCACAACCAGGCGCCAAAGGTTGCCAGCACCGGCAAACCGATCATTTTCACCAGGCTTGCGCTCAACGCCATCTCACCACTTTTGCGTAACGCAGCCAGTGACAGCGTGCCGCCAATGCAGATCAGTGCCAGAGGCAACGTCATCTTCGCCAGGTAACCGCCGGAGGTTTCCAGCCAGTTGGGCAAACCGATCTGGAAATAGGCGAACGGCGTGGCGGCAATCACGCTGATGATCAGCGGGTTGCTGAGCACGCTTTTAAAGATGCTCCATGGATCGGACTTGATCACCGGACTGTAGACCGCCAGCACAATGCTCGAGAGGGTGTTGTAGAACAGAATCACCAGCCCCGCGAGAATCGCCCCGAGGGAAATTCCGTAATCTCCATACATACTCGCGGCAAGGGCCAGGCCGATGACCCCGTTATTGCCACGAAACGCGCCCTGGGTATAGATCCCGCGGTCTTCCAGCGGGCAACGCCAAATCGCCCAGCCCCAGGCAATGACGAAACCTGCCAGCGTGGCAATGGAAAAATAGATCAGCAATGACGGCTGCAATGCCGAATGCAGATCGGCATGCAGGATGCCGAGAAACAGCAACGCCGGCATGGTGACGTTGAACACCAGGGCCGACGCGGTGTGGATAAAGTTGTCATTGATCCAGTTGATGCGCTTGAGCAACACCCCCAAAAACAACATGGCAAACACCGGCGCGGTGATATTCAGCGTTTCGAGAAAGATTGCCAGCATGCCGGGTGAACCTTGTGCCTGTCGTTAGGGGGCTAATGATAAGCCAGCAAGGGTCGCCAGATGAGATTTGGTTTGGCGGTTTATGCCGCAAAGATCAAAAGATCAAAAGATCAAAAGATCGCAGCCTGCGGCAGCTCCTACCACCGCAGGCTGCGATCTTTTCAATCTCAGGTGATGGGTGCCGGGTTAAACAGCGTAATGTCGTTATGCAGTTTGTGCTGCTCGGCCCAGGTCTGTTTCTTGCCGCTGGCCACATCCAGATAAAAATGGAACAACTCCCAGCCAAGCTCCTCAATAGAGGCCCTACCTGTAGCAATACGCCCGGCATCGATGTCGATCAGGTCCGGCCAGCGTTGGGCCAGTTCGGTACGGGTCGAGACCTTCACCACCGGTGCCATGGCCAGACCATAGGGCGTACCGCGGCCGGTGGTGAACACATGCAGGTTCATCCCCGCCGCCAGTTGCAATGTGCCACAGACAAAATCACTGGCCGGCGTCGCACAAAAAATCAGCCCTTTGCGCTTGAAACGTTCACCCGGGCCCAGCACCCCGTTGATCGCACTGCTGCCAGACTTGACGATAGAGCCCAGGGACTTCTCGACAATGTTCGACAGTCCGCCCTTCTTGTTGCCCGGCGTGGTGTTGGCACTGCGATCGGCTTCACCCTTGGCCAGGTACCGGTCGTACCAGTCCATCTCGCGCACCAACTCCTGGGCGACTTCTTCGGTCTCGGCACGCGAGGTCAGCAAATAGATGGCATCACGCACTTCGGTCACTTCGGAAAACATCACCGTCGCGCCGGCTCTTAACAGCAAGTCCGAGGCATAACCCAGCGCCGGGTTGGCGGTGATACCGGAAAACGCATCGCTGCCACCGCACTGCATGCCCAGAATCAGCTCCGACGCCGGCACGGTTTCACGACGACGCTGATCGAGTTTCTTCAAGCGGGTTTCGGCCAGTTCCATGATCTGCTCGATCATTTCGGTGAAACCGTGACTGGAATCCTGCAAGCGATACAGCCACGGCTCACTGAGATCCACCGAGCTGTCGTTCTCATGCATCACCTGACCAGCCTGCAATTTCTCGCAACCCAGGCTGATGACCAGTGCTTCGCCGCCCAGGTTCGGGTTGCGCGCCAGATTGCGCACGGTACGGATCGGGATGTAGGCATCGGTGGCGGTAATTGCCACACCGCAACCATAGCTGTGGGTCAGCGCCACCACGTCATCGACGTTCGGATACCTGGGCAACAACTCGTCACGAATGCGCTTGACCGCATGATTCAGCACGCCGGTGACGCACTGCACAGTGGTGGTAATACCGAGAATATTGCGAGTGCCAACTGTGCCGTCGGCATTGCGGTAACCCTCGAAGGTAAACCCCTCGAGCGGTGCCTGAGCAGCCGGCACATCGGTGGACAGCGGCAGGCTGTCCAGCGGTGGCGCGGTGGGCATGCGCAGTTGATCTTCCTTGACCCAGCTGCCACGCGGTATCGGCTGCAAGGCATAACCGATGGTCTGGCCGTAACGAATCACCTGACCGCCTTCGGGAATATCCACCAGCGTCACCTTGTGGCTCTGCGGGACGAAATCCACCGTCACCAGACCGTCCGGAAACTCGGTGCCGGCCGGCACCCCCTGGTCGTTGACCACTATCACCACGTTATCCAGTTCGTGCAGACGGATGTAGCGCGGCGAGTCGGAATGTTCAATCAACTGCATGACGCCGCCCCTCAGGAATGAGCTTGAGAAAGTTTAGTGAGTTGCGGATCGGCACTCGGCGGCTCTTTGAGCACCACACGCTTGATCGGCCCGACGATCACCAGGTAACTGAACACTGCCAACAGCGCGTTGCAACCCACGAACACCAGCGCCCATTTGAAGGAGCCCGTGGAGCTGATGATGTAACCGATGACAATCGGCGTGGTGATCGAAGCGATGTTGCCGAACGTATTGAACAGGCCACCACTCAAGCCGGCGATCTGTTTCGGCGACGTGTCGGACACCACCGCCCAGCCCAATGCACCCACGCCTTTGCCGAAGAAGGCCAGCGCCATGAAGCCGATGACCATCCATTCAACGTCCACATAGTTGCAGGCGACGATGCTGCTGGAGATCAGCAAGCCAGCAATGATCGGCGCCTTGCGGGCGAAGGTCAGGGAATGGCCCTTGCGCAGCAGGTAGTCGGAAATGACCCCGCCCAATACCCCGCCGATAAAGCCGCAAATGGCCGGCAAGGAAGCAATGATACCGGCCTTCAAAATGGTCATGCCGCGTTCCTGAACCAGGTACACCGGGAACCAGGTCAGGAAGAAGTAGGTGATGCCATTGATGCAGTACTGGCCAAGATACACACCGAGCATCATGCGGTTGGTCAACAACTGGCGCAGGTAGTCCCATTTCGGGCCATCGCTGCGTTTGCCATTGCTTTTGTCCTGATCCATATCGACCAGGCCGCCGTTGTCGGCGATGTGCTTGAACTCGGCCTCGTTGATCATCGGGTGCTGGCGCGGACTGTGGATAACCTTCAGCCAGATCAGCGAGAAGACGATACCAATCACGCCCATGACGATGAACACATGCTGCCAGCCGAAGGAGTAGACGATCCAGCCCATCAGCGGCGCGAACAGCACCGTGGCGAAGTATTGCGCCGAGTTGAAGATCGCCGAGGCCGTACCGCGCTCTGCCGTCGGAAACCAGGCCGCAACGATGCGCGCGTTACCGGGGAAGGATGGCGCTTCGGCCAGCCCCACCAGGAAGCGCAGCATGAACAGCGCGACGATGGCGGTAGAGACGCCGAACTCACCGACATAGCCTTGCAGCACGGTGAACAACGACCAGGTGAAGATGCTCATTGCATAGACTTTTTTCGAGCCGAAGCGATCGAGCAGCCAGCCTCCGGGGATTTGCCCGGCCACGTAGGCCCAGCCGAAAGCGGAGAAGATATAGCCGAGGGTGACCGCGTCGATGCCGAGGTCTTTTTGCAGGCTGGAGCCCGCGATGGCGATAGTGGCACGGTCAGCGTAGTTGATCGTGGTCACCAGAAAAAGCATGAGCAGGATCAAATAGCGGACATGGGTCGGCTTGGTCGCTTGCATGTAGAGGTACTCCCACTGATTATTTTTATGCGCGGGTGAAATCTTGTGTTTCCTTGTGCTGCGATTTTTTGATTTTCGACGCCCTTGATGACGCTAAAGATCAAAAAATCGCAGCCTGCGGCAGCTCCTACGGGGGTGTTGCGTGTTACGAACCGACGTAGCTGGTTTTTACGACTGTGTAGAACTCTTGCGCGTAGCGACCTTGCTCGCGAGAACCATAGGATGAACCTTTTCGACCACCAAACGGAACGTGGTAATCGACGCCGGCGGTCGGCAGATTGACCATCACCATCCCGGCCTGGGAGTGGCGTTTGAAGTGGTTGGCGTATTTCAGCGATGTCGTCGCGATGCCTGCCGACAGACCGAACTCGGTGTCGTTGGCCATGGCCAGCGCTGCTTCGTAGTCGGCCACGCGAACGATGTTGGCCACCGGGCCAAAGATCTCTTCGCGGCTGATGCGCATCGCAGCTTCGCTGTCGGCAAACAGCGTCGGCGCAAGGAAGTAGCCTTCGGTGTCACAGGTCACCAGACCACCGCCGCTGACCAGACGCGCACCTTCGGACTGACCGATGTCGATGTACTTCATGTCCTGTTCAAGCTGTGCCTGCGACACCACCGGACCGATATCGGTGCCGGATTTCAACGCATGCCCAACCTTGATCGACTTCATGCGCTCGGCCATGGCGTCGACGAATTTATCGTGAATTCCGGCCGTGACGATGAAGCGGCTCGATGCGGTGCAACGCTGACCGGTGGAGTAGAACGCGCTCTGTACCGACAATTCGACCGCTTGCTTGAGGTCCGCATCGTCGAGAATGACCTGCGGGTTCTTGCCACCCATCTCCAGCTGCACTTTGGCCTGGCGCGATACGCAGTTGACCGCGATCTGCCGACCAACGCCCACGGAACCGGTGAAGCTGATGCCGTCGACTTTCGGGCTATTGACCATGGCGTCGCCAATCACTCGACCGCTGCCCATCACCAGGTTGAACACACCGGCCGGGAACCCCGCGCGGGAGATGATTTCCGCCAGCGCCCAGGCGCAACCCGGCACCAGGTCCGCCGGTTTGAGCACCACGCAATTACCGTAGGCCAACGCCGGAGCGATCTTCCAGGCAGGAATCGCAATCGGGAAGTTCCATGGGGTGATCAGACCGACCACGCCCAACGCTTCACGGGTCACTTCGACATTGACGCCAGGGCGCACCGACGGCAGGTATTCGCCCGACAGGCGCAGGCATTCACCGGCGAAGAACTTGAAAATGTTACCGGCGCGGCTCACTTCTCCAATGGCTTCGGGCAGGGTCTTGCCCTCTTCCCGGGCCAGCAGCGTACCGAGTTCTTCGCGACGGGCGAGGATCTCGCTACCGACTTTATCCAGCGCATCACTGCGTGCCTGGATACCCGAAGTGGACCAGGCCGGGAACGCGGCACGAGCAGCGTCGATGGCGGCATTGACCTGGGCCAGATCGGCCTTGGCGTATTCGCCGATGACATCCGACAACTCGGACGGATTGATATTGGTCGAGTAGTCGGCGCCAGCGACCCATTGGCCGCCGATGTAGTTATCGAATCGTTTGACATCAGACACAAGCAATCTCCTTACGCAAAAGGCCGCTGATTGCTCAGCGACCCTGGTGATTTGTTTACTGCGCGCCCTGCTTGTCGATCAGCGCCGCCAGTGCTTCATATTCTTCTGGCAACAGATCAGTCAGCGGGGTACGGACGGGGCCTGCGTCATAGCCGGAGATTTTCGCCCCGGCCTTGACGATGCTCACCGCATAACCGGCCTTGCGGTTGCGGATGTCCAGGTACGGCAGGAAGAAGTCATCGATGATCTTGCCGACGGTGGCGTGATCTTCGCGGGCAACGGCATGGTAGAAATCCATCGCGGTTTTCGGGATGAAGTTGAATACCGCCGAGGAATAAACCGGCACGCCCAGCGCCTTGTAAGCGGCAGCGTAAACCTCCGCGGTCGGCAGGCCGCCGAGGTAGCTGAAACGATCGCCGAGGCGACGACGGATCGACACCATCAACTCGATATCACCGATACCGTCCTTGTAACCGATCAGGTTCGGGCAGCGCTCGGCCAGGCGTTCCAGCAAGGGAGCAGTCAGCCGGCAGACATTGCGGTTGTAGACGATCACGCCGATGTTGACCGATTTGCACACGGCCTCAACGTGGGCGGCAACGCCGTCCTGGCTGGCTTCGGTCAGGTAGTGCGGCAACAGCAGCAAGCCTTTGGCGCCCAGGCGCTCGGCTTCTTGAGCGTACTCGATGGCCTGGCGAGTAGAACCACCGACACCGGCGAGGATCGGCACGCTGGTGGCGCAGGTGTCGACCGCGGTCTTGATCACTTGCGAATACTCGCTGGCCGCCAAGGAGAAGAACTCACCGGTGCCGCCCGCCGCGAACAAGGCCGAGGCACCATACGGGGCCAGCCATTCGAGACGTTTGATATAGCCCTCTCGGTGGAAATCACCCTGGGCGTTGAAATCGGTAACCGGGAAAGACAGCAGACCGGAGGAGAGGATGGACTTCAGTTCTTGTGGATTCATTATTCGAACACCCTGGAAATCACGATGAGATGAAAATTTACGTCAGCCGCTGCTGATGTCGTACGTCATCGTACAACTTAAAATTTAATCGTCAACTGCATTTCATCGCCGAGGATGAGATCGAGGCAGGACAGCTGCCTTCTTGACATAGGAAAGGGAAGGAAATCACCGCCGCCACTAGGCCATAAGGGATCACGGACATTCATAACGCAGCAGGTGATACGTTAACCGATAAGCGGAACACCTCACCGGCGGCAGATTCGACCGCAACGCGTGATAAGGAAATTACTGCGCCGAAAATGCAGAGGATCAAAAGATCGCAGCCTGCGGCAGCTCCTACGGGGGTTTGTGTACACCGCCCCATTGCGGGGGTACCCGGTCGGCGCGTAGGAGCTGCCGCCAGGCTGCGATCTTTTCGGGGGTGCCGCCAATGCCGGATCAACAGATCGCAGCCTGCGGCAGCTTCTACGGGGGTTTGTGTGCACCGCCCCATTGCGGGGGTACCCGGTCGGTGTAGGCGCTGCCGCAGGCTGCGATGATCAGGCCCTACCCCCGCTGCGCCTCTGCCTCTTCATGGGCATGGCGCAGCCGTTCGCGGCTGTTGGTCAGGTGCAGGCGCATGGCCGCACGAGCCGCGTCCGAGTCCTGGCGGGCAATCGCTTCATAGATTTCTTCGTGCTCGCGACTCAGGCGATTCATGTAGTGCTGCTGGTCATCATGGGCCAGGCGTGCCGAGTTGAGCCGGGTGCGCGGAATGATGCTGGTGCCCAGGTGGGTCATGATGTCGGTGAAGTAGCGGTTGCCGGTAGCGAGGGCTATCTGCAGATGAAACTGGAAATCCGAGGCCACCGCGTCACTGGCACGGGCCGCGCTTTCGTTCAAGGCATCCAGGGCCGCACGCATCAACGCCAGCTGCTCGGTGCTGCGACGTTGAGCCGCGAGGCCTGCGGACTCTACTTCCAGGCTGATACGCAGTTCAAGAATCGCCAACACATCACGCAGGGTCACCACGGTCGCCGGATCAATGCGGAAGCCGCTCGGGCTCGGGGTGTCCAGCACAAAGGTGCCGATACCGTGGCGAGTCTCGACCTGGCCTGCGGCCTGCAAACGGGAAATCGCTTCGCGCACCACGGTGCGGCTGACGCCATGCGCCTCCATGATTGCCGACTCGGTGGGCAACTTGTCGCCACGCTTGAGCAAGCCGTCACGAATCTGCTCGGACAGCACCGTCACCAGTTCCTGCGCGAGGCTGCGGCGCTTGCGTGGAAGGCGTGGGGCGTCGATCTGGTTTTCCATGGTGAACATCTATCTCGAAAAAATCGGCTGAATCGCCATCATAGCGCAAGGGGGTTGTACGATCACCGCCCCTGTGAACCACAATCCCGTAGGAGCTGCCGCAGGCTGCGATCTTTTGATTTTGCTTCTTGCGGCAGTTAAATCGCCGAAAGATCAAAAGATCGCAGCCTGCGGCAGCTCCTACATGGAGACATCTGCCAGACCGAGGTGCAGCTCCTACACAGCCGTCACTGTTTGCTCGACCAGATGGCCACCCTCGATGCGCACATGCCGTGGGTGGAAACGCTTGAGGCTGCTGCGATGTCCGACGCTGACGATGCTCAGGCCCGGCAGCTGGTTGATCAAGGCTTGATAGAGCACCGCTTCATCTTCTTCATCCATCGCCGAAGTGGCTTCGTCCATGTACAACCATTGCGGCGCATAGAGCATCGCGCGGGCGAAGGCCAGGCGTTGCTGTTCGCCCGGCGACAGCATGCGTTGCCAGTGATTGCTCTCGTCCAGACGCGCAATCAGGTGCGGCAAGCGGCAGGTCTCCAGCACTTGCACATACCGCTCGTGCGGGTAAACGTCCCCCGGTTGTGGATAACTCAGGGCTTCGCGCAGGCTGCCAATCGGCAGGTAAGGCTTTTGCGGCAGGAACAGATAACGCTGGGCCGGCACACGGATATTGCCGTGGCCGTCCGGCCAGAGTCGGCCCATGGCCCGTAGCAAAGTACTTTTTCCGCTACCGGAACGGCCGCTGAGCATCAGTCGCTCACCCGCCGCAACACTCATGTTGGCGCCAGACAGCAAGTGACGGCCGTCCGCCAGATCCAGCCCCAGGTTGTGTACTTGCAATTCATCGCCCTGGCTCTGCACATCGATCGCCGGTGACCGGTTTTCGTTGTCGGTCATGGCCTGGCGAAAGCTCAGCAAGCGGTCACAGGTGGCGCGCCAGGCCGCTAGATCGGAATACGCGGTAATGAACCAGCTGAAGTTCTCCTGCACGTTGCCGAACGCCGAGTTGATTTGCATCAGCTCACCGAGCTGGATCTTGCCGCTGAAATAGCGCGGCGCAGCGACAATGAACGGGAAGATGATTGCGATCTGCGCGTAACCGGCGGTGAAAAATGTCAGGCGTTTGGACACCCGCATGATGTCCCAGAAGTTGTGCCAGACCATGCCGAAACGGCTGCTCAACCGTTTGTTCTCGTTCGGTTCGCCGTTATACAGCGCAATGCTTTCGGCATTTTCGCGAATCCGTACCATGGAAAAACGCAGGTCGGCTTCGAAGCGTTGTTGTCGGTTGTTCAAGTTGATCAAGCGCTTGCCGATCAAGTGAGTCAGCCAACTGCCGACCACCGCGTACACCAACGCGCACCAGAACATATAACCTGGGATGGTGTAACCGAAGACTTCAATACTGCCCGACACACCCCAGAGGATGATCGAAAACGAGACCAGACTGACCACGGTGCGGATCAGCCCAAGCCCAAGGTCCAGGGTGTTGGTGGTGAAACTGTGGAGATCTTCGGAAATCCGCTGGTCAGGGTTATCGGTGTAGCCGCCCCGCTCCAACTGATAGTAATTCTTGTGACCGAGCCAGCGGCTGAAATGCTGCTCGGTCAGCCAGGCCCGCCAGCGAATGCTCAGCATCTGGGTCAGGTACAATCGATACACCGCTCCGAGAATCGCCACCGCGACGATCCCGCAGAAATACAGGATCAGTTGCCAGAATGCCGCTTCGTCCTTCTGTTGCAGCGCATTGTAGAAATCCTTGAACCAACTGTTGATCCACACCGAGATCGCCACGCTGAACAACGACAGCGCGATCACCGCAATTAACAGCGTCCACGCCTTGCCTTTCTCCTCACTGCGCCAGTACGGCGTGGTCATCTTCCAGACCCGCCGCAAAAACTGCCCACGCACAGCATCATTGACCGCGGAATACTCAGCGTTCTGATTCATTGTTCAGGCTCGATAAGGTAAAGAACATGCACTGAGCCGATCATAGATGATCGGCTCGGGTTATCGCGAGGTCTGAGGCAGTTGATCCGTGTCCGTTCAGCGGCGAACCGGGCGCTTCTGCAGTTTGCGCTGCAAGGTGCGGCGGTGCATGCCCAAGGCGCGGGCAGTGGCGGAGATGTTGCCTTCGTGTTCGGTCAGCACGCGCTGGATGTGCTCCCATTGCAGGCGGTCCACCGACATCGGGTTTTCCGGCACCAGGGTGTCGAGGTCGGCGTGCTCTGAAAGCAGCGCAGCCAGTACGTCATCGGCGTCCGCCGGTTTGCACAGGTAATTGCAGGCTCCGCGCTTGATCGCTTCGACAGCGGTGGCGATGCTCGAATAACCGGTCAGGATCAGTACACGCATTTCCGGATCGAATTCGAGCAATTTGGGCAGCAGCACCAGCCCCGAGTCGCCGTCCATTTTCAGGTCCAGCGCCGCGTAATCCGGAATATCCTGCTGGGCGATGCTCAGGCCTTCTTCGGCGGACCCCGCGGTACTCACGCGAAAACCGCGGCGGCTCATGGCCCGCGCCATGACGCGGGTAAAGGTAGCGTCGTCGTCTACCAGCAATAAATGCGGCAGTTCTTCGCCTTCGACTTGGATCTCGTCACTCATGTTCATCTCCTCGGGCAACACGGGGCAGGCGCAGCTCGGTAAGCGTGCCACCTTCCTCATGACTGTAGAGTTTCACTGAGCCGCCGGCGCGTGTCACGCTGGCCTTGCTCAAAAACAGGCCCAGGCCGAAGCCTTTGCCCTTGGTGGTAAAAAACGGTTTACCGATCTGCTCGGCAATCGCCAGCGGCACACCGGCGCCGTGGTCGCGAATGCTGATGGTGAGGTCCTCGGCATTCCAGTCCAGGGTCACCTGCAACCCTTCAGGGCAGGCATCGGCGGCGTTGTTGAGCAAATTCAGCAGCGCCTGGGTGAGGTCCGGCGGCGGCGCCATACGCGGCACAGTGCCCTGGCCCAGGCGCTGGAGGCGATAACTGGCCTCCGGGCGCATCAGGTGCCAGCGGTTCAAGGCTTCGTCGAGCCAGTCGGTGACGTCCTGCATGTCCACGGCCAGCCGGCGATTGGCTTCAGCGGCGCGGACCAGTTGCTGCAAGGTCTCCTTGCACAGCTTGACCTGGTCCTGGAGCACACTCAAATCGTCCTGCAACAGCGGATCGTGGTGATCCTGACGCATCTCCTTGAGCAGCACGCTCATGGTCGCCAATGGTGTACCCAACTCATGGGCAGCACCAGCGGCCTGTGTGGCCACGGCCAGCAATTGCTGATCGCGCAGGCCTTCTTCGCGACGGATCGCCCGTAACTCTTCCTGACGCCGCAGCTCCTCGGCCATCTTCGCCGCGAAGAAGGTTATCACTGCCGCGGCCAGGGCAAAGCTCAGCCACATGCCGTAGATCTGCATCTTTTCCCGGGCTATCGGGAACGTCTCCAGCGGGTAGAACTGCGCCAGCAGCAAAGTGTAGAGCGCCAGGGCAATGCCGGAGAGGATCAGCGAATAGCGCCAGGGCAACGTCACCGCGGCGATGGTCAGCGGCACCAGATAATAGGAAACGAAAGGGTTGGTCGAACCACCGGAGAAATACAGCAAGGCGCTGTGGATAAACAGGTCGCAGGCCAGTTGCACGGCGTATTCCAGCTCCGTGACCGGCCACGAGGTGCGCAGACGGATGGCGGTCAAGGCGCAAAGCACCATGGAAAACCCGAGGGTTACCGCCAGTTGCAACCAGGGCAACGGCAGCAGATCGAACCAGTAGGCAAGCCCCACCGAACCGGCTTGAGCGGCCAGTACCAGGGTGCGGATGAAGGTCAGACGCCAAAGGTTCTGGCGAGTGGCGGAAAGCAGTTGAACGGGGGCGAGCATGAGCTCTCCTGATGAGCGCTCCAGGCGGATCGCGACGAGTATAACCAAGCAGCGGCCCGCACAGGCAAACTGCGGCAAACGGCCACAGCCATTAAGCGACGCAATACACTCGTAGCAGCTGGCGAAGCCTGCGTTCGAGCGCGCAGCGGTCGCAATCCGGTGGATGTGTTCTACCTGAAAAAACGAGGTAACAGGTTTTACGACCGCTGCGCGGCCGAACGCAGGCTGCGCCAGCTGCTACGAATAGCACGTTCATCTTGGGGTTGATGTGTATCAAAGTTGTAACTGAGTGAACCGGATAATAAAAGCTACAGTCTGATGGTTTCACGCAGGCCAGGCCCCTAATCCCTGCGGACCGCACTCAAGGAGATTCCATGCACACAGTCAGCCGCAGCGCCGCCCTTCTTGCCCTCAGCGTCAGCACCCTCGCCAGCCTGCCAGCATTGGCCGCCGACGAGCTTCATTACAACCAGATTTCCCTGCGCGCCGAAGTCAGCCAGGAAGTGGCTCGCGACCTGATGATCGTGACCCTCTACAGCGAAGAGCAAAACACCGACCCGGCCACACTCGCCGCGGACATCAGCACCACCATGAACAAGGCATTGGCCCAGGCCAAACAAGTCAAGGAAGTGACCTTGCGCCAGGGCAGCCGTAACAGCTACCCGATCTACGACGCCAAGGGCCAGAAAATCACCGGCTGGCGCGAACGCGCCGAACTGCGCCTGGAAAGCTCGGACTTCGCTGCCCTGTCGAAACTGACTGGCGAACTGCTGACCGAGCTGAAAATGGGCGGCATGGATTTCGCCATCGCCAACGCGACCCGCAAGGCCAGCGAAGATACTTTGCTCAAAGAAGCCGTCGGCGCCTTCAAGGCCCGCGCGCAACTGGCCACCGAGGCCTTGGGCGGCAAGAGTTACAAAATCGTCAACCTGAACCTCAACAGCAACGGCTACCCGCAACCATACATGCGCGGCCCGAGCATGATGAAGTCCGCCAGCATGGATTCAGCGCCGGTGACCCCTGAAATCGAAGCCGGCACCAGCCAGGTCAACATGACGGCCGATGGGTCGATCGAAGTGTTGATGCCTTAAGCAGAGATGAGCCAGTCAGTCTTGTGCTGACTGCGCCACCGTCATCGCGAGCAAGTCGAATCGCCGCACCGTCGCTCCCACATTGGTTCTGAGCCAATCCACACATTGTGCGAACGACACATAACCTGTGGGAGCTTCAACTTAACACTTGGCTGACTGACACACCGCCCGCTACAGATTGACCCGGTAGGTCTGATCCACCTGATCCAACGCCTTGTCCACCAACAGCTTGCTCAACTCGATCATCTGATAAACCCCCAACACCACACTACGACGCGAGTCTTCGAGATCGAAGGCCAGATCGCAGGCAATGGCATTGGCGCTGGCGAGCGTCTCGGAAGCGTTGGCCAGCAGCGTTTCAGTGTCGAGGTTGGAGGCAACGGTGAAGATATTGATCGGCTGGGCATCAGCGAGTCGGGACTTGTCGAGGGGTGGCGTCAGGTAGTGATCCATGGCACGCCGTACGGCGGCGCGGTCCTTGAGCAGATCTTCGGCGCTGTGGGCGTCCGAGATGGGCATGGTTTTATTGAAAGGTGGGTCTGGGACGATCTTGTCCATGTATTGAGCTCCTACTTGAAAATGGGAGCCATCAATTGCCGTTTCCACACGGCAAATAGGTGGCAGCTGTACGCGGGGTGGAAAACCGGTTAGTAGGCACCCGGCCAGACCGAAATCTGCCCACGCACAGCCGCCGTAACGCAGTTTGCAGACGAAAGAAGACATCGGCAACGTTTACGATGGTGAGGTTATGCGGCTACTAAAGGTTTCAGGTTTCCACACCTGATCGCTGATACACAGCGATAAACGAAGGTTATGCGCCACCCCAAACCCAACGCAACCGCCAAAACTCGTCGGAAAATTCCCCACACAGCCTCAGCCGACAGCGCTTTCTGTAGGAGCTGCCGCAGGCTGCGATCTTTTAGCGATTTGAAGACTGACGAAGATCAAGATCAAAAGATCGCAGCCTTCGGCAGCTCCTACAGGGGGATGCACCCACCACATTGCGGGTGTACCCGGTCGACGTAGGAGCTGCCGCAGGCTGCGATCTTTTGCGATTTGAAGACTGACGAAGATCAAGATCAAAAGATCGCAGCCTTCGGCAGCTCCTACAGGGGGATGCACCCACCACATTGCGGGTGTACCCGGTCGACGTAGGAGCTGCCGCAGGCTGCGATCTTTTGCGATTTGAAGACTGACGAAGATCAAGATCAAAAGATCGCAGCCTTCGGCAGCTCCTACAGGGGGATGCACCCACCACATTGCGGGTGTACCCGGTCGACGTAGGAGCTGCCGCCAGGCTGCGATCTTTTCGGGGGCGCCGCAAATGCAGGATCAAAAGATCGCAGCCTGGCGGCAGCTCCTACAGATCCGTCCGGTCGGCCAGATGCCTGCTATGGTCAGGTATAAATAAGTAACACCCTGGGCCAAAAACGAGTGCGCCAGACGCCCCGACCGCCCTCTTGTAAGACATCAAATGCACCGAAAAAACCGCGCGCAAACGGTCAAATGCGTCAATACTTACATTGATGCGACATTCCTGTACGTTCGTGCCACTGTTTAAGGCTTGTAGCCGCTGTGGATCTTGCATTGGGTATGGGCCCTGCATAAGTATCCGCAGGCACGACTCACGAGGTCGTCCTCTAATTCCAAAAATGACAACAAATCATGAGGCCACCATGCTCAAACACGCGGTCATTCCGTTTTTAGTCGGCGCAGGCTTGTTAGCTAGCGCACCATTCGCCCAAGCGGCGACTAACCTGGTGTTCTGCTCCGAAGGGAGCCCGGCCGGTTTTGATCCAGGCCAGTACACCACCGGAACCGACTTCGACGCCTCTGCAGAAACCATGTTCAACCGCCTGACTCAATTCGAGCGCGGCGGCACCGCAGTTATTCCGGGTCTGGCAACCAGCTGGGACATTTCCCCGGACGTGCTGACTTACACCTTCCACCTGCGTGAAGGCGTCAAGTTCCACACCACCCCGTATTTCAAACCGACTCGTGAGTTCAACGCCGACGACGTGCTGTTCACCTTTAATCGCATGATTAACAAGGATGACCCGTTCCGTAAAGCGTACCCGACCGAATTCCCGTACTTCACCGACATGGCCATGGACACCAACATTGCCAAGGTCGAGAAAGTCGACGATCACACCGTCAAGTTCGTGCTCAACAGCGTTGATGCTGCCTTCATCCAGAACCTGGCCATGAGCTTCGCCTCGATCCAGTCCGCCGAGTACGCCGACAAGCTGCTCAAGGAAGGCAAGCCAGGGGACATCAACCAGAAGCCGATCGGCACTGGCCCGTTCGTGTTCAAGAGCTACCAGAAAGACTCCAACATCCGCTACACCGGGAACAAGGACTACTGGAAGCCTGAAGACGTCAAGATCGACAACCTGATCTTCGCCATCACTACCGACCCGTCGGTACGCATCCAGAAGCTGAAGAAAAACGAGTGCCAGATCACCCTCTTCCCTCGTCCGGCCGACCTTAAGGCACTGCGCGAAGACAAGACCCTGAAGCTGCCGGAACAGGCTGGATTCAACCTGGGTTACATTGCCTATAACGTAATGCCCGTGCTCAAGGGCCGCACCGACAACAACCCATTGGCCGACCTGCGGGTCCGTCAGGCGCTGGACATGTCGGTGAACAAGCCGCAGATCATCGATTCGGTGTACCAGGGCGCCGGCCAACTGGCCGTCAATGCCATGCCGCCAACCCAGTGGTCCTATGACACCACCATCAAAGATGCCAAATACGACCCTGAGAAAGCCAAAGAGCTGCTCAAGGAAGCGGGTGTCAAGGAAGGCACCGAGATCACCCTGTGGGCGATGCCGGTTCAGCGTCCGTACAACCCGAACGCAAAACTGATGGCTGAAATGCTGCAGTCGGACTGGAAGAAAATCGGTCTGAACGTCAACATCGTCAGCTACGAATGGGGCGAGTACATCAAGCGTTCCAAGGGCGGCGAGAACCAGGCGATGATCATTGGCTGGAGCGGCGACAACGGTGACCCGGACAACTGGCTCAACGTGCTGTTCGGCTGCGATTCCCTGGCCGGCAACAACTTCTCCAAATGGTGCAACAAGGACTTTGACAAGCTCGTCAAAGATGCCAAGAAAACACCTGACCAAGCCAAGCGCACCGAACTGTACAAGCAGGCGCAACACCTCCTCAAAGACCAGGTTCCAATGACACCTATCGCTCACTCGACGGTGTTCCAACCCATGCGCGACAACGTGCAGGACTTCAAGATCAGCCCGTTTGGCTTGAACTCCTTCTACGGCGTCAGCGTCAGCAAATAAGGTCTGGCAACGGCGGCGTCCTGGACGTCGCCGTTGCTTTACCCGCCTGGACTACAGAAACTTTCCTACATCCAAAACCCCCTGTGCACTACAGCAGCGGATCTAGGATGTATTGACTTTTCCTACACGTCTTTAAGGCCTTACGCATTTACTACCCAGCCCGCGACTCATACCGTCGAGGCATGGCAGTCCTGCGTTTTTGGCTGGCACTGCTTTACGCGATGACTTGGGATCAATGATCTCGCCCTGTTCACGAACAGGGCGAGATCATTGAGCAAAAACAATAAAAGAGAGGGACCGTCATGCGCCATTCCTTGGTTTTATCCGCATTGCTAGGCACTGGTCTGTTGGCCGGTGCATCGATCAGCCAGGCCGCCAGCAACAGCCTGGTGTTTTGCTCCGAAGGCAGTCCGGCTGGTTTCGACACCGCGCAGTACACCACCGCGACCGACAACGATGCCGCCGAACCGATCTACAACCGTCTGGCCGAGTTTGAAAAAGGCGCGACCAGCGTCGTACCGGGTCTGGCTACCCGCTGGAACATCTCCGAGGACGGCCTGACATACACTTTTCACCTGCGCGAAGGGGTGAAATTTCACACAACCAAGTACTTCACACCGAGCCGCGACTTCAACGCCGATGACGTACTGTTCACCTTCAACCGCATGCTCAATCCCGAGCAGCCATTCCGTAAGGCTTACCCGACCGAATTTCCGTATTTCAACGGGATGAGCCTGAACAAGAATATCGCCAAGGTCGAAAAGACCGGGCCGCTGACCGTGGTGATGACGCTCAACAGCGTAGACGCCGCATTCATTCAAAACATCGCCATGAGTTTCGCCTCGATCCTTTCGGCCGAATACGCCGACCAGTTGCTCAAGACCGGAAAACCCAGCGACATCAACCAGAAGCCGATCGGCACCGGGCCCTTTGTGTTCCAGCGCTATCAAAAGGACTCGCAGATCCGTTACGCCGGTAACAAACAGTACTGGGACCCGAGCCGGGTCAAGCTCGACCAGCTGATTTTCGCGATTAACACCGACGCCTCGGTGCGTGTGCAGAAGCTCAAGGCAGGGGAATGCCAGATTACCCTGCACCCGCGCCCGGCCGACGTCGACGCGTTGAAAAAAGACCCGAAACTGCAGCTTATCGAGAAGCCCGGTTTCAACCTCGGCTACATCGCCTACAACGTGCGGCACAAACCCTTCGACCAGCTCGAAGTACGTCAGGCGCTGGACATGGCGGTGAACAAGCAAGGCATCCTCAACGCGGTGTACCAGGGCGCCGGGCAACTGGCGGTCAACGCCATGCCGCCGACCCAATGGTCCTACGACGAGACCATCAAGGATGTCGCCTACAACCCGGAAAAAGCCAAGGAATTGCTCAAGGCCGCCGGGGTCAAGGAAGGCACCGAGATCACCCTCTGGGCCATGCCGGTGCAACGCCCGTACAACCCCAACGCCAAGCTGATGGCTGAAATGCTGCAGGCCGATTGGGCGAAAATCGGACTCAACGTCAAGATCGTCAGCTATGAATGGGGCGAGTACATCAAGCGCACCAAGAACGGTGAACACGATGTCAGCCTGATCGGTTGGACCGGCGACAATGGTGATCCGGACAACTGGCTCGGCACCCTCTACAGCTGTGACGCGATTGGCGGCAATAACTACTCCATGTGGTGCGATCCGCAATACGACAAGCTGGTCAAGCAAGCCAAGATCGTGACTGATCGCGAACAACGCACGGTCCTGTACAAACAGGCTCAGCAGTTGCTCAAGCAACAAGTCCCGATCACCCCTATCGCCCACTCGACAGTCAACCAGCCGCTGAGCGCGAAAGTCGAAGGGTTCAAGGTCAGCCCCTTTGGCCGTAACGTCTTTTCCGGCGTCGGCATAACCCCATAACCCGGTAACCAGAACCAGGAGAGCGAATTTCGCTCTCCCGCAGGCGTGCAGCCTGAATTTGGTCAAACGGCCATCGGCAAACGTTTGCGATGCCTTGATTGAGTTCAAAAACAATAGCCGGACCACCAAAAAAGACCGGCATAAAAAAAGAAAGTAAGGAGCTTCACCCATGAAACTGAGCAGCACCGCGTTATTAGCCTTGGCCATCAGCAGCGTTACGGCCACTGCCTACGCAGAAAGCGTTAGCCAGGAATTCGTTCCGACCCAACTCAACAGCACCAACGCTCAAGCAGAATCCAAAGGCTTCGTCGACGGCCAGAGCCTGTCGGGTACTACCCGTAACTGGTACGCCAATGAGCTGCTGCGTCGTGGTGGAAATTTCCGTTACCAGAAGCATGGTGAAACCAGAGAAACCCCGCGCCGTATCAACTGGGTTCAGGGCACCATCCTCAACTACAGCTCCGGCTTTACCCAAGGCACTGTGGGGTTCAGCACTGAAGTCGCGGCCTACAACGCGCTAGTCCTGGACCGCAGCCGCAAAGACATCGCCAACGGCGGCAACCGTACCCTGGCTGAAAACAACGGTGATGCCGTAGACCAGTGGAGCAAACTCGGCCTGGCCAACGTCAAGGCGCGTGTTTCAAACACCACCCTGACCGCCGGCCGCCAGAATTTCAGCAGCCCGATCGTCGATGTGATCGGCAACCGTCCGCTGCCTTCGAGCTTCGAAGGTGTGAGCCTGCACAGCGAAGAGTTCGACAACCTGTCGTTCGATCTTGGCACCTTTGACCGCGTGTCGCCGCGTACCGAGCAAAGCCTGTCGAAGTTCCGCAGTGAATATTCGGCCACCGGTGTTGAAACCGACCACGTCCACACTGCCGGCCTGAACTACCAGCCGCTGAGAAGCCTGAAGACCAGCCTCTACGCGGCCAATGTCGAAGACTTCTGGAACCAGTACTACTTCGGCGCCGTTCACGAACTGGGCGACAGTTCGGTCCTGAGCCTGACCACCGGCCTGAACTACTACAAAACCGTCGACGAAGGCAAAAAGAAGATGGGGGAGATCGACAACGATACCTACTCCCTGTCGTTCGGTCTGACCCACCAGGCTCACAGCCTGACGTTCGCCTACCAGGAAGTTAACGGTAACGAGTACTTCGACTACCTGCATGAAACCAACGGCATCTACCTGGCCAACTCCCTGCTCTCGGACTTCAACGGCCCGAACGAAAAATCCTTCCAGATCGCCTATGGCCTCAACATGGCCCAATACGGCGTGCCAGGCCTGAAGTTCAACATCTACCAGGCTCGCGGCTGGGGCATCGACGGTACTCACTACAAAGGCACGGCCTACGACGTGAATGCGCAGGATGGCGAACACCACTATGAATACGGCATCGGTGCTTCCTACGCCGTGCAGAGCGGCCCGCTGAAAGCCACCGCGATTCGCGCGACCTACACCACGCACCGCGCCAGTGAGAATCAGTCCGACGGCAGCATCAATGAATTCCGTCTGGTCACGACCATTCCATTCAACATTCTCTAAGCACCAGCTGAACGGCTGGTTCATTGACGAATCAGCCATTCAGGCTTTTCTGGTTCAACCGATTGCAGAGGGGTTATTGATGAATAAGCTTGCGTTACGAGCGGCGATTGCCGCCACGTTACTGGGTGTCGCTGTCGGCGTCTCGGCCAAACCCTTGGTGGTTTGTACCGAAGCCAGTCCGGAAGGCTTCGATATGGTCCAGTACACGACTGCAGTCACTGCCGATGCGGTGGCCGAAACCATCTTCAATCGTCTGGTGGACTTCAAGCCTGGCACCACTGAAGTGGTACCGGCACTGGCCCAATCCTGGGAAATCAGCGCGGATGGGCTGAGCTATACCTTCCATCTGCGCAAAGACATCAAGTTCCACACCACCGAATACTTCAAGCCGACCCGTGAGATGAACGCCGACGACGTGCTCTGGAGTTTCCAGCGACAGCTGGACCCGAAGCACCCCTGGCATAGCAAATCGAGCATAGGTTTCCCGTATTTCGAAAGCATGGGCTTCAAGGAACTGCTCAAAAGCGTCGAGAAACGCGACGACCACACCGTTGTATTCAACCTGACCCGCCGCGAAGCGCCCTTCCTGGCCGACATCGCCATGGCGTTCTCCTCGATCTACTCTGCCGAGTACGCCGACCAGCTGCTCAAGGCCGGCAAGACCAACGATCTCAACAGCAAGCCAATCGGTACCGGTCCGTTCATCTTCGTGCGTTACGTCAAGGACGCCCAGGTCCGTTTCAAGGCCAACCAGGATTACTTCCGTGGTCCGCCGCCGAGCGAAGCGCTGATCCTGGCAATTGCTACCGACAACAACGTGCGCCTGCAGAAGCTCAAGGCCAATGAGTGCCAGATCGCGCTGTATCCAAAACCCGATGACATCCCGAGCATCAAGGCCGACCCGAACCTGAAGGTCGACGAACTGGCGGCCATGACCACCAGCTACACCGCCATGAATACCACCCGCAAATACATGAGCGATGTGCGGGTCCGGCAAGCGATCAATATCGCCTTCGACAAGGAAGCCTACGTCAACAGCCTGTACGGCAAGGGCAATGCCGTGGTCGGCACCGGCCCTTATCCGCCAACCCTGCTAGGCTTTAACGACACCTTGAAAAACCCGCCTCGCGACCTGGACAAGGCCCGCGCGCTGCTCAAGGAAGCCGGCGTGCCGGAAGGCACGGTGCTGACCCTGTTCACCCGCAACGGCGGCGGCCCGACCAACCCCAACCCGCTGCTTGGCGCACAGATGATGCAGTCGGACCTGGCACGGGTCGGTATCAAGCTCGACATCCGCGTCATGGAATGGGGCGAAATGCTCAAACGCGCCAAGAATGGCGAACATGACATGGTCTCGGCCGGCTGGGCCGGCGATAACGGTGATCCGGATAACTTCCTGACCCCGAACCTGAGTTGCGATGCAGCGAAAAACGGCGAAAACTACGCCCGCTGGTGCAACAAGGCGTTTCAGGAGGTGATCGACAAGGCCCGCGCGGGAACCGAACCGGCAGAACGTGCGGCACTGTATGAAAAGGCTCTGGTAACGTTCGATCAGGACCAACCATGGATCCCCATGGCCTACCCTAAAATGTTCACCGCAATGCGCAAAAACGTCGAGGGTTATCACATTAGCCCCCTGACCACTAATAACTTCGCTACCACCCTGGTGAAGTAGATAAGAAACGTCCGGCATCGTTGACCCCAACAGTGCCGGGCACGCCTAACCGGCTGATGAGGTACACCAGAAGATGTTTAGTTTTATTGCCCGCCGCGTGGGGTTGTTGATCCCCACCTTCTTCGGCATCACCTTGCTGACCTTCGCATTGATTCGCATGATTCCCGGCGACCCCGTGGAAGTCATGATGGGCGAACGTCGGGTCGACCCTGAGATGCATGCCCAGGCAATGGAACGCCTTGGTCTGAACAAACCGCTGTATGCCCAGTACCTGGACTACATCGGCAAGCTCGCCCATGGCGATCTTGGCGAATCCCTGCGGACCCGTGAAAGCGTCTGGAGCGAGTTCACCTCGCTGTTCCCCGCGACCCTGGAACTGTCCATGGCCGCCCTGCTGTTCGCCGGCATCCTCGGGTTGCTGGCCGGGGTGATTGCCGCCTTGAAGCGAGGATCCCTGTTCGACCATGGGGTGATGGGCATCTCCCTGGCGGGATATTCGATGCCGATCTTCTGGTGGGGCCTGATCCTGATCATGTTCTTCTCGGTCTCCCTGGGCTGGACCCCGGTTTCCGGGCGGATCGACCTGCTGTACGACATCGAGCCGAGAACCGGTTTCATGCTGATCGATACCCTGCTGGCGGATGACACCGGGGCGTTCTTCGACGCCCTGCATCACCTGATTCTGCCGGCCATCGTGCTCGGCACCATCCCGCTGGCGGTGATCGCCCGGATGACCCGCTCCTCGATGCTCGAAGTGCTGCGTGAAGACTACATTCGCACCGCACGGGCCAAAGGCCTGTCGCCGACGCGTGTGGTGTTCGTCCACGGCCTGCGTAATGCCTTGATTCCGGTATTGACGGTAGTCGGCCTGCAAGTCGGCACCCTATTGGCCGGTGCGGTTCTGACCGAAACCATCTTCTCCTGGCCCGGCATCGGCAAATGGCTGATCGAAGCCATTGGCGCCCGGGACTATCCGGTGGTGCAGAACGGCATCCTGTTAATCGCCTGCCTGGTGATTCTGGTCAACTTCGTGGTGGACATCCTCTACGGCTTTGCCAACCCACGCATCCGTCATCAGCGCTGAGATCATACTAATGAGCACTCTAACTACCTCAGTAGCAGTCGACCAAAGCCTGCTTTATCCGTCTCCGTACAAAGAATTCTGGCAAGCCTTCTCGAAGAACAAGGGCGCGGTTGCCGGCCTGCTGTTCATGATCCTCGTGGTGTTCTGCGCACTGTTCGCCCCCTGGGTAGCACCACACAACCCGAGCGAGCAATACCGCGACTTCCTGCTGACGCCGCCGTCCTGGCTCGAAGGTGGACAGATACAGTTCCTGCTCGGTACCGACGAGCTGGGACGCGATCTGTTGTCTCGCTTGATCCATGGTTCACGCCTGTCGCTGATGATCGGCTTGTCATCGGTGGTCATGTCACTGATCCCGGGAGTCATGCTGGGTCTGTTCGCCGGGTTCTTCCCGCGCGTTCTCGGCCCGACCATCATGCGCCTGATGGACATCATGCTGGCCCTGCCGTCGCTGCTGCTGGCCGTGGCGATTGTCGCCATCCTCGGCCCTGGCCTGATCAATACCGTGATCGCCATCGCGATCGTTTCGCTGCCGTCCTATGTTCGTCTGACCCGTGCCGCGGTGATGGGCGAACTGAACCGTGACTACGTGACCGCCGCGCGCCTGGCCGGTGCCGGACTGCCGCGCCTGATGTTCATTACCGTGCTGCCTAACTGCATGGCGCCGCTGATTGTTCAGGCGACCTTGAGTTTCTCCTCGGCGATTCTCGATGCCGCGGCCCTGGGCTTCCTCGGCCTTGGCGTACAACCGCCAACTCCAGAGTGGGGCACGATGCTGGCCTCGGCTCGCGACTACATCGAACGCGCCTGGTGGGTGGTGAGTCTGCCTGGTTTGACCATTTTGCTCAGCGTGCTGGCAATCAACCTGATGGGCGACGGTCTGCGCGATGCGCTGGACCCGAAACTCAAGAACGCCGCCTGAGGAGATTCCCATGTCACTGCTAGAAATCAAGAATCTCAATGTGCGCTTTGGCGACGCCAACGCCGTGCCGGTGGTCGACGGTCTCGACCTGTCCGTAGACAAGGGTGAAGTACTGGCCATCGTCGGCGAATCGGGTTCCGGCAAGTCCGTGACCATGATGGCGCTGATGGGGCTGATCGAGCATCCCGGCATCGTTACCGCTGACTCCCTGGTGTTTGACGGCCAGGACATGCTCAAGCTCAATGCCCGCCAGCGTCGAAAAATCGTCGGCAAGGACCTGGCAATGGTCTTCCAGGACCCGATGACCGCGCTGAACCCGAGCTATACCGTGGGCTTCCAGATCGAGGAAGTGCTGCGCCTGCATCTGAAAATGTCCCGCAAGGACGCCCGCAAGCGCGCGATCGAGCTGCTGGAAAAGGTCGAAATTCCTGGCGCCGCCAGCCGCATGAATGCCTACCCGCATCAACTGTCCGGCGGTATGAGCCAGCGCGTGGCGATTGCCATGGCGATTGCCGGTGAACCAAAACTGCTGATCGCCGATGAACCGACCACCGCCCTCGACGTGACCATCCAGGCCCAGATCATGGAGTTGCTGCTCAACCTGCAAAAAGAGCAGAACATGGGCCTGGTGCTGATCACTCACGACCTGGCCGTGGTCGCCGAAACCGCGCAACGGGTGTGCGTGATGTACGCAGGCCAGGCCGTGGAAGTCGGGCAAGTGCCGGGGCTGTTCGACGTGCCAGCACATCCGTACAGCGAAGCGCTGCTGGCGGCGATTCCGGAACACAGCCTGGGCGCCGAGCGTCTGTCGACCTTGCCGGGCATCGTTCCAGGTCGTTATGACCGTCCGCAAGGCTGCCTGCTGTCGCCGCGCTGCCCCTATGTGCAGGATAACTGCCGCACGCAACGCCCGGGCCTGGATCCTAAAGCCAACAGCCTCGCCCGCTGCTTCTACCCCTTGAATCAGGAGGTGGCGTAATGAGCGTCGTTCTCACCGCCCGCGACCTTACCCGTCACTACGAAGTATCCCGCGGCTTGTTCAAAGGCAGCGCGCTGGTACGTGCCCTCAACGGTGTGTCGTTCGAACTGGAAGCCGGCAAGACGCTCGCTGTGGTAGGCGAATCGGGCTGCGGCAAGTCGACCCTGGCCCGCGCCCTGACGCTGATTGAAGAGCCGTCCTCCGGTTCGCTGAAAATCGCCGGGCAGGAAGTCACCGGCGCCAACAAGGCCCAGCGCAAGCAACTGCGCAAAGATGTGCAGATGGTGTTTCAGAGCCCCTACGCCTCGTTGAACCCACGGCAGAAAATCGGCGACCAGCTGGCTGAACCGCTGCTGATCAATACCAGTCTGAGTGCTGCCGAACGTCGCGAGAAAGTCCAGGCGATGATGAAGCAGGTGGGCTTGCGTCCTGAGCACTACCAGCGTTATCCGCACATGTTCTCGGGTGGCCAGCGCCAGCGGATTGCCCTGGCTCGGGCGATGATGTTGCAACCCAAGGTGCTGGTGGCGGACGAACCGACCTCGGCCCTCGACGTGTCGATTCAGGCCCAGGTACTCAACCTGTTCATGGACCTGCAGCAAGAGTTCAACACCGCCTACGTGTTCATCTCCCACAACCTGGCGGTGGTGCGTCACGTCGCCGATCACGTGATGGTGATGTACCTGGGCCGGCCGGTGGAAATGGGCCCGAAGGAAGACATCTACACCCGTCCTCTGCACCCTTACACCCAGGCACTGTTGTCGGCTACGCCAACGATCCACCCGGATCCGACCAAGCCGAAAATCAAGATCGTCGGCGAACTGCCCAACCCGCTCAACCCGCCGTCCGGCTGCGCCTTCCACAAGCGCTGCCCGTATGCGACCGAGCGATGCAGCACTGAAGAGCCGGCCTTGCGCTCACTCGACAACCGTCAGGTGGCCTGCCATTACGCCGAGCAATTCGTCGTGTGAACAAAGCATAAAAACCCCTCCCGGAAGCTGTCCGGGAGGGATCTTTCATGTGTTAATCAACCACCGCTGAAGGCCCGCATCTTGATCATGGAAGTTCAAGGATGGGGCGGGGCATCACCCGAACTTTCCGTCGGAAATACCCATTCGTCTTTCTCATTACGCTTAGCTTTGACCTCTGTCCCATCGGCAAAAACAAACAGCCCGCTGGTACCATTAAATACATCTCCGTTCGAGTAAACAGTCCTTCCATCCGTATGCGTTACGCTGCCGTCGGCATTGGTTATTGTCCCGGCCGAATCATTAGCCACAGCGCCATTGGGATAAGTCACCGTGCCGTCTGCATTCCTCGTAGCATTGGCGGGATGATTAAACTGCAAAAGCCCAGTCACTGTATTTGACGTAACATTGACGAGCACGGGTGCAATAAAACTCTGTAGAAAACTGAATTTTTCCTGGGTAACCGGAGGACTTACCGGTGGTTTGACCGAAACGGGTGGCTTGACCGGTGGACTTACCGGTGGTTTGACCGAAACGGGTGGCTTGACCGGAGGATTCACCCCTGGCTTGACCGACTTGGGTGGCTTGACCGGTGGTTTAGGCCCTCCACCTATATCGAGCAATTCGGAATTATTCAACTCATTATCACTGGTGATTCCATTCATTTAATATCTCCTGAAAAAATGACAAATTAATTACAATTAACAACTTCACTACATTAGTTTAATGACAACACGGACAACTGATCTCTAGAGCCCGTCAGCCGAACTACATTTAGATTATAAAAAAATTTTACCCACCTCAATATCAAAACATCATTTCTTACAGAAAGACCATAAGTTAGCCCCCACCTTAAACTGGCCAAACCAGGCTACAAGCATTCACACTCTAACAATCACTCAACCAGAAAACATATTACTTGAATAAGGTAATTTTCTTACAACCCGAAAAGAAACAATACTTCAGCAGCAAGGGCAACATCCGCAACTTGTAACCAGTCATGGCACAAGGAGTGTTTTAGTTATCGAAATCGCTAAAGCCTGATTAAACTCACTGACTCATCCCTACCAAAAGGAATAGACCAATGAGTTCAATTTCAAAATCTTTAGAAACCATGCTTGAGGAAATTTACAAAGATTGCGATGTTTCGATGGATGAATACAAACGGCTGCAAACTGAAGCCGACCATCGCTGGGAGAAGGTCACCGAGGAGCTGGGACCGAACACCACATTGACGGCCTTTCAAAACGCCATGGATATCGCGATGCATCTTTTGTATCTAAGCGTCGAACATGCACAGAAACAAGAAGTAACAGATCTCGGGGAAGCGTATGTCAAGGACGCGGTTCATGCGCAAGTTGAATACCTGCGGGCCGGTACCGAGCTGACACTCAAGCTGTTGAGCGTCGGTCAAAACAGACTATAAGTCTTCGCGCCTGCCTGGCCAGCGTCGCTATAACCGCGCGCTATTGCGCCCACTCGACAACCGTCAGGGTGGCCTGCCACTACGCCGAGCAAACTTCGTCGACGGCGCGGCCAGAAAAGCCCCTTCTCCTGGATTGCGCATCCATTCTCGGGGGAAGGGGGTTTTTCTTTTGCCTGCGGGTTATGTCTGGCTGTCGCCTTCGTCGAAGTCATCGGTGGTCGAGTCGTCATCGTCCGCGCTACCACCCTGCCCCTGATCCCCCGGCTCCGATTCAGACCTGGCAATCATCATCGCGCTGTACGCCTCGTGCCCGTTCGAGGCCTGCTCCTCATGGTCCGGGCACTCCGCCCACGCCGCCGACGTACCGAGGGATAGCAGCACCAATACTTTCAGCAACAACACACCGCGTAGAAAAATGCTCATAGCCGATTCCATCCTTTCAAGGTGAAGCATCAGTGTCTGACGGCGACGAACCCGGATGCCGTAGCGTTGTGCGGAATCCAGTTGCGATCGTGCGGGTTCTCCAGATAGGACGCTTATGAACGCCAGGAAATGCCGTTGGCGGGAAGATTGGTTTTGAATAAGGGTTATGCCAAACAGCGATTTCAACAGCAGTGATGACCTGTTGCGAGGAGGGCCGTTGCAAGAGCAGCCGGTCGACGCTCGATTGCTCACACACCGGTCAATAAAAAACCCCGCTGCTTTCGCAACGGGGCTTTTGAGTGTTACCACTCAGCGCTTAATGATGCTCACGAGTCGCGCGGAATTTCACGTCCGGCCAGCGCTCTTCCATCAGCGCCAGGTTGACCCGCGTCGGGGCCAGGTAGGTCAGGTGACCACCGCCGTCGATCGCGAGGTTTTCCACGGCCTTGACGCAGAACTCTTCAAGCTTCTTCTTATCGCTGCAATCGATCCAGCGGGCGGAGTACACGGTGATCGGCTCGTAGGCGCATTCGACCTTGTATTCCTCTTTCAGGCGGCTGGCGACCACATCGAACTGCAGCACACCGACAGCGCCGAGGATGATGTCGTTGCTGCGCTCCGGGAAGAACACCTGGGTCGCGCCTTCTTCAGCCAACTGCTGCAGGCCCTGGCGAAGTTGCTTGGACTTGAGCGGATCTTTCAGGCGTACGCGGCGGAACAGTTCCGGGGCGAAGTGCGGGATCCCCGTGAAGCTCAGAGTTTCGCCTTCGGTGAAGGTATCGCCGATCTGGATCGTGCCGTGGTTGTGCAGGCCGATGATGTCGCCGGCGAAGGCTTCTTCCAGTTGCTCACGCTCGGAGGAGAAGAACGTCAGAGCATCGCCGATCCGCACGTCCTTGCCGGTCCGCACGTGGCGCATTTTCATGCCCTTGTCGTATTTGCCGGAGCAGATCCGCATAAAGGCGATCCGGTCGCGGTGTTTGGGGTCCATGTTTGCCTGGATCTTGAACACGAAGCCGGCGAATTTCTCTTCAGTCGGCTCGACCGTACGCTCGTTGGCCACTCGGGCCAGCGGCTTGGGTGCCCAATTGACCACGGCGTCAAGCACGTGATCGACACCGAAGTTGCCCAGCGCGGTACCGAAGAACACCGGGGTCAGTTGGCCGTCGAGGAATTCCTGTTGATTGAATTCGTGACAAGCGCCCTGTACCAGCTCCAGTTGATCGACAAAACGGTGGTACTCGTCGCCCAAATGAGCACGGGCTTCGTCGGAGTCGAGCTTCTCGATGATTTTCACATCGGTACGCTCATGGCCGTGGCCCGCGGTGTACACGATGATGTAGTCGTCGGCGAGGTGGTAGACACCCTTGAAGTCGCGGTAGCAACCGATCGGCCAGGTGATTGGCGCGGCCTTGATCTTCAGGACCGCCTCGATCTCGTCGAGCAGTTCGATCGGGTCACGGATGTCCCGGTCGAGTTTGTTGATAAAACTGACAATCGGCGTGTCGCGCAGACGACAAACGTCCATCAGCGCGATAGTCCGTGGTTCGACACCCTTACCGCCGTCGAGGACCATCAGCGCCGAGTCCACTGCCGTCAAGGTGCGGTAGGTATCTTCCGAGAAGTCTTCGTGGCCCGGGGTGTCGAGCAGGTTGATCATGTGATCGCGATACGGGAACTGCATGACCGACGTGGTAATGGAAATACCACGCTGCTTTTCCATTTCCATCCAGTCGGAGGTGGCATGACGGTCCGACTTTCGGGATTTCACCGTACCGGCAATAGCAATGGCCTTGCCCATCAGCAAGAGTTTCTCGGTGATGGTGGTCTTACCCGCATCCGGGTGGGAAATAATGGCGAAAGTGCGGCGTTTCGCGACTTCGGCGGCCTGTTTGGTCATGGGAAATCGCCTGGCAGGTGATTCAAAAAAGGGCAGCGAGTATAGCTCAAAATACAACCTACGGACCACCGTGTAGCAGCTGCCGAAGGCTGCGTTAAGGGCCGCAGGACCTTCGTTCGATTTGCAAACGCTGTGGCTGCTGCGCAGCCAGACGCAGCCTTCGGCAGCTGCTACAAGAGCGAACAATGCGGCACACTAGGGGAACCTTTGGCCAGTGGAGGCGTCCACTCCCCTGTTACCACCTCGTATCAGGGGCTGAAATTCTCAGCAAATCCGCCTGACGAGGCTGCGCTTATGGCTCGACTTGTGCCGCTTTGCCGGCAGTTGCGAGCTGCTCTTCGCGAACGATTCTCTCGGCAGCCAAATACGGCATTGCCGCACGGGAGAGCGTCCGCCGACTGAAATATAGGAGTCCGCCTGTGGCTATTCGCTATGGCAAAGGGCTGATGGGGTGTGCGGCTGTTTTCGCCCTCCTGGCCCTGCTGATCCACTGGATCGGCATCAATACGATTGAACACTACCGCGACGATTTATTGTTTTATCTGCAAGCTCATCTGATTCTCGTCCTCGCTTCCATGCTGGCCGCCCTCGTTGTAGGCATTCCCGCCGGTATCTTGCTCAGCCGCCCGAACATGGTCGCTCGTGCTGAACGCTTCATGCAGATCTTCAACATCGGCAACACCGTCCCACCTCTCGCCGTACTGGCCATCGCCCTGGGGATTCTCGGGATTGGCAGCGGCCCGGCAATTTTCGCCCTGTTCCTCGCCTCGCTGTTGCCCATCGTGCGCAACACCTACGAAGGCCTGAAAAACGTTCAAGGTTCACTCAAGGAAGCGGCTGTCGGCATCGGCATGACCCCGCGTCAGGTGCTCTGGCGGGTTGAACTGCCCAATGCCGTACCGATCATTATCGGTGGCGTGCGTGTAGCGCTAGCGATCAACGTCGGTACCGCGCCACTGGCGTTCCTGATCGGCGCCAACAGTCTGGGCAGCCTGATTTTCCCTGGCATTGCCCTGAACAATCAGCCGCAACTGCTCCTCGGCGCGGCTTGCACCGCCCTCCTGGCATTGCTGCTCGACGGCCTGGTGACGCTCGCCAGCCGCCTCTGGCTCGAACGCGGTCTGCGCCCGTCTTAAGCCTGAGCAAAGGAATATCAATGAAAAAATTAAGCTTAGTATTGGGCTGCGTCCTGCTGTGCGCAGGAATCGCCCAAGCCGCCGAAAAACCAGTGATCCGCATCGGTGCTCGTGTTTTCACCGAGCAAACCCTGCTGGCGGAAATCACTTCCCAATACCTGCGCACCAAGGGCTATGACACCCAGGTGACGAGTGGGCTGGGCAGTACTCTGGCGCGTAGCGCCCAAGAAAGTGGCCAGCTTGATCTGATGTGGGAGTACACCGGCGTTTCGCTGGTAGCTTACAACCACGTCACGGAAAAACTCGACAGCGCTCAGTCCTACGCTCGAGTGAAAGAACTCGACGCGCAAAAAGGCCTGATCTGGCTCACTCCGTCGAAGTTCAGCAACACCTATGCACTGGCGCTGCCGGAAAACACCGCGAAGGCTTACCCGCAGATCAACACCATCAGCGAGTTGAACAGGGTGCTGCAGGCTGAGGCGAAAACCAATCACCTGGTGGCCCTGGACACTGAATTCGCCAACCGTTCCGACGGTATGGACGGCATGGTCAAGCTTTACGGCATGAACCTGACCCGCAAAAACATCCGCCAGATGGACGCCGGGCTGGTCTACACCGCCTTGCGCAATGGTCAGGTGTTCGCCGGTCTGGTCTACACCACTGACGGTCGATTGAACGCCTTCAAGCTCAAACTGCTCGAAGACGACAAGCACTACTTCCCGGACTACACCGCCGCGCCAGTGGTGCGTCAGGTCTACCTCGATGCGCACCCGAAACTCGCGGAAGAACTCAAGCCGCTGGCCGAACTGTTCGACGATGCAACCATGCGCCAGCTCAACGCGCGGGTCGATGTCGATCACCAAAGCCCTTCATCCGTTGCCGCAGATTTCCTGCGCCAGCATCCCTTGCTTTCTAATAAGTAGCCGGAGGAAGAAAAGACATGGAATTTCTGAACGCCTTTTCCCATCTCGACTGGCCGCTGGTCCTGCAACTGACCGGGCAGCACATCACCCTGGTCGGGATTGCCGTGACCCTGGCGATTGTCGTTGGCGTGCCGCTGGGCATTCTGATGACACGCTTCCCGACGCTCGCCGGTCCGCTGCAAGCCAGCGCCACAGTGCTGCTGACCGTTCCGTCGATCGCACTGTTCGGCCTGTTGTTGCCGTTTTACTCGAAGTTCGGCCAGGGCCTGGGGCCGATGCCGGCGATCACCGCGGTATTTCTCTATTCGCTGCTGCCGATCATGCGTAACACCTACCTCGCCCTGACCGGCGTCGATCCGGGCATCCGCGAAGCCGCCCGGGGCATCGGCATGACCTTCGGCCAGCGCCTGCGCATGGTCGAACTGCCGATCGCCGTGCCGGTGATCCTCGCCGGGGTGCGCACCGCCGTGGTGATGAACATTGGTGTGATGACCATCGCCGCGACCATCGGCGCCGGTGGCCTTGGTGTACTTATTCTCGCTTCAATCAGCCGCAGCGATATGTCGATGCTGATCGTCGGCGCCGTATTGGTCAGTCTCCTGGCCATCTTCGCCGACCTGCTTCTGCAATGGCTGCAACGCACGCTGACTCCAAAAGGACTCCTGAAATGATCGAACTTCAAAACCTCAGCAAGACCTTCCAAAGCAACGGCAAAGACGTCAAAGCCGTGGACTCGGTAAGCCTGACCATCAATGAAGGCGAGATCTGCGTGTTCCTCGGACCATCGGGCTGCGGCAAAAGCACCACGCTGAAGATGATCAACCGCCTGATCAAACCGACCTCGGGAAAAATCCTGATCAACGGTGAAGACACTACTGACCTCGACGCCGTGACGTTGCGCCGTAACATTGGCTATGTGATCCAGCAGATCGGCCTGTTCCCGAACATGACCATCGAGGAAAACATCACCATCGTTCCGCGCCTGCTCGGTTGGGACAAGCATAAATGCCATGACCGCGCCCGCGAACTGATGAGCATGATCAAGCTCGAGCCCAAGCAGTACCTGAGCCGCTATCCGCGTGAACTGTCAGGCGGCCAGCAGCAGCGGATCGGCGTGATCCGTGCCCTGGCGGCCGATGCACCATTGCTGCTGATGGATGAACCCTTTGGCGCGGTCGACCCGATCAACCGCGAAATGATCCAGAATGAGTTCTTCGAAATGCAGCGGGCATTGGGCAAGACCGTGATCATGGTCAGCCACGACATCGACGAAGCGATCAAGCTCGGCGACAAGATCGCGATCTTCCGTGGCGGAAAACTGATCCAGATCGATCACCCGGACACCCTGTTGGCGCACCCGGCAGACGACTTCGTCAGCAACTTCGTCGGTCAGGACAGCACCCTCAAACGCCTGTTGCTGGTCAAAGCCGAAGACGCGGCGGACAACGCACCGTCGGTCAGCCCGCAAACCCCGGTGGCCGAGGCGCTGGAGTTGATGGATGAACTGGACCGTCGCTACGTGGTGGTCACCTGCGCCGAAAACAAAGCCCTGGGCTACGTGCGTCGCCGCGACCTGCACCGCCAGACCGGCGCCTGCGCGCAATACCTGCGCGAGTTCAATGCCACTGCAGCCTACGACGAGCATTTGCGGATCCTGTTGTCGCGAATGTACGAGTTCAACCGCTCGTGGTTGCCGGTGATGGATGCCGAACGGGTGTTCCTCGGTGAGGTGACCCAGGAATCGATTGCCGAGTACCTCAGCTCCGGCCGTTCGTGCGGTGGCAAGACCCGTATTGTTTCTCCTGCAGAGGCAGCGGTGGCCTGATTGCCCCCCAAAATCCCAGCGAAAATCCCCCATCGGAGGAACATCAGCCTGTCATCTGGGTCCGTTACATAAGTGACTGACCCACAGACTGATCCGGACCACACGACGGACGCATGCAAAAACGCGACATTTTTTGTTGATCTCAAGCCTCTCACGTCCTAAAGTTCGCGCCGAACGTCCATGCTGGAAACGATCCATCCGGCTCAAGTACTGACGACGAGACAGCAAGGTCACCCGTAGCGCACCGCACGGATGACCTTTTTGCTTTCGGCGGACATGCCTTGGGAAGTAGGCGAACCAAAGTGGGGATACGGAGGACGTTCATTTGCACCCATTGTTTAACTTAGTTTGCCAGTAGGAGTTCCCAGCATGTCGATCAAGGTCGAAGACTATTACGCCCGCAATACCTTCGAGAAAATGAAGGCTTTCGCCGACAAGCAAGAAACTCCATTCGTGGTCATCGACACCGCGATGATCAGCCAGGCCTACGATGACCTGCGCGCCGGCTTCGAATTCGCCAAGGTCTACTACGCGGTCAAGGCCAACCCGGCCGTGGAAATCATCGACCTGCTCAAAGAGAAAGGCTCGAACTTCGACATCGCCTCGATCTACGAGCTCGATAAAGTGATGAACCAGGGCGTCAGCGCTGATCGCATCAGCTACGGCAACACCATCAAGAAATCCAAGGACATCCGCTACTTCTACGAGAAGGGCGTGCGTCTGTACTCCACCGACTCTGAAGCCGACCTGCGCAACATCGCCAAGGCCGCGCCAGGTTCGAAAGTCTATGTGCGCATCCTCACCGAAGGCTCGACCACCGCTGACTGGCCATTGTCGCGCAAATTCGGCTGCCAGACCGATATGGCCATGGACCTGCTGATCCTCGCTCGCGACCTGGGCCTGGTGCCTTACGGCATCTCCTTCCACGTCGGCTCGCAACAGCGCGACATCAGCGTCTGGGACGCGGCAATCGCCAAGGTCAAAGTGATCTTCGAACGCCTGAAAGAAGAAGACGGCATTCATCTCAAGCTGATCAACATGGGCGGCGGCTTCCCGGCCAACTACATCACCCGCACCAACAGCCTGGAAACCTATGCCGAGGAAATCATCCGCTTCCTCAAGGAAGACTTCGGTGATGACCTGCCGGAAATCATCCTCGAGCCAGGCCGTTCGTTGATCGCCAACGCCGGAATCCTGGTCAGCGAAGTGGTACTGGTCGCCCGTAAATCGCGCACCGCCGTCGAGCGTTGGGTCTATACCGATGTGGGCAAATTCTCCGGCCTGATCGAAACCATGGACGAAGCCATCAAGTTCCCGATCTGGACCGAGAAGAAAGGCGAGATGGAAGAAGTGGTCATCGCCGGCCCAACCTGCGACAGCGCCGACATCATGTACGAGAACTACAAGTACGGCCTGCCGTTGAACCTGGCCATTGGCGATCGCCTGTACTGGCTGTCGACCGGCGCCTACACCACCAGCTACAGTGCTGTTGAATTCAATGGCTTCCCGCCGCTGAAGTCGTTCTACCTGTAAACTTTCACTCGTTACACCGAAAAGGCCCGTGAGTATTCACGGGCCTTTTTGCATTTTCACGAATAACCCCAGCCGCCTGGACTTTCGTCTTCATCGTAAATTTTTTTAACATAATCATTTCTCCGCACAAGTATTTACTGAAACTAAAGACCCAGGTATTCCTGCGCCCGACAAAGCACAACTCACAACGCTGTATTATCTTTAATAAAATCACACACCTCTAAAAGACAGACACTTGGTTTAACCGTCCCGCCGCGCCGCCTCGAAACACACTGAAAAAATTAAAGACTTATAATTATCAACAATCGAGGCTATTTTTACAACCGCACCCCAACAACCTTACAACTTGCCAAGCGCTTATAAAAAGGATTTTTATGTTAGCCATTCAAAAACTGAACATCACATCTGAAAATTTTACCGCTCTGACGTCCGATTACTTCAAGGCTGTCTCCGGGACCCATCCGGAAGTCGAACGCGAAGAAGGCCTACTAATTTCCAACTCTCACATCCGACAAATAAAGCACTACGTCAATAAAGCACTAAAACTCCCTACCGAAACCACGGAAATTGAACAACTCTATAATCTCGACCAACTAAACATAGCCGGACTAAAATCGGCGGATATGCAAGTATTGTACAGCACGTCGAAAAATCATGCCGCCACTTGGTCAGCGCTTGAAAGCAGCATGAAAAAAGTCGGCTCCGACCTTCATGTGTTTGCCGACAACTTCACTACTAGTAGCCGATCCATCATTCAATACATTGAACGCCTGCCCAGCTACGAAAGCGGATTGGGGAAAATTGGCGCCCTGACGCCGGAAGAAATCGACAATCTGCCAAAAATAGACTTAACCGGAAATGAGAAACAAAAAATTCCGGCACTTCTGGAGCTGGTCGAAGACCTTAAAAATCTTATCATTGAACACAGTAAAAGTACGAAAAGTTTAAAAACAGAAATAACCATATTCAAACATTCAATTACCGACATCATCAAACCCGATCTCGGCAAAAAAATCGCCCTCAGTCACAGCAAAGATTTCAACACCGAGATCATCGAAATCAATAAAAATCTTGATCTGACCAACACAAGAATCGAAGAAAAAAACGCTGAAATCGCAGAATACTCCAACAATAAATGGTACGGATGGTTCGGAGGATTCGTGGGTTTCCTCATCACTGATTCCATTTTCGGAGAAAAAGCTAACAAGGCGCGAGTAGACCTGGAAGGATTTATCCGCGAGAAGCGAACCCTTGATGCAAAACTTGTGACATCCAACGCCCTACTCAGCTCATGTCGATCACTCCAAACAAGCCTGGATGATCTGTTACTGCGCGTTGAAGGCGCTGCAGGTGGTGCGCAAGCCCTCGAAAGCGTGTGGGAACTTATCCTGACTTACATCGATTCATCAAGCAAAAAACTGGACGACATCACCAACGCAATGTATCTGGTTTCGTTTGTTTCCAGGCTCAATATCATGGTCAGCAACTGGGTTGGAATTAAAAAACAATCCGAAAACTTACTCAATGCATTCAATAATGTCGCTGCAGAAAAATAATCCCGACACATAAATTTTACACTTTAACTTATAATATTTCGAGACTCCCATGACCGTACACACACTTGCCACCCCACTTCAATATTCAGCACCGGACTTTAACAAGATCAAGGACAGCCGGACGGAAATAAGTTATAAAATTCGCACCCTCAGCACTCTGTATCTACCGGCCCTTGTCGAAGAGCTGAATGCTTTACAAAACGAAATCAATACGACCGATAAAAACGCCTTGGCCGCGCTGACTCTCGCGCCCATCGCACTGCAATACGAAGCCATCATACCGCTTTACAGCGCGATCCAGAAACTTGAGCAAAGTGATGCTAATGAAGAGCAGAAAGAGGCCATGATCAGCATTGCCAAAGAGATAAAATCAATCATCGACGAAGGCACCTTAAAAACGCAACAGTACACCGTCACCCTGGAGAACAGCCTGACCAATCTAAAGTCGGTAACACTCAGCGACAATCAGTACAGAATCGAGGATTTGAAAAAAACGATCAACGCTGACTCACCTAAACTTGATGCCGAAGAAAAAGCCATCGAATTGCTGGATACCCAGGAAACAGCCATTAATACCGCTATACGAACGTTGGAATCGTCAAACGTCTTTGACGTGTTAAAAGACGTATTATTGAGTATCGAAAAGCTCACCGCCACGGATATGACCACGCCGAAAATCGCGCTCGTTAAAGCAGGTCTATCCGCCGCACAAAAAATTCTGGGGCTTGCCAGCGATGCATTGAAATACGAGCAACTGATCACAGCGAGGAAAACAGTACAAGACCGGCTGGATGTGCGCCGCACCAATCTTGAAAGCTACAAAAAAGATAATAAGACGTTACAGGAACGAGTCGATCAACTGACCGAACTCCAGACACTGCAGTCGCCAAGAACAATTTATACCCAAGAGTTCGACACCCTTGCTGAAGCAATGAACAGGTTCCTGAACATCAATGCTCATGACGCCACAAAAAATCTGTCAATCGTTGTAAAAGACTTTGTCGATCAATCGAGAGTGTTCGTACCGTTTCTAAAATCACTTCGCCAAAAATGGAGCGTCTGATTTCTGCTGTGCGACTTGGCATCCCTGATAATGTGAAGAGTTTGGCATAAGTCGCATGCTGATCTAATAACAATATCCAAGACCGCAAGTGGCATTTCCACGTGCGGTCTACCCAAGTTCGCTCACTAACTGCGCCGCGCGCTGCCAATAAACCACCGCCAGCGCACGGATTTGCGCATTATCAGCCTGCAACAAGGCTTGACTGCTCACCCGCAAGAATTTCGGATTACCCCCGGCCAATGCCTTACGCAACCAGAGCAACGCCTCATCGATACGCTCCTGATCCGCCAATACGGCGGCATAGCTGAACTGCCCGCGAAAATCTCCACCTTCGGCCGAACGCCGATACCACTCGACAGCCGCAACCAGATCAGCCTGACAAAATCGCCCCTCTTCCAGATACCGCCCCAACAGGTTCATCGATTTGGCATGGCCCAGTTCGGCAGCGCGCCGATAGCAGACCAACGCTTGCCGCTGATCCTCAACCACACCACGCCCTGTGGCGAGTAGATTGGCGTAATTGTACAACCCCCAATCCAGCCCCGCGTCGGCGGCCTGACGGTAATGCCGGGCCGCCGCCGTGGCATTGACCGTGCAACCCCAACCATGCTCAAGGCAACGACCGAGCATGTTACGCGCCATCAGGTGCCCGCCGTTGGCTGCGATCTGGAACCAGCGCACCGCCAAAGCCTGATCCTTTTCGATCCCCTGCCCTTCGAGCAGAATCTGCCCGAGCATGGCCTGGGCATCGACGATGCCTTCCTTGGCCGCCAGCAGGATCGCCTGGGCCGCGCGGGCCGGGCTTTCTTCGAGCATGGCCTTGAGCCGGTCGCCATCGAGGACCTCCTCGCGACGCAAACGCAAGTCCGACACTTACACCTCGACCCAGCGACGCAACAGGTTGTGATAGGTGCCCGTGAGGCGGATCAACGACGGGTGATCGGGCATGTCCCGGGTCAGTTGCTGGATGGCACCGTCCATCTCGAACAGCAACGCACGCTGGCTGTCTTCGCGCACCAGGCTCTGGGTCCAGAAGAACGAGGCGTAGCGCGCACCGCGGGTGACGGGATTGACCTTGTGCAGGCTGGTGCCCGGGTACAGCACCATATCGCCCGCGGGCAACTTGACCTGACGGGTGCCGAATGTGTCCTGGATTTCCAGCTCGCCGCCGTCGTATTCGTCCGGGTCGCTGAAGAACAACGTGGACGACAGGTCGGTACGTACGCGCTCGGCGCTGCCATTAGGCTGGCGCACCGCGTTGTCGATATGAAAATCAAAACTGCCGCCGGCGGTGTAGCAGTTGAGCAGCGGCGGGAACACCTTGTGCGGTAGCGCCGCCGACATGAACTGCGGGTTTTTCCACAGCCGCTCAAGCATCGCCGCACCGATTTCCCGCGCCAGCGGGTGCCCTTGTGGCAACTGCAGATTGTGCTTGGCCTTGGCCGACTGATAGCCCGCGGTGATCTTGCCATCCGCCCAGTCCGCCTGCTCCAGAGCTTCGCGGATGCGCAACACTTCTTCACGAGAGAACAAGCCGGGAATATGCAGCAGCATGGGGCGACACCTGAGAGCGAAAGGATCGCAATGGTATTGATTCTTATTGCCCTTGTAAAACCCTGGAGACGAATGAGCGGGTAAAAACCGTAAGGACAAATTGTAAAGAATGTAAATTCAGTGCTAATAGCAATAAATCGCAATTGATACCAATACGTATTTACCCTATATTCCGCGGCCTCAAATCCTTGGGGAGGGGAATTCACATGTCACGCCAACCATCACAGTTACCTGTCAGTTCACCGCGTCTGTTCGCGTCTGCAATTGGCGTGGCCATTACCGCCAGCTCCGCAGCCCATATGGCTTACGCGGCGGAAAATACCGACGACAAAGCGCCGCGTAACGAGATTTCGCTGGATGCCACCAGCGTCGTTGGCGAACAGGACGACACGTCCTACAAGACTGATACCTCTGCCTCCAGGAAATTTACAGCGCCACTGCGTGACACGCCAAAAAGCGTCACCGTCATCCCGCAGCAGGTTATCCGCGATACCGGGGCTACCAGCCTGGTCGACGCACTGCGTACCACTCCGGGCATCACCTTCGGTGCAGGCGAAGGCGGCAACCCGGCCGGCGACCGTCCAATCATCCGCGGCTTTAACGCGGAGGGTGACGTGTTCATCGACGGCATGCGTGACCCCGCGTCGCAAAGCCGGGAAATCTTCAACGTCGAATCGATTGAAGTCAGCAAGGGCCCTGGCTCCGCGTTCACCGGTGCCGGTTCGACCGGTGGCAGCCTGAACCTGGTGACCAAGACCGCCAAGCTGGGCAACTCGTACAACGGCGGCTTTACCTATGGTTCCGATCAGACCAAGCGCACCACGCTGGACCTGAATCAGCAAATGACCGATACCTCGGCCTTGCGCCTGAACCTGATGAAACACGAAGCCAACGTGGCCGGTCGCGACGGTGTCGACGTCAGCCGTTGGGGCGTTGCTCCGTCCTTCGCCTTCGGCCTGGGCACCGATACTCGTCTCACCGTCGGTTACTACCATGTCGAAACCGATGACATGCCGGACTACGGCATCCCGCTGACGCTGAGCCCGAACCGCAGCAAACACGTGGTCGACAAGCCGGTGCACGTGGACCGCGACAACTTCTACGGTCTGAACACTCGTGACTACCGCGAGTCCACCAATGACAGCGGCACGATCAAGCTCGAGCACGATCTGAATGACAACCTGACCCTGTCCAACAGCTTCCGCATGTCGCGCTCGACCCTCGACTACGTCGTCACCAACCCGGACGACAGCAAAGGCAACGTGGCTAATGGCATGGTGCTTCGCAACACCAAAAACCGTAATTCGACCTCTTCCGGCTGGGTCAACCAGACCGACCTGAGCGCCAGGTTCGACACCGGTTTTATCGAGCACAGCCTGGTTACCGGCATTGAGTTTTCCTATTCGGACACGCATAACCGCCCCTACGTTGTCACGTCTGCCGCCGGCACCTCGACCACCTGCTCGCCACGATTGCTGGCCAGTGGCGATTGCACCAGCCTGAACAACCCGACCCCGAATGACAGTTGGTCGGGCACCATCACCGAAGGCCTGGCCTATACCGATACCGACACCAAGACCGGTGCGGCCTACGTGTTCGACACGCTGAAGTTCGACGAGCAATGGTCGCTGAATCTCGGCCTGCGGTATGACAACTACAAGACCACCTCCAGTGGTTTCGCCACCCGCGCTCCAGCCGGTAACTTCTCCCGCGAGAACACCAGCGACCTGGTGAACTACCAGGTGGGTCTGGTCTACAAGCCACTGCCTAACGGTAGCGTCTATGCCGCGTATTCGACCTCCAGCAACCCGGGCGGTGAAACCAGCGGCAACGGCAGCCTGGAATTGACCGCGGCCAATAGCGATCTCGATCCGGAACGCAACCGCAACTACGAGATCGGCACCAAGTGGGACTTCTTTGGTGACGACCTGTCGGTGACCGCTGCACTGTTCCGCACCGAGAAAACCAACGCACGGATCGATGACCCGGATGGCGCCACCACTCAAGTGCTTGATGGTGAGCAACAGGTCAATGGCCTGGAGCTGACCTACGCCGGCAAGATCACCCACAACTGGCGGGTCTACGGGGGTTACACCTACATGGAAAGCGAGGTGGTGAAGACCACCCGGCCAATCGATGAAGGCAACCACATGCCCAGCACACCGAGGAACAACTTCACCTTCTGGTCGACCTATGACCTGATGCCTGAGTTGACCATCGGTGCAGGTGCCACCTTCGTTGACTCGCAGTTCGGCAACGTCGCCAACTCGGTGGAAATTCCTTCCTACTGGCGGTATGACGCGATGGCGACTTACCGCCTGAGCAAAAACGTCGACTTGCAGCTCAACGTACAAAACCTGACCGACGAGCGCTACTTCGACCAGATACTCCAGAATCATTACGCCCACGTCGCCGCTGGCCGTACCGCGCTGCTGAGTACCAACTTCCACTTCTGATAGAAGCGCAAGTTCGCCAAGCCCTGCTCATGGTCATGAGCGGGGCTTTTCTGTGTAATGTGCGGGCCTTTGACCAGAGCCCGCATGCGTGACGCCCACCCACGGCATAATGCGCGCCGTGACGATTATTTTTGAATGAGGAAGGCGGTCGACGTGTTGAAGAAAACCCTGTTCCAGCTGCACTGGTTTTTCGGTATCAGTGCCGGGCTGGTCCTGGCCTTGATGGGCATCACCGGCGCTACGGTGTCGTTCCAGGACGAGATCCTGCGCGCGCTCAACCCTTCTGTGCTGCAAGTCGAGAAGCGCACCGCCGGCGTGCTACCGCCTGCCGAACTGGTGGCCAAGGTCGAGGCGGCTGAAGGCAAGCAGGTCTCGATGCTCTGGGTCGACACCGACAGCGGCAACGCTGCACGGGTGTTCTTCACCCCGCCGCCGGGCGAGCGCCGTGGCCAGATGCGCTACTTCGACCCCTATACCGGCGACTTCATGGGTGATGCCACGGGCCAGGACTTCTTCGGCCTGATGTTGCAGCTGCACCGTTTCCTGGCGATCGGCGATACCGGTCGACAAATCACCGGCGCCTGCACGCTGATGCTGATTTTCTTCTGCCTGTCCGGCCTCTACCTGCGTTGGCCGCGTCAGGTCGCCAGCTGGCGCGCCTGGCTGACCTTCGACTGGGCAAAAAAAGGTCGCAGCTTCAATTGGGACCTGCACGCGGTGACGGGCACCTGGTGCCTGGTGTTCTACCTGCTGGCGGCGCTGACCGGTTTGTCCTGGTCCTACGAGTGGTACAACAAAGGTCTGACCAGGCTGCTATCCGATTCACCCAATAGCCAGATGCGCAAAGGCGGACGTGGCGCCGCGCCTTCGGGCCCTGCACCGACCGCCGATTACCAGGCAATGTGGAGCAGCATCTACAGCGCCGCCGGCCCGGACTTGAGTGCCTACAACATCCGCATGCCGCCAGTGGCCGGGCAACCCGCTACGGTGTTTTATCTGCTGAAAAACTCCCCCCACGATCGCGCCCTGAACCAGATCATGCTCGATCCGCTCAACGGCACCGTCAGCAAACATGAGCGCTACGCCGACAAGAGCTTCAAAGCGCAACTGTTGACCAGCATTTACGCGCTGCATGTGGGCAGCTACTTCGGGATCGTCGGACGTATCCTGGTGACCCTCGCGTCACTGAGCATGCCGCTGTTTTTCATCACCGGCTGGCTGCTGTACCTGGATCGTCGACGCAAGAAACGTCAGGTAAAAAATGCTCGCAATGGACTGGTTCAAAGCAACAACGATACACCGGCATGGCTGATCGGTTTCGCCAGCCAGAGCGGTTTTGCCGAACAGCTGGCATGGCAGACTGCCGGGCAATTGCAGGCGGCGGGCCTGCCGGTCAAGGTTCAGCCCCTGGCCGATGTCAGCGAGCAGGATCTGCGTGGTTCCAGTAACGCGCTGTTTGTGGTCAGCACCTTCGGCGACGGCGAAGCGCCGGATAGCGCGCGTGGTTTCGAGCGCAAGGTGCTGGGTCGCGCGTTGAGCCTGGACAGCCTCAACTATGCAGTACTCGGGCTCGGCGACCGACAGTATCAGCACTTCTGCGGTTTCGCCCGGCGCCTGCACAGCTGGTTGGCCGAGCATGGCGGCAAGACCTTGTTCGCGCCGGTGGAAGTCGACAGCGGCGACCCTTACGCCCTGCGCCACTGGCAGCAGCAACTCGGCCAGCTGACCGGACAGGCACCAGCGGACACCTGGCAAGCGCCGAGCTTCGATAACTGGACACTCAGTCAGCGCACGCTGCTCAACCCCGACAGCAGCGGTTGCGGCGTGTACTTGCTGGGGCTGACAGCACCCAACACCAGCAGCTGGCTAGCCGGTGACCTGGTGGAAGTACTGCCGCGCAATTGCCCGTGGTCCATTGAACATTTCCTTCAAGGCCTGGGCATCCCTGGCGACAGTCGGGTGCAACTCGCTGGTTTGCAGGAAAGCCTCGAACAGGCCTTGGCCAGCCGCCAACTTCCGGACAATCGCGCGCATTTGGTAGGGCTGCATGCCCAGGCGCTGGTGGACGCGCTGATACCCTTAGCCATGCGTGAGTATTCAATCGCCTCGATCGCCGCCGACGGCCTGCTGGAGCTGATCGTGCGTCAGGAACGGCGTGCCGACGGCAACCTGGGCACCGCTTCCGGCTGGCTGACCGAACATGCACCACTGGGTTCGGCCATTAGTCTGCGGGTGCGGCGCAACAGCGGTTTCCATCTGCCCGCCGAGCCCGTACCGATGATTCTGCTGGGCAACGGCACCGGCCTCGCCGGCCTGCGCAGTTTGCTCAAGGCGCGAATTGCCGACGGCCAACAACGCAACTGGCTGATATTCGGAGAGCGCAACATCGAACACGACTTTCACTGCAAGGACGAACTCCAGGAATGGCTGATCGGTGGTGATCTGGCGCGCCTGGACCTGGCGTTCTCGCGGGACCAGGCAGAGAAGATCTACGTACAGGATCGCCTGCGTGAAGCATCCGGCGAGTTGCAGAAATGGTTGGCCGAAGGCGCGGCAATTTACGTCTGCGGGAGTTTGCAGGGGATGGCGTCAGGGGTGGATCAGGTGCTGAAAGAGGTGCTGGGTGCTGAAGAGGTTGAGAGGCTGATTGAGCACGGGCGTTATCGACGGGATGTTTATTGAAGCGTTGATGTGTCCACTTTATAACGGCTGCGTATGGAATACAGCTTTCGCGGGTACGTAGCAGCTGCCGAAGGCTGCGTTCGGCTGCGAAGCAGACGTAATCCAGTCACCGCATTGCACCTGCCCCGCCCCGGAGGCAGGTTTTTGCGTCTGCTGCGCAGCCGAACGCAGGCTTCGCCAGCTGCTACGAGGAACGTACAGCCGGCAAATGTCCGAAGGACAAATTGCATCAAGCCGGCTGCAGCTTCTGCTCAAACACCGCCACCCCATCCAGATCCCGCAAGATGATGCTCATTTCGGCGGTCTGCCCGTCAATGTTCACTTCTCCAAAAAACTGAAACCCGGCAAACGGCGAGGTGTTTTGCGCCGGTGGGGCTTTTTCGAACACCACTTCGGGGCCAAAGGTCTTGTCCAGCGTATCGGGCCCGAAACTGCCGGCGTTCAAGGGACCTGCGACAAATTCCCAGAACGGTTCGAAGTCCTGAAACGCCGCCCGGTCTGGATGGTAATGATGCGCTGCGCAGTAATGCACGTCGGCCGTCAGCCACAGGTAGTTGCGTACCCGCTGCGCCCGCAGGAACCCCAGCAGTTCGGCTATTTCCAGTTCTCGCCCCTGAGCCGGACCCGGGTCACCGTTGGCCACTGCCTCCCAGCGTGGCACGCCGGGACTCACTTCGCCGTCCGGCACTGCGAGGCCGATCGGCATGTCGGCGGCGATGACTTTCCACTGCGCGACGGAGCCCTTCAACTCGCGCTTGAGCCAGTCCAGTTGCTCGCGACCAAGGAAGGGTTTCGCGCCGCCGAGGTTGTCGTCGTTGGTACCGCGATAGCTGCGCATATCCAGTACGAACACCTCCAGCAACGGTCCGTAGCTCAGCTTGCGATAGATCCGCCCACCCTGATCGGCGCTCTGTAAACGCATCGGTGCATATTCGAGCCAGGCCTGTCGGGCACGCCCCACCAGGCTGTGGATATCTTTGTTGTGGTAGCGCCCATCCAGTTGCTTGCCGGGCGACCAGTTGTTGACCACTTCGTGATCGTCCCACTGCCAGATCTGCGGCACTTGGGCGTTGAAGCGCCGAATGTTTTCATCCATCAGGTTATAGCGATAGTTGCCGCGGTAATCGTCGAGGGTTTCGGCGACTTTGCTTTTGGCCTCGGTGGTGAGATTGCGCCAGATACGGCCGCCCTCGGTGCTGATGTGCGCCGGTACCGGTCCGTCGGCGTAGATGCTGTCGCCGCAGTGGATAAAGAAGTCCGGCAGACGCAAGCGCATCGCCTCATAGATGCGCATGCCGCCAATCTCGGGGTTGATGCCGAAACCCTGGCCGACCGTATCGCCACTCCAGACGAAACGAATATCGCGCCGTTGCTGTGGCACGCTGCGCAGGTGGCCAAACCAGGGTTCGCTGGCCACGCCGCTTTGGGCATCTTCGAAAAACACCCGATAGAAAATTGCTTGATCGGCGGGCAAGCCAGTGAGTTCGACGCGGGCGGTGAAGTCACTGCGGGCATCGGCCAGTGGCGAGATGAAGCGTCGAGGGTTACTGAACAGGCTCCGAGTGTCCCATTCCACGACCATCCGCGCCGGGCGGTCGCTGCGGCTCCAGATCATCGCCCGGTCGCCCAGCAAGTCACCGGACTGCACGCCATCAGTGAGTTGCGGACGATCCTTGACCGAGGCAATCACCGCCGGCGCCAGGCCGGGTAACAACATCCCGGCCCCTACAGCCTGCACCAGCCGACGGCGGCCGAGATCGAATTCGCTCATGGTGTTTGTCCCTTGACCATCCAGAAGGAAAGCTTAGGCATGGAGCGATGAATGGGGTGTGACAGCAAAAAGATCAAGATCAAAAGATCGCAGCCTGCGGCAGCTCCTACGCCGACCGAGTACATCCGCTAATTTGCGGGTGTATACGAATCCCGTAGGAGCTGCCGCAGGCTGCGATCTTTGCTTTAAGCCTTGACCGGCTCCAGGACCAACTCAACCACCTCAGACCGTTTGATGAACGCATACGTCACTGCGGTCAGCAAACTCCCGGCAACAATCGCCAGCAGGTACAACAATGCGTGATTGATCGCGTTCGGGATCAGCATCACGAACAGCCCACCGTGGGGGGCCATCAGTTTGCAGCCGAAGTACATCGACAATGCGCCAGTCAACGCACCGCCGGCGATACTCGCCGGGATCACCCGCAAGGGGTCCTTGGCGGCAAACGGAATCGCCCCTTCGGAGATAAAGCACAGGCCAAGCACAAAGGCCGCCTTGCCGGCTTCACGCTCGGCCTGGGCGAACTTGCGGCGGGCGATGAAGGTGGCGATGCCCATGCCGATCGGCGGCACCATACCGGCGGCCATGGTCGCGGCCATCGGTGCGTAACTTTGCGATGCCAGCAGGCCGACCGAGAAGGCATAGGCGGCTTTGTTGATCGGCCCACCGAGGTCGACGCACATCATGCCGCCGAGCAACACCCCGAGCAGGATTGCGTTGGTGGTGCCCATGCTGTCGAGGAAGTGGGTCAGGGCTTCGAGCATCCCGGCGACCGGCTTGCCCACCACGTAGATCATCACCAGGCCGGTGAACAGGCTCGCCAGCAACGGAATGATCAGGATCGGCTTCAAGGCTTCGAGACTTTGCGGCAAGCGCACCCAGCGGTTGATCGCCTGTACTGCGTAACCGGCGATGAAACCGGCAATGATCCCGCCGATAAATCCCGCCCCCAGGGTGCTGGCCAGCAAGCCGCCAATCATCCCCGGCGCCAGGCCCGGCCGGTCGGCGATCGAGTAGGCGATGTACCCGGCGAGCAACGGCACCATCAGCTTGAACGCGGTCTCGCCACCGATCTGCATCAGTGCCGCCGCCAGCGTGCCAGGCTCCTTGAACGCGGTGATACCGAAAACGAACGACAAGGCGATCAGCAAACCGCCAGCCACCACCATCGGCAACATGAACGACACACCGGTCAGCAGGTGTTTGTAGACCCCGGTCTTCTCTGCCTTGGCCGGGCCCTGGCCAGCGGTCGCGGCGCTTTCCTGTTTACCCTCGGCCAGCGCCTTGTTCAGCGTGGCTTCGGCCTGCTTCAAGGCGATGCCGGTGCCGCAGCGGTAAATCTTCTTGCCGGCGAAACGTTCGGTGGCGACTTCGATATCCGCCGCCAACAACACCACATCGGCATCGGCAATCGCTGTCGCGCTCAAGGGCGTGCGGGCTCCGACCGAACCCTGGGTTTCTACTTGCAGGTCGTAACCCAGGCGCTTGGCCGCTTGCTGCAAGGCTTCAGCGGCCATGAAGGTATGGGCGACGCCAGTCGGGCACGCGGTCACCGCCACCAGCCGCGGCGCGCTTTTGCTGACGGCGACAGGCTCGGCAAGCACTTGTTGGGGCGCGACATAGACCTGCGCCTCCTCGGCCCCACGGCGCAGCACTGCTTCGACATCCTGCAGCGCCTGAGCCGGGGTGCTCTGGAACACCCGCTTGCCAACAAAACGCGACATGTCCAGCGGCGTGCTGCTGACCACCAGCAGCCATTCGGCGGCCTCGATAGTCGCGGCGGACAACTGCCGCTCCGGATGTGCGGCGTCATGTATTTCGACACTGGTGCTCCAGCCCTGGCGTTGCGCCGCTGCATCGAGCAAACGCGCGCAAAGCACACTGGTGACCATGCCGTTCGGGCAGGCAGTAACAATGGCTAATTTCATTACAAACCCTCTTATTGTTCTGTCAGGGGGTGAACACGCACCCCCTTCTCGAGCTGCGCCAGTTGCGTGGCATCGCTGATTCCGAAACTGATCTGGGTCACCGCCATGGCGGCAATCGCGGTGGCCGTGCGCAAGGTCTGTTCAGGGGTATGCGCACTGAGCAAACCGTGGAGCATGCCGGCCAGCAAGGAGTCGCCGGCACCCACGGTGCTGGCGACGCTGACCCTGGGCGGCAGTGCCTGCAAGGCGGTACCGACGCCGAACCAGTTCACCCCGTCGGCACCGTGGGAAATCACCACATGTTCGATGCCTTGAGCCTGTAACCGGCTCGCCGCCTCGGCTTGTGCCGCCACCGATACCACCGGGGAATCCAGCGCCTCGGCCAGCTCTTCGGTGTTGGGCTTGATCAGCCATGGACCTGCCTTGAGCCCTGCGCGCAGGGCTTCACCGCTGGTGTCCAGGGCGATTTTCAAACCGAGGTTCTTCAGGCGAATCAGCAGCGCTTGAAACCACTGCGCACTGATTCCTCGCGGCAGGCTCCCGGCGACCACCACCGCGTCATGCCCCGCGGCAATCTGCTCAAGACGATCGAGCAGCGCTTGTTGAGCAGCTTCACTGACCTGCGGTCCCGGCCCGTTCAGGTCGGTGATACGCCCGTCGCCTTCAGCCAACTTGATATTGCTGCGGGTTTCTCCAGGCACTCGAATGAATTCGTCGACAAAACCGCGCCGGGCAAACAGCGCTTCGAAAGCCTGTGGATTGTCCTCACCGAGGAAACCGCTGACGGTCAATTGATGCCCGAGATCGGCCAGCACCTGTGCCACGTTCACGCCCTTGCCTGCAGCATAGGTGTGCATGGCGTCGCTGCGGTTGACCTGACCGGGCGCAAGCTTCGTTAACTGGACGGTGAGGTCCAGCGCCGGGTTCAGGGTCAGGGTCAGAATTCTAGCCATTACAGAGCCTCCACAAGAGCGCGTACTTCATGGGCGCTGCCCACGGCCAATGCCTGCTGAGCGAGAATTTTTGCCTGGCTCAGGCTGAGTTCGCGAACCCGCGCCTTGACCTCGGGAATGCTGCGCGCCGACACGCTCAACTCATCCACCCCAAGACCGACCAGCACCGGTACGGCCAGCGGGTCCGCCGCCAGCTCTCCGCAGACGCCAACCCATTTGCCATGGGCATGGGCCGCGCGCACGGTGATGTCGATCAGCATCAAGACCGCCGGGTGCAAGCCATCCGCCTGGGCCGACAGGGTCGGATGGCCGCGATCGATGGCCAGGGTGTATTGGGTCAGGTCGTTGGTGCCGACGCTGAAGAAGTCGACTTCCTTGGCCAGTACCGGGGCAAGCAATGCCGCCGACGGTACTTCAATCATGATCCCCAGTTGCAGGTCGGCCACCGGAATTTCCAGGCGCAGGCGTTCGGTCATGTCCCGGGCCTGACGCCATTCATCAACACTGCCGACCATCGGAAACATGATCCGCAGCGGTCGGTTATCAGCGGCTCGCAGCAAGGCACGCAGCTGGGCTTCCATGACCTGCGGACGTTGCAGGGTCAGCCGAATACCGCGAACTCCGAGGAAAGGGTTTTCTTCCTTGGCGATTGGCCAGTAAGGCAGCGGCTTGTCACCGCCGACATCCAGGGTGCGGACCACCAAAGGTCGCCCGGCCAGGCCATCGAGTACCCGGCGGTATTCGGTTTCCTGGGTCGCCTCATCCGGCGCTTGCGGATGGGCCATGAAAATCAGTTCGGTGCGCAGCAAGCCTATGCCTTCCGCGCCCTGCTCGACTGCGCTGGTGACACCGGAGCTTTCGCCGATGTTGGCGAACACTTCAACGGCGTGGCCATCGGTGGTCAGCGCCGGTTCGTGACGCCGGGCGGCCGCGGCCTGCAAACGCTGCTCGCGGGTGTCGCGCTCTGCAATGGCGCGCTGCAAGGTCGCGGCATCGGCGTCCACATGCAGGCGACCGCGCTGACCGTCAAGCAACAGCGGCGTGCCCGGTGCCAGCAGCAATACCGCGGCACCAGCACCGACCAGCGCCGGAATGCCCAAGGCCCGGGCAACAATCGCGCTGTGGGCAGTGGCGCCACCGCGGGCGGTCAGAATACCGGCAACCCGTGCAGGATCAAGGCGCGCCACGTCCGACGGACCGACTTCATCCATCACCAGAATGTAGGCTTGCTCTGGTTCGACCGGGGTTTCGACACCACACAACTGCGCCAGCACCCGACGTCCGACATCCCGCAAATCCGCCGCACGCTCGGCCAGCAAGGCATCGTGCAGCGATTCCTGTTGTCTGGCCGCGGCCTCGACCACTGCCATCCATGCCGCCTCGGCGCTTTCGCCCTGCTTGAGGCGGGTGTCGACTTCGTCGGTCAGCTCCGGATCGTCGAGCATTTCCTGGTGGGTGATGAAAATCTCCCGGATAGCCTTGGCCTTGCTGCGCTGAATCAGCCCTTCGATGTCGCTGCGAACTTCAGTCAGCGCTTGCTTCAGGCGCTCGCGCTCGATGGCGGCAGACTCGCCGCGCAACGGGTAGTCAATTGGTTGCAGCACTTGAATGTGCGCCGGGCCGATGGCGATCCCCGGCGCGGCGGCGATGGCCTGAACCAGGCTGCCCGAGGCCGGAGCCGTCAACACCTGGGTGACTTCAGCGATGATTTCACGGGGTGCGCTGACGGCTGGCAACGGCTCGACTTCTTCGCCAAGCCCCTCTTCAATGGCCGCCAGCAAGGCTGGCAAGGCATCGGCAGCAATGCTCGGCTCAGCGATGAACTCCAGCACCTGGCCACGATGGGCGCCGAGGCTGAGCAACTTGCTCAGGCTCTTCACCGACACCGCAGTGTCCTGGCCATCGACGATCCGCACGCGAATCTCACCTTCGAAACTTTTCGCCAGTTGCGCGAGAATCTTCGCCGGGCGCGCATGCAGACCGTGGGCGTTGGCCAAGGCAATGCGGGCGCTCGGCCAGTCGGCCGGCACTTCGCCACCGAGCACTTCCAGCACCGCACGACTGCTGGTGGCACGCCCCAGTTCACTCCCGCGACCTTCAATCAGCAAGGCACAGAGGCGTTCGAGCAAGGCTTGATGGGCTTCCCCCAGACTGGCCAGGCAAAACAGACCGCTGAGCGGTTGGCCGAGGTAGCGGATCGGCTTGTCCGGCGTGACGAAGGCCAGGCCCGGACGCTTGACGGTCTGTTCGCTGTGCAACCACCACAGGCCATCGCCCAGCGGCAATGCGTCAACTTGCTGCAACACCGCGGAAAAACCATTGCTGACGCAGTCGGCCTGGCGCAGCAAACGCGCGCCGCGCCAGACCAGTTCTTCGAAATCATCGGCAGACACGCCCAAGCCGATCATCTGCGCGTCCAGCGCCAGCTCTTGCGGCGCGCCTTGCAGCAGCTTCAGCAACGCCTCGGCGGAACTGGCGCGGCGCAGGGCCTGGCCCAGATCGGTTTCACCGAGGGCGCGGGTGAGCAATTGCAGCAAGCGCAAGTGTTCATCTGATTTGGCGGCAATGCCGATCGCCAGATAGACGATCTGGCCGTCGCCCCAGTCCACCCCTTCGGGGAACTGCAACAGGCGCACGCCGGTGGTGAACACCTTGTCGCGGGTTTCGGGAGTGCCATGGGGGATCGCAATACCTTGACCGAGAAAGGTCGAGCCCTGGGTTTCTCGGGCCTGTAAGCCGCTGAGGTACCCTTCTTCGACCAGACCATCGTCGACCAGCTTTTCGGCAAGCAGATGGAGTGCCGCGGACTTATCCACAGCCGACTGGCCCATGGATATCTGCTCTATGGTGAGCTCGAGCATGCTTTCTCCTATTTAGCGCAAGGTAGCGCTAGGTATTGTTTTGAATGAATCAGCTTAGGCTTATTGTCAGAACAGCCCCGGGCGGCTGCTTGGCAGAGCCGGCCCGATTCGTTACACCCCTGAAAATACGCCTGCTGAAACGTTTAATCTATAATATTTGCCACGTTACTTGATTATCGCTCATCCTTGAAGCTCTACCCGTCGGTTGCAGTTGTGACGATGGTCCCCTGCCCAGATCGGTTACGATCGGACAAAATGTCGGGGCAAGCTCCAAAACAACAAGGAATTCCCGGGTTGAAACTCAGTGATATCGCCCAACTGGCCGGTGTGTCTGTCACCACCGCCAGCTACGTCATCAACGGCAAAGCCGAACAACAGCGAATCAGTCGCAGCACCGTCGAGCGTGTGCAGGCGGTGGTCGAACAACATGGCTTCACGCCTAACCCGCAAGCGGCAGGGCTGCGCAGCCGGCATACGCGCACCCTGGGTTTCATTCTGCCGGACCTGGAAAACCCCAGTTACGCGCGGATTGCCAAGCTGCTCGAACAAGGTGCCCGCGCTCGCGGCTATCAATTGCTGATCGCCAGCTCCGACGATGCGCCGGACAGCGAGCGGCAATTGCTGCAACTCTTCCGCGCCCGGCGCTGCGACGCGCTGTTCGTCGCCAGCTGCCTGCCGTCCGATGATGACAGCTATCGCCAGTTACAGGCCAAGGGCCTGCCGATCATCGCCATCGACCGGGTCATGGAGCCCGAGCATTTCTGCTCGGTGATCAGCGATGATCAAGAGGCCAGCCTGCAACTCACCCGCAGCCTGTTGCAGCCCTTGCCGCGGCAGATTGCGCTGATCGGTGCGCGGCCCGAGCTGAGCATCAGCCAGGAGCGTGCCGCCGGCTTCAAGCAGGCCTTGTCCGGGTTCGACGGCGAGATCCTGATCGAGCATGGCGAAGCGTTCAGCCGCGACTGCGGACGGCAGTTGATGGAAGAGTTGCTACAACGCCTCGGCCACTTGCCGGATGCGCTGGTGACTACCTCTTACGTGCTGCTTCAGGGCGTGTTCGACGCCCTGCATGACTTCCCGCTCAAATCCCGACCACTGCGCCTCGGTACCTTCGGCGACACACAGCTGCTGGACTTTTTGCCACTGCCGGTGAATGCCATGGCCCAGCAACATCAGCTGATCGCCGACAAAGCCTTGCAACTGGCCTTGGCAGCGATTGAAGAACAGCATTACCAACCGGGCGTACAGGCCATCGCCCGAACCTTCAAGCAGCGCATTCACGAGGCGTGAACGTGGAGCTGATCGACAGCCACACTCATCTGGATTTTCCGGACTTCGACGACGATCGTCAGGCACTGCTGGCTGACAGCCGCGCCCTCGGGGTGCGGCGAATGGTGGTGCTGGGGGTTTATCAGCGAAACTGGCAGCGCGTCTGGGATCTGGTGCAAAGCGACCCGGACCTGTATGCCGCGTTCGGCATGCACCCGGCATACCTCGATGAGCATCGCCCCGCGCACCTGACGGAACTAGCTGACTGGCTGACGCGCCTGGCCGGTCATCGCCAAGTGTGTGCAGTGGGCGAGATTGGTCTCGATTATTTTCTCGAACACCTCGACCGCGCCCGGCAACAAACGCTGTTCGAAGCACAGTTGCAACTGGCGGCCGATTTTCAGCTACCGGCGCTGTTGCATGTCCGTCGCAGCCACGCAGCCACCATTGCCACCCTCAAACGCTTTCGCTTGAAGCGCGCAGGCATCATCCACGCCTTCGCCGGCAGTCAGGAAGAGGCCCGCGAATACCTCAAACTTGGCTTCAAACTCGGGCTGGGTGGCGCCGCGACCTGGCCGCAGGCGCTGCGCATGCACAAAGTCCTCAAGGTTCTACCGCTGGATGCCGTGGTGTTGGAGACTGACTCGCCGGATATGGCGCCCGCCATGTACCCCGGCCAACGCAACAGCCCGCAGCACCTGCCGGCGATTTGTACCGCGCTGGCCGGGATCATGGCCGTCAGCCCGCAGCAACTGGCCGCAGCCAGCACCGCCAACGCCTGTGAGTTGTTCAACTGGTAATCAGTCGGCGTGAGCCTTGGCGGCTTGCAGGATCAGCGTCATACGCTGTCGGTGCCGGGCAAAACGCAGGATGATGAAGTAGAGCAAGATCACAATCAGCGAAAAGTTGAGCTGTGCCACCACACCGATCAGCCCCACCCATTCCATCACCAACGCGACCAACAACGCGGTGAGGATCAACACCATCATGCTGGCCCGCAACATGCCCAGCGAATCCAGCGACTTGAGACGCCTCATCTGTTTCGGGCAGCTGAGCTGCAAGGTTTTCTGACAATTTGCACAAGCGAACGCTTCATTGATCGCGATGGCATTCAGTTGCCAGGGTTTAAGCACCAGCGTGATCTGGCAATGGGCGCAATGCCCTTTGATTCCCATCGTTGTAGAAGTCATAACCTGGTTCCCTCAGGGTTACGTCGGGCATAGCCCACTGATCAAGAGGTATGAATCTTCCTCCATTGCAGAGGAAAAATCAGGTTAGAGAGGAAAACAGGAAAGACTTCACGCCTACAGGAAACAAGTACTACAGATTGTATGCGGTCCAATCACAATCGGCGGCCTGAAAGCCGCCGACTGAATGTTGACTTTTCTAACTCAAACCCGGAACGCGCTGATCAACTGCTTCAACTGCACCACCTGCGCCGACAGCTGGCGACTGGCGTTTTCGGTCTGGTGCGCGCCTTCGGCTGTGCGTTCTCCGGCGCGGTTGATCTCGACAATGTTTTGATCGATATCGTGGGCCACCGCGGTTTGCTGCTCCACCGCCGCAGCAATCTGCTGGTTCTGATCGACGATCATTCCGACTGCGCCGAGGATGTTTTCCAGCGCCTGCTGGACCTTTTCCGATTGGCTGACCGTACCGTTGGCCATCTGATGGCTGACGCCCATGGCCTTCACCGCCGCGCCAACTCCGCTGTGCAGCTTGGCAATCATCTGCTCGATTTCTTCAGTCGATTGCTGAGTGCGCTTGGCCAGGGTCCGGACCTCGTCGGCCACCACCGCAAAACCGCGACCCTGCTCACCGGCACGTGCAGCCTCGATGGCCGCGTTGAGCGCCAACAGGTTGGTCTGCTCGGCAATGCTTTTGATCACCTCCAGCACACGACTGATGGACTGGCTATCGCTGGCCAATTGGTTGATCACCAACACTGACTGGTCGATCTCGCTGGCCAACTGGGCAATGCTGCCCTGTTGCGACTCCACCAGCCCACGTCCACTGATGGTTTCGTCGTTGACGCTGTGAGCACTGCTGACCGCCGCCGCTGCGCTGCGGGCGACTTCCTGGGAGGTCGCTGACATCTGATTCATCGCCGTCGCCACCTGCTCGATCTGGCTGCGCTGGCCGGCCACTGCCTGATTGCTCTGAGCCGACACCGATTCCACCTGGCCAGCCTGACGCTCGACTTCACTGACGGTTTTGCCCACCAACTCGATCAGGTCATGGATCTTCACCACGGTGCCATTGAACACGTTGCCCAACTCACCCAACTCATCGCGACTTTGCGCGGTGAAGGAGACAGTCATGTCACCCGCCGCGACCTTTTCCATTACCTCCCCCAGCCGTTTGAGCGTGGTGCGGGTCGAATAATAAAAACCGCCGTAAAGGTAAACGATCAACAGGAACACCGCCGCCAGAGCTACCACCAGCAACACCATGTGCGTGCGGTTCTGGTCCAGACGTTGTTGCAACTCCACACCGAGGAATTTCAGCGTGGCCTCATTGAGTTGATAAGTCTGCGCCATCAGCCCGCTGACCTGATCGTAAAAGGCTTGCCAGGGGGCATTCAGCGTATCGACCATCACCACCTGTTCTTCGAACAGCTCGCTGCCCTGCTTGAGGGAGCTTCGACTGGCGCTGGCCATTGGCTCCAGGGCCGCGTTGGCGGCCTTACTCGAGCCCAGCGCATCCTGCAGTTTCAAACCGTACTCGGCCTGAAGCTTTTCAATTTGCTGTAACAACTCATCGAAGCGAGTACTTGAGGACGAGTTTAGAAAGCCCTGGCCGAGGGAATAGCTGCCAATGGCCCGGCCTTCGCCGAGGATTTGCGTGACTTGCGGGGTGACACTGGTGATCAGCTCACTCAACTGACGCATGTCGCTTTGATTATCGCGACTCAAGCCGGACTGGCTGGCGATGATCTGGCTGAAAATCTGTGCGCTGCCGAGCAACTTGCCGATCAACGCGCTTTTGCTTTGCAACGAGGTCTCGGCTTGCTGAGCTTTGAACGCCGAAATCATTTCATCGCGTTTTTCATCGAAGACGCTGATCTGCTCGGGGTCGATGGTCACGGCCGACAACCCCTGCATACGCTCCAGGACACTCTGCTCAAGCGCGGCAATCTTCGACTCGACATCCCCGGCCTTGCCGGATTGACCGAGCGTGACGTTGATCTGCACCAGATTATTCAGGGTTTCCAGATCCCGCCGCAGCGTCAGGCTGCTACCCAGCAGGTCAAGGCTTTGCAATTCAACCTGGGTGCCCTGGAATTCGCGATAAGAGTCGCGGACCAGATAGAAGTTGGTTACCAGCATCGGCAGGAAAAACAGGACACTGATCAGGCTGAACTTCATGCCGAAGCTCAAGCGGTTCATCAGCGCGACGGCGGGATAGAGCAAGCTCTTCACAAGAAGTCTCCCTTACCTATTATTGTTATGGGCAGTCGCACAAAGGCAGCAAAGAGCCACTATTTAGCGCTGGTGCCTGTATAACTTAAATCGGCAGGAAGTTTTGTAACTTAAGGTTAACCGGACAGGAAGCTGCACCTTGAGGGGCGATAAGGTCCCCTGTGGTTAGGGGGCTTACTGTGGCGAGGGGGCTTGCCCCCGATCGGCCGGTCCGCGCTTGGACGAAGCAGTCGTAAACCCGGTGCACGCGTTCTACCTGAGAACATGCGGTGACTGGTTTCAGGACCGCTTCGCGCTCCAGCGGGGGCAAGCCCCCTCGCCACAAATGATGTTTAGTGTCGTCAGAACAACACCGTCCACAGCGCAAAACAGGAATACCAGAGCACCGCAGCCCTCAGCAGCAGTTCCCACAACCGGTCAAGACTGGTAATGCCATCAGCGCCGACCATTGAGGCCGGGATCTCGGCAGCCACCAGGCCGACTTTTTCCACCAGCTGCGCGGCACTGATGTTCCAGTTGAGCAACTCATGCAACATCACCCGGCCGACCGCAACAAAGTTGCCGACCAGTGCAAAACTTGCCGCCAGCAACCGCACCGGCAACCAATCGAAAGCATGGCGCATTTGTGCGGCGGTTTCGGCCAGCTGCGGATTTTTCCCGTGCTCAGCGGCCAACGCCAGCAAACGATAGCTCAACGCCGCGACCGGACCTAGCAGGAAGTACCAGAAAATCACCGCAAAGAAGCCCTGATAGGCTTCCCACAGCAAATACCCTTGAACCCGCCCCAGCAACTGCTCGCCGCTGTCGGCGCAGACATCCAGGTCACGCTTGGCGACATGAGCGGCGGCTTGCAAGTCTTCACGACGCCAGGCATCACGAAACGGCCCCAGCCCGCCCAACAAATCCCCGCGCCCGAGACTGTAAATCACCACCAGCAAATGTATCGGCAAGGCCAACAAACCATAGGCAACCGGGTCCAGCACTACCAGTAGCAACCCCAGCACGGCGACCGGCAGTAGCACCAGCAGCGTCAACACCAGCCAGGGCCGGTTCGCCAGTCGGGGACTGGCCTCCAGTTTGGCCAATTCGCGCAGCCATCCGCTGTCGCGCTGGAGCCGATGACGCAAGGCCGAGAATTTCTCGACCCAGACCGCCAGCAGTAACACCAGAAAACTCATTGTTCTTCCCCTTTACCCAAGGCTGCGCGAAAGCGTGTCCAGTCGAACGCCGGCCCCGGATCAGTCTTGCGCCCCGGGGCAATATCGCTATGGCCGCAGATGCGCTGCGGCGTGATCGCCGTGAAGGCCTCCCGTAATTGCCGGGTCAAGGCAATCAGCGACTGATACTGAGCATCGGTGAACGGTAGCTCATCGGTGCCTTCCAATTCGATGCCCAGGGAAAAATCATTACAGCCCTCGCGCTCATCGAAGCGTGAGACGCCCGCGTGCCAGGCACGCTCAAGACAGGAGACAAACTGAGTGATCGCGCCGTCACGCTCGATCAAGAAATGCGCGGACACCCGAAGGTCGGCTATCCCGGCAAAATAGGGATGCTCAGTGACATCCAGGCGATTCTGGAAAAACTCCTGCACTTTGCCCGTCGCGAACTGGGCCGGCGGCAGACTGATGTTATGGATCACCAGCAGAGAAATCTCACCCGCGGGGCGCCCATTGAAGTTTGGCGACGGGCAATGACGTACCCCCTGAAACCAACCGCTAATGGGGTCCAACTGCATACAGGTTCCTTCAACGACGACTTTGATAGCCCAGTATGCCGCGATAGGCACCCAGGTTGCGATCACTTGCCACGATTGAGTCGGCGCAGGTTACCAAGTACCGATTCCAGTGCCCGGTCGAACAACAAGGTGTCATCGAGTTTTCGCACAGCTCCTCGGCGGAACGCCAGAGCCAGCGCGATACGGGTTCGCTCCAGCACTTTCATGCCGGTACGGTTGACGAAAAGGTAGTTGCCCGATGACTGGATAATCGCCGCCAGCTTGCAACGCAGCGTGTTTTCCTCGTCTTCCTGGAACTCGACCCAACACCCCGGACGCAACTGGCTGACTTGAAGCAGGCCGACGTCATCCTCGGCCAGACGTACCGCCGCCACTTCGATCGGCCCCTCGTCGGCGGTCCTCAGGACAATCTCCTGAAGCACCTCGACCATCGCCGCAAATCCTTCGTCGCGCTCACCGGCCTGGTTCTGCCCCGTCGGCTCGAACACCTGCACATGCAACTTTTCCAGCTGACTGAAAAATTCGCCAGTGGCAAAAGGATCGAACGCCGCGCTGCTCAAGCCTTCACGCAGCGACTTGAGCAGCCCGGGCACCAGATTGAGCAGCTGCAGACCCGCCCCTGCGTCCTCGTGGCGCTGAACGCTCCAGATCAACTCATCCATGGTCTGCAAGCCAGCCTGCCACTCGGCCGACTGTTCACCGTGCTTGAGGCAAGCCAGCAACAACACCTTGCTCCAGGCCTCCTGCAAAAAACCAACGACAACCTGCGGCAAGAGTTTGCCCAATAACCGCTGATTCAGGGCTTGCTCGACGCACCGACGAGCCTGTTGCGTCTTCGCCCGGCCTTCTTCGGCGTCACGGGTGCGCTGCTCCAGCAGCTCGCTGCGACGGCGCTCGTCGCCAGTGAAAGCGAGAAAGTCGGCCAGCAGTTCCGAGAAGATCGCCGGGTCGTCGGCAAAATCATTCAACAGCCGCTGTACCATCTGCTCGATGCGCAGGTACAGGCTGTCGCGCTGGTGATCATCGCACTCGCCCCAGCCCAGGGCGGCGGCGGCAATTTCATTGAGCAGGCGCCGGGCCGGATGACTGCCTCGACTGAAAAAGCTCTTGTCCAGCACCGCGACCTTCAGCATCGGGATCTGCAAGCGACCGATGAGCGCCTTGAGTGAATCGGGCAGATTTCGATCATCGAGGATGAACTCGAAGAGCATCGTCATCAGGTTGATCACATCCTCGTCAGCCACGCCGACAACCCGGGACTTGCCGCTTTTGACACTGACCCGGGTCAGCAACTGCTCGAGCTGATTGCGCAGATCGAAATCATCCTGGGCATCGGGTCCGGGAACGTACTGTTGCAGATGCGAGAGCAGTCGCAGCAGGTCCCGCGTCGAAATAGGCTGAATCTGCGCACAAGCTTCCAGGGTCGGAGCCACACTGCCCCTGACGTGAAGCAGCAACTCCTGCAACGCGGCGAAGACCTCCTGCACGCCCTCGTCGATCTGTGTACTGCCGGACCAGGTCGTGCCGGGGGCGGTTGGCCGGGTATCCGCGCTGGCGGCAGCTCGATCCGGCGCCCGGCGAGCCGGGGCGGTCTTGAGCTGGGGCAATACACCGGTGGCAATCAACAGATGATTGGCTTCGGCATAGAGTTGGTCAGCCTCACTGAGCACGTACTTCTCGAACAACTTGAGAATGATCAGCTTGACCTTGATCTCTACCCCCAGATTGCGCCCGGCCTGCAAAAAATACTCGCAGAGCTGGGTCGGCCCCATCGGGTTGTGCAGATCCTCGAGACGTTTGCCAAGCAGCACGCTCAAGCGTGCGGTCAATTGACCAAGGGCAAAACCGTCGCGACTGAGCACCCTGGTGACCATGGCATCCAGCGCCACGGTTCTTTCCAGCTCGTCATTGGGAGTCTGCATCACGGGATCGCAGGTCGGCGCCCGGGGCAATGGCGCTCGCGCCTGGTCGTACTGAATGAGGCCGGCAAAAGCCCGGACGAACTGCTCGAGAAAACCACGCTCTATGCTTTTGCGCTTGAGTCGCAAGTCGCGCATGGCTTCGAAGAGCCTGTTCTGATCAACAGCGTTCTGAGCGCTGTCAGCCATTTCGAACAAGGTGTCGTCGGCGTTATCGAACAATGCCTGCAAGCCCTGCCTGAGCTGCTGGGCGGCCTTGTCACGAACCTGAAGCAGAATGATGGGCAGGCGGGCGAGCGGCGAAGGGCTCGCCTGATGGGTAGCGACCTTGCGCAAAGGCACTACATTCCCGTCATTGTGCATCCAAGCCTCCTTAACGGTGATTCCCGGTTCTGTCTCAACAATCGGCACACAGTGAACGAGTGCCGAAACACTGGACCGGAGCTTACGGATCGCGAAAACCGAAAGACGTCAAAGCCATGACGTCAATTACAAGGCAGATTATCTTGCAAAAGATACCGTCTATGCCAGCAACCCCTGCATTTCATTTTGAAACAGGCCCCGCGCACGGAGCTCTCGCCCAGACCGAACCGCTCCAATGATGCGACCAAAGGCAGGCTTCAGAGCGAAGTGAAGGTGCTGGCGTCTTGGGTTCGCTCACGGCATGGCCCTATAATCGAGCCACTTTGTTTGTGGAGCCCGTTATGCCGAATCTACATCTCGCCGACCTGACCGCTGAAATCGAAGCCAACGTGCGCCGTGCGTTGCTTGAAGACATCGGTAGCGGCGACATCACCGCCCAACTGATCCCGGCCGGACGCCTGGCCAAAGCCACCATCATCACCCGCGATGCCGCTGTCATCAGCGGCACCGCTTGGGTCGATTCGGTGTTTCGGCAACTGGACCCTCGGGTTGCGGTGCATTGGCAGGTACGTGACGGTGAGCGGGCCAGCCCCAATCAGGTGCTGTTCAACCTCGAGGGCCCTGCTCGTTCGCTGCTCAGTGGCGAACGCTGCGCGCTGAATTTCCTGCAGTTGCTATCCGGGGTTGCTACCCGGGCGCAGTATTACGCCGACCACGTCGCCGAGACTCAGGTCAAACTGCTGGATACCCGTAAAACGCTGCCAGGGCTGCGCCTGGCGCAGAAGTACGCCGTTACCTGCGGCGGCTGCCACAACCATCGCATTGGCCTGTATGACGCCTTCCTGATCAAGGAAAACCATATTGCGGCCTGCGGTGGCATCGCGCAGGCAATCAGTGCCGCCCACAAGATCGCCCCGGGCAAGCCGGTGGAAGTCGAGGTGGAAAGTCTTGAGGAGTTGAAAGAGGCGCTCGATGCCGGTGCCGACATCATCATGCTCGACGAACTGAGCCTCGACGACATGCGCGAAGCGGTGCGCCTCAATGCTGGCAAGTCCAGGCTCGAGGCAAGCGGCGGGATCAACGAAAGCACCTTGCTGCCGATTGCCCAAACCGGTGTGGACTACATCTCTATCGGGGCAATGACCAAGGATGTGAAGGCAATCGATCTGTCGATGCGACTGAGCCTCTGATGGAGCTGGATGCCAGCCTCGATGAGGCTGGCGATCGGTATCAGACGACCAGGTTGTTCATTTCGCAATACTCTTCCCATTCGACACCCAAAACCTCTGCCGCCTCTTTGTGCAGCGCAAGGCGCAACGCTTCGAACTCCTCTGGTGTCGAGGTGTACTTGAGGCTCAATTCCCATGGCTGTAGCCCCTGAGCTTCAGCCTCGTCCTCGAACGCCCACTGGATCTGGTCTTTCTGATCCTCGGCGCTCAAGTCCTTGATCTCTTCCATCAACTCGGGCGTCTCAAGAACGTACTTCTTGAGCGCTTCTTCGTGCCTGGCTTGTTGCACGTCATCTTTAACAGTCATGTCGTTCTCGCTGATCTGGGGAATGGAAGATGGATCTGGATCATCAAGGATCTCTCTGACGCAAAAAAACCGTTTGAAGCCCGGTTTGTCTGGCCTTCAGAACCATTCGGGATCATCTGAAAACACGTGTCACTGGTGCCGGAGACAGGAATCGAACCTGCGACCTTCGCGTTACGAGTGCGCTGCTCTACCGACTGAGCTACACCGGCGCTGGGCTAAACCTAGCACTGACTATGGGGCCAGGCAACTGGAGCAAGCGCCTCAATTTCCTTTAGCCTGGCAATAACTACCCTCGTAGCAGCTGGCGAAGCCTGCGTCCGGCTGCGCAGCAGTCGTAAAATCAAACGATGCGCAGTTTCAGGTAGACCGCATAGGCAGGATTTACGACTGCTGCGCAGCCGGACGCAGGCTTCGCCAGCTGCTACGCACACAGCAAAACGCCCCGAACCAGTCGGGGCGTTTGCTTGATCAACCGCTAAGCGTGGGGGTGATTAAACGCCCGAAGCCTTGGCTGCTGCTACGTCCTTGATGGACAGTTTGATACGGCCGCGGTTGTCCACGTCCAGTACCAGTACTTCCACTTCCTGGCCTTCTTTCAGGATGTCGGTCACTTTCTCTACGCGAGCGTCGCTCAGCATCGAGATGTGAACCAGACCATCCTTGCCAGGCAGGATGTTGACGAATGCGCCGAAGTCGACGATGCGCTCAACCTTGCCCACGTAGATCTTGCCGATTTCAGCTTCAGCGGTGATGCCCAGAACGCGCTGACGTGCCGCTTCAGCCGCTTCCTTGGTTTCGCCGAAGATCTTGATCGAGCCGTCGTCTTCGATGTCGATCGAAGCCTTGGTCTCTTCACAGATCGCACGAATGGTCGCGCCACCTTTACCGATGACATCACGGATTTTGTCGGTGTCGATTTTCATCGCGATCATGGTCGGAGCATTTTCCGACAGCTCGGTACGGGACTGGGCAATGATCTGGTTCATCTGACCGAGGATGTTCAGGCGCGCTTCCAGGGCCTGGCCCAGAGCGATTTCCATGATTTCTTCGGTGATGCCTTTGATCTTGATGTCCATCTGCAGCGCAGTAACACCTTTGGCGGTACCGGCTACTTTGAAGTCCATGTCGCCCAGGTGGTCTTCGTCACCCAGGATGTCGGTCAGGACGGCGAACTTCTCACCCTCTTTAACCAGACCCATGGCGATACCGGCAACCGGTGCCTTCATCGGCACACCGGCGTCCATCAGCGCCAGGGAAGCGCCGCAGACCGAAGCCATGGAGCTGGAACCGTTGGACTCGGTGATTTCCGATACGACACGGATGGTGTACGGGAACACGTCGGCAGCAGGCAGCATGGCCTGAACCGAACGACGGGCCAGACGGCCGTGGCCGATTTCGCGACGACCAGCGCCACCCATGCGACCACACTCGCCCACCGAGAACGGAGGGAAGTTGTAGTGCAGCATGAACGGGTCTTTTTTCTCGCCTTCCAGGGTGTCCAGCAGCTGAGCGTCACGGGCAGTACCCAGAGTCGCGACTACCAGAGCCTGGGTTTCGCCACGGGTGAACAGAGCCGAGCCGTGGGTCTTCGGCAGAACGCCGACTTCGATGTTCAGCGGACGCACGGTTTTGGTGTCGCGGCCGTCGATACGTGGCTTGCCGTTAACGATGTTTTCACGAACGGTGCGGTATTCGATTTCACCGAAAGCAGCTTTGACTTCGGCGGAAGTCGGCTGACCTTCTTCACCGGACAGCTTGGAAACCACCTGGTCTTTCAGTTCGCCCAGGCGAGCGTAACGGTCGGCCTTGACGGTGATGGCGTAAGCCTGGGAGATCGCGTCGCCGAACTCGGCACGGATAGCGCCCAGCAGAGCAGTGGCTTCTGGCTGTGGAGCCCAGGTCCAGGTCGGCTTGGCAGCTTCGGCGGCCAGTTCTTTAACGGCGTTGATCACCACCTGGAACTCGTCGTGAGCAAACAGTACCGCGCCCAGCATCTGGTCTTCGGTCAGCTCTTTGGCTTCCGATTCAACCATCAACACGGCTTCCGAAGTACCGGCAACGACCATGTCCAGGCTCGAAGCTTTCAGTTGTTCGTAAGTCGGGTTCAGCAGGTAGCCGGTGCTTTCGTGGAACGCAACGCGGGCAGCGCCGATCGGGCCATCGAAAGGAATGCCGGAGATTGCCAGCGCAGCGGAAGTACCAATCATTGCAGCTACGTCTGGATCAGTCTTTTTGCTGGTGGACAGAACGGTGCAGACAACCTGCACTTCGTTCATGAAGCCTTCAGGGAACAGCGGACGGATCGGACGGTCGATCAGTCGGGAAGTCAGGGTTTCTTTCTCGGAAGGACGGCCTTCGCGCTTGAAGAAACCGCCAGGGATCTTACCGGCAGCGTAAGTCTTTTCCTGGTAGTGAACGGACAGAGGGAAGAAGCCCTTGCCTGGATCTGCTTGTTTGGCACCGACTACGGTCACCAATACGCTGACGTCGTCGTCAACGGTGACCAATACTGCGCCGGAGGCCTGACGGGCGATACGGCCAGTCTCGAGGGTAACGGTCGACTGACCGAACTGGAATTTTTTGATTACCGGGTTCACGGTGTCCTACCTTCTTTGTGGCTCTTGGGGGAACTGGTTTTCTTGCGAAATTCTTGGGCAATGTCGGGAATCGGCCCAACGCCTGTCCAGGGTAAAACGTGTATCCAGATAAAACTTGAGGCTGGGAGCCTGCCATGCGCCTGCGGGAAACCCGCTGACGCACAGCAAACAACCAACCTCATAGCGCAATCGCTTATTAGCGACGCAGACCCAGGCGAGCGATCAGAGCGCTGTAACGGCTCACGTCCTTGCCTTTCAGGTAGTCCAGCAGCTTACGACGCTGGTTTACCATGCGGATCAGACCACGACGGGAGTGGTGATCTTTACCGTTGGCCTTGAAGTGACCTTGCAGTTTGTTGATGTTGTGGGTCAGCAGTGCAACTTGCACTTCTGGCGAACCAGTGTCACCAACAGCTTGCTGGTAGTCAGCAACGATTTGAGCTTTTTCTTGAACGTCGAGAGCCATGAGGCAATCCTTTTATCAGGAAACTGTTTCAAAGAAACAGCTTCAACAGGCCAGGGACAAATCCCTGTATCTAAAAATGAGTAGTGACCGTGCCTGTTAACAGCCACCCTCGTCCGGTCATTCTGACCGAATCAGTCGACGCGGCGCGATGCGCCCGTCTTCGCTCACTTCACCGATTCCGATGAAGCGACCATTGTGATCCTGTACCCGTACCATGCCGAACTTCGGTGCATCCGGGGCTCGAACCGGTTGGCCGTTGAGCCAGTAGAACGAGCTGTGCTCCGAGAACTGCAACAGTGGCCAATCCAGCAGGCCGCTGTCCGATGGCATCAGGAAGCGATCGACCGCTTCGTTGCCGCCTTCGGCATGTACTGCTTCCAACTCTTCCAGCGTGACCGTCTGGGCCAGCGTGAAAGGCCCGGCCTGGGTACGTCGCAATTCTGCCACGTAAGCGCCACAGCCGAGTTGCTCACCGATATCCTCCACCAGGGTGCGGATATAGGTGCCTTTGCTGCAATCCACTGCCAGCCGGGCAGTATCACCTTCGAACGCTAGCAATTCCAAGCGCGCAATAGTAACAGAACGCGGTTCGCGCTCCACCACTTCACCTGCACGAGCGAGCTTGTACAAAGGCTGGCCATCACGTTTGAGGGCGGAGTACATCGGTGGTATCTGACTGATTTGACCACGAAAGTTCGGCAAAACAGCTTCTACATCGGCGCGACCAACGGTCACCGGGCGCTCCTGCAAAACTTCACCTTCGGCATCAGCCGTAGTGGTAGTTTTGCCCAGTTGCGCCAGGGTTTCATAAGCCTTATCGGAATCGAGCAGGTATTGCGAGAACTTGGTGGCCTCACCGAAGCACAACGGCAACACGCCAGTGGCAAGCGGATCAAGGCTGCCGGTATGCCCGGCCTTCTCGGCATTGAGCAGCCAGCGAACCTTCTGCAACGCGGCGTTGGAGGTAAACCCCAACGGTTTGTCGAGCAGGATGATGCCGCTGACGTTACGACGGATACGTTTGACCTGAGCCACCGATTACTCCTTGGCGTCTTCTGGTTCAGCCGCGACCGTGTGCTGGTTGTCCTCAGCCACGGCGCGTTCGATCAACGCCGACAGATGAGCACCACGCACGACGCTTTCGTCGTAGTGGAAGTGCAGCTGTGGAACGCTGCGCAGCTTCATCTCGCGAGCCAGCTGCATACGCAGGAAACCGGCGGCCGAGTTGAGCACCTTGATGCTCTGGGCGATGTCCTCGGCGTTGTCCTGGCCCATCACGGTGATGAAGATCTTGGCGTGACCGACGTCACGGCTGACTTCAACAGCGGTAATGGTGACCAGACCGACGCGCGGGTCTTTGACTTCACGACGGATCAGTTGTGCCAGCTCGCGCTGCATCTGATCGCCGATACGTTGGGTACGGCTATATTCTTTTGCCATGTATCGTTACCTGTCACTGACCCACGGTGAAACCCGTGTGGTCTGAAAGCGGCAAACGCCCGGCCTGGCAGAAGCCGGACCGGGCGTTGCGTTTAGAGTCCCGAGTGAGCGCAGCGCATTTGCATGCAATGACCCACCATGGCTCTTGGAGCTCGCGACTTAGAGGCTGCGAGCAACCTGGACCTTCTCGAAGACTTCGATCTTGTCACCGGCCTTGACGTCGTTGTAGCTCTTGACGCCGATACCGCATTCCATGCCGGCACGCACTTCGGACATATCGTCCTTGAAGCGGCGCAGGGATTCGAGTTCGCCTTCGAAAATAACGATGTCTTCGCGCAGTACACGGATCGGACGGTTGCGGTGAACCACACCTTCCAGAACCATACAGCCGGCGATCGCACCAAACTTCGGCGAACGGAACACGTCGCGGACTTCAGCAATACCCAGGATGTTCTCCCGGACGTCGCTGCCAAGCATGCCGGTAAGGGCTTTCTTGACGTCTTCGATGATGTCGTAGATCACGTTGTAGTAACGCATATCCAGACCTTCCTGTTCGACGATCTTGCGAGCGCCGGCATCGGCACGCACGTTGAAGCCAAACAGTACAGCGTTGGAGGCCAGTGCCAGGTTGGCGTCGCTCTCGGTGATACCACCGACACCGCCACCGACTACGCGCACTTGCACTTCGTCGTTACCCAGGCCGCCGAGGGCGCCCTGCAGAGCTTCCAGCGAACCACGGACGTCGGATTTGAGGACGATGTTAAGCGTCTTCTTCTCTTCCTGACCCATGTTCTCGAAGATGTTTTCCAGCTTGCCGGCGTGAGCACGAGCCAGTTTGACTTCGCGGAACTTGCCTTGACGGAACAGGGCAACTTCGCGCGCCTTCTTCTCGTCAGTCATTACGCTCAGCTCGTCGCCAGCTTCCGGCGTACCGTCCAGGCCGAGGATCTCGACCGGGATCGATGGACCGGCTTCTTTGATCGGCTTGCCGTTTTCGTCAAGCATCGCCCGGATACGGCCGAAGTTCGAACCGACCAGGACCATGTCGCCTTGACGCAACGTACCGTCAGAAACCAGGACGGTTGCAACCGGGCCACGACCTTTGTCGAGACGCGATTCAACCACAACGCCACGACCAGGAGCGGACGGGGTCGCTGTCAGCTCGAGAACCTCGGCTTGCAGCAGGACTGCTTCCAGCAGGTCATCAACGCCAGTACCCATTTTCGCGGAGACTGAAACGAATGGAGTATCGCCACCCCATTCTTCGGACGTGACACCGTGGACAGACAGTTCGCTACGAATGCGATCGAGATCGGCACCCGGCTTGTCGATTTTGTTCACTGCAACAACCAGCGGAACACCGGCGGCCTTGGCATGCTGAACAGCTTCGATGGTCTGCGGCATTACGCCGTCGTCCGCCGCAACTACCAGAATCACGATGTCGGTCGCCTTGGCACCACGAGCACGCATTGCGGTAAACGCGGCGTGACCAGGGGTGTCGAGGAAGGTGACCATGCCGCGTTCGGTTTCAACGTGGTAAGCACCGATGTGCTGGGTGATACCACCGGCTTCGCCAGCAGCTACCTTGGCACGACGGATGTAGTCGAGCAGCGAGGTTTTACCATGGTCAACGTGGCCCATTACGGTCACGACTGGCGCACGGGAGAACGCTTCACCTTCAAACTTCAGCGATTCTGCCAGGGAATCTTCCAGGGCGGTGTCGCTGACCAGGGTCACTTTGTGGCCCAGCTCTTCAGCTACCAGCTGAGCAGTTTCCTGATCGAGTACCTGGTTGATGGTCGCCGGAGTGCCCATCTTGAACATGAACTTGATGACTTCAGCAGCCTTGACCGACATCTGCGCGGCCAAATCGCCCACAGTGATGGTCTCGCCGATTTGCACGTCACGAACTACCGGGCCGGTCGGGCTCTGGAAACCGTGGGCGTTACGTTTCTTCAGCTTGGCCTTGCCGCGACCACCACGACGGAAGCTATCGCTTTCTTCGTCGGTAGTACGAGGGGCAACGCGTGGAGCCGGAGCCTTCTCTTTAACGGTTGCACGATGCGGAGCATTGCTTTTGCGCTCGCCATCGCCGCGACGACTGCTGTCATCACTGCGTGGTTTGTCCGGGCGACGTTGCTCATCACGCTTGCGAGCGTCGGCAACCGGTGCAGCAGCCACTACAGGGGCGGCTTCACGCACAGGTGCGGCGACAACGGCAGGCGCTACAACAGCGTCATTTGCGGACGATTGCGCAGGAGCAGGCTGGCGACGCGCTTCTTCTTCGGCGCGACGCTTGGCTTCTTCTTCAGCCTTCTGACGAGCAGCATTTTCTACTGCGCGACGCTCTTCCAGTTCGCGTTTGCGCTCGGCTTCGATTTCTTCCGGGCTGCGCTGTACGAAAACTTTCTTCTTGCGCACTTCAACGCTGATACTTTTGCTGCCAGCAACACGCAGGGTGCTGGTGGTTTTACGCTGCAAAGTGATCTTGCGCGGTTCTTCCACTTTCGCCTTGTGGCTGCTTTTCAAGTGAGTCAGCAGAGCCTGCTTCTCACTGTCGGTCACATCTTGCTCGGCGGCGGTGTGCGGCAGACCTGCCTCACGCATCTGCTGCAACAGGCGCTCTACCGGTGTTTTGACCTCATCGGCCAGTTGTTTCACCGTGACTTGCGTCATGCACTTCTCTCCTCAGGCCGCGCCTAATTACTCGAACCAATGGGCTCGGGCGGCCATGATCAACTTGCCGGCACGATCATCGTCAATGCCGTCGATGTCGAGCAGGTCGTCAATAGACTGCTCGGCCAGGTCTTCGCGGGTAATTACGCCGCGCACCGCCAGTTCCATCGCCAAATCCTTGTCCATACCCTCAAGCGAGAGCAGGTCTTCGGCCGGATGGGCGTCTGCCAGCTTTTCCTCAGTAGCGATGGCTTTAGTCAACAAACGATCCTTGGCACGAGCGCGAAGCTCGTTGACGGTATCTTCGTCAAAGCCGTCGATGTTGAGCATTTCTTCCAACGGTACGTAGGCAATCTCTTCCAGGCTGGTGAAGCCTTCATCGACCAGTACCTGTGCCAGATCTTCGTCGACTTCCAGCTCGTCGATGAAGTTGCGCAGGATGTCGCCGGTTTCTGCTTGCTGCTTAGCCTGGATGTCCGATTCGGTCATCACGTTCAGGGTCCAGCCAGTCAACTGGCTAGCCAGACGCACGTTCTGACCACCGCGACCGATGGCCTGAGCCAGATTGTCTGCGCCAACGGCGATGTCCATTGCATGGGCATCCTCGTCAACGATAATTGCCGCGACTTCAGCCGGTGACATGGCGTTGATCACGAACTGCGCAGGGTTATCGTCCCACAGGACGATGTCCACACGCTCACCACCCAACTCACCCGACACTGCCTGGACGCGCGAACCGCGCATACCGATGCAAGCGCCTTGCGGGTCGATGCGTTTATCTTTGGAGCGGACCGCGATCTTGGCGCGCGAACCCGGATCACGGGACGCTGCCATTACTTCGATCAGGCCTTCAGCGATTTCCGGCACTTCGATGCGGAACAACTCGATCAGCATTTCCGGTGCGGTACGCGACAGGATCAACTGCGGACCGCGGTTCTCGGTGCGGATTTCCTTGAGCAGTGCACGAAGACGCACGCCTACCCGGAAAGTTTCGCGAGAGATGATGTCTTCACGAGCCAGCAACGCTTCAGCGTTGTTGCCCAGATCGACGATCACGTTGTCGCGGGTGACTTTCTTCACGGTGCCGGAGATGATTTCTCCCAGACGCTCGCGATAGGCATCAACAACTTGAGCACGCTCGGCTTCGCGGACTTTCTGCACGATGACTTGCTTGGCAGTCTGTGCAGCGATGCGGCCAAACTCGATCGAGTCGATTTTTACTTCAACGATGTCGCCAGCTTTAGCGCCAGGCTGGGTTTCCTGAGCCTGCTCGACCCACATCTCGACAGCCGGATCGTCCAGATCTGCTTCTTCGACTACCGCCCAGCGACGGAAAGTTTCATAGGCACCGGTGTGGCGGTTAATTTCCACACGCAGGTCAACTTCGTCTTCGAAACGTTTTTTGGTAGCAGTGGCCAGAGCCAGCTCCAGCGCTTCAAAAATAACGTTTGCCGGTACGCCCTTTTCATTGGATACCGACTCAACAACCAGCAGTACTTCTTTGCTCATCGTACGCCTCGCCTTTCGCAAGCCATTGGATCCGCGGGATCCGCGTCTCAGTCAAAACTGGGAATAATGTTGGCCTTGTCGATCATATCGATCGGCAACAGGAACTCATGATCTTCAACCTGCACCACGATGTCCTGCTCTTCTACGCCGCGCAGAAGGCCTTGAAAATTGCGTCGACCTTCGAAAGGCGAACGCAGCTTGATCTTCACTTGTTCACCGGCAAATTTTGCAAACTGCTCAAGAGTGAACAGTGGGCGTTCCATGCCAGGCGAGGAAACTTCAAGGGTGTATTCAACGGCGATCGGATCTTCAACATCCAGGACACCACTGATCTGACGGCTGACGATGGCGCAGTCATCCACCAAAACACCGCCTTCTTTATCGATATAAACGCGTAGCAGTGAGTGGCGACCTTGAGCTGAAAACTCAATACCCCAGCATTCATAGCCAAGGGCCACGACCACCGGGGCCAGCAAGGCCTGCAACTGTTCTAGCTTGCTCGACACCTGAACCCCCTCGTGCATGTTTTGCATGCTGTATAAATAAAAAAAAATGGGCGAAGCGCCCATCCCTGAAACGCCGTCGAATAACGCCGTTATAAAGTGTCCAGCTAACAAAAAGCCCCTGAAAAGGGGCTCCGCTAAAACTGGTTGCGGGGGCCGGATTTGAACCGACGACCTTCGGGTTATGAGCCCGACGAGCTACCAGACTGCTCCACCCCGCGACAAAGCTGGGGCGGAAGTATACGACCGATCCCTTTCAGGGTCAATCGAACCTCCACCTACAAGAAAGCCCGCAACAGCGGGCTCTCCTGATAATTGGTACCGAGAAGGGGACTCGAACCCCTACACCCTATGGGCACAACCACCTCAAGGTTGCGTGTCTACCAATTCCACCACCTCGGCAATACAACAATACTACCTGAAACCTTCTTACTTTTGCTCTTGAGCTGGAGGTACGTCAGTCGCAGTAGGTGCCGACTTTTGCTCTTGAAGCACCGGGACATCATCAGAAGCCGGTTTTTGCACTGGAACTTCCAACACTGCTGGATTTGGCAAACCTACTTGAGTCAGCTCATGAGCCTTCTCTTTAGCAAAGTAACCTAACCCTAAGCTGGTTATGAAGAAACCTGCGGCAAGTATAGCAGTAAACTTACTAAGAAAGGTAGAGGAACCTTGGCTTCCGAACACAGTATTTGAAGCACCTGCTCCGAAAGACGCGCCAGCGTCCGCACCCTTACCCTGCTGCAGCAATACCAGAGCAATTACGCCCAACGCGCCCAGCAGATGAAAAACGACTACGACTGTTTCCAGCATTTTTTCAGTTTCCCGCGGCGCGACAGATCGCACCGAACTCATCTGCATTCAGGGAAGCTCCACCAATGAGCCCCCCATCGATATCCGGCATGCCGAACAGTTCGACCGCATTGGCCGCCTTCACGCTGCCGCCGTATAGAAGCCGCACACCTTGCGCGACTTCAGAATTTTCTGCCGCCAACTGCGCGCGAATGGCTGCGTGCACATCCTGCGCCTGTTGCGGTGAAGCAGTCAGCCCGGTACCAATGGCCCAGACCGGCTCGTAAGCGATGACTGCCTTTGCAAGCGCATCGACGCCCAGCTCTTCGATGATACTACTCAGCTGACGCCCTACAACTTCCAGCGTCTTTCCAGCTTCGCGCTGCTCGAGGGTTTCCCCTACACACAACACCGGAACCAGACCGCACGCCTGGGCTGCTGCAAACTTGCGATTGAGAACACCGTCCTGCTCACCCATGATCAGGCGACGTTCGGAATGCCCAACCAGTACCAGGGAACAACCTGCATCCACCAACTGACTTGGCGCAATTTCGCCAGTCAAGGCACCTTGCATGGCTTCCACCGCAGAATTCTGCGCGCCGACCGAAATCGACTTGCCTTTCAAGCCATCAATCACTTGATTGATAAACAAGCTAGGCGGGAATACCGCAACATCAACACCGCTCGGCAAGGCCATATGACTAAGGCCATTGATCAGCTCAGCGACGCTGGCGCGGGTACCGTGCATCTTCCAGTTACCAGCTACCATAGGGCGACGCATGCTGTACCTCGTCGGTCAAAGTGGGCGCAGATGTTACCCAACCGCATCAACACTGGCAAGCCGAAATCAGGCAGAAACTTCAGCAACCAGTTTTGCCAGCTCGTCGGCATAGCCGCGAACCTGGGTTTCGTCATCACCTTCGACCATCACGCGAACCAACGGCTCGGTGCCGGACTTGCGCAACAGCACCCGACCACGCCCAGCCATCTGCGCGGTAACCCGGTCACAGGCCTCTTTTACAGCCGCATGCTCGACCGGATTCACACCGCCCGAGAAACGCACATTGACCAGCACCTGAGGACACTTGCGCAACGCCTGACGGCACTGCGCCAGACCCTCGCCACGACTCTTCAAGGCCATCAAGACCTGCAGCGCCGCAATGATCGCATCGCCGGTAGTGGTGTGCTGGAAGCAGACAATGTGCCCTGAGTTCTCACCGCCAACCTGCCAGTTGCGCTCGAGCAACTCGGCAATCACATAGCGGTCACCTACATTGGCGCGGATGAATGGGATACCCAGGTCGGCCAGGGCCAGCTCCAGCCCCAGATTACTCATCAGAGTCCCGACCACACCACCCTGCAGCTTGTTACGCTCATGCAGATCGCGGGCAATGATGAACAACAACTCATCACCATCGACTATCGCGCCCGTGTGATCGACCATCAACACCCGATCGCCATCGCCATCGAAGGCGATACCCAGATCGGCATGCTCGGCGAGCACGGCTGCCTGCAGTTGCCCCATATGAGTCGAACCGCAGTTGTCATTGATGTTCAAACCATTGGGTTGAGCAGACAGCACGGTGACCTGCGCACCCAATTCACGAAAGACGCTGGGTGCCACCTTGTAGGTAGCACCGTGGGCGCAATCGAGAACGATCTTCAGACCGGAAAAACTGGTACCGGTCGGCACGCTGCTTTTACAGAATTCGATATACCGACCCGACGCATCGTTGATCCGCGAAACCTTGCCGATCTTGCTCGACTCGACGACGGTCATCGGCGTATCGAGCAGCTCCTCGATCATCAACTCGATGTCGTCCGGCAGCTTGGTGCCCTGCCCGGAAAAGAATTTGATGCCATTGTCGTCATGCGGGTTGTGCGAAGCACTGATCACAATACCGGCCTCGCCCTGGAAGGTGCGGGTCAGGTAGGCGATCGCCGGTGTCGGCATTGGCCCCAACAGCATAACATCAGCCCCGGCAGCGGACAGGCCGGCCTCCAGAGCAGATTCGAACATATAGCCGGAGATCCGCGTGTCCTTGCCCACCAGCACCCGACAGGCACCCATGCTGCGAAAGGCCATGCCCGCAGCCCAACCGAGCTTGAGCATGAAATCAGGGGTAATAGGGAACTCGCCGACCCGACCGCGAATGCCGTCAGTGCCAAAATATTTTTTCGTCATGAGTGCTCCATCATTCTTATTCGGCTGATTCAACTGCTGCGATCATCCGTACCACATCTACTGTTTCGGCCACGTCATGCACGCGCAAGATCCGCGCACCCTTGACCATAGCCAGTGCCGCGAGAGCCAGACCGCCGTGCAGTCGCTCTCCGACCGGACGATTTAATGCCATGCCTATCATGCTCTTGCGCGAAACCCCGACCAAAAGAGGCCGGCCCAAGGCATGCAGCGCTTCCATATGTTTGAACAGACTCAAATTGTGCTGCAGGTTTTTCGCGAAACCGAAGCCTGGATCGAGAATGATCCGCTCGGCAGGGATCCCCACCGACTCACATTGGGCCATTCGCTCGGCCAGGAACGCACCCACTTCGCGGGTCACGTCCTGGTACCGCGGATCGTCCTGCATATCCCCGGGCTCGCCGAGCATATGCATCAGGCACACCGCAAGCCCCGTGGCCGCCGCTGCATCAAGCGCTCCATCACGGCGCAATGCGCGCACATCGTTGATCAGACCCGCACCCAGTCGCGCAGTTTCACGCATGACCGCGGGTGTCGAGGTATCGACCGAGATGATCACATCCAGTTCACGATGGATCCGCTCGACAATGGGCGCCACACGCTCAAGCTCTTCGGTCGGGGAAACCACCCGCGCGCCAGGCCGGGTCGACTCGCCACCGACATCGATCAGCGTAGCACCCGCCGCAACCATTGCTTCGGCATGACGCAAGGCCGCATCGAGCTGGCTGAAACGGCCACCATCGGAGAAGGAATCAGGAGTGACATTAAGAATGCCCATCACGTGCGTGCGGGCCAAATCAAGAACCCGGTTGCCGCAAGGCAACCGGGTCGAGGACTGTACAGGAGTCATTTCAAACCTTAGACGTCAGCAGCCGGACCACCGATGGGCGTTTCCGGACGCTCGCCCTGCACCACCGGAGGTGTTCCGGAAGTACCGGCACCACCCGACCAGTCACGAGGCTCGCGTGGAGTCCGACCTGCCATGATGTCGTCGATCTGCTCGGCATCGATGGTCTCGTACTTCATCAAGGCATCCGCCATGGCGTCGAGCTTGTCGCGGTTATCGGTGAGGATCTGTTTGGCCGTGCCGTAGCACTGGTCAATGATGCTGCGCACCTCGGAGTCGATCAGCTTCGCGGTTTCGCCCGAGAAGCTGGCATGCTGGCTGCCGCCGCGACCCAGGAACACTTCGCCTTCTTCTTCGGCGTACATCAGCGGACCGAGTTTTTCCGACAGACCCCATTTGGTCACCATGTTCCGCGCAATCTGGCTGGCACGCATGATGTCGTTGGAGGCGCCAGTGGTGACACCGTCGAAGCCCAGGGTCATCTCTTCAGCAATCCGGCCGCCGTACAGCGAGCAGATCTGACTGATCAACGCACGCTTGGACAGGCTGTAGCGGTCCTCTTCCGGCAGGAACATGGTCACACCCAGCGCGCGACCGCGAGGGATGATCGAGACCTTGTAGACCGGATCATGCTCAGGCACAACACGACCGACAATAGCGTGACCCGCTTCGTGGTAAGCAGTGTTCTGCTTCTCTTTTTCGGACATGACCATGGATTTGCGCTCTGCGCCCATCATGATCTTGTCCTTCGCCAGTTCGAACTCTTTCATCTCGACCACACGCTTGCCCGTACGAGCGGCAAACAGCGAGGCTTCGTTCACCAGGTTGGCCAGATCGGCACCGGAGAAGCCTGGAGTACCACGCGCGATGACTGCCGGAGCGACGTCATCACCCATTGGCACTTTACGCATGTGAACTTTCAGAATCTGTTCGCGACCACGAATGTCCGGCAGACCCACAACGACCTGGCGGTCGAAACGACCTGGACGCAGCAATGCCGGGTCGAGCACGTCGGGACGGTTGGTTGCGGCGATGACGATGATGCCGTCATTCATCTCGAAACCATCCATCTCTACCAACAACTGGTTGAGCGTCTGCTCGCGTTCATCGTGACCACCACCCATGCCGGCGCCACGGTGACGACCGACGGCATCGATTTCATCGATGAAGATGATGCAGGGTGCGTGTTTCTTGGCCTGTTCGAACATGTCGCGAACACGGCTGGCGCCGACACCGACGAACATTTCGACGAAATCGGAACCGGAAATGGTGAAGAACGGCACTTTGGCTTCGCCGGCAATCGCCTTGGCCAGCAAGGTTTTACCGGTACCTGGAGGACCGACCATCAGCACGCCGCGCGGAATACGACCACCCAGACGCTGGAACTTGCCCGGATCGCGCAGGAACTCGACCAGCTCGCCGACTTCTTCCTTGGCTTCATCACAACCGGCAACGTCGCCCAGGGTGGTTTTCACCTGGTCTTCGGACAGCAGGCGCGCCTTGCTCTTGCCGAAGCTCATCGGCCCGCCCTTGCCCCCCGCACCGCCCTGCATCTGGCGCATGAAGAACATGAACACGGCGATGATCACCAGGATCGGGAAGCTTGCGACCAGGAGTTGAGTCCAGATGCTTTGCTGCTCCGGCTGCTTGCCTTCGACAACCACATGGTTATCCACCAGGTCGCCGATCAGGCCATTGTCCTGGATCGCCGGACGAATGGTCTTGAAGCTTTCGCCATCGGCGCGCTTACCGGTAATCACATAACCATCGACAGCTACACGCTCGACCTTGCCATCCTTCACTTGCTGGATGAAGTCGGAATAGTTGAGGGTCTGTGGCTCGTTAGGGCTGGAGAAGTTGTTCATCACCGTCACCAGGACAGCCGCGATGATCAACCACAGGATCAGATTCTTTGCCATATCGTTCAATTAACTACCCTCTGAAGCAAGCTCCGCTACTGGCGCGCGCTTCGCATGATATTCACCGGCCTAACTTACTACATTACCTACAGCTCTGGCAGGCGCTGTCTGTAACCCTTTGTGAAACACTTTCTACACAATATTCGCTAATGCTCACGGGGCGAAATACGAAAAACCTATCGCCCCGGTCGAAAAACCTCTTATTCCTCACTACGCCCGCGGAAACCACGGCCCAGCAAGTACTGCTCACGGGAGCGATCGCGCGACGATTTCGGCTTGCGCGTCGTGACCTTCTCGAACTGCTTGCGAACGCTCTTGTGGTATTCATCGAAGCCTTCACCCTGGAAGACCTTGATCAAAAAATCACCACCTGGCTTCAACACCCGAGTCGCAAGGTCAAGTGCTAACTCGCACAGGAACATCGATCGCGGCATATCTACAGACGCCAATCCACTCATATTGGGGGCCATATCGGAAATCACAAGGTCTACCTCGTTTTTTCCGACAGCTTCGAGAATCTGCGCCAGCACGGCATCTTCTGTGAAGTCGCCTTGAATAAAGGTCACGTCAGGGATGCTATCCATTTCCAGAATGTCGGAAGCGATCAACGTACCTTGCCCACCAATCAGACGACTGGTCACTTGGGACCAGCCACCTGGGGCCGCGCCAAGGTCGATCACGCTCATTCCCGGACGGATCAAACGATCCCGTTCCTGGATTTCCAACAACTTGTAGCTGGCACGGGAGCGATACCCGTCTTTTTGCGCCATTTTCACGAAGGGGTCGTTGAAATGCTCTTGGAGCCATTTAAGACTTGTCTTGGAACGGGCCACGGGCCACCTCAAAAATAAACTCAAAAATAAAACGGGTCGTGATTAACCGGGCGGTCCCGGACTCGCTCGGGTAAACTGGCCGCCGCTTTTTACAAGATCAGACACAGGGGTCAGATTATGCCGCTCACTCAAGAGCAGAAGAAACAGTACAAATCCATTGGCCACCATCTGAAACCAGTATTGACTGTGGCTGATAACGGTTTGACTGAAGGTGTGTTAGCCGAACTGGAACGCGCATTGAGCGATCACGAGCTGATCAAAATCAAGCTCAACATCCTCGATCGCGAATCGCGCCTGGGTGCCGTTGCCGAGCTGTGCAAGGCCGGCAAGGCGGATCTGGTGCAAGTCATCGGCAAAATGGCGTTGATATACCGCAAGAACTTCAGCGTCAACAAGCAGCTGTCGAACGTTCATCGCTTCAAGTGATTTCAAGGGTCAAGGGTGTGCTTCGCGCACCCTGCCGCCCCATCCTGGCACTGGCTGCAATGCCAGCACAAGACCGGAAAACCCCAGGACCAGATAGCTGAACAACTGCCAGCGAAGCGCTTCCGGCAAGCCGATGCGCACGGCGAAATACATCCCGCACCCATACAGCGCCATCAGCAACAGTTGCCCGCGAATATCCAGCCACAGACTCGACAGGCCCAGGGCCCGTATCAGCACCAGAACCTGCAGAATCACGCACACTGCCGAAAATCCTACCAGCAGCGCAGTCAGCATATTACCAATCTCTTCGATCAGCAGCGGCGCCAGGCCAATTTGCCCGAGCACCGGTAGCAGACCAATGTGCAGCAGCCACACGCCGCCCACCCACAACATCTGGGTCAGCTGCCAGAGCATGGCGCCCGCGCGTAGCGGGCGCCTCAGCTCAAATGTGACGAACTTCGACAATCTCGTACTCGATAACGCCGCCAGGCGTTTTAACGGCCACCACATCACCCTCTTCCTTGGCAATCAAGGCGCGAGCCAGTGGTGAGCCGACCGAAATCTTGCCCTGCTTGAAGTCAGCCTCGTCTTCACCAACGATGTGATAGGTCACGCTTTCATCGGTTTCGACGTTGGCGATTTCGACGGTGGTGCCGAAAATCACTTTGCCGGTATGAGGAATGCTCGTGACATCGATGATCACCGCGTTCTGCATGCGGCCTTCGATATCACGGATCCGCGCCTCGACCATGCCCTGCTGTTCGCGGGCGGCATGGTATTCAGCGTTTTCCTTCAAGTCACCCAACTCGCGGGCCGTACCGATGTCCTGGCTAAGCTTCGGACGGACGACCTTGGTCAGGTGAGCGTGCTCTTCTTCCAGGGCTTTTGCGCCCTGGACGGTCATTGGGTATTTGATCATGCCTTCAATCCTGCGTGTAGATCCTGCAAGCGACGCACGGTCTTCTCGGGACCGAACTTGAGCGCTTCGCAGATGGCTTCGCCAGCAGCAATGGTAGTGGTGCAGTAAATCTTGTGCTGCAAGGCATTACGACGAATGGAGTACGAATCAGCGATCGACTGACGACCTTCGGTGGTGTTGATGATCAGCGTGACTTCGTCATTCTTGATCATGTCGACCACGTGCGGACGACCTTCGGTCACCTTGTTCACACGGCGCACTTTCAGGCCTGCGGCTTCAATCAGCTTGGCAGTACCGACGGTGGCGACCACTTCGAAACCCAAGTTGATCAGATCACGGGCCACGCCTGCAACCAGCGGCTTGTCATCGTCACGCACGCTGATGAATGCAGTACCGCCGGTCGGCAGCACTTCACTGGCACCCATCTGGGCTTTGGCAAAGGCTTCGCCGAAGGTATCGCCGACGCCCATCACTTCACCGGTGGACTTCATCTCAGGGCCGAGGATCGGGTCAACGCCAGGGAATTTGGCGAATGGGAACACCGCCTCTTTCACGCTGTAGAAATTCGGGATGATTTCCTTGGTGAAGCCGATTTCCTTCAGGGTTTTACCGGCCATGACGCGAGCTGCGATCATTGCCAGGGAAACACCGATGCACTTGGAGACGAACGGTACGGTACGCGAAGCGCGCGGGTTGACTTCGATGACGTAGATGTCTTCGCCTTGCAGCGCCAACTGAACGTTCATCAAGCCGACCACACCGAGTTCCAGGGCCATTTTCTTGACCTGCTCGCGCATTTCGTCCTGGATGTGCGCAGGCAACGAGTACGGTGGCAGCGAGCAAGCGGAGTCACCGGAGTGCACGCCTGCCTGTTCGATGTGCTGCATGATCGCGCCGATCACCACGTCGGTGCCGTCGCAGACCGCGTCGACGTCCATCTCGATGGCGCAGTTGAGGAAGTGATCCAGCAGCACCGGGCTGTCGTTGGACACTTGTACCGCTTCACGCAGGTAACGCTTGAGCTCTTCTTCTTCGTAGACGATTTCCATCGCCCGACCGCCCAATACGTAGGACGGACGCACCACCAGCGGATAACCGATCTTGCCGGCAGCGCGAATCGCTTCGTCTTCGCTGCGCACGGTAGCGTTCGGTGGCTGACGCAGGTTCAGACGCTCGACCATTTGCTGGAAACGCTCACGGTCTTCGGCGCGGTCGATGGCGTCAGGGCTGGTACCGATGATCGGCACGCCAGCTTCTTCCAGGGCGCGAGCCAGTTTCAGCGGGGTTTGGCCGCCGTACTGAACGATCACGCCTTTAGGCTTCTCGACGCGGACGATTTCCAGCACGTCTTCCAGGGTTACCGGTTCGAAGTACAGGCGATCGGAAGTGTCGTAGTCGGTGGATACGGTTTCCGGGTTGCAGTTGACCATGATGGTCTCGTACCCGTCTTCGCGCAGCGCCAGTGCCGCGTGAACGCAGCAGTAGTCGAACTCGATGCCCTGGCCGATGCGGTTTGGACCGCCACCCAGGATCATGATCTTGTCACGGGTCGACGGATTGGCCTCGCACTCTTCCTCGTAGGTCGAATACATGTAGGCGGTATCGGTCGCGAACTCGGCGGCGCAGGTGTCGACACGCTTGTAGACCGGATAGACCTCAAGCTTGTGACGATGGCGACGCAGGGCCTTCTCGGTCACACCCAGCAGCTTGGCCAGGCGCGCATCCGAGAAGCCTTTGCGCTTGAGGCGGTACATAACGTCACGGTTGATGGTGGCCAGACCGAGGGTCTTGACCCGCTCCTCTTCCTTGACCAGATCTTCGATCTGCACCAGGAACCAAGGGTCGATCATGTTCATGCCGAAGATGTCTTCGACGGTCATGCCGGCACGGAAGGCATCCGCGACGTACCAGATACGCTCGGCGCCCGGCACGGTCAGCTCGCGCTTGAGCACGCCCATGCTTTCCGGGTTGCTCAGGTCGAGTTTCGGGTCCAGACCGCAAACGCCCACTTCCAGGCCGCGCAGGGCTTTCTGCAGGGATTCCTGGAAGGTCCGGCCGATAGCCATGACTTCGCCGACCGACTTCATTTGCGTGGTCAGGCGAGCGTCAGCCTTGGGAAACTTCTCGAAGGCGAAACGTGGCAGCTTGGTCACGACGTAGTCGATGGACGGTTCGAAGGACGCCGGGGTCTTGCCGCCGGTGATTTCGTTCTGCAGCTCGTCGAGGGTGTAACCAATGGCCAGTTTGGCTGCGACCCGGGCAATCGGGAAGCCGGTGGCCTTGGAGGCCAGTGCCGAGGAACGCGATACCCGCGGGTTCATCTCGATCACGACCATGCGGCCAGTGTCCGGGCAGATACCGAACTGCACGTTCGAACCACCGGTTTCCACGCCGATCTCACGCAGTACCGCCAGGGAGGCGTTACGCATGATCTGGTATTCCTTGTCGGTCAGGGTCTGCGCCGGCGCAACGGTGATCGAGTCACCGGTGTGCACGCCCATCGGGTCAAAGTTTTCGATGGAGCAGACGATGATGCAGTTGTCCTTCTTATCGCGGACAACCTCCATCTCGTATTCTTTCCAGCCGATCAACGATTCGTCGATCAGCAGCTCTTTGGTCGGCGACAAGTCCAGACCACGAGCACAGATTTCTTCGAACTCTTCACGGTTGTAAGCGATGCCGCCGCCAGTGCCACCCATGGTGAAGGACGGACGAATGATGCACGGGAAGCCAAGCTTCTCGAGCACCGCGTTGGCCTCTGCCATGCTGTGGGCGATACCCGAACGCGGGCAGTCCAGACCGATGGACTTCATCGCCTTGTCGAAACGCGAACGGTCTTCAGCCTTGTCGATGGTATCGGCATTGGCGCCGATCATTTCCACGCCGAACTTCTCCAGAACGCCTTCGCGCTCCAGGTCCAGGGCGCAGTTCAGAGCGGTCTGGCCACCCATGGTCGGCAGCAGCGCGTCAGGACGTTCCTTCTCGATGATCTTGGCAACAGTCTGCCACTTGATCGGCTCGATGTAGGTGGCGTCGGCCATGTCCGGGTCGGTCATGATGGTCGCCGGGTTGGAGTTCACCAGGATGACGCGGTAACCCTCCTCGCGCAGGGCTTTGCAGGCCTGGGCGCCGGAGTAGTCGAATTCACAGGCCTGGCCGATAACGATCGGGCCAGCGCCGAGAATCAGGATGCTTTTTATATCTGTACGTTTTGGCATTAGTTGTCACTCAAATCCGCAGGTCCGACGGCCATCCCGGGAGGGAGAGGCCGCCTTGAACATTTTCCGAGGTGCCTGAGGGACAATCGCCGGGGTTACCGGGCTCGCCTCAGGCGCCTTTTCGCTACATTCTCAAGGCGCGCGATTAGCGGCGCTTGGCCATGGCGTCGATGAAGCGATCGAACAGTGGCGACACGTCATTGGGGCCCGGACTCGCTTCAGGGTGACCCTGGAAGCTGAATGCGCTCTTGTCGGTGAGCTCGATGCCTTGCAGGGTGCCGTCGAACAGCGATTTGTGGATCGCCCGAACGTTGGCTGGCAGGGTCGCTTCGTCCACCGCAAAACCGTGGTTCTGACTGGTGATCATCACGACACCGGAGTCCATATCCTGGACAGGGTGGTTGGCACCGTGGTGGCCGTGACCCATTTTCAGGGTCTTGGCGCCGCAAGCCAGGGCCAGCAACTGGTGACCGAGGCAGATGCCGAACACCGGGATCTCGGTTTCCAGAACATCCTTGATCGCCTGGATTGCGTAGTCGCAAGGCTCCGGATCACCAGGGCCGTTGGACAGGAACACGCCGTCCGGCTTGAGTGCCAGGGCTTCGCTGGCCGGGGTTTGCGCCGGCACTACGGTCACGCGGCAACCGCGCTCGACCAGCATGCGCAGGATGTTCACCTTGACGCCGTAGTCGTAGGCAACCACGTGGTATGGCAGGTCGCAGGTTTCGATAGTCGCGTGGCTGTCGGTTTTCAGCTCCCAGACCGTGGAGCGCCACTCGTACTGCTCTTTGGTGCTGACAACTTTCGCCAGGTCCATGCCTTTGAGGCCTGGGAAGCCGCGCGCAGCAGCAATAGCCGCTTCGTCGGAAATGTTGTCGCCGGCCATGATGCAGCCGTTCTGCGCGCCTTTCTCACGCAGGATGCGTGTCAGGCGGCGAGTGTCGATACCGGCGATCGCCACAACGTTGTTGGCTTGCAGGTAATCGGACAGCGACATCGTGTTACGCCAGTTGCTCGCCACCAGCGGCAGGTCACGGATGACCAGGCCAGCCGACCAGACGCGGTCGGACTCGGCATCTTCCGGCGTGGTGCCGGTGTTGCCGATGTGCGGATAAGTCAGGGTAACAATCTGTTGGGCGTAGGAAGGATCGGTAAGGATTTCCTGATAGCCGGTCATGGCGGTGTTGAACACCACCTCACCAACGGTTTGACCGTCGGCTCCAATGGCTTCGCCGCGAAAAATGCTGCCATCAGCAAGGGCGAGTATGGCTGGCTTAGTCAAGAAGACCTCCCGTAAATAAAGCCTGAAAGGGCGATCGCAGGTTGCAAAAAAGCGGAATGACGTATAGACACGTCACCCCGCTTCTTCGTCGAATTATCTGCGCGCTTTTAGTGGACACACTAAAGCTGTAGCTTACAGAAAAAGGCTTTTTTGGTCTACCGCTAATGAGCCCTAAAGGCAGAGGAATGCGACAGAACATCGCCAAGCGGGATAAAACAGGGCTCAAGCTCTTACCTGACCCCTGTTTTCGATGCATCTCAGCGCAGATCAAGCACATCCTGCATATCATACAGGCCGGCTTCACGACCATCCAGCCACAACGCAGCACGCACCGCCCCCTTGGCAAAGGTCATGCGACTGGAGGCCTTGTGAGTGATCTCGACACGCTCGCCATCAGCAGCGAACAGCACCGTGTGATCACCGACAATATCGCCAGCACGAATAGTCGCGAAACCGATGGTCTGCCGATCCCGTGCGCCGGTCTGACCTTCACGACCGTAAACCGCCACTTCCTTGAGGTCGCGCCCCAGGGCACCGGCAATCACTTCACCCATGCGCACCGCAGTGCCGGAAGGCGCATCGACTTTATGCCGATGATGGGCTTCGGTGATTTCGATATCGACGTCATCACCCAGCACCCGTGCAGCGGTGTCGAGCAATTTCAGGCAAAGATTGACCCCTACGCTGAAGTTGGCGGCAAAGACGATTGGAATGTCTTTGCCGGCTTCGGCCAGCAGTTGCTTCTCTTCGACAGTGAAACCGGTGGTGCCGATGACCATGGCCTTGCCCGCCTTGCGGCAGAATGCGAGGTTCTTCAGGGTCACCGTCGGGTGAGTGAAGTCGATCAGCACGTCGAACTCATCGGCCACCCGGTCCAGATCCCCCGACAGCGGCACACCGATACGCCCCAGCGCAGCCAACTCACCCGCATCAGCGCCGACCAGCGAACTGTCCGGACGATCCACAGCGGCGGTCAGACCGGCACCCTGCGCTTGCTGCACGGCTTCGATCAACGTCTTGCCCATGCGCCCTGCAGCGCCCATCACAGCTATACGTCGCATGCCTTGCTCCTTATAAATCGCCGAAGAAACGCTTCACGCCTTCGAACCAGCCAGTGGTTTTCGGTGACTGGCTGTTGTCGTCGGCCAGGGAACTGCGGAACTCTTCCAGCAACTCACGCTGACGACGACCCAGATTGACCGGGGTCTCGACCGCAACACGGCACATCAAGTCGCCGGCACCGCCACCACGCACGGGAGCAACGCCCTTGCCACGAACCCGGAATTGCTTGCCGGTTTGCGTGCCTTCAGGAATCTTCAGCTTGACCCGGCCATCCAGGGTCGGGATTTCCAGCTCGCCACCCAACGCTGCGTCAACGAAGCTGATCGGCACTTCGCAGAACAAGTGCTTGCCGTCGCGCTGGAAGATCGCGTGCTCGCGCACATTGATCACCACGTACAGGTCACCGGTCGGCCCACCCTGAGCACCCGCCTCGCCTTCGCCAGACAGGCGAATACGGTCGCCGGTATCCACGCCAGCCGGTACTTTTACCGAGAGGGTCTTGGACTCTTCGACGCGACCTTGCCCATGGCAGGAGTCGCATGGATCGGCAATGATCTTGCCCTGGCCATGGCAGCGCGGGCAGGTTTGCTGCACCGAGAAGAAGCCTTGCTGCATGCGCACCTGACCGATACCGCCGCAGGTCGGGCAGGTAATAGGCGCGGAACCTTTCTTGGCGCCGGAACCATCGCAAGGCTTGCAATTGACCAGTGTCGGAACGCGGATATTCACGGTCGTGCCGCGCACCGCTTCTTCCAGGTTCAGCTCCAGGGTGTAACGCAGATCGCTGCCGCGCTGCGCGCCGCCACGAGCACCGCCGCGACCGCCGCCGAAGAAATCACTGAAGACATCACCAAAGATGTCCGAGAAATTCTGACCGCCAAAACCGGCACCGCCACCGCCCATGCTTGGGTCAACGCCCGCATGACCATACTGATCGTAGGCCGCGCGCTTGCTGGAATCGGACAGCACTTCATAGGCCTCATTGGCCTCTTTGAACATATCTTCCGATGCTTTGTCATCGGGATTACGGTCCGGGTGGTGCTTCATCGCCAGTCGACGGTAAGCCTTCTTCAGCTCCGTCTCGCTGGAGCCGCGCTCCACACCCAACACTTCGTAATAGTCACGCTTTGCCATAAGTCTTTGCACTCTTAAGGACGTTCGGCAAACCCCTCCTGAGCCTCGCCAAACTCGTTGAGCCCCAATACAGGCCCGGACCCAACTCACGTCAATTCAACGATCCTGGTCTTTGATTTGCAGCCAGAAAACTGGCCAGCGGGCGCGATAACTATCGACCGGAAAGCAGGAGCATCCCCGACCGTACCGCCAGCACCCGAGCGTTGTCGCATGCTGTAAAAATTCGCTTACTCCAGACGCGCCAACGCGGGAGCAAGCTCCCGCGCGGCGACATCCTACCAGTCACCGCTTAATTGCAGTCAACCGGCCGACCAACAAGCTAGCTTACTTGTGGTCTTTGACTTCTTCGAACTCGGCATCGACAACGTCGTCAGCTTTTTCAGCCGATTCAGCTGGCTTGGCCGCCGCGTCTGCAGGGTTGGCTTGCTCGGCGTACATTTTCTGAGCAATCGGAGCCGACAGCTTGGACAGCTCTTCAACCTTGGCTTCGATCAGCGCCTTGTCGTCGCCTTTGACAGCGGCTTCAAGGGCAACCAGAGCTGCTTCGATCGAAGTTTTCTCTTCCGCGGTCACTTTGTCGCCAGCGTCCGCGATCATTTTGCGAGTCGAGTGAACCAGCGCGTCGCCCTGGTTACGGGCACTGGCCAGCTCTTCGAACTTGCGATCTTCGTCGGCGTTGACTTCAGCATCACGCACCATCTGCTGAATTTCTTCCTCGGACAGACCGGAGTTGGCCTTGATCACGATCGACTGAGTCTTGCCGGTGGCCTTGTCTTTCGCGCCTACGTGCAGGATGCCGTTGGCATCGATGTCGAAGGTCACTTCGATTTGCGGCACGCCACGTGGAGCCGGTGGAATCTCGGCCAGGTCGAACTTGCCCAGGGACTTGTTCTGCGCAGCCTGCTTACGCTCGCCTTGCAGCACGTGAATGGTCACTGCGCCCTGGTTGTCATCGGCAGTCGAGAACACCTGGGATTTCTTGGTAGGAATCGTGGTGTTTTTCTCGATCAGCGCAGTCATCACGCCGCCCATGGTTTCAATGCCCAGAGTCAGCGGGCTGACGTCGAGCAGCAGAACGTCTTTCACATCACCGGCCAGTACCGCGCCCTGGATAGCAGCACCCATGGCTACAGCTTCGTCCGGGTTGACGTCTTTACGCGCTTCTTTACCGAAGAACTCGGTCACCAGCTTCTGAACCAGTGGCATACGGGTCTGACCGCCGACCAGGATCACGTCGTTGATCGCGCCAACGTCGATACCGGAATCCTTGAGCGCAATGCGGCAAGGTTCGATAGTGCGCTGAACCAGGTCTTCAACCAGCGCTTCGAGCTTGGCGCGGGAGATTTTCACGTTCAAGTGCTTTGGACCGGTCGCATCTGCAGTGATGTACGGCAGGTTGACGTCGGTCTGCAGGCTCGAAGACAGCTCGATCTTGGCTTTTTCAGCGGCTTCTTTCAGGCGCTGCATCGCCAGCGGGTCACCCTTGAGGTTCATGCCGCTTTCTTTCTTGAACTCGTCAACCAGGTAGTCGATCAGACGAATGTCAAAGTCTTCACCGCCGAGGAAGGTGTCACCGTTGGTGGACAACACTTCGAACTGGTGCTCGCCATCGACTTCCGCGATTTCGATCACGGAAACGTCGAAAGTACCGCCACCCAGGTCATAAACGATCACGGTGTGATCGCCCTTGGCCTTGTCCATACCGTAAGCCAGAGCGGCCGCGGTCGGTTCGTTGATGATACGTTTTACGTCCAGACCGGCGATGCGACCGGCATCTTTGGTGGCTTGACGCTGGCTGTCGTTGAAGTAGGCCGGAACGGTGATCACCGCTTCGGTCACCGTCTCGCCGAGGTAGTCTTCGGCGGTTTTCTTCATTTTCTTCAGGATTTCAGCCGAAATCTGCGGAGGCGACATTTTCTGGCCGTTGACTTCGACCCAAGCGTCACCGTTGTCATTCTTGACGATCTTGTAAGGGACCATCTGGATATCTTTCTGCACGACTTCTTCGTCGAAACGGCGACCGATCAAACGCTTCACCGCGTACAGGGTGTTATGCGGATTGGTCACTGCCTGACGTTTGGCCGACTGACCAACCAGGATTTCACCGTCGTTGGCATACGCAATGATCGACGGAGTGGTACGCGCGCCTTCAGCGTTTTCAATAACTTTGGCTTTACCGTTTTCAAGCACGGAGACGCAGGAGTTGGTGGTCCCCAGGTCGATACCGATGATTTTGCCCATGTTAACTCTCCCTAAATTTTGGATTTGGTTGCCGCAGCAGTGGTGGCTAACTGCGGTAGCACTTAAACGCTTGACTTCTAAATGGGGGTCTTGCTGCTAATTTCAAGCCTGCTCGTCAATCGAAGGCGAAACTGCCGCAGGTGCCTTGCTGACCACAACCATGGCCGGGCGCAGCAAGCGACCGTGGAGCTGGTAACCCTTTTGAAACACCTTCAACACGCTGTTTGGCTCAACGTCGGCGCTTTCCTGCATGGCCATCGCCTGATGTTTTGCAGCATTGAAGGGTTCGCCTTCAGGATCGATCGCTTCCAGCTGATAACGCTTGAGGGTGTCCTGGAACATTTTCAGGGTCAGCTCGATCCCTTCGCGCATTGGGCGAATGCTTTCGTCATCGGGGCTGGACAGCTCCAGGCCACGCTCGAGGCTGTCGATAACCGGCAACAGATCGCCGGCAAATTTTTCCAGCGCGAACTTGTGGGCTTTCTCCACGTCCTGCTCGGCGCGACGGCGGACGTTCTGCAGATCGGCAGCAACACGCAAAGCCTGATCATGGGCGCCAGCCAGTTGCTCTTCGAGCAGTTGCACACGAGCCACCAGGTCATCCCCCGAATCCTGGGGAGCCTGTTCGGCGTCGAGATTTTGCGTATCCAGCGTCTGTTCGTCAGCCATAGATTTCTCCTTTCGATTTCGTCCGCGAGCTCAACTCGCGCTTCTGCCCCGGTATATGGGGTCGCAATTTTCAGGTTCAAGAGCTGACAGCGTGGCAAAGGCTACTAACCATTCGTGACGCCCGGGCATTGTCATTACGAAGTGCGCTAAAAATTTTCCTCATCCAAGCAAATCGAGCTAAGGGAAGGCATTGTCAGCGAGAAACAAAACACTGTATAAATAACCAGACCTAACGCCTGGGAGCGGCCTCTATGCTGGTGCACCTGTCTGTACATAACTACGCCATCGTTGAACATCTCGATCTGGAACTGGATCGCGGGATGAGCGTAATCACAGGCGAAACCGGCGCCGGCAAGTCGATCATGCTCGACGCCCTGGGCCTGACCCTCGGTGATCGCGCCGACAGCGGCGTGGTTCGTCCGGGCGCCGACAAGGCCGATATCCTGGCCACCTTCGATCTGGTGGACATTCCGGAAGCCAGTGCCTGGCTCGCCGAGCGCGACCTCGACAACGACGGCCCGTGCATCCTGCGTCGGGTGATCACCGCCGAAGGGCGATCACGCGGCTATATCAATGGCAGCCCCTGCCCGCTCGGCGACCTGAAAGCCCTCGGCGAACTGCTGATCGACATTCACAGCCAGCATGAACACCAGTCCCTGCTGAAAACCGACACCCATCGTCGCCTGCTCGATGAATACGCCGGCGCCACGGACCTGGCCCGCCAGGTACAACTCGCCGCCCAGCGCTGGCGCCAGACCCGCCAGGAGCTGGAGCGGCTCTCCAATTCCGGCGATGAACAACGCGCCCGGCATCAACTGCTCAGCTACCAACTCGAAGAGCTGGAAAACCTCGGCCTTGGCGAGAACGAGCTGGAACAGCTGGAACAAGAACACAAGAACCTGACCAATGCCGAAACCCTGCTGGGGATTTGTCGGCAAGTGGTCGAACAGTGCAGCGAAAGCGATTCAGGGAATGTGCTCAATGCCCTGACGGTCAGCCTCAACCGCCTGTCGAGCGTGAACAATTCGGTGGGCGCCCTGGGCGAGGCCACCGACCTCCTGACCAGCGCGCAGATCCAGGTTGAAGAGGCCGTTGGCGAACTGAATCGGTTTCTCGACCACTTCGACGCTGATCCGGCGCGCCTCCAGCAACTTGAGGAGCGCCTCGATTCGATTTACACCCTGGCTCGCAAACACCGCATCCAGCCCACCGAAGTCGTTGATATGCAGCAAAGGCTGCTGGACGAGATCGAAATGCTGAACGCCAACGATGAATCCATTGAGCGATTGGCTGACGAACTGGCGTCCTATGCCCGGCATTATCAGGAGAAAGCCAGGGAACTGAGCGATTTGCGCCAACAATCCGCAGGCAGCCTGGCCAGTGCCGTTGAAATTGAAATCCAGCGCCTGGGCATGCCCGGCGGACGCTTCACCATCGAACTGCGCCCCAACGCCAGCAATGAGCTGTTGCCCAACGGCCTGGAGCAAGTAGAGCTGCTGGTCAGCGCCAACCCCGGACAACCGCTCAAGGCACTGGCCAAAGTGGCGTCCGGTGGCGAGCTCTCGCGGATCAGCCTGGCCATCCAGGTGATCACCGCGCAAACCTCGCGCGTGCCGACGCTGGTGTTCGACGAAGTGGACGTCGGTATCGGCGGACCGACTGCGGAAATCGTCGGCCAACTGCTGCGCCGGCTAGGCGAGCGCGGGCAGGTCCTGACCGTCACCCACTTGCCGCAAGTGGCTGCCCAGGGCCATCAGCACCTGTTCGTGCATAAGGTACGCGGCAGCGATGCCACCCACACGGCGGTGTCCAAACTGAGCAAGACCAAACGGATCGAGGAAGTGGCGCGCATGCTGGGCGGCATCGATCTCACCAAAGAGTCCCTGGCGCACGCGAAAAAGATGGTTATCGCCAGCAAAATCTAAGACGGCAGAAAGCACGAAGGCGACCCTGGGGTCGCCTTCGATCGTATTGCGGTTTTGCTTACTTTTTCTTGCGCACGTACAGCACCAGATTGTGGTCGACCATCTCGAAGCCATGCTTCTCGACGATCGCCTTTTGCAGCTTCTCGATTTCTTCGTCGAAGAACTCGATCACTTCACTGGTTTCCACGTTAACCATATGGTCGTGGTGCTTGCCGTCATCCAGCTCAAATACCGCATGACCGCCATCAAAATTATGGCGAACCACCAGCCCTGCGGCTTCAAACTGAGTCAGGACACGGTAAACCGTGGCCAGACCAACATCCTCGCCAGCTTCCATCAGTGCCTTGTAAACATCTTCGGCACTCATATGTCGCTGCTCGGTGGAATCGAGCATTTGTAGAATTTTGACCCGTGGCAGGGTCACTTTCAGGCCTGCTTTACGTAGTTCGCTATTTTCAACCATGGTCAGCTTTCTCGCGGATGCTGCTTCGCAGCTTCTCTTAATGCGGGTATGATCGGGGTTTACGTTGTCCCAGCCAAGATAGTGGAAGTCGCCCACCGATGCAAAACACCAAGCTCCTGCTAACCAGTTTCACCCTTGTGGGACTGCTCGCACTCGCCGGTTGTTCATTCCCCGGGGTTTACAAAATCGACATCCAGCAGGGCAATGTCGTCACGCAGGACATGATAGACCAGTTACGCCCGGGAATGACCCGTCGGCAAGTACGGTTTATCATGGGCAACCCTCTGCTGACCGACACATTCCATGCCGATCGCTGGGATTACCTGTATAGCCTGCAGCCTGGAGGCGGTGAACGCCAACAGGAACGCATCAGCGTTATCTTCAATTCCAATGACCAACTCGTCAGCCTGTCAGGTGACTTCATGCCCGGCGTGAGCCGTGACGAAGCCATCCTGGGCAAAGACACTGGCACGACGGTGACCGCCCCGGCGGAAAAGGTCGAACAGCCGAAACCAGAAAAACCGGTCAAGCCAGGCTCACTGCTGGATCAGATCCAGAAGGACGTAGACGGTGTAGAAACTGTTCCGGTCCCGACTCCAGAAGCGCTGGACACTTCGCCGCAATAATTCGCAACACAACAAAAAGCCCGGCATGCCGGGCTTTTTGTTGCCTGCGGCTTGATCAAGGCTATTACTCTCGTGCCTTTGCTTGCGCAGCCTTGGCCGCACGCAACCGGCGAACTTCTTTCGGATCAGCCAGCAGCGGACGATAAATTTCGATTCGATCACCTGCCTGCACCGCACGACAGTCCGGATCAATGACCACTTTGCCGAAAATTCCCAGCGGACAGTTCGCCAGATCCAGCTCGGGAAACTCTGCGCCGATTCCCGAACTCAACAATGCCGCACGCAGAGTAGTCCCGGCCGGGACAGTCGCCTTGAGCAAAACCTGACGGTCGACAGCGGCATATACCACCTCGACCTCAATCAATGGCTCACCCATGTAACTGCTTGGCGCGCTGGCAGAAAGCATCGACCAGGGTGTTGGCCGCCTGATTGAACAGCGGCCCCAGTGTTGCCCGGACAATCGGGCCTGCGTAGTCAAAGGCCAAATCCAGGCTGATCTTGCAGGCCTTCTCACCCAATGGCTTGAACACCCAGACACCGTGCAGTTGGTTGAACGGACCTTCCTCCAGGTTCATTTCAATTGAATGACCCGGGACCAACGTGTTGCTCGTGACGAAATGCTGGCTGAACCCGCCTTTAGCGACAGCCAGGCTGGCGCGCATGTGTTCGTCACTGGCCTCCAGTACTTCGGCAGAAGAGCACCAAGGCAGGAACTCCGGGTAACGCGCCACATCATTGACCATGTCATAGAGGGCTTGTGCCGGATAAGGCAGCAGGGCCGAACGTTGAATATGTGTCGTCATGTCAGCGTCACTTCCACAGCTGGGCGGCAAACACTACAAGAATGCCGATTGGCGCCACATAGCGCATCAAGAACAAGGTCAGTGCAAACAGCAGCGGACTGCGGATCGACAGCTCATCACGGACAGTCTCACGGCCCATCACCCACCCGGCAAATACCACGAAACACAAACCACCGAGAGGCAACATGATTCGCGAGGTGAAGAAATCGATCACCCCAAAGAAGTCCAGGCCGCTTGTCGCACCCCATTGATAGAGATGGAAACCTGCACCATCGTTCACGAAAAACTTGGCTTGTTGCCAGATATTGAACGAGAAAACCGTCCCCAGCCCCACAAACCAGCAGATAAAGGCCAGCCAGAAGGTCACCCAGCCGCGGCGGATTTTAGTCCGCTCAACCAGATACGCCACCATCGGCTCCAGCAGCGAAATCGCCGAACTCCAGGCCGCGATGGCCACCAGGATGAAGAAAATAACGCCCATCAATTGTCCGAACGCCACGTTACCAAAGGCGAAGGGCAAACTGACGAACATCAACCCAGGCCCTTCGCTCGGGTTCAGGCCCGCGGCAAACACAATCGGAAACAAGGCCAGCCCCGCCAGCAGCGAGACAAAGGTATCCAGCAGCGCCACACCGACAATAGTCCCGGAGATCGACGAATTCTTCGGCATATAAGCGCCGTAGATCATGATCGAGCCGACTCCCACGCTCAACGAGAAAAACGCATGGCCCATGGCAGGCAATAAGCCGTCGAGCAGCTTGTCCGGATTGAAGTCGAACATGAAATGCACACCCTCCATGAAATGTCCGGTAGTCAGGCTGTAGCCCAGCAGGATCACCAGCATCACAAAGAGCAGCGGCATCATGATCCGCAAGCTGCGTTCCAGCCCGGCGACCACGCCCCTGGCAATAACCACTGCCGAAAGCAGCATGAAAATCGTATGCCAAAGTGTCAGGCGCCACGGATCGGCAATCACTCCACCGAAATACGCACCCACCTGATCGGCCGTCACGCCCTGGAAGTCTCCACGGCCCATGTCGATGATGTAATCCAGCGACCAGCCACCCACCACGCTATAGAAAGACAGGATCAGCAACGCCGTGATCATCCCGGCAAAAGCGCCCCAGGACCACTTGCCGGAATGCCCGGCCTCCAGCGCCAGCACCTTCAGGGCATTGGCCGGGCTTTGCCGGGCGCGTCGACCAATCAGGGTTTCGGCCAGCATTACCGGTACGCCGATCAGCGCGATACAGGCCAGAAACACCAGGACGAAAGCGCCGCCGCCATAGACGCCGACCATGTAGGGAAATTTCCAGATACTACCCAGGCCCACGGCCGAACCGGTTGCAGCGAGTATAAAGACCCAGCGGCTAGCCCATCCGCCGTGGACAGAAACCTTGTCTGTCGACATCGTTAACACGCCCAAGCGATCAAAAAAGAGGGCGCATTGTCCGGGATTCACTCAAGGTGCTCAAGCACGTAGCTTCACCGTAGCCGACTGACGTGCAACTCCCTATAATGCCGCCCCTATGGCTAAACAAAAGAAACACCCAACAGGGACCATCGCGCAAAATAAAAAGGCGCGACACGATTACTTCATCGAACACCGTTTCGAGGCTGGTCTGGTCCTGGCCGGCTGGGAAGTAAAAAGTTTGCGTGCGGGCAAGGCACAACTGGTCGACAGTTATGTGCTGCTCAAGGATGGCGAAGCCTGGCTGCTGGGTAGCCATATCTCGCCTCTGACCACCGCCAGTACGCATGTTATCGCCGACCCCACGCGCACGCGCAAACTGCTGCTCAACCAGCGCGAGCTGGAAAAGCTGTTTGCCGCGGTGCAGCAAAAGGGCTACGCCTGCGTCTGCCTCGCGCTTTACTGGAGCAAGCACTTGATCAAGTGCGAGATCGCTCTGGGCAAGGGCAAGAAGGAATACGACAAGCGCGATACCGAACGCGAGCGCGATTCCAATCGCGAGTTGCAGCGTGCGGTGCGTAACAAGGGCAAGGAAGATTAGTCTTTCGTCCTGACCCTTGGCGCGGCCGAAAAGATCGCAGCCTGCGGCAGCTCCTACGGGATTTGCGTACACACGATAAATCGGGTGGAACGCGGTCGGTGTAGGCGCTGCCGCAGGCTGCGATCTTTTGCGTCCCCGCTGATTACATCCCCTTGCGCCGCTCCGCCCGAGCCATGCGCTGCACTTCCTGGCGCACTTCCTCCAGTACTTCCTGCACATACAGAATGTGTCGGCTGGAGATTTCCCGCGCCTGTTCCGCCCGCCCTTCGATAATCGCCTGATACAAATCCCGGTGCTGACTGATCAGCATGTCGCGGGTTTCGGTGCGCTGCTTGTACATCCCGCCGATGTTGGTCACTACGTTGCGCTTGAGCAAATCGAACAGACCGCGAATGGTGTGCAGCAACACCGCGTTATGACTGGCCTCGGCAATCGCCAGGTGGAATTTCGCGTCAGCCGCGCCCTCCTCCAGCCGGCTCACCTCATCGGAGCGCGTATAACAGTCCTGCAACTCATTGAACGCAACAGTCAACCGCTCGCGATCGACCTCGGTCGCCCGCAATGCCGCGTAATACGCACAAGACGCTTCGAGGGTATGCCGAAACTCCAGCAGATCGCGTTGCGCTTCGGGGTTGTTTTCCAACAGATAAAGCAACGGATCGCTGAAGGTCGAGCCCAGGGATTCCACCACATAATTGCCGCCGCCCTGACGACTGACCAGCAACCCTTTGGCTGCCAGCTTCTGGATTGCCTCGCGCAATGAAGGACGGGACACGCCGAACTGCTCAGCCAGCGCTCTTTCGGCCGGCAACCGCTCGCCAGCTTTCAGCGTGCCCTCAAGAATCATCCCCTCGAGCCGCTCGACAATATCGTCAGACAAACGGCGCTGACGAATTTGATCAAACCCCATAACTCATTCTCCACGATCCCGGCTACTCGCCGGGGCTCTCTATTCTGGCCTATTGGCGCTGGGTCAGCACCTATCAGGCGACGCTCGATTGACCCAATCAGAACGCACCTGCGCAGCCTATTCGACAAAAGTTTTCGGGTGACAAATTGACACGTGGCTACTAAGGCTTTTAACCTAGCCCACAGCGATTGTAAATTGGTATTACCAATTATCCAAGAACGCTTATCAGTGCCTGACCAACAACAATTAGGGGCCACCCCATATGCAAACCTGGCAACAGCTCTACAGTCCGCTCGGCAGCCTTGGCTTGTCCGCTCTCGCGGCAGTCATCCCCATCATATTTTTCTTCCTGGCCTTGGCCGTGTTCCGCCTCAAAGGACACGTCGCCGGAAGCATTACCCTGGCGCTGTCGATCCTGGTGGCGATCTTTGCCTTCCAGATGCCGGTCGACATGGCGTTCGCAGCTGCCGGCTACGGCTTTGCCTACGGTCTGTGGCCCATCGCCTGGATCATTGTCGCCGCGGTGTTCCTCTACAAACTGACAGTCAAGAGTGGCCAGTTCGAGGTGATCCGCAGCTCGGTGATGTCGATTACCGACGATCAACGCCTGCAGGTACTGCTGATCGGTTTCTGCTTCGGCGCCTTCCTTGAAGGTGCCGCCGGTTTCGGCGCGCCGGTAGCCATTACCGCCGCACTGTTGGTCGGCCTGGGCTTCAATCCGCTGTATGCCGCCGGCCTGTGCCTGATCGCCAACACCGCGCCGGTAGCATTCGGTGCCTTGGGGATCCCGATCATCGTCGCCGGGCAGGTGACTGGCATCGACGCGTTCAAGATTGGCGCCATGACCGGTCGCCAACTGCCGCTGTTGTCGCTATTCGTGCCGTTCTGGCTGGTGTTCATGATGGACGGCCTGCGCGGCGTGCGGGAAACCTGGCCGGCGGCACTGGTCGCCGGTTTGAGCTTTGCCGTCACCCAATACTTCACCTCGAACTTCATCGGCCCGGAACTGCCGGACATCACCTCGGCCCTGGCCAGCCTGATTTCCCTGACGCTGTTCCTGAAAGTCTGGCAGCCAAAGCGCGCCGCAGGCCAACACATCGTCGGTGCCGTCTCGGCTTCCGTGGTGAGCGCCAGCGCCGGCGGTTTCGGTCAGCCGCGCAGCACCGTGGCTTCGCCCTACAGCCTCGGTGAAATCTTCAAGGCCTGGTCGCCGTTCCTGATCCTCACCGTACTGGTCACCATCTGGACCCTCAAACCGTTCAAGGCAATGTTCGCCGCTGGCGGCTCGATGTACGGCTGGGTGTTCAACATCGCTATCCCGCACCTGGACCAACTGGTGATCAAGGTCGCGCCGATCGTCGCCGCACCGACCGCGATCCCGGCCGTGTTCAAGCTCGACCCGATCTCGGCGACCGGCACGGCGATTTTCTTCTCCGCGCTGATCTCGATGTGGGTGCTGAACATCCACGTCAAAACTGGTCTGACCACTTTAAAAGAAACCTTCTACGAGCTGCGCTGGCCAATTCTGTCGATCGGTATGGTGCTGGCCTTCGCCTTCGTCACTAACTACTCGGGCATGTCGTCGACCATGGCCCTGGTGCTGGCCGGCACTGGCGCAGCGTTCCCGTTCTTCTCGCCGTTCCTCGGCTGGCTGGGCGTGTTCCTGACCGGTTCGGACACTTCGTCCAACGCGCTCTTCAGCTCACTGCAATCCACCACCGCCCACCAGATCGGTGTCAGTGATGTCTTGCTGGTAGCGGCGAACACCAGCGGCGGCGTGACCGGCAAGATGATTTCCCCACAATCGATCGCCGTGGCCTGCGCCGCGACCGGCCTGGTGGGCAAGGAATCCGACCTGTTCCGCTTCACCCTCAAGCACAGCCTGTTCTTTGCCACCATCGTCGGCCTGATCACCCTGGCCCAGGCCTACTGGTTCACCGGCATGCTGGTGCACTAAGTGCCACACTCCTTAGGGTAAAAACAGACGCCGGGCCACGACCCCGGCGTCAGCTATTCACCACCCGGTCTGCAAGGCTGCTGAAAGCTTCACGCTTTATATTCAGCCGCTGCAGCAGACGGATAACCGGGCCCACCCGGAGACACGCCTGATGAGCGAGCTTTTTTACAACGCTGTGCCGAACGCGACCCGCGTCGCACCGCCAATGCCCGAACCGCGCCAATACCCCAGCGAGAAACCGCAGAGGGTCTACCTGTTCGGTACCTGCGTGGTCGACTTGTTCTACCCCGAAGCCGGGATGGACGCGATTCATCTGCTCGAACGCGAAGGTATTCGCGTCGAGTATCCGCAAGGGCAAAGCTGCTGCGGGCAACCGGCCTACACCTCGGGTTACACCGATCAGGCACGGCAGGTAGCACGCTCGCAACTGGCGCTGTTCGCCGGGGACTATCCGGTGGTGGTGCCTTCGGGCTCCTGCGCCGGAATGCTGCGGGAACACTACGCCGACTTGTTCAAGGACGAGCCGGACACGCTGAAACAGGTCCAGGCCCTGGCGGCACGGACCTTTGAACTGGCCGAGTTCCTGCTGTTTGTCTGTAAGGTGCGGCTCAAGGACAACGGTCAACAGGTGAAGGTGGCATTGCACACCTCGTGCTCGGCGCGGAGGGAAATGAACACCCACCTGCACGGGCGTGAGTTGTTGTCACAGCTGAGTAACGTGGAACGGGTAGAACACAGCCACGAAAGCGAATGCTGTGGCTTTGGCGGGACTTTCAGCGTCCGGATGCCGGACATCTCCGGCGCGATGGTCGCCGACAAGACCCGGGCCTTGAAGGAATCCGGCGCACATCAGGTACTGAGCGCCGACTGTGGCTGCTTGATGAACATCAACGGCTCACTGGAGAAACAGAACGAAGCGTTGCGTGGCCAACACCTGGCCAGCTTCCTCTGGCAGCGAACCGGGGGTGCTGTATGAGCACGCCAACACTGATTCCTGTTCACCAAGAGCACGTGGCAGTGTCGGAAGATTTTCGCACCCGGGCTCACGAGGCTCTGGCCGACTCGCAACTGCGAAACAACTTTCGCAGCGCCATGGATTCATTGATGAGCAAACGTGCGGCGTCGTTCAGCGACGCCCACGAAAGAGAACATCTGCGAACGCTCGGCAATGCCGTCCGCGCTCGTGCGTTATCCAGGTTGCCCGACCTGCTCGAGCAGCTTGAACAGAACCTGACCCGCAACGGTGTGACCGTGCACTGGGCGGAGACGGTGGACGAGGCCAATGGCATCGTCCTCTCGATCATCCGGGCTCACGAGGCGCGGCAAGTGATCAAGGGCAAATCAATGGTCAGCGAAGAGATGGAAATGAACCATGTCCTCGCGGCTCAAGGCATTGAATGCCTGGAGTCGGACATGGGCGAATTCATCGTCCAGCTCGACCATGAGAAGCCTTCACACATCATTATGCCGGCGATCCACAAGAATGCCGGTCAGGTCGCGTCCTTGTTCCACGACAAACTTGGCGTGGAGTACACCAAGGACGTTGACCAACTCATTCAGATCGGTCGCAACGTCTTGCGGCAGAAATTCTTCGAAGCCGACATAGGCGTCTCCGGCGTCAACTTCGCCGTGGCCGAAACCGGCACCCTGTTGTTGGTGGAGAACGAAGGCAACGGCCGCATGTCGACCACCGTGCCACCGGTGCACATTGCCGTCACCGGGATCGAGAAAGTCGTCGAGAACCTGCGCGATGTGGTGCCCCTGCTCTCGCTGCTGACCCGCTCGGCCCTCGGCCAGCCGATCACCACCTACGTCAATATGATCTCCGGCCCGCGCAAGGCCCATGAACTCGACGGCCCGCAAGAAGTGCATCTGGTGCTGCTGGACAACGGTCGCAGCCAGGCCTTTGCCGACAGCGAATTGCGCCAGACCCTGAACTGCATCCGCTGCGGCGCCTGCATGAACCATTGCCCGGTTTACACCCGCATCGGCGGGCATGCCTACGGCGAGGTCTACCCCGGCCCGATCGGCAAAATCATCACCCCGCACATGGTCGGCCTGGCGAAAGTCCCGGACCATCCGAGCGCCTCGTCGCTGTGCGGCGCCTGCGGTGAAGTCTGCCCGGTGAAGATTCCGATCCCGGCATTGCTGCGCCGCCTGCGCGAAGAAAACGTCAAAGCCCCCGACAGCCCGAATCAAGTGATGCGCGGCCAGGGCAGCAAGTACTCGCGCAAGGAACGCTTTATCTGGAACGCCTGGGCCCGGCTCAATGCCTCGCCGACCTTGTATCGGCTGTTCGTTTTCTGTGCCACCCGTCTGCGCGCCCTGACGCCAAGTAACGTCGGCCCCTGGACGCAAAACCACAGCGCGCCGAAGCCCGCCGCCCGTTCACTGCACGACATGGCCCGCGAGCACCTGGCCAAACAGGGAGATCGTTGATGAGCGCCAAGCAGAACATCCTCAACAAACTGCGCAACAGCCTGACCGGCACCACGCCGCTGGCCGACAACTTCGACGAAGCGCTGGTTACCGAGCCCTGGACTTATCCACCGGAGCAACGCATCGCCCAACTGCGCAAACTGATGGAAGCGGTTCACACCGAAATCCACCTGACGTCGGAACAGGCCTGGCCGGAACTGCTCCTGCAATTGCTGCATGACCGCCAACTGCCAAGCCTGCTGATCGCCCCGACTACGCCTCACGGCCAGCGCATCACCGAGCACTGGGCGCAGAACCCAGGGCTGCCAGCGCTCAAGGCCTACGACCGGCCCGTGGAAGAATGGAAAGCCGAGTTGTTCAACGACACTCCGGCCAGCCTCACCACCACCCTCGGCGCCATCGCCGCCACCGGCAGCCTGATCATCTGGCCGACCCGCGAAGAGCCACGGTTGATGAGCCTGGTGCCGCCGGTGCATTTCGCCCTGCTCAAGGCCAGCGAAATCCATGACAACTTTTATCAGGTGCAGCAGCAATTCAACTGGGCCCAAGGCATGCCGACCAACGCCTTGCTGGTGTCCGGCCCGTCGAAAACTGCCGACATCGAACAAATTCTGGCTTACGGCGCTCACGGCCCGAAAGACCTCGTCGTGCTGATCCTGGAGGACCAATGAGTCTACCGGCCGCTTTTCTGCGTGATGCACAGCAACTGATTCCCCAGGATCGACGTTTTGATGACCCGCTCTCGACCCTCGCGTTCGGCACCGACGCCAGTTTCTACCGCTTGATTCCCAAGCTGGTGATTCGCGTCGAGTCCGAAGACGAAGTGGTCGCCCTGCTCAAGCTGGCGCAACGTGACCAGGTTCCAGTGACCTTCCGCGCTGCCGGCACCAGCCTCTCGGGCCAGGCCATCAGCGACTCGGTGCTGATTGTGCTCGGCGATAACTGGGGCGGCAGAGAAATTCGCGGCCAGGGCCAGCAGATCCGTCTGCAACCGGGCGTCATTGGGGCGCAGGCGAACGCCTGGCTGGCACCGTTCGGGCGCAAGATCGGTCCGGACCCAGCCTCGATCAATGCCTGCAAGATCGGCGGCATCGTCGCCAACAACGCCAGCGGCATGTGCTGCGGCACAGCGCAAAACACCTATCACACCCTGGCCGGAATTCGCCTGGTGCTGGCGGACGGCAGCCGCATCGATACTGAAGACGCGGCCAGCGTCGCGGCCTTCCGTGCCAGCCATGCAGACTTGCTGGAACGCCTGGCAACCCTCGGTCGCGAGACCCGCGCCAACACCGAACTGGCGGCGAGGATTCGGCACAAATACCGTCTGAAAAACACCACCGGCCTGTCGCTCAATGCCCTGGTGGATTTCGATGAGCCGCTGGATATCCTCAGCCACTTGCTGGTCGGCTCCGAAGGTACCCTCGGCTTTATCAGCGCGGTGACCTACGACACCGTGATCGACCATCCGAACAAAGCCTCGGCGCTGATTGTCTTCCCCGATGTCGAAACCTGCTGCAACGCCGTCAGCGTCCTGAAAAGCCAGCCGGTCTCGGCGGTCGAACTGCTGGACCGGCGCAGCCTACGCTCGGTGCAGGACAAACCCGGGATGCCGGCCTTCGTCCAGCAACTGTCGGCCAACGCCTGCGCCTTGCTGATCGAATCCCGCGCTGCAACCTCCGGGCTGCTGCAGGAACAGCTGACCCGGATCATGGCTTCTCTGGCCTCGTTCCCGGTGGAAAAGCAGGTCGACTTCACCGAAGACCCGGTGGAAAACGCCAGACTCTGGGCGATCCGCAAAGACACCTTCCCCGCCGTCGGCGCGGTGCGCAAAACCGGCACCACGGTGATTATCGAAGACGTGACCTTCCCGGTAGAACAACTGGCTCTGGGCGTGAACCGCTTGATCGAGCTGTTCGACAAGCACCACTACGACGAAGCGATCCTGTTCGGCCATGCCCTGGAAGGCAACCTGCACTTTGTCTTCACCCAGGGTTTCAACAGCGCAGAAGAAGTCGCGCGCTACCAGGCCTTCATGGACGACGTCGCGCAACTGGTGGCCGTGGAGTTCGGCGGCTCGCTGAAAGCCGAACACGGCACCGGTCGCAACATGGCGCCCTTCGTTGAACTGGAATGGGGCAGTGATGCCTACCAGTTGATGTGGCAGCTCAAACGCCTGCTCGATCCCAGCGCGATTCTCAACCCGGACGTGGTGCTCAGCGAAGACCCGCAGATCCATCTCAAGCACCTCAAGCCGCTGCCCGCCGCCGACGAGATTGTGGATAAGTGCATCGAGTGCGGTTTCTGCGAACCGGTCTGCCCGTCAAAAGGCCTGACCCTCAGCCCGCGCCAGCGCATCGTGATCTGGCGCGATATCCAGGCAAAAAAACGCGCCGGCATCGACACCACTGAGCTGGAACAAGCCTACGAATATCAAGGCCTCGACACCTGCGCCGCCACCGGTCTGTGCGCGCAACGTTGTCCGGTCGGCATCAACACCGGCGACCTGGTGAAGAAATTGCGCGGCCGCACCGCCACTCACAGCAAAACCGCCAACTGGCTGGGCACGCACTTTGAAACCGCGCTACAAGGCGCGCGCTTCACCCTGCATGCAGCCAACGGTGCGCGGATGTTGCTGGGGGCGCCGCGACTGGCGAAGATTTCTGCTGCTGTGACCAGGCTGTCCAAAGGCAAGGTCCCGCAATGGACCAATGCCATGCCGCAACCGGAACGGCCTATTCGCTTCAGCCCGACGGTCACGGATCAACGCCCGCGGGTGGTTTATCTGGCGGCCTGCGTGTCACGGGTCATGGGGCCTGCCGCGGGAGACAAGGAGCAGATGTCGCTCTACGACAAAACCCGCGGCCTGCTGGAAAAAGCCGGTTACCAGGTAGTGTTCCCGGACAACCTGGACAGCCTCTGCTGCGGCCAACCATTTGCCTCCAAAGGCTATGCGGAACAAGCCGAACACAAACGCCAGGAAATGATCGGGGCACTCCTGCATGCCAGCCGCGGCGGCCTCGATCCGATCTATTGCGACACCAGCCCCTGCACCCTGCGCCTGGTCCAGGACTTGGGTGAAGTGCGCCTGGATCTCTATGATCCGGTGCGCTTCATTCGCACCCATTTGATCGACCGCCTGGACTTCACCCCCCAGGAAGAGCCGATTGCCGTGCATGTCACCTGCAGCACCCAGCACCTTGGGGAAAGCCAGGCACTGATCGATCTGGCCCGGCGTTGCAGCAAGAACGTGGTCATCCCCGAAGGTATTCACTGCTGTGGTTTTGCCGGTGACAAGGGTTTCACCACGCCTGAGCTGAATGCTCATGCGCTGCGCACCTTGAAGGACGCGGTGCAGCATTGCAGCGAAGGCATCTCCACCAGCCGCACCTGTGAAATCGGCCTGAGCCAGCATGGCGGGATCGACTATCACGGGCTGATCTACCTGGTGGACCGAGTGACACAAGCCCGCGCGGTGTAAGGGCGATTTGTTAAAAAAGGGGCGATTGTTCGCCCCTTTTTTGCGTTTTGCTGCGCAGTGACCGGCCTTTTCATTCAATCGGCAAAAAATACCGAATTCCGGCGTGGGCTATAGTCATTTAGCGAGATCCCGTGAATGGGCTTATAACCACCTCGGCCAGCGGCCCCATCGACCGGCAGCACCGAGCCCTCATGCATAAGGAGATATCCATGAAGCGTTCTGCAATTGCTGGATTGTTCATCACTGCCGCAATGTTGGCCTCGCCGGTGTTTGCTGCGGACAAAGATCTTTGTGCGTCAAATATACAATCCATCGAAGACGCGCTGGCCACCGCACCCTCGACATCAGAGACCGCCGTGGACAACGTAAAAGCCGCGCTGGAAAAAGCTAAAAAGGCCCAGGCCGCTGGCGACGACAAGAAATGCATCGATGAAACAAGCTCGACACTGCAAAAAATCCAGACCCGAAACCCGGCCAACAAGGGCTGACGCGTCAACAGGCCAACCTTCGGGTTGGCCTTATGGGCCGCGTTGACGTACACTACATGTGCTTGCTGCTCGAATTGATTCACAGAGCAGTGAGTTCGGGGCCGTTTAGGATTCGACGCCGGTTGCGAAACTTTAGGTGCATGCCGAGTTGGTAACAGAACTCGTAAATCCACTGTTGCAACTTCTTATAGTTGCCAATGACGAAACCTACGGGGAATACGCTCTCGCTGCGTAAGCAGCCTTAGCCCTTCCCTCCTGGTACCTTCGGGTCCAGCAATCATCAGGGGATGTCTGTAAACCCAAAGTGATTGTCATATAGAACAGAATCGCCGTGCAGTACGTTGTGGACGAAGCGGCTAAAACTCACACAACTCGCCCAATGCACCCTGCCCGTCGGGTCGCTGAGGGTTAACTTAATAGACACGGCTACGCATGTAGTACCGACAGCGGAGTACTGGCGGACGGGGGTTCAAATCCCCCCGGCTCCACCAATTAAGCGTTACAAATCAGGCACTTAGCGTTTATCGCAAGTGCCTTTTTTTTGCCTGAATGGGTGGTTTTGGCTCGGTGATGCCGGCTTAATGACAGCTTCCTCCTGGCTTATGCCTTGCACGGGGTCTTCACCTTGGACACGCATAAGAAAAATGCCCGTATCTTTCGATACGGGCATTTTCTTTAACCGGAGAGCAGATTGCCAAGCTTTCACACAGTCTGTAATGGCCGGTTTTTTTATTGGACTGCTACTCAGCCATTGAACACATCGTCCACGCTTTTCAGCGGGTAGTTCTTCGGATACGGCAGGGTTGCCACGCCAGTCTCGATCGCGGCCTTGGCCACGGCGTCGGAGATTACGGTGATCAGGCGAGCGTCCATTGGTTTCGGGATGATGTACTCACGACCGAATTCCAGCGGGATGCCACCGTAGGCGTCGCACACTTCCTGAGGTACAGGCAGTTTGGCCAGTTCGCGCAGGGCGTTGGCGGCAGCGACTTTCATTTCTTCGTTGATGCGCTTGGCGCGAACGTCCAGGGCACCACGGAAGATGAACGGGAAGCCCAGTACGTTGTTGACCTGGTTCGGGTAGTCCGAACGGCCGGTGGCCATGATCACGTCGTTGCGGGTAGCGTGAGCCAGTTCCGGGGAGATTTCCGGGTCCGGGTTCGAGCAAGCGAAAACGATCGGATTAGCCGCCATCAGCAGCAGGTTTTCTGCGCTCAGCAGGTTCGGGCCGGACAGACCGACGAACACGTCAGCACCTTCCAGCGCATCGGACAAGGTGCGCTTGTGGGTGGCGTGAGCGAAGACTGCCTTGTACTGGTTCAGGTCGTCACGGCCGGAGTGGATCACGCCGGTACGGTCAACCATGAAGATGTTTTCGATACTGGCGCCCATGCTCACCAGCAGTTTCATGCAGGAGATAGCGGCAGCACCAGCGCCCAGGCAGACGATCTTGGCTTCTGGCAGGGTTTTGCCAGCGATTTCCAAGGCATTGATCATGCCGGCAGCGGTCACGATCGCGGTGCCATGCTGGTCATCGTGGAACACCGGAATATCGCACTGCTCGATCAGAGCGCGTTCGATTTCAAAGCACTCTGGCGCCTTGATGTCTTCCAGGTTGATGCCACCGAAGGTGATGGAGATGCGCTTGACGGTGTCGATGAAGGCTTGCGGGCTTTCGGAGTCGACTTCGATGTCGAACACGTCGATACCGGCGAAGCGCTTGAACAGCACGCCCTTGCCTTCCATCACTGGTTTGGAAGCCAATGGACCGAGGTCACCCAGGCCGAGAATCGCGGTGCCATCGGAAATCACTGCAACCAGATTGCCCTTGCCGGTGTACTTGTAGGCGAGTTCAGGGTCGCGGGCGATTTCGCGGACTGGTTCGGCTACACCGGGGCTGTAGGCCAGCGACAGGTCGCGAGCGGTAGCGGTGGCTTTGGTGAGCTCGACACTCAGCTTCCCCGGACGAGGATGGGCATGATATTCGAGAGCGGCAGTTTTCAGATCAGACATATCGGCATTCCGTTTTTTACTGTTGGACAGACGGATCGCCGAAGATACTTGTGTTGCAAAATCCCCACAAGACTGACCAGTCACCCCTGTCAAGCGCTCTGCCCTACGACTTTGGGCCAAGAGGAATGGTAGGCCAGCCCCCATCCCCTTGGTCGCCGAAGGCATTCCGGTATCGAAAAGGCTGAATTAAATGATGCTGCTTTTTCGCTATTTCTTGTACGAACTTTCCTAAGTTTTAACCCTTCAATTCACTGATCAAAAAACGCTCAGCCATCCCCTGTAATGGCCGGTTCACGGCACTTATGCCTGCCGAAATGGCGCATTCGAACAGCGTGGGACTATGGTTTTGTTTGAGAAATCCCATGCTGATTCAGCATAGGGTAGGCGGTTACAGCATTAGACGCCGCTCCCTTGCATCGGAATAGTCGCGCCTTCTTCGCCGCATGACAGAGAGCCATAAACACGATCTCTGAGCGACCTTATCTGGGGGCAGATGCGCAGACTTTTCCGCCAATGAGCGTTCCAGTTTGCGCACCTGCCTGAGTCAAACTGAAGTAAGGATAAAAAAACAATATGAAGAAGACAAAGCTTAGCCTCGCCTGGCAGATCCTGATCGGTCTGGTACTGGGGATTGCAATCGGGGCGCTGCTCAACCATTTCAGTGCCGAAAAAGCCTGGTGGATCAGCAACGTCCTGCAACCGGCGGGCGATATCTTTATCCGTCTGATCAAGATGATCGTGATCCCGATCGTGGTCTCGTCGCTGATTGTCGGCATTGCTGGCGTAGGGGATGCGAAGAAACTCGGGAGCATTGGTCTCAAGACCATTCTTTACTTCGAAGTGGTGACCACCATCGCTATCGTTGTCGGCCTGATGTTGGCCAACGCGTTCCATCCGGGCGCGGGTATCGACATGAGCACCCTGGGTACGGTGGATATTTCCAAGTACCAGGCCACGGCCGCCGAGGTCCAGCATGAACATGCGCTCATCGAAACCATCCTCAACCTGATTCCTTCGAACATCTTTGCCGCCATTGCCCGTGGCGAGATGCTGCCGATCATCTTCTTCTCCGTACTCTTCGGTCTTGGCCTGTCGAGCCTGCAGTCCGATTTGCGCGACCCTCTGGTGAAGATGTTCCAGGGCGTGTCGGAAAGCATGTTCAAGGTCACCCACATGATCATGAACTACGCCCCGATCGGCGTATTCGCACTGATCGCGGTGACCGTCGCCAACTTCGGCTTCGCTTCCCTGTTGCCGCTGGCCAAGCTGGTGATCCTGGTTTACGTGGCAATTGCCTTCTTCGCCTTCGTGGTGCTGGGCCTGATCGCTCGTCTGTTTGGCTTCTCGGTGATCAAGCTGATGCGCATCTTCAAGGATGAGCTGGTACTGGCTTACTCCACCGCCAGTTCCGAAACCGTGTTGCCGCGAGTCATCGAGAAGATGGAAGCCTACGGCGCGCCGAAAGCCATCTGCAGCTTCGTGGTGCCAACCGGATACTCCTTCAACCTCGACGGCTCGACCCTGTATCAAAGCATCGCGGCGATCTTTATCGCCCAGCTGTACGGCATCGACCTGTCGATCAGCCAGCAATTGCTGCTGGTGCTGACCCTGATGGTCACCTCCAAAGGCATCGCCGGGGTACCGGGCGTGTCCTTCGTGGTGCTGCTGGCGACCCTGGGCAGTGTCGGGATTCCATTGGAAGGGCTGGCGTTCATCGCCGGTGTCGACCGCATCATGGACATGGCCCGCACCGCGCTGAACGTGATCGGCAATGCCCTCGCCGTACTGGTCATCTCACGCTGGGAAGGCATGTACGACGACGCCAAAGGTCAACGCTACTGGAACTCCCTGCCACACTGGCGCAGCAAAGAGCCGCTGCCAGCTGGCGAGGCTTCTAACAACTGAGACCCCTACTAATAGCCAGCCGACCGGTAAGCCCAACCGACGGCACATCATTTTTTGGGTACAAGGATAGAAGCCCCATGAGCACCCCGCTGCGCATCAACGAAGCACTTTTGATTGCCGGCGACGCATTTGAACCTTTTCAATGCGTCGCCTGGGCTCCGCAAGACGGTAATGGCGAACTGAGCCTGACCGTCATCGACCGGACCAACACTCGTATTGGCCGCAAACAGATTCCAAGCAGTGCCTATTCCGATCCGGCGCAGCTGGAAAGCCTGCTGGAAGAGGCGCGCGCCGAGTTGAGCCAGGGGGGCTACACGCTGCAATCCTGGACAATGCCCTCGCGGATCGCTATGGGTGAGAGCGCGTAATCCAGGGGCCGATGGAGTCGAATTTCGCCTTTATCCTCCATCGAGTCTGGCCTCGGAGGTGTTGTAAGCAAATGCGTACAATGGTTTAGGCCGTTGTCCGCTGCCTAATTGTTGCCTGGCTAGCTAATATCATCCGTTGTGTTGATGGATCGACCAGGCTGACAAGGCTGAGAGCCAGGGGAATCGCAGTAGAGCGATGCATCAGGGACGATACCCAATGGATACGGAATCCGTAGAAAGCGGCGGCTTTCATCCCGCCGTTTTTTTTCGTCTGTATAAAACCCACTCAAAAACAAAAAAAGATTTAATTCATGTCGAATTCCAATGTTCTGGCTGACAGTAATATGTTGAGTTCTCTCGCCGCGTATGACGCAGTTATGGGGCTGAGCAGCGGGCAGACGGTACGGTGGGGGAACCTGCTGTTCAAGATCATCGAAGGCCGCCTCCTACCTCTGGTGATGGAAGCCGCCGGTCGTGCCGAGGGCTATGCCTTGGGCTTACGCGATGCGGGGGTCATCACTGAAATTCAGCGCAGTCGGATGGCGAGTGTGGCCTTGGCCGTGACCGCTGACAAAATCCACAGCTTGCCCCCCATGCGTGAGGGCATCCATGACCTGGCACCCGATCCGGTCGCGTCGTGATCCGTCCCACGTGTACCGCAGGAACCAAAATGTATTCAGCGGTATCGTTCAGACACAACAGCAAGTTTTATGCCGAGGTGGATGCCGTCACCCTGCATGAAGCTGACGGCTACTTGATCCTGACGCATGCAAACGACGACAGCAGCCGTATTTCCGAGGGGGCTGAGGCGCTGTTCGAAGCGCTGTCAGGACTTGGAATCCGGGCCAACAAGCGCCCCTGATTCGCTGCGCACAGTGCGTAGCTGAAGCTGAATGTCTCCTTCTAACCGCCCCCAGGAAGATGGATGCCGGCGGCGGATACCACTGCCGGCTCCAGGGCTGAAACTCTTTGGCAAATTGCAAAGGCGGAGCCAAACAACAATTTATTTCATGCCGATACTAATTTGAAGCCCGCTCAATGAACACCTTATTCCAACGTAGGGAATACAGGGCATATATTGCGACCGCGTAAACAACAAAGTGCACTGGCGCTGTAAATACAGCGGTTGGGAGTAACAGCACAAAAGCAATGATGAGAAGCCAAAGATATAGCTCCATCAGTGAGCTGAGACCGCCCTTCTTTTTTATTCTATACACTGCCAGGCCAATGCCAGCCAAATATACACCCAGGCAGAACATGAGCAGACGCGCCACTGATCGCAGAGCGTACAGACCATTGCCACTATCATTATTCAGAGCGGAAGGGCCGAAGATGTACATTACGGCAAATATTATGGAGAACGAACCTATCGCACCGTAGATGAAATAGGTTTTAAAGAAACCAAAATCCCCTCTACAAAGCTTACTATTGAAAAAGCTTTTAGATAAAAAAGCCACTATCAAAACAACTACGTAGTCCATGAACGCACTCCATTACGAATGATGGCAATATCATATCAGTAAAAAGTGTACCCTGGCAGCGTAGCGGGGAAGAGGTTTACGCGCCGATAGAATCCACGCCAGCAAAGATATTACGGCCCCCCCTTACCTCTGCTGCGAATGGCGCGTGTCTGCGTGGTAGCAGAAGTGGTGCGCAGCTACATCGAATTACGCAGCGAGCAGCGCCGCTTGGCTCTTCAGAGAGAAAACCTCAGAGACCAACACCGTCTCGTTGCGCTGACGCGCGACCGCCGCACCGCTGGCATCGTGAGCGATCTCGAAATTGATCGCAGCCTGACGTCAGCCTCAGTACTCCGACATCACCACCATCACTTCAGCGTCGGCGCCATCCTGGCCTTCAGCCAGATAAATATGACCAATTGAGCTGTTGAAATAGGCTGTTTCGCGGCAGCCGATGCTGAGGGATTCGCCAGTTTCGAATTGAATGCGCACACGACCTGACAGGACGACGGCGAACTCTTGTCCGGGGTGACGGATGTAGTCTTCGAACTGATTCAGCTCGCGTGCACAGATCCGCGCGTACATGGGCGTCATACTGCGCCCGGGAAAATCCCCCGCCATCGGGTGGTATTCATAATTGCCCGTGCTGTAACCCGCCGCACTGTCGATGGCGGTGCTGACCACCGTGGGCTGTACAGGGCTGACGCCCGCCTTGGCCGGGCTGAAAAGCTGGGCAATGTCCACACTCAGGGCCCGAGCTGCGGCCGCTAGTTTTTCGTAACTCACCGACACTTGCGCCAGCTCCATCTTCGACAAGGTCGACAGCGCCACGCCTGAACGCTCAGACAGTTGCTTAAGCGTCAACTTCTGGTTTTTGCGGATGACACGCAGTCGGGCACCGACCTGGGCGCGATCTATCAAGGGATGGGCTGTGGAACCCGAGGCTCGATCGGAACTCATGCAGACTCTCTGTCGTACAAAAAACGGTGCCTGGGACTGAGCCAAGGCATGGGCTGGAATAATACCTCATGGTAATGGGTTGACTGGGAAATTCTCATATCTTACATTTCTCTTATCTGAGAATTATAAAAATTGAGGGGAGAACCGTTCTTCCCCATCCCCAGAGACAGGAGGTACTTCGGTATGCACGGCAGCGAATGTTTCGATTTCGCCATCATCGGCGGTGGTATTGCGGGGGCCTCCCTGGCCTATCGCTTGGCCGGGCAAGCCAGCGTTGTGGTGCTCGAACGTGAGAGCCAGCCGGGTTATCACGCCACCGGACGCTCCGCCGCGATGTTCATGGAAAGCTATGGCACACCGCAGATCCAGGCATTGACCCGCGCCAGCCGGGACTTCTATGAGCAACCGCCAACTGACTTTACCGAACATGCGCTGCTGGAACCTCGTGGCTGCCTGTACGTCGCAGGTGAGGGGCAACAATCCCTGCTGAAACAAACCTTCGAAGTCAGCCGGGCACAGGCTGGCAATGTTTCATTGATTGATACCGAGCACGCTCTCGCGTTGGTGCCGTGCCTGCGCCCAGAAGCAATTGTCGGGGCGATGCTCGAAACCGACGCCCGTGACCTGGACGTCCACGCCCTGCACCAAGGTTTTTTGCGGGCCATGCGCCGTGCCGGTGGCGTGCTGCAGTGCGATGCCCAACTGAGCGTCGCTACCCGCGAAGGTCGTCACTGGCACCTGACACTGGCCGACGGCCGCCAGTTGCGCGCGCGCAATCTGGTAAATGCCGCAGGTGCCTGGGCCGACCAGGTGGCGCAGCAGTGCGGTGTGAAGCCCATTGGGTTGCAGCCCTGCCGACGCACCGCCTTTACCTTCGACGGCCCTGAGGGCATGGACTTCTCACGATGGCCTGCGGTGATCGGCATCGACGAAAGTTTTTACTTCAAACCGGACGCCGGCCAACTGCTTGGCTCGCCGGCCAACGCCGATCCCGTCCCGCCACAGGACGTGATGCCCGAAGAGCTGGACATCGCCACCGGGATCTACCACATCGAAGCCGCCACCTCCTTGATCATCCGCCGCCCACGCCACAGCTGGGCCGGCCTGCGCTCGTTCGTCGCCGACGGTGATCTGGTGGTCGGCTGGGATGATCACCGCGAAGGCTTCTTCTGGCTGGCGGCACAGGGCGGTTACGGCATTCAGTCCGCGGCCGGCGTATCACAACTGGCCTGTGCCCAATTGCTCGATCAACCCCTACCCGAAACACTTCACCGCCAGGGCATCGAGCCACAACGCCTGGCACCTGACCGCTTGCGTTAATTACTCATCCCAAAGAGGTCCGTACCATGTCTGACACTCTCCAGCGTTACCCCAGCCACCTGCCCTATCCGTTCTCCAAGGCCATTCGGGTCGGCGATTTTCTGTATCTCTCCGGGCAAGTACCGATGAACCCTCTGGGCGAGGTGGTGCTCGGTGATATCCGCGAGCAAACCGAGGCCACCATGGCCCGCATCGGCGAGACCCTGGCCGAATGCGGCGTGGGTTTTGATCAGGTGGTGAAAGCCACGGTGTGGCTGTCGGACATGCAACATTTCGCCGGTTTCAACGAGGTGTACAAGCGCCACTTCCAGAACGGTTTTCCAGTGCGCTCCACGGTCGGCGGCGCCCAGTTGGCGCTGGGGGTCGATGTGGAGATCGAAGTCCAGGCGTGGGTCGGCGCCCGCTGATCCACCCCTGCTGTTTGCCAGTGCGATGCCCCGGGAGGGCCATGAACAGTGGTCGTCCCCATAAGCCATAACAAAAACAAACTGAGGGAAATCGTCATGAAAGAAAGTCTGAAAATAGCCGGTGCATTTGTCGGTGTGATTGTCGGTGCAGGATTCGCCTCCGGTCGGGAGCTGCAGTTGATGTTCGTGGATTTCGGCGTATGGGGACTGCTCGGGGCTGTGGTCAGCGCCGCGCTCTTCACCTTTCTCGGGATGGCATTGGCGGGCATGGGTAGCCAACTGCGGGCAAGGTCCCATAAGGACGTAGTGTACGCACTGTGCGGACGCTACCTGGGCACCTTTGTCGACCTGATGGTCACTTTTTTCATGTTTGCGGTGACCGTTGTCATGTTGGCCGGCGGCGGCGCCTTGCTGGAACAACAGTTCGGCATCCCCGCCATGTTCGGCAGCGTGGCGGTGACCCTGATCGTGGTCGCCATCGTGTGCCTGGATGTGCAGAAGGTCATTGGCATGATCGGCGCCGTCACTCCGTTGTTGATCCTGACGGCGGTAGCGGTGGCCCTGTATGGCACCGCCACCCGGGGCTTGAGTTTCGGTGAACTCAATCAGCTGGCCAGCCAGCAAGACGCTGGCGCGAGCCATTGGCTGCTGGGAGCGTTGTTGTACGTGTCTTACAACATCGTGGCCGGGGTGCCGTTTCTGGCGATCATGGGCGGCGCCGCGAAATCCGAGAAGCAGGCCATCTGGGGGGGCATCTTCGGTGGCGCGTTGCTGGGGCTGCTGATGCTTGTGATGAGTCTGGGATTGCTGTCACGCCTGGACAGCGTGGCGGATTTGCCAATGCCCATGCTGTCCATCGCCACGGAGGTTTCGCCGGTCCTCGGCCTGCTGATGGCGACGATCATTTTCCTGATGATCGTCAACACGGCCGTCGGTACCCTGTATTCCTTTTCGGCTCGGCTACTGCCAGCAGGCACTCGCAAATTCCGCGTCGGCTCAGCGGCCGCTGGCGTACTGGCTTTCGTCGGCAGTCTGGTCGGATTTGTCAACCTGGTGGGCCAGGTCTATCCACTCTTTGGCTACCTGGGCTTTTTGCTGATTGGCGCAGTGGTCGTTGGCTGGTTACGCGTAGGGCGCCTGGCCCAGGCTTAATCCGTCGATAGTGGCGTGCCGAGCCAAAAAGCGATCAGTGCGGCCATGACCGTAAAAGGAATCGGCAGGCCGTGCTGGGCGATACTCATGCCAGCGACCCAAACAGACTGTCAACGCCCAGAGCAAACCGGTACTGGCGTTGGCGGTCACAGATCCAGCCCCAAATATTACTGATCGATCGGCTTGGGTAGATCTGCAAACGGAGCACCGTTGCGCAGCGCTCCATCCATCCGGCGATCCTGAACCCAGTCAAGCCGATCGCACGCTAACCATGGCGCACGCAGATGACACAATGTTTCCTTCCTGACTCAATCGTTGAGGCCTCATGATCCGCGACTTTCGAAACCTTGACCTGGAGCCCGTATTGGACATTTGGCTACGAGCGTCAATCCAGGCACATCACTTCATAGCCCCCAAATTCTGGCGTAACCAGCTTGACGCTATGCGTGAGGTCTACCTACCCGGCGCCATGTCCCGAGTGTTTGAGGCAGATGGGGCGGTAGCAGGATTCTGCTCTGTATATGGAGACACACTTGCAGCGCTATTCGTATCGCCTGAGCATCAGGGGGGCGGCATAGGTACGCAGCTTCTCGAGGACGCCATGGCATCTAAGTCAACTCTACAGCTGACTGTGTATTCGGCGAATGCTCCTGGTATCCATTTCTATGAGAACCAGGGTTTTGTAGTTCTCAATGAACAACTGGACGAACACACTGGCCACCCTGAGAAAGTGATGCGCTGGGTCGCCATCAAAGCATGCACCATATCCATCACCGGTTCTGAACTACCATGAGAGCAAGCTTTTGGTCGCCAGCCTAAACGAAGCATCAACGAAACCCGCCTTGTGCGGGCCTTGGTGCGTAAGGCTCATCCAGCTCAAAAACGCAGCCCTCGGAATGAAGGAGATCCAGTGTGGGAGCGGCGGTGCGGCGATGAACAACTCGGCTGGCATCCCGCGCTGGATGACGACAGCCTGGTCCAGGCCGACCGTATCTTCATCAAGCACGGTTACGCGCCTTCCCCGCAAACCATCGAACACCTGAAGAGCCTGAATCTGGACCGGGTACTTGTTTGTGGCCTACAGACTGAGACCTGCTGCCTGGCCGCCGGGTTTGCGTTGTTCGATGCCGGGCTGCAACCGACCTTGATTAGCGATCTGACGGTGGGATCGTCGCTGGATCGGACGGGTGGGTTGGGGGTCAGGCTTTGGCAGCAACACTTCAAGCACACTGTGAAGTTGAATGAAGTGTGATGGGGGCATTGGCGTACCGATATCGGGGCCAGACAGGCCTAAGGATTTCCAAACTTGAAAGGGGCATTCTCTTGCCCCTTTTCAGTCCCTTTACCGGGCTAAAACCGGTTTATTTCTCTTATCTCAAGAAGCAAATCGAATTACTGCGCGCAGTTATAGTCTTTTGCTTAGGCCCCATTATCTGAGGCTCACAACCGACCTCGGCCAGGCCGCCCATTCAACGGCAGCACCGAGCCAATCAGTTCAAGGAGATACCCATGAAGCGTTCTGCACTGGCTGGACTGTTCATTACCGCTGCAATGTTGGCCTCACCGGTATTTGCTGGCGCGCAGGATGATCTTTGCAACATCAACCTGCAAAAAATCCGCGACGCCAAGGTCAGCACCGAGCAAATGAGCGAGGGCTTGAAATCCGATATCGATGCCACTATTCATCAGGCCACGGCCGCTAAAGCCAAGGGCACCGAGGAAGGGGCCAAAGAATGCATTTCCCTGACCACCCAGGCGATGCAGAAAATCCAGAACACCAGCAAAGGTGATCAGTGAGCGACTGACGCGGTAATCCAGGCCATGGAGGCTGAGACCCCTGATTTGCCCCCTGGCACCGATTCCCTGTCAGTACGCAGCCTTTAAGCAGCGCGTTGCTGGGCTCCGAGATAAAGCTAACGGCTAAATGACGATTCAGCCTCTGCCGCTACATATGGCAGAGGCTGCAGCGCAAGACCGCTTAGGCAATCAGATTGGCATCGTTGAACGTGCTCACCCCCAGCAACTGAATTTCGAACTCGGCGACCGAGTCGGCGTCGGTGCTGCCGTACAACACACCGCTGGCGAAACGCAGTTGACCGGCCGCATTGGTACCGTTGAATGCCGCCGAGCCGATAAAGCTAAAGGCCTCATTAGCCACGGTAACTACGTTGGCGTCCAGGGTCGACAGATCGATTCTATCGCCTTCGCTGCTTTTGAAATCCCCCAGCACATCGCGCAGCGCCCCTAGGCCCATTTCGCTCAAGGTATTGAAGTCAAAACGATCCGCCCCGCTGCCGCCATTAATCTTGTCGACACCTGCGCCGCCAATCAGCAGATCGTTGCCTGCGCCTCCCGAAAGCGTGTCGTTGCCTGCACCACCGTTGAGGGTATTGGCGGTGGTGTTACCGGTGAGGGTGTCGTTGTAGTTGCTACCCGCGAGGCTTTCGAAATTGAGCAGGGTATCCAAACCCGAGCCGCCAGTGGCTTGCGCGATGGAAGTGCTCAGGCTTGCGCTAATGGCGCTGCCTGCATAGGCGTAGGACGCGGTATCGATGCCGGTACTGCCGTTCAGGGTATTGTTGCCCACTCCGGCATAAATCAGATTATTGAGACTGTTGCCGGTAGCGTTGACAGCGCCGGTTGCCAGAACGCGCAGATTCTCGAGGTTGGCGCCGAGGGTCCAAGTCACCGAGGACTGCACCGTATCGATTTCGCTGGCCAGCGTACTGGTTTCGCTAACGACATCGAGGGCATTGTCGACCACATAAGTGTCGTTACCGAGACCTCCGGCCAATGTGTCTGCGCCAGCGCCACCATTCAGGGTGTTCGCCGCGGCATTGCCGACAAGGGCATTGTTCAACGCATTGCCGGTGCCATTAATGACGGCAGCGCCGGCCAGGACCAGCTTCTCGAGATTGGCGCCGAGGGTCCAGGTTGCCGAGGACTGCACCGTATCGATTTCGCTGGCCAGCGTGCTGGTTTCGCTAACGACATCGAGGGCACTGTCGACCACATAAGTGTCGTTACCGAAGCCTCCGGCCAATGTGTCTGCGCCAGCGCCACCATTCAGGGTGTTCGCCGCGGCATTGCCGGTAAGAGCATTGTTCAACGCATTTCCGGTGCCATTGATGGCGGCAGCGCCGGCCAGTACCAGCTTCTCGAGATTCGCACCGAGGGTCCAGGTTGCCGAGGACTGCACCGTATCGAGTTCGCTGGCCAGCGTACTGGTTTCGCTAACGACATCGAGGGCATTGTCGACCACATAAGTGTCGTTACCGAGACCTCCGGCCAATGTGTCTGCGCCAGCGCCACCATTCAGGGTGTTCGCCGCGGCATTGCCGGTAAGGGCGTTGTTCAACGCATTACCAGTGCCATTGATAGTGGCAGCACCGGTCAGTACCAGCCTCTCGAGGTTGGCGCCGAGGGTCCAGGTTGCCAAGGACTTCACCGTATCGATTTCGCTGGCCAGCGTGCTGGTTTCCCTAATCACATCGAGGGCATTGTCGACCACATAAGTGTCGTTACCGAGGCCTCCGGCCAATGTGTCTGCGCCAGCGCCACCATTCAGGGTGTTCGCCGCGGCATTGCCGGTGAGGGCGTTGTTCAACGCATTACCAGTGCCTACGATCGCTCCGCTCCCGAGGGCGAGATTTTCGACGTTGCCCGCCAGGACGTAGTTGATGGTGGCGACGACCTTATCGGCACCTTCGCTGGCGACCTCCTTCACCAGATCACTCAGGTTGTCGACATAATAGATGTCGTTACCGGTGCCACCGATCATGGAGTCGCCGCCCCAGTTACCGTCGAGGACGTCATTGCCAGCGCCACCGTTGAGGGTGTCGACGCCGAGGCCGCCTTCGAGGATGTCTGCACCTGCCGTGCCTTCGATGGTCAAGGGCTTGAAATTATGGGCATTGATGGCAGTAGCCATGACGTTTTTCAGAGTAATCGCGGTATGCCAGGTGTAGGCCGTGCCAGCGGCACCGTCTTCGTCGTACTGCAGCAGGGTGTTGGCACCGTTTTGCAGCAAGCGCAGGTAGCCCTGCTCGGCCTTCATCGGGTTGCCACCTTCGTAACCCCGGCCATCGGCCGCGCTGTGGTCCAGTAGCGTGGAGACATCGAGGCGGTCGCCACCTGCACCCGCAACGAAGTCAGTAACACTGTAATTGGCGGTATACCCACCGGAAAGGAAGGCATAGGTATCGACGCCCGCGCCTCCCGTTGCGGTCAGGGTACGATTGCCACCGCTGTACATGAACGTCTGGATCAGATCATCACCGGCACCACCATCGATCAGCACCGTTTCGGCCGTGCCGCTGATACTCCATACAGTAAAACGGTCATTGCCATCGCCGCCCCGCAGGGTATCGCTGCCTTCGCCACTGTTACTGTTCAGAGAGTCATTGCCGGCGCCACCGTCCAGACTGTCGTTGCCGGTATTGCCATCCAAGATATCGTTGCCCGCGCCACCCAGAATGGTGTCATTGCCCGGGCCGCCTTGAATCTGATCCCCGCCCCACTGATCCAACTCATCGCCACCAACGATATAGTCCGCACCACCGCTGCCACTGATCTGGTCAGAACCGGCACCGCCCTGGATAGTGTCGGCGAAGTGACTGCCCTGCAGCGTGTCATTGCCGACCGTGCCAGTCAGTTGCAGCCCCGGTACATCGGAACCATCAGGTGCAATGGCGCCAACGAAATTGGCGGCCGTAAGGGTGCTGGCGAGCACGTTTTGCAGAGTAATAGCGGTGTGCCAGGTGTAGGCCGTGCCGGCGGCACCGTCTTCGTCGTACTGCAGCAGGGTGTTGGCACCGTTTTGCAGCAAGCGCAGGTAGCCCTGCTCGGCCTTCATCGGGTTGCCACCTTCGTAACCCCGGCCATCGGCCGCGCTGTGGTCCAGTAGCGTGGAGACATCGAGGCGGTCGCCACCTGCACCCGCAACGAAGTCAGTAACACTGTAATTGGCGGTATACCCACCGGAAAGGAAGGCATAGGTATCGACGCCCGCGCCTCCCGTTGCGGTCAGGGTACGATTGCCACCGCTGTACATGAACGTCTGGATCAGATCATCACCGGCACCACCATCGATCAGCACCGTTTCGGCCGTGCCGCTGATACTCCATACAGTAAAACGGTCATTGCCATCGCCGCCCCGCAGGGTATCGCTGCCTTCGCCACTGTTACTGTTCAGAGAGTCATTGCCGGCGCCACCGTCCAGACTGTCGTTGCCGGTATTGCCATCCAAGATATCGTTGCCGGCGCCACCCAGAATGGTGTCATTGCCCGGGCCGCCTTGAATCTGATCCCCGCCCCATTGATCCAACTCATCGCCACCAACGATATAGTCCGCACCACCGCTGCCACTGATCTGGTCAGAACCGGCACCGCCCTGGATGGTGTCGGCGAAGTGACTGCCCTGCAGCGTGTCATTGCCGACCGTGCCAGTCAGTTGCAGCCCCGGTACATCGGAACCATCAGGTGCAATGGCGCCAACGAAATTGGCGGCCGTAAGGGTGCTGGCGAGCACGTTTTGCAGAGTAATAGCGGTGTGCCAGGTGTAGGCCGTGCCGGCGGCACCGTCTTCGTCGTACTGCAGCAGGGTGTTGGCACCGTTTTGCAGCAAGCGCAGGTAGCCCTGCTCGGCCTTCATCGGGTTGCCACCTTCGTAACCCCGGCCATCGGCCGCGCTGTGGTCCAGTAGCGTGGAGACATCGAGGCGGTCGCCACCTGCACCCGCAACGAAGTCAGTAACACTGTAATTGGCGGTATACCCACCGGAAAGGAAGGCATAGGTATCGACGCCCGCGCCTCCCGTTGCGGTCAGGGTACGATTGCCACCGCTGTACATGAACGTCTGGATCAGATCATCACCGGCACCACCATCGATCAGCACCGTTTCGGCCGTGCCGCTGATACTCCATACAGTAAAACGGTCATTGCCATCGCCGCCCCGCAGGGTATCGCTGCCTTCGCCACTGTTACTGTTCAGAGAGTCATTGCCGGCGCCACCGTCCAGACTGTCGTTGCCGGTATTGCCATCCAAGATATCGTTGCCGGCGCCACCCAGAATGGTGTCATTGCCCGGGCCGCCTTGAATCTGATCCCCGCCCCATTGATCCAACTCATCGCCACCAACGATATAGTCCGCACCACCGCTGCCACTGATCTGGTCAGAACCGGCACCGCCCTGGATGGTGTCGTTGTCGACTGTTCCCTCGAGGATGTCGTTACCGTCCGTGCCATTGAGGGCCGCCAAGGTAGCGGCATAGGCAGTCAGATCGAGCGTGTTTGTCTCGATCTCACCTACATGGACTTCAAGTTGCGAATCACCACCCTGACTTAAAGCGCCACTCAGGTCATCCGATGCTGCAACATCCGCTCCGGTGATTAGAGCCAGGCGCTCGATGAAGGCTTGCCCTTCATCGTCCTGCGCCACATTGCAGCCGTAGAGCAGGATGTCTCCTGCCGCGGTAAGTGATTGCCCAATGGATTGCAGCTGACTCTGATACGTGCTGAGGCTGCTCGAATCCAGCACCGTCGAGCCGAGGTAAAGCGCCCCTACACTGCCGTGCGAAATGATCTGGATCGAACTCAGGTCGCTATAGCTCGCGAGGACTGACTGTATCTGCGATAGGCCATCCTCATTCGCATCGAGCACCACCCATTGTGTATCGCTGCCAAGCTGCGCAATCAATGTTTCGCGATTCGCCACACGGCTATCAATAAAGAAAAAATTCCTGGTCATACTCGCATCCCTGCCGCATTCAGTTCCAACGAACCCATTGACTCGTCGAATAAGCATTTCGATGGTTACTGGGAGGAGCACTTTCTCGATGGAAGCCAATCCAGCGGTTGGCCTCCGTCAACCGCTGCACAGTGTAGGAGACAAGGCTCTGCGGTCATAGTGCGCCTGTAGGGACGCATAGACCTCCGCCTCAGCTCGCCAAACAAAATAAAATTGGGTGCAGGTCACGCCCCGGGCTTGGTTGGTCGAGTCAAACACCCGGCCTTGGGGTGGTTACTCGATTTGAAATCCGGGAGTTGAATCACCGCGATCTCTCTCTGTGAACCAACCGGCGTCAGTGTAACAAGAGGCCTGCAGCACGAGCACGCAAAGCCATCACCAGGCTCGCCGGCAGCTTTTTGATCTCGTCAGGCCAAACAGCCAAATGTCCCCGAAACTCTTTCGATTCATCGTCATGCCTTGACAAGTCGTCGAGCAAAAAACTGTATCGGCTCAGATAGGCCGCAGACAAATCATCTGCCAAGGCCCTGGCTGGCTCTCCAGTCATTGCCAGACACCATTGCGCAATTTCGACCACCCGTTCGTTGGGTGAGCGCGGTGTAACGCCATGAATGAAATTCAGAATGTAATTGTTGTAGAGCAGCGCACCTTGCTCGGGTTCGTCCGTAGGATTACCCGGACAAAGTCGTCGTTCCCAGGGCAGGATATAGATCTTTTTATCCATCACAGCCTGGAGTACATAGTCCGATGGTTTGACCAAACGCGGCATGACTTTCTCCTGGGAAAAAAATGCGGTTTATCTATGTTAGCTTATCCATGGCGGCCAATAGCCACTATCGAAAAATCGCACTGGGACTTACCCGATCACTGAATCGGACACTGTTCTGGGCCAGGTTTGATACTCGAATAGCCTTTCCGGATCCTGGTGTGCAGCGTATTCAGCATCTCCAGGCCCAGAACAACACCGTCCGCTCGTCTCTCTGGTTTACCCCCCAAAAACGATGGGGACAGCACGCAAAATATGGGCCAGCAATCGCTCTATCTCTGGCCTGATCGTGGCTTGGAAGCAACGCCGCGGCCCACGCTCAGACTATAGGCAAAACTTGATGGATTGCTAATGGCCAGTACTCAAAAAAAAAGACCGGAGAGTGACCTGCAACCAGACACAAGTCCGATGACCGATTCGTTTGAATCACTAACTAAGGATGGTTACACCTTTCTGAATTAAAAACCCGAAAGACGGAGACTTGGCAGGAAGGCCGATACTTATCCAATATTGGGGAAACAACCCCATGCCTTGCGCGTCTCCCATGCATGCCGTTTGATTTATGGCGGCTGGACGTCATCGGGCGACGGTTGCAGGCGCAGGTTTCATCGTCATAAGAAAACGGGTGGTCTCAGGGCCAATGCCGGTTCACTTAACGTCTTAACTGACTGGCATTGGGCCTCAAGGCCGCCTGTTTTTTGAAGTGATCGAGATAAGTGCTTTCCCGATAGCAAAGACTGTCTCCTACTCTTGCTCGCGCCCGAATGAGGCGCTGAGGTCTTTTCATTCAAACAGATCCTGAACCTCATCCAGTGTCGGCATAACCGCAGGAATGACAGCGAGTTCACAATCCAAGGCGCCCAATACCCGCGCATATGCGTTCATGCCCACAGAGAGAGTGCCCTTTTCAACAGCAATCACCTTTTGCCGAGTCAACCCAGCAATCTGCGCAAGATCCGCTTGCGTCAGGCCCCGACTCAACCGCTTTTCGCGTATTTGCTTACTCAAGCGGTAGATCAGAAGTTCGTAGTCCATGTTCTGTTCTCGTTACATTCCAGAAGCAATGTAACGTATACGCAACAAATCAATAAGCAAAATGGCCACGCAACTCGGTAACTCCCCCATTCTTGATCACCATCAACTCCCTACCCACCCTGACTCTGTAGGCTGAAGGCCACTCCTACCCGTCACCTGGAGATCGCCATGGCCAAGATATTCCCCCTCCACCCGAAACATCCCGAGCGCATCTGCTGGGGCTGTGACAGGTACTGTCCGGCGAGCTCCCTGGCGTGTGGCAATGGCTCTGACCGCACGATGCATCCGGCCGAGATGATCGGTGATGACTGGTATTTGCATGGGGATTGGGGCATCGACCCGGCCACTGTGGCGCAAAAGCCGGTGGACGATCCGGGCAGCGCTGTTATCCGGCTTGCAAATGTTGATGAATAGCACTGTCCTCTTTTCCCGATCAGGCAAATAATTGTCCACAGTCTCTCTTCTCCGGAGGTCTGCGTGGAACTCATCGAAGCCTTTTTCCAGGAATCTGGCGTGGGTGCTGGCCCGGGCGTGGTGTGTTTTCACGCCAATGCGAGCAGCTCGGCGCAGTGGCGAGGGCTGTTGGAGCGCCTGGCTCCGCGGTTCCATGTACTGGCTCTCGACTCCTACGGCGCAGGCAAGAGCCCCCCATGGCCAGCCGACCGGATCATCGGCCTCAGCGACGAAGTTGCGCTCGCAGAGCCGGTGCTTGCCAGAGCGGGCGCACCTCTCACGCTCGTGGGTCATTCTTATGGCGCCGCCGTCGCACTGATTGCCGCGTTGCGCCATCCCGAACGGGTGCGTGCCATCGCGGTGTATGAGCCCACGCTGTTTTCGCTGCTTGATGCGCAAATGCCCCCACCCAATGAGGCGGACCTGATCCGAGAGGTCGTCGCCGACGCCGGCAACGCCCTCGATGCAGGTAACCAGGATGCGGCCGCCGAGCGTTTCATTGATTATTGGATGGGTTCTGCAGCGTGGAAACGAACCCCGGAGCAACGCAAGCAATCCATCACCGCCGCGGTGGCCAATGTCCGCGGCTGGGCCCACGCGTTGTTGACCGAGCCGACGCCCCTGCAGGCTTTTCGCTCGCTCGACATTCCGGTGCTCTACATGACAGGCAAGCACTCGCCGGTTTCGTCACTTGGGGTGGCGCGGCTACTGGCCGGTGCTTTGCCAAACGTCGAGAGGGTGCAATTCGAAGAGCTCGGGCACATGGGTCCCGTTACTCATCCAGACATCGTCAATCAGGTCATTGCACGATTTATCGAGCGGAGCTGAGTCTTCTCTTGGGCCGATAGATGAACTTTTCTTCACTCCATCGGCTGTCCCCGCCCTGTCATTCAAGGCACTAAGGTTTTGCCCGCTCTCCCGCGCTTTTTTCGCCTACCAAAGGGCAATGTCATAGGTCAGGTACAGGCGAGTGTTATCGCGGTCACTGGCGTAGGTCGAGCGGTAAGTCGCCTTGCGCAGCTCGACTCCCAGCCCTTTGAGGGCGCTGTCCTGAACAACGTAACGCAGGTTGGTGTCGGCCTCCCACTCGCGGGCTTCGCGGCCTCTGAAATCGCCGTTCTCGCCTTTGTAGTAGCGCGTCATGAAGCTCAGGCCCGGCAAGACTGCGGCGAAGTCATAGTCGTAACGCAGCATCCAGGTCTGCTCACCGGCCTGGATGAATTTGCCGACGCCGGCATTGCTGAACGAGTACACCGTGGACACGCTGGTGTAAGGCAGGGCGGTGTCACCGCTGACTTTCTGGTAACCCAGGCCCAACGCCTGAGCGCCGAGGCGATAGGTGAACAGCCCGCTGAACATGTCGCTGTCGACTTTGCCGTTGCGCGCCTCGCCCGCGTCGCCGCTGATGAAGTAACGCAGGTCGCTGGTCAGGTTGCCGGGGCCGAGCGGTTGTTTGTGGACCAGTCCAAGGAACTGCTGGCGGTAGAACTCGCGCATTTCGCCGTAGTACCAGGTGCCGCTGAGGTTGGGCGTGAACCTGTAAGTCGCGCCGGCGAAATCGAAGTCGCTGCCTTTGTTACCGTTGTAGCCCTGAGGATGAATGTTCACGCTGTCGGTGGAGTTGCGTTGCTTGAACTTATCCAGATGCCCGGCGTGCAGGTACAGATCGGGAACACCGGAGTATTCAATCTGGGTGCCACGGAAGGTCTGCGGTAACAGGCGACCATCGTTGTGGACCAGCACCGGGATCTTCGGCAGCAACGTGCCGGTTTTCACCACGGCATCACCGATACGCATCTTCGCCGTCACGCCGAGGCTGGAATATTCACTCGCGGCGTGCCCGTCATCGTGTACCGGCAATAACCCGGTACCGGCGTGGGTCGGGCTCGAATCCAGCTTCAGCCCGGCCAGCCCCAAGGCATCCAGACCGAAGCCAAGGGTGCCTTCGGTGTAACCCGATTGCAGGTTGAGCAAAAAACCCTGTGCCCACTCTTTGCGGTCCTCGCCACCGTCGCGATAACCGTCGTTGAAGTAGTAATTGCGCAGCGTCAGTTTGCCTTGCGCATCCTCGAAAAATCCCTGTGCCATCAGCTCCGGCGAAAGACTTACCAACAGCCCCGCAGAGACGACGCTCCCCCTCGTGAAAAGCTCACGCATAAAAAATCCTCAGTGCCGTATTGTCGGTTTTATTTGGCAGTCGCTAGCGTCCAGTGAATGGAAAATGACTCGATGTTGTTTGGCTACACACTGGACTCAGCGTCGTTAGGGAGCGGACACTAACGGCTCGCCGGAACGCCGACAACGTTATGCGAGAAGCGCATCAGGCTATGCGCAAATCACGTTGCAGGATCTTTCGAAGAGCCGCGAACCACAGGAAAACCAGGGTGAATCTCAAACAACTCGAAGCCTTCAAAGCCATCATGTCCACCGGCTCGACCATCGGTGCGGCGACCCGAATGGGCCTTTCCCAATCAGCAGTGAGTCGCCTGCTGAGCCAGCTCGAAGACGCGTTGGGGTTTGCCTTGTTCCTGCGCAAGAAGGGGCGGTTGATGGCCACCCCCGAAGCCGAAGAACTGCTCGCCGAAGTCGCCGGGCTGGTCGATGGCATGCAGCGCATTCAGCGGCTGGCGGACGAGATGCGGGTCGGCCGCTCGCGCAAAAGCCTGCTCAAGGTCGGGGTGCCGACCAGCATGACTCAGGAGCTGCTGCCAAAAATTGTTGCCGGGTTTCTCAAGGACCATGAGGACATCGTTGTCGAGCTGCTGACCGGCTCTTACGACACCATCGAGCGGGCAGTGCTCGACCGATCCGCCGACCTCGGATTTGTGCGCTTGCCGACGGAAATACCAGACTTCGACATCGAGCCGGTGCTGGAAACCGAAGGCGTGTGCGTGATGCCGGCAGGCCATCCGTTGACGCGTCATGAAGTGATCGAGGTTCAGCATTTGCGTGATGTGCCGCTGGTGCTATTGGGCCGTCAACGAGCCTTGCGGGCAGAGCTCAATCAAGTCTTTCGCGGGGCTAATCTGACGCCGCAAGTGCGGATCGAAGTGCACTCGGCAGGGGCCGCGTGCAGCTTTGTCGCCGAAGGTTTAGGGGTATCGATTGTCAACGGTCTGCTGGCCAGTCACTTCCTTCATTTGCCGATTGTCACACGGCCCTTCCGACCTGCCCTGCCCTATTCCTTCGGCCTCGCCTTCCGCCGTGACGAACCGCGTTCCAAGGTGGTGAATGCATTTGCCGAGCACCTCAAGCTGCGTTTGAGTGAGGCGGTGCGCAACTCAAATTAAGCCCCCCCCCCCTCGCAAACCATGACAAAACGCATAGCTCAACCCGTTCCACGCATAACGTTGTCGCCCTCGAAAGTTTGCCCTAGTGTCTGCGTCACCAAGAGCCACTACCAAAAACAATAACCGCGAGGGCCATCCTGCCATGTTCGTTGAAAAGCACCACGTTGCCCCTCCTTTGACTGCAGGACCATTGCTGCGCCAGGCGTAGCGTCGTCCTCGCACCGTTCATTCGGGACCTTGGGTTCCGTCCTCCAACGACATGTCGCCAGCCAGGGCAAGAACCATGACTGAACCACAGATAACCATCAGCCAATCAACCGCCAAACCTCCTCAAGAGGAGTCGGGCAAGCTCAACCAACGTAAGCAAATCAATCCAGCGATCATCCTGTTGAGCATCGTCCTGCTCGCCGTGGCCTTCACCTATGCGGTCAACTCCGGCAAGTTCCAGCGCCAGAATGGCCTGGTGGTCCCCGGTTCCTATCAGGTGCTGGAAAAACAGGACTCACTGAGCCAGTTGTTCTCCATTGAGCCACGCAAGGCCGGCGATACGGTGGCCCGGCCGGTGTCGCTGGTGGAAGGTTTCATGGCCATTCCCCAGGGCATCGAAAAGCGCGCCGGGCTGATTTTCATGGTGTTGTTCATCGGCGGCATGTTCGGCGTACTGAACAAGGCCGGGGTGATAGATGCCGGGCTCGAACGCTTGCTCGGCCTGACCCGAGGCAACATCTATGTGCTGGTGCCGACGCTGATGCTGGTGTTTTCCGCCGGCAGCACCTTCATGGGACTGGCCAAGGAGTTCATCCTGATCGTGCCGTTGATGGTCGCCATGGCCAACCGCCTCGGGCTGTCGAACCTGATCGGCCTGGCCATCGTGTGCATCTCGGTAAAGATCGGCTACCTGGCATCGATCACCAACCCGGTGGCGCTGTCGGTGGCACAACCCATGGTGGGTTTACCGATTTTCAGCGGCATGAGCATGCGCGTCGCCGCATACGCCCTGTTCTTGCTGGTGGGCATCGCGTTTGTGCTGTGGAGCATCCGCAAACACGGATACGACGCCAGCGCGAAGATCACTTTCGAACATAAACCATTGCCGATCCGGCACCTGATCAACCTGCTGGTCCTGGGTAGCGGCATCGCCTTCATGGTCTATGCCTCGACCCGCTGGGAGTGGAAATACCACGAGCTGTCGGCGTTCTACCTGCTGTTGAGCGTGGCCTTCACTTTGATTGCCGGCCTGGGCGCCAGCATCGCCGCCGGCGCGTTTGTCGACGGTATGAAAAAGGTGCTGATCGCCGGTGTGCTGATCGGACTGGCCACCGCGGTGGAAATCATCCTCAGCACCGGCCAGGTTCTGGACACTATCGTCAATGGCCTGGCCAGTGTGGTGAGTGACCATGGGCCGGTGGTGTCTGCCTATGGGATGTTCTTCGCTCAGTTGGGCCTGGATGTGTTGATTCCCTCCACCTCCGGCCAGGCGGCAGTGACCATGCCGATCTTCGGCCCGCTCGGCCAGCTGTCTGGCGTCAGCCCGCAGACCACCGTCTATGCGTTCCTGCTGGGCAACGGTTTGACCAACATGATCACCCCGACCTCCAGTGGTTTGCTGGTGCTGCTGGCCACCGCGCAGGTGGGCTGGGGCCAATGGGCGCGCTACATCCTGCCACTGTTCCTGATCTACACAGCGCTGTCGATGGTGCTGCTGGCCATCGCGGTGACGACCGGTTACTGAGTATTCAACGGCGCCCGCGGCCCTGCCGTCCGGCGCCGGTTTCAACAAGGCTTTGATATGACTTTTACTTGCGAACCAGCATTCCCGGCCCTGCAGCTTCTGCGCAACCAACTGATCCCCATGCGCGATGGCGTCCACCTGGCCACCGATATCTACCTGCCCGTCGATGCTCAGGGCCCATTCCCGGTGGTCATCGAGCGCACGCCTTATGACAAGAGCAAACCCTCGCGCTCGGAAAAGCAACTCGACGGTCATCATCTTTGCCGCGAGGAAATGGCGGCGCGCTTCACTGCCCAGGGGTTTGTTGCGGTATTCCAGGATTGTCGTGGCCGCTATGCTTCCGAAGGGGTGTTCACCAAGTACACCACCGAGGGCGAGGACGGTTACGACAGCCTGGCCTGGATCATCGAGCAGCCCTGGTGCAACGGCCGGATCGGCAGCATGGGCTTGTCTTATGCCGCCCATACCCAACTGGCGATGGCCTGCCTGCAGCCTCCCGGGTTGAGCAGCATGGTCCTGGACTCCGGCGGTTTCGCCAACGCCTTCCAGTGTGGCATCCGCCAAGGTGGCGCGTTCGAACTCAAGCAGGCGACCTGGGCCTGGAGGCAAGCCAAGGAGAGCCCAGCCGCACTGGCCGACCCACTGATTCGCCAGGCGCTGGAACAGGAAGACATTCATCAATGGTTTGCCCGCATGCCCTGGCAAGCGGGTCAGTCGCCATTGCGGCACGTCCCGGAATACGAAGCCTACCTGCTTGAACAATGGGCCCAGGGCAGTTTTGGATCTTACTGGCAAAGACCCGGCATTTACGCCGAGGGACACTATGACCAGCTACCGGATATCCCGGTGCTGTTCATGTCCAGTTGGTACGACGCCTATGTCAGTTCGACCCTTGCCAACTACGCGGCATTCAGCCGCAGCAACAAGGCCTCGCAACAGCTGATCATGGGGCCTTGGCTACACGGTGATCGCAATATCAGCCACTGCGGCAATGTCGAGTTCGGTCCGCGGGCGGCATTCGATGGGCAGGTCGCCGAGGACTGGCTGAGCTGTCGCCTGAACTGGTTTGAACGCTCACTCAAAAGCCCATCGGAGCAGACGCCCGCGCACACTGGGGTAAAGGTATTTTTGATGGGGGGCGGTAGCGGCGCCAAAGACTGCAATGGCCGGCTGCAGCACGGGGGGCGCTGGCTGGAAAGTCAACACTGGCCGTTGCCGGGCAGTCAGCAACTGTCGCTGTACCTTGACCGCCAACAGCAGCTGAGCAGCACGCCACCGACCGCCACTGAGGCGCAACTGAGCTATCGAGCGGATCCTGCCTCACCGGTGCCGACCATTGGCGGCGCGCTGACTTCCGGCGCTCCGGTGTTCGTTGGCGGAGCCTTTGACCAACGCGAGCATCCGGACTTCTTCGGCACACGTGGCGATAACAGCCCCTTGGCAGAGCGTGACGATGTATTGAGTTTCCAGACCGAACCGCTGAAGGAGGACCTGGTTGTCGCAGGCCCGCTGCGCATCGAGCTCTGGGTCGAGAGCGACGCGCCGGACACCGACTTCACTGCCAAACTGGTCGACGTCTATCCACCCAGCGCCGACTACCCGCTGGGTTATGCGATGAACATCACCGACGGGATCCGTCGTTGCCGCTACCGTGACTCCTGGGAGGACCCGCAGCTGCTGACACCGGGAAAGAGGGTGAAGATCGTGATCGAGCCTTTTGCCACCTGCAACCTGTTCAAGCGCGGCCATCGCCTGCGCCTGGACATCGCCAGCAGCAACTTCCCGCATTTCGACGTCAACCCCAACAGCGGCGAGGCCGAAGGCCAGGCACAACACCCAAGAATTGCCTGCAACACCCTGCACCTGAGCGCGAGGTTTGCCTCGCGCCTGGTGCTCACGGTCATCCCGTCAGAGCTGTTGCCAGGTTTTGAATCTCAGCCAATCGACTGAGGCTGAGCCCCCACCAACGGCTCTTCGGCCTTTTGCAGAGCCGGCAGCTCAAGCCGTGCTCGGCCGTAAAATGCCAGTGCGGTCAGCAAACAGGCGAGCCAGACGAAGATCCCCGCCCAGAAAGTGTGGGACATGTAGTGCCAGCCCTGCAGCACCCGGGTAGTGCCATAGACAAAGCCGAGCAATAGCGAGCCATGCAGGATTGCCTTGGAATGGCGCCAGCGATAGCGGCGAGCCACGAAGTACAACGCGAGCAGGGTGAAGCCCCCCGAGGCATGACCACCTGGCCAGCAGCGGCCCGGGCCAGCAACTTTCAGCAGGTCGAAATTTTCGTACCACTCTTTGTGTTCGATCTTGCCGGCGTACTGGGTGGTTTCAACCGGGCAATACACACTGGTGTGGCCTTTCAGATAATGAATGACCCCGGTACTGATCGAGAATGCAAACACCACGAACAGGAAGTCCCGGCGGTGCCTGGCCGCAAACCTGAGCAATGGAGCGATCCGCACCTTCTCCAGGAACGCGATGAGTCTGGAGTGTTTCTCTACCTTTAACCGCGGCCAGAGAAACGACAACAACGCGCCAATGATCGCCGCTTCGCCTGTCCAGTTCGGAATGATCCGTGCCCATTTATGGGTGATTTGTTCGAACAAGCGAACGTGATTCAACGGAAACAATTTCGTCGCCGGATCGTAAAAAAGATCACTGAAGGCAATATCTATTTTTGTCAGATCAAACAACAAAAACACCACGGCGGCACAGAGCAGTGGAATACCGAAATTCACCCAATAAAATCGGTAGCGAGAAAAAATCAGCATCTTTTTTCCTGATTGAAGAGGCAAGTCTATCTGTCTGATAACGATTGAATTGAATGCCAGTCGCTGGCTTCAATGAATCCGAGCATCTGCGGTTTTCCAGTCATTCCCGCGGTTGAAACGAACAGCGAGGCGCCGTAGCCCAGCGTGGCCGAAGGTAACTTCATGTCGCTTTCAAGCTGCGACATGCATTCACTGTGCGTCACCAGAACGAGGTTGCGCCCGGCCACCTTGTAGCGCAGGGCATCACTCAACATGCGCCCCTTACAGCGGATCAACCAGTCCTGGCCCGCAGTGACCTTATTGAACATGTAGGAAGACGTCTGCGCCGCCCGGGTCAACGGACTGTTGTAGATATCCGCCTTGCTCAGACCCAGGCGTTCGAACTGCAAGCCAACTGCCGCGGCGACACTGCGCGAGCGCTCGGTTATACCGTCGGCACTGCCAAGACACGCCGCACTGGAGTGGTCACAACGCTCGACATGACGAACCAGCACAATCATCTCGCCCTTGGCCCAATCCGCCTTCAGCTGCGCCACTACCGAAGCATTGCCATTGGCCAGATCGGGGACTGCCGCGGGTTTCAGAAGAAACAGGGTCAGCGCCAAAACAATCAAGGCAGACACCAGTATGACGGCCGCATTTTTATACCTGGCAATCCTGCTCAAGGCGACTGAACGTCTGAAACCAAAAAGATTGAGTCTTGACTCCACAACCAACCCGCCACTTTGGCCAAACCCTGGCAATGAACCGCACAGCACAGCGATGACCACTGCGCGCTTGAGAATGTCTGTTTTTTGAGGTGATAGACCGGCACCCACCGCTCAACGGCTGAGCGAAACTTTAGGGAGCAGGAGGTAGGGGCTGAGTGAAATGAATGTGAAAAAAAGCTTGAGCGACCGGGAAATAACCGTTTCAGCTCTCGCGTTTGCTGCCGATACCCCCTACGACCCCCCTTGCTGGCTACCAAAAACAACAACCTTCCAGCTACTGACGATCAACACTCGCACTGTTCCTGGAGGAATTCGATGAATAGCTGGTTCGGCAACATCAGCGTCAACCTGAAACTGGGCCTGGGTTTCGGCCTGGTACTGACGCTCACCACCCTCCTCGCCCTGACTGGCTGGACCAGCCTTGGCGGGCTGATCGATCGCAGCAACTGGATGAGCGACATCACTCAGCTGAACGCCGGTCTGACCAAACTGCGCATCACCCGCTTGCAGTACATGCTGACCAACGGCGATGAAACCGCCGCGCAGAATGTGCAAACCACCCTCGATGGTTTCGTTGCCCGGCAACAGTCGCTGCTCAGTAGTTTCAAGAGCCCGGAAAACCTCAAGCTGCTCAGAGAGCAAAGCGCGACCATCAGTGCCTACCAGCAATCGTTGAACAAAATGCGCAACGCCTACCGCACCGGCAATGCCGCTCGCCAGGTCATGGGCGACAGCGCCGAAAGCGCCAATGCACTGATCAGCGCGATCGACTCTCGTGTGCAGCAGATGCCCTTGAGCGACCAGCGTTTCGAACAGTTCCAGGCCATCTCCCAGGCCAAGGAAGAGTTTCAGCTTGCCCGTTATGAGGTGCGTGGCTACACCGCCAGCAGCAACCCGCAAACCGAGCAAAAAGCCGCCGCACAACTGGACGCGGCCATCGCCAGCCTGAAAGGCCTGAATGTGCATTTTGCTGACACCCAGAATGACGCCCTGCGTCAGCTTGAAGGTGCCCTGACCCGCTACCGCAGCGCACTGTTGGACTACAAAGCAGCGAACAGCGAAGCGATTCAGGCGCGCCAGGAAATGACCGAGCAAGGCAGTGCCATCGTCGCCAGCAGCGATGCGCTGTACCAGATCCAGCTCGATCGTCGCGATGCCGAAAGCGCTCGTGCACGCACGCTGCAACTGGTCAGCACTCTGCTGGCGTTACTGGTTGGCGTGCTGGCCGCGGTGATCATCACCCGGCAGATCACCCGCCCGTTGCGCGAAACCCTGGCCGTGGTCGAACGCATTGCCTCGGGCGACCTGACCCACGACGTTCACGTCACCCGTCGCGACGAACTCGGCGTGTTGCAGCAAGGCATCGTGCGCATGGGCGTGACCTTGCGCGAGCTGATCAGCGGCATTCGCGACGGTGTCGCGCAGATCGCCAGCGCCGCCGAAGAGCTGTCGGCCGTCACCGAGCAAACCAGTGCGGGGGTCAACAGCCAGAAGATCGAGACGGATCAGGTGGCCACTGCCATGCACGAAATGACCGCCACCGTGCAGGAAGTCGCACGCAATGCCGAGCAAGCCTCGCAGGCTGCTGCGGCCGCCGACGGTGAAGCCCGCGAAGGTGACAAGGTGGTTGCCGAAGCCATCGTCCAGATCGAGCGTCTGGCCACTGAAGTCGCGCGCTCCACCGACGCCATGACCTTGCTGCAACAAGAGAGTGACAAGATCGGCAGCGTCATGGACGTGATCAAAGCCGTGGCCGAACAGACCAACCTGCTGGCGCTCAACGCGGCCATCGAAGCAGCCCGCGCCGGTGACGCCGGCCGTGGTTTCGCGGTAGTCGCCGACGAAGTCCGCGGCCTGGCCCAGCGCACGCAGAAATCCACCGAAGAAATCCAGGGGCTGGTCGCCGGCTTGCAGAACGGCACCCAGCAAGTGGCCGCGGTGATGAACAACAGCCGCAGCCTGACCGACAGCAGTGTCGAACTGACCCGCAAGGCCGGCACCTCACTGGAAAACATCACCCGCACGGTGTCGAACATCCAGTCGATGAACCAGCAGATCGCCGCAGCCGCCGAGCAGCAAAGCGCCGTGGCCGAAGAAATCAGCCGCAGCATCATCAACGTGCGCGACGTCTCCGAACAGACTGCCGCCGCCAGCGACGAAACCGCTAAATCCAGTGTTGAACTGGCACGGCTGGGCAACCAGTTGCAGATGATGGTCAGCCATTTTCGGGTGTGATTGATCGCATTGTGGGCAGTTGAATAGGGGGTGAATTGGCGACCCTATCGCGAGCAAGCCCGCTCCCACACTGGATCTGCGTCGGATCACATGATGTGATCGACACATAACCTATGGGAACGGGCTTGCTCGCGATGACTATCTGGCAGGCACCCTATAACTTCAGTCAGACACTGATCGCATTGGTAAACACCAACCGATTGCCGAATGGATCGCTGATGGTCATGTCCCGGCTGCCCCAGGGCATTGTCTGGATCTGTGGCTTGGCGAAGCGATAGTGCCTGGCTGACAATTGCTGCTGGAACGCTTCCAGTTCAGGATGGGGGTGGTTTTTCCAAAACTCATGGTGCTGCTCCCTGGTTGAAATGGGGTCATCCTATACAAGCAGAATGCCTGGTACGAGCATGGGGTCCGGCAAGCAGAATCAAAAGATCGCAGCCTGCGGCAGCTCCTACGGGATTTGTGTTCACATAGAATTCGTGGATATACACGGTCATTGTAGGAGCTGCCGCAGGCTGCGATCTTTTAATGGAACCCCAACCGCAAATCCCCTGTGCGAGCCAGAAATCTCCCTTCACTGCGTCCAGTGGCTTTGCCATCGGCATAACTGCACACACCATTGACCCACACCCCATCAATACCTTCAGACGCCCGTTGCGGGTCGCTGAAGTCGGCCACGTCGCACACCCGTAGCGGGTCGAACAGCACCATATCCGCCCAATGCCCTTCGCGAAGTTCACCACGTTCTTGCAGACCGAAACGCGCTGCCGAAAGCCCGGTCATCTTGTGTACGGCGGTGTGCAGCGGGAACAGTCCCACGTCGCGACTGAAATGCCCCAGTACCCGTGGAAATGCCCCCCACAAACGCGGATGGGGAAACGGATCCTCCGGCAGGCCATCGGAGCCGATCATCGACAAAGGATGGGAAAGGATGCGCCGCACATCGGTTTCGTCCATGCCGTAATACACCGCGCCCGCCGGTTGCAGGCGGCGGGCGGCGTCCAGCAGCGGGAGACCCCATTCGGCGGCGATGTCCATCAGGTCGCGGCCCCCCACCTCGGGATGAGGCGTCGACCAGGTGATGGTAATGCGAAAGGCGTCGGTGACCTGTTTGAGGTCCAGGGTCGAAGAACTGGCCGCATAGGGATAACAATCGCAGCCCACCGGATGGCTCAGCGCGGCGCGTTCCAGGGAGGCGAGCAGTTGCGGGCTGCGCCCCCAATTGCCGGCACCGGCGCATTTGAGGTGGGAGATGATCACCGGGGCCCTGGCATGACGGCCGATCAGGAACGCTTCGTCCATCGCCTCCAGCACCGGCTCGAACTCGCTGCGCAAATGGGTGGTGTAGACCGCCCCAAACGCCGTCAGCTCTTCGGCCAGTTGCAGCACTTCATCCGTCTCGGCGCAAAAGGCGCTGGCGTAGGCCAGACCTGTGGATAAACCCAAAGCGCCCGCCTCAAGGCTCGAGCGCAGTTGTTCTCGCATGGCGCTGATTTCACCAGGCGTGGCGCTGCGATAGAGGTCGTCCATGTGGTTGCTGCGCAATGCCGTGTGACCGACCAGCGCCGCCACATTCAGGGTGGGGTTCGCCGCTTCGACCGCGGCGCGGTAGTCGCGAAAGCGCGGGTAGACAAAAGCGCTGGCGGCGCCCAGCAGGTTCATCGGGTCCGGTGGCTCGCCGCGCAAACTCACCGGGGATGCGCTGATCCCGCAGTTGCCGACGATCACGGTGGTCACGCCCTGGCTGAGCTTGGGCAGCATCTGTGGTTGGCGGATCACCACGGTATCGTCGTGGGTATGCACATCGATGAAGCCCGGCGCCAACACTCGACCACCCGCATCGATCTCTTCATCGGCACAGGCTCCATTCAAGCTGTCGATGCGTTGAATGCGACCATCCAGAATCGCCACATCGGCGAGGAAACCCGGTGTGTTGCTGCCGTCGATGACCAGGGCATTGCGGATCAGCGTGTCATACTTCATGTCAGTCTCCCGGCGGCAGGCAATCGACACCACCGCGGTAGTCGTTCAGCGCCAGTTTGGCCCGGCGCTGAATCGGGGAAACTGGCTTAGACTGCAGACCTTACACTTTACGGCTCATTGACCAGGAAAGGCCAATTATGAACTACCGCTCCTTGTTTGCTGCCAGCGTCCTGTCAGGGGCGTTTTGCGGTGCGGCTTATGCTGTTGACAGTCCTGCCTATAAAAAATGCATGGACGCGTCGGGAGGCGTGACCGTTAACATGCTCGATTGCATCGCTGCTGAAATCGAACTGCAGGATGTCCGGCTGAACAAAGGCTACAAGGCGGCCATTGCGGCGCTGGAGGCTGACAAGAAGGGTCAACTGCAGAACGTCCAGCGGATGTGGATCAAATACCGTGACGCCAACTGCGGATTGCTCGGCAGTTTGACGGGCGGGACCATCGACAGTCTCAACGCCGGTTCCTGCATGCTGGAGATGACCAGGACCCGGGCCCAGGAGCTGGAGAATCTGGTTGGGCCTTAAATAACTGAAACGCGAATATCCCGTCTGGTGATCACTTGTGGCGAGGGGGTTGCGTTCGACTTTTACTGGTTGGTCGCACCCTCTTCCCCAGTCCCGTAAACTCGCGCCCTTCGCATTCCCCCCGCTCTGCCCTGGACACCCCGATGCTTTCAACCGTCAAACAACACTGGTTCTCCAATATCCGCGCCGACGTGCTGGCCGGTCTGGTGGTCGCGCTTGCGCTGATCCCCGAAGCCATCGCCTTTTCGATCATTGCCGGGGTCGATCCGAAGATCGGTTTGTATGCCTCGTTCAGCATGGCGGTGGTGATTGCTTTCGCCGGTGGTCGGCCGGGGATGATCTCCGCCGCGACCGGTGCCATGGCGTTGCTGATGGTGACCCTGGTCAAAGACCACGGCCTGCAATACCTGCTGGCGGCCACGCTGCTGTGCGGCGCGCTGCAGATCGGCGCCGGGTTTCTCAAGCTCGGTTCGTTGATGCGCTTTGTCTCGCGCTCGGTGGTCACCGGTTTCGTCAACGCGCTGGCGATTCTGATTTTCATGGCACAGCTGCCGGAGCTGACCAACGTCACCTGGCCTGTCTACGCCATGACCGCCGCCGGGCTTGGGATCATCTACCTGTTCCCCTATGTGCCAAAGATCGGCAAGGCCATTCCCTCGCCGCTGGTGTGCATCCTGGTACTGACCGGCGTGGCGATGTGGCTGGGGCTGGATATCCGCACCGTCGGCGATATGGGCGAGCTGCCGGACACACTGCCGATTTTCCTCTGGCCGGATGTACCGCTGAACCTGGAGACGCTGAAGATCATCTTCCCGTACTCGGCGGCGATGGCGGTGGTCGGCCTGCTGGAGTCGATGATGACCGCCACCATCCTCGACGAAATGACCGACACCTTGAGCGACAAGAACCGCGAATGCAAAGGCCAGGGCCTGGCCAATATCGCCACCGGCTTGCTCGGCGGCATGGGCGGTTGCGCGATGATCGGCCAGTCGGTGATCAACGTGAAATCCGGTGGCCGCACGCGGCTGTCGACCTTGATTGCCGGCGTCGCCTTATTGTTCATGGTGGTATTTCTCAGCGACTGGGTCAGTCGCATTCCGATGGCCGCGCTGGTGGCAGTGATGATCATGGTCTCCATCGGCACCTTCAGCTGGGACTCATTGCGCAACCTCAAGCGCTATCCGCTCTCGACCAACATCGTGATGGTGGTCACCGTGGCGGTGGTGGTCGGCACGCATAACCTGGCGTATGGCGTATTGGCCGGGGTACTCCTGGCAGCGATGTTTTTCGCCAACAAGATGGGCCATTACCTGGCGGTGGAATCATCGGTCGATGCCGCCAGCCAGCAGCGCACTTACCGAGTAATCGGCCAGGTGTTCTTCAGCTCCGCCGACAAATTCAGCGCCGCCTTCGATCTCAAGGAGACCTTGCGCAAAGTCTGCATCGACCTGACCCACGCACACTTCTGGGACATCACCGCCGTCGCTGCGCTGGACAAGGTGGTGCTCAAGTTGCGCAGCGCTGGCGCCGAGGTTGAGGTACTGGGATTGAATGAAGCCAGCGCGACCCTGGTGGATCGCTTCGGCGTGCATGATAAGCCGCAGGGGATTGAGCGGTGGCAAGCCCCAATGCCAGTCAGTTAAGAAAAAAATCCCATCAAACGCGGGCGAGGTGGCAAGCCGCCTCGCCACAAATGCCCGCGAAGGTCGTTACACGGTTTTAAGTGGACGCTTTCAGACCATCTCGTTAAGAATCCACTCCACCACCGACGTACGCTTCGGCGCCCAGCCGAGCAGTTCACGGGCATGTTTGCCGCGCACCCGGCTGTTGGAACCCAGGCCATAGTTGGCCATTTCATAACCCCACTCGGCTTCGGCATCGGCCAGCGGCCAGTCTTGCGGTTCACCCTGATTGAGCGCCTGAGCGATGGCCGTGGTCATCTCGATGAAGGACGCTTCGCCGCTTTCGACGAAGTAGAAAGTGCCGGGCAGATTCTTCTCCAGCGCCAGCAGGTACAGCGCGACCACGTCCTCGATGTGCACGTTGGACCAAATGTTCTGACCCGGTCCGACATGCCGGACCACGCCGCTTTTACGCGCCTGTTTGAGCAAGCGCGGCAATTGCACGCTGTCGCGTTTGACGCCGAGGCTGTGGCCATAGATCAGTGTGTTGCAGATCACCGCCGAGTTCACGCCTTCGTGCGCCGCGGCGCGGATCAGGTTGTCGATGGCCACCCGGGCAGCCTTGTCGACGGTTGGCTCCGGCAAGTTGTCTTCGTAGTAGATGACATCGCTGGATTTGCCGCCGCTGGCATCGCCGACAATGCTCGAACCGCTGGTGTGCAGGAAGGTCTTGTTCGACCCGCGCAGCGCACCGAGCAAGGCTTCGACCGCAGCACGATGATCGCTGCTGGCGGCGTTGATCACGGCGTCAGCGGCGCGAGCCTGCTCGGCCAGCAGGGCGCTGTCGTCCAGAGTGCCGAGCACCGGGGTGATGCCCAGTGCGCTCAGCTCGGCGGCTTGCTCGGCGCTGCGTACCAGGCCGGTGACTTGATGGCCGGCCTTGACCAGGCCGGTTGCGATGGAGCCACCGATAAAACCTGCGGCGCCGGTTACGAATACTTTCATGGAGATAACTCCCTGCGTGAGTAAGTGATGGAACGAGTATCGAGGACTGATCCCTGCTGAAAAAGTCCGGATTGCCCAATTCAATCTTGCGCAGAGGTCACGAATCAGCCCTCGAACACCGTCATGGCGTAGGCCGCCAGCTTGCTCTGGATGAAGTCGAGGAAGCATTGGATGCGCAACGCCAACTGCGAGTTGCGGTAGTACACCGCGTTGATTGGTTGCCGATAACCGCTATTGGCTTCGGCCAACAGCACCATCAAGCGACCGGCCTTGATGTCATCGATGGTCATGAAATGCGACAGGCAGGCAATGCCCTGCCCCTCCAGCGCCAGATGGCGCAGGGTTTCACCGCTGGATGCGCAGAGTCCCGGCTGAATCTGCCAGCGGTCACCCTGGGCATGCCGCAATGGCCAATGATTGAGACTTTCGGTCTGGGTAAAGCCCAGCAGCGAATGCCCGGCCAGTTCCGTTACGGTCATCGGTGTGCCGTGTTTTTCCAGGTACCCGGGGCTGGCGAGGATGTGCAACGGGCTGCAACCCAGGGAGCGGGCATGCAGGGTCGAATCCGCCAAGGGCCCGATGCGAATGGCGATATCGGTGCTTTGTTCGAGCAAATCGATGATCAAGTCGTTGCTGTTGAGTTCCAGCTGGATGTCCGGGTACAAACGGCGAAATTCGTCGATGTACGGCACGATGGCGTGGAGCATGAACGGCGAGGCGGCGTTGATTCGCAAGCGACCCGTGGGGGTTTGCTGGCGCGAGGACAAGCGCTCTTCGAGTTCATCCATCTGTTCGAGAATCCGCTTGGCGTGCTCGAAGAAGTACTTGCCCTCTTCGGTCAGGTCCATGCGCCGCGTGGTGCGGTTGATCAGCGTGGTATCCAGCTTGGCCTCGAGCCGCGACAGCGTGCGGCTGACCGCCGAGGGCGTTTGTCCGACCTGCTCGGCCGCCGCGGAAATCGAGCCGCACTCGATCACACAGACGAAAATCTGCAACTCATCGGATCTGGCTTTCACGTGTGTCCTCTTTATCGGTTAGCCCGCAAGACCGGCTGCGTGACAAAAATAGCCAAGATCGCAGCCTGCGGCAGCTCCTACAGGGATTTGGGTACACCCATAAAGCCGCAGGTCCACACGGTCGGCGTAGGAGCTGCCGCAGGCTGCGATCTTTTCAGCGGTAAACCCGATACTAGCCGGATGTCACACAAAAGGAACGCTTACGCCCGCAGGTTGAAAACCTCTTTCAGGTGCTGTTCGTAGCGCGCCACGTCGGCCTCGATAGCTGGACGCTTCATCACGTCGACGCAGAGGAACGTCGGCAGACCGGTCATGCCGAGGAATGTATTGGCCTTGTGGAACGGGAAATACACCGCGTCCACGCCCTTGGCTTCGAAAAAGTCGGTCGGGTCGTCGAAGGCTTGCTGCGGCGCGTTCCAGGTCAGCGAGAGCATGTATTGCTTGCCTTGCAACAGGCCGCCGCTGCCGTATTTCTGCGAGGCATCGGAACGGGTGCGGCCATCACTGGCATACAGACTGCCGTAGCCTTCAGTGAAGACTTCATCGATGTACTTCTTGACGGTCCACGGTGCGCCCATCCACCAGCCCGGCATCTGATAAATGATTACGTCGGCCCACACGAATTTGGCGACTTCTTCAGCGAGGTCGTAACCCTCGTCGATGTGGGTGACTTTCACATCGACACCGCCGCGGTCCAGCACGCTCAGCGCGGCGTCGTGCAGCGTCGAATTGTAGCGGCCATCGGAGTGGGCGAATTTCTTGCCACCGTTGAGCAACAGGACTTTTTTCATGGGGAGCCTCATCAGGGTCCAATCGGCAGCGCTGTGGATAAGTCGCTGGATCGAGAAGGGTTAAAAAATGATGACGGCAGGTTATCGATGGAGCGCTGCGGGAATAAGCCAGAAACCGGCAAAATACATTTGACCCATACGCACGAATCACCCATGGATTGTTGTCGTAGACTTCTCGAACCCAGACTTGAGGAGATCGACATGAGTGAGTTGCACGGCTTCATCCTGCATGCCCAGACCAAACCGGAAAAAGCCGAGGCCTTCGAAGCGCTGTTCCGCGCCTACGTGGAACCGAGCCGCGCCGAGCCCGGCTGTATCGAGTACCACATGCTGCGCGACCGGCAGGATCTGACGCTGTTCATCTTTTACGAGATCTGGCAATCGCAGGCGCATCTGGATGTGCATTCGAACCTGCCGCACATGAAGCAGTTCTTCGAGCAGCGCATGGATTACCTGGAGCGCGATTTCGATATACGTCGCATCGACATGCTCAGCCCGTCGTCCGCTAGCCACTGATCAACAGGTGGCCGCCGAGTACGCCGAGGCCAATGAAGAATACCCGCTTGAACAACACGGCACTGATGCGCTGGCGCAGCCACTGCCCCAGCAACATGCCCAGCAGCGCCGGCATCAGGGCGAGTAGCGAAGCACCCAACTCGCCACCGCCCAATGCCCCGCGCCACAGCAGACCTGCGGCCAGCGCCAGGGTCGAAACAGTGAGCGACAGGCCCAGTGCCTGCACCAGTTCATCCTTGCTCAATCCCAACGCCTGAAGATACGGCACGGCCGGAATCACGAAAACTCCGCTGGCCGCAGTGATGATGCCGGTCAGCACGCCGCAGACTGGGCCAAGCCAACCCTCGGTGCCGGGGCTCACACGCAGTGTCGGCAAGAACAAGCCGCTCAACGCATACAGCAATAACGCCGCGCCCAGCGCGCGCACCACCCAATACCCACCCTCGATCCCCAGCCATAAGGTACCTGCAGCGGTGGCGAGAAAAATCGCCAGCAGCATCGGCCACAGCCGTTTGAGCAGCTCACTCAAATGCCCGCCGAAGGCCAGTTGCCAGACATTGGTCACCGTCGCCGGGATGATCAGCAGCGCCGCAGCCTGCACCGGCAGCATAGCCAGGCCGAGCAGCCCCATGGCGATGGTCGGCAGGCCGAGGCCTATCACGCCTTTGATCATGCCGGCCAGCAGGAAAGTGCCAATGACCAACAGAGACAAGGCCAGACCGAGGTTATGGTAGAACGTGACGAGAGTATTCATGGCGTTATCCTGGGACCTTGGATCGATCTTGAAAATTCGCCATATACTGAGGCAGCCTCTTGCTCAGCAAGAGCCTGTAGACTTTGCTGAGGCTGCCAACTCATTACTCTCCTATCTCAGGCGCCCCAACATGCACTTCGACCTGACCGACCTGCGGCTCTACTTGAACATCCTCGAAGCCGGCAATATCACCGCCGGCGCCGTCCGCAGTCATCTGTCGCTGGCGGCGGCCAGTGCGCGGATCCGGGCGCTGGAAGCTTCGTTGGGCACGCCCTTTCTCGAGCGCGGGCGGCGTGGCGTCAGCCCTACTCCAGCCGGCAAGGCCCTGGCGCAACATGCCCGGGTGCTGCTGCAACAGGCCGAGCGCATGCAGCAGGATCTGGCCGAATACGCCAAGGGCGTCAAAGGTCAGGTAAGGCTGTTGTGCAACACCACGGCGATCACCGAGTACCTGCCGGAATTGCTCGCGGACTTTCTGCGCAGTCACCCCAATCTCGACATTGATCTGCAAGAACTGCCAAGCCTGCGCATCACCCACGCCCTGCGCCAGGGTTCGGCCGACCTGGGTATTGTCTCCGACGCCGTGGACACTCACGACCTCGAGACCCGGCCCTTTCGCGACGACCCACTGGTGCTGATCATCCCGCCCGATCACCCCCTGGCCACTGGCGGGCCACCGAGCTTCAGCGACACCTTGCTGCATGACTACGTCGGTCTGGCCGCCAACAGCGCGTTGGCGGTGTACCTCGAAGAACAGGCGCTGCACGTCGGCATCCGCATGCAAATCCGCATCCGTGCCGAAGGCTTCGACGGGGTGATCCGCATGGTCGCTCGCGGCGCCGGAGTGGCGATCGTGCCGCAGGCGGCGATCCAGCGCTGGACGGTCGAGCAACCGTTCAAGAACTTCGCCCTGCAGGAAGACTGGGCTCAGCGAAAGTTGCTGCTGTGCGCGCGCTCATTCGACAACCTGCCCGGCTATGCCAGTGCCTTGCTTGAGGCCTTGATCGCCGGGTAGCGCAAGCTTGACTCTCCCCCCAAGGACAGACTTTATCCTGCGGGCTTCCTGTTCCGGAGCAGTCTGATGAGCAAACGCATGCTGGTGATTCCTGGCCACCCTTCCAGCGACAGTTTCTGTAGTGCGCTCACCGACAGCTACGTGCAGGCCGCGCAACGTGCCGGGCATGAGGTCCGTCAGTTACGCCTGGGAAAAACGAGTCTCGAGACCACCCGGGATCAATGCCGGCTCGGCAGCCTTTGAACACTACCGGGCCAGCTGTTGACGGCTCTTTGCGCTAAACCTTTGGCAGTGGATTCAAGGCTGCGGCGGCCTTGGGTTTTCTAAAGAAAACCCCGTAGACCAGCGTGAGGACCAGCAGGAAAGGCACACCGAATACCAGGGTCATTTTGAAGGCTTCGGTGAAGTAGGTGGTGATCATCACCGCGCCCATCAGCACCAGCCCCAACAAGGTGCTGTAGGGGAACAGGCGCATGCGGAAGGACAGTTTCCGCTCGCCGTGGCGCTCGCGGTAACGCCGGAAGCAGTAGTGGGTCAGGAAGATCATGAACCAGGTGAAGATCGCCCCGAACATCGAGATCGCCATCATCAAGGTGAAGGAGCTTTGCGGGTACAGCACGTTGAGCAAGGTGGCCAAGGCAATGCCTGAGCTCGACAGCAACAAGGCATTGAGCGGGATCCCGGTCTTGCTCAACACGCCCATGGATTTGGGTGCATAACCGCCACGGGACAGGCTGAACATCATGCGGGTGGTGATGTACAGCTGACTGTTCATCGCCGACAACGCCGCGATCAAAATCACGAAGTTCATCACCCCGGTTGCACCGGGAATGCCGATGGTCTGCATGACGGTGACGAACGGGCTCTGGGCATGACCAGCCTGGACCCACGGCACAATAGCGAGCATCAGCGCCAGGGTCAGCAGGTAGAACACCACCAGCCGCACGATGGTTGCGCGAAAAGCCTTCTTCACCGCACGCTCCGGGTCCTGCGCTTCACCGGCGGCGACCGCGATCATCTCCACGCTCAGGTAGCTGAAGATCGACACGATCACCGCGATCCACATCCCTTGCAGACCATTGGGAAAGAAACCGCCATGGGCCGTGTAGTTGTGCACGCCGTAGTCCGGGTTGCCGGAACCGTACACCACATACACCGCAAGGATGATGAAACCGACAATCGCACCGATCTTGATGGTCGAGAACCAGTACTCGAAGGTGCCGAAGGTTTTCACGCTGATGGCGTTGAGCAGGATCAGGATGCTGGAAAAGGAGACGATCCAGAGGAACGAAGGGACATTGGCAAACCAGTACTTCATGTACATCGCCACCGCCGTCACTTCCGTGCCCACCGCCAGCACGATCGCCGCCCAATAGGCGTAGCGCACCAGGAACCCGGCCAGCGGGCTGACGTAGAATTCGGCATAGGCGCCGAACGAGCCCGAGGTCGAATGGGCCACGGTCATTTCCGCCAGGCAGCCCATCAATAGCAAGGTGATGATCGCGCCAATGGCATAGCTGAGCAGCACGCTCGGCCCGGCATACCCAATGGCGTAGGCACTGCCCATGAACAGCCCGGTGCCAATCGCCCCGCCAATGGCGATCATGCTCATTTGCCCCGAGGTGAGCTGGCGCCGCAGGCCCTGTTCACGCTTGGAGATGCTTTCGAAACCGGTGTCGGTCGTGGTCACTCTGGGTGCCCCCTTATTATTGTGATTGGATTTGCGGCAGATCGCTCAAGTCACGCTGTGACGGATCTGGAACTGCTCCTGCGACCAGGTTTTCCGGTCGAGAATCTCGCCGAGGATCTGCACCGCATCCCAGACTTCGGTGAAGCGGGTGTACAGCGGGGTGAAGCCGAAACGCATGATCCGCGGTTCGCGGTAATCACCGATGACGCCACGGGCGATCAAGGCCTGGATCACCGCATAGCCTTCGGGATGTTCGAAGCTGACATGGCTGCCACGTTTGGCATGTTCGCGCGGGGTGATCAGGGTCAGCTCGTGAGCGGCGCAGCGCTGCTCGACCAGCTGGATGAACAGGTCCGTCAGGGCCAGGGATTTGCTGCGAAGACTGGCCATGTCGGTCTGGGCGAACACATCCAGACCGCACTCGACCATGGCCAGGGAGGTGATCGGCTGAGTTCCGCACAAATAGCGAGCGATGCCGCTGCTCGGCTCGTAACGCGACTCCATGGCGAATTGACGCGAATGGCCGAACCAGCCGGACAGCGGTTGTGCCACCAGATCGCACAGTTCGGGTGAAACCCAGACGAAAGCTTGCGAGCCAGGACCGCCATTGAGGTATTTGTAGGTGCAGCCGATGGCGTAGTCGGCGCCGGCCTGATGCAGATCGACCGGCACCGCGCCGGCGGAGTGCGCCAGGTCCCAGATGGCCAGCGCGCCGCACTCGTGGGTCAGCGCGGTCAGGGACTGCATGTCGTGCATGTAGCCGGTTTTGTAGTTGACGTGGGTGAGCATGACCACCGCGGTGTCCTGGTCAATCGCTTGCGGCAGCTCTTCGGGGCTGTCGACCAGACGCAAGGAGTAGCCCTGTTGCAGCATGTCCGCCAGACCTTCGGCGATGTACAGATCGGTCGGGAAGTTGCTGGTCTCGGTGACGATCACCCGCCGGGTCGGCGCCCGTGCGGACTGCACCCGCAGGGCGGCACTGAGCACCTTGAACAGGTTGATCGAGGTGGTGTCGGTCACCACCACTTCACCCTCACGCGCACCAATCAGCCCCGCCAAGCGATTGCCCAGACGCTCCGGCAGGTCGCGCCAGCCCGCGCTGTTCCAACTGCGGATCAGGCCACTGCCCCATTCCTCGGCGATCACTGCCTGAGCCCGTGCCAGCGCTGCAACCGGGCGCGCACCGAGGGAGTTGCCGTCGAGATAAATCACTCCTTCGGGGAGTGCAAACTGCTGACGCAGGGGCGCCAGCGAGTCCTGTGCATCAAGCGCCAGGCAATCGTTTCTTGTAGTCATTGAGTGTCCTGTTTGTTGAATGACATGCCGTCCGGGCAGATCGCGATAGTCGGCTCGAGCAGGGGTCCGAGAACCGCGTTTCAGGGATTATCCGCGGCTGCACGACGGGAAGATAATGAACGAAGTAATGCAGAATTTTCGTGCAAAGTGAGCGGCCATATAGTAGTTATCTCGAATAAAATTCGAATCAAACTACAAAAATCGCGGATTTATTCAAACCATGACTCTCGACTCGACAGACCTGCGGATCCTGCATCACCTGCAACAGGATGGCCGTATCAGCAATCAGGAATTGGCGGAGAAAGTCGCCCTGTCGCCGTCGGCCTGTTTACGCCGTTTGCGCCTGCTGGAAAGTGAGGGAATCATCACCGGTTATCGCGCGGTGCTGAACGCCGAAAAGCTCGGAATCGAGCTCGAAGCCATTGTCCATGTGTCATTGCGACAGGACGTCGAGGACTGGCACGAGACCTTCATCAAGAAGGTCCAGTTGTGGCCGGAGGTGGTCACCGCCTACGTGATTACCGGCGCGAGCAACTATGTGCTGCGGGTCCAGGCGCGCAACCTCAAACATTTCTCGGATTTTATCGTCAACCAGCTGAATCGCACGGCGGGGGTGACCGATATCCGCTCGGAAATCGTCCTGCAGAAAATCAAGGAGAAGGAGGCGTTGCTTGATTTGGTGGTGCGCAAGTGAGGGCAGCGCCAGAAGGGAGATCGCCAAGATCGCAGCCTGCTGCAGCTCCTACAGGGGATTTGCATACACCCCCGAGGCCGTAGGTCAACACGGTCGGCGTTGGAGCTGCCGAAGGCTGCGATCTTTTGAGCAACAGGTGATCAGCCCTGATCACCGCCACCCACCGGCAGGGTCATGCCGGTGATGTAGGACGCTTCGTCGGAGGCCAGGAACAGTATCGCCGCGGCTTGTTCATCGATCGTGCCGTAACGCTTCATCAGGCTGCTGTCGCAGGTCTGGTCGACGATCTGCTGATACCAGATTTTCTCCTGGGGCGTCTGCTCGGCGCTGTTGCGCGGGATGCGCCGGGGTGGTGCCTCGGTGCCGCCGGGGGCGGTGGCATTGACCCGGATTCCGCGCTCGGCAGTTTCGAATGCCAGGCACGCCGTCAGCGCATTCACCCCACCCTTGGCCGCACCATAGGGCACGCGGTTGATGCTGCGGGTGGCAATCGACGAAACGTTGACGATCGCTCCACTGCCCTGCTCCAGCATGTAGGGCAATGCGGCATGGCAGCACCAGAGTGTCGGGAACAGCGAACGCTGCACCTCGCTCATGATCTCGTCGGGTGTGTAATGTTCGAACGGCTTGGCCCAGATCGTCCCGCCGACGTTGTTGACCAGAATATCCAGGCGGCCGAAGCGCGCGATAGCCTCGGCCATTACCCGGCCGCACTCGCCGTACTGCTCAAGGTCGGCGGTCAGCGCCAGCACTTCGCTGCCGGCAGCCAACTCATCGCGCAATTCGAACACCAGCTCCGAACGATCGACCACCACCAGTCGCGCGCCTTCGGCCGCCATGCGTTCGGCAACCCGCCGACCAATGCCCTGGGCGGCGCCGGTGATCAATGCAACCTTGCCGGTGAAACGTGAAATGCTCATGTCATCTCCTCAACCATGGGATTGAATTCAGGCCGCGCTGGCGGCGAATTTCTCGTAGTAGAAGTTCGCTGGCGCAATGCCCTGTTCGGCCAGGTAACGGCTGACCCCATCGACCATCGGCGGAGGCCCGCAGAGGTAGACGTCGACATCACCGGCGTTGAGATGCCCCGGTTCGATATGTTGAGTGACGTAGCCCTTGAGCGGATGTCCGCTGTCCGGATTGGCCACGCAGGCGCTGAAGCTGAAGTTTGGAATGTTCGCCGCGAAGGCTTGCAAACGCTCAAGCTCCACCAGGTCGTGGTCGTTGGTCACGCCGTAGATCAGGTGCAACGGATAGTCGCTGCCCTGTTCGGCAATGCGTTCGAGCATCGCGGTGAAGGGCGCCAGGCCAGTGCCACCGGCCAGCAGCAACAACGGCCGACGGATTTCCCGCAGGTAGAAGGAGCCCAGCGGTCCGGCAAGGTTGATCGAGTCGCCAGCCTTGGCCAAGCCTGTCAGGAAGCTGCTCATCAGCCCACCTGGCACATTGCGGATCAGGAAGCTGACCTCACCATCGCGCTGCAACGAGCTGAAGGAATAGGCGCGGGTCTGTTCGCTGCCGGGCACTTGCAGGTTGACGTATTGCCCGGGCAAGAATGCCAGTTTGCTCAGGGCCTCGCCCTTGATCGACAGCGAAAGGGTGCTGTCGGAGAGCTGGCGGATCTGGCTGATGGCCGCGTTGTAGCTGCTCTGCTGGGTGCGACAGACGTCCGAAGACACCGGTACTCGCACCACGCAGTCGCTTTGCGCGCGCATCTGGCAGGTCAACACGTAACCCTGTGCGGCTTCATCCTCGCTGAGGGCGTCTTCGATGTACTCATCGCCCAGATCATAACGACCGGCTTCGGCGAAGCACTTGCAGGTCCCGCAGGCGCCGTCGCGGCAGTCCAGCGGAATGTTGATGCCTTGGCGATAGGCCGCGTCGGCAACGGTTTCGCCGACATCTGCGGCGATGAAGCGGGTCACCCCGTCTTCGAAATTCAATGCAATTTGATGGCTCATGACGACGACCTCACAGATGGTAGATGTCGATAACCTGACGGACGTAATCGTTCTTCAGGATGACTTTCTTGGCCTTGATCAGTGGGGTCTCGCCACGCACGTCGAGGGTGTAGAAACTGCTCCCGAAATAGCTGTCCACAGTCTTGTAGCGAAAGCTCAGGGTGTGCCAGTTGAAGCGCAGCTTGCACTGGCCATCGGCAACTTCCAGCAGCTCGATATTGCTGATGTTGTGCGAGGTCCGGGTGTCCGGCACGCTGGCGCTGGAGCGCTCGGTCTTGATCCGGAAGATCCGGTCCTCGAGACCCGTGCGATTGCCGTACCAGATCAGCGAAATTTCCCGCTGCGGGTCTTCGGTCAGCTCGTCGTTGTCGTCCCAGGACGGCATCCAGAAACTCGCATCGGCGGCGTACAGCTCCAGCCAGTTGTCCCAGTCCTTGTCGTCCAGGTAGCGCGCTTCGCGGTAGAGAAAGTCGCGCACCGCATCGTGAGAAATGCTCATCACACGGCCTCCACGGGAATGGTTTTCGACTGCTCGGCCGCGAGCGCCTTGAGCATGGTCTCCTGCCAGTACTTGTGTTGCAGCACGAACAGACCTTCGTCTTCGGTGCGCACGCCGCTGAGCAGCGGGTGCAGATCGATTTCCTGTGCTGCCGCATCGGCCCCTTCGACCCAATGCATGGCGCCGCGCGACATGTCGTTCCAGCCACCGCTGCCCTGATAACCGACCTGGCAGGAGCGGAACTCTTCCAGGTCATCGGGCGTGGCCATGCCACTGACGTTGAAGAAATCCTCGTACTGGCGAATGCGCTTGGAACGGGCGTCGTCGCTCTCGCCTTTAGGCGCAATGCAGTAGATGGTGATTTCGGTCTGGTTGACCGAGATCGGCCGGGCGATACGGATCTGCGAGCTGAACTGATCCATCAGGTACACGTTGGGGTACAGGCAGAGGTTGCGAGAGTTCTCGATCATCCAGTCGGCGCGAGCCTTGCCGAAGTCCTGGGCCAGTTCATCGCGACGTTCGTACAGCGGACGATCTTCCGGGTTGGCCCAACGGGTCCAGAGCAGCATGTGGCCCTTCTCGAAGGAATAGAAACCACCGCCCTGCTTGGCCCAGCTGCCGGCACTCATGGTCGGATTGCTGTCGCCGGCCTCGCGCTGTTTGCGCTGGCTCTGGGTGGCCGCGTAGTTCCAGTGCACGGAACTGACGTGATAACCGTCGGCACCGTTCTCGGCGGTGAGTTTCCAGTTGCCTTCGTAGATGTAGCTGGACGAACCGCGCAGCACTTCAAGGCCGTCGGCGGATTGATCGACGATCATGTCGATGATCTTCGCCGACTCACCGAGATGCTCGACCAGCGGCACTACGTCGGCGTTCAGGCTGCCGAACAGAAAACCGCGATAGGACTCGAACCGCGCGACCTTGGTCAGGTCGTGGGAGCCTTCGCAGTTGAAGCTCGACGGGTAGCCCGCTTCGGACGGATCCTTGACCTTGAGCAGCTTGCCGGAGTTGTTGAAGGTCCAGCCATGGAACGGGCAGGTATAGGACGCCTTGTTGCCGGTCTTGTGCCGGCACAGCATCGCGCCGCGGTGACTGCAGGCGTTGAGGAAGGCATTGAGTACACCGTCCTTGTTCCGCGCGATAAAGATCGACTGGCGGCCCATGGTGGTGGTGTAGAAGTCGTTCTTGTTGGGGATCTGGCTCTCATGGGCCAAGTACAGCCAATTCCCTTCGAAGATGTGCTCCATTTCCAGATCGAACAACCGCGGGTCAGTGAACATCTCGCGCTTGCAGCGGTAGACGCCTTGATCCGGGTCTTCTTCAAGCAGTGAATGAAGGTATTCAGGTCGCAATGACATGGTCACAGCCCTCCGTTGTTGTTATTCAGGCAAGACTCATGCTAGGGAGGTGGCGCAAACGGCAATATCCGCTGAGTGCAGATCGTTATCCGTTTTCTGCACGGGGGGGACGGGGGGAGGTTTCCAGAGGGGTGGCGCGAAGATTCAGTGACGACGCTTGAGGGTATCCGACGGCAATTCACCGAACTGCTGACGATAGCTTTGCGAGAACCGTCCCAGGTGCAGGAAGCCATAGTCCATGGCCAGCTCCGTGACGTTACGCACGTTGCACGTCTCATCGCTGAGACAGGCACGTACCCGTTCCAGCTTCTTCAGGCGGATGTAGTTGTTCGGCGTGGTTCGTGCGTGGCGCTCGAACAGCGAGTACAGCGAACGCAGGCTCATGCGGGCCTGAAAGGCCAGCTCTTCACTGCCGATGTCCTGTTTCAGGTTCTGCTCGATATAGTCGACGATGTGCTCGAAGGTGGCGTCCCGCGAACTCAGGTGGCTGCGCTGGATGTTGGACTTCATCAGGCTCAGCATCTTGCTGGCGACGATCTGGGCGTAATGTTCCTGGACCTTGAGCATCGGTTCGCTCGCCTCGGCCTCCATGCAGACCATGGCCAGCAAATTGACGAATCCATCCAGCTCGCCGAGGTTGTAGCGATTCTGCGAAAAGCGCACCCCGGGCTCCGGGTACAACCAGCGCTGCTCCAGGCAGGCCGATTCCAACAGGTTGGTAGGGATTTTCAGAATGAATTTTTCGCAATCGGCGGAATAGGTCAGATCGACCGGGTCATCCGGGTTGATCAGCAACAGTTCGCCAGGCGCCAGGTAGTGTTCCTGTTTATGCCCGCGCCACAGGCAATTGCCCCTGAGCAGCACTTGCAGGTGGTAGATGGTTTCCAGTGCCGGTGAGGTGACATGAACACTGCCGCCATAGCTGATGCGGCACAGGTCGAGGCTGGCGAATTTTCGGTGATTGAGGCTGGCCTGCGGGTTGGACGCCTTGGGCAGGTGGATGCAATGCACGCCGACGTGCTGATTGACGTAGCCGGACACCGCATAGGGGTCGGCACGCTCAAACACCAGACTGCGCTCGCTCAGCAGACTTTCCATAACCGGTCACTCTTATTGTTCTATGACGTGATTCTAAGCCGTTGCGCAGAATAAGTAATGCCGCGAGATAAACGGTCGGTTATCTCGCGGCTCTGCCAAGATCGCAGCCTGCGGCAGCTCCTACGCCGACCGAGTACACCCGCGGATTGACAGAAACACCCAATCCCGTAGGAGCTGCCGCAGGCTGCGATCTTTTGGCGATTTCGGCGATTGCCTAACAGCAAGATCAAAAGATCGCAGCCTGCGGCAGCTCCTACGCCGATGGGTGGTCAGTCTTCCAGGGCGCGAACACGCTCCATACGCTTCTGTTCCACCGGGGCAGCGGCAGGCTGCAAGGTGAAGTCGAAGTCGATCTGCGCGAAACGCCCTTCGACGCCCAGTTCGCGGGCCATTTCCTGGTCCTCGCTGAAACGGATATCAGCGATCAGCTCATCACGGGTTGCGTAGGCGAAATCGTCGTGCAGGTACGGATCACCTGACAGGTTGATCTGGGTGGTCAGGTGACGATGGCCCGGTGCCGAGATGAAGAAGTGGATATGCGCCGGGCGCTGGCCGTGGCGGCCCAACTGATCCAGCAGTTGCTGGGTCGGTCCGGTCGGCGGGCAACCGTAGCCGGACGGCACGATACTGCGGAAGCGATAACGCCCCTGCTCATCGGTCTCGATACGCCGACGCAGGTTGAACTCCGACTGCGAGCCATCGAAGTAGGAGTAAGTGCCACCGGTGTTGGCCTGCCATACGTCGACAATAGCGCCGGCCAGCGGTTTGCCGTCGGTGTCGCGGACCTGGCCTTGCATGAACAACACCACACCCGGATCCAGACCATCATCCAGTCGCGCTTCGTATTTCGACAGCGGCGCGCCGGCTACATACAGCGGCCCTTCGATGGTCCGTGGCGTACCACCGGACTTGCCGGCCTGCTCGTCCTCGGCATCCATCAGCAGGTCCAGATAATGCTCGAGGCCCAGACCTGCCACCAGCAATCCGGCTTCCTGGTTTTTGCCCAGTTCATTGAGGTAGTTGACCGCTTTCCAGAACTCTTCCGGGGTCACCTCCAGGTCTTCGATGATGTTCACCGAGTCGCGCAGGATCCGGTAGATCAGCGCTTTAGTCCGTGGGTTGCCGCCGTCGTTGAGGTTGCCACTGGCTTCTTCGAGAAACTTCTGGGCGTTGGCAGTGTGGGAAATTCTGACTGACATGATTCATTCCTCATCTTGTATTTATTAGGCTAGAGCACAACGCTCACAGGGCTCAGCGATCGTCTTCGCGAATCGACGAAGGATGCCGGCACAGTGCATTCACTTCGATGGCCATGTACGGATAGAGCGGCAGTTGCATCAGCAGATCATGCAGTTCCTGCACGCTGTCGACGTCAAATACGCTGTAGTTGGCGTAGAGACCGGCGATCCGCCACAGGTGCCGCCATTTGCCTTGCTCCTGCAGACGCTGGGCCAGGGCCTTTTCGTCGGCCTTGAGCTGCGCGGCGCGCTCTGGATTCATGTCGACCGGCAGGTTCACAGTCATTTTTACGTGGAACAACATGGCAGTATGTCCTCAGGCGTGAGAAGTGGTCAGGGAAGACTTGTCGCGGCGGAAGAACGCCAGGCGCTCCTCGTCGATGCTCAGGCCCAGGCCCGGCTCGTTCGACACGTGCAGTTGGAAATCGCGGTACACCAGCGGTGTCGCGAGGATGTCTTCGGTCAGCAGCAGCGGGCCGAACAGTTCGGTGTCCCAGGCCAGCTTGGCCAGGGTCAGGAAGGCATGGGCCGAGGCCAGCGTGCCGATCCCGCCTTCGAGCATGGTGCCGCCATACAGGCCGATCCCGGCTGCTTCGGCAATCGCCGCGGTACGCAATACCGCGCGCGGGCCGCCGTTCTTGGCGATCTTCAGGGCAAACACCGAGGCCGCGCCTTCGCGGGCCAGGTTGAAGGCGTCCTCGACACATTCAATGGATTCGTCGGCCATGATCGGCGCCGGGCTGGACAGGTTGAGCCGGGCCATCCCGCTACGATTGTTGCGCGAGATCGGCTGCTCGATCAGATCGATGCCGTTGTCGCCCAGGATCTGGCAGGCGCGCAAGGCGACAGCTTCATCCCAGGCCTGGTTGACGTCGACCCGCACGCTGGCGCGATCACCCAGGGCCTTTTTGATGGCGATGACATGCGCCAGGTCCTGATTCACTTCGCCAGCGCCGATCTTCAGCTTGAAGATCCGGTGACGGCGCAGGTCGAGCATCTGTTCGGCTTCAGCGATGTCTTTTGCCGTGTTGCCGCTGGCCAGGGTCCAGGCCACCGGCAGGGCATCACGAACCCGCCCACCAAGCAACTCGCTGACCGGCAGGCCAAGACGTTTGCCCTGGGCATCGAGCAAGGCGGTTTCGATGCCGGACTTGGCAAAGGTATTGCCACGAATGCTGCGCTCGAGTCGCAGCATGGCGGCGTTGATGTTGCAGGCATCCTGTCCGATCAGCAGCGGTGCGAAGTGGCTATCAATGTTGGTCTTGATGCTGTCCGGGCTTTCGTTGCCGTAGCTCAGGCCGCCAATGGTGGTGGATTCACCGATACCTTCGATACCGTCGGCACACCGCACACGAATGATCACCAGGGTCTGGTTCTGCATGGTGTGCATTGCCAGCTTGTGCGGGCGGATGGTCGGAAGATCGACGATGATCGTCTCGATCGATTCAATGGCGCTAGCGTGCATGTCGATACCCGTCAGGTTCTTTGCTTGTTTCCCCCGATTCTGATCGCCATTGTTTTTAGGTTCCAATATAGAATTGGTCTCGGTCCATACCCCAAGGGTATGCAAGACATTCACCCCATTGTCGTTGAGGAGTCTCCATGGAGCTTCGCCATCTGCGTTATTTCCAGGTTCTGGGGGAGACCCTCAACTTCACCCGCGCCGCCGAGCGCCTGCATATCGCCCAGCCCCCCCTCAGCCGACAGATTCAGCAACTGGAAGACGAGTTGGGCGTGGTGTTGCTGGAGCGCGGCCGGCCGCTGCGACTGACCGAAGCCGGGCGGTTTTTTTATGAACATTCCAACGTCCTGCTCGAGCAACTGGGCAAGGTCTGCGACAACACCCGCCGCATAGGGCTGGGCGAGAAGACCTGGCTGGGCATCGGCTTTGCCCCTTCGACCTTGTACGGCATATTGCCGGAGCTGATTCGTCGGCTGCGCAATAACGACGCCCTGGAACTGGAACTGGGTCTGTCGGAAATGACCACCCTGCAACAGGTCCAGGCGCTCAAGGCCGGCAGGATCGATGTCGGCTTCGGCCGCATCCGCATCGACGATCCGGCAATCCAGCAACGGGTGCTGATCGAGGATCGGCTGGTCGCCGTGCTGCCTGCCGGTCACCCGCTGCTGGCCGGGCCGACGAGCCTTGCCGAGTTGGCCAAGGAGCCTTTTGTGCTCTATCCGGGCAACCCCAGACCGAGCTACGCCGACCATGTGATCGCGCTCTTCGATGCCCACGGGCTGAGTATCAAGGTATCGCAATGGACCAATGAGTTGCAGACCGCCATCGGCCTGGTCGCGGCCGGCATGGGCACCACGCTGGTGCCGGCCTCGGTGCAGGTGCTGCACCGCGCCGATATCGGCTACACCCCGGTGATCGAGGCCACCGCCACCTCGCCGATCATTCTCAGTCGACGCGTCGCCGACCAGTCGCCAGGGCTCAATCACTGCCTTTCGTTGATCGAGGAATTGCTCTAGCGCTCTTCACAGCCCACGCATGCGCCGGGCCTCGTTGCGCTGCACGGTCACGCTCGGAGACTCGTCGAACAGCTTGCGGTACTCGGCGGAAAACCGACCGAGGTGGGTGAAGCCCCAGCCCATGGCGATTTCGGAGATATTGCGCGCCGAGCCGTGCTCAAGAAGGTCCTGGCGCACGGCGTTCAAGCGGTATTTTTTCAGGTAGACCATTGGCGACAGGGCGAAGTACTTCTTGAACGCCTCGAACAGCTTGAAGCGCGAGACCCCGGCCGCGGCTTCGATGTCCTCCAGGTGCAACGCTTCCCGGGCATTGTCGTGAATGTACTGCTTGGCCCTGACCAGATAATGCGGCAGTTTCACCCCCAACACGTCCCTCAGTTCTTCGGAGTAGTTGTTCGGCTGGGCGAGAATCAAGCCTTTGATCAAGGAGCTTTCGATATCCCGGGTGAAGGCCACCTGCTCGTACAATTCGCTGCTGTGTGCAAGCTCGGCGATGAAATAACGCGCCATGCGCCACCACGAGGCCGACGCCCCGTCGACCGCATCCATCACCGGTTCAAAACGCAGCGGCGCATCCAGCGGTCGTTGCAGCATGCCTTCCAGGGACTCACTCATGGCCGCGCGGGTGATCACCACCTGGACTTTGCGACAGTCGCCGGAAATCGCCAGCATCTGGCTCTCGTTCGGGGCAATGATCACCCCTTGATCGCGGTTGGACTTCAACAACGTGCCGTTCTTGCTCAACTCCTGCTCACCCACCAGCGGCAGACTCAGGCTATAGCTGCTGAAGTGCTCGGCATCTTCGATATCGACGGTGACATCGGTACCGTATTCGATAGTCCCCAGGGTCGTGGCCATGGACTTGAACACATTGGCGCTGTGATGAAAGCGGATCCGCTCGGGGGTCGAGGTTTGCAGTCGGTGCGGCCCGCAGATACCGGACATCCAGTTCCGTGCCCCCTCGAGGTCATAGCGATCGATACGAATGTCGCGAAACTGCGGATCAGCGTTGCTACTCATCACGGCGCACCCACGGCAATATTTTTTTAGCGCGCTCTAACGGCACGCATCAGGCTTGAAAAGAGCAAGTTCCACGCCACAAACCGGCGGTGCCAACCCAGTGGATAGCAATCATCGACTAAGCGGATAACGCGGCCGGTTTGGAGCTGGGGCAGGCCATCGACGCCCCGCAAAACAGTACCTGATTGCGGCAAACAGGGGCAGCCGTTCATCGTTTGGTGCGGGGTTGAGTAGTAGCTGCTCAGTTCGGTACACGAGGGTGTTACCCGGTGCCCGCGAGATCGCCAAGACCGGGTACACCCGTGAATTGGCAGAAACACGCGATCCCGTAGGAGCTGCCGCAGGCTGCGATCTTTTGGGGCCACCCCATTGCTCGACTGACCCGCCACCGAACTTTATGGACTGCCTTCGCCGATTAACCGGATAGACCCCTGCCCGCCCCACTCTCTCTAATGAGCACACCGATTGGCCTGAATAAAAAAGGTACACACCCATGAATGGCGCAAAAAACGTCGAGCAGTGGAAAGCGTTTATTGAAGGCTGCCTGGACTTTCGTCCGGCAGACGGCGTATTCCGGATTGCCCGGGATATTTTTACCGAACCGCAGTTGTTCGATCTGGAGATGGAGCTGATCTTCGAGAAGAACTGGATCTACGCCTGCCATGAAAGCGAGTTGGCCAACAATCACGACTTCATCACTCTGCGTGCCGGGCGCCAGCCGATGATCATTACCCGTGACGGCGACGGTCAGCTCAACGCCTTGATCAATGCCTGCCAGCATCGCGGCACGACCTTGACCCGGGTCGGCAAGGGCAACCAGTCGACCTTCACCTGCCCGTTCCACGCCTGGTGCTACAAAAGCGATGGCCGCCTGGTCAAGGTCAAGGCTCCCGGCGAATACCCGGAAGGTTTTGACAAGGCCACTCGCGGCCTGAAGAAGGCGCGCATCGAGAGTTACCAGGGTTTTGTGTTCATCAGCCTGGATGTGCACGGCGCTGACAGCCTCGAAGACTTCCTCGGAGATGCCCGGGTGTTCTTCGACATGATGGTGGCCCAGTCGCCCACCGGCGAGCTGGAAGTACTGCCCGGCAAGTCGGCCTACACCTACGACGGCAACTGGAAACTGCAGAACGAAAACGGCCTCGACGGCTATCACGTCAGCACCGTTCACTATAACTACGTGGCCACCGTGCAGCACCGCCAGCAGGTCAACAGCGAGAAAGGCACCAGCAGCGCCACCACCCTCGACTACAGCAAACTCGGTGCCGGTGACGCCAATACCGACGACGGCTGGTTCGCCTTCGATAATGGCCATAGCCTGCTGTTCAGCGACATGCCAAATCCTGCAGTGCGCTCCGGCTATGCCACGATCATGCCGCGGCTGATCGAAGAACATGGCCAGCAAAAGGCCGAATGGATGATGCATCGCCTGCGCAACCTGAACATCTATCCCAGCCTGTTTTTCCTCGATCAGATCAGCTCGCAGCTGCGCATCATTCGCCCGGTGGCCTGGAACAAGACCGAAATCATCAGCCAGTGCCTGGGGGTCAAAGACGAGTCGGACGCCGACCGCGAAAACCGGATTCGTCAGTTCGAAGACTTCTTCAACGTGTCCGGGCTCGGCACCCCGGATGACCTGGTGGAATTCCGTGAAGCCCAGCGCGGGTTCCAGGCACGGCTGGAGCGCTGGAGCGATATTTCCCGCGGCAGCCATCAATGGGCGACCGGCGCGACACCGAACAGCGAGTCGATCGGCATCATGCCGGCGATGACCGGCACTGAATTCACCCACGAGGGGCTTTACGTCAACCAGCACAGCAACTGGCAGAAATTCCTGCTCGATGGCCTGGAAGCGAAATCCCTGAAGCAGCGTGAGGTGTGAAGATGAATGCGCAATTGCAGTACCGGATCGAACAGTTTTTCTATCGCAAATCCGAGTTGTGCGACGCCCAGGACTGGGACGCCTACATCCAGTTGTTCGACGAGCACAGCGAGCTCCACCTGCCGCAATGGGACTCGGAGCACGTCTACACCCAGGATCCCAAGCGCGAGATGTCGCTGATCTATTACCCGAACCGTTCTGGCCTGGAAGACCGGGTGTTCCGCCTGCGCACCGGCAAGGCCGCCTCGGCCACGCCAATGCCGCGCACGCTGCACCTGGTCAATAACCTGCGCATCAGCGAACTCGAGGGCGGTGACCTCGAAGTGCGGCTGAACTGGCACACCCTGTTCTATCGCCTGGCCACTTCCGAGCAGTTCTACGGCCGCGCCACCTACCAGCTCAAGCCGGTCGCAGACAGCTGGAAGATCACCCGCAAGCATGTGCTGCTGCTCAACGACACCATCAACTCGGTGCTCGATTTCTACCACCTCTGAATCCATGGAGACCGGGGCATGAATCACAAGGTCGCGTTCAGCTTTGCCGACGGCAAAACGCTGTTCTTTCCCGTACAGGCCAATGAAATACTGCTCGACGCCGCCCTGCGCAACGGCATCAATATCCCCCTGGATTGCCGCGAGGGCGTCTGCGGCACCTGCCAGGGCCGCTGCGAATCGGGCGACTACAGCCAGGACTATGTGGATGAGGAGACCCTCTCCAGCCAGGACCTGCAACAACGCAAGATGCTCACCTGCCAGACCCGGGTAAAATCCGATGCGGCGTTTTATTTCGACTTCGCCTCCAGCCTGTGCAATGCCTCAGGCCCTGCACAACTGAGCGGTAGAGTCACTGAAGTCAGTCAGGTCTCGGCGAGCACGGCGATCCTGCATCTGGATCTGGGTACAACCGGTCAGCCACTGGATTTCCTCCCGGGGCAATACGCCCGACTGCTGATTCCGGGCACCCGGAGCAAGCGCTCCTACTCGTTCGCCAACCGGCCAGGCGCCAGCAATCAAGTGCAGTTCCTGATTCGTCTATTGCCCGACGGGGTGATGAGCAATTACATCCGCGAACGCTGCCAGGTGGGCGATGAAATCGGCCTGGAAGCGCCGCTGGGGGCGTTCTATCTTCGTCACATCACCCGGCCGCTGATCCTGGTGGCCGGTGGCACCGGGTTGTCCGCGTTGCTGGGTATGCTTGATGAAATTGCCGAACGCCGCTGCGAGCAACCCGTGCACCTGTACTACGGCGTACGGAATGCTGCCGACCTGTGCGAAAGCGCGCGCATCGAGGCCTATGCCGAACGCATCCCGGGGTTTCGCTACACCGCGGTGGTCAGTGAGCCGGAGCCCGACTGGAGCGGAAAACGCGGCTACATCGCCGAGCATTTCGACGCCAGCGAACTGCGCGACGCGGCGGTCGACATGTACGTCTGCGGGCCGCCGCCCATGGTCGAGTCGATCAAGAACTGGCTACAGAGCCAGGAACTCGACAGCGTGCACCTGTATGACGAGAAATTTACCGAGAGTAATGTCTGAACGCTGAAAAAAAGCGCCGGGATTGAATAAACTTACGCAACCAAACCAAGCCAGACCATAACAACGAGAAGGGATCCAGATGGCGGATGAAATCTTGCAACAGGGCGAACTCAAGCGGGGGTTGAAAAATCGTCATATTCAGCTGATCGCCTTGGGCGGAGCCATTGGAACCGGGCTGTTCCTGGGCTCCGCCGGAGTGCTCAAGTCAGCCGGACCGTCGATGATCCTCGGCTATGCAATTGCCGGGTTCATCGCCTTCCTGATCATGCGTCAGTTGGGCGAGATGATTGTCGAAGAGCCGGTGGCCGGCTCCTTCAGCCACTTTGCCCACAAATACTGGAGCGGTTATGCCGGCTTTCTGTCCGGCTGGAACTACTGGGTGCTCTATGTACTGGTCGGCATGGCGGAACTGACGGCCGTGGGCAAGTACGTGCAGTTCTGGTGGCCGGAGGTCCCCACCTGGGTCAGTGCGGCGGTGTTCTTCGTGCTGGTCAACCTGATCAACATGATGAACGTCAAAGTCTTCGGCGAGATGGAGTTCTGGTTCGCGCTCATCAAGGTCGTGGCAATCATCGGCATGATTGTCCTGGGCTGCTACATGCTGTTCAGCGGCACCGGCGGCCCGCAGGCCTCGGTCAGCAACCTGTGGAGCCACGGCGGTTTCTTCCCCAACGGCAGCAGCGGCCTGCTGATGGCGATGGCGTTCATCATGTTCTCCTTCGGCGGCCTGGAACTGGTCGGCATCACCGCCGCCGAAGCCAGCGAACCGAGGAAGGTGATTCCCAAGGCGATCAACCAGGTGGTTTATCGCGTGCTGATCTTCTACGTCGGCGCACTCACCGTGCTGCTGTCGCTGTATCCGTGGGATCAGCTGCTGCAGACCCTGGGCGCTTCCGGCGACGCCTACAGCGGCAGCCCGTTCGTGCAGATCTTCTCCCTGATCGGCAGCGATACCGCAGCGCACATCCTCAACTTCGTGGTGCTCACCGCGGCGCTCTCTGTCTATAACAGCGGCGTCTACTGCAACAGCCGCATGCTCTATGGCCTGGCCGAACAGGGCGACGCGCCCAAGGCACTGATGAAACTGAACAAACAGGGTGTGCCGTTGCGGGCGTTGGGCATATCGGCGTTGGTCACCATGTTGTGCGTGGTGGTTAACTACGTTGCCCCGCAGAATGCGCTTGAGTTGCTGTTCGCGCTGGTGGTTGCATCGCTGATGATCAACTGGACGCTGATCAGCCTGACCCATCTGAAGTTTCGCAAAATCATGGGCCAGCAAGGCATAGTGCCGGGCTTCAAGTCGTTCTGGTTTCCCTTCAGCAACTACCTGTGCCTGGCCTTCATGGCGATGATCATCTGCGTGTTGTTGATGATCCCGGGGGTTCGGGCTTCGGTCTTTGCCATGCCAGTCTGGGTATTGGTTATTTACGGTTTTTATCGGCTGCGGGTGGCCAGGAGTCGGGCCCTGAGCGTGATGCAGTAATGTAGAACCTGTAATCGCTAGCGCAGGCTGCGATTGGCCACACAGCGGCCGTCACCAGGCACCTCGATTGTACTTGTATGACCGAGGTGTCTGATTTTTCAGCAACCCGAACCACAGTTCATATTCTCTTGTAGAGCCTGGCCAGCGGCGAGGAGTTTTCAAAGTGCCGGGCCAAGACAACTGATTGTTCTATCACTGGCGCCTGATCAGCGGGTACTTCAGCAAAATTCACATGATCCAGATTGTCACTGATCGCAAATAAATCCTGGGAATGATTCATTGCTGTGTGTTGATACCAAACTTCGTTGCTTTGCGTTCTCCCCAGGGCCAATTCGATCTCAATGATAGCGGTTATCCAATCACTTCCAGTCAGGGATTGGATGTTCCCATAATGCTGGGTCCGCAACTGATCGACCACATCGGTATCGAGCTCGTAAAAGGGGTCACCCGGCATACGCGGAGAGTGATCAACGGAAGTCACCGGATACGCGGAATAGCGACTTTGAGAAAACAAATGAGGTATCGGAAAGGTCACCCAACTGTCCATAACGATAGGGTCACTGATTCGCGAATCGCCTAACAGTGAAAACATATGCCCCGGAAAGGAAGCAATGGATACCGGGAGTCCAGGCCACCTGTTCGAAGAAGAAGCCAGGTACGCTGTTACCCCCGCAAATTCATTACAAAGCCCCGCTCCCGCAGCCAATGCATGCTCGTATCTGGACCTTCCCATAAAGCTGAGATCCCGCACTTGGCTGGTATGACTTTCTGAACCGTTCTGGCTACTCAATAGATCCGGAATCTGATTGCCTGCACCCAGCACCAACAGCCCTTTGGTCGCCCATATCATGTCGTAGGCAAACTCAAATCCTGCATGGAGAGCACTGTCCACGGTCATGCCGTGCGGTGGCGCAGCGACGTTGTGTTGAACTAATTCCCTCATGGCGGGCGGCGCATCTATCTTGGCACCGCGAAACAAATTGGCCACTTCATACTTCATCATCCCTTGTTTATCGACATACCTGATGGGGTTATGACCCACAAAGGCAAACATATTCAGGCCGTCCAGATTTAGAGCCGGATCTGGACAAGCCCACCGCTGCAACCACGGTATGTAATACCTGAAGCCATAATAATAAAGTCCCGTCGCATCCTGCTCCTTACCTGAATAGCGCACGGTTTTATAGCTGGCCTCCACTTCCCCTCTGCCGGTAAACCATGCGGTACTGCCAAAGGGGTGATAGCGCTCCTGGCTGATCACCTCGCCTGCGTTGTCGAGTTCCAAGGTGCAGGAGCCCAGATGATCCGCGACGCTATATCTCAACTGATTATTGGCACTGTCTTTGGGCGGCTCCGTCTCCCAGTGCAACACCCGCACACTACTTCTGCCGGCCTGGACGACGATCACCTGCAGCTCTTCGCCATTGCTGCTGTGGGTACGGATTTCCAGACCCGGCAAGTAACGAACTTCAGCGATCAGCGTGCGTACATTGGTCTGGGTCGAGCGGACTTTGCGCCGGCGCCTTCCGTCGGCGCCGTAGACATACCATTCGCGGTCATTGAGGCCGGAGTCGCGCTCCACCGGCCGCACCTCCTTCAACTGGTTTCGCAGGCCCCAACTCAGCGCCTGCCCCGGTTGCAGGTTCAGCAGATTGCCGTTGGCGTCAAAGGCTGCGGCGATCTCTGCTTCGCTCGGTGGCCGGCCGTTGTGTTCGGGCAGGCAGCGGTTGCTGTGCCTGGCGGCAGTCAGGGTCCGGCCATGCTGTTGCGGGCCGTCGTGGGCCAGCTCCAACAGATTGCCGCCCTCGTCATAGCGGTAGGTCTGGCGGTAATTGGCGCGCGCCGCGGGATCGTCGAAAGCGGAAAATTGCGGGCCTTTATTCGGACCGCCCGCCTCCCAGCCCGTGGCCTGAATCAGCTGGTAGAGGCTGTCATAGAGATAGCGGCTGATCGGGTCGATGCGCTGGTTGGCGAAGTAGCGGATCGGTTGCGCCGCATCTTCGATGCTCAGCACATTGCCGACCGGGTCATAGTCATATCGCAAGTCTTGCAGGGATTTACTGTCGCGCTTGGCCTGCAGCCGGATCAGGCGACCGTCTTCGGGACGATACTCAAGGGTGGTGATGACACCGTTGCCCGCGGTTTCCCGCTCAGTCTGGCCGTGGGCGTTGTACTGGATGGCACTGACCAAGGTTTGCCGGTTAGCCTGTGCGTTCAGTTGCAGGTGTGCCTCCCGTAACTGACCGCCAACGGTCTGGCGGAAGAACTGTCGATTGCCTTTGGCATCGGTCTGCTCGAGCACATCGCCCAGCGGATTGAAGCGCGAGCGGGTCGTTGCGCCTTCGCCGGGTTCCAGCAGCTGATTGCGCTCTTCCAAAGGCACGGGCCAGTCGGGCGAGCCCAGCAGGCGCAAAAAATGCTGAATCTGCTCCAGCAGCACCCCGGTCAAACCAAAGATTTCATACTGCTGCGTGCCGGCCGGATCATCGTGTCGAATCAATTGCCCGCACTGGTTGTGATCGGCGATTGCGGGATCAGCAGTACCGTACAGATAACGCTCCGTACAGGAAAACTCCTCATCAAGGGCCTGCTCGAACACCGCCTGCGGCCGCAGCAGCGTGTCGTACTCCATCCGCCGCTGACTGCCCCGGCCATCCCAGTGATGCAGCAGATGATCTGCTTCGCCCAACAAGCTGACGCGCCACCCGGCATCGACGCTGATCGTGCTCAGCACTTTGCCGGAAAGGGAATACACCGAGGCGAGGTTGGCCGGGGCCGAAGCGTCTCTGAACAGTCGCGGATCCCACTGGGCGATGGCGCGCCCCGTCGGGTCATGGGCTGTGCGATTGACGCGTGATTCGGCAGGTCCACCTTGCGCAATGCGGCAATAATCCACCGAACGCACCGTCAGGCCACGCGGGTCAGTGGCAGTCAGCGTCGGGGTGCGGCTGTGTAATGTCGGTGTCTGAGCCAGCATGGCTTGTGGTCATCCTTGTGCTTCAAGACAGCTAAGGCTGAAAAGCCATTCCTGGCTACTGTCAGAAACTACAGTGTCGACCAGCGGTCGCAGAGGGATATGCAAGTGACCCAACGGCGATCATCCGCCCAAATAAAAACGGCCCGGCATTCGATGAATGCCGGACCGTTTTCTTTTATCCGGGTCAGAGGGTCGAACGCACCCGCCACAATTCCGGGAACAGCACGGTGTCGAGCATCTTGCGCAGATAGCCGACGCCTTCAGTGCCGCCGGTTCCCGGCTGGAAGCCGATGATTCGCTCTACCGTGGTCACATGGCGGAAGCGCCATTGCCGGAATGAATCCTCAAGGTCGATGAGCTTCTCGGCCAATTGATACAGGTCCCAGTATTGCGAAGGGTCGGTGTAGACCACGCGCCAGGCCGCTTCTACCGAGGCGTCATGCACCGTAGGGCCGCTCGGGTCGCGCTCGAAGCGTTGCGGATCGATGGTCAGGCCAGCATCGACCATCAAGCGGATCGCTTCGTCATACAGCGAAGGGGTGGCGATCGACTTTTCAAGTTCTTGCAATAGCTCCGGCCGGTGGGCGTGGGGACGCAACAGGGTCGCGCTTTTGTTGCCCAGGATAAATTCGATTTCGCGGTACTGGAACGACTGGAAACCCGAGGACTGCCCCAGAAACGGCCGTATCGCGTGGTACTCGGTGGGGGTCATGGTGGCCAGCACTGTCCAGGCATGCACCAGCTGATCGAAAATCCGCGAGACCCGTGCCAGCATCTTGAAAGCGGGCGGCAACTCTCCCAGCCTGAGGTGTTCGCGAGCGGCCTTGAGCTCGTGCAGCATCAGCTTCATCCACAGCTCCGAAGTCTGGTGCTGGATGATGAACAGCATCTCGTTATGGTCCGGCGACAAGGGGTGCTGAGCACTGAGAATACGGCCCAGGTCGAGGTAATCGCCGTAGCTCATAGAGTCGGAAAAATTCAGCTCGGCGTTATGCCATTCCTCTGTCTGGTTGGCAGGTGAATAGGGACATTGGCTCATTGAGCAGGCTCCTCAAGTGGCGGTTTATTCAGTGGACGCAAAATCGCCCTGACCGGACTGGCGTCCAGGTTGGCGAAACGCAGCGGCAGCGCGATCAATTCGTAGTCGCCTTCCGGGACCTCATCGAGCACGATGCCTTCGAGGATGGCCATGCCGTGGCGGGCCACGGCATTGTGCGAATCCATGGTCTTGGATTGTTGCGGGTCCAACGACGGCGTATCGATGCCGATCAAGCGCACGCCAAGGCTCGCCAGCAGGTCGACGGTTTCTTTGGCGACTGCCGAGAAGTGCGGATCCCAGACGGTCAACGGCGCTTGGCGATAGGTGCGCAGCAGCACGCGTTCGGGCAGGTCTTGCAAACGACCTTCAAGCTGCTCGGGGTGCACCAGCTGGCCACTGTCCAGGCAATGCAGCACGCGGCAAGGGCCGATATAGATATCCAGCGACACATCGCCAATCGCCGCACCGTCAGCGCTGTAATGCAACGGCGCATCGACATGGGCACCGGTATGCGGCGACAGGGTGATGCGCCCGACATTCACCGGACAATCGGGCCCGAACGTCCAGACCCGCTCTTCCTGAAAAGGTGTATCACCCGGCCAGGTAGGTGTCGCGATACTCAAGGGCGGGCTGATATCCCACCACGACATTGTGTTTTCCATTGCAAAGCTCTCGGCCTGTTCCGATGTGAATGATACGAGTGATACCTGTGAATATTCTTGCAAAAGCCTTCGGGAAGACTCGATTTTTTCGCACATACTGCCAAGAATCAGGCATTTAACGAGCGTAAATTTCAATGAAAAAAACCGCCAGTTCAAACGCCTGATTTGATCCGTCGAGCGGTTGCGTGGATACAGAATGGCCGCTGCGTTTCTGGACAGCTGAATGTCGAGTACAGACAACTGGCACCTCGCCAGGCGCTATAGGGTGCGACTTCAGTTCTCCCTACCGCTCGGAGTCATCATGTCCGCACCGATTACCGTTCTTCGCGACACCCACCCTCTGCCCGTGCTCGATGCCTGCAAATGGGAAAAGCTCGAAGGCGACCCGCACACCGTCAACCTCAACGCCTACACCAGTGAAGACGGCAGCAAGATCATGGGCACCTGGATCTGCACGCCGGGCAAATGGCGGGTCGAGTACGTGAAGTGGGAATACTGCCATGCGCCACACCGGTTTCATTCCAGTCTATGGACATAAGCTGGAGCCCCCACAAATAAAGGGTCGAAGTCCCTTCGTGATCATGTCCATACCTAGCAATTTTATTTTCAAAAAAACTTCATTCCCCCTGATCTGCACCCTCAAAAAATCCAGCAATAACTAGCTGATTGCGCTTATAGACACCTAGATGTCGACCCTAGGCACCCTACCCTCCTTCAGTCCCATTACCGTAGCGATTCATTCAATCACTAGCTCGGTAACAACATGTCCCAATCCATAGTTGTATTGCGTGATACCCACCCGTTGCCAGTACTCGACGCCTGCAAATGGGAAAAGCTCGAAGGTGATCCGCACACCGTCAACCTCAATGCCTACACTAGTGAAGATGGAAGTAAGATCATGGGTACTTGGATATGCACGCCAGGCAAATGGCGAGTTGAGTACGTAAAATGGGAATACTGCGACTTTCGCGAGGGGTATTGCATCATTACTCCTGATGGGCAGGATCCTATTCACTTGAAGGCTGGTGATATTTTTATAGTTGAACCCGGCATGAAAGGCACCTGGGAAGTTGTCGAGACAGTCCGCAAATACTTTGTCTTTGCATAAAACTCAATGAATTAGAGGGCCAACTGGCCCTCTAAAACCGAACTGGTCAGAGTCAGAGTCAGAGTCAGAGTCAGAGTCAGAGTCAGAGTCAGAGTCAGAGTCAGATAATCATAAGCCGGTTTCGGGCTTTTCAAGCACAGTTCTAACACATCAGTCTGAATCTGATAACCGAGGTAAACATTTGCTTTAACGGCTGCTCCAAAATAGTCTTTCTCTTTGCGGCCACCAGTAATACCACCAACGGTGGCGATGGGATTTATCAGCCCGTAGCACCATAGGAACATCGCCGGAAATAGTCATCGACTCGGCTCGACCGCACGTCATGCATACCGCATAGCCTTTTTCATGTTCTCCAGATTAGTGATAAAACACTTTACCGTCGTGGCCAAAGCGTATGTGTCCACAGCGGCTAGTCGAATGGTCAAGCGAGGCATTAGCCTTTTAGCTTTGTGATTAATGTCACACCCTTGTTGAAAATCGCCATCTTCTTGTTACTGACGCACGCCAAGTGTCACATTCTATTTATTTTAATTGATAGCTGATTCAACGCAATCAATTGACTGGCGGCCGCAAAAACTGAGTGCAACACCTCACCCTCCGGTAAGGTGCCGCCATGTCCTATACAGAACTCAGCGTCGAAGAACGCGCCACGATCCAGGTCGGGCAATATCAAGGTCTTAGTCAGCGCGAGATAGCTCGAATGCTTGGCCGAAGCCCCTCTACGATCAGCCGCGAGTTGCGTCGCAATCGATCCCTCAATGGGAGATACGTTGCCCACGTTGCACAGGCTCACACTCGCGAGCGCCGTAAAGTTTGCCGCCCTGCCAGAAAATTGGTTCTGGGCAATGAACGCTTCGAGCTGGTGCTTCATTTGCTTCGAGAACGCTTTTCCCCAGAGCAAATCGCGGGCAAGCTGCGTGTCATGAAAATCAATTTCGAAGAAGCCTACGTTTGCCGGGAAACCATCTACAAAGCGATCTATGCGATGCCCGTCGGGGAGTTGCGCAAGGAGCTGGTGCAGTGTCTGCGACAAGGCAAGAGCACACGTAGACCGCGCGCTGGGGGCGTTGATCGTCGCGGCCAGATTCCGGATATGGTCAGTATTCACCTGCGCCCGCCGGAGGTTGAAGACCGTTTGATGCCAGGGCACTGGGAGGGCGACTTGATCAAGGGGAAGAACAACGCCTCGGCGGTCGGGACACTCGTTGAGCGCTCCAGCGGCTATTTGATGCTGGTGAAAATGAATGACGCTACGGCGACATCGGCAGTCGAAGGGTTCAGCGCGGCGCTCAATGGCATGCCGCTGGCCGCTCGTAAAAGCATGACGTATGACCAGGGCAAGGAAATGGCCAGGCACGCCGAACTCACTCAGAAGACGGGTATTGCTGTTTACTTTGCTGACCCACACAGCCCATGGCAACGTGGAACCAACGAGAACACCAACGGCCTTGTCCGCCAGTTTTTGCCCAAGGGAACTGACCTGTCCAGGTACACCCAAGAGGAGTTGGACAAGTTTGCGTATTTGCTGAACATCCGACCACGCAAGCGATTTAACTGGCTGTGTCCGATCGAGGTATTCACTCAGCTGATGGGCTTGCAACATGAGGCTCCTGCTTCAATTCAATAACCGTGTTGCACTCAGCTCCTGCAACCGCCACTTTATTGGCCTGTCAGCCTCACCATTTAATTGCTGGACCATTCAGCCTGTTATTGACTCTGCATCGTACTCATATCTATTTTCATTTCAATATCCATCTCCATTTCCGGACTAAGAGTTCCTAGCCAAGCGACAAGACATACTATGATTACTGCAACGGAGAACTCAAGGATCATACTGCGTCGCAAGGCATTGACGGCGACGGCATGGTCTCCTTCCCTGATTGAGCATTCTAACAGTGGGCTCAAATGAAAACGGTTTAGTGTCGCTAATACAATCATCCCCGCGAAGAGTAAAATTTTCAGAAAGAGCAGAACGCCATAAGTAGTGAGCATCACTTCGTCCAGGGTTGGGCCGACGATAAAGAGATAATTCACTACGCCAGTAATGCTCAAAATCACTACAATCAGCGCACCAACTGATTCAAATCCAGTCAGGACTCGGGAGAGAACCCGTACTTCTTGGCTACCGTTTAGTCTTTTCGCACGCAGCAGTAAAGCGAATGCGGCCAGAGCTCCCATCCAACCGCCGGCTGCCAAAAGGTGAAGGATATCACTAATGAAATGAATATAACGACGATTGCCTTCGTCCATAGCGCCATGCCCTGTCCACGCTAGGGTAGCGAGAGCAATAGCACCGAAAACAGTAACCGCCCAAAGACTGAGGGTTGGGAAGCGCCTGTTAAGTGTGACGGCGATACCTGCCAGCACAAGGGTTGCTATTCGGACCATCCAAGTGAGCCCGACGTCAGTACCAGTAAGCACCATTTCGAAGATGTGTTGGCGAAGCTCCATAAACTCTGAAACACCGCTCATTGCTTTCGCAAGCAGCAACATCGCGGCAAGAGACAGAAGTACACCAACAACGACTGTACTGAAAAGGAGCGACTCAAAGTTCAAGACTGTGCCAGATACCCGCTCCTTTCCCCTGAGGCTATACAAGCCAAATATTGCTAATCCAAACAGCAACATCAGGTCTAAATAAAGAGCGAAGCGAAGGGCGATGTTGATTGAGTCGCTCATGAATCATTTCACTTTAAAAGAAAAGTTGCCTGTGATGGGGTGAGTGTCGGAAGAGACCGCCCGCCATTCGACCTTATAAGTTCCGGTGGTTAGCGGAGCAGCGGGGGTGATCACCATCATTTTTGGGTCCTCACCGCCTGCGACGCCAGCCTTAACACCCATGGGGGAATTTGGCATACCCGGCATGTCAGTCATGATCAGTTTTGCTCCCGAGAACTGAGTCGTGAGGTTCTCCGAGAAGTGCAACTCGATCTTGGAAGGCGCCGCGGACGTCGAGCCTTCCGCAGGGGTAGAAGACACCAGCTTTGGATGCGCCTGGGCGATAGCGCTCATGAGCAAACCGGCGGTTAGTGCAACTGCAACGGTAGTATTTTTAAAGAAGGACATGCAAGACTCCTCACAGCATAAGCTGTTGGTTCGAGGTTTGGTGGAGTAGATCTAGTTTTTACTTCTTAATACCGGTTCAAAACCACAGGCGAATACCAAGCGTATGCCGCGTACTGAGGCTAGGTAACAGATCAGGGTGACCGCATTATAGAGCTAGGACACGATGCCACATGACTGCCGACTGTTGGATTACATTTCAGTAAGCTTTGCGCGTGTTTTTTTCACGACTTACATTACTTTGTCTTTCCCTAACTGCAGCTCTCTGAGAGCTGCAGGTAGGTCATCCGTCTAGGAAGCAAGCGCCTTTGCCTATCTTTGCTCCGATGCGGCGCCTGAACGAGGTTCAGGCACGTTTCAATCCGGCACTCGGAAGTTCCATGTGGAAGGCTGTTTTTCCATTGAATGAGGTACACCAGATCTTGCCTTCATGGGCTTCTATGATCGACCGCGTAATTGAGAGCCCCAGCCCGGCGTTGCTGGGGCTTCCTTCGCGTCGGGCCGGATCTGCGCGGTAGAAGCGATCGAAGAGCTTTTCAAGATGCTCGGGCGCGATAGTCTCTCCAGGGTTTTCGACCGTCACCATTGTCGACGTATTTTTTTGTTGGATGTCGATGCTGATGGTTCGTCCCTCAGGGGTGTACCGTAGAGCGTTCGACAGCAAGTTCGAGATGGCTCTGTGCAACATCAACACGTCCCCCCGGACACGTCCTGCTCCCGAAACGGTCAATTCGATACCGCGCTCATCAGCCAGCAGGCGGTAGTATTCGAGCAATTTCTCCACGACCTCCAATAGGTTTATCGGTTTGTTCTCAGGCTTGATCAACCCATTGTCAGATTTCGCTAGGAAAAGCATGTCATCGATCATCCGCGACATGCGTTTCAAGTCATCCAGATTCGAATACAGATTATTTTCGTAGTCCTCAATACCCCTTTTTCTCGAGAGCACCACTTCGGTATGGGTCATCAGGTTGCTGAGCGGGGTACGTAGTTCGTGGGCAATGTCCGCTGAAAAATTGGATAGCCGTACAAAAGCATCATCCAGCCGGGACAACATCGCATTGAACGAGGACACCATCTGTTGCAGCTCTTTTGGGACCGGCGCCAAGGGGATGCGTTCTTTCAGTGATTTGGCTGACATCGACGCCGCGACCATGGTCACCTGACGAATAGGACGCAAGCCACTGCGTGCAACCATCCAGCCTAAAGCGGCACTGACGAGCGCACTGATCACCAGCCCTACCCAGAACCATCGCTGGAGCGTCTCGAAGAAGGACATATGCTGTGTAACATCGAAGATCAAAATGACGGTCAACGGCTTATCCTGACCGGTGACCATCGCAGGTGCGGTCAAGCCACGGAACATCTGCTCTTGGTCCTGCCATTCCCACACAGTGTTGTTTGTCGTCGAGATGAACTCTTCCGGCACATTTACTGGCTCTGGATCAGCGAAAATCAGCCTCCCGTCACTATCCAGGATCAGGGCCGTCAAATCACGGTGAGCTCCGAGCAACGCCTGTAACTCGGGCTTTAACTCGTCGAATTGATCAATACTCTTCAGCTCTCCCAAAATTCTTTGGGTCGAGTGGAGCTTTTCGTTCAGGGCCTGCTGATCCAGCATTATGAAGTGATGCCGGCTGAGATTATTAAAGCTGAGGCCGGCGACGGTGAGCACCGCGGTCACCGCAAGCATGAACATCAGGCTCATGCGTGTAGTCAGGGATAGACGGTTCATTCCGATTCCGAATCAGGTGCATCGAGCATGTAGCCCATGCCGCGGCAGGTCTGGATCAGCTTGACCTCAAAGTCGTCATCAATCTTCGCTCTGAGCCTGCGCACCGCAACCTCGATTACGTTGGTATCGCTGTCGAAGTTCATGTCCCAAACTTGCGAGGCGATGAGCGATTTTGGCAGCACTTCGCCTCGGCGCCGGAGCAACAGCTCCAGTAGCGCAAACTCTTTGGCCGTAAGATCTATGCGTTTACCTGCCCGAATAGCCCTGCGCTTGAGCAGATCTACCTCAAGATCGGCCAATTTCATATGGGTTGGTGAGGCTAAGTTATTACCGCGACGAAGCAGCGTCCTGACCCGAGCCAGCAACTCAGAAAATGCGAAAGGTTTGATCAGGTAATCATCTGCCCCGAGCTCAAGCCCCTTGACTCGATCTTCAACACGGTCTCGCGCCGTCAGAAAAAGTACGGGCACGTCCTTCCCTGACAAACGCACCTTCTGAAGGACTTCCCACCCATCCAGTCCCGGCATCATGACATCCAGAATCAGCAGGTCATACGCCTCGCTGAGGGCGTGTTGAAGAGCCTCAGTGCCGTTGGTGAAACGATCAACATTGAACCCTGCCTCAGTCAGGCCCTGTTGCAAGTAGATACCTATTTTCGGTTCGTCTTCAGCAACCAGAAGTCTCATGGGGATGCCTCTCGAAGTGATCATGGGCTGAGTTTGCATTGAATAGGTCCGGCCAACCAGAAACTGACAGAAATGTAATCCTGGCTTCAGGTAGATGTCAGCAAGCGTTGTCTAGGGTTGGATCATGAGCACTTTCAAGTGCTCATCCGGCTCTCCAGCGAGAAAAATCCTCCGGAGTCGGACAACATCCCTATCAAGGAGCAGCCCCATGAATTCTCTTAAAACCTTGTTTCTGGTTGGCTCGATCCTGCTTTCGGCTCCGGTATGGGCTGAGGGCGGCGGAGATCGAGTGATGGTACGCATGGAAAATATGCGGGATAAAGCCGAAGTCGTTTTGGTTCAAGCCGAAAAAGCCCCCGAGGGACAACGCTTTGCGCACATGACAGAACACATGAAGATGCTTGGCGATCTCATGAGCGAACTTCACAAGGACCATCCCGACGCATCGATGACACCTCAACAGCACCTCGCCTGGATGGAGAAGCACGACAAAATCGTCGATGACGTTCTGAGCCAAATGCAACGCGAGCACAAATTGATGCTTTCAGAAAAGCATCAGTAAAGGCTCTACGTTCATGGTTTCCCGCGCCTCATCAGGTTCAAACGGCGTCGCTTCGACGCCGTGTTTTATTTCAGAAACTGACCGAAAGTAGTGTTCAGGTCAGTTAACCGGCAACTCAATTTCCTTAGCATAACCCGTGCTACTCACTTTCACTTTGAGGTCTCTATGAATGCGAAATTTGCTATCCCGGTTTGCGCTGCAATAACTCTTTTCCTCAGTTCTACAGCCATAGCCAGCGTTGGCCACGGGAAAGATGACATTGGTCAGCCTGGAGCAGCGGCCGAGGCTACCCGCACGGTTGAAGTGAAAATGGGCGATATCTCCTTCGAGCCCAAAAACATAGATGTCAAACCTGGAGAGACGGTTCGCTTTGTCCTGCGCAACGAAGGCTCGCTGCTGCATGAATTCAACATCGGCAAAGCAGCTGCCCATGCCGCGCATCAAAAAGATATGGCAGCTATGGTCCAGAACGGCACACTCAGTCCTACCGGACAAGCGCATGCCATGAGCGATATGGGACACATGGGAGGGATGAAGATGGTCGGGATGGAGCACAACGATCCCAACAGCGTTCTGATCGAACCTGGGACAACCAAAGAGCTTGTCTGGACCTTTTCCAAGACCACAGGCCTGGAGTTTGCCTGCAACGTTCCGGGCCACTATCAGTCGGGGATGGTTGGTCAGTTTGACGTGAAATAAGCGTTGTTTGATCGATATCACAGCCTCAGAGCGAGCATTGACTACTCTCTGTCGCAAACGTCACCGCAGTTCTTGTCAGGACACTGAGGACCACATCATGACTAACCATCCGCATTCGGTTGAAAATTCGCCTTCTTCCTTCTGGAGGAGCAAAACGGGTGTCGTACTGATCATGCTGGTAGCAATCGGTGTTTTCTACGTCCTCCGGGAACACTTCGGCCATATTTCACCTTATCTGCCCTATCTGATTCTGTTGATCTGCCCATTGATGCATTTTTTCGGGCACGGTCACGGCGGTCATGGTCGACACGTGAGCTCGGAAACCAACAAGGACGATAAAGGAAACTAGTCATGTCTAACGCCATGAGTCACCGCGTTCATGATCAGGCTCATCCGGTAAAACCCCACGATGGTGGTCTACGCGACCCAGTGTGCGGCATGGCTGTTACCCCGCTGAGCACGTTCAGTGAGCTTTACGAGGGGCAGGCCTATCAGTTCTGCAGCCTGAAGTGCCAAGAGAAATTTCGAGCAGAACCCCGGCGTTATGCTGCGGATCCGTCTGATACCAATCCCCCTGGTGACACTGATCCCGCGGCTGAGCCACGAATGGGCACTGAATTCACTTGCCCCATGCACCCAGAGATACGTCAGCCTGGCCCCGGCACCTGTCCTAAATGCGGAATGGCATTGGAACCTGTCATGCCAGGGCTGGAAGAGGAAGAAAACCCAGAGCTCATGGACTTCACCCGTCGCTTTTGGTGGTCGTTGCCGTTAACCGTGATCGTGACCGTACTCGCTATGGCGGGACATTCGTTGCAACTCTTCCACGGAGCCACACAGAACTGGGTGGAACTGGTCCTTGCTACCCCCGTGATCCTATGGGCAGGTTGGCTCTTTTTTGTGAGGGGCGTTGCGTCCATTCGTCAGCGCAGTCCCAATATGTGGACCTTGATAGGTCTGGGTACAGCAGCGGCCTATCTTTACAGCGTTGTGGCCACGCTATTTCCCCAGAGTTTTCCTGCCACCTTTATGCAAGAGGGACGCATCGGCGTTTACTTCGAAGCCGCCGCGGTCATCGTCTCACTCACCCTACTTGGGTAGATGCTCGAGCTCAAAGCCCGCTCGCAAACCTCAGCCGCTATTAAATCTCTTCTGGGTCTCTCCCAAAACGGCACGCAAAATCAATTCCGATGGCCAAGAGAAAGATATCCCTCTGACGCATGCGCACAAGGGTGACCACCTCCGGGTAAGGCCGGGTGAGAAGGTGCCGGTTGATGGCTCCGTACTGGAAGGTGAAAGCGCGGTCGACGAGTCAATGCTGACCGGTGAGCCCGTGCCGGTGATGAAGAGAGTTGGTGATAGTCTGATAGGGACCACGCTAAATACCCATGGCAGTCTGGTGATGGAGGCACAGAAGGTTGGGGCCGAGACCATGCTGTCGCAAATCGTACAGATGGTGGCCCGCGTTCAACGCTCCAAAGCACCAATGCAACGCATGGCTGATGCCATTGCCGGGTACTTTGTGATGGGCGTCATCGCTATTGCGGTACTGACGCTCTTGGGCTGGGGGCTTTTTGGTCCTGAGCCCAGTTGGGTCTTCGGCTTGATCAATGCGGTCTCTGTGCTGATCATTGCCTGTCCTTGCGCCCTAGGGCTCGCGACGCCGATGTCGATTATGGTCTCCACCGGTAAGGCGGCCAGCATGGGCGTGCTGTTCAGAGATGCCAGTGCTATCGAGAACCTTTGCAAGATCGACACGCTGATCGTTGATAAGACCGGCACCCTCACAGAGGGGCGTCCAGTTTTTCACAGCGTGGAGGTCACTCCGAGTTTCGACCCCAATGATGCTCTACAACTCGCTGCCAGCCTCGATAAAGGCAGTGAGCATCCCTTGGCTCATGCCATTGTTGATCATGCTCGTGCTGAAAATCTTGTTCTAACAAAACCTGACTCATTCGAGTCCGGTTCTGGAATTGGGGTCAGAGGTTTGGTAAATGGAAAGAAAATCCAGCTGGGTAATACTGCCTTGGTGGAAGAGGCTGGTGTGAACATCAGCCCCCTCAAAAACCGTGCAGAGCTGTTACGACTTGAAGGTATCAGCATCATCTATGTTGCGGTCGACGGAGTACTGGCTGGGTTGCTCGCAGTCTCAGATCCGATCAAGCCGACCTCCAAAGAGGCCGTCACCAAGCTCAAGGCTGACAATGTAAAAGTCATCATGGCCACTGGTGATGGGCTCACCACGGCACGAGCTGTCGCCAAGGAAATGGGCATTGAAGAAGTCCACGGTGAAGTGAAGCCTCAGGACAAAGAGCGTCTGGTCGCGGACCTTCAGCAATACGGCCGGCGGATAGCAATGGCTGGCGACGGTATTAATGATGCGCCTGCCTTGGCCCGAGCAGATGTGGGCATCGCCATGGGGACCGGGACAGACGTCGCGATGAACAGCGCGCAACTGACTCTGGTTAAAGGCGACTTGATGGGAATTCTTCGAGCGCGAGCTCTTTCTGTCGCGACAGTAAAAAACATGCGGCAGAACTTGGGCTTCGCCTTTCTCTACAACTCGATGGGTATACCACTCGCGGCGGGTCTGCTGTATCCACTGACCGGGCATCTCTTATCACCGATGGTCGCGGCCATCGCGATGAGTGTCAGCTCTGCATCTGTTGTTTTCAATGCATTGAGGCTGAGAAACATCCGTATAGATTGAGGCTTTGGAACCATTCAAACCGGGGGTGCAGACACCCCTTGACCTTCCTATCGTGTCAACGTTGATGCTGTGCCTGCGGCCAAAGAGGCCACTCACCATGAGAGGAATAACTATGTTCGTCTTAGACGTTTCAGGCATTGGCTGCGGTAGCTGTGTTAGCAAAATTACCAAAGCGATTCAATCGTTGGATGACGAGGCAACAGTTTCGGTGGATCGTGCTGCCGGCAAGGTCAACGTTAAAAGCATCGAAAACCCGGAGCGAGTCCGCGCTGCTGTTGAAGCATTGGGTTTTCCTTCCAAGGTCAGTGTCTGAGGCGGTGTTCTGCCCCAGCGTTAACGCCCTCATGCACAACTCTCCTGACTCATTTCAGAGATGAGCGCAGGGCCGAGATGACCTGATCCAAGTCTTCTTGGCGTTGTTCAGGAGTAACAAATTTAGCACCCAGGTGCTCCCGGATATGCCCTTCAAGCACTTCTGCCATCAACCCTCTTTTACAGCGCCTCTCACCACTGCAATCTGTTGCAAAACTGCAGAGCACTCTACTTCCTGTTCCAACGTACACAGCCGGTTGTTCAGGAGGAAAGCGCAACCTGACGCAACTGTAATTTTCACCTAAGGCTTCTGACAGGGAATGACGGTTAAGGTGGCATCGAGCCTAAGGCTCAGCCCCCAGAATCATTTATTGATGTGGATTCTACGGGGCAACCAAATACTTATCCGAGGCTACCCAAATGAAATCCATGAAAACCCTATTTGTTATTGCCGCGTTGACCGTCTCTTCCCTGGCCATAGCCGAAGGCGGTGGTGACCGGGCATTTGCACGTATGGAAGCGGCCAAGAAAGACTCGATGGAGTCGTACCAAATTGCCCAAAAGCAAGGCACTCAAGCCCCCGTAGCCGAGAGCAAAACCAAAGCCGCCGATCACGCTAAGTGCTGAAATGATTGGCGCATTCCCAAGCTGACAGAAATGTAATCACCGCGATGGTTCAAATGTGGCAATTTCTAAACTCGCTTGCCGTATGACTTCGTCTTGAGTGGCGGCGGAAAAAGCTCATCCGGGCTTAAAACGATTCTCCGAGAGAACGCCTTCAACCTGTAAGTGCAACTCACAGGTTGTTGCGCACGGCTTCCCTTTTGATTGATTGGACAAACACGGCATGCATTCCAAAACCTCTAGGCGGACATTCGTTAAAGGCCTGGCCGCTGGTGGCATTCTCGGCGGGCTTGGCCTATGGCGCACTCCCGTATGGGCGGTGACCAGTCCCGGTTTTCCCAACGTACTCACCGGCAACGAATTTGATCTATTCATTGGCGAAACCCCAGTGAACATCACCGGCTCGGCGCGCACAGCGATGACCATTAACGGCTCTTTGCCGGGACCGCTGCTGCGCTGGCGTGAAGGGGAAACGGTCACTCTGCGGGTGAAAAACCGCCTTGATCAGGACACCTCTATCCATTGGCACGGGATCATCCTGCCCGCCAATATGGACGGTGTTCCAGGCTTAAGCTTTCACGGCATCGCACCCGATGGCATGTATGAGTACAAGTTTAAAGTCCATCAGAATGGTACTTACTGGTACCACAGCCACTCGGGTTTTCAGGAACAGGCTGGTGTCTACGGGCCCATCGTGATCGACTCGAAAGAGCCAGAGCCTTTTCAATACGACCGTGATTATGTGGTAATGCTGACCGATTGGACCGATGAAGATCCTGGTCGCGTTATGGCCAAACTCAAGAAACAGTCGGACTACTACAACCACCACAAACCTACTGTCAGCGACTTCATCAACGATGTCAGCGAGAAAGGCTGGTCCGCGACGGTGGCGGATCGCAAGATGTGGGCCGAAATGAAAATGAACCCCACCGATCTTGCAGACGTCAGTGGGGATACATACACCTATCTCATGAATGGCCAGGCCCCTGACGGTAACTGGACCGGGATTTTCAAACCGGGTGAGAAGCTGCGCCTGCGCTTTATTAACGGTTCGGGCATGAGCTACTTCGACGTCCGTATCCCAGGCTTGAAAATGACCGTGGTGGCCGCCGACGGCCAGCACGTCAACCCTGTCAGCGTCGAAGAGTTCCGCATTGCCGTGGCAGAAACCTATGACGTGATTGTGGAGCCTGTCAGTCAGGAGGCTTACACCATTTTCGCCCAGTCCATGGATCGAACCGGATATGCCCGCGGAACCCTGGCGGTACGCGAAGGGATCAAGGCGACCGTTCCAGCGATCGATCCACGTCCTCTTTTGACCATGGATGATATGGGGATGGGAGGAATGGATCACGGCAACATGGCAGGCATGGATCACAGCACCATGAAACCGGGCGACATGGCGGGTATGGATCACAGCAAGATGACTGGCATGGATCAGGGCGATATGTCTGGCATGACCGGTATGGACCACAGCAAGATGGCCGGCATGGATCAGGGTGATATGGCCAGCATGGACCACAGCAAGATGGCGGGCATGGGCGGAGGAGCTATACAGTCTCACCCGGCTTCCGAAACCAACAACCCGTTGGTTGATATGCAAGCCATGAGCACAGCACCGAAGCTAGACGATCCCGGTATTGGCTTGCGGAACAACGGCCGTCGCGTTCTTACCTACTCTGACCTTAAGAGCACTTTCCAGGACCCGGATGGTCGCGAGCCCAATCGCACCATTGAGCTGCACCTGACCGGTCATATGGAAAAGTTCGCCTGGTCATTTAACGGTATCAAATTCTCTGACGCTGAGCCATTGCGCCTCAAGTATGGCGAGCGTCTGCGCATCACACTGGTGAACGACACCATGATGACCCACCCCATCCACCTCCACGGCATGTGGAGCGACCTGGAGGATGAGAACGGCAATTTCATGGTGCGCAAGCACACGATCGATATGCCGCCAGGCACTAAGCGAAGCTATCGAGTAACAGCTGATGCGCTAGGGCGCTGGGCTTATCACTGCCACCTGCTATTTCACATGGAAATGGGCATGTTCCGTGAAGTACGGGTTGATGAGTAAAGGAGACGGGTTATGAGCAAATATCTGAATCGTAAGTCGCTGATCGGTTGCACCCTTGCCATTGGCCTGTTAGGGGGAGTGCCCTTTGCACTGGCAGGAGAAAGCAGTGGCGGTCATTCCCACTCTGCTCCTGCATCTTCAACGGAAAAGCCAGAACCAACCCAAAATTCCAAGGCCCATGAATCCAAAACCGATCACGGTTCCATGGATCATGGTTCGATGGATCACAGCAAGATGAGTGATGAGTCGATGGATCATGACCAAAAAACCAAAAAAGCGGATTGAGATCATGACCAGTAAGCTTCTACGTCCAACTCTGATGGCGATGACGGTCTCAGTCAGTGCCACTTTTGTTGGCTTGGCCAGCGCCGCTGAAGAGATGGATCCGTCGATGACCATGTCCTCTGGAACCGAGTCGAAACCGGCGGTATCTCAAAAGCCGATCCCCGCCAAAGACGGCCAGATGGATCATTCCAAGATGGATCATGGTTCGATGGAGGCGATGGACCACAGCAAAATGAATCATGGGCAGATGGACCAAGGCCAAATGGAAGGCATGGATCACAGCAAAATGAATATGAATACTGGGGCGACCAGCACGAGTCGAACTCCCATTCCCGTATTAACAGATGCTGATCGTAAAGCTGCTTTTCCGCCTGTGGCAGGCCATGGTGTTCATGACAAAAGCCTCAACACGTTCTTTCTCCTTGATCAGTTCGAGTATCAGGATGCTGATAACGGCAGTGCCCTGAGTTGGGATGCACAAGGTTGGATTGGCGGCGACATTGATCGTTTATGGCTGCGGTCGGAGGGGGAGCGTACCAACGGTGTGACTGAAGACGCCGAACTCCAGGCGCTATGGGGGCACTCAATTGGTCCATGGTGGGATGTCGTCACCGGCGTACGCCAGGACTTCAAACCCGGCTCGCCGCAGACTTGGGGCGCCTTCGGCATCCAGGGCATGGCCCTCTACAACTTTGAAGCTGAAGCCACCGCTTTCATCGGTGAGAACGGCCAGACCGCAGCTCGGTTAGAGGGCGACTACGACATTCTGCTGACCAATCGCCTGATCCTGCAGCCCACAGCCGAAATGAACTTTTACGGGAAAAACGATCCTCAACGGGGCATTGGCTCTGGTTTGGCCAATACCGAAGTGGGTATGCGGTTGCGCTACGAGATTGTCCGGGAGTTTGCCCCCTACATCGGGGTTACCTGGAGTCGCTCCTATGGCAAGACCGCCGACCTTGCTAGCGATGAAGGGGAAGATACGAACGAGGCGCGATTTGTCGCCGGTATTCGGATGTGGTTTTGAGAGCCTGACATGAAAAGAACATTGAAAACATTGACTGCTGCTGGTGTGGTCGCCGCAATAGCAGGTGCCGGCGTGGTGTATTTTGGTGTGATTAATGTTGGGGCGGATGATCCGCATTCCGAACCCGTTTACTCACTTCTGTCCACTGCTCGGGATCGCTCGATAGCAGTGCGCTCACGCGATATTGAAGTTCCCGACCTGAGCGATGAAACTCTGATTCGTGCAGGTGCTGGTAACTACAACTCAATGTGCATTGGCTGCCACCTTGCTCCGGGTATCGCAGGAACCGAGTTAAGTAATAGCCTTTACCCTGCACCTCCAAATCTTTCAAAACTGGGCGTTGATGGAAACCCTGCCGCAGCGTTCTGGATCATCAAGCATGGAATCAAATCCACAGGCATGCCCGCCTGGGGTAAAAGCATGGCTGATCCCTACATCTGGGGAATGGTCGCTTTTCTTAAGCAGCTTCCCACCCTGAATGCAGAGCAATACACCGCTCTAGCAGTCAGCAGTGGTGGTCATCAACACGGTGGCGGCGAGAGCAAAATGCATAACCATGAAGGTCAGCATGAAGGTCAAAAGGGGGCTGCCTCTGGACATCATGATGCGGGGGCAGCCGAAGAAGTAGCCGAAGCAGGCGACCATCATGGCGAGAGGAACCGCGCCCATGCCCATGAGGCTGCCGCAGCGCCTTCTCAGGATGAAAGTCCCGAACACGCCAATTCTCTGGGTGCCGAGGCTTCACATGACGCTTCTGCAACTCCGGCCGCTCAGCCAAAAACTCATACCCATGCTGATGGGAAGGAACATACCCATGCGAAATAACTTTCTTCGTCCCGGTCGGGCACTTCGCCTCGCTGCATTCGCGGCTCTGTTTATCAGTTCCGCTGGTCATGCAGCAGAACCGCTGACAATCGATGTCCATCGTGACGCTAACTGTGGATGCTGCAAGAAGTGGATGCAGCACCTTGAAGCTAACGGCTTCACGGTCGTTGATCATGTAGAAACCAACATGAGCGCGATCAAGCAGGACCTGGGTGTTGTTCCGCGTCTCTCGTCATGCCACACCGCGGTGATCAACGGAAAATTTGTTGAAGGCCATGTACCTGCCGAGCAAATAGTTGCTTTGAGCAAACGCGATGACCTTATCGGGATTGCTGTGCCGGGCATGCCGGCAGGCTCGCCTGGTATGGAGGTCGGTGGGAAGCAGGATGCGTATCAGGTCATCGGCCTGAGCAAAGCAGGTACCGACCAAGTGATCGCTGAGTACCCGGCAAACTAATCACAAACGTTCATAACCCGAACGATGGTAAACCGGTCGATCCGGCATCGGCAAAACACTAAAATGTCCGGGTACGAATAGCCCATCATGGCCCAGCATCAATACGATGCCGCCGTCAGATGCCGAATGACTATACGTGTGCAGTCGGCACGGACAAAAGCGGAAGTGGGCCGAGCTAGAGAATGAAGAGCTGGGTTACAGCAGAGACCGTGCGCTGGGCAGGTCATGCATGGGTAGGTCCCGGTATCGGTGTCTTTCATGGCCGCGCCGGTCACCAGGAATGGCACCTTCATCAAGCGCATCAGATCTCAGTTGGCCTCGACTCAACTGTATCGGTTCAAACCCCGATGGGTGTTCAAACAGGGGGTGCCATCTTCATTCCGGCCGGCTTGAAACACCGGCTGATCGCCGGTCACGTTCTGTCGATCTATGTGGATGCGCTGTCCGAGGAAGCCCGTGCTTTGCAGGGTGCCGAAGAAGCGAGGGTGATTTGGATCACTCCGGCGGACGTAGCGCCGATTATCAACGCGCTGCACGCGATAGGACACACTGATCTCCAGGTTAGGACCGGGGTGCGCCAGGCGCTGCGACTCCCCGATCTTCCGCCCCCAGATCCTCGCTTGATCAAGGTAATTGAGGCGCTGCGCAGAGGCCAAATGGGACGCAGAGAATTGGCCGCTGTGGTGCATCTATCCCCCACGCGGTTTTCTCATTGGTTCGTGGAGCAGACGGGGCTGCCGCTTCGTAGTTACGCGAGATGGTTACGTCTCACGCAAGCTCTGCAGCATTTGGCCAAAGGTGTACGGCTGACCGACGCTGCTCATGAGGCGGGCTTTTCAGACTCGGCTCATTTCTCCCGGACATTCCGGGCGCTACTGGGTATCGATCCGTCATCCGCCTTGGCTGAAGTTCATCTCCAGGAGGTTTAGCTCTTTCGTTCAAGTCGAAAGCTGGCCTCTTCACATATTGTGATGGTTCCATATCCAGGAGCTGAGCAATGCCTTCCTTTCTCCGATTCGCCTTACGGTGGGTGAGCTATCCACTTGTGTTTGGCGGCTCTGCTGCCTTCATGATCTGGGCGCTGTATACCGGCGTATCGTATTGGCCCACGATTCCCCTTGTCGCTGCAGTGGGACTTTTGATCATTGCTGGTTTGGAGCGCATCCAACCTTTCCGCGAAGCCTGGCTTGAGGATCATCAAGACACCGCGACAGACCTGCTGCACATGCTGGTGAACCTTTCCGTCATTCAATTCACAGCTGGAATCCTGGTCAAGCTTGGTGATGCGGTGCCAGCTTCGGTTCGTCTCTTTCCGATCGAGAGCCCGCTGTGGTTACAGTTGCTACTGGTCATCGCTGTGCTCGATCTGAGCCTGTATGCCATGCACCGGATCAGTCACCGAGTGCATTGGCTGTGGCGTTTTCACATGCCTCATCACAGCGCCGAGCGGTTGTATTGGATGAACGGGGAGCGACGACATCCGTTGCACGCGGTGCTTATGGCGAGTCCGGGGCTGGTGATTCTGTTCGCATCAGGCGCACCCTCCGCAGTTGTGGCCATCTGGTTTGGAATTCTAACAGTGCACTTGGCCTTTCAGCATTCGAACCTGGACTACCGGCTGGGATGGTTGCGCCACATTATCGGTGTTGCTGAAATTCATCGCTGGCATCACAAGCGCGACTTTGAGGACGCCCAGGTCAACTTTGGTGAGTTTCTGATGGTGTGGGACCGACTGTTTGGCACGTTCTACGACAGTGTGGGGAAACTAGGCCAAGCCGAGGTCGGATTGCATGAAAAGGATTACCCCCAAAACTACCTTGGACAGCTCATCGAACCCTTTGAGCGAGATCGGGTAAACAAAGGCTAGTGGGCTCCCTCGCTTTGCAGCTATGGCAACCAGTGATGCCGCACTGAAGGTAAAACCGACCAAAGATGATCCGAACGGCATGCTGTAAGCTGTAACTACTTCCATGCTCAGGGAGTTGGGCTCGGCTGTTTAGCGATTCATTGTTTCTGAGAGAGGGTATTCATGTTGACCTGCAGGCGCTATCTGGCTGGCTCTTCCTGACAGATTCGTAATTGTATAGCCCATTCCCAGCGACTAGACTCCCTCGCATGAAACGCTATCTGCGGTTTTTCCTCATTTTTCTGATCAGCTTGGCGCTTCCCCTGAGCGGGATGGCGGGGATTCAGTCACCGACAGAACCTTGCCCGATGAACACGACGGGCATGACCATGATGGATGATATGAACCAGGACCGTGACATGAGCAGCTCCGCCGATCATGGTAAACCCTGCAAACCTGGCCAGGAATGCAGGAGCGCCAGTCTGTTACAAGTGTCGTTTGGGAAACCTGCCACCCGTTTGTCCAGTCCGCAGATGCTAACAATCTTCAGCGACTTCCTGCCTACTTATACCCCGTCCGGGGTGTGGCGACCGCCTCGCGCTTGATACCTGCACCACACTGAGTCTCATCCCGCTCTGACGCGGGATGGCATATCTGCGCGCATGTTTGAAGAGGCGCGCAGTGGATCATCACAGGAATCGTGAACATGAATTCCAAGTGCTACTGCACCGGTTGGCCCCTCGTGGTTGCCCTGGCGGCAAGCGTGCTGGCATTGCCGAGCCTTGCTGCGCCGCTGACACTCGACGAAGCCTTGCGCCTTGCTGAAAACAATGCACCATCGCTGACCGCCCAAGCAGCCAAACTGCAAGCCGCACGCAGCGCCGCCATTCCAGCCGGCGAACTACCCGACCCCAAGCTCCTGCTGGGCGTACAAAACTACCCCATCGGCGGACCTGACCGCTGGCGCCTCGAGCAGGACTTCATGACCATGCAGATGGTCGGCGTCATGCAGGAGGTGCCCAACCGTGACAAGCGTAGGGCGCGCATCGAAGTTGCTGAAGCATCGATAGATCGAGCCGCGGCCGAAAGCCGTGTCGAGCGGCTGAATGTCCGACAGGCCACGGCATTGGCCTGGATCAGCAGCTATTCCGTCGAGCGTAAAGAGGCGCTGTTTCAGGATTTTTACCGGGAGAACCGTTTGTTGGCTGATACCGTCCGGGCGCAGATCGCCGGTGGTCTTGCTCAGCCTGCCGATGCGGTAACGCCGAAACAGGAAGCGGCTCAGTTGGCGGAACAACAAGACGACCTGATCCGCCTGCGGGCCCAAGCCAGAGCGGCTCTCAGACGCTGGATAGGTCCGGCCGCCAATGACCAGCCCGTCGGCAGCTTGCCTGAATGGCCCATTCACGCCTCGGGTTACTCCCATAAGCTGCAATATCACCCCGCACTGGCGGCGTTCGTTCCGATGACTCGCGAAGCGCAAGCCAAGGTCCATGAAGCAGAGTCGGAAAAGCAGTCCGACTGGAGTTGGGAGCTTGATTACCAGCGCCGCGACCGTCAGTTCGGCGACATGGTCAGCGTGCAATTCACGTTCGACCTGCCACTGTTCCCCGACTCCCGACAAAACCCGAAGATCGCCGCCAAACACGCCGAACTGAATCAGTTGGAGGCCGAGCGCGAAGCTCTCGTACGTGAACATACCCAGCAGCTGGAGGACGATCTGGCCGAATACGACCGTCTGAACCGTGCTGTGCGCCGCAGCCAGGACAGCCTGTTACCCCTGGCCAAGGAAAAGGTTGGGCTGACCATGGCCAGCTACCGCGCCGGTAAAAGCGACTTGGCGGCTGTCATCGCTGCCCGACGTGAACTCATCGAGACCCGCCTCAAACAGATCGACTTCGAAGAACAGCGAGCCCTCACCAGTGCTCGCCTGTATTTTGCTTATGGGGACGCCAATCAATGAGCTCTCGAATCTGGAAAGGGGCTTTGCTGACAGGCCTCTCGATTGCCTTGGGCGCTGCCGGCGGTTACTGGTTCGCTCAACAGCGCATGCCTGATAGCACAGCCGAACAGGCCCCTAAAGCCCAAGACGAACGCAAAGTACTGTATTGGTACGACCCGATGTCCCCGCAGCAGAAGTTCGATAAACCAGGCAAATCTCCCTTCATGGATATGGAGTTAATGCCCCGCTACGCTGATGCTGCAGCGGACAGTGCGGCCATCAGTATCGACCCCAGCCTGACCCAGAATCTCGGCTTGCGACTGGCTACCGTCACTCGCGGCGTGCTTGCTTCCAGCCTGGACGTGGTCGGTGTGTTGGCATTCAACGAGCGGGATGTTGCGGTGATTCAATCGCGTACTGCTGGCTTTGTGGAGCGGGTGTATGCCCATGCTCCAGGTGATGTGCTCAAAGCCAATGCGGCTTTGGCCGATATCCTGGTCCCGGAGTGGGCCGCTGCTCAGGAAGAGTTTCTCGCACTCAAACGCAGTGGCGATGCCGACTTGCTGGCGGCAGCGCGCCAACGCTTGCGCTTGACCGGGATGCCAGCGACGTTGATTGCTCAAGTGGAGCGAAGCGGCAAGACCCAGCCGGTCCTGACGCTCACCAGCCCCATAAGCGGTGTGCTGCAAGAGTTGAATGTACGTTCGGGTATGACCGTGGCGGCCGGCGAGACTCTGGCTCGAGTCAATGGCTTGAGCAGCGTCTGGCTGGCAGTGGCCGTTCCAGAGTCGGAAACTGGGTCGATCATCATGGGGCAAGCTGTAGAAGCACGTCTGCCAGCCTTTCCGGGAACAGTGCTCAAGGGCACGGTCAGCGCGATTCTGCCCGAAACTAACCCCGACAGCCGAACTGTGCGTGTGCGGGTCGAACTGCCCAACCCTGATGGGCGACTCAGACCGGGTATGACGGCCCTGGTGCACCTGAATCGTTCAACCGAACAAAGTGTGCTGTGGGTGCCGAGCGAGGCAATCATTCGCACCGGCCGACGCGTCTTGGTGATGCTCGCCGAAGACGCTGGTCGCTACCGACCCGTAGAAGTGCAACTCGGGCAGGAAAACGAAGGCAAGACGGTGGTGTTGAAGGGGTTGGAAGAAGGCCAGCAGGTAGTCAGCTCTGGACAGTTCCTGCTCGACTCTGAGGCCAGTCTCAAGGGCATTGTTGCGAGCACGCTGGAAATGTCACCACCCAGCGCAGCAGCCTCCAGCTTTCATGAGGCGGATGGGCAGATCGTCGAGATCAATAACCAAGACGTAACTATCGCCCTTGGTCCGTTCAAGACGCTGGGCATGCCTGGTATGACTATGACCTTCCCATTGGCTGACCCTGCTCTCAAGCAAGGACTCAAGACGGGCGACAAGGTTCGGGTTGCGGTGAGCCAAACCGATGATGGATTGCGCGTTGAACGCCTGGAAAAACTAGGGGGCCAGCCATGATCGCCGCCCTTATCCGCTGGTCAGTCGCCAACCGTTTTCTGGTACTGCTGGCCACGTTGTTCGTCACGGTCTGGGGCGTTTGGTCGGTTCAGAGCACTCCCATCGACGCATTGCCAGACCTTTCCGATGTTCAGGTGATTATCCGCACCCCTTATCCGGGACAAGCGCCGCAAATAGTTGAGAATCAGGTGACCTATCCGTTGGCCACCACCATGCTCTCGGTGCCGGGGGCTAAGACCGTACGCGGCTATTCTTTTTTTGGCGACAGCTTCGTGTACGTGTTGTTTGAAGACGGTACGGACTTGTACTGGGCCCGCTCGCGGGTGCTGGAATACTTGAGTCAGGTCCAAAGCCGCCTGCCGGCTTCCGCCAAACCGTCCTTGGGACCCGACGCCACAGGCGTGGGCTGGATCTATCAGTACGCCCTGGTGGATCGCAGTGGCGGACACGACCTGGCGCAACTGCGCGCCTTGCAGGACTGGTTCCTCAAGTTCGAACTCAAGACCCTGCCCAACGTTGCGGAAGTGGCCACCGTGGGCGGCATGGTCAAGCAGTACCAGGTGCAGCTCGACCCACTCAAACTGGCCAACCTAGGCATCACTCAAGCAGCGGTGACTGAGGCTATCGGCAAGGCCAATCAGGAAACCGGTGGTGCGTTGCTGGAGATGGCGGAGACCGAGTTTATGGTGCGCGCTTCCGGTTATCTGAAGACACTCAACGACTTTCGTGCGATTCCGCTTAAGCTGGGCGCTGGTGGCGTACCAGTGACCCTCGGCGACGTGGCGACGATCCAGCTGGGGCCGGAGATGCGTCGTGGCATCACTGAACTCGACGGCGAAGGCGAGACCGTCGGCGGCGTGGTGATTCTGCGCAGCGGCAAGAACGCTCGCGAAACCATTGCGGCGGTCAAGGCCAAGCTCGATGACCTGAAAAGCAGCCTGCCGCCCGGGGTGGAAATCGTCACCACCTACGACCGCAGCAAGCTGATCGACCGCGCCGTGGAAAACCTCAGCTACAAACTGCTTGAGGAGTTCATCGTCGTCGCATTGGTCTGTGGGATATTTCTCTGGCACCTGCGTTCATCCCTGGTGGCCATTATCTCTTTGCCGGTTGGGGTGCTCATTGCCTTCATCGTCATGCGGCACCAAGGAATCAACGCCAACATCATGTCTCTTGGCGGGATTGCCATTGCCATCGGCGCCATGGTGGATGCCGCTGTGGTAATGATCGAGAACGCCCACAAGAAGATCGAGGCCTGGCATGTGGCCCATCCTGGGGAGGAGTTGAAGGGCGAACGTCACTGGCATGTGATGACCGAAGCGGCGGCGGAGGTTGGACCGGCGCTGTTCTTCTGCCTGCTGATCATCACCCTGTCGTTCATCCCGGTGTTCACCCTGGAGGCTCAAGAGGGTCGTCTGTTTGGTCCATTGGCCTTCACCAAGACTTATGCCATGGCTGCGGCGGCCGGACTGTCGGTAACTCTGGTGCCGGTGCTGATGGGCTACTGGATTCGTGGTCGGATACCTAAAGAGGACCAGAACCCGCTGAACCGCTGGTTGATCAGGATCTATCAGCCGGCTCTGGATGCGGTGTTACATCGGCCCAAAGTCACCCTACTGATCGCATTAATGGTTTTCCTCAGCGCGTTGTGGCCGATCTCGCGCTTGGGTGGCGAGTTCCTCCCTGCGCTGGACGAGGGCGATTTGCTCTATATGCCTTCGGCTCTGCCGGGGTTGTCGGCGCAGAAAGCGGCGCAGCTGCTGCAACAGACTGACCGCTTGATCAAGACGGTACCCGAAGTCGAACACGTTTTTGGTAAGGCTGGTCGTGCCGAAACCGCGACCGACCCAGCGCCGCTGGAGATGTTCGAGACCACTATCCAGTTCAAACCACGTGAGCAGTGGCGTCCTGGTATGACCCAGGAAAAATTGGTGGAAGAGCTGGATCGAGTGGTGCGCGTCCCTGGGCTGACTAATATTTGGATACCACCGATCCGCAACCGCATCGATATGCTCGCCACCGGGATCAAGAGTCCGATCGGAGTGAAAATTGCCGGCAGCAACTTGACGGAGATCGATGCGGCCACCCAGGCGGTCCAGCGCGCGGCCAAGGACGTGCCGGGGGTCAGTTCGGCCTTGGCTGAACGATTGACGGGCGGCCGCTACATCGATGTGGATATCGACCGCAAAGCCGCAGCCCGCTACGGGTTGAATATCGCTGATGTGCAGTCGATCGTCGCCGGTGCTATTGGTGGTGAAAACGTTGGCGAGACCATTGAAGGGCTCGCCCGCTTCCCGATCAATGTGCGTTATCCCCGAGAGTGGCGTGATTCGCTTGGCGCCCTGGAGCAACTGCCGATCTACACCCCGCTGGGGAGCCAGATCACCCTTGGCACGGTGGCGAAGGTCAAGGTCAGTGAAGGTCCGCCGATGCTCAAGAGCGAAAATGCCCGACCTTCCGGATGGGTGTATATCGACGTGCGTGGTCGGGACATTGCCTCTGTGGTTGCTGATCTACGTCGGGTTGTAAGTGAACAGGTCAAGCTGCAGCCAGGCATGAGCCTGAGTTACTCAGGGCAGTTTGAGTTTCTTGAACGAGCCAACGCACGGCTCAAACTGGTGGTGCCAGCCACGCTGTTAATCATTTTCGTGCTGCTGTACCTGACGTTTTCCCGATTCGACGAGGCTTTGCTAATCATGGCCACCTTGCCATTCGCCCTTACAGGTGGGGCGTGGTTCCTCTACCTGCTGGGATTCAACCTGTCGGTAGCTACTGGCGTCGGTTTTATCGCTCTGGCGGGTGTGTCTGCCGAATTCGGCGTGATCATGCTGCTCTACTTGAAAAACGCCTGGGCCGAACGTGTAGAGGCCGGCGACAGTACCGAGCGTGGGCTAATCGCAGCAATTAGCGAAGGAGCCGTGCAGCGGATTCGACCCAAGGCGATGACGGTGGCGGTCATCATTGCTGGCCTGTTACCGATCCTATTGGGCAGCGGTTCCGGGAGCGAAGTGATGAGCCGCATCGCCGCACCCATGGTCGGCGGTATGGTCACCGCGCCCTTGTTGTCCCTGTTTGTCATCCCGGCAGCTTACCGCTTGATGCGCCGCCGACGCCTCGCTGTTGAATCCACACTTTTGCAAGGAAGCAAATAAGTGATCTTGTCCGACTGTGCCTTTGCACGGCCCCTGATTGCCTGTGCAACATCATCCAGCGGTCTGGTTTTCTGGTTGGGCAGGGGACGACCCTTATAATCAATCTGGGTTCGAACTCTATCGGCATTGCGTCAAAACACGGCTGATAGAGATCGACACTAGGGGCTAATAGGCCCTTCTCGACGCGGATTAACTGCAAGAGTGAAGGTGTGTTTCCTCTGAGGCAGACCCGGTATATGGAGATGTCAGGCTTGATCGATTTGTTGGCGGGCAAAGGAAACAGCTTGATCGGTAGTGTTTTGAGTGATGCCGAGACGGTGGTTTTTGTTATGGCGAATTTTCCGGGCAGAGCGTATTGCCTGGTAGCTGATTGGACGTTGATCGATGTGTCCGTTTCCGACGAGCAGGCCAGAATCCTTGCGACGCTGGGCCTCGCGGCCAGCATCGTTTATGCGCTTTGCGTCATTGAAGACAGTCATGGGCGTTTTCTTCTAGGAGACTGGGTTAAAAGCTCATATGAAGTTTCGTTCACTCACGGATGCCTAGCTAATAGCCATTCTCCGAGTGCTTCAGCTTGAGCATTGCGCCATCGCCATGGTGTCGACAATTGGGGTCCAATGAACTGAGGAAATAAGGCACGAGAGGCATGATTGTTCCCTTGCACACATACCCCGACGCGCTGGAGAATTGACTGAAAGTCGCTCCCCCAGGGTGCCCGATTACATCGGCCTCTTTGAATTTTGCGATATTGTTTTCGCCGATGTGGTTCGTGGTTCCGTCGTTGCCAGCTTGGGAAATTGCGTTCGGCGAGCCGAGGCTAGATATTTCTGTCCAGGGATTCAACCCCGTGTCCGAATAGCTCGCCACAACGGCACACGTTACCCCTCCGGTAGCGTGGAGGTATGCATGGGAGTTTGCGGGACGTCACTCCGTCCTGCGCGACAGCACCTTTAAGCGTCGCTTGCGCCAGTTACATGTCGATGTGAGCCGCCGTCTCCGTCTCGATCAGCTTTTTCTCACGCGCACGCCTTGTTGCTCACCCAGCGCTGTGCAGCCACCGCACGTTGCTGTGCTTGATCCAGGCGTGTTGCCAAGCGCTCCAAGGCCAACATCTGGGGTGCAGGATTGGCTTTAAGCAGGGTCTTCTTTAGGAACTTCAGCCGCCGGGTTCCCTCTTCATTGACGTTCCCCAGCCGAGAAAGAGTTTTCAGATTCGAACCTTCTTCCAAGATCGCAATGAACTTGCCAATCTCGCAGCCCGAGGGTACGTATTGAGTTCAAAGTGTAAAATCAAAAAGGCATTGGTCAGCGCCTTTCCGGCGGCTGTGGAGCTGGTTAACGCGTCTGCATGTCCATTTGGTGTTGGCGCTGCATCAGCTGATCGATCATCATCTGCTGCATGCCCATGTACCGATCCATCATGTACTGGTGCTGCTTCATCTGCTCCGGGGTCATCGCTGAGTATCGGTCCCCCATATCCTTCCAGCCCATCATCCCGCTTTTCATCATTTGACGCCCCGTCATCCCTCTGCCCCACAAGTCACCCATCATTCCCATGCCGCGTTGCATCATCGCTTGATGCTCCTGCAAGAGTTTCTGACGCTCCTTGGGGTCCTTGGCTTGTTGGATCTCGGTCATAAGCTCCTCCATCTTCTTCAGATGCTCTTGAGCCTGTGCCATGTGCTTATCAAATTCTTCGACATTGACGGCTGGTTGTTGTGCTAGGGGCATGGGGCTTCCTTCAGTGCCTTGCGCGGCCAATGCCCAGGCTGGGGTGAGCGATACGCCTATCAGGAACGCGGCTAGCTTTGTCAATTTCATATCATGTTTCCGTTCAATGGGAACGCGCAACTTAACCGCTCTGCGCGAAGGAACAGCACAACTCAAAATATAGCTCCGGATCGCCTCTCGGGTTGATCTTGATCAAGAAGTCCGGGCCCAATGGTTGGCCCGATTTGAGCACACCAAAGATGATGTGCAACAGCTTGCGCATCGCTGCACAGTGTTCTTGAGTTTCGCGTCCGCCGGCTCGGCATCGATACCCACCAGCAGGCGGCGTTCATGCCACGGGATTGTCATGTCTGCCGCTCGGAAGGTTTTTCTGCCTTATCACGCATCGAACTTGTCAAAGGAGAGCGACGCGTGATGGCGACGCTCATGGTGGTCAATGGGCAGTGGCTAGCAGGCGGAGAGCTGGTATTTACGTTGATGGTCGTTTGTTGACCAAGCCTGCTCACAATTCGTGTAAGGCCATGATCAGGAAATAAAAAAAGGCGCCACAAGGGCGCCTAAGCCGCCTCCCACCAAAGGAATAACAAGGAGACGGGGGTGTACCTGGTGAGCGAGCATTGCTAATGCTCGATTTATAGAATTTGCAGCGGGTACTCCACAATCAGACGAACCTCATCCAAATCAGATTCGAAGACGGTAGCCCGAGTCGTCGCTTGGCGCACACGGAAGGACATGTCTTTCAGAGAGCCGGTTTGAATAATGTACATAGCTTCGATGTCACGCTCCCAACGCTTCTGGTCCTGCAGCGGGGCGCCATCAGCTCCTCGGCGCATGTAGACACTATTCGCATTCGAGTAGTCAGCATCCCAGCCCTTTGCGTAACGAGTCATGAAACTCAGGCCAGGAATGCCAAAGGGCTGCATATTCAAGTCATAGCGTAGCTGCAAGGATTGCTCTTTCGGGGAGTTGAAGTCGCTATATTGGATAGAGTTATCCAGGAAAATCGAATCAGATTGGCGCAGGTAATCGAAATCGTCATCCCCATTGCTGCGCTGGTAGCCAACGGTCAGGGTGTGGGCGTCAAACTGGACACCGGCCTTACCGCTCCAGATATTGTTATCGAAGCTGCCCAGCAGTTTTTTTCCTTCGTCGACTGCCCGGTAGTAATTCAGGCCACCAATCAGCGCGACATTCTCGGAAAGTGGGTAGCTTAACGTGGTGCCTGCATAGTACTGGTTCCACACATCTTTGAAGCGGCTGGTATAGAGACTCACACCGATATGTTCGTTGACGGTGTAATCACCACCCAGGTAGGCGATCCAAGGCGCGTTTACCGGACCCGCATAGAACGTGGCGAAGCCATCGCGCATGCTGCTTGAGTTCGGTTGGCTCATCGCGTGCAGCCGACCACCCTTCAAGGTCAGGCCTTCAATGCTGAAACTGGCAAATGTGGCGCCACGAAAGCTTTCCGGTAACAGTCGAGTATCCCCATACGCCACAACTGGTGTGGACGGAAAGACGTCTCCGACTCTGACCACGGTATCTAGGAACCGAAGCTTGGCTGCCCCGCCAACTTTTGAATAACTGTCTTCAGGTTGACCTTTACTGTTATGGGGTAGGACGTCTACTGAGCTACCAGCTCCAGAGCGTCCATCACCCGAGTCAAGCTTGAACCCCTGCATTGCGAATGCATCAATGCCGAAGCCCACAGTGCCCTGAGTGAAACCCGACTCAAAATGACCAATAATCCCATGGGCCCATTCTGCGGAATAACCATTTCCTGTTGGGCTGGACTGTCCCTTGCGATAATCCCGATTGAAATAGAGGTTGCGGTTGAGAATGTTTAAGCTGCTCCCCTCAATGAACCCCTCTGGCTTTTGCTCAACGGCCACAGCAACCTGCCCCATACTCATGCCAAGGGCAATGAGGGAAAGCCCATAAAAGCTTTTATTGTTCATGTAGCACTCCAGGCTATAGCTTGGCAGAGTTTCTATGTGAAATATTTTTATGATTATGGGAGTGCAGGTGATTTACCCTGCGTTCCGTCGTCGATAATTCCACATGAAACATAACTGTAGCGTGACCTGAAAATTACTTCTTTGTCAGCGAGAAGTAAGTTTATTGAGTGTGTACTTGGTTTCTTTGTACGGTTCCCTGTGTCTGGCTGGCAAGCGATCAGCCGCCATGAGGACAGTTGCTTCCCAACACTTGATATTCGATAGTGTTGAGCTTGCCACTCGAGTCTTCGTAGGTCATACGCGAAGGGACCAACCCACAATACTTAGCGACTGTTGGAGTCACACTAACCACTTTTGCGATATCGAGGTCCAATCCATACTTATAGTGGACAATTTCAGGCACGGCCTTACCGTTTTTGATGGCATATTGCTCCATTGCTTGCTGGTTCTCTTGCATCATCTGACCGAAGACGCGATCCCCTCCGCCTTCAGCCATGACCGCGGAGGAAGCTGCCAATATCGCAATAGCGATGCCTGCATTCAATGTTTTCATGATTTTCTCCGAGCGCTATCTAACTTGTAATTAGATGGTAGCTGGTGATACCTGTCAGAAAGCTGCCGCTAACATTACTGATGTGTCAGGTATGATCTTTGCTTTTAATGATGTTTTTGACAGCGCACTTATTATGGTTGCTTTTTCACCTAATAAGCTTTGGGTGGTGCTAAACGCTATTCGCAACACAATGCTAGCTGTCTAGAAGCTGACAGGGATGTAATATTTATTCTGTCGACAGCAGACTGCTTAAATGCTCATTGTGTGTCGTGCCCTTCACCATTTGGATCCTCCCAACAAACGTCCGGATCACAAGCGACAAACGGATAAGGTCCATTGTGGTTATTTTGACTTAGATCAATCTGTCCTCTTCTTCCTCCTCTTACTGTGAGTTTATGCACTATATGAGAAGAGATGGGGCTCGATTTTTTATAAGTAACACTTAGTCATCGAAATCAAAACATGGCAAGAATATTGCCGAAGGACGCAACAGTCACAATGTTGTCCGGTTTAAAAACCTGCTTTTTGGAAAAATAAAATGCGCAAATTATGGGTCATCCTGGCAGCGCTGGTTGTTTTAAACCTAAATGGCTGCGGCTACAACACATTCCAGAGCAACGACGAGCAAATCAAAGCGAGCTGGTCCGAGGTCGTAAACCAATACCAGCGGCGGGCGGATCTGGTACCTAATCTGGTCAATACCGTCAAAGGCTATGCTTCACATGAGAAAGAAGTATTGATCCAAGTGACGCAAGCCCGATCTCAGGCGAGTTCCATACAGGTATCGCCAGGGGTTCTCAATGACCCGGCCGCCTTTGCCAAGTTTCAGGCTGCACAAGGTGAGCTATCCGGAGCGTTGTCCCGATTGTTGGCAATTAGTGAAAACTACCCACAACTAAAAGCCGACGCCGGTTTTCGCGATTTGCAGGCGCAACTGGAAGGTACCGAAAACCGCATTGCGGTGGCGCGCAACCGCTACATCAAGGCAGTGCAGGAATTCAACGTCACGGTACGCTCGTTCCCCTCCAATCTAACGGCGATGGCATTCGGATACAAAGAGAAGCCTAATTTCACTGTAGAAAACGAAAAGGAAATCGCTAAGCCGCCCGCAGTAGATTTTGGGTCGGCGCCTGCTGATCCCCCAAGCGGGTCTCAGGGAGCAGTCAAGTGACGACGATGCGCACGACAAGCGCAGCGGCATTGTTTGCCTTTGTGCTTTGCTGGTCTTTCCTCGCGGGCGCTCAAGTCGCAGTACCTCCTCTGGCCGGACGGGTCACCGACCAGACCGCTACGCTCACCACAGAGCAGATGGCTGGTCTAGAGCAAACTTTACGGGCGTTTGAAGCCAAAAAAGGCAGCCAGTTTGCACTTCTCATTGTCCCCAGCACCCAGCCGGAAACAATCGAACAATACGCTTTGCGCGTTGCGGAGCAATGGAAGTTAGGCAGAAAAAAAGTGGATGACGGCGCAATCCTGGTCGTCGCCAAGAACGACCGTGCGCTTCGCATCGAAGTAGGCTACGGGCTTGAGGGCGCACTCAATGACGCCACCAGCAAGCGCATAATCAGCGAGATCATCACGCCGCGCTTCAAGCAAGGAGACTTCTATGGTGGCATTGCTGCCGGGCTCGACCAGATGATTCGGGTAATTGATGGCGAACCGTTGCCTGCATCCAACGCACAAACAATCGGCGGTATTACAGATATTCAGCAGTATGGTCCGTTAGTTTTTATTCTTGCGCTCGTGATAGGCAGAGTTTTGCGCCCCGTTTTGGGCAGATTTCCAGGCGCGCTAGTCACTGGCGGGGTTGTGGCTGTTATCGCGTGGTTGGTGGCTGGCGCACTGTTCATCGCGTTGGGCGCGGGCGTGATGGCGCTCTTGTTCACGTTGATCGGCGGCGGTATGGGCGGATACGGTATGGGGGGGCATCGTGGAGGATTCGGTCGAGGCGGTGGTGGTGGCTTCGGCGGAGGCGGAGGCGGGTTTGGCGGTGGCGGCGCATCGGGGAGATGGTAAACATGAATATCAAACGCATTCTGAACCATCTTGTTATGACCCACTGGCAGGTCAATCGGGCTTTTCCCCGCGAAACGTTGATCGTGATCGAACAAGCGATCAAGGCCAGCGAGGCTGCACACACCGGAGAAATCCGTTTCGTTGTTGAGGGCGCCCTGGATAGCACACCGCTTTTCAAGGGCCAGTCCGCGCGAGAGCGCGCTGTCGATGTTTTTTCGCAGTTGCGTGTATGGGACACCGCTCACAATAACGGTGTGCTGATTTATCTTTTGCTCGCTGACCGGGACGTGGAGATTGTTGCCGATCGCGGGATACACGCGAAAGCAGGCTCTCAAGAATGGCAAAGCATTTGCCTCCAGATGGAAGCCGCCTTCAAACAATCCAATTACGAAGGCGGCGTAGTCAGCGGTGTTCAGGCGGTTACACAACATCTGACGAAACACTTCCCCGCTGCCGGTGGTGACCAGAATGAATTACCGGATAAACCAATGGTTCTCTGAGGAGCCCTCTATCGTTGATAGCCGACCAAAAAACTCAAGCACGCTCAGACGACGTGGTTAGATCCAAAGCAATCCTCGAGTCAAGTAATCCTGAGCAAACTGATCTGCATACAAATGTGAGCCACAGACGGGAGACTAAGAACGTATTACAACGATGTTTGTATCCCCTATCATGAAAAGGAGTATCACCATGCAAAGTGAAACGTTGAATGTAACCGGTATGACGTGTGGCGGCTGCGCCAGCAACGTGGCGAACGCGCTGAAAGCAATTCCCGGAGTCGATGACGTAGTAGTGTCGCTCTCGACCGGCGAGGCTGCCGTGCGTTATGACGAGCAACACACCTCGCTCGATCAACTGAAATCGGCCGTGAAAGGCGCGGGCTATGGAGTGAATGCGGCCAAGGCCAGGCCCAATCATCAATCCAAGGGTGGTTGCTGCGGTTAACTCGCCCCTATGATGCTCAGACGTCGGACCGCAGGCATGACTCGATGGCCTGCGGCTAGATGAGGGCCACCAGCGCGCGCTCAGCACGTTTGCCCGTAGCGACTACGGCCGCGCTTATGCTCAGCGTGTTCACTGTGTCGGTTGGCTTTGGCATCGTGCTTCCGCTTTTACCCTACCTAATTGAGCGGCTCTTGGGAGCTGAAGGTGATGCTGCGCTAGTTTCCCAGCACACCGGGTTACTGACTGCTGTCTACACTCTCTCACTTTTTCTGTTTGCACCCATGTGGGGCCGACTTTCCGATCAACACGGCCCGCGAGGTGTACTACTTGTTGGACTTCTCGGCTTTGGCGTAACCATGTTGGTTTTCTCTTTTGTTGAGAGTCTCGTCGCTGTTTACGCCGAGCGCTTCATAAGCGGTATGTTTGCCGCAGCGGTGACGCCCGTAGCAGCGGCTGTATTCGGCAACGCCACGACGACCGAGCAGGGACGGGCCCGTCGGCTTGCGTTCGTCAGCATGACAGGGATTAGCGGCTTCCTGCTTGGACCGATGCTGAGCGTGTTCGTAACGCGCTTTGCCGCAGACACCTTCAGCCTCGCCTTGCCGGCAGGATCAATCGCGGTTCCGCTCGCGGCGACGGGACTGCTCGCCTTTCTAGTGGCCGCTGGAGTTGCGTTTTCAGTACCAAGTATCGAAGGCCTTAGTCGGTCAAAGCAGATATCTAATACCTCGGCCGATAAAAAAACATGGCTCGTGCCAAAACTCCTCATCCTCACTTTCATCGTTTCGGTCGGCGTCGGGGCCTTCGAGGTCGGGCTCGCACTGCGTGGTAAACAGGAACTTGGTTTGAGTCCATATCAGATTGCGCTGATGTTCACCGAGTGCAGCTTGGTCATGTTTGGGATGCAAGCAATCGTATTCTCACCCTGGTTTAAGCCGGACACGACCCGCTGGCTCATCGCACCCGCACTCTCTGTGCTGGCAGCTGGATTGCTCCTCGTCCCTTGGGCATCTAATTTTATGTTGATGCTGGTCGTGATCGGTGCGGTCGCTGTCAGCGCGGGCATCCTGTCGCCGATCCTCACTTACTGGATCTCGGCCAAGGCTGGCAGCGCGCAGGGCTGGGAACTCGGCAAGCAAACGGCAGCGTCCAGTCTTGGGACAACCTTAGGGTCGGCGGCCGGTGGAATCCTCTACAGTACGGTCTTTCTGCCTGGTGCCTCTTTCGTTCTGAGCGCGAGCCTCACAGTGCTTGGCTTCTTGCTAAGCCTTGGACTGCCGCATTTACTAATGCTTCCTGATTTATGCTCTCGTTCGTTATCCGCGCGATCGAGCAAGCAAAAATGAAAAAAGTAGGGTGTTAGATTTCTCGAGGTATTAAAAGCCCAGTCTGATTTCGATCACGAACATCATGCTGACTCGTTTAACGAATGATAAAGCGATAAAACGTTGTCAATCTTTTAAGTTTACGGCGCAGTAGTAACTTCCTACGCGGGTGCAGCGTTTTCAGCTGCCGCGGCGAATTGAAATACCAGGTGCTCATGTGCGCTGCGGCTTTGGGTGAGCGCTTCCTTGGCCCTGAGCAGGGTGTTTTGTAGGCGATCGTTGTCTTGCGCCAGGCGCTGTTCCTGTGTTTGCAGTCCACCTAGGCGGGTTTGCTGAGCGAGTAGGTGCTGCCGGAGTTCAGTCAGTTCGTGTTCCAGGCGCTGCTGGCGCTGTTCAGTGGCCTGGCGCAGGGAAGTACTGGAAAACGATACTTCGCTACTAAAACGTCGACAGGCACTACGCAACCGGGAACGAATAATGCGCGACTCCGGCATGATTCAATCCTCGAGTTGTTCAGCAGAGACCACCAACATGCTGCAAGGCATTTTGTAGAGCAGGTGCTCCGCTGTACTGCCGATGAGTTTGCCCAGTCCTCGACGGCTCACTCTGCCCATGACGATGACATCGACGTCATATGCATCAGCATAACTGGCCAGGACTTTGGCCGGATTGCCCATGATCAGGTGGCGTTGCGCGGGCGGTATGCCGTTGCGCTCAGCCAATGCGTTGAAGGCCTCGCCTTGGGCGTCGTACACGGTCTTGGCCATGGTTGAGGAAAAAAAGGTTGTACCGCGGCCAAAGCCGAACTCCGACGAGGTGATCGATGACAGGTCGTAGGCGTACAACACCTCGACTTCGGCATTGCAACTCATTGCCAGTTTCAACGCTTCACGGATGATCCGATCGTTGAAATCCTGGTTCTGGTCAACGTGATGGAAGGGGTCTACTGCGGCGACGATCTTGCGCGGCAAGGCGTGACGGGCATTGCTAACAAAATGCAACGGCACAGGGCACTCGCGCAGCAAGTGCACATCAAGGGGCGTGAACATGATCCGCGTCAACAGCGATTCGTGTTCCAACGCCTTGATCAGCATGTCCATGGGCTGTTCTTTGAGGTGTATCAGGATTTCTTCCAGAGGACGTTCGACCCATACCGCCTCAGTGGTCACCTCGACGCCGATTTTGCGCAGGGGCCTGGCCTGTTCCTCAAGCCACTGGCGGTGTCGCTCGATGTAGCCCACACGCATTTGTTCCAGCGCTTGCTCATTGACCAGGCCGGCTGTCGCCAGACCCTCGAGATAGTCAAAAGCCACGATGTGCAACACCGCACCTTCGGCCTTGGCCAGCGCGGCAGCCCTGTCGAAGGCTGCACTGTGCTGCATCAATGGCGAAACGACCAGCAGGAAACGTTGTTGTCTGGACATGACAAACCTCCTAAACGGTGACGAAGAGACGCGGTCGTGCCTGGCAGCGACGGGTCGTAGAATTATGGAACTGTTGCCCAATCGTGTCGCCAGCCGGGTTCATCTGTTTGATCTGTATCAATGTCGGGGGGGGCCGCTGATAGTGTCCGACGTGTGGTCGTTCAATGGGAGCCCAAAGTCCGGCTTTTTGACCATGATCAACGGCTACGTCTTGATTCTACTCATGCCCCGTTTCAAAAAATTCGAACCATGGGCCAGCCGAAGATCGACTAGCTCAGTGGCATTATGCATATATGACGAGTCCATCATGCAGGGCGATCGGGACGTTCCGTCTTGTTATCGGGTACAGCAACTTGCTCGTGCTGATGCTCTAGGCTATTGCGCTCGCTGGTGTGCTGATGGCCACCGCCACCGCCATGTTCGCCACGCCCACCGTGCCCACGATGCATGAACAAATGCATCAGTGGACAGGCCAGTAGTAGCAGGAATGGCAGATACGGAACGACGTGGGCCCTGTGCTCGGTGAATAGGAAATAACCGGCGATGGCTAGGAAGCCTAAAAAGTACCAGTTGGCACTCCCGGCACTGCGCTGGGGTAATTTATGTCGACTCATGATGGCACTCCTTGGGGGGAATGAGAGGGACAGCGGTAACGCAAGGCAACTTCAACTTCTGCTGAGGGGCTATCGCAAGTGTGAGCATAGGGAGCCAGAGCAGCGGTTTACGTGTCCAATGCGTCGGCACCTTAGGATGGTGAATCGCATAATGTGTCAAGGCAGATTCTTCCTTTTCAGTTGCCGGTGAGCCTCCGCCATGTCCTTATCAAATTGGCGGACGCCGCGAAAAAGTTGCACCCCGACCAAGACCGGGCACAGCAAGAAAATCGCTGCTATGACAAACGATTTGCCAGTCAGCCCCAACAGGTAAACCACCGTTGCGATACCCACAACACTCACCAGGAGGCAGATAATAAAAACTTCGCGCTTCATGATTTGGCCTCCTGACTTAAGCCAATACGGGCACGTTTCAGCAGCGCGGAGTTGGCGATCACAGACAGCGAACTGAGTGCCATAGCTGCGGAAGCGATGATGGGATTAAGCAGGCCGAAGGCCGCGATTGGAATACCGATGCTGTTGTAAATGAAAGCCCAGAACAGGTTTTGCTTAATCTTGACCATAGTTGCGCGCGACAGCTTGATCGCGGTGACGACGTCGCGCACATCGTTCTTAAGCAAGATGATGCCACCGGTTTCCTTGGCTACATCGGAACCCGAGCCGATGGCGATGCCGATGTCAGCGGTGGCCAGGGCTGGTGCATCGTTGACACCATCGCCAACCATGGCCACGACCTGCCCTTCGCTTTGCAGTTGTCGGATCACTGCGGCCTTGTCGTCCGGCAAGACCTCGGCAATAACTCGCTCGATGCCGACTTGCCGCGCGACAGCTTCGGCAGTACGGCGGTTGTCGCCGCTCAGCAGCACGACCTTGATGCCGCTTGCCAGCAATGCCGCGACGGCTTCAACCGCTTCAGGCTTAACGGTATCAGCAACAGCAATCACCCCGAGCAAGCAGTCGTCGACACCGACCAGCATGGCAGTCTTGCCATCGGCTTCTAGGCTGAAGAGTATCTCCTCGGCAGCCTCGGTCGAAATGCCTTGGCGGGCGAATAAACGCCGATTACCCAGCCAGATTTTTCGACTATCTATACTGCCTTCGATGCCGTGACCGGCGATTCCGTTGATGCCGGTCGCTTTCGGCAGGCTGATGCCGCGATGCCGGGCGGCGCGCACTATCGCTTCGCCGAGCGGATGTTCTGAACCGGACTCCACGGCGGCGGCGAGCATCAAGACCTCGGTCTCCAGGGCCGTGCTGAGCGGGATCACATTGGTTACATTTGGCTCGCCTCGGGTAATAGTGCCGGTTTTGTCGAACACTACCGTACTCAGTTTTTCTGCCCGCTCTAATACTTCGCCGCCTCGGATAAGGATGCCGTTATCGGCCCCCTTACCGACACCGACCATTAACGCGGCGGGCGTCGCCACGCCCAGTGCGCAGGGGCAGGAAATGATCAAAACCGCGATAAAGGCCAATAGCCCCTGCGGAAAACTCCCCGCAAGAGACCAGCCGACCAAGGCCAGCAGAGCGACCGCCACCACTGCCGGCACAAAGTAGCCAGTGACCTGATCGGCCAACCGCTGGATCTGCGCCGTGCTGGTCTGTGCCTCCTCGACCATCTTGATGATCTGCGCCAGTGCGGTATCGGCACCGATCCTGCTCGCCTTGAAAGTGAGTACGCCACTGCCATTGAGCGTACCTCCGATCACCGGACTGCCTGGGTGTTTGTCGACGGGCATCGACTCGCCGGTCAGCATGGACTCGTCCACCGTTGACTGACCTTCACTTACATCGCCATCGGTGGGGATTTTTTCGCCAGGTTTGACCACTAGGAACTCACCGGCCATGACGTTTTCAGCGGGCAGATCGACTTCTTGCCCATCACGAATCACGTGCGCGATTGCTGGTTTGAGATCAAGTAAGCGCCGTACTGCGGCTGAGGACTTCTTCTTGATGATCTCCTCCATGTACTTACCAAGTAGGACGAAGGCGATGATGACCGCCGACACCTCGAAATAGACGTCACGCTCGGCCACCTTGACCGGCAAAACGTCCGGGAAGAACAACACCGCGACGCTGTAGAAATAGGCGACCGACGTGCCTAGGGCGATCAGAAAATCCATGTTGATGTTACGGGTGCGAATGGCGTTCCACGCCCCCTTATAGAAACTCCAGCCACCGATGAACTGCACCGGTGTTACCAGCAGAAATAGCCATATACCCCATGTGAACCACGGGAGCGCCGGGATCGGCACCCAAGTCAGCAGTGTGGCACCGGCGGCCAGCGCGATGAAGGCGCCCGCACGCAGTAGCGCCAAAGCCAGTACCCCAGTCAGGGCGATAGTGACGCGGGTTTTCATCGCCTTCAGTTCACTTTCTGGCGACTCGAAGGTACGCAGGCAGGTATCGCTGCAAAAGTAATAGCTGCGCCCGCCACGTTCCCGTGACAACGCAGTGGTCTTATCTACCATCATCCCGCAGATCGGATCTTTCGCCATTTTCCCTGATGCAAGCGTCTGCTGATGTTGGCTGTGCTGCATGTGTGATTCGTTCATCACTGTCTCCTGCCTGAAGCGGCTATCAAGACTTGCCATGGAGCTTGCCGGATAGCCAGGCAAACAAGGTGCCGACCAACGCTCCCCATCCGCTCAAGACCAGCAGTGGCCCGACGAAAGTCGTCACACTGTAGTCTTGCGGAGCTTGAAGACGACCGAAGTCGAGTCCATGGAACAATGCGCTGAGAAAGGCGATACCCTGCGCCGGCCATAGCGCATAGAGCAGCGCACAGATGGTGTAGGAAATGGCCATGGTCAGGGCCAGAGAAATGCCGGTTTTCCAGGGAGCGTTCATGGCTGTTTTCCTGAGCTTGGAGGGGCGTCAGTAGGGGTGTTGGGACTGTGGGGGGCTGACCAGGGCAGGAACGCCGGAGTCTGTTCGCAGTAAGTGCGGTAGGCATCGCCGAAGTGCGCAAGCATCTCCCGTTCTTCCCGCTTCGCCAGCTTGGCGTAGACGAACAGGAGGATTGGAAACATCACCAGGGTGATCAATGTCGGCCACTGCAACAGAAAGCCAAACATGATCAGCACGAAGCCAACGTACTGCGGGTGACGGATCCGCGCATAGGGCCCGTCGAGCGCTAGTTGCCCAGTACCTTGGGCCTTGTAGAGCACACGCCAGGCGGCCGCTAATAACCAGAAGCCGCCAGCGATCAGCAGGTTGCTGATAATGTGGAATGGACCCCAGTGCGGATTGACCTTCCAGCCCATAACTGTTTCGAGCAAATGCCCTGCGTCGTGCGAGAGGAAGTCGATGGCAGGGAAGTTACGAGTGAGCCAGGGCATCAACAGGTAGATAGTCAGCGGGAAACCGTACATCTCGGTAAACAGAGCCACCAGGAAAGCCGAGAACATACCAAAGGAGCGCCAATCGCGGCTCGTCTTAGGCCGGGTGAAGCTGAAGGCGAACAAGATAAACACTAATGAGTTGATGATGACCAGTGACCAGAGACCGTAGGCCGATTGAGTATGGTTCATGGTTGGTTCTCCTCGCTTGCCGGGTGTGATTGCTGTTCGTGCCTTTGCTGATGGTCGCCGTGGTCTTGGGGTGTAAACAGGTGCATCAGTGGGCCGGCGGCTAATAGCAGGTAGGGCAAGACTCTCTGCACGTGTGTTGTGCGCTCACTTAGCAGAAAGGAACTGGCAATAGCGACCAAGGCCCAGCGCATCCAGCGGTTCTGAGTGTTGTCCGCTTGTGGTTCGTGATCCATCTCGACCTCCTACTGCCAAGGACTCATCATTGACTGCTCTGTAAGCGACCTCGTCATGCCGGTCACCTGTTATTCATGGGTTGAGCCTTTAGCAACAACACAAATCAGAGGGACGCTGTCAGTACTAAGCCAGCCAGCACCAGTGCTATGCTATTTGCAGCAGCGCTACTGCTTATTTACTTCTTCATTGGCATTTCCATCATGGACGACTGCTGCTCCATCATATTCATCATCATGTCCATCATTTCCCTGCCTCCGCCGTCCTTAGTCCCAGACATGTCCATACAACCCATTGCGCCGTGCTCCTTGCTCATCATGGCCATGCTCTCCTTCATCGTTTTCATGCCTTCTTGCATGGCGGCATGACGCTCGACGGGGGTTTTAGCCGCCGCAGCTTTGTCATGCGCAACCTGCATTTTCTGCATTTGTTCGGTCATGGCTTTACTCATGGCTGGCTGCGCTGATGTGGTGCTCGCGGTTGAGCCACCTGGTGCGTCGGCCGGGTGATGCGCATCCTCGGCAGAGGCAATGAATGCACTGCTAGCCAAGATGGCAGCTAGAACCAATTTAGAATGCGCTTGCATGATGAACTCCAGAGATTGTGAGGGATAAGCAGGAATAACTGAGTCGCGAAAAAGCGGCGCAGCAAGACAGAGCGACCGGTGCCCGGCCACTTTGAAGTAGGGGGTTAATCGTTGGAACGAACGAAAGTCAGGCGGACTGGCCTTCCCGGCGGTGCGGGGCGCTTCAGTGCAAGAGCAGCGAAGGAGGATTTTTCCTCGGGGTTAAGCAGCATTAGAATTGCCGCTGTTAACAGCAAAAGGACTGCCCCGTCGATGGGGTCTAATGCTGGGACCTGCGATGCAGGTTTTATTGCGGAGGCAGTGTCTTCACAGTTCTGAAGGCAACCACTGGCGTGGAGGTCATGGCCATCCACCACATACTGATCGGCATTGTGTGGCTCGGCTATATTGTGATCCGGCTGTACCAAACAACCCTGGAATGCCATCACGACCAATGCCAGCACCCATACCACAAGGGTAAGGTGCAATAGGCTTCGGCGGTGACGGCGGGACCAGTACATGGAGTCCTTCCTCGACTTATTACGTCGTATCAGCTTTCAGTCTAGCTCGCAAAGCAACGGAGAGATTGATCCAAATCAAACTAGTGGATGACTCTATGGCCTGGTGAGAATAGCTGTCTCAGGCATTCCGGTTGGAAAACTTGGCATGGAGGTGGGCGGAAGATTTCCAGAGCCGGAAACCAATCGTTCATCGCTGATGCAGCGCACGAATTACGCAGCCCGTTAGCAGCGCTCAGCATCCAGGTTGAATTGGCGCAACGTGCCACTCAGGAAGTAGACAGGCAGGTATCACTTTCTGAGGCACAGGCGGGTGTCATGCGCCTTACTCACCATACACAGCAGCGGTTGACCTTGGCTCGCTTGGAACCTGACGCGCATTCGCCAGTTTGAGTTGACGCCGGTTTGTAACCGTCTGGGCAACACACCTTCCTGACGCCGTCGCTTGAGGCGATGGTGTCCACCTAATTTTGAGTGCACACCATGTCTTGGCTTCGCCGAGCGGGCTAGATGACTTTGCCGGACGGATACCAAAAAACATCAGAAAACTGCCAACAACTGTTGGCGGTAATGTTGCGAAAAACTGACTTGATAGGACGGTGTCGCTGCCAAACCGCTCTGCAATAAAACGTGACCCGCACCAATACTGGTAGATACGGAGCCAAAATTTTCAGCCCCCCCATCTTGCCTAGCGACAGTAATATCATCAGCTATCGAACAGGCACCTACCTTAGGCGCATGAACATGGCTTAAAACTGCCAAATCTTCAGGCAAATCATCCGCAATACGCAGGGAAAATCGCTCGAGCGTTGGCTCCGCTAACACAAATAACCACGCTTGGTCGTCAGTTTCGCCCATGCGCCGAAGAACTCGCCCCAATACCTGTCGGTAGTGCAGTTCTGTGCGAATACGACTTAGGTAGCAGCAAACCTGCAAGCGAGGAATATCAGTCCCTTCGCTGATCATTCCTACAGCAACTATCCAGCGGCAGCTGCTGCTTTTGAATTCGTTGATCACCTGCTGAGCATCTGGGGTTCTGTTGGTCACGACCCGGCAACTTTCTCCCTTGGCCTCCAGTACCAAAGCCACCTGATGGGCATGCTCAATGTTGGTAGCCACTACTAGGCCGGCGGCATCCGGCTTTATCTTTCGGACTTCATCGAGCTTCTCACTCCCCAGACTGAGCATCTGGTTGAGCGCGTCATCATGGCAAAGAAGATCCTCGTATGAGACGGGAGACTCACGCAAAAGCTTAGTGATGCTCGGAAAAAGCCTGATGGTGCTGCCATTATTGAGCTCTTCCGTAAGCCTCAACATGTGGTTATCCAGCAGAACGATACGAGGTGATCGGCAGACTCCGTCAGCAATGGCCTCTTTTAGCCCATAGCGATAGTCGCAGATCACACGCCCTTCTGGGTTGGAGTAACGGGCAAGAGCAATGCCCTTATCATCGGAGCGCCATGGCGTACCAGATAGAGCCAGGGTAAAGGCCGCACGATCTTGCATCCTCTGGAGAATGTGCTGCCCCCAGGCATTGCTTAATAGCGGATCGTGGCCGGCGCAATGATGAATCTCGTCGAATACAGCAAAAACGCGATAGTCATCGAAGAGCTTCCAAAAAGCCTCTTCTTGGTATTCCATCGCCTGATAGGTGCTGGCAGTGCCGACGGCACCTATCAAACCATCCAAGCGTCTGCCAAGCACTGCAGAGAATGTTGACCGAAAGCCGTCCACAACTTGGCATGACGGCGCAAAACAGAGCACCAGATCAATCTTATCCTGCTGTAACAGACATCGGGCCAACTCTGCGGCCATACGCGTCTTCCCGGCGCCAGGTGTTGCCTGACAGAAGAAGTGCGGTGTAGCGATGTAGTGCTCCAGCGCCGTCTCAACGCATCGACTCTGCCACTTTCTCAGCGACGCTCTCATCGTGTCGACGTAATTGTCTTGAGAGTCTTCTCGACTGCACGGAGGTGGCCCAGAAGACGAGAGCTGCGATCCCGTGCTTCAAGATATTCACCCTCAACCCGGTCTTTGAGGTGCGGCATTTCGTCGAGAAGCTGCTTGTAACGCTCTGCCTCTCCCATCGACGAAAGGAAGTCGAGACGAATTTCCTTAAGAATTGACTCCAAATGCTGAGTCACATCTAACTCTGGTGTTTCCAAGCTTACATTCTGAGCGTACTGAGCTTGCTCTTGCAGTTGCTTGCTCACAGGCTTGAGGCTGTTCTCAAACCCGTTATCGATGAGTTCCAACTGCAGATGCTCTGGTTTTGGCTGCAGGTGGTAGACCTGGCCTCGCATACGGCGTTTTTCGTCCTGAATGACCCACCCAGCGCGCAGCATGCGACGGATCTGCTCGTACACATATCTTCGCAGGTCACTGACATTGAAGGTCATTTCCTCCAAGTTTTTGGCGTAGGCATCGCGTAATTCACGGGTTGTAAACTGCCCAAATCCCCCCCGCTGAAATAGGTTGTAGAGCCGCCTGTCGAAGATGAATGAATCCGATTTCATGCAGGCACCTGAGGGGGGAAATTCGCGAAACAACCAAAAGAACGGATTATAGTCCGTGGCTGATTCATCCGCAAACGCAGGATAGTGCCGCCTTAGTGGGAACCGAGGCGGTTATGCATCAGCTGGCAAAGGCACTGGGCGAAAAAATACGAGCACAGAGGAAGGCTAAAGGACTGTCCCAAGACGCCTTAGCATTGGCCTGCAGAGTCGATCGTAGCTACATGGGACGTATTGAACGCGGCGAGGTAAACATCACTGTGGAGAAGCTGTATCGGATAGCAGGCACACTGGAATGCGAGCCTAAATGCCTCCTACCCGATATGTTTCCCCTTCATGAGTTGTCTTCGACTTCACGAGTACATAGCTAATCCGCGTTGAGCCTTCAGGACGGTGAGTCCCCCCCCCCGCTTGAGTTGTGCACGAGCACCGCAATATCGGATGGCCACAAACTTTGCATAAGCCTCACCCAGACCGCACGCAGCCGTTTGCTTCCTGAAGATCGCCATCGCAAATGGACGACTATTGGTTACGTTGTTCAAAACGTCCAACAACGAGCTTCTCGTATTAGCTCCATCAGTTACATAACCAAGTTGGCCAACCGCGAGGTGCAGGCAGTAAAAGGCCGCGTGCGCTATGGTAACTACGATCCTCGAAACTGTCCCTTGGGGTCAACTGTACCCTGAGTGACGGCCTAATGAGCGTCAGCATCGCGGCCCACATCGCCTATGCACTCCACAATGGTCGCGGTAGGAACCATTTGCGCACGAGATTGGCGTTGATGTCGGCTCAGCGCAATGCTGGTCACAGATGCGCCTGGTTGCAGGTATTCCTGGACGACTTGAGGTTTGAAGGGCTTGGGTTAAGAGGTTCGTTGGCGCATGGAGATCCGCTTGTAGAGGCTAAAAATGGTCTCCACTTAAACAGGTGAACACCATCGCCCTAAGCGTTGGGATCAGGAAGGTGTGTTGGCCGGACGGTTACGGTCAAACACCACGACCTTGATGTCCCGCTCGACCAGAGCGCAGCGAGGCCATCAATGGATTTTCGGAAGTCGACGGGCTTGGGGTAGAGATAGACTTTTTCGACTTTTGCAGCGGGACGCATCATGAGGTACTGGCTCCGGAAAGGAATCGGGAGCACAGCATCGTGGATCAGGTGGTGACTTTGAATTTGTGGTTTATGGATCGCTTACAACTTATTAACCCACTACAAACGGCATAGTCACTTGAGCCTTTTGGACAGTAATAGCCGGCATCCGGGAATCCATCGTCTCCCTTGGAGTCAATTTTTCCAGTTACTAGCGCGGAAGACGCGGATGCGTGCTGAACTCAGCGATATTTGAAGGCGGCAGCTGAGACTTGAGAGCTTCGTTCTCTTTCGTCAGCGCTAGGATGGTCTCGTGTGCTTGCACCAATAGACTCTGCGCGAGATCTCTATCCGACTCGAGTAATGCGACTCGTTCTTTGAGGTTTTGGTTAACTCGCTTCGCTACCTTCAACCGCTGCCCTGCGGACTCAGGCTTGAGAAACACTGCATTAGCGACGTATGCCTTGATCTCCTTGATCAGGAGGGGGTACCTCTCCTTCTTCAAAGCTGAAGGGTCTCTGCCAGCTTCCTTCGCCACATTATTTTGGGACATCTCAGTTCCCGGGGGCAAAATAACCGGTACGTTCCCCTTCAGCCTTTCGAAAGCAGCTCTGAACAGCTTTTCCGCTTCGCCTATCTCATGATTAGCCAATTGTGATTGCCTCGATAGCGTTTGTTGCTACTTTATGCTGAGATTGAAGACTTTCAAATCGCGGGGTGTCCGCGAGTTCATGCTCGAGTTCAAAAGCGACTATCTTGATAAATCGCTCTAGCTTTGAAAGATTTCTTTTATCAACCAGTCCCTCTTTGCACACCGCGCAATTTACAATATTGTCGAATCCTCCATACTGACAGGGTGACGTTGAAAAGCACAGCCCCAACAGGTTCCTACGAAAGCTAAACTTCCCCTCCTTGACAAGCTTAAGCAACTTCTTCACTTCATCATCTTGCAAAAAATTTAGAACCGACTGCTTATGTTTCTCGGAAATTAATGATATGTAATTCTCACTTTTCAATTCAAGCGCCGTACAAGCCAACTGTTTATGGAGCTCAATCAGGAATTCATCTCCAACCCCCTGATTTAACTCAAGGCTTGAGTAATTTCTCCCGTAATAACTAGACATACCAAGATAGTAGTGCTTTAGTTGCCACTGGCCAGAGTATTCAGTCACTAGGCCTGACCGGCATGCATTAACATATAAAGTGCGTCGTAACTGGTGATGAGCAAAAGGCCAGGGTTGACCAACAGCGTATTTTTCGGGGTCTAGGTTTGGAGTTGCAAGCAATGCTTTATTAAGATCCTCTGGAGTTATCGCTATACATTTCTCATCGAATAGACCAGCACATCTCTCACGCCACTGGCCGTATGACATCCAAGCTCGAATACTTACAGGCCTTTCAGAAATATCAATTTTTGATGGCAACCAAGGCTCTATTCCATAAACGAACAGATAGGGATTATCTATCTCTTCTGGTGACATATTAATTCTAGAATCTAAGGACGCAACCTTCATCCTCATTTTAGCTATCGAAGTCATGACACGAACTGCCATTTCCGCAACTGGAGATGTGACCCATAACGCATTGTCATCCCTTAACGTTTTTTTCGTAGCCCCCTTAAGAAAGTAAACAGTTTCGCCGCCAATAATATCTTTGAAGAAAGCGTTACTGCGCAATCCAGCAGCCTCAGAGACACGTACACCACTAAAATTAATTAGGAAAATTTGACCTATGAAGCACAACGCATTTAAGTATCTCCCGAACGGCTTAGCCCCAGCCTTCACAGATATCTCGCCCGATGGTTGGGCATAAATGAGCTCTGAGATAACATCTAAGACTTCCATTTTTTCGGCATATTTTGAAAATGTCCCAAGATAGACAATATTTTTACGTTTGCTTTTTTTAAAGGGGGATTTATTTCCGAGTGCTCCTGACCTTGTGGCGGCCTCAATACTCCCACAGTTGGTCAGATAAGCAGCAAGAAACTCCTCAAACATTTGCTCGAACACGCTTTGATGATCAAGATATCTCTGGAGAAAATAACTCAATCGGCCTAATTGATAATTCCAAACTCTCAATGGAATATAGGCAGTCTGAACCGTCTCGTGTTCATCGTTGATGTAAAGTTCAAATCTCGCCAATTCTTCGGAGTCAAAGATGTTAAACCCCAGCATTTGACGTCCGTCATTTATTTCCCGAAATACGCTTTTAAAAACTTTCATTCTAGACGGCGACTTATCTGAAAACCATTTCACCAATTCATGCTGAACGAGCGGATATCGCTGCAAGTCTTGAACCTCAACAAACTTCAGCTGACAAAAGTAGAGTATCTGTCTTAGACAATCCACATGATTCTTCATCGTTCTCGGCGATAGATTCCCCAAGTCGCCGAACTGCATATAAGCTGCGAACACTCTAAGAACATCTTGATTTTTACGCGAGATTGGATATTTATGACGCGTTCCATTTGCTATGCTGATCAATACTGGCCGACCACAGGTTATTGAGTGATCATAGTAATCGTCACCGTATCTGCTGATCACTTTCCCGCTCAAATCAGTCGCCATTGGAAAATCATTAGACGGCGGAAAAGTTGTGAGCTTGTAGCTAGGATTAGCTTCATCGATACTTTCATGAAGGATATTGCTAAAATATTCAAGCTTCATACTAAGTCCATAATTTCTAAATATCCTGCCCATTTTGGGTGATGATCGCTGTCCGCGCACCGGGACAAAGCATCTAAGTAAAACTCCTCAGCCGCACTGCTAACTCTTCGAAACTCTTCTACGATCTGATCGATTCTTAACAGGACAGCCTGAACCGAAGACAACGCGCTATTAGATGCCATTCCAACATCAACAAACCCTTCATTATTTTTTACCTTACGGTAACTTAATAACGACCATATATAATCAAAACTTGTCACACCCCGATACTGTTCACAAAATAAGCAGCCGGCCGAATTAGAGCAATTTGGTTCAGCGCCTAGATGCTCCAGCGTCACTATTTTAACTGGTATCGATGAGCTACAACGACCAGGCGCGATGGCGTTCAACTCTTCTTCCACTGTAGCGAAAAATTGGGTCCACTGAGTAGCGGCCACCTCCAACTTCGGTCGCATATATGACTTAACAAAAGTGTGCACATTATGCTGACCCACACCTGCAGCAAGCTTGGCACTCTCCGCATACTCGAAGACATCATTGAGTAAGTACGTACGAATCGCACTGGGCGAGATATACGGACGACCCAAACGTTGCAACAACAAACGCAACGAGGAAGCATGAAATACATCAGACTGGTTTACATTATCATCTTTAATAAAAGGAAAAAGTCTTGATGACGGACGCCTAAAGACAACGCGTGATCGAAATTCTAAAAAAGCCTCAAAATGGGCTACAAACTTTTCATATACTTTATAATTAACTGACCCTCCCTTGCGCTCTTTGTAAGTACGATAGCGCCTTCCACTTTCCTCTGTCCATCCTTTTATGTTAGCCAAATCTAGCTTTTTGGCATCCTCGAGATTTGTTCCTGTATAAAAAATAAAGTAGTGAAGCTCACACAACAACCGCAGATTCATGAATGTACGCTCACTCTTCGAGTTGCCCTCCTTAATCTCCAACACCAGCTCTGACTCGCTGCCCTTGTTTGCAGTAAAGTTACGTCCACTACCACCGCGATTGAAATCAACCTTATCACTAAGTGCTGTTGTCAATCGGAGCGGCAGCGTTGATAGCGCTTCGCCTTGTGATAACAGCGCTATCAGATCCAACAAATCTGATACAAACTCTCGAGTCTCATCGAATGTTTTATGCTTCGCTGATACAGAGAAATTACTATCTTGGCTTTTTGTTTTGCCTAGCCGAGTCTTCTTCAAAAGCGCCGTTGAAGTTATACTTAAAATATCCTCAAGAGATTTAGCAACTTTTGAAACCCAGTAACTAGCAGTATTTTTAGATATCTCCGATCGCTGTAGACGCTGAGAAACTCCATTTGCCCAAGCGATGAATACTCCTTCAACATTATAAATATTTACTTGATAACCTCCGACATCAACATATGCGAAAAACCCCTTTAAGCTTTTGTAGTGGGCTCTAAATGTCCGTTCTGAGCGCCCCCCAATAACAATACAAGACAAAAAATCATGCAGGCCTTCGACTAGCTCTAATCGTTCTACTGAAAGATCTTCTAGTACGCCCTCCGACAACTGCCGATGAGCTTCTCTCTCTGTCAAGCTTGAAGCTCCAACATAGAGAAAAACCCGTAGGTCGTGCGGAACATGAAGAGAGCTGTAGCGCATCATGGGAAATGTCAAATCAGGAATCACACTAGTCATTAATTCTATTACTCAGCCATGATGTGCTTCGCAAAATATTCATTTGCCCACTCTTCGAGGAGGTTGTCCTCCAAAACAAAGCTTACGTACGCTAATGAAGTTTCCTCTTTTTTATGCATCAAAAGTTTTCGAACCAGACCAATAACCAAAGGCATTCTTTTCACTCCGAAGACGGAGAGTCCCGTTGCAGCTACTTCGCTAGCAAAGGTCGCTCTCGCTCGATGGAATTTAAAATCATCGAAATTGAAACCGAGTAACCTCGCGTGTGTCTTGAGGCGTAAAATCTCTACATTGACCACACTGCTTTTATCTTTTCCACCACGAACATAAGGCCGGCCGAAGCGATTTAGAAAAACGATACTTTTGTTTGCATCACTGGCTTTGGCCTGCCGCTCAATTCGCCTCACCGAGGCGATGTAATCTTTAAGCGCACGTAATACCTCTATTGGAATTATTACCCTTCCTTCTTTATCGAATTTGGTCTTGACTGGTGCCCCCTTGACATTTGGCCCTACATGCAAGTAAGCAAACAGGTCGTTCTCGCCAGCAATTTTTAAAGCATCATGAATAGTCTTTTCTTTTAAATCACAGACAGACCCTAAGCGCAAACCAGTAGAAAATGCCAGCAGCAGCATTAGATAAAGTTCTACGCTCGAGTAGTTTTTAGCAACGTCTAAAATCCGCCCTTTCTGCAGCTTAGTAACAGGTAGCAACCCATCCTCCAATCCGTTACGATCCCGTACATCTGGGATTGATATGCGACTTTTCCGGATTGTTAACGTTTTCTTAAATCCCGCACAGGATTCGATACGCTTATGTACAATTTCCTCTTCAAACGGAGCGGACTCGGGATTAATCAGGTCATTTGCCATAATCCACTTATAAAAAACTATAATGTCATTCATACGTCTTTTGGTAGTGGACGATGCTAACTTACCCTCCTGTCGCAGGCCTATAAGATATCCACGATAGCGAAGGAGCACGTTATCGCTCCATTGCTTCGGAAAGCACCACCATTCAACTTTTTCTTCTTCTAGAAAAGCCATGTAGAGCTTTAAAGATGTGGCATAAGCGTGCGCGGTTGCAATCGAGTTCATTCGTAGCTGAACCGCTCGAACTAGATGAAGAAACCAAAGGTTTGCTTCATGCCAGGGCGCTCCATCAATCCAGTAGGCTTGGGGGACGTTTTCTACTACTTCAAAACTTTCTGAGCTAGCCGAGTGCGCAACGAAGATCGAGTTCGTTTTCACCGTGGTTCTAAGTCTGAGTCTGAGTCTGATGTACTCAATTCGGGCCATGCGCGGTCTCCTATGAATGTCCATAGGCTGGCATGAATTCGGTAGGTGTCAATAGGTGGTATGAAGCCGGTATTCCAGGAAGGCTACTGCGTGATCACCCCGGACGGCATGGCGCCGATCCATCTGCGGGCGGGTGATATTTTTGTTATCGAACCGGGGATGACTGGCACATGGGAAGTGGTCGAGACCGTGCGCAAGTATTTTGTGTTTGCCTAATCCTGTAGCAGCTGGCGCAGCCTGCGTTCGGCCGCGAAGCGGTCGTAAAACCTGAGACCACAGTTAGTCAGATGGATATGACATTCAGAATGGCGACCGCTTCGCGGCCGAACGCAGCCTTCGGCAGCTGCTACTGAGGGATCAGTGCCTCATCAAACACAAAAAATCCGAGAGCCCACCCTATGTGGGCTCTCGGAAGATTGCTACCGGGTTGCCTGCGAAAAGATCGTCCGAACGCGGCCCGAACCTGTGGCAGCTACAGGGGTTTGCGATAGCTGTTGATGATCGCCGAGAAGTCCTTGCCACCTTCCCCACGCTGGCTCATTGCCTGATACAGCTGCTCGGCCACTGCGCCGAGTACCACCGGCTGGTGCGCCTTACGCGCGGCTTCAGTGGCCAGGCCCAGGTCCTTGAGCATCAGCTCGGCACCGAAACCGCCGGTGTAACCGCGCGAGGCTGGCGCCGTTTCGACGATGCCCGGCCATGGGTTGTACATCTCCGAACTCCAGCAACGCCCGGTCGAGCTGTTGATGATGCTGGCCAGCACCTGGGTGTCGATTCCCAAGGCGTCGCCCAACGCCATGGCTTCGCTGACGCCGACCATGGAAATCCCCAGCAGCAGGTTGTTGCAGATCTTGGCGATTTGCCCGGTGCCGACTTCACCGCAAAGGACGATGTTGCGGCCCATTTGTGCCAGCACCGGTTGCAAGGTGGCGAACAGCTCCGGCGTCGCCCCGACCATGAAGGTCAGGGTGCCTGCCTGGGCGCCACCGGTGCCGCCGGAGACCGGGGCATCGGCCATGTCCACGCCTTGCCTGGCAGCAGCTTGCGCTACATCGCGAGCCGTTTGCGGGTCGATGGTGCTGCAATCCACTGCGGGCACACCCTTGGCGATCCCGGCCAACACGCCGTCTTCACCCAGCCAGACACTGCGCACATGGGCGGCGGCCGGCAACATGGTGATGACCAACTCGGTGCCCTGAGCCGCTTCACGAGGTGAAGTGCTGATGGTGCCACCCAGCTGAGCCAGTTCGGCGAGCACCGCCTGGTTCAGGTCGAACAGGTTCAGCTGGTGACCGGCCTTGATCAGGTTGCGCGCCATCGGCGCGCCCATGTTGCCCAGACCGATAAATGCAATCTTCATGTTCTTCTCCTCGATCAGCGCAGATGGATGGTGGTGTTAACACCGTCGTTTACGCTTTCATCGTCGAACCAGCGACTGGTGACTGTCTTGGTCTGAGTGTAGAACTGAACCACTTGTTTGCCGTACGGGCCGAGGTCGCCGAGCTTGGAACCACGGGAGCCGGTGAAGCTGAAGAATGGCACCGGCACTGGAATCGGGATGTTGATACCGACCTGGCCAACATCGATTTCTGTCTGGAATTTACGCGCTGCCGCACCGCTCTGGGTGAACAGGCCAGTGCCGTTGCCAAACGGGTTGCTGTTGACCAGCGCAATGGCTTCATCAAGGGTATCGACTTCCAGCACTACCAGTACCGGACCGAAGATTTCCTGGGTGTAGATCTGCATGTCGGTGGTCACCCCGGAGAACAGGGTCGGGCCAATGAAGTTGCCCTGTTCGAACCCCGGAACCTTGACATCGCGACCGTCGAGTTCCAGCTTCGCGCCTTCCTTGATGCCCGCTTCGATCAGCGACAGCACACGTGCCTTGGCCTTTTTCGAAATCACTGGACCGACATCGGTGCCTGGCTCGCTGCCGGCATTGACGGTGAGTTTCTGCGCCAGTGCCTTGAGGTCCGGCAGCCATTGCTTGGCCGCGCCCACCAGCACCACCACCGAAGTCGCCATGCAGCGTTGGCCGGCAGCGCCGAACCCGGCACCGACCAAAGCGTTGAGCGCTTGTACGCGATTGGCATCAGGCAGCACCACCGCGTGGTTTTTTGCGCCCATCATCGATTGCACGCGCTTGCCGTGTTTACCGGCCAGGTCATAGACATGGGTACCGACCGCGGTCGAACCGACGAACGACACGGCTTTGATGTCCTTGTGGGTGCACAGCGCATCCACCACGTCCTTGCCGCCGTGCACCACGTTGAGCACGCCCGGTGGAATCCCGGCCTCGATTGCCAGTTCCACCAGCAGCATGGTCGACATCGGGTCCTGCTCGGAAGGCTTGAGCACGAAGGTGTTGCCGCAGGCGATGGCCATCGGGAACATCCACAGCGGAATCATTGCCGGGAAGTTGAACGGGGTGATCCCGGCGCAGACGCCGATCGGCTGACGCAGGGTGTAGGTATCGACGCCACCGGCGACGTTCTCGGCGAATTCGCCCATTTGCAGGCTGCCGATGGAGCAGGCGTGCTCGACCACTTCCAGGCCACGGAAAATATCGCCTTCAGCGTCGGCAATGGTCTTGCCCTGCTCGGCGCTGAGGACCACGGCAATGCGCTTGGAGTGTTCGCGAATCAACGCCTGGAGCTTGAGCATGATGCGCATCCGCGCGCCGAGCGGCGTCAGCTTCCAGGTCTGGAAGGCGCGATGGGCGGCGCTGATGGCGGCGTCGACTTCAGCGGCGGTAGCGAAGGGGACTTTGGCCAGCACTTGCTGGGTGGCCGGATTGACGATGTCGTGCCACTCGGTGGTCTGCGACTCGACCCATTCGCCGTCGATCAGCAGCTTGACCCGTTGCAGGGTGGTTTCGTCTGGCGTGAGAGATGCGTTCATGATGGTCTCCTGGCTTCTTGTTATTGAAGAGAGTGGTGAGGCAGACAGCCAAGGCGTGTCGTCGCCTTGATATGAGGGTGCGTCTCGAATTGGTTATCGGACTGTTTTTGGAGTATAGATGTGCAAACTTCTAATAAGAACGCACATAAAAGCCGGTCCAACATGCAAAAAAACATTACGTCTTTAAGCTCTTTGAACTGGGACGACCTGAAGTTCTTCCTCGAGGTCGCCCGTACCCGCAAGGCCAGCACGGCCGCCAAGCGCCTGGCGGTGGATTACACCACTGTGTCGCGACGCATCAGTTCACTGGAAGGTGCGCTGGGTACCTTGCTGTTCGAAAAATCGCGGACCAACGGCTTCGTGCTGACCGCCGAAGGCCAGCGTCTGCTGGGCTATGCCGAGTCGATCGAAAGCACACTGCACATGGCCTGCGAGCAGGTCTCGGGCTCTGGCGTGGCGCTTTCGGGCCATGTGCGCATGGGCTGCACCGAAGGGTTTGGCAGCTTCTTCATCACCCCGCAGCTGAGCCACTTCGTCGACACCTACCCGGCGATCTCGGTGGACATCCTGCCGCTGCCGCACTTCATCAGCCTGTCCAAGCGCGAGGCGGATATCGTCATCGCCCTCGAACGTCCGGAGCACGGCCCCTACGTGTGCTGCAAACTCTGCGACTACCGGTTGCAGCTGTACGCGACCCAGGATTATCTCGACAAACACCCGCCAATACGCCGCCCGGCAGACCTGGGCAAACATCAGTTCATCAGCTATGTCGACGATCTGGCATTCAGCTCCGAGCTGCTTTACCTGGCCAACGTACTGCCCGGCGCCAGCGCCACCCTGCGCAGCACCAGCGTGATCGCCCAGTATGTCGCCGCGCAACAGGGCCGCTCACTGGCGATCCTTCCGTGTTTTCTGGCCGCTCAGGACCCGCGCCTGCTGCCGGTGCTGCCAGAAGAGATCAACATCACCCGACAGTTCTGGATGTACTGCCGGGAGGACCTGAGAAAGCTCAAGCGGATCACCCTGCTGTGGGACTATATCAGGGAGGTCACTGAGCTGAATCGCCCGTTGTTGCTGGGTGAGACGCGGGATCTTCGGTTTGCAGACTGAGAGTCCACAAGGAGTAAGGGAGCTCCATCGTAGCGAGATCGGGAACACCATTGCAACGACTTGTGACAGGGGTTATGACAGAACTTGTGACACCTCGCTACAAACCCACACATGCCGAAAAGCCATCCTCCAGAGCAGCCCGCGAGCCCGCTAAGGACACACGCGGACACACGCGGACACACGTTAAGGCTAAGGCGAGAGGGCGTACGGGGGAACCTGCGCGTGTACAGGTAGTGAGGTGGTCATTCAGATTTTTCTGTCAGATTCTCAAACAGCCAATCTGCGTTTTGACTCAAGACCCGCCAGCATGACTATTGCGGAAGCCGTTAAGTGCAATCCATAGGCGACAATCTCTGGTTCTACAGTTCTGATCTCTTCACCCTGCCCGTGTCCAGCGTTCTTGTTTCTCAGCGTCGGTATGCCGCTGGTGAGTACGTTGACCAAGGCTTGGAGTTGCGCTTCGTTGTACGCGGGCATGAGTTCAGCATCCCTGCACGCCAAGATCAACTTCGAAGCGGTGTCGCCAGCACCATAGGGTTTTCCGTTGGCGGTCAATATGACCTTCATGGTGCTTTCAAAGGCCTTGAGGGCATCGACCAACGCCTCTTCGTGGTTGCCATGGCGGTAGTGCTCATACGCCCCCAAGAACTCATCGCGTGGACCTGAATACACGTCAGCATTGAGGAACCCAATGGCAGGCTTTACGATTTCCAAATGTAGAAGCTGCGAATCAATGCGAATAATTTTCCCGTCGACTAATTCGTAGCCACACCCTGCCTCTTTAAATCTTTCATTCAGCTCCTGCAAACACTCAGTAACATGTGCATCGGCGCCATTTTTACTCATATAAGAATGCTTTCGAGCGAAAGCATCACCAACTGAATAACATAATTCTACCGCGTCAAGACACCGTTCAATGTCCGGCTCAAGCAGAAGGAAATCGTGCAGCTCGTCATATGCACCGTCGTAATTAAGTTTGTTTAACCCAGGCATTAAGGCTTGCTGCCCATATTCCTTTTTTAAAATTTTGACAATCTCATTGTAAACCCGCTTGGGCTGATCGTATTGACGATAGTGTTTCTCATCACCCAGAAGCTCTTTGATCATAAATGAGAATTGCACTCGAAGCGTGACGGGCAACGTATCGTAGACGTATACGTCAACAACCTCGCCGCGCAGTCGCTTCTGACGTTTTGAATACAAGTCAAACACTCCCATTTTCCGCCCCGAGCTTGATTCATCGTGTTGGCATCATACAGCTATCCCGCAAGGTCACCCAGAACAGCCGCCAAGCAGAACGCAGACGACATCCCCAAGGCCTTCGACGAAAGGACCACCTTGAGCAACTCCCGAAGTAACAAGACCAATCGATAGATAGCACGTTGGGTCACCGGAGTGATCACAGCATCCCACCCTTCTATTGAGTAGTCATCGCATATGTATGAGCTTTTGCAGTGTGGGGCCTAAAGATAATCCCCAAAAAGCCAATGCCGGTCATCGTCGAGTCGCCTTTCCGGGTCCTGTAGGTCGACCCAGGTGATCTGCGTCATCGGTCAAGGCCAAGCAGGCACGCGATAAGGCTCAGACGCGAGGGTCTACAGGGAATCTGCGCACGTATATGTAGTGGGTGATCATTCAGATTTTTCTGTCAGAACCTCGATGGAGGGAGCAGGCTACTTAATGAACCAGCTGAACCCCGTAAACTCCTCAGAACCGAAGGCCATCCAGTTGATGAGCACCTTTTTCGGATCAGTCAGCAGTTTTTCGGACTCGTAATCCCATTCGAACTCGGTGTCCTGAAGTAGTCCTGCTCCACTGAAAACTTTAAGCGCTCCAAAACGAAATGGTGTCCATGCTCCCGACGGGCCCATTCTCCCTCGCACCGAAACCTCTTCTGTTCTCGCGCTAAAGAAGTGCTCGACGACCAAGCTCTCATCAATAGCCAGCACATCATGTAAGGTCAATGTGCCGAGAGGAGCACCCACTGCGTAGGCTGGTGATGAGCCCTCATAAACCTGCCCATGTATTAGCGCTACGACCATCTCCTTGACCGCATTGTTGTCATTAAATGAGATCTCGACCTGCGTTTCTTCGTACCGATACTGGCAACTGCGGCCATGCTGATAGCTGGGAGGCCCCAAACACTCTCGGACTTTTTCGAAAGGCACTGATAACTCAACGATTTCAAAGAGGTTACGCGGCGTTTTAGAAAAAACGACGGCAATATCAGTTTGCCCATTTCCACCCTCTTCTTCCGAAGAGAGCATGGCTATTCGCTCCCGAGTAAGCGCCTCATACCTTGAGTTAGCCATAAGGGGACTTATAGAACCCCCTTCCCATCGTAGTGACTCTCTCAATGCTTCCTTTTGGCGGAAAGAGTCCCAAGCGGCTTGCGACTGAAGTAGTGCTTGGCTTGTCTGTTGATCCATTCGCCTAATTTTTGTTGCGATTACCGTAGCAAGCTCGTCGTCTGCCTGTGCTGCCTTTTTACTGGACAGCAAATTCATTTCTGTCTGAGTAAGCTCGCTATCCGCCCCATCAAGTAAGCCTACGTCATTGTCCCGTGCAGTTTCGTAGTCAGAGACCAATCGTTGGGCAAAAGTTGTGTACGTTTGCGCTAAGGTGATTGCGTTATCGGCCACCTCGCCGAAAGCATGCGCACGGAGAGCATCAAGATCGGCCATAGACGCCCCGGCCTTTTGAAGCTTTTCGTGGAGATCGACCAATTTATGGTATTGATCCAGCTTTTCGCTTTCAGGCTTCCCTTCCATTTTTCGTGTGATTGCGTGCTGAATTAAACGGCCTACGCCGTAGCCCATAGGCAACAAAACAATCGTAAACCAAGGTGATTGAAGGATTGCAGTGATGGTAGGCAAAAGATCATTCGGGACTGCCATGGTCTGGCTGTTCCTTCCTTGGGAGTGGTTGACTGAGGAGGCTACCCGATTACCAGACGTTGGCACAGCGTCAGTAGCGCAACAAGGTCAGCGTCACAGCCACCAAGTAAAACACACACGACATCATCGCAAAGCTCATCTGATGATTTTTTCCGGTCATGGATATTCATCACCAGACAGACACAGAGTCACCTTCAAGTGAGGCTGTAGGGGCACCCCACTGCTTATAATAGGTGCTTTAAATGGGTGCTAAAGGTGACCATACCTGACCCAGTCACATGCTTTTCCAGTCCACCAAAGGGAGCCCTATTTGGGCGCGCTTGTAGCCTTTCGAGCAGCCACCGGACTTTCACCCTGTGCATACCCACAGGCTCCATTAGGGCGTCAGATTGAGCACCTGCGCGAGGGCCTACGGGGTAAACCTGCGAGGGAATGAATGATGAGGTTATGTCTCGGGAATTTCTGTCAGCTTTCCGTTAAGCGAATCTACAGAATACAAGAGAAAGGCTGTTATGATGGCATTTTGCTTTAATTTACGGTTTGCAATCAGAAAAGATCATCATTCAATTTTTGGCAGCTAAATACAATTGAGTCCGTAATACAGACCAAAAGAACAAAATACTGCGAAACACTACACTACACGGAGTTAAAATGCGCTTAATTGACCAAGTCGAAGTTGCATACTTTAGATCAATCTACAAAGACAGTTTGAATAACTGCGCCGACACCAATATTATATTTGGTCGAAACGATTCCGGAAAAAGCAATATACTCAGAGCATTGAATCTCTTCTTCAACAATAATACCAGCCCCGACCTTGACTTCAATTTCCCTCAGGACTTTAACCACTCTCGTCGGGCTGAAGCAGGCGGAGATGGTGACATCCGGAAATTTGTTTATGTGAAAATCTGGTTTAATACACCGCGAACATGGAGGCCATCATTAGGGAATCGGTTTTGGGTTAAAAAGCAGTGGAGCATTTCATTCGGATCTGAAGCTCAAATAACCAGCTCTATTCCAGAGATAAAGCGCCACTATCTGACACGCCTTTTAAACAATATACGTCTTTATTACATCCCTGCCATCAAAGATCGAAAAATCTTCGAGAGCCTTCAAGCCAACATCTATAAAGTTATTTCGCAAAACGTAGAATTCTCCGGATCGTTAGTTGACTTTACGAATGCCTTGCGCGAAAGAACTCAAGATTTAAGCCAGCAACTTCTTGATGACCTCAAAATTACGAGTGTCGTAACGACCCCCAAGGATCTTACTGATCTGTTCCGCTCGCTCGACTTCGAAACGACATCAGAAGCTGGCGACTCGTACAGTCTGACTTTGCAGCGGGGCGATGGAGTACAGGTACGTCACATAGCTCCTATTCTTTCATTTCTCGCCGACCATAGTTCAGAAGACTTCCATATATGGGCATTCGAAGAGCCGGAAAACTCATTGGAGCTGGCGAATGCAATTGAGGAAGCCGAAAGATTTCGCTCTTTTGGACAGCAATCCAACAAGCAAATTTTTCTAACAAGTCACAGCCCTGCCTTTTTCTCATTAGAGCAAGATGACACCTCTCGATACTTTGTAACGCGCTCACAAACAATCGAGGGACGACTTAACTCTTCCATAGTTAAGATTGGCGGCCCATCTGACCCTTTGCCCAGCGAGTTAATGGGAGAAACGCCTCACCTTCCCGTAATTAGTGTTTATCTAAGAGATGCACATAAAAGGATACTCCAACAAGAAAAGGACAGACTTGCACTTTCGCAAATGTTGGACATGCATAATCAATCAGTCATATTTGTCGAAGGTGTGTCTGATGTGACAATCTTCACTAAAGCATGGGAAGTTCTTATTGGTGGTGAGATGCCGTTTCGATTTGAGCCAGCAGGTGGCACCACAAAGATGGAGAGTCTTGCGCGTGATGGGAAGGTCTTGTCAGGCTTAGCCCCTGCACGAAAAATATTTGCACTTGTAGACAATGACACTGAAGGTCGAGCGCTCTATAGCAATGCACGACTCAACAAAGGAGGCCGATGGGTACAACACAACTCAAATAAAGTGTATTGGTGCAGACTACCCTTCCTTCCAGAGTTTGAGAGATTTATGAAGGGAATCGGATTACCTAACACAATCTGGCCTGGAAGCCTTGAAAATCTTTTTAGTCCTACGATACGAAATCGCGCATTGGAATCTGGAGCTTTAAAACTCACCGAGTCTCCCCATGCTGAAATAATTTCCCCAGAGCACTTTGTCCGCATCCAACCGTATCTCACATCACGAGAAGACCTTAATCACTTTAATATTCTCACAACACACGAAGATTATAAGGTCCAGTTCGCTAACTGGATTGTTAGCATAGCAGACGCGGAACCAGAAACTCTTGAACCACTACGGATGATATTTGAAGAAATAGTTCGAATTCTGGAAGGAAACTAAGGTGGGAACGGACACACGTCCTTGTGTCATGTTGATGCACTCGACGTGGGTTAAGTCCCTGAATAAAGCAGCTAACGTTTTATTCCCAGAACCCTGTAACTCGACAATTAGGTTTGGTCGGACGGCCTCACCGGCCTCTTTCGAACTTTCTGTAGGCCAGTCGATTCAGATGCTGGCGCGTCTTGTCGGCAGAGCTCAGGGGAAGCTGGGGAAGCTTCTTGATGGCATAAAAGGCAGAACTCACCACTTAATGGGTTGTCTTTAGACCAAGCTCAACGGCCCTTGCAGCGGTCAGATTGCCTTTTGCTACGGCAGCGCGTAGGTCCTTCTGGGTGTTCTTGCGTAACCCCTTGAAGGCCTTCCAGTCGCAGCGGCCATTGAAGACATGACGTTCAAGGATTGCAGCGCTGTGTATATTACCCATGCTGCGCATCTTCTCGGCCACCAGTAGGACCACCTCGGGCATCTCAAGGATAGCCTCGAAGGCGTCATAGACCATTGTCTCGAATTCTTGGGAGACCCATGCGGTGTACTTCCGCGCTGCCCTTTTGGTTGCCTTGGTTACCCGAGTGGATCCATCGCCTACCGTGTCCAAATTGTGGATACGCTCCATAGCCTTCGCATCCTTGTCACGCCACCGGCTTGGTCGTTTCGTCTTGGGTAACTTCAGGGTCTGTCAAATGTCGGTCAGGTTCCACATTCCTGCGTCGTTTGCCTGAATGCTTGGTCTTCGATGATGATGAGATGCCCGGCGTGCTTGTGTTTAATGTCGATTGTCATCGATGTCGTTACTCCTTTTAATTGCTCCCTGAGTTCGCTCCCACCGGCCAGCACAGAGACCCACGACAAGGGTTCTCGCGAGTGGCACAGGTAACAATCAGAAAGACTCTGTTTGATTAATTGCCCAGCGACGGGCATGAGAATTCAATCTGCCCAGAATTGGGCTCGTTGAGTTGAAGCGGGCGGGGTTCCCTAAGGATTCCCTTTTCGATGGAGGGTGATAATCATCACTCCCCTCCGTCTTACCGGGCATTCTCATGGGTCCTCCAAGTTGGTCTTTTATATATATAGGTGGATTCGAGAGCCCACGGGGGATATGGTCTCCAGCCATGTGTTGGTAACAGTTTCGGAACCTTGACCTCAATCCTCGCTGGCGATGTTGATCCAGCCGCCAATGTAGGACTGCCGACTGGTCAGGTCGCCACGCCAGCCGTACCACGGATGAACGGTTACCTTGGTCGGAAGTGTCTTCCCCTGTCGAGTCACACGGATTAAGTCCGCCCGGCTCAAGTCTCCGATTTCCCGCCTGGTCCCAATGTCGGCCAGCTTGCCAAACCAAATATTCCGACCAGCCAATCCAAGGAGGATTTGCCGGAACAACTTGACGGCGCCCGGTGTGATTTCCCCTGTCTCCAGTAGGTCCAGCAGCTTGTCGGCCTCGACGGTCAGATTGTCAGCCCAGTGATCGTGAACGGAAAGGATCTCAGCGAGTTCCTCAGAGCTACGAGCATCGACTGGATGTCGGCATTGTTTGCCCACGTCGGTGGTGATGCCGTGTTTCTTTATGATCTCCTTTCGGCACATAAGGACTTCGCCGGTCTGGGTGTCGACAGTCAATTCATGGTTGGTGATGGTGTCGATGACGGTGCGAAGTCGATTTGAAACGATGGTCATTGACGGCCCCCCTATGGCTGAGCAACAAGCAGGAGTACCTGTAGCCATAGTGAGGGTTTTTAAGGTTACCGCGGAGTAACCTCTGAGACTCCAGAATGACGCGCCACTTGAAATCTCCAAGGCCAGGGCCCACCGAGTCGATCAGATTTCATGTAAAAACGCGCAGAGATTGCGCAGTACTTACGGATCTCCGTAGCGACCGCCTCAGTGACATATTTAGGAAGCTCAGCGGCTGGAAAGTGTAGACAGACAGGGATTCATATCAGATTGAACCACGATGGCATCGAACTGGATGCCCATAAACTGACGTTTGAAAAGCCACAGGCCATTCAAGCCGAATATTGAGCTACTGCCCAACTGGGTACACGAGCCACTCTCCATTCTGCTGTGGATTATTAAAGTTCCTTTTTACCTCGTAGAAGACACCTTCTACCGTAACACCCTCAGCTCCATACCAGCCTTTGAACTCGGGTGTCCGAATAGAGAATGTACCGGTCTTCAGCACGTAACTCTGTAAGCCGTCAGCAGAAGTGTAAAGATCAGCGGCTGGAATATTTAACGAATACTCCGTGTCTTCGAAAGAGACAACATCCCCACCCGACAGTGTTATCTGGACAGTCTTATCGTTCATGATTTGCTCCTACAATTAAATGAACTGCGAGTAAAGCAGACTGACGATGGACAGAAAAGGCTTTCCTCAGAGCCTCAGCCATCAGCCCCACCCGCACGGCACTCGCGCCCCAATAAGTCGTTACTGATCAAGCCCGACGAATGCCCAAGGATTGACTCAGCAGTCTTCAAGGTGCCCGCCAAGCAAACCACTCAGCATCTCAGCGATAACCTCAACGGGAACACCGGAGCCATACGTGTCGAATGTAATGGTTCCCGAGGCGTGCCCCATAACCGCCTGAGCGTGGACTGTAGGAACGCCTTTTACCTGCATTAGTGAAGCCAAGGAATGACGGAGAGAGTGGAAGGTAAGGCCTGCCTTGTGGTCATCTCCAAGAGCCTCAGGGATCGCTTGACGGTTAACCCAGTCACCCGCTGTCTTGTATCCGATCTGAGCCAACGACTCTGATCCACTGAGCTTGCATGACTCGACGTATCGCAGGAACGCCGCGAGGTCGAATCCGTAAGCACCATCGGTCAACGGCACCAGTCGCTCGCTGCGCTTGTTCTTGATGGACTTGCCTTCTCCAGCCTCGTTGATATGGATGGCCGTAATGCTGGACCCAAGGGTCTGAATGTCACTCGTGGTTAGCTGAGAGATTTCGTTAAGACGCCCGCCAGTGATAACACCAAGGCTGAGCAGCCAGCGCTTCCATGAGGTCTCTGGGAGGTTGCTCGCGTACTCCATCACCTTGACCACTTGAGCCTGAGAGAACGCCTTACGGGTCGACTCAAGGCCCTTGGTAAGCTTCAGCTTCTTGTCATATGTCTTAACCAGATGACCATTCTCGACAGCCCAAGCGAACACAGCAGAGAGCTTCACAATCAGCTTGTTAACCGTTGAAGACATCCGACCTTCCGACAGGCGATCTCGGAGAGCAACAAGGTCAGCCCTTGAGTGATTCCGTAGATCAAGATCGCCCAATTGCGCGGAGAGCGTGCCATGACACAGCTTGGTTTCCTTCAGTGTCGAAGCCTTCTGGTCTTGCCCACGGTCAGCCAAGTAGAGCCCCGAGAGAACCTCAAAGGTCATCGGTGGAACTAAAACAGATAGGGACAAAGGGACACTCTCTCCAGGCTTCGTTTTGTCGCCCTCAAGATCCCGAATGATGGTCACCAATGGCACTGAGTCGCCTTGTAGCCGCACCTGAGCAGCAGCCATCACCTGCCTCGCTCTCGCTACGTGTTCATGCTGATCGACGCTGAGCGGCATCGTTGCTGCGATCTCAGTCAGGTTCGTCCTAACGTCTTCGTAGAGGTCGCCCCAGTCACGGAGAGAGTGAACATCGTGGGCAGATGACAAGAGCTCCTCAGCAACCCAAAGCAAATGCTCTCGAAGCTCAAGCCAAGTCGCCTGAGGGTGATCCAAGTGGAACGCCTTAATGGTCTCGGCAAGTCGTCGTGAAGCGTCCATAGCGGCCTTTCTGTCGGTGGTCTTGAGTGAAACTGAAGCGGCTTGAAGCGTGCTACCGGTCTCTCGAAGGCGCAGATAGTAAATGCCGTTACGCCTGTAGTGATAGGGCTTAGCGAGCCTTGTGGTCGGCCTCAAAGGAACCACAAGACTTGTGACAGTAAAGCGCTCTGTAAGGGTGTTCATGGCGGTTAGCCCCTGTATTCATTGGGTTAACCCTTACGTACTTGCAGTTCTGGATGTACTGCCGCGAGGACCTGCGCAAGCTCAAGCGGATTACCCTGTTGTGGGACTATATCCGCAGCGTGACCGAGCAGAATCGCGGGCTGCTGATGGGGGAAACCCGGTCGATGGTGTTCGCCGACTAATCTGCGCTCACCACGAGGGGGATTAGCCCCTGGTTTGAACATTGATAGCCTGCAGGTCCGCCCCCGCAGTGTGTTGCCCGCCTCGGGAAAGGCATTTGGCTTGATACATCGCCGCATCGGCGGCATTGAGCAGCGCGCCCGGGGAAGCGCCATGGTCGGGGTAGATGGCAATGCCGATACTGAGAGAGGTCAGGACTGAGGTGCTGCCCGACAGCTGCACCGGCAGGTCCATGCTGGCAATAATCTTCTCGGCAATGCGCTCGGCGTCCTCGTTCTTGTGCAGGGGCGTCAGCAGAATAGCGAACTCGTCACTGCCCAGACGCGACACCAGATCCTCTTCGCGCAACTGCGCTTTGACTCGCGTGGCGACAGCTACCAGTACCGCATCACCGGCTGCGTGGCCGAAATTGTCGTTGATGCCTTTGAACTGATCACTGTCGAGAAACAACACCGCGACCCGCTCGTCGAACTTCTTCGCATTGCGCAACGCCCGGATCAGTCGGCCTTCGAAAAACGCCCGGTTCGGCAGGCCGGTGAGTTTGTCATGGCTGGCCTGGTGAGCCAGTGACCGGGTTTCGTTTTGCAGGTGCGTCTGCCAGGTTTCCATCTCATTGAGCAAGGCATTGAAGTCGTTGCCCAGGCTATCGAGCTCGGCAATCTCGACCGCTGGCACGCGCCGGTCAAAGGCTCGTTCGATGCGCGCCGAGTGGGCGACACTGGCCAACTGACGCAGCGGAGCGACGATGCCTCGAAGCTGACGGCGCGCCAGATACAACGCAACCCACGCACTCACGACGGTGCACAACAAAATGCCGGCCAGACCGCTGAGCAATAAGCGCAGCAGACTGGCGCCGTGTCCAGTGAGCAGGATGCTGCCAATTTCCCGGCCCTGATGAAGGATCGGCTGGGTGATCGGTTTTTCCAGAAAGGCCCGGGCGATCTGCGTTTCCAGATCAAAGAGCAGTCCGGATTCAGGGCGCTGCCAACGCGTCAGCAATCGCCCGCGCGCATCGAAGACCTGGGCCTGCGCGACCTCTTCGGTAGTGGCGATCAACGCCAGCGCTTCAGTGGCCGCGACCTTGTCGTCGGACATCACTGCGGCCTCGACGGTGTAGCTGATCGAGCGGGCAATCAAATGCAGGTTGTGATCGGCATGGACGCGCAAGGCCAGAACGCCGAGCAGGCTCAAGGACAGGCTGGCCATGGCCACCGCCACCAACGCAACGATCCGACGCCCGCGGCCAATGACCGAGTACAGGGTGGGACGGCTTTGCTGGCGCAAGCGCTTCATGAGACCGCCGCTGGGCGCAGGGATAGCTGCAGATCGCTGGGGAGAATGCGCGCAGAGCTGCGGGCCACCGAGTCGAGGAACATTCGCTTTGTCGTCGAGTCAGCCAGGTCCATGCAGGGATTCTCTTCAATTGTCAGGGCGATGCCGAAACGGTAGCACAGCCGCTGAAACCTTCACGAAACTGCGCTCATGGATAGGTGGCTAACTGTTTAGAAAAGTCTGAAGTAACAATTTTGAGTTTCCTATTCTTCCCGGCCGTGCGTCCTGCCTACCATCGGCGCCAACGTACCTGCGGCCGCCAGCGGCCCTGATAACAATAAAAATTAACAACGATCGATTGAGCACGGATACCCAGAGATCCGGCTCATGGAAACCTTTGACTACTGCCGTAACAGCCCGACTCGGTCATGGACCGCCGTCGAGCCTTGAGTAGCTGAAGGAATCGTGGAGGTTCGCCGATGAAACTTGAAATATTCCGTACCCTCTGGGGCTATACCGCGAGCAAGGCTCAGGCACTCGATGAGTTGCTGGGAGCCGGCTTCGACGGCATGGAAGCCCGCCTGCCACTGGAAACCCGCGAGCGAGCCGAGTTCGGGGCCTTTTTACAGGCCAATCGAGTCGGCTATATCAGCACGGTGTTTACCGCCTATGACGTGCTGCCGGAACAATCCGCAGCGCCTGCCGAACACCTCCTTGATCTGGACAAAAAACTCGCCTGGGCCGCCGAGCTCAACCCACGCTTCGTCAATGTGCTGGCCGGCAATGACCGCTGGCCACTGGCGCAGCAGGTGGAGTTCTTCGGGCAGGCCATGGAGTTGGCGCGCAAGCATGGGCAGTTCTGCAGCTTCGAAACTCACCGTTCGCGCTCGCTGTTCAACCCCTGGCTGACCCTTGAGCTGATCCGCCAGCTGCCCGACTTGCGTTTCACCAGCGACATCAGCCATTGGGTGGTCACCTGCGAACGCCTGTTGAATGACCCGGCGGATGACCTGAGCGCCTTCGTCGAGCGCGTGCACCATATCCAGGCCCGGGTCGGTTATGACCAGGGCCCGCAGGTTCCCCATCCCGCCGCCCCGGAATACGCCCGGGAACTGGCCTTTCATCAACAGCACTGGGAAGCCATCTGGCGCTCCCAGCAGGCTCGCGGCTATCAGGTCAGCACCCTGACGCCGGAGTTCGGCGCCGATGGCTATTTGCATCACTTGCCCTTCACCAATGTGCCGGTCGCCGACCTGTGGTCGCTGAATGTCTGGATGGCCAGGACCGAGCGCGAACACTTCGATCGCTTCAACCACTCAACCCGCCTGTGAGGTTTTTGCGTCATGCCTGAGAAGATCAATGACAGTCCGGCCCAAGCCAACTTCAAGAGCATTCCGGTGGTGGATATCGCCGGCTTGTTCAGCATCGAACTGGAACATCGACTGGCCGTCGCCGAGCAGCTGGGGCTGGCTGCCAGCGATGTCGGCTTTCTCTATATCACCAGCCACGGCATTGATCCGCAGCTGATCGCCAACTTGCGTCAGGCCGCCAAGGACTATTTCGCTCAGCCCTTCGACACCAAGATGCAGCATTACATCGGCACTTCGAAGACGCATAAAGGGTATGTCCCGGAGGGTGAAGAGGTTTACGCCAAGGGCAAGCCGGATCACAAGGAAGCCTTCGATATCGGCTTCGAAGTCCCGGCAAACGACCCGCTGGTGCTGGCCAATACCCCGCTGCTCGGACCGAATGAATGGCCGCCACTCCCCGGTTTCAAGGAAGCGGTGCAGGCCTACTACACGGCGATCTTCGCCCTCGGTCGCCGGCTGTTCAGTGGCTTTGCCCTGGCACTGGGTCTGGAAGAAGACTATTTCGACAGCATGGTCACCCGCCCGCCATCGAAGCTGCGGCTGATCCACTACCCTTTCGACGACACAGTCCAGGACGCACCCGGGATTGGCGCGCACACCGACTATGAGTGTTTCACCATTTTGCTGGCTGACAAACCAGGGTTGGAGGTGATGAACAACCTTGGCCAATGGATTGATGCGCCGCCCGTTCCAGACGCTTTCGTGGTGAACATCGGCGACATGCTCGAAGTCATGACCGCGGGCACCTTCGTGGCGACCGCTCACCGCGTGCGCACGGTGAGCGAAGAACGCTACTCCTTCCCGCTGTTCTACGCCTGCGACTTTCATACCCAGATCAAACCGCTGCCCAGCTTTGCCAAAGCCGAACACGACTATGAACAGATCGCTATCGGCGAACACATGTACGGCCAGGCTTTGCAGACTTACCAATACCTGCGCAAGCGGGTCGAAAACGGCGAAATCCGCCTTCCGGAAAAAGCCCGCAAGCCATCGAGCTTCGGCCATTTGAAAAACCAGGCGCAGCCTTCCTGAAACCTGTCGTCGGCCACTACGTCCCTACACTGGAGTCACTGAACATGTTTACTAAAAACACCGCATCGCGCCTGACCCTCCTCGCCGCCGGCCTGCTCTGCGCCACTGCCAGCCTTGCCACGACCGCAACCCCGGGCCAGTTGAAGATCGGCATGGAAATCACCTACCCACCCTTCGAGTCCTACGATGCCGAGAAAAACGTCGTCGGTTCCGACCCGGAGCTCGGTCACGCCCTGGCCAAACATCTGCAAGCGAAAGCCGAGTTCGTCGACACAAAATTCCCTAGCCTGATCCTTGGCCTGAATGCCGGGCGCTATGACGCAATCATCTCCGGCATGTACATCACTCCAGAGCGCCAGACTCAGGCGATGACCATTGCCTACGCGAAAACCGGCGCGGCAATCATGGCCCCGAAAGACAGCGGTTTGAATCCGCAAACCCCGGAAGACCTCTGCGGCCTGAAAGTCGGACTGGAACAGGGCACCACCTGGGTCGGCGAATTGCAGAAGCTCTCGACCAACTACTGCGTGCCGAACAACAAGGGCGCCATCAGCGTGAGCGAATACCCGTCGGCACCGGAAGTCACTCAGGCGCTGCTGTCGAAAAACATCCAGGCCCAGGTGGAAATCGCCGGCGCCGCGAAGATGATCGCCGAGCGCACCAATGGTCGAGTGGTGGTGACCACCAAACACCCGATCTATCAGCAGACCCTCGGGATCTTCGTCAAGAAAGGTAACGACGCGGCCTATCAGGCGCTGCTCAAGGCCTTCGTAGAAGTCAAGAAAAGCGGCGAGTACGCGACGATCCTGAGCAAGTACAACCTGGAACCCATAGCTGACTGACGAGCTATAGCGGGCGAGCCCGCCCCCACAAGGACTGTCCCCAACCTGTGGGAGCGTGGCTTGCCCGCGCGCCACGACTTCAGCGACATACGGCGGCTTGAGGTGTTTATGCAATTCGATTGGTCTTACTTTTTTTCCCTGTTCTCAATGTCGAGCTTCTGGCACGCCTGTGTCACGGTAATTGAACTCAGCGCCCTGGCGTGGTTCATCGGTATGCTTCTGGGCTTTTTGCTGGCGTCGGCCAAGCTGTCCAGCGCTGCCTGGCTCAGGACACCCGCGTCGGTGTACATCTGGTTCTTTCGCAGTATTCCGCTACTGGTGCTGGTGGTCTTTGTCTACAACCTGCCGCAGCTGTTCCCGGCCACCGGTTCGGTGTTGTCCAACCCGTTCTATTCCGGACTGTTCGCCCTGGTGGTGACCGAAGCGGCGTACATGGCGGAAATCCATCGCGGCGGTCTGATCTCGGTCGCCAAGGGCCAGAAAGAAGCCGGACGTGCCCTGGGTATTGGTCTGCTCGGGCTGCAACGGCTGATCGTGATTCCCCAGGCCTTTCGTATTTCCTTGCCAACGCTGATCAACGAATACATCACCGTGGTGAAACTGACGTCGCTGGTCTCGGTGATTTCCCTGACCGAACTGCTCACTGTCGGCCAACGCCTGTACGCGCAAAATTTCCTGGTGATGGAAACCCTGGCGGCGGTGGCGGTGTACTACGTGCTGATCGTCAGCGTATTCGGTTGGCTGTTGCAGCGCCTGGAACACTCACTGGACTTGAACCAACGCAAACCGAAAACCCTCGACGACGCTGCTGTGGCGGAACTCAAGTCGGCCATTTCGTCGCAGGTCACTGTGGCTCGCACACAGACTGACTCTGGAGCGGACTCGATCCTGCACCTGCAGGACATTCATAAAAGTTACGGCGATCATGAAGTGCTCAAGGGCATCGACCTGAAGATCGGCAGCGGCCAGGTGGTCTCGATCATCGGTCCTTCCGGCTCGGGCAAGACCTCGCTGATTCGCACCGTCAATGGCCTTGAGAGCATCGATCAAGGTGAAATCATGTTGTTCGGCGAAAGCTTCATCAACGCCGGTGACACCCTCAACAGCAGTAAAATCCGTCAGGGCGTGCGGCATATCGGGATGGTCTTCCAGAGCTTCAACCTGTTCCCCCATCGCTGCATTCTCGACAACATCACCCTGGCGCCGCGCTTCCACGGCAGTGCCAGAACCTTGAGTGAACAACGGGCCTATGCGCTGCTGGATAAAGTCGGCTTGCTCGCCCACGCCCACAAATACCCGCATCAGCTGTCCGGTGGCCAGCAGCAGCGCGTAGCGATTGCCCGGGCATTGGCCATGGAGCCGCAAATCATGCTGTTCGACGAACCGACTTCAGCCCTCGATCCGGAGCTGGTGGGCGACGTATTGAACGTGATCCGCGATTTGGCCAAGGAAGGCATGACCATGCTGATCGTGACCCACGAGATGGACTTCGCGATGTCGATTTCCGATCGGGTCATCTTCATGGAAGGCGGGCATATTCAGCTGGATGCAAGCCCCTACGCCATACGCAATGAGCAAGAGGGGGAGCGGGTCCGACGCTTTATGGGGCTGCCCGCTGCGACTGAAATGCCGCTGGCGTTGGCGGGGTAGATCGCCAGGTTTGGAGGCAAGCTCTCACTTTGTCTCTAGGGGTCGGGCACATACCCTGTGGCGAGGGGGCTTGCCCCCTCGCCACAGTAAGCTCCCTCGCCACAGGTTATGTGCCCGGCACCTAATATCACCCTAACTCCAGCATCAACCCACTCAGGCGTTTGACCTTGCGCCGCACCGCCTCTTCGAACACTCCCGGCCGGGGTTCGATCAGACTGAACCAGTCCTTGGCACGGGTGATTCCGGTGTAGATCAACTCTTTGGTCAACACCGGATTCAGTGCGTCAGGAAGAATCAACGCAGTATGGGCGAATTCCGACCCCTGGGATTTGTGCACGGTCATGGCAAACACGGTTTCCACATCATTGAGCCGGCTGGGCAAGACAAAACGCACACTGCCCTGACCATCGTTGCGCGGGAATGCCACACGCAGCACCTGACGACCCGCCTGTGGACCATCGCGTTCCGGCAGTTTCAGGGCGATGCCGATATCACCATTCATCAACCCCAGGCCGTAATCGTTGCGGGTCATCAGCACCGGACGACCTTCGTACCACTGCTGGTCGCTGTCGATCAGCCGGGCCTTGAGCAGCGCGCTGGTGATGCGCAGATTCAAGCCTTCGACGCCCCAAGGTCCTTTGCGCACTGCACACAACAACTGAAACCGGTCGAACGCCTGCAGCACCTCGCGCGCCCATTCGGTCCAGCGCGGATTCTCGAGCGCGGTGTCGACTGCAGGGCGCTGGCTGCGCAGCAGGCTCAGGTAATGCCGATAACCCTGCGGGCCTTCGCCCTGTCCTTCCAGCACCAGTTGCTCCAGAGCGCGATCCTGCTCGCCCTTGAGCGCCAGCGAAAACACATCGGCATGGCTGCGCGCGGCCAGCAGTTTGCGGGCCTCGTCGGCGTGTTGCTGGTTGACCCAGCGAGCCAGCTGGCCAATGCCACTGCCCTCACCGAATCGCCGGGAGTGGCGCAACATCACCACTTGCTGGGCCAACGGATGAGCGCCTTCGGTGTCTTCATGCAAAGCGCTGGCACTCAGGCTTTCACCGCTGACCGACTCCAGCCATTGGCGAGTCTGCGGGCTGTACCAACCGGCCTCGGCATCGCGGCACAAATCACCGAGCACCGCACCGGCCTCCACCGAGGCCAACTGGTCCTTGTCGCCGAGCAAGACCAACCGGGCATGGGCCGGCAAGGCGTCGAGCAGGTTGGCCATCATTTCCAGGTCGATCATAGAGGCTTCGTCGACCACCAGCACATCCAGCGGCAAGCGGTTGCCGGCATGGTGACGGAAGTGCCGGGTGCCCGGACGGCTGCCGAGCAAGCGGTGCACGGTAGTGACTTCCGTGGGAATCTTGTCCCGCACGTTTTGCGGGACGGCCAGGGTACGAACCTGTTGGCTGATGGATTCGGTCAACCGTGCGGCGGCCTTGCCGGTGGGGGCGGCGAGGCGGATGCGCAACGGTTTGCCGGATTCCACCGCCGGCGCCTGCAGCAGTGCCAGCAGACGCACCACGGTGGTGGTCTTGCCGGTGCCGGGGCCACCGGTGATGATGCTGAAGGCTGCGCGAGTGGCCAGGGCGCAGGCGAGTTTCTGCCAGTCGATCGGCGCCTCGCTAGCGGTCACGCCAAACAAGCGGCTCAAACGTTCCGGCAGATCATCGGGTGTAGCTTCGTCGGCCGCCAGACGCTGGCGCAGGGCGCTATCGATGCGCCGTTCGTAAGCCCAGTAGCGGCGCAAATACAATCGCTTGCCGGACAACACCAACGGCCGCTGCTGCGCGTCTTCACTGACATCGACGGCCAGCGCGACCAATTTGCTCAACGCCAGGACCTTGCACCAGTGCGCGCCTTCCAACGCTTCGAGCAGTTGCGAAGGCAACAACATGGCAGCGCTCGGCACCTCGCCTTCCGGTGGCAACGACAGGGCGAAGTCCGGCTCCTTGAGGGTCTCGAACAGATCCAGGCAGACGTGCCCGTGACCCAGTTGATGGCTGGTCAACGTCGCCGCCAGCAACACCAGCGGGTCACCCTGGGGATCCAGTTCATGCAGGAAGGCGACAAAGGCTTTGTCCAGAGCCCTCAGCCAGCCGCGCTCGACCCAGCGCTCCAGCAACAGCAACAGGTCGTCGGCTCGACTCAAGGGCGCCAGCTCGGCCAGGCTCTGCGCGGCCAGCGATGTCGGCAGCAAATCGGCAAAGGAACGATTCATAGCAGTTCTCCCTGTTCCCAGGCGGGTTCGGCCTTGGGTTGTTCCGGTTTGCCCTGGAACAGCCGGTCCAGACGTTCGATCAATTCCCTGGGCGGACGGCTGAAGTACACGCCCCGGCTCGCGGCCTGGGTGCCACGTAAAAACAGATAGAGCGCCCCGCCCATGTGCCGCTCGTAGTCGTAATCGGCCAGCCGCGCCTTGAGCTGGCGATGCAGGGCCAGCAGGTACAACACGTATTGCAGGTCGTAGCGATTGTCGAGAATCGACTGTTCCATTGCCTGCCCGGTGTAGACCGAATCATCGACGCCCAGCCAGTTGGATTTGTAATCGGCGACGTAGTAACGCCCCTGGTGCTCGAACGTCAGGTCGATAAAGCCCTTGAACATGCCATTGAGCAACACCGGTTCGGCCGCCACCCGGGCCACGCCGTCATGGGTGTATTGGCGCACCAGTTCATCGAGCTTGAGCACGTCGACTTTATGACTGGCGAACCAGAATTCCATCTCGACCCGGTACTGGGTCAATTGTTCGAACACCACGGGCGGCTGTCCGGCACCGATCGCTAATGGCGCTTGCAGCAGGTGCTGCAGCCAGTCGCTCAAGGTGCCGATCCAGCCTTCCCAACCACGACGGTTGCAGCGCCGGGCAATGGCGTCTTCGATACTTTGCCGATCCGCGGCAAAACCTTCGTCACCGGCCCACTCGAGCAGGCCGTGGAGAAAGGTCCCCGGGTTCGGTCCACGGGGGAAATGGTGGATATCGCCACCGCTGGCAATTACTTCCCGAGGTGCATCCGGATCGAGTCGTTCATCGTCGAAGAGCTTCTGCGCTTGCGGGCTTTCCGGCGCTTCGGCGCTGCCGGCACTCATGCTCTCGCCAATGCGCAAGGCGCTATAGGAGGCGATCCACCAGTTCTCGGCAGCCTTGCGTTTGGGGATCAGCGGCGCGAGCAAGCGCGCTTCGTTGCGCGGCGGATGGAAGCACTCATCGGTGGCTTGCGGCATTTCGCGGTAGCTCAGCGCCTCGCAGCCTTGCTGCAAGTCTTCCAGCCAGCGGTTCAAGCCGGCCGAGTCGGTCAGGGGAGCACCACCCCCCAGCAGATAACCCAATGCCGAGAGGTGCAGGACTGAACTGTTATTATTGCCGCGCTTGAGGTCGGTGACGCCCAACCAGCAAGCATGTTGCGCACGAGTCAGTGCCACGTAGAGCAAGCGCAGGTCTTCCGCCAGACGCTCCTCATCCGCCTGGGCAATCAGCTCGGTGGTTGGTTTCAACGACACCTGCGCCTTGCCCGCGGCGTCGTGGTAATGCAGCGGCAAGCGACTGCCATCCACCGGTTTAGCCGAGCAGATGAACGGCAGAAACACCAAGGGGTACTCGAGGCCTTTGGACTTGTGGATGGTGACCACCTTGACCAGTTGCTCGTCACTTTCCAGCCGCAGAATTTGCTCTTCGCCCGCCTGCCCCGACAATGCCAGATGCTCGGCCAGATGCCGGATCAAGGCTTGTTCGCCATCGAGTTCAGCGGCGGCTTGCTGCAGCAATTCGCACAGGTGCAACAGGTTGGTCAGCACCCGCTCGCCATCGCTGCGAGCAATCAATGCTTGAGGCAACCGGAAGTCATGCAGCAAACGCCGCAGCATCGGCAACACCCCGTGGCTGCGCCAGATTGCCCGATAGCCACGGAATTGCATGACCCGCGCTTCCCAGGCCAGTTCGTCCTGATTCAATCGCTCCAGCTCGGCCAGCGGCAGGTTCAGGGTGATACAGGCCAATGCCGCACGTAACGGCCGTTCGACATCCGGCTCGGCGCAGGCCTTGAGCCAGGCCAACAGATCATGGGCTTCCTGGGCGGCGAATACCGAGTCCTTGTCCGACAGGTAGACGCTGCGTACGCCTCGAGCGGACAGTTCGGCACGGACCGCCTGGGCTTCTTTACCGTCGCGCACCAGAATCGCGATATCGGCCGGGAGCAGGCCGCGCGACTCATCACTGTCTCGAACAAACCCCGCTCGGCCCTGCTGACCACCATTGAGCAGCGCGACGATTTCGCTGGCGCAGGCGGCGGCCAGTTGTTGTCGGTAAACCACACCGGACAATGGCTGTTCGGCGGACAACTGCCAGATGTTCAGTGCAGGCAGCGGCTGGCCATCGACCTGCAGTAACTCTTTGCGTCCCTGGGAGGCAACGGGCAGAAAAGGTACCGGGTTCTCGCCGCTGTTTTCCCGGAACAGAAACGCACCACGCCCCGTTTCACGGGACTCGGCGCGCTCGAACACGTGGTTCACCGCCTTGACCATCCCATGACTGGAGCGGAAGTTGGTGCCCAGGGTGTGCAAGCGGCCACTGGTGGCCTGGCGCGCGCGCAGGTAGGTGTAGATATCGGCGCCACGGAAGGCGTAGATCGCCTGCTTCGGGTCTCCGATCAGGAACAGCCCGCTTTCTGGATTGTTGTCCTCGATGCGGTAGATGCTCTCGAAGATCCGATACTGCACCGGGTCGGTGTCCTGGAACTCATCGATCAACGCGACCGGGAATTGCTCGCGGATCAAGCTCGCCAGGCGCTCGCCACCGTCGGCTTGCAGTGCGGCGTCGAGGCGCAGCAACATGTCGTCGAAGCCCATCTCGGCGCGACGGCGCTTCTCTTCTTCAAAGCGCGCACCGACCCACTGCGCGGCATGTTGCAGGACTGCGGCATCCGGGGTCGGCAAGGCATCCAGGCTGGCTTTGAGCCCGGGCATCGCCTCCAGCCCTGGATGGCTCGGGGCCTGGCCTTTCCAGGCTTCGGCCATGCCGTCCGGCGTCAGGCGACTGAAGCCGGTGCCGATATCCAGTTGTTCCTGAGATTCATCCGCGGCCCAGGCGCTGAGTTTTTCGAACCAGGGCTCGAAGTAACGCGCCTGCATTTTGCGTCCATCGACGGCCTTGTCGGCCACCGCTTGCAGGCAGATATCACGCAGCTCGGCCGCCCATTGCAGCCAGGGCGTCTTGAGTTGCACCAGAGCCGCGCGTCGCTCTTGCAGGCAATCGGCAATCAGCTCGGCCGGGGCTTTCCCGTGGGCGTTGTCGCGCTCACTGGCAAACAAGGCGCGGACGCGCGGTAACAAAGCAGCCGGGCCACCCCAGTTGGCACGCACCCAGTTCAGTGCATCACCTTGCATCGGGTAGCAAAACAGCCGCCAGTAATCGCGCAGCACTTCACCCAGCAGGTCGCTGTGGTCGGTTTCCAGGGTCTGGGTAAACAGGCTGCCACTGTCGAAGGCGTGCTCGCGCAACATGCGCTGACACCAACTGTGAATCGTCGACACCGCCGCCTCGTCCATCCATTGCGCCGCGATGTCCAGGCGATTGGCGCAGCCTGGCCATTGCTCCGGGTTGTACTGCTCGCGCAACTGGTTGATCAGATCATCCGGTGCCGGCGTTTCATCGCGGAAAAACCGCGCCGCTTCGGCCAGCCGGGTGCGGATACGCTCACGCAGTTCCTTGGTCGCGGCATCGGTGAAGGTCACCACCAGAATCTGCGGTGGCAGCAACTCGCGGCCAAAACCGGTGGACTCACCACCGTGGCCGAGCACCAGACGCAAATAGAGCGCCGAAATGGTGAACGTCTTGCCGGTCCCGGCGCTGGCTTCGATCAGCTGGCTGCCACGCAGGGGGAAAGCCAGTGCCAGAGGTGTCTTGGTGCTCATGAGCGAGCCTCCTCGCTGGCCAATGATCGCCACGGGGCTTCAAGCAACGGACGATAAAGCGCGTCGCACCAGTTGGCGAAGGTTTCGTCTGCAACCAGAGCGTTGTAATCGGCAAATTGCCGGGCCAGGGCCGGGCTTTCGCGGCGCTCGCCATCGGTGGTTTGACCATCACCCTCATAGGCTTTGCGCGCGGCCGCTTCGGCTTTGAGCGGATCAGTCTGGCCCAGCCAGGCGAAGGCGGTTTTTACCGCGACCGGTAATGGCTGACGCATGCCGGATTGCCAGGCCTGCAACAGATCGCCCAAGGTTTTCAGGGCTGCGCTCTTTTCCAGGGGAGGCAACAACAAGGTGTCGTCACTGGCCACCAGCGCCGTGGTCATCGACAACCCGCTGGCACAGGCCGCCAGATGATTGACCCAAGGGCGGCTCAGCCGATGCCATTTGCGGGTCTTGATCGAACCGATGCTGTTGGGGATCGTGGTGACAGCCAATAGTCCGCCATCACTGCGTTCATGCAGACCACTGAGCCAGCCTTCAAGAGCAATCCCGTGCAGTTCGAGGCTCACTGGCAAAGCACTGTTGAGAGGTGTCGGCCATAACGCCAACAGCTGCTGATAGCGCTGCAGTAAATCCGGCAAAGGCTCGATCAGTTCCAGTTGCAGGCGTTCACCGAACCCGGCCATTGGCAACAGACCGCAACCCTGCAGGCGTTTTGCCTGGGCTGCCAACGCCCGGTCCGGTTGATCCGTATGGCCAAGAGCGGCTTCCAGCAAGCTGTCGCTCAGGCTATAGCGCTGCAACGCATCGAGGACAAAGGGTTCCTCGTCCGCCAGCGGCACCTCGGCAGCTTCGAAAAACACCTTGAGCCGCTGACTGAAGAAATGTCGCACCGGGTTTCGATGGAAATCCTGCAACAAACCGAGGCTCAGCGGCTCCTCCTGGTGGTAGGCCGCCAGCGCTGGAAGCTCGCTGGCCGGTGCCGATGGCTGATGAAGCAACTGCCACTCTCGAGCGTAACTGAACAGCGCATCGCCTTCATGGAAGTAGCGTGCACTGAAGGGTTGCAGTGGATGTTCCTGGGTCATTGCTTCAAGCAGCGATTCATCGCTATCGGACAGCCGCCAACCGCTGGCCAGATGATCGCGCAACTGGCCGATCAACACCGAAGCCGGACGCTCGCTATTGTCGCGAATGCTCCGTCCGACCCAACTGATGTACAGCTGATCTCGCGCCGAGAGTAAAGCCTCGAGCAGCAGGTAACGATCATCCTCGCGCCGTGAACGGTCGCCGGGACGGTAATCGCTGCCCATCAGATCGAAGTCCAGCGGCGGCTGCGCGCGCGGATAGTCGCCGTCATTCATGCCCAACAAGCACACAAGCTTGAAAGGAATCGCGCGCATCGGCATCAAGGTGCAGAAATTCACCGCACCGGCCAGAAAGCGTTGTGACAGCCGGCCCTGGTCGAGACCGGCCAGCCAGGCCTCACGGACCACGGTCAGCGGCAGCTCGTCCTGCAAGCCGACTGACTCGCAGGTATCCAGCCAGCTTTCGCGCAACGTTTCGAGCTGACCCAGGAGGTAGTCGTCATGTTCATTACTGGCCAGGAAGAACACCTGAACCAGCGCCTGCAGACGCTCGCCCCATTGCTGTGGAGGTGCAGGTAACGCGAGTTGCTGATGGGCGATCTGCAATGCATCGAGCAAGGCCACCAACGGGCCGATCAATGCCGCGTCCAGACCGCCGATTTCATCGTAAGGTTCGATGCCGTCACACGCAGCGCCGCTGCCTACGGCATAACCGAGCAGCATCCGGCGCAGGCCGAACCGCCAGCTGTTCTGCTCCAGCTCATCCGGCAGACCGAGCCCGGCGCGCTGTTCGGCGTTCATGCCCCAGCGAATACCGGCGCCTTCAATCCAGCGATGCAAGGTCGGCAGGTCGCGCTCCTCGACGCCAAAGCGAGCGCGCAAGGCCGGAACATCCAGCAGGTCGAGAATCTCGCTGACCGGGAAACGGCTGTCCGGCAGCTTCAGTAGATGCTCCACGGCGATCAGCAGCGGATCGCGGCCACGCTGGCCCTGGTCGGCCAGAGTAAAGGGAATGAAGCGTCGGTCATCTCGCTCGATCTGGCCAAATACCGCACGGATATGCGGCGCATAACTGTCGATATCCGGAACCATCACGATCACATCGCGAGGGTTCAAGTGTGGATCGTCGCTGAAGCGCTCGAGCAGTTGGTCGTGAAGGATTTCCACTTCACGCTGGGCGCTGTGGGCAATGTGAAATCGGATCGAGTGGTCCTGTGCAGGATCAATCGCAGGCCAGAGCTCGCGGGTCTCATTCAGTGGACGTAACTCGAGGATATCGTCCTGCAACTGGTTGAGCATGTTCTGTGGCTGATTTTCGCTGAACAGATCGATTCGCCCATCGCGAAAAGCCGAACGATAGCTACTGGGGTCGTCATAACTGTCGAGCAAATTGATGTAGTCACGCCCCTGTTTGCCCCAGGCAGCCAACAAGGGATGGGCGTGTTGATGCAGGCTTTGCGGGTCGAGGACCACAGGCATTCCGGCCTTGCGCGCCTGACGCTTGTATTGGTGCCGTAACAGATCTTTATCGGCGACGATGTCCGCCCAATGGTGCCGACATGGGTTATGAACGCACAGTAGAACCTGACTGAAACGTGCCAGCCCGGCAAGCGCTTCGAGGGCTTGAGCAGGCAGTGAAGAAATGCCGAAAACGATCACTCGGGAGGGCAAGCCTTTTGGCGCTGCTTGCAGACTGTTGATTCGCTCGATGAAGCGTTGGTGAACTCCGGCACGGCTTTGCGCCATGCCTTCTGCACCGACATCCAGCAACAGTGCGCGCCACAATTCGGCCTGCCAGCAGTTGGCGGGCGTCAGCGCCTTGGGTTCGCCCCTGGCATTGCGCAGCTGATGGCGACCGGCTGCCCAGTCTTCCAGCCAGTCGGCTCGATACACCTGGTATTGGTCGAATAGATCCGCCAGGCGCTCGGCCAGTTGGTAGCGCTTGCGCAGGTCGGTGTCGTGGCTGAGGAAGCGTTGCAGGGGTTCGAAGTGCGGCTGATCGATCAGCTCGGGTAACAAACGCATCAGCCGCCAAGTCAGTGGGGCTTTATCCAGCAGGGATTTGGCCGGAATCTCATCACGCCCCAACACCATGCGATAGAGCTGCCACATAAAGCTGCCCGGCAACTGCACATCAATCGCCGCCGCGATGCCGCAGCCGCCCGTATCCCCGGCTTCCGGGTCTTCAGCCAATGCCAGCTTCAGCCACTGGGCGATGCCGTTGCTTTGCACCAGAGCGATTTCATTTTCCAGGGGGGCCAGCGGATACCGCCGCATTACGTTGATCACCAGACTGCGCAGTTCTTCCAGGCTGTTGCTTTGAACCACCATAAAAGCAGCATTGAGTGACGTCGCATCCGGCATAACGGCTTCCTTGAAAAATGCAAAAGCGAGGGAGGGACTTTAACACCGTCGGCAGAAGGAAGGAGTAGCCGGGAGAAATGCGGATCGACTGTAGATCTCTGATGCCGGCTCTATTTTGAAGGCCGTTCCGGCCTTATCGCAGCCTGGCGGCAGCGCCTACGAATCGCGCGCAAAAACAAAACCCCTACCTGCAGATGCAGATAGGGGTTTCGGAATTCAATCTTGACGATGACCTACTCTCACATGGGGAAACCCCACACTACCATCGGCGATGCATCGTTTCACTGCTGAGTTCGGGATGGGATCAGGTGGTTCCAATGCTCTATGGTCGTCAAGAAATTCGGTAGCCGGGTCGTCTTCTCTTGCGAGATCACGCTCCAGCGAATGGGTATGTAATAGATTTGTGCTGCTTTTGTGAGTGCTGCAAACTTTCGACTGTTGCGTCTTCACACACCGCAATCTGGCGCCCTTTCGAGTCAGCAAATTGCTTGGGTGTTATATGGTCAAGCCTCACGGGCAATTAGTATTGGTTAGCTCAACGCCTCACAGCGCTTACACACCCAACCTATCAACGTCGTAGTCTTCGACGGCCCTTCAGGGGACTCAAGGTCCCAGTGAGATCTCATCTTGAGGCTAGTTTCCCGCTTAGATGCTTTCAGCGGTTATCTATTCCGAACATAGCTACCCGGCAATGCCACTGGCGTGACAACCGGAACACCAGAGGTTCGTCCACTCCGGTCCTCTCGTACTAGGAGCAGCCCCTCTCAAATCTCAAACGTCCACGGCAGATAGGGACCGAACTGTCTCACGACGTTCTAAACCCAGCTCGCGTACCACTTTAAATGGCGAACAGCCATACCCTTGGGACCGGCTTCAGCCCCAGGATGTGATGAGCCGACATCGAGGTGCCAAACACCGCCGTCGATATGAACTCTTGGGCGGTATCAGCCTGTTATCCCCGGAGTACCTTTTATCCGTTGAGCGATGGCCCTTCCATACAGAACCACCGGATCACTAAGACCTACTTTCGTACCTGCTCGACGTGTCTGTCTCGCAGTCAAGCGCGCTTTTGCCTTTATACTCTACGACCGATTTCCGACCGGTCTGAGCGCACCTTCGTACTCCTCCGTTACTCTTTAGGAGGAGACCGCCCCAGTC
>NZ_CM174478.1:0-840000 GCF_057838875.1 Pseudomonas sp. KH_050 | reverse complement strand
CTAGCCCCAGGATCACATAAGCCAGGCGATGCAACTTCTTCCAGCCAGCGCCGAGGCGTCGTTGACTGTAACGATTGGAAGTGACCGCCAATGCCAGCAAACCCAGGAACCCAATGCTGCCGACAATGATGTAAGGCCGCTTGCGCAACTCGACGCCCAGCTGCGACCAGTCAAGACCGAGAATAAACACCAGGTAGGCCACCAGATGCAGGGCCGCATAAGCAAAGCACCACAGTCCCAACTGTCGGCGCACGGCAATCCATCCCGCCCAACCGCTCAGCCGCTGCACAGGTGTCATGCCCAGAGTGATCAACAATAGCGTCAGCGTGCCCAATCCCAGGCGATCAACCAGCACCTTCCCCGGATCCGGCCCCAGGGCGAAGATCCAGGCCTGGTACAACCAGAGCAGCGGCCACACCGCCGCTGCTATAAAGACGCCAATGCGCCACAACGGATAACGCATCAATAGTTCTTCCGCAAATCGAGGCCGGTATATAAAGAAGCCACCTCATCGGAGTAGCCATTGAACATCTGCGTCTCGCGCACATTGGGGCTGAACAGCCCGCTCGGTAAACGCCGTTCACGCGCCTGAGTCCAGCGCGGGTGGTCCACTTCAGGATTGACGTTGGCGTAGAACCCATACTCATCCGCAGCAATGCTCTGCCAGGTGGTTTTCGGCTGCTCGCTGACCAGGCTGATGCGCACGATGGACTTGATGCTCTTGAAACCGTACTTCCACGGCACCACCAGACGCAACGGTGCGCCGTTCTGATTAGGCAGCTCACGTCCGTACATACCCACGGCAAGAATCGCTAAAGGGTTCATCGCCTCATCCAGGCGAAGACCTTCTACATAAGGCCAGTCGATCAGGGCAAAACCGGAACGCTGGCCTGGCATGCTCTTGGGATCCTGCAGGGTTTCGAAGCGGATGAACCTGGCCTTGGAAGTCGGCTCGACCTGCTTGAGCAACGCCGAGACGGGAAAGCCGATCCAGGGAATCACCATCGACCAGGCCTCGACGCAGCGCAGACGGTAAATCCGCTCCTCCAACTGATAGGGTTTCATGAAATCTTCCAGGGCATAACGCCCGGGCTTGCCGACCTCACCATCTACCACCACGCTCCACGGCTCGGTTTTCAGCGTACCGGCGTTTTGTGCCGGGTCACCTTTATCAGTGCCGAACTCATAGAAGTTGTTGTAGTGGGTCGCGTCCTTGAATGGGGTGATCGCCTCCCCCTTGACCGTGACAGCCTGCCATTGGGTTGTCGGCAGCTTCTCGGTAAACCAGGCCGGCGCCTTGCCCGGCTCGACATCCGCATAACGCGCGGCCGTATCGGCACTCGCCCAGCGCGGCAGACTGCTGACGGCCAGCGCGGCCATGGCGCCGCCCAGTACGCTGCGGCGAGAGTAGTAGAGGGACTCTGGCGTGACATCCGACTCTTGGCAGTCAGACGACTTGGGCAACTTGATTAACATTAAAACTCCGCAGTATTGGAGGACTGATGTACCAATAGACTGCGGAGTATGAGGGATATTACATCACTCGACTTTTTTGTGACGGCGCAGGCGCAACAGGTACTGCACCGGGCCGGAAGCCGCATAGGCGAGGAAAACCAGCAGCAGAATGCGCGGTGGATCACTGAACACCACCGCGAACACCAGCACTACCGCGAGAATCGCGACAAATGGCACCCGCCCTTTCAGATCCAGCTCCTTGAAGCTGTTGTACTTGATGTTGCTGACCATCAGCATGCCGGCGGCAGCCACCATCAGCGCAACCAGGAAGGACATCTTGGAACCCTGGATGCCATAGTCGCTGAACGCCCAGACAATCCCGGCGACCACACCTGCCGCGGCCGGACTGGCCAGACCGATGAAATAACGTTTGTCGGCGGTACCCACCTGAGTATTGAAACGCGCCAGACGCAACGCCGCGCCCGCCACATAGACGAAAGCGACCATCCAGCCTACTTTGCCCATATCCCCCAAGGCCCAGCCAAATGCCAGCAGCGCTGGGGCGACACCAAAGGCGACCATATCGGACAACGAGTCGTATTCAGCGCCAAAGGCGCTCTGGGTGTTGGTCATTCGGGCAACACGACCATCCAGCCCGTCGAGCACCATGGCGACGAAGATCGCGATCGCAGCAAACGCAAAATACTTGCTTGCGCTGACCGCGTCACCGGCACTCAAGGCACTTTGAGCGCTCATGGAGCTGATGATGGAGTAGAACCCCGCGAACAGGTTCGCGGTGGTAAACAAATTCGGCAGAAGATAGATACCACGATGCCGGACTTTACGGCCTTCAGCGTCATGTCCTTCTTCGACATGTTCATCGATCGGTAGCAGGCTTTCGGCGTCAGAGGCCTTGTTTGGCTCTTCGGGACGTTCGCTCATGGACATTACCTTGCAACGGTGTGGAGAATTTCGACAGGTGTCTGCGCCGATGGTTCGTGCGCAAACGATCCAGCTTTATACCAGAACCTGTCTGCCCAAACGAAAAAACGCGACCTAAGCCGCGTTTTCCCTTCAAGGCCGGAACTTAGTTCTTGGCTTTGTCGACGATTTTGTTGGCACCGATCCACGGCATCATCGAGCGCAGTTGCTCGCCGATGATTTCGATACCGTGAGCGGCGTTGTTGCGACGCTTGGCGGTCATCGATGGGTAGCCGGTAGCACCTTCGCTGATGAACATCTTGGCGTACTCACCGTCCTGAATGCGTTTCAGGGCGTTGCGCATGGCCTGACGGGATTCGGCGTTGATCACTTCCGGACCGGTCACGTACTCGCCGTATTCAGCGTTGTTGGAGATCGAGTAGTTCATGTTGGCGATACCGCCTTCGTACATGAGGTCAACGATCAGCTTCAGTTCGTGCAGGCATTCGAAGTAGGCCATTTCTGGCGCGTAGCCAGCTTCAACCAGGGTTTCGAAACCGGCTTTGACCAGTTCAACGGTACCGCCGCACAGAACGGCTTGTTCGCCGAACAGGTCGGTTTCAGTCTCGTCCTTGAAGGTGGTTTCGATGATGCCGGTACGACCACCGCCAACGCCGGCAGCGTAGGACAGCGCAACGTTTTTGGCGTTGCCGGAAGCATCCTGATAGATAGCGATCAGGTCAGGGATACCGCCGCCTTTGACGAACTCGGAACGCACGGTGTGGCCCGGAGCTTTCGGCGCGATCATGATCACGTCGAGGTCGGCGCGCGGCACGACCTGGTTGTAGTGGATCGCGAAGCCGTGGGAGAAGGCCAGGGTTGCGCCCTGCTTGATGTTCGGCTCGATTTCGTTCTTGTACAGCGCGGACTGGAACTCATCCGGGGTCAGGATCATGACCAGGTCGGCAGCAGCAACAGCGCTGGCAACGTCGGTCACTTTCAGGCCGTGAGCTTCGGCCTTGGCAACGGTTGCCGAGCCTTTGCGCAGACCAACAGTGACGTCAACGCCGGAGTCTTTCAGGTTGCAAGCTTGTGCGTGGCCTTGGGAGCCGTAACCGATGATGGCTACTTTCTTGCCCTGGATGATCGACAGGTCACAGTCTTTTTCGTAATAAACTTTCATGAGTTTCCCCTATATATCCAGGCCGTTCAGGCCATTCGCTAATTTGGTTTAGATGCTCAGCACTTTGTCGCCACGGGCAATCCCGGTGACGCCACTGCGTACGGTTTCCAGTATCGCGGCCGTGCCGATCGACTGAATGAAGCTGTCGAGCTTGTCGCTGGTACCAGTCAATTGAATGGTATACACGCTGGCACTGACATCGACGATCTGTCCACGATAAATATCGGTCGTGCGTTTGATTTCGGCGCGCTGGGCACCGGTGGCCTTGACCTTGACCAGCATCAGTTCGCGCTCGATGTGAGCACTTTCCGACAGGTCGACCAGTTTGACCACTTCAATCAGCTTGTTGAGGTTCTTGGTGATCTGTTCGATCACTTCATCGTGCCCCACCGTGGTCAGCGTCAGACGCGACAGAGTCGGGTCTTCGGTCGGCGCCACGGTCAGGCTTTCGATGTTGTAGTTACGTTGCGAAAACAGGCCAACAACGCGAGACAAGGCGCCCGGTTCGTTTTCCAGAAGCAAGGAGATAATGTGCCGCATGATTAAGTACGCTCCGTCTTGCTCAGCCACATATCGCGCATCGAGCCGTCTTTGATCTGCATCGGGTAGACGTGCTCGCTGGTATCGACCTGAATATCGAGGAACACCAGGCGATCCTTCATGGCGAACGCTTCTTCCATCTTCGGCTTCAAATCCTTCAGATCAGTGATGCGTATGCCCACATGACCGTAGGCCTCGGCCAGCTTGACGAAGTCAGGCAGCGATTCCATATAAGAGTGCGAGTGACGGCTGCCGTAGCTCATGTCCTGCCACTGACGAACCATACCCAGCACGCCGTTGTTCAGGTTGATGATCTTCACCGGCAGGCCGTATTGCAGGCAAGTCGACAGCTCCTGAATGTTCATCTGGATACTGCCTTCACCGGTAACACAGGCAACGTCGTCGTCCGGAAAGCTCAGCTTGACGCCCATGGCCGCAGGGAAACCGAAGCCCATCGTGCCCAGGCCACCGGAGTTGATCCAGCGATTAGGCTTGTTGAACCGGTAGTACTGCGCCGCGAACATCTGGTGCTGACCCACGTCGGAAGTGATGTAGGCATCGCCTTTGGTCACTTCACTGAGGGTTTCGATCACGGTCTGCGGCTTGATGATGCTGCCGTCACCCTTATCGTAAGGGAACAGGCCACGATCACCGCGCCACTCTTCGACTTGCTTCCACCAACTGGCAACGGACTCCTTGTTCGGGGTCTCGCCGATTTCCTTGAGGGTGGCGACCATTTCGGTCAGCACGCTCTCGACCGGACCGACGATAGGCACGTCTGCCTTGATGGTCTTGGAGATCGAAGCCGGGTCGATGTCGATGTGAATGATCTTGGCATTCGGACAGAACTTGGCCGGACCATTGATCACCCGATCGTCGAATCGCGCGCCGACTGCAAGGATCACGTCGGCATGGTGCATGGCGAGGTTGGCGGTGTAGCTGCCGTGCATGCCGAGCATGCCGATGAACTGACGATCAGTGCCAGGGTACGAACCCAGGCCCATCAACGTATTGGTCACCGGCAGGTTGAGCATTTGCGCCAGTTCGGTCAGCGGTGCGGAACCGCCACCGAGGATCACGCCGCCGCCCGCATAGAGCACCGGACGCTTGGCCGCCAGCAGCATTTCCGCGGCTTTGCGGATTTGCCCGGAGTGACCACGAACAGCCGGGCTGTAGGAACGCAGCTTGGCTTTTTTCGGGAAGATGTATTCGAACTTCTCGGCCGGGTTGGTCATGTCTTTCGGGATGTCGACCACGACCGGGCCAGGACGACCGGATTGCGCCAGGTAGAACGCCTTCTTCATGACTTCCGGGATTTCCGACGCATGCTTGATCATGAAGCTGTGCTTCACGATTGGCCGGGAGATACCGATCATGTCGGTTTCCTGGAATGCATCGGTGCCCACCATGGTGCTAGGCACCTGGCCGGAAATGATCACCATCGGAATGGAGTCCATGTAGGCCGTGGCAATACCGGTGATGGCGTTGGTCGCGCCCGGGCCGGAGGTCACCAGTACCACACCGGCTTTACCGGTGGCACGAGCGTAGCCGTCAGCCATATGGGTCGCAGCCTGTTCGTGACGAACCAGGATGTGAGTCACTTCCGGTTCTTTGAACAGCGCATCGTATACATGAAGGAGAGCACCACCCGGGTACCCGTAGATATATTTGACGCCTTCGTCACGCAAAAAGCGGACGAGCATCTCACCGCCAGATAAAAGCTCCACGTTGTTCACCTCTAAAACGCCAGAATACCGTCCACTCAAAAGGGAACGGGTCTTAATAGGTTTACTGCTTAGCAGAGCATGAGCGACGGTGGTCGCCGACTACGTCAGCACTGACTGAGCAAGTATTGGGAGCTCCCCAAGTGTTGCGGGGTTTTCCCACCCAGCGCGAGGTAACGCGTTGCGGGTGTAACAGGTCGGCGCGGATGTGCACCTCATGATCTACTGAGCGGGTCTGCTTCTGGCAGTCCCTCTACAGCGGACTTTGGATTCTTCTGTTTCGCCCTCTCCAAGTCAAGTCGTCAAATGCTTTATTCGAACTAAGCGCATGAGAAAGCAAGAAAAAACCTCTAAACAGCATCTGTGTTAGCTTCAATTGCGCAACCCATGACAAGGAAATGGCATGCGAACGTTTTTCTTCACGGCAAGCTTGCTGATCAGCCTGAGCCCTTTGTGCATGGCCGGCCAGATCTACAAATGGGTCGACGCTCAAGGTGTTACCCACTTCGACGCACAACCGCCCCAAGGCCAGGAAGCCACTTCGGTGGTGACGCCCTCCACGCCTGCGAGCAAACCGACCGCACCACCGCGCAGCAGCACCATCGGTGATCAGCAGGCCATCGACAACACAGTAAAAAAGCAGGTGAACGAGCAGCAAGCCCAGCTAAAGGCGTTCTGTGAACAGGCCCGAACCAACCTGGCTCAACTGCAGAACAATCCGCGACTACGGGAGGAGGTCGACGGTGAAATGCGCCGACTGACCGATCAACAACGTCAGGAACGCACCACCGAAGCACAGAAACAGATTGCGGATAACTGCCAGTAGGGACTGGCAGTCTCCGACTCAGCGGGAGGCGCTGATCAGCAGATCGAATTCCTTGAGCAGGATCTGCAGCTGCCGATCCTTGCCCTGGACATTCCGGGCAGCGAAGACCATTTCGGCCATCTCCTGAATACCCGAGACATTGGGCAGCGGTAGATCATTTTCCAGAATCGCTTTCATTCGCGGCAGGAAGATCCATTGCAGCCATTGTTCGAAGTCCAGGGTATCGATCGAGAATGGCTCGACACTGTTTAGACTTTCTGCCGATGGCGAGGCTTCATCCCACCAGCCCTGAACCCGCAGTTCACGCTCGATCAACAACAGTTGCTCGGCAATCTTCGGAAAGCGCGCATCCATCAGAGACTGACCTTGGCTTTCTGCCGGGCCAGTGCGGCACCCGCTGGATCACCCTGCTTCTCACGCGCCTGAGCGATCAAATTCCACAGGCTTGCCTGAAGAGCCGGGCGACCATTGGCGAAGCTCAGCCCACGACGAGCGAACTGCTCGGCCTGCGCCGCATCACCCTGGGCCATGCGCACCTGCGCCAAACGATAGAGCACTTGCGGTTCGCGCGGGGCGACACGCTGGGCGCGCTCCAGACTGGAGGACGCGCCGTTGAGGTCGCCGCTGGCCTGTTGTTGCTGAGCAGTGGTCAGCAAAGCCAGAACCGGACCGTCCAGTTGTTCGTCGGCCGACAACCCGCCGGAGTTCGCGGAAGGAATCCCGCTCGGTGTCGACGGCATGTTGTACGTGCCCTGATTGATCGGTGCCGACTGAACCGGTGCAGAATCCATCGGCCCGGGAATGATCGGCCCCGGGGTAATCGGCGCACTGCTGATCGGTGCCGAAGTGGCGGCAGCGCCACCCGGAATCATGACTACCACGCCTTCACCCTGCGGGATGGCTTGGGTCTGGGCTTGCGTCGGACGCTTGACGGTCGTCTGACGAGAGCCACCATTGGCCTGGATCCGCTCGCTGTTGGAAACAGCACTGCCGGAGTCGACCACCGGGATCGAACCGCGCTGCACGCTGGCGCAACCATTGAGCAAAGCCAGCGCTGTAATAGCTGGTATCCACCACTTGTTCACTTCAAAACCTCTTCGCTTAATTCATCCAGCCTCTGACCCAATCCATCACCGCATCAGCGGGTGCAGGGCTTTCGCCCGCACACGCGGCACCGGGAGGTGGTTCACTGCCGCGAATATACGGCATCTGCACCGCGCCCGGACAACTCGCTTCGGAACCCTGCCCGGTACGGGAGTCGACCCAGGCCTGAACCACATTATCCGGCTGCGGCATATCCAGCGGCAATGGGTCCGCCTTGCGCATGAAGCTGGTCCAGACCTGCAGGGCACCTGTGGCACCGGTGAACGGCGTCTTGCCGTTGTCATCGCGACCCATCCAGACCACTGCCAGCAGGTCCTGGCTGAAACCGGCGAACCAGCTGTCTCGCGAATCGTTACTGGTGCCGGTCTTGCCGGCCAGTGCCAGGGTTTTCGGCAAGGCGTTGTAGACCGAACTACCGGTACCTTCACGCATCACCCGCTGCATCGCGCTCTGGATCAGGAAGATCGAACCCGGATCGAAGCGCTGCTGGATCTGGAATGGGTAACGCTTGAGCGGTTCGCCTTCGGCGGTGAGCACGCTACGAATCCCGCGCATCGGCGTATTGAAGCCACCGTTGGCCAGCGTCTGGTACATGGTCGCCACTTCCATCGGGCTCAAGCCGCCGGCTCCCAGCAACATCGACGGGAAGGCCGGGAACTCACGTTCAACGCCCAGCCGCGCGAGCGTCTTCAGGACATTCGGCACGCCGACTGCCAAGCCAAGCCGGGCGGTCGACAGGTTGTAGGAATGCGCCAAGCCTTGATACAGGAACACTGTGCCGTGGGAGCGATGATCATAGTTCTGTGGCTTCCAGACCTGACCATCGGCGCCTTTCACCGAAAAGGATTCATCGGAGAGCCAACTGGTCAAGGTGTACTGGCTCGGCTTCTCAAGCGCGGTCAGGTAAACCGCCGGCTTGATCAGGGAGCCGATCGGACGTACCGCATCCAGTGCCCGGTTGAAACCGGCAAAACCGGCCTGGCGGCTGCCGATCATGGCCTGGACTTCCCCGGTTTCCGGGTTGGTCACCACCATCGCGGCTTCGACCTCATCGGAGCCCTTGCGCCCCGCGAGACGCTTGAAGGTATCGTTGACCGAAGCCTCAGCCTTCATCTGCAGGATCGGATCGAAACTGGTGAAAATCCGCAGCCCCTCTTCGGTCAAGTCTTCGTCGCGGTAGTCTTCGCGCAACTGGCGTTTGACCAGGTCGATGAAACCCGGGTACGAAGTGTCGGCCAGACTGCCGCGCTTGGTCACGCCCAGTGGCATTTTCTTCGCCGCTGCCACCTGCTCGGCGCTCGCGACACCCTGTTCTTGCAACAGATCAAGCACCAGGTTACGGCGCTCGAGCGCGCGCTCGGGATTACGTCGCGGGTTATAGGAAGACGGTCCCTTGACCATGCCCACCAGCAACGCCACCTGATGCAACTTGAGTTCGGACAGCGGCTGACTGAAGAAGAACTGGCTGGCCAATCCAAAACCGTGCACCGCGCGCTGACCGTCCTGACCGACGAAGACTTCGTTGAGGTAGGCCTCGAGGATCTCGCGCTTGTCGTAATGCAGTTCGAGCAGCAAGGCCATCATCGCCTCGGTCAACTTGCGGCTCAGGCTGCGTTCATTGGTCAGATAGAAGTTCTTGACCAGTTGCTGGGTCAAGGTACTACCGCCCTGGCGCATGTGTCCCGACGAAGTGTTGACCCAGACGGCCCGGGCGATCGACTTGGGCGAGACGCCGAAGTGAGAATAGAAATCCCGGTCTTCCACCGCGACCAGCGTCTCGAGCAAGTACGGCGGCACCTGATCGATCTTGATCAGGATGCGATCTTCGAGGTTTTTCGGGTAAAGACCGCCGATCAATAGCGGCTCAAGACGTACCACCGCGACTTTCGAACCGTTACTCCCCGAGAGCCCGGCCACATAGTCGCCGGAGAAACGCACGCGCACCGGCTGAGCCTGCTCCATCCCTTCATAGAACTGGAAGCCGCGGGTATTCAAGTCGACCGTATTGCCACTGACCGAAGCCGCGCCGGGACCGTTGGCGACGCTTTCACGCCGGTAACCGAGCGCATCAAGCTCGATCAGAAAGTCTTCCTTGCTGAGCTTTTGTCCGACGAACAGCTCCAGCGGCCGGGCATAAACCTTGGCCGGAATGGTCCAGCGCTTGCCAGAAAACTTCTCCTGGACCACGGCATCGAGATAAACCGCGAAGCCTGCGAGCACCACCAGGGCGACCAGACTAAGCTTCAGAGCCCAGCCTAACCACGGGCGCAGGCGAGCGGGCGGGCGTTTGGAACGGGAACGAGGGGATTGGGTACGAGTCATGGCGGCGGATTATACGCACTTTATTCATCCTCAACAGGAGCCCGCCGAGGTTTGCACGACAGCCGCATGCGGCCATAATGACGCCCTTGAATTTTTCCGACTCTGAAGGATCACCTGTGAGCCAGTCCCTGATCGCCGCCCTGCAAAACCCGGCCCTCTACCCCCATCCCGTAGACGGTTTCCAGGTCATCGAGACGCACATCTCCTGGGTGCTGCTGACAGGCCCCTACGCCTATAAAGTGAAGAAGCCGGTCAATTTCGGCTTCCTCGACTTCACGGGCCTGGAGGCTCGTGAACACTTCTGCGGCGAAGAACTGCGCCTCAACCAGCGCCTGACCCATGATTTGTATCTGGAAGTGTTGCCAATTACCGGCAGCGCCGATGCACCGCAATTGGGTGGCAGTGGCCCGGCGATCGACTACGCGCTGAAAATGCGTCAGTTCCCGCAAAGCCAGTTGCTCAGCACCTTGCAAGCCAATGGCGAACTGACCACCGCGCACATCGACCAGATGGCCCGGCAGATTGCCCGGTTCCACCTCAGTGCGCCCGTGGTCCCGGCAGACCACGAAGCCGGTACTCCGGAAAGCGTGATGGCACCGGTGCGACAGAATTTCGAACAAATCCGTCCGTTCCTCAGCGACAAGGCCGACCTGCTGCAACTCGAAGCTCTGCAAGCCTGGGCTGAAAGCAGCTTCGAGCGCCTCAAGCCACTGTTCGCCCAGCGCAAGGCCGAAGGTTTTATCCGCGAGTGCCACGGCGACATTCACTTGGGCAATGCCACGCTGATCGACGGCGAAGTGGTGATCTTCGACTGCATCGAGTTCAACGAACCCTTCCGTTTCACGGACGTTTACGCCGACACCGGGTTCCTCGCGATGGACCTGGAAGATCGCGGCCTTAAAAGCCTGGCCCGACGGTTCATCAGCCAGTACCTGGAGCTGACCGGCGATTACCGCGGACTTGAGCTGCTGAATTTCTATAAAGCCTATCGCGCGCTGGTCCGCGCCAAGGTCAGCCTGTTCAGCATGCCCGCCGAAGCCGATCCGGTACACCGTGCGACCACCCTGCGCCAGTACCGCAACTACGCCAATCTGGCGGAAAGCTACAGCACCATTCCGTCGCGCTTCATGGCGATCACCCACGGTGTTTCGGCCGTCGGCAAGAGTTATGTAGCCATGCGCCTGGTAGAAGCTCTGGGTGCGATCCGCCTGCGCTCCGATGTCGAACGCAAACGCCTGTTCGGTGAGCAACAGGTGCCGAATGATCCGCAAGTCGGGATCTACAGCGCCGAGTCGAGCGTTGCCACCTACGCCCACCTGCATGAGATTGCCGCTGTCATTCTGCGCGCCGGTTTCCCGGTGGTGATCGACGCCACCTACCTCAAGCGCGAACAGCGCGATGGTGCCGCGAAAATCGCCGAAGCCACCGGCACGCCGTTCCTGATCCTCGACTGCAACGCACCGCAAGCGGTGATCGAGAGCTGGCTGGCGCGACGTCAGGCGGACCAGAACGATCCGTCCGACGCGACCATGGCGGTTATCGAAGCTCAGCAAGCCACTCGTGAGGCGCTGACGCCAGCAGAAATCCTCTGCAGCAAACGCGTCCAGACCAATGAAAGCGGTACCCTTGATACCGTGGTTGCACAAATTCGCCAGCGCATGCCCGGCCTGTAAGCAACTATTCAGATAGCGAAACCGCTAACGGTTTCGCTACCTGAGAATAGTGGCACTACACTGGCGTCATAAATCCAACAGGTGACGCCCCATGAGCCAGCCAAAATTCCTCGACACCCCGCTGTACGCGCTGCTGCACAAAGACGACATTGCCGGCTTCAATAACCAGAGACCGAAAAACGCGCCTGTCGATATGCGTGGCGGGGATTTCCGTGGTCTCGATCTGCGTGAACTGAATGCCGAAGGCATTGACTTCACGGATGCCTACTTCCGTTCGGCTGACTTGCGCGGCCTGGATTTGCGCAGTGCGTGCATGGAAGGCGCAAGCCTGGCACACGCGCAAATCTCTGGAGCCTACTTCCCGCCAGAACTGACGGCAGATGAAATCCTGATGTCGGTCAATTTCGGTACACGCTTGCGCTACCGCCCCCAGTAACGACCTCCTCGCCCCAGAGTCCGGCGCCCTTGTTGCGCGCTGGGTAGGGCGCCGTGCGCCTTGCCGTCATCCAGCCTGCCCGCTGACAACTACTCCCCTGCCGCGCGTACAGCCCTTTCCACACCCCTCTGGGCGGGCGGCTTAGAAGCTTTTTCGATGAAACCGACCAAACAACCACGCTTTTCTTACTGACCGCTACACTCCTTGAAACTCGCCCACGCTTGTTCGGCTGTCGCAAGGAGGCTTGATGAATGATGAACTGCAACACTTGAAAAACCTTGGCAAGACGTCGGCGCAATGGCTGCATGCCGTGGGCATCCACAGTGCCTCGGACTTGCGTCGACTGGGAGCGGTGGATGCCTATCGCGCTGTGCGAACCAGGGGGTTTCGCGCGTCGAAAGTGCTGTTGTATGCGATTGAAGGGGCTCTAATGGACGTGCATTGGAACGACATACCGGCAGAGCGCAAAGAGGCCTTGAACAAACAACTGGAAGCCATATCGGCACGCCATAAAAACTGAGCCGAGGCGATTGTCATTTACTTATTCGGGGAGCACCGGCCTGCGCTGAGGCACTGATCAATCGACTGCTACCGGGTCCAGGACCTGCGAAACAAGGAAATCATCCAGCTCATTTCGCTTCAAACAAACTCTCCGGACCCCTGCTTAACGGGCTATCCGAAAGAGCCTGCAACTCGATTCAGCGAAATGCGTAAATCAGCTGTTGACTTAGTAATGAGAATCGTTATGATTATCACATCTGGTCGCGAGATCAGTCGATGACCTGGAAGACCAGTGGTTCGGACTCTCAGATTATCTCCTCATCAGGCTAATCACGGTTATTTGACCCGGCTTTTTTGCCGGGTCTTTTTTTTTTTTGCCTGTTGAAAACTCGCTACCACGCGGGCCAGGCACCAGACCAACGCAGTCAGCCAGGTCGTTGTGCCAGGCACGCCAGCAATTCATCCAGCAAGCCCGAGGCGCCGATGCGCATATGCCTGGCGCTGACCCAGTCAGCACCCAAGCGCTGCCGGGCAAGCCCGATGTACAAGCCGGCATCCGCCAACGTACGAATCCCCCCGGAAACCTTGAGGCCGACCTCATCCCCCTGCTCGGCAATAGCCTCCAACATGATTCGCGCGGCTTGCTCCGTGGCATTGATCGCCACCTTGCCGGTGCTGGTCTTGATAAAGTCCGCGCCTGCGGCAATCGCGTCCAGGCTGGCCCGACGAATCAGCTGCGGATCGCGCAATTCACCGGTTTCCAGAATCACTTTGAGCAACACCTGCTCTGAACAGACTTGGTGGCAGGCGGCCACCAATTCCCTGCCGATGTCGTAATCCCCTGCCAGCAAATCATGAAAGGGGTAGACCACGTCCACCTCATCCGCTCCCGCAGCGATGGCCTGTACGACTTGGGTGACGGTGGAAGCGATGTTACTGCCGCCATAGGGGAAGTTGGCGACGGTTGCCACTCGGACCGCTGCGCCTCCCAGGCCGTCCAGGGTTTTGCGTGCCAGGCCGACAAATCCTGGATAGACACAGACTGCGGCCACCGGACCAAAAGGCGTCAGTGCATGCTGGCAAAGGCTGACAATTCGCGCCTCATCATCATTGGCATTCAGCGAGGTCAAATCGAGCAAGCTGATTGCCAGGCGTGCCAGCTGTTTATCCGGTTGATCCATAGAGCCCTCCACTTTCAATCGTGAAATCGCCGGTCGACATAGGGGATAAACAATAAAGCAGTCAGCCGGATGAGTGCCTGAATCCGGACCAGTCAGGACGCTAACTACGTGATCAAGAGAAGCTTCCGAAGCCTATTTACGCATTTGTGCGCAATAGTCCTGCTCCGGCCTGGCCGCGGTGTACCAGACGTAATCCGCCGCGCCAGGCGCGACCTCCACACCTTGCTCGGCCAGCATCAGCACCAGCGTCCCATCCGACGCCCCGAGATCAAGCAGATGCACCGGCACACCGACATCCTTGCGCGCATGATAAGCGCCGGCAAACAACAGCGAAGGCGCAGGCGCCGCCAACAGGCGCTCAGCCATCCGCCGATCGCGTTGCTGCTGGACCGCCAGCATGGCGGGCATTTGCGTTTCCGGCAGCAGGCCACAATGGGATTCGCGTATTTGCTCCAACAGTTCGCTCCTGACCGAATCCGAGTTCGAACGAGTGCCGCTCAATGCCGGCGCCTGGACATAGATTTTCCGTATTTCACCGCTGTTCAGGTTGGCCGCCAGCAATGGATAAGGCTGCGCCAGGGTAAAACGCACGATAGGCCCATACAATTTCCAGTCCCAGCCGGATTGCCATGCCAGGGCGTCGGGCAAGTCGTCGGGCCAACCCGTGGTCTTCAGCTGCGTACGGACCTGATCGACGCGGGGTTGCTGGTCTGGTGTCAGCATCTCCAACAGCAGACTGCCTTGGCCACGGCGCTCAGACAACGCCTGCAACAACCACACTTGCAGCCGATGGTGATCGGGGTTGTCGTGCTGCTCGCCGACGATGACCCGTGGCGCCTTGGCCAGGCGTGCGACCAGTTCATCGGCAGTCAGCCATTGTCCATTGCCGAGATCACCAATCATCCCGGCGCGCTGTTTCGAACCGCTTGAAGTCGGCTCGATGGGCGACACCCTCGCGGGTTGACAAGCGCTGAGCAGGATCAAAGCCAGTAGCAGAATCGCGCGCATGGGTTCCTTCCAGAAAATCGGCTTAACGGGCAATGATCAAGGGGTGCCCACGCTCCGGATGGGGCTGCACCAGCACCTCCAGGCCGAACACCGCTTTCAGTGGCTCCGGTTGCAGCACCATCGCCGGGCTGTCCAGTGCATAGGGGCGTCCGCCCGCAAGCAGCAACAGACGATCACAATAGCGTGCCGCCAGGTTCAAATCATGCAGGATCACCAGGACTGATGCACCACGACCGGCAAACTCGCGAATGGCCTGCAAGGTGGTGTGCTGATGCAGCGGGTCGAGCATCGAAGTCGGCTCGTCGAGCAATAACGTCTGCCCGGCCTGTCCCGGCCACAGCTGCGCCAGGACCCGTGCCAGATGCACTCGCTGGCGCTCGCCACCGGACAACGCCAGGTAACTGCGACCGCTCAGGTGCCCGGCGTCAGCGGCTTCCAGCGCGGCGGCGATAATTTCCTCGTCGCGGACTCGACCGCTTTGATGGGGCAAGCGCCCCATGCCGACCACTTCCTCGACCCGAAAGGCAAAATCCAGGGTCGACGTCTGTGGCAACACCGCCAGGCGTTGTGCCCTTTGCACACCGTCCCAGTGTCGCAACTCACGGTCATCCAGCCAGACCGTGCCCTGACTCGGAGCCAATTCACCGCACAAGGCGCCGAGCAAGGTGCTCTTGCCCGCACCGTTGGGACCGAGCACGCCGAGCACTTCCCCCGGCTGGAGTTGCAGGTTGATCTCCATCAGCACCGTCTGCTTGCCACGGCGGACCTGCAGGTTTTCCGCTCGCAGCATCAGGCACGCCCTCGCAACAGCAAATACAGAAAGAACGGTGCGCCGATAAACGCAGTGACTATGCCGATCGGCAGCTCGGCCGGGGCCAGGGCCAAACGTGCCAGCAGATCGGCGAACAGCAGCAGGCTCGCCCCCGCCAACACCGAGGCCGGCAACAAGACGCGATGATCCGGCCCGGCCAGCAGCCGCACCAGATGCGGCACCACCAAACCGACAAAACCGATCATGCCAGCCGCCGCAACGGCCGCCCCGACCCCGAGCGCGGTGCAGAACACCAATTCACGCTTGAGCCTTTCGACATCAATGCCCAGATGGCTGGCTTCCGATTCCCCCAGCAACAACGCATTCAACGCCCTGGCCCGCCGCGGCAACCACAATGCTACCGCCGCACTCACCAGCAACAGCGGCCAGAGCCTGGAGTAACTGGCGCCATTAAGACTCCCCAGGTTCCAGAAGGCCAGGGTGCGCAAGGTCGCGTCATCCGCCAGATAGGTGAACAGGCCGACGGCCGAACCGGCCAGCGCGGTCAGGGCGATGCCCGCCAGCAACATGGTCGCCACGTTGGTTTGGCCGTTGCGCCGACCGAGGCGATAGACCAGCGCCGTCACCCCGAGCCCGCCGAGAAAGGCGCACAGTGATAGCAGGTAAGGCCCCAGCGCCTCCGGCAGGCCGCCAAACAGCGAACCGCCGACGATCGCGATCGCCGCGCCCAATGCCGCGCCGCTAGAGACGCCGACCAACCCCGGGTCAGCCAGTGGATTGCGAAATAGGCCCTGCATCGCCACGCCGGACAAGGCCAGGACTCCGCCTACCGCCAGGCCCAACAAGGTCCGGGGCAGACGAATTTGCCCGAGTATCAATTCGGCCTGCTCCAGACCGTCGGCGTCGATTGGCAGCCCGAGCAAACGCAAGGCGGCGCGCAAGGTATCGAGCAACGGCAGGCTGACCGGCCCGAGGGCCAATGACAGCCAGATCGCCAGCAAACACAGCAGGCTCAGCCCGATAAACAACGCTCGCGGTTTAACATGAATGGTCATGGGGCAGTGTTAGCCCTGGCCGGTTCAGCGGGATAAAAACCGCTCGAGAGTTTCACCAGGCTCGCCGGCAAACGTGGCCCGAGCCCGCCTACCAGCAAGGTTGGATCGAGTTCGAACACCCGCCCGCCCTTGGCGGCACGGGTAGCAGCGAGGATCGGGTTCTCCCTGAATAACGCAGCCCGGGCCACCTCGCCGGACAGACTGCGGTCGGCGAACACCAGCACTTCGGGATTGAGACTGGCCAGTGACTCGACCGAAAAGGGCTTGTAGCCGTTGTGGGTGGCCAGATTCTGACCACCGGCCTGCTGCAGCAGCCAGTCTGCAGCAGTGTCCTTGCCGGCGACCAAGGGTTTGCCGCCGGCATTCCCCACCAGCAACAACACCCCCGGTGCCGCTTGCCGGGTCTGCGCCTGGCTGACCCAGGCCTTGTGCTGCAGGAGTTGTTGCTGATAGTCCTGGAACAATTGCGCGGCTTTGTCTTCGCTGCCCAACAGCTTGCCCAGGTGCTGCAAGTTACCCTGCAAGGCCGGCAGCTCCGGCTGCGCCGAGAACAACTCGACCTGCACGCCGGCGTTGCGAATCAGCGACAGCGTTGGCGGCGGGCCCATTTCTTCGGTTCCCACCAGAATCTGCGGACGCAAACTCAATACGCCTTCAGCCGACAACTGCCGCTGGTAACCGATACTGGGCAGCGCCTTGAGTGATTCCGGGTGCTGGCTTGTAGTATCGACGCCGACCAGCTTCGACTCGCCGCCCAATGCACTGACCCATTCCGATAACGCGCCACCGGCACTGACCCAGCGTTGCGGCAAATCGGCCGCAGCAACCCCTTGGCTGAGCAGAAGTGCGACACAGAACGCAATAGCGCTGGTACTCAGGCGCATAAAAGGTTTTCCTTTGAGGGGCGACACACTGGGTCACGGGTCAATCTGACATCCGGAGGACCCACGGCAACATAATCCGCAAGCACGTGGAAACGGGCGAGCGGCCATTTGATAATTGTTTGCATTTGCACGTCAAGCACAGACGTGTTTCGTCACATGCCCTGCGAGCACGCCATGACAGCCATGGCGTCGAGCCTGCGGCCCCCAAAGGATAGCCATGAAGTTTCTTTGCACCCACGCCGAACTGGTCGATGCCAGCAGCCGCGGTTTTGATATCGACGGTCAGAAGCTGTTTGCCGTGCGCCGCGAAGGCGAGGTCTACGTTTATATCAATCGCTGCCCGCACCGGGGTGTTGCGCTGGAATGGCAGCCCGACCAGTTTCTCGACCAGAGCGCCAGCCTGATCCAGTGCGCCACCCACGGCGCCCTGTTCCTGATCGAAACCGGCGAATGCGTCGCCGGCCCCTGTGCCGGGCAGTCCTTGACCGCCCTGACCTGCAAGGAAGACGACCAAGGCATCTGGGTCGAGCTTTAGCCGTTCAGAATGACTTCCAAACGCCGGTCGATGCAGACCTCTTCAGCGGTCAGCCGCACACCATAAGCCAATACCTCGACCCCGCAATCAACCGCTTCACGCAGAGCCGCGGCATACACCGGGTCGATTTCCTCGGCCGGACGTACTGCCTCGATGCCGGTCAGGTTGACGCAATACAGCTGCACCGCGCGAATGCCCTCTCGCGCCAGACAAGCCAGCTCGCGCAGGTGTTTGGCCCCGCGCTGGGTCACCGCGTCAGGAAAGGCTGCTATCGCCAGGCTATCAAAGCCCAGCGTGACACTTTTGACTTCGACAAAGGCCGGGCCGCCCGGGTAATCCAGGCGGAAATCGATCCGGCTGTTCTCCTGCCCGTAAGCGACTTCGCGCTTGAGCCCGGTAAAACCACTAAGTTCAGTGATCAAACCGGCGTGCAATGCCTCCTCGATCAAGCCATTGGCCCGTGCCGTATTGACGCACGCCAGGCGCCCCTGCGGGGTTTCGCTGATCTCCCAGGTGCCGGGCAATTTGCGCTTGGGGTCGTTGGAACGACTGAACCAGACCTGCCCGCCCTCGACCATGCAATTGAACATCGAACCGGTATTGGGGCAGTGAATGGTCAGCAACTCGCCATCAACGGTTTCGATATCCGCCAAAAACCGCTTGTAGCGACGAAGCAATCGACCTTCTTCGAGTGGAGGATGGAAGCGCATCAGCCCTGCCAACTCCGCAAGCCGCGGGCAATCCGCTCGACAGCTTCCTGCAAACGATCCAGGTTCTGGGTGTAGGCAAACCGCACATGATGGCCGGCTTGATGGCGACCGAAATCCAGCCCCGGGGTAATCGCAACATGCTCGGTTTCCAGGAAATGTCGGCAGAAATCGAAGGCATCTCCGCCAAACGCGCTGATATCCGCATACAAATAGAAGGCGCCTTCCGGTTCCACGGCAATCCCGAAGCCCAGCTCGCGCAAGGCCGGTAACAGGAAATCACGCCGGCGGCCGAATTCGGCGCGACGCTCTTCGAGAATGCTCAGGGTATCGGGCTCGAAGCAGGCCAACGCAGCGTGCTGGGCCATGCTCGGGGCGCTGATGTAGAGATTTTGCGCGAGTTTTTCCAACTCCCCGACCGCGGCGGGTGGCGCCACCAGCCAACCCAGGCGCCAGCCGGTCATGCCGAAGTATTTCGAGAAGCTGTTGAGGACAAATGCCTCGTTATCGACCTCCAGCACGCTGGCCGCATCGGTGCCATAGGTCAGGCCGTGATAGATCTCGTCCACCACCAGGTGACCTTTGCGTGCCTTGATCGCGGCGGACAGTCCGGCCAGTTCGTCGCGAGTCAGAATCGTCCCGGTCGGATTGGCGGGAGAAGCCACCAACGCACCGACACTGTCCTGATCCCAATGACGCTCGACCAGCCCGGGGGTGAGCTGATAACGCACGTCCGGACCGACCGGCACCAGCTGCGCCGCGCCTTCCACCAGGCGCAGAAAGTGCCGGTTGCACGGGTAGCCCGGATCCGCCAGCAGCCAGTGCTTGCCCGGGTCGACCAGCAAACTGCTGGCCAGCAACAATGCCCCGGAACCACCGGGGGTGATCAGAATGCGCTCGGGATCGATGTCCAGGCCATAACGCTGCTGGTAGAAGCCCGAGATGGCCGTGCGCAACTCCGGGATCCCACGGGCGGCGGTGTAACGGGTCTTCCCCGCTGTCAGCGCGTCCTGGCCGGCTTTGATGATCGGTGCGGCCGTGGTGAAGTCCGGCTCGCCGATTTCCAGGTGAATCACGTCGTGCCCGGCTGACTGCAGCTCGTTGGCACGCGCCAGCAACGCCATGACGTGGAAAGGTTCGATAGCGCGGCTGCGCGCACTGTAGGGCTGAGCCATTAGCCTTCCTTCAAGGGTGAGCAAAAAACCGATTCTACCCAACTTCTATCCAATGGCGGGAACGAGCGAGAGCCTGAAACGGTCTGATTTACCAGAAAGCCGGAACAACTCATGCGTTTGGCCGGGGATTGACTAAAATCAATATTTGATCAGGCGTCCAGACCCACCAGCCAAGGGTTTGCAACCTTTTGCAAGCATCGCGGACCGCAGGCTCGTCAACAGGGAGTAGCGCGGTCCGATTTGATCTGGTAAGTTCGCCCGCTTGCAGCCGCAGGGCCGGCAGGTGTCGGTGATGGAGCAATCCTGCGCAATGGATTACAAGAGTAGAGGCGGTCCTTCATGCCCACCCAAGCAAAGCAACAGAGCAGCCAACTGATTAGCGGCTTCGAACCCTATGTTCCGACCAAGGGCGAGGAGTACATGGGCGAGCCCATGCGCAAGCACTTCACCAAGATCCTGAACAAGTGGAAACAGGACTTGATGCAGGAAGTCGACCGCACTGTTGATCATATGAAAGACGAAGCGGCCAACTTCCCTGACCCGGCCGACCGTGCCAGTCAGGAAGAAGAGTTCAGCCTGGAACTGCGTGCCCGCGATCGCGAGCGCAAGCTGATCAAGAAAATCGACAAGACCCTGCAGCTGATCGAAGATGAAGAATATGGTTGGTGCGAGTCCTGCGGCGTAGAGATCGGTATTCGCCGACTGGAAGCACGCCCTACCGCCGACATGTGCGTTGATTGCAAAACCCTGGCGGAAATCAAGGAAAAGCAGGTCGGCAAGTAACCGCCGGACTGAACGAAAAACGGAGCGTGCGAACGCTCCGTTTTTTGTTTGTGGCTTTTGATCCCCAATAATCTCCGGATTTCCCAGTAGCATCCGCCCCATGACTGCCATCACCTCATCCGCCTATATCGGGCGCTTCGCCCCCACTCCCAGTGGTCATCTGCACTTCGGGTCGCTGGTCGCCGCCGTGGCCTCGTACCTTGACGCCCGCTCCGTCGGCGGACGCTGGTTGATGCGCATGGAAGACCTCGACCCGCCACGGGAAGAGCCCGGTGCCCAGGCCGCGATCCTCAACGCCCTGGAAAAATACGGTTTTGAATGGGACGGTGAAATGGTTCGCCAGAGCGATCGCCATGACGCCTACGCCCAGGTGCTCGACCGCCTGTTCAATCAAGGCCTGGCCTACGCCTGCACCTGTTCACGCAAAACGCTTGCGCCCTGGCACGGCATTTATCCCGGATCCTGTCGCAACGCTGGCCACGCCAGTGAAGGCGCGGCCATCCGCCTGCGAGTGCCTGAACTGGAATACCATTTCGAAGACCGGGTACAGGGCGAGTTCCGTCAGCATCTGGGGCGCGAGGTGGGTGATTTTGTCATCCGCCGGCGCGACGGGCTGTACGCCTATCAACTGGCGGTGGTGCTCGACGACGCCTGGCAAGGTGTGACGGACATCGTCCGCGGCGCCGATTTACTGGACTCCACGCCACGTCAGCTATACCTGCAAGAGCTGCTCGGACTGCCGCAACCGCGTTACCTGCACGTGCCGCTGATCACCCAACCGAACGGTCACAAGCTGGGCAAGTCTTACCGTTCGCCACCGCTGAGCGACGACCAGGCCACGCCGTTACTACTGCGCGCGCTACGTGCCCTGGGCCAGAATCCCGCGAGCGAACTGGACGACGCAAGCCCCCGGGAAGTACTGAACTGGGGTATCCGGCACTGGGATGCGCTGAAGATACCGCGCACACTGACGCTGCCCGAAGCGCAAATACGCTGACGCCACTTGCAGCTTGGCGCCCATCCGTTACCATCGCCGCACGTTTTCGGGCACGCGCACTATTAAAGAGAGGCCAGGATGTACATCTATCGTTTGGTCCTGCTCCTGGTAGTCGGGATCTATCTGTTCTCCCCGGCCATCATGGATTGGTGGATCGACGCCACTGGCGCCTGGTACCGACCTTATCTGCTCTGGCTGATTCTGATCGTCGTGACCTTCATCCTGCAGAGCCAAAAAGATGCCGATGAGCTTTAGCCTGACCCAGATGATCCTGATCAGCGCCGCCTACCTGGCGGTGCTGTTCGGTGTGGCCTGGATCAGTGAACGCGGGATGATCCCGCGCTGGATCATTCGCCACCCGCTGACCTACACCCTGTCGCTGGGTGTGTATGCCAGCGCCTGGGCGTTTTACGGTACGGTTGGCCTGGCCTATCAGTACGGTTATGGCTTTCTTTCCAGCTACCTCGGGGTTTCCGGGGCCTTTCTGCTGGCGCCAGTGCTGCTCTATCCGATCCTGAAAATCACTCGTACCTATCAGCTCTCGTCCCTGGCTGACCTGTTCGCGTTCCGCTTTCGCAGCACGTGGGCCGGTGCATTGACGACGATTTTCATGCTGATCGGGGTCTTGCCGCTGCTGGCGCTGCAGATTCAGGCAGTCGCCGATTCCATCGGCATCCTCACCCGTGAACCGGTGCAGCATCGCGTGGCCTTGAGCTTCTGCGCATTGATTACCCTGTTCACCATCTTCTTCGGCTCCCGGCATATCGCCACCCGGGAAAAACACGAAGGGCTGGTGTTCGCGATCGCCTTTGAGTCGGTGATCAAACTGATCGCCATCGGCGGCGTCGGCCTGTATGCCTTGTACGGCGTGTTCGACGGTCCGCAACAGCTCGAACTGTGGCTGCTGCAGAACCAGACCGCCCTCGCCGCCCTGCACACCCCGCTGCAAGAAGGCCCATGGCGCACACTGTTGCTGGTGTTCTTCGCCTCGGCGATCGTCATGCCGCACATGTACCACATGACCTTCACCGAAAACCTCAATCCGCGCTCCTTGGTCAGTGCCAGCTGGGGCTTGCCGCTGTTTCTGCTGCTGATGAGCCTGGCGGTGCCGCTGATTCTCTGGGCCGGCTTGAAACTGGGCGCCACCACCAACCCGGAATACTTCACCCTGGGAATCGGCATCGCCGCCAACAGTAAGCCACTGGCGTTATTGGCCTATGTCGGCGGACTGTCGGCAGCCAGCGGGCTGATTATCGTCACCACCCTGGCACTGTCCGGGATGGCCCTGAACCATCTGGTGCTGCCGCTCTATCAGCCGCCGGCCGAAGGCAACATCTACCGCTGGCTGAAGTGGACCCGTCGGGCGCTGATCGTCGCGATTATCATGGCCGGCTACGGTTTTTACCTGCTGCTGGGCGCGGAGCAGGATCTGGCTAACCTCGGTATCGTCGCCTTTGTCGCCACTTTGCAGTTCTTGCCGGGGGTGTTGTCGGTACTGTACTGGCCGACCGCCAACCGCCGCGGCTTCATCGCCGGTTTGCTGGCGGGGATTGTGGTGTGGCTGGTGACCATGCTGTTGCCGCTGGTCGGCAACCTGCAGGGCTTCTACATTCCGCTGCTGAACATGATTTACGTGCTCGATGACACCAGCTGGCATATGGCGGCCATCGCCTCGCTCGCCGCCAACGTGCTGATGTTCACCCTGATCTCGCTGTTTACCAATGCCAGCCCCGAAGAAGCCAGCGCCGCCGAAGCTTGCGCGGTGGATAACGTTCGTCGCCCGCAACGCCGGGAACTGCACGCCGCCTCGCCTCAGGAATTCGCCACGCAACTGGCCAAGCCACTGGGGGCCAAGGCCGCGCAGAAAGAAGTCGAACAGGCCTTGCGCGATCTTTACTTGCCCTTCGATGAGCGCCGCCCCTATGCCCTGCGCCGACTGCGCGACCGCATCGAGGCCAATCTCTCGGGCCTGATGGGGCCCAGCGTGGCTCAAGACATGGTCGAAACCTTCCTGCCGTACAAGGCTGGCGGCGAGAACTATGTCACCGAAGATATCCACTTCATCGAAAGCCGCCTCGAGGACTACCACTCGCGCCTGACCGGCCTGGCCGCCGAGCTCGACGCCCTGCGCCGATATCACCGGCAAACCCTGCAGGAGCTGCCGATGGGTGTCTGCTCGCTGGCCAAGGACCAGGAAATCCTCATGTGGAACAAAGCCATGGAGGAGCTGACCGGCATCGCCGCCCAGCGCGTGGTCGGTTCGCGCCTGAGCACCCTCGGCGATCCGTGGAGGGCGCTGTTGCAAGGCTTCATCGACCTCCCGGACGAGCACCTGCACAAACAACACCTGGCCCTCGACGGCCAGACCCGCTGGCTGAACCTGCACAAAGCCGCCATCGACGAACCGCTGGCCCCCGGCAACAGCGGCCTGGTGCTGCTGGTGGAAGACCTGACCGATACCCAGATGCTTGAGGATAAACTGGTGCACTCCGAGCGACTGGCCAGCATCGGCCGTCTGGCGGCCGGCGTCGCCCATGAAATCGGCAACCCGATCACCGGCATCGCCTGCCTTGCGCAAAACCTGCGTGAAGAGCGCGAAGATGACAGCGAGCTGACCGAAATCAGCGGGCAGATCCTCGAACAGACCAAGCGCGTGTCGCGCATCGTCCAGTCATTGATGAGCTTCGCCCACGCCGGCAGCCATCAAAACAGTGACGAGCCGGTGTGCCTGGCCGAAGTGGCGCAGGATGCGATTGGCTTGCTGGCACTGAACCGACGCAACTTCGAAGTGCACTTCTACAACCTGTGCGACCCGGAGCACTGGGTCGACGGCGACCCGCAGCGGCTCGCCCAGGTCCTGATCAACCTGCTGTCCAATGCCCGCGATGCCTCACCGCCCGGCAGTGCAGTACGAGTCAAGAGCGAAGCCGGCGAACACACGGTCGATCTGATCGTCGAAGACGAAGGCAGCGGTATTCCACAGAACATCATGGACCGATTGTTCGAACCTTTCTTCACCACCAAGGATCCTGGCGAAGGCACCGGTCTGGGCCTTGCACTGGTCTATTCCATCGTTGAAGAGCATTATGGACAAATCACCATCGACAGCCCGGCTGACACACAAAGCCAGCGCGGCACCCGTATCAGGGTGACCTTACCGCGTCATGTCGAAGCGACGTCCGCTGTGAACTGAGACCGTCGAGAGTATCGAATCAATGCCGCACATTTTGATCGTCGAAGACGAAACAATTATTCGCTCCGCCTTGCGCCGCCTGCTGGAACGTAACCAGTACCAGGTCAGCGAAGCCGGTTCCGTGCAGGAAGCACAAGAGCGTTTCAGCATTCCCTCGTTCGACCTGATCGTCAGTGACCTGCGCCTGCCCGGCGCACCGGGTACCGAGCTGATCAAGCATGGCCAGGGCACCCCGGTGCTGATCATGACCAGCTATGCCAGCCTGCGCTCGGCCGTCGACTCGATGAAGATGGGCGCGGTGGATTACATCGCCAAGCCTTTCGATCATGACGAAATGCTGCAGGCCGTCGCACGCATCCTGCGTGACCGGCAAACGGCGCAGATTACCGCGGGCGAACCGGCCGTCGGCAAGACCGGCAATGGCGCAGCGAAATCCGGTATCGACAACAGCAACGGCGAGATCGGCATCATCGGCTCCTGCCCGCCAATGCTGGATATGTACAGCAAGATCCGCAAAGTCGCGCCAACCGATTCCAATGTGCTGATCCAGGGTGAGTCCGGTACCGGCAAGGAACTGGTGGCCCGCGCCCTGCACAACCTGTCCAGACGCGCCAAGGCGCCGATGATTTCGGTGAACTGCGCGGCCATCCCGGAAAGCCTCATCGAGTCCGAGCTGTTCGGCCACGAAAAAGGCGCCTTCACGGGTGCCAGCGCCGGTCGCGCTGGCCTGGTCGAAGCGGCGGATGGCGGTACCTTGTTCCTCGATGAAATCGGCGAGCTGCCACTGGAAGCCCAGGCGCGCTTGCTGCGCGTGCTACAGGAAGGCGAAATCCGCCGTGTCGGCTCGGTGCAGTCGCAGAAGGTCGATGTCCGCCTGATCGCTGCAACCCACCGCGACCTCAAAAGCCTGGCCAAGATCGGCCAGTTCCGCGAGGACCTGTATTACCGCCTTCACGTGATTGCCCTGAAGCTGCCAGCCCTGCGCGAGCGGGGTGCCGACGTCAACGAAATCGCCACCGCCTTCCTCGCCAGGCAAAGTGCCCGAATCAACCGCACAGACCTGAGGTTCGCCGCGGACGCCGAGCAGGCGATTCGTCACTACTCCTGGCCGGGTAACGTTCGCGAACTGGAAAATGCGGTGGAGCGCGCGGTCATCCTGTGCGAGAGCCCAGAGATTTCCGCCGAACTGCTGGGCATCGATATCGAGCTGAGCGATCTGGAAGACGACGATTTCATCGGTCTGGCACCGCAACAAGGCAGTGCCAACACCACCAGCCACGAGCCTACCGAAGACTTGTCGCTGGAAGACTACTTCCAGCATTTCGTTCTCGAGCATCAGGACCACATGACCGAGACCGAACTGGCCCGCAAACTCGGGGTCAGCCGCAAATGCCTGTGGGAACGGCGCCAGCGCCTGGGCATTCCACGGCGCAAGACCGGGGTTGCCAGCGAGAGCTGATGCGCGCGGGTAACACCCGCACAGGTGAAGAAACTGTTACCTCAGGTTTTTCACGTAACAGAAGCCGGGGCTTACGGTAACGAAACCCCGGCTTTTTTATGCCCGAAAAAACCTCACCACACCTCCAAACCCCCGGCTTTACTGGCCTTTGCAAAAGTTGGCACGACACCTGCTATATGCTTAGTACAAAAACAATAACAAGCAATGCAACAAACAATAAAAATAAGACGAAACGGCTCACGCACAATAAAAACAACACGGCGGAGGCGCAGCTAACTGATTCTTTTGGAGAGGCGTTGTATTTGGGGCTTGCCCCGCAACCAGGCCGAGAACAACAAAAAACTGTCCTAAAGACAGAGCCTGAACTGGTTGGATCACTGGATCATGCAACACAGCGACCAAAGCAATCCGTTTGCTCTTGGCTCCCGATTGGGAGGGTCACGAAGGTAAGAACTCGTGACGAGGGCACTCAACAAAAACAAGAAGCCCAATACCAATAATAAAAATAGAGCATGCAACTACTTCTTGGGGAGCTTCGGCTCCCCTTGTGGTTTCTGGCGTTTGAGCTATCCGCGCACGCTTCCTACACCATCCCCCGACTAAATGCTAGAATCCCCGCCCATCATGCGGTCATTCTTCGTTATGGCCGAACATTCCTTCAAACAGTGCATCCCATGCTGAAGAAGCTGTTCCAGTCATTCCGTTCTCCCTTGCGTCGTACGCAACACATCCGTAGCACGCCTGAAGTGCTCAACAGCAGCCAGCATTCGCTGCAACGCACTCAATTCAGCCGTTATGCGGTCAACATCGTCGAACGCCTGCAGAACGCCGGTTACCAGGCTTACCTGGTCGGTGGTTGCGTGCGCGACATGCTGCTCAACATCACGCCCAAAGACTTCGACGTCGCCACCAGCGCCACGCCGGAACAGGTTCGCGCCGAATTTCGCAATGCGCGGATCATTGGCCGCCGGTTCAAGCTGGTGCATATCCACTTTGGTCGCGAAATTATCGAAGTCGCGACCTTCCGCGCCAATCACCCGCAAAACGACGAAGAGGAAGACAGCAATCAGTCCTCACGCAACGAAAGCGGGCGCATTCTGCGGGATAACGTCTATGGCACGCTGGAAGAAGACGCTCAACGTCGCGACTTCACCATCAACGCCCTGTATTACGATCCGGTCAGTGAGCGCATTCTCGACTACGCCAACGGCGTACATGACATCCGCAACCGCCTGATCCGCCTGATCGGCGATCCACAGCAGCGTTACCAGGAAGACCCGGTACGGATGCTGCGGGCCGTGCGTTTCGCCGCCAAGCTGGATTTCGGCATCGAAAAGCACAGCGCCACGCCGATTCGCGACCTGGCGCCAATGCTGCGCGAGATCCCTTCGGCACGGTTGTTCGAGGAAGTGCTGAAGCTGTTCCTCTCCGGCCATGCCGCAGACACCTTCGAAATGCTGGTGGATCTGCAGTTGTTCGACCCATTGTTCCCGGCCACCGCCGAAGCGCTGGAGCACAACCCGACCTACACCCACACCCTGATCAGCGAAGCCTTGATCAACACTGATCTGCGCATCAAGCAGAACAAGCCGGTCACCCCGGCGTTCCTCTTCGCCGCCCTGCTCTGGCCTGCCCTGCCGGCTCGCGTACTGCGCTTGCAAGACCGCGGCATGCCGCCGATTCCGGCCATGCAGGAAGCCGCTCACGAGCTGATCAGCGAACAGTGCCAGCGCATCGCGATTCCAAAACGCTTCACCCTGCCGATCCGCGAAATCTGGGACATGCAGGAGCGCCTGCCGCGGCGCAGTGGCAAACGTGCCGATCTGCTGCTGGACAACCCGCGTTTCCGTGCCGGTTACGATTTCTTGCTGCTGCGCGAAAGCGCCGGCGAACAGACCGATGACCTGGGCGAGTGGTGGACCGATTATCAGGACGCTAACGACAGCGAGCGTCGCGACATGATCCGCGACCTCAGCGGCAAGGACGACGGTACCGGCGGCGCCCCGCGCAAGCGCCGCCGCAGCGGCGGCAGCAAGCGTAAACGCACGACCGCGGTCGGCACTCCGAGCGCTTCGGGCGAGTAAACCGATGGAACGTATCTACATTGGCATGGGCAGCAATCTGGCTGACCCAGCGGACCAATTACGCAACGCCGTCGATGCGTTGGCGCAATTGCCTCAGACCGAACTGTTCGGCGTCTCGGCCTTCTATCAGAGCGACTCCCTGCTCCCCGGCCAACCGCGCTACACCAACGCAGTGGCCGCGCTGGACAGCCGTCTTGCGCCCCTGAAATTGCTCGATGCGCTGCAAGCCATCGAAAACGCTCAGGGCCGCGAGCGCAATGAACGCTGGGGGCCGCGTACGCTGGACCTGGACATCCTGCTGTTCGGTGACCGGTTGATCGACGAACCACGCCTCAAAGTCCCGCATTACCACCTGCAGGCCAGAGCCTTTGTGCTCTATCCCTTGGCCGAACTGGCCCCGCCTGACCTGCAACTGGCTGACGGGCGCCTTCTCAGCGACTTGCTCGCCGACTGTCCGTTTGTCGGACTCGAACGTCTCGCGCAGGTTTGATTTTTTGTAGCAGCCAAGCTTGCCCGCGATGAACGATAACGCGGTGCTCCAGATAGACCGCGTCGTCCGTATCGCGAGCAAGCTTGCTCCTGCACGCTGCTGAATCGCATCAGTAACATGGGTAACACCGCTGACGTAACAATGCGGTAACACACACAATTGACTTCCCGAGTTCTCCTCACGACTATAGGCGTCCCACTGCCGCCAACCCGGCATTAAAGGGCGCCATCCAGGCCTTATAAGCACGACAAAAGACCGTGCGCCTGTATAAACGAAACATCACGCGCGTTACTCGCAGTAGTTTTCACAGCGCCTGAATGAGGACACTTTTCATGCCAGACATTACCCTGACCACCTTGCAGAGCCTCAAGCTCAAAGGTGAAAAGATCGCCATGCTGACCTGCTATGACGCGACCTTTGCTCACGCCTGCTGCGAGGCGGGTGTCGACGTGCTGCTGGTGGGCGATTCCCTCGGCATGGTCTTGCAAGGGCATGACAGCACCCTGCCGGTCTCCACCGCGGACATGGCTTACCACGTTGCAGCAGTCAAACGCGGTAACGCCGGAGCGCTGATCCTCGCCGACCTGCCCTTCATGGCCTATGCAACCACCGAACAGACGATGATCAACAGTGCCCTGCTGATGCAGGCTGGCGCGCACATGGTAAAAGTCGAGGGTGCGCTGTGGCTGGCGGACTCGATCCGGCTGCTGGCCGAACGTGGCGTGCCGGTCTGCGCCCACATGGGACTGACGCCACAGTCGGTGAACATCCTCGGCGGCTATAAAGTCCAGGGTCGCAATGAAAACCAGGCCCGGCAGATGCGCGCTGACGCTATCGCCCTGGAGCAGGCCGGCGCCGCCATGTTGCTGCTCGAATGCGTACCGAGCGAGCTGGCAGCTGAAATTACCCAGGCGGTGGGTATTCCAGTGATCGGGATTGGTGCCGGTAGCGCCACCGACGGTCAGGTACTGGTGCTGCACGACATGCTCGGTCTGTCGCTGACTGGCCGCGCGCCGAAGTTCGTGAAGAACTTCATGGCCGGGCAGGACAGTATTCAGGCGGCCTTGAGCGCCTACGTCACTGAAGTCAAAGCGGTAACTTTCCCTGGCCCTGAACACGGATTCTCTGCATGAATACTGTCAAGACCGTGCGCGAACTGCGCGCCGCCGTAGCTCGCGCCCGCAGTGAAGGCAAGCGGATCGGCTTCGTGCCGACCATGGGCAACCTGCACAGTGGCCATGCGGCGCTGGTGACCAAGGCAGCCCAACGGGTGGACTTCGTGGTGGCGAGCATTTTCGTCAATCCGCTGCAATTCGGCGCTGGCGAAGACCTCGACAAGTACCCACGGACCCTGGCCGCCGACCAGGAGACATTGCTCCAGGCCGGCTGCCATTTGCTGTTCGCCCCGACTGTCGAAGAAATGTACCCGGACGGCATGGCCGGCCAGACACGCGTCAGTGTTCCGCAATTGTCCGAAGGCCTGTGCGGCGCCAGCCGTCCCGGTCACTTCGAAGGCGTGGCGACGGTTGTCAACAAGTTGTTCAACATGGTCCAGCCGGACCTGGCGATCTTCGGTGAGAAAGACTTCCAGCAACTGGCGGTCATTCGCGCCCTGGTCCATGACCTGAACCTGCCGATCCAGATCATTGGCGAGCCAACCGTACGCGCCGCCGACGGCCTTGCGCTGTCATCGCGCAATGGCTACCTGACTGAAGAACAACGCGCCATCGCCCCGGCGCTGTATCGCAGCCTGGGCCAGATTGCCAAAGCCATCCAACAGGGTGAGCGCGATTACCCCAAGCTGCTGTCAGCGCATAAACAGCAGCTGGAAGCTGTCGGTTTCCGGCCCGATTATCTGGAAATTCGCCAGGCGCTGAGCCTGCGTCCGGCGACCCCGGACGACCGCGACCTGGTGATCCTTGTCGCGGCCTATCTGGGTGCCACCCGGCTGATCGACAACCTGCATCTGAACCTCGACGCTACGGTTTAAACGGCAAAATCGAAACTTAAACAGCAAGATCAAACAATAACGGCAAGATCAAAGGATCGCAGCCTGCGGCAGCTCCTACACGCCTGTAGGCGCTGCCCGCCGTTCGATTCCAACCTGGGAAAACACTCATGCACGCAATCATGCTCAAAGCCAAGCTGCATCGCGCCGAAGTCACCCACGCTGTGCTCGACTACGAAGGCTCTTGCGCCATCGATGGCGAATGGCTGGACTTGTCCGGGATCCGTGAGTACGAACAGATCCAGATCTACAACATCGACAACGGCGAACGCTTTACCACCTACGCGATCCGTGGTGAAGAAGGTTCGCGGATGATCTCGGTCAATGGCGCGGCCGCGCACAAAGCCAAGGTTGGGGATCGGGTGATCATTTGCGCCTACGCCCACTACAGCGAAGCCGAACTGCTCAGCTTCAAGCCGCGCATGCTCTACATGGCACCGGGTAATGAACTGAGCCATACCAGCAATGCCATCCCGGTACAGGTCGCCTGACCTACCGCGCATTTCTCTGCACTGAAAGCCTGCCTGTTGCATTCACCTGACGCGCCGGTATAAAAAAGTACCGGCCGCAGGTCAGACAAAGCCAAGACAGATCAAGACGCGAGGTTTACTGTGGTCGCCCCTGCGCAACTAAATTGTGTCAACGTAGGCTGACCGGATCGGGTCTTGTGTTTGAGCAGGACATTCCGGGATTTTCAGTGTCCAAAAGGCAGTTCAAGTAAAAGGAAATCCGCAGCGATGGCGTACTACCGCACTCCACACGACGTTACCGCTCTGCCCGCTTGGCAAGCGTTGAATGAACACCGCGAAGCCATGCAAGACTTCAGCATGCGTGAAGCCTTCAATGCCAACCCTCAACGCTTCAATGAATTCACTTTGAGCAGCTGTGGGCTTTTTCTCGATTATTCGAAAAACCTGATCAACAAAGAAACCCGCGACCTGCTGGTTGGCCTGGGTAAAGAGGCCGGCCTGCAAGAGGCGATCAAAGCACTGTTCGCCGGCGAACTGGTCAACTCTTCGGAGGGTCGCCCGGCCCTGCACACCGCGCTGCGCCGCCCGGTGGGTGACAAGCTGTCGGTGAACGGCGTCAACGTGATGCCGGAAGTGCACAAGGTCCTGAACCAGATAACCGAGCTGGTTGGCCGTATCCATGACGGTCTGTGGCGCGGGTACACCGAGAAGCCGATCACTGACGTGGTGAACATCGGGATCGGTGGGTCGTTCCTCGGTCCGGAGCTGGTCTCCGAAGCGCTGCTGTCCTATGCCCAGAAAGGCGTGCGCTGCCATTACCTGGCGAACATCGATGGCAGTGAGTTCCACGAACTGTCGATGAATATTCGTGCCGAGACCACGCTGTTCATCGTTTCCTCGAAGTCTTTCAATACCCTGGAAACCCTGAAAAACGCTCAAGCCGCTCGCGCCTGGTACCTGGCCCAGGGCGGCTCCGAAGCCGAGCTGTATCGTCACTTCATCGCGGTCTCAAGCAACAATGCTGCCGCTGTGGCGTTCGGTATCCGCGAAGAGAACATCTTCCCGATGTGGGACTGGGTTGGCGGGCGTTACTCGCTATGGTCGGCCATTGGATTGCCAATCGCCCTGGCCATTGGCATGTCGAACTTCAAGGAACTGCTGTCCGGTGCCTATACCATGGACCAGCACTTCCAGAGTGCGCCATTCGAACAGAACATGCCGGTACTGCTGGCACTGCTCGGCGTCTGGTATGGCAACTTCTGGGGCGCGCAAAGCCACGCGATCCTGCCGTACGACCACTACCTGCGCAACATCACCAAGCACTTGCAGCAGCTGGACATGGAATCCAACGGCAAGAGCGTGCGCCAGGACGGTACACCCGTGACCACCGACACTGGCCCGGTGATCTGGGGCGGCGTCGGTTGCAATGGTCAGCACGCCTACCACCAGTTGCTGCACCAGGGCACCCAACTGATTCCGGCCGACTTCATCGTGCCGATCGTCAGCTACAACCCGGTAGCCGACCATCACCAATGGCTGTACGCCAACTGCCTGTCGCAAAGCCAGGCGCTGATGCTCGGCAAGACTCGCGCCGAAGCTGAAGCCGAATTGCGCGACAAAGGTCTGGCCGAAGACGAAGTGCAAAAGCTTGCACCGCACAAGGTGATCCCGGGCAACCGTCCGAGCAACACCCTGGTGGTCGAACGCATCAGCCCACGTCGCCTCGGCGCACTGGTGGCGATGTACGAACACAAAGTCTTCGTGCAGAGCGTGATCTGGGGCATCAACGCCTTCGACCAGTGGGGCGTGGAACTGGGCAAGGAACTCGGCAAGGGCGTCTACAACCGCCTGACCGGCAGCGAGGAAACACCGGCTGATGATGCGTCCACCCAAGGCCTGATCAACTACTTCCGTGGTCGTCACCGCGGGTGATACGCTGAAGGGGCGGTTTGCCCGCCCCTGCAGCTTGCAGCTTACGACAGTTCCTACGGCACCGGGTTAACCGCAAAATCGGTGGCGTGCTCGGTCCCTGTAGGAGCTGCCGAAGGCTGCGATCTTTTGATCCTCAACGTCAAAAGATCGCAGCCTTCGGCAGCTCCTACGAGGGTCGCGTAGCTCCCCTCTTGTCGCAAAAAACAAGAATAAGGAACCGTCATGATCGATATCAGCCAATTTCCTGAAGCCGATGCCGTCCGCCGGGCTGCACAACTGAGTCAGGACGACTACCAGCGTCTTTACCGCCAATCCATCGAGCAACCCGATATTTTCTGGGCTGAACAGGCCACGCGTTTTCTCGACTGGAGTGCACCGTGGCAAACCGTCCAGCGCTATGACCTGAAAACCGGTGCCGCCAGTTGGTTTGCCGGAAGTCAGTTGAACGTCAGTTACAATTGCATCGACCGCCATCTGGAAAAACGCGGCGATCAGGTCGCGATCATCTGGGAAGGCGACGACCCCGTCGAATCGGCGCAGATTACCTACAAAAAACTCCATCACAACGTCTGCCGGCTGGCCAATGTGCTGAAAAGTCGCGGCGTGAAAAAAGGCGACCGGGTCTGCATCTACATGCCGATGATCCCCGAAGCCGCATATGCCATGCTCGCCTGCACGCGGATTGGGGCGGTGCACTCGGTGGTCTTCGGCGGCTTTTCCCCGGACTCCCTGCGCGACCGGATCCTCGATGCCGACTGCCGCACAGTGATCACCGCCGATGAAGGCATACGCGGCGGCAAATTCATCCCGCTCAAGCAGAACGTCGACAAAGCATTGCTCAGTTGCCCGGATGTCGGCACGGTGCTGGTGATCGAGCGCACCCAGGGGGAAATCAACTGGGTCGAAGGCCGTGACCTCTGGTATCACCAGGCTCTGCGCAGCGTGACCGATGACTGCCCGCCCGAGCCAATGGACGCCGAAGACCCGCTGTTCATCCTCTATACCTCCGGCAGCACCGGCAAACCCAAAGGCGTGCTGCACAGCACCGGCGGTTATTTGCTGCAAGCGGCGATGACCTTCAAGTACGTGCTCGACTACCGGGACGGCGAAGTCTTCTGGTGCACCGCCGATGTCGGCTGGGTCACCGGCCACAGCTACATCGTCTACGGCCCGCTGGCCAATGGCGCGACCACGCTGATCTTCGAAGGGGTGCCGAGCTACCCGAGCAGCTCACGGTTCTGGGAAGTGATCGACAAGCACCACGTCAACATCTTCTACACCGCACCGACCGCCCTGCGCGCCCTGATGCGCGAAGGCCCGGAGCCGTTGAAAGAAACCTCGCGCAGCAGCCTGCGCTTGCTGGGTACTGTGGGCGAACCGATCAACCCGGAAGCCTGGGAATGGTATTTCAATGCCGTCGGCGAACAACGCTGCCCGATCGTCGATACCTGGTGGCAGACCGAGACCGGCGGCATCATGCTCAGCCCGCTGGTCAGCGCCAGTCGGGTCAAACCCGGCTGCGCCACCCGACCGATGTTCGGTGTGCAGCCAGTGCTGCTGGACGATCAGGGCAAGGAAATCAGCGGTGCCGGCAGCGGCATACTGGCGATCAAGGCCAGCTGGCCAGCGCAGATCCGCAGCGTTTACGGCGACCCGAAACGCATGCTCGAAACCTATTTCAAGCCCTACCCCGGTTACTACTTTACCGGCGACGGCGCCCGTCGCGATGAAGACGGCGACTACTGGATCACCGGGCGTATCGATGACGTGATCAACGTATCCGGACACCGCATCGGTACCGCTGAGGTTGAAAGCGCGTTGGTGCTCCACGACAGCATTGCCGAGGCCGCCGTGGTCGGTTACCCCCATGACGTGAAGGGCCAGGGGATCTACGCCTTTGTCACGCCAATGAATGGCACCGAACCGAACGAGGCCCTGAAGAAAGAACTGCTGGCCCATGTCAGCAAGGAGATCGGCAGTTTTGCCAAACCGGACCTGATCCAGTGGGCGCCGGCCTTGCCGAAAACCCGTTCGGGCAAGATCATGCGGCGGATTCTGCGCAAGATCGCCTGCAATGAACTGGACAGCCTGGGCGATACCTCGACCCTGGCCGATCCGAGCGTGGTCGAGGGGCTGATCGACAAACGCCTGAACCAATAACCTTGCGCGGCCGAAGCCGCGCCTTCACCTGAGCGGTCATGGAATTCATTCGTCGTCGTATCGAAACACAGGTCATGAGCCTGAGCGGCTTGTCCCTGGGCAAGCTCGATCTGGAAAATCCCAAGGGTGATCCCGGCCTGTTCGGCCCGGATTCGGTCAGTTGGCAGGTGCATGGCGACTTCAGCAGTATGTTGATCGGCGGCATCAGCGCCTTGATGCTGCAGGCCCTGCATCCGCTGGCCCTGGCCGGTGTCTGGGATCACTCGAACTTTCGCGAGGACATGCTCGGCCGCCTGCGACGCACCGGACAGTTCATTTCCGGCACCACCTTTGGCTCGCGGCAGGACGCCGAGTGGCTGATCGACAAGGTTCGCACTATCCACCTGCAAGTGGTCGGCACCGCGCCCGATGGCCGGCCTTATGCCGCCAGCGATCCGGATCTGCTGACCTGGGTGCATGTGGCCGAAGTCAGCAACTTCCTCGCAGCCCACCTGCGTTACCGCAACCCGAATCTGTCACTGGCCGATCAGGACCGCTATTACGCGGAAATCGCCCTGGTCGCCGAACGTCTTGGCGCCCGAAACGTGCCGCGCTCTCGAGAGGAGATCGCCGACTACCTTGTACGCATCCGCCCTCAGCTGTTGTGTGACAAACGCAGCCACGAGGTACTGCGCCTGCTGCTGGATGCGCCTTCACCCAGCCAGTTGGCCAAACCCTTCGGCGCGCTGATGATGCAGGCCGGTATCGACCTGTTGCCGGACTGGGCCAGCGACATGCTCGGTGTCAGCCAGGGCCCGACGCAACGCAAGCTGATCCGTGCCGGCGTCAAGCGCAGTGCGCCGCTGCTGCGCTGGGCCGTGCGCAACGGCTCAGTGCACCGCGCCAGACGGCGCATGGGCTTGCTGACCTGAAACCGGCGCTGTGACCTTGTGGGAGCGGGCCTACCCCACTGCCAGTTAACAGCAATTTATGGTCGGACGATCAACTGTGGCGAGGGGGCTTGCCCCCGCTGGGGCGCGCAGCGGCCCTAAAATCTGCAAACGTGTTGTATCAAGCATGCCGCAGCCATCGACGTTACGACTGCTTCGCAGCCGAGCGGGGGCAAGCCCCCTCGCCACAGGTATCCACTCGGCTGAAGTATCGTGTTAACTGACCGGTATTGGGACAAGCCAGCGAAGGCGGCCTCCAGAACACCATTGCCCTCCAGCCGGTCGCCCTTAGCTGTTAAACTCTCGCGCCAAATCCCCCTGCAAGGCGCCCAGCATGTCTTCCTTGAATCAGGCGCTGCGCGCCGCTCTCGATCATCGCCAAGACCTGCTGGCCGAGCTGCATCAGCAAGGCACCGACTGCTATCGGCTGTTCCACGGCAGCCAGGAAGGCGCCGCGGGCCTGACTATTGACCGTTACGGCCCGCAACTGCTGGTGCAAAGCTTCCATCAGTCGCTGGAGCGCGACGCACTCCTGCAACTGCACGAAACCGTCAATCAGCACCTCGACCTGCACAGCTTGCTGGTTTACAACGACCGTTCCAAGGGCAATTCGCGCATCGATCGGGACGACCCGGTCTACCGTGCCGAAGACGCTGCGCTGGAAGATCTGGTCGGCCACGAATGGGGCCTGAACTATCGGGTCCGCGGCCGCCACGCAGGGCAGGACCCACTGCTGTTTCTCGACCTGCGCAATGCCCGCGGCTGGGTCAAGGAACACAGCGCCGGAAAAAGCGTGCTGAACCTGTTCGCCTACACCTGTGGCGTCGGCTTGAGTGCCGCCGCCGGCGGCGCCAGCGAGGTGTGCAACCTGGACTTTGCCGAGGGCAATCTGGCGGTCGGCCGTGAGAACGGTCAACTCAATCCACAATTGCCGAAGATGCAGTTCATCCAGTCCGACTATTTTGCCGCGATCCGCCAGCTGGCCGGTTTGCCGATCATTCAGCGTCGCCACAAATTACCGAGCTACCCACGCCTGGAACAGCGCCAGTATGACCTGGTCCTGCTTGACCCGCCCGCGTGGGCAAAAAGCGCGTTCGGCACCGTTGATCTGTTGCGCGACTATCAAAGCCTGCTCAAACCGGCCCTGCTGACCACCGCGGAAAATGGCGTGCTGATCTGCTGTAACAACCTGGCAAAGGTCGCCATGGACGACTGGCGTGAACAGGTTTTGCGCTGTGCCGAAAAAGCCGGACGACCGGTGCGCGACTGGCAGGTACTGTCTCCAGGCAGCGATTTCCCGTCTCTGGATCAGCAACCGCCACTGAAAACCTTGATCCTGCAACTCTGACTCAGACAAGTCTTACACGAATAAAGGCAGTTACTTCGGAACCGGAATCGCATGCCATACTCCAACGCACCTCCGATCCAGATAGATGACGCCTCACATGCCCAAAGGATTGATCCGCGCCATTGGCGCCGTGTTGACCGCTCTCGCCCTGTATAGCTTGCTGGGGTTTCTGATTTTGCCGGGCATTGCCTTGCGGATTGCCAATCAGCAATTGGCCAACTACGCAACGGTACCGGCTAGCATCGATCGGATCGAGCTCAACCCGTTCAGCCTTGAATTGAATCTGTGGGGGCTGAAAATCGGCGAGCCGGGCAAGGAGCAAGTGGCGTTCGAGCGGCTTTACGCCAACCTGCAACTCGATAGCCTGTGGACCCGCGCCCTGCATCTGGCCGATGTCGAACTGCTTAACCCCAAGAGCGAGATCCTCTTCGCCAAGGACGGCAAGCTCAATCTGGTCCAGCTGTTCAAGCTGCCGACCAGCGAGCCGACCCCGCCCGACCCAGAGAGCAAGCCATTTCCGCTGCGCATCGAACGGATCAAGCTGGCCGGCGGCTATGTGCACTTTCAGGATGTACGTCCCAGCGAACCGATCGAATTTCTCTACGACAAGCTCGATTTCGAGCTGAAAAACCTCAGTACGTTGCCCGACGATAACGCCGACATGACGCTGGTCGCCGTCGGTCCCCACGGTGGGCAGATCGACTGGACCGGCAACTTCAGCCTGGTGCCGATTGCCTCCGAAGGTAAGCTCAAAGTTACCAACGGCCAGATGAAAGCCTTGTGGCCTTACGTGCGCGATGCCGTGCCGCTGGTGCTGGAAAACGGCGTGCTGAACCTGAGCACCGATTACAAACTCAGCCTCTCCAAAGAAACCGAACTGCTCCTGAGCAACGCGTCCCTGAGCATCGCGCCCTTCGCCATCAAGGCCCCGGATGGTCGACCGCTGGCGCGCCTCGCTCGGCTGGACGTCAGCGAGACCACGGTCGATCTGGCCAAACAGCAAGTGGTGGTCGGCAAGATCCGCAGCCAGAAACTGGAAACCTGGGCCGCTCGCGAAGCCGATGGTCAGCTCGACTGGCAGAAGCTGTTCGCCAGCCAACCGGCCAAACCCGCAGCACAACCCGCACCCGCCACTGCGTCTCCCAAGCCCGAGCCGACGGCACCCAGCAAGCCATGGCAGGTACTGCTCAAGGATGTGCAACTGCGTGACTACCGGGTTCATTTGGCTGACCGCCAGGCACAACCTGCGGTGGAGCTGGAACTTGGCCCGCTGAACCTGGACCTGCAGAACTTCGACAGTCTCAACCGGTCGCCTTTCACCCTCAAGCTCGATAGCGGGCTCGGCAAGCAAGGCAAGCTCCAGGCCAGCGGCGAAGTCAACCTGAACCCGGTCAGCGCCAAACTGCAGGTGCAGACCAAAGACATCGACCTGCGCGTCGCCCAGTCCTATATCAGTCCGTTCATTCGTCTGGAACTGCGCAGCGGCATGCTTGGCAGTGATCTGGCGGTCGATCTGAAAAGCACCGAGCCGCTGGCGTTCAACGTCACAGGCCGGGCCCAGGTCGATCAGTTGCACACCCTGGACACCTTGAAGACCCGCGACTTCCTCAAATGGCAGCAACTGGTGCTCGAAGGGCTGAATTATCAACATGGCGACAGCCTGTCGATCACCAAGGTCAATCTGTTGCAGCCCTACGTGCGTTTCATGATCAACGAGGATCGCACCACCAACATCGATGACCTGCTGATCCCGCAACCTGCGGACAGCGCCAGCAAAGGCGCGGCGAAACCGGCCGCCAGCCAGGAAAAACCGTTGGGCATTCATATCGGTGGAATTGCCATCAACGATGGTTCAGCCAACTTCGCCGACTTCAGCCTGACGCCCAATTTCGCCACCGCCATTCAACAGCTCAATGGCCAGATCGGCACCATCGACAGCCGCCAGACGAAGCCGGCGAATGTGGATATCAAAGGCAAGGTCGACCGTTATGCACCGGTTACCATCAAAGGCAGCGTGAATCCGTTCGACCCGATGGCCGCGCTGGATATCGCCACCAGCTTCAAACGCGTCGAGCTGACCACCCTGACCCCCTATTCGGGCAAGTTCGCGGGCTTTCGCATCCGCAAGGGTCGACTCAATCTCGACCTGCACTACAAGATCATCGAGGGCCAGTTGACCGCCGAAAACAAAGTGGTGGTCGAGCAACTGCAACTGGGTGAGAAAGTCGACAGCCCGGATGCCGTGGATCTGCCGATTCGCTTGGCGATCGCACTGCTCAAAGACACTGACGGCAAAATCTCTATCGAGCTGCCCGTCAGTGGTGACTTGAACAACCCACAATTCAGTGTGATGCCGATTGTCTGGCAGACCCTGCGCAATCTGGTATTGCGCGCCGCTCAAGCGCCGTTCAAGTTCATTGGTGGCCTGGTCAGCGGTGGCGGCTCCGAGGACCTCGGCACAGTGGCGTTTGCCCCGGGCTCCAGTGACCTGAGCAAAGACGCCGAATCAGCCTTGACCAAACTGGCCAAGGCCCTCAAAGAGCGGCCAGCCCTGCGCCTGGAGATTGAAGGCACCAGCGCGCAAACCAGTGATGGCCCATTGATCGCCGAACAGCGGCTCGAACGTGAGTATCAGTACAACTATTACAAGATCCTCCAGCGTCGCGGTGACAAGGTCCCGGCCCAGGCCTCGCTACTGGAGGTTCCGGAGGATGAGAAAGCCCCGCTGCTCGAAGGCATCTACCGTATCCGCCTGAAAACCCAGCCACCGGTCGAATGGACACAACTAAGCCGCGATGAACGCACGGCAAAACTGCGCCAGGGCGTGATCAAGTTCTGGAGCGAAAGTGAAGTTCTCCTGCGCCAATTGGGACAAGATCGCGCCAGCAGCATCAAGGATTACCTGGTGGATAAAGGTCAGCTGGCCGATGACCGCGTGTACTTCATCGACGCCAGCCTTGGTCAGGCGCAAAGCGATGGGCGGGTGGTCACGCCGCTGCACCTGGAGGCGGAGTGATCATTGCCGCCCGATCGTTCCTCGGCCTGACATTGGCGCTTACCGCCAGCCAGGCACTGGCGGCCGATACCCTGCGCTGTGGCAGTCAATTGATCAGCGTGGGAGACCGTTCCAGCGAGGTTTTGCAGAAGTGTGGCGAGCCGGTTTCCCGTGATGTTCTGGGCTATAAACGCAGCGCCAACAGGCGTGAAGAGTTTCAGGTCGAGGAGTGGGTATACGGGCCGAACAGCGGCATGTATCAGTATCTGCGCTTTGAGGGCAATCGACTGGTGCAGATCAATAGCAAGCGCGGCAACTGATACCTCCCCCTGCCATCCACTCGCAACTTTCCTGCCCCCCAAATAGCACAGGCCCCGACACGAATGCCAGGGCCTGTAATGACCACATCCTTGTGGTCTTTCGCATGAACTTTAAAGGGAGGACCGGCGTATTACTGAATCGCCTGCCGTCCCTCTTCTCCCGGTCCAGGCGAGAAGCTTGAATCTTATTCGGACTTCAGGCCATCAGCCGAAACCGCTTGAACACCTTTGATTTTCTTGGCAATAGCGACTGCCGTTGCTTTCTGTGCGTCAGTTAACGCAACAGTAGAGGACAGCGATACCACGCCCTTGTTGGTTTCGACTTTGATGTCGGTACCAGGAATACCTTTTTCGGTGACCAGGTCAGCCTTCACTTTGGTGGTGATCCACGTGTCGGAAGCAGCTTCCTCGACCTTGGTGACTTCACCTGCCGCGAGGACCATGGGAGCCTGAGTAGCTTGAGTAGTCTGGGCAAATGCGCCATTGGCCACGGTCAGGGTCAGAGCGGTAGCAGTTGCGGCAGCGATTGCGAACTTCTTCATATGAGTAACTCCTGTTCTTCCAGAAAAATCTGCACCCGCATACAGCTTGCGGTTTTTTGGCGCCGACACACAGTGCCGGAGCCTGTAATAAACACATCCCTGTGGTCTTTCGCATGAACCCTTGGAAGGAAGGACCGGCGGATGACCGGGTCATCGCCTATCACCTCTCTTCTCCCTGTCCAGGCGACAAGCTTGAGCCTTATTTGGTTTTCAGGCCGTCAGCCATAACGCCTTTGACACCTTTAATACTCTTGGCGATGGCGATTGCCTTGTCTTTCTCTGCTGGAGTCACCGGATCAGTCGAAGTCAGGGACACAACACCATCCTTGGTATCGACGTTGACACCGATGCCGGGAACATCTTTTTTGGCCATCAGTTCAGTCTTCACTTTGGTGGTGATCCAGGCATCCGTAACATCTTCCTTCGCTTCGGTCATTTCACCTGCAGCCACAACCATAGGCGACTGAGAGGTTTGAGTTTGCGCAAATGCAACGTTGGCCAGGGTCAGGGTCAGAGCGGTAGCAGTTGCGGCAGCGATTGCTAACTTCTTCATTTGAGTAACTCCTGTTCATCCAGAAAGTCTGCGCCATGTCCGGTCTGCAGGGTTACTAGTGATGTTGCAGGCGCTGTGCCAACTAACGATTAGAAAATAAAACTTTATAAATCAATCAGTTATAAAAACCATCCAAATCCGAAATCGTGCAGATTGCATGACTTGAACCTAATCTGCATGCAAGTTGCGGGTTTTCAAGGAAACCTAACATGCTGAATTACCGACTTATTCCAATGGGTTCTTTGGATGGGACGTTACCGAGATAAAAATAGCTCCCGTCGAATCAGATATTAAAAAAAATGCCCCGTCAGACGGGGCATTTTGATTAAACCATACGATTAGCCCGCTGCCGGCGCTGCCGCCGCGGTGCAGCCTTTTGGAGTGTATTCCTCCGTCACACCAGTAGCGCAGGTCCAACCGTTTGATGTGCGCGAGAGCGTGATGGTTTTGCCCAGCACCGGGCCTGGAGCATTGGCAATGGTGCAGACGATTGTGCCAACACCCGTACTGGCTGTACCCGATGCGGTAATCGCGCAATTGGAGGTCGATGCGGTGCCGCCTATCGAAGCCAGGTCCGGGTTTGTCCCCTGGTTGATGATGTCTTCAAAAGGAACTTTCAAGGCGGAGATCTCCGCCAATCCAGCGGTAACCTTGGCTCTGGCCTGATACTTGGAGTACGCCGGTATCGCAAACGTGGCCAAAATGCCGATGATCGCTACCACGATCAACAGCTCAATCAAGGTAAAACCCTTTTGAGTATTCATAGACAAGTTCCAAGCATTAAGTGAAGTCTCATCACCTTAACAGGTTTAAAGCACAGCACCTGCCAGACCGATAAGCCCCTTTCCAGCAGGCGAGCATAGGCGATGGCGCACCGCCATCACCGCAAAAACTGCGCAATGTGAGTTTTTTGTCACCTTACCTCCGCGATTAGGCTCATCCGCCGGACTAGGCTATAAGTCTTTGACTGTTTGCGTTTGGTACTCGAATGAATGACATCGCCCTTTCCGGTCTGGCCAAGCAATTGGTGCTGGCCGAACTGCTCACCGACAAAGGTGCGCAAGCTGTGCAGTCACTGCAAAAAGGACATCGAGGTTCCTGGCGAGACGCAGCTCAAGGAAGGATTTGCCGAGGAACATATCGGCACATTCAAGATCTATGAGCCGGTCGGGTGTGACTTCTGTAACAGCGGGTACAAGGGGCGAGTGGGAATCTATGAGGTGGTGAAGAACACGCCGCAGCTGCAACGTTTGATCATGGCAGAAGGCAATTCACTGGAGATCGACGCCCGGATGCGCAAGGACGGTTTCAACGACTTGCGTACCTCCGGCCTGCTCAAGGTCATGCAGGATATTACCAGCCTCGAGGAAATCAACCGGGTCACCAAGGATTAATCAATGGCGGTCAAAGCAGTAAAAGTCAGTGTTTACACCTGGGACGGCACCGACAGGAAAGGCACCAAAATGACCGGTGAACTGAGCGGTCATAACCCGGCGCTGATCAAGGCGCAGTTGCGCAAGCAAGGTATTACTCCGGGCAAGGTACGCAAGAAAAGCGGCTCGATCTTCAGCGCTGGCAAACGTATTAAACCCCTCGATATCGCCCTGTTCACCCGTCAAATGGCAACCATGATAAAAGCCGGAGTGCCATTGCTGCAGTCCTTCGACATCATCGGCGAGGGTTTCGATAACCCGAACATGCGCAAGCTGGTGGACGAGGTGAAACAGGAAGTCGCCGCTGGCAACACCTTTGCCGCTGCGCTGCGCAAAAAACCCCAGTATTTCGATGATTTGTACTGCAACCTGGTGGACGCCGGTGAACAGGCCGGGGCCCTGGAAACCTTGCTGGAGCGGGTGGCGACCTACAAGGAAAAGAGCGAAAGCCTCAAGGCCAAGATCAAGAAGGCCATGACCTATCCCCTGGCGGTGATCTTCGTTGCAATCATCGTGACCGGCATTCTGCTGATCAAGGTGGTTCCGCAGTTCAAAACGGTATTTAGCGGTTTTGGCGCAGAGCTTCCAACCTTCACCCTGATGGTCATCGCCCTCTCCGAGTTCATGCAGCAATGGTGGTGGCTGATACTGATCGGGATCGCCGCCGCCCTATTCGGTTTGCGCCATGCACGCCAACGCTCTCAACGCTTTCGCGACTGGCTGGACGTCAACCTGTTGAAACTGCCACTGGTGGGCGCGCTGTTGTACAAATCAGCTGTGGCCCGTTATGCCCGCACGCTGTCCACCACCTTTGCCGCTGGAGTTCCGCTGGTCGAAGCCCTGGATTCGGTGGCTGGCGCCACGGGTAACGTGGTGTTCAAGAACGCGGTCAATCGCATCAAGCAGGATGTCTCGACCGGCATGCAGCTGAATTTTTCCATGCGCACCTCCGGGATCTTTCCGAATATGGCGATCCAGATGACTGCCATCGGCGAAGAATCCGGGGCACTGGACGATATGCTGGAAAAGGTCGCCACTTATTACGAGGGCGAAGTCGACAATATGGTCGATAACCTGACCAGCCTGATGGAGCCATTCATCATGGTGATTCTTGGTATCGTCGTCGGCGGTCTGGTGGTTGCCATGTACCTGCCTATCTTCCAACTTGGCTCTGCGATCTGAATATGTCCTTGAGCGATTTTCTGGCCAACGATCCGCTGGCCTTTGTTTTATCAGCGCTGGCCCTGGGCCTGATCGTCGGCAGCTTCCTCAACGTAGTGATCTGGCGCCTGCCAAAAATGCTCGAACGCGAATGGCGGGACCAGGCCCAGGATGTGCTGGGACTACCCGCGGATCCTCCCGGCCCGACCTACAACCTGCTGCTACCGCACTCCCAATGCCCGCACTGCGCGCACCCAATCCGTCCCTGGGAAAACATTCCGCTCCTCAGCTATCTGCTGCTCCGGGGCCGCTGTTCGAAGTGCAAGGCACCGATCAGCAAACGCTACCCGCTCACCGAACTGGCCTGCGGCCTCCTGAGTGCCTTCGTCGCCTGGCATTTCGGTTTTGGCTGGCAGGCGGGGCTTGCATTGATTCTGAGTTGGGGTTTGTTGGCGATGAGTCTGATCGACGCCGATCATCAATTGCTGCCGGATGTGTTGGTGCTGCCGTTGCTCTGGCTGGGCCTGATCGTCAATAGTTTCGGTCTGTTCGCATCGCTGCATGACGCGCTGTGGGGAGCGGTCCTCGGCTACCTGAGCCTGTGGTCGGTGTATTGGCTGTTCAAGCTGCTCACCGGCAAGGACGGCATCGGCTATGGCGACTTCAAACTGCTGGCGCTGCTCGGTGCCTGGGGCGGCTGGCAAGTTCTGCCGCTGACGATTCTGCTGTCGTCCCTGGTCGGTGCGGTGCTGGGGCTGATTTTATTGCGCCTGCGTGAGGCGAAAACTTCGACGCCTATCCCTTTCGGTCCTTATCTGGCAATTGCCGGCTGGATTGCGTTGCTCTGGGGTGGTCAAATAACCGACTCCTATTGGCAGTTTGTCGGTTTCAAATGACTAGCTCTGTTCTCAAACCCTGGATTCTTGGCCTGACCGGCGGCATCGGTAGCGGTAAAAGTGCCGCGGCCCAGCACTTCATCGATCTGGGCGTGCACCTGGTGGACGCCGATCATGCTGCCCGCTGGGTGGTCGAACCGGGACGTGCGGCACTGGCGCAGATCGCCGAGCACTTCGGTCCCGGTGTGCTGCAACCAGACGGCCAGCTGGATCGCGCGGCGCTGCGCAAACTGATCTTCGAAGTGCCTGATGAACGGCGCTGGCTCGAATCCCTGCTGCACCCGCTGATCGCAAAGGAGATCGCCAGTCATCTGGCACGCGCCGAGTCGCCTTATGCGATTCTGGTTTCACCGCTGCTGATCGAGTCCGGGCAGTACGCGCAGACTCAACGTATTCTGGTGATCGATGCGCCAGAACGGCTGCAAATCGAGCGAACCCTGCAACGCGACCAGACCAGCGAGCAGCAGGTCCAGGCGATTCTCAAAGCCCAGGCCAGCCGCGAGGATCGCTTGCGCCATGCCAATGACGTGCTGGTCAATGATCGCGATCTAAACTGGTTGCATAGCGAGGTCGAACGCCTGCATCACTTTTATCTTACTTTGCGTGGAGGCCAGTCATGAGCCAACCCCTGACCGTCGAATGCCCAACCTGCGGCGCTCCAGTGGAATGGAGCGCCGCCAATCCCGACCGGCCGTTCTGTTCGCAGCGCTGCAAACTGATTGACCTGGGCGCCTGGGCGTCTGAAGAGCACAAGATCCCGGTCAGCCCGGATGCCGAAGACGAGATGTTCTCAGAGGACTTCGATCCTCGTAGGCACTAATCAGACAATCACGGTCGCATAAACCCGTGTTCCCGGCTTTCGTCGAGGTTCTCGGCCAGAAACTGCAACTCATCCGCCAGATCCTCGACGCTGCGCACGCCTTTGCTCTGCTGCACCACGGCACTGAGCAAGGCGCGCAGACTCAACCCCGGGTCAAACCCCACTTCCTGCGCCGAATCCAGACTCCTGCGCAGTTCCTGTCTTGCCCACTCATAGACGCTCATGTTCGTGCTCCTGAAGATTTTCCAGAGCATGCAGGGCTTGATAAGTTCGGTCCTTGATGTGGATCAAGGTCGTCACCGCCCTGACTCGTCGTCCTTCCAGGGTGCCGACAGGTAGCGCGTGCGATTGAAAGTCTCCAGCCACTCGGGGCAGAACACCACCAACGCGCTGACCACCATGCCGTTGATAAAGGCCTCGGGAAAAATGATCAGCCACAGATAGCCGACAAAGTCTTCAAGCCATTCCGGCATGGCGAAGCGCCCGTCGAACCACAGCACACCGAGGGCCAGCAGCAGGCACAGCAACGCCGAGAGTGCCGCGGCAAAAAAGCCCGAGCAAAAGATATATACGAAGGGATTACGCGGTTGCGCCCGCTCGACAAGGATTGCGCAACACTCGGTGACCAGCACCGGTAGCAGGACCAGCAAAGCGCCATTGACCCCGACTGCCGTCAGATCCTGACGCCCCAAAGCCACCAGGCCGAGTTGCGCGACCAGGCCGCCGACGATTGCCAGTGGCCAGTCCAGCAGCAAGGTCACCGCGGTCATGCCGATCAGGTGATAGGACACACCGGTATCGAAGTCCTGGCGCACCAGCCACAGCACAAACAGCGTGAACACCGTTCCGAATAGCAGATGCTGACGCCGACGGTCAGTGAACAGTTCGACCCAAGGCGCACGCACTATCGCCCAGGCCAGCACCGGCGCATAAATCAGCCAGCCGACCGTGAGGGTTTCCGGCGCCAGTACCTGTGCACTGATCATGCTCGGGTTTGCTCCGGTGCCGCGCCCATTTCCAGCGCCTGCGGCCACAATGGCACAAGGCTCAGTAACACCACTGGGCAAAACTTCACGTCAGACTCCTCGCGCCACCGGAACTAGTGGTCAGTCTACACCGCCCTTCCCGCCTCCTTCGATCGAGTCTGGCCCTGAATTCTCAAGCCCAGTGCCGCGGATCGTTCATCACCGTTTCGTGTTCGGCAAATAGCCTGGGCAACTCGGCTTTCAGAAAATCCACCCAGGTTCGAACCTTGGCATCGAGAAAGCTGCGCGACGGATAGACCGCATAGACATTGCGCTCCCGCGGACGATAGGCGGGCAGCAGGCGCACCAGCCGGCCCTCACTCACCGGCTGCGTCGCGCTATAAAACGGCAGCAGACTGATGCCCATGCCGGCTTCAGAAGCCTTGACCATCGACTCGGCGACATTGCACTGAAAGGTCTTGCCGGGAATGACGCAATGTTCACCCTGCTCGTCATGGAACAGCCACTGATCGCTGTACAACGGGTCAAGCATGCGTAAACAGCGGTGCTCGTTCAGCTCCGCCGGGTTGCTCGGAACCCCGTGGCGTCGCAGGTACTCCCGTGAGGCGCAGGGCACGCTGTAAATCTGCCCGATGGCTTGGGCGACAAATTGTGAATCGGCCAGTTCCTGGGCAATCGAGATGACCACGTCATGACCTTCTTCCAGCAGGTCGGGATTGCGTTGCGAAAGGGTCAATTCGAACACCACATCGGGGTAGAGCTCAGAGTATCGAGCGATCAGCGGAGTAATCAACACGCCCAGGGCGTTCATGCTGTGGACCCGCAAGCGGCCGCTGGGTTTGAGATGGGCGCCGCGGGCTTCGGCAGTGGCCACGTCCATTTCCTCGAGTATCTGCCGGCCACGCAACAGAAATCGTTCGCCAGCGTCGGTCAAGCCCAGACGCCGGGTGGTGCGTTGCAGCAGGCGCGCTTGCACATGCTGCTCCAGATCGGCGACCAACCGCGAAACCTGCGCGGTCGATAAGTCGAGCGCCTGCGCTGCTGCGGTAAAACTGCTGCTGTCCACCACGCGGACGAATACCCGCAGGCTATTGAGCAAATCCATTATTTCTCCAGCTTTGACTGTTGCGCTTCATGTAAGGCTGCATCAAGCAAAGCCCTCTTTATCCACAGCAGGCGAGGAATAGACTTCAGACATCAGGATCACCACGGAGAACAATGAAATGAAAACCTTGATCAGCCTGCTGCTGGCAGTCATGGCCACCTCGGTCATGGCGGCCGACAACGAACAAGCCCCGGCCACTGTCTACAACCCGGTTCAGCCACCGGATATCGCCAAGGTAATCTCGGTAACGCCCACTTCCAATGCCTGCGAAGTGGTGCCCGCGACCATGATTTATGTCGATCACCAGGGTCAGACCCATCGCCTGGATTACCACGTAATGGGCGGCTGCTGGGGCAACTCCTGAGCATTTCTTGAGAAGCTCAAGAGTAGACCAGGACGGTGGGCAGTACGATTCACGAGACTATCTGTTTCGCCTGCAATGCCAACTGATGCAGACTGGCCAGACGCTGCATGATGCGTTCGACCACTTCCACCCTGGCGGTCGCACCGCTTTTAAGTTCGCCCATCGAGTGCAATGCGACCTCGGCCTTTTCCAGGCCCAGGCGCGTCGAACCCGCCAAATGTTCAATACCCTGCCGCGCATTCTCGGCAGACTGTTCCAGGCCGGTGGCAATCTGCCGGATCTGCGCACTGGAATCGGCGGCCTGGCGCGACAGATTGCGCACCTCGTCCGCCACCACCGCAAATCCCCGCCCATGAGCGCCGGCCCGCGCCGCCTCGATGGCAGCATTCAAGGCCAGCAGATTGGTCTGCCGGGCGATGTCCTGAATGCTCCCGACAATGGCGCCGATACGGACCGACTGACTGCCCAACTCGTTGAACACCTGATCCAGCCCCTGCATGTAGAGGTTGAGATCGCCAAGCACGGTCGCCGAAGACTGCATGCTTTGCGCACTCGACTTCACCCGCTCGCCCGCAGCCCTCGCCAACTGATCGGCGAAACGCATGTCTTCCTCGGTCTGCAACACCGCCTGGGTCAATTGCTCCAGGGTGGCCTGCACCTCGCCCGGCCACAGCGGTTCGGGCATCTGCGCCGCAGGCTGGACAACAGCCACCGGCGCGCTGAATACGGCCACCTCCAGCTCGCGCTCTGGCGGATCCTGTAACACTACTGTCGGCTGGCGATGATAAAGCGCCGCCGCGAGCAGCAATGCGAGGTTGATCCCGCTAGCCAGCAGCAAGCGCCCGCTATCGCCCCAGGCCAATACTAAAGCCCCCACGCCCGCGATGATCAGCAGCAGACCCGCCGAGAGTTTAGCTGTCATATGAATCTCCATGCCGATCAGAGCAGCGTCCAGGTGTAACTGAGGATCAAGCGGTTTTCGTCGATATCGCTGCGGTAGTTGGAACGTGCCATGACATTGCGCACTCGCATCCCGAGCCCCTTCAAGGTTCCACTCTGCACCACATAGCCGATATCCAGATCGCGCTCGCGATCCTTGCCTTCGAAGCCCTTGCCGGTGTCGACGTTATTACCGGTGATGTAACGCACGGTGCTGGTCAGGCCAGGCAACCCCAACGCCGCAAAATCGTAGTCATAGCGCGCCTGCCAGGAACGCTCATCGGTGAAGGCGAACTCATAGGTCGGTACTTCGTTGCCCAGCGGCGAGATGTTGGCGAATACCCGCGGAAAGGCACTATCGCCATACATGCCCTGATAGCCGACATAGAAGGTATGGCCGCCGCGTTTTGCCGAGAGCAAGGAGAAAAACGCCTGGTTATCAATGTTGCCCAGCAGCTTTTTGCCGTCCTCCCTGGAGTCGAAGTAACCGAGATTGGCACCCAGGGTCCAGTCACCGAACGGCTCGCTGTGCTTGAGGCCGAGGAAGCGCTGATTATAAATATCCTCCAGCTGCCCATACCAGGCACTGACCGAGGTGCGTTTGTCATTGAAGGCGTAATCGCCGCCGGCAAAGTTGAAGCCGTCACTGCTGACCTGACGTTGCGGTACATGACCGAGCATCGCCTGCATTTTTTCGTCGCCGGCCTCGTTGCGCAGGCTGGTTGAATTCAAATGACCGCCCTGCAAGGTCAGACCGTTGATCTCGGCGGAGCTGATGCTCGCCCCCTGGTAGCTGGGGGGCAGCAAGCGAATATCGCTGAATACCAGCACTGGTACATTGGGCTGCAACTCCCCGACCCGCACCTCGGTCTTCGAGTATCGCAGCTTCAGTGCGCCCTCCAGACGGCTGTACTCATCCGCCGCGCGGCCATCGCTCTGCACCGGCAACAGCCCGGTGTTGACCCGGTCGGGGCTGCTGTCGAGCTTGATCCCCAATAAGCCAATGACATCCACGCCGACGCCGATCGGCCCCTGGGTGTAACCCGATTTGACGTTGAGGATAAAACCTTGCGCCCACTCCTCGGCCTTCGACTGCTGGTTGGCCCCGACAATGTCGGAAAAATCGCGACTGAAGTAATAATTGCGGGCCTGCAGGGTAGCGCTGGCATCCTCGATGAAGCCGCTCTCGGCGGCCACAAGGCTGCTGGAAAAACCCAAGGCGAGAGCCAGGGACAACACTGAACGAGTTGCTTGGAAAGTCTGTTTCATCGTTTTGCTCTTATTGTTATTGATCGACAGGTTGCAGTGCTCCACCCGGGCCTCTTTCGCTGCGGGTGGTGGTGGACTTCAGCGCGCCACCTCCTGGCCGCGGGTTGCCGGAATCGCGGGGACCGGTCGCCGGGCACTCAACACCAGGTGCGCGGCGATGCCGAAAATCAGCCCCCAGAAAGCCGCGGACAAGCCGAACAGCGACATCCCCGATGCGGTGACCAGAAAGGTCACCAACGCTGCCTCGCGGTCATCCGGTACCGCCATGGCACCCGCCAGAGCGCCGGCAATCGCGGCGAACAGCGCCAGCCCGGCCAGGGCCGCAATCAACTCTTTGGGGAAGGCGGAAAACAGCGAGACCAGGGTGGCGCCGAAGATTCCCAGCAGCAGGTAGCAAAGGCCACCCACGACCCCGGCGACATAGCGCTTGCCAGGATGTTCATGGGCCTCACGCCCGGTGCAGATGGCGGCGGTAATCGCTGCCAGATTCAGCCCATGGCAGCCGAACGGTGCCAATAGCGCAGTACCTAGCGCGCTGCTGGCAATGATCGGGCTGGCCGGCGTGGCATAACCGCTGGCCCGCAGCACCGCCATGCCCGGAACGAATTGGCCGGTCAGTGCCACCATCACCAGCGGCAAGGCGATGTTCAGGGTCGCGCTCAAGCTGAACTGCGGGGTGATCCACACCGGTGTAGCCAGACCAATCACCAGCGCCTCGCGATGCAGGTCCCCGGCGATAAAGGCAATGGAGCAACCGACCAACAGCACCATCAACACCGCATAACGCGGCATCACCCGCTTGCACACCAGGTAAGTGGCGAACATCGCCAGCACCAGCAACGGCTTGCCCTGCAAGGAAACGAACAACCCGGTGCCGAAGCTGAACAGAATGCCCGCCAGCATCGCCGCGGCGATCGCGGAGGGCAGCTTGCTGATAATGCGATCGAAGGCCCCCGACACCCCCACCAGAAAGATGATCAAACTACTGACCAGGTAGGCGCCCACCGCTTCCTCCATGGAGATCCCGGGCAGCAACGCCACCAGCAATGCCGAGCCGGGTGCCGACCAGGCAATGATCACCGGCACCCGATAACGCAGGCTCAGGCCGATACCCAGCACTGCGCTGCCAATGGAAATCGCCCAGACCCAGGACGACAGCACTTCCCGGGACAGCTGGGCGGTTTCGGCCGCCTGGAAAATGATCACCAGGGGACCGGCATAGGAGATCACCGTGGCGATAAACCCGGCGACCGCCGCGGACAGGGAGAAGTCGTGGAAAAATGCTTTCATGAAACCTCGCCGCACGATTCATCAGGCGATCCCTGGCACGCGGCCTGGATGCTCTTGTCTGGGGAAAAATCGAGTCGTTCAGGAGCAACCGGCGGCACGGCAGTTTGCCGCACCACCGGTCGTCAGACTCAAGCGCTGGTCGTCGATAGCGTCGACGCAACGCTACGGGCAGAGCGTTGGCTGCTGATGGCGAACAAGGTCATGGCGATGGCAGCGATAGCCCCCGGCACGGCGAAGGCCATGAAGTTGAGTTGCAATGGCAGACTGATGCCCAGCAGCGCGCCGCCCAGCAGCGGTCCGACGATGGCACCGTTGCGGCCGATACCCGAGGCCCAGCCCAGGCCAGTGGAGCGGATGGTCATGGAGTAGAACTGCGCAGCACAGGCATACAGCAGAATCTGCGAACCGATGGTGGTCGCACCGGCGATGGCGATCAGCAGGTACAGCACGGGTGTCGGGCTCTTGAAGCCGAGCAAGGTGATCGACACTGCGGCAATGGTGAAGAACACCGCCAATACTCGCGGCAGGTTGAGTTTGTCGCCCAGCACGCCGCCGCCTACCGCACCGAAGATTGCGCCGAAGTTCAGCACCAGCAGGAAGGACAGGCTCGAGCCCAGGCTGTAGCCGGCATTAGCCATCAACTTCGGCAGCCAGGAGCTCAGGGCGTAGACCATCAGCAGGCAGCAGAAAAACGCCACCCAGAGCATCAGTGTGCGCATTGCCCGACCTTCACGGAACAGTTGCAGAACCGGCGTGCCGGTGCCCTTTACATCCGTCATGTGCAGCTGGTCGGTGGCTTGCGCGACATACGCCGGGTCGATCCGTTTGAGGATGTTGCGTGCCTCCTCATTGCGCCCCTGGCGCAGCATGAAGCCCACCGACTCGGGCAGGAAGTACATGATCAGTGGTAGCAGCAGCAATGGCAGCGCCGCCACATAAAACACCGACTGCCAACCGAAGCTGGGAATCAGCACAATACCCAGGCCTGCAGAGAGCATGCCGCCCACCGAGTAACCACTGAACATGATGGCCACCAGGGTGCTGCGGATTTTCTTCGGCGCGTACTCGTTCATCAGCGCCACCACATTGGGCATCACGCCGCCAATGCCGAGCCCGGCAATGAACCGGCAAATACCGAACTCTGTCGGGTTACTGGCAAAACCATTGAGTACGGTGAAACCGCTGAAGAGCATCACGCACATGGTGATGGCTTTTTTGCGGCCGATCTTGTCCGAGAGCGGGCCGAAAAACAGCGCCCCGAACATCATGCCGAACAACGCATAACTGCCTAGCGCGCCGGCTTCAAGTGGGGTCAAGCCCCACTCCTTCATCAGCATCGGCAGAACTACCCCGTAAATCACCAGGTCGTAGCCATCGAAGATGATGATCAGGGCACACCAGAACAGCACCATCCAGTGGAAGCGATTGAACCGGGCTTTGTCGATAACCTCATGTACGTCGATATTCCGCATGGCATCTGTCTCTTGTTGTTGTTTTTTGAACGACGGACGAGAACTCCATCGTTTTTTTTATGCAGGCCATGTGAGGGTATGGAGACAAAACAACCTGCAATATCCGATTTGTGCAGATCGCTATCCGTTTTGTGCACAGGGGCGCTCAAGGGCCCAAGGTCGGGAATTTCGCCCCGAGAGCCGGAGCGTCTTTGTTTTTGTGCGACAGAAAGTATTCTTTCGGATCACATTTGGACGCTAAGCTTGGGCTATGGATGACTCAGATTATTTACGCCTGCTTACCATCGCGGCCGAACAGGCCAATGCGTTCCTGTCCAATGCCCGCAAATGGGAGCGTGAGCGTTGGGTCTGCCAACGCCTGCTGCAAGGCTTGAACATCCCCTATCGCGTCGACGAATTTGCACCCGCTGCGGAACCGCCGGACGTGCTGTTCCGTGACGCCAGTTTCGAGGTGTTCTTCGTGCTCGATGAAGGCCGCCGCCTGAACGATGAGTGGCGAGATGAGCTGCAGCGCCGGCGCAGTGCGTTTTCCCTGAGTCAGCTGGTGCGCCGCGAAGCCAAACCGAGGCGTATTCCAGCCAACGAGTTCTTGTTGCGACTGGCGCCGACCCTGCGCAAAAAAGCGCATAACTACAAGGAACGCGGCATGGACCTGGGTGAGCTGGACATCATCGCCTTTGCCAGCCTCAAGCGGGAAGTGCTCGACCTCAACAGCCACTTCCCGCCGCCAACCGAGTATCTGCGCCAGGGCTGGCGCTCGCTGTCGCTGGTCGGCCCGACCTTCGCCCGTGTGCTGTTCGCCCACCCGGACGCGCCCGATTTCCTGCGCAACAACCTGGGGCGCAGTATCGTCTTCGACGTCGGTATCAGCCTGTGAGTCCGCTGCAAGCGTTGCTTGCCGATGTACCCCAGCAAGGCCGGGTGCGCTGGATTGGCGTGCGACCCGAGTCGCGTTCGGCGATGGTCGAACTGGAAGTGGTCGAAGCTCGCCGCGAAGCCGGCCTCACCGGCGATCACGCACGCCCCGGGGCGCGCAATGCGCGACAGGTGACCTTGATGCAATGGGAGCACTTTGCCGTTATCGGCTCGTTATTGGGTCGTTCGGCGGAGCAACCGGTGACCCCACTGGATTTGCGCCGAAACCTGGTGATCAGCGGGATCAATCTATTCAGCCTCAAAGGCCGGCGCTTCAAGATCGGCCAGGCGATTCTGGAAACCACCGGCTGGTGCCAACCCTGCGCCCGTCTGGAGCAACGCCTCGGCCACGGGACCTTTCAGGCCGTTCGCGGACATGGCGGAATCACCGCGCGAGTGATACAAAGCGGGATCATTCGCCTGGATGACCGGGTCTGCGTCGAGCCGCTGCAAACGAGCGGCTATGCTCCGTTCCATGCCGGATAACTCTGTGCTGTAGCTTCTATACATTTCGCAACGTCTACCTGACGAGGCCTTTATGACCAGCCGCCTGAACCCCGACGACCAAAAGCATGTCGAAGAGTACCTGCAACTGTCCCAGAACCGAGTCGAGCGCCGGCCTTTCCGGCCATGGCTGCTCCTCGTGGTGGTATTGGCAGCGACTATTGGCCTGGGTTTGCTGAGCCGACTTTTGAGTTACTTGACGCTATGAGCTGCGTGGCGCTCGCTCGGGTAACTGCACCGATTTCTTTTAGCCTTGCGAGATATCCCCATGACCCATCGTATTGTCATCGTTGGCGGCGGCGCCGGCGGTCTGGAGTTGGCTACCCGTCTGGGTAAGACTCTGGGCAAGCGTGGTACGGCCAGTGTGCTACTGGTCGACGCGAACCTGACCCACATCTGGAAACCGCTGTTGCATGAAGTGGCGGCAGGTTCCCTGAACTCTTCCGAAGACGAACTCAACTATGTTGCCCAGGCCAAATGGAACCACTTCGAGTTCCAGCTGGGGCGCATGAGCGGGCTCGATCGCGCACAGCGGAAAATCCAGCTGGCGGCCACTTACGACGAAGCCGGCCTGGAACTGGTGCCGGCGCGCGAAGTGCCTTACGACTCACTGGTAATCGCTGTCGGTAGCACCACCAACGATTTCGGCACTCAGGGCGCGGCGCAACACTGCCTGTTCCTTGACACCCGCAAACAGGCCGAGCGCTTCCATCAGCAATTGCTCAATCACTACCTGCGCGCCCATGCCGGGCAAACCGACAAGGTCGAGCAGATCAGCGTGGCCATTGTCGGCGCCGGTGCCACGGGCGTCGAGCTGGCGGCCGAGCTGCATAACGCGGCCCATGAACTGGCAGCCTATGGTCTGGACCGGATCAAGCCGGAAAACATGTACATCACCCTGATCGAAGCCGGTCCGCGGGTCCTGCCGGCACTGCCGGAGCGCATTGGCGGGCCAGTGCATAAAACCCTGGAGAAACTCGGGGTCACGGTACTGACTAACGCAGCGGTCAGCGAAGTCACTGCCGAGGCGCTGATCACCAGCAGCGGCCAGGTGATTCCTGCCAGCCTGAAGGTGTGGGCTGCGGGGATTCGTGCCCCAGGCTTCCTCAAGGACATCGACGGTCTGGAAACCAACCGGATCAACCAGTTGCACGTCTTGCCGACCCTACAAACCACCCGTGACGAAAACATCTTCGCCTTCGGCGATTGCGCAGCCTGCCCGCAGCCAGGCACCGATCGCAACGTGCCGCCACGGGCGCAAGCGGCACATCAGCAGGCCTCGCGGCTGACCAAATCGCTGAAATTGCGCATCGAAGGCAAGGCGCTGCCGGAGTACAAGTACACCGATTATGGCTCGCTGATTTCGCTGTCGCGTTTTTCGGCTGTGGGTAACTTGATGGGCAATCTGACTGGCAGCGTGATGCTCGAAGGCTGGCTGGCGCGGATGTTCTATGTGTCGTTGTACCGAATGCACCAGATGGCGCTGTATGGCGCCTTCCGCACGGCGATGCTGATGCTCGGCAGCAAGATCGGGCGCGGGACCGAGCCGCGGCTCAAGTTGCACTGACATTTTCGGCGTCTGACAGGGCCTCATCATAGGCAGGCCCTGATTGGGGCGCCCCAAAAAGATCGCAGCCTGCGGCAGCTCCTACGGTTTATGTACCCTTCGCTTGCCTTGCCCGAGCAAGGCACCGCCTGCTTCGGTTACCGCCGCACTTACGTGGCGTCCTTTATCGAGCGGTTGTGTCGTGCGATTTGAAATGTCCCGGCAAATCTCGGAACAAGAGGCGTTCGATAACGTGAAAGCCAACTACGAAACCAATGGCAAAAAAATGCCGAAGGGCTTGTTCGAACACCTGAAAGACTATAGCTAAGACCTGAAGCAACCCACGCCCCGCTTCTCTCCCCAGAGAAACGGGGCTTTTTTTACGTTTGCATAAGGCAAAAAAAATCCCCGTATCTTTCGATACGAGGATTTTTAATATGGTCGGGGTAAGGGGATTCGAACTCCTGACATCCTGCTCCCAAAGCAGGCGCGCTACCGGACTGCGCTATACCCCGGTAAAAAAAAGGCACCTTTTAAAGGCGCCTTCTACGATCAGCGCTTTTGGCCTCTGATCTTAAGATTCGATTCCAGCGCTAACTGGTTTCAAAAATGGTGGGTCGTGTGGGATTCGAACCTACGACCAATTGGTTAAAAGCCAACTGCTCTACCAACTGAGCTAACGACCCAAAAATGGTCGGGGTAAGGGGATTCGAACTCCTGACATCCTGCTCCCAAAGCAGGCGCGCTACCGGACTGCGCTATACCCCGGTTTGAAATTGGCTCCGTGACCAGGACTCGAACCTGGGACCCAATGATTAACAGTCATTTGCTCTACCGACTGAGCTATCACGGAACTACATATTTCAATTACAACATTTACCGCTACTTCGCTCTCTTCGACCCGTTCGCATCGCTGCGTTCGTGTGTCTGAGGCGCGCTATTCTACAATTTTAAATCACCCTGTCAACCCCTTAAATTGCTTTCAAGACAATGATTTGCGTCTTGTTTCAGATTTCTCCTTGGGGAGAAGAAACCCTGGGGGGTGACATGCTGCGGGGCGCACTTTACAAGCCTTTTCCTTATAGTTCAATGCCCTAACGAAAAAAAGGCCTCGCAACGCGAGGCCTCTCTTCTTATCGAGCCGCCAAGGCTCAGTTGAAGACTATTTCGTCGTTCGCCACCGTGGCTGTCACAGTGACCCCAGGCAAGAAACTGCCGGAAAGGATCAGTTGCGCCAATGGGTTCTCGATCCAGCGCTGGATCGCTCGCTTGAGCGGACGTGCACCGTAGACCGGGTCGTAACCGACTGCGATCAACTTATCCAGCGCCTCGCTGTTCAGTTCCAGCTTCAGCTCACGCTCGGCCAAACGGCTGCGCAGGCGGCCCAGCTGGATTTCGGTGATGCCAGCGATCTGATCCCGGGCCAGAGGCTCGAAGATCACCACTTCATCGATCCGGTTGATGAACTCCGGACGGAAGTGGCTGGACACCGCATCCATCACCGCGGCCCGCTGCGCTTCACGATCTCCCACCAGCTCCTGGATCTGTACCGAGCCCAGGTTTGAGGTCATCACGATCACGGTATTGCGAAAATCCACGGTTCGCCCGTGACTGTCGGTCAGCCGACCGTCTTCCAGGACTTGCAACAACACGTTGAACACGTCCGGATGGGCCTTCTCGACCTCGTCCAGGAGGATCACCGAGTACGGCTTGCGACGCACTGCCTCGGTCAGATAACCGCCTTCCTCGTAGCCTACGTAGCCTGGTGGCGCACCAATCAGCCGCGCCACGGAGTGCTTCTCCATGAACTCGGACATATCGATCCGCACCATCGCCTCTTCAGTATCGAAGAGGAACTCGGCCAGCGCCTTGCACAGTTCGGTCTTACCCACACCGGTCGGGCCGAGGAACATGAACGAGCCGCTTGGGCGGTTCGGATCGGACAACCCGGCACGGGAACGGCGTACGGCGTTGGATACCGCGATCACCGCCTCGTCCTGGCCGATCACACGCTGGTGCAGCAGACTTTCCATCTTCAACAGTTTGTCACGCTCACCTTCGAGCATTTTCGACACTGGAATACCGGTCCACTTCGAAACGACTTCGGCAATCTCTTCCTCGGTCACTTTGCTGCGCAGCAACTGGTTTTCGCTTTTGCCATGCTGATCGACCATTTGCAGGCTGCGCTCCAGGTCGGGGATCACCCCATACTGCAGCTCGGCCATGCGGTTGAGGTCGCCTTTGCGGCGCGCGGCTTCCAGTTCCTGGCGGGACTGTTCGATTTTCTGCTGGATCTGCGCCGACCCCTGCACTTCGGCTTTTTCCGAAGCCCAGATTTCTTCCAGGTCTGAATACTCGCGCTCGTGCCGGGCAATTTCTTCCTGCAGCTTTTCAAGACGCTTCTTCGCCGCTTCGTCGTCTTCTTTCTTCAGCGCCTGGACTTCAACCTTCAGTTGAATCAAACGCCGCTCCAGACGATCCAGTACTTCCGGCTTGGAGTCGATCTCCATGCGAATGCGGCTGGCCGCTTCATCGATCAGGTCGATAGCTTTGTCGGGCAACTGGCGGTCGGTGATGTAACGATGGCTCAGCTTGGCCGCGGCAATGATCGCACCGTCAGTAATCGCCACCTTGTGGTGGACCTCATAACGCTCTTTCAAGCCGCGCAGGATCGCAATGGTGTCCTCTTCGTTCGGCTCGTCGACCAGAACCTTCTGGAACCGCCGCTCGAGCGCTGCGTCCTTCTCTACATATTGGCGGTACTCGTTAAGCGTGGTCGCGCCGACGCAATGCAACTCACCTCGCGCCAAAGCCGGCTTGAGCATATTGCCAGCATCCATCGAGCCCTCGGCCTTACCGGCGCCGACCATGGTGTGCAGTTCGTCGATGAACAGGATGATCTGCCCTTCCTGCTTCGACAGCTCATTGAGCAACGACTTCATGCGCTCTTCGAACTCGCCGCGGAACTTGGCACCGGCAATCAGCGAGCCCATATCCAACGAAAGCAGGCGTTTGCCTTTTAGGCCATCCGGCACTTCGCCGTTGATGATTCGTTGCGCCAGGCCTTCGGCGATCGCGGTTTTACCCACACCTGGTTCGCCGATCAGTACCGGGTTGTTCTTGGTGCGGCGTTGCAGGACCTGAATGGTCCGGCGAATTTCGTCGTCACGGCCAATCACCGGGTCAAGCTTGCCTTCTTCGGCGCGCTTGGTCAGGTCAACGGTGTATTTGTCCAGGGCCTGGCGCGACTCTTCGTGGTTGGGGTCATTGACCGCCTCACCACCGCGCAGGTTGTTGATCGCATTTTCCAGGGCTTTCTTGCTGACGCCCTGCCCCAGCAGCAATTTGCCGAGCTTGCTGTTCTCGTCCATGGCGGCGAGCAGCACCAGTTCGCTGGAAATGAACTGGTCGCCTTTTTGCTGCGCCAGGCGATCGGCCTGATTGAGCAGGCGCGCCAGATCCTGCGACATGTTCACATCGCCGGTCGGGTTCTGGATTTTCGGTAGACGGTCGAGCTCTTTGGTCAATTCTTTGCGCAGGCTATTGATGTCAAAGCCCACTTGCATCAGCAACGGTTTGATCGAGCCGCCCTGCTGTTCAAGCAGTGCTTGCATCAAGTGCGCAGGTTCAATGCCCGGATGATCGAGGCCGACCGCCAGAGACTGGGCATCGGACAGGGCTAACTGTAACTTGCTGGTTAATCGGTCTATACGCATGGGTCACCTTCCTAGTTGAGCAGGCCGGTCATGGACACACCTAAATGAAGAAACCTGCCAGATACCTCACTAGATGCGGTCGATTCTGGAAGATTCAAGCGGCGCCGGGTTGACGCAGGTCAGGAGAGTCTAGCGTTCGAGCCAGACAAGGGAGGCAAACCGACCAGTGCGAGGACTGCGGCGGTAGGAATAGAAGCGCGGGTCGGTCACCGTGCAGAAACCGCCGCCATACACCGCCGTTACGCCGCGAGTGGCCAGGCGCAAACGCGCCAGCGTATAGATGTCGGCCATGAACTTGCCGGCATTGCGGCTCGGGACAAAGGCTTGAACCGTTTCCGGAAGCTGTCGGACGAAGGCTTCACGAACCTCCGGGCCGACTTCGAAGGCTTGCGGGCCGATGGCCGGCCCCAGCCAGACCAGCACCTCGGAAGGTGGCACGGCAAGGCTGTCCAGCGTCGCCTCCAGCACGCCAGCCGCCAGCCCGCGCCAACCGGCATGGGCCGCCGCGACACGGCTGCCGGCACGGTCGCAGAACAGCGCAGGCAGGCAATCGGCGGTCATCACCGTGCAGGCAATACCCGGCGTGGCCGACCAACTGGCGTCGGCGGTCGCGACCAGGCCCGGATCGGCATGGGCCACGGCAATCCCGTGAACCTGTTGCAACCAGGCCGGCCGGATGGAAAAGTGATCGGTCAGACGACGGCGATTCTCGGCGACGGCCTGGGGGCTGTCGTCGACATGGTCGCCAAGGTTGAGGCTGTCGAACGGCGCCAGACTGACGCCGCCCGAACGAGTGGTGACGCAGGCTTTCACCCCGGCAGGCGCAGGCCAGTCAGGAATCAGCCACTGGGTCATCCGATGAACGCCTCACGGTCCTGCTTGAGCAGCGACAGCAACCAGACGAAGTCGTCCGGTAGCGGCGATTCCCAGCTCATGCGTTTACCGGTCGTCGGATGATCCAACTCCAGGAAACGCGCGTGCAGAGCTTGCCGCGGGAAGGTTTTCAGCGATTCGACCATGGTCAGGCTGGCTGCTGGCGGAATGCGGAAACGTCCGCCGTAGGCAGGATCTCCGACCAGCGGGTAATTGATGTGCGCCATGTGCACGCGAATCTGGTGCGTTCGACCGGTTTCCAGCTTGACCCGCACATGAGTGTGGGAGCGAAAACGCTCGAGCACGCGGTAATGACTGACTGCCTGCTTGCCGCCTTCCATCACGGCCATGCGCTGACGCTGCTGGCCGTGACGACCGATCGGCGCATTGATCTTGCCGCCGGCGGTGACCACACCAATCACGATGCACTCGTAGATCCGGCTGACGCTGCGGCTCTGCAGCTGGGTAACCAGCTGGGTCTGCGCCTGAATCGTCTTGGCCACTACCATCAAACCGGTGGTGTCCTTGTCAAGACGGTGCACGATACCGGCGCGCGGTACATTGATGATGTCCGGCACATGATGCAGCAGCGCGTTGAGCAGGGTGCCGTCGGCATGACCGGCAGCCGGGTGCACCACCAGGCCCGCAGGCTTGTTGATGACCAGGATGTCGTCGTCTTCATAGACGATATCCAGCTTGATGTCCTGAGCGACCCATTCTCCCTGAGCTTCCTGCTCGGCGGTCAGCTCAAGAATCGCACCGCCATGAACAATGTCTCGCGGGCGGATAACCGCTCCATCCACAGTCAGGCGGCCGTCTTTGATCCAGGCGGAAAGGCGCGAGCGCGAGTGCTCAGCGAATAATTGTGCGGCGACTTGATCGAGGCGTTGGCCGCCCAATTCGGACGGCACCTCTGCGCGGAGTTCAATTTTATCGGACATGCTCAGACTAGGCGTCGGCACAGCTTTTGGTTTCGGCTGCGCGCTTGTGGTTAAATACGGCGTCTTTTGCCCCGAAGCTTTTCAACGGGGCACTCATCATAACAGGACGGCCACGCCCAAGACAGCGGCCGTCATAGGGACGCAAGCCGCCATGCAAGTGAAACACCTGCTGCTGATCGCCATCCTCGCATTGACCGCTGCTTGCTCATCGAAGGAAGTGGTCGACGAAAACCTCAGCGAGGTCGAGCTGTACCAGCAGGCGCAGGCCGACCTGGACAACAACAGCTATACCAGCGCCACGGCCAAGCTGAAGGCTCTGGAGTCGCGTTATCCGTTCGGTCGCTACGCCGACCAGGCGCAACTCGAGCTGATCTATGCGAACTACAAGAACGCCGAGCCGGAGGCTGCCAAGTCCGCCGCCGAGCGGTTCATTCGCTTGCACCCGCAGCACCCGAACGTGGATTACGCCTACTACCTCAAGGGCTTGACCTCTTTTGACCAGGACGTCGGTCTGCTGGCGCGTTTCCTGCCGCTGGACATGACCAAGCGTGACCCGGGTGCCGCTCGTGACTCCTACAACGAGTTCGCCCAGCTCACCAGCCGCTACCCGAACAGCCGCTACGCCCCGGACGCCAAGCAGCGCATGATTTACCTGCGCAACCTGCTGGCCGCCTACGAAATCCACGTTGCCGACTACTACCTGACCCGTCAGGCCTATGTAGCCGCCGCCAACCGCGGTCGTTATGTGGTGGAAAACTTCCAGGAAACCCCTGCGGTCGGCGACGGCCTGGCGGTGATGGTCGAATCCTACCAGCGCCTGCATCTGGACGAGCTGGCCAATACCAGCCTGGAAACCCTGAAGCTCAACTACCCGAACCACCCGACCCTGGTTGACGGTCAGTTCGTGCCACGAGTTGCCGAAGCGGACAACCGCTCATGGCTAAGCAAGGCGACCCTGGGTCTGATCGAATCCCGCCCACCGCTGCCGCCGGGAGAAACCCGCGCCAACCAGGACGTGCAGAGGCAGTTCCAGGACGCCAAGGACGCGATTCCGGCCGAGCTCAAGCCTAAAGACAGCGACGGCGATGTCATCGAAGAAAAAGAACCCGAAGCTGAAAGCAATAACGAAGACCGCTCATGGTTCAGCCACATGACCTTCGGCGTGTTCGACTGACGCTGACTTGATGGCAAAAAGGGAGACTCTCGAGTCTCCCTTTTTTATTACGGCGTTTTATTGCGCTGTGCTCAGGGAGTGTCCTTGGCTAAACTGCCAATTCACTCGTCGAAAAGCTGCTCATCATGCTTCGTTTACTGTTCTGGATCGCTCTGATTGCTGCTGCGGTATGGCTCTGGCGCAAGTTCAAACACTCTGCTTCCGTGGCCAATGCGCCCGACGAGAAAATCGCCGCGCCCATGGTCCGCTGCGCCCACTGTGGCGTGCACTTGCCGCGCGACCGAGCGCTGAGTCTTCAACAACAGTGGTATTGCAGCCAGGCTCACCTGGAGCAAGGCCCGGGTTCGCGTGACCGCTGAGACTTTAAGCTCTGGTGGCAAACAGGCCCAGCGAATGCTGAGGCTCTATCACCTCTACCGTTTAAGTATCGGCGCCACCCTGGTGCTGCTGATTTCCAGCGACATGGACAACCAGCTACTGGAGCTCGCGAACGACAATTTGTTTCGCGCTGGCAGCTGGCTGTATCTGATTCTGAATATTCTGGTGGTTGTCCTCCAGGGGAACCCCAAACGGCCTGCTGAAATCTTCAGCCTGGCGCTGGCTGACGTCCTGCTGCTCTCGGGTTTGTTCTATGCCGCCGGAGGCCCTCCAAGCGCCATTGGCGATCTACTGATCGCTTCGGTAGCCATCAGCAACGTGTTGTTGCGAGGACGCATCGGCCTGGTGATTGCCGGGGTCGCGGCCATCGGCATCATTTCCCTGACCTTTTACCTGACCCTCAGTCGTCCGACGCTCGCCAACTACTATTTGCAGGCTGGCGCCCTTGCCGTCCTGTGCTTCGCCGCCGCGTTGTTGGTGCAGGGCTTGACCCGTCTGCTGGAGGTCAGCGAGACGCTTTCGCAGCAGCGCGCCAGTGAAGTCACCAGCCTTGAAACCCTCAACTCGCTGATTCTGCAACACATGCGCACTGGCATTCTGGTGATCGACGCCCAACGCCATATCGTGCTGGCCAATCAGGCCGCGATGAGCCTTTTGGGCCGGGAACACCTGAGTGGCCAGTTGATCGATGCCTGCTCACCGCCACTGGTCGAACGCCTGCAGCTGTGGCTCAACAATCCCACCTTGCGCCCGCAAAGCCTGACAGTCGGCGGTACCGGCCTGGTTCTTCAGCCGAGCTTCATCGCTTTGGGCCCGGACGACCAGCGTCAGACACTGGTGTTCCTCGAAGACCTCGCGCAAGTCGCCCAACAAGCCCAACAACTCAAGCTCGCCGCCCTGGGCCGCCTGACCGCCGGGATCGCTCATGAAATCCGTAACCCACTGGGCATCATCAGTCACGCCGCGCAGCTATTAGGCGAGTCCGAGGAACTGATCGGCCCGGATCGACGTCTGGCACAGATTGTTCAAGACCAATCCCGGCGAATGAATCGTTTGATAGAAAACGTTCTGCAACTGTCACGCCGCCAGCCTACCGAGCCACAACGGCTCGACCTGAAACCGTGGCTGGAGCAGTTCGTCAGTGACCTGCGCAGCATGGCCACCGACCGACAACAGGTTCATCTGGAGCTGGGTGCCGGTTCTTTCGAAACCCTGATGGACCCGAATCAACTGACCCAAGTGCTGAACAACTTGCTACAAAATGCCTGGCGCCACAGTGCTCTGGCCCATGAGAACGCCGAGGCCTGGCTGAAATTGTATATCGAGCCGGCTAACGAACGACCGACCCTCGAGATACAGGACAACGGGCCCGGCGTAGCCGATGAGCAGCGGACGCATTTGTTCGAACCCTTCTTTACCACCGCCCCCCAAGGCACCGGCCTGGGTCTCTATCTGTCCCGTGAGCTGTGCGAAAGCAACCAGGCCCGCCTAGACTTCAAATCACGCCAAGGCGGCGGTTGTTTTCGCATCACCTTTGCTCACGGACGGAAACAGTCTTGAATATCAGCCCACGGCAAAAAGTTCTGATCGTCGACGATGAACCGGATATCCGCGAACTTCTGGAGATCACGTTAGGCCGGATGAAACTCGACACCCAAAGTGCCCGCAATGTCGGCGAAGCCCGCGACTGGCTGACCCGGGAAGCCTTTGATCTGTGCCTGACCGACATGCGCCTGTCCGATGGTAGCGGTCTGGAGCTGGTGCAGCACATCCAGCAGCGCCACCCACAGGTTCCGGTCGCCATTATTACCGCCTATGGCAACCTCGAGACGGCGATCAACGCGCTGAAAGCCGGCGCCTTCGACTTTCTGACCAAACCGGTGGACCTCCCCCGCCTGCGGGAGTTGGTCAGCAGCACCCTGCTTCTGCCGACAGCAAGCGCCCGACCGCCCTCTATCGACCGGCGCCTGCTCGGCGATTCGCTGCCAATGCGCAACTTGCGCAAACAGGTCGATAAACTGGCTGCAAGCCTGGCCCCGCTGTACATCAGCGGCGAGTCCGGCAGCGGCAAGGAGTTGGTGGCCCGGTTGATCCATGAGCTGAGCCCGCGCACCAGCCAACCCTTCGTACCGGTCAACTGCGGGGCGATTCCGTCGGAACTGATGGAGAGCGAATTTTTCGGCCATCGCAAAGGCAGCTTCAGCGGCACCATCGAAGACAAGCCCGGGCTGTTCCAGGCGGCCAATGGTGGCACGCTGTTCCTCGACGAAGTGGCCGACCTGTCCTTGGCGATGCAGGTCAAACTGTTGCGCGCGATTCAGGAGAAAGCCATTTGCAGCATCGGCGGGCAACAGGAGGTGGTGGTCGATGTGCGCATTTTGTCTGCCTCGCAAAAGGACCTGAACGCCGAAGTCGCCGCCGGACGCTTTCGTCAGGACCTGTACTACCGCTTGAATGTGATCGAGCTGCGGGTGCCGCCCTTGCGCGAGCGACGCGACGATATCGAACCGTTGGCCATTAACGTTCTCCAGCGACTGGCGGCAAACAGCGGCTTGCCGCCGGCCAGGCTTCATCCGCAAGCGCTTGATGCGCTGAAACGCTATAGATTCCCGGGCAATGTGCGCGAGCTGGAGAACATGCTCGAACGTGCACACACCCTTTGTGAAAACCAACAGATCGAGGCGATCGACCTGCGTCTGGCAGAAGGCAGTTGCATAGCCGAACCCGCTGAACCGGATCTGACGCAGATCGACAACCTGGAGAATTACCTGGAAAACGTCGAACGCAAACTGCTGCTCCAGGCCCTCGAAGAAACCCACTGGAACCGCACGGCAGCGGCGCAGCGTCTGAACCTGTCGTTTCATTCGATGCGCTATCGGTTGAAGAAGCTGGGGCTGGAGTAGGAGCTGCCGATAGGCTGCGATCTTTTGATCGTTGCTTCAGGGGGATTGAAGGCCCTAAAAGATCGCAGCCTATCGGCAGCTCCTACGGGATTTGTGTTCCCCCGCTGATCCGGCGGCGAATGCAATCGGCGGAGCTGCCGCAGGCTGCGATCTTTTAAGGAGGCCGCTAAATCCGCCCGGTCGGTGCATACGGCGCCGGATCAATGATCGGCTCGCGGTCCAGCATCAAGTCGGCGAGCAACTGACAGGAGGCCGGGGCCAGAACCAGGCCATTGCGGTAATGCCCGCAGTTCAGCCACAGTCCTTGAATACCCGGAACCTTGCCAATATAGGGAATGCCCTTTGGCGAACCCGGCCGCAGCCCCGCCCAATGCCCCACCACTTCAGCATTCGCCAATGCCGGAATCAGTTCGATGGCCGAGGCCTTCAGACTCTCCAGCGCGGATTGGGTGGGCGTCTTGTCGAACCCCTCATGCTCCAGCGTGCTGCCGATCAGAATATGACCATCACGGCGTGGAATCGCATAACGCCTTTTGGCCAGGACCATGCTCGAGAGGAAATCCGATGCACATTTGTAGAGAATCATCTGGCCTTTCACCGGCTCGACCGGCAACTCCAGGCCCAGGCCTTGCAACAATTCGCCACTCCAGGCGCCCGCCGACAGTACCACCCGGTCAGCCCGAATTTCGCCCGCCGATGTCTGAACCCCCACGACATCCTCGCCTTCGCGAATGAATCCACTGACTTCGCATTGCTCATGGATCGTCACATTAGGCAATGCCGACAATGCGGCCTTGAGCGACTTCACCAGTCGCGGATTGCGCACGTTGGCCACATTCTCCATGTAGATCGCTCGCGAGAAACCGGTGCCCAGTACCGGCACCGCATCGTGAACAGCCGAAATATCCACTGTCCTCAGTGGGCGGTTTTCCCGCACCGCCCAGGCCAGCGCCTCGGCTTCGTCATCCAGATCCAGCCAGTACAGGCCAGTGGTGTGCACCTCAGGATCAACCCCGGTTGCGGCAAACAGGCGTTCGCCCAGTTGTGGATAAAAATCCTGCGACCAATGGGCCAGAGCGGTGACCGCCGGGCTGTAGCGCCATGGATACAGCGGCGAAACTATCCCGCCACCGGCCCAGGACGACTCCTGCCCCACATTCGAGCGATCCAGCAGGATCACATTCTGCACTTCAGAAGCCAGATTAAACGCGCTCAGCAGGCCGATAACCCCACCGCCGACAATCACCACTTGCTGTTGCTTGGCCATCTTCTGATCCAACAATGAAAAAATCAGGGGTGCACAATGCGCCCGGAAAAGTTACTCAGCGACCCCAGCAATCTTTGGTTCCCAGACCTTCAGCCGCATTGGCAATGGTTCTGAGGCCAGTATTGGTGATAGTGAAATCCCCACACTTGTCACTCGCCATCATTGAACCGCCTTTACGAGTTGCCGTCAGCGAGAAGGCCTGATCAGTCAGCGTCGGCGTGATGCTGTAGTAGTCATTACCCGCGCTGAGGTCGGGGGTATTGGTTTTGGTGGTATACGCACTGTTTTTCGAATAGAACCGTTCCAGGTTTTGCGCCTGTTCGGAGAGCAATCCGGCAATCTCTGTGCGATGGGCTTTCTTCACGTATTCGGTAATGGCCGGGTAGCCGATGGTCACTACAATACCGATGATCGCGATCACAATCATGATTTCGATCAAGGTAAAACCCTGGTTGAGTCTGCGCATGCCTCATCTCTCACTTACTGTATTTGTCGCCACATGATCCGTCGGCTTGTTGCGCCGCCGCCCGGTTTTTCCACCAGAGCGGTAACACCACCGCTGGAGTCGTTCACAATCTTGCGCGCCGCGTCGTTGACGATCGCGTTCAGTGTTGGAATACCGCCGGTGAAGATGACGCCGCTGGACAGTGTGTCAGTGCTGTCGACGAGGCCATCGCCGTTGGTATCAAGTACTGCATAGCTGAGCATCTTACCGCTGAACGCCTCCAGTTCGATCAGTTTGCCGGTACCAAAGCTGGAACAGGGGTCAGTGGTATCCACGCCGGCACTGGTAAACACAATGCGCCCCGCCACCAGACTGGCCTGATTGATGACACGCTCACCGGTCAGCGCACTGTTGTAAACCAGCGGCAGATACCAGCCCTTTTCTGCTGGATAGGTCACTTCATTCTGGGTCGTAGTGATGAATTGGCCCGCACTCCCGGAGAACACCCCCGTCACTGCCTGGGCCTGCAAGTTGGCGACAGTAAACTGGCCGGCACCGCCATCCGCATCCTGGATGGCATAGAACCCTTGCGGATCCTTGGTCAATTTGTCCGCGGTCTCATTGAATTTCCCCGTGCCGAAAAACACCACTTTGCCATTTGCAGGATGGTCCGCCAGCAACGGTTGCGCAGTGATTGGCTGGGTTGCGCCGCCAGGCGCGGTAAATAACGGTTTGCCGGAAAAGGCCAGACTCCAGCTGGCGGGGGAGGCGCTACTCAAATCAAATTTCCATAGCCGACCCTTCAAGTCACCGCCATACGCGGCCTGCACTACATTCTGCGCATTGACCTTGAGCTTCACTGAAGAGAGCCCATTGCTCGTTTCAGCGCTGTCGATGACGATTTTCCTGATCAGTGAACCATCGCCAATATCCACCACATACAAGGCGGCGACTCCGGAGTTGCTGCCATAGCCATTGGAAATGAACGCTGCCCAACGGCCATCCGCCAAGCGCGCCACTTCCGGGCGGGCGTAGGCATAACCCAGATCATTGAATGTGTTGGCGGCGTTGACCGTCGCCGGAGCGCTGATTTCCCACATCGCCTTGGCCACATTCCCTGCCGAGGCGTCAAAAAGCTGCAGCGCGTAGAAGGTCTTGCCACCTGCCCCGACCCCGCCGAGCACCAGGGTTTTCCAGACGCTATTGAGCTGGGCATCAAATACAGCCACCGGGCCATCATTGAGAAACTTGTGCCCAAGGCCATTGATGTAGCCGGTATCGGCGATCGAATGCAGGGATGCCAGCACGCTGGAAGGCATATAGGCGTAGCGCCGGGTGCCATTGGCCGCGTTAATGACATTGAGAAAGCCGTCGTTGGCATTCACCACCAGACTGGCACTCATGTTCGCGGCTTTGGTGGTCAGGAAAGTGCTGTAAGTTGTATCGCCCGCCAGGTCAGAGGCGGTTTTGTCCGTAGGCGCTGCAAGCACCAACGGAGAGTTGATAATGTCTCCAAGCAGAACGGAACGCACTCTCAAACCGGTTTTGTTGGTGCCTTTACTCCATTCCACCAGGTCAACACCCGTGATACCAGTCGGCAGGCTCTGGTTGAGCGCAGTCTTCTGAATACTGGAAAAGTTGTTGTAGGCCAGGGTGACTGCCGTGTTGTTCGTAGTGTTCCAGGACTGGAAGGTCGGTGCCGTGGCGGCGGGCACGATGGCCGTGTCGGTGCTCCAGAGCGTCGACGAGGTATTGACCGCACCGTTCGAAGTGAAGCCAAAGGACTTGATCGTACCGCGCCAGTCCTTGGGGTCGTAGCTGGTCTGGTAATAGCTGGAATCGGCAGCCAGGGTGGTCCCGCTGGCCACACCGCTGCCGCCGGAGCCTGCCCTGGAGCTGATGTCACCCAAGGCTGATGACAATGCATTGCTCAGGCCCGCAAGGTCGCTGGCTTGATAATACTTGCCCGCGCCGTAGGTGGCCGCATCGGACAGCATCTGGTTCGCCGCGGTGAATCCCACGGTGTAGGTGTTCATGTACTGCCTGGAAAAATCCGGCGCCGACCAGCTTTTGCCTGCGAGATCGGTTCCCGTTGAACGCATGTCGATGTCGTAGGCGAACTTGGCGATGTCATCCAGGTACTGCGTGTCGCCTTCGGTATCGCCATTCAGGTTGTCGCCATCATTGCTGCTCACTCCATCCCAATCGGGCAGTTTGCTGCCACCCAGAGGGTCGTTGGTGGGGAAGGTCCGGTCATAGGTCGGCAAGCCGTCGGTGATCACCACCGCGTAGTTTTTCTGGCAGCGATACTGGATCGGGCTGGTGTAGGTCCCGGGAGTCGAGTTGTAGAACGGCGCCATGCCACGGAAATAGCGGGTGACCTCGTAATAGGCTTCGGCCAGTGGCGTATTGGCTACAGCTTTCAGCCCGCTGATCGAGGCGATCAATGCGTTGTAGTTGTCGCTGCCGCTCGCCACAGTCAAATCACTGACCGGACGGGCGATATAACCGCCAGGCCCCGGGTTGTTGCCAGTCGGTGGATTGAACGTCGCCAGCCCAATACGCAACGAGCGATTGCTGGCCACCAGCGCGGTGGAAACGTCACGCGCCACATTCATTCGGTATTCATTGGGGATCGAGCCGTTGGTAAAGTCCTTATTGGCTCTGTTGGCCAGTGCGATCAAATAGGACAAGTAGTTCGCCGAATAACGGGTTTTCTGGCCACCCACTGGATCCGGGAGTTTCAAACAGAACGAATTCAAACCGCGGAGTCCGTCATAGAAGCCGAACCAACCCGACGGACACCCTCCCCGATTCAAACTCGATAACAAAATATTGGTATCGGTCATGTCGAGATTCTGGCCGCCCAGGCATGAGAAATCGGAACTACAGATTGTCACCTGAGAACGGTTGAGGTTCGGATCGAAACCCGCCGCATAGATGATGCTGTTCATACTTCTCGAGTCATCGAGCACCAACATCACGTTGGGCGTTACCGCCGCACCGCTCAACAGCGGCGAGTCCGAGGGCGTGAAGGCGTAAGTCGGCGCGGCCAGATAAAGGCTCAGCAGCACGCCGCAGAGCAGCTGCAATAGCCCGTGCTGCCAGCCACAGCGTGGCTCAATACTTTGCATAGATACTTTCCAGCACGCTGCGCGAGTTACCCACCTGGCCGACCGCCGTAACCCGATACAGCGTTGCCGGGATACCGCTTGGCACATTGACCGCGCCGCTTCTGATACCGAGATTCTGCACCCCATAAAAGCCCTTGCCCGCAGCGATCCAGGTCACCCCCGAAGTAGCGTTGAGCCCGGCGGCGGCCACCACCTTCGACTCGGCGGGCGGCAAGCACCGAGTGCCCGCACAGGCGGGCAATGAATAGGTCTCCAGTTGCACTGCGCTTTCGCCGACTCGCAGTGCCGTTTCGGCTAATTGAAAAGACTGGTTTCGCAGGACCACGCTGCCAGCCATTTTTTCCTGCAAGGTTGCATTCTGCATCGACGAAATGCCGATCAGCGTCAGCAGTAGCAGGAACACCAGGCTGACCAACAGGGCCATGCCGCGCTCGGAGGTTGCAGTCATTGGAACACTCTTCATTGGCAGCCCACCTACAGCAACCGGTTGCGCAAAGCGGCAACCACGTTATAGGTCTGGTCGCGTACGCGGTTGTTCGGGTCCACCAGGGTCAGGGTCAAGCGCACACTGCGTATAAGCTCCGGTTTGGTCGGGTTGAAGGTGTAGCTGGACACTGCGACATCATTGGCCGAATGGGCGACTCCGAAACTCACCTTAAAATCGCTGACGTGGTCCAGTAGCACCTGGCCAAAGTCGGTTCCAGTGCCTGTATTCATCCACAATTCATTGTTACGGAAGGTGTAGGCCAACTGCCGTATCGGGAACGCCAACTGCCCGGCCGGGGCCACACGGACGCCGCTATAAGCGGTTGCGCCGCTCAGGCAATCGGAGACGACGGTCCAGGTCGGCGCCCCGCCGTTATTACCGACATCGGCGGTCACCAGGGTCAGTTTGAGTTTGGCGTTGTCCCAACTGATGGGGGTTGCCGCGTTGGCGGTGAAGTCCGAAGCCAAGCTGGCATCAGTGATTGAGCCAAGGCAACCGAACATGCCGACCATACGGATTTCCTGGAGCATTTTGCTCAGGACAATACGTGCATCCTCTTGCATGCTGGCTGACGCGTTCTGGCTGAGGTAGGTGTTCTTCGCCGAGATGAAAACCTGTGCGACGCCCAGCACCACGATCAGGCTCAATGCCAGCGCGACCATCAACTCGATCAGACCGAAACCTCTGACGCGGCTCTTCACGGTGTCACCGCAGGGTCGACGGCGACACGGCTGGTCAGGACAAAGGTCCGCTGAGGCGTACTGCCCTGAGCAGGGTTGGCGGCCCCTGGCGCCCTCGAATCGTCCCAGTTAATGGTGATCGTGAACACTCGCTTGTTCACTGTAATGTTCCCGCTCGCTGTCGGGCCGCCGAAGTTGAGGATATTGGTGGTGAAGTTAAAAAGGTCCTCATCTCGGGCGACACCGGGATTGCTTGAGCCGGGAGGTGTGACGGTGTAATCGGCGCCGGAGTTGGCGCGGATCCGGTCCAGCATGTCGTAGGCGATAAAACTGGCCTGACTGGTCATCCGCGAACTGTCGGTGAACTTCAGTGCATTGAGCTGAATCGCCGCTGCGCCCAGCAGCCCTACGCCGAGGATCAATACCGCAACCAATACTTCGATCAGTGTCATGCCGTCCTGTGCACGTTTGTCCGATCCCGTCATCCGCAATTCCCGCCCAAAACAATCCGTCCATTGAGACACACATTGATCATCCTTGTTTGCGCACCCAACACATAATTCATGGTCACGGCGGTAGCAGGTGCTGACAACCCTCCCAGATTGTTGAAGTTGATGCTGGTTACACCTGAGGTTAGCGTCAACGTGGCGCCGCTGCTCATCGCTGGAATAACCCGCAATACATTCGGCGGGGTGTCAGGGTCGGTGTCGGGGCCGTCGTAAATTGACAGTTCCTCGGTCCAGGCGCTGCCCTTCTCGGTCGGCCGGATCTGCGTGGTGATACCCCGTTCTATCGCCTCCAACCGCGTTGAATTGAGCCCACGCAGCAAATCACCGACCTCGGTATCGGCTTTGGTGCCTTGTACCGACCGGGTAAAGGTCGGAATGGCCATCGTCAGCAGAATCACAGAAACCGCCAGCGTGACCATCAACTCAATCAGCGTAAAACCCCTTACGCGGTGGTGCATCCGACACTCCTCAACAACCATCGTCTATAACTAGCGTTACAACCTGGAGCATTCGACCACCGAATGCACGGTTGATTACCAGGAGCTGCGCACGGATTGCGCACTCACCGCATCTCCATGGAGGGAGACGCCATGCACCAGAAAGGTTTCAGCCTGATTGAACTGCTCACAGGCATGGCGATCGCCGCCCTCCTGCTGCAACTGGTGAGCCCGCCATTCAAGGAGCTGCACGATTCGGTACGCCGGGAGAATGCCGCCCGGGTGCTGGCCAGCGGCATGCGCAATGCCCGCACCGAAGCCATCCTGCGTAACCAGGCCACCGTCATCCATGCAGTCGAAGACGACTGGAGCCTGGGCTGGAGAATCATTCTGGATATCAGCGGCAAGGGTCATGAAGACCGCGACAACCCTGTGCTGCTTGAGCGCCAGGAGAGCGGGCGGCTGACGATTGTCGGGAATGGACCGCTGAAGACCTATGTTCGATTTACCGGTTTGGGCGAAGCATTGCTGCCAGGGCCAGGCGGCGCCTTTCGCGCCGGGACCGTGCATGTCTGCGCCACGGACCAAAGCATCAGCCACCATCAAGTGGTACTGGCCAAATCCGGGCGCATCAGCCTGCGCAGTAATAAAACCGAGCAGGAACTGTGCGTGGGAGGAGAAGACTCAGAGCAGCGAGCGAACGCGTAGTTCTTTGGGCATGGAGAAGGTGATGTTCTCCTCGCGGCCTGCCAGCTCTTCGGCTCCGGTCGCGCCCCAGGCCTGAAGCTGCTGAATCACGCCACGCACCAGCACTTCCGGTGCCGAAGCGCCAGCCGTGATGCCGATCCGCTCGACGCCATCGAACCAGCTGCGTTGCAGGTCTTCGGCACCGTCGATCAGATAGGCCGGGGTGGCCATGCGCTCGGCCAGCTCGCGCAAGCGGTTGGAGTTGGAGCTGTTGGGACTGCCGACCACCAGCACCACATCGCACTCGTCGGCCAGTTGTTTGACCGCGTCCTGACGGTTTTGCGTAGCGTAGCAGATGTCGTCCTTGCGCGGACCGCCAATCGCCGGGAAGCGACTGCGCAGTGCGTCGATGACCCGGCTGGTGTCATCCATGGACAAGGTGGTCTGAGTCACGAACGCCAGTTTGTCCGGGTTGTGCACCTGCAATGCAGCGACATCCTTTTCATCTTCGACCAGATAGATCGCGCCGCCATTGTGGCCATCGTACTGGCCCATGGTGCCTTCCACTTCCGGGTGACCGGCATGGCCGATGAGGATGCATTCACGACCGTCGCGACTGTACCGCGCGACCTCGATGTGCACCTTGGTCACCAGTGGGCAGGTCGCATCGAAGACTTTCAGGCCGCGGCCCGCCGCCTCGGTACGTACCGCCTGGGAAACACCGTGGGCACTGAAGATCACGATGACGTCGTCCGGCACCTGATCCAGCTCCTCGACGAAGATCGCGCCGCGAGCGCGCAGGTCTTCGACAACAAATTTGTTGTGGACCACTTCGTGGCGCACATAGATCGGCGGCCCGAAGACTTCCAGGGCGCGATTGACGATTTCGATCGCCCGGTCTACACCGGCGCAGAAGCCACGGGGATTGGCGAGTTTGATTTGCATACTGTGCCTCGTGGCTTGCGCGCAAGAAATAGCGAAAACAGTGAACACTAATTGTGGGAGCGAGCAGGCTCGCTCCCACATTTTTACCGCATCCCGTCAGTTACAGCGCTTTGACGTCGATGATTTCGACATCAAAGGTCAAGGTTTTACCGGCCAGCGGGTGGTTGAAGTCGATGGTCACCTGGGCGTCATCAAAGGCTTTGACCACACCGGGCAACTCGGTATTCGCCGCATCGTTGAAGATCACCAGCAGGCCTTCGGACAGTTCCATATCCTGGAACTGCGAACGCGGGATGATCTGCACATTTTGCGGGTTGGGCTGACCGAAAGCGTTTTCCGGCAGGATTTCCAGCTCGCGCTTGTCGCCAGCCTTGAATCCGAACAGGGCCGCTTCGAAACCCGGCAGCAGGTTGCCATCACCGACCTTGAAGGTCGCCGGGGCCTTGTCGAAGGTGCTGTCGACGGTATCGCCATTTGCCAGGCGCAATGCGAAATGCAAGGTGACTTCCGTGCTCTGGCCAATGCGTTGCACAGCCAATAACTGCTCAGTCATGTACGGCTTCTCCGGTCTTTTTACTTTTGAACATATCCAGTGCGAGCATCACTGCCCCAACGCTGATGGCGCTGTCGGCAAAGTTGAACGCCGGGAAATACCAGCGGTTCTGCCAATGCACCAGAATGAAATCGATCACATGGCCCAAGGCAATGCGGTCGTACAAGTTACCCAAGGCACCACCGAGCACCAGCGCCAGCGCGACCGCCAGCCAGGTTTCGTTGCGCCCCAGACGCTTGAGCCAGACCACCAGCACGGCACTGACCACGATCGCGATCAGAGCAAACAGCCAGCGCTGCCAGCCGGAACTGTCAGCCAGGAAGCTGAACGCCGCGCCAGTGTTGTAGGCCAGGGTCCAGCTGAAGTAGTCCGGGATCACCACGATTTGCTGGTACATCGCCAGCGAGCCTTCGAAGTAGAACTTGCTGGCCTGGTCAATGACCAGTACCAGCAAGCTCAACCAGAGCCAGCTCAGCCGTCCGAAACGGCTAGCAGGGTTAGGCATAGTGACGAACCTCGCCGGCACCGCTGATGTTGTCGACACAACGACCGCAGATTTCCGGGTGCTCAGGGTTTACGCCAACGTCTTCACGGCAATGCCAGCAACGGGCGCACTTGGCGAAGCTCGACTTGACCACTTTGAGCTTGAGACCAGCCACTTCGGTTTCCACCGCATCGGCCGGCGCTTGCGCAAATGGCGCAACGCTTGCAGTCGAGGTGATCAGTACGAAGCGCAGTTCGTTGCTCAGCCTGGCCAGGTCGGCGCTCAGCGCGTCCTCGGCGAACAGCGTCACTTCGGCTTGCAGGTTGCCACCGACGGCCTTGGCCGCGCGCTGGATTTCCATTTCCTTGTTGACCGCTACCTTGACCGCCATGATTCGCTCCCAGTAGGCGCGGTCCAGCTCGATACCTTCCGGCAGTTCGCTGAGGCCTTCGTACCAAGTGTTGAGCATGACCGATTCGTTGCGCTCGCCCGGCAGGTACTGCCATAGCTCGTCGGCGGTGAAGGCCAGGATCGGAGCGATCCAGCGCACCAGCGCTTCGGAGATATGGAACAGCGCGGTCTGGCAGGAGCGCCGGGCCTTGCTGTCGGTGCCAGTGGTGTACTGACGGTCCTTGATGATGTCCAGGTAGAAACCGCCCAGCTCCTGCACGCAGAAGTTGTGGACCTTGGAATAGACGTTCCAGAAGCGGTATTCACCGTAGTGCTCTTGCAACTCGCGTTGCAGCAGCAAGGTGCGGTCCACGGCCCAACGGTCCAGCGCGAGCATTTCTTCGGCTGGCAGGAGGTCGGTGGCCGGGTTGAAACCGCTCAGGTTCGACAGCAGGAAACGCGCGGTGTTCCGGATCCGCCGGTAGGCGTCGGCACTGCGTTGCAGGATCTGGTCGGAAACCGCCATCTCGCCGGAGTAGTCGGTAGAGGCTACCCACAGACGCATGATGTCGGCACCCAGAGTGTCATTGACCTTCTGTGGCGCGATCACGTTGCCCAGGGACTTGGACATTTTGCGACCGCCCTCGTCGACAGTGAAACCATGGGTCAGCAACTCGCGGTACGGCGCGTGGTTGTCGATGGCGCAACCGGTCAGCAGCGACGAGTGGAACCAGCCACGGTGCTGGTCTGAACCTTCCAGGTACAGGTCGGCACGTGGACCGCTCTCATGGCCGATGGAATGCGAACCGCGCAGCACGTGCCAGTGAGTGGTACCCGAGTCGAACCAGACGTCGAGGGTGTCGCTGATCTTGTCGTAGAGCGGCGCTTCTTCACCGAGCAACTCGGCCGCGTCCATCTTGAACCAGGCTTCGATGCCTTCGACTTCAACGCGCTTGGCAACTTCTTCCATCAGCTCGACGGTACGCGGGTGCAGTTCGCCGCTTTCCTTGTTCAGGAAAAACGGGATCGGCACGCCCCAGTTACGCTGACGGGAGATGCACCAGTCCGGGCGGTTGGCAATCATCGAATGCAGACGCGCCTGGCCCCAGGCCGGAATGAATGCGGTTTCTTCGATGGCCTTGATCGCCCGCTTGCGCAGGGTCTCGCCGGTCGCAGGTTGTTTGTCCATGCCGACGAACCACTGCGCGGTGGCGCGGTAGATCAGCGGGGTCTTGTGGCGCCAGCAGTGCATGTAGCTGTGGCTGATGGTTTCGGTGTGCAGCAGCGCACCGACTTCAGCGAGCTTGTCGACAATGGCCGGGTTGGCCTTCCAGATGAACTGGCCGCCGAAGAACTCCAGCGAAGGCGCATACACACCATTGCTTTGCACTGGAACGAGGATGTCGTCGTTGACCATGCCGTACCGCTTGCAGGTCACGAAGTCGTCTTCACCGTAGGCCGGTGCGGAGTGGACCACCCCGGTGCCGGCACCCAGTTCGACGTAGTCGGCCAGGTAAACCGGCGACAGACGATCGTAGAACGGATGGCGGAAATTGATCAGCTCCAGCGCCGCGCCCGGAACGGTGGAAATGACCGAACCTTCAAGGTTGTAGCGAGCCAGGCAGGATTCGACCAGCTCTTCAGCCAGCACCAGCAGTTTGTCGCCGACATCGACCAGGGCGTAGTTGAACTCCGGGTGAACGTTCAGCGCCTGGTTGGCAGGGATGGTCCATGCAGTGGTAGTCCAGATCACGATCGAGGTTGGCTTGCTCAGCATAGCCAGGCCGAAAGCGGTCGCCAATTGGGCTTCGTCAGCGATCGGGAAGGCCACGTCGATGGTCGAGGATTTCTTGTCCTGATATTCGACTTCGGCTTCAGCCAACGCCGAACCGCAGTCAAAACACCAGTTCACAGGCTTGAGGCCCTTGAACACGAAACCGCCCTTGACCATTTCCGCCAGGGCACGAATTTCGCCGGCCTCGTTGGCAAAATCCATGGTCTTGTACGGATTGGCCCAGTCGCCCAGCACGCCGAGGCGGATGAATTCGGACTTCTGCCCTTCGATCTGCTCGGTGGCGTAGGCACGGCACAGCTCACGGGTCTTGTCCGCGGTCAGGTTCTTGCCGTGGGTCACTTCGACCTTGTGCTCGATCGGCAGGCCATGGCAGTCCCAGCCCGGAACATAGGGCGCGTCGAAACCTGAAAGGGTTTTCGAGCGGATGATCATGTCCTTGAGAATCTTGTTCAGCGCATGACCGATGTGAATGGTGCCGTTGGCGTACGGAGGACCGTCGTGCAGTACGAACTTCGGACGATCCTTACCAATCTCACGCAACTTCTGGTACAGGCCAATGCTGTCCCAGCGCTGCAGAATCTGCGGTTCGCGCTGAGGCAGGCCGGCCTTCATTGGGAAGGCGGTGTCCGGAAGGTTTAGCGTGGCTTTATAGTCGGTCATTTATGGCTCTTCATTAGCGATTTGCGCTAGGTGCGGCATGGGCACGGGCGGCGGCGACATCCGCATTGATCGCCGTCTTCAGCGCCTCCAGAGAGGCGAAACGCTGCTCTTCGCGCAGCTTGTGGTGGAAAACCACCGTCACACGCCGGTCATACAGATCGCCGGCAAAATCTAAAAGATGCACTTCCAGGTGGGCCTTGCCATCACCTTCGACCGTTGGCCGAACGCCGATATTGGCGACGCCTGGCCAGGTCTTGCCGTCGAGGTCGACGCTCACCAGGTAAACCCCGGTCAGCGGCACACGACGGCGCTTGAGTTGTACGTTGGCCGTCGGCGTGCCCAATTGGCGCGCCAGTTTCTGGCCATGCAACACCCGCCCGGCAATGCGGAACGGGCGACCGAGCAAACGCTCGGCCAAAGCAAAATCGGCAGCGGCCAGGGCATTGCGGACCTGGGTGCTGCTGACGCGAATTCCGTCCAGTTCGACGGTCTGCGCCGCTTCGACGGTGAAACCCCGGGCGATTCCGGCCTGTTGCAGGAAATCGAAATCACCGGCCCGGTCGCAACCGAAACGGAAGTCGTCACCGACCTCCAGATGCTGCACCCCCAAGCCATCGACCAGGATCGTATCGACGAATTCAGCGGCGCTGAGCTTGCTCAAGCGCTGATTGAATGCCAGGCACAGGACCCGGTCAACACCCTCTTGCGCCAGCAACTGCAGCTTGTCACGCAAGCGTGCCAGGCGGGCTGGAGCCGTGTCCGGGGCGAAGAACTCACGCGGCTGCGGCTCGAAAATCACCACGCAGCTGGGCACGCCCAACTCAAGCGCACGCTCACGCAGTCGGGCCAGGATCGCCTGGTGACCACGGTGAACACCGTCAAAGTTGCCAATAGTGGCGACACAGCCCCGATGCTGGGGGCGCAGATTGTGGAGGCCTCGAACCAGCTGCATAACGCGCTTCTTGCTCATAAAGTGGTCGATTATAACCACACCCGGCGGCTGACGACAGGCAACACCGCAACCAAAGTGATCGAACCGACGCCTAACCAGGGATTATCTTCAATCCGTCGTCAGCTCAGCGCCTTGCGATTGAAATCTTTCAAACGGAAGCCCATCAGCGCCAGCATACCGAAATACGCCACGACGCCAGCTGCGACCAAAGCCCCCAGACGCAGGAAGCGCTCAAGCATGTGGCCCTGCTCCCAGGCCGGCATCAGCTGCATCAAGCCCAGCAGAACCGCGGACATCACCGCCACGGCGACCAGCAATTTCAGGCCGAATTTACCCCAACCTGGCTGCGGCTGATACATCTGCTGCTTGCGCAGCTGGTAAAACAGGAGGCCGGCGTTGATGCAGGCACCAATACTGATGGCCAGGGCCAGACCCGCGTGCTGCAGGGGACCAATCAACACCAGGTTGAACAGTTGCGTGACAACCAGGGTAAAAATCGCGATTTTTACCGGGGTCCGGATGTTCTGTTGCGCATAGAAGCCTGGAGCCAGCACCTTGATCACGATAATCCCGAGCAGGCCCACCGCATAAGCGATCAACGCCCGTTGCGTCATGGACGCATCAAACGCGCTGAATTGGCCGTACTGGAACAGCGAAACGGTCAGCGGTTCGGCCAGAATCCCCAGCGCCAGCGAGCACGGCAGCACCAGCATGAAGCACAGGCGCAGGCCCCAGTCGAGAATTCGCGAGTATTCGTGGCGATCGTTGCTTGCATAGGTCCGGGCCAGCGTTGGCAGCAGAATGGTCCCCAGCGCAACGCCGAGCACACCAGACGGCAGCTCCATCAATCGGTCGGCGTAATACATCCAGGACACCGAGCCCGCCACCAGAAACGAGGCAAAGATGGTGTTGATAATAAGCGAAATCTGGCTGACCGAGACCCCCAGAATCGCCGGCAGCATCTGCTTCATCACTCGCCAGACTCCGCTATCGCGCAAATTCAGGCGTGGCAGCACGAGCATGCCGATTTTCCTCAGGTGCGGCAGCTGGTAAAGCAATTGCGCCAGACCGCCGGCCAGTACCGCCCAGCCCAGAGCCATTACCGGCGGATCGAAATAAGGCGTCAGGAATAGCGCAAAGATGATCATGCTGACGTTGAGCAGGGTCGGCACGAAGGCGGGAACAGAGAACCGGTTCCAGGTATTGAGGATCGCCCCCGCCAGTGAAGACAGGGAAATTAATAATATATAAGGGAACGTCACCCGCAGCAGGTCGGAAGTCAGCGCGAATTTTTCCGGCGTATTGGCAAATCCCGGCGCGGTCGCCCAGATCACCCAAGGCGCGGCCAGTATCCCGGCAATTGTGACCAGCGCCAGGACCAGGGTCAGCAACCCTGAAACGTAGGCAATAAAGGTTCGCGTCGCTTCATCGCCCTGCTGGCTTTTGTATTCCGCCAGAATCGGTACGAAAGCCTGGGAAAAAGCCCCCTCAGCGAAGATCCGGCGCAGCAGATTGGGCAATTTAAACGCAATGAAGAACGCATCCGTGGCCATCCCGGCGCCAAATGTGCGCGCGATAATGGTGTCACGCACAAACCCAAGAACCCGGGAAAGCATCGTGATAGAGCTGACGGCGGCCAACGACTTGAGCAGATTCATTGAAAGAGTTTTAGCCTGTAGATAAAGAGCAGGCGAACTAAGCGCCCACATATGCGATACTCCGCGCCGCAGCAGCACAGAGCCAAAGCTCGCGAGTTTACAGGTCAAGCGCCGGAAATAAATATCCGCCTCTTTTAGATCGACCACTCAGCGGAACGCATCAACCGCCCTTGACAAGACTTCATCTCATCGGCATGATTCGCGGCCTATTTTGTTTGCTATTTCCCAAAAAGTCTTTCGAGGAGCTCGACGGTGGCCAACACACCTTCCGCCAAAAAACGTGCAAAACAGGCTGAGAAGCGTCGCAGCCACAACGCCAGCCTGCGTTCCATGGTTCGTACCTACATCAAGAATGTAGTTAAGGCCATCGACGCAAAAGACGCTGAAAAAGCACAAGCTGCTTACGTTCTGGCCGTGCCAGTTATCGACCGTATGGCCGATAAAGGCATCATCCACAAGAACAAAGCTGCTCGCCATAAAGGCCGCCTGAATGGCCACATCAAGGCTCTGAACCTTGCTGTAGCAGCCTAAGCGACACGCTTTGTTAAAAAACCGACCTCAGGGTCGGTTTTTTATTGCCTGCGATTTAACAAGCGCAGCGCAAAAAAAATGTGGGAGCGAGCCGCACCGTCGCCCCCACATTCGGATCTTCGCTAAATTACTGAGCGTGCGCCCACGGCAAGATCGGGATCGCGGTCACCGCATTCTGCGGACTACCCTCGATCAAGCGATCGCTGTAGACCAGATACACCAGGGTATTACGCTTTTTGTCGAGGAAGCGCACCACCTGCATGGTCTTGAACACCAACGAAGTACGCTCCTTGAATACCTCATCACCATCCTTCAATTCACCCCTGAAGCTGATCGGCCCAACCTGACGGCAAGCGATGGACGCCTCGGCACGATCCTCAGCCAGACCCAAACCGCCCTTCACACCGCCAGTCTTGGCCCGCGACAAGTAGCAGGTCACGCCCTCGACCTTGGGATCATCAAACGCCTCGACGACGATGCGATCATTCGGGCCGACGAATTTGAATACCGTAGACACCTGACCAATCTCCTCGGCCGAGGCCAGCAGTGGCAACGCCAGCAGCAGACCCAACAATCCCTTTGCTACACGCATTCAACTTTCCTCAAACCAGGATCAGGTTATCTCGATGAACCAGTTCCGGCTCAGCCATGTAACCCAATAGACCGACAATCGCCTCTGACGACTGACCAATGATCTTTTGCGCCTCCAGGGCACTGTAGTTGGCCAGGCCACGGGCGATTTCACGACCATCCGGAGCCACGCAGACCACCATTTCGCCACGCCGGAAACTGCCATGGACCAACTTGACCCCGACCGGCAGCAAACTTTTGTTGCCCTGAGACAGCGCCAAAACCGCGCCAGCATCCAGCACCAGGGTGCCCCGAGTCTGCAAATGCCCGGCCAGCCATTGCTTGCGCGCCGCCAGCATGCCGCGCTCAGGCGACAACAGGGTGCCAATGCGCTCGCCAGCCTTCAGCCGATCCAGCACTCGCTCCAGACGCCCGCCCACGATGATCGTGTGCGCACCGGAACGCGCCGCCAGCCGCGCCGCACGCAGCTTGGTCTGCATGCCACCACGACCGAGCGCACCACCGGTGCCGCCAGCCACGGCATCCAGCGCCGGATCATCGGCGCGAGCCTCGTAAATCAGCTTGGCATCAGGGTTATTGCGCGGGTCCGCATCGAACATGCCGTCGCGGTCCGTGAGAATCACCAGCAGATCCGCCTCGACCAGGTTCGCCACCAAAGCCGCCAGCGTGTCGTTATCACCGAAACGAATCTCGTCGGTCACCACGGTGTCGTTTTCGTTGATGACCGGGACCACCTTGAGCTCGACCAGCGCACGCAAGGTGCTACGGGCATTGAGGTAGCGCTTGCGGTCGGACAGGTCATCATGGGTCAGGAGAATTTGCGCCGTGTGCCGACCATGCTCGGCAAAGCTCGACTCCCAAGCCTGCACCAGGCCCATCTGACCAATCGCCGCCGCGGCCTGCAACTCATGCATGGCACTCGGTCGAGCGGTCCAGCCCAGGCGACTCATGCCCGCCGCGACCGCACCCGAGGAAACCAGCACCAGCTCGACGCCCGCTTCATGCAGGGCCACCATCTGTTCGACCCAGACACCCATTGCCGTGCGATCCAGGCCCTTGCCGTCCGCCGTCAGCAAAGCACTGCCGATCTTCACGACCCAACGCTGCGCACCTGACACCTTGCTCCGCATTTTATTCAACCTATGCCGGCGAGTGACGCGACCCGGCGTCACCCATGAGATTATTTGTATTATTGCGTTTTGCAGACACCAAAACGCCGCTCAATGAGCGGCGCCTTGGAAACTGGCTTGAGGACGATGATAACACCGCACCCTGCCAGATTGATTGCTTCGCGAAGGAGCTTCAGTGCATGCCAGCGATCCTCAATCCATCAAAAGATCGCAGCCTGCGGCAGCGCCTACAACAATGAATCAATCACGGACGTAAATGATTTCCGGACCGTCTTCATCATCCACATCTTCTTCATCCCAATCATCGTCACCGATGTCATGGACCGACTTGACGCCACTGCGACGCAGGGCACGCTGGTCGTCCAGGGCTTGCAACTGGGCACGGGCTTCGTCTTCGATGCGCCGATCGAGATCCGCCAGCTCTTCCTTGTAGGCCGGGTCGTTAGCCAGGCGATCAGCACGATCTTCCATGTAACGCATGATGTCGTGACACAGACGCTCAGTGCCTTGCTTGGCGATGGCCGAGATCACGTAGACCGGACCGGTCCACTCCAGACGATCAACGATCTCCTTGACCCGGGCGTCGTGCTCTTCCTCAAGGATCTGGTCGCACTTGTTCAGCACCAGCCAACGATCACGCTCAGCCAGGGACGGGCTGAACTTGGTCAGCTCGCTGACGATCACTTCGGCAGCGTCTGGCGCACTGGCGTCATCCAGCGGCGCCATGTCGACGAGGTGCAGCAGCAGACGGGTACGCGACAAGTGCTTGAGGAAACGAATCCCCAGGCCAGCACCGTCGGAAGCACCTTCGATCAGACCCGGAATGTCCGCGACCACGAAGCTTTTCCAGCGATCGACGCTGACCACACCCAGGTTTGGCACCAGGGTAGTGAACGGATAATCGGCAACCTTTGGCTTGGCTGCCGAGACCGAACGGATAAAGGTACTTTTGCCAGCATTCGGCAAGCCCAGCAGACCCACGTCGGCCAACACCTTCATTTCCAGCTTGAGATCACGCGCCTCACCCGGTTTACCCGGAGTGGTCTGGCGCGGAGCACGGTTGGTACTGGATTTGAAACGCGTGTTGCCCAGACCATGCCAGCCACCATGAGCCACCAGCAGACGCTGACCGGCCTTGGTCAGGTCGCCAATGATTTCCTGGGTCGCAGAGTCAATCACGGTAGTGCCGACTGGAACCCGCAACACCAGCTCTTCACCTTTTTTACCGGTGCAATCGGTGCTGCCGCCATTGGCACCGCGCTCGGCATCGAAGTGCCGGGTGTAGCGATAGTCCACCAATGTGTTGAGGTTTTCGTCGGCGATCATGTAGACCGAGCCGCCATCACCGCCATCGCCACCGTTCGGACCACCGTTCTCGATGAATTTTTCCCGACGGAAACTCATGCAGCCATTGCCGCCGTCACCGGCCTTTACTCGAATCGAAACTTCATCAACAAACTTCATTACAAAACGCCTCTCGCCGCACGGGCGAGCTGAAAAGCACTAAGACATAAGACTCTTGCAAAAATGAGCGCAGCGACCTCAATCAACGACCGCAAAATCCAGCGCTGGCAGCCCATACAAACAGTTTTGCAAGAGACTCACCCCACAAACGAAAAAGCCCCGTCGCAAGACAGGGCTTTTCCAGCATTACGCAATTACGCCGCGACGACTTCAGTCTTCGGGACGATGCTTACGTAACGGCGACCGAAGGCGCCTTTAACCTGGAACTTGATCACGCCTTCGATTTTAGCGAAAAGGGTGTGATCCTTGCCCATGCCAACACCGTAACCGGCGTGGAATTGGGTGCCGCGCTGACGCACGATGATGTTGCCCGGAATGATAACCTGGCCGCCATACATCTTCACGCCAAGGCGTTTGGCTTCTGAGTCGCGACCGTTACGGGTACTACCACCAGCTTTTTTGTGTGCCATGAGTTCAATTCTCCTAGTGAGGAATTAGGCTGAAATTAAGCCTGAATACCGGTGATTTTGATCTCGGTGTACCACTGGCGGTGGCCCATACGCTTCATGTGGTGCTTACGGCGACGGAACTTGATGATGCGGATTTTATCGTGACGACCTTGGGAAATCACTTCAGCAACAACGGTTGCGCCAGGAACAACTGGAGCACCGATATTCACGTCGTCGCCATTGGCAACCAACAGAACGCGATCAAAAGTAACGGATTCGCCAGTAGCGATTTCCAGTTTCTCGATCTTCAGGTATTCACCTGGGGCGACCTTGTATTGCTTGCCACCAGTAACGATTACTGCATAAGACATGGTATTTCTCCGATAATCCTGCTCACCCAGCTCTTTATAAGAAGAGGTATTGGCTGGCATGGCTGCATGGGGCTGGAACGGCCCAGATGCAATTGCGTAAGGCAGGTGCTGCCCAGGAAGTTCAGGGTGCGCGATTGTACGCAAGCTGCATTGACGATGCAAGTGCCTGAGCATAGCGCCTTGACACCTGCGGACGCGAGTCCTAGCATGCCGCGCAACCCTTCTGGAGCAACTGTCGCTGATGCAACCCCAAGCTTTCTACCGCGCGGTGGCGGACGATTTCAACGCCGTCGACGGCATCATCAAGAAGCAGCTGACTTCCCGAGTGCCGCTGGTGTCGAAAATCGGCGACTACATTACCTCGGCCGGTGGCAAACGCCTGCGTCCATTACTCGTGCTGCTGTGTGGCAAGGCCCTGGGTCGCGAAGGCGATGACATGCGCCTGCTCGCCGCGACCATCGAGTTCCTGCATACGGCCACCTTGCTGCATGACGACGTGGTCGACATGTCCGGCATGCGCCGCGGACGCTCGACCGCCAATGCCATGTGGGGCAACGCCCCAAGCGTGCTGGTCGGCGACTTCCTGTACTCGCGCTCCTTCGAGATGATGGTCGAACTGGGCTCGATGCCAGTCATGAAGATCCTCTCCCAGGCAACGCGAATCATCGCCGAAGGCGAAGTGTTGCAGCTGTCCAAGGTTCGTGACGCCAGCACCACCGAAGAAACCTACATGGAAGTCATCCGCGGCAAGACCGCAATGCTTTTCGAGGCTTCGACCCACAGCGCCGCGGCCCTGGCCGGTGCCAGCCCGGAACAGCGCGAAGCCCTGCGCACCTTTGGTGATCACTTGGGCGTAGCCTTCCAGCTGGTTGATGATTTGCTGGATTACCGTGGCGACGCAGAAACCCTGGGCAAGAACGTCGGAGACGATCTGGCCGAAGGCAAACCGACCCTGCCGCTGATCTATACCATGCGCGAAGGGACCCCGGAACAAGCCGCACTGGTGCGCAAGGCGATCCAGAAAGGTGGTATCGAAGACCTGGAAAGCATCCGCGCCGCCGTGGAAGCCTCGGGCTCTCTGGATTACACTGCCCGACTGGCCCGCGATTACGTGGCGCGTGCCATCGCCTGCCTCGACACCCTCCCCCCCAGCGAATACCGCGATGCTCTGGTGGAATTGAGCGAGTTTGCGGTTGCACGCACGCATTAATCGCAAAGCAAGATCAAAAAATCGCAGCCTGCGGCTGCGATCTTTTTTGGCCAGCGCCTCCCCCCACCCCTCACCGGGCTAAAACCCTATACAATGTGCGCTTTTAGCCATCCTGAATCCAAGGAGCCTTAGTGAGCACGTTGCCACCCTGCCCAAAATGCAATTCCGAATACACCTACGAAGACGGCGCTCAGCTGATCTGCCCGGAATGCGCCCATGAGTGGACCGCCGGTGGCGAAGCCGAAGTTGTGTCCGATGATTCCGTGAAGAAAGACTCGGTCGGTAACGTCCTGCAAGATGGTGACACCATTACCGTGATCAAGGATCTCAAGGTCAAGGGCACCTCGTTGGTGGTCAAAGTCGGCACCAAGGTCAAGAACATCCGCCTGTGCGATGGCGACCACGACATCGACTGCAAAATCGATGGCATCGGCCCGATGAAGCTCAAATCCGAGTTCGTCAGAAAGGTCTGATCCCTACGAATCCATCCCGCGCCTTGTGCGGGATGGCGCTGCCCCCCCCTGAATGCCCATACCAATAGCAAAAGGCCAGCCCTTTTGACTGACACCAATACCCACACAAAAAAGACCAGAAACTGCCAATAGGCACTTGCTATTAATTGAATAAGAATTATTCTCATCGAACCCCTAAGCGGAGATGAGAACCATGACTTACTTGATAGATGCCTGGCTGGACCGTCCACATCCTTACCTGCGGATCCTGCATCGGGAAACCGGAGAAGTCTGTGCGGTACTGGAAGAAGAAGCCTTGAATGAGCTGCAGGACCAGGGCGACCTGGACCTCAACGGTCTGAGTTCCAGCGAGCCGATGGTGCTCAAGGAACTGGTGCGCAACCTGTTTCTGTTCAGCTATGCCCGAGCGTTGCGCCCGGCGGGGGATCTGAATACCAGGTTCCAGATATGAAGATCACTGCAAAAACTGTAGGAGCGAGCTTGCTCGCGATGGCATCAACGCGGTTTCAAATTTAAACCGAGTCGCCTGCATCGCGAGCACTGCCGCTCCCACACTAGCCCGCATTCACATCGGATCGGGTCTTACAGAACGTCTAGCAGTTCGACGTCGAATACCAGTACGCTGTGCGGCGGGATGCTGCCCACGCCTTGCGCGCCGTAAGCCAGCTCGCTCGGCACGTACAGGCGCCATTTGCTACCGGCGTTCATCAGTTGCAGGGCTTCGGTCCAGCCAGGGATCACGCCGCCAACCGGGAATTCCGCAGGCTGCCCACGATCATAGGAGCTGTCGAACACAGTGCCGTCGATCAACGTGCCGTGGTAGTGAGTACGTACGCTATCTTCGCGCGACGGCTTGGCGCCTTCACCGGCGGTCAGCACTTCGAATTGCAGGCCGGAAGCCAGAGTGGTGATGCCGTCACGCTTGGCGTTTTCAGCCAGAAACTCCAGACCAGCGCCAGCAGCCGCTTCAGCCTTGGCAGCCGCTTCGGCTTGCATGATTTCACGGATTACCTTGAAGCTGGCGGACATCTCTTCCTGGCCAACACGGCTTTCCTTGCCGGCGAAGGCGTCGGTCAAGCCAGCCAGGATCGCGTCCAGGTTAACGCCCGGTGGCGGGTTGTCGCGCAGTTGGTCGCCCAGCTGACGGCCGATGCCGTAGCTGACGCGGGTTTCGTCGGTGGACAGATTTACTTCGGACATAACACTGCTCCGCTGTGCGGACGGCTCGGAAAGTTGCCGTGCGTGCACAGCTCATTCCGGAGCGCCCGGAACCAAAAGGGCAAGCAGACTAGCACACAAGTCGTGACTGTGATGAGAGTGTCCAGCCTAGCCGGGCGACTTGAAAGCAATCGTTACCCGCCGGCGCCCCTCGGCGCTGCCCGGCATCCCGCACATTTCATCGTCAACCGGGGCTTGGATCAGGTTCATCATGAGTTCCGGAAACGCGTGCAGCACTTCACGGGCATGCTCCACCGAGCGCACCTGCATCACCTGGCCATGGGAGTCGTTCAGCGGATGGGCCGCGCCGTGTATTCGCGCCTCGATCAGGTAGCTAACGCCGTCGAGGGAGATCAGGTTCAGCTCGTCGACTTTCCCTGCGACGGCAAAGGCATTCAACTCTTGCAGGTTCATGACTGCACCTCGCGCAACTCAGCCCAGGACAGTTAACAGGCATATGCCTCGCGGTGAAAAAGCACAAGCCAGAATCGCCGCCGCCCGTCCGTTTCACCATAGCCTTTGTGATGAGAAGGGCTTGTTGTGGCGAGGGGGCTTGTCGGAACGCCGCATCGCCACATGTCAGTGCTTGGTCAGCTTGTCCAGGTAACCCATGGCAAAGGCCGAGATCACGAAGGTCATGTGAATGATCACGTACCACTTCAGGTGTTCTGGATCGACGTTCTTCGCGTCCATGAATATGCGCAGCAGGTGAATGGACGAAATGGCTACGATCGAGGCGGCCACCTTCATTTTCAATGAAGAGGAGTCCATGGTGCCCAGCCAGTTGAGCTTTTCCTTGCTCTCATCGATGTCGAGTTGGGAAACGAAGTTCTCGTAACCGGAAATCATCACCATCACCAGCAAGCCGCCGACCAGCGCCATGTCGATCAACGACAGCAACACCAGAATCAGATCCGACTCAGCCATCGAGAATACGTTGGGGATGACGTGAAAGACTTCCTGGAAAAACTTCAGCGCCAGGGCCAGCAAACCCAGGGACAGACCGAAGTAGATCGGCGCCAGCAGCCAGCGCGAGGCGTACATTGCATTCTCGATAAAACGTTCCATTGAATCTCACAAGGTCTGGAAATGGCGGCGAGTATAACAGCCGGACAAAAACCCATAAACCGCTGGAAAATCCATGGCCTGCAGCTCTGCCAAGGCGTTTTTCTGCTAGTGTCGCAGTCAATCACGCCATTCTCTGATGTCGGACAGGAAGACTGAAAAATGGATTTTCGATTGCCTTTAACCAGTACCGGTCTGTGCATCGCGTTACTGGTCAGTGGCTGCTCACCCAGCGATGAGAAGCAGCAGGTCAGCCTCGAAGAGAAGACCGCGCAGTTCGAAAAGTCGCTGGACACGATCCAGGATCCGCGGCTCAAGGACGCCGTGGCCGATCTCGGCGGCTCTTTGTTGCTGCTCGAACGGGCCCGGCTCAAACTCCAGAGCAAGCCGATCGAAACCGAGTACGGCGAAGATGCCATGGCCCTGCTCAAGCACTATCCAAGCCCGCAAGCCTTGGTCGACACTTACATCAATGGCCTGTTCGTGCTGCGAAAATCATCCAGTTCCGACTATCTGATCGACCTGCAGCCGGTATTCCCGTTCGACTTCAACATGCCGGCCGGGTTTCCGTTCCCTCATGGCCTGCAATGGCAATCCGTGACGTTGAGCGACAAGCAGGTCATCGCGTTTCAATCCGAATGGTCGGAAACCGACCCAGGCATTCAGTTGAGCCCCTCAAGCGCCAACCTGAGCAGCCCCGATGACCTGACGGTGGCCTACCCCTACATCGAGGGGTTGGAAGTCGACAACAAGCACCAGCCTCAACCGGTAATGCTGCAAGGTCAGCTTGAAGTCATTGTGCCACGCAAAGTGCTCACCTTCGAACTGACCAGGCAGGACGTGGGCAAAACACATACGGATGAAAACATCAGCATCACCCTGCTGGCCCTGGACAAGAACTGCGCGCAAATCGAAATGAGCAACAGCGCAGCCCTGACGGCAGACGTCGGCGCAGCTGCGCTCAATCCGCTGATGGTTCAGGCCAGGGACACTACCGGGCAGTTTCTTTCGCGTTCGGGCTCGATCAATGAGAACGCCGAGCAAATCGCCTTCTATGAAAAACAACTGGCCGAGATGCAGAAACAGCAGACCTGGAGCGAGGCCTTCGAGAATCAGCTCAAGGACCAGCAACACGCCTTCGAACGTCAGCAGGCACGTCATTACACCAAGGTTTATTTCAACGGCACCATCGACGCACTGGAAGTCAGCGTACTCGACTTCTCGGGCGCCTCACTGACGCGCAAAGACCTGAAAATGCCAGTGCGCCAGTTCGATCGCAATACCACCGCAAAGACCATCCAGAGCCTGTCATTGCCGGTGGTGGTGTATGACGACCAGGCGGTGAACTGGCTCAAGGAAGCCACACTCGACGAGGCCACCCTGAAAAAGCGCATCACCATCAGCCAGTCGATCGAAGACCCCAGTGCCGCACGCATCGAGTTCGATCACCCGAAAACCTTCAATGATGAATTGCTGGGCTCGTCGTTCAGTGCCGGCGACTCCCCGGTAACCTTTTTCACCCAGGGTGATGACGGTAAACGCGGCGACCCCATCGAGCTGCCAGCCGAAGCCTATGACGTCGATCCGCTACGCTCCACTATCACTTACGATCTGAATCTGTTTCCGGAAACGCCGGCCTATGCCGTAGGTTCAATGTCGTTGTTTCTCGCCAAAATCGAAAAAAGCGCCCTCGCCGCCCGCCAACTGCCCAAAGGCCTGGAGCTCAAGGGCAATACCCTGGTGGTCGACCAGAAGCTGTTCCCGGCGCAGGACTGGCGCTTTTACGCCAAGGACGACAGCGGCAATTATTTGAAGGAAATTCTTGCGGTCAGCCACAGCGCGACCCCAGATGAGCCAGCGCTGCTGGATGTGCATTACTTCTACGGCCAGCCGAGCCAGCTGGAAACCTACCAGCGCACCGACCTTAAGACGATCGAATATGGCTTCGAAGTCAAACTCGACAGGGCACACACGGAAAGCCCTGTCGAGTAACGGTCCAGTGCCTGGGTTGTCACTAAAAATCGCTGGGGCGAGAACGCCCTCCGTTGATTTCGCGTAACTGGGCCTGTAGATGCAGGCACCAGATTTGCGGATCGTCAGCCAGCTCGTAGCCATGCAAGGTCAGGCTTTCAACGATGGTTTCAAGGATTGATTCGGCCACGAAAGGTCCATGGAACGGGCCTTGGGCTTTAATCGCGGAAGGTTGTTCACCGGCCATTCCGGCGGCGAAGAGTAAGGTCCACATCCCGGTATCTCCTGCAAGCGGACGAATGCTGCATTCGATACGAGTGACCAGGCCAAGGCATTGGCGTGTAAGGCAGAGGTTGCGCGACATGGCGGCGACCCTCGGTAGATCCGGTATTCAGCCTTCACACAAAGGCTGGCTCGATCCAGTGATTACTGTCGATATCCTTGCCCTGAGAATAGAGGAAAAGTCCGGACTGCAATGCTTGCAAAGACCAGCGGCGCCAAATGGTCATTTTGTGAACATTGATGCCAGCGTTGTGGGGAGGGGCGGCCTCAAAAGATCGCAGCCTGCGGCAGCTCCTACGGATGTGCATTCACCTGCTATTTCGCGGGTGTACGCGGTCGTGCAGGAGCTGCCGCAAGCTGCGATCTTTTGCCTTTGTCTCAGAGCGGCTTGGTCTCGGCCAACGCCTCTTGAGCCGCCTCTTTTTCCGCCTCCTTGAGATCGTCCTCACTGATCATTTCGGCGATCACTCGCAGGCGTTCCACCACCCGTGCGTTGACACTGCCCTCAGGGAACTGGCCCTCGGCATCCGGCTCGCCGGCAGGTTCGCCGACCAGCAGGCTCAGCGCTTCATCAGCCTGGCGCACCGCGTAGACGTGGAATTGCCCGGCGCGCACCGCCGACAGCACGCGCTCATCGAGCATCAAGGTCGCGACGTTGGCTTGCGGGATGATCGCGCCCTGTTCGCCGGTCAAACCGCGGGCTTCGCAGAGACGGAAGAAACCTTCGATCTTCTCGTTGACCCCACCGACCGCCTGGACCTCACCGAACTGATTGATCGACCCGGTAATCGCAAAGCACTGCTTGAGCGGGGTTTTCGACAGTGCCGAGATCAAGGTGCAGGCTTCGCCCAGAGAGGCGCTGTCACCATCGACATAACCGTAGGACTGCTCCAGAGCAATACTCGCGGAGATCGCCAACGGGAATTCCTGGGCATAACGACTGCCCAGATACCCGGTAAGGATCATCACGCCCTTGGAGTGGATCGGCTGCCCGAGATTGACCTCGCGCTCGATATCGACGATGCCACTGCCGCCCGGATAGACGGTGGCGGAGATTCGCGCAGGAATACCGAACGCCGAGTCACCGACTTCGAGTACGGTCAGCCCGTTGCATTTGCCCACCGCCGCTCCCGAGGTGTCGATCAGGATGATCCCCGCCAGCATGTCGTCGAGAATCCGCGCCGAAACCCGGCCGGTGCGAGTCGCCTTGGCTTTGAGCGCTCGTTCGATATGCCCGGCGTCGGTCATGTCGTCGTTGGCCAGATGGCGGATGAAATCCGCCTCGCTGACCAGCTGGAACAGATCGCCGATACGCGCCGACAATCGCCCCTGATGCTCGGCCAGCCGCGCACTGTAGGTCGCCAGACGCGCCACCGCATCGGCGGTCAACGGTGCCATGCCCTCTTCCGAGGTCCGGGTTTTCAGCAGCTGAGCGAATTGCTCGAGGCTTTCATCGACCATCGGGATGTCTTCGTCGAAGTCCACCAGCACCCGGAACATTTCCTGGAAGTCCGGATCCAGGTCTTGCAGCGTGTAGTACAACTGCCGGGCGCCAATGATGATGACCTTGACCTGCAGCGGGATAACCTGAGGCGACAGGGTTACAGTCGCCAGCCGCCCCAGTTCGCCCAACGGCGACTCCATTTTCAGTTTGCGCGACTGCAATGCGCGCTTCAGCGCATCCCAGACGAAGGGCTCGCTGAGCATTTTCTCCGCTTCAAGGATCAGGAAGCCGCCGTTGGCCCGATGCAAGGCCCCCGGGCGCAGTTGGCGGTAGGTGGTGTAGAGGGCGCCCTGATCGGTGCTGTACTCGATGCGACCGAACAGGTTGTCATAGGTCGGGTGCGGCTCGAAGACCACCGGCGCGCCACCGCTGGCATGGTGCCCGACGACAAGACTGGGGGCGTACTGCTCTTCCAGCAGCTTGCGGGCCACAGCGTCGGGTTTGCTGTCGTCAACCAGTTGCTCGACCACGGTTTTCAGCAGGTAAACCTGCATGGCTTGCAGATAACCGCAAACCCCGGCGTTTTCCGCGTACTTTTCCGACAGCGGTGACAGCAGCGGCTGCAAGGCCAGGGTGATGGTTTCCTCGTTGAGCTGGCGCATCTGGTTGCTGGATTCGCGCTTCCACTGCGGCAGGCTTGCCAGCTCTTCGTTCAGGCGCTCTTCCAGTTCGGCGATATCGACGTGGAAACGCTCGCGATCGACTTCCGGCAGTTGCGAAAACTCGGCTTCGTCCAGCGCTTTGCCTTCGCTCATCGGAGTAAAGGCGATGTTGGTGCTGTCGCGGTAAAGGGCGACTTCCTTTTCCAGCGCCAGACGCTCGATCACATCCAGTGCACGGTCGTAGCGCTGGTTGAAGGCGCGGTCGATGGCACTTTTTTTCTGCTGGTAGGAGGGATGCTCGAACACCGCCGGAAAGGTCGCCAGCAGATTGTCGATCAAGCCATTGATATCGGTAATGAATGCACCCGCCGCCCCCGAAGGCAGCTCCAGCGCCCGCGGTTCGCGCGGCTCATCGAAATTGTTGACGTAGACCCAGTCCGCCGGGGTTTGCAGGCGTTTGCCTTCGGCCTTGAGGTAGCGTTTGACGAAAGAAAACCGGCCGGTGCCGGGCTCGCCCATGACAAATACATTGTAACCGGGGCGCGGCATGGCCACGCCGAACTGCAAGGCTTCGACCGCTCGTTCCTGGCCAAGCACACCGCGAAAAGGCTCCAGATCATTGGTGGTAGAGAAGCTGAACTGTTCAGCGGAAAACGGACGGGTCAGCGCTTCGGGCGCTAGACGCAAGCTGGCAGCAACAGGATCAGGCATCGGGCTTCCTTACATCAGGCGGGGCAGATGACGGCATTCTGGCGCCGGGTACACCCGGCTGGCAAGGCACGCTGCAGGCGAAAGCATAGACCAGCTAAAAACCTCGCGCAGACCCGCGAAAAAGAAGCTGTTTCGAGGGATGCTTTGCAAAAAACAACGGAACCCCTGGATCGTGCCTAAACTCCAAACTGCGCGGCTGGACTAATAACCGGCCCAACGGCGTCAGCTTGGCGCCCGAACCCTTGTCCATTGGTATGCACCTAAAGAGAACAAAGCTATGAAACGGATTCTTCTCGGTACTCTTTTCACCGCTGTATCCATCAATGCAATGGCCCAAGCGCCAGGCGGCCCGGATTGCGGTTGGGGCAACATGCTGTTTGAAGGTCAGCGTGGCACCCCGGCTCATTTCCTGGCATCCACCACCAACGGCACCTCCGGTAACGCTACCTTCGGTATGACTTCCGGCACCAACGGTTGCTCGACCAACGCTGCGCTGACTTACGGGGGCAAGTCCTGGATTGCCATGAATGGCATGATGAACGAGCTCTCCGAAGACATGGCCAAGGGGCAGGGCGAAGCGCTGACTACCTACGCCGTGGTGCTGGGCGTAGCCCCTGAAGACCGCGCGCATTTCGCCGCAGTCACTCATCAACACTTCCAGCAAATCTTCAGCAAAGCCGATGTAACTGCCGATGATGTGCACACCAACACCCTGGCCGTGCTCAAAGGCGACGCTCGTCTGGCCAAATACGCTACCCAGGCTTAAGCTCGACCCGCCCGCTCCTTTCGAGGGGCGGGATTTGTTTTTTGGACCTGTCCCGCTTTGGGTCTTTTTTTTCGAATTCTAAGTTGCCCGCCATGCTCAAACGCCTTGCCTCTCTGGCGCTCTGTGTCTGCGCCCCGCTGTGCGCCGCGCCTCACATCGACAACCAAGGTTTGCAGCAACTGGCCAATGACCCCTTCTGGATTTCCCTGGGTCACTATGAATCCGCCAAGCTCGGCGGCTGGCGCAGCCATGTCAGCGAGCCGACGTTTTTTCTCGCCGCCGATGGAGCACAGCGTCCGGATCATGAGCTGGAGGCGACCGTACAGGCACTGTATGCCCCGGCCAGCGCTGGCGAGAAGCACGCGCAGTGCGTCTACCCGGCCCGCAGCCGCTGGCTGAAAGCGCAGCTGGGCCTCAACGACCTGCCCGTCGTGCAGTGCGCCGAGTTCACCCAGTGGTTCAAGGATGTTGCACCGCATAGCGCGGTGATGATCTTCCCGGCGGCTTACCTGAACAGTCCGTCGTCGATGTTCGGCCACACCTTGCTGCGGATCGACCAGGCCGACGTGCAACGCAACAATACCGCCCTTCTCAGCTACGCGATCAACTTCGGCGCTTACATCGAAGGCTCCGACAACAGCATTCTCTATGCCTGGAAAGGTCTGATGGGTGGCTATCCCGGGCTGTTCGCCCTGGTGCCCTATCAGGAGAAGCTTTCTGAGTACCGCAGCCTGGAAAACCGTGACCTCTGGGAATACCGGCTGAACCTGACCCAAGCCGAGACCGAGCGCATGGTCGAGCACGTCTGGGAGCTCAAGCAGATCCAGTTCGACTACTTCTTCTTCGATGAAAACTGTTCCTACCGCCTGCTCGAACTGCTGCAAGTGGCGCGACCGGGCCTGAAGTTGACCGAACAATTCCCACTGACCGCCATCCCCACCGACACTGTTAAAGCGGTGAAAGAAGCCGGGCTGGTGGAGAAGATCGACTACCGGCCATCCCGCGAACGCGAACTGCTAAGCCGCGCCGAACCATTGAGCGACGAGGAGCAGGATTGGGTGCTGAAAGTCAGTGCCGACCAGAAACAATTGCAGGATCCAGCCTTCAAGGCCCAGCCACGGGCCCGCCAGGCACTGATCATCGACGCGGCCTACCGTCTCGAACGCTACCGCGCCAACGGCCAGGAGCGCGATCCACAGCGCGCACAACGCAGCTTCGAGTTGTTGCGGGCGATCAACCAGAACCCGGCGCCGGAGCTTTCGATCGAGCGTCCGGGCCTGCCTGAGAACGGTCATGAATCACGCACCTGGCAAGCCGGCATCGGTACCCGGGGCGACCAGGCGTTTGGCGAATATGGCCTGCGCATGGCCTATCACGACCTCAACGACAATGCCGAGAGCTTTCCCCTCGGGGCGCAGATCGAAATCCTGCAGATGAAACTGCGTCAGTACGAAGGCAATAACTGGCAGTTACAGCAACTGGACCTGGCGACCATTCGCTCGCTGACACCGCGCAACGAACTGCTGAAGCCCCTTTCATGGCAAGTCACGGGCGGCCTGGAGCGCGTACCGGGCAAACATGACGATGAAACCCTGGTCAGCCATGTCAATGGCGGTGCCGGTGGTACCTGGCAGCTCGGTGAGCAGATGCTCGGTTTTGCCCTTGGCACCGCGCGCGTCGAGCACAATGCCGACTTTTCCGGATTCATTACCCCGGCGGCCGGCTTCAATACCGGCCTGCTGTGGCACAACCCGCTGGGCAATCTAAGCCTGGAAGCCAAAGGCGATTACTTCACCAACGGCGAAGTGCGCCGCAGCTTGAGTCTCAATCAACAGTGGGAGTTGTCGCGCAATCTCGGCTTGCGTTTGAGTGCGCAGCGCGAGTTCAGCCAGATGGCGTCGCCGGAGAATGAAGTGATGCTGGAGGTGAAGTGGTATCACTATTGACTTGCGATTTGCAGTGTTGCCGCAAAGATCGCAGCCTGTGGCAGCTCCTACGGGATTGCGTACACCCTCAGCACCCCGGTTGCATGCGATCGGCGTAGGAGCTGCCGCAGGCTGCGATCTTTTGATCTTGAGGCGCTCAACTCCACAGATTAATCACCAGCCTTTCACAAACGCCCGACGAATCCACTCCTAAACTTACCTCATAGGCCGTTCAACGGCGTGGGAGTCTGAGATGTGGCGGTGCTGGGCTGCTGTGGTGGTGTTGGGTTTGCTGGCGGGGTGCGAGTCGACTCACGAGCATTTGCTCGCCGAAGGTTATCCACCAGCCTTCGCCGATGGTTTCGATGACGGTTGCAGCAGTGGTCGTCAGGCCGCTGGAGTGATCACCGGGCAATTCAGGAAAAACGTCCCGCGCTATCTCAAGGATGCGCAATACGCCGAGGGCTGGAGCGATGGCTTCCGGCAGTGTCAGGCCATGCGGGAGAACCAGGAGCGCAACGATTACCGGAATCGACACTGGGATGAACGCGAACGCGCCTGGCAGCAACAGAAGGATCAGGACAAGGCGCGGGCTTATCGCTCGCAATAAGTCGCTTTCGGGCATTTGTCGAAACTAAATGGCTGCGACCATGGCCCAAACTCCATCAAGGGAGAAATGTCATGAGCCGCGCCTTCGTCAATGAAGATCAAGCCGCTGCGCAAGCCGACCAACCGGTAGAACGCCAGGTCAGCGCGCAACCCAATTACGTCACCCCCGGTGGGCTGGGCCTGCTGCAAGCCAAGGTCGCTGAACTGCAGGCGCAACACAGTGAGCAATCGGCGCTGGGGGAGCGTGCGGACAAGCAGCGCCTGGCCGATATCGAACGCGACCTGCGCTACTTCAATCAGCGCCTGCAAAGCGCTCAGGTGGTCACTCAGGCGTCGTCGACCGAGAAAGTGCAGATTGGCAGCTGGGTCACCTTTGCCGACGAGCACAACGTCGAGCAGCGCGTGCAACTGGTCGGCGAAGACCAGGCCGATGCCGCCCGTGGCCTGATCAATTGGGGTTCGCCGCTGGGGCGTGCGCTACTTGGCGCGCACCCTGGCGATGAAGTGTTGTGGAAGCGACCGGCCGGCGATCAGCTGATCGAAGTCCTGCGCATTGAACCGGCTTACACCACGCCTTGAGCCAGCATGGCATCGGCAACTTTGACGAAGCCGGCGATGTTCGCCCCTTTGACATAGTTGATCCGGCCATTCTCTTCGCCGTAATGCACGCAGGCGTGGTGGATCGACTGCATGATGTTGTGCAGCTTGCTGTCGACTTCACCCGCGGTCCACAGCAGGCGCATGGCGTTCTGCGACATTTCCAGGCCGCTGACCGCCACACCGCCGGCGTTCGAGGCTTTGCCCGGCGCAAACAGGATCCCGGCTTCGATAAAGATATCCACCGCCGCCAGGGTAGTCGGCATGTTGGCGCCCTCGGCCACGCAGATACAGCCATTGCGCAGTAAGGTCCGCGCCGCATCGGCGTCCAGCTCGTTCTGGGTCGCGCATGGCAGGGCGATGTCGCAGGCCAGGTCCCAAGGGCATTGACCGGCGCGGAATTCCAGACCGAAACGAGCGGCCAACTCGCTGATGCGTCCGCGCTTGACGTTTTTCAGTTCCAGCACGGCCAGCCATTGCTCTTCGCTCAAACCGGCTTCGCAGAAAAGCGTGCCTTCGGAGTCGGACAGGGAAATCACCTTGCCGCCCAGGTCCATGACTTTGCGCGCAGCGTATTGCGCGACGTTGCCGGAACCGGAGATCGCCACCCGCTTGCCTTCGACCTTCTCACCGCTGCGCTTGAGCATTTCTTCGGCGAAGTACACACAACCGAAACCGGTGGCTTCCGGGCGAATCAGGCTGCCGCCGTAGCTCATGCCCTTGCCGGTCAGCACGCTGGTGAACTGGTTGCTCAGACGCTTGTACTGGCCGAACAGGAAGCCGATCTCGCGAGCCCCTACACCGATGTCGCCGGCCGGCACGTCCAGATCCGCACCAATATGCCGGTACAGCTCACTCATGAACGCCTGGCAGAAGCGCATGACCTCGGCGTCGCTTTTGCCTTTCGGGTCGAAGTCCGAACCGCCCTTGCCACCGCCCATGGGCAGGGACGTCAGGGAGTTTTTGAAGGTTTGTTCAAAGGCGAGGAATTTCAACACGCCCATGTTCACCGAGGGATGGAAGCGCAGACCGCCCTTATAAGGACCGATGGCACTGTTCATCTGAATCCTGAAACCGCGGTTGACCTGGACTTTGCCGTGATCGTCGACCCAGGAAACCCGGAACACGATGGCCCGCTCCGGTTCACAGATCCGCTCGAGAATTCCTGAAGTCAGATAGTGCGGATTGGCCTCGAGAAACGGCCACAAGCTACGCAGAACTTCTTCCACTGCCTGATGGAATTCGGGTTGGTCAGGGTCGCGTTTTTTCAGGCGGGCAAGGAAGTCTTCAACGGATTCGATCATGAAAGGTCTCGGCAAATTTATGTCGTTAAGGCAATTTGCCCGGGACTTTATCAATTCATGCCGCACCGCGACAGAGCGAAATGTCGCATTTATGAATTTAAATGGTGCGCCTGATATAAATTTTGCGGAATTCAATGGTATTTCGCACCGAAACAGGAAAGCCGCCCGTGGTCGGCGCACCAGGTAAGCGCGCCCGAAAAGATCGCAGCCTGCGGCAGCTCCTACGGTTTTGCGTTCACATCGCATAGGTGCCGAGCCCGGTCCGCGTAGGAGTTGCCGCAGGCTGCGATCTTTTAATACAGACGCCACGGTGCAGCTGAAAAAACATGCAAAAAAAAACGGAACCCCGAAGGGCTCCGTTTTTCATGCAACCTGCCTGATCAGGCCAGTTTCTTGTGCCGTACCCGGTGCGGCTGGGCAGCAGCTTCACCGAGACGCTTCTTGCGATCGGCTTCGTACTCGCTGTAGTTACCTTCGAAGAACACCGCTTGCGAGTCGTCTTCGTACGCCAGGATGTGAGTCGCGACGCGGTCAAGGAACCACCGATCGTGAGAGATCACAATGGCGGCGCCCGGGAAGTCGAGCAAGGCTTCTTCCAGGGAACGCAGGGTTTCGACGTCGAGGTCGTTGGACGGTTCGTCGAGCAGCAGGACGTTGCCACCCTCTTTCAGGGTCAGCGCCAGGTGCAAGCGACCACGCTCACCACCGGACAGGTCCTTGACGAACTTCTGCTGATCGCCGCCCTTGAAGTTGAAGCGACCGACATAGGTACGCGACGGGATTTCATAGTTACCGATGCGGATCTGGTCGGAACCATCGGAGATCTGCTGGAACACCGTCTTGCTGCCGTCGAGGTCTTCGCGGCTCTGATCCACGCAGGCCAGCTGCACGGTCTCACCGACTTCAATGCTGCCGGAATCCGGAGTTTCCTTGCCCATCAACATGCGGAACAGGGTCGACTTACCGGCACCGTTACCACCGATTACGCCGACGATCGCCCCTTTAGGCATGGAGAACGACAGGTTGTCGATCAGCACGCGATCGCCGTAACCCTTGGAAACGTTCTTGAATTCGATGACCTTGTCACCCAGGCGCGGACCGGCCGGGATGTAGATCTCGTTGGTTTCGCTGCGCTTCTGGAATTCCTGCGACTGCATTTCTTCGAAGCGTTGCAGACGAGCCTTGGATTTCGACTGTCGAGCCTTCGCGCCTTTGCGCACCCATTCCAGCTCGTCCTTCATGGCCTTTTCGTGGGCCGACTGCTGCTTGGATTCCTGGGCCAGACGATCGGACTTGGCTTCCAGCCAACCCGAATAGTTGCCCTCGTAAGGAATACCGGCGCCGCGGTCGAGCTCGAGGATCCAGCCAGCGACGTTGTCCAGGAAGTAACGGTCGTGCGTGATCGCAACCACGGTGCCCGGGAAGTCGTGGAGGAAATGCTCCAGCCAGGCCACGGAGTCAGCGTCCAGGTGGTTGGTCGGTTCGTCGAGCAGCAGCATGTCCGGCGCAGACAGCAGCAGGCGGCACAAGGCCACACGACGCTTTTCACCACCGGACAGGAATTCGATCTTCGCGTCCCAGGCCGGCAGACGCAGCGCATCGGCAGCAACCTCCAGTTGACGATCAAGGTTATGACCGTCGCCTGCTTGCAGGATAGCTTCGAGTTTGGCTTGTTCGGCCGCCAGCTTGTCGAAGTCGGCGTCCGGGTCGGCGTATTCGGCGTAGACCTGATCCAGGCGCGCCTGGGCGTCCTTGATCACGCTGACCGCTTCCTCGACCACTTCACGCACGGTCTTGGTCGGATCCAGCAGTGGTTCTTGCGGCAGATAGCCGATGTTCAGCTCGGGCATTGGCCGTGCTTCGCCATCGAACTCGGAGTCGACGCCCGCCATGATTTTCAACAGGGTGGACTTACCCGATCCGTTGAGGCCGAGCACGCCGATCTTGGCGCCAGGGAAGAATGACAGAGAAATGTTTTTCAGGATTTCCCGCTTCGGCGGAACAACTTTGCTCAGCCGATGCATGGTGAAGACGTATTGAGCCATGGAGAACCTAGCGTCAGTGACTGATGAATTAAAGCGCGAGCGAAGCTCGGGCCAGGCCATGCGCGGCACCAGCGATTGATTTCAATCGATACCTGCGCGCGGAAAAAGCCTGAGTTCAGGAGCTGGAACGCCCCCGCGTAACCGGCAAAGCTACCCTAATGTAGGAAACCAGTCCAGCCAGCAAGGGCTGGCACTTTGCCACAACTCAAGGCATGCTAGCCGCCCTCCGGGCGTCCGGCTTATAGTGCATGTCGCGCCAGTCCAGCCAAACCGCAGGATTTCAGTTTGCCCAATGTCAATCCGCCATCTTCCATGAGCGCGTCGATCCCTGCGCCCGGCTCGACCCTGCGCGGCACGCTCAAAGGCGGGTTGGCGACGCTGGTCCTGCTGCTGCTCGCCCTGCTGTTCTGGCAGTTGCTGGATCAACTGCGGGAAACCCAGAAAAACCAGCGCCAATACACTATCGACTACAGCGCCGACCTGGCTGCGCAGATCAGCCTTAATATGGCGCTGAACGCGCAAATCGCCCTGAATCTGCTACCCATCGTCGAACAACCACAAACTGATGAACAACAGCAGGCGTTGCTACGCAGGCTCCAACAGTCCTTGCCCGCTCTACGCAGCATCGCGTTGCTGAGTCCCTCGGGAACCCTCCTCAGTGATAGCGCCAAAGACAGCCAGGACGCCGACTACCTGAGCGAACTGGTCCGACGCAGTCATGTCCAGGCCCACTATTTCAGCAACGCCGATGACGGTTCAGTGGTGCATTTGCTGCTGCGTCAGACCGGGGGCAGTCGTCGCGGCTATTGGGCGTTGCGCCTGGCTCCGACATTCTTCTCCTCGCTGACCAAGCAGGGCGAAGCCGACATTCGCCCGCTGTGGGTGGTGGAAAATCGCCTCACTCACCAGGTCATCATCCGTGACGATGCGCTGCCCAGGCTCAAACCCGAAACACTGACGCCCGATGACCTGGCCAATAGCGTACTGGCGGTACCGCTCAGTAACAGCGACTGGCAATTACGCGGACTGTTCGACCGGCAACGGGTGATTGAACAGCTGCTGCCGGCCTTTATCGCCAAATGCCTGTTGGGGCTGGCCTTCTCATTGTTACCGGTGATTGCCCTGCTGAACATGCGCCGGCGCCAGCGTCAGTTGCACGACGGCCGCCGTCGTTACCAGGATATTTTCGAGGGCACGGGCGTGGCCTTGTGCGTGCTCGATCTTTCAGGACTGCAAGCGCTCTTCGACAAAGTTCAACTGCACGATAGCCAACAGCTGCGGTGCTGGCTGGAGAACTGCGAACAGCGCCAGCAATTGCTGCAAGAGTTGCGCATCACCGAGGTCAATCAGGTCGCCTTGCGACTGCTTAATGTTGAATCCTGCCAGCAGGCCTGGCGGCTGTTGATCGAAGGCCCGCCGCTGGATAACAGTGCCATCGGCGACCAATTGCTCGACGCGGTGCTCAATCAACAGAAGCAGCTTGAGCTGGAAATCAAGCTCAAGGACGCTCAAGGCAACGATCAGCACCTGTGGCTGGTTATGCGTCTGCCGGAAGATCCGCACGACTATCAAGCAGTGATTCTCAGCATCAGTGACATCACCAGTCGCAAACTCATCGAACTGTCCCTGCTTGAGCGCGAAGGCTTCTGGTCGGATGTCGTGCGCACCGTACCCGATCATCTGTATGTGCAGGATGTGATCAGCCAGCGGATGATCTTCAGCAACCACCACCTGGGCCAGACACTCGGTTACAACAAGTCCGAACTGCAACAGATGGGCGAGTATTTCTGGGAGATCCTGCTGCACCCCGAAGACTCCGATCACTATCACCGTTTGCGTCAGGAACAGCGCCAGTCCGGCTATGCGCAGTTAATGCAATGCCAGCTGCGCTTCCGTCATCGCAACAATCAATGGCGGCGCTTCGATATCCGCGAACAGGCGCTGGCCCGCGACAAGGATGATCAGGTAACGCGCATCATCGGCGTGGCCAAGGACATTACTGACCAGATCGAGGCCAGCGAGTCCCTGCGCGACAGCGAACAGCGCTACCGCATGCTCGCCGAAAGCATCAGCGACGTGATTTTCTCCACCGACAGCAAGCTGGCACTCAATTACGTCAGCCCGTCGGTGCAGGCGGTACTCGGTTATGACGCCGAGTGGTTTTTTTCCAACGGCTGGCAATCGATCATCGCCAACCCGCAACAGCTGACCGGCATCTACACCTTGATGGAGCGCGTCAGCAAAGCCCTGGGCCAACCGGAACAGCTGGCTCAATTGCGCAGCCAGGTGCAGACCCAACTGTTCCTCTTCGACTGCCTGCGGGCCGACGGACGCAAAATTCCGATCGAGCTACGACTGGTGCTGGTATGGGATGAACACGGCGCCTTCGAAGGCGTGCTCGGTGTCGGTCGCGACATCAGCCAGCAACGCCGCGCGGAAAAAGACCTGCGCATGGCGGCCACGGTTTTCGAGCACTCGACCTCGGCGATTCTGATCACCGACCCGGCCGGATATATCGTCCAGGCCAACGAGGCCTTCAGCCGCGTCAGCGGTTATGCCGTGACCCAGGTCCTCGATCAGTTGCCGAACATGCTCACCGTCGACGAGCAGCAGGACGCTCATCTGCGTTATGTACTCAAACAGCTTCATCAGCACAGCACCTGGGAAGGCGAAGTCTGGCTCAAGCGGCGCAATGGCGAACATTACCCGGCCTGGGTCGGGATCACCGCCGTGTTCGACGACGAGGGCGATCTGGCCAGCTATGTCTGCTTCTTTAGCGACATCAGCGAACGCAAGGCCAGTGAACAGCGTATCCATCGCCTGGCCTATTATGACGCCCTGACCCATCTGCCCAACCGCACGCTGTTCCAGGACCGTCTGCATACCGCATTGCAATCGGCCGAACGGCAGAAGTCCTGGGTAGTGCTGATGTTCCTCGACCTCGACCGTTTCAAACCGATCAACGACTCCCTCGGCCACGCCGCCGGCGATCGCATGCTCAAGGAAATGGCCACGCGCCTGCTTGGTTGTGTCGATGATGACGACACCGTGGCGCGCATGGGCGGCGATGAGTTCACCTTGCTCCTGCAACCGCGGGCCAGCCGCGAAATGGCGCTGAACCGGGCCATTCACGTGGCCGAACAAATCCTCGCCAGCCTGGTGAAACCGTTCGTCCTCGAAGGCCGGGAATTCTTTGTCACCGCCAGTATCGGCATTGCCTTGAGCCCACAGGACGGCAATGAGCTGAGCCAGCTGATGAAGAACGCCGACACCGCGATGTACCACGCCAAGGAACGTGGCAAGAACAACTTCCAGTTCTACCAGGCCGACATGAACGCCAGCGCCCTGGAGCGCCTGGAACTGGAAAGCGATCTGCGCCATGCCCTGGAGCAAGATGAATTCGTTCTCTACTACCAACCGCAATTCAGTGGCGACGGTAAACGCCTGACCGGCGCCGAAGCCCTGCTGCGCTGGCGCCATCCGCGGCGCGGGCTGGTGCCGCCGGGAGATTTCATTCCGGTGCTCGAAGAGCTCGGACTGGTGGTGGATGTCGGCGACTGGGTGATCAGCGAGGCCTGCCGTCAGCTCAAGACCTGGCATCAGGCCAAGGTCCGGGTGCCAAAAGTCTCGGTGAACATCTCCGCCCGGCAGTTCTCCGACGGCCAGCTCGGCACGCGGATCGCCACTATCCTCAAGGAAACCGGCCTGCCACCAGCCTGTCTGGAGCTGGAACTGACCGAAAGTATTCTGATGCGCGAGGTCAATGAGGCGATGCAGATCCTCGCCAGCTTGAAAAACCTCGGCCTGAGCATTGCGGTCGATGACTTCGGCACCGGCTATTCATCGCTGAACTACCTCAAGCAGTTTCCGATCGATGTGCTGAAAATCGACCGCACCTTCGTTGACGGCCTGCCCTCTGGCGAACAGGACGCACAGATCGCCCGAGCGATCATTGCCATGGCCCACAGCCTGAACCTGGCGGTAATCGCCGAGGGCGTGGAAACCCATGAGCAGCTCGACTTCCTGCGCGAGCATGGCTGCGACGAGGTTCAGGGCTACCTGTTCGGCCGCCCGATGCCGGCCAACCGCTTCGAAGCGCAGTTCAGCAATGATGCGTTGTTCATGTTTGATTGAAGAGCCGGGATTTGTGGTGTCCCGAAAAAGATCGTAGCCTGCGGCCCCTCCTACGGATTGCGTTCACACATTGATAGCGGATGTACCTGGTCTGTGCAGGAGCTGCCGCAGGCTGCGATCTTTTCGGCCATCCCCTAATTCCGCCCCGCATGAACACCACTTGTCTGCGACATGATGTCCTTTCATATGCCATCTAAAACCCATTAGGTTAGAATGCCCTCCTTTTCTGCCCCGATCCTTGAGGACCGCCATGTTCAGCCGTGATTTGACTATTGCCAAGTACGACGCCGATCTCTTTGCCGCCATGGAACAAGAAGCTCAGCGCCAGGAAGAGCACATTGAGCTGATCGCTTCGGAAAACTACACCAGCCCAGCGGTGATGGAAGCTCAAGGCTCGGTACTGACCAACAAGTACGCCGAAGGTTACCCGGGCAAGCGCTACTACGGTGGTTGCGAGTTCGTCGACGTGGTCGAGCAGCTTGCGATCGATCGCGCCAAAGAGTTGTTCGGTGCCGATTACGCCAACGTTCAACCACACGCCGGCTCCCAGGCCAACAGCGCGGTTTACCTGGCACTGCTGCAAGCCGGTGACACCATCCTGGGCATGAGCCTGGCCCACGGCGGTCACCTGACCCACGGTGCCAGCGTTTCTTCCTCCGGCAAGCTGTACAACGCCGTGCAGTACGGCATCGACAGCAACGGCCTGATCGACTACGACGAAGTCGAGCGTCTGGCAGTCGAGCACAAGCCGAAAATGATCGTGGCCGGTTTCTCTGCTTACTCGCAGATCCTGGACTTCCCACGCTTTCGTGAAATCGCTGACAAAGTCGGTGCCTACCTGTTCGTCGACATGGCTCACGTAGCCGGTCTGGTCGCCGCTGGCGTCTACCCGAACCCGGTGCCTTTCGCTGACGTCGTGACCACCACCACCCACAAGACCCTGCGCGGTCCACGTGGCGGCCTGATCCTGGCCCGTGCCAACGCCGACATCGAGAAGAAGCTGAACTCCGCGGTATTCCCGGGCGCCCAGGGCGGTCCGCTGGAACACGTGATCGCGGCCAAAGCGATTTGCTTCAAGGAAGCGCTGCAGCCTGAGTTCAAGACCTACCAGCAACAAGTGGTCAAGAACGCCCAGGCCATGGCCGGTGTGTTCATCGAGCGCGGTTTCGACGTAGTGTCCGGCGGTACCGAGAACCACCTGTTCCTGCTGTCGCTGATCAAACAGGAAATCTCCGGTAAAGATGCCGACGCTGCTCTGGGCAAGGCGTTCATCACCGTGAACAAGAACTCGGTACCGAACGATCCACGCTCCCCGTTCGTCACCTCTGGCCTGCGCTTCGGTACTCCGGCAGTCACCACTCGTGGCTTCAAAGAGGCTGAGTGCAAAGAACTGGCCGGCTGGATCTGCGACATCCTGGCTGACCTGAACAACGACGCCGTTATCGACGCCGTCCGCGAGAAGGTCAAGGCCATCTGCGCCAAGCTGCCGGTATACGGCGCTTAATCAGCCCGCATCACCCGCTGCAAGAAAGCCCGACCAGTGATGGCCGGGCTTTTTTTTGCCTGAAAATCCTCAACGGCTGCACTCGATCCCTGTAGGAGCTGCCGAAGGCTGCGATCTTTTGATCTTGATCTTGATCTTCATCGGCTTCTCAGGCGCCAAAATCAACGTCAAAAGATCGCAGCCTTCGGCAGCTCCTACGGGACCAGCACCACCGGTCAGACCGGTAAAACCAATTTCACAAATATTGCTTGTTTCCATCCGAAAACCGAGCGTAAACTGCGCCTGCACTGGACATACCGGTAAGACCACAATAATTAAGTCCTGAATCTGATGCGCTCAGCGTACGGCAGCCAGGACACCGACCAGGATCCCCCTCATGATCAGATGGTGCTCGCGTTCGATTTTCCTCCAGGTTGTCCTAGGACTGATGCTCGGCATCGCCTGCGGCCTCACCCTCCCCGAATACTCCTCACAGCTAAAACCCCTTGGTGACGGTTTTATCAAACTGATCAAAATGCTGATCGGCCTGATCGTGTTCTGCGTGGTGGTCAGCGGCATCTCCGGCGCCGGAGACCTGAAGAAGGTCGGGCGCATCGGCCTCAAGTCGGTGATCTACTTTGAAGTGCTGACCACCATCGCGCTGGTGATCGGTCTGGTGTTTGCCTTCAGTACCGGCATTGGCAGCGGTGCCAATATTCATCTGGACCAGCTCTCCACTGCAGACATGGGCGACATCGCCCAGCGCAGCCAGCACATGCACACCACCACTCAGTTCCTGATGGATCTGATCCCGACTTCGGTGATCGGGGCGTTTGCCGAAAACAACATCCTGCAAGTGCTGCTGTTTTCGGTGCTGTTCGGCAGTGCACTGAACCTGGTGGGCGAAGCTGCTTCGGGCATCTCCCGGCTGATCAATGAACTCAGCCATGTCATCTTCCGCATCATGGGCATGATCGTGCGTCTGGCACCGATCGGGGTGTTCGGCGCCATTGCGTTCACCACCAGCAAATACGGCCTGGAATCGCTGCAACACCTGGGTGGCCTGGTAGCCTTGTTCTACCTGACCTGTATCGCGTTCGTCGCATTGATTCTCGGTCTGGTAATGCGTCTTTCGGGCCTGCGGATGCTGCCGTTTCTCAAGTACCTGCGCGAAGAGCTGTTGATCGTCATGGGTACAGCCTCGTCCGACGCGGTACTGCCGCAAATCATGCGCAAGCTCGAACACCTGGGCATTGGCAGTTCGACAGTCGGGCTGGTGATTCCTACCGGTTACTCGTTCAACCTCGATGGCTTTTCGATCTACCTGACGCTGGCCATCGTGTTCATCGCCAACGCCACCGGCACACCGCTGGCCATGTCCGACCTGCTGACCATCCTGCTGGTTTCGCTGATAACCTCCAAAGGTGCCCATGGTATTCCCGGCTCGGCACTGGTGATTCTGGCGGCGACCTTGACCGCGATCCCGGCGATTCCGGTGGTCGGTCTGGTATTGGTGCTGGCGGTGGACTGGTTCATGGGCATCGGCCGGGCACTGACTAACTTGATCGGCAACTGTGTCGCCACCGTGGCTATCGCCCGCTGGGAAAAAGACATCGATACTCAGCGAGCGAACAAAGTACTGTCCGGCCAGGAGGGATATACCTTCCAGTCGAGAAAGTCCGCGGTCCCGGCCCACCAGCAGGAATTTTGACCGAACCTTGTGCCTGCCCCCCGGCAGGCACAACAATCAGCGCCTTCAAGTGGCGTTTTTAGCGAAACTCAATGGAGCGAACAGTGATCACCTCGTCGACGGTTGTAAATTCAGTGGTAGAAAAGCTGCGCGCCGCACTGGCTCGTGGCCAGTGGCGCTCTGGCGAGATGTTGCCAGGGCAACGCGAACTCGCTGAGCAACTGGGCATCAGTCGGCCGAGCCTGCGCGAAGCAGTGATTGTTCTGGAAACCCTCGGACTGGTGCGCTCCATGCCCGGCAAAGGCGTTGTGGTACTCGAGGCTACCGTCAACGATACCCAGACCACGGACACCGGCGTGGCTGGCGCGAGTCTCGAGGATGTCCTGCAACTGCGCTACACCCTTGAGCCCTTTATTGTCGGGCTGGTCGCGCAGTCGATCAGCAGCAAGGAAGTCGGTCAACTGCGCCTGACCTTGATGGATATGCGCGAAGCGCTCGAAGCCAATGACAGTGAAGCCGGGATGAACGCCTACATCGCGTTCCATGAAGAGTTGTTCACCCTGACCTCTAATCCGATCTTTCAGAACGTGGTGCAGCAGACCAGCAATGCGCTCAAGCAAAGTGCCGAGATCCTGCGTAACTCGCCGGAGCACCTGGCCGAACGCCTGCAGGAAAACGAAGCCGTGGTCCGTGCAATCCGCAGCAAGAACAGTGCTCTGGCCAGCGCCGAAATGCGTCGGCACATTATTCAGGAAGGGCTGCGCATGAGTATCGAACTGAATATCCCGGAAGACAATCTGGGCAGCTCAACGCTGTAGAACATCCCGTATCGGCAACCGGACTGGAGACAGGCCATGACTATCTGCGCCTCACAGAAACAACACTTCACGGTTCCTTATATCTCCCCTTTGCAGCACCAGGGTGAGAAGAAGCTTTCGGCCGACGATATCTACCCACGGATTTTCGATGCCATCCTTGAACAACGTATCGCCCCCGCCAGCCGTTTCACCGAGGAAAGCCTCGGTCAGGTGTTTGGCGTCAGTCGCAGCATCATTCGTCATGTGTTAGCGCGCTTGTCCCATCAACAGGTGGTCATCCTGCGCCCCAATCATCGACCTCAGGTGGCCGCGCCAGATGCAGAGCAAACCCGGCAGATACTGCACGCTCGACGGCTGACCGAAACCACCCTGGTCAAACTGGCCTGCCTGAAGCCTGCCCCGGGGCAACTCAAGCAGCTGCGCAAGTTGATCGCCGAGGAACGCGAATGCATTGAGCGCGACCTGCGTGGGCCGGCCATTCGCCTGTCCGGGGAATTCCACCTGCAACTGGCCGAAATAGCCGGCAATGCACCACTGGCGCAGTTTCTCGGCAGCCTGGTGCCGCTGACCTCGTTGGTGATCGCCCAATATGAAGAACAGGCTTGCAGCTACTGTGCCTGGCAAGAGCATGCGGCGATTGTCGATGCGGTAGAGCAAGGTGATATCGAGGCAGCGGTACGCCTGATGAGTGAGCATCTGGATCATCTTGAGGAGAAGTTGCTCAGGGCGAACACCGTATCGGGGTAACGCACTTTTTGCGCTGGCAGCAAAACCGTCTTCATCGCGGGCAAGCTCCCACAAGATCAAGATCAAAAGATCGCAGCCTGCGGCAGCTCCTACGCCTCGACCTGCGCAAACCCCGCGCGAATCTTCTCTTCCGGCAACTCATCGGCAATGAACACGATCACGCTTTCCCGCGCCTCGCCCTCTGCCCACTCGGTATCCCAGTCGAAACCATAAAGTTTCAGCACCCCCTGAAATACCATGCGCCGTGGCTCGCCGACGATGTTCAACACACCTTTGTAACGCAGCAATTGCTTGCCGTGCGCTTCCAGCAACTCGTTCATGAACTCGCTGAGCTTGTCGATATCCAGCGGTTTGTCAGTGCGCAGCACCAGGCTGGAGATGCGGTCGACGGTCGGCGCCTTGCTCACTGGCCGCAGGCTCAAGCCGCCGCCCAGATCGGCATTGAGATTGAAACCGCGGACATCCAGCAGTTCGGCCAGGTCGATCTTGCCGTGATCGACCACGCGAATCGGTGCGCGCCGGTTAATCCGGGTCAGCCGTTCGCTGAGTGCGGTAAAGGCCTGCTCATCCACCAAGTCGCGCTTGCTCACCAACAAACGGTCGGCGAAGCCGATCTGCGCCTGGGCGATGGTCTGGGTCAGGTGGTGCTCGGCATGGGCCGCGTCGACCAGGGTGATGATGCCGTCGAGGATATAGCGCTCGCGCAGCTCTTCATCGATGAAGAAAGTCTGTGCAACAGGCGCCGGATCGGCCAGCCCGGTGCATTCGATCACCAGCCGGTCGAAGGCGATTTCGCCGCTGTCCAGACGCTCCAGCAGCAAGTACAGCGCCTTGGTCAGATCGGTGTGGATGGTGCAGCAGACGCAGCCGTTGGACAGCGTCATGACTTGCACCGGCTCGTCGCCCAGTAGCTGGGTGTCAATGCCGGCGTCGCTGAATTCGTTTTCGATTACGGCAATTTTCAAGCCGTGCTCGGCCTTGAGCAGATGGCGCAACAGCGTGGTTTTGCCGGCGCCGAGAAAGCCGCTGAGGATTGTGACGGGGATGGGAGAGGACAAACTCGATTCTCCTGGATGACCGAAATAAAAAATGGGAGCGGGATTGCTCGCGATGGTATCACCTCGGTTTAACAGTTAAACCGGGGCGGTCGTATCGCAATACAAATCCGCTCCCACACACATCACATCAGATGACCGCGATCAGTGGCTCAGCAGCACTTCGGACCACTCTTGCTGCCGTAGCGGGCCTCCTGGCGTTCGCGAAAGAACGCTTCGTAGGTCATCACCGGTTTGTCCGGGTGCTTGGTTTGCATATGCTCGACGTAGTTGTCGTAGTCGGGCATGCCGACCATCAGGCGCGCGGCCTGACCGAGGTATTTACCGAGGCGACTCAGGTCATTGAACATGTCTGCAATCCTCGATCACGCATCCGGTACAGCCTGGTACGGCGCTTCTTTATCCGTACGTTCCTTGGTACCCCAGGCGGCAATACCGACCTTGAGCGCAAAGAACAGGATGCTGAACACTACAAGCAGGAACAGCGCCGTCAGGGTTGCGTTGGTGTAGGCGTTGTAGATCACGTGCTGCATCTGCTCGATGCTCTTGGCCGGCGCCAGCACCTGACCGTTGGCCAAGGCATCGCTGTACTTCCTGGCCAGAGACAAGAAGCCGATCGCCGGGTTGGCATCGAACAGCTTGATGAAGCCGGCGGTGGTGGTGCAGATCAGCAGCCACACGGCGGGCAACATGGTGACCCAGACGTAGCGTTGGCGTTTCATTTTGATCAGCACGACCGTCGCCAGCATCAGCGCGATACCGGCCAGCATCTGGTTGGAGATACCGAACAGTGGCCACAGGGTGTTGATGCCGCCCAACGGATCGATCACGCCTTGATACAGCAGGTAACCCCACATCGCCACGCAACCAGCGGTCGCGATCAGGTTGGCGGTCCAGGATTCAGTACGCTTGAGCGCCGGAACGAAGGAACCGAGCAAGTCCTGGAGCATGAAGCGCCCGGCACGGGTGCCGGCATCGACCGCGGTCAGGATGAACAGCGCCTCGAACAGGATCGCGAAGTGGTACCAGAACGCCATGGTGTTCTCACCCGGCAGCAGCGTGTGCAGGATCTGCGCGATACCAACCGCCAGGGTCGGCGCACCGCCGGCACGGGCCAGGATGGTGGTTTCACCGATGTCCTTGGCCACGGTTTGCAGGGCTTCCGGAGTAATCGCGAAGCCCCAGCTGCTGACTGTCTGGGCCACCGCAACCACATCGCCACCGACGATAGCCGCGGGACTGTTCATCGCGAAGTAGACGCCCGGTTCGATTACCGAGGCGGCCACCATGGCCATGATGGCCACGAAGGACTCCATCAGCATGCCGCCGTAACCGATGTAGCGGGCATGACTTTCGTTAGCCAGCAGTTTCGGGGTAGTTCCGGAGGCAATCAGCGCGTGGAAACCCGACACCGCACCACAGGCAATGGTGATGAACAGGAACGGGAACAGCCCGCCCTTCCAGACCGGTCCGGTGCCGTCGGTGAACTGGGTCAGCGCCGGCATTTTCAGCTCGGGCATGGTGATCAGAATGCCGATCGCCAAGGCAACGATGGTACCGATCTTGAGGAAAGTCGACAGGTAGTCGCGCGGCGCCAGAATCAGCCACACCGGCAGGACCGCGGCCACAAAGCCGTAGCCGATCAGCATCCAGGTGATCTGGATTCCGGTGAAGGTGAAGGCTTTGGCCCACACCGGATCAGCGGCAATTTGCCCGCCCAGCCAGATTGAACCCAACAGCAACAGCACCCCGACAATCGAGATTTCACCGATGCGGCCCGGGCGGATGTAGCGCATGTAAATGCCCATGAACATCGCGATCGGGATGGTCGCCATCACCGTGAAAATGCCCCACGGGCTCTCGGCCAGGGCCTTGACCACGATCAGCGCCAGCACCGCGAGGATGATGACCATGATCAGGAAGCAGCCAAACAGCGCGATGGTACCGGGGATACGGCCCATTTCTTCACGGACCATGTCACCCAGGGAGCGACCGTTGCGCCGGGTCGACATGAACAGGACCATGAAGTCCTGAACCGCACCCGCCAGCACCACTCCGGCAATCAGCCAGAGCGTGCCGGGCAGGTAGCCCATTTGCGCCGCCAGCACCGGGCCGACCAGCGGCCCCGCGCCCGCAATGGCCGCGAAGTGGTGACCGAAAAGCACATGTTTGTTGGTCGGCACATAGTCCAGACCATCATTGTTAAGCACTGCGGGGGTGGCCCGAAGCGGATCGAGCTGCATTACATGCTTGGCGATGAACAGACTGTAATAGCGGTAGGCAACAAGGTAGATAGCGACTGCGGCAACTACGATCCACAGGGCGTTGATCGCTTCACCGCGGCGCAAGGCCACGACACTCAGCGCAACCGCTCCAATGACAGCCAGCGCAAACCAGGCGAGGTGTTTCACCAGACGGGACATTGCGTCTCTCCTGCCGACAGCGGTGGACTGCGGCGGTAATTATTATAAGTGCCGCGTTATGCGCAGCTCGCCTAATATCCGCGCATGTCCTCAATAACGAAATCCGCAGTACTACGTAAGACCTTTCTACGTAGTACTACCGAGACAGCTCCTGGCAATGTCGATACGCGTGTAGGACCGAAGCCTTTTTGACATATCATGCCCAATCCCTGACACCCCTCCGACAGCCCTGCCGCACTGCCACCCGGCCTGGACAGGAGTCACCATGCAGCTCAAACACAAAATCGTAGCCTTGGGTATTTTGCCGCTGATACTGGCCGTTGCAGTTATTTGCGCACTGGTGATTTTCCAGAATCGCCAACTGGGTGATCAGCAGGCGCAACTTATCGAAGACAGCATCCTCGCCAGCAAGCGCGCGGAACTGAAAAACTACGTTGAAATGGCCAAAAGCTTGATCGAACCCTTGTATGCCGGTGGTCAGGGTGATGAGCTGACGCAGCAACGAGTACTCGAAGAGTTAAGCAAACTCAGCTTTGGTATCGATGGCTACTTTTTTGTGTATGACCGCCAGGGCCGCAGTCTGATGCACGCCCGGCAATCGGAACTGGTTGGCAAGTATCTCTGGGAAATGACCGACCCACACGGTTTGCCAGTGATCCAGGCATTATTGAAAAGCGCTGAATCCGGAGAAGGTTTCCAGCGTTACGCGTGGAAGAAGCCATCGACCGGCCAGGTCACGGACAAACTGGCCTATGTCGTCATGCTTGAACGCTGGGGCTGGATGCTCGGCACCGGCATCTACCTTGAAGATGTCGAACTGGCCACTCAACAAGCCCGCGATGAAGTCGCGCAAGGCATTTATGCAACCATGCTGGCGATCGCAGCCGTTGCGCTGGTCGCTGTACTACTGGTCTTCGCCAGTGGCATGACCTTGAACGTCAGTGAACACCGCCTGGCAGACAAAAAGCTTCAGAGACTCAATCAGCGAATCGTCAGCCTGCAGGAAGAAGAGCGGTCGCGCGTGTCCCGTGAGCTGCATGACGGTATCAGTCAGTTGCTGGTGTCGATAAAGTTTCAATTCGAACTGGCAAGCCATGTGCTGGAAGCGGGTCGCGAGAATGGCCTGAGCATTTTGCGAGAGGCCTCCGAGCGTTTGGGTGTCGCTATCGGGGAGATCCGCACTATCTCCCACGACCTGCGCTCATCGCTGCTCGACACTCTGGGGCTGCCCGCCGCCATCGGGCAGTTGGCGGCCGAATTTGAAAAGCGCAGCGGCCTGCTCGTGAACTATGAAAGCAACCTGTTCGATTGTCATCTGGTCGACGGTGCCGCAGTTGCTTTGTTCCGTATCGCGCAAGAAGCCCTGACCAACATTGAGCGGCACGCTCACGCCAGCAATGTATCCATCACTCTGCACGGTTCTGGAAATGCTTTACGCTTGATCGTCATCGATGACGGTATCGGCTTTAATGTCACTCGGGTCGAGCGCCTGAATGGCGGTATAGGACTGCGCAACATACGTGAAAGGGTCGAGCATTTCGGCGGCCGATTCGATCTTCATTCAGTGCCTGGAAGGAGTGAACTGGACGTCCTGCTGCCCATGGCCATAACCAACACCTGAAGTTGATCCTTCGATAACAACAAGAGTGAATGCCCCTATGAGCCTGCCCTACCCGATCCGCATCGCCTTGGTCGACGATCATTCACTGGTTCGCGATGGCATCCGCGCCTTGCTGGCGGTGATGGAATCTTTAGACGTAGTAGGCGAAGCCGAGAGCGGCACCGAGGCTATCGAAATGGTCGGTCGGACCCTCCCTGACCTCCTGCTGGTCGATATTGGCCTGAAAGACATGAATGGGCTGGAGCTGACTCGAGCGTTGCGCCAGCAATATCCATCGATCAAGATTCTCATATTGAGCATGTACGACAACCATGAGTACGTGAGCGAATCCGTACGTTCAGGGGCCAGTGGCTATGTGCTGAAAAATGCACCTTCGCGCGAAATCATCGCAGCGATCGAAGCGATTGCCAGCGGCGGTACCTTCTACAGTGCCGAAATTGCGCAAAAACTGGCTGCCGAGAAACACCCTCATAACGAACTGACCCCACGCGAAAATCAGGTCCTGTCGAGGATGGTTCAGGGGTTGAACAACAAGGAAATGGCTCGGGAGCTCGACATTAGCGTGCGCACCGTCGAAACCCACCGCCTGAGCATCCGCCGCAAACTGAATATCGACAAACCTGCCGCATTGCTCAACTACGCGATGGAGCATGGATTGATTGTTCGTTGAAAATGCCCGCCCTGCCTGATGATTCCAGAAATAAAAACGCGCCACGACTGGCGTGACGCGTTCGATCTGACACTGCCCTTATTTCAAGGGCTCAGCAGCACTTCGGACCACCCTTGCCGCCGTAACGAGCCTCCTGGCGTTCGCGAAAGAACGCTTCGTAGGTCATCACCGGCTTGTCCGGATGTTTGTTTTGCATATGCTCGACGTAGTTGTCGTAGTCGGGCATGCCGACCATCAGGCGCGCGGCCTGACCGAGGTATTTACCGAGGCGACTCAGGTCATTGAACATGTCTGCAATCCTCGATCACGCATCCGGTTGGGCCTGGAATGGCGTTTCTTTATCCGTGCGTTCCTTGGTGCCCCAGGCGGCGATACCGACCTTGAGCGCATAGAACAGGATGCTGAACACCACGAACAGGAACAATGCCGTCAGGGTCGCATTGGTGTAGGCGTTGTAGATCACATGCTGCATCTGTTCGATGCTCTTGGCCGGCGCCAGAATCTGACCGTTGGCCAAGGCATCGCTGTACTTCCTGGCCAGAGACAAGAAGCCGATCGCCGGGTTGGCGTCGAACAGCTTGATGAAGCCGGCGGTGGTGGTGCAGATCAGCAGCCACACGGCGGGCAACATGGTGACCCAGACGTAGCGTTGGCGTTTCATTTTGATCAGCACGACCGTCGCCAGCATCAGCGCGATACCCGCCAGCATCTGGTTGGAGATACCGAACAGTGGCCACAGGGTGTTGATGCCGCCCAACGGATCGATCACGCCTTGATACAGCAGGTAACCCCACATCGCCACGCAACCAGCGGTCGCGATCAGGTTGGCGGTCCAGGATTCAGTACGCTTGAGCGCCGGAACGAAGGAACCGAGCAAGTCCTGGAGCATGAAGCGCCCGGCACGGGTGCCGGCATCGACTGCGGTCAGGATGAACAGCGCCTCGAACAGGATCGCGAAGTGGTACCAGAACGCCATGGTGTTCTCACCCGGCAGCAGCGTGTGCAGGATCTGCGCGATACCGACCGCCAGGGTCGGCGCACCGCCGGCACGGGCCAGGATGGTGGTTTCACCGATGTCCTTGGCCACGGTTTGCAGGGCTTCCGGAGTAATCGCGAAGCCCCAGCTGCTGACTGTCTGGGCCACCGCAACCACATCGCCACCGACGATAGCCGCGGGACTGTTCATCGCGAAGTAGACGCCCGGTTCGATTACCGAGGCGGCCACCATGGCCATGATGGCCACGAAGGACTCCATCAGCATGCCGCCGTAACCGATGTAGCGGGCATGACTTTCGTTAGCCAGCAGTTTCGGGGTAGTTCCGGAGGCAATCAGCGCGTGGAAACCCGACACCGCACCACAGGCAATGGTGATGAACAGGAACGGGAACAGCCCGCCCTTCCAGACCGGTCCGGTGCCGTCGGTGAACTGGGTCAGCGCCGGCATTTTCAGCTCGGGCATGGTGATCAGAATGCCGATCGCCAAGGCAACGATGGTACCGATCTTGAGGAAAGTCGACAGGTAGTCGCGCGGCGCCAGAATCAGCCACACCGGCAGGACCGCGGCCACAAAGCCGTAGCCGATCAGCATCCAGGTGATCTGGATTCCGGTGAAGGTGAAGGCTTTGGCCCACACCGGATCAGCGGCAATTTGCCCGCCCAGCCAGATTGAACCCAACAGCAACAGCACCCCGACAATCGAGATTTCACCGATGCGGCCCGGGCGGATGTAGCGCATGTAAATGCCCATGAACATCGCGATCGGAATGGTCGCCATCACCGTGAAAATGCCCCACGGGCTCTCGGCCAGGGCCTTGACCACGATCAGCGCCAGCACCGCGAGGATGATGACCATGATCAGGAAGCAGCCAAACAGCGCGATGGTGCCGGGGATACGGCCCATTTCTTCACGGACCATGTCACCCAGGGAGCGACCGTTGCGTCGGGTCGACATGAACAGGACCATGAAGTCCTGAACCGCACCGGCCAGCACCACCCCGGCAATCAGCCAGAGCGTGCCGGGCAGGTAGCCCATTTGCGCCGCCAGCACCGGGCCGACCAGCGGCCCCGCGCCCGCAATGGCCGCGAAGTGGTGACCGAAAAGGATGTGTTTGTTGGTCGGCACATAGTCCAGGCCATCATTGTTGAGCACTGCGGGAGTGGCCCGAAGCGGATCGAGCTGCATCACATGGTTAGCGATGAACAGACTGTAGTAACGATAAGCAACCAGATAAATGGCCACTGCCGCGACCACAATCCACAAGGCGTTGATCGCCTCGCCGCGGCGCAAGGCCACTACGCCCAGGGCACAGGCTCCCAGGATTGCCAGCAGCAGCCAAGGTAAGTGGCGGAGCAGGCTATTATTATTTTTCATCTTTTTTATTCCAGCCAGGGTGGACTTGAGATAAAGCCAAACCGAGTTTAGCCCCGATTACACCAAAGGCCATACCCTAGTGCGAAGCACTTCGACGTCGCCAGTAGCGACTCTGGCAAATGCCGGTCTATAGTCAGCGCACATCAAGAGGATTGCGCCATGAGCGACCACCCTGCAGATCGCCGCCGCTTCAAACGTTTTGCCTTCGATGCAAAAACCGAACTCAGCCAGGGGCAAAATCGTTGGCCGGTGCAGTTGATTGATCTGTCGCTCAAAGGTCTGCTGGTCCAACGCCCAGATCCCTGGACGGGTGATGAGGCGCAACCTTTCGCAGCGGATATACATTTGAGCGACGACGTCGAAGTCAGGATGGACGTAAGCCTGGCCCACGACGATCACGGCCGGCTGGGTTTTTTCTGCCTGCACATCAACCTCGAATCGATCGAACACCTGCGAAGGCTGATTGCGTTGAATCTGGGGGATGCAGAAGAGCTGGAGCGGGAACTGGGAGCGCTGATCGAAGTTTGATCACCGCTCCAGTTTGCCAGGTGACTATGCGAACAACGCGTCCAATGCCTGCTCAAGGCGAGTCACAGCAATAATTTCCAGCCCGGGCGGCGCCTCTTTCGGCGCATTGCCCTTGGGTACGATGGCCCGCTTGAAGCCGTGCTTGGCGGCTTCTTTCAGCCGTTCCTGACCGCTGGGCACCGGCCGCACCTCGCCAGACAGTCCCACTTCGCCAAACACCAGCAGATCATGGGGCAACGGCCGGTTGCGCAAACTGGACATCACCGCCGCCATCAAGGCCAGGTCGGAAGCCGTTTCCAATACCTTGACCCCGCCGACCACGTTGAGGAAGACATCCTGATCGTGAGTAGGGATGCCACCATGTCGATGCAGCACTGCCAGGAGCATGGCCAGTCGATTCTGATCCAGGCCCAGGGTCACTCGACGCGGGTTGGCCAGGTGGCTATCGTCCACCAGCGCCTGGACTTCCACCAGCATCGGCCGGGTGCCTTCCCATGTTGCCATCACCACACTGCCCGGCACTTCTTCCTGCGCTCGAGTCAGGAAAATCGCCGACGGGTTGGAGACTTCCTTCAACCCTTTGTCGGTCATGCCGAACACGCCCAGTTCGTTGACTGCACCGAAGCGGTTTTTCACCGCCCGCAGCAGACGCAGGCGACCATCCGATTCGCCTTCGAAATACAGCACGGTATCGACCATGTGCTCCAGTACCCGCGGCCCGGCCAGTGCGCCCTCTTTAGTGACATGACCGACCAGGAATATCGCGGTGCCACTCTGTTTCGCGTAACGCACCAGCAACGCCGCACTCTCGCGCACCTGAGAGACACCGCCGGGTGCCGATTGCAGCTGTTCGGTGAAGATCGTCTGGATCGAGTCGATCACCATGACTTTCGGCTTTTCTACCCGCGCCGTGGTGATGATGGTCTCGATGCAGGTTTCAGTCATCACCCGCAGCTTGTCCTGAGGCAGTCCCAGGCGACGGGCACGCATGGCCACTTGCTGCTGGGATTCTTCACCGGTGACGTACAGCGCCGGCATACGTATCGCGAGACTGCACAAGGTCTGCAACAAAATGGTCGACTTGCCGATGCCCGGATCGCCACCGATCAGCACCACCGAACCGTCCACCAGACCACCGCCCAGTACTCGGTCGAGTTCACCGGATGCCGTGGAAAAGCGCGGAATCTCTTCGACGCTGACTTCGGCCAGGGTCTTGATCTGAGCCTGCTGCCCGGTCCAGCCGGTACGACCGCTGGGGGCCGCTGCGCCACCGCTTTCCACCATGGTTTCGGTCAGCGTGTTCCAGGCGCCGCACTCGCCGCACTGGCCTCCCCACTTGGGAAAGGTTGCGCCGCACTCGGTGCAGCCGTACATGCGCTTTGCCTTGGCCATCGGAACTCCAACGAAAAACCGCGATGATAGCTCAGCTGGCAGCGATCAGCGCGGTGCAGCGGTGCGGATTTCGCCATTGGCCAGGCGCGTAGCGCTATTGCCCACCGGGTCCTCGGCATGCAGGTCAGCGCCCTTGGCCGCCAGCGCATCGAGCAGTTCCACCCGTTTGAACAAACCGGCATACATCGCCGCCGTCTGCCCCGCACCATTGCGTTGATCCGGATTGCAGTCGACTGACAAGAGACGACGAGCGATCTGCACCTCACCTTTGAAAATGGCCCCCATCAGCGCCGTATTACCCCGCTGATCCTGAGTACAAGCGTCAGCACCGGCCGTCAGCAAGCGTTCCACTGCCGCGGCGTGGCCGTGGTAGGCCGTCAGAATCAGCGCGGTATAGCCCTTGCTGTCCTGGGTGCCAAGGGAATAGCCCGCCTCGATAAAACTATCGAGCATCTGTACGTCACCGCGACGAGCGGCGTCGAAGTAGTAGTTCTGCAATTGCGCTTTAAGCGCGACGGAGTCTTCGGCCAATAGAGTATTTGCCTTCGACTCGGCACAAACACTGAATGACAGACCGCTTAACAGCAGGGATAACAGGTAGACACGCATGAGTTGGCTCCTCCACTTCGCCATGACCTCACGCCACCCTGGCGTGAGGTCGTTTGAAGCCACCGGGATCAGTCCACCAGCTTGTCCGCAAGTGCTTTGACGCGGGTCAGATTTCCCTGGGCGACTGCGGCCACGCCGGCGCCGTATTCCGGATCAGCCTTGTAGAGGAAAGACAGGATGATGTGCTTGCTTTCATCGTCCGTGGTGGCCAGCGAACCACCGAAACTCTCGATCAGGTCCTTGCGCTGCGTCTTGCTGAACGAGCGATAAAGATCACCCGCTTGCTTGAAGTTTTGCTCACGGCTTATTTTTGCCTGTTGCGTGCTGCCAGTCAGTGCCTGCTGGCTATAGCGCGCGCTTTGCAGCTCCTCACGAGGCGCCAGACGACTCGGCTGATAGTTCACCCCTGTACTGCTCTGACCGATATTCAGTGCTCCATCCTGATTGCCATTGTTCACCGCAATCCTGGGTGCATTGATCGGTAATTGCATGGCGTTGGCCCCGAGGCGATACATCTGGGTATCGGCATAAGAGAATACTCGCCCCTGCAGCAACCGATCTTCCGACGGTTCTATACCCGGAACAAGGTTGGCCGGAGCCATGGCAACTTGTTCAGTTTCCTGAAAGACATTATTCGGATTACGGTTCAATACCATTTGTCCAACTTTTCGCTCTGGTACGCCAGGCCAGATCTTGGTTGCATCCAGTGGATCGAAGTCAAATTTGTACAAATCTTGCGGTTTTAGAATCTGGACGTACAAATCCCACTTGGGGAAATCGCCTTTATTGATATGAGCCACCAGGTCATTGGTCATATGACTGTAATCCTGTCCCTGAACTTCAGTGACCGTTTTTGGCGTCAGATTGTTAATGCCTTGCAAACTCTTCCAGTGAAATTTGACGTAATGAACGTTGCCGTTGGCGTTGATCAACTTGTAGGCATGTACACCATTGCCGTCCATTTCTCGATAGCTGGCGGGAATACCCGAGTTGGAATACAACTCTGTCAGCGTGCGAGTGGCTTCCGGAACATGGGAAAAAAAGTCAAAGCGTCGTGAGTCATTATCCAGATTGGTACGCGGATCCGGCTTGAACGCGTGGACCATGTCCGGGAACTTGATAGCGTCGCGAATGAAGAACGTTGGAAAATTGTTGCCCACCAGATCCCAGTTGCCGTCCGCGGTATAGAACTTCGTGGCAAAACCTCGCGGATCGCGCAACGTTTCCGGTGAATGACTGCCATGCACTACCGAGGAAAAGCGAACGAATACGGGTGTTCTTTCACCTGCGGCAAATACCTTGGCTTTGGTCAGGTCTGCGAGATTGTCGGTTACCGTGAACGTCCCATGGGCACCGGTACCACGGGCATGCACCACACGTTCGGGAATACGTTCGCGATCGAAACGCTGGAGCTTTTGCATCAATTGAACGTCTTGCAGCAGCACCGGGCCGCTTGCGCCGGCGGTTTGCGAGTTCTGGTCATCGCCCACTTGCGCACCGTTATCACGGGTCAGTGGAGTGGCCTGAACGGAAAAGGAGAGCAGGCTGACGGTCAAAATGCCCAAGGTGCTACGCAGGGGAAAAGCCCCGAGGCCCATGGTGGTGTTCATACGAAATTCCTCTGGTTTTATAGGGCGCATCCAGGTGCGCCCACATAGAGGCTAGTGACCGGGGAGGCCAAACATAAATAGAAAATTCGTAAGAATATGATTGAGTAAAGCTTCTGGGAATGCCGGATTAGAAAGGTTAGTTCCCGTGCGCCTGATAGCACTTTACGAATTATTTGTCGTTATGCAGATCGATTACAGGCAGCACTGTAAACAGGTGTTTCGAGCAGGATACCTTTTACTGAATTACACTGCTTTCACCAACCTCATCTGTAACAAGGAATAACCTATGGGCGTGATAAGTGAGTTCAAGGCCTTCGCGGTCAAAGGCAATGTGGTCGATATGGCCGTCGGTATTATCATCGGTGCGGCCTTCGGCAAAATCGTTTCGTCATTTGTAGGCGACGTGGTGATGCCGCCCATTGGTCTGCTGATTGGTGGGGTGGACTTCAGTGATCTGGCGATTACGCTCAAGGCCGCCCAAGGCGATGCACCGGCGGTGGTGCTGGCCTATGGCAAATTCATCCAAAGCCTGATCGACTTCGTGATCGTCGCCTTTGCGATTTTCATGGGTGTCAAAGCCATCAATCGACTAAAACGCGAAGAGGCCGTCGCGCCAACCCTGCCACCGGTTCCGACCAAGGAGGAGGAACTGCTGGTAGAGATCCGCGACCTGCTCAAAGTGCAGAACAACAGACCCTGAACGGACCTGTCGCCGTGGTAAAAGGCGCCATCACGGCGCCGTTTACCAGTAATTCTCTACCGCAACCTGCCCGGGCCGGCGACTCAGGCTTAGCCGCATATCGCGCGTTTTAAGCAGTTTGCGCGTGTCATCGATCATTTGCGGGTTACCGCAGAGCATCACCCGCGAATGCTCGGCCGTCAGCCCCACACCAGCCACACGTTCCAGTTCGCCATTCTCGATCAGCCGGGTGATCCGCCCGTTCAACGCCCCTGGCTGCTGCTCGCGGGTGACTGTCGCAATGAACTGCAGCTTATACCCGTACTCTGCCAGGTACTCGCGCTGTGCCAGCCCGGCGATCAACTCCTGGTAGGCGAGTTCTTGTGCTTCGCGCGCGCTGTAGACAAGGATGATTCGCTCGAATTTTTCCCAGACTTCGAAGTCTTGAAGGATCGACAAAAACGGTGCGACTCCGGTACCTGTGGCCATCAACCAGAGATCACGGCCGTCGGCAAACCGATCCAGGGTCAGAAAACCGAACGCCTGCCGGTCGACCAGCAACGTGTCGCCCTCGACCAAGCGACTCAGCTCACTGGTGAACTCGCCACCTGGCACCACGATGGAGAAGAACTCAAGAAATTCGTCATGAGGTGAAGAGACCATGGAATAGGCCCGCCAGACTACGCTGCCATCGGCTTTGCACACACCCAGGCGCGCGAATTGCCCAGCCTGAAAGCGGAAGCCGGAATCTCGCGTGGTACGCAGAGTGAACAGGCCTGGGGTCAAGGGCTGAACGTCGAGCAGGGTTTGCCGGGTGAACTTTTCGGCGCTGGCGGTCATGGGGCGCTCCTAGGGTCAGGTAACCCCAGTGTCTCGCAAAGGCCGGCAGAAAAATACCGTGAGTTTGTAGTGTTATAGCCGCCCTATGGAGGAGTTCATTCAGCCAGATTGAACAAACTTAAACTAAAATAATTAACTAACTATTCCGCTGTAGCGGAAAAACCTTAAGAACAGCTTCTGCTATACAATTCTTCACAAATAATGACTTATTGCCATCAGTGCTGGATGGTAATTCAGCTAAACACAACGCCGGCATGCTAAATGATAAGTAGCATGCCAAAAAACCTGACTTTATTTACCGGTCTTAGAAGCAAATAAGAACCCAACAATCCATTTCAAGAAGAAAATACTCACTCTAAACACGTAAGACATGTCCTACACTCGTTTTTCGGATTTCGGATCCAATATCAGCACCCCGAAGCACACACAGGGAGAGTCGTATGGACATCTGGACGGAAGCCCAGCTTCGAAGGTTGAATCAAGAGCATGATTTACACGCTGTCTTTGAAATAGCCTTGAATTTGACTCGCGAAATAGGCTTTGAGTTTTGCGCGCTCACAATGAACGCTCACTCACATCATCACCCGACACGGGCCCTGAGAATCAACAATTACTCGAGCGACTGGAACGAAAAATACGAAGCTTGCAATTACGTGGCACTCGATCCAATTGTTCAGCATTGCAATCAATCGGTGATTCCCATCGTCTGGAATGTTCAGGACTTCGCCAACACCCCTGCCTATTGGGAGGACATGCAAAACCAAGGCATGCTCCACGGAATTTCGCAGTCAGTGCATGACCCCCGCGGGGTCTGCAGCATCCTGAGCCTTTCTCGAAGCCATGAGCCCATCAGTGGCAGCGAACTCTATGAGAAGGCCGCCCACATCATCTGGCTTTGCCATGCCTTGCACACTGCCGTAGTGGAGCAGTTGCTACGTGACTCCCCCTTTCGAACCTCCGGCAGTTTATCCCCCCGGGAAACCGAAGTCCTGAAATGGTCAGCCGAAGGCAAGACCGCCTCGGACATCGCAACCATTCTCAACCTCTCGGAACGGACCGTGAATTTCCATGTGAGCACTGCAATAAAGAAGATGGGGGTCAACAATAAGATCGCAGCCGTCGTCCATGCGGTAATGGAGGGATTGTTTAACCCATACTGTACGACAGCTACAAATACAGCTACAGCTACAGCTCCACGGAGGCGCGCTGCGCAAATCGATAAAACCTGCAAGTAATCCAGAAGAAAAAAACGTACCATTTACCACCCTATCCGAGTGATGACGCGAGTTGCCCGGCACCGCGATGCAGTTCACTCAGACAGTCCCGCAAGCCCCCTGCCGCCCAGGCCCTGCGGGACCCCGTTGATTACCCAGAGTCCCCGCCCCATGCCCCTGCTCGAAAGCCCCTTCACCCAGCTCGACCTGATCCGCCAGCCTGAACAACAGAATGAACCCTTGCAGGCCTTTGATGCAGCCGATGAATACCTGCTCAATTATCTGGCTGAGCAACAGCCGGCAGCAGATACCCGGGTGTTGGTGCTCAACGACAGTTTCGGCGCTCTGGCCGCCAGCCTGGTCGGGCATGTACAGATCATCAGCAGCGGCGACTCGTTTCTGGCCAGCCAGGCATTGGAAAAAAACCTGGTGCGCAACGGCCGGGCCTTCGACGCCGTGTCGTTCGTTCCCGCCAGCGCAATGCTGGCCGGACCATTCGACCGGGTGCTGATCAGGGTGCCGAAGACCCTGGCCTTGCTGGAAGAACAGCTGATTCGCTTGCAAGACCAACTGGCTCCCGGGGCCCAAGTGATTGCGGGCGCCATGGTCAAGCACCTGCCCCGCGCCGCTGGCGATTTGCTGGAACGTTATATTGGTCCGGTACAAGCTTCGCTGGCGATGAAAAAGGCCCGCCTGTTAATCGCCACCTCCGAAAATAAAAAACCGAGCGTCTCGCCCTACCCGACTCGCTACACCCTCGATGAGCCTGCGATCGAATTGTTGAACCATGCCAATGTGTTCTGCCGCGAAGGGCTGGATATTGGCACTCGGGCGTTTCTCCCGCATCTGCCGAGAAACCTTGGTAACGCACAGGTTGCGGATCTGGGATGTGGTAACGGCGTACTGGCCATCGCCAGTGCGCTGCAAAACCCTCAGGCCCGGTACACGCTGGTCGACGAATCCTTCATGGCGGTGCAATCGGCGAGCGAAAACTGGCGCGCGGCCCTTGGCGAGCGCGAAGTGATCGTCCGCGCGGGCGATGGCCTGGCTGGACAAGATCCGCAATCGCTTGACGTCGTGCTGTGCAACCCGCCATTTCACCAGCAACAGGTGGTCGGCGATTTCCTCGCCTGGCGGATGTTTCAGCAAGCCCGCGAAGCACTGGTGGTTGGCGGCGCACTGTATATCGTCGGCAATCGTCATCTGGGTTATCACAGTAAACTGGCGCGACTGTTCCGCGGCGTCGAGCAAGTGGCGGCCACGCCCAAGTTCGTGATTCTCAAAGCACGGAAATAACCAATCCCGTTTCTCACGGCTGTACACCTTGGTGGTAGGAGCTGCCGAAGGCTGCGATCTTTTGATCTTGGTTTAGCGGCGACCCTGGAAGGATCGCAGCCTCGTTTCACTCGTCAGCTCCTACGGAATTGCGTACATCCTGCAAATCAAAAAAAAACCCTCCGATGGAGGGTTATAAATCCGTGCCGCAAGGCAACGGGATGGGATTGGGTATGGCGAATATCAGTGTGTGCTCAGCCCGGCGGCGTTCATGAACATGCGCATCAGGCCGGCAACAATGGCCAGGGCCAGCACGCTGCCGGTCCAGATCACCGCCAGCCAGCCGAGTCGCTGCCAGAGCGGTTTTTTCTCGGCCTGTTCGATTTCCTGCAAGGAATGTTTACCGGTCATTGCCTGGAATCCTCTCTGGGGTTCGGTGGTACCTAGTGTGGGAAAGATCAAGATCAAAAGATCGCAGCCTATCGGCAGCTCCTACCTAGTGATACCCATCTTCGTGGGTGACCTTGCCGCGGAACACGTAATAGCTCCAGAAGGTATACCCCAAGATGAACGGGATGATAAACAGCGTGCCGACCAGCATGAAACCCTGACTTTGCGGCGGCGCGGCGGCGTCCCAGATCGAGATCGACGGCGGCACGATGTTCGGCCACAGGCTGATACCCAGGCCACTGTAGCCAAGGAATATCAGCACCAGGGTTAGCAGGAATGGCGTGTAATGGGCATTGCGGGCCACAGCGCGGATCAGACCATACATGGTCACCAGCACCAGAATCGGCACCGGCAGGAACCAGAACAGGTTCGGCAAGGTGAACCAGCGCTCGGCGATATCGGCATGAGCCAGCGGTGTCCAGATGCTGACGATGCCAATCACCGCCAGTACCACGAAGGCCAACGGCCGCGCCAGGTCATGCATCTGCTCCTGCAGCTTGCCTTCGGTCTTCATGATCAGCCAGGTGCAACCCAGCAACGCATAAGCCACCACCAATGCCGCACCACAGAACATTGTGAACGGCGTCAGCCAGTCCAGTGAACCGCCGGCGAACTGGCGGTTGACCACCGGAAATCCATCGATAAACGCACCCAGCGCCACGCCCTGGAAGAAGGTTGCGGCGATCGAGCCACCGATGAAGGCCTTGTCCCAGAGGTGGCGTTTGTCGTCTCTGGCCTTGAAGCGAAACTCGAAGGCCACGCCGCGAAAAATCAGCCCGATCAACATGAAAATCAACGGCAGGTACAGCGCCGAGAGCACCACCGAATAGGCCAGCGGGAAAGCGCCGAACAACGCCGCGCCGCCCAGTACCAGCCAGGTCTCGTTACCGTCCCAGACCGGCGCGACGGTGTTCATCATCACGTCACGGTCGCTCTTGCCCTTGATGAAAGGGAAGAGGATCCCGATGCCAAGGTCAAAACCGTCCATGACCACGTACATCATGATGCCGAAGATGATGATCACGGCCCAGATCAGCGGAAGATCAATACCCATGATTCAAATCTCCTTGTTCAGGCTGTGGCTGTGATCGCCTTCACCGTTGTCGTCGGCTGCGGACAGCGGACGGGCCGGCGTGCGTTTCTGCCCAGGACCACCGTCGTTGGTTCCCTTGCCTTCGTTGATCTTCGGCCCTTTGCGCACCAGGCGCATCATGTAGCCCAGACCGGCACCGAACAGCGCGAAATAAACCACCACGAACAGAACCAACGTGATGCTCATCTGCATGAAGCTGTGATTGGAGGAAGCATCCGCCGTGCGCATCAAACCGTAGACCACCCACGGCTGGCGGCCGATTTCAGTGGTGAACCAACCGGCGAGGATTGCGATCAGGCCAGACGGGCCCATCCACAATGCCAGGTAGAGGAACGGGCGCGAGGTATACAGCTTGTCGCGCTTGCGCAGCCACAGGCTCCACAAACCGGTGAAAATCATCAGGAAGCCAAGGCCGACCATGATCCGGAACGACCAGAACACAATCGTCGAATTCGGCCGGTCTTCAGGTGGGAATTCCTTGAGCGCCGGTACCTGTTTGTCCAGGGTGTGCGTGAGGATCAGGCTGCCCAGGTACGGAATCTCTACCGCGAATTTGGTCCGCTCTTCTTTCATGTCCGGCCAGCCGAACAGAATCAACGGAGTCGGTTCATCGCCATGGTTTTCCCAGTGGCCTTCAATCGCGGCAATTTTCGCCGGCTGGTGCTTAAGCGTGTTGAGGCCGTGGAAGTCACCGATGACGGCTTGAATCGGCGCCACGATCAATGCCATCCACATGGCCATCGAGAGCATGGTGCGGATCGCCGGGTTGTCCTTGCCGCGCAGCAAGTGCCAGGCCGCCGAGGAGCCGACGAAGAAGGCGGTAGCGACAAACGCTGCAGTCGCCATGTGCATCAAGCGATACGGGAACGACGGGTTAAAGATCACCGCCAGCCAGTCCACCGGAATCACTTGGCCATTGACGATTTCATAGCCTTGCGGCGTCTGCATCCAGCTGTTGGACGCGAGAATCCAGAAGGTCGAGATCAGGGTGCCGATGGCCACCATGACCGTGGCGAAGAAGTGCAGATTGCGTCCGACCTTGTTCCAGCCGAACAGCATGACGCCAAGGAAACCGGCCTCAAGGAAGAACGCTGTCAGTACCTCGTACGTCAGCAACGGACCGGTCACGGAACCGGCGAAGTCCGAGAATCGGCTCCAGTTGGTGCCGAACTGATAGGCCATGACCAAACCGGAAACCACGCCCATGCCGAAATTGACGGCAAAGATCTTCGACCAGAAATGGTACAGATCGCGGTAAGTGTCGTTGTTCGTCTTCAGCCACAGGCCTTCGAGCACCGCCAGGTAACTCGCCAGGCCAATGGTGATGGCCGGGAACAGGATGTGGAACGAAATGGTGAACGCGAACTGAATTCGGGCGAGATCAAGTGCCTCCAAACCGAACATAAGTCTTCCTCTGTCAGGTAATACCGGCTGCCGGCTAAAGGCCTGCACCCACGGCCCCCACGGATATGGAGTGCGGCGAATTCAAATTCGTTCTTTTTCAAACAGCACAACGCAGGGATTCTGGCCATCTGGCCATCAGAACTTTTCCGAAATGGAATTGATCTGGATCAAGCAACGTTCAAAGAGTAGTCCCATTTCCCGGCCTGGACTGTGTGGTCTTTTGTCGCGTGACAGGTTGCCTCACCATGCGCAATGCCAGTTACAGAACCGAACACTGTGGCGAGGGGACTTGCCCCCGTTGGGGTGCGAAGCCCCCCCAAACCCGATCACCTCATTTCCTCAGGCATACCGAGTCAGCCGGTTTACGACTGCTTCGCAGCCGAGCGGGGGCAAGCCCCCTCGCCACAGGGGAACATCGTCACGTTCTAAATAGGTGTCTAGCTAACTAAATTTCCTGAGACTGCAACTTCTGGTTACAGCTTGCTGATAATCTTGCCCTTCCCCCGGCCCAGACCTGTCTTCAGATGCCTAGCCAAACCCCGCTGCTGTTGCGCCATCATCGCCCTTTCATTGCGTTCTGGCTGGCTCGGGTGTTTACCGCCAGTGGTTTCCAGATGCTCACCGTGGCCATCGGCTGGAACCTCTACCAACTGACCGGCAATGTCCTGGACCTCGGCTGGGTCGGGTTGGTGGAGTTCGCACCGCGGGTGCTGTTCATGCTCCACACCGGGCATGTGGCAGACCGTTATGACCGACGCAAGGTCGCGGCCCTCTGCCAGTCCCTGCAAGCCTTGATCGCCCTGGCGCTAGTCATCGGCAGCGCCACCGACAACGTCACTCGGGAAATGATCTTTATCCTCGCGTTCCTGCTGGGTGCCGCCCGCTCGTTCGAAATGCCGACGACTCAAGCCTTGCTGCCGACTATTGTCCCCAGCGCACTGTTCCCGCGAGCCGTTGCGGCGTCACAGTCGGCCCAGCAATCGGCGACCATCGTCGCGCCGGCCCTGGGTGGTTTGCTTTACGCCTTCGGCAGCGTCTGGGTCTATGGCCCGACAGTGCTTTTGTACCTCATTGCCTGCCTGCTGATGCTCAACCTGCCGGCCCGGCAAACGCCGCTGAACAAAGGCAAGGCCACGCTCGACTCGCTGCTGGCGGGGATTCGCTTCATTCGCAGTCGCCCGGATATTCTCGGGGCGATTTCCCTGGACCTGTTTGCCGTCCTGCTGGGCGGTGCGACAGCGCTGCTGCCGGTATTCGCCAAAGACATCCTGCTCACCGGGCCCTGGGGTCTTGGATTGCTGCGCTCCGCCCCTGCGGTCGGTGCCTTGTTGATGTCGTTGTGGCTGGCGCGTTTCGCCGTGGAACGCCAGGTCGGGCGAATCATGTTCACCGCAGTCGGCGTGTTCGGTGTCGCGACTATCGCCTTTGGCCTGTCGACCTCGTTCTGGTTCTCTCTCGCGGTGCTGGTGGTGCTGGGCGCGGCGGACATGATCAGCATGGTGATCCGCGCCTCCTTCGTGCAACTGGAAACCCCGGACGAAATGCGCGGCCGGGTCAGCGCTGTGAATGGATTGTTCATTGGTGCTTCGAACCAGTTGGGCGAGTTCGAATCCGGAGTGACCGCTCATTGGTTGGGTACCGTGCCGGCGGTGGTGCTCGGCGGGATCGGCACCCTGGTGGTCACCGGGGTGTGGGTCAAGCTGTTCCCATCCCTGGCCAGGCGCGACCACATGCAGGTGCCAGCAGAGGTAGTAAAAGCCTAAGACAGCTTGTCGAGGGTGATGGGGAAGTCCCGCACCTACTTGCCAATGCCCATGCACAATCCGCCGCACCCTGGCGAAACCCTTCTGGAGGATGTATTACCCGAACTCGGCATTACCATCACCGAACTGGCCCACCGGCTGGGCTATGCGCGTCCGCACTTCTCCAGGGTTTTGCATGGCCATGCGCCGATCAGTCCGGACCTGGCGGTTCGCCTCGAGCGTGCTGGTATTGGTAAGGCGCGGACATGGCTAGGTGTTCAGGCCGACTACGACCTCTGGCAAGCCGAGCACCGCGAGCAGCCGATCATCGAACCTATTGCTGTCCATGCCTGAATGCCGCTAAACCAGCAAATCCCCTGCCACCGCAGCCCGTTTGCCCTTGCCACACAATTTCTCCACCAGGGTCAGAGCCAACTCCAGCGTCGCGCCGGAGCCCTGGGCAGTGATGCAGTTGCCGTCCACCACGATCGGCTGGTCGATGAAGGTACAGCCGGACAAATAATGGCTGACCATTGGCAGGCAGGTCATGCGTCGCTGGCGCAGAACGCCGTAAGTCTGCAAGGCCACCGCCGGGGCCTCGGCGATGCCTGCGAACAGGCGTCCCGCCGCCGCCTGGTCCTTGACCAATTGCAGCAAGGGTTGATGGGCCGCCAAATGCTGGACGCCAACCATTCCTCCGGGCAATACGATCAAGTCGAAATGCTGTGCCAGCACATCCATCAGCATGCCATCGGCAGTCACCCGGGTGCCGCGGGCGCAGGTGAGCATGCGCCGCGCCTCGATGCTGGCCACTACCACTTCTATTTTGGCGCGGCGCAACACATCGATCAGGGTCACGCTTTGCAGGTCGTCGATGCCTTCGGCGAGGGTGATCAGGGCTCTAAAGGTCATGGGCTGTTTCCACACTAGGTTTGTTAAAGCGTAGTCAGCTTTTCCCGACAAAGGTCCGAGCAGTTCGATTACTTGATGTAGATCTGTGCCGATAGAGTGTTTTGCGGTGGATTGATCGATGTATTGCTGAAAGTAAAATGGCCTTGCTGCTTACCGGCCAGATCGAAGATGTAGAGATAGCCGACGATTTTCGCCGTGGAGGAGCATTCCACCAGTTTGTCGTTAGCGTTTGCGCAAACCCGCGTACGAGTACCGTCCACACCGAGCCCATCCAGCGCAACCCGCGGCTCCCGGCCATAGCCCTGCTCCAGCACGTAGACCTTGATATTCGGCCCCTTGTGATCGCAGCGCGTCTGCACCTGGTCTTGCGCCATATCTTCAAAACCACAGGCCGGCGATTCGACCTTGAGAACCCTGACCTCAGTCAACGGCGCAGCCGAGGCCGCCAAGGCCGCTTGCACGCTCATCAGCAAGGCCCCCAGCAGCCCAAGGCCGAAAACCACACTGTTCTTTGTGCAATACATATCTACCCCCAAAACCTGCGCGCAGTATGCCCCACTCCCTGCCATGGCAAAACAACGCCGACGATCGCAGCCATTCGCGCACGCTGCTGGTATGATGCGCGGCTTTTTCCGACCCACAGAAAATCCACAGGTGCTTCAAGTCGTCTGTGCTTTGCTATTCAGGTCGATACATTCACGGCGCCCGGTGCGCCACGGGGAGCAGACATGCTGGAAAGGCTGTTTCAACTCAAGGAACACAACACCAACGTGCGGACCGAGATTCTTGCGGGCCTCACGACCTTCCTGGCCATGGCCTACATTCTGTTCGTTAACCCGAGCATCCTCGGCGAGACCGGCATGGACAAGGGTGCGGTGTTTGTCGCGACCTGTCTGGCGGCGGCCATCGGTTCGACCGTGATGGGCCTGATCGCCAACTACCCGATCGCCCTGGCGCCGGGCATGGGCTTGAACGCCTTCTTTACCTACACCGTGGTCCTGAATATGGGCCATACCTGGCAAGTGGCATTGGGGGCGGTGTTCATCTCAGCGGTGATGTTTTTCCTGTTGTCGATCTTCCGCATTCGCGAATGGATCATCAACAGCATCCCGCTGGCGTTGCGCTCGGCAATTGCCGCGGGTATTGGTTTGTTTCTGGCGCTGATCGCCCTGCATAACGCAGGTATCGTGGTCGGCAACCCGGCCACCATGGTTGGCCTGGGCGATCTGAAACAACCGGCTCCGATCCTCGCCACTCTCGGTTTCGCCCTGATCGTCGCCCTTGAAGCGCTGAAGATTCGCGGCGCGGTGCTGATCGGCATCCTCTCGGTGACTATTGTTTCCATTGCGCTGGGCTTCACCCCGTTCGGCGGCGTGATGTCGATGCCGCCATCGCTGGCGCCGACCTTCCTGCAACTGGACATCATGGGCGCGCTGGACATCGGACTGGTCAGCGTAATCTTCGCCTTCCTGTTCGTTGACCTGTTCGACAACTCCGGCACGCTGATCGGTGTGGCCAAACGCGCCGGGCTGATGGGCAAGGACGGCCACATGCCGAAAATGGGCCGTGCGTTGATCGCCGACAGCACCGCGGCCATGGCCGGTTCCTTGCTGGGCACCTCGACCACCACCAGTTACATCGAATCGGCAGCAGGCGTCAGTGCCGGTGGCCGTACCGGTTTGACCGCCGTTGTCGTGGCGATCCTGTTCTTGTTGGCGCTTTTCTTTTCGCCACTGGCCGCCAGCGTTCCAGCCTTCGCTACCGCGCCAGCCTTGCTGTTCGTCGCGGTATTGATGACCTCCGGCCTGGCTGAAATAGACTGGGACGACATCACCGTTGCCGCGCCTGTGGTCGTCACCGCCCTGGCCATGCCGTTCACCTACTCCATCGCCAACGGCATTGCCTTCGGCTTTATTTCCTGGACCGCCATCAAGCTGTTGTCCGGTCGTGGCCGTGAACTGAACTCGGCGCTGGTGATTCTGTCGATTCTGTTCGTGATCAAGTTGGGTTGGTTCAACGCATGAGTGCTCCGTCTTTCGATTCCGGGTCCTACACCCTTCAGTTCGATGAAAAAACTGCGCGCCTGCGCGAGTTGCTGGCGCCTTTCGATGCGCCCGAGCCTCAGGTGTTCGATTCACCGCTGAAAAATTACCGGCTGCGTGCCGAATTCCGCCTTTGGCGCGAAGACGGCCAGCGCCACTATGCGATGTTCGCTCCGGGGGACAATCGCACGCCGATCCTGATCGAAGAGTTCCCGATCGCCAGCCTGCGCATCAATCAATTGATGCCGCAGCTCAAAGCCGCGTGGCAAGCCAGCGCAGCCTTGAGTCACAAGCTGTTTCAGGTGGATTTCCTGACCACCCTGGCGGGTGATGCGATGATCACCCTGTGCTATCACCGCCCACTGGACGAGCACTGGCAAGTGGCTGCCAAGCAGCTGGCCGCCGATTTGAATGTCAGCGTGATCGGCCGCTCCAAGGGCAAACGTGAAGTAATCGGTCGCGATTATGTGGTCGAGAAATTCGACGTCGGCGGCCGCATGTTCAGCTACCGCCAACCAGAGGGTGCCTTTACCCAGCCAAACGGCATGGTCAACCAGAAGATGCTCAACTGGGCTTTCGAGGCTCTCGGCGAGCGTTCCGATGATTTGCTCGAGTTATATTGCGGCAACGGCAACTTCACCCTGCCGCTGGCGACCCGCGTACGCAAAGTGCTGGCCACCGAAATCAGCAAGACGTCGGTGAATGCCGCCCTGAGCAACCTCAGTGAAAACGCAGTGGATAACGTCAGTCTGGTGCGATTGTCCGCCGAAGAACTGACCGAAGCGCTGAATGAGGTTCGCCCGTTCCGCCGCCTGCACGGCATCGACCTCAAGAGCTACGAGTTCGGCAGCGTGTTCGTCGACCCGCCGCGCGCCGGCATGGACCCGGACACCTGCGAGCTGACCCGGCGCTTCGAGAATATCCTCTATATCTCGTGCAACCCGCAAACCCTCGCGGCCAACATCGCGCAACTGCATGACACCCACCGCATCACCCAATGTGCGATGTTTGACCAGTTCCCGTGGACCCATCACATGGAGTCCGGGGTGTTGTTGACCCGACGCTGAAACCGATCTGACAAACAAAACAGCCGTCGTAATGACGGCTGTTTTGTCTGGAGCATTCGGGCTGTTCAAAGAGCCACATCGACCTTGCGCGGACGACCACCCTTCTTGCCGTTGGCACGCGCCGCCTGGGCTTTGGCAATGCTGCTCTGGCGACCATTACGAGAAGCGACCACTACCGCCGCCATGTCCATCAACGGCTTGCTGGCCGATATCAGACCGGCAATGGAAACCTGTAAGTCCCGCGCCTGATGACAGATCGCGGTACCTGCAAAACCTACTTCCAGGCTGTCGAAATCCGCGACGGTGAAATCATCGAACTCTGGGTAGTTCTTTATCGGTAGAAGAATTCTGCTGTCGTCTGCAAAACCGATCGACAGGCACTGCTCCTGAAATTTCACCGTGGTCGCATTCACCCCACCACTGCGGCGCGCCTGGCCACGCTCTATCGCCTGATCCAGAACAGCCTCGGTCACCGGCCGGTCGATATGCGCCTTGGCCTTTAGCGTTTTCATAATTCGATCTCCACCCCGTCCGGCGCTTCAAGCAGCCCCAGCAGGGTTCTATTTCCTTCTATCTCATAGCGAGCAGACTCAATCAGATAAGTCGTGCCCCCAGATCCCTTCGTTGCAACCACTTCATCCGCCAGCCAATCCCATGACTGATTGTCCAGGCAGACCGTACTTAATCTGCTCCACCAGACTCTGCGAGCCTGCTGCAAATGGGCAGGTTGTTTCAGTTCCTGGCGTAGCCTCTCAAGCACCGCCAGAGGGGGTCGACGCGAATAAGGAATGACATCCCAGAGTTCGACGCCGTTGTGCCAGAAGCTGAATTTGAAACGGGCACTCCATCTGCCGCCGTCCACATGCACGTGAGGCGGACAATGTTCGTCGCGCAGCATGACCACCATCACCAATCCTTTGTACTTGCATACCTTCATGCTAACCCATCCGTTAGGTTTATAAATCCGTAAAGCCCGTTTTTCGTCGATGATCCGACGGCTGGCAGTTTTTCCATACCCCTATCCGGTCTTGAGATTAGTTCTGGCGACGGGCAACGGCTCTCGCCTCAGGCCGCAAAGTAGTAAGCATTCCTTACAAGCTTGCCCTCGGCGCTGCAGCTGAATGTCCGATCAGCGAACACTTCTTTGCGTCCTTCCCCGTTTACGGCCGTACTGCAATTGACCGTATTAACTAGTTAGTACATTTTATCTCCGCAGGCTGATCCTCTCGGCCAAAGCCAAAAACAACAATGGAGATACCCCATGCCACCTATCGTTCTGGTGCTCAATGGCCCAAACCTGAACTTGCTCGGTACTCGCGAGCCAGCGACTTATGGTCGTGAAACCCTGGCGGACATTTCGATCTTGTGCGGCCGCGCCGCAGAGGAGTTCGGTCTGGCCGTGGAGTTTCGCCAGACCAATCACGAAGGCGAGTTGCTCGACTGGATTCACAGTGCCCGCGGCCGCTGCGCCGGGATCGTGATCAACCCGGCAGCCTGGACCCACACTTCGGTGGCGATCCGCGATGCGTTGGTGGCGAGCGAACTGCCAGTGATCGAGGTACACCTGTCCAACGTCCACGCCCGCGAGCCGTTCCGTCATCACTCGTTCGTATCAGCGATCGCCACGGCGGTGCTCTGTGGATTCGGCAGCAATGGCTATCGCCTGGCGCTGGCGCATTTTAGCCAGCGGTTGAAGGGGTGATCGATATGTCGCGAAACAACAGTGTGCTGGCAGGACTGATTGGCGCGGGAATCCAGGCCTCGCGCACACCAGCGCTGCACGAACACGAAGGCGATGCCCAAGGCCTGCGCTACCTCTATCGGCTGATCGACCTGGATCAATTGAAGCTCGACAGTAGCGCCCTGTCCGACCTGCTGATGGCCGCCGAGCGAATGAGTTTCACCGGGCTGAATATCACCTTCCCATGCAAGCAAATGATCCTGCCATTGCTCGATGAACTCTCAGCGGAAGCCCGCGGTATCGGCGCGGTGAATACCGTGGTGCTCAAGGATGGCAAGCGCATCGGTCACAACACTGATTGCCTGGGTTTCGCCGAGGGTTTTCGGCGCGGCCTGAAGGGCGTCGCCCGCGAGCGAGTGGTGCAGATGGGGGCTGGCGGTGCGGGGGCAGCGGTGGCCCATGCGTTGCTGAGCGAAGGTGTGCAACAGCTGAGCATTTTCGATGTGGAAACCAGTCGCGCGCAAAGCCTGGCAGACAATCTCAACAAGCACTTCGGTACCGGCCGCGCCCATTCAGGAAGCGATCTGCCGAGCGCACTGGCGCAAGCCGATGGCCTGGTGAACACCACACCGATGGGCATGGCCAAGCTGCCTGGAATGCCGGTGCCAGTGGAGTTGCTGCACGCGGCCTTGTGGGTCGCGGAGATCGTCTACTTCCCCTTGGAAACCGAACTGCTGCGCAACGCCCGTGCGTTGGGTTGCCGCACACTGGATGGCGGCACCATGGCGGTGTTCCAGGCGGTGAAAGCATTTGAATTGTTCAGTGGGGTGGCGCCGGATGCGCAGCGGATGCTGGAGCATTTTCAGAGCATGAATGGTTGAAAAGCAAAGATCGCAGCCAGCTCCTACAAACGGCGGCGTGTCATGCCGTTCCGCAGCCCGTAGGAGCTGCCGACAGGCTGCGATCTTTTAGGCAGCACACCTGACTTGAAGCGTCAGGCCTGTAGATACCTCAACACCGACTCGCAAATCATCTCGCGATGGCGCTGTTTGATCGCTTCATCCGGCAGGTCGATCTGAAAGATTTCGCCGAAGGTATGACGATTCGAGACCCGGTAGAAGCAGAACGAACTGATCAGCAAATGCACGTCCAGCGGCTCAAGCCCGCTGCGGAACACTCCGTCCTTGACCCCGCGCTGCAGAATTTCACCCAGTGCATGAAGGATGGTGTTGTTCATCGCCTTGATCGCGTCGGACTGCTTCACATACTCGGCGTTGTGGATGTTCTCGATGCTGACGATACGCACGAAATCAACATTGCGGTCATGGTGATCGAAGGTGAATTCCACCAGCCGTCGTATGGCCTCACGAGGTTGCAGCGCAGTCAGGTGCAGACGGCTCTCGGTGTTGCGGATATCGCCGTAGAGCTTTTCCAGCACTTCAACGTAGAGCTGTTCCTTACTGCCGAAGTAGTAATAGATCATGCGCTTGGAGGTGTGGATGCGCTCGGCGATGGCATCAACACGAGCACCCGAAAGCCCCTGCTGAACGAATTCGACAATGGCTTCTTGAAGAATGTTCTCGCGGGTCTTTTCCGGGTTGTTCTTGCGACTCTTGCGCCGCTCGAGAGCAGGTTCGTCGGGCGCTATAGAGAGTTCTGAGGTCATTGTCATTCTGGGCTCACAGCCATCACTGCACAGTCTGCCGATTATGAGCCGCACCGCGCAGTGAAAGAAAGCACGGAGGGGGCTGTTTACCCCCTCCCCTTACGAAATGCCTACAACTTGGCGTGCCGCACACCCCCGCTGCGCGACTTGGCCATCGCTGCCAGACGCACCGCGACGTTTGCCGCGCCATAGCCCGCGTAGCCATTCCTGCGCTGGATAATCTCGAAGAAGAAACGTCCTTCGAAGGGTTCGGTGTAGACGTGGAACAGCTCGCCACCTTGTGCGTCGCGGTCATACAACACGTTGTAGTACGCCAGTTCGCTGAGGAATTCGTCGTCGAAATCGAAGCGTGCCGCGAGGTCGTCATAGTAGTTGAGCGGGATGTCCAGCAGCGGCACACCGGCCTCTTTGGCCCGCCTGACTTCGACGAAGATGTCCTCACAATCGAAGGCGATGTGGTGCACCCCTGAACCGCGATAACTGGACAGGGCGTGAGAAATCGCCGTGTTGCGATTTTCGGAGATGTTCAGCGGCAAACGAATCGAACTGCATCGGCTGCGCAGCGCTCGGCTCTTCACCAGGCCATAAGGATCCGGTAGCACCACTTCATCGTCGGCCTCGAAATCCAGCAGGCTTTTGTAGAACAGCACCCAGCTGTCGAGACTGTCCGCCGGCAGAGCCATGGCCATATGATCGATGCGCTTGAGGCCACCGCTGGCGGTCGACGCCGGTTGCAGGTTGAAGTCAGTGTCATAGAGGGTTTTCCCGTCGGCGTCCCGGTCCACCAAGTAAATCAGGCTGCCATCCGGTGCCCGCACCGCCGCCAGTTCAAGCTCGTTTGGCCCGACCAGGCCGCGATAAGGCTGACCTTTATAAGCCACTGCCCGGGCCAGCGCGCTGGCGCTGTCCTTGACCCTGATCGCGGTGGCGCACAGCGACGGGCCGTGGGCTTCGAAAAAACTGTGGGCAAAGGAATAGGGTTCGGAGTTGAGGATCAGGTTGATATCACCCTGACGCAACAGACTGACGCTCTTGGAGCGATGCTGGCCGGCCTTGACGAAACCCAGTCGCTCCAGCCAGTGGGACAGCTTGGCGCCGAGGCTTTCATCCACCGCGAATTCAAGAAACTCGATACCGTCGTACTCGCTGACCGCAGGCGTAGCGAACAGCGTATCGAGGTTGGCCACCGGCACGGCTTCTTGTTGCAGGCGCTCGCGAGTCTTTTCTTCCAGATAGAGCAGCGAACGCAGACCATCCGCGGCATTGGCCCGAGGCGGCGCGGCGCGGAAGCCGTCATTGAAGATTTCCAGCGACAGCGGCCCGCTGTAGCCGCTCTTGATGATCGGTGCGAGGAAACCTGGCAAGTCAAACTCGCCTTGTCCCGGGAAACAGCGGAAATGCCGACTCCACTCCAGAACGTCCATAGCCAGAATCGGCGCATCGGCCATTTGCACGAAGAAGATTTTGTCGCCGGGAATCTCGGCAATGGCACTCGGGTCGCCCTTGAGCGACAGGGTATGAAAACTGTCCAGCAACACTCCAAGGCTCGGGTGATCGGCCTGACGAACAATGTTCCAGACCTGTTGATAAGTGTTCACATGCCGGCCCCAGGCCAAGGCTTCATAGCCAATGCGCAGGCCGCGGGTGCCGGCGCGCTCGGCCAGCAGACGCAAGTCGTTGATCAGGATCTGCTCATCGCCGACACAGTCTGCCGAGGCGTTGCTGCACACCAACACCAGGTCGGTACCCAACTCCTGCATCAGGTCGAACTTACGCTCGGCCCGTTCGAGGTTGCGTGGCAAGCGGTCGCGGCGGCAGCCTTCAAAATCGCGGAACGGTTGAAACAGCGTGATGGCAATACCGAGGTCGGCGCACATTTGCCTGATTTCCCGCGGGCTGCCGTCGTAGTAGAGAAGGTCATTCTCGAAAATCTCCACCCCGTCGAAACCGGCAGCGGCAATGGCTTCAAGCTTTTCCGGCAGGGTGCCGCTCAAGGAAACGGTGGCAATGGAACGCTGCATGTTTCAACTCCCGATGTTATGTGCACAGAACTCGTAGCAGTTGGCGGAGCCTGCGTTCGGCCGCGCAGCGGTCGTAGAATGGGCGACCGCGATTCATCTGATACACCGAGTCAGCTTGATTGCGACCGCTTCGCGGCCGAACGCAGCCTTCGGCAGCTGCTACGCAGTCAGCGATGTGAATTATTGAGCCGGACCCTCCATACAGCAATTCAAAGTGTACGAACTGGTTAGTTTTATGGGCGATTATCGAACACAATGGCCGTTGACGAATTGACGATTTTTCGCCCACTGCGCACCATCGACAGCACATTGAGCCCGCTGGCAAAAGCGCGGCTCAGTGACCAAAGACCCAGAACAGACCATAAAAATTTCAAAAACCGGGTACACCCACATGCTCACATTCAACGCCTTGCTCTTCCGCTCAATAGACCCAGCGCCTTGCCTGGCGCCCACTCGCACCCCTCTTCCGGACACTTCAAGTGCCCTTGGCTGAACCGTGCCTGCTCGCTGAATAAACCGCTTTCGTCCGCTCAGTTCAGGCTTGAGTCGACGAGAACACTCAGCCGATCAATCATTGAGTTGGCCCAGGGTTTGCCCGCGCCCCCGACGATTGATCACGCGCCCTTGAAGTCCCGACGAGCATCGCTCGTCAGTCATTGAACGGATGGCCCACATGATTCCTACTCAAAGCTCACGCATGACCTCTGGCCTGGGTGCCTCGTCCGGCGGCGTAGGTGACAAGATTCGCTCGGCAATGGCCGTCGGCAAGACCCGTTGGGGCATGCTGGCACTGGTGTTTTTTGCCACTACGTTGAACTACATCGACCGCGCCGCACTGGGGGTGATGCAACCCATCCTTGCCAAGGAAATGAGCTGGACGGCGATGGACTACGCCAACATCAACTTCTGGTTCCAGGTCGGCTATGCCATCGGCTTCGTGCTGCAGGGTCGATTGATCGACCGGGTCGGCGTCAAGCGGGTGTTCTTCTGCGCAGTGCTGCTCTGGAGCCTGGCGACCGGTGCCCACGGCCTGGCGACTTCCGCGGTCGGCTTCATGGTCTGCCGATTCATCCTCGGACTGACCGAAGCGGCCAACTATCCGGCCTGCGTAAAAACCACCCGGCTGTGGTTCCCCGCCGGTGAGCGCGCCGTGGCCACCGGTATCTTCAACGCCGGGACCAACGTCGGAGCAATGTTCACTCCCATGTTGCTACCGCTGATCCTCCACGTTTGGGGCTGGCAGACGGCGTTCCTCTGCATGTCGGCGCTGGGCGGGATCTGGCTGGTGTTCTGGGGCCTGAAATACTTCAACCCGGAAGATCACCCTTCGGTCAAACAATCCGAACTGGACTACATCCAGCAGGAAGTCGAACCAGAACCCACCCGCGTGCCCTTCTCGCGAATCCTGCGTATGCGTGGCACTTGGGCCTTCGCCCTTGCCTATTCGCTCACCGCGCCGGTGTTCTGGTTCTACCTGTACTGGCTGCCACCCTTTCTGAACCAGCAATACAACCTGGGCATCAACGTGACCCAAATGGGTATCCCGCTGATCATCATTTACCTGACCGCCGACTTCGGCAGCGTCGGCGGCGGCATTCTGTCTTCATTCCTGATCGGTCGTGGAATCAACCCGATCAAGGCACGGCTGATGTCGATGCTGCTGTTCGCCTGCTGCATCATCGGTGTGGTCATGGCGGCTGGTTCGAGCAATCTGTGGGTCGCGGTGTTCGCCATTTCCCTGGCCATCGGTGCGCACCAGGCCTGGACCGCGAACATCTGGAGCCTGGTGATGGATTACACGCCCAAGCACATGATGAGCACGGTGTTCGGTTTCGGCGGCATGTGTGCAGCCATCGGCGGGATGTTCATGACCCAGTTGGTCGGCCATATCCTGACCATCACTAACAACAACTACACCGTGCTGTTCACCATGATTCCGGCGATGTATTTCATTGCGCTGATCTGGATGTACTTCATGGCGCCGCGCAAGATCCCGAAAATCGAAGACTGATCCAGCCTCTCCCGCAGGCCTGGCTCCAGGCCTGCACACCTCGGCGGCGTCGATCCATCACTGACGCCGCTGTTGCCAGACCGCCGCCAACCCACTCAGACAAATCACCCCGATGCCAAACACAGTGGCCAGGCTCGGCGTGTGGGAAAACAGCAGCCAACCGAGCAGACCGGCGAAGACAATCTGGCAATAACCAAAGGGGGCCAGCAACGCGGGTGCCGCATGGCGGAACGCCTGAGTCAGGAACAGATGTGCAGTCATGCCACAGGCCCCCAGCGCGACCATCAGCAAACCATCGACAACGCCCGGCACTTGCCAGAAGAACGGGACCAAAGCACTCATCACCAAGGTGTTGCACAGGCCGGCGAAGAAATTACTGGTCGTCGGGCTGTCGAACTCGCTGAGCTTGCGCGTGAGCAATTGATAGAAGCAGAAAAACAGTGCCGAGCAGAATGGCAACAGCACCGCCGCAGTGAACAACTCGCCGCCGGGATGGACGATGATCAGTACCCCGATGAAACCGCAGATCACCGCCAGCCATTGGCCGCGGGTTACATGCTCACCGAGCAGCGGCACCGACAGCGCCGTGACCAATACCGGCGCAAGAAAATTCACCGCCGTCGCTTCTGCCAGCGGGATGAATAACAGGCCGGTAGTGAACAACAGGCTGGTGCTGAGCAGGCACAGCGCCCGCAAAAGCTGCAACAGCGGGCGTTTGCTGCGCAATACCCGCAAACCCGATTGCGGCAGGAAAATCCCGGCCATCAACAAGGTGTGAACCACATACCGAGCCCATACCACCATCACCACCGGGTAGAAACCAGAGAGGTATTTCGACAAGGCGTCATGACTGGAAAACAGAAAGGTCGCCACCACCACCAACAGAATGCCCTTTAGGGGCTGATTGACACCGGAAAGGGGGGTGCTGAGGGTCATGAGAGCTCTCTTGAGTCATGCATCAAGGGCATGAAAACCCTTAATAGGCGACGAAGTGAATTTCGATTATTTAGAACTCAGTTCCACTTTCAATCAAGAGGGTAGCAAGATAGTGTGCGAACAGCGAACAAATTGTGAAACGCTCGACGCCATCCCTACGATGAGGTCAGCCCGAAAGGCTCAACTAAACAACTCCGACGCCTGGCTCGCCGCCGACAACTCGTCCGCAAACTTCAGCAGCAGCGGCGCCAGCTCATGCAGTCGTGCCTGGGGCATTCGCGCACTCGGCCCGGCAACGCTGAGCACTCCGATGACCCGCCCATCCAGTGGATGACGCACCACCGCGGCAATGGCCGAGGTGCCGACTGCCGAACTCTCTTCGACCCAGGCATAGCCGTGCTCGCGGGCCAGACGCAGGCGTTCGAGCAGCTCGATGTTGGAACGTGGGGCATTCGGGCCCAGCTCCAACGGCACGTCCGTGGCCTGCCTTTCAACCAGCGACAAGGCCTCGGCATCGCTCAAACAGGCCAGCCAGGCATGCCCGGAAGCGGTGTAGGACAACGGCGCATCGCGCCCCATGTCCGGGTCGTAACGCAGGCCGGAACGAGCCCCCTGGGACTTGGCGATCCAGGTCTGGCGTTCGCCCTCGATCACCCCCAGGCGAACCAATTCACCGGTTTCCTGAGCCAGGCGATCAAGCACCGGCTGAACGATATCGGCCCCGCTGCTGGACAGGTAACGAAAGCCCATGGCGACCAGTTTGGTCGACAGGTGATAACGCAGATTGTCTGGATTCTGCCGTACATAACCCAGGCGAATCAGCTCGGCAAGCAGACGGTGGGTGGCGCTTTTCGGGATGTCCAGCTGCTCCGCCAAGGCTTGCATCGGCAGACCTCGCGGGTCACTGGTGAGACTTTCCAGAACGCTGAAAACGCGCTCGATTTGACTGCCGGCCATGGGTGAGGGTCCAGAGAAATTTGCTTGATTCTAGAAGACAGCAGGTTGACTTTGAAATCCGGAACTGAGTCCCAATGCAAAATCAGCCTTTGTTTTTTGATTATATTTTGAAATCAAGTTCCATAAAATAACAATCATTTGGTTGTTTTCGACGTTCTGTTGGCAAACTGCATAAAACCATCACCTGACGGAATTAGATGGGATTTCCATGCTCTATGGAGTTCTGGATATTCTCCGGCCACTGAGAAACAGTGCCGTGAATGCTAACGTGCGAGACAAATGCCGGACGACCGGACTGGCGTCAGTCCCACTCACCAGCAACACTCATCACCAAGCTTAAGTAGAGGATTGCCACATGCTATGGAAAAAAGGCCGACGCAGCGACAACGTGGTGGATGCTCGCGGTGACGATACGAGTGTTGGCGGCGGTGGGATGCGTTTCGGTGGTGGCAAGGGCCTGAGTCTGACGGCCATTGTGCTGATCGTCGGCATTGGCTGGCTGACCGGCCAGGATCCGATGCAGATTATCGGCGAACTGACCGGGCAGATGACCGAGCAATCGGCACCGGCTACTCAACAAACTCGCAAGGCGCCACCGGCCAACGATGAGCAGGCAGAATTCGTCCGCTCCATCCTGGGTGACACAGAGGACACCTGGGGTCAGATTTTCCAGCAGGCCGGGCGCAACTATAAGAACCCGACGCTGATCCTGTTCAGCAACGGAGTGAACTCCGCCTGCGGCTTTGCCACCTCCGCCACCGGCCCCTTCTATTGCCCGGCGGACCAGAAGGTTTATCTGGACATGAGCTTCTTCCGCGAAATGTCCCAGCGTTTCTCTGCTGCCGGCGACTTTGCTCAAGCCTACGTGATCGCCCACGAAATCGGCCATCACGTACAAACCCTGCTCGGGGTTTCCGCGAAAATCCAGGCTGCGCGGCAACAGGGCCAGCGCATGGAAGGCGACGGCGGTTTGCTGGTGCGTCAGGAACTGCAGGCCGACTGCCTGGCGGGTGTCTGGGCCAACAATGCGCAGAAACGTTTGAACTGGCTGGAGCCGGGAGACATCGAAGAAGCGCTGAACGCGGCCAATGCCATCGGTGATGACCGCTTGCAACAGCAGGGTCAGGGCCGTGTGGTGCCGGACTCGTTCACCCATGGTTCCTCAGTGCAACGGGTTCGCTGGTTCAAGACCGGCTTCACCCAAGGTCAGGTCAGCCAATGCGACACCTTCGCGGCGAAAAACCTGTAATGCGTACGTGGCTGCTGGCCCTACTGATCATCTGCGCCAGCACCCAGGCTGCCGAGCAGGAGGTGAAGGCGATCAGCTCTGGGCGCTTGCAGTTGAAAGGCGGCGAGATGGCGGTGAGCGTAGGCCCCGCGCCGACTAAAATCGAGCGTGTGCTGATCGTCATTCATGGTCGTTCACGCAATGCTGAAACCTACCGCCAGAGCGCTGAACAAGCAGTCGATAAGGCCGGGCAAAACATGACCACTCTGGTGGTCGCCCCGCAATTTCTCAATGAAACCGATATCGCTAGCCATCAACTGCCTGACAGCGTATTGCGCTGGCAGGGCAATGACTGGATGGCCGGCGGCTTATCCTCAGGTCAATATCCTCTGAGTTCCTACAGTGTTATCGACGAAATCGTCGCCCGACTGGGTGATCACCAACAGTTTCCGGACGTAAAGGAAATCGTCATCGCCGGTCACTCCGGTGGCGCGCAGGTAGTCCAGCGTTACGCGTTGTTGAGTCAGGACCAGCCGGCCCTCAAGACGGCCGGCGTGCAGGTGCGCTACGTGATCGCCAATCCTTCTTCGTACGCCTATTTCAATGAGCAACGGCCGGTGGCCTTCAGTCACGCCGGTTGTCCGGCCTTCCATCGCTGGAAGTACGGGCTGAAGGACTTGCCCGCCTATGCCGGTGGGCAAACAGCCATACAACTGGAGGAAAAATACACCCAACGTGACATTGTTTATCTACTGGGGCAGCAGGACAACGACCCGAATCATCCGATGCTGGATAAAAAGTGTGAGGCTCAGGCCCAAGGCGCGAATCGATTGATCCGCGGGCAGTATTTTTTCAACTATCTGAAGCGGCGCCACCCTCAAGGGTTGACTCAGCAACTGATCGTAGTGCCCGGGGTTGGCCATGATAGGGATGGAATGTTTACCTCGCCGGAGGGGCAAAAGGCGTTGTTCAGGTAGTCCAAATCCAGGCTTCGACGCCCTAGCGGTAAAGTCGGATCGCCGCACCGCCGCTCCTACAGGTGACCGCGTTCACCTGTAGGAGCTGCCGCAGGCTGCGATCTTTTGATCTTCAAACGGACAACATCTGCCGCAACGCCAGACAATCCTGCGCATGCCAATCAGTCAATTCCGGCCACGGATTATCCGGCAGATTGACCAGCACGGTCCGCGCTCCCGCCGCGCGACCGCAGTCCAGGTCGAAGCGATAATCACCGACCATCACCAACTCGCTCGGTGCGACATTCCAGGCCCGGGCCAGTTTCAGCAAACCACCCGGATGAGGTTTTGGTGGAGCTTCATCGCGGCCCAGCACATCCTCCACCGCAAAGCAGTCCGCCAGACCGATCGCCTCCAGGGTCACATGGGCCAGCTCACGGGCGTTGCGGGTCAGGATGCCAAGGCGATAGCCACGCCCCGCCAAATCGCGCACCAACTCCACCGCCCCGGGGGCCGGCCGCGAACCCAGCGCCAGATCCCGTTCATGCTCAAGCAACCAGGCATGTTTGGCCGCTGCCTCATCAGCTGGCAGCGCGGCGAGGTGGGTCAGGATGTCGTGTTCGGCGGGAATCGCCAGCGCTTCGCGAATCGCCGCGAAATCGTGCACGGCAATCGTCAGCGTGCCGTCCATGTCGAACACCCAGTACCGCACCTCGCCCAGACTCATGCCCAATCCTTGCGGTGACGAATCAAGCCTTCCTGAGTGACCGAAGCCACCAATTGACCGGCGCGATTGAACACGCTGCCACGGGAAAACCCGCGGGAATTACCGGCCCACGGGCTGTCCATCGCATAGAGCAGCCAGTCATCGGCGCGCAGATTACCGTGGAACCACAAGGCATGGTCAAGGCTGGCGACCTGCATGTCTTTCTGCCAGACCGACTTGCCATGGGGCAGCAACGAGGTGGTCAACAGGCCGAAGTCCGACGCGTAGGCCAGCAGGTACTTGTGCAGTGCCGGCGAGTCGGCCAGGGCGCCATCGGCACGGAACCAGACGTATTTGATCGGATCGCCGGGTTGTGGGTTATAGGGGTCTTTTTCGGTGACCGGCCGTACTTCGATCGGCTTGGCGCACAGCAGCTTATCGCGCATGTTTTCCGGGATCAGGTGCGCATGCTGCTGGGTGATCTCCAGTTCCGACGGCAGATTCTCCGGGCCGACCACTTGCGGCATCTGCAACTGATGTTCGAAACCCACTTCGTCGTACTGGAACGAAGCGCTGCAGGTGAAGATCGGATTGCCCTTCTGGATCGCCGTCACGCGACGGGTACTGAAGCTACCGCCATCACGCACCCGGTCGACCTGATAGACCACCGGCAGACCGGCGTCGCCGGGGCGCAGAAAATAGCCATGCATCGAATGCACGTGACGCGTCTCTTCGACGGTCTGACTGGCAGCCGACAATGACTGGCCAAGCACCTGGCCGCCGAACAACTGACGAAAGCCCAGGTCCTGGCTGCGACCGCGAAACAGGTTTTCTTCGATCGGCTCCAGGGTCAGCAGGTTGACCAGATCTTCCAAAACGTGGCTCATTCAGACTCTCCTCGCAATGCCGCGCAGTCTTGGCTGCGGCGGTCGATTCAGTTTTTGGCCCGAGCCAACAAGGGACACATCATAAACGCCCAGGCCTGCTTATCCATGCAAGGTTTCCAGCCATTGTTCTCGGGTAATGCGGTACAGCACATGATGGCGCAATGGATCATCGCTGCCGAGCTTCGGATGTTCGAAGTCGTGCGCAGGGTCGTAATGCATGCCGATTGCTTGCATGACTTTCTGCGACGGCAGGTTTTTCGCGGTAGTAAACGCCACGACCTCCTTCAGCGACAACCGGTCAAAGCCGCAACGCAGAGCGGCCCAGGCCGCTTCGTTGGCGTAGCCCAACCCCCAATGCTCGCGAGCCAGGCGCCAGCTGATTTCCACCGCCGGAGTGAACCTAGCGTCGAAGCCGACATGCGCCAGGCCGGTCAGGCCGATAAAATCCCCGGTATCCTTACGCTCCAGCGCCCACAGACCAAAGCCATGCTCGGCAAAATGACCGCGTATTCGCCCGATCAATGCTGCACTTTCCAGACGACTCAAGGGTGCCGGAAAATAACGCATGACCTGGGGATCGGCGCACATGGCTGCGAATTCCGGCAAATCACCATCTTGCCACTGACGCAACAACAGTCGTGCGCTCTCAAGTTTCAGTATCGGCTCCATCGTTCCCCTCTCCCGTTTCCATGTCGCAAGTCTACATCGCTGGTAGGATCCTTCACTCATTCCTACATGCCTTCCTAGACAAATCTGCCATGCCCCTGCCGCTGATCTATCACGAAGACTACAGTCCCGAGTTTCCGGCGGAACATCGTTTCCCCATGGACAAGTTTCGCCTGCTGCGCGATCACCTGATCGACAGTGGTCTGACCCGTGACACGGAGCTGTTGCGTCCACAACTGTGCCCGTCGGAGATTCTCGCCCTCGCTCATGACCCTGGGTATATCGAACGTTACATGAGCGGCGAGTTGTCCCGCGAAGACCAAAGACGTCTCGGTCTGCCCTGGAGCGAAGCGCTGGCCCGGCGCACCGTGCGTGCGGTCGGCGGTTCGCTGCTGGCCGCCGAGCAGGCGCTGGAACATGGTCTGGCCTGCCACCTGGCTGGCGGCACCCATCACGCCCATTACGACCATCCGGCCGGGTTCTGCATATTCAATGACCTGGCAGTGATCAGCCGCTACCTGCTGGAAAGCGGCCGGGTGGGTCGGGTCCTGATCTTCGATTGCGACGTGCACCAGGGCGACGGGACTGCACGCATTCTGCAAGACACCCCGGACGCCGTGACCGTTTCCCTGCATTGCGAAAAGAACTTTCCCGCACGCAAGGCCCAAAGCGATTGGGACATCCCGTTGCCCATGGGCATGGGTGACAGGGACTACCTCAAGGTGGTCGACGATGCCTTGAACTACCTGCTGCCGCTCTACCAACCGGACCTGGTGCTGTATGACGCCGGGGTCGACGTACACAAGGATGACGCGCTGGGCTATCTGAAGCTGACCGATCAGGGGGTCGCCGCTCGTGATGAAAGCGTGTTGCGCCACTGTCTGGGCCGCGACATTCCGGTGGTCGGAGTGATTGGTGGCGGTTACAGCAAGGACCGTAAAGCGCTGGCGCGACGCCATGGGATTCTTCATCACAGCGCGCAACGGGTCTGGGCGTCATCAGGTTGTCACTGAGTTGTGGGTGCTTTACCCACAATGCCTGTGGAACTGCCTGTGGATAACCTGAGTGAAAGGCCCTGCAGGCCAGATTGCGTATAGCCTGCGGAGCACTGGTTGTTTTTTGATCAGTAAAAAATTCGCGATTAAGGTGCACGCCAATTGTGCTGATAGAATGCGCCGCTTATTCCGCCGAACCGCAGCTCAAGCCATGACCCAGCCCTCCGCCAACCTCCCCCACCACGTCACCATCATCGGTGGCGGCCCCGCCGGCTTGATGGCGGCTGAGGTATTGAGCCAGGCCGGGGTCAAGGTCGAGCTGTACGACGGCATGCCCTCCGTGGGTCGCAAGTTCCTGCTGGCTGGCGTCGGCGGGATGAACATCACCCATTCCGAAGCCTACCCGGCGTTTCTCTCGCGTTATGCCGAACGGGCGCCGCAGATTGCTCCGCTGCTGCGCGAGTTCGGCGCCGAGGCGCTGTGCGAGTGGATTCATGGGTTAGGGATCGAAACCTTTGTCGGCAGTTCCGGCCGGGTATTTCCAACCGACATGAAAGCCGCTCCCCTGCTGCGCGCCTGGCTCAAGCGCCTGCGTGAAGCCGGCGTAGTTATCCACACCCGTCACCGCTGGCTCGGCTGGAACAGCGATGGCAGCCTGCGTATCGACAGCCCGGAAGGCGAAAAAGCTGTGCAAACCGATGGGTTGTTGCTGGCCCTTGGCGGTGGCAGTTGGGCACGCCTGGGCTCGGATGGCGCCTGGATGCCGTCACTGGAACAACGTGGAATTTCCCTGACGCGCCTGCAACCGAGCAACTGCGGTTTCGACGTGACGGCCTGGAGTGATCTGCTGGTCAGCAAATTCGCCGGCGCGCCGCTGAAAAACATTGCCATTGGCCTGAATGACGATGTCCCGCGACTGGGGGAATGCGTGATCACTGCGACCGGCATCGAAGGCAGCCTGGTTTATGCACTGTCTGCACCGATCCGCGAGACCATCAATCAAAACGGTTCGGCGACCCTTCACCTCGACCTGCTGCCGGGCAAAACCCTCGACAGGATTCAAGCCGCGCTGGCCAAGCCTCGTGGCTCTCGCTCAATGAGCAAGCACCTGCACAGCCAGCTCGGCATCGACGGCGTGAAAGCCGCCTTGCTGCGCGAACTGACACCTGCCGCATGCTTTGCCGATCCGCTGCTGCTGGCCAGCGCAATCAAGGCCCTACCCTTGACCCTGGTCAAACCCCGGCCATTGGACGAAGCCATCAGCAGTGCGGGTGGCGTGCCGTTCGAAGCGATGAATGACCGTATGATGCTCAAGCAGTTGCCCGGCGTTTTTTGCGCTGGCGAAATGCTCGACTGGGAAGCGCCGACTGGCGGCTACCTGCTCACCGCATGCTTCGCCAGTGGCCGCGCGGCGGGGTTGGGGATGGTGGAGTGGTTGAAGCGCCGTACACCGTAACTGTGGCGAGGGGGCTTGCCCCCGCCGGCCGGTCCGCGCTCGGGCGAAGCAGTCGTAAAATCGGCGAATGCGGTGTGCCTGATACAACGCCTTTGCAGTTTTTAGGGCCGCTCCGCGACCCAACGGGGCGGTGCGGCGTTCCGACAAGCCCCCTCGCCACGATGATCGACTGTCTGGCTTAAGGCTTGCGCTTACGCGGCCCGGTGTTAAACACCGGTACCTTGCGCACTGGCTTGATCGCTGGCGCTTCAGCGGCCACTTCGCCACTGTCCACCCATTTGCCCAGGTTGCGTTTGCTGCCACCCGAGACTTTAGGTTTCTTCGGCTTTTTCGGTTTCTTGATCACCTGGCCGCTGGCATCGGTGTCCGGCACACGGTGCTCGGGTTCGAAATCCTGCTCTTCGTGACGGGTCAGTGTCTGACGGGTCAAGGTCTCGATGGCCGACAGCAGATTCACCTCATCGGCACACACCAGCGAAATCGCTTCGCCGGTAGCGCCCGCACGACCGGTACGGCCGATGCGGTGAATGTAGTCCTCGGCCACGATCGGCAAGTCGAAGTTCACCACCAATGGCAGGTCCTCGATATCCAGCCCGCGGGCCGCGACGTCGGTCGCCACCAGAATCTGAATCTCGCTGGCTTTGAAACGGTCGAGGGCGCGCTGGCGAGTGGCTTGTGGTTTGTCGCCATGGATGCCGTCGGCGTTGACGCCCAGGCCCTGGAGTTTTTCCACCAGTTGATCGACGCCGTTACGGGTCTTGGCGAACACCAGCACCTGCTTCCAGCGATTTTTGCGCATCAGGTGAATAAACAGCTCCGCCTTGCGCTTCTTGTCGGCGGTCACCACCCACTGCTTGACAGTGTTGGCAGCGACGTTGCGCGGGCTGACTTCGATGCTCAGTGGATCATTGAGCATCTGCCCGGCCAGCAGGCGGATCGCCTCGGAAAAGGTCGCGGAGAACAACAGCGTCTGACGTTGTTTCGGCAGGACCCGGTAAATGTTCCCCAGTTCTTCGGAAAATCCGAGGTCGAGCATGCGATCGGCTTCGTCGAGGACCAGGGTTTGCAGTTGGTTGAACTTCAGCGCTTTCTGCCGATACAGGTCGAGCAAGCGGCCCGGGGTCGCCACCAGTACATCAACACCCTTGCGCAGCTTCATCATCTGCGGGTTGATGCTGACGCCGCCGTACACCGCGTAGGTGCTCAACGGCAGGTTCTCGGCGTATTGGCGAACGCTTTCGTGAACCTGTTCGGCCAGCTCGCGGGTTGGCACCAGGATCAGCGCACGCACCGAGTTATGGGCGACCTTCGGCCCTTCCATCGCCAGCAACTGCAGCAGCGGCACGGCAAAGCCGGCGGTCTTGCCGGTACCGGTCTGGGCCGCGGCCATCAAGTCGCGACCGGCCAGCACCGCCGGGATGGCCTGCACCTGCACCGGCGTCGGGGTCTGGTAACCGAGCGTCTCAAGGGCGCGCAGCAAGGGTTCGATCAAGCCAAGAGTGGCGAAAGTCATGGGGGTACCGTAGGGAAATGTCAGCGCATGTGAGCAATGCGCCGCAGTTTACCCTAATTCACTGCGGATTCTGCCTGCGCCACTGCGGCAAGCTGATCAACACCACGGCGCTGATGATCACCGCCATCGCCAGAGCCTCTTCGATACCGATGCTTTCACCGGCAAAGACGATACCCAGCAATACGGCCACCGCCGGGTTGACATAGGCATAGCTGGTCGCCGCGGCCGGACGGACGTTATTCAGCAGGTACATATAGGCGTTGAAGGCGATGATCGAGCCGAAGCCGATCAGATAGGCCAGGGCGAGCCAACCCTCTATGGGCGGCAGGCTGTCCAGGTGCTCGCCACTGAGCGTGCTGGCAATCATCAGCACCACACCGCCGACCAACATTTGCGCAGCACTGGCCATCGCCCCCTGAGGCAACGTCAAGTGTTTGCTCCAGACTGAGCCAAACGCCCAGGCTGCTGCCGCGAAAATCAGCAACGCCGCGCCCAGCGGGCTCGACTGCAAGTTGGAACCGAGGTTGAGCATGGCAATGCCCATCAGCCCGAGAACAATCCCGGCCCACTCCAGACGAGTATTACGCGCACCCCAGAAGTAGCCGCAGAGCAAGGTGAACAGCGGCACCGTCGCCACCGCCAGCGCCGCGACCCCGGAGGCCACGCCCATATGCTCCGCCACCGTCACCGCACCGTTCCCGCAACTGAGCAGCAGGAATCCGATCATCCCCGCCGCCTTCCATTGCGGCCAGGTCGGTGCGGGCACCCCACGCCAGCGCAGAAAGCCATACATCAAGGCTCCGGCAATGATGAAACGAATCCCGCCGAGCATCAGCGGAGGCCAGTGCTGCACGCCGATTCGAATCACCAGATAGGTGGATCCCCAAATCACATACAACGCAAAAAACGCAGAAATCAGCGGCAACGTAATTCGGCGTGGGCCAGGCATGGAAAGCTCGATGGCAGACATGGGAAGCTCGAAACTGGAGAGGTGGTGCGCTATTTTAGAAAGCTCCAACAGCGAATTTAAGCTACAAAACCTGTTTGTAGCGCCCGTGCACTTTTCAAAACACGGAGATCAAGGCTATAAACCGTGTTTTCGAAAGCCCCACGTTCCAGGAGCCGAATCATGGACAAATACGACCGCCAGCTCCTCAATGCCCTGCTGGAAAACGGCCGGGCGACCTACGCGCAACTGGCGCGCAAGGTCAACCTGTCTGCCCCGGCCGTAGCCGAGCGCGTGGCCAAACTCGAAGCCAGCGGGGTGATCACCGGCTACCAGGCGAAAGTGGACATGGCCAAGGTCGGCTTGCCGATCCAGTGCGTCATCGAACTGCGCCTGAGCCACCACGGCAACCAGAAAACCTACGACGAACTGATCAAAATCCCGCAACTGACCGAATGCCACCGAGTCACCGGCGACCCCTGCGTGATCATGCAAGCCGCTGTTGGCTCAATGTCGGAACTCGAAGACCTGATCAACCGCGTCGCCCAATTCGGGTTCAGCAAAACCTCGATCGTGCTATCAAGTGCGATTGAAAAGCGCGTGCCGCTGGGGCATCTGGAGGGGAATGGCAGGAATGGGGGGCGAGCTTTCGATCTTGCTTCTAAAAGCCCCGATGGCGCTTGAGATGCTCATTGATCTTCGCCGCCGGGACCTTTTGCAAGCTGCACAACAGATCGTGGGACAACTCCCGCAGGCCATGCCGCTGCCGCAGTTCCTGAGCCAGATGCGTCGTCAGGTTGGCGGCCATTTCGGCGTCAGCCATGGCCCGGTGAGCCTGGCCGGTATGGGGCAGTTTGGCGAAGGTGGTGAGGGTGCCGAGCTTGTGGTTCGGCGCGGCCGGCATCAGGCGCCGGGCGAGTAACAGGGAGCAGGCGAAGTTCTGCAGGCGGGTGCGTTTGATCCGCCCCAGTTCGTAGTCCCAGAACTTCTGGTCGAACGCAGCGTTGTGGGCCAACAGCGGTGTGGTGCCGACGAATTCGTTGACTTCGTTCATCACCTGATCTGCCGAAGGTGCGGTGCGCACCATAGCGTTGCTGATACCGGTCAGGCTTTCGATGAAGCCCGGAATACGCACGCCGGCGTTCATCAGGCTCTGGTAACGCTCGACAATGCGCCCCTGTTCGAGGATCACCACGGCAATTTCCGTGGCCCGGCAGGTGCTGCTCGGGGAGATTCCGGTGGTTTCAAAGTCGATGACCGCTATCCGTTCCAAACCTGTTCCCACTCCATCAAAAAGTAATCAATTTCAGTTTTTAAGCAGCAACGCGCCTTCGATCGGCACATAGCGGCTGGCGGCGCGTATCAACGAGTTGGCGGTCAGGCCCGGCACGCCGTAGGCGACTGCTTCAACTCCGTGCTTGTTGATGATGCGTTCGAGCAGCATGTCGAAATCACCGTCACCGGAGGCCAGCACCACTTCATCGACGTTCGCCGCGGCGTCCATGATATCGATGGTGATGCCCACGTCCCAGTCGCCCTTGGCCGAACCGTCGCTGCGCTGGATATAAGGCTTGAGCTTTACCGTGAAACCGAGGTTGCGCAGGATCTGCTGGAACTGCTGCTGTTTGCTGTCACCGCGATCGATGGCGTAGGCGTAGGCCTCGACAATCTGCCCGCGCTGACTGATGTCTGCCCACAGGGCCGCATAGTTGAAGTGACAGCCATAGGCCTGACGCACGGTGTAGTAGAGGTTCTGGACATCGGCGAACACCGCGATTTTTTTCACCGCAAATCCTCATGGCGCAGGCTGGATCAGGCGCAACGCCCGAAAAGTCGCCCAGTATGCCAGCCAGAAGGAAATTTCCGCGAATAATCGGACCGGAGCGCCGTGGCGCTCCGGACGAGTGGTGCATCAGACGAAGGAATCGTCGTCGCTGAAGAAGGATGAGCTGTCATCACTGTAGTCGGCGTCGGTAAACCCGCCTTGGTCATTACCGTAGGAATCGTTACCGACCATGCGCTGATCGTCATTGCCCAGGTCATTGCCGCTGTCATTGACCTGGGCCGGCTCTTCCTTGGCGACTTCGGCGACTTCCGGCGGTTGCTGATTGCTGTGGAACAGGCTGCTGATGCCTTGCGCCAGCATCACCCCGCCAGCTACCCCGGCCGCGGTTCTTAACGCGCCACCCAGAAAGCTGTTGCCACCTGCCGGAGCCTGCTGCTGCGGTGCCGCATAGTTCTGTTGCGGACCACCGAAGTTTTGCCGGGGCGCTACGCCTGGCTGGGCGTTGAACGACGGCCGTGCCGGCTCGCGCCAGCCACCGGTCGAGGCCGGAGCGCCAGCGGCCGCAGTCGGTTGCGAGTCTCGGGGACCACCACCGAAGATGCTCGACAGGAAACCGCCACCACCGCTTGGCGCGGGAGCGGCCATTTGGGTCTTGGCTAGTTGCAGTTCGGCCTGCAGTTGCTGGTTTTGCTGAGCGAGTTGTTTGTTCTGTTCGTCGAGGCTTTTGAGCGCAGCCTCCTGCACCAGAATCGCCTGGGTCATGAAATACCCTGCCGCAGGCTGGCGATTCAGATGTTCCTTGATCCGCGTCTCGGCCTGGGCATCGCGCGGGGCAGAATCCGCCTCGGCTTGCTGCAGCCGTGAAAACAGGCCATCGATCAGGGTTTGTTCTTCGCTGTTCATGGCGACCTCGTTAGATTGCCGGAAAAATCATCGCCCTTTCCGTTGTGGATAAGGTGCCCAGCAGTAATGGGGGTGCTGCGCCGCCTTTCAATGGCCTTTACCCAACGTTTACGTTTGCTCCTGCGGGCCCTGCATCGGTTAAAGTGTCGAACTGCTTTTTACCTGCGATACCAACTGATGAATCCGTTAGATGTGCTCCGCGACTCTTTGTACTTCTTCAAACGCAATCTAGGCCAGATCGTGCCGTTGTGCCTGCCGTTGGTGGTGCTCGAAGCGCTGCTGCAACAACTGGTCGAACACTCCCAGGGCCCGGATGCCTTTCCCGGTTACAGCGTGATCGTCGGGCTGCTGATTTATCCCCTGTACACGGCTGCGCTGATCCTTTTTCTGGATGCCCGCAGTCGCGGCGAATCACCGCGCACCCGAGATCTGCTGGCCATGTCGACCAGTCTCTGGCCGCGCTTCGCGCTGCTGACAGCGATCAACACCTTGTTGATTCTGGTGGGCCTGTCGCTGTACTTCCTGCCAGGATTGTGGCTGATGGTGACGCTGGCCTTCGCCGAGTACCTGCTGGTACTGCGGGGCCTGCAACCACTGGCTGCGATCAAGGAAAGCTTTCGCCTGACCCGTGGCAATTTCCTGCGCATCCTGACCTGCATTCTGTGCGTCATGACACCGCTGTGGATACTCAAGGGCGCCAGTCTTTCGGTGTACCCCGAGCCACAGAATCCGGCATTCGCACTGTTGATCGACAGCGTCCACAGCTTTCTGCAGCTGTTTACCAGCGTGGTGTTGTTTCGCCTTTTTATGCTCATTAGCGAAGTATCCGACGAGAAATAGCGGAACAGTCCGACAGGACTGGCCTTTGGATCCGACACGGCTCTCGGGTATGCTCATGCTCAATCCTGCAACGCCATAAGCCGAGCCGATGACCCGTCTACTGCGCTACACCCTGCTGGGCCTGCTGATTATTGCCGGTCTGATGTCAGTCGTGATCTATAGCCTGACCTGGCGCCCGGAAGCCAAGGAGCTGCTGCCGGTCAGTTGCAGTACCCAGGCACCGCCCCTGGTGCCCGGCCAGGCGCTCAAGGTCATGACCTGGAACGTCCAGTACCTGGCGGGCAAACGCTATGTGTTCTGGAATGACCTGGCCAACGGCAACGACGAACGCCCCACCACCGAAGACATGGCCTTCAGCCTTGATGAAGTGGCGCGGGTGATCCGTGATGAGCAACCCGATATCGTCCTGCTGCAAGAGCTCGATGAAGGCGCCAAGGCCAGCGACTATCAACACCAGCTGAAACTGCTCCAGGAACGCCTGACTGATCTTTACCCCTGCAGCACCCATGCATTCGACTGGAAGGCTGACTTTATTCCGGACCCGCATATTTTCGGCAGTGTCGGCCGGCAACTGGCGACATTGAGCCGCTACCAGATCGAACACGCCGAACGCCTGCAATTACCCGAGGCACCGGCCAATATCATCAGCCGACAATTCCAGCCGAAAAATGCGCTGCTGGTGAGTTATCTACCGTTGAGCGATGGCGGGCAGATGGCAGTGCTCAATACCCATCTGGATCGATCGATGCAGCCTGGCGACACTCTGCGAGAGCAAGTGAGCGCCATCGCCAAGGTGCTCGACAAGTTCGAAAGCCGTGGCACGCCCTGGTTGATTGGCGGCGATCTCAATTTGTTGCCCCTGGGCCAGTATCAACGACTCGCCCCCGAACAACGCTCACCCTACTCCGCCGATAGCGCGCTGCATGTACTCTGGGACAAGTACCCGATGATTCCCACCAACAGCGAAGCCAGCGGCATCGACCGTGCGCACTGGCTGACTCACTACCCCAATGACCCGGCCCTCAACGGCCCGGACCGCACCCTTGACTACCTGTTTTACAGCCCACGGATCAAACGGGTCGAGGCCCGGGTGAGGCAGGACGACACGCTGCGGATCTCCGATCACTTGCCGGTGATTGCACGGTTCCTGTTGCCTGCGGCGCTGTAGATCAACCACAAAATACCTGACTTACTTCCTGGGTTTGATCCGCGCTGTCGCTTGCGCCACCAGCGGATCATCCGGCCAGTAGTGTTTCGGATAACGCCCCTTCAGATCCTTCTTCACCTCGGCATAGGTACTGCGCCAGAAGTTCGCCAGGTCCTGCGTTACCTGCACCGGACGCCGCGCCGGGGATAGCAGGTGCAACTTGACCACTTGCCGGCCACCGGCAATGCGCGGGGTTTCAGCCAGTCCGAACAACTCCTGCAAACGCACTGCCAGAATCGGCGGCTGCTCGCTGTAGTCCAGGCGAATCGACGAGCCGGAAGGCACTGTCAGATGATGCGGCGCCAACTCATCCAGGCGTTGAGGCAATGGCCACGGCAGCAGGTTATGGACGATGCTGGACAGATCCAGATTGGCGAAGTGGCTAAGTCGCGACACCCGCCCCAGATACGGCAACAACCAATGCTCCAGACCTGCCAGCAGCGCCACATCGCTGACATCCGGCCATTCGCTCTGCCCTTTCCCCTCCAGATCCAACTGCCGCAACAACGCCACCCGTGCCTGCCACTGGCGCAATTCCGGCGTCCATGGCAGCAGTTCGAGCCCTTTACGCCGCACCAGATTGACCAGTGCCTGGCTGCGTGCGGTTTCATCCAGCCCGGTCAGTGGCTCGCGGCTGAGTATCAGCTCGCCCACCTTGCGCTGGCGCTCGGCCCGCAGCACACCTTCGCGCTCATCCCAATCGAGCTGATCGACAGTGCGCACTTGTTCAGCCAACACCGAATCAAACAGCGCCGGATCAAAATCCGCCGCCAGATAAATTCGTTCTTCGCGTTGCCCCTGTCGACTGCCCAGATCGGCAATCACCAACCAGGGTTGCTTCATCAGACTATCGGTCTCGGCGAATAGCGCGGCGCGACCGTTGGCCAGGCGATATTCGGCGCCACCGGCACGCCGCTGCTGCGCGACGCGATCCGGATAGGCCAGGGCCAGCAGCGCGCCAAGCCAGCGCGGATGATCCGGATCGCTGACCGGTTCCAGTGCCTTGCCCCGCAGATAACCGCGATATTGCCGAGCCAGTTGCCGGGCTCGCTGAACGCCACCTTGAGCACCGCGTGCCGCTCGCTCTTCGCCGGACAACAGCGCCAGCCGGCTGTGCACATCCGCGCCGGCACCGCGCAAGATGTCCCGCTCACCCAATAACGCGGCGACGTCGCAGGCCATATCCGCCAACCCCAGCGCCTGCCCTCGCAATAACAAATGGGCGATGCGCGGATGGGCCGGCAGCTCGGCCATCGCCTGACCGTGACGGGTCAACTTCCAGTCCGCGGCGGTCTTGCCCTCCAGTGCGCCCAAACGCTCAAGCAGATCCTGAGCCTGTGCATAAGCCGCCGCCGGTGGCACATCGAGCCAGATCAATTGCCCAGGCAGCACGCCCCAACGCCCCAACTGCAGGGCCAGGCCGGCCAGGTCAGCCGAAAGAATCTCCGCACTGGCGTAAGCCGCCAACTGCTCATGCTGGTCCTGGGACCACAGGCGATAACACACGCCCGGTTCCAGGCGACCTGCTCGTCCGGCGCGCTGGGTAGCACTGGCGCGGGAGATCCGTTGCGTGTCGAGGCGAGTCATGCCGCTGCCCGGATCGAAACGCGGCACCCGCGCCAACCCGGCATCGATCACCACCCGCACACCATTGATGGTCAGGCTGGTTTCGGCGATATTGGTGGCCAGCACCACTTTGCGCTGACCGGGCGGTGCCGGTTCGATGGCGGCGCGTTGCGCGTTCAGGTCCAGTTCACCATGCAGTGGACACAGCAACACTTCAGTACGCTCACCCAGCGCCTCGACCAACTGTTGATGGACCCGACGGATTTCCGCCTGGCCCGGCAAAAACACCAACAGGCTGCCGCTTTCGTCGTTCAAAGCCTCAAGAATGGTCTGCACCACCCGTGGCTCGATGAATTCCCCTGGCTGAAACGCCCGACCCCAGCGCATCGTCACCGGATACATGCGCCCTTCGCTGCGCAAAATCGGCGCGTCATCCAGCAGGTCTGCGAGGCGTTCACCTTCCAGAGTCGCCGACATCAAGAGAATTTTCAGCGGCTGCTCGTCACGAAACAGGTCACGGCCATTCAGGCTCAGGGCCAGCGCCAGATCAGCGTCGAGGCTGCGCTCGTGGAACTCGTCGAAAATCAGCAGACCGACACCGTCCAGTGCCGGGTCATCTTGCAGGCGTCGAGTGAGAATCCCCTCGGTGACCACTTCGATACGGGTGTTGGGCCCTACTTTGCTGTCGAGACGAATGCGATAGCCCACGGTTTCGCCGACCTTCTCCCCCAGCTCACTGGCCAGTCGTTCGGCGGCCGCGCGGGCGGCAAGGCGGCGCGGTTCGAGCATCAGAATGGCTTGCCCGGCCAGCCACGGTTCATTCAACAACGCCAATGGCACGCGGGTGGTTTTACCGGCGCCGGGCGGTGCTTCGAGCACGGCTTCGTGGCGTATCGCCAAGGCTTCACGCAGCGCGGGTAAAACTTCATCAATCGGCAGAGAAATCATGCTGGCTCCAAAACAGAGCGGCGAGTATAACGGCGAACTGCGTGGCGTTAATCACGGTCTGTATGGATACCGAGGACGCTTTTTCACTTCGAATTTACTCAGGAGATTTATATGCGTACTCCCTTCCGTGTTGTTGGCGGCGTTCTGGTCGCTGCACTGCTGACCCAAATAACCGCCTGCGGCACGATCTTCTTCCCGGACCGCCGCGGCCAGATCGAAGGCAAGATCGACCCGGTGGTGGCCGCCCTCGACGCCGTGGGCATATTGTTCTATGTCATTCCAGGATTGATCGCCTTTGGCGTGGACTTCGCCACGGGAGCCATCTACCTGGAACCCGGCAGGACCACCCAGGTCGCCCCGGAAAAACTCCAGCAGGCCATCGGTGCCGACGGCAAGGTCGATAACAGCAAGTTGCAGGCCATTCTCGAAAGCGAACTGGGCCGCAGCTTCCCGCTGGATGATCCACGGCTGATGCAGCACAAAGGCAGCGCGCAGCAACTGGCCATGTACGGCCTGCAACCCGCCGCTTGAGGTGGCGTATTCGAAGGAACGTAAACACCTATGACCAGTAGCCCCGAACACGCTCGTCTGCTGCGTCTGGCGACCCGCGCCTCGCTGGCGGTGGCGAGCATTCTGATCGTGACCAAGGCGATCGCCTGGTGGTTGAGTGGTTCGGTCAGCCTGCTGGCGGGTCTGACCGATTCCCTGCTCGACGGCGCTGCATCATTGCTCAATCTGCTGGCAGTGCATTACGCGCTACGGCCGGCAGACGAGGATCACCGTTACGGACATGGCAAGGCCGAGTCACTCTCGGGCATGGCCCAGGCGCTGTTCATTGCCGTCAGCTCGGTATTGATTGGCGTGCAGGCGATCGAACGCCTGCAGCACCCGGAACCCTTGGGAGCCCCTTGGGTGGGTATCGGCGTGATGCTGCTGTCACTGGTACTGACGGTCGCGCTGCTGATGCTGCAACACCGGGTAATCCGCGAAACCGGCTCGACCGCGGTACGGGCCGACTCGCTGCATTACCGTTCCGATCTGCTGCTCAATAGCAGCATCCTGGTGGCGCTGGTACTGGCCAGTTTCGGTTGGGAACAGCTGGATGCCTGGTTTGGTCTGGCGATTGCGGTGTACATCCTCTGGAGCGCCGTACACATCGCCAAGGAAAGTATTGCGGTACTGATGGACGAAGAATTGCCGTCGGACGTCAGCCAGCACATGCTTGAGCTCGCCTGCAGCGTGCCCGGCGTGCTCGGCGCCCATGACCTGCGCACACGGATCTCCGGCAATCACTGGTTCGTGCAATTGCATCTGGAACTTCCGGGTGAATTGACCTTATCCGTCGCCCACGGCATCAGCGATCGCGCCGCCGAAGCGATCACCGCCGCTTACCCGCGGGCCGAGGTGCTGGTGCATGCCGACCCGCAGGAAGTGGTGAACGCTGCGAAGAGCTGAGGTCTTCGACTAATAACTGACCTGGTAACCGCGGCTGCTCAGGCAATTGCCCTGGGCCTGGCGATAGGTTTGCACCACCGCTGGCGCCGGTTGATAGGTGACCGCCGCCGGATCGAAGCCGCTCTGCTCGACCGCCCAGCGATAGCAGTCGTAGCCATCCTGATTGACCTGCTCGGGCGTCTGCCCGTTCGCCGGGTAGGCGACCACGTCGTAGCCATTGCTGACCGGTTGCGGTTGAGGATTGCCCATCGGTGGGTCAACCACCACGTATTGCTGGGTGCTGGACTCATACGCGTAGTAGGAGCCGGCCGCCAAAAAAAGCAACGCGCCGCCGATCCAGACTTCCTGCGCGTAATCCGGCAGGTAGCTGACGCGGATCCCGTGGGGCGGCCTGACCACTACATAACGCGGCCCTTGCGGGCGATACCAGTAACCGCCGGAGTAGAAGTAGTCCTGACCGCGATACGGCACGCGGTAATTGCGATCCGGGAATCGATCGATCACATAACCCGGACGATAGTGCGGGCCAGGGCCCCAACCGTTGCCATGCCCGTCCGGACGGCCCGGCCAGCGATGGTCATTGGAGTGATCGTTGTAGCCTGAGCGCGAACCGGGGCCACCTGCCTGCCAATGCTGGTTATTATCGTTGCGCCGGGGAACGTCCTGATAGTAACCACGCTGTGGTTGCTGAGTCTGGCGGACGGTGTCCGGGCGACTTTGAATCGGCAGGTTATTGCTCGGCTGCGACGCAGGCCGGCCTTGCCCATCGGGATCATGCTGGCCGCCGCTACTGGAACCAGTGTGTTGAGGACGTTGCCCTTCATCCCGCTCATCGGCCAGCAACTGCGCGCCGACACTCATACACAGCAAACCAACACCTGCCAAACGCCAGATGCGCGACTTCATGCTATTCCTCACTGCGGTTCAGGACCTATCCATCAGACTGGAAAAGCCTGGGGCGGTTCTGCAACAGGTTATCAGGCACGAGACTTATTTCGCAGGCATAAAAAAAGGAGACCCGTCGGCCTCCCTTTGAGAACTTCGTCCGTGCTCGACGCTTATGACGCCGGCTCACCTCACTCCGTCTTCTGGACAGTGTGTAGCCCGGGGGCCGACTCAACCCTGTGGGATTGGCGACCGCAGCTGGCCTGATTCGGCGAGCCGCACTGGACTGTTTGTCCGGGCAGTGATTCTGGTAATAAGAATAGGCTTGAGGCGTCGGCAGAGGATTGCGAAGATTGCTCAAATAAACATAGCTTGCGCAATTTTTAACTAAAGATAGATAATTAGCCGCAATAGTTATGACAAAGGCCTGATCCATGAGCAAACTGGACCGATACGACCTGAGTATTTTGGCGGAATTGCAGCGGGACGCGCGCATCTCCAATCAGGAGCTGGCCGAGCGTATCGGCCTGTCACCCTCGCCCTGCTCGCGGCGGGTCAAGCAACTGGAAGACGACGGTTATATTTCCCGCCAGGTCGCCCTGCTCGACCGCAAAATGCTCGGTCTGAGCCTGACCGCCTACGTGCTGATCGGCATGGACCGGCACACCCCCGAGCGCTTCGAGAACTTCGAAGCGGCGATCCGCAACCTGCCCCAAGTGCTCGAATGCAGCCTGGTGACGGGTATGGATGCCGACTATCAACTCAAGGTGGTGGTACCGGACATGGATCACTACCAGAAACTATTGCTCGGCCACCTGACCCGCATCGAAGGCGTGACCAGCGTGCGCTCGAGCTTTGTGCTCAATCAGGTGCTCAACAGCACCGAGTTGCCATTGACTCACCTGCGCAGCTAAAAGATCGCAGCCGACCGCATACATTTGCGATCTCGCAGGTGGTCGCAAATCCTGTAGGAGCTGCCGCAGGCTGCGATCTTTTCCAGCCGACACACGTCAATACTCCAGCAATCTCCCTTCGCGTATACTCCGCCGGCCTTTTTTTGCCCTGCCGCGCTGGAGAGTTTAATGGATCCTGCAGTATTCGAAGAGTGGATGATGACCGGTCTGGTGACCATCCTGATCATTTTCATGGGTTTCATCGTCTGGGATCTGGCGAAGAAGTCCAAGGCCGGGCGGTTTGGCTCTTTTATTCTGTTCTTCGTATTGGGTCTGGGCGTTGCCGCCTTCGTGGTCAAAAGCGTGGTCATCGGGATGATCGAGTCCGGCACCTTATAACCGCGGGGGGACTTCTTTCCACTGGCCCTGATCAAGGCCTTCGATAGACCAGTCACCGATTCGCACCCGCACCAGACGCAGGGTCGGCAAGCCCACCGCAGCAGTCATTCGTCGCACCTGGCGGTTGCGCCCTTCGCGAATCACCAGTTCAAGCCAACTGGTCGGCACACTCTTGCGGAACCGCACCGGAGGATTGCGCGGCCACAGCTGCGGCTCTTCAAGTTGCCGCGCCTCGGCCGGCAAGGTCATGCCGTCATTCAACTCGACGCCGTCGCGCAACCGCTGCAATTGTTCAGCGCTGGGCTCGCCTTCCACTTGCACCCAATACGTTTTTGCCAGCTTATGCTTCGGATCGGCGATCCGCGCCTGGAGCTGGCCATCGTTGGTCAGCAACAGCAAGCCTTCACTGTCCCGATCCAGCCGGCCCGCCGGATAAATGCCGGGGATCTCGATAAAGTCCTTGAGCGTCGCCCGCCCTTCGCCGTCGCTGAATTGAGTCAGCACATCAAATGGCTTGTTGAACAGAATCAGCTTTGGCTCGGCCGGTGGCGCCTTGGCGACACGCTGTGGCGCTGAGGAAGTGTGCGGGTTATTCGCGCCAGGGCGGCGGGAAACGGGACGAGGAGGACGTGACATGGGAGAACATCTAACGGTCAGGGCTCACTATGCTAGTGGCCCGACCGTCAAATGACCATCGCGGATCAGCGGAACGGCGGTTCGTCGAAGCTGCGCAGTTTGCGTGAGTGCAGCGAATTGAGCTCGGTACGCAGCAAATCCACCGCGGCGATGCCGATCTTCAAATGCTGGCTGACCGCACGCTCGTAGAACGCGTTGGCCGAACCTGGCAGTTTGATTTCGCTGTGCAGCGGCTTATCCGAAACACACAGCAAGGTGCCGTAAGGCACCCGCAGACGGTAACCCTGGGCCGCGATGGTGCCGCTTTCCATGTCCACCGCCACGGCTCGCGACAGGTTGATCAGCGGACGCTCCTGAGCCCAGCGCAGTTCCCAGTTACGGTCGTCGTAGGTCAGCACGGTACCGGTGCGCAGGCGTTTTTTCAGATCATCGCCTTTCTCGCCGGTGACGTTGGCCGCCGCTTGCTGCAAGGCCATCTGCACTTCAGCCAGGGCCGGGATCGGAATATTGGGTGGTACTACCCGATCAAGGATCCCGTCGCGGCGCATATAGGCGTGAGCCAGCACGTAATCGCCAATGGTCTGCGACTGACGCAAGCCGCCGCAGTGCCCGATCATCAGCCAGCAGTGCGGACGCAGCACGGCCAAATGGTCGGTGATGTTTTTCGCGTTGGACGGGCCGACGCCGATATTCACCAGGGTCACGCCATGACCGTCACTGGCTTGCAGGTGATAGGCCGGCATCTGGTAACGGTGCCAGACCACCCCGGCGGCAATCGCCGAGGCTTCGTCGTGGTCCATGCCCTTTTCGATGATCACATTGCCCGGCAACACCATGCGCACGAAGCGCGGGTCGCTGCGCAATTGCTCCAGGCCATGAACGATGAACTGGTCGACGTAGCGATGGTAGTTGGTCAGCAGGATCCACGGCTGCACATGCCGCCAGTCGCTGCCGGTGTAATGCACCAGACGACGCAGCGAGAAATCGACTCGTGCCGCGTCGAACAGCGCCAATGGCAACGGGTCGGTGTTTTCCCAATCGTACAGGCCATCGGCGATGCCATCGCTGGCTGCCGACAGGTCGGTGCTGGGGAATACCCGCGCCAACGCCGCAGCGGTGACACCGGAACCACCGAGCTCATCGCCCTGCTCGACCACGTAGGGATACGGAATATTCTGCTCGCTGACGCCCACTTCCACCGTCACGGTGAAGTCGTGCATCAGCGGCACCAGTTGCTCCAGCAGGTAATTACGAAAGGCTGCAGGGTGGGTGACGGTGACGCTGTAGGTGCCGGGCAGCTGGACCTTGGCGTAAGCCCGAGTGGTCTGTGGGACTTCACCCTGGCAGAGATAGGTCAAGCGCAGTTCCGGGTAACGAAACAGAGCGCGCTGCTCGGCGTCCGGCTCGATGCGATCCTTCAGGTACTGCTTGAGGGCCTGGCTCAACGCGGTGGTAGCACGTTCGTGCAGAACGGCAAGCCGGTCCACGGCTTGCTCGGCGGTTTGAACGACAATAAAAGCTTCGGTCACGATAAGCATCCTGTGTTCTGATCTGCAGGCCTTCATCTTGCCTGCAAGTCAGCGCGATCAGAAGCCCTGAGGAGTCGAACGCGCAACAATCGCCTCGACGTCCAGACCTCGTGGCAGCGTGCCATAGACCCGACCGGCGGTTCCCAGGCGGCTGGCAATGAAAGCATCGCTGACGCTGGCATTGCCCGCCTCCAGCAACAGCTTGGCCTGCAGCCCCAGTGCGATGTCTTCGGTCAGCTGCCGAGCGCGGTACTGAATGTCATCGGTGTCCTTGAACGCCATCTGCAACTGACTGATGTGCGCCGCCAGGCGCTTGTCGCCATGACCATCACCCAATTCGCTGAACAATACATCCAGCACCCCCGATTCTTTCGACAAAGCCCGTAACACGTCGAGGCACTGCACGTTGCCGGAACCTTCCCATGTCGAGTTCACTGGCGCCTCGCGGTACAGACGCGGCAAGATGCTTTCCTCGACATAACCGGCACCGCCCATGCATTCGGCGGCTTCGTTGATCATCGCCGGCGCCCGTTTGCAGATCCAGTACTTGCCCACTGCCGTCACCAGACGGGCGAATTTGGCTTCCTGGGAGTCATCCAGTTGATCCAATGCTCGTCCCATGCGCAGGCTCAAGGCCAGGGCGGCCTCGCTTTCCAGGGCCAGATCGGCCAGCACGTTCTGCATCAAGGGTTGTTCGCTGAGCAGCTTGCCGCCGACCATCCGGTGCGCACAGTGATGGCTGGCCTGGGTCAGCGCCTGGCGCATCAGGGCGCTGGAACCGACCATGCAATCGAAGCGGGTCATGGCAACCATCTCGATGATGGTCGGCACGCCGCGGCCTTCCTCACCAACCATCCAGGCCAGGGCGCCGCGAAACTCCACTTCGCTGGAGGCGTTGGAGCAATTGCCGAGTTTGTTTTTCAGGCGCTGGATGTAGAACTGGTTGCGGGTGTCGTCCGGGCGATGGCGCGGCAGCAGGAAGCAGGTCAAACCCTTGTCGGTCTGGGCCAGCGTCAGGAAGGCATCGCACATCGGCGCCGAACAGAACCATTTGTGACCCATCAGTTCATAGGCCTGGCCCGGACCTGCAGCCCCTACCGGGAAAGCCTTGGTGGTGTTGGCCCGGACATCGGTGCCGCCCTGCTTCTCGGTCATCGCCATGCCGATAGTGGCGCCGGTCTTGTGGGCAATGCCGACGTTGCGCGGGTCGTATTCGGTGGCAAGAATTTTCGGTAGCCATTGTTCGGCGATATCCGGCTGCAAGCGCAGCGCCGGCACCGAGGCAAAAGTCATGGTCAGCGGGCACCCGCTGCCGGCCTCGGCCTGGCTATGCAGGTAGGTCATGGCCGCGCGGGCGACATGGGCGCCAGACTGCGGATCGGTCCAGGGCAATGAGGTCAAACCATGCTCGACGGCGGTCCGCATCAACTGGTGGTAGGCCGGGTGAAACTCCACCAGATCGATACGATGACCATAACGGTCATGACTGACGAACACAGGCTTGTTCTGATTGGCCAGAAACCCTGCTTCCATCAACGGCCCACCCGCCAGCGCACCGTAGCCATCAATCCGTGATTCGGCCCAACCAGCGCCAAATCGCCGCGCCCATTCCTGCAGCGGCAGGTCGATGCGATAGAGGTTGGTGCCATCCAGGGAGGGCGGCTGATTGGTGACCTCGTGGGTTTCGGCGAACTGATGCAGGTTCATGGCGGGGCTCCTTTGGGGTGGATCAGAACCCCAGTTAAGCACCACCCCTTACTCGAAAAAAGTGGCATACACGCCTAAATATCGGCACTTTCACCTTGTTTCGGACATAGCACCCGGCGATACAAAATCGCCTGCAACTCTTCGAATTTCACCGGTTTGCTCAAATACTCGGTTACCCCCACCGCCTGGCAACGCTCGCGATCGGCATTCGCTGTCACCGCCAGCACCGGCAGCTGTGCGTAACCTGGCAGAGCCCGCAATTGGCAGCAGAGCGAAACGCCGTCGAGTAGCGCCAGCTGGCTATCAAGCAACACTGCATCGAAGGATTCGCGCCGCAGCAGATCCAGCGTCGCCCGAGCGCTGTCCGCCGTGCGCACCCGATAGCCCAACTTGAGCAGCATGCCACGGACCACCAGCTGATCAATGCTGCTGTCATCGATCAACAATACGCGGCATTCCTGAGGCGTACGCAGGGTTGTCGGCCCATTCGCCGGGAAGGTTTGCTCGACAGTTGAAGGTTGCGCGCTATCGCTATCAAACTCGACTTCCAACTGGAAACAACTGCCGCGGCCCGGTTCTGATTGATGGGTCAAACGCCCACCGAGCAACTCGATCAGTTGCCGGCAAATCGCCAGGCCGACACCCAGCCCGCCATATTCGCGGGTCATTGAACCATCGAGCTGGAAAAATCGCTGATAGAGGGTGGCTTCATCCAGGTTTATGAAGCCGATACCGGTGTCGATCACCGCGAAGCACAACGCGACCCGACCCTCACGTGCCGACTTCCCGGTGACTCGCAGAACCAGGCCACCCACCCGGGTAAACTTGATGGCGTTATCGAGCAAGCATTCCAGGCATTGAGCCAGTTTTGCGCTGTCGCCTTGCAAGCGGTCTGGCAAGCCCTTCGCCACCTCGACCCGAAAATCCAGCGCCTTGCTCAGGGCATTCGCGGCGAACTGCATTTGCAGTGCATCGAGCACCCCACGCAGACTGAAGTCTTGCTGTTGCACCTTGAGCCTGCCGGCCTGCAACTCGGTGAGGGTGAGGATCCCGTTGACCATGCGCATCATGTCCCGCGCCGAGGCCGCGGCCGTCTGTTGGTATTGCTCCAGCTCCGGATCGAGATCGACGGTCTGCATCAGTTCCAGCGAACCGATTACCCCATTCATCGGCGTGCGCAACTCATGGGTCAAGGTCGCGAGAAACTCGTCCTTGAGCCGGTTGCTATGGGCCAGCTGCTGGTTCAACACTTCGAGCTTCTGACCGGCATCGAACAAGGTCTGGGCCTGTTGCTCGCGCATCGAGTTAATGCGATCGGCCAATGCCAGTGACAGCAATGCCACCTCAAGTGCCGAACCGATCTGGCTGGAGTACATGGTCAGGAACACGTTAGGCAGGTAGCCCAGTACCATCAGCGTGTTGATCACTCCACCGACCAGAAACGCCGACCAGGCGATGATGAAATACCGGGCCACCCGCAGACCGCGGCACCAGACGAACACCCCGGCCGCAAAGATCGTCACGGTAAAGGCCAGGGCCAACGCCGTCGCCAGGCGCAAGGCCAAGGCATAGCTGGCCATCAACGACAGTGCCACCACTACCGCACTGCACCCGATAAGCACCAGCAGCAACCGGTCGAGCCAGCGACTGTGGCTGGCGGTCTGCAAAAAGCTGCGGGCAAACTGACTGCCGAAAAGCCCCGCAGCGCCAATGAAGAAGGGCGTCGAAGCGTTGGCCCACCAGGGGTTGTCTGGCCAGAAATACTCCACCGCTGCGCCGTTCACCGACAGCTGGTACAAACCGAACGACGCTATGTAGAAGATGTAGTAGAGGTAGCTGGTGTCCCGGACGGCAAGGTAGATGAACAGGTTGTAGATCAGCATGCCCAGCAACACGCCATAGATCATGCCCAGCACGTACAGGCGCTGCGGTTGCTCTTCCAGGTAGGCAGTACTCGACCAAAGCGTCAGGGGTGCCTGGATCGAACCCTGGCTTTGCAGGCGCAAGTACAGGATTTTGCGTTGATCAGGGGCGAAATCCAGGTCGAACAGATAGTTGTTCTGGCGGATCTGCCGACTGGTGAATGGCAAGGCATCGCCCGTACGCTGGGCCAGTCGATAGCCGCCAGCGGCATCGGGCAGGTACAGGTCGAGATGATCGAGTGGCGGATAGGCCAGTTCCAACAGCCAGGTGCGCTGGACCACCGGATCGCCCGGACGATAATGCAAGTCGATTTTCAGCCAGAACGCCGAGCGCGAGTAACCGGCATTGAGGGTGGTCTTATCATGCGTCTTGAAGCTGCCGGCCAAAGCCTGCGAGCTGACATCGGCGATAGTCGCCTCGCCGCTCACGTCTTCGAACACCTGCATCACTCGCCCCAAGGGGAGGCTTTGAGTGTTCTCATTGAACTCGGCTGCATCGGCCAGCATCGGCAAACTCAGCAGCAACATCAGCAAATAGCGCATAGAGCCCCAGCATGGCCTGTCCGGTTGAGTCAGGAAGCCCCCCATTTCCCTTGAGTAGACGTAAGACCGGCAATATCTGTCATTGACTTGGATCCACTCTAGCATAGCCGTTGATGGCCATTGAACACCATTGAAATTTTTACTTTAAAGGCTCTAGCACGGGCGTCTCAGCGCTATCCGTTGATCTAGAGCTGTTTGCCCGATGCCATTCGGGCGCAGCTATAAAAAGTAAACCCGATACGCTGCGGACAGCTTCGAAAAAAAGCGTTTGGTGGTAAGCTCGCGCACCATGAATATCTACAGTTCTCGCCCCGTTGTCCTCTGTCTCTCCGGCCACGACCCAAGTGGTGGCGCCGGCTTGCAGGCAGATATCGAAGCCCTGCTCGCTCAGGGTTGTCATGCTGCCCCGGCAGTTACCGCGCTGACTGTGCAAGACACAGTCAACGTCAGCGACTTCCGCGTTCTCGACCGTGAGTGGGTATTGGCTCAAGCCAATGCCGTGCTCAACGACTCGACCGTCGCGGCGGTCAAGCTGGGCATGCTCGGCTCGCTGGAAATGGTCGACACCGTAGTCGAGCTGCTCCAGGCGCATCCGCATTTGCCGCTGGTCTGCGACCCGGTGTTGCGCGCCGGTGGCGGCGGGCGCCTGGGCAAGGATGAAGTCGGCTACGCCATGCGCGAACGCCTGCTGCCGCTGGCGACCATTGCGACCCCTAACCTTCCTGAAGCCCGCATTCTCGCTGAACTGCCTGAAGGCACCCCTGACGAGTGTGCAGAAAAACTCCTGCCCTACTGCAAACACCTGCTGATCACCGGCGGCCATGGCGATGAGCATGAAGTGCACAACCGCCTGTACAGCCGCGATGGCAGCCGCCAGACCTATACCTGCCAGCGTTTGCCGGGTAGCTATCACGGTTCGGGCTGCACCCTGGCCAGCGCCCTGGCGGGTCGTCTGGCCCTGGGTGAAAACCTCGCCAGCGCCGTGCAATCGGCCCTGAACTACACTTGGCGCACTCTGCGCGATGCCGAACAGCTCGGCAAAGGCCAGTTCGTCCCGCGCCGGCTGCCGCTGGATTTTTGCTCGTAACGCCTTGAGGCCTGCTCGATGAAACTACGTGGCCTGTATGCCATTACCGACAGTCAACTGTTGGCCGGCAAGTTCCTGCCCTATGTGGAAGCGGCACTGGAGGGCGGCGTCACGCTGCTGCAGTACCGCGACAAAAGTTCCGACGAAGCCCGCCGGCTGCGCGAAGCCGAAGCCCTGCGGACCTTGTGTGAGCGTTACAACGCCCAGTTGATCATCAATGACGATGCCGAACTGGCCGCACGTCTTGGCGTCGGTGTCCATCTGGGGCAGACCGACGGCCCACTGACTCCGGCCCGGGCTCTGCTCGGGCGCAAGGCGATCATCGGCTCGACCTGCCACGCGCAGCTCGAACTCGCCGAACAAGCCGCCAAGGAAGGTGCCAGCTATGTCGCCTTCGGCCGCTTCTTCAACTCCAACACCAAGCCCGGCGCGCCGGCGGCCACTCTCGAGTTGCTCGACCAGGCCCGCAGCAAATTGCACTTGCCGATCTGCGTGATCGGCGGCATCACCCTGGAAAACGCCGCCCCGCTGGTGGCCCATGGCGCCGACCTGCTGGCCGTGGTCCACGGCCTGTTCGGTGCCGCGACCACCCAGGAAGTGACGCAGCGCGCGCGCGCCTTCAAAGCCCTGCTTGATATCTAAATAGCCGAATCCTGATTCAGAGAGCCCATCATGTCTCGTTCCGAAACCCTGTTTGCCAATGCCCAGAAACACATTCCCGGCGGCGTGAACTCGCCCGTTCGTGCCTTCAAGAGCGTCGGTGGCACCCCGCTGTTCTTCAAGCACGCCGAAGGTGCCTACGTAACGGACGAAGATGACAAACGCTACGTCGACTACGTCGGCTCCTGGGGTCCGATGATCCTCGGCCATAGCCACCCGCATGTGCTCGACGCGGTGCGCAAGCAGCTCGAACACGGGCTGTCCTATGGCGCGCCGACTGAAATGGAAACCCAGATGGCCGATCTGGTCTGCTCCATCGTGCCCTCGATGGAAATGGTCCGCATGGTCAGCTCCGGCACTGAAGCGACCATGAGCGCGATTCGCCTGGCCCGTGGTTTCACCGGCCGCGACAGCATCATCAAGTTCGAAGGTTGCTACCACGGTCACTCCGACAGCCTGCTGGTCAAGGCTGGCTCCGGCGCGCTGACCCAAGGCGTTCCCAGCTCTGCCGGGGTACCCGCCGCATTCGCCAGACACACCCTGACCTTGCCGTTCAACGACATCGGCGCCGTCGAGCAGATGCTCAGCGAAGTCGGTCAGGAAGTGGCCTGCATCATCGTCGAGCCAGTGGCCGGCAACATGAACTGCGTGCCACCGGCACCGGGTTTCCTCGAAGGCCTGCGCACCCTCTGCGACAAACACGGCGTGGTGCTGATTTTCGACGAAGTCATGACTGGCTTCCGCGTTGCCCTGGGTGGCGCCCAAGCCCACTACGGCGTTACCCCGGACCTGAGCACCTTCGGCAAGATCATTGGCGGCGGCATGCCGGTTGGCTGTTTCGGTGGCAAACGCGAAATCATGTCGCACATTGCCCCCTTGGGCCCGGTTTACCAGGCCGGTACGCTGTCCGGCAACCCGTTGGCCATGGCTGCGGGCCTGACCACCCTGCGCCTGATCAGCCGTCCGGGCTTCCACGCCGAGCTGAGCGACTACACCAGTCGCCTGCTCGACGGCCTGCAACAGCGTGCCGACGCGGCCGGTATTCCGTTCGTGACCACCCAGGCCGGCGGCATGTTCGGCCTGTACTTCAGTGGCGCTGACGACATTGTCACCTTCGATGATGTCATGGCCAGCGACGCCGACCTGTTCAAACGCTTCTTCCACCTGATGCTCGAGGGTGGCGTGTACCTGGCACCCAGCGCCTTTGAAGCCGGCTTCACCTCGATCGCCCATGGCGATGCCGAGCTGCAACTGACTCTCGATGCTGCCGAACGCGCTTTTGCCGCACTGAAGTAAGCCCCTCCAGACTGATGCCGGTGGACACCGGCGTCAGTTTTGTCTCCTGCCACAGCCGATTTTCCTCCCGCGTACCGGCAAAATCCCCGAAAGCGGCAGATATAATCCCCGCGCAGCAGAAAAACGAGTAAAGACTTTGTAAGGTTGCCCCTGCTTATTTCATAATGCGCGCTTATTGGATCCCCCAGTGGATCCACGCGCCCCTCAGAGGTAAGTCGATTCCCATGAACCGCACCGGCCGCGCCCTTGCATTGGGCTGCCTGTTGCTCCTTCAGCCCCTGCTCGCGCATGCACAAGCAGGCGGCAACTCGTTGTTGATCCCAGCGATGGGTCGTTGCACCCTCAATACTCAGCCGCAAGACCTGGCCGAGGCGCTCGCCGCCTGCCAACAAGCAGCGGATGCCGGGGATGCACAGGCACAATACGAGTTGGGCGAATTCTATTACGCCGGAAAAAATACCCCGCGCAACCTCAATCAAGCCCTGAATTACTTCGAGAAAGCCTCTCTGCAAGGCCACGCCCAAGCGCAATTCAAGCTCGGCAGCATGTTTTTCCATGGCGAAGGTGTGCCGGCCAATAACGTCCAGGCCTATATCGTGCTGAAGATGGCGGCGGTCAATGGCGCCGAAGATGCGCTGGACACCGCCGACGAAGTCGCCGAGCACATGCAGCGCGACGAGCTGGAAGTCGCGACCCAGGTGCTGGGACAGATTTTCCGCAAGTACCTGTTGGAATTGCAAAGCGCCGACGGGCGTTCGCCATTTGCGCCGTTGCCTTGAATTCTAGCTGGCCGAAAGCCTGGTGAGCTTTTGTGGCGAGGGGGCTTGTCGGAACGCCGCATCGCCCCGTTCGGCTGCGCAGCAGTCGTAAAATCGGTTAATGCGGTGCCAGATAAAAATCGGTCGCAGGTTTCAGGACCGCTTCGCGCTCCAGCGGGGGCAAGCCCCCTCGCCACAGAAAGCGCCCTTGCCACAGAGAGCCCCGCTCACCACAAAGTACTGAGCGTTACTTTTCCGGCATCGGCATCGGGAACGGCATGACATTGCTCATACCGCGGGCTTCGGTGATCTTCGGTGTACCCAGTCGCTCGACTTCGTCGATGCGCACGATCGAATGCATCGGCACAAAACTGCGGACCACGCCTTCGAATTGCGCCTTGAGCTTTTCTTCGCCGGGGTCGACAACCAGCTGTGTGCGCTCGCCAAAGACGAACTCTTCCACTTCCAGGAAACCCCACAGATCGCTTTGATAGATCTGCTTGGCGTACATTTCGAACACCTGGCCTTGGTTGAGGAAAATCACCTTGTAGATTGGAGCTTCACGTTTGGTCATGGTGGGAGGGCAACAAATCGGGGGATATATATGAGGTCGCGAACTATAGCATAGCTACCCGATGCACAACGCTAGGAACCTCGGGTGATGACCACTATAATGCGCGGTTCTTTGAATCACTTGATGACCCCTCCATGGCCAAGAAGCTTTACATCGAAACCCACGGTTGCCAGATGAACGAGTACGACAGCTCGCGCATGGTTGATCTGCTGGGTGAACATCAGGCCCTGGAAGTCACCGCCCGCGCCGAAGACGCGGACGTCATCCTGCTCAACACCTGTTCGATCCGCGAACGCGCGCAGGATCGGGTGTACTCCCAGCTCGGCCGTTGGCGCGAATTGAAACTGGCCAACCCGGACATGGTAATCGCCGTCGGCGGTTGCGTGGCCAGCCAGGAAGGCGCGGCGATCCGCGACCGCGCGCCGTATGTCGACGTGGTGTTCGGCCCGCAAACCTTGCACCGCCTGCCGGAAATGATCGACGCCGCGCGCCTGACCAAGCTGCCGCAGGTCGACGTCTCGTTCCCGGAAATCGAAAAATTCGACCACCTGCCGGAACCGCGCATCGATGGCCCGAGCGCCTACGTCTCGGTCATGGAAGGTTGCAGCAAGTACTGCACGTTCTGCGTGGTGCCTTACACTCGCGGTGAAGAAGTCAGCCGACCGTTCGACGATGTGCTCGCGGAAATCATTCACCTGGCTGAAAACGGTGTGCGCGAAGTCACCCTGCTCGGCCAGAACGTCAACGGCTACCGCGGCCAGACCCATGATGGTCGCCTGGCGGACCTCGCCGAGCTGATCCGGGTGGTTGCCGCCGTCGACGGCATCGAGCGCATCCGCTACACCACCTCGCACCCGCTGGAATTCTCCGACAGCCTGATCCAGGCCCACGCCGAAGTACCGGAACTGGTCAAACACCTGCATTTGCCGGTGCAATCGGGCTCGGATCGTATTCTGGCAGCGATGAAGCGCAATCACACGGCACTGGAATACAAGTCCAAGCTGCGCAAGCTGCGAGCCGCGGTACCGGGGATCTGCATCAGCTCGGACTTCATCGTCGGCTTCCCCGGCGAGACCGAAAAAGACTTCCAGCAGACCATGAAACTGATCGAAGACGTCGGCTTCGACTTTTCCTACTCCTTCGTCTACAGCCAGCGCCCGGGCACCCCGGCAGCCGATTTGCCCGACGAAACACCGGAAGAACTGAAAAAAGAACGCCTGAATGCTTTGCAACATCGACTCAACCAGCAAGGCTTTGAGATCAGCCGACAAATGGTCGGCTCGATCCAGCGCATTCTGGTGACCGATTATTCGAAGAAAGACCCGGGCGAATTGCAGGGGCGGACCGAGAATAATCGTATCGTCAACTTCCGCTGCGACAATCCGCAACTGATCGGACAATTCGCCGACGTGCATATCGATGCCGCACAACCGCACTCGCTGCGCGGTTCTTTGCTGCAATAAATGTCGGCACGGGCTTTCTGTGGCGAGGGGGCTTGCCCCCGCCGGCCGGTCCGCGCTCGGGCGCAGCAGTCGTAAAACCGTCGAACTCGGTCCACCTGAAAGCATGCGGCGCTCCATTTGGGACCGCTTCGCGCTCCAGCGGGGGCAAGCCCCCTCGCCACAGGTGTATCGTCGAAACACAGCAAGTTGTTTAAGAGCTTTCGCACCCGGCCCACTGGCGCTATCCTTGATTTCATCTTAATTGCCCCAGGGCGGCTAAAAACGACCTTGAACGCACCCATCGAACCACATCGCTTTATCCTCGAGCCCTTTGAGGCTCGCCGTTTCGCCAATCTGTGCGGGCAGCTCGACGAGCATTTGCGCTTGATCGAACAACGCCTGGCGATCGAAATCCGCAACCGCGGAAACCAGTTCGAGCTGATTGGCGAACCCAAACACACCACCTCCGCGGAAAACCTTCTGCGCCGCCTGTATCGGGAAACCAAAAGTACCGAGCTGTCGCCGGACGTGGTTCACCTGTTCCTGCAGGAATCGGCCGTGGAAGAACTGGACAGCCACCTGGCCGCCGAGCCCGCCGTCGCATTGCGCACCAAAAAAGGCATGATTCGCCCTCGCGGCTTGAATCAGCAGCGCTACGTGAAGGAAATTCTCGGTAACGATATCAACTTCGGCATCGGCCCCGCCGGTACCGGCAAGACCTATCTGGCGGTTGCCTGTGCGGTAGACGCATTGGAGCGTGAGCAAGTCCGCCGCATCCTGCTGGTGCGCCCAGCGGTTGAAGCCGGCGAAAAGCTCGGCTTCCTGCCCGGTGACCTGGCACAGAAAGTCGATCCGTACCTGCGCCCGCTGTATGACGCACTGTACGAAATGCTCGGTTTCGAACACGTCGCCAAACTGATCGAACGTCAGGTCATCGAGATCGCGCCGCTGGCCTATATGCGCGGACGAACGCTGAACAACAGCTTCATCATCCTCGACGAAAGCCAGAACACCACCGTCGAGCAGATGAAAATGTTTCTGACGCGGATCGGCTTCGGCTCCACAGCCGTCATCACCGGTGACATCACCCAGGTCGACTTGCCAAAAGGCACGCGCTCGGGGCTGTCCCATGTGATCGATGTGCTCAAGGGTGTGCCAGGCATCAGCTTCACGCACTTCATGCCCAAGGACGTGGTGCGCCATCCATTGGTGCAGCAGATTGTCGAAGCCTACGAGCGCTTCGAGAATCGCGTCGACGACGAATCGACCCGGCTCTCTACCGCCAGGGACACTCGCCGCGATGCTTGAGCTTGATCTGCAACTTGAAAGCCAAATGCCCGCTCCCAGCGAAGCCGAATTCCGCCACTGGTGCGAACTGGCCCTGCGCCAGCGCACTGCCGACTCGGAACTGACCATTCGCCTGGTCGACGAACCCGAAGGCCGTGAACTGAACCACACCTGGCGGCATAAGGATTACGCCACCAACGTGCTGTCCTTCCCGGCCGATGTGCCCGATGAATTGCTGGACATCCCGCTGCTCGGCGATCTGGTGATCTGCGTACCGGTAGTCGAGCGCGAAGCCGCCGAACAAGGCAAGGCACTCGACGCACACTGGGCACATCTGGTCATTCACGGCTGCTTGCATCTGCTGGGTTACGACCACATAGATGACGATGAAGCCGAAGAAATGGAAGCACTGGAACGAACGTTGCTTGCCGAGCTGGGTCATCCCGACCCTTATGCGGACGACGAAACCGATTCCTCACCCACTGATACAACAAAGGATTCAGAGTAATCGCTATGAGCGAAGATCGATCGAGCAACGGGCAAAAGTCCTGGCTGGGTAAACTCACCCAAGCTTTTGCCCACGAGCCGAAAAACCGTCAGGAGCTTCTGGAGCTGCTGCGCGAAGCCCATCAGAACAAATTGCTGGACAGCGAAGCGCTGGCCATCGTCGAAGGCGCCATCCAGGTCGCGGACCTGCAAGTACGGGACATCATGGTTCCGCGCTCGCAGATGATCAGCATCAAGGCGACTCAGACACCCCGCGAATTTCTACCGGCGGTCATCGATTCCGCGCACTCGCGCTACCCGGTGATCGGTGAAAGCCACGACGACGTCATGGGCGTCCTGCTGGCCAAGGATTTGCTACCGCTGATCCTCAAGGAAAACGGTGACTGCTTCAACGTCAGGGATTTACTGCGTCCGGCGACCTTTGTCCCCGAGTCCAAGCGCCTGAACGTGTTGCTGCGCGAATTCCGCGCCAACCATAACCATATGGCCATCGTCATCGACGAATACGGCGGTGTGGCGGGTCTGGTAACCATTGAAGACGTACTGGAACAGATAGTCGGCGACATCGAAGACGAACACGACGTCGAGGAAGACAGCTACATCAAGCCACTGCCCAGCGGTGACTTCCTGATCAAGGCACTGACTCCGATCGAGAACTTCAACGAGTTCTTCAGCAGCGAGTTCTCCGACGATGAATTCGACACGGTCGGCGGCCTGGTGATGAGCGCGTTCGGGCACCTGCCCAAACGTAACGAAATCACCGAGATCGGTCCCTATCGCTTCCGCATCCTGAACGCCGATAGCCGGCGGATTCACCTGCTGCGCCTGACACCCATATCCCGTTAAGGATCGACATGCTGCGCTTAACCCGTCCCGGCTGGCCCGGTAATCTGCTGGCCGTGGCGGCCGGTGCGCTCACTACCCTGACACTGGCACCGTACAATATCTGGCCACTGGCGCTGCTCGCACTGGGGATCTTCTACGCCGGCTTGCGCGATCTGACCCCACGCCAGGCGCTGGGTCGTGGCTGGTGCTATGGCTTCGGCCTGTTTGCCTCCGGCACCAGCTGGATCTACGTCAGCATCCACACCTACGGCGGCGCTTCGGCCTTGCTCGCCGGCCTGCTGATGTTTGCCTTCTTTGCCGCCATCGCCTGGTTCTTTGCCCTGCCCGCCTGGATTTGGGCACGCTGGCTGCGGCGCAACGAAGCGCCCCTGGCCGACGCCCTGGCCTTTGCCGCCCTATGGCTGGCCCAGGAAGCCTTCCGCGGCTGGTTTCTCACTGGCTTCCCCTGGCTGTACTCCGGTTACAGCCAGCTCGACGGGCCTCTCGCGGGCCTCGCACCACTGGGTGGCATGTGGCTGATTTCCTTCACCCTGGCCCTGACTGCGGCGCTGCTGTACAACTTGCCGCGACTGGTTCGCAGCGGACGCAAGTCGTTCGTCGCCGCAGGTCTGCTGTTGTTGGTCGCGCCCTGGGGCATTGGCCTGGCACTCAAGGGCCACGCCTGGACCAGCCCCTCCGGCGACCCGCTATCCGTCGCGGCGATCCAGGGCAATATCGAACAAAACATGAAGTGGGACCCGGAGCAGTTGAACTCGCAACTGGCGCTCTACCGCGACATGAGTTTCAGCTCCAAGCGTGTCGACTTGCTGATCTGGCCAGAGACGGCGATCCCGGTGTTGAAAGAATCGGCCGAAGGCTACCTGAGCATGCTCGGCAACTTCGCCGCAGAGCGCGATTCCGCACTGATCACCGGGGTACCGATCCGCCAGGTGGTACATAAGGAAAAACGCTATTTCAATGGCATCACCGTGGTCGGCGAAGGCGATGGCACTTACCTGAAACAGAAACTGGTGCCGTTTGGCGAATACGTACCGCTGCAGGATCTGCTGCGCGGACTGATCGCCTTTTTCGACTTGCCGATGTCGGACTTCGCACGCGGTCCGGCCGATCAGCCATTGCTGCAAGCCAAGGGCTACCAGATTGCGCCGTTCATCTGCTATGAAGTGGTTTACCCGGAGTTCGCCGCCAGCCTTTCGGCCCGCAGCGACCTGCTGCTGACCATCAGCAACGATACCTGGTTCGGCACCTCCATCGGCCCGCTGCAACACTTGCAGATGGCCCAGATGCGCGCGCTGGAAGCCGGACGCTGGATGATTCGTGCCACCAATAACGGCGTCACAGGCTTGATCGACCCGTTCGGCAAGATCACCGTGCAGATCCCACAGTTCCAGCGTGGGATTCTCTACGGCGAAGTGGTGCCGATGCACAACCTGACGCCCTACCTGCAATGGCGCTCGTGGCCGCTGATCATTGTCTGTGTGCTGCTGTTTGGCTGGGCGCTGCTGGCCAGCCGAATGGCCAAGACGGTTTAGGGGTGCCGCAAAAGATCGCAGCCTCGCGTAGGAGCTGTCGAGCAACGCGAGGCTGCGATCCTTTGATTTAACGGTAAAACAACGAATACCCGACCTGCCCCACCGCCTCATTCAGCAACTGCCCCGATTGCCAGATCGACTTGAACTCTGGCATCCAGCCACCCAGTGGCCGGGCGTTATCCCCGCCTAAAAAACCTACCGGCGCCGCGACAACAGTGAAACCTGCCCGCTCGAAACTCCATACCGAGCGCGGCGTGTGCGCCGCCTGAGTGACCACCACCACTCGCTTGATGCCCAATGGCTGAAGCACTTCGGCGGTGAACCGAGCGTTCTCCCAGGTCGTGCGGCTGCGCCCTTCCTGCCACCGGACCGTCACGCCAAAATCGTCCAGCAGCGACTCGGCCATCAGCGCCGCCTCGGTGGGCGGTGTTCCATAATGCAAACCGCCACTGGTCAACACCGGCAGTCCCGAGGCCTTGGCCAGGCGAGCCGCATAGCGCTCGCGCTCCAATCCGATACCGGTCGGTTGATCAGTGCCCCAGGCCGGATCGCCGCGCTCCCGACCCGAGCCCAACAACACAATCGCATCCGCGCGCTCGGCCAGCGTCGCCCATTCGCTACGGGCCAGCGGCGGTTCACGCTCCAGCGCATGGGCGCTCCACTCGACGACAATCGGCAGGCTCATCAGCCAGAAGCCACCCACCCCCAGTACAAAGCACAGCCTCGCCAGACGTGGCCGGGAGCGACGAAACCACCAGGCGAACAAAAGCAGCAGCAATAAAATGCCGGGAGGCAAAAGCAGTTGTTTGACGAAATAGCGAAAAGGCATCGAGCATCTCCATAGATGCTCGAAGCCTAAGGGGGTTGAAGCTATGCAACAATAGTTGCTGAAGGCATTTCCTTCGAAAGCCTTTGATTTTTGATGTCATGCAGAGTGCCCGAAAGGGCTGCATATACTTACTTGAATTGGAGGGACCGGACCTTTACCGCGTCCCCGCTGACTGCCTTGTCCCGCAACCAGATGATCTTGGCCGAACGTGGCGCTTCTTTATGTTTGATAGCTTCCAATACGTTGGAATGCGCTTCACGTTCACTACGGTCCAGATAGGCCTTGATCAACTCGAACTCAGCGTGACTCAAACCACGTAACTCCAACTCGACAGGACGTTCATCGCGTAACCGACCTGCCGTTTTTGCCGCATCCAAGGCCAGACCCAGACGGTCTATCAGCCGTTCGTACAGCTCGGGTTTTGTTACTTTTCGCTGCGACTCAACCATCCGCTCACCTCATTGAAGATAAGACTCACTCCCCCTTTAAGAGCTTAGTCTCGCTGAAGCAACAGGCCTGATGCCGCGACCAACGGCCCGCGCAGGCCCGCTGGTACAATCAGGGTTTCCCACGGCAGAGCGCGGTCATGTATGCTACGGCGCTTCCTGTAACTCCACTTCCAGCTCGACTGGGCACCGAAAACGCCAGATTTGGCGTCATCACCGTCCAGCGTCGCATTGAAGAGGATTAGGCCACCCCTATTCAGTTCAAAAGTAGCCATGCACGAACAATATCAGCCCCGTGAAATCGAAGCCGCCGCCCAGTCATTCTGGGACGAGCAAAAGTCCTTTGAAGTCAGTGAACAGCCAGGCAAGGAGACTTTCTACTGCCTGTCGATGTTCCCTTACCCCAGCGGCAAGCTACACATGGGGCACGTGCGCAACTACACCATCGGCGACGTGATCTCCCGCTACCAGCGCATGCAAGGCAAAAACGTCCTGCAACCCATGGGTTGGGACGCCTTTGGCATGCCGGCGGAAAACGCCGCGATGAAAAACAACGTAGCGCCCGCCAAGTGGACCTACGAAAACATCGCCTACATGAAAACCCAGCTGCGCAGCCTGGGCCTGGCGGTGGACTGGTCCCGCGAGGTGACCACCTGCAAGCCCGATTACTACCGCTGGGAACAATGGCTGTTCACTCGCCTGTTCGAAAAAGGCGTGATCTACCGCAAGAACGGCACCGTCAACTGGGACCCGGTGGACCAGACCGTTCTGGCCAACGAACAGGTGATCGACGGCCGCGGCTGGCGTTCCGGCGCGCTGATCGAGAAGCGCGAAATCCCGATGTACTACTTCAAGATCACCGCCTACGCGGATGAACTGCTGGAGAGTCTCGACGATTTGCCGGGCTGGCCCGAGCAAGTCAAAACCATGCAACGTAACTGGATTGGCAAATCCCGTGGCATGGAAGTGCAGTTCCCTTACGACCAGGCCTCCATTGGCGAAGCCGGCGTACTGAAAGTCTTCACCACCCGTCCGGACACCCTGATGGGCGCGACCTACGTCGCAGTGGCCGCCGAACACCATCTGGCGACCCTGGCAGCAAAAGACCACCCTGAGCTGCAAGCCTTCATTGCCGAATGCAAAGGCGGCAGCGTGGCGGAAGCCGACGTCGCCACTCAAGAGAAGAAAGGCCTGCCGACTTCGCTGTTCGTAGAGCACCCGTTGACCGGTGAAAAACTGCCCGTGTGGGTCGCCAACTATGTGCTCATGCACTACGGCGACGGCGCGGTAATGGCCGTACCGGCGCACGACGAGCGCGATTTCGAATTCGCCAACAAGTACAACCTGCCGATCAAACCTGTAGTGCGCACCAGCGCCGGCGATGAAACGCCTGCTCCGTGGCAGGATGCCTACGGCGAGTATGGCCAGCTGATCAACTCCGGCGAGTTCGACGGCCTGGACTTCTCTGGCGCTTTCGATGCGATCGAAGTGGCGCTGATCAAGAAAAACCTTGGCGCTTCCCGCACCCAGTTCCGTCTGCGCGACTGGGGTATCAGCCGTCAGCGCTACTGGGGCTGCCCGATCCCGATCGTCCACTGCGACAGCTGCGGTGACGTGCCGGTGCCGGAAGACCAACTGCCAGTGGTGCTGCCCGAAGACGTCGTACCCGATGGCGCCGGTTCGCCATTGGCGCGCATGCCCGGGTTCTACGAATGCAGCTGCCCGAAATGCGGCAAGCCGGCCAAGCGCGAAACCGACACCATGGACACCTTTGTCGAGTCGTCCTGGTACTACGCCCGCTACGCCTCGCCACATTACGAGGGTGGCCTGGTCGATCCGGCCGCGGCCAACCACTGGTTGCCCGTCGATCAGTACATCGGCGGTATCGAACACGCGATTCTTCACCTGCTCTATGCACGCTTCTTCCACAAGCTGATGCGTGACGAAGGCCTGGTCAGCTCCAACGAGCCGTTCAAGAACCTGCTGACCCAAGGCATGGTGATCGCCGAGACTTACTACCGTCGCGAAGCCAACGGCAGCCTGACCTGGTTCAACCCGGCGGATGTCGAACTGGAACGCGACAGCAAGGCCAAAATCATCGGCGCCAAGCTGATCAGCGACGGTCTGCCGGTGGAAATCGGTGGCACCGAGAAGATGGCCAAGTCGAAGAACAACGGCGTTGACCCGCAATCGATGATCGACCAGTACGGTGCCGATACCTGCCGACTGTTCATGATGTTCGCCTCGCCGCCGGACATGAGCCTGGAGTGGTCCGACTCCGGCGTCGAAGGCTCCCATCGCTTCCTCAAGCGCGTCTGGCGCCTGGCGCAAACCCACGTCAGCCAGGGCCTGTCGGGCGCATTGGACCTCGCTTCGCTGAACGACGAACAAAAGGTCATTCGCCGGGCGATCCACCTGGCGATCAAGCAAGCCAGCCAGGATGTCGGCCAGCATCACAAATTCAACACCGCCATTGCCCAGGTGATGACGCTGATGAACGTGCTGGAAAAAGCTCCGCAAGCCACTGGCCAGGACCGCGCGCTGTTGCACGAAGGCCTGGAAACCGTTGCCTTGCTGTTGGCGCCGATCACTCCGCATATCAGCCATGAGCTGTGGCACCAACTGGGTCACAAAGGCGCGGTCATCGATGCCAACTGGCCGGCACTGGACGAAAATGCCTTGGTGCAGGACAGCCTGCAGCTGGTCATTCAAGTGAATGGCAAGCTGCGCGGTCACATCGAAATGCCCGCCAGCGCCAGCCGCGAAGAGGTGGAAGCTGCAGCACGGACCAATGAAAACGTACTGCGCTTCACCGAAGGCCTGACTATTCGCAAGGTGATCGTAGTGCCTGGCAAGCTGGTCAATATCGTCGCTAGCTAATTGGATCAGGCGCCAGGCCCCGGATCTGACGCCGAAAAAAACCTCCAGGGCCGCGATGTCGGCCCACATGGTTTCAAGGGGAGCATCAAGATGATCAAACGCAATCTGCTGGTTATGGGCCTCGCAGTACTGCTGAGCGCCTGCGGCTTCCAGCTGCGCGGCACCGGCACTACCGATCTCGCTATCAGAGAGCTCGACCTGAGTGCCCGTAACGCCTACGGCGAGACCGTCACGCAGCTGCGTCAGGTATTGCAAGGCAGCGGCGTCAAAGTCTATGCCGGCGCGCCGTACAAGCTGACGCTGACCAATGAACAGGAATCCCAGCGCAGCCTCAGTTATGCCGGCGCAGGACGCTCGGCCGAGTATGAGCTGACCACCGTGCTGTATTACGAAATCCAGGGCCACGACAACCTGCCGCTGCTCAGTGACACATTGCAGGTGCAGAAGGTCTTCCTCCACGATGGTAACAACCTGATAGGTTCTGACCAGGAAGCCGCCCAAGTGCGCCAGGAATTGCGTCGCGACCTCGTGCAACGGATGATGCTGCGTCTGCAGCAGCTGAGCCCGGCTCAACTGGATCAACTGCAGCAAACCGCCGATGCCAGAGCCAAGGCCGAGGCCGACGCCCTGAGAGCGGCACAAGAGGCTGAAGCGCAAACGCCTCGCCAGTCGCCTCTGCAGCTGCAGAACCAGTAAGCCTTACGGGGCGCTCAAGCGCCCCGTTCGCCTTCTCCTATGAAACTCGCCCCCGCCCAACTCGCCAAACACCTGCAAGGCAACCTTGCGCCTGTGTACATCATCAGCGGTGATGATCCGCTGCTGTGCCAGGAAGCTGCCGACGCCATCCGTGCCGCCGCCCGCCAGCAAGGCTTCGATGAGCGCCAGGTGTTCAGCGCCGACGCCAGCTTCGATTGGGGCACGCTGCTGCAAGCGGGCGCCAGCATGTCGCTGTTCGCCGAAAAACGCTTGCTGGAGCTGCGCCTGCCTTCCGGCAAGCCCGGTGACAAAGGCGCCGCGGCGTTCATCGAATACTGCTCACGCCCCCCTGAAGACACCCTGCTGCTGATCAGCCTGCCCAAACTCGACGGCAGTGCGCAGAAGACCAAGTGGGGCAAGGCCCTGATCGAAGGTCAGCACACCCAGTTCTTGCAGATTTGGCCGGTGGACGCCAACCAGTTGCCGCAATGGATTCGTCAACGCCTGTCCCAGGCCGGCCTTAGCGCCAGCCAGGACGCCGTCGAATTGATTGCGGCGCGCGTGGAAGGCAACCTGCTGGCGGCCGCTCAGGAAATCGAAAAACTCAAACTGATGGCAGAAGGCGGTCAGATCACCGTCGAGACGGTGCAAGCAGCTGTTGCTGACAGTGCGCGCTTTGATGTATTCGGCCTGGTGGATGCGATTCTCAACGGCGAAGCCGCCCACGCCTTGCGTATGCTCGAGGGCCTGCGCGGCGAAGGCGTCGAACCGCCGGTGATTCTCTGGGCGCTGGCTCGGGAACTGCGCTTGCTGGCCAACCTGTCGCTGCAATACAGCCAGGGCATTCCACTGGACAAAGCCTTCAGCCAGGCCCGACCACCGGTCTGGGACAAGCGCAAGCCGCTGATGAGCAAAGCCCTGCAGCGCCACTCGGCGCAGCGTTGGGGGCAACTGCTGCTCGATGCTCAGCGTATCGACGCACAGATCAAAGGTCAGGCGGCGGGCTCGCCCTGGATGAGCCTTAGCCGTTTGTCGCTGTTGATGGCCGGACAGCGGTTGGCATTGCCGGCGGAATGATCGGATATTTCCTACGCATCGCAGGGTCTGGACAGACTCCCCGCTTTGTCCGATGATCGGCAGCGCAAAACCCACCCACGAGCGAGATCCCATCATGAGCAAAAAGCCATCTACCCATGGCCCCAACAAGGCCAAATCCATTATCGCCCAGCCTCTGTTCCGTAGCCGTCAGGAACAACCAGGCAAAGGCAAAGGCAGCTACCGCCGCGAAGCCTTCCAGTCTAAAAGCTGGGAGGCTTCTTACTTTCAGACCGCCTGAAAAGCAAGCAATCCCTCAACATGTTAAGGTCGGCACCTGATTCGTATTTTCTGGACCTGTGCATGCCCTTTTGTCTTTCCCGTCGTTGGCATCTACGCCAATTGATCGCTGCCTCCAGCCTTATTCTGTTAGTCGCCTGCGCGGAAAAACCCACCGCCGCCGACGCCCAACCGCTTCAGAACGTTGCTGTGGTCCCCGCGCCCGCCGTGATTGCTCCCGTCGTCCCGACTGGCGAGAACCTGGAAATCCAGCCGACGCAGTCGTTCAATGAATGGCAGACCGCCTTTCGCCAGGACGCCCTGGTCGCCGGCATCAGCCCAAGCCTGTTCGATCGCGCGTTTGCCGGGGTTACACCGGACATGAGCGTGATCCGCGCCGACCGCAGCCAACCGGAGTTTGCCCGTCCGGTATGGGAATACCTCGATGGCGCGCTGTCTGCCACGCGGGTCCGCAAAGGCCAGGGGCTGCTCTACGAATACGCCGACACCCTGCAAAGCATCGAACAGCGTTATGGCGTTGATCGCCAGGCGCTGGTAGCGGTATGGGGCATGGAAAGCAACTTCGGCAGTTTCCAGGGCGACAAATCGGTGATCCGCTCGCTGGCCACCCTGGCCTACGAAGGCCGGCGCCCAGGCTTTGCCCACGCCCAATTGCTGGCCGCCCTGCAGATTCTGCAGCAAGGTGATATCGAGCCCGAGAAGATGCTCGGCTCCTGGGCTGGCGCCATGGGGCAGACCCAGTTTATTCCGACCACCTACAACACCCACGCGGTGGACTTCGATGGCGATGGAAGGCGCGATATCTGGGGTAGCCCGGCCGATGCCCTGGCCTCGACCGCTCACTACCTGCAAAGCTCCGGCTGGCAGAAAGGTCAGCCCTGGGGCTTCGAGGTGCAACTGGCGAGCGGTTTCGACTATGCGCTGGCCGATGGCTCGATTCGCAAGTCCGTCGCCGAGTGGATGCAGCTAGGGCTCAAGCTGCCTGCGGGTACGAGTGTACCGGCCGGTTCCGGACAACTGTCCGCGGCCCTGTTGCTGCCGGCCGGTTATCGGGGCCCGGCATTCCTGATCCTCGATAATTTCCGGGCGATTCTCAAGTACAACAACTCGTCGTCCTATGCCTTGGCCGTCAGTCTGTTGTCCGAGCGCTTCAGCGGTGCCGGCCTGATCAGCGGTGAATGGCCCAAGGATGACCTGCCGTTGAGCCGTTCCGAGCGGATCGAACTGCAAAGCCTGCTCAGCATGAACAACTACGATGCCGGCACTGCCGACGGCATCATCGGCGCCAACACTCGCAAGGCGATACGTGCTGCGCAGCAGTCGTTTGGCTGGCCGGCGGATGGTTATCCGACGCATAAGTTGCTGGAAAGCCTGCGTAGCCGCTAGGCAAAGATCGCAGCCTGCGGCAGCTCCTACGGGATTTGCGCACACCCGGAATTAACGGGTGTACGCGGTTGGTGCAGGAGCTGCCGCAGGCTGCGATCTTTTCTGTTATGCCCACGCTCTCGCATGGGAAGACAACCTAGGAGCGAACCACCACATCCTGCTCCAGCACCAACTCTTGAGCATCCGCATCCAACCGGACCAACGCCCCCATCGGCAGAGTCAGGTTCGGATCGCAATGGCCACTGCGCCAGCCAGCCAGCACCGGAATCTGTAGCGGTTCGAAGGTTTGCTTGAGCAGCCCGGCCAATGCCTGCTCGTCTACCCCGGCAACATCGCCCACCAGGACCCCACAGAGCTTGTTCAGCACCCCCGCGAGCCGCAGATGGGTCAGTAGCCGGTCGATGCGGTACAGCGGCTCGTTGATGTCCTCAATGAACAGAATGATGCCCTCGGCATCGATCTCATAAGGCGTGCCCAGGGTGCTGGCAATCATCGAAAGATTGCCTCCCGACAAGCGGCCGCGCGCGACGCCCGGCACAATCGTGGTCAATGGATAAGCTGGCGGATGGCTCAACACACTCCCGGGCTTTGAATCCCCTTTGAGCATATTGAACAACGAAGATTCTGTAGGCTGCTGTTTATCCCCCAGCAGATCGGCGTTGAACATCGGCCCATGGAAGGTCACGAAACCTGCATAGCGACTGATCGCCAGATGCAGCGCAGTGAGATCGCTGTAGCCGACAAAAGGCTTGGCATTGCGGCGCAGCAGCTCGAAATCGATCCGGTCCAGTATTCGCGGGCTTCCATAACCGCCCCGCAGGCACAAAATCGCATCGATGCTGCTGTCGGCGAACGCCGCGTGCAGGTCGCTCAAGCGAACCTCATCACTTCCGGCCAGATACCCCTCTTGCTGCTCGACCCCGGGAAAAATACGTAACTCGTAGCCCCTGGCCTGCATCCATTGCATGGCCTTCTCGGCATCCAGCGTTGCGGGGCCAGCCGGTGCGATCAAGGCGATCACGCCATTGGCTGGCAATGCGGGCACTGCCGTATGAGCGCAGACTTGTTCTGTTGATCGAATCGTCATCCATGGTTCTCCCTGCGTGGACTCTTCAACGCACAGTAGACACGAAAGCAGGCAAATAGAAGGGGATAAGCGCTACAGGACGCGAAGGGAAATTCTTGATAGTGGTGGCAACGTTGCTCTGCACCCGCGAAAAAGCAGGCCGCCCGCAAGAATGAAGATTCTCGCGGGCGGTTGCAGATCAGGACATCAAGCTGGCTTTAACCAGTTTCGCCTGTTCGTCGGCGTGGTACGAGGAGCGTACCAGCGGGCCCGACGCAACGTTCTTGAAGCCCATTTTGTAGCCTTCTTCGGCGAACCAGGCAAACACGTCCGGGTGCACGAAACGCTGCACCGGCAAGTGGCTGCGCGATGGCTGCAGGTACTGGCCGAGGGTCAGCATGTCGATGTCGTGTTCGCGCATGCGCTTCATGACTTCGATGACTTCTTCGTCGGTCTCGCCCAGACCCAGCATCAGGCCGGACTTGGTCGGAATATGCGGCATCATTTGCTTGAACTTCTGCAGCAAGGTCAGCGACCACTGGTAATCCGAACCCGGGCGCGCAGCCTTGTACAGTCGCGGCACGGTTTCCAGGTTGTGGTTGAACACATCCGGCGGCTCGGCGGCGGTGATTTCCAGCGCCACATCCATACGGCCACGGTAATCCGGAACCAGGGTTTCGAGCTGCACGTTCGGCGACAGCTTGCGGATCTCGCGGATGCAGTCGGCGAAGTGCTGGGCACCGCCGTCACGCAGGTCGTCGCGGTCTACCGAGGTGATCACCACGTACTTCAGTTTCAGGTCGGCGATGGCGATGGCCAGGCTTTGCGGCTCATTGACGTCCAGTGGCTTCGGACGACCGTGGCCCACGTCGCAGAACGGGCAGCGACGGGTGCAGATGTCGCCCATGATCATGAAGGTCGCGGTGCCACCGGAGAAGCACTCACCCAGGTTCGGGCAGGAGGCTTCTTCGCAAACGCTGTGCAGCTTGTGTTTGCGCAGCAGGGTCTTGATGCGATCGACTTCCGGAGAAACCGGGATACGCACGCGAATCCAGTCAGGCTTTTTCGGCAGCTCGGTGGTCGGAATGATCTTCACCGGAATGCGCGCGACCTTTTCGGCACCGCGCAACTTAACGCCGGCTTCGATTTTTGGACGGGCGACGCGCTCGGATACATCCAGCGTCGGGATCAGGGTTTGCACAGCGTCTTGCGCAGTAGTCATATCAGTCGATTCCGCCCGTTAGGGTCGTCTGCTCAGCATAGTCGAGGTGCTTGACGAGCTGCGCGCGCAGCCGGGCACTTACCTCGGCAAATTCAATCGGTCCTGTGTGATCGCGCAGCTGGGTCATCGCCAGCCCGGCGTAGCCACAGGGATTAATCCGTCGGAACGGTTCCAGATCCATATCCACGTTCAGGGCCAGGCCATGAAAGGAGCAACCGTGGCGGATCCGCAGACCCAGAGAAGCGATTTTCGCCCCGTCGACGTAGACACCCGGCGCGTCGGCCTTGGCCACCGCAGTAACGCCATAACTGGCCAGCAGTTCGATCAGGCACAACTCCATCCGGCTGACCAGGTCGCGCACGCCAAACCCCAGCTTGCGCACATCCAGCAACAAATAAGCCACCAGCTGACCGGGACCGTGATAGGTCACTTGCCCGCCGCGGTCGACCTTCACTACCGGAATATCCCCAGGTAGCAGCAGGTGTTCGGCCTTGCCCGCCTGGCCTTGAGTGAAGACCGGCGGATGCTGCACCAACCAGACCTCGTCAGGCGCCGTGCTGCCGCGTTCGTTGGTAAAGCGTTGCATGGCCTGCCAGACCGGCTCGTAAGCCATCTGGCCGAGCTCGCGAAAGCCCAGCGTGCCAGACATCACAGCACCATGTGCACGAAACCGGTAGCCCGCAACTCGCTGTTGATGTCGTACAGCTGCTCTTGACCGGTGGCGATGATGTGCAACTGGATGGTCGTGTACTTGCCGTTGGTACTCTGGCGCTCGGCCAGGGTCCGGTGGTCAACGGTCGCATGTTTCTCAAGGATTGCAATGATCTTGTCCTTGAAACCCACGCCAGTGTCGCCGATTACCTTGATCGGGTAATCCGCGCAGGGGAATTCGATCTTTGGCGCCTTTACTTCAGTATCTGTCATGGCGTAACGGCCTCGTAAGCCGTGGCGACGGACATACCTCCCGTTCTATGTCAGAACGAGAGGCACGCTGGACCACAATAATCAGTTGAACAAGCCGTAGAAGAATAGACGGATGCTATCCCACATGCGGCGGAAGATACCACCCTCGTCGACGGCGTCCAGTGCGATCAGGTCGGCGCTGTGCACGACTTTATCGTCCAGTTTCACTTCGACTTTACCAATCACGTCGCCCTTGGCGATCGGCGCGATCAGTTGCGGTGTCATGCTCATGCTGGCCTGCAGCTTTTTCAGCTGGCCTTTTGGCATAGTCATGGTCAGGTCTTGAGCCAGACCGGCCTTGACCTGATTGGTGGTGCCTTTCCAGACCGGAGCCTGAGCCAGCTCGGCGCCCTTCTGGTAGAAGGTCTGGGTTTCGAAGAAGCGGAAACCGTAAGTCAGCAGCTTCTGGGTTTCAGCAGCACGAGCCTGTTCGCTGTTGGTGCCGAAGACCACTGCGATCAAACGCATGCCGTCACGTACAGCCGAAGACACCATGCAGTAGCCGGCCTCGTCGGTGTGACCGGTTTTCAGGCCGTCGACCGTCTTGTCACGCCACAGCAGCAGGTTGCGGTTCGGTTGCTTGATGCCGTTCCAGAAGAACTCTTTCTGCGAATAGATCGCATAGTGAGCCGGGTCCTCGTGGATGATCGCGCGGGCCAGCACGGCCATGTCATGAGCCGACGAGTAATGCTCAGGGTTCGGCAGACCGGTCGGGTTCATGAAGTGACTGTTGGTCATGCCCAGATCGACAACGGTTTTGTTCATCATGTCGGCGAACGCGTCTTCGCTACCGGCGATGTGCTCGGCAAGCGCAACGCTGGCGTCGTTGCCCGACTGGATGATGATGCCGTGCAGCAAGTCGCTGACCGTTACCTGCGTGCCAACCTTGATGAACATCCGCGAACCGCCGGTACGCCAGGCGTTCTCGCTAACGGTTACCGGATCGTTTTCACCGATCTGGCCGCGACGGATTTCCAGGGTCGCCATGTAGGCGGTCATCAGCTTGGTCAGACTGGCCGGCGGCAGACGCTGGTCACCATTGTTCTCGACCAGCACATTGCCGCTGCTGGCGTCCATGAGCACATAGGATTTGGCGGCCAGTTGCGGTGGCGACGGCATCATCTCTACCGCCCAGGCGGCAGGCGTGATGAGCAGCGGGACAAGCAGGCACAGGCGTTTGGCAAAGGTGGTGATGTTCATCCGTCTCTCGAAATTGCTAATGGAAACTTGCCCTCGCGGGCAAAACTAATCTGACAACCGGTCCCCGGTTATCGCGTGTTCAGTTGTTCGCCCTAAACCGTGCTCGGTTTTTTGTTCTTTGACGAGCCAACAACCGGAACCCGGCCCCAAGGCCAGGCCCTCAATCTGATGTCGCTTATTCCGCTGTTACCAGCTTTGGCTGACCGAGATTGGCCAGTCGCACACTGTTTTGCACTTGCTGGATTTCACCCGGCGTACTGATCGGCCCCAGACGCACCCGATGGAGTGTCTGTTGATTGCGCACGATCGAGCTGATGAACACCGGAGCCTGCACCATCCCGCTCAGCTTCGACCTCAACAGTTCGGCAGCGTCCGGGTTGGCGAAGGCGCCCACCTGAAGATACTGGCCAGAGGCTGTTGCAGAAGCGTTTTTTTTTGCATCCAGCGGTACCGGGACAACGGGTGCGGCATGCTGCTGCGGTGGTGGCGTCCATTGCTCGACGGTGCCGGCCGAAGCCGTCATCACCGGAGCGGCAGCTTGCGCCACCCGAGGTTCGTTGAGCATCAGCGGCGCCGGCCGGCCGCGCTGGGCCCAATACTGTTGCGGGTCGATCCCCTCGACCTTGACCCTTGCCGTGCCGGTTTCGGCATAACCGAGCTTCTTGGCGGCAGCGTAGGACAAGTCGATGATCCGGTCCGAGTAGAACGGCCCACGATCGTTGACCCGCAGAATCACGCTCTTGTTGTTGTCCAGGTTAGTCACCCGGACATAGCTCGGCAGCGGCAGGGTCTTGTGCGCGGCGCTCATGCCATACAGATCATAGACTTCGCCGTTGGCGGTATTCTGACCGTGGAACTTGGTGCCGTACCAGGAGGCCGTACCCGAGGCGACGTAATTCTTCGACTCGCTTATTGGAAAGTAGCTTTTGCCCAGCACCGTATAGGGGTTGGCCTTGTAAGCGCCGGTGTGCAGGGTCGGTGTGGCATCGGGGATGCGCGAAACATCGACATCCCACCACGGCGCGCCATCTTTATGGGCGCGGTTGATGTCCAGGCCAGGTGTCGCGCGAACGACGGTCGGTGATTTCTGCTGTGGCGCACGGCTGGTCGAACAACTGACCAGCAACAACGACAGTGCAGCAAAAGCCGCCAGCTTCAGGGGTTTATGTATCGGCATTGCCCGCATTACTTGACGCCCCGTGCTTGGACCAGCAAATCAGACAGTTGATGCACGGCCATTGCGTACATCACACTGCGGTTATAGCGCGTAATCGCGTAAAAATTATTCAACCCCATCCAGTACTCGGGGCCATTGTCGCCTTCCAGGCGAAAAGCTGTGACCGGCATATCATCGCGCAGCGCATCATGACTTGACCAGCCCAGCGCTCGCAACTCCCCGACCGTTTTGACCGGCTCGATTCCCTGGGTCAAACCTGCGTCGACCTTGTCACCACGCACCGTGGCCAGGCTGACCACCGGCTCGCCGGCTGCCCAGCCGTGATGCTTGAAGTAGCTGGCAACACTGCCGATGGCGTCGTCCGGGTTGGTCCAGATATTGATATGGCCGTCACCGTCGAAATCCACAGCATAGGCGCGAAAACTGCTCGGCATGAACTGCGGCAAGCCCATGGCGCCAGCATAAGACCCCTTGAGCGTCATTGGGTCGACCTGCTCTTCACGGGCCAGCAGCAGGAACTCACGCAGCTCCTTGCGGAAAAAATCGGCGCGCGGCGGGTAGTCGAAGCCTAAGGTCGATAATGCGTCGATCACCCGGTAATTGCCGGTATTACGACCAAAAAAGGTCTCAACGCCGATGATTGACACAATCACCTGGGCCGGCACGCCGTATTCCTTTTCGGCGCGAGCCAGCACAGCTTCGTGCTGACGCCAGAAATCCACGCCACGGGCGATACGCGCATCGGTGAGAAACATCGGGCGGTATTCTTTCCACTGCTTGACCCGCTCGGCAGGCCGGGAAATCGCATCGAGAATAGACTGCTTGCGCTCGGCTTCGCGGAACACCCCCATCAGCTGCTCTCCGGCGAATCCGTAGTCGCGGGTCATTTCACCGACGAATTCGGCCACCTGCGGCGTGCCTTCATAATCGCCGGCCAGCGCCTCCTGCGCTGCACCAAGGATGCCTACCAGGCCGACCCACGGAGCGTATCGAGTCGCCCAGCCACGCATTACTTGCATTGAAATCTTCACCTTATTCAAACCTGCGCGATCCACTTACGATGGGTATGGATCGACATCAAAACCCCAAACGCTGACAGCAGCGTCACCAGCGAAGTTCCGCCATAGCTAATGAATGGCAATGGCACCCCCACTACCGGCAACAGGCCACTGACCATACCGATGTTGACGAAAACGTAAACAAAAAACGTCATGGTCAGGCTGCCGGCGAGCAATTTGCCGAACAGCGTCTGCGCCTGAGCGGTAATCACCAGCCCACGGCCGATCAACAGCAAATAGATCAGCAGCAAGGCACAGATGCCCACCAGCCCGAATTCTTCGCCCATGACCGCGATGATGAAATCGGTGTGGCTCTCCGGCAGAAAGTCCAGGTGGGACTGAGTACCGAGCAGCCAGCCTTTGCCGAAGACGCCGCCGGAACCGATGGCCGCCTTGGACTGGATGATGTTCCAGCCAGTGCCCAGCGGATCGCTTTCCGGATCCAGGAAGGTCAGGACTCGTTGTTTCTGGTAGTCGTGCATGACGAAATACCACATCGCAACGGCCACCGGCACTGCAGCAGCGATCACGCTGACTATCCAGCGCCAGCGCAGGCCGCCCATGAACAGCACGAAGGCGCCACCGGCGAGAATCAGCAACGAGGTGCCGAGGTCGGGCTGGCGCACGATCAGAATAAACGGGACTCCGATCAACATCAGGCTGATGCCTACATGCTTGAGCTGCGGTGGCAGTGAGCGTTTGGCCAGATACCAGGCAATAGTCGCCGGCATGATGATCTTCATGAACTCCGATGGCTGGAAGCGAATCACCCCGGGAATGTTGATCCAGCGCGTAGCGCCCATGGCGTTGTGGCCCATGACGTCCACCACCACCAGCAGCACTACGCCGCACACATAGGCCAATGGCACCCAGCGCGCCATGAAACGCGGCTCGAGTTGGGCGATGATGAACATCGACACCAGGCCGATACCAAAAGAAGTTGCTTGCTTGGCCAGCAGGTCCCAGCTCTTGCCGCTGGCCGAATACAGCACGAACAGACTGCCCGCGGCGAGGGTCAGCAACAGAATCAGCAAAGGTCCGTCGATGTGCATGCGTTGCAACAGCGTCGCCCGGCGACGCATCACATCCTCGCTGGAGAGGATGCGATCAAAATTACTCTTCACGGGCCGTAGCCTCCGCGTTTGAAGGGCTGGCGAACTCAGGCTTGAGCCGGCCGTCCTGATCGAGCAACCACGCGTCCATGATCTGGCGAACCACCGGAGCCGCGACGCCGGAGCCGGACTCGCCGTTCTCGACCATGACCGACACGGTGATTTTCGGATTATCGGCAGGGGCAAAACCGACGAACAAGGCGTGGTCACGATGGCGCTCCTGAACCTTGGAGCGGTCGTACTTCTCGCCTTGCTTGATGGCGACCACCTGGGCCGTGCCGCTTTTGCCGGCAATCCGGTATTGCGCGCCGATGGACGCCTTGCGTGCCGTACCGCGTGCGCCATGCATTACCTGCTGCATACCGTGATTGACCCGGGTCCAATCGGCCGGATCGCGCAGGACGATGTCCGGCATCGGGTTCTCGTCGAGTGGCTTCTCGCCTTCGATGGTTTTTGCCAGGTGCGGGCGATACCACTTGCCCTTGCTGGCCACCAGCGCAGTAGCCTGGGCCAGTTGCAGCGGGGTTGATTGCATGTAGCCCTGACCGATGCCGAGAATCAATGTTTCGCCCGGGAACCAGGCCTGACGTCGGGTCGCGCGCTTCCACTCGCGCGAAGGCATCAGCCCCGGCGATTCTTCGAACATGTCCAGCGAGACCTTCTGGCCGATACCGAACTTGCCCATATAGGCCGACAACCGATCGATCCCCAGCTTGTGGGCCAGGTCGTAGAAATAGGTGTCGTTGGAACGCATGATCGCCGTATCCAGGTCCACAAAGCCGTCGCCGGTGCGGTTCCAGTTACGGTATTTGTGATCGTAGTTGGGCAGCTGGTAGTAACCCGGATCGTAGACCCGCGTCGAAGCAGTGACCACGCCCGAATCGAGCCCGGCTATCGCTACCGCGGGCTTGATGGTCGAACCTGGCGGATAGAGGCCACGCAACACGCGGTTGAATAGCGGGCGGTCGATCGAATCACGCAGCTCGGCATAGGCCTTGAAGCTGATGCCGGTGACGAACAGGTTCGGGTCGAAACTCGGCTGACTGACCATCGCCAGCACCTCGCCGGTGTTCGGGTCCAGCGCCACCACTGCGCCACGTCGACCACCCAGCGCGAGCTCGGCGGCTTCCTGCAGTTTGATGTCGAGGCTCAGGACAATGTCCTTGCCGGGAATCGGATCGGTCCGCTTGAGCACCCGTAACACGCGGCCGCGGGCGTTGGTCTCGACCTCTTCATAACCCACCTGGCCATGCAGCTCTGGCTCGTAGAAGCGTTCGATGCCGGTTTTGCCAATATGGTGGGTACCGCTGTAATTGACCGGATCGAGACTCTTGAGCTCTTTCTCGTTGATCCGCCCCATGTAACCCACGGAGTGCGCGAAGTGCGCCCCTTGCGGATAATGCCGCACCAGCTGCGCGACCACTTCCACGCCTGGCAAACGGAACTGGTTGACGGCGATTCGGGCAATCTGCTCTTCGTTCAGCTCGAACAGGATCGGCACCGGCTCGAATGGCCGGCGCCCTTGCCTCATGCGTTTCTCGAACAGTTGCCGATCTTCCGGCGTCAGCTCCAGCACTTCGACGATCACATCGAGCACTTGCTTCCAGTCCCCCGAACGCTCGCGGGTCATGCTCAGGCTGAAGCTGGGCCGGTTATCGGCCACCACCACGCCATTGCGGTCGAAAATCAGCCCGCGGGTCGGTGGAATAGGCTGCACATGAACGCGGTTGTTCTCCGACAACGTGGAGTGATACTCGTACTGGATCACCTGAAGGAAATACAGCCGGGCGATCAGCACCCCGATCAGACACACCACTGCTATTGCACCGAACACGACCCGGCCACGCACCAGACGGGCGTCTTTCTCGTGGTCCTTGATGCGGATCGGTTGGGACATTTAGTAGGGCGCGATGCTATTTGTGATAAGGGTGCCCGGACAGAACTGTCCAGGCGCGATACAGCTGTTCACCGATCAGAATCCGCACCAGCGGATGCGGCAACGTCAAGGGCGACAGCGACCAGCGCTGATCGGCGCGCGCGCAAACTTCCGGCGCCAGCCCCTCAGGGCCACCGACCATGAAATTCACCGTGCGCGAGTCCAGCCGCCAGCGGTCGAGTTCGACCGCCAACTGCTCGGTGCTCCAGGGCTTGCCGTGCACTTCGAGGGTGACAATCCGCTCATTCGGGCCGACCTTGGCCAGCATGGCTTCGCCTTCCTGACGGATGAAACGCGCCACGTCGGCGTTCTTGCCACGGGTGTTGAGCGGTATTTCCACCAGTTCCAGCGCCAGCTCGGATGGCAGACGCTTGGCATATTCATGCCAGCCTTCTTCCACCCATTTGGGCATGCGGGAACCGACGGCGATCAGTCGCAGTCGCACAGCGGTCCCTTATTGCTGGTCTTTGTTGAGCTTGATGAAGTGCTCGTGGGTATTTTCCGGGCTGTGGTGAGCAGCGTTCATCGCACGGCTTTGTTCTGCACCGGACCACAGACGCTCCAGGTCGTAGAACTGACGAGCGTTGGCGGTCATCATGTGCACGATGACATCGTCCATATCCAGCAACACCCAGTCGCTGTCACCCTTGCCTTCTTCACCCAACGGCTTGACGCCTTTGGCCTTGACCGCCTCGCGGACCTTATCCAGCATCGCGCCGATCTGGCGGTTGGACGTACCTGTGGCGATGATCATGAAGTCAGTGATGCTCTGCTTCTCACGAACATCAATCACCAGAATGTCCTGGGCCTTGACGTCTTCCAGGGCCGCTACGGCAACCTTGACCAGCTCTTCACCGGCCAGTACCACACCGGTTTGAGCCTCTACTGGCAGCGGGGCGCTCTTGAACGTGCCTTTGCGCTTTACTTTAGTTACGTCTTTGTCAGTCATATAAAACTCGTTTTGCTCGTATGTTCGGGCGCTTCAATACACGCATTCACGTGCCTTGAAGCACTCCTTTTCAGTTCGACGCACGGTAAAGACCGTGCGCATCGATGTAGGCCAGGACCGCGTCGGGCACCAGGAAACGTACCGACTTACCGCTGGCCAGCAGTTGACGGATCTGGGTGGCGGATACCGCGAGCGGTGTCTGCCAGACGAATGCAATCTGTCCGCTCGGCCCTTTCAGGGCCAGCGGGTCGCTCACCGAGCGCGCTGCCAGCAGGTTGCGCAAGGCATCCGGCGGTTCGCTGTCGGCATCCGGGCGTTGCAGCACCAGGATGTGGCAATGCTGGAGCAACTCCTCCCAGCGGTGCCAAGTGGGCAGGCCGCAAAATGCGTCCCAGCCCAAAAGCAGAAACAACTGGTCATCAGCGGCCAACTCGGCCCGCATCAGCTCCAGAGTGTCGATCGTGTACGACGGTTTGTCCCGTTGCAGCTCTCGGGCGTCCACCACCAGCGGCGCAATACCCGCCACTGCACATTCGACCATCGCCAGACGGTCGACGGCGGGCACCTGTGGCGTCCCCCGATGCGGCGGTCTGGCACTGGGTGTCAGACGCAGCTCATCGAGCTCCAGCGAGTCAGCCACCTCCAGCGCACTGCGCAAATGGCCGATATGCACCGGATCGAAGGTCCCGCCCAGCACGCCAATACGTCTAGGCTGGGGTTCGCTGGGCGTCACGGCAGCTGACTGGCGGATATCGGCCAAGTCAGACCGACTCCTGACCGCGCAACTGGCCATCACCGACCACGATGTACTTCTCGCAGGTCAGACCTTCGAGGCCCACCGGGCCGCGGGCGTGCAGCTTATCAGTAGAAATGCCAATCTCGGCACCCAATCCATATTCGAAGCCATCGGCAAAGCAGGTCGGGGTGTTGATCATGACCGAGCTTGAGTCGACCTCAGCAACGAAGCGCCGGGCTTCGCCCTGGTGCTCGGTGACGATCGAGTCGGTGTGATGCGAGCCGTAATGATTGATGTGTTCGATGGCCTGATCCAGCCCGTCGACCACACGTATCGACAGGATTGGCGCCAGGTATTCGGTATTCCAGTCTTCTTCGGTGGCCGCAACCACCTCGATGATCGTGCGCGTGCGTTCGCAGCCGCGAAGCTCGACGCCCTTGGCGCGGAACTGCTCGGCCATCGCCGGCAGGAAATCGGCGGCCACCGCCTGGTCAACCAGCAAGGTTTCCATGGCGCCGCAAATGCCGTAACGGTAAGTCTTGGCGTTGAACGCGATGCGCTGGGCCTTTGGCAGTTCGGCGTGGGCACTGACATAAACGTGGCAGATGCCGTCCAGGTGCTTGATCACTGGCACTCGGGCATCACGGCTGACCCGCTCGATCAGGCCTTTGCCGCCACGGGGCACGATCACATCGACGTACTCGGGCATGGTGATCAGTGCGCCAACCGCAGCACGGTCGGTCACTTCGACGACCTGCACCACGGCAGCCGGCAAACCGGCCTCGGCCAGGCCCTGCTGAATGCAGATGGCGATGGCGCGATTGGAATGAATCGCCTCGGAACCGCCACGCAGAATGGTCGCGTTGCCCGACTTCAGGCACAGGCTCGCGGCGTCGATGGTCACGTTCGGCCGCGACTCATAGATGATCCCGACCACGCCCAGCGGTACACGCATCTTGCCGACCTGGATGCCCGACGGCCGATAGCTCATGTCGCGGATCGCACCAACCGGGTCCGGCAGGCTGGCCACCTGACGCAGGCCGACGATCATGCTGTCGATCCGTGCCGGGGTCAGTGCCAGGCGCTCGAGCATGGCCGGCTCCAGGCCATTGGCCCGACCAGCGGCCAGGTCCAGCTCATTGGCGGCGGCCAACTCGACGCGAGCGGCATCCAAAGCCGCGGCGGCAGCGTACAGTGCGCGGTTTTTCTGCGCGGTACTGGCACGGCCGATCACGCGGGAGGCTTCGCGGGCAGCGCGACCCAAACGGGTCATGTAGTCAAGAACGGACTCAGTCATGGTCTCAATGGTCTTGGCAAAGAGGAAAGCGGCAGATTATAGCTGTCGCGCTCTCCTACTAACAGCAGTGACGGGCGGATGGTCGAAATGGAGGGCAAATAGAGGACGTTCAGCCGTAATTAAGCTTGAAATTGCTATCATCGCGACTCATTCAGCCTCAAATACACTTAGCCATCATGTCCAATCTGACCGCTTCGAGCATGCCCAAGGCGCTGCCTGATGAGTTTTTCGACCGTGACGCTCAAGTGCTGGCCCGCGAACTGCTGGGCAAAATCATCCGCCATCGGGTCGGCGATCTGTGGCTCAGTGCACGAATCATCGAGACCGAAGCCTATTACTGCGCCGAGAAAGGCAGCCATGCTTCCCTTGGCTACACAGAAAAACGTAAGGCTTTGTTTCTCAATGGTGGCCACATCTATATGTATTACGCCCGTGGTGGCGATTCGCTGAACTTCAGCGCTCATGGACCAGGCAATGCGGTCCTGATCAAATCGGCTTATCCGTGGATCGACGAAGCGTCCGGCCCGGCAAGCCTGGCCCAGATGCTGTTGAACAATCCCCATGCCAATGGTCATCCGCGCCCATCGCAGAAGCTTTGCGCCGGGCAAACCCTGCTCTGCAAGGCGCTGGGCCTGAAAGTACCCGTCTGGGACGCCAAACGCTTCGATCATGAGCTGCTGTTAGTCGAAGATGTCGGCCTGCCGCCGATCCACATCATTCAAACTACTCGCCTGGGCATCCCTCATGGACGCGACGAGCACTTGATGTACCGCTTCATCGATGCCGCATACGCCCCTTACTGCACCCGGAACCCGTTGCGCCGTGGCCAGGTCGAAGGCCGCGACTATTTCTTGATCTGAAACATCGCCCTTACCGGTTAATACACAAAAATGGAGTTGAATCTATGGGCCCATGGCTCGATGGCCTGACCGGATGGTTGACGGCAAACCCGCAATGGCTGGCTGCCGCGGTTTTCATAGTGGCCTGCGTCGAGTGCCTGGCAATTGCCGGGCTGATCGTGCCGGGGACGGTCCTGTTGTTCGCCGTCGCGGTATTGGCCGGCAGTGGCGCGCTGTCCCTGGGCGAGACCTTGCTGCTGGGATTTGTCGGCGGTTTGCTGGGAGACCTGGTGTCGTATTTCCTGGGGCGGCGCTTTCACCAGAACATTCGCCGCCTGCCGGGGTTGCGCCATCACCCGGAATGGATGGCCGGAGCCGAAGCGTACTTCCAGCGTTACGGCATCGCCAGTCTGCTGGTCGGACGCTTTATCGGTCCGTTGCGGCCGATGCTACCGATGGTTGCCGGGATGTTCGACATGCCGTTCCCGCGGTTTGCCGCGGTGAGCGTATTGGCGGCAGCGGGCTGGACCGTGGCATACCTGTTGCCGGGCTGGGCGACCGGTGCGGCAATCCGCCTGCCCCTGCCGGAAGGTTTCTGGCCGCAAGCCGGGGTAGTCGTCGGCAGCATCGTCGTAATGATCGGCCTGAGCATCAATAGCACCTTACGCCGTCACCGCAGTGCCACTCGGCTGATCACAGCCATGAGCTTCGCGATTCTGGCCGGGATGTTTATCGGCTATCGCTACCTGAATCAGTTCGATCAGGGCTTGATGACCCTGATCCAGGAACATCGCAGCACGACCATGGACTCCGCCGCCGTGCTGGTGACCCGCCTCGGCGATTTTCGCACACTACTCTTCGCCAGCAGTCTGTTGACGATTTTGCTGCTGGTGGCGCGCCAATGGCGCCAAGCGATTTTCGCTGGCAGCGCCCTGCTCTGCACGGCGCTGGCCAATACCGGCACCAAGTGGTTTTTCGCGCGCATGCGCCCGGAGGTGCTAAGCGACCCGCTGACCAGCTTCAGCATGCCCAGTGGCCACAGCTCCGGTTCGTTCGCGCTATTCCTGACCCTGGCGGTTCTCGCCGGCCGCGGTCAACCGCCTCGAATGCGCCTGACCTGGCTGTTGGTCGGGTGCTTGCCTGCAATGGCGATCGCTATGTCGCGGGTCTATCTCGGGGTTCACTGGCCGACCGATGTATTGGCCGGCGCCATGCTCGCGGCCTGTTTCTGCGCCGCCAGCCTGAACCTGAGCCAACGCCAGACCTCCTTGAGTGCAATGTCTGCCAAAGTCTGGTGGCTGGTGCTGCCGGCGCTGGTGGCGTTGTTTGGGTTCTTTGCGTTGACCCATTTGCCTGATGCGGTGCTGCGGTATGCGTATTGAGCCAATACAGATGTTTGCCCGCTAAAAAGATCGCAGCCTGCGGCAGCTCCTACAGATTTTGCGTACACCCACACATTCACGGGTGTACTCGGTCGGCGTAGATACCGTCTTAACCCTCACCGCGCCGCACTGTACCGCGCCCTTGATCACTACCTGCCCGATGCCAATCCAACCTCGCCTGACGCCATGCGCTTTTATAACGTCAGCAAGGATGTGAGCATCGAAGACTCGCTGCTCTACACCGCCGACTTGCTGCGCTGTGCATCGGTCACCGCTTACGAGTGTGGGGAGCACTTCAAAGGCACTGAACGCGCCATGGTCTTCGCCGTGTGGCACCTGCTGGAAATTGCCAAAGCCATGGTCGACCAGTCCATCGAACATGCGTGGCCGCGTACCCGCTGATGCGCCGTTCGATCGTTCCCATGCTCTGCGCGGGAACGATCTTTACAGTGCTGGTGCACTCAGACAAACAACCCCCCTGCAACTCATCAAGCAACGCCTGAATCGCATCCAGCCGCTGCTGCGGATCGTCGAGTTGCAGTAGGTCGATTTTGTCCAGCTCGGAAAATGGCAGCAGGCAGGCCAACTGATTGGCCAGGGATTGTTGGCCGGTGGTTTCGGCGCCCATATTCAGGGCTTCGATCATCGATGTTCGGCCATTATCAGTTGATCGCACTAATTGGCTATGTCTTCTGCTTGAGGCCATGTTGCGACATGTCTATTGAGGATGTTTTTTCAATAATGCACTCCGAAGCGACAGGTGATGACCGACGACGAAAATCATCAATCATCCACCACCGGCTTATCAACAAGCTTCAGAACAAAGGTTACTGGCGGTTTATTAAAAGCGTCATGCCCAGTGATATTTGGATTTACATCGACAAAAATTGTCCTGTGACCTGTTCCACTCTTATGCTTATCCCTGTAGTTTGTCTTTGCCAAGTGCAAGGATGCTTGCTTTTCCTCACTCACCACCAACACGTAAGCCACGCCAGGACTAGAGCGCTTAAAGGTCACTCTTTCCCCTGCCTCCCCTACGAGAGAGAAAAGCGACTGCGTGGCTTCACTAACAATCCAGTGCCGGATAACCGAATCCATGCTCAAACGCCAACCGTCGTACTTCCCGGAAAGTTTTGTGTAGACCGCATATGTTTTATTCCCCTCGGGGACGAACTGAAACAACAATGGTTCGTCGTCGTCATGGGCCGCCAGCGTAACCAATCGTGGGAGGGCGCTATCCACCAAGGCGGCCTCAGTGTCCAGACGCTCACGCGCTGGTATACGTGGATCAAGCAACCGCCGCTCCATATATTGCTGGTTCAAAACCAACGGAGCTCCGTTTACAAAAAGATGAGCGGTAAATACATCCGCGCGATTTTCAAAAGCCATAAGTCCACCTCAATTATTGACATTGAAAAATATGATTACGTCAGAAATGCACCTGCGAACAGGTTCACCCCGCAAAAAGTGCATAATCAGCTGGCCCATCAACAAAATCACGAGACAACGATCAGCGAATCCCGAGACTTGCTCCTGGACCAGCCAAAATACTTAAGCTTCAGGATTCTTGGCGCGCTTGCGCTTACGGCGCTCAATCAACATTGAATCCGCATAAAAAGCCGCCGATTCGAATACATCCTTGGCACTGGGATCATTCGCGGCATACTTCAATATATAGCGCCCGGCAATGTCATCCCAGAACGCGAACTCATCTTCATAAATCGTCACAGCACTACTCCTTTAGTGTTAAAAAGCCCGCTTCACGCGAGAAACTTCAAACTAATGGATGGACAATACCGAGACAATACTGGCACAACAAACAAAGTTAAACAAAGTGCGACTAAGCAAACAACTCCCCCTGCAACTCATCAAGTAACGCCTGAATCGCATCCAGCCGCTGCTGCGGATCGTCGAGTTGCAATAGATCGATCTTGTCCAGTTCGGAGAATGGCAGCAGGTAGGCCAACTGATTGGCCAGGGATTGCTGGCCGGTGGCTTCGTTGCCCATATTCAGTGCTTCGACCATCGGGTGCTCGGCCAATGCCCTGAGCAAGGCGACCAGGTCGGCATCTTCATCCTGCAGTGGTTGTTCGGGCACGTCGTCCATCCACTCGACGTCGGCCACCATCAGCTGATCGCGCTGCACTTCGGTGCGCAGCACCCGGAACCTGCGCCCACCCTCGACACGAATGCCCAGCAGTCCGTTGTCCTGCTGCTTGAAATCACGGATCAGCGCCTCGCAACCGACCAGGGCATAGCCCTCGGGTGCGATGCCCACCTCTTCACCCTCGAGAATGCACACCACGCCAAAGCCGGCGTTCTGCTTCATGCAGCGGCTGATCATGTCCAGGTAACGCGCCTCGAAAATCTGCAGATCGAGGGTGCAACCGGGGAACAACACCGTGTTCAGAGGGAAAAGCGCCAGGCTCATATGGGTATCCTTAAACCATCATTGACACAGCCAGCGGCAGGAATACCGCCGTGGCCACGCCCATCAAACTCATCGCCAATGCGGCAAAGGCACCGCATTCCTCACTTTCCTGCAAGGCGACCGAGGTACCGACCGCATGTGCCGTCATGCCCAATGCCATGCCGCGGGCTTCAGGGCTATGGACACCCAAACGAGTCAAAATACCCGGCCCGAAAATCGCGCCGATCACTCCGGTTATCAACACGAAGACTGCTGCGAGTGCCGCCACCCCGCCAATTTGCTCGGCCACCAGCATGGCAATCGGTGAGGTCACCGATTTTGGTGCCATGGTCATCAGAATCATGTGTTCGGCACCGAACCACCAACCCAGCACCACGCCGAGACTGGTAGCCACGACACCCCCTATCACCAGCGTAGTAAATATCGGCCAGAACAACTGCCGAATCCGCCGCAGATTGAGGTAGAGCGGTACCGCCAGGGCAACAGTGGCCGGCCCCAGCAGAATGCTGAGAATCTCAGTGCTTTTGCGGTATTCGGTGTAACTCAGGCCACAACCGACCAGCACGCCAATCACCAGCAGCATAGACACCAGCACTGGCTGCAAGAAAATCCAACGGGTTTTCTCGAACCCGATCAGCACCAACTGGTAGGCCCCCAGGGTGATGCCAATGCCGAACAGCGGATGATGGATCACTGCCGCCCACGCCCCCTGCCAATCGAAGGTCATTGGGTATCCTCGTGGCGAGCCTGGCGCTTGATCAACGTGTGCATCAACACGCCAACGAAGGCCATGGAGATCACCAGCGACAGCACCAACGCGCCAACGATCGCCCAGAAGTCCGCAGCGATGTCGCGGGCGTAAACCATCACCCCGACCGCTGGCGGCACCAGCAACAACGGCAAATAACGCAACAGGCTGCTGGCCGCCAGATTCAGCGGCTCACCGACCTGGCCACGACTAATCAGAAACACCAGCAACAGCAGCAGGCCGACAATCGGCCCCGGCAGTACCGGTAAAAATAAATGGTTGATAGCCGTGCCGAGCAATTGAAACAGCACCAGCCAGGTCAAGCCGCGTAACAACATCTGTGATCTCCCGCAAAATCGCGCCGGGCATTATAAGCATGCCGAGCGCTATGAACCGGCATTCGCAAACACCATAAATGGTTGACCGCAGCCATTGGCCATGATGATCTAAAGTGGTTGCCAAGGGGCTGGAGCCCCCAATCCAAAAATATAAAATCGATAAACCCAAGGAGAGTCTCAATGCCCTATGTTCCAGTTGCAGAGCTCAAAGATTATGTTGGCAAGGAACTCGGACGTTCCGAATGGCTCACTATCGATCAGGAACGCATCAACCTGTTCGCCGAAGCCACGGGTGATTTTCAGTTCATCCACGTTGATCCGGTAAAGGCTGCACAAACACCCTTTGGCAGCACGATTGCCCACGGTTTCCTGTCTCTGTCGTTGATCCCCAAACTGATGGAAGACATTCTGGTATTGCCAGAAGGCTTGAAGATGGCCATCAATTACGGCCTGGACAGCGTGCGGTTCATCCAGCCGGTCAAGGTCGACTCCAGGGTTCGACTCAAGGTCGACCTGGCCGAAGTCACCGAAAAGAAACCCGGTCAATGGCTGCTCAAAATCACCGCCACCCTGGAAATCGAAGGGCAGGAAAAACCGGCCTACATCGCTGAACCACTTTCTCTCTGCTTCGTTTAAGCCTTCCCTGATGCGGAACAGCCCACGCTGTTTCGCTCGGCTCTATTTATACGACACATAGCTGCGGCATACTCGATCACCTAATTGCCCGGATCCCGCTATGCGCCCACTTGTACCCCTCGCTCTAATCCTGTTGCTCGCCGCATGCGGCGACGGCGAATCGCTGTTACCGCCCGATGCCCGCTTGCCGGACGGTGGGCGCTATCGCGGCGATATGGTCAACGGATTGCTGCAGGGCCAGGGCCGCGTCGACTACCCGAATGGCGGCTGGTACGCCGGGCAATTCGACCAGGGTCAGTGGCATGGCCAGGGCGAATGGCACGGCAACAATGGCGAGGTGTACCGCGGACAATTCGAGCACGGGCTGTTCCACGGCCAGGGAACCCTGACCACCAGCGGCAGCCGTTACACCGGCGGTTTCAAGCTCGGTCGGCGCGACGGTGAAGGCACCCTCAAAGAAGGCGGCATGACCTACCGTGGCGAATTCAAGGCTGACCAGTATTCCGGGCTCGGTCGCCTGGAACTCGAAGACGGCAGCCAGTACCAGGGCCAGTTCGCCCACGGCAAACCCAACGGCGAAGGTCAGCGTGGCGATGCCAGCGGCAACCAGTTCACCGGGCACTTCGTCAATGGCCAACTGGAAGGTAACGGCACCTTCAATAGCGCCGAAGGCGACCAGTATGTCGGCGCCTTCAAGCAGAACCAGCTGCACGGCAAAGGCCGCTACGAGAATGCTGACGGTGATGTCTGGGTCGGCCAGTTCAAGGAGGGTGCGCTGACCGGCAAAGGCGAGCTGATCGGTGTCGATGGCAGCCATTATGTGGGCCAGTTCAGCGACTGGCGCCTGCGGGGCCAAGGCCGCTTGAATCTCAGCGATGGCAGTTTTTATGTCGGCCAGTTCGGCAATGACACTTACCAGGGCTACGGCACACTGGTGCTTCACGATGGCGTGGTGCAAAGCGGCTATTGGGTCAACGGCCAACGGGTGCGTGATGCCAGTGGCCAGCTGTTGCCAGATACCCTTGAGGTCGGGGTGTTGGCTCAGGGCCACTTGCTTGATCAAGCCTTGGCCAATGTACCCGCGTCCACCCCGGCGGTGGAGTTGTACAGTTTGACGCTGGCCGGTGACGGCAAACAAAGTGTATTCCTGCGCGAGGCCGACTACGTCAGCAACATGCTTGTTAGCCGCTTTGGCGCCTATGGCCAGATCCGCCTGGTCAACCACCGCGACCACCTGGGTGACCGCCCCATGGCGAGTCGCGAGAGCCTGCGGCGCGCCGCACTGACGCTGGCCGAGCGCAGCGGCCCGGAAGATTTGCTGTTCATCTATCTGACCAGCCACGGCACCCACCAACATGAACTGGTGCTGGACCAGCCGCGCATGGAACTGGCCGACGTGCCTGCCGACGAATTGGCCAGCGTGCTCGCACCCTTGAAAAATCGCGACAAGATCATTGTGATCTCGGCCTGCTATTCCGGTGGTTTTATCCCTGCACTCAAGGATGACCGGACGCTGATCATGACCGCCTCGCGAACTGATCGGGTGTCCTTCGGCTGTTCGGAAGAGGCGGACTTCACCTACTTCGGCGATGCACTGTTCGCCCAGGCACTGAACCAGACCGACGACCTGCAACAAGCCTTCGTCCTGGCCAGGGCAACGGTCGCCAAACGGGAACTGGCCGACAACTTCGAAGCCTCGGAACCACAGATCTGGGCACCCAAGGGCGTCCTTGCGCGCTGGCAGTTGTTACGCAAGCAGCAAGCCCGCAAAGCACTCGAAAACGTCTCTTTAAAAGGCACGCAAGCACATAAAACACCCGAAAGCGCTCCGCCCAAAGGCATTCAAGCAAAGAACAACTAAGCTGAGCAGTATCAAGGGAGAAACACTATGTACTTGACGCCTCAGCATGTCTTGCTTGCAGGAGCCACCGGCCTGACCGGTGAACATCTACTTGACCGGCTACTCAACGAGCCGACGATCAGCCGTGTATTGGCACCCTCACGCAGGCCATTGGCCAAGCATCCTCACCTGGAAAACCCGGTGGGCGACCCCGAAGTCTTATTTCCAAAGCTAAGCGGACGCGTCGATATCGCTTTCTGCTGTCTGGGTACCACGATCAAAAAGGCTGGCTCCGAGAAAGCCTTCCGTGCGGTGGACTTCGACATGGTCGTGGCCTTCGGCAAACGCGCCCGGGAAATGGGCGCACGCCATCTGATCGTGATCAGTGCCATCGGCGCCGATCGGAGGTCCTCGGCACTCTACAACCGAGTCAAAGGCGAAATGGAATATGCCTTGAAGGCCCAGAACTGGCCGCAGTTGACCATTGTCCGTCCTTCCCTGTTGCTGGGTGAGCGTCTGGAACCGCGCCTGGCCGAACAACTGGCAGCACCATTTTCCAGACTGTTACCCGGCAAGTACCACGGCATCGAAGCCTGCCAACTGGCCCGAGCCATGTGGCGCCTGGCACTGGAAGAACAGGATGGCGTGCGAATCGTCGAGTCGGATGAGTTGCGCAGGCTGGGTAAATAAGATCAAAAGATCGCAGCCTGCGGCAGCTCCTACATTGACCGCGTACACCCGTAGGAGCTGCCGATAGGCTGTGATCTTTTAGCGGCTACAACCCACCCGTCGCCTGAAACTCAACCCCAATCACCGTCAACAACGACAACGGCAACAGCAGGGTGTCGAGCAAGGCGCTGGCCGGCAGGTCGACGCCGGGATAGCTCGGCGCTTCAGCGCCGAAACGGTCCATGGCACAACACCCGCCCTGCATCGCATACAAATCCAGGCGCGTGCCCGAATACACGACCGGCGCCCCCGGCTTGGCAGCATCCAGGGTTCGGGCCGTGGCACAACCGGCCAACTGCAGGGCCAGGACCAGGCTCAGTAGTTTATTCATCGCTGCTCAAATGGTGTTCACCCCAACGCGGCAGCATGTCTTGCGGGATGTTCAGCCGATTGAGAATCCGCGCCACCACGAAATCGACCAGGTCGTCGATGGTCTGCGGCTGGTGATAGAAGCCCGGCGAAGCTGGCAGGATGGTCACACCCATGTTCGACAGCTTGAGCATGTTTTCCAGGTGAATGCTGGAATACGGTGCTTCGCGAGGCACCAGAATCAGCTGACGACGCTCCTTCAACGTGACGTCCGCGGCGCGCTCGATCAGGTTGTTGCATGCGCCGCTGGCGATTGCCGCCAGGGTACCGGTGGAGCATGGCACCACGACCATCGCACTCGGCGAGCCAGAACCGGAGGCTACCGGTGACATCCAGTCTTCCTTGCCATACACGCGAATCTGCCCGGCGGCGGCACCGGTGTATTCAGTGAGGAAGGCCTGCATCATCTGGGGTTTTGGCGGCAGCAAGACGTCGGTCTCGGTGGCCATCACCAATTGGGCGGCTTTCGAGATCAGGAAATGCACCTCGCGATCCTCACGCACCAGACAGTCGAGCAGGCGCAAACCGTATTGCGCGCCGGAGGCGCCAGTCATCGCCAGGGTGATGCGTTCCGGGCCGTTGTTCATTGCAGCGCCTCGGCCAGTTTGCCGTGCAGGCCGCCGAAGCCGCCATTGCTCATGATCACCACGTGGGTGCCGGGTTGAGCCTGGCATTTCACCCGCTCGATGATGCCTTCCAACGAATCACTGACGATCGACGGTACCGTGCACAGTGCCGCGGTTGCGCCCAGGTCCCAACCAAGGTTGGCCGGCGCATACCAGATCACCTGATCGGCATCGACCACGCTTTCCGGCAAGCCATCACGGTGCGCGCCAAGCTTCATGGAATTGGAGCGCGGCTCGATAATTGCGATCAGCGGTGCGTCGCCGATGCGTTTACGCAGGCCATCAAGGGTGGTGGCAATCGCCGTCGGGTGATGGGCAAAGTCGTCGTAAATGGTGATGCCGTGGACTTCAGCCACCTTCTCCATCCGGCGCTTGACGCTTTTGAACGCGCTCAACGCGGCGATACCCATGGCCGGCACCACGCCGACATGCCTGGCGGCTGCCAGGGTAGCCAGGGCGTTGGCGACGTTGTGCTGACCGGTCATGTCCCAATCGACCACGCCTTGAGCCACGCCGTCGAACATCACTTCAAACTTCGAGCCATCTGCGCTGAGCAGTTTGACCTGCCATTGTCCGCCGGCCCCAGTGGTTTGCACCGGGGTCCAGCAACCCATGTCGATGACTCGCTGCAGCGCCGGCTCAGTGGTCGGATGGATCACCAGCCCTTCGCTCGGAATAGTCCGCACCAAGTGGTGGAACTGTCGCTCGATGGCTGGAAGATCGGGGAAGATATCCGCATGATCGAACTCAAGATTGTTCAGGATCGCCGTGCGTGGGCGGTAGTGAACGAACTTCGAGCGCTTGTCGAAAAAGGCGCTGTCATATTCATCGGCCTCGATCACAAAGAATGGCGTATCGCCCAAACGCGCTGACACCGCAAAGTTCTGCGGCACACCACCGATCAGGAAGCCCGGGCTCATGCCGGCATGCTCCAGCACCCAGGCCAGCATGCTGCTGGTGGTGGTCTTGCCGTGCGTACCGGCTACCGCCAGCACCCAGCGACCTTGCAGCACATGGTCGGCCAGCCATTGCGGACCGGAAACGTACGGCAGGCCTTTGTTCAAGACGTACTCGACCGCCGGATTGCCGCGAGACATGGCATTGCCGATCACCACCAGATCCGGAGCCGGATCAAGCTGGGCGGGATCATATCCCTGAGTCAGCTCAATACCCTGCGCCTGCAACTGGGTGCTCATCGGCGGATAGACGTTGGCATCGGAGCCGGTCACGCGATGGCCCAGCTCTTTGGCCAGAACTGCCATCGAACCCATGAAGGTGCCGCAAATACCAAGAATATGAATGTGCATAGTCGACCTCGTAAAACATCGAGGCAGGTTAGCGTAGGGTGGAAAAATTCGCACTCTTTAGTAAGCGTGACGCGTCCCCCTGTGGCGAGGGGGCTTGCCCCCGCTCGGCTGCGAAGCAGTCGTAAAATCAGTCGACTCGGTACTTACTGTAAGATTGAGTCGCCTGATTTGGGACTTGCCCGCTCCCACAAAATCAACGGCACCGTTCTACCGCGCGATCCCATGCTTGCGCAGCTTTCTATAAAGCGTATTGCGGCTGACCCCCAACTGCTCGGCGGTATGAGTCATGTGCCAGCGCTGTTGCTCCAGGGTATTGAGCAACGCCAGGCGTTCGGCGTCGTCCAGCGGGCGCTCTGAAGGCTCGTCGACGGCCATCAGCAGCGGAGCCGGACGGCTTTGACGGATCATCACCGGCAAATCCTCGAAGCCGATCCGCTCGTCCTCGCACAGCGCCGCCAACGTACGCAGCACGTTGCGCAATTGCCGCACATTGCCCGGCCAGGCGAAGTCCAGCAGCGCCTGGCGCGCTGGCCCGTCGAGCAGAACGTTTTGTTCGCCGGCCTCTTCGGCCAGCAGGAAGTCCAGTAACTGCGACTTGTCGCTGCGCTCACGCAACGCCGGCAAGGCGATTTCAAGGCCGTTGAGCCGGTAGTACAAATCCTCGCGAAAACTGCCGTCCTGCACTCGTTCGAGCAAGTTACGGTGGGTCGCGCTGATGATTCGCACGTCGACCGCCTGCGGCTCGCCGCCGATGGGCACCACCAGCCGATCCTCCAGAACCCTTAATAGACGGGTCTGCAACGCCAGCGGCATGTCGCCGATTTCATCGAGGAACAAGGTGCCGCCATCGGCCTGCTGCAACTTGCCGCGCATGCCTTCCTTGCGCGCGCCGGTAAAACTGCCGCCGCGATAGCCGAACAGTTCACTCTCGATCAGGCTTTCCGGAATCGCCGCGCAATTGAGCGCAACGAAGGCTTTATCCGTTCGCTGGCTGGCCTGGTGCACGGCCTTGGCGAAGGCTTCTTTGCCGGAGCCGGTTTCGCCATTGATCAGCAGCGGCACATCACGTTCGAACACCCGCAAGGCTTTGCGGAAGTCGTTTTGCAGCGCCGCATCGCCGAGGCAGATGCCGGACAGCCGGACACGCTCGGTGACCAGCGGAGCTGAAATAACCGGGGTCGGCACGCTGCGCGGCTGACCGCGCAACAGCGCGAACAAGCCGCGCCCGTCGCGGGTGCGCAGCGGCCAACTGGCGCTGGCGTTCACACTGGCGCGACCCAGCAGCTCATCCAGGGAGCAATCGAAAAAGGCCTCCACCGGCTTGCCCAGCAACCCACCACGCACATGCCCCAGCAGGTTCAAGGCGCTCTGATTGACTGCACTGATCCGCCCCTCGCCGTCAAACGCCAACAATCCTTCGCTGAACAGTCCCACGGACTCGGCCTGCAAATGAAAGCGCAGCAACCATTGATTGTCGAAGTAGCGCAGGAAATAACAGCTTTCGATCATCTTCGCCGAGAGGTTGACCAGCGCCATGGTATGGAATTGGCTCTGACGCGAGACTTCATGGCGCGCCGACGACACATCAAGCACCGCCAGCAGCTCACCATGGGGATCGAACACCGGGCTCGCCGAGCAGGTCAGCCCGGTGTGGCGACCGCGAAAATGTTCGTCCTGATGGATGGTCAGTGACTGGCGCTCCACCAAGCAGGTACCGATACCGTTGGTACCTTCGCAGGCCTCGCTCCAGTCCGCACCGAGCCAGAGCCCGGCACGTTCGAAAATCTTCCGCTCGGCGGGCGCGGTGACACAGTTGAGGATCACCCCACGGGAATCGGTCAGCAGCACGGCATGGCCGGCACCGGAGAGTTGCTGATGCAGGCTGGCCATTTCGTTGCCGGCGATCTGCAGCACCTGCTGCAAGCGCTCGCGGCTTTCCAGCACCCGCCCATGCTCGAGCACCGTCGGCGCGATGCTCAGGGCCGGGTCGAGGTGATAGTCCTCGAGGCAGCGCAACCAGGAACGGGCGATGGACGGATCGCTACCGGGGCCATGCAAGTGGGTTTTGCCCTGAGTCACGGTCAGCACCTGCTGGGCGTGCCGACTCAGATGATTGTTGTGCATTTCTTATTGTTCTCCCGGCAGAGCCTGGCTCGCTCCGTGTAGCAGCTGCCGAAGGCTGCGTTCGGCCGCGAAGCGGTCGTGAAACCTGAATCCCACATCTAACTGAAAAACCGAGATCAACCCTATTACGAGCGCTTCGCACTCGAACGCAGCCTTCGGCAGCTGCTACAAAAGCGAAGCAATCGAGAGGGGCCCAGCATCCTCCAGCCTCCGACGCATTGCAATCCCGGCTCGACCTATGAGTCACAGGCTGTACCGCTTATGGCACAAAGTGTCACCCAGGCCGTGCCACAACTGTCACAGCGAAGGCCCAACCCTCTCCCGGGCAACTCGTAACCTATTGATTTTATTACCCTGCAAAGCACTGGCCCGACCTTTGCTCTACGCTTATATAAGCGCTACAGCGCGTCCTCCCCAATAACAAAAGCCAGGAGATACCCACCATGCGTTACGCTCACCCCGGTACTGAAGGCGCAATCGTTTCGTTCAAGAGCAAATACGGTAACTACATCGGCGGCGAATTCGTCGCGCCTGTCAAAGGTCAGTACTTCACCAACACCTCGCCGGTAAACGGCCAACCTATCGCAGAATTCCCGCGCTCCACCGCCGAAGATATCGACAAAGCGCTGGACGCCGCCCATGCCGTCGCCGAGGCCTGGGGCAGTACTTCGGCTCAGGCTCGCTCGCTGGTCCTGCTGAAAATCGCCGACCGCATCGAACAGAACCTGGAAGTCCTAGCGGTCAGCGAATCCTGGGACAACGGCAAAGCCGTGCGCGAAACCCTGAACGCCGACATCCCGTTGGCCGCGGACCACTTCCGCTACTTCGCCGGCTGCATTCGCGCCCAGGAAGGCAGCGCCGCGGAAATCGACGGCAATACCGTGGCTTATCACATTCATGAACCACTGGGCGTAGTCGGGCAGATCATCCCCTGGAACTTCCCGATCCTGATGGCCGCCTGGAAACTCGCCCCGGCCCTGGCTGCCGGTAACTGTGTGGTGCTCAAACCTGCAGAACAAACCCCGCTGGGCATCACCGTGCTGATGGAGCTGATCGGCGACCTGCTGCCGCCGGGCGTGCTGAACGTGGTGCAAGGCTTCGGCCGTGAAGCCGGTGAAGCCCTGGCCACCAGCAAGCGCATCGCCAAGATCGCGTTCACCGGCTCGACCCCGGTCGGCTCGCACATCATGAAATGCGCCGCCGAGAACATCATTCCGTCCACCGTTGAACTGGGCGGCAAGTCGCCGAACATCTTCTTCGAAGACATCATGCAAGCCGAACCGACCTTCATCGAGAAGGCCGCCGAAGGCCTGGTGCTGGCGTTCTTCAACCAGGGCGAAGTCTGCACTTGCCCATCACGGGCGCTGGTACAAGAGTCGATCTACGACGACTTCATGAAAGTGGTGATGAAGAAGGTCCTGCAAATCAAACGTGGCGACCCGCTGGACACCGACACCATGGTCGGCGCCCAAGCGTCCGAGCAGCAATTCGACAAGATCCTGTCCTACCTGGAAATCGCCAAGGGTGAAGGCGCCGAACTGCTGACCGGCGGCAAGGTGGAAAAACTCGAGGGCAACCTGGCGACCGGGTATTACATCCAGCCGACCCTGCTCAAGGGCACCAACAAAATGCGGGTGTTCCAGGAAGAAATCTTCGGCCCGGTGGTGAGCATCACCACCTTCAAGGACGAAGCCGAAGCCCTGGCGATTGCCAACGACACCGAGTTCGGCCTGGGTGCCGGTCTCTGGACCCGCGACATCAACCGCGCCTACCGCATGGGCCGGGCGATCAAGGCCGGTCGCGTCTGGACCAACTGCTACCACCTGTACCCGGCGCACGCCGCGTTCGGCGGCTACAAGAAGTCCGGCGTCGGTCGTGAAACCCACAAGATGATGCTCGACCACTATCAGCAGACCAAAAACCTGCTGGTGAGCTACGACATCAATCCACTGGGCTTCTTCTAAGCAAGCCCGCGAGGGCGATGCAGGATGCTGTATCGCCCTCAGGATTGCCTTTGCGAGCAAGCTCGCTCCTGTGGGAGCGGCGGTGCGGCGATCCGACTTGCCCGCGAAAGCGATCTTCCAGGCAGCAAAGATTCAACCCCGCTACACCGATCCGCCCAAAAAGGTCGGACAAAACAATAAAAACAGGTGAACTGCTATGCCTAGCGAACCTATCGGCGCCCCGGCGGCCGGCTCTTCCGTCGACTTTGAAAAAGTCGGCTCCGAATACTTTCAGCAACGCGAATTGAAAAAAGGTGCCGCAGGCTGGGTCCTGCTGGTCGGCCTGGGCGTTGCCTATGTGATTTCCGGTGACTATGCCGGCTGGAACTTCGGCCTGGCGCAAGGCGGTTGGGGCGGGATGTTTCTCGCCACCCTGCTGATGGCCACCATGTACCTGTGCATGTGCTTCTCGCTCGCCGAGTTGTCCTCGATGATTCCCACCGCAGGCGGCGGTTACGGCTTTGCCCGCAGCGCCTTCGGCCCCTGGGGCGGTTTCCTGACCGGCACGGCGATTCTTATCGAGTACGCCATCGCGCCCGCGGCGATCGCGGTTTTCATCGGTGCCTATTGCGAGTCGCTGTTTGGTATCGGCGGCTGGATGATCTATCTGGCGTTCTACATCATCTTCATCGGCATCCATATATTCGGGGTCGGTGAAGCGCTCAAGCTGATGTTCATCATCACCGCCGTGGCGGCCATTGCCCTCGCGGTGTTCCTGATGGCGATGGTCCCGCACTTCAGCGTCGCCAATCTGCTGGACATTCCGGTCACCAATGCCAAAGGCGCCAGCAGCTTCCTGCCGTTCGGTTATGTGGGTGTGTGGGCGGCGATCCCCTACGCGATCTGGTTTTTCCTGGCCGTCGAAGGCGTGCCACTGGCGGCCGAAGAAACCAAAAACCCGAAACGCGACCTGCCACGCGGCTTGATCGGCGCGATGCTGGTGCTGGTGAGCTTTGCCTTGCTGATTCTGGTGATCGGTCCCGGCGGCGCCGGTGCCAATGCACTGATGACGTCCGGCAATCCCTTGGTGGAAGCCCTGTCCAAAGCCTATGGCGGTTCGACCTGGATGGGCCACTTCGTCAACCTGGTGGGCCTGGCCGGCTTGATCGCCAGTTTCTTCTCGATCATTTACGCCTACTCGCGGCAGATTTTTGCCCTGTCCCGCGCCGGCTACCTGCCGCGCAAGCTGTCCGAGACCAACAAAAGCAAAGCACCGGTATTGGCACTGATCATCCCCGGCATCATCGGTTTCGGCCTGTCGCTGACCGGCCAGGGCGATTTGCTGATTCTGGTGGCCGTATTCGGCGCAACCATCTCCTACGTGCTGATGATGGCCGCCCACATCACCCTGCGCATTCGCCGCCCCAAAATGGAGCGCCCATACCGTACACCGGGTGGCATCTTTACCTCCGGCGTGGCCCTGGTGCTGGCCTGTGTCGCGGTGGTGGCGGGGTTCCTGGTCGATCCACGGGTGGTCATTGGTGCGGTGATCATCTATGGAGTATTAATTGCTTACTTTGCCTTCTACAGTCGTCACCACTTGGTAGCAGGCACGCCGGAAGAAGAATTCGCGGCCATTCAGAAAGCTGAAAAAGCCCTGCACTAAACGCCGAAAACCACGACGCAGGCACTGACTGCGTCGTCATGGAGAACCTGTATGGCAAGTTTTTCCCACTCGGTCGGCACCCAGACCTATCGCTTCGACAGCCTCAAGGAGGTCATGGCCAAAGCCAGCCCGGCCCGCTCTGGAGACTTTCTGGCCGGTGTCGCCGCGCTCAACGATGGCGAACGGGTCGCCGCGCAGATGGCCCTGGCCAATATCGAACTCAAGCACTTTCTCGAAGAGATGCTGATCCCCTATGAAGCCGATGAAGTGACCCGGCTGATCATCGACAGCCACGATGCAGCCGCTTTTTGCGCAGTCAGTCACCTCACCGTCGGCGGTTTCCGCGACTGGCTGCTCAGTGATGCAGCCGACGAGCAAAGCCTGCGCGCCCTGGCACCGGGCCTGACGCCGGAAATGGTCGCCGCCGTGTCGAAGATCATGCGCGTGCAAGACCTGGTGCTGGTGGCGCAGAAGATTCGTGTGGTGACCCAATTCCGCGGCACCATGGGCCTGCGCGGGCGCCTGTCGACCCGCCTGCAACCGAACCACCCGACCGACGAACCGGCCGGAATCGCCGCGAGCATCCTCGACGGCCTGCTCTACGGCAACGGCGACGCGATGATCGGGATCAACCCGGCCACCGACAGCACTTCCTCGATCTGCGCCATGCTGGAAATGCTCGACGCGATCATCCAGCGCTACGAAATCCCCACCCAGGCCTGCGTACTGACACACGTCACCACCTCCATCGAGGCGATCAACCGCGGCATACCGCTGGATCTGGTGTTCCAGTCGATTGCCGGCACCGAAGCGGCCAACGCCAGTTTCGGGATCAATCTGAATCTCCTGCAGGAAGGCTACGACGCCGGCTTGAGCCTCAATCGCGGAACGCTGGGGCAGAACCTGATGTATTTCGAGACCGGCCAGGGCAGCGCGCTGTCGGCCAACGCCCACCATGGCATCGACCAGCAAACCTGCGAAACCCGCGCCTACGCCGTGGCACGGCACTTCAAGCCGTTCCTGGTAAACACCGTGGTCGGCTTCATCGGTCCGGAATACCTCTATAACGGCAAGCAGATCATCCGCGCCGGGCTGGAAGATCACTTCTGCGGCAAGTTGTTGGGCGTACCTATGGGCTGCGACATCTGCTACACCAACCATGCCGAGGCCGACCAGGACGACATGGACACCCTGCTGACCCTGCTCGGCGTGGCGGGAATCAACTTCATCATGGGCATTCCCGGCTCCGACGACATCATGCTCAATTACCAGACCACCTCGTTCCACGACGCGCTCTATGCCCGGCAGACCCTGGGCCTCAAGCCGGCGCCGGAATTCGAGCAATGGCTGGCAAAAATGGGCATCTTTACTCAAACGGATGGCAAAGTGCAGTTTGGCAACAGCCTGCCGCCGGCCTTCCGCCAAGCCATGGCGCAACTGGGATGAATGATCGAGTGATGGATAAGCCCCCTACCGACAACCAGAACCCCTGGCTGGAACTGCGCCGCCTGACCCCGGCCCGAATCGCCCTCGGCCGCACCGGCACCAGCATGCCGACTGCTGCGCAGCTGGATTTCCAGTACGCACACGCGCAGGCCCGGGATGCGGTGCACCTCCCCTTCGATCACGCGGGCCTGGGCACGCAACTGGCCGAGCGTGGGCGCGACAGCCTGTTGCTGCACAGCGCAGCTACCGATCGCAACAGCTACCTGCAACGCCCCGACCTCGGCCGACGGCTGAGCGACGACTCGGCGCAGAAGTTGCGCGAGCATGCCCAGGTCAATCCCGGCGGCATTGACCTGGCGGTGGTAGTCGCCGATGGTTTGTCAGCGCTGGCCGTGCATCGCCATACCCTGCCGTTTCTGGCTCGTCTGGAAGAACAGGCCCAGGCCGAAGGCTGGTCGCTGTCACCGGTCATCCTGGTGGAACAGGGCCGGGTCGCGGTGGCCGATGAAATCGGCGAGCTGCTCGGCGCCAGGATGGTAGTGATCCTGATCGGCGAACGCCCCGGCCTCAGCTCGCCGGACAGCCTCGGCCTGTATTTCACCTACGAGCCCAAGGTCGGCCTGACCGACGCCTACCGCAACTGCATTTCCAATGTACGGCTGGAAGGGCTGAGTTACGGCATGGCCGCCCATCGCCTGCTGTATTTGATGCGCGAAGCCTGTCGCCGGCAGCTTTCCGGGGTCAATTTGAAAGACGATACACAGATTCAGACGCTGGATTCAGACACTTCCACCCACTCAAATGGCAACTTCCTACTCTCAAAACCGCTATAAATGGCAGTATCCTGATTGCGCTTTTTGTAGGCTTTAGGCAGCATCGGATCACGGCTACCCGAGTAATGATCCGTCTGCCGTCACTCCCACTTGAAGTTGAGGCCTGCCATGCGCATTACTCAAGCGACGCTGGAACACCTGGATCTGCTGACTCCCTTATTCGTCAAATACCGTGAGTTCTATGGTTCGCTGGCGTATCCCGACTCCTCCCGAGCCTTTCTCGAAAAGCGCCTGCGACGCAAGGAATCGGTGATCTACCTGGCCTTGTCCGATGAAGACAACAGCAAGTTGCTGGGCTTTTGCCAGCTGTACCCGAGTTTTTCCTCCCTGTCGCTGAAACGCGTGTGGATCCTCAACGATATTTATGTCGCCGAAGAGTCCCGTCGACAGCTGGTGGCCGATAACTTGATCCGCGCCGCAAAAAAAATGGCCAAGGAAACCCATGCCGTGCGCATGCGGGTATCCACCAGCAGCAACAACGAAGTGGCGCAGAAAACCTACGAATCCATCGGTTTTCGCGAAGACACCGAGTTCAAGAACTACATACTGCCTATCAGCGACGATTAAAACGCAATCCCTGTGGCTGAGGCGGATTTCTGTGGTGAGTGGGGCTTTTTGTGGCGAGGGGGCTTGCCCCCTCACCACAGCAAGCTCCCTCGCCACAAAGGTATGTCCAACACCTTCAAATCCCTGAAAGCCCTACCCCGCCGCCCCCAGGCGAAATCCCCCGCTACACTCTCGACACGCAACTCACCTCACAGACCGTATAATGCCGACCCTTGCAGCCTGTAAGAAAAATTACAGCGCTCTGTAGCCACCTATTTCGAAGCCTTCGCACGGATCTGCCGAGGCGGGCCATCACCACAGGTACCCTCCATGGATTTCAACCCGCTCGACCTTATCCTGCATCTCGACGTGTATCTCGATTTGCTGGTAACCAACTACGGGTCATGGATCTACGCCATCCTGTTTCTAGTGATCTTCTGCGAAACCGGTCTGGTGGTGATGCCGTTCCTGCCTGGCGATTCGCTGCTGTTCATCGCCGGAGCCGTAGCAGCAGGCGGCGGCATGGACCCGGTATTGCTGGCGGGCCTGTTGATGGTGGCGGCGATCCTTGGTGACAGCACCAACTATATAATTGGCCGAACGGTCGGCGAACGCCTGTTCAGTAATCCCGACTCGAAAATCTTCCGCCGCGACTATTTGCAGCAAACCCACGATTTCTATGACAAGCATGGCGGCAAGACAGTAACGCTTGCGCGTTTCATGCCGATCATTCGGACCTTCGCGCCGTTCGTCGCCGGCGTGGCGAAGATGCCCTACCCACGATTCCTTGCTTTCAGCGTTGCCGGCACCCTCCTCTGGGTTGGCGGGCTGGTGACACTCGGCTTCTTCTTCGGCAATGTCCCGTTCATCAAGCAGAACCTGTCGCTGCTGGTCGTAGGCATTATCCTGGTGTCGTTGCTGCCGATGATTATCGGCATCGTCCGCAGCCGCCTGGCCAACGCAGCCTCAAAGGCCGGATCGCGCTGATCCGCCCATGTGGTCACTCAATGCCTGGCGCCGGCAGCGCACGCTGGCCAAACACCCGGTTGCTGCTGAAACCTGGCAACGAGTGCATGAACACCTGCGTTTTCTCGATGGCCTGAGCGACGCCGAAGACCAATGGCTGCGCGAGTCCAGCGTGCTGTTCCTGCAAGCCAAGCACCTCACCACCCTGCCGGGTGTCGAACTTCACCAGGAGGAGCGCCTGCTGCTGGCGGCGCAGGCGCAATTGCCGCTGCTGCATCTGGGCGAACTGAACTGGTATCAGGGGTTTCACGAAATCGTGCTGTACCCGGACGACTTTCTCAGCCCACAGCGGCACCGCGATGCCGCCGGCGTCGAGCATGAGTGGGAGGGCGAACACAGCGGCGAAGCCTGGCAACGGGGGCCGGTGATTCTGGCCTGGCCCGGAGTCCTTGCCAGCGGCGGCTGGGAAGGTTACAACTTGGTTATCCACGAACTGGCGCACAAACTCGACATGCTCAACGGCGACGCCAATGGCATGCCACCACTGCACAGCGACATGCGCGCCAGCGAATGGTCATCGGTGATGCAACACGCCTACGACGACCTCAATCGCCAACTGGATCGCAATCCCGACGCCGAAACAGCAATCGATCCGTACGCTGCGCAAGATCCCGCCGAGTTCTTTGCCGTCACCAGCGAATATTTCTTCAGCGCTCCAGACCTGCTCAGTGGCGCTTATCCGCGGGTTTACCAGCAATTGCAGCTGTTTTATCGTCAGGACCCATTGGCCAGACTCAAGCAACTGCAGGCAGTCCATCCGGACTACCGGGTACACGACTAAGGTCTACACGACCTCTGGTACGTGGCATCGACGGCGGAATATGCCTATAATCGCCGCCACTTTTAGGTCAATCCGGCCAAGTCAATTGGCCAATCACGGGGGCACCGCCCAATGAGCTACAGCAAGATTCCGGCTGGCAAAGACCTGCCGAACGACATCTACGTCGCCATCGAGATTCCGGCCAACCACGCGCCGATCAAATACGAAATCGACAAAGACAGCGACTGCCTGTTCGTTGACCGTTTCATGGCCACCCCAATGTTCTACCCGGCCAACTACGGTTTCATCCCCAACACCCTGGCTGACGACGGTGACCCCCTCGACGTGCTGGTCGTGACCCCTTACCCGGTTGCTCCTGGTTCGGTGATCCGCGCACGTCCGGTCGGCATCCTGCACATGACCGACGATGGCGGCGGCGATGCCAAAGTGGTCGCAGTTCCACACGACAAGCTGTCCCAGCTGTACGTCGACGTCAAAGAGTACACCGACCTGCCAAAACTGCTGATCGAGCAGATCCAGCATTTCTTCGAGAACTACAAAGACCTCGAAAAAGGCAAATGGGTGAAGATCGAAGGTTGGGGCGACGCAGAGGCCGCTCGCACCGAGATCATGAAGTCGGTTGAAGCCTATAAAGGCTGAGCCTGCCTTCGCTCGCAAGCGTAGCAAGCTAAAAACCCCGGTTATCCGGGGTTTTTTTATGCCTTGGAAAACACAACAACTTACACAACCTCCCCAATTAAACACAAATAGTACTATTTGTTTATATCGCACTTAATACCGTCAGAAACACTAACTACTTCCTATAAAAATTGAACACTTTGTTTATTTAAACAATTATCGCTCCTCCGTAAAATCCGTCTTCATGAATACATCCGGCGATCGCTTCAAGGCACTCCTCAAAGAGGTCAATCTCAAGCCCACAGAGTTTGCAAAATTTTGCAATGCAAAGCCTCAGCACGTGAACAACTGGTACAAGCGCGGCGTGCCCCTCTGGCGTATGGACGAGTTTGCCCGGCTGTTATCCGTCAACAGCAAGTGGCTGTACACCGGCGAAGGCCCTAAATACCCCACTCACCGGCAACACACCGCTGCCTATGCGACCACGGAAACTATTGGCATTTATAAAGACCAGTTGCCGTCGGCGGATGTAGAAATCCTTTGTTATAAAGATGCTTCTACCCAAGCCGATTCAAATAAATCCATCGAAGTGTCCGGTCACAGCGTGCGTTTGCCACGCCACTATCTGGAGTCACTGGAAGTCGATCCAGACCAGGCTGTCTGCGCACCAATGATCGGCAACAGCATGGCGGAGAGGATCCAGGACGGATCCACCATCGCCATTGACCGAGGCCTGAGCCAAATCGTCGACGGCGAAATCTACGCCCTCCAGCACCACGGCAGGCTCCGGGTGAACTACCTGTACCGTCTCCCTGCTGGCGCGCTTCGACTACACAGCCACAACAACGCCCACTACCCGGATGAAATATTCAGCGCCGAACAAATCAAGGCGCAAAACATCCAGATCCTGGGCTGGGTATTCTGGTGGTCGACACTCAACAAACGCCGCCCATCCTTACCACTCAAGTAACCTTTGGGCCGCCGTTCAGCATGCGAGAGCTCTGGATTGCTCTTTGGGCTGGGAATTTTTCAAAAAAATCAGTATGCTGCGCCCCACATTCGGGCATCGACCGTCCAGCACGGCCAGATCGCCCCGACGCGGCAGATGATTTTCTCGCCAAGTCCCACAGCCGGACGCAAGATCCGGGTGTACGTTTTGAAGGCTGGCGCGGCTTACCAAAAATAAGCCAAGCCAGTCCCCGAGAAGCCGGCCACAAGCCGGCTTTTTAATGTCTGAAAGAAAGTGATTCACAACGGGAAATCGCTCAAGCCCCATCTGCATTCAGTGCATAAAACTCATGCAACTTGGCCTGCAACAGCTTTTTGTCCGGCAGCTGAGTCTGATATTTCGCGATCAATGCTGGCGAAAGTGAACGGTTGAGGGCGTACTCGACGACTTCATCATCTTTGCTTGCGCACAGCAAAACCCCGAGCGCCGGGTTTTCATGAGGTTTGCGGACATTGCGATCCAGAGCCTCCAGGTAGAAATCAAACTTTCCCGCGTACTCTGGCTCGAAGCGCCCGACCTTGAGCTCAATCTCCACGAGGCAATTCAACCCCCGATGGAAGAACAGTAGATCCAAGGCAAAATCGCGGCCGCCAACCTGCAACGGATACTGCGAGCCAACGAAACAAAAGTCCCTTCCCAACTCGATCAGGAAATCCCTGAGCTTTCGCAGCAACCCACCATGCAAATCAGCATCGACATCCCCGTGTGCCAGATCGAGAAATTCAACCATGTACGCGTCATTGAACACGCTCAAGGCTTCTGGATGCATTTGCCTCACCAGGGGCGAGACTTTTCTCAAATAGCGCGGCCTTGAACTGGCGTTCGAGCTCCCGGCTCGACCACTTCTCCTGAATCGCCATCCGCAGGTAAAACTCGCGCTCTTCAGGCTGCTTGCTTTGATTGAGGATAATCAGGTTTTGGGGGCAGGGTAATTGTCGCAGCAGTGCTGAGACTTTTGTGTCATGCCTGTATGCCTCGTAAAACTAGCGCATACGCAAGAGGTTAGGACATGTAAAACCGCGCAATCCGGGCTGGGTACGCACGAGGTGAGTATTCGCCACTCGCATCTTTACCCAGACCTTGCCAAACGGTGAAATTGTCCAACAGTCTGTTGGACAATTTCACTGCTCGGCAAGATGCTTAGCTTGGTCAGCAAGCTGCTGACCAAATTGAGCACTCAGACAGGCAAACTGACCGCAGATCCCCCCCGCCCCTCATAAGCACTCAAAATCAATCCCTTGCTCTGCTCCATATCCGCAAAACTGCTAATAGCCACCTCCAGATCTCCTGTTCCCCAGTGACCAAATAGCCGAGCATCTCGTGTATTGGCAGGTAACGATTCCAAAGAGTCAGGATTCAAGTGTAGAAAAAGCAGCAATCGATTTTTCTGCGGCACGATCGTGGCGAAGTTCTTAAGCCGCTTGAATGCGACATAGAGCTTGAGTTCTTTGCGCTGGATGTCGTCCCCCAAGGAACCGATGAAGTTTTCCAGAGAGGTCAGCAGTTCCAGCATCGGGGCTGGCAAAATGGATAACCATTCGGTGTAACCTTTGTCGCCATTGGTTGGCTTAATTTGGGCAGGTTCGACTTTCGCCTTTGCAGCTTTTACAGACTTGGTCTTATAGCTCGCACTGGTTGCGCTGGCCAGTTCCAACAACAGTAAATCATTGCCAAAGCGGCGATACCGAATCAGCTCGACGTTCCGGTTGATCTGCTGAACGGCATGGATGTCATATTTCGTGAAGTCGGCGGCGATACACAGCAGGCGCGGCGAGGTCCAGTCAATCCGTGCTGCAGCTTCGTTCCCCAAGCCCTCCATAACCAAGAGTTTGAATTCCGCCTGGTGGTCCAGAAGCCAGTCCAGGTAGAACAACCCTTGGTTGATGACGTTCTCCCCGACCGAACGCTTGTATTCCACAATCACCGGGCTGAAGTTCTCATCCAACCCCAAGGTGTCGATGCGTCCAGCATGAGTCTTGCCGGTCGAATATTCAGTCGCGAGAAACCGAATGCTAAGCAGTGGGTCGAGGTTGCGTTCGATTAGTGTCTGTAATGGCTTTTCCAGATCAGAGGCCTGCCCATTCAGCTCCGTGGCCATACCGTTGGTTAACTGGAATAGCTTGATATCACTCATTCGACATTCCTTACCGAACACAAAATTTGGCGTGGGTCGCATTAGCCTGCGCACCGACATCGCAAACGACTGACGAAACATAACAAACTTTTCATAAGATGCTCGCCTGGACGCATGCTCGCTGCTGCGTTCAAACATCAGGAATCGGTGAGGAGACGCGACCAAGGAAATTGTGCAGCAGCCTGCTGCCCAAACTGGTCGATGAGCCAATTAGGTTCAGTCCCTCAAAACACTAGACGCTGAGCCGAATAGCTCGCACAATCGGCTCACTAAATGAGCCGAATAAATTCTTATTCGGCTCATCATCTAGAGCACGAACCCATGGAACACCCCCGCTGGATCTGGCAACAGCCTGATTGGCCGCATTTTCAAATGCAACCCGAGCGCCTCGCCCCGTTGTTGCGCGAGTGTGTGCAGGCGCAAGGACGGCTGTTGGGCATGTCCAGTTCCGCAGGTGGAGAACTCAGTGCGCAAAGCGAGTTGGACACGCTGTTGCAGAACATCGTGACTTCATCCGCCATTGAAGGTGAGCAGTTGAACCTTGGCTCGGTGCGTTCATCTCTGGCGCGTCGCTTGGGCATGGAACAGATTGAAGGCAACCATGTGAGCAAGCGTAGTGAGGGACTGGCGGAGTTGATGCTGGACGCGACCCAGCATTTCGACCAGCCTCTGACCCTCGCGCGCGTGCTGAATTGGCATGAATGGTTGTTTCCCGCTCAAGACGAAGGATTGATCCCGCAACACATTCGAGTTGGCGTGCTGCGTGGCGATGAACCGATGCAGGTGGTATCGGGTAGCCTGGACAGACCCATCGTGCATTTTGAAGCACCTGCGCGCCAAGGCCTGGAACAACAGCTCGACGCGTTCCTCGACTGGTTCGAAGCCAGCCGTAGCCAACCCCGGCTCGATCCATTGCTGAGGGCCGGCATCGCTCACTTCTGGTTCGTTACGCTCCATCCCTTTGACGACGGCAACGGCCGCCTGACTCGGGCTATCACCGACCTGGCCCTCGCCCAGGCCGAGGACCAGGCCATCCGCTTCTACGCCATGTCGGCAAGCATTCTCGACGATCGTTCGGGCTACTACCGTGTATTGGAAACCAGTCAGAAAGCCACCCTGGATATCACTGACTGGCTCGAATGGTTCCTGCAGACGTTATTGCGCAGCCTGCAGCAAGCCATGGCCCGTATCGCGTTGGTACTCGGCAAGGCCCGTTTCTGGCAGAACCACCGGGGTCAGGCTCTGTCCCCGGAACAGGCCAAAGTGCTCAACCGCCTGCTCGATGGTGGCGAGAAAGGATTTGAAGAAGGCATCAGTGCCGCCCAGTACCAGGCCGTAGCAAAGGTCTCCAAGGCGACTGCGACTCGGCACTTGGCTGACCTGCTGGACAAGGGTTGCTTGATCCGCTTGCCCGGCGGCGGCCGTAGTACCCGCTACCAGATCAACTATCCGGGCGATGGAAAACGCTGAACCGGTGAGCCCCGCGCAAGGCACTCCTGGCTCATCTATACGCCCGCTCATTTGCCCAAAAAGCCTCTCTCTGCTAGTGTCGCGCCGGTTTACCGTCAACCGGAATTGCCGCCATGGCCCGCAAAAAAGCTGCACTGGATTTCGAACAATCCCTCGCTGACCTGCAAACGCTGGTCGAGCGTCTGGAGAACGGCGAGCTGTCGCTGGAAGACTCGTTGACGGCCTTCGAACAGGGCATCGGCCTGACCCGCGATTGCCAGGCGGCGTTGGCCCAGGCTGAGCAGAAGGTGCAGATCCTGCTGGAACGCGATGGTGAGCTGGCCGAGGAACCCTTCGACCCGGAACAGCCAGAATGATTGCCGTCTATCAGGCCAGCAGCCAGGCCCGCGTCAATGCTGCACTGGAAACCCTGTTCCGCGCTCCAAGCCCTGAACTGGCTCGCCTCTATGAAGCCATGCGCTACAGCGTGATGAATGGCGGCAAGCGCGTGCGGCCGCTGCTGGCTTATGCGGCCTGCGAAGCCCTGGGTGGCGTAGCGGAACACGCCAACGGCGCCGCCTGCGCGGTGGAATTGATTCACGCTTATTCGCTGGTGCATGACGATCTGCCGGCGATGGACGATGACGATTTGCGTCGCGGCCAGCCGACTACGCATAAGGCCTTTGACGAAGCCTGCGCGATTCTCGCCGGTGACGGCCTGCAAAGCCTGGCGTTCAGTGCCTTGCTCGATCCGCAGCTGAGCGTCGTGGATAGCGAAACCCGTTTGCGCATGGTCAGCACCCTGGCATTGGCGGCGGGTCCGGCGGGCATGGTCGGCGGCCAGGCCATCGACCTCGGCTCGGTCGGTCTCAAACTCGATCAGCGAGCACTCGAATACATGCATCGGCACAAGACCGGCGCGTTGATCGAAGCCAGCGTCAAGCTCGGTGCCCTGGCCAGTGGCCATGCGGAACCAGATGAACTGAAATCCTTGCAGACCTATGCCCAAGCCATCGGCCTGGCGTTTCAGGTGCAGGACGACATTCTCGATGTCGAGAGCGATACCGCGACGCTCGGCAAACGCCAGGGCGCCGATATCGCCCGGGACAAGCCGACCTACCCGGCCTTGCTCGGCCTGGATGCGGCTAAAGCCTATGCCCTGGAACTGCGCGATCAAGCCTTGCACGCCCTGCGACCGTTCGACGCGGCGGCTGAGCCGTTGCGCGACCTGGCGCGCTATATCGTTGAACGTCGCAGCTAAAACCGCCGCTACGCACGACTGCATATTGTTGGCCAACTTCTGAGCTCTGCGTGGGCAGCTTGCGATGCATAAGGTAAACTGCCGCCTCTTCTATACCTATAACGATTCGCCTGATGCCCACGACGTTTCATGAGATTCCCCGCAAACGCCCGACCACGCCCCTGCTCGACCGTGCCGACACGCCGGCTGGCCTGCGCCGGTTAGGTGAAGCCGAGCTCGAAACCCTGGCCGATGAATTGCGCCTGGAGCTGCTCTATTCCGTGGGCCAGACGGGCGGGCATTTCGGTGCCGGCCTTGGCGTCATTGAGCTGACCATTGCGCTGCATTACGTCTTCGACACCCCGGACGACCGGCTGGTGTGGGACGTCGGCCATCAGGCTTATCCGCACAAGATCCTCACTGGCCGTCGCGAGCGCATGGGCACGCTGCGCCAAAAGGACGGCATTGCGGCCTTCCCGCGCCGTTCCGAGAGCGAGTACGACACCTTTGGCGTCGGCCACTCCAGCACCTCGATCAGTGCCGCGCTGGGCATGGCCATTGCTGCTCGCCTGCAAAACAGTGAACGCAAGGCTATCGCAGTGATCGGCGACGGTGCATTGACCGCAGGCATGGCTTTCGAAGCGCTGAATCATGCGCCGGAAGTCAACGCCAACATGCTGGTGATCCTCAACGACAATGACATGTCGATCTCGCGCAATGTCGGCGGACTGTCCAACTATCTGGCGAAAATTCTTTCCAGCCGCACTTACGCAAGCATGCGTGAAGGCAGCAAGAAAGTGCTGTCGCGCCTGCCCGGCGCCTGGGAGATCGCCCGTCGTACCGAAGAATACGCCAAGGGCATGCTGGTCCCGGGCACGTTGTTCGAAGAGCTGGGGTGGAACTACATCGGCCCGATCGACGGCCACGATCTACCGACCCTGATCGCTACCCTGCGCAACATGCGTGACCTCAAGGGGCCGCAGTTCCTGCACGTGGTCACCAAGAAAGGCAAAGGCTTCGCTCCGGCGGAAGTCGACCCGATCGGTTACCACGCGATCACCAAGCTCGAACCCCTGGATGCTCCGGCGACTGCGCCGAAAAAAGCCGGTGGGCCGAAGTATTCCAGCGTGTTCGGCGAGTGGCTGTGCGACATGGCCAGCGCCGATCCGCGACTGGTCGGGATAACGCCGGCGATGAAGGAAGGTTCCGACCTGGTGGCCTTCAGCGAACGTTTCCCGCAGCGTTATTTCGATGTGGCGATTGCCGAGCAGCACGCCGTGACCTTCGCCGCCGGTATGGCCTGCGAAGGTGCCAAACCGGTGGTGGCGATCTATTCGACCTTCCTGCAACGCGGCTACGATCAGCTGGTGCATGACGTTGCGGTGCAGAACCTCGACGTGTTGTTCGCCATCGACCGCGCAGGCCTGGTGGGCGAAGACGGTCCAACCCACGCCGGCAGTTTCGACCTGTCGTTCCTGCGCTGCATCCCCGGCATGCTGGTGATGACCCCGAGCGACGAGAACGAACTGCGCAAAATGCTCAGCACCGGCCACCTCTACAACGGCCCGGCCGCAGTGCGTTACCCACGCGGCACTGGCCCGAATGCGACCATCGAGAAAAACCTCGAACCGATCGAGATCGGCAAGGGCGTGATTCGCCGTCAGGGCAGCACCGTTGCCCTGCTGGTGTTCGGAGTGCAACTGGCCGAAGCGCTGAAGGTTGCCGAGAAGCTCGATGCCACGGTGGTCGACATGCGTTTCGTCAAACCATTGGACGAAGCTCTGGTGCGGGAAATCGCCGGCAGCCACGAGTTGCTGGTGACCATCGAAGAAAACGCGATCATGGGCGGCGCCGGTGGCGCGGTCAGCGAGTTCCTCGCTCGCGAGAACATCCTCAGGTCGATGCTGCACCTGGGCTTGCCGGACGCCTATGTCGAACACGCCAAGCCGGCGCAAATGCTGGCCGAGTGCGGGCTGGACGCAGCGGGGATCGAAGCGTCGGTTCGCGAGCGCCTGCAACTTTTGGGGCTGTAACCCCCCCGTAGGAGCTGCCGCAGGCTGCGATCTTTTGATCCTGCCCTTCGGCAGCTCCAGAATCGCCGTTAGATCAACATCAAAAGATCGCAGCCTGCGGCAGCTCCTACGGGGGCTGCGGCGCATTTTGAAAGTAGTGCCCATGAATCTCTCCCGCATCGCCCTGACGTTGACCCTTTTGCCTGCCGGACCGCTTTTGGCTGACACCTTCGAACGCGAACAAGCCCTGAAACTGCCCGATGTGCTGATCAGCGCCAATCGCCAGGTTGAAGCCCGTAACGATAGCAGCGCCGCCAACACAGTGTTCACCCGCGAAGACATCGACCGCCTGCAACCGAGCAGTGTGACTGACTTGCTCAGTCGGGTGCCGGGCGTGCAGATCGCGCAAGCGGGCGGGCGTGGCAGCCTGCCGGGGGTTTTCATTCGTGGCACCAAATCGGCGCAGAGCCTGGTGCTGGTGGACGGCCAGCGCATCGGCAACTCGACTTCCGGCGACAGCAACCTGCAACACCTGAACATCGATCAGATCGAACGCGTGGAAGTGCTGCGCGGTTCACGCTCGGTGATTTACGGCAGTGACGCGATTGGCGGGGTGATTCAGCTCTTCACCCGCCGTGGCGCCGAACAGGGTCTGAAACCGCGCCTGCAGCTGGGGTTTGGCAGCAATCAGACTTGGGAGCGCAGCCTGGGGCTGTCCGGCGGTGACGCACAAACCCGCTTCAATCTCGGCGCCAGCCTCGATGAAAGCGCCGGGATCAATCGCACTCATGAATCTTTCCCCAGCGACGGCGACCACGATGCTTACCGCAACAAGTCCCTGAGCCTGAGCCTTAGTCACGCCTTCAATGATGACCTCGAAGCGGGCCTGAGCCTGCTGGATAACCGTGGTAAAAGCGAGTTCGACAGCCCCTTCGGTCGCTTCGACATGAACACCTTTGAGTCAGTCCAGCAGCAGCCCTACAGCGATTTCACCGTGAGCAGCGTCAGCAGCTACCTCGACGCGCGTATCAATGACATCTGGAAATCCCGCGTCGAGTTCGGCCATAGCGAAAACCGCGAGAAAACCATCGACACGCTCAGCGACGAGCGCAGCGTGTTCAACACCTATCGCGATTCGCTCAACTGGCAGAATGACCTGACACTCGATGACCGCAACAGCCTGATCCTCGGCGCCGACTGGTACGAAGACCGGATCAACAGCAGCACCGCCTTCGATGAAGACAGCCGCTGGAACCGTGCCGCATTTATCCAGCATCGCTTCCAGGCAGAAAGCTTCTCCACCGAGTTGGGCCTGCGCCGCGACCAGAACCAGCAATTTGGCAGCCAGAATAGCTGGAGCGGTACCTTCACCCTGCCATTGAACCCGGACAACGATGTGCTGCTGACCTACAGCGAAGGCTTCCGCGCACCGACCTTCAATGACCTGTACTACCCGGGTTTCAGCAATCCGAACCTCAAGCCCGAGACCTCCCAAAGCTATGAGCTGCAGTGGCGCAGTCAGTTGAGCGATTCCAGCCGCCTGGAAGCTTCGCTGTACCGCACCGACCTTGAAGACGCGATTATCTTCGGCAAGAACTTTCGTCCGGAAAACGTCGCTTCGGCGCGGATCAATGGCTTCGAAGCCGCGCTCAAACAAGAGCTGTTCGGCTGGCAGAGCAACCTCGGCCTGGCGATCATCGACCCGCGCAACCGCGATACCGGCCACACCCTGAGCCGCCGCGCCCGACGCACCTTGAGCCTGGACCTGGATCGGCAATTCGATCGACTCGGCATCGGCGCCACCTGGCAAGCGGTGAGCAGCAGCTACGATGACGAGGATAACCAGGAACCGCTAGGCGGTTATACCTTGCTCGGCTTGCGCAGCAGCTGGGCGGTGAATCGCGAAATCCGGCTGGAACTGAAAGTCGATAACCTGCTGGACAAGGCTTACAGCCGGGCGCTCTACAGCTTTGACGGGAATAACTATGGCTATCGCGAAGAAGGACGGGCCTGGATGTTTGGGGTGACCTGGATGCCGGAGATCTAGCCATCGTCGGATCGCCGCCCGGAGCAAGCTCGCTCCCACAGGGTATGAGCCTGACATCAATTCCGTGAACGCCTGATAACTTGTGGGAGCGTGGCTTGCCCGCGAAGCAGGCGCCTCGGTTTCAGCGACCCGGCGCTATCAACTCACACAGCTTGGCCGTGGCATTGATCATCTGCCCACTCGGCCGCTCCAGGCCCTTGTCCGTCACCAACAGCAATCGCCCCTGAGCCACCGCCCTCACCTGCGGCCAGGCTTTCCAGGCATCGAGCTGCGCCTGATCGCCGGCCAGGATGACCTCGGGGTTGCGCTGCAACACCGACTCCAGATTGACCTGCGGCGCCGGCAGTTGCAGCTCGGCAAACACATTACGAGCGCCGCAGACCTCCAGCGCATCACTGATGATCTGCCCTCCGCCGACGGTGTACAGCGGCTGATCCCAGACCTGATAGAACACCTGCAACGGCGCGTCCCGCTGATAGCGCTGGCGCAGGTTAGCCAACCGCTTGCGCAAGTCACCGGCGAGTTTTTGCCCGCGCTGAGGCCGCCCGAGTTGTTCGGCAATGGCTTCGATCTGGGTGGTGAGTTGTTCGAGGCTGTGGGGTTCGGCGACGTAGGTGGGAATATTCAGCCGTTTGAGTTGCTCGCGCTGCGCCGGACCGACGCTGCCAGGCCAGAGCAACAGCAAGTCGGGCTTGAGGCTGAGCAGACGCTCCATGTCCAGCTGACCGTAGCGCCCGACCGAGGGCACAGCGCTCAACTCAGGAGGTCGCTCACCGGCATCGAGCACACCGACCAGCAGATCGGCAGAGCCCAGCTCAACGACGATTTCAGAGAGCGATGGCGCGAGGCTGACCACCCGTTCCACGGCCAGCGCCGAACCGCTGACGGCCAGCAGCAGGAGCGCCAGCCAGCCGCGCATCAACCGAGCTGACGCGGAATACGGTAGAGGTAAAACAGCACCGTCGTCGACAGCGCCAGCAGAATCAGCGGCACGGCTTCCAGGCCGACGAACACGGCCACTGCACCGATCCAGGCCGGTAACCCGGCAGCCAGGAACGCCGTGCGACGCTTGGCCGCCAAATCCACCCAGGCGGCAGGCTCTTCAGGGGTATCGAGGGCTTGCTGGGTGGCGATCAAGCCATGCTTGTAGCCACCAAAGAAACGCAGGCTGACGAACATTGACGCCATGCCAGCGATAAAGAACGGCATGGCCAGCATCGGCAATATCGCTTCGGTCCGGCCAAACACCATATTGATCACGAACAGCGGCAGCAAGGCCAGCGCCAGGTACTGCCACCAGTTGACGGCCAGGCGCCGCCGTACTTGACCGCGGGTCACGCCCGATCAACCTCGCCCTGGTGCTCGTTGCCCATCATGTGGTCGAGCTTGCTGGCCTTGGTCGCCAGATAGAGTTTGTTGTGCGGGTTGTGGCCAGTGTGCAGCGGGACGCGTTCGGCGACCACGATGCCCATGTCGGTCATGGCTTTGACCTTGCGTGGGTTGTTGGTCATCAGCCGCAGGGATTTTACCCCCAGGTGCTCGAGCATCGGCAGGCAGATGGCGTAGTCACGCTGGTCGGCCGCAAAGCCCAAGCGTTCGTTGGCCTCGACCGTATCGGCACCGCCATCCTGCAGTTCATAGGCGCGGATCTTGTTCAGCAAGCCAATGCCACGGCCTTCCTGACGTAAATACAGCAACACGCCACGGCCTTCACGGGCAATCGCCTGCAACGCCGCCTCGAGTTGCGAACCGCAGTCGCAACGCTGGCTGAACAAGGCATCGCCGGTCAGGCATTCGGAATGCAACCGGCCGAGCACCGGTGCGCCATCAGCGAACTCACCCAGGCTGAGCACAACGTGCTCGCGGCCGGTGGCCTCATCGAGGAAACCATGCATGGTGAATTGCGCAAAAGGGGTTGGCAGCTTGGAAGCAGCGACGAAAACGACGGGCACCGTGTGCTCCTGATCTGTATGAGGACTGGAGATTCGCAGAGGCGGCATTGTAACAGCAGGTTCCTACAGACGCTTAGGCTGAATTATCGGCCATAATGATCAGGATGTTTGATCACTAGCCTGAAAAACCTTGCAACCCCCTACCTTTCTTCGAATGGGTAAGGTTGTTTCCAGCGTTCGAAGATCGGTCGCAACTGACCGTTTTTCACCAACAACGTCATGCGTTGATCGAACAGCGCCAAAAGTGCCCGGCCTTCAGGAGTGTCGGAGAACCCCAGAAACAGCGGTAGTTGAGCCAGGTACGTGCGTTTGTATAACGACCGATCCGGCGCTTCACTCAGTACATAGTCGATCTCGCTCCGGGCGTCGAGATAGTAATCTGCATGACCGAGCTTGAGCATCGGCAAAATGCCGGTGCGGCGCTCGATTTGATTGAAACCGTGGATATTCGGCAAGTATTTCTCGTACTTGTAGCCGCGCACCCAAGCCAGTCGATATTTACCCAGAGTGGCCAGCGTCGGTGCCGGATTACTGGCCAGGCCCAGTGCGTAAATGGGGTCGACATCATAGTGCCACCGTGGATACAGCACATTGCCCACCTCATCGCGGTAGGAGCCGACCACGGCATCCACCTCCTGGCGCTGCACCAGCCCGATCGAGCGAGTGTAAGGCACTAAACGAATCTGCACCGTGACCCCGGCCGGTTCAAAGACTGCGCGCAACACATCCCAGGCCAGACCACGGCCATCGGCGGCGGTGTAGTCGATCCACTCCTCGCTGGCGAGGCGGATCTGGCTGGGGATCTTCGGCGATTCATGCGCCCGTGCCGCAGTGCATGACAACACGCAAAGCAGTATCAATAACCAACGGCCAGTCATCCTTGTTCCCTCAGACGAAAAACCACACCAATCCCTGCATGGCCAGCCAGGCAAACACACCCGCCAACACATCATCGAGCATGATCCCGACACCGCCGTGTACATGCCGATCGATCCAGTGAATCGGCCACGGCTTGAGAATGTCGAAGAAGCGGAACATCAGGAACCCCGCCAGCAGCCAATACCAACCTTCCGGTACCAGCCACAGGGTTATCCACATTCCGACCATTTCGTCCCAGACGATGCCTTCGTGGTCGTGGACCCGCAAGTCGTCCGCCACCTTGCCGCACAGCCAGAAGCCGAACAGCATGGTGATGCCGAGCATCAGCCAGTAACCCCAGTCCGGCAACATCTGCCACAACGGGATAAAGGGTAGCGCCACCAGCGAGCCCCAAGTGCCCGGCGCTTTTGGCAGGGTGCCTGAACCGAAGCCGAACGCCAGGAAATGCCAGGGATTACGCCAGACCGAAGGCGGCACGAACTCTGCCGGGACCTGCTTGGGGTGATCTGTCACGGTGTCTCCCGAAAATGTTGATAACCCCGGTTTGCCGGGGTGATGTCGCGCCCATCGGCGGCCACAAGCGTTACGCCCTCGCCGGCCACGACACGACCGAGCACATGCACCGGCCAGCCTTCGGCCAGTAACTGCGGCAGCTCGACGGGAGGCAAGGTAAAGGCCAGCACATAATCGTCACCACCGCTCAAGGCGGCCTCTTCAGCGGCTTGCTGGCCGAGAAACGCCACCAACGCCCTGGACAGCGGCAGCTTGTCCCGCTCAACCCGCAAACCGACGCCGGAGGCGAGCGCGATGTGCCCACAGTCCGCCAGCAATCCGTCCGAGATATCCAGTGCCGAGGTCGCTTTGCCACGCAGTGCCAGGCCCAATGCCAGCTGTGGCTGTGGCGACCAGTAGTGCGCCAGCAATGGCTCGGCGATAGCCGCTTGCGCCGTACGCTGACCCAACACCAGCGGCAAGGCGCCCGCCCCATTGCCCAGCTCGCCACCGACGCACAACAGATCCCCTGGCTGCGCGCCGCTGCGGGTCAGGGCCAAACCGGCGGGTACACGGCCGAACACGGTCATGGTCAGGCTCAGCGGGCCACGGGTGGTATCGCCGCCCACCAGACGCACACCGCAGCTTTGCGCCATGGCGTTCAATCCACGGGCGAAGGCTTGCAACCAATCGGCAGCAACCGTCGGCAAGGTCAGGGCAAGGGTAAACGCGAGAGGTGTTGCACCCATGGCTGCCAGATCACTGACCGCCACCGCCAGCGAACGCTGGCCGAGCAGAAAAGGCTCGCAGGGGTCTGCGAAATGTACACCGGCCACCAGGGTGTCGGTGGAGATAGCCAACTGTTCCCCAGGGGGAACAGCCAACAGGGCGCAGTCGTCACCGATCCCCAGTGCCACGCCAGCGCCGACCAGCGCACAAGGCGCGGTGGCGAAGTAGTTACGGATCAGCTCAAACTCGCCCATGGCTTTGTGTCCTGTCTCACCAATACTGTTCCTTTTGAGCGGCGTCTGTTATCGCCATACTGCGTTGCCGCTCCTCGCCATAGCGGGCTATGACTTGTCGCGACGCCTTGCCTGGCAACAACAGCCACGCGCCAAAAAAGGAACGTATTGGCGAGACAGGGCACTGCAAGCGCGAATCAGCGCTTGAACGCCTTCACTTCAGCTTCACGCAGACGTGGAGCCAGCTTGTCGAGCACACCGTTGACGAACTTGTGGCCGTCAGTGGAACCGTAGACCTTGGCCAGCTCGATACCTTCGTTGATCACCACGCGGTATGGAACGTCGACGCGCTTGAGCAGCTCCCAGGTGGACAGGCGCAACACCGCCAGTTCAACCGGATCGAGCTCGTCGATGGTGATATCCAGGCACGGAGCGAGGGCAGAATCGATCTCGGTCTTGTGCGCCGGAACGCCGTGCAGGATGTCGTGGAAGTAGGCGGCATCGACATCGCTGAAATCGTTATCGACCCGGAACTGCGCTTCGATCTCGTTCAGCGAAGTTTTGGCCATGTGCCATTGGTACAGCGCCTGAGTCGCGAGCTGACGGGCTTCGCGACGCTTGACGCTCTTGGATGGCTTGCCAGCGTCCGCAGGTTTCGGATCGCGGGGGTTGAAACGATCGCTTTCGTCGCTAATCACTTGGCCTCCAACTGCGCCAGCAGGCTGACCATTTCCAGAGCGGACAAGGCAGCTTCGGCACCTTTGTTACCGGCTTTGGTGCCGGAACGTTCAATGGCTTGTTCGATCGAGTCGACCGTCAGCACGCCGAAGGCGACCGGCACGCCGAACTCCATGGACACCTGGGCCAGGCCTTTGGTGCATTCGCCAGCCACGTATTCGAAGTGCGGAGTGCCGCCACGAATGACCGCGCCCAGGGCGATGATCGCCGCATATTCGCTTTGCTGAGCGACTTTCTGCGCAACCAGCGGAATTTCGAAGGCGCCAGGCGCACGGATGATGGTGATGTCGCTTTCGCTCACGCCATGGCGAACCAGGGCATCAACGGCACCGCTTACCAGGCTTTCGACGACGAAGCTGTTGAAGCGGCCGACCACCAGGGCATAGCGGCCTTTGGGGGCGATGAAGGTACCTTCGATGGTCTTCAGGGTCATTCGACAAATCTCTTAAAGAGCCGGGACGCGTTCAGTACGCGTCCCTCAGTGATATTTGAACCGCGAATCAAAGGCCGGAACTGCCGGTCTTTATTCGGAGGGCACGTATTCTACAACTTCCAGATCGAAACCGGATATCGCATTAAATTTCATTGGCGCACTCATCAGGCGCATTTTGCGCACGCCGAGGTCACGCAGGATCTGCGAACCGGCACCGACGATGCTGTAAGTGGTCGGTTTTTTCACCGGAAGGTGCTCCGCGGTTTCACGGATATGCGCCAGCACCACATCACCATCGAGCGGGTGACCAAGCAACAGCACCACACCGCTGCCGGCCTCGGCCACTGCGCTCATAGCCGCGCGCAGGCTCCAGCGGCCGGGCTGCTTGACCATCAACAGGTCGCGCAGCGGGTCCATGTTGTGCACGCGAACCAGGGTCGGTTCATCGGCGCAAATGGTGCCCAGGGTCAGCGCCATGTGCACGTCGCCTTCCACTGAGTCACGGTAGGTCACCAGATTGAACTGACCCAGTTCGCTGTCCAATGGCTGCTCGGCAATCCGCTGAACGGTACGTTCGTGGATCATCCGGTAATGAATCAGGTCGGCGATGGTGCCGATCTTGATGTTGTGTTCGGCGGCAAAAGCTTCCAGTTCGGTGCGACGGGACATGGTGCCGTCGTCGTTCATCACTTCGCAGATCACCCCGCTCGGCTCGAAACCGGCCATCCGTGCCAGATCGCACGCAGCTTCGGTGTGACCGGCGCGAGCCAGGGTGCCACCGGCCTGGGCCATCAGCGGGAAGATGTGGCCGGGGCTGACGATATCTTCAGCCTTGGCATCCCTGGCGGCAGCAGCCTGCACGGTGCGCGCACGGTCGGCAGCGGAGATGCCGGTGGTCACGCCTTCAGCGGCTTCGATCGAGACGGTGAACTTGGTGCCGAAGCCGGAACCGTTGCGCGGCGCCATCAATGGCAGCTTGAGCAGTTCGCAGCGCTCGCGGCTCATCGGCATGCAGATCAGGCCGCGGGCATGCTTGGCCATGAAGTTGATGTGCTCGGGCAGGCAGCACTCGGCGGCCATGATCAGGTCGCCTTCGTTCTCGCGGTCTTCGTCATCCATGAGGATGACCATCTTGCCTTGGCGGATGTCTTCGACCAGTTCTTCGATGCTATTGAGCGCCACGCGGCACCCCCTTGGGTCAGGATTTGAGGTAGCCGTTGGCGGCCAGAAAGCTTTCGGTAATATTGCCCTGGGCAGGCTCTGCGGCCTTGTCGCCCAAAAGTAGACGCTCCAGGTAACGTGCCAGCAAGTCGACTTCGAGGTTGACCTGCCGCCCCGGCCGGTAGTCGGCCATGATGGTTTCGGCCAGTGTATGCGGGACGATGGTCAGTTCGAACTCGGCACCATTGACCGCGTTGACCGTAAGGCTGGTGCCGTCGACGGTGATCGAGCCTTTGTGGGCGATGTACTTGGCCAGGTCTTTGGGCGCGCGGATGCGAAATTGAATCGCCCGGGCATTTTCTTCCCGGGCAATCACTTCACCGACTCCGTCAACGTGACCGCTGACCAGATGACCGCCCAGACGGGTAGTCGGGGTCAGGGCTTTTTCCAGGTTGACCCGGCTACCGCTCTTCAATTCGTTGAAGGCTGTGCAGTCGAGGGTTTCGCGGCTGACATCGGCCCAGAAACCGTCACCCGGCAGCTCGACCGCGGTCAGGCAGACGCCGTTGACCGCGATGCTGTCGCCGAGTTTGACGTCGCCCAGATCAAGCTTGCCAGTTTCTACATAAACCCGCACATCGCCGCCTTTAGGGGTCAATGCACGGATGCTGCCGATGGATTCGATGATGCCGGTAAACATGGAGTCCTCCTCGAGAACGGGGCCGTCGCTTGGCGCAGGCCGGGAATTATACGCCCGCAGGTGGCAGAGGAACGGCAGTGACTCGCCAGTCATCGCCAACCGCGCGCATTTCTATGATTTTCAGCTGCGGCGCCTCACTCATCAGCTCCAGCGGCCAGTCCAGCAATGGACGTGCCGATGAACCGAGAAACTTGCCGGCGATGAAGATTTGAAACTCGTCCACCAGCCCTTGCCGAGCGAAAGCCCCTGCCAGACGCGGACCGGCTTCCACCAACACGTCATTGACGCCACGGGCCGCCAGTGCGCTCAGCAGCTTGCGCAGATCAACCTGGCCATCGTCGCCGGGGACGATCAGGCACTCCGGGCCATTGGCGTATTGCTCTTGCACCGCGACACAGGTGGCGACCAGCGCCGGCCCGGCCTTGAAAAACGGCGCGTCGAGGGGTACCCGCAAGCGACCATCGATCAGCACGCGCAGGGGCGGCCGGCTCAGTGCCAGCGCGGTTTGTTCGGCATCCAGTCCCAGCTCGTCAGCACGCACCGTCAACCGGGCACCGTCCGCCAACACCGTGTCGGCACCGGTCAGAACCACACTGGCCTGGGCTCGCAGGCGCTGCACCGCAGAACGCGCGGCGGGGCCGGTGATCCATTGGCTTTCGCCGCTGGCCATGGCCGTACGACCATCCAGGCTCATGGCCAGTTTGACCCGCACAAAGGGCAGACCGTGTTCCATGCGTTTGAGGAAACCTTGATTGATCGCCCGCGCCTCGCTTTCCAGCACACCGCTGTGGATCGCGATGCCGGCCCGAGCCAGACGCTGCATGCCACGGCCGGCAACCTGAGGATTGGGGTCCTGCATGGCCGCGACAACCCGCGCCACGCCGGCATTCACCAGCGCATCGGAACACGGCGGTGTACGGCCGTGATGGCTGCAAGGCTCAAGGGTCACATAGACGGTGGCACCGCGGGCATTTTCAGCGGCGGCGCGCAAGGCGTGGACTTCGGCGTGTGGCTCGCCGGTGCGCACATGCCAGCCTTCGCCGACAATCTGCCCGTCACGCACGATCACACACCCCACTCGCGGATTAGGGTGAGTGGTGTAAAGGCCTTTGCGCGCCAGCTCCAGGGCTCGCGCCATGTAGTGGGCATCGAGAACGGCCTGCTCTGAGGAAATAGTCATTCTTTGGCGGGCTCACGGGCGAGGCGATCGATCTCTTCGCGGAACTCATTGAGGTCCTGGAAGCGTCGATACACCGAGGCGAAACGAATATAGGCGACTTCATCGAGCTTTTGCAGCTCGGCCATCACCAGTTCACCAACTACCAGGGATTTGACCTCGCGCTCGCCGGTGGCTCGCAGTTTGTGTTTGATATGCGCCAGCGACGATTCCAGGCGCTCGACGCTCACCGGACGCTTTTCCAGGGCGCGCTGCATACCGGCACGCAGTTTTTCTTCGTCGAACGGCTGACGGCTGCCGTCGGTCTTGATCAGGCGCGGCAGCACCAGCTCGGCGGTTTCGAAGGTGGTGAAACGCTCACCGCAGGCCAGGCATTCACGCCGACGACGCACCTGTTCGCCCTCGGCGACCAGACGCGAGTCGATGACCTTGGTGTCGTTGGCACCGCAGAAGGGACAGTGCATGGTGGCAGGCAACAAAAAAAGGGAGGGCCATGGTAGCGCATCCCACTGGCAAGACAAGCCATAGGCTTTACGGTATATAGACCGGCATACTATGTATGCACACGGAATTTAGCCTTGCTGGAGCTACACATGCCGCTACGACCGCTCGTTTTGCTCAGTCTTTTCAGCCTGCTGGTCGCGTGCAGCAGTGCGCCCAAGCCCGCACCGCCTCTGCCCGGGCCGGCGCCACAGCAGGCGCAGAAGAAAGCTCAGGAGTCGGTCAACCTCGGTCCGCTGCCGGCCTTTCAACGCGAATTGAGCGGCACCCTGCAGGGCGTGCCAACCGGCGCTGAAGTCGAACTGGCGCTGCTGGTGATCGACGAGCGCGGCCGGCCTCAACAATTGCTGGCCAACTCTAACCTGATCGGCAACGACCATGTGCTGCCGTTCCGCCTGCGTTTCAATCCGGAGTCCTTCCCGGTCGGTGCTCGCGTCGAATTGCGAGGTCGCGCCAGTCAGTCCGGGCAGCTGATTCTGCACTTGCCAACGCAACGCATCAGCCAACCGACCACCCAGGCCCTGGGCCAGCTGCAATTCGTCAAAGCGCCATGAATGCACCGCTCGACCTGCAGCAGGCGCTGGGCGAACTGCTTGGAGATGCACAGCTTGTCGCCTGTCAGTTGCCCGCGACCGAACTGAAGCTCTGGCTGATCGATGCACACAACATGGACCGCGCCTTCACCCCGGAAGAAACCCGGCGGATTCTGCATGAGCCGCCTTATTGGAGTTTCTGCTGGGCCAGTGGCCTGGCATTGGCGCGCTATCTGGCCGAACGCCCGCACTGGGTCGAAGGCAAACGGGTGCTGGATTTCGGCGCCGGCTCAGGCGTTGCCGGCATTGCCGCGGCCAAGGCCGGAGCGCTGGAGGTGGTGGCGTGTGATCTCGACCCACTGGCCATTGCCGCTTGCCGGGCGAATGCCGAACTCAATGGCGTGGAACTGAGCTATTCAAGTGACTTCTTCGACGAGGCAGACCGTTTCGACCTGATCCTGGTGGCGGATGTGCTGTATGACCGAGCCAACCTGCCGTTGCTCGACGAATTCCTGAGCCGAGGTCGGGAAGCCCTGGTGGCGGATTCGCGGGTGCGAGACTTTCGGCATCCGTTGTATCAGCGACTGGAGATGCTGGAAGCCTTCACCTTGCCGGATCTGGCAGAGCCGGAAGAGTTTCGCAATGTGAGCCTGTACCACGCGCGGCGTGGCTGATACCGCCAAGATCGCAGCCTTCGGCAGCTCCTACGCCGACCGCGATCTTTTTCGGTATCCGCGTGTCAATCCGATCCGCAGGCTGCGATCTTTTTCGGTATCCGCGTGTCAATCCGATCCGTAGGAGCTGCCGAAGGCTGCGATCTTTTGCGCCAACCCTTGTAGGAGCTGCCGAAGGCTGCGATCTTTTGCGCCAACCCTTGTAGGAGCTGCCGAAGGCTGCGATCTTTTGCGCCAACCCTTATAGTGAGTGAATTCACGCTCCCAAGAGATCCCCAATGAGCCAGGACACCCCATACATTTTCGACGCCAGCACTGCCGATTTCGACCAGTCGGTGATCGAGAACTCCTTCCACAAACCGGTGCTGGTGGATTTCTGGGCCGAATGGTGTGCGCCGTGCAAGGCGCTGATGCCGATGCTGCAGCAGATTGCCGAGAGCTATCAGGGCGAGTTGCTGCTGGCCAAGGTCAATTGCGATGCCGAACCGGACATCGTCGCCCGCTTCGGCATTCGCAGCCTGCCGACCGTGGTGCTGTTCAAGGACGGTCAACCGGTAGACGGCTTTGCCGGTGCACAACCGGAGTCCGCGGTCCGGGCGTTGCTCGAGCCCCATGTACAAATGCCACCGCCAGCCGCTGCCGATCCCTTCGAACAGGCTCAGGCGCTGTTCAGCGAAGGTCGTTTCGCTGACGCCGAAGCCGCGCTGAAAACCCTTTTGGGCGAAGACAACAGCAACGCCAAGGCGCTGATCCTCTATGCCCGCTGCCTGGCCGAACGCGGCGAGCTGAGTGAAGCACAGACCGTGCTTGACTCAGTCCAGGGCGACGAACATAAAGCCGCGCTGGCCGGTGCCAAGGCGCAGCTGGAGTTTCTCGGACAAGCCGCTGACTTGCCGGATGTCGCCGACCTGAAAACCCGCCTGGCACAAAATCCGCTGGACGATGAAGCGGCCTACCAACTGGCCATTCAGCAACTGGCCCGCCAGCAATACGACGCGGCACTGGACGGGCTGCTAAAACTGTTCATCCGCAACCGCAGCTACAGCGAAGGCCTGCCGCACAAAACGTTGCTGCAAGTGTTTGACCTGCTGGGCAACGATCACCCACTGGTGACCACCTACCGCCGCAAGCTGTTCGCCGCGCTGTATTGAGCGACCCCGAAAAGATCGCAGGCTGCGCCAGCTCCTACGGATTGGGATTACACGCGGACGGCGTAGGAGCTGCCGAAGGCTGCGATCTTTTGATTTTCAGGTGATTCAACCGCCGCAAAAACAAGATCAAAAGATCGCAGGCTGAGCCAGCTCCTACGGATTGGGTTTACACGCGGACGGCGTAGGAGCTGCCGAAGGCTGCGATCTTTTGATTTTCATGCAATTCAACCGCCGTAAAAACAAGATCAAAAGATCGCAGGCTGCGCCAGCTCCTACGGATTGGGATTACACGCGGACGGCGTAGGAGCTGCCGAAGGCTGCGATCTTTTGATTTTCAGGTGATTCAACCGCCGCAAAAACAAGATCAAAAGATCGCAGGCTGCGCCAGCTCCTACGGATTGGGATTACACGCGGACGGCGTAGGAGCTGCCGAAGGCTGCGATCTTTTGATTTTCAGGTGATTCAACCGCCGCAAAAACAAGATCAAAAGATCGCAGGCTGCGCCAGCTCCTACGGATTGGGTTTACACGCGGACGGCGTAGGAGCTGCCGAAGGCTGCGATCTTTTGATTTTCAGGTGATTCAACCGCCGCAAAAACAAGATCAAAAGATCGCAGGCTGCGCCAGCTCCTACGCTGGCTGGCGCCAGCTGTAGATCGGCGTATCCCCGCCGCTCACCACCTTGACCTCGGCACAGTGGCGCAAGCGCACCAACAAGCGTTTGCCAGCCGCTGCGCTGCCGGCCAGAGCCTCCATCTGCTCAAGCAGATCCGGCCCGCTCAATTGCCCGGCCTTGCGCAGCAGGTCCTTGGCGGCCTGCCACAGCGCATCGTCCTGATTCGCCGGCATGACCACCGACTTAATGCTCTCAGGTTTGGCCGCCTGCAGCTGCGCACCCAACTGCGCCCAATCACCTGCATCGAGCTCCAGGGTCAAATCCACCGGCCATTCGCCGATGCTTCCACGAATCCGCAACATAGGTTTTCCCTCAGGTTTCTGATGAGCATGCTCCCATGCGCCTTGCATAACGCCAAGCAGGCGGTCAAACTCTCGCCGATATTGTTATAAGATCACATAACAATATTTATATCTTCTTTCCCGGAGTCCTGTCATGCGCCGTCTGCTACTCGCCTTGCCGTTTGCCCTGTTGCCGCTGGCTGTCGTCCAGGCCGCCGAGGTCCATGAGCATGATCACGAGCATCAACACGGCAGCCTCGGCACCCACGAACATGGCGTCGGGCGATTGAATGCGGCGCTGGACGGTCAGACCCTGGAGCTGGAACTGGAAAGCCCGGCGATGAACCTGGTGGGTTTCGAACATATCGCCACCTCGGACGCCGACAAGGCCAAGGTCACCGCCACCCGTGCACAACTGGAAAAACCCCTGGCACTGTTCAACTTGCCGAATGCTGCAGGCTGCGTGGTAGCCAGTCAGGAACTGGAAAGCCCGTTGTTTGGCGACAAGCCGGATACCGATGACGACCACGACAAAGATACCAAGAACTCCGACGGCCATGAGCATCACCATGACCACAGCGAAATCCACGCCCATTACCAATTCACCTGTGCCACACCTGGTGCACTGAAGACTCTAAACCTGGCGAACATCTTCAACACCTTCCCGGCGACCCGGACAATTCAGGTACAACTGATCAGCCCAAATGGGCAACAAGGGGTTGAAGTGACGGCCAAGGCCGCGGCACTGAAATTCTGATTCCCCCCCAATCCTGATGTGGGAGCTCGCGCCCCACAGGGGTTCACTTTCATCCTGACCGGTTTCACATGACCCAAGCACTTATCGAACTGTCCGACCTGGGCTTCAGTTGGCCAGGGCATCCGCAATTGCTGGACATCCCGACGTTTCGCCTGCAAGCCGGTGAAACACTGTTCCTCAAAGGTCCCAGCGGCAGCGGCAAGACCACCCTGCTCGGCCTGCTCGGCGGGGTGCAAAAGCCCGATCGCGGCAGCATTCGCCTGCTCGGCCAGGAACTGACCGAACTTTCGGCCGGCGCTCGCGACCATTTTCGGGTCGATCACACCGGCTACATCTTCCAGCAGTTCAACCTGCTGCCGTTTCTCTCGGTGCGCGAGAACGTCGAGTTGCCCTGCCACTTCTCGAAACTGCGCGCCAGCCGCGCTATCCAGCGCCACGGCAGTATCGATCAGGCCGCTGCCACACTGCTCGCCCACCTGGGGCTGAAAGATCCAGCGCTGCTCGGCCGACGCGCGGATTCATTGTCCATTGGCCAGCAACAACGGGTTGCCGCGGCCCGGGCGTTGATCGGCCAGCCGGAACTGGTGATCGCCGACGAGCCGACTTCGGCGCTGGACTATGACGCCCGCGAGGCGTTTATCCGCTTGTTGTTCGCCGAATGCCGCGAAGCCGGATCAAGCCTGCTGTTCGTCAGCCACGATCAGAGCCTGGCGCCGTTGTTCGATCGTAATCTGTCGCTGGCCGAACTCAATCGCGCCGCCACGCCGTTCGAGGTTTGAGATGTATTTGTTTCGTCTAGCCATGGCCAGCCTGGCTAACCGCCGCTTCACCGCGATCCTCACCGCGTTCGCCATCGCCTTGTCGGTGTGTCTGTTGCTGGCGGTCGAGCGAGTGCGCACCGAAGCCCGCGCCAGTTTCGCCAGCACCATAAGTGGCACTGACCTGATCGTTGGCGCCCGTTCCGGCTCGGTCAACCTGCTGTTGTACTCGGTGTTCCGCATCGGCAACGCCACCAACAATATCCGCTGGGACAGCTTCGAGCATTTCGCCAACAACCCGAAGGTGAAGTGGGCGATCCCGATGTCCCTCGGCGATTCCCATCGGGGTTATCGGGTGATGGGCACCACCGACGCCTACTTCCAGCACTACCAGTACGGTCGTCAACAACGCCTGCAACTGGCCAGCGGCCGCGCCTTCGCCAGCGACCCGTTTGAAGTGGTACTCGGTGCCGAGGTGGCTGACGCCTTGCATTACAAACTCGCTGACAAACTGGTGCTGGCCCACGGCGTGGCGGTGATCAGCCTGGTCAAACACGACGACAAACCGTTCACCGTGGTCGGCATTCTCAAGCGCACCGGTACTCCGGTGGACCGCACGCTGCACATCAGCCTCGGCGGCATGGAAGCCATCCATATCGACTGGCAGAACGGCGCGCCGGCCCGAGGCAACGGTCGCATCAACGCCGATCAGGCCCGCAATATGGACCTGACACCGCAAGCCATCACCGCGTTCATGCTTGGTCTCAACAGCAAGATTTCGACCTTTGCCCTGCAGCGCGAGATCAATGAGTTCCGTGGCGAACCGCTGCTGGCGATCCTTCCGGGCGTGGCCCTGCAGGAGCTCTGGAGCTTGATGGGCACGGCGGAAAAAGCCTTGTTTGTAATTTCCTTGTTCGTGGTGCTGACCGGGCTGATCGGCATGCTCACGGCGATTCTCACCAGCCTCAACGAACGCCGTCGAGAGATGGCGATCCTGCGTTCGGTCGGCGCCCGGCCGTGGCACATCGCGACCCTTCTGGTGCTTGAAGCCTTTGCCCTGGCGTTGTCCGGGGTAATTGCCGGATTGGGGTTGTTGTACCTGAGCATCGCCCTCGCGCAAGGTTATGTGCAGTCGACTTACGGTTTGTACCTGCCGCTGGCCTGGCCGAGCGAGTATGAGTGGACGCTGCTTGGCGGTATCCTGCTCGCCGCGCTGCTGATGGGCAGCGTGCCTGCCTGGCGCGCCTATCGACAATCGTTGGCCGATGGCCTGTCCATTCGGTTATGAGCATCTGTTTGACCGCCCCGTTTTATCGCTCTCTGTTTATGAGGAAGCACGTCATGTCCCGCGCCCTGTTTGCGCTGTTATTCCTGGTCGCCATGCCATCGTGGGCCGCCGAACCGATCGACCTGACCTGGTCGGAAATGATCCCGCCGGGTGCCGCGCCGCAAGTCCCGAACATGACGCCGCTGCACGACCTGTCGAAGCTCGGCGACGCCCTGGCCGCCGAAGCTGCACCGGTGGCCAGGCAGGACATGCCCAACGCACCGGTGGTGACAAGCCTCGATGGCAAAGAGATCAGACTGCCCGGCTATATCGTGCCGCTGGAAGTCAGCGAAGAAGGCCGCACCACGGAGTTCCTGCTGGTGCCGTATTTCGGCGCCTGCATTCACGTGCCGCCACCGCCGTCGAACCAGATCGTCCACGTAAAAAGCGAGGTTGGAGTGAAACTCGACGAGTTGTATCAGCCGTACTGGATCGAAGGTGCGTTGCAGGTCAAAGCCTCCAGCAGTGAGCTGGCGGACGCGGGGTATCAGATGGATGCCGAGAAGATTTATGTGTATGAGTTGCCGGAGTAAGACCAACAGTTGTTCGTTGTCCGCGATGACGCCAAGATCGCAGCCTGCGGCAGCTCCTACAGGGCGCGTCCGCAGGCTGCGATCTTTTTTGGCCATCACGCTTTCATTGAGCTGAGTCAAAGCCCCATCCTTGATGCTCTTTACCATTGGACACAGATAATTTGAATCGTCCTTTGGAGCCCCCATGCACAAGTCTTTGCTTAGCGCTTCCCTGTTTTCCCTCGCGCTCGCAGCCCCGCTCGCTCACGCTCACCAGACCGGTGATTTCATCGTTCGTGCCGGTGCCATTACCACTGCGCCTAACGAAGACAGCGGTGAGCTAAAGCTCGACGGTGCGAAAATATCCGGCACCAAAGCGACCCTGACCAGCGACACCCAACTAGGCCTGACATTCGCTTACATGCTCACCGACCACTTCGGTCTCGAGTTGCTGGCGGCCACCCCGTTCCAGCACGAAGTCGGCGTCAAAGGTCTTGGCCCGGCGCTGGACGGCAAGCTTGCCGACGTCAAGCAACTACCACCGACCTTGTCGTTGCAGTACTACCCGCTGGACGCTTCGTCCAGGTTCCAGCCGTATGCCGGTGTCGGTATCAACTACACCCTGTTCTTCGACGAAGAACTGACCAGCCAGCGTAAAAAAGAAGGCTTCAGTAACCTGGACCTCAATGATTCGGTGGGTATCTCCGGGCAACTGGGCTTCGACTACATGATTACCGATCACATGCTGGTCAACGCCTCGGTCTGGTACGTCGACATCGACACCGAAGCCAGCGTTGACGGCCCGACCGCCCTGGGCGTCGGCCGCACCAAAGTCGACGTGGACGTCGATCCATGGGTCTACATGGTGGGTATCGGTTACAAGTTCTGAGTCAGCCTCTTCCACAAGAGCGCCAACACTGGATCTAATTCAGGCCAGATAAAAAAGGCGCCTCACCGGGCGCCTTTTTCATGACTTCAATAAAACCTCAACGTCCCAACAACCGCGCCAGTCCGACACTCATCGGTGTCTGCTCGGGAAACTTGAAACGCTGCAGCAGCCGTTGATTATTCGCCCGCGAGTGACGGATATCACCGGAACGCGCCGGGCCATAGGTCACCGGCGGCAACTCTCCCACCACCTCGGCCAGTGCCGCGAGCATTTGCTTGAGCGTGGTCGCCTGGTTCAGCCCGACGTTGACTGCGCCCGTTTCCACCTGCGGCGCTTCGATGGCTTGCACCAGCACGTCCACCAGATCTTCGACATACACGAAATCGCGAGTCTGCTCTCCGTCACCGAACACTGTGATCGGCAGACCCTTTTGCGCCCGCTCGCTGAAAATGCTGATCACCCCGGAGTACGGCGATGACGGATCCTGGCGTGGACCGAAGATGTTGAAGAAGCGGAATACCACCGGCTCCAGCCCGTGCTGACGGCGGTAGAAGTCGAGATAGTACTCGCTCGCCAATTTGTCCACGGCATAAGGCGTCAGCGGTGCCTTGGGTGTGTCTTCGTCGATCGACTCACCCTCGCCGTTGTTGCCATAGACCGCCGCGCTCGAGGCGAACAGTACGCGTTTGACCCCGGCCTGACGCATCGCTTCGCAGACATTCAGGGTGCCAATGAAATTGCTCTGATGTGTGCGCACCGGGTCATCCACCGAAGCCTGCACCGAAGCCACGGCCGCAAGATGAGCGACCGCCTGGCAACCGAGCATGGCCCGAGCCACCAGAGCAGCGTCGGCGACATCCCCCTCGATAAGTTCAAGCCGAGGGTTGTCCAGTGCCAGGTTGCTGCGTTTGCCGGTGGACAAGTCATCGAGAATCCGCACCGAATGACCCTTGGCGAGCAAGGCGTCGACCAGGTGCGAACCAATAAAGCCGGCACCGCCGGTGATCAAAACAGGGCCGTCAGCCATGGCGATAAAACCTATCCAGTAAGCCCGGGAGTGCCGCGCGCCAGGCACGCGGCTTGATCCCGAATGTGTGCAGAATCTTCTTGCAGGCCAATACCGCGTGCTGTGGCTCTTCCGCAGCATCCGGGCGCGCGGCATGGGCTTGTGCAGTCGGCGATTCAATCGCTAAGGAGTGTAGCTGACGCGCTTCGGTCAGGATGGCCTGACCCAATGCCAGCGGCGTGGTCGCCTCATGCCCGGCGTAGTGGTAGGTGCCCCACAGCGGCGCCGCGCAATCCAGTTGCTTGAGCACCGAGATAATCACTCGCGCCGCATCATCCACCGGGGTCGGGTTACCCCGCCGGTCGTCGGCCATCAGTAATTCTTCAGGTTGTTCTGCGCGCGCCAGGAAACGCCCAAGGGTTCCGTCGGGACTGTCATCGAGCAGCCAGCCAAATCGCAGCAAGACATGTTGCGGACAGGTTGCACGCACACTCTGCTCGATCCGCCACAAGGCCTGGCCACGCAGGCCTAGCGGTACCGGTTCGTCTTTTTCGCTGTAGGCCGTGGCCCGCGAACCATCGAACACCCGGTAGCTGGAAGGCTGCAGCAGGACGATGTTGTGATGTTTGCACAGCTCGGCAAGGCGCTCGATCGCCCGTTCCTGGCCGGCCAGGCGCACCTCGGGTACCGACTCCGCCTGAAACCAGTCGAAGTAGTACGCAAGATTGATCAAGGCATCCGGCCGGGTGTCGTCGAGCAGTTGCGTCAGGCTCGCGGCATCCCAGCCGGCTTCTGGCGGACGGGGGGCGAGGAAACCGATGTCTTCCTCCGCACCGAGGCGAATCAGCGCCTGCCCAAGGGCATTTCCGCCGCCCAGTAACATAAGGCGCATTCGCATAGAGTCAGCAGGCCCAGTCTGTGTAGAACGATGGTTTTATCGCAAAGCCTTATGGGCCTTGCCGTTGATAATTACCAGAATCGTTGCATTTTGCGGGTTTCCAGCGCAACCGTCACTTATAAAGTGCTGCATAACATCCCGGCGTAGCAGCTGCCGAAGGCTGCGTTCGGCTGCGCAGCAGTCGTAATTGGACTCACTCGTTTAACCTGACAGATCACGACGGCATGTTTTACGACCGCTTCGCGGCCGAACGCAGCCTTCGGCAGCTGCTACCAGGGTTGCAACTTCTGCCCATCGGCAGCATAAATCTCTTCATGAATCTTCCCGAATCAGCGGACAACGCCCTGACGGGCTTTCACCCCGCCGTCAGCGCCTGGTTCAACGCGACTTTCCCCTCGGTCACCGCCGCCCAGGCCCGGGCGTGGCCGTTGATCCGCCAGCGTCGCTCGACCCTGGTCGCCGCGCCCACCGGCTCGGGGAAGACCCTGACTGCGTTTCTCGCAGTGCTGGATGACCTGGTCCATCGCGGCCTCGAGCACGGTGGCCAACTGCCGGACGAAACGCTGGTGGTCTATGTCTCGCCGCTCAAGGCGCTGTCCAACGACATTCAGATCAATCTGCAGAATCCGCTGGAGGGGATTACCGAGCAATTGCGGCGCATGGGTTTGCCTCAATTGCAGATCAACACCGCAGTGCGTACCGGCGACACCCCGCAAAAAGACCGCGCGGCGATGCGCAAAAGTGCCCCGCATATTCTGGTGACAACTCCGGAATCGTTGTATGTGTTGCTCGGTTCGGACTCCGGCCGACGCATGCTGGGCAGTGTGCGCACCTTGATCGTCGACGAAATTCACGCCGTCGCTGGCAGCAAGCGTGGCAGTCATCTGGCCTTGAGCCTGGAGCGTTTGCAGGCACTGTGTCGCGAACCCTTGATGCGCATCGGCCTGTCAGCCACGCAAAAACCCATCGAAGCGGTGTCGCGCTTTCTGGCAGGCCGCGACCGCCCTTGCGAGATTATCGACATTGGCCACGCCCGCTCACGGGACCTGGCCATCGAGGTGCCGCCAGTACCGTTATCGGCGGTGATGGCCAATGACATCTGGGAACGGGTGTATGACCGGCTCGCCGTGCTCGCCCGCGAACACCGGACCACACTGATTTTCGTCAACACCCGGCGTCTGGCCGAACGCCTGAGCCGACATTTGAGCGAACGCCTCGGCAAAGAAGCGGTGGCGGCCCACCATGGCAGCCTGGCCAAGGAGTTCCGCCTGGACGCCGAACAACGGCTCAAGCGCGGCGAGCTGCAAGTACTGATCGCCACCGCGTCGCTGGAGCTGGGTATCGATATCGGCGATGTCGACCTGGTCTGTCAGATCGGTTCGCCGCGGTCTATCGCTGCGTTCCTGCAACGGGTCGGTCGCTCCGGACACCAGGTCGGCGGCACCCCCAAGGGGCGGTTGTTCGCCACCACCCGCGATGACCTGATCGAATGCGCAGCCCTGCTCGACTGCGTGCGCCGCGGTGAACTCGACACCCTGTTGATCCCCACGGCACCGCTGGATGTTCTGGCCCAGCAAATCGTCGCCGAGGTTAGCTGCCAGGAATGGCAAGAGCAGCCATTGCTGGAGATGATCCGCCGCGCCTGGCCCTATGTCGGGTTCGATGAAGAGCACTATCAGGCCATATTGCGGATGCTCGCCGAGGGCTACAACGGTCGGCAGGGCATCCGCAGCGCCTACCTGCATCGCGATGCGCTGACCCGCACCCTGCGCGGTCGGCGCGGCAGCAAACTGACGGCCGTGACCAGCGGCGGAACCATCCCGGACAATGCTGACTACAGCGTACTGCTGGAACCCCAGAGTCTGAACATCGGCAGCGTCAACGAGGACTTTGCCGTTGAAAGCATCGCCGGCGACATCTTCCAGCTGGGCAATACCTCGTACCGGATCCTGCGGGTCGAAACCGGCAAGGTTCGGGTCGAAGACGCCCAGGGACAACCGCCGACCATTCCCTTCTGGCTCGGCGAAGCGCCAGGGCGCAGTGCGCAACTGTCGTTCGCCGTGGCGCGCTTGCAAGCCCGCCTCGATGAATTGCTCGGCGCGACGCCCGGCGAGCTACAAAACAGCCTCGACTGGTTGACCGACAGCCTCGGCCTGGATTTCGCCAGTGCCGAGCAGCTGGTGGAATACCTGGCTCGCGCACGTTTGGCCCTGGGCGCCTTGCCGTCCCGAGACACGCTGATCATGGAGCGGTTTTTCGATGAGTCCGGCGGTACCCAGCTGATCATCCACAGCCCGTACGGTAGCCGGATCAATCGCGCCTGGGGCCTGGCGCTGCGCAAGCGTTTTTGCCGCACCTTCAACTTCGAGTTGCAGGCTGCCGCCAGCGAGGACGCCATCGTGTTGTCGCTGTCCAGCAGTCACAGCTTCGAGCTGGATGAAGTCTGGCGCTACCTCAACAGCAACAGCGCCGAGCACATTCTGATTCAGGCCGTGCTGGAGGCGCCGTTATTCGGCGTGCGCTGGCGCTGGAATGCCGGCGTTGCACTGGCCCTGCCACGGTATAGCGGCGGCCGCAAAGTCCCGCCGCAGATCCAGCGGATGAAAAGTGAAGACTTGATCGCCAGCGTGTTTCCCGATCAGATTGCCTGCCTGGAAAACCTCGCCGGGGAACGGGAAATCCCCGAGCATCCGCTGGTGGAACAAACCCTTGATGACTGCCTGCACGAGGCCATGGACAGCGAGGGCTGGCTCGCCTTGCTGCGACGGATCGAGAACGGCGAAATCCGCCTGATCAGCCGCGAGCTGCCGGCTCCCTCGCCCCTGGCCGCAGAGATTCTGAGCGCGCGGCCCTACACCTTTCTCGATGACGCACCGCTGGAGGAGCGGCGCACCCAGGCCGTGCTCAACCGCCGCTGGAGCGACCCGCAATCGACCGATGACCTTGGTGCGCTGGATACCGAGGCGATTCAAGCGGTGCGTGACGAAGCCTGGCCGGGGCCCACCGGTGTCGATGAAATGCACGAAGCCTTGATGAGTCTGGCGTGTATCACTGATGCCGAAGCACAGGCCAATGAGCCATGGCTGACCTGGCTGCAGGCCTTGGCCGAGACTGGCCGCGCCGGTCGTTTGCAGATCAATGCCGGGCAGCCGTTGTGGCTGGCGCTGGAGCGTCTGACGCTGCTGCGAGCGCTCTATCCCGAGGCCCCGTTGCAACCTGAGTTGCAAGCCCTGCCCGGCTTCGATGAGGCCTGGGATGGCGATGAGGCACTGGTGGAAGTGCTCCGTGCCCGACTCAGCGGATTCGGGCCGCTGCCATTAAACGAGATCGCCAAACCACTGGCATTGCCGCCAGCCCGCATCACTCAGGCCCTGGCGCAACTGGAAGCTGAAGGATACGTGCTGCGCGGCCACTTCAGCCCCGGTGCAACTCAGGAACAATGGTGCGAGCGACATTTGCTCGCGCGCATTCATCGCTACACGGTCAGACGCCTGCGCAGGGAAATCGAACCGGTGGCGTTGCAGGACTTCATGCGCTTTCTATTCGACTGGCAGCATGTGTCCACAGCTACCCAAGGCCAGGGCAATGCCGTTTTGCCAGAAATCGTCAGCCAGTTCGAAGGCTATCCGGCCGCGGCGGCGGCCTGGGACAGCGACATCCTGCCGGCCCGCCTCAAAGGCTATAGCGCCAGCTGGCTGGATGACCTATGCCGTAGCGGAAAACTGGTCTGGAGCCGTTTGACCGCGCACAACAAGCCGGCGAGTGCGGCGCTGCGCAGTACTCCAATCGTGTTGCTGCCGCGCAGCCAGGTAGCGCTCTGGAGTAGTTTGACCGAGCAGACCGACAGCAGCGAGTTGTCGCCAAAAACCCAAAAAGTCCACTTGGCCCTGAGCCAACATGGCGCGTTGTTTTTCGACGAACTGCTGCACGAAGCCCATCTGCTGCGTAGCGAACTGGAAAGCGCATTGCAGGAACTGGTGGGCGCCGGGCTGGTGAATGCCGACAGCTTCGCCGGGCTGCGCGCGCTGATTACCCCGGCCAGCAAACGTCAGGCCCGCAGCGGTCGGCGTGGACGCGGGGCGTTTATCGGCGGCATGGACGATGCCGGGCGCTGGGCACTGTTGCGCCGTCCGGCGCCCACTGCAGTGAGCGAAGTCACTCGTCCCGGGCAAACGCCCGCGGCGACCCTGGAGCATGTTGCAATGACCTTGCTGCGGCGTTATGGCGTGGTGTTCTGGCGCCTGCTGGAGCGCGAGGCCGACTGGCTGCCCAGCTGGCGCGAGCTGCTGCGCACCTTCCACCGGCTGGAGGCCAGAGGCGAGATTCGCGGTGGACGTTTTGTCAGTGGCCTGGCGGGCGAGCAGTTCGCGTTGCCAGAGGCGATTCCGCTATTGCGCGAAGTGCGTCGGCGGCCCCATGACGGGAGCCTGATCGGAGTCTGCGGTGTCGATCCGCTGAACCTCGCCGGCACGCTGCTGCCGGGTAACAAAGTTCCGGCGCTGGCCAGCAATCGACTGGTGTATCGCGACGGCCTGCCCGCCGCCGCGGAAATCGCCGGCAAGCAGTACTACTGGCTGGAACTGGATCAGCAGGCTAGCGCCGAGCTGCGCAACAAACTGATCCAGCATCGCACCTGAGAACAACATCGAGCCTTGTGGGCTTGCGCTAACGGTCCGTAGCAGCTGCCGAAGGCTGCGTTCGGCTGCGAAGCAGTCGCAATCCTGTTTGCACGGTTTGTCTGGAACACCGTAGTGGCTGATTTTACGACCGCTTCGCGGCCAAACGCAGCCTTCGGCAGCTGCTACGGGGGACAGTGCTGAGCCTGTCAGAACTCAATTCGTACATCACCCTTCGGCACGCTGCAGCACGAGAGAATGAAACCTTCGGCCTCGTCTTCTTCGGTAATTCCGCCGTTGTGTTCCATCTCGACTTCCCCGCCGAGTTTCATCACCTTGCAGGTGCCGCAGATGCCCATGCCGCAGGCTTTGGGAATCAGCAGGCCGAGCTTGGCCGCGGCGGCGTGGACGGTTTCGCCCGGTGCGACGCGAATGCTTTTGCCGGAGGCGGTGAATTCCACCTGGTGCAGGTCGGCGACGTCAATTTCCGGGGCTTCGGCCGCTTGTTCGGCTTGTTCCACGGCATCGGCACGCGCTTCCGGCGGAGTCGCACCGAAGGATTCTTCGTGGTAACGCGACATGTCGAAGCCTTGGGCTTCCAGCATGCGTTTGACCGCGTTCATATACGGCGTCGGGCCGCAGCAGAACACTTCGCGCTCAAGGAAGTCCGGCGCCATCAGTTCAAGCATCTTGTGATTCAGGTAACCGCGATAACCGGCCCAAGGCTCGCCCAGACCATGTTTCTCGCAGATCAGGTGCAAGCTGAAGTTGTCGATCCGCGACGCCATGTGTTCCAGCTCGCGGTGATAGATGATGTCTTTCGGTGAGCGGGCGCTGTGAATGAACACCATGTCGACATTGCCGTTGGTGTCATAGAACCAGCGGGCCATGGACATTACCGGAGTGATGCCGACGCCGCCGCTGAGGTAGAGCACTTTCGGCGCGGTGAAGTCCATGGCGTTGAACAGCCCGACCGGACCGTGCACCGCCAGTTCCTGGCCTTCATGCAAGGTGTCGTGCAACCAGTTCGACACCTTGCCGCCGGGCACGCGTTTGATGGTCACGGAAAAACTGTAAGGCACCGAAGGCGAGCTGGAAATGGTATAGGAGCGCATGATCGGCACTCCGTCGATTTCCAGCTCCAGGGTGACGAACTGCCCGGGCTTGAAGAAGAACAGGATCGGCTGGTCGGCCATGAAACAAAAGGTGCGCACGTCCCAGGTTTCCTGGATGACTTTGACGCAACGGACGATGTGCCGACCATTGGCCCAGGTCTGGGTTGTTACCGGGTTCAGGAAGCTGTTGGACATGCGGGTCTCCACGGCCGACTGTCGGCCTCATGTTGGCGATTCTGCTCAAGGTGAAGATCGACCACTTACCTATCTGCGACATTCACATACTTATCGCGACCAGCCCCCAACCACCGGGGCTTGCGCGTCGGGAACAGATTGGGCCATGTCGCCCATAGATAAGGTTCGGGATGCGCGCGACCGCACACTCGCTTCAACAGATAACAGCTATTTTAATAGCCTTGCGTAGCACCATGGCCTGTACGGCAGGTTTGGCTGGATCAAGTTCGGATGCATGGAGTTCTTAGCCAAGGCGACGCGACGAGTCATAGCCCGCTATGGCGAGGAGCGGCAACGCAGGATCAGGACTTCAGGCGCCGAACTCGACCAGCAAAACCCGCCACACAGGCCACAGTTAGCCACTTTCGCCGGCCACACAGAATGGCCATGAGGACTTAAACGATGGACGTCACCGCAACCCTGAGCTTGGGCGATCCGCTGGAACCCGCACGCAAGGCCACCGCAGAGATGCTGCAAAGCCGCGAGCGGACTTTTTCTCTGCCGCAGCCGTTTTACTCTGATGAACGGCTGTTCGATATCGATATGCAGGAAATCTTCCAGAAAGAGTGGTTGATCGCCGGCATGACCTGCGAAATCCCGACCAAGGGCAACTTCCTGACCCTGCAAATCGGCAAGAACCCGATCATCGTCATTCGTGGCGCTGAAGGTCAGGTGCATGCGTTCCACAACGTTTGCCGCCACCGCGGTTCACGGCTATGCACCAGTGAAAAAGGCAAGGTCGCCAAGCTGGTTTGCCATTACCACCAATGGACCTACGAACTGGACGGTCGGCTGCTGTTTGCCGGCACCGAGATGGGCGCCGACTTCGACATGAAGCAGTACGGCCTCAAGCCGGTGAATGTGAAGACCGCTGGTGGTTACATCTTTATCAGCCTGGCGGAGAATCCACCGGCCATTGATGACTTCCTGTCGACGCTGAACCATTACATGGAACCGTACGACATGGAGAACACCAAGGTGGCGATTCAGACCACCTTGTTCGAAAAAGCCAACTGGAAGCTGGTGCTGGAAAACAACCGCGAGTGCTACCACTGCAACGCCTCGCACCCGGAACTGCTGAAAACCCTGTTGGAATGGGATGACGTCACCGACCCGCGCGCCGACCAGGCGTTCAAGGACCACGTGGCCGCCTCCGCCGCTTCCTGGGAAGCCGAGAAGATCCCTTACGCGCATGCCAGCTTCGGTCTGCGTAACCGTATTGTGCGCATGCCGCTGCTCAAGGGTGCCGTGTCGATGACCATCGATGGCAAGCAAGGCTGCAAAAAACTCATGGGCCGGATCCAGAACCCGGACCTGGGCTCGATGCGCATCCTGCACCTGCCGCACTCCTGGAACCACTGCATGGGCGATCACATCATCGTCTTCACCGTGTGGCCGATCAGCGCCCAGGAAACCATGGTCACCACCAAATGGATCGTCCACAAGGACGCGGTCGAAGGTGTGGATTACGACGTCGAGCGCATGCGCCAGGTCTGGGATGCGACCAACGACCAGGACCGTCGTCTGGCCGAAGAGAACCAGCGCGGGATCAACTCCACTGCCTATCAGCCGGGCCCGTACTCCAAGACCTATGAGTTCGGCGTGGTTAACTTTGTGGACTGGTACAGCGAGCGTCTGCTGAACAACCTGGGCGCCGAAGCTCCGGCCTACCTCAAGGGCGTCGCGGCGCAGTAAAAACTTCGCGGGCAAGTCGGATCGCCGCACCGCCGATTCGACTTGCCCGCGAAAGCGTCCTGACCATCACCACCTATCCAAGGCTGTAAACCCGCTCCATTCGACGTCCACCTTATCCCCTCTCCAATAAACTCCTCGATGATGTTTTCCACAGCCGCCGCACTTCGAGAAAATCCTTATAACTGTACGAAATATGATCTATAGCTGCCGAGCCTATACACAGCACAGGTCCTGGCGCTTCGCCAACAAGTTATCCACAAAGCCACCCACAGCTAATGTGGGCAAGTCGGAATTTCTCGACAACTTTCTCCACACAAACCCAAAAAAATCCGTGACTTATCCAGAAGCCCGGTTTTCATCAAAGGCTGGCTATTTTTTAATCATATCGCGCAAAGCCACGCAGAGCCTGGCCTGTAGCTGATGGCAAACACCTTATCCACAGAAGCGCCAACAGACTTTGGGGGCAACTTACGAGCAAAGCCACTCTTCTGTGGAAAACCGCTTAAAACCGGGAAATAGAGGGCTTTCAGCGTTGTTTAGCCTGCCAAAAACTGCAATTGATCACTTTATGATCAAAAGCTTGTAAGCATTGATTCACAAGGCCTGTAGCCGAGAGCAAACATCTTATCCACAGAAGCGCCAACAGACTTTGGGGGCAACTATTCACCGGGAGGGAGCTTGGGGATTTCTTTATCCACAGAAAAAAGCTCAGGAAAACCAGAAGTCAGGCTGGTTGATTTTCGTACAGAGGGCTGTAAGCGTTGAATTGCATGGCGTGCAGCGAGGCGCAAACATCTTATCCACAGAAGCGCTAACAGGGATTGTGGGTAAAGTGGTCGCCGAGCTATGGCCACTGCATCAAATAGGCTTCGCCCGTCACCCGGATCATCGGATGTGGAGTGACCTGACAGGTGTCGACGATGCGGAACCCATGCCGCTGATAAAAACGACAGGCTCCGGTATTGGCCGCATAGTCAATCAAACTTAAACCGACGAGCTTGAGATCACTGGAACGCTTGCGGGCATATTCGAGGAATTGAGCGCCGAGGCCCTGGTTTCGCCAGCCTTCATGAAGCGCCAGGCTCGAAATATAGAGTGTGTCGGGTATTTCCAGGTCGGCATAAGGCGCCAGGACCGGGTCGGTGACGGGAGCGGCTTGAGGATCGTGACGCATCACGTAGCTGTGCATCATGCCAACAACGCGCCCCTCTGCCTCGGCGATGAGGCAGTTCTGATAGGAAAAATCCACATCTTCCCGAGCATATCGACTGGCGCCTACATCCAGTAAATCCTGCCCGGGTCGCGAGAGCTGGCTCCAGATGTAATCTGCAGCGCCCTCTGAGGAAATCTGGAACAAACGAGCAATCTCACGCGCGTCTGAGCGCTGAGCCGAACGAAATTCAACCGTCATTACCCCAATCCCCACACGTCAAATAACGTCCTGCCCGAATGCCTGACCGTCGCAGCTCAACCCTGACGAACCACGCCCTCTTCAATCAACAATTTGAGGATTGCCTCGGCGCCTTCCTGGGCACTCACGCCCTTGAGCACCTGCCCACCACCACCGCTGGCCTTGGCGGTGGCCGCTTTCATCCGATCGGCGCCGCTCTTGGCCTTGATCACTTTCAGGCGTTTTGGCCGCGGTTTGGCCGGCTGCAGCGTTGCGACGGCGAGCAACTCATCGTCGACGACTTCCACTTCATCGGCCTGCAATACCCCGCGTCGTGCCGGGCCATAGGCGCTCTGCCGAGGCTTGGGCGCGGCGTTATCCACAGTGGCGAGGAACGGCAGACGGACTTTCAAGCGTCGACGCTGACCACGCGGCAAGGCTTGCAGCACCAGGGCCACGCCGCTGTCGATGGACTCGACCTGGGCTAGGCCCACCACCAGCGGCCAACCCAGATTCTCGGCCAACAGGAATGGCAGCATGCCCGAACCTTCACCGGTTTCTGCCTGGCTGCCGGTGAGCACCACTTGAACCCCGGCACCGCGCAAATACTCGGTCAATGCTGGCAGCGCATCGGCACCGGGTGGTTGTTCCAGCACATGCAGCCGGTCCAGGCCCATGCCCAGATAGGCACGCAGCGCCGGTTCGGCGATATCGCCGGCGTGCAGCACCTGCAGCTTGTCTCCCGCCAATTGCAGACCCAGCTCAACCGCCCGGGCATCCTGTTCGGCACGCCGAGGGCGGCCTGAGGTCGGGTGGGCGCCGATGGACACCAGACTGATCACATTGGTACTCATAAGCTAAGTCCTTCCCTTAAGCCGCATCGCGCTTGGCTTCGTTGCGGTAAGCCTCTACCGCCGCGATCAAGGCTTGAAGAATTTCTGCACTCTCGCCGATCACCGACAGATCGGCGCGTTTGATCATGTCGCAACCCGGATCGAGGTTGATCGCCACCACCTTGTCGCAGGCACCAATGCCTTGCAGGTGCTGGATCGCCCCGGAGATCCCCACGGCAACATAGACCCGCGCCGTGACCCAGGTGCCGCTGGCCCCGACCTGACGGTCGCGGGCCATGAAACCATCGTCCACCGCCACCCGCGAAGCGCCTTCGGTAGCGCCAAGGGCCGCTGCAGTCTTATGGAACAACGACCAGTCCTTGACCCCATTGCCGCCGGAGAAAATGAACTCGGCTTCGGCCATCGGAATCGCCGCCGGATCGACCGCCACCGCGCCGAGGTCTTCGATGCGCGACAAACTGCGCGCAGCCGCTGTGGATAACTCTACCGGCAGGGCCTCGTGGCGGGTTTCGCTGACCGGTTCGGCACACTCGGCAGCTGCCAGAATCAAGCGTGCGACTGGCCGTGCCAGATCCTGCAGGCCGGCACCGGCGCGGCCGATACATTCCTCGCCCTTGACCTGCCAGACCCTTGTCGCCGGGCGTTCGCCCAGGGCAGCAGCAAAGCGCCGGCCCAACTCGCCACCACCGCTGCGGCTGTCCGGCAGCAACCAGTGCCGCGGATTGAACTGGTTATCCACAGACCGCAGTCCCTGGACCCGTTGTTCCGGTGCATAACCACTGAACTCATCGCCTTCGAGTACCAGCAAGCGGTCGACGCCCGCCGTGGCAAAAGCGTTTTCTTTGTGCTCGCCAAAGACCACGGCCAGCACTGCACCGTCCTTGCCGGCCAATTGATGGGCCAGGCCCAGCAGGTCGCGGTCGTGGCTGCTCAAGCGACCACCGACCATGTCCGGAACGACGCTGATGTAGAACGCCGGTTGCACCACTTGATGCAGTGGCAATTGCACTTCAACCGTGGCCGAACGCTTGGCCGCCCCACCCTGCTGGGCACCGCTGCGGTCAATGCGCTTGATTCCGTTGGGACCGATAAAACCGATGCCGTGGGGGTTTTTGCGAATGATGCCGTTAGGCCCCATCCAGCTGTGTTGCACCGGCTGCATGGCCGCGTGCAGCGGGTGCAGGCGGTTGCGGGCGATCCATTCAGCGTGAGGGTCGCGGCGGATAATATCGCTCATCAATGCACCTCCGCAGGTTCACGTTTGGCCGGTGCCGATGGCTTTCCCGGCGCGGCGTCCTCGAGCAACGCATCGGCTACCAGTTCGGCAATGTCCTTGATCAGCGGCCGGGGCTCGACCACGCCTTCGAGCATCGCGGTGCACTGTGGGCAACCCACGGCCACCAGCTCGGCGCCGGTTTCGCGAATATCTTCCATGCGCATGTCGGGGATCCGCTGCTTGCCGGGAATGTCGGTAATCGGCGCACCGCCGCCGCCGCCGCAGCAGCGCGAGCGGAAACCGGAGCGTTGCATTTCCTTGATCTCGATCCCCAACGCCCGCAGCACTTCACGCGGCGCCTCGTATTCGCCGTTATAGCGGCCCAGGTAGCAAGGATCGTGATAGGTCACGCTGCTGCCTTTGTGCTGGCCGAGGTTGAGCGCGCCGGCACCGATGATTTCTGCCATGTAGGTGCTGTGGTGCTGCACCACATAGTTACCGTCGAAGGCGCCGTATTCGTTTTTCAGCACATGAAAACTGTGGGGGTCGCAGGTGACGATGCGCTTGAAGCTGTACTTGGCCAGGGTCTGAATATTGCGTTTGGCCAGGGTCTGGAAGGTCGCTTCATCGCCCAGGCGTCGTGCCACGTCGCCGCTGTCGCGTTCTTCGAGCCCCAGCACCGCGAAGTCGACCTTGGCCGCTTTCAGCACTTTGACGAAGGCGCGCAGGGTGCGCTGGTTGCGCATGTCGAACGCACCGTCGCCGACCCAGAACAGCACGTCGGTGGTTTTCTTCTCGCTGAGCAGGCTCAGGTTCAGATCCGCCGCCCAGTTCATCCGACCGCCCGGGGCGAAACCGCCGGGGTTGTCGGTGGCAATCAGGTTTTCCAGGACTTCGGCGCCCTTGTTCGGGGTCGCGCCTTTTTCCAGGGTCAGGTGACGACGCATGTCGACGATCGCATCGACGTGCTCGATCATCATCGGGCACTCCTCGACGCAGGCGCGGCAGGTGGTGCAGGACCACAGGGTTTCAGCGTCCACCAGACCGTTGACGATCGGTTGATGCGGGTTGCCCGCGTGTTCACCAATTGCCTTGCCGGGATAAGGGCTGCCCGCAAACTTGGCATCGGTGCCACCGGCCAGGCCGACGACCATGTCCTGAATCAGTTTTTTCGGGTTCAGCGGTTGGCCGGCGGCGAACGCCGGGCATGCGGCTTCGCATTTACCGCACTGCACGCAGGCGTCGAAGCCGAGCAGTTGGTTCCAGGTGAAATCCTTGGGTTTCTCTACGCCCAGCGGTGCGTTTGGATCGTTCAGGTCCAGCGGTTTCAACCCGGTGGAGCGACCACCGCCAAAGCGCTCGGCGCGGCGGTGCCAGGCCAGGTGCAGGGCACCGGCGAAGGCGTGCTTCATCGGCCCGCCCCAGGTCATGCCGAAAAACATTTCCGACACGCCCCACAGCACTCCCAGACTTAGTACGCAGGCAAGCAACCAGCCACCGAAGTCGGCAGGGAGAATGCCGGCCACCGGCAAGGTCACCAGGAAGAAGCTGACGGAAAACGCCATCAGGCTTTTCGGCAGACGCATCCAGGGGCCTTTCGACAAGCGCGCTGGCGGGTTGCGCCGACGCAGGGCAACGAAGACCGCGCCAACGAACATCAGCACCGAGGCGAACAGCAAGGCATAGCCGAGGATGCGGTTATGCAGGCCGAAGCCGTGCACCAGAATCGCCAGCAGCGCAGCCAGCACAAAGCCGCCGGCGGTGGCGACGTGGGTATTGGCGATGTATTTGTCCCGTGCCACGACATGGTGCAAATCGACCATGTAGCGCTTGGGCATGGCGAACAGGCCACCGATCAGGTCGACCTTGGAAGCCCGGCCCTGGCGCCACATAGCCACCCGCCGCAACGCGCCCAGGACAGCCAGGCCCAGGGCAGCGAACAACAGGATTGGAAGAAGGGTGTTTAACATGGTGAAGCTCCCACCAGTACATCTCGGAAAAACGCGGTCGGCGCGTAGGAGCTGCCGAAGGCTGCGATCTTTTGATCTTCATGAGGCGCGATAAATCAACATCAAAAGATCGCAGCCTTCGGCAGCTCCTACGCAGGGGGTTCGCCTGGCTTAGAAATCCTTGCACAGCCGCAGCGCGTCGTAGATCGCCGCGTGGGTGTTGCGCTGGGCCACGCAGTCGCCGATGCGGAACAGCAAATAGCCGTCACCCGCCGCCCTTTCATCAAGAGCCCTCAGTGAAGGCTGCGGCTGAATCGCGAACAGGGCTTCGATGTCCATCTGGCCTTTGTTGCGCGAACCTTCCTTCAGCGCGTAGTAGATTTCTTCGTCAGGACGCACGCCGTTTTCCACCACCACCTGGTCGACCACCCGCTCCTCTTTGGCGCCGGTGTATTCGTTTTCCAGCACCGCAATCAGCTTGTCGCCTTCGCGGTAGACCTTTTCCAGCATCATATCGCCGGTCATGATCACTTCTTTGGGGTACATGCTGCGGTAGTAAGTCGGGAACGACGTTCCGCCGATGGCCACGCCCGGCTTGATGTCGTCGGTGACGATCTCGACCTGGCTGCCTTTGTCGGCCAGGAAGTCGGCGACCGACATTCCGGTGAATTCACAAATGGTGTCGTAGACCAGCACGTTCTTGCCCGGCGCGACTTTGCCGTCGAGCACGTCCCAGCTGCTGACCACCAGGCCTTCAGCGGCGCCCCAATGTTCGTTCTGCTCAAGGAATGGATGACCGCCGACAGCGAGCACCACCACATCCGGACGCAGGTCGAGAATGGTCGCGGCATCGGCGGCGGTGCCCAGGCGCACGTCGACTTTCAGGCGAGCCAGCTCCAGCTGGAACCAGCGGGTAATACCGGCGATCTGATCCCGCTGCGGGGCTTTCGACGCGGTGGTGATTTGCCCGCCAAGGGTGTCTTTCTTCTCGAACAGGGTCACGTCGTGGCCACGCTCGGCAGATACCCGTGCGGCTTCCAGGCCGGCAGGACCGGCACCGACCACTACCACCTTGCGTTTCACACCGGTCGATTTCTCGATGATGTGCGGTACGCCCATGTATTCACGGGAGGTCGCGGCGTTCTGGATGCACAGTACGTCCAGGCCCTGGTACTGACGGTCGATGCAATAGTTGGCACCCACGCATTGTTTGATCTGGTCGACCTGGCCCATCTTGATCTTGGCAATCAGGTGCGGGTCGGCGATGTGGGCGCGGGTCATGCCGACCATGTCGACGTAGCCGCCTTCCAGAATCCGCGTGGCCTGGTTCGGGTCCTTGATGTTCTGCGCGTGCAGCACCGGGGCCTTGACCACTTCTTTGATGCCGGCGGCCAAATGCAGGAACGGCTCCGGTGGATAACTCATGTTGGGGATAACGTTGGCCAGGGTGTTGTGAGTGTCACACCCCGAACCGACCACACCGATGAAGTCGATCATGCCGGTGTCATCGTAGTACTTGGCGATCTGCTTCATGTCCTCATGGCTCAGGCCATCGGGATGGAACTCGTCGCCGCACAGACGGATACCGACGCAGAAGTCCGGACCGACCTCCTTGCGCACCGCCTTGATCACTTCCAGACCGAAACGCATGCGGTTCTCGAAGCTGCCGCCCCATTCGTCAGTACGCTTGTTGACTCGCGGGCTCCAGAACTGGTCGATCATGTGCTGGTGCACCGCCGACAACTCAATGCCATCCAGGCCACCGGCCTTGGCCCGCCCGGCAGCGGTGGCGTAGTTGCCGATCACCCGCCAGATTTCTTCCGGCTCGATGGTTTTGCAGGTCGCACGGTGCACCGGTTCACGAATGCCCGACGGCGACAGCAGGGTTGGCCAATGCTCGCCATCCCAGCGCGAACGACGACCCATGTGGGTAATCTGAATCATGATCTTGGCGCCATGCTTGTGCATGGCATCGGCCAGATTCTGGAAGTGCGGAATGATCCGGTCGTCGGCCAGGTTGACCGATTTCCACCAGCCTTGCGGGCTGTCGATGGCCACACTGGAAGAACCGCCGCAAATCGCCAGGCCGATCCCGCCCTTGGCTTTCTCTTCGTAGTACTTCACATACCGATCGGTGGTCATCCCGCCGTCGGTGGCGTAGACCTCGGCGTGCGCGGTGCTGAGCACGCGGTTGCGGATGGTCAGTTTGCCGATCTGGATCGGTTGAAACATTGCTTCGAAAGCCATGGCGGGTTCCTCGACTTACAACGGCTTGACGGTGAACAAGCCGTCGTCGTGGCCTTCTTCAGAGCCACCGTAAACCTGTTCTGCTACGGTACGGATCGAGCTGCCGCGGGCCTGGAGAATCTGGTCCATGGCGCCGGCGAACCAGCCAGTGAACATGTAATCGACCTTGCGCCCGACCTTGCCGTAGACGTAGACGAACGCCGAATGCTCGAGCTTGACGCTGGCGGTGCCTTTTTCCAGGTCGATGTCCTGGATCTTGAACAGGCCCCAGCCGCGTTGCGACAGGCGTTTCATGTAGTGTTCGAATACCGCGACGCCTTCCAGGCCGTGGCACTCAGCCTCTTTCTCGCACCAGTGCCAGGCGGATTTGTAGCCGGCCTTGTAGAGGATTTCTGCGTAGGCGTCGGCGCCCAGTACTTCTTCGATACCCATGTGATTGTTAACAAAGAAATGACGTGGCACATACAGCATCGGCAGGGCGTCAGAGGTCCAGACACCAGTCTCACTGTCGACTTCGATAGGCAATTGCGGGGCGATCTTGGCCATGGAAACTTAACTCCAGAAAATTCGTTTTGTTGCCCTCTGCGCGGACGGCAGAGGGGGAATGGATTGGGGTTTGGGCTTATTCGCCCCAGACGTCCTTGAGGACTGTCACCCAGTTTTCGCCCATGATCTTGCGCACCACGCGCTCAGGGTGACCGCGCTTGAGCAGGGTCTCGGTGAGGTTCGGGAACTCGCCCACGGTGCGGATGCCCAGCGGGTTGATGATCTTGCCGAAACTGGTCAGACGACGGGCGTAGCCCTTGTCGTGAGTCAGGTACTCGAAGAAGTCCTGGCCATGGCCCTGGGTGAAGTCGGTACCGATACCGATCGCGTCTTCGCCGACGATGTTCATGGTGTATTCGATGGCTTCGGCGTAGTCGTCGATGGTCGAATCAATGCCCTTGGCCAGGAACGGCGCGAACATGGTCACGCCGACGAAACCGCCGTGGTCGGCGATGAACTTCAGCTCTTCATCGGACTTGTTGCGTGGGTGCTCTTTAAGGCCCGACGGCAGGCAGTGGGAATAGCAGACCCGCTTCTTGGACTCGAGGATGACTTCCTCGGAGGTCTTGGAACCGACGTGGGACAGGTCGCACATGACCCCGACGCGGTTCATCTCGGCAACGATCTCGCGACCGAAGCCCGACAGGCCGCCGTCTCGCTCGTAGCAACCGGTGCCCACCAGATTCTGGGTGTTGTAGCACATCTGCACGATACCGACGCCCAGCTGCTTGAAGATCTCGACGTAGCCGATCTGGTCTTCGAAGGCGTGGGCATTCTGGAAGCCGAAGAGAATGCCGGTCTTGCCCTGTTCCTTGGCCTTGCGAATATCAGCGGTGGTACGCACCGGAATCACCAGGTCGCTGTTCTCGCGAATCAGCTTCTGGCTGGCGGCGATGTTATTGACGGTGGCCTGGAAGCCCTCCCACACCGACACGGTGCAGTTGGCCGCGGTCAGACCGCCCTTGCGCATGTCTTCAAACAGCTCACGGTTCCACTTGGCAATAATCAGCCCGTCGATAACGATGCTGTCGGCGTGCAATTCGGCTGGGCTCATCAGGCTGTCCCCTATTAGCGATTCATGCGCCGAATCGTCTGCCGGCGCTTTGGGGTCAGCATATGCCTGAGGGCTGGGGCAGCCGGGTGCAAAAACGACAGGGGAATTGCCGAAAGCGTCAATCCGCGACAAAGGGTCTCAAGACACGACCAAAGCTCATCTGTTCTTTGCCTTGCGCTTGGGCCAGAATTCGCCGCATCAACGAATTTGGGGCGACGCAATGAAATCGATCTTCCTGGCTTTGGCACTAATAGCGACCGCCGCACAGGCGGCTGAAGAAGCCGATATCACGCCGTGCGATGAAGTGGAACATGAGCAACAGACTCTGGAATGCGCGACGTTCAACAAAACGACTGCCGAACAATTGCTCAACGACAACGTCCAGGCCCTGTTCGAGCGACTGGGTACCCTGTATGGCAACGACAAGGCCCAGCTCAACGACATCACCGGCAAAGTTAAAAATGCCCAGCAACTGTGGCAAAAACAACGCGATGCCGACTGTGCAGTGGAATCCTTCCCTGCCAAACCCGGCAGCAAGGCCTACACCATTGCGCAAAATGATTGTGTGGCGCGGATGAGTGACGAACGGTCGGAATTCCTGGAGTCGATCGGGCAGGAGTGACGGTTTTGGGCAACCTTCGCGCCCACAGGCTGCACCGACGCTGTTGTCGGCATGCCTGAGTCCGCGGACACCGGGGCGAAAACCCAGGCTGGATACCGATCAGCGCCCACTGTCAGAAATAACAGTCTTGAGTATTGACTGACGAATGGTCTCCGGTATCAGATCCGCAAACGCCACCCTCAAGATGACTTCACACTTCAAGTACGTCACCATCGATGGCCAAACCGGTTCACTCACAGGGGTCCATCCTTCCATGAAAGTCTGCGGCATCGAAATCAAAGCCAGCGAGGCAATCATCGCCGTCGCCTCCCTCGACAATCGGCTCCTGACCCACGTCGCCCTGGCCACCAAGAAAATCGCCCTCGACGACGATGACGAAGCCGCCAACGTCAAAATATTTGCCGCTCAGGTTGGGTCTTTTGTTCGCGAAAACTCCATCGACCGGATCGCCATCAAAAAGCGCAGCAAGAAAGGCGAATTCGCCGGCGGCCCGACCACCTTCAAGATCGAAGGGATTTTCCAGTTGCTGGAAAACTGTGACGTCACCCTGCTCTCCCCGCAGACCATCAACGCGCAGAACAAGAAATTCGACTTCGAACTGCCGGCGACGCTGAACAAGTATCAACATGAAGCTTACAAGGCGGCATGTTCGGCGCTAATGAAGAAGTAAGTGAGGCGTTTTCTAGTGATTCATACCCGATTATTGACCTGACTACATTTTATAGTCGCGGCAATAATGGGGTATGAATGGAAGCCACCACGGCTATCCCTATCACGTCGACAGCCCCCGGTTTCCTTGACCTCGAACCGCTACTGACTTTACTTAGGGTAAACGTCCACCTCAAAACACTGCACACCTGTTATTTCTGACAGTAGGCAGCCTCTCCCAAAAAGCGCACATTCGAACTTGTCCTAGATTGAATGCTCGCTTATCAGATGACCATAATCTCGCAAGTGAATCTTCATGGCGCCACACCGACTCTTTCGGTAATAGACCCACGCGGCCTGCAGATTCGAAGCGTGGCTTATCATCGCTCCCATCCAGATCAGACATCTGAGGCACGCATCACCCGCCAGGCTTTCGACACTGGCGCACGCCCGGTGGCTAGTTGGGACTCACGTTTACTGGCAGCTCAGAGCGAACCGAATCTGGCGACAACATTCTCCCTTTCCGTTCAGCCATTACTGACCAAAAGCGTCGATGCCGGCTGGCGGTTGAAGCTTCTGGGAGAGGCGGACGAAATGCTTTGTGAATGGGATGGTCGACAAAACCTGCGCCAGATCGAGTACGACAGATTGCTACGCCCTGTTGCGGTGTTGGAACAAGCTGCCAACGAGTTCCCATCCGTAACCGAGCGGTTGACCTACGCCGATGGCAGAATTGAATTCTCTGCGCATAATCAATGCGGGCAATTGATTCGCCACGACGACACGGCAGGCTGCCTTTGCATCAATGATTACAGCCTGGCGGGTTCTAAATTGAACGAGTCCCGGCGATTCATGAATGACCTGCCGACCCCGAATTGGCCAGCCGCTGAGACTGATCGCGATAAAAAACTCGAAGTCGAGACCGCAACTACTCAGTGGCAATTCAACGCCATGGGCGATGTGCTGATCCAGACCGATGCACGGGGCAATCAACAGGTACTGGCGCATAACGTCGCCGGCCAGATCGATCAGATCCAACTGAAACGCAAGAACTTGCCCGACAAAACGCTGCTCAGCACTATTATCTACAGTGCCACAGGCCAGATCGAACGTGAGACTGCGGGCAATGGTGTCGAGACGACGCGGCGTTATGAGGCCCAAAGTGATCGCCTGCTACAACTCACCTCAAGCCGTCCCGGCCACCTCTTTCAGGATTATTGCTACCTCTATGATCCGGTCGGCAATATCACCAGCATCCGGGACTCCGTGCAGGCTATCCGTTATTTCAGGAATCAGCGCACGGAACCTGCCAACACTTATCAATACGACACGCTTTATCAATTGATTGAAGCGACCGGTCGCGAATCCATCCCGGCAAGCCAAGGCCCCGAACTGCCCGAATTGCAAAAACCTGTCATCGATCCAAAGCGGATGGGTTCTTATAAACAGACATTTTCCTACGACCCTGCAGGCAATCTGCACACCCTCGTCCATGAAGGCAGCCGCTGCTACACCCGAGAGATGGTAACGGCGCCTTTCAGTAACCGTAGCCTGTTGAAAACACCGAATGGTGAACCGGACTTCATCAAGAGCTTCGACAGCAACGGCAATCTTCAGACCTTAATACCTGGCGCACAGGCCATGCGCTGGAACACGCGAAACCAATTGAGTGAAGTCATTCAGGTCGCCAGAGAGGATGCGCAGAACGACAACGAACTTTATTGCTACGACGGCCACGGCCAGCGGCTACGCAAGGTCCTCAGCACCAGAACCAAATCTGCAACCCGAACGTCCGAAGTACGTTATTTGCCAGGCCTGGAAGTCCATTACAGCGGCACTGCCGAGGTACGTCATGTGGTAAGCATTGAGGCCGGCACCAGCAGCGTGCGGGTATTGCATTGGAATGAAATACCTCCCAAGAACATCGCCAATGACCAGATCCGTTACAGCCTGGGCGACCTTCTGGGTTCCAGCATGCTAGAGCTGGACGAGGATGCAGCCCTGTTAAGCCAGGAAGGTTACTACCCCTTCGGCGGTACAGCCTGGTGGGCAGCCCGGAATGAAACTGAAGCCAAGTACAAAAGCATTCGTTACTCCGGGAAAGAGCGAGATGCAACCGGACTTTACTACTATGGACTTCGATATTACGCCCATTGGTTACAGCGCTGGGTCAATCCGGATCCGGCAGGAGACATCGATGGGTTGAACAGGTACCGGATGGTTCATAACAATCCGCTGAGATTCAAGGACCGCGAAGGCCTCGCGCCGGTCGAGCCCCTGAATGAATTCGAAAGAAAGATGGCCGCGGCCGGACAGTCGATACTTTACCGACGCGCAGATCACTTACCTGACGATGAGAAGGCCGAGTTCCTCGAAGATTTTGCAGTGATGGTCGATTTCACCAAAAAAGCGATTGCCGCTCTCGCAGGTCCTCTGCTGTCGGATAAGACGCAGGAAAAACTGAGGCACATTTACGGTCCATACATGGATGAGCAACACCTGAATATCGCTGCGCGTGTTGCTAGAAAAAAACTTAAGCAAACCCTTCGCGGCGCGTTAAATGACCAGGCCAAAGGTGAACGTTTTGTATTCACCGAGAACAACCCCCTAAAACCAGAGCAACGTGCACACCGGGTAAAATCCAGGAGTCAGGGGTCGGACTTTATCTACTTTCACCTCAAGGCTCGCCAACAATCAGCTTCACGAAGAGCGGGGACGATGTTTCATGAACTCAGCCATGTTCATGCTAAAACCAAGGACTTTTGGTATCTGTTTTCCGATTCATCGCGCGACGATACGGAAGCAACTATTGAGGGCAACATGAATGACGCACTTGAGAAATCCCTGGCGATTGCCAGCAACTCACCTGACCGCTCAAAAATCAAAGAAAAGAACAAACCTGCGTTCCAGAAACTCATTTCAAATGCACGAGCAACTTCCCAGGCAAAAGCAAGTCTGCCGTGGAACGCACAAATAGCGATCACAACTCACAACGCTGATAGCTTGACTGCCCTCGCCCTTCAATTCAGGCGCGAGCCCACTCACTAAAGATAGGTGCGTGCAGCACCAAGCAGCCCCCTCCAAGACCTAAACGCGATCAGTCGTTGTGCGCTGCATTGTCACTGCGCATCCGCTTCCACGCCTTGCCGATCCCCCACCCCCCGCCGATCCTCCCGCGGACAACGCGCAAACCGCGCCCGATAACTCCTGGTGAAATACGATGGCGATTCAAAGCCACAGGCAATGCTCACCTCCAGCACGCTCATGTCAGTCTGGCGCAGCAGCTGCCGGGCCTTCTCCAGGCGCAAGCCCAGGTAGAAGTTGCTCGGTGTGTCATTGAGGTGCAGGCGGAACAGTCGCTCCAGCTGGCGACGAGTCACCTTGATCGAGTCCGCCAGCTCCAGAGTGCTCAGGGGCGGTTCGCTGTGTTGTTCCATTTCGCCAATCACATGTGCCAGCTTCTTGTTGCTGATGCCGTAGCGGGTGGCGATCTGCATGCGCTGGTGGTCTTTGCGCGGGCGGATCCGGCCGAGTACGAATTGTTCGGACACCTGGATCGCCAGTTCCGGGCCATGGGCCTGGCCAATCAGATCGAGCATCAGGTCGATGGAGGCGGTGCCGCCGGCGGAGGTGATGCGCCGGCGGTCGATTTCGAAGAGTTCCTGAGTCACTTCCAGCTGTGGATAAGATTCCTTGAAGGCATCGATGGCTTCCCAATGCAGGGTGACCCGATGGCCTTCGAGCAGGCCGGCCTCGGCCAACAGCACACTGCCGGTGTCGATCCCGCCGAGGATCACGCCTTCATGGTCGAGACGGCGCAGCCAGTGCTCCAGAGCGGGCGTGGCAAATTTCAGCGGTTCAAATCCGGCCACTACCAATAAGGTCGCCCCCTTCTTCAACGGTTCCAGCGCCGCATCGGCATTGACCGACATGCCATTGCTGGCCAGCACCGCTCCGCCATCGCCGCTCAGCACATGCCAGCGGTACAGCTCGCCACGAAAGCGGTTGGCCACGCGCAGCGGTTCGATGGCCGAGATAAAGCCGATGGCCGAGAAACCCGGCATCAACAAGAAGTAGAAATCCTGGGACATGGAGCGCACTCGGTTGGCGGGTAGCGTGTGGACGTTGATACGCCAGTTGCACGCGGCATTCAAGAGCGCAGGTCGCTGCAGTGCAAGAGCTGGTCGCCGCAGTGCTCTTTCACGGGCCTTGAGCTGCGTAACTTGGCATCACCGGCGCACGAAGATGCCGGAACCCACAATAACGATCTGCCGAGGAACCCTCCATGAAACGACTGATCAGCAGCTGTGTCCTTGCACTCAGCGGTACCGCTTTCTTGAGTTCCGGCGCCATGGCGGCCGACGCCGCCGCGTGCCAGAACGTGCGCATGGGCGTGGTGAACTGGACCGACGTAATCGCCACCAGTGCCATGACCCAAGTCCTGCTCGACGGCCTCGGCTACAAGACCAAACAAACCAGCGCCTCCCAGCAAATCATCTTCGCCGGCATCCGCGACCAGCGCCTGGACATGTTCCTTGGCTACTGGAATCCGTTGATGACCCAGACCATCACCCCGTTCGTCGATGGCAAGCAAGTCAAAGTCCTGGCCGAGCCAAGCCTCAAAGATGCCCGCGCCACCCTGGCAGTACCGACCTACCTCGCCGACAAAGGCCTGAAAACTTTCGCCGACATCGCCAAATTCGAGAAAGAGCTGGGCGGCAAGATCTACGGCATCGAGCCTGGCTCAGGCGCCAACACCCAGATTAAAGCGATGATCGCCAAGAACCAGTTCGGTCTCGGCAAATTCCAGTTGGTCGAATCCAGTGAAGCCGGGATGTTGTCGGCGGTGACCCGGGCGGTGAAACGCAACGAGGCCATCGTGTTCTTCGGCTGGGCGCCGCACCCGATGAACGTCAACCAGAAAATGACCTACCTCACCGGCAGCCAGGACGCCCTCGGCCCGAATGAAGGCATGGCTACCGTCTGGACCGTCACCGCGCCGAACTACGCCGAGCAATGCCCGAACGTCAGCCGCCTGCTGAGCAACCTGACCTTCACCGCCGAGGACGAGAGCCGGATGATGCAACCGCTGCTCGATCACAAAGACGCGTTCGAATCAGCTAAACAGTGGCTCAAGGATCACCCGCAAGACCAGCAGCGCTGGCTTGAAGGCGTGACCACTTTCGACGGCAAGCCGGCTGCTGAAAACCTGAAACTGACCAGCAAATAACCCGCCCCAAATCAATCTGCGCAGCGCCAAACGGCTGCGCAGTGACTCACACCGTCTGAAGGAAACCGCCTCATGAACCACGACGTCATCATCACCTGCGCACTCACCGGTGCTGGCGACACGACCGGCCGAAGCCCACACGTGCCGGTCACCCCGAAACAAATCGCCGCTGCCGCAGTGGAAGCCGCCAAGGCCGGCGCCACCGTGGTCCACTGTCACGTTCGCGACCCCGAAACCGGCAAGTTCAGCCGTGACGTGGCGCTGTACCGCGAACTGATGGAGCGCATTCGCGAAGCGGACGTCGACATCATCGTCAACCTCACCGCGGGCATGGGCGGCGACCTCGAAATCGGCGCCGGTGAAAACCCGATGGAGTTCGGCCCTAACACCGACCTGGTGGGCCCCCTGACCCGCCTGGCCCACGTTGAAGCTCTGCTGCCGGAAATCTGCACGCTGGACTGCGGCACCCTGAATTTCGGCGACGGCGACACTATTTACGTCTCCACACCGGCGCAACTGCGCGCTGGCGCCAAACGCATTCAAGAACTGGGCGTGAAGGCCGAGCTGGAAATCTTCGACACCGGTCACTTGTGGTTCGCCAAACAGATGATCAAGGAAGGCTTGCTGGACGATCCGCTGTTCCAGCTGTGCCTGGGCATCCCATGGGGCGCGCCGGCCGACACCACCACCATGAAAGCCATGGTCGACAACCTGCCGGCCAATGCGGTCTGGGCCGGGTTCGGCATCGGCCGCATGCAAATGCCGATGGCGGCTCAAGCGGTACTGCTCGGCGGCAATGTGCGGGTCGGCCTGGAAGATAACCTCTGGCTGGACAAAGGCGTGCTGGCGACCAACGGCCAACTGGTCGAACGCGCTTCGGAAATCCTCAGCCGCCTGGGCGCCCGCGTCCTGAGCCCGGCTGAAGGCCGGGCAAAAATGGGTCTGACCAAGCGCGGCTAACCCGAACTTACACCTCATCTGTGGGAGCAGGCGTATGTGGCGAGGGGCTTGCCCCCTCGCCACACAAGCCCGCTCTCACAGGGGACCACCGAACCATTCAGGAAGTCACCATGAGCTTTATCACCGAAATCAAAACTTTCGCGGCGCTGGGCAGCGGTGTCATCGGCAGCGGCTGGGTGTCCCGCGCCCTCGCCCACGGCCTGGACGTCGTGGCCTGGGACCCGGCGCCGGGCGCCGAAGCAGCCTTGCGCAAGCGCGTCGCCAATGCCTGGGGCGCGCTTGAGAAACAAGGGCTCGCACCGGGTGCTTCGCAAGACCGGCTGCGTTTTGTCGCGACCATTGAAGAGTGCGTGAAGGACGCCGATTTCATTCAGGAAAGCGCTCCGGAACGCCTGGAACTGAAACTTGAACTGCACGGCAAAATCAGCGCCGCGGCCAAGCCCGACGCACTGATCGGCTCCAGCACATCTGGCCTGCTGCCGAGCGAGTTCTACGAGGGTTCGACCCATCCGGAACGCTGCGTGGTCGGTCATCCGTTCAACCCGGTATACCTGTTGCCGCTGGTGGAAGTGGTCGGTGGCAAAAACACTGCGCCAGAAGCGGTACAGGCGGCGATGAAAGTCTACGAATCCCTGGGGATGCGCCCGCTGCATGTGCGCAAGGAAGTCCCGGGATTCATTGCCGACCGCCTGCTCGAAGCCTTATGGCGTGAGGCACTGCACCTGGTCAACGATGGCGTGGCGACTACCGGCGAAATCGACGATGCGATTCGATTTGGAGCGGGTCTGCGCTGGTCGTTCATGGGCACATTCCTGACTTACACCCTGGCCGGTGGCGACGCCGGTATGCGGCACTTCATGGCCCAGTTCGGCCCGGCACTGAAACTACCCTGGACCTATCTGCCGGCGCCGGAACTGACCGACAAGCTGATCGACGACGTGGTCGACGGCACCAGCGAGCAACTCGGCAAACACAGCATTTCGGCCCTGGAGCGCTATCGTGATGATTGCCTGCTGGCGGTGCTTGAGGCGGTGAAGATCACAAAGGCCAAGCATGGGATGGCGTTTAGCGAATAACCCGCCAGCAGGCCCGCCCCCATCGCGAGCAAGCTCGCTCCCACAGGTGACCGAGTTCTATCAGAGGCATGCGGTTAAATGTGGGAGCGAGCTTGCTCGCGATAGCATCAGTCCAGTCACTACCAATGTCGGAACCCACACCATGCCAACCCTCACCACCTACAAAACCACCATCATCCCCGACTGGGTCGACTACAACGGCCACCTGCGCGACGCGTTTTACCTATTGATCTTCAGCTATGCCACCGATGCGCTGATGGATCAACTGGGCATGGACAGCGACAACCGCGAAGCCAGCGGCAACTCACTATTTACCCTCGAACTGCACCTCAACTATCTGCACGAGGTGAAACTTGGCGCCGAAGTCGAGGTACACACCCAGATCATCGGTCACGACCGCAAACGCCTGCACCTCTATCACAGCCTGCACCTGGTCGGTGAAGAACAGGAGCTGGCGGGCAACGAGCAAATGCTGTTGCACGTCGACCTCGCCGGCCCACGCTCCGCGCCATTCAGCGAAGCAGTGCTGAACAAATTGCGGGCCATTACTGCACTACAGACCGATCTGCCAAGACCGGCCTACATTGGCCGGGTAATTGGCCTGCCAGCGGAAAAATAACAAGCCAAAAACAAGGAGACCGCATGAACACCGCCGCCGCTTTTGCCGACTTCCGCAGTTATCCACTGATCAGTGCCCTGACCGCCGCGCAATCCCTGGCGGATCGGGTTCAGGTGCAGTGGGCCGACGGCCGATCAAGCCCGTTTCACCATCAGTGGCTACGGGACAACTGCCCGTGTCCGACCTGCGTCTATAGCGTGACTCGTGAGCAGGTGCTGGAAATCGTCGACGTCGCCGAAGACCTGGCGCCCTTCCTGACCCATATCGATGACGACGGTTGCCTGTGCATCGAGTGGCAGGATGGCCACGGCAGCCGCTTCGATCCCGGTTGGTTGAGAGCTCATGCTTATGACGATCAATCTCGTGCCGAACGGCGCGCCGGCCGGCCAAAAAGCCAATTATGGAACAGCGAACTGAAGCTGCCGGTATTCGAGTATCAAGCCGTGATGGACGATCCCCAGGCGCTGCTGCAATGGCTGCTGGCGCTGCGTGATATCGGCCTCACACAAGTACGTGGCGTGCCCACCGAACCAGGCTCGCTGACGCAGATTGCCAAGCGCATTTCCTTTATCCGCGAGAGTAACTTCGGCGTGCTGTTCAACGTGCAATCCAAGGCCGACGCCGACAGCAATGCTTACACCGCTTTCAACCTGCCGCTGCACAGCGACTTGCCGACCCGCGAGTTGCAACCGGGGCTGCAATTTCTGCATTGTCTGGTCAATGAGGCGGACGGTGGCGAGAGCATTTTTGTCGATGGTTTTGCGATCGCCCAAGCCTTGCGCCAGGAAGATCCGCAAGCCTTTCACAGCCTCTGCGAAATCCCCGTGGAATTTCGCAACAAGGACCGCCATAGCGACTACCGCTGCCTGGCGCCAATCATTGCTCTGGATGCGCTTGGCCAGGTCAGCGAGATCCGCATGGCCAACTTTCTGCGCGGGCCGTTCGACGCATCGGCGGAACAAATGCCCAGGCTGTATCAGGCCTATCGCCGCTTTATCGCCATGACCCGCGAGGCACGCTTTCGCCTGATAACCCGACTCAACCCCGGCGAAATGTGGTGCTTCGACAATCGCCGCACCCTCCACGCCCGCAACGCCTTCGACCCCGCCACCGGCGCCCGGCACTTCCAGGGTTGCTACATTGACCGTGATGAGTTGTTGTCGCGGATATTGGTGTTGCAGCGCTAGACCTCGTCATCGTTCATCGCGAGCAATCGAGCGTCGACCGGCTGCTCCCACAGGATATGCATTGTCCTTGTGGGAGCAGCGGTGCGGCGATCCGGCTTGCTCCCAGGCAACACACATCGACCTGAATACCCCAACACCCGGACAAAAAAAGCCCCGATCAAGCCGTGACAAGATCGAGGCAGAGGTTTGTTGCTGAGGAGCTTTGCGCGGAGGGTGACCAAACCGTTCGACACATGAGCTGAGTCCAGTGTGCCCACTCATATCCCCTGTGAGTTAGCCGAAAACGACCTGTTCATAGTCATTGCGGCCATAACGACAAATCGCCCTTGCCGAGGCCCTCGGGTGCCAACCAGAATCGGGCCACGACCACACTCCCTGAATAAGGATAAGAGTCATGATGCACGCAGATTTGATTGACCAGGATGACCTGCTGGGCCAGTTGAGAGCCCTGGGTTTTGAAATGCCGGCAGGTGCGACCGCCGACCAGGCTTGCGAATACGCGGTACGCGGTTTGAGCGATGCCCGGGCCAAGGCACTCAAAGGCATGGTTGAGCAGATGCTCACCGGCAACGCGACCATCCTCCCCGCCGTGCGCCAGGCTATCGACCAGCAATTGTTGCCAGCTTTGGCGCAGTACAAACAAAGACGTAGCGCTTGATTGATCACCGCTCCCGCTAATGCTGGAGCAGCAGATGACACCGACCTGTGGCGAGGGGGCTTGCCCTCGCTGGGCTGCGAAGCAGTCCTGAAATCGGCTGATGCATTTTTGTCAGGTAAAACGCATCAGCCGGATTTGCGACCGCTACGCGCTCGAGCGGGAGCAAGCTCCCTCGCCACAAAAAGCCCGCTCGGTCCAGCAGCCCTACAGCCTCACACTGGCAAACGTCGACTCATTCCTTGCCTGGCTCAACGCAGACAGTGGTCCGGACAACGGGGCCAGTACCAATGCCTGTGGAAGCGGCAACATTGCCACCTGTTGAGCAGTGTTGGAGCCGACGCGTTCATCACGTGGTGGAATGCCGAAATATTCGCGGTAGCACTTGGAGAAGTGCGGCGTTGAGACGAAGCCACAGACCGAGGCCACTTCGATGATCGACATGGGCGTTTGCTTGAGCAGCTGCCGCGCGCGGATCAGGCGCAGTTTCAGGTAATAGCGCGACGGCGAGCAGTGCAGGTATTTCTGGAACAGGCGCTCCAGCTGACGTCGCGACACGGCGACGTACACCGCCAGTTCGTCGAGATCGATCGGCTCTTCCAGGTTGGCTTCCATCAACGCGACGATTTCCTGCAACTTCGGCTGGTTGGTGCCGAGCATGTGCTTGAGCGGTACGCGCTGGTGATCCTGCTCATTACGAATGCGTTCGTAGACGAACATCTCGGAGATCGCTGCCGACAGCTCACGACCGTGATCGCGACTGATCAGGTGCAGCATCATGTCCAGCGGCGCGGTGCCGCCGGAGCTGGTGAAACGGTTGCGGTCGAGGGTGAACAAACGGGTGCTCATGGAGACCCGCGGGAATGCTTCCTGCATCGACGCCAGGCATTCCCAGTGCACGCTGCAATCAAAGCCGTCCAGCAGGCCGGCGCAGGCCAGCGCCCAGCTACCGGTGCAGACCGCACCGAGGCGACGGGACTGACGCGCCTGGCTTTGCAGCCATGACACGTGTTCACGGGTCACAGTGCGCTGAATACCCACACCGCCGCAGACAATGATGGTGTCCATGGCGGGCGCTTTGTGCATCGAGGCGTCGGGGGTGATTTGCAAGCCATCGCTGGCCCAGACCTGGCCGCCGTCAGCGGTGAGGGTCGTCCAGCGATACAGCTCGCGACCGGACAATTGGTTGGCCATGCGCAGGGGTTCTACTGCGGAAGCCAAAGAAATAAGCGTGAAATTGTCCAGCAGCAAAAAGCCGATGGATTGAGGCGCACGGTTCTGGGGTTGGGCCCCGGAGTTGAACGACGTCATCGCGGTATCTCCTCACACAAAGCGGGTGATGGCCTCAGGCGGAGGCTCTTGTTATTGCCATCGTTCTCGCGTGGGAGACGGGCTTTGTTATGACAGAGCAATTGCCATGCCTAAAGTTGAATGCGTATTCAATAACTCCTGAAAACGACGTCGCGATGTGTCTATACACGCCGTGCGCCGAGTGGGGTTATGTGTGCCAACAAGGCAGGCAAGTGCTCTAGCCCGTTGCGTTTGAGCAAATCGGTAGCACTTTTGGGAACGACGTTGAGAACCGTCGTAATGGAGTGTCACCAGAAGCACGGGCGACCGACGGTCAGGGTCGAATTCGAGCCCTGACCTGAGGATGTTTCTCTTATCTGTAAACGACGCGCCAAAAAGCGGCGCTTATTCGAATCAGTGTTCACTTAACGCGCAGTTTTGCCAGGTCTGGCCTCATCGCGATTGGGAGCACCCCGGTATCACAGCCTGAACCGACTCAACACTCCACCGCACTCACCGCCAACCCACCCCGCGATGTCTCCTTGTATTTATCGTGCATGTCAGCCCCGGTATCGCGCATGGTACGGATCACCCGGTCCAGGGAGATGAAGTGCTGACCATCTCCACGCAAGGCCATCTGCGCGGCATTGATCGCCTTCACTGCAGCAATCGCATTGCGCTCGATGCACGGCACTTGCACCAGGCCGCCGACCGGATCGCAGGTCAGGCCCAGGTTGTGTTCCAGGCCGATTTCCGCCGCGTTGCAGAGTTGCTCCGGGGTCGCGCCGAGAATTTCCGCGAGCCCGGCCGCGGCCATGGCGCAGGCCGAACCGACCTCGCCCTGACAACCGACCTCGGCCCCGGAAATCGAGGCGTTCTTTTTACACAGAATCCCCACTGCCGCCGCACTGAGGAAATAGTCGACGACATTCGCCTCGGTCACCACTTCGCTGAATTTCATGAAATAGTGCAGCACCGCCGGGATGATCCCCGCTGCGCCGTTGGTCGGTGCGGTGACCATGCGCCCACCAGCGGCATTTTCTTCATTGACCGCCAGGGCGAACAGGTTGACCCACTCCATGGCGCTCAGGGTCGAGCCGATCACATTGGGTTTGTTCAACTCCAGCAGGCTGCGATGCAGCTTGGCCGCGCGGCGCCGTACATTCAGCCCACCCGGCAAGATGCCTTCGTGCTTGAGCCCTTGCTCGACACAATCCTGCATGGCGCGCCAGAGCGTCATCAGACCGCTGCGAATCTCTTCCTCCGAGCGCCAGACCTTCTCGTTGGCCAGCATCAGTTCGGCAACGCGCAGGTTGTGCTTCTGGCAGAGGCTGAGCAATTCGACCGCGCTGGAGAAGTCGTATGGCAGCTCGGTGCGATCAAGGTCCGCCACACCACTGCTGGCTTGCGCCTCATCGACGACAAAACCGCCGCCGATCGAGTAATAGGTGTCGCGATGCAGCTCGCCATTCTGACCTTCGGCGATCAGGGTCATGGCATTGGGGTGAAACGGCAGGTTCTCATCGATCAGGCGCATGTCTCGCGCCCAAACGAAGGGAACCGGTAAACGACCGTCGAGCAGCAAGGTGTCGGTTTCGCGCAGGGTCTCGATACGCACGCCGATCTGCGACGGATCGATAGCATCCGGCCATTCGCCCATCAGGCCCATGATCACCGCATTGTCGCTGCCGTGACCGATACCGGTGGCCGACAGCGAGCCATAAAGCTGAACTTCAACTCGCCGCACCTGTTCCAGCACATTGTGTTCACGCAAAACCTGCACGAAGAGCGCGGCTGCGCGCATCGGCCCAACCGTATGCGAACTGGACGGGCCGATACCAATCTTGAACAGGTCAAACACACTGATAGCCATTACCGCAAACCTCCTGATGAGCACACTCCAGGCGCCAAGGCGCCCGGTGACGGAGCTGCTACGCTCAACGCCGAGACCCCCGCATCATCAGGCTTTTGCAGCAAGGCACGACGTCTCACACCGACCCACTCATGCTCACTAACGTCGCTATCTGCCAACCGCAGGTTCTGGCCGTTTTTTGCGGTGCAGATGGGCAAAAAGTGCGGTTGCCGGGCTGAAAAAACCTGTAAACGACGTCACCGACACTGGATGCGACCCTCCCTGTACTGGATACGACTCCCCCTGTAGGCGTCAGATTTTCACTGGTACATGATCGTATCGACTCGATTGCAAGGCGCCGTGGCAGAGCAGTCCCCAAAACGCCATCCAACCGCAACATATAAGCGCGGTCGTCCAGTTGGAACACCGCCGAAAAAAACACCAAGGAGTCCACCCATGAAAGGTTCCCAGTCGTTGTTGTTGGCCGCCATGCTGAGTCTGCCGGTTCTGGCTCAAGCCGCAGAACCGGCTCAATGCAGCACCGTAAACTTCTCCGATGTCGGTTGGACCGACATTACGGTCACCACCGCGACCACCAGCGTCGTCCTCGATGCGCTGGGCTACAAAACCAAGACCACGATGATTTCCGTGCCAGTGACCTACAAGTCTCTGGCCGACGGCAAGAACATGGACATCTTCCTCGGTAACTGGATGCCGACCATGGAGAACGACATCAAGGCCTACCGCGAAGCCGGCACCGTGGACACCGTGCGCGCCAACCTGGAAAACGCCAAATACACCCTGGCCGTGCCAGAAGACCTGTACAACAAGGGCCTGAAGGACTTCGCCGACATTGCCAAGTTCAAGAAGGAACTCGACGGCAAAATCTACGGCATCGAACCGGGCAACGACGGTAACCGCCTGATCCAGAGCATGATCGACAAGAACGCTTTCGGCCTCAAGGACGCCGGCTTCAAGGTGGTCGAGTCCAGCGAAGCAGGCATGCTCTCGCAGGTCGATCGCGCTCAGCGCCGCAACACCGCGGTGGTCTTCCTGGGCTGGGAACCGCACCCGATGAACACTCGCTTCAAGATGAAGTACCTGACTGGCGGTGACGACTTTTTCGGCCCCAACTTCGGCCAGGCAACCATCTACACCAACACCCGCAAGGGCTATACACAGGAATGCAGCAACGTTGGCCAGTTGCTGAAAAACCTGTCGTTCACCTTGAACATGGAAAGCACCCTGATGGGCAACGTCCTGGACGACAAGATGAAGCCTGATGTAGCAGCCAAGGCCTGGCTGAAGAAAAACCCGGAGGTGCTCGACACCTGGCTGGCTGGCGTGACCACCATTGACGGTAAACCAGGCCTGGAGGCCGTTAAAGCCAAGCTGGCGAAGTAACCGCAGGCTCCCGGCGGGTTCGCCCGCCTGGATACGTAATTTTCCTTGCATGTGGACGTTCAATACCATGCTGACTGATCAAAAAATTCCCCTGGGCCAGTACATCTCTGCCTTCGTTGAATGGTTGACGCAAAATGGCGCCAGCACTTTCGATGCGATCGCCGTGACACTGGAAACGATGATCCACGGCGTGACGTTTGCGCTGACCTGGTTCAATCCGCTGGCATTGATCGGCCTGATCGCGCTACTGGCACATTTCATTCAACGCAAATGGGGTCTCACGGCCTTTGTCGCACTGTCCTTCCTGCTGATCCTGAACCTGGGATACTGGCAGGAAACCATGGAGACCCTGGCCCAGGTGCTGTTCGCGACACTGGTCTGTGTGGTCATCGGCGTGCCTCTGGGCATAGTCGCGGCGCACAAGCCGATGTTCTACACTTTCATGCGTCCGGTACTCGATCTGATGCAGACCGTACCGACCTTCGTTTATCTCATTCCTACCCTGACCCTGTTCGGCCTGGGTGTGGTACCTGGTCTGATTTCAACGGTGGTGTTCGCGATTGCCGCGCCCATCCGCCTGACCTACCTGGGTATCCGCGATGTACCGCAAGAGTTGATGGACGCCGGCAAGGCCTTTGGCTGCTCGCGACGTCAGTTGCTCTCGCGCATTGAACTGCCCCACGCCATGCCAAGCATCGCTGCCGGCATCACCCAGTGCATCATGCTCTCACTGTCGATGGTGGTGATTGCCGCGCTGGTGGGTGCTGATGGCTTGGGTAAACCCGTGGTCAACGCACTGAACACTGCCGATATCGCCCTGGGCTTCGAAGCCGGCCTGGCGATCGTATTGCTGGCGATCATGCTCGACCGTATCTGCAAACAACCCGACGCTAAGGTAGGGGGTGAGGCATGAGCATAATCCGCTTCGACAAGGTAGACGTTGTCTTCTCCAAAGATCCGCGTGAGGCCCTCAAGCTGCTGGACCAGGGCATGACGCGTGACCAGATCCTGAAACAGACCGGGCAGATTGTCGGTGTCGAAAAGGCCAGCCTGGACATCGATAAAGGCGAAATCTGTGTACTGATGGGCCTCTCCGGTTCCGGCAAATCCAGCCTGCTGCGCTGCATCAACGGGTTGAACACCGTCAGCCGCGGGCAACTGTTCGTCGAGCATGAAGGCAGGCAAATCGACATCGCCTCCTGCACCCCGGCCGAACTTAAAATGATGCGCACCAAGCGCATCGCCATGGTCTTCCAGAAGTTCGCCCTGATGCCTTGGCTGACGGTGCGCGAGAACATCAGTTTCGGCCTCGAGATGCAGGGCCGGCCCGAGAAGGAACGGCGCAAGCTGGTCGATGAAAAGCTTGAACTGGTGGGCCTGACCCAATGGCGCAACAAGAAGCCCGATGAACTCTCCGGCGGTATGCAGCAACGAGTCGGCCTGGCCCGTGCGCTGGCGATGGACGCCGACATCCTGCTGATGGACGAACCCTTCTCGGCACTCGACCCGCTGATCCGCCAGGGCCTGCAGGATGAATTGCTGGAACTGCAAAACAAGCTGAACAAAACCATCGTGTTCGTCAGCCACGACCTCGATGAAGCCCTGAAGCTGGGCAGCCGGATCGCGATCATGAAAGACGGCCGGATCGTCCAGTACAGCAAGCCGGAAGAAATCGTGCTGAACCCGGCCGATGACTACGTACGGACCTTTGTCGCCCATACCAATCCGCTCAACGTCCTCTGCGGTCGCAGCCTGATGCGCACCCTGGATAACTGCAAACGCATCAACGGCTCTGTATGCCTGGACCCGGGCGGCGACTCCTGGCTCGACCTGGCCGAAGGCAACACCATCAAGGGCGCACGCCAGAACGGCGCCAGCCTTGATCTGCAGAACTGGGTACCGGGTCAGGCAGTGGAAGGCCTGGGCCGTCGGCCAACCCTGGTGGACTCCAGCATCGGCATGCGCGAAGCGCTGCAGATCCGCTACCAGACCGGCAACAAACTGGTGCTGCATGACAACCAGCATGTGGTCGGGATACTCGGCGACAGCGAGCTCTACCACGCGTTGCTAGGGAAGAATCTGGGGTAAGGACAGCCCACACAAAAACGCCGCGATGATCGCGGCGTTTTTGTTTTATCGGTCATGGACGGTTTCGCTGCGATCTTTTGATCCGGCATTGGTGGCGCCGCCGAAAAGATCGCAGCCTGGCGGCAGCTCCTACGCGCCGACCGGGTACACCCGCAATGGGGTGGGTATACACAAACCCCTGTAGGAGCTGCCGCAGGCTGCGATCTTTTGATCCGGCATTGGCGGCGCCGCCGAAAAGATCGCAGCCTGGCGGCAGCTCCTACGCGCCGACCGGGTACACCCGCAATGGGCTGGGTATACACAAACCCCTGTAGGAGCTGCCGCAGGCTGCGATCTTTTGATCCGGCATTGGCGGCGCCGCCGAAAAGATCGCAGCCTGGCGGCAGCTCCTACGCGCCGACCGGGTACACCTGCAATGGGGCGGTGTACACAACCCCCGTAGGAGCTGCCGCAGGCTGCGATCTTTTGATCCGGCATTGGTGGCGCCGCCGAAAAGATCGCAGCCTGGCGGCAGCTCCTACGCGCCGACCGGGTACACCTGCAATGGGGCGGTGTACACAACCCCCGTAGGAGCTGCCGCAGGCTGCGATCTTTTGATCCTGCATTGGTGGCGCCGCCGAAAAGATCGCAGCCTGCGGCAGCTCCTACGCGCCGACCGGGTACACCCGCAATGGGGTGGGTGTACACAAACCTTCGTAGGCGCTGCCGCAGGCTGCGATCTTTTGATCCGGCATTGGTGGCGCCGCCGAAAAGATCGCAGCCTGGCGGCAGCTCCTACGCGCCGACCGGGTACACCCGCGATGGGCTGGGTGTACACAAACCTCCACCGCGCCCACTCAAATCCTAGCTATACACCCGGCCAAGGAGCTGCCGATGGCTTTCAAACTGATCGAGCACGTCACGGGTGATCTGATCCTGAGTGAAGCCCATCAAGTCATAGTCCTGACTGCCGTTGTGCAGATACACCTCGGCGCGGTAGTAACGCTGACGCGCCTCATCGGACTGAGCCGATTCGGTCGGCGTCGCAAGATAACCTTCCAGGCTCACTTCGTAGACAAAAGGGTTGCCCTCTTCCATCTCCAGCCGCACGCCCATGCAACGCTTGGCCTTGCCCAACAACGTTTGCACGTCCAGACCTTGAGCACGCAGTTGAGCAGCGGCATCTTCCAACGCCGGGCTGACGTGCTTGTCCATGAAACGCTGAACAATCGATTGGCTCGGTTGCAGGTCCAACTGGGTCAATCGCTCACTGAAACCACGGCGACCGCGAGCGGCCAGTTCCGCTTGCTCCTGTTCAATCTGCACGTCCTGGCGCATGGCCTTGTGCAAGCCGAACATGAACAGCACCAGCACCACCGAGAACGGCAGCCCCGCCAGCACCACCATGGTTTGCATGGCTTCGAAGTTGCCGGCAAACAACAGGCCGATGGTCACCAGGGTGATAACCACCGACCAGAAGATCCGCAGCCAGTGCGGCGCGTCTTCGTCGACATTGCCGCCCTTGCAGGACAGGTTGGCCATCATCACCGCACCGGAATCCGCCGGGGTCAGAAACAGCACGAAGCCGACAAAGATCGACACACCGATCACGATCTTCGACGCCGGGTAGTGCTCAAGCAGCTGGTAGATCGCCATGGATGGTTGCTCCAGGGCTGTTCGCCCGAGTTCCACCGCCCCATGGTTCATCACCAGGTCCAGCGCCGAGTTGCCGAAGATCGACAGCCAGGCCAGTGTGAAGCCCAGTGGAATCAGCAACACGCCGGCCACCAGTTCACGCACCGTACGGCCACGGGAAATACGCGCGATGAACATGCCGACGAATGGGGCCCAGGAAATCCACCAGGCCCAGTAGAACAGAGTCCACAGGCCCAGCCAGCGGTCGGACTTGTCGCTGTCGCCTTCGTACACATAGAGGTCGAAGGTCTTCAACACCACACCGTTGAGGTAGTCGCCGATGTTTTGCACAAAGCCGTTGAGCAGGTGCAGGGTCGGGCCAAACAGCAGCACGAAAATCAGCAGACCGCTGAACAGCACGATGTTCAGGTTGGACAACCGGCGGATGCCGTTTTCCACGCCGGACACAGCCGCGATGGTCGCGACGGTGCTCATCACGATGATTACGATCAGCAGGTTGGTGTTGCTGTGTTCCATGCCGAACAGGTTTTCCAGCCCCGACGACACCTGCAGCGAGCCTATCCCCAGGTTAGTCACCAGGCCCAGCAGGGTCACGAACATGCCAAAGCCGTCCACCGCATGACCGGCCGCGCCCTTGACCCAACGCTCGCCCACCAGCGGGTACAGCGCCGAACGCAGGGCCAGCGGCTGGTTATGACGATAAGCAAAGTAGGCCACGGCCAGACCGACCAGCGCGTAGATCGCCCAGCCATGCAGGCCCCAGTGCAGGAACGTCAATTGCACCGCCTGACGCGCGGCGAGGTTGCTGCCCGCGACACCTTCCGGTGGATTGAAATAGTGGTCCAGCGGCTCCGACGCCCCGAAGTACAGCAGCGAGATGCCGATACCGGACGAGAACAGCATCCCGGCCCAGGCGCCATAACTGAAGTCCGGGGTGTCGTCCTTGCTGCCCAGCTTGAGCTTGCCGTAGGACGAAAACGCCAGGCCAATGACGAACACCAGATAGGCGGCGATCACCACCATGTAGTACCAGCCGAAGCTGCGGGACAACCAGGCCTGGGCAATGCCGAGCATTCTGCCGGCCTCTTGCGGGGCGATGATCAGAATGGCGGTCAATAGCAGGATCAGCGCGGTAGAGGTGTAGAACACCCAACCGTTGACCGTCACCTTCTCGGGCGGGGTCTTTATAAGAGAGGCAGAACTCATGGCACAGATGCTCCAGGCAGTGCGAGAGAAGAACACAAGGCAACGCGTTACCCGACCAATCGATTAGTTGGCAGCCGACCGGCGGGTGATATAAAGACACCCCGAAAAAAGCCCGAAGCCCGGGAGCGCTAGTGCGCTTGGGTTTCGAGCGTTTTCAGATGTCGTTTTTCCGCTAACTACGCGTAGGAAAAATCTGTAGGCAGCGACGATTTGTCGCAGATCTTATTCTTTGTTGATTGAACGTTCAATCAAAACAAAATAGACTGGCCTTCAATCCGATAGACGTTTTGCGTCTGCCGGAAGGCCTAAGGAGATGTGCAAGATGCCCAAGGTCGGTATGCAACCCATCCGCCGCCAGCAATTGATCGAAGCCACATTGCAGGCCGTCGATCAGGTCGGAATGGGGGACGCCAGCATTGCGCTGATCGCCCGTTTGGCCGGTGTCTCGAACGGCATCATCAGTCACTACTTTCAGGACAAGAACGGCCTGATCGCTGCCACGGCGCAGTATCTGATGAGTGTCCTCAGCGAGAACGTCACCGCGCGCCGGCAGGCGCTGGCAGATAACAGCCCCCGGGCGCATCTGCAGGTGATTATCGAAGGCAACTTCGACGCCAGCCAGGTCAATGGCCCGGCAATGAAAACCTGGCTGGCCTTCTGGGCCACCAGCATGCACCACCCGTCTTTGCACAGGTTGCAGCGGATCAACGATCACCGTCTGTATTCCAACCTGTGCTGCCAGTTCCGCCGTGTGTTGCCGCTTGATCAAGCGCGCAGCGCCGCCCGCGGCCTGGCAGCCCTCATTGACGGTTTGTGGTTGCGCGGCGCGCTGTCAGGAGATGCTTTCGACACCGGGCAGGCGCACCAGATCGCTTACGAATACATGGATTTCCAACTGGCCAAGCAGGTGAGTTAGAGCACACATAAAACGCTCAGCCCCTGAACGCTACCGATGGGCGATGCCAACTGCTTTACGGCACGCCTGGTGGTCAACGCCAACCACTTATGCACTTGCGAGGACACTATGGCCCGTTTCGAACTGCAAAAACTTTACATCGATGGCGGTTACTCCGACGCCAGCAGCGACGCCACCTTCGAAGCCATCAACCCGGCTAACGGTGAAGTCCTCGCAAAAGTACAGCGTGCGACCAAAGAAGACGTTGAGCGCGCTGTAGTCAGCGCTGAAAAAGGCCAGAAAATCTGGGCCGCGATGACCGCCATGGAGCGTTCGCGCATCCTGCGTCGCGCCGTGGATATCCTGCGCGAACGCAACGATGAACTGGCCGCCTTGGAAACCCTGGACACCGGCAAGTCGTACTCCGAAACCCGCTACGTCGACATCGTTACCGGCGCTGACGTGCTGGAGTATTACGCAGGCCTGGTTCCAGCCATCGAAGGCGAGCAGATCCCGCTGCGCACCACTTCTTTCGTCTACACCCGTCGCGAGCCGCTGGGCGTCGTGGCCGGTATCGGCGCATGGAACTACCCGATCCAGATCGCCCTGTGGAAATCCGCACCTGCCCTGGCGGCCGGTAACGCGATGATCTTCAAGCCAAGCGAAGTCACTTCCCTGACGACCCTGAAACTGGCCGAGATCTACACCGAAGCAGGCCTGCCAGCGGGCGTGTTCAACGTTCTGACCGGCAGCGGCCGTGAAGTCGGCACCTGGCTGACCGAGCATCCGCGCATCGAAAAAATCTCCTTCACCGGTGGTACCGACACCGGCAAGAAGGTCATGGCCAGCGCTTCCGGCTCCTCGCTGAAAGACGTGACCATGGAACTGGGCGGCAAATCCCCGCTGATCATTTTCGACGACGCCGACCTCGATCGCGCCGCCGACACCGCGATGATGGCCAACTTCTATAGCTCCGGTCAGGTCTGCACCAACGGCACCCGCGTGTTCGTACCGAGCCACCTGAAAGCCGCTTTCGAAGCCAGGATCGTTGAGCGTGTGGCGCGCATCCGCATCGGCAACCCGCAAGACGAGAACACCAACTTCGGCCCGCTGGTCAGCTTCGCCCACATGGAAAGCGTGCTGGGTTACATCGCCAAAGGTAAGGAAGAAGGCGCTCGTGTGCTGTGCGGCGGTGATCGTCTGACCGACGGCGAATTCGCCAAAGGCGCCTTCGTGGCACCGACCGTGTTCACCGACTGCACCGACGACATGACCATCGTTCGCGAAGAAATCTTTGGCCCGGTGATGAGCATCCTCACCTACGAAACCGAAGAAGAAGTGATCCGTCGCGCCAACGACACCGACTTCGGCCTGGCGGCCGGTGTCGTCACCAAGGACCTGAACCGCGCTCACCGCGTGATTCACCAGCTGGAAGCCGGTATCTGCTGGATCAACGCCTGGGGCGAGTCCGACGCCAAAATGCCGGTCGGCGGCTACAAGCAGTCGGGCGTGGGCCGTGAGAACGGGATCAGCTCGCTGAACAACTTCACGCGCATCAAATCGGTACAGGTCGAGCTGGGCGATTACGCCTCGGTTTTCTGATCTGACGCAAAACCTGAGGCTGAGGGCCTTTTGTGGCGAGGGAGCTTGCTCCCGCTGGGCTGCGAAGCGGCCCCAACCTCAGGTTCGGCACTCATTCAGACAGAACACGGTCGCTGATTTGCGACTGCTGCGCAGCCGAGCGGGAGCAAGCTCCCTCGCCACAGTGAGTGACAGCTCGGCGACTGCGACCTGACCCAACACAAAGAGGGTGCATTCAATGTCCCAAGAATTCGATTACATCATCATCGGGGCCGGCTCTGCCGGTAACACCCTGGCGACCCGTCTGACTGAAGACGAAGGCGTCACCGTACTGCTGCTCGAAGCAGGCGGCCCGGACTATCGCCTGGACTTCCGCACGCAAATGCCGGCCGCCCTGGCGTTTCCGCTGCAAGGTCGTCGCTACAACTGGGCCTACGAAACCGATCCGGAACCACACATGAACGGTCGCCGGATGGAATGCGGTCGTGGCAAAGGCCTGGGTGGCTCGTCGCTGATCAACGGCATGTGCTACATCCGCGGTAATGCCATGGACTACGACGGCTGGTCGAAGCTGCCAGGTCTGGAAGACTGGACTTACCTCGACTGCCTGCCGTATTTCCGCAAGGCTGAAACCCGCGACATCGGCCCGAACGACTACCACGGTGGCGACGGTCCGGTCAGCGTGACCACGCCCAAAGCCGGCAATAACCCGCTGTTCAGTGCCATGGTCGAAGCCGGCGTGCAAGCCGGTTACCCGCGTACCGAAGACCTGAACGGCTACCAGCAGGAAGGTTTCGGTCCGATGGACCGTACCGTGACGCCGAGCGGCCGTCGCGCCAGCACCGCCCGTGGTTACCTGGACATCGCCAAGAAGCGCTCGACCCTGACCATCGTCACCCACGCCCTGACCGACAAGATCCTGTTCGAAGGCAAGCGTGCAGTCGGTGTACGTTATCTGGTGGGCGACGCCGAAGAGCGTGTTGAAGTCAAAGCACGCAAGGAAGTGCTGCTGTGCTCCGGCGCCATCGCTTCGCCGCAGATCCTGCAACGCTCCGGTGTCGGCCCGGCCAAACTGCTGGAAAGCCTCGACATCCCGGTGGTCCACGACCTGCCGGGCGTCGGTGAAAACCTGCAAGACCACCTTGAGCTGTACCTGCAATACGCCTGCACTCAACCCGTCTCGCTGTACCCGTCGCTGCTGCTGCACAACCAGCCGGGCATCGGTGCCGAGTGGCTGTTCAATGGCACTGGCATCGGTGCCAGCAACCAGTTCGAGGCCGGTGGTTTCATCCGCACCCGTCCGGATTTCGAATGGCCGAACATCCAGTACCACTTCCTGCCGGTGGCGATTAACTACAACGGCAGCAACGGCGTGAAAGAACATGGCTTCCAGGCGCACATGGGTTCCATGCGTTCGCCAAGCCGCGGGCGCATCCAGGCCAAGTCCAAGGACCCACGCCAGTACCCAAGCATCCTGTTCAACTACATGGCCACCGAGCAGGACTGGCAGGAATTTCGCGATGGCATCCGCCTGACTCGGGAAATCATGCAACAGCCGGCTCTCGACGCGTACCGTGGTCGTGAGATCAGCCCGGGTATCGACGTGCAAACCGACGAGCAGCTGGACACGTTTATCCGCGAACACGCCGAAACCGCGTTCCACCCGTCCTGCTCGTGCAAGATGGGCACCGACGAGATGGCCGTGGTCGATGCCGAAGGTCGTGTGCATGGCATGCAAGCCCTGCGCGTGGTCGACGCCTCGATCATGCCGATCATCACCACCGGCAACCTGAACGCGCCGACGATCATGATCGCCGAGAAAATCGCCGACAAGATCCGTGGCCGTAAACCACTGCCACGCAGCACCGCCGACTACTACGTCGCAGGTGATGCGCCGGTACGCGGCAAGCCGCTGCGGGAAGTGAGCCGGACTGCGCAATAACCGGAATGGCGCCAACCGCAACGGCTGGCGCCAGCTGCTACGGGTTTGCGTAAACCCTCCCTCTACCGCTTCACCCTTGATCCAACCCCCTGCGCAGGCCTAATCTAGTGCCGCGCAATCGTTTCACCCCCGCCCCAATCGACAAGCTGCCACTAGACTGGCCACGAGGCTTTCTCATGTTTGATGTCGTCTCTTCGAGCAAATGGCCCACCGGCTACATGATCAATCCAAACGCTGAACCCCTCGATCCAAAATGGCTAAAGGAATTCAGCAAGATCCCCGCTGCTGCTGTCAGCGACTGCCTGGGTCGCAATGTCGGCGGCCTGGGCCTCAAGGCCTTCCATGGTAACGCCCCGATGCTTGGCAGCGCGCTGACCGTGCGTGTGCGCCCTGGCGACAACCTGATGATTCTCAAAGCCATGCAGATGGCCCGCCCCGGCGATGTGCTGGTGATCGACGGCAGCGCCGACCTCACCCGTGCCGTGTTTGGCGGCATCATGCGTGCCATGGCCCTCAAGGCCGGGATCGTCGGTGTAGTGATCAACGGCGCCCTGCGCGACCTCGACGAGTGGCAGACCGGTGAACTGCCGGCCTACGCCATCGGCGGCGTTCACCGGGGTCCGAGCACCGATGGTGGCGGCGAGATCAACGTGCCGATTTCCTGTGCCGGGATGCTCGTCGCACCGGGCGACCTGATGATCGGCGACGGTGACGGCGTGGTCGCAGCTTCGCGCTCCGAACTGCCGGAACTGCTGACTCGCTGCCACGACCTGCTGGCCCGCGAAAAAGCCACGCTGGCCGCGATCGAAGCCGGCACCCTGGACCCGGATCGGTTTGATGCGATTCTGCGGGCCAAGGGTTGTCCGGTCTGATTGTGTAGAGTTTGAGATCCACCCCTCTCCCCAGTGGGGAGAGGGCCAGGGTGAGGGTGGTTCCCACTGCCGCCACTCCATAACAAGGAGGTCCCCGAATGTTCGATTTCCACCCCCGGCTCAAGCAGCGCTTCGCTGCCTTGCGCACAAGCGCTGAATTCTTTTCGTTGCGCTATGTGCGCGAGTCGGGCCAGTACCTGTCGGTGCGCAAGAACGTTGCGGAGCCTCCCCACCTTGGCCGTGACGAAGGCGTAATGCTGACCGCACGAGTCAATGGCGTTGAAGCCTACGCCGCGACCAACGACCTGTCCCAAGCCGGCCTGCAAGCCGCCCTCGAAAGGGCCGAGCAGCAAGCCCGGTTGATTGCCGCCCACGCCTTGCTCGACCTGCGCCAACAGCCAGTATCCAGTGAACGCGCCGATTACCTTTCGCCGAACCTCGAACAACCCTTCCCGTCCCTCAGCGATTGCTACCAATTGCTCGGCGACGAGTCCGCCGCCGTGCCGAAAGACCAACGGCTGGTGAACTGGGAGGTGAGTATCGGCATCGCCCACGTCGAGCAGATCTATCTCAACAGCGCGGGAGCCGAACTGCGTCAGGCCCAACGTTTCGTCTACCCGAGCCTGGAGGTCACCGCCTACGACGGCAATGACAGCCAGACCCGCAGCCTGGGCCGCGAGAACTTCGGCCAGCAAGGCGGCTTTGACGTAGTCAGCCGCTGCGGGCTGGTGGGTGCCGGGCCCAAAGTCGCCGAACAGGCCTTGCAACTGCTGCTGGCGCCGAATACCCCGCAAGGCCCTCGCGACCTGTTGCTGATGCCGGACCAGATGATGCTGCAGATCCACGAGTCCATCGGCCATCCGCTGGAGCTCGACCGGATTCTCGGCGACGAACGCAATTACGCCGGCACCAGTTTCGTCAAGGCCAGCGACTTCGGCAGCCTGCAATACGGCTCGAAACTGCTCAATGTCAGCTTCGACCCGGACATTCCCGAACAGCTCGCCAGCTACACCCATGACGACGACGGCACCGCCGCGAACAAACAATTGCTGATCCGCGAAGGGTTGCTGCTGCGCCCATTGGGCGGTGCGCTGTCGCAGTACCGATCCGGCCTCGACGGCGTCGCCAACAGCCGCGCCTGCGGCTGGAACCGTCCGCCGATCGATCGCATGGCCAACCTGAACATCGAGCCGGGCGATCAGTCGCTTGGGCAATTGATCGGCGGCATCGAGCGCGGCGTACTGATGTCGACCAACCGCTCCTGGTCGATCGACGATGCGCGCAACAAATTCCAGTTCGGCTGCGAATGGGGCCAGCTGATTGAAAACGGTGAACTCAAAGGGGTGGTGAAGAACCCCAACTACCGAGGGATTTCCGCGCAGTTCTGGCGCAACCTCAGTGCCGTTGGCGACACCAGCACCTTCAAGGTCCTCGGCACGCCGAACTGCGGCAAGGGCGAACCGAATCAGGTGATTCGGGTCGGCCATGCGTCGCCGGCCTGTGTGTTCAGTAACGTTGATGTGTTTGGAGGAGATGCCTGATGAGTACTGCCCCGAGTCAGGTGCAACAATTCCAGACACTGGTCGATTGGCTGCGCAACAACCTGCGCGAGCCGGAACAGTTCACCCTCGGCTACGATGCCGAGTCCTCGGAATTCATTCGCTTCAACCACGCCAAGGTGCGCCAGGCCGGGCATGTGCAGCAGGCCAGCCTGAGCTTCAAACTGATCAACGCCGGACGTCACGCAGACCTTGGCATCACCCTGGCGGGCGACCCGCAAGTCGATCGCCAACGCCTGGCCGAGGGGCTGCAACAGCTGCGCGAAACCTTGCCATTGTTGCCGCAGGACCCATATCTGCTGCTCAACCACACTGGCTGGAAGAGCAAGAATGTGCAGGACCACCCGCTACCGGATACCGAGCAGGTGGTTGCCGAAATCGCTCGCGCCGCTGACGGCCTCGACCTGGTCGGTTTCTATGCCGCCGGTCCCATCAGCCGTGGCTTTGCCAGTTCTGCCGGAGCATTCGGCTGGCACCAGGCCAATAGTTTCAACTTCGATTTCAGCCTGTTCCACGCCAACGGCCAGGCAGTCAAAGCCAGCTACGCCGGGCATGACTGGAGCAATGAGGGTTTTGCCAAACGCTTCGAGCAAGCCCGCGAGCAGCTGGACTTCCTGAGCCGGCCACTGCGCACCTTGGCGCCGGGACACTACCGAGCGTACCTCGCCCCGGCTGCCCTCGAGGAAATCATCGGCATGCTTTGCTGGGGTGGTTTCTCGGCGCAGTCGATCGCCAACAAGAACAGTCCGCTGCAACGGCTGTATGGCGGTGAAAGCCAGTTCAGCCCGCTGCTGTCCCTCGATGAAAAAGTCACCGGATCGTTGAGCCCGGCGTTTTCCAATGAAGGCTATCCGCGCAGCGACCTGACGCTGATCAACGCCGGCAAGGCCGACGCGCAGCTGGTCAACTCACGCAGTGCCGCCGAATACGGCCTCAGTGCCAACGGTGCCAGCGACGGCGAATCGCCGAGCGCGCTAAACATGGCGGCGGGTTCACTGGCACCGGAAGAGATTCTCAAGCAGCTGGGAACCGGCCTGTACATCAGCAACCTCTGGTACCTGAACTACTCGGACCAGCCGGCCGCACGCCTGACCGGCATGACCCGTTTCGCCACCTTCTGGGTGGAAAATGGCGAAATCCAGGCCCCCGTCAGCACCATGCGTTTCGACGACAGCGCCTATAGCCTGCTCGGCTCGCAACTGGAGGCGCTGACCCGCGAGCGTGAACTGATCTTGTCGGCGAGCACCTACAGCCAACGACAAACCGCCTCGGCGCTGCTGCCGGGAGCGTTGGTCAGCCGACTCACCTTGACCCTGTGACACCGTGAAAGATCGCAGCCTGCGGCAGCTCCTACGCCGGCCCAATACACCCGTGATATTGCCGATGTACACAAATCCTGTAGGAGTTGCCGCAGGCTGCGATCTTTTCAAGGCACACACGAAAACGACTCACACCCACAAGAGGTTCCATGCCCAACCGCCCGGCTCTCGATGCAACAACCGCCTACTGGGTGCCTTGGGTGGTGGCGATCGCCTTTTTCATGCAGTCCCTCGACGGGACGATCCTCAACACGGCGCTACCCGCCATGGCCCGGGATCTGGCGGAAGACCCGCTGCGCATGCAAGGCGTCATCATTGCCTACATGCTCACCGTGGCCCTGCTGATTCCCGCTTCGGGCTGGATCGCCGACCGCTTCGGCACCAAGAAGATATTCTTCAGCGCGATTTTGCTGTTCAGCCTTGGCTCGCTGCTCTGCGCATTGTCGAGCTCCTTGAGCATGCTGATCGGCGCGCGGGTCGTGCAAGGTCTCGGCGGCGCACTGATGCTGCCGGTGGGCAGGCTGGTGGTGCTGCGGGCCTACCCGCGCTCGGAACTGGTGCGGATCATGGGGTTCATCACCATTCCCGGGCTGCTCGGTCCGCTACTCGGCCCGACCATGGGCGGCTGGATGGTGCAGTACCTGACCTGGCACTGGATCTTCCTGATCAACCTTCCGGTCGGCATGATCGGTTGCTACGCGGTGTGGCGCTTCATTCCCGATTTACGCGGCAGCGAGCGCACGCGCTTCGACGGTGTGGGCTTTGTGCTGTTCGGCGCGGCCATGGTGTTGATCACCATCGCCATGGAAGGTCTCGGCGAACTGCATTTGCCGCATCTGCGGGTGATGTTGCTGCTATTCGCCGGCATGGCCTGCCTCGCGGCGTACTGGCTGCGGGCCGGGCATATCGACAATCCGTTGTTTGCGCCCTCGCTGTTCAAGACCCGGACCTTTGCCGTGGGCATCCTCGGCAATCTGTTCGCCCGTCTGGGCAGCGGCGCGCTGCCGTTCCTGGTGCCGTTGCTGCTGCAAATCGCCCTGGGTTATTCACCGTCCCAGGCCGGGATGAGCATGCTGCCACTGGCGGCGGCGGCGATGATTGCCAAATCCGTCGCCCGACCATTGATCGAGCGCTTCGGCTATCGCATCGTGCTCACCGGCAACACCCTGGCGCTCGGCCTGATGCTGGCAAGCATGGGCCTGGTCAGCGAGCAGACGCCTTACGGGTTACTGTTGTTCCAGCTCGCTATTTTGGGTGCGATCAACTCCCTGCAGTTCACCGCCATGAACACCGTGACCCTGATCGACCTTGACGATGCCAGCGCCAGCAGCGGCAACAGCCTGCTGTCGGTGGTCGCGCAATTGTCCCTGAGTCTGGGCGTGGCCTGCGCCGGCGCCCTCCTCGGGGGCTTTACCGCACAGACCGGCAATGACGGCGTGAACAGCGTGCTGGAGGCGTTTCAGCTGACCTTCGTGACCGTCGGCATCATGGCGATGCTGGCAGCGGCGATCTTTTCCCAGCTATCGCCCACGGACGGCAGGCGGGTTCGACGCCCTCAGGAGCACATCGAGCCCTGATTTCTGACAAAAGGTGGCTACCTTGGCTACTTTTCGTCCAGAACTTGCAGGGAAAATGCTGGGGACTGGTACACTGCGCGACATTTTGTTTTGCAGGCCAGTCCCGTGACCACCATTGCCACCGCTTTTAATACTTTGCCGCTGTCCGCCGCCATGCTGGCTAACCTCGACTCCCTCGGTTATGCCCAGATGACGCCGATCCAGGCGCAAAGCTTGCCGGTGATCCTCAAGGGGATGGACCTGATCGCCCAGGCCAAGACCGGCAGCGGCAAGACCGCGGCCTTCGGTATCGGCCTGCTGAACCCGATCAATCCGCGCTTCTTCGGTTGCCAGGCGCTGGTCATCTGCCCGACCCGTGAGCTGGCCGACCAGGTCGCCAAGGAAATCCGTCGACTGGCCCGCTCCGAAGACAACATCAAGGTCCTGACCCTGTGCGGTGGCGTGTCGTTCGGCCCGCAGATCGGTTCCCTGGAACACGGCGCCCACATCATCGTCGGCACCCCGGGGCGCATCCAGCAGCACCTGCGCAAGGGTTCGCTGGTGCTCCACGGCCTGAACACCCTGATCCTCGACGAAGCCGACCGTATGCTCGACATGGGTTTCTACGATTCCATCGAAGAAATCATCGCCCAGTGTCCGGAACGTCGTCAGACCCTGCTGTTCTCCGCCACCTACCCGGTGGGCATCAAGCAGCTGGCGTCGAAATTCATGCGCAACCCGCAGCAAGTGAAGGCCGAGGCGTTCCACGACGACACGCAGATCGAGCAGCGTTTCTACGAGATCTCGCCAGAAGAGCGCATGGACGCGGTGGTCAAAGTCCTTGCGCATTTCCGTCCGCAATCCACCGTGGCTTTCTGCTTCACCAAGCAGCAGGTCCAGGAAACCGTTGACCATCTGACCGCCAAAGGCATTTCCGCCGTCGGCCTGCATGGCGACCTGGAACAACGCGATCGTGATCAAGTGCTGGCGATGTTCGCCAACCGCAGTACCTCGGTACTGGTCGCCACCGACGTTGCCGCTCGCGGCCTGGACATCGATGCGCTGGACATGGTGGTCAACGTCGAACTGGCCCGTGACTCGGAAATCCACATTCACCGCGTCGGCCGTACCGGTCGTGCCGGTGAGAAAGGCATTGCGATCAGTCTGGTCGCGCCGTCCGAAGCACATCGCGCCCAGGCCATCGAGCAGTTGCAGAAATCGCCACTGAGCTGGGACCAGCTGGACAACCTGAAATCCCAGGGCGGCGCCCCGCTGCTGCCGGCCATGAGCACCCTGTGCATCGGTGCCGGCCGTAAAGACAAGGTTCGCCCGGGCGATATCCTCGGCGCACTGACTGGCGATGCCGGCATCCCGGGTGCCCAGGTCGGCAAAATCGCCATCTTCGATTTCCAGGCCTATGTGGCCGTGGAACGCAGCATGGCCAAGCAGGCCGTGCAGCGTTTGAGCGAAGGTAAAATCAAAGGCCGCTCGTTGCGCGTGCGGATTTTGTAAGAACGCTACGTACCTGACTGCAGGAGCTGCCGCAGGCTGCGATCTTTTGATTTTGCTTTTTTCGGCGGTTAATCGCCGAAAGATCAAAAGATCGCAGCCTTCGGCAGCTCCTTGGGTTGTTTATTTTGAGGACACCGTTTTGCGCTCTACCGAAGTCGTGATCATTGGCGCTGGCGCCGCAGGTTTGATGTGCGCCCTGACTGCCGCCGGGCGTGGGCGCAAGGTGATGTTGATCGACCATGCAAACAAGGCCGGCAAGAAAATCCTGATGTCCGGTGGTGGACGCTGCAATTTCACCAACATGTACACCGAACCGAACAATTTTCTCTCGCAGAACGCGCACTTCTGCAAATCCGCCCTGGCCCGCTACACCCAATGGGATTTCATCGGGCTGGTGGCCAAGCACGGCGTGCCCTACCACGAGAAAAAACTCGGCCAGTTGTTCTGCGATAACAAGTCCAGCGACATCCTCGGCATGCTGCTCGACGAATGTGCTCAGGTCGGCGTCAGCCTGCACCTGGACACCTCGGTCCAGAACATCGAAAAACTCGAAAGCGGCTACCTGCTGGAAACCACGTTGGGCCAGTTGACCTGCGAATCCCTGGTGATTGCCACGGGCGGCTTGTCGATCCCGACATTGGGCGCTACCGGCTTCGGTTATCAGGTGGCCAGGCAGTTCGGTCACGAGCTGCTGCCAACCCGCGCCGGCCTGGTGCCGTTCACCATTACCGATCAGCTCAAGGAGCTGTGCTCCGAGCTGTCCGGTACTTCGGTGGATTGCCTGGTGAGCTGCAACAATCAGAGCTTTCGCGAGAACATTTTGTTCACCCACCGCGGTCTGAGCGGCCCGGCGATTCTGCAGATTTCCTCGTATTGGGAATCCGGCGACACGCTGGAAATCAACCTTCTGCCGGATCATGACGTACCGAGCTGGTTGCAGCAGCAACAGGCCGAACGCCCCAATAGCGAGCTGAAAACCCTGCTCGGCGAGATCTTCACCAAAAAGATGGCCAACCTGCTCGCCGATAGCTGGTTCGTTTCCAAGCCCATGAAGCAGTACACCCACGCTGAATTGGCCGATATCGCCGAAAAACTCGCGAGCTGGCGGCTGGTCCCGGCCGGCACCGAAGGCTACCGCACCGCCGAAGTGACCTTGGGCGGCGTCGACACCCGCGAGGTTTCGTCGAAAACCATGGAATCGCTGAAAAGCCCTGGCCTGTATTTCATCGGCGAAGTGCTGGACGTCACCGGCCACCTCGGGGGCTTCAACTTCCAGTGGGCCTGGGCCTCGGGCTACGCTGCAGCGCAATTCGTCTGACCCAACGCTCACTGTAGGAGCTGCCGCAGGCTGCGATCTTTTGATCTTGATCTTCAATAGGTGCCGGTCCCGAAAAGATCGCAGCCTGCGGCAGCTCCTACATGAGACCGTATTTCAAAGCCACGGCATGGGTTTCCAAGGGACCGTACTTCAAGGGCGGAACAGATTTTGCTGCCAGATGTGATCGGCGCCATTGCATCGTCGTCATTACTGGCTCAATTTAGCTGCATTGCCCCGGAAGGCCTTTCCACTACATGTCATCGACTTCGTTTCGTCAGTCTCTGCGTCGCCTCTGGGCGCTGGATAAATTCAGCTACAGCGTGCGGGTATTCATCGCTCTGACCGGCAGCATGGCGCTGTGCTGGTACCAGGATGAAATGGCGTTGCTGATCCCGTTGTTCCTGGGGATTATCGCCAGCGCCCTGGCCGAGACCGACGACAGTTGGCAAGGCCGCCTGAATGCCCTGGCCGTGACTCTGGTGTGCTTCAGCGTTGCGGCGTTTTCCGTCGAACTGCTGTTTCCCTACCCGCTGATTTTCGTCGTGGCGCTGGCACTGGCCAGTTTCGGCCTGACCATGCTCGGCGCATTGGGTGAGCGCTATGGGGCGATTGCTTCGGCAACCTTGATCCTCTCGGTCTACACCATGATCGGCGTGGAGCAGCGTGGTGGCGAGGTCACCGACCTCTGGCATGAACCGGTCCTGCTGGTGGCCGGTGCAGCGTGGTACGGCTTGTTGTCGGTGTTGTGGCAGGTACTGTTTTCCAACCAACCGGTGCAGCAAAGCCTGGCGCGACTGTTCCGGGAGCTGGGGTACTACCTGAAGCTGAAGTCGTCGCTGCTCGAACCGATCCACCAACTGGATGTCGAAGCACGGCGTCTGGAACTGGCCCAGCAAAACGGTCGGGTCGTCGCAGCGCTCAATACCACCAAGGAAATCATCCTGCACCGGGTCGGCAATGGCCGGCCGGGGTCGAAAGTCAGTCGCTACCTGAAGCTGTACTTCCTCGCGCAAGACATCCACGAACGTGCCAGCTCTTCCCATTATCCCTACAACGCCCTGGCCGAAGCCTTCTTTCACAGCGACGTGCTGTTCCGCTGCCAACGCCTGCTGCGCCAACAGGGCAAGGCCTGCCGGGCACTGGCGGAGTCGATCCAGATGCGTCAGCCGTTCGTCTATGACGCCAGCTTCGCCGAAGCCCTGAGCGACCTGCATGCCTCCCTCGACCACCTGCGCATGCAGAACAACCCGGCCTGGCGCGGCCTGCTGCGCTCTTTGCGGGCGCTGGCGGCGAATCTTGGCACCCTCGACCGGCTGATCAGCGACGCGAGTAACCCGGATACTCTTGCCGACGCCACCGACAGCAGCCTGCTGGACCGTTCGCCGCGCAGCCTCAAGGACGTCTGGACCCGCCTGCGGACCCAACTGACGCCGACGTCGCTGTTGTTCCGGCATGCCCTGCGTTTGCCCCTGGCGCTGAGCATCGGCTATGGCATGGTGCATTTGATCCACCCGTCCCAGGGTTACTGGATCATCCTCACCACACTGTTCGTCTGCCAACCGAACTATGGCGCCACCCGCCGCAAGCTCGGCCAGCGGATCATCGGCACCGCTATCGGCTTGATCGTAGCCTGGGCGCTGTTCGACCTGTTCCCGAGCCCCTTGATCCAGTCGCTGTTCGCGATTGCCGCCGGGGTAGTGTTCTTTATCAACCGCACTACCCGTTACACACTGGCGACCGCAGCGATCACTATCATGGTGCTGTTCTGCTTCAACCAGGTGGGTGACGGCTACGGCCTGTTACTGCCGCGACTGTTCGATACTCTGCTGGGCAGCCTGATTGCCGGCCTGGCGGTCTTCCTGTTCCTGCCGGATTGGCAGGGTCGCCGCCTGAACAAGGTGCTGGCCAATACCCTGACCTGCAACAGCATCTACCTGCGGCAGATCATGCAGCAATACGCGGCTGGCAAAAGTGACGATCTGGCGTATCGCCTGGCCCGGCGCAATGCCCATAACGCCGATGCAGCACTGTCGACCACCCTGGCCAATATGCTGATGGAACCAGGGCATTTTCGAAAGGAAGCCGATGTCGGCTTCCGTTTCCTGGTGCTCTCCCACACCTTGCTCAGCTACCTGTCGGGCCTCGGCGCCCACCGTGAAACCCAGCTACCCGGCGAAGTGCGCGAGCATTTGATCAATGGTGCCGGTGTCAGCCTGGCAGCGAGCATCGACGAAATTGCCCAAGGGCTGGCAAGTAAACTGCCGATTGCGATTCAGAGCGATGCCGAAGAAGCGCTGGCCAATGATCTGGAGCTAATGCCCGACGAAATTGATGAAGGTCAACGGTTGGTGCAGTCGCAGTTGGCGCTGATCTGCCGGCAACTGGGGCCGTTGCGGACATTGGCGGCGCATTTGATCAAGGATACGAGCGAGGCTTGAGAGCCCGCGGCCCTTTGAGACGTTACATCCCGTGCTGCCTGAGCAGCCGGTCATAACTGCCGTCGGCCTTCATCGCGGCTATCTCCCGATCGAATCCGGCGACGATCTGTTGGTGTCTGGGGTTTTTCAGGCTGACCAGAATGTGCAGGCTGTTTTCACTCAACGGCTGTGGCACAAACTCCACCGCATTGCGCACCTTGGGCGACTCGCGGGCCAGGTAATAGCGTGCGACGAATTCATCCTCCAGGGTCAGTTTCACCCGGTCCGCAGCCAGCATACGCACCGCCATCGAAAAACTATGCACCGGCACTTTCTGCAGGTCCGGGTCACTGTCGAACGTCGACGAATAGGCGTAACCGCGCACCACCGCGATCGGGTACTCATGCAGCTGCTGCAGGTTGTGGTACTCGATCGGCTCGCTCTTGCGTTTGATGAAGCGCACCCGGTTGAGCAGGTATTCACTGGAGTATTGCCCGAACCGGGTCCTGGCCTCGTTGAACCAGGCATTCACCAGCACGTCGTAACGCCCTTCGCCAACCCCCAGCAAGGCCCGGGCCCAAGGCACTTGTTCGAATTCACTGGCATAGCCGGCCCGCGCCAAGGCAGTACTGACAATATCGGTGGCTAACCCGCCATTGACCAGCGTGGAGTCGGTAAACGGCGGCCACGCATCGGCTACCAGACGCAATTTTTCCGCATAAACGCTCTGACCCAGCAAGAGCAATCCTATCAATGCAAAGGCTCGAAGCAATCGCGGCATGCTAAAACATCCTTAGCGGGGGGTGCCCAGCGTGTGTTTAGCCAACTCGAAGGTCCGTGTGCCGGCAAACGGCCACAACTCCGGTCCTGACATTAGCTCATGGGAGCCACTGCAAAGAGCTGCAAAACAGATTACACAAAGATGACCGTGCCGAGCAAAAATGAATGATGGCAATTTGATTGCGTTTACATAAACGACCTTTTCCGCCAGCAGACATCCATTTGAATGGCGCCTAGTATCAGAACCAGAGTTCTTACAGGATGAAGTGATGACAATTGATTGGATTTGCAAACACCACAGCGATCTGGGCAAAGAACAGCTGTACGCCATTCTGCAATTGCGCACGGAAGTCTTCGTGGTCGAACAGAAATGCGCTTATCAGGATGTCGATGGCCAGGACCTGGAGGGCGACACCTGCCATTTGATGGCCTGGGAGGGTGATCGGCTGGTGGCTTATCTACGTTTGCTCGACCCGGTTTCCCAAGGCGGTGACGTGGTCATCGGCCGTGTGGTGATTGCGCCAGAGGCACGAGGCAAAGGCCTGGGCCATGAGCTGATGGCCAATGCCTTGAAGCAGGCTGAAAAGCATTGGCCCGAGGTGCCGATCTATCTGTCGGCACAGGCGCATTTGCAGGGTTATTACGAGCGCTATGGGTTTGTCGTGGCGGGCGAGGAGTACCTGGAAGACGATATTCCGCATATCGGGATGCGTAAGCCTTGAAAATGCTTTCAGGTGAACCCTGTGGCGAGGGAGCTTGCTCCCGCTGGGTTGCGCAGCGGCCCTAGAAACTGCAAAGGTGTTGTATCAGGCACACCGCATTCAGCGATTTTACGACTGCTTCGCCCGAGCGCGGACCGGCCGACGGGAGCAAGCTCCCTCGCCACAAGTAGTCGCCAGATTTCAGGGATACCCCAGCACCGCCTTTACCTGCCCCAGGTGCTGGGTAATCCAGCCTTTGTCGATCGCCCCCCAGCTATGGATCTGGTAACGCCCGGCATGGTTGCGCGCGCCATCCTTTTGCTCGAACTCGCAGACGATATCCAGATCCGCCAACGCGGCAATCGTATCCTGCGCCGTGCGCCGGGGCATGCCGGTGACCTCGGTGATGGCCGGAACGCTACTGGCCAGCTGGCTGTCGATCAGATATGCCACATACAAGCGCCGGTAAAAGCTGCTCTTGGTCTTGCTTACGTCCATTCACAAACTCCTTCTCGGTACCGTTACGGGGCCACAACAGCCTTGCCCTGCATGTCCCGATAAGTCAGGTAGATGCGCAGGTCGAATTCCAGTTGGTGGTAGCCCGGCAGCATGTGCTCGCAGAGCTGATAGAACGCCTTGTTGTGGTCGGACTCTTTGAAGTGCGCCAGTTCATGCACAACGATCATGCGCAGAAATTCCGGCGCCGCATCCTTGAACAATGCGGCGATGCGGATTTCCTTCTTGGCTTTGAGTTTGCCGCCCTGCACCCGGGAAATCGCCGTGTGCAGGCCAAGGGCGCGATGGGTCAGGTCCAGGCGGTTATCGAACAGCACTTTATCGATGGCTGGCGCGTTACGCAGGTGTTCCTGCTTCAAGGCCAAAGCAAAGCTGTACAGCGCTTTGTCGCTTTGCACCGCATGTTTGTCGGGATAACGCTGGCTCAGATAGTCGCCCAACCGATCTTGCGCGATCAGCTGGCGCACTTGCTCTTGCAGTGCGGCGGGATAAGCCTGGAGGTACTTCAACGCGGTCATGGGAGCGGGCAACACAGTCACGAAAGGTTAACAGTGTAGCGAATTCAGCCTCTGAGCGCGCCCCAGTCAAACGGCTGCGCGAAGCGGCCGGCATCACCGGCCGTCAGCGGTAGCGCCACCAGGAACCCCTGCACGTACTCACACCCATTGGCCTGCAACCACTGGAATTGCTCAAGCGTTTCCACCCCTTCGGCGATCACCTGCAAACCGTACTGTCTGCACAGCTCGATAACGCTACGGACCATCGCAGCATCCCGCGGCGAGTCGAGCAGTCGGGCGATCAGCTGCCGATCGAGCTTGAGGCTATCGAACTCCAGGTCTCGCAGGTGCGCCAGAGAGCAGTTGCCCACCCCAAAATCATCAAGCGCCACCCGCACCCCAAGGTTGCGCAGCAGACGCAATTGTTTGCGCGACTCCTCGAAATTCTGCATCAGCGCGCTCTCCGTCACTTCGACTTCCAGCTGGCGCGGCTGCAAGCCATGACGCTCAAGCACCTGCCGAAATTCGGTGACCAGGTTCGGCATGCTGAACTGGCTCCCGCTCAGGCTTACACAGAGCACAAGGTCGTCCCCAAACACGCCCTCCCAGGCGCTGCGCTGAACCGCGCTCTGCTGATAGATCCAACTGCTCAGGCGGCTGATCAGTCGTGCTTCTTCCAGTAATGGCAGGAACAGCCCCGGTGGCACATCACCGACACTCGGGTGCTGCCAGCGCAGTAACGCTTCGAAGCCGCGCAGGCGACCATCGGCTATCGCTACCTGAGGCTGATACACCAGGTTGAAATCCTTGTTCTCAATCGCTGAGCGCACGCTTTCTTCGAGCATCAAGCGCGAACGGGCGCGGCCATTCATTTCGTGATCGTAGAATCGATACTGCTGACGTCCGGCGCGCTTGGACTCGTACATGGCGATATCGGCCGCCCGCAGCAAGCCGTCGAGATTGGAGCCGCAGTCCGGGTAGGTGGCGATTCCGATACTTACACCAAGCGTCATGTCCAGCCCCTCTATCTGCTGACAGATCGACACTCGCTCTATGAGCTTTTCCGCTATTTTTGCCGCCTGTTCGGGGAATTCCAGATCCAGCAGCGCGGTAAACTCATCGCCCCCCATGCGCGCCAGGATATCGGATGAGCGCAGGCAGGCCTTCAATTGCTCCGACACCCAGCGCAGCACCCGATCCCCGGCATCGTGTCCCAAAGAATCATTGACTCGTTTGAAGCCATCGAGGTCCAGATACAGCAGCACCGGCGTGGAGTTCGAACGCTCGGTGCGCAGCAGAATAGTCTCCACGGTCTGGTAGAACCCACGGCGGTTGAGCAGCCCGGTCAAGGGATCGGTGACGGCCTGAAACTCCAGTTGCTGATGCAGATGGCGCACCACCGACATATCCAGCACCGTCACCACCATGGCTTTCTGGTCCGCCGGCAACGGCGCGCACGACAGCGCCACGGGCACCTGCTGACCCGGCGCGGTGCGCAGCATGGCATCGTGCAAGCGCCAGGTTTCACCGCGGCGGTAGACCAGATAAAGCTCTGAATCGATCCAGCAGGGCACATGCGGACTTTGCAGAAAACTCACAAACTCCGCACCCTGCAACTCTCCCACCGGCGCATTGAGCAACCGTGAGATCGCCGGGTTGGCAAAGCGGATCAAGCCGCCTTCATCCACCACCAAAATCCCTTCTGCCGCGTTGTCCAGCACCGAGGCATTGAACGCCCGCGCCACCTCCAGGTCATGACTCAGACGCTGCAATGCCCGTCGATTGCGTTGATGCTCGAGCAATGCCTGGACTTTGGGTTTGAGAATCTGCGGGTCGAACGGCTTGAACAGGTAGTCGACTGCGCCACTGGCATAGCCCTTGATCACGGAGGCCTGGGACTGCTCGTTGGCGGTGAGGAAAATGATCGGGGTCTGCTGAGTTCGTTGACTGCCGCGCATCAGGCGCGCCACTTCATAACCGTCCATGCCGGGCATCTGCACATCCAACAGTACCAGGTCGACTTCATGCTCGAGCAACAAGCCCAGCGCCTCGACTCCAGAGGCCGCCGTGATGACATGCCAGTCCTGGCGTTGCAGCAGCGCACGCATGCTGATCAAATTTTCGGGATAGTCATCAACTATCAAAAGGACTGAACGGACTTCACCTGGCTTGGGTTGCGCGCATTCCATGCTGCTTCTCTTGTCTGGGTGTCGTGCCGGTAACGGAGGGAAAACCGGACAAATACTGAGGTTTCACTCTAGACCCGGATCCGCGAAAGCAGTAGGTGTCATCAAGCCATCATTGCGCCAATCCTTCAGGCACCCGACTAACGGTATGCTCCACAGGCCCCGTAAACCGGGAAAGATGGCGTTTAGCCAGAAGGTTGACGTCAACTCTCCGCCATATGGGCGTTAACAAATTGACGCTGCGCGTTTATAAAGACTGCCCTCTAAAAGCGCGAGCTAAAGCCTCTGGCGGTTCGCGCGCAGCATGAATCAGCAAAAGGTTTGAACATGATCGATATGGCATCCTGGAACTTGAGCGTTCCCGTCGGCAGCCCTCCGGCGACCATCGAAACCTCCAGACTGGTGAATGGTTTCAAAGATCAGTACTTCAATTCCGATGGCAGCACCGTATATTTCTGGACACCCGTGACCGGTACACGCACTGCAAATGCCAAATTTCCGCGTACCGAATTACGCGAAACCTACTCCAACGGCAAATTGCACAATTGGCTCTACCCCGCCGCCGACAATCTGCTGCGTGCCACCCTGGTGATAAACCAGGTGCCATCCACTGGCAAGATCGTCATCGGCCAGATCCACGCCTACAAGAGCACCAGACCCATGGTGAAGGTCGAGTACCAGTACAAGGAAAGCTCCAAGAGCGGCAACATTGTCGCCAAAGTGCGCATGCGCCCCGATGATAACGAAGGCCGGGTGATCAATATCGCCCAGGGCGTGAAACTCAACAGTGAGTTCTCCTACCAGATCCACCTCAGCCCTGGTGGCGCCCTCGGCATCAGCGCTGCCGGCTACAAGTGGGACACGCAGATCGGTGCTGCCTGGCGCGACAAACCGCTGTACTTCAAGGCTGGGGTCTACGTCCAGGACAATACCGGCTACAAAAGCGAAGGCGGCAAAGCGACGTTTTCCAGGCTGGATATCGATCACAATAAGTAGTGGTGGATTGCGGCCCCTGCAGGAATGCAGCCTTTTGTGGCGAGGGAGCTTGCTCCCGCTCGAGTGCGCAGCACTCGCAAAACCGGCCGATGCGTTCTAGCCGATAAAACGCGATTGCAGGTTTCGGGCCTGCTGCGCAGGCCAGCGGGAGCAAGCTCCCTCGCCACAGGGGAACGTACACTTACCTACTGCCTGATTGCAGACTCGCCAGAACGCTCCCACAAAAAAACCCGCATCTCTGCGGGTTTTTTATGAACGCTATCAAACACCCAGGCTTAGTTGACCTTGGCGTTCAACTCACCTTTGGCGTAACGCTGGAACATCGCTTCCAACGAGACTGGCTTGATCTTCGAAGCATTGCCCGCAGTGCCGAAAGCTTCGTAACGCGCGATGCACACGTCACGCATGGCAGTCACGGTGGCGCCGAAGAATTTACGCGGATCGAATTCGCTCGGGTTGGTAGCCATCAGGCGACGCATGGCGCCAGTGGATGCCAGGCGCAGGTCGGTGTCGATGTTGACCTTGCGCACGCCGTGCTTGATGCCTTCAACGATTTCTTCAACCGGTACGCCGTAGGTTTCTTTGATGTCGCCGCCGTACTGGTTGATGATCGCCAGCCACTCTTGCGGAACCGAAGAAGAACCATGCATCACCAGGTGGGTGTTAGGGATGCGTTTGTGGATTTCTTTGATGCGGTCGATAGCCAACACGTCGCCGGTAGGTGGCTTGGTGAATTTGTAGGCGCCATGGCTGGTGCCGATGGCGATGGCCAGAGCGTCGACCTGGGTGCGCTTGACGAAGTCAGCGGCTTCTTCCGGGTCGGTGAGCATCTGGCTGTGATCGAGCACGCCTTCTGCGCCGATGCCGTCTTCTTCACCGGCCATGCCGGTTTCCAGCGAACCCAGGCAGCCCAGCTCGCCTTCTACCGAAACACCGCAGGCGTGAGCCATGGCTACGGTTTGTTGGGTAACGCGGATGTTGTAGTCGTAGTCGGTCGGGGTCTTGCCGTCTTCGCCCAGGGAACCGTCCATCATCACCGAGCTGAAGCCCAGTTGAATGGAGCGCTGGCAGACGTCAGGGCTGGTGCCGTGGTCCTGGTGCATGCACACCGGGATGTGCGGGAACTCTTCGATCGCGGCCAGGATCAAGTGACGCAGGAACGGTGCACCGGCGTATTTACGCGCACCGGCGCTAGCCTGGACGATCACCGGGGAGTCAGTCTTGTCAGCGGCTTCCATGATGGCGCGCATCTGCTCAAGGTTGTTGACGTTGAAGGCTGGAACGCCGTAGCCGTACTCGGCTGCGTGGTCCAGCATCTGGCGCATGCTGATAAGTGCCATTGGGTGTGTATCTCCCGGTTGAGGGTCGTTAATCGTGCAAGCCTGCCGTAGCGGCGGCTGCTATTCAAGTTATTGCAGATCGGGGGTAAGCCCTGGCTGCCAATTCGGTGGTGCATAAATCTACAGTCCGTAGCAGCTGGCGAAGCCTGCGTTCGGTCTGGGCCGCACTCGGACGAAGCGGTCGTAAAAACGGTCATCCGGATTATCCTGACAAACCGAGGTGCCAGGTTCTACGACCGCTTCGTGGCCGAACGCAGCCTGGCGGCAGCTGCTACGGATATCCGGCCTTACGGTTATTTACAGCCGCGGCCGATCAAATCATTGGTGGCGACCCAGTAAACCAGGCCTTCCTCACCTTTTATGTGAAACGCCAGCATGTCATTGCTGTACAGCGAACCCGAGCCGCTTGGCTCAAGTTTCAGGCGGTAGACCCGATCGGCCCCGCCCAGACGTAAATCGACTTGCGTACGGTTACTGTCGGCGTAGCGCCAGACTACTTGAGCCTGGCTGTCGCAGCTCCAGGTCGTCCAGCTGTCCTGCTGCGGCGACTCAAACAGGTTCAGGTTGGCGCATCCTGCGAGCACTACCAGCGCCGTCACGGCGATAAAGCCTTTCATCGGCGTCCCTCGGCTTACGGCTGACAGCCGCAAGCACCGCGCGTTATTGAATCTGACCCGTCAAGGGCAGCCATGTTCCTTGGCCTTGGCTGGAGTCTCATATTTGTCCAGACCTTCCGGCCCCGAGCGCTTGTTGATCACCGGGGCGGTTTCGGCCTGCCAATCGGCCTGATAGCAGCCGCGTTCCGGCTCGCCCGCGGCAGGCTCAGGCTGGGTCTTAGGGGTACTCCCGCAGCCGGCCAACAAACCCGCGAAGAGCAACAGCGCTAACGTCTTGACCATTTGAATATTCCTTTTTCAGGCCAGATAAACCCTTAGGCTTTCGCGCGGCTTTCCAACACTTCAACGGCTGGCAGTACTTTGCCCTCGACGAACTCGAGGAACGCACCACCGCCGGTAGAAATGTAGGAGATTTGCGCTGCAACGCCATATTTATCGATGGCCGCCAGTGTGTCGCCACCACCGGCAATGGAGAACGCCGAGCTTTCAGCGATAGCCTGGGCCAGAACTTTGGTGCCGTTACCGAACTGGTCGAACTCAAATACACCGACCGGACCGTTCCACAGAATGGTCCTGGACGATTTCAGCAGCTCAGCGAAGTTCGCCGCGGTTTGCGGGCCGATGTCCAGAATCATATCGTCTTCGGCGACATCAGCGATCAGCTTGACGGTGGCCACAGCGCTTTCGGCAAATTCCTTGGCAACCACCACGTCGACCGGCAATGGCACGCTGACTTTAGCGGCGATGGCGCGGGCGGTGTCCAGCAGGTCCGGTTCGTACAGCGACTTGCCGACCGGGTGACCGGCCGCAGCGAGGAAGGTGTTGGCGATGCCGCCGCCAACGATCAGCTGGTTGCAGATCTGGCTCAGGCTGTTGAGCACATCGAGCTTGGTCGAGACCTTGGAGCCGGCAACGATGGCGGCCATTGGTTGGGCCGGGGCGCCGAGGGCTTTGCCCAGTGCGTCCAGTTCGGCCGCCAGCAACGGGCCTGCGGCCGCGACTTTAGCGAATTTGGCCACGCCGTGGGTCGAGCCCTCGGCGCGGTGAGCGGTGCCGAAGGCGTCCATCACGAACACGTCGCACAGGGCCGCGTATTGCCGGGCCAGTTCGTCAGCGTTCTTTTTCTCGCCTTTGTTGAAGCGCACGTTCTCGAACAGCACGATGTCGCCGGCCTTGATGTCGACGCCACCCAGATAATCGGAGACCAGCGGCACTTCGCGGCCCAGGGCCTTGCTCAGGTAATCGGCAACCGGCTTGAGGCTGTTCTCGGCCGAGAACTCGCCCTCGGTCGGACGGCCCAGGTGTGAGCAGACCATCACGGCCGCGCCTTTTTCCAGGGCCAGCTTGATGGTCGGCAGCGAAGCCAGGATTCGCGCATCGCTGGTGACAACACCGTCCTTGACTGGGACATTGAGGTCTTCACGGATCAGTACGCGTTTACCTTGCAGATCGAGGTCGGTCATCTTCAACACGGTCATGGGTCGCATTTCCTGGGTTACTGTATTAGAGAGCTGGTTTTGGAGTAGCGGTGTGCAGATAGTGCTCCGCAACATCCAGCATTCGATTGGCAAACCCCCATTCGTTGTCGAACCAGGCCAGCAGGTTAACCAGCCGTGGGCCGGAAACGCGGGTCTGACTGGCGTCGACAATCGCCGAGTGAGGGTCATGATTGAAATCACAACTGGCATGAGGCAACTCGGTGTAGGCCAAAAGGCCTTTGAGCGGGCCGCTGGTGGCGGCCTCGCGCAGGATCCGGTTGACCTCGGTGGCGTTGGTATCGCGTGCGGTCTGCAGGGTGATATCCAGGCAGGACACGTTAACCGTCGGCACTCGCACTGCTTTGGCCTGAATTCGCCCGGCAAGTTCCGGCAACAGCCGTTCAATGCCACGCGCCAGACCAGTGGACACCGGAATCACCGACTGAAACGCCGAACGGGTGCGGCGCAGGTCTTCGTGATGATAGGCGTCGATCACCGGCTGATCGTTCATCGCCGAGTGAATGGTGGTGATTGACACGTACTCCAGGCCGATGGCCTGATCCAGCAGGCGCAATAGCGGCACACCGCAATTGGTGGTGCAGGAAGCGTTGGACACCAGCAACTCGTCGCCAGTCAGGCAATCCTGGTTGACGCCATAGACGATGGTGGCGTCGACATCCGCCTCGCTGGCCATCGGTTGGGAGAACAGCACCCGCGGCGCGCCGGCATCCAGGAAGCGCTGGCCGTCGACCCGAGTGTGGTAGGCACCCGAGCATTCGAGCACCAGATCGACACCCAGTGCTGCCCAGTCGATGCCTTCAGGGGTGGCACTGCGCAGAACCTTCACGCAGTCGCCATTAATATGCAGACAATCGCCGTCGACCTTCACCGCACCGGGAAAACGCCCGTGAGTGGAGTCGAAGCGTGTCAGGTATTCGATGCTGGCCATGTCGGCCAGATCGTTGATCGCAACTATTTCAAACCCGGCCGCCGCTCCTCGCTCGAACAAAGCACGCAAGACGCAACGACCAATCCGGCCGTAGCCGTTGAGTGCAACTTTGTAGGGACGCGGTTGAGGCATGGGGTTCTCGATAATGCGCGGACAGACGAATTCTTATGAACAACACACCCCCCCGTAGGAGCTGCCGATAGGCTGCGATCTTTTGATTTTGCTTGTAAAAACAAGATCAAAAGATCGCAGCCTATCGGCAGCTCCTACGGGGGAATCGCGGCAGCCAGTGGCCACCGCGTTCGTGCTTTTTAGTCTTCCAGCAACTCTTCAGCCTGACCCAGGATGTTTTCCAGGGTGAAGCCGAACTCTTCGAACAGGGCAGACGCAGGCGCCGACTCGCCGTAGGTGGTCATGCCGATGACGCGACCTTCCAGGCCCACGTACTTGTACCAGTAGTCGGCATGAGCGGCTTCGATGGCGATCCGGGCGCTGACCTGCAACGGCAAAACTGCCTGCTTGTAGCCAGCATCCTGAGCGTCGAAGACGCTGGTGCATGGCATGGAAACCACACGCACCTTGCGGCCTTGTTCTGTCAGTTTGTCGAAGGCTTGAACCGCCAGGCCGACTTCGGAACCTGTGGCGATCAGGATCAGCTCAGGCTCGCCTGCGCAGTCCTTGAGCACGTAACCGCCACGGCTGATGCATTCGATCTGCACCGCATCGCGAGTTTGGTGCTGCAGGTTCTGACGGGAGAAGATCAGCGCCGACGGACCATCGTCACGCTCCAGCGCGAATTTCCAGGCCACCGCCGATTCAACCGCATCGGCTGGACGCCAGGTGTCGAGGTTCGGTGTGCAGCGCAGGCTGGACAACTGCTCGATCGGCTGGTGAGTCGGGCCGTCTTCGCCCAGACCGATGGAGTCGTGGGTGTAGACGTAGATCACGCGCTTCTTCATCAGTGCCGACATGCGCACCGCGTTGCGGGCGTATTCCATGAACATCAGGAAGGTTGCGCCGTAAGGCAACAGACCGCCGTGCAAGGTCACGCCGTTCATGATTGCGCTCATGCCGAACTCACGAACGCCGTAGTACATGTAGTTGCCGCTGGCGTCTTCAGCATTGACGCCTTTGCAGCCTTTCCACAGGGTCAGGTTGGAACCGGCCAGGTCAGCGGAGCCGCCCAGCAGTTCCGGCAGCAGCGGGCCATAGGCATTCAATGTATTCTGGCTGGCTTTACGGCTGGCGATGGATTCGCCTTTGGCAGCCACTTCAGCGATGTAGGCCGCAGCCTTCTCGGAGAAGTCCTCCGGCAATTCACCGCTCAGACGACGAATCAACTCATTGGCCAGTTGCGGGAATTCAGCGGAGTAGGCAGCGAAACGCTGGTCCCACTCGGCTTCGGTAGCACGACCGGCTTCTTTGGCATCCCACTCGGCGTAGATCTCGGCCGGAACTTCGAACGGGCCGTAGTTCCACTTCAGCGCGGCGCGGGTCAGAGCGATTTCCGCGTCACCCAGTGGGGCACCGTGGCAGTCTTCCTTGCCTTGCTTGTTCGGCGAGCCGAAACCGATGGTGGTTTTGCAGCAGATCAGTGTCGGTTGCGCGCTTTTGCGTGCAGTGTCGATCGCGATCTTGATCTCTTCCGGGTCATGACCGTCGACATTGCGGATCACTTGCCAGTTGTAGGCTTCGAAACGCTTGGGGGTGTCGTCGGTGAACCAACCTTCGACTTCACCGTCGATGGAGATGCCGTTGTCATCGTAGAAGGCAATCAGCTTGCCCAGGCCCAGAGTACCGGCCAGGGAACTGACTTCGTGGGAAATGCCTTCCATCATGCAACCGTCACCCAGGAACACATAGGTGTGGTGGTCGACAACGTTGTGGCCAGGACGGTTGAACTGCGCCGCCAGGACTTTTTCTGCCAGGGCGAAACCGACGGCGTTGGCCAGACCCTGACCCAGCGGGCCGGTAGTGGTCTCGACACCCGGGGTATAACCGAATTCCGGGTGACCCGGAGTGCGGCTGTGCAGTTGACGGAAGTTTTTCAGGTCATCGATCGACAGGTCGTAGCCGGTCAGGTGCAACAGCGAGTAGATCAGCATCGAGCCGTGACCGTTGGACATGATGAAGCGGTCACGGTCGGCGAACGATGGATTGCTCGGGTTGTGCTTGAGGTAGTCACGCCAAAGTACTTCGGCGATATCCGCCATACCCATTGGGGCACCTGGATGGCCGCTGTTGGCTTTTTGCACGGCATCCATGCTGAGGGCACGAATGGCGTTGGCACGCTCACGACGGCTGGGCATCGCTGATCTCCTGGGGATTAAGTAAAACGAAACGGAAAAAAGGCGAGCATTTTCCCCCAGCGGCATGCCTTGGGGCAATGACAGATAGTCACTGAAGCGACTTTTTCCTGTGGATAAAGGCCTAATCTTTTGGTGAAACCATTCTGCTGTTGGTTTGTAGAGTGAGCCCAGGCCTCAGAAGTGCCATCTATCGAGCAATATCAAAACTTTTTGATATTGCTCTTGCGAGGATTCAGGCCCCTCACTAGACTGCCAGCCCTATGAACCTACGCGTGCCCTCCATTCGCCATGACGACTGTGATGAGCTGGCTGCCCTGTGCAAAGCCGGCGGCGATCCGTTGCGGCTGAATGTGTTGCGGGCGCTGGCCAACGATTCGTTCGGCGTGCTGGAGCTGGCGCAGATCTTCGACATTGGGCAGTCCGGCATGAGCCACCATTTAAAGGTCCTGGCCCAGGCCGACCTGGTGGCGAGCCGGCGCGAAGGCAACGCGATTTTCTACCGCCGCGCCCTGCCCCACAGTGAATTGCTGGGCGGCAAGCTGCACGCGGCCCTGCTCGACGAAGTGGATAACCTGACCCTGTCGGCCGATGTGCGGTCGCGGATCAGTCAGGTCCACGGGCAACGGGCCGCAGCCAGTCAGGACTTCTTCTCCCGGGTCGCGGAAAAATTTCGCGCCCAGCAGGACTTGATCGCCGGCCTGGCGCAGTACCGTGAAAGCGTGGTGGCGCTGCTCGACAAGTTGAGCTTCATCGACGAGGCCACCGCCATTGAAGTCGGCCCCGGCGACGGCGGCTTTCTGCCGGAACTGGCACGTCGCTTCAGCCAGGTCACGGCACTGGACAACAGCCCGGCGATGCTCGAGCTGGCGCGTCAGGTCTGTGAGCGTGAAGCGCTGGTTAACGTCAGCCTGCAATTGGCCGATGCATTGAATGGCGTGAGTCTGCAGGCCGATTGCGTAGTACTGAACATGGTGCTGCATCATTTCGCGGCACCGGCCGATGCGCTCAAGCACATGGCCAAATTGCTGCAACCAGGCGGTAGCCTGTTAGTGACAGAGTTGTGTAGCCACAATCAAAGTTGGGCCAAGGAGGCCTGCGGTGATCTTTGGTTGGGTTTTGAACAGGACGATTTGGCCCGCTGGGCCACCGCTGCGGGACTCGCTCCCGGGGAAAGCCTCTATGTAGGCTTACGTAATGGTTTCCAGATCCAGGTCCGCCACTTTCAGCGACCGGCTGGCGACACTCACCATCGGTAAATTCAGGAAAACATCGAGATGAGCGAATACTCCCTCTTCACCTCCGAGTCCGTGTCTGAAGGGCATCCGGACAAAATCGCCGACCAGATTTCTGATGCGGTGCTGGACGCCATCATTGCTGAAGACAAGTTCGCCCGTGTGGCGTGCGAGACTCTGGTGAAAACCGGCGTAGCGATCATTGCAGGCGAAGTCACCACTTCGGCCTGGGTTGACCTCGAAGACATCGTCCGTAAAGTCATCATCGACATCGGTTACGACAGCTCCGACGTCGGCTTCGATGGTGCCACCTGCGCGGTGATGAACATCATCGGCAAGCAGTCGGTAGACATCGCCCAGGGCGTTGACCGCAGCAAACCGGAAGACCAGGGCGCTGGCGACCAGGGCCTGATGTTCGGCTACGCCAGCAACGAAACCGACGTGCTGATGCCAGCGCCAATCACCTTCTCTCACCAGTTGGTGCAGCGCCAGGCCGAAGCCCGCAAATCCGGCCTGCTGCCGTGGTTGCGTCCGGATGCCAAATCCCAAGTCACCTGCCGCTATGAAAATGGCAAGGTAGTGGGCATCGACGCCGTTGTTCTGTCGACTCAGCACAACCCGGACGTGTCTTACAAAGACCTGCGCGAAGGCGTGATGGAGCTGATCGTCAAGCACGTGCTGCCTGCCGAACTGCTGCACAAGGACACTCAGTTCCACATCAACCCGACCGGCAACTTCATCATCGGTGGCCCGGTGGGCGACTGCGGCCTGACCGGCCGCAAGATCATCGTCGACACCTACGGCGGCATGGCCCGTCATGGCGGCGGCGCGTTCTCCGGCAAGGATCCATCGAAGGTTGACCGTTCCGCGGCCTACGCCGGTCGTTACGTGGCGAAAAACATCGTCGCTGCCGGCCTGGCCGAGCGTTGCGAGATCCAGGTGTCCTATGCCATCGGCGTCGCTCAACCGACTTCGATCTCGTTGAACACCTTCGGCACCGGCAAGATCAGCGATGACAAGATCATCAACCTGGTCCGCGAGTGCTTCGATCTGCGTCCATACGCGATCACTACCATGCTCGACCTGCTGCACCCGATGTACCAGGAAACCGCAGCCTACGGCCACTTCGGTCGTACGCCGCAAGTGAAGACCGTCGGCGACGACACCTTCACCACGTTCACCTGGGAAAAAACCGACCGCGTCGACGCCCTGCGCGTTGCTGCCGGTCTGTAAGCGCTCTTCGGCTGCACCCAAGCCCCGCACGGTTCGCCCTGCGGGGCTTTTTCATGCGTGCCGCCCCCGCCCTTCCTGTGGGAACGGGCTTGCCCGCGAAAGCGTCCTTATAGCTACCCTCCATCGCGCAGAGACCCGACATCTGCCTACCGACACACTCGGAAAAATACTCGCCGAATGCCAACACCCCTCCTGATATAGCCTTAAGACATTCCTCTCGAGCAAGGATGCTCATGATGCTTGCTACTGCACGCCTGTTAGTCGGTTTTTGGCTAACCCTCTATTTCCTGAACGCCAACGCCAACGAGAACACCTGCCCAGACTGGTCGCTCAGTCGCGCCAAGGACGAAATCACTCAACTGCGACAACAGCTCAATCGCTGGGACGACAGTTATCACCGGCAAGGTCGCTCGCTGGTTGCCGACGAACTTTACGATCAATCCCGCGCCCTGCTCAGCCAATGGCGTGAGTGTTTTCCGACAATCAACCGGCAACCGGACAATCCGCTGCGCACGGCAGGAGGCCCGATTTCCCACCCCATCCCCCAGACCGGCCTGGAAAAGCTCGCCGATGGCCGTGACATCGCTAAATGGCTCAAGGACCGCGAGGACGTCTGGGCTCAACCGAAAGTCGACGGTGTGGCAGTCACGCTGGTCTATCGCCAGGGCCAACTGGAGCGAGTGATCAGTCGTGGTAATGGCGTGCGCGGACAAGACTGGACCGCCTCGGCGCGCAAGGTCGGGGCTATCCCTGCGCAACTGCCACAACCACTGGACCTGGTGCTTCAAGGCGAGCTTTATTGGCATCTCACCGACCATATCCAGGCCACGGCCGGTAGCCTCAACGCCCGTAGCAGCGTTGCCCGGTTGATGGCACGCAAGGAGCTCAGTGCCGTAGACGCAGGCGGCATCGGGCTGTTTGTCTGGGATTGGCCGCAAGGCCCGCCGACCTTGGCCGAACGGCTGGCAGGCCTGAAGGCGCTTGGGTTTGCCCAGAGTGCGCACTATAGCCAACCGATTACCAGCTTCGCCGACGCCGAACGATGGCGCGAACACTGGTATCGCTCACCCTTGCCGTTTGCCACCGACGGCCTCGTACTACGTCAGAGCCAACGCCCGCCCGCGCAGCGCTGGCAGGTAAAGGCGCCCTATTGGATCGTTGCCTGGAAATACCCCTTCGCTCAGGCACTGGCAGAAGTACGCGGGGTGAAATTCAATATTGGTCGCACCGGGAGAATTACCCCCGTACTGGAACTCAAACCATTGACCCTCGATGACCGGCAGGTCAAACACGTCAGTGTCGGTTCACTGCAACGTTGGCAGACCCTGGATATTCGACCCGGAGATCAAGTCGCGATAAGCCTGGCGGGCCTGACCATTCCTCGCCTCGACAGCGTTGTTTTACGCGGCACCCAGCGCCTGGAGGTGGTTGCGCCACGGGCACAGGACTTTCATCAACTGAGCTGCTGGCAGTCCACCCCAGGGTGCGAGAGCCAGTTCCTGGCACGCTTGACCTGGCTCAGTGGCAAACAGGGACTGGCGCTGCCGCATATCGGCCCCGGCACCTGGGAAAAACTGATCAGCGCCGGGCGCATCAACAACCTGCTCGATTGGTTGACCCTCGATGCGCAAGAGCTTGCTAACATTGACGGCTTCGGCGAGCGCAGCAGTGCCCGCTTGCTGAGCAGTTTGCAAAGTGCCAGGCAGCGTCCCTTCGACAATTGGCTCAAAGCACTGGGCATGCCACCGACCGCCGACGTCGACCTTGGCGGGCCATGGCAGACGCTGGCGGCAAGAAGTACCGCACAATGGCAGACCGAAACCGGGATCGGCCCGGGACGCGCAGCGCAATTGAGCGCATTTTTTCGCGACCCGCAGGTACTGGCCCTGAGCGAAGAACTACGCACTGCCGGGATCGATGGTTTTTTCGAAGCCAGGATGCCTGGCAGCTTTGAACCCAAGAGTACAGATGAACTCCAATAGCGATCTGTACGCTGACCTGATAGCGATCTTTTTCACGGAGCTTTCATGAATTTTTTGTCACCGCTCGCCCTGTTCACCGTTTGCAGCCTGATGGCTGCCCCTCTGTTGGCCGTTGAAGAAGCCCCTGAACTTACCGGCTGCGCGGCTAAACGTCAGGCTATCAGCACCCAGATCGAGCAGGCCAAGGCCCAGGGCAATAGTGAACAGCAAGCGGGCCTGGAAAAAGCCCTGAGCGAAGTTACGGCCAACTGCACCGACGCGTCTTTGAAGAAAGAACGGGAAAACAAGGTGCTGGATGCAAAGCACGAAGTCAGCCGCCGTCAGGGTGACCTTGAGAAGGCCATGAAGAAGGATGATTCCGAGAAGATCAACAAACTCAAAGACAAACTCGCCAAGTCCCGCAAAGAATTGCAGGAAGCGCTGGATGAGCTGGATAAGTAATAAACCGTTGTGGTGAAGGGTTTTTGTGGCGAGGGGGCTTGCCCCCTCGCCACAGGCTTAGCTATCGAGCTGCAAAATCAATGATCACGAAACTGTTTATGGCACGCGCTACAGGCGTCTTCGACCTTCTGCACTGCCGGGCCCAGGTCACTGGCCTTGTAGGGCTTAACCTGGCTGGCGATCACCAATTCACCGGTGGCCGCTTCCAGCGTGCGGGCCAGCTCCTGAAAGCGTGCCTGCTGCTGCCAGACATCGTCCTTGGCGCTGCTGTGGTCTTCTTCTCTGACCTGGGGAAAATGCTTCCACGGCTCACGGGACAAGCTATCCAGCTTCACTGCGCCCTCGGCAAAACGCGCTCCGTCGAAGGGAATTCGCTCGCGCAGCATGCCGCCCAGGTCTTCGCTGGTCTTGAGCATTTGCTTGAAAATCGCCTTGCGTTGACCCAGCGGCGAATTCGGGTCGACACCACCGCAGGCGGACAACGTCAGGCAGGCCAGCAATACAACTGAAAGTCTTTTAAAAGTCATGGGGGCTTCAGGTCACGGGAAACGGCGCCCAGTATCCTCGCGTCACCCGCAAAGACCAATAGCCCTATTAATAATATGGGTTGTTTGAACGCCTCGAGCGCTTGGGCAACCGGCAAAGGAAGTACCGAATGAACAGTCATTTCAAGGCATGGCGTCGTAGCCTGGCCTGGACCCTACCGATGGTCGCCCTGCTCGCCGGCTGCAACGGTGGCGACAGCACCAAGCCGGAAACACATGCGATTGCAACCTATGTCAGCGCGACCTGGGAGGCCCTGCCCGCTGTTTCCGACGAAGATTTGCTGGCCGGTTTCGGCTCCTGGCGCAGCGCCTGCACTCGACTCAAGGCCGACCCTATCTGGGCTACCACCTGCGCTTCGGCCGCTAACGTGCCGCAGTCGCCTGGAGATATCCGTGGTTTTCTCAAGGAGCATCTGGATGTTTATGGCCTGCGGTCCGCCAATGGCAGCGGCAACGGCCTGATTACCGGCTATTACGAACCGGTTTATCCCGGCAGCCTGACCCAGACTGCGCAAGCAAGCGTTCCGGTCTACGGCGTGCCCGAAGATATGATCATCGTGTCGCTCGACAGCATTTACCCAGAACTCAAAGGCAAGCGCCTGCGCGGCCGGCTCGAAGGCCGGGTACTCAAGCCCTATGACGACGCCGCCGCGATTGATGCCAAAGGCGTCAAGGCACCGGTCATTGCCTGGCTCACCGATCCGATGAACCTGCAATTTCTGCAGATTCAGGGCTCGGGGCGCATTCGGCTGGACGATGGTCGTCAGTTGCGCATCGGTTATGCCGATCAGAACGGCCACCCGTATCGGCCAATCGGTCGCTGGCTGGTTGATCAGGGCGAGCTGAAAAAAGAAGAGGTGACCATGGGCACCATCAGCGCCTGGGCCAAGGCGAACCCGACACGGATACCCGAGTTGCTCGGCAGCAATCCCAGCTATGTGTTCTTCAATCGCAATCCCGACAGTAATGAAGGCCCGCGCGGCTCGCTGAACGTGCCGCTGACCGCCGGCTACAGCGTCGCGGTAGACCGCAAGGTGGTTCCACTGGGCAGTCTGTTATGGCTCTCGACCACCCGCCCTGACGGTACCGGACTGGTACGTCCGGTGGCGGCACAGGACACTGGCGGCGCAATCACTGGTGAAGTCCGTGCCGACCTGTTCTGGGGCACCGGCGATGCGGCGGGGCATTTGGCTGGAGACATGAAACAGCAGGGGCAGATATGGATGCTGTGGCCCAAAGGCGCGGTGTTGCCCAAAGTGCCCGACGTGCCCACTGCCCCGTAGCAGCTGGCGAAGGCTGCGTCCGGCCGCGAAGCGGTCGTAAACCGACGACCGCAATCTGCCTGGTAAATCGCGGTATGGCATCACTACGACCGCTTCGCCGAATGCGGACCGAGCCGGACGCAGGCTATGCCAGCTGCTATGAAAACTGCGTAATCCTTCTACACCGACACAAAAAAGAAACTCGCAATCAGCGCCATACCCACAAACCACACCAGCGAACGCAAGACCGCCCAGTCCGCCAGATAACAAATGATGTAGAGCAAGCGGCTGGTGATAAACAACACCGCCAACACATCAATGGTCACCAGCTCGGCATTTTCGCTGATGTACGCAATGATCACCGCAGCGGCAAACGCCGGCGTCACTTCGAAGCTGTTCAGCTGCGCAGAATGAGCACGCCTGGCGAACCCGTCAAGATTGTCGAGAAAGGCCCGCGGATCATGGTTTTCCCGTAACCCGAACCTACCGCCACTGAACTTGGCGACACTTGTGCACAGGTACGGAAGAAAAATAGCGATCAACACACACCAGAACGCGACGGTCATTGCAGATTCCTTTTTAGAGTTCTATTGAGGTCCGGCTTAAAACTTCATGACCAGCATGCCGATCAGCACCAGCCCGCAGGCTAAGAGCCGCGGCCGGCCAAAAGGTTCTTTCAAGTAGCGCATCCCGAACAGCACCACCAGAATCACACTGATCTCACGCAGCGCTGCCGCTTCGGCAATCGAGCCCAGCTGCATGGCCCATAGCACCAAAGCGTAGCTGAACAGCACGCAGAATCCGACGCTCAACCCCAGGCGCCATTGCTCGTGCCAGAACAACAGAAACGCCGGACGCTTGCGCACCAGCGCCAGCAAGGGAAACGGCCAGGCGCTGAACAGCGTCACCCAGACCAGGTAATCCAGAGGATGCGACCAGCGCCGCAAGGCCTGGCCATCGATAAAGGTGTAGCAGCCGATGCACAGGCCGATCAACACCACCACCGGCAGCATCGACCACGGCAGGCGCTCGCCGCCGCCCCCTTGCCAGAGCAGGCAGAGCATGCCGAACGGAATCAACACAATGCCGAGGATCTGCTGGGTACTCAGCACCTCGCCGGCAAAAATCAGAGTCAAGGCCAGCACCACCAACGGCGACAGCCCGCGCATCAGCGGATACACCAGCCCCAGATCACCGACCCGATAGGCCTGGATCAACAGATAGCGATAGAGCAACTCGAATGCCGCCGAGGCGAGGATCCACGGCCACATTTCAGCCGGAGGCAGCGAGACGAAAGGCAGCATCAGCGCCACGAACAGCATCGCCACGCTGTCCATGCAAGCCACCACCAGCAACCGCTCGCCGCTGAACTTGATCAGGGTATTCCAGGCCGCATGCAACAGCGCCGCCACCAACACCAGAGCCGTCGCAAGCACGGCATACTCCTTGTCCGGACTTAGAGAATTGATTCGCCATATGTCGGCAGCTGTTTATACTGCAACCGACCACGCCGCACTCAGTTGCGCACATACCTATTCCAATAAATTTTTGCTGCTGCCCCACTCCACCGGAGACGGCAGCTGGCATGCGTATGCCTGATCAGAGCGTCAAGACTACAGACAGAGACCTTGCGCATGCCACTCGCTTTGCTTGCACTGGCTGTTGCCGCTTTCGGCATCGGCACCACTGAATTCGTCATCATGGGTTTGCTCCCAGACGTCGCCAGAGACCTTGGGGTGAGCATTCCCGATGCCGGCCTGTTGATCACCGGCTACGCCCTGGGCGTGGTGTTCGGCGCACCCATTCTGGCGATCGGTACCGCCAATATGCCGCGCAAGGCCACCCTGCTGGGCATGACCTTGATGTTCATCCTCGGCAATATTCTCTGCGCCCTGGCCCCGAACTACGCCACCTTGATGGCCGCGCGAGTGATCACCGCGCTGTGCCATGGCGCGTTCTTCGGCATCGGCTCAGTGGTTGCAGCCGGGCTGGTGGCACCGAACAAACGGGCGCAGGCGATTGCCATGATGTTCACCGGCCTGACCCTGGCCAACGTGCTCGGCGTACCGTTGGGCACGGCTTTGGGACAATACGCCGGCTGGCGCTCGACCTTCTGGGCGGTATCGGTGATCGGTGTGATTGCGGCCATTGCCCAGTGGGTCTGGCTGCCGAAGCACATCGCCATGGACAAAGCCAACCTGGCCAGCGAGTTCAAAGTGCTCGGCAAGGTCAATGTGTTGTTGGCGCTGGGCATGAGCGTGCTGGCGTCCACCAGTCTGTTCAGCGTCTTCACTTACATCGCACCGATTCTGCAGGACATCACCGGCGTCAGCCCTCACGGCGTAACCATCATGTTGCTGTTGTTCGGCGTCGGCCTGACCGCCGGCAGCATGCTTGGCGGACGTTTGGCGGATAGCCGTTTGTTGCCGTCCTTGGTCGGCATGGCGTTGGCGGTGGTGATTGTCCTGGCGGCGTTCAGCCAGACCAGCCACTCGGTGATCCCGGCGGCGATCACTCTGGTGTTGTGGGGCATCTTCGCTTTTGCCCTGTGCCCGATCCTGCAACTGCTGATCATCGACCAGGCCCATGAAGCACCGAACCTCGGTTCGACCCTGAACCAGAGTGCGTTCAACCTTGGCAATGCCGCGGGTGCCTGGATCGGTGGCCTGGTGGTAGCCAGCGGCGCCGACCTCGCCGACCTGCCATGGACCGGTGCGCTGGTCGGCGGCCTGACCGTGCTCACTGCGCTTTTCTTCATCTACCTGCAACGTCGCGAGACTGCTGCGGTCAATGTCTGCGGCTAAGGCTCTAACCCGCATCGCTGCCTAAACTGCCTTCGCGGGCAAGCCCGCTCACACACTAGACCTGCGTTGAGCACACCTTGTTGTGCACACCAAAGATCGAATGTGGGAAGGGCCGGGCGACGTTCGTTTGCTCGCGAAGAACGATGACACCTCAACCTTTCTTTTGCTGCCTCCTTCCCAAGGACCCCGGATGCTTGAACTTGTCGCTGCGTTTATCTGCCTGACCTCGCTGCTCACCTATGTGAACTTCCGCTTCATCGGCCTGCCGCCGACCATCGGCGTGATGGTCACCGCCCTGCTGTTCTCCTTGTTGCTACAAGGCTTGAGCGTCCTTGGCTACCCCGGTCTGGAAGAGCGCGTGCAACAACTGATCGGCCAGATCGACTTCGGCGACTTGCTGATGAACTGGATGTTATCGTTCCTGCTGTTTGCCGGTGCCTTGCACGTCAACCTGGGCGACTTGCGCAGCTACCGTTGGCCTATCGGCCTGCTCGCTACCGTCGGCGTATTGATCGCCACCTCGGTTATCGGCAGCCTCGCCTACTGGATATTCGCCTTGTTCGGCTGGCATGTGAGCTTCCTGTACTGCCTGCTGTTTGGCGCGCTGATTTCCCCCACCGACCCGATTGCAGTGCTTGGCGTACTGCGGACTGCCAACGCTTCAAAACCGCTGAAAACTACCATCGTCGGCGAATCACTGTTCAATGACGGTACTGCCGTCGTGGTGTTCACCGTCTTACTGGGCATCGCCCAACTCGGCGAAACCCCGACCATCGGCGCCACCGCCATGCTGTTCGCCCACGAAGCGATTGGCGGCGCGGTGTTCGGCGGGCTGATCGGTTATCTGGTGTACCTGATGATCAAGAGCATCGAGCAGCATCAGATCGAGGTGATGCTGACACTGGCGCTGGTGATCGGCGGCTCGGCCATGGCCAGCGAACTGCACGTTTCAGCACCGATCGCGATGGTGGTCGCTGGGCTGATCATCGGCAACCTGGGGCGCAACCTGGCAATGAACGACATGACCCGGCGTTACCTCGACGGTTTCTGGGAACTGCTTGATGACATGCTCAACGCGCTACTGTTCGCACTGATCGGCATGGAACTGTTGCTGCTGCCATTCAACTGGCTGCACTTGCTGGCCGCCAGCCTCCTGGCAGTAGCGATTCTGCTCTCGCGCCTGCTCACCGTGGCCCCGGCAATTTTGCTGCTGCGCCGCTGGCGCAACGTGCCACGCGGCACCATTCGGATCCTCACCTGGGGTGGTCTGCGCGGCGGTGTTTCAGTAGCGCTGGCTCTGGCCCTGCCCCTCGGGCCGGAGCGCGATCTATTGCTGAGCATCACCTACATCGTGGTGCTGTCGTCGATCCTGCTGCAGGGCTTGAGCATCGGCAAACTGGTCAAGCATGTGACCAAGGACGAGCCCACGCCAGTGGCGCAGCCTGATGTTCACTGATCATTTTTTGATCTGCTGCGGCTTGGGTGAAGTAGCCTGATCCGCAGCCTCCTTCGGCGCGCCGCTCTCACTGCGAACCTGCGCATGGCTAATCAAGGCAAAGATAAAGCTGCCGCCGATGATATTCCCGCCCAGCGTCGGTCCGGCGAATATCAGCCAGAAATCCTTCCACGGCAACTCGCCGGCGAACACCAGATAGGACACCTCGACCGTACCGGCGACGATATGGGTGAAATCCCCCAGCGCCATGAGGTAGGTGATGAGGATGATGATCCACATCTTGGCGCTTTCCATGGACGGGATCATCCAGACCATGGTGGCGATCATCCAGCCGGAAACGATGCCTTTGGCGAACATCTGGCTGGGGTCGTTTTCCATGATCTTGCGGCCGATGTCGAGGAAGGCCAGGTCAGTCTTGCGGTCGAATATCGGTAAATGCAGCATGACGTAGGCCACCAGCAAGGTGCCGACGAGGTTGCCGAACAGCACCACGCCCCATAAACGAAACAATCGGCCGAAGTTACCCAGGGTCGGCTTGCTCATGATCGGCAGGACGGCGGTCAGGGTGTTTTCGGTAAAGAGTTGCTGGCGGGCGAGGATGACCGCGAGAAAGCCTGCGCAGTAACCGAAACTGGCGATCACCTTGAAGCCTTCGCCGTCCGGCAGGCGCGAGTTGAGTAGCCCCATGGCCATCAACGACAGGCCCATGGTCAAGCCGGCAGCCAGCGCCGACCACCACAACGCCGCGACGCTGCGTTCCAGTTCCTTATTGCCCTGGGTGCGGATGATTTCATGCAGCACCGCCGCACGCGGTGGCTGGCTCTTGTCGACCTCATGCTGTTCCTTGGCGGAGAGATCGGGGGTCTTGCCGTCTTTTTGCGTGTCCATGAAGCTCCTGAACGGTGGGCGTGTCATGTAGGTACGACAGGCTCCGGTCAGGGCTGTTCAACAGGGCACAACACAGAATCCGGATTTGTGGCGAGGGGGCTTGCCCCCGCTGGAGCGCGAAGCGGTCCTGACATCGGTCACCGCGTTGTGTCAGAAACACCGAGTTCACCGACTTTACGACTGCTACGCAGCCGAGCGGGGGCAAGCCCCCTCGCCACAGAAGCTCCCTCACCACAAGGGACCGCGTTTACGCGTCGATCCCGTCATCCTTGAACTGATCTTTCACATACTTGATCTCGGTCTGGCCATGGGGTGCGGGCAGGCCGTCTTCACCCAGGTTCACAAAAACCATTTTCTCGACTGTGAGGATACTTTTGCGGGTTATCTTGTTGCGTACTTCGCAGGTCAGGGTGATCGAGGTGCGACCGAATTCGGTGGCGGTGATGCCCAGTTCGATGATGTCGCCCTGACGCGAGGCGCTGACGAAGTTGATTTCGGAAATGTACTTGGTGACCACGCGCTGATTGCCCAGCTGGACGATGGCGTAGATTGCCGCTTCTTCATCGATCCAGCGCAACAGACTGCCGCCGAACAGCGTGCCGTTGGGGTTGAGGTCTTCGGGTTTTACCCATTTGCGGGTGTGGAAATTCATGCTCACTCCTGACCGTCTTGCCGATTGATGGGACTGATAATGGCAGACCTCATTCATTAGCTCTATTAAGCAACGCCTATGGTCTCGATTACCGTTCGAACATCGGCCGACAGAAACCCTTGGGAAGTGCCGCGCACACGGCTATAATCGCCTCCGTTTCAAAACGGTGATCTTCAATTCCGTTTTCCCGCCACCTGTCCGAGGGGCGCTGCAGCAGGCTCGACCTGTCAGGCTCGGATGGGGCGTTGTCTGACCAGGATGATCCGGTCAGGCCTTAAACGCACAACGGCGCCCATTCGCATATCTACGAATGGAGGCTCTTCATGAGCGCTGTAATCACGCCTGCAGATTTTAACGACTACAAAGTCGCCGACATGTCCCTGGCTGCCTGGGGTCGTCGCGAAACCATCATCGCCGAATCGGAAATGCCGGCCCTGATGGGTCTGCGTCGCAAGTACGCTGGTGAGCAGCCGCTCAAAGGCGCGAAAATCCTCGGCTGCATCCACATGACCATTCAGACTGCCGTGCTGATCGAAACCCTGGTTGCCCTGGGTGCCGAAGTACGCTGGTCGTCCTGCAACATTTTCTCGACTCAGGACCAGGCCGCTGCCGCTATCGCTGCTGCCGGCATCGCGGTTTTCGCCTGGAAAGGCGAGACTGAAGAAGAGTACGAGTGGTGCCTGGAGCAAACCATCCTCAAAGATGGCCAGCCTTGGGACGCCAACATGGTCCTCGACGACGGTGGCGACCTGACCGAATTGCTGCACAAGAAATACCCGGCGATCCTGGACCGCGTCCACGGCGTTACCGAAGAAACCACCACTGGCGTTCATCGCCTGCTGGACATGCTGGCCAAGGGCGAGCTGAAAATCCCGGCCATCAACGTCAACGACTCGGTGACCAAGAGCAAGAACGACAACAAGTACGGCTGCCGTCACAGCCTGAACGATGCGATCAAGCGCGGCACCGACCACCTGCTGTCCGGCAAACAAGCGCTGGTCATCGGCTACGGCGACGTCGGTAAGGGCTCTTCGCAGTCCCTGCGTCAGGAAGGCATGATCGTTAAAGTCTCCGAAGTCGACCCGATCTGCGCCATGCAGGCCTGCATGGACGGCTTCGAACTGGTTTCGCCGTTCATCGACGGGATCAACGACGGCACCGAAGCGAGCATCGACAAAGCACTGCTGGGCAAGATCGACCTGATCGTGACCACCACCGGCAACGTGAATGTTTGCGACTCGAACATGCTCAAAGCCCTGAAGAAGCGCGCTGTTGTCTGCAACATCGGCCACTTCGACAACGAAATCGACACTGCTTTCATGCGCAAGAACTGGGCATGGGAAGAAGTGAAGCCACAGGTTCACAAGGTTCACCGTACTGGCGCGGGCGATTTCGACCCACAGAACGACGACTACCTGATCCTGCTGGCCGAAGGTCGCTTGGTTAACCTGGGCAACGCCACCGGCCACCCAAGCCGGATCATGGACGGTTCGTTCGCCAACCAGGTTCTGGCGCAGATCTTCCTGTTCGGCCAGAAGTACGCCGACCTGTCGCCAGCCCAGAAAGCCGAGCGCCTGACGGTTGAAGTACTGCCGAAGAAACTCGACGAAGAAGTGGCCCTGGAAATGGTCCGTGGTTTCGGCGGCGTGGTCACTCAACTGACCAAGCAACAGGCTGACTACATCGGCGTAACCGTCGAAGGCCCGTTCAAGCCGCACGCTTACCGTTACTGATCCATACGCGATCCCCTGTGTAGGAGCTGCCGAAGGCTGCGATCTTTTGATCTTTAAAAAATCATAGCTTCGGCAGCCCCTACACGGGGGCAAGCGTCCGGCTTTCGAGTTTCCAAGGATACGACCATGTCCCAAGACCGTCGCTACAGCTTCGAGTTCTTCCCGACCAAGACCGATGCTGGGCATGAAAAGCTCCTCGCCACTGCCCGTCAGCTGGCCAGCTACAATCCCGATTTCTTCTCCTGCACCTATGGCGCAGGCGGCTCCACCCGTGATCGCACGTTGAATACCGTGTTGCAGCTGGAGAGTGAAGTAAAAGTCCCTGCGGCGCCGCATATGTCCTGCGTTGGCGACAGCAAGGACGATCTGCGCGGCCTGTTGAGCCAGTACAAGGATGCGGGCATTACTCGTATCGTTGCCCTGCGCGGTGACCTGCCTTCGGGCATGGGCATGGCCAGCGGTGAAATGCGCCACGCCAATGACCTGGTGAGCTTCATTCGTGAAGAGACCGGCAACCACTTCCACATCGAAGTCGCCGCTTACCCGGAAATGCACCCGCAAGCGCGTAATTTCGAAGAGGATCTGATCAACTTCGTGCGCAAGGCCAACGCTGGCGCCGACAGTGCGATCACCCAGTACTTCTTCAACGCCGACAGCTATTTCTACTTCGTCGAACGCGTGCAGAAGATGGGCGTGAGCATTCCGATCGTGCCGGGCATCATGCCGATCACCAACTACAGCAAACTGGCACGATTCTCCGATGCCTGCGGCGCGGAAATCCCCCGCTGGATCCGCAAGCAGCTGGAAGCCTACGGCGATGACACCCAGAGCATTCAAGCATTCGGTGAGCAGGTTATCACCCAGATGTGCGAACGCTTGCTGCAAGGTGGCGCTCCAGGGCTGCACTTCTACACCCTGAACCAGGCCGAACCTAGCCTCGCTGTGTGGAACAACCTGAAGCTGCCGCGCTGAAGTTGATGAAAGCTATAAGCTGAAAGCTACAAGCAAGATCAAAAGATCGCAGCCTGCGCCAGCTCCTACGCGAAGGTATTCACCGCAAGACTTGCGGTATGCCCAGGCATTCAGGAGCTGTCGCAGGCCGCGATCTTTTGATTTTCGGACCTTCGCCCTATCCTGTGAGCTAGAGCGTGCACCGGTTTCTGGCTATTGCTCAAAACTCGTCGTAATCTCAAGCAATGCCTCTTATCGCCCAGTTGCTGACTGTCCTTCTTTTTTCTTGCCTGAGCATTGCAGCCCGGGGCGAGAAGCTGCGCATTGTCACCGAACCCTGGGCACCTTATGTGTATGAGGAAAATGGCCAGGCTCGAGGTCTGGACTACGAAACCACAGCGATTGTCTTCCAGCGCCTGGGAATCGAAGTGGAGTGGCAGTTTCTGCCCTGGAAGCGTTGCCTTGCGATGCTCGAACAAGGCCAGGCCGACGGCGTCCTGGATATATTCCACAGCAACGAGCGCGAGAGCACACTGCTTTATCCCAGCGAACCGCTGTCGCAAGTGGATTTCGTGATGTTCTACGCCAACGAGCGACCTCACCTATTTCGCACCCTCGAGGACTTGCGCGGGCTGACCGTCGGAACCTCGCCGGGTTACCTGTACAGCCAGGACTTCAGCGAATCGCCCCTGTTCCAGCGCGAACCCGCCCCCAGCCACGAAGCCAATTTCGGCAAACTGGTGCGCGGGAGAATCGACCTGTTGATTACTGATCGCCGGGTTGGCCAGTACTTGCTCAATGAACTGAAGCTACGCGACCAGATCAGCGAAAGCCCGACAGTAATCAGCAGTAATCGCCAATTTCTGGCCTTGCGGCGCAATGCCGGGATGGATTTGCTGGTGCAGCGTTTCGGCGCCGAACTCAAACGCTTCAAGCGGGAACCGGGCTACGCCGCGCTCAGCGCCCGGTATGCCGGCAACGAGACCATTGCAGTCCAGCAAGCAACACCTTCAATCAACCCGGAAAAAACCGTTGAGCAGCAGGAAAGCAGCGCACAGTGATTGCTCTGTTATACTCCGGCCTTCCCGCCAGGCTCACGCCCGGACGCTCGGTCTTGTAAAAGGCATCCCGACACCGCTACAGCGCAGCCCCAGGCCCGCGCGGGCGCTTTCAGACAAGCCTTCAAGCCCAGCAGGACCGGACGGGATTGCGTCCTCTTAAACGCCATTCGCGCCAGGCAAGACTATCCCTTTGGGCCAAGCCCTAACTAAAACAGGATTACTCATGTCCTTTGCTTCCCTCGGTCTCTCCGAGGCTTTAGTCCGCGCCATCGAGGCAGCGGGCTATACCGAGCCTACTCCGGTGCAACAGCGGGCCATTCCCGCCGTGTTGCAAGGTCGCGACTTGATGGTCGCGGCACAGACAGGTACTGGTAAAACCGGCGGCTTCGCCCTTCCGATTCTGGAGCGGTTGTTCCCCAACGGTCACCCGGACAAATCCCAGCGTCATGGCCCGCGCCAACCGCGCGTACTGGTCCTGACCCCGACTCGCGAACTCGCTGCTCAAGTGCACGATAGCTTCAAGGTCTATGCTCGCGACTTGAAATTCGTCAGCGCCTGCATCTTCGGCGGCGTCGGCATGAACCCACAGGTTCAGGCCATGTCCCGTGGCGTTGACGTGCTGGTGGCCTGCCCTGGCCGCTTGCTCGACCTCGCAGGCCAAGGCAGCGTCGACCTGTCCCACGTAGAAATCCTCGTGTTGGACGAAGCCGACCGGATGCTCGACATGGGCTTCGTCCATGACGTGAAAAAAGTCCTGGCCCGTTTGCCGGCCAAGCGTCAGAACCTGCTGTTCTCCGCGACCTTCTCCAACGACATCACTGCCTTGGCCGGGAAGCTGTTGCACAACCCGGAGCGCATCGAAGTCACGCCACCGAACACTACGGTCGAGCGTATCGAGCAACGGGTGTTCCGCCTGGCGGCCAGCCACAAGCGTTCGCTGCTGGCGCACCTGATTACTGCCGGCGCCTGGGAACAGGTCCTGGTCTTCACTCGCACCAAACACGGCGCCAACCGTCTGGCCGAGTACCTGGACAAGCACGGCCTCACCGCCGTCGCCATCCACGGTAACAAGAGCCAGAACGCTCGCACCAAAGCCTTGGCCGACTTCAAGGCCGGTGAAGTGCGGATCCTGGTCGCCACCGATATTGCCGCCCGCGGCCTGGATATCGACCAGTTGCCACACGTGGTCAACTTCGAACTGCCGAACGTCGATGAAGACTACGTGCACCGCATCGGCCGTACCGGCCGTGCCGGTCGTTCGGGCGAGGCGATCTCGCTGGTGGCTCCGGATGAAGAAAAACTGCTGAAAAGCATCGAGCGCATGACCAAGCAGAAAATCGCCGATGGCGACCTGATGGGTTTTGACTCCAGTGCCGTAGAAGCCGAGAAACCTGAAGTTCGTGAACGTCCGGATGTGCGCAACCCGCGCAATACTCCGCGCGGTCCACGTGGTGACGGCCCGAACGGCAGCGGTGGCGGCGGTGGTCGTAAAGACAAAGGCAAGGACAAGGGCGGCAAAGAGAAGCCGGCAGCCGCAGCTCGCTCCGACCGTCCTGCTCGCGAACAGAAGCCGCGTGAAGGCACTCCGGCCCGCGAACAGCGTCAACCGGCTCCACGCGCAGCCGCCGATCGTGCGCCGGACGAGTTTCTTGACGATGACGTCGATAACTTCGGTAACCGCGTCGATTACGTTCCGCAGCAAAAGGCACCTCAGGGCCGTGGCCGTCGTCCAGGCGCTCCGGCACAGGGCGCTGCTGCAGGCGCCGGCACACCGCCGCGCGGCGGTGGCGCGGGTCGTCCAAGCGCTCCACGCAACGGCAGCGGCGCCAGCACTGGCACCCCGCCCGCCAAGCGCAGTGGTCCGCGTAACGGTGCCCCACGTGACGGTCAAGCTCGTCGTGAAGAGCCGCGTAACCGTCGTCCAGCGCGTGACGATCAGCCAGGACGCCAGGAACCTGCGGTTCAAGGTCCGCGCGACAAGCAGCCGAAGATCATGCACAAGGAGTCCAAAAGCGATCGCTTCCCGACACCTGAGCAGCTCGATCAACTGCCAAGCCGTCCACGTGGTGAAAAACCGGCATTGCTGACCCGCAATCGCTGATTTTTCCTGCTAACAAAAACGCCCCTGATCGCAAGATCAGGGGCGTTTTTGTTGGTGTGGGGCACTGCTTCTGTAGGAGCTGGCGAAGCCTGCGATCTTTCCGGCGGACAATGCGTTGTCCGGACGGACGCCAAGATCAAAAGATCGCAGCCTGCGGCAGCTCCTACGGCGGTCTCAACATTATTTCGTTTGAACACCTTCGAACGAGATGTTCAGGTCCAGCGTTTGCGAAGAAGCACCTGGGCCCTTGATACCGAAGTCGTTCAGCTGAACGGTAGTAGTACCGGCAAAACCGGCACGGTAGCCACCCCATGGATCCTTGCCTTCGCCAATGAAGGTAGTCTTGAACACCACCGGTTTGGTCACACCGCGCAGGGTCAGGTCACCGGTCACGTCAGCGGTTTTTTCGCCAGTGGATTTGACACTGGTGGAGACGAACTTGGCTTCCGGGTATTTGCTTACGTCCAGGAAGTCTTTGCTGGCAATGTGCTTGTCACGTTCTGCGTGGTTGGAAAACAGGCTGGCAGTTTTCAGCTCGACAGCAATTTTACTGGCTTCTGGTTTGGCAGCATCGAAGCTGAACGAACCGTCCCAATCCTTGAAAGTGCCGTAGATGAAGCTGTAGCCCAAGTGGTTGATTTTCCATTCGACGAAGGCATGTTGACCTGCCTTGTCGATTTTATAGTCCGCGGCCATTGCCTGACCGGCTGACAACAGTGCAGTACCGATTGCCAGAGCAGCGAGAGTCTTTTTCAACATATTTTTTGTTCCTTTGGAGTCGAGGTTGAACATCAGGCTTTGCGCCCCAGCATTCGCGTAAGGGTCGCGTCACGATCAATAAAGTGGTGTTTCAAGGCAGCCAAGGCATGCACACCGGAAAAGATCACCAGTGCCCAGGCCAGGTAAAAGTGCACCGCACCTGCCACGTCTGCCTGGTCCGGTAACCCGGATATCAATGCAGGGATTTCAAACAGGCCAAACACCGGAATCCCGACACCGTCTGCGGTGGAAATCAGGTAACCGGAAATCATCACAGCGAACAGACTGAGGTAGAGAAAGGCATGGCCGAAACTGGCACCGAGCCGGGTCAAGCGTCCATGGTTGGACGGTGCTGGCGGCGGCGGGCTGATAAAGCGCCACAGCAAACGCAGCAACATGATCGCGAATAACGTCAGGCCGATGCTCTTGTGCAGGTCCGGTGCGTCTTTGCGCCAGGTGTCGTAGTAGTCGAGACCGACCATCCACAAGCCAAGAGCAAACAGACCAAAGACCGCGAGAGCCACGCCCCAGTGCAAAAAAATGCTGACCCAGCCATAGCGGGAGGAAGAGTTACGTAGCTGCATTGCCCAAATCCTGTAAGAACTGCGCCCAAGACTAACGACTTACCTATCGATTTAAAGCGAAAAATTTCGCTTTGAAATATCGAGAAATACGATCAAGAGTCTGAAGCGGGCTGGTTAAGGAAAGATTAACGGGCAGGAAGGACAAGGATGAAGTGCCTCGCCACAGGTTCGGCGCTCGGCTCTGTATCGGGATTGGATCAATAAGAGCGCGGCATGGACGCCGCGCCCTGGAGAGGGTTATTGCACCTTGACGTCAGTGGCGGCTGGAGACTTGGCCGCAATTTTTTTCACCGGTTCCACATTGGCAGGCGCTTTCTTCGCTACCGGCTTGGCCGGGGCCTTTTTGGCTTCGGTTTTCACCACCGGTTTTTTCACCGGCTGAGCTTTGGCCGGGGCTTTTTTCACCGGTTCGGCCTTCGCTGGAAGCAAAGGTTTCGGCGGTTCAAGCGGTGCGGGCGCAACCGGCTCCGGAGTTGGCGCTGGAGCGGCTTGCGGAGCAGGTGCCGCCGGTTTGGCCGGGGCTTTTTCCGAAGCACCAAACATCCGCGAGAAGAAGCCAGGCTTGGAGTCTTGCGCTTTGCTCTCGGTTTTTGCCGGTTCAGATTTCTTGTCGGCCTTTTTATCGGACGAACCACCGAACATATTGGAGAAGAAATTCCCTTGGCTGGCAGTCGCCGCGCCAGCCGCTGCGACTGCAGCCACCGGAAGCACTTTTGCCGGTTCAAAGGATTTGCCTGCCGCCATGTCTTCAACCTGGCCGGCCGCACGCTGACCGGTGCGCAAAGCACCTTCCAGAGTGCCCGGGTACAAGGCATCGGTATGCTCGCCGGCAAAAACTACGCGATGCATCGGACGCTCCCACAGGCGCCAGTACTTGCTGATCTGGCCCGGGCCGAAGGCCAGATAAGCACCGCCAGTCGACGGGTCGGTGCTGTAACGACGGATTTCATAACCGGTAAACGCACCGCGAGCCTGTGGATAAAACGCGTGCAGCCGGATCAGTACCTGATCGGCCATCTGCTTGTCGCCGAACGCCTGCAGGATCCGCGCATTGTCGCCAGACAGGTTGATCACCACATTGGCGCCACCTTTGAGGGCCGGTTCGACCCACAGCATGCCCAGGCCGGTGTTGCTGAAAATCTCACCGGACATCCGTGCCTTGCTTTCCCAGACCGGAGTACTGAACTTCAGCATGATCTGGTCGCGCCAACCGTAGTTGGTGCCCTTGATCGCATTCTGATGCAAAGGATCGAGGGACGGGGTCATCTGGATCTTGCCCAGGGCCCGCAACGGCACCGCCAGCACCACGTAGTCGGCCTGGTAGCCAACGCTACCGACCTTGACCGTGACGCCCTCCTTATCCTGGACAATCGCCGAAACCGGCGAGCTGGTCTTTATTGTCTTCAGTTCCTTGACGAAGGCCTGGGCCAGCACCGGGCTGCCACCGAGCAAACGCGAAGCCCGCAGGTCGCGATCGGCAACGCCACGGTAGACCCGGCTCTGCTGCGCGAAATACAGCAGCGACAAACGCGATGGTTCGTCATAACGGGTGCGAATCTGCTGATTGACCAGCTGCCGCGCAGTGGCTGGCAATTGCAGGCGATCCAGCCAATTGGCAACGTTGATCTGATCAAGCGCGAACAGTGTGCTGTTGGCCGCCGGGTTCAGCGGGTCATCAATCGAGCGCGCCAGATCGTCCAGGGTCGTTTCGTAGCGTTTCAGCGCCTCAGCGGTCGCTGGCTGTTTCACTGCCAGATCGGCGGCGGTGAAGTAGGTGCCGTCGATCAGATAACCGGGAGTACGGACAAACTCCGGCGCGGGTGTAGTGCCCAGCTTGAATGTCTCGACGTACTTGTTCAGGACCGGCTGGGTCTTGCTGTTGCCGATCCATTCACTGGTGGCCATGCCCGAGCGCCCGCCCATGCCCGGCTTGGCTTCCAGCAACGTGACCTGCCAGCCTTTGTTCTGCAACTCGTAAGCTGCGGTCAGGCCCGACAGCCCACCACCGATCACGATCGCCGTCGGTTGTTTGTCTTTTGCCAGCGCCGAGACACTGAACAGCCCTATCATCACCAGCGCACAGGCGCGCAGCCAACTAGCAGCAGACATTTCCGCGACTCCTGAAAAAAACGAGAAAAGTGTCGGTTTATCAAGGCCGACCACTCAAAGGGCCGCGAAGAATACGTCAGGCGTCACACGCCTGCCAGCGGCGTTTACTACCCACTTCAGAGTAGCTGAAACTACACAATGGGTTGTCCCGGCGTCATGCATTGCATAGGCTTGCGCGATTGTATGTCCGCGCATGTCGAGGACCGCCTCGAGGAGAGTGAAAATGGGCCTGAATAATCAGTGGATGCAGCGCGATCTCGCGGTGTTGTGGCATCCCTGCACCCAGATGAAAGATCACGAACAACTGCCACTGATCCCGATCAAGCGCGGCGAAGGCGTGTGGCTGGAAGACTTCGAAGGCAAACGCTATCTCGATGCGGTCAGTTCCTGGTGGGTCAACGTGTTCGGCCACGCCAACCCGCGGATCAATCAGCGCATCAAGGATCAGGTCGACCAGCTTGAGCATGTGATTCTGGCCGGTTTCAGCCATCAGCCGGTGATTGAGTTGTCGGAACGCCTGGTGAAGATGACCCCGGAAGGCCTGACCCGGTGCTTCTACGCCGATAACGGCTCGTCCTGCATCGAAGTCGCGCTGAAAATGAGCTTTCACTACTGGCTCAACCGTGGCCAGCCGAACAAGAAGCGCTTCGTCACCCTGACCAACAGCTACCACGGCGAAACCATGGCCGCGATGTCGGTCGGTGATGTGCCGTTGTTCACCGAGACCTACAAGGCGCTGCTGCTCGACACCATCAAAGTGCCGAGCCCGGACTGCTACCTGCGCCCGGAAGGCATGAGCTGGGAAGAACACTCGCGCAACATGTTCGCCGCCATGGAGCAGACCCTGGCGGAAAACCATGACAGCGTCGCTGCAGTCATCGTCGAGCCGCTGATCCAGGGTGCCGGCGGCATGCGCATGTACCACCCGGTGTACCTGCAACTGCTGCGCGCAGCCTGCGACCGCTATGGTGTGCACCTGATTCATGACGAAATCGCGGTGGGTTTCGGCCGCACCGGGACGATGTTCGCCTGTGAACAGGCCGGCATCCGCCCGGACTTCCTCTGCCTGTCCAAAGCCCTGACCGGCGGTTACCTGCCGCTTGCCGCGTGCGTGACCACCGAGGATGTCTACAGCGCCTTCTACGACGACTATCCGACCCTGCGCGCCTTTCTGCACTCCCACAGTTACACCGGCAATCCGCTGGCCTGTGCGGCGGCGTTGGCGACCCTGGATATCTTCGAACAGGACAACGTGATCGAGAACAACAAGGCCCTCGCCCAGCGAATGGCCACGTCCACTGCGCACCTGGTCGATCACCCGCATGTGTCGGAGGTGCGTCAGACCGGCATGGTGCTGGCCATCGAGATGGTTCAGGACAAGGCCGGCAAGACTGCCTATCCGTGGCAAGAGCGGCGAGGCCTCAAGGTGTTCCAGCATGCGCTGGAGCGTGGCGCATTGCTCAGGCCGTTGGGCAGCGTGGTGTATTTCCTGCCGCCCTATGTAATCACCCCGGAGCAAATCGACTTCCTCGCCGAAGTGGCCAGTGAAGGGATCGACATCGCCACTCGCAGCGACATTCACGTTGCGGTACCGGCGAATTTCCATCCGGATTTTCGTGATCCGGGCTAAGGTCCCCCTCGCCACAAATGAGCGTCAGATCCAACTTATGCGCCACACATCAGATATTCAGTAGAGATCCAGAATGAGACTGTCCCGCTTCTTTATCGACACCCCTTTGAGCCTCGGCGAGCACGAACTGCCGGAAGCCCAGGCGCATTACATCAGCCGTGTGCTGCGCATGACAGAAGGTGACGCGTTGCAGGTGTTCGACGGCTCAGGCTTTGAGTTTCGTGGCAAGTTGCTGGAAGTCGGCAAGAAGCGCGTGGTGGTCCAGCTGGATGAAACCTTCGCCGGGCAGATCGAATCACCGCTGCAGATTCATCTGGGCCAGGGTTTGTCCCGTGGCGAGCGGATGGATTGGGCGATTCAGAAAGCCACCGAGCTGGGCGTTACCGAGATCACTCCGATCTTCAGCGACCGCTGCGAAGTTCGCCTCAAGGATGAACGCGCCGACAAGCGTCTGATGCACTGGCGCCAGGTCGCTATCAGCGCCTGCGAGCAATGTGGGCGTTCGCGGGTGCCGCTGATTCATCCACCGCTGTTGCTGGCCGATTGGCTGAAACAGGCCGAAGCCGAATTGAAGCTGGTGCTGCACCCGGTGGCCGAGCCGCTGGTCAGCCATGCCAAACCGGCGACGCTGGCGTTCCTGATCGGCCCGGAGGGTGGGTTGTCCGACGCTGAAGTCGATCAGGCTCGGGACGCCGGTTTCCAGCCCGCCCGCCTTGGTCCGCGGGTGTTGCGAACCGAGACGGCGCCGGTGGTGGCGTTGGCGGTGGCCCAACAGTTGTGGGGTGATTTTTAACCGCGCTATTGTTGATTTGTGGTGGCTGGGAAAAGATCGCAGCCTGCGGCAGCTCCTACGGATTTGCGTCCGCTCGTTATTGGGTTGAGCCGGTTGGGGCGGCCTGCGATCTATTTGTAGGTTATTGCACCGGATCGCTCACCGGCTTGGCGATGATTGCTTTCAGCTCACTGGTCATCGGGAATTCCAGGTTCAGGCCCTTGGGCGGGATTGGCTGTTCGAACCAGCGTTGATAGATGCCGTTGATTTCACCCGAGCGGTACAGATCCGCCAGCGTTTCATTCACCAAAGCCAGGAACTGCGGATCATCCTTGCGCACCATGCAGCTGTAGATTTCCCGAGACTGCTCTTCCCCTACCACGACCCATTTATGCGGATCGCGGGCTTTGGCGCGCTCGCCATACAACAGTGCATCATCCATATAAAATGCTGCGGCACGGCCAGTTTCCAGCATCTGGAAGGCTTCGCCGTGATCCTTGGCGCTGATCACGAACATGTCGATCTTGTGCTCGACGTTGTAGTTCTTGAGGAAACGTTCGTTGGTAGTGCCGGCGGTGGTCACCACGTTCTTGCCGCGCAAGTCGGCAAAGCGCTTGATGCCGCTGTCTTTGGCGGTCAGTAGCTGGCCTTTGACATAGATAAACCCATAGGAAAACGCCACCTGTTTCTGCCGCTCCGCGGTGACCCCGGTGGAACCACATTCCAGGTCGACAGTACCGTTCTGCACCAGTGGAATGCGCGTCTGCGAGGTCACCAGGTTGTACTTGACCTTGAGCTGCGGCAACTCGAGTTTGTGTTTGATCCGCTCGACGACTTTGCTCGCCAGGTCCACCGAATAGCCCATCGGCTGGCCAGTGTTGTCACCCACATAGGAAAACGGCACCGACGCATCGCGGTAGCCCAGCGTGATGCTTTTGGCATTGGCGATCTTGTTCAGCGCCCCCGCAAGCGGCGCTTCGGTGGCCTGTAGTTGGGTGCTGAGCAGAAGGCTCAGGGTGCAGCCGATCAACGTGATTTTTTGCATTGTTATTCTCCGTTGTGGGTATGGGGGATTAGCGGCGAGTTGCGATGACAGTGATTTCCACGAGGATTTCAGGCCGCGCCAGTTCGGCTTGCACAGTAGTGCGAGTGGGCGCCTGACCGGGGGATAACCAGGCCGACCAGACCTCATTCATCGGGGCGAAATCATTCTGGATGTCTTTCAGGTAAATGGTCGCACTGAGCAGATGATCCTTGTCGCTGCCCGCCTCGTCCAACAGGAGGTCGATCTTTTCCAGCACCTCGCGTGTCTGGCCAGAGATCTCGGGGCTTGCACCCGGGACCTGGCCGGAAAGAAATATCAGGTCGCCGAAGGTCGCGGCAGCGCAGAGTCGGCTGTTGCTGTTGATTCGATTGATGGTCATGGGATTTTCCTTCTGCTGGATAAATGTCAGGCGGCATGGGGCGCGAGGCCCTGCATGTCGATCGAGGTGCTGCGTTGACCTATCATTTCACTGAGCAGCCGGGCGCTGCCACTGGCCAAGGTGAAACCCAGTGCGCCATGACCGAGGTTCAGCCAGAGGTTGCGATAGCCACTGGCGCCGATCAGCGGCACGCCGCTGGGGGTGGCCGGGCGCATGCCGGCCCATTCGATGGCCGCATCGTAGTCCCCGGCATTCGGGAAGGTGGCGCAGGCCTGGCGCTTTATCAACGCCAGGCGTTTCGGATCAACCGCCGGATCGAATCCGACAATGTCCACCATTGCCGCTATCCGCAATTGCTCGCCGATGCGGGCATAAACCATCTTGCGGTCGTAATCGGTGATGCTGATGTCCGGCGCGCGATGCTGCGCGCCAATCGGCACGGTGAGGCTGTATCCCTTGAGCGGATAGAGCGGCACTTGCATACCGGGCAGCGCCAGGGCCGGGCTGCGATGGCCGGCGGCGATCACCAGTTGTTCGACCGGCAAGACTTCGCCACCCAATTCGATGGCCTGCACCGCACCGTTGCCATGACGGATGCCCGTCACCGTACGGCCCAGCAGAAACTCGCAGCGACCGGAAGCCTTCAACCTCGCCGCCAGTTGCTGGCAGAAAGCGTGACAGTCGCCAACCTCTTCGTCGGGGGTATAGATCGCGCCGACAAAGGGCGAGTCGGCCAGTGTGGGTTCCAGCTGTGCGCAGTCGGCCTGAGACAAAACTTGCTGGTGACGGGTATCGGCCAGGTTGTGCCGGGCATGGGCAAAACTGCCCGACTGGCGGAAGGTCACCAATTTGCCGTTGCGCCGCCAGTTGAACCCGTCGAGGTGATCTTCTTCGCGCCAGCATTGCAGCGTGCTCTGGCTCAACAAGGCCAGGCGCAACAGATGCCCGGCGTTCCTGCGGTTCACTGAGGTGCGGCACGCGCCCAGGAACGACGCCATCCAGCGCCATTGTGCCGGGTCGAAACGCGGGCGCAGCTTTAACGGCGAATCACCGCGCAACATCCAGCCGATCGCCTGCAAGGGCACACCGGCATCCGCCAGCGGCGCGACGTAGCGATAAGACAGTTGGCCGCCATTGGCGAAACTGGTTTCGCTGCCCAGCGAGTCACGAGCCTCGACCAGGGTCACGTCAAAGCCGTCGCGAACCAGCGCGTAGGCCGTTGCCAACCCGATTACGCCACCCCCGATGATGCAAACCCGCTGAGCCATGTCAGTCCTTAGCCACTATTGAATCGAGCTTCAGATTAGGACCAGGTGACAGGCGCGGAACAATGAATAAAGATGCGCTAACCATAAACAAAGGTTATGGACTTGCCATGCGATTGCGACATATCGAGATCTTTCAGGCCATCCGCCAGACCGGCTCGGTCAGCGGCGCGGCGCAACTGCTGCATGTCTCACAGCCGGCGGTGACCAAGGTCCTGCAGCACGCCGAGCTGCAATTGGGCTTCCCGTTGTTCCTGCGGGTCCGCGGCAAACTGCAAGCCACACCCGAGGCGCTGGAGCTGGAGCGCGAGGTCGACAAGGTCACCGAAAGCCTGCAAGGCGTACGGCGCCTGGCCCAGAGCCTGCGCCGCGACCCGGGCCACAGCTTGCGTATCGGCGCCACACCGGCGCTGGCCCTGTCTCTGCTGCCACCGGCGATCAGCGAATGGACCCGGCGTTACCCGGACCTCGTCTGCGAGCTGTCCAGCGCCCACAGCCGCGAATTGGTGCAAAATTTGTTGATGCGCGAGATCGATGTCGCCCTCAGCCTGCAGCAACCGGATCATCCAGGGCTCAAAGCCCAGGCTTTGGCGCACGGCGTGTTGGTGGTATTGGCACCCATCGATTACTGGGCCGAGGAGAGCAAGGGCAAGCCATTGCCGTTGATGGAGCTGGCGGATGCGCCATTGATTGGCTTATCCAGTGCCGACCCGTTGTCGGCGAAACTGGACAGCTACCTGAAAGCCGTCGAACCGCCGCCACGGGTCAGCATTGCCGTGCAGACTTATTCACTGGCCAGGGCCATGGTCGAATCCGGCGCCGGGCTGGCGGTGATCGACCCGTTCACCGCCCTCGGCGCCTCGCCCGCCACCACCGCCATTCGCCCGCTGGCTCCGGCGCTGCCGATCAGTCTGTACGCCGTGACCCGCGCCAATGAACCACCGCCGCACACCCTGAGCAATCTGCTGGAGATTTTCAGCAGCCGGGCTCAGGAGCAGTTGGATCGGTTGATGGATAAGGGGTGATCGCGGTGCCTGCTACAAGATCGCAGCCTTCGGCAGCTCCTACGGATCGGATTGACACGCGGATACCGAAAAAGATCGCAGGCTGCGATCTTTTCTCTCACAACACATAAAACAGGATCGCCACAAAATGCAGCAAACTGCCGGCGATGACGAACAAATGCCAGATCCCATGGGCATGACGCAAGCGACTGTCGAGGGCGAAGAAAATAATACCCACGGTGTACAACACCCCACCTGACGCCAGCCAGGCAAAACCGGCAGTGCCCAGCGCCGCCAGCAACGGTTTGACCGCCACCAGCACGATCCAGCCCATCACCGCGTAGATCACAATCGAAAGAATCCGCGCCTCGGAGCGCGGCTTGATCTCCTGCAGGATGCCGATAATCGCCAGCCCCCAGACAATTCCGAACAGCGTCCAGCCCCACGGGCCGCGTAACGTGACCAGGCAGAACGGCGTGTAACTCCCGGCGATCAACAGGTAGATCGAAAAATGGTCGACCTTTTGCATGATGGTTTTCTTGCGCCCTTGCACGCTGTGATACACCGTCGAGGCGCTGTACAGCACCAGCAAGGTGAAACCATAAATTGCCACGCTGACAATCTTCCAGGGGCTGCCGTCCAGACTGGCAATCACCAGTAACCAGACCGCCCCGATACACGCCGCGACCGCGCCCACCAGATGCGTCCAGGCGTTGAATCTCTCCCCGTGATACATGCGTCACTCCCCTCGAGACTCGTTACAACATCGTATACGCACATTCCTCGTAGGAGCTGCCGCAGGCTGCGATCTTTTGATCTTAAGGCGCCAGGAAGATCGCTAAAAGATCGCAGCCTGCGGCAGCTCCTACAAAAGCGCGAACCAGTTGGGCACAATCAACGTATTCGAATAAGAGTCCGCGCCATGCTGATTGATGAAGAGTTGACCCTGAAAAAACTCGAGGTGTTCCTGGCCTTCATGCGCACCGGCAATCTGGCGCGGGCGGCGGTTGAGTTGCAGACCAGCAACGTCAGCGTGCATCGGGCCATCCACTCCCTGGAAAGCGCCTTGCGTTGCCCGCTGTTCAAACACGAAGGGCGCAACCTGACGCCGCTGGAAAGCGCCTATGTGCTGGAAGAGCGCGCACAGAAGCTGATTCAGGACGTGGTTGAAACGGTGCGCTTGACCCGAGAAGCCGCGGGGTTCTCCGCAGAACGTTTCAAACTGGGCTCGTTGTATTCGCTGACAGTGAAGACCGTGCCGCAATTGATCATGGGTCTGAAGATCCGCCGCAGCGAGCTGAATATCGACTTGATTCTCGGCTCGAATATCGACCTGCTGTACAAGCTCAAGAACATGGAAGTCGACGCGATCCTGGTGTCTCTCGACGACAGCATGAACGACCCGGACTGCGAGCAGATTCCGCTGTTCTGCGACGATATCTTTCTCGCCACGCCGGCCGATTCACCGTTCGCACAACAAACGGAAGTCGACCTGAGCGATGTGCGCAATGAGACCTTCATCACCCTGACCCAAGGCTTCGCCACTCATCAGGACGGTAATCGGGTGTTCAAGCAGGCAGGCTTCGAGCCGAAGGTGGCGATGCAGGTCAACGACATCTTCACCCTACTGAGTATGGTCAGCTCCGGGGTCGGTTATGCCTTGCTGCCGGGGCGGATTGCGGCGGTGTATGAGAACCGGGTGAAGCTGATTCCGTTGCAGGCACGTTATCGCCTGCAACAGCAGATCGGCGTGGTGTTCCTCAAGGCCAAGGAGCGCGATCCGAATTTATTGGCGCTGTTGGCGGAATGTCGGATGTATGCCAATCGGCAGAGTTAAACCAAGCCCCCTGTGGCGAGGGAGCTTGCTCGCGCTGGGTCGCGAAGCGGCCCTAAATTCAGCAATTGCAGTTCATCAGGTAGAACGCATCTGCCGGACTCACGACTGCTGCACAGCCGAGCGGGAGCAAGCTCCCTCGCCACAATGGAGTGCCCTACCCCACTATCCCCCGCACAATGAAATACAGCAGCGAAGGCCCAAGCAGACACCCCAGCCCGGTATGGAAGGTCGCCGTCAGCGCGCCATAGGGCACCAACCGTCGATCCGTCGCCGCCAGTCCCGCCGTCACACCGCTGACGGTGCCGGCCAGGCCGCCGAAGACCATCGCCGAGCGCGGGTTATCCAGCCCCATCCAGCGAGCTGCCATTGGCGTTGCGACCATCACCAGAATCGCCTTGATCAGACCCGTGGCAATCGACAGTGCCACCACATCGGAACTCGCACCAATCGCCGCACCGGTCACCGGGCCGACAATGTAAGTCACCGCACCGGCACCGATGGTGGTCATGCTCACCGCATCGCGATAACCCAATACCCAGGCAATACTCGCACCGACAATAAACGGCAGCACCGTGCCCAGCACTAGCGCGATGGCCCCGATCATTCCGGCTTTGCGCGCTTCAGTGGCCTGCACCTCGAACGCCGTGGCGACGATCGCGAAGTCTCGCAGCATGGCGCCGCCCATCAAACCGATGCCGGAAAACAGCGCCAGATCCGCCAGGCCTTTTTGTCCGCCGGTAATGGTCCCGCCGACCCAGGCCAGCACCAGCCCGATGACGATGGCAATTGCCGAACCGTGGATCCTCCCGAAAGTCAGGCGCCTGGACAGCACCACCGAGACCCACATGATCACCCCGACAAACGCGAACGCCGTGACCAGACCGTTATGTTCCAGACCTTTTTCAATGAGATCCCACATATCAGCGCCCCCCTGCGGTAACGGCAGGTGACGCAATAGCGTCCGGTTCATCCGGCAGGGGTTCACCTTTGTGAGTCCGGCTGATCAAGGCAATGGTGAATCCGCAAATCACCACTGAGCCGATTGCCGCCAGCACCGCCACCGGGCCGCCGTGGAGCGCGGTCACCACGTTTTGTTGCGCGGCCATGGCCACCACCACCGGAATGTACATGGCACCCCAGAAGCCGACACCCAACTCGCACTCCTTGGTCATGCCGCCCTGGCGGTGCATCCACAACCGCGCAAAGATCAACAGGATCATGGCGATACCCACACCGCCGACGTTCGACTTCACTCCCAGCAATACACCCAGCATGTCACCCAGAATCACCCCTGCCAGCGTACAGATCGCCAACAGCGCCACGCCATAAATAATCATTGTTGTAGTCCTCAAAGTGAATCGTCGAAGTTGTTGTTTTTGTCCTTCGAAAGCCTGAGCCGGAGTCTAAGGTTGGCGGCTTCCCTCCTCACGCAACAGCGCTTGCAGGGTGTCCAGACGCGCGCCGTCGAAAGCGATGGCCGTGCCTTGTTCGAACACCCGGCGCGCCAGCCCGGTGAGCACCGCTCCCGGCGGCAGTTCAATCTGCAGCCGCACACCACGCTCGTAAGCGCTTTGTACGGTGCCGCGCCAGTCGACAACCCGGCACATGTTGAAAGCCAGATCGTCGCGCAGCTGCTCGACCGTACGAATCGGACGGGCGCGACTGCCGCTTAAATAGCCCAGCGTTGGAACCTGCAGGGGCACTTTGGCAAAGGCTTGCGCCAGGACCGCGGCCGGTTGTTCCAGCAACGGACAATGAGACGGCACGCTGACCGCCAGCCGCTTGGCCAGACCGGCACCATAATCGCGAGCCCGCTCGGCAACCGCGTTCATCGCCCCGTCGCTACCGGCGATGACAACCTGGTTATCGGCGTTGATATTGGCCAGATAGACCGGTGTCTGCGGGCGATGAACCTGCGCCAGCAACGCCTCCACCGTCGCCAGATCCAGACCGACAATCGCGGTCATGCCATAGCCCTGTGGATAAGCCTGCTGCATCAACTCACCGCGCAGGCTGACCAGACGCAACGCATCGCTGAACGTCAACGCACCGGCCACCACCGCCGCCGGATAGGCACCGATCGACAGCCCGGCCGCGTAATCCGCTGCTGGCGCTTGCTGCAACAGCAAGCGCGAACCCGCGACCCCGGCGACCAACAGACACAGCTGAACCGCACGGGTCGAGGTCAGCGCCAGCGTTGAGTCCAACTGCAAAACATCCTCGCCCAGCACTTCGCTCGCCTCTTTCAAGCAAGCTTCAACCTCTGCGTTTTGCGGCAGACGATGAAGCATGCCCGGCTGCTGCGCACCCTGGCCCGGGAACACCAACAGGCTGCTCACGCTGCCTGCTCCAATGCCTGCCACGGATCCAGCACCAACCGCGCGCCGCTGGCACTTTTGAGCAACACCCGTGGAGCTGAACCGGCCCATTCGCGCAAGGCGACGGCACCGTAAGGTGTTTGCAGTTGCAGATCCACCGGGCAAACGGTGGAGTCCAGAAGCATGAGCAACTCCAGTGCCTGAACACGATTCAACGGTTGCGGGGTCCGCAGGATCAAGTCGAGATCGCTGTGCTGATGCAAGGCCGAGAAGCCGCTGGCCAACTCGAACCCGGCACTGCCGCTGACACCCCAGCTCAAGCCGCCGGCATCGAGCAATGGACGCAGTTGTGCCAAAGCCTGCAGCGCCGGCCAGTCTCGATCCGTCTCGACATGACACAGCTCCTCCGGCCGCACTCGCCGCTGGATTGCCGCGACGGCCATCAATGTGGCGTAACGCTGCTCACGCAAATGCCCGCGCACGCCGACAGCGATCTGCCCGGCCGCCGTCAACGCTCGTCGCACCACAACCGGCTGACCTGCGCTCATAGCCGCAACGGCCCAGGCCGGTGCATCGGCAGGCAACTGTTCTGGAGTCAGCCCCCAGAGCAGGTCATGGGCAAGTATCCCGGTCATCTCGGTCATCTCGCTCACCACTGCTCGCGCAACAGCTGCCGAACCTTGCTCGACGCTGCGCGATTGGTTGCCCCCAGACGACTGCTCAGATCATGACCACTGGCTTCCACATCGTGGATCGCCTGAGCCAGACAACCGTTCACTCGCGCCAGGTCACCGGCCGTTGGCTGCTCGATCTGGCTGACTTCCAGGGTTTCCCAGAGCAAACCAAGGCTGGCGAAGCTGTCGATGTCATACGCCATCGGCGGCACGCTGGCGGCCAGGGCTTCGAGCTCTTCGACGCTGCGCAAGGTCACTCGCGCTGCCGAGGCCTTGCCCATGGCATGCACCATCACACCGGGGTCGCGCAGGGCAATCAGTCGGTTGGCCTGATATCCATGAGCGAGAAACGCCCCGGACATTGCCTTGCCCACCAACAGACCAATGACCGCATGTCCGGCCAGTCGAGCCCGGGCATAACTGTCCACCGCGCCCGCCAATGCCTGATGAATGCCCAGCGCTTCCTCGCGACGACCGTACGCCTGACTCGGGACATCGACGATGGCGATCAAGGCGCGCTTGTGCGATTGGTTGCGATCCGCCTCGATCACTTCATCAATGGCCTTGGCCAGACCCCAGCCTTCCAGCAGACCGACCTCGCCGTTGCGAGCGCGAACGAAGCGGTTTTCCGGGTCCGCCACTACGGCGAGAAAACGCACCGGTTGCTCACCCAGCAGACCGTCGGCGGCTTTCAACGAAGCGGGCAAACCACTCACGGGTGTGGCGTCGACACTCAAGGCCTGGAACCACTGCAAACCTCTGAGGGAAAAAGTACTCATGAGCGCACTCCTTGATACAGATCGCGAACCGTCGCCGGATTGATTTGCGGTTCCGCATCGAGACGGGCCAGGCGTTGCAGGAACAGATCGGCTTGACGGCTGCGTTGTTCGCTCGGCAAACCCTGTTGCAGCAATTCACTGACCTGCTGCTGAATCTGCGCCACATCGTCGGCCACATAACGATCCACCAGGCCACTGGCAAACCGTTGCTCGCCGCCGGTCAGGCTCCAGATGAAGGGCCGGTCGCGAGAGTCGTACTCTTCGAGCCCGGCTTCCTGCTCGATCACCTGTGGGCCGTTGAGGCCCAGGCGGGCTTCCCGGGTTACCAGCAAATAGCTGCACAACCCGGCGGCAATCGACATACCGCCAAAGCAACCGACACTGCCGGCCACTACGCCTATCACCGGCTGGAATTGGCGAAGGTCAACGATGGCGGCATGGATATCGGCAATCGCCGCCAAGCCGAGGTTGGCCTCCTGCAAGCGCACGCCACCGGTTTCCAGCAGCAACACGGCACGGGTGGCAATACCCTTGCGGTTGTCCTCGGCCGCCAGCTCCAGCGCACCGGCGATCTTCGCCCCACCGACTTCGCCGAGGCTGCCGCCCTGGAAAGCGCCTTCAATGGCCGCGATCACCACCGGCAAACCACCGATGCTGCCCTTGGCGATTACCACGCCGTCGTCGGCTTGCGGGACCACACCCTGGCGCGCCAACCATGGCGACATCAGTCGTTGGAACGGATCGAGCAATTCGCGAAAGCTGCCGGCGTCGAGCAAGGCTTTCGCCCGCTGACGGGCGCCGAGTTCGACGAAGCTGCGTCTTTCAAGGTATGGCTTCAGCAAGGCTGTACTGTCAGTCATGACCGATCTCCTCGAAGCCTTGCTCCAGACGCAAACGCACCACACCCGGCGTGGCACCGAAATCATGGATATCGATCAACAGAGCCGGCGGCATGGATTCGTCGAACATCCGTTCGAACAGATGCTGCCAGCGTTGCGCGCTGCCATTGACCGAGGTCTGCACCTGGATTGTCAGCTTGCCGGCCTGACCCGGCTCCAGCAGTACTTCCAGATCACCGGAACCGACACAGCCCACCAGCGCCCTGCCCCTGGCCGGCTGCCCGGCGGGAAATTCAAAGGATAAGGTTTCCATCAAAGTGCTCCCTGGATGAAGCCGTTGCCCGACTCGATACGGTCGATCAACAGGCAAGCCGCGAGCAAATCCGCAGCGCCGCCGGGCGAGGCGTTCAACGCCAATAATTGTTGGTCCAGCTCGTAAAGACGACGACGCCCGCCCAGGCTCGCGCTGCCGCCAGCGTCGAGCACTGCTTGCGCGCCCTGTTGCATGGCTTGCAGTCCGACCGGGCCTGCGCGATAGAGCACGCAGGTGTCGGCCAGGGTGGTCATGATTGCCAGCAAGGCATCGAGCCGGGCGTTCTGTTCGCCATGGCCATCGGCACGGCTGCGTTTGAGTTGCGGTAACGCGCGTTGCATCACAGCAGGGAAGCCGAGTTGCGCTTCTTCTCGGGCTCCGCGAACGCCGTAGCGGTGGGCGACTTGAGCGCCGTGGCTGAGGGGACGCGGCGCATAACGGTCGTCGAGCAAAGCCAGGCGTGCGGCACGCAAAGTTACTGCGCCAGCGCCAGTGGATTCAGGCTCCAGTGCCGCAGCGGCAACCAGCAGGCCCAAGGCCCAGATCGCACCGCGATGAGTATTTATGCCGCCAGTGGTGGCGAGCATTGTCTGCTCGCCATCACGACCAATACGGCCAAGAGCTTCGCGCAGCGGCAGGCCGACTTCGGCAAACTCGAGAGCCGCTTCGGCCATTTCCTTGAACGCCGGCCACAAGGACAACGCCGAGGCGTGCATCAGCCCAAGGTGCAAATCGCTATGGGCGCCATTGCCACGACGATCAACCAGCGCCGGCTTCGGCGACAGATCGACTTCATCGATCAAGGCGTCCACCGCCAGATCCGCCAGCCGTTCGGCCAGGGAGAGGGTTTTGTGTTGCAGGTTGAATGCGTGCATTACCAGCTCCTGAATTTGGCGGGCGGGTTGTACAAGCCACCCGACCACTCCACCAGATCGGCGACGCTTTTCGCCGCGAGCAATTCGCGGGTGGCGTCGGTGCGACGAATACCGAGGTCTTCCGGTAGCGCGATCAAACCTTCGCGGCGCATGCGGGCAGTGTCTTTCGGGTTATGCCGCATGCCGATGACGGTCACCCCGGCGACTGCGGCGATCATTGCCTGGCGCTCTTCCAGGGAGCGGGCCTTGTACAGGTAGGCGATGCCTTCTTCGGTGAGCAAGTGGGTAACGTCGTCGCCGTAAATCATGATCGGCGCCAGTGGCATACCACTTTTCTTCGCCACCTCGACCGCGTCCAGGGTCTCGACGAAAGTCGGTTTGCCACCCTCCTGAAAGGTCTCGACCATTTGCACCACGAGTTTTTTGCCGCGTTCAAGCAAGGCTTCCGGCGCGTCGCCGTGGCGCATGTCCAGCCACGCCGGAGTGCCGTGACGCCGACCGCGCGGGTCGTGGCCCATGTTCGGCGCACCGCCGAAGCCGGCCAGGCGTCCACGGGTGACGGTCGAGGAATGTCCGTCGCCATCCACCTGCAAGGTCGCACCGATGAACAGGTCCACTGCGTATTGCCCGGCCAGTTGGCAGAACATCCGGTTCGAGCGTAGCGAACCGTCCCGCCCGGTGAAAAACACATCCGGCCGCGCGGCGATGTAGTTTTCCATCCCCAGCTCGGTGCCGAAGCAATGCACGCTCTGGACCCAGCCGCTTTCGATGGCCGGAATCAAGGTGGGATGGGGATTGAGGGTCCAGTTGCGACAGATCTTGCCCTTGAGCCCGAGGGACTCGCCGTAGGTCGGCAGGATCAGCTCGATGGCCGCGGTGTTGAAGCCGATGCCATGGTTGAGCGACTGAACGTTGTGCTTCTCGTAGATGCCGCGGATCGCCATCATCGCCATCAACACATGCACCGGTTTGATGTGCCGTGGGTCACGGGTGAACAACGGTTCGATGTAGAACGGTTTGTCGGCGACCACCACGAAGTCGACCCAAGAGGCGGGAATGTCCACACGGGGCAACTCGCTGACGTCGTCCACCAACTGATTGACCTGGACAATCACGATACCGTCGCTGAAGGCGGCGGGTTCAATCAGCGCCGGGGTGTCTTCGGTGCTTGGCCCGGTGTAGATATTGCCCGCACGGTCGGCCATGAACCCGGCCGAGAGCACCACGTTGGGAATCAGGTCCACCACCAGCCGGGCATAGAGTTCGATGTAGGTATGGATCGCGCCAATTTCCAGCAGGCCGTCTTCGAGCAACTGGCTGATGCGCAGGCTTTGGGTGCCGGCAAAGGAGAAGTCCAGCTTGCGGGCGATGCCGCGCTCGAACAGGTCCAGATGCTCGGACCGGCCGACGCTGGGCATGATCATGTGCAAGTCATGCAGCTTTGCCGGATCGGCCTTGGCCAGGGAGCGGGAAAGGAAGTCCGCCTGCTTCTGGTTGTTGCCTTCAAGCACCACCCGGTCGCCGGGCATAATCAACGCCTCCAGCGCCGCGACAATCTTGTCGGTCGGCAACACCACACCATCGGCGAGACCCCGCACTTGTTCGAGGCGACGCTGCTTCTCGCTGCGCCGCCGCGTCCAGCGCGAGTCGGGGGATATTATTGTTGTCATGCTCACTCCACGGGTTCGCTGTCGTGGAGCTACCTTAGGAGCGAATGGATAACGGCATCAATCAAGCACAGAGACGGATTGTTACGGTCAGGGTAATGAATCGATCCCCTGTGGCGAGGTGGCTTGCGTTGCTGCCCATCCTTGGGCTCCAAAGGGTTTAACCCAATGTCGCAGGCGATTCTGAGATCATCCCTGAACCAACCCCGCTCCCACCAACAACTCTTCCAGCCCCAACAAATCAGGCACCTTGGCCACTTGTTCGGCGATTTGCACAGCGGCTTTTTCCAGTGGGCACAACGGCACGTCGACGTAGCTCAGTTGGCTGTCGAGCTTGTAGGAGCGTGGCAGGCCCTGTACCAGCAAGGCGATGAATTTGAGTTGCGGGTGGCCGCCCAGGGCGTTGAGCACGACGATGCGTGCGCGGTTGCCGATCACGGTTTTGCTGCCGCAGGCGGATTCGAAACTGAGCAGCGGGATCTGCCGGTCGCGCCAGGTCACCCGGCCCAGGTACCAGGGTGGCGTGTCGAGGTCGAAGGCTCCGGGTTGGTAGTCGATCAGTTCGGCGATGGCGACATTGGGCAGGATCAGGTTGCGGTCGGCCAGGGGCAGCAGCAGCCCGGTGAGGTTGCTGGTGCGATGATCAAGCATGGGTTTTGCTCCAGAGGGCAATGCTCTCCAGCAGGACCGATTCCTGATACGGCTTGCCGAGGTAGTCATTGACGCCGATGGCCATGGCCCGGTCGCGGTGTTTCTGGCCGGTGCGCGAGGTGATCATGATGATCGGCAAGTGCTGCAAGCGCGGGTCGCTGCGGACCTGCATCGCCACTTCGAACCCGTCCATGCGCGGCATTTCGATGTCCAGCAGCATCAAATCCGGGGTGTGTTCCTCCAGCAGCGCCATGGCGTCGATCCCGTCCTTGGCTGTCAACACGTTCATGCCGTGGCGTTCGAGCAGGCGGCTGGTGACCTTGCGCACGGTAACCGAATCATCGACCACCATGACCAGCCGCGGCCGATGTGGCTCGGCGTCGACCGCGGGCTCACCGCCATTGGCCGGACGCGATTGTGGCAAGCGCGCCTGCATGGCGCGGATGTGCGCCAGCAGGTCGAGAATCAACACCACCCGGCCATCGCCCAGAATGGTCGCACCGGACAAGCCCTGCACTGCGGCAAATTGCGGGCCGAGGCTTTTCACCACGATTTCCCGGGTGCCGGCCATGACATCGACTTGCACCGCGATCCGCCGCTCATTGCACTGCACCAGCAGCACCGGTAACGGCAGGCTCTGACCCAGCAGCCTGGGCTTGGCCGCGGTGTGCAGCAACTCGCCGAGGTAGCAGAGTTCGTAGCGTTGCCCGGCGTATTCGTAGATTGGTGGGTTCAGTTGATAGTAACCATCGAGTTCGTTGGGTAAAACCCGAACGATGCCTTCGATGGTATTCAGCGGGATCGCGTACTGGTCCTCGGCACACTGCACCATCAACGCACGGTTGACCGATACGGTGAACGGCAGGCGAATGCGAAAGTGCACGCCCTGCCCCGGGATAGAGTCGATGCTCATGCTGCCGCCCAATTGCCGGACTTCTTCGTGGACCACGTCCATGCCAACGCCGCGCCCGGAAATCTGGGTGATTTTTTCGGCGGTGGAGAACCCCGGCTGCATGATGAACTGCAATACATCGCGGTCGCTGATCTCGAGATCCGGATCGAGTAACCCACGCTTGATCGCCTTGCGTCGCACCGCCTCGAGGGGTATACCGGCGCCATCATCGCGGATGTCGAAAATGATGTCGCCACCTTCATGAGCCAGGTCCAGGGTGATCCTGCCCTGCACAGGCTTTCCGGCCGCGAGCCGCCCCTCGGCGGATTCCAGACCGTGGTCGACCGCATTGCGCAGCATGTGCTCCAGCGGCGCGAGCATGCGTTCGAGCACGTTGCGGTCCATTTCGCTCTCGGCGTTGCCGACAATGAATTCGACGTCTTTGCCCAACTCACTGGCGACCTGCCGGACGATGCGCTTGAGCCGCGGCAGCATGCGCTCGAATGGCACCATGCGCGTACGCATCAGGCCTTCCTGCAAATCGGTATTGATCCGCCCCTGCTGCTGCAGCAGGCTTTCTGCCTCCTGGTTGCGCCGATCGAGGGTTTCCTTGAGGTCGAGCAAGTCCGACGCCGACTCGAACAAGGCCCGCGACAGCTGCTGCAATTGCGAATGACGATCCATTTCCAATGGGTCGAATTCTTCGTAGCCCAGGCGCTCGGCCTCGACCTGCTGACGGCTGAGAATCCGCCCCTGGGTTTCGGTGTCCAGGCGCCGCAACTGGTCGCGCATGCGCTCAATAGTGGTTTCCATCTCGCTCAGGGCCACCTGGGCATCGTTGACTTGTTGCTCGATACGGCCACGGAAGATCGAGGTTTCACCGGCCAGATTGACCAGATCATCGAGCAGTTCGGCCGAGACCTTGACCATGTCGCCGGCCGTACCGGCTTCGGGCTGTAGCGCCGGCAACTCGGTTTTGGCCTGAACCGGATCCTGAACCTGGAGCTGAGAGGCGACCTCGCCCGGGAGCGTCCGAGGCTGTAGATCGCCGACAGCAGGATGGGTGAAGGCGACGATCGCCTCTATCAAGGCCTGGGCGGGTAACACCGGCTTGCCCGCCCGTGCCGCGTCCAGCATTTGCGCAAGTTGGTCATGGCTGCGCTGCAACAGCGTGAACAATGGCGCGGTCGGTTGCAGCAGTCCGGTCGACAACCCTTCGTAGAGAAATTCCAGTTCATGGGCCAGGTCGCCGATCGGCCCGATCTCGACCATCCGCGCTCCACCCTTGAGGGTGTGCAGGTCACGCAGCAGGGTTTCCACTTCAAGGCGGTTTTGCGGCTCGGCCTGCCAGCGCGACAGCGCCGCGCCGGAACTGTCGATGATGTCGAAACCTTCCTCGAGGAAGATTTCCAGCAACTCGGGGTCGTGGCTCGCCGAGTCAGTCCGGGGCGCGGCCTCTGCCACCTCGGCGCTCACGCCGCTGCCCTGACGGAACTCGCGGATCGACTCGATCAGTTCACCGGGGTCGCTCAGCGGTTGCTGCTTGTGCAGTTGCTCAAGCAACACGGCCAAGCGGTCATGGCTCTGCTGCAGCAGGTGCACCAGTTCACTGGAATGGTTGTAGCGGCGGTCGACCAAGCCTTCATAAAGGCTTTCCAGTTCATGGGCCAGGTCACCGACCGGCCCGACTTCGGCCATCCGCGCGCCGCCCTTGAGGGTGTGCAGATCGCGCTGCAACGACAATAACGGCGCGGCGTTGTCGGGGTCGTCCAGCCAGCGCTGCAAGGCTTGCCCGGCGCTTTCGAGGATATCCACCGCCTCTTCGAGAAAGATCGAGACGATTTCATCGTCCAGATCCAGCGCCACCGACGCCTGCTTCATCTCGCTGGTGGCGGCGTTCAGTTCGGTGATGCTCAGCGTGCGACTACCATCGCTCCTGATCAGGCCCATGGCCGACGGGTCCAGGCTCTGGTCGAGCAAATCGCGCAGGGCTTGCACTCGATCCGGCCGGGGGCTGACTTCCTGGCCCGCGGCCAGTTGATCAAGCATGCTGATCAACGCTTCGTGAGCGCTGTCGGCCTCATGGAAAAACCGCTCGCTGACCGCCAGGCTGCTCTCTTCCACCGCGCCATACAGGTCGAGCAGGGCTTCGCACAGTTCATCGACCGGATGCAGGTCGGCCAGATGCGCGCCTTCGCCCAGGGTGGTCAGCTCATCGAGCAGCGCACTGAGTTCCTGGCGTTCTCCGGGATGTTGCTGCCACCGCCGCAAGAGGTTTTCAGCGTCGAGCAGGATATCCATGCCCTGGGCGAGAAAGTTGCTGATCAGTTGCGGATCACGCTTGATCCGCAGCCCCGTGTTCGGCGAGTTGAGCAGGGCTTCAAGGCGTTCGGCCAATAACTTCTGGATCCGTTCGATCAACGACTGCGCGCCGCTGATCGCGGCCAGTGGATTGGTTTTGAGCTGCTTCAAACTCCGACGCAATAAACCTTCAGCTTCGAGCAGCAGTTCGACTTCGTCCAGGTCCAGTGCAATCTGGTGCGCCTTGTATTCACGGGTCAGCTGGTCCAGCGGTTTCGCCAGCTCGGCGATCGGCAACACGCCAGCCATGTAGGCGCTGCCTTTGAGGGTGTGCAGTGCACGCTGCAACTCATCGCTGGCCTGCAGCGGCAGGTGTGCGGCGGCTTGATCGAGAAAGTGGTTGAGGCTGTCGAGGTGGGTTTCAGCTTCATTGTGGAAGATCTCCAGCAACTGCGGATCGAGAACCTCCAGCGTTTGCGCAACAGCGTCCGAAGCCTGCTCATCACCCTTGGTCAGCCCATGGGCACGGGCGGCCAACTGGTCGACATCATCGCGCTGGCGCTGGATGTTGACGGCGAACTCGCCGATCAGTTCGGGCAACAGCTGCAGCACTTCGCCCAGCAGTTGCTGCACCTGCGGCCCTGGCTCGACGCTGCGCTCCAGAACCCGGTTGAGCAGGTTTTCCACGGCCCAGGCCAGCTCCCCCAACACCAGTGCACGGACCATGCGGCCACTGCCTTTCAAGGTATGGAAGCCACGGCGCAATTCGCTCAAAGCGGCTGTGTCGTCGGGATCGGCCAACCATTGCGGCAGATAGGCACGCAATACTTCGAGGACCTCGTCGGTCTCTTCGAGAAAGACTTCCCGCAACTCGTCATCCACCGGTGCTTCATCGTCCGGTGGTGGCAGCAGGCTGCCCGGCGTATGCAGGGCCGGCGGATTGAGAACGGAAACCGGGCTGGCCAGCACCTCGGCCAGGGACTGGACCACTTCAGGGTTGTCCAGCGCCTGCAGGTCCTGCATCGCCAGGGCTTCGCTGGGGCTGAGCACTTCATTGAGCAACGGCACCTGCTGCGGGGTCGGGAAATACCCCAAGGCGGCCAGACTCTCCTCGGCGACGTCCAGCACCTGTTCGCCGGGCGCCTGAGCGTCCTCGCTCAAGCGTTCGAGGTAGTACTCGACGCTGGTAATGACATCGGCCAGATTGTCCAGCTGCTGCCAGTCGGGTTGAACCCTGTCGACCAGCAAATGCTCGCGAATGTAGCCGTTACAGGCCTCCAGCAGGCTCGCTGCACGGTTCAACGGAATCATCGCCAATGCACCGCGAACCTGGGTCAGCAACTCCGGCAGCGGTTGCAGATGTTGACGATCCCAGCCGGCGTCGATGTAGTCGACGATGGTGTCCTTGGCTTGCTGCATACAGATCCGCGCTTCTTTGATCACCAGCTGGTGGATCTGCGTCAGGTCAGTGGTCGGCAACCGGCTTTCTTCCCGGCTTTCCGGCTCGACGGTGCCGACCATCCCGGCCAGGGTCGCCTCGACGTACAACAAGGCCCCGGCGACGTCCATGAGGATCGCGTCATTGGGTTCACGCTGCCCCTGGGCCAGGCTCAGGACCACTGCCAGTTGATCGATGATCACCTTGCGCGGCTGGCCGAAACCCAGCACTGCCAGGGTGTCGGCGATTTGCCGCAGCGGTGCAAGCAAGCTGTCGAGGTCGGAAGCATGCTGGCGGTCGCTGCGCACGAACAGATCCAGGCGCTCCTTGACCCGCACCAGCTCTTCGCACAACGCGGCCAGTACCGAACGCATGGCATCCCGGTCCGGGCCAGCCAGGCGGGCGCGCTCTTCGTCGACCAGTGCACTGTTGGGCAGCGCGTCATCGAGTCCGTAACTTTCTTTCATGGTCTGCATCTGCCCGGTGGGGTATTCGGCTTTGGCTATATAGAACAATAGGCTCTTGAGCAATTCTTGCGGGGCCGGTTGATTGATCCCGGCCATTCCTTGCTCGAGCAAGCGCTTGATTTCCTTGTCGGTGTCTTTGAGCAGGCTGCGCAAGGCCGGGCTGTTGGCGATGCTGCCCGCAATCATGCCTTCCACCAGCGCCGAAGCGACCTGCCACAACGGGCTCAGGGGCGCTTTGCGGCAAAGCCCTTCAAGACGGGCGAAGACCTTGGTCAGATAACCCAGATTGGTTCGATCATCCTGTTCGCGCAACAACCCGACCAACGCCATTTGCAGAATCTGCCGCAACTTGCGCAATACACTTGGCAGGTCCGCCGGTTCGAGCAGTGCCAGGGCTTCCTCGCTTAGCGCTGGCAAGTCCAGTAGCTGCGGGCTGAACAGGCTGGTTTCCGACAACAGACTTTCACCGCGGGCGCTGCGCAGATCGTTGAGCAGCGGTAACACCACCAGTGGAAGATCGTGGCGGGCACTGTGTATAAGGTCGAGGTAGATCGGCAACTGGCCAAGTGCTTGCTGCAACAGTCGGATCGCTTCGTCGCGATGACTGACCCGCTTCTGCTGCAGGGCCAGTGTCAGTTTTTCCATTTCTTCGGCGAGCAAGGCCGCGCCATAGAACTCGACCATCTGCAAACTGCCGTGGACCTGATGGATGTACGCCAGGCACTGGCTGAGCGCAGGCGCCGACTGCGGGTCGGCAACCAGGCTGTCGAGTGCCCGGCTGGCCTGCTTCAGCGTTTCGGCAATTTCGCCCTTGACCCATTCGAGGGCCACATAGTCGTGGCGATCAACCATAACCACTCCGCTCTTCATACCCGGCATGCACTGCTCACGCCTTATCCGTGTCCCGCTCCGATGCGGCCGGCAAGGTGAAACCGGACACCGAACGCCGCAGCTGACTGGCCATTTTCGCCAGGTTGCCGATACTCTCGGCGGTGGCGGTCGAACCGGACGAGGTTTGTGTGGTGATCTGCTGGATCACGTTCATCGTCAAGGATATCTGACCCGCCGAGGACGTCTGCTGCTGCGCCGCGTTGGAAATACTCTGGATCAAGGCTGCCAGGGTTTTCGACACGCCTTCGATTTCTTCCAGGGCGACTCCGGCATCTTGAGCCAGTCGCGCGCCGCGCACCACTTCGGTGGTGGTCTGCTCCATGGAAATCACCGCTTCGTTGGTATCGGTCTGGATCGCCCGTACCAGGGTCTCGATCTGTCGGGTGGCGGCCGATGAGCGTTCCGCCAGCCGCTGGACTTCATCGGCGACCACCGCGAAGCCGCGCCCGGCGTCACCGGCCATGGAGGCCTGAATCGCCGCGTTGAGCGCGAGAATGTTGGTTTGATCGGCAATGTCGTCGATCAGGCTGACTATGTCACCAATCTCCTGGGAAGACTCGCCCAGGCGCTTGATCCGTTTTGCGGTGTCCTGAATCTGCTCGCGAATGTTGTCCATGCCGTGGATGGTGTTGTGCACCACCTCGTTGCCCTTGTTGGCGATCTCCACCGAACGCTCGGCCACTGCCGACGACTCAGCAGCGTTGGCGGACACCTGATCGATGGAATCGGCCATCTCGTTGATCGCCGCCGACGCCTCGCTGATCTGCTGCGCCTGATGCTCGGAAGCTTGCGCCAGATGCATCGCCGTGGCCTGGGTTTCCTGCACCGCGGCGGCGACCTGACCTGCGGTGAGATTGATGGTTGCCACCAGGTCGCGCAGCTGATCGACCGAGTAGTTGATCGAGTCGGCGATGGTGCCGGTGAAGTCTTCGGTCACCGAGGCCGTCACCGTCAGGTCACCGTCGGCCAGGTCTTCGATTTCGTCGAGCAGACGCATGATCGCGTTTTGATTACGCTCGTTCTTCTCAGCGGTCTCGCGGAGCTGGCGATTGGTTTCACGCACCATCACCAGTCCGATCAGAATGATCGAGGTCAGCGCCGCCAGGCCCAGCATATAACCGCCGATGGTATGAGTAGTGCGCCCGGCCGCCAGGTTCTCGAAACCGCTGGCCAGCAGCGAGGCTTCATCGAGCAGGGTTTGCGAGAGACTGAAAATATTGCTCGCCGACTCCCGGACCTTGAACAGTTCGGGCGAGGTTTCGAGGATTTCATCCACCGAGCCCGAAACGAATTCAAACAGCTCGGCAATTTCGGTCAACCGGGAACGGGCATCGCGGTCCTCGACCTGGCTGATTTTCAACGCCGAATTGCCTTGCAGCATGCCGTTGAGCACCAGACCAAAACGCGCCGCATCACGACCAAAGGCATCGGCGGCCTGCACCGCATTGTCGTCACCGGCCAGCACCGTGTTCACCGCACCCAGAATGCGCTCGGCCAAAAGCGTCTGCCGTTGGGCCACGGCTACCTGGCTGGCTGGAGCCCCGCGTTGCAGCAGGATCTCCACGACTTTCTCGTATTCGACCTGCAATTGCGGCACGGTCTCGGCCAGCGTCGCGGCGACCTGATGCAAGGACAGCACGGTCTGCTCACTGGACAGGATCGCGTCGGTGTTTTTCAGCAAGCGCTCCCAATCCAGCTGCACCGCACGCATTTCCGGACGCACTTCCCGTGGGGCGCCCGGCAGGCCTGTGGCCGGGTCACCTTTCTTGAGGTAACCCCAACGTCGCGCAAAATCATTACGCGCGTCGCTCAGCAGCTTGAAGGCGGCAGCCTTGCCGGCAGCCGCTTCGGTAGCGTTCTTGGCGATGCGCTGGGACAGCACCCGCAGTTCACCGGCGTGGCCGATGTACTGCTTGTCGTAATTGGCTTGGGTGTTGAGGTAGGCGAAATTGGCGAACAGCAGCATGATGAACACGATCAGTGCCATGAACAGCACGATGATCTGCACACGGCTGCGCGACCCTTCCATTGGCTTGCCTGTTTTTGCTTTTATCATCGGTATTCGCCTAATAAACAGCTAAATTCTCTGTGGCCGCCTTAAAAGATCGCAGCCTGCGGCAGCTCCTACAGGTATCGCGTACGGCGGAGCTGCCGAAGGCTGCGATCCTGGCGATGCCTCTTTTTACAGGGCTACATCCATGAACCCCGACGACTGCGCCAGGGCGAACGGACTGAAGACCCGCCAGAGTTGCTCGCGCTGGAACTGCCCCTTCACGAACGGTGCAATCGCGCCTTCCAGCTCCTGCGACGCCACCGACTCCAGACGGTCCTGTGCAAAATGCTGCAAGCCGAACACTTCATCCACCAGCAAACCGGCAAATACTTCCTGATGCTCGACCACCAGCACCCGCCGCTGTTTGCGCACTGTCGACAGCTCGTGGCCGAAGAAACCGCACAGGTCCATGATCGGCAACAGCCTTCCGCGCAGATTGGCCACGCCTTTGACCCAGGGTTTTACTCCAGGCAGTGCGGTATAGCGTGGCTCATGCAGCACCTCACTGACTTCGCCCATCGGCGCGACATACCAGCATTCGCCGATACGAAAGCCGATCCCGCTCCAGCTCTGCTGGCGGGTTTCCTGAGACGGTAAATCCGCCGCCAGCAGGCGACAGCGGTGGTCGATTTCCAGCAGCAGCTCGAAAGCCGTTTGCGACTCGGTCATACGAGCGCCGTCAGCCGGCCAGGACCGCATTCAAGGTTTTGATCAGTGTGTCTTCATCCACCGGCTTGGTCAGGTAGTCCTTGGCGCCCTGACGGGTGCCCCAGACCTTGTCGGTCTCCTGATCCTTGGTGGTGATGATGATCACCGGGATGTGCCCGGTTTCCGGGTCTTTGGTCAACTGGCGAGTCGCCTGGAAACCATTGAGGCCAGGCATGACGATGTCCATCAGCACTGCATCGGGTTTTTCCTGGCGCGCCAGGGCCACGCCATCGGCACCGTTTTCAGCCTTCAACACTTCATGGCCGTGCTTTTCCAGCATGCCGGTCAGTTTGTACATTTCAGTCGGCGAGTCATCGACGATCAGGATACGTGCCATGGTCTTCCCCATTCGAGTAGGCGTGCGGCCTGCTGGCCGGACGTCAATGTGCTTGTTCTACTGCGGCGAAACCCGGCACATGGGCCTTGATTGCGCTCAGCAGCTCTTCCTTGCTGAAAGGCTTGGTCAAAAACTGGTCAGAACCGACGATCCGCCCCTTGGCCTTGTCGAACAGACCATCCTTGGAGGACAGCATGATGACCGGTGTGGACTTGAATGCACTGTTGTTCTTGATCAGCGCGCAGGTCTGATAACCATCCAGGCGCGGCATCATGATGTCGACGAAGATAATCCCGGGATGATGGTCGGCAATCTTGGCCAGGGCATCGAAACCATCGACCGCCGTGATCACTTCACAACCCACGTTCTTCAACAGCGTTTCGGCGGTGCGGCGAATCGTCTTCGAATCGTCGATCACCATGACTTTCAAGGCGCTGGAATGCTGTTCCATATCTGCTCTACCATCGCCACAGCGAATCGTTTTTATCCATGCACGGGTTACCAGAGCTCGAACCCCTTGATGTTCAAGGGCTCGGCGCCGCATGGGAGCCTTTTTAGCACAGTCGCAAGGTTCAATCTATCGGCCGACCCGCAAGGTGGTTTTTCCTTGACCGGGAACAAGCCGGGCGCCACTCTGACGCCACTTTTCAGCGCCCAATTTGCCAGAGGAATCACCCCATGAGCGTTCGCGTCGGGATTGTCATGGACCCCATTGCCAGCATCTCCTACAAAAAGGATAGCTCGCTGGCCATGCTGCTTGCCGCCCAGGAGCGCGGCTGGACGCTGTTCTATATGGAGCAGCGCGACCTGTATCAGGCCGCCGGTGAAGCACGTGCGCGGATGCGTCCGCTGAAAGTCTTCGCCAACCCCGAGAAATGGTTCGAACTGGAAGCGGAAACCGACAGTGCCCTGAGCGAGCTGGACGTGATCCTGATGCGCAAGGATCCACCGTTCGACATGGAATTCGTCTATTCCACATACCTGCTGGAACAGGCCGAAAGCGCTGGCGTGCTGGTGGTGAACAAGCCGCAGAGCCTGCGTGACTGCAATGAAAAGCTGTTTGCCACACTGTTCCCGCAGTGCACGCCGCCGACCGTGGTCAGCCGTCGCCCGGACATCCTGCGCGACTTCGCCGACCATCACGGCGACGTGATTCTCAAACCGCTGGACGGCATGGGCGGCACGTCTATCTTCCGTCACACCGCTGGTCACCCGAACCTCTCGGTGATCCTGGAAACCCTGACCCTGCATGGCAAGCAACAAATCATGGCCCAAGGCTACCTTCCGGCGATCAAGGATGGCGATAAACGCATCCTGATGATCGATGGCGAGCCGGTGCCGTATTGCCTGGCGCGAATCCCGGCGGCCGGCGAAACACGTGGCAACCTCGCCGCCGGTGGCCGCGGTGAAGCGCGCCCGCTGACCGAAAAAGATCGCTGGATTGCCGCTCAGGTCGGCCCGACCTTGCGTGAAAAAGGCCTGCTGTTTGTCGGCCTCGACGTGATTGGCGAGCATCTGACGGAAATCAACGTCACCAGCCCGACCTGTATTCGCGAGATCGACAACGCCTATGGCACCAACATCGGCGGCATGCTGATGGATGCCATCGATCTGAAGCTAAAGGCTCGTTGATCCAGAACTCCCAAGGTGAAACCAACATTGCGTTATCATGCCCCGCCTGTGAAACACGCGATGTTGGTTTTGTTGATATGACACTCCCCGCCGATCTGCCCCCCGAACTTGCTCATAGCGGCGTGCGCCCGGCCGATCGTCTCGGATTTACCCTGTTTCTCGCGGCGCTGATTCACCTGGCGCTGATCCTCGGCGTGGGTTTTACCTTCGTCGAACCCAAGCAAATCAGCAGAACCCTGGAAATCACCCTCGCCACCTTCAAAAGCGAAACCCAGCCGAAAAAGGCCGACTTTCTCGCCCAGGAAAATCAGCAAGGCAGCGGCACCCTGGATAAAAAGGCGATCCCGAAGACCACCGAAGTCGCGCCGTTCCAGGACAACACGGTGAAAAAAGTCACGCCACCGCCTTCGGCGCCAGCCGAGGTCAAAGTGGCCTCGCCCAAACCCGCAGTCGCCACCACCGCGCCGAAGCCGAAGAAGACCGTCACCCAGCGTGAAGAGCTCAAGACCGAGCCCAAACCCAAGGCCCCTACACCGACTTTCGACAGCTCGCAGCTGTCCAGCGAAATTTCCAGCCTGGAAGCCGAGCTGGCCAATGAGCAGCAGCTGTATGCCAAACGCCCGCGCATCCACCGCCTGAGTGCCGCCTCGACCATGCGCGACAAAGGCGCCTGGTATAAGGACGAATGGCGCAAGAAGGTCGAGCGCATCGGCAACCTCAACTACCCCGACGAAGCCCGACGCAAGCAGATCTACGGCAATTTGCGGCTGATGGTCTCGATCAACCGCGATGGCTCGTTGTATGAGGTGCTGGTACTCGAATCTTCCGGGCAACCGCTGCTGGATCAGGCCGCGCAACGGATCGTCCGGCTGGCCGCGCCTTTTGCGCCGTTCAGCGGCGACCTGTCGGATATCGACCGCCTGGAAATCATCCGCACCTGGAAGTTTGCCCGCGGGGACCGGTTGTCGAGTAATTAGCCGAAAGATCAAAAGATCAAAAGATCGCAGCCTTCGGCAGCTCCTACCAGGGGTACACATTCCAATGCAGGAGCTGCCAAAAGCTGCGATCCTGGCAATCTGACATCCGACACATAACTCACAGTTTCACCATTTCCTGCCTATCACCAGCTTGTCAGTTCGCCCCGCCAACGCCACACTAGCGCACATGAAGAACGTCAGCCCCAGCTACCTCAAGCATCACTTCCTGATCGCCATGCCGCATATGGCCGACCCGAACTTTGCGCATACCTTGACCTACATCGTCGAGCACACTGCCAATGGTGCCATGGGGTTGGTGGTCAATCGTCCACAGGACCTGAACCTGGCGGACATCCTCGAGCAATTGCGCCCCGATATCGAGCCGCCACCGCTTTGCCAGCACGTGCCAATCTTTATTGGCGGCCCGGTGCAGACCGATCGCGGTTTTGTCCTGCATCCCATCGGTTCGACCTACCAGGCCACGGTCGAGCTCGATGGCCTGGCGCTGTCGACCTCCCAGGACGTGCTATTTGCCATCGCTGACGGGGTTGGCCCGCCAAAAAGCCTGATTGCCCTCGGCTATGCCGGTTGGGAAGCCGGGCAACTGGAAGCCGAACTGGCCGAGAACGCCTGGCTGACCTGCCCGTTCGACGCTGACATTCTGTTCAACACCAGCAGCGAACTGCGTCTGGAAGCCGCCGCCAAACGTCTGGGCATCAACCTGAGCCTGCTGACCAGCCAGGCGGGACACGCCTGATGGCCTTGCGTTTACTACTGGGTTTTGACTTCGGTACCAAACAGATCGGCGTCGCCGTCGGCCAGGTGATCACCGGCCAGGCTCGCGAGCTCTGCACCCTGAAGGCGCAGAACGGCATTCCCGACTGGAATCAGGTCGAAGCGCTGATCAAGGAGTGGAAGCCCGACGCCGTGGTGGTCGGCCTGCCGCTGAACATGGACGGGACCCCCAGCGACATGTGCGCACGCGCCGAGAAGTTTGCCCGGCGCCTGAATGGCCGCTACAACCTGCCTTTCTATACTCATGATGAACGCCTGACTACCTTCGAGGCCAAGGGCGAACGCCTGGCCCGGGGCGGACAGAAGGGCAGCTACCGCGACAACCCGGTCGACGCCATCGCCGCAGCCCTGCTGCTGCAAGGCTGGCTCGACGAAAACTCAGCACTGTTCGAATCCTGAAAAACCGAATCCTGAAGGTGGGTGGCTGCCATCAGCCACCCACCTGCTGGCTACACACGAACCTGCCTACAACCCGAGCCTCACTGTGCAGAACCCGGCTCGGGCCCATGAAGGAGCAACCATGAGCCTGCCCAATCCCGTCGAACTGATCAGCCAGATGGCCGTCGATCTCAAGGCCCATCTGGCCCACCGCGCCATTAGCGAGCCGCGCTATATCGGCATCCGCACCGGTGGCATCTGGGTTGCCCAAGCCTTGCTGGAAGCACTGGGTAGCGATTCGCCACTGGGCACGCTGGACGTCTCTTTCTACCGCGACGACTTCAGCCAAAGCGGCCTGCACCCCCAAGTGCGCCCTTCAGAGCTGCCGTTCGAGATCGAAGGCCAGCACCTGGTACTGATCGACGATGTGTTGATGAGCGGGCGAACCATCCGCGCCGCACTCAACGAGCTCTTCGATTACGGCCGTCCGGCCAGCGTGACCCTGGTCTGCCTGCTGGATCTGAATGCCGCCGAACTGCCGATCCGGCCGAATGTGCTCGGTGCCACGCTGTCTTTGGCCGCCAATGAGCGGGTAAAACTGTCCGGCCCTGAGCTCCAGCTCGAAATCCAAGACCTCGCCCTTTAAGAGTCCATTGCGATGACGCCTCTCAATACCAAGCGCCCGTTGCAGCTCAATGATCAGGGCCAGCTGCGCCACTTCCTCTCGCTCGACGGTTTGCGCCGCGAGTTGCTGACGGAAATTCTCGACACCGCCGACTCCTTTCTCGAAGTGGGCGCCCGGGCGGTGAAGAAAGTCCCGTTGTTGCGCGGCAAGACCGTGTGCAACGTGTTCTTCGAGAACTCCACCCGCACCCGGACCACCTTTGAACTGGCAGCCCAGCGGCTGTCGGCGGATGTCATCACGCTGAACGTGTCGACCTCCTCGGCAAGCAAGGGCGAAACCTTGCTCGACACCTTGCGCAATCTTGAAGCCATGGCCGCCGACATGTTCGTCGTGCGTCACGGCGACTCCGGTGCCGCGCACTTCATCGCCGAACATGTCTGCCCGCAAGTGGCGATCATCAACGGTGGAGATGGCCGGCATGCCCACCCGACCCAAGGCATGCTCGACATGCTGACCATCCGTCGCCACAAGGGTGGCTTTGAAAACCTCTCGGTGGCCATCGTCGGCGACATCCTGCACTCGCGGGTCGCACGCTCGAACATGCTCGCGCTGAAAACCCTTGGTTGTCCGGATATCCGGGTGATCGCGCCGAAAACCCTGCTGCCGATCGGCATCGAGCAGTACGGCGTGAAGGTCTACACCGATATGGCCGAAGGCCTGAAAGACGTCGACGTGGTGATCATGCTGCGCCTGCAGCGCGAACGCATGACCGGCGGCCTGCTGCCGAGCGAGGGCGAGTTCTATCGCCTGTTCGGCCTGACCACCGCGCGCCTGGCCGGCGCCAAACCGGATGCCATCGTCATGCACCCGGGGCCGATCAACCGTGGGGTGGAGATTGAGTCGGCGGTGGCCGACGGTCCGCACTCGGTGATCCTCAACCAGGTGACCTACGGTATCGCGATACGTATGGCTGTGCTGTCCATGGCCATGAGCGGGCAAACTGCCCAGCGTCAATTCGAGCAGGAGAACGCCCAGTGAAGCTCAGCATCCTCGGCGCCCGCGTCATCGATCCAGGCACGGGCCTGGATCAAGTTACCGATATCCACGTCGAAGCCTGCAAGATCGTCGCCATTGGCGCCGCTCCGGCCGGTTTCGTCGCCGTCGACACCATCGACGCCAAAGGCTTGGTGGCCGCCCCCGGCCTGGTCGACCTGAGCGTCGCCCTGCGCGAACCGGGTTACAGCCGCAAAGGCACGATTGTTAGCGAAACCCAGGCTGCAGCGGCCGGTGGCGTTACCAGCCTGTGCTGCCCGCCCCGAACCAAACCGGTGCTGGACACCTCGGCGGTGGCCGAGCTGATCCTCGATCGCGCTCGCGAAGCGGGCAATTGCAAAGTGTTCCCGATCGGCGCGTTGAGCAAAGGTCTGGAAGGCGAACAACTGGCAGAACTGATTGCCTTGCGCGATGCCGGTTGCGTCGCGTTCGGCAACGGCCTGGATAATTTCCGCAACACCCGCACCCTGTGCCGGGCGCTGGAATATGCAGCGACCTTCGACCTGACGGTGATCTTCCACTCGCAGGATCATGATCTGGCAGAGGGTGGCCTGGCCCATGAAGGCCCGACCGCCAGCTTCCTCGGTTTGCCGGGGATTCCCGAAACCGCTGAAACCGTGGCCCTGGCCCGGGACCTGCTGCTGGTCGAGCAAAGCGGCGTGCGCGCGCACTTCAGCCAGCTGACCAGCGCCCGTGGCGTGGCCCTGATCGCTCAGGCCCAGGCTCGCGGGCTGCCGGTAACCGCCGATGTGGCGCTGTATCAGCTGATTTTGACGGACGAAGCACTGATCGACTTCAACAGCCTGTACCACGTGCAACCACCGCTGCGCACCCGCGCCGACCGCGAGGGGTTGCGCGAGGCGGTGAAGTCTGGCGTGATTCAGGCCATTTCCAGCCATCACCAGCCCCATGAGCGGGATGCGAAGCTGGCGCCATTCGGTGCAACCGAACCGGGGATCAGCAGCGTCGAACTGTTGCTGCCATTGGCCATGACCCTGGTGGAAGACGGCTTGCTCGACCTGCCAACGCTGCTGGCACGTCTCGGAGCCGGTCCGGCCGCAGCGCTGCGCCTGCCGGCCGGCAAGCTCGCGGTGGGTGGACCGGCTGACCTGGTGCTGTTCGATACGGCCGCCTCGACGGTTGCCGGTGAAACCTGGCAGTCCAGGGGCGAAAATTGCCCCTTCCTCGGCCATAGCCTGCCGGCGACCGTGCGTTACACGCTGGTGGATGGGCGGATCAGCTACCAGCGTTGAGTTTCTAGCGCCTTCAAAAGATCGTCCGATCGCGGCCCGAGCCATCGGCAGCGCCTACGGTACCGCGTACACCTTTGAAATCATGGGCGTACGCAATTCCCCGTAGGAGCTGCCGCAGGCTGCGATCTTTTTGCGTCCACCCGGATCATCGCTGGCAAACGCGGTTAATCAACGGCGCTCGGCATTGCGAATGGAAATCTGGTCATTCAACGTCCAGAAGTCATACAACACACCCAGCAGGAAAAATCCGCCAGTAATCAGATAAAGGAACCCGCTGATCCACTTGCCCTGATACATGCGATGCACGCCGAATACCCCAAGGAATGCCAGCAGAATCCAGGCGACGTTGTACTCGATCGGACCTGCGGTGAATCGCAGGTCAGCTTCACGGTCCATCGCCGGGATCAGGAACACGTCGATCAGCCAGCCAATCCCTAACAAACCCAAGGTGAAAAACCAGATCGTCCCCGTCACCGGTTTGCCGTAATAAAAGCGGTGAGCACCGGTAAAACCGAAAATCCACAGCAGGTAGCCAATCACCTTGCTGTGGGTATCCTGCGGTGAAAAATCCTGTCGATAGCTGTTCATGGGTTCCCTCTTTGGACGCAATAGATAAATTTTTTCAGTTTTTCTGTGACTTTTTTGTGTCGAGCCGACGTGTGGCTTCGAAACCCTAAAGATGGCGCAAAGCCTTATAGGGCCTCACTTGTGTCAGACAATTGCGCCAATTTGCCACACATTTGGCGAACTTGACCCCCCGGCTGAATCGACCAGCGGCCTCGAGAGGGACAAAAAAGCTGTTATAAAGTTGCGCGCCAACTACATAGAGCCCTGCCTAATGCGTTCATTTTTCAAGACATGGCTAACCATTTGCCTATTATTGCCTCTGGCCGCCCACGCCACCAACCGTGAGCAACGTCTTCCAAACGTTAATGGTTACACCGCAAAGTCCCATACATCGTCTGCGACCAAACAAGCCATCAAACGCTCAACCTACCTGAGCAAGGTCGAGAGGAGCACGTTGGTCCCGCCAATGCCGGCCAAGCAAAGCAGTAATGTGCTGAGCCGCGCCGTAAATGTGCTGGGTACACCTTATCGTTGGGGCGGCAGCAGCCCAAGTAAAGGTTTCGACTGCAGCGGCCTGGTGAAATACGCCTTCACCGATGTCGCCGCCGTCGATCTGCCGCGTACATCGAATGCCATGGCCAGCGGTCATGGGCAGAAAGTCGACCGCAAGGACCTCAAGCCTGGCGATCTGATCTTCTTCAACATCAAGAGCCGCAGGGTCAATCACGTTGCCATCTACCTGGGCAATGACCGGTTCATCCATGCACCGCGTCGCGGCAAGTCGGTGTCCATCGATACGCTGAAGAAGCCTTACTGGCAAAACCACTATGTGGTCGCCAAGCGGGTGCTGCCCAAAGAGCAGAACACCCTGCGTATGGCTCAGCGTTGATTCGAAGCCTGTGTATATATGCAGGCTTGCTCAACACCCGAAAAAGTTCGCAGCCTTCGGCAGCTCCTACGGGACCCTGTACACCTTGATTCTGTAGGAGCTGCCGATAGGCTGCGATCTTTTTGGCAGCACCACTCACCCTCTCAAATCCCATCCGGCATCCTGGCCTTCTCCCGCGCGTGCTCGCGGCTGATCAAGCCCTTCGCCACCAGTTCTTTCAAGCACATATCCAGGGTCTGCATCCCCACCGAACTCCCGGTCTGGATCGACGAGTACATCTGGGCGACCTTGTCTTCGCGAATCAGATTCCGGATCGCCGAGGTACCGATCATGATTTCGTGAGCGGCGACCCTGCCGCCACCGATCTTTTTGACCAGGCATTGCGAAATCACCGCCTGCAACGACTCGGACAGCATCGAACGAACCATCGACTTCTCATCCGCCGCAAACACGTCCACCACCCTGTCGATGGTTTTCGCCGCAGAAGTGGTATGCAGCGTGCCAAACACCAGATGCCCGGTCTCCGCCGCGGTCAACGCCAGGCGAATGGTCTCCAGGTCGCGCATCTCGCCCACCAGGATCACGTCCGGGTCTTCGCGCAGGGCCGAGCGCAGCGCAGAAGCAAAACTTCGGGTATCGCGATGTACCTCACGCTGATTGATCAGGCATTTCTTCGATTCGTGAACGAATTCGATGGGGTCTTCAATAGTGAGGATATGGTGATGCCGATGGTTATTCAGGTAATCGATCATCGCCGCCAGGGTGGTCGACTTGCCGGAGCCGGTTGGCCCGGTGACCAGCACCAGCCCACGTGATACCTCGGTAATCTTGCGAAACACTTCACCCATGCCGAGCTCGTCGAAGCTCGGGACCTGAGACGGAATGGTCCGGAACACCGCGCCAGCGCCGCGATGCTGATGGAACGCATTGACCCGGAAGCGCGCCACTCGGGGAACCTCGAAGGAAAAGTCGAGCTCCAGCAGCTTCTCGAAGTCCGCCCGCTGCTTGTCGTTCATGATGGCGTGGATCAACTGATGAACCTGCTGGTGGTCCAGCGCTGGCAAGTTAATCCGCCGCACATCGCCATCGACCCGGATCATTGGCGGCAAGCCCGCGGAGAGGTGCAAGTCGGACGCACCCTGTTTGGCGCTGAAGGCCAGCAGTTCAGTGATATCCATAGTGCTCCTCAATTCCAGTAGAATGCCGCGAACCTCAGACCCGCTGGCGTACATAGAATGTCCACGATAGCAGACAACATCGCTCTGGTTCAGACACGGATCCACGCCGCGGCACTCGCCGCACAACGTGACGCCAATAGCGTTCATCTGTTGGCAGTGAGCAAGACCAAACCCGCCGAGGCGTTGCGCGAAGCTTACGCTGCCGGGATCCGCGACTTCGGCGAGAACTATCTGCAGGAAGCACTGGGCAAACAGCTCGAATTGGCCGACCTGCCCTTGAGTTGGCACTTTATCGGCCCCATTCAGTCGAACAAGACTCGTGCTATCGCCGAGAACTTCGCTTGGGTGCACTCAGTGGATCGCTTGAAAATCGCACAACGTTTGTCCGAACAACGCCCTGCCGAACTGCCACCCCTGAACATCTGCATTCAGGTCAACGTCAGCGGTGAAGCCAGCAAATCCGGCTGCACCCCGGCCGACTTGCCTGCCCTGGCCAGCGCCATCAGTGCCTTGCCGCGCTTGAAGCTGCGCGGGTTAATGGCGATCCCGGAGCCGACTGAAGATCGCGTCGCCCAGGACGCCGCCTTTGCTGCCGTGCAAAACCTTCAAGCCAGCCTGAATCTGTCACTCGACACACTTTCCATGGGCATGAGCCACGATCTCGAGTCGGCCATCGCTCAAGGCGCCACCTGGGTACGCATCGGTACCGCGCTGTTTGGTGCGCGCGATTATGGTCATATGGCCAGCCCTGAACGTGGCTGACTCACCTCTCTATAAGGACCTCTCATGAGCAAGACTCGTATTGCCTTTATCGGTGCCGGCAACATGGCCGCCAGCCTGATCGGTGGCCTGCGCGCCAAGGGGCTGGAAGCGGCGCAGATCCGTGCCAGTGATCCAGGCGCCGAAACCCGCGCCCGGGTTCATGCCGAACACGGCATCGAACTGTTTGCCGACAATGCTCAAGCCATTGAAGGCGCCGACGTCGTCGTCCTGGCAGTCAAACCCCAGGTGATGAAAGCCGTTTGCCAGGCCCTGCGCCCAAGCCTCAAGCCGAATCAACTGGTGGTGTCCATCGCCGCCGGTATCACTTGCGCCAGCATGAACAACTGGCTCGGCGCCCAGCCGATCGTGCGCTGCATGCCCAACACCCCGGCGCTGCTGCGCCAGGGCGTGAGCGGCCTGTACGCCACTGCCGAAGTCTCTGCCCAACAGCGTCAGCAAGCCGAAGACCTGCTGTCGGCCGTCGGCATCGCCCTGTGGCTGGACCAGGAACAGCAACTGGACGCCGTTACTGCGGTTTCCGGCAGCGGCCCGGCATATTTCTTCCTGCTGATCGAGGCCATGACCGCCGCTGGCGAGAAGCTCGGCCTGCCACGGGAAACCGCCGCTCAACTGACCCTGCAAACCGCCCTGGGCGCCGCGCACATGGCCGTGGCCAGCGATGTCGACGCAGCTGAATTGCGTCGCCGCGTGACCTCACCTGCCGGAACCACCGAAGCCGCCATCAAGTCGTTCCAGGCCGGTGGCTTCGAAGCCCTGGTAGAAAAAGCACTGGGTGCCGCTGCGCACCGCTCGGCCGAGATGGCCGAACAACTGGGTCAATAAGGAGCCACTAATGATTGGATTGAACACTGCAGCGGTTTACGTGCTGCAAACCCTCGGCAGTCTGTACCTGCTGATCGTACTGTTGCGCTTTGTGCTGCAACTGGTGCGGGCGAATTTCTACAACCCGCTCTGCCAGTTCGCGGTGAAGGCCACCCAACCGCTGCTAAAGCCGCTGCGCCGGATCATTCCGAGCATGTTCGGCCTGGACATGTCTTCGCTGGTATTGGCGATCATCGTGCAGCTGGCCTTGATGGCCCTGACCCTGCTACTGACCTACGGCTCCATCGGCAACCCGCTGCAACTGCTGGTCTGGTCGCTCATTGGCGTAACGGCGCTGTTCCTGAAGATCTTCTTCTTCGCCCTGATCGTCAGCGTGATCCTCTCCTGGGTCGCTCCGGCCAGCCATAACCCGGGCGCCGAACTGGTCAACCAGATCTGCGAGCCGGCCCTGGCGCCATTCCGCAAGATCCTGCCGAACCTGGGCGGCCTGGATATTTCGCCGATCTTCGCGTTCATCGCGCTCAAGCTGTTGGACATGCTGGTGATCAACAACCTCGCCGCCATGACCATGATGCCGCCCATCCTGCGTCTTTTGATCTGACCCGGATGAGCTATTTCCGCTGGGACGGCGAGGACCTGATCCTCGATTGCCACCTGCAACCCAAGGCCAGCAGCGATGAGTTCGCCGGCCTGCATGGTGAGCGATTGAAAATCCAGCTCACCGCCCCGCCGGTGGAAGGCAAGGCCAATGCGCACCTGATGGCATTTCTGGCCAAGGCCTTCGGCATCTCGAAAAGCCAGGTCAGCTTGCTCAGCGGCGAACTGAACCGGCAAAAGCGCGTGCGCTTGCAATCGCCGAAGAAGCTCCCGGGTTTACCGGGGTTAACGCCGCCGCCCACACATTCAGGGTAACCGTCTCGAGGCCAGGCCTGGTCCCTCGCAAGGACGGGCCGGCAGTTTGCCGACCCACACCTGCCGCGTTCTATCTCAACCGAAACCCACCCATCTGCCGCGCCAGATCGTCGGCCAGGCGTTGCAACGTCTGACAGTCCTCACGACACCCCCGTACTTCGCTGGCCGTGGCCCGGGCCAAGTCAGAGATGCCTTGCACGTTACGGTTGATCTCTTCCGTCACCGCCGACTGTTCTTCAGTGGCGGTTGCCACCTGCTGGTTCATGTCGCTGATGCGCTCGACCTGACCGGTAATCGCCTTCAGTGAAGCCCCGGTGCGCTGGCTCGACTCAACCCCGGTGCCGGTCGCGGCCTGCCCGGAGTGCATCGACGACACGGCGTTTTCCGCGCCCTGTTTAAGGCTCTGGATCATCTGCTGGATTTCATCGGTGGACGCCTGGGTTCGTCGGGCCAGGGTTCGCACCTCGTCGGCCACCACCGCAAAACCACGGCCCATATCCCCCGCTCGCGCCGCTTCGATCGCTGCGTTCAGCGCCAGCAGATTGGTCTGCTCGGAGATCCCGCGAATCACCGCCAGCACCTGATCGATAGACGCCACCTGAGTCGCCAGTTCACCCACCGCACCGGCGGCGATGCCGATTTCGTCGGACATGCTTTCGATATGCCGGATAGAACCACCGACCATCTCCCGCGCCTGCAAGGCTTCATCGCGAGCGGCTTGCGAGGCGACGGCGGCGTTGCCGGCGTTCTGGGCGATTTCCTGCACCGTGAGGCCCATCTCATACACGGCGGTGGCGACCATGTCGGTCATTTCCTGCTGCCGACCCGAGCGTTCGGCGGTGTTATCAACTACCAGGGCGACCTGCCCGACCGCAGTGCGCAGCCGCTCACTGGTGGCCAGGACTTCGCCGATCATGTCGCGCTGGCTGCCCTGGAAACGATTGAAGCCGCGCGCCAGATCACCCAGCTCATCGGCTCGGGAAGAATCTAACCTCTGAGTCAAATCGCCACCACCGCTACCAATCGCCACCAGCGCCGCTGTTACCTGGCGAATCGGCCGCACCAGTCCACGCGCCAGCAGCACCACCAATAACAGGCAGACCAGGGCCACCGCCAAGCCGATGGCACTGGTCAGCCACATCGCTTGTCGGGCCTGGGCGTAGATCTGCGACTGCGGCACTTCGGCCACCAGCGTCCAGCCCAAATCCCGCAGCGGCAGGCTCAGGGCCAGAAAATCTTCACCCTCACGGACAAAGTTGCTGCTGGTCAGCCCTTGATGGCCCATCACCGCCAACGCCGCCGGGCCGCCAATCTGCTCCGCCAACTGACGTTTACCGCTGTACTCAGCCTCTGGATGCACCTGAATCAAACCATCGGCACGCACCAGGTAAACCTTGCCGCGTTCGCCGAAGCTGAAGTTGTGAATCAATTCCGACAGCTCGCGCATGCTCAGGCCCAGCCCGGCGACGCCCACCACCTTGCCGGCTTGTTCGACCTTGAGGTCGATAAATAGCGCCAGCTCACCGGTACGGGTGTCTTTGTCGATGTTCAGGGTGCGCGGCTGGTTGCTGTCGAGGAAGGAATAGAACCAGGCGTCGGTGGGGTTGGCTCGGCTGAGGGTCCGATCCAGGCCTTTTTCGGTGTAGTAGTGGCTCGATTCGGAGCCGGCGATTAGTGCGGTAAAGGCTTTGTGCTCGGCGCGAATGCCTTCCAGATAGCTGACGAAGCTATGGGCCTGGGCACTGCTTTCGCCTCCGGCCAGCCATTCGCGCACCATGCTGTTGCTGGCGATGTCTTTGGCGGCGGTCAGCGGCTGGACCAGAATCCGCTCAATATCATTGCGCATCGCTTCGATGCTCGATGGCAGTGCCTTCTCGACCAGATAGCTCTGGGCCAGACGATTGACCACCAGGGTATAAATGCCAACCACGATCAAAATACTGACCAGCAGGGCGGTGCCCATGCTGAGGATCAACTGCCACTGAATACTGCGCCGCCAGAACTGCATGGAACACCCCCAAAGAATAAGAGGCTGAAACACTGCAACAGCCGTGCCGATTGTATACAAACTGCAAGTCAGTTTGTTCGACGACTTATTCTCTGGTTGTGTTCAATTCGATCAGGCCTGGCCGATCGTTCGTGAAATCACTTCAACCGTGGCGCTGACTTGCTCTTGGTAACGGTCGAGTTCCTGCTTGTGCCGTTTTTGCATATCGATCTGCTGCGAACACAGATTCATCGCTGCCAGCACCAACAGCCTGTCACCGATCAGGGACGGGTACTTCTTCTTGGTGTCAGCCAGGGCGGCTTTTAACATTAATGCGGCGTCCAGCAGGGTCTGCTCTTCCCCGGCCGGCGCCTTGATTGAATAGTCTTCCCCGAGAATCGAGACGACTTTTACCCCTTCGGCGCCGTGCTTCATGCGCTGACAGGGCCGGCGCTGACGCGCTCAACCAGGGCTTGAATGCGCGCGGCGGTAGCACCCTGCTTTTCTTCCTGTTCCATCAGGCTCAGTTGCAGGCTTTCATTTTCGTCTTTGACCTGGGCCAGTTCCGCACTCAGGGTCTGGTTCGCACCGAGCAGTTCCTGGTTCTGTTGCACCAGTTCGCTGACCAGTTGTTCCAATTGGCTTAGGGATGCTTCTAACATTTTTGATTTCTCGGGCATTTTCAAAGGGCGCGTACGATAAAGAAAAGTCACCACGGATGCCAGGGTTATCCGGGCCCCAAGCCTTGATTTTCCTGGCGGCGACCTTGCTCGTGAGCTTTAAAAGACTGCTATTCCTCTATCTGGTTCCAGACACTTCGTCGTACGGCAATTGGGAACTGCGCCACGGCCGAAAAGATCGCAGCCTTCGGCAGCTCCTACGGGGGGCGTGGTTCACCTTCGGTTGGTGTCGCGGCCAATCTGTGCAGGAGCTGCCGCAGGCAGCGATCTTTTGATCTTAAAAGCTTTTTGACAGCGCAGCATTTCAACAGGTTAGAATCGCTGGCACGCAGACTGCATGGTCAGTGTGTGCCCGCCTTTCTGCTTCTGGAGTACCGCCATTGAATGCGACGACCATCAACAGCCTGTTCTTGATCGGCGCGTTGCTGGTAGGTGCGAGCATTCTGGTAAGTTCTCTTTCGTCCCGCCTCGGTATCCCGATTCTGGTGATCATCCTGGCCGTGGGCATGGCTGCCGGTGTCGACGGCGCTGGCATCATTTTCGATAATTACCCCACCGCTTATCTGGTCGGTAACCTCGCCCTTGCCGTGATCCTGCTCGACGGCGGCCTGCGCACCCGGGTGGCGAGTTTCCGCGTGGCATTATGGCCGGCGCTCTCGCTGGCCACCGTCGGTGTATTGATCACCACCGGCCTGACCGGCATGGCGGCGGCCTGGCTGTTCGACCTGAACCTCATTCAAGGCTTGCTGATCGGCGCTATCGTCGGCTCAACCGACGCCGCGGCGGTGTTCTCGCTGCTGGGCGGCAAAGGCCTCAACGAACGGGTAAGCGCCAGCCTCGAAATCGAATCCGGCAGCAACGACCCGATGGCTGTGTTCCTCACCGTGACCCTGATCGACATGCTTGCCAGTGGCGAGACCGGCTTGCACTGGAGCCTGCTGGTGCATCTGTTTCGTGAATTCGGTATCGGCGGCATGATCGGCCTGGGCGGTGGCTGGTTGATGCTGCAGATGGTCAACCGAATCAAGCTGGCTTCCGGCCTTTACCCGATCCTGGTGATCAGTGGTGGTCTGCTGATCTTCGCCCTGACCAACGCCCTGCATGGCAGTGGCTTCCTCGCGGTATACCTGTGCGGCCTGGTGATCGGCAACCGTCCGGTGCGCAGCCGTCACGGCATTCTGCACATGCTCGACGGCATGGCGTGGCTGGCGCAGATCGGCATGTTCCTGGTGCTGGGCCTGCTGGTCACTCCCCACGACCTACTGCCGATCGCCGTGCCAGCCCTGGGCCTGGCGTTGTGGATGATCCTGTTTGCCCGCCCTCTTTCGGTGATCGTCGGCCTGCTACCGTTCAAGGCCTTCCATGGGCGCGAGAAGGCGTTTATCGCCTGGGTCGGGCTGCGTGGCGCGGTACCGATCATTCTCGCGGTGTTCCCGCTGATGGCCGGACTGCCTAACGCCCAGCTCTATTTCAACCTCGCATTTTTTATCGTGCTGGTCTCGCTGCTGGTACAAGGCACCAGCCTGCCATGGGTCGCCAAGCTGCTGAAAGTCACGGTTCCGCCAGAGCCTGCGCCGATCTCCCGGGCGGCGCTCGAAGTGCATGTCACCAGTGAGTGGGAGTTGTTCGTTTATCGCCTCGGGGCGGAAAAGTGGTGCATTGGTGCGCCCCTTCGTGAGCTGAAAATGCCCGAGGGCACCCGCATCGCAGCCCTGTTTCGTGGCCAGCAACTGCTCCATCCGTCGGGTAGTACCACCCTGGAAGCCGATGATTTGCTCTGCGTAATCGGCCACGAACACAACCTTCCAGCCCTCGGAAAACTGTTCAGCCAGGCGCCGCAACGGGGGCTGGATTTACGCTTCTTCGGCGACTTCATACTCGAAGGCGACGCCCGGCTGGGCGCGGTTTCAGCGCTGTATGGACTCAAGCTCGAAGGGATCGACCCGGACATGCCATTAAGCCGCTTCATTACCCAGAAGGTTGGCGGTGCGCCAGTAGTCGGTGACCAGGTGGAGTGGAACAACACCATCTGGACAGTTGCAGTGATGGACGGGAACAAGATTGCCAAAGTGGGCGTCAGATTCCCCGAAGGAAGTCGCCCGGGCCCCGGGCTCTTCCTCTAAACTGCCTATTCTCTATCCAGTTTGACCGGTATTTATGTCAACCCTGCGCACCTATTTCGCCATTATCCTGCTTGGACTGAGCCTTTCTGTCGGTACGCTGTATGCAGCAGACCTGCCCAGCACTGAAGCAGTCCAGCAAAGCCTGGACAAAATAGCTGATCGAAAACTCCCCGAGGCCGACCAGAAGGCCCTGCAAGCGATTCTGCAGCAAACGTTGACCCACTTGGCCAACAAGCAGGATTACGAAAAGAAGCTGGCTGCCCTCAAGCAGCAACTGAGCACCGCACCGCGCCAGAACACCGAAAACCAGCGCGAACTGGCACGCCTCAAGGCCACCAAGGTGGTACCTGCGTCGCAGCGTTACGCCAGCCAGCCAGTGCCGCAGCTCGAGCAGTTGCTGACCGAGCGCACTAGCCAGCAAGGCCAACTGCAAAAAGCCCTGGCCGACGCCAACAGCCTGATCATCACCTCCCAGACCCGTCCGGAGCGGGCTCAGGCCGAGATCAGCAGCAGCCAGACACGCATCCAGGCAATCAACAACATCCTCAAAAGCGGCAAGGACAATGGCAAGCCGCTGAGTGCCGATCAACGCAATCTGCTCAATGCCGAACAGGCCGCGCTCGAAGCATTGATTCTGCTGCGCCGCCAGGAGCTCGCTGGCAATAACCAACTGCAAGACCTGGGCAACAGCCAACATGATCTGTTGGAAGAAAAGACCGCGCGCATGGAGCAGGAAATTCAGGACCTGCAAACCCTGATCAACCAGAAGCGCCTGGCCCAGTCCCAGGAGACGGTGACCCAACAGTCGATCGAAGCGCAAAAGGCCGGCGGCAGCAGTCTGCTCGCCACCGAAAGCGCGGCCAATCTGAAACTGTCCGACTACCTGCTTAAAAGCACCGACCGCCTCAACGAAGTCACCCAGCAAAACCTGCAGACCAAACAGCAGCTGGACAGCGTGACCCAAAGCGATTCAGCCCTGGAAGAGCAGATCAACGTGCTCAAGGGCAGCCTGCTGCTCTCCAAGATTCTCTACAAACAGAAACTATCCCTGCCGCGCCTTAAGCTCGACCGTGATCTGGCCGACCAGATCGCCGACATTCGCCTGTACCAATTCGAGGTCAGCCAGCAACGAGAGTTGCTCAGCAACCCGAGCAGCTATGTCGACACCCTGCTGGCGACCCAGCCACCGGAGCAAGTCACGCCCCAACTGCGCAAGACCCTGCTCGAGCTGGCGATCACCCGCGCCGATCTGCTGGAGCGGCTGAACCGCGAGCTGAGCGCTGTGCTCAACGAATCCATTACCCTGCAACTGAATCAGAAGCAACTGCTCAGCACTGCGCAAAGCCTGCGCGCGACCCTCGATGAGCAGATGTTCTGGATTCCCAGTAACAAGCCGCTGGACCTCGAATGGATGCGACTGGTGCCTGAGCGGCTGGAAAGACAGATCACCACGCTGCCATGGGCTTCAAGCCTGCGCGAGTTGGCCGACGGCCTGACCCAGCGCCCGCTGCTGTTCCTGCCGCTGGCATTGCTGATCGGCGCCTTGCTGTGGCGACGCAAGTACCTCTATGCCCGGCTGAACAAGGTTCACCAGGATATCGGCCACTTCAAACGCGACAGCCAGTGGCATACGCCTCAGGCGATTCTGATCAATATCCTGCTGGCGATGCCGGTTTCCCTGGCACTGGCCTTGTGCGGCTTAGCCTTGCAGATTGATGCCCGCGGACAGAACAGCAACCTGGGCGCTGCGCTATTGCAAATTTCCCAGGCCTGGCTGGTGTTCTACACCGCCTACCGGATCCTCGCGCCGGGCGGTGTAGCCGAACTGCATTTCCGCTGGGAAAAACGTCAGGTTGAATTTCTCCAGGGCTGGATCCGCCGACTCGGGCTGGTGGTGTTGGCGCTGGTGGCAGTGGTCGCCGTCGCGGAACTGCAACCCGCAACATTGGCCGATGACGTCCTCGGGATGCCCGTGGTCCTGACCTGCTACGCCTCGATGGCCTGGCTGCTCAGCCGGCTGCTGATCAGCAGCCCGACGCACCGCAACACGTCACTGTTTCGCAAGGCCGTCGGGGTGGTGTTCACCGCCCTGCCGATCGCCTTGTTCATCGCCGTGTGCTTCGGCTACTACTACACAGCGCTGAAACTCAGCGACCGACTGATCAACACCCTCTACCTGCTGATGTTCTGGCTGGTGATCGAAGCCACCTTCGCCCGTGGCCTGGGGGTCGCGGCGCGGCGCCTGGCCTACCAGCGTGCGCTGAGCAAACGCCAGGCGGCCAAGGAAGCCGGCGATGGCGAAGCAGTTGTTGAAGAGCCGACGCTGGACATCGAGCAGGTCAACGAACAGTCCATGCGCTTGATCCGACTGGCGCTGCTCGGTGGTTTCATCGCCGCACTGTATTGGGTCTGGTCGGACCTGATCACGGTCTTCTCCTATCTGGACAACGTCACCCTCTACGAATACACCAGCGGTACCGGTGCCAACATCAGCATGGTGCCGATCAGCATTGGTGATGTGCTGGGGGCGGCCATCATTATCGGCATTACCTTCGCCCTGGCGCGCAACCTGCCCGGCCTGCTGGAAGTGCTGGTACTGTCCAAGCTCAATCTGGCTCAGGGCAGCGCCTACGCCACCACCACGCTACTGTCCTACGTGATCGCCGGCGTCGGTTTCGTCTCCACGCTATCCACTCTCGGCGTGAGCTGGGACAAGCTGCAATGGCTGGTGGCAGCGCTCTCGGTAGGTCTGGGTTTCGGCATGCAGGAGATCTTCGCCAACTTCATCTCGGGGATCATGATCCTCTTCGAGCGCCCGGTCCGGATCGGCGACACCATCACCATCGGCAACCTGTCCGGCACGGTGAGCAAGATCCGCATCCGCGCCACGACGATCACCGACTTCGACCGCAAGGACATCATTGTCCCGAACAAGACGTTCATCACCGGGCAACTGATCAACTGGTCGCTGACCGACACCATCACCCGGGTCACTCTCAAGCTCGGCGTCGACTACGGCTCCGACCTCGATATGGTTCGCGACCTGCTGCTCAAGGCCGCCAATGAAAACCCGCGCGTGCTCAAGGAGCCATCGCCGTCGGTGTACTTCCTGAATTTCGGCGAGAGCACGCTCGACCACGAGCTGCGCATTCACGTACGCGACCTCGGCGACCGCAACCCGGCGCTCGATGAGATCAACCGTTTCATTAACCGCGAGTTCAAGAAACACCACATCAACATCTCGTTCCGGCAGATGGAGGTCTACCTGAAAAACCTCCAGGGCCAGGAATACAAAATGGTGCCCATCGAACCGACAACCAAAACCATCGCTCCTGTGCCCACTGGCAAATTGTCGCCAGAGCCGCCGTCAGCCGAACTCGACTAACCACGCTATCCCTAGCAGAATGCTCGGACATTCTGCTGGAGATGGCCGTTGAAAGCCCTCGACGAACTGACCTTCGATAATCGCTTCGCCCGCCTGGGCGACGCGTTCTCAACCCATGTGCTGCCTGAACCTATTGCCGACCCGCGGCTGGTGGTAGCCAGCCCAACCGCCATGGCCCTGCTCGATCTGGACCCGGCGATCGCCGAGACTCCGGTGTTCGCCGAACTGTTCAGCGGCCACAAGCTCTGGGAGGAGGCCGAACCACGGGCGATGGTTTACTCCGGGCATCAGTTCGGTTCCTACAACCCGCAACTGGGGGACGGTCGAGGGCTGCTGCTGGGCGAGGTCTACAACGAGACCGGCGAGCATTGGGACCTGCACCTCAAGGGCGCCGGGCAAACGCCGTATTCGCGCATGGGTGATGGTCGGGCGGTGCTGCGTTCATCGATCCGCGAGTTTCTCGCCTCTGAAGCGCTGCAGGCGCTGGGCATTCCCACCACCCGCGCGCTGTGTGTGATCGGCTCGAGTACACCGGTCTGGCGCGAGAAGCAGGAACGCGGGGCGATGCTACTGCGCCTGTCGCCAAGCCATGTGCGCTTTGGGCATTTCGAGTATTTCTACTACACCAGGAAACCCGAGCAACAAAAGCAGCTCGGCGAGCACGTGCTGGCGATGCACTTTCCAGAGTGCCTGGAACAACCCGAGCCGTATCTGGCGATGTTTCGCGAGATCGTCGAGCGTAACGCCGAGTTGATTGCCAAATGGCAGGCCTATGGCTTCTGCCACGGCGTGATGAACACCGACAACATGTCGATACTCGGCATCACTTTCGACTTCGGTCCGTTCGCCTTCCTCGATGACTTCGATGCCCAGTTCATCTGCAACCACTCCGATGACCAGGGTCGCTACTCCTTCAGCAACCAGGTGCCCATCGGTCAATGGAACCTCAGCGCACTGGCCCAGGCCCTGACGCCGTTCATCAGCGTCGAGGCCTTGCGCGAAACCCTTGGCCTGTACTTCCCGCTGTACCAGGCCCATTACCTGGACCTGATGCGCCGCCGCCTCGGCTTCACTACCGCGGAGGACGACGACCAGAAACTGGTTGAAGGTTTGCTGCAACTGATGCAGAACAGCGGCGTCGACTACAGCCTGTTCTTCCGTCGCCTGGGCAATGAATCCGCCGAACTGGCCGTCACCCGCCTGCGTGACGACTTTGTCAATCTCCAGGGCTTCGATGCCTGGGCCGAACGCTACACCGCCCGCGTCGCCCGCGAGGGCTCCGACAACCAGGAGCAGCGCCGCAGCCGCATGCACGCGGTCAATCCGCTCTACATCCTGCGCAACTATCTGGCACAGAAAGCCATCGATGCGGCCGAGAGCGGCGACTACCAGGAAGTCCGTCGCCTGCATGCGGTACTGAGCAATCCGTTCGAAGAACAACCCGGCATGGAAAGTTATGCCGAGCGCCCACCAGAGTGGGGCAAGCATCTGGAGATCAGTTGTTCGTCGTGAAGCAGGTTAGAAAAACACGTCTACCTTCACACTGAAGCGCTCGGCCAACCAGCGAATCTGTCGCAGGTTGAGCTTGCGCTTGCCACTGAGAATTTCCGAGACCACCGACTGAGCCCCCACGCCTGGCAGGTCACTCTGGCTCAGGCCATGCTCTCGCATCAGATAGCGCAGAACCTCAACCCCACTGGCCACGGGCATCGGTCGATGCTCATGATCATAGGACTCTATCAAGTCCCCCATAATTGTCGCCAGGCTGGCTAGCGGGTTCGCCTCGTCGTCGCCGATCAGTTCCAATAACTCATCCAGCGATGCGACCAGCAGATCGTAATCCGCCTCGTTTTTGGGTTTGCGCAACAGCGGCGACACGAAGTGCCAGTGCTCGGCGGCTTGTTTGATCAGAACGCTCATCGACGCTCCTCCTTCCACTTACCCTTGTCATAGTCGCGATGATCCAGCACGTGCTTGATGTAGAGCCGTTGCGCCCGGTACTGGACAACCGCGATCAATCGCAGCTTGTTCCCGCCGATATCAAACACATGCAACGGTCCTACCTTATCCGTTGCAGGAAACATCCCCTTCATTGCTGCAAAGTCGTCAGGGCTACTCGCCTTTACCACTCGATACCATGCATCCAGCGCGCTGGCAGAGCGTGGCCATTTTTCCTTGGCTTCCCAAATTCGCTTTTCAGTAATCACATGCATGCAACTTCCTTATCGCATATTGCTATGGAGATTAAACGCAGAATCCAACTATCGCAATTTGCTATAGCGTCAAGTAGACCAGCGGCATGACCCTGACGCCTTCCCCCAGCCTAGATTCGCAGTGCTTCCGCGCTCGATCGAAAATGTAAGGACATGCAAAATCAACTGACCCCGAAAATCTGCGATAGCAGCCCCCACGCCTTGATAACCCCCGCCCGCGACTCCAAATAAGCACCATTGCCTATTTCTCCCGGAGCCTGCTCATGTCCGATCCACTGCTGATCCCCTGCCCTCACTGTAACGGCCTCAACCGTATCCCCGCCGAACGCTTGGGCGATCAGCCCAAGTGCGGGCGCTGCAAGGTCGAGGTGTTGCTGAGCAAGCCTTTCGAATTGAAGCAGGGCGATTACGCCAGCCAGATCAAGGGCGATCTGCCGCTACTGGTGGATGTCTGGGCAGACTGGTGCGGGCCGTGCAAGTCATTCGCGCCCGTGTTTGAGCAGGCCGCAACGCAGCTGGCAGGCAAGTGCCGGCTGGCCAAGCTGGACAGCGAGGCCAATCAGCAGTTGTCGGCGCAGTTGGGCATTCGTTCGATTCCCAGCCTGATTCTGTTCAAGAACGGCCGGGAAATAGCGCGCCAGAGCGGTGCCTTCCCGCTGCCGCAGTTGTTGAGCTGGTTGCGTAGTCAGATCTGAGGCACTGGAGGCCCCCAAAAGATCGCAGCCTTCGGCAGCTCCTACAGTTATTGCATACTCCTGATAATTTTCGGCAGTACGGCGTCGGCGCAGGAGCTGCCGTAGGCTGCAATCCTGGCGATCTTGCCCGCGCCGAAGATCAGGCATTTTCCAGCAGGGTGTGCAAATCGACAAACTGCCGGGTCAGCTTGTGGCGTGGGTCGAGGTGGATCAATGGCATATTGGCCTGATGGGATTCGCGCATGCGCACTGAGCTGCCCAGGTATACCGGCAGTACCGGCAGGCCCTCGTTGATCAGCTCGTCGAGCATTTGCTGCGGCAGACTCGCACGGGCCTGGAACTGGTTAACCACGATTCCTTCGACCTGCAGGTCTTCGTTGTGGTCCTCCTTGAGTTCTTCGATTTCCGCCAGCAGACCGTAAAGTGCCTGGCGGGAAAAGCTGTCGCAGTCGAAGGGGATCAGCACGCGATCGGCGGCGATCAGTGCCGAAACCGCATAAAAATTAAGAGCTGGCGGGGTATCCAGATAGATTCGGTCATAGTCCTGCGCCAATTCATCCAGCAGTTTGCGCAGTTTGTTGATCTTGTGTTTCGCCTCGAGCTTGGGCTGCAGGTCAGCCAGCTCCGCGGTGGCGGTGACTACGTGCAGGTTGTCGAACGGGGTTTCGTAGATGTCCACCTGGTTTTTCTTCGAGAACGGCCCGGCAGACAGGGTCTGCTTGAAGAAGTCGGCGATGCCCATCGGGATATCGTTACCGGTAAGGCCGGTGAGGTATTGAGTGGAGTTGGCCTGAGCATCAAGATCGACCAGCAGCGTCCGATAGCCTTCATGGGCACTGACCGCTGCCAGATTGCAGGCGATGCTGGATTTGCCAACGCCACCTTTTTGATTGAACACCACGCGCCGCATGTCAAAACCTCCGTGCATCAAAGAATGACCGAGTGTAGTAGTCCACGGCCGCCCTTAGCTAGCACGTCAGGAATAGGACTACACAGTCAGTTGCAATTTGCCCGACGACAATGCGAATGGACCAGCAGAAGCGGCTGCGAAAAACCGGACAATCACCAAACAGCACTTTTTCCTGAAACACCGGTCAATTCTATTGAGCAAAATGTATCCACCGTTTGCTACAAGTCAGCTGTGCCGGGATAATGCGCACCACTCGGCCATCGCGCCATGTACGGCTGACCGCCCGTCAAAACGACTCGCCGTATCAAGGAAGCCCGCAGGGGCGGGATGAATTCAGTGATCAACTTTAATATCGCCCAATGGCGCGCCTGGGCTCCGGGGCTCGAAAGCGTGGACGATTGGCTGGCCTGGAGTCGACAACCGGTCGTGCTCGCCAGCAGCGACGCCGCCCCCGATGTCTCATTTCTACCCGCCATGCAACGCCGACGCCTCAGTCGCCTGGCACGGATGGCCTTCAGCGTGGGCTGGCCATTGGCCGAAGGCCGCGAGCAGCTACCACTGGTCTTTATTTCCCGCCATGGCGAAACCCCGCGGACCTTCAACATCCTGTGTGAGCTGGCCGCCGATCAACCCTTGTCGCCGACCCAATTCAGCCTGTCGGTGCACAACGCAGTGATTGGACTGTGGTCGATCATGCGCGGCGAAACCAGCGAAATGACCGCCCTCGCGGCGGCTGGCGATGGCCTCGAACACGGCATGCTAGAGGCCGCCACGCTCCTCGACGAAGGGGCTCCGGCGGTATTGCTGGTGGTCACCGAAGAGCAACCGCCCGAGGCCTACGCCGCCTGGATCGATGACGTGCCCTTCCCCTACGCCGTCGGCCTGTTATTGACCCGGGGCGACGATTGGCAGCTGTCGCTGAACAGCGCCACGGCCGAGCCGGCCAAGGCCGACTGGCCCCATGCCCTGAATCTGTTGCGTATTCTGCTCAGCCAGCAGACCACCTGCCAACATGCCTGGAAGAACCGTGTATGGACCTGGCAACGCAACCACTGAAGGGTAAACGCCGCGACGCCTATTACTGGCGCCTGCTGGCTACCGCCGCAAGCTTTGCGCTGTTCGGTCTGGTCGGGCTGTGCCTGCGGCTGGTGATTTTCCCGCTGCTCAGCTGCCTGCCGGGCGATGCCCAGCAGCATCGGCAACGGGCGCGGCGCACCATCGGGCGATTGTTCTGGTTTTTTATCCGTTTCATGGCCCGTGCAGGCGTATTGACCTACGAGGTCGAAGGCGCGGGAAAACTCGGTCGTCCGGGACAGATGATCATCGCCAATCATCCGTCGCTGATCGATGTGGTGTTCCTGATCGGCCTGGTGCGCGACGCCAACTGCGTGGTCAAACAGAGCCTCTGGAAAAATCCCTTTACTCGCGGCCCACTGCGTTCCACCCAATACATCAGCAATGATGGCAGTATGGACATGCTGGATACCGCCGCGCAGGCTCTGCAAAGCGGGCAGACGTTGATTATCTTTCCCGAGGGCACCCGCACCAAGCCTGGCCAACCGCCAGCCTTTCATCGGGGCGCTGCGGCAATCGCGCTGCGGGGTGCGAAAATCGTGACCCCGGTGATTATCAAGGTCAGCCCGACCACCCTGACCAAAGCCCAACCCTGGTATCGCATCCCGTCGCGTCGCGCGCACTTCAGTTTGCGCGTCGGCGCCGATATAGACCCACAGGCCTTTGTCGAGCTTGGTCCGCCTCCCCAGGCCTCGCGCAAGCTCAACGATTACCTGCACCACTACTTTATCAAGGAGCTCGCCGACGATGAGCGATCTACAACACGACCTTCAGCATGAAATCAAACTGTTGATCATCGACGCCCTGGGCCTCGAAGACATCAGTGCACAAGACATCGGCGACGAGCAGATACTTTTCGGTGAAGGCCTGGGCCTGGACTCGGTGGACGCACTCGAACTCGGCCTGGCGATCCAGAAAAAGTACGGCATCAAGATCGACGCCGACGCCAAGGACACCCGCAATCACTTCACCAATGTGGCCAGCCTTGCGGCTTTCGTCACTGCAAAACAGGCAGCTTGAGACCGGACCATGCAAACTCGTGACGACATTTTCAACACCCTGCGCGATGCCCTGGTCGAACTCTTCGAGCTGGAGCCCGAACGCGTCACCCTCGAGTCCAACCTGTATCAGGACCTGGAAATCGACAGCATCGACGCGGTTGACCTGATCGACCATATCAAGCGCCAGACCGGTAAAAAAATCGCTGCCGAAGAGTTCAAGGCAGTGCGCACCGTCAGCGACGTGGTCGAGGCGGTCTACCGTCTGGTTCAACCGGCCGCATGAGTCGTTTGATTGGCCTTGGCCTGCTGCTGGCAGGCCTGCTGTACCCCTTTGCGGTGTATTACGGCATGGAGCATTTCGCCCCGTGGCAGTTCGGCCTGCTGTTGGGCGGCCTGTGGCTGGCCCGCGCGCTGACCAGTGCGCGGCGCCCCGGCAGCCTGTGGATGGCAATCGCGGCGATTGCTTTTTGCCTGTTGCTGGCGCTGCTCGATAGCCCGCTGTTGTTGCGCTGGTACCCGGTGCTGATCAGCAGTTTCATGCTGGCGCTGTTTGGCTTGAGTTTGAAATACGGGCCACCGGTGGTTGAACGTCTGGCGCGCTTGAGCGAGCCGGACCTGCCGGAAGAGGCGATTCACTATACCCGCCAGGTAACGATTGCCTGGAGTGTGTTTTTTCTCTGTAACGGTTTGCTCGCCACCGCCCTGACCCTCTGGGCGCCGCTGAGTTGGTGGGCGTTGTATACCGGCCTGATTTCCTACGGGTTGATGGGCTTGCTGTTTGCCATTGAATGGTTATTGCGACAACGCGTACGAGGCCGCGCATGAATTGGATAAAACTTGAGCATCTGTTGCTCAAGGCTCAGCCAGGGCGCGCCGTCACGGCTGACCCGGCCCTGAATCACGTCGAGCTATGCGCCCAGGCGTCAAGCCTCGCTGCCGGCCTGCAAGCCCGGGGAGTGCAGCGGATCGCCGTGTATCTGGAAGACGCCGGTGACCTGGCAATCGCCCTGCTCGGCGCTTGGCGCGCCGGAGTCAGCGTATTGTTGCCCGCCGACCTGCAAGCCCAGACCCGGCAACGTTGGTCGAACGAGGTTGACCTGTGGCTGACCGATCAGGCGCACGACGCCGCGCTCAGCGACCTGTTTCAAACCCCCTTGCCCGCGGCTGAACTGGATCTGGACCTATGCCGCCTGAGCCTGTGCACCTCCGGCTCCAGCGGCGAACCCAAGCGCATCGAAAAAAGCCTGCGGCAACTGGCCACCGAAGTCGAAGCCCTGGAGCAATTGTGGGGCGCGGATCTGGGCGAAGCCTGCATCATCGGCAGCGTCGCCACCCAGCACATTTATGGCTTGCTGTTCCGCGTACTCTGGCCGCTGTGTGCGGGGCGCCAGTTCGTGCGCAAACAACTGCCATTCCCGGAAGATCTGCAGCGTGCCAGCCGTGAACACCCGGCCTTCGCCTGGGTCGCCAGCCCGGCGTTGCTCAAACGCATGGGCGACAACCTCGACTGGCCGGCATTGAGCGCTGTGCGACGGGTGTTTTCTTCCGGTGGCGAGTTGCCTGCGCAAGCCGCGCTGAGCTTGCGACAACGCTTGCAGCAATGGCCCACGGAGATTCTCGGTAGCTCGGAAACCGGCGGCATCGCCTGGCGTCAGGGCGCCAGCCTGTGGCAGCCGTTTGCTGATGTACAACTGAGCCAGGACAGTGACGGCGCGCTGCGCGTTGCTTCACCGTACCTGCCAGCCGGTCACGTCGAACAGACTGCCGACGCCGCACGAATCTTCGCCGATGGGCGCTTCGAGCTGCTGGGACGGCTGGACCGGATCGTCAAGCTGGAAGAAAAACGTATCTCGTTGCCAATGCTCGAACAGGCACTGGTCAACCATGACTGGGTCGCCGAAGCACGTCTGGGCGTGGTTCAGGAAAACCGTGCGTCCCTGGGTGCCTTATTGGTGTTGAGCGAACAAGGCCTGCATGCCCTGCGCAATCAAGGTCGACGCACCTTGACCGAAGGGCTGCGTCAACACCTCAGTCAGCATTGCGAAGCACTGGCCTTGCCGCGGCGTTGGCGCCTGTTGCAACAAATGCCGTTGAACGCCCAAGGCAAGCTGCTCCAAGCCGAGGTCGAAGCCCTGCTACTGGCCCCGCGTCCGCAAGCGCCGCACGTGCTGGAACAGGTCGAGGCCAACGGCGAGTGGAGCCTGCAACTGGCGGTCCCGCCGGACCTGGCCTGCTTCAGTGGCCACTTCCCGAAAACCCCGGTATTGCCCGGCGTGGTGCAAGTCGATTGGGCGTTGAGCCTGGGTCGACAGTTACTCGACTTGCCCGGCAGGTTCGTCGGGATGGAAGTGTTGAAGTTCCAGCAACTGCTCCGCCCCGGCGATCAAGTCCAGCTGCACCTGCGCTTTGACCCGGAACGCGGCAAACTGTATTTCACCTATCGAAACGACACCGCGACTTGCTCCAGTGGGCGAATAGTGCTGGAGGCGGCGCATGTTTAACCCCTGCGCCATCATCCCGGTCTACAACCACGAAACCACCGTCCCTGCCGTGGTCGAGGCGGTACGCGCCAACGGCCTGCCCTGCATACTGGTGGACGACGCCAGTAGCCCGTCCTGCGCAGCCGTGCTTGAGCAGCTGGCCGAAGGTGAACACATCTACCTGATCAAGCATGGGGTCAACCAAGGCAAAGGCGCGGCGGTCATGGACGGCTTTCGCGAAGCGTCGCGCCTGGGCTTCAGTCATGCCCTGCAAGTGGACGCCGATGGTCAGCACGATCTGCGTGACATCAAGACCTTCATCGAAGCTTCACGCGCTCATCCGCAAGCGCTGATATGCGGACACCCGAAATATGACGCCAGCGTACCTAAAGGCCGTTTATATGCACGTTATCTGACTCACGTCCTGGTCTGGATCAACACCCTGTCGCTGCAGATTATTGACTCCATGTGCGGCTTTCGCGTCTATCCATTGCCGCCGACACTGGCACTGATCAACTCGGTGAAAATCGGCAAACGCATGGACTTCGACTCGGACATCATCGTCCGCCTGGCCTGGCGCAATCAGCCGATGCACTGGCTGCAAACCAGGGTCCATTACCCGCAGGATGGTATTTCGCATTTTCGAATGTTCCACGACAACGTGCTGATTTCGAGCATGCACACCCGGCTGTTCTTCGGCATGCTGCTGCGCGCGCCGATGATCCTTGGGCGACGGTGGCGAGCATGAGCATCAACACCGACAAAGAACACTGGGCCGAGCACAAGGAACGCGGCAGTTTCTGGCTGATGAAGCTCACAGCGCTCGGCGTCAAGATGCTGGGTCGTCGAATATTGAGCCCGCTGCTGTACGGCATCGTCTTGTATTTTTTTCTGTTCGGTCGCCGCGCCCGCAAGAGCGCCTGGCAATACCAGCAACACCTCGCTGACTGGAGTGGCCGCAGCGAATTGCGCCCGACCCATTGGCGGGTGTTCGGCCAGTTCATGGCCTTCGCCGACTCCATGCTCGACAAGCTCGACGTGTGGAATGGCAAACTGGGCATCGAGCAAATCGAAATCGTCGATCCGGCGCTGCTGCGCCAACGGTTGCGCGGCGAGCGCGGACAAATGCTGGTGGGTGCGCATCTGGGCAACCTCGAGGTCTGTCGCGCGTTGGCCGAGCTGGGCGAAAAAGTCACGATGAACGTGCTGGTGCACACCAAGCATGCTGAACGCTTCAACCGCCTGCTCGGCGAAGCCGGGGCGACCCACCTGCGACTGATTCAGGTCAGCGAACTGGACCCGGTGATCATGCTGCAACTCAACCAGCGGCTGGATCGCGGCGAGTGGCTGGCAATTGCCGGCGATCGTGTGCCGCTGCATGGCGGACGCACTGTGCAAGTCGACTTTCTCGGGCATCCGGCCGCCTTTGCCCAAGGCCCCTGGCTGCTGGCCGGGCTGTTGAAGTGCCCGGTCAATCTGTTGTTTTGTCTGAAGCACAATGGGCGCTATCGGGTAACTCTCGAGCCTTTCGCCGCCGCCGTACTCTGGAAACGCAGCGACCGCGAGCAGGTTATCACCCAGTGGACTGCACGTTATGCCGAGCGTTTGGGGCAGTACTGCCTCGAAGCACCCCAACAATGGTTCAACTTTTACCCTTACTGGAAGACCGATGACCACGCATCCGCTTGAGCCGGTAATCTTCGGCGAACTCCCTTTGCGCATCGAAGACGTGCTGGCCCTGGCCAACCGTCAGGTGCCGACGCAGCTGCAAGGCGACCCCGAGTTTCGCCAGCGCATCGCCAAGGGCCCGCAGTTTCTCGATTCCTTGCTGGACAAGGAAGGCGTGATCTACGGCGTCACTACCGGCTATGGCGATTCCTGCGTAGTCGCGGTGCCGTTGCACCACGTCGAGGCCCTGCCCCGTCATCTGTACACCTTTCACGGCTGCGGGCTGGGCAAAATGCTCGATGCTCAGGCCACCCGTGCAGTGCTGGCGGCGCGTCTGCAGTCGTTATGCCAGGGTGTGTCCGGGGTTCGCGTGGAACTGCTGGAGCGCCTGCAAGCCTTCATCGACCTGGACATTCTGCCGTTGATTCCCGAAGAGGGTTCGGTGGGCGCCAGCGGCGATCTGACACCGCTGTCCTACGTCGCCGCGACCCTGTCCGGTGAACGTGAGGTGATGTTCCGTGGTGAGCGCCGGCAAGCCGCCGACGTGCACCTTGAACTGAACTGGACGCCGCTGGTGCTACGCCCCAAAGAGGCCCTGGCACTGATGAACGGCACCGCGGTGATGACCGGACTGGCCTGCCTGGCGTATGCCCGCGCCGATTACCTGCTGCAACTGGCGACCCGCATCACCGCGCTGAACGTGGTCGCGCTGCAAGGCAATCCGGAGCACTTCGACGAGCGCCTGTTCGCCACCAAGCCGCACCCGGGGCAAATGCAGGTCGCCGCGTGGTTGCGCAAGGACCTGGCGATCGACGCACCGACCGCCCCGCTGCATCGCCTGCAAGACCGCTACTCGCTGCGCTGCGCGCCCCATGTGCTCGGCGTGTTGGCCGACAGCCTGAACTGGCTGCGCTCGTTCATTGAGATCGAGCTCAACAGCGCCAACGACAACCCGATCATCGACGCCGAAGCCGAACGCGTGCTGCATGGCGGGCATTTCTACGGCGGGCATATCGCCTTCGCCATGGACAGTCTGAAAACCCTGGTAGCCAATGTCGCCGACCTGCTCGACCGGCAGCTCGCACTGTTGGTGGACGAGCGCTACAACCACGGCCTGCCGAGCAACCTGTCCGGCGCCAGCGCCGAGCGGGCGATGCTCAACCATGGTTTTAAAGCGGTGCAGATCGGCGCCAGCGCCTGGACCGCCGAAGCACTGAAAAACACCATGCCGGCCAGCGTCTTCTCACGCTCCACCGAATGCCACAACCAGGACAAGGTCAGTATGGGCACCATCGCCGCCCGCGATGCGATCCGCGTGCTGGAACTGACCGAACAGGTCGCCGCCGCCACCTTGCTGGCGGCCAACCAAGGCGTCTGGCTGCGCAGCCAGGCTGAGGACGCGCGGCCATTGCCACAGGCATTGGCCGAGATGCACATCGAGCTGGGCAAGGACTTCCCACCGGTTATCGAAGACCGCGCGCTGGAAGCCGAACTGCGCCTGTGCCTGCGCCGTATCGCCGAGCAACACTGGAGGCTGCATGCGTAGCAAGGGAGTGATTCACGCCGATACGGAAATCCTCGTACCGTTTTTCGACATCGACACGATGGATGTGGTGTGGCACGGCCATTACGTCAAATACCTGGAAGTCGCTCGCTGCGCCTTGCTGGACAAGATCGGCCACAACTACACACAAATGAAAGAGTCCGGTTACGCCTGGCCGGTGATCGACTTGCAACTGCGCTACGTACGCGGTGCCACCTTCGGCCAGAAGCTCAATGTGCGCGCAAGCCTGGTGGAATGGGAAAACCGTTTGAAGATCAGCTACCTGATCAGCGATCTGGAGAGCGCCGAACGCTTGACCCGCGCCTGCTCCGTACAGGTCGCGGTGGATCTCGCCAGCCATGAAATGCAGCTGGCTTCGCCCCAGGTGTTTATCGACGCTGTCGAGAAGGTGTTGCCATGAAACTGTTTTGGCACACGCTATCTCGTAGCAGCTGGCGAAGCCTGCGTTCGGCTGCAAAGCAGTCGCAATCCGGCCTGCCCATTTTCCGATCAGAATCCGGGACTCAGGTTTTACGACTGCTGCGCGGCCGGACGCAGCCTGGCGGCAGCTGCTACGGAAAATGTCTGAGCTTGATCCTGCTTCTGGGATTGTCATCGCTGGCCAACGCCTTCGACCTGCAACAACTCAGTGATCAACTCGCCAAGCCCGAGGTAATCCACGGTAGTTTCATCCAGGAAAAGCACCTGCGCGCCCTGCCACAGCCGCTGACCAGCAAAGGTACCTTCGTCCTGGCGAAAGACCATGGGCTGCTCTGGCTGCTGAAAACCCCTCTGCCTCAGGACTACCGCATCAGCGCCAAGGGCATTGCCCGCCGTGAGGGCAACAGCTGGCAAATGCTCCCGAACAAGAGCGCCGGCGCCGAGCAGAACCGCTTGTTCCTCGCCGTGCTGCAAGGTGACAGCAGCGGACTGCAACGGGACTTCGATCTGCACCTGGAGGGCGATGCCCAACAGTGGAAGCTGACCCTGACGCCACGCTCCATGCTACTCAAGCAAGTCTTCAACCAGATCAACATCGACGGCGGTGAGCTGGTGCAACGCATCGAGTTGCTGGAAACCCAGGGCGACAGCACCCTGTTGCGCATGCAAGACACCACCAGCAGCCAACCGTTGAGCGATACGGAGCAACATGACTTTGCCGAGTGAACGCTGGTTGCCTCGCTTGTTCCTGATCCTGCTGGTGGCCGTACTGGCGCTGGCCGGCTGGCAGTGGCGTGGCGCTGCGCCGCTGTCCGCCAACCTGATGGAACTGGTACCGGGCAGCGCGCCGGACGCACTGGAACTGCGCGCCGAACAGCGCATACAAGAACCGCTGAACAGCGAAGTGCTGGTATTGGTCGGCCATGCTGATCGCCAGCAGGCCATCGCCATGGCCGAGCAACTTGGGGATCAATGGAAAGCCAGCGGCTTGTTCGAGAAGGTCCAGTGGAACCTGCAAGCGGACTTGCCGGCGCTGCGCACCCAGTTGCTGCAAGGGCGGTTGGCAATGCTCTCGGAAACGGATCGCCAGCAACTGATCGCGCAGCCCCAGGCGTTTATCCAGCAGCGCGTGCAAGCGCTGTTCGACCCCTTCAGCGGGTTCAGCCTGGTGCCCAGCCAGGACGATTGGCTCGGCCTGACCGGGCGCATCCAGAATAGCCAGCCGCAGCGGGGCTCGGTGCAGCTGGACATCGGCAGCGGCGCGTTGATCGCCGATGCCGACGGCAAGAGCTGGGTATTGTTGCGGGCCCGGACTCAGGGCAATGCCTTCGACCTGCACCTGCCGCTGCAAGTGGCCCGGTTGCTGAAACAGAGCCGCGAACACGCAGCCCAGGCCGACGTGCAATTGCTCGCCGCCAGTGGCCTGCTGTATGCCGCCAACGGTCAGCAACAGGCCAGCCGCGAGATCACCTGGGTCGGTGGTGGCGCCACCGTCGGCATACTGTTGCTGCTGCTGTTGGCCTTCCGCCGCTTTCGGGTGTTGCTGGCTTTTGTTCCGGTACTGGTGGGCATGCTGTTTGGCGCCGTGGCTTGCGTGGCGCTGTTCGGCCACATGCACGTAATGACACTGGTATTGGGTTCGAGTCTGATCGGCGTAGCAGTCGACTACCCACTGCATTACCTGTCCAAGAGCTGGAGCCTGAAACCCTGGCACAGCTGGCCAGCGCTGCGCCTGACATTGCCCGGGCTGACCCTGAGCCTGGCCACCAGTTGCATCGGTTACCTGGCACTGGCCTGGACACCCTTCCCCGCGTTGACCCAGATTGCCGTGTTTTCCGCCGCCGGTTTGCTGGGCGCCTACCTGGCGGCCGTGTGCCTGCTGCCGGCAATGCTCAAGGGCATCGATCTGCGGCCGGCGCAGTGGCCGCTGCACGTCGCTCAGTTCTTGCTGAATATACGCGAAGCGCTGCTGCGCCGGGTTCGTAGCCCGGTTCTGCTGGCGTTGCTGGTGTTGTTCTGCGCTGGCGGTCTGTGGCAACTCACCACCCGAAACGACATCCGCCAATGGATCAGCGCACCGCCACAGCTGATGAACGAAGCCCAGACGATTGCGCGGATCACCGGCTATCAGCCCACCAGCCAGTTCTTCCTGGTACGCGCTGCCGATCAGCAGCAGCTGCTTGAGCGTTCGACGGCCCTGAGCGAACGGCTGGATCAACTGGTTAACCTGAATAAGCTCCAGGGCTACCTGGCACTGAATCAACTGGTCAGCCCGCCCAGCGAACAGCAACGGGTTCGCGAAGCGCTAAACACACTACCGCAGTACTGGCAGCCACTGCTCGACCTCGGTGTACCGGCCAGCGCGCTGCAAGCCGAGCTGGCGCAGTTGCAGACGCAACCCGTTCAGGACATCGACGCCGCCTTGAGCGGACCGCTCGCAGAGCCATGGCGCCCGCTGTGGCTGGGTTCCACCAGCGATGGCGTGGCCGGGATGGTCAGCCTGCAAGGCTTGAACAACCCGGCATTGCTGCGGGTCCAGGCGCTGGATTTGCCCGGTGTGCAGTTGGTTGACCGGTTAGGAGATCTGAACAAGATCTTCGCCGCAACCCAGGTCAGCGCCGCTGAATTGAAACTGCTGTCCTGCGTGCTGATCGTGCTGCTGCTGATCCTGCCGTTCGGCTTCGGCGGCGCGCTGCGAGTCGTCGCCCTTCCGTTGCTGGCGGCGCTGTGCAGTCTGGCCAGCCTCGGTTGGCTGGGGCAGCCGCTGACGCTGTTCAGCCTGTTCGGACTGCTGCTGGTGACGGCTATCAGCGTCGACTACGCGATCCTCATGCGTGAACAAATCGGTGGCGCGGCGGTAAGCCTGCTGGGCACCCTGCTGGCGGCAGTGACCACCTGGCTGTCGTTTGGCCTGTTGGCGATTTCCAGCACCCCGGCGGTGAGCAATTTCGGCTTGTCGGTGAGCCTGGGGCTGGCCTACAGTTTTATCCTCGCGCCATGGGCCAGACCTCAGGCCCAACCCGTGCCTGCAATGGAGTCGAGAGTATGATGATCGCTCTGTTCTGGCTGCTGGCCCTGGTGCTGTTCGCGGTGGTGACCTGGGTCGGACGTCGTTTCGGTTTGATCCCGATTGTCAGCCAGTTAGTGCTGGCGACCTTCGGCCTGCCGCTGTTGATGCTGTTGTGGATCGAACCACACTGGCAGTTGAGCGGTGCCGAACTGGTATCACCGGGCTGGCTGAAAAACCTCTACAGCCTGGGCTTTGCGCTGTTACTGGGGCACATCCTGAGTGACGTGATCGACCTGCGGCTGGATCGCCAGAGCCTTAAAATCGCCCTGCCGAGCTTTTGCATTCCGTTCTTCTGCGGGCTGGCCACTGCCCTCTGGCTGTTGCCAAGCCAGCCGTGGTTGAGTTCGCTGGCGGTAGGCCTGCTGTTCGCGATCACCGCGATCCCGGTGCTCTACCTGTACCTGTTACACATCGGTTATCCGCCGCCGGCCACCCGCCGGTTGGTGCAGACCGCGATCCTCATTGACCTGGCCTGCTGGAGCCTGTTCGCCATCGCCCAAGGCAGCCTGCACCTGAGCAGCCTGCTGCTGCCGCTGGCCGGCGCCTGCCTGCCAGTGCTGCTGCGGGTACTGGGTCTGCGTCAGCCGCTGCTCCACAGCCTGGGCTTTTTCGGACTGCTGGTGGTCGCCGAACATTACAAGCTCAATGCGCTGATTCTGGGTATCGGTTATGTGCTGTGCATGGCGGCCCTCAAGCTGCCACTGGTGCTGCCGTTGAAAGCGACCTGGATGAACCCGTTGCAGACCTATATCGCGATTCCGCTGATCCTGACCTTCGGCATCGTGCAGATCGATGTGCACAGCGCCATGGACAGCCTCAGCGGGTTCCAGCTCGGCGCGCTGCTGATCCTGCCGATCCTCAGCAAATTGCTGGGCAACTGGCTCGGGCTCGGCTGGGCCGGCGCGTCCTTTGTCGGCGCCAGCCGCTGGCGGGAAAGCCTGCTGCTGAACATTCGTGGCTTGAGCGAGATCGTTTTTCTCAATCTGCTGCTGCAACAACAGCTGATCAGCCCGGCGCTGTACTTTGCGCTGATGCTGATGGGCTTGATCGCAACCTTATTGCCGGCCGTGGCCGGTATCCACCGTACCCCCTCCCAGATCGCCGTCCCGGCAAGGAGCCCCAGTGCCCACAATTGAAATGGAACGTCGCCAGGTTGTGATCATCGGCGCGGGCCCATCCGGCGCCATCGCCGCCGCGCTGCTCAAGCGTAAAGGCCACGACGTGCTGATCATCGAACGCCAGCATTTCCCACGCTTCTCCATCGGAGAAAGCCTGCTGTCCCACTGCCTGGATTTCGTCGAAGAAGCCGGCATGCTCGACGCCGTCAACGCTGCCGGCTTCCAGCTGAAAAACGGTGCGGCCTTCGCCTGGGGCGAGCGCTACAGCGCCTTCGATTTCGGTGACACCTTCAGCAACGGCAAGCCGACCACCTTCCAGGTACTGCGTGCCGACTTCGACAAACTGCTGGCCGACCAGGCCGAGTTGCAGGGTGTGGACATCCGTTATGGCGAAGAGATCATCAGCGTCGACTTCGGCCTGCCGAAGCCGCAGTTGAGCGCCCGCCGCGAAGACGGCAGCGAGTACCGCATCGAAGCCGACTTCGTGCTCGACGCCAGTGGTTACGGCCGCGTGTTGCCACGCTTGCTGGACCTCGAGGCACCGTCGAATTTCCCGATGCGTCAGGCGGTGTTCACCCATGTTGAAGACCATATCGACAGCCCGCGTTTCGAGCGGGAGAAAATCCTCATTACCACTCACCCGATCCATCGCGATATCTGGTTCTGGACCATCCCGTTCAGCAACGGTCGTTGCTCGGTGGGTGTGGTCGCCGCAAAAGAGCATTTTGAAGGTCGCACGGGCGATCTGGATGAGTGCCTGCGCGGCTTTATCGCTGAAACCCCGAGCCTTTCAGGCGTGTTGCAGAACGCCGTATGGGACACCCCGGCGCGAGCCATCGGAGGTTACTCGGCCAATGTCAAAACCCTGCACGGGCCGGGATTCGCCTTGCTCGGCAATGCCGCGGAGTTCCTCGACCCGGTTTTCTCCTCCGGCGTGACTATCGCCATGCGTTCGGCGAGCATGGCCGCTGGCGTGCTGCATCGCCAGCTGCAAGGTGAAAGCGTCGACTGGCAGAGCGAGTTCGCCGCGCCCTTGAAGCGTGGCGTCGACACCTTCCGCTGTTACGTCGAAGGCTGGTACGCCGGGACGTTCCAGGATGTGATTTACCATTCGGGCGGTGCGCCGGAAATTCGCCGCATGATCAGTGCGATCCTCGCCGGTTACGCCTGGGATGAGCGCAACCCCTTTGTCAGCGAATCCAGGCGTCGCCTGCGAATGCTCTCGGAAATTTGCGCAAGCGATGCGCCATGAAGACAAGTCCAGGTCACTGTCCGAGCGACAGCCACTTCGAAGAAATCCGGGGCAATGTGCTCGCGCGCAACCCTTTTGAAGGTAAAATCTAATGATCCGCGCGCTGCTCTTGAGCTGTGTTCTGCTGCTGAGCGCCTGCGCCAGCCAGGCACCGCTGCCTGAGAGAAACCCGAGCCTGGCGCTGCCGCTGCAATTGCACATCGAACGTCAGCAAGCCGGGCAACGTCAGGACTGGCTGCTGGTGATCCAGCGTGAAGGGCAAAGCCTTCGTTGGTCGCTGATGGACCCGCTGGGGATCCCGCTGGCCCGTCAGCGTCTGGTCGAAGGCCAGTGGCGGGCCGACGGCTTGCTGCCGCCTAATCCGGAAGCTCGCGAGCTGTTTGCCGCGCTGTTGTTTGCCCTGACGCCTGAGGGCGAACTGCTCGGCAACTATCCAACGGCGCAGCAACAGGGCTCGCAGCGCTCCCTTGGCCCACGCTGGCAGATTCGTTATCAACAACCGCGGATCTTTGAGCTGAACCTGCCTCAAGGCTTGCGCTATCACATCACCCCCCTGACCGCCGAGACCGCGTCATGACGGCTTATTTGAATGCTCTCGGGCTGATCTGTGGTTTAGGCCGCGGCAAGCAGGAAGTTGCGCGCAATCTGTTTGCCGGAGACTGCTCGGGCATGCGCCCCGAGAGCGGCTGGGTGCCTGATCGCGCATTACCCGTGGCCGCCGTAAAAGGCGACCTCGCGGCAATTCCCGCCGAACTCGCCGCACAACGTAGTCGCAATAACCAGCTATTACTGGAAGCCGCACTGCAGATTCGCGATGACATCGACCAGGCGATTCAGCGCTATGGCCACGGCCGTATCGGTATCGTCCTCGGCACCAGCACCTCGGGCATCGATGAGGCCAGCCAAGGGATTGCCAGTTACCTGCGCGACGGCCAGTTCCCTGCCGGTTACGACTACCAGCAACAGGAACTCGGCGCCCCGGCGAATTTTCTCGCCGACTGGTTGCAACTGAGCGGCCCGGCCTATGTCATTTCCACTGCCTGCACCTCCAGCGCCCGGGCCCTGATGAGTGCGCAAAGGCTGCTGGACCTGGGCCTGTGCGACGCGGTGCTGTGCGGCGGTGTCGACAGCCTGTGCAAGCTGACCCTCAATGGTTTCTCGGCACTGGAAGCGGTCTGCGAGCAACGCTGCAACCCGTTTTCGGTCAATCGCAACGGCATCAATATCGGCGAAGCGGCGGCGCTGTTCCTGATGAGCAAAAGTGCCAACGGCAAGCAGCCGATAGCCTTGCTCGGCGGCGGCGCCAGTTCCGACGCCCACCATATTTCGGCGCCCGAGCCGAGTGGCCGCGGCGCGCTGCAGGCCATGAGCAAGGCGTTGAGCCGCGCGCACCTGCAGCCAGCACAGATCGGCTACCTGAACCTGCACGGCACCGCTACGCAGCATAACGACGCCATGGAAAGCCTCGCGGTCGCGACGCTATTCCCTGGTGGTGTGCCCTGCTCGTCGACCAAGCCCATGAGCGGCCATACCCTCGGCGCCGCCGGGGCGCTGGAGGCTGCGTTTTGCTGGCTGAGCCTGGCTGCCGACAACACCGGACACGCGTTGCCACCGCACATCTGGGATGGCCAGGCCGATCCCGTACTGCCCGCGTTAAACTGGGTGACGGCGGCCGATCGCCTCGACCAACGCGCACCCCGCTGCCTGATGAGTAACTCTTTTGCCTTCGGTGGCAACAACGTCAGCCTGATTATCGGAGACGCTCCATGATTGATTGGCCGCTCGCCGAGCTGATTCCCCACGCTGGCGACATGATCCTCATCGATCAGGTCCTGTCGTTCGATGAAGAGCAAATCCACACCCGCCTCACGGTCAAGCCGGGCGGTGTGTTCAGCCGCCCCGACGGTAGCCTGCCGGCCTGGATCGGCGTCGAGCTGATGGCCCAGACCGTCGCCGCCTATGCCGGTTGTCGCGCGCGATTGCTGGGCAATCCGGTGGAGTTGGGATTTCTGCTCGGTACGCGTAAATTTGAATGCAACGTGGAATATTTCCCTGCTGGCACCGAGCTCACCCTGCATGCGCTGCGCTCGCTGGAAGACGCCAGCGGCATGGGCATATTCGAATGCCACATCTACGGGCCGGGCATCCATGCCACAGCGCGCCTGAACGTGTACTGCCCGCCGCAGCCGACTCACTACCTTCACGAATCCCAGGAGTCCAGTCATGACTGAATCCGTACTGGTCACCGGCTCCAGCCGTGGCATCGGCCGCGCCATCGCCTTGCGCCTGGCCCAGGCAGGTTTCGACCTGGTGCTGCACTGCCGCAGTGGTCGTGGCGACGCAGAAGCCGTTCAGGCCGAAATCCAGGCCCTGGGCCGTCGCGCGCGCATCCTGCAGTTCGACGTGTCTGAGCGGGCCAGCTGCAAAGCGATTCTCGAAGCCGACGTCGACACCCATGGCGCCTATTACGGCGTGGTCCTGAATGCCGGACTGACCCGCGACGGTGCCTTCCCGGCACTCAGCGAGGACGATTGGGACGTGGTGATGCGCACCAACCTGGACGGTTTCTACAACGTGCTGCATCCGGTAATGATGCCGATGATCCGGCGTCGCGCTGCCGGGCGAATTGTCTGCATCACCTCGGTTTCGGGGCTGATCGGCAATCGCGGGCAGGTCAACTACAGCGCCTCCAAGGCCGGACTGATCGGCGCGGCCAAAGCGTTGGCCATCGAGTTGGGCAAACGCAAGATCACCGTCAACTGTGTCGCACCGGGCTTGATCGACACCGCGATGCTCGACGAGAACGTGCCGGTCGAAGAACTGATGAAAATGATCCCCGCACAACGCATGGGCACCCCGGAAGAAGTCGCCAGCGCGGTGAATTTTCTGATGTCTGGCGAAGCGTCCTATATCACCCGGCAGGTTCTGGCCGTTAATGGAGGCCTGTGTTGATGAAGCGCGTCGTCGTCACCGGCATGGCCGGCATCACCTCGCTGGGCAGCGACTGGGAAACCATCGCCGCCAACTTCCGCGCCAATCGCAGCGGCATCCGGCGCATGGATGAGTGGGATCGCTTCACTGAATTGAACACCCGACTGGCCGGGCCGATCGATGGCTTCAAGGTGCCCGCCCACTGGACCCGCAAGCAACTGCGCAGCATGGGCCGGGTTTCACGGCTGGCAGTCGCCGCAGCTGAGCGGGCCCTGGCTGATGCCGGGCTGCTGGGCGATGAATCGATCAAGGATGGGCGCATGGGCGTCTCCTGTGGCTCGTCCACTGGCAGCACCGATGAAATCAAAGCCTTCGGCAACATGCTGCTGAACTCGGTCGCCGAAGGCCTCAACGCCAACTCCTATGTGCGCATGATGCCGCACACCACGGCGGCGAATATCAGCATCTTCTTCGGTCTCACCGGGCGGCTGATCCCGACGTCCAGCGCCTGCACCAGCGGCAGCCAGGGCATCGGCTATGCCTATGAGGCCATCAAGTTCGGCCGCCTGCCACTGATGCTCGCCGGCGGTGCCGAAGAACTGTGCCCGACCGAAGCCATGGTCTTCGACGCGCTCTACGCCACCAGCCTGAAAAACGATGCACCACACACCAGCCCGCGTCCTTTCGACATCGGCCGCGATGGCCTGGTGATCGGTGAAGGCGGCGGCATACTGGTGCTCGAAGAGCTGGAACACGCACTCGCTCGCGGTGCGCATATTCACGCCGAGATCGTTGGTTTCGGCAGCAACGCCGACGGCCAGCACGCCACCCGTCCGGAGCAAACCACCATGCGCCGGGCCATGGAGCTGGCGCTGGAAGATGCCGGGATCACGCCTGACGCCATCGGCTACGTCAATGGTCACGGCACCGCCACCGAGCAGGGCGACATCGCTGAAACCCTGGCCACCAACAGCCTGTTCGGCAGCCGCATGCCGATCAGTTCGCAGAAGAGTTTCCTCGGCCACACCCTCGGTGCCTGTGGTGCGCTGGAGTCATGGTTCAGCATCGAAATGATGAACCGCGACTTGTACGTGCACACCCTGAATCTCGATGAAGTCGACCCGCGTTGCGGCGCACTGGACTACCTGCGTGGCGAATTCCGGCAGATGAGCAACCAGTATGTGATGAACAACAACTTTGCCTTTGGCGGGGTCAACACTTCGCTGGTCTTTCGGCGCTGGCAGTAGCTGACAATTGTGTCGCCTGCTCGCGAAGGGTCTTGAGTGGTACAGAGTGATGGGCACCTGGAGAAATCTTCGCTGCCCGGAAACGACAAAGGGTGCCTTTCGGCACCCTCATTCACAAACAGGCAGGCTTGTCATTGCTCTACGCCTGCCTGGCTCTGCGATGGCTGGTTACCCAGGATCCTCAGAGTCTCACAAGCCCCTTTCGGGAACGCGGGAAATATTGCTCAAACCTTCGCGGCGGTCATTCTTTCTTTTTCGTTGAACTCAGGTGCTGGCGTGCAACTTCAGCCCAAGCGCCTTGACGACTTTGAGGATGGTGCCGAACTCGGGATTTCCTTCACCGGACAAAGCGCGGTAGAGGTTTTCGCGCGAAAGCCCGGCGTCGCGTGCAACCTGGGTCATACCACGCGCACGCGCAATGGTCCCAAGAGCCTTGGCGATAAAGGCTGGATCATCTCCTGCCTCCTCCATGCACGCGTCAAGATAGTTGGCCATGTCCTCTTCGGTCTTGAGGTACTCGGCAGAGTCCCAGCGAGTGAATTGTTCGGTCATGGGTTTTGCTCCTGCCAGGATTTCGCAATGAGCCTGGCTTGTTTGATATCTCGGACCTGACTGCTTTTGTCGCCACCGCAGAGAAGAATGACTAGCTGTCGACCTTGTTGCATGAAATACACCCGATAACCGGGCCGTAGTCGATACGCGCTTCACTCAACCCATCGCCAATCGGTTTGGCATCGCCAAAATTGCCATCAGCCATGCGGTCAATTCGCACCTGAATACGTATTCGGGCGCGGCTATCAGCCAGTTTCGACAGCCAGCCTGAGAATGTTGAGCTTCGTATGATCTCCGTCATGCAGCGAAGTGTAGCGCGTGAGCTACACTATCTCAACTGACATTTTTGCTGCTGGCACTCAATGCTCGAGCTGCCGCAGGCTGCGATCTTTTAAGGCCAGCAAGGCAAATCTCTTTAACTTGCAGGACATTTCCTAGAGAATCTTTGCGCCTTGTGCCTACCAGATCCCGTGGCTAATCTTCGCTCCGTCACTGCATATCAGTGATCGGGTTTAGCAGCCCGGGTCCAATAGGCGCATAGCGTCCCATATCTCATGGCATGCGTTTTTTAACGCCCCCATTTTTATGGTGACTGTGCGCAGGGCACCTTCGGATGCGCCGGTTTCCCTATTGCCCGGTCTGCTAACCTGCGTACAGCCGCCACCCTCTCGTTTAGCGGCGATAAGTGATGGCTCCCATGCAGCAATAGGAGCAACACCACATGGATAAAATCACCCCCGACCCACCCATTCCACCCGTTACCCCTTCAATGGACAACGCCTTCACCCGCGACCTGCTCAAGGACCGCGCTGCGCTGTACCGTGCCCTTGATTACTACCTGCCCGATGCCAACCCGACCTCGCCTGACGCCATGCGCTTTTACAACGTCAGCAAGGATGTGAGCTTCGAAGACTCGCTGCTCTACACCGCCGACCTGCTGCGCTGTGCATCAGTCACCGCTTACGAGTGCGGGGAGCACTTCAAAGGCACCGAGCGCGCCATGGTCTACGCCGTGTGGCATCTGCTGGAAATCGCCAAGTCCATGGTCGATCAGTCCATCGAACAGATGTGGCCGCGCGCACAGCCCTGACCAGACGCTTCAACCGATGGGCTCGGCCTTGCGGGTCAACAACTCGACAAACGCCTTGGCCATCGGCGAGCTTTGATCCTTCCTTTGCACCAGCCACACCGCCGAGATCGCTTGCGGGTCGAGCAACGGTCGATAAACCACGCCTTCGATGCGCATCTGCCGGTAAGAGGCCGGCAGTACCGACACCCCCAGCCCTGCTGCCACCAGTCCGATAATGGTCATCGCCTCGCCGGCCTCTTGAGCGAAGTGCGGGCTGAACCCGGCATCCCGCGCCAGGCTCAGCAGTTGTGTATACAGCCCGCTGCCATAGCTGCGCGGAAAAAACACAAAAGGCTCAAGGGCCAGCGCCGACAGGTACAAACCCTCCTCGCTGCCGGCCACCAGTGGGTGCTTGGAGCTGAGCACCGCCACCAAGGGTTCGCGCATCAATTCGACCACAGTCAACGAATCCGGCAGTGGCAAGGGGCGCATGATGCCGACCTGGATCGATTGATCCACCAGTGCGTCGGCCACCTGGGTACTGCTCATTTCCCGCAGGTTCAAGTGCACCGCCGGGAAGCTCTGGCGAAAAGAGAAAATCGCTTGGGGAATGTTCGAGTTGAACGGTGCTGACGAGGTGAAGCCGATCTTCAGTTCCCCCAGCTCGCCCAATTGCGCACGCCTGGCCACATCGGCGGCCTTGTCGACCTGCGCCAGTACCAGCCGCGCCTCCTCCAGAAACAGTCGGCCGGCTTCACTGAGCTCGACCCGACGATTGGTCCGCTCGAACAACCGCGCACCCACCTCTTGTTCCAGCGCCTGAATCTGCTGACTCAAGGGTGGCTGGGAGATGCCCAGCACCTGGGCGGCGCGGCCAAAATGCAGTTCTTCGGCGACGGCGATGAAGTAGCGCAGGTGACGCAATTCCATGAAAACTCCATTAGGTCGTTAAACCTATCAAACAGGTCGAACAATATATTGGATAGAAACATTAGCCAGCTATATGCTTTTTTCATTGCCTGACCGGCTGCGCCCCTCCGAGGTCCTCGTGAAAACTGCTGTCGCCCCCCAGACCCACGAATTGCCGCCTGCCGCGCAGAACGATGTGGTCGCCGAACTGAATGATATCTACATCGAAAAAGGCACCCCGTCGTTCACGCGAACAGTGCTGGCGCTGTTCTGCGGCGGCTTCGCGACCTTCGCCCTGCTCTATTGCGTGCAACCGATGATGCCGCTGCTGTCCCGGGAGTTTTCCATCAACGCGGCGCAGAGCAGTTTGATTCTCTCGGTCGCCACCGGCATGTTGGCCATCGGCCTGCTGCTCACCGGACCGATTTCTGACCGCATAGGTCGCAAACCGATGATGGTCGCGGCGCTGTTCGCCGCGGCCCTGTGCACTCTCGCCAGCGCGATGATGCCCACCTGGCAAGGGGTGCTGGTGATGCGCGCGCTGACGGGACTGTCCCTGAGCGGGCTGGCAGCGGTCGCCATGACTTACCTGAGCGAAGAAATCCACCCGCAACACCTCGGCCTGGCAATGGGCTTGTACATCGGTGGTAACGCGATTGGTGGTATGTCTGGCCGCTTGATCACCGGTGTGTTGATTGATTTCGTCAGCTGGCATACGGCGATGCTGGTGATCGGCGGTCTGTCGCTGATCGCCGCGGCGGTGTTCTGGAGAATCCTCCCGGAGTCGCGCAACTTTCGTGCTCGTTCGCTGCACCCGCGCAGCCTGATCGACGGCTTCACCATGCACTTTCGCGACGCCGGTCTGCCATGGCTGTTTGTGCAAGGTTTTCTGGTAATGGGCGCCTTCGTCACGCTGTTCAACTACATCGGTTATCGGCTGCTGGCCGCGCCATACCACATGGACCAGGCATTCGTCGGCCTGCTCTCGGTGGTTTACCTGTCGGGCATCTACAGCTCGGCGAAAGTCGGTGCGCTGGCCGACACATTCGGCCGGCGCAAAATGCTCTGGGGCACTATCGTTTTGATGCTGGCGGGGATTGCCCTGACTATGTTCACCCCCTTGGCACTGGTGCTGATTGGCATGCTGCTGTTCACCTTCGGCTTCTTTGGCGCGCACTCGGTAGCCAGTAGCTGGATCGGTCGCCGGGCGACCAAAGCTAAGGGCCAGGCTTCGTCGCTGTACGTGTTCTGCTATTACGCCGGGTCGAGTATTGCCGGGACAGTCGGCGGAGTGTTCTGGCACTACGCGGGCTGGAACGGCATCGGCGCGTTCATCGGCGGGTTGCTGGTGATTGCGCTGTTGGTGGCGTTGAAGCTGGCGAAGTTGCCGCCGCTGGGTGGAGTGAAAGCTTGAAGGCGTAAACCTTGTAGGAGCGGGCTTGCCCCCGTAGCAGCTGGCGAAGCCTGCGACCGGCTGCGCAGCGGCCGTAAAATCAAGCGCTGCAGTACTCCAGACAAACCGTGCAAGTAGAATTTGCGACTGCTGCGCAGCCGGACGCAGCCTTCGGCAGCTGCTACGAATTGCGTAACATCTTAACTGACCGCTCCCACATTATTCGACACCTCTGAAACTCCCATAAAAAAGCCCGGCATGAGCCGGGCGTTTTTTTATCGGGTTGCTATCACTCGTGATACTGCGCCGACAGCTCATGCACCGCGCGCAGGAAAGCGCCGGCATGCTCCGGGTCGACTTCCGGGGTGATGCCGTGGCCAAGATTGAATACGTGGCCAGTGCCTTTGCCGTAGCTGGCAAGGATGCGACCGACTTCGGCGCGGATGGCTTCAGGTTTGGCGTAGAGCACGGTCGGGTCCATGTTGCCTTGCAGGGCGACTTTGTTGCCGACGCGCTGGCGGGCTTCGCCGATGTCGCAGGTCCAGTCCAGGCCGAGGGCGTCAGCGCCGGCATCGGCGATGCTTTCCAGCCACAGGCCGCCGTTTTTGGTGAAGAGGATCACCGGCACTTTGCGGCCTTCGTGTTCGCGGATCAGGCCGCTGACGATTTTGCGCATGTAGGCCAGGGAGAACTCCTGGTACGCCGCCGCCGAGAGGTTACCGCCCCAGGTGTCGAAGATCTGTACCGCTTGGGCGCCGGCCATGATCTGGCCATTGAGGTAGGAGGTGACGGACTGTGCCAGCTTGTCGAGCAGCAGGTGCATGGCTTGCGGGTTGTCGTAGAGCATGGCCTTGGTCTTGCGGAAGTCTTTCGACGAACCGCCTTCGACCATGTAGGTGGCCAGGGTCCATGGGCTGCCGGAGAAGCCGATCAGCGGCACGCGGCCGTTCAGTTCGCGGCGGATGGTGCTGACTGCGTCCATGACGTAGCCGAGGTCTTTGTGCGGATCAGGGATCGGCAGGGCTTCGATGTCGGCCAGGGTGCTGACGACTTTCTTGAAGCGCGGGCCTTCACCCGTCTCGAAGTACAGGCCCTGGCCCATGGCGTCGGGGATGGTCAGGATGTCGGAGAAGAGGATCGCCGCATCCAGCTGTGGATAGCGGTCGAGCGGCTGCATGGTGACTTCGCAGGCGAACTCCGGGTTCATGCACAAGCTCATGAAGTCACCGGCCTTGGAGCGGCTGGCGCGGTACTCAGGCAGGTAGCGACCGGCCTGACGCATCATCCACACCGGGGTGACATCTACGGGTTGCTTGAGCAGGGCACGAAGGAAACGGTCGTTCTTCAGGGCAGTCATGTCGGCATCCGGAAAAAAAGTGCGGGCATTTTCTCAGAGAGCGACGCAAAAGGCACGGCAAGAGCCGTGCCTTTTGTCTATCGGGTCAATTTGTCGCAGAAAAGCAGCTGCAAGCTATCAGCTGTAAGCCGCAAGCTCAGTTGCTTTTAACTGGAGGCTTGCAGCTTGAAGCTTGCAGCTGGGGTCTTTAGACCCCCAGGTAATCCAGGATCCCTTCAGCGGCGTTGCGGCCTTCGAAGATCGCGGTCACCACCAAGTCAGAACCACGCACCATGTCGCCACCGGCGAAGATTTTCGGGTTGCTGGTCTGGTGCTTGTACTGGCCTTGTTCCGGGGCCACGACGCGGCCCTGGCTGTCGGTCTGGATGTCGAACTGCTCGAACCACGACGCCGGGCTTGGACGGAAACCGAAGGCGATGACCACGGCGTCGGCCGGGATGATTTCTTCGGAACCCGGGATCGGCTCAGGGCTGCGACGGCCACGGGCATCCGGCTCGCCGAGACGGGTCTCGACCACCTTCACACCTTCGACCCGATCTTCACCGACGATGGCGATTGGCTGGCGGTTGTAGAGGAACTTCACGCCTTCTTCCTTGGCGTTCTTCACCTCTTTGCGCGAGCCCGGCATGTTCGCTTCGTCACGCCGATACGCGCAGGTCACCGACTTGGAGCCCTGGCGGATCGAGGTGCGGTTGCAGTCCATCGCCGTGTCGCCGCCACCAAGGACCACGACCTTCTTGCCTTTCATGTCGATGAAATCTTCCGGCGACTTTTCAAAGCCCAGGTTGCGGTTGACGTTGGCGATCAGGAAGTCCAGTGCGTCATACACGCCCGGCAGATCTTCACCGGCAAAGCCACCCTTCATGTAGGTGTAGGTGCCCATGCCCATGAATACGGCATCGTATTCCTCAAGCAGTTGCTCGATGGTCACGTCCTTGCCGATTTCGGTGTTCAGCCGGAATTCGATGCCCATGCCGGTGAAGACTTCGCGGCGATTGCTCAGCACGGTCTTTTCCAGCTTGAACTCGGGGATGCCGAAGGTCAGCAGACCACCGATTTCCGGGTTCTTGTCGAACACCACCGGGGTCACGCCACCGCGTACCAGCACGTCGGCACAGCCCAGGCCCGCCGGGCCCGCGCCGATTACCGCAACACGTTTGCCGGTCGGTACGACCTTGGACATGTCCGGGCGCCAGCCCATGGCGAACGCGGTGTCGGTGATGTACTTCTCCACCGAACCGATGGTTACCGCGCCAAAGCCGTCGTTGAGGGTGCAGGCACCCTCGCACAGACGATCCTGCGGGCACACCCGGCCGCAGACTTCCGGCAGGGTGTTGGTCTGGTGTGACAGCTCGGCGGCGGCGAGGATGTTGCCCTCGGCCACCAATTTGAGCCAGTTGGGAATGAAGTTGTGCACCGGGCACTTCCATTCGCAGTACGGGTTACCGCAACCCAGGCAGCGGTGGGCCTGATCGGCCGACTGCTGGGGTTTGAAGGGTTCGTAGATTTCCACGAACTCTTTCTTGCGTTGACGCAACAGTTTCTTCTTCGGATCCTTGCGCCCGACCTCGATGAACTGGAAGTCATTATTCAGACGTTCAGCCATGTTAAAACCTCATCAAACTCTTCAGGCGCATATCACTGCGGGTTGGCACGGGTGCTGGAAAGCAACGATTTCAAGCTGGCAGCCTTGGGCTTGACCAACCAGAACCGACGCAGGTAGTCATCGAGGTTTTCGGCGAGGTTACGACCCCACTCGCTATTGGTTTCCTCGACGTATTCGTCCAGCACGCGTTGCAGGTGGCTGCGGTAGGCTTCCATCGCTTCACCGCTGATCCGCTGGATTTCCACCAGTTCGTGGTTGACCCGGTCAACGAAGGAGTTGTCCTGGTCCAGCACGTAGGCGAAACCGCCGGTCATGCCCGAGCCGAAGTTGTAGCCAGTCTTGCCCAGTACACAGACGAAACCGCCGGTCATGTACTCGCAGCAGTGATCACCAGTGCCTTCGACCACGGTGTGCGCACCGGAGTTACGCACCGCGAAACGCTCGCCCGCAGTACCGGCAGCGAACAGTTTGCCACCTGTGGCGCCGTACAGGCAGGTGTTGCCGATAATGGCGCTGTCCTGAGTCTTGTAAGCGCTACCCACTGGCGGAACGATGACCAGTTTACCGCCGGTCATGCCTTTGCCGACGTAGTCGTTGGCGTCGCCTTCGAGGTACATGTTCAGACCGCCCGCGTTCCACACCCCGAAACTCTGACCGGCAGTGCCTTTGAAGCGGAACGTGATGGGTGCCTTGGCCATGCCCTGGTTGCCGTGAGCACGGGCAATTTCACCGGAAATCCGCGCGCCGATGGAACGGTCGCAGTTGCAGATATCCAGCGAGAAATCGGCGCCGCTCATATCGTTGATCGCCGAAGTAGCCATCTGGACCATTTTCTCGGCCAGCAAGCCTTTATCGAACGGCGGGTTGCGCTCCACCTGGCAGAACTGTGGTTTGTCCGCCGGGATGTGATCGCTGCCCAGCAACGGGGTCAGGTCCAGATAGTTCTGCTTGGCGCTCTGACCTTCGAGGATTTCCAGCAGATCAGTACGCCCGATCAGCTCTTCGAGGGTGCGCACGCCCAGCTTTGCCAGCCACTCACGGGTTTCTTCGGCGACGTAGGTGAAGAAATTCACCACCATGTCGACGGTACCGATGTAGTGATCCTTGCGCAGCTTGTCGTTCTGAGTCGCTACGCCGGTGGCGCAGTTGTTCAGGTGGCAGATACGCAGGTATTTGCAGCCCAGGGCGATCATTGGCGCGGTGCCGAAGCCGAAGCTCTCAGCGCCGAGAATTGCCGCCTTGATCACGTCGAGACCGGTTTTCAGGCCGCCGTCGGTCTGCACCCGGACCTTGCCGCGCAGGTCGTTGCCGCGCAGGGTCTGGTGGGTTTCGGCCAGGCCGAGTTCCCACGGTGCGCCGGCGTACTTGATCGAGGTCAGCGGCGAAGCACCGGTACCGCCGTCGTAACCGGAGATAGTGATCAAGTCCGCATAGGCCTTGGCCACACCGGCGGCGATGGTGCCGACGCCCGCTTCGGCAACCAGCTTCACCGAGACCAGCGCCTTCGGATTGACCTGTTTGAGGTCAAAGATCAGCTGCGACAAGTCTTCGATGGAATAGATGTCGTGGTGCGGAGGAGGCGAAATCAGGGTCACGCCAGGTACGGCATAACGCAGTTTGGCGATCAGACCGTTGACCTTGCCGCCAGGCAGCTGACCACCTTCGCCGGGCTTGGCGCCCTGAGCGACCTTGATCTGCAGCACTTCGGCGTTGACCAGGTATTCCGGGGTTACCCCGAAACGGCCGGTCGCCACTTGTTTGATTTTCGAGCTCTTGATGGTGCCGTAACGCGCCGGGTCTTCGCCGCCTTCACCGGAGTTGGAACGCGCACCCAGGCGGTTCATGGCTTCGGCCAGGGCTTCGTGAGCTTCCGGCGACAAGGCGCCCAGGGAGATCCCGGCGGAGTCGAAGCGCTTGAGAACCGATTCCAACGGTTCGATTTCGCTGATATCCAGCGGCTGCTCAAGGGTTTTGACCTTGAACATGTCGCGGATCATCGAGATCGGACGGTTGTCCACCAGCGCCGTGTATTCCTTGAACTTGCTGTAGTCGCCCTGCTGCACAGCGGCCTGCAAGGTGCTGACCACGTCCGGGTTGTAGGCGTGGTATTCGCCACCGTGGACAAACTTCAACAAACCGCCCTGCTGGATCGGCTTGCGCGGACTCCAGGCTTCGGCGGCCAGGGCTTTCTGCTCGGCTTCGAGGTCGACGAAGCGCGCACCCTTGATGCGGCTCGGTACGCCACGGAAGCTCAGCTCGCAAATCTCTTCGGACAGGCCGATGGCTTCGAACAGCTGCGCACCACGGTACGAAGCAATGGTCGAGATGCCCATCTTCGATAGGATCTTGAGCAGGCCTTTGGTGATGCCTTTGCGGTAGTTCTTGAACACCTCGTAGAGGTCGCCCAGCACTTCACCGGTACGGATCAGGTCGCCCAGCACTTCGTAGGCCAGGAACGGATAGACTGCCGAAGCACCGAAGCCGATCAGCACCGCGAAATGGTGCGGATCGCGCGCAGTGGCGGTCTCTACCAGAATGTTGCTGTCGCAGCGCAGGCCTTTTTCGGTCAGGCGGTGGTGTACCGCGCCGGTTGCCAGCGAAGCATGCACCGGCAGTTTGCCTGGCGCGATGTGACGATCGGTCAGCACGATCTGGGTGCGACCGGCACGCACGGCTTCCTCGGCCTGGTCGGCGATGTTACGTACCGCAGCTTCCAGGCCGATGCTCTCGTCGTAATTCAGATCGATAATGTGACGCTCGAAGCCCGGGAGCTCGAGGTTCATCAGCGAACGCCATTTGGCCGGAGAGATGACCGGCGAGCTGAGGATCACGCGTGAAGCGTGTTCCGGCGACTCCTGGAAGATGTTGCGCTCGGCACCAAGGCAGATCTCCAGCGACATGACGATGGCTTCGCGCAGCGGATCGATCGGCGGGTTGGTGACCTGCGCGAACTGCTGGCGGAAATAGTCGTACGGCGTGCGTACACGCTGGGACAGCACGGCCATCGGCGTGTCATCGCCCATGGAGCCGACCGCTTCGTAGCCTTGCTCACCCAATGGGCGCAACACCTGGTCACGCTCTTCGAAGGTGACCTGGTACATCTTCATGTACTGCTTGAGCTGGTCGACATCGTAGAAAGCCGAACCGTGGTCGTTGTCTTCCATGGTCGCCTGGATGCGCAGGGCATTCTTGCGCAGCCATTGCTTGTACGGATGACGCGACTTCAGACGGTTGTCGATGGAGTCGGTGTCGAGGATCTGACCGGTCTCGGTGTCCACCGCGAAGATCTGCCCAGGACCTACACGGCCCTTGGCGATCACGTCTTCAGGCTGGTAGTTCCAGACGCCGATTTCCGAGGCCAGGGTAATGAAACCGTTTTTGGTGGTCACCCAACGCGCCGGACGCAGACCATTACGGTCGAGCAGGCACACCGCGTAGCGACCGTCGGTCATTACGACGCCAGCCGGGCCGTCCCACGGTTCCATATGCATGGAGTTGTATTCATAGAACGCGCGCAGATCGGCGTCCATGGTTTCGACGTTCTGCCACGCTGGCGGAATGATCATGCGCACGCCACGGAACAGGTCGATACCGCCGGTGACCATCAACTCGAGCATGTTGTCCATGCTCGAGGAGTCGGAACCGACACGGTTGACCAGCGGGCCGAGCTCTTCCAGATCGGGCATCAAATCGTTGGCGAATTTGGTGCGACGGGCTACGGCCCAGTTGCGGTTGCCCGTAATGGTGTTGATCTCGCCGTTGTGCGCGAGGAAGCGGAACGGCTGAGCCAGCGGCCATTTCGGCAGGGTGTTGGTGGAGAAGCGCTGGTGGAACACGCAGATTGCGGTTTGCAGGCGCTGGTCACTCAGGTCTGGATAGAAGGCGGTCAAATCCGCCGGCATCATCAGGCCTTTATAAATGATGGTCTTGTGGGAAAAGCTGCAGATGTAGTGATCGGTGTCGGCAGCGTTGGCCACGGACGAACGACGACGTGAGCTGAACAGCTTGATCGCCATGTCCTGATCGCTCAGGCCTTCACCACCAACGAACACTTGCTCGATCAGCGGCAAGCGCTCCAGCGCCAGACGGCCAAGTACGCTGGTATCGATCGGCACTTTGCGCCAGCCGACGAGCTGCAGGCCGGCGGCCAGGATCTCGCGGTTCATGTTCTCGCGAGCGGCTTCGGCGCGGACCGGGTCCTGATTGAAGAACACCATGCCCACCGCGTATTGCTTGGGCAGGTCGATGCCGAAGGTTTCCTGGGCGATGGCGCGCAGGAACACGTCCGGCTTTTGCATCAGCAGACCGCAACCGTCACCGGTCTTGCCGTCGGCGTTGATCCCACCGCGGTGGGTCATGCAGGTCAGGGCCTCGATGGCCGTTTGCAAAAGGGTATGACTGGGCTCGCCCTGCATATGGGCTATCAGGCCGAAACCGCAGTTATCCTTGAATTCATCTGGTTGGTACAGACCTGCTTTCATAGACACTTTCTCACCAGGCTGCCTCTTATCGAGGCAAATTTCTTTTCAATTCAACCACTTACCGTCCACACCGAACGTACGCCAGCTTTGCGGGGGCAAAAGGGAGGTCATTGTACACACCGACACAGACGCTCACAAATTTGACGACGAAATGTCGCAAATCTATGTCGCATTTATGAAAGGTTTAAAACTATATGCTGTGCTAGTCAAAACTTTTTTTAATTTTGACCGCTACGACTCAAAAGCTACGATGACGCAGACACCACAAGGCACGCGGCTCGGAGAGCAGCATGCGCCTGCGGAAATTTTGAGGTGCCTGGAGAGGCGGCCTGGGTAAGGCCGCCGAATCTTCAGCGAGTTGCTGCCAGTTCCTGTTGGACGCTGGCGACAGTGCGAGGCCAAGGTTTACCAGCCTGAACCTTCGCTGGCAAGGCCTTGATGGCGGCGACAGCTGCGTCGCGGTTGGCAAAGTTACCGTAAGTGATCACATACAGTGGCTTGCCTTGCAGGACTTTCTTGAAATAGCGGTACTCGCCACCCTGCTCTTTGACAAAGTTTTGTGCAGAGGCTTCGGAGCTGGTGCCGAGGATCTGCACCACATAGTTGCCCGGCGCTTGCCCGGCGTACCAGCCACCGCCAGCAGCGGCCTTGGCGACGGGTTTCTCGGCAGGCTTGGCGACCGGCGCTGGCTTGACCACTGGAGCCGCGGCAGGCTTGGTCACAGGTACCGGCTTGGCGCTGGCGACCTGGGTCGGAGCAGGTGTCGGAGCAGGTGTCGGGCGTGCGGCTGGAGTGGCTGCCGGACCTGGCGTAACGCCCGCTGGCGGTGCGATAGTGGTCACAGTCGGCGGGGTAGAGCTGGAGCCCTCGACCGGCACCCCATCGTCGCCCTCGGTGATGCCGCCAGCGGCTTCGGCCAGAGGACCGCGCATGACCGGTTGCGACTGCCCGACCAACGGCAGCGGCATTGGCTGCGAAGATCCGGCGAACTCGACAGCCGGATTGCCGCTGCTGTTCGGTTGTGGCGCCTCTTCCCCCGAGGGCGATTGCGCCTGTTCAGTGGCTGGAGCACCGGTAGTCGGCGCCTTGCTACGACCCGGCATCATCCAGGCTGCTGCTACCGCCACCACGACGACGGCGGAAATCGCCAATACGTGTTTCTTCGGCATATTGAACCCCATACTTGGACGCTTGACCGCTGAGCGGCTGGCAATCATGGCTTCGATCATTGCGTCGCGAGCGACCTGATTGATCGTGCCCGGCCAGCCATCGGAGTTTTCATGAATATCAGAGATCTGATCTGCGGTGAAAAGTTCGATTCCGCGGCCGGCACCTTCGAGACGCTGAGCCAGGTATTCGCGGGTTTCTTCTTCGGTGTAGGGTTGCAACTCGATGACGTGGAAGCGCTCTTCCTCGGCACTCAACTGCTCAAGACCGGCAATCAGCGATGACTCACCGAACAGGAACACATGCGGGCGACCTTCCGGAGCTCCCGCGGCCAGCGCCAACAGCGCCTCGAGCGCAGACTCGTCGAGTTGCTCGGCATCATCGACCAGTAAATAGACTTCCTGCCCGGTGAGTGCAAGTTGCACCACCTGCGCCAGAATCGCGCCGATCTCGGACTGGGCCACGTTCAGCGCCAGAGCCACCTGACGCAATACGCCTGCCGCATCGCTGGCGCCACGGGCGGAAACCACCACGCTTTGTACGGACTGCTTGTTGGTGCTGGCTACCAGCGCCTGACGCAACAAGGTCTTGCCGCTGCCTTGCGGCCCGGTCACCACCAGCAGCAGCTGACTGTAACGGGCCAGGTGGTGCAATTGCCCCAACACCGGTTTGCGCTGGGCAGGGAAGAATTTGAAGCCAGGCACCCGTGGAGCGAAAGGGTCATGACTCAACTGGTAATGGCCGAGGAAAGCCTCGTCGGCATGCAAACTAGTCATCGGGATCTTATCAACCTTTAAGCTGAGCCAGAGCGCGGTAATCCGCTCCCAGCGTGGCCTGTAAAACCTCTTTCGGATAATCGTCGGTCACGACGGCTTCGCCAATGCGGCGCAACAGCACCAGGCGCAAGCGACCGTCGATTACTTTCTTGTCGATTGCCATGTGTTCGAGAAAATCGGCTTCGGTCATCTCTTCGGGCGGGATGACCGGCAACCCGGCGCGCTGAAACAGGCGAATCCCGCGATCACGCTCTTGCGCGGTGATCCAGCCCAGCCGCGTGGACATTTCCAGGGCCATCACGGTGCCAGCAGCGACCGCCTCACCATGTAACCAGACACCATAGCCCATATGGGTTTCGATGGCGTGACCGAAGGTATGCCCCAGATTGAGCGTAGCGCGCACGCCGGACTCACGCTCGTCGGCTCCAACCACAGCAGCCTTGGCCGCGCAGGAGCGTTCGATGGCGACGGTCAGCGCCGCCTGGTCCAGTGCCCGCAACCGATCGACGTTTTCTTCGAGCCAGGTGAGGAAGGGTTCGTCGCAGATCAGGCCGTATTTGATGACCTCGGCCAAGCCTGCGGACAGCTCGCGGGGCGGCAGGGTATTGAGCGTCGAGGTGTCGATCAGCACCACATTGGGCTGATAGAAGGCGCCGACCATGTTTTTGCCCAGTGGGTGGTTGATCCCGGTTTTGCCACCCACCGACGAGTCGACTTGCGACAGCAGCGTGGTCGGCACCTGGATGAAATCGACGCCGCGCTGGTAGCAGGCAGCGGCAAAACCGGCCATGTCACCGATTACGCCGCCGCCGAGGGCGATGATGGTGGTGCGGCGGTCATGCCGTGCGGTGAGCAAACCGTCGAAAATAGTCTGCAGGGTTTCCCAGTTCTTGAAGGCCTCGCCGTCGGGCAGCACCACGGAAATAACTGAAAACTGCGCGAGGCTGCGGGTCAGACGCTCGAGATAAAGCGGCGCAACGGTCTCGTTGGAGATGATTGCCACTTGCCGCCCGGCGATATGCGGCGCCAGGAGTTCGGGTTGCCCCAACAAACCCTCGCCAATATGAATCGGGTAGCTACGCTCGCCTAAATCGACCTTAAGTGTCTGCATGTGTCCCCACAGTGAAAAATGAAGCTGGCTTGCGGCCTGCATCAACGGCCGGCAACGCCAGGTTTTCTGACGTCACCCCGGCAGTCCTGGGCCATGAGTTAAAGCGCTCAAGGCTGGACGCCGAGGATAGCGCATTTCGCCTCGCGCATTAACGAGGAGGAAGCTGCTGCAAGCGATCCAGAATATCCAGAACGACCATCCGTGGCGGCCGCTCATCGGTTTCCACCACCAGATCGGCGATTTCCCGATAAAGCGGATCGCGGATCGCCAGCAAATCCCTGAGGGTTTTTGCCGGATCAGCGGTACGCAACAGCGGCCGATTGCGATCGCGGGCGGTGCGGCCAACCTGCTGCTCCACCGAAGCATGCAGATACACCACACGGCCACCGGCGTGCAGCGCCTTGCGATTGGCATCGCGCATGACCGCGCCACCACCGGTTGCCAGCACCACGCCATCGGCCGCGCAGAGCTCGGCAATCATCGCCTGCTCACGATCACGAAAGCCCGGTTCGCCTTCCTTATCGAAGATCCACGGGATATTGGCGCCGGTGCGCAATTCAATTTCCTTATCGGAATCTTTGAATGGCAGGCGCAGCTCTTTGGCCAACAAACGGCCGATGGTGCTTTTTCCAGCACCCATTGGCCCAACAAGAATCAAATTTCGCACAGAATCAATGACTCACAGCAATCGCCTGGTTATTCATGATACGCGGAGTCAGGAATACCAGCAGCTCGGATTTTTTCTCCGAAACAACATCCCTTCGGAAAAGGCGGCCAAGATACGGCACATCTCCAAGAAATGGCACCTTATCTACCACCTTGCTTTGAGTATTTGAGAAAACCCCACCGATAACGATGGTTTCTCCATCATTGACCAGCACCTTGGCGTTGACTTCGTTTTTCTTGATGGGCGGGACGTCGTTGAGCTTGTTCAGATAATCCGGCTCATCCTTGGTGACCTTGACCTCCATGATGATGCGGTTGTCCGGGGTGATCTGCGGTGTCACCTCCAGCGACAGCGAAGCTTCCTTGAAAGACACCGAAGTTGCGCCACTGGAACTGGCTTCCTGATAGGGAATTTCAGTGCCTTTGAGGATCTTCGCGGTTTCCTTGTCGGAGGTCACCACCTTCGGCTGAGAGACAATTTCCCCGTTCCCGGTCTTCTCCATGGCCGTCAGCTCCAGGTCCAGCAGCACGTTATCGGTGATGAAGGCGATACCCAGACCCGAGGTGTTGCCAACCGTGCCCATATCGACGAACGGCGCGTTGGTATTGGTACCACCCGGGGTGCCAATGGTGGACGACGGATTGCTGCCGTTGCTGACGCCCGAGGTGTTCCAGTTGCCCTTGTTCTGGATCGAGCCACCCCAGCGCACGCCAAGGCTTTTGTCGTAATCGACATTGGCTTCGACGATCCGCGCTTCGATCATCACCTGGCGCACCGGGATATCCAGCTGGGCGACGATGCGGCGTAATTCATCGAGGCGGTCCTGGGTTTGGTAGGCAATGATGTTGTTCGTTCGCTCATCCACGGTAATCGAGCCCCGCTCGTCCGTTTCCGACTGTTTGCTGGTCACCGACTTGAACAGCTCGGCAATGTCCTTCGCTTTGGCATAGTTGACCTGCAGCAGCTCACGTCGCAGCGGCGCCAGTTCGGCAATCTGCTTTTGCGACTCCAGCTCCTGCCGTTCGCGGGCGGCGATTTCATCCGCAGGGGCGATCAGCAGGACGTTGCCAATCATGCGTTTGTCGAGACCCTTGGTTTTCAGCACCAGGTCCAGGGCCTGGTCCCACGGCACATTTTGCAAACGCAAGGTGATACCACCTTGCACCGTGTCACTGGCAACCAGATTGAGGTTGGTGAAGTCGGCGATCAGCTGCAGCACCGAGCGCACATCGATGTCCTGAAAATTCAGCGAGAGCTTTTCACCGCTGTAGGCGACGCGATCGGCGTTACGCTTTTGCAAGTCGTCGGTGGTCATGGGCCGAACACTGACGGTCAGCTTGTTATCGGCCTGATAAGTCGAATAGTCGAAGGCGCCACTGGGCTCGATGATGATGCGGGTCTTGTCGGCGGAGGCACTGGCGCTGACGAACTGCACGGGCGTGGCGAAATCCTTGACATCGAGCCGGACTCGCAGCGGTTCGGGCAGCTGGGTTTTGGCGAAGTTCAGGACGATTTTGCCATTGTTTTCCTGGATATCCGGGCTAATGCCCGGATCCGACAACTCGATGACCACGTTGCCCTCACCCAACTCACCGCGCTGGAAATCCACGCCCCGGATGGCCTTACCCATTGGCGCGGATGCCCTGGCCGGTGCCGGGACAGCCGCTCGCGGTGCACTCGACGCGGGCTGCTGTGCAACCGCCCCGCCCTGACCGATCACCACGAACAGCTTGTTGCCCTCGACGCGCGTGCTATAGGGCGCCAGCGTCGTCAAACTGACGATCAGCCGGGTGCGACCCTTGGCTTCGACCACCGCCACGCTGCGCGCGTTGCCCCCGCCCAGATCACGATTCTTGTTCGCCAGACCGCTGATCACCCCCGGCAAGTCGAGGGCAATTCGCGCGGGTTGATCGGTGGTATAGCCCGCGGGCGCGGGAGGCGGAGCGTCGAATGTCAGCTTCAACTCGACGCGGTCCCCCGGCAGCGCCGCAACATCCAGCGCTTTGAGGTTGGCCGCTAATACCATCGGCGAAAGCAGCGCCATCCATAGCGCAATACCGAGGGATGAAATAGTCCTGTTCATTATTCGAGTTCCACTATTGGCGGGCTTTCATAGGAATGGTCCGCGGTCGCTCCAGCCAGGCACCCTCGCCATCGGAAACGATTTCAACCACATCGACTTGCGAATCACTGACGACCACGATCCGACCATCGTTACGCCCCAGGTAATCCCCGACTTTCAACCTGTGCACACCACTGGCGCCACGCAGCAGGGCAAAGGAGCCAGAGGCATTGGAAATGGTGCCGACCATCTCGAACTGCTCGATATTGAACCCTTCGAGATACTGCTTCTGCCGATTCAGGTCCGGCTTTACGTTGCGCGATCCCTGCTGGCGCCCTGCCAGATCGATCCTGACCGGCGGTAAAAATGGGCTACGCAAGGACGCGGCGTTATAGGTGAATGCCTGGTAGGAGCTGAATGTCGGCGCAGGTTCAATGTTTCCGGGAGGTCGCAGGCGCACCTCGTTCATGTAGGCATCCAGATCGCTGAAATCGTTATCGTTGCCGCAGCCCGACAACCCCATCAGTACCACGATCATCGATGTCCAGTGGGCCGCCTTCATTTCTGCAGCCCCTCGTCGTTGTAGCGGTAAGTCTTGGCCAGGATGCTCATGCGCAGTTTCGAGCCAATGTCCGGAGTGATCGGCTTGATCTCGAAATCATGCAGAGTGACGATTCGTGGCAAGCCGGCCACGCCACTGACAAAGGTCGCCAGGTCATGGTAGGCGCCGGTGACGGTGATCTGGATCGGTAATTCGATGTAGAACTGCTGAGCTTCCTCTGGCAGCAGCTTTATCTCCTCGAACTCCAGGCCACTGCCCAATCCCGTACGTGTGATGTCTTCCAGCAGGCCAGGAACCTCGGTATCACCGGGAAGTTGACGCAGGAGAACGCCGAAGGAGTTTTCCATGCCTTTCATCTGCTCGGTGTAGCGCTCCAGATTCGCCGCCAGATGGGCCTTGCTCGCGAATTGCCGCTTCAAGACAACTTCATCGGTACGCTGCTGGTCGAGCTGGTCCTGAAGATCCCTGGTGAAGAAGTTGTACCCCAGCGCCAACACCAGGACCATGAGCAAGCTGCCGACCATGGCTTTCACGGCCGCCGGCCAGGCGCCCATGTTGTTCATGTCCAGATCGCTCAGGTCGATCCTGCGCAGCCCCTGCAACCACTCGGACGGCGTCATTGCGCATCCTCCAGGGCTGCTTTCGGTCGAGCCTGGCGAACCGTCAGCTGAAAGACATTAGCCTGATCCACCGCTCCGGCCGTATTGGTCTTGACCTCGGTCAGACTCGGCGCGTCGAACCAGTCGGACCCGTCCAGGTTACGCATCAAGTCCGAGACACGGTTGTTCGAATCGGCCGCACCACGAATCGAGAGCGTGTTGCCGGTCATTGCAACTTCGGTGAAATACACCCCGTCCGGGAGAGTGCGGGCCAACTGATCAAAGATTCGTCCACTGACCGGGCGGTTGCCCTGCAAGTCCTGGATGATCCTCATCCGCTCCACGAGCTGCTGACGATGGGTCTTCAATTCACTGATCTGCTTGATCCGCTCGTCGAGCAGCGCAATTTGCTGGCTGACATGGTGATTGCGGGCCATTTGCCGATCGATCTCGCCAGCGATGTATTGGTCGACCATAAGCACTGCACCTACCCCCGCCAACAGAACGCCCGCCAGGGCCAGCAAAAATCGTTTGCGGCGCATTTCGCGCAGTTCTTCGCGCCAGGGCAGCAGGTTGATCCGCGCCATCAGTCGAAACTCCTGAGAGCCAGACCGCAGGCAATCATCAAGGCCGGCGCATCACTGGCCAACGCACCGGCGTTGACCTTGCTACCGAGGGTCATGTCGGCGAAAGGATTGGCCACCCGGGTCGGCGTACCGAGGCGCTGCTCGACCAGTCGATCGAGCCCGGCGAGGGAAGCGTTGCCGCCCGCCAGGAGGATGTAGTCGACACTGTTGTACTGTCCGCAAGCAAAGAAAAACTGCAAGGAGCGCGAGACCTGCTGCACCAGCGCATCCTTGAACGGCTGCAGAACCTCGATGAGGTAGTCATCCGGCAAGCCGCCGTGTTTTTTGGCCAACCCCGCCTCTTCCTTCGACAAGCCGTAGCGCCGCTGGATTTCTTCGGTCAATTGGCGCCCACCGAACAACTGCTCGCGGGTATAGATAATCCGCCCGTGATGCAGCACGCTCAGGGTGGTCATGGTCGCGCCGATGTCGACCACCGCCACTGTCAAGGCCTCCTGGGAGCCGCCCAGTTGCGTCTGCAGCAGGCCGAACGAACGCTCCAGGGCATAAGCTTCGATATCGACCACCCGGGCCGTCAGGCCGGCCATAGCCAGAGCTGCTTCACGGACCTCGACATTCTCCTTGCGGCACGCCGCCAACAGCACTTCGACACGCTCAGGATTACGCGCCGAATAGCCCTGAACTTCGAAATCGATGGCGACCTCTTCAAGCGGATAGGGAATGTATTGATCGGCTTCGATCTTCAGCTGGTTTTCCATTTCTTCATCAGATAGCCCGGCATCCATCTCGATGGTTTTGGTGATGACCGCTGATCCGGCTACCGCCACGGCGACGTTCCGGACCCCGGTTCCGGCCTTGAGCAATAATCTGGACAAGGCTTGCCCTACCCCTTCCAGCTCGGCAATATTTTTCTCGACGACGGCGTTGACCGGCAGCGGCTCTACCGCGTAGGCCTCCACTCTAAAGCGGTTGCCCGTGCGACTGAGTTCGAGAAGCTTGACCGAGGTGGAGCTGATGTCGATGCCCAACAGCGTGTTGGCTTTCTTGTTGAAGAGTCCTAGCACTACCCATTCCCTATGACTATCCGTGACTTACGGACTCCTGATTACTCAATGCGTTCAATACCCTTCGTCTTGACAGAGGCGCAAATCACGCTCTGCGCCGAAAAATGCTTATAATGCCCAACGCTTTTTTCCGCTTTTTATCTCAAGTGTCGGCTGATCGTGTATACCCTGATCGCCTGACGCCTAATTCATTCTTTTCTCTGGAAATCCAAAAGCCTTGATTCGTCTGCTGAAGTTTTTCGGGTGGTCTATCGTCGCTGTTTTCTGCGGACTGCTCCTCGGTCTGAGCGGCGCGTTTCTCTATCTTAGTCCCGGGTTACCGTCCGTGGAGGCACTGAGAAGTATCCAGTTGCAGATTCCTTTGCGGGTGTACAGCAGCGATAACAAGCTGATCGCGGAGTTCGGCGAAATGCGTCGCACTCCGATTCGTTTCGCCGACATTCCGCCCAACTTCATCAACGCCCTGCTTTCTGCCGAAGATGACAATTTCGCCCATCACTATGGCGTAGACCCCAGCAGCCTGATGCGTGCCGCCACCCAACTGATAAAAAGCGGACACATTCAGTCCGGCGGTAGCACCATCACCATGCAGGTGGCAAAGAACTTCTTCCTTACCAGCGAACGCAGCTTCTCGCGCAAGACCACGGAGATTCTCCTGGCCCTGCAGATAGAGCGTCAGCTGACCAAAGACGAGATCCTCGAGCTCTACGTCAACAAGATCTATCTGGGCAACCGGGCCTACGGGATCGAGGCGGCGGCACAGGTGTATTACGGCAAGTCGATTCGTGACGTCACCCTGGCGCAGATGGCGATGATCGCCGGCCTGCCGAAGGCGCCTTCGCGTTTTAATCCGCTGGCCAACCCGGCACGCAGCAAGGAGCGTCGCGACTGGATCCTGGGGCGCATGTACAAGCTCGGCAAAATCGACGAAGCGGCCTATCAGGCAGCTGTAAACGAGCCGCTCAACGCCAGCTACCATGTACCGACACCCGAAGTTAATGCCCCGTACATTGCGGAAATGGCCCGTGCCGAAATGGTCGGCCGCTATGGCAGCGACGCCTACACCGAAGGCTTCCGCGTCACCACTACCGTGCCGAGCAACCTGCAGGAGATGGCGAACACCGCAGTCCATGAAGGCCTGATGACCTACGATCAGCGCCACGGCTACCGTGGCCCGGAATCGCGCCTGCCAGGCAAGACCCGTGAAGCCTGGGCCCTGGAACTGACCAAGCAGCGCACGATCAGCGGGCTTGAGCCGGCCATCGTCACTCAAGTCGACAAGAACGGCGCGCAGGTGCTGACCCGCACCGGCGAAGAGCATGTCGGCTGGGACAGCATGAAATGGGCCCGGCCGTTCCTCAACACCAACAGCATGGGCCCCAACCCCAAGCAGCCGGCAGACGTTGCCCAGGTCGGCGACCTGATCCGCGTGCAACGTCAGGCGGACAATTCGCTGAAGTTCAGCCAGATCCCGCTCGCTCAGGGCGCACTGGTCTCGCTGGACCCACAGAACGGCGCAATCCGCTCACTGGTCGGCGGCTTCGCTTTCGAGCAAAGCAACTACAACCGGGCGCTGCAGGCCAAGCGCCAACCCGGTTCCAGCTTCAAGCCGTTCGTCTACAGCGCAGCCCTGGACAGCGGTTACACCGCCTCCAGCCTGGTGAACGACGCACCGATCGTGTTCGTCGATGAATACCTGGACAAGGTCTGGCGTCCGAAGAACGACACCAACACCTTCCTCGGTCCGATCCGCATGCGCGAAGCGCTCTACAAATCGCGCAACCTGGTATCGATCCGCCTGCTGCAAAGCATGGGCGTCGACCGCACCATCGACTACATCAGCAAGTTCGGCTTCAACAAGCAGGACCTGCCGCGCAACCTGTCGCTGGCATTGGGCACGGCCACCCTGACCCCGATGGAAATCGCCACCGGCTGGAGCACCTTTGCCAATGGTGGCTACAAGGTCACCCCGTACATCATCGACAAGATCGAAAGCCGCAACGGTGACAACCTGTTCACCGCCAACCCGCCCAGCGTGCCGACCGGCGACAGCGCCAGCAACGGGATTGCCGCGCCAGTCGCCAACGCCTTCACCGTCAACACGACGCCAGCCGAAGCGCCCGAGGCGCTGCCAGCCGCGCAAACGCCCGTCGTGGCTGAACGCATCATCGACGGACGAACCACCTACATCCTCAACAGCATGCTGCAAGATGTGATCAAGCTCGGCACCGGGCGACGCGCCATGGCTCTGGGCCGAACCGATCTGGCAGGCAAGACCGGGACCACCAACGAGTCCAAGGATGCCTGGTTCTCTGGTTACAATGCTGATTACGTGACCACCGTCTGGACCGGTTTCGACCAGCCGGAAAGCCTCGGCCGGCGCGAATACGGCGGCACCGTCGCACTGCCGATCTGGATGACTTACATGGCCGCCGCCCTCAAGGACAAACCGGCTCATACCCAGAACGAACCGGAAGGCATTCTCAGCCTGCGAGTCGATCCGGTCAGCGGTCGCGCAGCCACACCAGGCACGCCAAACGCCTACTTCGAGCTGTTCAAGAGCGAAGATACGCCGCCCTCAACCAATGAACTGAGCAACGGCAACGCGCCGGGCAGCCCGCTGCCAGCGGATGACGCGGCGCCGATCGACCTCTTCTAGAGGAGCACGTAGGAGCTGCCGAAGGCTGCGATCTTTTGATCTTGATCTACATGGGCACCCAAGAAGATCGCAGCCTGCGGCAGCTCCTACAGGATTTGCCTTTGGTTCCAACGCAAAAAGCCCCGACTCTCACGAGCCGGGGCTTTTTGTTTGACGCTACAACGGCTTAGCCGTTGAACACATCATCCACGCTTTTCAGCGGGTAGTTCTTCGGATACGGCAGGGTAGCTACACCGGTCTCGATCGCGGCCTTGGCCACGGCGTCGGAGATTACGGTGATCAGGCGAGCGTCCATTGGTTTCGGGATGATGTACTCACGACCGAATTCCAGCGGGATGCCACCGTAGGCGTCGCACACTTCCTGAGGTACAGGCAGTTTGGCCAGTTCGCGCAGGGCGTTGGCGGCAGCGACTTTCATTTCTTCGTTGATGCGCTTGGCGCGAACGTCCAGGGCACCACGGAAGATGAACGGGAAGCCCAGTACGTTGTTGACCTGGTTCGGGTAGTCCGAACGGCCGGTGGCCATGATCACGTCGTTGCGGGTAGCGTGAGCCAGTTCCGGGGAGATTTCCGGGTCCGGGTTCGAGCAAGCGAAAACGATCGGATTAGCCGCCATCAGCAGCAGGTTTTCTGCGCTCAGCAGGTTCGGGCCGGACAGACCGACGAACACGTCAGCACCTTCCAGCGCATCGGACAAGGTGCGCTTGTGGGTGGCGTGAGCGAAGACTGCCTTATACTGGTTCAGGTCGTCACGGCCGGAGTGGATCACGCCGGTACGGTCAACCATGAAGATGTTTTCGATACTGGCGCCCATGCTCACCAGCAGTTTCATGCAGGAGATAGCGGCAGCACCAGCGCCCAGGCAGACGATCTTGGCTTCTGGCAGGGTTTTGCCAGCGATTTCCAGGGCATTGATCATGCCGGCAGCGGTCACGATCGCGGTGCCATGCTGGTCATCGTGGAACACCGGAATATCGCACTGCTCGATCAGAGCGCGTTCGATTTCAAAGCACTCTGGCGCCTTGATGTCTTCCAGGTTGATGCCACCGAAGGTGATGGAGATGCGCTTGACGGTGTCGATGAAGGCTTGCGGGCTTTCGGAGTCGACTTCGATGTCGAACACGTCAATACCGGCGAAGCGCTTGAACAGCACGCCCTTGCCTTCCATGACTGGCTTGGAAGCCAATGGACCGAGGTTACCCAGGCCGAGAATCGCGGTGCCATCGGAAATCACTGCAACCAGATTGCCCTTGCCGGTGTACTTGTAGGCGAGTTCAGGGTCGCGGGCGATTTCGCGGACTGGTTCGGCTACACCGGGGCTGTAGGCCAGCGACAGATCGCGAGCGGTAGCGGTGGCTTTGGTGAGCTCGACACTCAGCTTCCCCGGACGAGGATGGGCATGATATTCGAGAGCGGCAGTTTTCAGATCAGACATATCGGCATTCCGCTTTTTACTGTTGGACGACGGACCGCCGAGGATACTCGTGTCGCAAAGCCCCTACAAGACTGACCAGTCACGAGTGTCAAGGGCCCTACTATAAGACTTTGGGTGGAGAGCCACGGAATACAAGGGATTAACTGTTCACAATAAGCGTAAAAAATGTCTACAATTTTTCCTTATCGCGCCAGTTCGAGCATTCCCGGATGGGTCAACGGCAGCAGCCAGCGGGCCTGACCGGATTTCAGCCCACCTCGCCGAGAGCGATCGAGCACCCAGCCACGCGCCTCGATCTGCCGCCCCTTGAGTCGCTGCAGCATTGAGACGTCGAACTGGCTCAACAGATTGGGCGCAACGCGCAATACAACCGAGCCCTGCAACTCGATCCACAGCCCTCCGCGATTGCGTTGAACATTGCTCACACGCCCGCTGAGCACGGTGAAGCCCGGAGTGTTGATCTGATCTGTTTTCAGTACAGGTGATTGCCGCCAGAGCCCGAGGCCAGCCTGGCGCGCGCTGCGCTCTGCCGCTTGCTGGCAACGCAAAAGATCGACGTTCGGTGCAATAGCCACTTGATAGCCAAGACCGTCAGCCAGCAGCTGAGCTTCAAGGTTCAGGCCATTGGCGCCATACACATGGGCCAGCGTGCGGCCATAGTGATCCTTGCTCTCTTGCCCCAGGCGCAGGCCAACCCGACCGTCACTGTCGTTTACCAGAACCTGCAGGCGCTTGCGGGCTGCCACAGCGAATGGTTCATCCGATCGGCCTTGCCTGCCCAGCTCCGGAGTATTCAAGCCGATCATGCGCACGCTGCGGCCATCCTTCAGACGAAGGGTGTCGCCATCGACCACCTGCTGGACCTGTACACGGGTCAATGCAGTCGGCGCCGGACAGAAGGCCTGAGCGCTGGAAAAGCAAATCGCGGACATGAAAAAGGCGCCCGCAAGGGACGCCTTTTTCAACAGCGAGGAGAAGCCCATCGGGCTTTCCAGTACGACCAACCTTACTCTGCGGCAGCAGGAGCTTTGGTTGCGCCGAAAGCACCGAAACGCGACTTGAACTTGTCGACACGACCGCCGATGTCCAGAGTCTTCTGCTTACCGGTGTAGAACGGGTGGCACAAGTTGCATACGTCAACCGGCAAAGGCTTGGCCAGGTTGGAACGGGTTTCGAAGACATTGCCGCAGCTGCAAGTAACGGTGATGGCTTCGTATACCGGATGGATATCGGCTTTCATGATGTATTCCTCAGGCTAGCGTGCCGCCACCCAACACTATTGTTGAATACCGCACGTAATTAGGCCGCGGATTCTACCAGACCTTCGCAATCGCGCAAGCTGTCCTGGGTGTCCTCCATCAGAAAAGGCTGTTCAATTTTGACGGCGTCTTTTATCGCCAACGCTTGAACGCTTTCCTAATGCAGGACACTACTCCGACCGTCTGCTAGGCTCCGGGCCTTCTTCACCACCCGCTTACCGAGAACCTCCCGCGTGCCCGACGCCATTCTGCGCCTCGCCCTGCCTTCGCCGCTGCGCCGCCTGTTCGACTACCGCGCCCCGGCCGGTGTCCTGCGCGCTCATTTGCATCCAGGCATGCGCCTGCGCGTACCCTTCGGTCGACGCGAGATGATTGGCATTCTGGTGGAGGTCACCAGCCACAGTGAAGTCCCGGTAGAAAAACTCAAGCCAGCGCTGGCACTGCTCGACGCCATGTCGCCCTTGCCACCGGCGCTCTTCAAGCTGTGCCTGTGGACTTCTCAGTACTACCAGCACAGCCTGGGCGACACCCTGAGCTGGGCACTGCCGGTATTGCTGCGTCAGGGCGAATTGGCTGAAGCCCGCCAGGAACGCTTCTGGTCGATCAGCCCTGGCGCACGCCTCGACGATCCACGTATCAGCCGGGCGCCACGCCAGCGCGAAGCCCTGGCAACACTGGCGCAGCATCCCCACGGCGTGGCCCATCAGTTGCTCAGTAAACTGATGTTGAGCAAGGACAGCCTTGACCTGCTGCTGGCCAAAGACCTGGTGCAGGTGGAAATCCGCAAGCATGCCCCCAGCGAACGCCACGAACACTGGCTGGCGCAACCGGAGTTACCGCTCAATCCGGAGCAGCGCGCCGCCTATGAAGCGATTCGCGCAGGCTTCGACAGCTTTCATGCATTCCTGCTGGCCGGGGTTACCGGCAGCGGCAAGACCGAAGTCTATTTGCAGTTGATCCGCGAAACCCTGGAAGCCGGCAAGCAGGCACTGGTGCTGATTCCCGAGATCAACCTCGGTCCGCAAACCCTGGCGCGCTTCGAGCAGCGCTTCAACGCTCGTATCGCGCTGGTGCACTCGGCAGTCAATGATCGCGAACGGCTGGAGGCCTGGCTGGCGGCTCGGGACGGCGACGCCGACATCATTATCGGCACCCGCTCGGCGCTGTTCACGCCGATGAAGAACCCCGGCCTGATCATCATCGATGAAGAACACGACGGCTCTTATAAGCAGCAAGAAGGCCTGCGCTATCACGCCCGCGACCTGGCACTGGTGCGCGCGCGCCAGGAAAACATCCCGATCGTGCTCGGCTCGGCCACACCTTCGCTGGAAAGCCTGCACAACGCCTACACCGGTCGCTACGGCCTGCTGCGCCTGAATCAACGGGCCGGCGGCGCGCAACAACCACGCTTCCTGCGCCTGGACGTTAAAAGCCGCCCACTGGACAGCGGCATTTCCGGGCCGATGCAGCAAGCCATCGGCCAGACCCTCGCGGCCGGGCAGCAAGTATTGGTGTTCCTCAACCGCCGCGGCTTCGCGCCGACCCTGCTGTGCCACGACTGCGGCTGGATGTCCGAGTGCAATCGCTGCGATGCACGCATGACGGTGCATCAGCGTTCCGCTGAACTGCGCTGCCATCACTGCGGCTACGTGGAGCGTGTGCCACGCCATTGTCCGAAATGCGGCAAGGTTGACCTGCGTCCCGTTGGCGCGGGCACTGAGCGAGCCGAAGAGCGGCTGGGGATTCTCTTTCCGGATTACCCGGTGTTGCGAGTTGACCGCGACAGCACCTCGCGCAAGGACGCGATGAACCAGCTATTCGCCACCATTCAGAAAGGCCAGCCGTGCATCCTGGTGGGCACACAGATGCTCGCCAAGGGCCATCACTTCCCGCGAGTGACCCTGGTGTCGATTCTGGATGCCGATGGCGGACTGTTTTCCGGAGATTTCCGCGCCAGCGAACGCATGGCCCAGCTGATCGTTCAGGTCGCCGGACGTGCCGGGCGCGCCGAAGAGCCCGGCAAAGTGATTATTCAGACGCATCTGGCCGATCATCCGCTGCTGGTGCAATTGACCGAGCAAGGTTACTTCGCCTTTGCCGAGCAGGCCCTGAGTGAACGCCGCGCTGCTGGCTTGCCGCCATTCGCGCATTTGGCGCTGTTACGGGCCGAAGCGCATAAGCCGGGGCAAGCCGAAAGCTTTCTCGACGAAGCCTGCAGCGAGGCCGAACGCTTGCTGGGCGAACAGAACCTGACCGGTATCGAGCTGCTCGGCCCGGTACCGGCGCCCATGGAGCGCCGCGCCGGACGCTATCGCGCGCAGCTCTTGCTGCAAGCCAGCGCTCGGGCGCCGCTGCATCGATTGCTCAGCAGTTGGCTGCTGGCGCTGGAGCAAATGCCCAGCGGGCGGCAGGTGCGTTGGTCGCTGGATGTTGATCCGGTGGATTTGTATTGATCGATAATCTTTATTGATCGATTTGTATTGATAGATAAATAGTCAAAAGATCGCAGTCTGCGGCAGCTCCTACGGGATTAATGCTTGCTGCCGCAGGCTGCGATCTTTAACGGTCTTGCCAGACGCGAAGATCTTCCTGCCCGGCTCCGCAGGTCTATAACCTGCCCACGAAGGTTGGCAAGCCCGCCTTCGCAACGGATAATGCCCAGTTTTTCCACCTGCGCATCGAAGCGCCACCGCGTCTGCGGTCGAAAGAGAAGACCATGAAAGACACCATTCGCCAGCTGATCCAGCAAGCCATCACCCAACTCGTCAACGAAGGTGTGTTGCCTGAAGGCCTGACGCCAGCGATTCAGGTGGAGAATTCCCGCGACAAAACCCATGGCGACTTCGCCAGCAACATCGCCATGATGTTGGCCAAGCCGGCCGGCATGAAGCCACGCGATCTGGCAGAAAAGATCATCGCCGCGCTGCCGGCTGACGAGAACGTCAGCAAAGCCGAAATCGCTGGCCCGGGCTTCCTCAATTTCTTCCAGAACACCCAGGCCCTGGCTTCGCGCCTGGACGCCGCGCTCGCCGACCCGCAGATCGGTGTGCGCAAGGCCGGTCCGGTGCAGCGCACGGTGGTCGACCTGTCGGCACCCAACCTGGCCAAAGAGATGCACGTTGGCCACCTGCGTTCGACCATCATCGGCGATGGCGTGGCGCGAGTTCTCGAGTTTCTCGGCGATACCGTGATCCGCCAGAACCATGTCGGCGACTGGGGCACCCAATTCGGCATGCTGATGGCGTACCTGCAGGAAAACCCGATCAGCAGCGACGAGCTGTCGGACCTGGAGAACTTCTACCGTGCCGCCAAACAACGCTTCGACGAATCCCCGGAGTTCGCTGATCGCGCCCGCGGCCTGGTGGTCAAGCTGCAAGCCGGTGATCCGGACTGCCTGGCGCTGTGGACGAAGTTCAAGGACATCTCGCTGTCTCACTGCCAGAAAATCTACGACCTGCTGAACGTCAAACTGACCCCGGCCGACGTCATGGGTGAAAGTGCCTACAACGATGACCTGATCAACGTGGTCAACGACCTCAAGGCCAAGGACATGCTGGTCGAGAGCAACGGCGCCCAGTGCGTGTTCCTCGATGAATTCAAAAACGCCGACGGCGAGCCGCTGCCGGTGATCATCGTCAAGGCCGACGGCGGTTATCTCTACGCCACCACCGACCTTGCAGCCGTGCGTTATCGCAGCGGCGTACTCAAGGCCGATCGCGCGCTGTACTTCGTCGATCAGCGTCAGGCCCTGCACTTCCAGCAGGTGTTCGCGGTGGCCCGCACCGCAGGCTTCGTGACCCATCCGATGGAAATGGAGCACATGGGCTTCGGCACCATGAACGGCGCCGATGGCCGTCCGTTCAAGACCCGTGACGGCGGCACCGTGAAGTTGATCGATCTGCTGACCGAAGCCCAGGAGCGCGCTTACGCGCTGGTGAAGGAAAAAAATCCGGAGCTGGCCGAAGCAGAATTGCGCAACATCGCCAAGGTCGTGGGCATTGGCGCGGTGAAGTACGCCGACCTGTCCAAGCACCGCACCAGCGATTACAGCTTCAACTTCGACCTGATGCTCAACTTCGAAGGCAATACCGCACCTTACTTGCTGTACGCCTACACCCGGGTGGCCGGCGTGTTCCGCAAACTGGGCAAGGACTTCAGCGAAGTCGAAGGGCAAATCATCCTCGAAGCGGCGCACGAACACGAGCTCGCCGCCAAACTGGCGCAGTTCGGCGAAATATTGAACAACGTCGGCGACAAGGGCACCCCGCACATCCTCTGCACTTACCTGTACGACGTCGCCGGGCTGTTCTCCAGTTTCTACGAGAACTGCCCGATCCTGACTGCCGAAACCCCGGCACAGATGCAGAGCCGCTTGCGTCTCGCGGCGCTGACCGGTCGCACTCTCAAGCAAGGCCTGGAGCTATTGGGTCTGGAAACTCTGGAGCGTATGTAAGTTGGCCGCCAAGAAAAAACCTGCACCCAAGCGTGGCGCCAGCCGTTACCAAGCTCCTGCAAAACAACCGATCCCGGGCTGGCTATGGCTGGCCATCGGGCTCACCGTGGGCGCATTCATCGTTTTCTTGATGAAGCTCGACCCGGGCCAGGGCGATGACGTCAAACGGGTCAAGCAAGAGCAGCAGAAAGCCTCCAGGATCGCCGAAGCGAACAAGACGCCTCCAAGCCCGCAGCAACCGGTGAAGCCGAAATACGACTTCTATACCCTGCTGCCGGAATCCGAGGTGATAGTGCCGCCGGATGCCGTGCCGGAAAAAACCCTGCCGACACCGCAGACCGCGCCCCTGGCTCCGGTGACCCCGGCTGAAGCGGCGAAGATCGACACTGCCCGCGCTCAGGCGGCACTCAGCGGCATTACCCCGCCGCCAGCGCCTCCGGTAGCGAAAGCTGCGCCAGTGACCAGGTTCTTCCTCCAGGCCGGCTCGTTCCGCAAAGAAGCGGATGCCGACAAGGTTCGTGCGCAGATCATTCTGCTGGGGCAGAGCGTATCGGTTGAGTCCGGCACGGTGAAGGACGAGACCTGGTACCGGGTGTTGGTGGGGCCGTTCAGCAATCGTGAACAGCTGACCACCGCGCAAAAACAACTGGCCGGCAGCGGTTTCAGCAATCTGTTGTTACAACAACGCCAGAGCCGATAGGCGAAGACCTGGGATAGCTCCTACAGAACAGCGCACCACTTGTAGGAGCTGCCGCAGGCTGCGATCTTTTCGGGGATCGGGGTTCGCTGGAATCTTAAGCAAGATCAAAGGATCGCAGCCTTCGGCAGCTCCTACCGGGCCTCGCACCGCTCGTCTCCCATCCTCTTCTGCAGTTGAAATACGCCCCACCACCCCCATATGAGTTCCCATCAGGGCATTTTCGCCCCGCAGCGTGGAGACTCTCCCTTGACCACCATCGTTTCAGTTCGCCGCCACGGCAAAGTCGTCATGGGCGGCGACGGCCAGGTTTCTCTGGGCAATACCGTGATGAAAGGCAACGCGAAAAAAGTTCGTCGCCTCTACCATGGTGAAGTCATTGCCGGTTTTGCCGGGGCTACCGCTGACGCCTTCACCCTCTTCGAACGCTTCGAAGGCCAGCTTGAGAAACATCAAGGTCACCTGGTTCGTGCCGCCGTCGAACTCGCCAAAGAATGGCGTACCGATCGCTCCCTCAGCCGCCTGGAAGCCATGTTGGCCGTTGCCAACAAAGACGCGTCCTTGATCATCACCGGTAACGGCGATGTGGTTGAGCCCGAAGAAGGCCTGATCGCTATGGGCTCCGGTGGCGGTTACGCTCAGGCCGCAGCCAGCGCCTTGCTGAAAAAAACCGATCTGTCGGCCCGCGAAATCGTCGAAACCGCGCTCGGCATCGCCGGCGACATCTGTGTATTCACCAACCACACCTTCACCATTGAGGAGCAGGATCTCGCGGAATAAGCCTGTTTTCGGCCATCGCGCCACGGCTTTCATTTTTGCTTGAGGACCGCCAAATACTATGTCCATGACTCCCCGCGAAATCGTCCACGAACTCAACCGCCATATCATCGGCCAGGACGACGCCAAGCGCGCCGTCGCCATCGCGCTGCGTAACCGCTGGCGCCGGATGCAACTGCCCGAAGAGCTGCGCGTCGAAGTGACGCCCAAAAACATCCTGATGATCGGCCCGACCGGCGTCGGTAAAACCGAAATCGCCCGACGTCTGGCCAAACTGGCCAACGCACCGTTCATCAAGGTCGAAGCCACCAAGTTCACCGAGGTCGGCTACGTTGGTCGTGACGTCGAGTCGATCATTCGTGATCTGGCCGATGCGGCAATCAAGCTCCTGCGCGAGCAGGAAATGACCAAGGTTCGTCATCGTGCCGAAGACGCCGCCGAAGAGCGTATCCTCGATGCCTTGCTGCCACCGGCACGCATGGGCTTCAACGAAGACGCCGCGCCGAGCCAGGACTCCAACACCCGCCAGCTGTTCCGCAAACGCCTGCGCGAAGGTCAGCTGGATGACAAGGAGATCGAAATCGAAGTGGCCGAAGTGTCTGGCGTCGATATCTCCGCGCCTCCAGGCATGGAAGAAATGACCAGCCAGTTGCAGAACCTGTTCGCCAACATGGGCAAGGGCAAGCGCAAGAGCCGCAAGCTCAAGGTCAAGGACGCGCTGAAACTGGTCCGTGACGAAGAGGCCAGCCGCCTGGTCAATGACGACGAGCTCAAGGCCAAGGCCCTGGAAGCGGTCGAGCAGCATGGCATCGTGTTCATCGACGAAATCGACAAGGTCGCCAAGCGCGGCAACACCGGTGGCATCGACGTGTCCCGTGAAGGCGTACAGCGCGATTTGCTGCCGCTGATCGAAGGCTGCACGGTCAACACCAAGCTGGGCATGGTCAAGACCGACCACATCCTGTTCATCGCCTCCGGCGCGTTCCACCTGAGCAAACCGAGCGACCTGGTGCCGGAGCTGCAAGGCCGCCTGCCGATCCGAGTCGAGCTCAAGGCCCTGAGCCCGCAAGATTTCGAACGCATCCTAAGCGAACCGCACGCCTCGCTCACCGAGCAATACCGCGAGCTGTTGAAAACCGAGGGTCTGGCGATCGAGTTCTTGCCCGGCGGCATCAAGCGTCTGGCCGAGATCGCCTGGCAGGTCAACGAGAAAACCGAGAACATCGGTGCCCGTCGCCTGCACACCCTGCTCGAGCGCCTGCTCGAAGAGGTGTCGTTCAGTGCCGGCGACCTGGCCGGTGCACAGGACGCTCAACCGATTCGCATCGACGCTGACTACGTCAACAATCACCTCGGCGAATTGGCGCAGAACGAAGACCTGTCCCGTTATATCCTGTAAGCAATACTTACAGTGGTAGCGGACCTTGTGGGAGCGAGCTTGCTCCCACAAGGTCCCACACAAGCCGGACTACAGGTCATGACCAAACTTCCCAGCGCCATCGAACTGCACAAAGCCTCGAAGACCCTGACGCTGAAATATGCGCCGGATGAGGTCTATCACCTGCCCGCCGAATTCCTGCGGGTGCACTCTCCCTCCGCCGAGGTCCAGGGCCATGGCAAACCTATCCTGCAATTTGGCAAGATCGGTGTCGGCCTGAGCAAGGTCGAACCGGCCGGTCAGTACGCACTGAAATTGACCTTCGACGACGGCCACGACAGTGGTCTGTTCACTTGGGATTACCTGTACCAGCTGGCAGTACGCCAGGACGATCTTTGGGCGGATTATCTTGCCGAGCTCAAAGCCGCTGGAAAATCCCGCGACCCTAGCGAATCCATCGTCAAACTGATGCTCTAACTCAGGCCTCTCGCTGTTTAGAAGGCATTTTCTAATTTCATCTGTTTGAATGCTCTGCCGCGCAGGCAGCGTTTGGCCCGCTTGCGAAAAAAATTAAACTCGGGTAACCAATGTAGCTGGCAGGGTCCCTGCAGTGCTCTCTGAACTAAAAAAACAGCAATGCAGAATTAACGGTCACCCGAGCAGTAGTACCTGGCGTTTGCTGTGTGACTACACAGTTGGTCCCGGTATTCGTCTCAGGACAATGGAGCGTCGTAGATGAGTAACAAGAATAACGATGACTTGAATCGCCAAGCCTCGGAAAACACTCTGGGGCTCAATCCCGTCGTCGGCTTGCGTGGTAAAGATTTGCTTACCTCTGCTCGAATGGTCTTGACCCAGGCCATCAAGCAACCGATTCACAGCGTCAAGCACGTCGCGCATTTTGGCGTCGAGCTCAAGAATGTGATGTTCGGAAAATCCAGTCTGCAGCCCGAGAGTGACGACCGTCGCTTCAATGATCCGGCCTGGAGTCAGAACCCCCTCTACAAACGTTATCTGCAAACCTACCTGGCGTGGCGCAAGGAGCTGCACGACTGGGTCAGCGACAGCAACCTGTCCGAAGCGGACATCAACCGCGCGCACTTCGTGATCAACCTGATGACCGATGCCATGGCCCCGACCAACAGTGCGGCCAACCCGGCGGCGGTCAAACGTTTCTTCGAGACCGGTGGTAAAAGCCTGCTCGACGGCCTCTCGCACCTGGCCAAGGACCTGGTCAACAACGGCGGCATGCCGAGCCAGACGAACATGGGCGCCTTCGAAGTCGGCAAGAGCCTGGGGACCACCGAAGGCTCGGTGGTTTTCCGCAACGACGTGCTCGAATTGATCCAGTACCAGCCGACCACCGAGCAGGTGCATGAGCGCCCTCTGCTGGTGGTGCCGCCGCAGATCAACAAATTTTATGTGTTCGACCTGAGTCCGGATAAAAGCCTGGCGCGCTTTTGCCTGCGAAACAAACAGCAGACTTTTATCGTCAGCTGGCGCAATCCGACCAAGGCCCAGCGTGAGTGGGGTCTGTCGACTTACATCGATGCGCTGAAGGAAGCTGTCGACGTGGTCTCGGCCATCACCGGCAGCAAAGACATCAATATGCTCGGTGCCTGCTCTGGCGGCATCACCTGCACCGCGTTGCTCGGCCACTACGCCGCCCTGGGCGAGAAGAAGGTCAATGCCCTGACCCTGCTGGTCAGCGTGCTCGATACCACCCTCGACTCCCAGGTTGCGCTGTTCGTCGACGAGAAAACCCTGGAATCCGCCAAGCGTCAATCCTATCAGGCTGGCGTGCTGGAAGGCCGTGACATGGCCAAAGTCTTTGCCTGGATGCGCCCCAACGATCTGATCTGGAATTACTGGGTCAACAACTACCTGTTGGGCAACGAGCCGCCGGTCTTCGACATTCTGTACTGGAACAATGACACCACCCGCTTGCCTGCGGCGTTCCACGGCGACCTGATCGAAATGTTCAAAAATAACCCACTGATCCGTGCCAATGCACTGGAAGTGAGCGGCACACCGATCGACCTCAAACAGGTCACTGCCGACATCTACTCCCTGGCCGGTACCAACGATCACATCACGCCCTGGAAGTCTTGCTACAAGTCGGCGCAACTGTTCGGTGGCAAGGTCGAATTCGTGCTGTCCAGCAGCGGGCATATCCAAAGCATCCTGAACCCGCCCGGCAACCCTAAGTCACGCTATATGACCAGCACCGAGATGCCAGTCAAGGCCGAGGACTGGCAAGAAAACTCGACCAAGCACACTGACTCCTGGTGGCTGCACTGGCAAGCCTGGCAGGCCGAGCGCGCGGGCAAGCTGAAAAAGTCCCCGACCAACCTGGGCAACAAGGCCTATCCGCCCGGGGAAGCCGCACCGGGTACCTATGTACATGAACGTTAAGTTGTAGGCAGTCACGAAATCCGCGGCACTCAGAGGTGCCGCGAGCCCTGCTCAACACGGACGAGGCCAGCCCTCGAATTTTTCGGGACAAGCTCAGGAAGGCTTGCCCAATGGTTTAACCCACAGGGCTTCTGAGATGCCGCAACCGTTCATATTTCGTACTGTCGACCTGGATGGCCAAACCATCCGTACCGCAGTACGCCCCGGCAAGCCTCACTTGACGCCCCTGCTTATTTTCAATGGCATCGGCGCCAACCTGGAACTGGTGTTTCCGTTCGTCCAGGCGCTCGACCCCGATCTGGAGGTGATCGCCTTCGACGTTCCCGGGGTCGGCGGCTCCTCGACACCCCGCATCCCCTATCGTTTCCCGGGTCTGGCCAAACTGACCACGCGCATGCTCGACTATCTGGATTACGGGCAAGTCAATGTTGTCGGCGTGTCCTGGGGGGGTGCACTGGCCCAGCAATTTGCCTACGACTACCCGGAGCGCTGCAAAAAACTGGTGCTTGCCGCCACTGCGGCCGGTGCCTTTATGGTGCCAGGCAAACCGAAAGTGCTGTGGATGATGGCCAGCCCCAGGCGCTACATCCAGCCGTCCCATGTGATTCGCATCGCGCCGTTGATCTATGGCGGATCCTTCCGCCGCGACCCTAACCTGGCCGCCGAACACGCCAGCAAGGTGCGTTCGGGCGGCAAGCTGGGTTACTACTGGCAACTGTTCGCAGGGCTGGGCTGGACCAGCATTCACTGGCTGCACAAGATTCATCAACCGACCCTGATACTGGCCGGCGATGACGATCCACTGATCCCGCTGATCAATATGCGCATGCTGACCTGGCGGATCCCCAACGCCCAGCTACACATAATCGACGACGGTCATTTGTTCCTGATTACCCGGGCCGAAGCCGTCGCGCCGATCATCATGAAATTTCTCGAAGAAGAACGTCAGCGGGCCGTGATGCACCCGCACCCGGAACCGTTCGGCAGGACTTAACGTCTTGTGCATGTCGACAGGATCATTGCCTGCGCAGGAGAGCTCTGGACCGACTATGGTGTCTGTCTTGCATTGATGTGCTTGTTGAAGGCTTGACGAAGGAGTGTTGACTCATGAGAGACAAAGCAGCGCAGGGCTCCTTGCCCACCCCCACGTTTATCAACGCTCAGAGTGCGATTACCGGTCTGCGCGGCCGGGATCTGTTCTCGACCCTGCGCAGCGTGGCCGCCCATGGCCTGCGTCACCCGGTAAAAAGTGCCCGTCATGCGCTGGCCCTGGGTGGTCAGCTGGGTCGCGTGTTATTGGGTGAAACGCTGCACACTCCGAACCCTAAGGACAAGCGGTTTACCGACCCGACCTGGACTCTGAATCCGTTTTATCGTCGCAGCCTGCAGGCCTATCTGAGCTGGCAAAAACAGGTCAAAAGCTGGATCGACGAAAGCGGCATGAGCCCCGACGACCGCGCCCGTGCACACTTCGCCTTCGCCCTGCTCAATGACGCCGTATCGCCCTCCAACACGCTACTCAACCCGCTGGCTGTCAAGGAACTGTTCAATTCCGGCGGTAACAGCCTGGTCCGCGGCCTCAGCCATTTGTTCGACGACCTGCTGCACAACAACGGATTGCCCAGCCAGGTCAACAGACACGCGTTCGAGATCGGCAAGACGGTAGCGACCACCACCGGCTCGGTAGTGTTTCGCAACGAACTGCTCGAGCTGATGCAATACAAGCCGATGAGCGAAAAGCAGTACAGCAAGCCGCTGCTGATCGTGCCACCGCAGATCAACAAGTATTATATTTTCGACCTCAGCCCGGGCAACAGCTTCGTCCAGTACGCGCTGAAAAATGGCCTGCAAGTGTTCGTGGTCAGTTGGCGCAACCCGGATGTTCGCCATCGCGAATGGGGCCTGTCCAGTTATGTGGAGGCTCTGGAGCAAGGGCTGAATGTCTGCCGCGCCATCACTGGTGCGCGCGAAGTCAATCTGATGGGCGCCTGTGCCGGCGGCCTGACCATCGCCGCCCTGCAAGGTCATCTGCAAGCCAAGCGGCAACTGCGGCGGATCTCCAGCTCCACCTACCTGGTCAGCCTGCTCGATAGCCAGATCGACAGCCCGGCCACCTTGTTCGCCGACGAGCAGACCCTCGAAGCCGCCAAGCGCCAATCCTATCAGCGAGGCGTATTCGAAGGGCGCGACATGGCCAAGGTCTTCGCCTGGATGCGCCCCAACGACCTGATCTGGAACTACTGGGTCAACAACTACCTGCTGGGCAAGGAGCCGCCGGCCTTTGACATCCTGTACTGGAATAACGACAACACGCGCCTGCCCGCGGCATTGCATGGCGACCTGCTGGACTTCTTCAAGCACAACCCGCTGAGTCATCCAGGTGGCCTGGAGGTGTGCGGTACTCCGATCGATCTGCAGAAGGTTAACGTCGACAGCTTCAACGTGGCCGGCATCAACGACCACATCACTCCTTGGGATGCGGTGTACCGCTCGACCTTGTTGCTGGGCGGCAATCGCCGCTTCGTACTGTCCAACAGCGGACACGTCCAGAGCATCCTCAACCCGCCGAGCAACCCCAAGGCCAGTTTCATCGAGAACCCCAAGCTCAGCAGCGATCCACGCGCCTGGTATTACGACGGCACCCATGCCGAAGGCAGCTGGTGGCCACAATGGCTGAGCTGGATTCAGGAACGCTCCGGGACCCAACGGGAAACCCTGATGGCGCTCGGCAACCAGAACTATCCACCGATGGAGGCGGCGCCAGGTACCTACGTGCGCGTGCGCTGAATGCTCTCTGCACCACGGTCGGGCTTTTGTCCGTGGCATGACTCAACAACCAAGAAGACTGGATGAAAACCCGCGACCGGATCCTCGAATGTGCCCTGCAACTGTTCAACCAAAAGGGCGAACCGAATGTCTCCACCATGGAAGTTGCCAATGAGATGGGCATCAGCCCGGGCAACCTCTACTACCACTTCCACGGCAAGGAACCGCTGATCCTCGGCTTGTTCGAACGCTTCCAGGCCGAACTGACGCCGCTGCTCGACCCGCCGGCGGATGCGCAACTGGCGGCTGAAGATTACTGGCTGTTCCTGCACCTGATCGTCGAGCGGCTAGCGCACTATCGCTTTCTGTTCCAGGACCTGTCCAACCTGGCCGGGCGCTTGCCGAAACTGGCCAAGGGCATTCGCAATCTGCTCAATGCCTTGAAGCGGACCCTGGCCTCATTGCTGGCAGGCTTGAAAGCGCAGGGGCAACTGGTCAGCGAAACCCAGGCGCTGGGACAACTGGTCGAACAGATCACCATGACGCTGCTGTTTTCCCTCGACTATCAACGGATTCTAGGGCGCGAGGGCGAAGTACGGGTGGTGGTTTACCAGATCATGATGCTGGTAGCGCCGCACTTGCTGCCCCCGGCAAAACTGGCGACCGAACAGATGGCATTGCGGTACCTGGAAGAGCAAGTGTGATTGTAAGATCAAAAGATCGCAGCCTGCGGCAGCTCCGGAATGCGTAGGAGCTGCCGATAGGCTGCGATCTTTTGCGCTCGATCAGGCACCGGAGAGTTTTCTGACCAAAACAAAAACGCCCGACCTTTGCAGGCCGGGCGTTTTTGTCTGTCCCGAGAAAATTAGGACTGACTGGATGGCGTCGATGGAATCGGCGCGACAGTCGGGGTGACCGCAGGGGTCGGAGCAGCTGCAGAGTTCGAAGAGCTGACCGCAGCGACCGGCTTGGCCTCTACGGCAGGCTTGGGCGCCGCTGCTTTGGGCGCAGCTGGCTTCCTGGCCACCGGCTTCTTCGCCGCTGCTGGCTTGGCGGCAACCGCTTTAGCTGCTGGCTTGGCCGCGGCAGGTTTGGCTGCTGCGGTTTTTGTTGCGGGCTTGGCTGCTGCTTTGGCCGCTGGTTTGGCTGCCGGTTTAGCGGCGGCCTTTACCAGAGGTTTGGCCGCGGTTTTAGCTGCCGGTTTGGCCGCTGCGGTCTTGCTCGCCACTGGCTTGGTCACAGAAGCACCGGTCAGGCGCTCGATCTGCTTGGTCAGGGTGTCGACCTTGCTGTGCAGCGCCTTGACTTCATTGCGGCTCGGCACGCCCAGACGCGAAATGGCGCTGTTGAGTCGCTTGTCGAAAGCCTCTTCCAGCTCGCCCCATTTGCCCAGCGCACGGTCTTTGACATCACCGACACGGGACTTGGCCGACTGAGCCGAATCCTTGGCGGCATCGACTTTTTTACCGACGGCGCTCTTGGTGAGCTTCTCGGCTTTCTCACCATCTTTGACCAGGGTATCGAAGAGTTTGCTGCCGTCAGTGTCGATCTTCGAGTACACGCCTAAACCAGCAAGCCAGATTTTGCGGGAGTAGTCTTCGACTTTCCCGATCCACGAGCTGCCTTCTTTTTCAGTATTCTTTTTACCAGCCATCCCGTTCTCCTTAATGTTTACGCGCGACACGTTCAAGCAATGCCGTCAACCCATCGAGCTTAGCAGAGAGTGTCTCAACATCATGTTTAGACGCAATGCCGAAGCGATTCAAGGCACTTGCGACACGAGTGTCGAACGCCTTCTCGACTTTATCGAACTGCACTTCGATTTTACCTTTGAAACCGGTGACGTCACCCTTGACGTTATCGATCTGACTGTTGGCCGCTTCAAGTTGCTGAGTCACAACTTTTTTGCCTTTATTTTCAACAGCTTGACCAGTCTCGATCAGCTCCTGAATGTACTCGCTGCCTTCCTGACCGACCTTGGCGTAGGCCCCCAGGCCTGCCAGCCAAATCTTGCGGGCATAGGATTTCACTTCGCTCGGAGCGGTTGTCTGAACGTCGGTTTTTTTCTTCAAAATTACTTTGGCCATGGTGCACCTCACGCGCAAAAGGTTTGAGGAACTGCCCACAGGAATGAGGGCTTAGGCACAAAGTAGTGAGAAAAATTAGAAACATCACCCTAGGTTGCGAAGCAATCCCGGAGTGATGAATTGATTGGCAACAAAAGGTTCGAACACCACAGCGCAAACTGAAAATTCACGATCACGCCAGGGCTTTATCCAGCGCCTTTTCGATCTCGGACTTGATCGTGCCGCTCATGGCCGACATTAGCAGGCCCAGTTCGACATCGACCTTGATCGAGTTCTCGCCCACATACACCGCGCCTTTCACACCGGAGCGTCTGAGGTTCAAGGTGTCGCCTGACCACTGCGGCTCCAGGCCATATTGATCGGACAGTCTCTGCGCCAACTTGTCGGCCTTCTCTCGGGCCGCTTCCTTACCCAGGCCGTGGGCACGTTCAACACTTATACGGGCCATCGAATGACTCCTGTTTTATCGGGACTTGCTCAAGACATCTTGACCTTGCATGCGTCAAAACGTCCCGGCGATTGCCTATCTTACCTTCAGCCTTGCCAAGACAAAGACCGTCACCGGGATTAGAATGTCCCGCATTCTCTTCTGGTGACAGCGATATGACTGATCAGCGCAAAGGCAGCGATGCCGAACCCACCACTCACTTCGGCTTCAAAAACGTTCCGGAAAGCCAAAAAGCGGAAAAAGTCGCTGAAGTTTTCCACTCCGTAGCGGCCAAGTACGACCTGATGAACGACCTGCTGTCGGGCGGCATGCACCGGCTATGGAAGCGTTTCGCGATCGAACTGTCCGGCGTACGCAGCGGCAACCGCGTGCTGGACATCGCTGGCGGTACCGGTGACCTGACCAGAAAGTTTTCGCACCTGGTGGGTCCTACCGGCCAGGTGGTACTGGCTGACATCAACGAATCCATGCTCAAGGTCGGTCGCGATCGCTTGCTGGATCTGGGTGTGGCCGGCAATGTCGAGTTCGTCCAGGCCGATGCTGAAAAGCTGCCGTTCCCGGACAACCATTTCGACTGTGTGACCATCGCCTTCGGCCTGCGCAACGTGACTCACAAGGAAGATGCCCTGCGCTCCATGCTGCGGGTGCTCAAGCCCGGTGGCCGGCTGCTGGTGCTGGAGTTCTCCAAACCGACCAATGCGCTGATGTCCAAGGCCTACGATGCCTATTCCTTCGCCTTCATGCCGCTGATGGGCAAGCTGATCACCAATGACTCGGAAAGCTACCGCTACCTGGCCGAGTCGATCCGCATGCACCCGAACCAGGAAACCCTGAAGTCGATGATGGTCGAGGCCGGTTTCGACCGCGTGACTTATCACAACATGACCGCCGGCATCGTCGCCCTGCATCGTGGCATCAAACCCTGATGTTGCTTAGCGGCCTGCTGGTCGGCGTCGAACTCGGCCTCAACCGCGTGCTGCGTCTCGACAGCACGGCGCTGCCGCGCCTGCAGCACTTGAGTGGCAAGGTGATCGCTGTCGACTGCCGCAGCCCGGCGTTGCAACTGTTCATCATGCCCGGCGATGAAGGCCTGATGCTGGCCGCCCATTGGGCCGCCGAGGCCGACTGCACCTTGCGCGCTCCGGCGTCGAGCTTGCTGAGCCTGGCGCTGAGCAAGGACAAGACCGCCGTGTTGCATGGCCCCGAGGTCGAACTCGAAGGTGACAGCGCGGTGCTGCTGGAGCTGGCGGCGATACTGCAGGACCTGGAGCTTGACTGGGAGTACGAACTCTCGCGCTGGCTCGGTCCGGTCGCCACGCAACTGATCGGCGGCCATCTGCGCAGCCGCGCACAGTGGTACCAGCAAGGGTTCGCCAGCCTGAACCAGAACCTCGCCGAATACCTCAGCGAAGAGTCGCGCACCCTGGTGGGCCAGCGCGAGGCCGAAGCCCGTTTTAGCGAACTGGACCAGATCAAGCTTGATCTGGAACGTCTTGAGGCGCGTTTCGAGCGCCTTTCCCGATCCCTTGATTCAAGCGATAACGCATGAAGCTGCTTGCCGTCCGCCGTTTGTTGCGCATCCAGCGCGTCGTGATCCGCTACCGCCTCGATGATCTATTGTTCGCCCTGCCACTGCCCTGGTTTCTCCTGGCACTGCGCTACGCCTTGCCGTGGCGCTGGTTCCCGCGCAAGCCACTGACACTGACTCGTGGTGCGCGTCTGCGTCTGGCGTTGCAGGATCTGGGGCCGATCTTCATCAAGTTCGGGCAGATTCTGTCCACTCGCCGCGATCTGCTGCCCGAAGACATCGCCGACGAGCTGATGCTGTTGCAAGACCGCGTACCGCCGTTCGATTCGCAAGTGGCGATAGATCTGATCGAAAGCCAGCTCGGCAAGAAAATCAGCGATGTCTTCAGCCGTTTCGACTTCGAACCGCTGGCCTCCGCGTCGGTGGCGCAAGTTCATGCCGCACAGCTGAAAAGCGGTGAAGAAGTGGTGGTCAAGGTCATCCGCCCGGGCCTCAAGCCGATCATCGCCCAGGATCTGGCCTGGCTGTTCATCCTCGCCCGCGCTGCGGAAAAACTCTCCGCCGATGCCCGTCTGCTGCACCCGGTGGATGTGGTCCAGGACTACGAAAAAACCATCTACGACGAGCTCGATCTGTTGCGCGAGGCGGCCAATGCCAGCCAGCTCAAGCGCAACTTCGACGGTTCGCCGCTGCTGTATGTGCCGCAAGTCTATTGGGACTGGTGCCGGCCGAAAGTGCTGGTGATGGAGCGCATCTACGGTATTCAGGTCACCGACCTGGCAACGTTGGCCGACCAGCGCACCGACATGAAAATGCTTGCCGAACGCGGCGTGGAGATTTTCTTCACCCAAGTGTTCCGTGACAGCTTCTTCCACGCCGACATGCACCCCGGCAATATCTTCGTCAGCACCGTGCAGCCGTGGAGCCCGCAGTACATTGCCATCGACTGTGGCATCGTCGGCAGCCTGACCCCGGAAGACCAGGATTATCTGGCGCGCAACCTGTTCGCCTTCTTCAAGCGCGACTACCGCCGCGTCGCCCAGTTGCATATCGACTCGGGCTGGGTACCGGCGGAAACAAGACTCAACGAATTCGAAGCGGCGATCCGAACCGTTTGCGAGCCGATTTTCGAGAAGCCTTTAAAAGATATTTCCTTCGGTCAGGTGCTGATGCGCCTGTTCCAGACTGCTCGGCGCTTCAACATGGAAGTGCAGCCGCAGCTGGTTCTCTTGCAGAAAACCCTGCTGAACATCGAAGGCCTGGGTCGTCAGCTGTACCCGGAGCTGGATCTGTGGAACACCGCCCAGCCGTTCCTCGAACGCTGGATGCGCGAGCGGGTCAGCCCCAAAGCCTTGCTGGGCAACCTGCAGAGCCAGGTAGAGCAACTGCCGCACCTGGCCAACATGACCCGCGATCTGCTGGAGCGCATGTCGCAACCACACGTGTCCAATCCGCCACCCGCCTGGCACCGACGCAAGGACGACTGGTTCCTGCGCCTGCTCGGTTGCGCCCATCTGGCTGGCGGTACGGTGCTCGCTGCCGGCGGCCCATTGAATGAACTGGGGCACTGGCCGGCCGGAATCATGGTTGCGGTCGGTTTGTATCTGGTCGTGCGCCGATAGCCAGCAACGCGTGCTGCTGGCACACTGTTTTAACGCCTGGGCACAGCAATAAGCGCTGCGCCGATTGTCGGAGTCGAAGATGAAAGATTGGCTGGACGAGATCAAATGGGACAACGACGGTCTGGTACCGGCGATTGCTCAGGATCACAAGACCGGGCGCGTACTGATGATGGCCTGGATGAACCGCGAAGCGCTGGAACTGACCGCCGCCGAGAACCGCGCCATCTACTGGTCGCGTTCCCGTGGCAAACTGTGGCGCAAGGGCGAAGAGTCCGGGCATGTGCAACAACTGCACGAGATGCGCCTGGACTGCGATGCCGATGTGATCATCCTGATGGTCGAACAGGTCGGCGATATCGCCTGCCATACCGGCCGCCAAAGCTGCTTCTACCGCGTCTACGAAAACGGCGACTGGAAGACTGTCGACCCGGTGCTCAAAGACCCGCACGCCATCTATTCGGCAGGACACTGAGATGACTGACACCCTGATCCGCCTGGCCCAAGTGCTGGAAGAGCGCAAAGGCGCTGCCGCCGACAGTTCGTATGTCGCCAGTCTGTACCACAAGGGCTTGAACAAGATTCTGGAGAAGGTCGGTGAGGAATCGGTTGAAACCATCATCGCCGCCAAGGACGCTGCCATCAGCGGCGATTGCAGCGATGTGATCTACGAAACCGCCGATTTATGGTTCCACAGTATGGTCATGCTCGCCCAACTGGGGCAGCATCCACAAGCTGTGCTGGATGAACTGGACCGACGCTTCGGTCTTTCCGGACACGCCGAGAAAGCCTCGCGCCCGTCCGCTTGAATTACGCTTAGAAGAGAGGAATCGCAGCATGGGCATTTTTGACTGGAAACACTGGGTCGTCATCCTGGTTGTCGTGATACTGGTGTTCGGCACCAAGAAACTGAAAAACCTCGGCACCGATGTCGGCGAGTCGATCAAGGGCTTTCGCAAGGCCATGAACGACGATGAGAAACCTGCTGATCCGACAGTGACACCGGCTCAACCGGTACCACCGGCACAACCACAGGCCTCGACACTGAACGAACCGCACACCATCGACGTGAAAGCACAAAAAGTCGAAGAGCCGATCCGCAAAGACTCGTGAGCACTGACTAATGTTTGGTATCAGCTTCTCTGAACTGCTGCTCGTCGGCCTCGTCGCGCTGCTGGTGCTCGGCCCTGAACGCCTGCCGGGTGCCGCGCGCACGGCCGGCCTGTGGGTCGGGCGCCTGAAACGCAGTTTCAACGCGATCAAACAGGAAGTTGAACGGGAAATCGGCGCGGACGAGATTCGTCGGCAACTGCACAACGAACATATTCTGTCGCTGGAGCAGGAAGCGCGGAAGATTCTCGCGCCGCAACAGCAGTCGCCGAGCACCTTCGAGCCAGCGGCGGAGCAGTCGATCCATGCTCCGGCGCAGGTTGCCACGGCTGTCGAGCCAGCGCCCGCAGCAGTCGTCAAACCGGCCGAGCCGGCTGTCGGCCCGCCTGCTACAGAAACTGTTTCTCCCGTGGCGGCACCCAGTGCGCCTGCCCCCCTCGACTCCACTTTGCCGCCGCGAGCCCCATGAGCGCTGATAAACCGGAAAACGACCAGCACATGCCGCTGGTTTCGCACCTCACCGAGTTGCGCACCCGCCTGCTGCGTTGTGTCGCGGCGATCTTTGTGATCTTTGCCGGGCTGTTCGCCTTCACGCAGCAGATCTACACCTTCGTCTCCACGCCACTGCGCGAGTACCTGCCAGTGGGCGCGACGATGATCGCCACCGACGTATCTTCGCCGTTCCTCACGCCGCTCAAGCTGACGATGATGGTCTCGCTGTTTCTGGCGATCCCGGTGATCCTGCATCAGATCTGGGGCTTTATCGCACCGGGGCTGTACAAGCACGAGAAGCGCATAGCGATGCCCTTGCTGGTCTCGAGCATTCTGCTGTTCTACACCGGGATGGCCTTCGCCTACTTCCTGGTGTTCCCGCTGATCTTCAAGTTCTTCGCCGCTGCCACCCCGGCCGGCGTTGAGATGATGACCGACATCACCAGCTACCTCGATTTCGTCATGACGCTGTTCTTCGCCTTCGGCGTAGCCTTCGAAATCCCGGTGGCCGTGGTGCTGCTGGTGTGGATCGGCGTGGTCGACGTCAAATACCTGAAGAAAATCCGCCCGTATGTGATCATCGGCTGCTTCGTGGTCGGCATGATCCTCACCCCGCCGGACATCTTCTCGCAGACCTTGCTGGCGGTGCCAATGTGGATTCTGTTCGAAATCGGCATCCTTTTTGGCAGCTTGATCAGCAAGCGCGGCGAGCATCCGGACGACCAGCCTGTCGACAGCGATCACGACGACCAGCCGCCAGCGACCCAAGCGTGAACCTGCTGCTTCTCGAAGAGGCCGACTTCATTGCGGCCGACCGGGTAATCCTGCGTGATCGGCGCCTGACTCACATGCAGGAAGTCCATCGCAGTGTCGTCGGTGACAGCCTGCGGGTCGGGCGCATCGGCGGGTTAATGGGTTCTGCCGAGGTACTGCGCCTGGAAGCCAGCGAGGCGGAATTGCGGATCAGCCTCGACCAGCCCCCACCGGCGAAACTGCCGCTGACCCTGCTGCTGGCCCTGCCACGACCGAAGATGCTCCGTCGGGTACTGCAAACCGTGGCTGCCATGGGCGTGCCGCGGGTGGTGCTGGTGAACAGCTACCGGGTCGAGAAGAGTTTCTGGCAAACGCCGTTCCTCGAACCGCAAGCGGTTCGCGAGCAACTGATCCTCGGCCTGGAGCAGGCCCGCGACAGCGTGCTGCCGCAAATCATCATCGAAAAGCGCTTCAAACCCTTCGTCGAAGACCGCCTGCCAGCAATGACCGAAGGCACCCTCGGGCTGGTCGGGCACCCCGGCAACTATCCACCCTGCCCGCGCGGGCTGGACGAGCCGGTGACGCTGGCGATCGGCCCTGAAGGCGGCTGGATCCCCTACGAAATCGACCTGCTGGCCAAGGCCGGCCTGCAACCGGTACAGCTCGGCGAGCGCATCCTGCGGGTCGAGACGGCCGTGACAGCCCTCCTGTCCCGACTGTTCTAATCGTTTCGCACCCCCTGTAGGAGCTGCCGCAGGCTGCGATCTTTTGATCCTGCATTTGCGGCGCCCCGAAAAGATCGCAGCCTGGCGGCAGCTCCTGCGCTGACCGGGTACCCCCTGAAGCGAGCTTGCTCGCCTCTACAGTTTCCCGCCGGCCTGCCGATACGCTCCTGATAGACCCATCCATGCTTAAAGGGAGTTCATAGCATGTACCGTTGGTTAGCCCAGAACCTTGGTAATGTGAGCGTAAATCTGAAACTTGGCATCGGCTTCGGTCTGGTGCTGCTCCTGACCCTGTTGATCACCTTTACCGGCTGGACTGGCCTGAGTAGCGTGATCGAGCGCGGCGACAAGCTGGGCTATATCGCCACGCTAAGCGATTTGACCAAAGAACTGCGCATCGCCCGCCTGGACTACGAAATGCACAAAGGCGAGCAAGGCCCGGCGGCGGTCAGCGAACTGCTGAACACGCTCGACGAAGGCCTGCAAATCGCGCGCAATCGTCTGGCGCAGCCAGATAGCATCGCCTTGCTCGACAAGCAACTGGCTGCCGTGAGCGAATACAAGCGCGCCTTCGCCGACATGACTCGGACAACCGCCAACCGTGAAGCCGCCCGCGCCAAACTCGGCGCCGCCGCCGACAACGCCGTGGCCCGCATAGCCGAGGTTGAAAAGTCGATGCTGCAAGGCGACAGCGTCGCGCAGTTCAACAGCATCATCGAGCAGAGCAAACTGATCCAGCAAGCGCGCTTCCAGGTCCGTGGTTACACCTACAGCGGCAAGTCCGAGGCCGAACAACCGGCGCTGGACGCCATCGACAACGCGCTGAAGAACCTCGCCAGCCTGTCGAGCCAACTGCCGGAGCAGTACATCGCCAACCTGCAGCAGGCTAGCGAATCGCTCAAAGGCTACCGGGCAGCGGTCAGCCAATTCCGTGACTTCCAAGTGGCCAGCGCCGCCGCCCTCAAACTCATGGCCGACCAGGGCGCTGTCTTGCTCGACGCCAGCAAGCAGCTGACCGCCGCGCAAATCACCAAGCGTGACAACGATGCGACGCAAGCAAAAAACACCCTGGCGCTGGTTACCGTAGCGACGCTGTTGTTCGGCCTGATTGCCGCCTGGGCCATCACCCGGCAGATCGTCATTCCGCTGCAACAGACCCTGACAGTCGTCGAGCGCGTGGCTGCCGGCGATCTCAGCCAGGATCTCGACGTCCAGCGCCGCGATGAACTCGGCCAACTGCAGCGCGCAATGCAGCGCATGACGCTCGGCCTGCGGGACCTGGTCGGTGGCATCGGCGAGGGCGTGACGCAGATCGCCAGCGCCGCCGCGCAGCTGTCAGCCGTCACCGAACAAACCAGTGCCGGGGTCAACAGCCAGAAAGTCGAGACCGATCAGGTCGCCACCGCCATGCATGAGATGACCGCCACTGTGCAGGAAGTCGCGCGCAACGCTGAAGAGGCCTCGGAAGCCGCGGTCGCCGCTGACCAGCAGGCCCGTGAAGGCGATAAGGTGGTCGGCGAAGCCATCGCCCAGATCGAACGCCTGGCCACCGAGGTCGGTAATTCCACCGAGGCCATGAGTCATCTCAAGCGCGAAAGCGACAAGATCGGCAGCGTGCTCGACGTGATCAAGTCGGTGGCGCAACAAACCAACCTGCTGGCGCTCAACGCAGCTATTGAAGCCGCTCGCGCCGGTGAGGCCGGACGCGGTTTTGCGGTGGTCGCCGATGAGGTGCGCAGCCTCGCCCAACGCACCCAGAAGTCCACCGAGGAAATCGAAGAGCTGATCGTCGGCCTGCAAAGCGGCACCCAGCAAGTCGCCACCATCATGGACAACAGCCGCTGCCTGACCGATAGCAGCGTCGAGTTGACCCGGCGCGCTGGCGGCTCGCTGGCCAACATCACCCGTACCGTGTCAGCGATCCAGGCGATGAACCAACAAATCGCCGCAGCCGCCGAGCAACAAAGCGCTGTGGCCGAAGAGATCAACCGCAGCGTGCTGAATGTGCGAGATGTGTCGGAGCAGACCTCGGCCGCCAGTGAAGAGACCGCCGCCTCCAGCGTCGAGCTGGCGCGATTGGGGACTCATCTGCAGATGTTGGTGGGTAAGTTCAAGGTTTGAGTAGGGCGTGAAGCCTGAAAGATCGCAGCCTGCGCCAGCTCCTACAAGGATTTGTGTACATCTGTAGGAGCTGCCGCAGGCTGCGATCTCTTAGCAGGCGACGAAGTTATAGAACCTGGCGCAAAAACGCCTGAGCCCGCAGATCCTTCGGCGACGCAAAGAACTCGTCCGGCGGGGAATCTTCCAGCAGTTTGCCGTGATCGAAGAACAGCACCCGGTCCGCCACTTCCCGGGCGAAGCCCATTTCGTGGGTGACGCAGACCATGGTCATGCCTTCCAGGGCCAGAGTCTTCATCACGTCGAGGACTTCACCGACCATTTCCGGGTCGAGCGCCGAGGTCGGCTCATCGAATAACATGACCTTCGGCTCCATGGCCAGTGCACGGGCTATCGCCACCCGCTGTTGCTGACCGCCCGAGAGGCGTGAAGGGAACTCGTTGGCCTTCTGTGCAATACCGACCTTTTCCAGCAACGCCCGGGCCTTGGCTTCGCGTTCCTGCTTGCCGCGCTTGCGCACGACTTTCTGCGCCAGACAGAGGTTTTCCAGCACCGTCATGTGCGGGAACAGGTTGAAATGCTGGAAGACCATACCGACTTCACGGCGGTAGGCATTGACGTCGGTTTTCGGATTGGCGAGTTCCAGGCCGTCAATACTGACGGAGCCCGAGTCGAACTCTTCCAGGCCATTGAGGCAGCGCAGGAAGGTCGACTTGCCTGAGCCGGACGGGCCGATCACCACCAGCACTTCACCCTTGGCCACCTGCGTGGTGACGTTATCCACCGCGCGGACCACTTGGCCACGGGTGTCGAAGACTTTTACCAGATCGCGGACTTCAATCACTTTGCGCGAGCCTCCGCTCAAGCCGGCTGGCGATTTTCGACAGCGGCAGGTTGATCAACAGATACAGTCCCGCCACGCAGAACAGGATCTCGAACGGCGAAAACGAGGTGGTGATGACTTCCCGTCCGCTCTTGAGCAGTTCGGTAATGGCGATCACCGACACCAGCGAGGTGTCTTTCACCAGGCTGATGAATTGCCCCGCCAACGGCGGTAGCACTCGCTTGAAGGCCTGTGGCAGGACCACATGGCGCATCGACTGGCCGGCGCTCAAACCCAGCGAGCGCGCAGCCTCGTTCTGGCCACGGGCAATTGACTGCACGCCGGAACGGACGATTTCCGCGACATAGGCGCCGGTGAACAACGACAGCGCGGCAATCCCGGCGAATTCGCGGGACAGGTTCAACACCGTACCGATGAAGAAATAGAAAATGAAAATCTGCACCAGCAACGGCGTGCCGCGCACCAGCTCGACATAGACCGTCGACAGGTCGCGCAAGGTCGGGTTGTTCGATAGCCGGCACAGACCGGTCGCCAGGCCGATCACCAGCCCGAGCACGCCGGACACCACCGACAGCCACAGCGTGGTCCAAAGACCCCAGAGCAGCGGCCCTGCCGCCCAATGGCGAGTGACACCAATCACATCGCCTTCGGCCACATCATCGCCACGGGCGACTTGCAGGCTGTTGTCATCGACTGTGAGGTGCTGTTCGTCACCAGCCTCATTGCGCAGGGTAACTTCGGCTTTATCGCCTTTACGCACCAGTTCGCTGACAGTGGAGATATCCGCTGCTCGCTGGGACTCTTCAGCGTGGTAGACAAAGTATTGCGGCACACGGTTCCAGCGCCACTCATAGGACATCAGCGAGGTGGCGTAATACAACGCGCCAGCCAGGCCGATCAGCACCAGCACGGTTAAAACGTGCCAGGGCCATTGGGCTTTTTTCTGTTTCATTGGTTCTACTAGATTCCAAATTCTATGTTGCCAGATAAGCCGTCATCGCGAGCAAGCCCGCTCCCACATTTGATCTGCTTCAAGCACACATTTTGTGTACACCACAGATCCAGTGTGGGAGCGGGCTTGCTCGCGAAAGGGACGACGCGGTGCAACTGGCACAGCGTCGTCAATGATCAGCCTTATTCCATATCCTTGAGCCAGGCGGTGTCTTTGAACCACTTGTCATGGATGCGATCGTAGGTGCCGTCTTCGCGGATCTGGTGCAAGAAGTTGTTGATGAAGTTGAGACTGTCGTAGTCGCCCTTCTTCAGACCAAAGGCCAGCGGCTCGTAGGTGAATGGCTTGTCGATGAAGACCAGCTTGCCGTTGCCGACCTTGTTCACCGCCACGACGTTGTATGGCGCGTCGTAGATAAAGGCGTCAGCCTTGCCGTTGACCACGTCGAGCACTGCTTCCTGCTCGTTGTCGTAACCGTGGTACTTGGCTTTGGAGATCAGTTTTTTCGCGACCATTTCGCCAGTGGTGCCGAGCTTGGAGGTGATGCGGTAGTCAGCGCTGTTCAGGTCTTTGTAGGACTTGATGGTGCCTTCCAGCTCCTTGCGGATCAGCAGGGTCTGGCCAACCACGATGAACGGTTCGCTGAAGTTCAAGCGCAGGTTGCGTTCCTGGGTCAGGGTCATGCCACTGCCGATCATGTCGAACTTGTCGGTCAGCAAGGCCGGGATGATGCCGTCATAGCCGGTGGAAACCGTCTCCAGCTTGACACCCATGGCCTTGGTCATGGCTTTGAGCAGGTCGACTTCAAAGCCGATGATCTCGCCACGTTTGTTGGTCATCTGGAACGGCATGTAGGTCGGGTCCATGCCGACTTTCAGTGTGCCGCGTTTGATTGCGTCATCGATGGCGCCGGCCTGAGCCGTGTTGACTGCAACCAATGCCGTGACGCCAAGCAGCAGCATCGAGAGATACTTTTTCATCATCCAGTCCCCAAGCCCAGTGTGTTGTGAGGCGCGCAAACCGCAGGTTTCCTTTGAGAAACCGGTAGATACGAACAGAAAGTTGTCCGGGCGCACCAATTCGGGGACGAATGCTAACGCACTCATTAGTTTGCACAAGGGTTTGGCAACGTTCAGGTAAAAAAAGCTCTGTCTCTCGGGAAGCGGAGCATTTTACCGGTGTATTGGATGCGTAGCATGGTCGGGCGGTTCGGCTGGCCACACGCTTCAATCTAACCACAACAAAAAAGCCCCGCTAACTTAGCGGGGCTTTTCATTATGCCAGCTGAGGTTGCACGCTCAGCGGCTTGAGCGGCAGCAGTGGCGCATGGGGGTCGGCTTTCACCGATTTGCGCCAGGCTTGCAGCCAGTCGGGGTGGTTTTCGTTCCAGATCTGCTCATGCAAACGAGCCATTGCCACTGGATCGCTCAGCAGTTGCACCCGCTCATTGTTGTTCAGACCGTCAGGCCCGACTTTCAATGCATGGCGAACCCGCTCGATCCGCAGCCATTCGATCGGCTCGGCCTGACCGTGACGCGAAGTCGCCAGCGAGCACGCCAAGGCGTTTTGCTGTGGATCGACCACCGAGCGGATGAAGCCGTCTTTCAGCGCATGCCAACGGTTTTCGTGGGTGTACTGGTCAGTTGCCAGCAACGCCTGTGGCGGATTGTATTCCTCAGGGATCAGGAACAGGCTTTCGTCACGGGATTTGAGGCCCAGACCAACCCGGCTGGAGATCACCGACACCGGGATCGACAGCATCAGCGAACCGACGATCGGTACCAACCACCAGAGGAAGCTTGGGTTGAGCCAAATCACCAGCAGCGCCCAGAAGAAGCCCAGCAAGGTTTGCGGACCATGGCGACGTACCGCTTCGCTCCACGGAGTGGAGTCATCGTCACGTTGCGGGGAGTTCCAGGTCGCGGCCCAGCCGAGGAACGCGGCGAGTACGAAGCGGGTGTGGAAAATCATCCGCACCGGCGCCAGCAGCATGGAGAACAACATCTCCAGCAGCATCGACAGGGTCACCTTGAACTTGCCGCCGAACTCTTTCGCGCCCTTGGCCCAAATCAGGATGATGCTCAGCAACTTCGGCAGGAACAGCAGCACGATGGTGGTCGAGAACAGCGCAATTGCCTTGTCCGGATGCCATTGTGGCCACAGCGGATAGAGCTGTCGCGGTTCCAGGAAGTACTGCGGCTCCATCAATGTGTTGACCGCCAGCAGCGCCGTCGACAACACGAGGAAGAAGAACCACAACGGCGCCGACAAGTACGACATCACGCCGGTCAGGAACACCGCACGGTGCACCGGGTGCATGCCCTTGACCAGGAACAGCCGGAAATTCATCAGGTTGCCGTGACACCAGCGGCGATCACGCTTGAGTTCGTCAAGCAGGTTCGGCGGCAGTTCTTCATAGCTGCCGGGCAAGTCGTAGGCAATCCACACGCCCCAGCCGGCACGGCGCATCAGCGCAGCTTCGACGAAGTCGTGAGAGAGGATCGCACCGGCGAACGCGCCTTTGCCGGGCAATGGCGCCAAGGCGCAATGCTCGATGAACGGCTTCATGCGAATGATCGCGTTGTGACCCCAGTAGTGGGATTCACCCAACTGCCAGAAGTGCAGGCCCGCGGTAAACAACGGACCGTACACCCGGGTGGCGAACTGCTGCATGCGTGCATAAAGCGTATCCATGCCCGAGGCGCGCGGCGCGGTCTGAATGATCCCGGCGTCCGGTGTGGCCTCCATCAAGCGCACCAGACTGGACAGGCATTCGCCGCTCATCACGCTGTCGGCGTCGAGCACTACCATGTACTTGTAATCACCGCCCCAACGACGGCAGAAGTCGTCGAGGTTGCCGCTCTTGCGTTTTACACGGCGGCGGCGACGGCGATAGAAGATCTTGCCGAAACCCTTGGCTTCGCGGCAGACGTCCAGCCAGGCCTGCTGCTCGGCGACGCAAATATCGGCATCGTTACTGTCGCTCAAGACGAAGAAGTCGAAGCGATCCAGGTCACCGGTCGCCGCGACCGACTCGAAAGTCGCCCGCAAACCGGCGAACACCCGCGGCACGTCTTCGTTGCAGATCGGCATCACCAGCGCAGTGCGCGCATCCTTGGCGATCGGTTCGTTACCGGCGCTTTTACCGGAAATCCGGTATTTGTCGTGACCGGTGAGCAATTCGAGGAAGCCCATCAGCGCGGTCCAGAAACCGGCCGATACCCAGCAGAACAGAATCCCGAACAGAATCAGGATGCTGGTTTGCAAGGCATATGGCAGCACTTGCGTGGCGGTTTGGATCAGCGGTTGATGCAGGACTTCGTCCAGGTCGACGAACGACCAGCCCTGGTACGGCATGATGCCTTTCATGTACCAGCCGGCGACGATGGTTTGACCGAGCATCAGCACCAGCAGGATGTAACGGCGGATCGAGCCGACCGTACGCCAGCGGGCAGCCGGCAGCACGTTCTCATCTTTCGGCGGCGCAGGCGGGTTGGTGCGTCCGGTCAGGCGACGCCAGCCGCGCACCAGGATATTGGTGCGCCACGGCTCCGGCACGACCTTGGTCCGGCGAATCGGCGGGGTTGCCTTGAGGCAGACCCGGCCTTCGGCGTCGACCGCCAACATCTCGGCCTCCTCCAGCTCTTGCGCGGAGTTCAAGGTCAGACGGCGGCCTACCGAGGCTTGTGCAGCCTCGACAGGCGCGTCGAACGTCGAAGACGACAGGCGTTCATGCAACTCGCTGAACGACTTGCAGCCCGCCAGTTCGGCGCGTTGCACATCGCTCATCGGCAGATGCGCCAGATACTCGGCGAGAGTCTCTGGCTGTACTTGGGAATTACTCATCGGCAGGCAACTGGTAGCTCCAGGTCTCGGTCAATACTTTTTCAGTTTTTACCGATTCCGGGGTGACTGGGGCCGCTTCGGCAGCTGCAGGCTGCTTGGCGTCTGGTTCTTTCTGTTCTTTCTGCTCTTGTTTCACTTTCTGCTCTTGCGCCGCTTGAGCCGCTTGAGCCGCTTGTTTCTCTTGCTGCTTGGCGGCGATTTTGTCGGCCTTTGCAATTGAAGAGTTGGTCACAGGAGCAACCTTGGCCGGCTCCGCAGCCTCGATATTCTGGACCAGCGCGGCACGCATCTCGGTCGACTTGCTCGGGTCCTTGATCTTCATGCGCAGCGTCAGGCGCCAGCCTTGGGTCTCAGGATTGTAGCGAACGCTGTTTTCCACCAGTTCGGCATTGTCGCCAACGCTGACCTGGCTGCGAACTTCCGCGTCCTCCGGCAGAGCCTTGAGGGACGGACCTTCAAAGTCCACCAGATACGCGACGCTGCCGTCCGGCTGACGGATCAGGTTGGACTGCTTCACGTCACCGGTAGAGCGCAGTGTCTGCTTGACCCAGGCACTGTCGACCGAATGCAGCGCAGCTTCGTCCATGGTCCAGTGCATACGGTAAGCGAAGTCCAGCGGTTGGCCTGGCTCAGGGAGCTTTTCCGGGCTCCAGAAAGCCACGATATTATCGTTGGTTTCGTCGGCAGTCGGAATCTCTACCAGATCGACGGAGCCTTTGCCCCAGTCGCCCTTCGGTTCGATCCAGGCGCTTGGGCGCTTGTCGTAGCGGTCGTCGAGGTCTTCATAGTGGGCGAAATCACGACCACGTTGCAGCAGACCGAAACCACGCGGGTTCTCGACCGAGAAGTTGCTCACGGCCAGGTGTTTCGGGTTGTTCAGCGGACGCCAGATCCATTCGCCATTGCCGGCATGAATCGACAAACCGTCTGAATCGTGCAGCTCACGACGATAATTGAGCACCTTCGACGGCTGGTTCGCGCCGAACAGGAACATGCTGGTCAACGGGGCGATGCCGAGCTTGTTGACCTTGTCACGCAGGTACACCTGCGCCTTGACGTCGACGACGGTGTCGCTACCCGGACGCAGGGTCAGTCGGTAGGCACCGGTCGAACGCGGCGAATCCAGCAAGGCAAAGATCACCAGGTGCTTGTCGCCCGGCTTGGGTTGCTGAATCCAGAATTCAGTGAAGCGCGGGAATTCTTCACCGGACGGCAGCGCGGTATCGATCGCCAGGCCACGAGCGGACAAACCATAGACATGGCCTTTGCCGACAACGCGGAAGTAACTCGCGCCGAGCATGGTCATGATCTCGTCTTGCTTGTCCGCCTTATTGACCGGGTACAGCACACGGAAACCGGCATAACCCAACTGCTCGGTGGCCTTGGGATCGACTTTGACGTCGCCGAAATCGAAACGACTCGGGTCGTACTTGATCTCTTGAACGGTGGTCGCCGTGATTTCGTTGATCTTCACCGGCGTGTCGAAATGCATGCCCTGGTGATAGAACGACAACTTGAACGGGGTTTTCTGATCGGCCCATTCGGCTTTTTCAGTGCGGAAACGAATTTTCTGATAATCGGCGAACTTCATTTCACGAAATTCGTTCGGCAGGTTACTGCGCGGGGCTTCGTACTTTTGCCCGGCCAGCTCTTTGGCCTTGGCCGACACATCATTCAGATTGAAAGCCCAAAGCTGGCCGGCGCTGAGCAGACACAGCAGTGCAGAGCCGGTTGCTAGAGCGTTTCGTAACCGTTTGGCAGACAATTTTGGTGCAATACAGGGACTAACAATCACGAGCAACCCTCGCCGAAAACAGATCAGAAAACCAACGGCCAGCTTCTATATGCCAGGTTGGCGAGCATTGTTCCGACTCCGATGGGGCTAAATGATTCCCCAAACGGTTCCGGACAAGTCTCTACCTAAGTCAAAATGGACCAACGAACGCTGATCCCCGTAGCGCGCGATTATCTAGTAGGGCGCGTTACAACGCATCAGGGGTAACAAAGTATTTATCGCGAAAACGCCCGATTTCAGGCCCAAAAGGACCTGAAAAGATGTTTCAAGCGCTTTCAGGACTGCAGCAGGAAGGTCACTGGGCCATCATTGACCAAATGCACCTGCATGTCCGCGCCAAATATCCCTGATGCCACATTGCCATGCAACTGCCGCGCCCTTATTAATAGATAGTCAAAAAGCTCTTCTCCCAATGCCGGAGGGGCAGCGGAAGAAAAGCTCGGGCGCAAACCGTTCCTGGTATCGGCGGCCAGGGTGAACTGCGACACCAGTAGCAAACCGCCACCGACGTCCGCCAAAGACAGGTTCATCTTGCCTTCGACATCACTGAACACCCGATAGTTAAGCAGCTTATGCAGCAATTTGTCGGCACTGGCCCGAGTATCCTCGGGTTCGACCGCCACCAGCACCAACAACCCCTGGTCTACTGCGCCAACGATCTCCCCCGCCACCTCGACTCGCGCGCTACGTACGCGCTGTAGCAGGCCCTTCATGCTTCTTCGGGTGGCAAGTCGAGCAAGCGTCGGGCCATTTTGCTCGCCGCGCGCACCAAGGCATCAGTGATCCCAGGTTCGGATGCCGCATGGCCGGCATCGCGAATCACCTGCAATTCGCTGTTCGGCCAGGCCTGATGCAGTTCCCACGCGTTATCCAATGGGCAGATCACATCGTAGCGGCCATGGACGATCACCCCTGGCAGGTGGGCGATCTTCTGCATGTCGCGGATCAACTGATTGGGCTCAAGGAAGGCATTATTGGTGAAGTAGTGGCATTCGATCCGGGCAATCGACAGCGCGCGCTGCGGCTCGGAGAAACGATCGACGACCAAGGGGTTGGGCCGCAAGGTCGCAGTGCGGCCTTCCCAGGTCGACCAGGCCTTGGCCGCGTGCATCTGCGCGATCTGGTCGTTGCCGGTCAGGCGCTTGTGGAAAGCCGTGAGCAGATCATCGCGCTCATCCAGCGGGATTGGCGCTACATAGTCCTGCCAGTAATCCGGAAACAGCCGGCTGGCACCGGCCTGATAGAACCACTCGATCTCTTGCGGACGGCAGAGAAAGATGCCGCGCAGGATCAGCCCGTGGACCCGCTCCGGGTGGGTCTGCGCATAGGCCAGCGCGAGGGTCGAACCCCAGGAGCCGCCAAACAGCACCCATTTTTCGATGCCCAGATGCAGGCGAATCCGCTCAAGGTCGGCAATCAGATCCCAGGTGGTGTTGTTTTCCAGACTGGCATGAGGCGTCGAGCGACCGCAGCCACGCTGATCGAAGGTGATGATGCGGTACATATTCGGATCGAAATAACAGCGACTCTGCGCATCGCACCCGGCCCCTGGCCCGCCGTGGATGAACACCACCGGCAAACCTTCGGGTGAACCACTTTCGTCGACATACAGTACATGGGGTTTTTCGACGGCCAGATCGTGCCGGGCGTAAGGTTTGATCTGCGGGTACAAAGTCTGCATTGCGCGCTCCGTAAGGGGTCGAGGTCATCCCTGGGGGGACTTCTATTATTCTGCCGTCCGGCATCATAAACCCGAATTGTGCAATGAGCATGTCCTTGGAGAAATTGGGAGGTGTTTCAGGACCCACATCAGTCTTGAGTGAACCTGTGTGGCGAGGGAGCTTGCTCCCTCGCCACAGGGGGTCAGCGCGGGTAGTGCTGCTGCCCCCAATCCAGCAACCCTTGCAGCAACTCCTTGAGTACCACCTGAGTCGGCGCGGCCAGGTCAGCGCGATAGCGGAAGGGCTCGACCTCTTCCATATAGGTCCGCTGCCCCAGTTCGAGCTGCACCGCATGGATATTTTCCGCAGGGTTGCCGTAATGCCGGGTGATGTGGCCACCCTTGAAGCGTCCGTTCAGCACATGACTGTAGTCCGGGTGCCGGGCGCAGATGGCTTCCAACTGATTAGCCAGCTGCGGATCGCAACTGGCGCCATTGAAGGTGCCGAGGTTGAAGTCCGGCAGTCGGCCTTCGAACAGATGCGGGATCACCGAGCGGATCGAATGCGCATCGAACAACAGCGCATAGCCGAACTCGGCTTTCAGCCGTGCCAGTTCTTGTTGCAAGGTGCGGTGATACGGCGTCCAGACCTGCTCAAGGTAACGGGCGCGCTCCTCGACGGACGGCTCCAGCCCTTCGCGGAACAACGGCACACCGTCGAACAGCGTTGCCGGATACAAACCAGTGGTCGCGCCAACATATAACGGCTTGTCGTCGGACGGACGGTTCAGGTCGATAACGAACCGCGAGTACTCGGCTGCCAGGGTGCTGGCACCCAACGCTTGAGCGAACTCATAGAGCTGCGGGATATGCCAGTCAGTGTCCGGCAGGCTTTGTGCCTCTGGGATCAGGCCGGCTTGTACCGCAGGGGTCAGACGCACACCGGCATGGGGCATGCTGATCAGCAACGGCACCCGACCTTGTTTGAAGTTCAGAACCTTATCCACAGCCATTCTCCTAAATCGTGACTTCGACGCCGTGGCGTACGACGCGTTTTTCCAGGTCGCCGCCCAGCCAGTACGCCAGGTCGGCCGGACGATCGATCTGCCAGGCGACGAAGTCGGCGACCTTGCCGACTTCCAGCGAGCCATGGGTTTTGTCCATGCCCAGCGCGGTAGCCGCGTGAATGGTTACCCCTGCCAGAGCCTCTTCCGGGGTCATACGCAAACAGGTGCAGGCCATGTTCAGCATCAGCCGCACCGACAGGGCCGGTGAGGTGCCGGGGTTGAGGTCGCTGGCGATGGCGATTTTCACCCCGTGTTTGCGCAAGGCATCCATCGGCGGCAATTGGGTTTCGCGCAGGAAGTAGAACGCGCCCGGCAGCAACACCGCGACGGTGCCGGACCTGGCCATGGCGATGGCGTCGTCTTGCGTCATGAATTCCAGATGGTCAGCCGACAACGCATGGTAACGCGCCGCCAGACTCGACCCATGCAGGGATGACAGCTGTTCGGCGTGCAATTTCACCGGCAGACCGAGGTTCTGCGCGGCGATGAACACCCGCTCGACCTGCGCAGGCGAAAACGCCAGGTATTCGCAAAACGCATCCACCGCATCCACCAGGCCTTCAGCGGCCAGCGCCGGAAGCATTTCGGTGCAGATGTGCTCGATGTAGTCGTCGGCGCGATCGGCATATTCCGGCGGCAAGGCGTGCGCCGCCAGACAGGTGCTGCGCACACTGACCGGCAACTCGGCGCCGAGACGGCGGATTACTCGCAGAATCTTCCGTTCACTGGCCAGATCCAGACCGTAACCGGACTTGATCTCGACGCTGGTGACGCCGTCACGCAGCAGGCTCTTCAACCGTTTATGCGCGCTGGCGAACAACTCCTCCTCGCTGGCCGCCCGAGTCGCGCGCACGGTGCTGGCAATGCCTCCACCGGCCGCGGCGATTTCGGCATAGCTCACACCTTGCAGGCGCTGCTCGAACTCGCCGCTGCGGTTGCCGCCGAACACCGTGTGGGTGTGGCAGTCGATCAGGCCCGGGGTGACCCAGGCTCCGGCGAGGTCGTAGACTTCGGGGTATTCGCCTGCCGGTAGTTCACTGCGTGGGCCGATCCACTCTATGTGCGCTCCTGACGTCACGATGGCGGCATCCTCGATGATCGAGTAAGTACCCTGCGCCATGCTTGCAACGTGGCAGTGTTGCCAGAGAGTTTTCATCCGAGGCCTCCGTTAGATTATCGATGGGACAAAGAAGGGTCGTGGTTGACCTCGACCGCCTGTCCGGCCGCCGGTTTTACCCACAGTTTATAAGCAATCACCAGCAGCACGATCCATACCGCACCCACCACCAGCGCCGCCTGGGTATCCGGGAAGTAACCCAGCACGCCGAAAACAAACAGCATGAACACAATCGCCGCCGCCGGTGCATAGGGCCAGAACGGAACCGGGAACTGCAGCTGAGCGACTTGTTCGCGAGTCATCGAACGACGCATGGCCACCTGAGTGATCAGAATCATCAACCAGACCCAGACCGTGGCGAAGGTCGCAATCGAGGCGATCACCAGGAACACGTTTTCCGGGATCAGGTAGTTCAGCAGCACGCCGCCCAGCAGGGCTGCACCCATGACCACCACGGTCATCCAGGGCACGCCTTGCTTCGACAGTTGAGCAAAACCTTTTGGCGCCTGACCTTGTTGCGCCAGGCCGTACATCATGCGTCCGGCACCAAAAATGTCGCTGTTGATCGCCGAGACTGCCGCGGAGATCACCACAATATTGAGGATGGTCGCCGCCGAGCTGATGCCCAGGTTGTCGAAAATCTGCACGAACGGGCTGCCCTGGCTGCCGATCTGCGGCCACGGATAGATGGCCATCAGCACGAACAGTGTCAGCACGTAGAACAGCAGAATCCGCAGCGGCACAGCATTGATCGCCCGTGGAATCACCCGCTGTGGATCCTTGGCCTCACCGGCGGTGATGCCAATGATTTCGATCCCGCCGAACGCGAACATCACCACCGCCAACGATGCGATCAAGCCACCGATGCCGTTGGGCATAAAGCCGCCATGGGCCCAGAGGTTGCTCAGGCCGGTAGCCTGTTCGGTGCTGGCCGAACTGATCCCGAATAGCATGATGCCGAAGCCGCCGAGGATCATCGCGACGATGGCGGCGACTTTCAGTAACGACAGCCAGAACTCCATCTCACCGAAGACTTTGACGTTGCACAGGTTCAGCCCGCCGATCAGGAACACGATGCCCAGCACCCAGACCCAGCGTGCGACCTCGGGAAACCAGAAACCCATGTAGATACCGAACGCAGTGACGTCGGCCAGGCAGACGATGATCATCTCGAAGGCATAGGTCCAGCCAAGGATGAAGCCCGCCATAGGGCCCAGGTAGGTGCTGGCGTACTGACCGAAGGAACCGGCGACCGGGTTGTGCACGGCCATTTCACCGAGGGCGCGCATGACCATGAACACCGCCGCACCACCAATCAGGTAGGCAAGCAGCACTGCCGGACCGGCCATTTGAATGGCCGAGGCAGAACCGTAAAACAGCCCGGTGCCGATCGCCGACCCCAGTGCCATGAAACGAATATGGCGGGCCGATAGCCCGCGTTTCAAACCCTTTTCTTGCTGATGCATTTCTCGTCCTTAAATTATTTTTGTCGGAGAAAGTCGATAAGGGGTGAATGAGCCGAGTCAGATCTGACATCTCTGGCGTCAACACAATCCACCCCTGGGGAGAGGGTTGGGGCGAGGGGTGGATGTAGGGCCTGGCGCAAATGTCAGGCCCCCCCCTTCCAATCACAGGCTCGGCAGCAACTTCGCCATCACCAACTCATTCAGGCAACGCGAGGCCAGCAACTCACTCGCAGCATTGATGTCCGGCGCGAAGAAACGGTCCTTCTCGTAGTACGGCACTTTGCTGCGCAGGATGGCGCGAGCTTCTTCAAGTTTGCTCGAAGTCTTCAGACCGTCGCGCAGGTCGAGGCCCTGGCAGGCGGAGAGCCATTCCACGGCGAGAACACCGCGGGTGTTTTCGGCCATTTCCCAGAGACGCTTGCCGGCGGCAGGCGCCATGGAAACGTGGTCTTCCTGGTTGGCGGAAGTCGGCAGGCTGTCGACCGAATGCGGGTGCGCCAGAGCCTTGTTTTCGCTGGCCAGGGCTGCAGCAGTCACCTGAGCGATCATGAAGCCGGAGTTGACCCCGCCGTTGGCCACCAGGAACGGCGGCAATTGCGACATGTGCTTGTCCATCATCAGCGAGATGCGGCGTTCGCTCAGCGAGCCGATTTCAGCGATGGCCAATGCCATATTGTCCGCTGCCATGGCTACGGGTTCGGCGTGGAAGTTACCGCCGGAGATCACGTCGCCTTCAGCCGCGAACACCAGCGGGTTATCCGACACGGCGTTGGCTTCGATGCTCAGCACTTCAGCCGCTTGACGGAACTGAGTCAGGCAGGCGCCCATGACTTGCGGCTGGCAGCGCAGGGAGTACGGGTCCTGGACCTTCTCGCAGTTCTCGTGGGAGTCGGAGACTTCACTGCGCTCACCCAGCAGATCACGATAAGCCGCAGCGGCGTCGATCTGACCGCGTTGACCGCGAGCATCGTGAATCCGCGCGTCGAACGGCGAGCGCGAGCCCAGTACCGCTTCAACGGTCAAGCCGCCACACGCCACTGCCGCGGCGAACAGGTCTTCGCCTTCGAACAGGCCACGCAGAGCGTAGGCGGTGGAGACCTGGGTACCGTTCAGCAAGGCCAGACCTTCTTTGGCCGCCAGGGTCAGCGGCTCCAGTCCGGCTTGCTTCAGGGCGCTCACTGCGTCCAGCCATTCACCTTTGTAACGCGCCTTGCCTTCGCCCAGCAGCACCAGCGACATGTGGGCCAATGGCGCCAGGTCGCCGGAAGCACCGACCGAACCTTTAAGCGGAATATGCGGGTAAACCTCGGCGTTGATCAGGGCGATCAGCGCATCGATCACCTGACGACGGATGCCGGAGAAACCACGGCTCAGGCTGTTGACCTTGAGCACCATGACCAGGCGCACCAGTGCGTCGCTGATTGGCTCGCCGACGCCGGCAGCGTGGGACAGCACCAGGGAGCGCTGGAGGTTTTCCAGGTCTTCGCTGGCGATGCGAGTCGAGGCCAGCAGGCCAAAACCGGTGTTGATGCCATAGGCAGTGCGGTTTTCAGCGAGGATCTGTTCGACACAGGCCACACTGGCTTCGATCTGCGCCGAAGCGCTGTCGTCGAGGCTGATTTTTACCGGCTGCTGGTAGACAGTCCGCAGCTGGGCAAGGGTCAGTTGGCCGGGAATCAAATTTAGCGCAGTCACTTTTATGCTCCTTTTGAGAGTTTTATTAACTAGCCAGTCGCTCCGGATGATTCCGTTGTCCGTCGCTGCCCGCTTTATGAGGGGGTGGCGCCTTGGCACGCTGGCTTTTGTGGAAACAGGTTTCAGTGCAAATTCGGTAACGCTTTGTGCAGCAATTGCGGGTCGTTCAGTACTGACGCGGCGCTGGCGATATCCGGCGCCAGCCAGCGGTCCTGGTCATAGGCCGGAACGCGCTCGCGCAGCAGTCGCCAGGCGACATCGGTGCCGGCGCCGAAGCATGGCCCCTGAGGAAAGTCGGCTTTGAGAAACTCGAAGGCCTGGGCCGCCAGCAGGTATTCGATGGCGAGGATCTGCGTGCAGTTTTCCAGCGCCTGATGCAGCTTCAGTGCGGCATTGGTGCCCATGCTCAGGTGGTCCTCCTGCAGGCCCGAGGTGACGTAGTTATCGAGCACCGCCGGTTGTGCCAACTGGCGGTTTTGCGCGCAGAGCGAGGCGGCGACGTACTGGACGATCATCATCCCGGAATTGACCCCGGGGTTGCTCACCAGAAACGCCGGCAAGCCGCTGACGTGCGGGTTGATCAGGCGGTCCAGGCGACGCTCGGCGATCGAGCCGATTTCCGCCATGGCAATGGCCAGCAGATCCGCCGCCAACGCCACCGATTGCCCGTGAGGGTTGGCCTGGGACATCACCCGAAAGCTGTCTGGCGTGCCCAATAGCAACGGGTTATCGGTCGCCGCGTTGAGTTCGATTTCGATCTGCCGGGTGGCGTGTTCGAGCTGATCTCGCGCCGCACCATGCACTTGCGGAATCGAACGAATACTCAAGGCATCTTGAGTACGAATGCCTTTGCTGCTGGCGATCACTTCGCTGCCATCAAGCAGGCCGCGCAGGTTGATCCCCACTTGCTGCATGCCCGGATGGGGTTTGAGGGCAATGATTTCAGCGTCGAAGGCGTCGATCTGACCGCGCTGGGCTTCGAAGCTCATGGCGCTGATCACGTCGGCCCACTGGATCAAGCGAGTCGCGTCGGCCAGGGCCAGGCAGCTCAGGCCGGTCATGCACGGTGTGCCATTGACCAGGCACAGACCGTCTTTCGCGCCGAGTTGCACAGGCTTCAAACCTTCTTCAGCCAAGGCTTGCTGCGCCGAGACGATCTGCCCGCGATAGCTGACCTGGCCGACGCCGAGCAGGCTGATGCCGATGTGCGCCATGTGGGTCAGGTAACCGACCGAGCCCTGGGACGGTACTTGCGGGGTAATGCCATGGTTGAGCAGGGCCAGCAGCGCTTCGACCACTTGCCGATGCAGGCCGGACTTGCCCTGGCTGAAATTGATGATCGCCGCGCACATGATCGCCCGCGTCTGTTCGTCGGTCAGAGGAGCACCGACGCCACACGCGTGGCTGAGCAAGGTATTGCGCGACAGTTGGCTGAGCTGCTCGTCTTTGAGCGAGACGTTGCACAGCGCACCCAGACCGGTGTTGACACCATAGGCACGTTCGCCGCTGGCGACAATGCGCTGGACGATGGCCTGGGCATTGTCGATCCGCGCCCATACCTGGGCCGACAGCTCAAGCTGTGCGCCATGACGGGCTACGGCAACCACATCCTGCCAACGCAACGGGGCGTCGGCGATAACGATTTTTTCAGCCTGGGACATCTTCAACCTCATCCAAATCACATCAAAAGATCGCAGCCTGCGGCAGTTCCTGCGCCGACCGAGTGCGCCCTCGAAGCCGCGGCCGTAAGCAACCCCGTAGGAGCTGCCGCAGGCTGCGATCTTTTAGGGGCCTCACTCATTCTCAAACCACCGCAGCACGCCGCTGAACGAAACGATCCACATATTCATCGGCAGGCGAATGGAGGATTTCTTTCGGCGTGCCGACCTGGATCAAGCGGCCGTCCTTGAGAATCGCAATGCGATTACCGATGCGCACGGCTTCGTCGAGGTCGTGGGTGATGAACACGATGGTCTTGTGCAGGGTCTTTTGCAGCTCCAGCAACTGGTCTTGCATCTCGGCGCGGATCAGCGGGTCGAGGGCACTGAAAGCTTCGTCCATCAGGATGATGTCAGTGTCCGCCGCCAGCGCACGGGCCAGGCCGACACGTTGCCGCATACCGCCAGACAGCTGGTGCGGGTATTTGTTTTCGTAGCCTTTGAGGCCCACGGTATTGATCCAGTGCAGCGCGCGTTCAGCGCACACTTCCTTGGTCTCGCCACGAACCTTCAGGCCGTAGGCGACGTTGTCCAGCACCGTCTTGTGGGGCAACAGACCGAAGCTCTGGAACACCATGCTGATCTTGTGCCGACGGAATTCGCGCAGGGCTTCCATGTCGTATTGCAGGATATCCACACCGTCCACCAGGATCGCCCCGCTGGTGGGGTCGATCAGGCGGTTGAAGTGGCGAACCAGGGTCGATTTGCCAGAACCGGACAGGCCCATGATCACGAAGATCTCGCCAGTGCCGATGGACAGCGACAGGTCATTCACGCCGACCACGCAGCCGGTTTCGGCCAGTACCTGATCCTTGCTCTTTTTCTGGCGAATCATCTCCAGCGCATCCTTGGAACGGGCGCCGAAAATCTTGAAGACGTTTTTGACTTCGATCTTGCTGATGGCTGCGTTAGTCATTTGTTCACCTCATGCCGTGGCCGACCGTAGGCCTGAGTAATGCGGTCGATGACCACTGCGAGAATCACGATCGCCAGACCGGCTTCCAGGCCGCGACCGACGTTGAGGGTCTGGATACCGACCAGGACATCTTCGCCCAAGCCACGAGCACCGATCATCGAGGCAATCACCACCATCGACAGCGCCATCATGGTGGTCTGGTTGATCCCGGCCATGATGCTCGGCAGTGCCAGCGGCAGTTGCACGCCGAACAGTTGCTGCATGCGGTTGGCGCCAAAGGCGTTGATCGCTTCCATCACTTCGTTGTCAACCTGACGAATACCCAGATCGGTCAAACGAATCAGCGGCGGCGCGGCGTAGATCACCGTGGCGAAAATCGCCGGAACCTTGCCCAGGCCAAACAGCATCAGCACCGGAATCAGGTACACGAAGCTCGGCATGGTCTGCATGATGTCCAGCAGCGGCATCAGGAACGAACGCAGGCGATTGCTGCGCGCCGAAAGAATGCCCAACGGAATGCCGATCAGTACCGAGATCACCGTCGCCACCATCATCAGCGCCAACGTCTGCATAAGCTTGTCCCAGAGGCCAACCATGCCCACCAGGAACAACAAACCGACGATCACTGCGGTGGTCACCACTTTACGGGTGGCGTGCCAGGCGACGCCGGCTACAATCGCCAGCATCAACCACCAGGGCGCCGCACGCAGCAAGCCTTCGAGGTTGACGATGGCCCACAACAGGGTGTCAGAGATCTGCCGGAACACATCACCGTAGTTGGTGACCAGCGAATCGACCCAACTGTTGACCCAGTCGGCGATGGAGAATGTGAAATTTTCGGGAAACATAAGGTGCTCTCGATCAAGTGGTTGAGGTGAATCCCCCGCCGACCTTACGGCCAGCCGGGAAGGTTCAACCTACAAAGCCGCGTCGATTTTCCTGGCTGCGTCGTCGCTCACCCACGCATGCCAGACTTCAGGATGTTCCTTGAGGAAGATCTTCGCCAGCTTCGGCGATTCGATACGTTCCTTGGCCATGCGCCCCAGGTTCTGGTTGAGCAGGTCGATAGGCAGGTTGACCTTCTCAAGCACAGCGACAAGTTCCGGCGCTTGTTCGTGGAACGTCTTGGACAGTCCGACCTTGATGGTCACGCTCTTGTCCACGCCCGGTTTCTCTTCGAGTTTCACCAGATCCACCTGGCCCATCAACGGGGTTGGCGACCAGTAATAGAACAGGATCGGTTCGCCACGCTTGTAGCTGGAAAGCACCGCCGCATCCAGCGCCGGGCCGGTGCCTGGGCGGAAGTTGGTGTAGCTGCTTTCCAGGCCGTAGCTCTTGAGCATTTCACTGTTGTCCAGTTCACAGGTCCAACCGGCCGGGCAGTTGTAGAAACGGCCCTTGGCGGGCTCTTCCTGGTCCTTGAACACCGCAGAATATTTGCCCAGATCAGCGATGCTTTTCAGGCCCGGAGCCTTGGCTTCCAGTTTACGCTTGGCGTCACCTTCGATCACGTAACGTGGTACGTACCAGCCTTCGATCGCACCGACGACTGGCGCGCCGACACCGACGACTTTGCCGGCCTTCTCAGCCTTGTTCCAGACTTCGCTGCGGCCTACCCACTCCTCGGCAAAGACCTGGATATCGTTGCTGCTCAGGGCGTTTTCCATGGTGATGGAATTGCCTGGCAAGGTGTCGACCTTGCAGTCGTAACCCTTCTCCAGCACCAACTGCAGCACGTCAGTGAGCAGCATGCCGCTTTCCCAGTTCAGTCCGGCGAATTTCACCGGCTTTCCGGATTCGCACCAGCCGGCTGCTTGAGTGGCGCCGGCACTGGCCAACAGGCCCATGGAAAGTAACGTGGTCAGCAGGGTCTTATGCATTTTCATTGTGTGACGCTCCTAAACATGAAATGGATTACGGCAGTCAAGAAGGCATCCAGCCCTGTCCACGTCCAATCAAGGTCTAGACCGCAGCAGCACGGCCCGCCCCACTCAGCTTTTGTTCTGTCACCGCGCCCTGCTCTACCGGCAGGATCAAACGGTCGGGTAACCACGCTGTTCTTTCCCGCAGGTGTTGTGTCAGGCCGCCCATCAAGGGCGGCCGACTTCTCAACCCGTAATCATCGGCAGGTTCAAACCCTGCTCCTTGGCGCAGTCGATCGCGATCTGGTAGCCGGCATCGGCGTGACGCATAACGCCAGTGGCCGGGTCGTTGTGCAGTACACGAGCGATGCGCTCGGCCGCTTCGTCAGTACCGTCGCAGACAATCACCATGCCCGAGTGCTGGGAGAAGCCCATGCCGACGCCGCCGCCGTGGTGCAGGGAAACCCAGGTCGCGCCGCTGGCGGTGTTGAGCAAGGCGTTGAGCAGTGGCCAGTCGGACACGGCATCGGAACCGTCCTGCATGGATTCGGTTTCGCGGTTCGGGCTGGCCACGGAACCGGAGTCCAGATGGTCGCGACCGATTACGATCGGCGCCGACAACTCACCGCTACGGACCATTTCGTTGAACGCCAGACCGAGCTTGGCGCGCAGACCCAGGCCAACCCAGCAGATACGTGCCGGCAGACCCTGGAAGCTGATGCGCTCGCGCGCCATGTCCAGCCAGTTGTGCAGGTGAGCGTCGTCCGGGATCAGTTCTTTTACTTTTGCGTCAGTCTTATAGATGTCTTGCGGATCACCTGACAGTGCAGCCCAACGGAATGGACCGATGCCACGGCAGAACAGCGGACGGATGTAAGCCGGTACGAAACCCGGGAAGTCGAATGCGTTTTCTACGCCTTCTTCTTGCGCCATCTGACGGATGTTGTTGCCGTAGTCGAAGGTTGGAATGCCCATTTTCTGGAAGTCGAGCATGGCTTTGACATGCACGGCCATCGATTGTTTGGCGGCTTTTACCACGGCAGCAGGCTCGGTCTTGGCGCGGGTACGGTACTCGTCCCAGGTCCAGCCTGCTGGCAGGTAACCGTTGAGCGGGTCGTGGGCGCTAGTCTGGTCGGTGACCATGTCCGGGCGCACGCCGCGTTTGACCAGTTCCGGCAGAATTTCAGCCGCGTTGCCGAGCAGGGCGATGGAAATCGCTTTGCCTTCCTTAGTGTATTTGGCGATACGCGCCAGAGCGTCGTCGAGGTCGGCGGCTTGCTCATCGACATAACGGCTGTTCAAACGGAAATCGATGCTGACCTGCTGGCATTCGATGTTCAGCGAGCAGGCACCGGCCAGGGTTGCGGCCAATGGCTGAGCGCCGCCCATGCCACCCAGGCCTGCGGTCAGTACCCAGCGACCTTTGAGGTCGTCGTTGTAGTGTTGGCGACCGGCTTCGACGAAGGTTTCGTAGGTGCCCTGGACGATGCCCTGGCTGCCGATATAGATCCAGCTACCGGCGGTCATCTGGCCGTACATGGCCAGGCCCTTGGCATCCAGTTCGTTGAAGTGCTCCCAGCTCGCCCAGTGTGGAACCAGGTTGGAGTTGGCGATCAGCACGCGCGGCGCGTTGGTGTGAGTCTTGAACACGCCGACCGGCTTGCCGGATTGCACCAGCAGGGTCTCGTCGTCATTCAGGTTGGTCAGGCTTTCGACGATCTTGTCGTAGCATTCCCAGTTACGCGCGGCACGTCCGATACCACCGTAAACCACCAGTTCTTTCGGGTTCTCGGCGACTTCCGGGTCGAGGTTGTTCATCAGCATGCGCAGCGGCGCTTCAGTCAGCCAGCTTTTGGCGGTCAGCTTGTTACCGCGGGCGGCGCGGATTTCAACGTCACGGTATTTCGTCGGTTTATTCTCAGTCACGAAAAGAACTCCTCAGCAATCAATCCAAACCAACCCAGGCAGTGGGCGAGCAAGCCAATGTGCAAGCGGTGCACACCGGCGAATCAGTGGACGATGGTTGAGTCTTCGTGACTCATACGCATACGTCTTTACTTGTACATACAAGCATATGCAATCAAGCGGCCAACTTGCTGGCGAGGCGTTCAAAAAAGATTTGAAACCAGCTGGAAGCCGTCTGGATCAAGGGCTTTTAGGCGGAAGGAATTTTTCTTCGAGGTTTTTTTGAAGGGGAAACAGTTGTTACCGAAGCATGGTTTTGCGCCACGCTGGGGCTTTCGGTAACAACTTGAGAGATGTTGGTGCGCGGGAGGGAACGGTTAAAGGGGGTTGGTTTACGCATGGGAAAATTGGATGGCCAAAAAAAAGATCGCAGCCTGCGGCAGCTCCTACGGAATGTGTGTACACAGGATCCCTTGTAGGAGCTGCCGCAGGCTGCGATCTTTTGGCAATGCGAGATCAGACCACTGTCAGCTCAATCACGCAGCACTGGCCAGCGACGGCAACTTCGAGCAACCCATTGTTACCGTCGAGCTGCAGGCAATCATGCAACCCCAGTACTTCAGGCGCACCGTCACCCAATTCAACCTGCACCTGCGGCGCCACACTGAAAACCAGCAGCGTACTCGCCGAGCTGAAAAACCGCTGCTTGCCTTCAAGCCACTGCAACCGCGCGCTATAGCGGTCCGGCGCATAGATCAGGTTGAAATCGCGAATCGCACCGCCGAGCAGCGCGCAGGAAACCTGGCTCTCGCCGCTGAACACAAACGGGTCCAGCGGTAACAGCGGCCGAGTGTCTTGGCCATCGACCGTCAAGGTCATGCCTGCGCCTTGCAGCACGGTGATGACCCGCTGATAGCCGGCAAAGGTGGAGAACCCGCCCGACTCACCAATATCGGCAATCGACAGACGCCAGCCAAATCCATCCAGGCCGGTACCGGCATCGCGGGTGATTTCTTCGGTGCTGCCGCCGCCGTTTTTCCACGGCATGCGCGGATAGTTGGCCGCGCGCAAAACGTTCAACTGACTCATCTATGTCTCTTTATCTATGTCTCTTTATTTGTGAAACCGTCCTTCCAGACGATGACGGGAACCGGGGTGAATCAAGCGTGCGGCGGTTACCGGCTGACGCCCGGACCAGGTCCGGCGACGAATCAACAGGCATGGCTCACCGCGCTCGATCTGCAGCAACTTGCATTCTTCCGGCTCGGCCAGAATCGCCTCAACCACGTGTTCGCCTTCGGTCAGCGGTGCGACCTGGTTCAGATAGGCGTAGGGCGTTTGCAAGGTGAAGTCTTGTTTGAGGTAATCCGGCGCTACCAGGGCGTTGACGAACCGGTCTTCGATTTGCACCGGAATATCGTTCTCGAAATGCACGATCAGCGAATGGAAAACCTTCTGCCCTTCGCGCATATCCAGCGCGACAGCGCGTTCGGAACCGGCGGACTCTTCGCCAAGAGTGATCACCTTGCAGGTGTGGCGATGGCCGCGGGAGGCGATCTCGTCGGCAATATTGTGCACTTCGAACAAAGCTGACTGGCTCTTCGGTTCAGCGACGAACGTACCGACACCCTGCATGCGCACCAACATACCGTCGGCGGTCATTTCGCGCAGGGCGCGATTGATGGTCATGCGGCTGAAGCCCAACTGGTTGACCAGTTCGCTTTCCGATGGCACACGATAATGCGGCGGCCAGTTTCCACTCTCGATCTGCTGAGTGATCATCTGTTTGACGCGGGCGTACAAGGGCGCCGGACTGTCACCCATTTGGGCAGCCAGCGGGGAGATGGCAGGGGGAGTCGGCACAGGAAATCCTTGTGAGTGAGTAAAGGTTGCTAGCTTGCCGGAGTTTACCGAGCAGGCAAACGTCTGTATATGTATATACAAATAACACACGATGGGGTGCTGAACCATGTCCGCCTTCTTTGCCGAACGCGCGCTACTGCCTAGTGGATGGGCTAACAATGTACGTCTTGAGGTCAGCGCCGATGGCTTGCTGACCCACATCCAGGCCGATGCCAGCGCCGATGGCGCCGAACGGTTGAACGGTCCGCTGCTGCCGGGCATGCCGAATCTGCACTCCCACGCGTTCCAGCGGGCGATGGCCGGGCTGGCGGAAGTTGCCGGTAATCCAAATGACAGTTTCTGGACCTGGCGCGATCTGATGTATCGCCTCGTCGGAAAAATCAGCCCGGAACAACTCGGGATCATCGCCCGTCAGCTCTATATCGAAATGCTCAAGGCCGGCTACACCTCGGTCGCCGAATTTCATTATGTGCATCACGACACCCATGGCCAGCCCTATGCCGACCCGGCCGAGCTGTCGTTGCAGATCAGCCAGGCCGCCAGTGCTGCCGGTATCGGCCTGACCCTGCTGCCAGTGCTCTACAGCCATGCAGGCTTCGGTGGACAAGCACCGAATGAAGGCCAGCGGCGCTTTATCAACAGCACCGAAAGTTATCTGAAGTTGCAGGCGCGTTTGCAGCCGCTGCTGGCGCAACAACCGGCGCAACACGTGGGCCTGTGCTTCCACTCGTTGCGCGCGGTAACACCGCAACAGATCAGCGAGGTACTGGCGGCCAGCGACAAACAGTGCCCGGTGCATATTCATATCGCCGAACAGCAAAAAGAAGTCGACGACTGCCTGAGCTGGAGCGGTCGTCGTCCCTTGCAATGGCTGTACGAAAACACCGAGGTCGATCAGCGCTGGTGCCTGGTCCATGCGACCCACGCCAACCCCGAAGAAGTCACGCTGATGGCCAAGAGCAAAGCCATCGCCGGGCTGTGCCTGACCACTGAAGCCAACCTCGGCGACGGGATTTTCCCGGCAGTGGATTTCCTCGCTCAGGGCGGGCGGATGGGTATCGGTTCCGACAGCCACGTATCACTGAGCGTGGTCGAAGAACTGCGCTGGTTGGAATATGGCCAGCGTCTGCGCGATCAACGGCGCAACCGCCTGTATCGCGGCGATCAGCCGATGGTCGGGCGCACGCTGTATGACGCCGCGCTGGACGGTGGAGCCCAGGCATTGGGTCAACCGATTGGCGCACTGGAAGTGGGCAAGCGTGCCGACTGGCTGGTGCTCGACGGCAACGACCCTTACCTGGCAACGGCAAATGGCGACGCGATTCTCAATCGCTGGCTATTTGCCGGTGGCGATCGCCAGGTGCGGGATGTGCTGGTCAACGGTCAATGGGTGATCCGCGACGGCCATCATGCCAGGGAAGAGGACAGCAGACGGGCGTTTACCCAGGTGTTGCGCGAGTTGTTGGGTTAAAAGCAAAAGATCGCAGCCTGCGGCAGCTCCTACGGAATGTGTATACACAGGATCCCTTGTAGGAGCTGCCGCAGGCTGCGATCTTTTCAGCCACGCCGCTAATTCGAAGTCTTGGCCATCTGGGTATCCGACACTCGCCAGATCAGCCGCGTGGTGTCATACCCTTGCTCGCGCGCCTTGCTCAGCAGCTCCTCACGAACTACCCCATTGACCTCAGGCGAGCGCGACAGCAGCCAAAGGTGCCGACGACTCGGGTCGCCAACGATCGCGGTCTTGTAGTTGTCGCTGACAAACAGTACCCAGTATTCGCCCTTGGACACGCCTGGCAGCAGGCGGGAAATCCAGTTATCGAATTCGACCCAGAGCTTGTCGGTCCTACCGGGAATCTGTGGCGTTGCCGTGCCCCTGGCTTCTTCCCATTGCCATTCGGTCGTCAGGCAGCGGTTCAATACCGCGATATCGCCATCGGCCTTGAGGGTGTAATGGGCTTCGGATTGCGCACAGTTGCGCTGGAAATACATCGGCAGGCGGGCCAGCTCGTACCAGGTCCCTTGGTAACGCTTGAGATTGACGCTGTTGACGGTCTTGGGCGCCAAAGGATCATTGCCAGAGGTGGCACAGCCGGCCAATATCAGGCCGGCTAAAAGAACTATTACGAACCGCATCATTATTTTTCTCCCGTGGGCTCAAAGCCCCGGTTTTTTTACTTCAGGCCTTGCCCGGAAAACATTAATACTTTGTCACCGGCGTACTGCACGCTGATAAAGCTGTTCTTGTCACCCCAGGTGCAACTGGACATACCCAGGGCGCCAGAGCAATCCGATGGCTTACCCAGCAAGGTTTCGACTTCGGCTTTAGGCATGCCTGTCGAAAGCTTCGAGTAGTTTTCCTGGTTTACCTTGCTGCACGCGGCCAGCAGCACGCAGAACGACAACAAGGCAAGAGATCGCAGCGACATGGTGAAACTCCTGGGAGGAAGGGGGAAGGCATGGCTGCCAACCAGAAGCTTAGAAGAGAAAAGGTCCATCTGGTTCCCGACGCCATTGGCTATTTCTTGCGCCGTCTATCCGCTAATTCCTCCTCAAATCAAGCTCTTTTCCGGGTTCAAGAGTATTTCGTCAAGATTTGCCAAAAGCGCCTCATTCTTGGCGCTCACCGGTCGACATATAAGCAGTGCAAAGCCCTTCACTGTGGCAAATTGACGCCCACTCGCTGACCAGTCCCTCGCGGTAGTTCATTTAATGACCAGAAACATGAAATTCAGCCACAAGATTCTGCTTGCAGCCGCGCTTGTGGTCGCCGTTGCATTTGCCTGCTTCATCCTGTTCAACGACTACCACCAGCGCCAGACCTTGCGCAGCAGCACCGAATCCTCAATGCAGGAACTCGGTAGCCTGACCACCAGCAACATCCAGACCTGGCTGGAAAGCCGCATGCAGTTGCTACAATCGCTGGCCCAGCAAATCGCCGTCGACGGCAGCGCGCCTGACAGCCTGAAACGCGCCATCGGCTTACCGGCCTATACGAGCAATTTCCAGCTCAGTTACTTCGGTGGCCAGGACGGCGTAATGTTTTCGGTTCCGGCGGGTAACCGTGCGGCCGACTATGACCCGCGCTCCCGTGGTTGGTACAAAGCAGCCAACAGCGCCCGGCAGACCATCGTTACCGAGCCTTACATCGCTGCGTCCTCGGGCAAACTGGTGATCACCGTCGCCACCCCGGTACAACACCAGAGCCAGTTCATCGGCATCGCCGGCGCCGATATCGACCTCAGCAGCGTCAGCGCGATCATCAACTCGTTGAACTTCGGCGGCCATGGCCACGCCTTTATCGTCAGCGCAGACGGCAAGATCCTGATCCACCCGGACAGCAAACTGGTGCTTAAAAGCCTGGTCGACGCGTATCCCAACGGTGCTCCCAAGGTCAGCCCGGGCATGAAGGAAGTTGAAGTGAACGGCAAGTCGCAGTTTATCTCCTTCACCCACGTCAACGGTGTGCCTTCGGCGGACTGGTATCTGGCGCTGGTGCTCGACCAAGACACCGCGTTCTCGATGCTCGGTGAATTCCGCACTTCGGCAATCATTGCCATGCTCATCGCCGTAGTGATCATCATCGCGTTGCTGGGCCTGCTGATCCGTGTGCTGATGCAACCACTGCTGACCATGGGCCGTGCGATGCACGATATCGCCGAAGGTGAAGGCGACCTGACCCGGCGCCTGACGATCCAGAACCAGGACGAATTCGGCGCCCTGGGCATATCCTTCAACCGTTTCGTCGAGCGGATTCACACCTCGATCCGCGAAGTAGCGTCGGCCACCGGCCAGGTCAACGAAGTGGCCTTGCGCGTGGTCAGCGCTTCCAACTCGTCGATGTTCAACTCCGACCAGCAGGCCTCGCGCACCAGCAGCGTCGCCGCGGCGATCAATCAACTGGGCGCCGCCGCCCAGGAAATAGCCCAGAACGCCGCCCTCGCCTCGCAGCACTCCAGCGACGCCCGCAGCCTGGCCGAAGATGGTCAGCTGGTGGTGGATAAAACCATCGCCGCGATGCAACAACTGTCGGCCAAGATCAGTGATTCGTGCGGCAATATCGAAACACTGAACAGCAATACGGTGAACATCGGGCAGATCCTCGAAGTGATCACCAGCATCTCGCAACAGACCAACCTGCTGGCGCTTAACACGGCGATCGAAGCCGCCCGCGCCGGTGAAGCCGGACGCGGCTTTGCGGTGGTCGCCGACGAAGTGCGCAACCTTGCCCACCGCACCCAGGATTCGGCGCAGCAAGTGCAGAAGATGATCGAAGAACTGCAAGTCGGCGCCCGCGAGGCCGTCCTCACCATGACCGACAGCCAGCGCCAGAGCGAAAGCAGTGTGGGTATCGCCAACCAGGCCGGCGAACGCCTGGGCAGTGTGACCCAGCGCATTGGTGAGATCGACGGGATGAACCAGTCGGTGGCCACCGCCACCGAGGAACAGACCGCTGTGGTCGAGTCGATCAACGTCGATATCACCGAGATCAACACCCTCAACCAGGAAGGCGTGGAAAACTTGCAGTCGACCTTGCGCGCCTGCGCGGACCTGGAACAGCAAGCGGCACGGTTGAAACAACTGGTGGGTAGTTTCAGGATTTAATCCACACATCGTACCCGAGGTGCACTTGTCTGGCGGAACTGACGCAGGACTGAATTAAGACTAAACTCAGTCCTGCTCACCCAGACGAGATCACACCATGAAGCTTTCATCCCAGATCAAACCCATCAGCTACTTGAAAAGCCATACAGCTGAAATCGTCAAGACCATCACCGAGAGTCGAGAGCCTTTGGTCATAACCCAAAACGGCGAAGCAAAACTGGTGGTGATGGATGTAAAGAGTTTCGAAGAGCTGGAAGATACGATGGCCCTGCTAAAGCTACTCGCGATGGGCAATCGCGAGATCGACGAGGGCAAATTCAGAGATGCGGAGGACGTTTTTGCAGAACTGGATAAGGCCGATCATCAATGAGTTTTAATGTCGTCATTCTTCAGTCCGCAGAAACAGACCTCAAAGAACTACGAAGCCATATCACAAAACAATTCTCTGCCCAGACATGGCAAAGCACCTACGCCAATCTAAAGACAGCTATTCGACATTTGGGGCCACTGCCTTATGCAGGATCAATCCCCGAAGAGATCGAGAAGCTAAATCTCAGCCAGTACCGACAGATTTTGTCAGGAACGAACCGGATCATTTATGAGGTGCGGGACCAGACCGTCTTCATCCATATCATTGCCGACACCCGAAAAAACTTGCCAACACTGCTGATGAAACGGCTGCTGCAAGTCAATCCGTGAGTTGACGTAGTGCCTAGAACCGCGCCCCCGGCTCTTTCAAAAACGCCAACTCTTCAGGCGTGGAAACCCGCCCCAGTACTTCGTTGCGATGGGGAAACCGGCCAAACCGGGCGATGATTTTCTGATGCCGTTCGGCGTAGTCGAGATGGTCGGCAAACACGGGCTGATCGGCCAGCGGTTGCTCTGCTTGCAAGGCAGCAAATCGCGACACACCTTCGTTCTGCACCGCGAGGTTCTCGCAATGTTCAAACACCAGGTAGATGAACGCCCTGCGCATGGCCGGTAGTTGTCGATCGAAATCCGCGGCAATCCCTTGAGCCACCAGCGCTTGAGCACGCAGGTCACCCGAAAAGGCCTTGGGGGTATCGCGATAGATCATTCGCGGCAATTGATCGAGCAACAGCACCAAGGCCAGCCAGCCTTGCGGGCATTGCGCCCACTCAGCCAATTCGCCGGCCAGTGCCTGCTCGACCCAGGCCCCGAAGCGCTCACGCGCTTCGAGGTCCTGGCTGTCGCGATTGCCAAACCACAGCTTGCTCTTGGCAGCCACCACTTCGGCGGGCCGCTCCTCGGCTGAACCGAACCACCAATCGAGCAACAGCTGCCAAGGCGCAGGCATGGGTTTACTCCTTGTGGTAAGCGGTGACGCGCTCGACTTCTTCTTTCGAACCAAGGAACACCGCTACACGCTGGTGCAGACCTTCAGGCTGAATGTCGAGAATCCGCTGGTGGCCGTCGGTGGAAATACCGCCCGCTTGCTCGACCAGGAACGACATCGGGTTGGCTTCGTACATCAGGCGCAGTTTGCCCGGCTTGGACGGATCGCGGTTGTCGCGCGGGTACATGAACAGGCCGCCACGGGTCAGGATGCGATGCACATCGGCAACCATCGCGGCAATCCAGCGCATGTTGAAGTTCTTTTTCAGCGGACCTTCTTCACCGGCCAGCAACTCGCTGACGTAGCGCTGTACCGGAGCTTCCCAGTGACGCTGGTTGGACATGTTGATGGCGAATTCCTGGGTGGTTTCCGGGATCTTGATGTCTTCGTGGGTCAGCACGAAGCTGCCCATTTCACGGTCCAGGGTGAAGCCTTTGACGCCGTCGCCCAGGGTCAGCACCAGCATGGTTTGTGGACCGTAGATGGCATAGCCGGCAGCGACCTGCTGGGTACCCGGCTGCAGGAAAGCCTTCTCGCTGAGGGTTTCGTTCTGGCTCAGGTGCTCGCTCGGGCAACGCAGTACCGAGAAGATGGTGCCTACCGAAACGTTGACGTCGATGTTCGACGAACCGTCCAGCGGGTCGAAAACCAGCAGGTACGCGCCTTTCGGGTATTTGCCCGGGATCTGGTAGGCATTGTCCATTTCTTCGGACGCCATGCCGGCCAGGTGACCACCCCATTCGTTGGCTTCGAGCAGGATTTCGTTGGAAAGCACGTCGAGTTTCTTCTGCACTTCACCTTGCACGTTTTCAGTGCCCATGCTGCCCAGAACACCACCCAGGGCGCCTTTGGAGACGGCGTGGCTGATTTCCTTGCAAGCACGCGCCACCACTTCGATCAGGAAACGCAGATCGGCAGGAGTGTTGTTGCTACGGGTCTGCTCAATCAAATAGCGACTCAAGGTAACGCGGGACATGGATGGCTCCGGAGAAAGGGGGGGGCTAAAAACCCGCGCAGTTTAACGCGAGTCGGGGCGCTTTTCCTCTTATCAGACGTGATCCGCCCCATAGAGTTCATGTGCCGGGTTGAGCGTAGCCCGAAACCGACCGAAGGTGGCTGAAGATTTTCCACCACTTCAGCAATTCTCTGTGGCCGAGAGAGCGTCATCGCGAGCAAGCCCGCTCCCACATTATTTGATCGTATTTCTTCTATGGGAGCAGCGGTGCGGCGATCCGGCTTGCCCGCGAATGGTGCGAAGCACCAACCGTCAGGTTTTCACCGGTGGTTGGCGCAACAGACTGAACGCCATGAGCGCGAGAAAAAGCACACCCAGCAACAACACCGCCCACAAACCGATTTTCTTCCAGTCGGTGCCCACGACAATCGGTGATGTCGCAGTGGTTGATGGAGCGAACAACAAACCACCGTCCACTTTTGCCTGACCCAAGGCCGCCAGACGCCCGGGACTGTAATCAGGGATCAAGGTCGGCAGCGGCAGATTTGCCGCTTTCACCGCCGGGTTGCCCAGGGCCAGGGTATACGGCGCTGCTCCACGAGCGAGAAACACCAACTGCGTCGCCCGCACGGCAAAGTGCACGGCCGGGGCTTCAGCGCCCAGGCCTCCACCGCGCTCGTCGACGACCAGCTTCAATTGCTGGACAGTCTGACCGGGCACCTGCAATTCATCTTGCACCACATCCTGGCCATTCTGGGTCAGGCGATAAAGCAACCCGCTGCTCAACGGCTGCCACGCCTGGCTACTTTCGCGACGACCGTACAAGGTAACGGGAGCAAGGCTGTTAGCCTGACTCAGCGCCACCCGCAAGCGCTCGATGTTCAGGCCAGCGGGCAGTTGCCAGGTGTATTCACCCGCCCTCACGCTACTCCCGGCCAGCGGCTGCGACCAGCTCAAAGGCAGCGGCAGGCTGTTGATGCTGGCGCTTTCCAGTTGGGCTGAAGTGAGGATCGGCACCGACTGCCGGGTGTCCCACAACAAGCGCAGATACCGCGCCGGCTGCCCCGGCAAAGCGACCTCCTGCTGCTCGATCCGCTCGTCGGCAAACGACAGGCGCGCCACCTGCCCTTCGCCCCACGATTGCCAATGCTGCAAATCGTCACTGGCTTCAATGCTGAAGCGTTGGAAACCTTCCCGCTCACTGTCCCAATCGAGAATCAACTGCTGCAACGGCGCCTTGATTGCGCTGACATCCAGCAACCAGCCACGCAGCACTTCCTCGCCGGCCTCAATCTGGCCGGAGGGCCGGACTTCGACCAGGGTGCCGTTTGCACTCGATTTCACCTGGATACTCGGGGTGGCGTCGCTGGCGTCCGTCGAGCTGTAGAGCGGGAACCATTTAACGTCGGTCAAGGCGCGGTTTTCGCTGGTCTGTGCCTGCTCCCGGGCTAGCGCATAGGCCTGGACTTCACCGGCAGCATTGAACACCCGCACGTCGCCGAGATCGGTCTGACGTGCGTTCAGTTGCACTGCCAGCGGTAATTCAAGGCGGTACCACGGACTCTCGCCGCTCAGGGTCAACGGCATTTGAGTGGTAAAATCCCCCGGTTTCTCCTGGGCATTGGCCGACAGTGCCACACACAACCCGACAGCCCCTAACCAGCCCAGACTCAGCTTCTGACTCAAGATGACACTCCTTCAGATTCATTGGCCGACTTTCCAGCTGCCGGTTCGGTTTCGGCACGCTTGGGCGGCAGCGGCGCGAAATAGCCCACCACCAGCAGCAACACCCCCACACCGATAAACGACACGATCCGCGCCAGCCCGCCACGGTTACTCAACTCGACAAAAAGCAGTTTGGCGACCACCACGGCGATCAGCAACGCGCCGATCAACCAGACTTCGCGACGGTGACGCAAATGGCCGCCGATCATCAGACTCAGGGCAATCAGCGTCCAGACGATCGACAGTCCGGCTTGCACCAGCATCGACTGCAACAGCGCGTCCAACTCGAACGGCACACCGCCCCAATGGTGAGCGCTGCGCATCACCAATGCGGTGAAGAAGGCGAACAACAAGACGCCAACCACCCGTTGTGTGGCAGGCTCGACAGCGTCGGAGCGAGTTGCCCATTGCCTGAGCGCACTGCGCGACCAGGCATAAACCCCGAACAGGGCGAACAACAGCCCCACCTCCAGCGGGTTGAGCAGCGGCACATAGGGCAGCGGCTCGGCGGTACCGTCACTGGCGATGTTCGCCAGCCAAAACCAGCCAAGCATCAACACTGCCAACGGCAACGCCGCATAAAAGCGATACTCGGGGGAATGGCTCGAGACCGGCCACCGCCAGTTGCGAGGGGCAGCCATCAGCACCAGATACAGACTTGGCAGAATCGCCCAACCCAGCCAGCGCCAGGCGTTGTATTGCTCGGACAACAGCAGCAGGCCGTAACGCAGTTCCAGCGCCAGTACGCCAATCAGCAGCCAGCAACCCAGTACATGGGCGGCGCTCAAGGCCGCAGCGGGCAGCATCGGCGCCAAACGCCGCAACGCGAAGAAGTGCACGATAAACACCGCCACCCACGCCAGCCAGCCGAAATGGGCTGCCGGGTGATAACGAGCGTGCCATGCCGCGACCAATACCAGACTCGCTGTCAGTACCAGCAAGGTGCAGAGCAGACCCAGCGCCGGCCACTTCAAGCGCAAGGCCAACAGGCACCACAGCGCCACACTCAGCGCCGCGACGCCGAGCAACCACGTGGCTTGCAGATCCGCCGGGGCAAAGCGCAACACTTCGCTGATCAGCGCCAGCGCCCACCAGGCCGCGCCCCACACCAGCAGCAGTTCGGACAAAGTCTGTAAACTCAAGGCATCGAAGGCCGTTGCATGACCGCCTCGCTGCAAGCGCCAGGCACCGACCAACGCCGCCAACCCGAGCACCATCGGCGTCCAGAAGCCGCCATGAGCCAGTGGCCGCACCCCTTCACTGGACAACGGCCCGAGCAGATCGGGCCCGGCAATCAGGAACGCCGCGCCGCCAATCAACTGCAACAGCAGACCAAAGACAAAACTCACGCGCTGCTGCATGTACAAGCTCAGCCAGATGATCATCAGACCGCTGGCAGCCCACACCGCGCTCGCCGTTTGCCATGGCAGCACAAACAATACCGCCAGATTGATCAGCACCAGTCCCGCCAGCAATACCACCGACAGGCCGCGCAGCAGTCGCATGTCATTGCGCACCATGTCATCACGTGCCGCCAGCAACATGCCACCGATCAACGCCAGGCCGATCAAGGAGGCACTGAGCAAACCGCTCCAGCCGGCACTGAATACTGCAGAGTCGTCCTGCGCGCCTTGCAGCCGCAGCAGGAACAACGCGCCACCGAGCAGTTGCACAGCGAAGGCGCTGAACAGGAACGTCCGCGATTGCAGGCGCAGGCCGACGAACAAGGTCGCCAGCCCCGCCAGTGCCCAACTGATAGCGGTACCCTGGGTGAAGAAGAACAAGGGAGCCAGCAGATAAAGAAATACCAGGCCGCCGCAAGCCAACACCGGCAGCGCTTTACGCTCCGGGTTCGACGCTTGCCCCGGCAGGGCTTTGCGCAATTGATAGAAACTGAACAACAAGGCTGCGCCCAGCATCAGCGCCCCGAGCGGTGCGCCGTCCAACAGGCTGGTCTCGCCACCCCGCAGTTCACTGAGGAATGCCAGCGCCGAGCCCACTTGCAGCAGCAAGGCAAACGCCCGTGCCAAAGGTCGCTGCTGACGCAGGCCAAGCCAGAAAATCCCTGCGCCTTCCACCGCCCAGGCTGCCGCCGTCCACCGCGCATCCAGGCCCAGCGGAATCGCCAGGCTGGCGAAAATCACCCCCAGTGCCAGGCAGGTTTCCCCGAGCAACAGTGCTCGCCCACCGGCGAGCAAGCGGGCCAGGCCGATATAGACGATGCCCAGCGCCAGCGCGCTGAACGCCGCGGCGAACTGCAGATGCTGGACCAGCGCGAACTGCAAGCCGAAACCAATCAGCGGCGGGCCGAACAGCATAGTGCCGTCGACGTAATCGCCCTTGCGCGCCGACCAGCGCAGCAGCGCTTCGCGGCCGGCGTCTGCGGGTGCATCGCTCAGCTCCAGCAACGTGCGCCGCGCGAATAACAGCCCGATTGCCAGGTACATCAGAAAGAACAGAATCAGGAACGGTTCGGTGCTCCACAACAGTTGCGCGGTGTAAGAGCGCAGCCCCCAGGCGAAACCAATGCCGAAGGTGCCGACGAAACCGATCAGATTGAGCAGGCGCCAGGCCTTGAACCAGGCAATGGCCAGGATGCCAGCGTTGAGCAAGGCGAAATAGCTGAACAACGCGACATGGTTGCCAGCACCCGTGGAGGTCAGGATCGGCGCGGCAAAACCACCGAGGGCCGCCGCCGCAGCCAGGCCCAGCGCATCCTGGGTGATCGCCAGAATCGCCGAGAACAGCGTGACCACCACCAGCAAGCCTAAAGCGGCAGTCGGATCAAGCAGCGGATGCAGGCGCATGGCGGCGAACACCGTCAGGTATAGCACCGCGATCCCCGTACCCTGCAACATCAGCGCGTAGCTACTGTTGCGCAAACGCAGCCACCAACCCAGCCCCAACAGGCCCAGGGCACAAGCGGCAACCCCGGCATAACGCAGCTCGATCGGCACCACCATGCCTTCGGTGGCATAGCGCAGCAGGAACGCCAACCCGAGAAACAACAGCACCGCACCGACCCGCAGCACAGTGTTACCGCCGAACAGCCAATTGCGCGCACTGCTCATGGCGCGCTCAATCAGGTTCGGTTCACGGGGGCCTGCCGGTTTTCTCGGCTCGCTGGCAGCGGGCGCTGGCTTCCACGCATCGACTGGCGGTGGCTTGCTCAGTTGCGGCGCGACGTCAAATTGCTCGCGTTCGAGCTCAGCCGGCCAATCCCAGACCAGTTCGGGAACCGCACGCAAAGACGCCGGAATCGGTTCCGGCGCTTCGCTCAAGACAACTTCAGGAGGGGAATAGGGCTGGGCAGCTTCACTGGCAGCGCTCGGTTCGCCAGCTCTGATTCCAGAGGCTTCAAGCAGTGCCAGGCGCTGCTCGACAGCCGCTAAAGCCTTCTGCGCCAGTTCCAGCTGCTGGCGCTGCTGCGCCGCTTGCGAACTCAGACCCGTAACGCGAATCGTCAGCCCGACACCAAGCCCGATCAGGGCACCCAGCAAGGCATCGCTGAAGGACTCATCGAGCATCCAGCCCAGCACCAGCCCTATCAGCATGAAAATCCATTGCATGGTCGATATCCCTAAGCACAGTGGCCGACCGAAAAGGGTTGGCGCGGCCCGCATCGCCAAGATCGCAGCCTGCGGCAGCTCCTACAACAACCGCGCTCACCAAAATTTCCTGTGAACACGGACCGTAGGAGCTGCCGAAGGCTGCGATCTTTTCCGGAGCACCACACTATATCGAGCCAATCAAACGGCGCCTAAAACTTACTCAAGCGCCTTCCAGATATCCGTCGCGTACTCACGAATCGTCCGGTCGGACGAGAACCAGCCCATCCGGGCAGTGCTCAACACCGCCGAACGCCACCACTCTTTCGAGTCATGCCAGTGGGCTTCGACCCGTGCCTGAGCATTCCAGTAGGAGTCAAAGTCGGCGCAGACCAGAAAGCGGTCATGGTCGACCAGCGAATCGATCAACCCGGTGTAACGCGTCGGGTCATCCGGCGAGAAGACGCCGCTGCGGATCGCTTGCAACACGTCCCCCAGTCGATGGGAGGCCGCAATATCGGGCACGGCGCTGAACTCGGCGTTGAGTGTTCGCGCTTCGACCTGCTGGGCGCTGAGACCAAAGATAAACATGTGCTCGGCACCGATGCGCTCGCACATCTCCACGTTGGCTCCGTCCAGCGTGCCGATGGTCAGGGCGCCGTTGAGGCCAAACTTCATGTTGCTGGTGCCCGACGCCTCGAATCCGGCGGTGGAGATCTGCTCCGAGAGGTCGGCTGCAGGAATGATGCTCTCGGCCAGGCTCACGTTGTAGTTGGGCAGGAACACCACCTTGAGCAGGCCGCGTACGGTCGGGTCGTTGTTCACGGTGCGCGCGATGTCGTTGGCCAGTTTGATGATCAACTTGGCCTGGTGATAGCTGGCCGCGGCTTTGCCGCCGAAAATTTTCACCCTCGGTACCCAGTCGACTTCAGGTTCCGCGCGGATCGCCTGGTACAACGCTACGGTGTGCAGCAAGTTCAACAACTGGCGCTTGTATTCGTGAATCCGCTTGACCTGCACATCGAACATCGCCGCCGGGTTGACCGTGATCCCCAACTGCTCCTGGATGATATTGGCCAAGGCTCTTTTGCTGTGCAGCCGCTGCTCGGCGAACTGTTTGCGGAACGCTGCCTTTTCGGCGAACGGCTCAAGATCGATCAAGCGTTCTTCAACGTTATCCAGCAGCTTGGGACCCAACGCATCGACCAACATTGAGGTCAGTTCCGGATTGGACTGGTACAACCAGCGACGGAAGGTGATGCCGTTAGTCTTGTTGTTGATCCGTTCCGGATAGAGTCTGTGCAGTTCGGAAAATACCGTGCTGCGCATCAGTTGGGTATGCAGACCGGAAACTCCGTTGACACTGTGGGAGCCGAGAAACGCCAGGTTGCCCATGCGTACCCGACGGCCGTTGTCTTCCTCGATCAGGGACACGGCGCGCAGCACGTCGAAGTCGTGGATGCCCTTGGCTCGCAGTGAGTCGATGTGATGGGCGTTGATCAGATAGATGATCTGCATGTGCCGCGGCAGCATCCGCTCCATCAGCCCTACCGGCCAGGTTTCCAGCGCTTCAGGCAGTAACGTGTGGTTGGTGTAGGACAGCGTGTCGACAGTGATCTGCCAGGCGGTATCCCAGTCGACATCGTACAAATCGAGCAACTGCCGCATCAGCTCGGCCACGGCAATCGAGGGATGGGTGTCGTTGAGCTGGATCGCGGCGTGGTCGCCAAGGCTCAGCACCGAGTCATGCATGTTCTTGTGCCGGCGCAGCAAATCCTGCAACGAGGCAGAAACGAAGAAATATTCCTGACGCAGCCGCAACTCCTGGCCGGCCTCGGTGCTGTCGGCGGGGTACAGCACGCGGGAAATACTTTCCGCTCGCGCCACTTCGGCCACCGCGCCCAGGTGATCGCCGGCATTGAAGCGCTCCAGGTGCAGCTCTTCCATGGCCCGCGCCCGCCACAGGCGCAGCGTGTTGACGCTGGCACCGCGCCAACCGACCACGGGCGTGTCGTAGGCCACTGCCCGTACGGTTTCCGCCGGCCACCAGACTTGCTTGGTCTTGCCGGTTTCATCCATCACGGTCTCGACACCACCGCCGAAGCCGATCGGGTAAATCACCTCAGGCCGCTCGAACTCCCAGGGGTTGCCGAAATCCAGCCAGTGCTCGGTCTGTTCCTGCTGCCAGCCGTCGACAATGGCCTGACGGAACAAGCCGTGTTCATAACGAATACCATAACCATGGCCAGCGATGCCGAGGGTCGACATGCTTTCCATGAAACACGCAGCCAATCGCCCAAGGCCGCCGTTACCCAGCGCCGCATCCGGCTCCAGCAGGCGAATGCGCTCAAGGTCGACGCCCAGTTCAGTCATCGCCTCGCGCGCCACATCCAGCAGGCCGAGATTGCTCAGGCTGTCGTAGAGCAGACGGCCGATAAGGAACTCCAGCGACAGGTAGTAAACACGCTTCTGGCCTTTGCGGTAGATCTGCCGCGTGTGGTCCATCCAGTGTTCGACCATATGGTCCCGCGCGGCCAAGGCAATGGCTTCGAACCAGTCATGGTCAAACGCGTGATCCGGGTCTTTACCCACTGCGTAGGTCAGTTTGGTCAAGACAGCGTCGCGAAACGCGGCCACCTCTGCGTCACGAACAAGTGGTTCCTGAGTCATCAATACAACCTCGAGCGAGATAGACGGCATGGAATTGTCTGAGCCTAGTCGGTCTGACACGAGGCAGAGGTTCCGGTTCGGCATTTTCTGCAATTACCCAGGTAAACATTTTCCCCCGGCCGATACGCCCTGAAAAGATGCAGATGCCGTGCCGATCCGGTCAAAACACGCTGATTGGATGAAAAACCGGCAAATGGTTGTTCACACTTGCACCAACCCCGGTATCATCGCGCGCCCTGATACACCCCCTGGTAACAACAGATGATGAAGTCCAACCTGATCGCTGCCGCAGAGATCGATCGCCTCGATACCTGGGCCAAGTATTCTGCGCCGATGTGCGGTTCCTGCGTGTCCAGCTGCTGCACGCTGCCGGTCGAGGTCAAGATCAAGGATCTGATCCGTATTGGCATCGTCGATGAATTCGAGCGCGGCGAGCCCGCGAAGAACATCGCCAAGCGTTTGCAGAAGGAAGGGATCGTCGAGCGTTACAACCAGAAGTCCGAGATCTTCACCCTCCAGCGCATGAGTAACAACGATTGCCTGTACCTGGATCGTAAGAGTCGTCTATGCACTATTTATGAAAAGCGTCCGGATACCTGCCGCAACCACCCGAAAATCGGGCCGCGCCCGGGGTATTGCGCCTACAAGCCAAAAGAAGTGGCGCGTGAGACGAGCAGTAGCCGTCGGACGCTGGAAAAGTTTTAACCTGAAAAGATCGCAGCCTTCGGCCTCTCCTACACAGGATTGATGCACCCCCGTAGGAGCTGCCGAAGGCTGCGATCTTTTGATTTTGCTCCAGACAAACAAAAACGCCCCCGACCTTGCGGTCGGGGGCGTTTTCATTTCAGCAGACTACTGACGAATCAGTTGCCGCTTTTCTTGGCAGCGCGGGTACGCTCGCTTTCGCCCAGGATCTTCTTGCGAAGACGGATGGACTTCGGCGTAACTTCACACAGCTCGTCTTCTTGTACGAATTCCAGAGCTTGCTCCAGAGTGAAACGTACAGGTGGAACCAGAGCGATGGTTTCGTCTTTACCCGAAGCACGCATGTTGTCGAGCTTCTTGCCTTTAGTCGGGTTAACACCCAAGTCGTTGTCGCGGCTGTTCAGACCAACGATTTGACCTTCATAGATGTCCTGGCCGTGTTCGATGAACAGCTTGCCACGGGACTGCAGGGTTTCCAGCGAGTAGGTCAGTGCCTTACCGGTAGCCACCGAAACCAGTACGCCGTTCTGACGACCGGACATGTCGCCGGACTTCATGGCGTCGTAACGGTCGAAGATCGAGGTCAGGATGCCTGCACCGGAGGTCAGGGTCAGGAACTCGTTACGGAAACCGATCAGGCCACGGGCCGGGATGTTGTACTCAAGGCGCACACGGCCCTTGCCATCCGGAACCATGTTGGTCAGGTCGCCTTTACGGATACCCATTTGCTCCATGATCGAGCCCTGGGACTCTTCCGGCAGGTCGATGGTGACGTTTTCGTACGGTTCGTGCTTGACGCCGTCAACCATGCGGATGATCACTTCCGGACGACCGACACCCATTTCGAAGCCTTCGCGACGCATGGTTTCGATCAGTACCGAGAGGTGCAGCTCACCACGGCCGGATACCTTGAATTTGTCAGCCGAGTCGCCTTCTTCAACGCGCAGTGCAACGTTGTACAGCAGCTCTTTGTCCAGACGTTCCTTGATGTTACGGCTGGTCACGAACTTGCCTTCTTTACCGCAGAAAGGCGAGTCGTTTACCTGGAAGGTCATGGAAACGGTTGGCTCGTCAACGGTCAGCGGCTTCATCGCTTCGACGTTCAGTGGGTCGCACAGAGTGTCGGAGATGAACAGCTGGTCGAAGCCGCTGATGCAGACGATGTCGCCGGCAGCTGCTTCTTCAACGTCGATACGGTGCAGACCGTGGTGACCCATCAGCTTCAGGATACGACCGTTACGCTTCTTGCCGTCGGCGTCGATAGCGACAACCGGAGTGTTCGGCTTGATGCGACCACGAGCGATACGGCCAACGCCGATAACACCCAGGAAGCTGTTGTAGTCCAGAGCGGAGATTTGCATCTGGAACGGACCGTCACGGTCGACTTTCGGCGCAGGTACGTTGTCGACGATCGACTGGTACAGCGGCGTCATGTCTTCAGCCATGTCGGTGTGGTCCAGACCGGCAATGCCGTTCAGGGCCGAGGCGTAGACGACTTTGAAGTCCAGTTGTTCTTCGGTAGCACCGAGGTTGTCGAACAGGTCGAAGATCTGGTCCAGAACCCAGTCCGGACGCGCGCCTGGACGGTCAACCTTGTTGATTACCACGATTGGACGCAGGCCGGCTTCGAAAGCCTTCTTGGTCACGAAACGGGTTTGCGGCATAGGGCCGTCTTGAGCGTCAACCAGCAGCAGAACGGAGTCGACCATCGACATTACGCGTTCTACTTCGCCGCCGAAGTCGGCGTGGCCCGGGGTGTCCACGATGTTGATGTGGTAGCCGTTCCAGTTGATGGCGGTGTTTTTCGCCAGAATGGTAATACCGCGCTCTTTCTCCTGGTCGTTGGAGTCCATCACGCGCTCGTCGTTGAGCTCGTTGCGCTCCAGGGTGCCGGATTGACGCAAGAGTTTGTCTACCAGGGTGGTTTTACCATGGTCAACGTGAGCAATGATGGCGATGTTGCGTAGATTTTCGATCACTTGTGTATCTCGATCAGAGGATTCGGTGTGCTGACAGGTCGTGGCAGCGATTTTCAGTAGAGTCAGGCCTTGCCGTTACAGCTTGACGGCGGCGTCGGGGGGCCGGTGACGCAAACCACAGGCATACAGCCCCGGGCTCTTAGCTCGGTCGATAAACGCGCACATTGGCATGCCCCTCACTGAGCAAATGGTGGGCATGCAGGCGACTCATCACGCCTTTGTCGCAATACAACAGGTACTGGCGAGTAGGGTCCAGTTCCTTGAAACGAGCGTTCAATGCATAAAACGGCATCGCTTGTACCTCGATGCCAGGCAGCTCCAGCGGCTCGTCGTCCTGAGCATCCGGGTGACGGATGTCGATCACGATCTGACCGGCCAGTGCTTCACTGACTTCTTCGACCTGCAAATCCTGGCCCAATTCATCGATAACCCGATCGATCGGCACCAGTTTGGCGTTCTCGAGCGCACGCTCGAGCACCGCCATATCGAACTGTTGTTCTTCATACTCCACGCGGTTGCGCTTGGCGTGGGTCTTGGGGTTGACCGAAATCACCCCGCAATATTCCGGCATGTGCTTGGCGAAATCGGCAGTGCCGATCTCGGTGGCCAGATCAATGATGTCCTGCTTGTGACTGGCGATCAGGGGGCGTAGCACCAGCTTCTCGGTCACGCAGTCGATCACCGAGAGATTCGGCAGCGTCTGGCTGGACACCTGGGAGATCGCCTCACCGGTAACCAGCGCATCGATTTCCAGCCGATCGGCAATTCTTGAAGCCGCGCGCAACATCATACGCTTCAATACTACGCCCATATGACTGTTATCGACTTTACCGAGAATTTCTCCGAGCACTTCCTCGAACGGTACGCTGACGAATAGCACGCGCTGGGAGCTGCCGTACTTCTTCCAGATGAAATGCGCGACTTCCATCACGCCCAGTTCGTGGGCGCGGCCGCCGAGGTTGAAGAAGCAGAAATGGCTCATAAGCCCGCGGCGCATGATCTGGTAAGCCGCTACCGTCGAATCGAAACCACCGGACATCAGTACCAGGGTCTGTTCGAGGGCGCCCAGCGGATATCCGCCGATGCTGTTGTGCTGGCTGTGGATCACAAACAACCGTTGGTCGCGAATTTCCATCCGCACTTCGATTTCAGGCTCTTTCAGGGAAATTCCGGCGGCGCCGCACTGACGACGCAGCTGGCTGCCGACGTATTTCTCGACATCCATCGAGGAAAATTCGTGCTTGCCGGCGCGCTTGCAGCGCACAGAAAAAATCTTGCCCGGCAAGGCATCGCCGAAGTGCTGCTTGCACTTGGCGACGATGTCGTCGAAGTCGCCCAACGGGTACTCGTCAACCTGCAGGAAATGCGCGATGCCCGGCATGCAGCTCAGGCGATCCATCATGTCCTTCAAGGCTTTCGGCTCGCTGACACGGGTTTCCAGCTCGAGATTGTCCCACACACCGTTCACCACCACAGCCGGATCCAGATCACGGAGCACGGCACGGATGTTTTTGGCCAGCTGGCGGATGAAACGCATCCGTACCGGGCGGCTCTTGATGGTGATCTCGGGAAAGACTTTTACGATTAGTTTCATGAAAACAGCGCGCGAAGGGCCAGCCGAAAAAGGGGGGCGCGGATTATAGCGGAAATTGCTCAAGGTTTAACCAGTTAATGTTCAGATGGTTTTGCGCGCACTAAAACGGGGCGTATGAGCTTTTTCGCGCCACATTGCAGTGCGTAAAAATTACGTTTTTCTCCATTTACACGTTTATATGCGTGAGATTGGGGCGAAAAACCCAAGTCGGGGCACTGGCATGCAATTTGCTCCCTTGTGAGGCAGGTTGCCTTGGCAGAGTATTCGCGCCGGCATCACCCACATTCTAAGGGCATCCACTACCAAGCCCGAAGCCCACCCGGAGGACACTATGTCGAAGTCGGTTCAACTCATCAAAGATCATGACGTCAAATGGATTGATCTGCGCTTCACTGACACCAAAGGCACACAGCACCACGTGACCATGCCGGCTCGCGACGCGCTGGACGAAGCTTTCTTCGAAGAAGGCAAAATGTTCGACGGCTCCTCCATCGCTGGCTGGAAAGGCATCGAAGCTTCCGACATGATCCTGATGCCGGACGACAGCACTGCCGTCCTGGACCCGTTCACCGAAGAGCCGACCCTGATCCTGGTTTGCGACGTGATCGAACCTTCGACCATGCAAGGCTATGACCGTGACCCACGTGCCATCGCCAAGCGCGCCGAGGAATACCTGAAGTCCACCGGTATCGGCGACACCGTATTCGTAGGCCCGGAGCCAGAATTCTTCATCTTCGACGAAGTGAAGTTCAAGTCCGACATCTCCGGCTCCATGTTCAAGATTTTCTCCGAACAAGGTTCGTGGATGTCCGACCAGGACGTCGAAGGCGGCAACCGCGGTCACCGTCCAGGCGTCAAAGGCGGCTACTTCCCGGTTCCTCCGTTCGACCACGACCACGAAATCCGTACCTCCATGTGCAACGCCATGGAAGAAATGGGCCTGGTCATCGAAGTTCACCACCACGAAGTGGCGACTGCTGGCCAGAACGAAATCGGCGTCAAGTTCAACACCCTGGTAGCCAAGGCTGACGAAGTTCAGACCCTGAAATACTGCGTGCACAACGTTGCTGACGCTTACGGCCGCACCGCGACCTTCATGCCTAAGCCGCTGTACGGCGATAACGGTTCGGGTATGCACGTTCACCTGTCCATCGCCAAAGATGGCAAGAACACCTTCGCTGGCGAAGGTTATGCCGGCCTGTCCGACACCGCCCTGTTCTTCATCGGCGGCATCATCAAGCACGGTAAGGCGCTGAACGGTTTCACCAACCCGTCGACCAACTCCTACAAGCGTCTGGTCCCAGGTTTCGAAGCACCGGTAATGCTGGCCTACTCGGCTCGCAACCGTTCCGCTTCGATCCGTATTCCTTACGTGTCCAGCCCTCGTGCTCGCCGTATCGAAGCCCGCTTCCCGGATCCAGCAGCCAACCCGTACCTGGCCTTCGCTGCCCTGGTAATGGCCGGCCTGGACGGTATCCAGAACAAGATTCACCCAGGCGACGCCGCCGATAAAAACTTGTACGACCTGCCGCCTGAAGAGGCGAAAGAGATTCCACAAGTTTGCGGCAGCCTGAAAGAAGCCCTGGAAGAGCTGGACAAAGGTCGTGCATTCCTGACCAAAGGCGGCGTTTTCAGCGACGACTTCATCGACGCTTACATCGCCCTGAAAAGCGAAGAAGAAATCAAGGTTCGCACCTTCGTACACCCACTGGAATACGAGCTGTACTACAGCTGCTAATCCAGTAACGCTTGCGCAAGCGGCGTAACAGAGGCCTCCTTCGGGAGGCCTTTTTTGTGGGCAATTTCTGACAACTGATCGCACCCCATCCTCCGGTACTCACAGCCCCCTCCGGCATCAACGCCATTGCATTGCATGTAGCCTGACAGCACTTGTTCGAGCCATCACCCCCCCCTGCAAAGGATAGAGCCATGAAAACACCAGTCCCTGCCAGAACCTTGCTCGTCGCGCTCGCTTGCCTGCTCACTCTGGGCTGCAGCAATACCAATGCAAAGCCCGGGATCGAAAAGGAAGTCTTGCTGCAGAGTTCCTCTTCCTGGGATGGAACGCCCTATGCCTCCTACCCCCAAGACCGCCCCGAACTGACCCTGCTCAAACTGAAGATACCTGCCAACACCGAACTAAAGTGGCACACTCACCCGATCCCCAATGCGGCTTATATCCTCGCCGGAGAGCTCACCGTCGAAGCCAGGGACAGCGGTCAGACCCGAGTACTCAAACAAGGGCAGACCCTGGCGGAAATGGTCAACACGGTGCATCGCGGCAAAACCGGCGACAGCCCGGTAGAACTCATAGTGTTCTATGCTGGCAGCCCGGGTATCGCGCTGTCGGAGTAACTTGTTCAACCCATCGGGAAGCCTGAATGCGGCCGTTTTTACTGTTTCTGCTTTTGTCCCTCACCTTCTCGGCGACGGCGCAGATCTACAAATACACCGATGCCAATGGCAACACTGCCTATAGCAATCAGCCGCCCGACGGTACCCGGAGCCAGGCCGTCGACTTGCCGCCACTCAATAGCGTCGAGCGTCAGCCGCCTGCCCCGCCACACGCCAGCCCGACACAAAACGACCGTCAGCAAGCCGATAGTGTCGCTGCATATGAGGTATTGGAGTTGACCGGGTTACCCAGCGAAGAAGCCCTGCGCGCCAACAATGGCACCTTCACCGTGGGTGTTGCGCTGCAACCGCGCCTGCAAGGCGAGCATCGCCTGCGTCTGCTGCTGGACGACCAGCCCTATGGTCAGCCAAGCAACGTGCCACGCTTGCAACTGGTGAACATCGATCGTGGTGAACACCGACTGGCGGTTCAGGTACTGGATGGCGCGCGCGTTGTGCAACAGAGCCCGACCGCCACCTTTACCGTGCAACGGGTGCACAAGCCTTGATGCCTTTCACTGGTGCCCTTGCGCTCTGCCTGCTGCTGATCGCCTTTCCGGCCGTCGCCGAGGTCTACACCTATATCGATGGCCAGGGGAATCGGGTTTTTACCGATCAACCGCAACCGGGCAATGCCAAACGTGTTCAGCTGGCACCCGACAATCGCATGTCAGCAAACCCGAGCGGTGCCGTTCCGACATCAGCCGCCAGGAAGGCCGAGGGTAAACCGCCCTTCTACTATCAGATGTTGCGTGTTCTGGTACCCGACCCCGACGCCACGATTCGCAGCACTCAGGGTGAGTTGATTGTCAGCGTCACCAATGAGCCCGGCCTGCAACGCGGTCACCGCTTTCGCTTGTTGCTGGATGGCCAGCCAACCTCCGCTCCGGGCCCCAGCCCGGTGTTTGCCTTGAGCAATATCGACCGCGGCAGCCACCACCTGGCAGTGGAAAGTCTCGATGAGCAAGGGCGAATCGTCGAGCGAACAGCCAATCAGCCTTTCCATATGCTGCGCATGTCCCTGGCGCAGAAACGTCAGGTCAAGCCTTGCTCCCTGGTCGATTACGGCCAGCGTCCGGAATGTCCGCTGGTCGACAAACCTGAAGAACCTAAAAGCATTTTTTCAAACTTCTAAACGCCTTTCAGGTTTGCGCACTATATTGGTGCAATGAGCTGCACCCTAGTCACTTATCAACCCATTTTGGTTCGAAAATACCCGGTAGTGCCGGCCGAACGCCACGCAATCGAGCCTAAAACGCCTGTTTCAGGGGTTTAACGCTTCTTTTCGGAGCCTTGGTTTGGTTTTTGCATTTTCCTTGCATCAGCGCTTTATTCGCGCGCGCAATGCGGGACCGGCCCTGGGTTGTCCCGCTTCAAAAGAGGTCCTAATGACCATCAGCGACGCACTGCACCGCTTGCTACTCGACAACCTGACCACCGCGACCATCCTGCTCAACGCCGACCTGCGCCTTGAGTACATGAACCCGGCGGCGGAAATGCTGCTGGCCATCAGTGGCCAGCGCAGTCATGGGCAATTCATCAGCGAGCTGTTCACCGAATCAGCCGAAGCCCTGAGCTCCTTGCGCCAGGCCGTCGAGCAGGCGCACCCGTTCACCAAACGCGAAGCGATGCTCACCGCCCTGACCGGCCAGACCCTGACCGTCGATTACGCGGTGACGCCGATCCTCAGCGAGGGCACCACCCTGCTGCTGCTGGAAGTCCATCCCCGTGACCGTTTGCTGCGGATCACCAAGGAAGAGGCCCAGCTGTCCAAGCAGGAAACCAGCAAGATGCTGGTGCGCGGCCTGGCCCACGAGATCAAGAACCCCCTCGGCGGGATTCGCGGCGCCGCCCAGTTGCTGGCCCGCGAACTGCCCGAAGATAGCCTCAGGGACTACACTAACGTCATCATCGAAGAGGCCGATCGCCTGCGTAACCTGGTGGATCGCATGCTCGGCTCGAACAAGCTGCCGTCACTGGCGATGACCAATATCCATGAAGTGCTCGAGCGCGTGGGCAGCCTGGTAGAAGCCGAAAGCCAGGGCTGCATCACGTTGGTGCGCGACTACGACCCGAGCATTCCCGATGTCTTGATCGACCGCGAGCAGATGATCCAGGCGGTGCTCAACATCGTGCGCAATGCCATGCAGGCCATCAGCAGCCAGAACGAACTGCGCCTGGGCCGCATCAGCCTGCGCACCCGTGCGATGCGCCAGTTCACCATCGGCCATGTACGCCATCGCCTGGTGACCAAGATCGAAATCATCGACAACGGCCCGGGAATTCCCGCCGAACTGCAGGAAACCATCTTCTTTCCAATGGTCAGCGGCCGCCCGGACGGCACCGGGCTGGGCCTGGCCATTACTCAGAACATCATCAGCCAGCACCAGGGCCTGATCGAATGTGACAGCCATCCTGGCCACACCACGTTCTCGATCTTTCTGCCACTGGAACAAGGAGCCCCATCGACATGAGCCGTAGTGAAACCGTGTGGATCGTCGATGACGACCGTTCTATCCGTTGGGTTCTGGAAAAGGCCTTGCAGCAGGAAGGCATGACCACGCAAAGCTTCGACAGCGCCGATGGCGTGATGAGCCGCCTGGCGCGCCAGCAGCCGGACGTGATCATCTCCGACATTCGCATGCCGGGTGCCAGCGGTCTGGACCTGCTGGCACGGATTCGCGAACAGCACCCACGGTTGCCAGTGATTATCATGACTGCTCACTCCGACCTGGACAGCGCTGTCGCGTCCTATCAAGGCGGCGCTTTCGAATACCTGCCCAAGCCGTTCGATGTCGACGAAGCCGTTTCCCTGGTCAAGCGCGCCAACCAGCACGCCCAGGAACAGCAAGGCCTGGAAGTGGCGCCAATCCTGACCCGCACCCCGGAAATCATCGGCGAAGCGCCGGCGATGCAGGAGGTGTTTCGGGCCATTGGTCGTCTCAGCCACTCGAACATTACGGTACTGATCAACGGCGAATCCGGTACCGGTAAAGAGCTGGTGGCCCATGCCCTGCACCGCCACAGCCCGCGCGCGGCGTCACCGTTCATCGCCTTGAACATGGCGGCGATACCCAAGGACTTGATGGAGTCCGAGCTGTTTGGCCATGAAAAAGGCGCCTTCACCGGTGCCGCCAACCTGCGCCGTGGACGTTTCGAGCAAGCTGATGGCGGTACGTTGTTTCTCGACGAGATCGGCGACATGCCAGCCGACACCCAGACGCGCCTGTTGCGGGTATTGGCCGATGGCGAGTTTTATCGGGTCGGCGGCCACACCCCGGTCAAGGTCGACGTGCGGATCATCGCCGCGACTCACCAGAATCTGGAAACCCTGGTTCATGCCGGGAAGTTTCGTGAAGATTTGTTCCATCGCCTGAATGTGATCCGCATCCATATCCCGCGGATGTCCGATCGTCGCGAAGACATTCCGACCCTGGCCAAGCATTTCCTCGCTCGCGCCGCCCAAGAACTGGCGGTCGAGCCTAAATTGCTGAAAAGCGAAACCGAGGAATACCTGAAAAACCTGCCGTGGCCCGGCAACGTGCGCCAATTGGAGAACACCTGCCGCTGGATCACGGTGATGGCTTCGGGTCGCGAAGTGCATATCGGCGACCTGCCACCGGAACTGCTGAACCTGCCGCAGGACTCTGCGCCAGTCACCAACTGGGAGCAGGCGTTGCGTCAATGGGCCGATCAGGCGCTGGCACGCGGCCAATCGAGCCTGCTCGACAGCGCGGTGCCGAGCTTCGAGCGGATCATGATCGAAACCGCCCTCAAACACACCGCCGGCCGTCGCCGCGACGCCGCCGTGCTACTGGGCTGGGGCCGCAACACCTTGACCCGCAAGATCAAGGAACTGGGGATGAAGGTCGATGGCGCAGAGGATGACGAGAGTGATGAGGGCTAAACAGCCTTTAGATCTGCGCTGATCTCCAGATCCAATCGCGAGCCTGCTCGCGATGCTTTTGGGGCCAGCATGCACCACCGCAATGCACCGTGAACCGCAATCGCACACGACAATTGATTCGAAATCCCGCCTTCATCCACCAGAAACCCCATATCAGAAAAACACAAAAGCCCCGATTTACGGGGCTTTCATCGCTGCTCCGCGACTTTCTGTTTCAACTTGTTAAAAACTGGCACGCCCCCTGCAATAGTCCAATCAGTGATTCGATTCACTACCCGGTTTCGGGGACCTTGGTACAGGCAGGCCGGGGATTCCCCTCTTTACACCGGGCTCATACCGCAACTGCGACGAGCCCGTCCCGTTTTGGGGTCCTTGGTACAGGCAGGCCGGGGATTCCTTCTTTACACCGGGCTCACGACGCAAACAGCGCCGAGCCCCACCCGGTTTCGGGAACCCTGGTACAGGCAGGCCGGGGCTTCCCTCTTTTATTCCTCCCGGAGATGGATCTCCAGCCGCCAGCGGTCGTCGACCTCACTCCCCGCCCACTCACCACGCAACGGTCGGGCCGCCACCACACTCAGCAACAATCCTCCATCACTCGAGCGCACCCGCCAATTCGCAGTATTGCCGTTGACCTTCAGCTGACCCTTCTGCACCCTGCCCGTCGCCTCGAACAGCAACGCCACGGCGCCCTCGATGTGTTCGCCATGCAGCTTGGGCTCATTGTTGAACCACAGCACCAACCCTTCCGTGTCGACATCCACCTGCTGCAGCTCGGTCGGATCCGGCGTGGTCAGGCGGCCGATCATCAGGCCGACCATGACGCCGACTATCACCAGCGAGAAAAACATACGCCGCAATAGCTTCGGCCGCGGATCTGCTTCAGGCGTAGAATGCAGCCCATCTTTATCTTCGGAGCCGTGCATGTTTCACGTCATCCTTTTTCAACCAGAAATTCCGCCGAATACCGGCAACGTTATCAGGCTGTGCGCCAACAGTGGCTGCCACCTGCATTTGATCGAGCCGCTGGGCTTCGAGATGGACGACAAGCGCCTGCGCCGGGCCGGCCTCGATTACCACGAATATGCCACCCTGCAACGCCATGCCGACCTCGCCAGCTGCCTGGAAAGCCTCGGCCACCCACGCGTGTTCGCCTTCACCACCAAGGGCTCGCGACCGTTTCACGACGCCAGCTTCGCCGAGGGCGATGTCTTCCTGTTCGGTCCGGAAAGCCGTGGCCTGCCAGCCGAAGTGCTGGACGCCCTGCCTGCCGAGCAACGCCTGCGCCTGCCGATGCGCGAAGGCTGTCGCAGCCTGAACCTGTCGAACACCGTCGCCGTCGCTGTCTACGAGGGGTGGCGGCAACTGGGTTTCAAGTAACCCCCGTCACACTTCGTTAACGTGCGATACAGCGATCCAATGTAGGAGCTGCCGAAGGCTGCGATCTTTTCGCCTTTAAGATCAAAAGATCGCAGCCTGCGGCAGCTCCTACGCAAATCAAAAGATCGCAGCGTGCCCGACCGTTTCATTTTCCCCATGAAAAAAGCGCCGTTGAGGCGCTTTTTTCATGGGCGGGCGAAGCTTATTGTACGGTCGGTGTTTCGCCGGCGGCCTGCATGCGATGCAGTTCTTGTGCGTACAGCGCGTCGAAATTCACCGGAGCCAGCATCAGCGCCGGGAACGAACCACGAACTACCAGGCTGTCCAGGGTTTCGCGAGCGTACGGGAACAGGATGTTCGGGCAGAACGCACCCAGGGTGTGGCTCATCGAAGCGTCGTCCAGGTTCTTGATCAGGAAGATCCCGGCCTGTTGCACTTCAGCGATGAACGCGACTTCTTCACCGTTCTTCACGGTAACCGACAAGGTCAGCACAACTTCGTGGAAGTCACCTTCCAGGGCTTTTTGGCGAGTGTTCAGATCCAGAGCTACGCTCGGCTCCCACTGCTGGCGGAAGATCGCCGGGCTTTTCGGAGCTTCGAAGGACAGGTCACGCACATAGATACGCTGCAGCGAGAATTGCGGAGCAGTTTCTTCTTCGCTGGCAGCAGTAGTGTTCTGTTCATCAGTCATCGCAGATCCTTCTCACTTTTAGGGTCTTGTAGGGTTTGGGATTCAAGCCTCGAGCAGCGCGTCCAGCTTGCCGGCGCGCTCCAGAGCGTGCAGTTCGTCACAACCACCGACGTGGGTGCTGCCGATCCAGATTTGCGGCACGGAGGTCCGGCCGGCCTTCTGGGACATTTCAGCGCGCACCTGCGGCTTGCCATCGACCTTGATTTCTTCGAAGGCTACGCCTTTGCTCTCGAGCAGATACTTGGCTCGCGAGCAGTAAGGGCAGTAATCGCTGGAATAGACGACGACGTTTTTCATGTCACTTCACCAGCGGCAGGTTGTCGCCTTTCCAGCTGGCAATGCCGCCGGACAGCTTGGCGGCAGTGAAGCCGGATTTCAGCAGTTCACGGGCGTGAGTACCGGAAGTCTGGCCCTGAGCATCGACCAGGATGATGGTCTTGGCCTTGTGCTTTTCCAGTTCGCCGACGCGAGCGGTGAGTTTGTCGTGTGGAATGTTCAGCGCGCCAACGATGTGACCGGCTGCGAAATCCTTGGTCGGACGAATGTCGATCACCACGCCTGCGTCCTTGTTAACCAGCCCGGTCAGTTCACCGGTGCTCAGGCTACGGCCGCCGCCTTTCATCTCATGGGCGATCAGCAATGCCAGCAGAACGACGAAGGCGCCGACGAGCAGATAGTGGGTAGTGGCGAATGCAATCAGGTGATCAACCATTGAAGGAGGTTCCAGTGCGTTAAAATGTCGGCCAGTATACACAGCCGCCATGGCCGACCAAACCCCGCCCGGCGGTGACGGCAATTGAACTTGCCTTTAAACTGCCACTCTTTTTTCCATACCCTTTTCAATCCAGCCACGAGTGGGATCTATGACTACCACGCCTAAACCTTTAGTCCTGATAATTCTGGATGGCTTCGGTTACAGTGAAAGCCAAGAACACAACGCCGTCTATTCGGCCAAGAAGCCTGTGCTAGACCGCCTGTGCGCCACGGTGCCGAACGGCTTGATTTCAGGTTCGGGCATGGACGTCGGTCTGCCGGACGGGCAAATGGGCAACTCGGAAGTCGGCCACATGAACCTTGGCGCCGGTCGCGTGGTGTACCAGGACTTCACCCGGGTAACAAAGTCGATCCGCGACGGCGAGTTTTTCGAAAACCCGACCCTCTGCGCGGCCGTAGATAAAGCCGTTGCCGCTGGCAAAGCGGTGCATATCCTCGGTTTACTGTCCGATGGTGGCGTGCACAGCCATCAGGATCACCTGATAGCCATGGCTGAACTGGCATCCAGACGCGGCGCCGAGAAAATCTACCTGCACGCCTTCCTCGATGGCCGCGACACGCCGCCCAAAAGCGCCCAGTCGTCGATCGAACTGCTGGATGAGTCCTTCAAAACCCTCGGCAAGGGCCGGATTGCCAGTATCGTTGGTCGTTATTTCGCCATGGATCGCGACAATCGTTGGGATCGCGTGTCCCAGGCCTACGACCTGATCGTTGACGGCAACGGCGAATTCAACGCCGCCACCGCCCAGGAAGGCCTGCAAGCGGCCTACGAACGCGGCGAGAACGACGAATTCGTCAAAGCCACGACCATCGGCGAGCCGGTCAAGGTCGAAGACGGCGATGCCGTAGTGTTCATGAACTTCCGCGCTGACCGCGCCCGCGAGCTGACCCGCGTGTTCGTCGAAGACGACTTCAAGGACTTCGAACGTGCCCGCCAGCCGAAACTGGCAGCTTTCGTCATGCTGACCCAATACGCGGCCAGTATTCCTGCACCCTCGGCCTTTGCACCGAGCAGCCTGGAAAACGTGCTGGGTGATTACCTGGCGAAAAACGGCAAAACCCAGCTGCGCATTGCCGAGACCGAGAAGTACGCTCACGTGACCTTCTTTTTCTCCGGCGGTCGTGAAGAACCCTTCCACGGCGAAGAACGCATCCTGATCCCGTCGCCGAAAGTCGCGACCTATGACCTGCAACCAGAAATGAGTGCACCGGAAGTTACCGACAGAATCGTCGACGCCATCGAAAACCAGCGTTACGACGTCATCGTCGTCAACTACGCCAATGGCGACATGGTCGGCCACAGCGGTGTGTTCGACGCGGCAGTGAAGGCCGTTGAATGCCTGGACCTGTGCGTTGGCCGGATTGTCGAGGCCCTGGAAAAAGTCGGCGGTGAAGCACTGATCACCGCAGACCACGGCAACGTCGAGCAAATGTCCGATGACTCCACTGGCCAGGCTCATACCGCCCATACCACGGAGCCGGTACCGTTCATCTACGTCGGCAAGCGCGACCTTAAAGTCCGCGAAGGTGGGGTATTGGCCGATGTGGCGCCGACCATGCTCAAACTGCTGGATCTCAAGCAGCCTGAAGAAATGACCGGCACTTCGATACTGGTCTGATTCAGCCCCTGCTACACCGCAAATCAACTGTGGGAAGGGCCGGGCGGCCCTTCCCACATTGGTTTTGCGCTGTTTTTAAGTGCCAGACCTGACTGAACCCCACTCCGGTCATCACACAGTCTGAATTGGGCATTTTTTTTGCGGTCCGCGGCGGGCATACTAGGCCGTCCCTTTCCCTGGTGTCGCCCGCCTCTATGCTTCGCGCCCTGATGACCCTTGCTCTTGTCTGCCTGCTCCAACCGGCCTTGGCCGACGAGCGCGTACAAACCCAACAACAGCTGGACGCTACGCGTCAGGATATTGCCGAGCTGAAAAAGCTCCTGGGCAAGCTCCAGGAAGAAAAATCCGGCGTGCAAAAAGACCTGCGCGGCACCGAAACCGAAATGGGCAAGCTCGAGAAGCAGGTCGAGTCTCTGCAAAAAGAGCTGAAGAAAAGCGAATCCGAGCTGCAGCGGCTCGATGAAGAGAAAAAAAAACTTCAGAGCGCGCGCATTGAACAGCAGCGACTGATCGCCATTCAGGCTCGCGCGGCCTACCAGAACGGCCGCCAGGAGTATTTGAAGCTGCTGCTCAACCAACAGAACCCGGAAAAATTCGCCCGGACCCTGACCTATTACGATTACCTGAGCCAAGCGCGCCTGGAGCAGCTGAAAAACTTCAACGAGACCTTGCGCCAGCTGGCCAACGTCGAACAGGACATCGCCCTGCAGCAAGCTCAGCTGCTGGTGCAGAAAAGCACCTTCGACAGCCAGCATGACGAACTCGACAAGGTCCGCAAGGAGCGCCAATTGGCGCTGGCCAAGCTCAACAGCGACGTAAAGGCCCGCGACGAAAAACTCCAGGCCCGCGAGCAAGATCAGGCCGACCTGTCAAACGTCCTGAAAACCATCGAAGAAACCCTGGCTCGCCAGGCCAGGGAGGCAGAAGAAGCACGACAAAAGGCGCTGATCGCCCAGCAGGAAGCCGAAAAAAAGCGCTTGCTTGAGGCCCAGGCGCTTGCCAGCGATAGTCCGGACAAGCCGGCTAAAGCAGCACCTGGCCCACTGGTTTCCAGTTCGGGAGCATCCTACGGCGGCCCTTTTGTCTCAGCGCGCGGCAAACTTCCATGGCCGGTTGATGGTCGTCTGCTTGCGCGCTTTGGCGAAACCCGTGGCGATGATGCCCGTACCAAGTGGGACGGGGTAATGATCAGTGCCTCCGCCGGCAGCCAGGTACACGCCGTACACGGCGGTCGCGTGGTGTTCGCCGACTGGTTGCGAGGCGCCGGATTGCTGGTCATTCTCGACCATGGCAACGGCTACTTGAGCCTGTACGGACATAACCAGACGCTACTTAAAGAAGCTGGCGACATTGTCAAAGCCGGTGAATCCATCTCCACTGTCGGTAGCAGTGGTGGCCAGGATACCCCAGCGTTGTATTTCGCAATTCGCCAGCAGGGTCGCCCCAGCGATCCAGCACAATGGTGCCGTGCGCAAGGATAAGCGCACCATCTAACCCAGGAGTTCGTTCGTCATGCTGCATTTGTCCCGCCTTACCTCGCTGGCCCTGACCATCGCCATTGTGATCGGTGCGCCCTGCGCGTTCGCCGCCGAAACCGCGAAGCCAGCGACGGCCGCGACCACCAAGGCGCCACTGCCGCTCGACGAGCTGCGCACCTTTGCCGAGGTCATGGACCGGATCAAGGCTGCCTATGTCGAACCCGTAGACGACAAGACCCTGCTGGAAAATGCCATCAAGGGCATGCTCAACAACCTTGATCCACACTCGGCCTACCTTGGCCCGGAAGACTTCGCTGAGTTGCAGGAAAGCACCAGCGGCGAATTCGGTGGCCTGGGCATCGAAGTCGGTGCCGAAGACGGCTTCATCAAAGTCGTCTCACCGATCGACGATACCCCTGCATCCAAAGCAGGTATTCAGGCCGGCGACTACATCGTCAAGATTAACGGCCAGCCGACTCGCGGCCAAAGCATGACCGAAGCCATCGACAAGATGCGTGGCAAGGTCGGCGAGAAAATCACCCTGACCCTGGTGCGCGATGGCGGCACGCCGTTCGACGTGACGCTGGCTCGCGCCATCATCCAGGTCAAGAGCGTGAAGAGCCAGTTGCTCGAATCCGGCTACGGTTACATCCGCATCACCCAGTTCCAGGTCAAGACCGGCGAAGAGGTCTCGAAGGCCCTGGCCAAGCTGCGCAAGGACAACGGCAAGAAACTCAACGGGATCGTCCTCGACCTGCGTAACAACCCGGGTGGCGTGCTGCAATCGGCGGTTGAAGTGGTCGACCACTTCATCACCAAGGGCCTGATCGTCTACACCAAGGGCCGCATCGCCAATTCCGAACTGCGTTTCTCGGCGACCGGCAAAGACGAAAGCGAAGCCGTTCCACTGGTGGTGTTGATCAACGGCGGCAGTGCCTCGGCTTCGGAAATTGTTGCTGGCGCCCTGCAGGACCAGAAGCGGGCGGTCGTGATGGGCACTACCAGCTTCGGCAAAGGCTCGGTGCAAACCGTGCTGCCGCTGAACAATGACCGTGCGCTGAAGATCACCACCGCGCTGTATTACACCCCGAACGGTCGCTCGATCCAGGCTCAGGGCATCGTGCCGGACATTGAAGTGCGCAAGGCCAAGATCACTAGCGAACAAGACAGCGAATACTTCAAGGAAGCCGATCTGCAAGGCCACCTGGGCAATGGCAACGGCGGTGCCGACAAGCCGACCAGCAGTGGCAAGGCCAAACCGATGCCGCAGGATGATGACTATCAGTTGGCTCAGGCCCTGAGCCTGCTCAAAGGTCTGAGCATTACTCGTAGCCACTGAGATGCGCCTTGCGCTAATCCTCAGTCTGCTGTGCTGCCTGGCGGGCGCTGCTCACGGGTTGCCCGCCGATACGGAGGCCCCGCACAAGGCTTACCTGAGCCTGATCATCGATGACCTCGGGCAAAACCTGCCACGGGACCGCCGGGTGCTGGCATTACCCGGCCCGGTTGCCACCGCGGTGATGCCCGACACCCCCCATGCCGCCGAATTCGCCCGCGAAGCCCATCGCGCCGGCAAGACAGTCATGCTGCACATGCCTATGGACCCCGCTACCGGTCCATTCACCTGGCATCCCGACTTACCCCTGGAAGAACTCGAGAAGCGCTTGAATGCCGCATTCAGGGCCGTGCCCTACACCAGCGGCCTCAACAATCACATGGGCAGCCGCATGACCGCCGAACCCCAGGCCATGGCCTGGTTGATGGCCGACTTGCAGGGTCGGCACAAATTCTTCGTCGATAGCCGCACCAGCGCCAAAACCTCGGCCGCGGCCCAAGCACAGAAAACCGGATTGGCGAGCGTATCGCGGGACGTGTTTCTCGATGATGAACGCACCGAGGCGGCGATCCTCACTCAACTACAGACGGCTATCAGTCTCGCTCACAAGCAGGGCTCGGCGGTGATGATCGGCCACCCTTATCCGCAAACCCTGGCGGTGCTTGAGCGTGAACTGCCCAAGCTCAAGGCCCAGGGCATCGACTGGATCGACATCAAGCTGATGATCAGTGTGCGCGGCAACCAAGCAACAGCAGCGCACGGAAAGAATGGGCGTTATCACGAAGTGCGGTAACTAACGCTCACAATAAGCTGTTTCCTCGGAAGACCCGGAACCATTAACAGACCCCGTACACTTGAACGCTTTCCCAGCGTGCCGTCGACCTTATCGACTGCAACATACATATATATCACCCACAGTTATAGAACCCGCCAATAATATCCCTGCATCCAGTCACACAATAAATCAATCATCATTACCAAGGAACGGTCATGAGAAGTACACTTGCCACAGCTATCTATTGCGCACTCGGCGCAGCACTCCTTTGCGGCCCTCTCCACGCAGGAGACCTAGGGGAAGGGCTTATCAATCAATCGCAGTCGACGGCACTGAAAAATCACCAAGGAAAATATAATCACTGGAATGGTATTGGCAAACTCTTCAAGGATAACCAACCCCACTGTACCGCGAGCCTTATTGACACTCGAGATGAGGAAAGCAATGCGCTCGGACCGGCTTATGTGCTCACTGCGGGACACTGCGTGTCCCTATATCTGGCACGCCCTGCTGCAGTACGTCCCTTTGAAGCCAGCGTGAAATTTAATTTTTTCAATGATACCCCGGACGACTACAAGAGCTACACCATCCATACAGCGAACTGGGCCAGCATGACCGGCACTGACATTGCAATTCTGGAGTTGACTTCACCTCTTTCCACCTTGCTGGAAGATGGAATAACACCACTTAAACTGACACGCGATGCCTTTACAGCACCTGGCGATGTCCTCATTGTCGGCGCCCCCGGAAGCCTTCCGGAATCAGGTCTACGCTTGGCTGCTTGCGTTCAGGAGCCAACAGAAGCAACGCTTGTTGAAGACTGGTGGAGCTTTCCGAACACCCTGAAAAACAAGTGCAAGGATATTCGTGGCGGATCCTCCGGCAGCCCTGTACTTGATCGTGGAACAGGTAATATTGTCGGCGTGTTATTTACGTCTACATTTGGATCGACACCAGATCAATTGTGCTTCGAAAATGCCCCTTGCGAAGTAAAAAACGGAAAACCCGAGTGGGCTCCTGAAACCCATTACAGCCACGCTATCGACTACTTGCCTGACTGCTTCGCACAAGGAGTCTTCAGTACCACATCAAGTTCCTGCACGCTGGAACCAAGCTTCAAATTATCCACCAAGGATTACGCGCCATTGAGGTACACCACGGTGCCATCCACTGAAAATCAAACACCTGCATGGGGCCTGAGCTTTACGATTGATACTCCTTACTACCGTTTCAAAACCGTACGCGATGCCAGTGAGTGTATGTCTCCCCACTTTTACAGCCAGGCAACTAGTTCCGCCGGGGCTTTTATCAATACGCCTACGGGTCGCGAAGCAGGTATGTATTTTCTTTGCGTGCTGGGCGTCGAATCTGCGGAGCAAACTCCAACAGCCGGACTATTGAGAAATGCCTGGATCTCCCCGGCACAACTCGTCGAGGCAGAACCCGTCAGACTACCGGAGCTGACTATTACGCTGGGAGCTGACTGGAATTACAGCGTTACATGGCGCTTTTCATATCCCCTGTATGCCGAAAGCTACTATTACGCCGGACCGGCAGACAAGACAAATTGCAGCAATATAAAGACTGAAGAGTATATTTTCGTCACTGAAGACGTCACCTTCGCCGCAGAGCAACTTCCTCTGACTCTTTGCAGTTATGGAAAGGACTATGGTTTTCGCCCCTCCGCAATACGCACGGACCTGCTTGCCCTGCCCTGAAAGCAATCAGAGATAACGCGCCATGATGTCGTCGACCACACCTTCATTGCGCAACTGATCCAGCGCAGCCTGAAGTTTTTTCACCACTTCATCCGGCACGTTTTTATTCAGCGCCAGATAAAGCTCTGCGCTGTTGAAACGCAGTACCGTCTTGAGCCCGGTGACTCCGTCCTGCCGCGCCAGGTAGCGACCGGCCGGGTCACCGGTGGCCCACAGGTCGATCTGGCCATTGACGAGCTTGCGGGCGTTGTCCTGATCGCGCAGCACTACGACAGGGGCCAACCCTTGCTTGCTCAGGGTCTCGGCAATCGCGTCGCCTTTGTAGGCGCCGATCTTGTACTTGCGCGCCTGCTGTAGCGATTCGAGACTGATTTTACTGTCGGCCCTGGCCAGCATAATCCAGTCGTCAGGGCCGATCGGGCCGACCCATTTGAAGAGTTTTTCGCGATCCGCCAGACGCGCCATGACAAACACACCGTACCCCGGTTTTTCCAGGGCGAGTTTGTAGATTCGCTCCCATGGGAAGCGCAAGGTCAGGCTGTAGTTGATCTCGGCGCGCTTGAACATTTCGCGGACGATATCCACGGCGATACCGTTGATATTTTCGTCCTGAGCGAAGTTTTTGCCGTTTTTCGCCATGTTGTACGGCGGGAAGTTTTCCGTCAGCAACACCAGCGGGGTGTCGGCATTCTCTGCAGCGTGAGCGGTGCCGGCGAGCAACACCGAAGCGCTGGCAAGTACAAGGAGAAGACGTTTGAACATAACGGGCTACCCAAATCCATGGCGTGCCCAAGAGTGCCGTGAGCCCGCCATGCTGTCTAGTGGCCTGTGTGGCCACTAGGGCCTTTATGTCAAACGACTAGCGAACGACGATGCCGCGCTGCGCCATATAGGCCTTGGCCTCGGGAACCGTGTATTCGCCAAAGTGGAAAATACTCGCCGCCAGGACCGCGCTGGCGTGGCCTTCCAGAATACCGTCCGCCAGATGCTGCAGGTTGCCGACCCCCCCGGAAGCGATCACCGGAATCCCCAACGCGTCGCTGATGGCACGGGTAACGCCCAGGTCGAAGCCGTTTTTCATACCGTCCTGATCCATGCTGGTCAGCAGGATCTCACCGGCACCCAGGCCTTCCATCTTGATCGCCCACTGTACCGCATCCAGTCCGGTCGGCTTGCGGCCGCCGTGGGTGAAGATTTCCCAGCGCGGAGCTTCGCCAGGCAAGGAGACCTTCTTCGCATCGATCGCGACGACAATGCATTGCGAACCGAAATGCTGCGCCGCCTCGCCCACAAACTCTGGATTGAACACCGCTGCGGTGTTGATCGAGACCTTGTCCGCGCCGGCATTGAGCAGGTTGCGAATGTCCTGCACGGTACGCACACCGCCTCCGACAGTCAGCGGGATGAACACCTGGCTGGCCATGCGCTCGACGGTATGCAGCGTGGTATCGCGGCCATCGACGCTGGCGGTGATGTCGAGAAAGGTAATCTCGTCGGCGCCTTGCTCATCATAAAGACGGGCAATTTCCACCGGATCGCCGGCGTCACGGATGTTCTCGAACTTGACGCCCTTGACCACCCGGCCGTTATCCACGTCCAGGCAAGGGATGATGCGTTTGGCCAGAGCCATGGTGAGTCCTCAGCCTTGGTAGCTGTCGCAGAAGGCTTGCGCCTCGGCGACATCGAGAGTGCCTTCGTAGATCGCCCGGCCAGTGATGGCACCGATGATCCCCGGAGCCTTGGCATCCAGCAACGACTTGATGTCGCCCAGGTTGTGGATGCCGCCGGAAGCGATCACCGGGATCCGCGTAGCGGCCGCCAGTGCTGCGGTGTACGACACATTGCAGCCCTGCATCATGCCGTCTTTGGCAATGTCGGTATAAACGATGGCCGAGACGCCATCAGCTTCGAAGCGCTTCGCCAGGTCGATCACCTGCACAGTACTGATTTCAGCCCAGCCATCGGTGGCGACGAAGCCGTCTTTAGCGTCCAGGCCGACAATCACCTTGCCCGGGAACGCGCGGCAGGCCTCGGCAACGAATGCCGGATCCTTGACTGCCTTGGTACCGATAATCACGTAGCTGACGCCAGCCTTGACGTAATGCTCGATGGTTTCCAGCGAACGGATACCGCCGCCGATCTGGATCGGCAGGTTCGGGTAGCGCTTGGCAATCGCAGTGACCACTTCGCCATTGACCGGCTGGCCTTCGAAAGCGCCGTTCAGATCGACCAGATGCAGCCGGCGGCAACCGCCCTCCACCCACTTGGCGGCCATGCTCACCGGGTCATCGGAGAACACCGTGGAATCTTCCATGCGGCCTTGGCGCAGACGTACACAGGCACCGTCTTTAAGATCGATAGCGGGGATAATCAGCATCTGGCAAACCTTCAAATTCGATTTTTCAGCTTCACTCGAAAATCAGTTTTTCTCGAGCGCCCACAAGTCGCTTTCGATGCTTTCGAACCTCTCTTTGAGGTGTGTCTGCACATCGAAAATCGCCCTGTTGTAATAGTGCGGAGCAATTTCGCGGGTAAACAGATCGAGGATTTCAGCCGCCTCGAAAGAGCCCAGGTCGAGTTCGAAGCGATCTTCCATGAAGCGCTTGATCTTGCTGTTGGCTTCGTTCTCCTGCTCAGGGGTGAGCGTGAGAATCGGCGGCTTCTTCCTGGCCATTACCAGCGACCGTCCCAGGCGGCGAAGTTCTGCAGCAACTGCAGGCCATGGGTATGGCTCTTCTCCGGATGGAACTGCACGGCAAAACGTGAACCTTCAGCCAGCGCTGCGGCGAAGTCGACACCATAATGCCCGCCGCCCACCACCTGCCGCGGGTTGCCGGCGGCGATGTAGTAGCTGTGCACAAAGTAAAAGCGCGCCAGGTCCGGAATGTTGTGCCACAGCGGGTGATCCACCGCCTGGCGCACTTCGTTCCAGCCCATATGCGGGACCTTCAGGTGTTCGCCATCTTCGTGCAGACCTTTGCCGAAGAACTTCACCTGACCCGGAAACAGACCGATGCAATCGACGCCATCGTTCTCTTCGCTGTGGTCGAGCAAGGCTTGCATGCCGACGCAGATGCCGAGAAACGGGCGATCCTGGCTGACTTCACGGACCAGCGAATCGAAACCCAGGCGACGGATTTCCGCCATGCAATCGCGAATCGCACCGACCCCGGGGAATACCACCCGGTCGGCTTCGCGAATCACGTTGGCATCACTGGTGATCAACACCTTGCCGGCACCCACGTGCTCGAGGGCCTTGGCCACCGAGTGCAGGTTGCCCATGCCGTAATCGATAACCGCGACCGTCTGCATCAGAGCACGCCCTTGGTCGAAGGCATTTGCCCGGCCATGCGTTCATCCAGCTCGACAGCCATGCGCAACGCGCGACCGAAGGCCTTGAACACAGTCTCGATCTGGTGGTGGGTGTTATGCCCACGCAGATTGTCGATGTGCAAGGAGACGTTGGCGTGGTTGACGAAGCCCTGGAAAAATTCCTGGAACAGGTCGACATCGAAGCCGCCGACGGTAGCGCGGGTATAGGGGACGTGCATCTGCAGGCCTGGACGGCCGGAGAAGTCGATCACCACGCGCGACAGCGCTTCATCGAGCGGCACGTAGGCATGGCCGTAACGACGGATGCCTTTTTTGTCGCCGATAGCTTTGCTGAAGGCCTGACCCAAGGTGATACCGACGTCTTCCACTGTGTGGTGGTCGTCGATATGCAGGTCGCCCTTGCTCACGATATCAATGTCGATCAACCCGTGACGGGCGATCTGATCCAGCATGTGCTCAAGAAAAGGAACACCGATATCAAATCGGGCCTTTCCGGTGCCATCCAGGTTGATCGAGGCTTTGATCTGGGTTTCCAGAGTGTCGCGCTCGACGGACGCCTTACGTTCGGCCATCACCAGCTCCGCAAAATCATTGGGCGAAAAAGGCAGCCATTATAGGCTCGCGGGCGGCAAACAGAAACATGAAGGTCAATATCACTGACGGGCAACACAATTTCAAGTGAACGTTGACCGTAGGAGCTGCCGCAGGCTGCGATTTTTGCGGGCATAAACCCCATGCACCTGACACAACACATGGTTACCATTTGCTCATGCCTGAAAAATCAAACTGACATCACTTCTCTGTGTCATCTGCTCTCGTACTGTCCAAGGAAATCCCATGCCCATCGTTGTCGAGTCGCTGAACGAAGCCAGCTATCAGGATCAGCAGGACCTGCAGAAAATTTATCGCGACGCCCCGGACTGGCTGTTTGCACCATTCGACGATGAGCTGCAGCTGATCGAACACGGCCTGCGCGAAGGCAGCCTGATCGCCGGGCGCTTCAATGACCGGCTGCTGGGTGCGGCACGCCTGCAGCGGCAGCCTGAGGTATGGCACCTGTCGCAATTGTGCGTACGAAAAATTACCCGGCGCCGCGGCGTGGCCGAACGCCTGGTGAGCGAAGCCCAAAGAATGGCCGAGCAGCAAGGCGCAACACTGCGCCTGCTGGCCCCTGCCGGACACCTGGAAGCACAGGCACTGGCGGCCAAGCTGCACCTGCCGCTGGATCTGCTCTAATCGCTATCCATGGCCTGCCACCAGATTTGGAGCGCTATACTCCCCGGCTAAATTACGAATTCGACACACTACAAGGACTCGCCCATGAAAGCGTTTGGCAAAATCCTGGGTCTGGTAATTCTCGGGTTGTTGCTGATCATTGTGGCTCTGGGCTTTGCCCTGACCCACCTCTTCGATCCCAATGACTACAAAGACGAGATTCGCCAGATGGCCCGCGACAAGGCCCATATTGAGCTGACGCTCAATGGCGATATCGGTTGGAGCCTGTTCCCATGGCTTGGCCTGGAACTGCACGAAGCCAGCGTCGCGACCCTGGCCAACCCGACCAAACCTTTCGCCGACCTGCAAATGCTTGGTTTGTCGGTACGCGTGATGCCATTGCTGCGCCGCGAAGTACAGATGAGCGATGTGCGCGTCGAAGGGCTGAACCTGCGCCTGAATCGCGACAAGGACGGCCACGGCAACTGGCAGGACATCGGCAAGACCGCGCCGAAAGCCACCCCGGCTGACACCCGCGCAACAACGGCCGGAGAATCCGCGCCCGCTACCCCTCCAGCGCCCGACAAGGCTTCCCAGCCGATTCGCCTGGATATCGACAGCCTGACCGTGAACAACGCCCGGGTTGAGTATTTCGATGAGCGCAGCGGCAAGCAATTCAGCGCCGAAAGCATCCAGCTGAGTACCGGTGCGATCCATGAAGGCACAAATATTCCAGTCAAACTGACGGCATTCCTGGGCAGCAACCAACCGGTACTGCGGGTCAGAACCGAGCTCGGCGGCGAACTGCGTTTCGACCGGGTGCTCAAGCGCTATCAGTTTGAAGACATGAAGCTTTCCGGCGAAGCTTCCGGCGAACCGCTGCAAGGCAAGACCATGACCTTCGCCGCCCAAGGCCAGTTGCTGGTCGACAAGGCAGCCAACGTTGCCGAATGGACCGGCCTGAAAATCTCCGCCAACCAATTGCGCGCCCTGGGTGAACTGAAGGTCAACGATCTGGACAAGACCCCGCAAATCAGCGGCGGGCTGTCGATTGCCCAATTCGACCTGGCGAAGTTTGTCGACAGCATCGGGCAGAAACTCCCGGCCATGGCCGAGGGCAGCCTGAGCAAGGTCGAACTGGTCAGCCGCCTCAGAGGCACGCCGACCAGCATCGCCCTCGAAGAGCTGAATCTGAAACTCGATGACGGCACCTTCACCGGGCGCGTCGCGGTCGAAGACTTCGCCAAACAGTCACTGCGCGTACAGCTCAAGGGCGACACCTTCAACGTTGATCGCTACCTGCCGCCAAAATCCGCGGAAGCCAACAGCGCTGCGGTGGCCCGCAAGGCTGAAGTGAAAAGCAGCGAGGACACTGCCATGACCGGTCCCGCTACCTCACCCCTGCCTGATGCACCGACCAAGGGCGCCTGGAGCACCGAAAGACTGTTGCCGATCGAACGCCTGAGCAAACTGGATATCGACGCTGACCTGAGCTTCGGTCAACTGACCCTCGACAAGCTACCGATCCAGAATGCAACGCTCAAAGCTTCCGGCCAGGGCGGCCTGCTCAAGCTCGACAACCTGCGCGGCGAGCTCTACGACGGCAACTTCGAAGCCAGTGGCAACCTTGACGTACGCCAGCCAGAGCCGTTGCTGAGCATGCAGACACGCATCAACAAAGTGCCGGTCGAACGCATCCTCGAAAGCCAGGGGCAAACGCCGCCGGTAAAAGGCTTGGTCACGTTGAACAGCAACCTGACGGGCAGCGGCAATAGCCAGAAAGCCCTGATCGACAGCCTCAATGGCACCAGCAACTTCGTCATCAACGACGGTGTGCTGCTCAACGCCAACCTCGAACAGCAACTCTGCCAGGGCATTGCGACCCTCAATCGCAAAACGCTCAACGGCCCACCACGGGGCAAGGACACTCCGTTCGAGGAGCTCAAGGGCAACCTGACTTTCCGTAACGGCGTGGCCAGCAACCCCGACCTGAAAGTGCGAATCCCGGGGTTGACCGTCAAAGGCAACGGTGATGTCGACCTGCGGGTACTGGGCATGGATTACCGGGTCGGCATCCTCATCGAAGGCGACAAGAGCGACATGCCGGACCCGGCTTGTCAGGTTAACGAGCGTTATGTCGGCATCGAGTGGCCATTGCGTTGCCGCGGTCCGCTGGAACTGGGGGCCAAGGCCTGCCGCCTGGACAATGACGGGCTGGGCAAGATCGCGGCCAAACTGGCCGGTGACAAGCTCGGCGACAAGCTTGAAGAGAAACTCGGCGACAAAGTCAGTCCGGAACTGAAAGACGCTCTCAAGGGGCTGTTCAAACGATGAGAGCCGAGCAATTTTCAACGGCGGTGCTGGACTGGTACGACTGCCACGGCCGCCACGATCTGCCCTGGCAACAGGGCATCACCCCGTATCGGGTGTGGGTCTCGGAAATCATGTTGCAGCAGACCCAGGTCAGCACCGTGCTGAACTACTTCGACCGCTTCATGGCGTCTTTACCAACGGTCGAAGCCCTGGCCGCGGCGCCGGAAGACGAAGTGTTGCACCTGTGGACCGGCCTGGGTTACTACACTCGCGCCCGCAACCTGCAGAAGACCGCGAAGATCATTGTCGCCGACCACGCCGGCGAGTTTCCCCGCGATGTCGAAAAACTTATCGAGCTACCCGGCATCGGCCTGTCCACCGCTGGCGCCATCGCCAGCCTGAGCATGGGCCTGCGCGCTCCGATCCTCGACGGCAACGTCAAGCGGGTGTTGGCACGCTTCACCGCACAAGAGGGCTACCCGGGCGAACCCAAGGTCGCCAAACAGCTATGGGCCAATGCCGAGCGGTTCACGCCGCACATTCGGGTCAACAATTACACCCAGGCAATGATGGACCTCGGTGCGACGCTCTGTACCCGCAGCAAACCCAGTTGCCTGCTGTGCCCGCTGAAAAGCGGCTGCCAGGCGCACCTGCTTGGCCTGGAGACTCGCTACCCGATTCCAAAACCGCGCAAGAGCGTGCCGCAGAAGCGCACCCTGATGCCGTTGCTGGCAAATCGCGACGGCGCCATCCTGCTTTACCGTCGCCCCTCCACGGGCCTCTGGGGCGGTCTCTGGAGCTTGCCGGAGCTGGATGATCTCGGCGACCTGGAACATCTGGCGCTGCAACACTCGCTGGAACTGGGCAAACATCACGCACTACCAAGCCTGATTCACACCTTCAGCCATTTCCAACTGGCTATCGAACCCTGGCTGGTTCAGGTCCAGGAGTCCAGCCACCACGTGGCCGAGGCTGACTGGCTCTGGTATAACCTCGCCACCCCGCCGCGCCTGGGCCTTGCCGCTCCGGTGAAAAAGCTGCTCAAACGCGCGGCCGACGTATTGAACGCAGGAGAGTCGTCATGACCCGCACCATCATGTGCCGCAAGTACAAAGAAGAATTGCCCGCCCTGGAGCGCGCCCCGTTCCCGGGAGCCAAAGGCCAGGACATTTTCGATCACGTCTCGGCCAAGGCCTGGGCTGACTGGCAAAAGCACCAGACCCTGCTGATCAACGAAAAACGCCTGAACATGATGAACGCCGAAGACCGCAAATATCTGCAGGGCGAAATGGACAAGTTCTTTTGCGGAGAGGACTACGCCAAGGCCGAAGGCTACGTGCCGCCGTCCGAATAACCCCGCGTTTTCGGGGGCCGGGTCGTAAGCGACGGTAATAATTAAACTTTTTTTGAAAACTTGCTTGACGACCCCCCGAAAAACCAGTTTAATGCGCCCCGTTGCCCAGATAGCTCAGTCGGTAGAGCAGGGGATTGAAAATCCCCGTGTCGGCGGTTCGATTCCGTCTCTGGGCACCACATTCAGTTTTCATGTGGTGTTATAGATCACATGAAAGCCCAAAAAAAACCCGCCTCGTGCGGGTTTTTTGTTGCCTGTGAATTTTGAAGAAGCACTAATGGTTTCCAGGTATCAGCGATCAATCGCCATCATTCCAGTGGAAGACCAGATCGCGAATAGCCCCGCCTTTGATCTCGGCAGCACTGCGTTTTTCCTGACCATTACGAGCGGCGACCACCGAGTATTTACCGGGTGGCAACTGAACGTAAACGATAGGCCCTACCTGACTCAGCTTCAGCACTGAGCTCCCTTGCATGTTCTGCACCACTAGATCGACATCAGGGATGTATTTATTGTCCGGCCCGATCGCAAAGGTCATGTGCAGGTTGTAACCCTTGGCCTGATGAATGGCCCGCGACTCATCCAGACCGATTCCCCCCGATAGATAAGTAATCCCATTTTGCGTTTGTGGCTCCAGCTGTACGCCGGACATATCGATCGGCTCCTCGGTGGCAGCCTGCAGTACCGTTGCAGGCAACCCCGACAACATGAACGCTACCGCTCCTGAAATCACGAGTAAGTGGAAGGACTTCATGATGACGACTCCCAGGTTCGTACAGACACCGATGAATGCGATACCACCATTGGGCGCTATGCCATAAACCAGCGGCATCCCGATTAAATCCCCTCCCTGTACTGTTGATCCGTCCGACTGCGAAAAGTTTATGCCTGGCTCATAGGGCACCTGGATCAATTCAGTGTGAGACTTGCGCCTATTCGGACTACAGCCAAACGTTGAATACTGCCTCAACGCCTATTCCGCCCCGTTTATCCATCGCGCCGGGAATGCGCAGACTCATAGAGTCTGAGCATCTTTCGTTCGGCCAGCACAAGCCTGCGATCCAGTATCGTCATCCGATAAAGAATCTACTGACAGTCACGCAAGAATTGCCTTACAGACCAGAACCCGCCCCAAGGGAATGCTTGTACCGGGGGCGTTAACCGGGTCAGACGCCAAACATTCAGCAGTAATCAGGAAGCTGAAATGCAAGCGTTTAAAGAGAAGGCAAGCGTGCCGGTGGCACTGTCTGAGCCGCTCATCAGTGTCGTTATCGCCGCATACAACTACGCTGCCGTCCTGCCGCGGGCGCTGGACTCTGTGCTGTCACAGTGGGCTGAGGATATTGAAGTCCTGATCATCAACGACGGCTCCGAAGACAACACTGCACACGTACTCGAGGAGTACGCCCAAGGCTACCCGGACACGCTTCAAATCATCCACCAGCAAAATGCCGGTCCTGCAGCCGCGCGCAACCATGGCATCCGCGTGGCCCGCGGGAAGTATGTGTTGTTGCTGGATGCCGATGACGAGCTGTTGCCTGAAGCGTTGCAGACTCTGCGCTCAGTGCTGCTCGACAATTCAGCGGCAGGCATGATCCTCGGTGCGCACATATCCGTCTTTGCCGACGGGCGTGAGCGGGTTCGCCTGCCGACTCCAGCCACGGGCTCGCCGCCGGAACTGATTCGGCGTTATCTGCTGGACAAGAAAATCTCCATCTCCCACAGCCGCACGCTCTTTCGTCGCGACCTGTTGTTGCAGCGCCCCTACCCTGAGGAGCTGCGAGCAGGAGAAGACGTTGCAGTCTTCGCTTACCTGCTGGTAAGCGCACCAGTCGCCCTGACCAATCGCCCCCTGGCGCGAATCCATAAACACGCCAACAGCTTGCGGCATGACCGTCATGACGAAAAGGCGGTGGCCCAGGGCATGCTCCACGAGGTTTTCGCCAGCCTGCCTGAAGATTGCCAGGTCTTTCGAGCGGCGTATGAAGCGCAACGTTATCTGTCGTTGTTTCGTGCGGCCATGCTAGCCGATGACAAGCCCGCGGCGCGGCGCTTTTATCGGCATGCCCTGGGCCTGTCGCCCTTGCAGGCATTGCGTTGGAGCTATCTGAAAAAGGCTCTACGACTCGTGACCGGGCTGAGCTGATGCGCGTTCTAGTGTTGACTGCGGCTGAACGCCTGCCAGATCTCACAACGCTATACGGCGACCTTGCGCGACGTGTTTCCCTTGAGGTTCACCGACTGACAAAAAGTCAGCAGCGAAATTTGCGCACATTTCTGGGCGATCTCGACCTGTCTGATTTTCAGCGAATCATTCTGGATTTGCCGTTCAAGAATGTGCACCGCCAAACGAGCTACCTGGCACACCTCAGCGGCTTGCTGGTCTACGAGGAAGATGCCTGCCAGAACTACCTGACCTGCTCGCGCTGGCGCGGGGCCTTCAGCCGGTTCTATCGCCGCTTGCCACGCGCCCGCATTCTGGTGACCGGGGCCGGTATCGCCGCCCGCTTGCAGGCCGAAGGCTTCAACGTGAGCTTCGCGGCCAAAGGCTATGACCCCGTCAGGTTATTTGCCGAGTCGGTCGAGCGTGACATCGAGTTAGGTTTTATTGGCCGAACGACGAGCGATGCCTATACGCAACGCAAATCGCTGCTTGAGCAGCTGGCCGCCACTGAACCCTTGCAAGTACTGCGCACTGATCCGGGTGAGCCTTATCGGCAGACGCTCAACCGGATTCGACTGTTTATCAGTGCCGATATCGGGCTAGGCGAGTACATGGCAAAGAACTTCGAGGCCATGGCCTGTGGTTGCGTGCTGCTGGCCTGGCGTCAGGACGCAGAAGAGGCGGCGCTGGGTCTGCGCGATGGCGAGCACCTGCTGCTCTACAGCAGCCTTGAAGAGTTGCGCGGGCATATCGCCAAGCTGCGTAGCGACCCGGAGCTGGCACAGCGCATCGCGGATTCGGGGCGCGCCTTTGTCGAAACCCATCATAGCTACAAACACCTCGCCGAGCAGATCGCCGGCGTGCTGGCAGAGCCTTGGCCAGCCATCTCCTCCCCCACCTATTGGCGAGCCCTGTGGCAGCGCCTGTGCCCCTACTGAGAGCGCCTGCATGACCCAGTCCGTGGCTGATCAACCCCTGGTCAGCATCATTATTGCCTCATACAACCATTGCGCCTTCATCGAAGCGAGCATCACCAGCGCACTCACGCAGACGTACCCGAACATCGAGCTGCTGGTGGTCGATGATGGCTCAACGGATGGCAGCGTCGAACGCATTCAGCGTTTGCAGCAACTGCATGGTTTCAATTTCCTCGCGCAGGAAAACCAGGGCTTGTCGCGAACGCTCAACGAAACCATAGCGCGGGCACGGGGCAACCTGATTGCCCCGTTCGGTTCCGATGATGTGATGCTGCCAGCGCGCATAGCACTGCAAGTGGCGTATCTAAGGGATAAACCCGGGGTAGGGATTTGTGCCGGCAATATTCAAGAGATCGATGCCGAAGGGCACCCGCTAGGCACGTTCCGCGATCTGCCGCGGCGCCGCCTCGACTTCGAGGATGTGTTCCTCAACCGCAAAACCGGAGCGCCAGCACCGACGCTGTTGTTTCGTCGTGAAGCACTGGAAAAAGTGGGTGGTTTCGACCCGCAGATTCGTCTGGAAGACTTGCTGATTCAGCTAAAGATCACCCGGGCGGGCTACTCCATCGATGTACTGGGCGAAGTATTGGCCCACTACCGCGTACACGGCAGCAACACCTACAAAAATCATCACTTCATGACCGACAACGTTCTGCGCACCTATGCACAGTTCAGTGATCACCCCGCCTATACGCAGGTGTGCACGAACTTTCGCAACTCGATGCTGCTCAAGTGCGCGCGCCAGGACAAGAACCTCGCACGCGAGCTGCTGGCGCAACTCCCGCTCAGAACATGGAATGCAAAGACTTTGCGTGGACTGTGGCGCCTGGCTTTGCCTCATAACGATAAATGACGCGGTACTTCCCCGAATGACAACCACACAATCACTTAAAGCGACCCACCGGGTTTCAGCGCAAGCCGGAAAAATTTCCACCTGGCTCATTTTGTACTGGCTACCCATCGGCTGGCTTGCCTTGCTCAGCGGGATGTTCTGGGTCGGTGATCGCGCCTTGTACCACAAACTCTACTACCTCACCCTTGCCGCACCGACCTTGATAGCGTTGCTCCTTGAGCCACAACTGCTCAAACAACTATTAAGTTCGCCTTTGATAAAACTGTTCTTGTTGTTCTCGGCTTACATACTGATTTCGGTGCAATGGTCAGGCACCGAAGAAACTCCCCTGAGCATGAGTAAACGCCCGCTCTACATCTTGATGCTGCTGTTTGCCGCGATGCTGATTACCCTCAAATCTCCCGGCCGACTTGACCGCATGACCAGGCTGGCAGCGATGCTTGCCGTAGTGTGTGCGGCTGCTTCCCTGGTTTATTTCTTTTATCGTGACGAAGGTGGCCGCTTCAATGGTTATGGCGCCTTATACAACCCGCTGCTGAGCTCACATGTATTTGGCTTTTTTTGCGCTTACTGGCTGAGTTGCTGGTATCTGGACAGCAAACCGACCGCCCTTTTACCCCTGATCGCCATGACCATACTCTGGGCACTGCTGATCTTTACCGGATCGCGCACCCCGATCATGGCCATGGCCGGCTGCCTGTTGTGGATGGCCATTGCACAATGGAAACATCGACTGTGGCTGGTCATTGCCGTGGCGATAGCCCTTGTCGTCGCCACCCAGTCACTGCCGCAATCGGAGGATTTAATGGCCCGCGGGGTTTCCTACCGACCGGCAATCTGGGCTGAAGCACTGCGGCAAATCCAGGCAAGCCCATGGTTGGGCCTGGGCTTTACCCACCCGCAAGTCTTCTGGGTCGAAGGGCTCCACTATGCGCTGGCCGACCCACACAACATTGAACTTGGCGTACTGTTTGAGGGTGGCGTGGTTGGCCTGATGCTGTGGCTAATGATGTATGCCTATGCCATGTTTTACGCATGGCAACGTCGCGACCAACCCTGCGTGCTGATGGCCTCTACGTTGGTGGTCTATGGCTTCATGGCCGGCCTCACCGAAGGCAGTGCGTTTTTTTCCCGACCCAAGGAGCACTGGTTTCTGATCTGGATTCCCCTGGCCTTATTGGCAGCGACCCGATTCAGCTCCAGGCAGCAGGCTGAAGAACAGCCGCCGCTACCCCGAGCTGAAAATCACCCGCATACCTGACAAGCTCGCGTCGAAAAACCCCAAGTGTGTTTCCTTGGGGTTTTTTATTGCCGGGAATTTGCTAGCTTCTGATTTCCGCGACACGCTTCGCAGTGAATGCATCAACAGCACAAGGGACCCCAGCACTCATGAATCAGCAGATCACGCCTGCGTCGGAGCTCCCGGCAACCACTGCACGGGCCGCCCCCAAAACAGAACCTGGAGAATCATTCAAGGAAGTAGCCGCCGATGGCTTCACCCTCGGTGGTTTCACCTGGCGTCATCCACAGACGGACATCACACGCTCAGTGGTGGTGATCAACGCGGCGACCTCGGTGCGCTGCCGCCATTATTTTCGCTTCGCCGATTATCTGTTTGCCAACGGCTTCGACGTCATCACCTACGACTATCGCGGGATCGGTGAGTCACGACCAGCATCCTTGCGCGGCTTCAGCGCATCATGGACGGATTGGGGCGCACTCGACTTCGAGGCTATGTTGCAACGGGCGACCCGGGAGTTTCCCGGCCAACCCATAGACGTGGTCGGGCACAGCTTCGGCGGTTGCGCAGCCGGGCTGGGCGCCTCGGGACAGCTGATCCGACGCCTGGTGACCGTAGGAGCACAGTTCGCCTATTGGCGCGACTACGCACCGGCCACCCGTTGGCGGATGCTCTGCAAATGGCACGTGTTGATGCCACTGGTGACAATGTTCTACGGTTACTTCCCCGGCAAGCGCCTGGGCTGGCTTGAAGACACTCCGGCTGGCGTGGTCCGGGACTGGAGCACCCCGACTGCACTGTACGAGAGGCGTCCCAGCGGGCGCTTGCTCGATAAATTGCCCTTCCACGCTGTCACCGCGCAAACCCTTGCCATCAGCCTCAGCGACGATCCCTATGGCACGATCCCGGCCATCGAGCGGCTGCTTGGCTACTTCAAGGCCAGCTCAAACTCGCACCTGCGAATCGCCCCGCAAGACATCGGCGAAGTGGAAGTCGGACATTTCGCCTTTTTTCGCAGCCCGTACCAAGCCACACTATGGCCCATTGCATTGTCCTGGCTGCAAAACGGCGAGCTTGCTCCCGGTACGCCTGGGCGCTTGATGCCACGCAGCTGATTGACCTGCCTGCCCTACTCAACGGAATACGGAACGAAGCCCATGGCATCCGCGAACAAACAACACAAACGCGCCTCCCGCGCAAAAGCCAAGGCCAAGCAGAATCGAACTCAACGCGCAGGCGCCGCAGTCGAAGCGCTGGATCCGAATGACGATCGCATCGACTTTGAATCGGTGGACCTGACCGAGCTGTTCAAGAAGATGCGCACGGCCGAAACCACCAGCCAACAAGCCATGTGTGCGGCTTTCCTGGCCGATCCTCTGCTCGAGCTGGTGCTGGAGCAGGAAGGCGAAGAAGGCGCGACTGACTTCATACTCGCGGCGCTCATCGAGTATCGCCAGTGGTCCACCGAGGCGGACGAGGCCGCAGCCCTTGCCTGGATCGAGAGCCCGCAATTCCAGGCCGATTACGTTGCTGCATCGGACGCGTTGCTGATGTCGTAAGCCTGACTTTTTCGAACTGACCGAAAACGGCCGCCGTCATCACTGACGGCGGCCGCTTTCGTTATCGCCTATTCCTTCCGATCAATCAGATCTGTCCTACAAAGCCCGCTCAGCGTTTGCAGGCATTCTCTTCTTCCAGTTCGGTCAACCCCCCGTCCATCCGACCGCGCACCAGCCCTCGCTGCGGAAGACGCCATGAGCACACTCACCTCAACCCACGATCAAAACGTACAACTCGCTCCACTGCTTGGCAGCCTCGGCGAACTGATCCGGCAGGCGCGCCAGAAAGCGCTGCGCGCGGTGGATACGCTGCAAGTGCAAACCTGCTGGCAAATCGGTAGGCATATCGTTGAATTCGAGCAGGAGGGCGTGGAGCGGGCTGCCTATGGCAAGCGGTTACTGCCAACGCTGGCCAATAGGCTGACGGCGGAGTTTGGAAAGGGGTTCGATACGACGAATCTGCGTCACATGCGCGGTTTTTTCATAGCGTTCCCAATATGCGACGCACTGCGTCGCGAATTGAGCTGGACCCACTACCGCCTCCTGCTTCGGGTTGAAAACAACAACGCCCGCCAGTGGTACATGGGCGAAGCTGCCACGCTCAACTGGTCAACCCGCGCACTGGAACGCCAAATCGCGACGCTCTACTACGAGCGCCTGCTGGCCAGCAAGGATCGGCTTCCAGTCGAGCAAGAAGCAGCCATCAATCTCCAGACGCTCAACAAAAGCCCACGAGAGTTTGTGCGAGACCCTGTGGTGCTGGAGTTCCTGGGTCTGCCTAACACCGGAATCGTTCTGGAAAACGCCCTCGAACAAGCACTGATCGATCAACTGCAAGGATTCTTGCTGGAACTTGGCAAAGGCTTCGCCTTCATCGCCCGACAGCAACGCATCAGCACCGACAGCAAAGACTTTTACCTGGACCTGGTGTTCTACAACTACTTGCTCAAATGCTTCGTGATCTTCGACCTCAAACGCGGCGAACTCACTCATCAAGACATCGGCCAGATGGACATGTACGTACGCATGTACGACGACCTCAAACGCGGACCGGACGACGGGCCGACGGTGGGCATTATTCTTTGCGCGCAGAAAGATGAGTCGGTGGTGCGCTACTCGGTACTCCAGGGTAATGAACAGCTGTTCGCCAGCAAATACAAACTGGTGCTGCCGAGTGAAGAAGAGCTGCGCGCCGAACTGGATCGTGAACGATCGGTACTGGAGGAGCGCCTGCTCGGTCAGAATCCGCAATAGAAAACAGCCACGCTAGGTGGCGAACGACCACCGTAAGCCGCGCAATACGACCGCGCCTTACAGGCAGATGATTTATCGATCCGTCATATTGCGTTTTAATGCTCAGCAATCTCTCTCTGAAAACGACCCAAACCAATGGCATCCCTGAACAAACAACAGAAACGCGCCAAACGCGCGAAGGTCAAAGCCAAGCAACTGCGCATGGGAACAAGAAAACCCATCGCTATGTACGACGATCCGACCGGCCCGAACGATGAGCAAATTCCGCAGAACATCCTGAAGATGTTCCTCCTCATGCAGGACGCGGAAGAGTCCACCAATCGCGTAGAAATGCTGGTGAGAATGCTCATCTCGCTCAGCAAGATTATCGAGGAGCAGCCAGAGCTGCTGGACATGGAAAACGCCGAGAACGAGTCGATGGCTGCCACCCACCTGGCGGCGGACATGTTGATTGATTACCGCATGTGGGCCGACGGCATTGATCGCGAGCAAGCCCAACGCTGGCTTGAAGACCCTGAAGTCATCGCTGATTTCGGGACCGCGCTGGACAGCTATAAGAAAGCGCTCGATATAGCGCTGAAAACGGACGAGTAAATCCATTCGTTAAAACACCGAAAACAAAAACGGCCGCTGTCATCCCTGGCAGCGGCCGTTCTGGTTATGCGGTTCGAATCAAACCATCAATTCAACACCACCACCCCACGCTTCTCGATACTGCGGCGACGCGCGACCAACAGGCCCGCCGCAACCACCAGAACACTCAGCAGCCCCGTCGCGAGAATTTCTACGCGGTGCGCTTCCTGGAACAGCATGATCGCCAGCACCCCGACGATGAACACGATCACCGCGTAGGTCAGGCCCGGGAACAGCCACATCTTGAAGGCGATCTTCTCGCCAACGGCCATGCGCTTCTGGCGCATGCGCAGCTGGGACACGGCAATCACCAGGTACACCAGCAGGGCAATCGCCCCGGAACTGGCGAGGAGGAATTCGAACACCGCAGCCGGAGCCACGTAGTTGGCGAATACCGCGAGGAACGCCGCTGCTGTGGACAGGATCACCGCCCAGTAAGGCGTACCGCTGTTGTTGGTGATCTTCGATACTGCCGGGGCATCGCCGCGCTTACCGAGGGAGAAGAGCATCCGCGAAGCGGTATACAGCGCCGAGTTCAGGCAGCTGGTTACAGCGACCAGCACCACGAGATCAACAATCAGCTTGGCGTTGGGAATACCCATGCGGTCGAGCACGGTCTGGTAGGAACCGACCTGCGCCAGGCCTGAGTCGTTCCATGGCACCAACGCCACAACGATGAAGATCGACACCAGGTAGAACAAGCCGATCCGCCAGATCACCGAGTTGGTGGCCTTGGAGATTTGCTTGCCCGGGTCCTTCGATTCGGCAGCGGCGATGGTGACGATTTCGGTGCCCATAAACGAGAACATTGTGGTCAGCATCGCGGCCAGGACCGCGCCCATGCCGTTGGGCAGGAAGCCTTGGGTATCGAACAGGTGCGACACACCGCTGACCTGGCTGCCCGGCAGGAAGCCGAAGATCGCCAGCAAACCGAGGATGATAAAGCCGATAATCGCGACGACCTTGACCAGCGCAAACCAGAATTCGAACTCGCCGTAATTCTTCACGCTGAACAGGTTGGTCACCGTCAGCAGCAGGGTAATAACCAGCGTGAACACCCAGATCGCCACATCGGGGAACCAGGCGTGGAGGATGGTTGCGGCGGCGTTGGCTTCCAGCGGGATCACCAACACCCAGAACCACCAGTACAGCCAGCCGATGGTGAAACCGGCCCAGTGACCGATTGCCTGATCGGCATAGGTCGAGAACGAGCCGGTGTCCGGCGAAGCAATGGCCATTTCAGCCAGCATGCGCATGACCAGCACCACCAGGGTACCTGCGGCGGCATAGGCCAACAGCACAGCGGGACCGGCGGCGGCGATGGCGTGGCCGGAACCGACGAACAGCCCGGCGCCGATCACACCGGCGATCGACAGCATGGTCACATGCCGTGGTTTAAGCCCCTGTTCGAGGCCATTGGAGCTATGGGTACTGCTCATTGAAACTACCTTTGCGGGTGAAAGCGATTCAGTCCACCCCGTCTGCAGACTTTCTCGTAAAAAGTATCCAACGGGGCGTTCCTTATTTTTTACGCAAGTTTTGCGCCAAAATGTTTCAAATCGCCAGTTTCCGGGGGCTGTGGAGCAATCGGGAAAAAATCGTAACCCATTGAGATTAATGGCATTTCGCCAGAACGTTACCCTCCGACCCATCCGCAAAGCCAATCGACGCACCAGAAACACACTGCAAATTCAGCTCATGCACAATAAAGGGGCGGATATGGGTCCGTTGAGCTGCCTGGCGCTTCCAACACCCGGCCAAAGCTGGCACCATCGCGCCCTTTTTTACGCGACAGCCGCCGCGACAGCAGTTCAAACGAGTGTTCGGTTGTTGATAGCGCGACAGTCTGCTGTGCCGATGCGACAACCTGCCACATGCCACCTGTTTACCCCCGTAGCGCTGTTGGCTGTCATTCAAACGCTATGCTAGCTTGGCCGCCTCGCCAGGAAGGCCACCAACAGCAGGAGCGCTACAGAACAATGAGGACCGCACATGGCTGAGGCCACGCCCGCGCTTGAAATCCGCAACTTGCATAAACGCTACGGCACGCTTGAGGTACTCAAAGGTATCTCGCTGACCGCACGCGACGGCGATGTGATCTCGATCCTGGGTTCCTCCGGTTCCGGCAAGTCCACTTTCCTTCGCTGCATCAACCTGCTGGAAAACCCTCATCAGGGCCAGATCCTCGTGGCCGGTGAAGAACTCAAGCTCAAAGCCGCGAAAAACGGTGACCTGGTCGCTGCCGACGGCAGGCAGATCAACCGCATGCGCAGCGAAATCGGTTTTGTGTTCCAGAACTTCAACCTCTGGCCGCACATGAGCGTGCTCGACAACATCATCGAAGCGCCACGCCGGGTACTGGGGCAGAGCAAGGCCGAAGCCATCGAAGTCGCCGAAGCCTTGCTGGCCAAGGTCGGCATCGCTGACAAACGCCACGCCTACCCCGCGCAACTCTCCGGCGGTCAGCAACAGCGTGCGGCCATCGCCCGTACCCTGGCGATGCAACCCAAAGTCATTCTGTTCGATGAACCGACTTCGGCCCTTGACCCGGAAATGGTTCAGGAAGTACTTAATGTGATCCGCGCATTGGCTGAAGAAGGCCGCACCATGCTGCTGGTCACCCATGAAATGGGCTTCGCCCGTCAGGTTTCCAGTGAAGTGGTGTTCCTTCATCAAGGCCTGATCGAAGAGCAAGGATCGCCACAGCAGGTTTTCGAGAACCCGCTTTCGGCACGCTGCAAACAATTCATGTCCAGCAACCGCTAACGGAGCAACACGAATGCAGAGCTATAAAAAATTCCTCTTGGCCGCTGCCGTTACCATGGCGTTCAGCGCCACCGCTGCTGCCGAAACCCTGAAAATGGGCATCGAAGCGGCCTACCCGCCGTTCAACAATAAAGATGCCAGCGGCCAGGTCGTCGGTTTCGACGTCGATATCGGCAACGCCCTGTGCGCCAAGATGAAAGCCGAGTGCACCATCGTCACCTCCGACTGGGACGGCATCATCCCGGCCCTGAACGCGAAGAAGTTCGACTTCCTGATCTCTTCGATGTCGATCACTGACGAGCGCAAACAAGCCGTCGATTTCAGCGAACCGTACTACTCGAACAAGCTGCAGTTCATCGCGCCTAAAGCCAAAACCGATTTCAAGACCGACAAAGAATCCCTCAAAGGCAAAGTCATCGGCGCCCAACGCGCGACGCTGGCCGGTACCTGGCTGGAAGACAATCTGGGTGACGCGGTCGAGATCAAACTCTACGACACCCAGGAAAACGCTTACCTGGACCTGACTTCCGGCCGTGTCGACGCGATCCTGGCGGACAAGTATGTCAACTACGAGTGGCTTAAAAGCGACGCGGGCAAGCCTTATGAATTCAAGGGCGACCCGGTTGAAGAAAGCGACAAAATCGGTATTGCCGTGCGCAAAGGCGATCCGATCCGCGAGAAGCTGAACACCGCACTGAAAGAAATCGTGGCTGACGGCACCTACAAGAAGATCAACGACAAGTACTTCCCGTTCAGCATCTATTGATCCTGACTTGCCTGACCGTCACCGCAACCCGCGGTGATGGTCCTTGGTAAAGCCTGCCGCGATTTAAAAAAAGAATGCCATGAATATCGATCTCTACGGATTCGGCCCGGCGCTCGCCGCTGGCGCGCTGATGACCGTCAAACTGGCTCTCTCGGCACTGTGCCTGGGGCTGGTGCTCGGTCTGCTCGGCGCCTTGGCCAAGACTTCCCCGTACAAGCCGCTGCAGTGGCTTGGCGGTACTTACTCGACGCTGGTTCGCGGCATCCCGGAACTGCTTTGGGTATTGTTGATTTACTTCGGCACGGTCAACCTGATGCGTGCCTTGGGCGAGTTCTTCGGCAATCCCGATCTGGAACTCAACGCCTTCGCTGCCGGTGTGATTGCCTTGGGCCTGTGCTTCGGCGCCTATGCCACGGAAGTCTTCCGCGGGGCGATTCTGGCAATTCCGAAAGGTCACCGTGAAGCCGGCGTGGCCTTGGGCCTGTCGAAATTCCGGATCTTCACCAAGCTGATCATGCCGCAAATGTGGCGCATCGCCCTGCCGGGGCTGGGCAACCTGTTCATGATCCTGATGAAGGACACCGCGCTGGTCTCGGTGATCGGGCTGGAAGAGATCATGCGTCACTCGCAAATCGCGGTGAACTTCTCCAAACAGGCGTTCACCTTCTATATGGTTGCCGCCTTCATGTACCTGGGCCTGACAGTTCTCGCCATGACCGGCATGCACTTTCTGGAACGACGCGCCGCTCGCGGCTTCGCGAGGAGCACGCAATGAACTGGGAAGTGATCATCAAATGGCTGCCGAAACTGGCGCAGGGCGCAACCCTGACCCTGGAACTGGTCGCCATCGCCGTCATCCTCGGCTTGCTGCTGGCCATTCCATTGGGCATCGCCCGCTCGTCGCGGCGCTGGTATGTACGGTCCCTGCCTTACGCCTACATCTTCTTCTTCCGTGGCACACCGCTGCTGGTGCAGTTGTTTTTGGTCTACTACGGTCTGGCGCAGTTCGACGCAATACGTGAGAGTGTCTTCTGGCCTTACCTGCGTGATCCGTTCTGGTGCGCCACTGCCACCATGACCTTGCACACGGCGGCCTACATCGCCGAGATCCTGCGCGGCGCGATCCAGGCCATTCCACCCGGCGAGATCGAAGCGGCGCGTGCCCTGGGCATGTCCCGGCCCAAGGCGTTGTTCTACATCATCCTGCCGCGTGCGGCGCGGATCGGTTTGCCGGCCTACAGCAACGAAGTGATCCTGATGCTCAAGGCCAGCGCCCTGGCCAGTACCGTGACCCTGCTGGAACTGACCGGCATGGCCCGGACCATCATTGCCCGGACCTATCTGCCGGTGGAGATCTTCTTCGCCGCGGGCATGTTCTACCTGCTGATGGCCTACCTCCTGGTACGCGGCTTCAAGCTGCTGGAGCGCTGGTTGCGCGTCGATGCCTGCCAGGGACGCTGATCTGCCACAGGTATTGAAGGGCGAGCAACTGATCGCCCGCTTCAAGGCCCTGGATGCGTTCCTCATCGAGCATCAGGCGTTGTGGCGACCGCGGCCCTTTACCCACCGGCAACTGCCTTGGGAAGCGCAGCATCCCGAACTGGCCAACTGGCTGCGGCAACGTTCACTGGACGAGGCCGAAGCCAGCCACAACCAGCCACAATACCTGGATGCCCCGGCACCCTTTACAGCGCTGGCGGCCACCTCGGTCGCGCTCAGCGCTGTCGGGGATCTGCCCAGCCATCCGCTCGATCCTGCCACCCGGCGCTTGAACGTCGATGTACCCGGGCGCAAATGGCAGCAGATCGAGGCCTTCGCCGGATGCCTGCAGTTTGCGCAAACGCCCACCCACTGGCTCGACTGGTGCGCGGGCAAGGGGCATCTGGGCCGGCGCCTGCTGCAAAGCGGGCAACAACTGACTTGCCTGGAATACGATCCTGCCCTGATCGCCTCCGGCCAGCAGCTCAGCCAACGCCATCGACTGCCCGCAACCCATGTACAACAGGACGTTCTGGCAGACGACGCCGTCTCGCGCCTGAGCAGCGGGCAAACCCCGGTTGCCCTGCACGCCTGCGGCGACCTGCACGTACGCCTGATGCAACTGGCCAGCGCCGCGGGCTGCAAGCAAATGGCTATCGCCCCCTGCTGCTACAACCGCATCCGCAGCGATGAGTACCAGACACTGTCCATCGCGGCAAAAGCATCGGGCCTGCGGTTATCACTGGATGACCTGGCACTGCCCCTCAGCGAAACCGTCACCGCTGGCGCTCGCGTACGGCGCCAGCGTGATACCTCGATGGCCCGGCGCCTGGCCTTCGATCTGCTGCAACGGCAACTGCGCGGCTGCGACGAGTATCTACCGACGCCTTCATTACCCAGCGCCTGGCTGGACAAGCCGTTCGCCGATTATTGCCGCGACCTCGCCACCCTCAAAGAGTTATCCACAAACGAACAGGATTGGTCGTCACTCGAAGCGGCCGGCTGGCAGCGATTGGCGCAAGTGCGCAATCTGGAGCTGGTGCGGGGCCTGTTTCGGCGGCCACTGGAACTCTGGCTGGTGCTCGATCGCGCCTTGTTTCTGCAAGAGCAAAAGTATGCCGTACGCCTCGGATTGTTCTGCGAAACCCCACTCACCCCGCGCAACCTGATGCTCCTGGCCGAACGCAAATAGCCACGTCCTTTTATCCTCCAGCCTGTGGATAACTCTGTTGATGAAACTTGCGAGTCTCCAATCCCGGCGCTGTTTCAGCGCTGACACAACAACCGTTCAGTTTTGTATCACTCGATAAAAAACCCAAAAAACAGCCAGTTGCGCGAAGCTGAAAACGGATCCAAAAAATCACTTATAAATCTTGATTGCGACGGGTCAGTTGTGCATAAGCATTCGCACCAACGGCCCGGATAAAGCTGAGCTATTGTTTTCAAACGCCAGAATGGTCTGGCGAAAAGACAGCAAGGAGCTGGAACACCATGAGCACAGTGAACAGTGCACAGGAAGCTGTAGATACCGTCGCCGACCAGGCCATTCTCGCCGCCATTCAGAAAACCTTCGCCGTCGGCGGCGCCATCATCAACAACGCGACCGGCGAAGTCATAGTCGCGATGCACAACAACGTACTGATGCCCTTCCTGGGCAACACCACCTACTTCCTGCCTCACGACCCGACCGCCCACGGCGAGCGGCAACTGGTCGACTGGTATTACGAGCATGTAGCGGCACTGAATCTCCCGCCGCCTGGCCAACTGACGATCGTGACCACTCTCGACCCTTGCGCCATGTGCGCCGGCTCGCTGCTCACCGCCGGTTTCAACGTCGCCGTCAGCGCGATCGATACCTACGCCGGGATCAACTACAACAGCCAGTTCACCTTCCCGTCGCTGCCGCCGCAGATTCGCCAGCAGGCGCAAAGCACCTGGGCTTATTACGCCATCGGCGCCCCGGTCAAACGCTCCTATCAGGGCTCGACGAGCCCGGTATTCGGCGGCCAGGGCATCGACTCATCGGCCTACTACCTCACCGCGTCGATCTTCGACGCCAGCGTCAATACGGTGCGCGAAGCCAGCAACAACAGCGGCCTGGACCCTTCGCAGCTGCAGAACCCGGCGACACTCCCGCTCAACAGCCCGGTGCGCAAAGCGCTGACCAAGCTCAGCCCCTACGCCTTGACCGTCACCTCGGCCAACCCGCGCGACCCCGGTGCAGAACTGGCCCAGCCGTTGCTGCAGACCGCGAAAAAAGCCGATGCCTTCAACTCCGTGGCCTTGCTCGACCCCTTCGGCAACCTGCTGGTGTGCCTTGGCGGAGTAGAGAACCAGTCGCCGATCCGTACCGCGTTCATGGAAACCACCCGCAATTACGCCGTCATGCGCTGGACCTTGATGAACGACCCGGACCCGGTCGTTCGCGCCCAGGCCGAGCAATACCTGACGCACCCGAAATACGGCACCTTCGTGTTCCTCTACGCCCCGGACCCGACCACCCCGCAAGCCGTGATGACCTTCGGCGCCTACGGCTCGACCATGGAAGGCCCGGTGCCCCAGAGTTACCCGTCGAACCTGCAATACGTGCTGCTGCCGGGCAATACCACGCCTCAGGCACTGGCGACTCTGGCCCAGAACCTGCCACCCTTCTATACCCAAAGCGTTCAAGTGGCGCCGAATCAAGTGCTTAGCCAGGACTTGATCAACGCGGTCAAAAACGGCGTGTAGAGAGCGGAGTACAGCTGACAGCCTGATCCCTGATTGAATCAGCGGATCAGGCGCTTTCACCGTGCTTGCCAAATTGCTGCCAGGCACCCGTCTTTGGCCGCTTCGCCACACATTTTCTGATTGAAGCTGGCTAAACTCAGGCATCGGGCTTCATTTCTGACCATCGGGAAGCGACAGTGACGTTCATTTCTTACGCACAGAACTTCGAAGACATCAGGTTGTGGCGCGCACTCAAGTACTTTGAAAACGGCTTCTACATCGACGTCGGGGCCAACCACCCCTCACACGACTCAGTCACCAAAGCCTTCTATGACCGCGGCTGGACCGGCATCAACATAGAACCGGTCGAGGAATACTACGCCGCCCTGGCCCAGCAACGCCCCAAGGACATCAACCTGCAATGCGTGGCGGGCGAGACCGAAGAAACCCGCACGCTTTACGGCATCGCCGGCACCGGCCTGTCGACCGTCGAAGCCGAGGTCGCCAGGCTTCACAGAGACTCCGGCATGGACGTGCAGACTCAAACCGTCACCTCACGCACCTTGTCCGCCATCTGCGCGGAGCACGTCCAGGGCCGGCCCATTCACTTCATGAAAATCGATGTCGAAGGCCACGAAGAATCCGTGCTGCGCGGCATGGACTTCAAGCAATGGCGGCCCTGGATCATGCTGATCGAGACCCCATGGAGCAGAGACCAGGCCTGGGAAAAAATCGTCATCGAAGCCGGTTATCAAGTTGTCCAGTTCGACGGCCTGAACACCTTCTACCTGGCCGAAGAACACCTGAACCTGTTGGGCGCCTTCAACACCCCGCCGTGCAACCTCGATGAATTCCAGTTCTGCTACGGCCACAAATTCAGCTACCCGGTGGCCGACCTCGAAAACGCCCTCAAACAGGAACGCCAACGCGCCGACCGCGCCGAAGCAGAACTCCGCGCGCTCAAGCTGAGCCGCTCATGGCGCGCCGTGCAAAAACTAAAAACCCTGCTGGTTCGCGGCTAGACGTTTTCAGCCTGCCATACAAAACGAAGGCTCGCAGCAATGCAGGCCTTTGTTGTTTCCGCCATCCAGAAACCTCACGGCTGCACATACCCCCGTAGGAGCTGCCGAAGGCTGCGATCTTTTGATCTTCCCCCCCAACACCCAGGGCTGCGCTCTTCTAGACTCAATAGGTAGTCGTAGAAAGAATCGAACACGTCGCTTTGGTGCAGATGAATCAAAGGCAGCGTGGCAAGCTGCCTGTTATGCCCTGAAGAGGTGCGGCAAAGACCGCACCGGGCCCAACAAGATGCCCGCTCAGGGTGCCTGGCCAACGGCCTGAAAATGCCACGATACCGTGACGTGGCGTGAGTGCCGCAGCCGACACTTTTCGGACAATCGGCAACCGCCTGGTTTGTCCGTGACCGTGAGGATTGCTGTATGCCTGATGAGATGTTGCACCTGCCGATGGTCAACAGCCTGCTGGAGCGCCACAAGGGCTCCCCTGGCGCACTGTTGCCGATCCTTCATGAGATTCAGGAGGGCATCGGTTACATCCCCGATGCCGCCATCCCCGAGATTGCCCACGCCCTCAACCAGAGTCAGGCCGAGATTCGCGGGGTGATCAGCTTCTACCATGACTTCCGCACCGCGCCCCCAGCGCGGCACATCCTGCGTCTGTGCCGGGCCGAGTCCTGCCAGAGCCGCGGCGCCGAGCAGCTCGCAGCGCAGTTGCGCGAACGCCTGCAACTGGACGACCACGGCAGCAGCGCCGATGGCAACATCAGTCTGCGCCCGGTGTATTGCCTCGGCGCCTGCGCCTGCTCGCCAGCCCTGGAGCTGGATGGCCAGCTGCATGCGCGGCTCAGCGCCGAGCGCCTGGATGCCCTGCTCGACGCTTGCCGGGAGGACGCATGATGCCGAGCCTCTATCTGCCCGCTGATTCCCTGGCCCGTGCCGTGGGCGCCGATGAAGTGGCCGCGGCCCTTGCCACTCAGGCCCGGGAACGCAATCTGGTGCTGGACCTGCAACGCACCAGCTCCCGCGGCCTGTACTGGCTCGAACCGCTGCTGGAAATGGACAGCCCGCAAGGCCGTATCGGCTTCGGCCCGCTGACCGCTGCCGATGTGCCGTCCCTGCTCGATGCGCTGCAAGGTGAGCCGTCCGCTCATCCGCTGGCCTTGGGGTTAGTGGAGGAGTTGCCTTATCTGAAGACGCAACAACGCCTGCTGTTCGCCCGCGCCGGCATTACCCGGCCGCTGTCCCTGGAGGATTACCGGGCCCACGGTGGCTTCGAGGGCTTGACCCAGGCCATCGCTTTGGGCGGCGAGCAGACCGCGACCGCAGTGTTCGATTCGGGCCTGCGTGGCCGTGGCGGCGCGGCCTTCCCGGCAGGGATCAAATGGCGCACGGTGCGCGGCACCCAGGCTGCGCAGAAATACATTGTGTGCAACGCCGATGAAGGCGACTCTGGCACCTTCGCCGACCGCATGCTGATGGAAGGCGACCCCTTCCTGCTGATCGAAGGCATGGCCATTGCCGGTCTCACCGTCGGGGCCAGCTACGGCTACATTTATGTGCGCTCGGAATATCCACAGGCCGTGGCCACACTGCGCGAGGCGCTGAAAATCGCTCGGGCCGCCGGTTACCTCGGCGCCAATGTCGGCGGCAGCGGCCAGACCTTCGATATGGAAGTGCGAGTCGGTGCCGGCGCTTACATCTGCGGTGAGGAAACCGCGCTGCTGGACTCTCTCGAAGGCAAGCGCGGGATCGTTCGCGCCAAGCCACCCATCCCCGCCTTGCAGGGCCTGTTCGGCCTGCCGACCCTGGTGCATAACGTACTGACCCTGGCCTCGGTGCCGCTGATTCTGGCCAAGGGCGCGCAGTTCTATCGCGATTACGGCATGGGCCGCTCCCTGGGCACCATGCCCTTCCAGCTGGCGGGCAATATTCGTCATGGAGGCCTGGTGGAACGGGCCTTTGGCCTGACCCTGCGGGAACTGGTGGAAGACTACGGCGGTGGTACCGCCAGTGGCCGGCCGCTGAAGGCCGCCCAGGTTGGCGGCCCCCTCGGCGCCTGGGTGCCACCAGGGCAATTCGACACTCCGCTGGATTACGAAGCCTTCGCCACCATCGGCGCCATGCTCGGTCACGGTGGTGTGGTGGTGGCTGACGACAGCCTGGACATGGCCCGCATGGCGCGCTTCGCGATGCAGTTCTGCGCCGAGGAGTCCTGTGGCAAATGCACCCCATGCCGCATCGGCTCGACCCGGGGCGTGGAGGTGATCGACCGCCTGCTGGCCGCGCCTGACCAGAGCGGACGTGATGAACAGGCGATCATCCTCAAGGACCTGTGCGACACCCTGCAGTACGGTTCGCTGTGCGCCTTGGGCGGCATGACCTCCTATCCCGTGGCCAGCGCCCTCAAGCACTTCCCCGCCGACTTCGGTCTGCAGCCCTCGGAGGCCGACCAATGATCACCCTCTTCGACCCTGCCACAGATATCGACCTTGGAACCCCGGCCCGCGACAGCCAGGTGCAGGTCACCCTGAACATCGACGGTCGCAGCATCAGCGTGCCCGAAGGTACCTCGGTGATGCGCGCCGCCGCGCTGCTGGGCACCACCATTCCCAAACTGTGCGCCACCGACAGCCTGGAAGCCTTCGGCTCCTGCCGCATGTGCCTGGTGGAGATCGACGGCATGCGCGGCTACCCGGCGTCCTGCACCACGCCGGTCAGCGAAGGCATGAGCGTGCACACCCAGACGCCGAAGCTTGCGACCCTGCGCCGCAACGTCATGGAGCTGTACATCTCCGATCACCCGCTGGACTGCCTGACCTGCTCGGCCAACGGCAACTGCGAGCTGCAAACCGTTGCCGGCCAGGTCGGCCTGCGGGAAGTGCGTTACGGCTATGAAGGCGACAACCATCTGGCCGACCTGAAGGACACCTCCAACCCCTACTTCGACTACGACCCGAGCAAGTGCATCGTCTGCAACCGCTGCGTGCGCGCCTGCGAAGAAACCCAGGGCACCTTTGCCCTGACCATTACCGGGCGCGGTTTCGAATCCCGGGTCGCAGCCGCCGGTGGCGAGAACTTCCTCGAGTCGGAATGCGTGTCCTGCGGCGCCTGTGTGCAAGCCTGTCCCACCGCGACCCTGATGGAAAAAAGCGTGGTCGAACTGGGTCAGCCCGAACGCAGCGTGATCACCACCTGTGCCTATTGCGGCGTGGGCTGCTCGTTCCGCGCCGAGATGAAAGGCGAACAGCTGGTGCGCATGGTTCCAGACAAGAACGGCCAGGCCAACCACGGCCACTCCTGCGTCAAAGGGCGCTTTGCCTGGGGCTACGCCACTCACCCGGATCGCATCACCAAGCCGATGATCCGCCAGTCCATCAACGACCCTTGGCAGGAAGTCAGCTGGGATGAAGCGGTGACCTACGCCGCCAGCGAATTCCGCCGGCTGCAGCAAAAATACGGCCGCGACTCCATTGGCGGCATCACCTCCAGCCGCTGCACCAACGAAGAAACCTACCTGGTGCAAAAACTGGTGCGCGCCGCCTTCGGCAACAACAACGTCGACACCTGTGCGCGGGTCTGCCACTCGCCGACCGGCTATGGCCTGAAACAAACCCTGGGCGAGTCCGCCGGCACCCAGAGTTTCGACTCGGTGATGCAGGCCGACGTGATCCTGGTAATGGGCGCCAACCCCAGCGACGCCCACCCGGTGTTCGCCTCCCAGCTCAAACGCCGCCTGCGTGAAGGCGCGCGGCTGATCGTCATCGACCCACGACGCATTGATCTGGTGGACTCGGTGCATGCCCGCGCCGAGTTGCACCTGGCCCTGCGCCCGGGCACCAACGTCGCCATGCTCAACGCCCTGGCCCACGTCATCGTCACCGAAGGTCTGCTCAACCAGACCTTTATCGACGCCCGTTGCGAGGGCAGCGATTTCGCCCACTGGCGCGAATTCGTCAGCCGTGCGGAAAACTCGCCGGAAGTCCTTGGCGCCATCTGCGGCGTAGCCGCTGCCGACATCCGTGCCGCCGCCCGTCTGTATGCCACCGGCGGCAATGCGGCGATCTACTACGGCCTGGGCGTCACCGAACACAGCCAGGGCAGTACCGCGGTCATGGGCATCGCCAACCTGGCCATGGTCACCGGCAACATCGGCCGCGAAGGCGTCGGCGTGAACCCGCTGCGTGGGCAGAACAACGTTCAGGGCTCCTGCGACATGGGCTCCTTCCCCCACGAGTTGCCCGGCTACCGGCACATCTCCAACGAGGTGGTACGGGCACAGTTCGAACAGGCGTGGAACGTCACCCTGCAACCCGACCCGGGCTTGCGCATCCCCAACATGTTCGAGGCAGCCCTGGGCGGCAGCTTCAAGGGCCTGTATTGCCAGGGTGAAGACATCGCCCAGAGCGACCCCAATACCCAGCACGTCACCGCGGCGCTGTCGGCCATGGAATGCGTGGTGGTGCAGGATATTTTCCTCAACGAAACCGCCAAGTTCGCCCACGTGTTCCTGCCGGGCAGCTCGTTCCTGGAAAAAGACGGCACCTTCACCAACGCCGAGCGGCGCATCTCCCGGGTGCGCAAGGTCATGGAGCCTCTGGGCGGCAAGGCCGACTGGGAAGGCACAGTGGCCCTGGCCAACGCCCTGGGTTACCCCATGAACTACCAGCACCCGTCAGAAATCATGGATGAAATCGCCAGCCTGACGCCGACCTTCAGCAACGTCAGCTACACCTCACTGGAGCGCCACGGCAGCCTGCAATGGCCATGCAACGCCGCGGCACCGGACGGCACGCCGACCATGCACGTCGAGGAATTCGTGCGCGGCAAGGGGCGCTTCATGCTTACCGGCTACGTGCCCACCGAGGAAAAGGTCAACAATCGCTATCCCCTGCTGCTGACCACCGGGCGCATCCTCAGCCAGTACAACGTCGGCGCCCAGACCCGGCGTACCGACAACGTCGCCTGGCACGACGAAGACCGCCTGGAAATCCACCCGACCGACGCCGAGAGCCGTGGCATCAACGAAGGTGACTGGGTCGGCATCGGCAGCCGCGCCGGGCAGACCGTACTGCGTGCGCGAGTCACCGAACGGGTAGCCCCAGGCGTGGTGTACACCACCTTCCACTTCCCTGAATCGGGAGCCAACGTCATCACCACCGACAACTCCGACTGGGCCACCAACTGTCCGGAGTACAAGGTCACCGCCGTGGAAGTCAGCCGCGTCTACCACCCTTCCGAGTGGCAAAAACGCTACCAGGAATTCAGCGACGAACAACACCGCCTGCTCGACGAACGCCGTAAGGCGCGTGGCGCTAAAGCAGAGGTACGCCGATGAGCACCGCCAACCTGATCAAAATGGCCAACCAGATCGCCCAGTACTTCGCCGGCGAACCGGACCAGCAACAGGCCGTGCTCGGCGTGCGCAATCACCTGCAGATGTACTGGACGCCCGGCATGCGCAAGGAGTTGCTGGCCTGGCAGACGGCGCATCAGGGGGCAGACTTGCACCCACTGGTGCAGGCCGCGGTAAGTGGGGCGGGCTGGGAGGCTTAGGTTCATACGATCCCTTGTGGATTACCCCTTGGCCTGTGAACCAAGGGGCGTTCCAGAGGCTTTTAAAGTCGACCATTCGAGGGTGCGGAGAACCCACAAACACCCAAGCGCAAAGGGTCAGCACGCCCCACGCAAAAATAGTCTGTTTTCAGGGGTTTACAGATCCAAACCAATCGATATAATCGTCGCCCTAACACGCCGGTATAGCTCAGTTGGTAGAGCAACTGACTTGTAATCAGTAGGTCCCGGGTTCGACTCCTGGTGCCGGCACCATACAAAACGAAGGCTCGCAGAAATGCGGGCCTTTGTTGTTTCTGGCATCCAGAAATCCAACTGCTACAGCCCCGGGAAACACATTAACAAGCAGGGCGGGTAGGCTTTGGATCTTGACGTAGGGTCGGCTAATGGGTGTCCCCTTTTTTCCCCTCGTGTTGGGCGCAGAACACCTTCTCTGGATCCCAAGGGCCGTCATTGGTGATGCACTTTCACACCACGCGACCCACTACGGTTTAAGATCAACAGCAGCGCGATAGCTCCCATCCATGTGGAAGGGCACGGACGAGTGATCGTGGACGATGCGCCATCGCCCGTTCGTCTTCCGAAGACACATCGTAGTGCGGTACCAAAGATCCTGGTCTTCACCGCTCTGTCGCCCGCGCATTCGGTTTAGCGCTGATGCAAACGCCACGTCGCCGTCGACGGTGAGATCGACGTCGCGCGCATCGATCTGGATTGGCCCGTCCCAGCCTGCAAGCCATGCCGCGACGCTGTCGCGTTTCATTCCGCGGCGCCCTAGTGGCGGCGCCAGGTCGTAAATCACAGCGTCCGGCGCATAGGCCTCGACGATGGCGTCTGCGTCGCGGTCAGCATGTGCTCTTCCCAATCGTTGGAAGAGCGCTTCTATCTCGGCTCTATCTGCATCTGCTGTCGAATTCATCCCATTACTCCATTTTGAGTTGGTAGTGGCACCTAATGGTCGAACGACGCGATAGTAAATCGACAGGTGTCATGAAAATATCTCGATAAGGCGGTGTGGTGATTTAATTTAGATAATCACTACGACCCCCTTTGGTCGGATTTTCCCCGGATACCGGAGGCGGTATGAAAATGTTATTTCTCATTCGCCATGCCAAGTCGAGTTGGGATGACGCTGCGCAGCCCGACAAAGACCGCCCATTGAACGATCGCGGCAGACGCGACGCGCCCAAGATCGGTAAGCGCTTGGCCAAGCGCGATCTGAAGCCCGATCTGATCCTGTCGAGCCCGGCCGTGCGTGCGCTCGAGACGGCGAAGATCATCGCCAGGAAACTCGATTACCGGCGCAAGGACATAGTCGTGGAGGATCGGCTGTATGCCGTCGAGGCGAATGACTTGCTTGAGGTCATCCGCACGCTGGGCGACCGGCTGAAGTCAGTGATGATCTTTGGCCATAACCCCGCGTTGGTCGAACTCGCACAGCGGCTCTCCAGCGAGATCACCGAAATGCCAACGTGCGCCGTCGCCGAGTTCAGGTTCGATGTGAAGTCGTGGTCAGAAATCGGCAAGATCGAGCCCGCACAAGTGGCACTCGACTCTCCAAAAAAACCCTAGGGAAACTCTGGAAAAGTCATCACCCTTGCGAACGCGGGGGTTCAGATGCCGCTCCCGCCTGGGGCCCTTCGCCGAGAAAGGGGGCGGTTTCCACTTCCAGCATCAGCAACACCATTTCCGTCAACTCGGCGTCGGACTTCTGTCCCGCATAGAGGTCATGGAGTGCTTTGGCGAAGGGGATGCGCAGGTCCTGGTTTTCTTCGCGGGCGGTATCGCTGTATTGCATGAGTTCGGCGATGGCGCGCAGCACCGCCGCTTGCCACCGAGCGGTGGTCCTCGGACCATCGCTGGTGGTTGCAATCAACTTATCCTTCGTCAGCTGGCGAAGGGCTGGTTCGCGCAACGGCTTAAGCGGCTTTGGATTGCGAGTGATCTTTGACATACCGGACGATACTCAGCGTTTCCTGCCGGAACTGCTCGTAGTCGATCTGCTGGGCGTTAATAAAGGTGCTGCCCATCATGGTCAGCGCGCCCATAAAGCTGGCTTCGGAAATTTCCTCGTCGCTCGCGGTGATCGATGATGTGGTGTAAGTGCTCAGCGTTCCGCGCGCATCCGCGCCAACGAAAGACAGCTAGTAATGGCGGGCTATTTGGTGTCGTGATCCTCAGGACGAATGACACTCCGCGGCTAGGCCGCTCCATAGCAGTAGCGCACAAAAAATGCCCATATCTTGCGATACGGGCATTTTTATCCAGCCTTTAGCCAATGGCTAAGTCCACAGTCTGCAAATGACCGAGCACTTAATGACTGAGCGCGGCCAGCACATGTTCCGGGTCGTTGTGTATCGCTCGTAACAGGGCGCGGGCAGGGCCTTCTGGATCGCGGCGCCCTTGTTCCCAGTTGCGCAACGTCCCTACTGCGACATCAATTCTTTTGGCAAATGCCGCCTGAGAAAGGCCGGTGGCCAGGCGGATTTTCTTTACTTGAACAGCATCGATATGGAACTCACGCGATGGTTGGCGCTCACCACGATCGATCTCATCCATCTGCGTCATGCTGTCTACAAGACGATCGAAGAGATTTTTTTCCATTATTTCCATCCTTTATTGATGGCACAAAGAACTGCTTTTTCTTTATCCGAGAGGGTGTCTTGAATACCTTTGCGGTAGATCAGCAGCAAACGTATCTGATAAGCAGAGATCACGTGGTAGTAGATAACTCGTACGCCGCCACTCTTTCCCTTGCCATGCGCTGCCCAACGGATTTTTCTCAACCCGCCTGTCCCTTCAATCAACGCTCCTGCTTCTGGGTGCTCGGCAAGGTACTGCTGCATTTCTCCGTACTCGTGATCGCCCAGATGACTTGGTAAGTCAGCAGTAAAAATTGGCGTCTCGATGAATATCATGCAATCCCTGCTATGCGTCAATGGCGTATACGGATTCTAGAAGCCTAACCAAAGAAGCGCAACTGGTTGCCAAGCATCAACCCCAGAAATAAATGCCACCCACTCATTGTAAATGCGAAGCGTTATCTTTAAAGTCCTCAACCTTTCCCGTCGCATGACTGTGCCGAATGTCGAGCATGACCACCGAAGAGCTGGAATTGGCCTTCAAGGCCCATGCGGGAGAGTTGCGCTCGTTTTTGTATCGGCAGTTGAGAAATACCGAGACCGCCGCCGACCTGGCCCAGGAAACCTACCTGCGCTTGTTGCGCCAACCGCCGCGAAAACCGGTGCTGAATTTGCGCGGGTTTATTTTCCGGATTGCCCGCAACCTGGCCATCGATCACGCCCGTAGCCGTGGCACGCGGGATCAGCATGATCAGGGCATGGCTTATCTTTATGAGGTCACCGGCGAAAGCCCTGAACTGTTCGAAGTGGTGGCCGCTCACCGCGAGCTGGCGTCTCTGGCCGACGCGCTGCAACGGCTACCGGCGCAGTGTCAGCAGATATTTTTGCTGTGCCGCCTGCAAGGTATGCCCCACAAGCAGACCGCCGAGCAATTGGGTATCTCGGTCAGCACCGTTGAAAAACAATTGGCCATCGCTCTCGACTTTCTTCGCCAATGTCTGCAACGTTAACCGTTATGCACGAGCGCCCGTCCACCCATGCCCTTGAACCCGATGTTCACCGCGTTGCCCATGCCTGGGTGATTCGCCTGACCTCGGGCGCTGTGCTGCCCGCCGATGTTGCCGCGGCCCGTGCCTGGTGCGAGGAGGATCCGGCCCATCAAAACGCCTTTATTGAAGCCCGACACTTGTGGCAACTGAGCGGGCACTTGTCCGTTCCGGTCGCGAAGCGCTCATTCACCCGACACTGGGCGATGGCGAGTGCGGCGGTGTTGGTGCTGGGGTTGAGCCTGTTGCTGGTGCGGCAGAACGCTTGGGATGCGGATTACCGCACCGCTCAGGGTGAGCAAAAACAGGTCCAGTTGGCCGATGGTTCACAGATCATCCTCGACTCGAATTCCGCGCTGGATGTGCAGCTGACACCGAACGGTCGGCAGATCGTGCTGCGCAAAGGCGAAGCGCTGTTCGACGTGGCCCATGACCCTGGGCGGCCGTTCAGTGTGCAAGCGGGGGATCTGCGGGCCACGGCGCTGGGGACGGTTTACGCGGTGCGCCGCGACGGTGCGCAAGCGCAGGTCACGGTTGCCCGAGGCCAAGTGGCGGTCAACGATGCGTCAGACAATGTGGTGCTGCAAGCGGGGGAGGCGGTCGCCCGGCAGGCCAATGGCCTGGGTGCGAAACATCGGGTCGATACCGACAAGGCACTGGCCTGGCAGCACGGGCGGCTGGTGTTCGAGCTGACACCCTTGGCGCAAGTACTCAAAGAGATCGAGCGTTATCGTCCGGGATTCATCCTGATCAGCGACGACCGACTGCGTGATCTCAAGGTCAGTGGCAGCTTCCGGCTCGACCGCCTCGATGGCGGGTTGGCCGCGCTGGAGCAGGTGTTCCCGTTGAAAATCGAGCGCTACACCGACTATTTGATCGTCCTCAAACCCCGCAGCTGACTTATTTTTACGGGTCTGCGCGGCTCGTACGTCTTTCTTCTCTAAAACGATAATGCTTCGCATTTATAGAGAGGAACACCGATGTACCGTCCGCTACCCCAAGGTTTTCAGCGTAAACCTCTGGCTTTGGCCCTGGGCCGAATCTCGCTCCTGTTGGCGTTGATTCCCGGGCTGGCATTGGCCGAACCCTTGCAGTTCGATATCAGTGCCCAGCCGTTGAGCAGCGCGCTCAATCGCCTGGCGGCGCAGAGCGGTTTGCAAGTGATCTATGACGGTAACATGGTGGTGGGCAAATCGAGTCACGGTGTCAGTGGTCGCCAGGAACCGGAAGCGGCCCTCGCCCAAATGCTCCAGGGCAGCGGCTTGACCTGGCGCGCCACCGGCAGCGGTAGCGTGATGCTGGAAAAACTGCCAGAGCCCACCGGGACGCTGGAGTTGGGCGCGACCAACATCAATGGCAAACAACTGGGCGAAACCACCGAAGGTACGGGCTCGTATACCACTGGCACCACGCAAACGGCGACCAAACTGCCGTTGTCGATTCGCGAAACGCCGCAATCGGTGACCGTGATGACTCGTCAGCAAATGGATGATCTCGGCGCACAGGACGTCGGCGATGTGTTGCGCAATACCCCTGGCATTTCCCAGCAGGCGTACGACAGCGACCGCATGGAGTTTTCCGCCCGCGGCTTCGCGATCACCAACTACCAGTACGATGGCGTCAACCGCATCTATGACGGTGTTTACGGTGAAGCGGCCACCAACGTCGACGCGGCCACCCTGGACCGTATCGAAGTGATCAAAGGCGCGACTGGCCTGATGACCGGCTCGGGCGACCCGTCCGCGACCGTCAACCTGGTGCGCAAGAAGCCGACCAAGGAATTCAAGGCGTCGATCAAAGGCACCGCCGGTTCCTGGGACAACTACCGCACCGAAGGCGACATCTCCGGCTCGTTGAACGATTCTGGCACCGTGCGCGGTCGCTTCGTCGGTGCCTACCAGGACCGCAATTCGTACCTGGACCATTACAGCCAGAAGAAAGACGTGTTTTACGGGATCCTTGAAGCCGACCTGACGCCCGATACCCTGCTGACCTTTGGCATCGACAAGTCGAGTGTGACGCCGCGCGGTACTTCCTGGACCGGTAACCCGACCTACTTCTCTGACGGCGGCCGTACCGACTTCTCCCGTAGCTTCAACCCGGGCGCTGACTGGAGCCGTCGCGATTTCGACGACATCACCTATTTCACCTCGCTGGAACAGGCGCTGGCCAATGACTGGAAACTCAAGGTCAGCCTCGACGAGAAAATCACCGATCACGACACCCGCCTGGCCTCCGCCAGCGGCGGCAACCCGGACCGGGCCACCGGAGAAGGCATGTTCCTGTTTTGGGGTCGCTGGGAAGGCCATCGTGTCCAGGACACCGCCGACGTGAACGTCTCCGGTCCGTTTACCCTGGGCGGTCGCGAGCATGAACTGGTGGCCGGCGTCATGGCGTCCCACTCGCGCCAGACTGGCTCGACCTACGACACCAGCGCGTTCAGCCTGGTGCCAGGCAGCATTTACGACTGGAACGGCGACCTGCCGGAACAGGACTTCCCGAAAAACGGCAAGTACGAACGTACCCAGAGCCAGAACGGTATTTACCTGGCGTCACGCTTGCGTCCGACGGACGACCTGTCGTTCATCCTCGGCAGCCGTCTGAGCACCTTCAAATACAACGAAGACTACACCTACAACGCCGGTGCCGGCCTGGACGATACCCACGCCAGCTACAAGGAACATGGCGTCGTCACACCGTACGCCGGCGTGGTCTATGACCTGAACGATGTTTACTCGGTGTACGCCAGCTACACCTCGATCTACCAACCACAGATCTACAAGGACTCCGCCGGCACGACCCTGGCGCCGGTTGAAGGCGATAGCTACGAGACTGGCCTGAAAGCGGCGTACCTGGACGGCAAACTGAACGCCAGTCTGGCCTTGTTCCGCATCGAGCAGGACAACGTCGCCGAGTCGATCGGCACCAACCCGATCACCAACGAAGGCATCTACAAGGCCATCGACGGCGCCACCACCAAGGGTGTGGAACTGGAGCTGGCCGGCGAGCTGCAAGAAGGCTGGAACCTCTCCGCCGGCTACACCTACGCCCGCACCCGCGACGCCGACGAACAACGGATCTTCGGCTACCCGCTGTCCACCAGCAAGCCGGAACACGTGGTGCGCATGTTCACCACTTACCGCCTGCCCGGCGCCCTGGACGATGTCACCGTCGGTGGCGGCGTCAGCTGGCAGAGCGCCTTCTACGGCAAGATCTACAGCCCTACCGTCGGCGACTACACCCAGATCAAACAAGGCGGCTACACCCTCGTGGACCTGATGACCCGTTATCAGTACAACGAGCACCTGAGCTTCACCGCCAACGCCAACAACGTCTTTGACAAGCGCTACCTGACCGGCCTCGGCAACTTCGACACCACCTTCTACGGCGAGCCTCGCAACCTGATGCTCACTACCAAGTGGGACTTCTGAGTCGCTGAAGGTGTAACGCCAGCGAGCCGAAAACAAAAATGCCCCTATCGTGAGAGAGGGGCATTGAGCCAGACCGGCCAACATCGGCCTGGTTTATCGACGACGCTGCGCACAGTGCTTAGTGACCGGCGCTCTGACCACCATCGACGTGCAGGATTTCACCGGTGACGAATTTGGCGGAGTCCAGATACACGACGGCCTGAGCGATATCGCTGACCTCCCCCATATGCCCGACCGGGTGCAAACTCCCCAGCGCTTCATGGGTTTCTTCGCCGTGCATCGGGGTTTTGATGATGCCGGGGGAAACCGCGTTCACACGGATGCCGCGCTTGGCGTACTCAATGGCCAGGGATCTGGTGGCGGCATTGAGGCCACCTTTGGTCAACGAGGCGAGTACCGACGGCACACCTTCGATGGCGTGGTCCACCAGGCTGGTGGTGATATTGACGACGTGGCCACTGCCCTGCTTTTCCATCTCGGTGATTGCGAGTTGGGTGATGTAGAAGAAACCATTCAGGTTCACCGACAACACAGCAGCATAGTCTTCGTGGGTATAGGCGGTGAACGGCTTGGCGACGAAGATCCCGGCGTTGTTGACCAGGGTGTCGATACGGCCAAAACGTGTAATCGCTTCACGGATAACTCGCTGGGCGATCGCCGGGTCGCCGATGTCCCCAGCCACGGTGAGAATGTCCGGATCGGTGGACGGTTTGATCGAACGCGAGGTGGCAACCACCCGGTAATCGAGATCACGGAAGGCCTTGACCATACCGGCGCCGAGACCTTGGGATGCGCCAGTGATCACAATGACTTTTTTCGAATTGCTCATGATGAACCTCTACTAAAAATGAAGGTTTGAAAAAGCGATCAATCAGGCTTCGGCGGGGGTCTGCGCCATTTGTCTCAGCATCTGTTCGTAGTACTCGACCGATTGCGAACCGGACACTAGGTGACGACCGTTGAGCACCATGGCCGGTACCGAATTGATGCCGCGCTCGCGGTAAAACGCTTCAAGCACACGCACCTCGTTGGCGAACGCGCCGGATGCCAACACCTCATTCGCACGCGCCCTGTCCAGCCCCACTTCAGCGGCCAGACGCACCAGCGTCTGGTGATCGCTCGGGTTCTGGCCGTCGGTGAAATACGCGCGCAGCAAGGCTCGCTTGAGCGCGATCTGCCGCCCTTCCCGCGCCGCCCAGAACAACAGACGGTGAGCATCGAAGGTGTTGTAGAAGTGGCTGCGCTTTTCCAGATCGAAGCGGAACCCGATGGCCTGACCGCGAGCGATTTGCAGCGCTTTGCCGGCGGCGACTTCCTCGGCGCTGCGGCCGTATTTGCGCATCAAGTGCTTGACCGCGTTCTCGCCCTCGGCCGGCATGTCCGGGTTCAGCTCGAAGGGCTTGAAGGTCAGCTCGACCGAGACCTCATCGGCCAGGTTCTCGATGGCTTGCTCCAGCGCCGTCGCGCCCAGGGCGCACCACGGGCACACCACATCGGAGACGAAATCAATGGTGACGGACGGTCTCATGACTGCCCCTCCGTCAGTTGTTTTCGATACTGGGTGGTGGTCATCCCGGCATAGCCCCAGTTATCGGTGTCGACTTCTTCGATCACGATGTGGGTCAGGTCCGGGCGTTTGTCGAGGACGCGTTCCAGGGTTTCAGTGATTTCAGCGATCACCTGAGCTTTCTGCTCTGAGGTAACGCCATCGCGGGTAATGCGTACGCTGACAAAAGGCATGACGACTCTCCAGTGACCTTCCCTTCGACATGATGGGTAGGCGAGTGGAGGTCAATGTAGGACGTTGTTCTGGAGGGATAAAGACAGGGAAAAGAACATCATTTGTGACGTGGTGTAATGAGTGTGGGCGGAGTATTTGGGTGATTGACACTCTCCCCATCCAGGTCGAAAATAATCACTGAGGACTGCAATTGCGCATCTCTGGATATGGGCTCCAGTAACGCTCCCCCAGAATTTCGGCAGCAGAGAAACTGGCTCTCTCTGAAGTAGTGACGATGAGTCCGCTCATCGGATCCTGAACCCAAGGTCGGTTGACCGGTGCTAAAGAATCGCTGCGACTACTCCTCACGAATCATCGAAGGCGCCCTGCAGGGCGCCTTTTTTATGCCCCCCGCAGGTTTGGCAGTTCGACCCTTGTTCAGGAAAAACAGCGGCGCTCATTTTTATCAGGGGGCGCCGAACAGCATCGTCCAATACACGCCCGAGTCACTCCGCGAGTCCGCGGCATAGGCCGCGCCAACCTGGGTAAACAGTGGGCTCATCAGGTTGGCGCAATGCCCCGGGCTGGCTAGCCAGCCAGCCATCGCCTTGCTCGGCGAGTTTTGCCCGGCGGCGATGTTCTCGCCGATCTGCCGGCCACGGTAGCCGGCGGCTCTCGCCCGGTCCGCCGGCAAATCACCGTCGGGGTCCCGGTGCGCGAAGTAGTTGTCGCTGGCCATCGACCGACTGTGTCGCTGCGCCGCTTCTCCCAAGTCGGCATTCCAGGTCAGCGGCCGTGCGGCGGCGAAGCGCTGACGACCACACAGGCGCGGCTTTGCCCGTGCCGCGTTGACCTGTGCCAGCAGCGTCTTGCCCGCCTCTCTCAAATCGCCCCCATTGCCTTTGAGCAAAGGCTGCGCCAGCACCACTCGCCATTCACTCTCGTCGCGACTGACGCCGATATCGGCGAACCGGGTATCGAGCAGAGCCCCGCAGTAGCGGCTGCGGAGCATAACAAAGACCGCTTCGGCGTCTTCTGCTCCCGTCAGACGGATGGTTCGCACCGTCACCGCTTGATAACCGGAAGCCTTCAACCTCTCCCATAAACCGCCGCGATAACCGATCGGCAAGGCCAGGCTCGACTTCAGGGCCAGCGGCTCCAAAGCTTTGACCGCACGCCCTTCGCAGCGCTGGGGCTGGTCGCGGTAGTCGTTGATTGCCTCCACCAGTTGCCTTTCCCCGCGGGAATGAGCGGAACTGGCGAACAGGGGCAGCAAAGAAATAAGGCAGAACGAGAAAAATCGGGAGGAGCGGACGGATTGGCGCATTCGGCGAACGGCTCTGGATGGAATCACTAGGGTAAAGGGGACCGAAGAAAGCGCTTCGCTTGCTGGCAAGTGACCTTCAAGGCTGGGCTAAGACTGCAGGCCTCAACACAAGGTTCACGAGGAAGGGGTACAAATTTATGGTTGAAGCGGTGAGTCCACTCTCGGCCGATTCCTGTCAACGCCCCATGGCGGAAACAACCTGCTCCATGTCGCGACTCGACTAATGTGATGACGCGAAATACGGATCGCTATGTCTGGCTATTACATTATTTACAGGAGATGGCTCATCGATGATCTGATGAAGGTGCCCGGCACTCCGCAAAAATAAGGTTCTTCACGGAATACCGGTCAGCACGTGGCAACACAGCCGCCTAAACCGCCACCTTCTCGGCCTCTGCAGGCTTCTTGTTGATCAAGGTCCTTCCGTACGCCTGACCTTTCATCTCGATGTATTTGTAGGTGAACATCGACAGCACAACCACCGACGACACGATCAGCATTGCCACGGTATTGTTTATCCAGACGTTCCCGATATCCAGGTACCTGTCCCCGTCAATGTTTGTGGTGAAGTCGATTCCCAATACTTTGCTGGCCACCATGAATACCGACACCGCACAAAACAGAATGGCTGCATGGGTCAGGTAGATGGAGTAGGACAGCTTCCCGAGAAACCTGAAGAAACCTACGTTCAACAACCTGGAGAAGGCCCCGCCATCAAAGGCGAAGATCACGATAACCAGGCAGAACATCAGGCTCACCACGGTCGCTTTTTGCTCTATGTCAGCCATCATCAACGTCGCAGCGCAGATCAATGACACGCCTTCCAGAACCGTCAGTAACCAAAAGCCGGGCTTGATGACTTTAGTGAGGGAGATAAACGCTACGTAGGTTAAGCAGCCGGCAAAAAAGCACGACAGGCCTCGCAGTGATTCCTGGGTGAAAAAAGCGTTATCTTGATAAATAAGCACGAACGCCAGCACGGAGATAACCGCCCACGACAGCTTGCGGCCGACCAGGGCGATGCCCAAGGTCACGGCGAAAATCATGTAGGTGTAGTATTCAATACTGATACTCCATGACGGGTAGTTGAAAGAAAGTGCATTCGTCAGGCTGGTCCATGACTGCACCAGGAACAAGTTAGGGATTATCTCAGAGGGTGCGAACTTCCCGGTGAAGGGCACATTATTAAATTCCATGCCCTTTTGATGGGCAATGTACCTGCCAACTTCCAGCAGGATAAAAACCCCCAGCATGAATATATGCAGGGGAAACAGCCTGAAAGTCCGGGAGATAAAGAAGCTTCTGACATCGACAGTCATTTTCGCGCCATAAGCATGGGCCAGCACAAAGCCACTGAGGACAAAAAAGAACGCCACTAAAGCGGCGGAGTTCCGAAAGAATTCAAGTTCGGTAAAACTCCCCACCACACGCAGATGGTAGACCACCACAGCCAATGCACAGAGCCCCCTGAAACTATCCAGCGCCTGAAATCTATGTTCTTTTTGCATACAAACTCCCTTGTATTTAACTTTTCAAAGCACTGTCTGGAACTCCACAAGTACACTTACGTCATAGCTTAATGGTGGCACTGCACACAGCTTAGGACAAAAACCGCTAAGCGCCTGCTCGGCCGGGCATGGGGAAGTTTTATTTTTCGACATAAGAATATGGGCTTTCGCCCATTTCGCGATCTATGAGCTGACGCCCTTCCCGGGAGCACTCAAGCAAAAGCCCCGAACCAAGTCGGGGCTTTCGCTTGTAGCCTGAAAGTGCCGCCTCCGCTTAAGCGTTATCGACTGTCACGGTTTCCACGGTGATTTGCTTGAGTGCGCGAAACGGTGCGAGATCCGCGTCATTTGCCGTGGCGCAGGTGATCAGCCGCCATTCGCGCTCGATCGGCGTCCAGTGTTGTTGTCGGGCCCGGCCCAGTTTGTCGGTGTCGGCGAGGACGACGATTTGCGCTGCCCGCTTGATGATGCATTCCTTGAGGTACGCCTGCTGCGCACTTGCTTCGCATAAACCGAATTCCGCGACCACACCGTCCGCGCCGAGGAAGGCCTTGTCGACGCTCAGACGACTCAATGTCAGCTCCGCCAGCGGTCCCAGGGTGCTCATGCTCGAGCCGCGCAGATCGCCGCCAATCAGGGTCAGGCGTATGCCGGGCGCATTGGCCAGGGTCATCACCGCCAGCAAGTTGTTGGTCACCACATGCACGTCTTGTCGCGAGCACAAATGATGGGCCAGCGCGGCGCAGGTGGTGCCGCCGTCGAGCAGTACGGTATCGCCGTCCTGGACGTGAGCCGCGGCGGCCTGGGCGATCGCGTCCTTCTGCTCCCACTGGCTGGTCTTGCGTTCTTCCAGCGAGGCTTCTGGCTCATGGACGCCGACCACCGCGGTCGCGCCACCGTAGGTCCGCACCAGGTGCCGCTGCTTGGCGAGCATGGTCAGGTCGCGCCGCACCGTCGCCTCCGAGACCCCGAGCGCCGCACTCAATTGCTCGACGTTGGCATCGCCAATACGCACGAGATCGAGGATGGCGCGGTGGCGTTCGGACGCTTTCATGGCTGGTCTCGCAATTAGGTCGGTGGTCGATCTTACACGACCGCGTCCCTGCGTCTCATCCCCGTCGCGTGGCAAGCTCCGCACCCTGGCGCAGCGCTTCGAGCAGGCTGCGTTCATCGGCAATGCCCTTGCCGGCGATATCGAATGCGGTGCCGTGGTCGACCGAGGTGCGGATGACGTCCAGGCCGACCGTCACGTTCACACCGGCTTCCAGCCCGAGCACTTTTACCGGGCCGTGGCCCTGGTCGTGATACATCGCCACCACCAGATCGAAGTCGCCGCGTCCCGCACGGAAAAACAGCGTGTCGGCGGGCAGCGGTCCGGTCACGTCGAGGCCACGCTCCTGCAACAGCTTCACCGCAGGAATGATTTTTTCTTCCTCTTCGCCATAGCCGAACAAACCGTTTTCGCCGGCATGGGGATTGATCCCGCACACGCCGATACGCGGCCTGGCGATGCCGGCTTTGATCAGCGTCGCGTTACCCCGCTCGATGGTGCGCTGGACCAGGCCCGGCTCAATCTTGCGGATCGCGTCGATGATGCCGATGTGCGTGGTGACGTGGATCACCCGCAGTTGCGGCGCGACCAGCATCATTGAGACTTCGTCGACGTGGGTCAGGTGCGCGAGCATTTCGGTATGGCCGGGATACTTGTGGCCACCGGCGTGCAGCGCCTCTTTGTTCAGCGGTGCGGTACAGATCGCGTCAATCTGCCTGGCCTGCGCCAGCTCTACGGCACGGGCGATGTATTGGTAGGCGGCGTCACCGGCGATGGGCGAAAGCTCGCCGAACGGCAAGTCCTCGGGAATCAGGTCGAGGTCGATGCAGTCGATGGTGCCGGCCTCGTACAGCGCCTGGGATGCATCCTCGATACGCCGCACCTTGGCGTTGCCGCCGACAATGACATTCGCTTGCTCGAGTCGCCGGGCATCGCCGATCACCAGCGGCCGGCATTGTTGGTAGACGATGTCATGAGTCAGGCTCTTGACGATGATTTCCGGGCCGACGCCCGTGGCGTCGCCCATGGTGATGCCAATGATGGGGAGATAGTTACTCATAAGGCTTATTCGAGTCCTTGGGTTCGTGTGCGATTGGGCAGCGAACGATGGGTGGGGTTCGGTTCTGCGATATCGCTCAGGTATCGCCATGCTGCGTACAACGCGTGATCGCTGCCGAACGCGCCGGCCTTGGTAATGATTCCGGGACGATGGCCATGCCGGGAGGCGATCGGGCGACTGAAGGCGACACCGGCTTCGATTTCCGCCAGCAGTTGCAGGCTATCGATGCCGACCGTGGTCAGGATGGCCCGTGCCGTCTCGCCGCCCGTGGCGATCAGGCCGCCGACCCTGGCGAAGTGCGGTTCTACCAGCGCGGCCAGCATGCTCGATAGATGCGCGCCCTCGAGGGGATCGAACGCCTCATCGCGGCCAATGCGCAGCAACAAGTCACTCCGGCCGTCCAGATGCTCACCGATACGCACTTGCCAGCTGGCCCAGTCCGCATGATCCGGGCCTTGGCGAAGGACCGCCGGCGGCACGGTCAATTCGCTGACCCCGCCGCGCTCTTTGAGCAGCGCGCACTGTCGCTCGCAGACGCCCGAGAGACTGCCGACGAGGATCAGGATCGGCGCCTGGTTTTTTCCCCCGACCTCTGGCCCGATGGCCGCGCGTCCCTGGGGGGGCGCCTGGAAAAAACCAGGCAGTTTGGCTATTTCCCTCGCCAGGCCACCCGAGCCGATCCAGAACAGTGCCTGGTCCATGGGCGCGGTCAGCCGGGCGAGGGTCAGCAGGTCATCTTCGGTTTGTGCGTCGACGATCAACGCTTGGATGCCGCTCCGGGCAATCTCTGCAATATGGTGGGCGAGCGCATCTTCGTTGCCGTGCAAGGTGTCGAGATCGAGCTTCGCGGTGGTCAGGCCCGCAGCGACCAGCATCGCCTCGACATCGGCTGGGCGGTCGAAATTTTCGAGTTTCCAGGTATCGGTTGTTTCCAACGGCATGCCGTTCACGAACACCCGACCGCCGCGCAAGGTACGCCCGGTCGCCGGAAACGCCGGAGCAACGATTGCCAGGCCAGCCAACGGTTGCAGGGCGGCGACTTCGGCCGCCCAGTTGCCGCGCAAGGTCGAATCGATTTTCTTGTACAGCCGTCGCCCCGGCGTATGCAGCGCGTTGAACGCGGCGACCGTGCGCTCGGCGGCTTCGGTCGGTGAGAGGCGCCGAGTATCCGTATCGGCGGCAATCACCAAAGCGTCAGCCTTGTCATTCAACGGATCGAGCGTCACCAGGGTTTGCAGCCCCATACTCGCAAAGCCGATGGCGCAATCCGCCGCGCCCGACAGGTCGTCGGCGATGATCAGAATGCTCATCGCAAGGCCTCCGGCTCCTGAGGTTCGAGCTCCGGGGTAGCCGCGGGGCGCCGCTGCTGCACTCGTTTGGCGACCGCGGCGGTGAGCAGCGGCGCGAGGATCGCGGTCACCACGACGCAGGCGGCCACCAACAAGGTCGCGCTCTTGGCCGCCTCTGCATAAACCGGATTCGCCGCCGCAATCAGCGCGGGAACAGCCGCGGCATTCCCGGCGGTGGTGGCCGCTGCGACGCCGGCGACTCCAGTGCCACCTGTCGCACGATCGGCGAAGAACAGCGGAATACCGGTGAGGACCACTACCGCAACGCCAAGGCCGAGACCCAGCAAGCCGGCTTGCCAGACGTTATGCAAATCCAGGCTGGCACCGAGCGCAAGGGCGAAGAACGGGATCATGACCGGGACGGCCTTGGCCAGGAAGTCGCGCATTTCGCGGTCGAGATTGCCCAGCAGCATGCCGAGGGCCAGCGGCAGGATGCTGCCCACCAGTGTCGGCCAGGGGAATGCCGACAGGCCGGCGATACCCAAGGTGACCATGGTCAGAAAAGGCCCGGACTCCAGCGACATGACCGAGTAAGCACCGACATCCTCGGAGCGACCGTACTGCCCCATCAACGCCATGTACAAGCCGCCGTTGGTATCGTTCATCGCCGCGACCACCGCCAGCGTCGAGATACCGGCGAAGAGACCGGACGAAATCGGCTGCTCGCCCAGGAAGTGCCCAAGCACAATACCTATGAGGACGGCGATGCCGACTTTCGTCGCGAGCAGCGTACCGCCCTTCTTCAGCAGGTAAGGCGTGGCCTTGATATTGATGCTCGCGCCCATGCAGACGTAGAACACCGCGAGGATGGGTAACGCCCCGGTGAACAGTGCATTGGTGAAGGAGCCAAAAAACTTCGGCGTATCTGGAAGGAATGTCGCCACCAGCGAACCGATAAGCAGCGGTACGATCATCATGCCGCCAGGTATGCGTTCAATGGTGCGCTTGATAGGAATTTGGGCCACGAGGGTCTCCTTTTATAATTGTTTGGTAAGACGTCTATCACCTCGAAACTGACTGAATCGATCATTTAATGATTAATTCAGTCAAATTCATCTTAGGTCATTGCCTTTAATTGCGCAAACCAATCATTTTGAATGATCGTTTCGATCATTCGCGCTGGAGAACCTGGCGTGGCAGGCTGCTGATGCCCCTCTTTGTCGCGGATTAGAGCCTTTGCGAACCTGACAAAAAGCCCCGAACCAGTCGGGGCTTGTTTTGTTCAGCCTGAAATCAGGCTGGGGTGACGCAACCGATCGTCAGAAAATGTTGATCGGGTAATCGACGAACACCCGCACTTCGTTGCCGCTGACGTTGTATTCGCTGGATTTCTGCGATACGCGCAGGATCGAGCTGCGCAGCTTCACGCTCAGGTCTTTGGCCGGGCCGCTCTGCACCACGTACTTGAACTGGTTGAAGATTTCCCGCTCGGTGCCGCCGGTGCTGGTGGAGGTGGTGATGTTGTCGCCACGCACGTAGGCCACGTTGTAGCTCAGGCCTGGAACGCCGAAGGTGCTGAAGTCGAGGCCGTAGCCCAGCTGCCAGGAGCGTTCGTCTTCGGCGTTGAAGTCGGACCAGTAGGAGTTGGCCAGGTAGATGGTGTTGCCACCGTCACCCACGCGATTTTGGTCTTTCTGGTAGCCGCCGTACGCGTAGCCTAGGTTGCTATCGCCGGTGCTGCGCTGGTGCGCGAGGGTAAACGAGTGCGGGCCGGTGGCGAAAATGGCTGCCAGGCTCCAGATCTTGTTGTCATCACCGGTCGCGCCGGTGGAACGGACGTAGGAGTCTTCCAGCTTGGTGCGGTAGCCGTTCAAGTCCAGGGTCAGCGATTGGTCGCTGGCCAGCGGGAACACGTAGTTGGCGTTGATGTACTGCTTCTTCAACACGTCTTCGACGTCGGAAGCGTACAACCCGGCCTTGAAGTTGTCGGTGAACTGGTAGCTACCACCCAGTACGTTGATGCTTTTCAGGCCACCGCTGTCACGGCCTTCAGCGCTCTTGCGCGATTCGGCGGTGAAGCGACCGGCGTTCAGCTCCAGGCCTTTGATCTCCTTGGAGGTGATCAGGGTGCCGGTGTAGCTTTCTGGCAGCAGACGCCCGTTGTCATAGCTCAGGACCGGCAAGGCAGGCATCTGATCGCCGTGGGTGAGCACGGTGCTGGAAACACGGAACTTGACCGCCGCGCCGGCCTTGGACAGGTCGTGGGCAGCACTGCCGCTGTCACCCTGCTTGAAGAAGTCGATCCCGCCGGCACCACTGCGACCCTTGCCGCCGTCCAGACGCAACGCGTACAGACCGAATGCATCGACACCGACGCCGACGGTGCCTTGGGTGAAGCCCGAGGAGAAGGTGCCGATGGCGGCCTGGCCCCATTCAGCTTTGTCCGGATTACCGTCCTTGAAGTCACGGTTCATGTAGGCGTTGCGCAGCAGCACTTTCAGGCTGCTGTCTTCAACAAAACCTTTGGAATCGGCTTGGTCATTAGCCATTGCCTGACTCGCGCTCAACATCCCCAATGCGATCAGGCTGATCCGTTTGTTCAACATATTGTTATTCCTTATTACCGGTTGATACGCCCCGCGACTGCAGGCTGAAGTGGCGCTTTCGACGCTCTTTTCTCAACCAAAAAAAAAAGGCCCGCCCACGACTGATCGCGGCGGGCCTTTTTATTATTTTGAAGTCGTGGCTGATGGCCACAGGCGTTGGATCGAATCCTATCCGCGCCTTCAAGGATATGTCAATTTCGTGAATCGTCTGAGAATAGGCGAAAATCGTCTAAGAACTCACTCGCCCGGATGGCTATCGACGAATTCCGTAGCATTAGAGGATTCAGTCTCACAACCATTCAGGCCACAAGCCAGGGTGCTCGACGAAGATTCGCCCGCAGTGCCTACCGTTTGGCCCAGCCAGGCAGCTTTGCAAACGCCCCGACAACTCAAGACCTCGCCCGGCCAGTTATTCGGCGGCCAGAATGGCGGCAATTTGGCGGCGCCGAATCGAAAACCGCCGAATGATCGCGCAGCAGTACGCCTGCCGCAATTTTTGACAAAAAAAAGCGCTGCCATCCGTGCAGCGCTTTTACCAATCCGTTGTTTTCTTATCCTTCCATTACATCCCACAACGCTTCCAGTTCCGCTTCGCTGAAAAAACCAGCGGGGTAGCGCTCGATCATCATCCGGCGCGGATCAGAGTCTCTGATCTGACGCTTTCCATTGGACTTCAACCAGTGCGCCAGAACCTGGAGCGATTCGCTATTCATCGCCAAGGGATGCGATGTCCGCTCGCTGACCGTGTTCACTTCGGCGTTCATTTCAGCGCTCTCTCCTGGTTTGTGAGCGGCTAACTTATCCAAGGTTTATGACAGAACATCGCAGTTCCACACGTCCTAGATTTACCCCCGGAGAGATACAAGAGCTGTGCCAATATTGCGTTTTGAAGGTCTGCACCCACAAAAAAGCCCGCAGTCCAGTCGGGCTGCGGGCTTGGTACGGGTAGAGCCATTGGATCCTGCAAGTGTTGTCGACTTTCAGCCGACAACGGCTGTTACAACTGCACTCAACCTTTGTGCGGCGCGGGCTGCTGTTGGGTAAGGCAATGGATATTGCCACCGCCCAGTAACAGTTCGCGGCCGGGAACCATCACCACTTCGTGCTGCGGGAACAGGCTCTGGAGAATTTCCCTGGCCCGGTTATCCAGCGGATCGTCGAAGCTCGGCGCGATGATACCGCCGTTGACGATCAGGAAGTTGACGTAAGAACCCGCCAACCGCACCGAAGGATTACGCTCCTGAGTACCGTCCACTGGATCAACGCCAGCACACTCTTCTTCGGTCGCATACAGCGGCCCCGGAATCGGCATTTTATGCACGGTAAAAGTGCGGCCTTTGGCATCGCGGCTGCTTTCCAGCACCTTCATTGCCGCCTGGCAGCGCGGGTAGTTCGGGTCTTGCGGGTCATCGGTCCAGGCCAGCAACACTTCACCCGGGCGCACGTAGCAGCAGAAGTTATCCACATGTCCGTCGGTTTCGTCGTTGAACAAGCCGTCCGGCAACCAGATGATCTTATCCACAGCCAGCTGCGCGCTGAGTAGCGCTTCGATCTCGGCACGATTCATGTGCGGGTTGCGATTGTGGTTGAGCAGGCACTCTTCAGTGGTGATCAACGTGCCTTCGCCGTCGACATGGATCGAACCGCCTTCGAGCACGAAGCCCTTGGTGCGGTAGCGCTGGCAACGTTCGATCTCCAGCACCTTGCCGGCGACCTGCTCGTCACGGTTCCACGGGGAATACAGACCGCCCTCGAAACCGCCCCAGGCGTTGAAGTCCCAATCGACACCCCGAACTTCGCCAGTGTTATTGATGACAAAGGTCGGGCCGGTATCCCGGACCCAGGCGTCGTCGCTGGACATCTCCACAAGGCGGATATTCGGCACGTCGAGACGCGCCCGGGCGTTCTCGTATTGCCCGGCGGAAACCGCGACGGTCACCGGCTCGAACCGGGCGATGGCCTTGGCTACCGCCACATGTGCGGCCTGCGCCGGCTTGCCGCCCAGACGCCAATTATCCGGACGTTCGGGCCAGATCATCCAGGCCTGCGTCTGGGTTGCCCATTCAGCCGGCATGTAAAAACCGTCGGCGCGAGGTGTGCTATGCAAAGTGGTCATGGCGATCAGGACTCCAGTGAACCGTCGAGGGTCTTGATCGCACCGTACAGGTTCGGCCGACGATCACGGAACGAACCCCAGGCACTGCGGGTGTGCTCCAGTTCGTCAAGGTCGAAGCTGTGGACCAATACGCCTTCTTCGGTTTCGTTGAGCTCCTGGACTTTCTCGCCGAACTGATTGGCGATGAACGACGAACCGTAGAAGGTAATGTCGTAGCCATCCTGCTCTTCATTGCCGATACGGTTGCTGGCGATCAACGGCATCAGGTTGGCGCCGGCATGGCCTTGCTGCACGCGCTGCCAGTGGTCGCGGGACGAGATGGTCTTGTCGTGCGGCTCGCTGCCGATGGCGGTTGGGTAAAGCAGGATTTGCGCGCCTTGCAACGCCATGCTGCGGGCGCATTCCGGGAACCACTGGTCCCAGCAGATGCCCACGCCGATTTTCGCGTAACGGGTGTTCCAGACTTTGAAGCCGGTATCGCCCGGGTTGAAGTAGTACTTTTCGTGGTAGCCAGGACCATCCGGGATGTGGCTTTTACGATAAACCCCGAGGTTGCTGCCATCTGCATCGATAATCGCGATGCTGTTGAAACGGGCGCGGCCAGCCAGTTCAAAGAAGCTGATCGGCAGCACCACTTGCAGTTCTTTGGCGACTTTCTGGAAGTGCTTGATGGCGACGTTGTCTTCAACCGTCGTGGCCAGTTGCAGGTAGTCCGGGTTCGGCTTCTGGCAGAAGTACGGGGCCTCGAACAGCTCCTGGATCAGGATGATCTGCGCGCCTTTGGCCGCGGCCTCACGGACCAGCTTCTCGGCGGTCTCGATGTTGGCTTCAAGGTCCCAGGAACAGGCCATCTGGGTAGCGGCGACGGTAACGATACGGCTCATGAATCATCTCCTGGGCGAGTACAGAGGGTCGATTTTGGCATCGACGGATGACAGAAATGGGAACCGCAAGGGCGTGGTTATCCACCGCCCTGAGGTATGGCGACTTTATAGCCGATAAAAATCGGCTTTAAAAGCATTTAAATCTCCACCCATCGAAATAATGTCAAATATTACCGATAACAATCGAGTTAATGTGTAGGAGCTGCCGCAGGCTGCGATCTTTGACGGTGGTTAATGCCCCGAAAATCCAGAGCAGGATCAAAAGATCGCAGCCTGCGGCAGCTCCTACCGGTTGTCATCCGCGTTTAGAGCCCCTCATCCAGCACCTTCGACAAGGTATCGACAAAGAAATCCACGCTTTGTCGGGTGGTGACCATCGGCGGCTTGATCTTGAGGATGTTCAGGTAGTCGCCAGTCGGCTGCATGAAAATCCCCAGTTCGCGCAAGCGATCGCACAGCGCGGTGGTTTCTTCGGTGGCCGGTTCCAGGGTTTCGCGGTTGCGGATCAACTCCACCCCCAGATAGAAGCCGGAACCATGCACCGCGCCGACCAGTGGATGGCGGTCGATCAGTGCCTCAAGTCGCTCCTTGAAATACCCACCAACGATTTGCGCGTTTTCACAGAGTTTCTCTTCCTCCATCACGTCCAGTACCGCCATGCCGATCCGGCAACTGACCGGGCTGCCGCCGGCTGACGAGAAGAAGTAACCCTCGGCTTCCAGCGCCTCGGCAATTTCCCGGCGAGTGATGACCGCGCCCAGCGGCTGACCGTTGCCCATGCCTTTGGCCATGGTGATGATGTCCGGCACCACGCCCTGCTCTTCAAAGCCCCAGAAGAACTTGCCCATCCGGCCATAACCGACCTGCACTTCGTCGGCGATGCACACACCGCCCTGGGCGCGGACCCGTGCATAGACCTGTTGCAGATAGCCCGGCGGCAGCGAAATACCGCCGGCATTGCCGTATACCGGTTCGCAGATAAAGCCGGCCAGCTGGCGATTCTGTTCAGCCAGCCTGGCCAGGTTGTGCTCGACGCTGCGCACGTAATCCGGCGCGCTGTCGAGGCCGCGGAACTCGCCGCGATAAGTGTTCGGCGCGGTCACCGGGTGCACCCAGTCCGGACGGGTGCTGAGGGCCTTCGGGTTATCGGCGATCGAGGTGGAAATCGCATCGGTGGCCACCGACCAGCCGTGATAAGCCTCGAGCACACTGAGCATGTCCCGACCGCCGCTGTAGGCCCAGGCCAGCCGGATCGCCAGGTCATTGGCCTCGGTGCCGCTGTTGACCAGGAACACCCGGTCCATGGAATCCGGCGCCAGTGCCAGCAAACGTTCGGAGAACTCGGCAATCGCCGCATAGTGGAAACGCGAGTTGGTGTTGAGCAGCGACCATTGGCGACTGGCTTCGGCGGCCATGCGCGGATGACCGTGACCGAGCACCGCGACATTATTGAGCATGTCCAGGTAGGAGCGCCCCTGCATGTCGATCAGGTGGTTGCGCCAGCCACGTTCGATGCGTGGCGGGTCGAGGTAATAGTGTTTCTGCGAGCGGGCGAAACTGGCGTCGCGGCGGGCCAACAGGGCTTGCGGGTCGAGCTCGGGTTCAGCGTCGCAGGCCAGTCCCAACAGCGCTGCCGGTGAAGGGCACAACGCCTGCCAGGCGGGAGCGCGGGAAGGGCTGCAGAACAGTGGCGGGCTGAACTCGAGACCGCGGCACAACTGCACTCGCAACAGACCACTGACCTCGCCCAGGACCTGGCCTTTGACCAGTGCGGCGCCCGAATGCAACGAAGGTTTGACGCCCCACAGACGCACGCGTAACTGCGCGCTGTCGAGCTGCAGGGCGCCATCGGCCGCGACCTGCACTACGCCCGCAAATGGCGCCTCGACCGCAGCGCCAAGGGGCACCTGCAACTGCACATGCAGCGGGTAAGTGTCCGGTTCAACGGGACTGTCCGGGCGGGTCCTGGACAAGCGGTATTGTCCATAACGGCTGGCCGCCAAACCATGAGTGGCGGCGGCTTCAATCAGCAAACGCTCATCAATCCCCTCCTGCTCCCAGTTGCCGGCCTCGAAATGCGGGCTGAGCACGCCCAGGTCAATCAAGGCGAACTCACGACCCACCAGGCTCGGCAGCAACGGCGCGAAGCCTTCACTGGCAATCGGCGGCAACGAATGCCCCACTGCCGTGAGAATCGCCGCTTCCATCAAGTCAAAAGACACTGAGGTGGCGACGCGAAAGATCTCCCATTCATGGGTGAGATTGTCGCGGCTGTATTGATTCTCTGGATCGATGCTGACCTGTTGCTCGCCACTGAGCACCAACACCGCCGCGCGCGCGACGATCAGCGGCCAGAGCGCCAGCAGCTCCTGGTGTTGCAACGGATTGACCGCGTGGTAGGCGCGGATCGCCGGCAGAATGCCGAACGGATCACCCTCGGCATGATGCAGCAAGGCCGCGCAGGTTACCGACAGATCGGTAATGCGCCAGGTGCGAATCAGGTCGCCGAAATCGATAACCCCCTGCTGCTGCCATTGACGCCGTGAATCGCGCAGCCAGACCACGTTGTCATCGGTGATGTCCATATGGATCGCCTGCACCGGCAGGTCCGCCACCAGCGGTTGCAAACGACGTTCAGCATCAAACGCGGCGGCGGCGATCAACCCGCGCTGACGATCATCAGTGATCACCGGCAACAGGTGATTGATCAATCCATTGGCGTGCCGCGCATCCCATTGCAGCGCGCGTTCCAGCCCCGGGTGCCGGAACTCGGCCAAGGCCAGATCCATCTCGCCGCAGAGTCGCCCCAGACCACACACCAGTTCATGGCCCAGATGCTTGAGATGAGTCAGCGACTGGCCTTCGATGTAATCGAGCAAACGTACGTGCAGCAGTTGCCCGGCCAGTTCCAGAGTGAGCAGGTCCTGACCGTTGATCGCCGGGATCACCCGAGGCACCTGCAGCTCGGGATGCGCACTCAGATGCTTGAGGGCCGCGTGCTGGGCTTCAAGCTCGATGCCCGCGTAGTCGCCGCGACAGATTTTCAGGACGAAGCGGCCCTGGTCACTGTCGAGCCGGTAGTTGAGATCCTGCTGACTGCCCAGCGACTGCAGCGTCCCGCTCAGGCCGTAATGCACCTGCAGCAGCTCCAGCGCTTGCTGCTCAGTGACCTGTGGGCTCGGCAGACTGGCGCGATGAATCAACGTGGCGAGCGACATACAACGGACCTCTGGATTTTATTATCAGCCGCCTATATCGCCACTGCGACCGCCGATACGCAACCCCCCTGATGCAGGTCAGTTATCGGCGGCTGATAAATGTTTAATCCCGTCAGTCAATCAAGGATTTTTCCTACACAATGCGCAGAGCGGCAGGAATGTTCAGTTTTTGCCGATGCTAATAAGCTGAACTATGGGCGCTTGCCCGCGAAAACGTCATTCCGGACAATCCTGACCCGACCAACGCCCTATTGAATCCCCCTCGTCTGCCGACACGCTATGATCGACTGGCTCTACGCCCGTCTTGAGGAGAAGACTTCCGACATGCGCATTCTCATTACCGGCGGCGCCGGCTTTATTGGTTCGGCCTTGATCCGCCATCTGATTCAGCACACCGAACACGAAGTGCTCAACCTGGACAAGCTGACCTACGCCGGCAATCTGGAGTCGCTGACCAGCATCGCAACCGACACCCGCTATGAGTTTGTGCAGGCCGACATCGTCGATCAGGCTGCCGTCAGCGCGGTGCTGGCACGGTTCGAACCGCAAGCCATCATGCATTTGGCGGCCGAGTCCCATGTCGACCGCTCCATCGACGGCCCGGCGGATTTCATCCAGACCAATATCGTCGGCACCTACAGCCTGCTGGAGGCCGCTCGCGCCTACTGGCAGACCTTGGCCGAACCCGAGAAAAGCGCCTTCCGGTTCCACCATATCTCCACCGACGAGGTCTACGGCGACCTGCATGGCGTCGATGAGTTGTTCACCGAGACCACGCCATACGCCCCAAGCTCTCCGTATTCGGCCAGCAAAGCCGCGTCCGACCACCTGGTGCGTGCCTGGCAGCGCACCTACGGTTTACCGGTGCTGTTGAGCAACTGTTCGAACAATTACGGGCCGTTCCATTTCCCCGAGAAGCTGATTCCGCTGGTGATCCTCAACGCGCTGGCCGGCAAGCCGCTGCCGGTATACGGCGACGGCCTGCAGGTACGCGACTGGCTGTTCGTCGACGATCACGCCCGGGCACTGCTCAAGGTGCTGACCAAAGGGGTGGTCGGCGAGACCTACAACATCGGCGGCCATAACGAGCAACGGAACATCGACGTGGTGCGGAGCATTTGCAGCCTGTTGCAAGAGCTGGCGCCGCAGCTGCCTGGCGGTGTCGGGCAATATTCCGAGCTGATCACCTTCGTCAGGGACCGTCCGGGCCACGACCTGCGTTACGCTATCGATGCCAGCAAAATCGAGCGCGAGCTCGGCTGGGTTCCCGAAGAAACCTTCGAAAGCGGGTTGCGCAAAACTGTGCAGTGGTACCTGAATAATCTCGACTGGTGCCGCCGTGTTCAGGACGGTAGCTATCAAGGCCAACGACTGGGCAACAGTGATTTCAAGGATCTGATCGCATGATGAAAGGCATTGTTCTGGCGGGCGGCACAGGTACACGCCTGCACCCGATTACCCTGGGTGTGTCGAAACAACTGCTGCCGGTTTACGACAAACCGATGATCTATTATCCGATCTCGGTACTGATGCTGGCCGGCATCAGGGACATCCTGCTGATTTCCACCCCTCAGGACCTGCCGCAATACCGCAACCTGCTGGGTGACGGCAGTCAGTTCGGAGTGCGCTTCACCTATGCCGAACAGCCGTCCCCGGACGGGCTGGCCCAGGCATTTCTGATAGGTGAATCGTTTATCGGTGACGACTCGGTATGCTTGATTCTCGGGGATAACATCTTCCACGGGCAGCACTTCACCGAGAAACTGCTACGCGCCGCCGAACAGCCCGCGGGGGCGACGATATTCGGCTACTGGGTCAAAGACCCTCAGCGTTTTGGGGTGATCGATTTCGACAGCCAGGGCCATGCAATATCGATCGAGGAAAAACCTCAACACCCGAAATCGAGTTATGCCGTCACAGGCTTGTATTTTTATGACAATTCGGTGGTAAACATCGCCAAAGCCGTCAAACCTTCAGCCCGTGGCGAACTGGAAATCACTGACGTCAACAATGCTTACCTGCAACGTGGCGACTTGCGCGTCGAGCGCTTCGGTCGAGGCTTTGCCTGGCTCGACACTGGCACCCACGACAGCCTGCTGGAAGCCTCACAATACGTGCAGACCATCGAGCATCGACAGGGCCTGAAAGTCGCCTGCCTCGAAGAGATCGCCTACAACCAAGGCTGGATCGACCACGAACATCTGCTCAAGCACGCCCATTATTTTGGTAAAACCGGATACGGCCAATACCTGTTCACCCTCGCCGGGGAAAACCAATGAAAATAGTCACCACCGACCTGCCCGGTGTTCTGATCATCGAACCCAAGGTATGGGGTGACGAGCGCGGCTTCTTCTACGAAAGCTTCAATGCCAGGGCTTTCGAGGAGGCGACCGGCCTGACTACCCAATTTGTTCAGGACAATCATTCCCGCTCGCAAAAAGGTGTGCTGCGCGGGTTGCACTACCAGCTGGAAAACACTCAGGGAAAGCTGGTGCGGGTTACCGCCGGTGAAATACTCGACGTCGCGGTGGACATCCGCCGCAGCTCGCCCGATTTCGGTCGCTCGGTTGCAGTGCATTTGTCAGCCGAAAACCATCGTCAACTCTGGGTCCCGGAAGGTTTTGCCCACGGTTTCCTGGTGCTGAGCGACTTCGCCGAATGCCTCTACAAAACCACCGATTACTACACCCCATCGGCCGAGCGCTGTATTCGCTGGGACGATCCGACCCTGGCTATCGACTGGCAGCTCGCTGAAGCGCCACGCCTCTCGGCCAAGGACCAGGCTGGCAAGCTGCTGCAAGAGGCTGATGTGTTCCCATGAGCCCCCCTCTGAAGATCCTCATCAGTGGCCAGCACGGGCAGGTTTCCCGCGAGCTGCAACTGCGCCTCAAGGACCTCGGCGAGCTGATCGTGCCGGGACGCGACCGGCTCGACCTGACCAAGCCCGAGCAGATCCGCCAGCAGCTGCGCAGCTTGCGCCCGGATCTGGTCATCAATGCCGCCGCACATACGGCGGTCGATCAGGCCGAAAGCGAACCTGATCTGGCGTTCGCGATCAATGCCACGGCGCCGGGGCTCTTCGCCGAGCAAGCCTTTGAGCTGGGCATCCCGCTGATTCACTACTCCACCGACTACGTGTTCGACGGCAACAAAACCACGCCATACACCGAGGATGATCAACCCAACCCGTTGAGCGTCTATGGCAAAAGCAAACTCGCCGGTGAGCAGGCAATCCGCACGGTCGGCGGTGAGCATTTGATTCTGCGCACCAGTTGGGTCTACTCGACCCATGGCCGTAACTTCCTGTTGACCATGCAACGTCTGCTGCAAGAAAAACCGCAGCTGCGGATCGTCGCGGACCAGATCGGCGCCCCCACTTGGGCCGGGACCATCGCCAACAGCACTCGCCTGCTGATCGAGCGCTGGCAAACAGGCCAGGTCGGGGCCTGGGGCACCTACCACCTGACCGCCCGGGGCGAAACTTCCTGGTTCGGTTTTGCCCAGGCGATCAGTGAGCAACTGCAAGTCTTGGGCAAGCCATGCGCGACCCTCGAGCCGATTCCGTCCAGCGCCTACCCGACGCCAGCCAGCCGACCGTTGAACTCGCGTCTGGATTGCAGCCGATTGCAACAACAATGGGGCATCACCCAACCGGACTGGCGCAGTGCTTTACACGAGTGTCTTGCGCAGCAAGGCTAGGCATAATGCGTCTGTACCCACAGGCGCTCGACACCCATGACTCCCACCCTTCCCCGCAGACCCCGATGGCGTAGCCTGGCACTGCTCGCGCTATGCCTGGCGCCGTTGCTGTGGCCGCTGGAGCACCTGGCCGAGCGTTATTACCGCAGCGAGCTGGCGGGGCAGAACCGGCAGACTCTCGACCTCTACGTCGCCAACCTGCTGGGCACGCTGCATCGTTACGAAGTGCTGCCGCAAATTCTCGGTGACCTGCCAGCCTTGCGTGCCACCCTCGCCGCACCGGAACAGGGTGTAAGCCAGGACAACGCCAACCGTTTGCTCAAGGACATCTGCGCCCAGACCGGCGCCGAGGTCATGTACCTGATGGACTCCACCGGCAAGACCCTGGCGGCGTCCAACTGGGACAAAAAAGACAGCTTTGTCGGACGCAACTTCTCCTTCCGGCCGTATTTCATTGAGGCCATGGCCGGGCGCCTGGGGCGTTTCTTCGGCCTGGGCACCACCTCGGCCAAGCGCGGTTACTTCTTTGCCGCCCCGGTACGCGACGGCGAGCGGATCATTGGCGTGCTGGTGGTCAAGGTCGACCTTGATCATACCGAAAGCCTCTGGGGCAAAACCCCCGAACAACTGCTGGTGACCGATCACAATGACGTGGTGATCCTTACCTCGAGACCGGAATGGCGCTTTCGCGCGACCCGTCCGCTGACCGACCAGGAGCGTGGGGCGATTGCCGCGGTCCAGCCCTACCCGACCCTCAACCCACAACCGCTGAACTTCAGTCCCAATGCCTGGCTGACCCAGACCCGGCAAATCGAGGAAACCGGCTGGAGTGTCAGCATCCTCGCCCCGCGCACCCTGATCGACCGCCCGGTCCGCACCGTGGTCGCGGTAGGTGGTGCAACGCTGTTGGTGCTGATGCTGTTGCTCGGTCTGATGATGCAGCGCCGCCGCCACTACCTGGACCGCATTGCCTTCGAAGCCAAGGGCCGCCGCGAGCTGGAAATGCGCGTCGCCGAACGTACCAGCGACCTCGAAGGTCTCAACCGTCGCCTCAAGCAGGAAGTGCTGGAGCGCGAGCATGCCCAGCAAGAGCTGGTCCGCGCTCAGGATGATCTGGTGCAGGCCGGCAAACTGTCGGCGCTGGGCACCATGTCGGCGAGCATCAGCCATGAACTCAATCAACCGCTGGCAGCGATTCGCAGCTACGCGGAAAACGCCGAAGTGCTGCTCGATCACCAACGCACAGAGGACGCTCGCGGCAACCTGAAACTGATCAGCGAGCTGACCGGACGCATGGCCTCGATCATCGCGCATCTGCGGGCCTTCGCCCGCCGCGACCGCCACGCGCCGGAAAGCGTTGCCCTGCAACCGGCGCTGGATGATGCACTGGCCTTGCTGGCCAAACGCAGGCGCGCCATGGAAGTCGAACTGATCCGCGACCTGCCGGCCGCCACGCTGTGGGTCGAGGCCGGCGAAACCCGCCTGCGCCAGGTGCTCGGCAACCTGCTGGCCAATGCCCTCGACGCACTGACCGAAAAAGGTCCGCCGCGCAAACTCTGGCTGAGTGCCGAAGCCACCGCCAATGGCGTGAACCTGTACATTCGCGACAACGGACCAGGCTTTTGCATGGAGGCCCTTGGCCGCGCCAGTGAACCTTTCTACACCACCAAGACCCGCACCCAAGGGCTCGGGCTGGGCTTGGCGATTTGCGACACCCTGATGCGTAACTTCGGCGGTGAACTGTCGTTTGCCAACCATCGCGAAGGTGGCGCCCTGCTAACCCTGCGACTGCGCGCCGGTGCGCCAGGAGTCAATTTGCAACCATCCGAGGACCGCAGTGCATGAGCAATGCTATCGACAGCCGCATCCAGGTGGTGTTGATCGACGACGATCCCCATTTGCGCCAGGCCCTGAGCCAGACCCTCGACCTCGCCGGGCTGAAAATCCTCCCGCTGGCTGAAGCCAAGGGCCTGGCCGGGCGTCTTGGACGCGACTGGCCGGGGGTGGTGGTCAGTGACATCCGCATGCCCGGCATGGACGGCATTGAGTTGCTGAACGAACTGCACGCACAAGACCCGGACCTGCCGGTGCTGCTGATCACCGGTCATGGCGACGTACCACTGGCGGTGCAGGCCATGCGTGCCGGGGCCTATGACTTCCTGGAAAAACCCTTCGCCAGCGACGCCCTGCTCGATAGCGTGCGCCGCGCCCTGGCCTTGCGCCAACTGGTGCTGGACAACCGCAGCCTGCGCCTGGCCCTCAGCGACCGGCATGAACTCAGTGCGCGGCTGGTGGGCCACTCCGCGCCAATGCTGCGCCTGCGCGAACAGATCGGTGCACTGGCCGCGACCAAAGCCGACGTGCTGATCCTCGGCGAGACCGGCGCCGGCAAGGAAGTGGTGGCCCGCGCGCTGCACGACCTGTCGAGCCGTCGCAACGGTCCGTTTGTCGCGATCAACGCCGGGGCCTTGGCCGAATCAGTGGTCGAGAGCGAATTATTCGGCCACGAACCAGGGGCGTTCACCGGTGCGCAAAAGCGTCGCATCGGCAAATTCGAATTCGCCAACGGCGGCACGCTGTTCCTCGATGAAATCGAAAGCATGAGTCTGGATGTGCAGGTCAAAATGCTGCGTTTGCTGCAAGAGCGGGTGGTCGAGCGCCTGGGTGGCAACCAATTGATCCCGCTGGATATCCGGATCATCGCCGCGACCAAGGAAGACCTGCGCCAGGCGGCGGACCAGGGGCGTTTCCGCGCCGACTTGTATTATCGGCTGAACGTCGCGCCGCTGCGTATTCCGCCGCTTCGCGAGCGCGGCGAAGACGCGCTGGTGCTGTTCCAGTACTTCGCCGACGAGGCCAGCGCCCGCCACGGTCTGCCGCCCCACGAACTGCAACCGGGGCAACGAGCCTTGCTGCTCCGCCATAGCTGGCCGGGCAATGTACGCGAACTGCAGAACGCCGCTGAACGTTTCGCCCTCGGTCTCGAACTGGCCCTGGATAACAGCGCCGCGGACAGCAGCGGCGCACCCATCACCGCCAACCTCAGCGGTGGTCTGAGCGAGCAAGTGGAAAACTTCGAGAAATCCTTGATCGCCGCCGAACTGGCCCGCTCCCACAGCTCGCTGCGCAGCCTCGCCGAAGCACTGGGCATTCCACGCAAGACCCTGCACGACAAACTGCGCAAACACGGTCTGAATTTCGCCGATAGCGCTGCCGGCAGCAACGCCGACGAACTCGATTGAGCCACCGATCAATCTTCACACCAGCATTCTGAAAAAGAGGCCCGTGCATGAACCCCGACAGTCGTTACCTGGAATCGCTCCTCCATCACGACATCCCCCTCACGCGGGACATGGGCCTCAAGGTGCTCGACTGGAAAGCCCGACAACTGCGCCTGCATCTGCCGCTGGAGGCCAACGTCAACCACAAAAGCACCATGTTCGGCGGCAGCCTGTACTGTGGCGCGGTATTGGCCGGCTGGGGCTGGCTGCTTTTGCGCCTGCGTGAAGAGGGCATCGAAGACGGGCACATCGTGATTCAGGAAGGCAAGATCAGCTATCCATTGCCCGTCACCACCGATGCCAGCGCAATTTGCGACGCGCCGAGTGACGCGGTGTGGAAAAAATTCCTGGCGATGTACCAGCGTTACGGACGGGCCCGGCTGACGCTGCATTCACGCATCGTCAATACCGGCAGTGATGAGGATGCCGTGGTCTTTACCGGGCAATATGTGTTGCACCGGTAGGAGCTGGCGCAGGCTGCGATCTTTTGATCCGGCATTGGCGGTGCCCCCGAAAAGATCGCAGCCTGGCGGCAGCTCCTACGCGCCGACCGGGTACACCCGCAATGGGCTGGGTGTACACAACCCCCTGTAGGAGCTGGCGCAGGCTGCGATCTTTTGATCCTGCCTTTGCGGCGCCCCCGAAAAGATCGCAGCCTGGCGGCAGCTCCTACGCGCCGACCGGGTACACCCGCGATGGGCTGGGTGTACACAAACCCCTGTAGGAGCTGCCGCAGGCTGCGATCTTTTGATCTTCAGCCCCTCGCCAACGCCAACAACTTCTCCCGCCATGCAGCTTTGGCCGGCAACGCCAGGAAGTACGAATTCAATAGCGATTCCCGCGCCGGATAACTGAACGGCGCACCGCTCAAATCCAGTACCTCACCACCCGCGCCTTCCAGCACGCCTTGCGCGGCAGCGGTGTCCCACTGCGAAGTCGGTGCCAGCCTTGGATAACAATCGGCAGCACCTTCTGCCAATAGGCAGAACTTCAGCGAGCTGCCGATATTTGCCAATTGCAGCTCACCCAGACTGTCACTCAGCCCCGCCAGTAACCGCTCCTGCTCGGGGCTTGAATGCCGACGGCTGGCGACCACGGTAAACGCTTCACCCGGGGGCGGAACGTCCCGTACATGAATAGGCATGGGCTCGGCGTCTTTGTCGGCGCGCCAGGCGCCCAGGCCAGCACCGCCGAAATAGCAGCGGCCATTGGTCGGCATCGACACCACGCCGAAGACCACCCGCCCCTGCTCGATCAAGGCGATGTTGACGGTGAATTCTTCACTGCCGGAAATGAATTCCTTGGTGCCATCCAGCGGGTCCACCAACCACCAGCGCTGCCAGCCGGCGCGCACGCTCAGCGGGATATCGGCATCTTCCTCCGAAAGCACCGGGATGCTCGGGTCCAGTGCCGTCAGGCCAGCGAGGATCAGATGATGAGCGGCCATGTCAGCCGCGGTCACCGGTGAGTCGTCAAGCTTGGCGGTGACCGCCACATTGGCACGCCAGAATGGCAGAATCGCTTCACCGGCCTGAAGGGCGAGTTCGATGACCGGAGCCAACAATGGGTGGGGCAAGCCCATGGAAGACTGGCTCATGGCTGAAACATCCCACGCTCGGTCAGCACATCCCGGGCCAGGTAAAGGGCCGCCAAGGCACGGCCTTCGGTGAATTGCGGATTCTGCGCCAAGGCAGACAATTCGCGCAGATTGACCCGATCCACACGCATTGGCTCAGGTTCGTCGCCCTCAAGGCGATCCTCATACAGTTCGGTCGCCAGCACCACCTGAATCTTCTGGCTCATATAGCCGGGCGACAACGACAGTTCCGTCAAATGTTCAAGCTGGCGAGCACCAAAACCGGCCTCTTCCTTAAGCTCGCGCTCGGCTGCCGCCAACACATCTTCGCCAGGCTCGATCAGCCCCTTGGGCAAAGACAATTCGTATTCATTGGTGCCGCCGCAATACTCTTCAATCAATACCGCATGATCGTCATCGATCATCGCCACGATCATCACCGCGCCATAACCGACACCTTTGCTGACCAATCGCTCATAGGTGCGTTCGACGCCATTGGAGAAGCGCAACTGCAGCTCTTCGACGCAGAACAAACGGGTGGTGGCGACTATCTCGCGGGCAATTATGATGGGTTTCTGGCGCATGGCGGCTCCTTGAGGTGAACGCGGTACTATACCCCGGCTTACCCGATTGTTTGTGTCGGATATCTTTCTACCGTTCGAGAAGTTTTCCATGCCCTCATTGCCCTGGCGCGACATCGATACCGTTCTTCTGGATATGGACGGCACGCTGCTGGACCTGCACTACGATAACCATTTCTGGCTGGAGCACCTGCCTCAGCGCTACGCCGAGTTGCATGGGGTCAGCCGGGCCATGGCGGAGCTGGAATTGCAGCCGTTGTTCGAGCGCAATGCCGGTCAGTTGCAGTGGTATTGCCTGGATTTCTGGAGCGCCGAGCTGAAACTGTCAGTGCGCGAACTCAAGCTGGAAACCGCCCATCTGATTGCCCTGCGGCCCGACGCCGACACCTTTCTGGCGGCGATCAAACAGGCCGGCAAGCGGGTCGTGCTGATCACCAATGCGCACCGCGATTCGCTGTCCTTGAAGCTGGAAAAAGTTGAGCTGGCGCCGTATTTCGAGCGGTTGATCAGCTCCCACGATTACGGCTTCGCCAAGGAAAATCCACAGTTCTGGGATGCCCTGCAAGCCGACATCGGTTTTGATCCGGCCCGCAGCCTGTTTATCGACGACACTTTGCCGATCCTGCGCAGCGCCCGCGACTTCGGCGTCGGGCATCTATTGGCCGTCAGCCAACCGGACAGCCGTAAAGAGCCCAAGGACACCGCGGAGTTTGCAGCGGTGAGGGATTATCGGGAGTTGATCGAAGGGCTCTAATCTTGTAGGAGCTGGCGCAGCCTGCGATCTTTTGATCTTTTTTGACTGATGAATCGCCGGAAGATCAAAAGATCGCAGCCTTCGGCAGCTCCTACCGGCAGCTCCTACCGTTATTCAGGAATCCGCAGCGTCTGCCCCGGGTAGATTTTGTCCGGGTGCGACAGCATCGGCTTGTTGGCCTCGAAGATTTTGTTGTACTTGTTGGCGTCGCCGTACTCAGCCTTGGCAATCGCGCTGAGGGTATCGCCTTTTTTCACGGTGACGAAACGCGCCGCCTGAGCGACAGGGCCTGTCACGGTAATCTGATCATCAACGCTACCGACTCCGGCAATGTTGCCCACGGCCAGCAGAATCTTCTCTTTCTCCTCCTGACTGGCGACCTCACCGGTGAGCGTGACTTTGTCGCCATCCACCGTAGCCTGTACATTCGGATGACCCAGGCCGACCTTGGCGATGTGTTCCTTCAACTGCTCGCCGGCATTGGCGTTGCCAGGCGTCAGCAGATCGATAAGCTTTTCACCTGCTTCCTTCACAAAGCTAAAAATACTCATGGCGCACACTCCTTGGTTATTTATGGATCCAGACGCGAAAGACTAGACCAACCCGGCAGGGAGTGATTCCAGGCCGACCAATGACCTCACCCTGTGCAAGCGCTAGAATCCCGAGCCTAGCCAGCGCCCCGGAGCGAAGATGGACATCAAACAGCTGAAATTCCTCATCGCCCTCGACGAAACGCGTCACTTCGGCCAAGCCGCCGCCCGCTGCCACATCACCCAGCCGACCTTATCCATGCGCCTGCGCAGCCTCGAGGAAGAACTCGATCTGCCGCTGGTCAATCGCGGGCAGCGTTTCGAAAGCTTTACTGCCCCGGGGGAGCGGGTGCTGGCTTGGGCCCGTACGGTGCTGGCGGCCTACGACGGCCTTCAAGCCGAGGCCGCCGCCTGTCGCGGCAACCTGGTCGGGACCCTGCGCCTGGGCGTGGTGCCACTATCGAATTTCGACCCGCTACCGCTGCTGCACCGCCTGCACAAAGAACACCCGAGCCTGCGCTTCGAACTGTCTGCGTTGAGTTCCGAGCAGATACTCGAGCAACTGGCGAGCAATCGCCTGGACCTCGGCGTTTCGTACCTGGAACGGCTGGACAACGAACGTTTTGACTCGCTGTCCCTGAGCGAAACACGCATGGGCCTGCTCTACGACCAACGCTTCTTCAGCTTCGGTGAGAAGCCTCTGAGTTGGGAGGCGCTGATCGAATTGCCACTGGGCATGCTCACCAGCGGCATGCACTTTCGCCAGTCCATCGACCACAACTTCCACAGTCGCGGCCTCAACCCGCAACCGCTATTGCAGACCGACGCGGTGCATCAGCTGCTACAGGCGGTGCATGGCGGCTTGTGCTGCGCGGTAATGCCGCTGGAAGGCGGCCTTGAAGCGTTGACCGACGACCTGCGCCTGCAACCGATCGAGAATGCCCAAACCGTCGCCCGCCTGGGGCTGATCATGCGCCGCAATGCGCCACGTTCGGCGCTGGCTGAAGCCTGTTTCGCGCTTTATCAGAAATCGCCAAACGGGTCTTGATCGACGGCTTCTATCGGCACATCAGTACTAGCGATTAGACGTGACACTTTGACGCGCCTAGTCTTAAAGGTGAATACACCGCCGGTACTGCCTCATGAACGCTAAGCGCCCGGCTCGCGCGGCGCCTGCCCTGGAAATTCCCGCACCCGCCGCCAGTCAGAGCTATCAATACTGCAACCTGGAACACACCGAATCAGCCAGCACCGCGCTCGCTGAAGAAGTCGCGCTGGCGATCGCCTATAACGGCATCAGTCAGGCGGTGATGCTGGTCACCCCCAGCGACCTTGAAGACTTCATTGTCGGCTTCAGTATCGGCAGCGGGATCATTAGCGACGTTTGCGAAATCTACGACATGAAACTCAGCGGTTCGGGCTCGGCGCAGTACGCGCACGTGCAAATCGCCAGCCGCGCCTTCTGGAACCTCAAGCAGCAACGCCGCCAACTGGCCGGTACCAGCGGTTGCGGGCTCTGCGGGGTAGAAGCGGTTGAGCAGGCATTGCCCGAACTGAATGTCTTGCCCGGCGCGCCCTTGCCGCCAGCCGAGTGGCTCGACGGGTTGCGTCAGCGCATCAGCGCTTTTCAGCCCTTGGGACAGTACAGCGGGGCAGTGCATGCGGCAGTGTTCATGAACAACCGGGGCGAACTGCTGCTGGGTCGCGAAGACATTGGCCGACACAACGCCCTCGACAAGCTGATCGGCGCGCTGATTCGACAGAACATCCCCACTGCCGGCGGGCTGGCGATTGTCACCAGCCGTTGCAGCCTGGAATTGATCCAGAAAGTCTTGCGCGCAGGCATTCAGACCTTGGTCAGCCTGTCGTCGCCCACCGGTCTGGCCCTGCAATGGGCGCGCCGGCACAACCTCAATCTCATTCACCTGCCGCAAAAAAGTGCGCCGCGGGTCTATAGCCCTGCGATGGAGAATCCAAAAGCGTGAGCACTCATCATCAAGCCCTCCAAAAACCAACCCCGCGCTACAAGCCCTACAAAGGCCCGGCCGGCGGTTGGGGCGCACTGATCAGCGTCGCTCAAGCCTGGTTGACCAGCGACAACGCACTGAAAAACATCCGCATGATGCTCAAGACCAACCAGAACGGCGGCCTTGACTGCCCGGGTTGCGCCTGGGGCGACTCGCCAGAAAGCGGTATGGTCAAGTTCTGTGAAAACGGCGCCAAGGCAGTCAACTGGGAAGCCACCAAGCGCCGTGTCGATGGCGCCTTCTTCGCCAAACACAGCGTCAGCTCGTTGCTCGAACAGAGTGATTACTGGCTCGAATACCAGGGTCGCCTCACCGAGCCGATGAGCTACGATGCTGAAACCGACCGTTACACTCCCATCACCTGGCAAGCGGCCTTCACCCTGATCGGCAAGCACCTGCATAACCTCGCCAGTCCCAATCAGGCCGAGTTCTACACCTCGGGTCGGGCCAGCAACGAAGCGGCGTACCTTTATCAGCTGTTCGTACGCGCCTTTGGTACCAACAATTTCCCCGACTGCTCGAACATGTGCCACGAAGCCAGCGGTGTAGCCATGGCGCAGAGCATCGGAGTCGGCAAAGGCACAGTGACCTTCGATGACTTCGAACACGCCGATGCGATCTTTGTTTTGGGGCAGAACCCCGGCACCAACCACCCGCGGATGCTCGAACCGCTGCGCGAAGCAGTGAAACGCGGCGCTCAAGTGGTCTGCGTCAATCCGCTCAAAGAGCGCGGGCTGGAACGTTTCCAACACCCGCAACAGCCTTTCGAGATGCTCACCAACGGCGACCGTCCGACCAATACCGCCTTTTTCCGTCCGGCGCTGGGCGGCGACATGGCGTTGCTGCGGGGCATGGCCAAGTTCCTGCTGCAATGGGAGCGCGAAGCGCAACTGACGTATGAGCCAGCGGTGTTTGACCACGACTTCCTCAACGAACACACCGGTGGTGTGCTCGATTACCTGGCCGCCGTCGACAAAACCCCATGGGAACAGATCGTCGAGCAGTCCGGGCTGCCCCTGACCGATATCGAACAAGCCGCACGCCTGTATGCCAAGAGCAAAAACGTGATCATGTGCTGGGCAATGGGCATCACCCAGCATCGCCATTCGGTACCGACGATCCAGGAAATCACCAACCTGATGCTGCTGCGCGGCAACCTCGGGCGCCCGGGCGCCGGCCTGTGTCCGGTACGCGGCCACAGTAACGTGCAGGGCGACCGCACCATGGGCATCAATGAGCGCCCACCGGCGTTCTTCCTCGATGCACTGGAACGACGCTTCCAGTTCAAGGTGCCGCGTGAAAGCGGTCACAACGTCGTCGAGGCCATCCATGCGATGCTCGACGGGCGCTCGAAAGTCTTTATCGGCCTGGGCGGCAACTTCGCCCAGGCGACCCCGGACAGCACGCGGACCTTCCAGGCCCTGAGCAACTGCGACCTCACCGTGCAGATCAGCACCAAGCTCAACCGCAGCCATCTGGCCCACGGAAAAGAAGCACTGATCCTGCCATGCTTTGGCCGTACCGATATCGACCTGCAGTCCGAGGGTCCGCAAGCGGTCACCGTGGAAGACTCTTTCAGCATGGTCCACGCCTCCAACGGGCAGTTGCAGCCCATCTCCAAACTGATGCGCTCAGAACCGTCGATCATTGCCGGTATCGCTGCCGCGACATTGGGTACGCACCCGGTGGACTGGAACTGGCTCGTCGCCGATTACCGGCGCATACGCGAGCTGATCGCCGACACCATTCCCGGCTTCAAGGACTTTAACCAGCGCCTGGAAAATCCGGGCGGTTTCTACCTGGGCAGCAGCGCTGGCGAAAGGCGCTGGAATACCGCATCGGGCCGGGCGAATTTTCGCCCGAACATATTGCCGGTCGATCTGGTGCATGAGCGCACCCGCGCCACTGGCGTACTGCCAGACTTGATCATGCAGTCGATGCGCTCCCACGATCAGTACAACACCACCATCTACGGCCTCGATGACCGCTATCGCGGCGTCAAGGGTCAGCGTGACGTCCTGTTCGTCAACGAAGCCGACATCATCCGCCTGGGCTTCAAACCCGGTCAGAAAGCTGACATCGTGGCGATCTGGGACGATGGCCGCGAACGGCGGGTCAAGGGCTTCACCTTGCTGGCCTTCGATATCCCCGCGGGGCAAGCTGCCGCCTACTACCCTGAGGTGAACCCGCTGGTGCCGCTGGAAAGCACTGGCGACGGCAGCCACACACCGACATCAAAGTTTGTCGCGATCCGCCTTGAAGTGGCGAGTGACAATGGATTGATCATGGCGAAGTCTGCGTAAAAGCAAGATCAAAAGATCGCAGCCTGCGGCAGCTCCTACAAATATCGTGTGCGCGTAGGAGCTGCCGCAGGCTGCGATCTTTTAAAGGCGGCGCAGATCAGCAACTTTCCAAACACCCACAAAAAAGGCCGTTTTCCTATGAAAACGGCCTGTCACCAGTAGTAAAAGACCGGCGAAAAACAGTTAAGTTCCGCCTAAAAAACAGTAACTTATAGAAATGTGTTGAAGTCGTGTTACTCGTCGGATTTCGATTGTAACGCCCATCACTCAGCCTCAGGATCGCGCCGTCATCCCCTTGAGGTTTTTCGTATGAAGCTCTCCTCGATTCTCTTGTTGTCCCTTAGCCTGGCCAGTGGCATCGCTTCTGCCGGAGGCACCACCGAAGCAGGCGTGGGCGGCGCATTGGGCGGGGTTCTAGGCTCGGTGGTCGGTCAATCGTTAGGCGGCAGCACCGGTTCTACTATCGGTGCGGCCCTGGGTGGCGCAGGCGGTAGTGCGGTCGGTGCCGACAAACGTAGCCGTGGCGAAGCAGCCATCGGCGGTGCGCTGGGCGCAGCCGGCGGTAACGTGGTCGGCCGCAGCATGGGCGGCACCACCGGCAGCCTGATCGGTTCTGCCGCGGGCGGCGGTGCCGGTGGCGCGCTGGGTAACTACATGGGCAACAAGAGCGATGACGATGATGACCGTGGCCATCGCCACAGCCGTCGCGGTTATGATGATGATCGTCGCTACTACCGTGATGGCCACCCCGGCCGCGGTCATGCCTATGGGCATCGCAAGCATCACAGACACTCTCGTCACCGTTAAGGCTTGAAGTGTTTCGCGCTCGACCTTTCTAAAAGATCGCAGCCTGCGGCAGCTCCTACAGAAGCTGCCGACAGGCTGCGATTTTTTTGTTCACACCACCAACTGCTCCAATGCCCCGCGCAACACGGCAGGAATCGCCACCGGCTGATTCGACGCCCGATCCACAAACACATGCACGAACCGCCCCGCCGCGCAGGCATCCTCTTCCCCCGCCTTGAACACCGCCAGCTCGTACTGCACCGAACTATTGCCCAGCTTGCCCACCCGCAATCCGATCTCGATACGCTCGGGAAAGGCAATCGAGGCGAAGTAGTCGCACGCTGAACTCACCACAAAACCGACCACCTCTCCATCGTGAATATCCAGCCCACCCTCCTCGATCAGGTAGGTGTTCACTGCTGTATCGAAGAAACTGTAGTAGGTGACGTTATTCACATGACCGTAGACATCATTGTCGTGCCACCGGGTGATGATCGGCTGGAAGTGGCGGTAATCCGTACGTTGCGGCATCTGGTCGGTCATTGAGTGGTCTCTTGGATAATGGGGCAGGCAGTGTATCGCTGTGACCGTCACCGACGGGCTCCGGGTCATTTGACTTCATGACAGCCGATCAAGAATTCAGGCAAGCCCACAAAAGCCGCTTGCCCGTGAATCCATGGCTAAAGGTTGGCCTCCGCCCACTGTCTCACCTCGGCATACGGATAATCCTCCAACGCAGCAAATCCTGGAATCGCCCGCGCCTTGAGTTTGGTGAATAGCGGCACGCTGAGCCCGCACAGGAATCGCGTCAGTCGCTCGGCACCCGGCAGACTGCCGCTGTACTGCTCATGCCTGTGGATAAAGTCGCCGCACAGTGCCTGGAAGTTTTTATCCACAAGCGCCGGCAACACGGGAGGTTCCGGCAGGCGAGCAACCTGACCATGGCACACCGAACAATGCCCACACTGCTGCGGCGCGTTTTCGTCGCCAAAATACCGTGCCAATCGATAACCGAGGCAATGCTCGGTGGCGAATAAATCGAGCATGGCGTGAATCCGCGCGATCTCGGTGCGTTCATGCCGGGTGAAACAAGCATGCAATTCAACGCTCAGCAGCTGTGCATCGAAATCCGTCATCAGCACGCTGTAGACCTCGGTCATGTGCTTGCTTTCCAGCTCCACCCAGCCCTTCTCCTGGAAATAATCCAGGGCCTTCACCACCCTGTTTCGTTCGGCTTGATGCTGCTGATACAGCGCGTCGAAATTGACCGTGGCCCAGGTTCGGGCGCGGCTCGAGGTCTGGATGATCGCCGAGACAAAGTCCCGCCGCTCACCCTCGAAACGTGCCAGCAAGGCCTCAGGCTCGACCAGATACTTGAAGCGGTAGTCGGCAAAATAGGCATAGCGTGGCGCGATCAAACCACGCAGCTCCAATTGCACCAGTAAGGTCTTGAGCGGCAATTGGCGGATGTTGCTCTGATCTGCCAAGGGCCCGAGCAGAAATTCCCACTGCCCTTCGGGGCTGGCCGCTTGCAGTTCGTCCAGCACACAGCGGATCCCGCTCAGCTCCGGCGTGTCACCGTAAACGAAACTCTCCAGCACATTGAGACTGTCTCGGTTGGCCAGCACCAGGCAGTCGGATGGCTGCCCGTCACGCCCGGCACGGCCGATTTCCTGGCTGTAGTTCTCGATGGATTTCGGCAAGTCGAAATGCACCACGTTGCGGATGTCGCTCTTGTCGATTCCCATGCCGAAGGCGATGGTGGCGACGATGCAATTACACTGCCCACCCATGAACCGCCGCTGGATCGCCTCGCGCGTTTCATTGGGTAGACCGGCGTGATACCCCTCGGCCGCAATGCCATGGCGGCTGAGGTGCTGAGCGATCTGCTCGGCGGTTTTCTGCAAGGTGACGTAGACAATGCTTGGTTGCCCGGTGCGCTGGCCTAGCCACTCGACCAACCGTCGACGTTTGTCCTGGCCACGCACCGGTTCCACCAACAGGTTGAGGTTGGGCCGGTAGAAACCGGTGGTCACCACATCATCCGCCGCGATGGCGAATTTCGCCTGCATGTCGGCGATCACTTTCGGCGTGGCGGTGGCCGTCAGCAGCAAGGCCTGGGGGATGTTGAACTGGCGCTGATAGTCCGGCAGCTTCAAATAGTCCGGACGGAAGTTATGCCCCCACTCCGAGATACAGTGCGCTTCATCGACCACCAGCAGCGAGATCGGGACCTGCTGCAAAAAATTGCGGAAGCGTTCGTTCTTCAGGCGTTCCACGGAGACCATCAAAATTTTCAACTCGCCGGACCGGGCCCGCGCCATGACCTCGTTGGCGTCATCTCTGCTTTGTACAGAATCGATACTCGCCGCCGCAATGCCATGACGCGCCAGGAATGCCAGCTGATCCTGCATCAACGCCAGCAACGGTGAGACCACCAGCGTCAGGTGCGGCAGCAGCAAGGCCGGCAGTTGATAACACAACGACTTGCCAGACCCGGTAGGAAAAATCGCCGCCGCCGAACGTCCAGCCAACACCGCACTGACCGCTACCTCCTGGCCGGGCCGGAACTGTGGATAACCAAAGACCTGTTCAAGGGTGTTGTGCACAAGCTGTCACTCCGTTGACCGCTGAGATGCCTGAAGCCTAGCGCGACAAGCTCAGCGGATCGAGAAAAGGCCGAGGGTAAAACACTACAGGTTGATACAAACGGCACAACTAATTACCTCACGGCCCCGCGCCTTCAACCGATAAGGTTCATCGCTCATGCCCGGATTCACCTGGCGTGACCAAAAAAACCGGGCGCCGAAAAATGTCAGGTCAACACACCGTCCAGACTTCTCGCCTGTAGAAAAATCCACCGTCCGCGGGTCCCTCATCACGGCAGGAAGCCTGATGCCCGCGGATCCTACATGAAGGATCGCACCATGCAGTTTATGTTTTCAGTGTTGTCGCGCACCGGCCTGCTGACCTTGCCAATGTTACTGGCCGGATGCCTTACCGTTCCGGAAAAACCCATAATAGAGCCAGGCGCAGAAGCCTTCGAAACACCCGAGTATCAGGCGCAAAAAGGCTTGGCCGTGATCAAGGCCTCGACGCTTTACGCCCGTGGCGGCACCGGCCAGGGCGTGAGCGTTGCCCTGATCGACTCAGGCTTGAACGCTAGCCTGCCAGCGTTTCAGGGACGCCTGGCCGACCCGGGCTACGATTTTGTGCGCAACCTGCCCGGCACCATTGACCCTAAGGGCCACGGCACGCAAATGGCCGGTATTCTCGCCGCGAACAAGAACGATCAAGGCATGCACGGCATGGCCTTCAATGCCCAGCTTATCCCCATGCGGTTCGGTGACGACAAGGAGCCCTTCTATTTCGACAGTGAAATCGCCAGGTCCTGGCAGACCGGATTCGACAAGGGAGCTCGCATCATCAGTAACTCCTGGGCAAACCCGATAGAAGCCAACACCAATGAAACCGTGATCTATGAACGGTTGATGGGCGACTCTCTCGAAGTGGCCAAAAAACTGGTGGATCAAGGTGCGGTATTCGTGTTCTCCACCGGCAATGAAGTCAAGCGTGAACCCTTGGCCGAACCTGGCCTGCCGGCCCTGGTGCCCGAACTGGAAAAGGGCTGGATCGCGGTCATGGCCCTGAAGAGTGACGGCAGCGCCATCAACCTCAAGTCCAACTACTGTGGTCTGGCGGCGCAATGGTGTATCGCTGTGCCAGGTGGTGACGGCGGAGCCGGCCTGCTGACTACAGGCAACGACGGCACCTATGTGCAAACCGCCGGCACCTCGCCTGCTGCCGCGATGGTCAGCGGCGCCCTTGCAGCCCTGCAAAGCCGTTACCCGAAACTCAGCCCGCAGCAAGTGCGCGAGTTGTTGCTCAGCAGCGCCAACCGCACTGGTATCTACGCCAATAGCGAAGCCTATGGACGCGGGCTATTAGACCTTGAAGCCGCCTCGCGCCTGACACCTGAACAGATGGTCGAGTAATCGGCAAGTTCCCACGCGAGCGTGGGAACCCCCCTCAGTGTTCGACGCGACATCACCCAATGCCTGCGCGAAACATCGGCCTCGTTTTCCGAACGCTACCACCCCCTCAAAACCAGTCCAGATCGCTTGGACTACAATTGGCTCTTGCAGCGCGAGGAAAACGTGATGAGCAAACTGACGTTTGAGCAAAAACAGGACCATTACGAAAGCGTCCGCCGGTCAAACTACCTGGCGAGTCTGCGCCTGGAAGGTTTCGACTCCACACGCGCCGACGCGGACAAACCGCTCTCCAGCCGGGAAGCGGTACTGCGCAAATACCTCAAGAGCCCAAGCTGATGCCCGGTCAATATGGGGGCAACCTGGATCCTTATTGCTATCCGGATAGCGGAGTGCTGCGCAACCTGCTCAACATTCATGACGAGGCCCTTCTTCAGCAAGCCGAACGAGAGTTCTCCGAAATTGCCGCCAGCACACTTCGTCTACACTCTGCGCCCTACGATCTGGGCTTCTTCCAGCTCATTCATAAAACCCTGTTTTCGGACCTCTACGAATGGGCCGGCGAGCTGAGAACAATCAATATCCAGAAGGACGAAACCCTGTTCTGCACTGCAGAACGAATTGTCCCCGAGGCCGAAAAAATATTTCGCGCCATGGAAAAAGCTTCGTGGTTCACCGGTGTATCCAAAGCCGATCTGGTGATCAAGGTTGCCGAGGCGTATGGCGACCTTAACGTCATTCACCCTTTCCGGGATGGCAATGGTCGGGCCCAACGAATCCTGTTCGAGCACATCATCATCAATGCCGGTTTTACCGTCGACTGGTGGCTGGTCGACACTGCCGATTGGGTTCCCGCCAATGTTGACGCCGTAGCCTGCGACTACCAAGGCCTGGAGGCCATATTCAAACGCTGTATCGCAAAACTCCCGCGCTAGATAGTGATGGTTTGGCCTTACACTCGCGGCCATCTCAGCCACCCCCCACCGGACTGTCAACCATGAAACTCGCCATCGGTTTCCCCGACGATCAAGCGATGCGACTCCTCATGCAGCTGCTGCACGAAGAGCTCGGCCTGCCTGAACGCAAAACCATCAATCTGCAAACTTCGATCAACTTCGACCTGGGGTGCGACGGCGCCGATGCAAAACAGTTGATGGAAGCATTGACCGAGCAGTTCGCCGTCGACTTCATCGACTACGATGCCTATCGATACTTCCAGCCCGAAGGCTACGATGTGTTCCTCAAACGCAGGGCCAAGGGCCGCGGCGACAAACTCCCGCTGACCATCGGCATGCTCTACGGAGCTATCAAGGCGCAACGCTGGGACACTCTGGAGCTGGAAGGACTGTAACGTGCGTATTGCTCGTATTGGGACATGAAACGGATGCATTTCGAAGGACGCGTCCCGTGCCTATGCCAAACTTGTCGGGGAGTGCATCCTTGATCTTGGCCGGGGATGGCGTCTGTCCGAAGCCTACGATATGAACCCGGTGGTACACATCGGTGGATTGAAACTCAAAATCACCGACTCCGACAACGCGCTGATCTTGAACTCGCTCGCGAGGTTGCCGAGTACTTTCGGGTCAGCCGCGCAGAGGCAAATGACATTATCGAAACTGAATTGACTCCATGCCAGCACCTCAAATAGACGGCTCATCCATCATTCCTACGTACCTAATTTAAAAGCTGTCATCCAATACTGGCAAAATAATACCATTTCGGTCTATCCTCGGAAAAGTATGCGCATATCTTTGCAGTGTGAAACCTTACAAGGATGAATAAAAATGATGCCTAAGGACCACAAATACAAAATTATTTCCAGCCTCGACAATGAGAAAGTTAGTTTTGCAGAACCTATTTTGAGAAGCATTCCCATTACTAATTTCTACGCTTCCACCTGCCGACTTAGAGCCTACTCATTCAACGTTAAACGTTAAACGTTAAAACGTATAAATTAAACTAACTAAAAGGCGAGTAATTTATGGGTGAGTGGTCAAAACTAGTAGGTGAACATGGGGAAGAGATCGTGGCTACGATCCTTGAAATAATCGGCTGGGGTAATAACCGCGCCAACATCGATATAAGCTGCACTAAACCGGAAAAACACAAATCTGGTAGCAACCCAAGAAAAACTCATGGCATTGATTTCGTATTCTCCTATAAATCTGAATTGGAAGAGAGAACTGTCTGTCACGCAGTAGTATCATCAAAGTTCACAGCAGAAAAATACCCAAACAACCCAACCGAACTATTTAAATCATATTTTTTAAGCTTAGCTAAAGATATCGAGTGCTTTAAAAAATCACCCATTCGCAAAGAAAACTCAAGTGCTTTCACTGCAAATCGCGACAAATGTTTTGGCCTTCTTTTTTGGCTTAGCAATGAAGAGAGCGAGAGCTTCGACTTATTAGAAAAAATACATAGCGTCAAGAATATCGACGACATTGACTACAGTACAATATATGTACTTGACAACATGCGCGCTGCATTTGTGTATGACACGATAGTATCATTACGTAACGATCCAAAAATCGCATCAGTAAAATTCCTATACATGGCCAACGGAAGTAACAATAGCGCCGCAGACAGACTATCGTCTGGCACAGTAATGCCAGTAGAATTTTTAAACTCCGGAATTATACCACTGAGCATTATCACATCATCAGGGGAAACAATTCTTGCAATTAGCTGCATGGACAAAACTGACGGACCTACTCTAAAGCGATTGATCGGTCTAACCCAAGGAATAGCATATGACTTCCCCGGAAAGGTCCTTATATGTTTGCCTGACTTCAACTCCCTAAAGCACAAGGAAATACTTGAGGGAGCAAAGTCCGCATTCCCTGATGTGAATTTTATAGAAAAAATCACTGTTAAGAACATAAAAGACAGTTTCCGAGGCAGTCAATTATGAGCGAACACAATCAGAATTTTGAAACGTTCTTACCGCACGGTGAAGTGCTCAGGCCCTTTCTAAACCAGCCTTTTGTAAGCAAGGGAGATCTTAAAAGTCTGTTACGAAAGCGCGGCGTATTCAATTCTAACTCCGAGAAAGAGTACTCAATCCCTGCTTTAACCACAAACTTAATAACGCCATCAGAGCTAGAGACACTTCGCCTTAGTTATTCTAGCAAAGAGGAAAATCCAAAAGTTGTTTCACAAACCATTGAGTGGTTCCACAGCGAAAACCTTATCGAAAGCATTCCCGACGAACTAGATGTAAATCAAGTAATAGATTTAGATTTCAAAAACTATAAAGTCACTGGAACACCTTACTTCAGGCCTATCGGATCAAATCTCAATCAAATAATTTTCGAGTTCGAACTAGAACGCATAGATCAATCGACCAGCTGGGCAGAACACGCCAAAACCTTTAAAGGTTCTATTGAAATAATAAAGGACCCTTCTTCTAACGAGCTAGTAATTACAAATACATATACTGCGCCAGAAACGCGAGAAGTCACAAACAAAATAACCAGCCATCTTGTCGAGCACTTCAAAGCGCAAGGGCAAACCCCTAAAGACGCTGTAATCAGCCGCATATTATTTAGCAACTTTGATAACACCAAACGTTTCGACTATTTACTTGCACTCTCAAAATTTCTTAAAAAAACATGCTTAAATTTTGAAGAAATAGTGGATGCAGGAATTTCACCCGACAGTAAAGCCACTCCACATCCTAGAATAGAATGGATCAAAGAGAAAATTAGAAATCTTAATTTAACCGGAAGTAAATTAGACGAAACACTTTTCTTCGATGAAGATGTACGGGGCTGCCTAATACTCCACAGATTAGATTGCAACTTCCATTTCAGCACTGCAGGTCACGACGGAAACTGTGTTATGTCATTTAGTTTTCCCGACTACATACTTAAAAAGTCGACTGACGCAGAACTAGAAGTAAAAATCAAAACCATTATTTTCGAGGATACTAAAAACCCTCGAGAAAAAAGCAAAATAAAGCTCACCATTTTAAAAGAAGTGGAGCATGTAAAGCTAACTAAATTCAAAGAACTCAGAATATAAAAAAACCGCCCCAAAGGGCGGTTTTTTTACCTCAAGCCACTACCCGATAATTACAACTTCGGGCCGGCAGCCTTGATCGCGTCGCTTACGTCGAACTTCTTGAAGTTCTCGACGAACAGGCCAGCCAATGCTTTGGCCGCTTCGTCGTAGGCAGCCTTGTCGGCCCAGGTGTTGCGTGGGTTCAACAGGCCAGTCTCAACGCCCGGTACGGCCACTGGCACGTCGAGGTTGATGGTGTCCAGGTGTTCGGTTTCGACGCCGATCAACGCGCCGCTCTGGATCGCTGCAATCACGCCACGGGTGGTCGGGATGTTGAAGCGCTTGCCGACGCCGTAGCCGCCGCCGGTCCAGCCGGTGTTGACCAGGTAGACCTTGGAGCCGAAGCCGCGGATGCGTTTGATCAGCAGTTCAGCGTATTCGCCGGCCGGACGCGGGAAGAACGGTGCGCCGAAGCAGGTGGAGAAGGTCGACTTGATGCCGCTGCCGGAACCCATTTCGGTCGAGCCCACCAGAGCGGTGTAGCCGGACAGGAAGTGGTAGGCCGCTTGTTCTTCGCTGAGGATCGAGACTGGCGGCAGTACGCCGGTCAGGTCGCAGGTCAGGAAGATCACAGCGTTTGGCTCGCCACCGAGGTTTTTCTCGGAACGCTTGGCTACGTGCTCCAGCGGGTAGGCCGCGCGGCTGTTCTGGGTCAGGCTGACATCGGCGTAGTCGGCGTGCTTGGCGTCATCGATGACGACGTTTTCCAGGACTGCGCCGTGCTTGATGGCTTTCCAGATGACCGGCTCGTTCTTCTCGGACAGGTCGATGCACTTGGCATAGCAACCGCCTTCGATGTTGAACACCACGCCTTCGCCCCAGCCGTGTTCGTCGTCACCGATCAGGTAACGGCTTTCGTCGGCGGACAGGGTGGTTTTACCGGTGCCGGACAGACCGAAGAACAGGGTCACGTCGCCCGCTTCACCGATGTTGGCAGCGCAGTGCATTGGCAGCACGTCGGCGGCCGGCAGCAGGAAGTTCTGCACCGAGAACATGGCTTTTTTCATTTCACCGGCGTAGCGCATACCGGCGATCAGCACTTTCTTCTGTGCGAAATTGAGGATCACGCAACCATCGGAGTTGGTGCCGTCACGCTCTGGAACGCATTCGAAGTTGGCGACGTTGAGAACCTGCCACTCTTCACGGCCAGCCGGGTTGTACTGGGCCGGATTGATGAACAGGCAACGACCGAACAGGTTCTGCCAGGCAGTCTGTGTGGTCATTTTCACGGCCAGGTAGTGATCTTCGGCCGCGCCTACATGCACGTGGGAAACGAAATGCTCTTGCGCGTTGTTGAACGCCTCGACGCGAGCCCACAGGGCATCGAACTTGTCGGCCGGGAACTTGCGGTTGATCGGGCCCCAGGCGATGGCGTCCTGGGTGGAAGGCTCTTCGACGATGAAACGGTCGACTGGCGAGCGACCGGTACGGTGACCGGTGCGTACTACCAGAGCGCCGGTATCGGACAGCTCGCCTTCACCGCGGTTCAGGGCTTCTTTAACCAGATCGTCAACACTCAGATCGGTGTACACGGCGTTATTGGCTTGCGTCATGAGGTTCCCCGTCGGCCAGTGGCCGAGTGCTCCAAACGTTTTGTAGTAGAAAGTTGTGCACTACTACCGCGAAAAAAGTGGGCCGGATTATGCCAGAAATGCCCAAAAATAGTAGGGCCCTCCCGTCAGACCGGCGTTATTCCGGCGTTCAACAGGTGATTTACCTGCGCTGAATCGTTTTAGTGACGAGTATCTGACGGCGTATCGACACCCGCTCCAGCGAACAATTGAGCGATATCGGCAGCGTCAAACAGGTAGCGCTGGTTGCAGAACTGGCAATCGATCTCGACGCTACCGCCGTTTTCGATGACCAATTGTTGCGCGTCTTCCTGTCCCAGACTGACCAGCGCATTGCCCGAACGATCTCGCGAGCAGCTGCAGCGAAAGCGCAATGACTGCACATCGAACAGGCGTACTGCTTCGTCGTGGTAGAGGCGGTGCAGCACGGTTTCGTTATCCAGGCTGAGCAGTTCATCTGCGGTCAGGGTGCCGGCCAGAGTCGTGATGTGCTGCCAGCTGGCGGCGCGTTCTTCGTCGTCCTTGATGCGATCGGCCGGCAGTTGCTGCAGCAGCAGGCCACGGGCGCGACGGCCGTCAGCGTTGAGCCAGAAACGCGTGCCGACTTGCTGGGACATGACGAAATAATTGGTGAAGCATTCCGACAGGTCGGCGCCGTCGAGGTCGACGATTCCCTGGTAACGCTGGCCATGGGTGGGATCGACAGTCAGTGCCAATACACCCTGCGGCATCAGGTCGGCGAGGGTCGCATCCGCGGCGATCTGCTCGGCGTGATAACGGGCCAGGCCACGGATTTCGCGTTCGCTGGAGCACTCGATCATCAACAAGGGTACCGGGCCTTCGGAACGCGCCTGGAGAATCAGCAAGCCATCGAACTTCAAAGTGCCAACCAGCAGCGACGCCGCCGCCATCAGCTCGCCGAGCAGTTGTGCGACCGGCTCCGGATAGGGGTGTTTGGCGAGTACTTCGGCGTAGCTACGCTCCAACGCAACCAGCTCGCCGCGGGCGTCGCTGTCATCGAAGATGAAGCGTTGGGTGTAGTCGGTATCCGGTAGATCGGTCATAGGTCTGGGTATCTGAAGTGATGACTAAAGGATTACAGGGGTCGAACTAGCGTCTCGGCAACATTTTTGGTGCACGCATATTCAGCCTTGGGAGGCATTTTATGAATAATCCGGGTTTGTTCCAAGCAAGGAGCGGCAAAAGCCTATTGAGGGAGAAGCATAGTGCGTGTAGCAACTTTGAAATCAGCAATTTTTACGACTGCTTCGCCCGAACGTGAACCGGTCGGCGGGAGCAAGCCCCTCGCCATAGGTGATAACGCTTAGTCGTCACTATTCCCGCCATGGAACTTGAACAGATCGCGCCGCTGTTTCTTGGTCGGCTTGCCCTCAGTGCTGACGCCCACGGAACCGGCCTTGCGCATTGCCGCAGCGTTTTCGCGCTTGGCTATACTGGCTTCGGTTTCGGCGTACAAGGCCTGAGCTTCCGGCGCGCCACGGCGCACCACCGACAACCCCAGGACCACCACCGTGCGCTCATCGAAACCGGCACGAATCTGAAACTCATCGCCGACTCTTGGCTCTTTGCCCGGTTTGCAGCGCTCACCCCGGCAATGCACTTTACCGCTTTCAATTGCCGCTTTGGCCAGCGCACGGGTTTTGTAGAAGCGCGCGGCCCACAACCACTTGTCCAGGCGGACTTTGTCATCATCCTGGTTTTTTTGTGCCATGGGATTTCCTCATCCTGAAATATTTCCGAACTGTACTACCGTTTCTCTCGTGCGATGAATTACACCGACTCAGTTTAGAATGCATACCTCTCCTGACCTCTCTTGAGCACAGGAAATCCGGGCCGTAGATATCTGTCGCCTTTTACCCATTATTCTGCGTGAATACCGCGAATTCGGCCGCCTGGCGGTACGAGCGGTTTCTCACCGGTTATGAACATTGAAGACATTTGACCATTTGACCGTTGTTGGTCTGCGCGAGTGGATAGCGCTCCCGGATTTGGGAGTGGCGGGCCTGCGGGCGAAAATCGACACCGGCGCCAGTACCTCGAGCCTGCATGCCACCGAGATCGAGCCGTTCGAGCGCGACGGGGAAAAGTGGGTACGCTTCAATGCGCACCTGGGCACTGTGGTGCAATTGCGCCACCGGCACTGTGAAGCGCCACTGGTGGCAATGAAGACCATTAAAAGCTCCAACGGCCAGGCGCAGGTGCGTTACGTGATCAGCACTACACTCGCGCTGGGCGATCGGGTCTGGCGGGTGGAATTCACCCTGGCCTGCCGCAAGTCCATGCGCTATCGCTTGTTACTCGGTTCCAAAGCCCTGATCGACGGCCAGTTGGTGGTCAATCCGGGAATCAAATACGTTCAAGACAAGCCGGCATTCCCGGCATCCACTACCCTTGCCACAGGTGTTGCATGAAGATCGCTGTGCTGTCGCGTAACCCGCGTCTGTATTCCACTCGTCGTCTGGTCGAGGCCGGCACCGAGCGTGGCCATGAAATGGTAGTGGTCGATACCCTGCGCGCCTATATGAACATTGCCAGTCATAAGCCGCAGATCCACTACCGTGGCAGGCCATTGGAAGGCTTCGATGCGGTGATCCCGCGGATCGGCGCTTCGGTTACGTTTTATGGTTGCGCAGTACTGCGCCAGTTCGAAATGATGGGCGTGTTCCCGCTCAACGAGTCCGTGGCCATCGCACGCTCCCGGGACAAACTGCGCTCGCTGCAATTGCTTTCGCGTCGGGGCATCGGCTTGCCGGTCACCGGTTTTGCCCACTCCCCGGACGATATTCCCGACTTGATCGCGATGGTCAACGGCGCACCGCTGGTGATCAAGGTACTGGAAGGCACCCAGGGTATCGGCGTGGTGATGTGTGAGACCGCCACCGCGGCGGAGTCGGTGATCGAGGCGTTCATGGGCCTCAAGCAGAACATCATGGTCCAGGAGTACATCAAGGAAGCCGGCGGTGCGGATATCCGCTGCTTCGTGGTGGGCGACAAGGTGATCGCGGCGATGAAACGTCAGGCCAAGCCCGGCGAGTTCCGCTCCAACCTGCACCGGGGTGGCAGCGCCAGCCTGATCAAGATCACCCCCGAAGAGCGCATGACTGCCCTGCGCGCGGCCAAGGTCATGGGCCTGAGCGTGGCGGGCGTGGATATCCTGCGTTCCAACCACGGGCCGTTGGTGATGGAGGTTAATTCCTCACCCGGCCTGGAAGGGATTGAGACCACCACCTGCAAGAACGTGGCGGGAATCATCATTGAGCATCTGGAGAAAAATAGCGGGCCGAATATGACAAGGACCAAGGGCAAGGGCTGAGGCCAGGCAGGTCTGGAGACCTGCTACACCGCATCCCTCGGCAACATCAGCCCCAACGGCAAGCGCACTCGCGCTTCGAGCCCACCGCCTGCGCGGTTGCGCAGTTCTACATTGCCGCCGTGCATCGAGGCGATCCGTTTGACGATAGCCAGGCCCAGCCCGGTGCCTTTGCCGCCTCGGGCGCGGTCGCCGCGGGTGAAGGGGTTGAAGATCGCTTCAAGCTCTGACTGATCGATACCGGCCCCACGATCCATCACGCTCAACACCACGTAGGGTGCGTTGGTGTCGCCTGACACATGGGCGGCCACTTCGACCCCGGTACCGGCGTGATGCAAGGCGTTGCCAATCAGGTTGTTCAACAGGCGCTTCATCGAAACCCGGCGCAACGGGAACGGCTGGATCGGTTCCAGGCGCAGGCGAACCCGCTCCTCGTTCTGGTTGTAAGGCGCCGCGACTTCACGCACCAGATCGGTAAGGTCGACTTCTTCGACCGTCTCGTCGCGACCATCGCGAATAAACGCCAGGAACTGATCGAGAATTGCGTCCATGTCTTCAATGTCGCGCACCATGGCGTCGGTGAGGTCGCTATGGTCGCCCATCAACTCCAGGGACAGCCGCAAGCGGGTCAGCGGAGTGCGCAGGTCATGGGACACGCCAGCCAGCATCAGCTCGCGCTCACGCCCGGCCTGTTCGACGTCCTCGGCCATCTGGTTGAAGGCGCGATACACCTCGGCCATTTCACTCGGGGTATCGCTGATCGGCAGACGCACGCTACGCCCCTGACCTAATTGGCGGGCGGCATACACCAGACGCTTTAGGGGCTGGTTGAGCTGGCTGACGAAAATCCAGGCCGAGGCTGTGGATAACAGACCGATCGCCAGGAACCAGCCCAGCACGCTCCAGATTTTCTGGCCACGCAACGGGTGTGGATACAACGGCACTTTCAGCCAGCCATCACCGAGGCTCGGCGCGCGCACCCAAAGAGCCGGTGGTGCATGCATGCGCAAGCGTACTTCGGTGTCGGCCCCCAGTTCGGCCTGCATCTGTCTCTGGTAGATCTCGCTGTACGGCCAGTGCTGTTCACCTTCTGGCACACCTGCACCGACCACTCGAATCAGCGTGGCGGCTTCGGCGATTTTCTCGCGGTTCGCTTCGTCCGCAGCCCAATAAGAGCGCAAGGTCAGCGCGACACCATGGCTGTATTGGCGATCTACCAGCACGTCTTCGTTCATCAGCAGATAAACCAGGGTCAGCGCCTTGGAAAACAGCACGACGATCAGCACCAGCCACAGGGTGCGAGAGAAGAAACTTTGAGGGAACCACACGGGGGTCTTCATAGACAGCAACTACACACTTTGCAGGAGCGAGCGGTGCTCGCAGAATTGCGGATTGCGAGCCGCCCGGCTCGCCGTCATGTGACAGATCGCCCGAGAACCCGCTCCTACAAATCACCGGTCACTTGGTCGCGGTGCCATCCGGTACAAACACATACCCCACACCCCAGACGGTCTGGATATAACGCGGTTTGGACGGATCGGGCTCGATCATCCGACGCAGACGGGAGATCTGTACATCGATGGAGCGCTCCAGGGCATCCCACTCGCGGCCACGGGCCAGATTCATCAGTTTGTCACGGGTCAGCGGCTGGCGAGCATTCATCACCAGTGCCTTGAGTACCGCGAACTCACCGGTGGTGAGCATGTGTACTTCCTCGCCACGCTTGAGTTCACGGGTGGCCAGGGACAGCTCGTAGTCGCCGAAGGTCACGCTTTCGTCTTCGCTACCCGGTGCGCCAGGCACCGGCGCCGACTGACGCCGCAGGACCGCTTTGACACGGGCCAGCAGCTCGTCCGGGTTGAACGGTTTGGCCAGGTAATCATCGGCGCCATCTTCGAGGCCTTTGATGCGGCTCAGCTCGTCGCCCTTGGCAGTCAGCATGATAATCGGTATCTGGTTTTTCGCCATGCGCAGGCGTTTCAGCGCGCTCAAGCCATCTTCACCGGGCATCATCAGGTCGAGTACCACCAAGTGGAAAACCTCGCGCCCCAGCAGACGATCCATTTGTTCGGTGTTCGGCACGGCCCGGGCGCGAAAGCCCTTGCTGACGAAAAAACGTTCCAGCAGGCTGCTCAACCCCGGATCGTCATCAACGATGAGAATTTTTTCGCCTTCAGCAGTTTGTGCAGTGCTGCTCATTGGATGCTCCTATGATCTCGGCACGCATTATGGCGTAGCTGCCGTTATACGCACCGTGTGCATTGTTAGCAGATTTTTCCTCGATCGCCAGTGAACCGGCCATTTTGCCTACATGGCACGATATCCCCCAAGGGCCGAACGCTGGTTATAATGCGCCGCCTTTTGTGCAGGGCAACGTCTGATCGTTACTGTGGGTGGCCACTCTTCATTTTCCATGGCTGCGCAGTAATTTTTCGATTTCACGGGTCAACAGGGCTGCCTTTTGATCCAGGTAGCGGCGCCGGCCAGGCCGCTCAACCAGACTCGCCAAGCCCGAACCCCGCGCCTGCGAGCCTGCTTTCACAATTTGTCAGGTGGTTTTATGGACAGCATCAACAGCCGCATCGCCGAGGAACTCGGTGTACGCCCGCAACAGGTCGAAGCGGCCGTCGCTCTACTGGATGAAGGCTCCACGGTGCCCTTCATCGCCCGTTACCGGAAAGAAGTGACCGGCAGCCTCGATGACATCCAATTGCGGCACCTGGAAGAGCGCCTGCGCTACCTGCGAGAACTCGACGAACGGCGCCTGAGCATCCTCGCCAGCATCGAAGAGCAAGGCAAGTTGACCCCGGAGCTGGCCCGCGACATCAAACTCGCCGACACCAAGACCCGCCTTGAAGATTTATACCTGCCGTACAAACAGAAGCGCCGCACCAAGGGCCAGATCGCCCTGGAGGCCGGCCTCGGCGAGTTGGCCGACGGCCTGTTCAATGACCCGACGCTGACTCCGGAATCCGAAGCCGTGCGTTTCGTCGATGCCGAAAAAGGCGTTGCCGATGTCAAGGCTGCCCTCGAAGGCGCCAAGTACATCCTCATGGAGCGCTTCGCCGAAGACGCCAGCTTGCTGGACAAGCTGCGCAGCTACCTCAAGCAAGAAGCCACCCTCAGTGCCCGCGTGATCGCCGGCAAGGAAGAGGAAGGCGCCAAGTTCCGCGATTATTTCGAACACGACGAACCGCTGAAAAGCATGCCGTCGCACCGGGCGCTGGCGATTTTCCGTGGTCGCAACGAAGGCATTCTCAGCTCCTCGCTGAAAGTCGGCGAAGAGCTGCCGGGCGCCATGCACCCGTGCGAAATCATGATCGGCGAGCGTTTCGGCGTGCAAAACCAGAATCGCCCAGCCGATAAATGGCTGAGCGAAGTGGTGCGCTGGACCTGGAAGGTCAAGCTCTACACCCACCTGGAAACCGATTTGCTGGGCGAGTTGCGCGACGGCGCCGAAACCGAGGCGATCAACGTGTTCGCCCACAACCTGCACGACTTGCTGCTGGCCGCACCAGCCGGACCACGTGCAACCCTGGGCCTGGACCCAGGCCTGCGCACCGGTTGCAAAGTCGCGGTGGTCGATGCCACCGGCAAGCTGCTGGACTACGCCACCGTTTACCCCCACGTACCGAAAAACCAGTGGGACCAGACTATCGCCGTGCTGGCCGCCCTGTGCGCCAAGCACTCGGTGGACTTGATTGCCATTGGTAACGGCACCGCCAGCCGCGAAACCGACAAGCTGGCCGCCGAGCTGATCAAGAAATACCCAGGCATGAAGATGACCAAAGTCATGGTCTCCGAGGCTGGCGCTTCGGTGTACTCGGCTTCGGAACTGGCTTCCAGGGAATTCCCGGACCTCGACGTGTCGATCCGTGGCGCGGTGTCGATTGCCCGTCGCCTGCAGGATCCACTGGCCGAACTGGTGAAAATCGATCCGAAATCCATCGGAGTCGGTCAGTACCAGCACGATGTGTCGCAGCTGAAACTGGCGCGCGGTCTGGATGCGGTGGTCGAGGATTGCGTGAACGCTGTCGGCGTCGACGTGAACACCGCTTCGGTGGCGCTGCTGGCACGGATTTCCGGGCTCAACGCGACGCTGGCGCAGAACATCGTCACTCACCGTGATGAAAACGGCGCGTTCAAGACCCGCGCGGCGTTGAAGAAAGTCGCGCGCCTGGGCGAAAAAACCTTCGAACAGGCCGCCGGCTTCCTGCGGGTAATGAACGGCGACAACCCACTGGATTCATCCGCGGTTCACCCGGAAGCCTACCCGTTGGTACAGCGCATCGCGGCCGAAACCGACCGCGACATCCGCTCGCTCATCGGCGACGCCAGCTTCCTCAAACGTCTTGATCCGAAGAAGTACACCGACGAAACCTTCGGCCTGCCGACAGTGACCGACATTCTTCAAGAGCTGGAAAAACCCGGCCGCGACCCGCGTCCAGGGTTCAAGACCGCCGAGTTCCAGGACGGCGTCGAAGACCTCAAGGATCTGGAACTGGGGATGATCCTCGAAGGCGTGGTCACCAATGTGACCAACTTCGGTGCTTTCGTCGATATCGGCGTGCATCAGGATGGTCTGGTGCACATTTCCGCCTTGTCGGAGAAATTCATCAAGGATCCGCGTGAAGCGGTGAAAGCCGGTGATGTGGTCAAGGTCAAGGTCATGGAAGTCGACATCCCGCGCAAACGCGTCGGCCTGTCGATGCGCATGAGCGACACCCCGGGCGAGAAAATCGACGGTGCCCGTGGCGCGCGCCCCGGCTCGGCTCCACGTCAGTCGCAAAACACTGCACCGCGTAAAGAAACCACGGCGGCGGCTCCGGCCAACAACGCCATGGCTTCGTTGTTCGCCAATGCCAAGCAGTTGAAGAAACGCTGATGGAAATCCCTGCCGGACGGACCGAAAGCGCTTTCTTCAAGCTGCTTGGTTGCCGTTTGCACAGTCTTGAGGTCGGGGTGGCGCAAGTCACTCTTGGCCTCGAGCCGCAATTGCGCAATCGCGGCGGCAAGCTGCACGGCGGGGCCTTGTTCAGTCTGGTGGATATCGCCATGGGGCTGGCCTGTTCCAGCACCCATGGTTTCGACCAGCAGAGCGCGACCATCGAGTGCAAGATCAACTACATTCGCGCCGTTTCCGAAGGCGAAGTGCTATGCACGGCGCGGGTTATCCACCCAGGCCGCCGCACCCTGGTGGTCGAAGCGGATGTGATGCAAGGCGACAAGCTGGTCGCAAAAGCGCAAGGCACCTTCGCTGTCCTATAGCTCCCGGCCATCAATTTGAGTTAATTTCGGCGCAACGAATGCGGCGTCGAAATTTTCTTCGTCCCGCGCCAGATTCAGGGATGAAGCCGGTATTTTCAAAGTGGGTCTTTACGGCTCGAGAACCAGGCGACCACGCCAGTTTCAACTTCACCCTTGTAGACCGTCTTGCCCACCCCCATATTGGGGCGACTGACGCGTGAAGGAATCCAACTTGAGCGAACTTCTCAACCGCCGCCTGGCTCTGCTCGGCGAGCGCGCTAACCTCTCTCTGCTCGAGCAGTGCCTGCATGGTATCGAGCGCGAATGCCTGCGCGTCACCGATACCGGCCGTCTGGCGCAGACGCCGCACCCTGAAGAACTGGGCTCGACACTGACCCACGAGCAAATCACTACCGACTATTCCGAGTCGCTGCTGGAGTTCATCACGCCGGCCCTGGCTGATCCGGCAGACACGCTGAGCAGCCTCGACAAGATCCACCGTTTTGCCTACAGCAAGCTCGGCAACGAGTACCTGTGGAGTCCATCGATGCCGTGCCCGTTGCCGGCCGAGGAAGATATCCCGATTGCCTATTACGGCACGTCCAACATCGGCAAGCTCAAGTACGTGTACCGCAAGGGTCTGGCCCTGCGTTACGGCAAGACCATGCAATGCATTGCCGGGATTCACTACAACTTCTCCCTGCCGGAGAAACTCTGGCCGCTGCTCAAGCAGGACGAAGGCTTTGTCGGTAGCGACCGCGACTATCAGTCGGCGGCCTATATCGCCTTGATCCGTAACTTCCGCCGCTACAGCTGGCTGTTGATGTACCTGTTCGGCTCCTCGCCGACACTCGATGCGGGTTTTTTGCGCGGTCGCTCCCATCAGCTTGAACAGTTTGATGCAGACACGCTGTACCTGCCTTACGCCACCAGCCTGCGCATGAGCGACCTGGGTTACCAGAGTAACGCTCAGGCCGGGCTGACGCCGTGCTACAACGATCTGGAAAGCTACACCCACAGCCTACGCAAGGCAGTGGCCACGCCCTATGCGCCCTACGTCGAGATCGGCACCCATAAGGATGGTGAGTGGATTCAGCTCAACACCAACATCCTGCAGATCGAAAACGAGTACTACTCCAACATCCGCCCGAAACGTGTGACCTACACCGGCGAGCGGCCGATCCAGGCACTGGTGGCTCGTGGCGTTCAGTACGTCGAAGTGCGTTGCCTGGACATCAACCCGTTCCTGCCAATGGGCATCGATCTACAGGAGGCACGTTTCCTCGACGCCTTCCTGCTGTATTGCGCGTTGAATGAAAGCCCGCGGCTCGAAAACAATGAGTGCGGCAACTGCACCTCGAACTTCCTCACCGTGGTCAAGGAAGGTCGCCGTCCGGGCCTGCGGTTGCAACGCCAAGGCCAGCCGATTGACCTCAAAGAGTGGGCCGGCGAATTGCTGGAGAAGATTGCGCCATTGGCCGCGCTGCTCGACCAGAGCCACGGCGGCGATGCCCACAGCAAAGCCCTGGACGCGCAACTGGCGAAGGTCAAGGATCCGTCCCTGACTCCGTCCGCGCAGGTGTTGGCCGCCATGCAAGCGCATAAAGAGGGCTTCACCCGGTTCTCTCTGCGCCAGAGCCGGGCCCATGCCGAGTACTTCCGCAGCGAGCCATTGGGTGCCGAAGACCAGGCTCGCTTCGAGGAGCTGGCGCGCAGTTCGCTGGCGCAACAGGAAGAGTTGGAGCAGAACGAAGTTGGCGATTTCGACGTGTTTGTCGCCTCGTATCAAGCGAGTATTCTGGCGATCAGTAATTAAGCGGCGCCTGTAAAAAGATCGCAGCCTGCGGCAGCTCCTACGGGACCGGTTATCAACCCGCCTTTGTAGGAGCTGCCGCAGGCTGCGATCTTTTGATCCTTAGAATTTTCCGCTCATATGCTAATTCTAAAAAGTTATTTATTTTCTGATTCTTAGATCATTTAGTCTCCTTGTCAGCCGATCCTCCGGCCGCTTGAACAAGGAGCTTCTCAATGAAAACGTACTTTCCCCTTCGTCTCCTGGCGGCCGCGTCCCTGGCTGCGGCGAGCTTCTTTGCCCAGGCGGCTGACGTTACCGTTGCCTACCAGACCACCGTTGACCCGGCAAAAGTAGCCCAGGCCGACGGCGCTTATGAAAAAGCCACTCACGCAAAAATCGACTGGCGCAAATTCGACAACGGTGCCGATATCATTGCCGCCATTGCCTCGGGCGATGTGCAGATTGGCTACCTCGGCTCCAGCCCGCTGACGGCGGCGATTACCCGCAAAGTCCCGGTGCAGACCTTCCTCATCGCTACCCAGATCGGCGCCGCCGAAGCCCTGGTGGCCCGCGACGGTTCCGGGATCAAAACCCCACAGGACCTGATCGGCAAGAAAATCGCCGTGCCCTTCGTTTCGACCGGCCACTACAGCCTGCTGGCGGCACTCAAGCACTGGAAGATCGACCCGTCGAAAGTACAGATCCTCAATCTCGCACCGCCAGCGATCGTTGCCGCATGGAAACGCGGCGACATCGATGCGACCTACGTCTGGGACCCGGCGCTGGGCGTGGCCAAGGAAAACGGCAAGGTACTGATTACCTCGGGCGAACTGGCCAGGTTCGGCGCGCCGACCTTCGATGCCTGGATCGTGCGTAAAGACTTCGCCGAGAAGCACCCGGAAATTGTCACCGCCTTCGCCAAAGTCACCCTCGACGCCTACGCCGATTACCGCAAAGACCCCCAAGCCTGGCTGGCAGACCAAGGCAACGTCGACAAACTGGTGAAACTCTCCGGCGCCAAAGCCAGCGACATCCCGTTACTGCTGCAAGGCAACGTCTACCCGCTGGCGGCTGACCAGGTGATCACCCTCGGCGCACCGACCACCAAAGCCATCACCGACACCGCCACGTTCCTCAAGGAGCAAGGCAAGGTCGAAGCCGTACTGCCGGACTACGCTCCGTACGTCAGCGCCAAGTTCATTACCAACTGATCGGGAGCAAACAGCGATGGCCTTGTTAGAACTGGAGCGCATCAGCGCACAGTACCCCGGCGCGGCCGAGCCGGTGCTGGCGGATATTTCACTGAGCCTGGGGCCACAGCAGTTGCTGGTCGCCCTCGGTCCTTCCGGCAGTGGCAAGACCTCGCTGTTGAACCTGATCGCCGGCTTCGTCGAACCGAGCGCCGGGCGCATCACCCTCGACGGAGTGCCAGTCAGAGGCCCGAACGCCGAGCGCGGCGTGGTGTTTCAGGATGATGCGCTGCTGCCGTGGCAGGATGTATTGGCTAACGTCGGTTTCGGCCTGGAACTGGCGGGTATCCACAAGCCGCAACGGGAAATCCGCGCGCGGGAAATGCTCGCGCTGGTGGACCTCGCCGGCTTCGATCAGCGTCGCATCTGGCAGCTGTCCGGCGGCCAGAAACAGCGTGTCGGCCTGGCCCGCGCCCTTGCCGCTGACCCGCGTGTGCTGCTGATGGATGAACCCTTCGGCGCCCTTGACGCCTTCACCCGCGAGCAGATGCAGGAACTGCTGCTGCAGGTCTGGAAGCGCACCGCCAAACCGGTGTTCCTGATTACCCACGACATCGAAGAAGCGGTGTTCCTCGCCACCGAGCTGATTTTACTGGCGCCCAATCCGGGGCAAATCGTCGAGCGTCTGAGCCTGGACTTCGGCCAGCGCTATGCCGCCGGTGAGTCGGCCCGGGCGATCAAGTCCGACCCGCGTTTTATCGAAACCCGCGAACACGTGCTCGCTCGAGTGTTCTCCCAACGCAGCGCCGTCCAGCGCCAGGAGCGCGCATGAGCAGCTACGGATTACCGGCCACGGCCACGAAAACCACCGCCAGTTCGTCCAGTGTGATGACTGTTCGTCGCAGCCTCGGTACCCGCTGGATCAGCGTACTGACGTTGATTACGCTGCTCGCCCTCTGGTGGGCCGTGACCGCCAGCGGATTGATTGAACCGCTGTTCCTGCCTCCACCCTCGGCGGTCCTGCAAAAAGGCTGGTTGCTGGCGACCAGCGGTTATATGGATTCGACCTTGTGGCAGCATCTGGGCGCCAGCCTCAGCCGTATCGGCCTGGCCTTGGGATTCGCCGTGCTGAGCGCCATCCCGGTGGGGATCGCCATCGGCCACAACCGCATCGCCCGCGGCATTCTCGATCCGCTGATCGAGTTCTACCGTCCTATTCCACCGCTGGCCTATCTGCCGCTGATCGTCATCTGGTGCGGGATTGGCGAGCTCTCCAAAGTGCTGCTGATTTACCTGGCGATCTTCGCCCCGATTGCCATCGCCACCGCCACGGGCGTGCGCACCGTCGACCCGACCAAACTCCGTGCCGCGCAATCCTTGGGCGCGACGCGAGCGCAGCTGATTCGCCATGTGATCCTGCCCAGCGCCCTGCCGGACATTCTCACCGGTGTGCGGATTGGCCTGGGTGTCGGCTGGTCGACTCTGGTCGCCGCCGAATTGATCGCCGCCACCAGTGGCCTGGGCTTTATGGTCCAGTCGGCTGCGCAGTTTCTGGTCACCGATGTGGTGGTGCTGGGGATTCTGGTAATCGCGCTGATCGCCTTCACCATGGAAATGGGCCTGCGTGCCCTGCAACGCAAGCTGGTGCCGTGGCACGGCCAGGCTCATTGAACAGAACTGACTACGCCGACACTTCGACACCGAATTCGAGAACAATCATGAGCCTGAGCATTACGCCCCTTAGCTGCGCCCTTGGCGCCCGAGTCAGCGACATCGACATCACTCAACCGCTGAACGTCGAGCAGCGCGACGCGATCGAGCAGGCGCTGCTCAAGCATCACGTCCTGTTTTTTCGTGAGCAGCCATTGAACCCACAGCAACAGGCGCGGTTCGCCGCCAACTTCGGCGACCTGCACATTCATCCGATCTACCCGAATGTCCCGGAACAACCTGAGGTGCTGATCCTCGACACGGCGCAGACCGATGTGCGTGACAATGCCGTCTGGCATACCGACGTGACCTTCCTGCCGACCCCGGCCATGGGCGCGGTGCTCAGCGCCAGGCTGTTGCCGGCGTTTGGTGGCGACACCCTATGGGCCAGCGGCATTGCAGCGTACGAGGCGTTGTCGGCCCCCCTGCAACGGTTGCTGCAAGGGCTGAGCGCAACCCACGACTTTACCAAGTCCTTCCCGCTGGAGCGCTTCGGCACCACCGCCGAAGACCTGGCGCGCTGGGAAGAGGCGCGCAAGAAGAACCCGCCTCTGTCGCACCCGGTGATTCGCACTCACCCGGTCAGCGGACGCAAGTCGCTGTTCATCAATGAAGGCTTCACCACCCGCATCAACGAACTGTCAGAAACTGAAAGCGAAGCAATCCTGAAACTGTTGTTCGCCCACGCCACCCGTCCGGAGTTCACTATCCGCTGGCGCTGGGAAGAGAACGACGTAGCGTTCTGGGACAATCGCGTGACCCAACACTTCGCCGTCGACGACTACCGCCCGCAACGGCGCGTGATGCATCGGGCGACGATTTTGGGGGATGTGCCGTTTTAAGATCAAAAGATCGCAGCCTGCGGCAGCTCCTACGGGACCGGTTATCAACCCGCCTTTGTAGGAGCTGCCGCAGGCTGCGATCTTTTCGGCAACACACTGGATTAAAGACTTACTCCGCCGTCGACGGTTTCTCCCACAAGTTAATCCCGCCTTCCTGGGCAAACCGGTCAATCTCCGCCAGTTCTTCAGCACTGAAGCTCAAATTCTTCAACGCCCCGACGTTTTCGATGATCTGCTCCGGGCGGCTGGCGCCGATCAGCGCGGAGGTCACCCGTGGATCGCGCAGGGTCCAGGCCAGGGCCAGTTGCGCGAGGCTTTGGCCGCGACGCTGGGCGATTTCGTTGAGCGCACGCACCTGGGCGATGTTCGCTTGCGACAGGTGCGAGGCTTGCAGCGAAGCGCCGCCCGGACGGTTAATCCGCGCATCCTTGGGCACACCGTTGAGGTATTTGTCGGTCAGCAGGCCCTGGGCCAACGGAGTGAAGGCGATCACCCCGGTACCGAGTTCATCGGTGGTATCCAGCAGGTCTTTTTCTACCCAGCGGTTAAGCAGGTTGTAGGCTGGCTGGTGAATCAGCAGCGGAACTTTCCACTCTTTGAGGAAGGCGGCGATCTCCCGGGTTTTGGCTCCGGAATACGATGAAATGCCGATGTACAATGCCTTGCCTTGCTGCACCGCAGTGGCCAGTGCGCTGGCGGTTTCTTCCAGTGGAGTATCCGGGTCGAAGCGGTGCGAATAGAAGATATCCACATAGTCGAGGCCCATGCGCTGCAGGCTTTGGTCGAGGCTGACCAGCACGTATTTACGCGAACCGCCGCCCTGGCCATACGGGCCCGGCCACATGTCCCAACCGGCTTTGCTGGAGATGATCAGCTCATCGCGGTAGTGCTTGAAGTCTTCGCGCAGCAAACGGCCGAAGTTGATCTCGGCACTGCCGTAGGGCGGGCCATAGTTGTTGGCCAGGTCGAAGTGGTTGATGCCCAGGTCAAAAGCGGTACGCAGCAACGAGCGCTGGGTATCGATCGGCGTGCTGTCGCCAAAGTTGTGCCACAGGCCCAGTGACAATGCCGGCAGCACCAGACCGCTGCGTCCGACGCGGCGGTAGGGAATGGAGTCGTAGCGATCAGCAGCAGCGATATAGGTCATTGAATCCTCTACTTGTGTGGGGGCAACAGTGTTTTTTTGAACTCTAAAGATCGTTGCGACCTTTAGTGGGCGAGGTTTTTCATCTATTTGGTACGGCACCGGTACCGCATGATTGTTCCCCCACATGTGCGCGAGGGAACGATCATCTGCTTCACGCCGACAATTCTCGCAGTGCCGCCGCAGCCAGAAATCCGGACCGAGAGCTGTAGCGACGATCCCGTTTTACGGTTTGATCGATACGTTCGAGTAACTGCTCGGGAAGCGTGGCATTGAAGCGTACCGACTTCCCGAAGTAAGGCGTCACGTCAAACTCGACCACACCCCATACACCACCGGCATAGTCAGGATTATCAAGGTGATCATCAATCTCGTGCACTTGTGGAAGTGGATCGCCGTCGGCGACCAGTCCTTCGTAATGCAGGGACAATGCTTCTTTCACGTTTTCGAATGCCTGCGACACAGTGCTACCCGCGGAGAAGCAACCCGGCACGTCAGGGACAATCACTCCATAGTCTGAGTCGGCATCCTTGTGCAGAACGACTGGGAATTTCATGTTGGTGGACCCTTCCTCTATTTCCGGTTTTGTTGGAGAGCGGATTATCTTCAATGCGGCCCCATGAGGGTTCTCGTACCCGGTTACCGAGCTCATTTCAGTCCGGCCTGTTTCAGTATGCTGTTGATCGTACCTTTCGGAAGATCGGAGTCCGGGTGTTTGATGGTGACCCTACCCGGCTTGCCAGGATGCTTGTATTGATGGTGGCTGCCTTTCACCGCCACCAGATACCACCCATCCTCCTCGATCGCTTTGATCATTTCCCGACTTCGCATCACCCTCGCACTTTTCGACAGCACCTGTAGCGCACTGTACGCAGCAAAGGGAGAAATCTATACACACCATACACACTCAGTTAAACATTAGTCTACAAAACCGACGCCCGGTTTCGCGCCGACTTACGGTTACTGAGCCTCGGCAAACACCTCACCCAACCAATCGACAAAAACCCGTACCCTCGGCGACATATGGCGGTTCTGCGGATAGAGCACCGAGACTGGCATCGGCGGGGGCGGTGTATCGGTGAGGATTTCTTGCACCAGCCCTTGGGAGATCTGCGTCGCCATGCGGTAGTGCGGGCACTGAATTATGCCCAGCCCGGCGACTGCCGAGGCGGCGTAGATTTCCGCGCCGAACACTGACAGTGCGCCATTGATGGCGATTTCTTTCAGCTCGCCATCGACCATGAATTCGAACGGGAACAGTTTGGCGGTGGTACGCGATACATAGTTCACCGCGCGGTGTTGTGTCAGGTCGGCGAGGCTTTTCGGTTCACCGTATTTGCGCAGGTAGGCCGGGCTGGCGCAGGTCACCTGACGCAGGGTCGCGACGCGGCGGCCAATCAGCGACGAATCGACCAGAGTGCCGGCGCGCAATACGCAGTCGACGCCTTCGCTGATCAGGTCGACAAAGCGGTCCGTTTCGCTGATGGACAGTTCTATCTCCGGGTAGCGCTCCATGAATTGTGGCAGCGCCGGGATCACGAAGTACTTGGCCAAAGTGCCATGCAAATCGACCCGCAGCCGCCCTTTCGGCGCCACTGATCGAAACGCCAGTTCAGCCTCCTCCAGTTCCGCCAGTAACTGCACGCAGCGCTGGTAGTACGCCTCGCCATCGAGGGTCGGACGCACTCGCCGCGTGCTGCGCTCCAGCAACCGAGTGCCGAGCCAGGCTTCGAATTGATTGAGGGTGTGGGTCAGGGTGGCGCGGGGCAGATTCAGGTCATCGGCGGCCAGGGTGAAGCTGCTGCGCTCGTAGATTCGCACGAAAACCTTCATCGCTTTGACTTGGTCCACGTGGGGCTCCTGGCGCTCGATTGTTGGCGATTATTGAACAGTCAAGGCAACTCTGCTGCATTTATCGCCCTTGGTAAACATGTGAATCTTGCTCGCACACCAGCAACTCACTCGCCCCCAAGGAAACATCGCCATGACTAACCAAACTTCCAGGGTCGCCCTCGTTACCGGCGCCTCCCGCGGCATCGGCGCAGTCATCGTCAGGCAACTCGCAAGCGAAGGCTTCGCGGTCGCCATCAACTACGCCAGCAGCGCCAACGAAGCCTCGGCCCTGGTCGTAGAACTGCGCCAGGCCGGCCATCAGGCCATAGCGATCAAGGCCGACGTGGCCAATTGCGCCGACGTCAGCCGGATGTTCGATGAGACCGAAACGCAATTGGGCAAGGTCGATGTGCTGGTGAACAACGCCGGGATTCTCAAAGTCCTGCCGCTGGCCCAGCACAGCGATGAATTGTTCGAACAGACCTTCGCCATCAACACTCGCGGCACCTTCAACACCCTGCGCGAAGCCGCGACCCGGCTGAATGCCGACGGGCGGATCATCAATTTCTCCAGCAGCACTGTCGGCCTGAACCTGCCGGGCTACGCCGTGTACATCGCCAGCAAAGCGGCGGTTGAATCCCTTACCCAGGTGTTCGCCAAGGAACTGCGCGGTCGCAACATCACCGTCAACGCGGTCGCTCCCGGTCCGGTCGCCACTGAACTGTTCCTGCACGGCAAAAGCGAAGAGCAGATCCAGACCTTCGCCAAGATGCCGCCACTGGAACGCCTCGGTCAGCCAGAAGACATTGCCAAGGTCATCTCCTTTCTAGTCAGCCCGGCTGCCAGCTGGATCAACGGGCAAATCCTGCGGGCCAACGGCGGGCTGGTTTGAGTCGTCAAGGCGCTCAACGCCTATGCTCGTTATGAAGGAGTGTTGGAAGTGTGGGGGCGGCGATCCGACTTGCCCGCAAAGACTGACAGGCAGCCGCCAAATATTTCAAAGGAGGACACCCCATGCATACCACCATCATCATCACCTTGGGCCTGGTCCTTCTGGCCCTGATGCTGTTCATCGGCCAGAAACTCGGCTTCAGCCAGCAGACCGTCACCTACAGCTTCATCGTCCTGTGGCTGGCACTGACCGCGATCAACGGCGCCATGGGCATGGTCACTGCCGGACAATCGCTGGTCTCTGAACTGATGGTCGCCAGTGTGGTGTTCGCTGTACCGGTGGCCGCTCTGGTGCTGTTCATGACGTTGAACAAAGCCTGAGCGGCCACGGGTCCTTGATCAACGCACCAGGTGCAGGAACTGCAGGTGCCGTTCGTACTGGTCGAGGATGTCGTTGATGATCTGTTCCTTGGTGTACCCCACCAGATCGTAGTCCTGGCTGCCTTCGCTCAGATGCACTTCAGCGCGGTAATAGCGACGGTTGTTGAGCTCTTTGGAGCCCATCCCGCCACGGGCGAAGGACGGCGTGAAATAGCCGCGCATTTGCACCTGATAGATGAAGGGATGCTGCTCGCCATGGCCGATTTCCAGGCTGACGCTGTCATTGGCCGGATCCGGCTGGGCGACCACGTTGAGGCCTTTTTCGACGAACACCGCCGTCACTTCTTCGATCGCCGGGCGCACCGTGGAGTCGAGAAAGCGGTACACCTCGTCCCGTGACGGGAAATGCACGGCTTGGCTCAGGCGCTGACGCCAACCGCCGCGTCGCGATCCGGACACCGGTGCCAGCGAGTGCATTTGCGCGATCTGCTTCTGCGATTCGAGGTAGAACGCCTTGTGCAGCCCCCACATCATCAGCAGCAAGATCAACGAGAACGGCAGCGAAGTGAGCACCACCGCTGATTTCAGCGAGTCGATGCTGCCGGCGAATAGCAACGCACTGGTGATCAGCGCGGTCATCGCGCCCCAGAACACCCGCAGCCATTTCGGTCCGTCTTCATCGGGATTGCCGCCACGGGCCGAAAGCGTCGAGAGCACCACGGTGCCGGAGTCTGCGGAGGTGACAAAGAACACGAAGCTGATAAACACAGTGACTGCGATGACGGTCTTGCCCCACGGGTAGGTTTCCAGCAGCAGGTACAGGGTCATCGACGGGTTTTCAAGGGCCGACATACCCATTGCGCTCATGCCGTGGTTGAACACTTGATCAATGGCGCTGTTGCCGAAGATCGACATCCACGCCAGGGTGAAGCCCAAGGGAATCAGCAGCACGCCGAAGACGAATTCGCGGATGGTCCGGCCGCGTGAAATCCGTGCGATGAACAACCCCACGAACGGTGACCATGCGATCCACCAGGCCCAATAGAACACCGTCCAGCCGCCCAGCCAGTCGCTGGGTTTGTCATAGGCGTAGAGATCGAAACTCTTCATCGGCAAGGCGCCGAGGTAATCGCCGATGTTCTGTATCAGGGTGTTTAGCAGGTGCTGGGTGGGCCCGGCGAACAACACGAACAGCAGTAGCGCACAAGCCAGCAGCATGTTGATATCGGACATTACCCGTACGCCCTTGTCGACCCCGGAGACGGCAACGAGGATCGCCGCGCCCATCATCAGGGTGATCAGGCCGACCTGAATCCACTGGGTGTGAGCGATACCAAACAGGAAGTCGAGACCGGAGTTGAGGTGCAACACACCAAAGCCCATGTCGGCACCGAGCCCGAACACCGTGGCGATGATACCGAAGCCATCTACTGCGTAGCCGATCGGACCGTTGATGCGCTTGCCGATCAACGGGTACAGCGCCGAGCGCAAAGCCAGCGGCAGGTTATGCCGATAGGCGAAGTAGGCCAGCGCCATGCCGACGAAAGCGAACACGCCCCAGCCGTGCAGGCCCCAGTGCAGAAATAGAATCTGCATGGCCTGGCGCGCGGCGTCCGCAGTGCCGGCTTCGCCCTGGGGCGGCTGCAGCATGTGGGTCAGCGGCTCGGAAACACAGAAGAAAAACAGCGTGATGCTGATCCCGGCGGCGAACAGCATGCCCGCCCAGGACAGGTAACTGAATTCGGGTTCGTCGTGGTCGGCACCGAGCTTGATCTTGCCGTAGCCGGACAAGGCGGTGACCACCACGAAGACCAGATACAGGGTCATCGCCAGCATGTAGTACCAGCCGACCGTATTGGCCGCCCAGTTTTGTGCGGCCAGTAGCCAGGCGCCGGCCTGTGCCGGCATGGCGATGACCACCAGGCCGAACAACAGAATGAAACTCGCCGAGAAGTAGAACACCGGCGGATTCATGCGGATCTGACTGCTTGGAGGGGTGGACGATGCACTCATGAAAGCTGCACCTCAAGGGGGGGAAATGTGGCTGGATAAAACGGACTCAGCAAAGGTAAGCCTCCTGTTGTGAGCGGGCAGCGAACCACCGGTTTAACTTGAACGAACGTTCAAGTTAAACATGGAAAGGTGTTTCAGGACTAATCGCAAGGCCAGGCGGTACTTTTCAGACACTAGCTCAAGGAGGGGGTATGTGGCGAGGGGGATAATCTGCGTCGCTACTTCTGCGTCCCGTCATCATGCTGCAGATTGGCCTGAGTCAGGTTGCAGCCGGCCGGCACGCTGCGAGTCAGCCAGACATTGCCGCCGATGGTCGAGCCCTTGCCGATGGTGATCCGTCCGAGGATGGTCGCGCCTGCATAGATCACCACATCGTCTTCGACTATCGGGTGACGCGGATGGCCCTTTTGCAGTTGGCCGTCTTCGTCGGCAGGGAAACGTTTCGCGCCAAGGGTCACCGCCTGATAGATGCGCACCCGCTCACCAATGATCGCTGTCTCGCCGATCACCACACCCGTCCCGTGATCGATAAAGAAGCTGGCGCCGATCTGCGCGCCGGGATGGATATCGATACCCGTTGCCGAGTGGGCGATCTCCGAACTGATCCGCGCCAATAGTGGCAAACCAGCGCGATACAGGTGATGCGCCAAGCGATGATGAATCACCGCAAGCATCCCCGGGTAGCACAACAGCACTTCATCCACGCTGCGCGCCGCCGGGTCACCGTGGAAGGCGGCCAGCACGTCGGTATCGAGCAGGCTGCGCAAGCCCGGCAACGCAAGGGCGAAATCCTGGATCAGCCGGATCGCCTTGACCTCGACTTCGTTGTCGACCCGGGCGCTTTGTCGCGCCACATAACGCAGTTCAAGCCGCGCCTGGGCCAACAGGGCATTGAGCGCCACATCCAGGGTATGGCCGACGTAGAAGTCTTCACTCTCCTCGCGCAGGTCCACCGGCCCAAGGCGCATAGGGAACAGTGCACCGCACAGCGCCTCGAGAATCTCGGCCATGGCCGCTCGCGAGGGCAGTTCGCGCCCGCCTTGCTCGCCGCTGATGCGGCCGTTCTGAGTACGCCACTGATCTCGGGCTTCGCGCAGTTGCTCGACGATGGTCTGCAACTGCCAATGGCTGGAACGCTCGCTCACGGTAAAGACTCCTCATTCATGCAGCCGGACTGTCTGGCTGCGGAAACGGCTCCACTTTACGGTACACGCCCGAACCTGAATTAAGAACGAATTGTGTGGAGGTAAGCACATTTGGATATAAGCGATTGACGGTTGCTCCAGTAAAAAGGCCTGCCTATAGTCCAGACACCTCCTACAACCAGTACGGACCCATGATCAAACAACAGCTCGCTCGCTTTAATCGTCTGGACCTCCTCGGCACCGCTACCGCGCTGGAGAAACTCGAGCGCCTGTCGGCCTGGCTGGGGCGCGATATTTATGTCAAACGCGATGACACCACGCCACTGGCCCTGGGCGGCAACAAGCTGCGCAAACTCGAATACCTGGCGGCCGATGCACTGGCGGCCGGTGCCGATACCTTGATCACCGCAGGTGCCATTCAGTCCAACCATGTACGCCAGACCGCGGCATTGGCCGCCAAGCTCGGGCTGGGCTGTGTCGCATTGCTGGAAAACCCCATCGGCACCAGCGACAGCAACTACCTGGCCAACGGCAACCGCCTCCTGCTGGATTTGTTCGACGCCAAGGTCGAGCTGGTGGAGAACCTCGACAACGCCGACGATCAGCTGCACGCCCTTGCCGAACGCCTGCGGTCCAGTGGCAAGAAACCCTATCTGGTGCCGATTGGCGGCTCCAACGCCTTGGGTGCATTGGGTTATGTACGAGCCGGTCTGGAACTGGCCGCGCAGATCGAGGACAGCGGCCTGAAGTTCGCCGCCGTCGTGTTGGCCTCCGGCAGCGCCGGGACTCATAGCGGTCTGGCCTTGGCCCTGAGCGAAGTGCTGCCGGATTTGCCGGTGGTGGGTGTCACGGTTTCGCGCACAGATGAAGCCCAGCGACCGAAGGTCCAGAGTCTGGCCGAGAGCACCGCGCAACTGCTCGGCATGAGCATGCCGGCGAATTTCAAGGTTGAGCTGTGGGACGAATATTTCGCCCCCCGTTATGGCGAGCCGAATGCCGGAACCCTGGCGGCGATCAAACTGGTGGCAAGTCACGAAGGTTTGTTGCTCGATCCGGTGTACACCGGCAAGGCCATGGCCGGCTTGCTCGATGGCATCGGCCGCAATCGTTTCGATGACGGTCCGATCATCTTCCTGCACACCGGCGGGGCGCCGGCGTTGTTTGCGTATGCGGGAGTGTTTTAAAAGCAAAAGATCGCAGCCTGCGGCAGCTCCTACAAAGGCAGATTGATAACCGGTCCCGTAGGAGCTGCCGCAGGCTGCGATCTTTTCGAATGCGAAAAAATATTATTCTTAAATCGAATAAGAATGTATTTTTATATTATTTTCTAATCTAAAGACGTCGTCATGTAGTCGCCACGTAGGCGAATATGCCGCGAGACGCAAAGGCTGCTATAAGGCAGGATGTTGCAGTCGTCCAGATCCAGAGATTCGCCTTCTTTTCCAAATGCATTTTCATAAGAAAACATAGGGGCTTTTCATGAATTTTTCCGCACTACGTCGAAATCTGCTTATCGGCTCGCTGGGTCTGGCACTCGGTGCCGGTCTGCTGGGGCAAGCGGTTGCTGGTGAGCAACTGCAAAAAATCAAGGCGGCTGGCGTGATTAACGTCGGTCTGGAAGGCACCTATCCTCCGTTCAGCTTCGTCGATGAAAGCGGCAAACTGTCCGGCTTCGAAGTCGAGCTCTCGGAAGCCCTGGCCAAAGAGCTGGGCGTGAAAGTCAAACTGCAGCCAACTAAATGGGATGGCATCCTCGCAGCCCTGGAGTCCAAGCGTCTGGACGCGGTGATCAACCAGGTGACCATCTCCGAAGAGCGCAAGAAGAAGTACGATTTCTCTACGCCCTACACCATCTCCGGGATTCAGGCGCTGACCCTGAAAAAGAACGAAGGCACCATCAAGACCGCCGCCGATCTGGCCGGCAAGAAGGTGGGTGTGGGCCTTGGCACCAACTATGAGCAGTGGCTCAAGGAAAACGTCCCGCAAGCCATCATCAAGACTTACGACGATGATCCAACCAAGTATCAGGACCTGCGCGTAGGACGCATCGACGCCATTCTGGTGGACCGCCTGGCGGCCCTCGAACTGGTGGGCAAAGCCAAGGACACCGCGGTCTCCGGCGAACCCTTCTCCCGCCAGGAAGCCGGTGTCGCGCTACGCAAAGGCGAGCCTGAATTGCTGGAAGCCATCAACAAAGCCATCGAGAAACTGCGCGCCGACGGCACGCTGAAGAAAATCTCGGAAAAATACTTCAACGCTGACGTCACTCAATAATGGAAGCACTGCACTTCCCGCAGCTTCAGGCAGCACTGCAGCTGGCGCTGGACTCCGCGCCCTTTCTGATCAAGGGCGCGTATTACACGGTGTTCCTCAGCCTGGGCGGGATGTTCTTCGGCCTGTTGCTTGGCTTCGGCCTGGCGCTGATGCGCCTTTCGCGCTTCAAACTGGTGAGCTGGATTGCCCGCGTCTACGTGTCGTTCTTTCGCGGCACACCGCTACTTGTGCAGTTGTTCGTGATCTATTACGGCTTGCCGCAATTGGGTATCGAACTTGATCCGCTGCCGGCGGCGCTGATCGGTTTCTCGTTGAACATGGCCGCCTATGCCTGCGAAATCCTCCGTGCCGCGATCAGCTCGATCGAACGCGGCCAGTGGGAGGCTGCCGCCAGTATCGGCATGACGCGCGCGCAAACCTTGCGTCGGGCGATCCTGCCGCAAGCGGCGCGTACCGCCCTGCCGCCGCTGGGCAACAGCTTTATTTCGCTGGTCAAGGACACCGCGCTGGCTGCCACCATTCAGGTCCCCGAATTGTTCCGTCAGGCGCAGCTGATCACCGCTCGAACCTTCGAAATTTTCACCATGTATCTTGCCGCCGCACTGATTTACTGGATTCTGGCCAGCGTGCTCGCGCACCTGCAGAACCGTCTGGAAGAGCGCGTCAATCGGCACGACCTGGAGTCTTGAACGCATGATTGTGGTTGAAAAACTGACGAAGCAATTCAAAGGTCAGACGGTCCTCAACGGCATCGATCTGCGGGTCGAGGAAGGTGAGGTAATTGCAATCATCGGGCCCAGCGGCTCGGGCAAAACGACCTTCCTGCGCTGCCTGAACTTTCTCGAAGAACCCACCAGTGGCCGAATCAAGGTCGGTGATATCGAGATCGATGGCAGCCGACCATTGATCCAGCAGCAGGGGCTGGTGCGCCGGTTGCGCCAGCACGTGGGTTTCGTATTCCAGAGCTTCAACCTGTTTCCCCATCGAACGGCGCTGGAAAACGTGATCGAAGGCCCGCTGGTGGTTAAAAAGATGCCCAAAGACAAAGCGCAGGTCCTGGGCCGTGCGCTGATGGCCAAGGTTGGCTTGGCCGGCAAGGAGGATGCTTATCCACGCCGGCTCTCCGGTGGGCAGCAACAGCGCGTAGCAATTGCCCGTGCGCTGGCGATGGAGCCAGAGGTGATTCTGTTCGATGAACCCACTTCAGCCCTCGACCCGGAGTTGGTTGGCGAAGTATTGGCGACTATTCGCAGCCTCGCTGAAGAGAAACGCACCATGGTAATTGTTACCCACGAAATGGGCTTTGCCCGGGATGTGGCCAACCGGGTGGTGTTTTTTGACAAAGGTGTAATCGTCGAACAAGGAGAAGCCAAAGCGTTGTTTGCCAACCCGAAAGAAGAGCGAACTCGACAGTTTCTCAGCAAATTCCTTAACGGAGGAAGTTCCAACAGTTAATTCAGAGACTCAATAGTTATTCGCTTCCATGGATGGAAGCGACATGCACCGAAATAATAATATTGCCTGATATAAGTCATTATCAAAGCAAGCCACCAGCAATAAATCGTTTCACTGACTCGCAGTGCGATCCACTCCTTCAATAAACTGAACACGCCCTTACCCGCCGCAATCAAACCTATAACTGTTATTCCAATTAAAGCTCAACACGCATCCGTAGCCTTCCGGGGACTATATATATACCTCCTGCAACATATTTGCTTAAAATACCAACCTGTGAGCCCCCCAGCAATGTGACAGCCAATGGTGAAAGTGCGATGACTGAAAATCGACCCACCCAGGTAAAGTTCGATCAAGGCATATGCATTAATACTTTCAATGAGTAGGATTTTTCTGAATAACCCAACATCCCCGAGTTCATCCCCACCACCTATTGACACCAAATCAAACACAGCCCTATCTAGTTGAAAGTCGGCTTCACGCCATTAACGCTCCCGTTTAGAACCAACAACTGCACACTTACTCATGACGAGACATTGGCGATCCGTGTTACCCGACACTCACCACCTTTGGTCTTTCCGACACGGATTTCGCTGTAATGTTTCAAGGAGAACACCATGACGCGCACCTCGAGTAAATCCGAGCTTCCTGCTCCCTCAATGCCTCAATCCAACAAACAGAACATCAGCATTTCCATCGCCGCGCATTTGCTGATTGATGTCCCACCTTATGCCGGTATGGACGAAGGTGATCTCATCGAGCTGTTCTGGGACAACTGTTACGTTGCGTCCAGACTGCTCACCGCCGCCGACGTCGGCCAGCCTGTCAGCTTGCGAGTGCCGGAGAGCTTTGTTCACAATGGCACTTCGCGTATCCACTATCGAGTCATGCAAATCGGGCAGGGTCCAGCGCTATCGGCCGCCAGACGGGTCCAGGTCAAGCTCGATTGCCCCGGCGGGCAACCGTTGGAACTCTGCGGCGACGAAAACCAGGGCCTTGAGCCCCTGGGGATCCCTGAAACGATACGTCGCCAGGGCGTCAACCCAAATCAGGTCAATCGCGGCGTGCCGCTGACCATAGCGCCTTACCTGAACATGGCCGCCGAGGATGAGATCACCCTGCGCTGGGGCGACGTGCGCATGGACCTGCCTAAAGTCAAAGCCGACGAAGTCGGCAAGCCGATCAATGTCTGGGTTCCACCGGCGGTGATTCTGGAGGCGGGGGAAGACAATCAATTGGAAATCACCTACTGCATCCTCGACCGCGTAGGCAACAGCTCGCGCTGGGCGCCGGCGCGCAAGCTGAAGATCGGGGCTGCCAACCCTTACAACAAAACCCCCGTGAGAACGGTACTTCGCGCCGCCGAAACGCGGCGCCACTGAGCCCTCCTCCACTCCCGCTCCGGGCCTGAGAGCTCCGGAGCGGAGATCCTGACAACAGACCTTCTATGCTTATTCCTATAAGTTAGTTTATTAATTATTTATACACGATTAGGGTATATAGACCGGACCTCCGGACATTCTTGTTTTTGATCTGGCCGCAGTTTTCGCGGCATTTCCATGAGATGTGAGGTAGGTATGGTCCGGAACACAATCACCCAAGTGCAGATCGCCAGGGCATTGCGTGCAGCCAAGGAGCGGCGCTGATGTCTAATCTGGCAGATGTATCCGTCCAGAGTGATCTGGACATCGCCCCGCTGTTGTTGCCCGCACGGGTTTTGCGCAATGACGCAGAAGCCCTCAAAGCCGCCCATGAACTCGCTGAAGTCGCTCGCCTGCAAGCCTCACGGCGCGACCGGCAGCGCAAGTTGCCGTGGTCGGAGATCGAGCAGTTCACTCGCAGCGGCCTCGGCAGTATTTCCATTCCCCGTGAATTCGGTGGTCCGCACATCTCATTCGTCACCCTTGCCGAAGTGTTCGCGATCATTTCCGCGGCTGATCCGGCCCTGGGGCAGATCCCGCAAAACCAGTTCGGCATTCTCAATGTGCTGTTGAACAGTGCTACCGAACGGCAAAAAAAACAGCTGTTCCAAAGCGTGCTCGAAGGCTGGAGGATCGGTAATGCAGGCCCCGAGCGCGGCACCAAAAACACCCTCGAACTCAAAGCCCGGATCACCGCCGAAGGTGAGGGTTTCGTCATCAACGGCCAGAAGTTTTACTCGACCGGCGCCTTGTTCGCCCACTGGATTACCGTCAAGGCGCTGAATGATGAAGGCAAGCAGGTCATGGCATTCGTCCGCCGCGGCACGCCCGGTCTGCGCATCGTCGATGACTGGTCAGGCTTTGGCCAACGGACCACCGCAAGCGGAACCGTACTGCTCGACAATGTACCGGTCGAAGCCGAACTGGTTGTGGATAACTGGCGGTTGAGCGAAGTTGCGAATACTCAGGGGGCCGTATCGCAATTGATCCAGGCCGCCATTGACGCCGGGATCGCCCGTGGCGCGATCGACGACAGCATCAGCTTTGTCCGCGAACGTTCACGACCGTGGATCGACGCCAAGGTCGAGCGTGCCAGTGATGACCTCTACGTGATCGCCGACATCGGCAAACTGAAAATCGAACTGCATGCCGCCGAGGCTCTGCTGCGCAAGGCCGGGCAAGTGCTCGATCAGGTCAGCGCCGCACCGGTGACAGCCGAGTCCGCCGCTCGCGCCTCGATCGCCGTGGCCGAAGCCAAAGTACTGACCACCGAGATCTCGCTGCTGGCCAGCGAAAAGCTGTTCGAACTGGCCGGCAGCCGCGCAACCCTCGCCGAATTCAATCTCGACCGCCACTGGCGCAACGCTCGGGTCCACACCCTTCACGACCCGGTGCGCTGGAAATATCACGCAGTGGGCGCCTATCACCTGAATGGCACCCTGCCGGCCCGGCATTCCTGGATCTGACGACCAGAACACTTTGACCAGATCTCTGGAGAAACACATGACGCTTTCTCAAAATGTCGCGGTTATAACCAGCGACGAACAAGCCCTGATCGTCGCCAACGACCTGGCCGAAGACTTCAAACGCGACAGCGCCTTGCGTGATCGCGAGCGCCGCCTGCCACTCCCGGAGCTGGAAGTGTTTTCGCGCTCCGGCCTATGGGGCATCAGCGTGCCGAAAGCCTACGGCGGTGCAGGCGTTTCCAATGTCACCCTGGCCAAAGTCATTGCATTGATCGCCCAGGCCGACGCCTCCCTGGGGCAAATCCCGCAGAACCATTTTTATGCCCTCGAAGTACTGCGGGTAAACGGCAGCCCTGAGCAGCAAAAACGTCTCTATGCCGAAGTACTGGCCGGCCAGCGATTCGGTAATGCCCTGGCCGAACTGGGCACCAAAACCGCCCACGACCGCGTCACCAGCCTTAACCGCGACGGCGAGGGTTATCGCATCAACGGTCGCAAGTTCTATTCAACCGGTGCCCTCTACGCCCAGCGGATTCCGACCTCCGTGGTGGATGAACACGGCGTGCAGCAACTGGCTTTTGTGCCGCGCGACAGCCAGGGGCTGACGGTGATCGACGACTGGAGCGGCTTCGGCCAGCGCACCACCGGCAGTGGCTCGGTGGTGTTCGACAACGTGTATGTGGCGGCCGAAGACGTGATCCCGTTTCAAAGCGCCTTCGAGCGCCCGACGCCGGTCGGCCCGCTGGCGCAGATCCTCCATGCGGCCATCGACACCGGAATTGCCCGCGCCGCCTATGAAGACGTGCTGCATTTTGTCAGAACCAAGACCCGCCCGTGGATCGATTCCGGCAACGACAAAGCCACTGAAGACCCATTGACCCTGAAGAGTTTCGGCTATTTGAGTATTCGCCTGCACGCCGCCGAAGCACTGCTCGAGCGCGCCGGTGAATTTCTCGACCAGGCCCAGGCTGAAACTAACGCCGAGACCGTCGCCGCCGCATCTATCGCTGTTGCCGAAGCCCGTGCCATCAGCACCGAAATTTCCCTGGCGGCCGGCAGCACCTTGTTCGAACTGGCCGGCAGCCAGGCCACCCTGGCCGAGCACGGTCTGGACCGTCACTGGCGCAACGCCCGGGTGCACACCCTGCACGACCCGGTGCGCTGGAAGTACCACGCGGTCGGCAACTATTACCTCAATGATGAAAATCCGCCGCTGCGGGGGACCATTTGATGAGCAGAAAAAAAATCCTGCTCAATGCCTTCAACATGAACTGCATCGGGCATATCAACCATGGCCTGTGGACTCACCCGCGGGACAATTCGACTCAATACAAGACCGTCGAATACTGGACCGAACTGGCGCAACTGCTAGAGCGCGGGCTGTTCGACGGGTTGTTCATTGCCGACATCGTCGGCGTCTACGACGTCTATCAACACTCCGTGGACGTACCGCTCAAAGAGTCGATTCAGTTGCCGGTCAACGATCCGTTGCTGCTGGTATCGGCCATGGCCGCAGTGACAAAAAACCTTGGTTTCGGCCTGACCGCCAACCTGACCTACGAACCGCCCTATCTGTTCGCCCGACGCATGTCGACACTCGATCATCTGAGCGGCGGCCGGGTCGGCTGGAATATCGTCACCGGCTACCTCGACAGCGCCGCCAAGGCCATGGGCCTGAGCCAGCAGGTCGAACATGACCGGCGATACGAGCAGGCCGATGAATACCTGGAGGTGCTCTACAAACTCTGGGAAGGCAGTTGGGAAAACGACGCGGTGCTCAATGATCCGCAACAGCGGATCTACGCGCAGCCGGACAAGGTCCACAAGGTTCACCACCATGGCGAGTTTTACCAGGTCGAGGGCTATCACCTTTGCGAGCCGTCCCCTCAGCGCACGCCGGTGCTGTTCCAGGCCGGCAGTTCGGATCGCGGTTTGCAGTTCGCCGGGCGGCATGCCGAGTGCGTGTTCATCAGCGGACAGAACAAGGCAGCGACCAAAGCGCAGGTGGACAAGGTCCGCGCCAGCGCCGTCGAGGCGGGGCGCAATCCCGAGGACATCAAGGTATTCATGGGCTTGAACGTGATCGTTGGGGCCACCGAAGAGCTGGCCTGGGCCAAGCATGCCGAGTACCTGAGCTATGCCAGCGCTGAAGCCGGCGTTGCACATTTCTCCAGCTCTACCGGCATCGACTTCGCCGAATACCCGCTGGACGAACCGATCCAGTACGTGAAAAGCAACGCCATCCAGTCTGCCACCAAGACCCTGCAAAACAACGACTGGACCCGGCGCAAATTGCTCGAACAACACGCCTTGGGCGGACGTTACATCACCTTGGTCGGTTCACCCGAACAGGTCGCCGATGAACTGGAATCCTGGATCGCCGAAACCGGTCTGGACGGCTTCAACCTGACCCGCATTGTCACCCCGGAAAGCTATGTCGACTTCATCGACCTGGTGATCCCCGAGTTGCAGCGCAGAGGCTCATACAAGACCACTTACGACAATGGCAGCCTGCGGGAAAAGCTGTTTCACGCAGCGGCGCATTTACCACCGCAACACACCGGCGCCAGCTACCGACACTAACCCTCTGTGGTGAGGGGGCTTGCCCCCGCTCGGCTGCGCAGCAGTCGCAAAACATTAGAGCACCACGAATTCAAAAACTGACTACTGACTGGAAAACCATCATGACCAAAAAACTCTTCACCCAACCAGTCAAAGCACTGGCCCTTGCCCTCGGACTGTTCAGCGCCGTCGCTCACGCTGCAGACGCCCCACTGAAAATCGGCACCACCGCCGCTTTTGCCATTCCACTGGAAGCGGCCGTCGAAGAGGCCAAAAAACAAGGCCTGAAAGTCGACCTGGTGGAGTTCAGCGACTGGATCGCGCCCAACGTCAGCCTCGCCGCGGGCGATATCGACGTGAACTACTTCCAGCACATTCCGTTCCTGGAAAACGCCAAGGCCGCTGGTGGTTTTGAGCTGGTGCCGTTTGCCCCGGGGATCATCAACAACGTCGGGCTCTACTCGAAAAAGTACAAAAGCTTCGACGAACTGCCCCAAGGCGCCAGCGTGGCTATCGCCAACGACCCGATCAACAGCGGACGCGGCTTGCAACTGCTGGCCAAGGCCGGGCTGATCACCCTGAAACCCGGGGTCGGCTACAAGGCCACCGAAGACGACATCATCGCCAACCCGAAGCAGCTGAAAATCCTCCAGGTCGAGGCTGTGCAACTGGTGCGTACCTACGATGACGCCGATCTGGTGCAGGGTTACCCGGCCTATATCCGTTTGGCGAAAACCTTCGATGCCGAGTCTGCCTTGCTGTTCGACGGGCTTGATCACAAGGAATACGTGATCCAGTTCGTGATCCAGCCCAAGAGCAAAACCGACCCACGGCTGATCAAGTTCGTCGACATCTACCAGCATTCCCCTGCCGTTCGCGCGGCGCTGGATAAAGCGCACGGCAAGCTCTACCAAGCCGGCTGGGAAGGTTAAACATGAGTGCAGCGACCGCCCAACGCAGGCTGGACAACCCGCCCGCGCAGAACGCCGAGCAGACCGACCTGCATCCCCAGCTGAATCGCGCCCACGTGCGCTTTATCGGCCTGGGCAAGACCTACGAGGGCCGACAAGGCCCGGTGAATGCCTTGCACGGTATCGACCTGGCAATCCAGCGTGGTGAAGTATTCGGCATCATCGGCCGCAGCGGCGCCGGCAAGTCGTCGCTGATCCGCACCATCAACCGCCTGGAGCAACCGAGCAGCGGCCGGGTGCTGATCGATCATGTCGACATCGGCGAGTTCGATGAAGATCGACTGGTGGCGCTGCGCCGACGCATCGGCATGATCTTCCAGCACTTCAATCTGATGTCGGCCAAGACGGTTTGGCAGAACGTCGAATTGCCGCTCAAGGTCGCCGGGGTGTCCAGGGAGCAGCGCGAAAACAAAGTCCGTGAACTGCTGGAACTGGTGGGCCTGCAAGACAAGCACCAGGCCTATCCGGCACAACTTTCCGGTGGGCAAAAGCAGCGCGTCGGGATTGCCCGGGCGCTGGTCCATGACCCGGCAATCCTGCTGTGCGACGAAGCCACTTCGGCGCTCGATCCGGAGACCACGCAATCGATTCTTGGCCTGCTGCGCGAGATCAACCGGCGACTGGGCCTGACCGTCATTTTGATCACCCATGAAATGGCGGTGATCCGCGATATTTGTGATCGGGTGGTGGTGCTCGAACATGGAAGAATCGTCGAGCAAGGGCCGGTCTGGGAAGTCTTTGGCAACCCACAGCACGAGGTCAGCAAAACCTTGCTCGCACCGTTGCAACATGGCTTGCCGGATGAACTGCAAAGTCGCCTGCAAGCGCAACCGCAGTCGGCGCGGGCCACCGTAGTACTGCGCCTGCAGTTCACCGGCAGCGCTGCTGACGAACCGGATCTGGCCGCACTGTTCAGCGCCCTCGGCGGTCGTGTGCGCCTGTTGCAGGGCGGAGTCGAACGGATTCAGGGACACGCCCTGGGACAGCTGCTGCTGGCGGTGACGGGCTCGCCTCACGGCGCGGAAGAATTACGCCAGCGCGCAAGGCAATGGGCACAACACGCGGAGGTACTGGGCTATGTGGTTTGATCGATTACTCCAGGGTGTGATCGACACCTTCCTGATGGTCGGCGTGTCATCGCTGATCGCGCTATTGGCGGGTATTCCACTGGCGGTGATTCTGGTCACCAGCTCCAAGGGCGGGATCTATGAAGCCCCGGCGTTGAATCGGGTACTCGGGGCCTTCGTCAATCTGTTCCGTTCGATCCCGTTTCTGATTCTGATGGTCGCGCTGATTCCCTTCACCCGGCTGATCGTCGGCACCACCTATGGCGTGTGGGCGGCCGTGGTCCCGCTGACCATCGCCGCCACACCGTTCTTTGCGCGCATCGCCGAAGTCAGCCTGCGCGAGGTCGACCACGGCCTGATCGAAGCCGCCCAGGCCATGGGCTGCCGGCGCGGGCATATCGTCTGGCATGTGCTGTTGCCGGAAGCGCTGCCGGGAATCGTCGGCGGTTTCACCATCACCCTGGTGACCATGATCAACTCCTCGGCCATGGCCGGCGCGATTGGTGCGGGCGGGTTGGGTGATATCGCTTACCGGTATGGGTATCAACGGTTTGATAGCCAGATCATGCTCACGGTGATCGTGTTGCTGGTGATTCTGGTGGCGGCGATTCAGGTGGGTGGGGATCGGTTGGCTCGAGGGTTGAACAAAAGGTGAATCGACTGTACCGATTATCGGTCGCGAGTAGCAGCGCATCTCGAGCGCGCACAAAATCGCTTATCCGGCTCAACTATTAAGCAACCTATGAAATTCCAGGCTATCGGCAAGTCGATGACTCAACTCTGTTGCTGCGGATATAATGGTGTCCGCATTTTCAGACCCGATTTTCGCCCTCATGCCTGGATTTTGATTAAATAAAGAACCCGCAGCATCAATATCCAACGTTGAGGCCTGACGACCCTCATATTCCGCAACCGCTTCGATAAAAGCCCTACGAGTATTCGCGATTCGCTCCCCAGGAGGAATCAAAAATTTCACAGGCAACTTCCCTCGCATAGCATGTTCTGAATGAGACCGCGACGAGTTAGCTCTCAAATAGAAATAATCCTTCGTGGCGGACCCCGTGACAAATCCATTTACGTTTCTTAAATGCGTAATTTCATGACCAAGACGCCTGGCTATAGTACCTGCGTCAATATCGCTAACATTGATAAATATCCGTCCATGGATATCGCCTTGATAAACAAAGGCTTTGGCATTCCCGGGGACAGAATCAACCCCTACAATTTTATCTCCCCCCCTGGGCCCTTGATATTCTCTTGCCAACTCCTTTCCTCGTACAAAAGAATCTAATACCTTGCCTCTAACACTTTCGTACGCTGGACCAAAGAAGATGCGCAAAATTTTTGCATGATCCACAAACTCCGAACTCATAGCAGTTTCTGCACCCGCATATATATGCTCTACCTCGTGAAATCCCGCCCTGATAATGGTTTGTTGTTCCAATGGAAACGCGTCTAATCCACGCGCAACAATTACACCCGACGCAGGTTGCCGCTCATACTGATCATGTTTACCCTCATAAATTCGGCCATCCACATCCTTTAGATTTATTGGATGATTCGAAACAAATAGAAAAATATTCAGACCATTAACAGGGCCCGCCGGATCGGCACTCAGCCACCGCTGTAACCATGGCGCGTAATACCGATATCCATAAAAATAAAGCCCCGTCGCATCCCGCTCTTTGCCCGAATACCGAATGGTTTTGTAATTCGCCACCAACGCACTTCTACCTGCCCAGCACGCCGTTCCGCCGAAGGCGTAATAGTGTTCCTGAGTCAGTACGCCCGCCTCGTGATCCAGCTCCAGACTACTGGAGTTCAAGTGATCGCCGAGGCTGTAGCGCAACTGATCGTCATGGCCACCTGCAGGCCAATGCAGCGCTCGCACATTGTTGCGTCCCGCCTCGACGCTGATGACATGTCGTGCTACACCATTGGCTTCGCGATGGACTTCAAGACCAGGGAGATAGCGGACTTCCGTGCGCAGGGTCCGACTACCGGCCTGGCTGAAATGCACCTTGCGTAACCGATGACCGGGGTGGGCATAGACATAACATTCGTAATCGTCAGTCTCGCCCTCGCGTTTGACCAAGGTCACCCGACTTGGCTGGTTGCGAATGTCCCAATCCATGGCCAACCCGCGTTGCAGCTCCCGTTGGTTGCCGCAGGCATCGAAGCCCGAATCGATTTCAGGTTCGCCCGGCAATGAACCATCGTCCCGTTGAGCCAGGCTCCGGTTGCTGCTGGCGGAGGTAAACATTGAAAACCCCGGCGCACCGCTGTGGTGACGGGTGATCAGATTGCCCGCCGGGTCGTAATCGAATTGTTGGGTGTAATTGCGCCTTTGGTTGGGGTCCAGCGGGGTGGGCAGCAACTCCGGCAGTGCGGGCCCATGGCTCGGCGTGCTGACTTCCCAACCCTTGGCTTCGACGAGTCGATACAGGCTGTCATAGCGGTAGCGATTGACCGGTTCGATACGCTGATTGTTGAAATGGATAACGGATTGAGCCTTGTCTTCCAGCTCGACGATATTACCCACCGGGTCGTAGACGTAGTTCAGGTCCTGCAACGGTTTTTGTTTCCCGACCGCCGCCAGCAACCTGATCAAACGACCGTCCTCGGCAGCATAGTCGGCACAGGTCACCACGCCATTGCCGGCCGTTTCGCTTTCGATCTGGTCATGGGCGTTGTAACGAATGTCACTGACCAGACATTGCGGTTGTTTGCCGTCCCCGGCCAAGAGCAGCCAAGTCTCACGCAGTTTTCCCGTCACGTCGTAACCAAAGGTTCGGACATGGCCCATGGCGTCGGTCTGACGCTGAATCTCGCCGGTGGGATTGAAGGTGTGGCGGGTGATGAACGATTGATCTTCCAGCAAAGCGTCGCGCGCGCCTGGCTCAGATGGCCAGTCGGGGATTTCAAGGCTGGAGAGGAAACGTCGGGCTTCAACCAACACGGCACCTGACAGACCATACTCGCTGACGACCTGGGTACCTGCCGGGTCGTCATGGCGGATCGGCTGCCCGCACTGGTTGTGTCCGGCAAACGCCGGATCGGAGCCACCGTAGGTCAACCGTTCAACCACGCGAGGCGCTTCTCCAGCGGCCTGTTCCATGACCATGACCGGACGCTGTTGATTGTCATATTCGGTGTGCCGCTGACTGCCTCGACCATCCCAGAACGAACACAACGAGCCTGCCTGATCCGTCAGGTTCAGCTGCCAACCGGCATCGACGCTGTCCATCAGTAAAGGCTGGCCGTTCAAACCGTGGATTGTGGCGAGGTTCGGCTTCGGCGCGGTGCTCCACAAACGTGGGTCCCACGACTGAGATAGCCGCCCCGCAGCGTCGTAAATCTGCCGGGTGATGCGTGGCTCGATCACCGGTTTGTCCGGGTGGCGACAGTAGCCCACGCTGCGGATCGCCAGCGAACGCGGGTCCATGACCGACAAGGTCGGTGTGGCAGTATCGCGGTGAGCATTCACGGCATAACGATCCTTCGCTGCGGTGAAGTGAAGACTGACCGTTTTTCCACCTGACGGATACTGTAAGAAGTAACAGGTGGCCTGAAGCGGTGTGAGTGCAGCTGTCTTTTGATAGGCCTTCAAAATAAAAGCCATCAAGACAGTTGCTCCCACTCAGGTGATGAAGCGCTTATAGTCGGCGCATCTCCTTTGCCTGCGCAGCCGACCATGAAACAGACTCCCGCCGACCTCGAGCAGATCACCTCCACCACCCTGGGCCATTACAACCAGGTGGCCGAGAGTTTTCGTGAGGGCACCCGCGACCACGACGTCAGTCAAAACATCGATGCGTTGCTGCGGCATATTCAAGGCCAGGCGCCGTTCACTATTCTCGACTTCGGCTGCGGTCCGGGGCGCGATCTGCAAACCTTCACGCGCATGGGTCATATCGCGGTGGGCCTCGACGGCTCGGAACGCCTTGCGCAAATGGCTCGCGAAGACAGCGGCTGCGAGGTCTGGCAGCAGGACTTTCTCAAACTCGACCTGCCTGCCGAGCACTTCGACGGAATCTTCGCCAATGCAGTGCTGTTTCACGTTCCAGGGCAGGAGTTGCCTAGGGTTTTGAAGCAACTGCGTGCGACCCTCAAGCCAGGCGGGGTGCTGTTCAGCTCCAATCCTCGAGGCGATAACCAGGAAGGCTGGAATGGCCCGCGTTATGGGGTGTATCACAATCTGGAGTCGTGGCGCGGGATATTGACTGAAGCCGGGTTTGTCGAGCTGGAGCACTACTATCGACCGGCGGGATTGCCGCGAGAGCAGCAGCCTTGGTTGGCGAGTGTTTGGCGTAAACCGGTGTAGACAGTTCGGACGTCATCGCGAGCAAGCTCGCTCCCACGGAGTTCTTCGTCGATAACAGATCCATCGTTGGCCAGGGGATGCTCGATGAACCGGCGTGGCATTGGCCGGATTGATCGGTGAACTGCGTTGGGCTTGAAAAGATCGCAGCCTATCGGCAGCTCCTACACCGCGGGCACCCTTGATTTCACGGGTATACGCAATTCCTGTAGACGCTGCGATAGGCTGCGATCTTTTGACTTTCCCGCGCCCAATAAAAAACGCCGACGCTCTACCAGCCGCCGACGTTGAAACCTTGAAAGGTTTGGTGCGCTACAAAGCGCCGCGAATCAGAACGCCGGCAGTACTGCGCCGCTGTATTTTTTCGCGATGAATGCTTTCACTTCCGGGCTGGTCAGTGCCTTGGCGAGTTTCTGGATGGCGGCGCTGTCCTTGTTGTCCGGACGAGCCACCAGGAAGTTCACGTAGGGCGAATCGGCACCTTCGATAACCAGTGCGTCCTTGGCCGGGTTCAGACCGGCTTCCAGCGCATAGTTGGTGTTGATCATGTCCAGGTCAACCTGATCCAACACACGCGGCAGCATGGCCGATTCAAGCTCTTTGAACTTGAAGTTATGCGGGTTCTTGGCGATGTCTTTCGGGGTCGCCAGGGCGTTTTTCGGGTCTTTCAATTCAATCAGACCGGCCTTCTGCAGCAGGATCAACGCCCGGCCGCTGTTGCTGCCTTCGTTCGGGATGGCAATGGTCGCGCCGTCTTTGAGCTCGGCCAGGGTTTTGACTTTCTTCGAGTAGCCGCCGAAAGGTTCAACGTGAACGCCGATCACGGTCACCAGGTTAGTGCCTTTGCCATCATTAAAGCTTTTCAGGTACGGCAGGGTCTGGAAATAGTTCGCGTCCAGACGCTTTTGATCGACCTGCACGTTCGGTTGTACGTAGTCGGTGAAAACCTTGATTTCCAGATCCACGCCTTCTTTGGCGAGGGCCGGCTTGATCAGCTCGAGGATCTCGGCATGCGGCACCGGCGTTGCGGCAACCACCAGTTTCTCGCCAGCCTGGGCAATGCCTGCAGCCAGGGCAGCCGCCAGTGCGGTGAACAACAGAACCTTTTTCATGCAGTGTCCTTATTCGTCATCATCGACGACGGCTTCAAGTGAGGTGCCAGTGAAGTGCTATCTCTGGCGTGATGCGGACAATACCGGGATTTTTTATTCCCGAACAATATCTTTTATTCACTTTCATATTCCATTTTATTCATATTGACGCCACCCGCTCAGGCCGCGACCTACAAGGACCGCGCAAGTCGTTCGAGAAGGCTTTTCAGTGCAGCCCGTTCGCCAACAGAACCACTGCTGCCGATTCGCTCGACCTGTTGTTCGATCAAGGGTAACGGCGCCAGGTTTTCCGGCAGATTCAAGTGTTCGGGCAAAATTTCGTCGCCACTGCTAACCAGCAGCGCAAAGTGAATGACGTTCTCCAGCTCGCGGGTATTGCCCGGCCAGCTGTGATGTTCCAGCAGTTGCTGCGCCGCTTCGCTGATCAATGGCACCGGCAGGTCCAGCCGCTGGCTGTAGATACCGAGGAAGTACTCGGCCAGTGAAAGGATATCGCCGACCCGTTCGCGCAATGCCGGCAGGTCCAGCTGGCCTTCGCTCAAGTAGAGAAAGAGCCGCTCATGGAATTTACCGGCAGCCACCGCTTGTGCCAGGTCGATACTGGTAGCCGCCACCAGCCGCACGTCCACCGGGCTCGGCTGTTGAGCTCCGACACGGGTGACTTCGTGGTTCTCCAGCGCCGCGAGCAGCTTGATCTGGATCGGCAGCGGCAAATCGCCGATTTCATCCAGGTACAGGGTGCCGCCGTTGGCTGAACCGAACCAGCCGGCGCGGCTGCTGGCCGAGCCGCTGTAACTGCCGGCGGCATAGCCGAACAACTCGGCATCGGCGTAGGTCGGACTGATCGCGCCGCAGTTGACCGACACGAACAAACCACCACGGTCGCTGCCCCGATGGATATGTCGCGCCAGCAGTTCTTTACCGCTACCGGTTTCACCGCGGATCAGCACGGATATCGAGCGGGGTGCCAGTTGTTCGAGCTCGTGACGCAGCTGTCGTGAACGAGGGTCAACGAATACCAGCGCTTTGGCGCGAATACTCAGCGGGCTTTTTTCCGCATCGGGAAAGGTCAGCAGCGGCTGACCGAAGGTTTCATGCAAGCTCATGGCAGACTCCCGCCCAAATCCGCCGGGAGACGGGAGGCGTTAAAAAATAAAGGACTCAAGCACGGCGCAGGGAGTGCTGTTCCATGCGGTTTTGCAGACGGTAGAGGTAGGCGAAGCCCTGCTCCCAGCGGTGGTGCCCGGACTTCACATTGATGTGCCCGGCACCGGCCAGAATCCCGGCTTCGGCGCCCCAATTGCGGGCCAGCTCAAGGGCACGAGTGGCGCTGACGGCACTGTCGTTGTCCGAGCTGACGACCTGGCTTGGGAACGGTAACAGGTGCGTCGGGATCGGTGCGAAGTTGCGCAAGGCCGGTGCGCAGGCAGGGCGTTCGACATCCGCGGGTGCGACCAGCAAGGCGCCGCGGACCTGACGCAAAAAACCGAGAGGGGCCTGTGCCGCCCAATGAGCAACGGTGATGCACCCCAGGCTGTGGGCGATCAGGATCACCGGCGTGCTGTCGGCGGTTATGGCCTCGGCCAACGCGGCAACCCAATCTTCGCGACGAGGTGTTAACCAGTCGGCCTGCTCCACGCGCGCGCTGTTCGGCAAACTGCTCTGCCAATGGCTTTGCCAATGATCTTCTGACGATCCTTGCCAGCCCGGCACGATCAGATAGCGAATTGATTCGTTGCGCATGGGGAGCCCTCCGGCTGCTGGTCTGTTCGGGATCCAGTATAGGGAGGAGAGTTATATTCGTTAAGGAATAAGAAGCTATTTATTAATTCCATAAATGAATATGCAGAGCGAGAGCAAGCTCCCTCGCCACCAAGGTGATTGACCATACTGTTGTGGCGCCTCGGAAAATAAAAAAAGGCCGCACCCTGCCAAGGAGACGGCCCCGAAAATCGTTGATTCAGTAGATTTCGCCGTAGTTCACGCCGAGGGACGAATCATTGACCTCAAAAACTTATATCTCAAAGTAATTTTTTAAGATTTAAATAGATCAAAAACGAATAAAAGAATTTAACCATCGTCTTCGCAGGCAAGGCCGCACCTGGGCGCCACATCCTGAGCCCGACCCACAGGCTTGCCGGCGAAGTTGTGCATTCAGGCGCGTGGGACTTGCAGAAATACCCTGCATGATTCCATCCTCTTGTTATTGATGTTCGCATCCTGCCCTGCGTCATCGAGCAGAGTGCTAGCCGTGAACGCCAACCTGTTGACCGGAAGCGCCAATCATCATGATTGAACCTACCTCCCTCGCCAGCTGGACCCGCGCCCTGCGCAAACAACTCGACGCTCTTGGCCTCGACAGCGACGCGCTGTGCCGCGAAGCCGGACTCGACCCACAACTGATGGACGACCCGAACGCCCGTTATCCGCTGTCCGCCACCACGCGCCTGTGGGAAGTGGCGGTCAGGGCCAGCGGCGACCCGGCGATCGGCTTGCGGGTCTCGCGTTTCGTCAGCCCGACCACCTTTCACGCCCTGGGCTATGCGCTGGTAGCCAGCGGCAGCTTGCGCGAAGTCTTTGAGCGGATCGTGCGTTATCACCAGGTGGTCAGCGACGCTCTGGAGCTGGAGTTGAACCTGCATGGCGACCGCTATTGCTTTCATCTGAAGGTGCCTCAGAGCAGCCCGGCACCGGCGTTCGAAGCCATCGATGCGTTTGCGGCGATCTATGTGCGTACCTGCCGCAACCGTCTGGGCCGGGACTATGCACCGCTGGCGGTGTACCTGCGCCGGCCCGCACCGGCTGATCCCAAACACTGGCACACAGTGTTCCGCGCGCCGATCTTCTTTGCGGCCGACGAGGACCGTCTGGAGTTTGCCGTCAGCGATTTCGACAGTCATCTGGATGACGCCAACCCGGAACTGGCCGAACACAACGAAACAGCGCTTGAGCGCACCCTGACGCAATTGAAACCATTGACCTGGGAGCGCAAGGTCCGCTCCGCCATTGAAGCCCAATTGCCGGAAGGCGAACCTTCCGCCGAACGCATCGCCCAGGCGTTGCACCTTAGCCTGCGCAGCCTGCAACGGCATTTGGCGGATGAAGGTTGTCGCTTTGATACCTTGCTCAATGAATGTCGGGAGAACCTGGCGCTGCTGCACCTGCGTGACCCGCAGTGCTCATTGAGCGAGATCAGTTATTTACTGGGTTTTCCCGACACCAGCAGCTTCAGCCGCGCCTTCAAGCGCTGGACGGGGATGACCCCGGGGCAGTTTCGGGATGGGTTGCGGTGAGCAATGAGATTTGTGTTGCCTGCGCCGGCCCCGATGGCATTAGCCCAGACACCATCAATCAACGCCCCCGAGCGCGCCTCAACAACGTGCGCACCCGTGCCACCAGCTCACTCGTGGCAAACGGTTTGAGCAGGTAATCATCGTCATGCAATTCAAGCCCACGCAGCCGGTCTTCAATCCCGTCCTTGGTGGTCAGGAACAACACCGGCGTCGCGCCGCGCTGACGAATCTGCTGGAGCAATAGCCAGGCGTTGAGCCCCGGCAACATCACGTCGAGGATGATCAGATCGTATTCGGGCTGCTCTTCGATCAAGCGTCGCCCCTGCATCCCGTCCACCGCCACATCCACCGCATAGCTCGCTTCGCCCAGGCCCTTGGCCAAGAGCTTTGCAGTCTTGGGTTCGTCTTCTACTAACAGCAAACGCATGGTGCACCTCGATTGTCGTAGATACAGGCTAGGCGCCTTGGTGACCATTGCCCATCACTAACGGTTATTTCAGATGCGCCGACTGATTCAGGACTGCGCCGCGCCTCGTAACTTCTCCAGGTCCAGCACTTCAATTTCGCCATAACTCAACTGCACGATGCCCTGGTTCTGCAGGTCCTTGAGGATCTGGTTAGTGGTCTGCCGGGAGAGCGAAAGCATCAATGCCAACTGCTCCTGAGGCAACTGCAGGACGCGCCTCGAGGACTCGGTCTCGCCATAACCTTCGGCAATCAGCAGCAGCCGGTGGGCCACACGCGTCGCCGCGGGCATCAGGCTCAACTGTTCGAGATTGATGAATGTCAGGCGCAATTTATGGCTCATCAACAACGCCAGTTGGCGCCAGAATTGCGGATGCTCTTCCAGCAGGTCGAGCAACGCGGTCTGAGTCACCTGCAGCAGAATACAGCGGCCGATACCGTAGGCGTCGTGGGTTCGTGGCTGGCCATCGAACAGGCAGATTTCACCGAACCAGTGCGGCGGTTCGACCACGCTGAGCAACGCCTCCTTGCCCTGCTCGCTGACCGCGCCAATGCGCACCGCGCCTTCAAGCACCGCATACAAGCCACAAGGCGGATCGCCGCGCTTGAACAACCGTTGCCCGGGCGCCAGGCGCCGCACCCTGGCGGCAGCCAGCAGACTATCCTGTAACAAGGCAGGTAAGTGAGTGAACCACTGCCCGCACGACAAACGCGGACGCCAGGCCTGCATATCCATTAGATCTCCAGATGATTGTCGCCTGGCTGACAGAGCGAAGATTGAGCGCAGGGCATGATCGAACTCCCCACAGGAGCAAATAACAATGAAAAACCTCGTTGACCATCTCAGTCAATACGCCGCCTACCATCGCGACCCGCGAAATATCGCCAGCCACTTTATTGGCATACCACTGATCGTGGTCGCTGTTGCGGTGTTGCTGTCACGGCCGCAATGGCCGCTGGCCGGGCTCTGGGTGTCGCCAGCGGTGCTGTTGGCATTGGCCGCGGCATGGTTCTATTTGCGCCTGGAGTTGCGTCTGGGAATGCTGATGAGCGTATTGCTTGGCCTGTCCGTTTGGCTAGGTCATGCGCTCGCGCAACAGAGCACGCTCGTCTGGCTCGGCAGCGGAATCGGCATGTTTGTCATCGGCTGGGCAATCCAGTTTGTCGGCCATCACTACGAAGGGCGCAAACCGGCGTTTGTCGATGATGTGACGGGATTGATCGTCGGGCCGCTGTTTGTCGTGGCTGAACTGGCGTTCATGCTGGGGTTGCGGCAGGACCTCAAAGAGCAGATCGAGGCGCGAGTCGGCGGGGTGCGGATCAATCGGAAAAATGCGGCGGTTTAAGAACCGTTAAAAGATCGCAGCCTACGGCAGCTCCTTGTATCTCGACTATCGCTCCGCCAGGAGCGATAGTTCTCGACTGATCATCGAGGGAGGGATTTGGAAGCCGTGCAGCTCCTTAGGCCTAGAGCCTGCGACGTAGATCGTGCTCCAACCCTCCACACTCACTCATATAGTTCGAACGGTATCTTGGGCCCGTCTCTGGCGAGAGCCCGCATTCGCAAGGTTGGACAGAGTGCAGTGATGATCACAATTGATTCAATTGGGAGACGATCATGTCCGATTATGTTGGCGTCGACGCCGCTAAACACACCTTTGACATCGCCAAATACCTGCCTAACGGCAAACATAAAACCAAAGCAAAATTGCCCAATGCAATCAAGGGGTTCGAGGAGTTCCACGCCTGGCTGCAGAAGCACGTCGAGCCTTCAGCCTTAATCGTGATGGAAGCCACCGGCATCTACCACGAAGCGCTGGCCGAGTTCTTGTACAACAAGGGCTATCGGGTCTGTGTCGTCAATCCTGCGCAGACCAAAGCCCATGCCAGGAGTGATTTGCAACGGGTCAAAACAGACAAGACCGACGCCAAGCTAATCGCCGATTTCGCCAAGGAAAAGCATGAAAAGCTAACGCTGTGGGCGCCGGAGCCACTGAAGTATCGACAGGTGAAGGCCATGGTTCGTCGCCTGAATGACCTTCAGGAAATGCTGCAAATGGAACGTAATCGTCTGGACGTGTCCGACGACAGCGTCAAGGTTTCGATCAATTCCGTCATCAACCACATCCAGAAAGAGATTGCCGAAACCAAAAAGGCGCTGAAGAAACACATTGATGACGACCCGGACATGCGCCAAATGCGCGACTTGGTGGTGACCATTGATGGCATTGCCGACAAATCGGCGCAGATGCTTTTTGCCGAGCTGGGCGACCTGCGAAAGTATTCGAATCCTCGACAAATGGTGGCGGCGGCGGGCTTAAATCCAAAGCTGGAAGAGTCTGGCCAGCTTAAGGGCCGCACCTTTATCTCGAAAATCGGATCAGCGCGACTCCGCACCGGGCTCTACATGCCAGGTCTGGTGGCGATGCAGCATAACGAAGCGATTATCGCGCTCAAAGAGCGATTGAAAGCCAACGGCAAGGCCCCCAAGCAGATCATCTGTGCAGCGATGCGCAAGCTGCTGCACATCATCTTTGGAGTGATCAAATCGGGCCAACCATTTGACCCGAAACTTGCGCTTGCCCGGTGAGGGTTAAGACGGTATCTACAGGGGTACACCCGTAGGAGCTGCCGCAGGCTGCGATCTTTTGCTTTTTTAGATGTTCGCCACTTTCTGCCAGACCTTTGGCTTGAAGAACAACGTCTCACCGCGCGCCAGACCGATCAGGCTGTCGTGATCCTTGACCACTTCCGCCTCGATCAGCTCACTCTGCCCTTCGACTTTCAACGTCACCCGGGTAGTCGCGCCCAGTGGGCGGATATCGCGCACTTCAGCCGCGTGGTGGTCTTCCAGTTCATGGCGCGACAGCGACACCTCGTGCGGGCGAAACAGCACATGCTTGTCTTCACCCAAGTGCAGACGGTTGGAGTCGCCCAGGAAGTGATAGACGAAATCGCTGGCCGGGTTTTCGTAGACTTCACCCGGCGAACCGATCTGCTCGATCACGCCCTTGTTCATCACCACGATACGGTCGGCCACCTCCATGGCCTCTTCCTGGTCGTGGGTCACAAACACCGAGGTCAGGTTGATGTCTTCGTGCAACCGCGCCAACCAGCGACGCAGTTCTTTACGAACCTTGGCATCCAGCGCGCCGAAGGGTTCGTCCAGCAGCAGGACTTTTGGTTCCACTGCCAGGGCACGGGCCAGGGCAATACGTTGACGCTGGCCACCGGAAAGCTGTTCCGGGTAGCGGTCGGAGAGCCAGTCCAGTTGCACCATGTTCAGCAGTTCGTGGACTTTGACCGCGATCTGGCTTTGCGTCGGGCGCTGGTTTTTCGGTTTCATGCGCAGACCGAACGCGACGTTGTCGAACACGGTCATGTGGCGGAACAACGCATAGTGCTGGAACACGAATCCGACGTTGCGATCGCGCACGTCGTGGCCGGAGACGTCTTCACCGTGGAACACAATGCTGCCGTCATCCGGAGTTTCGAGGCCGGCGATGATCCGCAGCAAAGTGGTCTTGCCGCAGCCCGACGGGCCGAGCAGCGCCACCAGTTCACCGCTCTGGATGTCCAGATTGATGCGGTCCAGGGCCTTGAAGGCGTGGAAGTTCTTGCTGACATTACGGACTTCGATCGACATGATTTATTCCTCCGCCGCACTGGCGCGCAGGCGGTTAATACGGTTCTCGCTCCACTGCTTGAGCAGCAGGATGAAGAGCGCCAGGATCAGCAACAGACTCGCCACGGCAAACGCCGCGACGTGGTTGTACTCGTTGTAGAGAATCTCGACATGCAGCGGCAAGGTGTTTGTCACCCCGCGGATGTGCCCGGACACCACCGAAACCGCGCCGAACTCACCCATTGCCCGCGCGGTACAGAGCACCACGCCGTAGATCAGACCCCACTTGATATTCGGCACAGTGACATGCCAGAACATCTGCCAGCCATTGGCACCGAGCAACCGCGCGGCTTCTTCTTCCTGGGTACCCTGCTCCTGCATCAGCGGGATCAGTTCCCGGGCCACGAACGGCACGGTGACGAAGATAGTCGCCAGCACGATGCCCGGCAGCGCAAAGACGATCTGGATGTCGTGGTCCTGCAGCCATGGCCCGAAAAAGCCCTGGGCGCCGAACATCAGCACATAGACCAGACCGGCGATCACCGGCGAAACCGAGAACGGCAAGTCGATCAAAGTCACCAGCATGCTCTTGCCGCGGAACGAGTACTTACTCACGCACCAGGCGGCGCTGACGCCGAACACCAGGTTGAGCGGCACCGAAATCAGCACCGCGATCACTGTCAACTTCAGGGCCGATAGCGCATCCGGCTCGAAGATCGCGGTGAAAAATGCACCGAGGCCGAGTTTCAGCCCCTGCGACACCACGATAAGCAGCGGCAACAACAGGAAGAGGGCAAAGATCAGCCAGCCGAGGCCGATCAGAATGCGTCGTGAAACAGCGCTGCCACGACGGGCGGCGTTGGCCGAGGAAGCGGCGGTAAGCGTTGAACTGGACATATTCCGGGCCTCCTTATGGGGTTTCGATGCGCCGCTGCAACAAGTTGATCAGCAGCAACAGGACGAAGGAAACCACCAGCATCAGCACGCCGATGGAGGTGGCGCCGGTGTAGTCGTATTGGTCGAGCTTGACCATGATCAGCAGCGGCAGGATCTCGGTCTTCATCGGCATATTGCCGGCGATGAAGATCACCGAACCATACTCGCCAACACCACGGGCGAAGGCCAGGGCGAAGCCGGTCAGCCAGGCGGGCAGCAACGCCGGTACCAGGATGTAACGAAACACCTGCAACGGCTTGGCCCCCAGGCAGGCAGCAGCTTCTTCGACTTCACGAGGGATATCGGCGAGCACTGGCTGCACTGTACGCACCACAAACGGCAAGGTGACAAAGGTCAGCGCCAGAGTGATACCCAGCGGGGTGTAGGCGATCTTGAAGCCCAGATCAGCAGCGAACTGCCCGACCAGTCCATTCGGCGCGTACAGGGCCGTCAGCGCAATACCGGCCACGGCAGTGGGCAGCGCGAACGGCAGGTCGATCATCGCGTCGATGATCTTGCGTCCGGGGAAGGTGTAGCGCACCAGCACCCAAGCCAGCAACGTACCGATAATGCCATTGATGATCGCGGCATACAGCGCGGTGCCGAAACTCAGCTTCAACGCCGCCAGCACGCGGGGTGCGGAGATGATTGCCCAGAACTGATCCCAGGTAAGTTGAGCGGCATGCACGAACATCGCTGCCAGGGGTATGAGCACAATCAGGCTGAGGTACACCAAGGTGTAACCCAGCGTCAGCCCGAAGCCGGGTATGACGGGGGAGATACGACGCGACATAAAAGTCCTTGGTTGAACGCGCGAAGCCCCGAATCGCAATCCGGGGCTCTTTGCTAGCTACTGAGCAATCCGCTTCACGGCATTATTGCGCGGTGTAAATCTGGTCGAATACACCACCGTCATTGAAGAATTTCGGTTGGGCAGTTTTCCAGCCGCCGAAGTCTTTGTCGATAGTCACCAGATCCAGTTTCGGGAACTGCTTGGCGTACTTGGCCGCCACGTCCTTGTCACGCGGACGGTAGAAATTCTTCGCGGCGATTTCCTGGCCGGCCGGGCTGTACAGGTGCTTGAGGTAGGCTTCGGCGATTTCGGTATTGCCCTTCTTCTCGGCGTTTTTATCCACCACTGCCACTGGCGGCTCGGCGAGGATCGACAACGACGGCACCACAATGTCGAACTTGTCCGCACCACCGTCTTCTTTCAGCGCCAGGAACGCTTCGTTTTCCCAGGCCAGCAACACGTCACCCTGACCGTTGTTGACGAAGGTGATGGTCGAACCGCGAGCACCGGTGTCCAGTACTGGAACGTGCTTGAACAGCTCTTTGACGTATTCCTGAGCCTTGGCTTCGCTACCGCCGGCTTTCAGTCCATAGGCCCAGGCGGCAAGGAAGTTCCAGCGCGCGCCGCCGCTGGTTTTCGGGTTCGGGGTGATCACCTCAACACCGTTCTTGGTCAGATCGCCCCAGTCCTTGATGCCTTTGGGATTGCCTTTGCGCACCAGGAACACGATGGTCGAGGTGTAAGGCGTACTGGCCTCAGGCAAGCGTTTTTGCCAATCCGCCGGCAGGGACTTGCCGAGCTTGGCGATTTCGTCAATGTCACCGGCCAATGCCAGTGTCACTACATCCGCCCGCAGGCCATCAATCACCGCCCGGCCCTGTTTGCCCGAGCCACCGTGGGATTGCTGGATTTTCACGTTGTCGCCAGCGTGGTCTTTCTTCCAGAAATTGACGAACTCAGCGTTGAAATCCTGATACAGCTCACGGGTCGGGTCGTATGACACGTTGAGCAACTCGTAATCCTTGGCAACCGCGGAACCAGCAAAAATGGCGCTGGCGAGAGCGGCCAGGGCGTAACGGCGAATCGACGACATAGTGAAAGCTCCTGAAATTCTTGGGGTGTTGGCTTTTCTTATGGGTTGAAATCGGGTCGCCTCGGGAAAAGATCGCAGCCTGCGGCAGCTCCTACGGGGGATTTGAGTACACCTGTAGGGCCTGAGATCTTTTGACGTTGGCTGTGTAATCAGCTCGGTTTGTTACCCGGGTTCTGCAAGCGGAATTTCTCTTTGCGTTCGATCTGTACCACTTGAGCGTTGTGCACGGTGATTTCCACTGCCCCAAAGCGCAGGTCGCGCAATGCGCTCTGGATCTCGCGCAAAATGGTTGCTTCGTCCTGACCGTCAACGCTACGTAGAGATGCGCTCATGGTGTTGCTCCTCAATAAGATGTGCCTGGCAGTGGCGACACTGCTTGCGGCTTGAGAGCAATAGTAGATAGGCGCAGATATTCTTAAAAATACTATTTAAGAATGTTTATATAACCAGAATAAATTATTTGCTGGGACGGGGAGTTACGTAGGAGTGGGGGCGTCAAGATCAAAAGATCGCAGCCTGCGGCAGCGCCTACAACCGAATCGCCGGCGCCCTCGCCCAGTCCAGCTCCTGAGCCGGCATTGGCCGCCCAAACCAGTAGCCCTGGCCCAGGTCACAGGCATGCTCAAGCAGGAAACCCGCCTGCTCGATCTGTTCGATGCCTTCGGCGTGAACCTGCATGCCCATGCTTTGTGCCAGGGCGATAATCACCCGCACGATGGCTGCATCGTCGTCATCCAAAGGCAACCCGGCGACAAAACCCTGATCGATCTTGAGTTTCTGCACCGGCAAGCGTTTGAGCCGCAGCAGCGATGAATAGCCGGTACCGAAATCATCGATGGCCAGGCGCAAGCCCAATTCCCGCAGCCGGTGCATTTGCTCCAGCGCCACTTCGGGATCCTCCATCACCGCGCTTTCAGTGACTTCCAGCTCCAGAAAGGCCGGATCCAGCCCGGTGTCGTGCAACACCTGGGCGACCTGCTGATAAAGCTCGCGACGGGCGAACAGACGACTGGAGACATTCACCGCGACGAACGACAACACCACTCCCGCCTTCAGCCATTGGCACATCTGCTGACAGGCTTGCTGCAGGATCCAGGCATCGATCTCGGCAATCAATCCGGTGCGCTCGGCAATCGGAATAAACTCGGCCGGCGACACCATGCCACGCTCGGGGTGCTCCCAGCGCACCAAGGCCTCGACGCCGATCAAGCGACTGGTCTGCAATTGGTGCACCGGTTGGTAGTACACCCGCAATTCCTGCTGTTCGAGTGCGCGGCGCAGCTCATTGGCGATTTCTACCCGGTGCTGAGCGTGAGCGGTGAGTTCTTCGGTGTACAGGGCATACCCTTCACGCCCGGCACTTTTGGCCTTGAACAGCGCCGAATCGGCATTGCGCAATAGTTGTTCGGCACTCAACGCATCGCTGGGGAACAGGCTGATACCGATGCTGGCATTGATGAAAAGTTGGTGCCCGCTGAACCTGAACGGTTCTTTCAAGCCGTCGATAATCCGCTGCGCCAGCGCTGCCGCCTGCATCAGTTGTGGGCAACTTTCGGCCAGCACGGCAAATTCGTCGCCACCCAGCCGCGCCACAGTGACCCCGGGGCCGAACATCCCTCGCAAACGCTCGGCCACCGCCTTGAGCAACTGATCGCCGACATTGTGGCCGAGGCTGTCGTTGATGATTTTGAAGTGATCCAGATCGATCAGCAGCAAGGCACAGCCACGCTTGTGGATCTGCGCCGAGGCTAGCGCCTGCTCGGCCCGGTCGGTGAAGAGCAAGCGGTTGGGCAAGTCGGTCAGCGGGTCGTGGTGCGCCAGGTGAGCCAGTTCATGCTGCGAATCCTTGATCGCGCTGATGTCGGAAAACACCGCGACATAATGGCTGAGCTCACCCTGGTCATCCTCTATGACCCGAATGGTCTGCCACTGCGGATAAATCTCACCGCCCTTTCGCCGGTTCCAGATTTCACCGCTCCACTCTCCGGTGCTTTTCAGGGACTCAAACATGGCGACATAGAACGTCGGTGGATGATGGCCGGACTTGAACATGTTCGGCTGACGACCGAGTACTTCTTCACGCTGATAGCCGGTAATTTCCATGAACGCCCGGTTCACATGGACGATCAACCCACGCCGGTCGCTGACCAGTACTCCTTCGCGGGTGCAATCGAACACCGCGGCTGCCTGACGCAAACGCTCGCGGTCTTCACGCTGGTGACGCAATGTTGCGCCGAAGCCGAGAAAACCTATTAATCGTGCGCGGGCGATGAAGATCAGACCGGCACTGAACAGGGCCCAGACATAGTCATTGATGAGTTGCCAGCGGACCAGATCAGTCGACTCATCGAAGAAACTGCTCAATAAATGACCACTGAGTTGCAGCCAGAAAACTGACAACAGCAGGTAAAGCAGCGACGCACGCAGCGCAGCGCGATAAGAAACCGACATAAGGCAACAATGTCCCTACGAAAAACTTGGAATTATAGAGGAAAGACACATCCCGCCACTCTTATCTGAAAGGCCGACTGGTTTTATCTGCGGGCTGAGTGATAATGCGCAGGCTGTATTTCATTTTTTCGAGGACCATACAACCTATGTGGTACAACGGTTTTCTCGACTTGTCGCCCTGGCAACTGGTGGCAGTCACCCTGTTGATGACCCATGTGACCATCGTTGGCGTCACAGTCTATCTGCACCGTTATTCAGCCCATCGCTCCCTGGAGCTCAATGCCGGCCTGAAACATTTCTTCCGCTTCTGGCTGTGGCTGACCACGGCGCAGAACACCCGCGAGTGGACCGCTATCCACCGCAAGCATCACGCCAAATGCGAAACCGTCGATGACCCGCACAGCCCGGTGATCAAAGGTCTTTCCACGGTCCTGCGCAAAGGCGCCGAGTTGTACCGCGCCGAAGCAGAAAACCCCGAGACCCTGCGCATCTACGGCAAGAACTGCCCGGACGACTGGATCGAACGCAACCTATACACCCGCTACCCATTGCTGGGTGTCGGGATCATGGGCGTCATCGACCTGCTGCTGTTCGGCACCATCGGCATCACCATCTGGGCGATCCAGATGATGTGGATTCCGTTCTGGGCCGCCGGCGTCATCAATGGTCTGGGCCATGCCGTCGGCTACCGCAACTTCGAATGCCGCGATGCAGCGACCAATCTGGTGCCCTGGGGCATCCTGGTCGGCGGCGAAGAGCTGCACAACAACCACCACACCTACCCCAATTCGGCCAAGCTGTCGGTGAAGAAATGGGAGTTCGATCTCGGCTGGGCATGGATCAAGGTCTTCAGCTTCCTGCGTCTGGCCAAGGTTCAGCGAGTCGCGCCGATCGCCCACCGGGTCGAAGGCAAGGGCAACCTGGACATGGACACCGCCATGGCGATCCTCAACAACCGTTTCCAGATCATGGCCCAGTACCGAAAATTGGTCATTGCGCCACTGGTCAAGCAGGAGCTGGAAAAGGTCGATCATTCGGTTCGTCACCAATTCCATCGGGCCAAGCGTCTGCTCTCGCGGGAAACCAGCCTGCTGGATGACAAGCACCACCTGCGTATCCAGACCATGCTCGAGCACAGTCAGGCGTTGAAGGTCATTTACGAAAAACGCCTCGCTCTGCAGCAGATCTGGCTCAAGACCAGCACCAACGGTCATGACATGCTGGCAGCGATCAAGGAGTGGGTTCACGAAGCCGAGGCCAGCGGTATTCAATCGCTGCGCGACTTTGCCCATCAGTTGAAAACCTACTCGCTGCGCCCCGCTACCGCCTGACACTATGGTGAGGGGCTTACCTGTGGTGAGGGGGCTTGCGCCCACGGGCCGGTCCTCGCTCGGGCGCAGCGGCCCTAAAATCTGCACGCGCTTTAACGACAAAACGCAGTCGCACGTTTCGGGGCGGCTTGACCGCCCGGCGGGAGCAAGCACCCTCGCCACAAAAACGGGAACTTAGCTGCAAATCCCTTATCTCAAAGAGCAATTCGCCATCCAGGCGGGCTTTGCTGTGGCCGCTTTCGCAACTTGAGTGGCACGCCCTTCGAGATCTGTGCCGATGGTCCATAAAGATCTACACATTCCATCCTCTCAAGCGTGGCCCGACGCTGCGCAAACGCTGCTTGCCTTGATGCATGCCCAAGGCGAAGTCGCGCGTCTGGCCGAGCGTGAGCAACTGTTCAGCTCCTTGCTGGTAAGCGTCAACGCGGTACTTTGGGCTTTCGACTGGGAAGCTCGAAAAGTGCTGTATGTCAGCCCGGCCTATGAGCGCATCTTCGGGCGTTCCGCAGGCCTGCTGCTGGCCGACTACAACGAATGGCGCAACAGCATTTACCCGGACGACCTCGAGTACGCCGAACGCAGCCTGGCCGAGGTTTTTCGCAAAGGCGCCGTCGAGGATCGCGAGTACCGCATTATCGCGGCCGACGGCCAGATTCGCTGGATCAGCGATAAATGCTTCATCAACCGCCAGGCCGAGCCCGGCCAGCCGTTGATCGTGGTCGGCATTGCCGAAGACATCACCGAAAAAAAGCTGCTCGAAACCGAACTGCAACGCCTGGCCACCACCGACGTCCTGACCCAAAGCAGTAATCGTCGACACTTTTTCGAATGCGCCCATCGCGAATTCGAAAAGGCTCGTCTGCAAGGCTCACCGCTGTCTTTTCTGTTGCTGGACATCGACGACTTCAAGCTCGTCAACGACACCTATGGCCACCCGGAAGGCGACCTGGTGTTGCAACGCATCGCCGAAAGCGGCCGAGCGGCACTGCGTCGCGGTGACCTGTTCGGACGCATCGGAGGTGAGGAGTTCGCGGCGGTCTTCCCTGGTTGCGCGCCCGAAATGGCGATGCAAGTCGCGGAACGTCTGCAACGAGAAATTCAGCGCCTGAGCTTCAACCACGAAGGACGGTCCTTCGGCATCACGGTGAGCCAGGGTTTGACCAGCCTCACCGCCGAAGACCAAAGCCTGGACAGACTGTTCGCTCGCGCCGACGCCGCGATGTACGAGGCCAAGCGCCAGGGCAAGAACCGGATTGTTTCGGGGTGAGGTCTGGAACGAGCACGACAGGTATACGCGATCAACTGTGGCGGGGGAGCTTGCTCCCGCGGCCCGGTCCGCGCTCGGGCGAAGCGGTCGCAAAACCGGCGGCGATGTTTACCTGATAATGCGCGGCGGTAAATTTCAGGAATGATGCTCAACCTAGCCTTTGCGCAACCGCATCAGCTCCGGCAAGCCTATCTTGAGCAGGCGCGCTGCCTTGCTTTTGGCAATTGCCTCAACGCCTTCTGAAGGCCTCAGACGGGCCAGTTGTGCGGCGATATTCATCACTAACGCTTCACGGCAGTAAACCCCACCACCGAGCTGGTAGACCGCAGCGATCAGCTCACGCAACTCCAGTGGCAAGCGCCAGCGCGTGCGCAGGGCCGAACCGTAGGCGGCGCCAAAATCGACCAACGCGTTACCGATCTCTTGCTGATCATCCAGCTCGCCGCCGGCCTGCTTCCATTCCTGCAGGCAACGCAGCAACGCCAGATCCCCAAGGCGATGCAACATGCCAGCGCAATAGCAGCGTTCCTGATCCAGATCCAGCAAGCGCGCCAACGTACGGCCGTATTCCGCGGTGTGCAGTGACAACTCCCAATACCGTTCGGCGTAATCGCCCAACGCCGGATCGCTCAATTTGGCGCTGCGCTTGAGGGCCAGGCCAAGAATCAGGTTCATGCTTTGTACGGTGCCCAGCCGGTGCAAGGCCTGGGACAGGGTCTGCACAGAGTCGCCACGGTGATGAGCGGCGCTGTTGGCTGCGGCGATCAGCACTGCGGTAATCTGCGGGTCAGCGCGGATTTCCTGTTCCAGCAGGATCAAATCCAGCCCGTAGGCGTTGAGGCTGCGTTTGACCGCCAGCTGCACGTCGGCCAGCAACGGCGCGCCATCGGCGACTTCCCGTCGACGCTCGAGAAAAACCGATAAGGTCATGCCCGGCGCCAATACCGGAGCCTCGCACGAAACGGACTGACCCGCGGCCAACAGCAGCCCCTGCAAACGCAGAGTCAGGCTTTCCATGTTCAGGGGTTTGGTCAGGTAAGCCGTGGGTGCCAGCGGCAAGACTTCGCGCACGCTGGCACTGTCATTGCGGCTGGTCATGAGGATAAACGGCAGCACCGGATTACGCTTGCGCTGACGCACACTACGCAGCAAACCCAACCCATCGACGCCCGGCAGTTCCCAATTGGCGATCACCAGGTCATAGGGGTTCTCGGCCAACAACAGCAATGCTTCCTGGCCATCGGCACACACATCCACTCGTGCGTCGCAACGCACGTTCAATAACACCTGCTTGAGCAGGTCACGAGCCCAAGGGTCCTCCTCGGCAATCAACACTCGTGGTACAGCAGGTAACTCAACCGCAATCATCGGCACGCTCCATAAGGCATGCGTGCACCTTAATCAATGCCGGCAGTCCGATACAGGGGAAAACCCGGATCTACCGACAACCCCATAAAAAAACCCGCCGAAGCGGGTTCTTTTGTCGATCAGGTCACACTCAGCAATCAGAGCTCGGAGAAACACTCTTCGATGATTGCCAGACCTTTGTCCAGTTGCTCGTCCGGCGCAGTCAGCGGCACCAGTACGCGCAACACGTTGCCGTAAGTACCGCACGACAGCAGGATCAGGCCCTTGTCGCGAGCCTTGGCCACAACCTTGGCCACAGCAGCGGGGTTCGGCTTGTGGCTGTCGCCGTTTTCGAACAGCTCGACGGCGATCATCGCGCCCAGGGCACGGACTTCGCCGATTACCGGGTACTTGGCCTGAATGGCTTTCAAGCCAGTGACTAGACGCTCGCCGACTGCTTTGCAGCGGTCCAGCAGGTGCTCTTCTTCGAACACTTCCATCACCGCCAGCGCAGCTGCGCAAGCGATCGGGCTACCGGCGTAAGTGCCGCCCAGGCCGCCTGGAGCGATGGCGTCCATGTATTCGGCCTTGCCGCACACACCAGCCACCGGGAAGCCGCCAGCGATGGATTTGGCGAAGGTGGTCAGGTCGGCAGCAACGCCCATCTGCTCCATGGCGAAGAAAGTGCCGGTACGGCCAGCGCCGGTTTGCACTTCGTCAGCGATCAACAGAATGCCGTGCTGGTCGCACAGAGCACGCAGACGCTTCATGAATTCTTTCGGTGCGACGTAGAAACCACCTTCGCCCTGAACCGGCTCGATGATGATTGCAGCGATGTCACGCGGCTCGGCGTCGTTCTTGAAGATGCGCTCGATGCTGGCGATCGAATCATCGATGCTCACGCCATGCAGTTCGTTCGGGTACAGCGCGCGGAAGATGCCGCCTGGCATCAGGCCCATGCCGGCCGAGTAAGGCACGACTTTACCGGTCAGGCCCAGGGTCATCATGGTACGACCGTGGTAAGCGCCGGTGAAGGCGATCACGCCGGCACGGCCAGTGGCGGCACGCGCGATCTTGATGGAGTTTTCTACAGCTTCGGAACCGGTGGTGATCAGCAGGGTTTTCTTGGCGAAGTCGCCCGGAACCTTGGCGTTGATCTTTTCGCACAGCTCTACATAAGGCTCGTACGCCAGAACCTGGAAGCAGGTGTGGGTCAGCTTGTTCAGTTGCGCAGTCACGGCCGCGATGACTTTCGGGTGCAGGTGACCGGTGTTCAGCACGGCGATACCGCCGGCGAAGTCGATGAACTCGCGACCTTCAACGTCGGTCACAGTGGCGTTCTTCGCCGAATCGGCGAAGATCGGGTGAATCTGGCCAACGCCGCGCGGTACAGCGGCTTCACGGCGTTTCATCAGGGATGCGTTAGTCTTGCTCATAGTGTCCTCATTCGCCGCTCATCGGTCGGCGTAGCTCAAGGAATACGTGGCGGGAGGCAACTATGGCAGCATGCGATGATCGACTGCCACAGCTTTCCCGGCCACAAAGAAAAATCGTTTGACGCGCAGAAAGGGGACAGCGCTCTCGTGCCCCTCTCCGCTCAATGCCTTGCCGGGGTTAGATGCCCAGGCAGAGGTATTTGATTTCCAGGTAATCTTCGATGCCGTACTTGGAGCCTTCACGGCCCAGGCCCGAGGCCTTGATGCCGCCGAATGGCGCGACTTCGTTGGAGATCAACCCGGTGTTGACGCCGACCATGCCGTATTCCAGGGCTTCAGCCACACGGAATACACGGCCCAGGTCGCGAGCGTAGAAGTACGAGGCCAGACCGAACTCGGTGTCGTTGGACATCGCGATCACGTCGGCTTCGTCTTTGAAGCGGAACAGTGGAGCCAATGGACCGAAGGTTTCTTCCTTGGCCACCGCGGCATTGTTCGGCACGTTAGTCAGAATGGTCGGCTCGAAGAAGTTGCCTTCCATGCTCTTGCCGCCAGAAAGCAGGGTCGCGCCTTTGCTGAGGGCGTCGGCAATGTGCTCCTGAACCTTGGCCACGGCTTTTTCGTCGATCAGCGGACCAGTAGTGGTGCCGTCTTCCAGACCGTTACCGATCTTGAGTTTGGCCACGGCCACTTTCAGTTTTTCGGCGAACGCGTCGTAGACCGAATCCTGAATGTACAGGCGGTTGGCGCAGACGCAGGTCTGGCCGTTGTTGCGGTACTTGGAAATGATCGCGCCTTCGACAGCCTTATCCAGATCGGCATCGTCAAACACGATGAACGGAGCGTTGCCGCCCAGCTCCAGGGAAACTTTCTTGATGTCCTTGGCGCACTCAGCCATCAGCTGACGACCGATTTCAGTCGAGCCGGTGAAGGACAATTTGCGCACGATCGGGTTGCTGGTCAGCTCGCCGCCGATGTCGCCGGCGCTGCCGGTAACTACGCTCAGCACGCCTTTCGGGATACCGGCACGGTGTGCCAGCTCAACCAGGGCCAGGGCCGAGAACGGGGTTTGCGAAGCAGGCTTGATCACCATGGTGCAACCGGCGGCCAGAGCCGGGCCGGCTTTACGGGTGATCATCGCGGCCGGGAAGTTCCACGGGGTGATCGCGGCGGTCACACCAATCGGTTGCTTGAGCACGATCAGGCGCTTGTCCGGCTGGTGACCAGGAATCACGTCACCGTAGATGCGCTTGGCTTCTTCGGCGAACCACTCGATAAAGGAAGCGGCGTAAACGATTTCGCCCTTGGCTTCGGCCAATGGCTTACCTTGCTCCAGGGTCATCAGGCGACCGAGGTCGTCCTGGTTTTCAATCAACAGCTCGAACCAGCGACGCAGCTTGTTCGCACGCTCTTTGGCAGTCAGTGAACGCCAGGCCGGCAGGGCTTTGTCAGCAGCTTCGATAGCACGACGGGTTTCGGCAGCGCCCATTTTCGGCACTGTGCCCAGAATTTCGCCCGTTGCCGGGTTGTTGACCTTGATCGTCTGACCATTGTCCGCATCGACCCAAGCGCCATCGATATAGGCTTGCTGGCGGAACAATTGGGTGTCTTTGAGCTGCATGTGGGCTTTTCCTTAACAGCACCGCGCAGGCGCGGAGCAAATTATTAATTGTAGAAAGGCGCCTCAAGGGCTGCCGTCAGGAAATTCATTCACCGGGCCGAAGCACATAAATAACGCACATAAAGTAACTCGTGCGGTTCAGCACCCAGACAAGAGCGTTTGAAATCTCAAACGAATCCTAGGATCAAAGGGGGTAAAGGACAATAGGCTGTTCGAAAAAAAGAACAAAAATGGCGCTTTTGCTGAAATTATCTGATCAACGTAGCAAACCGCCCCTGGAGGCCGCAAAACATCAGTCGATTCAGCAGCATGGACGCCCGCCACGCTTATGAGTATCATGGCGCCCGCATTGCACCAGTAGCTCAGCTGGATAGAGTACTGCCCTCCGAAGGCAGTGGTCGTGGGTTCGAATCCCGCCTGGTGCACCAGCTACGAACGAAAAAGCCCCAGGTCTTATGGCCTGGGGCTTTTTTATGGGCGTTGACTCAAGATCTTTTTTTGGACTTGCCACCCGCAGGCGCTTCGACTGGCTCAATTGTCACATCCAATTCCTCAAAATCATCATCCTCTTCCGAAGTCGGGAGTGGATCTTTGCGACTCTCAGTGATTGCCCGGCGTATGTCCTCACCCATGACCGGGCAATTCTTGAGCTGGGCAATGCGGTCGATTCGTTGCGTCACGGCTACTCTCCAACGCATCAGCAATTGGCGTGATAGTGCGCCCTTTCAATTATCGACGCCAACCCATGACCGCTATTGACTTCACTGCGCCTGCAATTTCTTTAGTCGAGCCGTGAGATCGTCCTCCGGGAAACGCTTGTGCAATGCCGCCAGCTGGGCGTCCGCGGCTTTTATCTGACCCAGGCCGCGCAGGCGCAAGACCTCTCGCAGTTCCTCATCGAGTGTTTTGGCCGGCGCCGCGGCACGCTTGCTGACCTTGGCTTTTGCCTCATCCGCCATAGGCTTGCTGGCTTTTGGCTGGGGCTCTGCACTGAACGACTCGACTTGCGCCGGCATAACGAAACTGGCCATTGGAGCCGCTGGGGCGGGGGCTGACAGGCCACCAGCAGGTGCGTTCTGAATGGGTTGCGGCATAGATTCGGCGAGTTCAGCCGACGCGGGTGCAGCTTGCCGTTTGGCGCTGCTCGGCGCGGACAGTTTCGGTTCAGGGGCAACATCATACTTGGGCTGTTGCTCCGGCGTACGCTGCACCAACGCCAGCATCAGCGCGACGCCGACCAGGCTTGCAAAAGCCACTTGCCAACGGGGTTTCTGGCAGGCCTGCAGCCAGCGCTGCCAAAGATTGGGCTTCGGCGCAGGGGCTTCGTGGCGAGCGGCGGCGAGGATCAGCGAATCCAGTCGGGCCGGCGGCTCACCCGTCGCTTGTTGGCGAAAATGCTGGAGCAGATCGTCTTGCGCTGAATCCGGCGGCAGTCGGGCGTCAGTCATGTGAGTACCTCCTCGGCCAGCAGCCGACGCAGTTTTTGCTGTGCATAACGAAAACGGCTTTTCACCGTTTCCAGCGGCGTCTCGGTCAGGGTCGCGATCTGTGGCAACTCGAGGTCGCCGTGGACCCGCAACAGGAAGACCTCACGCTGATCGGCGGGCAACTCCTGCAGCGCCGCCTCCAGGCGCAGGCTGTTGCGGCTCAGGCTCAGCAGCTGCTCCGGCCCGGCAGTGTCATCGATCAGCCCGTGTGCCTGTTCGTCGTAGCTGTCGTGCAGGGGGGTTCGGATACCCTGTTTGCGCCAGTGGTCGATCAGCCGGTTGCGGGCGATCTGATAAAGCCAGGTGCGAAAGTTCGCCCGTCCTTGGGGTTGGCTGGTGCTGCGGATCAGGCTCAGCCAGGTTTCCTGGTAAACCTCTTCGGCCAGTTCGGTCTTGCCGCTCAGGCCCAGGAGGAAACGGTACAGGCCCTGGCGATGACGCGCATACAAAACCTCAAACGCCGCCGCATCGCCGGTGCGATAGCGTGCCAGCAGCGTTTCATCGCTGCCGGCGGAGTCGGTGGATGACGCATTCGCGGCAGACATGTCAGTAAGGGACTCCTTGGCTCTGCTCAGGATAGCGTTACTCGACACGGCTAGCGTCGGCGTTATTGGGCCGCTGACTGACTGTCGCTGCCGGGGTTTGCAGGCTTTGCGCCAACTCGACCAATTGCACAAACTCGCCACGCAAGCCAAACCGGTCATCGCCCCGTGCGGCGCGGGCCAGTGCCACGGTGTCGCTCAAGCCAAAGGAGCCGGTGTAGCGCCCGTCTTTAAGCTGCTGGGAAAACGCCGCCACCGCCGCAGCGAAACGCAGATCGTCGCTGGCCTGGGCTAATTTGCCTGGCTGCTCGCCCTGAACGATCGGCCGTTCGATCAAGCGGCTGGCACCACCCTCCGGTAGTTGATAGCGCACTCGTAGCATTGCCAACTCATCGGATTTTCCTGCTTGCGGAGCGGCTTGCCCACTGGTGTAACGCAGCGGTTCCAGCCAGCCTTTTTCGTCTTTTGGCACGATTTCGTACAGCGCGGTGATCGTATGCCCGGCACCGATCTCGCCCGCATCGACCTTGTCGTTGCTGAAATCTTCGCGTTTCAATGCGCGATTTTCGTAGCCGAGCAGCCGGTATTCACTGATCTGTGCAGGGTTGAACTCCAGTTGCAACTTGACGTTTTTCGCCACCACCGCGAGGGTCGAGCCGAGCTGATCGACCAGCACCTTGCGCGCCTCCCTCAGGTTGTCGATGTAGGCGTAGTTACCATCGCCAGCATCGGCCAGTTGCTCCATCAGCTGTTCATTGTAGTTGTCCACACCGAAACCCAAGGTGGTCAGGGAGACGCCGGTTTTGCGTTTATCCACAGCCATTTTTTTCAGGCTGTCGAAATCGCTGACGCCAACGTTGAAGTCGCCATCGGTGGCCAGCAGGATGCGATTGATGCCTTTGGCGATAAACCCTTGCCGGGCCATCTGATACGCCAGCTCGATACCCGAGGCACCGGCGGTCGAGCCACCTGCAGTCAACTGCTCGATGGCCGTGCGGATCTTCGCCTTGTCGCCCCCGGAGGTCGGCTCCAGGACTACCCGTGATTCACCGGCATAGACCACCAACGACACTCGATCCTGCTCACGCAACTGATCGACCAATAGCTTCAGTGTGCTTTTGACCAGCGGCAAGCCTTCGCGGCGATCCATGGAGCCGGACACGTCCACCAGAAACACCAGATTCGCCGGTGCCAGTTCAGCCACTGCGCGATCCGAAGCCTTGATGCCAATGCGTAGCAGGCGGGTGTGTGGATTCCACGGCGACGGCGCCAGCTCGTTGGTCACGCCAAAGGGCGTGCCGTCGTTGGGCAGGGCGTAATCGTAGGGAAAGTAATTGACCATTTCCTCCAGGCGCACCGCGCCTTCCGGCGGCAGGCGGCCCTGATTGAGCAAGCGCCGCACATTGGCATAGCTGCCGGTGTCGACGTCGACACTGAAGGTCGATACCGGCGCTTGGGCGACGCTCTGGATCGGGTTTTCCGCCAAGGCCTGATACTGCTCGCGTTGCTCATCCCGATAACCCGGCGCAGAGGTTTCACCGACCGCTATTGGCGCGTACATCGTGGCAGGCGCGGGCATCGCTCCCAGGCTGCGCTTGGCCAGAGTCGCATCCGCCATCAGCGCCTCGCTATACAGCGCACCTTGTGCCGGCGGCTGGGGGGTGGCGGTGTCGGGTTTGGATGACACACCACAGCCGACAATCGCCAGCAGCAACCCGGTTGCGAAACCCTGCGCGGCCGGGCGAAGAAAATGCAGAGGAAGTGACATGTGGCTGACCTCGGGAGGAAATGATCCATTCATCCTCTGAGACGGACAGCCCTGGCGATTCGGGTTAAGTCCCGAAGAATATTTTCAGCGCTGGTAACGCCGCACCACGCTGCTATTGCGCAGCACATGGCCTTTGATCTTCTTCAGAGCAGGATCTTGACGTGGATTCGCCCGCAAAACAAAACGCCCAGCCGACCCGCTGATGCGGAGGCTGGGCGTTCGGCTGGAACTTGCGACTAAAGCTGTTTCAGCTAACCCGGGAATCGGCTTACTGCACGGCGCCAGCGCCACCCAGTGTGTTCATCACGAAGCCGACAAACTGCTCGACGGTCATCTTCTGGCCGTTGAAATCCACCTGATTATTGGCGTAACGCAGTTTGGAGACGATGTTGTTGCCGTCCAGTGTCGCCAGTTGAGTCCCCACCGCCATGCTGCTGACCATGTCACTGGCCATGGTCGCTTGTTCGGCAATTACCTTGGCATCGGTCTGACCTTCAATCTGTGCCTGCACGCTGGCGATATCGGCGATCATCGGCTTGGACATCAGCAGATTGAAGTCCAATAGCGCAATCAGCTGCTTGCCCACTTCAACGGGCGGCAGGTCCATCGATTGCGGTTTGGCCAGATCGACCACCAGGCTTATACGGCTTTCACCGTTAGCGGTCTTGAACGACAGATTTTCCATGGCGATCTGCGGTTTGGCATCCAGCAGCTTTTCCAGATCAGCCTTGACCTGAGCCTGCTCGGCTTCGCTCAGGATCAACTCTGGCGCCGGCTCCCCGGCAGCAGCAGCTGCGGCGGCGGCAGCCTCGTAGGGCTGAAGCTTGTTCTGGTAAACCTGCACCAGCGACAGGGTGGCCGGAATATCGATGTTTTTCATGCTCCAGGCCATATTCGCCGCGCCGACAGCCTTGCCGTTGTAGATAACTTCACCCACCTTGTAGTCGGCACGCCCCGCTGCATTAGTCCCGGACTCCTGGGTGGAGCTCTTCAGCTCGGCGTTTTTGAAGGTCACTACCGCCTGCTTCTCACCAAAAGTGGTCTTGGTGCTGGTCAACTCGAGCGTGTTTTGCCCCAGGTAATAGCCATAGCTGCTTTTGCTGAGATTGCTGGCCATGGTCAGGCCATTGAGTTCGATCAGTACTGGCGTCTGGTCCTCGGCGACCGTCGACAGAGCGAGACTGTCCATGTAGCCCTTGGCTTTGACCTGCTGCGCTTTGGCACTGGCGTCAACATCGAGGTTCAGTCCGGAAAACTTCAGATTGGATTTTTCATCCAGCGCCACCTCAAGCGGCAGCAGCTCAAGCTTGCTGTCGGTGGAGCTGTCATAACCGATGTTGACCACACCCTTGACTGGAGCAGCTCCCTGGGTGGCAGCGAACCATTTTTCGGTGAGCGGGGTCTTTTCCAGCTCGTAGTGACTAGTCGCCAGGACCGGCAACCACTTGAGCGTAACCAGACGCGAGAATGGCAGCGGACCGTGTTCGATATGGTCGACGAACAGCAATTCGACGCCTTCAGGGCGGTCGCTGAACATGTCGCCCTGACCTTTGAGGCGATAGTGCGCGGTACTGCTGAATAACCGGCGGTCCAGCGAGACCAGCTCCAGGGTGGCATTGCCCTTGGAACCCACCAGGGCGGCCTGCAGCTCATTATTGGCATCGGCGATCGAAGTTTGCAGCACCCCTTCCAGTTTGGTGCCGGTGTACCAGGCGCCACCGGCGCTGATTGCACCTACCGCGACAACAATTGCTAACAGTACGCCTGCTGATTTATTCATGCTTTACCCGATCAATATCCGTTGTTGAGTGTGGCGGTCTTCCCTGAACCCTTGAAGGGCTGCGGCTCGACTCCGCTGAAAGTGCTGGGAGATTAGCATTTGCGACACTGTGCAACCCAACCTTTGAAGGGGAAAGGTCGCTGATTATGTATTCGGTTATGACCCGAGGAAATTTGAGTTGCGGGTTAATAACGAGGAAATCTGGCCAACCTCTTCGTTGACCCTTCAGCCGTCTTCTTCGACAGTGCCGGCACAGCCCACACAAGTGCTGCAGATCAGGAATACTCCACTTCCATTTCATCAAGTTGATGATCAAAACTCTTCAGCCGCGCGGTCCAGGTGTACACCAGCACTTCAAAATCCCGGCTGATCACCGTCCCGCCCAGCGACTCCGTGCGCGTGTCATGGAAATCCAGCTGATAGCGTTCCCGGGCCATGGCGCTGGCAACGTCGCAAAGTTCACGGGCGTTATTGAACCAATGCCGACCGTCGGCCACTTGTTTGTCGAGGGCCAGGCACTGGCGTTTCAAGGCTTCCAGGCTTTTTTCCAGGGGGGTGCCAGTGAGTTCGCCCATGACTTCCTGGAAGGTGCGCCCCGGCTGCCAGTAACTGCCCCAGAAATAGCGATCAAATACCGTTTCGACACGGCGTAGCGCGACCTTGGTGTCCCAGATCATCACCAGGGTCTTGCCTTGTTCGAGCTGTTTTTTCTTGATTTTCTGACCCTGAAACGAAGCCCAGGCGAACATCACCATCGACAGCGCGGCGATCAGCGCCACCGCGCTGTCGAGGAAAAGCAGCGCCTTGTCGACCTGGTGAGCCAGCATGATGCCGTAGAAATAGGTGGCAGAGAGCAACACCACCGCAACGATGGCGCACCAGAAACCGGGAGCATAAGGGTTTTTCATTATTCGAATCCCCATGACCATCGCGAACCTTGATTCATGGACAAACGCAAACCGCCGCGCGTCCACCCAACTGTTCAAAGCATAGCAACGGCCTCAGGGTTTCGTGTGCTCAGAACCTTGCGTTCGTCCGCTTTCCAAATCATCGCCCGCTTCAGACCATTCGCGGGGGATTCTCTGACCGTCAGTCGCGGTAACATATGCTCAGTAATGATTTGGTAATGAAGGTGTATATACTTCGTCAGCATCAGTGCTCGGAGAACGAATCCATGTCAAAACAAGCCGTTTTTACAATGAAACTCGAACCCGAGTTGCGTGACCAATTCATGGCCGAAGCCGAAGCATCCCATCGCCCGGCCTCACAAATTGTTCGAGAAATGATGCGCCAGTTCGTTCAAACACAACGAGCGTCGCGCGAATACGAAGACTTTTTGCAACGAAAAGTCGAAGGTGCTCGCGCCTCAATGCGCGCGGGCAATGGCCTATCCAACGAGGATATGGAAGCTGAGTTCGCTGCCAGACGCTCTCGAGCAACCATTCAAGAATGAAGATAATTTGGACGCCTGAAGCGGCACAGGATCGTGCAGACATATGGGACTACATCTCTGCCGTAAACCCAAAGGCAGCAATAGAAATGGACAAGCGATTCAGCGACTCGCTCGCTCTTCTATCTCAACATCCGGAAATCGGCCCCATCGGAATCGTTGCCGGTACTCGTGAACTGATACCGCATCAGAGCTATCGCCTGGTTTACGAATTGGATCGAGACACGGGGCATATCTCAAAGGGAGTGTTTTGAGCCACCAATGATCGTCGCCAAACGAAAAAGGGTGGCAGCTGTACGCAGGTTGGCGAACCGGTCACAACCCAACCCGGCAGACCCGAAGGTCTCCCACGCACAGCCGCCATAAAGCATCTCGCCAATACCAAAAAATGGAATCAAGGGAGTTCTAGGCGCTGAAGCGCAGGGTCGTGACTAGGATCGCCAAATCCTATCGCCGATATGCGGTGACAGGGCGAACTATAGGGGGGATGGTTCAGGGTCTGCAACCAAACAGGCGGACTGCTGACTTTTCTTAGCGTTTTTTGGCCTATTCATACAGCCATCGGTTTTAACACCCGTCTGTTGCGACCGAACTCAGCTTACAAATCATCCAATTTTTACACCCTCCTCAGCAGCACATCCAGTTGATCCACCACTGATCAATCATCACCGTCCATTTGCTTATCTCAAGATTCGCGCCTAACATCTCCCAAAACGGGAGATTCTTGCGTCGTGCGAATAATTGCAAAAGGGACTTTGAAGATTTTCTGGGAGAGCAGCCCGGCTTATGCCGATGCTATGACACCTCTCTCAGAGTGGTATCGACACATGGAAAAGTCGTTATATCGCACACCCCAGGAAGTAAAAGCCGAGCTGAGGACAGCCAGCGTTCTGAAAGGTGGACGAGTGGTATTCAATATTGCCGGCAATAAGTATCGAGTGATTCTGGCAATTGACTACGAACGGCAATTGGGCTTTGTGCGTTTTGTCGGCACCCATGCTCAATACGATCAGATCAATGCGGAGACTGTGTAATGAACATCAAGCCCATTCGAAATGATGAGGATCTAACACTCGCTTTTGCGCGTATCGAGCAACTGTGGGGAGCAGCCATCGGTTCGCCCGAAGGCGATGAACTGGAAATATTGGCGTTGCTGGTCGAGAAGTATGAAGACGAGCATTTCCCCATCCAGCCGTCGGATCCCATTGAAGCGATCAAATTTCGCATGGATCAGCAAGGCCTTACGGCTCGCGACCTGGAAGCTTTTATCGGTCCCAGTGGGCGCGTTTCTGAAGTCTTGAACCGCAAACGCCCGCTGAGCTTGCGTATGATCAAGCGTTTGCATGACGGTTTAAGGATTCCATACGAGAGCCTGTTGGCTGACGTGGTTTAAAGTAGGGAGCGGGCTAAGCAGTGGAATGTTTAGCCGCTTCCTTCAATTCTATTCCCCTCAATTTTTTTACCCCCCCCGCCCCTTCCTCAGCAGCACATCCAGTTGATCCACCACCTCGGCCCAATCGGCATCATCGAGAATCTCGTCGCGCAAGAAATCCGCCTGGCTCTTGGTCCAGAAGAAGGCATCCGCCAGGTGCAGCCCGGGTTTGAGCGGCGAGTGGGTGGCGATGAATTTGTCGATGTTCTCCGGGTCATCAGGCAGACCGAGTTGCTTGAACAGGGATGGGAGGCTGTGGGTAGGTGATTCCATGGGAAACTCCTGGATGATGGATCGGTGTGTCAGTGATTCAGCGATCGCGGGCAAGCCCCGCTCACACAATGGAAATGTGCAGCGGGTTTGCTCGCGAAGAGGCTGAAAAATCACTGCATATCGTCATGAATAACTCACCTCGCAAACTTCTGCATGGGGCACCATTTTCAGGTACTGGTCCATGCTCAGATGCACGAGGTTGTTGTGGTTGCCGGCCTCCAGGTAAATGTCATCCTGACGGGTCAGCAGCGGATCGATGACCATCTTCATGCCATAGGATTCTCCCAGAGCGGGCACGGCGCCGCGTTCGCAGTCGTTGAACAGCTGGGCCAACGTGCTTTCGCGGGTGATTTGCCATTCGCCGCTACCACGGACTTTACTCAGGTCCAGATGCCGGCTGGCTGGCAGGACGGCCATCAAGTAGTGCCCGTGGTGGTCGTCGAGGATCACTGATTTCGCCACGCGTTCAGCGGGGATGCCCGCTACCCGGGCGGTTTCCAGGCTGCTCGCCGAGTGAGGATGAGTCACGACGTCGTATTCGCACTTGGCCTGCTCCAGGCTCAGATGCACGGTTCTTGCCATACGCATGATGCACCTCGGTGTCCTGCGTAACGGCTGCAGGACGATGGGTTAACAAATATTTCCCCCTTAAAGAGTCTAGGCCGTGCCTCGGGTACCGACCACCACAAACTGCTGATCGGTTTAGCAAACAACTGATCAGAATTCGTTCAGCCCGTTGCTCAACTAAACTCCAGTTCAGGGCCAGCGAATGGCAGACGGCCGGTAGGCCCATGACTCTCCAGGAGGGTCATATGTACAGAGGTGGATGGCGGGCAGTGTTGTTGTGGTTGCTGATCGGGTTACCGACCGGGCAGGCGTGGGCCGTGGATCCGGTAGTGGTGCTGACGGTGAACGATGTGATCAGCCCGGCCAGCGCCGACTACATCGTTCGAGGCATGAGCAAGGCCGCCGACGAGCACGCACAACTGGTGGTGCTGACCATCGATACCCCGGGCGGGCTGGACACGTCGATGCGGGCGATCATCAAGGCGATCCTTGCCAGTCCCGTGCCAGTGGCCAGCTTTGTCGCCCCCAGCGGTGCCCGTGCCGCCAGCGCCGGAACTTACATCCTCTATGCCAGCCACGTCGCCGCCATGGCGCCGGGCACCAACCTGGGCGCGGCGACCCCCGTACAAATCGGTATGCCCGGGCAACCAAACCCGCCGGCGGCGCCACGCTCCGACAAGGAGCCAGAGCCCGATACCACCAAAGACACCCTGACCCACAAACAGATCAACGACGCCGCCGCGTATATCCGTGGTCTGGCGCAACTGCGTGGGCGCAACGTCGAATGGGCCGAGCAGGCGGTGCGTGAAGCGGTCAGCCTGTCGGCTCAGGAAGCGCTGAAACTCAAGGTGGTCGATTACGTGGCGGACGATGTGAACGGCCTGCTCAAGCAGCTCGACGGCAAGACCCTGAATGTCGCCGGACAGGAGGTGCGACTACAGACCGCCGGCGCGGCGCTGATCAGCCATGACCCGGACTGGCGCACCAAGCTGCTGTCGGTGATTACCCATCCCAGCGTGGCGTTGATCCTGATGATGATTGGCGTGTACGGCCTGTTCTTCGAGTTCATGTACCCGGGTACCGGTGCTGGCGGCGTGCTGGGCGGGATCTGCCTGCTGCTGGGGCTGTATGCCCTGCAACTGCTGCCGGTGAACTACGCGGGCGTGGCGCTGATTCTGCTGGGCATCTCCTTCATGGTCGCCGAGGCGTTTTTACCGACGTTCGGGGTGATCGGGTTCGGCGGGATTGCGGCTTTTGTTGCCGGTGCAGTGATTCTGATGGACACCGATGTGCCGGGTTATGGCATTCCGCTGCCCTTGATCATCACCCTGGCCGTGGGCAGTGCCCTGTTGTTGGTGGCGCTGGGGAGCATGGCGATGAGGGCGCGACGGCGACGACTGGTCAGCGGTGATGCAGGACTGGTGGGCAGCATCACGCCAGTGATCTCCGTGCAACCCGACAACCCTTGCAACGGCTGGGTTCAGCTGCAAGGGGAAAACTGGCAGGTGTCGAGCCCGATGCCACTGCGACCCGGGCAACAGGTGCAGGTAGTGGCGCGCAAGGGCCTGCTATTGGAAGTGACTGCGGCACAGGTGACACCACGAGGAGGATGATCATGGGTCTGGAACTGGGTTTTGGCGCGCTGCTGGCGCTCTTGATTGCGTTGATAGCGTCAGCGTTTCGTATCCTGCGTGAATACGAGCGCGGGGTGGTGTTCCAGCTCGGACGCTTCTGGCAGGTCAAGGGTCCTGGACTGATTCTGTTGATTCCGGTGGTGCAGCAAATGGTTCGGGTGGACCTGCGCACGGTGGTGCTCGATGTGCCACCGCAAGACGTGATCACCCGCGATAACGTGTCAGTGAAGGTCAATGCCGTGCTGTATTTCCGGGTGCTCGACCCGCAAAGGGCAATCATCCAGGTCGAGGACTTCCTCATGGCCACCAGCCAATTGGCGCAAACCACCTTGCGGGCAGTGCTGGGCAAACATGAACTGGACGAATTGCTTGCCGAACGCGAACGCCTGAACACTGATATCCAGCAAGTGCTGGATGCCCAGACCGACGCCTGGGGAATCAAGGTGGCCAACGTCGAGATCAAGCATGTCGACCTCAACGAATCGATGATTCGCGCCATCGCCAAACAAGCCGAAGCCGAACGGGAACGCCGGGCCAAGGTGATCCATGCCGAAGGCGAACTGCAGGCCTCGGAAAAACTCATGCAAGCCGCCGAAATGCTTGGCCGCCAGCCGGGCGCGATGCAGCTGCGCTACATGCAGACCCTGGGGGCGATTGCCGGTGACAAGACCTCGACCATCGTCTTTCCGTTACCGATCGAGTTGTTGAAGGGCATGGCAGAGTTGTCGCCGAAGACATGAACGGGCCGCAGGCCCGCTCATCGTGTAGAAGCTGGCGCAGGCTGCGATCTTTTGGGGCTCCCTCCCCCAAGCCCGCTCAACGGGCCGACAACACCGCACACTCGCTGAGCCAGGCCAACAGTCGCTGGATACAGACCTCGATCGACTGCCCGCCGGTATCGAGCACCAGCGCCGCGGATTGTGGTGGCTCGTAAGGCGCGGAAACCCCGGTGAAGCTCGTCAGCTCGCCACGTCGGGCGCGGGCGTAATGGCCCTTTGGGTCGCGTTGCTCGCAGACCTTGAGCGAAGCGTTGCACCAGACTTCGCGATAATCCTCTCCCAGACGCCTTGCAAACTGCCCACGTAACTCGACCAGTGGCGCGATCATGGCGAGGATGACGATTTGACCGTTTTCCACCAACAATGCCGCCAGTTCGCTGGCCCGACGGATGTTTTCCTGCCGATCGCTTTCGGCAAATCCCAGATCGCGATTGAGCCCACCACGCAGTGAGTCGCCATCGAGCACCACGCTTTGCAGGCCGCGCTCGAACAACTCGGCCTGTAGTGCCTGGGCCAGGGTCGATTTACCCGCAGCGGGCAAACCGGTCAACAGTATCGCCGCGCCGCGATGGCCGTTGCGGGTTTCCCGCTGAGCGCGGCTAACGCTCAGGTGTGGCGCGAGCAGATTATTGTCCTTCGGCATGGGCCACCACAGGTACCGCGATATCCCCCGCCGCCCAGGCAGCTTCGCGGCTGGCCAGGGCATTGGCGATGGACCCGACCTTTGTCGACTGGACTTCGTCCGGCAGCGGATCGAGCCCGGCACTGGCGAAAATCTGCCCATAGGCGTTGCGCAGGTCGGCGTAAGACAGGTCACGTCGCAGGTCAGCCTGCAAGGTGTTCAGCTCGCCCTGGATCAGGTCCAGCTCACCCAGCCCGGCGGCTTCATGGCGATTGCGCAATTGGCCGACAATTTGCTCGTCGATGCTGGCCAGTTGTTGACTGGTCTTGAACTGACGCAGCGCTTCGCGGTAATTGGCGTTGGCCACATACAGCTGAGCCAGCACGGCAATCGACATCGCCTGACGGCGCGCCGTGGCGACTTCTTCGCCGGCCTTGGCAACATTGATGGCCGCCGGTGCGGAAATCGCGTTGAACAGGTTCCAGGTGACCTTCACCCCGTAATCGGCCCAGCCTTGCTCCACCAGAAACGAGTTGCTGTCGTAATGCCCGCCAGCGGAGAACTCCAGCCCCGGCAGCAGGCGCAGCATGGCCTTGCGGGTTTCCGCGGCACTGATGCGCGTCTGGTAGTCCTGCTCACGCAGCTCGGGGCGGCTGGTCAACGCTTCCTGCTCCAGGCTCTGCAGATCGACTTTCAACTCCGGAATGGCGTAATCCTCCGGGGTTGCCAGAGTGAGGGGGGTGCCCATTGGCAGGTTGATCAGGGTCGCCAGTTCGGTCTTGGCCAGGGACAGTGCCCGCCGCTGCTCCTCCAACTGACGCGTGGCTTCGATCAGCGAACGCTGGTAACCCAGGGCCTGTACCGGATCACCGATGCGCTGTTCGCTCATGCTCTGGCTGTCGACCTGAGCCTTGTCGACCCGTGCCATCAGGCTGTCGATCTGGCTGAGCAGACGTTCGGCGGCCACCGCACGCCAATAGGCGGAGCGCACATCCTGAACGATGGTATTGATCACTTTGCGCCGCCGTTCCTGGACGATCAGGCGTTGATCGCCCTGCTGTTTGGCACTGATGTAGCTAACGCCAAAGTCGAGCACGTTCCAGACCATGGTCAAATCCGCCACGCGCCGATCGCGATCCTGAGAAGTCGACGGCTCGAGGGATTGAGTGCCGGTCTCCACGCTCTGGCTGCTGGCGGCGCTGACGTTACTACGCCCGGCATAACCGGCATCCAGGGCCATGCGTGGCAGCATGTCAAAACTGGCGAGGTCCAGTTGGCGCTTGGCCAGGGCCTCTTCCATGATCTTCAACCGGCCTTCGAGGTTGTATTTCACCGCACGGGCCATGGCCTGATGCAACGTCAACGGACCGCTGAGGGGTTCCTGATCCTTGTACATATTCAGCAAGTCGCTTCTGGCGCGTTGCTCACTGACACTGCGTTCAATCGGTTCACTTTTGATTGCACAACCGCTGACCACCAAGGCCAGCAGACTGACGCCGAACAACTTATGACTTTTTCTCATCCGTGGCTTGCCCCTGGGTCCCGCACTGCTTTAAGTATTTTTTCAGGCCTGAATTTCGCTGAGACCGACCTGTTGCAAAGCCGCGGCCAGATCGAGGATCTGCCGTTGCTCGGTGTCTTTTATTTGCTGTATTTGCTGGCCCAGCGTCGGCGCGCCGAACACCCCGCGCAAGCCTTGAGAGGCATCGCCGCCGGTGATTGATGGGTTGCCGAAGGTATTGAGCGAATGGCTGTCCGAGCCCGAATTCTGACTGAACAGGCTCGACAGCGTGCTGCTGCTGAACACCCCGCTATCGCTTCCACTGAAGCCGAGGCCACCTTGGCCTGTGCTATCGCTGCTGCTGAATACCTGTGCGATAAAACTCGCTGCCAAGGCGCCGTTATTGACGAAAATGTTGCCCACCGGCGGCAAGCCACCGCCCGAGCTGGGCGATTCGAACAGCGGCGTAAAGGCCAGCGGCGCACCAAGATCGCCTGTCGGTGGAGTGAATACGATGGGTTGCAGGGGGGTGTCAGGCGCTTGCGTAAGCACCACAGGAGGATCAACCCGGAATTGCGGGTCGCCGCCGGTGGTGATGGTGTTGATCGCGTAAGCATTGGAATCGCTGCTGCCGACGCCCGAGTTGCCGGCCAGGTCAGTCACACCGCTGTTGTTGAGGCTGATCAGATTGCTGGTGTTGGTGATGTTGGCCGTTGGTGTCAGGGTCGCGGTCCAGGTTTTACCGCCATCGCTGCTGGAAAGGTTGGACAAGCTGCCGTTGGTCGCGCTCAGGTCAGCCAGATCGAAGCCGCTGACGGCTTCGCTGAAAGTAATGGTCACCAGCGAGGTCTGATTCGCCGTCAGCGCCGGGTTCGCCACCACGATACTGATGACGCCGGGACGCGTGGTGTCGATGGCGTAGCTGTTGGATGGGGTGGTGCCACTGCCGGTATTGCCTGTCGAGTCGATCACGCCGGCGTTGTTCAAGGTGATCAGGTTGTCGGTGCTGGCGATATTACCGGTTGTTGTCAGGGTCGCCGTCCAGGTTTTACCGCCATCGCTGCTGCTCAGTGCGCTCAGCGTACCGTTGGCGACGCTCAGATCGGCGTTGGTAAAGCCGCTGATCGCCTCGGAGAAGGTGATGGTCACGCGGGTGGTCTGGCCGATGCCCAGGGCGCTATCGCCCAGAACAATAGTCGCCGTCGGACGCTGAGTGTCGATGAAGAAATTGTTCGAGTCGCTGCTCCCATTCCCGATGTTGCCGGCAAGGTCACTGATAGCGGTGTTGTTGAGCGTGATCAGATTGCTCGGATCGGTAATACCGTGGGTCGGCGTGAAGGTCGCCGTCCAAGTGACGCCACCATCGCTGCTGCTGACGGCGCTCAAGCTGCCGTTGGCCACGGTCAGATCGCTGTTGTCGAAACCGCTCACCGCTTCGCTGAAGGTGATGATCACTGTCGAGGAGTCGCCCACCGCCAGAATAGGGTTGGCGACTACGATGGTCGCCGTCGGACGCGTGGTATCGACAGTGTAATTGTTCGAATCGGTGGTGCCACTCCCGGCGTTGCCGAGCAAATCGCTCACCCCCGCATTGTTGAGGGTTATCAGATTGCTGGTATCGCTGACATTGCCGGCTGGCGTCAGCGTCGCCGTCCAGGTGACGCCGCCGTCGCCGCTGCTCAGGGCGCTCAGCGTACCGTTGGCGACGCTCAGGTCGGCGTTGGTAAAGCCGCTGACCGCTTCGGAGAAGGTGATGGTGACGCCGGTGCTCTCGCCCGCCTTGAGGGAGCTGTCGGCGACTACGATGGTTGCGCTCGGACGCAGGGTATCAATAACGTAATTATTGGAGTCAGTCGTCCCCGCACCGGCGTTACCCGCAGCATCGCTCACCGCGCCGTTATTCAGCGTGATGAGATTGCTGGCGTCGCTGATATTGACGTTCGGGGTGAAGGTCGCCGTCCAGGTGACGCCGCCATCGCTGCTACTGACTGCGCTCAATGTGCCATTGGCGATGGTCAGGTCGGCGTTGTTGAAACCGTTCACCGCCTCGCTGAAGGTGATGATCACCTGCGAAGTATCGCCCGCTGCCAGCATCGGATTGGCGATCACGATGCTGGCGGTCGGAATCACTGTTTCAACCGTGTAGTTGCCCGAATGGGTGGTACCCACACCGGCATTGCCCGCCTGATCACTGACGCCGCTGCTGGTCAGGGTAATGAAGTTGCTGACATCGGTGATCTCGGTCGCCGGGGTGAACGTTGCGGTCCAGGTAATGCCGCCATCGCTGCTGCTGACGGCGCTGAGCGTGCCGCTTGGGACGCTCAGATCATCGTTCGTGAACCCGCTGACCGACTCGCTGAAGGTGATGGTCACCAGCGAAGTTTCGCCGGCTTTCAGTGCCGAATCAGCCAACACAATAGTGGCGGTCGGGCGCTGGCTGTCGATAGCATAGTTGTTGGAGTGGGTAGTGCCGGTGCCCGTATTGCCGGCCAGGTCAGTGACGGTCGCATTGTTCAGTTGAATGAGGCTGCTGGTGTCGGTAATGCTTGCCGCCGGGGTCAAGGTCGCCGTCCAGGTGACTCCACCATCATTGCTGCTGACGGCACTTAGCGTGGCGTTATCGATGGTCAGGTCACTGTTGTCGAAACCGCTCACCGCCTCGGAGAAGGTGATGGTCACCAGCGTGGTCTGACCGATACCCAGTGCCGAATCGCTGACCACGATGGTCGCCGTTGGCCGCTGAGTATCAATGCTGTAGTTGTTCGAATCGGTCGTGCCGACGCCAGCGTTACCCGAGGCATTCTGCACACCGCTGTTGTCCAGGGTGACCAGGTTGCTGGTGTCGGTGATGGCGCTGGTCGGGGTGAAGGTGGCGGTCCAGGTCAGGCCGCCATCGCTGCTGCTGACCGCGCTGAGGGTGCCGTTGGCGATGGTCAGGTCGGCGTTGGTGAAACCGCTCACCGCTTCCGAGAACGTAATGGTCACCAGCGAGGTTTCACCGACTTTCAGCGCGCTGTCCGAGACTAGAATGGTGGCGGTCGGCAGCACAGTATCGATGCTGTAGTTGTTCGAGTCAGTGGTGCCGCTGCCGGTGTTGCCGGACACATCGGTAACGCCGCTGTTGCTCAGGCTGATCAGGTTGGTGGTGTCGTTGACCCCGGTTGAGGGCGTGAACATGGCCGTCCAGGTGATACCGCCGTCGCTGCTGCTCACCACGCTGAGCGTGCCGTTGGCAATGGTCAGGTCGGCGTTGCTGAAACCACTCACCGCTTCGCTGAAGGTGACCGTCACCAGGGAGGTTTCGCCCGCGCTGAGGATGCTGTCGCTAACCACGATAGTGGCGGTCGGGCGCGCAGTATCGATGGCGTAGTTGTTCGAATCGGTGGCGCCGGTGCCGGTATTGCCGGACACATCGCTGATGCCCGTGTTGTCGAGGGTAACCAGGTTGGTCGCGTCGGTAATGCTCGAGGTCGGGGTAAAGGTGGCGGTCCAGGTGAGGCCACCGTCGCCGCTGCTCACCGCACTCAATGTACCGTTGGCAACCGTCAGGTCCGCATTGCTGAAACCGCTGACCGCTTCGCTGAAGGTGATGGTCACCAGCGAGGTCTCACCGATTTCAAGTGTGGTATCCGCCACGACAATAGTCGCCATAGGCCGCACGGTGTCGATGGCGTAGTTGTTGGAGTCGGTGGTGCCGCCCCCCGTATTGCCCACGGCACTTTGCACGCCGCTGTTGTCCAGGGTGATCAGGTTGCTACTGTCGTTAATGGCGCCGGCCGGGGTGAAAGAGGCGGTCCAGGTGAGGCCGCCATCGCTGCTGCCGACTGCGCTCAAGGAGCCATTGGCAATGGTCAGGTCGGCATTGCTGAAACCGCTCACTGCCTCACTGAAAGTGATGGTCACCAGCGAAGTTTCACCGATCTTCAGCGCGGTGTCGGCCACCACAATGGTCGCCGTCGGACGCACGGTGTCGACGATGTAGTTGCCCGAATCGGCAGTGCCCGATCCATTGTTGCCGCCCAGATCGGAAACCCCGGTACTGTCCAGGGTGATCACGTTGCTGGCATCGAAAATCGCGGTCGATGGGGTGAGGGTCGCAGTCCAGGTCAGACCGCCGTCGCTGCTGCTCACCGCGCTGAGGGTGCCGTTTGCAACCGTCAGGTCGGCATTTGAGAAATCACTCACCGCCTCGTTGAAGGTGATGGTCACCAGCGAGGTTTCACCGATTGCGAGCGTGCTGTCAGCGACCACGATAGTGGCGGTCGGACGTGCGGTGTCGATGGCGTAGTTGTTCGAGTCGGTGCTGCCGGACCCGGCATTGCCGGCCACATCGCTGACACCCGAGTTGTCCAGAGTGATCAGGTTGGTCGTATCGGTGATGCTCGACGTCGGAGTAAAGGTCGCCGTCCAGGTGATGCCGCCATCGCTGCTGCTGACTGCGCTGAGGGTGCCGTTGGCAACCGTCAGGTCCGCATTGCTGAAACCACTCACCACTTCACTGAAGGTGATGGTCACCAGCGAGGTTTCACCGATTTTCAACGTATCGTCCGCGACCACGATAGTGGCGGTTGGTAGTACGGTATCGATGCTGTAGTTGTTCGAGTCGGTGCTGCCGGCGCCGATGTTGCCGGCCAGGTCGCTGATTCCGGTGTTGTCCAGGGCGATCAGGTTGGTCGTGTTGGTGATGCTCGAGGTCGGGGTGAAGGTGGCGGTCCAGGTCAGGCCGCCATCGCCGCTGCTGACCGCACTGAGGGTGCCGTTGGCAATCGTCAGGTCGGCGTTGGAGAAACCGCTTACCGCTTCCGAAAAGGTGATGGTCACCAGCGAAGTTTCACCGGTCTTCAGCGCATCGTCCGCGATCACTACAGTAGCGGTCGGCAGCACGGTATCGATGCTGTAGTTGTTCGAATCGGTCGTGCCGCTGCCCGTGTTACCCGAAGCGTTTTGCACACCGCTGTTATCCAGGGTAATCAGATTGCTGGTGTCGGTGATGGCGCTGGTCGGGGTGACGGTGGCGGTCCAGGTCAGGCCGCCATCGCTGCTGCTGACCGCGCTGAGTGTGCCGTTGACAACCATCAGGTCGGCGTTGGAGAAACCGCTCACCGCTTCCGAAAACGTAATGGTCACCAGCGAAGTTTCACCGATCTTCAGCGCATCGTCCGCGACCACGACAGTGGCAGTCGGCAGCACGGTATCGATGCTGTAGTTGTTCGAGTCGGTAGTGCCGCTGCCGGTGTTGCCGGCCAGATCGGTGACGCCGCTGTTGCTCAGGCTGATCAGGTTGCTGGTGTCGTTGACCCCGGTTGAAGGCGTGAATGTGGCGGACCAGGTGATCCCGCCATCGCTGCTGCTGACTGCACTGAGTGTGCCGTTGGCAATGATCAGGTCGGCATTGGAGAACCCGCTCACCGCCTCGCTGAAGGTGATGGTGACCAACGAGGTTTCGCCAGCGCTGAGCGTGCCGTCAGCGACCACGATGGTGGCGGTCGGACGAAGGGTGTCGATGGCGTAGTTGTTCGAATCGGTGCTGCCGCTCCCGCTATTGCCGGACACATCGCTGACACCCGTGTTGTCCAGGGTGACCAGGTTGGTCGCGTCGGTAATGCTCGACGTCGGGGTAAAGGTTGCGGTCCAGGTGAGGCCACCGTCGCCGCTGCTCACCGCGCTGAGGGTGCCGTTGGCAACCGTCAGGTCCGCATTGCTGAAACCGCTCACCGCTTCGCTGAAGGTGATGGTCACCAGCGAGGTCTCACCGACTTCAAGTGCAGTATCCGCCACGACAATAGTCACCGTAGGCCGCACGGTGTCGATGGCGTAGTTGTTCGAATCGGTGGTGCCGCTCCCGCTATTGCCTGACACATCGCTGACACCCGTGTTGTCCAGGGTGATCAGATTGGTCGCGTCGGTGATGCTCGACGCCGGAGTAAAGGTCGCGGTCCAGGTCAGGCCGCCATCGCTGCTGCTGACTGTACCGAGTGTGCCGTTGGCGATGGTCAGGTCGGCGTTGCTGAAACCGCTCACCGCCTCAGAGAAGGTGATGGTCACCAGCGAGGATTCACCGATTGCGAGCGTGCTGTCGGCGAGCACGATGGTCGCCGTCGGACGTGCGGTGTCGATGGCGTAGTTGTTCGAATCGGTGCTGCCGCTGCCCGCGTTGCCCGAAGCGTTTTGCACACCGCTGTTATCCAGGGTGATCAGGTTGCTGGTATCCGCGATGTCGCTGGTCGGGGTGAAGGTGGCGATCCAGGTGACACCACCGTCGCTGCTGCTGACTGCACTCAATGTGCCGTTGGCAATGGTCAGGTCGGCATTGCTGAAACCGCTCACCGCTTCGCTGAAGGTGATGGACACCAGTGAGGTTTCACCGATTTTCAGCGCGTTGTCCGCGACCACCAGGGCGGCGGTCGGTAGCACCGTGTCGATCGTGTAATTACTGGAGTTGGTGGTACCCGTCCCGGTGTTGCCGGACACATCGGTAACGCCACTATTGGCCAGGCTGATCAGGTTGGTGGTATCGACGATGCCGGCGGTCGGGGTAAACGTCGCGGTCCAGGTGATGCCACCATCGCTGCTGCTGACCGCGCTCAGGGTGCCGTTGGCGATGGTCAGGTCAGCATTGGTGAAACCGCTCACCGCCTCGTCGAAAACGATGGTTACCAACGACGTTTCGCCAGCACTGAGCGTGCTGTCGGCCACTACGATAGTGGCGGTCGGACGCGCGGTGTCGATAGCGTAGTTGTTCGAATCGGTGCTGCCGGACCCGGTATTGCCCGACAGATCGCTGATGCCCGTGTTGTTCAGGGTGATCAGGTTGGTCGTGTCGGTGATGCTCGACGACGGGGTAAAAGTCGCCGTCCAGGTGACGCCACCATCGCTGCTGCTGACCGCACTCAGCGTGCCGTTGGCAATCGTCAGGTCGGCGTTGGTCAAACCGCTCACGGCTTCCGAGAAGGTGATGGTCACCAGCGAGGTTTCGCCGATTTTCAGCGCGGTGTCGGCGACCACGATGGTCGCGGTCGGACGCACGGTGTCGATGGCGTAATTGTTGGAGTCGGTGCTGCCGCTGCCCGCGTTGCCCGAGGCATTTTGCACGTCAGTGTTGTCCAGCGTGATGAGGTTGCTGGTGTCGGTAATACTGCTGGTCGGCGTGAATGTGGCGATCCAGCTGACACCGCCATCACTGCTGCTGACCGCGCTCAGGCTGCCATTGGCAATGGTCAGGTCAGCATTGCTGAAACCGCTCACCGCTTCGCTGAAGGTGATAGTCACCAGCGAGGTTTCACCGACTTTCAGCGCATTGTCGGCGACCACGATGGTCGCCGTCGGCCGTACGGTATCGATCGTGTAGTTGCCGGAGCTGGTGGTGCCGCTGCCGGTGTTGCCGGACAGGTCCGCAACACCGGTGTTGTTCAGAGTGATAACGTTGCTCGAGTCATTCACGCCGCCAGTTGGCGTGAAGGTCGCGGTCCAGGTGAGACCGCCGTCGCTGCTGCTCACCGCGCTCAGCGTGCCGTTGGCGATGGTCAGGTCAGCGTTGGTGAAACCGCTCACGGCTTCCGAGAAGGTGATGGTCACCAACGAGGTTTCGCCAGCGCTGAGCGTGCTGTCGGCGAGCACGATGGTCGCGGTCGGACGTGCGGTGTCGATGGCGTAGTTGTTCGAATCGGTGCTGCCGGACCCGGCGTTGCCCGACAGGTCGCTGATCCCGGTGTTATCCAGGGTGATCAGGTTGGTCGTGTCGCTGATGCTCGACGACGGGGTAAAGGTCGCCGTCCAGGTGAGGCCGCCATCGCTGCTGCTGACAGACGTGAGAGTGCCGTTGGGAATCATCAGGTCGGCGTTGGTCAAACCGCTCACGGCTTCCGAGAAGGTGATAGTCACCAGCGAGGTTTCGCCGATTCTCAGCGCGGTGTCGGCCATCACGATGGTCGCCGTCGGACGCACGGTGTCGATCGCATAGTTGTTCGAATTGCTGGTGCCGCTGCCCACGTTACCGGTGGCGGCAGCCTGCACGCCGCTATTGTCCAATATGATCAGATTGGTCGCGTCAGTAATGCTGGCGGTCGGGGTGAACGTGGCGGTCCAGGTGATACCACCGTCACTGCTGCTCACCGCACTGAGTGTACCGTTGGCGATGGTCAGATCGGCATTGGTGAAACCGCTCACGGCCTCGGAGAAGGTAATGGTCACCAGCGAGGTTTCACCAGTCTTCAGCGAATTGTCGGCGACCACAATGGTGGCGGTCGGTAGCGCGGTGTTGATGACATAATTGCCGGAGTCGGTGGTGCCTGTTCCCGTGTTGCCGGACAGGTCCGCAACCCCGGTATTGTTCAGAGTGATGAGGTTGCTCGGGGCATTCACGCCGCCGGTTGGCGTGAAGGTCGCGGTCCAGGTGATCCCGCCGTCGCTGCTGCTCACTGTACCGAGCGTGCCGTTGGCAATGGTCAGATCGGCATTGGTGAAACCGCTCACGGCTTCCGAGAAGGTGATGGTTACAAGACTGGTTTCACCCGCGCTGAGCGTGCTGTCGGCAACCACGATAGTCGCGGTCGGCCGTACGGTATCGATGACATAGTTATTTGAGTCGGCGGTACCGCTCCCGGCATTGCCCACCAGGTCAGTAACGCCCGTGTTGTCGAGGGTGATCAGATTGGTCGCGTCGGTGATGCTCACGGTGGGCGTAAACGTCGCGGTCCAGGTGATGCCGCCGTTGCTGCTGCTCACCGCGCTCAGCGTGCCGTTGGCGATGGTCAGGTCGGCGTTGGTGAAACCGCTCACGGCTTCAGAGAAGGTGATGGTCACCAGCGAGGTTTCGCCGACTTTCAGCGCGGTATCGGCGAGCACAATGGTCGCGGTCGGCCGCACGGTGTCGACGGTGTAGTTGTTCGAATTGGTGGTGCCGACCCCGGCAGTCCCGAGACCGTTCAGGACTCCAGTGTTATCCAGGGTAATGACGTTGCTGGTGTCGCTGATGCTCGACGTCGGGGTGAAGGTCGCGGTCCAGGTGATGCCGCCGTCGCTGCTGCTGACGGACGTGAGAGTGCCGTTGGCGATCGTCAGGTCGGCGTTGGTGAAACCACTCACTGCCTCGGAAAACGTGAAGGTCACCAGCGAGGTTTCACCGATTTTCAGCGCATTGTCGGCGACCACGATGGTTACGGTGGGAGGTGGCGAATACGCGGTGTTGAGGACGCCACCGTCGTTGTAGATCGTCGCCACCGAGGTCGGCGAGGTGCCCGTCGTGCCACCACCCAGCGCCACGCCGCCCGCGCCACTGGCAGCGGCATTGCCGCTCAGCGCGGCGAAGTTGGCCGCGGTGATCAGCAATGTGCCTTTGTTCCAGATCGCGCCGACACCCCGGCCGCCAATCCCGCCGCTGCTGGCGTTGCTGCCGTTACCACCACCACCGCCGCCACCACCACCGGCACCGATGTTGTTGCTAATGGTCGAGGTACCGACGATGGTGAGGGTGCCCGTGCTGGCGTTGTAGATGCCGCCCACCGCCTTGCCGCCAGCGCCACCCACCTTGTCCCAACCGGCACCGCCGCCACCGCCGCCGATGGAGATCGTGCCGTTGGTGGCCGTCGCACCGTTACCGCCGTTGCTGTAGTAGGAAACGCCGAGGCCGCCCGAGCCACCGGTTGTAGTACCGCCGCGACCGCCCATGTGGGTGGCGTCATAACCGCCGCCGTAACCACCGACGCCACCGCTGCCCGCCTGACCGCCCAAGGTGCCGGTGCCCGGCCCGGCCGAACCGCCGTGGCCGCCGCCCTGACCGCCAAGGCCGCCACCGCCACCGCCGCCACCGCCATAGAAAGCTCCCGTGACACCGCCGCCACCACCACCGCCGGAAGCCGCGTTAGACGTGACGGTGACGTTGCTCATGGTCAGGATCCCGGCGTTGAAAATCCCGCCGGCCATGGCGCCGGTCGCGCCGTAGCCACCATTGCCACCAGTGCCTGAAACCAGGCCTCTGGTGATCACCAGGCCATCGAGGGTCACGGTGCTGCCCGCCGTGATTTCAATGACCCGGGTCCTGTATTGCCCGTCCAGGATCACATCCGCCGCGCCGTCGTTGTTTATATCGCCATCGAGGGTGATGTTCTTGTTGATCAGCAGTTCGGAAGTGAGCTGAACCGTCATGCCGGCACTGAAGGTGACGGTATCGCCGTTCTGCGCCGAAGCAATCGCCGCACGCAACGAACCGACCCCGGTGTTCGCGTTGTTGGTGGCGGTCCAGGACGCCAACCCCCACTGATACTCGCTCATGGCCTTGGTCGAGAGCACGTTGGCGCTTTCGATGTTGCCGGTGACGATTTCCAGATCCCAGTCGCCGCCAATCCCGGTCCGGTTGGTCGAAGCCGCCACATCACGCCCGGTCAGTTGCGCCAGCGAATCGACAAAACTCAAGCCGCGCTCACCCTCGGCGGTGTAGCAGCCGAAGATCAGGATATCGCCGCCCGCATTCATGTCCTTGCCGATTTCAGCCAGCACCGCACTGCGGGCCGCTACGTTGTCGGCCGACAGGTAGCTGTTGCCCAGCCATAAGTCTGCGGTATTGCCGTGGGCGATGATCTGCACCGAGCTAACGCCCTGATGCTGATCGAGGTAATCGGCGATTTGCTGCAAGCCGTCTTGGGCCGCATCAAGTTGAACCACTTGAGCGCCGGGCGCCACGTCGGTGAGCAGGCTGCTGGCGTCCTTGATCCGCGAGTCGACAAAAACCACGCTCTGCCCCGGTACCGCGGCGGGCGCAGGCGTCGGTGCGGCCTCGCTCTGCGGATGGCTGTCGCTGCCGGCAGCGCTTTCGGTAGCCGGTGCTTTGGCGGCTTCGGCAGTCGCGTGGCTGTCGGCCTGGGCGGTGTCGGCCACTGTGGCCGCCACCGCGCCGTCGAACAGCATGCGCGGCTCAAGGGACATGATTAATGGCGAAACCGGAGCTTTCGCACTCCCGGAGGCCCGCTGTACTGCCCGCGAATTACCTTTGCTCCACCACATGATGCTCACCCGCAATCGAACGTGTTAACGAGATGAAAAAAACCGCGATCAATTGATCGCGGTTTCGGTTTTCATACGAATGACATTGGCAGCGCTGGCTGATCCATCCTGCCAAAAGGACAGCTGAGCAAATTGCTCGAACAGATCCGGAGGCAGAATCGTGCGCCGGGGCTCCAACGAGACTTTGCGTTTGACCTTGTGCAACCCGGACAGACCCAACCCCTGATCGAACTCCGGCGCGTCGTAGGCCAGGTTGTCGAAATCGTGCTCGAACCAGGGCTCGCCGATAAAGTCATACACCAGGCGCATGACTCGCTCGGGGGCCTGACTCAGCAGGTCATAATCGACAACCAACAGGGCGTCGGCATGTTCGCCGTAATAGGCTTCCTTGAGCGCCGCCCAGGCAAACCCTACAAGCCGGTTGCGCTGGGCCAGGGTTTCGCAGCGACTGTAGACGGTGTTGCGCTCGACCGCGTCGTTGAACAGTTTGGTGTTCTCGAACGGATTGGCACGGTACAGGCGCTCGATACTGTCCATGACCCAGGCGACGTTGCGCACGCAGGCGATGGTTTTGGCCTTGGGGAACAGGTCATGCAGCGCGGGAAGGCGCGAGCACCAGAGACGATTGGTATCGAAGATGACCGGCTTATCGGCCTTGTCGGCGTAGAAGGAATCGAACACGCCACGTAGCAGGCGCCGGCGCAGATCGGTGTCGATCACCGCGCCAAACTCGCTGCCAGCACTGCATTGTTCGAGAATGCCGGAACACAACGCGCCCACCGGGCTAGTCATGCCGGCATGAAAACGCGGGTTTTGCAGGAGAATGGCCGACAGCAAGGTAGACCCTGAGCGCGGCAACCCAGAGATAAAGTGGAAATCGTGCAATCCCTTCACCGTAATCGAAAGTCCTTTTTGTAGGACAGAGAGTAGTCTATTGAGCGAATTCGGCCTAGTGGTGTTTTGATATCAATTGGCAGCAAGTTCACAGGGAAAATGTGATTAACCATGGACCGCGAGCATGCTGGCCAGGCGCACCAATCCAGTGCATTCGGCGCATTTCAGAATCCGCTTTCCCTGACACCCAATGCTGCCAGACGCCGCCAGGCCGTACCCAGCAACGACTCGCCACGCCCTTGCAACACCACCAGGCCGCGCAACGGCTGGGTGGGTGTCGGCATGTCATCGAGAATGTTCAGCCGCGCGCCGTATTGCGCTTGCACCGGCTCCGGGCGATTGTTTTCATCGCGGCGTACGGCAATCGGGCCGTGATGGTCAGAGGTCAACGCCTCCTGATCGACATACGCGGCACCGTTGGTGTCCACTTCCATCAGTTCGACCTTGATCGACGAATGCATCGGATCATCAGCAATAAAGCGCCCCTTGGCGCCCGGCAGGACCCGCCACAGCTCGGCTTCCGCCAGATAGCCGCGCAGCCGCACGCCCTCCTCGACCACCCGGGCCAAGGGTTGCGTGGGCGACAACCAGCGACCAACGCTCAGTTGCGGTAGCAGATCGCGCACTTTGCCGGCCTGGGGCGCACGCAACAGCAAACGCTGACGCTGGGCCGCCAGGCCACGGTATTCGGCGACGGTCTCGGCCAATCGTTGCTCGATGATGCCGGCATCGGCCGCTGTTTCACTGCGCCCGGCCTGACGACGCATCAACAGCTGGAGGATTTCGATTTCGCGGCGAACAATGGCCTGGCGCGAATCCAGGTCCGGCGATTCCAGTTCGATCAGCACTTCGCCCTGGGCGACCGTCTGACCATCGGTGACCTTGACCTGCTTTACCCGCGCGGCCACCGGTGCATGCAAGGCGCTGACCCGACCGGCTTCGAGCATCGCCGGCAACTCGACCGCGCTACGCCACGGCAGTGCCAGCAGCAACACCAGCGCCAGCAAACCCAGGCTGCCGAACAGCACCCGCGGGGCATAAGCCTGTTCGCGGCGAGCCCACCACACCCGCCATTCGCGCACGATCGGCAGGAAGATGAACCACAGCACTTCCACCAGCATCAGGAAGATCCCGAGCAGTTTGAAAAACAAGTGATAAACCGCCAGCGCGATGCCGAAAAACAACACCGCGCGCCATATCCACGAGCAATATCCCCACCACAGCAACCGCCGCTGCAGCGTTGGCGACCAAGGCTCCGGCGCGGGTTCGCCATAACCGAACAACCCTTCACGCAAGCGCCAGCGACACAACGCAAAGGCCCGGCCCTGAAGGTTGTCGACTTCCCACAGATCGCTGAGCAGAAAGTAACCATCGAAGCGCATAAAGGGGTTCAGGTTGACCACCAGGGTGGTCAACCAGGTCGCGCTGGCCAACATGAAGGCCGCCGTACGCGCCGGCCCGTCCGGCAACAACGACCATGCCAGCAAAGCAATGCTGGCCAGGAGCAATTCGGCCAACACGCCCCCGGCGCCGATCAACAGGCGGGCGCGGCGATCATTGACCCGCCATGCGTCGCTGACATCGGTATAAAACAGCGGCAGCAGGACCATGAACGCCACGCCCATGCTCTGCACCCGACACCCCGCTCGCTTGGCCATGAAGGCATGGCCCAACTCGTGGCACAGCTTGGCGAAGAACAGCGCGACAGCAAATGCCAGCGCACCACCGAGGCTGAACAGGTGCGGGAAGGTCGCCAGAAAACGCTGCCAGTCCCGCGACACCAGGAACACCCCGAGCCCCAGCGTGGCGGGCAAGCCATAGCGCAACAAGCCAGGGCCAAAGCGCTCCAGCCATGGCCAGACGCGATTGAGAAAGGCGTCCGGACGCCATAATGGAATCCGGAAAAACAGGTATTGATGCAAGAGCATTTGCCACAATCCCTGACGTTGTGCGGTAGCTTTGAGGCCATAGCTGGCACGTTGTTGCGGGTCGAGTGAGCTGATCAAATCATGGGCCCGGAGAAACCCCAGCAACTCATCCAGTTCCTGAGTACCCAGTGGCAAACCCGGCTCGCGATTGGCCGCGTGCAACACCTCCTCGGCGTCAGCCAACGACCAATGCCGCAGCAAGCGCATCGCTGCCGTGCCTAGCTTGAAGTAGCGTCCGCGCACCGGATCGGCGAGGGTCCAGCGTGGTGAACCATCCAGTGCCGGGGCCGCCACCGACAGCTGCAAATCCGCGCGCAGGCTGGGCAATGTCATCTACAGGCCCACACTTTGGCGCAAGCCGGCCAACGGTCGGCGCAGCAGATACAACGCCAACGGCGCACGCTCACCGAAAACCTTCGCCGTGCCACGCAGACCGATGCGCGGTGGCGCCTCGTCGAAGCGCGCGTCCAGCCGATAGGCCAGCTGCCCGCCGGCAGTGGGTTGCGCCTCGTAGGCGGCTCGTTCGAGGGTCGCCAGATGGCGCTGCAACGGATCGCTGTCGAGAAACAGTGCGACCTGCGCATTGGGCTCCAGGGCGATCGCATCGCCGACCGCCAGTTCGATGCGCAATTCGGCCTGGGTCGGGTCGGCGATTTCCATCAAGCGTTCGCCCGTCTGCACCGGTTTGCCAATCCAGCGTTCGGCGTCGGCGAACACCGCGATACCGTCGCGTTCGGCACGCACCTCACTGCGTTTGAGCAGCTCGCGGGCGTAATCACGTTCGGCGCGTTTTTGCTCGACCCGAGCCGCCAATAGATCAATCTTCGAGCTCGACTCGGCATCGGCGAAGGCGCGTTGAGCATTGGCCTTCAACTCGGCTTCAGCCACACCCAGGGCGCGGCCGGCCACGTCGGCCTGGGCGTTGAGGGTGGTGCTTTCGAAACGCAGCAGCAGGTCGCCGGTCTTCACGGCCTGATTCGGCTTGACCTGAAACTCGGCGATCACCCCATCCAGCGGCGCCGCGACCACTCGCCCGCCGAGGGGAACCACTTCCGCGGGCGCCAGCACCGATTGACGTACCGGAATCAATAAGCCGAGCAACACCACCGCCAGCAACGCCACCTGACGCTTGCGGGTCCAGCGCAAACGCCAGGGTTGGCGCGGCTGCAACGCCAGCCAGGCATGGCTGTAGGTATCGCCGAGTTGCGACAGCAAGACGTGTTCGGAGGGGTTCCACGGTGTATCGCGGGCCAGCCACAGGCCACCGAACACCTGCCCCTGGTGATCGAGCAGCGGCAACCAGAACACCTGCGCCGCGCACAGGCTATGCCAGTCGGCCTGAATATGCGCATTCAACGATCCAGCCGGTATGACCCGCGCCTGTTTCAGCAGGTCGAGCTTGAACAATTGCCCCACCGCTTGCTCGACGAACGCCACAAATGGCGCATTCGGTTCCACGCTGCTGACGCCAGTCACCGCCCGGACTTTGCCGGCGATCAGCAACGCCGCATGGCGAAAGCCGAACAACGCCTGGCCGTCATTGACCAGGCCGTAGGCCAATTGTTCGGTGGTGCGAGCGGCGCGGGTCTGGCGTTCCAGTTCGAGAAACTGGGCAAACACCCGTTCGGCCGTGCCTGTCACCGGGGCGTTCACTTGAACTCCGCGAAACGCGCCGTGCCGCTCATGCCTGCCAGCAAACCACCGGCGCTGGGCAGTGTCGCTACCAGTAGCAGCGTCTGGCTGCCCTCATCGATTCTTGCGCCAAGACGCTTGACCGTGGCGTTAAGTGCCTGGCCGGTCTCATCAGGCACGAAGCTGAAGGTTTGCCCGGGCTTGAGCTTGCCCATCCAGCGTGACGGCACCAGCAAGTGAATTTCCAGGGTGCGGTTGTCGACGATTTCCAGCAGCGGCGAACCGGCGGCCACGCTTTCGTAGCGTTGAACCTTGCGCTCGACAACCTGGCCAGCATACGGCGCAACCACGCTGCAGCGCTTGACCTGAACTTGATAAACCTGGGATTGCGCCTGGGTTTCGGCGAGTTTGGCTTCGGCTCGCGCCACTTCAAAACGCCCGACCGAATTCAGCGAAGCCAACTGCTTGTTGTGCGCCAGCTCTTCATTGGCACCGCGATTGGCGGCCTGAGCGGCACTGAGCTGAGCCTGATAAGCCGAGCAATCGAAACGGGCAAGGGTATCGCCCTTGTCGAAGGACTCGCCCTCACTGAACGGCAACTCGACGATACGCCCGGAAAGCTCACTGGCCAGCATCGCCTGATCCCGCGCGCGCAACACCCCTCGGGCCTCGCTGGCAGTCGACGTGGACGCATTGGCCGAGCTGTTATCCAACAACGGATCATCCGACGCAGGTGTCTGTGCTTGTGCCAGGCACGCCAGACCGATCAATCCAAAGCCCAATCCACAATAACGCCGCATAACCGTAACTCCCTGACGGATGCGCGGAGTCTACGACAGCAGCGATCAGCGTCAAGCAAATAGCCATCAGGGGCTGGAATAGCTGGTTACCGCTGCGATGCGTTGAGCAATATATGGATGCTCGCGGTTCTCAATTTAATCTATTTCAGGCCAGACAGCTTCAACCTCTACAACCACTCCCGCCTAACGCTTTCTGACAATTCGACAACGCCCGTAATAAGTGCTCAAAGAATCAAAGTAGGGTTGCCTTGACCCGCCCCGCAACACATGCAAAAAACATCCATCACTGGTGCCGGGCGTGTTCGCCAGCCGGGTAGTTCCCTTTGTCAGGCAACGGTTGACGTCTGTGTCGACTCCACTTAGCATCGGTTCCACTACTCAACCCCGTACGCAGAGATTAAGTTCGCTGGCAGTTGGGGTGAAAAAACCGGCTCTGGCCGGTTTTTTCGTTTCTGAGGGTAGTATTTGTGCGCACCGCGTTCTTTGTCGACGGTTACAACCTCTTCTACGGCCTACTGGCTGGTACCCCATACAAGTGGCTCGATCTATCGAAATTGCTGGCTCATATCGTTTACGTCGAGAACCCAAAAAGCTTACTGGCCTCTGTCGATTACTTCACGTCCTCTGTTAAACCAGAACTCGCGACTCGCGGCAGAGTTTCCAAAGAAGCTCAGGACACTTATGTCCGGGCCCTGAAGGCCAGCAATATTGTCGTCCACTATGGCCGGCATCAGCTTGAGCCCGCCAAAGCCCCTCGTTTCATTGATAAAAAGACGAGAGCTTCGCGCCAAGACAAGGTCGACATATGGAAGCTCGAAGAGAAGGAAACGGACGTACACATCGCGATCAGCATGTACCGTACTGCAGCCAGGCAGGCCTTTTCTGTAAAGACCGAACGTATTGATCAACTGGTACTGGTTTCCGGTGATACCGACATGACTCCAGCCCTGAGAGCCATCCGGGAAAATTTCCCCGAGATGACCTTGGGCACCATTCTTCCCTATAGACCCGAATTCAAACGCCCTGCGCCTGGCTCTCTTAAAGAGTTCTCACATTGGATGCGGCGTGTCGTCACCCCAGAGGAGCTCCAGACGCATCAATTCCCGGATCGCGTGCCGACCCGTAAAGCACCGGCGATCAAACCCGACTATTGGTGAACAGAACATTTCGAGCTCTGATAAATATCCACAATCACCAGCCTCATCAGTCGTAAAACAGGCTCGACACCACCGCGCTGCCTCTACCAGTTGTTCTTGAGTCGTCAGCAGTTCGCCATGCATGGTCTCAACGAGCAAGCCGCAAGCGCCGATATATGACACCCGCAAAATCAACGCTGCATCCCCCAACGCTTCACCGTCACCCGTTCCAGTGTGTCGAACACCAGATTCTCCACCAGCAACCCAATCAGAATCACCACCGCCAGGCCGGCAAAGACCTTGTCGGTGTACAACTCATTACGGTTCTGGAAGATGTACCAGCCCAACCCGCCCTTGCCGCTGGTGGCGCCGAATACCAGTTCGGCGGCGATCAGGGTGCGCCAGGCAAAGGCCCAGCCAATTTTCAGGCCCGCGAGGATCGACGGCAGCGCGGCCGGGATCAGGATGAATAGCACAAAGCGAATGCCCTTCAGACCATAGTTGCGCCCGGCCATGCGCAGGGTTTCCGAGACGCCGAGAAAGCCGGCGTAGGTGTTCAAGGCCAAGGCCCAGAGCACCGAATGCACCAGCACGAAAATCAGGCTGTTCTGCCCCAGGCCGAACCACAGCAACGCCAGCGGCAACAGGGCAATCGCCGGTAAGGGGTTGAACATCGAGGTCAGGGTGCTCAGCAGGTCGCGACCGAACTGGGTCGAGACCGCCAGGGTGGTCAGGGCGAAGGCCAGGACGATGCCGATCAGGTAACCCTTGAGCAGTACCACCAGTGAAATGCCGACTTTGCCCAGCAACTCGCCGCTGAGCAGACCGTCATACAGCGCGCTGCCGGTTTGCAGGAAGCTGGGCAGCAGCAGGTCGTTGTCCTGGTAGCGGGCGACGGCTTCCCACAGCACCGCGAGCAAAATCAGGATCAGGCTTTTGCGCAACCAGCCTTGTTGCCAGAGGCGTTGCCCGAGGGGTAGTTCGCGTTCCAGCGGGACGGTCAGCAGCGGTTCCAATACAACTTCGTATTCCTGGCGTACAGATGATGAATAGCTCATCGGGCAATCCTCCCATGGCTCAATAAGCGATACGGATATCGGCGAAGTTCAGTTCTTGCTCGGCTTGCGGAGCCTGGTTTTCTTCAAACAGCAGCCGATGAATGCGCCGCGCCGACTGTTGAAATTCCGCGCCACCGAGGCTGTGCAAGTCGTACTGATGGCTGTGGATTTCTGCGCGTACGCGCCCCGGGTGCGGCGACAGCAACAGAATGCGATTGCCGACCACCAGCGCCTCCTCAATGGAGTGAGTGACAAACAGCAAGGTGAAGCGCACCTCTTCCCAGAGCAGCAGCAATTCTTCCTGCATCTTGCGGCGGGTCAGGGCATCGAGGGCGGCGAAGGGCTCGTCCATCAGCAGGATCTTCGGCTGCATCGCCAAAGCCCGGGCGATCGCCACGCGAGCTTTCATACCACCAGACAAGGTGTGCGGATAGGCGTCGGCAAACCCCGCCAGACCGACCTTTTCCAGGTAATGCAGCGCCCGTTCCTCGGCTTCGCGGCGCTTGAGGGTTTTTGAGGCGAGCAGCGGGAACATGACGTTTTGTTTGACGGTCTTCCACGGCGGCAGTTGGTCGAACTCCTGGAACACTACGATCCGGTCCGGCCCCGGCGCGCTGACGGTTTGCCCTTGCAGACGGATCTGCCCTTCGCAGGGCTGGATAAACCCGGCAACCGCCTTGAGCAGCGTCGATTTACCACAACCTGAAGGACCGAGCAGGACGAAACGGTCGGCAGGGTCAATCTCGAAGCTGACCTGATGAGTTGCCCGAACGACGCGCTGCGGGGTGCGGTACTCGAGGCTGACGTGGTCGACCGACAGCAGCGCTGGCGCTGCTGTGATCAGTTTGCTGGCCGTGTGGCCTTGCACAGGCGCGTTCATTTCTGTCAGCTCCCTTGCAGCGGTTTCGCATCCTGGAAGAAGTAGTCCTTCCATGATTCGGGTTTGTTTTTGAGCGCGCCGACCCGGTAGAGAAATTCCGCCAACGGATAGGTGTTTTTCGGCGTGACGCTGAATTCGAACTGCGGGTTGTCGATGATTTTCAGCAAATCGGCTCGGTCGATTTTGGCTTTGGTGACGCGGATGTAGGTGTCAGCGGCCGCGCCTTTGTCGTTCTGGGCAAACTCGGCCGCTTCGGTCAGGGCTTCGATGAAGGCTTTGTAGGTCTTCGGGTTCTCATTGCGGAATTTCTCAGTGGCGAACAGCACGGTTGGTGAGTTCGGGCCGAGCAAGTCGTAGGTATTGAGCACCACATGCACCTTGGGGTTTTTCAGCGCCTGATCCTGGAACGGCGGGTTGGAAAAATGCCCGGTCAGCTCGGTGCCACCGGCGATCAACGCAGCAGTGGCGTCCGGGTGCGGGACGGCGATGGTGTACTTATCCAGGCGGTTGAAATCCTTATCGCCCCATTGCTTGGCCGCGGCGTACTGCAGGAAGCGCGACTGCACGGAAACGCCGACTGCAGGCACGGCGATGCGGTCCTTCTCGGTGAAATCGGCGATAGTTTTGACGTGCGGATTGTTGCTCACCAGGTAGTACGGAAAGTTGCCCAGCGAAGCCACGGCCTTGACGTTTTGCTTGCCATGGGTACGGTCCCAGATGGTCAGCAGCGGGCCGACCCCGGCACCGGCAATATCGATGGAGCCGGAGAGCAGCGCATCGTTGACTGCCGCGCCGCCGGACAGTTGGGTCCAGTCGACCTTGATGTCGATGCCCTCCTCCTTGCCGTGTTTTTCGATCAGGTTTTGATCGCGCACCACATTGAGCAGCAGGTAAACAATGCCGAACTGCTCGGCGATGCGGATCTCGCCTTCGGCATGAGCTGTGCCCGGGGCGACAAGGCTACTGGCGAGCAAGCTGAACCCCAGGCCGATACTGGCGGCCACGGATTTGATTGGGTTGGACATGGAGATGCTCCTGGTTATAGGAAGTGCCGTGGTCGATCAGTAAGGGGCGTCGCCCTGAATGGTGGTGCGATAGAGCTTGCGCCGCAGATGGCTTGGGCAACCCGCGGCAAGGTGGATCAGCGAACGGTTGTCCCAGAACACCAGGTCGTGGGGCTGCCATTGGTGGCGATAAATGTTTTCCGGCAGCACGCTGTGGGCGTAAAGCTCAGCCAGCAGTTGCTGACTTTCGTCTTCGGGCAAACCGACGATGCGGGTGGTGAATCCTTCGCTGACGAACAGTGCCTTGCGGCCGTTTTCCGGATGGGTGCGGACAATCGGATGCACCACCTCGTTGACCTGTGCGAGTTGCTCCGGGGTCAGGGTTGGGCGCCAGTTGCCTGCAAATTTGTTTTCGCTGTAGCGCGCGGTGTAGGAGTGCGCGGCCGAGCGGCCTTCGATCGCCTTGCGCAGCGCTTGCGGCAGGCCGTCCCAGGCTTTGTGCATGTCGGCGAACAGGGTGTCGCCGCCTTCGCAAGGCAGCTCCTGGGCATGCAGCATCGAGCCCAGGCTCGGCAGCTCCTTGTAGGAGAGGTCGGAGTGCCAGAATTTTCCGGCATCGCCCAGGCCGATGGATTGGCCGTTCTCGATGATGTTGGAGACGATGAGGATTTCCGGGTGGCCAGTCAGCAGAAATTGCTTGAGCACATGAATCTGCAACACGCCGAAGCGCCGGCTGAAGGTGATGTGCTGTTCTGGGGTTATGCGCTGGTTGCGGAACACCACCACGTGGTGATCCAGATGCGCACGGTGTATGCGGGAGAAGTCCTGGTCGTTGATCGGCAACGCCAGGTCGAGGCCGATGATTTCGGCACCCACGGCGCCGCGGAACGGGCGGACTTCGAACGTTTGCGGCGCGATATTCGCGGCGCTTGGGAAAGCGGTAGCTGCAGACATAAATCACTCCCACGCACGGCACGCTCAAGGGCGCGCGCGTCGATCAGAAACTCACGGAGGTCCCGTGTTGGTTCGTGTCGTGCGGCGCGCCGATTGGTCGGCAGGTACGCAGGGGTTTGACTTTATAGGTATAAGAAAATAATTTTAAATATCGTTAAGGAATAACGATATGGCTTAATTCAAAGATCAAAAGATCGCAGCCTGCGGCAGCTCCTACGGGGTCCCGGTACACCCGCAAATTCGAGGTCGTACGCAAATCCGCGCAGGCTGCGATCTTTTAGGCAGAACACGGTCCAGCATGGGAACGACCATCAGGTGGATAATTACCGCTCATGCAACGCCTCGGCCCGGGCGCGGATGATGGGTTTTAGCAAATAGCTGAGGATGCTTTTCTTGCCAGTGATGATGTCCACCGACGCGACCATGCCGGGGATGATCAGCAACGGTTTTTGGTCCGTGCCCAGATGGCTGCGGTCGGTGCGCAGAGTGATCACGTAGTAGGTGTTCTTCTTGTCTTCATCGGTGATGGTGTCGGCACCGATCTGCTCCAGCTTGGCTTTCAGGCCGCCATAGATGGTGTAGTCGTAGGCGGTGAACTTGACGATGGCTTCTTGCCCCGGGTGCAGGAAGGCGATGTCTTGCGGACGAATCCGCGCCTCGACCAATAGCGTGTCATCCAGCGGAACGATTTCTACCAGGTCGCTGCCCGGCTGGATCACGCCGCCGATGGTGTTGACCAGCAGTTGCTTGATGATGCCGCGCACCGGCGACGTCACCAGTGTACGGCTGACGCGGTCTTCGAGGGCCTTGCCAGTGGCACTGGCCTTGCTCAGGTCGGTGCGGGCCTCATTGAGTTGGGTCAGGGCTTCACTGCGGAATCTGCCGCGGGTCTCGTCGATTTTGCGCGCGACTTCCTTGATCGCCGATTCGGCACGTGGAATCGCCAGGGTGGTGGCTTCTACCTGCCCACGGGTTTCCACTTCCGCGCGCTTGAGGCGCAGCACTTCCACCGGAGAAACCGCACCCTGCGCCACCAGCGGCTCGGACATGCCGATTTCCTGGCGCAGCAGCTGCAGGCTGTTGCGGTATTGCGACTGCTTGGAAGTGAACTCGCGCAGCTCTTGCTGACGCTGGATCAACTGCTCCTGCAGGCCACCGACCTCATCGAGCAGTTGCTGACGGCGGCTGTCGTACAACGATTGCTCGCTGGCCGCCTGACCGGGTACGGCCTTGAGCACATCAGCCGGAATGTTGAGCGGGCGGTCGTCGACTTCGGCGCTCAGGCGCTCCACCCGCAACAGCATGGACAGTCGATCCGCCTCGGTTTCGCCGACGTTGGACACAAAACGAGTGTCATCAAGCCGAATCAGCGGCGCACCGGCTTCAACGATCTGCCCTTCCCTGACAAACAGTTCGGCGACGATGCCCCCTTCCAGGTTCTGGATTTTCTGCAGTTTCGACGACGGGATTGCCTTGCCGTCGCCACGGGTGACTTCATCGATCACCGCGAAGTTGGCCCACAACAACAGGAACACGAAGAAGCCGATGATCGCCCAGATAGTCAGTCGCACCACTCGCGGGGCGTCTTCGATCAGGGCTTTGTTGACCTCGGGCAACGGCTGCCCTTGCAGGGAGTCGGAGCCTTTGAAGTAACGGCGGATAGCGCCAGACTTAAGCAACACTGATCTGCCCCTTCTTCAACGCTTCCATCACCACGGCTTTAGGTCCATCAGCAAGAATCTGCCCACGGTCGACCACCAGTAACCGGTCGACCAGCGAGAGCAACGAGGCCCGATGCGTCACCAGCACCACGGTCTTGTTGGCTACCACGGCTTGCAGGCGTTGCTTCAAGCGTTCTTCACCGGTGTTGTCCATGGCGCTGGTGGGTTCGTCGAGCAGCAGGATCGGCGGGTTGAGCAACAGCGCGCGGGCCAGGGCGACGTTCTGTCGCTGACCGCCGGACAGGTTTTGGCCACGCTCGCCGACCTGCAGTTCGTAGCCTTGTGGATGCAACCGGACGAACTCATGCACGCCGGCCAGTTCGGCGGCTTGCAGGACCAGCTCGTCTTCTACGTAGCGCGCGCCGGACACCAGGTTGTCGCGCAGGGTACCGGCCAGCAGCTGGATGTCCTGGGGCACGTAGCCAATGTTGTGACGCAGTTCGCTGACGTCGATCTGGCGAATGTCGACGCCATCGACCAGCAAGGCACCGTCGTCCGGCTGATAGAGCCCGACCAACAGTTTGGCCAACGAGCTTTTGCCCGAGCCGCTGCGGCCGATGATGCCGATTTTTTCCCCGGGCTTGATCACCAGGTTGATGTTCTTCAGTGCCGGATTTTGCTGGTTCGGGTAGGTGAAGCTCAGTTGACGGCACTCGATGGCGCCTTGCAGGACCTTGCGGCTCAACGGGCGCTCTTCGAAATTGCGCTCTTGCGCCAGCTCCATCATCTGGTCGACGGAGGTCATGGTCACCCGCGCTTGCTGGTAGCGGGTCAGCAGGCCCGACAACGACGCCAGCGGGCTGAGGGCACGGCCGCTGAGCATGTAACAGGCGATCAGGCCGCCCATGCTGAGGTTGCCGTCGATGATCTGGTATACGCCGAAAACGATCATGATCACCCCGGCCAGTTGCTGGATCAGCAGGGTGATATTCATCGCCAGACCGGAGAGCATTTTCACCCGCAGTTCGAGGCGGCTGAGGGTACCGATGGTTTGTTCCCACTGGTACTGACGCTCGCTTTCGGCGTTGTTGACCTTGACCGCATCGAGCCCGGCGAGGGTTTCGATCAGGCTCGACTGACGCTCGGCGGCCAGCGCCATGGTCCGTTCCATGGTCGCCACCAAGGGCTTTTGCAACGCATAGCCAATCAGCAGGGCAATCGGGAACGCCAGTACCGGAATCCACACCAGATGCCCACCGATGATGCCGATCACCATGAAGATCAGCAGGGTAAACGGCAGGTCGATCAGGCTGGTGAGGGTCAGAGAGGCGAGGAAGTCCCGCAGGCTCTGGAACTCATGAATATTCTGGGCAAAGCTGCCGACCCGCGCCGGGCGGCATTTCATGGCCATGCCGACGATTCGCTCGAACAGCGTCGCCGAGATGATCAGGTCGGTCTTTTTCCCGGCCAGATCCAGGCACAGGCTGCGCAGACTCTTGAGGATCAGGTCGAACAGGTAGGCGCCGGTGATGCCGATGGCCAGCACCCACAACGTGGCAGCGGCCTGGTTCGGGACGACGCGGTCGTAGACGTTCATCACGAACAGCGGCGCGGCCATGGCGATGATGTTGATCAGGAAACTCGCGGCAATCGCGTCGGCATACAGCCAGCGAGAGCGCTTCAAGGTGTCGCGGAACCAGGAGCGGGCACGCGGGATCAACGTGCCGTGGTTCACATCGAATTTGTGTTGAGGCTGGGCAAAGAAGACCTGGCCGATGTAGTCGTCCGCCAACAGTTCGCGGCTGACCTTCACTTCACCGCCGTCGCTTTCGCTGAGCAACAAGCGCGCATGGTCCTCGCCTTCCCAGCCGAGCAGGACGGCACTGCGGCCATCCTTGAGCAACAGCAGGGCGGGCATGGCAATCGCCGGAATCTGCTCCAGCTTGCGTTGCAGCACCCGGCCTTGCAGACCGGCGCGGGCCGCGGCGCGGGGCAGCAGTTCGACACTCAGCCGCTGTGCCGGCAAGGGTAGGCCGGTGGTCAGCATCGCCGCGCTGGCAGGTTTCTGGTGCAGCGTGCACAGGGCTAGCAGGCCATCCAGTAATGGATCGTCGTGCAGCGTGCGTGGATCATGACTGAGATGAACTCGACTGACTTCTGATTCCACGCTGAGCACTCTTGACTGACGATTGGACGGTTATGCGGGTCGGCTCAATTCATCCCGGGCAGTTGGACCTTGGGTTTTACGTCGTTTTGCACGACGGACGCCATGGGTGCGACCACTCCCTGGCTCTTGAGCAATCCGCCCATGGTCGCCTTGATTCGATATTGAGTAAATAACTGAATGTTTTTGATCTCCGCCAAACGACGGGATGCAGTAAACAGTTCGTTTTCACTGTCGAGCAAGTCGAGCAGAGTGCGCTCGCCGAGGCTGAATTGCTTCTGATACGCCGTACGCACGCGGGTGCTGTGATCTACGTATTGCTGAGCGATCGGCACTTGAGCGTTGGCGTTGTTCAAGGCGTTCCAGGCCAGGCCCAGCTCTTCGTTCAACACCCGCAGGGCATTGTTGCGAATATCCAGCGCCTCGCTGGACTGATAGGACCTGGATTCCAGGTCGGCCTTGTTGCTGCCACCGGCGAACAGGTTGAAGCGCATGCGCAGCATGGCCTGCCATTCGTTGTTGTGGCCGTCCATCCCATCGATATCGTTATCGGCACTGCGCCCCAGTTCGGCATCGAAACGCGGGTAGAACGCCGATTTGGCGGCTTCGTACGATTGCTCGGCAGCGACGATGTCGGACTCGGCCGAACGCAGGATCGGGCTGTTCTCGAGCATTTGCCGGCGAGCTTCGTTCAGGTCGGCCGGCAGCAACGCGATGAAGCCCGCCGGACGGTCCAGTTGGTCGGGCATCTGGCCAACGGCACTGAGGAAGTTGGTTTCGGCATCGGCCAGGTTGGTTTGTTCGGTGATCAGGTTGTTGCGGGCCTGGGCCAGGCGCGCTTCGGCTTGATCAAGGTCAGCCATACGACCGACACCACGCTCGGTACGCAGCTTGATCTGGTCAAAAATACGCTCGTGATTGCGCTGATTGTCTTCGGCCAGTTGCACGAAGTCGCGACGGGTCAGCACATCCAGGTAAACCTGGGCAACGGTCAGCGCGGTGCGCTCCGAAGAGCCCAGCAATGAGTAGGCGCGGGAGTTTACGGTGGCTTGTTGACGACCCACTTCGCTGGACGTCGCAAAACCGTCAAAAACCATTTGCGACAGGCGCAGGCTCGACTCGCTGCGGTTCAGGGTCTCCCAGTGGTTGCTGCCAGGACCGGTGCGCGTACTGACGCTATCAGTGCCTTCTCGGCCATAACCACCGAGCAGATCGACCCGTGGCAGGTATCCGCCTTTGGCTGCTTTTAACTGATAATCCGCGGAAATTCGGCTGTTTACCCCTGCCTGGATTTCCGGATGGACATCCAGTGCTTGTTGCATGGCTTCGGGCAGGGTTTGTGCTTGAACAAAACTGGCGGCGAGGACGAACGGTAAAGCCTTCAACAAATGCGGACGCATGTTAGAAATTCCTAGGACTTCTTGTCTCAAATCACAGCAGATCCGGGCGCTGCATCGGAAAATGGCAACCGGAATGACCGTATGTCGGAAACGCCAAAAGCGCAATCAGTCACGCGCTCTAGGACGAATCGCCGCATAAATATCAATGTGACATTACTGGGACGATTGTTTAGGATGGCCAGCAGAAGGTCAATAGTTTGGCATAAAGTTAATAGCGAATAATTATAGCCAATATTTTGACGACAAAAAGCGTCAATAGAACATAAAAGTACCTCCAGACTGATTAGGCGATTGCCCGTCAGGTCCATGGAAGTCTACTGAACGGTACCCCGGAGAGTCTTCAATGAGCAGTGTTGTTGCCATCGTCAAAAGCATTGTTGGTCAAGTGTTTGTGGTTTCCCCAGAAGGCATCCGACGCGTACTCATTGAAGGTGATCGCCTGTTCGTTGGCGACCAGGTAGACACCGGCCTGGCGGGGGCCGTTACCCTTGAACTGGCTGACGGCCGCATCCTCGACCTGGGTCGCGACACGCAATGGAGCGGCAGCGATCCGGACTCCAGCACCAATCTGGCTGAAACGACTGCGCAGGCTGCACCGTCGGTAGACGAATTGCAGCAAGCCATCGCCGCGGGTGCCGACCCGACTACCGAACTCGAAGCCACCGCTGCCGGCCCAAGCGCTGAGAGCGCAGGTGGTTCCGCAGGCGGTGGTGACAGTTTCGTGGTGCTCGACGCAACGGCGGGCAGGGTCGATCCGACCATTGGCTTTCCGACTGCGGGCATTGCCTCCACTGGCGCAACCACCACGACCGATACCGGAAGTCAGAGCGCCACGGTCGCCAACACTCCGAGTGTATTGACCGCTGATGCCGGCGCACTGGCTGAAGACTCCGTCGCGACCGGCAATGTGCTGAATAACGATAGCGATGGCGATAACACCCTGAGCGTGGTCTCCTTCACCGTCGCCGGTGTGACTGGCTCCTTTACCGCGGGTCAAGTCGCGACCCTCGTCGGCGTCGGCACCCTGACTATTGCCGCCAACGGCGACTACAGCTTTACGCCGGTGGCGAACTGGAACGGCAGCGTGCCGTCAGTCAGCTACACCACCAACACCGGCGCCAGCAGCACCCTGGAGCTCAGCGTCACCCCGGTCGATGACGCCAGCGTGCTGAGCGCCGATGTCCAAACCAGCGCCGAAGACGCCACGACCACCGGCAATGTGCTGGGCAATGACAGCGATGTCGATAACACCTTGAGTGTCGCGAGCTTCACCGTACAAGGCATGACCGGCAGTTTCACCGCAGGCCAAGTCGCGACTATCGCCGGCGTCGGCACCCTGACCCTCGCCGCCAACGGCGACTACAGCTTCACCCCGGCGGCGAACTGGAACGGCAGCGTGCCGCCGGTCAGCTACACCACCAACACCGGCGCCAGCAGCACCCTGGAGCTCAGCGTCACCCCGGTCGATGACGCCAGCGTGCTGGCAGCAGACAGTCAAACCAGCGCCGAAGACGCCGCGGCCACCGGCAACGTGTTGGGCAACGACAGCGATGTCGATAATGCCCTGAGCGTGGCCAGCTTCACCGTCGCCGGTATGACTGGCAGCTTTACCGCCGGCCAGACCGCGACTATTGAAAACGTCGGCACCCTGACTATCGGTGCCAACGGCGACTACAGCTTCACCCCGGTGGCGAACTGGAACGGCAGCGTGCCGCCGGTCAGCTACACCACCAACACCGGCGCCAGCAGCACCCTCGAGCTCAGCGTCACCCCGGTCGATGACGCCAGCGTGCTGAGCGCCGATGTCCAAACCAGCGCCGAAGACGCCACGACCACCGGCAATGTGCTGGGCAATGACAGCGATGTCGATAACACCTTGAGTGTCGCGAGCTTCACCGTACAAGGCATGACCGGCAGTTTCACCGCAGGCCAAGTCGCGACTATCGCCGGCGTCGGCACCCTGACCCTCGCCGCCAACGGCGACTACAGCTTCACCCCGGCGGCGAACTGGAACGGCAGCGTGCCGCCGGTCAGCTACACCACCAACACCGGCGCCAGCAGCACCCTGGACCTCAGCGTCACCCCGGTCGATGACGCCAGCGTGCTGGCAGCAGACAGTCAAACCAGCGCCGAAGACGCCACGGCCACCGGCAATGTGCTGGGCAACGACAGCGATGTCGATAACACCCTGAGTGTCGCCAGCTTCACTGTCGCCGGTGTGACTGGCTCCTTTACCGCCGGCCAGACCGCGACCATCGTCGGCGTCGGCACCCTGACCATTGCTGCCAATGGCGACTACAGCTTCACCCCGGTGGCGAACTGGAACGGCAGCGTGCCGCCGGTCAGCTACACCACCAACACCGGCGCCAGCAGCACCCTCGAGCTCAGCGTCACCCCGGTCGACGACGCCAGCGTGCTGACTGCCGATGCCCAAACCAGCGCCGAAGACGCTACCGCCACCGGCAACGTGCTGGGCAACGACAGCGATGTCGATAACACCCTGAACGTGGCCAGCTTCACCGTACAAGGCGTCACCGGCAGTTTCACCGCCGGCCAGACCGCGACCCTCAGCGGCGTCGGCACCCTGACCATTGCCGCCAACGGCGACTACAGCTTCACCCCGGTGGCGCACTACAACGGCGCGGTGCCGTCAGTCAGCTACACCACCAACACCGGCGCCAGCACCACCCTGGTCCTCAGCGTCACCCCGGTCGACGACGCCAGCGTGCTGACTGCCGATGCCCAAACCAGCGCCGAAGACGCCACGGCCACCGGCAATGTGCTGGGCAATGACAGCGATGTCGACAACACCCTGAGCGTGGCCAGCTTCACTGTCGCCGGTGTGACCGGCAGTTTCACCGCCGGCCAGACCGTGACCCTCAGCGGCGTCGGCACCCTGACTATTGCTGCCAACGGCGACTACAGCTTTACCCCGGTCGCGCACTACAACGGCGCGGTGCCGTCAGTCAGCTACACCACCAACACTGGCGCCAGCAGCACCCTCGGGCTCAGCGTCACCCCGGTCGATGACGCCAGCGTGCTGGCAGCAGACAGTCAAACCAGCGCCGAAGACGCCACGGCCACCGGCAATGTGCTGGGCAACGACAGCGATGTCGATAACACCCTGAGTGTCGCCAGCTTCACTGTCGCCGGTGTGACTGGCTCCTTTACCGCCGACCAGACCGCGACCATCGTCGGCGTCGGCACCCTGACCATTGCTGCCAATGGCGACTACAGCTTCACCCCGGTGGCGAACTGGAACGGCAGCGTGCCGCCGGTCAGCTACACCACCAACACCGGCGCCAGCAGCACCCTCGAGCTCAAGGTCACCCCGGTCGACGACGCCAGCGTGCTGGCAGCAGACAGTCAAACCAGCGCCGAAGACGCCGTTGCCACCGGCAACGTGCTGGGCAACGACAGCGATGTCGACAACACCCTGAGTGTCGCGAGCTTCACCGTACAAGGCATGACCGGCAGTTTCGCCGCCGGCCAGACCGCGACCATCGAAAACGTCGGCACGCTGACCCTCGCCGCCAATGGCGACTACAGCTTCACCCCGGTGGCGAACTGGAACGGCAGCGTGCCGCCGGTCAGCTACACCACCAACACCGGCGCCAGCAGCACCCTCGAGCTCAACGTCACCCCGGTCGATGACGCCAGTGTGTTGGCAGCAGACCGCCAAACCGTCGCCGAAGACGCTACCGCGACCGGCAATGTGCTGGGCAACGACAGCGATGTCGACAACACCCTGAACGTGGCCAGCTTCACCGTCGCCGGTGTGACCGGCAGCTTCACCGCCGGCCAGACCGCGACCATTGAAAACGTCGGCACGTTGACTATCGGTGCCAACGGCGACTACAGCTTCACCCCGGTGGCGAACTGGAACGGCGCCGTGCCGTCCGTCAGCTACACCACCAACACTGGCGCCAGCAGCACCCTGGAGCTCAACGTCACCCCGGTCGACGACGCCAGCGTGCTGACTGCCGATGCCCAAACCAGCGCCGAAGATGCTACAGCGACCGGCAATGTGCTGGGCAATGACAGCGATGTCGACAATGCCCTGAGCGTGGCCAGCTTCACTGTCGCCGGTATGACTGGCAGCTTTACCGCCGGCCAGACCGCGACCCTCAGCGGCGTCGGTACGCTGACCCTCGCCGCCAATGGCGACTACAGCTTCACTCCGGTGGCGAACTGGAGCGGCGCCGTGCCGCCGGTCAGCTACACCACCAACACCGGCGCCAGCAGCACCCTGGAGTTCAAGGTCACCCCGGTCGACGACGCCAGCGTGCTGACTGCCGATGCCCAAACCAACGCCGAAGACGCTACCGCGACCGGCAATGTGCTGGGCAACGACAGCGATGTCGACAACACCCTGAGTGTGGCGAGCTTCACCGTACAAGGCGTCGCCGGTTCCTTTACTGCGGGCCAAGTCGCGACCCTCAGCGGCGTTGGCACCCTGACTATTGCCGCCAACGGCGACTACAGCTTTACCCCGGTGGCGAACTGGAACGGCAGCGTGCCGTCCGTCAGCTACACCACCAACACCGGCGCCAGCAGCACCCTCGAGCTCAGCGTCACCCCGGTCGACGACGCCAGCGTGTTGACTGCCGATGCTCAAACCAGCGCCGAAGACGCTACCGCGACCGGCAATGTGCTGGGCAATGACAGCGATGTCGACAACACCCTGAGTGTCGCCAGCTTCACCGTACAAGGCATGACCGGCAGTTTCGCCGCCGGCCAGACCGCGACCATCGAAAACGTCGGCACCCTGACCCTCGCCGCCAACGGCGACTACAGCTTCACCCCGGTGGCGAACTGGAACGGCAGCGTGCCGCCGGTCAGCTACACCACCAACACCGGCGCCAGCAGCACCCTGGAGCTCAACGTCACCCCGGTTGACGACGCCAGCGTGCTGACTGCCGATGCCCGAACCGTCGCCGAAGACGTCGTTGCCACCGGCAATGTGCTGGGCAACGACAGCGATGTCGACAACACCCTGAGCGTGGCCAGCTTCACTGTCGCCGGTATGACTGGCAGCTTTACCGCAGGTCAAGTCGCAACCCTCAGCGGCGTCGGCACCGTGACTATTGCTGCCAACGGCGACTACAGCTTCACCCCGGTGGCGAACTGGAACGGTGCCGTGCCGTCCGTCAGCTACACCACCAACACTGGCGCCAGCAGCACCCTGGAGCTCAACGTCACCCCGGTTGACGACGCCAGCGTGCTGACTGCCGATGCCCAAACCAACGCCGAAGACGCTACCGCGACCGGCAATGTGCTGGGCAACGACAGCGATGTCGACAACACCCTGAACGTGGCCAGCTTCACCGTCGCCGGTGTGACCGGTTCCTTTACCGCGGGTCAAGTCGCGACCCTCAGCGGCGTCGGCACCCTGACTATTGCCGCCAACGGCGACTACAGCTTCACCCCGGTGGCGAACTGGAACGGCGCCGTGCCGCCGGTCAGCTACACCACCAACACCGGCGCCAGCAGCACCCTGGAGCTCAACGTCACCCCGGTTGACGACGCCAGCGTGCTGGCCGCTGACCGCCAAACCAGCGCCGAAGACGCTACCGCCACCGGCAACGTGCTGGGCAATGACAGCGATGTCGATAACACCCTGAGCGTGGCGACCTTCACCGTACAAGGCGTCAGTTTCACCGCCGGCCAAATCGCGACCATCAGCGGCGTCGGCACCCTGACCGTTGCCGCCAACGGCGACTACAGCTTCACCCCGGCGGCGAACTGGAACGGCGCGGTGCCGCCGGTCAGCTACACCACCAATACCGGCGCCAGCAGCACCCTCGACCTCAGCGTCACCCCGGTCGACGACGCCAGCGTGCTGGCCGCTGACCGCCAAACCGTCGCCGAAGACGCCACGGCGACCGGCAACGTGCTGGGCAATGACAGCGATGTCGATAACACCCTGAGTGTCGCCAGCTTCACCGTACAAGGCATGACCGGTTCCTTTACCGCGGGTCAAGTCGCGACCCTCAGCGGCGTCGGCACCCTGACCGTTGCCGCCAACGGCGACTACAGCTTCACTCCGGCGGCGAACTGGAACGGCGCGGTGCCGCCGGTCAGCTACACCACCAACACCGGTTCGACCAGCACCCTGGAGCTCAGCGTCACCCCGGTCGACGACGCCAGCGTGTTGGCCGCTGACCGCCAAACCGTCGCCGAAGACGTCGTTGCCACCGGCAACGTGCTGGGCAACGACAGCGATGTCGACAACACCCTGAGTGTCGCCAGCTTCACCGTACAAGGCATGACCGGCAGTTTCACCGCCGGCCAAGTCGCGACCCTCGTCGGCGTCGGCACCCTGACCCTCGCTGCCAATGGCGACTACAGCTTCACCCCGGTGGCGAACTGGAACGGCAGCGTGCCGCCGGTCAGCTACACCACCAACACCGGCGCCAGCAGCACCCTGGAGCTCAGCGTCACCCCGGTCGACGACGCCAGCGTGCTGGCCGCTGACCGCCAAACCGTCGCCGAAGACGCCACGGCGACCGGCAACGTGCTGGGCAATGACAGCGATGTGGACAATGCCCTGAGCGTGGCCAGCTTCACTGTCGCCGGTATGACTGGCAGCTTCACCGCGGGTCAAGTCGCGACCCTCAGCGGCGTCGGTACCCTGACCCTCGCCGCCAACGGCGACTACAGCTTCACCCCGGTGGCGAACTGGAACGGCGCCGTGCCGCCGGTCAGCTACACCACCAACACTGGCGCCAGCAGCACCCTCGACCTCAACGTCACCCCGGTCGACGACGCCAGCGTGCTGACTGCCGATGCCCAAACCATTGCCGAAGACGCCACGGCCACCGGCAATGTGCTGAGCAACGACAGCGATGTCGATAACACCCTGAGTGTCGCGAGCTTCACCGTACAAGGCATGACCGGCAGTTTCACCGCCGGTCAAGTCGCAACCATCGTCGGCGTCGGCACCGTGACCATTGCCGCCAACGGCGACTACAGCTTTACCCCAGCGGCGCACTACAACGGCAGCGTGCCGCCGATCAGCTACACAACCAACACCGACGCCAACAGCACCCTCGACCTCAGCGTCACCCCGGTCGACGACGCCAGCGTGCTGACTGCCGATGCCCAAATCAGCGCCGAAGACGCCGTGGCCACCGGCAATGTGCTGAATAACGACAGCGATGTCGACAACACCCTGAGCGTGGCCAGCTTCACTGTCGCCGGTATGACTGGCAGCTTTACCGCGGGTCAAGTCGCGACCCTCAGCGGCGTCGGCACCCTGACCCTCGCCGCCAACGGCGACTACAGCTTTACCCCGGCGGCGAACTGGAACGGCAGCGTGCCGCCAGTCAGCTACACCACCAACACCGGCGCCAGCAGCACCCTCGACCTCAGCGTCACCCCGGTCGATGACGCCAGCGTGCTGGCAGCAGACAGCCAAACCAGCGCCGAAGACGTCACGGCCACCGGCAATGTGCTGGGCAATGACAGCGATGTCGATAACACCTTGAGTGTCGCGACCTTCACCGTACAAGGCATCACCGGCAGTTTCACCGCGGGCCAAGTCGCGACTATCGCCGGCGTCGGCACAGTGACCATCGCCGCAAACGGTGACTACAGTTTCACCCCGACAGCAAACTGGAATGGCACCGTTCCACTGATCAGCTATACCACTAACACCCATTCCATCAGCACGCTGGCCCTCACGCTCAATTCGGTCAACGACGCACCGACCGTCAATACCACCTCGGCCAGCGGTGATGAAGATCATCTGATCGCCGTGCAACTTGGCGGCAATGACCTCGACGGCACTGTCGGCCACTTCACCCTGACCGGCCTGCCGGCCAATGGCGGGTTTTACGCTGATGCCGCCGGGACCATCGCGTTGAGCGCCAGCAGCGTGATCACCGCAACCGCCAACGGCGCAACGGTTTACTTCAAGCCAACCGGCGACTGGAGTGGCACCACCAGCTTCACCTACAGCTCGACCGACAACCAAGGCATGCCTTGCGCGGCTTCGGCGACCGGCACCATTGTCGTCGCGCCAGTCACCGATACCCCGAGCCTGTCACTGAGCGGCGGCGGCATGGTCGTCTCGACCGACTTCCAGGAAGTCGCTCTGAACGGCTCGCATAGCGATATCGATGTCAGCAAGCTCGGCAATGGCGTGTGGCACACGGACAACAGCGGTGGCAAGGTCGAAATCGGCAAGGCCAGCGTCTATGGTGCCGGCGGCAATAACCAGGTCATCGAATTGGAGCGCAACACCGGCGATGCGAGCAACCTCTACACCACTATCGATGCGAAGGCCGGCACCACCTATAACGTGTCGTTCGACTATGCACCGCGTGCCGGCGTCGATAATTCGCTCATCAATGTGTACTGGGGTGGCCAACTCATTGGCACCCTGAACACCACGACCACCGGTATGCAGCACTACAGTTTCGACGTTCCGGTCACTGCCGATGGCAACCAGAAACTCGAGTTCCGCGCCGGGGACAGCAACAGCCTGGGTGGCCTGCTGGACAACATCAACGTCACCCAGATGCTCAACTCGGGCCTTGAAGACAACGCGATCCTGCTGTCAACCATCCAGGCCCACACCAACGACGTCGATGGCTCGGAAATACTCACCGTCACACTGGGCGGCTTGCCGGCGGGCTCCAAACTCACCGACGGCACCCACACCTTCAACGCTGTCGACGGTTCGACGTCGGTGGACATCACCGGTTGGAACCTGTCCACGCTCAAGCTGACACCGCCGACGAACTTCAATGGCGACATTACCCTGACCGTGACGGCCACCGCCAAAGACGGTGATGTTCCGAGCGCCAGCACCTCGCTTCCATTGGTAGTGCACGTCGCTGCCGTCGATGATGCAAGCGTGCTGCAGGCGGACAAGATCACCGTCGACGAAGACCACAACGCGACCGGCAACGTGCTGACCAACGATCACGATATCGATAACACCCTGAGCGTCACCAGCTTCAGCGTGACCGGGGTGAATGGCAGCTTCACCTCGGGCCAGACCGCGACCATCACCGATGTCGGGACTCTGACCATCTCCAGCAACGGCGACTACAGCTTCAAGCCGGCTGCCGACTGGAATGGCAACGTTCCACAGGTGACCTACACCACCAACACCGGCTCCTCCAGCACGCTGAACATCAGCGTCACCCCGGTCAACGACCTGAGTGTGCTGACGGCTGACACCAAAACCGTCGCAGAAGACATCGCCGCCACCGGTAACGTACTGAGCAACGACCGCGATGTGGATAACGTCCTGAGCGTGGCCAAGTTCACTGTTGGCGGTATCGAGTACACAGCAGGTAGTACTGCCACCCTGGTAAACGTCGGCAAGTTGACCCTCGGTGCCAACGGTGACTACAGCTTCACCCCGGTCGACAATTGGAGCGGCAAGGTTCCGAGTGTGACCTACACCACCAACACGGGTTCAAGCACCGCACTGGACATCAGCGTGACCGCGGTCGCGGATGCACCGATCGTGTCCGCCACCACTACTCAGGTGGCCGAAAACAGCAGTGTAGCGTTGGACCTGAAGGTAACCTCGCTGGACACCGATGGGTCCGAAACCCAGGTCATTACCCAGATCGGCGGCATCCCGGTGGGTGCGACGCTCACCGACGGCACGCACACCTTTACCGGCACAACCGGCAATGCGGTCGCCGACCTCAGCGGGTGGGATGTGAGCAAATTGAGCTACACCCCGGCGCCGTATTCCACCGGTACCGACACACTGACGGTTACGGCGGTCTCGACCGAGAGCCAGGGCGGTTCGGCCACTAGTACGACGCAGATTCCGGTCACGATTAACCAGGCAATCTACACCCCGGTTACCGGCACCACCGCGAATGACACTATCGTCGGCACAGGCAACAACGACGTTATGGTTGCCGACATCGGTGGACTGACGGTGGTACCGGGCAAGAACTACAACATCGCATTCATGGTCGACAGTTCGGGCAGCATGGAAGACAACGCGATCATAGCCGCCCAGAACTCGCTGACCTCGGTGTTCAACACCCTCAAGCAGAGTCTGGGTGTCGCCGGCGCAGGCACGGTGAACATCTTCCTTGCGGACTTCGACAATCAGGTCAACAGGTCGGTCTCGGTCAACCTGAACGACCCGGACGCGCTGAAGGAGCTCAAGTCGGTACTGAAATCGATGGAGTCCGGAGGCGGTACCAACTACGAAGACGTGTTCAAGGCCACTGCCAACTTCTTCAAAAGCGCCGAGGCCCTGGGCAACAGTAATGCCACGAACCTGACCTATTTCATCACCGACGGTAAACCGACCTATTACCAGACTGACGAGGAGACCAATCCGACGCTGTATGGCGATGTGACGCTCGACGATGTGCTGCTCGCCAGCAATTACAAGCCGGGAACGGCCTACAGCTTGAAAATCGACCCCACGCACAAACTCAGCATCGACACCGATGGCAGACTGACGCTGTCGACCAAGGACGAAAAAAAATGGGACGATAAATACCAAGGCGTCGTTCATGCCCAGGGTGATGGCACCTTCGAGTTGTCCAAACTCGGCGGGAGCGGTTACGCGGACTGGTGGAACTACATCGAATCGGCCGACGGATCGAACGCCAGCTTCACCGCACTGAGCAAGTTGTCTCAGGTGGAAGCCATCGGCCTGAACTATGACATCAGCCCCGACGACCTGAAACCATACGACACCGATAATAATCCGCAGTCCTACATCAATCCGACGGACCTGGCCAACGCCATTGTCGGCCACACCGAGGCGACCCTCCCGGGCGCCGACAAGGTCAACGGCGGCGACGGTGCCGACATCCTGTTCGGTGATCTGGTGAGCTTCAACGGTATCGCCAGTGAGGGCTACCAGGCCATGCAGGCCTTCGTCGCCCAGCAGAACGGCGTGGACGTCAGCAAGGTCACTACCAGCAATGTGCACCAGTACATTACCGAGCACTACAACGCTTTCGACGTGTCTGGCAGCCATGACGGTGCCGATACGCTGCTGGGCGGTGCGGGCAATGACATCATCTTCGGCCAGGGTGGCAATGACCTCCTCGATGGTGGCAGTGGCAATGACATCCTGCTCGGCGGTAGCGGCATTGACACGCTGTTGGGTGGCGCGGGCAACGACATGCTATTCGGCGGTAAGGGCAATGACATTCTGAGTGGTGATTCGGGCGCCGACACCTTCGTCTGGAAGGCCGGCGACACCGGTAACGACGTGATCAAGGACTTCAAGTCCGGCGATGGCGATCGTATCGACCTGCGTGATCTGTTGCAGGGCGAGACCGGCAGCACTATCGACAACTTCCTGAAGATCACCACCGCTGAAGGCGTGTCGACCCTGCAGGTCAGTTCCGAAGGCAAGCTCAATGCCGCCGGCGGTATCGCCAATGCCGACGTGACCATCAAGCTGGAAGGCAATAACTGGACGGGCGTCAGCGTCAACTCGCTGATCTCCGGCGGTGATCCGACCATCAAGGTCGATCACAACAACAGTTGATCCACGGCTTCACCGGCTACCCATCAGGGGCAGCCGGTGAGCGCCTCGTGACGATTTTCTCTGCGCACCGCATACTCGCACCCAGTTGGCCTATGCTGCTGACAGCATGACGCTGGTCCATTCATGAGGGATTCTCAATGTTCTACGTGCAACGCGATGCTCAAGGTCAGCTAGTTCGCGTGGAAGCCGCCGCCTACGCCGAAGCGACGGAAACGCTCCCCGCCGACCACCATGAAATCCAGGCCTGGTACGCCAACGAAGCGGTGGAAACCAGCCTCAAGCAACTCAAGCAGAGTGACCTGGACATGATCCGGGTACTCGACGACCTGATTCAGGTGCTGACCAGCAAAGGGGTGATTCGCGTCACCGACCTGCCGCCGGCAGCCCAGGCCAAGCTGATGGACCGGACCCAGGCCCGTGAAGCCCTGGGTGGGTTGAGCCATTTGATCAATGATGAAGAAACAGGGTTGATCTAGTGGCAGCGCTTTCCTGTGGCGAGGGAGCAAGCTCCCTCGCCACAGTTGATCGCCCGGCCAAGCTCGCTTCTACAACGGCAACGCAAGAATCAAGCCCTCACTCCCAAGGCGCAGGCTCGCCGAACAGCTGGCCTTGCACGCCGTACAGGCCCATCTCGCGAATCACCAGCAGCTCGCCTTCGGTCTCCACTCGTTCGGCAATCAGCGGCAAGTCGATGCTATGGGCGGCGCGCTGGATAGCTTCGATAAACAGCCGTTTATCACTTTCCTGATCAATCGCACGAATGTAGCTGCCGTCGATTTTCAGGTAGGCCAGCCCCAGCCGCGCCAGGTTGCCGATCATGCTGAATCGCCCACCAAAACGTTGCAGGCTCAGGGAGAAACCCAGCTCATGCAAACGCTGGGTCAACTGCTCCAGCACTGCTTGCTCCGGCAATTGCTCTTCACCGATTTCCAGGGTCAGCCTTGGCCCGAGATCGGAGTGCTGACGCAGCAGATCGAAAATCCTGTTCAATGCCTGCGGGTCAGCCAGGGTCGCGGCGGACAGGTTCAGCGCCAGCGACTCTTCATGGTCGGCCATCTGCACAAGGACTAACTCCAGCATCAGGCGGTCCAGGCGCGCGGTCCAGCCAAAGCGCTCCAGCCACGGCAGGAAACGCCCGGCGGCAATGGTCTGGCCCTGCTCATCGAGCAAGCGTGAAAGGGCTTTATAGTGCAGCACCAACTGCGGGTCCTGGCTGGCCACCACCGGCTGGAAGTACAGCTCAAAGCGTTGCTCGCTCAACGCACGGTCCAGCAGCGTACGCCAGGCTAGATGGTCATCGCCGAAGCTGGCTGCGGCACTGTGATCGAGGCAGGTCCAGTTTGGCTGGCCCTGGGTTTCAGCCTGGGCCAGCGCCTGATCGGCAAGGCCGAGCAAAGCTTGCGGGGAGTCGCCATGGGCGAACGGCGCCAGCCCGATATAGGCCACCGGCGACACATCCGAGGCGCCGGTCGCTTGCAGGCTGAGCAAGGTGCTCTCCAGGTTCTGTGCCAGTTGCAACGCTTCCTCGTGAACCAGCCCCGGCGCCAGCACGGCGAATTCGCCACCACGGATCCGCGTCACCAGGTTCAGGGTTTCCGGGTATTTGGCGCACTCGCGCAGAAGTTGCTGACCGACCTCTTGCAACAACTGGTCGGTGCGCTGCCCGCCCAGTCGCTGATTCAAACCGGCCAGGTCCTTGACCCTCAACAGCAACAGATAACCGGAACTGGCCTGCTCCGGGTTGGTGACCCGGGCATTGAGTTGCATCTCGAAATAGCGCCGATTGGCCAGGCCCGTCAGGTTGTCCTGGTAGGACTCGACCCGTAGTTTTTCACTGCGTTCAGCCTGCTCCTGAAACAGCGCCTTGAGCTTCTCGACCATCTGGTTCATGGCCTGTACTACCCGCCGCAATTCCGGCGTGCGCGGCAGCTCGGGCAGGCTGAGGAATTCGCGGCGGGCGATGGCGTGGGATTGCTTGACCATATAGTCCAGCGGCTTCAACTGCCGACGCAGCAACAGCGCCCCCAGCCCCGCGCTCGCCGCGCCACAGATCAACAGCCAACCGAGGCTGCCGAGGGCGCTCTGCCAGAGCTTGGCCAAGGCAAACATCGGATGGCTGATCACTTCGACCCGCGCTGCCTGTTCCCAGCCACGACTGACTAGCGCATCACCACCGGCGGGGTCCAGGCCGATCAATTTGACGAACCAGTCCGGCACGCTATTGATCTGCGCAATGCCGCTACGCTCGACGAGGGCCTTGTCGGTCGCCAGGTCCACCACCCGAATGCTCGCGTAATAGCCGCTGTCGAAAATCGAACTGACCAACAATTCGACCATCGCCGGGTCGTCGATATTCGGCGTCAGGGACAGCGCCAGCGCTGTCGCGGCATCTTGCGCATGAGAGCGCAGCTGATTGACGTATTGAGCGCGCGAGCTTTCCAGGCTGACCATGAAGCTGCCGCTGAAGGCGACCACCAGGAACAGACAGATAGCGATCAACAGTTGTTTAAACAGGGACATCATTAGCCTCTACTGGAAAACCTTCGGCCTGCATTTTTTTCAGTACATCCTGCCAGCGCGACAAACGCTTGGTATCACCGACTTTTTTGTTGCCCTTGGCGCCCGGCAGCCATAACCCTTCGGCATTGAAGGAGTAGACCGGCAGCAAGTCGGTTCGTTGACTGGCCGGTTTGATCCCGTCGATCAGGCTGTCGAGGACCAGCGGCATGGCGTCCGGGCTCGAATAGTAGGTCAGCACCATGTGCGCGCGGTTCAAGCGCAAGGCCTTAACGTAGGTAATCCGCAGTTTGTCACTGGAGACCCCGAGACGACGCAGGCTGAAGTACTTGGCAATCGCGTAGTCCTCACAATCACCTGCGCCCTTCCATAAGGCTTCGACCGGAGTCTCCCAGTAATCGACCTGTTGCCACAGGTCGATGTCTTCTTCGTAGCGCATGTGTTTGTTGAAGAACAGGTTGACCCGTTTGAGCTGTTCCAGCTCGCCGACCTGGTTTTGCGTGACCAACAATCGCTGCCAGGCATCGATTCTCTGCTGCCCTTCACCCAAAGGCCCGTACAATGCCTGGGCTCGACGACTGATCAGCGAAAAATCCCAATCGGCATGCAAGCCACCCAGCAGGACGCTGGCCAGAAGCACCGCTGAACATAGCCAGCGCAGGATCCGAGGGAGAGCTAAACGTACCGCCAATGCGAGTCGTCCGAGGGGGTTGTGGGAAATCGATTGATGGTGAAGGTTCGATAGGTAAAAGACAATGGCACCGTGCAATCACGGCTTATTGGACGCGCTAAACTAAGAGGAAGGAATTACCGCAGGCTGCGATCTTTACAGGCTCATTGCCGCCAAGAAACTGCCGTTATGGGAACATTTTTAAGCGGTTTGACAAGTGACCAGGCAGTCACTAGTGTGCATTTGGATCCAATAAAGCCCATCCATTTCAGAAACAGGGTAGCGTCGTTGTGACACAGAAGCCGAACCCTTTGAGCAGTATTCCGGTCAGCGGACCGATACCCGCTCATCTTGCTCGCTCAGTGATTGAAGAAACCTTGCGCTCGGCGATCCTCGATGGTCGCTTGCCTTGCGGGGCCGCCCTTCGCCAGCAAGATCTGGCGGACCTCTTTGGTGTGAGCCGCATGCCTGTTCGTGAGGCCTTGCGACAACTCGAAGCGCAGTCGTTGTTACACGTGATCCCCCACAAAGGTGCCGTCGTCGCGCCCTTGATCGAGGGCGATGCCGTAGAGACTTACGCCCTGCGCATCCTGCTGGAAACCGAAGCCCTGCGCCTATCGATTCCCTTGCTTGAAGCCGCCGATTTAACCCTGGCCGCCCACTACATCGACGCCCTCGAAACCGAAACCGATTACGCCGAGATGGGCAGGCTCAACCGCCTGTTCCATATGGCCCTGTATGGCAAAGCCCCCAACCGCAGGTTGTTGAGCCTGGTAGAAAGCGGGCTGATCGAGGAAGAACGTTTTCTGCGCTTCAACCTTGAGGCCATGGGCCTGGGAAAAATCTCCCAGGACGACCATCGGCACCTGCTGCGCATGGCCGAAGAACGGAACATCGAACAGTGTGTAAAGGCCCTCGAGAATCATCTCAACCGTGGGGTCGAAGTGATTACCCGCTATTTGAACGACACTGATCCCCTGGGCAAGAAAACACCGAAGTGAAAAACGTGGGGAGCGCGATGCATTCCCACGGGGCCCGGTTGATCGTCAATCGTCACCCCGGACTGCTCAGCGAGTAATCTACCTGCAAATCCTGCTTTTCCCCCTCCAGGAAGCGCCTCGTTTCCGACCTCTGCAACCGCCAGAACCTGAGCACCAGCTCCCACTTCCAGTATTCAAGGCACCTTCAACCCTGCGCCAGTGATAGCAGCGTCATCCATTTGGGCTCACTCTTGAGTTTGCCAACTGGAAATGATCGAGCGGCGTGCACCTGCACAGTCCTCGCGCACTGGACGCACAGAAGGAGACTTGCCACTGGAAGGTAGGACCGGGATGTCCCTGACCCACCTCCGACACTATCAATCCACTTCAACTCGCCCATCAGAAAGTTGCTCCGAGTGAGGCATTCACTCATTTACTTTAATTCTGACTTATCTAAGCCGGAAGGAACAACTTCACCCCAATAAAACATGCCTTCATTGTTTTATCGTAACTTGTCGCGCTTGAAAAACCACACGGTATAAATAATATAAAAAACACTTGCCCGACACTTATCCCGTGTATTAATTTTTCTCCGCCGACATGAACTTGCCCAGCCAGTTCATGTTGAGTGGAGTTGAATCACTGACAACGGAAGCTGAAGCGCAATGACAGCCAGGCCTATAGGCCATGGCGCGCAAGGCTATCAACCCTTGATCCACATTAGAATTTTATCAATATCAACTTGAGGCACTTGTTCGCCCGTTAAAAAGCCAATCGGACGTTCAATTACATATGAAACCGCCTGCCACTCACCCCCACAAGTTAGAGGCCACACCATGAATTCAAACAAAGAACTGCTTCGACTTAAAAAATCGGAACTGAGCGCACACCCGATTTTTTCGGAAATAAACTCGCTGCCGATACTCCAGCGTTTCATGGAAAGCCATGTGTTCGCCGTCTGGGACTTCATGTCGCTAACCAAACGCCTGCAACAGGAATTGACCTGCGTCCAGTTGCCATGGCTTGCGCCGCAAGACCCTCAAGCGGCTCGACTGATCAATGAAATTGTCCTGGGCGAAGAATCGGATAATCGAGTCGATCACGGTCATTACAGCCACTACGAGCTGTACCTGGATGCAATGCGTGAAGTCGGCGCCAGCACCGCGGTGGTCGAACGCTTCGTGGCATTGCAACGCGAAGGCGTGAGCTATGACACCGCCCTGCAAAGCGTGGAGGTTGATCCGGCCACGGCGAACTTCGTCAGGCACACCCTGCACACGGCACTGCATGCTCCGGCCCATAGCGTCGCCGCGGCATTTCTACATGGTCGTGAAAGCGTCATTCCGCAGATGTTCCAGCGCATCCTCGACGATTGGGGCATCGGCATCGAACAGGCACCGACCTTTCGCTACTACCTGCAACGGCATATCGAAGTCGACTCCGAAGACCACGGCCCGGCTGCGGAAAAACTCCTCGCACGACTGGTCGATGGCGACCCGCAACGCGAAGAAGAGGTTTACACCGCCGCCATCGCTGCGGTGCAAAGCCGCATCGCATTGTGGGACGGCTTGCGCCTGAGCATGGCTGAAACGATCGCCGAGGTAAGCGCATGAACGCCGCCGACTACCAATCCTTCGCTGAAGCCTGGGAAAGCCGGGCAACCATCCGCACCCGTCCGCGGCGCATGGTCGAGAACGATGACAAGCTGATTTATCCCCTGAGTCGCCAGCCCCTGGTGCTGGGCGAAAGTTTTTTGCGCGAGTGCCCCGAGCAACGGGATTTTGCCCTGGTGCAGACGCTCTACAAATTCATCAACGACGTGGTGATCTTCGAAACTGAAATAGTCGACAAGACCGCACGCAGCATCGCCAAGAATCGCTTCGCGGTGCCTTTCCCGTTCGCCTGTCGTTATGACGCCATGACCGTGGTGGTGGATGAGGATTACCACGCGCTGGTGGCCATGGACTTCATGCAACAGACCATCGCCATGACCGGCATCACGCCGATCGAGCTGCCCCGTGAAATCGAGTTGAGCCGGGCAATTCCGGCTGCGCTGGCACTGGCACCGGACCCTCTGCGCGCCGCCGTGGAGCTTATTTGCGTGGCGATTGCCGAGAACACCGTGACCAACGATGTCGCAGCCTTCGCCAAGGACGACACGGTCAAGCAATCGATCAAGGGACTGATGGCCGACCACCTGCTGGACGAGGGCCGACACTCGGTTTTCTGGGCAAGGCTGGTGCGCATCTACTGGCATGGCGCAAGCGAAACCGATCGGCAAAGCATCGCGCAGATTCTGCCGGTGTTCATCGCTCACTACCTGACCAACGACATCCAGAAAGCCTTCGACTTTCAATTGATCGAGCACTTGCAGCTCAGTGACGCCGCAAGGCTGGCACTCAAGAGCGAAGTATCCGGGCTGGCCTTCCCGATCAATCGCCATCACCCGCTGGTCGCCAACATCGTGCGGTTTTTGCGCAGCAGTTCGTTACTGGATTCGCCCTGCGTCCAGCACACCCTGAGCGCCTACCTGGTCTGACCGAGGAGAACACCATGAGACGTCTCGACATTCTGCTCATCGGCCAGAGTCAGGCCTTGAACGACCTGGCGCAGGAATTGGAACAACATGGCCACTCACTTGCCCGCCTGACGGACGGTCGGGCCCTGAACGAGCAACCCGTCAGCCGCGCCGACCTGCTGATCGACGACGGCAGCCTCACGATCTCGGCGCAGCGCCTGCGGGACTTTGGCGACTGTGTACGGCTAAGTTTGCGTTTGGGCGCAGGGCCATCAAGCGAATACGGCTTACCGCAACTCGAAGTACTCTGCGAGTACGGCTTGGGCACCGAGCAGCGGCTGATTGCCCGATTGCCGGTGGCTGATGAACCTTCAGGCAACGGCCAGATGCTGCGTATACGGGTAGTTGCCGAGTTGGTGGACGCTGTTGCCATAATGGTCAGTCGCTTCTCCCGCGATGCCGAATACTTCCTGCGGGCGGGCCCCGGCGAACCTTGCCACCCAAGGCATCGGGAAAACCTGTTACTGCTGGAGCGACTGGCCTACGCGCACCGGTTCAATCTCACCCAGCAACCGGATCTGTTGCGACTGGCGCACATTCCGATGATCGAAAGGCTCGAACAGAGCCTCAAGGGATTCGCCAGCCGGCCAGCGCTGAACATCGCCGACACGTCCATCAGCTATGGCGACTTGCACGTCCAAAGCCTGGCGATCCAGCAGCGATTGCTGCCGCTACTGGAACCCCACAGGACCGTCGACGGGCCACTGGTGGTGGGTATCTGCCTGCCGAAATCGAGCGCACTTTACGCAGGTATTCTGGCGATTCTCGGCAGCGGTGCGGTGTATCTGCCACTTGAACCGGGCCATCCGCTGCAACGTCAGCAATACATCCTGGAAAATGCCGGAGCACGGCTGTTGCTTCACGATGGCCTGCACCCGCTCAGCACCGCGATGCCCGGATTGGACATCAGCCGTATCGACGCCTGCACCGCGGATCTCTCGTTACCGCTGATGAGTCAACGCCCCGCCAGCGATGCGCCGTGCATGGCGCTGTACACCTCGGGCACCACCGGCCACCCCAAAGGCGTGTTGCTCAGCCAGCACAATCTGGCGCACTTCAGCGCCTGGTACGCCGCCTATGTGCAACTGACCGAGCACAGCCGGGTGTTGCAGTTTTCGTCCCTGAGCTTTGACTCATCGCTGATCGATATCTTCCCGACGCTGATCCAGGGCGCCGAGCTGATCGTCCCCAGCGACGACGAGCGCCGCGACCCGCTGCAACTGGTGGCATTGATCCGCCGCCAGCGTCTGAGCCATGGTTTTTTGCCGCCCGCACTGCTGAGCATTTTGCCTCTCGACCAGCCGTTGGGGCTCGAGCATGTGATGACCGGTGGCGACGTCTGCGAACCCTACGTGATCGAGCGCCTGGCCCGGCAATGCCAGCTGTACAATCTCTATGGCCCGACGGAAGCCACGGTATTGATCACCGCGCGGCGACTGCAGGCCGGCGACAGCAACCGTACCCTGGGTGCGCCGATCGCTAACAGCCAGGTACTGATTCTCGACGAAGCCTTCCAGCCGGTTGCCGAGCACACCGTTGGCGAGCTGTACATCGTCGGGCCCGGGGTTTGTCTGGGCTATTTGAATAACCCACAGCAGACCACCGAACGCTATCTGGACTTGCCATTGCCCGACGGCCAAAGCCTGCGCGCCTATCGCACCGGTGATATGGCGAAGTGGACGGCCGACGGCATTGAGCTCTGCGGCCGGCGCGACAACCAGGTCAAGATTCGCGGCTTCCGGGTCGAACCCGAGGAGATCGAGCGCTGTCTTCGGGACAGTCAGTTGTTCCGCCAGATTGCGGTGGTCATCGACAGCAACCGACGAATCCTGGCGTTCCTCGCTCAGCCCCAGGAAAATCAGCCAGGCAGCGCCCGCGAAGCTTTGACAGCGCATGCGGCGCAGTTTCTGCCGGACTACATGCAACCAACCGCCTGGACCGAACTGGCGAGCATGCCTTACGCCAGCAATGGCAAAGTGGATCGCAAAGCGCTGCTGGAACTGCCAGTCAGCGTCCTTGAAAACCACCCGCGTCGATTACCCGAAACGGCTGATGAAGCGCAGTTGCTGAAGCTGTGGTCCGAGTTGCTGGAGTTGCCGGCCAGCGATATTTCCACCGACGAAAGTTTCTTCAATCTCGGCGGCCACTCGATTCTCCTGTCACGGCTGCTCCTGGGTTTACGTGAACAATTCGGGCGCAGCATCTCGATCAATCGCTTCATCGAAGTCCCGACCATCATCAGGCTGGCGGCACTGGTCAGCGGCAGCAGCAGCGAGGAAGTACTCAGCGACACGGCCATGGCCGACGCCTTGCGTGAACTGGATATACAAGCCTTGCCGGTCAGCCGGATGGGCGATGTGCACAAGGTGATCGTCACCGGTGCCAACAGCTTTGTCGGCGTGCACATCGTCGAGGCATTGCTGGCCTGGGGCGCGACCGAAGTCGCGTGCCTGGTGCGTGACGGTACCGGGCAATCGGCTGCCGAGCGCTTTGTTCAGTCCTTACGCGAGAACCGTCTGGAGCATCTGGACCTGAGTCGGGTGCGGGTTTACCCGGCGGATATCACCCGACCTGAACTGGGGCTTGCACCTGAGGTTTACGAACGACTCGACCGCGAGTTCGGCGCCTTGGTGCACAACGCCGCCAACGTCAATCACGTCATGGATTACCCCTCGCTGGCTCGGGATAACGTCGAGCCGATTTTCGAATGCCTGCGCCTGTGCGAAGGACGCAGCAAGAAGGTCTTCAACTTCGTCTCAACCCTGTCGGCCTCCAGCACTGTCGACGCCGATGGCCGGGTGCTCGAGCAACCGGCCGCGCTGACACCGCCGATCTACATCAAGAACGGCTACAACCTGTCCAAGTGGGTCGGCGAACGGATTCTCGAGCGCGCTCGCGAACGCGGGGTTCAGGTCAATCTCTATCGGCCGGGCAATATCAGTTTCAATAGCCTCACGGGGGTCTGCCAACCTCATAAGAACCGCCTGATGTTGATGCTCAAGGGCTCGATTCAACTGGGCCAGGTGCCGGCGTTCGCCCTGAACTTCGACTTGATGCCGGTGGACTTTCTCGCCCGATTCATTGCCTTCCACGCCAGCCGCTATCAGCCAGAACAGGCGGTGTTCAACCTGCATAACCCCGAGCCGCTGAGCTGGGACGCTTACGTGGCGTCCTTTCGTGAAACCGGACGGGAATTCCGCATGGTCAGCGTCGCTGACTGGCAACGGCAGCTGAGCCAGGTCGACAGCGAGAACGCGCTGTTCGGCGTGCTGGGCTTCTACCTCAACGGCTTCGAGGAAGACATCGGCGACATCTCGATGATCGGCCACGACAACGCCCAGGCCGGCGTCCGGTTGATGGGCGAGCACTACCCGCACAAATCCCCGTCGCTGCTGCGCAAGGGCTGCGATTACCTGAAAGAAATCGACTTCATTTGATTCATCAAACCCGACCAAACTGGAGCACAACATGACCACTCTGCAACCCGATACCCTGATCAAAAACCCCCATGGCTGCCACGTTGTGGCCTCGGTCGACGTTCCAGCCGATGCCCTGCGGGTGTGGGAGGTGGTCGGCAACTTCGCCGGTTTCGATCAATTCATCCCCGCCCTGTCGCACATCGAGATGACCGGCGAAGGCGTGTCCTCGCTGCGCAAGAAGTTCTTCAAGGACGGCAATCTGGTAGTCGAGCAACTCAACTCACGGAACGATCAGGCCATGAGCATGACCTGGACGACGATCTACAACACCCTGGGGGTCGCCAACCTGTGGGCCGCCATGACCGTTGAGCCGCTGGACGCGGGCAAATCCCGGGCAACCTGGACCATCATCGCCGAACCGACTCAGGGCGGTGCCGATGCGATGCCAGGGTTCAAGGACTTCGTTCAGGGCTTTGCCGATGACTCGATGAATAATGTGCTCAAGCTGTTTGTGTAGGGCACCAGTTCATCGGTGACAGACACACCGCAATCGCGAGCAAGCTCGCTCCCACACTGGATCGCGGTCGCACACAAATTCTGTGCTCACTGAAGATCAAATGTGGGAGCGAGCTTGCTCGCGATGAACGATAACGCGGCCTGACGGATCGAACGGTAGTTGCAAAATCTACGACCCTTGATGACAATGAGACTAATTATCATTTATGCCACTCAGGCAGTCGTATTCATGCCCTCTCCTGATTTTGCAGTGCAGGCGCTTTACAGCAATCATCACGGCTGGCTGAACACCTGGTTGCGCTGCCGACTAGGCAATGCCGCCGATGCCGCGGACCTGGCCCAGGACACCTTTGTCCGTTTGCTACAACGAACCGAACGACTCGAGCTGAAAGCCCCGCGGGCCTTTTTGCGCACGATTGCCCGGGGCCTGGTGGTCGATCACTGGCGCCGTGAGGAAATCGAGCGCGCCTACCTGGAAACCATCGCCCATCTGCCCGAAGCGCAAACCCCAAGCGTCGAATCCCGCGCGCTGGTGCTGGAACTGCTGGAAAGCATCGCGCGAATGCTCGAGGGGCTGAAACCGAAGGTGCGCAAGGCGTTCCTGCTGGCGCAATGCGAAGGCCTGACCCACAAACAAATCGCTGAGCATATGGGGCTGTCCTTGCGCTCGGTCGAGCGTTATGTCGCCGATGCGCTTTATCACTGCTACCTGCTGCGTTATGAGTCGTGATGCCTGTGGATAACGCTTCGATGAACCTGAGGGTCCAGAGCAATCCTCACCCCCAAGTGGTCAAACAAGCCATCCATTGGCTGCTGCGGCTGCGCAATAACGTCGCCAACCCGAGATTGCGCCAGCAATGCGAGACCTGGCGCGCGGCGCATCATGAGCACGAACTGGCCTGGCAAAGGGTGCAGTCGCTGCAACACGAACTGAGCAGTAACCTGCGCGCGGTGCCGGGAGCGCATGTGGCGCTGGATACTCTGGAAAACAGCGCACAACGTTTAGGCCGACGCCAGGCCTTGAAGCTGCTGTCCGCAGCGCTGCTCATGGGCTCGGCTGCGTGGGTAGGCAAGGATCTGGCGGCCTGGCAACAATGGAGCGCCGACTTCGCCACCGCCACGGGCGAACATCGCGGCTTTCAACTCCCGGATGGCTCGCGCCTGGAGCTCAATACCGATAGCGCGGCCGATCTGGACTTCACCGCGCAGCAGCGGCTGATCAAGCTCACTCGCGGCGAAATCATGGTGAGCTGCGGGACCGATCGACAGGCCGCGAATGGCCGCCCTCTGTTGGTCCAGAGCCGGCATGGGCTTTTCGAAGGTCTCGACGCGCGCTTTGTGGTCAGACAGGACCGCGACTACACCCGGCTGAGCGTCACCACCGGTAGCGTCGCCATTCACTCGCCGCATTTGGTCGAGGGCTTGTCTGCGCAGGTGCACGCGGGGCAAAGCTATCTGATCGACCATTCACAAGCCAGGCTGGCCGCGCCACTGGATATGGATGTGGGGGCCTGGGCGGAGGGTTTGATCGTCACGCGCAATATGCGCCTGGCCGACTTTCTCAAGGAGGTGGGACGTTATCGACACGGCTATCTGGGCTGCGCGGAGCAGATTGCCGACTTGCGCCTGTCTGGAGTTTTCCGCCTGGAAGACACCGACAAACTGCTCGCCATTCTGCCACAAACCCTGCCGATACAACTGCGCTACCGCACTCGCTGGTGGGTGTCGCTGGAGCGCTTGTCCTGATTTCTTTTACACCGGCAATTTATTTTGGCGGGTTTTCCCTGTGAGTCCGGCTTGGTCTGTAAGCACTTCAATCTGCCTTCAGCGACCTCCACGGAAACCCATAATGACTGTTCGCGCCACCCGCCAGAGCCCTTTTGTTTTCTCCCCGGACGCTTCCTCGTGTACGGTGCTCGGCAAAGCCGTCCGAGCCGCGTTGCTTTCCACCGCATTGAGCGTCAGCGCCCTGCCCTCATTCGCGCAAGCTGCCGATACCCAAGCCTTCGCCACGAGCCGCAGCTACAGCATTGCCAGTGGTTCGCTGAGCGATGTGCTCAATCAGTTCGCGCGCCAGGCCGGCATCACCCTGTCGACGACACCTGAACAAACCCAGGGTCGCCAGTCACCGGGATTGCAGGGCGAATACTCAGCGGATCAGGCCTTGAGCCATTTGCTCAGCGGTTCGGGTTTGCAAGCCATCAGCCAGGATGGCAGCAGCTATGTGCTGCGGCCGTTACTCGAGAGCGAGGCGCTGGCATTGCCAACCACCGACATCAGGGGCTTTGCACTGGGTAATGCCCTGGGCAGCATGGCGGGCTACAACGCCACCCACAGCCAGGTCGCCACCAAGACCAGTACCGCACTGCTGGAAACCTCGCAAAGCGTCTCGGTGGTGACCCGCGAGCAAATGGATGACCAGGGTTCGCAAACCGTATCCCAGGCCATGCGCTACACCCCCGGCGTCTTGACCAATCCCTACGGCGCTACCCATCGCTACGACTACGTGGCGATGCGCGGCTTCAACGATGGCTCGGTGGACAACATCTACCTCGACGGCTTGAAGTCCATGGGCGACAGCGGTACCTACAGCACCATGCAGGTCGATCCGTACTTCCTCGAAAGGATCGATATCCTCAAGGGGCCCTCCTCGGTGCTCTATGGCCGCAGTTCACCCGGTGGCCTGGTCGCCCTCACCAGCAAGAAGCCGCTGTATGAGCCCTACCATCAGATCCAGGCCACGGTAGGCACCCAGGGACAACGCGGCATGGGTTTCGACTTCAGCGGCCCTGTAGATGATGACAAGCGCATTGCCTGGCGCCTGACCGGTCTGGCGGACCAATCCGACACCCAATTCGATCACACCGAGGAAAAACGCTACGCCCTGGCGCCGACGGTCAGCATCGACTTCACCGATGACACCTCCCTGACCCTGCAAGCCTATCTGCAACACGATCCCGATGGCGGTTACCACGGGGGCATGCCGGCCGACGGCGCGCTGCACAAGCGCAATGGCCAGCGCATCTCTGAACACTTCTTCGAAGGGGAGCCAGGGGTGGATAGTTTCAAACGTGATCAGCAGTCGGTGGGCTATCAGTTCGAGCATCGCTTCAACGATGTCTTTACTGCCCGGCAGAACTTCCGCTACCTGGACTCCAAGGTGAAGATCGATCAGGTCTATGCCTATGGCTGGACCACGCCAACCAGCAATGAACTCAATCGCTACTACACCGGCGGTGACGAAAAGCTTCATGCCTTCATCGTCGACAACATGTTGCAGGCCGAATTTTTCACGGGTGCAACCAAGCATACGGTGTTGATGGGGGCCGATTATCAACGGCGCAAGACGGTGGTCGACTGGACCAGCGGTGGGCTGGCGCCGATCGATGCGTTCAATCCGGTGTATGGCAACTCGGACATCAGTTACTACAGTCCGACCAGCTATTTACGGCGTCTTGAACAGACCGGTGTTTACCTGCAAGACCTGATTGAAATGGACAAATGGCGCTTCTCCCTGGGCCTGCGCCAGGATTGGGTCGAAACCTCTGACGAGAATCGCCTGGCTGAATTCAACCGGCCCGAGGGCACTGAAATCAGTGATAACCGCACCAAGCTGACCGGACGCGCCGGCGCGCTGTACCTGTTCGATAACGGTGTGGCGCCTTACATCAGCTATTCCGAGTCCTTCAACCCGAACTCCTATTCGGATGCCGCCGGCAATCCTCTGGCACCTACCGATGGCACCCAATGGGAAGTCGGCCTGAAGTATCAGCCACCGGGCACCGACAATCTGTTTACCGCGTCGCTGTTCCGTATCGATCAGGAAAATCTGGCAACCAAACTGCCTCAGGAAAACTTCTATCGCGGCATCGGGGCCGTTCGCTCCCAGGGCCTGGAGCTGGAAGCGCACATGCAGTTGACCGATAACCTGAAGGTACTGGGCAGCTACACCTTCACCGACATCGAGTTCTCGAAGTCGATGATCAGCACCCTGAGCACCGCCAGCGACGTTATCGAGAACAAGGGCAATTCACCGACTCAGGCACCGCGGCATATGGCCTCGGTCTGGGCCGACTACAAGTTCGACAGCGCAGCACTGGACGGTCTGCGGGTTGGCGGTGGTGTGCGCTATGTCGGCTACAGCTGGGCCGATGCGGAAAACACCATGAAGGTGCCCTCCTACACCCTGTACGACGCCTCGATTGGATATGACCTGGGCAAGGTTGGCTTGAAAGGTGTTGATGTTCGACTCAATGCCAACAACCTGACCGACGAATCCTATATCGCCTCCTGTGCGAGCCTGGACTTCTGCTACATGGGTGAAGAACGTAACGTCGCCGCCACGGTGAGCTACCAGTTCTAATCATTGGTCATTCCCACAAAGCCAGCGCCTGAAACCAGGTGCTGGCTTTGTCGTCTCTACGGGAAAATTTCATGCGTGCATTTCTGGTTTTACTTCATCGCTATATCGGTTTGGCTACCGCGCTGTTTCTACTGATGGCAGGCCTGACCGGCAGCATCCTGGCGTTCAATCACGAGCTGGATGAGTGGCTCAATCCGGGCTTTTACGAAGCTCGTGCCCAAGGCCTGGCACTCCCGCCTGGCGCATTGGTGGACAAGCTGCAGGCAGAGCATCCGAGACTGCAGGTCTGGTACATGGAGTACCCGAACGAGGCGGGACACACGGCAATGCTCGCCGCAGTACCACGCAACGATCCGGCGACAGGCAAGCCGTTTGCCGAGTCCAATCAGGTGTTCTATTACGATCCGGTCAGCGGTGAGCAAACGGGGCAGCGTTTTTGGGGAGCCTGTTGTTTCCAGCGTGAGAACTTCATCCCGTTCATCCTCGAACTCCACCACAACCTCGTCCTCCCCGGCAATTGGGGCTTGTTGTTGATGGGCCTGGTTGCCATCGCCTGGGTGATTGATTGTTTCATCGCGCTCTGGCTGACCTTTCCCCGGGGCAAGCCGTTCTGGAACAAGTGGGCGACTGCCTGGAAGATCAAAGGCGGGCATGCTTACCGGCTGAACATGGACATCCATCGCGCTGGCGGGCTGTGGCTTTGGTTGCTACTGCTGCCCATCGCCATCAGCAGCGTAGCCATGAATCTTCCAAGCCAGGTCTTCAAGCCTGCTGTTTCATTGTTCTCGCCGATTGAACCGAGCGTCTATGAAGCCCGTGGGCGCATGCCCGCCGAGCAGCTGGGGACTACTCGTCTCAGTTATCAAGATGCTTTTGAATTGGCTTGGGAAGAAGGTCAGCGACTGGGTTTGAACCTGGCCATCGGCGAGCTGTATTACAGCTTTGAATACAACTTTTTTGGCGCGGGTTTTGGGCAACATGATACCGAGGCTCAGGGTAAGTCCTGGTTGTTCTTCCATGGCACTGACGGGCGCTTGCTGGGACAGGAAATAGCCGGGCAAGGCACGCTGGGGGAGCGCTTCTATAGGCTGCAGCTGCCGATCCACGGGGGACGGATCATTGGTTTCACCGGGCAAATCATGATTGCGCTGCTAGGCGTTTTGATTGCAGTGTTGTCGGGGACGGGAATCTACATCTGGTGGCGCAAGTTGCTGGCTCGCAGAAGTAGCAAGGCACGTAAAGCTTAGAGGGACGTTTGAGAAGGAACGGGTGGTAGACAGCTCACCGCTTGTAGCTTGTAACTGCCCTAAAAAACAAAACCCCTGTCTGCGTAAGCAGACAGGGGTTTCGGAATTCAATCTTGACGATGACCTACTCTCACATGGGGAAACCCCACACTACCATCGGCGATGCATCGTTTCACTGCTGAGTTCGGGATGGGATCAGGTGGTTCCAATGCTCTATGGTCGTCAAGAAATTCTGTGACCGGCCCGTTACCGCAGTAACGTGCCAGCAAAAATCGGTGACTTCTACTAAAACAAAACCCCTACCTGCAGATGCAGATAGGGGTTTTGGAATTTAATCTTGACGATGACCTACTCTCACATGGGGAAACCCCACACTACCATCGGCGATGCATCGTTTCACTGCTGAGTTCGGGATGGGATCAGGTGGTTCCAATGCTCTATGGTCGTCAAGAAATTCGGTAGCCGGGTCGTCTTCTCTTGCGAGATCACGCTCCAGCGAATGGGTATGTAATAGATTTGTGCTGCTTTTGTGAGTGGTGCAAACTTTCGACTGTTGCGTCTTCACACACCGCAATCTGGCGCCCCTTTTTGTTTCCAATTCAGGGATCAACAAATTGCTTGGGTGTTATATGGTCAAGCCTCACGGGCAATTAGTATTGGTTAGCTCAACGCCTCACAGCGCTTACACACCCAACCTATCAACGTCGTAGTCTTCGACGGCCCTTCAGGGGACTCAAGGTCCCAGTGAGATCTCATCTTGAGGCTAGTTTCCCGCTTAGATGCTTTCAGCGGTTATCTATTCCGAACATAGCTACCCGGCAATGCCACTGGCGTGACAACCGGAACACCAGAGGTTCGTCCACTCCGGTCCTCTCGTACTAGGAGCAGCCCCTCTCAAATCTCAAACGTCCACGGCAGATAGGGACCGAACTGTCTCACGACGTTCTAAACCCAGCTCGCGTACCACTTTAAATGGCGAACAGCCATACCCTTGGGACCGGCTTCAGCCCCAGGATGTGATGAGCCGACATCGAGGTGCCAAACACCGCCGTCGATATGAACTCTTGGGCGGTATCAGCCTGTTATCCCCGGAGTACCTTTTATCCGTTGAGCGATGGCCCTTCCATACAGAACCACCGGATCACTAAGACCTACTTTCGTACCTGCTCGACGTGTCTGTCTCGCAGTCAAGCGCGCTTTTGCCTTTATACTCTACGACCGATTTCCGACCGGTCTGAGCGCACCTTCGTACTCCTCCGTTACTCTTTAGGAGGAGACCGCCCCAGTCAAACTACCCACCATACACTGTCCTCGATCCGGATAACGGACCTGAGTTAGAACCTCAAAGTTGCCAGGGTGGTATTTCAAGGTTGGCTCCACGCAGACTGGCGTCCACGCTTCAAAGCCTCCCACCTATCCTACACAAGCAAATTCAAAGTCCAGTGCAAAGCTATAGTAAAGGTTCACGGGGTCTTTCCGTCTAGCCGCGGATACACTGCATCTTCACAGCGATTTCAATTTCACTGAGTCTCGGGTGGAGACAGCGCCGCCATCGTTACGCCATTCGTGCAGGTCGGAACTTACCCGACAAGGAATTTCGCTACCTTAGGACCGTTATAGTTACGGCCGCCGTTTACCGGGGCTTCGATCAAGAGCTTCGCGTTAGCTAACCCCATCAATTAACCTTCCGGCACCGGGCAGGCGTCACACCCTATACGTCCACTTTCGTGTTTGCAGAGTGCTGTGTTTTTAATAAACAGTCGCAGCGGCCTGGTATCTTCGACCGGCATGAGCTTACGGAGCAAGTCCTTCACCCTCACCGGCGCACCTTCTCCCGAAGTTACGGTGCCATTTTGCCTAGTTCCTTCACCCGAGTTCTCTCAAGCGCCTTGGTATTCTCTACCCAACCACCTGTGTCGGTTTGGGGTACGGTTCCTGGTTACCTGAAGCTTAGAAGCTTTTCTTGGAAGCATGGCATCAACCACTTCGCTAACTAAAAGTTAGCTCGTCATCAGCTCTCGGCCTTAAGATCCCGGATTTACCTAAGATCTCAGCCTACCACCTTAAACTTGGACAACCAACGCCAAGCTGGCCTAGCCTTCTCCGTCCCTCCATCGCAATAACCAGAAGTACAGGAATATTAACCTGTTTTCCATCGACTACGCTTTTCAGCCTCGCCTTAGGGACCGACTAACCCTGCGTCGATTAACGTTGCGCAGGAAACCTTGGTCTTTCGGCGTGGGTGTTTTTCACACCCATTATCGTTACTCATGTCAGCATTCGCACTTCTGATACCTCCAGCAAGCTTCTCAACTCACCTTCACAGGCTTACAGAACGCTCCTCTACCGCATCACCTAAGTGATACCCGTAGCTTCGGTGTATGGTTTGAGCCCCGTTACATCTTCCGCGCAGGCCGACTCGACTAGTGAGCTATTACGCTTTCTTTAAAGGGTGGCTGCTTCTAAGCCAACCTCCTAGCTGTCTAAGCCTTCCCACATCGTTTCCCACTTAACCATAACTTTGGGACCTTAGCTGACGGTCTGGGTTGTTTCCCTTTTCACGACGGACGTTAGCACCCGCCGTGTGTCTCCCATGCTCGGCACTTGTAGGTATTCGGAGTTTGCATCGGTTTGGTAAGTCGGGATGACCCCCTAGCCGAAACAGTGCTCTACCCCCTACAGTGATACATGAGGCGCTACCTAAATAGCTTTCGAGGAGAACCAGCTATCTCCGAGCTTGATTAGCCTTTCACTCCGATCCACAGGTCATCCGCTAACTTTTCAACGGTAGTCGGTTCGGTCCTCCAGTTAGTGTTACCCAACCTTCAACCTGCCCATGGATAGATCGCCCGGTTTCGGGTCTATTCCCAGCGACTAGACGCCCTATTAAGACTCGCTTTCGCTACGCCTCCCCTATTCGGTTAAGCTCGCCACTGAAAATAAGTCGCTGACCCATTATACAAAAGGTACGCAGTCACCCAACAAAGTGGGCTCCCACTGCTTGTACGCATACGGTTTCAGGATCTATTTCACTCCCCTCTCCGGGGTTCTTTTCGCCTTTCCCTCACGGTACTAGTTCACTATCGGTCAGTCAGTAGTATTTAGCCTTGGAGGATGGTCCCCCCATATTCAGACAAGGTTTCTCGTGCCCCGTCCTACTCGATTTCATGACCAAGAGATTTTCGCGTACAGGGCTATCACCCACTATGGCCGCACTTTCCAGAGCGTTCCGCTAATCTCAAAGCCACTTAAGGGCTAGTCCCCGTTCGCTCGCCACTACTAAGGGAATCTCGGTTGATTTCTTTTCCTCAGGGTACTTAGATGTTTCAGTTCCCCTGGTTCGCTTCTTACGCCTATGTATTCAGCGTAAGATACCTAACTTATGTTAGGTGGGTTCCCCCATTCAGACATCTCCGGATCACAGTCTGTTTGCCGACTCCCCGAAGCTTTTCGCAGGCTACCACGTCTTTCATCGCCTCTGACTGCCAAGGCATCCACCGTATGCGCTTCTTCACTTGACCATATAACCCCAAGCAATCTGGTTATACTATGAAGACGACATTCGCCGAAAATTCGCATGCTTGCTCATAAAGAGCAACTCACAAATTTTACCTTAGCCTGATCCGTTACCAGTGAAAGTAACGTTCAGTCTATCTTTCTATCACATACCCAAATTTTTAAAGAACGATCTAATCAAAAAGATCAGAAATCAACATTCACCATCGTTTGATGGAATGCTCATTTCTAAGCTTTACAATTCAGAAGCAGTTAGTGGTGGAGCCAAACGGGATCGAACCGTTGACCTCCTGCGTGCAAGGCAGGCGCTCTCCCAGCTGAGCTATGGCCCCGTATTTCTACAGGCGTTTCCCACACAAAATTGGTGGGTCTGGGCAGATTCGAACTGCCGACCTCACCCTTATCAGGGGTGCGCTCTAACCAACTGAGCTACAGACCCAATTTCGAGCTTGTAACTGTTAGCGTGAGCTATCAGCCTGGAGCTTAAAGCTGCTTCTATCGTCTTCTTCAATGAATCAAGCAATTCGTGTGGGAACTTATGGAGCAGCTGATGTCGTCGATTAAGGAGGTGATCCAGCCGCAGGTTCCCCTACGGCTACCTTGTTACGACTTCACCCCAGTCATGAATCACACCGTGGTAACCGTCCTCCCGAAGGTTAGACTAGCTACTTCTGGTGCAACCCACTCCCATGGTGTGACGGGCGGTGTGTACAAGGCCCGGGAACGTATTCACCGCGACATTCTGATTCGCGATTACTAGCGATTCCGACTTCACGCAGTCGAGTTGCAGACTGCGATCCGGACTACGATCGGTTTTCTGGGATTAGCTCCACCTCGCGGCTTGGCAACCCTCTGTACCGACCATTGTAGCACGTGTGTAGCCCAGGCCGTAAGGGCCATGATGACTTGACGTCATCCCCACCTTCCTCCGGTTTGTCACCGGCAGTCTCCTTAGAGTGCCCACCATAACGTGCTGGTAACTAAGGACAAGGGTTGCGCTCGTTACGGGACTTAACCCAACATCTCACGACACGAGCTGACGACAGCCATGCAGCACCTGTCTCAATGCTCCCGAAGGCACTCCGCTATCTCTAGCAGATTCATTGGATGTCAAGGCCTGGTAAGGTTCTTCGCGTTGCTTCGAATTAAACCACATGCTCCACCGCTTGTGCGGGCCCCCGTCAATTCATTTGAGTTTTAACCTTGCGGCCGTACTCCCCAGGCGGTCAACTTAATGCGTTAGCTGCGCCACTAAGAGCTCAAGGCTCCCAACGGCTAGTTGACATCGTTTACGGCGTGGACTACCAGGGTATCTAATCCTGTTTGCTCCCCACGCTTTCGCACCTCAGTGTCAGTATCAGTCCAGGTGGTCGCCTTCGCCACTGGTGTTCCTTCCTATATCTACGCATTTCACCGCTACACAGGAAATTCCACCACCCTCTACCATACTCTAGCTTGTCAGTTTTGAATGCAGTTCCCAGGTTGAGCCCGGGGATTTCACATCCAACTTAACAAACCACCTACGCGCGCTTTACGCCCAGTAATTCCGATTAACGCTTGCACCCTCTGTATTACCGCGGCTGCTGGCACAGAGTTAGCCGGTGCTTATTCTGTCGGTAACGTCAAGACAATCACGTATTAGGTAACTGCCCTTCCTCCCAACTTAAAGTGCTTTACAATCCGAAGACCTTCTTCACACACGCGGCATGGCTGGATCAGGCTTTCGCCCATTGTCCAATATTCCCCACTGCTGCCTCCCGTAGGAGTCTGGACCGTGTCTCAGTTCCAGTGTGACTGATCATCCTCTCAGACCAGTTACGGATCGTCGCCTTGGTGAGCCATTACCTCACCAACTAGCTAATCCGACCTAGGCTCATCTGATAGCGCAAGGCCCGAAGGTCCCCTGCTTTCTCCCGTAGGACGTATGCGGTATTAGCGTCCGTTTCCGAACGTTATCCCCCACTACCAGGCAGATTCCTAGGCATTACTCACCCGTCCGCCGCTCGCCACCAGGTACAAGTACCCGTGCTGCCGCTCGACTTGCATGTGTTAGGCCTGCCGCCAGCGTTCAATCTGAGCCATGATCAAACTCTTCAGTTCAAACATCTTTGGGTTTTTAAGAAACCCTAAACTTGGCTCAGCAATCGTTGGTTACATCTTTGATTTCTCGCGGAGTAACTTGTGATGCTGATAATCTTGTTGACTATCAGTCTGACTCCACAAGCACCCACACGAATTGCTTGATTCAGTTGTTAAAGAGCGGTTGGTTAAGATCTTTCGTCTCAACCGAGGCGCGCATTCTACGCTTTCCTCTGCTGCTGTCAAGCGGTTATTTTCAGAAGTTTTCAAAGTTTCCTTTTTAACTTCAACCACTTGGCGCTTCCGATCACTCGTTGGCGGGAGGCGAATTCTACAGCGTTACTCGCTGCTGTCAACACCTGTTTTACACCGCTTTCGACCGAGTGGATCGAACCGTTACCAGGGCCAAACAAACCGACTCTAGCAACTCCTTCTGGGCTTCGATGAACTGAAGCAACTCGCTGCCGAAAACCGCGTAACTCTTTGTTTACCAAGGAGTTTTCCGTTTCGACTGCGCCGGAAGTGGGGCGAATTATAGACTTCCAGGATCTGCCGTCAACCCTTAATTAAGGCTTTCTATCGATAAGCCTGAAAAAGCCTGAAAAGCGCCGGTTTTTGCCCCTTCTATATAGAAGCGCAATCAGCGCCTCTATGCCTCTATATAGAAGGGAACACTTACAGCACCCCAGCTTCTCGCAAAGCAGCGACAGCTGACGACTCCATACCCAATACCCGCTGCAATACCTGCAAGGTATGCTCACCCAATAGAGGAGGGGCATTGCGGTACTCAATCGGCGTCTCGGAGAGACGGATCGGACTGGCCACCTGGGGGACCAGACCTGCCAGGGCATGGGGCAGCTCGATTGCCAGGCCGCGGGCCTGGACCTGCGGATCGGCAAACACCTGGGCCAGGTCATTGATCGGCCCACACGGCACACCGGCCTGCTCCAGCAACGTCACCCACTCTGCAGTAGTCTTGAAGACCGTTGCCTGACGAATCAGCGGAATCAGCACCGCACGGTTGGCCACCCGCAGCTTGTTCGTGACAAACCGCGGATCATCCGCCCATTGTGGCTGCCCTGCCGCCTCAGCAAACTTGCGGAACTGCCCGTCGTTGCCAACAGTAAGAATGAAGTTGCCATCGGCCGTCGGAAAATCCTGGTACGGCACGATGTTCGGGTGAGCATTACCTAGCCGCTTGGGAGGGACTCCGGTGGTGAGGTAGTTCATCGCCTGATTACCCAGGCAAGCCACCTGAACATCCAGCAACGCCATATCGATATGCTGGCCACCGCCGTCATGATCCCGATGCGCCAGCGCCGCAAGAATCGCGACCGTCGAGTAGAGCCCGGTCAGAATATCCGTCAATGCAACGCCAACTTTCACCGGCCCGGCACCTTCATCGCCCTCCGGGCGGCCGGTCAGGCTCATCAAACCGCCCAGGCCCTGAATCATGAAGTCATAACCGGCACGTTTGGCATACGGCCCGGTCTGGCCAAAGCCGGTGATCGAGCAATAGATCAGCTCAGGGTTGAGCGCCTTGAGCGACTCATAGTCCAGGCCATAAGCCGCCAGACCACCCACCTTGAAGTTCTCGATCAGGATGTCTGACTTGGCCGCCAACTCACGCACCAGGCGCTGACCTTCCGGACGCGTGAAGTCGATGGTGACCGACTGCTTGTTGCGATTGGCCGACAGGTAGTAGGCCGCCTCGCTGGTGTTCTCGCCATAGGCGTCTTTCAGGAAGGGCGGGCCCCAGGCGCGCGTATCATCGCCATTGCCCGGGCGCTCGACCTTGATGACCTCGGCCCCGAGATCCGCGAGGATCTGCCCGGCCCAGGGACCGGCCAGCACTCGAGATAAATCCAATACCCGCAGATGCGAAAGCGCGCCCATGGTCGTTCTCCTATTAATAGAACGCCTGGATGCCTGTCTGCGCACGACCAAGGATCAGCGCGTGAACGTCGTGAGTGCCTTCATAGGTGTTCACCACTTCCAGGTTGACCAGATGACGGGCCACACCGAACTCGTCGGAGATACCATTGCCACCCAACATGTCACGGGCCATGCGAGCGATGTCCAGGGACTTGCCGCACGAGTTGCGCTTCATCATGGAGGTGATCTCGACGGCAGCGGTGCCTTCGTCCTTCATTCGGCCCAGGCGCAAGCAACCTTGCAGGGCCATGGTGATTTCAGTCTGCATGTCGGCCAGTTTTTTCTGGATCAACTGGGTGGCGGCCAATGGGCGGCCAAACTGCTGACGGTCCAGGGTGTATTGGCGAGCGGTGTGCCAGCAGAACTCGGCAGCACCCAGCGCACCCCAGGAGATGCCATAACGGGCGGAGTTAAGGCAGGTAAAGGGGCCTTTCAAGCCACGGACGTCCGGGAAGATGTTCTCTTCCGGCACAAACACGTTATCCATGACGATCTCGCCGGTGATGGAGGCGCGCAGGCCAACCTTGCCGTGAATCGCCGGAGCGCTCAGACCTTTCCAGCCTTTTTCCAGCACGAAACCGCGAATGTCGCCGGCATCGTCCTTACCCCAGACCACGAACACATCGGCGATCGGACTGTTGGTGATCCACATCTTGCTGCCCGTCAGGCTGTAGCCGCCTTCCACTTTGCGCGCACGAGTGATCATCGAGCCCGGGTCGGAACCGTGGTCAGGCTCGGTCAGACCGAAGCAACCGATCCATTCACCCGAGGCCAGTTTTGGCAGGTACTTCTGCTTTTGAGCTTCGGTACCGAATTCATTGATCGGCACCATCACCAGCGAGGACTGCACGCTCATCATCGAACGATAGCCGGAGTCGACGCGCTCGACCTCACGCGCAATCAGACCGTAGCTGACGTAGTTCAAGCCACTGCCACCGTATTGTTCAGGAATGGTCGCACCCAACAGACCCACGTCACCCATCTCGCGGAAGATCGCCGGATCGGTCTTTTCATGGCGGAAAGCTTCGAGAACGCGCGGCGCGAGCTTCTGCTGAGCGAATTGCTGGGCAGTATCCCGGATCATGCGTTCTTCTTGGGTGAGCTGTTGATCCAGCAGCAGGGGATCGATCCAGTTGAAGCTAGCTTTACCGCCCATGGGTGTGTCCTCACGAATCAGGTGAAATGTCGTGGACTGATCCTAGGCCGACCCACCGAATACGGCAAACGAGGATTTTGCATACTGTTGTGTTAATTTCTCACTCCGTGATAGCTCAAAACCGCTTTTTGGCCGTTCTTTTGTGAGATTGCCGTATATGCGCAGGAAGATCCCCAGCACTACTGCACTGATCAGCTTCGAAGCGGCAGCCCGCCACGAGAGCTTCACCAAGGCAGCGCAGGAACTTTCCCTTACCCAGGGTGCCATTTGTCGGCAGATCGCCAGCCTGGAGGAGTTCTTGAGTGTCGAACTGTTCCGACGCTCCCGACGCGGGGTGAAGCTGACCGAAGCCGGGCTGTCTTATAGTCGCCGGGTCGCCACCCAACTGGATGCCGTAGAGCGCGATACGCTGTCGGTGATGGGCCAGCAGGGCGCCAACGTCATCGAGCTGGCCGTAGTCCCCACCTTTGGCACGCAATGGCTGTTGCCGCGCCTCAAGGATTTCCAGCAGCAGCACCCGGAAGTCACGGTCAACCTGACCAACCGCACCCGACCATTCCTGTTCGCCAACACCGACTTCGATGCCGCGATTTACTTTGGTGATGCCGATTGGTCGGGCACCGAGTCCCACCGGTTGATGGGCGAAAACCCGATGCCGGTCTGCAGCCCACGGCTTATGGGGCCTGGAAGTCATCTGAGCGCCGAACGGATTGCCGAATTGCCACTGCTGCAACAAACCACCCGGCCTTATGCCTGGCGCCAGTGGTTCGGTTCACAAAACCTTAATATCCCTCGAGACATGACAGGACCGCGTTACGAGCTATTCTCCATGCTTGCTCAGGCCGCCATGCACGATATGGGTATCGCTTTAATCCCGCCGTTTCTGATTCAGCGGGAATTGGCCGAGAAGCGCCTGGTGATTGCCAATCCCCAGGCTCTGTCAAGCATCAAGGCGTATTACCTGATGATTCCTGACCGAAAGGTCGAATCAGCCTCTTTGAGGGCATTCCGCGACTGGCTGGTGAACCAGGCGCAGAGCTACAGCCTCGATGGGTAGGGGCTCAGAGGCATTAGCTGACCTCGTAGTCAAAATATTAAAAGCACTACAGATATAACTATATGTCGCGTTTAAGGAAACTGTATCTAGAAGAGGAACAATCGTCCAATAAGCGCCTGAAATCGCGGCTTCCAGCGGCGATTTCAAGCCAATATCGGTTCATTCACAACGCCGATGTGAAAATTCTCAAATCCTCGCCAAAATCCATGGAAGGCACGGTTTATAAGGGATTGATCCCTTGCCTTGCGACATTCGGTCACAGGGTGACTTGTAGTTAATTTTCCGTCACACCTCATAACCCCTTGTAAGGGCACAAAGTTCGCCTGCAAAATGCCGCGCCCCGCCTTTATTTAGTGCGGGGTCGTGCTGATCGGCCGCCCCAGCCTGCACCATCCGGAGTGCGCTGGCCTTCTTAAAAAGATCAAAAGCAATAAGATCATGCAGGAGATTTGACGTGCACATTGGTGTTCCTCTCGAAACCCAAACGGGTGAAACGCGGGTTGCTGCAACCCCTGAAACCATCAAGAAGCTGATCGGCCAGGGTCATAAAGTCACTGTGCAAAGCGGCGCCGGCATTAACGCCAGCGTTGTCGACAGTGCCTATATGGCAGTAGGTGCGACCATTGGCAGCGCCAACGATGCGTTCGGTGCGGAGCTGATTCTAAAGGTTGTCGCACCCAGCGACAGCGAGCTGGCTCTGATCAAGAGCGGCACGGTAGTGGTGGGCATGCTCAATCCGTTCAGCAACGAAACCATTGCCAAGCTGGCTGAGTGTGGCATCACTGCCTTTGCCCTCGAAGCCGCACCGCGCACCTCCCGCGCGCAGAGCCTGGACGTGCTGTCCTCGCAGGCCAACATTGCCGGCTATAAAGCCGTGTTGGTGGCCGCTCATCACTATCCGCGCTTCATGCCGATGCTGATGACCGCTGCGGGTACCGTGAAAGCTGCACGGGTGCTGATTCTCGGCGCCGGCGTGGCCGGTTTGCAGGCCATTGCCACGGCCAAGCGCCTGGGCGCGGTGATCGAGGCCTCGGACGTGCGTCCGGCGGTGAAGGAGCAGATCGAATCCCTGGGCGCCAAGTTCGTCGACGTGCCTTACGAAACCGATGAAGAGCGCGAATGCGCCGTCGGTGTCGGTGGTTATGCGCGGCCGATGCCGGCCAGCTGGATGCAGCGTCAGGCGCTGGCGGTCCACGAACGCGCCAAGCAGGCAGACATCGTCATTACCACCGCACTGATTCCGGGTCGCAAGGCACCGGTGCTGCTCAGCGCTGAAACCGTCGCGCAAATGAAGCCCGGCTCGGTGGTGATCGACCTCGCGGCAGCGCAAGGCGGCAACTGCCCGCTGACCGTGGCCGATCAAGTAATCGTCGCTCACGGCGTGACCATCGTCGGCCACACCAACCTGGCGTCACAGGTCGCTGCAGACGCCTCGGCACTGTATGCGCGCAACCTGCTGGACTTCCTGAAGCTGGTTTTCACCCCGGAAGGCCAATTCCAGATCAACCTCGAAGACGACATCGTCGCCGCGTGCCTGATGTGCCGCGACGGCCAAGTCATCCGCAAGAACGCCTAAGGACAAGACGATGGAAGAGTTTATCTCCCCCGGTATCTACAACCTGATCATCTTTGTGCTGGCGATTTATGTCGGTTACCACGTGGTCTGGAACGTTACACCCGCACTGCACACGCCATTGATGGCAGTGACCAACGCCATTTCGGCGATTGTCATTGTCGGTGCCATGCTCGCTGCCGCTTTGACCGTCACTCCACTGGGCAAGACCATGGGCACCCTGGCCGTGGCGTTGGCCGCGGTGAACGTGTTCGGTGGCTTCCTGGTCACTCGACGCATGCTTGAGATGTTCAAGAAAAAAGCGCCCAAGGTTAAAGAACTGCCAGTAGGACAAGGGGCTCATAACTCATGAGTATGAATCTGGTTACAACCCTGTATCTAATCGCCTCTGTTTGCTTCATCCAGGCCCTTAAAGGTCTGTCGCACCCGACCACGTCGCGTCGCGGCAACCTTTACGGCATGCTCGGCATGGCGCTGGCGATCATCACCACCGTGGGTTTGATCTACAAACTCGGGGCCGAGCTGGCAACCGACGGTATCGGCTACGTGATCGTCGGCCTGCTGGTCGGCGGCACAGCCGGTTCGATCATGGCCAAGCGCGTCGAAATGACCAAAATGCCGGAACTGGTCGCCTTCATGCACAGCATGATCGGTATGGCCGCGGTATTCATCGCAATCGCGGCCGTGGTCGAGCCGCAATCGCTGGGTATCGTCAAGCTACTGGGCGATTCGATTCCAGCCGGTAACCGCCTGGAGCTGTTCCTCGGTGCGGCGATCGGTGCCATCACCTTCTCCGGTTCGGTGATTGCCTTCGGCAAGCTGTCGGGCAAGTACAAGTTCCGTCTGTTCCAGGGCGCACCCGTACAGTTCAGCGGCCAACACAAGTTGAACCTGGTGTTGGGCTTGGCCACGCTAGGCCTGGGCCTGGTGTTCACGTTCACCGGCGACCTCACGGCGTTCGCCCTGATGCTGGCCCTGGCTTTCGTGCTGGGCGTGCTGATCATCATCCCGATCGGCGGCGCGGACATGCCGGTGGTGGTGTCGATGCTTAACAGCTACTCGGGTTGGGCGGCGGCCGGTATCGGTTTCTCGCTGAACAACTCGATGCTGATCATCGCCGGTTCGCTGGTGGGCTCCTCGGGTGCGATCCTCTCGTACATCATGTGCAAGGCGATGAACCGTTCGTTCTTCAACGTGTTGCTCGGTGGTTTCGGCGGCACAGCCGAAGTGGCCGGCCCTGCCGGTTCCAAGGAAGCGCGCCCGGTGAAGTCCGGCTCGTCCGACGACGCCGCGTTCCTGCTGACCAACGCCGATACCGTGATCATCGTGCCCGGCTATGGCCTGGCAGTGGCGCGTGCCCAGCACTCGCTGATGGAGCTGGCGGAGAAGCTGACCCACCTTGGCGTCACCGTAAAATTCGCCATTCACCCGGTTGCCGGGCGGATGCCGGGGCACATGAACGTTCTGCTGGCCGAGGCCGAAGTGCCTTACGAGCAGGTGTTCGAGATGGAAGACATCAATTCCGAATTCGGTCAGACCGACGTAGTACTGGTGCTCGGCGCCAACGACGTGGTCAACCCGGCCGCCAAGAACGATCCGAAATCGCCGATCGCCGGCATGCCGATCCTGGAAGCGTTCAAGGCCAAGACCATCATCGTCAACAAGCGCTCGATGGCCAGCGGCTATGCCGGCCTGGACAACGAACTGTTCTACCTGGACAAGACCATGATGGTCTTCGGTGACGCCAAGAAGGTCATCGAGGACATGGTCAAGGCCGTCGATTAAACACTGCTCCAGCGCAATACCGAAAACCCCAGCCTCGAGTAGGCTGGGGTTTTTTATTGCCCGCAAACCGACCAAAGGCTCTAAATCACGGCTCGGCATTCGACCATGGTAGCGGGAGGAATTTTTTTGAAATCACTAAACTGCACATCTTGCTTTCGTTGCTTGAGATAACTGTCCATGTACTCTGATCGTATTCGCTTGCCTTCGCTGTTAAGTAAAGTCATGAGCGCGGCTGATGCCGCCGCCTTGATCAAGGACGGCATGACCGTCGGCATGAGTGGTTTTACCCGCGCCGGCGAAGCTAAGGCCGTGCCCCATGCACTGGCCGAGCGCGCCAAAGTGACTCCGCTGAAAATCAGCCTGATGACAGGCGCGAGTCTGGGCAACGACCTCGACAAACAACTCACCGAAGCCGGCGTACTCTCGCGGCGCATGCCGTTCCAGGTCGACAGCACCCTGCGCAAGGCCATCAACGATGGCACGGTGATGTTTATCGACCAGCACCTCTCCGACACCGTCGAGCAACTGCGCAACCGCCAGATCAAAGCAGTAGACCTGGCGGTGATCGAATGCGTCGCCATCACTGAAGAAGGCCACCTGGTACTGAGCACCTCGGTAGGCAACTCGGCCAGCTTCGCCATCCTGGCCAAAGAGGTGATCATAGAAATCAACCTGGCCCAACCGCTGGAGCTCGAAGGTCTGCATGACATCTATATACCGAGCTATCGGCCGACCCGCCTGCCGATTCCGGTACTCAAGGCTGACAGTCGCATCGGCAGCCATGCGGTGCAGATCGACCCGGCGAAAATCGTCGGCATTGTGATCAGCAACCAGCCCGACTCGCCGTCCACCATATTGCCGCCAGACCTGGAAACCCAGGCCATTGCCAATCACCTGGTGGAGTTCTTCAAAAATGAAGTGCGCGAGAACCGCCTGACCAATAGCCTGATGCCGCTGCAAGCGGGTATCGGCACCATCGCCAACGCGGTGATGCACGGTCTGATCGATTCGCCGTTCCACGACATGACCATGTACTCCGAAGTGCTGCAGGACTCTACCTTCGACCTGTTCGACGCCGGTAAGCTGGGCTTTGCCTCGGGCAGTTCCATGACCCTGTCGGCCAAAAAGCACACCGAAGTCTTCAGCGACCTGAGCCGTTACAAGCCGCAACTGGTACTGCGTCCGCAGGAGATCTCCAACCACCCGGAAGTCATTCGCCGCCTGGGCATCATCGGCATCAACACCGCGCTGGAGTTCGACCTGTACGGCAACGTCAACTCGACTCACGTCTGCGGCACACGGATGATGAACGGTATTGGCGGTTCGGGTGATTTTGCGCGTAACGCACACTTGGCGATATTCGTTACCAAGTCGATCGCCAAAGGTGGGGCTATTTCCAGCGTGGTCCCTATGGTCAGCCACGTTGACCATACCGAACATGACGTCGACATCCTCGTCACCGAGATCGGCCTTGCGGATTTGCGCGGCCTGGCGCCACGGGAGCGGGCGAGGGTGGTCATCGACAATTGCGTGCATCCGGCCTATCGCGAAGCCTTGAATGACTACTTCAAAGCGGCTTGCGCCGTGGGCGGACACACCCCGCATCTCCTGCGTGAAGCACTGAGCTGGCACATCAACCTGGATGAAACCGGGAAAATGCTCGCGGTGTAATTGGTACAGTTAGCGGCTGACGCAAATGCAATTTCGTCAGCTGCTCGTTGCTACAGCATATTCGATCAAAAACTGTACTTCTGTACCGGTCTTTTCCTACCGAAACCTCCTACCTTTCCGGGTCATATGGCTTAAATTGCACCATTAACGTGCAGATAGGTACAGTTGCCTCGATTTTGACCAGTACAGCACCTATAAACAGTTAACTGGTCCCTCACAATACAGGTGAACTGTATCTACAGAGACTTGCCCAAGAGGAGGATCATTGGCATCAGTTAAACCACTACCTAATCCCGCCACAAGCGGAAGGATGTCAACCATGGAACGTACACTCAGTTCCGACCTGTTCTTCGAAGAAAAAGCTGTAAACACCCAGGCTTCCATGCCTCTTCGTGTTCTCGCCAACCTGATGCTGTGGCAGCGCCGCATCTCCAGCCGCCACCAACTGGCTCGCCTGGATTCGCGTCTGCTGGCTGACGCAGGGATTAGCGAAGCACAACGTTACGAAGAGTTGAGCAAGCCGTTCTGGCGCTAAATTAGCGTCGCTGGCTCTGACCCACCGGGTCCACCGCCAGCACCCTGAATTGCACAAACAAAACCCGTCGCGGGTAACTGCGATGGGTTTTGTCGTTTCTGGGTTTGAAAATCGGGCCGTACAGAAGCACTACCTACCAACAAGTACAGTTCACACATTCATTAAATTGAACCAGTACAATTTAGCTTTGGTGTATCTGTATTCACATTCTCCTCGCGAACAACATGGTGTTCCAAGGCCAGCACTTTGGCTTCCCTGCGAGGACCGCACCATGAATCACTTACTGGAAGTAGCTGTACCCAAAGCCCGCCAGCAGACACTTACCCATGCCCTGGGTCGCCTGTTCGCAGCAATTGCCCGGAGCAGGGAGAGGGCCCGCACCCGCCGTTTACTGGGGCAGTTGAACGATCAGCAACTGGCCGATCTGGGCATCAGTTGCGCCGACCGCATAGCCGAGCTGGACAAGCCATTCTGGCGTTAACTGCTTATAGTTGACGTCACAGGCTATTCGAACAGCCGCAGTGCAGCCTAATATCCACCTGGAACGTGGCGAACTCTGCAAAGCGCGCGTCTGATATCCCAAGGCACCGCAAACCGCAGTGGATGCCTGGTGCTTTGCTCGGTGCCACTTTTATCTGTTATTTCACAGGAGTTACACCATGTCCCGTCTTCGTCTGCTCAGTGCTGCAGCCCTGCTGGTCGTGGCCGCCAATGCGCATGCCACCAGCTTCATCGTTACCACGGACGCTGTGGTCGGTGCGCTCAAAGCCACCTCGGACGTCACCTCCGATCTGACCTCATCCCTGCGCGACGACAAGATCGTCCGTGAGGCCCGTGACGACGCCGCCAGCTTCGTCGCCACCGAAGGCACCATCCGTGGCGTGAAACTGGAAAGCGCCCTGGACCACATTCGCCAACAGGCGCCGCAGTTGAATGCAAGCGACGCACAGCTGGCACAAGCAATCCTGGCAATCTGATCCCAAGACGCAAAGCGGGGCATGCTTGCTGTGCCCCAATCCTTCGATGCTGGCTCTAGCCAGGGCATTGCGCTAGCCTTGGCATTCGTTTTCAGCTATCGAGTCCCATGCGTTTTCTGCCCCGTACGCTCATCATTGCCCTATGCATGGGCTGCTGGACAGGTCCGACGCAGGCCTTCGACCTCAGCACACAAGGCCTGGTAGTCAGCGGTTACGCCACCAGCAAGGTGATCTCCGCGCCCTTTGAAAACAAACTGATACTGGCCGCCCAGGATGACGCCGCAGCGTTTATCGCGACTGATGGCCGGCTGCGCGGAGCACAGCTGGAATCCGCGCTGAATGCCCTGCGTCATACCCAATCAAAACTTAGTGCCAGTGACCTTGAACTGGCACAGGCAATTCTCGTCCAATAGTTATCCCTGCTTTTCGGAGTCGTACCATGCGTAGCCCGCTGATTGTCGCCACTCTTGGCCTGCTGTTGTTAGCCGATGTGACCCAGGCGCAAACCCTGGTGGCCACCAGTAACATCATTATTCGTGCCTTTGAGCGCTCGATTGATTTCACCTCGGACACCACCTCCTCCATTCGCGACTCGAAAGTCGTGCGAGAAGCTCACGACGACGCCGCCAGTTTTGTCGCCAGCGAAGGCGATATCCGCGGCGCACAGCTGGAAGCGGCCTTCGATACCCTGCGTAGCCATGTGCCCGAAGCGCGCGATGCCAGTGATCAGGTTCTCGCTGAAGCCATCCTCGCACTGTGAGGTCGCTCATCGCCTGGCTGCTGGCCGGGGTTGTACTGCTGCTGGGCAACTCGGCCCAGGCTGACCTGCAACTACGGCTCAAGACCGAGGGGCTGAGCCCTGCCGAGCAACAGGCCAGCCAGGCATTGCTGGATGAGGCGATGCGAGCGCTACCACCACGCTTCATCGCGCAGCTGGACCGGCGCATCGATGTCGGCTGGACCAGCAACATGCCGAGTAACGCCTATGGCCAGGCGTCGCTGGTCTCCGAGCTCGACCTCAATCGCAAATTGCTCGCCAGCCTCACCGATGGCTCTGCGGCGAAGAAAAAAACCCATCGCCCCCACGTTACCGTGCGCCGGGAAATGCTCGCTACGGTGCTGCACGAACTGACCCACATCTACGATCGCTCGCGTTTATGGCCAAACGCCGAACGCACGCTGATCCAGCGCTGCACGCGGCAAAACAGCAGCTCGGGGCTGATCGGTATCCCGGACCAATGCCGCGGCCAGACCGCGCGGCGCTTTACCCTCAGTGACGACCCGCGCCTGCTGGACCTGGCCGGGTGGCCGCAGTACGTCGGCCGCCGTGGCGAGCGCGAGCAACACAACCGACAGATTGCCCGCAGCCCGGATATCTACGAGACCAGCAGCCCCAAAGAGTTCGTCGCGGTCAATATGGAGTACTTCCTCCTTGACCCGAGCTACGCCTGCCGTCGTCCCGCGCTGTACCGTTACTACCAAGAGCATTTCGGCTGGGCACCCGCTGCCAGGGACAATTGCGCCAAGTCATTCGCCTTCCTCAACGCCGGCAATGACTTTGCCAAACAGCCACTAGGGCAGGTCGACCCGGAACGGGTGTACGCCGTCGACTACCTATTGGCCGAAGCCAACCAGAACTGGGTCAGTCGCTGGGGGCATAGCATGCTGCGGCTGGTAATCTGTGCGCCTGGCCGCCCGCGCGGTCCAGACTGCCGACTGGACCTGGACCAGCACCTGGTGTTGTCCTACCGCGCTTTTGTCGGTGATGTGCAGCTGTCGAGCTGGGACGGCCTGACGGGGGCTTATCCATCGCGACTGTTTGTCCTGCCGCTGGCTCAGGTGATCGATGAATACACCAAGACCGAGCTGCGCAGTCTGGCGTCGGTGCCGCTCACCCTGTCACGCGGCGAAATCGAAGATGTGGTCGAGCACGCCGCCGAGATGCACTGGAGCTACGACGGCAACTATTTTTTCATATCCAACAACTGCGCCGTCGAAAGCCTCAAGTTGTTGCGCAGTGGCAGCAACAATCCACAGCTGGTCGGCCTGGACAGCATTATCCCCAACGGTTTGCTGGAAGTGCTCAAGGCTCGTGGGCTGGCGGACACCAGCGTGCTGGACGACCCGCGCGAGGCGTTGCGACTGGGCTATCGCTTTGACTCGTTCCGCGACCGTTATCAGGCGATGTTCGAAGTGTTGAAGAAACATCTGCCGATCAAGCAGGCCAGCGTCGAAGACTGGTTGTCGCTGGACGCTGCTGAACGTCGTCAATGGTTCGGCCAGGCCGATCTGCGCACCAGCGCCGCATTGTTGCTCTTGGAACAGGCCAGTTTTCGTCGGCAATTACTGCTGGCTCAGGATGAAGTCAAACAGCGCTACCTGGGCGCGCGCGACCTGAAAAACGGTGGCATGGATAAAGCCAACAAGACCTTGCAACAGATCCTGGCCAATAGCGGCTTCCTCAGCCGCCCGGCCGAACTGCTGGGCAGCAGTGGATATGGCTTGCCTCAGGCAAACGAGTGGCAGCGGCTGGAATCAGAAAGCAACCTGCGGCAGAAACAGCTGCAAGCCCTCACGGGCGATTTGGATAAAGAAGTCCGCGCGTTGCTCGATCCAGGCCGTGCGGCCGAGATTGCCGCGAATGAGGCCAACGTCAAGCAGGTAGGCGAGCATTTGCGGGCGCTGCACAAGGCCGCGGGTGGGCTAGAGTTGCCGTAGCAGCTGGCGAAGCCTGCGTTCGGCTGCGAAGCAGTCGCATTTCAGACAACCCAATCTCAAGGCTTGAATTGAGTTGGCAGTTTTTACGACCGCTTCGCGGCCGAACGCAGGCTTCGCCAGCTGCTACGTGAACGTGTCGTATCAAGGCCTTGCTACAAATTTTCCTCCGCCTCCTCGGGCAAATGCTCATCCAGATGCACCCACGGCAGCCGGCTGTCGGTCCAGATATGCCGATCTGCGGGCGCCAGCTCTGGATGGTCGAGGGTCGCCACGGTGACATCGATGCTCTGCGGGCTAAGCTGAGTGATCAGGGCCAGCTGCGCGCCACAATTCTGACAGAAGTACCGCACGCAGCCTGGCGACGAATGGTACTGCGCCGGGGTGCCGGCCAGCCACTGGAAGGCGCTGCGGGGCAGGGTGATCCAGGTCGTTACCAGCCCGCCGCTTACTCTTCGACAAATTGAACAATGACAGTGGGCAATATCGCGTAGAGGCCCACTGAACTGGTAACGCAGCCTGCCGCAATGACAGCCGCCGGTGTGGAGTTCGGTCATATCGATGTCTCCTCGGATGTTTGCGGGGCCTTGAATGTGAGCCTCACCCGGCATTTCCCACACTGTAAATCCACAATCCCTCCGACAGGCAACTCGTCAGTCGTTTCATCAGCGAAAGCTGGCTGAAAGCTTGCGCGATTAGGATCGCCCTCACTACCGGCAATAGACCGGTTGGCCAAAGCAAGTGTTTCGACCTCTTGTGGCCCGATCAACAACAACAATGGTGATTCTGATGTTTGCTACTGTCCGCCTGTCCGTCTCGACTCTCCCCGTACGCCTCGTGCTTCCCGTTCTGCGCTGACCTGTCCGGTTCGCCATTCCCTAGCCGCGCTACGTCTGGAGTATTCCTATGCTGACTTTCCTTGGCTTTGCCATGGTCCTCACGTTCATGTTCCTGATCATGACCAAGCGCCTGTCCGCGCTGATCGCCTTGATCATCATTCCGATCCTGTTTGCCTTGTTCGGTGGTTTCGCGCCGAAAATCGGCCCGATGATGCTCGAGGGCATCACCAAACTCGCCCCGACCGGGGTGATGCTGATGTTCGCCATTCTCTATTTCGCCCTGATGATCGACTCGGGGCTGTTCGACCCGGCGGTGCGCAAGATCCTCAAACTGGTCAAGGGCGACCCGCTGAAGATCTCGGTCGGTACCGCGGTGCTGGCGCTGATTGTATCCATGGACGGTGACGGCGCCACCACGTACATGATCTGCGTGGCTGCCATGTTGCCGCTCTACAGCCGTATCGGCATGAGTCCGCGGATCATGGCCGGTTTGATCATCCTCGCCGGTGGCGTGATGAACATGACCCCCTGGGGCGGCCCGACCGCTCGTGCAGCCAGTGCCCTGCATATCGACCCGTCGGATATTTTTGTACCGATGATCCCGGCCATGCTTGCCGGTGTGGGAGCGATCCTGGCGATTGCCTATATGTATGGCAAACGTGAGCGCGCACGCCTGGGTGAGTTGCACCTGACAGGCGACGAAATCGACCACAGCGAAATCAGCGTGTCGCAGTTCCCGGATGCCCGTCGTCCGAAGCTGATCTGGTTCAACGGCGCTCTGACCCTGGCGTTGATGGGTACATTGGTCGCAGGCCTGCTGCCACTGCCCGTATTGTTCATGGTGGCCTTCAGTATCGCCATGATTGTCAACTACCCATGTCTGCAACAGCAGAAGGACCGGGTTGCGGCCCACGCTGGTAGCGTACTGGCGGTAGTCGGGCTGATCTTCGCCGCCGGTATCTTCACCGGCATTCTGTCCGGCACGGGCATGGTCGATGCGATGTCGAAAAGCCTGCTGGCGGTGATTCCGGATGCTCTCGGCCCGTATCTGGCAGTGATCACTGCACTGGTGAGCATGCCGTTCACTTTCTTCATGTCCAACGATGCTTTTTATTACGGCGTGTTACCGGTTCTCGCCGAAGCCGCCAGCCACTACGGCATCACTGCGGTGGAAATGGCCCGTGCCTCGATCGTCGGTCAGCCCGTCCACTTGCTGAGCCCGCTGGTGCCGTCGACCTATTTGCTGGTGGCACTGGCCGGGATCGACTTCGGCGATCACCAGCGTTTCACCTTGAAGTGGGCAGTACTGGTTTGCCTGTGCATAATGTTCGCCGCTTTGCTGTTGGGGATTTTTCCGCTGTTCAGCACTCTATAAGCTCAAGTCTCACCACGGCGGGTCTAAACTTCGATTTTCAAAGTTTGGCCCGCTGCGGTTCAACACTCGCTCAAAGGAATACACATGGAATGGCTGACCAACCCGGAAATCTGGGTTGCCTTCTTTACGCTGACTGCCCTGGAGATCGTCCTGGGTATCGACAACATCATCATGATCTCGATCCTGGTCAGCCGTATGCCCAAGCATATGCAGGCCCGCACGCGGATCTTCGGCCTGGCGCTGGCGATGATCACCCGGATCTTGCTGTTGCTGTCGATCACCTGGGTCATGCGTCTGACCGCCGATCTGTTCACGGTCGCCGGCCAGGGTATTTCCGGACGTGACCTGATCCTGTTCTTTGGCGGTCTGTTCCTGCTCTGGAAAAGCTCGCAAGAGATGTATCACGCGCTCGAAGGCGAAGATGAAACCCTCGACGAGCCGACGGCCAAGGGCGGTAATTTCCTTTACACCATCATCCAGATCGCAATCATCGACATCGTCTTCTCCCTGGACTCGGTGATCACCGCGGTCGGCATGGTTTCCCATGTGCCGGTCATGGTCGCAGCGATCGTTGTCGCGGTCCTGGTGATGATGATGGCTGCAGGCACCATCAGCGACTTCATCGACAAGCACCCGTCGCTGAAAATGCTCGCGCTGGCGTTCCTGCTGCTGGTCGGTACCGTATTGATTGCCGAATCCTTCGAAGTGCATCTGCCAAAAGGCTACGTCTACTTCGCCATGGCATTCTCGCTGGCAGTGGAAGCGATCAACATCAAGATGCGCACCACGATGGCGAAAAAGCGCAAGCAACAAGACCCAGTGAAACTGCGCAAGGACATCCCGGGTCAATAACCTGGGGCGGCGCTAAAGAAGAAGGGGCTTTCGAGCCCCTTTTTCACGTCTGCGCATTGGTAAAAAACAGTCGCGAAAGAAGCTGATTTCATGACAGTTTTGTTTCAATCGATGCTTTAGCTATGCGATGCTGGCGCCCGACCCGTTAGCCAACTACAGCTTAAGTAAATAACGTAGAGCATCGTTTGCCCCTATGGGGCGCTATTCATCCCAGGGGGCCCTGTATGCTGACCCTGCTCAATCTGCTCTCTGCCGTGGCCTTGTTGATTTGGGGCACGCACATCGTCCGAACCGGCATCCTGCGGGTCTACGGCTCGAATCTGCGCCACTTGATTAGCCAGAACATGTCCAAGCGCCCGCTGGCGTTTATCGCCGGAATTCTGGTGACCGCCATGGTCCAGAGCAGCAACGCCACGGCCATGCTGGTCACCTCGTTCGTTGGCCAGGGCTTGATGGCGCTGACGCCAGCACTGGCAACCATGCTCGGCGCCGACGTCGGTACCGCGTTGATGGCCCGGGTACTGACCCTCGACCTGTCCTGGCTATCGCCGCTGCTGATTTTCCTCGGGGTGATTTTCTTTCTCTCGCGCAAACAGACCCGCGCCGGGCAATTGGGGCGGGTCGGCATCGGTCTGGGGCTGATCATCCTCGCACTGCAGCTAATCGTCGAAGCCGCGGCACCGATCACCCAGGCGCAAGGCGTGAAGGTGGTATTTGCTTCCCTGACCGGGGATATACTGCTCGACGCCCTGGTCGGCGCGCTGTTCGCGATGATTTCCTATTCCAGCCTGGCAGCCGTCCTGCTCACCGCGACGCTGGCCAGCGCCGGGGTCATCAGCCTGCCAGTGGCCATCGGCCTGGTGATCGGGGCAAACATCGGCAGTGGTGTATTGGCCTTCCTCAGCACCAGCATGCAGAACGCCGCCGGCCGGCAAGTGGCGCTGGGCAGCCTGCTGTACAAACTGATTGGCCTGTTGCTGATCATCCCGGTGCTCGATCCACTGGTGCATTGGATGGACTCCCTCGACTACGGTCCGCAAGGCCTGGTGATCGGTTTTCATCTGCTCTACAACACCGTCCGTTGCCTGTTGCTGCTGCCCAGTGTCGGACCAATGGCGCGGCTATGCGCCTGGCTGCTGCCGGAGCGCCCGGAGACCAACGGCCTGGCTCGGCCACGCCATCTGGACCCGACCGCACTGGTCACCCCGAGCCTGGCGCTGGCCAACGCGGCGCGGGAAACCCTGCGCATCGGCGACTTGATCGACACTATGCTCGAAGCGATGCTCAATGTACTGCGAGGCAAACAAACCGCCGTCACCCAGGAGATGCGACGCTTGAGTGACGATGTCGAGGTCCTTTACAGCGCGATCAAGCTCTATCTGGCGCAGATGCCGCGCGAGGATCTGAGCGACCAGGACAGCCGGCGCTGGGCGGAAACCATCGAGCTGGCGATCAATCTCAAACTCGCCAGCGACCTGATCGAACGCATGTTGCGCAAGGTTCAGCAGCAGAAAACCTCTCAGCGCCGCTCCTTCTCTGACATCGGCCTGGAAGAACTGGCGGACTTGCACAGTCAACTGATCGTCAATCTGCGCCTGGGCCTGTCGGTGTTCCTCAGCGCCGACAAGGAAAGCGCCCGGCAATTGCTGCGAGAAAAACGCCGTTTCCGCGCTCAGGAACGGCGCCTGGCCCACGCCCATGTCAGCCGCCTGCAACGCAAGATCGTGCAAAGTATCGAGACCAGTTCCCTGCATCTGGAGTTGATCTCCGATATGAAGCGCTTGAATTCACTGTTCTGCAGCAGTGCTTACGTAGTCTTGGAGACCTCCGACACCGGAGCATTGGTGGTGGACGATATGGCTGACATCACCCATTCGCCTTGAACGTCTGGCGTCAGCGCAAGTCAGTAAGATTGATCCCGGCTGAATATCATTCGCGGCCTGGCTGACGACATGGACCTTTAATTCTCCGCCAGGAAGCTCGTTATGCGTTGTCTGCTGTTCGCATTGCTGTTGCTCGGTTCAATCCCTTCGTTTGCCCTGGATCGCTTCCAGGTTGAAGGCTACATGCTGCCCAACGGTCTGCAGGTGCTGCTCAAACCCGGCGGTGAGCGCGGCCATGTGGCGATTCGTCTGGTGGTCGGGGTCGGTCTGGATGATTTCAGCTGCGCCGACAAGGAACTGCCGCATCTGCTCGAACATCTGCTATTCAGCGGCACCGACGCCAGCGGCGAAGGCGGGCTGGAAGAGCGCATGCAGGCACTGGGTGGCGAGTGGAATGCCTACACCAGCAACGCCGACACTACGTTCGTCATCGAAGCGCCGGCGAAGAACCAGCGCAAAGTCCTCGATCTATTGCTCACGCTGCTGACCCGCACCCGGATCGACGACACCGCTATCCATACCGCCAAGCAAGTGGTCCAGCGCGAGGACGGCGGTCACTACACCCACTTGCAGCGTTGGCTGGATCGTCAGGACCTGGGCCATAAGGCCAGCAATCAGCTGGCGGTGGAGCTCGGTCTGAAATGCCCCGAGCGGGCCGAGGTCGACCGCCTGACCCGTGAACAACTGGAGCAGGTACGCAAAGGCTGGTACGCACCCAACAACATGACGCTGATCATTGTCGGTGACCTCGAGCGCCTGTTGCCCGCGTATCTGGAGCGCACCTATGGTCAGCTGGAACCGGTGGAGCCCAGCGAGCATCCGCCGCTGCCGGGAATCAAGACCAGCGCTGAACTCAAACGCAACCTGATCCACGGCTGGCTCGGTGACAGTGCCAAGCTGCACTGGCTGTTTCCCGAGCCGGTCATGGATCAGCAGCACGACGAAACCTTCGACTTGCTCAAGGACTATCTGGACTGGGCGCTGTATCGCCAATTGCGCCTCGCCCACGGGCTGTCTTATGGCCCCTGGAGCGAGCGCCAGGTGTTTGGCGGCGTCGGTTTCCTCAGTCTGAGCGCCGATCTGGAACGTGATGACCTGCCACAGGCCGAGCAGGTGATCGATGAGATGAAGGCCAGGCTGCTCGAGGACGGACTGGATCCCGCCACCTTTACCCGCCTGCAACAGGCCGCCGTCGCCCGTCAGGCCTGGGCCGTGCAAGGTAATAGCGCTTTGGCGGATTACTACTGGGGCGCCCTCGGCGATTATGACAATGGCCGTTTTGCCGATCCGGCCAAGCGCCTGCAAGCGGTCAGTCTGAAGCAAGCGAACCAGGCCATGCGTCAGCTGCTCGACCAGCCCGGCTACTTGCGGATCGAGAAGCCCCTGCTTACTTACGATCAGCTGAGTTGGCTGATCGGTGGCCTGCTGGGGTTGTTCACACTGGCTTTACTGGGTTGGCGAATTCATCGCAAAAAACAATAACCCTGTGGCGAGGGAGCTTGCTCCCTCGCCACAAGGGCACCCCACCGGTATTGTGTCGGGGATTTTTCCTACTAAGACTGCGAATAGCCGAATGCCTAACTGGACATCTTACATACAGCGCATCATGGAACTGATGAAGCGCTATCCAGGGGTGATTGCGCTCGGTGGTTTTATTTCCGGAGTCGGCAGCTTCATGCTGGTGGATCGCCAGCAAGGCCTGGCGACCTGGATCACCGCCATCATGCTGGTCAGCTGGATCTGGTTGATGCTGGAACACAGCCTGACCAAACTCTTCACCAAGATCTTCAAGCGCGAGATTCCCGAAACGTTGCTGCGTTACGCGACGCAGATGATCCACCAGGAAAGCCTGTTTTTCGTCCTGCCGTTCTTCTTCATCACCACCACCTGGAACAGTGGGCAACTGTTTTTCACCGGAATGCTCGGCGCTGCGGCGCTGATTTCGATTATCGATCCCTTGTATTACAAATGGCTGGCGCCACGTCGCTGGCTGTTTCTGGCGCTGCATACGCTGACCTTGTTTGCCGCGTTACTGACCGCGCTGCCGGTCATCCTGCACCTGACCACCGCGCAAAGCTTCAAGCTGGCACTGGGCATTGCCATGCTGCTGTCGTTCCCGAGCCTGGCGTCGAGCTTTCCGATCCGCAACTGGCGCAGCGGGGTGGCATTGCTGGGCGTGACCCTGGCGGTCGGCGGCGCCGGCTGGTTGCTGCGCTCCTGGGTACCACCGGCGACCCTGTGGATGACCGAGGTGGCAATCACTACTCAATTGCAGGACAGAACCCCCGGCGACAGTCTGGAAGAAGTCAGCGCCAGCCAGGTCCGCAGTAGCGGTTTGTATGCCTTCACCGCGATCAACGCACCCCGTGGGCTGAATGAACGGATCTATCACGTCTGGAAGTTCAACGGTAAAGAGGTCGACCGCATTGCCCTGGATATTCACGGCGGGCGCAAGGAGGGTTACCGGGCCTGGACCCACAAACAGGTTTTCCCGGACAATCCGGTCGGCAGCTGGCAGGTTCGGGTGCTGACCGAAGACGGCCAGGTGATCGGCGTATTGCGCTTCAAGGTCACCGACGCAGGTCAAAACACCAAGGCGCCGAGCGAGGTAAAGTAACCGCTATCGTGGTATTACGTAGGACTGTGTAATAGCCAGCAACGCCAATGGCTTGCTCAACGACCAAGACAAGCAGACGTTCGGCAGTGCCGAACAGGCCATGCAGTCGCTTGAGCCGAGCAGCGCGATTCCCGGCAACAACCCTGACACTCATTCTGCGTGCCTTATAACTGCTCCAGACATCCCGCCAGATCATTGCCAAGCTTTTCCAGCAACTGCTCATACCCTTGGGCAGTAGCGGGCGTGTAACCGCCCAATGCATCCAGTTCCGCCAGCTTCACCGGTAGACCCGCGACCAGCGTTTCGGCCAACCGTGGACGCAGTGGGGGTTCACTGAAGACGCAAGTCTTGCCGACTTCCTGCAAGCGTTGACGCATCGCCGCCACATGCTGAGCGCCAGGCTGCACTTCGGTCGCCACACTGAACACACCGGCGTGCTTGAGGCCATAGGCTTGTTCGAAATAATCAAACGCCTCGTGGAAGACAAAGTAGGGTTTGTCTTTGATACCAGCCAATCGGGCTTTAAGGCGTGTATCCAGGGCATCCAGCCGATCATCGAAGGCTTTGCGGTTGAGTTGATAGCGAGCGGCGTTGGCCGGGTCGGCAGCACTCAGGTCCGCGGCCATCTTTGCCGCAATCACCCGGGCATTGAGCGGTGATAGCCAGAGGTGGGCGTCCAGGCTGCCGGGCCGATGATCGTGATCATGCTCGTCGGCTTCTTCTGCTTCTTCGACATGGGGTTGGCTATCTTCGCCGAAATGCCGCAATTTCAGGCCCGGCAGGTCTTGCATGGCTACAGATGGCAAGCTGCGCCCCTTGAGCACCCGCGGCAGGAAACCTTCCATGTCCGGGCCGATCCAGTAGAGCAGATCCACCGACTGTACGCGCCGCACATCGGAAGGGCGCAAGGCATAGTTATGCGGGGACGACCCCGGCGGCAGCAGTACTTCGGGAACACCGACGCCATCCTGCACCGCAGCGGCGATCAACTGCAGGGGTTTGATGCTGGTGAGCACCTTCACCTCAGCCTGAGCAGAGCTGATCACGAACAAACTGGCGGTAAATGCGACAAAAAGGGCAAAAAGTCGGGACACGATGACCACTCGGAGAGGCGAGAACGGGTAACATAATAACGTCTCTCACAAATATCGTCTCCGCTCATGCCTAAAACACCGCTGGCCAGTCGTCCCCATGATCACTCTCACTGCGTGCACAGCGCGCTGTCAGAAGCCGATGCACTCTGTGCCCGTCAAGGCTTGCGCCTGACCGCACTGCGTCGGCGGGTGCTGGAACTGGTCTGGCAAAGCCACAAGCCCCTGGGTGCCTACGACATCCTCGCGGTACTCAGCGAGCAGGATGGTCGCCGCGCAGCGCCGCCGACCGTTTACCGGGCGCTGGATTTCCTGCTGGAAAACGGCCTGGTGCATCGCATCTCGTCCCTCAACGCCTTCGTCGGCTGTAATCATCCGGAACATGCCCATCAAGGCCAGTTCCTGATCTGCCGTGAATGCCACGCTGCTATCGAGCTCGAGCAAAAAACCATCAGCGATGCGATCGTCACCAGCGCTCGCGAGGTCGGTTTTGTGGTCGAAGGGCAAACCGTCGAAATCGTCGGTCTCTGCTCGGGTTGCCAGGGGGCTTGATGAGCACTGCGTTGATCCGTCTAGACAAGGTGGCGGTAACCTTTGCCGGGCAGAACGTGCTGGATAATATCCAGCTCAGCGTCGAGCCAAGGCAAATCGTCACCTTGATCGGCCCCAATGGTGCCGGCAAGACTACCTTGGTACGCGCCGTGCTCGGCCTGCTCAAGCCGGACAGCGGCAGCGTCTGGCGCAAGCCGAAGTTGCGGATCGGTTATATGCCGCAGAAGCTGCACGTCGACCCGACGTTGCCCTTGTCCGTCCTGCGCTTTTTACGATTGGTGCCGGGCGTCGATCGCTCCCGAGCCTTGGCCGCGCTCAACGAAGTCGGTGCTGAACAGGTGATCGATAACCCGGTGCAAAGCATCTCCGGTGGCGAAATGCAGCGCGTGCTGCTGGCCCGCGCCTTGCTGCGCGAACCGGAACTGCTGGTGCTCGATGAGCCCGTGCAAGGCGTCGATGTCGCTGGCCAGGCTGAGCTGTACAGCCTCATCACCCGGCTGCGCGACCGTCACGGTTGCGGGGTGCTGATGGTTTCCCATGACTTGCATCTGGTCATGAGCACTACCGATCAAGTGGTCTGCCTCAATCGCCATGTCTGCTGCTCCGGACATCCCGAGCAGGTCAGCGGCGATCCGGCATTCGTCGAGCTGTTTGGCAAGAACGCGCAAAGCCTGGCGATCTATCACCACCATCACGATCACGCCCATGACCTGCATGGTGCGGTGGTCAGCGAGGCCCCGGCGGCCCACGTCCATGTTCATGGAGATAGCTGCAAGCATGGCTGATTTTCTGTTTTACGCTTTGCTGGCAGGCCTGGCCCTGGCACTGGTCGCGGGTCCCTTGGGCTCGTTCGTGGTCTGGCGACGCATGGCCTACTTTGGCGACACCCTTTCCCACGCGGCCTTGCTCGGGGTTGCCCTCGGGTTTCTGCTGGATGTCAGCCCGACCGTGGCCGTCACCGTAGGCTGCCTGCTGCTGGCAGTGTTGCTGGTGACCTTACAGCAACGCCAACCGCTGGCCTCTGACACTTTGTTGGGAATTCTCGCACCGAGCACCCTGTCTTTAGGCCTGGTGGTACTAAGCTTCATGCATGAAGTGCGGATCGACCTGATGGCCTATCTGTTCGGCGACCTGCTGGCGATCAGCCCGAGTGATCTGGCGTGGATCCTCGGCGGCAGCACGGCGGTGTTGCTGTTGCTGGTGTCACTGTGGCGGCCGCTGCTGGCAATCACCGTGCATGAAGAATTGGCCACGGTTGAAGGCCTGCCGGTGGCGGCGTTGCGCCTGACCTTGATGCTGTTGATTGCCGTGGTGATTGCGGTCGCAATGAAAATCGTCGGTGTTCTGCTGATTACTTCGTTGCTGATCATCCCCGCGGCCGCGGCTCAGCGTCACGCTCGGTCGCCGGAGCAGATGGCGCTTGGCGCAAGCCTGCTGGGCATGCTCGCAGTGTGTGGCGGGCTGGCGCTGTCCTGGTTCAAGGACACTCCGGCCGGCCCATCCATCGTTGTCACTGCTGCCGCACTGTTTCTGCTGAGTTTTGTCCTGCCCCGGAGAGGGGTGTAGACTTGCTCGCTTTTTGCGCAATTAGAGAGTCGCAGGAATGAAGCCGTTCGCCTCACGTTATCTGCTCCTTGTCGCATTTTCCTTGCTGCTGGGCGCCTGCCAAAGCACGCCGCCCGCGGCCACCGAAGTTCCGGATAGCCGGGCCGCGGCCATCGCGCAACTGGAGCAAAACCTCGCCAGCAGCGAACTGGCCACCGCCGAAGATCAACTAAGCACCTTGCAGGCCCAATCGCCCAATGACCCGGTGCTGGAGCAGTATCAACGGCAGTTGGCCGACGCTTACTTGCAACGCAGCCAGATCGTCCTGCAAAAAGGCGACGTCAACGCCGCAGCCACCGCGCTGAGCCGCGCCCGGGCGTTGATGCCCAAAGCCCCGGCGCTGACCGGCGGCGTCAACAGCGCCATCACCCACGCCCGCAAAGCCGAGCTGGATAAAGCCGAAGCTGCCGTGAAAGCTGCGGACCCCAAACCCGTTGCCAAAGTGATCGACCCTACCGCCGAAAGCACCACCGTTGCCCTGAACCTCACCGACATCACCAAGCTGCGCAAGCAACTTGATGCCATTGCCGCTGACGTGGTGAATTACCAATGCGATGTGAGCATTCAAGTGCCGCGCACACAGGACTATCCGTGGCTGGCTACGCTGCTGAGCAAACGGGTGAAAAAGCTCGACTCCGATTTTGATCTGCAGATCCAGCGCCAGATCCTGCGCCACATTCCGGCGCAGATGGTTCTGAGTCCGCGCAAGCCTTGATAAAAGTCAAAAGATCGCAGCCTGCGGCAGCTCCTACAGAATTGCATACGCCCGATAATTCACGGTGGTACGCGGTCGGTGTAGATACCGTCTTCACCCTCACCGTGCAAGGCAATTGCCTTCAGGTGTTTGTACGCCTCCAGCAAGTAATGCAACGCTACGCCATCGCTGCTCAAGGCTTGCACCGACTTGGCGCCACCCAACACAAACACCGCGTCGAACGCCACTGACGGCAGCCCTTCCATGGAGCCATCCACCGTCAGGCTCTTGCCGTCTGCAGTGGCTCCGGCCAGCTGGCTCTTCGCTGGGGCAGGCTTCTTAGTACTCATCAGACAAGAACTCCTTGTTTGCGATTCCCGGCGCTCCCGGGATTCATGAGCAAAGTTCCAAGCACGTGCCTGGGAGTTTTTCGAGTTGCTTAACTAATGACTGGTACCGATTTGCCCCGTTCCTTTTTTATGACCTTTGATCGCGTTATTGCCAAATGAAAGGATGTTTACGAAATAAATGCTAAGAACCTCTATACGGACAGGCTAAAATGCGCGCCCGGCTAACCGCTGACCCTTTTCTAACGCGCCCACAAGGTTCGCTACGTGATCGAGTTTCAAAACGTCCATAAAACCTACCGGGTCGCCGGCAAGGATATTCCTGCCCTGCATCCGACCAGTCTGCGTGTCGAGGACGGCCAGGTATTCGGCCTGATCGGCCATTCCGGCGCGGGAAAAAGTACCCTGCTGCGCCTGATCAACCGCCTGGAAGCCCCGAGCGGCGGCAAGATCTTCGTCGATGACGAAGAAGTCACCGCGCTCGACGCCAACGGCCTGCGGCGCTTCCGTCAGCAGGTCGGGATGATCTTCCAGCACTTCAATTTGCTGGCGTCCAAGACCGTTGCCGACAACGTTGCGCTGCCACTGACCCTGGCCGGCGAGTTGTCCCGCAGCGAGATCGACCGGCGAGTGGCCGAGTTGCTCGCACGGGTAGGCCTGGCCGACCACGCGAAAAAGTACCCGGCGCAGTTGTCCGGTGGTCAGAAGCAGCGTGTCGGCATCGCCCGCGCGCTGGCGACCAAGCCGAAAATTCTGCTCTGCGACGAAGCCACCAGCGCCCTTGACCCACAAACCACTGCATCGGTCCTGCAATTACTGGCCGAGATCAACCGCGAGTTGAACCTGACCATCGTGCTGATCACCCATGAGATGGATGTGATCCGCCGGGTCTGCGATCAAGTGGCGGTGATGGATGCTGGTGTCATCGTCGAGCAAGGTTCTGTGGCCGAGGTGTTCCTGCATCCCAAGCACCCGACCACCAAGCGCTTTGTGCAAGAAGACGAGCAGATCGATGAAAGCGAACAACGCGATGATTTCGCCCACGTACCTGGCCGCATAGTGCGTCTGACCTTCCAGGGTGAAGCGACCTACGCGCCATTGCTGGGTACCGTCGCCCGCGAAACAGGTGTGGACTACAGCATCCTTGCCGGTCGTATCGATCGCATCAAAGACGTCCCTTATGGGCAATTGACCCTGGCCGTCACCGGCGGTGACATGGAAGCCGCGTTCGCCCGCTTCACCGCGGCGGACGTCCATATGGAGGTGCTGCGCTAATGGAGTCCCTGTTGAGTTTCTTCGCCAATATCGACTGGTTCGAAATCTGGCTGGCCACCGGCGACACCCTGCTGATGCTCGGTGGTTCGTTGCTGTTCACCGTATTGTTCGGTCTGCCGCTGGGTGTTCTGCTGTTCCTCTGCAGCCCGCGTCAGTTGCTCGAGGCCAAAGGCATTTACGCGCTGCTGTCGCTGGTGGTGAACATCCTGCGTTCGTTGCCATTCATCATTCTGTTGATCGTGATGATCCCCTTTACCGTACTGATCACCGGAACTTCGCTGGGTGTAGCCGGTGCGATTCCGCCGCTGGTAGTGGGCGCGACGCCTTTCTTCGCGCGACTGGTGGAAACTGCGCTGCGTGAAGTGGATCGCGGCATTATCGAAGCGACCCAGGCCATGGGCGCGACGACGCGACAGATCATCATCAATGCCTTACTGCCGGAAGCGCGGCCAGGCATTTTTGCGGCGATCACGGTGACAGCGATTACCCTGGTGTCCTACACCGCGATGGCCGGCGTGGTCGGTGCGGGTGGTCTGGGTGACCTGGCGATTCGTTTCGGTTACCAGCGTTTCCAGACCGACGTCATGGTGGTCACGGTGGTGTTGCTGCTGGTGCTGGTACAAGTTCTGCAAACCGTCGGCGATAAGCTGGTGGTGCACTTTTCCCGAAAATAACTGTAATCGCCGGCCATGGCTGGCAGGCACCTGAACAGGCGCCTAACAAGGAGTTTGCTGGATGAAAAAACTACTCGTCGCTTTCGCTGCCGTTGCAGCGTTTTCCGCTCAAGCACAAACCCTGACTGTGGCCGCAAGCCCGGTGCCGCACGCGGAAATCCTCGAATTCGTTAAACCGGCTCTGGCCAAAGAAGGCGTCGACCTCAAGGTCAAGGTCTTCACCGACTATATCCAGCCGAACGTACAGGTAGCCGAGAAGCGTCTGGACGCCAACTTCTTCCAGCACCAGCCGTACCTGGATGAGTTCAACAAGGCCAAGGGCACCCACCTGGTGAGCGTTACCGGTGTGCATCTGGAGCCGCTGGGTGCCTACTCCAGCAAGTACAAAGCGCTTGCAGAACTGCCTGGCGGTTCCAACGTAGTGATCCCCAACGATGCCACCAACGGCGGCCGCGCCTTGCTGCTGCTGGATAAGGCCGGGCTGATCAAGTTGAAGGATTCGAACAACATTCTCTCGACGGTCAAAGACATTACCGAGAACGCCAAAGACCTGAAGTTCCGTGAACTGGAAGCCGCGACCATCCCGCGCGTGCTGACCCAGGTTGACCTGGCGCTGATCAACACCAATTACGCGCTGGAAGCCAAGCTCGATCCGGCCAAGGACGCACTGGTCATCGAAGGCAAAGACTCGCCTTATGTGAACATTCTGGTTGCCCGTCCGGACGACAAGGATTCCGAAGCCATGAAGAAACTGGTAACCGCCTTGCACAGCCCGGAAGTGAAGCAATTCATTCTGGAAAAATACAAAGGCGCGGTATTGCCAGCGTTCTGATGTAAAGCAGGGGTGCTATCGCTGCACCCCCGTTTCGTTTCAAATCCCTTCGCACTACCTCCCACAAAACCCAAAATCAAAAGATTGCAGAATTTGTGTACACCCATGAATTCATGGGTGTACGCGGTTGGCGTAGGGGCTGCCGCAGGCTGCGATCTTTTGGGGCCTGCAAGGTTACTTACGCTGCAACATCACCGGCAACTGAACCACCAGCTTCTGGTTGTTCAACGGTGCGCGAATGAAGCCACGCTGGGTGCCGTCCGGACCGATCACTGCCAGGTTGCCGCTGTGGTCGACGGTGTAGTTGGGTTTGCTGGTATCGGCGGGAATGAACGGAATGCTCACGGCATTGGCGAGCTTCTGCACGTCCTCTACCGTAGCGCCGGTCAGGCCTTTGAAGTCCGGATCGAAGTAGCCCAGGTACTGCTTGAGCTGCTTGGGATTGTCACGGGCCGGGTCGACGCTGACCAGGATGATCTGCAGCTTGTCGACCGCCTCCTTGGGCAGCTCGCTCTTGATCTGCCGCAGCTGGGCGAGGGTGGTCGGACAAATGTCGGGGCAGAAGGTATAGCCAAAGAACAGCAGGCTCCATTTGTCTTTCAGCTCGTTGACCGTCACAGCCTGGCCATCCTCATCAATCATCTGCAGGTCCGGCAACTGACGACTTTGCGGCAACAGGATGACGCCGGCATCGATCAGCGCGGTGGGATCACCCTCGCTCCTGCCATTGAGTACTTTGTTGACAGTAAGCCCCAGGATCAAAGCCACCAGGGCCACTAGAATAAAGACGGTTTTCTGAGTTCGAGTCATAGGTTCAACAATAGGTAGTGGTCTACGAGCAGCGCGATAAACAGCAGGAACAAGTAGTAAATAGAGTACTTGAAGGTGTTGATCGCCGCATGCGGCCGAGTACCACGGTACAGCACGAAGGCCCATTGCAGAAACCTCGCGCCCAGACCGAGGGCACAAAGCAGGTAAAGCGGGCCGCTCATATGAATCGCATAGGGCAACAGGCTGACTGCCAGCAGGGCGAAGGTATAGAGCAGAATGTGGACCTTGGTGTAGTGCTCGCCATGGGTCACCGGCAACATCGGGATATCCGCCTTGGCATATTCCTCCTTGCGATGAATCGCCAGCGCCCAGAAGTGCGGCGGGGTCCAGGCGAAGATGATCAGTACCAGCAGCAGCGGCTCGGCACCGACATGCCCGGTGACCGCGACCCAACCGAGCAACGGTGGAGCGGCGCCGGCCAGCCCGCCGATGACAATATTTTGCGGTGTGGCGCGCTTGAGGAAGCCGGTGTAGATCACCGCATAGCCGAGCAACGAGGCCAGGGTCAGCCAGGCGGTCAGTGGATTGGTGAAGGTCAGCAACAACGCCTGGCCAGCCAGCGCCAACGCAAAAGCAAAGGTCAGCGCCGCCGTCGGCGAAACCCGTCCTTCGGCCAATGGTCTTTTATGGGTCCGGGCCATGACTGCATCGATCCGCCGGTCCACCACATGATTGACCGCCGCCGCGCCCCCCGCGCACATCGCGATCCCCAGATTGCCGAACACCAGCACCGTCCAGGGCACCCCGGCGCGCGTAGCGAGAAACATTCCGACCAGGGAAGTGATCAGCATCAACACCACCACCTTGGGTTTGGTCAGCTCCAGATAGTCACGCCAGATTGCCTGACTGTGACGTTCGCCGATCAGAGTCGCCATGGCATCTCTCCTTTTATTGTTATAGGGCCGCCTGATCGTTTGCGCGGGGTGAGCCGCCAACGCACAGGGACCTGATGCTTGACCCGAACCAGGCTGGTTCGCGCGTGATAATTGACCAGTACCAGCGTCAGCAGCAACGCCGCTCCGCCAGCGTTATGGGCGACCGCAACTGGCAGCGGCAAATGAAACAGCACATTGCTCACTCCCAGGCTGATCTGTACGGCCAGTGCCACCAGCACCAGACCGGCAAGGCGGCTCATACCCACCGCCCGCAATTGCCACGCCAGCCCCAGCAGCACCAGGGTGACCACCAATGCGCCAATGCGGTGGGTCAGGTGAATCGCGGTGCGGGCATCGCTGTCCAGCTGGCCGCCGAGGTAATTCGGGCCGATGTGCTGGGTCAGGTGAAAGCCATTGGCGAAGTCGGCGGCCGGCAGCCACTGCCCATGACAGGTAGGAAAATCGATACAGGCCACCGCCGCATAGTTGGAGCTGACCCAGCCACCGAGGGCAATTTGTCCGATCACCAGCAACAACCCGGCAGTCGCCCAATAATGCAGGCGTCGCGGTACGGTCAGCGCCGGCATCACCCCGGACAGGCGCAGCGTCAGCAAAAACAACAGGCTCAAGGTGGCAAAACCGCCGAGCAAATGCCCGGTGACCACTTGCGGCCAGAGCTTGAGGGTCACCGTCCACATACCGAACGCCGCTTGAGCGCACACCACCGCCAGCAAAAACAGCGGCAGCTTCAACGGATGCCCCGGGTGATGGCGATGGGTCCAGGCCCGTGCGGCCAGCACTACAATCAGCAACCCCAGGACCCCGGCGAAGTAGCGGTGGACCATCTCGTTCCAGCCCTTATGGGCCTCCACCGGTGCCTCGGGAAAATGCAGCTCGGCATGGGCCAGCTGGGCCTCGCCTTTCGGCACACTGATAAACCCGTAGCAGCCCGGCCAGTCCGGGCAGCCCAGCCCGGCATGGGTCAGCCGGGTATAGGCACCGAGCAACACCACAATCAGTGCCAGCAAAGTGGCAAACAACGCGAGGCGAAATCCAGGCTTGGCCATGACGATGCCCTTATCCGATGTTGGACAGTTTCAGCAGATGGCGCAGGTCGTTGAGCAGATCCTTGCCCTTGACCCTGGCGTCATAGCGCAACACCAGGTTGCCGTGGGGATCGATGATCCATAGTTGCGCCGCACCCTGGCCTTGGGCGGCCTTGCCCCCGGCACCTTGAGTATAGGTCGGCAGATCAAGTGAATAGCGTTGCAGCTGCGGGTATTCGCGTTGCAGCCTGGCGTCGTATTCGGCATTCAGCGGCTGGGCGACAGCCAGTGCATGACTGGCGCGGGAGGCGTCGCGGCCCAGGCCGATCTGGATCTGCCGCGCCAGATAAACCAACTGCTGGCAGTCCACGGAACACTCCTGCGGGGCGCTGACCAGAATCTGCCAGCGACTCTCGTCAGCCTGCACGCCAAGGTCGGCGCGAGTCTGGCCGTTGCCGATCAGTTCGCCGTGATAGCTGCGGCTTTCCGGCACCCAGAACTGCCATTTGTACATGCCGGTAGCAAGGATCATCGGGCCGATTACCATCAGCAGAATCAGAATCAGCTGCCAGCGCCCGCGCCGACGACTTGGCGACTTACGCGCCTCAGACATGTTGGGTGGATTCATGGCCGCTCCCATGGTGTTTCTCCCTTGCGTTGTGCCAACCGAGATAGAGATAAAGGCCGAACAGTGCCACCGCCATGGCGAACCACTGCACGGCATAACCGAGATGTTTTTCCGGCCCCATGGCCACGACCGGCCAATCGGCCTGGTAGGTGGCAGGGCCACTTTCTGCGCGCAGCTCAAAGGCAAAACCCTTTCGCCCCAACTCGGCCCAGAGACTGGCCGGGGCCACTGCGGTCACCAGCCGAGGCCAGTTCGCGCCCGCCGGGTCGGCATGCAGCTGAAAGGTTGCGCCTGGGGCAACATAGGCCCAGGCATCGAGATCCATTGTTTGTGCGGGGGTGGTGAACACCGGCGGAGTGCGCCGATCCGGCCACGGCAGCCAGCCGCGATTGAGCAATAACCACAGACCACTGGGCTGGTCGAAAAACGCTTGCAGCAACTCGACCCCGACTTTGCCATCGCGGGTGCGGTTATCCAGCAGGAAGCTGTGCTCGGCATCGAACTGCCCATGCAGGCGCACTCGCCGGAACGCCGGGGCCTGTGCATCCTGCAATTGCGCAAGGGCAACCGGCTCCGCCGTGCGGCGCTCGGCGTAGTTCTCGAGCAGCAGGCGTTTCTGTTCGCCTCGGTCCAATTGCCAGAAGCCGAGGAAAATCATCAGTGGCAGCAGCACCAGCACCACAAGGGTCGGTACAACGCCCGGACGAAAACCTTTCATGGTGTCGCCGCAGATGCAGGAATTCGACTGGCTATACTGACTCGCATCGCTTTCCCCCCGGAGTATCTCCATGCTTAAAGCCGCAATCGTCCTGATGCTGATAGCCACGGTGATCAGCCTGTTCAGCGGCCTGTTCTTTCTGGTCAAGGACGAAAGCAGTTCGAACCGACTGGTCATTGCCCTGACTGTTCGTGTCAGCCTGGCCGCTATCACCGTCGGCTTGATCGCCTGGGGTTTCTTCAGCGGCCAGCTGGTGTCGCACGCGCCCTGGTAAGCGGAACGTCAGAGCACGTACACAAAGGCAAACAAACCAATCCACACCACATCGACGAAGTGCCAATACCAACTGGCGGCTTCGAAAGCGAATTGATGCTCGGCATTGAAATGCCCACGCATGACCCGCATCAGCATCACGAACAGGATGATGGTGCCAATGGTCACGTGAGCGCCGTGAAAGCCAGTGAGCATGAAGAAGGTCGCACCGTAGACACCCGAGCCCAGGGTCAAGCCCAGCTCGTGATAGGCGTGGATATATTCTTCGGCCTGAAAGCCAAGGAACCCGCAGCCCAGCAGCACCGTCAGCGCCAGCCAGATTTTCAGCGCGCCGCGATGACCTTTTTTCAAGGCGTGGTGGGCGATGGTCACGGTCACGCTGGAGCTGACCAGCAACACCGTGTTAAGCAACGGCAAGCCCCAGGGGCTGATGATGTCCTTGGGTGCCGGAAAGAGTTTCGGGTCGGGGTTGTTCAGCAGTGGCCAGATGAACTCGAAGTTCGGCCATAGCATGTGCGCGACACCTTTGGCCCCCTCGCCACCCAGTGCCGGTCCGGATATGTTCCGCACGTAGAACAGCGCACCGAAGAACGCGATGAAGAACATCACTTCGGAGAAGATGAACCAGCTCATCCCCCAGCGAAACGAGCGATCCATCTGCGCACTGTACAAACCGGAGCGGCTCTCCTTGATTACTGTGCCAAACCAGCCGAACAGCATGTAGGCCAGCAGCAGGCTGCCGATGAAGAAGATCAGCGGCCCGTGAGATTCCGGTCGTGCGGCCTTGAGGTCATTGAACCAGGTGCCCAGACCATACATGGTGATCAGCATGCCGAAGGTGGCAATGATCGGCCATTTGCTCTGGGCGGGAACGTAGTAGTGCTCGTGAGTTGCCATTTATTGTTCTCCTTATCGGGCACGCTTCAACGCCTGGCTACCTGGATCAGTTTGTGGCCACAGGTGGATGGCGAGCGGTGATATCGAACAGCGTGTAAGCCAGCGTCAGGTGTTTCACATCCTTGGGCATGTCGCGGTCAACGATGAAACGCACCGGCATCTCGATCCGCTGCCCCGGCTGCAAAACCTGCTGGGTAAAGCAGAAACACTCGGTCTTATGGAAGTACATCGCCGCCTCGGACGGAGAAATACTCGGAATCGCCTGGGCAGTCATGGGGTGATCGGTCGGGTTGTAGGCCACGAACAGCATCTCGTTGACCGCCCCGGGATACACCAGGATTTCGTCAGACTTGGAGTAGAAATCCCAGACCATGTCGATGGAGTTGGTGGAGAGAAACTGCACGCGTACCTGGCGCGACTGGTCTATCGCCTGTGTGCCTTCGTACTGCCCGGCGGTCTTGCCGTTGATGCCGAACGCCTTGCACATCACGTCGTAGATCGGCACCAGGGCAAAACCGAAGGCGAACATCGCCACCACCAGAATCAGCAGGCGGGTCACCAGACGCTTGACCGGTACGGAGTCAGCCATGGCGATTTCCGCCGTCAGGAGCGGGTTTGCTCGCTATCGCGGTCCACCTCGCGGGCAAGCCCGCTCGCAGATTCATTTCACCTCCGGCGGCGTGGTGAAGGTGTGATACGGAGCCGGCGATGGAATGCTCCACTCCAGACCTTCAGCGCCATCCCAAGGTTTAGCCGGTGCGGGTTCGCCGCTGCGGATGCACTTGATGACGATGAACAGGAAGAAGATCTGCGTGGCGCCGAACATAAAGGCACCGATCGAGGAGACCATATTGAAGTCGGCGAACTGCAGGTTGTAGTCCGGAATACGCCGTGGCATCCCCGCCAGCCCGACAAAGTGCATCGGGAAGAAGGCCATGTTCATGCCGATAAAGGACAGCCAGAAGTGCAGCTTGCCCAAGGTTTCGTCATACATGTGCCCGGTCCACTTCGGCAGCCAGTAGTAGGCTGAGGCGAAGATCCCGAAGATCGCTCCCGGCACCAGCACATAGTGGAAGTGCGCCACCACGAAGTAGGTGTCGTGGTACTGGAAGTCCGCCGGAGCGATAGCCAGCATCAACCCGGAGAAGCCACCGATGGTGAACAGGATCACGAAGGCCACCGCGAACAGCATCGGCGTCTCGAAGCTCAACGAGCCTTGCCACATGGTGCTGGCCCAATTGAACACTTTGACCCCGGTCGGCACCGCGATCAGCAACGTGGCGTACATGAAGAACAACTCGCCCACCAACGGAATGCCCACCACGAACATGTGGTGCGCCCAGACGATGAACGACAGGAAGGCAATACTCGCCGTGGCGTAGACCATCGAAGTGTAGCCAAACAACGGTTTGCGCGAGAAGGCCGGGATGATCGCGCTGACGGCACCGAAGGCCGGCAGGATCATGATGTACACCTCGGGGTGACCGAAGAACCAGAACACATGCTGGAACAGCACCGGATCACCACCACCGGCAGCACTGAAGAAGCTGGTGCCGAAATGGATGTCCATCAGCATCATGGTCACGCAACCGGCCAGCACCGGCATCACCGCGATCAACAGGAATGCGGTGATCAGCCAGGTCCAGACAAACAGCGGCATTTTCATCAAGGTCATGCCGGGCGCACGCAGGTTGAGGATGGTGGCGATCACGTTGATCGCGCCCATGATCGAACTGATACCCATCATATGAATGGCGAAGATGAAAAAGGTCACGCTTTCCGGCGCGTAGGTGGTCGACAACGGGGCGTAGAAGGTCCAGCCGAAATCCGGTCCGCCGCCGGGTGAAAACAGGGTCGAGATCAACAGCAGGAACGCCGCCGGCAACAACCAGAAGCTGAAGTTGTTCATCCGTGGCAGGGCCATGTCCGGAGCACCGACCATCAACGGGATCATCCAGTTGGCAAGGCCGACGAACGCCGGCATCACCGCACCGAAGACCATGATCAGCCCGTGCATGGTGGTCATCTGGTTGAAAAATTCCGGCTGGACGATCTGCAGGCCCGGCTGGAACAACTCGGCGCGGATCACCATGGCGAACGAACCACCGAGCAGGAACATCGCAAAACTGAACCACAGGTACATGGTCCCGATGTCTTTGTGGTTGGTGGTCAGCACCCAGCGCATCAAGCCTTTGGCCGGGCCATGGGCGTGGTCATGGGCTACCTGAGCGTGGTCATCGGTCAAAGTACTCATGTCCTGTCTCCTGCAAACGGGTGAACGGTGCGGTCAAGGGCAATGAGCCCCGATCGCTTGCGGGAACACGCAATAGACCGGGTCATTTGCTTTCCGCCTGTTTCAGAGCCAGCACGTCTTTGGGCGTGACCATGTCGCCCTTGTTGTTGCCCCAGGCATTACGCTCGTAGGTCACAACGGCGGCGATATCGACTTCCGAAAGCTGTTTGCCGAAGGCGGCCATGGAAGTGCCTGGCTTGCCGTGGTAGACAATGCTCAGGTGACCTTCCTTCGGTCCAGTGGCGATTTTCGAGCCCTTGAGCGCCGGGAACATCGGCGGCAGGCCCTGGCCCTCAGCCTGGTGACAGGCCACGCACGAGGTGTGGTAGACCTTGTCGCCGCGGGCCACCAGCTCTTCGAGGGTCCACTCTTTGGAGGTCAGCTCTTTGAGTTTGCCGGCCTCGGCTTTGCGGTCAGCCAGCCAGGTGTCGTAATCGGCCCTGGACTTGACCTCGACCACGATCGGCATGAAGCCGTGGTCCTTGCCACACAGCTCGGTGCATTGACCGCGATAGAGGCCTGGCTTCTCGACCCGGGTCCAGGCTTCGTTGACGAATCCCGGAATCGCATCGCGCTTCACCGCAAAGGCCGGAACCCACCAGGAGTGGATCACATCCGCGGCGGTCACCAGAAAGCGCACCTTGGCACCGACCGGCAGCACCAGCGGCTGGTCGACTTCCAATAGATAGTGCTCACCCTTGGTGGCCTGGTTATGGATTTGCTCGGCGGGCGTGGCCATATTGCTGAAGAACTCGACGTCCTGGCCCAGGTATTTGTAATGCCACTTCCACTGATAGCCGGTGACCTGGATATCCACATCCGATTCCGTGCTGTCGTAGATCTCAATGAGGGTCTTGGTCGCGGGGATGGCCATCGCCACCAGAATCAGGAAAGGCACGATGGTCCACAGGATTTCGACCGTCGTACTTTCATGAAACTTGGCAGCCACCTGACCGGTAGAACGACGGTGGACAATCATCGACCAGAACATGGCACCGAAAACCACGATGCCAATCACCACACAGATCCAGAAAATGGTCATGTGCAGGTCGAATACTTTGTTGCTCACCTCAGTAGCCCCAGGTGGCATATTCACGGTCCAGGCAGCTTGCGCCTGGCTGAATATTGACCACAACACAAGGCCCACCCAGACTTGTGGATGTCGCATCATTGCGGGTTCCCCTTATCGTTCTTTTTATCCCGCCGGCTTTCACCAGCGGCCAAGGAAGCGGCTGCCCCAGACTACGAACTCAAACCGCCAAACCTCGGCTGCACGTGCAGTCGGGCATCATCGGCTAACTCCATACAGACCCGAGTATAGACAGCGACTGAGACCTCGCAACGCGATGGGGTAAATCAGCTGAGACAGGTTGGTGTTGCACCAGAGACCATGGTGGCAAAGGGATATCTGACGAAAGGTGGCAAATGGATATAACGTAGGCATATAACCATGAAATAATTATGACAAATGCGTCTAAGCAGTTTTTGCACGCAAGCTAACTTATGTCTTCCTATTTCATTGCCTCGTTTCCTGGAGTTTTCATGAACACCGCCGCATTGCGCGAGCAGATTCAACGTGCCCATCAAGATGAAGCCGAAACCGGCAATTTGACGCGTCAGCTGGAAACCCAGCTGCCGCACCTTCACCCGGCCATCCAGCTACCCGATGGCGATGCCAAGGGTGTTTTGACTCGTTTTGTTACAGCTTATATAGAACAAGTCCCGGATCTGCTCGACGCGGCCAACGAAGTGGCGCGTGAAGCCGGCATCGAAGATCAGATCAAACCTGTCCTGAAAATTGCCGAGCAGTTCTTCATCCAGCCGCCGGCGATCCTGGAAGGCCATACCGGCCTCGATAGTCTGCTGGACGAAGCCTACCTGGCCCATCGTCTGGTCGAAGAAGTCAACGATCTCTACATCAAGCATTTCGGTCAGCCATTGATCCCGCTGGATATGACCGTCGCCAACCTGATCACCCACCAGCTGATCGGCGAAGAATTTGCCAACCAACTGGATGAGGCGGTGCATCACGCCGTAGACGAAATGCTCAACGAAGAGAGCTTCGCGCTGGAGTCCGTCGAGACTTACCGCGACAAACTCAACAGCCCGGATACCGGAGCTGCATGGAAGCGCTGGCCATGCCTGTCGCGCCAACTGGGCGTGGGGTTGGAGCTCGATAAACCGGCCTGACCAAAGCCTTTTGCGGGCATCTGGCCTTGAAAAGATCGCAGCCTGCGGCAGCGCCTACAGATTTAGCGTACCCCTGATAATCCGAGGGTATGCTGCCGCAGGCTGCGATCCTGGCGATCTTGCCGTCACCCAAAAACTCGGGATGATGTCAGATCCCGGCCGACCCCATGCCTGTCGTCGTGCGCAATCGCCCCTCCAATCGGCGCTTCAAGCCACGCGCCTCAATCACCAGCCTCGAGCCTTTGGCCGCGTTGGCCCGGCCCCATTCCTCCAGCAGCTCAAGGCAGGAATGGTCGATGTAACTCAGGTTGCTCAATGGCACGTGCACTGTGACACCCGCGGGAATGGTCGCCAGCACCTGAGTCAATGCAGGCACCTTGAGAAAAGTCGCCGCACCCACCAGGCGCAACTCCATTTCGCCCTCGGGGGGCAGATCGATCAGGCTGATTTTCAGCCGCGATGCTTTCCACGCAAGTTTCGCCAAGGTCAGACCGAAACCGATCAGCACACCGGTCAGCAGGTCTGTGAAGACGATCGCCATGGCTGTGGCTGCGTAGGTCAGCATCGGCATCCGGCCATAACGGCCAAGCTTGCGAAAAGCCTTGAGATCGACCAGTTTTACCCCGGTATAGACCAACACCCCGGCCAGACTGGCCACCGGAATGCTTTGCAGCACACTCGACAGCAGCAAAACAAAAGCCAGTAACCATACGCCATGGAATATTGCCGAGAGCCGTGTGGTCGCGCCAGCCTGCACATTCGCCGAGCTGCGCACGATCACCCCAGTCATTGGCAGCGCCCCCAGCAGACCGCAGAGCATGTTGCCAACACCCTGCGCCGACAGTTCCCGATCAAAATCCGAACGCAGTCCGTTGTGCATGCGATCCACCGCCGCGGCCGACAACAGCGTTTCGGCACTGGCGATAAAGGCCACTGCAAACGCGGCAATCAGCAGATTGGGATCGGCCAGACTGAGCAGGTCGGATGGCCGTAGCCAATCAATCGCTTCTGCCAGATTGGCCGGCACTTCAACGCGTTTCACTTGCAGCGCGAGGACCAGGCTCGCGACTGTCGCCAGACCGACACCGAGCAGGGCGCCGGGAACAAAGCGCAGTGACTGCGGCCGCCACTTGTCCCACAACCCCATCACCAAAATCGTCGACAGCCCGAGCAGGCCGGCCTGCCAGCCAAACCCGCCGCCGAGCGTCGGTAATGCCTGAGCCAGAGCAGCGGGGAAGCCCGTCAGATTATCCATCCCGGACGGTTTGGGTGCGCTATCGAGCATCACATGGATCTGCGACAACACAATCAACACGCCGATCCCGGCGAGCATCCCGTAGACCACCGCCGGTGCCGTGACCCTGAACCAGCACCCCAGACGCAGACGTCCGGCGACCAATTGCAGAAAACCGGCCAGCAGCAAAATCGGCCCGAGCATGGCCACTCCATGCTGACGCACCAGTTCAAACACCAACACCGCCAACCCTGCAGCCGGGCCGCTGACCTGGAGCGGCGAGCCCGCCAGCCAACCGACCACCAGACCACCGATAATCCCGGTAATCAGGCCTTTGGCCGGCGGCATGCCAGAAGCAATAGCGATACCCATGCACAAGGGCAGGGCGACGAGAAACACCACCACCGAAGCCAACAGCTCCCGTGGCAGAACAGCTTTTAATTGCGCAGCACGCATGAAGACTCTCCCGAGGCTTTCTTCGGGCGTGGCAAAGCCCGACCGCTGAATCAGCAGCCACGGTCAAACCACACCGGGGTAATTAGGAAGATCTAGAAGCGCGCTTTGGGCGTCGCAACGGGAATCGGATGGCTGCCGTCCAGCGGCAGGAAGCAGCCCTGGTCCGCATCGTAGGCTTTGATTTCACTGGTTTCGATGCTGTAGACCCAGCCATGGATAAACAGCTGACCGCTAGCCATGCGCGACGCCACCGACGGGTGCGTACGCAAATGCTGCAACTGGGCGATGACGTTTTCTTCGGTCAGCACATGCATGCTTTCTTCTTCGTCAGCACAATCACAGTTGTCCTGCACCATTGTCTTGGCCACTTCCGCATGACGTAGCCATGCTTTGACCGTGGGCATCTTTTCGAGGCTTTGTGGATTGAGCACTGCGCGCATCGCACCGCAATCGGAATGTCCGCAAATGATGATGTGCTGCACGCCCAGCGCCAGCACGGCGTACTCGATGGCGGTGGAGACACCTCCGTTCATTTGCCCGTAAGGCGGCACCACGTTACCCACATTGCGGGTCACGAACAGATCGCCAGGGGCGCTTTGGGTGATCAATTCAGGGACGATGCGCGAATCGGCACAGGCGATAAACATCGCCCTTGGCTGTTGAGCCGTGGCGAGTTTTTTGAAGAGCTCTTCCTGTTGCGGAAAGATCTCGTGATGGAAATGCAAAAAGCCGTCAACGATATGCTGCAGCGCTGCATCGGCGCTTTCGACCTCCGGGAGGGTTGAAGCCGACGCAGCCAACGGCTGTTTATCCTTGTCACTCATGGTTCATCCTCTTTGACGGATTAAAGGAATTTTCCGGTTTTATCCGGCATGCGGCCAGTGGCAGGTTGAAAAACACTCAGCTCGCCGACCGCGACCAACCGGTCACTCGATGAACAAGGTAACCGCCGAAACTTAACTCAAACTGAATCAAACGCTCTAGCACGCTGGTTCCGCGTCATTAAAAAAGTGACCAGAGTATCAATCGGCCCTTCATTGGTACCATTCAACGATAGGCTAATTCCCCCTAAAGCAGCGACATCTGGCCGCCCGGCGGGCAAAAAGCTTCGCAATCCAGATTGAAGCCCTCCCGTCGATTCAACCCAAGCCGTTTGATGGCTTTGGCGAAGCGCTGCGCCAGCAAATCGGCAAACGGCCCTTCACCCCGCATGCGTGCACCGAAGCGACTGTCGTACAGCTCACCACCACGGCTTTGGCGAATCAGACTCAGCACATGGGCTGCACGCTGCGGGTAGTGGGCGGCCAGCCACTCCTCGAACAGCGGCGCGACTTCCAGTGGCAGGCGCAACATCATGTAGGCCGCGCTTTGTGCTCCCGCGGCGTGGGCTTCATTGAGCAAGCTTTCCAGTTCGCTGTCGTTGATCATCGGAATCATCGGCGAACACAGTACGCCCACCGGGATGCCAGCTTCAGCCATCACCCGGATAGCTCGCAATCTGGCCTTTGGCGCCGCGGCCCGCGGCTCCAGAGTACGCTTGAGTTCATCATCGAGCGTGGTCAGGCTGATCATCACGGCCACCAGATTTTGCTGCGCCAGTTCGGTCAACAGGTCCAGGTCACGAAGAATCAGCGAACCCTTGGTGATGATAGTCACGGGGTGGCGATAGCGCAGCAGCACTTCCAGGGTTCGGCGAGTGATTCTGTGCTCGCGCTCGATCGGCTGATAAGGATCGGTATTGGACCCGAGGTTGATCGGTGCGCATGTGTAACCGCGTTTCGACAGTTGCTGCTCCAGCACATCGGCAGCGTTGGTCTTGGCGATCAGCCTGGTCTCGAAATCCAGCCCCGGCGACAGGTCCCAATAGGCATGACTGGGCCGTGCGTAGCAGTAGATACAACCGTGTTCACAGCCACGATAGGGATTGATCGAACGATCGAAGGGCAGGTCCGGCGAAGTGTTGCGAGTGATGATGGTTTTCGCCGTCTCGATGCGCACTTCAGTGCCCTGGGTTTCAGGCACCTCCTGATACCAGCCGTCATCCTCGGCGACCGAGCGGTTCGGTGCGAAGCGGTTGTGCGGGTTGGTGGCGGTGCCGCGTCCGCGAGGGGGCAAGGGAGTGGACATCGAACGGGCCTCGTAAGCTGTATGTGCATACAGTATCCGAGCGCCTTCATTCCGACCAGTGCCGTTCGGCACGTCAGAGTGTTCCAGATTATAGGAGTGTTCGAAGAATTATATATCCGAGTCCTCGAAAGCTTTCACAGAAAAACAACGATACATATTGGTGCGGCACGCCCCCCAATACCAACTATGGTTAGTTTTACTCAAACGCAACATCACTAAATAAACATACAGGTATCAAGTAATGTCGTTTTTCAATCAGCGCGGTATCTTCATGCAACTGATGGTCCCCAGCATTGTCAGCCCAAATGAAGCACAAGTTTCAATGCAACTGGCGCGAAAAGAGTTGGCGTGGGATGCAGTGAACGAGAGGCAAACCGAGACCCTTGTCGACTCTACCTTCGTGACTGCCGTCTCCAGCGATGGAGGCCGCTCCTTCAGCATCCGCGCCAACCCGCCGGACGTTGACGGCAACCGTATTATTGACGACGAAGATAAGGCCAGGCTTCTCGCGCTGGCCGTGGCTTACTCCAACATCGTCAACCCTTGATAAGTACTGAATGCATTTTCAATAATACATTCAGTCCAAATAAAAAACGCATCAACCCTGTGCGAAGTTTCTTCGCACGGGGGATTTATTTACATCGACCAGACAATCATAAATTATGTTTCGTTATTTTGCCAAAGCACATCAGTCAGTTTCAGATAGATATCATCGCTACGTAAATCAGTTTCCCCAGACTTCACAATTCCTTGACCTGCACCTCTTGAGTCTTTAACCGGTCGGGGGCTAATACTCCGCTCTATTAGCGCCCTTATTCACGGCGCCTCACGCATGTCGAAAATCCGCATCATCCTTGGTCTGTGTCTTTCTTTCATGGCGCTCATTGCGACGGCCCAGGTTCAAGCCGACGAGGCTTCGCCGACCCGCCCCGCTGAATGGGCGCAACCCGTCGAAGTGCAGTACAACCTGTACCAGATGTCCCCGACGCTCTACCGCAGCGCTTTACCCGATGAACGCGCCATCCCCTTGCTGAAAACGCTCAAGGTCAGGACCGTGATCAACTTCTTGCCGGAACCGGATTCAAGCTGGTTATCGACGCAGGGTATCCGCCAGGTGCAACTGCCTTATCGAACCAACCATGTCGACGACGCTGACGTACTGGCTGCGATACGCGCGATACAGACCGCCGAAAGCAAAGGCCCGGTATTGATGCACTGCAAACATGGATCGGATCGCACCGGCCTGATGGCCGCGATGTACCCCGTGGTGGTGCAGGGGTGGACTAAAGAGGAGGCCCTGAACGAAATGACCCAAGGCGGCTACGGGGATAGCACCCACTTCAAGGATGGTATTTGCTACATGATGCAGGCCGACGTCGAAAAACTGCGCACCGCGCTGCTCAGCGGAGCATGTAGTACCAGCCCGTTCGCTATCTGTTCGGTGAAAAGCGTGTTCAAAACCGCCGACGCTGAATAGTCGGCGATTTTGAAAGACAACTCGCGCGCTCGAAACTCAGTGCTGATCGTCAGGTTTTTTCTTCAGCTTCGGATTCGGAAAAAACTGCACCGCCTGGACTTTTGCATCCGGCGCTTTCAACGCCGAGACATTGACCCGTGTACCCAATTCCTTGGGCACCGACAGGCCTTGCTCGTTGAGCGTGTCGGAATAACCGCAGGCCACGCACTCACGGTGCGGTACGTCGCCTTCGCTCCACATCATCAATTTGTCCGGCTCACTGCACGCCGGGCAGACTGCCCCGGCGATGAAGCGTTTTTTGGTTTTGCTCACAGGCCCGTCACTCATGCTGCTGCCTCCTCACTCAGGCCGCTATGGCGCAAGAGTGCGTCAATCGAAGGCGCACGTCCGCGAAAATCGACGAACAGCACCATCGGCTCCTGAGAACCACCGCGGGCCAGAATGGCTTCACGGAACGCACGACCGGTGTCAGCGTTGAGCACGCCTTCTTCCTCGAACTTCGAAAAAGCGTCCGCCGACAGCACTTCAGCCCATTTGTAGCTGTAGTAACCCGCCGCGTAACCACCCGCGAAGATGTGCGCAAAGCTGTTGGGGAAACGGTTGTAAGCCGGCGGGCGCATGACCGAGACCTCGTCACGTATACCTTCGAGCACCTGCGCCACGCTACGCCCATCACCGTGGGTGGCGTGCAGTTCGAAGTCGAACAGAGAAAACTCCAATTGACGAACCATCATCAGGCCGGACTGGAAGTTCTTCGCCGCGAGCATTTTTTCCAGCAGGTCCTGGGGCAGCGGTTCACCGGTTTCGTAGTGACCGGAAATCAGCGCCAGGCCTTCGGGCTCCCAGCACCAGTTTTCCATGAACTGGCTCGGCAACTCCACTGCATCCCAGGCCACGCCGTTGATACCGGACACGCCGGCATACTCGACGCGGGTCAGCAGGTGATGCAGGCCGTGGCCGAACTCATGGAACAGGGTGGTGACTTCATCGTGGGTCAGCAAGGCAGGTTTGCCGCTGTCGGCCGGGGTGAAGTTGCACACCAGGTTGGCCACCGGACTTTGCAGCACGCCTTGGGCGGTGCGCCGACGATCGCGAGCGCCGTCCATCCAGGCGCCACCGCGCTTGTTGGCGCGAGCATACAGGTCGAAGAAGAAGCGCCCGACGTGCTCGCCGTTTTCCTTGATTTCGAACAGGCGAACATCCGGATGCCAAGTGTCGAAGCCTTTCTGCTCGGCAATCTCGATGCCATACAGACGCTGAACGATAGCGAACAAGCCGCTCAACACCTTGTCGATCGGGAAGTAGGCGCGCAGTGCTTCCTGGGCCACGCTGTAACGCTGTTCGCGGAGTTTCTCGCCGTAAAAACCGCTGTCCCAGCTTTGCAGGTCCGGGCAGCCTTGCTCGGCGGCGTAGGCCTTGAGTTGTTCCAGGTCGAGCGCGGCGAACGGTTTGCTGTGTTTGGCCAGATCACGCAGGAAGTTCAGCACCTGATCGCTGGACTCAGCCATTTTGGTCGCCAGGCTCAGCTCCGAGAAACTGGCGAAACCCAACAGTCGAGCCAGCTCCTGACGCAGGTCGAGAATCTCTTCCATCACCGGGCCGTTGTCGTTCTGACCGGCGTTCGGGCCCTGGTCCGACGCACGGGTGCAGTAGGCGGCGTAGACTTCTTCGCGCAGCGCACGGTCCTGGGCGTAGGTCATCACGGCAAAATAGCTCGGGAATTCCAGGCTGATCAGCCAGCCAGCCAGGCCTTTGGCCTCGGCCGCCGCCGCCATTTGCGCCTTGGCGGAGTCAGTCAGACCGGCCAGGGCCGCTTCGTCGGTGACGTGTTTGGTCCAGGCCTGGGTGGCATCGAGCAATTGATTGGAGAAGCGGCTACCCAGTTCGGAGAGCTTGCTCTGCACTTCGGCGTAACGCTTTTGTTGCGCCTCGGGCAGATCGATACCCGACAGGCGGAAGTCACGCAGGGCGTGTTCCAGAATGGTTTTCTGCGCGACCTCGAAATCGGCGGATTCCGGGCTATTGGCCAAGGCTTCGAAGGCCTGGAACAGATCGCGGTTCTGGCCCAGCTCGGTGGAGTAGGCGCTCAAGGCCGGCAGGCACGCCTCATAAGCCTCACGCAGTTCAGGACTGTTGCACACGGCATTCAGGTGGCTGACCGGGCTCCAGGCAGCGCCCAGGCGATCGTTCAGTTCATCCATGGCCAGCACCAGACCCTTCCAGTCAGGCTGTGTGCCCTGACGCTGGAGGATTTCCGCGATGGCGGCGCGGTTGTCCGCGAGGATCTGTTCGATGGCCGGTTGCACGTGCTCGGCACGGATCGCCGAGAATGGCGGCAAGTCGTAGGGCTGCAGAAGAGGGTTGTTCACGCTCACGGTTTGGCACCTTGGCTGGAAGAAACATTGAGGCATCTTAATTACAATCGACACTCACTGCAGCTATCAGCTCCATTAATAAATGTCACAGAAGGAATCCAGCTTGGCCATTCGCACCTACCAGAACCACACCCCAAGACTGGGCGAGCGGGCCTTTGTCGACAGCTCTGCGGTGGTCATCGGCGACGTTGAAATCGGCACTGACAGCTCGATCTGGCCGCTGACGGTGATCCGCGGCGACATGCACCGCATCCGCATCGGCGAGCGCACCAGTGTGCAGGATGGCTGTGTGTTGCATATCACCCACGCCGGTCCCTTCAACCCCAACGGCTTCCCGCTGCTGATCGGTAATGACGTGACCATCGCCCACAAAGTGATGCTCCACGGCTGCACTGTGGGCAGCCGAATCCTGATTGGCATGGGCAGCATTGTCATGGACGGCGCGGTGGTGGAGGACGATGTCATCATCGGCGCCGGCAGTCTGGTGCCACCGGGCAAACGTCTGGAAAGCGGTTTTCTCTATGTGGGCAGCCCGGTCAAACAGATTCGGGCGTTGACTGACAAGGAGCAGGCCTTTTTCACCTATAGTGCGGCCAATTACGTGAAGCTCAAGGATCTGCATCTGGCCGAAGGCTACGACCAGGCTTGAATGCTGCGCCATTACTCAGGAATCACCATGCATTACCAAAGTGTTTTGTTCGACCTCGATGGCACCCTGACCGACCCTCGCGAAGGTATTACCCGCTCAATCCAGTTCGCGCTGAGCAAACTGGGGATTGATGAGCCGGACCTGACCAGGCTTGAACACTTTATCGGCCCGCCATTGCTGCAAGCCTTCATGCAGTTCTATGACTTCGACGAAACCAGGGCCTGGGAAGCGGTGAATTTCTATCGCGAGCGTTTCAAGGTGACCGGGCTGTATGAAAACCGCGTGTTCGACGGCGTCACACCGCTGCTGGAAACCCTCGGTGGGCAAGGGCGGCAGCTATACATCGCCACCTCGAAACCCTGGGTGTTTGCGCGGGAAATTGCCCGCCACTTCGATTTCGCCAAGCACTTCAAAGTGATCTACGGCAGCGAACTGGACGGTACCCGCACCGATAAAGTCGAGCTGATCCGCCATCTGCTGGCCGAAGAAGGCCTCGATCCGAGGAATACCTTGATGATCGGCGACCGCAAACACGACCTGATCGGCGCCAGACTCAACGGGCTGGATGCGGCAGCGGTGGGCTATGGCTTCGGCAGCCGGGAAGAGCTGAGCGCCGAGCAACCGGCTTACCACTTCGAATCGCTGAACGAGTTGCATCAGGCGTTTTTGCAGCGCTGATCCAATCCATTCATCGGCAAGCTTCGCACCAACCAGGTCAGTCGCTGGCGCGAGGCTTGTCCACAATGGCGGTTACAGCGCGAATGGCAATGGCGTGCAGATGGTCTGGCGTTGCACCAGTCGCTGCTGAAACTCCATCGGGTCATGAATCAGCACGTCTTGCCCGGCAAAGGATTCGGCGGCGATCAGTCGTGACAACCAGAACCGCACACAGGCCACCCGCAACATCGTCGGCCACAGCTCGGCTTCGGCCGCGGTAAAGGGCCGCAATGTTGCATAAGCCCCCAGCAAGGCCCGCGCACGCGGTCCGTCGATCAGCCCGGCTTCGTCCGAACACCAGTCATTCAAGGCGATTGCCACGTCGTAGAGCATCGGTCCGGAACAGGCGTTGTAGAAGTCGATCAGGCCGGTCAGGTGCGTGCCTTCGAACATTGCGTTATCACGGAACAGATCGGCGTGGATATTGGCCCGTGGCAGCGCGAGGATTTTTTCCTTGCACCGCTCGAACTCATCCAGAGCATCCTGCAATAGACCGCGTTGTTCCGGACTCAGCGTCGGCATCAACTGCGCACCTTCGTCCTGCATCCAGTCCAGACCACGATCGGTCTTGCGCTCGAGGACTTTACCCAGGGTCGCCAGGTGCAGATGACCGAGCAACTCACCCACCTGCACACAGTGTTGGGCGTTTGCTTCTTTGATGTGCTTGCCGGGGAGCCGCGGTTGCAGCAGCGCCGGTTTGCCGGCGAGTTCGCGCAAGGCTTCTCCGTCTGTCGTGCGCAGCGCATAAGGCACCGGCAGATTGGCGCCATGCAGTACGTCGAGCAACTCGATGAAGAACGGCATCTCCTGGACCGGACCCCGCTCAACCAGAGTCAGGACGAACTCACCCTGCTCAAGGCTGATGAAGAAGTTGGTGTTTTCGCTACCAGCGGCAATCCCCTGGAAGTCAATCAGGCGGCCGAGCCCATAAGGGGCGAGAAAGGTTTCCAGCTCGGGCCGAGCCAGGGGGGTGAACACAGACATGGTTAAAAACTGCCATTACGGGCACCGCGATTCAGCCAGCGCCGATTAAAGTTAGGAACGACTTACCACTCGAAGATTTTCCACGACGGAATCAGCATATCCGGCTGGTCCGAGCGGATGAAGTTGCCATCGGAGCCATCGGCGCGCACCAGGAAGTACGGTTTACCGACCTTCGGGGTGATCTTGATGGCATACAGGAAACCGTTTTGGCGGTACTCCTGAATGGTCTTGTCGCCTTCGGTGCGGATGGTGACGTCCGGGTCTGCTGATGGCGCATCATCCGCCGCCATCACTGCCAATGGAGTGATTGCAAACATGCTGGCCAGCAGCAAGCGATTTAGTGTGCGCATGATAACCTTGTCCCTTTGTCGTCAACGGTCCCGCTATTCTAGCGCCGGACCCGCCGAAAAGGTTGATCCTGCATGAGCCAAGCCCCCCTCGTCCTGGTGGACGGTTCTTCTTACCTGTACCGCGCCTTTCATGCGCTACCACCGCTGACCACCTCCAAAGGCCTGCCGACTGGTGCGGTCAAGGGTGTATTGAACATGCTCAAGAGTCTGCGCAAGCAGTACCCGGACAGCCCGTTCGCGGTGGTTTTCGACGCCAAGGGCGGGACATTTCGCGATGAGATGTTCGCCGAATACAAGGCCAACCGTCCAAGCATGCCCGACGATATGCGGGTGCAGATCGAACCGCTGCACGCGAGCGTGATTGCCCTGGGTTTCCCGTTGCTGTGCGTCGAGGGTGTCGAGGCCGACGATGTAATCGGCACGCTGGCCCGCAGCAGCGCGGCCGCCGACCGCCCGGTGGTGATCTCCACGGGCGACAAGGACATGGCGCAACTGGTCGATGGGCACATTACCTTGGTCAACACCATGACCGGTAGCGCGCTGGATGTGGCTGGCGTGAAAGAGAAATTCGGCGTCGCTCCCGAGCAGATCATCGATTATCTGGCCCTCATGGGCGACTCGTCCGACAACATTCCGGGCGTACCGGGTATCGGACCCAAGACTGCTTCCGGCTTGCTGGTAGGTGTGAACGGTGGCTTGATCGAGCTGTATGCCCAGCTCGATATCATTCCAACCCTGCCGATTCGCGGCGCCAAGACCCTGCCGGCCAAGCTCGAAGAACACAAGGAGATGGCCTTCCTCTCCTATCAATTGGCGACCATCAAGATCGACGTGCCACTGGATATCGGTCTCGATGACTTGCAAATGGGCTCGCCGGATCACGACAAGCTTGCCGAACTCTACACCCTGCTGGAATTCAAGAGCTGGTTCGAAGAGAACCAGCGCGATGCCAAGCGCTCCGGCCAGGAAGTCGCCGCTCCGGTCGCCGAAGAAGCCGCCGTCGATACCGAACTCAAGTACAGCACCATCCTCACCCAGGCGGACTTCGACCTGTGGCTGAAGAAGCTCAACAATGCCAGGCTGATCGCCTTCGACACCGAAACCACCGGCATCGATGCGCAGCAGGCGCAACTGGTGGGCCTGTCTTTCGCGGTACAAGCCAACGAAGCGGCTTACATCCCGCTCACCCACGCCTACATGGGAGTACCGGAGCAACTCGACCGCGATACCGTTCTGCGGGCGCTGAAACCCATTCTTGAAGACCCGGACAAACTCAAGGTCGGCCAGCACGCCAAGTTCGACATGAACATCCTGGCCAACTGCGCCATCGGCGGCGATCAGGCTTGCGGCATTTCGGTGCAAGGCATCGCCTTTGACACCATGCTCGAATCCTATGTCCTGGACTCGACGGCAACCCGTCACGACATGGACAGCCTGGCGCTCAAGTACCTGAATTACACCACCACCAGTTTCCAGGACATCGCCGGCAAAGGCGCCAAGCAACTGACCTTCGACCAGATCTCTCTGGAACAGGCCGGTCCTTATGCCGCTGAAGATGCCGACGTGACCTTGCGCTTGCACCAGGCCTTGCAGGAAAAGCTCTCGGCGATTCCGAGCCTGGGCAAAGTGCTGAACGAAATCGAAATGCCGCTGGTGCCGGTGTTGGCCAGGATCGAACGCCAGGGCGCGTTGGTCGATGCCAATCTATTAGGTATCCAGAGCGTCGAACTGGGCGAAAAGCTGGTCGCCCTCGAGCGCGAAGCCTTTGCCATTGCCGGCGAAGAGTTCAATCTCGGCTCGCCCAAGCAATTGGGGGTGATTCTGTATGAGAAGCTCGGCATGCCGATTCTCAGCAAGACCGCCAAGGGTCAGGCGTCCACCGCCGAAGCGGTACTCGCCGAACTGGCCGAGCAGGATTTCCCGCTGCCCAAAGTGCTGATGCAGTACCGCTCCCTGAGCAAACTGAAAAGCACCTACACCGACCGCTTGCCGGAACAGATCAACCCACGCACCGGGCGCATTCACACCTCCTACCATCAGGCAGTGGCGGCGACCGGGCGGTTGTCTTCCAGTGATCCGAACCTTCAGAACATTCCAATCCGTACCGCCGAAGGTCGGCGGATTCGCCAGGCGTTCGTTGCCCCCAAAGGCTACAAGCTGCTGGCGGCCGACTATTCGCAGATCGAACTGCGCATCATGGCCCACCTGGCCAAGGACGAAGGATTGTTACATGCCTTCCGCCACAACCTGGACGTGCACAGGGCAACGGCCGCAGAGGTGTTCGGCGTAGAGCTTACCGAGGTCACTACTGATCAGCGGCGTAGTGCAAAGGCGATCAACTTCGGCCTGATCTATGGCATGAGCGCGTTCGGCCTGGCCAAGCAGATCGGCGTTGACCGCAAGCAGTCCCAAGCCTATATCGACCGCTATTTTGCCCGTTACCCAGGCGTGCTCGAGTACATGGAGCGCACTCGCGCCCAGGCCGCCGAACAAGGTTTCGTCGAAACCATCTTTGGCCGGCGCCTGTACCTGCCCGAGATCAATGCGAAAAACCCGGCCCTGCGCAAAGGCGCCGAACGCACCGCGATCAACGCACCGATGCAGGGCACGGCAGCAGACATCATCAAAAAAGCCATGATTACAGTGGACAGTTGGCTGACATCATCCGGTCTGGACGCCAAAGTCATCCTGCAAGTGCACGATGAACTGGTGCTTGAGGTTCGCGAGGATCTGGTCGACCAGGTGCGCGAGGAAATCCGTGACCATATGAGTGCCGCAGCAAAGCTCGATGTACCGCTTTTGGTCGAGGTAGGTGTTGGAAACAACTGGGACGAGGCTCATTAAGGCGTCTTGAAGGGGCGCTTGCTGCGGCATAGTGCCGCAGCAAGCGCTAACAAAGAGCTGTTGGTTCAGGAAATTCCAAGGCTTATAGCCAATAGTTTTCTTAATCCCGCGGAACTAAACCCGTGAACCGCCACTCAGATTTACTGAATGGGTGGTGAAGCCCTTCGATGCTCCTATGTTGTGTTAAGTGTTGGCAGATATCTGGACCCCGCCCTAGCGGTCCGGAACTTGGACCCCGAACTTCTCCTCCCCATACGAAGTCCGGGGTTTTTTTTGCCTGCGATTCCTTACTCGGCCGCTTCCGCGCCTTTATCCGCCAACTCCATCCAGCCCGCCAATACAGTGTAGGCGTCTTCCAGGCCCATGCGTTTGGGGGCCGAGAACAGCTGAATGGTAATGGCGTCGCCCCAGCCTTTACGAATGTCCGCTTGCACCTTGAGCAGGGTGTTTTTTGCTGCGCCGTAGGTCAGTTTGTCGGCCTTGGTCAGCAGAATGTGCATCGGCATGCCGCTGGCAACGGCCCAGTCGAGCATCAACAGGTCGAAATCAGTCATTGGATGACGGATGTCCATCATCAAAATCAAGCCTTTCAGGCTCTCGCGACCGCCCAGATAAGCTTCCAGGTGGCGCTGCCAGTGCAATTTCAGCGGGATCGGCACTTTGGCGTAGCCATAACCCGGCAGGTCGACCAAACGACGATCATCGTCTAGCTTGAAGAAGTTCAGCAGTTGCGTGCGACCCGGAGTCTTCGAGGTCCGGGCCAGGCTGGCGTGAGTCAGGGTGTTCAGGGCGCTGGACTTGCCGGCATTGGAACGCCCGGCGAAGGCCACTTCAAAGCCTTCGTCGTCCGGACATTGGTCGACTTTGGCGGCGCTGAGCATGAAGGTGGACTGTTGGCACAGACCGAGAATGGGGTTCTTGAGTTGCATGGGATTTCCGATATGGGCGGTGCCGAGAATGGACGCGGCGAGCAGTGTCGTTTCCGTTTCAGTAACGCCAGTATATAATGCCGCAGATTTTGTGTGCGCTTTGTCCCAGCGTAGGATGAAGTTCACGAGAGCGATTGACCTTGATTGCGCATTAGAACGCAGCATGCTCTCAACCCTGAAAAGGTCGTTTTATGACGAAATGGCTGCTAGCTGCCGGTATCTTGATGCCGCTTTACAGCGCTCAGGCTACACAGGATCCGGAAGCTGTGTACAACCGTGTTTGTGGAGCTTGTCATTCCGGCCAACTGCCCATGGCGCCCAAAAAGGGCGATCAGGAAGCTTGGGCGCCGAGGTTGGCGCAAGGTATGGAGACGCTGGTGCAACACGTGACCCAGGGTTTCAAGGCGATGCCGCCGCGTGGTTTGTGCATGGACTGCAGTGCCGAGGATTACCGAGCAATCATCCAGTGGATGAGCGAGTGATCCCGGCCCATAACTCTTTAACCCTTAGCCGTAGTTGGATTAGCTGATGAACAAATTGATCGTGAGTCTGCTGTTGACCCTGGGGATCTCCGGCATAGCCCATGCTGCAGGCGATGCTACTGCTGGTCAGGCGAAAGCCGCAGTATGTGGTGCCTGTCATGGCCCGGATGGCAACAGCATGGCGCCAAACTTTCCAAAACTGGCGGGTCAGGGTGAGCGTTACCTGAACAAGCAATTGCTCGACATCAAGTCGGGCAAGCGCACCGTTCTGGAAATGACGGGCCTGCTGACCAACCTGAGTGATCAGGACCTGGCCGACCTCTCTGCCTACTTCGCCAGTCAGAAGGGCAGCGTTGGCGCCGCCGATCCGAAGGTTGTGGCTCGCGGTGAAGAGTTGTTCCGTGGTGGCAAGCTGGATCAAGGCATGCCTTCATGCACCGGCTGTCACTCGCCTGACGGTGCCGGTCTCGCGGCTGCAGGCTTCCCACACCTGGGTGGCCAGCATGCTCAGTACATCGCCAAGCAATTGACCGACTTCCGTGAAGGCAATCGTACCAACGACGGCGACACGAAGATCATGCAAAGCATCGCGGCCAAGCTGAGCAATAAAGACATCGAAGCGGTGTCCAGCTACATTCAAGGCCTGCACTAAGGTCTGTTCGATCGGCGGTGCGCAAGGTCTACATCTTTCGCAACGTTAACGATCTATTAATCCGTCGATGCGAACATAAAAAGGGTGGCTCAGGCTGCCCTTTTTTGTGGCGGCTGCCGTTACACTAGCGAACTCAAGCCCGTCCGGACCTGTCTCATTTTCAGGCACGCGAGGCGACCCAATTTGTCCAGGAGTAAAGCATGCGTAATCTGATTCTCAGCGCCGCGCTCGTCAGCGCCAGCCTGTTCGGCATGACCGCCCACGCTGCCGGCGAGCCGCTTGAAGCCGGCAAACACTATGTCGAGCTGAGCAGCACCGTGCCGATTGCCGTACCCGGCAAGATCGAAGTGGTGGAGCTGTTCTGGTACGGCTGCCCGCATTGCTATGCGTTCGAGCCAACCATCAATCCCTGGGTTGAAAAACTGCCTGCCGATGTGAACTTCGTACGCATTCCGGCCATGTTCGGCGGCATCTGGAACGTTCACGGCCAGCTGTTCATCACCCTCGAAGCCATGGGCGTGGAGCACAAGGTTCACAAGGCCGTGTTCGAAGCCATCCACGGTGGCAAGAAGCTCGCGACTCCTGAAGAAATGGCCGAATTCCTGGCAACCGAAGGCGTCGACAAGGATAAATTCCTGAGCACCTACAATTCCTTCGCCGTCAAAGGCAAGGTCGAAGATGCCAAGAAAAAGGCCCAGGCCTATCAGATCACGGGGGTACCGACCATGGTCGTCAACGGCAAATACCGCTTCGACCTCGGCACTGCCGGCGGCCCTGAGGGTGCGTTGAACGTGGCCGATCAATTGATCGCCAAGGAACGCGCCGCACCCAAGGCTGTTGCCAACTAAGCGCAGCACTCGCCATGCGCCGCTGGGGTACTGAACGCATCGTTGGCCTGCATGAACCGCAGGTCAACGAGCATCATCTGCAATCGGCTGGTCTCCCCGCAGACAGTCGCCTGCGCCTGCTCAGCTTCAATATTCAGGTCGGCATCAGCACCGAGCGCTATCGGCACTACCTGACCCGTGGCTGGCAGCATCTGCTGCCGCACACCGGGCGTGCCGACAACCTGCAAAAAATCGGCAATCTGCTGGGCGACTTCGATCTGGTCGCCTTGCAGGAAGCCGATGGCGGCAGCCTGCGGTCAGGTTACGTCAATCAGGTCGAACACCTGGCCCATCTGGGCGCCTTCCCTTACTGGTATCAACAGCTCAACCGTAATCTCGGTCGCCTGGGCCAGCACAGCAATGGCGTGCTCAGCCGTTTGCGTCCCTGGGCTATCGAAGATCATCCATTACCGGGTCCGAAAGGCCGTGGGGCGATCCTGGTGCGATTTGGCGAAGGACCGGAGGCGCTGGTCGTGGTCATGATGCATCTGGCGCTGGGCGCACGTGCCCGAACCCTGCAACTGGCCTATATCCGCGACTTGATCGATGGCTACCGGCACCAGGTGCTGATGGGCGACATGAACACCCATGCCAGCGATTTGCTGCAAAGCTCTCCCTTGCGCGATCTCGGCCTGCTGGCGCCACAGCTTGAGGCAACGTTCCCCAGCTGGCGCCCACAACGCTGCCTCGACCACATACTGCTAAGCCCCAGCCTGACGCTTGAACGGGTCGAGGTGCTGGCCCAACCCATTTCCGATCACCTGCCGGTCGCGGTAGAGATTCGTCTGCCGGGTTCGCTCACGGCCGATGCATTGCCCGCCTTGAGTCCTGCCCCCTCGCGGATCCCTTGAATGAGCGACGAAGCACAGCGCTGGAAAGAAAAATACCTCAAGAGCATCGAACAACAGGAAAAGCTCGAGCGTCGCTGGGATGCCCGTCTCGATTTGCTTCGCCGTGGCCTGGTCCGCAGCACGCTGGCAGCAGAGGGCACCGACCGGGCCGTTGACCTGTGCATGAAAGAAATGCGCGAAGTCGTTCGCACCGACGATATGGATGCAGGTCTGGCAGCGTTGCTGCCACGCCTGGAAAAAGCCGTGCTCGACTCCGAGCAGCGCCGGGAAACCCGCATCGATCAAATCGGGTCCGCGCTAACGGCCCTGGTCTCTCAGCTGCAAGCCTTGCCGCTGCCTCGAGAAGTGAGTCGGCCGCTCAAGAGCTTTGCCAAGCGGCTGGACAGCCGCGTCGGCCAGGCCCGCGAAATCCCCTTGCTGCTCGGAGAACTCAGCGGCTTGCAAGGTCAGGCACTGAGCCTGCTGGAAAATCCGGCAGAGCCCAGTCGTCCGGGTTTGCTGCAACGATTGTTTGGAGGCAGGGAAGCGGCTGAAAATCTGACCGAAACCGGCAATGGCGTGATGACTCCGCATGGCCACCACCCCGTGGAAGCGCTCCGAGAGCCCTTTGTCCGGACCCAGGTGCAGGCCGAACCTGTACGCGAGCTCTCTCAGTCGAGTGCTGTTACTCCCCCCGCAGTGGTCGTTGCGCAGGCAGTGGCCTCACTGGCCGCAGAGCCCTGCATAACGCTGACTTCAGTGGCCGAGTCGGCGCCAGCTCCAGAGTCGGACTACAGCGCGCTACAACCCGAGCTGTTGGCTTTTGTCCCGCCGGTGCTGGATTCGCCAGCGCCTGAGACTGGCGTGCCGATAGCGGTCCAGGAACTGCCGCAGGTCGACTCCACGGCAGCACCGCAGCCCCCGACGGCCAGCATTGACGTTGTTCAGGTGATCAGCAGTCCTGATGAACTGCCGCCTGCCGCCAACGAGGCGGGGCGCGAAGTACCGGCGTTGCCCGATAACCTGCCTTGCGCGTCGCTCATGGCGCAGTCGGTGGTGGCTGTTGATCCCGAGGCTCCTCAAGGCGATACGTTCTACGCCTTGCCTGACTCACCGGAGCCGACCTACAGTTCCGTGGCCAGGCACATCGAAGATACCCTGCTCGGCCTGCTCGACGAGCTCAGCCTGCCCGAGCGCCACAAGCCCCAAGCCGAAGCGATGCGCCATCGCCTGCAAAACGGTTTGAATTGGTACGAACTGCTGCCGATCCTCGATGATCTTGCAGTCTTGATGCTGGCAATCACCGACAGCGGCCAACATGAGTTCGAGGTTTACCTCAAGCAGCTCAATGAACGACTCGAGTCATTCCAGAGCAACCTGCAAGCGGCCAGCGACGGCCACGCCGACAGCCGTTCAGCGGGGCGTGAAATGGATACCCAGATACGCGAACAGGTCGATGGCCTGCAGAGCAGCGTACAAGAGGCGGCGGACCTGGATGGGCTCAAGCATGTGCTGGAGAACCATCTGGAAGGCCTGCTCGGCACTATGGATCAGCACCAGAAACAACGTGATCAGCGTGAACAGGAAATTGCCGAGCGTCTACAAGGGCTGGCCGAACGCGTGGTCAGTATGGAGCAGGAAGCCCAAGGCTATCGTGAACACCTCGAAGAACAGCGACAAAAAGCGCTGATCGACCCGCTGACCGGCCTGCCGAACCGCGCCGCCTGGAGCGAGCGACTGGACCACGAGGTCACTCAATGGGAGCAGCACGGCAACCCGCTGCTGTTGGCCATACTCGACCTCGATCACTTCAAGCGCATTAACGATAACTACGGTCATCTGGCCGGCGACAAAGTGTTGAAACTCATTGCCGGCGTCCTGCGCAAACGTCTGCGCGGCTCGGACTTCATCGCCCGGTTTGGCGGCGAGGAGTTTGTACTGTTGGTTCCCGACACGCCATTGTCGATCGGAGCAAAACTGGCGGAAAGTTTGAGAGCGGCCATCGAGGCGTGCCCGTTTCACTTCAAAGGGGAGCGGGTGACAGTAACCGTGTCCATGGGCATGACGGCATTCAAACGCGGTGAACACAGCGATCTGGTGCTTAAAAGAGCCGATCAGGCGCTGTACCGCGCCAAAGGTGCGGGCCGTAACAGCGTGGTACTGGACTGATCGTCAATTGTTCCATTTTGTTTAAAACACAGCTTTTGCCGGTTCTGCGAAAGGCTGTACGTTACACTGTTGCATTACTGTCTTCAGCGTACTGCTCTTTCATGAAAATTTTTGCTCTCGCCTTGTCGCTTCTTGTATTGGCCGGATGCGCCAAAGGTCCGAGGATCGACACCAGTCATGTTTCGGTCAACCACGATAGCCGCATTCAGTTTGTGGTGCTGCATTACACCTCCGCCTCGCAGGAGGATTCGCTGGCTTTGCTGACCCATGGCGAAGTCAGCAGTCATTACCTGATTGGCGATAAGCCGCCGACCATCTACAGGCTAATGGATGAAAGCCTCCGGGCCTGGCATGCCGGGGAAAGTGAATGGTTAGGCCGGACCTGGTTGAACTCCAGCTCCATCGGCATCGAAATCGTCAACCCGGGTTTTCTCGACACCCCCACCGGTCGTGTCTGGTACCCCTACACCGAAGGCCAGATCGAGTCGTTGATCGTTCTGCTCAAGGACATCAGCAAGCGTTACAACATGAACCCACGCCATATCATCGGGCATAGCGACATCGCACCCATGCGCAAACTCGACCCTGGTCCGCTGTTTCCCTGGAAGCGCCTGGCCGACGAAGGACTGGGTATCTGGCCCGACGCTCAGGCCGTGGCTCGCCAGCAAACACTGTTCGCGGCGCAGTTGCCGAACATCCGTTGGTTCCAGAGCCAGCTGGCCCGCCTGGGTTATGCCACGCCTCAGACCGGAGAGCTCGATGAGGACACGCGTAATGTCCTGGCAGCCTTCCAGATGCACTATCGCCCCGCACGTTTTGACGGAATGCCGGATGCGCAAAGTGCGGCGATCCTCCAGGTGCTCAACCAGACAAAATATTGACACCGCCCGGCGGTCCGGGCTATTTCTCAATCAGTTGCTATAACTCATTGGTATTCATTCGGATCTTCAATGATGCCAGCCGCTCGAGAGGCCCTACGCGCGTGGTTCTATCGCCCCTGGTTGCTGGCGATGCTGGCTGCTGTGCTGAGCGCTGCATTTCTACTTTTGGCCAGTCTGGGGGTGGCGCTGCATCAGGTTCAGCAACGCGAAAGTGAACAGATGAATGCTCAAGGAGAGCGCTTTCTCGAGCGCCTGGAGCAACTGTTCGGTCAATTGCGAGAAGGCCTTGATCAGTTGGAAAGCCAACCGCTGCGTGGCTGCACTGGTGAAATGATTGCGGCCTTGCAGCAGATCAGCTTCAGTTACCGCTTTGTTTATGAAGCAGCCTACATCGACGCCAGGCAGTCCTGCTCGAACCGCCCGCGCCAGGGCGGCCTTTCCGCCTCGCGTGCCCCGGACATTACCGGACCGACCTACAGTTATTGGCTCAATACCTCGATGGAGCCCAATGAAAACCTGGCGGCGCTGATGCTTGGACGCGGCAACTTCCGTGTCGCGACTTCCCGTGGTCATCTGACCGACATGGTTGACCTGCCACCTGGCAGCAGCTTGCTGGTAGTGCTCGACCATGGCACGAGGGCAATCCCGGTGCTGGGCTCCGCGCAACCCTGGCCGCCGGCCGAGCCCTGGCCTCCGGGTAATAGCGAGGCGTTGCAGGTGACGCAGGATCATCTGATTTACCAGATGCCAACCAACAACCCGGAGTACCAACTGGTACTTATTGCTCCGCGCACCAGCCTGCAGGTCGGAATGTCCGGGGCCTGGCGTTGGCTGTTACCGATAAGTCTGTTGTTGGCGATGTTGATCGGATGGTTGGTCCTGCAGTTGGCTCGCCAGCGTCAATCACTGGGCGGCGAGTTGCAAGGTGCTTTGCGTCGTGGCGAGTTACAGGTCTTGTATCAACCCATTTTCGATCTGCGCAACCGGCAATGCGTCGGTGCTGAAGCATTGCTGCGTTGGCGTCGGCCGGACGGGACCTTGACCAGCCCGGACCTGTTTATCCCCTTGGCGGAAAATACCGGGCAGATACGCCAGATCACCGACTTTGTATTGCAGCGCCTGCTTGAACAACTGGGTCAGCTGTTACGGGCCAATCCGCAGTTGTACATCTCGGTGAACCTGGCGGCCTGCGATGTGATGGTGCCCCGTGTGGGCCAGGTCATGGCCCGCTTGCTGGCCCTGCATCGGGTGGCAGCACGACAGATTGCCTTTGAAGTGACCGAGCGTGGGTTGATCGACGTGGTCGTCGCCCGGGACAACCTGCAGGCGCTACGCGATGTCGGCCATCAAGTGCTGATCGATGACTTTGGTACCGGCTATTGCAGTCTTGCCTACCTGCAAACCCTGCCCGTGGACTGCCTGAAAATCGATAAAGCTTTTATTGATGCCCTTGGGCATGATGCCGCGAGCAGTGGCGTCGCTCCGCACATCATTCGCATGGCGCATGCCCTGGAGCTCAAGGTGATTGCCGAAGGGATCGAGTCCGAATCCCAGGCCACTCTGTTGAGCAGCGAAGGGGTCAACTTCGGACAGGGCTGGTTGTTTGCCCATGCCTTGAGTGCTGTGCAGTTTACCGAGTTGATCACCCGGGGGCGCCGAATGGCGTCGCGGCGCATGGATGACGAAGCCTGATTGCGCGCCGTGGGGCTACAACGGCAGCGCCATGTAAAACTGCGTGCCTTGCCCGGGTCGTGAGTAGACGCCCATGCGCCCACCGTGCAGTTGCACGATCTCCTTGCACAATGCCAGACCCAGACCGGCACCACCTTTCTTGCGCCCGACCTGAACGAAAGGCTCGAAAATCCGCCCCTGTTGGCCGTAAGCAATGCCTTCGCCGTTGTCCTCGACGCTGATAATCACCCGTTCGCCGTGTCGACGGGCCTGCAATCGGATCTGCCCGTCCCGGGCGGTATGGCGCAACGCATTGCCAATCAGGTTATCCAGCACCCGCTCGAGTTGCGCCTGGTCAGCTTGCAGCCAGGGCAGGGACGATTGCACTTCCACCCGCAAATCGATGCCTTGCTCACCGGCCTGAACAGCGAAACGACCTTGAGCCTGTTCAAGCAATTCGACTATAGCGCAGGGCGCCAGCGCGAGCTTTTGCAGCCCATTCTGATACCGCGAGAAGTTCAGCAGGTCGTTGATCAACTGCATCAAGCGCTGCATTTCTTCATTGACCGTGTTGAGCAGGTCGGCCTCGCGGGAGTCGGCGGCAAAGTGCACTCGCTCCTGGAGCAAACCAAAGGCCATGTGCATGCCGGTGACTGGTGTGCGCAGTTCATGAGAGGCACGCAACACGAACTCACTGCGAACTCGTTCAAAGGTGCGCTGTTCCGTAACATCGTGCAGCACCATGACCGCGCCGAGGATGTGCCCCTCGGTATGGCTGACCGGTGTCAGGCTGTAGGTCAGTAGTCGCGACTCGCCATCCACCTCAATACTCAGATCCTCGGGTGCTCGCTCCAGACTGCCGCCGCGCAGCACCAATTGCAGTTCCTGATCAAGCTCTGGACGTTCAAGGGCCGCGCCTAACCCCTGACCCAATCGATCCTCGTCCCAACCCAATTGTCGTTGTGCAACGGGGTTGAGATGCTCCAGGCGCCCTTGGCGGTCAATCATCAGCAGGCCGTCGTCGATGCTGTCGAGCACCGCTTGCAAGCGTTGCTGACCTGCGAGCAACTCATCGACATTGGTTGCCTGATGCTGACGCAGGGCTTCGGCCATGATCCCGAAGCGACGGGTCAGCAGATTCATTTCCGCCGCCGAGGAAATCGGCAGAGTCACTTCGAAATTGCCCTGGCCGATATTATCCGCGGCCTTGGCCAGCGCCTCGATGGGGGCGCCGAAGCGTTGAGCGATGCCGTGGGCGGTGATAAAGCCGATGATCAGCACCGCCAGTCCCACCAGCCCGAGCAACCCGCTGATCAACAGCGCACGCTCTCTGGCCTGGCGTTGGGTTTGAACAATGTTGTCCAGTGCGCGCTTGTGTTCGGCGATCAAGCCATTGCGTAGCGAATTGAATTTTTCGCTCAGGTCCTGGTTGTCCCTCAGGCTTTGCGACTGCCCCATGGAGCGGTCGAACTCGTCGAGAAAGCTCAGGTAGTCGCCACGGATCTGGCTGAAGCCGCGGTGCTGATCATCCATGCCTTGATCGTGCTGAATGCCTTGATCGAGTAACTCGAAGTAATGCTGCCTGGCCGCCTCCAACGCTATCAGGTCAGGCTTCTCGTTAAGCATCAACATAAACTGATCGCCCAGACTCTGTCGCAGCTTCAGCTCCAGATCGAGGGTGACGAAGTTGCCGCGGATCAGCGTCTCCTGGGTACTGGCCATCTGCATCACGCTGACGAGCCCAAGCACTAGCCCGAGCAAGGCGACGGTGATCAGCGCCGAAATACTCAGAAACAGCCGCGTACGCAGTTTCATCGCGAGCTTCATTGGGCGCCGCTCATAAATTGTACTGTTTGCGTTTTCGGTACAGCGTCGAGGCATCGATGCCGAGGGTTTTGGCGGCCTGATCAAGGGTGTCGCTGGTGGCCAGCACCGCACCTATATGGGCTTTTTCCAGCTCCTCCAGACTCAATGCCGCACCAATGCGCGGAGTGTTGTTGGTGGGCTGCTCGGCCATGCCCAAGTGGCTGATTTCTACCCGCTCCTGCGGGCAGATGATGCTTGCGCGCTCGACCACATTGCGCAGTTCGCGAATGTTGCCTGGCCAGCGATAGTTGAGCAGCGCCTCGCGGGCTTCATCGCTGAAACCGCGAGCCGGCCGTGCGTACTCCTTGACGAAGCGGGCCAGGAAACGATCAGCCAGGGCCAGAATGTCCTCGCTGCGCTCGCGCAGGGGCGGCAGGTGCAAGGTGATGACATTCAACCGATAGAGCAAATCTTCACGGAAACGCCCGTCGCGGACCATGTCTTCGAGATTGAGATTGGTGGCGGCAAGGATCCGTACATCGGCTCGACGAGTCACCGGGTCACCCACCCGTTCGTATTCCTTGTCCTGAATGAAGCGCAACAGCTTGGGTTGCAAGGACAGGGGGAAGTCACCGATTTCATCGAGAAAGAGTGTTCCGCCGTCGGCCTGATTGACCCGCCCCAGCGTGCTTTCACTGGCGCCGGTGAAAGCACCACGGCTGTGACCGAAGAGCTCGCTTTCCGTCAGCTCGGCACTCAGCGACGGGCAATTGATGGTGACACAGGATTTTTTCGCGCGCTTGCTCCAACCGTGAATGGCTTGGGACAGCTCGCCTTTACCGGTGCCAGACTCACCGAGAATCAGAATATTGGCATCGGTATTGGCCACCTGGCGTGCGGTTTCCAGCACCACTTTCATCGCCGGGCTGTGCGAGTCCAGGCCGTCCTTGGGTTTGCGTACCTCGCCTTCGAGCGCCTCCAGCCGTGCCGATAGCTGACGCACTTCCAGTTGCTTGGCCGTGGCGAGGCGCAATTGATCCGGGCTGCAAGGCTTGACCAGATAATCCGCGGCCCCGGCCTGGATTGCATCGACGGCGGTGTCCACGGCGGAGTGGGCAGTGACGATGACCACCCGCATCCACGGCGCCTGGATACGCATCTGTGCCAAAACGTCCAGGCCATTGTCTTCGCCCAGTCGCAGGTCGAGAAAACACAAGTCGAATACCTGGCGCTGCAACAACGCGTCAGCTTGAGCCGCGCTGTTGGCAGTGGCCACGGTATAGCCTTCATCTTCCAGGCAGTAGCGGAAGGTGCGAAGGATGGCGGATTCATCATCCACTAGAAGAATACGGCCCTGATGCTCCGTGGCTGATTCCATTTCCTGCCCTCCTTAATGAATGATCTTATGTTAGTCCCGAAAAAATCGGGCAAGTTGCATGGTCAATCTTGATCCCATCTGCAGAGTCCGGGTTAGCTGTCTCTTCAAGATTTGGCTAACCATATGATTCATTTGGCTTTTTAAAAGACAGCCAAGAATTTACAACGCTCACACACTCCCTTGTGACACCCACGATCTGCGTTGTCTCCAAAAATTTTTCGATCGCCTTACCATCGATCGTGCATTGCGCACGATGCGTAGGGTGCCATCGTGCAAGATGCGTTTGAAAGTGTTTTTCACTAAGTTACAACTTGCTGATTTTATTGAACTTATTTCAAGAAGAAAGCTGGCATGCAGGCTGCAATGGTCTGAGTAACCAGAGGCGCTTAACTGTTTATTGAGTGCCTTCAAATGATCACTTGTGTGGGAGGAGCTTCAGGATGATTCGCCAACGTCTCGCCAAATTGCTTGTCGCCCCTCTGCATCTGCAACAAGGGTTGTTCGCCAGTCTGGCGTTGCTGCTAACGCTGATAGGGGGACAGCAGTTCCAGCATTGGGACCAGAGCCAACAGGAAGTGGCGTTACGCTCGCCGACCCAACACACCCCACAAACTCATTTCAGCGCAGTCAGCGATCAGTTTGCCGATTCTGTGCCCCTGCATCTGATGGACGTTGACCAGGCGCAGCCTGTGACCGAGACGGCCTCTCAGGAACGTTGGGTGTTCTAGAGCCGGTACTTGGCGCCTGTTGCTCGGCGCCGGGAATCGCAAGAAGTAAACGCAAGACCTTTTATTAAATGCGCAAGGAGAATCACCATGTTGAGCTGGGCAATCACATTCTTGATCATTGCCATCATCGCTGCGGTATTGGGCTTCGGTGGTATCGCAGGCACCGCCACGGGTATCGCCAAGATTCTCTTTGTCGTGTTCCTGGTGATGTTTATTGCTTCCTTCTTCTTTGGCCGTCGCGGCCGAGGCTGAATATGAGGGTAGATTCAAGACACTGGCAGCCGCCCTCTCCTGGGCGGCAGTGCCATGGCGATGGCTGCCAATGACGGTCAGGCGGCTGAACGATGGCATTGCAGGTCTTGCTGAAGAAAAGACAGACCCTGATGGGTACCCAATTCATTACGAGAAAGAAGCCGGGACATTAACTTCTTTCTATTGCACCACCCGAGGAGGGCAGGCGCATGACCAAGGGGCCGGGACGTTCTGATCGATCCAGGATCGGAGTGACCTAGGGGTACATGGGGTGCCTCCGCAAGGGCCGGGTCAGGTAAAGTGCGACGCAAGCTCGCCAGTCATTCAGCATTTGGCGGGCTTGCAGCGTGCTTGAAAAGCCAAAGGCTTGTCCTTGAGCGATCCGCTGGATCCTCACGCACTCATCCTGTGAAAAAACGCTCCCGTTGTTCCTCTCAACCGTTTCGCGGTGTTTCATCGCGACCGTATATCGAGAAACTTGGCGCTGATTCCAGCGTTTATTTCGTCCTTCTTTGTAGCTTATTTCTCTGATTTTCGTAGTTATTCATACCGTCAATAAACCCTGGATTTCCCCGGTGATGGCCGGTTCACGGCACTTATGCCTGCCGATATGTCGTATTCGAACCGGTTGGGACGATAGTGTCGTTTGAGAAATCTCATGCCGATTCGGCATAGGGTAGGCGTTTACGGCATTAGACGCGCCCCTCTTGCATCGGAATAGTTGCGCCTTTTTTCGCCTGCCGAAGAGCCGTAAACGCTCGCTCGCGGTGACCTTATACGGGGGTGGATGCACCGACTTTTTCGCGATTGAGCGTTCCAGTTTGTGCATTTTCCCGAGTCCACTTGAAAATAAGGGTAATGATATGAAGAAGGCAAGACTAAGCCTCGCCTGGCAGATCCTCATCGGTCTGGTATTGGGGATTGCAATCGGGGCGCTGCTCAACCATTTCAGTGCCGAAAAAGCCTGGTGGATCAGCAACGTCCTGCAACCGGCGGGCGATATCTTTATCCGTCTGATCAAGATGATCGTGATCCCGATCGTGGTCTCGTCGCTGATTGTCGGCATTGCTGGCGTAGGGGATGCGAAGAAACTCGGGAGCATTGGTCTCAAGACCATTCTTTACTTCGAAGTGGTGACCACCATCGCTATCGTTGTCGGCCTGATGTTGGCCAACGTGTTCCATCCGGGCGCGGGTATCGACATGAGCACCCTGGGTACGGTGGATATTTCCAAGTACCAGGCCACGGCCGCCGAGGTCCAGCATGAACATGCGCTCATCGAAACCATCCTCAACCTGATTCCTTCGAACATCTTTGCCGCCATTGCCCGTGGCGAGATGCTGCCGATCATCTTCTTCTCCGTACTCTTCGGTCTTGGCCTGTCGAGCCTGCAGTCCGATTTGCGCGACCCGCTGGTGAAAATGTTCCAGGGCGTGTCGGAAAGCATGTTCAAGGTCACCCACATGATCATGAACTACGCCCCGATCGGCGTATTCGCCCTGATCGCGGTGACCGTCGCCAACTTCGGCTTCGCTTCCCTGTTGCCGCTGGCCAAGCTGGTGATCCTGGTTTACGTGGCAATTGCCTTCTTCGCCTTCGTGGTGCTGGGGCTGATCGCTCGTCTGTTTGGCTTCTCGGTGCTCAAGCTGATGCGCATCTTCAAGGATGAGCTGGTACTGGCTTACTCCACCGCCAGTTCCGAAACCGTGTTGCCGCGCGTCATCGAGAAGATGGAAGCCTACGGCGCGCCGAAAGCCATCTGCAGCTTCGTGGTGCCAACCGGATACTCCTTCAACCTCGACGGCTCGACCCTGTATCAAAGCATCGCGGCGATCTTTATCGCCCAGCTGTACGGCATCGACCTGTCGATCAGCCAGCAATTGCTGCTGGTGCTGACCCTGATGGTCACCTCCAAAGGCATCGCCGGGGTACCGGGCGTGTCCTTCGTGGTGCTGCTGGCGACCCTGGGCAGTGTCGGGATTCCATTGGAAGGACTGGCGTTCATCGCCGGTGTCGACCGCATCATGGACATGGCCCGCACCGCGCTGAACGTGATCGGCAATGCCCTCGCCGTACTGGTCATCTCACGCTGGGAAGGCATGTACGACGACGCCAAAGGTCAACGCTACTGGAACTCCCTGCCACACTGGCGCAGCAAAGAGCCGCTGCCAGCTGGCGAGACGTCCACTAACTAAGGCCCTATAGAGGCTGACCAAACCAGACCCCGGGAAACCGGGGTTTGTTGTTTCTGGCAATCGACCGCTATCATTCGCCGCATCTTTTGGGGGATTTACCTGATGCTCAACGGCCTATGGCTTAGCTTCTTCATCGTGGCTGCCGTTTCGGCACTGGCGCAGTGGTTGATTGGGGGCAACGCCGGGATCTTCTCGGCGATGGTGGAAAGCATCTTCGGCATGGCCAAGTTGTCGGTGGAGGTCATGGTCCTGCTGTTCGGCACCCTGACCCTCTGGCTGGGTTTTTTGCGGATCGCCGAAAAGGCCGGGATCGTTGACTGGCTGGCCAAGGCCCTCGGCCCACTGTTCTTGCGCCTGATGCCGGAAGTACCCGCCGGTCACCCGGCCATTGGCTTGATCACCCTGAACTTCGCCGCCAACGGCCTGGGCCTGGACAATGCGGCCACGCCGATCGGCCTGAAGGCCATGCGCGCCTTGCAGGACATCAACCCCAGCGAGACCACGGCGAGCAACGCGCAGATTCTGTTTCTGGTGCTCAATGCCTCGTCGCTGACCCTGCTGCCGGTGACGATCTTCATGTACCGCGCCCAGCAAGGCGCTCCGGACCCGACACTGGTGTTCCTGCCGATCCTGCTGGCCACTAGCGCCTCGACGCTGGTCGGCCTGTTGTCGGTGGCGGTCATGCAGCGCCTGCGGCTGTGGGACCCGGTGGTGCTGGCTTACCTGATCCCGGGTGCCTTGCTGCTGGGCAGTTTCATGGCTTTGCTGGCGACACTGTCCGCGACAGCGCTGGCCAGCCTGTCATCGATTCTCGGCAACCTGACATTGTTCGGCTTGATCATGCTGTTTTTGGTGATCGGCGCACTGAGAAAGGTCAAGGTCTACGAAGCATTCATCGAAGGTGCCAAAGAAGGCTTCGATGTTGCCAAGAACCTGCTGCCCTACCTGGTGGCGATGCTCTGTGCGGTGGGCGTGCTGAGGGCGTCCGGGGCGCTGGACTTCGGCCTGGACGGGATTCGTCACCTGGTGGAATGGTTCGGCTGGGATACTCGCTTCGTCGATGCCTTGCCTACGGCGCTGGTCAAACCCTTCTCTGGCAGTGCCGCCCGCGCCATGTTGATCGAAACCATGCAGACCCAGGGCGTGGACAGCTTCCCGGCGCTGGCGGCCGCAATCATTCAGGGCAGTACCGAAACCACCTTCTATGTACTGGCGGTGTACTTCGGCGCCGTCGGCATTCAACGTGCCCGCCATGCGGTAGGTTGCGCACTGCTGGCGGAATTTGCCGGCGTGGTGGCGGCGATCCTGGTGTGTTACTGGTTCTTCGGTTAATCCAGGACCAGGCAGCCAGAGCGGGTTTGGGTGTGCGGTTCAGCCAGCTACGGCGCTGGGCTGCGCCAGCCTGGCCAACACCGCCTTACGCTGCAGCAGCGGTAACAGGCCGAGCTTTTCCACCTCGGCATAAAACCTCGGCCAATCACCTCCTGACTGCCGGAACAATTCGGCAAACGCCGGTACCCATTGGTCGTACAAACCAAAGGGCAGCAATTTGGCGTTGTTCATTGGCGCATTGATCCAGGCATCGTAACGGTTCGCGCCGGCCCATTGGCTATCGCGCAACTGACGATACTCGCTGCGCAACCGCTCAAACTCGGCGGCTTTGCGCTGGCGCATCTGTTCAGTCGACAGCGGCGATGCATACAGTTGTTCAAGCCGCGTGCGCGTCTCAAGAACAAGCTGAATGAATTGCTCGCGCTGGCGTACCTCAGCCCCGCTGGCCGGTGGCAAACCACGGGCCGCACGCCACTGACGAGTCCCCTCCTGCTCGACGAAAGTGGCGAAGGATTCATTGAACTCGGTGTCGTCCTTCACGTAACAACGCTGATGCGCCAGTTCATGGAAGATCAGCGTCGCCAAGCGCTCATCGCCCCAGTGCAGCATCGAGCTGATGATCGGGTCGTTGAACCAGCCCAGGGTCGAATAGGCCTCCACGCCACCGACCGACACGTCCATGCCTTGCTGGCGCTGCAACGCGGCCTCACCCCGCGCCGCGCCCAGACTGTAATAACCTCGATAGGCCACACAACCGGCAATCGGGAAACAATGATTTTGCGGTGTCAGGGAAAACTCGGGCGTGGCGAACACATTCCACACCACAAACGGCCGCCCGATATCGGCGTACAGCCGGTAACTTTTATTGTCCGGCAGGTGCAGGTGCCGGCTGGCGAATTCGCGGGCCTTCTGCGACTGGGCCAGATGCTCGCGCAGCATTGGGTCGCGACCCGGATCGGCAATCACTTCAGTCACCGGCTCACGCGCGCGCAGCAACTGCCACTGACCGTTGGCCAATTGGCTGTAATAGCTGACGCTCGAACAACCGTTCAGCAGTAAAAGCAGCAACCCGGGAAACCAAAGGCCAAACTTACGGTCGAGTACCCCATGGCTCATACGCTGCCTATCCAAATCGAATCGTCCTGTGAGTGTCTGCTTGCAAGACTATCTCGCCCACCCGGAGCTTCGCTATGCGCACGTTAATGCTGACTGGTGGCCTGCTGATGTTAGCTGGCTGCGCCGGACTGCCCGACCCCGACCCGACACAAGCCTGGATCGATCTAGAGACTCATCAGGACACGGCACTGCAAGCTCTGGAAGTCGACGATAAAACCTCGACCGACAGACGCTTTTTCGAGGTCCCGCCCGGCAGTCATGAGCTGGTCGTGCGTTATCAATTCCCGGTGGAACCGACCAACATTGGCGGTCCGGGTACCGAAACGCTTTGGCGTGACTGTCAGTTGAGTGTGAAATTCAAGGACTTCAACGCAGGCCAGCGTTATCAGCTGCAAGCGGGGAACATCGGTTTCCGGCCGTGGGCCAAGCTCTACGACCATCAGCGAAAAGTGGTTAGCCAAGGAAAGCCGGCAGGCTGTCAGCGCACCTGATCGGCGCTATGCTGAAAGCCTGACCCTGCGGGATTTCATCATGCGCACGCCACTGCTGTTACTTGCCCTCGGCTCGCTCGCCGCCTGCTCCAGCTCATTGCCGGCGGTCGATCCACAAATGGCCTGGGTCGACCTCGCCACTCCGACCCCGGGCGGCAAAATGGTCATGGCGGAGCGCCTGGACAAGCAAAAGCTGCGTGATGGGCGGTTTTTCCAGGTCACTCCCGGCAGCCATGAACTGCAAGTACGCTTCGACTTCGAAATTTACGGCGGTGGGGTGAACGTGATGGCCACCCCGCAGGAGCGTATGTGTTACCTGACGGTGCGCTATGACCACTTCGAAGCAGGCCAGCGTTATCGCCTGGAAGCCCGCTCGCTGGCCTTCAATGCCAGTGCCCGGCTGTATAACGCCAAGCGCGAAATTGTCGCAGAAGATCGGATGGTGAACTGCGTGCCTTGATCGGCAGCTATTTATCGTTTCTTTGATAGATGATTTTCTTGGTGCCATATGCGCAGCTACCGACCACCATGTTTTTGTCGTGCACCTCGTCATTGCTGACAATTTCCAGGGTGTAGGACGTCACGTTGTTAGCCTGGATCTTCGCTTCGATCTCGGCCTTGAGCTCTTCACAGGATTTCGGTGCCGCCAGAGCCGAAGTGGCCAGTGCGCAACAGATTACCGCCAAAGCAAAACGTCTCATGGTTAAAGCCCCCTTGATACGGCGCGCAAAAGCATGCGCTACAGCCGCAGTCACTCATTCGACCACAGTTTTGCACATCGAGTTCTGATTTGGCTCACGTCCGGCATTGACCCCTAAAGATCGCAGCCTGCGGCAGTTCCTACATTGACCGCGTAGATCCTTATTCTCCCGGGTGTAAACCCTCTGTAGGAACTGCCGATAGGCTGCGATCTTTTGCGGCGCGCTAAATCCCGGGATCAGCTCACCAACTCCCCATCCAGCGTGATCTTGGCATTCAACACCTTCGACACCGGGCAGCCTTCTTTGGCTTTTTTGCTCAGTTCGTCGAATTGCTGCTGAGTGGCACCAGGAATTTTCGCCTTGAGCGTCAGGTGCACGGCAGTAATCGCAAAACCACCGTCGACCTGGTCCAGAGTCACCTCGGCATTAGTATCGATGCTGGTGGCTTTCAGGCTGGCCTCGCCGAGAATCATCGAAAACGCCATGGAGAAACAACCCGCGTGAGCGGCGCCGATCAGCTCTTCCGGATTGGTGCCCGGTCCGCCCTCGAAACGCGCCTTGAAGCCATAAGGTGCATTCTTCAGGGCCCCGGTTTCAGTCGAAATAGCACCCACGCCGGTTTTCAGATCACCGACCCAATGAGCCGATGCTTTCTTTTTGATACTCATCTCTGTCTCCTCAAGATCCGGCGCGAGGAGGTCGCGCCTTCATGGTTTTCCATTACTAGGGTTCTGAGGATAGAACGACTGGCAAAGTTCACCTTGTCGGATCGAACCGCTTATCTGGTAGGCAAATTCACTTCAGCTATTGAATCTCGGGTATATGCCCACATTTTATAGGTCAGGCTAGTAGACATCGGCAGGTTTTGGCTCGTGACAAAAGCCTGCGCACCCATTGGAGAAGCAGGTTTATGAAGCAACTGTCCGATATCAAGTTCTCGACCCTCGACCTGGTGCCTGTTCGTGAGAACGGCAGCGCGGCGCAATCGCTGCACAACTCGCTGGACCTGGCGCAACAGGTCGAGAAATTCGGCTACCAGCGCTTCTGGGTCGCCGAACACCACAACATGGATGGCATCGCCAGCTCCGCGACCGCGGTCCTTCTGGGCTATCTGGCAGGTGGCACCTCGACCATTCGGGTCGGCTCCGGCGGTGTGATGCTGCCCAACCACGCGCCGTTGGTGATTGCCGAGCAGTTCGGCACCCTGGAAAGCCTGTACCCGGGACGGATCGACCTTGGCCTGGGCCGTGCACCGGGTTCCGATCAGATGACCGCTCGCGCCCTGCGCCGTGAACGCTCCGGCAGCGCCGATGATTTTCCCGAAGATGTGGCTGAACTGATGCGCTACCTCGGCCCGCGTACACCTGATCAAAAAGTGATCGCCGTTCCGGGCACCGGCACCAACGTGCCGGTCTGGTTGCTGGGTTCCAGCCTGTTCAGTGCGCAACTGGCCGGGGAGCGCGGTTTGCCCTACGCCTTCGCCTCACATTTCGCTCCGCGCTACATGCACGAAGCGATTCGCGTCTACCGCAATCACTTCAAGCCTTCGGCGGTGCTCGACAAACCGTACGTGATGCTCGGCGTGCCGCTGGTAGCCGCGGACACCGACGAGCAGGCCGATTACCTGGCGACCTCGGTCTATCAACGGATTCTCGCCCTGATGCGCGGCCAGAGCCTGGTGCAGCGCCCACCGGTGAAAAGCATGGACGGCCTGTGGCTGCCCCACGAGAAAGAAGCGGTGGCCAGCTTCCTTGGTTTGGCGATGGTCGGCAGTCCGGAGAAAATCCGCGCCAAACTGGAGGTGCTGATCGAGCAGACGGGAGCCGATGAGCTGATTTTCACCTGCGACCTGTATGAGCATGCCGATCGGGTACATTCCTACGAGCTGCTGGCGCAAGTGATGAAGGGCTGACCTTTAGAGTGCGTCCATGAAAAAGCCGACGCTGACCGCGTCGGTTTTTTTGTCCCGGCAAGATTAACCTTGCGTGTAGACAATGACCTTGGAACCCTGATCACAGGTGCCGACCACTTTACCGCCAGCTTGTGTGCCTTTATCGACGATTTCCAGCGAGTAGTTCGCGATGCCTTTGGCATCGAGCTTCGCTGCAATCTCTGCTTTCAACTCTTCGCACGGCTTGCTGGCTGCAAGGGCTGTTCCCGCAATGCTCAACAAACCCACCGCCAATATGAATTTTTTCATCGCTCGCTTCCCCTGGTCGAATCAAAACGGGGCGTCGACGTTTTTCGCGGACGCGCCCAAGACTGCGGCGCTTTGCCATTCCCTATGGCAATCAGCCAGCGCACAAGTTCAAAAGCCTAGTTGAATCTCAGCTACTGGCAATCCGGAACCCGACTTTGAGTGTTACCTGAAAATGCGCGGCCTTGCCGTCCTTGATATGTCCGCGAGTCTCCGTCACCTCGAACCATTCCAGATACTTCAGGCTTTTGCTGGCCTCGGCCAGCGCGTTGTTGATGGCGTCTTCGATGCTGGTGGGGGAAGAGCCAACCAGCTCGACTTTCTTGTAGGTGTGATGGTCAGTCATGGCGTTCTCCTTAGGGTGTGAATACAGCCTAGCAGCGATTTTTCGTATTACTTCTGTCGGTTATTGCCTCGGGAAGGTTCAGATTTACTGCACTTTCCCGAACCCCTGGAGTCCCAACCTTCACACGTCACTCATCATCAATGCAGGAGAGCCAGCCATGGCCACCACTTCTTTACGTAAAGCCTCATTGCAAAGCATGGAAGCCGAGATCGAGAGTCTGCTCAAGTCGCTGGAAAGCCTTAAAGATGACACCTCGGACGAGTCGCGTAGAACCCTCAAAGCGCTGAAAAGCAACGCCGAAAACGCGCTGAGACACTCGCGCCATCTGCTCAGCGATGCTTATGAGGATGTCAAAGTCAAAACCCGTGAAACCGGGATTGCCACTCGCGATTACGCCCAGGAACACCCTTGGACCACCGCCGGTGTCGCGGTCGGTGCCCTGGGATTGTTGGCGGCTTATCTGCTGTTCAAACGCGGGGATTAACTCGTTTGGCGCAGCTCATGTTTGAGCCACTGCGCCAACTGCCGAGCGCGCCCGTCCGCGGCGCGCTTGGGTAGCCACAACGCCAGTTGCGCCGGGGTTTCACAAAAACCCCAAGGCGCAACCAGGCGACCGGCGCGCAAGTCCTCAGTCACCAGCGGTTCAGGGGCAATGGCCACCCCAAGCCCGGCCACCGCGGCTTCCAGCAAATAATACAAATGCTCGAAACCCTGACCGTACTTCAATGCGCCGGCAGAGATGGCGCTTTGCCGTGCCCAGCTGGGCCAAGCCTGCGGACGGGAAGTGGTGTGCAATAACGCCTCGCTCAACAACGCCTCGGCCGGTGCCTCGCGCAACCGCTCATAACCGGCGAAACGCGGGCTCATGACCGGGCCGATGCGCTCGCTGGCCAGTTCATACACCTGCATGTCCGCCGGCCACGGTGGCTCGGCGAACACCAGCAAGGCGTCCAGCCCCGGTCGCCGAGGATCAAGATCGCCCTCACCGGCCGACAGGTGCAGGCGCAGGTCCGGCAAATCGGCATTCAAGCGCCCCAAGCGCGGGATAAACCAGCGCGCCAGCAAGCTGCCTGAACAGCCGAGCACGAACGGTGCGTCAGCCGTGCTTTGCGTCAGTTCGGCGCACACTGTGCGCAATCGCTCGAAGGCTTCAGTACTGGCATCACGTAGTCGTATGCCGGAATCTGTGAGTTTAAGGCCGCGCCCGTCCTTGATGAAAAGGCTCACGCCCAGGTGTTCTTCCAGCACTTTCAACTGCCGGCTAACCGCACCATGGGTCACATGCAGTTGTTCAGCCGCCTGGCTAACACTGTTCAGCCGGGCCGTGGCTTCGAAGGCGCGCAATGCATTCAGCGGGGGGAGGTCATGGCTCATTTGATCTGTGAGTTTTCCTGACAGGTTATGGCGATCTTATCGGTTTTCAGGCGCGTACGTCAGGGGTAGAGTGAACGCCATTGCCTTTCCATGAATTCAGCTGGAGCGCCCCATGACCCAGACTACGACCCCATCCAATCTGCGCAACGGCCCCGATGCCAACGGTCTGTTTGGCGCGTTCGGCGGCCGTTACGTAGCCGAAACCCTGATGCCGTTGATCCTCGACCTGGCCCGTGAATACGAAGCGGCCAAGGAAGATCCGGCCTTTCTCAAGGAATTGGCCTACTTCCAGCGCGACTATGTCGGTCGTCCAAGCCCGCTGTATTACGCCGAGCGTCTGACCGAGTTCTGCGGCGGCGCGAAGATCTACCTCAAGCGTGAAGAGCTGAACCACACCGGCGCGCACAAGATCAACAACTGCATCGGCCAGATCCTGCTGGCGCGGCGCATGGGCAAGAAACGCATCATCGCCGAGACTGGCGCCGGCATGCACGGCGTGGCGACTGCCACCGTGGCTGCGCGTTTCGGCCTTGATTGCGTGATCTACATGGGCACCACCGACATCGAGCGCCAGCAAGCCAACGTATTCCGCATGAAACTGCTGGGCGCTGAAGTGATTCCAGTAGTCGCCGGCACCGGCACCCTGAAAGACGCGATGAACGAAGCCCTGCGTGACTGGGTGACAAACGTTGACAGCACTTTCTACCTGATTGGCACTGTGGCCGGTCCACACCCTTATCCTGCTATGGTTCGCGACTTCCAGGCGGTGATCGGCAAGGAAACCCGCGACCAACTGCAAGCTCAGGAAGGCCGTCTGCCGGACAGCCTGGTGGCGTGCATCGGTGGCGGTTCCAACGCCATGGGCTTGTTCCACCCATTCCTCGATGACACCAGCGTGCAGATCATCGGCGTTGAAGCCGCCGGTCACGGCATCGAAACCGGCAAACACGCCGCCAGCCTCAATGGCGGCGAGCCGGGCGTGCTGCACGGCAACCGGACCTTCCTGCTGCAGGACGACGACGGCCAGATCATCGACGCCCACTCGATTTCCGCCGGCCTCGACTACCCTGGCATCGGCCCTGAGCACGCCTGGTTGCATGACATCGGTCGCGTCGAATACACCTCGGTCACCGACCACGAAGCGCTCGATGCATTCCACAAATGCTGCCGCCTGGAAGGCATCATCCCGGCGCTGGAAAGTGCCCACGCCCTGGCCGAAGTGTTCAAACGCGCGCCGACCCTGCCCAAAGATCACCTGATGGTGGTCAACCTGTCCGGTCGTGGCGACAAAGACATGCAAACCGTGATGCACCACATGGAACAGTCCCAGCAGGAGAAACACTGATGAGCCGCCTGCAAACGCGTTTTGCCGAACTCAAAGAACAGAACCGCGCCGCCCTGGTGACCTTCGTCACTGCCGGCGACCCGAGCTATGACACCTCGCTGGCGATCCTCAAAGGTTTGCCGGCAGCTGGCGCCGATGTGATCGAGCTGGGCATGCCCTTCACCGACCCGATGGCCGATGGCCCGGCGATTCAGCTGGCCAACATCCGCGCCCTGGGTGCCAAGCAGAACCTGGCAAAAACCCTGCAAATGGTTCGCGAGTTCCGCGCCGGCAATAGCGACACTCCGCTGGTGCTGATGGGCTACTTCAACCCGATCCACCATTACGGCGTACCGCGCTTCATCGCTGAAGCCAAAGAAGCAGGCGTCGATGGCCTGATCGTGGTCGACCTGCCGCCGGAACATAACAGCGAACTTTGCGACCCGGCCCAGGCCGCGGGCCTGGACTTCATCCGCCTGACCACGCCGACCACCGATGATGCGCGTCTGCCAACCGTCCTCAACGGCAGCTCGGGTTTCGTCTACTACGTGTCGGTAGCCGGTGTGACCGGTGCCGGTGCGGCGACCCTGGAACACGTCGAAGAAGCCGTTGCACGGTTGCGTCGTCATACCGACCTGCCGATCAGCATTGGTTTCGGCATCCGCACTCCGGAGCAAGCGGCGGCCATCGCTCGCCTGGCCGACGGTGTGGTGGTGGGTTCGGCGCTGATCGACCATATCGCCAATGCCACAACGTCCGAGCAGGCCGTGGATGGCGTGCTGAGCTTGTGCGCGGCGCTGGCTGAAGGGGTGCGTGGTGCTCGCGTTGGCTAAGTAAGCGGCGCTGTATAAAAAAGGGGTTTGGACCGAGTGTCTGAACCCCTTTTTTTTTCGTTTCGATTTTTGCGTTAGTCGGGCTCGCGATGAACGATAACGCGGTCACCCAGACAAACCCCGCCCGTCAGTGCACCGGGTTTTCCAGGTCCAGCGCCCGGTTCACCAGCAACTGACCCAACTCGACCATCTGCTGGATCGCCAACGCCACATGGCGGCGCGAACCTTCGAGGTCAAAAGCCAGATCACTGGCCATGACACTGGCCGAGGTCAAGGTCTCGTAGGCGTTGGCCAGCAGGGTTTCGTTGCTGGCGTCGGGGGAAACGCTGAAGAGGGCGCTTGGGCGGGAGTCGGCGAAGCGCGGGGTGTCGGGTTTAGGGCCCAGGTGATGATCAAGGGCGCGTTCGGCGGCTTCATTGAGCCTGGTTGGGTCGAGGGCGTCGTAAGGGGAAATTTCAGAGGTTGCGGGGGGATTGGGTGTTGGTTTGAACATGATCTAACCTCGTTTGTTTTTGGAGGCTGACCCAACTCGCTTGCACGCGATTGAAGGTGGCAGCCATGTGCGGGGTGCAAGACCAGGTAAACAAACCCAAAAACCCCGGCAGACCCAAAGGTCTCCCGCACACAGCCGCCATAAAGCATAAAACAGCGAGCATAAAAAAACGCCCGTTGAATAGCTAAAGGCTTTTGCTAAGTTGTTGTTTTACCCGGACTTGCACGTCCGTGTCACCGATTTTGCGGTGACGAACGCAGATTAGTGCCCGACCCAAGGCTCAACAAGTTCACCGATGCCGCTACAAGTTGAAGGAAATTTCCGAGAGCAAACCACCCACCCGTAGCAGCTGCCGAAGGCTGCGTTCGAGGGCGAAGCCCTCGCAAATGGGGGCTAATACGACTCCTAAGGCAATGCGCGGTAGAAAGTTTTACGACCGCTGCGCGGCCCAACGCAGCCTTCGGCAGCTGCTACGGAGGATGTGCCTCAAAAAATCGACACATCCAACGGCCTCACCGCGCCCATCCAGATCGCATGCTCGGTATGGTCGACCAGATCATCCCCGGTATCGGGGTGCACAAACACCACCAGGCCTTTGCGATTGAGCGCCAGCCACGGCACGACGACGCCGAACTGTTCGGGCTCGAAGGCCAGCTGGCAGCTCCAGTCCGGATGCGGGCCCACTGGCCGTTCATGCACACGTCCCATCTTCAGCGGGAACAAGTGAGCCGCCTGTTCGCACAAGGCCCGGGCCTGGTCGATGGTGCTGGCGTCGAAATAGACGTGGGCGTGGTAGCCCTTGATCCGTTGCATCTGAAACCCTCGCGACTATGTCGAACCCTTCCGGCTACCTATAGGTCAAAATTAATACATGCAGTAAATAAGGAAATCCAGCCATGAAAAACGCCGAAACGCCGGTGGTCAAACTGGTGCTCTATGGTGCCATGAGTAGCCTTGGCAGTGCGCTGATGGCTGAGATGCTGCGGCGCCAACATGAAGTCATCGCGATTCTCGATGACCTGACGGCACTGGCGCCGCGTCCGGGTTTGCGCACCAAAAGCGGAAACCTGTTCGATGCCGAACGGGTCAAGCAAAGCGTTGCCGGCTGCTCCGCGGTGATCTGCCTGCTGGATGCGCCGGGGCTGCCGATGAACCATGAGCATGTGGAAAAAGCCCTGGTGCCCGGGCCGGTCGAGCAAGTCCGTGCCGTTGACGCGTTGATTGCCGGCATGCAGGCGATGGGTATCCACAGGCTGTTTCTAGTGGGCGACTTTTCCGTGCTCGATGACCCCGAGGTGGAGGACCGTCTGCAACTTCACGCCGCCGAAGAAATCCTCGACGCCCTGCAAACCAGCACCTTGCACTGGACCCTGGTCAACGCGCCGCAGAGCATTGCCGGGCTGACCATCGAACATTTCAGCCAGGTCAGCAGTAGCCTTGAGCCGGGTCTGGCCGAGGTGCTTGAGCGGCTCAATCGCGTCGCGATCGGGATTGCCGACGAACTGCGGCTGAACCTGCACATCGGCCAACACGTGACCTTCGTCGCGACGGACCCTACACCGCAATAGAGGGTAGAGGGACCCCCGTCAGCGATTCAGCACTGCTGGCCTGCTCGGCCATCAGCCAGTCGACGAATTGCTGGATCAGCGGTCCGCGGCGTTTGCGCTGGGGCAAGACGACGTAATAGCCGAAGCTGGAGATCGCCGTTTCGGCGATCGGCCGACAGAGCCAGCCCTGCTCCAACAAGTTATCCACAAGGTGCCGCCAGCCGATGGCCACGCCCTGGCCGGCAATCGCCGCTTGAATCAACAGCGTGTAGTTGTCGAAGCGCAAGGGCCCCGGAGCGGGCGCGGAAGCAATGCCCAGCTGGCGAAATACTCCCGTCCAGTCGAACCAGTGGCTGCTGTTTTCTCCGCGCAAGTGCAGCAAGGGAAACTCCAGCAGCGAATGAGCCGGCAAGGGCGTCGGACGATCCTTCAACAGTTGCGGGCTGCACACCGGGAACACTTCTTCGCTGAACAGCCAGTGGCTTTCACCCTGTTTGAAGCGGCCATCACCGAACCACACGGCAACGTCGATATCGGGGCGCAGCATGTTGTGGTTGCGCTCGCTGGTGACCAGGCTGACATCGACCTGTGGGTTCGCTGCGTGAAAGCGGTGCAGGCGCGGCATCAGCCAGTAAGCCGCAAAGGCGAAGTCGGTGGCGACCTGTAACACCTCATGCTGATGCTGAGTGCTGATCGCGATCAACCCGGCATCCATGCTCTGCAATCCAGCCTGCACCTGTTCGAACAGAATCATCCCGGCTTCGGTCAGTTCGATACCGCGATAAATCCGGTCGAACAAGCGCGTGCCAAGCTGCTCCTCGAGCCGTTTGATCTGCTGGCTGACGGCCGGCTGGGTGGTCCCGAGTTCCACCGCCGCCGCAGTAAAGCTGCGGTGGCGGCCGGCGGCTTCGAAGGCGCGGAACAGGTCCAGGGATAAATCACCAAGAGCGTCATACATAAGCTGTGCTTATCCTAGTCATTGCCGTGCATGGGCTTTACCACCCGCTTCGTGGGCTCCATTCTCGATCACAGCACTTTCGCATAAATATTCACTATGGAATGCCGCGATCCCATGAAGCGCAAGAACATTCTTTTTATCATGGCCGATCAAATGGCCGCGCCAATGTTGCCTTTCTACGGTCCATCGCCCATCAAATTGCCCAACCTGAGCCGCCTGGCTGCCCAAGGCGTGGTGTTCGATGCCGCCTACTGCAACAGCCCGCTCTGTGCACCTTCGCGCTTTACCCTGGTCAGTGGGCAGTTACCCAGCAAGATCGGCGCCTACGACAACGCCGCCGATTTTCCCGCCGACGTACCGACTTATGCCCACTACCTGCGCCGTCTCGGCTACCGCACGGCACTGTCGGGCAAGATGCACTTTTGCGGCCCGGATCAGTTGCACGGTTATGAAGAACGCCTGACCAGCGACATCTATCCGGCCGATTACGGCTGGTCGGTGAACTGGGACGAGCCGGACGTGCGCCCAACCTGGTACCACAACATGTCCTCGGTGTTGCAGGCCGGGCCGTGTGTGCGCACCAACCAGCTGGATTTCGATGAAGAGGTGGTGTTCAAGGCCCGGCAGTACCTGTTCGACCACATCCGCGAAGAGGGCGATCAGCCGTTCTGCCTGACGGTGTCGATGACCCACCCCCACGACCCGTACACCATTCCCAAAGCGTTCTGGGACCTGTACCGCGACGAAGATATCCCGCTGCCGGAAACACCCGCACAGACCGGGCTCGATCCGCATTCCCAGCGGTTACTCAAGGTCTACGACTTGTGGGGCAAGCCGCTGCCTGTGGATAAAATCCGCGATGCGCGCCGCGCCTACTTCGGCGCCTGTAGCTATATTGACAGTAACGTCGGCAAACTCCTGCAAACACTCGAGGATACCGGGCTGATCGACGACACCATTATTGTCTTCTCCGGCGACCACGGCGACATGCTCGGCGAACGCGGGCTCTGGTACAAAATGCACTGGTTCGAAATGGCCGCCCGCGTGCCGCTGCTGATCAGCGCGCCAGGGCAGTTCGGCGCAGGCCGTGTCAGCGCCGCAGTCTCCACCGCGGACCTGTTGCCAACCTTCGTGGAACTGGCCGGCGGCAAACTCGAACCGGGCTTGCCCCTGGACGGTCGCTCGCTGGTCCCGCACCTGCAAGGGCAGGGCGGTCACGACGAAGTCTTTGGCGAATACATGGCCGAAGGCACCATCAGCCCGCTGATGATGATTCGCCGTGGCAACTACAAATTCATCTATAGCGAAGACGATCCGTGCCTGCTCTTCGACGTACATAACGACCCGCGTGAACAGGAAGAACTCAGCCACTCGCCGCAGCATCGGCGGCTGTTCGATGACTTCCTGGCCGAAGCCCGGGCGAAATGGGATATCCCGGCAATCCACCAACAGGTGCTCGCCAGCCAGCGGCGTCGGCGCTTTGTCGCCGAGTCGCTGACCATCGGCAAGCTGAAGAGCTGGGATCACCAGCCGCTGGTCGACGCCAGTCAGCAGTACATGCGTAACCACATCGACCTCGACGATCTGGAGCGCAAAGCACGTTATCCACAACCCTGCCAAAACCAATAATGTAAGGGGAAGAACATGCAAAGGTTATCCACAGCACTGACCGCAGGGCTATTGGCGCTGAGCAGCGTGTCGGCCTATGCCGAGCAAAGCTGCAACACCGTGAAAATGGCGGACCCGGGCTGGAGCGACATTGCCGCGACCAATGCCGTCACCGGTTTTCTGTTGGACGGCATGGGTTACAAGGCCAAGATCGATACCTTGGCGGTGCCGATTACCTTTGGCGGGCTCAAGGACGGCCAGGTGGATGTCTTCCTTGGCAACTGGATGCCGGCACAGCAGGGCTTCTATGACAAGTTCGTGGCCAACGGTGATGTCACCCAACTGGCGAAGAACCTCGACGGCACCGAATTCACTCTGGCGGTGCCGGACTATGTCTGGGACGCGGGTGTGCGTAACTTTTCCGACTTGAACAAATACGCTGACAAGTTCGATAAAAAGATCTTTGGCATCGGCTCTGGCGCGCCGGCAAACATCTCGTTGCAGAACATCATCAAGAAAAACGACTTCGAACTGGGCCAGTGGAAACTGATCGAGTCCAGCGAACAGGCGATGCTGGCTGAAGTGTCCCGGGCGGTGAAGAAACAGAAGTTCGTGACCTTCCTCGGCTGGACTCCACACCCCATGAACGTGCAATTGAAAATGCACTATCTGAAAGGCGGCGAGAAATATTTCGGCGACACCGGCAGCGTCTATACCCTGACCCGCAAAGGTTATGCACAGGCCTGCCCGAACATCGGCAAGCTGCTGACCAACCTGAGTTTCACCCAGGACATGGAAAACAGCATCATGGCCGAGGTGGTTAACAAGAAAGTCAGCAACGCCGACGCCGCCAAAGCCTGGATCAAAGCCAACCCGGCGGTGCTGGACAGGTGGCTGGATGGGGTGAAGACGGTGGATGGCAAGGATGCTTTGGCGGCGGTGAAGGCGAAGCTTTGAGGTGAGTCTTTGTGAGGGGTGGATGTAAAAGACACGCCACAGTCTCGAGAACTCAACCTTGCACCCATCCCCCTGAAACCCCACCCTTACGCTTTTCCCACATCCCGACCGAGAGGACCCATGGCCTGGCCCAATCGCCATAAACTCTTCCCCTTCCTGAGCTGGCTGCCCCGGCAAACCCGCGCCAGCGTCGGCCGCGATCTGATCGTCGGCTTGAGCGGGGCGATTCTGGCGTTGCCGCAGTCCATCGCCTACGCGCTGATTGCCGGCCTGCCGCCCGAGTACGGTTTGTATGCGGCGATTGTTCCAGTGCTGATTGCCTGCCTTTGGGGCTCATCCTGGCACCTGATCTGTGGCCCGACAGCGGCGATTTCGATTGTGCTGTATGCCAGCGTCAGCCCGTTGGCCGTGCCCGGCTCCCAGGACTACATCACGCTGATCCTGCTTTTGACCTTCCTCGCCGGGGTTTTCCAGTGGTTGTTGGGCATGCTGCGCTTCGGCGCGCTGGTGAATTTCGTCTCTCACTCAGTGGTGCTGGGCTTCACCCTTGGCGCCGCGGTGGTGATCGCCCTTGGGCAATTGCCCAATCTGCTGGGGCTGGATCTGCCGAGCCAGGCGACCGCCCTGAACAGTTTGCTATCGCTGATCAACCATATCGGCGCGCTGGATAAACCTTCGCTGGCCTTGGGTCTTGGCACTCTGGTGCTCGGCATCATTCTCAAACTCCTGCTGCCACGCTGGCCAACCTTGTTGATTACCTTGACGCTGAGCGGCCTGCTGGTCTGGCTGTGGCCGACGATGTTCGGCCATGTGAAGCTGGTCAGTTCATTCATTGGCAAGCTGCCACCCTTCAGCCCGCTGCCACTGGATCTGGAACTGGTGCTGCGCCTGCTGCCCAGCGCGGTAGCGGTGGGGATGCTCGGGCTGGTCACCAGCCTGTCGATTGCCCGCTCGTTATCGGCACGTTCGCAGCAACTACTCGACGCTAACCAGGAAATTCGCGCCCAAGGGCTGTCGAATACTGTCGGCAGTTTTTTCTCGGGCTCATTGTCGGCCGGCTCTTTTACCCGCTCTGGTCTCAGCTATGAAGCCGGGGCCTGCTCGCCGTTGACCGGGGTTTTTTCGGCACTATGGGTGGCGCTATTTGCCGTGACCGGCGCGAAGCTGATCGCCCACATCCCGATCCCGGCGATGGCTGGCAGTATTCTGCTGATCTGTTGGGGGCTGGTTGACCATCGCGGTATCCGGTCGTTGTTCCGGGTCAGCCGCTCCGAGTTCGCGGTCATGGCGCTGACTTGCGTCGCCACCCTGCTGCTGGAACTACAAACGGCGATCTACGCCGGGGTGCTCGCATCGCTGTTCTTCTACCTCAAACGCACCTCACAACCGCGAGTACACCAGTGGCGCGACGGTGATGAAGACATTCTGCGGGTCGGCGGCTCGATCTTCTTCGGCGCCAGCCATTACCTGCAAGTGCGTTTGCAACGCATGCACGGTGAACGGGTAGTGATCGATGCGCAGCAGATCAACTTCATCGACTATTCCGGAGTGGAAATGCTCCATCAGGAAGCGCGGCGGCTGTTGCAGCAGAATCGCAGCCTGACGCTGCGCCGGGCACGGCCGCAGGTGGTGGAAGAGTTGAGGAAGCTCGAAGGGGCGCAGAAGTGCCCGATTCGGTTTGAAGATTAACCGAGGCGCGGCCGAAAAGATCGCAGCCTGCGGCAGCTCCTACACCGACCGCATTTACGACACAAATTCCGTAGGAGCTGCCGCAGGCTGCGATCTTTTTGCGGCCAGCTCGTATTACAACGCCAGCTGTCTACGCAATTCCGCCAGCACCGGCGCAGTATCCGGCCGCACGCCGCGCCACAGGTAAAAGGCTTCGGCGGCCTGTTCCGCGAGCATCCCCAGACCGTCCATTGCCACCGAGGCGCCGTGTTCACTGGCCCAGCGGCAGAAGGCGGTCGGTTCCTTGCTGTACATCATGTCGTAGCACAGGGTCTTGCCCGGTTCGATCAGGCTGCTGGCAATCGGCGGTACATCGCCTGTCAGGCTTGCCGACGTCGCATTGATGATCAGATCCACCGGCTCTTGCAGCCAGTCGAAGCTGCTGGCGGACACCGGACCTAGATCGTCAAACAGCTCAGCCAGCAACTCAGCCTTTTCCAACGTACGGTTGGCGATGATCACCGACGACGGTTGCTCGGCCAGTAATGGCTCCAGCGCACCGCGCACCGCGCCGCCGGCACCCAGCAGCAGAATGCGTTTGCCCTTGAGGCTGAACCCGGCATTGACCGTCAGATCCCGCACCAGCCCGGCGCCATCGGTGTTATCCCCCAGCAGGCTGCCATCCGCGAGTTTGCTCAAGGTGTTGACCGCCCCGGCCCGCTTCGCCCGGGCCGTCAGGCTGTCGGCGAGGCGATAGGCGTCTTCCTTGAAGGGTACCGTGACGTTGGCGCCACGGCCCTCGAGAAAAAATGCCCTGGCGCAGCCGGAAAAATCGTCGAGCGGCGCCAGCAAGGTGCTGTAATCCAGTTTTTGAGCGGTCTGCTCGGCAAACAGGCGATGGATCAGCGGCGATTTACTGTGGCTGATCGGGTTACCGAATACGACGTAACGGTCCATCAACATTCCTCATTCATGCAGGAGCTGCCGAAGGCTGCGATCTGTTGATCTGAATTGGCACAACTCCTTGAACAGATCGCAGGCTCCTACAGGGATTAAGCCAACCAATCGCGATCTTGCAGAAAGTATTCGGTCAACCGCGCTTCTTCGCTGCCCGGCTCGGCTTTCCAGTCGTAGCTCCAGCGCACTTGCGGCGGCAGCGACATCAGAATCGATTCGGTACGCCCGCCTGATTGCAGGCCGAATAGTGTGCCACGGTCATAAACCAGGTTGAACTCAACATAGCGACCCCGGCGAAACTCCTGGAATTCCCGTTGTTTCTCGGTGTACGCATCCGCTTTGCGACGCTGGACGATCGGCAGGTAGGCCTCGATATAGGCATCACCGATAGCGCGAATGAACGCAAAGCTGGTGTCGAAGTCCCACTCGTTCAGGTCATCGAAGAACAGGCCGCCAATACCCCGCGGCTCGTTGCGATGCTTGATGTAGAAATAGCTGTCGCACCAGGCTTTGTAGCGCGGGTAAACGTCCGGCCCGAATGGCGCACAGGCTTTTTCGGCGACCCGATGCCAGTGTACGCAGTCTTCTTCGACGCCGTAGTAGGGGGTCAGGTCGAAGCCGCCGCCGAACCACCAGACCGGTTCTTCACCTTCTTTCTCGGCGATGAAAAATCGCACGTTGGCGTGGGACGTCGGCACATGAGGGTTGTGCGGGTGAATCACCAGCGACACGCCGAGGGCTTCAAAACCGCGACCGGCCAATTCTGGGCGATGAGCGCTGGCAGATGGTGGCAAACCGCTACCAAATACGTGGGAAAAGTTGACGCCGCCCTTTTCGATGACCTGAGCGTTCTCGATCACCCGGGTGCGACCGCCACCACCGGCAGGCCGGGTCCAGGCATCTTCGACGAAGCGAGCGCTGCCGTCTTCGGCTTCCAGAGCGGTGCAGATGCGGTCTTGCAGGTCGAGCAGGTAGGCTTTTACGGCCTCGGTGCGGGTAGTCATGGCATCACCTTGAATCGGGCAAAGCTACGCGGCACTTCGAACGGAGCGTGAGGCCGGCGCAAATGGGCGCGTAGCATAACACTGCAACCAGCCCCATCGCAGTTGACGAAGGTCAAGCTTAGGAGTCCGATAGGACCTTTCGCGAAAAGACCCCAAGGAGATTGCAGATGGCCAAGCGTATCCAGTTCCGTGCCCATGGCGGCCCCGAAGTACTTGAATATGTCGATTACCAACCGGCAGCGCCGGGTCCGCAACAGGTTCGCGTCAGTAACAAGGCCATCGGCCTGAACTTCATCGACACTTATTTTCGCAGCGGCCTCTATGCGCCGCCGTCCTTGCCCTCGGGCCTGGGTGCCGAAGGCGCCGGCGTGGTCGAGGCGGTCGGCAGTGAAGTCACTCAATTCAAGGTCGGCGACCGCGTGGCCTATGGCAGCGGTCCGTTGGGCGCCTACAGTGATGTGCATGTGCTGCCGGCGGCCAATCTGGTGCATCTGCCCGACGCCATCAGCTTCGAACAAGCGGCGGGCGTGATGCTTAAAGGCCTGACGGTGCAGTATCTGCTGCGTCAGACCTATGAGCTCAAGGGTGGCGAAACCATTTTGTTCCACGCCGCTGCTGGCGGTGTCGGCTCCCTTGCCTGCCAATGGGCCAAAGCACTGGGGGTGAAGCTGATTGGTACGGTCAGCTCGCCTGAAAAGGCCGCTCTCGCCAAATCCCTTGGCGCGTGGGAGACCATTGATTACAGCAAGGAAAACGTCGCTCAGCGGGTGCTGGAATTGACTGACGGCAAGAAGTGCCCGGTGGTCTACGACGGCGTCGGCAAAGACACCTGGCTCACCTCGCTGGACAGCACGGCACCGCGCGGCCTGGTGGTGAGCTTCGGCAACGCCTCGGGCGCGGTGGACGGGGTGAACCTGGGGATTCTGTCGGCCAAGGGCTCGTTGTACGTGACCCGGCCGACTCTGGCGACTTACGCCAACAACGCCGAGAACCTGCAACGCATGGCCGATGAGTTATTCGGGATGATCATTAGCGGCAAGATAAAGGTGGATATCAACCAGCGTTATCCATTGGCGCAAGCGGCCAAGGCTCAGACCGAGTTATCGGCGCGGAGGACGACCGGGTCGACGATTTTGTTGCCGTAAGGCTGGAGAGCTTTTTGGTGGCGAGGGGGCTTGCCCCCGTTCGGCTGCGAAGCAGTCGTAAACCGGCTGATGGGTTTTACCTGATAAAACACGGTTGCCGGTTTTAGGACCGCTTCGCGCTCCAGCGGGGGGCAAGCCCCCTCGCCACAAGGGTTCACCTCAAGCCGGGCGCACGATTTTCCCGGTCGCCAGATCGCGGATCAGGCTCGGGTTCTTGCGTCCGCCCAGATTGCCGCCCAGTACCAGATCGATCTGCCCGCGGAAATATTGCTCGACGCGAATCCGTGTGCGCGCTGCCGGTCGGCCCTGGGGGTTGGCCGAGGTCGAGACCAACGGGCCGATCAGTGCACATAACTCGCGGACTTGCGGGTGATCACTGACCCGCAAGGCCACGGTGTCATGAACCCCGGTGATCCACTCTGGCAGCATGCCCTGGTGCGGCACCAGCCAGGTATTGGGCCCGGGCCAGGTACTGACCATGCGGTCCATCCAGCTTTGCGGGAAGTCTTCGAAGAGAAAATCGAATTGATGGATGTTGTCTGCGATGAGGATCAGACCTTTATCCACAGACCGTGACTTGATCGCCAACAGGCGATCCACCGCTTCCTCGTTCCATGGGTCGCAACCCAGGCCCCAGACCGCTTCGGTTGGATAGGCAATTACCGCCCCTGCGCGAATTTCTCGTGCGGCTTGTTGCACACGCCACCTACTGACCATTGCTGACTCTCCGGAATAAGGCTAAGGCCAGTTTACCGCTGTTCATTATAAAACCTAACTCATGCGTGCAAACCAGCGCCCGCTTTCGCAGACGGCCCGACCGTCCATCTCCAGCTCCGTCAGCGCCGCCAGGACCTTGGGCAAGGCCCAGCCGCTGGCGCCAGCCAAGGCTTCACTGGTCTGTGGCGCGGCATGCAACAAGCGCAACAAAGAATGATCGGCCTTCGCTGGCGCAGCCACTGCGGCGGGCGGCAGCCTTTGCCAGCCGCGCAAGGCTTCGAGAATATGTTCGATGGTCTCGACCAGTACCGCGCCATCGCGAATCAACTGATGGCAACCGCGGGCGCCGGGATGATGGATGGAACCTGGAATGGCATACACCTCGCGGCCCTGCTCCGCTGCCAGCCGCGCGGTGATCAACGATCCGCTGGCCACACTGGCCTCGACCACCAGCACACCGAGGGACAAACCACTGATGATTCGATTACGCCGAGGGAAGTTACTGGGGTGCGGCCCGGCGTCCAGCGGAAACTCGGAAACCACTGCACTGCCCTGGGCAATCATCGACTCGGCCAGCTGGCGATTGCGCTGTGGATAAAAATTTTCCAGCCCGGTGCCCAGCACGCCGACCGTCTGTCCGCCAATGTCCAGGGCGGCCTGATGCGCGGCGCCGTCGATCCCCAGTGCCAAACCGCTGGTAATCACAAAACCAGCACCGGCAAGGCTGCGGGAAAACGCCGCTGCAGTATCCATTCCAGGGCGCGAAGCCCGACGGCTGCCGACCATCGCCAGCTGAGGTTTTTCCAGAATGCCCGGATCACCCGCCACGAATAACAACGGCGGGGCGTCGTCCAATTCCGCCAGCAGCGCGGGGTAGCCGGGCTGGTCCAGCATCAGTAAATGCTGGCCCGGACGCTCAAGCCAGGCCAATGCATGGCTGGCGCCATCACGGATCTGGGCACTGCGCCGGGCCTCTGCACACGCAGCCGGCAAGCCCAATGCGCGCCAGGCACTGGCCGGCGCGCTGATGGCTGCCGAGGCTGTGCCAAAGGCTTCGAGCAGCTTTTGAAAACGTCGGGGGCCGAGTTCCGGCAGACGATGCAAACGCAAACGGGCTTCCAGTTCCGCAGGCGAAACCTGGGCAATAGCAGACAGCGACATAGATCATCCTTGATCGTTATAAGGCCTGTCGAAGCAGGCATAAGCTGTGGATAAGTCTGTTGGTAACTTGTTGAGAGTTTCCGTTTTTTCTAGGGGTTTCGAACCTTGTCCAGCACCGCCAGAGAGCGCGATGCATTCAGCACCAGGCCATAGCTGAGCTTTTCATAGGTGCGGAACACCATCAGCAACCCGGCGCGCTCATCAGGAATCTTCACTTCGCTGCCGGTTACGCGGTCACGCACCGTTTCTCCGGTTTTCATCACTGCCAGCACATTGCCTTCGGCCAGACCATCACGCCGGCCTTTATTCAGGGTTACCACGTCGAGCACGCCGATCTGCGTCACCCCGCGTGGCACATCGATGATCAAGCCGTTGATCTCGGTTTGTGGCGAACTGGGCATGAAGGTCGAGTTGATCGCCCGTTCTTCGCTGCTGAACAACCGGTCGCCGAGCCGCACCTCTTGAGTGGTGCGTTGCAGGGCCAGCGTGGCGACATCACCTTCGGTGGCAACGATTTCCCCGCCGCCGATATCATCGGCATTGATCCCGAGGAATTCCTTGCTCTGCGGGTCGGTGTAGACCTTGCCCTGACGGAAGATGCCGTAGACCGACGAGTCCGCAGCGAATGTACCGCGAGCGTAGATGCGGTCACCCGTGCCACTGAGCACCCGCTCGGCATCGCCGGCGACGATGTACGGCGCCTTGTCGAAATCCTCGACCTTGTCGACGATGCGGTTACTCAGCAAGAAACTGTTGATCGCTTGCAGCGGAATGCTCGGGATGGCCTCGGCCACTGGTGTGCTGCGGATTCGTGGCGACAGTTTGATGGTGCCACGTGAGGCCCCGCGATTGAGGGTCAGGCGTGGTTGACCATTGACGTAGACCAGCGACAGCGAGTCGCCCGGGTAGATGAGACTGGGGTTTTCGATGTGCGGGTTGACCTGCCAGATTTCCGGCCACTTCCAGGGTTCGCGGAGAAATTTCCCGGAAATGTCCCACAATGTATCGCCCGCCACCACGGTGTAATGCTGTGGAAAACCGTCCCTGAGTTGCACTTGCGCGTGCGCAATACCGACCGAGGCCAACAGCAGCAGGGCGAGTAGTGATTTCCTCATCCAGTGAATCCCTTTATTATGTACGTTCGCGTGAAACGCCAGAGTCCCTGCGGCTCGCTCCCTTCCAGGAGAACGTTTTGCAACGGTAGCCTGACTTGTCCGGCAACCGACCCTGACTTTACCTCACACGTGCAGCAATTACGCTTATGGCCATTTTAGACATCCTCGAATTCCCTGACCCGCGCCTGCGCACTATTGCCAAACCTGTGGCCGTAGTGGACGACGAAGTGCGTCAGTTGGTCGATGACATGTTTGAAACAATGTATGAAGCACCTGGCATCGGCCTGGCTGCGACCCAGGTCGACGTGCACAAACGCATCGTGGTCATGGACCTCTCTGAAGACCGCAGCGAACCACGGGTGTTCATTAACCCCGAGTTTGAAGTCCTGACCGATGAGATGGGCCAGTATCAGGAAGGCTGCCTCTCGGTACCGGGCTTCTACGAAAACGTCGATCGGCCGCAGCGCGTGAAAATCAAGGCGCTGGACCGTGACGGCCAGCCTTATGAGCTAATCGCCGAGGGCCTGCTGGCGGTGTGCATTCAGCATGAATGCGACCACCTCAATGGCAAATTGTTCGTCGATTACCTGTCCACGCTCAAACGTGACCGGATCAAGAAGAAGCTGGAAAAACTGCATCGCCAGCACGCTTGATTCCCTTCTTCCAAAGGCTTGCTGTAGCAAGCCTTTTTCTTTTCCGAGCGCTTTCAACCGAGAATCCACATGACTGAGCCATTGCGCATCGTCTTTGCCGGCACCCCCGAATTCGCCGCCGAACACCTCAAGGCCTTGCTCGACAGCCCGTATGAGATCGTGGCGGTCTACACCCAGCCGGATCGTCCGGCAGGGCGCGGGCAAAAGCTGATGCCGAGCCCGGTCAAACAACTCGCCGAGCAGCACAGTATCAGCGTTCTGCAGCCGCCGACCCTGCGAGACGCAGCGGCCCAGGCGGAACTGGCAGCGCTCAAACCCGACTTGCTGGTGGTGGTGGCCTACGGCTTGATCCTGCCGCAAGTGGTGCTGGATACTCCGCGCCTGGGTTGCATCAATAGTCACGCTTCGCTGTTGCCGCGCTGGCGCGGTGCAGCGCCGATCCAGCGCGCCGTCGAAGCGGGTGACGCCGAAAGCGGTGTGACGGTGATGCGCATGGAACTGGGTCTGGACACCGGGCCAATGCTGCTGAAGGTCACGACCCCGATCAGCGCCGACGACACCGGCGGCAGCCTCCACGACCGCCTCGCCGAAATGGGGCCGCCTGCCGTGGTCCAGGCCATTTCCAGGCTGGCGGCAGGAACCCTCGAAGGTGAAGTGCAGGACGACAGCCTCGCCACTTACGCCCACAAGCTGAACAAGGACGAAGCGCGCATCGACTGGAGCCGTCCGGCCGTCGAACTGGAACGCCTGGTCCGCGCGTTCAATCCATGGCCGATCTGCCACAGCACCCTCAACGGCGAAGCGCTGAAGGTCCTCGCGGCGAACCTCGCCGATGGCCAGGGCGCTCCGGGTGAAGTGCTCGGCGCCAGCAAGGACGGCCTGATCGTCGCTTGCGGTGAACAGGCCTTGTGCCTGACCCGCCTGCAATTGCCCGGGGGCAAAGCGCTGAACTTCAGCGACTTGTTCAACAGCCGCCGCGAGAAATTCGCCGTCGGCACCGTGCTGGGTCAAGCGATGGACGCGCAATGAACCCTCGTCTGGCCGCCGCCAAGGCCTTGGCTGCAGTACTCAACGGTAAAGCGTCACTCAACAGTTCGTTGCCGACACAACTGGATAAGGTTGAGCTTCGTGATCGTGGTTTCACCCAGGATCTGGCCTTCGGCACCGCTCGCTGGCAGCCGCGTTTATCGGCGCTGGCGGCCAAGCTGCTGCAAAAACCCTTCAAAGCGGCCGACGCCGATGTCGAGGCGTTGCTGCTGGTGGGTCTCTACCAACTGCTCTACACCCGTGTGCCGGCCCACGCCGCCATCGGTGAAACTGTCGGTTGCGCCGAGAAGCTGAAAAAGCCTTGGGCCAAGGCCTTGCTCAATGCCGTGCTGCGCCGTGCCCAGCGGGAAAGCGAAGCGCTGCTCGGCGAGCTGGAACACGACCCGGTGGTCCGAACCGCGCATCCACGCTGGCTGCAAAAGTCCCTCAAGGCATTCTGGCCGCAGCAGTGGGAAGCCATTTGCGCGGCGAACAACGCCCATCCGCCGATGATCCTGCGGGTCAATCGCCGCCACCATACTCGCGATGCTTACCTGAAATTGCTGAGCGACGCCGGTGTGGCGGGCAACGCCTGCCTCTACAGCCAGGACGGCATCGTGCTCGACGAGCCGGGCGACGTACGCAACTTGCCAGGCTTCGCCGAAGGCTGGATCAGCGTGCAGGACGAAGCCGCGCAACTGGCCGCCGACCTGCTGGATCTGGCGCCCGGGCAACGGGTGCTCGATGCCTGCTGCGCGCCGGGTGGCAAGACTTGCCACATCATGGAGGTCGAGCCGGCGCTGGCTAGCGTGGTGGCAGTGGATCTGGAAGCCAAGCGCCTGGTGCGGGTACGGGAAAATCTCGAGCGGCTTGGCCTGAGCGCCGAGCTGATTGCCGCCGATGGGCGCGATACTGCGACCTGGTGGGACGGCAAGCCGTTCCAGCGGATCCTGCTGGACGCGCCATGCTCGGCCACCGGGGTCATCCGCCGTCACCCGGACATCAAACTGACTCGCCAAGCCGACGACATTGCCGCCCTGGCCGTGCTGCAGGGTGAACTGCTGGACGCGCTGTGGCCGACCCTCGAAGTCGGCGGCATCCTGCTGTATGCCACCTGCTCGACCTTGCCGACCGAGAACACCGAAGTCATCGAAGCCTTTCTGGCCCGCACGCCAGGCGCCCGCGAGCTCGACATCGCTGGTCAGCTCGGGCAGCCTGCGGCCGGTATCAAGCAGCCTCATGGCCGCCAGTTACTGGCCCAGGAGGGCGGGCATGACGGTTTCTACTACGCCAAGTTGATCAAGATCGCCGCCGCGCGCGGTTAACCGGTTTTAAGGGAGTGACTGGATGAAAATCATCATCCTCGGCGCAGGGCAGGTCGGCGGTTCGCTGGCGGAACACCTGGCCAGTGAAGCCAATGACATCACGGTGGTCGACACCGACGGCGAACGTCTGCGCGATCTCGGCGACCGGCTCGATATTCGCACCGTTCAAGGCCGCGGTTCACTCCCGACAGTGCTGCGTCAGGCGGGCGCGGACGATGCCGACATGCTGGTGGCGGTCACCAACAGTGACGAAACCAACATGGTTGCCTGTCAGGTCGCCCACACCCTGTTCCACACCCCGACCAAGATCGCCCGTGTCCGCGAAGCGGCTTATCTGACCCGCGCCGGTCTGTTCGACAACGATGCGATTCCGGTCGACGTGCTGATCAGCCCGGAACAGGTGGTCACCAACTACATCAAGCGCCTGATCGAACACCCTGGCGCCTTGCAGGTCATCGACTTCGCCGAAGGCAAGGCCCAGCTGGTGGCGATCAAGGCTTACTACGGCGGGCCGCTGGTGGGTCATCAATTGCGGCAGTTGCGCGAGCACATGCCGAATGTCGAGACCCGCGTTGCCGCCATCTTCCGCCGCGACCGGCCGATCCTGCCCAAAGGCGACACGGTGATCGAAGCCGACGATGAAGTGTTTTTCATCGCCGCCAAAGCGAACATTCGTGCGGTAATGAGCGAGATGCGTCGCCTCGATGAGACCTACAAGCGCGTGGTGATCGCCGGAGGCGGGCAGATCGGCGAACGCCTGGCCGAAGCCATCGAAAGCCGCTACCAGGTGAAGATCATCGAGATGAACCCGGCGCGTTGCCGCCATCTTTCGGACAACCTCGACAGCACGGTGGTGTTGCAGGGCAGCGCGTCAGACCGCGACCTGCTGCTGGAAGAAAACATTGCCGACGCCGATATTTTCCTGGCGCTGACCAACGACGACGAAGCCAACATCATGTCCTCGCTACTGGCCAAACGCCTGGGCGCGAAAAAAGTCATGACCATCATCAACAATCCGGCCTATGTCGACCTGATCCAGGGCGGCGACATCGATATCGCCATCAGCCCGCAGCTGGCGACTATCGGCACCTTGCTGGCCCACGTGCGACGCGGCGATATTGTCAGCGTGCACTCGTTGCGCCGCGGCGCAGCGGAGGCCATCGAGGCTATTGCCCATGGTGATGAGAAATCGAGCAAAGTGATCGGCCGCTCCATTGAAGACATCGGCCTGCCGCCGGGCACGACCATCGGGGCGATCATCCGTGATGAAGAAGTCATCATCGCCCACGATGACACGGTGATCATGGCGGGTGATCATGTGATTCTGTTCCTTGTGGATAAAAAGCATATTCGGGATGTGGAAAAGCTGTTTCATGTGGGCTTGAGCTTCTTCTGATCCAGAATTTTTACTGTGGCATCAATTGCCAGGATCGCCGCAGGCTGCGATCTTTTGATCTTGCTCCTGAGCCATCTCCAGAACCGCCAAAAGATCGCAGGCTGCGCCAGCTCCTACGCCGACCGGGTACACCTGTGACATTGCAGGAGCACTCTATCCTGTAGGAGCTGGCGCAGACTGCGATCTCTTGATCTTCGACTCAACACCCTGAAAGGAACCCACCGATGCTCGAATCCCTGGAAAAAATGCTCGCCAAGGGTGTGGATAACTCGCTGCTGCGCTTCGGCCTGGGCAAGGGCTATCTGGATGTGGGCGAGAACGCCAAGGCGGTCGAGCATTTTCAACGCTGTGTCGATTTCGATCCGAAGTATTCCGCGGCCTGGAAGCTACTCGGCAAGGCGCATCTGGGGCTGGCCGATTATCCGGCTGCCCGTCACGCCTGGGAGCAAGGGCTCGAAGCTGCACGGGCGCATGGCGACAAGCAGGCGGAAAAAGAAATGACGGTGTTTCTGAAAAAACTGGATCGTCAGGTTAACTGATCAAAAAACAACCAGGCTAGAGGTAACGCAGACTTATGCCTTCGGCATCGACCTGCACCACTTCCATGCGCACCCGCGGCGCAGCCTCCGGCAGGTCCTGCACCTGACCGTAAACTACCGCGCCCGTGGCCAAGGCCGATAGCGCCGGATGCTTCACATACACCCCGCTGGTCGAGAGGTTGCGCGTCTGGCCCAGGCATTCACCAAAGCTTTCGTGCTGGATTTTGATGCGAAAGGATTTGAGCTGTTCGGACATCTGCTGCGCCCTTGATTGAACGGTTGTGGATAACGTTGCGTACGGGAAGCAGGATCAAAAGATCGCAGCCTGCGGCAGCTCCTACGCGGTTATCCACAGATCATGCCAATTCGATCAGTACCAGCGCTCCTCGCCCGGTGGACGTTTCTTGAAACGCTTCATGCTCCACATGTACTGGCTCGGATAAGCGCGCACGTATTTCTCGACGACCTGGCTCATTGCCGCACATGAAGTCTCGGTATCGGTGCTGTACATCGCCTCTGGCGCGGCTTCGAGTATTACTTTGTAGCCCGAACCGTCGGGCAGGCGCAGGGCATGCAGGAACACCCCGACGGCTTTGCCGCCGGCGAGCATGTTCGGTACGAATTTGCTGGTCAGGGCTTGGGTGGCAAAGAATGGCACGAAAATCCCGGCCGATTCGGACGGTTCCGGGTCAGCCGGGATACCCACTGCACCACCTTTGCGCACTTCCTTGATGACGCTCAGAATGCCTTCCTTGGTGGACGCGGCGACGCGGTTACCCAATTGCACCCGCTGCTTGCGCAACAAGTCGTCGACCGCCTTGAGCTTGGGCGGACGATAGAAAATGATCGGTTTGCACTGGCTGCAATAGAAGTGGTTCAACACTTCCCAGTTGCCGAGGTGACTGGTGATGCCAACAACCCCTTTGCCTGAGGCCAACGCCTCCTTCAGCACGTCGAGACCTTCGACTTCCCGCACCAGGTCAATAGAGCGCTGGGCCGGCCAGATCCAGGCGCAGGCACTTTCGGTCAGCGACTTGCCGATATCCTTCAGGCTCTGCCCGACCAGACGCTCGCGCTCAGCCGCGTCCATTTCAGGAAAGCACTTTGCCAGGTTGATCCGCACCACATCGCGCGAGCGGTTGGGCAATTTCCACATCATCCAGCCAATGGCCGAACCCACCACTTGCACCGCGCGCCAGGGCAGCAGGGCAAACAACCGCAGAGCGCCTACCAGCAAGGCGCCTTTCAACTTATCCACAGGTCACTCCTGATCTATAAACCGACGTCATGAACCTTGTCGCGAGCCGGCTATTCTAACCGCCCACTGCGCAAGATGGCGTAGCGATCACAATCGGTGGTGTGATCCATGACCATCCCGGACGCCTGCATCAATGCATAACAGATGGTGGGACCGACGAAAGTGAAGCCGGCTTTCTTCAAGCCTTTGCTCATCGCCTCGGCCTCGGGCGTTACCGCCGGCACTTCGCTGCGATCCTTGAAGTGATTGACCCTGGGCTGGCCGCCGACGAACGACCACAGCAGCGCCACCGGGTCCTCCAGCGCCAGCCAGGCCTGGGCATTGCGCCGGGCGGCGTTGAGCTTCAGGCGATTGCGGATAATCCCCGGATCGAGCATCAAATCGTCGATTTCGGCATCGCTCATCTGTGCCACGCGCTGTACGTCGAAACCAAACAGCACCTCACGATAACGCTCGCGTTTCCTTAGCACAGTGATCCACGATAGGCCCGCCTGGAACCCTTCAAGCAAAAGCAACTCGAACAAGCGCTGCGCATCTTGTAGCGGCACGCCCCACTCCTGATCGTGATAAGCCATGTACAGCGGATCTTCGGAACACCAAAAGCAGCGTGGCATAAGGCTCCAGGGGGCGTGCGCAGGACCGAATCGGGTATACTCCCGCTCTTTAAATCGCAGCCCAAGAAACAGGTGAATTTCGTGAGCCAGCCTACGCCAGCCGTGCGTACCTTCCAAGACTTGATCCTCGCCCTCCAGCAATACTGGGCCGAGCAAGGTTGTGTGGTACTTCAGCCCTACGATATGGAAGTAGGCGCCGGCACTTTTCATACCGCCACGTTTCTGCGCGCCATCGGCCCGGAAACCTGGAACGCCGCTTATGTGCAGCCCAGTCGCCGCCCGACTGACGGCCGCTACGGTGAAAACCCGAACCGTCTGCAGCACTACTATCAGTTCCAGGTAGTCCTGAAGCCGAACCCGGACAATTTCCAGGAACTGTACCTGGGCTCGCTCAAGCACGTGGGTCTCGACCCGCTGGTGCATGACATCCGCTTCGTCGAAGACAACTGGGAATCGCCGACCCTCGGTGCCTGGGGTCTGGGCTGGGAAGTCTGGCTCAACGGCATGGAAGTGACTCAGTTCACTTACTTCCAGCAGGCGGGTGGTATCGAGTGCTACCCAGTGACCGGCGAGATCACTTACGGTCTCGAGCGTCTGGCCATGTACCTGCAGGGTGTGGATTCGGTCTACGACCTGGTCTGGGCTGACGGCCCGTTCGGCAAAGTGACCTACGGCGACGTGTTCCACCAGAACGAAGTGGAGCAGTCGACCTACAACTTCGAACACGCCAACGTCGAGAAGCTCTTCGAACTGTTCGACTTCTATGAAAGCGAAGCCAAGCGTCTGATCGAACTCGACCAGCCGCTGCCATTGCCGAGCTACGAAATGGTGTTGAAGGCCTCCCATACCTTCAACCTGCTGGATGCTCGCCGGGCGATCTCGGTCACTGCGCGTCAGCAATACATTCTGCGTGTACGCACCCTGGCGCGTTCCGTTGCACAAGCCTATCTGCTGGCTCGCGCCAAGCTGGGCTTCCCGATGGCGACCCCGGATTTGCGTGATGAAGTGTTGGCTAAGCTGGAGGCTGCACAATGAGTGCTCAAGATTTTCTGGTCGAACTGGGCACCGAAGAACTGCCACCCAAAGCCCTGAATACTCTGGCTGAGGCGTTCCTTGCCGGTATCGATAAAGGTCTGCAGGCCGCTGGCCTGAACTATGAGACCAAAACCGTCTACGCCGCGCCGCGTCGTCTGGCCGTGCTGGTCACCGCACTGGCCACTCACCAGCCGGATCGCAGCATCAACCTCGACGGCCCGCCACGTCAGGCTGCGTTCGATGCCGAAGGCAATCCGACCCAGGCCGCCCTGGGTTTCGCCAAGAAATGTGGCGTTGATCTGAGCGAAATCGATCAGAGCGGCGCGAAACTGCGTTATAGCCAACGCATCGCTGGCAAGCCGACCGCCAGTCTGCTGCCGACCATCGTCGAAGATTCCCTGAATGACTTGCCGATTCCCAAGCGCATGCGCTGGGGCGCGCGCAAGGAAGAATTCGTTCGCCCGACCCAGTGGCTGGTCATGCTGCTCGGTGACCAGGTTATCGATTGCACCATCCTCGCCCAGAAAGCCGGTCGCGACTCCCGCGGCCACCGTTTCCATCACCCTGAAAGCGTGCGTATCACCGCGCCGGCCAACTACCTGCAAGACCTGCGTGGCGCTTACGTGCTGGCGGATTCCAACGAGCGTCGCGAGCTGATCAGCAAGCGCACTGCCGAGTTGGCCGCGCTGCAGGAAGGTACGGCGATCGTTCCGCCGAGCCTGCTCGACGAAGTGACCGCGCTGGTGGAATGGCCGGTGCCGCTGGTCTGCTCGTTCGAAGAGCGGTTCCTCGAGGTGCCGCAGGAAGCCCTGATCACCACCATGCAGGACAACCAGAAGTATTTCTGCCTGCTGGATGCCGACGGCAAGTTGCTGCCACGCTTCATCACTGTGGCCAACATCGAAAGCAAAGACCCGCAGCAGATCATTTCGGGCAACGAGAAGGTGGTTCGCCCGCGTCTGACCGACGCCGAGTTCTTCTTCAAGCAAGACAAGAAGCAGAAACTCGAAAGCTTCAACCTGCGCCTGCAGAACGTGGTGTTCCAGGAAAAACTGGGCAGTGTGTTCGACAAAGCCGAGCGGGTTTCCAAACTGGCAGCGTTCATCGCTCAACGCATCGGCGGCGACGCATCCCGTGCAGCTCGCGCCGGCCTGCTGTCCAAGTGCGACCTGGCGACCGAGATGGTCGGTGAGTTCCCGGAGATGCAAGGTGTCGCCGGTTACTACTACGCCCTCAACGACGGCGAGCCGCAAGACGTGGCCCTGGCGCTGAACGAACAATACATGCCGCGCGGTGCCGGCGCCGAACTGCCGACCACTGTTACCGGTGCGGCCGTAGCGATCGCCGACAAGCTCGACACTCTGGTGGGTATTTTCGGGATAGGCATGCTGCCGACCGGTAGCAAAGACCCTTATGCCTTGCGCCGTGCTGCCCTTGGCATACTACGGATCCTCATCGACAAGAAACTCGATCTGGACCTGACCGATGCGGTAGCGTCCGCCGTCAACGCATTCGGCACCAAGGTCAAGTCGGCCGGTCTGGCCGACCTGGTGCTGGAGTTCATCTTCGACCGTCTGCGTGCACGTTACGAAGACGAAGGCGTGGATGTGGGGACCTACCTGTCGGTTCGTGCCCTGAAACCGGGTTCGGCACTCGACTTCGATCAACGCGTGCAAGCTGTCGAGGCGTTCCGCAAACTGCCGGAGGCCGCGGCACTGGCTGCAGTGAACAAGCGTGTATCGAACCTGCTGAGCAAGGCCGAAGGCACGATCCCGAGCGTCGTCGAAGCCAAATACTTCGACAACGCCAACGAGTTTTCGCTGTACTCGGCGATCCAGCAGGCTGACCAGGCCGTCCAGCCTATGGCTGCGGCGCGTCAGTACCGCGAATCGCTGGCCCGGCTGGCAGCGTTGCGCGAGCCTGTCGATGCGTTCTTTGAAGCGGTGATGGTCAACGCTGAAGATGCCAAGGTACGTGCCAACCGTTATGCGTTGCTGGCGCGTCTGCGTGGGCTGTTCCTCGGTGTCGCCGATATTTCGCTGCTGGGTTGATTTGTTTAAGGGACGAAGTGTGAAACTGCTGATTCTCGATCGGGACGGGGTGATCAATTACGACTCCGACGCTTATATCAAGTCGGTCGAGGAGTGGATTCCACTCCCAGGCTCGATCGAAGCCATCGCGCAGTTGAGCAAGGCCGGCTGGACGGTAGCGGTCGCTACCAACCAGTCCGGCATCGCTCGCGGCTACTACGATGTCGCGACCCTGGATGCCATGCACGAGCGCCTGCGCTCGCTGGTGGCGGAGCAGGGTGGCGAGCTCGGGCTGATCGTTCATTGTCCCCACGGACCCGATGATGGTTGCGATTGCCGTAAGCCTAAACCCGGCATGCTGAAAGCCATTGCCGCGCATTACGACGTGGCGCTGACCCATCTATGGTTTGTCGGCGACACTCTCGGTGACCTGGAAGCCGCAACAGCCGTCGACTGTCAGCCAGTTTTGGTAAAAACCGGGAAAGGTGAAAAAACCCTGGGTAAAACCCTACCGGCAGGCACCTTGATTTTTGACGATCTGGCGGCGGTTGCTGCTGAGCTTGTCCACCACTGAACTTATCAATAACTGAACTTATCAATAAATAGGGCTCTTCTGACATCCTGACCAAGGGGTTCCGGAGTGCGCTTTTAATAGGCAAATGCCGCTATGTCGATCTTGCAGGCAATCAGGACCTTTCTCTTTTACCTGCTGCTGGGCACCACCTCGTTGCTCTGGTGCAGCCTGAGCTTTTTTATTGCTCCTTTTTTACCGTTCAAGGCACGTTATCGCTTTATCAACGTGTACTGGTGCCGTTGCGCGCTGTGGCTGAGCAAAGTATTCCTCGGTATCCGCTATGAAGTGCAGGGCGCCGAGAATGTACCTGAACAACCCTGCGTGATTCTGGCGAACCACCAGAGCACGTGGGAGACATTCTTTCTCTCGGCCTACTTCGAGCCGTTGAGCCAGGTGCTCAAGCGCGAACTGCTCTACGTGCCGTTCTTCGGTTGGGCGATGGCCATGCTGCGACCGATCGCCATTGATCGTGACAACCCCAAGGCGGCGCTCAAGCATGTGGCGAAGAAGGGCGACGAACTGCTCAAGGATGGCGTCTGGGTATTGATCTTCCCGGAAGGCACACGGGTTCCTTTTGGTGAGGTCGGCAAGTTCTCGCGTGGTGGTACTGCATTGGCCGTCAACGCTGCGTTGCCGATACTGCCGATTGCGCACAACGCCGGAAAGTTCTGGCCGAAGACTGGCTGGGCTAAAAAGCCTGGCACCATCAGCGTGGTGATCGGCGCGCCGATGTATGCCGAAGGCACCGGACCGCGCGCTATCGCCGAGCTCAATGACCGGGTTGCCGCCTGGAACGAGCAGGCTCAGCGGGACATGGGTTCGTTGCCGCCTATCACTGCGGAACCGGAAAAAGTGGTTATCTGAGCGTCTGTGGATAAGCTGTGTGCAACTTCGTTGAAAACCGGCTTATTCTTTATGTAACTCTATGATTTATATATATATTTCTTAAGCTCATAAAATAGCGAAAAACGTGCATAAGTTTTTTATGACGATAAAAAAACCGGCTTTTATAGCCGGTTTTTTTTTGCCTGTTGAAAACAGCTTGTCTAGCCGTGGATGCGGTCAGCGAGGGTCAGCCAGGAAAATGTTCCTGGGCAATTGCCACGATTTCCTCACCGGTCATCGGTGGGATGGCCGCAATTGCCCACAGATCATAGGCCGGGTGTGCTCGCTGAAATGGCACCACCATTTCAAAGCCTGCGGCCTGCAAGGTGCCGGTCAGGACTTTCTTGGTGAAGCCGCAACGATGCGCCATGTACAGATTGCCGTTGGCCATTGCCGGGCGGTGGCCGTACAGGATGTCGATCGGCGCAATCGGGCCGGCCGGCGAGAGGTAGGCCTCATCGGTCAACTTATCTTCAGCTACCAAGGCGACTGCCGCCATCCCGGGGCTGACGACTGCACAGGTCGCGGCGCTGACCACCGCGCAGGTAGGTGCGCTGACCAACGCTGACGTGGCCGCCCTGACCACCGCCCAAGTCGTGGCCCTGAGCACCGCTCAAGCCAGTGCTTTGAAAGCGACGCAGGTCGCCGCGCTGACCACCGGTCAGATTCAGGCCCTGACTATGGCTCAGGTCAAATCCTTGACCACCGCCGATGTCGTTGCCTTGACCACTGCACAAGTGGTGGCCCTGACCACCGGTCAAGTCGCATCGTTGACCGCAACTCAACTCCAGGCGCTGACCACTGCCCAGGTCGTAGCCTTGACGACCGCTCAGGTAGCGTCACTGGAAAGCGCGGATGTCGCGGCGCTGACCACTGCGCATGTGGCAGCATTGACCACCGCTCAAGTCACTGCCTTGACGGGTGACCAGATCGGCGCTCTGACTACCGCGCAGACCGTCGCGCTGACCACCGCGCAGATCGTGGCCATGACTACCGGCCAGTTCGCATCGCTGCATACTGCCGACGTAGCGGCACTGACGACTGCTCAGATCGTTGCTATCGAAACGGCCGACATGGCTGCGTTGACCACCGCTCAAGTGGCCGTATTGACCACTGCGCAACTGTCTCACCTGAGCATGACCCAAGTGGATGCGTTCACCGGCGCACAGTACGGGGCAATGACCGGTACCCAGCTCGACGCGTTGGCCCTGTCCACGCCGCTGGTGCTGGACCTCAATGGTGACGGTATCCAAACCTCGCACCTGGTCGCAGGTACTCAGTTCGACCTGAACGCCGATGGCAGCAAGGAGAGCACCGGCTGGACTGCAGGGGGCGATGGTCTGCTCTCCATTGATCTTAATGGCGATGGTCAGATCAACAATGGCTCCGAACTCTTCGGTTCCTCCTTCCAGCTGCCCGATGGCTCGCTGGCACACGATGGCTTCGCTGCGTTGAAGAGCCTGGACGGCAACCACGACGGCGTCGTCAGTGGGGCAGACACGCTCTTCTCGGCCCTGCAAGTCTGGGTCGACACGAACCAGGACGGGATCAGCGCAAAAGGTGAATTGCACAGCCTCACCGATCTGGGTATCACCCAGATCAATCTCGATGCCGGCAAGACCTCGCAGGTCAACCATGGGAATTTGATCGGGCTGGAGGGCAGCTTTGAAACCAGCGATGGTCAGACCCCACACCATTGCCAATGTCTGGTTCCGCACCGGTGGTAGCGATGGCCAGTCCATCGACCTGACGAAGCTGAATCCGGAGATCGTTGGTGCTCATAGCCTCGGCCAAATCGACCTCACGGCCGATAACGGCAAGGCGAGCACATTGACGGTCGATGCCCAGGCCGTCAGCCAGTTCGGTCAGGCCGGTCAGGTCGACTCGGCAAGCGGGGCCGCAGCGCCTGTGCAGATGATCATCAACGGTGACCAAAACGATGCGGTGAACATTGCCGGATCCAATGGTCAGTGGCACGAGGGAGGCACTGCTACGGTCGATGGCGCGAACTACAACGTATTCAACGATGGTGAGGTTCAATTGCTGGTCGCAACGGACGTCAACACTTGGATTCAATAAAATTCAGTGTTAAACCTTGATTGACCCGATACCGAGCTCGCAAGAGCTCGGTATTTTTTTATTGGTGGAGACCTATCTGCGAATGCTTACAGACAATCTTGACAGCCCGGACCTCGATGTCGTGCTTGCGACTGCCCTGCAGTTGGCTGAACGTGTTGCACTGGAACCTCTGAAGTTGCTCTCGACCGTCGATCGGCTGAATACCGCGTTACGCTTTGCCGATGCTGCTGCTCTTTACCAGCGTTGGCTCGGACACTGCCAATCGTCGGTCAACTACATCATTCAGTTCAATCTGGGGGTCACGCTTTCGCAGTTGGAGCAGCTGTCGGCAGCCAAAAATGCCTACCGCGCTGCCATTGCCCAGAGCCCGGAGTTCGCCCAGGCCTGGTTCAACCTTGGGTCAGTACTGGAGCGTCAGAAAAAACCTCAGGACGCCTTGGCAACCTGCCAGTCGATGCTGGACAAAAAACTGGTCAGCGCACAAGAAACCCGCGAGTTGTACCTGATGGTCTGCAACGCCCTGGGTCGGCTGCTGGAAGAAACGCGCCAATTGCAACCGGCCGAAGCCATACTGCGGACCAGCCTGGAAGTCGACCCGGCTCTATGGCTTTTGCTGGAGCCCGGAAGATGGCACGCCATTGCGTCAGCGAGTGAAAAACGCCATGGACCATTTCGTGCGGATCGTCGATATGGACGATGCAACGGCAGCCCAATGCATCCGTCATCACGAGATTGATATTCTGATCGATCTGCATGGCCTGACCTCCGGTGCCCGGCCGAATATCCCGGCCTATCGACCCGCTCCGGTGCAGATGACCTATCTCGGCTTTCCCGGTTCAACCGGGCTGCCCTGCATTGATTACGTCATCGCCGACCGCTACCTGATTCCCGACAACGAGAAATCCTATTACAGCGAAACACCGCTGTACTTGCCTCAGATCTATCAAAGCAGCGACCGGCAACGCCCGGTAGCGCCGCTGCCGACCCGGGCTCAGTGCGGGCTGCCGGAAAACCGGTTTGTCTTCTGCTCGTTCAACAACAATTACAAATTCAGTGAAGAGGTGTTCGATTGCTGGATGCGTATTCTCCAGAGAGCGCCTGACAGTGTGCTGTGGTTGCTGGCCGACAACCCTTGGGCGCAGAGCAACCTCTGCGCCAGGGCTGAGCTACAGGATGTAGACCCGGCACGTCTGTTGTTCGCCCCGCGCGTGGCGCCGCCCGAATACTTGGCTCGCTACGCCGCTGCGGATCTGTTTCTCGACGCCTACCCGTTCAACGCCGATACTACGGCCAATGACGCGCTATGGATGGGCCTTCCAGTACTCACGCGCTCGGGCCGTACCTTCGCCTCGCGCATGGCAGGCAGTCTGTTGACCACGCTTGAGTTGCCGGAGCTTATTACCACCACCTTGGAAGAATATGAGGAACGCGCCGTTCAACTGGCGACGCAAACGGATCTTTTGCCGCGATTGCGCCAACGTCTCAATCAGGGGCGAGAGCATTCGCCGCTGTTCGATATGCCACGCTTCGTCAAGGATTTCGAAAATTCGATCAGCAGCGTCGCGCTAAGAAGCGCGTAAGGGCAGGGGGGTTGTTAAAACAACCCCTGAACCTTTTGCAGCTCGCTGCGGGTCATTTGCCCGGTGCGGGTGTGCAGGTTGACATAGCTTTGCAGCATTGCCAGTTTGGTATCGAGCAGGTCACGCTTGGCGGAGTACAGGCGTTCCTGTGCGTCAAGAATGTCCACCGTTGAACGTACTCCGGCCTGGTAGCCTTTTTCCGCCGACTGCAGGGAGCTCTGGTTAGAGCGCACGGCGGTCACCAGTGCCTTACTCTTCTCGAAACCTGCCACCACGCCGAGATAATTGGCCTCGATGTCTTCGGCCGATTGCTGGACTTGAGCGTCGTACCCCGAGCGGGCGCTGTCCAGGGTCGAACGAGCGCGCTCGGTCGAGGCGCTGACCCCTCCGCCCTGATACAGAGGAATGTCGAGCACCACGCCTACATAGTAAGTGGATTGGCGCTGGGAAAACTCATTGAGGTCGCTCTGGTCGACACGGGCGAGTTGGCCGGTCAGTGCCAGGGTCGGGTAGTGCCCGGACTTTTGCAGTTTGAGATTTGCCTCGGCCAGTTGGATCGAGGCACGACTAGCCCCCAGCGTTGGCCCGGCCTGGTCGGCCTTGAGCATCCAATAGTTGAGATCTTCCTCAGGTGCCAACAAGCCAGTGACAGGCGATTGCTCCTGCATCTCGGGGATATTTTCCACGGCAATACCGGCACGCCCCGCGAGCTTGCGCAGTGCCGCCAGGCGCCTGGCTTGCAATTCGATTTCCTGGGCGCGGACCAGGTCCAGTCGGGCTTGGGCCTCTTCAATATCAGTGATGGTACCTTCACCGGCTTCGAACAGACGCTTGGATTGTTTGGCCAGCGCTTCGATCGAGGCTTTTTGCTGGGCCGTCAGCTTCAGTTCGTTTTCCACTTGAGCGGCATCGAAATAAGCTTCTACCACACGGTCGAAAATTCCTTGCCCGGCGCCGTCGTACTGTACTTCGCCCAACTTTGCGCGAGCTTTGGCCTGCTCGTAGGACGCCCAGCGGCCTTTGTCGAACAAAGGCTGACTGACGGACAGAGTGATGCTATCAGCGGCAAACTGATCGTTTTGGCCGCTGGACCGGGTCTCTTTTTCGAACTGTCCGCCATGGCCATATCGGGAGTTGATGCCAACCTGCGGCAGCAAGCCGCTGCGGCCGATCGCCGGTTCCTGGCGAGACGCTTCATAGTCGTGGTTGGCAACCTGATAGGTCGCATCGTTTTGCCGGGAGGCGTCATAGAGGTCAACCAGCGACAACTGACCATCACTGGCCCAGAGCCGGCATGAGCAGAATAGAGAGAGTAAGGCTATACGTCCGCGCACTGTCATTCTTCCTTGAAGGCGCCAACCAAACGCTCGGTAATGGGTTGCATCAGGTAGTTCGCCAGCGTCCGCTCACCGGTTTTGACCAGCACTTCGGCCTGCATCCCCGGCTTGATATCGAGCCCGGCATCGCGCAATTGGATAATGTCTTGCGGGTTGACCGCCGCTTCGACCGAGAAGTAGGGCGCCCCGGTATGTTCGTCGATCAGCTGGTCAGCCGACACAGTGCTGACCGTACCGGTGATGACGGGGGTGTGGACCCGCTGCAACGAGCCAAAGCGGATATCAACCGGCAGTCCCGGTTTAAGTCGGTCGGCCATCATGGGGGGAAACTGCGCCTTGACCACCCAACTGGAACCTTGCGGGACAACGTCCATCAGCCGTTGGCCCGCCGGGGCGATACCGCCGACGGTGTGCACAGCCAGCCCCATCACCTGGCCGGCGACCGGTGCGAGGATGGAGGCATTGCGCACTTCGAACTCGAGCGCCTTGATCTGCTCTATGAGGCTCGAGGTTTGCGCCGAGACCTGAGTCAGTTGTGACTCGGCTTCGCTGCGGAAAGCCTGAGTCTGCTGCAGTGCCTTGAGCTTGCTTTCGTTGATCGCCTGCCGCGTGCGGCCGATATCGGAAATCGCCGAGGCCAGCTGAGCACCTAGTTGCGCTGCATTTCTCTCTGCTTCGAACAGGCGGTTGCGTGGCAGATAACCTTCCTGCGCCAGTTCGCGCAGCCCCTTGAGTTCTTGCTGTTGATACTGAAATTGTACCGAGTGGTTACGCTTGATCTCTTGGTAACCGGCCAGTTGTTCGGTTAGCGAAGCCACTTCGTGCTGGCTGATTTTCAGCCGGCTGGCGAGTTCCGCGCGGCGGGTGGCGAATAGATAGCCTTGCAACTCCATTGCTGCCTGAACGTGCGGGTCATTCGCCTTGACCTGCAGATCCTGGAACCAATCGATACTGTCGCGATCCAGACGTTCGGCCATCAGTCGCGCCTCGACGGCGCGTGCGCTCGACCATTGCCCCAGAGCCACGTCAAGTTGGGACTGTGCCTGAACAATATTGAGTTGCACCACCACCTGACCTTGCTGCACCAGGTCACCCTCACGCACCAGGATATGCTCGATCACACCCCCCGAGCGCGACTGAACGGTCTTTCGCTCGCCGGACACCACCACGGTGCCGCTGCCAACCACGCCTCGATCGAGCGGCGCGAGGCCGGCCCAGAGGAAAAATCCACCCAAGCCAACGGCCAAAAACCACATGCCGATTCGGGCAATGCCCGCGGCATCGGCATCGGGCGCCGGCGTGTCGGGCAACATGTCATTCTGAATGGGTTGCATCGAGGTCTCAGGCTTCTTGGTTGCTGGATTCGGCGACTTTCTGCACCGGTGGTGGCACGAGGGCTTTAAGTACCTGATCCCGAGGACCGTACAGCTGCTGCACACCGTCCCTGAGGAACAAGAGTTTGTCGACCACGCCGAGAATGCTCGGTCTATGCGTCACCAGCACCACGGTAGAACCGGCGGCCTTCAACAGGCGGACAGCCTGTACCAGGGCCGCTTCGCCGGCGTCGTCAAGATTGGAATTAGGTTCATCCAGCACCACCAGCGCTGGCTGGCCATAGAGCGCACGGGCCAGGCCAATACGCTGTTTCTGCCCACCGGACAGCCCCAGACCGCCGACGCCGAGCATCGTGTCGTAGCCTTTGGGGAAGTGCAGAATCATCTCGTGAATGCCGGCCAGACGTGCAGCCTCGATCACCTTGAGCGAGTCCACCTCGCCAAAACGTGCAATGTTTTCGGCGATGGTGCCGTCGAACAACTCGATGTCCTGCGGCAGGTAGCCCAGATAAGGGCCAAGCGTCTCACGTGACCACTGACTGACTTCTGCATTGTCCAGTCGTACCGAGCCGTGGCTCGCTGGCCAGATACCGACCATGGCCCGGGCCAGAGAGGACTTGCCCGAAGCACTGGGGCCGATCACCGCCAATACCTCACCTTTGGCCAAGGTAATCGTCACCCCGTTTACTGCTGGCCGTTGCATGCCGGGCGGGGTGACCACCAGTTTATCGATGCTCACCGCACCGGTCGGCGCCGGCAGCGCCATTCGCGGTTCAGGCTTGGGGAACTCATTGAGCAGGCGATTCAGGCGCTCATAGCTGCTCTTGGTATTGCCCATCTGTTTCCACGAGCCAATGAGCGCCTCCACCGGCGCCATGGCCCGTCCCAACAGCACCGACACGGCAATCATCACCCCGGCCGATATCTGGTTTTCCATCACCAACACAGCGCCCAACCCCAGCGAGAGGGATTGCCAGGTCATTCGCACAAAGCGGGTCATTGCGGAAATCCGTGCGCTGCGGTTACTGGCCTCGGCCTGTGCCGTGATGATGCGCTGTTGCACATTGAACCAGCGGCGACGCAGTGCAGTGAGCATCCCCATCGCCTGGATGACTTCGGCGTTCTGCAGAGTACTGTTCACATAGTTGGCAGAGGCGACGGATAGTCGGTTGGCTTCAGCCATGCTTTTGCGCGTGGTCAGCTCGTTCCAGATGGCAAGAGCGGCGAGGAGGATGCAGCCCACTACCGTAAACAGCCCCAGCCAGGGGTGAAAGAGAAAGGTGACGATCAGGTAAATCGGCAGCCAGGGTGCATCGAACAGGGCAATCAGCCCTGGGCCCGTGACGAACTGACGAAGGTTGTTCAGATCACTCAACACCTGTGCCGGGTTGGCGCTGTGTTCCTTCAGGCTGCGCTCGAAAGCCGCGCCGAATACCCGCTCGCCGAGCTGGGCGTCGAGGCCCGCGCTCATCTTGATCATCACCTGGCCGCGGACCCACTCCAGCGCACAGCTCAGCACATAGAACCCAAGCAGAATCAGGCTCAACATCAGCAGAGTGGTTTCGTTACGGCTGGTCAGGACACGGTCGAAGACCTGCATCATGTAGATCGAGGGGACCAGCATCAGCAAGTTGATCACCCCGCTGAATAATGCAAGCACCCCGAAAAGGCGCTGATAACGCAGCAAGGCAGCATCGATATCTCGTTTGGGATCAAGAATGAGTCGCATAAAATCCAAGCGATAGAGTTGCGGTAAGGAAAATGACGGTTTCGCTTTTTCAGGGGATAACTGCCCTCGAGCATTTATCGGCGGGCGATGGTAGCACTTTGATTTGAACTTTGATGAATGAACCCCCGCAGTCCCGTTCATAAACACTTCATCGGCTCAAGCGAGCTGATCTTGAGCGGGTTTTTATTGGGCCGATAAGTGACCCATCGACCCGCTTGAACCTGATGAAACTGCATCGGCGCGAACCCAGGTCCGCGGTTCATTTATCGCTATTCGCAATTTATCGATGGCAATTTTTTTGCAAAAAAAAGCCAGCGCTCTGCGCTGGCCTTCATTCAGGCCCGCCTAGGGCGGGCCGAATTTTTTGCAAACCTACCTGATCAGAAGTCCAGGTTGGACACCGCCAAGGCGTTGGTTTCGATGAAGTCACGACGTGGCTCGACCGCATCACCCATCAGGGTGTTGAAGATCTGGTCGGCACCGATGGCGTCTTCGATCGTCACTTTGAGCATCCGGCGCACGCTTGGGTCCATGGTGGTTTCCCAGAGTTGGTCCGGGTTCATCTCACCGAGACCTTTGTAGCGCTGGATGGTGTGGCGCTTGGTGCTTTCGGCCATCAGCCATTCCAGGGCTTCCTTGAACTCGGTGACGGGCTTCTTGCGCTCGCCGCGCTGAATGTAAGCGCCTTCGTCCAGCAAGGTGCTCAATTGAGCGCCAAGGGTGACGACGGTCTTGTAGTCATTGCTGCCGAAGAAATCGCGGTTGAAGGTGATGTAGTTCGACAGACCGTGGGAGATCAGTTCGACCTCCGGCAGCCAGACATTACGTTCACGGTCTTCACGCAGGCTGGCTTTGTAGACCAGGCCGGATTTTTCCACGGTACGCAGGCGGACTTCGTACTGGGCCAGCCAATCCTGCATCGCAGCGTGATCGGACAGCTGTTCCATGCTGACGGCAGGCAGGTAGATGAAGTGCTCGGTCAGTTCCTGTGGATACAGACGCGACAAACGCTTGAGGGTCTTCATCACCATGCGGAAGTCATTTACCAGGCGCTCCAGCGCCTCACCGGAAATACCCGGGGCTTCCTCATTCAGGTGCAGGCTTGCATCTTCAAGGGCCGACTGCGTCATGTACTCTTCCATGGCGTCGTCGTCTTTGATGTATTGCTCTTGCTTGCCTTTCTTCACTTTGTACAGCGGTGGCTGAGCGATGTAGATGTAGCCACGCTCGATCAACTCAGGCAGCTGACGGAAGAAGAAGGTCAACAGCAGGGTACGGATGTGCGAACCGTCGACGTCAGCATCGGTCATGATGATGATGTTGTGATAACGCAGTTTCTCGATGTTGTACTCGTCGCGACCGATGCCGCAACCCAGCGCAGTGATCAAGGTGCCAACCTCTTGCGAGGAAATCATCTTGTCGAAGCGGGCTTTCTCAACGTTAAGGATTTTACCTTTCAGAGGCAGAATCGCTTGAGTCTTGCGGTTACGTCCCTGCTTGGCGGAACCGCCAGCAGAGTCACCTTCCACCAGGTACAGTTCGGAAAGGGCAGGGTCTTTTTCCTGGCAGTCCGCCAGTTTGCCCGGCAGGCCGGCGATATCCAGCGCGCCTTTACGACGGGTCATCTCACGGGCTTTACGCGCCGCTTCACGAGCACGCGCCGCGTCGATCATCTTGCCGACAACCAGCTTGGCTTCGTTCGGGTTTTCCAGCAGGAAGTCGGAGAAGTATTTGCCCATTTCCTGTTCGACAGCAGTCTTCACTTCAGAAGAAACCAGCTTGTCTTTGGTCTGGGAACTGAACTTCGGATCCGGCACCTTGACCGAAATGATCGCCGTCAAACCTTCACGGGCATCGTCACCGGTGGTCGCGACTTTATGCTTCTTCGCCAGACCTTCCGCTTCGATGTAGGTATTGAGGTTACGCGTCAGCGCCGAACGGAAGCCCACCAGGTGAGTACCACCGTCGCGCTGCGGGATGTTGTTGGTGAAGCACAGCAGGTTCTCGTTGAAGCTGTCGTTCCACTGCAGAGCGACTTCTACACCGATGCCGTCTTCACGCTGGATGTTGAAGTGGAACACCTGGTTGACCGCAGTCTTGTTGGTGTTCAGGTATTCAACGAACGCACGCAAACCACCTTCGTACTTGAACAGTTCTTCCTTACCGCTGCGTTCATCCTTGAGGACGATACCAACACCGGAGTTCAGGAAAGACAGTTCACGAATCCGCTTGGCCAGGATGTCCCAGCTGAAGTGGATATTCTTGAAGGTCTGGTCAGAAGGTTTGAAGTGAATCTGGGTACCGGTGGATTCAGTCTCACCGACGATTTTCATCGGTTCTTGAGGAACACCGTGGACATAGGTCTGTTCCCAGATCTTGCCGCTGCGACGAACCGTCAGCACCAGCAATTCGGAAAGAGCGTTCACTACCGACACACCTACACCGTGCAAACCGCCGGATACTTTGTAGGAGTTGTCATCGAACTTACCGCCGGCGTGCAGCACGGTCATGATGACCTCGGCTGCCGAAACGCCTTCCTCTTTATGCACGTCTACCGGAATGCCGCGACCGTTGTCGCGCACGGTGATGGACTCATCCGGGTGGATAATGATGCTGATGTCGTCGCAATGGCCGGCCAAAGCTTCGTCGATCGAGTTATCGACCACCTCGAACACCATGTGGTGCAGACCGCTGCCATCGTCGGTGTCACCAATGTACATACCGGGACGTTTGCGTACGGCATCCAGGCCTTTCAGCACTTTAATGCTGGTTGAGTCGTACGTATTTTCTTCGCTCATGCCTTCACTCCCGATGGTCGTGGGTCTGGGTGATACGGCCCTGTTCCACGTGGAACAAAGCGACTGGCGTTTCCGTCTGCCAGCCTTCCCTCAATAATTCGTGATCTACACAGGTGATAAACACCTGGCAGCGTAAGTCTTCCAACAAGCGGCAAAGTGCGCGGCGGTGTTGCTCGTCCAGTTCGGACGGCAAGTCATCCACTAGATAAATACACTGGCCACGCCGGGCTTGGCTGACCAAGTGCCCTTGGGCGATTCGCAATGCACAGACCACCAACTTCTGCTGACCACGGGACAAGATATCCGCGGCATTATGTGCGCCCAATCTAAGACGCAAATCAGCGCGTTGTGGTCCGGCCTGGGTGTGGCCCATTTGCTGATCCCGGTGAAGGGACGTGGCGAGCACTGCACTCAGCTCTCGCTCTTTGTCCCAACCCCGGTAATAGCTAAGCGTTAAGCCCTCGAGCTCAACCAGTTCGCTCAGGGTCTGTTCAAAGACTGGTTTCAAGGCTTTGATATAAGCGCGGCGGTATTCATCAATATCAGCGCTGGCTTGACACAGTTCCCTGTCCCAAACCGCTTGTGAAACGGCGTCAAGTGTACCATGCCGAAGCCATGAGTTCCGCTGCCGAAGGGCCTTCTGCAGCCGCTGCCACGTGGACATGAAACGTGGTTCCACGTGGAACACACCCCAGTCCAGAAACTGCCGACGGATTTTCGGAGCACCTTCCAACAATCGGAAGCTATCGGGATTGATCAGTTGCAGGGGCAGTATTTCAGCCAGCTGTGCCGCGCTGCGGGCGTTCTGTCCATCAATACGAATCTGAAACTCACCTTGGCGATCACGTGAGATCCCCAAAGCGCTGTGCCCACCTTCAGCCAGTTCAACCTGGCCGAATACGGTGCATGCCAATTGCTCGTACTGAATGACCGGCAATAAGCGGGCACTACGAAACGAACGGGCAAGCCCCAGCAGATGGATGGCTTCCAGAACACTGGTTTTGCCGCTGCCGTTGGCGCCGTACAGGATATTGATGCGGGGGGAAGGGGAGAAGGTCACCGGGTGCAAATTGCGCACCGCGGTGACCGAGACGCGACTGAGGGACATCTAGCTTCTGCTGAGCATGGTTACAGGCGCATCGGCATTACAACGTAAGCCGAGTCGTCGTTGTCAGACTCTTGCACCAATGCACTGCTATTGGAGTCGGACAGAATCAGGCGGACCTGTTCGGTAGTCATCACACCCAGCACATCGAGCAAATAGCTCACGTTGAAACCAATCTCCAGCGAGCCACCGTTGTATTCGACTCCCACTTCTTCTTCAGCTTCCTCCTGCTCAGGGTTATTCGCCTGGATCTTCAGCTGACCGTTGGCCAGTTGCAGACGAATGCCACGGTACTTCTCGTTCGAGAGAATCGCGGTACGGCTGAAGGCTTCACGCAGTGCCTGACGATCACCGAGGACCAGCTTGTCACCGCCTTTAGGCAGCACACGCTCGTAATCCGGGAACTTGCCATCAACCAGCTTGGAGGTGAAGGTGAACTCGCCCGTGGTGGCGCGGATGTGGTGTTGACCCAGGACGATGCTGACCAGACCCTCCGGCTCAGTCAGCAGGCGCGCCAGTTCAAGGATACCTTTGCGCGGCACGATCACCTGATGACGGTCCGGCTGACCGATATCGGCCTGCATCGAGCACATGGCCAGACGGTGACCGTCGGTGGCTACGGCGCGGATGATGCCGGCAGACACTTCCAGCAGCATGCCGTTGAGGTAGTAGCGCACGTCCTGCTGAGCCATGGCGAAGCTGGTGCGTTCGATCAAACGACGCAGTTTGCTTTGCGCAAGCGTGCAGGTCAGCGAACCCGGGCCTTCTTCGACCGTAGGGAAATCGTTGGCCGGCAAGGTGGACAAGGTGAAGCGGCTACGGCCGGCTTTAACCACCAGTTTCTGCTCGTCGACCTTGATATCGATCAGGGCGTCGTTTGGCAGGCTCTTGCAGATGTCCATCAGCTTGCGCGCCGGGACGGTGATCTCGCCTGGCTCGGCAGGCTCTTCGAGTTGCACGCGACCGACCAGCTCGACTTCCAGGTCAGTACCGGTCAGCGACAGTTGCTGGCCTTCGACAACCAACAGCACGTTGGAAAGCACCGGCAAGGTCTGGCGGCGCTCGACGACGCCTGCGACCAGTTGCAGTGGTTTCAACAGGGCTTCGCGTTGAATGGTGAAATGCATGGTCTCGTCCCTTGCCTTAATAAGCTGCGCTGGTGTTCATCAAGTGGTCAGTGTACGCAGCAGGTTCTTGTAGTCCTCGCGGATGTCCGCATCGGATTCCTTGAGCTCGTTGATCTTGCGGCATGCGTGCAAGACCGTGGTGTGATCTCGGCCACCAAACACATCGCCGATTTCCGGCAGGCTGTGGTTGGTCAGCTCTTTGGACAATGCCATCGCTACCTGACGTGGACGTGCGACCGAGCGCGAACGGCGCTTGGACAGCAAGTCGGAAATCTTGATCTTGTAGTACTCGGCGACCGTGCGCTGAATGTTATCCACAGAGACCAGTTTATCCTGCAGTGCCAGCAGGTCCTTCAGGGATTCGCGGATCAACTCGATGGTGATGTCGCGGCCCATGAAGTGCGAGTGGGCGATAACACGTTTAAGTGCACCTTCGAGCTCACGCACGTTGGAGCGAATACGCTGGGCAATGAAGAACGCAGCGTCATGGGGCAGATCGACTTTGGCCTGATCTGCCTTCTTCATCAGAATCGCAACCCGGGTTTCAAGTTCCGGCGGCTCCACGGCTACCGTCAGGCCCCAGCCGAAGCGGGATTTGAGGCGCTCTTCAAGGCCTTCGATTTCTTTCGGGTAGCGGTCACTGGTGAGAATGACCTGCTGGCCACCTTCAAGCAGTGCGTTGAACGTGTGGAAGAACTCTTCCTGGGAACGTTCCTTACGGGCGAAGAACTGAATGTCATCGATCAGCAACGCATCGACCGAACGGTAGAAGCGCTTGAATTCATTGATCGCATTGAGCTGCAACGCTTTGACCATGTCCGCCACGAAGCGCTCGGAATGCAAGTATACGACCTTGGCATTCGGGTTCTTCTTTAATAGGTGGTTACCCACAGCGTGCATCAAGTGAGTTTTACCCAAGCCAACACCGCCATAAAGGAACAGTGGGTTGTAGCCATGCTTGGGATTGTCGGCCACCTGCCAGGCCGCAGCCCGGGCCAACTGGTTGGACTTACCTTCGACGAAGTTCTCGAAGGTGAAGGTGCGGTTCAGGTAGCTGGTGTGCTTGAGCGCGCCCTCAACCTGCACCGTACGCTGTTCGGAGCGTACCGGGGCTTGTTGCGAGCTGGCGCCCGCCATCGGGTCGAAGCTGTCGCGAGAGGGCTCTTCACTGACCTCGGCGGTCTTTTGCGTAGCCCGTTTGGCGGGCGCACTTGGGGCCGGAGCATTGGCCACAGGTGCAGCAGCAGCCTGCGCTTGAGAAGCCGCGGCCGCCAAAGGCGCATTAGGAGCCGCACGAGGTGCCGAACTGCGCTTGCTGCCTATTAATAAGGAAAGCGAAGGCGCCAGGCCGTTGCCATGCTCATCGAGCAACTCGAGCACGCGGCCCAGGTACTTTTCGTTGACCCAGTCGAGAACAAAACGATTCGGTGCGTAAACACGCAACTCATCGCCCTCGGCTTCGACCTGTAGTGGACGGATCCAAGTGTTGAATTGCTGGGCAGGCAGCTCATCGCGCAGAAGCTCCACGCACTGCTGCCAAAGTTCCACTGACAC